>NZ_JAENHO010000010.1 GCF_016785085.1 Paractinoplanes lichenicola
ACTCGGCTACCTCAGCCCCGACGAATACGAGGCGGCCTGGCACGCCCAAACCGAGCCAGATAACCTCACCCCTGCCCCGACCGGAAGCAGGTAACCACCGCTCCGTCGAAACGGGGGGAACTCAGTCAGCCGGGAACGGGACGGCTTCGCCTACGCCCGGACCTGCGAGGACTGGCTTGACGCCGACACCCGCAGCCTCGGCCTCACTGAGTGTGACGCCAGCAAGCCGCGGCCGGACATGCTGGCCGAGGTCCGCGGGTGGAAGGCATCCGGCAAATACAAGCCGGGCAGCCTCGGCGTACCCAGTCTGCAGCAGCTGGTCGCCGGTCCCACCGATCCGACGGAGATCCGGGACGCCCTGGTCAAAGCCCCGGAGCACCAAGGCCTCGACTCCGACGACCGGAAAATCTGGGGAGGGTTGTTCGACCTCTTCACCGTGGACCGTTACATCCCCGCCGAGCGGCTGCGAGGAGTGTTCGACACGTTGTCCGGCCTGCCGGTGAGCGTCGGCGAGACGACAGTGGGCGAACGCCGGCTGGTGGTGATACGCAAACGCGAACATGAATCCACGAATGACCTGCTCTTTGACCCGGCCACCGGGCGCTGGGCCGGGTACCAGTCGGTGTTCCCCTTGCCGTCGGGCCAGAAGGCGTCCATGGCACCGGCGCCGAAGCGCACCACCCCGTCGCCGTACGCGACGCGGAGCGACGGAGTGGCACCCGACGTGGGACGACGGCTGAGCACCAACCCGCTCGACGCCGCCGTGCGGTCGCAGACCGTCGTTCTGACGCAGGCCGTGGTCGAGGACATCGGCGACCGGCCGTGAAATGGCCGGGCCGCCGCGGGGGATGCCCCGTGGCGGCCCGGCGCCCCTTCATCAAAGCAAGGTGGAGGCTTCCGTCAGCACCGAGCGCAGGATCTGCTCGATCTCGGCGAACTGGGCCTCGCCCGCGATCAGCGGCGGCGCGAGCTGGATGACCGGGTCGCCCCGGTCGTCGGCGCGGCAGTACAGCCCGGCCTCGAACAGCGCCGAGGACAGGAAGCCGCGCAGCAGCCGCTCCGACTCCTCCTCGTTGAACGTCTCCTTGGTCGCCTTGTCCTTGACCAGCTCGAGGCCGAAGAAGTAGCCGTCGCCGCGCACGTCGCCGACGATCGGCAGGTCGCTCAGCTTGTCGAGGTACGACCGGAACAGGTCGCTGTTGTCCCGGACGTGCTTGTTGAGCTCCTCGCGCTCCATGATGTCGAGGTTGGCCAGCGCCACCGCCGATCCGACCGGGTGCCCGCCGTACGTGATGCCGTGGGCGAACCAGTTGGTGCCCTCGAGGAACGGCTCGGCCAGCCGCTCCGACGCGATCATCGCCCCGAGCGGGACGTAGCCGCTGGTCAGGCCCTTGGCGACGGTGATGATGTCGGGCGTGTAGCCGTACCGGTGGCCGCCGAAGTATTCGCCGAGCCGGCCGAAGCCGCTGATCACGTCGTCGGAGACCATCAGCACGTCGTACCGGTCGCAGATCTCACGGACCCGCTGGAAGTAGCCGGGCGGGGGCGGGAAGCAGCCGCCCGCGTTCTGCACCGGCTCGAGGAAGACCGCGGCCACCGTGTCGGGGCCCTCGAACTCGATGGCCTCGGCGATCCGGTCGGCCGCCCACACGCCGAACTGCTCGGGCGACATGCTCTCGTCGGGGCGGCGGTAGTAGTTGGTGTTGGGCACCCGGAACGTCGACGGCACGAGCGGCTCGAAGTCCTGCTTCAGCGCGGGGATGCCGGTGATCGACAGGGCGCCCATCGAGGTGCCGTGGTAGGCGATGTTGCGCGAGAGCACCTTGGTCTTGGTCGGCTTGCCGGTGCGCTTGAAGTACGAGCGGGCCAGCTTCCACGCCGACTCGACGGCCTCGGAGCCGCCGGTGGTGAAGAAGACCCGGTTGAGGTCGCCCGGGGTCAGGTCGGCCAGCCGCGCGGCCAGCTCGACGGCCTTGGGGTGCGCGTACGACCAGATCGGGAAGTAGGCCAGCTCACCGGCCTGCTTGGCGGCGGCCTCGGCCAGCTCCTGACGGCCGTGGCCGGTCTGCACGACGAACAGCGCGGACAGCCCGTCGAGGTAGCGCCGGCCGTTGGAGTCCCAGATGTAGCAGCCGTCGCCGCGCACGATCATCGGGACTTCGGCCTTCTGGTAGGACGACAGCCGGGTGAAGTGCATCCACAGGTGGTCGCGGGCGGCGCCGGACAGCTTTTCGTAGTCGGGTGACTGAAGGTCGCTCAACGGGGGGCTCCTGAATGTTCTTAAACGACGGAGAAGGCTTGTTCGAGCAAGGTGAGTCCGCGATCGAGCTCCTCGTCGGAGATGATCAGCGGCGGCAGCAGCCGGATCACGTTGCCGTAGGTGCCGCAGGTGAGCAGCAGCAGGCCCAGCTCGTGCGCGGCCTTGGCGACCGCGGCGGTGGCTGCGGCGTCCGGCGCCGGGCCTGCCGGACCGTCCTCGCCGGGTATCACGACCTCGACGGCGAGCATCGCGCCGCGACCGCGCACCTCGGCGATCGACGGGTGCTTGGCCGCGAGGGCCTCCAGCCGGGGCCGCGCGATCGACTCGATGCGGCGGGCGGCGGCGGCCAGGTCGAGCTCGCGCATGGTCTCGATCGAGGCCAGCGCGGCGGCACAGGCGATCGGGTTGCCCCCGTACGTGCCGCCGAGGCCGCCCGGGTGCACGGCGTCCATGAGCTCGGCGCGGCCGGTGACCGCGGCCAGGGGCAGCCCACCGGCGATGCCCTTGGCGGTGGTGATCAGATCCGGCTCGACGCCCTCGTGCTCGCTCGCGAAGAAGGCACCCGTACGGCAGAAGCCCGTCTGGATCTCGTCGGCGATGTACACGGCTCCGGCCGCCTTGCTCCACGCCGCGATCGCCGGCAGGAACCCCTCGGCGGGCACGATGAAACCGCCCTCGCCCTGGATGGGCTCGATCAGCACGGCGGCCACGTTGCTCGCGCCGACGGTCTTCTCGATCTGGCCGATCGCGTACGCCGCCGCCTCGGCCCCGCCGCGGCCGTCGCGCAGCGGATAGGACATCGGCACGCGGTAGATCTCGCCCGCGAACGGGCCGAAGCCCTGCTTGTACGGCATGACCTTGGCGGTCAGGGCCATCGTCAGGTTGGTGCGGCCGTGATAGGCGTGGTCGAACACGACGACCGCCTGGCGCCCGGTGGCGTGCCGGGCGATCTTCACCGCGTTCTCGACGGCCTCGGCGCCCGAGTTGAACAGCGCCGAGCGCTTCTCGAAGTCACCCGGAGTGAGGGCCGCCAGCTCCTCGCAGACCGCGACATACTGCTCGTACGGCGCGATCATGAAGCAGGTGTGGGTGAAGCGCTCGACCTGAGCCTGCACCGCGGCGACGACCTTGGGGGCGGCGTTGCCGACGTTCGTCACGGCGATGCCCGCGGCGAAGTCGATCCACTCGCGGCCGTCCACATCGGTCATCGTCCCGCCGGTGGCGCTGCTCACGTAGGACGGGACCATGCTGCTGACCCCCCGCGCGACAACCGCGGCCCGGCGCTTGTGCAACTCGGCCGACGTGGGCATGGCTCAACTCCTTCAGGCTTGTGGACCCGATCATTTCACTGATTCCGTCGCATGCAAGAGGCCCGACAACTATTTCCGTGCTGCATCTGCGGGTACGCTCCCGGCCGTGATCCCCTTCCACGTCGCCGGGAAGCCGGCCACCAGCGCGGACGTCCTGACTGTGCGTCACCCGTACGACACGCGGGTGGTGGGCGAGACCTCCCACGCCACCGCCGAGCAGGTCGAGGAGGCCGTCGCCGCCGCGGTGTCGGCCACCGGCCCGGCCGCCGCCCTGACCGCCGCCGAGCGGGCCGGCGCCCTTGACGAGATCAGCCGGCAGCTGGGCCGCCGCGCCGGGGAGTTCGCGGCCCTGATCACCGCCGAGAACGGCAAACCGGTCAAGTGGGCCAGGGCCGAGGTCGCGCGGGCCGTCTCCACGTTCCGCTGGGCCGCCGAGGAGGCCCGTCGCTTCTCCGGCGAGCTGCAGCGGCTGGACACCGATCCCGCCGCGGCCGGTCGGATCGCCCTGGTCCGCCGGGTGCCGCGCGGCCCCGTGCTGGGCATCGCGCCGTTCAACTTCCCGCTCAACCTGGTCGCCCACAAGGTCGCGCCGGCCCTGGCCGTGGGCGCCCCGATCATCGTCAAGCCGGCGCCCGCCACTCCCCTGACGGCCCTGCTGCTGGGCGAGATCATGGCGGACCTCGACCTCCCGTACGGGATGTTCTCCGTGCTGCCGGTGCCCAACGAGCGGATGGCCGCGCTGGTCGCCGACCCGCGCCTGCCCGTGGTCTCGTTCACCGGCAGCGGCCCGGTCGGCGCGCTCATCCAGGACGCCGCGCCCCGCAAGCACGTGACCCTGGAGCTGGGCGGCAACGCGGCCGCGCTGATCTGCCGCGACTGGGACGACCTGGCGTTCGCGGCCCAGCGGATCGCCACCTTCGGCAACTATCAGGCCGGGCAGAGCTGCATCGCCGTCCAGCGCGTGCTCGTGCACCGCGCACACCTCGAGGCCTTCACGCCCCTGCTGCTCGACGCGGTGCGGGCGTTGCGCACCGGTGACCCCCGCGACGAGGCCACCGACGTCGGCCCGGTCATCAACGACCAGGCCGCCGACCGCATCGAGCAGTGGATCACCGAGGCCGTCACCGCCGGAGCCCGCGTCCTGCTCGGCGGCGAGCGCCACGGCACCACGATCGCCCCCACGGTGCTGACCGGCGTCCCCGCCGCCGCCAAGGTCAGCGCCGACGAGGTGTTCGGCCCGGTGCTCGTGCTGACCCCCGTCGACTCCGACGAGGCCGGCCTGGACGCGATCAACGACTCCGCGTTCGGCCTGCAGGCGGGCGTCTTCACCCGCCGCCTCGACCTGGCCTTCGAGGCGTCCCGCCGGCTCCGGGTGGGCGGCGTCATCATCGGCGACGTCCCCAGCTTCCGAGCCGACCAGATGCCGTACGGCGGAGTGAAAGCCAGCGGCACCGGCCGCGAGGGCGTAGCCAGCGCCATGACCGACTACACCGAACCCCGAGTAATGGTCCTGACCGGCGTAGCCCTCTGACCGTCAGAGGTCGTCGTCGGTGGCCGGATAGTCCGGGTCGCCGGGAGCCAGTCGCTCGTCCTCGTCCGGCGTCGGATAACGGTTCCACACCGCGTGGAACTCGTCCATCCGCCCCGTCTGCGCGTGCCGGGCCGACAGGTAGTGCAGAACCGCCCGGACGTCATCCCAGTCCGGCTCGGGCGCCGCGTACAACGGCTCAACGAGGCGTGCGGCGAGGGCAGTGCAGCGCGGGTCCGTCCACCCGTAGAGGCGCGCGAGCTCCACACCGGCGTGCAGCGTCCGCGGATCGTCCGGCCCGAGGAGCCGCTCGTGGTCGGCGAAGATCTGCTCGACCAGCGGGATGTGGTCCGCCCGCTCGTGGAGGTGCCAGTGCAGCGTCCGCGCCTCGACGGTCTCCGGGTGCACGGGGCCCAGTCGCGCCCGGCAGCCGCTCCAGCAGCCCCAGCGTCTCCGGGTCGTCCGGTCCCAACACGCGTTCGTGCACGGCGGCCAGCTCTTCCAGGTCATCCAGGGCGACCGGCGGCCGCCGGTCGGGGTCGGGCCGTCGCATGAGCTGCAGCCGCCGCACCTCCAACGTCTGCGGATGCTCGTCCCCGAACGTCCGCACCCGGCTCGCCAACGCACGGCCCAACTCGGCCGCCAGCAGTTCCTCCCACCGCTGCGGCTCGACGTCGGGCTCGTCGAAGCTCCCGTCCTCGTCGAGGCTCCCCCTCAGCTCCCCCGCCAGCCGAAGCCGCGACTCGACGGTCCGCGGATCGTCCTCCCCCACATCCCGCACGAGCCCAGCGACGACAGCCCGAAGTTCCCGAATCCTCGCCAGGCGCCCACGTCTCACGCCCGCAGACAATAGCGGCGCGGCGAGTGACCGCGCGCAGCCGTCAGCTCGACGAGGTCGGCGTTGCTCACACCTTGAGCAGGTCGACGTCGTACAGGCTTATCGACGTGTCGCGGGTGGCCAGCGTCAGGCCGGTGACGCGGGCCTGGGCGATGAGCATGCGGTCGAACGGGTCGCGGTGGTGCGGGGGAAGGCGGCCCGCCACGATCGCATGCTCGTAGGTGATCGGGAGCTCGCGGAATCCGATGTCGGCGATCCGCTCGGCCAGATCAGGTGGGCCGCCGAGTTTGCCCACGGCTTGCTTGATCGTGATCTCCCACAGGGAGACCGGGGACAGGAAGATGTCGGGGTCGTGGCGCAGCCGGGAGAGCAGCTCCTCGCCCAGCGTCGGGTCGCCGGTGATGGCCCAGAGCGCGACGTGCGTGTCGAGCAGCAGGCTCATCCGCCGACGCCGAAATCCCGCGCGATCTCGGCGTTGGTCTCGGCCGAATCCCAGTCGCCGGAGAGGTCGACCTGGCCGGCCAGGGAGCCGAGGCCCACCCGGTTGACCCGGCGCACCAGCGGAACCACCTTGGCCACGGGGACGCCGGCCCGGTCGATGAAGATCTCTTCGCCCTGCTCGACGCGCTCGATGATCCGGGACAGGTGGGTCTTGGCCTCGTGCATGTTGAAGTGGACCTCGTCCCTCTCGACGTGGACCTCGAACCTGGGAAAGCTGAACTCAGCGGGCACAGCGCCACCTCCGCGGTTAGCTAGCAGCTTAGTCCAGCGTCGCCCAAGGTCACCAATCGTCAGGAGTCGAAGCCCAGGCCGACCTTGTCGAGGGTGCGTAGCCACAGGTTGCGGCGGCCGTCGTTGTGGTCGGCGCGGGCGATCGACCAGCGGGTGAGCTGGATGACGCCCGAGCGCACCGGTTCCGGCGGGAACGGGATCGGCTTGCTGCGCACCATCTTGAGCGCCGTACGCTCGGTCGGCGCGCCCGCCAGCAGGTCGAGCATGACGTTGGCGCCGAAGCGGGTGGCGCCCACGCCCAGGCCGGTGTAGCCGACCGCGTACGCCACCCGGCCGCCGTGGGCGGTGCCGAAGAAGCTGCTGAACCGGCTGCACGTGTCGATCACGCCGCCCCACTTGTGCGTGAAGCGCAGGCCCTCCAGCTGCGGGAACGTGGTGAAGAAGTGGTCGGCCAGCAGCGCGAACGTGGCCTCGCGCTGGTCGTGGGACACCTCGATCCGGCCGCCGTTGTAGTAGACCGCGTCGTAGCCGCCCCAGAGGATGCGGTTGTCGGCGCTCAGGCGGTAGTAGTGGAACTGGTTGGCCGCGTCGCCGATGCCCTGCCGGTGGCGCCAGCCGAGCGAGGCCAGCTGGGCCGGCGTGAGCGGCTCGGTCATCAGCGCGTAGTCGTAGACCGGCACCACGAAGTGGCCCAGGCGCCGCAGCAGCCGGCCGTGCGCGCCGGTGGCCAGCGCGACCTTGGCCGCGTCGAGCCGGCCCCGCCAGGTGTGCAGCCGCATCCCGGCGCCATGCCGGGTGAGCCGTTCCACGGGCGACTGCTCGTAGAAGCGCACGCCCAGCGACAGGCACGCCTCGCGCAGGCCCCAGACGAGCCGGGCCGGGTCGATCATCGCGCAGTTCTCGCGGTCCCACACCCCGCCGACGTACGTGGGCGAGTCGACCTCGCCCCGCACCCGGTCGCGGTCGAGCAGCTGTTCGCCGGGCCGCAGCTGCGCGCGCATCTCGGCCAGCTGCCAGGGCGCGGTGGCGACGCTCAGTTCCCCCGTACGGGAGAAGTCGCAGTCGATGCCGTAGCGCGCGACCGCCGCCTCGATCTCGTCGAGGTTCTGCCGGCCCAGCTTCTCGAGATGGTCGATCTCGCCCGGGAACCGGCTGGCCCCGTTGGCGTGGCCGTGGGTGAGCGACGCCGAGCAGAACCCGCCGTTGCGGCCGGACGCGGCCCAGCCCGCGGTGCCCGCCTCGATCACCACGACGTCGCGGCCGGGGTCGCGCTCCTTGGCCATCAGGGCGGTCCACAACCCGCTGTAGCCGGCCCCGACCACCGCCAGATCCGCGGTGCCGAGCCCGTCGAGCGGGGCGGCGGGGGCCGGAGCCCCCGCCTGGGTGAGCCAGTACGGCTCAGTAACGGCATCCTTCAGGGACGAAAAGGATGGAGGCACGAGTTATCAATCCCGCTTACCCTTGCTCGACGATCGGATGTTGGCGAGCAGCGCGAAGAACACGCCGACCGCGAAGATGAGCGTGCCCATGACGTTGACCTGCGGCGGGATGCCGACGCGGGTGGCGCCCCAGATCCACAGCGGGAACGTCTTGGTGGTGCCCGCCGTGAAGGCGGTGACGATGAAGTCGTCGATGGAGAGCGCGAACGCCAGCAGCACGCCGGAGAAGATCGCCGGCAGGATGATCGGGAAGGTGACCTTCCAGAACGTGGTCCACGCGTTGGCGCCCAGGTCGGCCGCGGCCTCCTCGATCGAGCGGTCCAGGGTCATCACCCGGGCCCGCACGACGACGGCGACGAACGAGATCGAGAACATCACGTGCGCGATCGTGATCGTCACCGGCCCGAGCCCGGCGCCGGCCGAGACGAACAGGCTGAGCAGCGACGCCCCCATGATCAGCTCGGGCGAGGACATCGTCGCGAACATGATCAGGTTGAGCGAGCCGGAGCCGCGGAACCGGTAGCGGCCCAGCGCGTAGCCGATGCCCGTGCCCAGCGCGCCGGAGAGCAGGCTGGCCACGATCGCGATGAGGATCGACGTGATCAGGGCGCTGGTCAGGTCCGAATATTCGAACAGGCGCCCGTACCACTTGAACGTGAACCCGACCCAGGTCTGGTTGTAGCGGCCCGGGGTGTCGTTGAACCCGAACGCGATCATCACGACGATCGGCAGGACCAGCCAGGCGATGATCAGCCAGGTCCACGCGTGGAGCAGGCCGGGCCCGGTGATCCGGCGCTTCGGCTTGATCCGGGCCGCCTCCTCCACCTGCGTGGACTGCTGCCGGCGGTCGAGCGTCGGTGCGGTCATCGGGCGGCCACCTTCATGACGTCCTCGGTGCCGAGGATGCGGGCGTACGTGAAGACGCCGATCAGCAGCACGAGCATCAGCACGAAGGAGAGCGCCGACGCGGTCGGATAGTCGGAGTTCTCGAGGAACTGGGTCTGGATGACCTGACCGATCATCGTGGTGTCGGCGCTGCCCAGCACCTCCGAGTTGACGTAGTCCGAGCTGGCCGGCACGAACGTCATCAGCACGCCCGCGAAGACGCCGGGCAGGGCCAGCGGGAAGACCACCTTGCGGAACGTGGTGGCCGGGTTGGCGTACAGGTCGCGCGCCGCCTCGACCACGCGCGGGTCGATCCGCTCGAGCGCCACATAGATCGGCAGCACCATGAACGGCAGGAAGTTGTAGACCAGCCCGGCGATCACCGCGAACGGCGTGCCGAGGATGTGGAACGACTGGTCGACCAGGCCGGCGCTGCGCAGCGGGGAGATCAGCGGCCCCTCGTCGGTCAGGATCTGCCGCCACGAGATGGTGCGCAGCACGAACGAGACGAAGAACGGCAGCAGGACCAGGAACAGATACGTCGGCTTGCGCCGGCCGCCGTAGAACGCGATCCAGTACGCCACCGGGAACGCCAGCACGATCAGCACGATCGTCGCGATGGCCCCGTAGATGAGCGACCGGATGATCTGCGTGTCGTACGCGGAGATGGCCTCCGTGTATGTCTGCCAGTGGCCGGTGAAGCGGTAGCCGTTGACGATGTCGCCCTCCTGCAGGGAGAGCGACAACATCGCGACCATCGGCACCGCGAAGAAGACCAGCAGCCAGACCCCGCCCGGCAGAACCAGCAGGTACGGGGCGAGCTTGTTTTTGACGCGGTTCATCTCATCCCAGCACGATAGGTTCGAAGGTCTTCTGGAACTTCTGCTGCTCGGCCGTGGCCTCGAACGCTACGTAGTAGTGCAGCTTGTCGTACTCCACCTTGGTCGGGAACACCAGCTTGGAGTCGGCCACGTCGAGCAGGGCGTCCTTGTCCTCGCCGGTCGCCTTGCCGGCGTGGGTGCGGATGACAGGCTGCGCGGCGGGCACCGGGCAGACGTAGTTGATGTATTCGGCGAGCGTCGCGGCGTTCTCGACCTCGTAGAAGAAGTCCATCAGCATGAGCGCGTCGACCGGGTTGGGGGCGGTGACCGGGATCGTCATGTTGTCGGTCCAGATCGTGCCGCCCTCATCGGGGATCACGAACCGGAAGTCGGTGCCGTCCGAGATGTTCTTCTGGAAGATGTCGCCCGACCAGGCCTGGGTCAGCCACACCTCGCCGCTGCCCAGGGCCTCGATGTAGGACTGGTCGTAGTAGTTGCGGACGATCTTGTCGTCCTTCTGCTTGCGCAGGTGGTCGGCCGCCTTCTCCCAGTCGTCGGCGGTCGACTCGGCCGGGTCGATGCCCAGCGCCAGCAGGCCGAAGTTGCCGAGCTCCTGGATGTCGGAGAACATGCCGACCTTGCCCTTGAACTGCGGGTCCCACAGGTCGGCGAGCTTGGTGATCTCACGGCCGGTCCTGTTGAAGTCGTACGCGATGCCGGTCATGCCGGAGGCCCACGGGATCGAGTAGGCGTTGCCCGGGTCGAAGGCTTCCTTCTTGTACGCGGCGCCGGCGTTCTTGGCGTAGTTCGGCAGCTTCGAGTGGTCGAGCGGGGCCAGGAAGCCCGAGTCGCGGAACTGCGTGAACTGGAAGCTGTTGGTGATGACCATCAGGTCGTACCCGATGGACTGGCCCGCCGACAGCTGCGGCTGCACCTTGGCGAACCAGGGGCCCATCTCCTGGATGACCTCGTCGTACTTGACCTTGATGCCGGTCCTGGCCGTGAACTTCTTGAGCTCGGGCTGCTTGGGGTCCATGTAAAGCGGCCAGCCGGCGAAGCTCATCGAGCCGTTCTTGACCTTGCCGTTCCAGAACTGCGCCACCGCGTCGGGCTCGGCGCTGGCGGGCGCCTGCGTGCCCTGTCCTTGCACCCCGCAGGCGGCGAGGGCGCCGCCCATGGCGGCGAGTCCGGAGAGCCGAAGCGCGTCCCGACGACCGAAGCGACGCTGGGTCAGACCACGGAGGAGGGAGGGGTCGGAGAAGTTCGACGCGGACATTCAGACTCCGATCAGATATGAGTGCTGGGGGGCCCAGGTGAGATAGACACGATCACCGCGGACGGCAAGATCCTCGGCGTTCGATGCATTTTGATCGAAGACAGTAAAGTCCGCGCCGGCCGCGGTGGCTACGGTGTAATTCGTTGAGGTTCCGTGATAAACGACCTCGGTCACTGTGCCCGAGAGCACACTGCCGCCCGTGGCGGTGACCGGCGGGACACCCCGGTGCAAGTCGATCTTTTCCGGGCGGATCGACACCTCGAGCTTGTCCCCGGTGCGCGTCGACTGCCCGACCGGCACGACCACCCTGTCCTGAGTGGTGTAGCTCAGCAGGGCCAGCCCGCCCTCGACCCGCTCGACGTGCCCGTCCACGATGTTCGAGGTGCCGATGAAGCCGGCCACGAAGCGCGACGCCGGCCGCTCGTAGATCTCGCGCGGCGAGCCCAGCTGCTCGATCACGCCCGCGTTCATGACCGCGATCCGGTCCGACATCGTCAGCGCCTCGCCCTGGTCGTGGGTGACGTAGACGAAGGTGATGCCGACCTCGCGCTGGATGCGCTTGAGCTCGATCTGCATCTGCTGGCGCAGCTTGAGGTCGAGGGCGCCCAGCGGCTCGTCCAGCAGCAGCGCCCGCGGCCGGTTGACCAGCGCCCGGGCCAGGGCCACCCGCTGCTGCTGGCCGCCGGACATCTCCTTGGGCGAGCGCTTCTCCATGCCGGTCAGCGACACGATCTCGAGGATCTCGCCGACCCGGCGGCCGATCTCGTTCTTGGCGACCTTCTTGCGCTCCAGGCCGAAGGCGACGTTCTGGTACGTGTTCAGGTGCGGGAACAGGGCGTACGACTGGAACACCATGTTGACGTCGCGCTTGTTGGCGGCCACGCCGGTGACGTCGCGGCCGTCCAGCATGACCTTGCCGGCGGTCGGCTCCTCGAAGCCCGCGATCATGCGCATCGTGGTGGTCTTGCCGCACCCGGACGGGCCCAGCAGCGAGAAGAACTCACCCTGCGCGATCGCCAGGTCGGTCCGCTTGACGGCGGGCACCGTCTCACCGTGCGACAGATAGTTCTTGTTCACGCCGACGAATTCGATCGCCGGCGCGTGCTGGGGGGTGGTCATGGCGTTCCTCTGTTTATGTGGGGGCGGTCAGCCGAGGTAGCTCATCACGTGCTTGATCCGGGTGTACTCCTCGAACCCGTACATCGAAAGGTCTTTGCCGTAACCGGAGTGACCGAAGCCCCCGTGCGGCATCTCCGAGACGAACGGCAGGTGGGTGTTGATCCAGACGGCGCCGAAGTCCAGCCGCCGCGAGACCCGCATGGCCCGCCCGTGGTTCTGGGTCCAGACGCTGGCGCTCAGCCCGAAGCGCACGTCGTTGGCCCAGCGGACGGCGGCATCCTCGTCGTCGAACGACTGGACGGTGATGACCGGCCCGAAGACCTCGTCCTGGATCATCTCGTCGCGCTGCCGGAGACCGGCCACGACGGTCGGCTCGAGGAAGTAGCCGCGGTCGCCGATCCGCTTGCCGCCGGCCACGATGTCGGCGTGGTCGGGCGCGCGGTCGAGGAAGCCCTGCACCCGGGCCAGCTGGCCGGCGTTGTTGACCGGGCCGAAGAACGCGTCGGTGTCCGCGGGCGCGCCGACCTTGGTGTTGCGGGCCGCCTCGGCCAGCGCGGCGGTGAAGTCGGCGGCGACCCGGCCGTGCACGAGCACCCGGGTGGCCGCCGTGCAGTCCTGGCCGGCGTTGAAGTAGCCGGCCCCGGCGATCGCCCCGGCCGTGGCCGCGATGTCGGCGTCGTCGAACACGATGACCGGCGCCTTGCCGCCCAGCTCGAGGTGGGCCCGCTTGAGGTCGGCGGCCGCCGAGACCGCGACCTCCATGCCGGCCCGGGTCGAGCCGGTGATCGAGACGAGCTGCGGGGCCGGGTGGGCGACCACGGCCCGCCCGGTGCCGCGGTCGCCGCAGACCACGTTGAGCACGCCCGGCGGCAGGAACTCGGCGGCGATCTCGGCCAGCAGCAGTGTGCTGACCGGGGTGGTGTCCGACGGCTTGAGCACGACGGCGTTACCCGCCGCGATCGCCGGCGCGAACTTCCACACCGCCATCACCATCGGATAGTTCCACGGGGTGATCTGCGCGCACACGCCGATCGGCTCGCGCCGCACGTAGGACGTGTGGTCGCGCAGATACTCCCCCGCGGACTTGCCTTCCAGGATCCGCGCCGCGCCCGCGAAGAAGCGCAGCTCGTCGAGGAGCGGCCCCATCTCCTCGGCGCGGGTCGCCTCGACCGGCTTGCCCGTGTTCCGGCACTCGGCCGCGATGATCTCGCCGGCCCGCGCCTCGACCGCGTCGGCGATGCGCAGCATGGCCCGCTGCCGCTCGGCCGGGGTGGCGTCGCGCCAGGCCTCGAAGCCCGACCCCGCCGCCGCCATCGCCGCGTCCACGTCCCGCTCGGTGGAGACCGGCGCGAGCGCGTACGCCTCCCCGGTGCTCGGATCGATCACCTGCGAGGTGACCTGATCTGCGGTATCGGTGTATTCGCCACCGACGAAGTTACGCAGAACGGGCAACGCGGCGCTCACGGAATAGGACCTCCGGTTGAGGGCTTGTGACAGCTCCCACACAAACGACTGCGAGACCTTGACACATGCGAAGGACGGAAGACAAGGGAATCCGAAACTAATTTCCAAACTTGAAACGGAATCGGCGCTCAGCGCCCGTCGCGGCGACGCAATCCCGCGTTAGCCCGCGTAATACCTGTCGGCCACCGACAGCGCATCGTCGAGGATCGACAGACCTTCACGCACCTCGTCGGCGCTCACCGTACAGGGCGGCGCGACGTGCACCCGATTGAAGTGGGTGAACGGCCACAACCCGCGCTCCTTGCAGGCCGCGGCCAGCTCGTTCATCGGCCCGGCGGCGGGGCCGGCCGCGTTGAACGGCACGAGCGGCTCCCGGGTCTCCCGATCCCGGACGAGCTCGATCGCCCAGAAAACGCCCAGGCCACGGACCTCCCCCACGCTCGGATGCTTGGCGGCCAGCGCGGCCAGCCCCGGCGCGATCACGTCGTCGCCGATCGCCCGCGCGTGCTCGACGATCCCCTCCTCCTTGAAGATCTCAATGGAGGCGACGGCCGACGCGCAAGCCAGCGGATGGCCCGAATACGTCAGCCCACCGGGGAACGGCCGTTCCCGGAACGTCTCGGCGATCTCGTCCGAGATGACGACCCCGCCGAGCGGCAGATAACCGGAGTTGACCCCCTTGGCGAAGGTGATCAGATCCGGCGTGACACCCCAGCGGTCGACGGCGAACCACTCGCCGCAGCGCCCGAAGCCGGCCATCACCTCGTCGGCGATGAACACGATCCCGAACTCGTCGCAGAGCTCCCGCACGCCCCGCAGATAGCCCGGCGGCGGCACAAGGATGCCGTTGGTGCCGACCACCGTCTCCAGCAGGACGGCGGCGATCGTGCCGGCGCCCTCGAAGACGATCGTGTCGCGCAGGTGCTTCAGCGCCCGCTCGGTCTCCTGCTGCTCGCTTTCCGAGAAGAAGGGCGACCGGTACGCGTACGGGCCCCAGAAGTGCACCAGGCCGACCGCGGTGTTCTCGTTGGCCCAGCGCCGCGGGTCGCCGGTGGCGGCGATCGCCGTCGTCGTGCCGCCGTGATAGCTGCGGTACGTCGACAGGATCTTCTGCCGGCCGGTGTGCCCGCGGGCCAGCCGGATCGCGTTCTCGTTGGCCTCGGCCCCGCCGTTGGTGAAGAACACCTTGTTCAGGCTGCCCGGGGCGAGCTCGCTGATCAGCCGGGCCGCCTCGCCGCGCTTGTCGTTGGCGAAGGCGGGCTGGATCGTGCAGAGCTTGGCCGCCTGCTCCTGGATGGCTGCGACGAGCCGCGGGTGCTGGTGGCCGATGTTGACGTTGACCAGCTGCGACGAGAAGTCGAGATACCGGTTGCCGTCGTAGTCCCAGAAATAGGAGCCCAGCGCCCCCTCGATCGGGAGCGGGTTGATCAGGCCCTGGGCCGACCAGCTGTGGAAGACATGAGCGCGGTCGTCCCCGCGTACGGTCTCGGCGGTCATCGGTTTGTCGGGAAGCCGAGGTCGATCGCGGACGTGCCCGGGTCGGGCCAGCGCGACGTGACGACCTTGGAACGGGTGAAGAAGTGGATGCCGTCCGGCCCGTACATGTGGGTGTCGCCGAACAGCGAGGCCTTCCAGCCGCCGAACGAGTAGTAGGCCACCGGCACCGGGATCGGCACGTTGACGCCGACCATGCCCGCGTTCACGTCGAACTGGAACTGCCGGGCCGCGCCGCCGTCCCGGGTGAAGATGGCGGTGCCGTTGCCGTACTCGTTGTCATTGATCAGAGCAACGGCTTCCGCGTACGTCTCGGCGCGCACGACGGCCAGCACGGGGCCGAAGATCTCGTCGACGTAGACGTCCATCTCGGGCTTGACGTGGTCGAGCAGCGTGACACCCAGGAAGTAGCCGTCGCCGGGAACCTCCGCCTCGCGCCCGTCGGCGACCACGGTCGCACCCTCGGCGGCCCCCTGCGCGATGTAGCCGGCCACCTTCTCGCGGTGCTGCGCGGTGATCAGCGGGCCCATCTGCGACTCGGGGTCCGTACCAGCGCCGATCTTGAGTTTGGGCAGCCGGGCCGCGATCGCCTCCACCAGCGGGTCACCGATGTCCCCGACGGCCACCACGACCGAGACGGCCATGCAGCGCTCACCGGCCGAGCCGTACGCGGCGTTGACCGCGGCGTCGGCGGCCGCGTCGAGCTCGGCGTCCGGCAGCACCAGCATGTGGTTCTTGGCGCCGCCGAGGGCCTGCACCCGCTTGCCGTGCGCGGTGCCGGTCTCGTAGATGTACTTCGCGATCGGGGTCGAGCCGACGAAGCTGACCGCGGCGATCCGCGGGTCGGTCAGGATCGCGTCGACGGCCTCCTTGTCGCCGTTGACGACGGTGAAGACGCCCTCGGGCAGGCCCGCCTCGCGCCACAGCCGGGCCAGGAACAGCGCCGACGACGGGTCCTTCTCGCTGGGCTTGAGCACGAAGGCGTTGCCGGCCGCGATCGCCGTGGTGCACATCCACAGCGGCACCATGGCCGGGAAGTTGAACGGCGTGATGCCGGCGACCACCCCGAGCGGCTGCTTGATCGAATAGACGTCGACCCCGGTCGCCGCCTGCTCCGAGAACGAGCCCTTCATCAGGTGCGGGATGCCGGTGGCGAACTCGGCGTTCTCCAGGCCGCGGGCCACCTCGCCGGCCGCGTCGGAGAGCACCTTGCCGTGCTCGCTGGTGATGATCGCGGCCAGCTCGCCGCTCTTGGCCGCCAGCAGCTCGCGGAACTTGAACAGCACCGCGGAGCGCTTGGACAGGGAGGCCGCGCGCCACTCCTTGGCGGCTTCCGCGGCCACCGCGACGGCCTCGCCGACCTCGGCGGCCGAGGCGAGATCGACCTCGGCGGTCTGCTCGCCGGTGGCGGGATTGAAGACGGGGCCGACCCGGCCCGACGTGCCGGGGCGCTCGGCGCCGCCGATCCAGTGCGCGATGCGATTCATGTCCGGAGATTACGTAACACCTATGGACCGAACAATGCATGAAACGTACTGTCACAAAGTACGTCCGCCTCCCCACCCGCCGCCCTTGATCGGACTGAAGACATTTTTCCGGCCCTGCGCCTAGACGAGGTCTCCGCCCGGGGCCTAGCCGATGCCGTCGGGCGCGCGATAGGCGAGGGCGTCCTGCTTCCCGGCAGCAAGCTTCCCCCCGTACGGGCGGTGGCTCTTGAACTGCGTATGTCGCCCACGACGGTCAGCGCGGCCTGGCAGCTCCTGCGCCGGGCCGGCACGATCCAGACCGACGGGCGGCGCGGCACGATCGTCGCCGCCTCACGGGCCGACGGTCCGGGCCGCTACCGGGCGGCCCTGCGCGGGCGCTCCGGCTTCGCGCTCGACCTGTCGACCGGCGTACCGGATCCGCGTTTGTTGCCGTCGCTGCCCGCGCTGGCCGGCCTCTCCCCCGCGCCGACAAGCTATCTCGACGAGCCGGTGCTGCCCGCGCTCGCGTCGCTGCTACGCGAGAGATGGCCGTACGTCTGCCAACGCTTGGCCATCTTCGACGGCGCGATGGACGCGATCGATCACGTGGCGTCCTCGCTGCTGCGCCTGGGCGACCGCGTGGTGGTCGAGAACCCGTGCTTCCCACCGCTGCTCGACCTGCTGGAATCACTCGGCGTGCAAGCCGTCGCGGCCGACACCGACGCCCAGGGCATGCTCCCCGCAGCCCTGTCGGCGGCCCTGACCCAGCGACCCGCCGCGGTCTTCCTCCAACCGCGGGCCCTCAACCCCACCGGCGCCTCGTGGTCGTCCACCCGGGCGGCCGAGCTCGCCACCGTGCTTTCCCGGGCCCCCCACGTGTACGTCGTGGAGGACGACTCGGCCGGCGACGTGTCCTCGGCCGCCCTGCACTCCCTGGGCTCGCACCTGCCGCGGCAGACGATCCACGTCCACAGCTTCTCCAAGTCCCACGGCCCCGACCTGCGCCTGGCCGCCGTCTCGGCCCCCGCCGCCGTGCTCGACCCGATCCTCGAGCGGCGCTTGCTGGGCCAGGGCTGGACCAGTCGCCTCCTCCAGCACCTGCTGCTGACCCTGCTCACCGACCCGGCCTCGGTGACCGCGGTGGCGGCGGCCCGAACCGAATACGCCCGGCGCCGCCACCTGGTCGTCGCCGCCCTGGCCACCCATGGCATAACGGTGCCGCCCGGCGACGGCCTCAACCTCTGGCTCCCCGTCGCCGACGAGGCGGCCGCCCTGATCTCTTTGGCCAGCAACGGCCTGGCCGCCGCGGCCGGCACCGCCTTCACCCTCGGCCCGGGGACCCCTCACCTGCGCGTCACCGTGGGCCTGATCGCCACCGATCACGAGGCCGTCGCCACCCTCCTGGCCGAAGCCGCCCGCGCCCCCGCCCTGTCGATCACCCGTTGACGAGCCCAGGGTCCGTGGTCACTGTCGACATAGCGTCCTAGGAGGCTAGGTTGAGTTGCTGGACGGCTGTAGACGTCGCGGCACGTCGTGATCGAGGTTGACCGCGCCTCACGCCTGCCGGGTCGAGACGGTCAGACCCAGATACTGGTGCACCGACCGGATGACCGAGGATCCCTCGCCCACCGCGGCCGCGACCCGCTTCATCGAGCCTCGGCGGACGTCACCGGCCGCGAACACCCCGTCGGCCGAGGTCTCGTACGGGAACCGGTGGCGTTCGCCGGAGGCGGGCAGCTCGACGTCGGTGAGCACGAAACCGTCCTCATCGCGCTGTATCTCGCCGGGCAGCCAAGCGGTGCCCGGCCTGGCGCCGATGAAGCAGAACAGCGCCCGCACCTTCGCCTCGTGGATCTGACCGGTGCGCTTGTCGCGAAGCTCCACCGAAGTGAGGTGGTCGTTTCCCCGTACGGCACTGATCTCCGTGTTCGCGGCCACGACAATGCGATCGTCGGCGTCGATGCGGTCGATCAGGTAGCGCGACATCGACTCCTCGAGCGACTCCCGGCGGATCACCACGGTCACCCGCGAGCAGCGCCGGGCCAGGTAGAGCGCGGCCTGCCCGGCCGAGTTGCCGCCGCCCAGCACCACCACCTCGGCGCCCGCGCACAGTCCGGCCTCCAGCTCGGTCGCGGCGAAGTAGATGCCGGAGCCCTCGAAGCGGTCCCAGCCGTCCAGCGGCAGTCGCCGGTATTCCGCGCCGACGGCAACCACCACCGCGCGCACGACCGTACGGCTTCCGTCCGTCAGTGTCACCGCGAAGGTCCCGTCGGCGGACTCGATCCCGGTGATCCGGCACGGCGTCCGCAGCGCCGCGCCGAACCGCAGCGCCTGAATCGCCGCCCGGCTGGTCAGCTCGGTGCCCGAGATCCCGTCCGGGAAGCCGAGATAGTTTTCGATCCGCGAGCTGGTGCCGGCCTGCCCGCCCGGCGCGATGGCATCGAACACCACGACCCGCAGACCCTCCGACGCGCCGTACACGGCGGCCGCCAATCCCGCCGGTCCGGCCCCCACCACGGCGACGTCGTACGGACCGTCGTCGTCCGAACCGCCGTCGAGCCCCAGCGCCTCGGCGAGCACGGCCGGCGTGGCCCGGCGCAGCACCCGGTCCGGGACGATCACCGCCGGCAGGTCGTCAGCGGTCACGGTCGCCGGCACGTCGGCGTCGACGTCGGCGTCCAGGAACCGGTACGGCATGGAGTTGCGGTTCAGGAACGTCCGCAGCGCGAGCGTTCCCTCCGACGTCGCGGACCCGACGACCACGATCGGGCTGCGCTCGTCCGCCAGCCGCAGCCGGCGACGCGCGATCATCGCCTTCACCAGCAGGTCGGCCAGCTCCGTCTCCCGGGCCAGCAGGTCCCGCAGCCGCCCGATCGGGATGGTCGCCGCGGCGCCGGCCCGAGTCACCCGGGCCGTCACGAAGGGCCGCTGGCCGGTGAGCAGATTGAGCTCGCCGACGAACGTGCCCGGGCCGAACCCGCCGAGCACCGCGGCCGGCTCCTGCGACTCGTCGTGCACCTCGATCTCGCCGGCGAGCACCACCACGAGATCGTTGTGTTCGTCGGCGGGTGAATACACGACCTCGCCGACGGAAAGCTCCCGGGCCGTGCCATAGCTCCTCAGCAGCGTGAGCTGGGCGTCGGACAAGGTCGGATAGGCGGTGCTCTCCTCCGCCTCGGAGCTTCTCACCCGCCCAGCATGCCGTGCCGGCCCCCGTACGGCATCTCTGGTCGATCAAGTCTTCCGCCGCCGGGCCGAGCCACGGCAGCGGGACACGACGCTGCGGCCCTCGGGCCGGGCCGGGCGGAAGGGGTCAGGCGGCGCTGCGGGCCGTCCGCGGGCGGCGGCGCAGAGCGGGGTCGAGCTGGGCCGGAGGCCGGTAGGCCTGGTCGAGGCGGGTGACGTCGGTGCCGGGCGGGACGATCTCGTCGATGCGGTCCAGGAGGTCGTCCGGCAGCACGACGCCGACACCCGCGAGCAGGTCGTCGAGCTGGTCCAGGGTGCGGGCGCCGAGCAGCGCGCTGGTCACGCCGGGGTGCGCGATGGTGAAGGCCATGGCCAGGTGGGTCAGCGGCAGGCCGGCCTCCTCGGCCAGCGGGAGGAGGCGCTCGACGACGTCGATGCGGCGCTCGTCGTTGAGGTGCTGGAAGAAGCGGGCCCGGCGCAGGTCGTTGGCCTGGTCGCGGCGGACACGGCCGGTGAGCATGCCCTGGCCGAGCGGGCCCCACACCAGCGTGCCAAGACCGTGGTGCTGGGCGGTCGGCAGCACGTCGTTCTCGTTGCCGCGGTTGAGGATCGAATACGGCAGCTGCTCGGTGTGGAAGCGGGCCAGGCCGCGGCGTTCGGCGAGCCACTGGGCGTCGACGATGCCGGTGGCGGGAGTGTTTGACGATCCGATCGCGCGCACTTTTCCCGTACGGATGAGGTCGGTGAGCGCGGACAGCGTCTCCTCGAGGTCGGTCTCCGGGTCGAGCACGTGCACCTGATAGAGGTCGATGTGGTCGGTGCCCAGGCGCCGCAACGAGCTCTCGACCGCGGTCATGATCCAGCGGCGGGAGCCGCCCTGCTGGTTGGGGTCGTCGCCGGTCGGGCGGCCGAACTTCGTGGCGAGCACGACGTTGTCCCGCCGCCCCTTGAGGGCCCGGCCCACGACCTCCTCCGAGTCGCCGTAGGCATCGGACGTGTCGACGAGGTTGAGGCCGGCGTCAAGCGCCTTGTGGATCACGCGGATCGAGTCCTGCGGGTCGGGGTTGCCGACCTGCGTGGCGAACATCAGCGCGCCGAGCCCGTACGGGCTGACCTTGATCCCGGTCCGGCCGAGGGTGCGGTACTGCATCAGCGTCTCCTCACGGTAGGGTCGATGAAGCGGAAAGCCTTTCCGGAACCATACGGAAAGCTTTTCCGGATAAGCAAGGAGGAAGTGCCGGTGACCGAGGACACCGCGGCCCCACGCCGGAAGCGGACCGATGCCCGGCGCAACGTCGAGGCGCTGCTCGACGCGGCGAAGACGGTCTTCGGCACGTCCGGGGTGGACGCGCCCGCGAAGGAGATCACCGACCTGGCCGGCGTCGGGGTCGGCACGCTGTATCGGCACTTCCCGCAGCGCTCCGACCTGATCAAGGCGGTGATCGAGCGCGAGATCGACGCCTGCGCCGAGGCGGCCCCCGCGCTCGCCGCCGAGCACGCACCCGGCGAGGCCCTGGCGCGCTGGCTCGATCGGCTCGCCGCGTTCGTGGCGACCAAGCGCGGGTTCGCGGCGGCGCTGCATTCGGGCGATCCCGCGTACGACGGGCTTTCCGGCTTTTTCATGGCGAAGCTCGGGCCCGCCCTGGAGTCCCTGCTCGACTCGGCGGTCACGGCGGGCGAGATCCGGGCCGGAGTCAGCCCCCAAGACCTCCTGTACGCGGTCGCGAAGCTGTGTGCACCCCTGCCCGACGAGGAGCCCGGCTACGGCCGGCGCATGACCGCGCTCCTGGTGGAAGGATTGCGGTCGGCAGGGCGCTAGTCGGCGGGGCGGAAGCTGTCGAAGATCAGTTCGAGGTCGTCCTGGTGGGCGGACCACTCGTCGTCGCGGGTCTGCCAATAGAAGCCGTACGCCTGCCTCGGCGACGTGATCACGCCGCGGTTGTTGACGTGCTGGCGGACGCCGTTGCGGGTGAACGTGAACTCCCAGTCGGCGGCCTTGGTGAAGTAGTCGACCTCGTCGATGCGGATCTCGCGGTACGACGGGAAGTCGCCGATCGAGACGCGGTAGTCGGCCTTGCCCCGCCAGTCGGCGACCGGGTCGGGGACCGGCTTCTTGGTCTGGTCGATGCCCAGCACCTGGGAGCCGCGCCGGAAGTAGACGATGCTGCCTTCCTTGGAGCGGTTCCAGCCCGCGGGGACATAGACGGCGAACCCCGTGGGGTCCCGATAATCGCGCCAGCCGTCGGGCAGGGCGGGCAGATCCGACGACCCCGCCGAACCCGGCGGCGCGGTCGTCGTGGTGGCCACGCTCGGCGAGGAGGAGGGGCTGGCCGGGGCGGACGGTGTGGCCGAGGGCTGGGCCGATTCGGGGGCGGAACCGGCCGGGACGGACGTGGCCGGGACGCCGGAGCCCTCGGGGGTGCTGTCGTCGGGACGGGTCACGCCCCAGACCGCGGCCGCCAGCAGCGCAGCGGCGGCGACCGAGGCGAGCACGATCCAGCGCCGGCCCGACCGCGTCACGGGGTCGTCGGGGATGCGCTCCGGGGCCGAAACCGACGCGGCCGCGTAGGCGGGGGCGTCATCAGGAGCGGACCGTTGCGCAGGGATGCCGAGAGCCGTCGCACGCGGAACATCGGCGTCCGCAGGGGAGACATTGGCGTCTGCGGACGAGTCATCAGCGTCCGTGGACGAGACATCCGAGTCGGCGGGCGAGTCATCGGTGTTCGCGGGCGAGGGCGGGACGTCCAACTCATGCGTGGTCACAGCCGCATCCCGTACGGGGACCAGGCCGTGACCATAGGCCCCCGCAAGCGCCGCTCGAAGCCCGTGTTCGACGGCGGCCGCGTCGAGGCGTGCAGCTGGATCCTTCTGCAGCAGGCCCATCAGCAGCGGCTCCAGGGCACCCGCCTGCTTCGGCGGGTCAGGTTCGTCGGCCGCCAGCGCCGTCAGCGTGGCCAGCGCGTTGCCCCGGTGGAACGGCGAGCGCCCCTCCACCGCCGCATACAGCGTCGCCCCGAGCGACCACAGATCGGACCCCATCCCGGCCGTGCCGAACTTCGCCCGCTCGGGCGACATGTATTCGGGCGAGCCCAGCAGCATGTCCGAACTGCTGATCAGGCTGTCGCCCTCGATCGTGGCGATGCCGAAATCGGTCAGCAGCACCCGGCCGTCGTCGGCGAGCAGGACGTTGGCCGGTTTGACGTCGCGGTGGTCGACCCCGGCGGCGTGCGCGGCGCGCAGGGCGGCCAGCAGGTCGAGGCCGATGCGGGCGGCCCGGCGGGGGTCCATCGGCCCCTCGAGGCGCAACTCCTCCTGCAGCGAGCGGGACGGCACGTACTCCATGACGATCCACATGCGACCGTCCACCTCGAAGACGTCGAAGATGCGTACGACGTTGGGGTGGCCGAGCCGGGCCGAGGCGCGGGCCTCGCGGAGCGTACGGCGCTGGATGTGCCCGACCCCCTCCGGGAGCAGCACCTCCTTGACCGCGACATCACGGTCGAGCACCTCGTCGCGGGCCCGCCAGACCGTGCCCATTCCGCCCGTGCCCAGCGTCTCCCCCAGGCGGTATCGACCGGCGATGAGAGGCATGAGACAGCCCTTACCCCGGCGCCGCCGAGATCAGACGTGTGCACGTGCCCTTATCGGTCGCGGAATGTGCAATACTTCCGGAACTCCGGCACGAAAGTTTCGGGGCGGGGCAGGCGCGAACGAGGAGATCGAATGGCCGCGGGCGGAAGACGGGTCACAATCGCGACCATTGCCGAGGCGGCCGGGGTTTCCGTGCCCACGGTGTCGCGAGTGCTCAACGGGCGTACGGATGTGTCCCCCGAGACCCGGGACCGGATCGAGCACCTCCTGCGAGAGCACGACTACCGTCCTCGTAACTCTCGGCAGCCGCTGCGCGCGGGCCTGATCGACCTCGTCTTCCACGATCTGGACAGTCCGTGGGCGGTCGAGCTGATCCGCGGCGTCGAGGAGGTCACGCACGCGGCCGGCGTCGGCACGGTCATCTCGGCCGTGCACCGGCGCACCGCGTCGACCCGCCAGTGGCTGCAAAATCTGCGGTCCCGTCAGTCCGACGGCGTGGTGCTGGTGATCTCGGACGGGGCCGGCCCGGTCTATACGGAGCTGCACCGGCTCAACGTGCCGATGGTGATCATCGACCCGGCCGGCGGCGCGGCGGCGGACGTGCCGACGATCGGCGCGACGAACTGGTCGGGCGGGCGCAGCGCCACCGAGCATCTGATCTCGCTCGGTCACCAGCGCATCGGGCTGGTCGAGGGCCCGCGCAATCTGCAGTGCAGCCGGGCCCGGCTCGACGGCTATCGGGCCGCGCTCGAGTCGGCCGGCATGCGCGTCGACCGCAAGCTGATCGAGCCGGGCGACTTCCGGCACGAGGGCGGCTTCGCGGCGGCCCAGCGGCTGCTCGACCGGGACGACCCGCCGACCGCGATCTTCGCGTCGAGCGACCAGATGGCGCTGGGCGTCTACGAGGCGGCCCGGCTGCGCGGCTTCCGGGTGCCCGACGACCTGAGCGTGGTCGGCTTCGACGATCTGCCCGAGGCGCGCTGGTCGTCGCCGCCGCTGACCACCGTGCGCCAGCCCCTGGCGGACATGGGCGGGCTCGCCGCGCGGACCGTCTTGCGACTGTCGCGGGGCGAGCCCATCGAGACTCCCCGGGTGGAGCTGGCGACCGAGCTGGTCGTCCGCGAGAGCACCCGCCTACTTGCTGAAACCCGCCGTCAGACCGCTCAGTAGCTGGCGGCGCCCGACGGCGTAGAGGATCACGATCGGCAGCGTGGTCAGGGTGACCGAGGCGGCGATCGCGGGCACGTTCACGCCGAACTGGCCCGAGAAGTCGGCCAGGGCGAGCGGGATCGTCCGGTTGTCGGGGCTCTGGGTCAGCACCAGCGGCAGCAGGAAGCCGTTCCAGATGCCGAGCGCGTTGTAGATCGTCACCGTGACCAGCGCGGGACGGGTCAGCGGGAACGCCAGCCGCCACAGCGTGCCCCACTCGGTGGCGCCGTCCATCCGCATCGACTCGAAGAGCTCCTTCGGGACGTCACGGATGAAGTTCGACAGCACGAGCACGGACAGCGGGATGGCGAACGCGATCGACGGCATGATGATCGCGGCCAGGGTGTCGTACATCTGGAGCCGGATGATGATCAGATAGACCGGGATGATCACCGCCTGCAGCGGGATCGCCAGGCCCATCACGAACACGCCGTTCATGAGCTTCAGGACGCGGCTCCCGGCGCCGCGGACGATCGCGTACGCCGCCATGAAGCTGATCAGGACGGCCGGGATCACCGCGCCGGCCGTGACGATCACGCTGTTGATGAAGTAGCGCGCGACGTCGGACTCGATGACCGTCTTGTAGTTGGCGAACGAGAAGTCGCTCGGCGGGGCCAGGGGGTTGGTGATGAAATACGTGTCCTGGGTCTTGAAGCTCGTGATGACGATCCAATAGATCGGCAGCATCACGATGAACAGCCAGACCCAGCTCAGCCCGCCGCCGATCCAGTTGAACTGCAGCCACTTGGATCGCTTGCGCGTGCCGCCGCCCGGGGTGCCCGAGACGGTCGGCGACGGGCGGTGGTTCGTGACGGTCGCCAACTCAGGCTCCTTCCAGCTGGCTCTCGTCGCCCCGGCCGCCGAGCCGCCGCAGCAGCAACGACAACCCGAGGCCGACCAGGACCAGGATCACGGCGATGGCACTGGCCGGACCCATGAGGTTGGCCTGGAATCCCTGCCTGTACATGAGCAGCGCGAGCGCCCGGGTGGAGTCACCGGGGCCACCGCCGGTCAGCACATAGATGAGGTCGAAGAAGGTCAGCGACCCCACGACCATCAGCGTGGACGAGGTGATGATCGTGTATTTGAGCTGGGGCAGCGTGATCGACAGGAACTGCCGTACGCGGCCGGCCCCGTCGATCTGCGAGGCCTCGTACATCGAAGTCGGGATCTGCCGCACCGCACCCTGATAGATCAGCGTGTGGAACGGGATGAACTGCCACGACACGATGAAGATGAGCACGCCCATGGCCAGCGTCGACTTGCCGAGCCAGTCCTGGTTGAGCCATTCCACGCCCAGGCCGCTGCCGAGGCCGAAGCTCGGGTCGAGCAGCGCCTTGTACGTGATCGCGATGGCGGCCGAGCTGAGCAGCAGGGGGATGAAGAACAGCACCGCCAGGAACTCGCGGTAGCGCTTGCTGGTGGCCAGGAAGACACCGAGCAGGATGGACATCGGGGTCTGCACGGCCCACGACAACGCCATGATCAGGAAGGTGACCCACAGCGCGTTCGGCAGGCCGGGATCTTGCAGCGTGGCCTTCCAGCTGTCCAGGCCGGACGGCACGATCTCGCCGATACCGTTCCAGGTCGTGAAGCTGAGCGCGACCACGCCCAGCAGCGGCACGATGCCGAACAACACGAACCATACGAAGGCCGGCAGCGCCATCCACAGGACGGGACCGCTCCGCCCGCCGCTGGACCCGGTGCTCTTTTTCGTCCGTACGACGGGCGGAGCGATCGCTGTCACTTGCCGATGACTCCGTTCATGGCGTCGACCCACTGCTGCGGGCTGACCTGGTTCTGGAACAGCTTCGCGATGTTGTCGAGCAGGGTCTCGGCCGCGGTCGGGCTGAGCGCCTGGTCCCACGACTGGGCGAAGGTCTTGGCGCCGTTGGCGATGGCGGCCATGTCCTTGAGGAACTGGGCGTCGGCGCCCTGGAAGAGGCTCTCGCTGCCCTTCAGCACCGGCACACCGCCGGACTTGACCCAGGCCGCCTTCTCGGCGTCGTCGACCAGCGTGGTCGAGAAGAACTTCTTCGCCGTCTCCTTCGCCTCGGCCGAGGCCTTGGAGGAGATCGAAAGATACTGACCGGGGTTGCCGACCGTGTTGGTCGGGTCGCCCTTGCCGCCCTCGACCGGCGGGAAGTTCATCCAGCCCAGGCCGCCGTCCTTGACGAAGTTGCCGCCCTGCGCGACCTGGATGCCGTAGGACCAGGAGCCGTGCACCATCATGGCGGCCTTGCCCGTGTAGAGCAGCGCCTGGTCGGCGTTGGAGTCGGCCGCCGTGGACGAGAAGCCCTTCTGGAAGCCGTTCGCCTTCACCAGGTCCTGGATCTTGGTCAGCATGTCGAGCACGGCCGGGTCGCTCCACGCGTCCTTCTCGCCGGCGAACACGCGGTCGAAGACCTCGGAGCCCGCCGTACGGTCGAGGAGGAACTCCAGCCACATCATGTTGGTCCAGCGGGACTGCCCGGCCAGCGAGAACGGCGCGATCTTCTGTGCGTTGAACTTCGGCACGAGGGCCATGATGTCGCCCCACGACTGCGGGGGCTGCGCGCCGATCTTCTCGAACGCCTTCTTGTTGTAGAAGAGCACGATCGGCTGCACGGTCTCGATCGGCATCGCGTAGATCTTGCCGTTGACCGTGGCCGCGCCGAACGACGACGGCAGGATCTTGTCCTTGACCGCGGCGTTCTGGCCGAACCAGTCGGTCAGGTCCTCGACCTGGTTGGCCGCCACGTACTCCTTGAGGCCGCCACCGCCCCAGCCCCAGATCATCGTCGGGGCCTGGTTCGCGCCCAGCGCCGTCTTGATCTTCTGCTTGTAGGCGTCGTTCTGGTAGTAGAACTCTTCGATCTTGGTGCCCGAGTTCGCGTCGTTGAACCGCTTGATCGACTCCTTGCGAACCGGCTCACCGGGCGGGCCGCTGAGCGACCAGTAGCTGGCGCCGCCACCGCTGCCGCCGCCGTTGGTGCTGCCGCCGCCGCTGTTCTCAGGGCCGGAGCTGCCACACGCGGCGAGCGCCGCGGCGCCCGCCGCACCCGCGGCAAGGCCGAGGAAGTTCCGCCGGGACATCGGGTTATAGGTCACGCTGATCTCCGTACTCGAGTGCCGCCGTCGGGGCAGCGAGAGAATCGCCGTGGTAGGTGGTCGTCCGCGTCACAGAGGCTGCAAGTTTCGCTCGACAACCGCAAATTAACACGAGGTTTCGTTAACGTAGGGTTTCGGCTTGATCATGTCAAGGGTCTTGCTGTGGTCGCGCTCCCACGGCGAGAGTGGACGCGATCCCGACCAGCGCGCACAGCCTGATTAAGATCATCCGGCACCGAAACATTGCACTGTGCAAACACTGAAAGTTTCGGAGCCGCAATCCAGGAACCGCCCAGGAAACACTGAGGAGCTGCGCCGTGACCATAGAACCGGCACGCAAGCCATGGCAGGACCCGGCGCTACCCGTCGCCGAGCGCGTCGACGCGCTGCTCGCCGCGATGACCCTCGAGGAGAAGCTCGGCCAGCTCGGCAGCCGCTGGGTCGGCAACGACATGCAGGCCGAAGAGGAGGCGATCGCTCCTGAAGAGACCCTCAACGTCGCTCCTATGCAGGACGTTTTCGCGGCTTCTGGCACGATACCCCTGGAGGAGGCCAGCCGGGACGGACTCGGGCACCTGACCCGGGTTTACGGTAGTCACCCCCTCACTGCCACCGAAGGCGCCGCCGAGGTCGTTCGTCAGCAGCACATCGTCCTGGCCAACTCGCGCCTGAGCATTCCGGCGATCGTGCACGAGGAATGCCTGACCGGGTTCACCACGTTCGGCGCCACGGTCTATCCGGCCGCGATCGCCTGGGGCGCCACCTTCGACCCCGAGCTGGTCGAGCGGATGGCCGCCGCGATCGGCCGCGACATGGCCGCCGTGGGCGTGCACCAGGGCCTGTCCCCCGTGCTCGACGTGGTGCGCGACTACCGCTGGGGCCGGGTCGAGGAGACCATCGGCGAGGACCCGTACCTGGTGGCGCTGCTCGGCGCGGGATACGTACGGGGTCTGCAGAGCGCCGGGGTGATCGCGACGCTCAAGCACTTCGCCGGGTATTCGGCGTCGCGCGGCGCCCGCAACCACGGCCCGGTGCCGATGGGCCGGCGCGAGCTGCTCGACGTCATCCTGCCGACGTTCGAGACCGCGATCCGCGAGGCCGGCGCGGGCTCGGTGATGAACTCCTACTCGGACATCGACGGCCTGCCCGCGGTGGCCGACCCGTGGCTGTTCACCGAGCTGCTGCGCGACCGGTGGGGCTTCACCGGCACGGTCGTCTCCGACTACTGGGCGGTGCCGTTCCTGGCCACCACCCACCACGTGGCCGAGGACATGGCCGACGCCGGCGCGCAGTCGCTGACCGCGGGCATCGACGTCGAGCTGCCCGACACGCTGGGCTTCGGCCCCGGCC
Source organism: Paractinoplanes lichenicola (assembly GCF_016785085.1). Classification (GTDB taxonomy): domain Bacteria; phylum Actinomycetota; class Actinomycetes; order Mycobacteriales; family Micromonosporaceae; genus Actinoplanes; species Actinoplanes lichenicola. Next base: position 29,059 of record NZ_JAENHO010000010.1, read on the forward strand.
TGATCGGCAAGGTCGACGAGGCGCTGATCGACCGGGCCGCCCGCCGCCTGCTGACCCAGAAAATTGAGCTCGGCCTGCTCGACGCGGACTGGACGCCCGAGAAGTCAGTCGCGGCCGCCGCGGGCACCGACCTCGACTCGGCGGACAACCGCGCGCTGGCCCGGGAGATGGCCGAGCGCTCGATCGTGCTGCTCGACGCGGGCACGGCGCTGCCCCTGGCCGACGGCGTCGCCCGGCTCGCCGTCGTCGGACCGGCCGCGGCCGACCCCCGTACGTTCATGGGCTGTTACGCCTTCCCCAACCACGTGCTGCCGCGCTATCCGCAGGCCGGGCTCGGCATCGACGTGCCGACCACGGTCGACGCGCTGAAGTCTGCCCTTTCCGGCACCGAGGTCGTGTACGAACAGGGTTGCGCGGTGATCGGCGACGACAAGTCGGGCTTCGCGGCGGCGGTCGAGGCGGCCCGCGGCGCCGACGTGACCGTGGCGATGGTGGGCGACCTGGCCGGCCTGTTCGGGCACGGCACCTCGGGCGAGGGCTGCGACGCCGAGGACCTCACGCTGCCCGGCGTGCAGGCCGAGCTGATCGAGGAGCTGCTGGCCACGGGCAAGCCGGTCGTCGTGGTTGTGGTCTCCGGCCGCCCGTACGCGCTGGGGCAGGTCGCCTCGCGCGCGGCCGGCCTCGTACAGGCGTTCATGCCGGGCGAGGAGGGCGGCGCCGCGATCGCGGGCGTCCTGACGGGCCGCGTCAACCCGGGCGGCAAGCTGCCCGTGCAGATCCCGCGGCACCCGGGCGGCCAGCCCGGCACCTACCTGCTGCCCTCGCTGGGCGCGGAGAACACGGGGGTCAGCAACCTGGACCCGACGCCGCTGTTCGCCTTCGGCCACGGCCGCTCGTACACCACCTTCGAGGTGGACGACCTGCGGATCAGCGCGACCGAGGTGCCGGTCGACGGCGAGTTCGAGGTGACCGTACGGGTCCGCAACACCGGCTCGCGCCCCGGCGACGAGGTCGTGCAGCTCTACCTGAAGGACCTGGTGGCGCAGGTGACCCGGCCGGTGAAGCAGCTGACCGGTTTCGCCCGGGTGCCGCTGGCGGCGGGCGAGGCCAAGGACGTGACCTTCACGGTGCACGCCGACCGCACGGCCTTCACCGGGCGCGACTTCTCGCGGATCGTCGAGCCGGGCGAGCTGGACGTGCTGGTCGGCACGTCGGCGGCCGACCTGCCGTGCACGGGCCGGGTGCGGCTGACCGGCTCAGTGCGCGTGGTCGGCGACCGGGACCGCCGGCTGGTCACCCCGGTCACCGTGGAAAAGGTCTAACCGGGCCAGCTCGGTGCGCGACCGCACGCCCAGCCGGGCGAAGACGTTGCGCAGGTGATGGTCGATCGTGCGGGGGCTCAGGTGCAGCTGCTGGGCCACCTCACGGTTGGTCGCGCCCTCGGCGACCAGCCCCGCGATCCGCTCCTGCTGGGCGGTGAGCGGGGCACGGCCGACCGGGCCGATCCGCTCCCCCGCCGCGCGCAGCTCCCGGGCGGCCTGCTCGGCCCACGGCCCGGCGTCGAAGCGGTGGAAAGTCTCGGCGGCACGGCGCAGATGATCGCGGGCCTCGGCCGGGCGGCGGTGCCGGCGCAGGTGCCGGCCGTAAAGAAGCTGGGTGTGGGCCCGGGCGTAGCCGCCGTCGGGGTCACGCTCGTGCCAGCCCAGCGCCTCCCGGAAGCAGTCGTCGGCGGCCGCGGCGTCGGTCAGCGCCCGGCACCGGCTGCGCAGCGCGAGCCAGCCCGGCCGTCCGGTGCGCCCGGCCCACCGGTCGAAGACGTCGTTGCGCGCGCCGGTGGTCTCGACCAGGTGCGGGGCGACGGCCACGCGCAAGACCATCGACCCCGTACGGGCCACCCGCACGAGCCGTTGGGCCGCGCGCGCCGGTTCCCCGTCGACCAGGTCGAGCAGTGCCTCCGACCAGTCCGCCAGCTTCCCCAGCTCCTCGGCAGCGTGCTCGCGGGCGGTCGCGGCGTCACCCCGGAACGCGGCCAGCAGCCCGAGCAGAGACAAATGGGCGGCGACCAGGTCGGCCCCGCCGGCGGTCGCGGCCCCGTCCAGAGCGAGCTCGTGCGCGGCATCATGACGGCCCGCGGCCAGCTCCGCGTACGCGGCCACCTCGAGCGCCCGCGGCAGCAGCGCCGCGTCCCCGAGCTCACGGGCCAGCGTCACGGCCCGCCCGGCCAGGCGCGCGGCCCGGTCGTCGTCGCCGAGCACGATGCCCGCGTCGGCCGCCCGGATCAGCGCGGTCGCGTCGCCGCTGCGCTCGCCCAGCCGCACGACCTCCCGCAGATGCCCGAAACCGGCCTCCTCGTCGCCGGTGAGCAGGTCGGCCATCCCCAGCACCTGCTGGACGGCGAGCTCGGTGCCGGGGCGCCCGTCGCGGCAGCGGTCGGCGGCCTGTCGCGCCAACCCGGGGAACGAACCCGCTTCCCCCGTACGCCCACACGCCTCCCCCGCCACCACCAGCGCGTCAAGGGCGGCGGCGGGGTCGGTCGCCATCGTCTCCGCGGCCACGCCGAGCAGCGTGTCCCGTGACTCGGCGGGCGCGCCGCGCGCGTGCAGCTCGGCGATCAGGGCCCGCGCCCGGGCCTGGACGACGGTGTTGCCGGTCGCGTTGCCCGCCCGCCGCAGCAGGGGCGCCGCGTCCCGGGGGCGGCCCGCGGCCAGGGCGCTGCGGGCGGCGGCCAGCGCGGCTTCCGCGGCCACCCGCGGATCGGCGCTGAGGTCGGCCGCTCGGCGGCGGGCGTGGAAGGCTTCGGGGGCCGGGGCGTTCTTGGCCGCTTCGAGCAGGTCGCGGGCCAGGTCGTCGTCGGTCCCTGTGGTGACGGCCGCCTGATGCACGAGGGCGGCCAGGGTGCGGCCACGTTTGGCCAGCACGGTGGCCAGGCTCAGGTGGGCGGCGTGGCGTTGGCCGATCGGGGCGTCGCCGTAGACGACCGTCCGCAACACTTCCGGCGTAAACCGGACGCCGCTCGACGACACCTCGACGAGGCCCGCTCGCTCTGCGGGTTCGAGGTCGCCCAAACGCGCACTATCGAGCACCCTCGCGCACTCCCGCGTGCGCAGGCCGTCGCTCGCGGCCGCCACGAGGTCGGTGGGGGTGGCGTCCGGGGCGGTGGCGGCCAGGAGCAACAGGCGGCGGGTGGCCGCGGGCAGGACCGACATCAGGGCGTTGCCGTGGCGGCGGAGGGTGCTGGCGGGTGGCAGGGCGAGGGGCGGTGGGTCGAAGCCGCGGCGCTGGGCCGGGGTCAGCGCGCTGACGAGGTCGGTGAGGGCGCCGGGGTGGCCCGCGGCCAGGTCGGTCAGGGCGGCCGCGACCTCTGGGGCGAGATCGGGCGCGCAGCTTTTGAGGAGGGCGAGGCTTGCGGTCTCCGGCAGCGGCTCCAACCGGCTCAGCGGCAGGTCAGCCGCCGTGGCCAGGCCCCGGTCGTCGGCGGTCACGGTGGCCAGCAGGGCGACGGGCAGGCCGCTCAGGCGGCGGGCGACCAGGCGGAGCTGCTGCCACGACAGCGGGTCGAGACGGTCGGCGTCGTCGATCAGCAGAAGCAGCGGGCCCCGGCCGGCGGCCCGGCGCAGCAGGGCGAGCACGCCCACTCCGAGCGTCAGCGGGCCGGCCGCGGGTGGGCGTCCGTCGATCACGTCAGTCAGGGGCGCCTGCTGACGCGTGGGCAGGCTCGGGACGAGATCGGCCAGCGGCTCGAGCAGGCGTTGCAGACCGGCGAGGGCGAACTCCGACTCGTCGGCATGCCCCTCGACGGCCAGCGTGAGCAGCCCCAGGGCGCTCGCGGACGGCTGACTCCTGGCGAACGCATGCGGCTGGCTCCCGGCGGCCGCGTGCAGCAGGGTTGTGCGGCCCTCGCCCGGGGCGCCGGCCAGCACCAGGGCGCCGCCACGGCCGTTCTTCGCCGCCGCCAGCAGCGCGCTGATCGCCGTCAGTTGCGCTTGCCGACCGTACGGGAAGGAATTTTGCACTTGACGTGCACTAACCATGTCGCGAGTCTGTCGCCGCAGGTCGCGGTGGGGAAGGTGGCGGCGCGGACTTTTCGGCAGATGAAATTTCTAGCGTGTTACAAGGCCGGTGGTTTCGCCGATGCGCACCGCGCGGAGCCGCGCAAACACTGACCGCCATCAATCCCCAATTATCGGGAGCGTGTCAGGTGCAGCAACTTCGCAAACCACGCCGGTTCTTCCTCGCGATGGGCGCGGCCGCCGCACTGGCTGCCGGGCTCGGCGCGGCGCCGGCTCAGGCCGCCGACAACCCGTACGAGCGGGGGCCGGCCCCCACGACCGCCGCGCTCGACGCCAGCCGTGGGCCCTACAGCGTGGCCACCGAGAACGTGTCCTCGCTGGTCACCGGATTCGGCGGCGGCACGATCTACTACCCGACCAGCACCGCCGACGGCACCTTCGGGGCGGTCGCCATCTCGCCCGGCTTCACCGCCCGCTGGTCGAGCATCTCGTGGCTGGGCCCGCGCCTCGCGTCGCACGGCTTCGTGGTGATCGGCATCGAGACCAACACCCTGTACGACCAGCCCGGCTCGCGCGGCGACCAGCTGCTGGCCGCGCTCGACTACCTGACGCGGTCGAGCTCGGTGCGGTCCCGGATCGACGCCACGCGGCTGGCCGTGGCCGGTCACTCGATGGGCGGCGGCGGGAGCCTCGAGGCCGCCCGCACCCGGCCGTCGCTGCAGGCGGCCGTCCCGCTGGCCCCGTGGAACGCGACCAAGAGCTGGTCGACGCTGCGGGTGCCGACCCTGATCGTCGGCGGCGAGAGCGACACCATCGCGCCGGTCGCGTCGCACTCGATCCCGTTCTACAACAGCATCCCGTCCGCGTCGGAGAAGGCGTACCTGGAGCTCAACAACGCCTCGCACTTCTTCCCGCAGACCACCAACACGTTCACCGCCCGCCTCGCCACGGCCTGGCTGAAGCGCTTCGTCGACAACGACACCCGCTACGACCAGTTCATCTGCCCGGGCCCGGCGAACACCTCCATCTCGGACTATCGCAACACCTGTCCGCTCGTCTGACCCGACACGACCGGCCGGCGGACCCCCGCCGGCCGGCTCCGTGCGGTTATCCTGCCGCGGATGAGCGTCAAACGTGGTCGGCCGCCGGGCATGATGGACGTCGCCCGGCTCGCGGGGGTGTCGCATCAGACGGTGTCGCGTGTGCTCAACGAGCACCCGAACGTCAGCGAGCAGACCCGCCTCAAGGTCCAGGCGGCCATTGCCGAGCTCGGCTACCGGCCCGATCGTGCCGCCCGCGCGCTGGTCACCGGCACGTCCAAGGTGATCGGCGTCGTCGCGCAAAACTCTTCCCTGTACGGTCCGGCGTCGATGCTGACCGCGTTCGAGGAGGCGGCGCAGGCCACCGGGTTCGCGGTCAACGTGGGCAGTGTGCGCAACCTCGACGAACGGTCGATCGCGGATGCGGTGGAGCGGCATCTCGACCAGCGCGTCGCCGGGCTCGTTGTGATCGCGCCCGTGGCCAGCGCCGGTCCCGCCCTGGCCAAGCTGCCGGGCGACGTGCCGCTGGTGACCATCGACGGCGACCCCGAACGCTCGTCCACGCTGGTGACCGTCGACCAGGTCGCCGGGGCCCGCGCCGCCACCGAGCACCTGCTGAGCCAGGGGCACGCGTCGGTCTGGCACATCTCGGGCCCGGCCGACTGGTTCGACGCGGCCGGGCGCATCCAGGGCTGGGAGGCGGCCCTGCGCGAGGCCGGCCGCGAGATCCCGCCGCTGCTGACCGGCGACTGGAGCGCGGCGTCGGGCTATCGCAACGGCCAGCTGCTGGCGCGCCTGCCCGAGGCGACCGCGGTCTTCGCGGCCAACGACCACATCGCGCTGGGGCTGCTGCGGGCGCTCAACGAGCACGGGCGCCGGGTGCCGGCCGACGTCAGCATCGTGGGCTTCGACGACGTACCGGAAGCGGGTTTCTACAACCCCCCGCTGACGACGATCAAGCCCGACTTCGACGCGGTGGCGACGGCCTCGCTGGAGCTGCTGCTGGCGCAGATCGAATCGGGAACCACCGATGCCGTACGCCGGACGATCGAGCCCACCCTCGTGGTGCGGGAAAGCGTCGCACCCCCGGCGTAGTCTCTCTCGCGTGCCACTCCTGCTCGTTCTCGACGGCAACAGCATGTTGCACCGCGCCTACCACGCCGGCGCGGGCGACGGCTGGCTCGACGACGACGGCAATCCGATTTGGGCGTTGCGCGGCCTTTTCGGATATCTGGCCCGGGCCGCCGCCCACCTGCGCCCCGACGCGGTGGTGGTCGGCTTCGACTGCCCCGAGGAGTCGGCCCGCCGCACCGACTATCCGGCCTACAAGGCGCACCGCCCCGACAAGGCGGCCGACCTGACCGCCCAGCTGCTGGCCGCCCCCGCCCTGCTGCGCGACGCCGGGGTGTGCACGGTGGTGCCCCGGGCCTACGAGGCCGACGACGTGCTGGCCAGCGCGGCCGCCACGGCCCGCGACCGGGGCTGGCAGTCGGTGCTGATGACCAGCGACCGCGACGCGTTCGCCCTGATCGACGACACGACGTCAGTGCTCCGCGTACGCAACGGCGGCTTCGACGAGGCGATGCTGATCGACGCCGCCACCCTGCCCTCGCTCTACGGCGTGCACCCGTGGCAATATCGGGATTTCGCCGCCCTTCGGGGCGACCCGTCCGACAACCTCCACGGCGTACGGCGGTTCGGCACCACAACGGCGGCCAAGCTGCTGACGGCGTTCGGCACGCTGGAGGCGGCCTGGGAGGCCGGCGTCGCCCTCGTGCGCGACGCCGTCGGTGCACACGCCGCCAAGTGCTTCACCGAGCCCGGCGCCCGCGAGATCGTCGACCGCAACCGCCGGCTGATGAGCATGCGCCACGATCTGCCCATCCCCGACCTGGCGCAGGCCCGGCTGCCGCTCAACCGCTTCGTCATGCGACAGGCCCTGCGCGCCCGGGGGATCAACTTAGGGCCGTCGCTGTGGGCACTGAACGGCGGCGATCCCCCGACAGCACCCGACGCCGACCCGACGCCTGAGTTCCGGCCTTGGGTGTTCCGGGGGAGCTTGGCGGCCCGCCGCGAACCTACGCCGGGGCAGATCGCCCTCTTCTAGAGTTTCGGCGCTTTATCCGGTTCGACGCCTTCCGCTCCGCCGCGCCCGCCGTTCGGCTTGCGTTGCCGCTACCGTCCTCCCTTTGCCGCTACTCCCCTCAGCCTTACCCCACCGCGACTGGCCTTCGCTCTGGCCCGCCGCTACCTCCTGCGCCCGCCCCCCTGCCAGGCCCTCGCCGCGACCGCCCATCGGCCAGACTCCGCCGTTACCGCACTCCGCCCGATTTCCCGCCGCCCTCCGCCTGGCTCGCCGCCGCGGCACTCCGCCTCGCTCCCTCCGCCTGCTCCGCCGCCGCCCCTGCCCGGCCTCGCCGCCACCCCTCCGCCTTCCTCGCCGCCGCGGCCCAACGCCTCCCTCCGCCCGCCTCGCCGCCGCCCTCTGCCCGGCCTCGCCGCCACCACCCTCCGCCTACCTCGCCACTACTCTCCGCCCACCTCGACGCCGCCCTGGTCTACCTCGCCGCCGCGACCCTCCGCCTCGCTCCCTCCGCCACCCACTGCCTAGCCTCGCCGCCACCGCCCTCCGCCCGGCCCTGGCCTCGCCGCCGCCCGCCGACCCAGCCCCCCACTGCCCTCCACCCAGCTCCGCCCCCACTGCCCTCCGCCCGACCCTGCCGCCATCGCCCTGCGCCGGCCCAGCCCCACTCCCCTCCGCCCGACCCCGCCGCCATCGCCCTGCGCCGGCCCAGCCCCACTCCCCTCCGCCCAACCCCGCCGCCATCGCCCTCCGCCGGCCCAGCCCCACTCCCCTCCGCCCAACCCCGCCGCCACCGCCCTGCGCCGGCCCAGCCCCACTCCCCTCCGCCCGACCCCGCCGCCACCTTCCCCCGGCCCCACCCCCCTTCGCCCGGCTTCGCCGTCGCCGCCTTCCTGAGCGCCACCTTTTGCTTTACGCGACAGTGTGTCGTAATCTTTGGGACAGGTTGTCGTATAAATGAGAGGACTTCGCTGATGACTGCCCTGGACGATCGCGCCGAACTGATTGAGCTGCTTGGCCACTACGCCGACATCGCCAACCTCAAGGACTTCACCGGTCGACCCGGCCGGGTGTTCACAGACCCGCTCGCCCTCGACTTCGAGTCGGTGACCGGGATTTCGCCGGCGACCGTGCCGTTGGCCGATTACGTCGAGATCCTCCGCGCCAGCTTCACGCCGTGGGCCGCGACCCACCACGCCATCACGAGCCACGTCATCAAGATCGACGGGGATCGGGCGACCATCCATGCCCACGTCCGGGCCGAGCACTGGCTTCCCAGCGAATCGCGCAGCTGGCTGGTCGTGGGTTTCTACGACAACGAAGCCGTCCGAACCGCTGGAGGCTGGCGGTTGAACTTGGTCAAGCTCACCGCCACCCACCAGGAGAACGCCGACCTGGCCGGGGTGGCCATGGGTCACGTCCGCTGGCGTGGTGTAAGAGCCGGTCACCGCAGATCCGTGTTTGTTGATGCTAGGCCGCGATCTCGACGATCTGGTCGGTTTCTGGCTGGTCAGCATCGGTGGTGACGGGTGTGAGCCGGGCTTTACGGAGCAGGTCCAGGCCCATGTAGCGACGTCCTTCGACCCATTCGTCGGTCTGCTCGGCGAGCACAGCCCCGACGAGACGGATGATCGCGGCCCGGTTCGGGAAGATCCCGACGACGTCGGTGCGTCGCCGGATTTCTTTGTTCAGGCGTTCTTGCGGGTTGTTCGACCAGATCTGGCGCCAGAGCTCACGCGGGAAGGCGGTGAAGGCGAGCAGGTCGTCGCGGGCGGTGTCGAGGTGCTCGGCCGCGTCGGGAAACTTGTCGCCGATGGTGTCCAAGACCCGGGCGAACTGAGCTTTCACTTCGTCGGTGTCGGGTTGGTCGAACACGGTGCGGACTAGGGTCGCGACCCACGGCTGCGCGCTCTTGGGGACTTTCGCGAGCAGGTTGCGCAGGTAGTGAGTGCGGCAGCGCTGCCAGGACGCGCCCGGCAACGCCGCCCCGACCGCCGAGACGAGGCCGCGGTGGGCGTCGGAGACCACGAGGCGGACCCCGGTCAGGCCCCGGGCAGTCAGCGAGCGCAGGAAGGCCAGCCAGCCAGCGCCGTCCTCGTCGCTGGTGACCTCGAGGCCGAGGACTTCGCGGCCGCCGTCGGCGTTGACCCCGACCGCGACCAGGGTGTGGACGTTGATAGTGCGTCCGTGTTCGCGGACCTTGATCACGAGGGCGTCGACCCAGACGAACGTGTAGGGGCCGGCGTCCAGGGGCCGGTTGCGGAACGCTTCGACCTGCGCGTCCAGGTGGCGGGCCATCTCCGAAACCTGGGACTTCGAGAGTTGTTTGATGCCGAGTTGCTCGACCAGTTTCTCCACCCGCCGGGTCGAGACGCCGAGCAGATATGAGGTGGCCACGACGCTGACGAGGGCTTGTTCGGCGCGGCGGCGGTGCTGCAGCAGCCAGTCGGGAAAGTAGGAGCCCTGGCGCAGCTTCGGGATGGCCAGTTCGACCGTGCCGGCCCGGGTGTCCCAGTCGCGATGCCGGTAGCCGTTACGCGAGTTGACCCGCTCGTCGCTGCGTTCGCCGTACTCGGCGCCGCAGACAGCGTCGGCCTCGGCTGACATCAGCGTCTCGGCGAAGGTTTGCACCATCGCCCGTAGTAGATCAGGGCTCGCCGATTGAAGATGCTCGCGTAGCAGCTCAGCGACATTCAGACTCGGTTCTGCGGCCATCGCAGGTCTCTCCTTCGTGATCTTCAAGCAATCCGAAGGATCTGCGATGGCCGCCTCAGTACGCCGGGAAAGACCGGGTCATACACCACTTCGGTGGACGCGACCTGGCCATGAGTTCCGCCAGGCAAGTCGCCGCGCCCGCCGGGAGCTGAAGCCAAAGTCGCGCCACGCCGCGGTCGCCAGCGACCTCGGGCGCAGCTGAGCGCCGGGCGGCACCTCGGGCGCGGCGGGACGTTCAGTGACACCTCAAGCGCGGGTGGCACTCGGGTGCGGCAGGGCGTCCGGTGACACCTCGAGCGCGGGCGTGGCCTTGGGTGCGCGTGACACCTCGGGCGCGGGTGACCCCTCAGGCGCGGCAGGGCGTCCGGTGACACCTCGGGCGCGGGCGGGGCCTCGGGCGCGGCGGGGCGTCCGGTGACACCTCGGGCGCGCGTGACACCTCGGGCGGCCGCTGCGGGGGATCGCGAACCCGTCGACGTTCATCGTCCGCGTGACGCCTCGGGTGCGCATAACTCCTCGGGCGGTGGGGCGTTCGCTGGCACCTCGGGCGCTGGCGGGGCCTCGAGTGGCGCGGCGGGGCGTCGGGTGGGGAGCGTGGTGAGGGAGGATTGGCGGGTGCCGCGGATTCGGGGAGCCAGTATTGAGGAGCACCACGAGATGGTGTGGGCGGAGCTTGCCGGGGCCTTGCGGGAGTTGCTGCTCGAGCGGGACTACGACTCGATCAATATGGGGCATATCGCGGCCCGGGCCGGGCTGGCGCGTAACACGTTGTACAACTACGCGCGGGATAAGAGTGCGCTGGTGCTGGCGTTGACCGAGCGGGCCGCCCGACCCGCGCTGGCCCGGGTGGCGGCGATCGCCGGGCGGGCTGAGGAGCCGGCTGCGGCTCGGCTGCGGGAGATCGTCGAGGCTTTTCTGCGGGCCTCCATGGATCAGGCGTTGCAGCCGATGTTCCGGCCGGGCGCGGGCCCGCTGGTCGCCGAGGTGCCGAAGGGGCCGGGCAACCCGTTCAACGCGATCGTGGCCGAGGTCGAGAACGTCGTCCGGGACGGCATCGGGCGCGGGGAGTTTCGCGACGTCGGCGACGTGCCGCTCACGGTGGAGTTGCTGTCGGGCGTCGTGCGGGCGGGCGCCGAACGCCTCGGTCGCGAACCCGGCGCGTTCGCGACCACGGTCCACGCCAGTCAGGAGGTCATCCTCGCGGCCCTGAACCATCGACCGGGCGAGCGGTCAGTCCAGGACTAACAGCAGTTTGCGCCGCCACAGTTGGTCGGCGGGGGTTCCGGCCGTGGTGGCCCGGATCGCCCGTACGTCGATGTCGCCGGTCGCGGTGAGCGCCGCGCCCATGCCGGGGTCGGTGAACGGCACCGTCACATCGTGGGAGCGCTCGATCCGGGTGACCGTCAGGCCGTCGACGAGCGGGCCCTCCACGACCGAGTCCGACACCACCAGCCGCACCCGGTCGCCGACCCGGACGATGCCGCTCAGGCACCGGATCAGGCAGGTCAGCGACCCGTACGACAGGTTGGTGAACTCCATGACCTGCAACTGTGCCTCGTCAGCCATTCCGCCCTTCCGGTGCACGCTAGATCGACGGGTGACAGCACCGGAGTCTGTCATGCGGATTTTGGGCGCAACCACTCACTCAGGTCGCCGTGGCGCGATGAGCGTCCTGGACGCGCCAGCGGCCAGCTCATCGTGTCGCGGCCCCCGCGGGAGCGACGGTCCGTACCCACCACCCCGCTAGGACATGATCTGGAAGTTGTCTTGAGAGGGATGAATGAACCCATCCGTGACTAGTGATGCGTCGAACTACCAGTTGCCATATGGAGTTCAATTGCCAAGACTTTGCAACAGCGGGTGCTGCTCATAAGCTGCGGCCAAGATCCGTAGTCGGGAGGCGTCATGGAGACGACGGCGATGCACATCGCCAACGGGATCGTGGACGGGCCGGTGTCGGCGGTGTTCGCGGTGCTGGCGGTGGCCGCGCTCGCGTTCTGCGTGCGGAAGGCCAGGAACGATCTCGACGAGCGGCTGGCGCCGATGGCGGGGCTGGTGGCGGCGTTCATCTTCGCCGTGCAGATGCTGAACTTCCAGGTGCTGCCGGGCGTGTCGGGGCACCTGCTGGGCGGCACGCTGGCAGTGATCCTGGTCGGGCCGTGGGTGGGCGCGCTGTGCGTGTCGACGGTGCTGATAGTGCAGTGCCTGCTGTTCGCCGACGGCGGCCTGACGGCGCTCGGCCTGAACATCACGAACATGGCGCTGCTCGGCACGGCGGCCGGATATCTGCTGGTCGCGGGTCTGCTGCGGGTGCTGCCGCGGAACGCGCAGGGCCTGGCCGTGACGGCGTTCGTCGCGTCGGTCGTCAGCGTGGTCGTGGCCTCGCAGGGCTTCGTGTTCGAATACGCGCTGGGTGGCACGACCGAGCTGTCGCTGCCCTGGGTCTCGGGCACGATGGCGTTGTCGCACACCCTGATCGGCATCGGCGAGGGCCTGATCGCCGCGACCACGGTCGCCACCGTGGCCAAGGTCCGGCCCGATCTCGTGTACGCCCTGAGGCGCTTCCGCAAGCCGGCGCCCGTCGTCGAGGCTGGAGTGAAGGCATGACCAAGAAGCTGGGCTGGTTCCTGGCCGGTGGGCTGCTCGTGGCCGTGCTGCTGGCCGGCGTGGTGAGCAACTTCGCGTCGTCGAGCCCCGACGGGCTGGACGCGACGGCCCGCGAGGGCTGCACGTTCAACGCCGAGGGTGAGATCACCGGCGGGACCTGCATCGCGCAGGAGGAAGGCGAGCATCAGCTGGGCGACTCGCCGCTGGCCGACTACGGGATCCGGGGCGTCGGCAACAGCTTCGTGTCGACGCTGCTGGCGGGCACGGCGGGCGTGCTGATCACCTTCGGAGTGGGCGCGGGCCTCTTCTGGGTGGCCCGACGCCGCCAGGGGACGGACGCCTAGATGGGCGGCGCACTTTTCCTGGAGCGGGTGAGCCCCGTGCACCGCCTGGCGCCCGAGGTCAAGATCGCCGCCGTCCTGCTGTTCACGATCATCGTGGTCATCACCCCCCGTACGGAGTTCTGGGCGTTCGGGGGTTACGCCCTGTTGCTGGCGATCGTGGCCGTGGCCGCCCGCGTCCCCGCCCTGTGGCTGGCCAAGCGGGCCACCATCGAGCTGCCGTTCGTGCTGCTGGCGATCGCGCTGCCGTTCGCCGGGCAGGGGGAACGGGTCGACTGGCTCGGGCTGTCCCTGTCGCTCGACGGCATCCACGGGGCCTGGAACATCTTCGCCAAGGGCACCCTCGGTGTCGTGGCGTCGCTGCTGCTGGCGGCCACGACCACGATGCGCGACCTGATCCTCGGTCTCGACCGGCTGCGCTGCCCGGCCGTGTTCACCCAGATCGCGACGTTCATGCTGCGCTACCTGGACGTGCTGGCCGACGACGCCCGGCGGATGCGGATCGCCCGGCTGGCCCGGGGGTACGACCCGCGGTTCCTGTGGCAGGTGAAGGCGTTCGCGGTGAGCGTGGGGGCGCTGTTCCTGCGGGCGTACGAGCGTGGGGAGCGCGTGTATCTGGCCATGGTGTCGCGGGGTTACACGGGAAGGCTTCCCCGTACGTCCGAAAACCGCGCGCCGATGTCGCAGTGGGTGACGGCGGCCGCATTACCGGTGGCTACCGCGGGGATCGCGCTGATCGCGGGATTAGGCTGACGAGAATGACTGCTCTGCGTGTCGAGGGGCTGCACTTCGCCTACCCCGACGGCACCCCCGTGCTGCACGGCATCGACCTCACGCTGGCCCCCGGCGAGCGCGTCGCCCTGCTCGGCCCGAACGGCGCCGGCAAGACCACGCTGGTGCTGCATCTCAACGGCATCCTGCACGGCGGCCCCGGCACGATCGACGTGGCCGGCGCCCGCGTCGATCCGGCCGACCGCGCCGCCCTGGCCGAGATCCGCCGCCGCGTCGGCATCGTCTTCCAGGACCCGGACGACCAGCTCTTCATGCCCACGGTCGCCGAGGACGTGGCGTTCGGCCCGCAAAACCTGGGCGTACGGGGCGCTCTTCTGGAAGAACGCGTCGACGAGGCACTGGCCGCGGTCGGCATGAGCGAGCATCGCGACCAGGTGCCGCATCACTTGTCGTTCGGTCAGCGCCGCCGCGTCGCCGTGGCCACCGTGCTCGCGATGCGGCCCGAGATCCTCGTGCTCGACGAGCCGTCGTCAAATCTCGACCCGGCCAGCCGCCGCGAGCTGGCCGAGATCCTCGAGCCGCTGCCGGTCACCGTGCTCATGGTGACCCACGACCTCCCGTACGCGTTGCAGCTGTGCCCGCGGGCGGTCATCCTCGACGCCGGCCGCATCGTCGCCGACGGCCCCACGACCGACCTGCTCGCCGACGAGCCCCTGCTGCACGCCCACCGCCTCGAGCTCCCGTACGGCTTCAACCCGGCGACGGTCTCCCGCCCGTGACCGACCTGCCCACCGACGACGAGATCCGCGCCCTGCACGAACGCTTCGCCCCGACCCCCGCGGCGTTCGAGCTCGTCTGGACGCATTGCCTGATCGTGCGCGACCTGGCCCTGAGCTTCCCGGCCCCGGGCACCGACCCCGACCTCGTACGGGCGGGGGCTCTGCTCCACGACATCGGTGTCTACCGCCTGCGCCCCGACGAGGCCTACATCCGCCACGGCGTGCTGGGCCACGAGCTGCTGCGCTCCCTCGACCTGCCCGAGCCGCTGGCCCGCATCTGCTCCCACCACACCGGAGTAGGCCTCACCCGCGACGACATCCTGACCCAGGCCCTGCCCCTCCCCCCGGCCGACTACCTCGACGAGACCCCCACCGAAACCGTGATCATGTACGCCGACAAGTTCCACAGCAAGACAACCCCGCCCCGCTTCTGGACCGCCAAGTCGTACGCGGAGTCGTTGGCCCGCTTCGGTCCGGCCAAGGTCGCCCGGTTCGCCGAGCTGGTGGCCACGTACGGCGAGCCCGATGTGGACAGTCTGGCGCGCCGCTACGGTAATCAGGTGCGCTGACCGGTCCCCTCGCGCGATCATGGTCCGGTGAGTGAGGTTCCCTACCGGCAGATTCGGGCGGTTTTCGACTCGGAGACGATTGTTGTTTATCAGGCCTATTCGCCTGCCATCGCCGGGCCGGCGGTGGCGGCCGGGCGGTTCGTGCCGCCGTTCAAGCGGGGGCGGATGACCTGGGTCAAGCCGTCGTTCCTGTGGATGATGTATCGCTGCGGCTGGGCCACCAAGCCCGGCCAGGAGCGGGTGCTGGCCGTGTCGGTCCGGCGTGACGGGTTCGAGTGGGCGCTGGCCAACGCGGTCCTCAGCCACTACGACCGGGACGTGCACGCCGACCGGCAGGCGTGGGCGGCCGCGGCCAAGGCGAGCCCGGTGCGGGTGCAGTGGGATCCGGAGCGGTCGTTGCGGTTGCAGCCGCTGCCCTATCGGTCGCTGCAGCTCGGGCTGTCGGGGGTCGCCTCGGACAGGTATGCCGACGAGTGGGTCACCGGGATCACCGACGTGACCGCGCTGGCCCGCGACATCAAGGGGCGGCTCGACGCAGGCGACGAGGCGGGTGCGCGCGAGCTCCTGCCGGCGGAAAAGCCCTACCCCATCACCGTACGGGCTTGAAGTCGTCGTCGATGAGGCCGAGCCGGTGGGCCATGACCGCGGCCTGCACCCGGTTGCGCAGGCCCAGCTTCTCGGTGACCGCGGCGACGTGCGACTTCACGGTGGTCACGCCGAGGTGCAGGGTCTCGCCGATCTCGGCGTTGGACTGACCCGCGCCAACTAGGGTCAGCACCTCGCGTTCGCGCGGGGTCAGGGCGTCGAGCTCGCCGGGCTGGGCCTGCTCGCGGTGGGCGCTCAGGGCGCGGGCGACCACCCGGGATAGTACGGCGGGGGCCAGCAATGATTCGCCGCGGGCGGCCCGGCGTACGGCGTCGACCATGGCCTCGGGTGCGCCGTCCTTGAGCAGATAGCCCACGGCGCCCGCGCGCAAAGCCCCGTACACCTCGGCGTCCTCCCCGAACGTGGTGAGCATGACGACGCGGGTGGTGGGCGCGGCGGCCAGGATGCGGCGGGTGGCCTCGATGCCGTCGACGCGCGGCATCCGCAGGTCCATCAGGATCACGTCGGGGCGCAGGCGCTCGGCCAGCCGTACGGCCTCGTGCCCGTCCGCGGCCTCGCCGACCACGTCCTCGCCCGCCGTCCGCAGCAGGAGCGTCACCCCGGCCCGTACGAGCTCCTGGTCGTCCACCACGAGGACGCGGATCATGGCAGCTCCAGGGTGACGGCGACTTTCCAGCCGTCGCGGGACGGCCCGGCCGCGAAGGTCCCCCCGAGGATCTCGACGCGCTCTCGCATTCCGGCGAGCCCGTGCCCCGACGACGGCAGCGCACTGTCCGATTTATCCGACAAATCGTTATCCACCATGATCGAAAGCCTTCCGTCGTCCTTCTTGAGCGCGACTTTGACAGCCGATTCCGGGGCGTGTTTCAAAGCATTGGTCAGAGCTTCCTGTACGACCCGGGCCGCCGTCACCCGCAGCGCGAGCGGCGCCATGGCCAGCCGTACGTCCACATCGGCCGTCACCGTCAGCCCCGCCGCACGGCTGCGCTCGACCGCATCATTGATCATCTGCTCGGGGTCGAGCAGCGGATCGGCGCTGCCCGGATCGCGCAACACGTGCAGCAGCCCCCGCAGGTCGACGAGCGCCTGGCCCGCGCTGGTGTGGATCGCGTCCAGGGCGGTCGCCGACTCCTCGAGCCGCTCGGCCGCCGGCCCGCTCCCGTGCAGGGCGGCATAGCGCGCCGAGCCGGCCCGCATCGCGATCGCCGACACGTGATGGGCGACGAGGTCGTGCAGGTCGTTGGAGATGCGGGCCCGCTCCCCCATCCGGGCCGCCTCCCGCTCGGCGATCGCGCGCTCGCGTTCCTGGGCCGCGACCTTGCGCAGCCCGGCCAGCCAGCAGCCGAACGCGACCGGCGCCCCGACCGCGGCGGCGATCGAGCACAGACGCAACGCCCCTTCCACGCCCGAGAGCAGTCCCGGGTCGTGCCGGCCGACGGTGAAGACCACGGCCCCGTACGTGGCGAGCCAGCCCGCCGTCGTGACCAGGCCACTGTGCCGGTAGGCGACGGCGCCGAGCGCGAGCCCCGCGGCCAGCGGTGCGACGTGACTCTCGTACGGGAGCACGATGTCGGTCACGACGACCAGCACGACCTCGATGCCGAGCAGCACCAGGGGGAAGTGCCTGATCAGCACCAGCGCGAGCACCGAGGCCTCGATGAGCAGCCACTGGGCGACCGGCTGACCGGAAGGGGCGCCGAGCACGATCATGACCGCGCCGAACAGGGCGGCGGCCACCCCGATGCCCACGTCGATCAGTGCCTTCACCAGGTCACGATACGTCCGCGGGCGCACGCGGGCTCCCCTGCCACCGGCCGCCCGGTCTCCTCCTTCTGGCCGCCGGTCCGCCTGCCCGCACGAGATCTTCCGGCCGTTCCCGGCCCTAGCGTCACGCTCATGAGTTTCCTCGTGGAGTTCGCACGCAGCCCCCTGGAGGTCGGCGCGGTGGCGCCCAGCGGCCGCACACTCGCCGAGGTGATGATCGCGCCGGTGCCCCGGACCGGCGATCCGACGGTCGTCGAGCTGGGCCCCGGCACGGGCTCATTCACGGCGGCGATCCAGCGGCGCCTGGCCGGCCGCGGGCGGCACGTCGCCGTCGAGATCAACCCGCGCTTCGCCGGGCGGCTCTCCCGGGCGCATCCCACGGTCGAGGTCGTCCAGGCCGACGCCCGCGAGCTGCCGGCCCTGCTCTCAGCACCGGCCGACGTCGTGGTCAGCGGCCTGCCCTGGGCCGCCTTCTCCCCTGCCTTGCAGGGCGACGTGCTCACCGCGGTGACCGGTTCGCTGGCGCCGGGCGGGGCGTTCACCACTTTCGCGTACGTGCATGCCCGCTGGGCGCCGCCCGCGCGCCGCCTGTTGCGCTCGTTGCGCGCCCGCTTCGACGAGGTCGTGATCGGCCGTACGGTCTGGGCCAACCTGCCGCCCGCCCTGGTCTATCACTGCCGGCGGCCGCTGCCGGGCTAACGCCCGACGTGGGTGTCGAGCCAGTCCTTGAGCGGCCGGCTGGCCCGCAGGAACTCGACGACGCGGGTCTTCGCCTTGCTCGTGCCCAGCCAGGCCGCGGGCTCCCACTCCCGCCAGGTCGTGATGCCCTTGTGCCGCAGCAGCTCCACGCGCGGGTGATCCTTGGCATAGCCCCGCGGTGCCGTCTTCAAAGACCCGTGCCCGTGTACGCCGATGCCGCCGCCCTCGATCGACGCGATGATCGCGGTCAGCTCCTCGCCCGTCTTGTCGTCGGCCACCGCGCGGCGATAGCGCTCGAGCCGCTCGGGCTCCAGCTGATACATCCCGCAGCCGGCGGCGAGCCCGTCCGCGGACAGCTGGATATAGTGCCCGCCGTCGAGCCAGGCCCCGAGATGCGTCTTGTACGGCGTCTTGTCCTTGCTGAACCGCACGTCGCGATAGGGCCGGAAGATCTTGCCGGGCCCGAACTCGGGTTCGAGCGCGGCCAGCAGCTCCCGCATGGGGTCGCGCACCTGCTCCTCGTAGAAGCTTTGATGCGCCGTCCAGTAGGTCTTCGAGTTGTCGGCGGCGAGGCCCTCGTAGAACTCGAGGGCCTCGCTGGGCCAGCCACGAAACGTCACGCCCGCAACCTACCGGGTGGCTGGGACAATGCCCCCGAAGTCGCGCCACGCGGTGCCGTAGTCCTGGAAGCCGATCCGGGCCCCCGCCGTACGGGTGGTGGTGCCCTTGGCGACGACCTTGCCGCTGGCCGCGATCGAATAGATCGGGCCACCGCTGTCACCCGGCCGCGCCGCCGGCTGGCCCTCCGTCTGCTCCGCCTCGACCAGGTCCTCGCGGTCGGCGTAGTAGAACAGCACCTTCAGGTTGCACACCGGCCGGCCGAGCTGCCGCGAACTGGTCACGCCCGACTGGCAGAGGTATTCGCCGACGAACGTCCAGCCCCAGCCCTCGACCGGCGCGGCGACACTGTCGGTCGGCGTGCCCACGTAGATGTAGCCGTCGACGCTCGAGGTCGGCACCAGCTCCACGTCGTGATCCTGGTGGCGGGGGCCGATCGTGCCGATGAACTCGCCCCGCCCGTCGGTGAAGCGCTGCCCGGCCTGCCCGCAGTGGGCCGCGGTCAGGATGTAACTGGCCGACCCGTTCCGCACGCCGAAGCCCGACGTGCAGGCGGTGCCCTGGTCGGTGTTCACGATCGTGGCGCCACCCTTCCACGGCGCCCAGTCGTCGTCGCGGCTGACCGGCTCGAGAGCGGCCTCCGCGACCACGGTGACCGGCACGCCGACATCCGGCACAGCAGTGGCCCGTACGGCTTGGGGAACCGACACGATGAGACCGCTGCCGTCGGGCTGCAGCTTGACGGCCTGCCCGCTCAGCTTCGCGGCCGCCTGCCGCAGCTCGGCCATCGAGTAGGCGGCGCGCTGCACCTTGACCGGCGCCTGCCCCGAGGCCTGGTCGACGACCCGGCGCATCGAGGCGGGCAGGGCGCCCTTCCAATAGACGGTGACGTCGGCCTTGTTGAGGGTGATGCCGGCGTAGCCCGGGTAGGAGCCGCGTTCAACTGCCCACCGTACGGCGGAAGCGGCCGCCACCAGGGGACGTTGCTGCTCCATCTGCTGCGTGGCCGACAGCCCTCGTACGGATGGGGCCGGGGCTGGGGCGGCCTCGGCCGGGACGGCGCTCAGGGCCGTCGCGGTTGCGGTGGCCGCCGCTACGGCCAGCCACCGGCGGTACGGTGACATCGTTGTCATTTTCGATCAGCCTCCTGGGGGAAGAGGAAGGAACCGGGGCTTTCCATCGATCGATGTAAATGGAAAGTAACCTTCCAGCAGCTTCCGCGCCAGGGCCTGCCCCCACTCTTGCCCTTTCGTGTGGTTGGATCCCGCACGTGACAACACGGTATGGCCGCCCGGCTTTCGTCGGAGTCTTCGCGCTCCTGCTCCTGTTCGCGGCCCTCACCCTGTTTCTGGCCGCACCCCTCATGTCGAACGCCTGCTTCGACGCCTCGGGCCAGATCGCCTGCCCGGTCGACGGCCCCGACTGGATCCGCCCCGTGCCCGCCGCGGCCGCCGTGCTGGGCTTGCTGACCGGCCTCGCCGGCGTCACCGTCGGCCGGTCGGCCCGCAAGCCGGCGCTGATCGCGGGATTCACCCTCATCGCGGCCGGACTGGCAATCAACGCTGTAGTCAACTGAACGCTTGACCGAATCTCGCCGGCCTCGGAACCCACGTCAGAATCCGCTCCCGCCACCGAATCGGCCATTTCTTCAACCCCGACCACAGCACGACGGGTTGCACCGACCCGCAGCCTGAGTGTCACCGCAACCACCGCCGGAGAACAACCACACATTCTCATCAAAATGCAACGAGCGCCGGCAAGCCGCAAAACCGGAAGCGGCACCCCCAACGGACTGACCCAACGCCGACGAACAACAACCCGCGCCGGAACAGGCGCGGCCAAACGCGTCTTTATTGGCGTCTCAGCAGCAGCCAGCGCCCGGATCTGAGCCCACGCCTCAGGCTGATTCTCCGCCACCCACCGAGCCTTCTCCTCATGCCGCCGCCGCAACCCAAAAGCCCGACGCCGCTCATGCTCCCGCCGAAACTCCTCATTACCGGGCGAGTAATTACGCGCTTTTGTCCTGTCCCGCATCCCAGCAACAACGGCCCGACTGAACAACGACATCTGACCCATGCCTACATTATCCGCCACCCCATAGGGACAATGCCGCATTAGATCATGCCATCAATAAGCAACCGTTCTCTAAATTGCCTGTATAGTCGTCGACAGTCCAAGATCGGCGAGCCGACCGCACGACAGTTCTCTGAAAGCGCTCAGCGGGGGGCAGATCGAGCGGGCATCCGGGCTGACCGATGGCGGCGCGGCATTCGGGGTCGACGGCGCAGGTCGCGGTCAGGGTCAGCGAGGCAAGCGGCTGGCCAGGCGGCGGAGCGGCGTGGTCGAGTTTCTGCCGCCACTCACGGTCGATGGGCGGCAAGAGCGGCTGCCCAGGCGGGGTGGGCGGGTGGCCGGGCTCTCTGCCGCCACTCACCGTCGATGGGCGGCAAGAGCGGCTTCCCAGGCGGGGTGAGCGGGTGGCCGAGCTTTCTGCCGCCACTCACCGTCGACGGGCGGCAAGAGCGGCTGCCCAGGCGGTGGGCGTCGTGGTCCGGCTGAGTGCCGCCCGTTGCGGTCCGCGTCGCCTCGAGCGAAACCGGCCTCAGAAGCCGACTGCACAACGACAGGCCGCCGAAGTATGCCAAGCAACCCACCCCGGCGTGAGTGGCGGCAGAGAGCCCGGCCACCCGCCCACCCGCCTGGGAAGCCGCTCTTAACCAACAACCGACCGCAAGCGGCAGTCAAGGGCCGACGGCGCGGGTGGTCGAGCTTTCTGCAGCCACTCACAGTCAAAAGCGGCTGCCCAGGCGGTGGCCGTCGTGGTCCCGCTGAGTGCCGCCCGTTACGGTCCGCGTCCCCTCAAGCGAAACCGGCCGCAGAAGCCGACTGCACAACGACAGGCCGCCGAAGCAACCCAAGCAACCCACCCGGCGTGAGTGGCGGCAGAGACCCCGGCCAACCACCCGCCCGCCTGGGAAGCCGCCCTTGGCCAACAACCGACCGCAAGCGGCAGTCAGGGCCGACGGCGCAGGCGGCAATCGCGAGAGCCAAGCAGAGCCGCAGGGACAAACCCCGCCCGGGATCAAGGCTGAATGTTCTCCAGATCCTTCAGCAGGCTCGGGTGGGACGGCACCCAGCCCAGCGTCTCCCGCGTGTAGGCGCTCGACGACGGCTGGTCGGTAGCGAAGATCGGCCCCAGCGGCCCGAACGTGTCGTCCGGGACGGATTGCACCGGCAGGCCGAGCCGCCGTCCGATCACCCCGGCGATGTCGCGCACCGCGTCGCCCTCGTCGTCGACCGCGTGCCAGGCTGTACCCGCCGGCCCCTGCTCCAGGGCGAGCCGGAAGAGCACCGCCGCGTCCAACGCGTGGACGGCGGGCCAGCGCATCGTGCCGTCGCCGGGATAGCCCGAGATCCCGGTCTGGCGCGCGATGCCGGTCAGCAGACCGGCGAACCCGCCCTGCCCCTGGTTGTGCACCGTGCGCGGCAGCCGGACGGCCGTGCTGCGCACCCCGCGCGAGGCCAGCGCCAGCACCCCCATGACCGCGCGTCCCCGGCCGCCGACGGGGCCGTCGGTCGGCACCTGGTCGGTCTCGACCGAGGCACGGCCGGGCACCCACGGCGTGCCCGAGACCGTCACGTACGGGCGGTCGCTGCCGACCAGCGCCTCGCCCATCGCGGCCTGGGCCGCACCCTCTTCGGCGACGGATCGGGCGACCGCCTCGGCGCTGCTGAAGTCGTTGCCGAAGGCCAGGTGGATCACGCCGTCGGCCCGGGCCACGCCGGCGCGCAGCACGTCGAGGTCGGCGAGCCCGCCGGGCAGCGGCTCGGCGCCTGCGGCCTCGGCGGCCTGCGCGGACGCGGCGGAGCGGGTCAGGGCGAGCACGGTGTGGCCGTGGCCGAGCAGCTCGGCGGTGACGGCGGACCCGATCAGGCCGGTGCCGCCGGTGAGGAAGACGCGCATGGAACTCTCCCGCAAGTGATGGGACTCTTGTCCCGTCACGCTACCACGGTGATGGGACAAAGGTCCCGTCACTATGATGGGGGCATGGCTCGTTGGGAACCGGGGGCGCGGGAGCGGCTCGTCGTCGCCGCGGTCGACCTGTTCGCCGAGCAGGGGTATGACGCCACGACGGTCGCGCAGATCGCCGAGCGGGCGGGCGTCACCAAGAGCACGTTCTTCCGGCACTTCCCCGACAAGCGTGAGCTGCTGGTGGCCGGGCAGGAGACGCTGCGCACGCTGCTGGCCGAGGGCATCGCCGAGGCCCCGGCGACGGCCAGCCCGCTCGAGGCGGTCGCGGCCGGGCTCGAACGCGCGTCGAGCACGATGGGCCCGCTCAACCGCGAGCTCGGCCCCCGGTTGAAGGCCGCAGTCGCCGCCAGCACCGAGCTGCAGGAACGCGACGCTCTCAAGACCGTCAGCCTGGCCGCCGCCATCACCGACGCACTCGTCGCCCGCGGCGTGCCCGACCCGATCGCCGCCCTCGCGGGCGAGCTGGGGGTGCTCGCCTTCAAGCGGGGCTACGCCCAGTGGTCCGAGACCGAGGGCGAGACCGACCTGGCCCCCTATACGCTGGCCGCCCTCCAGGAGCTACGCGCAGCCACGGTCAGTCTGGGCTGATCCCGCACGCGCCGCGCCACCGTCAGTCCGGGCCGATCCGAGGCCCGGCCGTGACGGCGGCCTGGACGGCCGGGGCGCTCCTGCCCGGCACCCTCGCCCTGCTCCGCCGTGATCACGGCACCTAAGCTTGCGCCGTGTTCGCGGGGCTGGACGACATCGACTGGGAATCGCTGGAGCACGCCTACGGCTCGGCCGGGGAGGTGCCGAGGTGGATACGCGGCCTGGTCGACCCCGATCCGGCGATCCGCGAGACGTCCCTCGACGCCATGTACGGCGCCGTCCACCACCAGGGCGACATCTACGACTCGACGGTGGCCGCGGTGCCGTTCTTGATCGAGGCCCTGACCACGCCCGGTCTGCCCGGCCGGGACGCGATAGCCCAGCTGCTCGCCGATGTGGCCGACGTCGCCGAGTGGCCGGACGAGGCCGAGCTGGACGACGAGGGCACGATCGAGATGCGCCGCCAGGCCGTACGGGCCCACGCGCTCGCCGTGGCCGCGGCGCCCGCCCTGACCGCGCTGGCCGACGACCCCGACCCCGCCGTACGCGCCGCCGCGCCCAAGCTGCTGGTCGCCATCGACGCGGCAACGCCCGGCCTGTTCGTCAGCCTGCTGGGCACTGAGGACAACGCTGAGGCGCGGATGGGTCTTTTCGACGCGCTCGGCAGTCTGGAACTCGACGCCGACGAGGTCGGGCACCTGCTGGATCTGGTCCGGTCGGCGCCGGCCTCGACCGGGCTGGCCGCGCTCATCGCCGTGGCCCGCAGCGACCCGCAGCGGACGCCTCTCGACGGCGTGCCCGAGCTCATCGACCGCGCGTACGCCGAGGAAGGCCCCACGGCCGAGGCGGGCGGCTTCCAGACCGACACGTTGATCGGCTCGCTGCGGGTGATGCGGGAGGAGATGGAGGCGGGCCGCCGCGCGCCGCACTGCTCGCGGATGGTCGAGGACCTGACCGACGCCCTCGGGCCGCGCGTGGCCGAACGCATCGCGATCGTCACCCCGCTGCTCGCCTCACCCCACGACGACCTGGCCGGCGACGCCCTGTGGGCCGCGAACAAGCTCATCCAGGCCTGGCGGGGCGACTATCACGAGACGGTGAGCCGCATCGCGCCGTTCTTCGAACGGTCACGACAGCTGGCCGGGCGGGCCGGCAGCATGCTCCGGCACTGGGGGCCGGTCGCCGCCCCCGCCGCGGAGACCGTGGCCCGGCGGCTCGCTCACATCGACGGCCGGCCGTGGCGGGACGGCCTGCCGGAGTGGACCGTCCGCTACTCGAACGATCCGCCCGGCCTGCACCCGTATGTCGAGATCCTCGCGGGCCTGGGCGACGACCGGGCGCTCCCGATGTTGCTGGCCTCGCTGCGGTTCCCGCGGCGCCCGAAGGACACCGGTTACCTGCTCGCCCGCTATCCGGAGCACGCCGCCCGGATCACCGCCGAGCTCGTTCCCGTGCTGCCCCTGCTGGCCGACGGCGATCGGGAACCCCTCGAGTGGTACGCGTTCCAGACCGCGCTGCGCGCCTTCGGCCCGGCCGCCGCCCCGGCCGTCCCCCGCCTGCTCGCCTCGCCCCTGACGGCCTGGTCGGCGGCCACCCTCGGCCGGATCGGTCCGGCGGCGGCCGAGGCGCTGCCCCTGCTGCGGGTGGCCGCGAAGAGCGACGATCCCCGCCTGGCCGTCGCGGCGGCCGGAGCGCTGTGGCGGATCGACCGGTTCCCCGGCGCCCTGGCGCTGGTGACGGCCCGCCTGGACGGCCCGGCCGGCGGCGCGGCGTTCGAGGAGATCGCCGTCATGGGCCCGGCCGCGGCCCCGGCCGGACCGCTGGTCGCGACCTACCTGGACGCTCCGGCGCCGACGCCGGCCGCCCTCGCGCTGTGGCGTCTCACCGGCGAAACCGATCGGGTGGCGCTGCCTTTGACCACCGCCTGGCACGCCGACCCGATGACCCGCCCGAAGATCGCCGAGGCCGCCACCGGCCCCTTGGCCGACGCGTTGCGGCCGCTGTTCAGGGCCGAACTGACCGCCGAGCGGCGGTTCAACGTCTCACCCCACTCGTGGTCGAGCGCCCAGGTTCCCGAGGACGAGCAACTGCTGGAGCTGTGCCGTGCCCATGGATGATCTAGCAGTCACGGTCAACTCGAGCGCGCCACCCGACCTCGACCTGCTCCGGAGGGATGCGCAGCTGGCCGAGGACTTTCCCGACCCCGGCTACGACAACGGATACGTCTTCGTCGCCGTCGGATCCGGTCGCCCGGGCCTGGTGATCACGCAGCGGTTCTCCCCCGCGGTCGCCGGCTTCACGCCCGGAGTCCTGGTCGTCCCGGAGCAGCGCCAAGTCTTCATCGGCGCCGGCACCCGTCTGCTCGGCTACGACGCCCGGTCCGGCGGCTGGCGGCGCACCTGGCACGACCGTACGGAAGTCGGCTTCTGGGGCTGGCAACGCCACGACGACGTCGTGCTCATGTCGGCCGAGCTGGAACTGGCCGCCTGGAGCCTGGACGGCAGCAAGCTGTGGACGACGTTCGTCGAGCCACCGTGGACATACGAGGTCGACAACGGGGAGGTCGTCCTCGACGTCATGGGCTCGGTGTCGAGGCGCCGCCTGCGGTGATCCAGTCCTCGGTGCCGCGATGCCGGCCCAGCCCGGCCGCGTCGAACTCGTCGTAGTGGCCCAGCGCGGACACACCGAGCCGGCGCAGCGCCTGCGAGATCGGCGACCCCTCGGCCGGCAGCGGCTCGTCCTCGTCTTTGAACAGCGGGCCGAACACGACCTCGCCACGGTGCCACACCGTCGCGTACTGCAGACCCGTGCCCGCCCAGTACTCCGCCTCGACGTACGCGATCGGATCTTCGGCGGACCACTCGGCGAGCGTCGCTTCGAAGCCTCGAGGTAAGAATTCGCCGTACGGCTCGTCGGCTTGCTGGGCCGAGGTCATCGGCATGAGCGCGAACCCCTGCTCGAGGTCGACCACGACACCGTGCCCGCGTTGCTGCAGGGCACGGCCGGGAGCGATGACCGCCCGCAAGACATAAGCCACCCGCGCAGCATAGGGGCTCAGCCGTCCTCGGCCGCGGCGACCTGTTCGTACGCGCTGAAGAGCTGGTGTTGTATTCGGATCTTCTGTTCGCCGATCGCCCGGCCGCCGGCCAGCCCGCGCTGCCGGTCGCGGGCGATGCAGTCCTCGACGTCGACGGCGGTGAAGTCCCACACCACGAGCTCGGCGTCGCAGCGTGCGGCCAGCTCGCGTACGGCGTCGAGGTAGTGCGGCAGCAGGAACGGGTCGTCGCAGACGACGTCGACGCCCGAGCGCAGCAGGGCCTCGATCGCGGCGTTCACCACGAGCTGCTCCCGCTCGGCGTAACGCGAGCTGTACGCCGCCCCGTCGCTGGCCAGCACGTGCGGATGCAGCATCGCGGCGATCTCGTCGCTGCCCACCCGGGCCCGATGCTCCGGATCCTCGGCCACCCAGCTCAGCGCCTCGGTCGTTTTGCCGGAAGCCGGCAGACCCCGGGTCACGATCAACGTTCGTCGCAAGTCCTGACACCGCCCCGCGTCCACTGCCGGTCCGGGCCGGTCTCGAATAACAAGGTCCACGAAGCCGATGCTGACCGCCCCAGGCAACCTCGATCTAGATAGCAGTCACGAACCGGTCACCGCGGGGTCGCACCGGTGACCACCGCACCTTCCGGCAGACCGAGAGCCTTCCGTACGTCCCCGGTCAGGCTGGTCGTCACCGGAACCTCACTCGCGGCGGCCAGATAGTCGGCGACGTTCCCAGCCGTGGCGACGCGCTTGTACGCGGCCTCGCGCTCCTGCAGCGCGTCGTCGAGGGCGCTGATGGCGGGCTGCGCCTCGTCGGGCCAGTGGTTGTCCCGCAGCCCCTGAGAGAAGGTGGCCGTGGCCTCCGCCGCCTCTTCCGCCAACTGCTTGTGCTGGGCAAGGGTGGCAGTGGTCGGGGCCGGAGCGCGCATCCAGGCTTCCCGCGCCGCGTTCGAGGCGGTGCTGAGTTCCAGATATGTCGCGCCGGCCTGCTCGACCGTCATCGCGGGCCCGTCGGCCGAGGTGCACCCGGCCAGCGCCAGCACCAGAACCGCCGCGGCAACAAAACGTCGTTTCACGGCACAGTCCATCGGCCGGCGCCCGCCCTCAGCTGAGGAAAAAGCCCTCCGGCAGCTCAGCGACGTGGGTCGCGGAGTCCTCGATGTAGCGCGCCACCGGCAGCAACGCGATCGCCGCCGGGTCGCCGGCCGCGGCCATCTCGCGCATCGCCGCAGCCTGGAGCCGGCAACGGTGCACGATCGCGTCGCGGAAGGCGAGCCGGTCGTCCTCGTAGCCGTACGCGTCGAGCAGCAGATGAAGGCGGCGGGACCGGTCGCCGGGGTGATGGAAGCCCACGCTCCCGGCCACCTCCGGCGGGCAGAGCGGCACCCACCACAGCGCCGCGAACGCCAGGTCGAAGTCGCGGGAGGACGGGCCGGCCGTATCCCAGTCGAAGAAGCCGGTCAGCCGGTCGCCCTGGACCGCCGCGTTGTACGGCGCGACGTCCTGATGGCCGATGATCTGGCCGGGCTGCATCGTGCGGCCGCGGAACCACCGCTCGCCGGGCGGCGGCACGAAACCGGCCGTTAGATCGTGGACCCGGCGCAGCCACTGGCCGACCTGGGTCAGCGTGACGTCGGTGAACGCCCAGGACGGCCAGGGGAACCGGCCCGCAGCAGTCTCGCCGGGAAGGTACGAGAGCATCTCGCGGCCCTGCGAGTCGAAGCCGAGCGCCCGCGGAGCGCCGTCGAAACCGGCCTCTTCCAGGTATTTCAGCAGCGCGTGGACCGTCGGCGTCCACGGCGACGCCTGCTTGTGCACGACGTCGCCGATCCGCGCGGCGCCGACGGTGTTGCCGCCGGCCAGGGTCTCCTCGGTCACCCGAGCTTTATAACCAACCCCGGCGCGGCGGCGACACCGAATTACTCGCCGGGCTTTTTGAACTCCACCGGGTCGGTGCCGTCGAGGTAGTCGGCCAGCGTGCGGTACGTGACCGGGTTGACGATGTCGTGGCGCATGCGGTCGGTGTGGTTGGCCCAGTCCGGGTTGACCATGTAGCCCGCCACGACCAGGCTCGACGAGCCCACCACGAGCGACGCCGTACGGTCGCTGTCGGTGGTGCCGGTCTTGCCGAAGATCGGGTGCCTGATCGTGCGGTAGGCGTTGGCCTCGGTGCTGCCGTTGCAGTTGCCGAGCTGGGCGCGGTCGCCGACCGGGCAGCGGGCCGCGTCGATGGTCTTGCGGGCCACGTCGGGGGTGGTCGCCTGGACGCAGTTGGGCTGGCCGGTTTTGAGCTTCTTGCCGTTCGACGCGGTGATCTGCTTGATCGGGGTCGGCGCGCAGTATTTGCCGTCGCCGGCCAGGGTGGCGTACGCGTTGGCGATGTCGAGCGGCGTCGACGTGGTCACGCCGAGGGTGAAGGCGCCGAACTCGTGCGCCGCGGCCTCGGTCTTCATCAGGTCGCGGTCGCTGGAGGAGCGGTAGACCATGCCGAACCGCTTGGACACGTCGATGACCTTCTCGGCCCCGACCTGTTCCTGCAGCGGCACGAAGTACGTGTTGACCGACTTGCCGAAGCCGGTCCACATGTTGAACGTGCCCTTGGTGTTGGGCGACGAGTTCGACGGGCAGTAGAACGACGTGCCCGGGCAGGCGGCATCCGAGTTGAACGCGACCGGGTAGCTCGACTTGTACGTCGAGTCCGACGTGATCGGGTGGTCCAGTTCGTAGCCGTTCTCGAGCGCGGCCACCATCGTGAACATCTTGAACACCGAGCCGGCCTGGTAACCGGCGATGTCGCCGCCACCGGTGATGATCGGGTTGGTGGTGTTCGGGTAGGAGGCGCGGGCCCCGGCCTTGCGCGCGGCCGGGTTCGAGCTCAGCGGGTTGGAGCCGTCGTCGAGCTTGAACTTGCGGTTGGTGGCCAGCACCTTGACGTGGCCGGTGCCCGGCTCGGTGCCCGCGATCACGACCGCGTTCTTGTTGTCGTCCTTGATCTTGCGGTTGATCTCGTGCCGGGCCGCGTTCTGGGCCTTGACGTCCATCGACGTGACGACCGTGTACCCGCCGCTCTTGAGCTGGCGCTCCCGGTCGTACGCGTTGTCGCCGAAGTCCTTCTGCTCCATCCACCAGCGGTAGAAGTAGTCGCAGAAGAAGCCCCAGCTGTTCGTGGACACCGACGTGCACCCGTTGCCGGGCCGGTTGGTCGTACGGGAAAGCTTGGTCTTCTTCGCCGCCTCGCCCTCGGCCTTGGTGATCTGGCCCAGCCCGACCATGTTGTCGATGATGTAGTTGCGCCGGTCGAGCGCCTGCGGATAGCCGGTCTTGGTGGTCGGGTCGAACGCGGTCGGCGCCTTGACCATGCCGGCCAGCAGCGCCGACTCGGCGATCGTGAGGTTCTTGGGCGACTTCTTGAAATAGACCTGAGCGCCGGCATAGATCCCGTACGCCCCGTTGCCGAACGGCGCGAGGTTGAGATAGCGGGTCAGGATCTCCTTCTTGTTGAGATCCTTCTCGATCTGCAGCGCGTACTTCATCTCGGCGATCTTGCGTTCGGGGCTGTCCTTCGTCGCGTCGATGGCCTCCTGGGCCGTCTTCGCGCCGTAGGCCTGGGCCATCCGCACGTACTGCATGGTCAGCGTCGAGGCGCCCTGCTGCGAGCCGCCCTGGCTGTTGTTGACGAAGGCGCGGGCGATGCCCTTCACGTCGACGCCGTTGTGCTCGTAGAACTTGTGGTCCTCGGCGGCGACGATCGCGTTCTGCATGTTGACCGAGATCTGGCTGTTCGGCACGTCGCTGCGGAACTCGTCGTAGAGCACGGCCAGCTGGGTCTTGCCGTCGGCGGCGAAGACGCGCGTCACCTGCGGCGCGGCCTGCTCGACGATGGTGCTGGGCAGCGAGGCGAACTCCTCGGCACCCGCCTTGGCCACCAGCCCGCCCAGCGCGACGGCCGGGAACGAGGCGGCGGAAACCACCACGGCGGTCAGGAAGCCGCACATGAGCAGCAACCCGGCTTTTCCGAGAAGTGATCGGTCCTTGCTCGCCACGGGTCGCCCGACCCCTTCCTCGACGCCGACAAGACGCCGAGGAAGGTACCCGATCAAGTCGAGTGTTAACTGGGAGGGCCGGACCGGATCACCGCAACCACCGCGCCGGTACGGCCTGGGCGATCGCTCGATACCCCGCGGGGTTCAGGTGCAGGTGGTCCCCGGTGTCGTAGCCTGCGAGAAGCTGCCGGGGCAGGGCCGGATCCCGTACGGCGGCATCGAAGTCCGCCACCCCGTCGAAGATCCGGTTGTGACGGATCGCACTGTTCGCGGCCGTACGGGTGTCCTCGCGGTAACCGTCCGGATCGTCGTATCCGGTATTGCCCCCGAACGGCGTGATCGTGGCCCCGTAGACCTTGATGTCCACCGCGTGCGCCCGCGTCACGATCTGCTCGTACGCGGAGAGCAACTCGTCCAGCAGCGCCTTCTGGGCATCGACGGTGGCCGGGGCCGTGCCGATGTCGTTGACGCCGGAGAAGATCAGCATCCGGTCGACGCCGCTGGTCGCCAGCACGTCGCGGTCGAGCCGGGCCAGCACGTTGGGCCCGAGCCCGTCGTTGAGCACCCGGTTGCCGCCCGCGGCCTGGTTGAGCAGCGCCACCCGGGCCCCGCGCACCTGATCGGGCCAGCGGTCGTTTCCGTCGGTCGTCGACCCCCGCCCGTCGGTCAGCGAGTCCCCGACGATCGCCATGGCCGGCACGTCCGCCTCCACCTCGACGCCGCTGATCAGATACCAGTGCGCCACCCCCACGGCCCCGGGCAGGTCGACGGCCGTGTGCTGGTCACCCCCGATCAAGTACGACGTCGTACGGGAACCCGGGTGCGACGTGAGGTTGAGCGTCGCCTGTCCGGACGCCAGGTAGACCGTGATGGTCAGGTTTGCGCCCCGGCCCACCGGCAGCGCCACCGGGTCGGAGACGACCTGCGCCCCGACCGGCACCGTGGCCGACTGCCGGCCGCCGAACGTGAGCGGCCGGCTCGATCCCGGCACGATCGCCGAGACCCCGGCCCGCCCGCCGAGGGGCCGGGCCACCGCCGCCGCGGTGATGGGCAGCGCCGCGCCACCGAAGGCGTTCGAGAAGCGGAATCGCAGCTTTGCTCCGCCGGCCGTCACGTGCACGGTCTGCCGCAGCGTGGTGTCGACCAGCACCGACGACGGCCCGGTGAAGGGTGCCGGCGGCAGGTTCGACGGCTCGGTCAGCTGCGGCATCGCCGTCCACGTGTGGATCCAGCGTTTGTCTTCCCCTCGGGGCAAAGCGGGCAAAAAAGCCAGGCCGCCGGCCCCGAGCAGCGTGCGCCGTCTCATCGGACCCTCCGGCTGGAAGGCGGCCCGAGGTAGCTGTACTTCTCGCCGCCGGTGTCGACGACCAGCCGCTGCACGATCACCGTCGGGTCGACCGCGTGGAACGTCAGCGTGTGCGTGCCCGGCGCGGCAATGGCATGCGTGGTCGTGGTCCGGTTGATGTTGTCGGACGTGTTGCGGGCCCACTGCCGGTTCATCGTGGTGTCGTTGGCCCCGGTCGCGGTCGTGATGTTGACGACCTGCGGGGTCTGCCCGTCGACCGACACCGCGTACCTCAGCCCGTCCCCCGGCAACGTGTTGTTGCGCGGCGACAGATAGGCGGTCACCTTGACCGGCCCGCTGCTGGTCAGCGTCATCGTGTAGTCGAGCCGCGCGCCCTCGCTCAGCGGCGTCAGCCCGTTGCCGGTCTTGCCGATCCCCGGCAGCAACCGCCACTTCCCGGCCTTACCCGTGTAGTGGTCGGCCTCCATCGCCACATAACCGTCGGCCTCGAGGAACCCCTTCGCGGGCAGGGCCGGGTTGTTGACCGGGGCCTGCACGACGACCGTCGACCCGGCGCCCGCGACGGTGATCGGCACGCTGGTCACTCCGCGTGGCGCCCGCTTCCAGTCGACCGTGACCGTCGGTCGCGCCTGGTCGGTGACGGTCCCCGAGGCCGGCGCCACGTGCACCCACGACGCGCCCGTGGTGACCCGATACCCGTACGGGGTCGTGCCCTTGTTGTAAATGTCGAGCGTCGGCGGCCGCTGGCTGGACCACGGGCTCGACTCGGGCAGCTTCAGCGAGCCGACCCCCAGCGCGGCCGCGGACGGCACGGTGATCCGCTTGAGGTGCGGATAGATCTCGTCCGGCAGCGCGACGTTGTTCAGTTCCGGCTGCTGCCAGGGCGCATTGGGGCCGTAGCGCTCGACATTTCCGTACCCGATCTTGGGTTGGAGCTGCCAGTTCTTCCACTTCCCGCCGGCCAGCGCGGTGTTGTAATAGTCGCTCATCGCCTGGTCCTCGGCGAATAGCCGCTCGGCCTGATCGGCGAGCTTGTTGGTGGCCGCCCGACCCTGAGCCGCGTACGCGATGTTGGTGAATTGTGCCCGCCGCAACTCGTACACAATGGCCGTGTCTTTGATCTGGTAATAGACGAGCTGGTAGAACGCGTCCTGCCACTCCGGCGGCACTTTTCCGCGGATCCGGTCGGCGTGCCGCGCCAACTCGATCCATTCCTCGGTCACCCGGTCCATCTCGCCGTAGTCGGTCAGGCTGAACGGCGTGGCCTGATCGTCGTAAACGACCTCGCCGGCCGCGTTGAGCGTGATCCGCCGATTGAGCAGCTCCGGCTTGCGGCGCGACTGCAGGAACCCGTACGTGTCGAGCAGTTCGGCAATGGCCGGCGCGAGCTTGTCGCCGAAGTTCTGCGCCGCGAACTGCGAAGTCCACTCCCCCAGCCGCTCGACCGGCCACGCGTCCGGATTCCAGGCGTAGTCGAGGAAGAACTGCGTGGGCACTTCCTCGTTCTTCAGATCCCCCACATTCACCACCCACAACCGATCAACCCCTTTCCCGTACGCGAGATTGAGCTGTTCCCACGTGTTGGTGAGGTTGATCGTGTCGGCCCATTTGTAATTGCGGCCGTCCCCGACGTAGTCGAAGTGGTAGTACATTCCGTAGCCACCACTACGCGCGGGCAATGACGAGTCCGGCAGCTTGCGCAGGTTGCCCCAGTTGTCGTCGCAGAACACGACTGTCACGTCGTCCGGCGGCCGATATCCGTTGTCCCAATAGCGCTGCACCTCCTTGTAAAGGGTCTGCACCTGGGGCCGGTCGATCAGCCCCGTGTCGCGCAAAATCTCGCGCTGGCTGTCGATGATCGAGGACATCAGGTCGATCCCGTCGCCGTCGGGCAGCGAGACGTCGCCGTTGCCGCGCATGCCGAGCGTGATGACGCCCTCGATGTTCTGGTCGCGCATCCGCTCGGCCCCGTCCCGCCAGTACGCCTTGATCGCGTCGGCGTTACGGCGGAAGCTCCACTCGCCCGTGCCGGTGGGGTGCCGGTTCCACTCCTCGATGCCGCGCATCATCGGGGCCTCGTGCGAGGTGCCCATGATCACGCCGTACAGGCTCGCCGTGGCGTGGTTGAGCGGGTCGTCCTCGGCGAACGCGCGGCCCCACACGGCCGGCCACAGATAGTTGGCCTTGAGCCGCAGCATGGTCTCGAACACTTTGGCGTAGTAATCCGCGTTCAGCCCGCCGGGATAGCCGGGGGCCTTGCCCGGTCCGAAGTAGCCGGGGGCCCACGTGCCGGTGGCCGGGTTCTCGTCGTTGATGAAGAAGCCGCGGTATTTGACCTTGGGCGTGCCCTGCGTATGGCGCCCGGACAGCACGTACAGCTGGGGCTTTTTCGCGACCGGCACGTCGTCCCAGAAGTGCCAGGGCGAGACGCCGATGCTCTTCGACAGGTCGTACGCGCCGTAGATGCTGCCCCGCTGGTCGCTGCCGGCGATCACAAAGGCCCGCCGTACGCCGGGAAGGGGATCACTGACGACCTGTTCGACCGTGGTCTCCCACTTTCCCCGTACGCCGGTGACGTCGAGCTTGCCGCGGGCGATGATGCGGTCGATCAGCGGGCTCTTGCCGATCGTGCCGACGATGATCGGGTCGCGGCCGGCCGGGATCGTGTCGTGGCCTACTGCTGGTTCGACGCCGGTGACTTTTTTGAGGTCGCTCTGCAGGTCGTCGACGACCCTGATCACGCCCGCGTAGTCGTCCTTGCTGACCACGATCGGGGCTCCCGCCAAGGGGAACCGGCCGGGGCCGTTCGTCGTCGACACGTACCCCGCCGACGGCTTGTGCCCTTTTTGTGCATGTGTGGGGGCCGGCACGATGATCACCAGCGCGGCCGCCGTGACCGCGGCCATCAGCGCTCTCATTTGAACACCCTCAGCGGCACGGCGGCGGCCATCGCAGCCATGCCGGCGTCGTTCGGGTGCAGGTGATCACCGCTGTCGTACGCGGGGTTGAGGCGCAGCGGGTCGGCCGGGTCACCCATCGCGCGGTCGAAGTCGATCACGCCGTCGTACTCGCCGCCCGAGCGGATCCAGCGGTTGAGCACCTCGCGTTTGCGCTCGTTGGCCTCGGTGTAGAAGCCCAGCGTGTCGCCCTTGAACGGCAGGATCGTGCCGCCGAGCGCGACCAGGCCGGCCGCGTGCGCGCGGGCGATCAGCTGCCGGTGACCGCCGATCAGGTCGTCCGCGCTGACCACTTCGGACAGCGGCGCGACCGTCCCCGGGTGGCCGAGGTCGTTCACGCCGAGCAGCACGATCAGGTATTCCGCGCCGGGCTGGGCGATCACGTCGCGGTCGAATCGGCGCAGGCCGCTGTGCCCGAAATACGCCGCGAACGTCTCGGCGTCGCTGCCGGGCGCCGGGTTGGGGTCGTGCAGCAGCCGGTTGCCCGAGATGCCGACGTTCGCGATTCCCCGCCGCAGCCCGGCCGAGCGCAGCCGCGCGCCGAGCAGGTCGGGCCAGCGGTGGTTGAGGTTGTTCTGCGTGTTGGCGCCGTTCGTGATCGAGTCGCCCAGCGTGACGATGGCCGCGCCGCGGTCACGGACGGCGACGCCGGAGAGGAACAGATATTGCCCGATGGTGGCGACCGGGGTCACCGTGCGTGCGGCGGTGACATCGCCGTCCGCGATCACGTTGTCCTGGAACGCGAACGCGGCCAGGGTCGTCGCCGGGGTGCGGGCGGGCAGGTAGAGGCTGATCGCCAGGTCGCCGCCGGGCGGGACCCGCAGCCGTACGGGGTCGCTGAGCAGGGGCGAGCCGGCCGGGAGGGTCACCTCGGCCCGGTTGCCGAAGGTCACCCGGCGGTCGGAGCCGGGCACGATCGCCGTGCTCGCGCCGTCGCCCTGGCGCAGGGCGACCCGGACGGCACCCAGGCGCAGGGGACCCTGGCCGAACTCGTTGGTGACCCGGATGCGGATCTCGTCGCCGCCGGCGCTGCAGTGCACGACGTGCCGGACGGTCTGGTTGGCCAGCACGGTGGGGGCGCTGGGCGGGTTGGGCGGGACGGTCGTGGGGGCGGCGGCCCAGGTGGCGATCCACCCGGGGACGGTCCAGTCGCCGTCGTCGCCCTGGTGGGCGGACGCGGACGTGGGCACGGCAAGGCCGGTCGCGGCGGTGACGGCCGCGCCGGAGGTGAGGGCGAGTAGTTCGCGACGGGTGGGCATCAACAACCTCCGCGGTGGATCGGAAGTTTCGGAAACACATCAGCCGAACACTCGTAACGTAGAGGCGACCATCTATGTCGTCAATATCTTCACCGCTGGATCATCGGCTTTTGCGGACTTTGCCCACGCCGAAACTTTCGGCCAGTCGGACGGCCATCTTGTCGATGGGGTCAAGTTGAGGGTACGTTCTTGACCATGCAGTCAAGTACCGAGACGCACGTCGCCGTCGCCGAGGTGGAGCCGGCCGAGGCCGAACCCGCTCCCGCCGCCCCCCTGATCCTGCTGGAGCCGCTCGAGGGCGACTCCGCTGTCTGCGGTCCCGACGGGTGGTGCGACTGATGAGCGCCAGCGTCTTCGGCCGCGCCGCCGAGCCGATCGTGGTCGACGTCTGGAGCGACGTCGTCTGCCCGTTCTGCTACCTGGGCAACGCCGTGCTCAAGGAGGCCGTCGAGCAGTTCCCGCACGGCTCGTCGGTGCAGGTCCGCTATCACAGCTTCCAGCTCAACCCGGAGTTCCCGGCCGACCAGGCGATCCTGGCCGACGCATACCTGGAGCAGCGCTTCGGCGCGGGCAACCCGCAGCTCGCGGCGTCGCACGCCAACCTGGCCGCCCGCGGCGCCGAGGCCGGCCTCGACTATCAGTTCGAGCGCACCATGATGGTCAACACCCTGGACGCGCACCGGATGATCCACCTGGCCAAGGAGCGCGGCCAGGAGCTGCCGATGGTCGACCGCCTGTTCCGGGCCGAGTTCACCGAGGGCCTCAACCTGGCCGACCACGAGGTGCTGGCCGACCTGGCCGTCGAGCTCGGCCTCGACCGCGCCGACGCCCTCGAGGCGCTCAGGACCAAGGCGTACGAGAAGGACATCCGGGCCGACCTCGCGCAGGCCCGGCAGCTCGGCATCAGCGGCGTGCCGTTCTTCGTCTTCGACAACAAGTTCGCCGTCTCGGGCGCGCAGCCGGTCGACAACTTCCGCCAGGCGCTGGACAAGACGTGGCAGAGCAGGGCAGCCTCCCCCGCATGAGAGCCGACGCGCGGCGCAACGTCGAGGGCATCCGCCGGGCCGCCCTCGACGTGTTCCGCACCGGCGGCCTGACCACCCCGCTCGACGAGGTGGCCCGGGCCGCCGGCGTCAGCAAAGGCACGATCTATCACCGGTTCGGCAGCCGTACGGGCCTGATCGACGCCGTGGTCGACGAGCTGGTGGCCGCCCGCATCCACGAGATCATCGACGCCGTGGACGCCCTTGAGGGCCCCCTGCTCCGCTTCGAGCAATACCTGCTGCGCACGTGGCTCCTCCAGTTCGACGAGCCCGCAGCCAACGACGTCCTGATCCGCTCCCTCCCCGACTCCGAGCCCCTGACGTGCCTGTTCGACCGCGCCTGCCACTTCGGCACCCAGCTGCTGACCGACGCCCAGGCCGCCGGCGTGGTCCGCGCCGACATCACCCCCGAAGACCTCAACAACTTGATCCTCGAACGCGGCGTCATAGTCCGCGCCTGCAACCAGCAAACCCGCGCCGACTACCACCGCCGCCTCGACTTCACCCTCCGCGGCCTCCGCACCCATCGATAGCCGACCCGGGTCGAGCAGCCGCAGGACTCAGTCGAATTACACGTGCAGCAGCTCGTGGGCGACTGCTACAAGCCCATGGCGAAGCTTGTCCCCGGTCAGACGCTGACCATGGACAAGCCGTTCGCCTTCGAACTCGAGGTGTCATCCCTCCTGGAGTCGTAGCCGGCGGCGGCGCCAGGGAGCGCCGCCGCCGGGGTTCTCTCAGCGGATCAGGTGGTGGAGCAGGCGAGGTTGTTTACCGAGGGTGGGGCTGTGCCGTTGCCCAGCAGGCCGAACGTGACGTACTTGCCGGCGCCGACTGTGCCGTTGTAGCTGACGTTCTTGACCGAGACGAGTGAGCCGCTGCTGGTCGCTGTGCCGTTCCAGGCCTGGGTCAGGGTTTGGGAACCTGGCCAGGTCCACGAGACGGTCCAGTTGTTGATGGCTGCCGTGTCGGCGTGCACCATCACCTCGGCCTGGAAGCCGCCGTTCCACGCGCTGGCGATGTTGAACATCGCGTAGCAGTTGGAGTTGCCCGGCGGCGGTGTGGTCGGCGGGGGTGTCGTCGGCGGCGGGGTGGTCGGGGGCGGCGTGGTCGGCGGGGGCGTCGTGGGCGGGGGCGTGGTCGTGCCGCCGCCGACTCCGGTGACCTCGCCGTTGCCGCCGTCGAAGGTGACGTCGGAGCAGCCGTAGAAGGTCTCGTTGCTGTCGGAGCGTTGCCACACCGAGTAGATCAGGTGGCGGCCGCTCTTGTTCGACGGCAGCGTGGCGTTCCAGTAGTAGTGGCCGTCGTCGGAGCCGGGGCCGCCCTGGTCGGGCGGGTTGGTCACCGTGTCGAACGGCGTCGACTCCAGGTCGCTCCACGCCAGGGCCCGGGTCGGGCTCCAGCTGTCCTTGGTGATGTAGAGGCGGAACGTGCCGGGGTGCTTGGCCCAGTTGTTGTACTGGATGCCGATCTGCCGGCCCGCGGTCAGGTGGGTGACCGGCCAGTCGTTGCGGGCCAGGTTGAAGCCCGAGAAGTCGTACGGGCCACCGGTGCCGCCGGAGCAGAGCTCACCGTTGGGGATGAACCCGTCCATCCGGCCCGCACCGTCCGAGCGGAGCACGGCGAACCAGTTGTAGAGCGCGTTGGGCCCGTTCTTGGCGACCGCGGCGGCGCAGGCCGCGTTCTTGGGCTCGATCGCGCCCGTGTTCGGGTTGCGGCCGTCCTTGTAGCAGAGCCACGTGCGGCTGCCCGGCACCATCATCGCGCCGTGCGCCTGGGCCGCGACCGGCGAGACGACCGCGCCCACACCTGCCGCGAGCAGCCCCGCCATGGCGTACATCAGAAGCTTTTTTCGCATCGAGAATCACCTCATCCGTTGGGGAAGAGCCGGGCGAAGTCCGCGTAGCCGGTGGCCACGTCGACCTGGGCCCAGAAACGGTGGTAGTTGAACGTCGGCGCCGGGCCGCCCTTGAGGTACGCGTCGACCTTCGGGTAGTCCGGGTCGTTCTTGTAGAAGGAGCGGATGTCCAGGAAGGACACGCCCGGCTTGATCACGTCGCCGTTCGGCATCTTGCCGGTCCAGCCCGGCGGGATGTAGATGCCCTGGCCGGTCGACGCGTTGTAGGTGTCGTCCATCCGGTTGTAGTCGGCGCGCGTCTCGGTGACCGACACGCCCTTCGAGTCCTTCTTCGTCCAGATCGCGTCGAGCAGGTTCTTCGCCGCGGTCTTGGCCGCCGCGTTGCCCGACTTGGCCGCGTAGTAGGTCAGCAGCTTGGCGAACGAGCCCGCCACGCCGAGGTCCTGACCCTTGCTCGTCACCGTGACGTGCAGGTTGGTGTTGGCCGCGGGCGACGACGGGTTCCACGTCGCGGGGGCGCCCGACCACGCCATGTCCGACGGGATCGAGAAGTCGGTCGCCGTGATGTCGCTGTTGGCCAGCGCCCACGGGACCCACTTGTCGAGCACCGACTTCGCCTTGGCGTCGTTGGTCAGGTAGTAGTACTCGGCCAGCCGCTCGAGCGACCAGGTCTGCATGCCGAACCAGCGGTTCGACGGCGGGTCCTCGTAGACCGGGGCTTCCACGTACGCGAGACCGTAGAACGTCGGCACGCCGGCCGGGCGGGCCTGGTAGCTGCCGTTCCAGCTGTTCGTCGCGCCGCCGGCGATCGCGCCCTC
Source organism: Paractinoplanes lichenicola (assembly GCF_016785085.1). Taxonomy (GTDB): domain Bacteria; phylum Actinomycetota; class Actinomycetes; order Mycobacteriales; family Micromonosporaceae; genus Actinoplanes; species Actinoplanes lichenicola. Next base: position 68,566 of record NZ_JAENHO010000010.1, read on the forward strand.
GGAGGACTGCAGCCACTGGTAGAACTCGAGCTGCCGGTTGAGGCTGGCCTGCCAGTCCGCCTTGGCCGTGGGCGACTTCGGGGCGAAGGCGCTCACGTTGGACAGGACGTACGCGGCCATCGGGTTCTGGTAGCCGAAGTGGCTGGTGCTCGAGCCGATCCGCCACGCCCAGCCGGCGTTGGTGTCGGTCGCGCCGCCCCAGGCGTAATACCAGGACATCAGGTTGTTGGAGGCGTTCTTGCCGGTGCCCGCCGCGCACGAGGTCGAGGCGCAGCCCGGCTGCTTGAAGTACTTGTCGTAGAAGGAGTACCGGAGGTAGTCGCCCATCTTGGCCGCGTTGGCCACGGCCCCGCTCAGCTGCGACTGCTTGCCCTGCTCGGTGGCCCAGGTCAACGCCCAGTACGCCGCCTGCACCGCGCGCGAGTCCGCGTCCGGGGCGTTGGTGTACTTCCACTGCTTGGCGTAGCTGGCGTCCTTGGTGAACAGGTCGAGGTAGCCGTTGGGGCCGCCGTGCTTGAACGTGTCACAGCTGGGCTGCGGCACGGTCTCGAACGTCGACTCCTGCGGGCCGCGCTGGAACGTGTTGATGTAGACGTTCTTCGTGGTGCCGTCACCGCAACGACCGAAGCCGTACGTGTTGTCGACGTCGAGCAGCCAGTGCATGCCGTAGATGTCGGAGGTGCCGTACGCGCTCTTCAGCTCCGACGCCAGCGGGTCGCTGCCGACCGAGACGCTGTTGTCGAGCTGCGACGGATACTGCGACGGCAACGGGTACTCCGCCGCGTAGGTCGCCGGCTTGGACGCGTCGTACTTGTCGTTGGTCGGCTGGTCGGCGTGCGACGGGATGATGTACTTCTCCATCGTCGCCCACGCGCTGTTGAACGGCGCCCAGTCACCCGACGTGTGCCCGTACTCCGCCTCGAGCCACAGCCAGTAGCTGAACGCCTCGGAGGTGGTCTCGTGGCCGTGGTCGGGCGCCTCGTCGATCAGCGTCTCGATCGAGTGGTAGGGCACGCCGTCCGGGCTGAAGTAGCCGTTCGCCGGGTTCTTGATGTCGTTGTACATCTGGGTGAACCGGGTGTCCGGCGCCCCCACCCGTACGACCTGGGCGTTGACCGACGCGGCGGTGTGCCCAGTCGCGGTCGCGCCGAAGGTGGCCGTCGCGCCGACCGCCGCCGCGCTGGTCGCCGTGACCGTGACGGTCTGGCCGGTGCTCCAGTTCGACGGGGTGAAGGTGAGCGAGGCCGGGGCGGCCGAGACCGCGGTCGAGCCGGCGCTGCGGGCGATCGCGACAGTCACGTTGGCCGTGGGCGCCTTCGACAGCGACACCTTGAAGGTGCCGGTGCCACCGGTCGGGACCGACACGAAGGTGGAGTCCGTGACGATCGCGGGCGTGGTGGCGGCGTCGACGAAGACCGGCACGTCGGCGGTGTTGCTCTTGTTGCCCGCCGCGTCGTACGCGATCGCCTGCAGGTGATAGGCCGCCGCCTGGGCCGGGACGCCGGTCCAGGTGTACGTGTAGGGCGCGGCCGTGTCGGTGTTGAGCAGCAGGCCGTCGTGGTAGAACTCGACCTTGGCCACGGTCCCGCCCGGGGTGGCCGTGATCGGGATCGAGGCCGGCGCCGTGTAGCGGGTGTTCGCGGCCGGGCTGCTGATCTCGACCGTGGGCGCGTTGGCGGCCCCGTTGCAGCGCGTGCCGTTGAGCGAGAACGCGGTCGGCACCGGGTTGGCCGAGCCGAACGTGCCGTTGAAGCCGGTGCTCACGGTCGCGTTCGTGCCCAGGTTGCCGTTCCAGGCCGCGTTGTTGACGGTGACGTTCTGGCCGCTCTGCGAGTAGACGCCGCTCCAGCCCTGGGTCACCTTCTGCGCCGCGTCGGGGAAGGCGTATTCGAGCTTCCACGACGTCACCGGGTCGCCGGTGTTGGTGATGGCGATGTCGCCGGTGAACCCGCCGCTCCACTGGCTCTGCACCTTGTAGACCACGGTGCAGCCCGGGGCGGCGAACGCCGGGGCGCCGCCCACGAGGGCCGCGCCGGCGCCGAGGACGGCGGCGCCGGTGACGGCCAGCACGCGTCTGGCTCTTGATCTGACTTGCACGGGGGAAGTCCTTCCTGTGGGGAGGCGCCCTACGCCGGAGCGCAGGTGACCGGGGAGGGGACGGGGTTGGTGCTGCCGCTGAGACTTCCGAGGAAGCCGAAGGTGGTGCTCGCGCCCGCGGCCAGGGCGCCGTTCCAGGAGGCGTTGCGCACGCTGACCGCGGTGCCGGTCTGCGTGTGGGCGCCGCCCCACAGCTGAGTCACGGTCTGGCCGCCGGTGAAGCTCCAGCCGACGGTCCAGGCGCTGGTCGGCGTGGTGCCGTTGTTGGTGACGGTGACCTCACCTTGGAATCCCCCGCTCCACGTGCCGGTGACCTTGTACGAGGCCGTGCAGCCACCACTGGGGTTGGGGGAGGACGGCGGCGGAGTGGTCGGCGCGGGAGTCGTCGGCACCGGAGTCGTCGGCACGGGTGTCGTCGGGGTCGGGGTCACCGGCGTCGGCTCGGGACCGGTCCGATCCGCGTACAGGATGCCCCGGCCGTTGGTGCCCAGGTAGACGCGGCCGTAGATGCGCGGATCGCCGGCCAGGGCGTCACCCGCGTTGCCGTACTGGTGCTGGTCGTCGTTGATGCGGACCCAGGAGGTGCCGGTGTCGTCGGAGCGGAACACCCCGGTCACCCCGCCCACCGTGCCGACCAGGAAGACCGCCGGGTGGGTGGCCCCCGGCGCCGCCTTGCCGAACGCGACGTTGACGCCCGAGGTCACCGACGAGACCTTGGTGAACGTGGCCCCGGCGTCGGTCGAGCGCAGCAGCCCGCTCTCCCCCGCGAACCAGACGTTTCCGGCCGCACCCGGCACGGCCTTGAAGTGCAGCCGCCCGGTCGCCGGCAGCGTGGCCGTCGACGCCGTGAAGGAGGCGCCGCCGTCCTTGCTCGTGTAGAACTTCCCCGCCGCGTACGCGTAGAAGGTCTTGGGGTCGACGCGGTCGCTCTCGACGATCGCGCCGGCCGGGACGCCGCTGGACGCCGTCCACGAGCTGCCGCGGGTGGTCGAGTAGTGCACCCCGGCCCCGACCGGCGACCAGACCATCGAGCCCGCGTCGGCGCCGACCGCGATCGTGCCGCCGCCGGTGACCCCGCCCGGCTCCTGGCCCTGATACCAGTTCTTGCCGCCGTCACTCGAGATGCCGATGTGCGGGGCCGCGTCCGCGTTGCCGACCCGGGCGAAGACCAGCGGGTTGAGCTCGGCGAAGTCCAGCGACGTGTTGCTGCCCAGCGCCGGTGTGTCGTGGAAGCTGGGCTGCACGGCGTCGAGCGAGGCGTGGTGGAAGCCGCCGATGTCGCCCAGCGCGCTGACCAGCGGGGCGCCCGAGGGCGGGCTGGCCAGGTCGAGGACGGCGGTCTCCTCGAGCCCCTTGGCGTACGGCTTGATCGTGAAGGTGGTGTTGCTGTCCCAGTTGGTCAGCTGGGTCGTGCCGTAGATGGTGGCGCCGGTGCCGTAGAGCATCCGGTTGGAGTTGAACGGGTCGATCTCGAGCGACTCGTTCATCCAGCCGAGCTTGGGGGTCGACTCGGGCGGCTGCGGGTTGGTGTTGAAGTCCAGCCACGGGTTGGCCGAGATGTCCATGGTGTAGCGCTTCGAGACCGACGGATAGCTGGTGAAATCCCAGATCCGGGTCCAGGTGGCGCCGTTGTCGGTGCTGCGGAAGAAGATCGCGTCGGGCCACCAGGAGATCTGCGTGGCGACCATCAGCGTGCCCGGTTTCTGCCGGTCGACGGTGAGCCCGGAGTATCCGTAGTACGCGTCGGCGGCCGGGGTCGGCGAGATGTTCGTCCAGGTGCCGGTGGTCGTGTCGAACCGCTGCACCTGGCCGGCCCCGCCGTCGTACGGGCCGCCGGTGTCGCTCGTCGCGATGAAAAGATAATTTCCCTGTACGACGCCCTTGTGCGCGATGTATCCGGTGGGCTGACCCGGCACGCGTTCCCAGGTCGCCCCGCCGTCCAGCGAGCGATAGACGGGGTTCTCCTTGTCCGCCACGCCGACGTAGATCTGGTTCGCCGCGCCGAAGGTGACCCAGGTCAGGCCCTGGTTCTGGTTGAGATAGCCGTTCGGGTCGCTGGGGTCCTGCACGTAGTTGCCGGCGTTGGGGAAGTTCGCGACCTTGCCCCAGGTGACGCCGTAGTCCGTGCTGCGCCAGAGCCCGTTTCCGCCCTCGGCGGCGAAATAGACGTTCCGGTTGTTGCGCGGGTCGACGGCGAGCCGCTCCCCCATGCCCCGGCCCGGCATGTTGCCGCCGTTCTTGAACGGCAGCTTGGTGATCTGCCAGGTGGCGCCCTTGTCGGACGACCGCAGGATCGCGCCGTTGTTCGGGTCCCAGCTGTTGGTGTACATGCCGACCGCGGCGTAGACCCGGGTGGTGTCGACCGGGTCGGGCGCGATGCTCAGCACCCCGTTGTAGCCCCAGTTGTCCTGGCCGACCCAGTCGAGCAGCGGCGTCCAGCTCTGCCCGCTCTCGTTCCACCGGTACGCGCCGCCGATGTCGGTGCGGGCGTAGATCAGGTTCCGTTCGCCGGGGTTGAACACGACGCCGGGCACGAAGCCGCCGCCGTCGATCCGCACGTTCTTCCAGACGTACGGGTCGGCGGCCTCCGCGACGGCCGTGAGCGGCCGGGCCATCACCACGGCGGACGCGCTGAGCAGGGCGGCGGCGACGACCGCCGCGAGGGTGGACCTACGCATCCGAGACCTTCCATCGATGAATCTCAACATGGGAGCGCTCCCAGAAGGGTCGTGTGCGCGTCACACCCCTGTCAAGCCCTGGAAACCAGGAGTTGACAATCGTGCACATCTTGGGGAATCTGCCCTGCGCCGCCGGCGCCCGCGCGCGACCCCGTGCCGCCGCCCGGTGGGGAATTTCACCGGCTCCCGCAATGCGGCGGCGGTATTGAACGATTTAAATTGCGGTAATCGCCGGCGAACGGCGCGGCAACTCTAAGGAATGAACCCATAACCGTACGTCAGGGATTTGCGCGTCGTTTTTCTACGCTGTGTATCATCTGGCCGTGATTACGGGAGGGGCGGCAGTTACCCCCGGCCGCCTGTGGTGGAGGAGCGTTTGATGAAGGTTTGTGTTGTCGGCACCGGCTACGTCGGGCTGACCACCGGTGTGAGCCTGGCCTTCCTGGGACACCAGGTGACCTGCATCGACCTCGACCAGGAAAAGGTCGACATGCTGCGCGCGGGCAAGTGCCCGATCTACGAGCCCGGCATGGAGGAGCTGCTCGCCGAGGCCGCGCCCAACCTCACGTTCACCACCAGCTACGCCGACGGCGTGCCGGGCGCCGACGTGGTCTTCGTGGCGGTGCAGACGCCGTCCGCCGCCGACGGCAGCCCCGATCTGCGCTACCTGCGCTCCGCGGCCGAGAGCGTCGCGCAAAATCTCGATCACGAGTTCACCGTTGTGGTCAACAAGTCGACCGTTCCGATCGGCTCCGGCAACTGGGTCGACGCGATTCTTCGCGATTCGTTCGCCCAGCGCGCCGACCGCCCCGAAGTGTGCGAATTCTCGGTGGCCTCGAATCCGGAGTTCCTGCGCGAGGGCAACGCGATCCACGACACGTTGTTCCCCGACCGCATCGTCATCGGCTCGGACAATCCGCGCGCCCTCGAGGTGCTCAACCACCTCTACCGCCCGCTGATCAACCAGACCTTCACGCCGCCCACGTTCCAGCCGCGGCCCGACGACACCACGGCCGTCCCGCTGGTCTCGACGGATCTGGCCAGCGCCGAGCTGATCAAGTATGCGGCCAACGCGTTCCTGGCCCTCAAGATCAGCTACGTGAACGAGATCGGCCAGCTGGCCGGCAAGGTCGGCGCCGACATCACCGAGGTGGCCCGGGGCATCGGCCTCGACCAGCGGATCGGCTCGCGCTTCCTCGAGCCCGGCGTCGGCTGGGGCGGCTCCTGCTTCGGCAAGGACACCAAGGCCCTGATCGCCACGGCGTCGGAATACAACTACGACATGCCGATCGTGAAGGCCGCCCGCGACGTCAACCAGCGGCAGCGCGAGATCGCCGTCGAGCGCCTGCAGTCCGAGCTGCGCATCCTCAAGGGCCGCAAGATCGGCCTGCTCGGCGTGGCGTTCAAGCCCAACACCGACGACCTGCGCGACTCGCCGGCCCTCGACATCGCGGGCCTGCTGCTGGCCCGGGGCGCCCGGGTCAAGCTGCACGACCCGATCGCGGGCGACCGCTTCCGCCGGGAATACCCCGAGATGGCGCCGCACCTGAGCGACACGCTCGACGGCGTCTTCGACGACTGCGACGCCGTGGTGCTGGTGACCAAGTGGGCGCAGTACATCGAGCTCGACTGGAGCAAGTTCGTCGGCCTCATGCGGACGCCGATCGTGCTCGACGGCCGCAACGTGCTCGACGCCGACCGCATGGCCCGCCTCGGCTACCGCTACCTCTCGATGGCCGGCTGAGCGTTGTCCGGCTGAGCGCTACTACCGCCGGCCTCAAGGTCGGTATCGACCGTTCAGACCACCCCGCCCTCGGATATCCGTCGATATCCCGGGCGGGGTGGTCTGTCTTTCGCTAGGGTCCTGGTGAGGCGCTTTTCGCGGCCTGACCAGGGGCTCTACCTTAACCGGTTAAGGCGTCCGGAGCAGCGACGCCGTATCGTTACCGAGTCGATCAAGCGGAAATCATTGCGCAATGTGCCGGTTACCTCTTGACTGTGATCCAAGTAGCGCTTCGGACGGCGACGTCTCCGGACGTCGGAAGCGCGATTTGACATAGGGAGCGGTATGTTCGGTCACACCAAGAGCCCGCGTTTCCGCGCGGCGCTCGCCGGCACGCTCAGCGCAGGGCTGGTCTTCGGCCTCGCGGCGTGCGGCGGCGACGATTCTGACAGCGGCAGCGACGCGGACGCCTCGGCGTCCGCCATCGACTGCGCGCCATACACCAAGTTCGGTGACATCAAGGGCAAGACGGTCACGATCTACACGGGCATCGTGACCCCCGAGGACACCCCGCACATCGAGTCCTACAAGCCCTTCGAGACGTGCACCGGCGCCACCATCAAGTACGAGGGTGACAAGTCCTTCGAGACCCAGGTGCTCGTGCGGGCCCGCGCCGGCAACCCGCCGGACCTCGCCATCGTGCCCCAGCCGGGCCTGGTCAAGCAGCTGGTCTCCACCGGCAAGGCCGTGGCGGCCCCGCAGGAGGTCTCGGACAACGTCGACAAGTTCTGGGACAAGGCCTGGAAGGCCTACACCACGATCGACGGCAAGTTCTACGGCGCCCCGCTCGGCGCGAGCGTGAAGTCCCTGGTCTGGTACTCCCCCTCGGAGTTCAAGGACAAGGGCTACACCGTGCCGACAACGCTCGACGAGCTCAAGGCGCTCAGCGACAAGATCGTCGCGGACGGCGGCAAGCCGTGGTGCGCCGGCATCGCCAGTGGTGACGCCACCGGCTGGCCGGTCACCGACTGGGTGGAGGACTTCGTCCTGCGCACCAGCTCGCCCGAGACGTACGACAAGTGGGTCAACCACGAGATCCCGTTCAACGCGCCGGAGATCTCCACGGCGTTCGACGCGGTCGGCGGCTACCTGAAGAACGACGCGTACGTCAACGGTGGCCTCGGCGACGTCAAGAGCATCGCGACCACGACGTTCCAGGACGCCGGTCTGAAGATCCTCGAGGGCCAGTGCTCGCTGCACCGGCAGGCCAGCTTCTACGCGGCCAACTTCGAGAAGGGCACCAAGGTGGCCGAGGACGGCGACGTCTTCGCGTTCTACCTGCCCGGCAAGGACGCCAGCACCAAGCCGGTGCTCGGCGCCGGTGAGTTCGTGGTGGCCTTCGCCGACCGCCCCGAGGTCAAGGCGTTCCAGACGTACCTCTCCTCGGACGTCTGGGCCAACACCAAGGCCAAGCTCTCCTCGGGCTGGGTGACCGCGAACAAGGGTCTCGACCAGGCCAACCTGACGAACCCGATCGACAAGCTCGCGGGCGGCATCCTCCTCGACCCGAACGCGACCTTCCGCTTCGACGGCTCCGACATGATGCCGGCCGCCGTGGGCTCGGACGCGTTCTGGAAGCAGTCGACCGCGTGGATCACCGGTCAGGACACCAAGACCACGGTGGACAACATCGAAAAGGCTTGGCCCAAGTAATCACATAGCACTTCCCGGGGCCGGTCGGATTTTCCGACCGGCCCCGAACCTCTCTTCACTCCAGCGCAGAAGGAGGTCCGGGTCGCGTGTTCAACACCGCCTCCACCACCCCCGAAAAAATCCTGCAGATGCTCGCGGCCCTGCTGCTTTTCGCCGCGGTCATGGGCGTCATTCTTTTCATCGCCGGCCGATTCGGCGGCAAGCGCGGCGACAAGGTCGTCGCGTACCTCTACCTGCTGCCGGCCGTGCTGATGCTCGCGGTCGGTCTCGTCTATCCGGGCCTCCGCACCATCTACCAGTCGTTCTTCGACGCCGCGGGCAGCTCGTTCATCGGCTTCGACAACTACGGCACGATCTTCAGCGACAAGGACCAGCTGACCGTGCTGCGGAACACGGTGTTCTGGGTCGTCGTGACGCCGTTCGTGGCCACCGCGATCGGCCTCGTCTACGCCATCCTGGTCGACAAGTCGCGGTTCGAGTCGTTCGCCAAGGCGCTGATCTTCCTGCCCATGTCGATCTCGTTCGTCGCGGCCGGCGTGATCTGGAAGTTCGTCTACGAATACCGCCCCGACCAGGGCAACGTGAAGCAGATCGGCCTGGTCAACCAGCTGATCGTCTGGCTCGGCGGCAAACCGATCCAGTTGCTCATCGAGACGCCGCTCAACACGTTCCTGCTCATCATCGTGATGATCTGGATCCAGGCCGGCTTCGCCATGACGATCCTGTCCGCGGCCATCAAGGCCATCCCGGACGACATCATCGAAGCGGCCCGGCTCGACGGCGTCAACGCGTGGAGCATGTTCCGCAAGATCACACTGCCCAGCGTGCAGCCGACCGTCGTGGTCGTGCTGACCACGATCGGCATCGGCACGCTCAAGGTCTTCGACATCGTCCGCACCATGACCGGCGGCAACTTCGAGACCAGCGTCATCGCCAACGAGTTCTACCGGCAGACGTTCAACGCCGACAACCAGGGCCTGGGCGCCGCGCTCGCGGTGCTGCTGTTCGTCCTGGTCATCCCGATCGTCATCTACAACATCCGCTCGCTGCGTCGTTCGGAGGCATCATGAGCACCGCGACTCCGGTGACGACCCCGCCGCTGAAGGCCGAGAAGATCAGCACGGCCGGCGTGGCCAAGAAGCGCCTCAGCTCGCCGTGGGCGTCGATCGCGGCGATCGTGATCGCGGTCCTGTGGACGCTGCCGACCTTCGGCCTGCTGGTGTCCTCGTTCCGGCCCGAGCGCGAGATCAAGACGACCGGCTGGTGGACGTTCTTCAGCGACCCGACCACCACGTTCGAGAACTACAGCAAGGTGTTCGGCGAGGAGGGCGGCGTCAACCTGGCCGCGTTCTTCGTCAACTCGCTGATCATCTGCATCCCGTCGGTGCTGATCCCGATGTCGATCGCGGCCCTGTCGGCGTACGCGTTCGCCTGGATCAAATTCCCCGGCCGGAACGTCCTATTCCTGATGATCTTCGCCTTGCAGATCGTCCCGCTGCAGGTCACGCTGATCCCGCTGCTCAAGATCTTCGTGAGCATCGACATCACCGGCACGTTCTGGACGTTGTGGCTGTCGCACGCGACGTTCGCCCTGCCGCTGGCGATCTACCTGCTGCACAACTTCATGCGGGAGATCCCCGCCGGCCTGATCGAGGCCGCCCGCGTCGACGGCGCCGGACACGTCTCGATCTTCTTCAAGGTGATGCTGCCGCTGCTCACCCCCGCACTGGCGGCATTCGGCATCTTCCAGTTCCTCTGGGTCTGGAACGACCTGCTGGTCGCCCTGGTCTTCGCCGGCGGCGGTGACGAGGTCGCCCCGATCACCCTGCAGCTGGCCAACCTGAGCGGCACCCGAGGCACCGCCTGGCACCTGCTGTCGGCGGGCGCGTTCGTCTCCATCATCGTCCCGGTGACGGTGTTCCTGCTGCTCCAGCGCTACTTCGTCCGCGGCCTGCTGGCAGGCAGCGTCAAGGGCTGAACCCGCTCTCACCCCGAGGGGCCGCATCCACGTCCGGACGCGGCCCCTCACCATGTCCAGCCCCGCCGCGCCCCGCCACCGCCTCGCACCGCCGCCCCACCCGGCACCGCCGCCTACCCGGCACCGCCACCCGCCCGGCACCGCCACCCGCCCGGCACCACCACCCGCCCGGCGCCGCCACTCGCCCGGTGCCGCCACCCGCTCCTGCACCGCCGCCGTGCGCCACCGCCCCGCCCTGCCGACCCCGCCTCTCGCCGGCGCCGCACCGCGCTGCCGCCCGCCTCGCACTGCGCTCTGTGCGGCTGTCCGCCTTGCATCGCCGCCCCGCCGTGCGCTGCCGCCCGCCTCGCGCCGCCGTCCGCCCTGCATCGTCGCCCCGGCCGTGCCCGCCTCGTGCCGCCGCCCGCCCTGTCGCCCACCCGCCCCGCACCACCGCCCCGCCCCTCGCCGCCGCGCTGCCCCGCGCCGCCCCGGCACCTCTGGCCGCCCCGCCACCCCTGGCCGCCCCTCGCCGCCGCTCGCCTCACACTGCGCCCCGTTCCGCCGTCCGCCTTGCATCGCCGCCCCGCCATGCACTGCCGCCCGCCCTGCATTGCCGCCGCCCTGTCGCGCCTTCCGCCGAGCCACCCCGGCGCTGTCTCACCAGCCAACATGTCGCGCTAGCACAAACAGCAAGATCAAGGCGATTGTCCACAAAGGCGAGTTATCCACAGGCGACCCGTCGCTCAGCCGCAAAGATCCGCCCGGATCGGTAAAATCGGCAGTGGCGGTGGACCCCCGTGGAGGGTGGGCCCTGTGCAGCGGGCCCTAGGGCGGCGGGGCCCTGTGGCGGCGGTGTGGGCGGCCCTGCGACACGAGGTGGAGCGGCCCAGCCCTACAACGGCGTATCGCGACGGCCTACGACAGTCGCTCCAGCACCCGCAGCACCCCCGCCGTCCCGTCCTCCTCGGCCAGCCCCACGGCCAACTCCCCCGCGCGCCGCCGATAGCCCGGCTCCCCCACCGCAGCCCGGATTGCCGCTCCCAGCCCCGCAGCGCTCAGCCGCCGGAACGGAAGGGCCTCCGGGGCCACCCCCAGCGTCACGAGGCGCTGCGCCCAGAACGGCTGGTCGACCAACAGTGGCACCGGCACGGCGGGCACACCGGCACGCAGACCGGCGGCAGTGGTCCCCGCGCCCGCGTGGTGCACGACGGCCGCCATCCGTGGGAACAGCCACTCGTGTGGCACGTCGGAGACGGTCAGCACGTCGTCGCCGGTCGCGTCGAGGCCCGCCCATCCGGAGCTCAGCACCACCCGTACGCCGGCCGACCGTGCGGCCTGCACGACGAGCGCGGACAGGGCCCGGCTGTCCCGCGCGGGCATGCTGCCGAAGCCGACGTAGACCGGCGGCGGCCCGGCCTCCAGGAAGGCAGCCAGCGAAGGGGACGGCACAAAATCGGCGGGTGCGGCCCACCAGTAGCCGACCGTCGTGCACGAGGACGGCCAGTCCGCGGGCTGCGGCACCACACGCGGGCTGTAGCCGTAGCAGATGGGCCAGTCGGTCAGGTGCCGCAGCCACTTGTGATGGCCGATCGGGGGCAGACCGAGCTCGGCCCGCAGGGCGCGGACGGCGGCGCGATAGGGCAGCTGCCCCAGTTCCAGCACGGCGGTGGCGGCCGCCCGGTTGCCCCACGCGCCGAGCGAGCGGGTCGTGACCGTGGACGGCGGGAACTCGCGGGTGGGTGTCATGGGCTGCAGGTAGACACCCATGCTGGGCAGTTCGAGGGCCTCGGCCACGTGCCCGCCGATCCAGCCGGCCGGGGTGAGCAGCAGCACGTCGGCCGTGCGGGCGGCGTCGGCCATCGCCCGGCCCAGGGGCAGCGCCTGCGCGGCCACCGAGCGGTTGACGGCCAGAATTCCGGCGTTCTCGCTCAGCTCCTCATAAGTGTCGAGCGGCAGCGGGGCGTACCGGAGGCCGTTTTCCACCACCATCTTCTCGAAGAGCAGGTGCGTGGCGATGGTGACCTCGTGCCCGGCCCGTTGGAGCCGCACCCCCAGGCCCACGTACGGCACGACGTCACCGCGACTGCCCACGGCCAGAACAGCGATCCGCATCTCTCAGCCCCCGACTCGTATCATCTGGCGGGCGCCGATCAGCAGCATGATCAGGGCGGGCACGTAGCTCAGGCCGACTGACGCCGCGCCGATCAGAACGAAGCCGGCCAGCAGCCCGGTGCAGCCCCACACCACGATTCGTTGCGGGCCGAGCAGCACGGGCAGCGCGGTCAGCACCACCGGCACGGCCAGCACGAGGGCGACGCCCGCACCCTCCCGCGTGACCAGGCTGACGAACCAGACGACGCTCGCGGCCACCGAGTAGACGGCCGCGCCGCCGAACCAGAATCGTCCCACGTGATCATTGACGCACACGCTGACTGTCAACACGCTGAGGCAGGCGCACCGCGACGACCACGGCGATCACCATCAAGAGCGTTCCCACCCCGTACGCGCTGCCGACCGCGACGGCCAGGTCGGGCTCCACGGCCTGACGGGCGACGGGGTCGAGCGCGAGCATGGCGGCCACTCCCCCGCCCCCGGTCGGGCCGTCGAGCGCGACCTCGAGCACGGTGGCCACCACGGCGACGCCAACCGCGGCGGCCAGCTGCTGGGTCAGGGCCAGCAGCGTGGTTCCGGCGGGCAGGTCGCTCGCGGGCAGGTCGCGTACGGCGGCGGTCATCGTGGGCAGGATCGTGGCCCCCGAGGCGATGCCGAGCAGGGTGGCGGCCGCGACGAGCACCACGTACGGGGAATTGGTCGTGGTCGCCGTGAGCAACCAGGCCATGGCCACCAGCCCGAGCGTGACGCCGGTGAGCGCTACCCGCCGTGGCGCGATCCGGTCGACGAGGCGGGTGGCGACCTGCACGGTGACGCCGACACCGATCGCCGCGGGGACGCCGAGGGAGCCGGCTGGGCCCTGTTTCGTAGTTGGGGTGGGAGCGAGGCCGGGTCCAGATTTCGTCTGGTGGTGGCCCGGGGAAGCCTGGCTCCCGGTGTTGGAACCTGGCTTTCACGGGACGCCGCCAGGCGGGATCTGGGCCCTGCCGCAGCCCCGCCCCAGCTACGAAACAGGGCCTGGGGCGGCCGGGTCACCGCGTACGCCCTGGACGAACAGCGGGAGCACGGTGAGCGCGCCGAAATAGGCGGCCCCGAAGGCGGTCAGCATGCCGACGCCGGTCGCGAACAGGCGAACGCGCAGCAGCCGCAGGTCGACCAGGGGTGCGGCGATGCGGACGGCCCGCGCGACGAAGGCGGTGACGAGTAGCAGCCCGGCGGCGAGGGTGGCGAACCCGGTGGCGTGCGGGATCAGGGTGCAGCCGAGCACGATGCCGGTGCCGCCGGCCGGGAGCAGGGCCAGGCCGGGCCAGTCGATCCGGCGTACGGGGAACTCGGTCGGTGGGTCTCGAGGCAGGAACCGTGCACACAGGACGATGGCGAGCGCGCCGACCGGCAGGTTGATCAGGAAGATCCAGCGCCAGGAGGCGGCGTCGACGAGCCAGCCCGACAGCGGCGGGCCGAGCACCGGGCCGACGATCAGCGGCAGGCCGAGCATCGCCATGAGCCGGCCGCGCTGCTCACGGGGGACGGCGCGCATGCCGATGGTCTGCCCGACCGGATTGAGCAGGCCGCCGCCGACGCCCTGCAACGCGCGGAAGACGGCCAGGGTGGCGGCGTTCCCGGCCAGCCCGGCGGCGACCGAGCAGACGGTGAAGATGCCGAGCGCGACCAGATAGACCCGGCGGGCGCCGAACCGGTCCGAGGCCCAGCCCGCCACCGGGATCACGGCGACGATGCCGAGCAGGTAGGCGGTGGTCACCCACTGGATCGCGGCGAGCGTGGTGCCGAGGCCGGACACCATCGCGGGAACGGCGACGACGGTGACGGTGGTGTCGACGACGACGAGCAGTCCACCGAGCGCCAGCACAAACCCGAGGCGCTTCACTTCCCGTACGGGCGGTCGCGCCGGGCGACGCGCAACGTCTCCGACCACCAGTCGAGCTCGCCCAGCGCCATGTCGAACGCCTTGGTCACCGGTTCCGGGGCGGCATAGCCGGACGGGCCCAGGTCGTACCAGGGGGTGTGCAGCCCGACCACGCGCCGCGTCGTGACCATGTGCAGCTCGGCGAAGACGCCGCGCAGATGCTCGGTGGCGAGCAGGCCACCCTGCACCCCGTACGACAGGACGGTGGCCGGCTTGAACATCCACTCGCGGTAATGCCAGTCGATCGCCCGCTTGAGGCTGCCCGGGTACGAGTTATTGTACTCGGGCGTGACGAACACGTAGCCGTCTGCGGCGTCAAGGCGCTCGCTGATCGGGGTCGCGGTGCCGCCGCCGGGCTGCAACAGCTGGTCGTCGGGCAGCACGCAGTCGGCCAGGTCGATCAGGTCGTGCGAGGCGAACTGGGCCGCCACCCGCGAGCCGGCCCAGTCGGCGAGGACGCGGCCCATCCGCTCCCCGCGCACGCTGGCGGCCAGGACGACGATGTGCGATGTCGAAGTCATGCGGCTTACGCTGAACCCTCAACATATGTTTAAGTCAAGCCATGAGCATCACCGCGTTCACCCGCTCGGTCAGCGACGTGGCCGCCGAGAGCGGCGTCGCGCCGTCGGCGGTCCGGTTCTACGAGCAGCACGGCGTCATCACGGCCATCCGTACGCAGGGGGATCAGCGCCGCTTCGACGACAGTGCGGCCTGCCGGATCCGGGTAGCCAAGGTCGCGCAGCGGGTGGGGCTTACGGTTCGGGAGATCGCGGAGATTTTCGCTGCCCTGCCGGCCGACCCGCAGCCTGATGATTGGGGCCGGGTGGCGACGACCCTGATCGATGAGGCCGAGTCTCGCACTGCGGCGCTGAAGGCCTATCTGACCGACATGCGCGGCGGCGGGCGGCTGTGTGAGATCGAGGTCTGAAGCGTAGCCGCGGCTTGCTTCCGCTGAGTGGGCGTCACGACTCACCCGTGGCGGCTCGCTGTCGCTCGGTGGGCTTTCAATGATTACTCTGGTCACCCTCTGGACTTTGGTTGCGGTGACTACTCTCGGCCGTTGTTGACCGCCGGCTAGCTGAAACTCGTCATTCGGTGGTCACGCTCAGAACGGACAGCGACCAAGCCGCTCGCGCGGGATCACGTTCCGTTTGGGTCAAGGTCTTTGGCCTGGACCACAGCATGATGAGTTGCAGCTGGCCGGCGCTTAAAGGCGGCATCGAGGGATCACCGTGACAACAACACGAGGGTGACCAAAGTAATCAATGAACATGCAACGAGCGCAAGTCAGTCGCGGAGGTTGGTCGGGTCCAAGGTGGTCTCTTCGTGGCGGACATAGCGGTTGTACAGGAATGTGATCAGCCACAGAATGATGCCGATGACGATCAGAATCCCCGCGATTTTGTAGTCGTCCGCCGCCCGCCCCGACAACGGACTGGCCAGATAAGCACAGGCCACCGCCCCGATGATCGGGATGACCGTAGGAGCCTTGAAGTGGCTGTGCTCCACCCGATCCCGCCGTAGCACCAGAACGGCGATGTTGACGACCGTAAACACGCACAGCAGCAGCAAAGACGTCGTGCCGCCCAGCGCCGTCAGATCGGCGAACCAGATCAGCCCGAAGGCGATGACCGTCGTGAAGACAATGCCGACCCACGGCGTACGGCGGCTGGGGTGGACTTTGCCGAGCACCCGGGGAAGCACCCGCTCATTGGCCATCCCGTAAAGCAGCCGCGAGGCCATCAGCATGTTGATCAGAGCCGAGTTGGCCACCGCGAACATGGTGATGAAGGCGAAAATCCACAACGGGAACGCCGACGCACCCGCCTCGACGACTTTCAGCAGGGGCGCATCGCCCTCGCCCAATTCGGCCGGGGGCACCAGGGCGACCGACGAGATCGAGACCAGTACGTAAATGGCGCCGGTGATGCAGAGGCCGGTCAGCATCACCTTGGGGAAAATGCGTACGGGGTCCTTTGTCTCTTCGGCCATGTTGACCGAATCCTCGAAGCCGACCATCGCGAAGAAGGCCAGGGCCGTGGCCGCGGTGACCGAGAAGAACGCGGATTCGCCCTCGGCGGCCTGGAAGTCGGTCAGGCGGGACAGGTCGCCGTTGCCGCCGCCCAGCGCCCACGCGCCGATGCAGATGACGATCAGCAGGCCGGTCAGCTCGACGCAGGTCAGCAGCACGTTGAGTTTGACGCTCTCGCCCACGCCGCGGAAGTTGATCAGGCCGACCAGCAGCATGAACCCGAGCGCGATGGCGGTCAGCGCGAAGCCGTCGCCCAGGGACAGGTCGAACGCCTCGACGAAGTTGGACGCGAACGCCTTGGACGCGCTGGACGCCGAGGTCAGGCCTGAGCACATGACGGCGAAGGCGACGATGAACGTCAGGAAGTGGATGCCGAACGCTTTGTGCGTGTAGAGCGCGGCGCCGGCCGCCCGCGGATATTTGGTGACCAGCTCGAGATAGCTGAACGCGGTCAGCAGCGCCACCAGGAAGGCGATGAGGAACGGCAGCCACACGGCCCCGCCGACCTCGTTGGCCACCCGGCCGGTGAGCGCGTAGACGCCGGTGCCGAGGATGTCGCCGACCACGAAGAGCAGGAGCAACCCCGGGCCCATGACCCGCTTGAGTTCGGGTTCGCGTTGTGTTTCCTTCACCACCGCGTCGTCCGCCATAATCCCGACCCTGGTACAGATTGCTGGTTCTGTCGAGTCAGAACTATCGACGGGTCGCGATCAACCGCTAACGTCTAGTGATGCGTATCGTCGTCGCCGCCAAGCCCGAAGCCGATCAGCCGTGGCTCGCCGACGCGGTGATCGGCCTGGCCAAACAGACCGGCGCGGTCGTCTCGGTCGTCGCCGCCGACGGGGTCGAGCTCGAACGGCTCGCCTCGGTCCCCCGTACGGTCTTCTCCGACTCCGCCTACGCGGCGGCCACCTCGATCGCGCGCCGGCTGGCCGAGGCCGGGGTCGAGGCGACGGTCTCGGTGCTGCCGGGGCGGCCGGTGCAGGCCATCCTCGACTTCGCCAAGCAGCACCACGCCGACCTCATCGTGGCCGGCTCCAGCACCCGGCCGAAGGTGGCCGAGCGGCTGCTCGGAAGCGTGCCGCTCGACCTGATCAAACAGTCCGCGAAACCGGTCCTGGTGATCACCCATCCGGGGCATCCGGCCTGAGAAGACTTAGGTCACGACGCAGCTCACGCCGTCGGGACCCGACCCGATCTTGGTGGGCTCGTCGCCCGTGTCGTTGCCCTCGAACAGGTCGCACAGCGAGATGCCGTCGCCGACCGTGGCCCCGTCGATCGTGAGCCGGTCGCCGAGGTTGGTGTTGATGCCGGCCAGGGTGTCGCCCGGCGCGGTGGCGGTGATGTTCTCCATCCGCACGGTCCGGGCGGCCTGGGTGGAGCAGTTGCCGCACGAGCGATAGAGCTTGCCGAAGTCGGAGACCTCGAAGTTGCGGATCGTCACCGACCCGCCGGCGCCCCGATTGTCTTGGAACACCTTGTCGGAGGCGGCCGCCGCGCTGCCGCCGTCGATCACCACGGTCGCGTTCGCGCCGCGGAAGGTCGCCGCGTCCTCCCCGACGTCCTCCCAGTGCACGTTGGTCAGCGTGCAGCTGCCGGCGCAATGCACGCCGTCCGCCGCCGGGCTGCCCAGGATCACGTTCTGCAACGTGGCGCCCGGGGCCAGGTCGAACAGGGCGTCCTGCCCCTCGGCCTGCCCGCCGTCGCCGAGCTCGCCGCCGCCGATGAACCGCTTGTTCTCGCCGTCGAACACGCCGGTGACCTCGATCGTCTCGGTCACGACCTGCTCACCGGTGGCGGGCGGAACGGCGGCGTCGGCGAAGTTCGCGAAGAGCACCGCCGCACCCACCCCCACCACACCGACCGACGCGGCGAGGACACGCTTGAGTCCAGTCATAGCTGGCCTTTCACTATCAAGCCCCCACAGCCGACAGTTGTCGGCAAGAGGTACGCACCGCCCGGCCGAGCGGTTCAGCCCGCAAGCACCTCGGTGATCTGCTTGGTTGTCGCGGCGGCCACTCGCGGCACCGTCGCCGCGTACGAGCAGTAGGCGTTGAGGCCCGTCGCGAGCGCCCAGCCCCGGCCGCGGGCCCAGGTCGCGTCGTCGACGCCCAGCCGGTCGCGGAACACCGCCCGCGTGCCCGCCGACATGAGCGTGAACGGCATCATCATGTCGCGCGCCGGGTCGCCCCGGCCCAGCCCGCCGAAGTCGATGACCGCCGTGACCCGGCCCCCGTCGCCGAGCAGGTTGCCCTGGTGGAAGTCGCCGTGAAACCAGACCGGCGCCCTGTCCCACAACGGCGCGCGGAGGGCTGCCTCCCACACCGCGGTGAGCGCGCCGGCGTCGAACACCCCGGCCACCTGGGCGATGGCGGCGCGCGTGGCGTCGTCGCGCGCCGCCAGCCGCTCGTCGGTGACCAGGGCCGAGCCGACGGCCGGCACTGCTTGCAGGGCGCTCAGGAAGTCGGCCAGGAGCACGGCGTTCGCCACGGAATCGGTGGCCGGGCCGCCCGGCAGCCAGCGCGTGACGGCCCAGTGCCACGGATAGCCGAGGCCCGGCTCGCCCACGGCCACCGGCGCCGGGATCGCGAGGGGCAGGTGCGGGGCGAGCCGCGGCAGCCACTCGGACTCCAGCCGCGCCTGATTGACCGCGCCCGAGTGGCGCGGAAGCCGTACGGAAAGGTCGTCGCCCAGCCGGTGGATCACGTGATCGGAACCCGCGGGGTCGACCAGCTCGAGCGCCCGGCCCGACCACTGGGGGAACTGAGAGTCGACCAGCCGCCGGGCCAGAGCCGTGTCGATCTCCACCCGCCGTTTGTATCCCCGCCCCGGCCGGTGTGTCGAGCGGATTGTCGCGTTTAATGGCGCCGTGAGACGAGGGTTGATCGCCGCCGCGGTGGTCGTGACATTGGCCGCGGGCGCCGGCTGGTGGGCGTTCGGCGGCGACCGGATCGACGCGCGGGCGACGGTGCGGGTCGCGGCCCGCGAGACGTTCGGCCCGCCGTCCGAGCAGCAGCGCGTGCCACAGATGGCGCTCGCGCCCGCCCAGCAGACCGTCCTCGTCGAGGTCGACTGGAACCGCGGCGGTCTCACCGGCGAACTCGGGGTCATCGCCCTCGACGGCCGGGTCACCCCGCCCACGCTGCTGGCCGTGGCGGGCAGCTGGACCGGCCAGGGCGACTCGGGGTCGACGTGGCTGGCCGCCTACAACGAGCTGGCCGGCCGCTACGACTGGCTCCGCGGCATCGGCGACCACACGACCTCACCCGACGCGGTCACCGTCCCCGCGACCACCTCCGGCGGCCTCCGCGCCTGGATGTATCAGCCGACGTCCGGCGCCGCCCCGTTCACCTCACCCGACCAGATCGTGGTGGCCCTGATCCGCGTCGACCGCTCAGGCAACGCACAGTGGGCTCGCCGCATCAAAGGCTGACAACCGTTTCCCCGTACGCGACGTCGGCTCCCACAACCGCACCGGGGCGGCCCCCGCCGCGCCTCGCAAGCTGAGAAAAACTCGAGGCACGTAACGCGGGCTCCGGCCGTGGTGGTGGGTCAGGCGTGATAGACCCGCATCTCCAGACCGGCCGGGTCGGTGAACAGGGTCGCGGCGAGCCCGCTGTCACCGGCCCGATCGCGCAACGCGGTGCCGTTGCACAGTCACAGCATGGCAGGACCGCCCACGTTGCGGATCATCCGCTGCAGCACGGCGACCGTGGTGGCGTAGTCGGCGTCGTCGATGCCCTCGTGGATCGCGTCCCGGATGGCCGGCGTTAACGTCTTGAGCTCGGCCAGCGCCTCCTCGCCGGCGTCGGTGATCCACAGCCGGTCGTCCTCGTCGCGGCGCAGCCAACCCCGTTCCACCAGGGGTTCCGCCGCCTCGGCGAGGTCGTCCTCGCGCCGCAGGTAGGTGGTCATCGCGGCCTCGAGCTCGGCCAGGGTCATGCCGTGGCCGTCGGGCGAGATGTCGTGAGGGGACAGATTGCGCAGCAACCAGAACTGCGGCTGCGTGTATCCGTGGGCGGCCTGCTGCTCGCGGATGAAGGCGATGATGGCCTCGTACGCGACACCGGTCCAGTAGGCGACGGGCTGATCCGCGAGATTCGTCATGCCGGCACCGTAGAAAGTGAACTGAGGTTGAAGTCAACCCGCCGGGATCGTGCAGTCTTCTCCTCTGGATAGTTGAAAGCAACACCAAATCAGGAAATTAGCCGGTCGGTGGGCACAGAAGGGACCGATCGCCGTCGATGCCGATGGATCGTCCGGTCACTTATCCATAACAGCGGATATGCGTATGGTGACGAAGACGTTTAGGTAGACCTCGCTCGGATATCGAGAGTCATCAGACGGTCACACAGGCATGGGTGAAGGGATCGACCCGGTGGTCAACGCAGTGATTTACGTTCGCCCGGAGAACTACAGCGCCAGCGCTGCCCGATGCCTGGACTACTGCACCAACCGGCGCTACAACGTCGTCGGCATCATCCCGGGCGACTGGGCGGCGGCCATGCGGATGCTCGAGCTGGGCTCGGCGTCGGTCGTCGTGGTGTCGTCGGTGGAGCAGATCGAGCCGCGGCCCGGCGTCGAGATCGCCCCCAAGCCGTCGTCGCGCCGCAAGGCCGGCGCCCGCTCGGCCGCAAACTCCGCGCGCAACCGCTGGTCCGGCAACACCCCGCAGACCAGCACGGAACCGGCGGCGGCGCGGCACTACCGCTACTAGAATCCCGTGGATGACTGAACCGATTGGTGAGATTAATCCTGGATTCAGTACCCCCGGCGCCCCGGCCCGGCCATGGTCCGATATGGACGCGGTCCTGACCGGTGCGCAGATCTTCTGGCTCTCCACGGTTCGCGCCGACGGACGGCCGCACGTCACTCCCCTGCCCGCCGTGTGGACGGCGGGCAGTTTGCATTTCTGCACCGGGCCGCTCGAGCAGAAGGCCAAAAACCTCGAGGCGAACCCGAACGTGGTGCTGACGACCGGCACCGACAAGCAGGACGAGGGCCTCGACGTGGTGGTCGAGGGCCAGGCCGTACGGGTCACCGACGGCGACCGCCTGCGCGCGCTGGCCCAGCTCTGGAAGGAACGCCTGAACTGGGACTACAAGGTTTCCGGGGAGGCCTTCACGCAGCTGGACGAGCAGCACGACGCGTACGTCTTCGGCGTCGCCCCGGCCAAGGTGCTCGCGTTCGGCAAGGGCGAGCCGTACTCCCAGACGCGCTTCCGCTTCCCCACGTCGTAGCCCTCTGCTAACGTACAACCAAATGGTTGTAGATGCCGATCGCGTGTTCCAGGCGCTCGCGGACGCGACCCGGCGCGACATCCTCGCCCGGGTCCTGCACGAGGGCCATTCCGTGTCGTCGCTGGCCCGGCTCTATCCGATGAGCTTCGCCGCGGTGCAGAAACACGTGGCGGTGCTCGAGGCGGCGGGTCTGGTCAGCAAGGAACGCCGCGGCCGTGAACAGGTCGTTCACGGCGAGGCGGCGGTCCTGCGGCAGGCCGGGGACGTGCTGACGTCGCTGTGGCAGCACCGCGTTCGCGGCATCGAGGACGTTCTCAAGGGAGACGGCAATGCCAGTTCTTGACATGCACCGTGACGAGCAGAACCTGACGCTGACGATGGTGGCGTCGTTCGATGCCCCGCCCGAGCGCGTCTGGCAGGTGTGGGAGGACCCGCGTCAGCTGGAGCGCTGGTGGGGCCCGCCGACCTGGCCGGCCACGTTCGACACGCACGACTTCCGGGTCGGCGGCCGCTCGGCGTATTACATGACCGGCCCCGACGGCACCAAGGCCCACGGCTGGTGGCAGTTCACGGCCATCGAGGCCCCCGCCCGGCTCGCATTCGACGACGGCTTCGCCGACGAGAACGGCGCGCCGGCCCCCTCCCCCGACCCCACCCACGCGACGGTCACCCTCGAAGCCGACGGCGCCGGCCGCACCCGCATGACGGTCGTCTCCCAGTTCGGCTCACTCGACCACCTGCAGACGATGGCCAAAATGGGCATGGAGGAGGGGCTGCGCCTGGCCGCCGGGCAGATCGACGGGGTGCTCGCGTGAGGGAGGTGGTGGTCGTCAACAACGTCAGCCTCGACGGCGTGATGCAGGCGCCCGGCCTCCCCGACGAAGACCAGACAGGCGGATTCCCGTACGGCGGTTGGCTGGCGCCCCTGTTCGACGAGGAGACCGGCGCGTTCCTGACCGAGACGATGAGCAAACCGTTCGACCTGCTGCTGGCCCGGGGCACGTACGACATCCTGGCCGCCTACTGGCCCACCGCCACCGAGGACGCCGGCGCCAAGCCGCTCAACGACGCCACCAAGTACGTGGCCTCCCGCGGCACCCCGGCGCTGCCGTGGTCGCCCTCGGTGCTGCTGACCGGCGACGTGCCCGCGAGGGTGGCCGAGCTCAAACAATCCGACGGCCCCGAACTGCAGATCCACGGCAGCCCCGGCCTGGTCAACGCCCTGTGGCGCGCCGGCCTGATCGACCGTTTCCGCCTGGTCATCACCCCGATCGCGCTCGGCACCGGCAAACGGCTGTTCACCGAGGCGGGCACGCTGCGCCTGATCGACAGCCGCACCAGCAGCCGCGGCAACACCCTGGCCACCTTCGAGCCGGCTGGGGAGATAGTCACCGGCTCCATGGCCTGAACGGATCCCGGATAGTCGCCGCGAGCGGCACCGACAGCATCATCGCCGGTTCTTCGGCCTCGATCCAGCGCCACCCGACGGGGTCCGTCCTGGGCCACGCGACCCGGTCCGGTTCCGCGCCGCCCGCCCGGGTCCACGGCCCGGCATGGTCCCGCGCCGCTCACCCCGCACCACCACGCTGATCTTGGCCCCTACAAGTGCACAGAGGCCCACCCCACCGGGGGACCTCCATCCCTCACCATTTTAGTCGGGTGGGGCGATCTTGGCGGGAGTGGCTGTGGATAACTTGCCATTGTGGATAACCCTCGAGCGCTTCGCGGATGGGGATAGGGTCCTCGCCATGACGTTCTCGATCGTGGCGCGTTCGGCTGATGGCAAGGCTTTGGGCATCGCCGTGGCCAGCAAGTTTCTCGGGGTCGGGGCCGCGGTGCCGGCCGCGCTGGTCGATGTCGGGGCGGTGGCCACGCAGTCGTATGCGAACCTCGCCTATCGGCCGCAGGCGCTCGCGCTGCTCGGCACCGGGGTGGCGGCCACCGAGACGGTCAAGGCGCTCCTGGCGGGCGACGCCGGGCCGGTCGAGCATCGGCAGGTCGGCGTGGTCGGGGCCGAGGGGCCGGGGGCTACGTTCACCGGCGAGCAGTGCCACGAGTGGGCGGGCGGCGTGGCCGGGGACGGTTACGCGATCCAGGGCAACATGCTCGCGGGGCCCGGCGTCGTGGGTGACATGGAGAAGGCGTGGCTGGCCGGGGCCGATCAGGAGCGGCTGGCCTATCGGCTGCTGGGGGCGTTGCGGGCCGGCGATCAGGCGGGTGGCGATCGGCGCGGGCGGCAGAGCGCGGCGCTCTATGTGGTGGCGCGGGGCATGGGCTACGGCGGCACCAGCGACGTGTGGGTCGATCTGCGGGTCGACGACCACGCCGAGCCGGTGGCCGAGCTCGGGCGGCTACTCGAGATGCACAGCCTGTATTTCGAGTTCCCCGACCCGGCGACCCTGCTCCCGCTGACCGGCGAACTGGCCGACGAGGTCGCCGAGCGACTGGCGGCGGCGGGACATGTCGGGCCCGACCTGGACGAGTCGCTGGCGTCGTGGGCAGGCGTCGAGAACCTGGAGATGCGCATCGTGGCGGGGAAGATCGACCCGTTGGTGCTAGACCAGCTGAGAACAGCAAGGAGCTGAGAAACGGCGACCGGCCCAGAACGGCGACGGGCTGACGACGGCGACGCGCGGACGACGGCGACGCGCAACCAAAACGGCGGTCAGGCGGCGGGGCGGCTTTCCAGGCGGTCGCACAACGCGGCGAGCGTCCCGGCGAGCCCCTCGGGGGAGTCGTCGACGGTCAGGTCGCGTACGGCTTCGGGGTTCAAAGGCGGCACGGTGACGTGCGCAATCAGGGGGTGGTGCGGCCGGGTGGGGGTTTCGCCGGTGTTGAAGAGGACGTCGCCGAGTTTTTCGCCGGGGCGCAGGCCGGTGAAGACGATGTCGATCGGGTGGCCGGCCAGGGCGATCATCTGGCGGGCCAGTTCGGCGATCAGCACGGGCTCACCGAGTTGCAGCACCAGTGCCTCGCCGGGGGCGCCGAGCGTGGCGGCCTGGACGGTCAGGCTCACGGCCTCCTGCGTGGTCATCAGGTAGCGGGTGGCGTCGGGGTCGGTGACCGTGACCGGGCCGCCGTCGGCGATCTGGGCGGCGAACTTGGCGACCACGGAACCGCGGCTGCCGAGCACGTTGCCGAAGCGGACGCTGACGCCGCCGTAGTGGGCGGTGAGGCGTTCGGTGATCCGCTTGGTGCAGCCGAGCACGCTGACCGGGTCGGCGGCCTTGTCGGCGGAGACGTTGACGAACAGCGCGGCGCCGGCGGCCGCTTCGAGCACGTTGAGGGTGCCGAGCACGTTGGTCTTGACGGCCTCGGCGGGGTGGCGCTCGAGCAGCGGCTGGTGCCGGAGGGCGGCCGCGTGAAAGACCACTTCCGGTTTCCCCGTACGGAATACCTCGCGCACCCGGGCGGCGTCGCGTACGTCGGCCAGCTGGACGGACGGGTCGTGCAGCTCGGCCCGCGGGTCGACACTGAGCTGGACGGCCTGCAGGGCGGCCTCGTCGTGGTCGAGCATGATCAGGGCGGCCGGGTCGTAGCGATGGATCTGCCGGCACAACTCGGAACCGATCTCGCCGCCCGCCCCGGTGACCAGCACCCGCCGGCCGGTGAGCAGCTCGGCTATGGCGGGTGAGTCGGTGCGGATCCGGTGGCGGCCGAGCAGGTCGGTGATCCGGACCTCGCGTACGTCGGCCGCGCCCAGCTCGTGGTCCAGCACCTCGCTCGCCTCGGGCACGACCAGCAGGCGCGCGCCGGCGGCCACGGCCCGTTCGCGCAGCTCGCGGATCAGGCCGGCCTCGGCGTTGCCGACGGCGAAGATGACCACCTCGGCGCGGGTGTCGGCCACGGCCCGGTCGAGGTCGTGGCGGGTGCCGAGCACCGAGATGCCGGCGAGCCGTTCGCGGCGTTTGGCGGGGTCGTCGTCGAGGATGCCGACCGGCTCGAACGGGCTGTCCGGGTCGAAGACCATGCTGTGCAGCAACACGCTGGCGGCGCTGCCGGCCCCGAAGACCAGCGCCCGCACCCGTCCCTGTTCGCGGCGGCGCGCCCATCGTTCGTAGCCGACGGCCAGCGTGTAGAGCAGGCGCTCGCCCCGGGTGTCCCTCTGCTGCCGCACTCTTTCAGGGTAATTCGGGGCGAAACACCCGCGCGCAACAACGACCGAAGAACCGCTGCGGGCCGGGGGCGCGGCGGGGGGCGCGAAAACGAGGCGGGCGCGAGGGCGCGCGAAAAGCAAGGGGGCGGGGCAGCGAGCGACCGGAAGCGGGACCAGGCGCGGTTCAGGTGGTGTGCAGGAGGGGCAGCCAGACGACGTCGATGGTTTCGGTTATCCAGTCGGCGGTGACGGGGCGCATTGTCATCAGCATCTCGTTGCGGAACAGGTCGAACGGCAGGTCGATCACCCGGGGCGACCGGACCACGTCGGCCAGCTCCCCCCGCGCCACGGCCCGCTGCACGATCGTGGCGAAGCCCGTCGGCTGTCCGGGTGGGCGCATGGAGTCGCGCAGTTCGCGGAAGTTCGTGCCGGTGGCCCGGAAATACTCGACCAGCTGGGCGCTGATCAGCGTCATCAGCCCGGTACGCCCCTGGTCGACGTTGCGCAGGAAGCCGATCGCGTCGTCGCGCAGTGAGCCCGTGTCGGGCACCGGGATCGGCTTGGCCGCCCAGTGCCGGCGCAGTGTGGCCACCAGCAGGTCGTCGCGTTGGGGCCAGCGCCGATACAGCACCGGGCGGCTCGTGCCGGCCCGGGCCGCGATCGCCTCGAACGTGAAGCCGGTGTAGCCCGATTCGATCAGCACCGCCCAGGCGGCGTCCAGGATCGCGACCTCCAGTTCGGCGCCGCGACGACGGGTATTAAGACTCACTTGCGTATCTTATCGCAAGGGCCTACCGTCGAGACCGTTAGATACATGTCCGTATCTTAAGGCGGCCGCCATGCCCATCGAACGGCAGACCCTCCGTACGTCCCTCGCGGTGCTCACCGGCGGCATCGCGGTCATCCTCGACTCGACTATCGTCAGCGTCGCGCTGCACGAGCTGGCCACCGATCTCGACGCCGGCGTCGGCACGATCCAGTGGGTCAGCACGGCCTACCTGCTCGCGCTGGGCGTGGTCATCCCGACCGTCGGCTGGCTGCAGGGCCGCCTCGGGGCGAAACGGCTGTGGCTGGCCGCGCTCACCCTGTTCCTGCTCGGCTCGGTGCTCTGCTCGTTCGCCTGGGACGCGCCCAGCCTGATCGCCTTCCGGGTGGTGCAGGGCCTCGGCGGCGGCGCGATGATGCCGCTGATGACGACGATGATCGTGCAGGCCGCGAGCGCCGCCGATCGCACCCGGCTGATGACTGTCGTCGCGTTGCCGACCGCGATCGGGCCCATCCTCGGCCCGGTGCTCGGCGGCCTGATCCTCGGCGCGGGCGACTGGCGCTGGCTGTTCCTCGTCAACGTGCCGATCTGCCTGGCCGGCCTGGTCCTCGCCGCGCGCTGGATCCCCGCCGGCGAGCCGGGCCGCCGGATCCGCCTCGACGTCGTCGGGCTTCTGCTGATGTCCCCGGCTCTGGTCGCCCTGCTGTGGGGCCTGTCCAACGTCAGCGGCGGCGGCGGCATAACCCGTACGGATGGGCTTCTCCCCCTGATCGGCGGGGCCCTGCTGCTGGCCGCGTTCGCGCTGTGGGCCCTGCGCCGCCGCGGCGAGGCGCTGGTCGATCTCGAGGTGCTCCGGTCGCGCCCGACGTGGGCGGCGTCCACGCTCATGTTCCTCTCAGGAGCTTCCCTGTACGGGGCCATGCTGTTGCTCCCGCTCTACTGGCAGCAGCTGCGCGGCGAGGACGCGCTGGGCGCCGGGTTGCTGCTCATCCCCCAGGGCCTGGGTTCGCTGCTCAGCCGTACGGCGGCGGCCCGGCTGGTCGACCGCGTCGGCGCGCGCGGCGTCTCGATCCTCGGCTTCGTGCTGGTCGGCCTGGCCACCGTGCCGTTCGCGTTCGCCGGCGAGCACACGCCGGTCTGGCCCCTGATGGCCGCCCTGTTCGCGCGCGGCCTGGGTCTCGGCATGGTCATCATCCCGCTCATGACTGTCGCGTTCACCGGTCTCGCGCACGCCCAGGTCCCGCACGCCAGCATCGTCACCCGGATCGCCCAGCAGGTCGGCGGCTCGGTCGGCGTGGCCCTGCTCGCGGTCATCCTCTCGACGGCCACCTCCCGTACGGGAAATCTCGCGCACGCCTTCGACGTCGCGTTCTGGTGGACGGTCGGCTTCACCGGCGTCGCCGTCCTGGTCTCGTTCGTGTTGCCCGGGAAGGCGGCGGACGAGCCTCCGGCCGTGGCGAGCGAACCCGTCGTAAGCTCGGCCCGGTGAGCGACACCAAGATCGATGTGCTGGTCGTGCGGTGGTACGAGCGCCGCACGACCGACGTCGCGGCGCGGTGGCTGGCCGCGGCCCGCGAGCATCTGCCCGAGGCGATCCCGGTGCGGTTCGGCGAGTCGGAACCGCTGCGCGGCCGGGGCGGCGACGAGGAGTTCACGGCCGCCTGGGCGCGGGCCGACCCGCTGCTGTTCATGACCGGCAAGAAGCCGGTCTATCACATGTCGCTGGTCGGGGGCGCGGCCACGAAGCGCGGGCCCGTCATGGTGCAGTCGCTGAACATCGTGGCCGACCCTCACGACGTACGGGTGCGGGCATTCGCCTCGGCCATGGCGAGCGACCAGACGTTCTATGTCTCGGCCTCGATCGCGGGCGGCATGACGCTCGACCGCAACACGCTGTGGGGACCGGCCGAGCGCCCCGAGGAGCCGTATCTCGCGCCCATGGGTGACTGGCTCGGGCTGCCGCCGACGCCGCCCGCGTGGTGCCTGTTCGGGCCCGACTACGCGAAGCTCGCCGCGTACGAGGAAGGCTCGTGGGTGCCCGAACGCCTTCAGGCCCGGCTTGGCGAGATCGACCCTGCACAGCGATATGCCCGGAAGATGCCCGGAGGTCTGCGCCGGACGGCCTGGCAGTTGATAACAGGTCGCTGAGAAGGGCTTTTGCCGGGTAAGGCGGGCGTGTTGGGATGAGACGGCAGTCACAATCGCCACCGCGAAGGGGAACCGCCGCATGCTCAACCTCTCGATCCTGCTCGAGGACAGCGCCCGCAACTACCCCGACCGGGCGGCCGTCGTCCTGGGTGACCGGCGCCTGACCTACGCCCAGGTCGACGCGGCCGCCAACCAGGTGGCGCACCTGCTCGTCGAGCGCGGCATCCGGCCCGGCGACAAGGTGGCGCTCTCCTGCCCCAACCTGCCCTACTTCCCCGTCGTCTATTACGGCATCCTCAAGGCCGGCGCCGTCGTGGTGCCGCTGAACGTGCTGCTCAAGGGTCGCGAGATCGCGTATCACCTGAAGGACTCCGAGGCCAAGGCGTATCTGTGCTTCCAGGGCACCCCCGAGCTGCCGATGGGCACCGAGGGCTTCGCCGGCTTCCAGCAGGCCGAGGGCTGCGAGACGTTCTTCCTGATCACCGCCGACCCGGCCGCGCCGTCGCCGATCGAGGGGGCCGAGACGCTCGGGTCGGGGCTGGCCGGCAAGTCGCCGGTCTTCGAGGCGGTGCTGCTGCCCGAGACCGACCCGGCCGTCATCCTCTACACCAGCGGCACGACCGGTCAGGCCAAGGGTGCCGAGCTCAGCCACGCGAACCTGCTGCTGAACGCGCTCACCTGCAACCGGCTGTTCGGCGGCACCCCGGGCACCGACACCCACCTGCTCGTGCTGCCGCTGTTCCACTCGTTCGGCTCGACGGTGAACATGAACGCGGGCTTCGCCACCGCCGCCACGCTGGTGCTGCTCCCCCGCTTCGACGCGGCGGCCGCCGTGCAGCTGCTGCAGAGCGAGAACGTCACCTTCTTCGCCGGGGTGCCGACCATGTGGTGGGGGCTGCTCAACGCGCTCGGCGAGGGCGTCGACGTCGAGCGCATCGCGGCCAACATGCGCGTGGCCGTCTCGGGCGGGTCCAGCCTGCCCGTCGAGATCATCAAGGCGGTCAAGGAGCGCTTCGGGGTGACGATCCTCGAGGGGTACGGGCTCTCCGAGACCTCGCCGGTGGCCACGTTCAGCCGGCCCGGGGCCGACCCGCGGCCGGGCTCGATCGGCGTGCCCATCTGGGGTGTCGAGGTGAAGCTGATCGACGGCGAGTGGAACACGATCGACAACGTCGACGAGATCGGCGAGATCGCGATCCGCGGCCACAACATCATGCGCGGCTACTACAACCGGCCGGAGGCCACCGCCGAGGTCGTGCGGGACGGCTGGTTCCGCAGCGGCGACCTGGGCCGGCGCGACAAGGACGGCTATTACTACATCGTCGACCGGGCCAAAGACATGATCATCCGGGGTGGCTTCAACGTCTACCCGCGCGAGATCGAGGAAGTCCTGATCACCCACGAGGCCGTCTCGCTGGCCGCCGTGATCGGCGTGCCCCACCCGAGCCACGGCGAGGAGGTCAAGGCGTTCGTGATCCTCAACCCGGGCGCGACGGTCACCGAGGCCGAGCTCGTCGAGTGGGGCAAGGAGCAGATGGCGGCCTACAAATATCCCCGCGTCGTCTCGATCGTTGAGTCGCTGCCGATGACCGCGACGGGCAAGCTGCTCAAGCGCGAACTCAGCTGATCTACGGACATTTACGTCCCCCGGCGGCCCCGGCCGCCGGGGGCTTGCATTGATGCCGCACAGTGAAGGCCGCACAACAGCGGGGGAGAAGAGCTTGACGACTGCGCTGGCGGCACGGCCCGCACCGACCACCGTACGCAAGGCCGGCCTCGTGCGCCGGGTCAGCGGCCTGCGGCACACCTCCCCCGGCCGATTGCAGCTGCTGATCGCCCTGCTGGTCGGGTTCGGGCTGCTCAGCGGCCTGCTCGCGGGCGTCGCGGGCGCGTCGGCGCGGGCCGGCACGAGCGACCTCGGCAACCGGGCGCAGCCGTTGCTGGTCGAGGCCGAGACGATCTATTCGGCGCTGGCCGACGCCGACACCACTGCCGCGCAGGCGTTCCTGGCCGGCGGGCTCGAGCCGACCGCGCTGACCCGCCGCTACGACGCCGACCTGGAACGCGCGACCACCGCGCTCACCTCGGCGGCCCGGCGCACGCCGGAGGACGGCCGGGCGGCCGAGGCCGTCCGCAACCTGTCGGCCGGTGTCGCGCAATACTCCGCGCTGGTCGCCACGGCCCGGGCCAACAACCGCCAGGGCCTGCCGATCGGCGCGTCGTATCTGTCCGAGGCCTCCCGGCTCAACCGCGACACGCTGCAGCCGCAGGCCCGCGAGCTGTTCGAGGGCGCGCAGGACGAGGTCGAGGACGGCTACTCCTCGGCCGGCGCGCTGGGCTGGGTCGCGCTGCTGCTGCTGTCGCTGGTCGTTTTGCTGATCACGCTGATCGTCACCCAGCGCTATCTGAGCCGCCGCACCCAGCGCACCTTCAACGTGCCGCTGCTGGCCGCGACCGGCCTGACGCTGGTCTTCACGGTCGGCGCGATCGGCATCCTGGCCGTGCAGCAGGCCCGGCTCGACCGGGCGGCCAACCAGGGCTCGGGTCCGATGGCCTCGATCGCGCAGAGCCGCCTGCTCACGTTGCAGGCGCGCGGCGACGAGGCGCTCACGCTGGCCGCGCGGGCCGGCTCGGGCCCGTACGAGCTCGACTTCAGCAGCGTCGAGGCGCGGCTCAACCAGCGCGGCGGGCCGATGGTCAACGAGTACGACCAGCTCGACTATCAGCTCGGCCGGACGATGGACCGGGCGTCGAAGCAGTTCCAGCAGTACGCCACGATCCACGACGACGTGCGCGCGCTGGACGACAGCGGCCAGTACGACAAGGCGGTCGCGCTGGCGATCGGGCCCGAGACCACGAAGGTGTTCGAGGACCTGCGCGGCGACCTCGACTCGGCGCTGGAGAACCGCAAGGAGTTCTTCACCGCCGAGATCGACCGCGCGGGCAGCGGGCTGGGCCTGCTCACCGTGCTGGGGCCGCTGCTGGCCGTGGCGATCTGCGTCTTCGCGTTCGCCGGTCTCCGCGCGCGACTGGAGGAATACCGCTGATGCGCATCCGAGCCGCCCTCGCCGTCACCGCGCTCGCCGCCACCACCGCGCTGACCGCCTGCTCGGGCGACACCAGCCCGCTGGCCTCGGCCACCGCCATGCCGCAGCAGAACGCCGTCACCGCGGCCCCGCCGGCCGAACGCCCGCCCGCGCCCGCGTGCAACCCGCGGGCCAGCCTGCGACCCGCCGGCGCCCTGCCCACGCCGGGCGACATGCCTGCCGGCAGCTACATGGCGACGATCCAGAAGCGCGGCCGGCTCGTGCTCGGCACCAGCCAGGACACGCTGCTGTTCAGCTCGCGCAACCCCTTCACGGGTCAGATCGAGGGCTTCGACGTCGACATGGGCCGCCAGATCGCCGAGGCCATCTTCGGAGACGCCACGAAAATTCAGATCAAAGTCATCGGGTACGACAAGCGGGTCAGTTCCGCGGCCGACGGCAGTGTCGATATCGTCGCGGACACCATGACGGCCAACTGCGACCGCTGGCGAGACGTGAATTTCTCCAGCATCTATTACGAAGCCGGGCAGAAGGTGCTCGTGTCGAAGACCTCGACGGCGAAGAGCATCGACGACCTCGGCGGCAAGAAGGTGTGCTCGGCCGCTGGCTCCACGTCGTTCGAGAACATCGGCAAGCGGCCCACGAAACCGATCGCGGTGGCGAAACCGGCGTTCGGCGACTGCCTGGTCGCGTTCCAGCGCAACGAGGTCGACGGCATCTCGACCGACGACACGATCCTGGCCGGCATGGCCGCGCAGGACCCGTACGCGAAGGTCATCGGTCAGAAGTTCACCGACGAGCCGTACGCGATCGCCATGTCGAAGGCGCACCCGGAGTTCGCCCGGTTCGTCAACGCCGTGCTCGAGCGCAACCGGGCCGACGGCACCTGGAAGAAGACGTACGAGCGGTGGCTGGGCGACTTCGGCACGGCCCCCGCCCCGCCCACGGCCCAGTACGACAAATGACCGCACAGGCAGAGGCCGAGCTGCTGCGGCTCGAGACCGCGGTGACGGCGATCGCGGCCAACCTGGTCGACCTCGACGACAACCCGGCCCGCAAGGAGCTGGACAAGTCGAAGCTGACCGGGCGGACGGCTGTGGCGTGGGCCGACGCGACCGCGGCGCTGACCGAGCTGTGGGACGGCTATCGGCTGCTGACCGAGGTGATCGCGCGCGGGCAGGCCTTCCGCGACATCAAGCGGCCCAACGACGACGACCGGGCCCGCTTCCGGCACGACGTGCTGGGCGAGTCGATCACGTTGTCGGTCAAGGTCGTGCCGCTGGCCCAGCGCGGGCTGCTCGGCCCCGGCCAGGTGCACAACACGTGCACGCCGGGTCAGCTGCTGTCGGCGATGGAGGCCGCGTTCGCCACGGCGGTCGGGGTGGCCACCGAGGCCGGGGCGGCGTGGGACAGGCTGCTGCCGGCCGCGGCCGAGGCGGCCGGTGCCCTCGAGACCGTACGCCGGCTGACCCGCGCGGCGGGCGGCAGCACGGCCACGATCGACGAGGCCGACCGGCGGCTCGGGCAGTTCACGGCGACCCTGGCCGGCGATCCCCTGGGCGTCGAGGAGCGCGACCTGGCCGCCGTCCGGACCCTGATCCAGCGGGCCGACGCCGAGCGCACGTCGGCCGGTGAGCTGCGCGAGGCCCTGACCCACCGGCTGGCCGACGCGCACCGCCTCGTGGCCGAGCTGGTGGCCGCGACCGCGCAGGCCTATGTGGCCGCCGAGAAGGCCGTCGACCGGTTCCCGGCCCACGAGATCGCCGCCGTGCCCGTGGGCGACTTGCGGCCCGACCTGGCCGCCATCGACGCGCTGGCCGCCGCCGGGCAGTGGCCGCTGATCAGCGCGCGGCTCTCGGAGTGGACCCGGCGGGCCCGCGAGCGCCTCACCGCGCTGCGCGAGGGCGCGGCCCACAACGACGGCCTGCTGGCCGCCCGCAACGAGCTGCGCGGGCGCCTCGACGCCTATCAGGCCAAGGCCCTGCGCCGCGGGCTGGCCGAGAATCCGCAGCTCTCCCCGCTGGCCACGACCGCGCGCGAGGCGCTCTACGTCGCACCCTGCGACCTCGCCGTCGCCCGCCGGGCCGTCAACGCCTACCAGGATGCGCTCACCGCCACGATCGCGAAGGACGGCCGATGAAGTGCGAACGTAACTGCCCGGGAACGATCGAGGACGGGTACTGCGACACGTGCGGCCTCGCGCCCCGAACCGGCACGGTGCCCAAACCGCGCGAGGCGACCGCGGCCTCGACCCGTACGGGCGCTCTCTCCACCCGCACCGTGGGGTCCACCCGCACCGGCAGCTCGCGCACCGGCTCGTCGCGGCGGCGCTTCGGGGGCGGCCTGGTCGACATCGCGCCGATCACGCAGGCCGACCCGGCGACCGTCGTCAAGGCCAACGCCGAGGTGCCCGAGTCGAAGCGGTACTGCTCGAAGTGCGGCAACGCGGTCGGCCGGACGCGCGGCGACCGCGAGGGGCGTACGTCGGGCTTCTGCCCCTCGTGCGGCGAGCCGTTCAACTTCACGCCCAAGCTCGGCAAGGGCGACCTGATCGGCGGGCAGTACGAGGTGGTCGGCGCGCTCGCGCACGGCGGCCTGGGCTGGATCTATCTGGCCGTCGACAAGAACGTCTCGGACCGCTGGGTGGTGCTCAAGGGCCTGCTCAACGCGGGCGACGAGGACGCGCTGGCCGCCGCCGTGGCCGAGCGGCGGTTCCTGGCCGAGGTCGAGCACCCGAACATCGTCAAGATCTACAACTTCGTCGAGCACGACGGCGCCGGCTACATCGTGATGGAGTACGTCGGCGGCAAGTCGCTCAAGGACATCCTCAAGGACCGGCGCCAGCAGGCCGGCAACACCTCCGACCCGCTGCCGGTCGACCAGGCCCTGGCGTACGTCCTGGAGATCATGCCCGCGTTCGGCTATCTGCACGACCGCGGCCTGATCTACTGCGACTTCAAGCCGGACAACGTGATCCAGGTGGCCGACCAGCTCAAGCTGATCGACCTCGGCGGCGTCGTGCACATCGACGACCACGACGCGGCGCTCTACGGCACGGTGGGTTATCAGGCCCCCGAGATGGCCACGCTCGGCCCGTCCATCGGCTCCGATCTCTACACCATCGGCCGTACGCTGGCCGTGCTCACCACGGATTTCCGCGGTTACCAGAGCACGTTCGCCGACAGCCTGCCCGACCGCGGCGAGTTCGACGTCTACCAGCGGTTCGAGTCGTTCTACCGGCTGCTGCATCGGGCAACCCGCAAGGACCCGGCGGAGCGGTTCGTCGACGCGGCCGAGATGGCCGAGCAGATGCTGGGCGTGCTGCGGCAGGTGCTGGCGGCCGGCGGCACGGCCCACCCGGCGCCGTCCCGGCTGTTCACCGGCGAGCTGCGCACCGACCTGCGCTCCGAGACGCCGCGCTGGCAGGACCTGCCGACCCCACTGATCGACCTGACCGACCCGGCCGCCGCGTTCCTGGCCTCGGTCACCGTGACCGAGCCGTCCGAGGTGCTCACGCTGCTGACCTCGGCCCCGGTCGACACGATCGAGACCCGGCTGCGCGCGCTGCGGGCTCGCATCGACCTGGCCGCCCGCACCAGCGACTTCGGCCAGGCCCGCGAGGCCTGCGACCGGCTGCTCGCCACCGGGGGCGGCGACTGGCGGGTGGCCTGGTACGACGGGCTGCTGCGGCTGGCCGCGGGCGACTTCGCGGCGGCCGAGCAGCGGTTCGACGCGGTCTACTCGGCGCTGCCGGGCGAGCTGGCGCCGCAGCTCGCGCTGGGCCTGACGCTGGAGCTGGCCGGCGACCCGAAGGCGGCCGGCTACTACGACGTGGTCAGCCGCACCGACCCGTCGTACACGGCGGCCGCGGCCGGGCTGGCCCGCTGCCGCCTGCGCGCGGGCGACCGCAGCGGGGCCGTCGAGGCGTACAACCGGGTGCCCGGCACGTCGTCGGCCTATCGCAGCTCGCAGGTCGGGGCGGTGCGCGCGCTCGTGCAGGCGCACCCGTCGGCGGCGCCCGACGTCGACTCGCTGTCGGCCGCCGCGGCCCTGATCGAACGGCTCGAGGTGGAGGCCGCCCAGCTGGCCCAGCTGCGGGCCGAGCTGCTCGAGCAGGCGCTGCGCAACGTCACGGGCGGCACGACGCTGCCCGCGGCGGTGCTCGGGTCCGCCCGCAGCGGGAACATCCGCGAGCGCGACATCCGGTTCGCGCTCGAGGAGGCGTACCGGGAGATGGCCCGGGCCGCGCACGGCGTCGAGAAGATCCGCCTGGTCGACCTGGCCAACGCGTCGCGGCCCCGGACGAGGACATGACCCGCCCCCTCCCCCACGGCGCGCGCCGGTGGGCTCATACTTGGGCCCCCGACACCAGCCTGAACTGCGACAGCGAGGCACGATGACCATGACCGACTGCGCCTCGTGCGCCGACGAGCGTGCCGCCGGAGCGGCCTTCTGCGAGGCCTGCGGGCGGTCGCTCGCCCCCGAGCCGGCCTGTCCCCACTGCGGCACCCCGGGTGGTGTCGGCGACGACGGGTACTGCGAGCATTGCGGGATGCTGGCCGGGCGGGAACGTGACCACCTCGAGACGGACTGCGGCGACGTGGCGGCGGCGGTGACCGACCGCGGGCTGCGCCACCACCGCAACGAGGACGCGATGTGGCTGGCCACCCGCGGCCGCGACGTCGACGTGGTGATCAGCGACGGCGTCTCCTCGTCGTTCGACCCCGACGTGGCCTCGCTGACCGCGGTCTCCTCGGCCGGGGCGGCCCTGGGTGACGGGATCGACCTGGCCACGGCCATCGGCTCGGCGCAGATCGCGGTGGCCAAGCTGGCCGCCGAGGGCGACCCGCGGCGGCAGGCCTCCAACCCGGCGTGCACGATCGTCGCGGCCGCGGTGCGCGGCGGCGCGGTCACCGTCGGGTGGATCGGCGACAGCCGGGCGTACTGGGTGCCCGAGGAGGGCGTGGCCGAGCAGCTCACCGAGGACGACTCGTGGGCGACCCACGTGATCTCGCTGGGCGCCGACCCCGAGCAGGCGATGCGCGACCCGAAGGCGCACGCGATCACGGCGTGGCTCGGGGCCGACGCGGGCACGATCGCGCCGCGGACGGCCGAGTTCGTGGTGGGCGACCCCGGGCATCTCGTGCTGTGCAGCGACGGGTTGTGGAACTACCTGACCGACGCGGGCGCCTTCGCGGCCGCGGTGCGCGAGGGGTTGCGCGAGCAGGGCACGCTGATCACTGCGGCCCGGTGGCTCGCCGACTACGCGATCACCGCCGGGGGCGCCGACAACATCACCGTGGCCCTGGTACCGATCACGCCAGTTGGGGGAGAACAGGGATGACGTACACCGCCGAGGCCTTCCAGAACGAGTACCTCGCCCTCGGGGCGGCCGAGGTCAACGCGATCGTCACGGTCACGTCGTCGGGCAGCGCGACGGGCACCCGCACGTCCGGGGCGACCGAGATCATCATCGTCGACGCGTCCGGCTCGATGCAGGCCGAGGGCCGCATCACCGCCGCCCGGCAGGCCGCCAAGGCCGCGGTCGCCTGCATCGACGACGGCGTGCACTTCGCGCTGATCGCCGGGGTCGGCACGGCGCAGCAGCTCTTCCCGGCGCCCGGCCAGCTCGCGGTGGCCTCGGCGCAGACCCGGGCCGAGGCGTCGTGGGCGATCGACCGGCTGCACGCCAGCGGCGGCACCGCCATGGGGGCCTGGCTGCTGCTCGCGGCGCAGCTGTTCGCGCAGCGGCCGGGCGACATCGCGCACGCCATCATGCTCACCGACGGCGACAACGGCGAGCGGCAGGGCTATCTGGAGAGCGTGCTGACCTCGATCGGCGGCAAGTTCGCGGTCGACTGCCGGGGCGTCGGCACCAACTGGAAGGTCTCCGAGCTCCGCAAGATCGCCGACGCGATGCTGGGCACTGTCGACATCGTGGCCCGGCCCGACGGCCTCACCGCCGCCTTCGAGCAGATGATGACCGCGGCGATGGGCAAGACCTCGGCCGACGTGCAGCTCAAGGTGTGGACGCCGGTCAACGCCACGGTCCGGTTCGTCAAGCAGGTCGAGCCGCAGGTGGCCGACCTGACCGGCAAGCGGGTGGCCGACGGCGCCCGGGCGGGCCGCTATCCGCTGGGCTCGTGGGGCGCCGAGAGCCGCGACTATCACCTCTGCATCGACGTGCCACCGGGCGCGGCGGGCGACGAGATGCTGGCGGCCCGGGTGTCGATCGTCGAGGGCGACACGGTGCACGCCCAGTCCCTCGTACGGGCGGTCTGGACCGACGACGTCGCGCTGTCGACCAAGATCAACCGTCAGGTGGCCCACTACACCGGGCAGGCCGAGCTGGCCGACGCGATCCAGGCCGGCATCGAGGCCCGCAAGGCCGGCGACGACCACACCGCGACGATCAAGTTCGGCCGGGCGGCCCAGCTGGCCCACGAGAGCGGCAACCAGGCCACCTCCGAGCTGCTGGCCACGGTGGTCGACATCGAGGACGCGGCGACCGGCACGGTGCGGCTGCGGCGCAAGGTGGCCGCGGCCGACGAGATGGCGCTGGACACCCGCTCCACCAAGACCGTGCGGGTGGGGCGCGGCCAGTGACGACGTATGCCTGCCCCAAGGGTCACGTGTCGGAGGAGAGCGACTTCTGCGACACGTGCGGGGCCAAGATCGACGGCGCTGCCGCCGCGACGCCGGCGCCGGCTCCGGTTTTTGAGAAGCCCGCGCCCGCCGCCGAGCCCTGCCCGAACTGCGGCACGCCGCGAGCCGGGGCGAGCCGCTTCTGCGAGGACTGCGGCTACGACCACAGCACGGGCCGGGTGCCCACGCTGGTCGCCCCGACGCTGCCCGGCTCCCCGGCCGAGCTGGCGGGCTGGACGGTCACGATCGCGCCCGACCGGTCGTATTTCGAGGAGAACGCGATCGACGGCATCGAGTTCCCGGCCGACGGCAAGACCCGTACGGTCCCCCTGCCCCCGCCGCAGGTGCGGATCGGCCGCAAGAGCACCTCGAAGGGCACCCACCCCGAGATCGACCTGTCCGACGACGACCCCGGTGTGTCGCACTCCCACGCGCTGCTGACCCTGAGCGTCGACGGGGTGTGGCTGGTCTCCGACGTCGGCTCGACCAACGGCACCTACGTCAACGACGACCAGGCGCCGCTGACGGCCGGCCAGTCCCGCGCGCTGGCCGACGGCGACCGCGTGCACGTCGGCGCCTGGACGACCCTGACCCTGCACGCCCCGGCTTCGTGACTCAGTCCGGCGGCTCGTTCTCCTCGGGCTGCCGGTTGGCGTCGGTGTCGTTGATGCCCTTGTTGCTGCTCCCGCTCGCGGGCGTGTCGGCGTTGGGCGGGGCGTCGGTGGGAAACTCGTCGGTCTCGGGTGCGCCGGTGACGTGCTGCTCGGTGCTGGCTCCGGCATTCGAGGTGTCAGTCATACCGGACGGGTACCCGCCTCGCCACGGGTGATGCCTCACGCCCGGTGACGGCTCGCGTCGAGAGCTGCCTCGCCTTGTCACGCCTTGTTTGGTCACGCCTTGTTTGGTCACGCCTTGTTTGGTCACGCCTTGTTTGGTCACGCCTTGTTTGGTCACGCCTTGTTTGGTCACGCCTTGCGCCGAGTGCTGCGCGAGGAGGTCGGCGGCGAGCTCGGACGGTGGCCGTGACCCGTCGACGGTGACGACGTGATAGCCCAGCTCACGGGCCTCGGCGGCGACCCGGGCGGCGAAGCGCTCGTCCCGTTGCATCCAGTGGTCGAAGGCGGACGGGGGCAGGCCGGCGACCAGCTCGCGGGCCCAGGGCCGCTGCGCGTAGTGGTGGCGCTGGAAGGCCGGGGCCGGCACGATCCAGACGGCGTCGGCGGGCGGCACGGTCTCGTCGTGGAGCAGTGACGGCAGCAGGGCGGCGCCCTCGATCACGGCCGCGGGCGGGAGCTCGGCCCGGATCAGCGGGAACTGCTCCCGGTAGAGCCGGAAGACGTCGTCCACCTGCACGGCGACGGGCTGGGCGAGCCGCTCCCCGACCGGCATCGTCGTCACCTTGCGCATCGTGGGGCCGGCCATGGGGGCGTGACGATCGAAGGCGTCGTCGCACGAATAGAGCGGCAGGTCCAGCTCCGCGGCGATCAGGGCGGCCACCGTGGTCTTGCCCGAGCAGGGCGAGCCGCCGATCCAGAAGCGGGTCACCGGGGGGGGGTCGCTCGCCGCCATGGTCAACAATTATGCGGCAGACTGCGACCCATGCTCGTGGTCGGAGTGTGTCAGACGCCCGAGATCATGGGCGACGTGCGGGCGGCGCTCGACATCGTGCACGAATACGCGGGACGGGCCGACCTGCTCGTCTTTCCGGAGTGTTTCCTGCAGGGCTACCGGCCGACTGCGGACCACGTACGCCGGTATGCGATGAGCTGCGCGGACGTGCGGCTCGACGTGCCGGGGATCGTGGTGCTGGGCATGATCGAGCGCGCCGGGAATCGTTACTACAACACCGCGGCGGTGTTCGACGGCGGGCGGGTCGTGGGGGCGTACCGGAAAACGTTCTTGACTCGAGGCGAGCGCGTCTTCACGGCGGGCGACGCCTATCCGGTGTTCGAGACGGCGGGGATGCGGTTCGGCGTCAACATCTGCTTCGACGGGCAGTTTCCGCACGCCGCCGCCGCGGTCGCGCGTCAGGGGGCGACCCTGCTCGCCTTCCCGGCGCAGAACATGATGCGCCGGGAGAACGCGTACGGGTGGGCGGGAAAGCACAACGAACTGCGCCGCAAACGGATCGCGGAAACGGGGCTGTGGCTGGCCTCGGCCGACGTGACCGGGGAACGCGGCGACACTCATCTCGGGCTCGGGCCGACATGCGTGATGAACCCGGCCGGCGAGATCGTGGCCGAGGTGCCGCGCGGAACCGTCGGGGTGGCGACAGCCGAAGTCTGCTGACCGTTAAGACGCGTGCGATGTGCTGGTGCGGGTGACACGCCAGCGATTCGCGCCGGCCCGCCCGTCGAACGGAGGCAGGATGGGTCACGTGGAGACGGATCTTCAGCTCGCCCAGCGCGCCGCCATGACCGGGGCCGCCGTGGCCCTGCCGCACTTCGAGGCGCTGGCCGACCTGCCGCGCGAGGTCAAGGCGGACGGCTCGGTCGTGACCGCGGCCGACCGGGCCGTCGAGGCGGCGATCCGGGAGGTGCTCACCGCGGCCCGCCCGTCCGACGCGATCCTGGGCGAGGAGGAGGGCCAGACCGGCACGGCCGTACGCCGCTGGATCATCGACCCGATCGACGGGACGGCGCTGTTCGTGGCGGGCGACAACCGCTGGCTGATCCTGATCGCGCTCGAGGAGGACGGCGTCGTCACGACCGCGGTGGCCGCGCACCCGGCGCAGGGCAGCGTGTGGTGGGCGACCCGCGGCGGCGGCGCGTTCGAGGGACGGATCGTCGGCGGCCGGGTCGTCGCCGAGACGCCCGTGCACGTCTCGGCGGGGGCCGACACGGTGGCCGGCTGCCGGCTCGGCGTGGTGCCCGAGGAGTGGGGGCGCGAACTGGTGGCGCCGCTCAAGGAGGTGACGCCCGCGCTGCCGTGGCCGATCCACCCGGCCCTGATGATCGCGCGCGGCGACCTCGACCTGGGCGTGCAGACCGGCGGGCAGATCTGGGACTTCGCCGCGACCTCCCTGATCGTCCGCGAGGCCGGCGGCAGCTACAGCGGCGTCAACGGGCGCCTCGAGCCGGGGCCGGGCGCTTCCGTCTACGCCCGCAGCGAGGCCCTCCGCCTCGCCG
Organism: Paractinoplanes lichenicola; assembly: GCF_016785085.1. Lineage (GTDB taxonomy): Bacteria > Actinomycetota > Actinomycetes > Mycobacteriales > Micromonosporaceae > Actinoplanes > Actinoplanes lichenicola. The sequence goes on from NZ_JAENHO010000010.1 coordinate 109,875, forward strand.
CACTCGAATCGGTCAGCGGGGCACTTCCGTCGCCCCTCCCCTAAAGCCTCACTCCGCCCTTCTCTTGGCCTCTCCCTTCGCCCCTCGACCTTCACTCCGCCCTCATTTCGCCGCGCCGACCCCACTCCGCCCCTCCCCTCGCCCTCACTTCGCTTCGCTTCGCCGACCCTCACGCCGACCCTCACGCCGCCCCTCCCTTCGCCCCTCCGGCCTTCGCTCCGCCCTCATTTAGCCCCGCCGACCCTCACTCCGCCCCTCCCCTCACCCTCACTTCGCCCCGCCGACCCTCACTCCGCCCCTCCCCTCGCCCCTTTCCTCGCCGTGATCAACACTGCGTGCTGGCGGATGCGGAACGAGCCGTCGGCGGCGATCCGGGCGGCGATGAAGTCGCGGGCCGCCTCCTCCTCGGCGGCGGTCAGCGGCGCGCGGCCCTGGCTGGCCAGATAGCGCAGCACCGGCTCCGGGCCGGGCACCTCCAGCGCGCACGGATAGCGCTCGCTCGTCACGTCGTCGAAAAGCGTTCCCACGTACGCCCCGGCAGTGCTCGCCGAGATGTCGTTGTGCCCGGGTCGCAGCCCCAGGTCGGTCCGCCCCACCGCGGGCCCGATGTCGGCCAGCTCGGCCAGGTGGTCGTCGCCGTTGAGGCCCATGGCCAGCCGGCCGCCGGGCCGGAGCACGCGGGCGAACTCGCGCAGGCCCGCCTCGGGGTCGTCGAGGTGGTAGAGCATGTGGTTGGCGATCAGCAGGTCGGCGCTCTCGTCGGGGAACGGCAGCCGGGTGGCGTCGCTGCGCAGCACGGTCACGCCGGGGACTTGGCGGAGCCGCTCGCACATGGCCGGGGAGAAATCCGTGAGCGTGAGCCGCATCGGGTGGGCTGCCGGGTCGACGCGGCTCCACAGTGCACCGGTGCCGGCGCCGACCTCGATCACGTCGCCGCTCAGGGGCAGGCGCTCGCCGAGCCAGGAATACCAGTCCTGCTCGTTGGTGCGGTAGTCGTAGATGGCGATCCTGGAAGCCAAATTCTCGGTCGTGGTCGCGTACTGCTCCCGGGCGCGGGCTGCGGGGGTCGTCATCGCTCTTTCTTATCGCGTTTTTCTGCGCAACCACCGGTTCGGTGCCGCAGCGGGTCTACGGCCTTTCGTGGCAGCCGGCCCGAACTGCTGGCCCGGTTCGCGCCATTGCGGTTGGGGCACCCCGGGACGCGTACGTCTAATAAGGTCTTCGCCGTGGATGTTGCTCGCACGTTTGCCGACGAGGTCGATGCCCGCGCGCCCGGCGCATTGACGGGCCTGTTCCTGCACGGATCGCTGTGCTGGGGCGAATTCTTCCCCGGCAGCGACGTCGACTTCGTCGGTGTGTGGGCCGAACTGCCGGACCACGCGATGCTGGCCGAGGCGCACGAGGCGACAAAAGAACGGCACCCCGAGGTCGTATTCGACGGTTTCCACTGCACACCGGCCGACCTGGCCGTCTCGTCGCTGACCATCGGACGCCGGCCCGCGTTCTTCCAGGGCTCGTTCGACCCCGCCGGCAAGATCGACATCAACCCGGTGACGTGGCACGAGCTGGCCGAACGCGCGGTCGTCGTGCGCGGGCCGCTGCCGCCGGTGCACACCGACCGGGCCGAGCTGCGCGCATTCACCCGCGACAACCTCGACACGTATTGGCGCTCGACGATCGCGCAGGTCGAGGAGGCGGGCATCGAGGCGTTCGGCAAACACGATCCGTCGATCGCCTGGGTGGTGCTCGGCGTCGCCCGGCTGCACCATTTGCTGGCGCTTGACGAGTTGACGTCGAAAAGCGGCGCCGGCCGTTACATCGTGTCCCACCTCGACCCGCGCTGGCACGCCATCGGACGCGACGCGTTGCGCATTCGCGAACAGCCGGACGCGCCCGGCCGGTACGACGATCCGGCGGCCCGCGGCCAGGATGCATACGATTTTCTGCGCTGGGCCGTCAACTCGTGATCCCGACCGCGGAACTGTCCCCCGGCCAGCGCTCGGCCATTCGCCGGCTGCTCGACGACGCCTTCGACGGCGAATTCTCCGACGACGACTGGGACCACGCACTGGGCGGGCTGCATTTCATCGCCACGCGCGACGACACGATAGTCGCGCACGCGGCTGTGGTGCAGCGCAGCTTCTTCCACGCCGACCGGGCCTGGCGCTGCGGCTACGTCGAGGCCGTCGCCGTCCATCCGTCGTGGCGCCGACAGGGCCTGGCCGCCTCGGTGATGACGGCGGCCGAGACCGTGATCGACCGAGCCTACGACTTCGGCGCGCTGTCCGCCTCGGACGCCGGCCGCAGCCTCTACTTATCCCGCGGCTGGCAGCCCTGGCGCGGCCGGACAGCCGTGCTCTCCCCCACCGGCCTCGAACTCACCGACGACGACGCCCTGATCCGCGGCGGTTCCCTCGATCCCGACGGCGTACTGGCCTGCGACTGGCGCAACGGCGACGTCTGGTAGCCCTTTCCGGCCGTTCCCTCGCCGGCGTTTTCCCTCAGCCGCTGCCCGCGTTTCCGTCAGCCCTCGTCCGCGCTTCTCTCAGCCCTCGGCCGCATTTCCTTCAGTCCTCGCCCGCGCTCCCCCAGCCCTCGGCCGCGTTTCCCTTCAGTCCTCGCCCGCCCCCAGCCCTCACCCGCGCTCCCCCAGCCCCCGGCCGCGCTCCCCCAGCCCCCGGCCGCGCTTCCCTCAGCCGAAGCGCTCCCGAAGCAGGCGCATGTCGTGCCGATCCTTGTCCCGCGGCGGATAGCCGGAATGCCACTTCAACGACCACTCCACAGCCTCACACCGCACCGGAACACCCCCGACCGTCCCCCGCCCGTCGAGAGCCGCCGCCGGAAACGACTCCCCCTGCACAGCCGACCCGTAGTGGATCCGGCCGTCGGCCCTGGTCTCGTACAGGTGGAGGTCGAGCCGGCGCCTCGCCCCGTCGTGCAGCACGAAGTTCCAGGGCCGATCACCGGGCCAGGGAAAGATCCGATCGATCCCGAGGCGGGTCAGACCCTGGAAAGCTCGATGCAGGTCGACCGCGGGGAGCCACAGGTCGAGGTCGTCGTGCTTGCGGGTCTGCTCCCCGAGCAGCGCGTCGACCGCCCAGCCCCCACTGAGACAGACCTCGACACCCACCCCACGCACGACTTCGACGACGTCCGAAGCCCCCATCTCGTACGCCGTCGTCTCAGTCACCTTTACCCGGCCCCCGTTCCCACACGCCGCCGCACCGCGGTAGCCACCCGGCGCACTCGTTAGATGGCCTCTCCAGGGCTCCGGCTATCACGGCCGGCGGGATCAGCGCAGCTCGGCCCGGTCGTGGTGATCGGCCGCCACCGGATCCTGCTCGAGCTGCGCCCTCAAGACCCGCGCCGCGCGGCCCCGGTAGCTCTCGAGCGTCTCGGCCAGCGTCTCCCGCACCTCCGGATCCGGGTGCTCCACGAGGTATGCCAACTCTTGCGCATCCCCGCGCCGCCGGGCGCCCAGCATCATCAGCGCATCGATGATCTCATCGGCGGTGGCAGCGTCCCGGAGCAAGGTCATGAGCTGCGGTTTCGTCGGCCGCGGCGAGCCGATGGGGAAGCGCCGCCGCAGCCGGGCCGCTCCCCACTCGCCCCGCCCCAGACACGAGGGGCACGGGCAGGGCCGCCGCCCGTGAGCATCCGGCTTGTATCGCCACCCGACCCCCTGCGGCACCTGCCGGACCCGGCGCACCTCCCCGGCGGTGAGCGCTCGCGGCACGAACACTTCCCACCCACGCGGATCGTCCAGCCCGCGAACCACCGCCACAGCCTCGGCCGCAGTCACCCGCCGCGGCTCGACCCCATAACGCCCCACGGTGACCGGCTCATCATCCGCAATCCGCAACTGCACCCCGGCGAGCACCCCCGGATGCCACCGCCGCAGCTCCCGAACCCACTGATAGGTCAGGCTGAACGACCCCAGCACCGGCATGCAGTAAACGCCCCGCTGCCCGAACCACCCCCGGCTGCGAGCGCGCACGCCATCGCGGAGGATCCCACCCGAGACCCCCTGCGGCGCGAGGTGAACAAATTGAGCCATCGCCAGCAGGCTAGGCCCTCCACCCCAAGCTGACCAGCGATTTTCCGCCCCTGTGGACAACCCGGAACTCACATCCGTGCCCTGTGGACAACCCCCCACGCAGGCTTGACAAGCCACTAGAGTCGCCGCCATTCCCCCGGGTGGGTGGTCTGGGCGGAGGAGGGCCCCCGGGTGGGTGGTCTGGGCGGAGAAGGGCCCCCGGGTGGGTGGTCTGGGCGGAGGAGGGCCCTCAGGTGGGTGGACTACGCGGAGGTGAAGGTCAATCGGCGACGTGGGCGGTGTTGTCCAGCCAGTGCCGCACCAGGTCCGCGTCGCCGGTGATGGTTAAGTCGGTCGGGGGCCGGCGGCGGGTCAAGGCAAGCAGCAGCGACCCCGCCGGCCCGGTCACGCTGACGTCGGCCGGCCCGGCCCCAGGACGCCAGGTCGCGCCGTCCGGACGGCGCTCGATCAACCATGCGTCCGAGATGTCGGTGGCCCGCCACTGCAGGGTCTGCCCCGTGCCCCGGATCGCCTCCGCCGATGAGGACCGCATCATGGCCCACGTCGGTGAGGTGAGCATCGCGAAGTGGTTCGTCACCAGCCCGGCCGCGATGTCCGGTTCGACCGGCGCCGGGCGTCCCGCCGCGTTGTGGGCGTCGGCGCCGTGGACGACCGACTCGTTGAGCACGCTGGCCAGCCAGAAACGCGTTCCCGTACGCCCGTCGCCCGCGGCGTTGAACACCGGCGCGTCGAGTGCGTCGTCGGAGCAGGCGTTCGCGACTCGCCGCGCCGACGAGGTCAGCCAGGCCGGCCAGTCGTACGGGTCGGTGGGGAGCACGGCCATCTCGGTGGGCAGCTGGGCCGGGTCGGTGATGCGCCGCTCGATGATGTCGGCGACCCAGTGCTGGGTCTGGCCCACGTGTTCGACCAGCTCGGTGACGGTCCAGCCGGGGGCGTTCGGCACGGCGGCGCCGGGTCCGGCCGCGGCCGCCGATTCGGCCAGGCGCCGGGTGTGCTCGACGATCGCCCGCCGGGCGCGGTCCGGGTTCAGCTCGGTCATCGGATTCGACTCCTCGGTGAGTTCGTTGTGCTGGGTCAGACTCGGCGTCCCGCCCGAACTCATCGGAACCATCCCCGCCGCAGTTCCAGCGTCAGCTCGTCGCGAATCTCGATGCCGTACTCCCCCACCAGCGGGATCGACGGTTTGACGGCACGGCTCCGGTCGACCGCGCCCGGCGCGAGGCCGACCAGGCGCATGCCGCGGCGCTGATAGAAGCGCAGTGCGTCGAGGTTGTCGTTCGTCGTGATCAGCCAGACTCTCGACGCCCCGGCCGCCCACGCGCGGTTGGCCGCGGCCTCGAGCAGGGCGCTGCCCACCCCTGCGCCGGCCACGACGGCGTCGAGGGTCACCACCTCGAGGCCGTCGGTTCCCAGCTCGTACGTGAGCAGGCCGACCGGTCCGCCGTCGAGCCAAGCGATCAGCGCCGGGAGGGCCGCCGCGTCGTAGGCGATCCCGTGCGCGACGACCGTTGTGCTGCCCCACGATCCGGTCAGCAACGCGGCGACGATCTCGCGCTGGGAGGCGTCGGCGGCCCGCACGACCAGCTCACCCATGCCGGCGGCTCAGGCGGCCGGGACCGGCAGGAACGCCCGGAAATGCTCGCCCACCTCGTCGGCGATCGCCGTCGCCGGGCGGGTGCCGTCCACTTCGATCACTCGGATGCCGAGCGCCCGCGCCTGCGCGACGGCGTCCAGGGCGATCAGCCGATCCCGCTCGATCCGGTTGCGGGCGGCCAGGTCGGGGTCGCTGACCTGGTGACCGATCCGGGCCGCCCGCGGCAGCTGCCGGGACTGCCGCAGCCGCCACTCGTCGGTCGGCACGAGCACGATCATGCGGGCCGGGTCGGTGACCGCCGCCACCAGCGAGGGCCGGCAGCCCCAGCCGTCGACCAGCACGGGCCGCGGGGTCACGAGGCCGCGCAGGTCGTCGAGCACCCACTCGAAACGCTCGGGGAAGCTCGCGATCACGTCGCGGGCCATCTCGGCCGGCGTCGGTCCGATCCAGACCGCTTCCCAGTCCGTGTCGCCCGCGTAGTCGCCGCGCCGCACGCCCGCCGCGACCCGCCTGTCCTCATGGCCGCGGGCGCTGTGGAAGTCGTAGTGATAGTGCGTCACACCGAAGCGGTCGACGAGCAATCCGGACACGGTCGTCTTGCCGGCCCATTGCCCGCCGCCGATCCACAATGCGTTTCGGACGGTTCCTTCATATGTCCATTCCACGCAGAAAAAACTGCCCGTTTCGCCCCGATAAAACAAGTCTTGTTCTTGCCGCCCACCCGTGATTAATTATGAGAGAGGAACCAGTCCGACCAACGTCATGATCATGTTGGCCGGGCTGCCGGGCGGCGCGACCAGGCGCAGCCGGCCGTTGTTGCCCTCGGCCAGCGCGCTCACCCGGTGCAGCGCGGCCACGCCGGCGCTGGCCAGGTGGGTGACACCGGTGAGGTCCACGGTCAGGTCCCGGGTGCCCGCCGCGGTCGCCGCCACCAGGGCATTCTCCAAAGACTGAGCCGTACGGGCATCGACCGGCCCATCGACGCGCAGGGAGCCGTCGGGCTGCTCGAGCACCAGGAACGGATCGGGGTTCCCGGTCGTCGGCGCGGCCGTTCCCGGGCTGAGCTCGGAGACGCTGAGCAAACGCACCGGCCGGGTCAGCGGATGGGTGATCGTCGCCGTGGTGCCGCTGTCGCCGTGGTCGAGCCGCAGCGAGCCGACCAGGTTGCGGGTCATCACGAGCCCGAGCCCGCGGCCCGGCCGGGAGGACGGTTCACGCCAGCGGCCGCGATCGCGCACCTCGGCCCGCAGCTCCCCCGCCGCTGTGATCTCGGCGGTGACCTCGACCGAACCCGCCGCCGGGTCGCCGTAGGCGTGTTCCATCCCGTTGGTGACCAGCTCGTTGATCGCGTGCTCGATCATCCCGGCGTCCCCGTCCGCGATCGCAGCCCGTTCCATCCAGTCGCCCAGCTGTTTGCGCAGGTCGAGCAGCAGGCCCAGGTCGGCCGGCACGGTGACGGCGAATGGGGCCGGCGCCGCGACGCGCTGGGCGGCCAGCAGCGTGATGTCGTCGCTGTGCCCGGTCACCCGCACAAGCATCTCGAGCGTCTGGTTGCAGACCCGATCGGCCACCGTACGGTCGTGGTCGGGCAACGCCCGTCCGGCCACGGTGTCAGCGCCCGCCTTGGCCAGCTCGACGGTGGCGCGAGCCAAGGTGCGCCCCGGCCGTTCCAGAATCCCGTCGGTGTAGAGCAGCAGGACGTCCCCCTGGCCGAGTCGCTCGGTGCCGATGCTGAAGTCGCCGTTACCCGTGCCCAGCGGCCCGTCGCCGGTGCCGGGCAGGTAGCGCGGCTCGCCGTCGAGCGGAACGAGCAACGGCGGCGGATGCCCGGCCGTGCAGTAGGTCAAGTCACCGGTGACAGGGTCAAGCACGGCGACCCCGATCGTCGCCGCGTGGGCGCCCCGGATCCGCCCGGACATCCGGTCGACGTCGGCCACGGCCGCGCGCACGTCCCCCGTCGCCAGCAGCCGCTCGTTGAGCAGCACACGAAGCTGACCCATCGTGGCCGAGGCGGTCACACCGTGCCCGACCACGTCTCCGACGACCAGGGCGACCCGCCCGTCCGGCAGCGCCACCGCGTCGAACCAGTCCCCACCGGCGGCGGTGTCGGCGTCGGCCAGCAGGTAGGCGCCGGCGATGTGCAATCGGGGCAGCACCGGCACGCCGGCCGGCAGCAGCTCGCGCTGCAACGCCTGCACGACGTCGAGGACCTCGGCGTAGCGCCGCTCGGCCTCGTCGACCCGCTGCTGGGCGGCCTGCCGTTCGAGCACCCGGGCCGTGGAGTCGACGACGTCGCTCACCAGTCCGACCAGTGCGCCGTCCGGCCCCCGGCGGGGGACGACGTTGAAGTCCACGTACAACTCCACGTCCTCCCCGAGGTCGGGCCGGTGGAACAAGACCCGCATCTCCCGGGCCTGTGCCGGTTCACCCGTCCGATAAACCTGCTCGAAGATCTCCAGTACCTGCTGTCCGGCGACCTCGGAATACACGTCCCAGACCCGCTCACCGATCATCTCGGCGCGGCCCACATAGGTCCGGTAGGCACCGGATGCCGCCGACAACCGCAGGTCGGGCCCGTCGAGCGCGAAGACGAGTAGCGGCATCTGGTCGAAGACCTGACGCACCACTTCGGCGTCGCCGACCGTACGGTCCAGGGGATCGTTGTCCGCCATCCGGCATTCATACCAGGAGGCCCGCCGGATGGCCGCCATCACCACCGGTCACGTAACCTGGGCAAAACTTCCCGCATCGGCGGTACCCATGAGCGACCCGATCTTCCACGTTCCGCTCGCCCCCGGCGAACAGGCCGGCATCATCTCGCTCGCCGGCAGCCTCGATTCGTTCGCCCACGATCGGGTGCGCGCGGCGCTCGGAGCGGCCCTGGCCTGGGCCGCAGCCCGCCACCGGGCCGAGGTCGTGGTGGATGTGCGAGCCGTGCGGTTCATCGACGCGGGCACGATCCGGCTGCTGATCGAGACGTATGAGGCCGCGGCCGACGCGGGGCGCCGGCTCCGGCTGGTCGGGCCGAGCGATGCGGTGCGCCGGGCCATCGAGGCGGCCGGCGCGGGCCACCGGCTTCTCCCCCGCACGAGTGAAAGCATCGATGACGAGGACCCGAGCATGCATCTTCCGGACGGCGCCGAGGATCTGGCCCGGGCCTCCGCCGGACGCCGTCGCGCCGAGAACGATCAGGTCCGGATCCGCGCCCGCATCCAGCAGCAGGCGGTCGACGGCGAGGTCCGGGCGACCCGGCGCACCCTGCTGGCCGATCTGCGCGAACGGCTGCGGACCGACCCGCGGGCCCTGGCCGACGACAATTTCCTGGCCCTCGCCGACACCGACACCGTGCACACCGCGATCCTGATGGCGGCCACCATCGTCGGCTCGGCCGACGCGTGCGAGCTGCGGCTCGAGGACGCGGCGTCGACGGTGCGGCTGCGTGGCCTCGCCGAGCCGGACGACTTCGCCACGGCGCGGTCGTATCCGCTGCGCGGCGCGGACGGCCGGCTCATCGGGGTGCTCGCGATGCACTTCCGCACCGACGAGCCCCGGGTCGGCCGGCCCGAGCTCGTCGTCGAGTGCGCCGAGCTGGCCCTGGCCGTCACAGACCGGCTTGGTAGGCCAGCACCCCTCGATTGACCGCGGTGATCGCCTTGCGGGCGGTGGCGCGCAGCTCCTCCGACGCCGCCGAGGCCTCCCGCAGCTGGCCGAGCAGGTCGAGCACCTGCCGCGCCCAGCGCACGAAGTCGCCCGCGGGCATGTCCGCGTCGTAGTTGTGACCGCTGGCCAGCACCCGGGCCAGCGGCTCGCCCCGGGCCCAGCGATACATCGGCCAGACGAACCCCGGGTCGGGCTCGCGGGTCAGCGTCAGCCCGTGGTCGGACTCGTCGGCCGCGATGTCGCCCCACAGCTTGGCGCAGGCGTCGACGGACGCGGTGATCGCGCCCTTGGGCACGGAGGCCCGGTCGTCGCTCTCGCGGCGCGATTCGTAGAGCACCATCGAGACCGCCGCGGCCAGCTCCTCGGGGTCGAGCCCGTCCCACACGCCGTGGCGCAGGCACTCGGCGATCAGCAGGTCGGCCTCCGACCAGATGCGGCCCAGCATGCGGCCGGTCTCGGTGACGTTGCCGTCGGCGGACAGGTAGCCCCGCTGGGCCAGCACCGCGCAGACCTGGTCGAACGTGCGGGCCAGCGAGCCCGTCCGCCCGGCCACCTTGTCGCGCAGGGCGTCGGTGTCGCGGGCCAGCCGGTGCCGCCGCTCGGCCCAGCGGGCGTGCTCCTCCCGGTCGGGGCAGGCGTGGCACGGGTGCTGCCGCATCTTCACCTTGAGCAGGGCGATCTCGGCGTCCTCGCCGGTGTTGCCGCCGCCCCGGTTGCGCCGCCGGCCGCCGCCGCTCTGCCGGTCGTGACCGGTCGCGCTGACCTGCGCCGCCAGGTCGCGGCGGGCGGCCGGTGAGCGGGGGTTGAAGTGCTTGGGGACGCGAACCCGGTCGAGCACCTCGGCCTCGGCCGCGAAGTCGGCCGGGCTGACCCGCCCGGCCCACCTGTCCTGGGTGAGCACCATCGGGCGGGGCTCGCCGAACCCGCCGGTCGGCGCCTCGAGCACCACCGCCAGCCCGGCCCGGCGGCCCTGGGCGACCCGGATCACGTCGCCCACCCGCAGCTTCTCGAGCGAGGTGACGATGGCCGCGCGGCGGTGCGAGGCGCCCTGCCGGGCGAGCGCGCGTTCCCGGTCGGCGATCGCGACGCGCAGGGCGAAGTATTCGTCGAAGTCGCCGTGGTGGCAGGCGGCGTCCTCCCCGTACGTCTGCATGGTGTCGACGTTGCGCTGCACCTGGCGGGCCAGGCCCACCACCGAACGGTCGGCCTGGAACTGGGCGAACGACGACTCGAGCAGGTCGCGGGCCTTGTCGGCGCCGACCGAGCCGACCAGGTTGACCGCCATGTTGTACGACGGGCGGAACGACGAGCGCAGCGGGTAGGTGCGGGTGGAGGCCAGGCCGGCGACGTGCCGCGGGTCGACCTCGGGGCTCCACAGCACCAGCGCGTGACCCTCGACGTCGATGCCGCGGCGCCCGGCCCGCCCGGTGAGCTGCGTGTACTCCCCCGGGGTGAGGTCGACGTGGGCCTCGCCGTTGAACTTGACCAGGCGCTCCAGGACGACGCAGCGGGCGGGCATGTTGATGCCGAGCGCGAGGGTCTCGGTGGCGAAGACCGCCTTGACCAGGCCCTGCACGAAGCACTCCTCGACCGCCTCCTTGAAGGCGGGCAGCATGCCGGCGTGGTGGGCCGCGACGCCGCGCTCGAGACCGTCGAGCCACTCCCAGTAGCCCAGCACCGACAAGTCCTCGCGCGGGATCGAGGCGACCTTGGCCTCGGCGATGCGGCGGATCTCGGCCCGCTCGTCGGCGTTGGTCAGGCGCAGCCCGGCGGCCAGGCACTGCTGCACGGCGGCGTCGCAGCCGGCCCGGCTGAAGATGAACAGGATCGCCGGCAGCAGGTCGGCGCGTTCGAGCCGGTCGACCACCTCGGCCCGGGGCGGCGGCTGCCAGCGCTTGCCCCGCCCGCCGCGACCGGGACCGTACGACCGGTCGGTCATCTCGAGCCGGCGCTGCATCTCGCGGGCGTAGCGCAGCAGCTCGGGGTGCACGTCGTGCTTCTTGGCGGCGTCGGCGTCGTGGAACAGGTCGAACATGCGCCGGCCGACGAGCATGTGCTGCCAGAGCGGGACGGGCCGGTGCTCGCTGACGACGACCTCGGTCTTGCCCCGCACGGTGACCAGCCAGTCGGCGAACTCCTCGTAGTTGCTGACCGTGGCCGACAGCGAGACCAGGGTGACCGAGGCGGGCAGGTGGATGATCACCTCTTCCCAGACCGCGCCGCGGAACCGGTCGGCCAGGTAGTGCACCTCGTCCATCACCACGTAGGCCAGGTTGGTCAGCGCCGACGAGCCCGAGTAGAGCATGTTGCGCAGCACCTCGGTGGTCATCACGACCACGGGGGCGTCGCCGTTGATGGCGTTGTCACCGGTCAGCAGGCCGACCTTGTCGGGGCCGTAGCGCTCGACGAGGTCGTGATACTTCTGGTTGGACAGCGCCTTGATCGGCGTGGTGTAGAAGCATTTGCGCTCGCCGGCACGCAGGGCCAGATGCACCGCGAACTCGCCGACCACGGTCTTGCCGGCGCCGGTGGGGGCGCAGACCAGCACGCCGCTGCCCCCTTCGAGGGACTCGCAGGCGGCGCGCTGGAAGTCGTCCAGGTCGAAGCCGACGTCGAGCATGAAATCCTCGAGCGCGGGGAACTCGGCCACCCGGGCCGCCCGCCTCTGGGATTGCGCATACTTCTCGGCGGGACTCGTCATGAACACCAGGCTAGTTCGTCGGTGTGACAAGAAGGAGCACGGGCGGTTGCGTCCCGCCTCGGGAAGCCTGGTGGGTATGGTGCTCCCGTGCCGGATGTCGCATCGACCGATCACCCTCCCCATCGGCCGCGCCGTGAGGTCGACGCCGTGCTGTTCGACTTCCACGGCACGTTGGCCCAGGTGGAAGACCCCGTGACCTGGGTCGTGGCGGCCGCCCGGGCCTGCGGCCGCGAGCTCGACCGGGGCAAGGCGACAGTGCTGGCCGACAGATTGGTCACAGCCGGGCGGGCCGGGGGTCCGCTGCCCCACCGGGTGCCGCCCCACCTGGCCGAGCACTGGGCCGACCGCGACCTGTACGCGCAGAGCCACCGCGCGGCGTTCACGGGCCTGGCCTCGACCGTCTCGACGGATGTGGAGGGGCTGGCCGACGCGCTCTACGAGCGGCTGCTCGCGCCGGACGGCTGGCTGCCGTACGCCGACACCAAATCAACGCTGCGCACCCTGCACGAGGCCGGGATCAAGGTGGCGGTCGTCAGCAACGTCGGCTTCGACATCCGTCCCCTGTTCGACGCGTGGGGTCTGAGCCCGCTGATCGACGCGTACGCGCTGAGCTACGAGATCGGGCGCACCAAGCCCGACCCGGCGATCTTCCTGCGGGCCTGCGGGATGATCGGCGCCGACCCGGAGCGCACGCTGATGGTCGGCGACACGCCCGCCGACGCCGGGGCTGTGGCCGCCGGGTGCGCCGCGCTGGTGCTGCCCGCGGCGGAGCCGGGCCGCCCCAACGGTCTGGGGGCGACCCTGGCCCTGGCCGGCTGCGCGGTCTAGGGGCGTACGGTCTCCTGCTCGACGGTGTCGATCAGGGCGCCCGCGGCAAGCACCGACGGCGTCGGGTTGTCGGCGGTCTGGTGCAGGCCGGGCACGCGGTCCTCGACGACGAACGTGGCGCGCGTGTGCACGGGCGCTCCCGGCGTGGTCACGTACGGGAGCACTCGGAAGTCCGCGGTGAGACTGTCGGGCGTGATCCGCGTACGGACGTAACCGCGCTGGTTGTTGTAGAAGCGCAGGTGCGGGTTCCAGGCCGCCCACGGGTGCCGGCCGGAGGGCACGTCGGCGCCGTCGCCGGTGGACGTGATCGACGAGCAGACCAGCTCGGTGCCGACGGTCCTCGAGGTCGGGTCGGCGTAGTCCAGCTTGAGCTCGTCGGCCCAGTGCGCGTGCACGTCACCGGTGAGCACGACCGGATTCCGTACGCCCGCGTCCACCCAGCCCCGGGTGATCCGATCGCGCGACGCGGCGTACCCGTCCCACGAGTCCATGCTGGTCACCACCTGCGGGCCCGAGTTGTTGTCGCGCTGGCCGAAGAAGACCTGCTGGCCGAGGATGTCCCAGCGCGCGGACGAGCGGCGGAACCCGTCGAGCAGCCACTTCTCCTGCCGCTCGCCGGTGATCGAGCGGGCCGGGTCGTACGCGTCGGCGCAGTCCTTGTAGCCGTCGCCGCAGGCCTGGTCGTCGCGGAACTGCCGGGTGTCGAGCATGTGGAACGTGGCCAGCCGGCCCCAGTGCAGCCGCCGGTAGAGCTGCATGTCGATGCCGCGCGGGATCGAGGTGCGGCGCAGCGGCATGTTCTCGTAGTAGGCCTGGAAGGCGGCCGCGCGCCGGGCCAGGAAGTTCGGGTCGGGCTGCTCGGGCGCCTCGTCGGCCCAGTTGTTCTCGACCTCGTGGTCGTCGAACACCACGGCCCAGGGCGCGACGGCGTGCGCGGCCTGCAGGTCGGGGTCGGCCTTGTACTGCGCGTGCCGCTGCCGGTAGTTGGCCAGCGTGACGGTCTCGGGGCCGGCGTGGTCGCGCGGGTTGCCGCCGGGGATCGTGTAGCCGCCGGCCTCGTATTCGTACTGGTAGTCGCCCAGGTGCAGCACGATGTCGGGCTCGTCGGCGGCCAGGTGGCGATAGGCGGTGAAGTAGCCGTGCTCGTACTGCGAGCACGACGCGAACGCCATGGCCAGGGTGCCGCCGGTCGCCCACAGCGGCGGGGCCGTGCGGGTGCGGCCCACCGGCGAGACGTAACCCTCGGCACGGAAGCGGTAGAAGTATTCGCGGCCGGGCAGCAGATGGCCCAGCTCGACGTGCACGGCGTGGGCCGACTCGGGGCGCGCGGCGGTCACTCCCCGCCGCACGATCTTGCGGAAGCGCTCGTCGGCGGCGAGCTGCCACTCGACGGGCACGACGCGGGCGGGCATGCCGCCGAGCCCGTCCTCGGCCACGGGGGCCGGGGCCAGCCGGGTCCAGATCACGAAGCCGTCGGGTTCCGGGTCGCCCGAGGCGACGCCGAGCGTGAACGGGTCGGCGCGCAGCGGACCCCGATGGGGCGCGGCCGCGGCGGCGAGCGGCCAGGTGGTCGCGGCGCCGGCGACGCCTGCCGCGGCGGAGCTGAGCAGGAGGGTGCGTCGGGAAAGGGCCATGCCCGCAGCCTCGCGAGCATAGATGGACTTAGATTGGTTCTGGCCTTACGGGCGGGCTAAGCGTACGAGTCGAGGTTGACGCCCTGACGCTGACCGGGGACGGGCTTCGGGGCCGCAGGCGCTTCGGGCTTCGGCGCCTCGGCCAGAGCCGGCTTAACCGCGGTGGCGGTGTCGGCCATGCTCTTGAGGTTGCTGCGGGCGGTGTCGTAGGCGGAGGTGACCAGGGAGCTGAGCGAGTTGATCTGCATGTCCCCCTCGATCGGCCACGGTTGCGGGAACTGATGAAGTTCTCACCGGAGCAACCGAACCGCACCCGGGACACACGTCAAGTCCAGGTCGAGCGGTCCGAGGCGCTCCCCGTCCGCGTACGCGATGATGCCGTCGGACTTGAGCCGCACGTGCCGGGCGCGGAAGACGGTGACCCTGGGGTCGGTGACGTGCGTGCCACGCCGCAGCCGGGGCTTGAGCCGGGCCAGGGCCGCCCGCCCGAAGGGAGCCGCGATCACGACGTCGAGCAGCCCGTCGGCGGGGTCGGCGTCGGGCAGGATCCGCATCCCCCCGCCATAGCTGGCGCAGTTGCCCACGGCCACGAGCATGCCCTCGAAGCTGTGGTCCTCGCCGTCCAGTTCCATCCCGTACGCCCGGGGCCTGAGCCGGGCCAGCTCGAGCAGAATGGCCAGGTCGTACCGGCGGGGCCCGCGCGGCCAGCGCATCAGGTTGGCCCGCTCGTTCACCAGCGCGTCAAAGCCCCCGGCCAGCACCGCCCCGAACCACCGCACCTCGGAGTTCGCGCCGACCGCCCGCGCCAAGTCGATCGCCACGTGCCGGCCCTCGGTCAGCGCGGCGGCGATCGCCTCGGCCGCGGCCAGCGGGTCGGCCGGCATGCCGACGCCGGCCGCGAAGTCGTTGCCCGTGCCGGCCGGGACCACGCCGAAACCGATCGGTTGCTCGGCCACTGCCTGCAGCGCGCGGTGGATCGTGCCGTCGCCGCCGACCGCGACCAGCGCCGCGGCCCCGCCGGCGACGGCTGCCCGGCACGCCGCTTCCGCTTCCTCGCTGCTGTGGGCCTCCAGCAGCCGGGCCGCCGGGCCCAGCCGGCGCAGCACCTGAGAAAGCAGATCGCGGTGCCGGCCGCGCCCCGCCGAGGGGTTGGCCAGCACCGCGATCTCGAAGGTCGTCACAGCCGGGCAGCATAGCCGCCCGGGCAGTGACCTACGTCATGTCGTCGAAGCGTCCGTCCAACGGGCGGGGCTTGGCGACCGGCGAGGGCGCCTCGACCGGGGTCGGGGCCTCGATCGGGTCGGACGCGCCGACCGCGACCCGCTCCTCCTCCAGCGGCGAGATCGCGTCGTCGTCGAGACCGGCGTACAGCTCCTTGCCGCGGCCCTTGCGCTTGTCGTTGATCGCGGCCACGCCGGTCGCGATCAGATAGAGCACGACCATGCACAGCGCCAGCAGCGTCATGCCGAACGGGCCCGGGTCGGGGGTGGCGATCGCCGCGAACGCGAACGACAGGAAGACCACGATTCGCCACCAGCCCAGCAGCTTCTTCGCCGACACGACGCCGGTGAAGTTGAGCATGAGCAGGATCAGCGGGAACTCGAAGGCCACGCCGAAGATCAGGATCATGTTGGTCACGAACCCGATGTACGACGAGACTTCTAGTTTGGTCGCCTCCCCGAGGACGCCGGCCTCCATGATGAACGCCAGGCTGTGGCCGACCACGAAGTAGGCCAGGATGCCGCCGCCGATGAACAGCGGGGCGGCGATCGCGACGAACACGTACGCCCATTTGCGCTCGTGGCGGTGCAGGCCGGGCGCGATGAAGGCCCACAGCTGGTAGAGCCAGACCGGGGAGCCGACGATCAGGCCGACCCACAGCGCGATCTTGAGGCGCAGGATCAGGGTGTCGGTGACGTTGAGGACGACCCAGTCGCAGTACGTCGAGCCGTCGGCGCGGGTGGCGATCGACGACGGCAGGTCGCAGTAGGGGGCTTCGAGCAGCCCGAACACCCACTGGGAGACGATGAAGCCGACGATCAGGCCGACGACCAGGCCGAGCGACGCGATGAAGAGCCGGTTACGGAGCTCCCGGACGTGGTCGATCAGCGTCATGGAACCGTCGGAGGCCTGCTGAAACTTGCTGGGCCCCTGACGGCTAAGGGCTAGCTTCATGACCGGCGGTCAGCTCAGCGGTCGTTGGTGCGCTGCTGCACCGGGTCGACGAAGGGCTGCGCCGGGGGCGCCTGGTAGCCCTGCTGCGGCTGCTGGTAACCCTGGGGCGGCGGGGCCTGCTGGTAGCCCGGCTGGCCCGGCTGCTGCACCTCACCCTGGATCGGCTGGCGCGAATACTGCGGCTCGGCCTTCTCGGCGACGTCGTTGTTGTCGTCCACCAGGCCCTTGGTCTCGGCCTTGATGATCCGCAGCGACCGGCCCAGCGAGCGCGCCGCGTCAGGCAGCCGCTTCGCGCCGAACAGCAGCACGAGGACGACCACGAAAACAATGATGTGCCATGGCTTGAGGGCGCCCATGGGTGAACTCCAGTCGGTCGGATCAGGTGTGCGGGGTCCATCGTACGTGTCAAATCTGGTGATGCGGCCCACGGACCCTCGTGGGTTTGCCACCATCCCCCAAATCCTTGGACAACGGGGAAGGAACGCCGCAGGTTACCCCTTCTTGTCCGACGGCGACAGGGCCGCGACGTGCTCCTGCACCAGTTCGGCGCGCTGCTGCACGACGAGCACCGTCTCCTGCAGCTCAGCCGCGGCCGCCTGCAGCTTGGCCGCCTCGGCCTGGCGCTTCTGCAGCCGCACGCCCGCGCGGCTGAGCCCGTCGAGCTTGCCGAGCAGCCGCACCCCGACGGCCAGCAAGATGATCACGGCGACGACGACCACGGCGATCCAGATCCACATCAGCACCGGGCCACCCTACCGGCCGGGCGTGCTGTACTGGTCGAGCGCCGCCGTGGCCTGCTCGCGGATGCGGGTGAGCAGCTCGGGCGGGCCGACCACGGTCACGTCGGGCCCGAGGCCGAGCAGCAGCCGCTGCGCCCAGCCCAGGTCGGTGACCCGCATGGTCACGATCCACTCGTCGCCGCCCGAGCGGTGCACCTCCTCCACCGGGTAGTACTCGGTGATCCAGCGGCTGCGCCGGCCCACCCGCAGCGTGACCAGCTGCAGGTCGGGCGTGGGGCGGAAGACGCCCTCGGTGAGGTCGTGCGGCTCGGCCCCGGCGGGCGGCCGGGACGGCTCGTCGAGCTCGGTGAAGTCGTCGATCCGGTCGATCCGGAACAGCCGGGTGGCCTCGGCGCGCCGGCACCAGGCCTCCAGATAGGCCTTGCCGCCGACCATCAGCACCCGCATCGGGTCGACGACGCGGTCGGTCGTCTCGTCGCGGGCCGCCGTGTAATAGGTCATCCGCAGCGCGTGACCGCTCTCGACCGCGGCCCGCACCTTGTCGACGCGCTTGGAGTTGGCCGGCAGCCGGACGGCCACGGGCGCGTCGGCCAGGTCCCCGGCCGCGTTCTCGATCTTGGCCAGGGCCCGCTCGATGACGTCGCGGTGACCCGTGCCGGGGGTCTCGGCCAGCATCCGCAGCGCGACGACCAGGGCCAGCGCCTCGTCCTGGGTCAGCCGCAGCGGGCGGTCGATGCCGGCGTCGTGGCTGATCGTGACCCGGTCGCCGTCGAGCGCCATGTCGATCAGGTCGCCGGGGCCGTAGCCGGGCAGGCCGCAGACCCAGAGCAGCTCGAGGTCCTCGCGCAGCTGACGCTCGCTGACCCCGAGGTCGGCCGCGGCCTCGGCGACCAGGATGCCCGGCCGGGCCAGCAGGTACGGCACCAGGTTGAGCAGGCGGCCGAGCCGGTCGGCGCTCTGCCGGGGCCCGGTCACGCGGCCACCTCGTGCCGGGTGACGACCTCTTTGAGCAGCTGGATCACGGCGTCGCGGACCTCGGGCGGCCCGTCGGCGCGCACGTCCGGCCCGTAGCCGACGATCGTGGCGGCGAGCCGCTCGGCGTCCGAGTACGGGATCGTCAGGCAGTCGCCGCCGGGCCCCGGCACCGACTCGGTGGCCCAGCGGCGCAGCCCGGCGGCCCGGCCCGGCCGCACGGTCACGGTGGCCCGGCCGGTGTGCGGCACCGGGCCCGACCAGCGGGCGACGTGGCTGATCAGATCCTCGTTCTCGGGCGGGGTGAACGCGCCCGGCCGGCCCAGCGCCTTGACCGTGCCGACGATCCGCGAGAGCCGGAAACACCTGGTCGCGCCGCGGTCGCGGTCGTGGCCGACCACATACCACCGGCCCTGCCAGCAGACCACGCCCCACGGCTCGACCTTGCGCACGGCCGGGTCGTCGACCTCGGGCACGCGATAGCTGAACGTCACCGCCCGGCGGTCGCGGGCGGCGCTGGTCAGCGGCCCGAACGCGGGGTCGACGGTGACGACCGGCTCGACCCCGAGGGTGGCCTGCGGGTCGACCTCGACCCCGGCCGCCCGCAGCTTGGCCAGGCCGGACGACGCGGCGGCGGCCAGCCCGGCGTGCTGCCAGAGGCGGGCCGCGATGCCCACGGCGGCGGCCTCGTCGGGCTCGAGGATGATCGCGGGCAGTGCGTATTCGCGATGGGCGATGCGATAGCCCGGTTCCTGATCGAAGACGCTGGCCGTGCCGGTCTCGAGCGGCACCCCGAGGTCGCGCAGCTCGGCCTTGTCGCGCTCGAACTTGCGCTGGAAGGCCTCGTGGTCGCGCGGATCCTCCGGATCGTGCTCGTAACCGGGGACGGTCGCGGCGATCTGGGCGGCGGTCAGGAACCGCCGCGTGGAAAGCAGGCAGATTACCAAATTCACCAGGCGCTCGGTGCGGGTCCGCGACACGATTGGCAACGCTAGCAGGGTGGACGCGACAGTGACGTACGCGCTACGCCCGGACGGTTTCCCGGCGACCGGAGTGTGGAAAGCAGGGCGGAGTGACCACCCCACAGATCCCCGACGACCAGCTCCCGGTCGGGCTGGCCGCCGCGCTGCCGCTCGATCCGACCGATTCGCCACAACAGTCCGAACAGCCAGAGAACGAGAGTGTCGGCACCGTCATCATCGCCGGCCTGGCCAACCTGGCCATCGCGGTCGCGAAGCTGGTCGCCGGGCTGTTCTCGGGCTCCGCGGCCATGGTCTCGGAGTCGGCGCACTCGCTGGCCGACACGATCACCGAGGTCTTCCTGTTCGTCGCGCTGCGCCGCGGCGTGCGCCCGGCCGACGAGGAGCACCCGTTCGGGTACGGCAAGGAGAGCTTCGTCTGGGCGTTCATCGCCGCGGTGTTCACCTTCGTGGGTGGCGCCGGCTTCTCGATCTACCACGGCGTCGAGACGATCGTGCACGGCGAGGAGATGGGCGCTTTCCTCTGGTCGTACGTGGTGCTGGCCGTCTCGTTCGTCGCCGAGGGCACCTCGTTCTTGCGGGCCCGGCGGCAGGTCAAGGGCGCGTCGCGGCGCTGGGGCATCACGCCGTCGCGGTTCCTGCGGCTGACCCCCGACACCACGGTCAAGGCCGTCTACTTCGAGGACTCGGCCGCCCTGATCGGCCTGATCCTGGCCGGAGCCGGGCTGGCCCTGACCGAGCTGACCGGCAACACGGTGTGGGACGGCGTCGCCTCGATCGCGATCGGCCTGCTGCTGTTCGTCGTGGCCGCCATCCTCGCCCGCACCAACGCGTCGCTGCTGGTGGGCCGGGCGGTGCCGCGCCGGATGCACAACCAGATCGCGGCCGACCTGGCCTCGATCGGAGTCGTGGACGCCGTGCCGACGCTGCTGACGATGCAGCTGGGGCCGGGCGACGTGCTGGTCGCGGCCAAGGTCGACTTCCGCGACGACGTCAGCGGCGGCGAGATCGAGGCCGCCTCCGACGACGCCGAGCGCCGCCTGCGGGCCCGCTTCCCCGCGATCCGCTACGTGTTCCTCGACCCCACCCGCGGCACGGCGGGCCGCAACCACGTCGACGGCGGGGTCGACCTATAGGGTTGACGGCCATGGTGCGGTGGCGTTCGGGGACGGTCCAGGCGGTCCGGCGGCGGTGGCACGGCGCGGCCGAGCTGGACGTGGTGACCGACGAGGGGCCGCTGCGCGCGCTCGCGTACGTCGAGCTGACCGGCGAGCCCGTCGTCGGGGATCGCGTCCTGCTCAACGTGGGCGCGCTGGTCATGGGGCTCGGCACGGGCGGCTACGCGCTGGTCGTCGCGCTGCCCGACCGGTTGCCGGCCGACCCGCCCGACGACGGCACCACCCGCGACACGGGCCACCTGGTCAAGGCCCGATACACGCCGCTGCAGGTGATCCGGCTCTGCGTCGACGAGGAGGCCTCGCCGCACCGCGAGGTCATGGCCGCGGCCGAGTCGCTCGACGGCATGCCCGTGGTCACCGCCGACCTGCACTCGGCGCTGCCGGCCATCCTCGCGGGCATTCACGCCGACAAGTCACAGGCCAGGGTCGCGTACGTGATGACCGACGGCGGGGCGCTGCCCGCGTGGTTCTCGCGCACGCTCGACGGCCTGCGCCCGGTGCTGGCCGGCACGGTCACGACCGGTCAGGCGTACGGGGGTGATCTGGAGGCGAGCACCGTGCACACCGGACTGCTCGCCGCGCGCCACGTGCTGCGGGCCGACGTCACGATCGTCGCGCAGGGGCCGGGTAACCTGGGCACGGGCACGACCTGGGGGTTCTCCGGGGTGGCGCTGGGCGAGGCGGTCAACGCGATCGGCGTGCTGGGCGGGCGGCCGGTCGGGTCGCTGCGCATCTCCACCGGCGACGGGCGGCCCCGGCACCGCGGCGTGTCGCATCACAGCCTCACCGCGTACGGGAAAGTGGCTCTGGTGACTGCGGATCTGCCCGTGCCGGAGGATCTCGACGCCGGCCTGGCCGCCGAACTGGCGCCGCTGAGCAACCGGCATCGCCTGCCCCGGGTAAGCGTCGACGGGCTCGACGCGGCGCTGCGGGCGAGCCCGGTGCCGCTGTCGACCATGGGCCGCAAGCTCGACGAGGACTACGCCTACTTCGTCGCCGCCGCCGCGGCAGGCCGGTTCGCGGCCTCGCTGATCTGACACCGCCCGCCCGACTTGGCCCGGTAGAGCGCGGTGTCGGCCCGCTCGATCAGCTCGTCCGACGTCTCGGCGCCGTCCCACAGCGCCAGGCCGGCCGAGAACGTCTGCCCCAGCGGGGTGGCCGCCAGCGCGCGTTCGAGCACGTCGCGGGCCTCGTCGACGCCGGCCCCGGGCAGCAGCACGACGAACTCCTCGCCGCCGTAGCGGGCCAGCGTGTCGACCGCGCGCAGCTGGTCGTGCCAGGCCGCGGCGGCCGACTTGAGCAGGCGGTCGCCGGCCGGATGCCCGTACGTGTCGTTGAACTGCTTGAAGTGGTCGAGGTCGAGCAGCGCCACGCTCACCGGGCGGCCGTCGCGGCGGGCGTGCTCGAGCGCCCGCGGCAGCTCGTCGTTCCAGGCCCGCCGGTTGGGCAGCCCGGTCAGGTCGTCGCGGCGGGCCAGCTCGCGCACCTGCAGCGCCTGCCGCTCGACCTCGCGCACGAGCTGCGCCATCCGCGTGACGACCAGCAGGAACAGGGCGGCCGAGCCGATCACGATGGCCATGCCGTCGTGCACCTCGCCGTGCAGCACCTCCACGGCCAGCAGGGCCGGCGCGATCAGCGAGGCCGCGGTCAGCAGCAGCAGGTGCGTCCGGCCCAGCCGGACGACGTCGGTGCCGGCCGGTGCCGCCAGCGACCGCGCGTCGGCGTGCAGCGCGCCCACCCCGAACAGCGTGAACGCGACCAGGAAGATCGACTCGATGGCCCGGTTGAGCCAGAGGATGTCCTCGACCGGGTAGCCCTGGTCGATCAGGTTGCCCATGACGACCCAGACGGTGTCGCCGATCAGGAACGCCGCGAGCGACCCGGTGACCCACCAGAAGGGCGCGCCGCGCCGGCCGCCGCCGCGCAGCAGCCGGGTCATCATGGCGATCATGATCAGGTCGCCGATCGGGTACGCCACCTGGGTCGCCTCGCCCAGCATGGTGATCTTGCCGCCCTCGGCCGACGGCGCGATCACATAGACCCAGGCCAGCAGCCCGAAACCGGTCGTGATGGTGGTCGCGTCGACCATGGCGGTCCAGTTGCGGCCGCGGCCGGTCTCGCGGCGCCGGATCAGGGCGGCGATGCCGATCGCGCAGAACGGGTAGAGCAGCAGGAAGAACGGGTCGGCCGGGGTCGGCAGGTCGACCCAGTGCAGCACGTTGTCGCTGAACACGGCGACGCCGATGCCGGTGACGTTGGCGGCGATCCCGGCCGCGAAGCACCACCAGGGCAGCCGCTCACGGCGGGGCAGCCGGCGCGCGCCGGCGAGGATCGCGGCCGCGCCGGCGTACCCGAGGCCCATCTGCCAGCCGGCGGTCCACCAGGCGTTGTCGGGCAACAGCTGGTAGACGGCGATGGCCAGGGCGGCGGCCACCGCGAACACCTTCGACATTCCTCCAAGGAGACCTCCGCCCGGTTGTTTCCGCGGTCCCCCTGGGTTGCGAGCCGGTTGCTAACCCTTCTTGCGGACCAGCGTCACCCCGTCCCGTACGGGGAGCATCACCGACTCGACCCGGTCGTCGCGCACGATGTGGTCGTTGAGCTCGCTCACGGCCCGGTCGCTCTCGGTGCCCGGATCGAGCACGCGGCCGCCGCGCAGCACGTTGTCGATCGCGATCAGCCCGCCCGGGCGCATCCGCGGCACGAGCTCGGCGTAGTAGGCCGGGTAGCTGGTCTTGTCGGCGTCGACGAACGCGAAGTCGATCACCGGCTCCGTGCTGAGCGCCTTGACCGTGTCGACGGCCGGGCCCAGGGTGAGGTCGATCAGCTCGTCGACGCCCGCCCGCGCCCAGTAGCGGCGGGCCACGCCGGTGAACTCCTCGGAGACGTCGAAGGCCAGCAGCCGCCCGTCCTTGGGCAGGCCGCGGGCGATGCAGATCGACGAGTAGCCGGTGAAGACGCCGATCTCCACGGCCAGCCTGGCCCCGGTGAGCCGCACCAGCATGGTCAGCAGCTCACCCTCGTCGTGCGAGATCTGCATGCCGGCCTCGTCCGGGAGGTTCTCGTGGGTCTCCGCGGCCAGGTCGCGCAGGACGTCGTCGGCCGGGGTGCAGTGCGCGAGCAGGTAGTCGCTGATCGCCGGCTGAATGATGTCGGTCATGCCGACCACCGTCACACCTGCGCGGCTCGCAAGCAATACATAAGAGGCTTATGCTTCTGGGGTGCGAGCCACTCTTCTTCAGCAACCCAAGGCCGTCTTCGCCGTCGCCTTCGCCTGCGTCGTCAGCTTCATGGGCATCGGCCTGGTCGACCCGATCCTGCCCGCCCTCTCGTCGCAGCTGCACGCCTCGCCGAGCCAGGTCAGCCTGCTGTTCACCAGCTATCTGGTGGTCACCGCGGTCGCCATGCTCGGCGTCAACTGGGTGTCCAGCCGGATCGGCCCCAAACGCACCCTGATCACCGGCCTGGCCGTGATCGTCGTGTTCAGCGCCCTGGCCGGCCTGTCCGGCTCGATCGGCGGCATCGTCGGCTTCCGGGCCGGTTGGGGCCTGGGCAACGCCCTGTTCATCGCCACCTCGCTGGCCGTCATCGTCGCCTCGGCGTCGGGCGGCTTCGCGGGCGCGATCGTGCTCTACGAGGCCGCACTGGGCCTGGGCATCGCGGCCGGCCCGCTGATCGGGGGCCTGCTCGGCGACATCAGCTGGCGCGGCCCGTTCTTCGGCGTCGCCGCCCTGATGGCGATCGCGCTGATCGCCACGGTCACGCTGCTCGACAAGACTCCCCCGCCGCCCCGCAAGGTGGCCCTCGCCGAGCCGCTGCTCGCGCTGCGTCACCGCCCGCTGCTCACCATGTGCATCGCGGCCCTGTTCTACAACTGGGGCTTCTTCACGATGCTCGGCTACGCGCCGTACCCGATGGAGCTGTCGGCGATCCAGCTCGGCTTCGTGTTCTTCGGCTGGGGCCTGCTCGTCGCGATCTTCTCGATCACCGGCGCGCCCTGGCTGCAGACCCGTTTCGGCACCGCGCCCGCCCTCTACGGCGCGCTCGGCTCGTTCGCCGTCCTGCTGCTGCTCATCGGCCTGTTCACCGACGTGCGCTGGGCCCTGATCACGTGCGTGATCCTCAGCGGCGTGACCGTCGGCATCAACAACACGCTGACCACGCAGGCCGTCATGCTGGTCTCGCCGGTCGACCGCCCGATCGCCTCGGCCACGTACGGCTTCGTCCGCTTCATCGGCGGCGGCCTGGCCCCGTTCGTGGCCGGCAAGATGGTCGACCGCTGGAACATCCACGTGCCGTTCGTCGCCGGCGCCGTGGCCGTGCTGCTCGGCGTGCTCGTGCTGGCCAGCGGCCACCGCATGCTGACCCGGGCCGACGCCCAGCTCACCTCGCACGCCCAGCCCGACGTGACCGGCGAGATCGCCGACGAGTTCGGCGGGGCCCCGGACGCGATCGACGCGTCGCGGGACCGCTACCCGACGGCGGCCAGGAAGTCGGTGTAGAACAGGCCCAGGCCGATCGCGACGCAGACGCCGGCCACGATCCAGAACCGGACCACGATGTTGACCTCGCTCCAGCCGGCCAGCTCGAAGTGGTGGTGCAGCGGCACCATCCGGAAGACGCGGCGGCCGGTGGTGCGGAACGAGACGATCTGGATCACCCAGGTCACGACGATGATGACGAAGAGCCCGCCGATGATGATCGACAGCAGCGTGGTGCGGGTGGCCACCGCGAGCCCGCCGATCAGGGCGCCGAGCGCGAGCGAGCCCACGTCACCCATGAAGATCCGGGCCGGCGACGTGTTCCACCACAGGAAGCCCACGCAGGCGGCGGCCGCCGCGGCGGCGATCATCGCGATCTCCAGGGGATCTCGCACCTGGTAGCAGTATTCGTTGACCGAGGAGTAGTCGGTGTCGCCGCACCAGTGCCGATACTGCCAGAAGCCGATCAGCGCGTACGCCCCCAGCACCAGCACTGAGGCGCCGGTGGCCAGGCCGTCGAGGCCGTCGGTCAGGTTCACCCCGTTCGACATGGCCGTGATGATGAAGACGAACATCATCACCGAGCCGACCTTGCCGACGTCCAGCCACTCGATGTCGCGGATGAACGAGATCTTCTCGCTGGCCACGGTCTCGCCGTTGGTGCTGGCCATGTAGAGCGCGGCGACGCCGAACCCGATGCCCACCACCGCCTGCCCGAGCAGCTTGCCCTTGGCGCTCAGGCCGTCGGAGTTGCGCCGGCGCACCTTGAGCATGTCGTCCAGGAAGCCGACCGCGCCGCAGAAGACGAACAGGCCGAGCAGCACCAGGGCCGTCATGGTCGGCCCCTCCTGCGCGATCTGCCGCTCGGGCAGCGTGGTCAGGGCGATGTGCCCGGCCACGTACGCGACGACCGTCGCGATGATGAAGGCGACACCGCCCATCGTGGGGGTGCCCGTCTTGGTCAGGTGGGTCGCCGGCCCGATGGACCGGATCGGCTGGCCGGCCTTGAGCGCCGTGAAGACGCGGATCGCCACCGGCGTGGTGAGCAGGGAGACGATGAACGCGACCGCCGCCGCGACGATGACCGCCTTCATGAGCTCGGCGTCCCGGCCGCGCGTTCACTAATCACGGAAGAGCAGCTTGCCATCCGCCGCCGAACGACGCACGCGCGCCCCCGTACGGTGGTCGACAGCTTCCGCTTCAATGACGCGCATGTTCAACCACGAACCCGCACAACGAGCCCGCCGGTCACCAGACGGCCTGGCACTACCACGTGCACGTCTTGTCTTCCCGAGATACCCCGGCGACGACCTCTACGCGCTGCCGTCCCGCCCCGGCTTCGTCCCCGCCTCGGAAAGGCTCCCGTACGCCCTCAAGCTGCGCGCCCACTTCTCAGAAACGGGCAGCTAGCGCCGTGTCGTGGAAGCGGGTGAGCGCCGCGATCCGATCCCCGCGCAGGGTCAGCACGATGATCCCGGCCGGCCCGTCCCGCTCGGCCGCGAACGCGGGCTGCCGGTTGGCCCCGACCCGCGTCAGGCTGCTCCTCGCATACGCGAAACTGCGAGCCAGAAACTCCCGTACGGCGTCCCGCCCCTGATATTCGTGCGGCGCGGGCGGCATGCTGAGCCAGACGTCATCGGTGAGCAGCGCGACCACCGCGTCGACGTCGCCGCGCGTGAAAGCCTCGGCGAACCGGCCGGCCACCCCGTCGTCGGGCTGCTCGACCGGTGGCGCCGGCGTCGCGGCCCGCGCCCGCTGCAGGGCACCCTTCACCGCCGTCTCCGTCGTGCCCAGCATCTCGGCGGTCTCCGGCCCGGTGAAGCCGAGCACGTCCCGCAGGATCAGGGTGGCCGCCTGCCGGGGTGGCATCCGCTGCAGGGCCGCCACGAACGCCAGCGCGACCGACTCCTTGAGCTCGAGTCGCGCATCGGGCCCCGGCGCGCTCGCGGGCAGACCGTCGAGCAGCACATCCGGGTACGGCTGCAGCCACGTGACCTCACCCCACCGCGTCGGCGCGGGCGGCTCGAACGGCGGCACCGGCTCCCTCGGCAGCCGCCGCCGGCGGTCGCGCAGCGCGTTGAGGCACCGGTTGGTCGCGATCCGGTAGAGCCAGGTGCGCAACGAGCTGCGCCCCTCGAAGCCCGGCAGCCCCCGCCAGGCCGCGATCATCGTCTCCTGCAGCAGATCCTCGGCGTCGGTCAGCGACCCCATCACGCGATAGCAGTGCAGCAGCAGCTCCCGCTCGTACGGCCCGGCCAGCTCCCGGAACGCCTCGATCTTTTCCACCCCACCGTTCCGATCCGGCGCCCGGCGGTGTCTACCCCCGCGAACCCCTTTGGAGGAGACACCGTGAGCATCGCCCTGAAGACCGCCCTGGCCTACCACTCGGCCTGGGCCCACCAAGACCTCGACGAGGCCATGACCCACATCGCCGACGACATCATCTGCGACGCCCCGGCCGGCCGCCTCGAGGGCGCACCCGCCTACCGAGCCTTCATGGCAGGCT
The DNA here is from genome assembly GCF_016785085.1 of Paractinoplanes lichenicola. Lineage (GTDB taxonomy): Bacteria > Actinomycetota > Actinomycetes > Mycobacteriales > Micromonosporaceae > Actinoplanes > Actinoplanes lichenicola. The sequence continues at coordinate 137,381 of NZ_JAENHO010000010.1, forward strand.
TCGTCGCGATCCTGAAGTCCACCACAGTGCTGGCCGCCTTCGGCAACGACACCACAGCCCTCATCATGTACGACACGTCGACACACCCGGTCCCCTCAGCCCCCGGCGCCGAACTAGTCACCGTCCTCCACGACCGCATCACCTACAGCCGCTTCCTCTTCGACCGCCTCCCCTTCGCCCAGGCCCGCCAACCCACCACCTGACCCCTCGCGTGCCTGCGGCAGGTCGTCGAGATCCCCCGTCCACCGGTTGCCCAGCGACTCGCCCGAGCCGCTGACCCAGGTAACGGCTCCCGCGCCGTCCCCCAGGAGGCCGTCCACCGGTTGGCCAGCGACTCGGGTAACGGCTCCCGCGCCCCAGAGCCACGGAGCTCAGCCCGCCGGGCCTGCGGAGGCGACCACTCACTGTTGCAACAGGCCACACAGCCCCCGCGACCGCAACCATCGCTGCTTTTCGAGTCTTTCGGGCGCAACCACGCACTCAGGCCGCCCGGGTGGGTTTCGCGTTCTGGACGCGCCAGCGGCCAGCGAATCCCGCCCGGGTCCCCGCGGGAGCGACGGTCCGTCACCCACCACCCCGATGGGACATCAGCCTTTGACCGCTGCTTTTGACCCCATCGCCTCAGCCTCGAATTCGCCTGACAAGTCGGAAATAAGCGATTTGCACCGGCCGGAGGGGGCCGGGCGGAGTAGAGCGATGCAGACAGAGCGGCACGAGCGGAGGTAGAGCGATGCAGGCAGGGCGGCACGAGCGGGGGTAGGGCGATGCAGACAGAGCGGCACGGGCGGGAAGAGACGGGCAGGGCGGGATGACGGGCAGGGCGACACGGGCGGGATGACACGGGCAAAGCGAGACGAGCCGAGTGACCGGCTGACATCAGAGGCGGCCGGCATAAGTCCCGGCGACGCTTCAGGATGTCAGGATCAAGAGCAGCCAACTCCCGACGATCAGTCCCAGGATTGCTGCCAGCGCCCACGTTGGGATGCGATGCCCGCCCTCGCGGTTGCGCGCGATCTCGGCCCGGATGCGTTCGCGGCGGCGCTCGATTCGGCCCCACCGCACCTGCTCCTCGGAACGCTCGGGCGGCGGCGACGATGGGGGCTGGCCGGGTCTCGTCATGACCCGACCAGCCTAAGCCCTCACATGCTGGCGATGAGGCGTTCGACTCGTTCGTCGTAGGCCCGGAACGGGTCCTTGCACAGCACCGTCCGCTGGGCCTGGTCGTTCAGCTTCAGGTGCACCCAGTCGACCGTGAAGTCGCGGCGCTTCTCCTGGGCGTGGCGGATGAACTCGCCGCGCAGGCGGGCCCGGGTGGTCTGCGGCGGCGTCTCCTTGGCCTCGAAGATGTCGAGGTCGTTGGAGATGCGGTCGACCTGCTTGCGCTTCTCCATCAGCGCGTAGAGGCCGCGGCCCCGGCGCACGTCGTGGTAGGCCAGGTCGAGCTGGGCGATCCGCGGGTGCGACATCGGGATCTCGTGCTTGGCCTGATACTTCTCGATCAGCTTGTACTTCGAGACCCAGTCGATCTCGCGTGAGACCGGGTCGAGGTCGCCGCTCTCGATGGCGTTGAGCACGCGGCCCCACAGCTCGACGACGCGCTTGGCGGTCTGGTCGCCACCGCGGCGCTCGACGAACTCGGTCGCCTTCGCGAGGTATTCCTGCTGGATCTCGAGGGCGCTGACCTCTTTGTTGTTGGCCAGGCGGATCTTGCGGCGGCCGGTGATGTCGTGGCTGACCTCGCGGATCGCGCGGATCGGGTTCTCCAGCGACAGGTCACGCATGACGACGCCGGCCTCGATCATGCGCAGGACGATGTCGGCGCTGCCCACCTTGAGCAGCGTCGTCACCTCGTTCATGTTCGAGTCGCCGACGATCACGTGCAGGCGGCGATAGCGCTCGGCGTCCGCATGCGGCTCGTCGCGCGTGTTGATGATCGGGCGGGACCGCGTCGTCGCGCTGGAGACGCCCTCCCAGATGTGCTCGGCGCGCTGCGACAGGCAGAACACCGCCCCGCGCGGGGTCTGCAGCACCTTGCCCGCGCCGCAGATCAGCTGGCGGGTGACGAGGAACGGGATGAGGACGTCGGCGAGCCGGCCGAACTCGCCGTGCCGCGACACGAGGTAGTTCTCGTGGCAGCCGTAGGAGTTGCCGGCCGAGTCGGTGTTGTTCTTGAAGAGGTAGATCTCGCCCGCGATGCCCTCGTCGTGCAGCCGCTTCTCGGCGTCGACGAGCAGGCCCTCCAGGATCCGCTCGCCGGCCCGGTCGTGGGCGACCAGGTCGGTGACGGAGTCGCACTCGGGCGTCGCATACTCCGGGTGGGAACCGACGTCGAGGTAGAGGCGGGCGCCGTTACGGAGAAAGACGTTGCTGCTGCGTCCCCAGGACACCACTCGGCGGAACAGGTAGCGGGCCACCTCGTCCGGCGACAGCCGCCGCTGCCCCCGGTAAGTACACGTGACGCCGTACTCGGTCTCGAGGCCGAAAATTCGCCGTTCCATGACGAAACACTAGCCGCATAAGCCACCCATTGGCAGAGTCGTTACTGATGAACGTTCTCGTCACCGGCGGCGCCGGCTTCGTCGGCTCACACTTCGTGCGCGCGGTCCTGGCCGACCGCCTGCCGGGTCTCGAGGGCGCCCGGGTCACCGTGCTCGACAAGCTGACCTCGGCCGGCAATTTCAACAACCTCGGCGAGGTCGCCCACGACAAGCGGCTCGACTTCGTGCCCGGTGACGTGGCCGACGCCGCCCTGACGTCGGCCCTGGTCCGCAAGCACGACGCGATCGTCCACCTGGCCGCCGACAGCGATCCCGCGTCCGGCGTGCTCGGCGCCCAGGCCCTGCTCGACGCCGCGCATCGCTACGGAGTCGAGCGATTTGTCACGGTATCGGCGGGGTCGGTGTACGGATCGGTCAAGTCGGGTTCGAGCACCGAACGCGCACCGCTCAACCCGACGACTCCGTTCGCGGCGGCGAAAGCGGGCGCCGACCTGCTGACCCTGGCCTACCACCGCACCCACGGCCTGCCCGCGACGATCGTCCGCCCGACCGGCACGTACGGCTCCCACCAGCACCCCGACAAGATCATCCCGCGCATGGTGACCCGCCTGCTCGCGGGCGACACCGCTCCCCTGTTCGGCGACGGCTCCGACAGCCGCGACTGGCTGCACGTCTACGACCTGACCCGGGCCCTCGCCCTGGTTCTGACCGACGGCCGCCCCGGCGAGACCTACAACGTCGGCGGCAGCATCGAGATCACCACCCGCGTCCTGACGACCCTGCTGCTCGACCAACTGGGCCTGACCTGGGACAGAGTCGAAACCGTGGCCGACCACCCACCCCACGACGCCCGCCACGCCCTCGACGACGACAAGATCCGTCAAGACCTGGGCTGGCGCCCCCGAGTCGAATTCGACGCCGGCCTCAACACGACGGTCCGCTGGTATCGCGACAATCCGGACTGGTGGCAACCCCTGTAAACCCTTTCCCGTACGCCCTGAGGCCTCCCACAACCGCAATGAGCCAGAACCCGTAGCCTCGGCGACCTCGCTGCCACGAAAGGCCGTAGCGCCCGACCGGGATGTCCCCGGTGGTCGCGCTCCAACCAGCGCGCCTAAACCCCGACGTGCCCTCCAAGCCGCGGACCGCCCCGCACGATCCGACCACTCCAGCGGTCAGGCACGTCAACCCCGGCGGGACGACACGACGCTCCCCGCGGCAACCGCCATCGCGCCCGCCCCCGCGGCCACGCGCACTCCCCGCGGCCGTCTCCGGCTCAGCGCCGTAGTAGCCAGCCCCCAGGCCGCCGTCACCGCGAACGGCACCGCACCCCGCCGGCTCCGGGCCACCGAGGCCGCCACGACCGCCGACGCCGCCACCAGGCCCGCCGTGGACGCGGCCACCAGCTTCGGCGACATCTTGGGCGTGCCCGCGGCCACCGCCCCCGCGACCAAGTTCACCGTGCTGGCCAGGGCCGTCCACCCCAGCAGCAGGCCCGTGCTGACCGGCGTGGCCACGGCCTGCGACTCGGCCCCCTGCGCCCGCCCGTGCGCAACCGCCGCGAAAGCCGTGGCGACCGGCAGCAACACCGGTGTCAACTTGAACCGTTCGCTCTGCGCCGCCACGGACCAGGCCGTGTTCACGGCGTAGGCCCCGGCCAGCGGCCACCCCGTGCGCCGGCTCATCGGATCGTCCTGCCGCCGGCACTGCGCCACCGTCGACGCGACACACCCGGCGAAGATCGGCCCCCATACCGCGAACGCGTAGTCCGGCGGCGTGATGACCGTGTCGTACCGGTCGGTTCGCTCCCCTTTGCCCAGCAGCGCCCCCAGACAGGGCACGGCCACGAACGCGGCACACGACGAGGCGAGGGCGATGGTGCGCGCACTGTCCATTACGTCAGTGTCGACGCCTCACCCCAAGAACGGCACCCATTCCCGTACGCGAACCACTGTCACGCCGGGAGTCGTGAAATACGGGTCGGCCGCCAGAACGGCGTCGACCTCCTCGCGGGAGGGCAGGTCAAGCACGATGAGGGCGCCGCTGTCGTCCGCGTACGGCCCCGCCTGGCGCACCTTGCCGGCGCCGTGCAACGCGGTCAGCGACTGCCGATGAGCGGGCCGGGCAGCGAGCCGCTCGGGGGCATCGGAAAAGGACAGCTCCACGGTCCACATGAGCGGCATCCTAGGCCCTGCCCGCGACTAAGCCCGCCCCGCCGTGGCAGGACGCGGAGCCGCGGGACGGCGGGCGGGCGCGAGGACCCGGCAGGCCGTAGACCCGGGACGCGGTCGGCGCCGCGTCCCGGGCTCAGCGGTCAGGAACCGTCGCCGTTGACGCCGTCGGACGGCTCGGCCGGGTCGGCGCTCTCCGGGGAGTTCGGCTCCTCCTCGGACGCGGCCGACACCGTGGGCTTGTCGGTGGCGGGCGGCGGCGGAGCGGCGTCCACGTCGCCCAGGTCCTGCTCCGGCACGCTCTTGTCACCCTCGAGCAGCGTCGTCAGCGCCGCGCCCTGGATCCGCCGGAACGCGCGGCCCTTGCGGCGCCGGTCGAGCACCGCCACCTCGAGCTGTTTGGCGTCAAGCGTGCGGGTCGCACCGTTCTCGCCACCCACGCTGCCCAGCGCCTCGGCCGCCAGGTGCAGCGCCGTCGGCAGCTCGGCCGCCCCGTCGTGCCGCTCGCGCAGCACGGTCGAGATGGCCTCGGCCTGCCCGCCCATCGCCATGAACCCGGGCTCGTCCATGACCGAGCCGTCGTACGTGATCCGATACAGCTCGTCGGTCTCGGGCGAGGCGCCGACCTGCGCGATGCAGATCTCCACCTCGTACGGCTTCTGGGTCTCGGTGAAGATCGCGCCCAGCGTCTGCGTGTACGCGTTGGCCAGGAACCGGCCGGTGACGTCGCGCCGGTCGTAGCTGTAGCCGTTCACGTCGGCCATCCGGATGCCGGCCCGGCGCAACGACTCGAACTCGTTGTATCGCCCGACCGCCGCGAACCCGATCTTGTCGTAGATCTCGCTGATCTTCCGCAGCGTGGTGATGTTCTCGGCGACCAGCAGAATGCCGCCCTCGTACGTGAGCACCACGGCGGAACGGCCGCGGGCGATGCCCTTACGGGCGTACTCCGAGCGGTCCCGCTGGACCTGCTCGGGTGATGCGTAGAACTGCATGGCCACGGGTGGCTACTCCCTCTCGTCCCTGGTGAATTCGGCTGCGAACAACAACCGGACTCAGCCGCCCGGATTTTCCATGCGCCCGGCGACGACCTGCTCGGCCACCGCGGTGATCTCGGCGTCGGTCAGCCGGTGCACACCGCTCGCCGTCGCCGTCATCACCACCGGGAAGATCTTGCGGGTGAGGTCGGGACCGCCCGTCGCGGTGTCGTCGTCGGCCGCGTCGTACAGCGCCTCGACCGCGAACCGGATCGCCTCGTCGGTGCTCAGCCCCACCCGGTACTTCTTCTTCAGCGCCGACTTGGCGAACAGCGAACCCGAGCCGATCGCGTCGTACCCGGTCTCCTCGTAGAGGCCGCCGGCCACGTCGAAGCTGAAAATGCGCCCGATCTTGGCCGGGTCGGTCGGCGACAGGTCGAAGCCGGCGAACAGCGGCACCACGGCCAGGCCCTGCATCGCCGCGCCGAGGTTGCCGCGCACCATGCCGGCCAGCCGGTTCGCCTTGCCGTCGAGCGAGAGCATCGTGCCCTCGATCTTCTCGTAGTGCTCCAGCTCCACCTGGAACAGCCGCATCAGCTCGATACCGATACCGGCCGTGCCCGCGATGCCGATCAGCGAATACGAGTCGGCGGGGTGCACCTTCTCGATATCCCGGCTGGCGATGAGATTGCCCATCGTCGCCCGCCGGTCGCCACCCATCACAACACCGTCAGCCGTAGCGATGGCCACGATCGTCGTCGCATGCGGCGCGATGTCAGCCGACAACCCCGGCGGCAACGGCCGGCGGCCCGGAAGCAGCTCGGGTGACGCGTGGGTCAGGAACTGCGTGAAGGAGGACGTCCCCGCGTTGGTGAAGTAATCCGGCATGCGCCCGGATGGATCAAAGTCCTTTGCCACGTGGTTCCTTTCAGATACGTGTTCGCTCCGGCATCCCCGGGTTACCGGTGCAGTTGAAGAACCTTATCCCGCTGCACAACGCCGGGGCGATGATCGTGGTCGACGTGTTGGGCCGGACGGCAACGGCCGCCAGGCGAGGGAGCACCTGACGGCCGCACGGAGCCTCCGCGGGGTTGCCGCGGCGATCATTTCGCTGAGGGCTTAGCCCCTACGCGAATCGGACAATAGCCTCATTGCCCGCCTTTTTGCACGTATCCCCTCACGAACTCTTCTGCGTTCTCTTCGAGGACGGAGTCGATTTCGTCCAGGAGGTCGTCGACGTCCTCGGTGATTTCGGCGTGCCGCTCGGCTACCTCAGGGTTGGCTTCAGTGGTGGTCTCGTCGACTTGCTCGTCCTGCCGGCCCTTGCCCGACTGCGACTGCCCGCCGGTGTCCCGAGTTGCCATCGGTTTCCCCCTTCTGCGCCACCCGAAGCCAGCGACTACGGGTTGAGAAAAATCTACCTCGCCCCTGTGACAAAACGCCCCGCCGGTCCGGGTGTTTCTCAGCGGCTGGTGATCACTTCGAGAAGGTCCTTCGCGCTCTCGCACTTGTCGAACAGCGCGCCCACGTGCTTCTTCGTCCCGCGCTCGGGCTCCATCATCGGCACCCGTACGAGAGACTCGCGCCCGACGTCGAAGATGACCGAGTCCCAGCTGGCCGCGACCACTTCGGACGCGTACTGCGCGAGGCAGCGCCCCCGGAAGTAGGCCCGGGTGTCCTCCGGCGGCTCCGACATGGCGAGCTGCGTGTCCTCGGGGTCGAGCAGCGTCTTCATCGACCCCCGCGCCACGAGCCGGTGGTAGAGGCCCTTCTCGGGGCGCACGTCGGCGTATTGCAGGTCGACGAGCTGGAGCTTGGGCGAGGACCAGCCCAGGTTTTCCCGCTCGCGGTAGCCCTCGAGCAGCCGCAGTTTGGCCACCCAGTCGAGGGTGTCGGCGCATTCCATGGGGTCGCGGCCGAGCTTGTCGAGGATGTCTTCCCACCGGTCGAGCACGTCCTTCGTCTGCTCGTCGGCGTCGTCACCCTCACGCTCGTCGACGAACGCCCGCGCCCGCTCGTAGTAGGCCCATTGCAGGTCGAGGGCCGTGAGCTTGCGGCCGTCGCGCAGCCGGATGAGGTGTTGCAGCGTCGGGTCGTGGCTGACGGCTTTGAGCTCGCTGACCGGGTCGGCGATGCCGAGGTCGCCGCTGAACACCTTCTCCTCGATCATGTTGAGCACCAGCGCCGTGGTGCCCATCTTGAGGTAGGTGGCGATCTCGGAGAGGTTGGCGTCGCCGATGATGACGTGCAGCCGGCGGTATTTGTCGGCGTCGGCGTGGGGCTCGTCGCGGGTGTTGATGATCGGCCGCTTGAGCGTGGTCTCGAGCCCGACCTCGACCTCGAAGAAGTCGGCGCGGGAGCTGATCTGGAAGCCGGCGCCGGAGCCGTCCTGCCCGAGGCCGACGCGGCCGACGCCGGTGAAGATCTGCCGGGTGACGAAGAACGGCGTGAGGTGGGCGACGATGTCGGCGAACGGCGTCTGCCGCTTCATCAGGTAGTTCTCGTGCGACCCGTACGAGGCGCCTTTGTTGTCGGTGTTGTTCTTGTAGAGCTGGATGCGGTGGGTGCCGGGGATGGTGGCCGCGCGCCGGGACGCTTCGGCCATCACGCGCTCGCCGGCCTTGTCCCATTTGACGATGTCGAGCGGGTTGGTGCATTCGGGGGTGCTGTATTCGGGGTGGGCGTGGTCGACGTAGAGCCGGGCCCCGTTGGTCAGTATCACGTTGGCCAGGCCGAGGTCTTCGTCGGCGAGGGCGTCGGCCGGGTCGTAGGCCGCCCCGGAGTAGGTGAAGCCGCGTGCGTCGCGCAGCGGCGACTCTTCCTCGTAGTCCCACCGGGCGCGTCCGCCGCGGTTGAGTTCGGGCCGGGCCCCGTACGCGTTGACCACCTGCGACGAGGTGACCATCGGGTTGGCGCCGGGCTGCCCGGGAACGGAGATGCCGTACTCGACCTCGGTGCCCATAATCCGTCGAACGCTCATGCGACCACCCCGCCCGCCACGCTGCCCCTGCTGCTCATGTATCGAGCCTAGACGCTCTCGCGCGCGTTCTCGCCCCGCCCCGTGCCCGGCGCGGCACGCTGGGTGGCCGGGATCGGCGGCGGTGGGTGACGGGTATCGATCTTGTCGAGCAGGCGGCGGCCGAGTCGCTGTGCCGGGCGTTCCACGATGCGGTACGACAGCCAGGCGAGACCGAGAACGCTCGCGAGGTACGCCAGCCCGGTAATCACGCGTACGGGGAGGGGTTGTGTCCCGAGATCCGGGACGATTCGCGGCAAAAGGAAGAGCACGATCACGTGCAGCAGATACAGGGAGTAGCTGATCCGGCCGAGCCAGGTGAGCGCCCGCGGCATCGTTCGGTGCCGAAATACGTACGCGATAAGGAAAATCGTCGCAACCGCGAACACGTCGGCGAGCCAGGCGCGCTGTGTCCACTGCGCACCGACGACGCTCGCGGCGACCACCCCGAGGGCGGCCGGCCCGGCAACTCGTCCGATCTGCCCGTGTTGCCAGCGATACACCACTGTGCCCGCAAACATCACGGCGAGCAGGAGCAGTGCCTGCTGGGACGACCGCACCGTGCTGGCCGCCGCCGGATGCCCGTTGAGCGCCGGCACGAGCACGAAGCCGATCCCGATCACTCCCGCCGCCCGCGACCGAGCCGCGAAGACCAAGGTCAGGGTCAGGAGCAGGCCCAGCAGCAGCAAAGCGGCCAGGAGGCGACGGTTCTCCCCCAGCAGCGCGTCCGGCAGCGGCACCGCCCACGCCGTCAGGGCGAGCGCCGCCGCGTACCACGCGCTGTGCCGGTGCAGGCCCCACGCGTAGAGCCCGGTCACGACGAGGTAGAAGACCATCTCGTACGACAGGGTCCAGAAGACGCGCACGACGCCGCGCACGCCGACCAGGTCGGGCATCATCGTCACGTGCGCGAGCACCCCGGTGCCGGTCTCCGCACGCAGCGAGGCCTGCCAGTGCAGCAGCCCGGCCGCGGCGAGCAGGGCGAACACGGCGATCGTGGCCAGGTAGGCCGGGTAGATCCGGAACAGCCGCCCGATCCAGAACCGGCGCAGCGAGCCGTGCCGTTCCAGCGACATCGGGATGACGTACCCGCTGACCAGGAAGAACAGCAGCACTGCGGTCTTGCCGAGGTCGATGTGGCGCATGACGGCCAGGTGCGCCTCGGTGCCGATCACCTGCGGGCTCAGGTGGAACAGCACGACCGTCAGCGCGGCGAGCCCCCGCAAGGCATCGAGCCAGTCCAAGCGCCTCATGGGTGGTGCAACGACGGCGCGGGCCGGGGGAAACCCCCGGCCCGCGCTGGAAAACCGTCGTTACAGGTACTGACCGGTGTTGCTGGCCGTCTCGATCGAGCGGCCGGCCTCGGCGCCCTTGCCACCGGAGACGAGCGTGCGGATGTAGACGATCCGCTCGCCCTTCTTGCCGGAGATGCGGGCCCAGTCGTCGGGGTTGGTCGTGTTGGGCAGGTCCTCATTTTCGCGGAACTCGTCGACGCAGGAGTCGAGCAGGTGCTGCAGGCGCAGCCCCTTCTTGCCGCTGGTGAGGAACTCCTTGATGGCCATCTTCTTGCCGCGGTCCACGATGTTCTGGATCATGGCGCCGGAGTTGAAGTCCTTGAAGTAGAGGACTTCCTTGTCACCGTTGGCGTAGGTGACCTCGAGGAACCTGTTCTCCTCGGACTCCGTGTACATCCGCATGACCACGGCGTCGATCATCGCGGCCACCGTGACGGCGGCGTCGTTGCCGTGCTCGGCCAGGTCGTCCGTGCTGAGCGGCAGGCCCTGCAGGATGTACTTGCCGAAGATGTCCTTCGCCGCCTCGGCGTCCGGGCGCTCGATCTTGATCTTCACGTCGAGCCGGCCGGGGCGCAGGATGGCCGGGTCGATCATGTCCTCACGGTTGGAGGCGCCGATCACGATCACGTTCTCCAGGCCCTCGACGCCGTCGATCTCGCTGAGGAGCTGCGGAACGATGGTGTTCTCGACGTCGCTGGAGACACCCGAGCCACGGGTGCGGAAGATCGAGTCCATCTCGTCGAAGAACACGATGACCGGCGTGCCCTCGCCGGCCTTCTCCCGGGCCCGCTGGAAGACCAGGCGGATGTGCCGCTCGGTCTCACCCACGTACTTGTTGAGCAGCTCCGGGCCCTTGATGTTGAGGAAGTAGCTGGTGTGCTTCTCCTCGCCGCGCCGCTCGGCGATCTTCTTCGCCAGCGAGTTGGCGACCGCCTTGGCGATCAAGGTCTTGCCGCAGCCGGGCGGGCCGTAGAGCAGGATGCCCTTCGGCGGGCGCAGCTGGTGCTCCCGGAACAGGTCGGCGTGCAGGAACGGCAGCTCGACAGCGTCGCGGATCTGCTCGATCTGGGAGTGCAGGCCGCCGATGTCGGTGTAGTCGACGTCGGGCACCTCCTCCAGCACGAGCTCCTCGACCTCACTCTTGGGAATGCGCTCGTAGGCGTACGCCGACCGCGGCTCGATCATGAGCGAGTCGCCCGCACGGAGCTTCTCGATCTCGAGCGAGTCGGCGAGCGAGACGATCCGCTCCTCGTCGGCGTGCGAGACGACCAAGGCCCGGTCGCCGCGCTGCCCGTCGGGGCCCGCGAGGACCTCCTTGAGCGTGACCACCTCACCGGTGCGCTCGAAGCCGAACGCGTCGACCACGTTCAGCGCATCGTTGAGCAGCACCTCCTGCCCGCGCTGGAGCTCCTCGACCTCGAGGGACGGGGAGACCGCCACGCGGAGCTTGCGGCCGCCGGTGAAGACATCCACCGTGCCGTCCTCGTGGGCGATGAGGAAAACGCCGTAACCGCTGGGCGGCTGGGCGAGCCGGTCAATCTCTTCCTTGAGAGTGACGATCTGGGCCCGGGCTTCCTTCAAGGTCGCCACGAGCCGGTCGTTGTTCTCGGTCAGTCGGGCCAGCTGCGCCTGCGTTGCCGCGAGCCGTTCCTCGAGCTGCCGGACGTGTCGTGGGCTTTCGGTCAACTTCCGCCGAACAAGGGCGAGTTCCTCTTGCAGGAACGCGACCTGGCTGGAGAGATCGTTGGCCTCTTTCTCCCAACGTGCGGCGCGTGAATCCGCCTCGTCGCTACGTGCCACGTCCCACCTCCCCGGGGGCTCGAACGTCTTGGGATAACACTAGCCGCTGCGGACCGGATTTCGACCCGTGCAACACCCTCGTCACCGAGTCTTGATCCATTAGGCCGGTGCCCGCAAGGTCTTTGTCGGTGGGTTCCGATACCGTCCCCGGGGTTGTTTTCCGCCCGGACGGCCTCCCGGCGCGCGACGGCGTCTACCTGCTGCGCAGCGGAAAACCGAGCAAACCCTTCCCCCGTACGGGATGGGGTGCCGGCGGCCGCGCAAACCCGTCGATGGCCCTGGTGAGAACGGGAAAAAAGTCACAAGCCCGAAACGAACGTTAGGGGGTCCGGACGACCCCTACAGTGTCGGACGCCCCACGAGCGACGCGACGACGCGCGAGAACTCCTCGAGACGGGCGATCTGGCCCGGCCCGCCGTCGTCGAGGGTCTTGCCGAAGCGCAGCGCGTCGTGCCGGATGGTGGCGCGTGATTCACCTTCATCCATGCCGGGCGGCGGCACGGCGTCGTCGACCGAGCTGAGCAGCAGGTAGACGTCGATGCTGTCGACCCGGGCCTGGCCGTTGGACGTGCGGGTGAGCCGGCGCCGGCAGCCCACCTCGGTGACCGTAGACAGCGGCACCACCCGCAGCGACGAGGTCATCGAGCCGACCGGGCCGTCGCCTGGCGCCACGTCCTCGCCGTGCCAGAGCACCAGGCGGCTGCCGTCGCAGATGACGACCTCCTGCCAGACGCCGTTGACCTCGTTGACGAAGCGCTCGAGGGTGAAGCTGAGCACCGAGGCGCCGCGCAGCACGCCAAACAGCGCGTCCAGCGCCACCTCGGGATCACGCAGGTAGGCGCGGGCGGCCGAGTCGAGATCCTGGTAGGGCGACCAGTCCGGGAAGACCGCCGGCATCTCGTTGCTGCCGCCGAACGGCGGAGAACTCATCGCGCCCACCCGATCCTCCCCGAGCCGTGCCACTGCCGAAAAGGAAGCTACCCGACCGCGCCACGCCGCGTCACATCTCTGGCGAGGGACCCTGGTCGGCCGGTGTTTCGTCGATCTCCGCGTCGATCTCCGCGGCGGGCTCGGCGGCGGGCTCGGCGGCGAGCGCGGCCTGGGCGGCCCGCTTGAGCGCGTACGCCTCGGCGCCCTTGCTCGGCTTGCGCCGGCGCGGCGGCGCGGTGACGCCGGGCGCGAGCTTGCGCGCCGAGACCAGGAACGCCGTGTGCGCGATCATCCGGTGGTCGGGCCGCACGGCCAGGCCCTCGGCGTGCCAGTCGCGCACCAGCGACTCCCAGGCCCGCGGCTCGGTCCACCCGCCCCGCTCGCGCAGGGCCTCCACGAGCTCGGAGAGCTGCGGCGTGGTGGCCACGTACCCGATGAACACCCCGCCCGGCACGAGCGCCTTCTCGACCATGTCGAGGGCCTCCCACGGGGTCAGCATGTCGAGGACGATCCGGTCGAAACCGGTCTCCGGGTTGCCCGCCACGTCGCCCGAGTGCAGGTGCCACGCCGGGTGCGGGCCGCCGAAGAACGACTCCACATTTTTGCGCGCGATCGCGGCGAAGTCGTCCCTCAACTCGTACGAGTGAAGCTCTCCGCTCGTGCCCACCGCCCGCAGCAGCGAGCAGGTCAGCGCGCCCGAGCCGACCCCGGCCTCGAGGACCTTGGCGCCCGGGAAGATGTCACCCATGGCGACGATCTGGGCGGCGTCCTTGGGATAGATGACCTGCGCGCCGCGCGGCATGGACAGCACGAAGTCGCTCAGCAGCGGGCGCAGCGCCAGGTAGGACGTGCTGCCGGTCGAGGTGACGACGCTGCCGTCGGGCAGGCCGATCAGGGCGTCGTGCTCGATCGCGCCGCGGTGGGTGTGGAACGACTTGCCCGGCTCGAGCACGATCGTGTGCATCCGGCCCTTGGGGTCGGTGAGCTGGACGCGGTCACCCGCCCGGAACGGCCCGCGGTGCGCGGGCTGCGAGTCGTCGACGACGGTGGCAGGCGAAATGGTCACTACTTCTCTTTCTGCTTCACGGGGCGTTGCGGGCGGCGGGGTTCCAGCACCTGAGCGACGTCACCCACCCGCAGAACTCCCACCACATCCTCGCCCGAGGTGACCACGTATTGCGCGGCAGGGTGCGCCTGCAGCGCGCGGACGACCTGCTCGCCGCTGAGCCCGAGCGGGAGCGCGGGCACCGCGTCACGCGAGCGGGCCACGCTGTCGACGGCCACCCACGGGCGCCGGTCGACCGGCACGCGCTCGGCGGCGACCGGGTCGACCAGTGCGGTGAGATTACCGGCCGAGTCCGACACGGCGAGCACCACGTTGGGCCGCGGGTCCTCCGAGCGGCGGCGCTGGGCCTCGCCGAGCGGGGTGCCGGCGGGCACGGTGAGCAGCGGGCGGGCCAGCTGGTTGAGGTCGACCAGGGGGAACCGGCGGGTCATCCGGGCCAGCCGGATCGACTGGCCCGCGCCCTGCCACAGGGTGAACACGACGAGCAGCACGAACAGCAGCCCGAGCAGGGTGATCGTGCCCAGCCGGTAGAACCAGAAGGCGGTCATGCCGGTGCCGAACGCGATCAGCCGGCCCGCCCAGCCGGCCAGCTCGGTGGCGCGGTTGCGGTCCTTGAAGATCGCCCACAGTCCGGCCCGCAGCGCCCGCCCGCCGTCGAGCGGCAGCCCCGGCAGCACGTTGAAGATCGCCACGAGGATGTTGCTGGCGGCCAGCTGGAACGCGATCTGCTCGGGCATCGTGCGGTCGGGCAGGGCCAGGAAGGCCGCCGTGGCGACGCCGCCGAGCACGAGGCTGACGGCCGGGCCGGCCAGGCTGACCAGGGCGTCGACGCGCGGGGTGGGCGCGTCGCGATCCATCTCGGTCCAGCCGCCGAGCAGCTCGAGGGTGATGCCGCGGACGCCGATCTTGAAGCGGCGGGCGGTCAGCGCGTGGCCCAGCTCGTGCAGCAGCACCGAGCCCAGCAGGCAGACCACGAAGCCGAAGCCCACCACGTACGCCAGGGGGCCGGGCAGGTCGAGCCGGTCGCGCACGTAGCCGCCGTAGACGAACGTGACCAGGGCGGCCAGCAGCACCATGGACCCGTTGACGAAGATCGGGATGCCCAGCACGTGACCCACGGGCCGCCCGGCGCGCCGTGTCTGCCGCCGCTGCCGCGCCCCGTTGCTGCTCGCCGTGCTGTCGTCCACGGCGTCGATGCTACGGAAGCGACCTGAGAGCCCCTCTCAGCGTTTTTGTCATACCTCTGCCCTAGCCTTCTTGCCATGACGGTCTCCCCCGCCTCGCCCGCCGAGGTCCAGGCGCCGCACGCCGGCCCCTCGTTGTCACCGTCGCGCGCGGCCGACTTCAAGACGTGCCCGCTGCTGTTCCGCTTCCGCACGATCGACCGCCTGCCCGAGCAGCCCACCGCCGACCAGGTGCGGGGCACACTGGTGCACGCCGTGCTCGAGTCGCTGTTCGACCTGCCCGCCGCCGAGCGCACGCCGGAGGCCGCGGCCGCGCTGGTCGCCCCCTCGTGGCAACGGCTGCTGGAGCAGGAGCCCGAGCTGTCCGAGATCTTCGCGGCGGCCACGAGTTCTGAAATCCCCGGTCAGACCGTTCTAGATGGGTCGGCGCCCGTTCTTGATCCGGTGGCCGCCTCGGCGGGGGTCGCCCTGCCGGCCGATGCCGGATTCGCACCGGTCCGCGCCGCCGATCCCGTCGGTGCCGCCGCCTCGGCTGGGCTCGCCGATCCCGCCGCTGTCGCCGCCTCGGCTGGGTCCGCCGATCCCGCCGCTGTCGCCGCTTCGGCTGGGTCCGCCGATCCCGCCGCTGTCGCCGCTTCGGCTGGGCTCGCCGATCCCGCCGCTGTCGCCGCTTCGGCTGGGCTCGCCGATCCCGCCGCTGTCGCCGCCGAGGCCGACGCGACCGGTGGCCTCTCCCCCGGCGCCGACGAGCCCGCCCGGCTGGCCGCCTTCCTGGCCGGCGCCCAGGCCCTGCTCCCCGGCTATTTCGCGGTGGAGGATCCGCGGCGGCTTGAGCCCGCCGAGCGCGAGACCCTGGTCTCCACCCTGGTCGACGACGAGCTGCTGATCCGCGGCTACATCGACCGCCTCGACGTGGCCCCCAGCGGCGACCTGCGCGTGGTCGACTACAAGACCGGCGGCGCCCCCCGCGAGGCCTTCGAGGGCCGGGCCTTGTTCCAGCTGAAGTTCTACGCGCTGGTGCTGTGGCGCACCCGCGGCGTCGTCCCCCGGGTCCTGCGCCTGCTCTATCTGAAGGACGCCGAGGTCTGCGACTACAGCCCCGACGCCGACGAGCTGGAGCGTTTCGAGCGCACCCTGGTCGCCCTGTCCGAGGCGATCGAGCGGGCCAAGCGCGAGCAGAATTTCCTGCCCAAGCCGAGCCGGCTGTGCGGCTGGTGCAGCCACCAGGCCCTGTGCCCGGCCAAGGGCGGCACCCCGCCGCCCTACCCGTCCGCCCCCGGCGTGCCCCTGCAAGTCGGCCCGGCCGACGACGACCGCCTGGCCTGACCCCCTAGGGTGTCGCCATGCACTCGCCCCGCCCGCTCGCCACCCGGGGGCCGCGTTGACGGCGCAACGGCCCCTGCGCGTGCTCCTCGCCGACGCCGCGCCGATGCAGCGGTCCGGGTTGCGGGCGATCCTGACCGCGGCCGGCGGGCCGGTCGAGATCGTGGCCGCGGGTGAGACCGGCGACGGCGGCGAGGCGGTCGATCTGGCCCGCCGGCTGCTGCCCGACGTGCTGATCGCCGACTTCGACCTGCCCCGCGTCGACGGCCTGGGCGTGGCCCGCGCCGTGGCGCAGTCCGGCCTGCCCGTCCGGGTGCTGCTGCTCACCGAGCACGGCACCGACGAGGACGTGCTGGCCGCGATCACCGCCGGCGCCGCGGGCTTCCTGCTCAAGAACGCCCCGGCCGAGGAGCTGGTGGCCGCCGTGCGGGCCGTGGCGGCGGGCGGCGCGGTCATCGCTCCCCCGGTGCTGGCCCACATCCTCGTACGGGTCGCTGAGGCCCTGCCCGCCCCCGAGACGACCGCCGCCGGCAAGCTCGACACTCTCACCGAGCGCGAACGCGAGGTGCTGATCCACGTCGCGCGCGGGCACTCCAACGCCGAGATCGCCGCCGCGCTCCAGGTGAGCGAGACGACGATCAAGACTCATGTCGGCCACGTGCTGACCAAACTGCGCCTGCGCGACCGCACCCAGGCGGTGGTCCTGGCCTACGAGACGGGCCTGGTCAAACCCGGCGCCTGACCAAGATCGGCAACCGCCCTTGATCAAGGATCTTGCCGAGCCGCCGCCCCCACCCCCACCCCAGCCTTGGGAGGGAGGGCCAGGTTAGCGCGCCGTCAAGCCCGCTGCCGCAGTTGTCCCCAGGCCGGTCCCGCCGATCCGGAGTCGTCCACAGGCTCAGTTCTCGCGGCGCGGGTTGGGTGTCGGGCCCCGGCTCACCGGCCACTCCGGCGGGGTGAAGCGTCCGGCTCGCTTGCGGCGGCCCCCAGTGAGGCGGCGGCGGGCGGAGTTCTCGATCTCGAAGCGGTTGTCGGGCAGCATCAGAGGGCCTTCCCTTCGGTGGTGGCGCGGTGGATGTGGATGTCGCCGCTGGCCGTGCGGACCCGCAGCTCGATCGTGCTGCCGGTGGCCGGGGTCTCGCTCTGCGGCGCGAGGTCGCTGGTGGTGCGGCCGGAGGCGGTGTTGAGGTCGAGCCACACCCCGGCGCCGGCCGCGATGCCGGCCTGCACATCGCCCGAGGCCGTACGGATCTCGCTCTGGCCGGCGCTGAGGCGGCCGACGATGACGTCGCCCGACGCCGTGGACGCCCGGAGCGCTCCCGCGGCCGTTCCGACGAACACATCGCCGCTCGCCGACTTCACTTTGGCGTCACCGGTGACGTCATTGAGCCGCACGTCGCCGGAGGCGGTGTCCAGCTTCACCAGGCCGCCGGCCCGGCCGACGCTGAGGTCGCCGCTCGCGGAGTCCAGCGAGACGTTGCCGGTGGCCTCGGCCAGCTCCACGTCGGCCGAGGCGACGTCGAGCTTGACGTCCGACCAGACGCCTGCGGCCTGGATGTCGGCCGAGGCGCTCTTGCCGTTGAGGGCGCTTCCGATCGGCACCCGGGCCGTGATGGCGAGCTTGGCCGAGCGGCGCCAGATCTTCGCGTCGTGCGGGACCTCGATGAGCAGCGTGTCGCCGTCGAGGACGACGCGGGTCTTGTCGGCGGCCTCGGCCGAGCTGTCCCGGTCGTCCATCGGCTCGACCGTGACCTGCACGGTGTCGCGCTCCTCGGCGTGCAGGGCCACGACGCCGGAGTTGGCGCGCAGGGTGACCGTGACCGGGGTGGGGTGCTCGAACTCGAACATGAGGGGTCTCCTAACGGTGAAGAGGGCATGCGGAAACGCTCGACCCTCACCCAGGGGAAGAGTCAAGAGGCGGAACGGAGGGAGATCAGGCCTGGAAGAAGCCGGTCACTCGCTTGGGGTTGCGACCGCCCGGATAAGGGGCGGGTGGCGGCACGTTGACAGCCATGGTCACCGCGCGCACCAGCCACGCGTTGACGGAGATGCCCTCGGCCGCGGCCGTCTGCTCGACGTGGGTCTTGAGCGACTCGGGCATCCGCAGGGTGAGCCGGCTCAGGTCGCCGCTGTCGGGCGGCACCGGCGGGGCGGGCGGGGCCGGGGGCGCCGGGGGCTCCGGCGCGTGGTGGGTGACCACCAGGTCGGCGTCCCGGCCGCGCAGCCGCACCTCGACGCTCGACTCGGGCAGCCGCGTGGTGATCTCGGCGGCGGCGTCGGAGAGCGCCTCCAGCAGCGCCAGCCGGGCCGACGACTCGAGTGAGTGCCCGAGCAGCTCGGCCGCCCGGATCGTCTCCGGCCCGGCCGGCGCCGCGGCGGCCGTGAGGTCGGCGCGGAGGGTCTCGAGGTACGGCGTCAAATCCATGACTCCACTATGACGTCACTGATGACGTCAGTCAAGCGTCACGGTGACATCTCAGGGTCGACCCTGAGAGTCCCCTGGGTGTTCCCCGTATCGAAATCTCCGCGTCCCTCTACGCCCGTGGTCGGACGCCGGAGCCCTCGGGCGACGAAACACTGAGTCGCACGGACCGGCCGACGGGGGCGGTCCGCATGACTCCAGGGGGCTGGAATGATCGGGACGAGGGCGGCCGAGCCGGTCGCGGCGCGCGCCGATGATGTGTGGAAGGTGTACGGCTCCGAGGAGGCGCGCGTGGTCGCCCTGCGCGGGGTGAGCGCGAGCTTCGCGCGCGGCAAGTTCACGGCCATCATGGGGCCGTCGGGCAGCGGCAAGTCGACGCTCATGCACTGCCTCGCGGGTCTCGACACGGTCACCCGCGGCTCGGTGCACATCGGCGGCACCGAGGTCACCGGCCTGAGCGACAAGGCGCTGACCCGGCTCCGGCGCGACCGCGTGGGCTTCATCTTCCAGCAGTTCAACCTGCTGCCGACGCTGACCGCGGCCGAGAACATCCGGCTCCCGCTCGACATCGCGGGCCGCAAGCCCGACCCGCAGTGGTGGGACACCGTGATCGGCACCGTGGGTCTCGGCGACCGGCTCGGCCACCGGCCCAACCAGCTCTCCGGCGGTCAGCAGCAGCGGGTGGCGTGCGCGCGGGCGCTGATGAGCCGGCCCGACGTCATCTTCGCCGACGAGCCGACCGGCAACCTCGACTCCAAGGCGGGCGCCGAGATCCTGTCGTTCCTGCGCAGCAGCGTGATGGAGCACGGCCAGACGATCGTCATGGTCACCCACGACCCGGTCGCGGCGAGCTACACCGACCGCGTCGTGTTCCTGGCCGACGGCGCGATCGTCTCGGAGCTCGAGAACCCGACGCCGGAGACGGTGCTCGAGGCGATGAAGGCCGGGGAGGTGCTGGTCTGATGCTGCGCGCGACGCTGAAGAGCCTGCTCAGCCGCAAGCTTCGGCTGGTGCTCTCCGGCCTGGCCGTCGTGCTCGGCGTCATGTTCGTGGCGGGCGCGTTCGTCACGACGGACACGCTGGGGCGCACGTTCGACAACCTGTTCGCCGAGGGCTATTCGCAGGTCGACGTGGCCGTGACGGCCAAGCCCAAGGTGGCGGTGTCCGAGATGGAGGGCGAGCAGATCCTCACCCCGCTGCCGGCCGCGCTGGTCGACCAGGTGGCCAAGGTCGGCGGGGTCGAGAAGGCGACCGGTGTGATCTCCGACGACGGCGCCCGGGTGATCGGCTCGGACGGCAAGGTGGTCACCAGCTACGGCCCGCCGCGGATCGGCATGAACTGGGTCGGCACCGACGACCTGATGCAGATGCGCCAGGGCCGCGGCCCCGAGAAGGACAACGAGATCGCCGTCAACGAGGCCGTGGCCAAGGCGGCCGGCATCAAGGTCGGCGACCAGGTCGGCGTGCTCACCCAGCTCCCCAAGCAGACGTTCACGCTGGTCGGCGTGTGGGGCTACACCAACGACCGGGACAGCATCGGCGGCGTGCAGGAGACTGCCTTCACGACCGCGCAGGCGCAGCGCTCGATGCTCGGCCAGAGCGGCATGTTCACCCAGGTCGTCGTCGACGTCACCAAAGATCAAGACCCGGCCCGCGTACGGGATCAGATCGCGGCCCAGCTCGGCAGTGGCTACGACGTCAAGACCGGCAAGCAGCTCGCCGCGGACAGCGCCGCGGAGTTCAAGGAGGCCCTCGGCTTCTTCAACAACATCCTGCTCGGGTTCGCCGGCGTGGCCCTGTTCGTCGGCACGTTCCTGATCCTCAACACGTTCTCGATCATCGTGGCCCAGCGGACCCGGGAGCTGGCGCTGATGCGCGCGCTCGGCGCCGGCCGCCGCCAGGTGATCAATTCGGTGCTCGTCGAGGCGCTGGTCATCGGCCTGATCGCGGCGGTGCTGGGCCTGGCCGCGGGCATCGGCGTGGGCTGGCTGCTGGTGACCCTGTTCGGCTCGATCGGCGGCGGGCTCGACCCGGCCCCGGTCGGCGTGCCCTTGGCCGCGATCCTGAGCTCGCTGATCGTCGGGGTCGTGGTCACTGTCGTGGCCGCGGTGCTGCCCGCCGTACGGGCCTCGCGGATCTCACCGATCGCCGCGATGCAGGACGTCGCCACCCCGGACCGCCCGCTGACCCGGGTCACCGTCACCGGCGGCGTCATCGGCGCGATCGGCGCGGCCCTGCTCGGCGTCGGCCTGTACGGCAGCGGGTCGCTGTGGCTGATCCTGGGCGGCGTGCTCGTCACGTTCATCGGCGTCGCCCTGCTCACCCCGCTGATCGCCAAGCCGGTCGTGGGCGGGCTGGGCCGGCTGTTCTCGTGGTCGGTGCCCGGGCGGCTGGGCCGGCTCAACTCGGGCCGCAACCCGCGCCGCACGGCGATCACGGCGGCGGCCCTGATGGTCGGCATCGCGCTGGTCACCGGGGTCACGGTGGTGATCGGCTCGGTCAAGGCCAGCGTGGCCGCCACGGCCGAGGACACGGTCAAGGCCGAGATCGTCATCGGGGGCGACCAGAACGGTCCCCGGCCGCCGGTCTTCGACGACGCCGTCCTGGCCGAGGCCGCGAAGATCCCCGGCGTACGGGCGGCGGCCGGCATCTGGAACGAGCAGGTGCTGATCGACGGCGAACGGGCGTACGTGACCGCCACCGAGAACCTGGCCGAGCTGGCCGAGGCGTTCGGGTCGCCGGCCCTGCCCGCCCTGAAGCCGGACCAGATGGCCGTGAGCACGAAGCAGGCCACCGAGCACGGCTGGGCGACCGGCAGCGTGGTCAAGGTGCAGATGCCGCGCGGCGGCGAGCACAGCTACACGATCGTCACCACGTACGACGAGGAAAGGGTGCCGGGCAGCATCATGTTGCCGGCCGCGGCCACCAAGGAGTTCGGGATCACCCAGCCCAGCTTCGGGTTCGTCCGGCTCGCCGACGGCGCCACCGTGGCTCAGGTGCTGCCGCAGGTCAAGGCGCTGGTGGCGGACAGCCCGGAGGTCAACGCGACCGACCGCAGCAGCTTCATCGACCAGCAGGTCGGCACGTTCGACACCGTCATCCTGATGGTGCAGGTGCTGCTGGGGCTGGCGATCCTCATCGCGGTCCTCGGCGTGATCAACACCTTGGCGCTGTCGGTCCTGGAGCGTACGAGGGAACTGGGTCTGCTCCGCGCGGTCGGCCTCGGCCGGGCCCAGACCATGCGCATGGTGACGGTCGAGGCGGTGGTGATCTCGGTCTTCGGCGCGCTGCTGGGCGTCGTGGTCGGCTCCGGGCTGGGCGCCGCGGTGGTGCGGGCGCTGGAGGGCGAGGGCATCACCGACCTGGTGCTGCCCTGGGGGCAGATGGGTCTCTATCTGGGGCTGGCCGCCATCGTCGGCGTGCTGGCGGCCGTGCTGCCCTCGATCAAGGCGGCCAGGCTCAACGTCCTGGCCGCCATCGCCCACGACTGAGAACGGGCTCAGCGCTCCGGCTGGAGCAGCCCCCGGTGCACGAGCAGGTCGGCCAGGTAGGCGGGGTCCACACCCACCAGCGAGGTGCGGAGGTGGACCCCGTCGGTCGGCGGCAGCTCCAGCTCGGCCGGCACCGCCAGCACGGCCGCGCCCGAGGCGAGCGCGCTCGAGACACCGGTCGGCGAGTCCTCGATGGCCACGCAGTCCTCGATGGCCACGCCGAGCAGGGCGGCCGCCGTACGGTAGGGCTCGGGGTCGGGCTTGGGCATCGACACCTCGTCGCCGCAGACCACCACGTCGAAGTTCTCGCGGCCCAGCGTGTCGAGCGCGACCTCGACCAGCTTGCGGCCGGTCGAGGTGACCAGGGCCGTGGGCAGGCCCGCGAAGCGCACCGCGTGCAGCAGCTCGAGCGCCCCCGGCCGCCACACCAGGCCCGCGCCGAACAACTCGAACACCCGGTCGGTCAGCCACTCGACGTCGGGCGCCTCGGGCCGGTCGGGCTGGCCCAGGTCGTCACGCAGGATCTGCATGCTGTTGGCCATGCTGCTGCCGATCATGGCTTGGCGGGCCGCCGGCGACAGGGTGCCGCCCGCGTTCGCGGCCAGCTCGTGCAGGGCGATCTCCCACACCTTCTCGCTGTCGACCAGCGTGCCGTCCATGTCGAAGAGCACCGCGGCGGGTTGTCGCGCGTTCAGGATGAGCCTCCGTGATCGTGGTGGGCTTTGCCGCGACCATTCTCCCCCGGATGACTCGTTCCGGGCGCGTACCTTCGCTCACATGACCCCGGAAGCCGTCACTCTGCGCACGCCCCGGCCGGTGCGGCGCTCACTGCTCGTGCAGCGCTGGACCGACCTGGCGTTCCTGCACTGGGCGGCCGACCCGGCCCTGGTCGCCCCGCTGCTGCCCGCGGGCACGGTGCCCGACACGCTCGACGGCGTCACGTACGTGGGTCTGATCGGCTTCCGGATGCAGGGCGTCGGCTTCCTGCGCGGCCCCGGGGTGCCCTATCTGGGCACGTTCGCCGAGACCAACGTGCGGCTCTACAGCGTCGACGCCGAGGGCCGCCGCGGGGTCGTCTTCCGGTCGCTGGAGGCCGAGCGCCTGATCCCGGTGCTGGTCGCGCGGGCCTCGCTCAACCTGCCGTACATGTGGTCGCGGATGCGGCTGACCCGCGACGGCGACGTGCTGTCGTACACGACCCGCCGCCGCTGGCCCGGCCCCCGCGACGCGGTCAGCGAGATGACCGTGCGGGTCGACGCCCCGATCGAGGACCCGACGCCGTTCGAGCGGTTCGTCACCGCCCGCTGGGGCCTGCACACCAGCGCCCACGGGCGCACGATCCACCTGGCCAACGACCACCCCGCGTGGCCGCTGCACCGGGCCGAGCTGCTCTCCCTGTCGGACACGCTGATCGCCGCGGCCGGGCTCCCCCAGCCGGCCGGCCCGCCGCTGAGCGTGCTCTATTCGCCCGGAGTGCCGGTGACCTTCGGAGCAACGGCTTAGCGCCTGTTGCGTGGCTGGGGCGGGGCTGCGGCAGGGCCCAGATCCCGCCTGGCGGCGTCCCGGGGAAGCCCGGTTCCAACCCCGGGAGCCGAGCTTCCCCGGGCCACCACCAGACGAAATCTGAACCCGGCCTCGCTGCCACCCCAGCCACGCAACAGGCGCTAACCTGGGAAAATGAGCGTCACCCAGCTGATCTATCGGAGCCGGAAGAACACGCTGCCGCCCAACGGCATCTTCGCGATCCAGGATCAGGCCCGCCGCAACAACGCGGAGCGGGACCTCACCGGCGTGCTGCTGTTCAACCGCGACTACTTCCTGCAGTGCCTCGAAGGTGACGCCGAGCAGGTGACCAGGACGTTCCGGACGATCAGCGACGACCCCCGGCACCGCGAGGTCGCCCTGATCGCGGTCGGCGACGTCGCCGAGCGCTGCTTCCCCGACTGGTCGATGGGCCTGGTCGACAGCACCTCGCCCGACCTGCGGGTGGCGTTGCGCGACGTGCTGCCGGGTTACGAGTTCACGCCCGAGGCGCTCGACGCCACGACCGCCACCACCCTGATGCAGCGGATGCGGACGCTCAGCTACACCCGCTGAGCCAGCGCAACGTCGGTGCACACCTTGAAATCGACCACCCCGCCGGAGCCCTCGATGACGGCGATCGTCTCGTCCAGCACGACGTCGGCTTTGATCGGGTCGAGCATCCGGAGCAGCGACGTCGACATCAGATACTCACGATACTGCTCGGCGTCGTAGGACAGAACCGACTCGTATCGGAGGCTCCGCAGGCCGGTGAAGCGCCCGTCGGTGAGCCCGAGGTCGGCCCACTCCTGCTCGAATTCGCCCAGCGGGACCAGGCCTGCCGCGCTCAGCCGGTGCGACGTGTGACCGGTCAGGCCGTGCCGCGCGTCGACCTCGGCCAGCGCCGCGTGCAACCCCGGGTCGGCGACCAGGAACACGTTCCAGAACGGCGCGAACAGCCCGCCCGGCGCGAGCGCGGCGAAGGCCAGATCGGCGCGGCGGGCCGGGTCGACCCAGTGCCACGCCTGCCCGCTGACCAGCAGCCCGTACGGGCGCGGGGGTGTCCAGTCCTCGAACGCGGACTCGACCACCTCGACGCCGGGCAGGTTGCGGCGCAGCACCTCGGCCATCCGCGCGTCGGGCTCGACACAGGTCAGGTCGACCCCGTCGCGGGCGAAGAGCCGGGTCGCCTTGCCCGTGCCCGAGCCCACCTCGAGCACCGGCCCGCCGGCCAGCCCGAGCAGCTCGTCGGCCAGCTCAACCGGATAACCCGGCCGAATCCGGTCGTAGTCGTCGGCGACTTCCCCGAAAACCGTTCCCCGTACGCGCATCGGGTCACCGTAGCGACTTCGCGCCCCCGGGTCAGTCCCGCTCAGCCGACCACGACGACCACCTTGCCGCTGACCCGGTTCTCCTCGACGTCCCGGTGCACGCCGCGGATGTCCTCGAACGACCGCACGTCCACCGGCCCCAGGCTCAGCGTCCCCGCGGCGATACGGTCGAGGGCGTCCTGCAGCACAGCCGGCGGAAGCGAACCGGCGTCGCCGCTGTACGAGGTGAGCCGGACCCCGGTCGGCAGGTAGGCGATCGGATAAAAGTCGGGGACGGTCCACTGGTTGGAAAGCATCCCGGCGAAGCACACCGTGCCGTGCACCCGGGTCGCGGCCAGCGTGTCCGGCAGCGTCGGCGTGCCCACGAGTTCGAGGGCGGCATCGACCCCGTCCCTCACGAGCTCCCGCACCCGGACCGCGACGGCGCCGTCGTCCAGGATCGGGTGGTCGACGCCGTGCGCCGCGAGCTCGGCCAGCCGCCCCGGCTGCCGGGTGGTCGCCAGCACCGTCGCGCCGAGACTCTTGGCCAGCGCGGCGGTGGCGTAGCCCAGGGCCGAGGTGCCACCACGGATCAGCAACGTCTGCCCGGCCCGCAGATCAAGACCGGCGGTCAAGGACCCGTACGCGGTCTGTAAGGTCTCGGGAACACTGCCGAGCATCGCCCAGGGCAGCTCGGAGCGGAACGGGATGACCTGCTCCCGCGGCACCACCGTGAACTCGGCATACCCGCCGTCGAAGCTGCGCCCCATGCCCCCCATCATCGCGACGACCTGCTGCCCCGGCTCGAGGTCGCTGCCCGGCGCCTCGTCGACCACCCCCACCGCCTCGATCCCGGGCACGATCGGAAACCTGGCCCCCTCGGCATACCCCAGCCGGAGGTGCAACTCGGACCGGTTGATCCCGAAGGCCCTGACCCGGATCCGCACCTGACCAGGCCCCGGCACAGGCAACGGCAGCTCACGAAACTCAAGGTTCTCGACAGGACCCGGCTCGCTCAAGACGATCGCTCTCATGCCCGGCCTAACAACATTCCATGGAATCTAATTCCGCGGAATGTTTTGCTACTGTTCCCGGCATGACGACCGACCGGCGCATCGGGTGGCTGAACGACCTCGTCCGCGTCGAGATCATGCTGTGGGAACACGTCGACGCCCGCCTCAAGCAGGCGCACGGCGTTTCGCTGGCCGCGTTCGAGACGCTCTGGACGCTCGACCGGTCGGGGCAGGAGACGCTGCGGATCGGCGACCTGGCCCGCGAGCTGCGGATCACCGTCGGCGGGGCCAGCAAGCTGGCGGAGCGGGTGCGGACCGCGGGCCTGATCGAGCGGCGGCCCGACCCCGACGACCGGCGGGCCAGCCTGATCGCCCTGACGACCGGGGGCCGCGCGGTGCTGCGTGAGGCGAGCCGCACGTACGACCGGGCGGTGGCCGAACGGCTCGATGGTGTACTCAGCGACGACGAGCAACGGCAGGTGCACGCCCTGGTGTCCCGTTTACTCAACACTCGTACAGCAAGCACACAGCTGGACGACGCACAGTAGAGGGACTTCCCACCCCCGTATCTGGAGGCATTTGTGGTCCTGGCCCTCGTGGACTTCCTGCTGCTGCTGGTGCAGCTGTTGCTCGTGGCGCGGGCCCTGCTCGACTGGAGCACGGTCTTGGCCGGCCCGGCCGCTCCCGGCGGTTTCCGCTCCCGGCTGATGTCCGGCGTCTACACCGTCACCGAGCCGATCCTCGCCCCCGTCCGCCGCGTCGTCCCCCCGCTCCGCCTCGGCGGCGCCGCCATCGACGTGGCGTTCCTCATCGTCTTCTTCGCCATCGTCATCATCCGCGCGTTCATCTGACCGTTCGATCCGCGACCGGCCGGGCCCTCACACGTAGAGCCCGCCGGTCGCGCGTATGTTCTGGCCGGTTATCCAGCGGGCCTCGGCGGAGGCCAGGAACGTGACGACGGCGGCCACGTCGGCGGGGTGGCCGAGCCGGCCCAGGGCGGTCATCGTGGCCGCGGCTTCGAGGGCTTCGGGTGGGTTGGCGGCGCGCAGCGTGCCGGTGTCGGTGGCGCCGGGTGAGACCGTGTTGACGGTGATGTTGCGCGGGCCGAGCTCTCGGGACGCGACCGCCGTGAGTTGTTCCAGGGCGGCCTTGCTGGAGCAGTACAGCGCCAGCCGGGCCGCGGGCAGCAGCGTGTTCAGCGTCGAGACGTTGACGATCCGGCCGCCGTCGCGCAGCAGCGGGGTGGCGCGCTGGATGGCGAACAGCGGGAACTTGGTGTTGACGGTGAACACGCGGTCGAAGTCCTGCGGCGTCAGCTCGCCGATCGGGGCCGCCGTCACCAGGCCCACGTTGTTCACCAGGATGTCCAGACCAGCCCGTACGGGCTCGAACATGGCGTCGAGACCGTCGAGGCTCTCCTGATCGGCGCGCACGGCCGTCGTGCCCGGGTTTTGCTGCACGACCTCGTCGGCGGCCGTCTTGTCCTGCCGGTACGTGAACACGACCGTCGCGCCGCGCGCCGCGAGCTGCTCCACGACCGCCCGCCCGATCCCCTTCGACCCGCCCGTGACCAGCGCGGTCTTCCCCTCAAGACTCATGAGGGCACGCTAGGGCTCACCGGTCCCGTCCGTCTTGGACGTTTGCGACGACCGGTGGCGTGCTCAGGAAGGCGGCCAGCTCGGTCGGGGTCAGCCCGGCCATCGCCCGCGTCTCCCGGGCCAGGTGCGGGTGGTCGGCGAAGCCGCTGTCGGCCGCGGCCCGCGACGGGCCCGCGCCGGTGCTGAGCCGGTCGACCACCCGCTGGAACCGGGCGATCCGCGCCACCGTCGCCGGGGACAGGCCCAGGTGCTGCCGGAAGCCGCGCTCGAGGCGGCGCCGCGTCACGTTCAGGTCGGCTGCCAGCGACTCCATGCTCGGCCGGTCCGCGCGTTGCAGCCGCTGCCACGCCGCCACCACGGCCCGCTCGGGCGGCGCGGTCGGGCCGGGCTGCGCCCCACCCCGGGTCCGGCGCAGGCCGGTCAGGATCCGCTCGATCAGGTCGAAGCGCTGCGCCCAGCCCGGCTCGGCGCCCAGCCGGCCCGGCAGCTCGGTCGCGGCCGGGCCCAGCAGCGCGTCCAGCGGCACGGCGCCGCCGCCCAGCTCCCCCATCGGCACCCCGAGCAGCGCCGCCGTGCCGAGCGGGGTCAGGCCGACGCTGACCCCGTGCCCCCAGGTCGTCTCGCCGCGGGTGGTGGCGGCCGCCCGGGCCCCGTGAACGAGCCCCGCGCGCGAGCCGAAGTCCACGATCACCGTCGTGTACGCCAGGGGCAGCAGCAGATGCGGGATCGGCCGGCCGTGACAGGAGCGAAAGCCCGCATAGCCCAAGACGTACGGGCGCAGCTCGGGACTCGCGGCCCGCGTCGCGACCTCGCACGGCTCGGCGGAGACGACCGCCGGCACGGAGTGAATCTGGGCCCCCATGCGTCTCAGGGTTCGCCCGGTCCCGGCCGCCGGTCAAGCCATCACGTAGCGGTTCTTGCCGGCCGCCTTGGCCGCGTACATGGCCGCGTCGGCCTCGCGCAGCAGGTCGGCCGCGTCCCAGCCGGGGTGGTGCAGGGCGATGCCGACGCTGGTCGACACGTATGCGGGCACCCCGGCGATGTCGATCGGCACCCGGACGTCGGCGATGATCCGCTCGGCCGCCGCGTGCGCGTCGACGATGTCGCTGACCCGTTCGAGCAGGATCGCGAACTCGTCGCCGCCGAACCGGGCCACGGTGTCGCCCTGCCGGATCCCGTCCCGCAGCCGCTCGGCCACCACCTGCAGCACCGTGTCGCCGGCGTGGTGACCGCGGGCGTCGTTGATCTGTTTGAAGCCGTCCAGGTCGATGAAGAGCACGGCCACCGCGCCCTCGCCGTCGGAGGCCAGGGCCTGCTCGAGCCGCTCGTAGAACGACTGCCGGTTGGCCAGCCCGGTCAGCGAGTCGTGGAAGGCCAGCTGATGCAGCTGCTGCTCCCGTTCGCGCAGCTGCGCCTCCACGGCCTCGCGGCGCACGATGTCCTTGCGCAGCGCCCCGGTGGCCTCCTCGACCTGCCGGAAGGCGCGGTTGCGGCTGCTCAGCAGTACCCCGGTGACCACCGCCAGCATGATCGTCAGGGCCAGGCCGGCGCCGCCCGAGAGCACGCTCATGCCCCGGTCGGTCGCGGCCAGCAGCCGGGTCGTCGGCCACATCGTGACCTGCCAGCGGCGCTGCCCGGCCCGCACGGACCGCTCCCGTAGCAGCTTGTCGTCGGAGACGCGGGTGCCGGGCAGCACGGCGGCGATCAGGCGGTTGTCGGCCGCGGCGTCGGTCAGGCTGGCCTGCACCGCGCCCTGTCCGCGATCGATCAGCGTCTGGGACAGGAAGTTCTGACCCCGCACACCCATCACGACCCAGCCCTCGAACCGGTCCGGCTCGTCGGTGCCGACCCCGGTCAGCACGGGCACGGCGAGCACGATCGAGGTCTGCCGGCGGTCGGCGGCCACCGCGCGGTCCGACAGCAGCTGATAGGCCGGGCTGATCACCATGGCGCTGATCTGCCGGGACAGCGTCATCGCCTTGGTCGCCTCGGGGCTCGCGGCCAGGTCGGTGCCGGGCAGGGCCGTGCCGTTGTCGAAGACCCGGTTGAAGATCACGAAGTAGTGCTGGGCGGCGCCGGCCTTCGGCTTCAGCGTCAGCCCGGGGGCGCCGCGGCCCCGCCAGTGCTGCTGGGCCGCGGCCACCTCGGCACTGGCCGCGGGCACCACGAACGCGACCGCGCTCGCCCCCGGCAGGCGGGCCGCGTTGAGCGCGGCACTCGACCGGCCGAAGTCGTCGGCATCCAGGTCGGCCTGGGCGCCCACCGCGGAGGCGAGGTCGGACAGTGTCTCGCCGTACCGGCTGACCCGGTCGTCGATCGCCGAGGTGACGTCGTCGGCGTAGCGGTCCATCAGCTGCGAGGCGTAGACGTCCTCGCTGCGCCGCTGGGCGTCGAAGATCGCCAAGGAGACCACAGTGCCGGTCACCAGCACCGCGAACACCAGCGCGAGTCCGCTGAACCGCCCGCCGTCGCGCACTCTGTACTGATCGGCACCCCGGCCGATCCGCTGAGCAGCCCTCAGGCCGGGGCCACCGCGTAGACGCTCGGAGCGAGCACGGCGGCGCACCGCAGGTTGCGGTAGCGGCCCCGATGGTCCAGCCCGTAGCCCACGATCAGCCCCGGGCCGACGTCGAAGCCCACGTACGTCGGGGTGTCGGCGAACCGGGCGGTCTCCGGCTTGCGCAGCAGCGCGCACACCGCGATCGAGGCCGGGTCGCGCTGGACCAGGTTCGCGATCAGCCACGACATCGTCAGCCCGGTGTCGATCACGCCGTCGACGATCACGACGTCGCGGCCGGTGATGTCGACGTCCAGATCCTTGAGCAGCCGTACGGATCCCGACGCGCGGTTGTGGGTGGTGTACGACTTGACGGCCATCCAGCCGATCTCGACCTGCCCCGGGTACGCCCGAGCCAGGTCGACCGTGAAGGTGGCCGCCCCGCCCAGCACTCCCACGAGCACCGGCGTACGGGCTTCGAGGACCTCGTGCAGCTCGGCCGCCAGCGCCGCGACCCGGGCCAGGATCTGCTCCTCGGTCAAGATCACCGCTTCGAGATCGTCCGCCACGTGTTCGGCGTCCACAAGGTTCCCCCCATCGGGTAGATCACCGGCAAATTAACGGCGCGTGACCGAAAAGCTCCTCGATTTCCGACACGCCCCAGCCTCTCTTCCAGGCCTGTTCAACTTCTAGTAAGGTCCGCGCGGTCGATCGTTCATGTTTCCGGCAGCACCAGGAGTAGTCACATGGCGCAGCGGTATCCCCTCGAAGTGATCCGCGACCGCACGTACAAACAGCGGGACGCGTGGTGGACAGTCGGCCTGGTCGACCCGCTCGCCTCCCGCCTGGTCTGGCTCGTGCAGCCCTGGCGCTCCGTGACCCCGAACCGCCTGACCACGCTCGCCTTCGGAGTCGGCATCGTCTCCGCGTACTGCTTCTGGCAGGGCGACTACGTCTGGCTGCTCGCCGGCGCCCTGCTCTTCCACCTCAGCTTCGTCCTGGACTGCATGGACGGCAAGATCGCCCGGCTGAACGGCACCGGCTCGGCCTTCGGCTCCTGGCTCGACTACGTGCTCGACCGCCTGCGCGTGGCCATCTGCGGCGTCGGCCTGTTCGGCGGGCAGTATCTGGCGACCGGCAGCATGGCCTACCTCTGGCTGGGCGGGGTCGTCGTCTTCCTCGACATGTTCCGCTACCTGAACGCGCTGCAGATGGGCAAGGTCCGCGCCGAGCTCAACCAGGACACGGTCGTCATGACCGACGAGGACTCCCAGGCCGGCCCGGTCGACGCCCCCGTGGCCACCGGCAACGAGCCGGCCGTCTGGCGCCTGCGCAACTTCCTCGTACGCCACCGGATCCGCCCCCACCTGTTCAGCGGCATCGAGTTCATGATGTTCGTCTTCATCGTCGGCCCGGTCGTGCGGCAGACCCTGGTGGTGGGCGCCGCGTCGTCCGCTTTGATGGTCGCCTTCGAGCTGCTGCTGATCTACCGCCTGTACGCCTACGCCAAGCGCAAGCAGAGCACCCAGCCCACCCGCGAAACAGCGCCCGCCGATCCGATCCCCGCCACGGTCTGAGGCGTCAGAGGACGTTGTCCATGACGGTCACCTCGGGCAGCGCGGTGAAGCCGCCCCTCGTGTAGAGCTCGAGCGCGCGGCCGTTGGCCGACTCGGTCTGCAGGGACAGGCGGTGGGCGCCGCTGGCCGCGGCCTCGTCGGCGACCACGTCGAGCAGGGCGCGGGCCAGTCCGCGGCGGCGGGCGGCGGGGCGGACGTAAAGGTCGCGGACGAGCCAGACCGTACGCAGCGTCAGCGCGGCCGGCACGACGGCGATGGTGCAGATGCCGTCCGCGCTTCCGGGATCGGCGCCGACGGCCAGGTAGACACGGGCCCGGGCGGCGTCGATCTGTTCGCGGAGCCAGGCCGCGGCGGCTTCCGGAGCCGGGTTGGCCCCGTAGTGCTGGCGGTAGTCGTCGAGGAGGCGGGCTGCGGCCTCCCACGTCGCGGGGTCGTCCTCGTCCCTCAGCCGCGTCACGGTCACCTACCCATAATCACCTCTATCCTGCGATAAAGCGGGCATAATTCCATCGTGGCGCACATCGACGAGGTGCTTGGACCGGATGACGACACGGTCACCTTTCTGCAGTCCCGGGCCATGGTCTACGTCACGATGCTCTGGGTCATCGCGGCCGTGTGGACGACCACCCTCGTCCTGTTCGTTCTGCTCCGCCTGGCGCTGGGCGACGCCCCCGCCGCCGGCGACATCGTCTTCTACTTCGAGCTGCTGCTGATCGTGCCGGTCGCGCTGGCCGCCGTGATCCTGCTCGCCGCGTGGAACAGGCTGGGCTGGCTGCACAGCTCGATGCGCGGGCTCGACTTCGCCGCCACCGGCCGCCGGCCCGTGCACATCCCGTGGGCCGGCATCGAAGAGGTGGCGCTGCGTTACCGCGGGCCGTTCACCGAGCTCATCATCACTCCCGTCGACGCCGATTTCGTGGAGCCCGGAGGCGGGCCGGGGCGGGCCCCGCGAACCCGGCGCCGCGACGGGGGGCGGGCGACCTACCTGGTCGATGTCGGCCTCATGTCCCCGGCCCCGACCGTGCTGCTGGCCGAACTGCATCGGCGGCTGCCGACGAAGGTCTGAAAGGTCGCCCGGCAACCGGCTGCGGGGGCCCCTCGGGTGTTTGCTGGAGCCACGACTCGTACGGTATGAGGTTTTTGCCCTTTACTACGGACGGTAGGGGCTGAGCGAGCGCGGCGCGGCCGCCCGGTGGTGTGCGCGGCGTGAACGTAGGCTGTCAGCATGACTGAGTTCGACGGCCTCCCGCTGCTCCGATCCCCCGTGGCCATCGCCGCCTTCGAGGGCTGGAACGACGCAGCGGACGCATCGACCGCGGCCGTGGAACACCTCGAGCAGGTGTGGCAGGCGCGCGAGATCACCACCATCGACCCGGAGGACTTCTACGACTTCCAGGTCAGCCGGCCGACGATCACGATGGCCGAGGGTGAGACCCGCAAGATCGAATGGCCGACCACGCGGTTCACCGTGGCCAGCCCGCCCGGGGCCGACCGCGACGTCGTGCTGATCCGCGGCATCGAGCCGAGCATGCGCTGGCGCACCTTCTGCGAGCAGGTGCTCGAGCTGTGCCACAGCCTCGAGGTCACCCGGATCGTGCTGCTGGGCGCCCTGCTCGCCGACGTGCCGTACACGCGCCCGCTCCCGATCAGCGGCTCGGCCTCCGACCACGAGGCCGGCGAGAAATACAACGTGGTCCCGACCCGCTACGACGGGCCGACCGGCATCGTCGGGGTGCTGCACGAGGCGGCCGGCCGGGCCGAGCTCGACGCGCTCTCGTTCTGGGTGCACGTGCCGCACTACGCGAACAACCCGCCCTGCCCCAAGGCGACGCTGGCCCTGCTCAGCCGGCTCGAGGACGTGCTCGACCTGCCCGTGCCGCTGGCCGACCTGGCCGAGGAGGCCGACGAGTGGGAGAAGCGGGTCCGGGCCGCCGCCGAGCAGGACGCCGAGCTGGGCGAATACGTGCGGGAGCTGGAGGAGCGCGTCGGCGACGAGGGCATCCAGCCGCTGACGGGGGACGAGATCGCCAGCGAGTTCGAGAAGTACCTGCGGCGCCGGGGCGGTTCGGCGGGCCCCACAGCCGGCTCCTGGTAGCGATCGTCCGAAGAAGCCCGGCCCGCGGCAGTCGAAGGGGGCCGGGCTTCTTCGCGTCACCCGGCAGCGGCGCGCGTCCCAGTCTCCAAGGCATCCTAGGAACCTAGGCGTATTGAATCGGCAGGCAGCGGCTGGAATGCCGGCAGCGACGTGCCGGGGCGTGGGCGTGTTGTTGCTGGGCGTGTCCCAGCCGCTGAGGCATCCTAGGAACCTAGGTGTGCTGAGATCGGCAAGCAACGGCAAGGAGGCCGGCAATGACGATCAACCCCGGGGCGGCCGAGTTCCCCCACCGCCAGATCGCCACTCAGCTGCGCGAGCGCATCCGCCGCGGCGACTGGCAGCCCGGGGAGCGCCTGCCCTCGATCCCCGCCATGGCCGAGATGTTCGGGGTGGCCAAGCAGACCGTCCAGCGCACCGTCGACCAGCTCCGCGTCGAGGGCATCCTGATCACCAAACCCGGTTCCGGCACGTACGTCCGCGGCACCCGCCGCCGTTTGAACCGGCTGTCCCGGGGCCGCTACGGCGCGCACCGGGGCTATCACGCCGATCTCGCCGCCCGCTATCGCCAGACCCTGGTCTCCGTACGCCGTGAGCCCGCCCCGCCCGAGGTGGCCGACGCGTTCGGTGTCCGTGACGGCACGGAGATGCTCGCCCGCCGGCATCTCGTCAAGACCGACGACGCCACGGTCGAGATCGGCGCCTCGTGGTTCCGGGTGACCGACGTCAGCGGCACCTCGCTGGAGCGGGCCGAGGCGTTCGGCCGGCCGCTCTATCAGGAGGCCGAGGAGGTGCTCGGCAAGCGGTACGCCTCGGCCACCGACACGATCACCGCCCGGCAGCCCAGCCGCGACGAGGCCGAGGTCTTGCAGATCCGCCCCGACACCCCGGTGCTGCACCTGCTGCACGTGGCGTTCGACGAGACGCGCAAGCCGATCGAGGTGGCCCAGGCGACGTGGCCGGGCCCGATGACGACCCTGACCGAGGAATACAAGATCCCGGCCGCGATGCCGCAGACCCCGGACACCGATCCCGGACTGGCGCTGGCGTAGGCGTAGGCAAAGCCGGCGCGGGAAAGCAAAAACCCGAGGGGCCGGCTGCTCCCTCGGGTTTTTTCAAGGCTGGGGACAGCCCTGAACCGCTAAGACACTCAGAAGATGTCGATGCCGATGCGGTTGCCGTTCAGGATGCCGTTGTTGATGGTGTAGCTGTCGCCGTAGTAGAAGTCGTAGCCGCCACCGTGGCGGTGGTGGTGACGACGGTGGTGGTGGCTGTAGCCGTAGTAGTCGTCCTCGTCGCACCAGTAGTGCGAGGACTTCGAGGCACCGTTGTCGTGCGAGACGGCAGCCTGGGCGGGTCCCGCGAGGGCGAGGCTCGCGCCGGAGGCCAGCAGCAGGCCAGCGAGGTACATAACCGGACGACGCATGATGGTTCCTTTCGGACGAAAGTAGGACGACCGAAAGTCTCGTCCCTTCGTCCGGGAATTGTGCCGGTTTCCTGCTAAGTACGACCAATTCGGTCGTAAACTCGAAAACCCGTCCGTAACCAGGTGCGACCGATTAGGGTCGCCCGTGGCCACGGTCTGCTCAGAGGCGGATGCCGAGCAATGCGTCGACCGTACGGGCCATCAGCGCCGGCGCCTGGTCGTCGTCGCCGGCGTTCGACAGGGCGGCCTCGGCCCACGCGTCCACCACGGCCAGCGCCGCGGGCGCGTCCAGGTCGTTCCGCAGAGCTTCCCGTACGGCGGAGAGCAGCCCCTCGCCCGACGGCCCGGCCGGAGCGGCGGCGGCCGAACGCCAGCGCGCGAGCCGCTCCTCCCCCGTCTTGAGCACGTCGTCGGTCCACTCCCGGTCGCTGCGGTAGTGCCCGGCCAGCAGCCCCAGCCGTACGGCCATCGGGTCGACGCCGTCGGCGCGCAGCCGGGACACGAAGACCA
Organism: Paractinoplanes lichenicola; assembly: GCF_016785085.1. Classification (GTDB taxonomy): domain Bacteria; phylum Actinomycetota; class Actinomycetes; order Mycobacteriales; family Micromonosporaceae; genus Actinoplanes; species Actinoplanes lichenicola. Next base: position 173,098 of record NZ_JAENHO010000010.1, read on the forward strand.
GGTTGCCCTTCGACTTCGACATCTTCTCGCCCTCGAGCCCGATCATGCCCGCGTGCACGTAGTGCGCGGCGAACGGGGCCCGGCCGGTCAGCGTCTCGGCGTGCGCGGCCGAGCACTCGTGATGCGGGTAGAGCAGGTCGCTGCCGCCGCCCTGCACGTCGATCGTGTCGCCCAGCCGGCCCAGGGCGATGGTCGTGCACTCGATGTGCCAGCCGGGGCGGCCGGGGCCGAGGTCGCCGCCCTCCCACGCGGGCTCGCCGTCGCGGGCGCCACGCCACAGCAGCGGGTCGAGCGGGTCACGCTTGCCCGCGCGGTCGGGGTCGCCGCCGCGCTCGGCCGAGAGCACGCGCATCTCGTCGCGCGACAGGTTGGACTCGTAGCCGAAGCGAGGGGCCGCGGCGATCGAGTAGTAGACGTCGCCGGTGCCGTCGTCGAGCGTGTACGCCGCGCCGGAGGCGAGCAGCTCGAGCACGTGCTCGACGATCGCCGGGATCGACTCGACCGCGCCCACGTAGTGCGCCGGCGGGATGATCCGCAGCGCCTCCATGTCCTCGCGGAACAGGGCCGTCTCGCGCATGCCGAGGACGATCCAGTCCTCGCCGTCGCGCTCGGCCCGCTCGAGCAGCGGGTCGTCGATGTCGGTCACGTTCTGCACGTAGTTGACGTCGTGACCGGCGTCGCGCCAGAGCCGGTTGACCAGGTCGAACGTGATCATGGTGGCGGCGTGACCGAGGTGGGTCGCGTCGTACGGCGTGATGCCGCAGACGTACATCGTCGCGGTGGAACCGGGCGCCGTCGAGGCGATCTCGCGGCGGGCCGAGTCGTAGAGGCGCGGCGCGGGGGCCTCGCCCGGCAGGGTCGGCACGTCGTGCCCGGTCCAAGTATCCATGGTCAGGAGCCTATCCAGCGCTGCTGGGAGACGCCCTCGGGCGTGGCTAAAACGACAACTACACCGGGGGCCACGGGATGGCCGGCCAGTCCTCGGGCGGCTGCGGGAAGCGGCCGGCCCGCAGCAGGCGCCGGGCCCGCTTGCGCACGCACTGCACCTCGGTGAGCGTCAGGTGCTCCTCCAGGGCCTCGCCGAGCTCGCCGTCGAGCCGGGCCAGCAGGGCGGTCAGCACCTCGGTGGCCTCGGGGATCAGCTGCTTGCCGGTCCAGCCCCAGAGCACCGTGCGCAGCTTGTTCTCCACGTGGAAGCTGACGCCGTGGTCGACCCCGTGGATCGCGCCGGTCGCCGGGTAGAGCACGTGGCCGCCCTTGCGGTCGGCGTTGTTGATCACCGCGTCGAAGACCGCCAGCCGGGCCAGCCGCTGGTCGTCGGCGTGGGCCAGCGCGTAGGCCTCGCCGTCCTCGTCGCGCGCGTTGGCCACCGGCAGCCAGCCCTCGGGCACGTCCCACGCCGGCACGAAGCCGATCAGCGACTCGGCCGTGGCCGGCTCGTCGATCCACAGCTGGAGGGCGCCCGACCCCATCGGGCCGTCCCGCAGGATCGTCGGGGGCACCAGATCCCAGCCCGTGGCCCGCGAGACCAGATAGGCCGACACCTCGCGGCCGGCCAGCGTGCCGTCCGGAAAGTCCCACAGCGGGCGCTCGCCCTGCACGGGCTTGTAGACGCAGCGGCGGGTCAGCCCGTCGAGCGTGATCTCGGCTCGCAGCGTGGTGTTGGACGCGTCGACCAGCCGGCCCTCGATCTCGAGCCGGCCGCGCTGCAGCAGGTCGAGAGCGTCGCCCTCGGCCAGCACGGCGGCGGGCTCCGTGGTCACCGGTGGTAGCCGTTGTGCCGGGGGCAGAGGTGACCGGCCGGGTCGAGCGGCTGGCCGCACAACGGGCACGGCGGCCGCCCGGCCGCCACCACCCGGCGCGCGCGGTCGATGAACGCGCGGGTCGCCTCGGGGGTCAGCCGCACCCGCAGCCGGTCGAGGTCGTCGTCGGGCTCGTCGTCCTCGTCGTCGTCATCGTCGGTGACGGCGGGCTCGTCGTCGCCCAGCTCGATCTCGACCTCGGCCTCGCCGGCCTCGATCGCCTCGATGACCACGGTGCTCGTGTCGACGTCGAAGGCCAGGCCCAGCGTGCCGACCCGGAACTCCTCGTCGACGGGGGTGTCGAGCGGCTCGTTGTCGTGCGTGGCCAGCACCGGCAGCTCGGGCAGCGAGACGCCGAAGCGCTTGGTCGCCTCGGCCAGCAGCTCCTCGAGCTTCTCGGCGAGCAGCGACACCTGGACCTTCTCCAGCGCGACGCTGACCACCCGGCCGCCGCCACGTGCCTGGAGGAAGAAAGTCCGGTCGCCAGGCTCGCCCACCGTCCCGGCGACGAACCGCTCCGGCGGCTCGAACGAGTGCACCTGGTGGGTCATGCCGACAACCCTATCCACGACCGGACCACCCCGCGCATCCCGATCGGCCCGGGTTCGCCGAGGGCGCAACACGCATCCACCAGTGGTGACACACCCGTCACAGAGAGCAGTCAGGCCCCGCCGCCGGCGCCCCCGCCGACCGCCGCGTCCGAGCGCGCACCATCTTGCGACGGCGGCGGGATCAGCGCCGCCAGGTCGGCCGTGTCGTTCAGCCGGACGAGGAAAGGCCTGGTCGGCGTGTAGCGGATGACGCTGATCGACGCCGGGTCGGCCACCAGCCGCTGGAACTGGTCGAGATGCAGGCCCATCGCGTCGGCCACGATGGCCTTGATCACATCGCCGTGGCTGCACGCCAGCCAGAGCGCGTCCGGCCCGTGCGACTCGGTGATCCGGGCATCCCAGCGCCGGATCGTGGCCACCGCGCGGGCCGACATCGCCGCCATCGCCTCGCCGTTGGGGAAGACCGCGGCGCTCGGGTGCTGCTGCACGACCGGCCAGAGCGGCTCCTTGGCCAGCTCCTTGAGCGGGCGGCCCTCCCAGTCGCCGTAGCCGCACTCGGTCAGGCCCTCGTCGACCACCGGGGCCGCGCCGGGCAGGGCCAGCTCGACCGTCGTGCGGCAGCGGATCAGCGGGCTGGTCACCACGGCGGCCAGCGGCAACGGCCGCAACCGCTCGCCCGCCCGCTCGGCCTGGGCCCGCCCGGTGTCGTCGAGCTCCACGGGACGGCGACCGGCCAGCTCGCCGGTGGCGTTGGCGGTCGTGCGCCCGTGCCGGAGCAGCAGAACGGTGGCCACTACTCGGCCACGCCGGACTCTTCGTACGCCTCGGCGACGATCCGCAGGCTGTCGAGGCCGCTCTTGAGATCGCCGACGTACGGGCTGATCGACAGCGTGCCGACCCCGGCCGCCGCGTACTGCTTGATCCGCTCCTTGACCTGGATCTTGTTGCCCAGGATCGAGGTGCGCTCGATGAACTCCTGCGGCACGGCCTCGGCCGCCTCCGCCTTCTTGCCGCTGAGATAGAGCTCCTGCACCTTGGCCGCGGCGTCGGCGTAGCCCATCCGCACGGCGAGCTGGTTGTAGAAGTTCTGCTCGCGGCTGCCCATGCCGCCGACGTAGAGCGACGCGTACGGCCGGAGGACGTCGGCGCACCAGGCCACGTTGTCGCCCACCACGACCGGCACGCTGGGCGCCACGTCGAAGCCGGTCAGCCCGAGGCCCTGCTTGGCCCGGCCGCGCTCGATGTGCTGCAGATACTCCCCCGCCGCGTCGGGCGCGAAGAAGATGGCCAGCCACCCGTCGGCGATCTCACCGGCGAGCTCCAGATTCTTGGGGCCGACGGCGGCCAGATAGATCGGGACCGCCTCGCGCGGCGGCCGGAAGCCGAGCCGCAACGCCTTGCCGGGGCCGTCGGGCAGCGGCAGCGTGTGGTGCTCGCCCTGATAGGACACGGGCTCGCGGGCGATCGCCATCTTGACGATCTCCACATACTCCCTCGTACGGGAGAGGGGTTTGGCGAAACGCACGCCGTGCCACCCCTCGGAGACCTGGGGGCCCGAGACGCCCAGGCCCAGCCGGAACCGGCCGCCGGAGAGCGTGTCGATCGTGGCCGCGGTCATGGCGGTCATCGCGGGGGTGCGCGCGGGGATCTGCATCACCGCCGCGCCCAGGTCGATCTGCCGGGTCTGGCCGGCGATCCAGGCCAGCATGCTGACCGCGTCCGACCCGTACGCCTCGGCCGACCACACGACGGCGTAGCCGAGCCGGTCCGCCTCCTGCGCCATCGCCAAGTGATCGGCGGGCGTGGTCCACGCCGCCTGATAACCCAGGTTGAGTCCGAGCCGCACGATCTGCCTCCCACTGACGACGACGTCCCCCGAAGCCTACTGACCCGCGCGACACGCGAAGGGCGTGCGCCCGGAGGATTTCGCTCTTGACAATCCGCGAATAAGGTTCACTCATGCTGCAACGACCGCTAGGCCGAAGCGGGCTGGCGGTCTCCCGGCTCGCGCTAGGCACCATGACCTGGGGCCGCGACACCGACCCGGACGACGCGGCCGCGCAGCTCAAGCTCTTCCTCGAGGCCGGCGGCACGCTGCTCGACACGGCCGACGTCTACGGCGACGGCGACGCCGAGTCGGTGATCGGCTCGCTGCTCGACCATCTCGTCCCGCGCGACGAGGTGGTGATCGCCACCAAGGCCGGCCTGACCCCGCACGGTTATCGCCGCCGCGACGGCTCCCGCGGCAACCTGCTGCGCTCGCTCGACGCGTCGCTGCGCCGGCTCGGCACCGACTACGTCGACCTGTGGCAGGTGCACGGCAACGACCCGATGACCCCGCTCGACGAGACCCTGGGCGCGCTCGACCATGCCGTGAACAGCGGCCGCGTACGGTATGTGGGCGTCTCGAACTTCGCCGCGTGGCAGACCGCCCGCGCCGCGACGTGGCAGTCGGCCTACCCCGGCCGGGCCCCGATCGTGGCCGCCCAGATGGAGTATTCGCTGCTCGAACGCGGCATCGAGCGCGAGCTGCTGCCCGCCTCGCAGGCCCTCGGCTTCGGGGTGCTGGCCTGGTCGCCGCTGGGCCGGGGCGTGCTGACCGGCAAATATCGCAACGGCCGCCCGCTCGACTCGCGCGCCGCCACCGAGCATCTGGCCCCGTTCGTGCAGACCTATCTGGAGCCGCGCAGCTCCAGCATCGTGCAGGCGGTCGCCACGGCGGCGTCGGGGCTGGGCGTCTCCCCCGTCGAGGTCGCCCTGGCCTGGATCCGCGACCGCCCCGGGGTGGCCGCCCCGATCCTGGGCGCGCGCACGGCCGGACAGCTGCAGGGCGCGCTGCTGAGCGAGGAGCTGGCGCTGCCGGCCGAGATCGCCCACGCGCTCGACGACGTGTCGGCCATCGACGTCGGCTATCCCGAGCGCGAAGGGGTCGGCTACCCGGACGGCGAGGGCTGAGTTGTTCCGCGCCACCACCTATCGGCGCGGGGTCTTCCTGCTGCTGGGTGCGGTCGTCCTCCTCCCGTACGTGCTGGTGGCCGTGCTGCTCGGGCAGGCGATCGCGGCGAGTGGGGAGAACGTGGCCGGCGCCTTCGTGACCGCCGCCGTCGCGCTGGTCGTGGCGGCCGTCCCGCCGTTCCTGGGCGGCACCCGCGAGCTCGAGATCACCGCCGCCCGCGGCCTGCTCGGCGTCGACCTGCCCGCCCACGAGCGCGGCCGCCCCGCCCCCTCCCGGGAGCGGGGCGTCTTCGTTCAGAGGTCGAACTCGCCGGCTTTGACACCGGCGATGAAGTCGGCCCAGGCATCCGGAGTGAACGTCAGGGTTCCGCCGTCCCGGTCTTTCGTGTCCCGAACCGGAACCACATCGGAAAGATTAGTGGCGACTTCGACGCAATTGCCGCTCTGCCCGCTGCGGGTCGCCTTGCGCCACCGGGCGTTTGTCAGGTCGTGGATCACCGGGACCACTCCTTTGCTTTCTCCTCGATCAAGGCCCTGGATGCCGGTTGATCGAAAGCCACTGTACTGAGGTCATCCCAGATGGACGAGTAGGTTTCCACTTCGGATGGTTTGTCTAGATAAAGACTTCCCGTGGGTGACTCTTGATAGATCGTGGTCGGCTCCGGGTCACGAGCCGTGGACTCGCGGGGAAAATCAAGAATGACGAACGCGCCTTGGTAGGCGGTATGCGGGCCCGCACTGAACGGCAGGACCCGAATGGAGACGTTCGGCCGCTCCGCGAACGCCAGGAGGCAGGCGAGCTGATCGGTCATGATCTTCGGGGTGAAGCCGCGGACCAAGGCCGATTCGCTGAGGACCACGTCCAGCTGTGGCGCTTTCGGGTCCTTACGCGTCAAGATCTGCTGGCGCTGCATCCGCATCTCGGTGCGCCGCTCGACGGACTCGGGAGGCAATCCCTTGATCGGCCCGCGACTGATCATCGCCCGCGCGTAACCCGGGGACTGCAGCAGGCCGGGAATCACTTCCGCCTCGTACTGACGAAGGCGCGACGCCGCGGACTCCATCCCCAGGAAAAGCTGGAACCATTCGGGAATGTCGGAATAGGCGTGCCACCACCCCTTGGCTTTGCTCTGCCGCGCCAATTCTTTCAGCGCCTCGGTGACACTCGGGTCAGCCCCGTAGACACGGCACATGGTGTCCACGTCATTCGGGTGGATCGGCACCTGCCCGGTTTCGTACCGCCACAAGCGCGGTTTGCTCCACTCCAGCGCCGTGATGGCCTGAGCCACCGTCAACGGAACGGCCTCGCGCAGCTCTCTCAGCTTCCGGCCCAGTTGCCTCCTGGGCACTGTTGATCCGCCGCTGTCGGCACTCACCGCGTAACCCCTTTCCGGCCCGTGGCGTAACCGCATCACTCTTCGCCGCGTAACCCGCTTCGGCCGAACGTATCCACTTGAGCCGTTCTGTCGCGTAACCGTTGCGTTGAGAAGATGCTGCCTGAAGCATCCCTGATAAGCGGAGTCTTCAGTCTGTCCGCTTCCCGACCCCCGCGTCTCGTCGGGTCGCCTGGATCGATCAGGCGGGACGCGGGCTCACCCCCTGGGAGTGCACGATGCCGAGCACAGCCGGCGCCGGTCTGCCGGCCGGTGTCACGTTGAAGCCCAGCGCGCTCGGCGGCTACGCCGTCCACTGGAAGGGTGAATTCGTGGGCTGGATCCACCGCAACGGGCCTGATCGATGGAACGCCTACCGGCGCGCCGAGCCCCCGCGCCCAGGCGAGTTCCTGGGCGCGTTCGCGCAGGATGACGCGGTCGAGCGGATTGCCCGCAAGGCCGGCTGGGCGGGGCCGGCGTGTGATCGTCGCCGCAGCGCGCCCGGTTGACCAGGCCAAACCGCTCGGCACCGGGATAAGCGCTGGTCAGTGCTTGTCGGGCGCCCGGCAGGGGGTGCAGTCTAGGTGCCATGGACTACGAATACGCGCCGCTGCGGTTGCCCTCGAATGTCGATCGGTTGACCGCGGCGGCGAGGCTTGCCATTCAGGCGGAGTTCTCGGGGTGGGAGCTGGCCCGGGTTCAGCTCTTCGCCGACGGCAGCCGCAAGGTGATGCTCCGCCGGCGCATCCAGCCCAGCCCGCAGCCGGGGCTCAGCTATTGAGAAAGGCCCGTCCGAGTGGACGGGCCTTCTCAGTGACAACCGAGGCTCAGTGCTGGTGACCCGCGTGGTCGTGGTCGTGCTCGTCCTCGTCGGGCAGGAACGGGTGCTCGTCGAGCCGGCCCACCAGCAGGTCGCCCTCCTTGGGCGCGAACGGGCCGTCGCCGTCGGAGTCCTCGAACTCGTCGAGGTCGAGGGGCGTCGCGATCTCGCTGACGGTGAGCAGGCCGTCGAGCGGCTCCAGCTCGGGCACGTCGAGCGACGACAGCGACCCGTCGCCCGCCTGCAGCAATTCGAGCACGGCCTCGCCGACGCTCTCGACCGGGCCCGCGTCCTCCTCCTCGGGCACGGACTGACGGCGGGCGTCCTCGGCCCGGCGCAGCAGGGCCGACACGCTGGGCACCCGGTAGTCGCGGCGCTGGCGCACCGAGAGCACCTGCGGATACGGGTCGGCGCCGTCGCCCGCCTCGAAGCCGTTGACGCCCAGGCCGAAGCGCTGGTCGGCCTCGTTCGGGTCGATCGACTCGACGTCCCACGGCGTCACTTCCCCGTACGCGTCGAGCAGCTTCTCGTCATACGCGAAGGAAGCGTTGTTCAAGTCGACGTAGGCCTGCCACACGCCGTCGTCGTCGACACGGCCCTCGGCCGCCTTGACCGCCGCGAGATGCGCCCGGGAGGCCTCGATCACTCGCTCGAGGGCGGCATCGAGTTCCGCGTTCTGGTCGGTCATCGGTTCGGTTCCTTCCACAGGGTCAGCTGTTGCGGAGCAGACGGTCGAGCACACGCACGCCGAACTTTAGTCCCTCGACCGGGACGCGCTCGTCGATGCCGTGGAACAGGGAGGCGAAGTTCAGGTCGGCGGGAAGCCGCAACGGGGCGAACCCGAAGCAACGGATGCCGAGCGTCGAGAAGGCCTTCGCATCGGTGCCCCCGGACATCAGGTACGGCACAGTACGCGCCCCCGGATCCTCCGCGCGCAGCGCCGCCCCCATCGCGTCGACGAGCTCGCCTGAGAACTCGGTCTCGACCGCCGGCTGCTGGTGCACGTGCTCGATCTCGACGTCGGGCCCGATCAGCTCCTTGAGCTCGGCCAGGAACCGGTCGGCCTCGCCGGGCAGCGTGCGGCAGTCGATCGTCGCCGACGCCCGGCCGGGGATCACGTTGTCCTTGTAACCCGCCTCGAGCCGGGTCGGGTTGGCCGTGTTGCGGATGGTCGCGCCGATCAGGTTGGCGATCGGGCCCAGCTTGGCGATCGCCACCTCCGGGTTCTCCGGATCGATGTCGATCTCCAGCGCGTCGCCGACCTGCTCGAGAAACGCCCGTACGGTCGGGGTGACCACGGTCGGGAAGCGGTGCCGGCCGACCCGCGCGACGGCCTCGGCCAGGGTGGTGACCGCGTTGTCGTCGTGGATGAACGAGCCGTGCCCGGGGCGGCCGGTGGCGTGCACGCGCAGCCAGTCCAGGCCCTTCTCGGCGGTCTGCACGAGATAGAGGCGCAGGTCGTCGTTGACCGTGTACGAATACCCGCCGACCTCGCCGATCGCCTCGGTGCAGCCGTCGAACAGGTCGCGGTGGTTGTTGACCAGCCACTGCGAGCCGTACTCCATGCCGGCCTCTTCGTCGGCCGTGTAGGCGAGCACGATGTCGCGCGGGGGCACGTAGCCCGTACGGGACCAGTCCCGGACGACCGCGAGCATCATCGCGTCGAAGTCCTTCATGTCGATCGCGCCGCGGCCCCAGAGGTAGCCGTCCTTCTCCTCGCCCGAGAAGGGGTCGACCGACCATTCGCTCGCGTCGGCCGGCACCACGTCGAGGTGGCCGTGCACGAGCAGGGCCCCGCGGCTGCGGTCGGCCCCGGGGATGCGGGCGACCAGGTTGGCCCGTTTCGGCGCCGACTCGTGTAGCTCGACGTCGATGCCGGCCTCGCCCAGCTTGGCGGCGACGTATTCGGCGGCGGCCCGCTCACCGACCGTGGTGCGCGGGTCGCCGGTGTTGGTGGTGTCGATGCGCAGCAGGTCGCGGCAGATGCCCACGACCTCGTCGGCGGGGGTAGCTTCCATTTGACCTTCTTACCAGCAGCATGTAACGAGCCTTTAGTCAGATCAAAGGGTGGCGGGTGGGGTGGCGGACGTAGGTTTCGTCGGAACCGAGTGGGGGGTATCAGCGGCGCCGTGTCTTCCTTGAATCTTCCTCCCCTGCCGCCCCTGGGTGGCGAGACCACGGGCCGTAATGTCGTCGACGTGGTCACCGAGGAGCACCGCGAGCTGCTCGAGCTGTGCGACCGGCTGACCGCCGCGCCCGAGGACAAGCGCCTGGCCGGCGTCGTGATCGCCGAGCTGTCCCGGCACCTGAGCGCGGAGGAGCAATACCTCTACCCCGCCGTACGGCGTACCGTGCCGGGCGGCGAGGAGCTGGCCGCCCGCGAGCTGGCCGAGGACCGTCAGCTGTTGATCACTCTGCAACAACTGCAGCGGGAGCTGTCGGCCGAGAAGATCAAGAACGTGGCGGACGCCGTACGCCGGCACGTGGACGCCGATGCCGAGGAGCTGCTGCCCGTTCTTGTGCAGATGGTGCCGATCGAGGATCTGATCCGGGTCGGCAACCGGTTCGAGACCGCCGAGGAGGCCGCGCCGACCCGCCCCCACCCGGGCACCCCGTCGACGCCGCCCTGGAACAAGGTGGTCGACCCGGCCGTCGCCGTCGTGGACAAACTCCGCGATGCCGTCACCGGCCGAACCACGTACGCCAGGGATTTGTAGGCAAATCACCGGATTCGTTAACCGATTTGTCACATACGGGGGATCTTTCATCCGTCTATAGGTCTAGCCTTCGATGTCTTCTTGGTCCTAACGTCACGTTATGAACCTGGAGCTGCGTCATCTCAAGGTGGTCTGCGCCATCGCAGAGACCGGCAGCGTGACCAAGGCGGCCTCGCAGCTGGGGCTGGCCCAGCCGGCTCTGACCGCGCAGCTGCAGCGCATCGAACGCACTCTGGGCGGCCCGCTGTTCGAGCGGGACCGTCGCGGGGCCCGGCCCACGGCGCTCGGCGAGCTGGTCCTCGCCCGCGCCCGGGTCCTGCTGCCGGCCATGAAGGGCCTGCAGGACGAGGCGGCCCGGCTCGCCGGCGCGACCGGGGTCGACACGATGAGCCGCTATCGGATCGGGGCCCTGGGCGGCCCGATCATCGGCGGCATGGTGTCCCGGCTCGCCCAGGCCCAGCCCGACGCCCAGATCACCACCCACGCCTCTTACTACGTCGACGACCTGGCCAACATGGTGCTGGCCGGCAAGCTCGACTACGCGCAGGTCGGCGTGTGCGGCGACGCCTTCCCGTCGGCCGATTACGGCCTGGTCTGGCAGACGATCGCGATCGACGGCATCTGCGCGCTGATGCCCGAGGATCATCCGGGCAGCAAGGGCACCGACGTCGACCTGGCCGAGCTGGCCTCGGAGTCGTGGGTGGCGGCCACCGGCGACGGCTGCTTCGGCGACTGTTTCGCGGCCGCCTGCGCCCGGGCCGGCTTCACCCCGCGGCGCATGCTCGAGAGCGACGTCCGCGGCTGCATCGACATGGTCGAGTCGGGCATGGCGCTCGCGCTCTGCCAGGGCACGTTCCGCCCACCGGCCGGGTTGACGTCGCGGCCGCTGCGCGGAGCCCCGCTGCGGTGGCGGCTGGTGCTCGGCTGGCATCCGGACTCGCAGGCCGCCAACAGCTCGCCCAAGCTGATGGAGATGGCCCAGGAGGCTTACCAGGAGGTTGTCGAGCGCAACCCCGACTTCGTCGACTGGATGGCCGACTATCCGCAGCTGGGCGTGGTCGGCAGCCTCGCCGCCGTCGACAAATGACAAAGGGCCCGGCGTGATGCCGGGCCCCTCTCGTCGTTCGATCAGACCTTCGCGGGCGAGTCGGCCGTCAGGGTCAGCACCCCGTCGGCCACGTCCACCTTGACCGTCTGGCCGGGAGCCAGGTCGGCCGCCAGCAGCATCGTCGACAACCGGTTGTCCAGCTCACGCTGGATCACCCGGCGCAGCGGGCGGGCGCCGAACTCGGGCTGGAAGCCCTTCTCGGCCAGCCAGTCGACCGCCGCGGTGGTGATCTCCAGGGTGACGTCCTGGTTGCGCAGCCGGCGCCGGGTCTCGTCGAGCATCAGCTCGGTGATCTGCCGGACCTGCTCCTGCTCCAGCTGCCGGAAGATGATGATCTCATCGATCCGGTTGATGAACTCGGGCCGCAGCTGCTCCTTGAGCCGCCGGTCGAGCCGGTCGCGCAGCTCCTCGTCGGGCGAGGCGCCGCCGGCCGCACCGAAGCCGACGCTGCGGCGGGTGCCGTTGATCAGGTCCGAGCCCAGGTTGCTGGTCATGATCAGCACGGTGTTCTTGAAGCTCACCGTGCGGCCCTGGCTGTCGGTCAGGCGCCCGTCGTCGAGCACCTGCAGCAGGATGTTGAACACGTCCGGGTGGGCCTTCTCGATCTCGTCGAGCAGCACCACGCTGTACGGGCGGCGCCGCACCGCCTCGGTCAGCTGCCCCGCCTCGTCGTAGCCGACGTAGCCGGGAGGCGCCCCGACCAGCCGCGACACGGTGTGCCGCTCCTGGAACTCGCTCATGTCGAGCCGGATCATCCGGTCCGAGTCGCCGAACAGCGCGTCGGCCAGCGAACGGGCCAGCTCGGTCTTGCCGACACCGGTCGGGCCGAGGAACAGGAAGCTGCCCACCGGCCGGTCCGGGTCACCCAGTCCGGCCCGCGACCGCCGTACGGCCTCGGCCACCGCCACGACCGCGTCGTCCTGCCCGACCACCCGCTCGTGCAGGTGCCCCTCGAGGCGCAGCAGGCGCTCCCGCTCCTCCTCGGTGAGCTGCGCGACCGGGATGCCGGTGGCCCGCGACACGACCTCGGCGATGTCGGCCTCGGTCACCTGCGGCACGCCACCCTCGGCGGAGGAGCCACGCTCGATCTCGGCCTTGAGCTGGTTGATCTCGTCGCGCAGCGCGGACGCCTTCTCGTAGTTCTCCGCCGCCACGGCCTGGTCACGGTCGCGGGACAGCTCGTCGAGGCGGCGCTCCTTCTCCCGTACGCCCGCGTCCGGGGTCTTGACCCGCAGCCGCACCCGCGCGCCGGCCTGGTCGATCAGGTCGATCGCCTTGTCCGGCAGGAACCGGTCGGTGATGTAACGGTCGGACAGCTCGGCCGCGGCGTCGAGCGCCTCGTCGGTGATCCGCACCTGGTGGTGCGCCTCGTAGTTGTCGCGCAGCCCGCGCAGGATCGCCACGGTGTCCTCGACGGACGGCTCGCCCACCAGCACCGGCTGGAACCGCCGGGCCAGGGCCGCGTCCTTCTCGATGTGCTTGCGGTATTCGTCGAGCGTGGTCGCGCCGACCACCCGCAGCTGCCCGCGAGCCAGGGCCGGCTTGAGCATGTTGCTCGCGTCCATGCCGCCCCCGTCGCCGCCGCCACCGGCGCCGACCAGGGTGTGGATCTCGTCGAGGAAGACGATCAGGTTGTCGCCCTCGCTCTGGATCTCGTCGATGACCTTGCGCAGGCGCTCCTCGAAGTCGCCGCGGTAGCGCGTGCCCGCGACCAGGCCGGCCAGGTCGAGCTGGATGACCCGCTTGTTCTCCAGGGTCAGCGGCACGTCGCCGTCCACGATGCGCTGGGCCAGGCCCTCGACGATCGCGGTCTTGCCGACACCGGCCTCGCCGATCAGCACCGGGTTGTTCTTGGTGCGCCGGGAGAGGATCTCGACCGCCTGCTCGATCTCGTCGGCCCGGCCGATCACCGGGTCGATCTCGCCGCGGCGGGCCATCTCGGTCAGGTCCACGCCGAACTGCTCGATCGTGGGGGTGTTCGGGTTGCTCGGGGTGCCGCCTCGGCCCTGGCTCGGCTTCGGCTCGGCGTTGCCCTGCTGCTGCAGCGCCTGCGGGTCGAGCTTGCCGGCCAGCAGGCGGCCCGCCGCGGAGTCGGGGTTGAGGCCGAGCGCCATCAGGATGTGCTCGGGACCCACGTACGACGAGCCCAGCGCCCGCGAGATCTGCAGGCTGTCGAGCAGCGCGCGCTTCGCGGCCGGGGTCAGCGCGACCTGGGCGGGAAGCTCCTCACGGACGCCGGCCGGACGGCCCAGCGCGGACAGCAGCGACTCGGGGTCGGCGCCCGCACGGCGTACGGTCTGCTTCATCGACTCCTGCTGGAGGACCGCCCACAGCAGGTGGTCGGTGTCCAGGTCGGCGACCGGACGATCCGGATCGGCGAGCTCGGCCGCGCGGCGGGCGGAGGCGGAGAGCACCTCACGCGCGTCGCCGCTCATGTACTTGGTGATATCGATGCGCGCCGAGCGGCGCGGGTCCGCCGCACCGAAGAAGCGCGCGAAGAAGTCGTCCCACTGGCCGGGACCAGTCGGTCCGATCGGTCCGATGCTCATACGTCTTCTCTCTTCCCTTGCTTTTCGTCATGCGAGGGGTTCAACCGCGACGCCCGACGCCGCCATTCCCGATTCTCCAACAAAGTTGACTCGGGTAGGCTCAACTTCATGACCGTACCTCTCGTGATCGTCGACGGGGCCAACGTCGTCGGTTCCGTACCCGATGGGTGGTGGCGTGATCGCGCCGGGGCGGCCGTGCGGCTGCGCGACGCCCTGGCCCCGGTGCTCGCCGCGGGCCTGCCCGACCTGCCCGGCCCGGTCGCGGTGACGCTGGTCGTCGAGGGGCAGGCGCGCGGGATCCCGGCCGCCGAGGAGGGCGTCGAGGTGGTGCGGGCGAACGGCTCGGGCGACGACACGATCGTCGACCTCGTGCGGGCTCGAGCCGGCACCCGGCGCATCGTGGTGATCACCGCCGACCGCGGGCTGCGCGACCGGGTGACGGTTTTCGGGGCCGAGGTGAGGGGTCCCTCCAGCGTCCCGCGCCGTTAAGCTGTGAGCGTGATCGCACGGTTCTGGGCCCCCGCGCCGGACTGGATCACGCCCTCGCTGCCCCTCTACGGCAACGATCACGAGCGCCGCGACTTCGCGCCCTCGGCCTCGGCCCGCCCGATGCCGCTCTGGACGCCCCCGCCGCTCTGGCCCCCGTGGGCCCTCCAGCACGGCTGACATCCCTTCGCGAGGCCCGTACGCCTCGGATCTCCCGCGCCGCCGCGCCCTGATCCTGCCACCACAAGTTGATCTTGTAGACATGTTGATCTTGCCGGTATCGCCATCCCAAACCCCCGCCCACCACGGGGACGGCCGGGACTTTACGCCGTCGGGACGGTCGGAAACCGGTTATCCACAGGGCCCCGGCGCGCCTTTTGTCGCACAGTCGGAAAACGGAGTCCGCCCATGTCCACGACCCCCGCCGAGCGCATCGGCGCCCGCGCAGTCCTGCGCCAGCCGTACGTCCCCCTGGTCCTCACCGCCAGCCAGGTCGGCCGCCTCCCCCTGGCCGCCTCGCCCCTGGCCCTGCTGCTCTTCGCCCGCGACTCCCTCAGCCTGGCCGTGGCCGGCGCGCTGGTCGCCGTCTTCACCGCCGGCATGGCAGTCGGCGCCCCCGTCCTCGCCCGAGCCGTCGACCGCTGGCGCCAGCCACCCGTCCTGTACGGCTCGGCCGCCCTCTCCACGATCGGCTACCTGATCGCCGCCTCCGCCCCCGGCCGCCCGCTCGTGATCGCCGCCGGCGCCGCGCTGGCCGGCCTGGGCACCCCGCCGATGGAGGCCTGCCTGCGCGCCCTCTGGCCCACGCTGGTGCCGCCGAACACGGTCCACGCCGCGTACGCGCTGGACATCGCCGTGCAGGAGGTCATCTTCGTGACCGGGCCGCTCGTCACCCTCGGCGCGGTCGCCGTCGGCGGGACCTCCGCGGGCCTGTACGCCGCCGCCGCGCTCCAGTTGATCGGCGTGATCGCGTTCGTGCGCGCCCCGGCCGTGCGGGAATGGCGGGGCACTCCGGCCCGTCGTCACTGGGCGGGTCCGCTGCGGTCGGGCCGGCTGGCCACCATGGTCGGCGGCGTGGCCTTCGTCGGGGCGGCCGTCGGCAGCATCCCGGTCGTGCTCACCGGCTACGCCGAGGCCGCGGGCGACCGGTCGCTGAGCGGCTGGCTGCTGGCCGCGCAGGCCGGGGGCGCGCTGGTCGGCGGGCTGATCTACACCCGGGCCACGCCCGGCGGGCCCCGGCGGCTGCCCGTGCTGACCGCGATCTTCACCGTCGGCTACCTGCCGCTGCTGATCGCCCCGGGCACCGCGGCGATGACCGTGCTGCTGATCCTGAGCGGGCTGATGCTGCCGCCTGTGCTGACCGCCGTGTTTCTGGCCGCCGACCGGCTGGCCCCGCCCGGCACGGCCGTGGAGGCGTTCGCCTGGATCATGACCGCGTTCAGCGTGGGGAGCGCGCTGGGGGCGGCGGTTGCGGGTCCGTTGACCGATGTCGGGGTGCGATGGGGGTTCGCCTTGGCGCCGGTGGTGGCCGCTGTGGCGAT
This sequence comes from Paractinoplanes lichenicola, assembly GCF_016785085.1. Lineage (GTDB taxonomy): Bacteria > Actinomycetota > Actinomycetes > Mycobacteriales > Micromonosporaceae > Actinoplanes > Actinoplanes lichenicola. Next base: position 189,000 of record NZ_JAENHO010000010.1, read on the forward strand.
CGTCGCCATGATCGCCGCAACCAGCCCTAACCCGCCCGCCTTGGGGGACCCCCACCCTAAGCAGTGAGCGGGGTGTCCGGCCGCGTTGTCCACATTATCGGGTTGTCCACAGGGCCGTTTGACGCGGGCGGGGGGCGGGGAAGTTGATCTCCTGAGGGTGGTGAGATCCACGCCCGGGGGTGAATGTGGGGGCTCGCAAGACGGGCGTACTCTTCCCGCAAGTGCCGCCGGACTGTCACTCTCAGGATTCATTCCTGTTCATTCAGGGTCGGGTCTCAGGCTTCCGGCACAGCCCCCGGCAGGCTGTCCAACAGGGACGCTCCTAGGGGCGGCCCTCACGGACGGCCCGCACCGGGGCAGTAGTCTGGGTTCGACAGTCGGTTCCGTAAAGCAGGAGGCTCCACGGGTGGCCAGTGTCGCCGAGGTCAAAGCGGCTGTGGACGCTGCATTGCAGCAGGTCACCGAGGGCCAGCAGGCGATACAGGCGGCCCGCGAGAAGCTCGGCGAGGCGCAGCAGAGCCTGGCCGCGGCGCTCGACGGCAGTGGCAACGACGCGGTGGGCGCGGCGCACGCCCAGCTGTCGCAGGCCGATCAGTCCCTCGAGGAGTGCCTGGGCGCGACTCTGGTCGCGATCGAGCAGGCACAGCAGTACACGGCGACCCTCTGACGAGATGTCTCTGATCCAGGACCTCGGCGCCCGGCTCCGCGCGACCTCGGACGAGCTGCCCACCGGTCAGGTCACGGTCGCGCTGGAGAAGCTGCGCAGCGCCATCGAGCTGCTGACGTGGGTGCGCGAGACGTCGCAGGACCCGCTGGGCGTGCCGCAGCTCGGCAACGCGACCGAGCACGCCGAACGGGCCGCGGCCGCGCTGAGGCTCGCCCAGGATTCGATCGCGCGCTATCTGGCGAGCATCGGCCTCTCGGGTGAGGGCGCCGCGCCGCCCGACCGGGATTGGAAGGCCGGCCTCGAGAAGCCCGACCGCCGGCCCGAGCAGCCCGAGCAGGAGAAAACCGAGCAGCTCGGCCCTTGGTGGCAGGAAAGAGTAGCCCAGCTGACCGGCGAGCCCCCGCCCGACAAATCGGACAAATCCGAAACAGGTGATACAGCGGAGTTGTTGCGCCGCGTGGCGAGCGGTGTCAGGGCAGGCGACCGGGCCCGGCTGGGCCGCGACCTGCACAGCGTCAACGCCTCCACGGGCCTCGCCCTGTCGGCGGTCAGCTCCCCCGTGCTGCACAGGCTGGCCGGCGACCTGCTCGGCCACGAGCCCCGCCCCGAAGACGTGGCCAAGCTGCGCTCGGCCGCCGAGGGCCGGGTCAAGTCGCTGCTCCCCGGCACGTCCCCGGCCGTGCTGGAGACGCTGATCGACCGCATCTGCCGCGTGCCTGCCAGCGACCGGCCCCAGGCCCCCAACCACCCGGCCGACAGCGCGGTCACCGCCGGGGTGCTCACCGGCGTGCTCCTGGCCCGCCTCGGCCGCGACGCCGGCACGCTCGACCCGTCTGCCCCCGACCCGGTGCAGCGCCCTTCGCAGAACACCGGTCAGGACAATGCCTGATTCCACAGCGCAGCAGGTGATGGACATCCGGGCCGGGCTCTCGCACGCGCTCGGCGCCGCCGCGAACGCCCTCGAGGCCGCCCGCCACGAATACGGCCGGGCGGTCGAGCGCCGCCGCCGGGTGACCGAGGCGGCCCAGGCCCGGCGCGACAAGCTGGCCGGGGCCCGCGAGGCCCGGCTGGCCGAGATCGCCCAGCAGCACAAGACCGACCTGGCGGCCTATGCCGGGTTTGCCGCCGCGGCCGCCGATCGGGCCGCTCCCGGCGCCGCCGGCGACCCGTGGGACGACTGGCAGGCGACCCCGCTCGACCGGGCCGCCGAGCTGCGGGTGGGCCGGCTGCTGCTGCCCCACCCGGAAGAAGTTCCGGCGCTCGTCCCGCTGCTCGACCGCGGGCATGTCGTAGTGCGCGGCGACCGGGCGATCGGCGACGAGGTGGTGGCCGGGCTGCTGCTGCGCGCGCTCGGCACGGCGCCGCCGGGGATGGTGCAGCTGATCGGCTACGACCCGGAGCACCTGGGGGGCGGGCTGGCCCGATTCGCGCCGCTGGCCCCGGTCAACGTGCTCACGTTCGTCGGGCCGGGCGGGCTGGGCTCGCTGCTCGACGACCTGACCGATCAGGTGCGCCGGATCAACGAGACGGTGCTGGCCGGCGAATACACGTCGCTGCGCGAGCTGAACGCGGCCACCCATCGGCGGCCGGAGCCGTGGCGGATCGCCGTGCTGCTGGGGGCGGGCGAGCTCAGCCGGGCCGAGCAGGCGCAGCTGCAGCGGCTGTTGCGCACGGGCGCGGCCTGCGGCGTGCACCTGGTCATCCAGGGCATGCCGGTGCCGGCCACCGACGGCGTCGAGTTCATCACGGCGCAGCCGGGCGACCACGCGCGGATCAGCAGCGCGGGCGCTTTGCCCGTACGGCTTGATGGGGGCCCGCCGCAGGCGGTGGTGGCCGCGACGTGCCGCCGGATCGCCGAGGCGGTCGCGGCCGGCCCCGCCCCGGTGGCCCTGGACAGCCTGTTGCCGCAGGTCGAGTGGCAGGAGAGCGCCGCCACCGGGCTGACCGCGCCGCTCGGCGACAGCCCCCAGGGCATGCCGGTGCCGGTGACCCTGGCCGACTATCCGCCGCACGCCCTGATCGCCGGGCCGTCGGGCACGGGCAAGACCAACCTGATCTACGCCTGGATGGGCGCGCTGGCCGCCCGCTACTCCCCCGCCGAACTGGCCTTCTATCTGCTCGACTTCAAGGAGGGCGTGTCGTTCGCGCGGTTCGCCCCGGGCCGGCGCGACCAGACCTGGCTGCCGCACGTGCGCCTGGTCGGGGTCAACGTCAACACCGACCGCGAGTTCGGGCTGGCGCTGCTGCGCTTCCTCGGCGACGAGCTGCGCCGGCGGGCCGACGCGGCGAAGCGGCACGAGGTGACCAACCTGGCCGAGCTGCGGGCCGAGGATCCGCAGGGCTCGTGGCCACGGATCGTCGCGGTCATCGACGAGTTCCAGGTGCTGCTGTCGGGGCGCGACGCGGTCGAGAAGGAAGCCGTCGACCTGCTCGAGGATCTGGCCCGCCGGGGCCGCTCGCAGGGCATCCACCTGATCCTGGCCAGCCAGGACGTGTCGGGCATCGAGGCGCTGTGGGGCCGGCCGGCCCTGGTCGCGCAGTTCTCGCTGCGGATCGCGCTGCCCCGGGCCCGGCGGGTGCTGGCCGAGCAGAACACGGCGGCCGAGTCGCTGCCCCGCTATCACGCGGTGGTCAACGCCGACTCGGGCGCGGTCGAGGCCAACCGGGTCGTGCGGGTGCCCGCCGCGGGCGACCGGGAACGGTGGAACGCGCTGCAGCACCGGCTGTGGCGGCGCCGCCCGGCCGGGCTGGGCCCGCCCCGGCTGTTCGACGGTGACGTGGTGCCGCGGCTCGCCGACAGCCCCGACTTCCAGCGGCTGGCCCCCGTCGAGTCGGTCTCGGCGCCCGTGGTGCTGCTCGGCGAGACGATCGACGTCGAGGCCCGCTCCGCCCGTACGGTGTTGCGCCGCGCCCCCGGACGCAACCTGGCCGTGCTCGGCACCCGGCTCGAGGAGGCCTGCTCGGTGCTGGCCACGGCCGCCCTGTCGCTGGCCGCGCAGTTCCCGCCGGAGAGCGCCCGGTTCTCGATCCTCTGCCTCGACCAGGACGCCCGGCCGGCCGCGCAGGCGCTGTGCGAGGCGCTGCCCGACTGCGGCTGGTACGAGCACGACAACGCCGACTGGATCCTGGAGGAGGCGGCGGCCGAGGCGGCGGCGTCCTGGCCCGCCGACCGGCATCACTTCCTGTTCGTCTATGCGGCCGACGCGCTGCCCGGCGGCAAGGGCGCGGCCGACCAGCTGCGCACGATCCTGCGGCAGGGCCCCGAGCGGCGCATCCACGTGGCCGGCTGGTGGCGCGGGGCGGGCCTGCTGCGCGACGCGCTCGGCGGCCCCGGCTCGCGCACCGACGCCATCGGCGCCTGGGTCGCCCTCGACGTGCACGGCAGCGAGCTCGCGCCGTTCTATCCCGGCGCCGGCGCTCCCGCGTGGTATCCGCGGCCCTGGCGTGCCCTGCATTTCGACCGCTCGGTGCATCGCGGGGCCGAGGTCATCATCCCGTACGGGGTGGGCAAGTGACCCACGCGCACGGGGGCCTGCAGCCGGCCGATTACGAGACCGCGGACTATCGCAGCGTGCTGCGGCGGCTGACCACCCTCGACGAGGAGGCGGCCGGGCTGCGGGCCGAGGCCGAGCACTGGCACGAGGGCCGGCTCACCGCGGCCGACGAGGCGGTGCGGGGCGCCGAGGAGGCCGTCGCCGAGGCCAAGCACGCCGTGTCGCACGCCCAGCGCCGGCTCGAGGAGGTCGACGCGCGGGCGGCGGGCCTGTGGTCGGAATACGTGCACAAGGTGGGGCCGGTGGCCGAGCGCTACGGGCGGACGGTGCCGCCGGCCGCGATCCCCCGGCAGCGCGACCGGGACGCCGGCGACTATCTCGACGAGGTGGCCACGAAGGTCAAGTACACGGCCCCGGCCCGTCCGATCAACAGCGGCGTCAAGCTGATGTTCGCCGTGTTCGGGTTCCTGGGCGGGGTGGCCGGCGCGATCGGCAACCACGTGCTGCGCACCAACGGCGGCGGCGCGACCGACGGCACGTGGAAGGACGCGCTGCCGGTGGTGGCGCTGCTCGTGCTGCTGGCCTGCCCGGTGTTGTCGGTGGTGGCGGCCAAGCGGGTGGCCGACCGTCGCGGGGCCGGGCTGGACGCCGCGACGGTGGCCACCGTGCTGATCACCGGCCTGGTCACGGCCGGCGTGCTGGTCGCGCTGCTGCGAACTACTTGACCGCCGGCACGACCAGAGCCTCGTTGAGCAGGCGCCGGGCCAGCACCAGCTTGTCGGCGTCGTCGTCGAGAGGCAGATCCCCCACCCGTACGGGGCCGGGGCCGAACGCCGTGCGCAGGGCGGGCGCGCAGTAGGCCGGGAAGCGCATCGTGCGCCCGGCCAGGCGCAGCACCACGTGCTCGGGCCCGTCGTCGGCGAGCCGCCAGCGCAGCCCCTCGCGCACCCGGATCTCGTCGTCCGGCCCGAGCCCGGCCACGAAGTCGAGCTGGGCCAGCGGGCTGACCGGCTCCGGGCGGGCGGACGGCCAGTCCCGGCCCTGCAGCCGCGCGGCCACCTCGGCCGGGTCGACGCTCGTGAGCCAGTCCCTTAGCGCCTCGACGGTCTCGGTCAGCTCGGGCTCGATCGCGTCGGGGTCGGAGACGTCCACCCCGTACGGGAGGGTGGCCCGCAGCCGCGCGTCCCCGGCCGCCAGGGCCAGCAGCTCCTCGACGACGGCATAGCGGGTGAGGGCCCGTACGCCGATGGTCAGGTGCAGCGACCGGTGACCGAGCGCCTCGGCCGAGTGCAGCCAGCCGCGCGGCAGGTAGAGCGCGTCGCCGGGCGACAGCACAATGTCCATCGCGGGCTCGCCCTGGGCCGTGGCGGCCACCTCGTCGGCGTGCCCGCCCCAGGCCTGCTTCTCCAGCGGGTCGGCCAGCACCGGCTCGTGCAGCCGCCAGCGCTTCGTGCCGTCGACCTGCAGCACGAACACGTCGTGGGTGTCGTAGTGGGTGCTGAAGCCCTGGCTGCCGGGCGGCGTCAGATACGCGTTGACCTGCAGCGGGCGGCGCAGCTCGGCGCCCAGCCGGCGGCTGTAGTCGATCAGCGGCGGCCACAGGCGGTGCAGGCCCTGGAGGACAAGGGTGGCGCCCTCCGCGTAGAGCCGCATCACCTGGTCGTCGACCACCTGGTCGCCGATCTCGGCCCCGGCCCCGCCGCTGCCGGTGAAGCGGGCCGTGGGCAGCACCTTGCCCTGCTGGGCGACGCGCAGGAAGGGGGTACGCAGGCCGCGCCGGCTGAGCAGCTCGTCGACGGCCTCCGGGGAGAGCAGGTCGGCGAAGCCGTCCGGCCCGGCCAGCTCGCCGGCCCGGGAGAGCAGCGGGACCCGCCCCCAGTGCGCGGCGGCGAACTTGCCCGGCTCGACGGCCACGGCCCGGGACAGCGCCGGGCGGGACCCGCCCGGCGCGTCGTCAGTCGTTCCGGACATTGTCAGGACGCGGAGCCGTCGGCGCCGCCGTCGTGGCCGTCCGGGTTGGCGCCACCGTCGGCCGGGCCCTCGCCCGCCGAGCCGTCAGCGCCGCCGTCGTGGCCGCCCGGGTTGGCGCCACCGTCGGCCGGGCCCTCGCCCGCCGAGCCGTCAGCGCCGCCGTCGTGGCCGCCCGGGTTCGCGCCACCGTCGGCCGGGCCCTCGCCCGTGCTGCTCGAACCCGAGGTGATGTCGTCGTCGTTCAGTGCCATGGGAAGCTCCTTCTTCGGTGGACGTGACAGCACCGGCGAGTTACCCCGTGATCATGGGGTCTAACCTGCCTGTGAGCGGGGTATCCGGCCCCGGTGCTGAACATCGGGACGTCGGGCTGGCAGTACCGGGACTGGAAGGGCCGCTTCTATCCTCAGAAGCTGCCCCAGCGGCTCTGGCTGGAGCACTACGCCGCCCACTTCCCCACCGTCGAGGTCAACAACGCGTTCTACCGGCTGCCCGAGCGGTCGACGTTCGAGCAGTGGCGCGAGCGCACCCCGGACGGGTTTTGCGTGGCGGTGAAGATGAGCCGCTACCTGACGCACATCAAGCGGCTGCGGGACCCGGCCGAGCCCGTGGCCCGGTTCTTCGAGCGGGCGAGCGCGCTGGGCGGCAAGCTCGGCCCGGTGCTGCTGCAGTTGCCGCCGACCCTGAAGGCCGACCTGGACGCGCTGGACGAGACCCTGACGCTGGTGCCGGAGGGGACGAGGGTGGCAGTGGAGCCGCGGCACGACACGTGGTGGACCGACGATTGCCGCAAACTGCTCGAACGGCACAACGCCGCGCTGTGCTGGGCCGATCGTAAGGGACGCCCGATCACTCCGCTGTGGACGACTGCCGACTTCGGCTATCTGCGCCTGCACGAGGGCCGGGCGAAACCGTGGCCGAGCTACGGACGGACGGCGCTGGGGTCGTGGCTCGAGCGGCTGACCGGCGTACGGGAAAGCTTTGTATATTTCAACAACGACCAGGGTGGCGCGGCGGTGACCGATGCCGACCGGATGTGCGCTCTGGCCCGCAAGCGGGGCCTTAAGGTGAGGACGTGCGCTTCCTCGAACTGAACGGCCGGGCCCCCGACGCCGCCGAGATCCAGCGGCTGGCCTCGATCAACTACGGGCACTTCACGTCGATGCAGGTGCGGGATCGGGGCGTACGGGGTCTGGCTCTGCATTTCGCCCGGCTGGCCGACGGCAACGAGGAGTTCTTCGGCTGGCGGCCCGGCCTCGACGACGAGCACCGGCTGCGTCAGCTCATCCTGCACGCGCTGGGCGACCGGGCGGACGCCTCAGTGCGGGTCTCCTATGTGTTCGGCGCCGACCTCGACGGGCCGCCCGACGTGGTGGTGGCGGTGGCCGACCCGGCGAGCGATGAGCCGGCTGCGCCGCAACGGGTGCGCATCGACCCGAAGTTCCGGCGGGAGTGGCCCGAGCACAAGCACGCGGCGACGATGGGCCTGTGGCGGGCGCAGCGGCTCGCGGCGGCGGCCGGCTTCGACGACGCGCTGTCGGTGGGGCCGGACGGGCTGGTGCGCGAGGGCACGACGTGGAACGTGGCGTTCCTCAAGGGTGACGAGGTGGTCTGGCCGCAGGCGCCGATGCTCAAGGGCGTCACGATGGTGCTGCTGCAGATCGCGATGACGATGCAGGGCGTGCCGTGGACGATCCGGCCGGTGCCGGCGTCGGAGCTGCCCGACTTCACCGGGGCGGTCGCGGTCAATTCCCGTACGGTCCGGCAGGAGCTCGCCTCGATCGACGACCTGAAGTATCCGGCCGGCGACAAGCTGGCCGCGATCATGGCCGAGACCTGGGCCTCAGTCCCCTTCGACGCTCTCTAGCAGCTCGATCAGCTCGGTGGCGTTGCGCTGGGCGTAGTCCGAGTAGCAGTTGTTCATGAACACCTGGGTCGTGTCGGCCTCGGCGGCCAGCGACTTCAGGCGCGGCGCCCAGTCCGCGAGCTCCTTGCGCGAATACTCGTAGCCGAACTTCTCGTGGATGTCCTTGCTGGTCCACTTGTCGCTGTGGCCGTGGAAGCGCACCACGGCCAGGTCGGCCGTGGCGGCCAGCACCGGCGGCACCGACGACTTGTGCCCCTGGGGCATGTCGACGCCGACGAAGGCCAGCTTGTGAGCGCGCAGGAAGTCGAGCGTCTCGTTCTGGTTGGCGCCGGAGAACCAGCTCGCGTTGCGGAACTCGAACACCGGCCGGATCGGCCGGCAACGGGCGGCGATCTCGAGGATGTATTCCTTGTTGGACTTGCGGATGCCGAACCACGGCGGGAACTGGAAGAGCACCGCGCCGAGCTTGCCCGCCTCGGCCAGCGGGTCCAGGGCCGACAAAAACCGGGTCCAGACCTCCTCGTACGCCCGGGAAGGCAGGTCGCCGGGGTAGATGTTCTTCTTGTCCGTCTCGGGCCGCAGGTCCTTGTAGATCGCCGACACCTTGGTCGGGTGACCCGTCAGCAGGCTGAACGCCTTGATGTTGAAGGTGAACCCGGCCGGCGTGCGCTGGGCCCAGAGCCGGCTGGTCTGCTCGGCCGGCGGCCCGTAATACGTCGAGTCGACCTCGACCACCGGAAACTTCCCGGCGTAGTGGGCCAGCCGCTTCTCGGGGGTGTCGGCGCTCGCCGGATACCACCCCGAGGCCAGCAGCGTCCGGTCGGTCCACGACGCGGTGCCGATCTGGATCGTGCCCATGCGCTCAAGTTAACCCCGGATACAGCGGGTCCGCCGCACGGAGCGGCGGACCCGGACGCATCGTCCCGCGGGCTAGCCGGCCCGGCGCTCGCGGTTCTGCTTGCAGTGCACGCACGTGGTGGCCGAAGGGAAGATCTCGAGCCGCTCCCAGGGGATCGGGTTCGAGCAGCCCTCGCAGTTGCCGTAGGTGCCCTCCTCGAGCCGCTGCATCGCGTGCTCGGCCTGCGTGCGCCGGTCGCTCAAGGTGCGCAGCAGCGACGACGCGGCGTCGCGCTCGGCGGTCTTGGAGCCGCTGTCGGCCTGGTCGTCCCCGGCGGAGTCGCCCATCTCGGCCAGCCGGAGCTTCTGGTTCTCGGCGAGCGCCTCCTCGTACTCGGCGCTCAGGTCGTCGAACCGGCCCCGCAGGACCGTGCGGATCTGGTCGATCTCCTCCGCCGTACGGCCCTTGGCGGCGCCCTTGCCCGTGATTACCGCTCCATTGACGAGCATGTGCTCCCCCTGCCTTCCTCTGCCCCTGCCGGCGGTCCCCCGAGGCTCGGCCCCATCACACCGTGGAGCCGGGCTGATACCCGCCGCCGAAGATCTCAAACGAGGCCTCCGCTGAAAAAGTAACCGGAGCATAACTGTCGGTGTTCGGATCCGCCACAGACTCGCTTCATGAACGTTCGAGGACCATTGCGGGATGCCGTGGATCATCGACGCGGACGACCACGTCGGCGAAGGAGGCGGGGGCCACCTCGTCCGCGTACCGCTCGTAGGCGGGCAGGGTCCAGGCGGTCTCGGCGGGGGTGCGCCGGGCCAGTGCCGCGGCCGACATCTCGAGGTGCACGGTGACGTCGAAGGCGAGCCCGCCGCCGAGCAGCAGGGGGCCACTGACCAGCAGAATCGCGCGGGGCGGGAGGTCCTGATAGGGCGCGCGGACGGCCCGGTCGGCGGTCGCGTCCCAGAGCCGGGTGAGCACTCGCCCGGAGCCCCCGGGGCCGGCCGGATCGAGCACCTCGCGGGCCAGCCCGGCCTCGTCGAACCAGCCCAGATAGAACGAGTCGGGGTTGTCCCGGCCGAACTCCAGGCGCAGTGACGCGGGTCGCAGGAAGTCGGCGGTGTCGATCCGTACTGTGGGACGGCCGCGGGCCCGCAACGGGCCGACCAGGGCGTCGGCCAGCGCCTCGGGACGGGCCGCCGGGGCGCCGTCGAGGGCGACCCGGAGGTAACTGTCGGGTTCCCGACATATCAGCTGATCGGCAAGTTCTTCGACCAGAACCTCGGCCGAGATGGGACGGACGCGCACGCGGCGAAAGGCTACTCGTTCGGCTTGATCAGCACGTGGGCGTCGTCGCTGAGCCGGTAGCCCACCCCGTAGACCGTGGTGATCAGCGGGACGGCCCCGCCGAGCTTGAGCCGCAGCCGGCGCACGTGCACGTCGACCGTGCGCTCGCCGGTGTGGTCGTAACCCCAGACGCCGGTCAGCAGCTGGGCCCGGGTGAAGACCCGGCGCGGCCGCTCGGCCAGGAACAGCAGCAGGTCGAACTCGAGGCGGGTCAGCGGCAGCGGCTCGCCGTCGACGATGACCTGCCGGGTGCCGGTGAGCAGGCGCACCTCGGGGCCTGCGGCGACGTCGGGCTCGGGCTCCGCGACGGGCGCCACGGCCGGCTCGAGCTGCACGGTGCCCTGGCTGACCTCGACGAGCTCGCGGACGGCCTCGATGAGCTTGTGGGCCTGCGGGGAGATGCTGTCACCGGTCAGCGGGATGGCGACCGTGACGGTCAGGGCGGGTTCCGACGGGCGGCGGACGGCGGTGGAACCGCGGCCCGGTCCGGTGGCATGTCGGGCAAGCCGTGGTGAAAGCGCACTGGCCGGCATTTAGTTGATCCCCCTGAAATACGTCTTGGCAACCGAATACGACCGATCACCCTCCGTAAAGCCGCGGACGATATTTCCGCCAGCGTCGTTGTCGGGTCAACCCGCCAACCACACTGTGGGAAAATCGTTCCACGTCCGCCTTGACTGCGGAAAATGCATTTCCCAACGGATTCTGTCAGACTGATTAAGCATTGCCGAACGCGCATCTGGCTGCAGTTACTTGCCGCACTCCCCCCACCGCAAGCGTTTGCGCTGGCCAAAGCATGCGCGTAGGGCCACCCCGGGCGGCCCGTTCGGGCACATTTCTGAGACGGAAGACACACCACGCACGATGCATTCTTCGTGGCGAGTGCAATAAGAAACCCGGGCCTCCCACGATGGGGAACGCCCGGGTTCTTCTTCTCGTAATTAGTTGTTGCCGCCCGAGATGAGCCGCCGCCCCACGGCCGCAATGAGCCGGTCGAGCTCCGAGCCGAACGGGTTGTCGTGCACCAGGTACGTCCAGGTGGCGCTCGGCCGCACGATCTTGGCCCGGTCGGGCTCGAAGCCGTCGCTGAGGTCGACTTCCTCGAACGCCTCGATGGTGCGGGCCTCGACGTCGAGCAACAGCTTCTGGAAGGCCGGGACGGCCGCCCGGTGGAACTCGTCGAGCGGGTCGAGCTTGCCCAGCGCGCGCAGGTGCACGCCCTCGCGCACCTCGCTCAGCTCGGCCAGGTGGTCGACCCAGAGCCGGTCGAGGTGATAGAGCGCGATGGCCCGGGCGGCGTCGGACAGGACGTCCTCGTCGGTCTCCTTGGCCTTCTCGGGCGAGCGCTCGAGCAGCATGATCGCGGCGACCTCGGAGGTGAGCAGGCGCTCGCGGCGCTCGGCCAGGGCCACCCGCTGCTGCTCGATGACGACGCTGTAGCGCCAGGTGTTGCGGTGGATCTCGTGGTTGACGCCCTCGGCGACCCGCTGGGCGTGCTCGACCGCGTAATCGACCTGGTCGTCGTGGACCACGCCGTCCATGTCCATCCGCGGCGAGGCGGGCAGGATGTCGCCCGCGTGCCGGGTGACCAGCTCGTCCTCGAGGCTGACGAAGAAGACCGAGCCGCCCGGGTCGCCCTGCCGGCCGGCGCGGCCGCGCAGCTGGTCGTCGACGCGGCGGCTGTCGTGCCGGCCGGCGCCGATGACGTAGAGGCCGCCGAGCTCGACGACCTCGTCGCGGTCGGTCTCGGCGCTGCCGCCGAGGCGGATGTCGACGCCGCGACCGGCCATCTGGGTCGAGACGGTGACCGCGCCCTTGGCGCCCGCCTCGGCGATGATCCGGGCCTCCTCGGCGTCGTTCTTGGCGTTCAGCACGTTCGACGGCACGCCGACCGCGGCCAGCTGCTTGGCCAGCAGCTCGGAGGCCTTCACGTCGAGCGTGCCGACCAGCACCGGGCGGCCCTTCTCGTGGGCGATCTTGATCTCTTCGACCAGGGCCTCGTCGCGCGTCTCGTGCGCGGAGTAGATGCGGTCGGGCTCGTCGTCGCGGATGTTCTCGGCGTTCGACGGGATGACCGCGACCTCGAGCTTGAAATACTCCCGGAGCTGCTCGCCGACGTGCACCGCGGTGGCGGTCATGCCGCAGACCGTCTTGTAGAGCGCGATGTAGGCCTGCACGGTGATCGTGTCGAGCACCTCGCCCTCGGCGGTGGCGCTCAGGCCCTCCTTGGCCTCGACCGCGGCCTGCAGCCCGTCGGGCCAGCGGCGGCGCTGGGCGACCCGGCCGCGCATCTCGTCGATCAGCTCGACCGAGCCGTTGCGCACGATGTAGTCGACGTCGCGGCGCAGCAGGGCGTGCGCGTGCAGCGCCACGTTGACCGCGGAGAGCTGCTGGACCTGGTCGTCGGCGTACAGGTCGATGCCGCCGAGCTCCTCCTCGATCTTCTTGAGGCCGGCGTCGGTGAAGGCCACACTGCGGCCGTCCTCGGCCACCTCGTAGTCCTTGCCCGCCTTGAGCTCGCGCACCAGGCCCGCGGCGTCGTGCACCGGGTCGCTCTCGGTGGCGATGCTGCCGGCCAGCACCATCGGCACCCGGGCCTCGTCGATCAGGATCGAGTCGGCCTCGTCGACGATCGCCGTGGCCAGCTCGCGCTGCACCCTGTCTTCCACGTCGGTGACGAGCTGGTCGCGCAGGTAGTCGAAGCCGGCCTCGCTGACCGACACGTAGGTCACGTCGGCCAGGTAGGCCTCGCGGCGCTCCTCGTGGGTCGACGCCTCGGTGACCCAGCCGACGGTCAGGCCGAGCAGCTTGTAGATCGGCGCCATCCACTCGGCGTCGCGGCGGGCCAGATAATCGTTGACGGTGAGCACGTGCACCGGGCCGTGGCCCAGGCGGACATGCCCGTACGCCGCGATGGTGGCCGTCAGCGTCTTGCCCTCACCGGTGGCCATCTCGGCGACCTTGGCCGAGAGCAGCGCCATCACGCCGAGCAGCTGCACGTCGTACGGCCGCTGCTCGATCGCCCGGAACGCGGCCTCGCGCCCGATCGCGCAGATCTCGGTGAAATCGCTCGCCTTCTGGGCGGCGGCGGTCAGTGCCTCGTCGTCCAGCTCGCGCAACGCCTCTTCACGAGCGTCGATGGCCGGCAGCCGCTTCGAGAACGGCGCGAGGTCGACCGTTGTGCCCGGACGCTGCAAGAACTTGCGAAACCGGCCCTTGAGCCGCTGCGACACACCCATGGCGGGCAACGGTACTTCATTTCCCTGAAAGCTTGGTGACGACCTTCCGTTTGTAAACACCCCGCGCCGGGCATCTTGTCGCGGTAGGTCTGACGTTCATGGGGAGGCAGGGTGCCGAGTCAGCTCGTGTGCCGGCCGGAACGGGGGTTTCCGGTCGCCGCGCTGCGCGTCAGCGGCACCCTCGATCAGGTCACCGGCGACGCGCTCCAGCAGGCGGTCCGGCTGCGGCTGGCCGATCAGCCGACGGTGCTGCTGCTCGACGTGACCGGGCTGCGGATCGGCGACTCCCTCGGGCTGACGGCGCTGAGCGCGATCGTCTGCGAGGCCGGCGAGTGGCCCGACGTGCCGGTGGTGCTGTGCGGCGCCGGGCCCCGGACGATGGCGATGATCGCGGACGCGCCGGAGTGCTCCGGCCTCGGGTTCGCCGGCGACTTCAAGGGCGCGCTGGCCCACGCCCGCGCCCAGACCGTGCCGCCCCGGATCCGGGTGCGCCTGCGGCCCGTGCCCGACGCCTGCCGGCAGGTACGCCACCTGGTCGCCCACGCTTGCGCGACGTGGCAGCGGGCCGAGGTGATTCCGGCCGCCACCCTGATCGCGACCGAGCTCGTGGCCAACGTCGTGCGGCACGCGCGCACCAGCATGGAGTTCACCCTGCGGCCGCTGAGCGGGGGCCGGCTCGGCATGACCGTGCGCGACCGCAGCCGCCGGATGCCCAAGCCGACCGACGCCGGGCTCTCCGACCCGGGCGGGCGCGGCCTGCGGCTCGTACGGGATCTGACCGATGCCTGGGGTGTGCTGCCGGTGACCGACGGGAAGGTCGTCTGGACCCGGATGCGCGCGGGCACCCTCTGACGACGCGCGCCTGGGCGCGTGCGCGCGTGATGACGTGCGGTAGCGTCTTCGTGTGCAGCCCGCCGACCCTCATTTCGAAGCCCTGCTGGTCTATCTGAAAGAGTCCCGCGGCTTCGACTTCACCGGCTACAAGAGATCCAGCCTGGTCCGGCGCGTGAACCGGCGGATGAGCCAGGTCGGCGCGACCGACTACCAGGAGTACGTGGACCATCTGCAGGTCCATCCGGACGAGTTCACCGCGCTCTTCAACACGATCCTGATCAATGTCACCGGCTTCTTCCGCGACGCCGACGCCTGGGACTACCTGGCCAAGGACGTGCTCGGCCCGATCATCGCGGCCAAGCCGGCCGAGTCGCCGATCCGGATCTGGTGCGCCGGCTGCGCCTCGGGTGAGGAGGCGTACACGCTGGCGATGGTGCTGGCCGAGCTGATCGGGCTCGAGGCCTTCAAGGACCGGGTCAAGATCTACGCCACCGACGTCGACGAGGAGCAGCTCAACGACGCGCGTCAGGCGACGTACGGGGAACGCGAGATGGAGGCCGTGCCGCCGGAGCTGACCGAGCGCTACTTCGAGGCGGTCAACGGCCGGCACGCGTTCCGCAAAGACATGCGGCGCTCGGTGATCTTCGGCCGCAACGACCTCGTGCAGGACGCCCCGATCTCCCGCATAGACCTGCTGACCTGCCGCAACACGCTGATGTACTTCAACGCCGAGACGCAGGCCAAGATCCTCGGCCGGTTCCACTTCGCGCTGCGCGACGAGGGCGTGCTCTTCCTCGGCAAGGCCGAGATGCTGCTCAGCCACGCCAGCCTGTTCACCCCGATCGACCTCAAGCGCCGGGTGTTCCGCCGAGTGCCGCGGCTCTACGCCCGGCCCGGCGTCGCCTTCGCCGACCCGCCGGCCGGCGCCGGCACCCCCGTCACCGGGCTCGACGAACTGCGCAACGAGGCCTTCTCGGCGAGCCCGCTGGCCCAGCTCACGCTGACCGCCGACGGGCACGTCGCGCTCTCCAACCGGCAGCTGGAAAACCTGTTCGGGGTGTCGTCGCGCGACATCGGCCGGCCCTTCCGCGACCTCGACCTGTCCTACCGCCCGGTCGAGCTGCGGCGCTACATCGAGCAGGCCCAGCTCGAACGGCGCACGCTGCGCATCCCCGACGTCGACTACCAGCGCGGCGGCGAGCAGGTCAACCTCGAGGTGCAGATCAGCCCGCTGGCCGGGGTGGACGGCAGCCTGCTCGGCGTCAACCTGATCTTCCACGACGTGACGGCCTCCCGGCGCCTCAAGGACGAGCTGGAGCACGCCAACCAGCAGCTCGAGGCGGCGTACGAGGAACTGCAGTCGACGAACGAGGAGCTCGAGACCACCAACGAGGAGCTGCAGTCCACGGTCGAGGAGCTGGAGACCACCAACGAGGAGCTCCAGTCGACCAACGAGGAGCTGGAGACGATGAACGAGGAGCTCCAGTCCACCAACGACGAGCTGCAGAGCATCAACGACCAGCTGCGCATCTCGAGCACCCAGCTCGACGAGGCCAACGACTTCCTCGAGACCGTGCTGACCAGCATGGAGGCCGGCGTCGCGGTGGTCGACCCCGACCTGCGGATCCGCATGTGGAACCGCCGCGCCGAGGATCTGTGGGGCCTGCGCTCCGGCGAGGTGATCGGGCAGCACTTCCTCAACCTCGACATCGGGCTGCCCATCGAGCATCTGCGGCCGATCCTGCGCTCCGCCCTGGGGGCCGAGGCGACCGGCGCCGAACTGCAGGTCGACGCGGTCAACCGGCGCGGGCGGGCCATCTCCGTACGGGTGGCCTGCACCCCGCTGCGGCGGCGCGAGGGCGGCATTCAGCCCGAGGGCGCGATCATCGTGATGGAGACGGGGGCGGTCGAACCCAGCTGAACGACCGGTTTACGGCCGGTCGCGGTGGGTAGGCCACATCAACGGGCCGCTGGGAGGGCGCAGGATGGCGATCGAGTACGAGAGCGGCTTCGACGGCCTGCACCTGATCGCCACCGTGTCCGGCGCGCTCCGCCTGGCCGAGGTGTCCGCCCTGCACACGCACTTGCTGAAGTCGCTCGCCGAGCAGCCCGACGCCTTGCTGCTCGACCTCTCCGGGCTGACCGTGACCGAGCCGCTCGCGCTGGCCGTCTTCACCGCGGCCAACCGGCAGGCCGGCCGCTGGCCCGGCGTCCCGATCCTGCTGTGCGGTCCCCCGCCGGCCACCCGCGAACTTCTCGACGGGCACGCCTTCCGGCGGCTCGACGTCGTCGACAGCCTCGACGCGGCCCGCGCCCGGCTGGCCGGCGACCCCGCGGCGGCGGTGCCCGTCCTCAGCGACGAGCTGCTGCCGATCAGCGGCGCCGCCCGGCACGCGCGCGACCTGGCCACCGACGCGTGCCTGCGCTGGGACCTGCCGCACCTGGTCGGCCCGGCCGGGCTGATCGCCACCGAACTGGTCAGCAACGTCATCGACCACGCGCACACGATGATGACGCTGCGGCTGTCGCTGCGGCCGCGTTACCTGCACATCGCCGTCCGGGACGGCTCGCCCGACCAGGTGGGGCCGCCGGTCGGGCCGGCGCCCGAGACCGGCCGCGGCCGGGGACTGATCATGGTCGACGCGACGGCACACTCCTGGGGCTGCGTGCCCTCGGCCGACGGCAAAGTGGTCTGGGCGTCCCTAAGCCATCAGCCGGGACAGGCCCGTCACCTTGAGGATGCTCGCCACGTAGGGCTGGGCGCCGGTGAGGGCTAGCGGAACCTCGGCCACCGCGGCCGCCGACGCCGCGTCGACCAGCACGGCGATGCCGGCCGCGTCGAGCAGCGGCACCCCGGCGAGGTCGATCACGACCCGGTCCTTGCCGCCCAGGGCGATCGCGTGCCGCAGAGCGATCCGCAGCCGCTCGGCGCTGTCCCGGTCGACCTCGCCGCGCACCCGGGCGACGACCATGCCGCCCTCGCGCACCGCCTCGACCTGCACCGGGTGATGCTCGGGCCGGGTCTCGGCGCCCTCCCAGCGCGGCGGGACGTCGCTCAGCATCGCCTCCCGCAGCCAGGACAGCGCGCGGGTGAGCAGCCGCGACACGTGCATCTGGGAGATGCCCAGCTCGGTGGCGATGTCGGCCTGGGTGCGGTTGCCGTAGAACCGCAGGGCCAGCATCCGCCGCTCCCGGGCCGGCAGCCGCATCAGCAGGTCGGCCACGGTGACCCGGTCGTCGACCAGGTCGAGGTCGGCGTCGACGGCGCCCAGCATGTCGCCGAACTCCGCACCCTCGTCGCCGGGCCCACCGATCGGGGCGTTCAGCGAGGACGGCGAATAGCCCGCCGCCGACTCCTGCGCCTCCCGCACGGCCTCCAGCGACAGGCCGAGCCGCTCGGCGATCTCGGCGGCGGTCGGCGTACGGGAAAGCATGCTGGTCAGGACCATGGTCGCGTGCCCGACCTCGAGGCTGAGATCCTGCACCCGGCGGGGCACGTGCACACCCCACGTCTTGTCGCGGAAATGGCGCTTGATCTCGCCCGAGATGGTGATGACCGCGTACGCCGTGAAGGAGCCGCGGACGGGGTCGTAGCGGTCGATCGCCTTGACCAGGCCGAGCCGCGCGACCTGCTCGATATCCTCGAAGGACTCGCCGCGGCCGCGATAGCGCCGGGCCAGCCGGCCCGCGAACGGCAGGCACAACCGGGTCAACGCCTCACGCAGGGCGGCACGCTCGGCGGCCGAGGCGGACAGGCCGCGCTCGGCGAACGCGACGGCGGCGGCGTCGAGATCCTCGAGACCGCCGTCCGTGACCGGGGTGGCCGCCCGGTCGAGCTCCTCCACTGGGGACAGAGCCGAACTCTCGTCGGACATCGGTGCTCCCCTCGGCAACCCTGGGCCGAAGTCGCCGACGTCAAGGTCATGGGGGACGACCGGACGGTAGCCCGCGTCGCCCATCACGACCGTACTGCCCGAGCCGACCCGCGCTCAAACAAACGCGCCGGTATTCACCGCTCCGGCTGATCCCGATCGGCCAGGGGCTTGTTGAGCTGACCCATGTTCGGCGACTCGAGCTTGGGCCGCGCCGGACGCGGGCCGGCCTCGGGCGCCGGAGCGGAAGGTCCGGCCGGGGTGGGGCCGGGCGGCATGCCCGATGAGGGCGGCCGGTTGACCTGGCCCATGTTCGGCGCCTCGAGGGGCGAACGGTTCATGGCGGCCCGCGGGGCGCCGTTCTGCTCGGGGCCGGACGCGCCGAAGCGGGGCGAACTGTTGCCCAGGCCCTGGGCTTGCGGGTTCGCTGCGGCGCCGGGCTGGCTCGGGGCGGGGCGGCCCGGGAGGCCGGACGGTTCCTGACCGGTCGGGACGGCGGGGGTCGCAGGGCCGGCGGGCGGGCGACCCGAATAGCTGGGGGCCTGGCCGAGGCCGGACGGCTCCTCGCCGGTGGCCGGGCCCTCATTCGCGGGCGGCATCGTGGGCGGGGTCATGGCCGGGGGCTTGAGGCCGGGGAGGCCGGACGGCTCGTTCCCGGCCGACGGCGCCATGCTTCCGGGCGTCGGGGCATTCCAGGCGTTTCCGGCCTGCGGCGGCTGCGCGGCGTTACCGGACTGCGGCGCATATCCGGCACTTCCCGCTTGCAGCCCGCCGGACTGCGGTCCCCCGGATTGCGACCCCGCAGCTTGCGGCCCTCCGAACTGCGGCCCCCCAGCTTGCGGTCCCCCGGACTGTGGTCTCCCGGCTTGCGGCCCCCCGGACTGTGGTCCTCCAGCTTTCGGTCCCCCGGCTTGTGGCCCTGTGTGCGGCGGGTTTCCGGGCGGTTGGACGCCGGGGCCCGACGGGCCCGACGGCGTAAGACCGGGATTGCGGCCGATGCCCGACTGCTGCGACCCGGCCGGGGGCGTCTGGCCCAACGGCGCCGGGGGCTGCAGAGGGTTGAGCGCGGCCGGCGGCTGCGGGGGCTGATTGACGGCGGCCGGAGCCTGGGGCGGCTGGTTCAGCGCGGTCGGCTGCTGCGGGGCGGGGCTCGCGGCCACGGGTCCGTCGGACGGGCGGGTCGCGGCGGGCGTTCCCGGCAGGCCGTTGACGCCGTTGACGCTGCTGAACCCGTTGACGCCGTTGGCCCCGTTCGGGCGGGGCACGGGGCGGGCGGGGGTGAACTTGGGCGCGTCCAGGGGCCGGTTCTGGTGCCAGTCCGGCGGCAGGGGCGGGGCGGGCGGCTTGACGGGCTTGCTCGAAGGGCCCCCGGCACCGTTCAGTTCTCCGCGCGGGCCCGACGGCTCGGCGGCCGGCCCGCCCAGGGCCGGGTCCGGGCGCTGGCCCGAAGCCCCGGCACTACCCGAGTTCGGCTCCGGCCGCTGGCTGGAAAACCCGGTGCTGCCCGAGCCGGAATCCGGCCGCTGGCCCGAAAACCCGGTGCTGCCCGAGTTCGGGTCCGGGCGCTGGACGGAAAACCCGGTGCTGCCCGAGCCGAGATCCGGCCGTTGCTCCGAAAGCCCGGCACCGCCCGAGTTCGGGTCTGGACGCTGGCTCGAGAACCCGGTGCTGCCCGAGCCGGAATCCGGTTGTTGGCCCGAAAGCCCGGCACCACCCGAATTCGGGTCCGGTCGTTGGCTCGAGAACCCGGTGCTGCCCGAGCCGGAATCCGGGCGCTGACTCAAAAACCCGGCATCGCCTGGATTCGGCTCCGGACGCTGACTTAGAAACCCGGCGGCGCTCGGATTCGGCTCCGGACGCTGGCTCGAGAAGCTGCTGCCGTTCGGGTCCGGGCGCTGGCCTGAGGCCGCACCCAGGTTCGGCTCGGGGCGGGAGCCGGAGAGGTCAGCACCGCCGAGGCTCATTCCGGGACGCGAGCCGTCCGCACCGCTCGAGTCCAGGCCGGACGCGCTCAGCCCCGAAGGTCCGGCTGCGTTCGGCCCCGAAGGTCCGGCTGGGTTCAACCCAGAAGGGCCGGCTGGGCTCAACCCCGACGGTCCGTCCGCGGTCTGGCCCGGCGCGGCTGCACCGCGGGAAAGGTGGGGCTCGTCGGCCGGCAGGTCGCTGCCGTTGAAGCTGAAGTTCAGGCGCGGGCCGCCCGGCTCCTCCCCCAGGCCGCTGGGCTGCTGCCCCGGCGTTCCGAACGACAGCCCCACCGGACCGTCGGACAGGGCGTCCCGGTAGCCGGGCCCGGCGGCCGGGCTCGCGTCCTCGCGGCCGGGGCGACGCTCCGGCATCTCCATCGGCGACCCGAAAGCCAGGGGCGATCCGAACTCGGTCGGCCGCGGCGAAGAGGTCGCGCCCGGCTCGTCCAGGCCGGACCCAAAAGCCGTACCGGCACCATCAGCGGACCCGAAAGCGGTCGCGGCACTGTCGGCCGACCCGAAAGCCGTCGCAGCGCCGTCGGCCGACCCGAAAGCGGTGGCGTCGGCGGACCCGAAAGCAGTGGCGGGAGCATCGGCGGATCCAAAAGCCGTGGCGGCGGGCCCAAGAGCGTCGGCGGAACCGAAGGCCGTGGGCGACACCGGCACCTCGGGAGCGGACGGGGAGCGGTTCAGGCCCGCGGCGGCGGCCAGCCCCGAGCCGTTGAAGTCGAAGCCCGACCCCGGTTCCCCGTACGGCTCCCCCAGTCCCCGGCGGGTCGCGGCGATCAGCCCGGACTCCTCGGCCAGCCCGGCCGCCTCGACGACCTCGGCGGCGGCGATGCCGGCGGCACAGGGCAGGGGTTCCCCGCACGCCGGGCACGTGGTCATGCCCTCCTTGGGCCCCCGGCCCCCCGCGTGCGCCAAGAGCATCTCCCGGGCGGTTCGCGCCAGCACACTGTCCGGGTCCACGAACGCCTTGCTCGGTGCCACGTCAGCCGCCCCCTCATTCCGCCGCGAGACCAGCGCCTCACGGACCACGGATCAAGTTCACCGCCGATTGGTACCAATTCGCGCGCTTTTCAGCATTTCGGCGACAGGGGTGGCTGACGAGCACCATGCGGCGACCCCTGCCCCGTGCGTACGGGTGAATCTGGGGTTAACAGAGGCCCTCGGACCGGGGAGCGTGTGCAGGGGGCGAAGAAACGGCAATCGTGTCTCCGCAGGCCGGCCGCCCGCTTACCGTTCTCACATATTCACTCACGGTGCGTAGGCGATGACTCTCCGTACGATGTGAGAACCCCTCATGGAGGTGATTCGCATGGATGACGTCGACCTGCACCGCGAGCAGATCCTCCGGCACGTCGGACCCGTCATCACCGGGCGGTTCGCCGGCTTCCAGACCTCGTACACGCGCGAGGTCCGCATCGGGCAACCGCTGGTCATGGCCGTTTTCCTGGCCGCCGGCGTGCTTCAGCTGATTGCCGCGATGCTGCGGATGAAGCCGGGCCGCCGCAGCTTCAAGGAGCTCAAGAAGGGCCCCGAGTTCCTCGTGACGCCGGTGCGGGTGCGCGACGACCTGGGCCAGACCTACGAGGTCGAGATGCACGGGCAGTTACCCCAGTCGGCCCTGCACCGCGGCGACCTCGTGCAGCTCAGGACGGTCGCGCAGAAGGATGTGACGCTGCCGGTGCGGCTGGTCAGCCTGGTCAACCTGACGACCATGCAGCCGCTCACCCCGCGCATCCCGACGATGTGGTCGCACCTCGGCCCGGCGCTGCTCCTCCAGGCCACTCTCGGCCTGGCCATCGTGGTGGCGCTGGCGGGATTGGCGATGCGCTAGAGCTTGTCGAGCGGCACCGCGTTGGCCAGGGCCAGCATGCCGGCGTCGTTCGGGTGCAGGTGGTCGCCACCGTCGAACTGCGGGTTGAGCCGCAGCGGGTCGGCCTGGTCGCGCAGCGCCTGGTCGAAGTCGGCCACCGCGTCGAAGGTGCCGTCGCCGCCGTTGCGGATCCACGTGTTGACCCGCAGCCGCACCTGATCGAGCGCCGGGGTGTAGGACGGGTAGCCCTTCCACGGGGTGATCGTGCAGACGACCACGCGCAGGCCCTGGGCCCGGGCCCGGGTCGCCAGGTGGGTCAGCCCGCCGGTGAGCTGGGCGGCGTCGGTCTGCCGGGGCGCCTGCATGATGTCGTTGATGCCCGCGAAGACGACCAGGGTGCGGGCCCCGGAGCGTTCGAGCACGTCCTCGGCGAACCGGGCCTGCGCCGACCGGCCGGCCACCGAGTTGATCCGGTATTTCGGGTATTGCGCGTCGAGCAGGATCCGGTTGCCGGCGAGACCCGCGTTGGCCACGCCGTAGCCGGGGCCACCGTTCGCGGCGAGCCGGGCGGCCAGCAGGTCGGGCCAGCGATGGTTGAGCCCGGCCGTGGACTTGGCGCCGTCGGTGATCGAGTCGCCCAGGGCCACGATCGTGCCGGGCGCGCCGGTCACCTCGACCGCGGTGACGTAGAACCAGGCCGTGGCGCCCCGCGCGAACGCCGTGGCGGCCAGGTCGCCGGCGCGGTCGAGGGGGTCGGGGCTGACGAAGGAGAGCTGCTTGGCGTCGGCGTGATAGGTCGAGGCGACCGGTTTGACCGGGGTCCAGACCGAGACCAGCAGGTCGGTGTCGGCCGGGATGTCGAGGGCCAGCGAGTCGCTCAGGATGTCGCCGCCGGGCGGCACGGTCGCCTCACCCCGGCCACCGAAGGTCACGTCCCGCAGCGTGCCCTGCACCGCCGTACCGTCGCTGGGGTTGTTGGTGCCGTCGCGGCGGCCACCCGAGTGGGCCGAGAGCGCGATGGTGACGTGGCCGAAGCGGACCGGCGCGACGCCGAAGCGGTTGCTCAGCCGGATGCGCACGTGGGGGCCGCCGATCGTGGTGTGCACGACGTTGCGGACCGTGTGACCGAGCGGGCGCTGGAAGTTCGCCGCCGAGGGCGCGGCGGCCCACGCGGTCGACCACTCCGGCCGGGTGCCGCCGGGGGCCGCGCTGGCGATGGCCGGCGCGGCCTGGGCCGAGGCCTGCGGAGACGGCGTCGACGAGCGCAGCGGACCGAGCGCCATCCACGTGACGGTCAGGATCGTGGACAGGACCGAAGTCACCACGACGCCGATCAGCAAGCGCCGCATCTTCAAGATCTTGCCCTCCCCAGGGTGCCGATCCGGATGAAATCCGGTACGGCAGGGTACCGCTGCAAGCGTGTTCGCCGGCATCACCCTGGCCTATATCGACAGACTTGAGAGACACACCACGTGCGATCTCATGCTTTGGTGCCGTCTGGCGCGACACGCCGCAGCTGTGGAAGTTTGAGAGAAGTCTGAGAGGTGGTGTGCCGTGGGCGAGGACGTCGAGCAGGCCAACTTCACCCGGGAGGACCGCGCCAGGTATCGGCACAAGATCCGCCGGAGCCTGGACGTGTTCGCGGCGATGCTGCGCGAGTCGCGGTTCGATTTCGAGCGGCCGCTGACCGGCATGGAGATCGAGCTCAACCTGGTCGACGAGAACTGCGACCCGGCGATGCGCAACGCGGAGGTGCTGGGCGCGATCGCCGACCCCGACTTCCAGACCGAGCTGGGCCAGTTCAACATCGAGATCAACGTGCCCCCGCGCCGGCTCGCCGGTGACGAGAACGCCGACCTCGAGCGCTCCCTGCGAGCCAGTCTCAACAACGCCGAGAAGCATTCCCGTACGGTCGGCGCGCACACGGTCATGATCGGCATCCTGCCCACGCTGCGGCGCGAGCACATGACCGACGAGGCGCTCTCGGCCAACCCGCGCTACAAGCTGCTCAACGAGCAGATCTTCGCGGCCCGGGGCGAGGATCTCGACATCCGGATCGACGGCGTGGACCGGCTGGCCGTCACGACCGACACGATCGCGCCCGAGTCGGCCTGCACCAGCACCCAGTTCCACCTGCAGGTCAGCCCGGCCCAGTTCGCCGCCTACTGGAACGCGGCCCAGGTGATCGCGGGCATCCAGGTCGCCCTCGGCGCGAACTCGCCGCTGCTGTTCGGCCGGGAGCTGTGGCGCGAGACCCGGATCCCGCTGTTCGAGCAGGCCACCGACACCCGCTCGGAGGAGATCCGGGCCCAGGGCGTACGGCCTCGGGTATGGTTCGGGGAACGCTGGATCACGAGCGTCTTCGACCTGTTCGAGGAGAACGTCCGCTATTTCCCGGCCCTGCTGCCGATCTGCGACGAGGCCGACCCGGCCGAGATGCTCGAGCGGGGCGAGATCCCCCAGCTGAGCGAGCTGCGCCTGCACAACGGCACGGTGTATCGCTGGAACCGGCCCATCTACGACGTCGTCAAAGGCCGCCCGCATCTGCGCGTCGAGAACAGGGTGCTGCCGGCCGGGCCGACCGTTGTGGACACCATGGCCAACGCGGCGTTCTACTACGGCCTGATCCGTACGCTGGCCGAGGCGGAACGTCCGCTGTGGACGCAGATGAGCTTCAGCGCGGCCGAGGAGAATTTCCACGCCGGCGCCCGGCACGGCATCGACGCCACGGTGTTCTGGCCCGGCCTGGGCTTCATCCAGGTCACCGAGCTCGTGCTGCGGCGGCTGCTGCCGATGGCTCATCAGGGGCTCGAGCGGTGGGGTGTCTCGCAGGGTGAGCGCGACCGGCTGCTCGGCATCATCGAGCAGCGTTGCCTGACCCACCGCAACGGCGCCGCCTGGCAGGTGCAGACCCTGCACGCGCTGGAGGCCGAGGGGCTGGACCGGCAGGCTTCCCTGCACGAGATGCTGCGGCGCTACCTGCCCCTGATGCACGAGAACCTGCCCGCGCACGAATGGCCGTACCCGAGCTGACGGGTACGGCCATTCGCCTGGCCCTCGCTATTCGAGCGGGTCGCGGCGCCGCCACCGGCGGATCAGGCTGGGCCGCTCGTGCCGCGGCGTGTGCGCCGGGACCCGTACGGGGATCCGGACCGTCCCGGCGCCCGCGGGCCGGTTCTCCCGCATCGCGAGCATCAGGGTGGCGCCGGCGACGATCAGCATGAGCGAGACCAGGGCCGTCCCGGCGATCTGGGCGCCCGTGGTGGGCAGCTTCCCGCCCGGCTTCTTGCCGCCGTTGCCGTCGCCGGTGCCGTTGTCGTCGTCGGTGCCGTTGTCGTCGCCGGTGCCGCCGCTCGCCGCCTTGGCGGTCAGCTTGAGCATGACCGAGACGGTGTTGTCGGTGGAGTTGCCGTCGGCGCTGGTGGTGCTGATCGTCACCTTCATCGCCTGGGTGCCGGACTTCTTGGTGTTCGACCCGTCGATGGTCAGCCACAGCTGGCTGCCGTAGAGGCCCGCCGCGTCCGGGGCGCTGCAGGTCACCGCGTTCGACGCCGCCGAGCCGCCGACCGGCTCACAGGTGGCCGCGACCGTCTGGGCCTCGGCCGCCGCCGCCAGCACGACGCCCTCGCTGACCACGGAGTTGTCGAGCAGGATCGACGCCGCGCGCACGACGACCCCGGCCGGCGGCACCACCGTGAACGAGACGTTGTCGGCGGTGTCGGTGCCCTCGTTGGTGTACGGGATCTTCACCACGACGCCGGTGGCGTTCGGGCCCACGGTCACGGCCGGCTCGTTGTACGTGACGGCCAGGTTGACCTTATAGCGGCCCAGGGTGACTTCGGGGATCGCCACGTCGGCGTCGCCGCCGCACTGGCCGTCGGGCGTCGGGTCGGTGCCGAGCACCCCGTCGATGCAGCCACCGGTGAGCGTCTCGCCGCCCTTGAGGTCGCTGCCGATGACCACCGGCACCTGGATCAGCCGGGACTCGCCGGCCTTCAGCGTGACCGTGCAGACGATCGTCCGGGCGGCCGGCCCGGCCACACAGCCCGCCGGCAGGGTGCCCGCGGTGGCGTTGGGGGGCAGCACGATCGTCGTCGAGTATTCGGCCGCATCGTCCGGCCCGGCGTTGGTGAACGTGATCGGCAGGGTGGTGGTCTGGCCCGGCAGCGGCGCGGTGTTGGACGGGCTGCCGAACGTCACCGAGACCGAATACGACTTGCGGGAGGCGCTGACCAGCAACCCGCTCGCGGTCAGCTTGTCGTCGGCGTCCTTGGGGTCGGCCAGCGTGATGCCGGTGGCCGTCCAGGCCGCGGTGGCCGCCGCGTTCGCCGCCACGTCGACGCCGATCGCCAGCGTCTTGGGCTGCCCGGCTGCCAGGTCGACCCCGGTGCAGGTGATCGCGGACTCGCCGACCGTACAGGTGGCCCCGTCGACCGCGGCCGACTTGACGCTGAACCCGTCGGGCAACCCGCCCAGCGGCACGGTGAGCGTCAGGCCGGTGTGCGCGGAGGTCGCCGAGAACCGGACGATCGCGTTGCCGGAGGCGCCGGCCGCGACGACCGAGCTGTCGAGCGAGAGCGTGCCCGTCTTGCTGATCGACGGGTTGGCCGGCGTGTTGTCGACCGAGACGGTCAGGTCGGGCCCGCAGGCCTTGGCGCCGTCGGCGGTCGTGCAGGCGCCGGTGAGCGTGTCGCCGTTCTTGACCGAGCTCGAGACGACCAGCGGCACCGTGTACGTTTTGGACTGGTTGGCGTCCAGGTCGTACGTGCAGGTCGCGGTGGTGCCGGAGATCACGCAGTCCTGGGCCGCGGTGCCGGTGAGCGGGCCGAACGTAGTGTTGGCGGGCGCCGTCACGGTGACCGTCTTGCGGACCGCGTTCGACGGCCCGGCGTTGGTGGCCACGACCGTCATCGAGGTCGAGTCGCCCGGCTTGACCGTGGCGCTGCCGTTGGTCGTCTTGAAGGTCACCGCCGCGACGCGGGCGCCGCTGGTGGCGATGGCGGCGGCCCCGGTGGCCGTGTCCGACCCGGCCGTCACCGTGATGCCGGTCGCCTGCCAGGCCACGCCCGGCGCGACGGTCGCCGCGACGCGGGTGGTGATCGTGACGGCGGTCGTGGTGCCCGCGCCGAGGGCGACGCCCGTGCACCGGATCTCGGTCGTGCCGACCGTGCAGAACGCGTTGCCCGGCCCGGTCGCCCCGGTGACCGTGAAGCCGGTCGGCAGGGTGCTCAGCGGCACCACGACCGTGGCCCCGGTGATGGCGCCGGCCGAGGTGACCCGCACCTGGCCCGTCGCCGTGCTGCCCGGCGTGACCGTGCCCGGCGTGCCGGAGATGACGAGCTGACCGGCCGGCTGGCCGAGCTGGATCGCCGGGATCACGACGTCCGACCCGCCGCAGCTGTTGTCGAGGTTGACGTCGGCGCAGCCACCCGAGACCGGGCTGGCCGGGTCCGCGGTCGCCGACACCTGCACCGCCAGCGGGAACAGCACCTTCGCGCTGCCACCGACGGTGACCGTGCAGTCGACGACCGTGCCGGCCACGTTGCGCGAGCACAGGCTCGCGGTGGTGCCGGTCGGCGGCTGGAAGGTCGTGCCGGTCGGCGCGCGGAACATGTAGTGCACGTCCTTGGCCACCGAGGTGCCCTGGTTGGCCACGGTCACCTGGATCGCGCCGGAGTCACCGGGCTTGAGCGACTGCGCGGCCGGCACGGTGAACGACACGACCGGCTTGGCGTCGGCCGCCCCGACCAGCGCCGAGCTGACCGCCTTGGTCGCGGTCACGCCCGCCTCGACCAGGGTCAGCGTGGGCGTCCAGGCCGGCTGGCTGGGCGTGGCGGCCGCCGCGACGTCGGCCCCGAGCGTGATCGTGGTGCTGCCGCCGGACGTCACGGCGACACCGGTGCAGGTGATCGCGCCCGCGACCACGCCCGAGCACGTGCCGCTGGTCGACTGCGCCTGCGCGACCGTCACGCCGGCCGGCAGCCCGCTGGTCGGGATCGTCACTGTCACGTCGGACGCGGCGCGGGTCGCGGTCAGGGTGATGCCCACCGTGCCGTGCCGGCCGGGCACGATCGCCGGGCTGGTCGCCGCGACGCTGACCGCCTGGGCCAGGGTCGCCCGCACCGCGATGGCGGGCAGCGGGTAGTCGGCCGGCGCGGCGGCGCAGGCGCCGTCCCGGTTGAGGTCGATGCAGCCGCCGCTGATCGTGACGTTCGGGCTGGCGTTGGCCGGGATGCGCACCGGCACCGTCCACTGTGCCGCGGCCGCGCCCACTGGCAGGTCGGTGCGGCAGTCGAGCTGGGTGGTGCCGACCGGCGTGCAGTCGGTCGCGGCCCGGCCGGTCAGCGGCCCGAAGATGGTGCCGGTCGGCGCCAGGAGCCGCGCGACCAGGCCGGTGGCGTCGGACGGGCCGCTGTTGGCGGCGGTGGCGGTGATGGTGGCCGTGGAGCCCGGGGCGACCGGCTCGGTCGGCGCGGTCAGGCCGAACGTCAGGCCGGTGGCCGGCGCCCCCGTCCGGACGAGGGTGCCGGTCACCTGGGCGGTCTCCCCGCCCGCGCTGGTCAGCGTGACCGGGTTGGGCGACCAGACCGTGCCGGCGGCCATCGAGGCGGCGGCCCGGACCGTGATGTTGATCAGGTTGGTCGTGCCGGTCGTCGCGTCGACGCCGGTGCAGGTGATCGCGCCGACCCAGGTGCAGGTGGCCGCCGACCCGGCCGGCCCGGTCACCGAGACGATCGAGAGGCCCTGCGGCAGGGTGGTGAGCGGAACGGTCGCGCTCATCCCGGTCAGCGACCGGTCGGGGGCGACGGTCAGGTGGGCCGTGCCCGGGGTGCCCGGCACGACGGTCAGCGGGTCGATGCCGAGCTGCGCCTGCTTGGCGAACGGCTTGGCCAGCGTGATGTCCGGGATGGTGCGATCGCCGGGGCTCGTGCAGTTGCCGTCCCGGTTGACGTCGACGCAGCCGCCGGTCAGCGGGTTGTCGGTGTCCGCGTTGGCCGGCACATTGATGCCGAGAGTGAAGCTCTTGGACTCCACGCCCAGGCTGGCGCCGCAGGAGACTACTGTCGGCGAGTCCACCGTGCACAGTGTGGCCGCCACGCCGGTCAACGGGGCGAACGTGGTGCCGGTCGGCGCCGTGAAGTCGGCCCGGGCGCTCGGGTTGGCCGACGGGCCCGGGTTGGTCAAGGTCACGTCGAGCTCGCCGGTGGTGCCGGGCTTGAGGGTGCCCGCGTCGGGCACGACCAGGGCGACGGTGAGCGAGCTGACCGCGGCGCCGATCTTGGCGACGACCGGGTGCAGCGTCAGGGTCTCGGCGCCCTGCGTCACGGTGAGCGCCTGCGACCAGCCGGCACCCGTCGAGCTGGGCGACGACGGTCCGGTCGACAGGCCGACCTTGAGCTGGGTCGTCGCGCCCGCGGCGAGCGTGGTGGCCGGGCAGGTGACCGCGCTCGCGGTGACCTGGCAGTCGGTGGTGCCGAGGACGGCGCTGGTCACGGTGGTGCCGGCGGGCAGGCCGACCGGGTCAAGACCCACCACCAGGCCCGTACGGGTCTCGGCCGCGGCCAGCGTCATCGTCGCGGTGCCGGTGGCGCCGGGCGTGATCGTCGGCGGGGTGCCGCCCAGGGTCAGCACCGCCGACAGCGCCTTGCGCATCGCGATCGCGGGCAGCCGCTCCGCGGTGGCGCAGGTGCCGTCGTCGTTGAGGTCGATGCACCCGCCCGTGATGCTCGCGGCCGTCGTGCCGGCCGGGACGTTGACCGGCAGCGTCCAGGCGACGGCCAGCGACGAGGCCGGGGTGACCGAGACGTCGACGCCGCACGAGAGGGTCGTCGGGTTGACGACTGTGCAGGCGGTGGCGGCCGCGCCGGTCAGCGGGCCGAACGTGGTGCCGGTCGGCGCGGTGATCGTCACCGGCGCGGTCAGCGACGCGGGGCTGCCACTGTTGCTGATCACCGCGGTGAACTGCGCCGTGGTTCCGGGCAGCACCGTGTCGGCGGCCGGGCCGGTCAGCTGGGCCGACAGGTTGTAGGCCGGGGTGCCGGCGCTGGCCAGCACGCGGCGTGCGGAGACGGTGTTGGGGGCGGTGCCGTCGGTGACCGACAGGGTGGCCGCGTAGGTCGTGGTCGCCGGCGTGCCGGGCGCCACGTCGACGGTGATCGGCAGCGTGGTGGTGCCGTTGGCCCCCACCGACACGTTCGAGCAGACGATGTTCGTGCTGACGACCGCGCAACCGCCGGTCGGGGTCAGGGTCACGCCGGTGCCGGCCGCGGGCAGCGGCACGGTCACGGTGAGACCGTTCAGCGCGGTGTTGCCCAGGTTGCCGACCACGACGTTGGCGGTGCCGCTGGCCGCGCCGGGCGAGACGGTGGCCGGCGTCGTCGTCACCGTGACCCGCTGGGTGAACGGGACGGTCAGCGCGAACGTGCCGAACGCCTTGTCCGCCGGGTCGGAGGTGCAGTAGCCGTCGGCGTTGCCGTCCACGCACCCGCCGCTGATCGGCTTCGTCGGGTCGGCGCCGGGGTCGACGACGATCGGCAGCGTCAGGGTGTCGGTGGCACCGCCGGCCAGGCTGGTGTCACAGCTGATCCGGGTCGGGCTGACCAGGGTGCAGCCCGCGGCGAGGGGGCCGGTCGGCGTGCCGAAGGTGGTGCCGTCGGGCGCGATGTAGGCGATCTTGGCGCCGGTCGCGTTGGACGGGCCGGGGTTGGCCAGCGAGATGCCGATCGACGCCGTGCCGCCGGGCTCGATCGACCCGCTCGGCATCGTCACGGTCGGGTTCAGGGCGAACGAGCCGGCGCCGGTGGTGGCGAGCGCCCGGTTCGCGGTGATGCTGTCGGCGCCCGAGGCCAGCCGGATGCCGGTGGCGGTCCAGGTCGTCGCCGCGGGCATCGAGGCGGCCGCGCTGACGGGCAGGCTGACCTCGAAGGTGCTCCCGCCGGTGATGGTCACGTTGGAGCACACCACGGTGTCGGGGTTGGCGCCGCTCTTGGCGCAGCTGCCCGGGGACGGCGTGCCCACGGTCATGCCGGCGGGCAGACCGGCCAGCGGCACGGTCAGGGTCACGTTGGTCAGATCGTCGCCCGTGTTGAGCGCGGCCGCCCGCACCTTCACGGTCCCGTTGTCGCCCGGGGTGACGGTGGCCGGCGTGGCGCTGAGGGCGGCCCGGCGGTCGAACGGCACCTTCAGCGTGATCGCCGGGATCACCTGGTCGCTCGGGCTGCACGCCGCCGCGCCGTCGAGGTCGACGCAGCCGCCGCTCAGCGTGGCGAACGGGTCGGCGGTGGCCGGCACGGCGACCGGGAAGATCAGGTTGCCGGTGTCGGCGTTGGCGGCCAGGTTGACCGTGCAGGTGGCCACGGTGGCCGGGCCGACGGTGCAGAGGCTGGCCGTGTTCGGCGGCAGCGCGGCGAACGTCGTGCCGGTGGGCGCCTTGACGGTGAACGTGGCGGGCGTGGCATTCGACGGGCCGCCGTTGGACACCTTGACCGTGATGTCGGCGTTGCCGCCGGCGCTGACCGTGCCGTCGGGCGGGACGGTGACGGCGGCGGTGACGTTCGTCTGTGGCTGGCTGACCACGGCCAGGTCGCCGCTGGCGGTCGCCGTGTCCGAGCCCTTGGCCACCGTGATGCCGGCCGCGGTCCAGGTGGCGGGCACCGTCGAGGGCAGCGACGCGGTGTTCAGGGTGACGCTCACGGTCTGCCCCGCGGTCGGCAGGTTCACCGGCGAGCAGACGATCGCGGAGGTGTTGACCGTGCACGTGCCGCCGGGCACAGTCGCCGAGCTCGCGGTGACGCCGGCGGGCAGGTTGGTGGTCGGGATGGTGACGGTCAGCCCGTTCTCCGTCGCCGTCGACTTGATGGTGAGCAGCGCGGTGTCGTTCAGGCCGGGCGTCAGGGCGGCCGGGGTGGTGGTGACGGTGAGGCGGCGCTGCAGCGGCGTGCCGACGGTGATGCTCGCGATCGCCTTGTCGGCGGTGGCCGAGCAGCCGGGCTGGCCGTCGAGGTCGACGCAGCCGCCGGTCAGCGACGAGCCCGGGGCGGCCGTGGCGTCGACGCGCAGCGGGAAGCTGAGACCCACCGCCGGGGCGCCCGCGGCCAGGTCGACCGAGCAGGTGGCGGTGCGCGAGTCCGGGCTCAGGGTGCAGGCCGCGGCGGTGGCCCCGTTGAGCGGGCTGAACGTGGCGCCGAGCGGGGCGGTCACCACGACCGGGGCCCCCTTGGCGTCCGAGGGGCCGGTGTTGGTCACCGCGACGTCCAGGTTGCCGGTGCCGCCGGGCAGCAGGGTGCCGGACGGCAGCGTGATCGCCGCGTCGAGCACCGGCCGGGCCGCGCCGACCCGGGCCAGCTCCTGGTTCGAGGTGATCGAGTCCGGGCCCGACTCGACCTTGATGCCGCTCGCGGTCCAGCCGGTGCCGGCCGTCGACGACGACGTCGCGGCCACGGTGAGCCCGATGTCCGCCGTGGTGCCCTTGGTGATGGCGAGACCGGCGCAGGTCACCGCGGTGGCGTTGCGGGTGCACCCGGCGGGCGTCTGGCCGGTCACGGTGAGGCCGGCCGGCAGCGCGGCCAGCGGGATCGTGACCTTGACCCCGGAGAGGTCGTTGTGCGGGGCGGCGACGTGCACGGTGGCGGTCGCGGTGGCGCCGGGGGTGACGTCGGCGCGGTCGGCCGTGACGGTGGCCTGCACCGAGAACGGCACCTTGAGCTGGAACGACGGGATCGCGGTGTCGGACGTCCCGCACCCGGGAGTGCCGTCGAGGTCGACGCAGCCGCCGGTGACCGGCTTGTCCGGGTCGGTGTTGGCCCCCACCTGCAGCGGCAGGGTCAGCGTGGGCGTGACGGCGCTCGCGGCCAGCGTGGTCGTACAGGTGACGACGGTGCTGCTGGTCAGGGTGCACATGGGGGTGGCCGGGGCGCTCAGGGCGCCGAACGTGGTGCCGGCCGGGGCCCGCACGCTGAAGGTCGCGTTGGTGGCGTCGGACGGGCCGTTGTTCTTGACCGCCACCTGCATCGAGGTGGCGCCGCCGGGCTCGACCGAGCCGTCGGTGGGCACGGTCAGCGTCGGCGCGGTCAGGGTGTAGTTGCCGGTGCCGGTGCCGGCCAGCGAGCCGGAGCGGGTGACCTGCTCGTCGGCGGTGGCGATGACGATGCCGGACGGGGTCCAGGCCTGCGGCGGGGTCACGCTCGAGGCCACGGTGATCGGCATCGAGATGTCCTTGGCCTGGCCGGCCGTCAGGGTGACGCCGGTGCAGGTGATGGCTCCGTTCGCGGTGGCGCAGGTGCCGGTGCCACCCGCGACGGTGGCCGTGCCGACGGTGAAGCCGGTGGGCAGGCCGGTGGTCGGGATGGTGACGGTCACCCCGGTCTCGGCCTGGGTCGAGGTCAGGGTCAGCTTGCCGGTGCCGCTGGTGCCGGGCGTGATGGTGGCGGCGTCGGTGCTGGTCGTCAGCCGGGACGACAGCGGCGTCCGCAGGTTGATCACCGGCAGGGCCTTGTCGGTCGGGCCGTCGCAGGCGCTGTCGTTGTCGAGGCTGACGCAGCCGCCGGTGATCGGGGTGGCCGGGGCGGCCGCGGCCGAGACGACCAGCGGCAGGCTGAGGCTCACGGCCGGGTCGCCGGCGCCCATGCTGATCCGGCACTGCAGCGTGGTCGAGGTCAGGTTGGTGCACAGGTTCGAGGTCGGGGCGGTCAGCGCGCCGAACGTGGTGTTCGCCGGGGCGACCACGACGAAGTCCTTGTTCCGCGCGTCGGACGGGCCCTGGTTGTAGACGTTGACCGCCATCGAGGTGGTCTGGCCGGGGTTGACCGTGTTGTCGGCCGGGCCGGTGGCCGTGATGCCCAGGGTCGACCGGGGCACGGCGTTGATGATCGTGCCGGTCGCGAGGCCGGTCGACGTGCCGGACGCGTCGGTGAAGGCCGCGCTGACCTCGGAGCCGGCCGCGGCGGCCCAGTTGGCGGTCACGTTGGCGGCCAGGGTGACGGGGATCGAGAGGGTCACCGCGTTGGCGCTGCCGGACGGGATGGTCACGCCGGTGCACCGGATGCCGTTGGTCGTCGTGCAGGTGCCGGTGCCGTTGCTGGTGGTCACGGTGCCGACCGTGTAGCCGGCGGGCGGGGCGGGGAGGGTGACGGTGGTCGGGTTGGCCGCGGTGCCGCCGCTGTTGACGACCCGTACGGTCGCCGTGGCCGGGCCGCCGCCGGGGGTGCCGTTGGCCGGGGTGATGCTGACGCCGCCGGTCAGGTTGACGTCCGGGTCGCCGACCGTGAGGAATTTGCCCTGGCCGCCGATCGGGGTGCCGTTGAGGTTGGCCGTCATGCCCTGCAGGGTCCAGACCGTGCCCGGCACCGCGGCCAGCGTGGCGGCGGTGGCGACGGTGATCGTCGCCGAGTTGCCGGCCGGGACGCTGACCCCGGAACAGGTGATCGCCGCGGTGGTGACGCTGCAGGGGGTCGAGCCGACCTTGGCCGAGGTGACCGTGACACCGGCGGGCGCGTTGCCGATCGGGACGGTCACCGTCGTGGTGGCGTTGGACGGGCCCTGGTTGGCCACGGTGATCGCGGTCGTGGCGGTCTTGCCCGCCGTCAGCACGGACGGGGTGCCGACGGTGATCGAGCCACCGGTGCTGGCCGCGGGCTGAGCGGCGACCAGGGAGCCCGAGCCGGAGGCGGGAATGACGGTCGACGATCCGGTGACCGGCGTGCTGACCGCGGTGATGGTGCGGGCGGCGGGCGACCAGTCAGCGGCGTTCGTCGCTGTCGCGCTGAGGGTGACGGGCAGGTTGACCGTCACCGAGCCACCGCCGGGAACAGTCACGCCCGTGCATGTCACGGCACCCGACGAGGCGACCGCGCAGGTTCCGGTTCCATTACTGCCCGTGACGGTGGGCGTTCCCACGGTGTAGCCGGCCGGCGGGGCCGGAACGGTGATCGTGGTGTTCGGGGCGGCGATGTCGCCGGTGTTCTGGACGGACACCGACGGCGTCGCGGTGTTGCCCGGAACAAGGTTGACCGGGCTGGTCGCGACCGAGCCCAGTTTGACGATGCCGGAGCAGACCGACTCGGCGACGACCACGGTCCCATTGGCCACCACGGTGCCCTTGAGCAGACTGAGATCGATCGCCCGCAGGGTGTAGTCGAGCCGGCCGGTGGTGGTGTTCCAGTCCGCGGTGCGGTGGTCGATATAGCCGGTGGCGATGCCCGGGAGCAGGTTGCCCAGGTCGACGTTGACGTCCGGGTTGACCGTGGCCCCGAGGATCTTGAGGTTGGCGATGTCGGTCCGTCCGGTGATCCCGCTCGAGGTCATCTGGCAGAAAGTGGAGATCGCTCCGGCGCTGAGGGTGTTCGAGCCCAGCACGCCCAGGCCGGCCACGTCGGCCTGGGCCCGCCCGCCGCCGGTAGCAGGCTGGGCCGTGGCGGTGATCGCGCCGACGTTGATGACGCCGGGCACGTTGGCGCCGACATCCTGCTTGGTGGCGGTGCTGCCTCCGGTGGTCCAGCTCTGCTGGGTCGGTAGCCCGAGGTTGATCGAGGCCAGGGAGAGGAGCCCGATGTTCACCCGGGCGCCCTGCGCCGAGGTGTTGATCGGCCCCGCCGCCGCCCGCGCGGAGGAGGGATTCCAGAGCATGGTCAGCACCAGCGCGAGCACGATCACCGCGGCGAAACGCTTGACCGGAATAGACCGAAGGCAGATCACGAGTCGATTTTCATCGCGCCCCGGTGCAAATGTCCCCCGTTTCCTCGACGTCTTCGCAATTCGTCCGATGCATTCTCGGCGGAAATGTTCGCCCCACCTTTCACACCATTATCAGAAACCACTTCCGTGACGGCCGGAAGGGCCCGCCGGCCGATCGGGCCGCCGCGTCCTCAGTGGAACGCGCGACCAGGCCGCGCAGTTCGCGCGGGCACACCGCGGACATCGCGAAAAACGCCTCCACGCCTTACGCCGCAACGGTTTCCGGTTCCGGCCCGTAATCGATCGATCACTAACGATGCACAGTGTCCATGCGCAGTTCACCCCTCCGGACACGCGAAAAACGGCCTTCTGGAGTACGTTTTCGGCGGCTCTAGAGAGGATGACGCATGTCGATACCGGAAATTCGTCGGACATTAACCGCCGCCACGGCCCTGCTGGTCGCGGCCACGGTGGCCGTCGCGGCCCCCGCCGAGGCCGCGCCGGTAAGCCTCGTGGCGGATCCGGCGGCTTACGTGGACCCGTTCATCGGGACCACCCGCGGGGGCAACACGTGGCCGGGAGCGACCCGCCCGTTCGGCATGATGGCCTGGAGCCCGACCGCCACGACCGGGGACCAGACGTCGGCGCCGGCCTCCAACGGCTACGACTACAACGTCACCAGGCTGCGCGGTTTCAGCCTGACGCACGTCAATGGCGCCGGCTGCTCGCCGGGGGCCGCCGGGGACGTCCCGATCCTGCCCCACGTGGGCCCGGTCGACTCCTCCCCGACTGCCGACACCAAGGACGCGAAGTACGCCGCGACATTCAGCCACGCGAATGAGACCGCTACCCCCGGGCGGTATGCAGTGACCCTGGACTCGGGGGCCCGCGCGGACCTCGCCGTCAACACCCGGGCCGGCGTCGGCGACTTCAGCTTCCCCGCCGGCTCGGCCGCCAGCCTGCTGTTCCGCACGTCGAACTCGCTCAATGGCAGCGAGGACGCGGGCATCGACATCAACCCCGCCACCCGTACGGTGGAAGGCTGGGTCTTGACGGGCGGATTCTGCGGTCGCCGGGGCAACGGCGGGGGCGCGACGAACCCCAACCGCCGCTCCTATTACAAGCTCTATTTCAGCGCCGTCTTCGACCGGGACTTCGCCACGACGGGCACCTGGCGGGACTCGAGCCGAAATCCGGGGGCGACGACGGCCTCCGGCGGCGAGGGATATCTGACCGGCACGGACCGGGCCGGCAAGGGCTCGGGCGGCTGGGTCGGGTTCGACACGGCTACGGACAGTGATGTCCGCATGCGGATCGGCATCTCGTACGTCAGTGCTTCCGGAGCCGCGGCGAACCGTGAAACGGAGGTCCCGGCGGGGTCGACGCCATTGACCGTCGGCAATGCGACTCGGGACGCTTGGAACACTGAACTGAAGCGGGTCCGGGTCGGCGGCGGCACCGAGGATCGAACGAGGGCCTTCTATACGGCCGTCTATCACTCGCTGATGCAGCCACAGACGATGAACGATCTCGACGGGCAGTATCTCGGCGCCGACATGCAGGCCCATCGGCTCCGGCCGGGGCAGAAAGCGGCGTACGGGACCTTCTCCGGATGGGACCAATACCGGGCCCAGATCCAGCTGCTCGGGCTGCTGCGACCGGACGTGGCCGGCGACATGGCAACGTCGATGATCGATTTCGCGGCGCAGAACAACGGTGTCTGGGATCGATGGCTGCACCTGGGCGCGCCCACCCACGTGATGACCGGCGACCCGGCCGCGCCCACGCTGGCCACCTGGTATGCGATGGGGGTGCGCAACTTCGACGACCGCGCCGCCCTCGACTCGCTGGTCAAGCAGGCCACCGTGCAGAATCCGGACGCGCTGTCGGACCTCGGCTGCCCCGGCCAGTGCAAGGGGCAGCGGCCCACGCTCAACACCTACCTGGCCCTGCGTTACGCCGCCAACGACATCTGCCACTGCTGGGGCGGGGCGGCCGAGACCCTCGAGAACTCGCTGGCCGACTTCTCGCTGGCGATGTGGGCCCAGCGCGCCGGGCGGGCCGACCTGTATCGCCGGCTCCTGCCGCGCGGCGACTACTGGAAGAACACGTACAACCCGGCCGTGGGTTATCAGGCCGCCCGGCGGGCCGACGGCTCCTGGCAGGCCGGGTTCACGCCGTCCACCGACGTCGGCTTCGCGCAGGGCTCCAGCGCCACCTACACCTGGATGGTGCCGCAGGACGTCTCCGGGCTGGCCACGCTGATGGGCGGCCGCTCGGCGGCGGCGGCCCGGCTCGACACCCTGTTCCACGACGAGAACGGCAACTGGGCCGTGCTCGGCGGCAACGCCCTGCGCTACGACCCGACGAACGAGCCCGGCATCCACGCGCCGTGGCTCTACAACGGGCTCGGCCAGCCGTGGAAGACCCAGGAGACCGTACGGCAGATCGTCGACACCGCCTACGGCGTGGGCCCCGGCGGCCTGCCCGGCAACGACGACCTGGGCACGATGAGCGCCTGGTACGTCTTCGCCGCGATCGGCCTCTTCCCGCAGGTGCCGGGGCGGGCCGAGCTGCTGGTCGGCAGCCCGGTCTTCACCCGGGTCGAGCTCACCCGCGCCGGCAACACCCGCCTCGTCATCAACGCGAACACCACCGACAAGTACGTCCAGAGCGCCCGCCTCAACGGCGCCAAGCTCACCCAGTCCTGGCTGCCGGAGTCGTTCATCCTGCGCGGCGGCACGCTCGACTTCACCCTCGGCACGGCCGCCAACACCACCTGGGCCACCGCGCCCGCTTCTCTCCCCCGCGACCACTGACCCCTGGCTGGGGACCGGCTCGTCGGTCCCCAGC
Source organism: Paractinoplanes lichenicola (assembly GCF_016785085.1). GTDB lineage: Bacteria > Actinomycetota > Actinomycetes > Mycobacteriales > Micromonosporaceae > Actinoplanes > Actinoplanes lichenicola. Next base: position 227,433 of record NZ_JAENHO010000010.1, read on the forward strand.
CGCCCTCACCAGCGCGCCAGTCCCACCGACCCGCCCCACCCATCGGCCGCCCTCACCAGCCCGCCATTCCCACCGGCCCGCCCCGCCCATCGGCCGCCCTCACCAGCCCAGCCGCCCTCACCAGCCCAGCCGCCCTCACCAGCCCAGCCGCCCTCACCAGCCCGCCAGTCCCACCGGCCGCCCTCACCAGCCCGGCGGCCCCGCCATCGATCGATACCGGTCCGCGACGGCTCTGCTTGACCAGTCCCGGCCGGCCCCTTCGATCCGGCCTTCAGCTTGCCCGAGCCGGCGTTCCGGGGCGTCAACCCGTGGTTCGATTTCTTCGGAGCCCGAAGTCAACCCTCGGGTTGACGCCTCGAGGACGGCCCCCCCTACCGTCTCGGGCATGAATCCATTAACGCCTTCCACCCCCGCGACCCGACTGAGCCGGCACCCCCATTCGGCGCTCAGAGCGTCGCCAGGAAAGAGGCCAGGGCGTCGTCGAAGACCTTCGGCTGCTCAAGGTTGGGCAGATGACCCGCGTTGTCGACGATGACGAGGCGGGCCCGCGGGATCAGGGCCTGCATCTCCTCGGCGTCGCTGACGGGGGTGAACTCGTCGTCGCGGCCGACCACGATCAGGGTCGGGACGGTGACCGTAGTGAGCAGCTCGCGATAGTCGGGGCGCTCGGCCCGGCCCCGCAGCGCGGCCGCAGCTCCGGCCGACGGCGCGCTCGTCATCATCGTCGTCACGTGCTCAGCCACGGCCGGCATGGCGTCGACGTTGTAGGCGGCGAGCATCTTGGCCAGGTTCTCCCGGGCATACCAGCCGTTGCCTTCGGCCTCGAAGCGGTCGGCCGCCGCCCGGCGCGCCTCGCGGCCCTCAGGGGTGTCAGCGCGGGGAAAGGTGTCGGCCAGGATCAGCCCCTCGATCCGGGCCGGGAACTGCCGGTAGCACTCCATGACGATCTGCCCGCCCATCGACAGCCCGCCCAGCACGAAGTTGTCGATCCCCAGGTGGTCGGCCAGCCCCGCCACGTCCTGGGCAAAGGTCGGCAACGGCGTCCTGCCCGGCACCACGGTCGTCCGGCCGTAACCCCGCAGGTCGGCGGTGATCACCCGCCACCCCGAGCCGGCCAGCGCCTCGACCTGCGGCCGCCACATCGAGCGATCGAAGGGATGCCCGTGCACCAGCACCAGCGGCCGCCCGTCCCCGCTGTCGTCGTAGTCGATCGTGATCCCGTTGACGCTCGCCGCACTCATGCGATCGACGCTAATGCGCCGCCGGGGCGGGCTGAACGGCCAATCCGGGGGTCGCGGCTATCGCCACGGTCACTGAAGGGAAGACCCGCTTGGGAAGGAGGAGCACGCCGTCCGGGCCGGCGGCGCACAGGGCGGCGGCCTCGGCCACGCTCGGGGTGCCGACCGCGGCGGTCACCGCGGAGCTGGGTGTGGGGACCGCGCGGGCGGAGAGCTCGGCGGCGGTGAAGAGGGCGAGCCGCCAGCCGTGCCCGGACGCCAGGTCGCGCACCGTGGCATCGGCGCCGCGGCGGTCGAGCGTGGCCAGCGCCGCGACGTCGGCCGGGGTCAGGCCGGCCGCCCGCAGGGCCGCCCCGACGGCGGCGCGCAGGTCGTCCCCGGAGGCGGAGCTACGCGCGCCGACCCCGACAGCAACGGCCATCAGCCGTCGACTCGAACGGCCGGATGCGCGACAGCGCTCTCGGCGGGACGGCCACCGGTCATAACGCGGCGACCAAGCGGCCGGCGACTCGGGCGACCAGATGCCGCGACAGCGCTCCCGGCGGGACGGCCAGACGTCATAGCGCGGCGACCAGGCGGGAGGCGAAGCCTGGGTTGCCCGCCCAGTGCAGGTGCAGGTAGGAGGCCTGCACCGTCGGGGTGGCGAAGCCTTCCGGGTCGGCGCCGCGCCAGGCCCAGGCTGCGCCACCGGCTGGGGAGAGGAGCAGACCCGAGCGGGGGTGGACCGTGGTGCGGTGGAATTCGTGGCCGGTGACGCGGGTGCCGGCTGGGGCCAGGGGGCTGTCGGTGAGGGCGACCGCATCCCGGTAGCCCAGGGTCAGCGACGGGGTCATGGCCGCTTCCGCGTCGATGACTCCGCACATGGGGGCGCCGTCGAGGGTGTTGCAGAGCCAGAGCAGGCCGGCGCATTCGGCGACCATCCTGCCCCCGCCGGCGGCCAGGTCGGCCACGGCCCGGCGCAGGGGTTCGTTGGCCGACAGCTCGGCGGCGTACACCTCGGGGAAGCCGCCGCCGACCACCAGCGCGCGGGTGCCGTCGGGCAGGGCCTCGTCGTGCAGCGGGTCGACGGTGACGACCTCGGCGCCCGCGCCTTGCAGCAGTTCGGCCGTCTCGGCGTACGCGAAAGAGAACGCGGGACCGCCGGCCAGCGCCACCACGGGCCGCCCGGTCACCGGCGACTCGGCCCGCGGCGACCACGGCGTCGCGTCCAGCGGCGGGGCCGAGCGGGCGATCGCCATCACCTCGGCCAGGTCGACCGAGGCCTCGATCAGCGAGGCCAGGGCGTCCACCGACTCCCGGGCCTCGGCCCGGCGTTCGGCCGCGGGCACCAGGCCCAGGTGGCGGGAGGGCGCGGCCACCGCGTCGGCGCGGCGCATCGCCCCCAGCACCGGCGTGCCGACCTCCTCGCAGGCCTCGCGCAGGATCGCCTCGTGCCGGTCGGAGCCGACCCGGTTGAGGATCACGCCGGCCATCCGGACGTTGCCGAAGCTGCGGAAGCCGTGCACCAGCGCGGCGATCGAACGGCCCTGGGCCGCCGCGTCGACGACCAGGATCACCGGGGCGTCGAGCAGCTGGGCGACCTGGGCCGTCGAGCCGGTCTCGCCCGCGCCGGTCCGCCCGTCGTAGAGGCCCATTACGCCCTCGACGACCGCGAGCGACGTGCCCTCGGAACCGTGCGCGAACAGCGGCCCGATCAAATCCTCGCCGACCAGCACCGGGTCGAGGTTGCGGCCGGGCCGGCCCGCCGCCAGCGCGTGATAGCCGGGGTCGATGTAGTCGGGGCCGACCTTGAACGGCGCCACCGCCAGCCCCCGGCGCGCGAACGCCGCGAGCAGCCCGGTCGCCACCGTCGTCTTGCCGTGCCCGGAGGCGGGCGCGCCGATCACGACGCGCGGGATGCTCACCATTCGATGCCCTGCTGCCCCTTGCGTCCCGCGTCCATCGGGTGTTTCACCTTCGTCATCTCGGTCACCAGGTCGGCCGCCTCGAGCAGGGCCGGCGCCGCGTCGCGGCCGGTGATCACCACGTGTTGCGTGCCGGGCCGCTCGGTCAGCGTCGCCACCACGTCGTCGACGTCGACCCAGCCCCACTTCATCGGGTAGGTGAACTCGTCGAGCACCAGGAACTTGTAGGTCTCGGCGGCCAGGTCGCGCTTGATCTGCGCCCAGCCCTCGGCGGCCTCGGCGGCGTGGTCACGCTCGGTGCCCGCGCGCTGGATCCACGACCACCCCTCGCCCATCTTGTGCCAGGTCACAGGGGCTCCCCCGGTCTGGCCGAGCGCCTTGAGGGCGGTCTCCTCGCCGACCCGCCACTTCTCCGACTTGACGAACTGGAAAACGCCGACCGGCCAGCCCGCGCTCCACGCCCGCAACGCCATGCCGAACGCGGCCGTCGACTTGCCCTTGCCGTGTCCGGTGTGGACGGCCAGCACGGCCTGCCGCCGCCGCTGCCGGGTCGTCAGACCATCGTCCGGTACGGTCGTGACCTTGCCCTGCGGCATCAGGCGGCCCGTCCCATCTCAAGGCTCTCCAGCGGCATCACGTCGGCGCCGAGCGCGGTGGCCAGCCGTCCGGCCAGCCCGAGCCGGATCGGTCCCGACTCGCAGTCGACGACCACCGTCGACACACCGGCAAGAGCAGGAGCCACCCGTACGGGATCAGGCCCGCTGGTCGCCCGCCCGTCGGTGACCACGATGAGCAGCGGACGCCGTCGCGGATCCCGCCGGCGCTCGGTGGCAATGGTCGCGGCCGCCCGTTTCAAGCCTTCGGCCAACGGCGTACGCCCACCCGTGCGCAGCGTCGCCAGCCGCAGCACCCCGACCTCGTGGCTGGACGTGGGCGGCAGCACCTGCTCGGCGTCGTGCCCCCGAAACGTGATCATCCCGATCCGGTCGCGCCGCTGGTAGGCGTCGCGCAGCAACGACAGCACAGCCGTCTTGACCACGGTCATCCGCTTGCGCGCAGCCATCGACCCCGAGGCGTCAACAACGAACAACACCAGATTCGACTCACGTCCGACGTGGACCGCCTCACGCAGATCCCGCGGCTCAACCACCCGCTCCCGCACCTCCACGGCCGGCCGCGCGCCTCGCACAACCTCCCGGACATTCGAGCCCGACGTCGCAGCCTCTCGCAGATCCGGGCCCGACGTCGCAGCCTCTCGGAGATCCGGGCCCGACGTCGCGCCTCGGTGCAGGGCGGCGCGCAATGTCGCCGGCAGGTGCGGCGCCCCGGCCAGCTTCCCGCGCGGCACGCGCGACCCGACGACCCGCCCCCGCCGCGACAACGACGGCGACCGCCGCCCCGCGTGCCCACCTTCGCCCCGCCGGACAATCGTCAACGTCTTGGTGCGGTAGGCGGCCCCGGGAGCAACGGCCGCCGCCGCGGCACGCTCGCCGTCGCCCGCGTCCGCAGCGGCCGAGCCCTCCGCTTTGCCGCCGTCCGCAGGCCTTTCGCCCGCAGACCCGTCACCGCTCGCCGGCCCACCCCCTTCACCGCTGCCCGATTTGTCGGAAATGTCGGGCAGAGTGGAGTGGTTCGGCGAGAACGAGGAATTGCGCGACCCGGAGGTCGGGCCACCGCGCGACGGGCCGCCGTTGGACCCATCACCGCCCGGCCCGCCGTCGCCCGGCCCTCCGTCGTCCGGCCCATCATCGTCCGGCCCGCCGTCGTCCGGCCCGCCATCAGACCCCGGCCCACCGGCATCGGGGTCGTCGTCCGGCCCTTGCTGCCCGTCCGCCTCAGCCCGCTCGGCCTCGAGCTGTGCGTCCGCCTCGTTCAGGGCGTCCTCGAGCTTTTGCTCATCGGTGCCCGGCGGGTCCAGCGGATCCTTCCGGCGCCGGTGCGGCAACGCGAGCCGAGCCGCGTCGCGGACGTCGTCCGGGGTGACCCGGTCGCGCCCGTGCCAGGCCGCCAGCGCCACCGCGCACCGCGCGACCACGATGTCGGCCCGCATCCCGTCCACCCCGTACGCGAGGCTGATCCGCGCGATCCGGTCCAGTTCCCCGTCCGGCAGCTCCACCCGTGGCAGCAGCTCCCGGGCGGCCACGATCCGTCCGGCCAGCGCGACCTCGTCCGAGGCGAACCGTTCCGCGAAGGCGTCCGGCGAGGCCTCGTACGCCAGCCGCCGCCGCACCACCTCGGCCCGGTCGCGCGCGTCCCGGGGCGCCGCCACGTTGACCACCAGCCCGAACCGGTCGACCAGCTGGGGCCGCGGCTCGCCCTCCTCCGGGTTCATCGTGCCGACCAGCAGGAACCGGGCCGCGTGCTTGACCGACACCCCGTCGCGCTCGACGTGGGCCCGGCCCATCGCCGCCGCGTCCAGCAGCAGGTCGACCAGGTGATCGGGCAGCAGGTTGACCTCGTCGACGTAGAGCACCCCGCGGTGCGCCGCCGCGAGCAGCCCCGGCTCGTACGCCTTGACCCCGTCGGCCAGGGCCCGCTGGATGTCGAGCGTGCCCACGACCCGGTCCTCGGTCGCCCCGACCGGCAGTTCCACCAGCGTCGCGGGCCGGTCGAAACCTGGGGAGTCGGCGGCGTGCGGCCCGTCCGGGCAGAGCGGGTCGGGGGCCGCGGGGTCGCAGGCGAACCGGCAGCCGCGCACGACCGTCACGTCGGGCAGCAGGGCGGCCAGGGCCCGTACGACGGTGCTCTTGGCTGTGCCCTTCTCGCCTCGGACGAGCACTCCGCCCACGGCGGGTGAGACGGCGGTCAGCAGCAGGGCGAGGCGCAGGTCGGGCAGGCCGACCACGGCCGAGAACGGGTACGGCGTCACGTGGATCCCCTTCTGCGCGGGTGTCCACGCCCGCGCGGCGAATGGCACGAGCGGCCGGAGTTCCTGGCTCCCGGGTCGCTGCTTGCCGCGCTCCCCGGTCACAGTGGCGGGACCGTCCCGGATTCGCACCGGGTTCCTCCGCTTCCGCTCGCCCGCCACTCTTTCTCACGGGCGAGCACGCCGTCAACGCGGGGTGACCTGCACCGCCTTTTCCGTGGTAGGCAAAGGCTGCGGCGCCAGCTTGTCCAGCTCCTTGACCACGTCCAGCACAGCCAGCGCCGACGTCTCCACCAGTGGACGCAACCGCGCGTACAACGAAGCGTTCTCCTGGTCGGGCTCGGTCCGCGCGCCCAGCGGCACCAGCTCGGCCGCGGCGTCGAGATCGGGCAGCTCACCGATGGCGTGCCGGGCCAGCAGGCACGCCCCCAGCGCCGTGCCCTCGGGGGTGTCGGCCACCGACACCGGCAGGTCGAGCGTGGCCGCCAGCACCCCGACCCAGAGCTCCGACGCGACCGCCCCGCCGGTGGCCCGTACGGAGGAAAGCTCGATGCCCTCGGCCGTGAACGAATCCTTGACCAGGGCCAGCTGCTGGCAGACGCCCTCGACGGCCGAGCGCACGAGGTGGGCCCGCCCGTGCTCGCGGCGCAGGCCCAGATAGGCCCCGCGCAACCCCGGACGCCACCAGGGCGCGCGCTCGCCCAGCAGGTAGGGCAGGCAGAGCAGCCCGTCGCTGCCGGCCGGCGCCCCCTGGGCCTCGATCAGCAGGGCGGCGTCGCGCTCGTCGGCGTCCTCCCCCTCGGCGCCCGGCCGCTCGAACCCGCCCGCGAAGCTCTGCCCGGCCCAGCGCACGACCGAGCCCGCGTTGTTGACCGCGCCGCCGATCACCCACCGGTCCTCGGTCAGCGCGTAGCAGAACAGCCGGCCCGCCTTGTCGGCCGTGGGCCGGTCGACCACCGTACGCAGGGCGCCGCTCGTGCCCAGCGAGATCGCCGCGACGCCGGCCGGGGTGGCGCCCACGCCCAGGTTGGCCAGCGGCCCGTCGGCGGCCCCGATGACCAGCGGCGTCGCCGGGTCGAGCCCCGCGGCCTGCGCGACGTCGGGCCGCAGCCGCAGCGTGGTGGTCGTCGGCAGCACCTCGGCCAGCTGCTCGGCGCGCACGCCGGCCAGCTCGAGGGCCTCCGGATCCCAGCGCCGCTCGTGAATGTCGTACAGGCCGGTGCCGCTGGCGATCGACAGGTCGACCGCGAACGGCGCGTCGGCCAGCCCGGCCAGCACGAGCTCCTTCACGCCACCCCAGCGCGGGGTCCGCTGCAGCGTCTCGAGATCGTTGTCGCGCCACCAGGCCAGCTTGGTCAGCGGCGACATGGGGTGGACAGGCGTTCCCGTACGGGCCTGGAGCCGTTTGCCGCGCCCGTCGGCCACGATGCGCTCGCTCTGCTCGCCGGCCCGCCCGTCGGCCCACGTGACGAGCGGCCCGAGCGGGCTGCCGGCCGCGTCCATCGGCACCACCGCATGCAGGAACGCGCTGAGCCCGACGGCCACGACGTGGTCCCCGTTGTCGCGGCAGGCGGTGGCCACGTCGATCAGCGCCTTGACCGCGGCGTTGCGCAGCGCGAGCGGGTCGAGCTCGGCGCGGCCCGACCCGGGCACGCTCAACGGATAGTGGACGCTGGTCTGCGCGCGCAGGCTGCCGTCCGCCGCGGCGGCGACCCCCTTGGTCGCGGTGGTTCCGGTGTCGATCCCGATCACAACGTCCATGCCCTCAAACCTATCGGTCAGCGCAGGACGTAGCGCGCCGAGCGGCCAGGACGCGACTGCACCTCCAGCTCGGTCGCGGCCGCGGGGATCAGGGCGGCGTCACCGCCGACGGGGAAGACGTTCCCACCCCGTACGCGATAGCGCAGTTCGCAGTTGGGCGCGGCGACGGCCCAGCCGAGATCGCCGGGCAGCCGCAGGTAGAGGACCGGCACGACCACGCCGCCGCCGTTGTCGAGCGTCGCCGCCAGCCCCTCGGCCGAGTCGCCCAGATACTGCGCGTCGGGCATCTCGGCGGGCGGCGCGACCAGGCAGAACGCGCGTGCCTTCCCGTTCAGCGCGACGGTCTGCACCACCACCTGGCGGCCGTCCTGGATCATCCCGCGCAGATACCACTGGGTCGGCCCGGTCCAGACCCCCACCCCGTACGGGTCCAGGTAGCCCTCACGCTCCGCGACGTCCCACACGGCCCGGTCGGGCACGATGTCGGGCGCGCCGGCCATGACCCGCTCGACCTCCTGCGGATAGGGCAGGTCGGGCGACTTGACCTCGACCGCGCCCGTCGGGGCGACCGGCACCGGCTCGGCGCCGACCCGCAACGCGTACCGCTGGGACCGGACCCGCCGCTGGAAGACCAGGTCACCGTGCAGCGTGACGAACCGGCGGCTCACCCGTCCGGCCGCGTCGAAGGTGTAGTCCTCCGACAGGTGCACGTCCCGGTCGCCGGTGACGATGATCAGCTGTTCGCGCCGGGGCCCGGTGGCCAGCGCGACCGGCCCGATCGTGTCCCGCGCGACGAGCAGGGTGCCGGCCAGGCCGCGGAGCTGCCCGTCGATCGTCTCGACGAAGCCCTGCAGGTCGAGCCCCGGGCTGGCCGACGGCTGGCTGAGCAGCCCGACCGGCCCGGCCGCGGTCGCGCCGGCCCACAGCACGGTGATGTCGCCCAGCGCCTCCGGCATCGCCACCCGCCAGGCCGCGCGCATCCGATCGAGCAGCTCCGGGTCCCCGGCCAGATCGCCCCGGGTCACCCTGCCAGGCCGGCGCTCCTCGCTCCGCTTTCCGCTGAGGGCGGGCGCCGTGCCCGCCGCGGCCACCACGGCCAGGGCACCTCCCAGCACAGCCCGGCGCCGGACGACCCGCCTGCGACCCCCCGTTCTGACCCGGTCGAGGAGGTCGGGCGCCGGGCTGAGGTGGTCGGTGGCCCGGGTCAGCACGTCCCGGACGTCGGTGTCGGTCATCGCTCTCCCCCATCGGTGACCAGGGACGGCCCGAGCACCTGTTTGAGCCGGTCGAGCCCGCGCGACGAGTTGCTCTTGACCGTGCCCTCGGTGCAGCCGAGCGCCTCCGCGACCTCGTGCACCGGCAGATCGTCCAAATAGCGCAGCACGACGGCGGCCCGCTGCCGGGGCGGCAGATCCCGCAGCGCGTCGAGCACGGCGGCCCGGATCGCCACGTCGTCCCCGTGATCGCGGCCGGCCCGCTCGTGCTCGGCCCCCAGCGGCGTCTCCGGCCGCCGGGCCCGCCACCGCCAGCGGTTCGTCGCCCGATTGACCAGAGCCTTGCGCGCGTACGCCTCCGGTGCGCCCTCGATCCGCCGCCAGCGCACGTACATCTGCTCGAGCACTTCCTGCAGCAGATCCTCGGCGGCGTGCCGATCCCCGGTCAGCAGGTACGCGACGCGCAGCAGCCCCGTCGATCGGCTGCGCACGAAGTCGTCGAACCCCGCTCCGGCCATGCCCGTGGTCTCCCCCTGGTCGCCTTACATCCTTTCAGGACAACCAGGGGCCGGCCGGGGTTGCTTCTAAAGCCCAAGAACTTTGCCGTACGCCTCTTTCAGCTCCGCGAAGCCGTACTTCTCGGCCTCCCGCCCCCGGATCACTCCGTGCGGGTCGCCGTCCAGCAGGTGCCGCAACACGACCGCGCAGACGTGCCAGCCGGTCGCCACCGAGGCCGTGTCGCTCGCCTCGATCAGGGTGTGCCGCAGCGTCAGCCGGGTCCCTTCACCGGATGCCTCGAGCTCCCACCGCAGCAGATCCTCGCCCCACGTATATTCGAGAACCTTGGGCGCCTCGACCACCCGTACGACGGCCGGCAAGTCCTCGCGTACGTCCCCGTCCACCATGGTGAACGTCGTCGGCCCCCGCTCGTTGAGATCACGCTCGGGAATGAACGGCGCCCACTGGTCCAGCTCGGCCGGGTCGGTGAGCGCGGCCCACACCACCGGCGGCGCCTGCCGGAACTCCCGGACGAACACCAGGGTCCACGGCTCGCCCGTGCCCTCCAGCCGCGCGTCACGGGCCTGACCAACGTCGAAACTCACAGGTCTCCTCCTCGTTCCTTCCGGTCAAGGTGCCTCTCCAGCTCGGCGAGGTGATGCGTCCACATCCGGCGATACGGCGCCAGCCACGCGTCGAGCTCACGAAAGGGCCCCGGCTCGAGCCGATAGACCCGCTGCTGAGCCCGCGTCTCGGCGATCACCACCCCGGCCTCGCGCAACACGCGCAGATGCTTGCTGACCGCGGGCTGACTCATGCCGAGCGTGTCGACCAACTCGCCGACGCTGCACTCCCGCAACCGCAACACGTCAACAATCCGCCGCCGAGTCGGCTCAGCGATCGCAGCCAAGGCATCCACCCCACCAACATGCCACCCGAGTTATATAACCGTCAAGGCATGTTGACCGGAAGCAAGATCGCCGCCCCGTCGAGATGCTGGGCAGCTTCCAGATGCCCGCATTCACTGCACCCGGCAGGTAGCTGCATGACTGCCAAAGGCCTCCGGGTGCAGGATTGCGGCGATCGCCTCCACCCCGTCGACCAGGCGCGGTCCCGGCCGCACGATCAGGCCGTCGGCGTCGAGCGCCCACACCTGCGCTCCCGGGAAGTGCGGCGCGACCACCCGGGCTTGCTCCACCGCCCCCTCCAGGTGAAATCCGCACGGCGTGACCAGCACGATCTCCGGTTCGGCGGCGGCCAGGGTGGCATAGGTGGTCTCCACCGAGCGCTTGCCCCCGTTGGCCGCCACCGGCTCGCCGCCGGCCGCGGTCACCAGGTCGGGCACCCAGTGCCCGGCGCTGAACGGCGGATCGACCCATTCGACGATCGCCACCCGTGGCCTCTTCCTGTGAGCGACGGCAGCGGCCACCTCAGCCAGCCGCGCCCGCAGCCCGGCGACCAACGTCGACGCCCTTTCCGGCACCCGCGCCGCCGCGCCCACCGCCTCAATGCTCTCCAGCACCTCGTCCAAGCTGTACGGGTCCAGCGACACCACCTCGGCCCGGCAGCCCAGGTGGTCGAGCGCGTCCGTCACGTGCCCCGACGGCAGCGCGCACACCCGGCACAAGTCCTGCGTCAGGATCAGGTCGGGGGCCAGGCCGGCCAGGGCATCCGCGTGCAGGGTGTAGAGGTCGCCGCCCTCGGCGAGGCGGCCCCGGACGTACGCGTCGATCTCGCCGGGGTCCATCCCGCGCGTGTCCTTGCCGCCGACCACCACCGTCTTCTCCTGGCGGGCCGAGGGGGGTTCGTCGCACTCGAAGGTCACCCCGACGAGCTGGTCGCCCAGGCCGAGCGCATAGACGATCTCGGTGGCCGACGGGAGGAGCGAAACCAGGCGCATGTCCCCAGTGTCTCCCGGTGGGTCGGCCAAAAGTCGTAGCGGCTCTGGTCCGCGGGCAGATGTTGCCGGGCGGCCGGGCGTTGATGCTGGTCCTACCGACTTGGCAGGGGGAAGAACGATGACGACGGCACCGCTCGAGCACACGGACGTGATCGTCCTGGACTATCTGGCCGCCCTGTGGGCGCAGAGCGAGGACCTCGCGCCCGAGTTGCGGGACGACCTGATGACGACGGTGGCCGACTACATCGCCATGCGTCGCACCTCGCCGTCGGCGCCGATCGACGACCCGGCCGAGATTCTGCGGCGGTTAGGGCCGCCGGAGGCGCTCGTGGCGGCGGCGCGGCGCGGGCATGTGCCGCCGCACCTGAAGTTGCCCGCCCTGATCCCGCCTCCCCCGCCGGCCGCCACCGGTGGGGGAGCGGTCCAGGGCGGCGCGGCCGAATACACCGCGATCGGGTTGATGACGGCGGGCGCGTTCGTGATGCCGGGGGTCGGGCCGTTCGTGGGGATGCTGATGGCCAGCGCGTCGCCCCGGTGGACGCCGGCCGAGAAGGCCACCGGCTGGTTCCTGACCATCGGCGCGGGCACGGCCGCGTTCGCCGCGGGGCTGTTCTTCATGATCGCCGGTACGGCGGGCGGGGCGGGGCTGCTGTTCTGCTACATGATCGCGGTCGGCGGGTCGCTGTTCGCGGGCATGCGGATGCTCGACGCGCTGCGCCGCAAGTAGCAGTGCTCAGGCCGGCTGCGTGCGGCGGCCGGCCTGGTCGATGATCTCGTCGATCACCTGGGTCCAGACGGCCGCGGGCGGGAACTCGTGGCCGACCCCCTCGAGCCGGACGAGCCGTGCGCCGGGGATCTCGTCGCACAGCGTCTGCGCCTCCGCAAGCGGGAACAGCGGGTCGAGCGTGCCGTGCAGAACCAGCGTGGGCGCGGTGATCTCGCCCAGGCGCTCGCGGACGGAAGGGCCGCCGGCGCAGCGGAAATGGTTCGTCTGGGCGGCGGTCATGTCCTGCGTACGGTCGAAGACCCGCTCGGCCAGGCGCCGCAGATGGGGGTCGTCGGCCGTGAACGGGCCACCCAGGCGGCGGGCGGCGGCGACGATGCCCTCGACCGCGGAACGGCGATCCGACCACTGCGGCTCGCCGTCGGCCTGACCCAGCCCGTACGAGGGAAAGTTTGCGCTGGTCGCCATCACCGTGAGGGACAGCACCCGATGCGGGCGCTCGACCGCGATGCGCATGGCGAGCCCGCCGCCCATCGACAGGCCGACCAGGTGGGCCCGGTGGATGCCGAGCGCGTCGAGCACGCCCAGCGCGTCGTGCGCCAGGTCCACGTCGGAGTAGGGCGGGGCGCCGGCCGGGAACGACGTCGAACGGCCGGTGTCGCGATGGTCGTAGCGGATCACGTAGCGCCCGCCCGCGGCCAGGCGCCGGCAGAACTCGTCGTCCCACCAGTCCATCGACCCGGTCGCGCCGGCGATGAGCAGCAGGGCGGGATCGCCGGGCTCGCCGAACGTCTCCACACACAGCTCGATGCCGTTGACCGGCATCATCGTCTCGGTCACCACTCGCTCATTGTCCGGCATCACACTTGACAGGCAGGTTAAAAGCAGATCACTCAACCGTGCCGGTCCGTTGTGAAATGACCGGTTCGGTGCGCCGAATGTGCTGGGATGTTCGGGTGCTTCCGGACCTGAGCGAATTCACGCCGCACCGGACGGTGCTCGACGCCCCCTTCGAGGGCGAGCCCGTGCCCGGTCTGCGCGCCGATTATTTCCGGCGTCCCGAGGGCGACCGGATCGCGACCGTCGGCCGTTACTCGATCGGCGGGCGCGACCTGCTGATGGCGTGGGGCTACGCGGACGAGGAGCACTGCCGGCACAACGCCGTCCGCGACCCCGCCGGTGGCTGGCACGCGCCGGCCGACGGCTGCCCCGATGTGGAACTGGTGCGCGACGGCCAGGCCGTGGTGGGCCTGGCCGTACGGGCGCCGTCGGGGGCGTGGATCAGGCCTTGACCGCGGCCGGTTTCGCGGCGCGGGCCTGCTGGCGGACCACGCGCAACGAGACGCCGGTCAGGGCGATGGCGATCACGAACAGCGACAGGTGCAGGTACGGGTTGGCGATCGGCACGAACCCGATGATCGCCACCGGGATCTGCACGACGGCGATCAAGCCGGCCAGCCACCACCGGTTGCCGCCGCTCCACAACAGGGCGGTCCAGATCGGCGCCGACGCCACGACCAGGGTCAGCGCGTCGAGGACGGCGTGCAGGGCGGGGTTGTGCACGGCGTTGTGGGCGAAGGCCTGCGCGGGCGTGGCGATCCAGAGGCCGGCGAGGACAAGGGCGAGTACGGCGGCGGCACGACGCATGGGATCCTCCAGCGTGATGGGACCGTTGCTCTGAGTCATTAACCGTACGGACCCCGGCTCAGCGCCGTAAAGCTTCACTCACGAAATCCATCCCGGCAGGCAGGCAGCGCGACCAGTAACCGAAGTTGTGCCGGCCGTCCTCGAACGACCCCGCCGCGGGCGGCTCGGGCAGGGCCTTCGCGAGCGCGCGGACATCGTCGAGCAGCCCGTCCTGACGGCCGCACCACAGGCCCACCTTCGTGCCTTTGAGCTGCGGCGCCGCGGCAAAGATCTCATCACCTTCCCGTACGGCGGGGGACAGCGCGACAACCGCACGCGCGAAGCCCGGCTCGGTCTCGGCCAGCAGCAGCGAGCCGTACCCGCCCATCGACCAGCCCAGCAGCGCGATCCGCGACGTGTCGAAGCCGCGTTCCCGGCACCAGCGGGGCAGCTCCTCACGCACCATCCGCTGGGGGTCGTCGCCGGCGTGCGGGCGCCACTGCAGGCGGTCCCCGGTCGCGCCGGCCAGCACGAACGGGGGCTTTCGCCGGCGTACGGCGTCGGTCAGGAAACGACCCAGGCCGAGCGCGGGAAAATCGGCGGCCGTCTTGGAGGCGCCGTGCAGCACCAGGCAGACGGGCAGCCCCCGGCCGGTGCCGTGACCCGCCGGCACCGCCGTGTAGAAGTCGACGATCCGGCCCCGGGCGCGTGAATCACGCCTTTCGAGCCGCTCGTCACCCACCGGGGCGTACGGAATGATCGGCTCCGATTCGCCCGATCGGCTGCGATAACCCACCAATCCGGCGGCCGCGGTGGCGGTTGCGCCGACCGCCAGGAATGTTCGTCGTCTCATCGTCACCCACAACGGCGATCGCCCGGATTGCGTGACGTTCCTACGCTCACCACGTGCGCAGACTCGGGGTGGTGCTGGTTCTGCTGGCGCTGCTGCTGGACGGTTTCGGTCCGGTCCCGCCGGCGTCGGCGCAAGAGGCCGTGGTGACCCGCGTGCTGACCCTCACGCGCGGCGCCGACCGCCCGCTGCCGACCACGCTCTGGTATCGCGGTCACCTCACCGGCCGTCACCCGATCATCCTGTTCAGCCACGGCCTGGGCGGGTTGCCCCGGCAGTTCGCGCCGCTGGCCGCGGGCTGGGCCGAGGCGGGCTACGTGGTCGCCGCGCCGGCCTATCCCCACACCAACGGACTCGTGCGGGTCGACCGCCGCGACATCGCCCACCAGCACCTCGACGCGGCGTACGTGATCGAGGCAGTGCGGGCCCTGAACGGGACGGCGGGTGACCCGCTGGCCGGGCACCTGGACGTGAACCGCGTGGGGGCCGTCGGGTTCTCGGCCGGGGGCACCACGACGCTGGGCCTGTTCGGGCCCGGGCACCCGGCGTACTTGCGGGCCGGCGTGGCCATCAGCGGCCGGCGCCCGGCTGTCTTCGGCGGGCCGCCCGCGCCGCTGCTGTTCCTGCACGGCGACCGGGACCGGGTGGTGCCCCTTCGCGCCGGACGGGAAGCCTTCCGGCTGGCCTCGTTCCCGGCGAAGCAGTTCGTGACCCTCCGCGGCGCCCGTCACGGAGAGTTTCTGCGCCCCGGCGACCCCAGGTACGCCCGGACATCGGCCCGAATCCTCACCTTCCTGCAGGCGAACGTCCCCGTCGCCGGACTTTAGGACTTCTACCCGGAGTGATACTCGCGGGTGCTTTCCTCGACCGTTCGGCCAGGGCAATACTCTAAGTCATGGTGCCTATGGTGCTCACGTGCGCCTCTTACATATCCCCGTGACCGCTGCTGTCACTCTGAGTATTGCCGGCTTTTCTTACTCTCAGTTCGACGCGCGGGAGCTCGAGCGGAAGGCGCAGGTCGTCGCCGACAAGGCCACGTGCCGAGCGGTGAACTCCGCGATCGTCGCCTACGTGGGCATCAACGGCAACGACCCCAAGGCGATCACCGACCTGAACGGCTACCTCGACGGCGACATCTCGTCCTACCGCGTCGTGCGGGGCCGAGCGGCTGGCCCCGGCTGCGCCTGAGACGCATTCACCGCGCTCAACCCGATGATCCTGATCGGCATCCTGGCCGGAACGTTCCACTCGTCCCTTGACACGGCGTTCGCGCAGAACGTCGGCCTGGTGCAGATGGCCCGGGTCAAAGCCGCTACGTGGTGACGGCGGGGCATCATCCTGGTGCTGGTGGGCCTGATTCCCAAGGTGGGCGAGGTGATCGCCGCCATCTCCTGGGCCCGGTCATCGGCGGCGCGGCCCTGGTCATGTTCGCCACCGTCACCGCCGTGGGCATCCGTAGCCTGCGCCGGGTCACCTTCGACGGCAACCGCATCCGCTGAGCCTGTCGACGGTGAACCCGCCGCCGGCGAGGCCGCGACCCCGGGCCGGGACCGCGCCCGCGGTCAGCGGCCGTCGCCAGGGAACGGAACCGAATAGGCGCGCCCGCCGCGAGGGAACCGTTCGCGGCGGGCGCAGGGGGCGACAGCTCAGTGGACCAGCGCGGGCCTGCGGTGCGGTGCCGCCCAGCGCTCCCGAGCCGCCGCACGGACCCGGGATGCCCGGTAGAGCCACAACGTGTCCCGCCCGAACGACCAGGTCAGCGAGCCCAGCGCCACTCCCAGCGCGACCATCGTCAGGAAGGTCGGCAGCAGGTCGGCTGTGACCAGGGCCAGCACGATCCCCTGGAGGGCGGCCACCACCTTGCGCGAGAACCGGGGCGGCAGCGCCGCGTTGAGCCAGGGCGCCGCGATGGCGGCCGCCACGAACACGTAGCGGAAGGCGCCGATGGCCACCCACCACCAGCCGAACCGATCGCCCGCGTAGACGCTGAGCACCAGGATCAGGAAGGCGTCGATCTCCATGTCGAAGCGTGCGCCCAGTGCCGTCGTGTTGCCGGTGCGGCGGGCGACCTGGCCGTCGACGCCGTCCAGGGCCAGGGCGACGCCGGCGATGGCGACCAGGGCCACCATGTTGACCGGCTGGACGAAGGAGGTCACCACCATCGCGGTGACGCCGCCGACCAGGATGGCGCGGGCCAGGGTCACCGCGTTGGCCGGGCCGATCTGGGCCATGCCGGCGCGGTCGAGGCCGGCGCCGAGCAGGCCGCACAGCACGAGTCCGTAGGCCGCGCCGGCGATGAGGCCGGTCGCGGTGAGGCCGAGGGTGCTGCCCAGCAGGGCCAGCAGGGCGAGCTGGGCGGCCAGTCCGACCACCGGGGCACGCGAGGATCCGGTGCCGGTGGGTGCGGTTGCTGATGTCACCGTGGCCTCCATTTGCAAGATCGGCCGCCGCGTATGGTTGCCGTCGTCAGCGCTTAACACGCGTCCGGACGGCTTTCGGTTCAGCGGGCGGAGGGAACAACCCATGACGAGTGACGCGTACGCGTTCTGGATCGCCGAGCCGGGGCGGGGCGAGATCCGCCCGGTGACCGTCGGCGCGCCGGGCGACGGCGAGGTGCTCGTCCGGACGCTGCACACGGGTGTGAGCAGGGGAACCGAGACTCTGGTGTTCGCCGGGCGGGTGCCCGAGAGCCAGTGGCCGGTGATGCGGGCCCCCTTCCAGGAGGGCGATTTCCCCGCCCCCGTCAAATACGGCTATCTCAACGTCGGCGTCGTCGAGCAAGGTCCTGCCGAGCTGCTCGGACGTACCGTCTTCACCCTCAATACCCACCAAACCCGATTTGTCGCACCTGTCACGATGGTTTCTGTCGTGCCCGAAGGTGTGCCCGCGCACAGGGCCGTTCTCGCGGGCACGGTCGAGACCGCGGTCAACGCCTTGTGGGACGCGCGTCCCCTGGTCGGCGATCGGATCGCGGTGGTCGGCGGGGGCATGGTGGGTGGGTGCGCGGCGGCGATTCTCGCGCGCTTTCCCGGCGTACGGCTTGAGCTCGTCGACGTGGACGAAAGCAAGGCGGATCTGGCCGCGCGGCTCGGCGCCGGGTTCGCCACCCCGGAGCGGGCTTCGGGCGACTGCGACCTGGTGATCCACGCCAGCGCGACCCAGGCCGGGCTGACCCGGTCGTTGGAGCTGGTGCGGGCCGAGGGCACGGTCGTCGAGCTCAGCTGGTACGGCGACCGGCAGGTCAGCGTGCCGCTGGGCGAGTTCTTCCACTCCCGGCGGCTGACCATCCGGGGCAGTCAGGTCGGCGGGATCGTGCCCGGCCGCGACCGCACGTACGCCCAGCGGCTCGCGCTGTCGCTGGAGCTGTTGAAGGACGACCGGTTCGAGGCGTTCGTCACCGGGCACTCCGATTTCGCCGAGCTGCCGGAGGTGCTGCCCCGCCTCGCGGACGGTAGCCTTCCGGCCCTCTGTCACGTGATCGACTACCCCGAGGAGTAGCCCTTGTTCAGCGTCACCGTCCGCGACCACATCATGATCGCGCACAGCTTCACCGGCGAGGTCTACGGTCCGGCGCAGAAGCTGCACGGCGCGACCTTCGTGGTCGACGCCACCTTCCGCCGGCCCGAGCTGGACGACGACAACATCGTGGTGGACATCGGCGCCGCGAGCGAGCAGCTCAAGGCGATCTGCGGCGGGCTCAGCTATCGCAACCTCGACGACGAGCCCGACTTCCTGGGCATCAACACGTCGACCGAGTTCCTGGCCAAGGTGATCGCCGACAAGCTGGCGGCCACGATCGCGGCCGGTGACCTGGGTGCGGGCGCGGCCGGGCTGACCGGGCTCACGGTGACCCTGCACGAGTCGCACATCGCCTGGGCCTCGTACGAGCGCGACCTGTGACCTTGTGGGCGGTGCTGCCGGGCGGCATCGACGACCCGGCGGCACCGAGCGGCGGCAACCGCTACGACCGTACGGTGTTGTCGCTGCTGCCCGACGTGCACGAGCTCGCGATCCCCGGCGACTGGCCCTCCCCCGGGACCGCCGCGCGCACCGCCTTGCACAAAGCGCTAGCTGACATTCCGGATATGTCCACTGTGCTGATCGACGGCCTGGTCGGCTGCGGCGTACCGGAGATTCTGGAACCGCACGCGGCCCGGCTGAGGCTGATCCTGCTCATCCACCTGCCCCTGAGCGACGAGACCGGGCTCGACCCGGCAGCCGCCGACGCTCTGCGCGCCCGGGAGAAGCAGGCGGTGCATCTGGCCACGACGGTCGTCGCCACCAGCCAGGCCGCCGCCGACCGGGTCAAGACCATGCACGACCTCGTACGGGTGGAGGTCGCCCCGCCCGGCGTCGACCCCGCGCCCCTGACCGAGCCCGAACCGAGCGGCCGCCGCCTGCTCTGCGTGGCCGCCGTGACCCCTCGCAAGGGCCAGGACCTGCTGGTCGGCGCGCTGCAGAACGATCTGGCCGGCCTCGACTGGGAGTGCCGGTTCGCCGGGGCACTGATCAAACCGGTCCCGTACGAGGATCCGCGGCTGCGCTTCGAGGGCGCGCTGCACGGCGCCGCGCTCGACGACGCGTACGGGCAAGCGGATCTTTTTGTGCTCCCCTCGCGGGCCGAGACGTACGGCATGGTCGTCACCGAGGCCCTCGCCCGCGGAATCCCGGTGCTGGCCACGGCGGTCGGCGGCGTGCCCGAGGCGCTCGGCACGGCCCCGGACGGCACCCGCCCCGGCCTGCTGATCCCGCCCGACGACCGACCCGCCCTGGCCGCCGCGCTGCGGTCGTGGCTGACCGGCGCCGCGCTGCGCGACCGCCTGCGCGCCGCCGCCCGGGCCCGCCGGGAGACCCTCCCGAGCTGGCCGGGCACCGCCTCCGCACTGTCCGCCATCTGTGAAGGAGACCCTCGATGACCGGTGAGTTCAGTGAGACCTGGCTCGGCCTGCGCGAGCCCGCCGACGCCGAGGCCCGCGCGGCCGACCTGGTCGCGCTGCTGCCCGGCGACATCCACGTGATCCGCGACCTGGGGTGCGGCACCGGCTCGATGGCCCGCTGGCTGGCCCCCCGGCTGCCCAAGCCGCAGCACTGGATCCTGACCGACCTCGATCCGAAGCTGCTGCACTACGCCACGGCCCACGTACGCGTCCCGGACGTGAGCGTCGAGGGCGCGCTGGCCGATGTGACCGCGCTCACGGTCGAGGATCTCGACGGTACCGGGCTGGTCACCTGCTCGGCGCTGCTCGACCTGCTGACCGCCGACGAGATCGACGCGCTGGTGGCGACGCTGGCGGCGGCCCGGGTGCCGGCGCTGTTCACGCTCTCGGTCGCCGGGGAGGTGCGCCTCGACCCGGCCGACCCGCTGGACGCGAGCGTCGCCGAGGCGTTCGACGAGCACCAGCGGCGGGTCACCGGGGGGCGCCGCCTGCTCGGGCCGGACGCTCCGGCGTACGCGGGGAAGGCTTTTGAACTGGCCGGCGCGACGGTGGTCACTCGCCCGAGCCCGTGGCGGCTGGGAACCGAGCTGCCGGAATTGACCGCGGAATGGCTGCGGGGCTGGGTCGGCGCGGCCCGTGAGCAGCGGAATTCGCTCGATCTGGACGGCTACCTGGCGGCACGGCTGGCGTCGTTGCCGAGCGCGTCGGTCGGACATGTCGATCTTTTGGCGACCTTCGACTGAACCCTTTGTGCCCGCCCCGGCGTACTAGGGGAAGACGGGCGAGACGAAGGGAACGGCGACGTGGGGCGTATCTGGGCTTGGGCACGGATTCTGGGCGGGGCCGGGATCCTGGTCTTCCTGCTGTGGAAGCTCGGCACCGGTGCCTTCGTCGACGGCCTGCGGGTGATCGACGGTCCGGCGCTCACGCTGGCCTTCACGATCGGGGTCACCACCACCGTGTTCAGCGCCTGGCGCTGGTGCCTGGTGGCGCGCGGTCTCGGCCTGCGGCTTTCCTTCCGTACGGCGGTGGCCGACTACTACAAGGCGCTGTTCCTCAACGCCGCGCTGCCCGGCGGGGTGCTCGGCGACGTGGACCGGGCCGTGCAGCACGGGCGCGACGAGGGTGACGTGGCCAAGAGCGTGCGGGCCGTGGTGCTCGAGCGCACGGCCGGGCAGCTCGTGCTGATCGTCGTCGGCGTGACCGTCTTGTTCACCGTCCCCTCGCCCGTTCTCGACATTCTGCGCCAGCACGGCGCTACTGCCGCGGTCGTAGCCATCGCCGCGCTTCTGGCCGTCGCGGTGATCCTGCTGGCTTTCCGGCAGCTCCGACAGGGTGGCTCGCGGGTCGCTTCCGCGGTCCGTACGGGCCTCGCCGAGATCCGCACCGGGCTGCTGGCCCGTCGCAACTGGCCGATCGTGACCCTGGCCTCGGTCGTCGTGCTCGTCGGCCACCTGGCCACCTTTGTGGTGGCGGCCCGCGCGGCCGGCTCGTCGGCGTCGCTGGCCCGGCTCGCGCCGCTGATGCTGCTGGCGCTGCTGGCGATGTCGCTGCCGCTCAACATCGGCGGCTGGGGTCCCCGCGAGGCCGTCACGGCGTGGGCGTTCGGCGCGGCCGGCCTCAGCGCCACCCAGGGCCTGACCACCGCGGTGGTCTACGGGTTGTTCGCCTTCGTCGCCGCCCTGCCCGGCGCCGTGGTCATCCTGACCCGGGCGGCCGTCAAGCTGCGCGGCGCGGCCGCGGTGCGGATCGCCGCCCCGATCTCCCCGGTTCCGTACGGTGTCGCCACCCCCGCCTCGCCCGAGATGGTGCTGGGACGCGAGCTGGCGCGAGCCGGCGCCTAGCTTTTATGGGTGCTTTCCCCAAAACGGTCGGACAGGGCATAGCGCAGCAGCACGACGTCGCCGATCTGGCGCACCTCGGCCAGCGTCGCCCGCCGCCCGGGCCCCCACGGGAAGTCGCCGTCGCTGACGAAGCGCGGCGCCCGCGAGTCGCCCACGAAGAACGGCGCGACCACGAGCTGCAGCTCGTCGGCGAGGCCCGCGGTCAGGAACTGGGTGTGCATCGTGCCGCCGCCCTCGACCATCAGCCGGCGCACGCCCCGCGCGGCCAGGTCGGCCGTCACCAGATGCAGGTCGACCGGGTCGCCGCCGTCGACGACCGTGGCCACCTCGCCCAGGCGCGCCTTGGCCGACACGCACGAACCGCTGGCGCAATAGACCAGTTTGTCCACATCGCCCACGGTGAAGAACCGCGCCGACGGGTTTATGTCACACCTGCTGGTTACGGTGACCTTCAGCGGATTGGGCGCCTCACCCCGGGCGACCCGGGCCGCACGCCGTTCGGCCGAGCGCACCAGCAGGCGCGGGTCGTCCTGCCGGATCGTCGCGGCCCCGACCAGGATCGCGTCGCACCCGGCCCGGACGGCGTCGACCCGGTCGAAGTCGGCCTCGTTGGACAGCAACAGCCGGTCACGGGTCGCGTCGTCCAAGTAACCGTCGATGGACATGCCGCAACTCAGCAACGTGTAAGGACGCTCAACCACCGATGACGCCTCCGTTAGAGCGACGATCGTCACCCAGGCCGAACAGTTGCGTCCAAGATAATCCGCGCCACGATTACAGGCACGTTCGCGGTCTGTTGCGGTGCGGTGACTCCGGCGGCGGGTATAGCGGATCAGCGGGGAACA
Organism: Paractinoplanes lichenicola; assembly: GCF_016785085.1. GTDB lineage: Bacteria > Actinomycetota > Actinomycetes > Mycobacteriales > Micromonosporaceae > Actinoplanes > Actinoplanes lichenicola. Next base: position 249,640 of record NZ_JAENHO010000010.1, read on the forward strand.
ACGAGGAGGACCGATGTTAGAAGCCACGGTGCGGCAGCAGGTGACCGTCCCGCTGCGATTCGGCGACGGCTATGCGACCACCGCGCAGGTGATGACCTTCGACGGTCTGGTCGACGGCAAGGAGCATCTGGCCCTCGGCCTGGGCGACTGGCAGCGGGCGCTGAAGAAGTCGGCCGCCGGCGGGCGGGCTCCCCTGGTCCGGCCGCACAGCGAATGCCTGACCGGCGACGTGTTCGGCAGCCAGCGCTGCGACTGCGGGCCGCAGCTGCGCGAGGCCGTCGAGCGGATCGCCGAGCAGGGCGGCTTCCTGCTCTATCTGCGGCAGGAGGGGCGCGGCATCGGCCTCTACGCCAAGCTCGACGCGTACGCGCTGCAGGATTCCGGCCTCGACACGTACGAGGCGAACGTCGCCCTGGGCCGCGGCGAGGACGAACGGGACTACTCGGCCGCCGCGCAGATGCTGCTCGCCCTCGGCGCCGACCGGATCCGGCTGCTCAGCAACAACCCCGACAAGGCGATCCAGCTGGAGAAGAGCGGCATCGACGTGACTCAGCGGGTGCCGACCGGGGTGCACATGTCCGCGGCGAACGTACGCTACCTGGCCACCAAGGCCTCGCACACGGCTCACACGATCGAGCTACCCCTTGCCGAGTGAGCCATCCGGCAGGATGAGCTGATGGCCGACGACCCCACGCTGCTGCTCACCGCGGTCGACCAGGTGCCCTTCATCCTGGCCGTCTGCGAGGGGCCCGAGCTGCGGGTGCTCGCGCTCAGCGCGGCCACCCGGGCGGTGATCCCGGGCCGCGAGTTCCTCGGGCGGCCCATCCGCGAGGTGCTCAGTGACCTGGTCGGCCAGCAGTTCGTCGACGCGTATCACGACGTCTACCGCACCGGGGAGCCGATCAACGGGCGGGAGTGGCGGGTCCACCTGACGGCGCCGGACGGTTCGGTGCACGAGATGTTCGCGAACTTCAGCATCACGCCGTGGACGGCCGGCGGGGAGCGGCGCGGCGTGATCGGCGTCGGCTTCGACGTGACCGAGATGGTGCGGCAACGTCAGGAGGCGGCCGACCGGACGGCCGAGCTGCGCGAGCGCTACGAGCAGAGCCGCACGGTGGTGACGGCCCTGCAGCGCGAGCTGCTGCCGACCGGCCTGCCCGTGCTGCCCGGGGCCCAGATCGCGGCCAGCTATCTGCTCGCCGAGGCCGACACGGCGGCCGGTGGCGACTGGTTCGACGCGGTCGCGCAGCGCGACGGCCGGGTGGCGCTGATCGTCGGCGACGTGGTCGGTCACGGCGTCCGCGCCTCCGGGGTGATGGGCCAGCTGCGCGCGGTGCTGCAGGACAGGCTCGAGGACGGCGCCGGCATCGTCGAGGCCCTGGCCGCCGCCGACCGGTTCGCGGCCCGGGTGCCGGCCGCCCACGCGACGACGGTGGCGCTGGTCGTCCTCGACCCGATCACCGGCGAGCTCGCCTACTGCACGGCCGGCCATCCCGCGCCGCTGATCGTCACCCCCACCGGCTCGACGCGCTACCTGCCCTCGACCGGCGGGGCACCCCTGGGCACAGGGGGCGATTTCCCCGTACGGGCGGACAACCTCGCCCCTGGTGAGCTGCTCCTGCTCTACAGCGACGGCGTCCTCGAACGCCCCGGGCGCGACCACGCCACCAGCTCGGCCGAGCTCGCCCACGTCGCCGCCGACAGCGCCGCCGGCCGGGCCCTGCACGACCCGATGGCCACCCCCGCCGAGCGCGTCTGCACCCAGAGCGTCGAACTGCTGGTGCGCGCGACCGGCCACACCGACGACATCACCCTGCTGGCCGTCCAGCGCGTCCCGGCCGTACGGGATCTGGAGTTGACCCTGCCCGCCTCCCCCGCCGAGCTGCGCCCCACCCGGCAGGCGCTGGGCTCGTGGCTGGGCGAGATCGGCGCCACCGCCGAGGACGTCTTCGCCCTGCAACACGCGCTGGGCGAGCTGCTGGCCAACGCGGTCGAACACGCGGGCGCCACGGCCGCGTCGACGGTGACCGTTCGCGCCACGCTCACCGCGGCCGGAGTGGTGGAGGCCTCGGTGCGCGACGAGGGCAAGTGGCAGGCGCCGCAGCCCCGAGCCAACCGGGGGCGCGGCCTGGCCCTGGCCGCGCAGCTGGTGGCGGCACTGAAGGTGGACCACTCCCCGGCCGGAACGATCGCCCACCTCACCAAGCCCCTGAGCCGGCCGGCCCGGCTGCTCGACAGCCCCGCCGCGGATCCCACCCTGGTGTCCGCCTCGCCCGAGGCCGAGTTCCGCATCATCGAGCTGCCCGGCGGCGACGAGACCCGGATCCGCATCGAGGGGCCGATCGACGTCAGCACGGCCGCGCTGACCCGCCAGGAGCTGCTGCGACGCAGCCGAGGCGGGACTTTGCCGCTGACGGTGGACCTGTCGGGGGTGACCCAGCTCTCCAGCGCGGGCGTGTCGGCCCTGCATCATGTGGCCGGGCAGCACGCCACCCAGGAGGCGCCGCTGGTGCTCGATGCTGCTCCCGGATCGCCCGCTCAGCTGATTCTGGCGTTGGTCTCGCTGCTGCCGAAGCCGTGACCAGCGGGTAGGCGAGGCACCACGATCAGGTGACGACATACCAGATCCAACCGGCGCCAACCCCGTTATCCACAGCGCCGGGTTATCCACAGGGTCTTCGCGCCGTGGCGGGGATTCTCTGTACTGTCGCGGGGTGACTTCGGCAGAGCAGGTTTCCGCACACGGCTCGGCGGCCGTCGACGTCCTCAACCGGGTCTTCGGCTATCCGTCGTTCCGCGGTCAGCAGCACGAGATCATCGAGCACGTGGCCGGTGGCGGCGACGCGCTGGTGCTGATGCCGACCGGTGGCGGCAAGTCCCTGTGCTATCAGATCCCGGCCCTCGTGCGCCCCGGCACCGGTGTGGTCATCTCACCCCTGATCGCCCTCATGCAGGATCAGGTCGACGCGCTGCGCACGGTCGGGGTCAAGGCCGGCTTCCTCAACTCCGCGCAGGATTACGACGAGCGGCGCATGGTCGAGGCGGAGTTCGTCAACGGCGATCTCGACCTGCTCTACGTGGCGCCCGAGGGCCTCGGCGTGCCCGCCACCCAGCGGCTGCTCGACCGGGGCAAGATCTCGCTGTTCGCGATCGACGAGGCGCACTGTGTGTCGCAGTGGGGCCACGACTTCCGCCCCGACTATCTGGGCCTGTCGATGCTGCACGAGCGCTGGCCCGACGTGCCCCGCATCGCGCTCACCGCGACCGCCACCACGGCCACCCGCGACGAGATCGCGACCCGCCTGCAGCTGACCGACGCGCGGCACTTCACGGCCAGCTTCGACCGGCCCAACATCCAATATCGCATCGTGCCGAAGAACGAGCCGCGCAAGCAGCTGCTCGACCTGCTGCGCAGCGAGCATCCCGGCGAGTCCGGCATCGTCTACTGCCTGTCGCGCGCGTCGGTCGAGCGGACGGCCGAGTTCCTCGTGCAGAACGGGGTGGCCGCGCTGCCCTATCACGCCGGGCTCGACAATCGGGTGCGCGCGGCCAACCAGTCCCGCTTCCTCCGCGAGGACGGGCTGGTCATGGTGGCGACGATCGCCTTCGGCATGGGCATCGACAAGCCCGACGTCCGGTTCGTGGCGCACCTCGACCTGCCCAAGTCGGTCGAGGGCTACTACCAGGAGACCGGCCGCGCCGGGCGCGACGGGATGCCGTCGACGGCCTGGCTGGCGTACGGGCTGCAGGACGTCGTGCAGCAGCGCAAGATGATCGACAGCTCGGACGGGGATCTGGCCTATCGGCGCAACGCGGCCCGGCATCTCGACGCGATGCTGGCGCTGTGCGAGACGGTCACCTGCCGGCGGTCGCAGCTGCTGAACTATTTCGGGCAGGTCGCCACAGTGGACAACTGCGGCAACTGCGACACGTGCCTGGTGCCGCCGGAGTCGTGGGACGGCACGGTGGCGGCGCAGAAGATGCTGTCGACGGTGCTGCGGCTGCAGCGGGAACGCGGGCAGAAGTTCGGGGCCGGGCAGTCGATCGACATCCTGCTGGGCAAGGAGACCGAGAAGGTTCAGCGGTTCCGGCACAACGAGCTGTCGGTGTTCGGCATCGGCACCGACCTGCGCGAGACCGAATGGCGCGGGGTGGTGCGCAAGCTGCTGGCCGCCGGGCTGCTGGCCGTCGAGGGCGAATACAGCACGCTGGTGCTGACCGACGCGAGTGGCGGGGTGCTGCGCGGCGAGACCAAGGTGATGATGCGGCGGGAGGCGCCGGCCAAGGTGCGCGCCCCGAAGCAGCGCGCGACCGCGGCCCCGGCGGCCGACCTCTCCCCCGCCGACGCGTCGACCTTCGAGCGGCTGCGCGCCTGGCGGGCGTCCGTCGCCAAGGAGCAGGGCATGCCCGCCTACGTCATCTTCCACGACGCCACGCTGCGCGCGATCGCGGCGCTCAACCCGAAGTCGCTGGGCGAACTGGGCACGGTCAGCGGCGTCGGCCAGGGCAAGCTGGCCAAGTTCGGCCAGGCGGTCCTCGACACGCTGCACGACTCCGACGGCGGGTCGGCTCCCGCGCCCGCGGCGAAGACCGAGCCCCGGCCGCGGCCGGCGGTTTCGTCCCGCTTCGGCGACTCCGAACCCGACCCTGGGCCCGCCTTCACGTTCGACGAGGAGCCACCCGACTACGACTACGACAGCGAGCCCCCACCGCCGGATTACCACTGACCGAAGCCTTCGAGCCGCGCACGGTTTCCGGGAGCCCAGGCGCGATCCCAGCCACGCGCGACCTGCGCCCACGCCGGCCTGGGGTGCACCCACCGCCGCGGATCCCCGCACCCCGGCGAGTGGGGGGGTTGGCGAGCCGCGGGGGGCCAGCCGCAGGGGGCGCGAGCCGCGGGCCACGAGCCGCGGGGGTCGTGCCGTGGAACGCGAGCCGAGCCGTGGGGGTGACGGGCGATGCGGGGCGGGGCAGAGTGACCGCTTGGCCGGAAAAGTTGGCTGGGGGGTTGTTTCGGGGCTGGCGCGCGCCCCGTACCGTGCCTGCGGTACACGCTGGGAAAGATCGAATCGAGGGGGACTCATCGTGGGGGCACGTCGTGTCGTGACGGGCACCGTTCTGGTTGCTCTGGCCGGGCTGGGGATGCTTTCGGCCTGCTCGGGGTCGGACGATGAGCCGAAGAAGGCGGCCGTCGAGGAGACCGCGGGGAGCTTGCCGAAGGGTGACGAGGCGACCTACCTCAAGGCGCTCCGCGCGCTCGACGCCGGGCTGGTGGCGGACGAGCAGACCGCGATCGACAACGGTTACAACCTGTGCACTGACGCGAAGAACGGCATGACGACCGGCGAGCAGGTCAGCGACGCGATCAGCATGTTCCAGACCGACGTCACCAAGGGTCAGCGGATTCTCGCCATCGCCATGACCAACCTGTGCAAGCCGCCGGCCTCGGCCGGCAGCTGACGTGCGGCGGGCCGGGCGTGGCCGGAAACAACGGGCCAGGCTTGGCCGGCAGCTGACGTGCGGCGGGCCGGGCGTCACGACGAGGACGCCCGGCCCGGCCGGCGCTACTGCGCGACGACCACGTCGATCATCCACGGCGTGCCGAACTTGTCGACCAGCTGGCCGTAGAGGTCGCCCCACATCTGCTTCTCGAACGGCAGTTGCACGGTGCCGCCGTCGGCCAGTTTCTCCCAGACCTCCTCGAGCCCCTCGCCGGGGTCGCCGCTGAGGCTGACCGTGATCGTGTTGCCGGGCTTGTAGTCCATGCCGGGCGCCGTGTCGGACGCCATCAGCAGGTAGCCCTTCTCGCTGGTCAGCATCGCGTGCATGACCTTGTCGGCGATCGCCGGGTCGGGCGCGCCGAACTCGCCGAACGTGTTGATTTTGAGGTCGCCGCCGAGCACCGAGTGGTAGAACTCCATGGCCTCGCGGGCGTTGCCGTTGAATGTCAGATACGGGTTGAGCTGAGACGCCATCACAGACTCCGTCGGCCGGGCAGTAGAAGCACCTTCAAGCTAGACCCCGCCACCGACAAAAAGGCGCCGTCCGGGTGACCAGCACCCGGACGGCGACAGCAGAAAACGGTCAGCGGTGGTCGGATCCGGCCGATTCGACGGCGGCCCGGCCGGCCTCGAGCCGCGCGATCGGCACCCGGAACGGCGAGCAGGACACGTAGTCGAGCCCGACCTCGTGGAAGAAGTGCACCGACTCCGGGTCGCCGCCGTGCTCGCCGCACACGCCCAGCTTCAACCCGGGGCGCTGCGCCCGGCCCTCCTCGGCGGCGATCCGCACGAGCCGGCCCACGCCGTCGCGGTCGATCGACTCGAACGGCGAGATGCCGAAGATGCCCAGTTCGAGGTAGCGCCAGAAGAACGCGCCCTCGACGTCGTCGCGGGAGAAGCCCCACGCCATCTGGGTCAGGTCGTTGGTGCCGAACGAGAAGAACTCGGCCGCCTCGGCGATCTGGCCGGCTGTCAGGGCGGCCCGCGGCACCTCGATCATCGTGCCGATCAGCACCTCGACGCCCGAGTCGCCGACCACCTCGGCGATGATCCGCTCGGCCTCATGGCGTACGGTCTCGAGCTCCTGCACGGCCCCGACCAGCGGCACCATGATCTCGGGCCGGGGCCGGCCACCCTCGGCGGCCAGCGCCACCGCGGCCTCGGCGATGGCCCGCACCTGCATCGCGAACAGGCCGGGAATGACCAGGCCCAGCCGTACGCCGCGCAGGCCGAGCATCGGGTTCGACTCGTGCATGCGCCGCACGGCCGCCAGCATCCGCTCGTCGCGCTCGGTCTGCTCGTCCGACGAGCCCCGCTCCTTGGCCACCGCCACCTGCACCGCCAGCTCCTCCAGGGAGGGCAGGAACTCGTGCAGCGGCGGGTCGATCAGCCGGACGGTGACCGGCAGCCCGTTCATTTCGCGGAAGATCTCGAGGAAGTCGGCCCGCTGCAACGGCCGCAGGGCGGCCAGGGCGTCGTCGCGCTCGGCCTTGTTGTGCGCCAGGATCAGGCGTTCGACCAGTTCGCGGCGGTCGCCCAGGAACATGTGCTCGGTGCGGCAGAGCCCGATGCCCTGGGCCCCGAAACGGCGCGCGCGGGCGGCGTCGGGGCCGGTGTCGGCGTTGGTGCGCACCTTGAGCCGGGAGCGGTCGTCGGCGTGGGTCATGATCTGGTGGACGGCGGCGACGAGCGGGTCGTTGGCCTGGGCCGGGTCGAGGTCGCCCTCGAAGTACTGCACGACCTCGGACGGGCGGACCGGCACCTCGCCGAGGTAGACGCGGCCGGTGGTGCCGTCGATCGAGATCACGTCGCCCTCGCGCACGACCTGGCCGCCGACCGTGAACTGGTCGCGGCCGACCTCGACCTGGTCGGCGCCGCAGACGCAGGTCTTGCCCATGCCGCGGGCGACGACGGCGGCGTGCGAGGTCTTGCCGCCGCGGGCGGTCAGGATGCCCTGGGCGGCGATCATGCCGGGCAGGTCGTCCGGGTTCGTCTCCCGCCGTACGAGGATCACCTGCTCGCCCTCGGCGGCGCGGGCGACGGCGTCGGCCGACGTGAAGACAACGGAACCGAAGGCGGCGCCGGGCGACGCGCCCACGCCCTTCGTCAGCGAGACCGGGTCGGCGGAGAGGTCGAAGCGCGGGAACATCAGCTGCCCGAGCTGCGCCCCGGAGACCCGGGTGACCGCCTCGTCGAGGTCGATCATGCCCTCGTCGACCAGCTGCGCGGCGATCGTGAAGGCGGCCGCCGCGGTGCGCTTGCCGACGCGGGTCTGCAGCATCCACAGCTTGCCGCGCTCGATCGTGAATTCGATGTCGCACAGGTCGTGGTAGTGCCCCTCGAGGGTGGCCATGATCTGCAGCAGCTCGTCGTACGACTTCTTGTCGAGCTTCTCGAGGTCGGCCAGCGGGAGCGTGTTGCGGATGCCGGCCACCACGTCCTCGCCCTGCGCGTTCTGCAGGTAGTCGCCGTAGATGCCGCTCTCGCCGGTGGCCGGGTCGCGGGTGAAGGCGACGCCGGTGCCCGAGTCGGGGCCGAGGTTGCCGAAGACCATTGCGACGACGTTGACCGCGGTGCCGAGGTCGGCCGGGATGCGTTCCTGCCGGCGGTAGAGCACGGCCCGGTCGGCGTTCCACGATTGGAAGACGGCCCCGATAGCCAATTCGAGCTGGTGCCGCGGGTCCTGCGGGAAATCGTGCCCGACGTGCTTGACGAAGACCTTTTTGTACGCGGCCACGAGCTCCTTGAGATCGGCCGCGTCGAGCTGCACGTCGTCCTTGACGCCCTTGGCCACCTTCGCCTTGTGCAGCGCGTCCTCGAATTCCTCGCCCGGCACGTCACAAACTGTCTTGCCGAACATCTGGATCAGCCGGCGGTACGAATCCCAGGCGAAGCGGTCATTGTCGCCCGCCTGCCGGGAAAGGCCCGCGACGGACTCGTCGTTGAGCCCCACGTTGAGGACCGTCTCCATCATGCCGGGCATCGAGAACTTGGCGCCCGAGCGTACGGAGACCAGCAGCGGATCGGCCGGATCGCCGAGCTTGCGGCCCATCGCCGACTCGAGCGCGGCCAGATGCCGGTCGATCTCCTCGTCGAGCCCGTCGACGTGTGCGCCGTCGTGCAGGAAGCGCTGGCACGCCTCGGTCGTGATCGTGAAGCCCGCCGGGACCGGCAGGCCGAGGTTGGTCATCTCCGCGAGATTGGCGCCTTTGCCCCCGAGAAGGTCTTTGAGATCCTTGTTTCCCTCGGCGAAGTCGTAGACGAACTTTGTCATCGCCAGCCACCTCCGGTTTTGAATCCTCGGCCGAACTGGTTTCTGCCCCAAGGTTCGTAAGGCTATGCAGATGTTGGCCGAATAGTTAACAGGTAGGTGGGGTTTTCCACAGGCATACGACACCCCCTGTTCGGTAAGCGCTTTCTCCGCGCAGTTCCGCGCAGCGAAACGGACGGGTAGCGTGTCCGCGGTGGAGGGTTTGCGGCGGCGGTGCGAGGCGAGACTGCGCGGCATCCGCGTGCCCGACCCCTTCGATCTCGACGAGTTCTGCGCCCAGGTGTCGGCCCGCCGCGGCCGCCCGCTGATCCGTCAGGCGGTGCCCGGGCTGAGCGACGAGGCGCCCTGCGGCCTGTGGATCGGCACCGAGCGGGCCGATCACGTGTTCTTCGACCCGGGCACGTCGCCGCTGCACGCCGAGCACATCGTGCTGCATGAGCTCTCGCACATCCTCTGCGGACACTCGGGCTCCGACGCCGCGCTGGGCACCCTCTTCCCCGATCTCGAGCCGGCCGCGGTCCGGCAGATGCTCGGCGAGAAGACGATGCTGGGCCGCGCGCGTTACACCGACGAGCAGGAGCGCGAGGCCGAGATGATGGCCTCGCTGATCCGCGGCCGCTCGGCCCGCCCGTCGCCCACCCCGCTCGGCCGCACGACGGATGCGCTGGGCCTGACGTAATGATCCTCTCCGCCGCCCTGCTGATACTGCTGTGGGGCCTGGCGGTGACGCGGCTGCCCGGAATCTGGCGAGACCGGCCGCAGCGCGCCCTCACCGCGGCCGTGATCGCCCTCGCCGTCTCGCGCACCGCGGCCTACCCGGACGTGGCCGACGATCTCGAGCAGCTGCGGGCGGGCGCGATCCAGCACCTGGCCGCGATGGTCGCCGCCTACTTCCTGCTGCGGTTCCTGCTGCTGGTGACCAGCCGCGGCCTGCGCTGGCACGTCGCGTCGGGCGCCGTCGTGCTGGTGCTGCTGCTGATCGCGGCCGGGGCGGTGTTCGCCGGCCGCGGCCTGCTGAGCGGCGAGCTGTCCCCGGGCGCGGTGGCGTACTGGGTGGCGATCGACCTCTATGTCGGGGTGGCCCTGGCGGCGGCCGCGCGGTTCTTCTGGGCCATCGCGGCCGAGGTGCCCAAGCTGTGGTCGCGGACGGCGCTGCGGGCGCTCGCGGCGGGGGCCGGGCTGCTGGCGCTGGACGCGTTCTTCCGGGCGGTCGTGATGGTGATGCTGGGCGCGGGGGCCGTGGTCGACCTGGCCGCGCTCGACCCGCCGGCCGAGTTCGTGCAGGCCGCCAGCGCGCTGCTGATGGTCACGGGCGGGGCGGCGACCGCCTTTCCGCGGGCGCGCGCGGCCGTGGCGGCGTACCGGTCGCTGGTGGCACTGCGGCCGCTGTGGAAGGCCATGCGGGACACGTTCCCCGAGATCATCCTGTTCTCGCCGCGCCGGGCGATCGTCGAGCTGGCCGGCGTCGACGACGTGCACCTGCGGCTGTATCGCCGGGTCATCGAGATCCGCGACGGCATGCTGGCGCTGCGCGGCTATCTGCCCGGCGCGGACGCCGGCGGCGGGCCCGAGGCCGAGGCGGTGCGGCTGGCCGGGGCGCTGCGGCGGCGGGCCGAGGGCGCCGAGCCGGCGGACGAAGCGGGGAGCTGGGCCGTCGTGGGGCCGGCGATGGCCGACGAGGTGGCCTGGCTCAGCCGCGTCAGCCGGGCGTACCGGAAGCTGGGGAAACGGCCCGTCAGCTGTCCGCCTGGCGCTCCGACTCCCAGACCTTCCGGATCAGCTCGTTGATCAGATCTCGCCCCCGGGGCGAGACGTCGGCCGCCCGCATCGCGATCTCGGTGACGCCCGCGGCGCGGAACGTCTGCATCAGCTCAAGTTGATCGTCGATGCGCCGGGTCTGCTCGTCGTCTATGAAATAGGCCACGGGAACACCGAAGTAGGTGGCCAGCGCGGTCAGGTGCGCGACCGTCGGATTGTCGCGGCGGCCCGTGCGCAACTGCCAGATGTAGGTGTGCGAGATCGCCACGCCCTGGCCGGAGCGAACCGCTTCGGCCACGGCCATGTAGCTGGGTTCCGGCTTGTGCTGCTTGAAAAGCCGGTCCAGCTTGGCGGCGATGGAGAAGGCGCCCACCCACGCCCTCCTCCCCCGACGGTGGCGTCCATGAGCAGGAGCGCGAACCGCGCTCGTGCACATCCCCCGATGTAGGACGCCATAAACTGTGGTTGATGAACCGAGTGCAGCCTAGAACACGACACTCCTGCGCTCAAGCCCCAGCTTGTATGGTCAAGTTGTGGCGGACATTGTGGAAAGTCGCGAGGTTTCGGCACTCCTGCGGGACCTCACCACTGCGGCCGGGCGTCAAGATCCGTACGGTCACTACACGCGTCTTCGTGAGCTCGGCGCTTTCGTCCGCGCCGACGACGGCACCCTGATCGTGACCCGGTTCGCCGAGTGCGCGGCCGTCGCCCGCGATCACAAGCTCGGCAAGATGCCGGTCGAGCTGCTGGCCCACGCCGGGCTGGCCGACTGGGCCGACCATCCCGCGCTCTACGGCTATTTCACGAGCCTGCTGGGCATCAACCCGCCCGACCACACCCGGCTGCGGCGGCTGGTCAGCTCGAGCTTCACCGCCCGGCGGGTGCAGGCGCTGCGCCCGGCGACCGAGCGGATGATCGACGAGCTGATCGACGAGATGGACGGGGCGGCCGACTTCGTCGCGGCGTTCGCATTCCCGCTGCCCTGCAACGTGATCAGCGAGCTGCTCGGCATCCCGCCGGCCGACCGCGCCCAGTTCCAGCATCTGGTGCAGGACTGGTCGGCCGTGCTCGACGACATCACGCCCGAGGTGCTCTCCAAGGCCAACCCCGCGGCCAAGGCCGTACGGGAATATCTGGCCGCCCTGGCCGCCGAGCGTCGCCGGCAGCCGCGGGAGGACCTGATGAGCGCCCTGGTCGGGCACGAGGAGGCGGGCGACCGGCTGACCGAGGACGAGCTGCTGACGATGGCCGGGCTGCTGTTCGCGGCGGGCTTCGAGACCACCACCAACCTGCTCGCCAACGGCCTGGTGGCGCTGCTGGAGCATCCGGAGCAGCGGCCCGCCCTGGTCGCCGACCCGGCCTCGGCGGTGCAGGAGCTGCTGCGCTACGACTCGCCGGTGCAGAACATCGACCGTACGGCGCTGGAGACGACGACGGTGGCCGGGGTGACCTTCGAGCCCGGCGACCGGATCGTGGCCTACACCGGCTCGGCCAACCGCGACGCCCGGCGCTTCCCCGACCCCGACCGGCTCGATCTGGGGCGGGGCGACAACACGTCGCTGTCGTTCGGCGGGGGCATGCACTACTGCCTGGGCGCGCCGATGGCCAAGCTGGAGGCGGAGATCGCTTTTCCGCGGCTCTTCGAGCGGCTGCCGGGGCTCGGACTGGCCGACGGGGCACAGCGGCGGGACAGCCTGACCATCCGGGGCTTCGACGTGCTGCCGGTGGTCACCCAATAAAGACGCCGCTGCGAATTCCACGGGGGAAGAACTCGCAACGGCGCACTCGGAACATTAGACGACACAGGGCCGTCGTGTCTATCCCGGGAGAGTCACGAGACTCGCTGGACGACGCTGCCGACGAGCCGCTGCCAGTCGGCGTCGAAGTTCGGCGAGGGGCTCGAGGTGTTCAGCCGATAGATCGCGTACGTGTCCACGAGCACCACGTTTCGGCTGTTCAGCACGGCTACGGCGGTGTCGGCCGTGCCCGGGTGGGCCGGGTCGTACTTCTTGTGCCGGATCACCACGAAGCCCTTCCAGCCCGACTCGTCGAGTGTCTTGATCGCGACGGTTTCGGTGTACGCCGGTTCGGACTTCTCGTCGTTGACGGTGGCCGGCACTGACACATTCGCCTGGCAGCCGTCGGCGACCGCCCGCAGCGCCGTCTGGGCCGCGGTGGCCAGCGTCTCGTCGCCGTAGACGAGCGCGGTCTGGTCGAGCGTCTGGGCGCCCTTCTGCCCCTCGTCCACGAAGGACGCGGCCACGACGTCACCACCGGGCGGCACGCTGGGGGCCGACGTCGTGCCGCCGCAGATGCTGACCAGCTGGTTGGGGTCGGCGCTGGTCTGCGGGGCGGCCCAGGTCGGGCCGATCTCATTGGCCTGCAGCAGGGCGCCGCGCATGGTCGTCGCGTTGATCAGCCCGGTCGGCTCGGGGGCCGGGTCGTCGTCGCCGGAGCAGCCGGCCACCAGCAGGAGGGCACAGGTCCCGATCACCACAGCGCGCGCGAACATCGGGCCATAATCCCAGACCCGCGAGCCGGGCCGAGGGCGGTGCCGGAACTACTACGGGACCGATCGACACCATCGCGCTCAGTGAGCACTCGGGTTAGGTTGTCGGGAGGGAGGCTCCATGGCTGACATCGACGCGCTCGCCCGGCGGCTGCGGTCCGAGCTGGGCCCCGAGCAGGTCATCACCGACCGGCAGGAGCTGCGGACGTACGAGTGCGACGGCCTGGCCCACTACAAGGTCGTCCCGGCCGTGGTCGCCCTCCCCCACACCGCGGCCCAGGTCGCGGCCGTCGTACGGGCGTGTGTGGCCGCGGGGGTGCCGTTCGTGGCCCGCGGCTCGGGCACCGGCCTCTCCGGCGGGGCGCTCCCCCACGCCGAGGGCGTGCTGATCGTCACCGCGCAGATGCGCCGCATCCTGGAGGTCGCGGCGCAGGACGAGCGGGCCGTGGTCGAGCCCGGAGTGATCAACCTGCACGTCACGAAGGCGGCCACCCCGCACGGCTACTACTACGCGCCCGACCCGTCGAGCCAGCAGATCTGCTCGATCGGCGGCAACGTGGCCGAGAACTCGGGCGGCGCGCACTGCCTCAAATACGGCTTCACCACCAACCACGTGACCGGGCTGCAGATCGTGGCGCCCGACGGCGAGCTCGTCCGGCTCGGCGGAAAGGCGCCCGACCCGCCCGGGTACGACCTGATGGGCGCGTTCGTCGGGTCGGAGGGCACGCTGGGGATCGCCACCGAGGTGACCGTCAAGCTGACCCGGCTGCCCGAGTCGGTGCGCACGCTGCTGGCCGCGTTCGGCAGCATCGACCAGGCCGGGGCGGCCACCTCGGCGATCATCGGGGCGGGCGTGGTGCCGGCCGCCATCGAGATGATGGACGCGCTGGCCATCGAGGCCGCCGAGGCCGCGGTCGCCTGCGGCTATCCGCCGGGCGCGGCGGCGGTGCTGATCGTCGAGCTGGACGGGCCCGCGGCCGAGGTCGAGGCGCAGTTCGAGCAGGTCACCGGGCTGTGCGAGGCGAACGGGGCGTTCGAGATCCGGATCGCGGCCGACGAGCTCGAGCGGGCTTTGTTCTGGAAGGGCCGCAAGTCGGCGTTCGCGGCCGTCGGGCGGATCAGCCCCGACTACATCGTGCAGGACGGCGTGATCCCGCGGACGGCGCTGCCCGAGGTGCTCAGGCGCATCTCGGAGATGGCCGAGTCGCACGGCGTACGGGTGGCCAATGTCTTTCACGCCGGGGACGGCAACCTGCATCCGCTCGTGCTGTTCGACGACGGCGTCGAGGGCGAGGCCGAGCGGGCCGAAACCGTGTCGGGCGCGATCATCGACCTCTGCATCGAATACGGCGGGTCGATCACGGGCGAGCACGGCGTGGGCATGGACAAGGCGAAATACATGCCGCGGATGTTCGGACCCGACGACCTCGACACCATGCAACTGGTGCGCTGCGCCTTCGATCCGTCACACCTGTCCAACCCCGGCAAGATCTTTCCCACGCCGCGGTTGTGCGGCGAGAAGGCCGGCTCGGATCTGAGGGAGCGTTTCCCCGGCGTGGAGGTCTTCTGATGATCGAGGATCTCGCCCGCCCGGCGACCGGCGACGATCACGTCGGCGGAGTGCCGGCCCGCCTGGTCGCCGAGCCGGCCACGACCGAGGAGGCGGCCGCGGTGGTGGCCGCCGCCCGGGACCTGACAGTCGTGGTGCGGGGCGGCGGCACGAAGTTGCACTGGGGGCCGGCCCCGCGCTCGCTCGACCTGATCATCGACACGCGGCGGCTGAGCGGGATGGTCGAGCACGCCGCGGGCGACCTGATCACCGTGCTCCGGGCGGGCACGCCGCTCGACGGCCTCGAGCTGGGTGAGCAGCAGCTGGCCCTGGACCATCCGCCGGGGGCCACGGTCGGGGGCACGGTGGCGACCGGGGCGAGCGGGCCGCGGCGCCTGCACTACGGCACCGCCCGCGACCTGCTGATCGGCATCACCGTCGTGCGGCCCGACGGCACGATTACCAGGGCGGGCGGCAAGGTCGTCAAGAACGTGGCGGGCTACGACCTGGGCAAGCTCTACACCGGGTCGTACGGGACCCTGGGGCTGATCACCGAGTGCGTGTTCCGCCTGCATCCGCGGCCTGCGGCGCACGCGTACGTGCGGTCGACCGCCCCGGCCCGGGCGGTGCCGGCGATCCTGGCCGCCCGGGTGGCGCCGGCCGCGATCGAGGTCGACGCGGGCACGGGCGAGCTCGCCGTGCTGATCGAGGGCACCCCTGAGGGCGTACGGGAAAGGGCTGCTCTGGTCGAGAAGCTGCTCGCGGGTGAGATCGCCGAGCAGCCGCCGGGATGGTGGGGGTTGCCGCCGTGGGAGGCGGACGGGATCGGGATGAAGCTGTCGGTGCCCTTGTCGCAGGTGCCGGCGCTGGTCGACACCGGGGCCAACGTGCGGGGGTCGGCCGGGACGGGGGTGCTTTACGCGGCGGCGCGCGACATCACCGAGGTCGAGCGGCTGCGGGCTTTGTGCGTGCGGGGTGGTGGGCACGCCGTTGTGCTGACGGCACCGGCTCCCGTTCGGGACATTCTGGACATGTGGGGGCCCGTGCCGGGGCTGGCTTTGATGCGGCGGGTCAAGGACCAATTCGATCCGGAACATAGATTCGCGCCCGGGCGATTTGTGGGAGGCATTTAGTGGTCGACGCTACGTGGGGAACCGGGGAGCCGCCGCGCGATGTGCTCGGCCCGTTGGAGTCCGGGGCGTTCGACGACCAGCATCCGCCGCGAGCCGATCTGCTGGCGGATTGTGTGCACTGCGGTTTCTGCCTGACGACCTGCCCGACGTACGTGTTGTGGGGCGCCGAGGCCGATTCGCCGCGCGGGCGCATCTATCTGATGAACGAGGGGCTCAACGGGGAGCCGCTCAGCGATTCGATGGTCTCCCACTTCGACAAATGCCTGGGCTGCATGTCGTGCGTGACCGCCTGCCCGTCCGGCGTGCAATACGACCGGCTCATCGAGGACACCCGGGCCCAGGTCGAACGCCGCTATTCGCGCGGACCGGCCGATTCCCTGCTGCGGAAAGCCATTTTCGCGGTCTTTCCCTATCCCCGGCGGCTGCGCCTGTTGCGCGGGCCGCTGCGCGCATATCAGAGCACCGGCCTGCAGAAGCTGGTGGCCCGCAGCGGATTGCTGAATCGGCTCGGGCCCACCTTGGCCACATTGGAATCGCTCGCGCCGCGGCTTCGTAAAGTGCCCGCGCCGCCGCGCCGGGTGGCGGCCCGAGGCACCCGCCGGGCCGTGGTCGGCATGCTGACCGGCTGCGTGCAGGGCGCATTTTTCCCCGAGGTCAATTCGGCCACCGTACGCATTCTGGCCGCCGAAGGCTGCGACGTCGTGATCCCGCCCGGCCAGGGCTGCTGCGGCGCGCTGAGCGTGCACAACGGCCGCCGTGAGGAGGCCGTGGGATTCGCCCGCCGCCTGATCGACACGTTCGCCCGTACGGGCATGGACTATTTCGTCGTCAACGCGGCCGGCTGCGGCTCATCCCTCAAGGAATACGGCGAACTGCTGGCCGACGACCCGGTCTACGCACCCCGCGCGGCGGCTTTCTCGGCCAAGGTTCGCGACCTGGCGGAACTGCTCGACGAACTGGGCCCGGTGGCACCGAGGCATCCGCTGCCGATGACGGTGGCCTATCACGACGCCTGCCACCTGGGACACGCCCAGGGCATTCGCACCCAGCCCCGGGCTTTGCTGCGCGGCATCCCGCAACTGGAACTACGCGAAATCGCCGACCCCGAGCTGTGCTGCGGCTCGGCCGGCATCTGGAACATTCTCAACCCCGTGCCGGCCGCCGAACTGGGCGACCGCAAGGCCGCCAACATCCTCGCCACGGGCGCATCGCTGCTGGTCACGGCGAACCCGGGCTGCATGATGCAGGTGGCCGCCTCGCTCCGCCGCCAGGGCGCCCACCTCGCCATGGCCCACACGGCCCAGGTGCTGGACGCCTCAATCCGCGGCCCGGTCGCCGTGGCCGAGCTGCTGACCCTCTGGTCCGGCGACGCCAAGGCCTGACGTCGACTATCCCGCGAACCGCACGGTCACCTTGGGATCCAACGACCGGCACGATGAGGGCAGCGGGCTTATCTTCCGGGCCTTCTTCTCGCGCGCGGCCTGCTCGCTCGCGGCAGCCAAAGCTTCGGAGCAAGCGCCATCCGCGGCCACCACCGAGAATATTCTCGACTTTCCACGATCCGTGCTGTCGCCCAGGCTCTTCACGCCGGCCGTCCACCGTTTCCCGTCGACCACGATCGGCACGCCGTTGGCGATGTAATAGGGCGATGTCGACTCCGGCCCGCGAGACACGAGCCACAACGAATGATCGCCGGGCAGGCCCTCAACTGTGCCCGAGAAGGTCAGATCGTCACCCGGGTTGATCGGTTTGCCACCGTGCTGGGTCTCGGAGACCGAGACCCGAACCTCGGCAGTCTTGTCGTCGTCAGACTTCCCGTACACCGTTATGAGGGTCGCGATGATTCCGCCGATCGCGGTGACGACCGCGGCAATGATGGCACCGGTCGCCGCGTTGGAACGACCGTGGTCTTTCTGGCCCGTCGAGTTGCTCATGCGGGCAAGTGCACCGCGCGACCGTCAGCGGCACAGCACGCGAACGCGCCATTTCAGAGGCCGCGCTCGATGGTGCTTCGCTCGACGCAGAATTCGTTGCCTTCGGGGTCCTGCATGGTGACCCAGCCCAGGCCGTCGGGGGTGCGGTGGTCCTCGAAGAGTTTGGCGCCCAGGGTGGTCAGGCGGTCGACTTCCTCGTCGCGGGTGCGCTCGTCTGGCATCCAGTCGATGTGGAGGCGGTTCTTCACGGTCTTGGCCTCGGGCACCCGGATGAACAGCAGGCCGGGCACGGGGGCGGGGGCCTCGATCAGCACCTCGTCGTCGCCGGGCTTGTCGTCGTCGCCCAGCGGCCAGCCGGTGACCGCGCTCCAGAAGCGGGCCAGCTCGTACGGCTCGGCACTGTCGATCGTCAGGTGTCGCAGAATCATGGCCAAACCATAAAGGGGGACGGGATGACTTTCGACTCGCGGCGCGGAACCTACGGCGCCCGCCAGCCCAAAGGGTGGCTCCTGCGGCTCGGTAACAAGATCATGAGCGGGCGGGTGCGTAAGGGCGGCCGGATGATGGGCTTCAACGTGCTCGTCCTGACCACTGTGGGCCGCCGCAGCGGGGCCGAGCGGGCCAACCCGGTCGGCTGGTTCGCCGCGCCCGACGGCAGCAAGCTGATAGTCGCCTCGGCCAACGGCGCGGCCGACAACCCGGCCTGGTATTACAACCTGGCCGTCCACCCCGACGTGCGCATCGAGGTCGACGGGCGCGTCGAGGAGGTCACCGCCGAGCAGCTTCACGGTGACGAGCGGGAGCAGGCCTGGCGGGCGATCGTGGCCGAGGCGCCGCGCTTCGCGCAGTACGAGACCAAGACCGACCGCGAGCTGCCGATCATCCGGCTACGATCCCGCGGGGCAACCGCGGCGCCGTGATGGAGAAGCACAGCGAAGGTGCTCCGTGGTCGTCGCGACGACCGGTCTCGTGGAATCCGAGCCGGTGCAGAATGTGAATCGAGCGCCGATGGGCGGCGTAAGCCTCGGCCGTGATCTCGCGCAAGCCCAGCTCGCCGAACCCGTATCGCAGGCCGGCGGCCACCGCGGCCCGGCCGAGACCGCGCCCCCAAAGGTTTCGGAGGCCGATCAAGAACCCGATTTCGCGGCGCTCCGGATCCTCACCGTAGAAGTCGACGTAGCCCACCAGATCGTCGCCGGCACGCACCCCGAGGCGGAGGAACCCGGGCGGCGGCTCCTTAATCAGGTCCGCGTGGTGGCGCAGGTATTCGTCGGCTGAGCGCGTCGGCGGCCAACCGGCCTCCCGGACGAACTCGGGATCTGTGGCCCACGCGGCTATGACCGGCGCGTCGCGCGCAGTCAGGCGGCGCAGGACGACGGGTTCCCCCATCGCCCCAGCGTAGGCGCCGGGGACGTCTCGCGGGCTGTGGCCAGACGTCCCCGGCGCCGGGCCTCAGCCGATCGCGAAGGACGGGTGCGGCGGCTGGTTGTAGGCGGTGTTCTCCCGACCGTCCTCATTGGCCTCCTGGTGGTGGTCGCCCTCGCCCATGTTCACCAGGCATTTAGAACGTCAGTGCTAGTCAGTGTTGGTCGGCTTTGGTCAACGCTTGAAGGCCCCTCGACGGCCCCGACGGCCCGAAGACGGCCCAGCGGCGGTGTTGATTCATACGCGAGGGGGGGCCGCCTACCTGAGCGGGCATCCCGTCGCGCAGGCCACGCCCGGCCAGGCCGCGCCTGCCCGGGCAAGGTGGAGCACCCCACGTCTGACCGACCTTGCCCGGGCAGGCGCGGCCTGGCTGCCTCCCGGTGTGCGATGGAGACCCGCCGGGCTTCGGCATCCCAGAGCCGCCGGGTCCAGGGCGGGTAGCCCGGCCGCCGGAGGCACGGCCCGGGTGCAGGGTCGGAGATCCTGCCCGCCGGAGGCTGCCCGTCCGTGTCGGTGGCCGACTGCGCGCCGGAGACCCGATCGCTGAGCGCTGGCGTTCCGTCCCCCGCTGCTCGATTCAGCCCTGGCCGCCCGTACCCGAGGACGGCCGGGGCTTCGGCGTGTCCGCCGGTAGACGCGTGTCCCTATGTCGGCTCGCGCCGTGAGCGCAGCGGCAAGGCGCGAACGGCCGGCACATCCGGGCGGGGCGTGCGGGCCGCCGGTTCTGCGGCCCGCCTTGAAGATGTAGAGAAAGTTCTCACCGCGAGATCACAGCTGTCTTGTCACAGCTGTCTATCGCGCCCATCGTTTCTGTACGTCTTCAAGGCGGCCCGAAACGGGCCGCTCACGCCGCCGCCTGGGCGCGAGCTCGGCCCCTGGCAAGCCGGGCGGGGCCGAGCTCGCAAGCAGCCCGTCGGCTGGCGTGCAGAAGGCGTGGGTCGGGCCTTACCGAAGGACTGACGAAAGCCAAGAGTTCGGTTAGCGCGCGGCCGACCGGCACGGCCAAGGTGACGCGGACCAGCTGCCCACGCCAGCGCCGTTGCGCGCAGGCGGGGCGGAGAGATAGGTCGCGGTGACTGCGCCTCCGGCGGGGGCACTCCGGCTCAGGGATGGACGCGCTCCCCGTCACCCCCGCCCCGGGCAGAGCCGAGCAGACCCCGGCCGGCGCCCACCGGCCTGGGTGCCCGAGTGTCAAGGCCGTCTTGACGCGGCGCTCGCCGGCCGTGCCCCGCTCCCGCGGTGGGCGGGTCGATGGTGACGGGATGGGCCTTGACAAGCCACCAGTCGCAACTGTCTGGCGTTGTGCAAGATTTGTCCAACCAGATAGGGATGGTGCTCATAGGGTGACGCTGGTTAAATACTGTCTATGCAAAATACCCCTTGGTGGGGCGTTCCTGTCGTGGCGGGAATCTTCGCTTTCCTAGGCGTTATTCTCGCGCAGGTCGTTTCCGTCGTGATCGAGAATGGACGCGCAAAAAGAGAAGACAGGGTTCGCTGGCATACTCAGCGGCGCGAGCTATATGCAGAATTCTTAAAATCAGCAATTGCTTACCTGGATGAAATTCATCGAAAAATCAATGAGAACGATTTCAACGAAAAACGGATGGAGAATTATCCTGGCGAATTGCTCGTAAAGCAATTGGAACTAAACTTCATCGCATCGGACGAGGTTCAGAAATCGGCTCAAGAGCTTTCGCAGGCTCTCCGCGTAGCGAACAAAAGTTCAAGCCCGGGGTCTGATGGTGCTGTGCTCGATTCCGCGATTGAAAAACTACTCGACTTCGAGGATGCGGTTCGAGGTGAATTCGGCTTGAAGAAGGTGTCCAGTCCAAATTTGGGCATATTTGTTCGGATTAGGCAACCGAGAAAAATGGTAAAGGCGGATACGCCCGCGATCGATCAGGAGGCGCCCACCCGACATGCGAGTGACTAACTGGGTGACAATCACCCTTGACCGTGATGGACATCTGTGGACTTAGACGTATCAGTATGAGCAGGTCCAAAAGATGTTGACCAAGCTCATTCAAGATCATAAGTTGCCTGGGGGTCAAGGTGTCGGCGGATGAAGCTATGCGACCCGGCTGGATTTAGGCGGCGGCCGCCGTGTCCAGGAATTGGGTGCCGTCGTGGTGTCGGACCATTGGGGCCGCGTGGGGTGGTAATGCGTCGAGGATTCGGGTGGCGAAGACTTCGTCCATCTCGGCGGCAACGCGGTCGGCGGTCCACCAGGCGACATCAGCCGACTCTTCTGTTGGGTGCGGTTCGCCGCTGACAGGCCGGGCTAGGAAGACCATCGCAACGACGCCGAGCTTCATGTTCTTGTAAATGCCGGTGAGTTGGATCGGCTCGACAACGACGCCGGTCTCTTCCTCTACCTCTCGTCGTACGCCGTCTTCGATGGTCTCGCCGATTTCGAGAACTCCGCCCGGTAGCTGCCATGCGCCGTTGTCGTGGCGTTGGATGACCAGTACTTGTCCGTGGTTGTCGGTGACGACGGCGGCGACGCTGACGGAATGGCGCGGTGTGTCAGTCACGGAGTCTCCTCGAAGAGGCAGAGGGCTGCGGTGGCGTCGTCGTGGCGTTTGTAACGGGGGTATCGGTCTGCTGCGGGGTCACCGTTCTCGGCCTGGCGGACTCGTCGGATCAGCTCGTGGGGGCCGTCGTCGACGAGAACGTCTATCAGTTGCCGCCAGTCCAAGAGTTGATACGGGTCCACGGCGCATGATGTGCCATCGGTTAACAGAGCAGCCTGGCGAACTCGGTCCGAGCCGTGCAGCGGGAGCGTGCCAGTCACCGCTTCGTGGGCGGCGGCTGGTGTCGCGCCTGCGATCCAGTACCCGTCGGGCTGATTGGTCAGCGCGTACTTTCCGGGCGTCTGGCCAACGATGGGCCCAGTCACTGTGCCGTCGGCTAGCGCCCTCTGCCGTAGCCGCGCGATGACCCTGGCGAACCGCTCGTCGGTGAGCGCGGTAACGGAGTCGCCCTGGTCAATGACCAGAGTGCAGTCCGACAGAATCAAATAGTCCAAGGTGCTGCCGATTGCGCGTACGAGGCATACCGTCGCGGCCGGCGTGGCAGGGTTCGCCAGGTCGCAGGCGCCGTCATGGTCCGGCCGTACCCGGTCGATGCCCTCTGCCAGCATCGAAGCCAGCGGGGCGGACGGGCTGAGCGCTGCGACGTCGTGCAGCCGCGCAACAAGACGCCTTACGTACCAGGCTGGTCCGTGAACGCATCCGGTGTCGATGTTTGACGGCTTGGTCACGCCGTCAAAGACCCCGACTAGGTTCCCGACGTGAATGGTGCCGTCCTCATTCTCCGGGCGCCCGGGTGCTGGCTCAGACCCCGACCGGACTCGCATCATCGCTCGTCGCTCACTGGTTTGTCGCGCCAGGCGTAGCCCAAGGTCCACAGATGGCATGGCATGACGTGAATGCAGGCTTCTACCGGCATGTCCGCGGCTGTGTATGCGATGTGCCAGATCTCGAAGACCCACTGGGACGGGTCTAGGCCGAGTGTCCGGTACTCGGGCTCTGTCGGCGGTCTGGCAGTCACGTCCTCGCTGAATCGCACAACGCCGTACCCGAGATCGGCTAGTCGGCCGTATGAGCCGCCGGGTCCGGCGTTGGCCTGCATCAGCGCTTCGCTTTTCTTGGTGATCGGCCAGGGGAAGTACGAGTCTGCGATCTGGGTGGGTTCGTCGTTGGCGTACAGCACGCGGCTGCGCAGAAGGGTGCGATCAGTCGTGTCTAGGCCAAGGGCAGCGGCTACAGCTGGCGGGGTCTCCACTTCGCCGATGTGCCGATAGTCAGTTCGCGATTTGAGGTTGAGTTTGCGTACTTCGACCTCGCCCGCGCCCGTGCCCTCTTGGCGTGCGGCGTATCGGGATTGCGAGTCGCGGTAGATGCGGGGAACCGAGCGCACCGTGGTGCCGGCGCCGCGTCGGACCTTGACGTCTCCCGAGGATCGGAGCAGTCCGACGGCGCGGTTCACCGTGACGCGGGAGACGCCGAACTCGCTCGCGAGGCGATCTTCGCTGGGGAGTAGAGAGCCAGCCGCGTATGTGCCGTCTTGGATGCGGGTGCGGATCAAGTCAGCGATCTGAGCGTATTGCGGTCGCTGGTTCTCGATCACCTTTGCTCCCTTAGTCATCTCGTAAGACGTCTTACCGACCATCGTACGCGTTGCGGGCTTGACGGCATCGCACCCGCGCCCGACCCGTTGTGCCAAGAGACGTCTTACGTCTTGCGTATCACTCCGCGTGGTTCTACGGTTACGACTTACGTAAGACGTCTGAGGTCGACGGTGTCGACCGAGAGGGGAGGGTTCGATGTCGGAGAAGCCGTCATCTAGGAAAGGGGTACGGGAGTTCGCCATCGTGGAGCCGCCGGTTTCACAGTGGTACGCCCGGCGCGCCGGAGTTACGGCTCTGGTTGCTGGTCTGACGGTTATTGCGCTGGCGACGGCTGTAGCTAGCGCATTTGTTCGACTGCCGGTGGCGGGTGTAGTTGGCGCTTTGGCCGGCATGGCCTGTGCAGGCATGACCTATGTGCTGGTGCGGGTTTGGCCGGTGCTGCGGACGTTGTGGTGGTGGTCGTTCGAGATCATCACTGCGGTAGCCGGGGTCGGTGCCTGGGTTCTGCTGGCTCACTTGTCGACTTGGTGGGTCGCTTCGGTGGTCCTGCTGACGGCGGCTGCTGCGGTGTTCGTGCCGGGTCGGTCGCGTCGGTTCGTGTGGGCGTGGTCGTGGTGTGCGGTGGTTCGTCACCGGCTGCGCCTGTGTTTCGCGACGTTGGTGCGTTCGCAGGTGCGGGTGACCGGTGGTCGCCCGGCGGCTTTGCCGTTGCTGTTGTGGGCGCGTCCGACGCTCGCGGGCGAGCGGGTGTGGCTGTGGCTGCGGCCCGGTCTGTCGCTGGAGGACCTGGAAGGTAAGGCGACGCTGATCGCTGTGGCCTGCGTAGCTAAGCAGGTCCGGATTTCGTCCGCGTCGGAGCGGTTTGCAGCGCTGCTGCGCGTCGATGTTTCCCGGCGTGACCCGCTGAAGGGTCGCGTCGATTCGCCGTTGGCGCTGTTCATCCCGAGCCTGCGTGACCCCGAAGCGGATGTGCCGGTGTCGCCAGCTGTCCCGCCGATCGGTCTGGAGCTGGACGACGTCGAAGAGCCGGTATCCGAACCGCCTCGTGGGGGTCGCCGGTGATGACGGTTCAAGCAGTCGTGATCGGCGTTGCGGAGGGACCCGCGCGTATCGAGCCGATGAAGTTCGGCGGCGAGGTCTGGATCCAGATCGGGCAGCTGTCGCTGTACCTGAAAGCGCCAGACATCGAGCGACTGGCGATCGCTCTGGAACAAGCCCAAGAGGTGTTGCGAGACGACACCTCGACAACGAAAGGCAAGGAGTAACAAGAGATGGCGAACGAAACCAGCATCACCGTGATCGGCAACCTGACCGCCGACCCGGAGGTCCGGTTCCTGGAAAACGGCATCGCGATGGCGAAGTTCACCGTGGCGTCCACTCCGCGGACTTTGGACCGCGAGTCGGGGCAGTGGAAGGACGGCGAGCCGCTGTTCCTCAACTGCACCGCTTGGCGTGACATGGCCGAGCACATCGCCGAGTCCCTGACCAAGGGAACCCGGGTGGTCGTGCAGGGCCGGCTGCGTCAGTCGCGGTGGGAGGACAAGGAGACCGGGCAGCAGCGTTCGGGTTATGGCCTGGACGTGGACGAGATTGGTCCGAGCCTGCGGTTCGCTTCGGCGAAGGTGCAGCGGATGAACCGCAGCGGCAAGAGTGACGGGTTCACCCCGGACACGGTGCCGGACGACGCCTGGAACACCGCGTCGCCTGCCCAGGCGGCGGCGTGAGGTGGCTCCGGTGCTGTTAGCCGACACCGACGACGGCCCGGTTGAGCTGGGTCCGGCGTTGAGCATCTTCGACCCGGTGTACTTCGGGATCGACGAGTTCGGCCAGCCGAAGCGGGTTCCGCTGATTGAGCGCAACATTTTGATCGGTGGCGAGCCGGGCTCGGGTAAGTCGGGTCTTCTCAACGGCATCGTCGCGCACGCGGCTTTGTCGCTGGACTGCCGGTTGGTGTTGCTCGACGGTAAGCGTGTCGAGCTGGGCCAGTGGCGTAAGTGCGCGGACGTGTTCGTCGGCCCGAACATCGAGCAGGCGTTGAAGCTGCTCAGGCGGCTGCAGATCATGATGGACCGCCGGTACGACTTCTTGGAGGAGTGCGAACGCCGGAAGATCGTTCCGGGTGACGTATTCACCGCGTACCTGCTGGCCATCGACGAGATCGCCTACTTCTCGGCCACGGTGGGCTCCAAGCAGCAGAAGGAAGAGTTCAACCTGCTGCTGCGTGACCTGGTCGCCCGGGGCCGAGCGATCGGCCTGATCGTCGCCGCCGCTACCCAGCGGCCCAGCTCGAAGATCATCGACACCGACCTGCGTGACCTGTTCGCGTGGCGGTTCGCCGGCCGGTGCACCAACGACAGCTCGTCGGACATCGTCCTCGGGCACGGCTGGGTGCAGAAAGGCTGGTCGGCCAACACGATCAGCCCGAACAACCCCGGCGCCGGTCTGCTGATCGCCGAGAACGGCAGCCCGGAACTCCTCAAAGTCGCCTACCTGGATGACCGCACCTGCGCGGCCATCGCCGCCTACGCGGCCACTCTGCGCGGCACTGCCCCGGCTACTGGCCGCCGGAAGCTCCGGCCGGTCCCGCTCGCGGCCTGACGCGCCCTCAAACCTCCCGGAAACGCTCCGGGCGGAACGTCCCAACGGATAGGAGGTCCACTTTCATGGACCGCAATCACCGCCTCCCTGCACACGTGCAGGACAAGCGGCCCGCGTTCGACTGGGTCGCACACCAGCAGCTCACCGTCAACCAGCGTGACGTCATCCTGCACACCGACGCGGAAGTCCGCGCCTGGCGTGCGGCCAACGTCAAGAAGCTGAAGCGGCACGCCGAGCGGGTAGCTGCCCGTAAGGAGCGCGACCGGCGCAACCGGCGGTTCTGGACCGGGTTCGGTGCAGTCGTCGCCCTGGTGCTGCTGTCCGCGCTGGCGTTGGTCGGCTGGCTGCTGTGGACCGCGGTGGGGCTCGGCGTTCTCGCCGTTCCCGCGCTCGGCCTTCTTATCGCCGGGCTCGCGGTCGGCGGTCACCGCTGCGTCACCATCGTGCAGCACATGCACTGAGCTGCGCGAACAACCGCAATTCCGAGCGGACGACACAGGAATCAGCCCTGCAAAAGCGACCTGTGCCGCCGCCCAACCACCAAACCCACTTCCGATGGAAGGAGTCGGCGTAATGAACCCTACCCACAACCAGGACAACACTGGTCCTGACACCACCGACGGCACCACGGTCCGAGACCTGACCAGCCTGCTCGGCAGCGACGAACTGTTCCGGGCCGCCCTGGCTCAGGCCGTGGACTCGGGAGCCCTGATCGGGCACCACGAGCCCGATCAGGTCAGCCCTGTGCTGGGGCTGCCGATGAGCGACGCCGACCGGCGCTGGCACGCCCTGCGCGAGGCCGGCTACACCGGCGCGATCGACTCGGACGGGTACGCCCGCACCGAAGCCGAGGAGGCTGCCTGGTCGACGCTGATGCTGGCGATTCAGACCGGCTACCTGCGCGGTGACGGCGGTTTCCACTGCCTGACGCCCGAATGCCGCGATGAACTCGCGAGCCTGGACAACCGCACGTTCTACACGGTCGCGAACAAGCTGGCGCAGGGCGTAGCCCCGGAGTACGTCGCGGCCGAGCACGCAGATCGTCTGCCGTGGTTCGTGTGGGAGTCGGACGAGCAAGCGGCCGAGAAGTACGGCGAGACCGAACTTAACCACGACCGGATCTCGGCCAGGGATGGGTTCACAGTCTGGTCCGCCCAGCGGACCGGCCTTGATGGGGCGTATTCGCTCACTGAGGCTGGCCGTAGAGCTCTCGATGCCCCGGCGTTGCTGGAAGGTGTCGGCGGGGAGCCGAGCGCCTGGGTCGCCGTGCGCGGCTGGTGCGAGGTCTGCGGTAAAGCGTTGCCGTGGGTGTGTACGTGGGACGAGCCGCTGTGCTCCGACTGCGTGATCGTGGTCCCGGCCGACAACGAGTACGGCTCCACCGTCAAGGCCCCGGACTCGGCCTCGTCGACCGCTCCGGTCGACCTGGTCACCGAGACCGACGACGAGACCACGGCGCGGGTGCTGCGCTCAGCAGCGCTCTACCTGGAACGGCACGGCTGGATCCAGGGCACCTACTACGACGGCACGTCCGGGATTTTCACACCCCCGGCGTGTCTGGTCGGCGCGATCGGCATGGTCTGCTACGGCGGCCCGGTCGACGCCCCGGCGGAACACCGAGACAATCCGGGCTACCTCGATTTCGAGGCGGCCGTGTTGCACCTCGACCGGTACCTGCTGGCCGAGGACAGCTCGGAAGCGTACGAGTTCAACGACGCCAGGGGGCGCTGTCTCGAGGACGTGACACACGTCCTGCGTGAGGCGGCCCTGCGGCCGGCGTACGAGCTGATTGACGCCCTGCGGGCTATCGACCGGCGCAACGCTGACATGGCCGCACTGGCCGCTGCACTCATCCCCGGCGGAACCTTCGCTGCGGCTGACCGCTGCGGGCCGGACCTGTGCCGGGAGTGCACGTTCCCTGACGGGTGCGTGTACGGCGACCCTGCCGATGAGGACGGGGACGCCTGATGAGCAAGAACACCGTCAAGTCTGCCTTGACGCGTAAGCGTCGTTCCCGTGCGCGGCGTAGGACCGGCCGGGTGCTGGTCGTGCTGCTGCGGTTCGTCCTGGGCCGTGCCCTAGACGGGCGGCGGTACAGCAACGCCACGTTCTGGAAGGCAGCTACCCGCCGTGTCGGCGTCTCGCCCTACCTCGTCACCTGGCGGTGGTGGGCGATGGCTGCCGGATGGCAGAAGGCCGGTATCCGGCTGACCGCTGTCGCGGCGCTCGTCATGGTGCTTGTGGGGGTGGCGTGGTGACTGCCAAGCCTGCCCGTAAGCGCACCAAGCAGCACACCGAAAACACGGAGTTCGACGCGTTCGTGCGGCGCATCCTGCGGGCCTACGCCCGCCGCGTCGCCGCCGGTGACGTCGAAGGGCTCGCTTCGCTCTCGCAGTTGTCCAGCGAGGTCGACGCGGTGACCCGCCTCGCCGTCGCCGGACTCCGGCAACGTCCCTACTCCTACTCCTGGTCCGAGATCGGCGACCGGCTTGGCATCAGCAAGCAGGCTGCGCAACAGCGCTACGGCGAACGGACCGACCGCGGCTGTCTGGATCGGCGGCTGCTTGAAGCCGGTCTCAGCGTCTCGGTGGCGACCCTCGTGCAGGTGTTCGCCGATCACTACCCCGGTATCCCGGCCGCGAGTGTGTGCCCGGGATGCGGCTACCGCTACCCCGATCAGGTCCTCGACTGTCCCACGAACGCCACCGTGCGTCCGCTGCTGTTGCGGCGGCGTGGAGAGGACCGGGAAGCGGTCGCCCGACTCAACCCTGAGCAGTTCGAGGATCTACTCAGCCCCAACCGTAAGAAGGTCACCCGCGCGGCCCGCGCGAGGACCGAACCCTCGGCCACACCTGCATTCCAGGCGCGGCCGACGTTGTTCGACCTCGCCGGAAAGGACGCGCAATGATCTCCTACCTCATCACCTACAACTTCAGCGACGGTAACGGATTCGGTTTCGGCAACGTCCAGATCGATCGGGATCAGCCGATCCGTTCTGTAGACGACGTCCGCCACTTCGAAAAGCTGCTGCGTAAGCAGGTGCCCGGCATCGTGGTTGTCCTGTCCTTCACCCGCTTCGAGTCTGAGGCGACCGGAGGCCGGAACTGATGGCCACGCTGTTGTTCGGCGACGAGATCGACCATGTGCAAGGGCAGATCAGCCGGGCCGACACGAAAGCGTCGATCCTGACCGGCCTGTCCCTGGCCGCCCTCACCGGCGGCGCCGCACTGGCCGGCAAGGCACACCTGCACGGCTTCGCCGTCGCTGGTGCTGTCCTGACCGCTGCCCTGATCGGGGCAGCGCTGGTCCTGCTGGGCTGGGCCATCCGGCCCGACCTGCGCGGTAACCACGGCTTCGTCCGTTGGGCGGCAACGCCTGACGCGAAAGCCCTGAAGTACCAGCTGGAAATCTCCAACCGTGGTTCGGTTGCCGATGAGCAGCTCGACTGCGCCCGGCAACTGTGGTCACTGGCCCGCACTGCGCAAGCAAAGTACGCGCGCATCCGCCGAGCCGTCGACCTGCTTGGCGCTGCCCTGGGCTTCGCCGCCCTGACCGCGATCCTGACCGGGCTGGGCTGGTGAAACCCATGTCCCTAAAGATCACAGGCCGTACCTGGGCCTACATCGGTGCCGCTCTCGGCGGTGGCGTGTCAATCGCCGCGAACGTCGCCCACTCCTACGTCCCGCCCGAGGGCTTGACCCCCGAGCGGACCGCGGAGTGGGCACCGAAGGTCGGTGCCGTGATCGGCGCTACCTTCTGGCCGGTCGCGTTGTTCGTCGCGATCGAGATCCTGACCCGGGTGGCCTGGCCGTCCGGGCGGGGCTGGCAACTGCTGCGCTTCGGCGGGATCACCCCCGTCGCACTCGTCGCAGCCGTCGTCTCCTACCGGCACCTGTCCGGGCTCCTGGCCTACTACGGCGAGGACCCCGTCACGTGCGTGTTCGGCCCGCTCGCTGTCGACGGGCTCATGGTCATCTCGTCCGCCGCACTGCTGGCGACGGCAGACCACGCACGCACACTCGATTCCTTGACCGTCCCGGCCGTCCCGCCTGTTCCGGCACCGGCCCCGACCCTGCCCGCCGTCCCGGCGCCGAGCACCACCGCGCCGCAATCGGCAGGCAACCCCGCGCCGACCGAGGACCCGGCACAGTCGCCGGAACCCGTGCCGGCCACCCGGATCGACGCTGTGCCGACCCCGGCCGACGTTGCCCCCCGGATCACCCCGGACCCGGCGAAAATCCCGCTGCGACCGACCGCCACCCGGCCGGTTGCTGCCCGCACCTCCAAGCCCAAGCCCCGCACGCCGCAGCCGACCGCATCGGCTGAGCCGCTGGCCGCTCCCGCCACCGACACCCCTGTCACCGAGCCGGAGCCCGCCCAGATGTCTCTGCCGATGCCCGTCGACCCTGGTCTGCTGGCCAAAGCTCGACAGGTCGCCGAGCAGCACCACGCCGACACCGGCACCCCGATCAAAGCAGGCCAACTCGCTGCCCGTCTGCGCGTGAACTCCGAACTGGCAACCCAAGCCCTGGCCGTGCTCAACCTCGGCTCGGACAACCCCACCACCAACACCACGACTGTCAACGGCACGCCCGTCAAGGCAACCCGGTGACCGTCTCGCCGATTGAGCGTCGTGCCCGAAGCTTCACCGCTTCGGGCACGGCCCCGGCCGACGAGCCGAACCCCACCCTCTTCGTCAAGGAGCACACCGTCGTGACCGTCTACGTCGACAACTACCGCTGCCACGCCACCGTCGGCCGTCTCACTGGCCGGTGGTCACACCTGACCGCCGACACCTCCGACGAACTGCACACCTTCGCCGCCCGGCTCGGGCTACGCCGGGCCTGGTTTCAAGCCCGCTGCCGCTACTCCACCTGCCCCGCCCCCGACGGCGTCTGCGTGCACTACCACTACGACGTCATCGACAGCATGCGCACCCGGGCCATCCGCACCGGTGCCCACCCGATCGACATCCGCGACCTCGGCGCGCTGATCACCGCCCGCCGCACCGCTCAACGCCCAACGCCCGCCGCGACCTGATGACCCGCACCCCGACCATGCCCGGAGCTGCCGCGTGACCCTCTCGACGCTGCCCGTCGTACCCGACGCCACCACGGCCTCGGGTACGGCGGCATGCGCCGAGCCGGCCACCGTCCCCACCTGGTGGGCACGCTCCATCGATCTGACCAAACAGGCCGTCGCCCGCGCTGCCCGGCCCGACTACGAGGCCTGGCTCACGCACGTCAAACCCGCCTCCGCATGCGTGCGGCCGGTCCGGCTGGCCGGAACCATCGCCACCGTCGAAGCCGCCACCGGCCGCCTCCTCGCCGAACGGTCGACTGCGGACATGCCTGACGGGGTCATCTACAAGCCGTGCGGCAACCGCCGCGAGAAGGTGTGCCCGTCCTGCTCGAAGCTGTACCAGAACGACGCCTACCACGTCGTACGCACCGGCCTGATCGGCGGCAAAGGCGTCCCCGACGAGGTGGCTCACCATCCGGCCGTGTTCCCCACCTTCACCGCACCCAGCTTCGGCGAAGTACACACCCGCGTCGTGAAGCGGCACACCTGCGCCCGGCGCACCGACTGCGACTGCCGCCCCGAACCCTGCCACGCCCGCCGCGACCTCAGCGTGTGCCCGCACGGTATCCGGCTCGCCTGCTTCGCCCGCCACAGCAACGAGGACACCCGGCTCGGCACCCCGCTGTGCCTCGACTGCTACCCCTACGCCGCGCAGGCCGTGTGGAACCTCGGGGCCGGGGAACTATGGCGACGTACCACCATCGCCGTCAACCGCTACATCCGCCGTCTCGCCCGGCAACGCGGCATCCCCGACGTCGAAACGTTCACCAACGATGGCCAGATCCGGCAAGTGCCCCCGGTCCGGCTCTCGTTCGGTAAGGCCGCCGAGATGCAACGTCGCGGTGTCGTGCACTTCCACGCCATCGTCCGCCTCGACGGCGTCGACCCCTTCGACCCGGCCGCGGTCGTTCCGCCACCGCCGGGCATCGACGCACACGACCTGGTCGCCGCGATCGACCACGCCACCGCCACGATCGGCTACGTCACCGCAGCGCACCCTGCCCGGCCCGGCGGCTGGTACATCGGCTGGGGCGAACAACAACTCACCAAGGTAATCACCGTGGCCGGCCTTGGAGAAGTCACCGACGGCCAAGTTGCCGCCTACCTCGCCAAGTACGCCACCAAAGCCACCGAAATCACCGGCCACACCTCGGCCCGGCTCACCAACGACACCATCGACGTCTACGCAGACCCGACCGGGACGCACGTCGAACGGCTCGTGGCCGCCTGCTGGTCACTCGCACACACCCGGTGGCGCTGCCCGGCAGCCCTGTGCCAGCACCACCACACCTGCCCCGCCTGCGTCGAACACCGAGCCGCTAAAGCAGCCCCGACAACCACCCCGTTCGTCCGGCTCCGCCGGTGGGCGCACATGCTCGGCTTCGGCGGCCACTTCCTCACCAAATCCCGCCGCTACTCGATCACCTTCGCACTGCTCCGCGACAACCGCGTCGTCTACCGCCGCACCCAAAAGGCCGGCCCCGAACAGACCGCGCCCGACACCGAGCCGACGACCCTGGTCGTCAACTTCCTCGAATTCGTCGGCGCCGGATGGCGCACACCCGCAGACGCCATGCTGGCCAACACCTCCGCTCAGATGGCCCGTGAGCACGCCGAAAACGCCAGGCAATACCTGAACACCCTGGCCGCGTGAACGGCCGTCAAACGTCAAGCCCGTCTTGACGCTAAATCTACGGGGAGAGGTAATGGCACCGCTGGTATCGGAATCATGCTGGACGGTCGATGACGTGGCCGCCTTCTTGCGGGTTCCGAAAGGGACGCTTTACACGTGGCGCAAACGTCACTATGGGCCGTCCGCGTCGCGTGTCGGTCGGTACCTTCGTTACGATCCGGCTGAAGTTCGGGCATGGCTCAAGAATCGAGCGGAGTAGCGATGGGGCATATCGAGGACCGGTGGTTCAAAACCGTGCCGGGTGTGGCCGGGCAAAAGCCGATCCGCACACGGACGGACCGGTGCGGTAAGGGTGATCGGTACCGAGTGCGCTATATTGCACCCGACGGCCGCGAGCGAAGCAAGTCCTTTCCGGACCGGGCCAAGCGCGCGGCCGAGGAATTCTTGGCCGGTGTCGAGTCCGACAAGATTCGCGGCACCTACGTGGATCCATCAGCCGGTAAACAGCCGTTTGACCAGTTCGCTGAGCAGTGGCTGCGTAGCCATCCGCTGGACGAGTCAACCCGTCCGACAGTTCGCTCGCGGGTGCGCAATCACCTGATCCCGTACTTCGGCGGTCGCGGGATCGGCGCAATTCGACCTAGCACGGTCCGCGACTGGGACAGAGAAATGATCGCTAAGAAGTTGGCAAACAATACCCGGGTTGTACTGTTCGCCCACTTGAGCGGAATT
The DNA here is from genome assembly GCF_016785085.1 of Paractinoplanes lichenicola. Taxonomy (GTDB): domain Bacteria; phylum Actinomycetota; class Actinomycetes; order Mycobacteriales; family Micromonosporaceae; genus Actinoplanes; species Actinoplanes lichenicola. Next base: position 282,897 of record NZ_JAENHO010000010.1, read on the forward strand.
CTGACCTCTGCCGTCGACGACGGGCTAATCGCCAAGAATCCCTGCTCGGCGAAATCAGTTAAAGCGCCCACTTCGACGCTCCCGGAAATTGTACCGTGGCCGTTTGAAGTGGTAGCCGCGGTTCGCGACGGAGTACCCCTGCGCTACCGGCCGGTGGTCGACCTTGGCGCAGGGTGCGGATTGCGCCAGGGAGAAATATTCGGAGTTTCCCCACACGATTTCGATTTCGGAACTGAATGGTTGACGGTGCGTCGTCAAGTGAAGCGGGTGGGGTCGCAGCTAGTCTTCGGCCTGCCGAAGAATGACAAAGAGCGCCGGGTGCCACTACCGGGGAGGGTGGCTGCTGCCATCCGGAGGCATCTCGACACCTTCCGGACGGTGCCGGTGACGCTGCCCTGGGAAGACCCGGTGCACGGCAAGGCGGTCACGGTGCCGCTGTTGTTCGTCACCCAGCGCGGTTCCGCGGTGCGACAGCAGGTCGCGGCTAACCAGATCTGGCATCCGGCGCTGAAAGCTGCGGGTGTGGAGGTCTGCCGGGTCAACGGAATGCACGCGCTGCGACACCTGTACGCCTCGGCGCTGCTCGATGCGGGTGAGAACATCAAGGCGCTTGCGGAGTGGCTGGGTCACGCTGATCCGGCGTTCACGTTGCGGGTCTACGCGCATTTGATGCCGGAGAGCCCGAAGCGAGCGCGTCGGGCTGTTGACGCACTGCTTAGCGGGCTCCCCGGGTCGCACGGCCCAGAGACGGCCCCGGACCATGTCTGATCTACGAAAGAGCAAACGAGGGGTGCGGCGGCTGGTTGTAGGCGGTGTTCTGCCAGGCGATCGCCTCGCGGTACTGGATGTCGTGCAGCAGCGTGAGCACCCGGCGGTCGGTCGGGATCGGGGTCGAATAGATCCGCAGGGCCGTGTTGTCGGTCGTGGGCCAGATGACCTCCTCGCGCCAGTCGCCGAGCAGGTCGCCGCTGAGGGACGGGGTGGCCTTGGTGCCGTTGTTCGAGTGCACGCCCGACGCGGTCAGCAGGCGCGTGTCCGACGACGTGCCGTACTTGTCGATCCGGGTCTGGTCGAGCAGCTCGCGTTGGGCGTCGCCGTCCCACCAGATCACGAAGTTCGTCGAGCTCGGCTTGCGCGAGGCGACAACCGAACCCGAGGGCCCCCGTACGCCGTCGGCCGCCGACGACCACGACTCGGCGCCCGGGCTTCCGGCCCAGATGTCGGCCGACACGCCCCGCCCGTTGTCACCGTTCGCCGGCGTGCTCCACAAGATCTGGCCCGTACGGGCATCGGCGAACCACGACGACGGCTTGCTGGAGTCCTCGTCGACCTTGAAGACCTCCAGGCCCGTACGGGATGGGTCGAGATCGCCGACGTGCAGCGCGTCGCCGTGCCCGTACGTGGTGTTCCACAGTTTTGCGCCGTTGTCGTCGATGGCGAGGGAGCCGTACACGATCTCGTCCTTGCCGTCGCGGTCGACGTCGGCCACCGCGAGCTGGTGGTTGCCCTGGCCCGCGGTGCCGCTGTTGGTCGAGCTGTTGCTGTCGAACGTCCACCGGCGGGTCAGCGCGCCGTTGCGGAAGTCCCAGGCCACGACGACGCTGCGGGTGTAGTAGCCGCGCGCCATGATCAGGCTGGGCCGGCTGCCGTCCAGGTAGGCCGTGCCGGCGAGGAAGCGGTCGACCCGATTCCCGTACGAGTCGCCCCAGCTCGACACCGTGCCGCGCGGGGGCACGTAGTCGACGGTGGACAGCGCGGCCCCGGTGCGGCCGTCGAACATCGTCAGGTATTCGGGGCCGGTCAGCACGTAGCCCGACGAGTTGCGGTAGTCGGCGCTCGAGCTGCCGATGACCTGCCCGGTGCCCGAGACGGTGGCATCGGCCGTCTTCATGGCCACCTCGGCCCGGCCGTCGCCGTCGTAGTCGTACACCTGGAACTGGGTGTAGTGCGCCCCAGCCCGGATGTTGCGGCCCAGGTTGATGCGCCACAGCCGGGTGCCGTCGAGCTTGTACGCGTCGACGTAGACCGGGTCGGTGACGCCGGACTGCGAGTTGTCCTTCGAGTTGAGCGGGTCCCACTTGAGCACCAGGTCCAGCTTGCCGTCGCCGTCGAGGTCACCCGTGCTCGCGTCGTTGGCGGCGTACAGGGAGCTGTTGGGGTTCTGGATCGGCACGTCGAGGTAGCCGTTGGCGAAGGTGAGGGCCGGACCCTCCGCGGCCTGTTCGGTGTTAGATATGACCGCTCGCACTGTGTACGACGCGTTCGCGGCCGCGCCGGAGTCGAGGTAGTTGGTCGACGTCGTGATCGGCGACGCGTTGAGCTTGGTCGTGCCGCGGTAGACGTTGAAGCCGATGCCGGACGGGTCGGTGGCCAGCCAGCGCCAGCTCACCAGGTTGGCCGAGCCGGAGCGGACGCTGATCACGCCGCGGTCGAGGCGTTCCCGCTGCTTGCCGTCCGCGGGCGCGACCGTGGTGGGCGGGGTCGTTGTAGGCGGCATCGTCGTCGGTGGCGTGGTTGTGGGCGGGCTGGTGGTGGCGGGCGGGTTGGTCGTGGGCTGGGTCGAGCCGGTGCACGCCACGCCGTTGAGGGTGAAGGCCGTCGGGGTCGCGGAGTCGCCGGTCGCGTTGAAGCCGAAGCTCGCGGTGCCGTTGGTCGTTATTGAAGCGTTCCAACCGGCGTCGCGCACCGACACCTGGGCGCCGGTCTGGGTCACCGAGCCGTTCCAGAGCGAGCTGATCGTCTGTCCACCGGGGAACGTGAACGCGAGCGTCCAGCCGTTAACGGGGTCGCCCAGGTTGACGACCTCCACATTGGCGCCGAAGCCGCCCGGCCAGGAGTTCGCCACGGAGTAGCGCACCTGGCATCCGGCGGCCGCGTCGGCCCTGGTCGCGACCATGATTCCCGCGCCGGCGGTGGCGACGGCGAGGACGGCCGCGATCTTTCCTCTTCTGGCCACGAGAGGAGTCCTTAGATCGAGGGGGATAAATGGGAGCGTTCCCAGGGTGGACTGTTTCGGGCTTGTGGTCAAGGTTGGATTGGGAGCGCTCCCATGTCATCATGCGGAAATCCACTGTTATCAATCAGCCCGAGGTGCCCATGTTCCGACTTCGAGTGGCCTTCCCCCGCCGTTCCCGCCCGGCCCCCGCCTCCCCTCCCGCTCCTTCCCCCGCCGCCGCCCGACCCCACCTGCCAGGCGGTGACCGGTCCGGCCGCGCTGATGTTCGCCGCCGGCGGCTGGCCGTGCTGGCCGGCGCGACCGCCCTCCTGTCCGCCGGCGCGGTAACCGCGGCGAGCCGGGCCGACGCCGCCGCCGGCTGCCAGGTCCGTTACACCGTGTCGAGCTCCTGGCCCGGCGGCTTCGGCGCGGCCGTCGACATCACCAACCTCGGCGACCCCGTCTCGAGCTGGGCGCTGACGTTCTCGTTCCCGGCCGGTCAGACGATCACGCAACTGTGGAACGGAACCGCCACCCAGTCCGGCGCCGCGGTCACCGTCCGCAACGCCTCCTGGAACGGCGCGCTGGCCACCAACGGCACCGCGAGCTTCGGCTTCAACGGCTCCTGGACCGGCAGCAACCCCGTACCGTCGGCGTTCGCCCTCAACGGCGTCGCTTGCACAGGCGGTACCGTCCCCACAACACCGCCCACAACGCCTCCGACGACCCCGCCCACCACGCCGCCGACCACTCCCCCCACCACGCCCCCGGCCGGCTCGGCGGTCAAAATCATGGCGCTGGGCGACTCGATCACCGGCTCCCCCGGCTGCTGGCGCGCCCTGCTCTGGCAGAAACTCCCCGCGGCCAAGGTCGACTTCGTGGGCACGCTCCCCGGCCAGGGCTGCGGTTTCCCGTACGACGGTGAGAACGAGGGCCACGGCGGCGCGCTGGTCTCCGCCGTCGCCGCCCAGGACCAGCTGGTCGGCTGGCTCGCGGCAAGCAAGCCGGACGTCGTCATGATGCACTTCGGCACGAACGACGTCTGGAGCAACTTCGCGCCCGAGACGATCCTGGCCGCGTACACGAAACTGGTCGGTCAGATGCGCGCGTCCAACCCGGCCATGAAGATCCTGGTCGCCCAGATCATCCCGATGAACGCCGCCAACTGCGCCGACTGCGGCCAACGAGTCATCAACCTGAACGCGGCCATCCCGGCCTGGGCCGCCGGCCTCTCCACGACCGCATCCCCCATCAAGGTCGTCGACCAGTGGACCGGCTTCTCCCCCGCCACCGACACCTACGACGGCGTCCACCCCAACGACGCCGGCAACACCAAAATCGCCGACCGCTGGTACCCGGCCGTCAGCGCCCTGCTCCCCTAGCGACCCGAGCCCGGCCTGCCGCGCGGTGCGGCAGGCCCGCTCTTCGGGTGCGGCCCTGCCGAAAGGCGCCCGAAATCACGCTCGTTGAACCGCTGCCACCTGTGGAGAACCACCCAAAGTTGTCGTACCCCTGTGCTCAACTCGTCCCCACCCAGTGCCGGGGTGGGGGCGGTCCGGGGGCCGCTGGAGATCAACGATCATCGGGGGCGGTCCGGGAACCAAAGGAGATCAAACGATCATCGGGGGCCGGACAGGCCGGAGCGGTCGTCGGCGGGCATGTCCATGGCCGCTACAGGTCGGGGCTACCGCGGATCGGCGTCTCGACCCCGCAACGCGGCATCGGGGGAACGAATCAGGCCGTCAGCGCGGCCACCTCGCCAAACCGCCACGGGTGCGCCAGGGGGCGGCGAGGCCGGCAACGAACGCCCGCGGATCACCGCCACAAGGGGGAGAGCCAGCGCCGGATATAAGCGCCGGGTGCAAGTGATGTCGTGGCGGGCAGAAGCGGAGCAGGGGCGTGTCAGCGCCAGGTGCAGGTGATGTCGCGGTGGGGTGGGGCGGCCGCGGCTGAGGCTTGGGGGCCGGTCAGGTGGCGGCGGATCGTCTCGGCCTGGTGCAGGGTCTTGCCGTGCCACGTCCAGCGGGTCTCGGCCGTTGCGGCGGTCATGATGGCGCCGGTGGCCGGGTCGCGGGTGTAGTCGGCCGAGCCCGAGACCAGTTCGGGGCGGCCGTCGCGGTTGATGTCGGAGCAGCCGAGGCCGGCCGTGCGGGCCAGCGTCGACGCGGTCTCGAAGCGCTGGTCGATCAGCACCAGGCCGTCCGAGGTGAGCGAGAGCAGGTGGACGGTCGAGCCGGTCTGCAGGGCGACCTCCTCGCCCGGCTCGCCGTCCAGGTCGATGGTCTCGAGCACGGCGGGGCGGCCGAACGGCAGCAGCACGTCGGAGGTGCGACCGGCGGCCAGCACCGCGCGTGCCGTCCAGCGGTCGCCGCGGTGGAAGAGCAACAGCGTGTCCGTACGGCCGTCGCCGTCGAGGTCGGCGCGGGCCACGCTGCGGCACGTCGCGTCGGGCGGGACGAACGCGTTGGCCGGCGCCGACGAGGAGCAGGTCACCGGGCCGGCCAGCTTGCTCGCCTCGGCGGCCGGGAACTCGCCGGGTGGGAGGCCCGCGACCAGCGACGTCCAGGTGCCGTCGAGCGCGATGCACAGGCGGAAGTCCTGGCCCTGCCCGGCCGTCTGGCGCACGATGCCCACGTCCTCGGCGGGCAGGCCCAGGTCGGCCAGGCGGGCCGGATAGGTCGCCAGGCCGGGGTCGGCCAGGCCGTAGACGTAGCCGTCGCGTGAGGTCTCGTCGCACGGCCAGCGCAGCGGCGGGGTGGTCACGAGCGCGGCGACGGCGCCGGTGACGCGCGGGCCGGTGAGCCCGGTGTTGGCGAAGGTCAGCCCGCTCGGCGGGAGCGCGTCGGTCAGCGAGTCGCGCGCGGCCGCCGCGTACAGGCGCTCCTGGGTCGTGACGACGGCCGCGGGAAGGGACCCGCCGGGCTCGTTGAGGGCCTTGCGCGGGATGACCGGGCCGCGCCGGGCGATCACGCGCCATTGGTCGTCGACGGCCGGGCGGGACGCGACGGCGCCGGTCAGGCCCTGCATCGCCGCGATCACCGACCCGCGTACGTCGGCCCGGTCGGCCCTGGCCTGGTTCTCCGAGACGCCCTCGGGGAGGATGCGCACGGCGTCGAAGGCGTCGATCACGCAGGAGGCCAGGCGCCCGTCCAGCCCGTCCGGGGGCAGGGCCAAGGCACACCGTACGGCCTGGACCGTCACCTCGGCGGGGACGAACGCGGAGCTCATCACGTCGACCAGGTATTCGGCCACGGCGACGTCGGGACCCGTACGGGCGACGAAGTCGATGCTGTTGTAGTTGCCCGGCAGCGACACGTCGAGCATGCCCCGGCCGGGCAGGAACGTGTAGTCGCGGTCGGTCTCGGCCAGCTTGCGCCACACGGTGTCGGCCGCGCTCGCGCGGTTGGGCTGGACGACCGCGAGCTGGGGGTAACCGCCGAGCTCGGCGAACCGGCCGGAGGCGGAGTCGCTGACCACGCGCAGCAGGGCCGACCGGTCGGCGGCGCCCGCGGCCACGCAGGTCTTCACGGCGCCGCCCTCGACGTGCGCGGTCCAGCGGTCGGAGCGGGTGGTGCCGCAGTCCGGGTCGGGTGCCCCGTACGCCCCGGCACCCGCGCCGGCCCGGTCGGGCGCCGCCACGACGGCCCGGCCCGCGCTCACGATCGTCAGGTGCCCGACGGTCGTGGTGATCGTGCCCGCGTCGAGGTCGACGACGCCGCCCTCGCTGCTCCACACCCGGTTGCCGTCGCGGGACACGACGGTGACCAGCCCGCCGTCCTTGGCCTTCGCGCGCAGCGGCAGGGTGACCGTGGCCGCGGTGCGCAGCGTGCCCTCGTCGAGCGAGACGGCGACCGGCTCGGCGAGCCAGGTCAGCCCGTCGGGCGGCTCGACGCTGGGGCGCGGCACGATGCGCACCTGGGTGTCGACGCTGACCGCGCCCGGCCCGAACCGGACGGACACGCCCTCATCGGTCGTGATCGTGCCGCCCGCGGCCGCGCTGATCCGTGCGATCGTCGCCGGGGACCGCAGCGACCAGGCGATGACGCCGCCGGCCGCCAGCAGCACGACCGCCACCACGGCGGCCAGGGCCACGCGCACGTTTCTCCTCCAGAATCCCGGGGGACCCACGGTAGGAAGCGTGCTCAAGTGCGGTGAACCTCCGGTCGGGCACGACCGTGCGGCTATTCGACGGCGAGCTCTCCCAGTTCGGACCAGCCATCCTGATCAACAGTCTGACTGACGATCTTGGGTGTTTCCGCCAGATACTGTGGCAGATCCCGCTGCGCCTGCTTGAAGTGGGCCGACCCGACGTGCGCGGCGCCCGCGTCACCGTCGCGGAAAGCCTCGACCAAGACGTACTCGCTGGGGTCGTCGAGGCTGCGCGACCAGTCGAACCACAGGCAGCCGGCCTCGGCGCGGGTGGCCTCGGTGAACGCCTTGGCGAGCTCGGGCCAGCGGTCGGCGTACTCCGGCTTCACAAGGAACTTGGCGGTAATGAAGATCATTTGATGCCTCCCTTTCGCGCGATCAGTCAACGCTCTTCCCTCACTGCATTCTCTCCAAGAGGCTGAGCGGATGAGTGGTGGCAAGGGCACCGGCGTCCTGCAGTCCGTCGAGCGGGCGATGCGCGTGCTCGACCACATCGCCTCGGCGCCCGGCCCGGTGCAGGCCAAGCACGTCGCCCGCGACCTCGGCCTGACCCTGCCGACCACCTATCATCTGCTCACCACCCTGGTCACCGGCGGTTATCTGGTGCACCTGGCCGACGAGCGGGCCTATGCGCTCGGCCACCGCGTCGACGACCTGGCCCGCGGCCTGCACCGGCAGATCGCGGCCCCGCCCGAGGTGCAGCGGGTGGCCTCCGTGGTCCACCGGGAGGCGCAGGCCGCCTCCTACTACGCCACGCTGCGCGACGCCGAGATGATCGTCGCGCACGTGGCCGAGTGCCCGGCCCATCCCCGCATCCGGATCCTCGCGGTCGGTTTTCATGAGGCGCCGCACGCCACCGCGTTCGGCAAGCTGATGCTGGCCACCCTGCCCGTCGACGACCGGGAGGCCGTGCTCGAGCACACCGGCGTCCCGGCGGTGACCGCGGGGACGGTCACCGATCGCGGGCTGCTGCTGCGGCAGTTGCGCCAGGTCCGCGGAACCGGCCTGGCGGTCGAAGTGGACGAGTTCCAGGACGGGCTGAGCTGCATGGCCGCCCCGGTCACCGACGCGGCCGGCCGGTTCGTGGGGGCGGTGGCCGTCTCGATGCCGACCACCCGGCTGCGCTCGGACCGATGGTCGGTCGAGCGGGCCGTGCGGCTGGGCGCGGTGCGGGCTACGCGTGCGGTGTCGCTGAACACGGCCGCTCGCACCGGCCGCCTCACCTGAAATTGTCAGCGACGTCACTTGTGGATAAGTCGAAATGCCGCCTTTGCGCGCGCTAGTTTCTGGCCAGCCCCCTGGGTGCGGTGGGGAGGGCTTAGTTGGTTGCCATTTCGGACATGTCGGTCGGCGTCTTGATGTCGTAGAGCCGGGCCGCGTTCAGGCCCAGGATCTTCTGCTTGATCGCCGGAGTCAGCACCCCGTATTCACCCTGCATGTCACCCGGGATCTGGAAGTCGACGAACCTCTCGATCAGCCACTTCGGCTGCCAGACCGCGTAGTCGCTGCCGAACAGGATCCGATCCTCGCCGATCCAATAGAGCAGCTCCCCGATGATCCGCGCGAAGTAGCGCGGCCGGCTGTGCAGGAACGGCAGGGCCATCGCCAGTCCCCCGTACACGTTGGGCTCCTGCGTGGCGATCCAGCAGAAGTCCTCGAGCCGGGGCAGCCCGACGTGCTCCACGACGAAGCGCAGGCCGGGAAAGGCGGTGGCGGCGTCGTCCACGTCGGCTACGTCGAACGCGTCCCGGTTCATCGGATAGACCGTCGGCCCCTTGTGCACGTGGATGTTCCTGATGCCCAGGGCTTCGCACTTCTCCAGATACCGGTACGCCCACGGGTCGCTGAGCTTCCAGCCCTTGTTGTCCCCCTTCCACTCGGCGGTGCAGACGTTGACGCCCCGCAGGTGCCAGCGCTCGTGCAGCGCCTCCAGCTTCGCCAGCCCGGCCTCGCCGTCGCGCGGGTCCCAGCGGCCGTTGACGACGAACCGGCCCGGATGCCGCTCGGCCATCTCGCCGTTCTGCTCGGTGGTGTCGAACCCGTTGACGAACCAGTCGGACAGGTACGTCGACTGCAAGATGGCCACGTCGGCGTAGCCCACGTCGAACAGGTCGTGGATCATGCGGGCCTCGGGGTAGCGCTCGAACTCGCTCAGCGTCCACTTGTGCTCGTCGGGCGAGAGGCTCGAGTGGTACCCGTACAGGCAATTGATGTAGCCCTCGCCGTACCGGTTGATCTGGTTGGCTGGACTCCCGTCCCAGAAATGCGTGTGCGCGTCGACGATGAAGAGCTCGCGGTACATCAGGGCACGAGGATGCCGCGGCCCTGCAGCCGGCCGGCCTCCAGATCGTCCATCGCCTCGTTGACCGCCGCCAGCGGGTACTGCCGCGTGTGCAGCGTGACCTTGCCCAGCGCGGCCAGGGTCATCAGCTCGTCGAGGTCGTTGTAGGAGCCGACCAGGTTGCCGATGATGTTGCGCTCGGTGGAGATCAGGTCGATGGTCGGGATGTTCACCGCGCCGCCGTAGCCGATCACGTAGTAGCTGCCGGCCCGCCGGGTCATCGTCAGGCCGAGCGACTCGGCGCCCTGCTCGCCGACGAAGTCGAGCACCACGTTCGCGCTGTCGGCCAGGTCGTCGCCACTGGCCAGCACCTCGTGGGCGCCCAGCTCGGTGGCCAGCTCGCGGGCCTTCTCGTTGGGGTCGATCACGACCACCTTGGCCGCGGTCATGGCGACCAGGCACTGGATGCCGATGTGGCCGAGCCCGCCCGCCCCGATCACCACACAGGTCTGCCCGGGATAGAGCAAGGGCACAGCCTTCCGTACGGCGTGATAGGCCGTGAGACCGGCGTCGGCCAGCGCGGCCACGGCGGCCGGTTCGAGCCCGTCGGCCAGTTTGACCACCGAGCGGGCGCTGGTCAGCAGCAGCTCGGCCATGCCGCCGTCGGTGTCGATGCCGGGGAACTTGTTGTTCTCGCAGTGCACGTCGTCGCCCGCGCGGCAGGCCCGGCACAGCCCGCAGGTCACGAGCGGGTGCAGGATGACCGCGTCGCCGGGGGCCACGTTGGTGACCGCGCTGCCGACCTCCTGCACCCAGCCCGCGTTCTCGTGGCCGATCACGTACGGGAGTTGGACGCCGGACTTCTCGGCCCACTGGCCCTCGATGATGTGCAGGTCGGTGCGGCACAGTCCGGCCGCACCGACCTTGACGATGACGTCGAGCGGGCCGGTGATCGTCGGTTCCGGCACGTCGTCGATCGACGGCCGCTTGCCGTAGGAGTGAACTCGGACAGCCTTCATCGGCTACGCCTCCTCTTGTCGTCGCTGACTAGAGGGTGCGTAGCCGACGGGCTAGTGCGTAAGTTCGGGTTCAGATGATGACAAGGGTGTTTCCTCTTGGTCGCGCGATTCGAGGTGCAGCTTCGAGGGCCACCACATCCACCGCCCGACATCCAGGTTGAGCGCGGTCACCAGCACCGAGCGCACGATCAGCGTGTCGAGCAGGACGCCGAACGCCACCGCGAACCCTATCTGCACGAACGCGACCAGCGGCAGGCTGGCCAGCGCCGAGAACGTGCCCGCGAGCACGATGCCGGCCGAGGTGATCACGCCGCCGGTCGCGGCCAGGCCGATCAGCGCGCCACGCCGGGTGCCGTGCTGCAGCGCCTCCTCCCGCACCCGGGTCATCAGGAAGATGTTGTAGTCGATGCCCAGGGCGACCAGGAACACGAAGACGAACAGCGGGAACGACGTGTCCTCGGCCGAGAAGTCGAACAGGTAGCGGAAGGCCAGGATGCTCACGCCGAGCGCGGCCGCGAACGAGAGCACCACCGTCGCGATGAGGATCAGCGGCGCCACGATCGCCCGCAGCAGCAGGCCCAGGATGATCAGCACGACGAGCAGCACGAGCGGGATGATCAGCCGGTTGTCGTGCCGGTTGGCGTCGTTGATGTCGACCACCACCGCGGTGTAGCCACCGACCTTGGCGTCGGCGCCCGGTATCGGATGCAGCGCGGCGCGGGCGTCCGCCACCGTCTGCTGCGCGGCCTGGCTGTCCGGGGCCGCGGTCAGCGTGCCGTCGATCATGGCCAGGCCGTCCTTGACCACGGGGTCGGCGACCTCGCTGATGCCGGGCACCTGACCCAGCGCCCGGCTCACCTGGTCGGCGGTCGCGGCGTTGGCGATCACCGTGACGGGCTGCCCGCCGCCGGCCGGGAAGTGCCGGGCCAGGGCCTGTTCGGCGACCGTGGACGGCTGCTCGGTGGTGAACTGCTCGGCCGAGGTCAGCCCCACGGCGTTGGACTGCAGCAGGCCCAGCGCCATCGCGCCCAGCACCACGGCCGTGCCGATCCAGACCGTGCGCGGGCGGCGCGAGACCCGGCCGCCGAGCCGGGACCAGAAGCCGGTCGCGGTCGGCTCGGCGGTGCCGTAACGGGGGCGGACCGGCCAGAACAGCCACCGGCCGCAGATCACCAGCAGGGCCGGGAGCAGCGACACCATCGCACCCAGGCCGACGGCGATGCCGATCGCGGCCACCGGGCCCAGGCCCGCGGTCGAGTTGAGTTCGGCCAGCGACAGGCAGAGCATGCCGACGACCACGGTGGCGGCGCTGGCGATGATCGCGGGGCCGGCCCGGTGCAGGGCGAACTGCATCGCCTCGTGCCGGTCCTCGTGCCGGCGCAGCTCCTCGCGATAGCGCGCCACCAGCAGCAGCGCGTAGTCGGTGCCGGCCCCGAAGACCAGCACCGTGAGGATGCCCGCGCTCTGCGCGTTGACCGCCAGGTCGGCGTACTTGGCGAGCAGATAGATGACCGCCTGCGAGCTGGTCAGGGCCACGCCCGCGGTCAGGATCGGCAAGAGCCACAAGACCGGGCTGCGGTACGTGATGAGCAGGATGATCGCCACGACGGCGAGCGTGGTGTAGAGCAGGGTGCCGTCGATGCCCGCGAACGCGCCGGCCGAGTCGGCGGCCGACGCCACCGGGCCGGCCAGATAGATGTCGAGGCCCGGCGGAGCGTTCGTCTTCGCGGTGTCCGTGATCGCGTTGGCGATGTCGGGGATCGCGTCCCACCCGTCATCGGTGATCTTGACCGGGACGATGACCTGGATGGCCCCCTTGTCCTGGCTCGGCACCGGGCCGATCACCTGGCCGGTGACGCCCTCGACCGAGCCCATCCGGCCCACGTCGGCCTGGGCCTTGGCCAGGTCGGCGGGCGTGACCGTGCCGCCGGCCCGCTCGTAGACGACGATCGCCGGGGCGATGTCGTCGGGCTGGAACTGTCTTTGCAGGTCGGCGACCTGGGTCGCCTCCGCGCCGCCGGGTAGCCACGCGGAATTGTCGTTTTTCTCGACGCTGGTCAGTTTGCCGGCCAGCGGAGCCGCCAGAAGAAGAATGCCGATCCAGAAGGCGAGCACGATCCACTTCGACCAACGGCCGCAGACCAGCCTCGCCACCCCACCCGTAGCCATCTCGTATCCCCCCGAGACACCGGTGCCTGACTGGCGGAGCGTATGGCCCACCCTGGTCACGGGCAAATACTTCTCAGGGATAACTCAGGGGGATTTCAGCCGCCCGAAGTCCACTGTGTCCGGCCACGGGGCAAACGTCCCTGGGTCGCGTGCTCCAAGGTCATTTCGGCATAATCCTATGGGTGACCAATTGGGAATTCGCGCGGCTCGAGTACCGCGCCGCCGGCACGCTCGGCGCGGACCGGTTCATGGACTGGACGGCGACCTTTCACCACCCGGGCGGCGTGCTGCGCTGGGGCACCGACGAGCGCTTCGACGACCTGCGCCATCTGAACCGGGCAGGCGCGGCCGGCTGGCAGGCGTACGACCGGGCCGCCATGCACGTGCACAACGAGCCGCACCGCCTGAGCAGCGTGACATATTCCATGCGGCGGCCCGTGCCGTGAGGCTAACCTCTGCTGCGTGAGCAGGGAGACCGGACGCAAGCTGATCGCCTCGAACAAGAAGGCGCGGCACGACTACGCCATCCTCAAGACGTACGAGGCGGGTCTCGTGCTGGCCGGCACCGAGGTCAAATCGCTGCGCGAGGGCCGGGCCTCGCTGGTCGACGCGTTCGCCCAGGAGCACGAGGGCGAGATCATGCTGTACGGGTTGCACATCGCCGAGTACGGCTACGGCAGCTGGACCAACCACGCGCCGCGCCGCACCCGCAAGCTGCTGCTGCACAAGTCCGAGATCGTCAAGATCCTGGCCCAGCTGCGCGACGGCAACGGGCTCACCCTGGTGCCGCTCTCGATGTATTTCAACGAGGGCTGGGCCAAGGTCGAGCTCGGCCTCGCGCGCGGCCTCCGGTCGTACGACAAACGGCAGGTGCTGGCCGCGAAGGACGCCCAGAAAGAGATCGCCCGCGAGATGGGCCGCCGCCTGAAGGGCCGCACCCGATAACGGCCTAGAGTGATCAAGTGGAATTTGGACTCGATACTTTCGGCGACGTCACCGTCGACGAGCACGGCCAGAAGCTGCCGTACGCGCAAGTGATCCGCAACGTCGTCGAGCAGGCCGTGCTCGCCGACCGCCTGGGCATCGACGGCTTCGGCCTCGGCGAGCACCACCGCGACGACTTCGCGGTCTCCGCCCCCGAGATCGTGCTGGCCGCCATCGCCGCGCGCACCGAGCGGATCAGGCTGGGCACCGCGGTCACCGTGCTCAGCTCGGACGACCCGGTCCGCGTCTTCGAGCGGTTCGCCACGCTCGACGCGGTCTCGAACGGACGGGCCGAGATCATCCTGGGCCGCGGCTCGTTCACCGAGTCGTTCCCGCTGTTCGGCTATGACCTGACCGACTACGAGCGGCTCTTCGAGGAGAAGGCCGACCTGATGGCCAAGCTGCTCGACGAGGGCCCGGTCACGTGGTCGGGCACGGTCCGGCCGCCGCTGACCGACCAGCAGGTCTACCCCAAGACCGAGTCGGGCCACATCCGTACGTGGATCGGGGTCGGCGGCAGCCCCGAGTCGGTGGTCCGCGCGGCGCAGCACGGCCTGCCCCTGGTGCTGGCGATCATCGGCGGCGAGCCGGTGCGGTTCGCCCCCTACGTCGAGCTCTACCAGCGCGCGCTCAAGGAGTTCGAGCAGCCCTCCCTGCCGGTCGCCGCGCACTGCCCCGGCTTCGTCGCCGAGACCGACGAGGAAGCCGTCGAGCTGCTGTGGCCGCACGCGCGCAACATGCTCAACCGGATCGGTCGCGAGCGGGGCTGGCCGCCGCTGAGCCGCGACAAGTTCGAGATCGACGTCCGCGACGGCGCCTGGCACGTCGGCTCGCCCGAGACGGTCGCGCAGAAGGTCGCGCACACGATCAAGCACCTCGGCATCCAGCGCTTCGACCTGAAGTACTCGGCCGGCACGCTGCCCCACGAGCACATGATGAAAGCCATTTCCCTGTACGGCGAGCAGGTCGTCCCGCGGGTGAAGGAACTGCTCGCCTAGGACCGCACAGCAAAGGGGGCCGGCCTTCCCAGCCGGCCCCCTTTGGTGCGTCTGCTGCTAGTTGGTGCCGTTCTCCGACTCGTCATCGGCGAACTCGCCGATCTTGTGCTGCTGGCACAGGGCGAGGTATTTGCCCTTGCAGAGCTCGGCCTGGTCGATGTAGTCGTCCTCGAGCACGACATTGAGGTTGGTGATCGTGATCGCCTGCGGCTTGAGCGGGATGTAGGGCACGTAGCCGGCGGACTCGGGGTCCTTGATCGTCTCGGTGACCTTCGGGTCCACGCCCTTGAACAGGTCGATCGCCACCCGGGCGGCGTTCGTCGCCTCGTTCTTCACGGCCTTGTAGACCGTCATGCACTGCTCGCCGGTCAGGATGTTCTGCAGGCCCTCGAGCGTGGCGTCCTGACCGGTGACCGGCACGGTGCCGCTGCGCTTGTACTTGCGGAGCACCTTGATGACCGCGTTGCCGATGCCGTCGTTGGCCGCGAGCACGCCGCTGATCTGGGGCGTCTGGCGCAGCATCTGCTCAAAGATCTTGCCGGCCTCGTCGTTGTCCCAGTCCGGCACCCACTGGGCCGGGCCGTTGGTGTACTCCGCGGAGTTGTACTTCTCGTTCAGCACGCTCTCGTAGCCGTCCTTGAACAGCGTGGCGTTGTTGTCCGAGGGCGAGCCGTTGAGCTGGGCGATCAGCGGGTTCTTGACGTTCTTGGCGGCCAGGCACTTGGTCAGCCCGTAGCCCTGGAGCTCGCCGACCTCGACGTTGTTGAAGCTGACGTAGTAATTGGCGTTGCCGTTGAGAGTGAGCCGGTCGTAGTCGATCGTCGGGATCTTCTTCTCGCGCGCCTTGTCCAGCACGGTCTTGCCGCTCTCGGAGTCGAGGTTGGCGATGATCAGCACCTTGACGCCGTCGTTGACCATCCGCTCGCCGGTCTGCACGAACTTCGCGCGATCGCCCTCCGCGTTCACGATCTCGACGGGGACCTTGGCCGCGTCGAACGCCGCCTTGAGATATTTCGGGTCCTCGTCGCGCCAGCGGTTCGAGCTCTTGGTGTCGGGCAGGATCACGCCGACCCGAGCCTTGCCGTTGCCGCCGCTCGTAGTGCCCCCGCCACTACTCGCGTCGCCGGAATCGCCGGAGTCGTCACACGCAGTCATGGTGGCCGACGCCATCAGGCCGACGGCGGCGATAGCCAGCAGTTTCTTGCGCATCTAGGGAAGCTTCCTCTCCGGGTGGAACTTCGACCTGTGTGAGGCTCCGCACGAGTCGCCCAAGTATCAGGCAGACGGGGCGCGCCCGACAGGGGGTACGGCACCGGAGAGAAAAATAGTTCATTTCCCGTCCGTAAGCACCCTCGCGTTACGTTCGGTATCGGCAATTGTGATCTTTTCCTGGTCAGCGACGGCGGCCCGGACGAAAAATCGTCCGTCAGGACGTTCGCCCCGTCCGGACGCCGCCCGGGGTCGTCCATTCGGCCTGCTCCCGGCCCGAAAAGAACGGGAATGCTTTCTCGGCCCGAAATGAATACGCAGAGCAAATGAATGACTACTCGCAGCTAATTCGCGCCTTCTTTACCAGGGTACGACGGCGTAGTTCTTCAGCAGCACTCCGTGCACGGGCTCCCCGGCCTCCCCCAGCCGTACAGGGTGATAGATCCGCGCGGCGGCGTCGACCACGTCGAGCGGCGGCCGCCACCCCGCGGCGGCACGACGCAGCCGCACCTCGGCCGGGTTCTCGTCGGTGATCCACCCGGTGTCCACGCCGCACATGTGCACCCCGTCGCGGGCCAGGCCGGGCGCGGCGACCCGGGTCAGCATGTTGAGGCCGGCCTTGCTGACCGACGTGTGCGGATGCCGCTCCGGCCCGGGATCACCCGCGGCGAACCAGCCCTCGCGACCGGTCACGTTCACCACGTACCGGTTCCGGGTGCCCGGCGCCGTCAACGCCCCGTGCAGCCTGTCGACCAGCAGGAACGGCGCCACGACGTTGACCAGCTGCACCTCGAGCAGCTCGACCGGGTCGACCGCGCCGATCCGCGAGTTCCACGAATTCGTGGCGCCGGCGACGATCAGCGCGCCGGTCGCGTCGGTCGCTTCCTTGCCGGCCGCTTCTTCGCCGGCCGCTTCGAGTGCGGCGCTCCACTCCGGCGGCGCCGCGCCCGGACGATAGCCGGACACGGTCTCGACGGCCCGGCTGTCGCGGGCGGCCAGCAGCTCCGCCGCCACCAGCGGCTGATAGGCCCAGCCGGGCCGGCGTACGGTCTGGGCCGCGTTGTTGACCAGGATGTCGAGCCGCCCGTCGGCCGCCAGCCGCTCGGCCAGCTCCAGCACCTGACGCGGGTCGCGCAGGTCGGCCCCGATGATCCGCAACGCGGGCAGCCAGTCGGCGGCGTCCGGCTCCTCGGCGTAGCGCCGCCGGGCATCGGCCGGGAAGCGGGTCACCACTGTGACCGCGGCCCCGTCGCGCAGCAGCTTCAACGCCACCTGAAACCCGATCTTGACCCGGCCCCCGGTGACGACGGCCCGCCGCCCCGTCAGGTCGGCCCGCGCGTCCCGATGCTCGCGGTGCAGGCCGGCGCAGCGCGGGCAAAGCGCGTGATAGAAGGCGTCAACCTCCCGATACCGCCCCCGACACGCGTAGCAGCGCCGATCCCGCCTCGTCCGCCCACTGACGTCAGTGGCCGCCGCGGCCACCGGCACCCCCTCGCCCCGATCCGCCGCCGCCGTGGCCGCCTCGGCCACCACCGCCCGATCCCCCGCCGCGGTCCGCCGCCGCCGCTCCGCCTTGCGCTGCCGCTGACCGTCCTTGACCAGGCCGTCGACCGCCCGCTGCACCCGCAACCGCACCGGATCGTCGACGGGCAGCCCGCGCACCTCCCCCAACACCCGCAGCGCGGCCTCGATCTGCTCGCCATCCATCGCCCACCCCCGGAAGCCCTGCCGGCGGACGGTCACCACCAAGCGAACCTCGCAAGCGTGGCCGGGCCCCGACGCGGACAGCATGCCAGCGCGCCACCAACCCCGAAAAGCGGACGGCTCAGAAACGCAGTTCCGCCAGGGGCACACCGGCGACGATGCGGCCGATGTTCCCGTCGTAGTCGCTCTCGCTCAGTCGACGGGCGAGATCAACCAGGTCATCGAACTCGCCGTACTTGGCCCGGAGGATCACCCGCATCCCCTCGATGCGTCCCCGCTCCAGGCCCCGCTCCAAGCCCCGCTCCAAGTTTCCTGAGCGATCTCGCGGCCTGACTCCGATTGTGCGAGAACGTCGTTCATGCCTCTCCCCCTTTCGCGCCAGCCGTCGGGCGAGGGACAGCATGGCGCGCCGCATGACAACTAGTCAAGCGACCGGTGGTCGCGCGCCAAGGCCGGGAGGGGTGGGCCGGGCCGGACTTGAACCGGCGTCCTCCGCATGAGCAGTGCGGCGCGTCAACCTCTGCGCTACCGGCCACCTCGCAGGGGTGGGACCCGACCGGACTCGAACCGGCATCCTCCGCCTTGATAGGGCGGCGCGACTACCCCTGCGCTACAGGTCCCACCTTGCGCGAGATCGTACCGACCCCACCCGACACCCCACGAACGAATAACCACCGGGGCGGACCGCTCACAACAGACCCGGAGCCGCGGTCGTCAACCCCGCCGCCCGCGCGACATCGAACATGCGCTTGTCGTAAGTGACAAGTGTGTCCAGCGCGTCACCCAGAGCCTGGGCACTCGCCACATGTATGGCGTCAAGCGTCCGAAGCGCGCCTGACAGATGGGCCGCGGCGTCGCGGATCTCTTCGGTCAACAGGATCTCCGTGACGCTGCTGACGAGGTCGCGCATGCAAGCGGGATAGTCGCCCAGGCGATCCATGGTTCGGACGGTCTCGACGAAACCGAGCGTGCTGGTAGCCATCGGCGCCACCGGCCGGCTGCCCAGGAACTCCCGCAACTGGTCGGCGTACGTTCGCCGCGCCAGCAACGTGACGAGCGCGGAGGCGTCCAAATAGATCACCGGTCGTCCTCCGCCCGGGCCTCCAGCAAGAGGTCCAGCGGTGAGACGTCGGCGGGAACGTCGTAGGACGGCATGCGATCGAGATCGGCTGTCGTGGTGGCCTTGAGCCGGATCAGCCCCTTCGCAACCAGCGGAGAGTAACGGCCGAGGCCGGCCGACCCGGGCAGCAGCACCGCAATCACCTTGCCGTGGCGAGTGACCTCGATCGTCTCGCCCTGCTCAACGCGGTTGAACATGGCACTCGGGTTGTATGAGAACTCTCTGACCGAGACCGAACTCATCGCCTGCCTCCTCAACGCAGTGCCTACGTCGAGGAAATTGTACCTACAAAACGCGAAGTCATGAGGGATGATCGCCGTGCTCGATGACTATAGGCACACGACAACCTCATCGCGACGCCGTGGCCCCTGATTCTGGGCTTGGCACCGAAGGATCATGCTCGCCATGATCGATGGGTGGAGCGGTGAGCCGGGGTTGCAGGCCGCCGGGGGCGCGGGGCGGCCCGGACCACGACGGCGCTGGTCGCCGAAACCACGGGACCAGGCCTCTCGCGTACGTTTGCGGTTTGGTTCTGGTCGTTCGGAGTGGGGGCTCAGGGCACGTTGTGGGGGAAGTGGCCCTCGGTGATCTGCGCGGTGCCGGCGACGATCATCATGGGGGCGGCGCCGGTGGACGTCTCGGCGTCCCACGTGAAGACCCGGTGTGCGGTGTTGCCGGCTTGGCGGGCGAAATCGAGCTCGGTCGCGGTCGGCGGGCGGAACACCGGGTGGTGGAAGGTGTCCGCGCAGGCGACCCAGACGACGTCGGTGAACGTGACCTCGACGCTGTGGTGGTAGGTGAGGTCGTTGTCGGCGATGAGCTGGAGCGAGGCGGCGTCCCACCGGCGCACTTCCCAGTCCCACCACTGTCCGGTCAGGTCCGTCAGGCTGGCCACGTGAGCCACAATACGGGGATGGCACTGACCAGCCGGCCGGCTACCCGCGACGACCTCGACTTGCTGAAGGCGATCATGGAGCCGGCCATTGCGGAGCTGCTCAAGGGGTTTCTCGATGCCGAGCAGATCCGTAGCAGCGAAGCGATCATGGGGCTCGACACGCAGCTGATCGACGACGGCACGTATTTCGTGATCGAGGTGGACGGCGTGCCGGCCGGGTGTGGCGGGTGGAGCCGGCGGGCCACGCTCTACGGCGGTGACCACTCGACGACCCGGGACGAGAAGCTGCTCGATCCGGCGACGGACCCGGCCAAGGTTCGAGCCATGTATACGCATCCCGAGTTCACCCGCCGCGGCGTGGGGCGGATGATCCTCGGGTTGTGCGAACGGGCGGCCGCGGCCGAGGGGTTCACGCGGCTCGAGCTGATGGCGACCCTGGCCGGCGAGCCGCTCTATCGCAGTTACGGCTTCGTCGAGGTGGAACGGGTCGAGGACGCCCGCGGGGGCGTCCCCGTCCCGATCGTGCGGATGCGGAAGACCATCGTCACCAGTTGACGGCGATGTATTTCGACTCCAGGTATTCGAGCAGGCCCTCGTGCCCGCCCTCGCGGCCGATGCCGCTCTGCTTGACGCCGCCGAACGGCGCGGCCGGGTCGCTGACCAGGCCCCGGTTGAGACCCACCATGCCGGCCTCGATCGCCTCGCTGACCCGCAGGCCGCGGGCCAGGTCGCCGGTGTAGACGTACGCCACCAGGCCGAACTCGGTGTCGTTGGCCAGCCGGACGGCCTCCTCCTCGCCGGTGAACGTGACGATCGGAGCGACCGGGCCGAAGATCTCCTCGCGCAGGATCGGTGAATCGGGCGCGACGCCGGTGAGCACCGTGGGCGGGTAGTAGAAGCCGGGGCCCTCGGGGCGGCTGCCACCGGTCTCGGCCTTGGCGCCGGCGTCCAGCGCGCCCCGCACCAGCGAGTCGACCTTGGCTACCGTGTCCTCGTTGACCAGCGGGCCGACCTGCGTGCCCTCCTCGACGCCGGGGCCGACCTTGAGCGCGGCCATCCGGGCGGCGAGCCGCGAAGCGAAGTCGCCGGCCACCGACGCCTCGACGAAGAAGCGGTTCGCCGCCGTGCAGGCCTCGCCGCCGTTGCGCATCTTGGCGATCATCGCGCCCTCGATGGCCGCGTCCAGGTCGGCGTCGGCGAACACGACGAACGGCGCGTTGCCGCCCAGCTCCATCGACGTGTTGACGACGTTGTCGGCGGCCTGGGCGAGCAGGATGCGGCCGACCTCGGTCGAGCCGGTGAAGGACAGCTTGCGGACGCGCGGGTCCTGCAGCATCCGCGAGACGACCTTGCCCGAGCTGCGCGACGGCAGCACGTTGACCACGCCCGAGGGCGCGCCCGCCTCGGCCAGGATCGCGGCCATGGCCAGCGCGGTCAGCGGGGTGTCGCTGGCCGGCTTGAGCACCACCGTGCAGCCCGCGGCCAGGGCCGGGCCGATCTTGCGGGTGGCCATCGCGGCCGGGAAGTTCCACGGCGTGACCAGTACACACACGCCGACCGGCTGCCGGGTGACCAGGATCCGGTTGGCGCCCGAGGGTGCGGTGGCCAGCGTCCCCTCGCCCCGCACGGCCTCCTCGGCGAACCAGCGGAAGAACTCGGCCGCGTACGTCACCTCGCCCTTGGCGTCGACCAGGGCCTTGCCGTTCTCCAGGCTGATCAGCTTCGCCAGCTCGTCGGCCCGCTCGGTCATCAGCTCCCACGCCTTGCGCAACACCTCCCCCCGTACGCGGGGGGCCGTGGCCGCCCACGCCGGGCCCGCCTCGGCCGCCGCGTCCACCGCGGCGATCGCGTCGCTCTCGCCCCCGTCCGCGACCGCGGCGAGCACGTCGCCGGTCGCCGGGTCCAGCACGTCGAAACGGTTCCCGGACGACGCGGGAACCCACTTGCCGCCGATGAAGAGTTCAGTTTCCACAACTCCCAGCATGGTCCAGCCCACGCCGGGCCGCCACGGCTCAGCCGACTTCGAGCTGGGCGAGAAGCACGTGGATGTCGGAGTTGACCCAGTACTCGGCCAGCCGGTCGCCGGCGATCCGCAGCGTGTCAGTGCCGGTGAAGGCGACCGAAGTGCCCGGCTCAGCGGCGGCGCCCGGGAAGCCTCCGCCGTACGTGCCCTTCACGGCCCAGCGGACGGCGAGCAGGTCGTCCTGCACGATCGGGCCCACCTCGATGGCGAACGTGAGGTCGGTGAACGCGGCCCGGGTCTGCGCGATCCAGCCGGCCAGCGCCTCGGGGCCGGACAGGGCCGAGCTGTCGCCGCCACCCATCAGCGCGGCGTGCACCCGGAAGTCCGGCGTGACAAGGCCGGCGGCCCGGTCGAGCTCGCCGTTCCACAGGTGCAGCCAGCCGTCGACGAGCTCGGAAACGTTGGTGGTCATCGCATTTCTCCCTGCCGTTCGAGGTCTTGTGCCAAGAACGTAGCGAGGCGAACGGGCTCTTTGGCAGTGCCAGATTTACCTGACACTGTTAAGCAGGCCGTACACTGCCGCCATGAGCTCGCCGCTGCGTCAGCGCCGCCGCACCGCCGCCACCCGTGAGATCCTCGACGCCGCGCGGGAGCAGATCGGCGTGAGCGGGCCGGCCGGGTTGTCGCTGCGCTCGGTGGCCCGCAGCCTCGAGATGACCGTGCAGGCGCTCTACCACTACTTCCCGAGCCGTGACGAGCTGATCACCACGCTGATCACGGAGGCCTACCTCGATCTGGCCGAGGCCGTGGAGCGGGCGGTCGCCACGTCACCCGGCTTCGTCCCGGCGGCCACGGCGTTCCGTGAGTGGGCGATCGGGAACGCGCCCATGTTCCAGCTCATCTACGGCACCCCGCTGCCGCGCTACGAGGCCCCCGACGACGGCCGCACCACCGCTGCCTCGCGCCGCCTGGCCCCGGTCTTCATTCGTGAGCTGTTCGGCGCGTACGCTCCCGCGCAGCTCGCCCGGGCCGACGTGCCGCCGCTGAGCCCCGAGCTGCGCAACCGGCTGGACGAGCTGCCGGCGCCCGGGATCGGCACCCTGCCCGCCCCGGCCGTGGCCCTGTTCGTCAGCGTCTGGGGGCACGTGCACGGGCTGGTGATGCTGGAGGCGTTCGGGCACACGGCGTTCATCGGTCCCCTGCAGGCCGAGCTCTTCCAGGGCGCCATGCGTTCGCTGCTCGCCGACGTCGAGCGGCGCATCCCGGATTAGGCCTCCGGCGGGGTCTCCGGCGTGGCCGCCTCGGCCATGTCGGCGATCGCCACGGCGGCCCGGATGAACGGGTTCGCGGCCAGGTCGGCGATGGTGTTGATGCCGAAGGCGAGGCTCAGGCCCTGTGCCTCTTCGTCGCTGACGCCGGCCAGGGCGGCGACCGGGGCGTTGATCAGCTCGGCGATCGGGAGGTCGCGGAAGGGCTCGTCGAGCAGGGCGTCGAGGTTCACGGACACTGGCATGGGCTGGCCTCCGGAGAAGTCGAGTAGACGCAGCATTTCACAGTCCACAGTGGTCCTACGGCCCGGTTTCGGATGGCGCGGAAGTTTGCCGGACAGCAACGAGGCGGTCACCGCGATGAGCAAGCCACCGTCCGGGAATTGGCCGCCGCCCCGGGCGTCGCGAAAACCTACGGTGAGCGGCATGACCGTGGGTTTCCTGGGGCTCGGCGTGATGGGGACGCCGATGGCCGCCAATCTGGCTCGGGCCGGCGTCGACCTGATCGTCTGGAGCCGCACCGACCGGGGCACCACTCCCCCGGGCGCGATCCGGGCGGCAACGGCGGCCGAGGTGTTCGAGCGGGCCGGCGTGGTGATCCTGATGCTGGCCACCGAGCGGGCGATGGACGAGGTGCTCGACGGCGTCGACGTGGGCGGCACGCTGGTCGTCCACATGGGCACCACCAGCCCAGAGTATTCGGCCGCCCTCGGCGAGCGGATCAGAGGCCAGGGCGGGCGGTACGCGGAGGCGCCGGTCTCGGGTTCCCGCGGGCCGGCCGAGGCGGGCGAGCTGATCGCGATGATCGCCGGGGACACCGCGGGCGTCGCGTCCCTGATCGAGCCGATGTGCAAGCAGATCGTCAACTGCGGCGAGGTCCCTAGCGCCCTGCTCATGAAGCTGGCCGTCAACACGTTCCTGATCAGCATGGTGACCGGGCTCGCCGAGGCGTTCCACTTCGCTCAGGCGTACGGGCTCGATCCGGCCCTGCTGCGGCAGGTGCTCGACGCCGGGCCGATGGCCAGCACGGTGTCCCGGGTCAAGGCGGCCAAGCTGGTCACCGGCGACTTCGAGGTGCAGGCGGCGATCCACGATGTGCTCAAGAACAACGAGCTGGTCGTGGCGGCCGCGCGCCGGGCCGGGGTCCCGTCCCCGCTGCTCGACGTCTGTCTTTCCCTGTACGCCGAGACGGCCGCCCTGGGCCACGCCGAGCGGGACATGGCGGCGGTCGTCCACGCCATCACGGCGAGTCGATCACGCGGGTGACGGCGACTCACTAGGCTTTGCGGGTGGCGAAGTATTTCGACGTGCACCCGGACAACCCCCAGCCGCGCTCGATCCGGCAGGTGATCGACATCGTCCGCGGCGACGGGCTGATCGCCTATCCGACCGACTCGTGCTTCGCGCTGGGCTGCCGGATGGGCAACAAGGACGGGCTCGACCGCATCCGCGAGATCCGGCACCTCGACGACCGGCACCACTTCACGCTGATGTGTCACGACTTCGCGCAGCTGGGCCAGTTCGTGCAGATCAACAACGCGTCGTTCCGGGCGATCAAGTCGGCCACCCCGGGCCCGTACACGTTCATCCTGCCCGCCACCAAGGAGGTGCCGCGTCGCCTGCTGCACCCCAAGAAGAAGACGGTCGGCGTACGGATCCCCGACCACGTCGTCGCCCAGGCGATCCTCGACGAGCTGGGCGAGCCGCTGGTGTCGAGCACGCTGCTGCTGCCCGGCCAGGAGGAGCCGATGACGATGGGCTGGGAGATCAAGGAGGCGCTCGATCACGTGGTCGACGCGGTCGTCGACTCCGGCGAGGGCAGCACCGAGCCGACGACGGTGATCGACCTCTCCGGCGGCGAGCCCGAGATCTTGCGGGTCGGGGCGGGCGACCCCACGCGTTTCGAGTAGCGCTACGTGTTCAGCGCGCCGTCGGCCCCCAGCGCGAGGATGACCAGCTCGCCGCGGTGGTCGGTGGCGGTCAGGCGCTGCTCGTCGAGGCGCTGCAGGGCCGCTATGCCGGCGCCGAACTCGCCCACGACGGCCGGTCCGACCGGCGGCCCGGTCCAGTCGATGGTCCACGAATAGAGACGGAACTCGTACGACGCGGCGACCACGACTGTCGTCTCGGGCGTGCCGAGCAGCGCGACCGTGCCCACCGGCTCGGGGGCGCGCAGCGTGATGCCGCGTTCCACGTCGTATCCGGCCGGGTCGAGCCGGGCCACCCGCACGGCCTGGTGGGCGGCCGAGACGACCACCCGGTCGGCCAGCGAGTCGATCGCCCCGACGCGCAGGTCGTGCTCGACGACGATTGTGCGCTCGCCCCCGTGCGGCGGCCCGGCGGTCACGACCCGGCCGTCGGCGGCGAGCACGCCGTCGCGGAACGGGCGGGTCGGCGCGGGCAGGGCCGGCAGCGACAGCCCGGCGGTGAGCGGGGTGCCCGAGGTGGCGTCGAGCAGGTAGGGCCGCCCGGCGAACGTGGCGGTGGCCAGCACCGGGCCGCCGACCGCGAGCGAGCGGGTGCGGATCGTCGGGTCGGTCAGCCGCCAGTGGGGCCGGCTCGCCGAGTCGAGGGCGGTCACCGTCCCGTCGTACGCCCCGGTCAGCACGTGCCGCCCGTCGGCCGACCAGGTGACCGAGCGCAGCGGCGACTCCCCGGCGCGCAGGGTGCGGATCGGGTCGAGGTGGGCGTTGCGCAGCTCGATCGCGCCGTCGCGGCGGGCCAGGGCCAGCGTGCTCGCGTCGGGCGACCAGGCGCAGGCCTCGACGGCGGGGGCGGCCCGGCCGGCCAGGGGCGAGCGGTCCTGGGCGAGATCGCGAACGGCCACGAAGCCGTTGGCGCCGACCGTGGCGACCAGGCCGGCGGGGCTCACGTCGAGGCGCACGCAGTCGTCGAGCTCGCCCAGGTAGGTCTCGCCGAACGCCTGCCACACGGCCGCCCGGCCGTCGGCCAGCTGGCACAGCAGATGCTGGCCGTCGGGCATCCACGAGACGCCCGTGACGGCGGCCGGGTGCCCGCCGAGCACCTTCATCAGGTGGGGCGGGCGGTCGTCGACGACGCGCCACACGGCAGCCGTGCCGTCGGCCGAGCCGATCGCCAGCAGGTCGGACGCGCCCGGGTTCCAGGACGCGGCGAGCACCGCCGAGCGATGGGCAAATTCGGTCATCGTGACAGGCCGGGAGGGGTCGCTGGTCTCCCGGACGGTGACCGTGCCGTCCTGCGTGCCGCTGGCCAGCCGACGGCCGTCGGCGCGGAAGGCAACGCAGCTGACCGGCGCTGCCTGCGTCGACGAGGTCCCGGGGTTCACGCGACATATGCTGGACATCGGAGCGCAACGAGTCAATACCGTAATCGGTCCTAAACGGTCTTCACTCGACGCTTTAAGGCACGAGCCGCAGTCCAAGCGATTCTACTCGACGGTAGGGTCGCGGCCCCGCGGAGGGCAGACTACCGATCGCCCGCTCGATCGCTTTGCGCAGCCGCGCCTCCTCGCCCGCCCGATCGCGATGCCACGCCGCGCCCCACACGCGGTGCAGCTGCCACCCCAGTCCGGTGAGGACCTCGCCAGCGAGCCGGTCCCGGTCGCGGGCCGAGCCGATCGAGCCGTACCGCGGCCCGTCGCACTCGATGCCCAGGATGTAACCGCCCGCGGGCGTCGGGTGCCGCACGCCCACGTCGACCCGGTAGCCGTCCAGGCCGATCCGGGCCCGCGCGCGATAACCCCACGAGCACACGGTCTCGAGCACCGACGCCACGAACGGGTCGGTGGCCGGGAGCCGGCCGGGCAGCGCCGCGGCGCCCCGCTCGGCGTAGTCCAGGTATGCGGCGAGGTGGCGTACGCCCTCATTGGCCGACTCCGGGATGTCGCGCGCGCGGACCGACGAGATGATCTCGACGCGGCGCCGGGCCCGGGTGATCGCCACGTTGAGCCGGCGCCACCCGTTGGCCTGGTTGAGCGCGCCGAAGTGGGTGGTGATCCGCCCCTGCTCGTCGCGCCCGTAGCCGATCGAGAAGATCATGACGTCGCGCTCGTCGCCCTGCACCGACTCGAGGCTCTTGACGAAGAACCCGGAGAGCCGGTCCCCGTCGAGCAACCGGTCCAGGCCCGGATGGCGGACGGTCGCGCGGTCCAGGGCGGCCTCGATCGCCTCGGCCTGCGCCACCGAGAACGTGACCACGCCGTACGAGAGCTCGGGCCGGGTGGTCAGGCACGAGACGATGCGCTCGGCGACCATCTCGGCCTCGACCGGGTTGTCCCGCTTGGTGCCGCGCCGATAGACGCCGCGGGCCGGGATGAGCTCGACCCCCGTCTCGGGATCGGCATTGGCGCCCGGGAAGGTTCGCAGCCGGCCCTCGTAGAACTGGTTGTTGGCGAACGCGATCAGCGCCTCGTGCCGGCTGCGGTAATGCCAGCCGAGCCCGCGTACGGGGAATTTGCCGCAGCCCTTGGCCAGCTCGAGGATGGACTGGAAGTCGTTGACGTCGCTGCCGTCGGCGTCGGTGTCCGTACGGGTGAAGAACGAGGTGGGCGGCAACTGCCGGTCGTCGCCGGCCACGATCACGGCGCTCGCCCGATAGAGGCAGTTGATCGCGTCGGCCGGGGCGATCTGCGACGCCTCGTCAAAGACGACCACGTCGAACTCGAGGTCGGCCGGGAGGAACTGGCTCACCGCCAGGGGCGACATCAGGAAGCACGGCTTGCCGCTCTGCACGGTCTGCCGGGTGCGCCCGATCAGATCCCGTACGGCTAAATGACGGGTCTCCTTCATCCCCTCGCGCCGCAGCAACATCACCTCGGCGGGCACCCGCGCCGCGGCCCGCCGCTGCTCGACCGCCGCCGCGATCGTGGCCGGGGCCTGCCCGGACAGTGCGGCGTCGAGCCCGCGGAACTCCTCGACCAGCCGGTCGCGTTCGAGGCCGCCGATGGGGTGCAGCCGGTCGTCGTCGCGGATCACTGCGTCGGCCCACGCCGCCAGCAGCGCCCGGTGCAGGGCCGGGCGCACCTGGTCGTCGGGCACCCCGGCGCTGACGGCGATCGCCTCCGTGGTGAGCACGCGCCGGGCCCGGTCGTACCCGAGCCACTGGTCCTGCCCGCCCGGATCGTCGAGCAGCCCGGTCAGCAGCGCGCCGTCGTAGTCGTCGGTCAGCTCGCCGACCTCGGCCCGTCGCTCCGGCGCGAACGCGGCGACGACGGCGTCCCGCGCGTCCTCCCACGCCCCGAAACGCTCGGTGAGGGCCGCGGCGCCGCCGTCCGAATGCAGCGCCGCGGCCTGCTCCCCGGTGAGCGGCCGGTCGATCCCCGACGTCAGCCGCCGGGCCGCCCGCGCCCACATCACCGCCTCTTCCAGTGCGTCGTCGTGCACGGCGGCCACGCCCAGGCCGGCCACCGCGGTCGCGTAGTCGTCGGCCAGCACCCGCTCCTCGTCGGCCGCCACCCGGCGCAGGCGGGCCAGCTGCCGGGCCTCCTCCAGCCCGGCATCGCGGCCGAGTGCCCGTGCGAAGGCGTGCAGCGCGGCGGCCACCTCGAGCAGCGGGCCGAGCCGGTCCCGGCGGCGGGCGGCGGCGTCCTGCGGGGTGTCCGCGGCCGACTCGCGCCGGGCCAGGGCGCGAACCCGGGCCGCCGTACGGGCCAGGCGCGGGTCGGGCACGGGCCGGCAGAGCTGGTCGGCGACGGCCGGCAACGCGTCGGGCGGGGTGCGCCGCATGATCTCGCCCGCCAGGTGCAGGGCCTCGTGCAGCGGGGCGTCGCCGCGCCAATATCGGCCGAGCAGGGGTCCGTACTGCTGCTCGGCCGCGGCCCGCTCGCGCAGCGCCCGCTGCCAGGCCACCGCGGCCCCGACGTGGGCGACGGCCTCGGCGGGCGACACCGACGCGTGCGCGTGCGCGGCCACCGCGTCCCAGTCCCGCCGGTACGCCCCCAGCAGCTTGCGCAGCCCGCGGTGCTCGTGGGCGAGCCGGTCGGCCAGCTGCTCCACCGGCTGCTCGACGATCCCGTCACGGAACCAGCGCCGGCACTCGGCCTCGGCCGCGGTGACCGCCTCGGTGCAGCGGCGCAGGGCGGCCGCGGCCACCGACACCCCGGCCAGCACGCCCGGCCCGAACCAGAACGGCTCCGGCCGGTGGGGGCGGGCGGCCAGCTCGGCCAGCTCGGCGAAGCGGGTCAGGTCGGCGAACGTGACCACGGCGGGCAGGCCGAGCCGGGCCACCGTCGCGGCGGCCTCCGCGCGCAGCTCGTCGAGGGCGTCGGCCTCCCCGGCCAACCGGCGTACGGTCTCCTCGGCGCCGGCCGCGGTCAGCGTGGGCGGTTCGATCGCCGGCGGGTCGAGGTCGGGCAGCTCGTGCCACTCGACGCCGGCCGCCTCGCGGACCGCGGCCCGGGCCCGGCGCGCGTCGGCCAGCCGGCGGGAGCGGCGCTCGGCGGCCCGCCCGATCGGTTCCAGGCTGGGCGCGGTCAGCCAGTCGTCGGCCACCGCGGACGGCCGCCGGGCGGCGTGGGTGACCAGCATGGCCAGCGTCCCCGCCTGAGCCGGCCGGGTCGCGCCGAATGCCTCGGCGATTGTGGTGTGCTGCCGCGCCGCCCCGGCCAGCGCGTGCAGGGCCGACTGGGCCCGTCGCAGCGTCTCACCCAGCGGCGCCCGTTCGACGACCCCGCGCCAAGGGAACGTCTTCGGCTCGGCGGCGGCCCGGCGGCAGCGGGTCAGGTCGTCGGCCGCCTCGAGGGCGTCGTGGATCGCCTGCGGCGTCAGCTCGCGCGGCCGCTCGCACGGCACCGGGACCTCGGGCAGCTCGGTCAGGCGCGCGCAGTCGCCCAGCACCTCGTGCAGCGTACGGCCGAGCGGTTCGCGGCGCTCGTTCATCGCTGTCGCGTAGCCGTTCAGCAGGTCGCGTAGCTCGTCCAGGCGCTCCTGGTCGTGCTGGGCCGCCGGTTCGATCACCCTTGGCTCGAGGGAGGTGGCCAGCGCGCGGGCCACTTCCTTGCGGGTCGCCTTGTGGCTGTGCAGTTCCAGCAGGTACGGATCCAGGCCGACCGCGGCCAGGCGGTTGCGCACGACCTCGAGGGCGGCCGCCTTCTCGGAGACGAACAGGATTCGCTTCCCCGCGTGCAGGAGGCAGCCGATCAGGTTCGCGATCGTCTGCGACTTGCCTGTGCCGGGCGGGCCGTCGAGCACGAAACTCTGCCCGGCCAGGGCCGCTTCTACGCAGGCCCGCTGGGTCGCGTCGGCGTCGAGCACGAGCGGAAGATCTTCGCTTGTATACGACTCCCTAGGTTCCCACCCGCCACCCCTCCGCCCACCCGGGGAGATGCCTGAAGAACTTACAGCTGTCAAGTGGGGCTGAGCGGGTTGTCCACAGGCGGATTCGGCGCCCGTTCTCCCGGATGACGCACCACCGTCGCCGCCGCCGAGCGCACCACCGTCGCCGCCGCCGAGCGCACCACCACTGCGGCCGGCGAGCGCACCACCACTGCCACCGCCGAGCGCACCACCACTGCCGCCGCCGAGCGCACCACCACTGCCACCACCGAGCGCACCACCATTGCGGCCGGCGAGCGCACCACCACTGCCACCGGCGAGCACACCACCATTGCCACCGCCGAGCGCACTACCGTTGCGGCCGGCGAGCGCACCCTCGTTGCCGCCGCCGAACGCACCACCGTCGCCGCCGCGAATCGGGTCGCCGCTGCCGGCCACATCGACGGGCCCACCGCGCCGAGCATCGACGGGCTCGCCCACCGCACCCCCCGTCCCGCCGACGACCCCGGCCCGCCCCGCCAGCGCCTCCACCAGCGGATGCGCCACGATCCGGGCCTCGTTGTCGAGCAGGTCCCGATACATCGCCTCCTTGTGGAACGTGAACCGCGACAGCAGCACCGTCTCCTCGACGGCCCAGTCCCGGTTGTCCACGCACGAGCGGAGCGACGCCACGTACTCCCGCACGTCCAGCCCCGCCAGCCCGTCCACGCCCGGCATCGTGATGCCCATCCGCCGCAGCCGCAGGGCCAGTGCCGGGTTGACCACCGGGTCCTCGCCGCGCACCCGCAGCCGGGGCACGTCGGCCGGGCCCTGCGTCACCAGTTCGCCCGGCAGCAGCAGGATCGGGCTGGTCAGCGCCACGTCTTCCTCGTCGCGCCAGTGCAGCATCCCGATCGCCAGGTGCAGGGCGGCCACTCCCCGGTCGAGGAAGTCCTGGCGGGTCTTGCGTTGCAGCCGCCGCAGCTGGGCGCCGAGCGCGACGGCGGTCAAGCCGGTGCGGAACAGGCCGCCGGGTTCGGGCCGGGCGCCGGCGGGCAGGAAGCCGTAGTCGCGGTCGCCGCGCAGGGCGGAGACGATGTCGGGGGCGGCCGGGCCGGCGATCTCGAGGGTGCCGCTCGCGGTGGGGCGGAAGTTGAGCAGGCGGTTGCTCGCGTCCAGGTTGACCAGGCCGTCGCGCCATGCGCGTACGGCTGCTCTGGGCGTTTCGACCACCATGGTGTCGATTCCACCAAAGCAAGCCGGTCTGGCGCAGGATTATCAGAAGTATCGCACTTCGTCCTCTTTGCGATAGTCGTTGATTTCGGCAAACCGGCCGGCGCCGACGTGGGTCACCCAGGCCGGGTTGCCGAGCAGCACCCGGCCCAGCGCGATCAGGTCGTATTCGCCCTGCTCGCGGCGTTCGAGCAGCTCGCGCAGGCGGGCCGAGGAGGCGAAGCCGCGGGTCAGCCCGATCGAGCCGACGGTGATCGAGGGCAGGCCGGTCAGGTGTTTGGCCCAGCCGGCCAGGTTGCGGTCGCTGCCGCCGAAGACCGGCTCCCAGAAGCGGCGCTGCGAGGCGTGCAGGACGTCGGCGCCGGCCGCGCGCAGCCCTTCGAGGATGGTGGCGAGCTCGGCGGGGGTCTCGGCGATGCGGGCGCTGTAGTCGCGCTCCTTGAACTGCGAGAACCGGACGATCAGCGGCATGCACGAGGGGATCTCGGCCCGGATCGCCCGCACCACCTCGGCCGGGAAGTCGCGGTGGGCCAGCGTCGGGTTGGTCACCGGCCAGAGGAACTCGTCGAGCAGATATCCGTGGGCCGCGTGCACCTCGACGGCGTCGAACCCGGCCCGTACGGCGACCCGCGCGCTCTCGGCGTACGCGGCAATGATGGTGTCGAAGTCGCGGCCGGTCATCGTCGCGGGGGTCCAGGACGGGTAGCCGTCGACGGGTTCGCGCTCGCTGCCGAGGTGCCACAGCTGCGCGGCGATCCGGCCGCCGGCCGCGTGCACCTCGCTGGTCACGTGCCGCCACCCGGCCCCGGCGGCGCCGGCGGTCAGGCGCGGCACGTCGGGCTGGTGACCGGCGCTGGGGTGGTCGACCAGCACGCCCTCGGTGATGATCAGGCCGACCCCGTTCTCGGCGCGGCGGCGGTAGTAGGCGGCGTTCTCCGCGGTCGGCACGCCCCGCGGCGACCGCTCGCGGGTCATCGGGGCCATCACGAACTGGCTGGTCAGCGGGAGTCCGGCCAGGGTGACCGGCTGGACGAGGGCGGCGGTGGCGGCTGTCATGCGATTACGCTAGAACCTGACATCCGTGTAAGGGTCAAGGCTTTTCCGGGAGGATTTCCGATGCGGATCGGCGACCTGTCCGCGGCGACCGGGGCGAGCGCCCGGAGCCTGCGCTACTACGAGGAGCAGGGCCTGCTGGCCAGCGCGCGCAGCGGCGGCGGGCAGCGGCACTATCCGGAGACTGCGGTCGAGCGGGTCTCGCTGATCCAGTCGCTGCTGTCGGCCGGGCTCAACAGCGCGACCATTCAGGACGTGCTCCCATGCATTAGCAACGAGGCCATCCGTACGCCGTGGCTCGCCGACCGGCTCACGTCCGAGCTGGAGCGGGTGACCAAGCAGATCGACGACCTGAACCGGACCCGCGACATCCTCGCCGGTCTGGTCGAGCAGTACCGGGTCGATTGACCACGGGCCCGGCTGGGCATGTGGGGCCAATGCCCGATGCGATGGAAGCCGTACGCAGACTGCTCGACCTGCGGCATCGGGGACGCGCCGAGGATCTGCCCGCCCTGCTGCACGACGCGGCCCCGCTGCTGGGTGCGGCGACGGCCACGGTCCTGCTCGTTGACTACGGGCAGTTGAAGCTGTTCCCCCTGCGCGGCCGCGACATCACCGGGGTCGCCCCGATCCCCGTCGACGGAACCCCGGCCGGCGAGGCCTTCACCACCGCGCGGGTGACCACCTCGGACGAGTGTGTGTGGCTGCCGCTGCTGCACGGCGCGGAACGGCTGGGCGTGCTCGAGCTGCGCACCCGGGCCGCCGACCTGGACCAGCTGGAGGTGATCGCGGCGCTGGTGGCGGAGCTGATCGCGAGCCGCCGCGGCTACGGCGACGCGGTCGAGCACACCCGCCGGCGCGAGCCGATGCAGCTGGCGGCCGAGATCATCTGGAATCAGCTGCCGCCGCTGACGTTCGCGGTGGACGGCACGATGGTCACGGCCGTCCTCGAGCCCTGCTACGACGTGGGCGGGGACGCGTTCGACTACGCGGCGAACGGGGACGTGCTGCACGTCGGGCTGTTCGACACGGTCGGGCACGGCATCGCGGCCAGCGCGCTCACCACGCTGACACTGAACACGTATCGCAACGCGCGACGCTCCGGGCTGGGCCTGACCGACACGTACCAGTCGATCGACAAGTGGATCCGGGCGCAGTATCCGGGCAGTTTCGTGACCGCGATCCTGGCCGAGCTGGACACGGCGACCGGGCTCTATCGGCGGATCAGCGCGGGCCATCCGGCGGAGCTGCTGCTGCGCGACGGCAAGCCACGGGCGGGGCTGCCCACGCCGACGGCACTGCCGCTGGGGCTGGGCAACATGCTAGCCCGGGCCCCGCGCGTGACGACCGAGCAGCTCACGCCGGGTGACGCGCTGGTGCTCTACACCGACGGGATCACCGAGGCGCGGGACCGTACGGGGGCGCTGTTCGGACTCGATCGGCTGACTTCCTTCATCACCGAGCAGCTGGCCCTGGGGCTGCCGTCGCCCGAGGTGATGCGCCGCCTGATCCACACGATCGTCAGCTATGAGCAGGGCGAACTCCGCGACGAC
Source organism: Paractinoplanes lichenicola (assembly GCF_016785085.1). GTDB lineage: Bacteria > Actinomycetota > Actinomycetes > Mycobacteriales > Micromonosporaceae > Actinoplanes > Actinoplanes lichenicola. The sequence goes on from NZ_JAENHO010000010.1 coordinate 316,662, forward strand.
GCCAGCGCCGCGATGATCCGCTGGCGGGCGTGATTCCCAGGGAACGGCCAGCGTGGTCACAGGGAGTGCTGGACTTGACCACTTATCGTGGGAGAGGAGCCAGCCAAGGAGGCAAACGTTGAGCGGTTCCGTCAAGAGGTTCCTGCTGTCGATGCTCGCGTCGAAGTTGAACAAGCGGGGTCATCACGGCGGTTACGGCCACGGCGCGTACGGGCATCCCGGCGCCTACGGACACCCGGGTTACGGCCATCACGGGCATTACCGTCACCACGGGCACTATCGCCACCACGGACATTATCGGCACCACGGGCACTACAAGCGCCGCCGCCTCTGGTAAAGCGCGGCCGAAGCGGGTAGTCCTGAATAGAGCAGGGGCCGTCCGTCCGCTGTCCCCCGGCTTCGGACGGGCGTGCCCTGACACCTCCCCGGTGCGCAGCGCCAGCGCGCACCGGGGTTTCCTTGTCGAAGAGCCCGAAACGGGAACGACAAAGGCCCGGCCCGGCGGTCACAATGATCGCCATGCATCTGACCCCCCTCACCGACCCCGCCCGCCGCGGCCGGCTCGCCTGGCTGGCCGCGGACGATGACGGGCGTCCGCTCGGCACGGCCTTCCTGTGGCTGCCCACGGTGGGGCGTCGGGCCGACGTGCAGATCCACGTGCACCCCGCGGAGCGACGGCACGGGGTCGGCACACGCCTGCTGGAGGCGCTGACGGCCACGGCGGCCGAGCACGACATGCACACGCTGCTGTTCGAGCCGGTCCGGCCGGGCGAGGACGGGTTCTGTGTCGCGCGCGGCCTGCGGCTGGTGCTCGCGCTGACATACACGCGCCTGACCCTGCGCGACGCCAGTCCCGTCGAGACGCCGGTGCCCGGCTATCGGCTCACGCACTGGGAGGGCACGGTTCCGGCCGAGCTCGCCGAGACGTTCGCCCGGGCCCGGCCCGCGATGGACGACATGCCGATGGGCGACGCCGCCTACGAGCCGGAGCCGTGGGACGTCGCCCGCCTGCACATGATCGCCGGCGCGGTGGCCCAGCGCGGCGAGACGCTGTGCACGACCGCCGCGCTCGGCCCGGACGGCGAGATCGCGGGCTTCACCGAGCTGGTGATCCCGGCGTCCGGGACGGGCGACGCCCAGCATTACGGCACCGGGGTGCTGCCCGCGCATCGCGGCCACGGGCTGGCCCGCTGGATGAAGGCCGCGCAGATCTCCCTCGTACGGGAAAGGTTTCCCCGCCTCGAGGGCCTGCTGGCCGACACCGCGGACAGCAACGTCGCGATGCGCCGCACCAACGAGTCGCTCGGTTACGTGCCGACCCACCGCAGCCTGCTCTATCAGCTCGAGCTGGCTACAGCAGGCTCCCCCACAGCGGCGCGGACGGCGTGACCCGCAGCGGCATGCGCGCCTCGGCCGGCGTGCGGTCGCCCTTACGCTGGTTGCAGGCGTAACAGGCGGCGACCGTGTTGAGCCAACTGTTGGCGCCGCCGCGCGAGCGGGGCAGCACGTGGTCGATGGTGGAGGCCGCGCGGCCGCAGTAGGCGCAGCGCCGCCCGTCGCGCAGCATCACGCCGGCCCGCGACCAGCCCGGGCCGCGGCTGTGGCGCCAGCGAGTGACCACGTACGACACCAGGCGGACCACGGTCGGGACGGGCCAGACGCCGATCACCCGATCGGGCTGCGCCTCGTGCACCTCGGCCACCTGCCGCACCAGCATCCGTACGGCGTGCCGCAGGCTCACCCGGTGCAGCGGCCCCAGGTCGGCGTTGAGAACGAGCACATCGCTCACCGGGTCACCTCCCTCTACGACCGGTCAGGTGATCTATACGGTAGGGACGGCGACAAACAGGGACAACGCATTATCCGGGCATCGGGGCAAACCTTCCCCGGAAAGATCGCCTCAGGCCGCCGGAGGCGATATATAGATGCCCATGCGCGCCTTGGTCGCCCTCACCGTCATCGCCACCTCCCTCCTCGTCCCCCAGCCGGCGCAGGTTGAGGAAACCGGATGGACCGCCCCGCTGAGCACGCGCGGGCGCTACATCGTGGACGCCGACGGCAACCGCTTCAAGCTGCGCTCGGCCAACTGGCACGGCGCGAGCGGCACCTACAACGGCTCCGGCGACGCCGACACTGACGCCAACCACCACGCCGGCGAGAACTCGGGCCGGGTGCCGATGGGTCTCGACCGCGCGCCCATCGCCACGATCGTCGGCAACTTCAAGGCGATCGGCGTCAACAGCGTGCGCCTGCCGTTCTCCAGCGCGATGGTCACCGACACCACCCCCGTGGGCGACCGCTACGTGGCGGCCAACCCGCAGCTCCGGGGCAAGACCCCACTGCAGGTGTACGACGAGGTGGTGGCGGCCCTGACCGGCGCCGGGCTCGCCGTGATCCTCAACAACCACACGAACACGACGCGCTGGTGCTGCGGGGTCGACGGCAACGAGCGGTGGAACACGTCGCAGAGCGCGCAGGCGTGGGAGGACACCTGGCTGTCGATGGTGCGGCGCTATCGGGGCAACCCGCGCGTGGTCGGCGCCGACCTCTACAACGAGGTACGCCGTACGGTGCTGGACGACCCGAATTGGGGCTGGGGCAACGACCACGACTGGTTCGCGGCGTCGCAGCGCCTGGGCGACCGGATCCTGCGCGAGGCCAACCCCGACCTGCTGATCATCGTCGAGGGCATCAACTGGACCGGCATCCCGATCGACGGCTTCGCGCACGAGAGGCCGACCCTCAAGCCCGTACGAACCTTGTCGCACACGCTCGTGAAGTCCGGCAAGCTCGTCTACGCGGCCCACTTCTACGACTACACCGGCGCCAACCACAGCGGCGCGACCGGCACCGGCGAGACGACCGACCCGCGTTATCGCGACCTGAGCCGCGACGAGCTGTTCCGGGTGCTGCAGCGGGACGCGCTCTTCGTGGCCACCGAGGCCGGGCAGCATTTCACCGCCCCGGTCTGGATCAGCGAGTTCGGCGTCGACGGCAACACGGCCGCCGGCTCGTCGCAGCGGGCCTGGTTCGCCAACTTCACCGACTTCCTGATCCAGTCCGACGCCGACTTCGCGTACTGGCCGGCCGTCGGCTTCACCGAGAACCGCGCCATCAACGGCTGGGGCCTGCTCTTCTGGGACCGGGCAGGCACGCTCACCACCGGCGACGACTGGCGGGCGCCGATCTGGAACCGGCTCGTGGCCTCAGGCCGTACGGGCCTCATCGAGCCCGTGATCCCGTGGTCGATGCTCAGCCCCGACCACGGCGACTTCATTGCCTCGCTGCGGATGCGCACCGAACCCGACTGGGACTCCGGCGCCCGCAAGGCCACCTGCCCCGACGGTCAACGCCTGGCCGGCCTGGCCCACACCGGCAACCGCGCCCTGTGCGTCGGCGGCTCGCCGTGGACGTCGTACCAGGTCGTGAAGAACGAGCAACACGTCACACACGACTGGGCTTCGGGCTACACCAAACTCCAGTGCCCGCCCGGCTCCCTGCTGACCGGCTACGCCGTCCGGGGTGCCGCCGTGTCGAGCGCCCTCTGCGCCACCTCCCCCACGGCGGGCACCGGCCCCACCCGTACGGTCTGGTTCGACCGCAACGACAACCGCCCCACCGCCAACCCGGGCGGCGACTTCGCCACCGGCCACTACAAGGGCCAGTGCGCCCTGACGGAATATGCCGCGGGCATCGCCTACACGGGCCGCCTCGGCTCCTCCCGCACACCCGACGCCCTGCTCTGCCGCCGCCTGCCGTAGAGCGCGGCCCCGGTCATTCGCGGATCCCGGTCTCGGGGGTGCCGAGCGGCTCGGCCGGCTGGCGCGGGTCGGGCGCCGGAGCGGGCTCGGGCAGCCGGCGGATGGTGAACATCGCGGCCACTGCGATCACCGCCCCGGCCAGCGGGACGACCGCCCACAGGTCGGAGCCCTTTACGATCAGGGCGAACGACAGCCCGACCAGCACCATCATGTAGGTGAGGGCGCCCAGCAGGACGGCGAGGATCAGTAAGGGTCGGCGCACCTCGCCGAGCGTAGCCACAAAGGGAAAGGGGCCGCGCTGAGGCAACAGCGCGGCCCCGGCTCTCAGCCCTTGATGGCGCCCGCGGTCATGCCGGCGACGATGCGCTTGTTGAAGAACAAGAACATGATCAGCGGCGGGATCGTGATCAGCAGGATGTCCATGAAGAGCAGGTTGTACTGCGTGGAGTAGGAGCTGGAGAAGTTGTAGAGCGTCAGCTGGACGGTGGCGTTCTGGTCGCCCGGCAGGAAGTACAGCGGGTTGACGAAGTCGTTGAAGACCGTCACCGACTGCACCACCACGCAGGTGATGATCACCGACTTGAGCAGCGGCAGGATGACCCGGAAGAACAACCGCAGCGGGCCGGCGCCGTCGATGATGGCCGCCTCGTCGAGCTCGCGCGGGACGGTGGCGATGAACGCCCGGAACAGCAGGATGCAGAACGACAGGCCGAACGCGACCTCGACCAGGATCAGGCCGGGCATCGTCCGGAAAAGCCCGAGTTTTTGCAGCACCCAGATCGTGGGCACGACAGCGGGCGGGATGATCAGACCCGAGAGGACCAGGAAGTTGATGAACCCGGTCCAGCGGGTCCGCCGCCGTTGCAGCACGAAGGCCACCATCGCCGCCAGCACCACCATGATGCTCACCGAGGCGACCGTCAGGATCGTGCTGTTGATGAAGGCGATGATCAGCATGTAGTCGCGGGCCTGCACCACGTCCACGAAGTTCTGCACGAACTGGAACTGGGTGGGCCAGGTGAAGTCGAGCCGCGAGGCCTCCTGCCGGCTCTTCACCGCGGTCAGCAGGATGAAGGCGAACGGCACCAGGAACACCACGACGGACAGCAGGATCGCCACGATGCTGAGCACGACATTCTTGCGCGGGCGGCGCGATGAGGCCGAGACAGCGGCGGTCACAGGTCCACCTCCTTGGAGTTCAGATACCGCGAGAGCGGGAAGATGATCGCCGTCACCAGCAGGAACAGCACCACGTTGCCCGCCGTCGACAGGCCGTAGAAGCCCGCCTGATACTGCTTGTAGATCACCGACGCGATCACGTCGGAGGTGAAGCCCGGCCCGCCCCGGGTCATCGCCCAGATCAGGTCGAACGACCGGAGCCCGCCGATCAGCGACAGCAGGATGACCGTGAATGTGGCCGGCCGGGCCAGCGGGAGCACGATGCTGCGGAAGTTCTGCCAGGCGGTGGCGCCGTCGACGCGGGCCGCCTCGAAGTACTCCTGCGGGATCGACACGATGCCGGCGATGTAGATCAGCGTGGCCAGGCCGACGCCCTTCCACACGTCGACCAGGGCGACCGAGACCAACGCGTACGAGGGATCGGTGAGCCAGCCCGGGCCCGTGATGCCGAGCAGCGAGAGCGACTCGTTGATCAGCCCGTCCTCCGGGTCCATCAGGATCGTGAAGGTCAGGCCGACGCCGATGGTGCTGACCAGCACCGGGAAGAACACCACCGACCGCAGGTAGCCGCGGCCGATGATCTGCGAGGTCAGCAGCACCGCCAGGCCCAGGCCGAGCACGACCTTGAGCCCCGAGGTGATCACCGCGTAGACCACGGTGTGCCACAGGCCGGAGACGAGCGCGGGTTCGCGGAAGAACGTGACGTAGTTGTCGAACCCGATGAACTGCGAGTCGAAGATGCTCCAGCGGGTCAGGCTGAAGTAGAACGACGTCACCGTCGGCACCAGGAACAGCACCGCGTACACGATGGCGGCCGGCAGGTAGAACCAGGAGGAGTACGGGCTCTTCTTCCTGGCCTTGGAAGCCGGCCCGGCCACGCTGGTGCGCGGCCGGGCCTCCACGGTTACCAACCTTCGAGTCCCAACTGCTGGGCTTGCTTCTTCACGTCCTCGTCGTACAGCTTGGCCGCGGCGTCGGACTTGCGGATGCCGGAGCCGACCTCGACGCAGATCTGCTCGAGGGCCGGGCCCTTGACCGGGGACAGGAACTCCAGGGCCAGACCGGAGGCACCCTGCTTGTCGATGTAGGTCTGCATGTCCTTGACCGCCTGCGGCACCGAGTCGGGCAGCTTGCAGCCGGAGACCGCGTACGGGCCGGTGGGCTGGGACGCCTTGCCGAGCGACTCGCACCCCTCGGGGCTGGCCACGAAGCCGAGGAACTTCTTGGCCGCCTCGAGCTTGTCGCCGGTGGTGCTGCTGGGGATGTAGAGGCCGTTCGGCGCCCACACGGTCAGGCCGTTCTTGGCGGCGTCGTTGCCGGGGATGGCGAACAGACCGATCTTGTTCTCGGTGCCGGGGTTGTCGGCGATCAGCTGGCTGAGCATCGCGGACAGGATCGGATACTGCGCGCCCTCGCCCTTGGCCAGCTTGTTGAGGCCGTCGGTGAGCTTGGCCGACGCGAAGTCCTTGTTGACGTAACCCTTGTCGTGCACCTCTTGCAGGTGGTCGAAGCCGGCCTTGGCCGCGGGCGTCGTCGCGTACTTGGCCTGGTTCTTGGTGTACTGCTCGGCCCAGCCCGGCGTCGAGGCCTCGACGTTGTAGTAGTCGCCCAGGATGAACAGCTGCGAGGTCCAGGTCTCGCCGTACGTCTGGATGACCGGGTCGACGCCGGCCGCCTTGAGCTTGGCGTTGTTCGCGTCGAACTCGGCCCACGTGGTCGGGACCTTGAGGCCGTTCTTGTCGTACACGTCCTTGTTGTAGAGGATCGCGCCGGCCATGTAGTTACCGAAGGGCACGCCGTAGATCTTGCCGTCCGAGCCGACCGATTTCTTGAAGTTGTCGTCGAGCTTGTCGGCGAACTCGTCGACCGCGGTCAGGTTCTTCTGCGGCGCGAGGGCCTGCATGAGCGAGCCCGAGTTGTACATGAAGATGTCGGTCATGTCGCCGGTGGAGAGCCGGGTCTTGACGATGTTGTCGCCCTCGGTGCCCTGCGGCCGGGTCTCGACGTTGATCGTGATGTCGGGATTCTTGGCCGTGAAGTCCTTGGCCAGCCCCTCCGCGATCTTCACCGTCTCCGGCTGGTTGTCGGTCAGGAACGAGAGCGTGACCTTGCCGCCGCCGCTGTCCTCGTCGCTGCTGCCCAGGCTGCCGGCGCTGCACGCGCTCAGGGCCAGGGCGGCGGCGGAGAGCACGGCGAGTCCTATCTGACGTCGCTTCATGAAGTGACTCCCTATCGGTTTTCGGAGGAGAGGAGGGTCTGCAGGCGGGCGGCGAGCTGGTCGCCGCCGGGGATGAAGCCGTGCGCGGTGGCGGCGCCGGCGAGCTCGGTGGCGGGGGCGCCGAGGTAGCGTTCGAGCCGCTCGGCCAGGTCGGCCTCGTCGGTGGCCACGCCGGCCTCGGCGGCCAGGGCGACAACCTTGTCCCAGCTGGGTTTGTGGTCCATCAGCTGCCGGATGCTCGGCTCGGCGGGCCTCGCGCTTTCTTGCCCGTACGGGTCCTGCACGGTCCACTCGTGCCGCCCGTGCGCCACGGTGATCGGCTCGTCGCTTCCCGGCACGTGCACGGTCGCCGACGCGCCCACCGGCACCACCACGGTCAGGCTCAGCTCACCGCCGTCCCGCGTCCAGGCCACAGAGGCTTCCCCGTACGGGGTGAGGTGCCGGGCGGCCGCCCGGGTGAGCTGCCCGGTCGGCAAGGGCCGGACCTCGATGCTGCGGTAGCCGGGCTCGGCCGGGGCCAGTCCGGCCACCCGCCGATGCAGCCAGTCGGCCACCGCACCCAGCGCGTAGTGGTTGAACGAGGTCATCTCGCCCGGGTTGATCGAGCCGTCCGGGAGCATGCTGTCCCAGCGCTCCCAGACCGTGGTGGCGCCCATCGTCACCGGGTAGAGCCAGCTCGGCACGCCGGTCTGCAACAGCAGCCGGTACGCCAACTCGGGCTCGCCCGCGTCGGCCAGCGCGTCGGTCATCAGCGGCGTGCCCACGAACCCGGTGCTGATCCGGAAACCGGCCACCCGGACGAGGTCGGCCAGCCGCTGCCCGGCCTGCTTGCGCTGGTCCTCGGTGGGCAGCAGCGCCCACTGCAGGGCCAGGGCGTACGCGGTCGGGGCGTCGCTGAGCACCCGGCCGCCGTCGGTCACGTACTCCCGGGCGAACGCGGCCCGCACCCGGCCGGCCAGGTCGCCGTACTCGCGGGCCACGTCACCGTCGCCGACCGCCAGCGCGGCCTGGGCCACGACCTCGGCCGAACGGGCCAGGTGCGCGGTGGCGATCACGTCCGGGTCGGCCTTGGCCCGGAACGGGTCGGCGGGCGGGGCCGTCGGGTCGAGCCAGTCGCCGAACTGGAAGCCGCCCGCCCAGAGCAGGCCGGGGCCGGCCAGCGCGGCCATCTTGTCGACCCAGGCGCGCATGCTGGGCAGCTGGCGCTCCAGGATCCCGCGGTCACCGGTGCGCTGATAGATCACCCAGGGCACGATCGTGGCGGCGTCGCCCCAGGCCGCGGTGGCCGGTCCGGGCTGGCGCAGCACGTCCGGCACCACGTACGGAACCGAACCGTCCTTCTGCTGCTCGGCGGCGAGGTCGGCGAGCCAGTTGGTCAGGAACCCGGCCGAGTCGAACAGGAACGAGGCGGTGGGCGAGAAGACCTGAATGTCACCGGTCCAGCCGAGCCGCTCATCACGCTGCGGACAGTCGGTCGGCACGTCGACGAAGTTGCCCCGCATACCCCACACGACGTTCTCGTGAAAGCGGTTGAGCAACTCATGGTCACTCTCAAACCACCCCGTACGCCGGAGATCCGACCCGACGACGACAGCCTCGACGTCCGCCGCTTCCAGGCCGTCGACCCCGGTCACCTCGGCATAGCGGAAGCCGTGGAACGTGAAGTTCGGCTCGAGGACGACTTCCTCTCGGCCGTCGAGGATCCACTCGTCGGTGGCGCGGGCAGTGCGCAGCGGGCGAACACCCAGCTCGCCGTCCTCCAGCACCTCGGCGTGGCGGATGACGACTTTGTTGCCCTTCTGGCCGCCCCGGACTCGGAGCCGGACCCAGCCGACCACGTTCTGCCCGAAGTCGACCAGCGTCTTGCCCGACGGCGACTTGAAGACCTCGACGGCGGGCAGGACGTCAGTGACCCGTACGGGCGGGCCGTCCGGCGCGACGAGCAGGCTCAGGTCGGCATCGATCACGTCGACCGGCGACTCGGCCCCGAGCTCGCGGCCCAGGTCGACGCGCTGACCGTTGTAGATGTCGTCGACGACGATGACACCCTCGCGGGCGGTCCACGAGCCGTCGGTGGCCAGCGTGTGCACCCGGCCGTCGGCCGTCTCGACCTCGAGCTGGGCCAGCGCGGCGAGCCGATCGCCGTACAGGCTGTGCTGGTTGCGGAAGCCGAGGTAGCCCCGCCACCAGCCGTTGCCCAGGTTGATCTCGACCCGATTCTCGCCCGGGGTGACGAGGTCGGTGACGTCGTACGTCTGATAGCGCAGCCGGTGCTGGTAGGCCGTCCAGCCAGGAGTGAGCACCTCGTCGCCGACCCGGTGGCCGTTGATGGTCGCCTCGTAGAGACCGTGCGCGGTGATGTAGAGGCGGGCCTTGACGACGTCGCCGGACAGGCCGAGCGCGCCCGTCAGAATCGGGGCGGGGCCACCGAAGGCGCCGATCTCACGGGGGCTGACGAAGCGAGCCGTCCAGTCGGCGGGGTCGAGCAGCCCGGCCTCGACCGTCGCCGGCTCACTCCACTCGCTCCAGCTCACGCCGTCGCTTCCAGCCACACTCGGGCTCGCGTCGGCCGCCGGGCTGTTGCTCGCGTCTGCGGCCGTGCCCCGGGCGGCGCCGCCGGTCGGACCGGCGACCCGGACCCGTACGGTGGCCGCCTCTCGGCTTTTGAGCGGGGCGGCGGGCCACGGCACCAGCACCTGGTCGGCCGACTCGGTCTCGAAGACCTCGGTCTCGGCGCCGCGGGTGAGTTCGAGCTGGTAGCGGGTCTGCCGGTAGCCCTCGGGGGCCTGGGCGACCTGCCAGGAGAGGCGGGGAGTGGGCGTGCCGAGGCCAGTCATGCTGCCGTGATGGTGTTCGAACCGTAGAGCCTGGGGGGCGTTAATGTCCGGCATGTCACTCCTGTTGCTTTTACCGTTTTTGTGCGTGAAACGATTCAAGAACTGACGGGGCAAAGACGCGGTCATTTTGTTTCGGTTGAGTGGCGAGAACGTTTCGCCGTGCCCCCGATCCTGCGTTTCGGTGTGGCCCACGACATAGCCCGAGATGAACCGGAGATAGCACGAAATTCACCTGCGGCCGGTTCACCCGGTTGAATCCTTAGCCGTAGACCAGGCCGCCGGCCCACCGCCACCACCGTTACGGCCCTTGGGCGATGTCCGCGGCAGGGCCTACGGTGAGGCATGACCGACGATCCCCCGGTCGAGAACACCCGGACGTTGCTGCACTTCTTCGACGGTTCGGTGGCCTACGCGGGCCACTACCTGCACGAGGGCCTGCATCCGGTGCACACGCACAGCTTCGTCGAGATCGCCGTCGTGATCTCCGGGACCGGCGTGCACCACAGCCTGGCCGGCCGGCAGGAGCTCCACGTGGGCGACGCGGTGCTGCTCAGGCCGGGCGTGTGGCACGGCTACGAGGATTGTGAACACCTCGACCTGTACAACTGCTGCTTCTCGACCGAGCTGCTGCAGCGCGAGCTCGCCTGGACCAGGCAGGACCCGCAACTCGGCCACCTGCTGTGGACGGGGCCGTATTCGGGTCAGCGCCGCGGCATCCTCTACACGCACCTGCACGACGACGCCTTCACGGCCTGCCTCGAACACCTCGACGGCCTGCAGAAACTCCGCGCGCTCCCGGCCACGGAATATCGCGGCGACGTGGTCGGCCACCTGACCCTGTTCCTGAGCGGCCTGGCCCGGGTCGTGGCCGGCACCGACACGCTCTCCGGCGGCGCGGCCGGCACCCACGCGGCGGTGCTGGACGCGATGCACATGATGGAACATCGCCCGGCGTACCAGTGGACCCTGACCGAACTGGCCGCCGAGCTGCACCTCGCCCCCGGCTACCTGGTCCGCCTGTTCAAGGCCGCGACGGGCCTGCCACCGATGGCTTACCTGTCCCGCTTCCGCGTCGAACTGGCCGCGGCCCGCCTGCTGCACACCGACCAGCCGATCAACCGCATCGGCGAGTCGGTCGGCTGGCCCGACCAGAACTACTTCGCCCGCCGCTTCAAGTCCCACTACGGCCTGAGCGCCTCGACCTACCGCACCCGCTTCGCCCGAGCCAACAAAACCTGACCCGTACGCACTCAGCCCACCGGACCCGCGTCCTGCACACCGGATGCCGGACGCTGTCCACCGGCGGCCTCGCGCCCTGCTCGCCAGGCCCCGCTCCTGAAACACCGGGCCGCGCCCTGCTCGCAAGGCCCCGCGGCCGGCTCCCCAACCCCGCGCCCTGCTCGCCGGGCTCCGCTCCTAGACACCGGGCCGCGCCCTGCCCACCAGGCCCCGCGGCCCGCTCTCCAGCCCCGCGCCCGATCAGCGGCGGCCCGCGTGGGACGCCTTCGCGGCTCGCAGCAGCTCCGGGCTGTGCGGCAGGGCCGCCAGCAGGACAGAGAGCGCGACGAACCCGGCGCCCACCAGCCACAACAACAAATATGCGGGCTGGCCGATCCACTCCCACAGCTGCGGACCGGCGGCCGACGGCCAAAGATCGCGCGACGACGCGACCGCCGAGATCGACGCCGGCATCGGCAGCAGCCACAGCAGCACGCCCACGCCGAACGGCAACACCACAGCCAGCCGGGCCGGGTGATCGGGCCGGCCCGTGCGGCGGCTCGCCCAGCCGAACACCAGAAACGCACCCACCGCGGCGGCCAGGCCACCGATCGCGCCGCCGGCCCACGCCCCGGCCGGCATGGTCCGTTCGACGGTCACCGACACCGACGGCTCCTGATCGAAGGAGGCCGGGTTCAGGTCCAAAGTCAGCGCCAGGCCGTCACGGGCGGCCCGGAAGCTGACCCACGGGTAGCAGACTTCAGCGCCGCAGCCGTCCACTTCGGTGCGGGTCGGGGCGCGCACTGCCCACCCGGCCGCGGCCAGCCGGGCGCCGGCGTGAGTGGCCAGCCTGTCCAGGTCGGCATCGCCGGGCAGCCCGCCCGAGCCACCCGCCGTCGCCGGCCGGTATTCGCCGCCCCGGCCCAGCAGCAGGTCGTCGGCGTCCGCCCAGCGCAGTTCACGCCCCTCGAACGCGAACGGCGAAGAAAGCGCCGGCTCGACCGGCCCCACATCGGACTCGGGCGCGACATCGGCCAGCAGCGCCCGCGTCTCCGCCGCGCTGGGCAGCGGGGCCGCGCTCCACCAGCCCACCCAGGAGCCGGCCGCCGCACCGAGAACGCCCGCGACCACAGTCGCCAACACCGCCCACCCCACCACCGTGCGGCTCGCAGGCCGCCCGAGCCGGGTCCGCAGGCCATGAACGATCAGGTTCGCAATTTCCCGTACGGACGGGCGGCGCCCTTCGGCCAGCATCGGCTCGAGCAGCTCCTCGCCGTGACGCCGCCGATAGTCCTTCGGATACGCGACAAGCAGCCACCCGGACGCCATCGGGCCACCGGCACCGCCGGGGATCATCGGCGAGACCGGCCGTCCGTTCCCGGCGCCCGGGACCAGGCCGTTCCCAGAGTCCCCCGTCAGCCCGTCCCCCGCGTCCGCCATCAGGCCGTCCCCCGCGTCCGGCGTCAGCGGGTTTCCCGCGTTTGGCACGAGTCCGTCCCCCACGTCCGGCACACGGCCGTCCCCCGCCGGCGTCAGCCCGTTCCCCGCGTCCGGCATCAGGCCACCCCCGGCCGCAGGGTGCCGAGCCGCTGTTCGGCCGCGGTGGCGAGTTCGCGCAGCCGCACGGTCTCGGCCCGCAGCGCGGAGAGCCCGTCGGCGGTGAGCCGGAAGTAGCGGCGCCCCCGCCCGTCGACCAGTTCCTCGCGGTCAAGCACGACGAGCCCCTCGGCGGTGAGCCGTTCCAGCGCCGTGTAGAGCGTGCCGGTCAGCAGCTTGACCCGCCCGCCGGACACCGCCCCGACCTCCTGGATGATCCCGTAACCGTGCCGCGGCCCCTCGGCCAGCGCGGTCAGGATGAGAAAGGTCGGCTCCCGCATCGCTTTCATGACGCAGGAGCATAGGTAATTGATCAATCTATGGCAAGAACAGCAGATCGAGCTGGGCGTCCAACGCGGTCAGGGCCTGATCCGGGGTCATCTGGCCGCCCAGCAGATAGACGCCCAGGCCCTCCATCAGCGCGAGCAACGCCCCGGCCGAGGCCACCCCGTGCGGGTCGGGCAGCAGCCCGGCGACGAACTCGACCAGCTGCCCGGTGCCCGGTCGCAAGCCGGCGCCGGCCTCCGGGCGTACGGCGGCGTAAGCCAGGAAGGCCAGCGCCACCCGGCCGTCGTCGCGGGCCGTGCCCGAGAGCGGCAGCAGGGCCGCGATCATGGTGCGCAGCAGGAGCCGGGGTGGCGGGTTCTCGCCCAGGCCGGCCACCGCCGTACGGATCCGGGTCTCGGTGCGGTCCATGACGGCGGCCAGGGCGAACGCCATCATCTCGTCCTTGGTGTGGAAATAATGCTGCACCATCCCCACCGACACACCCGCCGCCGCGGCCACGTGGCGCAGGCTCACGGCCTCCAGCCCCTGGTCGGCGGCCACCTTCATGAGCGCGTCGGCGATCAGGCGGCGGCGGGCGTCGTGGTCGACGATCTTCGGCATGGGCGGCGGCTCAGGCGGCGACGGCGTCGAGGTGCGTACGGGCGGCGCGGACCAGACCGTCGGCGTCATCGGCGTACAGGCGCAGTTCGGACACCGGCTCCCCCGGGCCGCGCGGCACGTCGAAGGCCAGGGGGCGGCGCAGGCGGACGTCGATGCTGGTCTGGCTTCCGACCACGATGTGCAACGCTCCGTCCTCGAACTGCACCGCGCGGCTCGACGGCATCGAACGATAGCGCTTGCCGATCGACTCGATGTCGGACCATGGCACGGTCAGCTCGATGCCAGGGCCCATCCGCACCCGCAGCCCGTCGCCGAGCAGCAGGTGCGGGTGCCGGATCAGGCCGCCGAGGAAGCCGAGCATCCACAGCAGCCCCCACACGCTGATGGCCAGCATGATCCAGCGGGCCGGCCTCCACGGGACGACATGCTTGATGATCAGGTCGAGCACCGGAATCTCCACGATCGACAGCACGAGGAAGACACCCAGGATCGGCTTGACCACCCCGAGATACCCGTACGCCTGACCACCGTGCAACTCGACCGGCCGGCGCGTGACCCACAGCGCCAGATTGCGCCAGGTCGCCGCCTCGGCCGCCACGGCGCGACGAAGAACGCTCATCGTGATCCTCCCTGAACAGTGACCGTGCCGGCGGCCGCATCAACCGTGACGATCTGACCCGTACGCAGGTGCCGGGTGGCCCCGGGCACGCAGATGACGGCGGGTATGCCGTACTCCCGGGCCACCGTGGGTCCGTGCGCCATCACCGCGCCGGTCTCGGTGACAAGCGCGGCCGCCGTGAGGAACAGTGGCGTCCACCCCGGATCGGTCGTCGCCGTGACCAGCACTTCGCCGGGTTCGAGCCGAGCAGTGGCCGGATCGTGCACGACGCGTACGGGCCCGGTGGCCCGCCCGGCCGACGCGCCGACCCCCTTGAGCGCGCCAGGATCCGCGGGCGCCTCGATGACCGCTTCGACGTCAGTGCCGTCGGAGAAAAGCGCCACCGGTACGGATCGGCGCCGGCACTCCCGCTCGTACCAGGCACGCCGCTCCGCCACGACCTCCCGCAGCCCGCCCACACCCGCGTCTGCCCTGCTCAGCGCGTCGTCGGCTTCGTCCAGCGTCAGGAACATGATGTCGTCGGCGCTCGCCAGCACCCCGGCCGCCGCCAGATCGGCCCCGGCCGCGAGCAGGTGCCGCCGGAGCTCGGCGAGCCGATAGAGCCCCGCGAACTTCCCCGCCTCCCGCAGACCGGCCAGCCGCCGCGCCCGCCCGAGCAGAAAAATCGCAACCCTTCCCCGTACGGGTCTCCGCCGCCGAGCCCGCACGCCAAGCTCACGCAAAGTCGCCTCGGCTTGCTCGGCGGCGCGCGCAAAACGCACATCCGGCGCCTGCTCAGGATCGGAAACGCGCATCAAGGTGGCCAACGCCGCCCGGACCGGCGCCGGATCCTCCGACCACCGCGGCACCCCCAGGTCGACCTCAGCCGCCGCCCGATGCCCGTACACGCGCAGAAACTCAGTCAGATCGGCGTCGTCGGCACTGGTAGCCGCCCGAGCGACCGCCCACAACGCAAGGTCCATCTCGATAGTCACGTTGTGCGGCATCCCGGCCAGCACCGCATGAATCTCCCCCGGCCGCGCCACCTCCCCCAACAGCCGCGGCGGCAAGGCACTGGCCAACATCCCCGCCACAATCGGCCAAATGATCGCGTCGGCGCCGCCACCCCGCTCATCGTGCTCGCGCACCAACGCCAGCCGCTCACCCACACTCAGCTCGCGCCCATCATCCGCCGACTGCCGACGAATCCGCTCAACCTCCGCCTGCAAACGAACACGAGCCCTGTCGGGATCAACCAACGCCCCCACCACACCCCGAACAGCCCGCCCCACCGCCGGCACCCTCCGCCCCGACCGCCCGTCCCCACCCTTCCGCGCGCTCCCGCCCGCCCGCACACTTTCGCCCAACTGCGCGACGTCGCTCGACTGCGCGATGTTGCTCGACTGCGCGATGTTGCCCAACTGCGCAGCTTCGCTCGTGGGAGTGCGCTCGCTTGATTGCGCGGTATTGCTCGACTGCGCACCGCCGCCCGCCCGCGCACTGCCGACCGACTGCACGGAGTTGCTCGTATGCGCGCCCCCGCCCGACCCCGCACCCTCGGCCGCCCGCGCACTTTGGATTGGCTGCGCGGAGTTGCTCGATTGTGCGCGTCTGCGCGACCGCCGGCGTTGGGGGGCGAAGCGTGGATCGTTCAGGACGTGGCGCATGACGGCCTGGGCGCGCGGGCCGAAGTCGACGGCCATGAGGGGGATCAGGCGGCGGCGGGCGATCGGGTCGCGAACGAGGTCGCTCATGTCGCCGTAGAGGCGGCCGCCGATGTCGGTGATCTCGACTTTCAGGCCGAGTGGCGCCAGCATGGCCCGGATCAGGTCTTTCAGCGTGGCCATGCCCATCGGGGTGACCGGCTGCAGCATGCCCTGCACATGACCGAACTCCAGGTAGACGCGCGGCGGCCCCTCGGTCTGCGGCGGCTGCGCGAAGAGCGTCGTGATCGGCCGGGACTGCAGGATCCACAGCTGGCCGTCCTTGTCGATCGCCCACTCGACGTCCTGCGGCGCCCCGAACAGGGCCTCCAACCGCTCGCCGACCTGCCGCAACGGGTCGTTGCCGTCGAGCACTCGCCGGTCGACGTCGGTCGTCCCGCCGACCACCGCCTCGGCGCCGGCCCCGGATTCGACGAGCATCTCGGCGCGGTTGCCGGTGACCGGGTTCGCGGTGAACAGCACCCCGGCCGTCTCCACCGCAACCATCCGCTGCACGACAACACCCATCTCAACCCCGGGGTCTCCAACCTCCGCGGGTGCCGCACGCTCCCCGACGACCGTGGAACGCGAATCGCTCACCGCATAAGCCGTTGCCCGGGCGTTGCCGGCGGAGGCGCGGCACCTTTCGATCGCGGCGAGCAGCTCCTCGGGGCCGTGGACGTCGAGGACGGTGTCGAACATTCCGGCGTAGCTGGCGTCGGGGGCGTCCTCGACGGCCGCGCTCGAGCGCACCGCCACCGGGCCGGCGCCCAGTTCCTCGTACGCGGAAAGGATCTGGGAACGGTCGAGCGGCCCGGCCGTCACGCAGAACCCGGTGGGCACCCGCTCCGCCGCCCGTAGCAGGGCTCCCAGGTTGACGGCTTTGCCCCCGGCCTGCGCCAGCATGTCGGCGGTGACGTCCCGCAGATCGACGATCGTCATCGGCCCTCTCCGTTTCGCAATACGACTGCATTGCAAAGGTAGCCATTTTCCAATACGACCGCAACGTAAAATCATCGTCCCAATTCGTGACAGAGCCGGAACCACGGACGAGTCCGGATCGTCTGAACGGACATGACTCGTCTCCGCGGCACCCTGATCGCCGCCGCCGTTCCCCTGTTCCTGCTCGCTGCCTGCGCGCAGCCCGGCACCACGGCCGGCGCGCCCGGCTCCGACGCGCCCGAGAGCGCCTCCGCCTCCCCCCAGAGCGGTGACGACCTCGTGGCCCGGGTGGAGTCCTTCGGCGGTTTCGTCCCGCCGGACAGAACCGTCGGCGCCCTGCCGGCGCTCAGCGTCTACGCCGACGGCCGAGTGATCACCGAGGGCCCGGTCCCGGCGATCTATCCCGGCCCCGCCCTGCCCAACCTGCAGGTTCTGACGCTCTCCGCCGAGCAGGTCCAGCAGATCGTCAAGGAGGCCGCGGCCGCCGGGGTCAAGCCCGGCACCGACTTCGGCCAGCCCAACGTCGCCGACGCCCCGACCACCCGGGTCACCGTCAAGACCGACCAGGGCGTGCAGTCGGTCAACGTGGTCGCGCTCAACGAGGCCCAGGCCAAGGACCCGATGCTCACCGCCGCGCAGCAGACGGCCCGGTCGACGCTGGCCGCCTACGTCAAGAAGCTGCAGGATCTCTCCTCGGGCGACGGCTACACGGCCTCGAAGCCGTACGAGCCGACGTCGCTGGCCGTGCTGGCCCGCCCGTGGACCAAGCAGAGCGGCGGCGAGCCCGCGCAGGCCGACGCCGCCTGGACCGGCCCGGCGCTGCCTGGTGACTATCTCAACCCCGCCATCAAGATCGGCTGTGTCGTGGTGACCGGCGCCGACCTCGACAAGGTGATGACCGCGGCCAAGAAGGCCAACCAGATGACCCCGTGGACCGCCGACGGGCAGAAATATCTGATCAACTTCCGGCCGCTGCTGCCCGACGAGAAGGGCTGCGCGGAGTTCAAGGGGAACCGATGACTCCTCTCGGAGAGCCGTTCGATTCCGGCCGCGACGCGGTCGCGGGGGACGACGGGATCGATCGCGGGCCGGAACGGGCCGAGTCCGTTCCGGCCCGCCAGGGCTGCCGCCCCGCCCAGACCGCCCCACGCGAGCCCCGACGTTGAAAGATCACCGGGCCGTGACGGGGGCCTGCTCGCGAACCACCCGGTCGATGCACCGGTCGGGCACCAGCCACAGCAACGCCCCGGCGCTGTCACAAATCGCGCCCCGAGACGGTCTTCTCGTGCGGGAGAGGAGCCACCATGTCCGTCATCACCAAGACCCACGCGCTCACCGTGATCCGCCGCGCCTACGGGCCCGACTACGCCGAATCCGTACGGGAGAAGCTGCCCGACCGCCTCGACCTCGAGGACCCGGCCGACACCAAGATCCTGTACGACCTGGGCCTGACACCCGACCGTCTGATCAGCGCGCTCGGCGGCGAATACTGACGGCTGTCACACCGGCCGCCGCCACCCGGTCACACAGGCATGGCTGACATCGGGCCCCGCACTGTGCCGCCCGGCCCGCCCGCGATCACGGCCGACGACCGCTCGGCCGGGGCCTTCGGTGGGCACCAGCATTGAGGACGAGAGGTGACCTGAATCGGGCCTAGGGTGAGCGCATGGACATGAAAATCGAGCTGATTCCCGTGCCGGTGACCGATGTGGACCGGGCCAAGGCGTTCTACGAGAAGGTGGGCTTCCACGCCGATCACGATCATCGCGTGCAGGAGGGGTTGCGGTTCGTGCAGCTGACCCCGCCCGGCTCGGCGTGCTCGATCGTGATCGGCGACGGCATCACCGAGAAGGCCCCGGGCACGCAGGAGATCCAGTGCGTCGTGGCCGACGCCGAGGCCGCGCGGGCCCGGCTGACCGAGGCCGGCATCGAGGCCAGCGACGTCGACAAGCAGCCCTGGGGCAATTTCGTCTACTTCCGTGACCCCGACGGCAACAGCTGGTCGCTGCAGGCCATCGAGGCGCGCCCGAACGGCTGACCTGGCCGGATTCAGTCGGCATCTGGCAATCGATCCCCTTCTGGGCCACCGGCCGGCGCTTCTACGCTTTCCACCTCACACGCTCGCATTGGTGGAAAGCATGCTTCGCTACGTCATACCGGTGGTCATCGCACTGGTCTTCATCGCCGTCAACAGCCTGATCCCCGAGCCGCACCGCCGCACGTTCAACGCGCTTCTCATCGCGGGCGCGGGTGGCACCTACATCAGTGGCGGCTCGTTCGGTCTCGGGGAGCTGGCATTCTCCGCCGTCATGCTCGCGGTCGCCTACTTCGGGCTGCGCTCCTGGACCTTCATCGGCATCGGCTGGCTCCTGCACACGGCGTGGGACATCCTGCACCACCGGCGCGGCGCTCCCCTGATCCCGTCGCTGCACGACTCCTCGTTCGGCTGCGCCATCTGCGACCCGGTGATCGCCATCTGGTGCTTCACGGGCGGTCGCTCGATCTTTATGAAGAGCAAGCCGAAAGAGCAGGTCAGGGCGTGAGCTCGGCCTCAATGGTCTTGCGGGTGGCCTCGGGGTCGAGCGACTGCTCGGCCACCTGGTCGAACAACGAGCGGTAGTGGGCCACCTCGGCCGGCTGCTTGAGCATCTGGCTGGTCGGCCGCAGGCCCTCGACGAAGACCACGTTCAGCTCGCCGGCCTGGTGAAACTCCAGGATGGTGGTCGACATGCGGAGCACGGAATGCCCGTACGGGAAGAGGCGGACCGTCACGTTCGGCCGCTCGGACAGGGCCAGGACGTGGCGCAGCTGGTCGTCGCGGACCGCGCGGCCGCCGATCTGACGGTGGATGACCGACTCGTCGAGCAGGGCGACCAGCTGCACCGGGCGGTCACCGGCGAGGCGGCGCTGACGGGCCAGTCGCAGCGCCACCGCGCGATCGGCCCGGGCCGCCGAGCGGGTCATGGCCAGCACCGCCCGCATGTACGGCTCGGTCTGCAGCAGGCCCGGGAACAGCATCGGCTCCCAGGTCAGCACGGCCGACGCCTCCGACTCGAGGCTCACGTACGAGTCGGGGCCGACCAGGTCGCGATACTCGGACCACCAGGCGCGCTGCCGGGCGGAACGGGCCAGGGCGAGCAACGCCTCGCAATAGCCGCGGTCCCTCACCCCGTACAGGGAAAGCAGGTCTTTAACGTCGCGCGGGGTGACCGTGACCCGGGCCGTCTCGATGCGGGTGACCTTGGCGGCGTGCCACTCAAAGCGCTGCGAGACCTGCTCCTGAGTCAGACCCGCCGACTCGCGGCACCTCTTGAGCTCGGCCCCGAGGCGCCGGCGACTCAGCGTTGGTCCGGCCACCGAGCAATGGTAGAGCGCTGCTCGAAGGCGCGTGGCGCCGCCCCGGGAGCGGCGCCACGCGTCGTCCTACTGAACGCCGAGCAGGTCCACGACGAAGATCAGCGTCTCGTTCGGCTTGATCACGCCGGCCGCGCCGTTGGCGCCGTAGCCCAGGTGGGGCGGGATGGTCAGCTTGCGGCGGCCGCCGACCTTCATGCCGGTCACCCCCTGGTCCCAGCCGGCGATGACCTGGCCGCCGCCGAGCGGGAAGGCGAAGGGCTCGCCACGGTTGTAGGAGGCGTCGAACTCACGGCCGGTCGAGTGCGAGACGCCCACGTAGTGGACGTTCACGTACTGGCCGGGCTTCGCCTCGGGCCCCTCGCCGACGGTGATGTCCTCGATGACGAGGTCGGCCGGGGGCGCGCCCTCGATCGGGCCGACGTCGGGCTTGTCCATGGGGAACTCCATTTCGTTGACAGTCACCCCATGCAATCACAGGGCCGGTCACACCAGGTGGCCGAGGTGCTGAACGACTCGGGCGTGTTCTCCGTATTACCGGGACGTGAGAATCGATCGTCTGGCCGCCGGGGCGCTCGCGGTGGCCCTCGCCACAGCGCTGAACCCCACGGCGGCCCAGGCTCACGGAGCGCCGACGACGCCGATCAGCCGCACCGCGGCCTGTGCCGACGGCGGCGAGGAGACCGGCAGCGCGGCCTGCAAGGCGGCCCGCAAGGCCAACGGCGGCGGGTTCGGCAACTTCGACAACCTGCGCATCGCCGACGTGGGCGGCAAGGATCGGCAGGTCGTGCCGGACGGTCAGCTCTGCAGCGGCGGGCTCGCGCCGTTCAAGGGCCTCGACCTGCCGCGCGACGACTTCCCGGCCACCAAGGTCACCCCGGGCGAGAACCTCGCGATCAACTATCGGGCCACGATTCCGCACGCGGGCGAGTTCCGGATCTTCCTGACCAAGCCCTCGTACGATCCGGGCAAGCGCCTGACCTGGGACGACCTCGGCGCCAAGCCGCTCGCGACGGTCACCGACCCCGATCTCGACGACGGGGCGTACCGGCTCAAGGCGAAGCTGCCGGAGCGCACCGGGCGGCACATGCTCTACATCGTCTGGGAGACGTCCAAGACACCCGACACGTATTACTCGTGTTCCGATCTGGTGTTCCCGGCCGCGGCCAAGGCACCCGCCACGGTGACCCAGCCACCCGTCACAAAAGCGACAAAACCCCCGGAGAGCCCAGCGCCGCGAAAGACCAGCGCGAGGCCGGCACCTAAAGAAAGCGGAACTAGCGAGGCGCCAAAAGCCCTCAATCCGGTGAGCATTCAGAAGGACGACACCAGCAGCAAGGTGACGATGGGTCACTGGATCGTCGCCGGAGCGCTACTGGTCGGTTTTGCCGCCATCGCCTGGGCCAGCGCCGGAGCAATTCTCCGCAGAAGACGCGAAAACCGTTGAACCCCAACGGCTGACCCCTCGTACTGATGGGCGTCGACATCGCACACAGCAACTTCCCAGCCTCCCCCCAAAGGTTTCAGGAAAGGCCGAGATGAGCCGAGTTCGTTACGGTCAGCGAGGCGTGAACCGCCGCCGTGTCCTGGCGATCGCCGCCACCGCCGGTGTGGGCGTCTCCGTGGCCGGCGTGGCCGGGCTGAGCCTGGCCGGCGAGAACGACGAGACGCCGAAGGGCGCCGGCCCGCTGGTCCTGTCGCTGCGCGATGCCGAGAAGGGCACGTTCGACGTGTTCGTCGGCGGCTCCAAGAGCACGCTCACCGACAAGAAGCTCGCCGCCAAGCTGCTCAAGTCGGCCAAGGCCTGAGGGGAGACAACACCGTGTCATCACACCGCGAGGCCCCCGAGATCAGCAAGGATCCGGTCGCCGACAGCTCCGACCTGTACGCGTTCGTCAGCCCGGACGCTCCGGACACCGTGACGATCATCGCGAACTACGTCCCGCTGCAGCTCCCCGCGAGCGGCCCGAATTTCTTCGAGTTCGGCGACGACGTGCTCTACGAGATCCACATCGACTCGAACGGGGACGCGCGCCCCGACCTGACGTATCAGTTCCGGTTCCGCACCGAGCTGCGCAACGACAAGACGTTCCTCTACAACACCGGCCCGATCGACGCGCTCGACAGCGAGAACTGGAATCGTCGCCAGTTCTTCTCGGTGACCAAGGTCGATTCGTACGGGAAAAGCACCGTGCTGGCCAAGAAGCTGCCCTGCCCGCCGTGCAACGTCGGCAAGCTGTCGATCCCGGATTACGACGGCCTGGCCGCCGACGCCGTGGCCAAGCTCAAGACCGGTGAGAAGGTCTTCGCCGGCCAGCGCGCCGACGCGTTCTTCGTCGACCTGGGCGCCATCTTCGACCTGGGCACGCTGCGCCCCTTCCAGGACAAGCACCTGGTCGGGCAGACGCTGTTCAACTACGCGGGCAAGGCCGTCAACGCCACCGACAAGCTCAACGTGCACAGCATCGCGATCCAGGTGCCCCTCAGCGCCGTACGCCGCGACGGCAAGAAGAAGGTGCGCGGGCGCGACCCCGAGGCCGTGATCGGCGTGTGGACGTCCGCCAGCCGCCGCCAGGTGCAGGTGCGCAACGGCGACAAGAAGAACGACGACGTCGTGGTCGGCCCGCAGGTGCAGGTCTCCCGGCTCGGCAACCCGCTGTTCAACGAGGTCATCGTGCCGATGGCCGAGAAGGACAAGTGGAACAGCCTGTCCCCGGCCGAGGACAAGCGCTTCGCCCAGTTCGTCGAGAAGCCCGAGTTGCAGACGCTGCTGCCGGTGCTCTATCCGGGCCTGTTCGACAAGCTGGCCGCCCGCGACAAGACCGGCAAGGCCCGCGCCGACCTGGTCGCGATCCTGCTCACCGGCATCCCGGACGGCATCATCGAGAACTTCCAGAACAACACGGGCGAGGTGCAGGCCGACATGCTGCGGCTCAACACCGCGATCCCGCCGGCCAAGGAGCCCAACAAGTTCGGTGTGGTCGGCGGCGACCTGGCCGGCTTCCCGAACGGGCGGCGCATCGCCGACGACGTGGTGTCGATCTCGATCCGGGCCATCGCGGGTGTGACCCTGCCGCTGGTCGAGAAGGACTTCGAGCCGGACGCCGCGGCCGCGCTGGTCGAGCAGGGCCTCAGCATCAAGGACGCGAGCGCCGGCCTGCTCAAGAAGTTCCCGTATCTCGGCACCCCCTTCGACGGATTCGGTAACCCCTCATGAGCCACGAGCACAACGAGCACAGCTGGCACAGCATGACCCCGAGCGGTCAGGGCACGGTGATGCTCAACATCGGCAACGGCATCGGCGCGCTGATCATCAACACGCCGGGCCGGATGCACGGCCGCGAGATCGAGGTCAGCCCGGTCGACGACCCGGCCCGGCGCACGCACGCGGCCGTCCGCGCCCGCTACGTGTGGGGCGGCGTCTGCTACAGCGTCGTGCTCGACAGCCTGCCCGAGGGCCGCTACACGGTCTGGGACAACCCGGTCACGCCGCTCGGCGAGGTCGACGTGCCCAGCGGCGGCGTCGCCGATTTCACCTGGCCGGTGGCTGCCACCGTCGCCTAGACGGTGCCCGCGCCCGTTCGGGTCTAGTCTGGACGCCATGGCTGGCGGCCTGCAGACCCGACCGGACGTGTCCGCCCACTTCTCGCTCGCCACAACGGATGTCGACGAGGCCAGGGCGTTCTGCCGTCGCATGTTCTACGGTCCCCTCGAGGTGAACCCGGTCGGTGACCGGTCCGGGTTCGCCTTCCGGGGGGACGTCGTGTCGCTGGGCCCGATCACGGTGGGCGAGATCAGTTACGGCTGCGACATCCACGTCGCGATCGCCGACCTCGAGACGTCGTATCACGTGCTCGCGCCGCTCAGCGGCATGCTGCGGTCGCGGCATCGGGGCACCACGGTGCTGGCCGACGCGACCCGGGCCGCGGTCTATCGCCCCGTCGGCGACATCGACCTGGACTGGCCGGGCGACTGCCGGCTGCTCAGCGTCAAGGTCGAGCGGGGCGCCCTCGAACGCGAGCTCGACGCCGCCCTCGATCAGCAGGTGGTCACGCCGCTGCTGCTGGGCGACAGCTTCAACGTGATCGACGCCCCGGGCCGTACGTGGGTCTCGCTGGTGCGGCTGCTCTTCGGCGAGCTGCGCCGCGGTGACGGCCTCTCGGCGCAGCCGCGGATGGCCACCCGGTGGCGCGACATGGTGGTCAGCGGCCTGGCCTTGACGGTCGAGCACCCGTACGGCGAGGAGCCGGCCGGCATGCAGGGGCCGAACCGCCCGCGTACGGTGAAACGCACTCTGGACGCGATGCACGCCGAGCCGTGGCGCCCGTTCACCGCCACCGACCTGGCCTCGATCGCCGGGGTGGGCGTGCGCGTGCTGCAGGAGTCGTTCCGGCAGCACGTCGGCATGTCGCCGCTGACCTATCTGCGCCGATTACGCCTCGACGGGGTGCACGACGAGCTCTCCCGCTCCGACCCGTGGCAGGTGAACGTGTCCGAGGTGGCGTACCGCTGGGGGTTCACGCACCTCGGACGCTTCGCCGGGGCCTATCGGGACCGGTACGGCGTCTCCCCGTCGCAGACGTTGAGAGACCGCAAATAAACTACAGCTCCACCCTCTGTCCTTTGCCGATCACGACGACTCCGCCGTCCGAGACGGTGTAGAGCTTGCGGTCGCGGTCGAGGTCAACGCCGATCTGCGCGCCCTCGGGGATGACCACGTTCTTGTCGATGATCGCGTTGCGGATGACCGCGCGCCGGCCGACCGACACGCCCTCCATCAGCACCGAGCCCTCGACGTGGGCCCACGAGTTGACCCGCACGTTGGGCGAGATGACCGACCGCTCGACGAGCGAGCCCGACACCACGACCCCGGGCGAGATCATCGACTCGATCGCGCGGCCCTGCCGGTCGTCGTACCCGTGCACGAACTTCGCCGGCGGCCACGAGCCGTAGTTCGTGAAGATCGGCCAGTCGTGGTTGTAGAGGTTGAAGACCGGCTCGGTCGCGATGAGGTCCATGTGCGCCTCGTAGAACGAGTCGAGCGTGCCCACGTCGCGCCAGTAGCCGCGGTCGCGGTCGTGGCTGCCCGGCACCTCGTTGTCGCGGAAGTCGTAGACGTTGGCCTCGCCCCGCTCGACCAGCATGGGAATGATGTTGCCGCCCATGTCGTGCTTGCTGTCGGGATCCTGCGCGTCCTGCGAGACGGCGTCGATCAGCGCCCGGGTCGTGAAGATGTAGTTGCCCATCGACGCGTAGATCTCGTCGGGCGAGCCGGGCAGGCCGTCGACCTCCTTGGGCTTCTCGCGGAAGGCCCGGATGCGCTTGCCGTCCTCGGCCACGTCGATGACGCCGAACTGGTCGGACATCGACTTGGGCTGCCGGATGCCGGCCACCGTGACCGCGGCCCCCGAGGCGATGTGGTCGTTGACCATCTGCTTCGGGTCCATGCGGTAGATGTGGTCGGCGCCGAACACGATGACGTAGTCCGGCTTCTCGTCGTTGATCAGGTTGAGGCTCTGCCAGATGGCGTCGGCCGAGCCGGCGAACCAGCGCGGGCCGAGCCGCTGCTGGGCGGGGACGGGGGTGACGTAGTTGCCGAGCAGGGTCGACATGCGCCACGTCTTGGAGATGTGCCGGTCCAGCGAGTGCGACTTGTACTGCGTCAGCACCACCATCTTGAGGTAACCGCCGTTGGCCAGATTCGACAGCACGAAGTCGATCATGCGGTAGATGCCGCCGAACGGGACGCCGGGCTTAGCCCGGTCCGCCGTCAGGGGCATCAGGCGCTTACCTTCACCACCGGCCAGAACGATCGCAAGCACCTTGACAGCCATGGAAGGACGCTAACTTTCCGCCAGCCGGAGCGCCAGCCGAAGAAGGGAACTCGCCGCGGTTCCCGGCGACGGACAGGGTAACTGATCTTGGTCCCCGAGCGCGAGACTTCGGATCAGGGATTAGGCTGCGGTCGTGGCCGAGAGATTGCGCGTAGACCTCATTTCCCGCGAATATCCGCCGGAGGTGTACGGCGGCGCCGGCGTCCATCTCGAATACCTGACCCGCGATCTGCGCAACCTGGCCGACGTCCGGGTGCACTGCTTCGGCGGGCCCCGCGACGAGCCCGGCGTGACGGCGTATCCGGAGCCGGCCGAGCTGGCCGGGGCGAACGCCGCGCTGCGCACCATGGGGGTCGACCTCGAGATCGCCGCGGGCGCCGAGGGCACCGACATCGTGCACAGCCACACCTGGTATGCGAACTTCGCCGGGCACACGGCCAAGCTGCTGCACGGCGTGCCGCACGTCGTCACCACGCACAGCCTCGAGCCGCTGCGCCCGTGGAAGGCCGAGCAGCTGGGCGGGGGCTACGCGCTGTCGTCGTTCTGCGAGCGGGTGGCCATCGAGCACGCCGACGCGGTCATCGCCGTCTCCGGCGGCATGAAGCGGGACGTCATCACGGCGTACCCGTCGGTCGACCCCGACAAGATCAAGGTCGTCTACAACGGCATCGACACCACGATCTACGCGCCCGACACCGGCACCGGCGTCGTCGAGCGCCTCGGCATCGACCTCAACCGGCCCAGCGTCGTCTTCGTCGGCCGGATCACCCGGCAGAAGGGCCTGCCCTACCTGCTGCGGGCCTGCCGCTCGCTGCCGCCCGAGACGCAGATCGTGCTGCTGGCCGGCGCGCCCGACACCAAGGAGATCGCGGCCGAGGTCGAGGGCCTGGCCGACGAGCTGCGCGCGGCGCGCGACCCGCAGGGCGTGATCTGGGTGCAGGAGATGCTGCCCAAGCACGAGGTCGTGCAGGTGCTCACGCACGCGACCGTGTTCGTCTGCCCGTCGATCTACGAGCCGATGGGCATCGTCAACCTCGAGGCGATGGCCTGCGAGACGGCCGTCGTGGCCACAGCGACCGGCGGCATCCCCGAGGTGGTGGCCGACGGCGAGACCGGCCTCCTCGTGCCGATCGAGCAGGTTCAGGACGGCACGGGCACCCCGGTCGACCCCGACAAGTTCGTGGCCGACCTGGCCGCCGCGATGACCGAGCTCGTCAGCGACCCGGCCCGCGCCCGTGAGCTGGGGCTGGCCGGGCGCCGCCGCGCGGTCGAGAAGTTCAGCTGGGCCCGGATCGCCGAGGAGACCCTGGCCGTGTATCGGACCATTCTCTGACAACAGGGCACACTGGTCCCCATGCTCCGCCTCCCCCGCCCACCCGTGAAGCTGACCCTCGCCCTCGCCTCGGTGCTGTTCGCGACGGCGGTCCTCGGCGTCGGGCTGCTGCGAGCGGCCACCTACAAGCCGACCGCGGCGGCCGGCGCGCCCTGGCCGTCGGGCACGTCGGCGCCCGCCCCGGGCACGCCCGGCAAGTGCGGCACGGTGCCGGTGAAGGCGGCCCGCGAGCTGCGGGGCATGTGGCTGACCACGGTCAACAACATCGACTTCCCGAGCCGGCGGGGGCTGTCGCAGGCGCAGGTCAAGGCCGAATATCAGCGCTGGCTCGACCTGGCCGTGGCCCAGCGGCACAACGCGATCTTCGTGCACGTCCGGCCGAGCGGCGACGCGTTCTGGCCCTCGGCGTACGCGCCCTGGTCGGAGTGGCTGACCGGCAAGCGCGACGGCAAGTCGCCCGGCTGGGACCCGATGGACTACATGATCAAGGAAGCGCACGCCCGCAACCTGGAGTTCCACGCCTGGTTCAACCCGTATCGGGGCACCCAGCCGGGCCCGGTCGGTCCCGGCGCCGACTTCGCCAAGCTGGCCCCTAACCACCCGCTGCTCAAGCACCGCGACTGGGCGATCGCGCACCCCGCGGGCCAGAGCACGGCCCGGCTCTATTTCGACCCGGGCATCCCGGCCGCGCGCAAGTTCGTCGAGGACTCGATGCTCGAGGCGGTGCAGAAGTACGACGTCGACGGCGTGCACTTCGACGACTTCTTCTATCCGTATCCGGCCGGCGGCGAGTTCCCCGACGACGCCAGCTACGCGAAATACGGCGGCGGCAAGCCCCGCGCGCAGTGGCGCCGCGACAACGTGGACACGCTGGTCCGCGAGATGGACGAGCGGATCAAGGCGCTCAAGCCGTGGGTCAAGTTCGGGATCAGCCCGTTCGGCATCTGGCGCAACTACGCCACCGACCCCGACGGTTCGCAGAGCAAGGGCCTGGAGGCGTACGACGCGATCTTCGCCGACACCCGCAAGTGGGTGCAGCAGGGCTGGCTCGACTACATCGTGCCCCAGCTCTACTGGACGATCGGCTTCGACAAGGCCGACTACGCCAAGCTGCTGCCCTGGTGGACCAAGCTCACCAAGGGCACGAACGTACAGCTCTACATCGGCATGGCCGACTACCGCGTCGGCGAGGAGGGCGACTGGAGCGACCCGGCCATGCTCGACCGGCAGATGGTCCTGAACGACCAGTTCGGCGTGCAGGGCCAGGTGCACTTCAGCGCCAAGCAGATCCGGGCCGACCGGCTCGGGGCGGTCACCCGCTATCGCGACAAGCACTACGCCTCGCCGGCGCTGCTGCCCCGGATGGCCCGGCTGCCGGTCGAGGCGCCGCCCGCGCCGCGGCTCACCGGGGCCGCCCGCTTCGACAAGGGCATCCGGTTGCAGGCCACCACCGACAAGGCGACCAGCTGGGCCCTGTATCGGGTGGCGGGCGACTCGGCCGCGCTGGTGGCCACCGGGCGGGCCGGCACCGAGGTGGTCGATCCCGCGCCGCCCGCCGGCCCCTTGACGTACTGCCTCAGCGGCCTTGACCGCTCCGGCAACGAGGGGCCGATCAGCACGCCGCTCACCGCGTCCTGATCGCCTCTTCGGCCAGTTCCCACAACCGGTCGGCGGCGGCCGGGTCGACCGACCACTCGGCGACGCCGGTCATCGGCTCGGGGCCGCCCGGCACGACCTCGGCCTCCTGGTTGTCCTCGTCGAAATAGCGGCCGGTGACGCCCTCGAGCAGCGGGGACACGGCCAGCAGGACCTCGCCCGCGGCGCCCTGCTCGGCCGTCTTGTAGCCCTCGGCGTGGATCAGGTTGCCGTCGTCGTCCATCGCGCCCAGCGCCCGCATGGTCGCGGGGCCGAGGTGGCGCTGCAGGTTGGTGTGGATGCGGCCGGGCGCCATGGCGTTGGCCGCGACACCGGGACGGCGGCGGCCGAGCGCCACCGCGAGCAGCACCTCGGCCGCCTTCGACTGGCTGTAGGCGACCCAGGGGTCGTACGGGCGGCGGTCGAAGTGAGGATCGTCGAAGTCGACGCCGGCGCGCAGCTGGGCCCCGGAGCTGACCATGACGATCCGGGCATTTTTTGTCAGGCCGGCCCTGGTGATCAGGTGGAAGTGGCCGAGGAAGTTGGTGGCCAGCTGCGACTCCCAGCCGATCTTGGTGAGGCGGCGCTCGGGGACGGCCATGACACCGGCGTTGGCGATGATCACGTCGAGCTCGCCGGGTGCATACGCCTCGACCGAGTCCAGATCAGCAAGGTCAAGTTCCGCCCGTACGGGGGTGAGGACCTCGGCGCCGCGGTCGCGCAGTGCCGTCGCGGCCGCCAGGCCCAGCCCGGACGTGCCGCCGGTGATCAGGATGCGCTTGCCGGTGAGGTCGAGGCCGGCCAGCACCTCGGCGGCGGTGGAATTGGTGGTGAACGGGGTTCGGATCGTCATGACTCGAGAATGCGTCACCATTGCTGGACTCTGAATGGCTCAGGATCCAAGATAGTTGCGTGAGCGTCCACGCCGATCCCCTCGAAGACGTGCTGGCCCTGGTCGGGGCGAGCAGCAGTTTCTCGGCCGGGCTGGTCGCGGGCGGCGACTGGGCGGTCTCGTTCGCCCCGGCCGCGGCGGTGAAGTTCAACGCCGTACGGCGGGGAAGTTGCCTTCTGCTCGTCGAGGACACGGTCGTCGAGCTGAGCCCGGGCGATTGCTTCCTGCTGACCCGTCCGGTGCCGTTCACGCTGGCCAGCGATCTCAGCCTGCCCACGATTCCGGCCGGGGTCATCTTCGCCGGCGCCGACCTCGCCCGAGCCGGTGCGGGCGACGACGTGTTCCTGCTCGGCGGCCGGTTCGACTTCGGCGAGCGGGCCCAGGAACTGCTGCTCGACGCGCTGCCGCCGGTGGTGCACGTGCCCAGCGCGGCGGCGGGCGCGGTGCGGTGGGCGCTCGACCAGATCGAGGCCGAACTGCGCGACCGCCCACTCGCGGCGACGCTGGTGGCCGAGCATCTGGCGCTGGTCATGCTGATCCACGTGCTGCGGTGGCGCCTGACGGCCGCACCGCCGGCGACGGGGTGGCTGGCCGGGCTGGGCGACCCGGTGGTGGGTCCCGCGCTGCGGCTGATGCACGGACGGCCCGCGTACGCGTGGACCGTGGCCGAACTGGCGTCTCAGGTGGCGGTGTCACGGTCGACGCTGGCCGCCCGATTTCGCCGGGTCGTGGGGCAGGGGCCGCTCGACTATCTGACCCGCTGGCGGATCGAACTGGCGG
The DNA here is from genome assembly GCF_016785085.1 of Paractinoplanes lichenicola. GTDB lineage: Bacteria > Actinomycetota > Actinomycetes > Mycobacteriales > Micromonosporaceae > Actinoplanes > Actinoplanes lichenicola. Next base: position 347,430 of record NZ_JAENHO010000010.1, read on the forward strand.
CGGGGCGGCTGCGGCGCGACGACGGCACGGTGGCGGCTATCGCGCGGTCGGTGGGGTACGGGTCGGAGAGCGCCTTGAGTAACGCCTTCAAGCGGGTGACCGGGATGTCGCCGCGGGCTTATCGTTCTTCGCGCGCTGATCGCTCTTGAGCCGCCCGCTCGGCAGCCGTTCAACAAAGCCCCGACGTCGGCGAGCACCAGTCTCGCCTGACCTGTAAGTGAGTACTCACTCAACAGAAAACCGCCACCAGCCAGCGCACCCCCACCCGCCCAACGTTTGTAAGTACTCACTCAACAACGCCCCGACGTCAGCGAGCACCAGTCTCGCCTGACCTGTAAGTGAGTACTCACTCAACAGAAAACCGCCACCAGCCAGCGCACCCCCACCCGCCCAACGTTTGTAAGTACTCACTCAACAACGCCCCGACGTCAGCGAGCACCAGTCTCGCCTGACCTGTAAGTGAGTACTCACTCAACAGAAAACCGCCACCAGCCAGCGCACCCCCACCCGCCCAACGTTTGTAAGTACTCACTCAACAACGCCCTGACATCGGCGGGCACCAGTCTTGCCTGACCTGTAAGTGAGTACTCACTCAACAAAAAGCCGCCACCAGCCGGCGCACCCCTGCCCGGCCGATGTATGTAAGTACTCACTCAGCAGGACTCCGTGTTTGTGAGTACTCACTCAGGTCGCCGGCGTTGCACGGCGGGACTCGGATCGGACGCGACCGACAGGTCGGCCGGCTCGGCGGCTGTGGCGGGGGGAGAGAGCGGCAGCTGGAGCGGAGAGGTGGAGCGGCGGGAGTGGCGGGGGCGAGAGCGGCAACTGGAGCGCGAGAGCAGGAGCGGCGAAAGCAGAAGCGGCGAAAGCAGGAGCGGCGAAAGCAGGAGCGGGAACGGCGGCAGCGGGAACGGCGGCAGCGGCAACGGCGAGACCGGGAACGGCAACGGCGAGACCGGGAACGGCAACGGCGAGACCGGGAACGGCAACGGCGAGACCGGGAACGGCAACGGCGAGACCGGGAGCGGGAACGGCGAGACCGGGAGCGGGAACGGCGAGACCGGGAGCGGCGAGAGCCGTCGGCAACACCGGCACGGCGGCGATGACTGCGGTCGCGAGCAGGGCAGACGTGCGTCTTACCCCGTCGACAGGTCTGCGTACATGACGTGCAGGCCGACGCGGCCCTCGACCGGGTGGGCGAAGGCGCCGGGGACTGTGCCGATGATGGTGAAGCCGAGGCGCTCGTAGATGGCGACGGCCGGCTTGTTGGACTCGGCCACGGCGTTGAACTGCATGCCCGCGTACCCGTGCTGCTTGGCCCACTCGAGCGCGAACCGGCACAGCGCCGTGCCCACGCCCTGGCCGCGGCTGATCGGGGCGACCATGAAGCTCGCGGTGGCCACATGCGAGCCGGGGCCGGGCCGGTTGGTGCCGACCTTGGCCGTGCCCAGCACCTCGTCGCCGGCGACCGCGACCACCGTCTCACCCGGGGGCGCCTCGAGCCAGATCGCGCGGGCCTGCTGCTCGGTCATCGCGGGGTCGTAGGTGAACGTGTCGGCGGCGCGGACCACCGACCGCACGATCTCCCACACCTGCGGCCAGTCGGACTCGGTGAACTGCCGGATCAACACGATGCGCACGATACCCAGTCTTCTCCGTCGCGGTGGGTAGTTTTCTCAGGCCCCTGTCAGCCCGCCCCGGGCACGATCCGGGCATGACAGCAGCCACCCTGGTCGTCGCGGTGTCGCGGCCGTGGTTCTGGCCCGTCTCGTGGGTGCCCGCCTATCTCGGCCTGGTGCTCGCCGACCGGCAGCTCACCCCGGCCGACCTGCCCCGCAGCCTGCTCGCCCTGCTGGTGCTGGGCCCGCTGGTGTGGGGCGCCGTGCTGGCCCAGAACGACCTGCACGACCTGCCCAGCGACCGGGTCAACCCGCGCAAGGCCACCGCGCCCCTGGTCACCGGCGAGGTCGACCCCGCCACGCTGCGGCGCTGGTATCGCTGGATCGCGGCCGCCGCCCTCGTCACGGCCCTCTTCGTCGGCCCGCTGTTCGTGCTGGGCGTGGCCGGGGTGCTGGTGCTGGGCTGGGCCTACAGCGCTCCCCCACGACGCCTCAAGACCCGCCCGGGTTGGGACGTGACGGTCAACGCCCTGGTCGTCGGCGTGGTGTCCCCGGCCGCGGGCTGGGCCATCACCCGCGACCCGGCCGGCTTCCCGTGGCAGTTCGGCGTGATCGGCCTGCTCTTCGCGGCCGCCGTCTATGTGCCGACCACGGTCACCGACCTGCCCTCCGACGCCGGGGCCGGAGACACCACCTTCGCCGTACGCTTCGGAGCCCGTACGGCGTACGGGCTGGGTCTGGGTCTTTGGGTGTCGGCTTTGATCGTCGCCTTGATCTGCGCGGCGGCCGACACTGTGGTGCCCCGCTCGACCCTCGTGCCCCAGCTGGTGACCGTCCCGCTGCTGGTAGCCGCGTACGCGATCCTGACCTGGCGCCCGACCATCCCGCGCATGGCCATCCTGTCGATCTTCTTCGCCATCCCGACGGCCGGTTTCGCGCTCGCCATCACCTGACCGGCACCTGGAATGGTTCACCGTTCCGGCCACTCCCCTTGCGACGGCGCAACGCCTACCGTGTGGGGTCGGGACTACGGAGGGTCGATGTCGGCTGAGAACACCTTGGGCCCTGTTCCGTCGCCGGATTTGTGGCAGGAGCAGGTGCGCACAGCGATGAACGAGACCGACGAGAACGAGCCACGACTACGGTGGACCCGTCGTGACAAGATCCGCTGGGACCTGCACGGCGACTGTCCACGATGCCGCGACTACATGTCGTCGCTGGTGAGCAACGTGATCGCCACCGACGCGGTGACCGAGACCGGCAGAATGATCGAGATCCTCGCGGAGTGCAGCTGCGAACCCGGCCACACCCAGGGTTCGCGCGGTTGCGGGGCCGGCCGAGGCGCCTACATTTATGTGCCGGCGCCGGTCGCATGACCTCCTACCCGGACGAACTGGCTCACTACGAGGCCAAGAACGACACCTTGCGCCGCGGCCAGCTCAAGGCTGTGCAGGCCGCGGCGGGCAAGTGGTCCGCGCTGATGGCCGGTTTCCTGGGCGTCTTCGGCACGGTCACCTTCGCCGGCGGGCTCAACACCGTCGACAACCTTCCTTCCCCGTACGCCCCCATCGTCAAGGGCACGACCACGCTCGCCGCCGTGGCAGCCGTGCTCGCGCTGTGGTTCTTGGCCCGGGCCGCCGGCGGGCTGCGCATCACCGACCTGCAGTTCCCCAACGGCAAACAGCTGATGGAACGCGAGATCGGCCTGGTCGACGACGCCCGCAAGAATGTCGGCCGCGGCCGGTTCTTCGCCCTGACCACCGCCGGGCTCGTGCTGGCCGGATCGGTTCTGGTGCTGTGGGCGCCGTCCGCGCCGAGCGACCCCAAATTTCTCGTACGCTTCGACAACGCGGCGATGTGCGGCCCGCTGACCGGCAAGGACGACAAACTGTCAATCGGCGATCGCAGCCTGGTCGACGCGACCGAGGTGATCCCGGTGACCGATTGCCCGGCCGGATGAACCACCCCTATTTCGGCGGCGTCGAATTCCCGTGGTGGCGGGCCGACGCCCAGCGCCTGCTGTCGGTGCTGACTGTCGTGGCCAGCGACAAGGCGGAGATCGAGAATCTCTATCTCCGCTGCGCCAAGGGCCTCACCCGGCTGACCCCGTCGCGGGCCGACCTGATGTGGATCGAGGCGCTGAACAACCTCGCCGCGGCCGGCGCGCTGGAACGCCTCTGCGACCTCTTCCTCGCTCGGACGCTCGCCGCCGAGGCCCGGGCTGCGTTCGAGCAGGTCAGATCGGCGCGGCCGGAGGCCGACCAGCCACCCGCCGAACCGGGCCCGATCGTGCTGGACCGCACGAATCTGCGGCAGCAGATCCAGCGCCTGACGCCCGGCTCGGCCGCTCTCAAGGTTCTGGTGGTGCGCGGCGACCCGGGCAGCGGCAAGAGCCACGGCCGATACCTATTCGAGCAGGCCGCCCGCGGACAGAATGCCCAGCCCGTATATCTGTGCGCCGACATCGTGGCCAACCTGGATGAGGTGCTGCACGAACTGTTCGGGGCGTTGAAGGCGACCAGCGAGATCCCCGCCGCAGGCGACACCACCAGCAGCGCCTTCCACAAGCGGGTCTGGCTACGGCTGCGCGAGATCGCAGACCGGGAGAAGCGTGCACTTTGGATTGCCATCGACGATCTGGGCAACGCCCCCGATGGCGGGCCGCTGCTGGAGGGCGAGATCCGGCAGTTCTTCGACCAGCTCGTACTTCAGTTCGTCAATCCGCCGTACCGGGACTGGTTCCGCCTGATGCTGATCCACTACCCGGACGGCAAAGTGCCCAGCAAGTGGCGCCGAGAGATGTGGACCGAGGACCGTACCAGCGCCGATGACGTGCGGTCCGAACACGTCGCCGAGGAGTTGCGAGCCTGGTATCAGCGGCACGGCCAAACGGTCGTCGAGGAAGAGATCGACACGCTGGCGGCCGACATCGTGGCACGCTCCGGCAAACTGTCCGACGACGACCGCCTGCGGCGGATCCACGACAGCGTCTACGAGATCCTCGAGTCCAGCCCGGGGCCGGCGCGGTGAACGGCGACAACGCCGTTCAAGAAGATAAGGACAGCTTCGACGTTGTCCGGTTGACGCAGATCCTGGAACGGGCATCGCGCGGGGTCCTGCGCATCCGTGTCGGCGACAGCCTGGCCAGCGGATGGTTGATCACGCAGACGCTGGCCGTCGTGCCCGCCCAGGTGGTCACGGGCATCGGCGGCGAAATCGTCTGCGAACATTCGGACAACCACGCCGCCCCGGCCGACGTCGTCTTCGTGCCCGAGCGGCCGGACGACGCCGATGTCGCTCTGCTCCGCCTGCGCGTTTCCCTTCCCGGTACGGATTCACTACCGTTGGCCCAGAAGATGCCTCCCGAAGGCACCCTGATCCTTGTCCTGCACCACCCCCTCGGGACGCCCCGGCAACAGGTCACTTTCGGCCGGCTGACCAACGTCGAACCACCGCTGCTGCAGCACAGTGCGCCGACCGGCCCCGGGTCGAGCGGGGGGCCGGTTCTCACCAGCGCCGGAGCGGTACTGAGCATGACCACGCAGCGGACCCTGAACCGTCATCGGGCAGGTCCGACGGTTGCCGCGATGCTGGAGACGCTGCGCCTGACGCCGATGTGGCAGGAGATCCAGCTGCATCACCGTCTGATCGACCTGCCCGCGATGACCCGCCGGATCGGAGGCGTCGCGCGGGGGTTCGATCGTGATCTCACGTTCGCGGCTGTGCGTTGGACCGTTAATCCCGTCACCCTCACACCAGCCGAGCTCGAACAACTGGCGCCGCTCGTCGCCGACAACACCGCATCGGCGTGGACACTGCGATCGGCCGAGCGGGAGCGGCTCATCAACGCGGCGGGTTCGAGGCAGTCGCTCCTGGCGGCACGCGGCACCGATCCGATCACCAATTCGCGGCAGGCCGTGATCGACCAGATTCTGAACGGGCCACCGTACGACCTCGATGCGGTGGCCGAGGAGGCGCTCCCCTACTGGTTGCAGGCAGTGCGCTGGTTCGCCTCGGTGGAACCCGAGTTGCCGACCCCGGCCGAGGTGAACCGGCAGCTCGAACGCCGTCGCCTGCGCAGCCGCCTCACAGTGGTGGCCGGCCCCGGGTTCCGAGGCCGCGACGAGGAGTTGAGCTGGCTCAAGTCCTGGTACAACCGGGCTGAGGCCGGTCCGATGGTGGTGACTGGGATCGGCGGGATTGGCAAGTCCGCCCTCGTGGCCCGGTTCGCCGCGCGGTTGCCCGAGCAGACCCTGCTGTGCTGGCTCGACTTCGACCGGGCCGACTTGGCCCCCGACGACGCGGACTCGGTGTTGTCGCTGCTGACCGATCAGATGGCAGTCCAGATCGACGGATTCGTGCCGCCCATGGATCAGCCCTGGCCGGAACGGGCCCGGGCGCTCGGATCCATCCTGGCCGCGCGGGCCGCCCCGCTGCTCGTGCTGGATGGTTTCGAGGTCGCGCAGCACGTCCGCGAGCACGGCGAGATCTGGCCCTTGCTCGAAGCCGTCCTCGAACAGGCCCCTTCCGTACGGGTCGTGGTGAGCGGGCGGGCCGGTGTTCCGGGGCTGTCCCTGCGCGGCGTCGAGGCCGAGGTGCTGCCGCTCGAAGGGCTGGCCCGAGCCGATTCGGAGGCTTGGCTGCGGGAACACGGCGTCACCGAGCCGGGCGTGCTCGAGCGGGTGCTCGACCTCGCACACGGCATCCCGTTGGCGCTGCGGCTGGCCGTTCGCTACGTCGACAGTGGCGGGACGGCGGCCGATCTGCCCGAGACGTTGCCCAAGGCGCTGGTCGAGGGGCTGCTCTACACCCGGATCCTGGAGCGGGTGATGGATCCGGCGCTCACGTCGATCGCCTGGGACGCTCTGGTGCTGCGCCGGTTGACGGTCGAAATCCTCGACGGGGTGCTGCACGACCGGCTGCCCGAAGGGCTGAGCGCGGCCGAGGTGTTCGAGCGGCTCGCGTACGAGCTGGCCTTGGTCACCGAGCACGCCGAGCAATTGTCGGTGGCCGTCGAGGGCCCGCCGGGCGAGTTGACGCTGCGTCCCGAAGTGCGGGTCGCCACGCTGTCGCTGCTGGAGCTCGACGACGCCGGCCGGGTGCGGGCCGTCGACGAGCGGGCCGCCGCCTGGTACGCCCGGCAGGACCTGGCCGTGACCGCCAACCGGGCCGAGCTGGTCTACCACCGCCTCCGCCTGGATGATCGGGCCGGCGCCGCCGCCGCTTGGAACGACGACGTGGCTCCCCTGCTGCGGCACGCCGAGGAGGAGATTCCGGCTTCGGCCGGCACCTGGCTCGTCAACCGGGTCGTCCTTCCGGAGAGTCTCGCTTCCTGGGAGGCCCGGGCGGTAGATCGCATCATCGCCGCGCTCTCCCGGGGTCTCGTCGATGTCGTGCCGGAGATCCTGCGGGACCGGGCCGAGCGAACCCGGGACAGCGCGCTGATCTTCTACGACGCCTGGATGATGGCCGAGCATGGTCAGGTCACCGCGGCCTGGGATCTGCTCGACAACGCACGAGCCGACGATGTTTACGTGGCCCGGGATCGGGCCGTGCTGCAGGCTTGGCTCGCCGCGATGTGGGGGCTTCGGGCCGATGCGGACCGGCTCCTGGCCGGCCTCGAAACGGCAGAGCTGTGGGGCGAGCTCCCTGATGAGACGGCCCTGCCGCTCCTGGTCTGGGCCGCCCGGATGCGCTTGACGGTCGACCTGCGGACCGAGAGCCAGCTGCTCTCCGAGCTGGATTCCCAGCAGAAGCGGGAATTCGGGGAGGCGACCCGCGATTACTTGCTGCCGCAACACGCGGTCTTGAGAGAATTGTCCGAGTTGATTGGCCCGACCTCTCTCGTGGTGGAGTTTCCGCTCAGAATCTGGAGCTTCACAGCTCGCCAACGCGACCTTGAGGCGGGGCAAGCGGCCGTGTGGCGGGCCCAGCGCTGGTCCGACCCCAGCGGCCCCTGGAGCGCCTCCGACCTCGGGGGTCTGCCGAAACTGCGGCCTCGAACGCCGATCAGTCCACGAATTGCGGCTAAGGGCCTTGATCTCGCCGTGCTGGGCAGCCGACGCTGGGCCTTGGCCACCCGCGATGAGTCGGCAAGCGGTGCCATGCGCGAGGCGGTCAGACAAAACCACGAGTTCGACGCTTTGAGCGCTTCGATCGGGGCCACCGTCGCCGCGCTTCGCTCGCAGCCGCTGGTCTTCCACCACGGCTCGCATACATACGAGGGCGTCGACGAGATCCTCGACAGTCTGCTGTCGCGCATCGGGCCCACCCTGCGCGCAAGGGAGGCCGGCCGGGCGGAACTGGCCCGGGGCCTGCTGTTCCGGTCGCGTCACGCGAACGTGTACGACCCGCAAACCGGTGTCTTCCGAGTCGGCGACGTCGACCGGCCCAACCTGCGCTCGGTGCTTCTCTACATTCTCGGCCCCGACCCGCTGACGATGCTTTTCCGTCTGACGGCCGGCCTGCCCCTCAACGACCAACTGTGACGGGAGTCAGTACGTGCTGGAGACGTTTCCCTATCCGTGGGCTGAGAAGTGGGCGCAGCAACTGCACACCACGCTGACCCAGCTCTTTCCCAGCCGGGCGCAGCTCAGCACCGTGGCCGCGGCGGCCGGGGTTGATACCACGCAGGTCAACGTCGAGCAGGCGATCGCGCGGGTCTGGTGGGAGGTTCTCGACTACACCGGCCGCACCGGGCTGACCCGTGAGCTGGTTGCGACCGCCCTCGACCAGTTGCCCAAGACCAGCCCGTACGCCGGGTTTCTGCACGACCTGCTGGACGACCGTCCGGTTCGTACCGAGGGTGAGCCGCGGGGATCGTACGGGGCTCCTCGTTTCTTGCATGACGACGACCAGATCATGGAGAACGAGGCCCGCCTCTACCGCGACGACCTCACCATGCAGATCGGTCGGGTGCCCGCCCTCGTCACGACCCTGAACCGTCTGGTCGAGCTCGCCCCCGCCGTCTGCAAGCTGACCGTGAGCATCGGCGGCGAGCAGCAGGAGGGCACCGCCTTCCGGATCGGCCTCGAGCTGCTGCTGACGAACTGGCACGTCCTGCATGACGAGAAGACCGGTATCCGGGCCACCGCCGCCTGGGCCGAGTTCGGCTTCGAGGACGACCCCGACGGCTCGCCCCGCACGGCCACCAGGATCGGCTGCGACGTCGCCACCATTGTCAGCGACGAGCCGGACGACTGGGCCGTGATCCGCGCGACCGACCCTCTGCACGAGAGCTGGCCGGTCATCGCTTTGTCGACCGCGGCCGAGCCTGAGCCGCGTACACCGGCGTACATCGTTCAGCACCCGGGTGGCCTGCGTAAGCGCCTCGGCTATGTGCGCAACCAGATCTCGTACGTCGATGATCGGGTTGTGCATTATTTGACGGACACAGTGACCGGTTCGTCCGGCTCTCCGGTGTTCGACGCCGCGGGCGCGCTGATCGCCGTCCACCACGCGGGCGGGCGTCCCCAGGAGGTCTTGGGCCTGGCCCCGACCAAGAAGAACGAGGGTATCCGCATCCCCCGCATCGTGGCCGGGCTGGCCGCCGCCGGAGTGCAGCCGTAGACAGAGCGGTGGCCGGTCCGCCGGCAAATGCGGGCCGGCCACCCTTACACGGGGGCGGAGTGGATGCTTACTTGACCGAGCCCAGCGACAAGCCCTGCACGAGTTTGTCCTGGGCGGCGAAGCCGGCCACGAGCACCGGCAGCGAGACCACGAAGGCGGCCGCGCACAATTGGGCCAGGAAGAGGCCCTGGCTGGTGACGAAGGACGTCAGGAAGACCGGCGCGGTCTCGGCCACGGTGGCTGTCAGGACGCGGGCGAACAGCAGTTCGTTCCAGCTGAAGATGAAGCAGATCAGCGCGGTGGCGGCGATGCCGGGCATGACGACGGGGGCGATGACCGAGCGCAGCGTCTTGGTCAGGCCGGCGCCGTCGACGGCGGCCGCTTCGAGCATTTCGACCGGCACTTCGGAGAGGAACGAGCGCATCATCCAGACCGCGATCGGCAGGTTCATCGACGTGTAGAAGATGATGAGCAGCCAGATGTTGTCGAGCAGGCCGGCGTTCTGGGCGAACAGATACAGCGGCAGCAGGCCGGCCACCACGGGCAGCATCTTGGTGGACAGGAAGAAGAAGAGCACGTCGCTCCACTTCTTGACCGGCTTGATGCTGAGCGCGTACGCCGCGGGGATCGCCAGCAGCAGCACCACGGCCGTCGAGACGACGCTGGCGGTGAGCGAGTTGAGCAGCGGCGGCCACGGGGACGCGCCGCCGGAGAAGAACTCGCGGTAGCCCTCGAGGGTGAGCGGGGCGAAGACCGCCGGCGGGTTCTGGGCGGCGTTGGCCTCGGAGTGGAACGAGGTCAGCACCATCCACAGCACCGGCAGCACGAACAGGATGCCGATCACCCACGCCAGCAGCGAGAGCCAGGCCCCGCCGCGGCCTTCTTTCTTTTTATTAAGTGGAGCGGCGACTGTGGTCATCGGCGACCCTCCTCCTTGAAGAGCGACGAGACCGTACGCAGGGCGAACGTCGCGATGATGATGGTGCCGATCACGACGATGACCGCGGCGGCGGACGCCCGGCCGTAGTCGTGGGCCTGGTAGAAGATCTGGTAGATCGTGTACGGCAGGTTGGCCGTGCCCAGGCCGCCGGACGTGATCGTGAAGACCGCGTCGAAGTTCTGCACGATGTAGATCGAGCCCAGCAGCGCGCCCAGCTCCAGGTATTGCCGCAGATGCGGGAGCGTCATGCTGCGGAAGATCTGCCAGTTGTTGGCGCCGTCGATGCGGGCCGCCTCGATCACGTCGAGCGGGCGTCCCTGCAGGCCGGCCAGCAGGATCAGCATCATGAACGGGGTCCACTGCCAGACCAGGGCGAAGATGACCGCCCACAGCGGCATGTTGCTGATCCAGTCCGGCTGCGGCGGGTTGTCCGAGCCGAACAGGCCCCAGATCCAGGTCAGCGCGCCGTTGAACAGGCCGTACTCGGGGTTGTAGAGCGCGTGCTTCCAGATCAGCGCCGCGGCCACGGGCACCACCAGGAACGGCGCGATCATCATGGTGCGTACGGCGCCTCGGCCTCGGAACTTGCGGTCGAGCAGCAGCGCGATGCCCAGGCCGAGCAGCAGGCTGATCAGCACGACGCCCGCGGTGAGCAGGATCGTGGTCCAGACCGCGTCGCGCATGTTGACGTCGGTGAAGACGCGGGCGAAGTTGTCGAACCCGGCGAAGCCGACCTCGTCGGGGTAGTACGCGTTCCAGTCCATGAACGAGATGACCAGGGTGGCCACGAACGGCAGCTGGGTCACGATGATCATGAACACGAGCGCGGGCAGCAGCGGCGCGCGGCGGGCCCACGCGGAGGCCCGGCGGGCGACGCCAGGTGGAGGGGCCTCCGCGGTGCCGGTCGCTGGCTTCTCGGCTACGGACGTCATCCGGACCCCTCCTCGCGGGACTTGTAGCGCTCGGCGACGTCCTCGGCGAGGCGCTGGCCCCGGTCGAGCGCGTCGTCGACGCTCATCTGACCGGCGATCGCCGAGCTCACGTACTGCGACACCTGGGTGCCGAGGTCGGTGAACTCGGGGATGTCGATGAACTGGATGCCGATCGCGGGACGCTCCTGCACCCCGGGGTTGCGCGGGTCGGCGGACTCGATCGCGGCCTTGGTGGGCTCGGCGAACGACGCCGCCACGCCCAGGTAGTCCTGGTTCTCGTACGTCGAGGCGCGCTTGCCGGCGGGCACGCTGGACCAGCCCACCTGCTGGCCGACCAGTTCCTCGTACCGCTTGCTGGACGCCCACGAGATGAACTTCCAGGCGTTGTCCTTCTTCTCGCTGGCCTGCTGGATGCTCCACGACCAGGCGTACAGCCAGCCCGAGCTGTCGGTCTTGACGACCGGCGCCGGGGCGTACCCGATCTTGCCCTTGACCGGCGAGTCGTCGGCCTCGAGGGAGCCGGCGGCGCTGGTGGCGTCGTACCACATCGCCACGTTGCCCTGGATCAGGTTGTTCAGGCACTCGGTGAAGCCGGCCTGCGGGGCGCCGTTCTCGCCATGAGCCCGTACGAGGTCCACGTAGAACTTGGTCGCCTCGGTGAACTCGGGTCCGTCGACCTTCGGCGTCCAGTCCTTCTCGAACCAGGTGCCGCCGAAGGTGTTGACCACGGTGGTGAGCGGCGCGAAGATCTGCCCCCAGCCGGGCTGACCACGCAGGCAGATGCCGCGCATGCCGGGTTGCTTGTTGTCGACCTGGGCGGCGATGTCGGCCACCTGCTGCCAGGTCGGCTTCTGCGGCATCTGCACGCCGGCCGACTCGAGCACGTCCTTGCGATACATCAGGAACGAGGACTCGCCGTAGAACGGCTCGCCGTACAGCTTGCCGTCGTCCGCGGTCAGCGACTGCGTCATCGGCTTGAGGATGTCGTCCTGGTCGAACTCGGTGTCGGCCTGGACGTACTCGTCGAGCGGGGCGATCCACTTCGACTTCGCGTAGATCGGGATCTCGAAGTTGCTCAGCGAGGCCACGTCGTACTGCCCGGCCTGGCTCGAGAACTCTTGGCTGATCTTGTCACGGACGTCGTTCTCGGGCAGCACCGTGAAGTTCACGTTGATGCCGGTTTCCTTGGTGAAGTTGTCCGCGGTGAGCCGCTGCAGATCGATCATCTGCGGGTTGTTCACCATCAGGACGTTGATGCTGTCGGGCCCTCCGCCGCCTGGCCCGCCGCCCCAGCCGGCGCACCCGCTGAGGGTGAGCACGACCGTAGCGGCGGCGGCGAGCAGGGCGCGTGTGTGCCTGCGTGACATCCGGCCTCCCCGGCGAGGCTTGATCGGTTTCGGCGTCACCTACCCGAAGGTGTGACGCCCGTAACACACCGGGATCAGTAGATGCCTGAGATCGACAGGATGTCAACCATTCGTCACGCTACGTTGAGGCTTTCGGGCACCCCCGATTCCTCCGAAAGTCCTATGTGGAGACCACCCGGGCCTGGTTGCCGAAGACCTCGACGACGTCGCCCGGGTGCAGCTGGCGGCCCCGGCGGGTGTCCACCTCGCCGTTCACCGACACGTCGCCCGAGGCGATGAGGATCTTGCCCTCCCCGCCGGTGTCGATGAGGTCGGCCAGCTTGAGAAACTGTCCGAGTCTGATCATGTCGCCGTCGATCACCACGTCGCGCATCCCGACATCATCCGGCAAAACTTTTTCGCGGGCGTTGAACCTTTGGGCGCTGTGATCCGAACTACCCCTCGTGAGGTACTCCCAGCTGGCCCGCCGCGCGGGCGTCCCGGTCGCCGCCGCCGCCATCGGCGCGTTCATCGCCACCCCGGCCCTGGCCGATGTGACGGTGTCGCCGACGACCGCGTACCAGGGAAGCGGACAGAACCTGACCCTCCTCGTCACCAACGACGGCGCCAAACCGATCCATACGATCACGCTGAAGTTCCGCGAGGACACCCCGCTAGCCGAGGCCTATCCGCTCTCGGTCCCGGAGTGGGCGCCGAAGATCACGATGCGCAAGATCTCGACGGCCCTGCCCACCGTGCACGGCGACACGAAGACGACCGACGTCGCCGCCTCGATCACCTGGCTCGCGATGCCCGGCAAGGACCTGCAGCCCGGCAAGAGCACCGAACTGTATGTCGCGGTCGGGCCGCTGCCCACGCTCAGCTCGATCCAGCTCGACGTGGCCTCGACGCTGGCCGACGGCAAGCCCGGCCCGGCGCTGACCTCGCCCACGCTGAAGCTGACTCCGGACCCGACCGGCGCCAAGGCCGCCCACGCGCACAGTGTCAACGGCGGGTCCGGCACGACGGCCGGTGAGCAGGCGGCCCAGGAGGCCGAGCTGTTCAAGGCCGCGATCGAGGAGGCCGACCGCGGCCCGTCGATCTGGTCGATCGGCGGCTGGGTCGTGGCCGGCCTGGCCCTGCTCGGCGGCGCCTTTGTGATGTGGCGGAGCCGGCACCGCGCCGAGGAGGAGCCCGAGGACTCCACGCCCGACGAGGAGCCCGCGGCCGACGAGGAGAAGGAGCCGGTCACGGCCGGCAGCGGCACCAGCAAGTGGGCCTACAAGGGCTGACGTAAAGACGCTCCCGCGCTGGTGGACGCGGGACGAAAGTCGTGTTGACGCGCGTGGGGCGCGGCGCACGACCGGCGGGTGGGGTCAATGGGCATGATCCACGATCCGCGAACGGGGGGCGGGAGTTTTCTTCCGCCCCCCGAGTATCTTCAGACCGAGACCGTACGCGGGGAGTTCAGCGCCTCGACGATCTCGCGCTCGACCCGCTCGGAGTCCTCGTGCGGCACCTGGCACGTGCCCGCAGCGATGTGCCCGCCCCCGCCGTAGCGCAGCATGACCTCGCCCACGTCCACCGGCGACGTCCGGTCGAGGATCGACTTGCCGCAGGCGAAGACGGTGTTGAGCTTCTGCCGGCCCCAGATGATGTGCACCGACACGCGCGACTCGGGGAACAGGGCGTACACCATGAACCGGTTGCCCGCGTGGATCACCTCCTCCTCCCGCAGGTCGACCACGACGACGTCGCCCTCGAGGTGACTGACCCGCTTGAGCTGCGCCACGAAGAGGTCGTGCTGCGCCCGATAGAGGTCGGCCCGCTCGGCCACGTCGGGCAGGGCCAGGATCTCGCGTACGTCGTTGTGCTGGATGCAGGCGTCGATGAGCTGCATCATCAGGTCGTAGTTGGAGATCCTGAACTCGCGGAAACGGCCCAGCCCGGTCCGGCTGTCCATGAGGAAGTTCAGCAGCGTCCAGCCCTCGGGCTCGAGGATGTCCCCGAGGGCGTAGTCAGCCGAGTCGGCCTGATCGACCGCGTACATGAGCCCGTTGGAGACGTCGGGGAAGCGCTCGCGGCCGCCGTAGTACTCGTAGATCACTCGAGCCGCCGAGGGCGCGTCGGCGTCGATGATGTGATTGCTGAGGTTGCCCTCGTTGCGCAGCGTCTCCGAGTGGTGGTGGTCGAACACCATGTGCGCGCCGGGCGCGTACGGGAGGTTGGTGAGGATGTCGTTCTCGGTTACCTCGACCTCCCCGTCCTGCACATCCTTGGGATGTACGAACTTGATGTCGTCAATCATGTCGAGGTGGCGCAGCAGCACCGCGCAGACCAAACCGTCGAAGTCGCTGCGTGTTACTAGCCGGTACTTCACTGAGTCCCCCTCTTGACGCATGGGTACACCCCAGTTTGCCACTTTTGTCGCTGTATTCCGGGTCGCATCGGGGGATGGATGTGAACCTTTCCGGCTCCACGCTGCGTAGAGTTTTCCCGGACGGTCCCAACGGTCGGAGGACACGTAAAAACCATGGACAACGCCCCTCAGCTCATCCAGGAGCGCAGCGCGCCGCCCGCCACGCTGGTGATCTTCGGCGCCTCGGGTGACCTCACCCGCCGCAAGCTGCTCCCGGCCGTGGAGAGCCTCGCCCGGCACAATCGCCTGCCCAGCCAGTTCGCCCTGGTCGGCGTGGCCCGCACGCCGATGGGCGACGAGCAGTTCGCGGACAGCGCGCTTGGTGACCGCAGCCTGCTCGACAAACCACAGCTTCAAGGCGGAATCCGGTACGTTTCGGGCGGCTACGACGACCCGGACACCTACAAGCGGCTGGCCGAAACCCTCGACGGGCTCGACGCCGAACGCGGCACCTCCGGCAACCGCCTGTTCTACCTCTCCACCCCGGCCGAGGCCTTCGAGCCGGTGATCAACGGGCTGGCCGGCGCCGGGCTCAACCACGCGCGCGAGGGCTCCTTCTCGCGGCTGGTCATCGAGAAGCCGTACGGGCGGGATTTGCCGAGCGCCCGCGAGCTCGACGCCGTCGTGCACGGCTCGTTCGACGAGCCCCAGGTCTTCCGCATCGACCACTACCTGGGCAAAGACACGGTGCAGAACGTGCTGGCGCTGCGCTTCGCCAACTCGATCTTCCAGCCGATCTGGGACCGCTCCTGGGTCGACCACGTGCAGATCACCGTGGCCGAGACCCTGGGCGTCGGCACCCGCGGCGGCTTCTACGAGCACGCCGGCGCCATGCGTGACATCGTGCAGAACCACGTGCTCCAGGTGCTCGCGCTCGCCCTCATGGAGCCGCCGGCGTCGTTCGAGGCCGAGGGCCTGCGCAACGAGAAGGTGAAGCTGCTCCAGGCGATCCGGCTGCCCACCAACCGCGACATCGCCGACCTGGCCGTCCGCGGGCAGTACACGCGCGGTGGCACCCGCGAGGACCTGATGGCCGGTTACCGCGAGGAGGTGGGTGTCGACCCCCTCTCCCGTACGGAGACGTACGCGGCCATGCGGCTCAACGTCGACAACTGGCGCTGGGCCGGGGTGCCGTTCTACGTGCGTACGGGGAAGAGGTTGCCCGCCCGCGTGACCGAGGTGGCCCTGCAGTTCCAGCGGCCGCCGCACCTGCCGATCCCGCAGGACCAGCTGACCGGGCTCGAGGCCGACGCGCTGATCCTGCGCATCCAGCCCAACGAGGGCATCTCGCTGCGGTTCGGGGCCAAGGTGCCGGGCCACTCGTTCCGTGTGCGCACGGCTTCCATGGATTTCTCGTACGAGCAGACGTTCGCCGAGGAGTCCCCCGAGGCGTACGAGCGGCTGCTGCTCGACGCGCTGCTGGGCGACCCGACGCTGTTCATCCGCAGCGACGAGGTCGAGCAGTCCTGGCGCGTGGTCGACCCGATCATCGAGCACTGGGCGTCGGACCACTCGCCGATCCCGACCTACGAGGCGGCCTCGTGGGGGCCGGCCGACGCCGAACGCCTGATCGGGCGCTCGGGCCGGGCCTGGCGGAACAGTATCTAAGCGGACTTCCTGGCCGCGAGGGCTTCCAGCGCCCTCGCGGCGTGGTCGTTCATGTTCGTCTCGGAGTGGATGACCTCGAGCACGCGCCGGTCGGTGTCGATCACGAAGGTCATCCGCTTCGTGCTGAGCGGGCCCAGGGGCAGCTTGCGTTTGACGCCCATCTTTGCCGCGACGGCGCCGTCCGGGTCGCTGAGCAGCGGGTAGTCGAAGGAGTGCTTGTCGGAGAACTGCTTCTGCTTCTCCGGCTTGTCGCGGCTGATGCCGACCCGCTGCGCGCCCGCCTCGGTGAACTCGGCCCCCAGATCGCGGAAGTTGCACGCCTCGGCGGTGCAGCCGGTGCTCAGCGCGGCCGGATAGAAGAACAGCACCACCGGGCCCCCGGCGAGCAGCGCGCTCAGCCGGCGCGGCACGCCGTCCTGATCTTCCAGTTCGAAATCTTCGACGACGTCACCAGCATTAATGCTCACAGCAGGAACTTACTCCCCAGTAGCCGATTCGGCCATCAGGGCTCCCCTCCCCTAGGCTGAGACTCACCCCTTGGCTCCGAAGTACGAAGGCGACATCACCATGCAGGTCTCGGTCGCGCACCACCCGCCGAACACGGCCGTGCTGGTGCTGCGCGGGTCACTCGACATCGACACCGCGCCCGTTCTCAAGGCGAACCTGGCCCGGCTCGTCGACCGCCCGTCCCCCCGGGTCGTCGTCGACGTCTCCGGGCTGGATTTCTGCGACTCGATGGGCGTCGGGGTCCTGGTGACCGCGCACGGCCGCGCCACCGAACGCGACGGCTGGGTGCGCCTGGCCGCGCCCTCGGGCTTCCTGCGCCGCCTCTTCGACACGCTGGGCCTCACTGACTACCTGGCCCTGTTCCCCGACGTGGAAACGGCTCTCAAGGACTAACCCTCAAGAGCCGTGCTGAGCCTATGCGCTCGATCGCGCGTGCGCCGCTACAGGCGGCCGAGTTCGGCCGGCGGACGACGCGGCTTCGCCGAGGTCGTCCGCCGACCGAACTCACCCGCGCGGCAACGCGCTCCTCGCGGGTACGGTTTCTAGCTGGTCACGCCGAACACGACGCGGCCCAGCGTGTCCTCGGTGCCGACGAAGCCCTCGGCCGGCAGGAATGTGCTGTCGCCGAAGTCGACGTCGATGTCATCCGCCGTGCCGCCGATGCCGTCCGGCCCGACACCGAACAGCGTGCCGAAGCCCGTGCCGCCCGCGTCCATCAGGTTGGGCAGCTCGTCCTGGTTGTCGGTGTGGAAGTTGCCGAAGAAGTGCCCGGCCTCGTGCGCGATCACGTTGCTCAGGCCCTGGGCCACGAACGCCAGGCGGTTGCTCTCCGGCCCGATGTACGTGTTGAGCGAGGCCGGCGTCGAGTCGGCCGGCGAGCTCAGCACGTCCAGGAGCACCAGGGCGGTCTCCTCGGTCTCGAAGTTGCCCGGGTCGATGCTCTGGGCGATGCCGATCGTGTCGACACCCGACTCGTCGATCGTGCCGCCCACGACGACCCGGCTGACGTTCGCCTTGCCCCACTGGTCGGCGTTGTCCTTGCTGTTCGCAATCTTGATCTTGAACTTCGAGTTGAGGCCGCTCTCCTCGAGGTCCCGCTTGATGTTCTCGGTGACCCCGGCCACGACGGCGTCGATCAGTGCGTCCTCGTCGGCGCGGGTCAGGCCCCAGCTGGTGAGGAACGCCGCGAGCGGGCTCAGATCGCGGTTGCCCGCGCCGCCGAACACGCCGGTGTTCACCCGGGCGCCGTCGAAGTCCAGGTAGAGCGTCTGCACGGGCTTGGCCCCCTGCAGCACCGGGCGATAAGCCTCAACCGTGATGTCGTACGCCCCGGAGCCCGTGGCGACGCCGACGTAGTGCCACCCGGCCTTGGTCGCCACGTAGTCGGTGACCGCGTTGCCACCCGCGGGCAGCGGCGAGTCCGTCGGGTAGATGTAGGACGCGTCCTGCCGCGAACCGTGCGCCTCACGCGGCACGGTGTCGTAGACGGTCAGGTATGTCGCCGAGCCGGCCACCGAGGCGCCGAGCACGTCGCCCGCCTTGAGCTTGACGGCGAAGAAGTCCTGGTCGATGCCGCCCACGGTGGTGGTCAGCGTATACGGCCCCTCGGTGGGCGGGGTCGGGTCGCCGATGCCACCCCCGCTGCCCGAGTCGAACGGGTCGGCGGGCAGGCCACCGTACGCCGCGACGGCCGCGTAGTAGTCGCCCGCGGTCGTCACCTGATACGTGATCTTGCTGTCGAACCCGCCGAAGTCGTCGTTGACGGCGAGCAGCGTGCCGTCCGGCGCGAACAACTGCAGGACAGTGTCGAGCGGCCCGGTCGGCGTCGCGGTCTGAATCGTCAGCACCTTGCCGGCCTGCGCGGTGATTTTGAAGAAGTCGAAGTCGTTGCTGCCGTCACCGGTCTGCCGCCCGTGCGGCCCGTCCCCGATCTGCGAACTGATCACGGCGCCGCGCCGCGTGCCGGTGCCGATCCCGGTGTCCCCGGCCAGGGTGATCGACCCGTCGTCCTCGGGCGCCGGCGCGACCGTCGGCGTCGCCACGGCCTCATTGTCCAGGCTGCCCAGAATACGAATCTTCGAGAACTGCCCCGAACCCGTGCCGTAGCCGGTGATCCGCTGCGCGTTGACCGGGATGTCGTTGCCGCCGGAGGTGCCGGGCAGCTCATCCTCGTCAACAACGACGGCCGGGGTGGCGGCGGCCTTCGCGGCCTTCGCCTTCGTCCTGGTCGCGGCCTTGGCCTTGGACTGGGTCTTCATGTAGTTGGCCCAGCCCGAATAGTCGACCTTCGCCGGGTCGGCCACCTCGGCCAGGAACGGGTTCGGCCCCTTGGGCTTCGCCCCGTACGGAGCCTTGGGCGCGACACCGACCCCGGCGGCGAGCGAGGCCTGATCGGCCGGGCTCAGCTCGGTGGGCGCCGGCTTCGGTTCGGCTTGAGCGGCCCCCGGCGTGATCAGCGCAAGGCCCAGAACGGCCACAGAGACGGTCGCGATGCTTCTTCGCATCAAATTCCCCCTTCAGCCCATCGACGGCCCCCCGGCCGCGGTCGGCACCCCCGAACCTACTGAAGAAGATCGTCAATATCTACATGTGTCTATAAGATGTAACGACTCTTTACAGGCCAGGCCGCGGGCCGGCCACGGCCGCCCGGGAGACCGAGCCGACCAGGCAGGCGAACCCGACTTGCGACGGCTTGGGGTTGGCCGCTTGAGGTCGCCGAACGCCGCCGGATGCCACGAAAACCCGCCCGACGCCATGGAAAACGCGCGACGCCGCCGAAAGCCGCGCGACGCCGCCCGACGCCGTCGAAAGCCGCTCGACCCCTCGAAAGCCACTCGGCCGCTCGGCGCCCATGAAAGCCGCTCGACATCACCGAGAACCGCTCAACGCCACCCAAACCACTCGCCGCCACTTCGGCCGAACGAGCGCCCTGGATTAAATACCGCTGGTTGTTTCGACACTGTCTCGTCGATGCCGCTTTTCAAACTGCCTGTACGAGAACTCATCATCCGAGGGAACGGCCCCACAGACCTTGACCCTGAACAAAATTGATCCCGCGGAGCGGCCCGAATCCACCCCGTTCTAACCGCAACCACCGAATGATGAGTTGCAGCTAGCGCAAGCCAACATCCGGCCGCGAGTGGTCACCGTTACCAAAGTCCTACCGCAACCAAAGTAACTTCATCAACCCACCCAGAGCGAGAGGACCGCCCAGGGGTGACCACTTCAATCCGGTGGGCGCATGAAAGTCACCACGGGTGAGCAAATCGGGATCCCACATCGGCTCCTCGTGGTTACTCGCACGCGCCCACTGGGTTTAATCGGTCACGCTTCAGCGGCGAGCCATTCGCTTGGTGGGCTTAATGATTACTCTGGTCACACGAGGACTCCGGTCGCGGCGACCACTTGCGGCGATCACTTGACCTACGGCTAGCTGCAACTCGTCATTCGGTGGTAGCGCTCAGATCGATCCAATTTCGGGCCGCTCCGCGGGATCAATCTTGTTCACGATCAACCCCTGTGGGGCAGTTCCGCGAAACGATGAGCCCCCACCCAGCCAGTTTGAAAAGCGGCATCGACGGGACAGTGTCGAAACAACCAGTGGTATTCGATCCAGGGTGCTCGTTCGGTCGTCGTAGGCAAGGCCTGGGTTGTCTCTGACGAGTTGTGAAAGTTGATCGGGCCGCGGCGTACATGAACTTGGTCGCCGACGCGCCGGGGCGTGCGCTCCACCGGCGGTTCGGGTTTGCCGAGAGCGCACCGGCGAGCACGAGGATGCTCCGGACGGCGCCGCTACGGCAGGAACCGCCATCCCGCGCGAGACCACGTCGACTTGCTGAGGGCGGGTGCTAATCGCCTTGCGGGGGAACCGTTCGATCGATAGGGTATCGACATCGATCGATCACGGGGAGAGATTGTGCAAAAGACTTTCGTGCGTGCGACCCTCGGTCTTATGGCCGCGCTGACCATGATTTTCACCGCATCCGCGCCGGCTTCCGCTGCTGCGCGGTTCGAGAAATACTTCTCGTTCGAGTCCACCAGTTTCGATTGGACCGACGAGAACGGCACGTTCAGCGCTAATGTCTCGATCTTCAATCCGGGGCACACGCTGGCCTGGGGATTCAACCTGAGCCCGGCGCTGCGGGCGGTGGCCGCGTCGAGCATGACCTGCGTCGCCCGCGGGTATGACGCGAATCTGCAGCCGACCGGTTATTTCGATCAGCATCTGGTTCCGTTCGACTATACCTGGCACTCGTCCATCGCCAATGAGCCGTGGAATCAGGATCGTGCCATGACCGGTCTCTGCCAGTTCCGCATCAATCCGCGCGGAACGGCGACGGTGCGATTCCAATTCAACTACGAGATCAGCGACCGCGGTCTGGGCTGCACACCGAATTGTCCGCGGGTTCAGCGGAGCGACGATTCGGCGGGGGCCTACACCTCGGAGCTCTCGATCGACTACGACCGGTAAGTACGATCTGAGTCCGTGGAGCAGGTGAGCTGGCCGGTGGGTGGGATCGCTCCCGAGAGCGTCCCGCCCGCCCTGGCGCACGCGTGCGATCTGGTCGGAAGCGACCTGGCAGCGGCGGGAGTCGTCGCCGCGTCCGGCGACACGTGGTGGGCGGGCAAATCCGCGCTCCTGAGCGGCGGCGCTCCGGCAGCGTGGGTGGTCGGGCTCGGCGACGGCCGGAAGTTCGCGTTCGGGTTCGGGGTCGACCTGAGCGGGAGCGATGCGGGTGTCGTCGCACTGGTCGCCGAGGGCGTTCAGACCCACCTTGCCGGGTACGAGTTCGTCGAGTGGCCACGGTGCCCCCGGCACCGTGGCCCGATGGCCGTGGCCGTCGAGGACGTCGCCGCGGTCTGGGCCTGCCGCGGCGCGCGGTGCCAGACCATTCCGATCGGCGCGTGGTCGCCGACGTGACGGTCACCGGCGGTCGGGGTCAAAACATCAGCCCCCGCGGTGGAAGGCCGGCCGCGGGTAGCAACGGCCGGCGGGCGGCCGCGAGCGGCTGGCGGCAACGACCGGCGGCTGGCGGCACGGCCACGAGCGGCGGCGGCTAGCACGAGAGGGACGGTCGAGCGACCGGTGGCGTCGGCAGGCAGCGGCCTCAGCCGACGGGCGCGGTCAGGCGGCCCGGCCGGCAGGCGCGATCAGACGGCCCGGCCGGCAGGCGCGATCAGGCGGCCCGGCCGTCAGGCGAGTTCGGCCGGGAGGATGCCCTGCCGGACTGCCGCGACCAGAGCCGCGTGATCACTTTCCACTTGGTCGGCGTAGGTGCGAGCGAAGCGGCACAACGCGACAGCCATCTTGTCGCTGCTGCCGATGTAGCCCGAGATCATCGAAGCCCCGCTGGTTCGTGCGTGCGACTTGGCCAGAAGGAAGCCGCAGATGCCCGCGTAGTCGGCCAGCGCCCCGGCGTCGATGTCCTCGACGACGATCGCGCCTTTCATGTCGCGGAACTGCCGCACGTAGAACTGCTGGTCCCCCACTGTGGCCCAGCCGAGCAGCGGGTCCGAGACCGTCTGCAGGGCCTGCTGGTATTCGACGACCCGCTGCCCCTGGTGCCGGTGCCAGGCCGCGTCGCCGTGCTGGTGGTGGGCGATCACCGAGCGGCGGGCCTGTTTGAGCTGCAGGAACACGACATCGGAGGGGCTGCTGCCTTCGCACAGCGCCACATACGCCCGCAACCCCACCGATCCCACGCCGACTACCTTGTGCGCGATGTCGACGATGCGATAGCCGGCCAGGATGCGGGCCCAGTGTGGCGGCAGCGTGTTCAGATAGCCGTCCAGGGCCTCGGCCAGCTGGTCGGCTTCCAGGTCGCTGGGCCGCGTGATCAGCGGTGGCTCCTCGACGAGGCGGGCGGTGCCGTCGCGGCGTTCGGTGAATCTTGGCAGCGCGCGGTCGCTGGTGCGGCGGCGGGCGCGGCGGGCGGCGCGGTCGATCTCGGCGCGGAAGCTGGCCCGGGAGGCCGCCGAGCGCAGCCTGTCCACGTCCATCTGGTCGAACGAGCGGGCCAGCAGCGGCAGTTCGGCCAGGTGCCCGATCTGGTCCTGATATTCCTCGACGCAGTGTTGCACCGCCTCGCCGCAGGCGCTCTCCTTGAAGCCGTTCTGCCGACCGGCGACGTAGACGCTGGTCACGAGCCGTCGCAGGTCCCATTCCCAGGCGCCGGGGTGGGCCTCGTCGAAGTCGTTGAGGTCGAAGACCAGTTCGCGTTCGGGTGAGGCGTAGAAGCCGAAGTTGCCCAGGTGGGCGTCGCCGCAGATGACCGGGGTGATGCCGGTGGCGGGCAGCGTGGCGAAGTCGTCGGCCATGACGTTGGCCGAGCCGCGCAGGAAAGCGTACGGGGATTGGATCATCCGGCCGACGCGCACGGGCACGAGCCAGGCCTGGCGGCCCAGGTTGGCGTGCATGATCTGGGTGACCGGGTCGACGCGGTCGTGCGGGGCCGACCAGTTCGCCATCTCGGAGCGGTGCGCGCGTTCGCGCAGCGACCGGCCCATCTCGTAGCGCGCGGCGCGGGGGCGGGCCCGCATCCGCAGTGAGGCGAAGCCCTCGTCAATGGCGCTGTCGAGGACGACATGCCCGGTTGCTGGTTCCATCAGGGCCACCATAAAGGCAGAAGCGGGAGCGTACTGATGTCAAGTACCCCGCGGCCGGGTTAACGTTCGCTCAACGATGGGTGTCAGCGGGCCGACACGAGGCCGAACGTCGATGGCGTGATCGACGGGAAGACCTGCGACAACGATCCGAAACCGCAGCGCTTCTGCAGGATCTCGCCGATCACGGACCGGTAGTCGGTGGTCGCCGCGAGGTCGCCCGCTACCAGCGCGGCGGGGGCCAGGCCGGGCCACTTGGCGTACACCTGGCCGCCTTTGACCCCGCCGCCGAGCAGCAGCATCGCGTTGCCGTGGCCGTGGTCGGCGCCGCGGGAGCCGTTCTCCTGCACCCGCCGGCCGAACTCGCTGATCGTCAGCAGCGTCACCGACTTCATGCCCTCGGGGCCGAGGTCGGCCGCGAACGCCGCCAGCGCCAGGGCCAGGTCGGTCAGGTTGTCGTGCATGCGCTGGCCCTTGGCCGTCGTGCCGAGGCCCTCGTGCATGTCCCAGTCGCCGCAGTCGACCGCGGCCGTGGCCAGGCCGACGTTGGCCTTGATCAGGCGGGCCACGTCGCGCAGCGCGGTGCCGAGCTCGGTGGCCGGGTAGGTCGCACCGGGCGTGTAGGCCGTCCCCCGTACGGCGGCGGTTGCGATCAGTGCACCGTCGGCCGCGAGCGCCGGTCCGGCCAGCAGCTGGGGGGCGTCGGCGTACATAGCCCGCAGCGCGGCCGCCACGGGACGCTTGGCCGAGTCGCCGGCCAGCGTGAACTTGTCGACCGAGGCCATCGAGACCGACGGCGTGGGGCCGGCGAACAGCCGGTCGGGCATGGCGTGGCCGACCGACACCCCGGCCAGGGCGCCCGTCGCCCCGGACGCGCCGAGCATGCGCTCGAGCCAGCCGCTGCGGATCGAGGTGCCGGGGGCCGCGTTCTCCATCGCCTCCATGGCCGCGAAATGCGAGCGGGTCGGGTTGGGCTGGCCGACCGCGTGCACGCCGGCGAGCTGCCCGCTCTTCCACAGCGGCAGCAGCGGGGCCAGGGCCGGGTGCAGGCCGAACGTGCCGTCCCCGGCGATGACCTGCGCCTTGGGCACGCCGATGTTGGGGCGCGCCTTGTAGTAGTCGGGGTCGCCGATCGGGGCCAGCGCCGACAGGCCGTCGAAGCCGCCGTGCAACGACAGCACGACCAGCGTGTCGCCGGTGTAGCCCGGATCCGCGTACGCGAGCTGGGTCGACACCCCGGCCCCGGCCAGCCCGGCCAGGGTGGCCGCGCCGAGCAGGCCCCGGCGCGACAACGTCGCCTCTCCGCAGTCAAAAATCGTGCTCACCTCACCTGGAACGAGGGCGCGTCGAGGACCAGCGCGATCAGGTACGGCGCGTGGCCGGCGAGCGTCTTGTCGGATGCGGTCAGAGGACTGGTCGGCAGCTTGCCCGCGACGCTGAGCACGGCGGCCGTGTGCTGGGCCGGCAACTTCGCGCCGATCAGCCGTACGGCCAAAGCGTCGACGAGCGCGCCGTAGCTGCCCGGCAGGGTCGGAACCAGGGACTTCAACATGTCGGCGGGGCGCGTGAACCAGCTCGGATACCAGCCCGCGGCCAGGTTGAGGTGGTTGTTGCAGCGCATCAGGAAACCGGACGGCGACGCCCAGGCCGCGGCCACGTCGGGGTAGCCGTTCGGCGGGGACCACCGGAACGGCGCGTTGCCCGCGTAGACCAGGCCGTTGTAGAGCGCGTCGAGCAGCTGCAGGCCCGACTTCTCCGGTCCCAGCCCGAGCGTCCGGATCGTGGCGGTCAGGTCCTCCATCGGCGTACGGGTCTTCTGCCCGATCGCGGCGGCGAACTCGGGCGACGTGAACAGGGCCTTGAGCACCGGCTTGATCGCGGTCTGGTTGTCGAGGTAGACCTTCGCGAGCTTGGTGACCAGCGAGGCGGGCGCGACGTCGGCCACGAAGCGCTGGCACAGCTTGGTCGCCAGGCGCTGCGCGGTCGCCGGGTGCATGGCCAGGTGGTCGGCGAACGCCATGGCGGCCGACTCCCCCACTGCGGCGGTGGCGTTGGCGTGCTTGAAGCCGAGGATCGACACCTCGCCCGTCATGTGCAGCTTGGGGTCGTACAGGAAAGTGCCGTTGGTCTTGTTGACGGTGAGACCGGTGAGCAGGCGCGCACCGGCGTAGACGTCGGCCTCGGAGTAGACCAGGCCGACGGTGTGCAGCTCCATCAGTTCGCGCGCGTAGTTCTCGTTGGGGCGCGACTTGGTCGACGAGCGGTTGTCGAGGTAGCTGAGCATCGCCGGGTGCTTCATCGAGGCCTTGAGCATGTCGGCGAACCGCCCGAACGCGTGCTTGCGGATGACCTGGGCGTCGTAGTCGGAACGGCTGTCCCACGTCTGGCTCGACGGCGCGGCCACGTGCAGGTGGTTGGCGAAGAACGCGACGGTCATCTCGAACAGCTGCCGGTTGCTCCACGCGGCGCGGGCGACGGCGGCCCGGCCCAGCTGCTTGAAACCGTCGTACGAGTTCTTGGCGACCTTGGCCCGTACGGTGGGAATGCTCGCACCGGCCAGCGGCAGGCGGCTCATCAGCTCGTCGCAGACCGGGTCGCTGATCTTCGCGGGGTCGAGCTGGCGGTCCAGCCAGGCGGCGGCGCCGAGCGTACGGGCCTCGGCCAGCAGCTCCGGGGTGGGGCCGAAGGTGGCCCGGCGGACGAGGTGCGCGATCGGGTCGTCGCTGACCAGGGAGGTTGCGGCGATCGGGGCGGTGGCAGCCTCGGCCGGAGCCGCGACAGCCATGGCGGCGACAGTGGCGGCACCGGCGGCGAGGAGCGTGCGTCGGGTCGTCATGCCCGACCCTTCGGCCCGTACGGCGTCCGTATGTGCTCCTGCAACCATGACTAACGCAGCCGCAATCCGCCCGCACCCGTACCGCGGGGACGAAGTCGGACGTACGCTCAAGCCTGTGGATCAGGCTGAATCGGTACGCACCCCCGCCTCCTGGGTCGTCGTCGGGCTCGACAACGGCGGCACCTGCAACAACGCCACCGTGCTGGACGCGACCGGTCGATATCTCGTCGACAACCTGGTCGAGAATCCGAGCCTGGTGACCGACGGCCCCGAGTCGGCGATCGAGCAGCTCGCCGCGGCCTTCCACAACATCCTCGACCTGACCAGCACGCCGCTGACCCTCGTGCGGGCGGTCGGGCTCGACACCCCCGGCCCGGCCAGCGCCAAGGGCGTCATCTCGTCGAAGGGCGCGACGAACTTCAGCATGACCTCATGGCACGGCTTCGACATCCGCAGCGCGCTCGAGGCGAGGATCGGCCTGCCCGTCTTCTATCTGAACGACGCCAACGCCGCCGCCCTGTACGCGCACCACCGGCTCTTCGGCGCCGAGGCGATGACCAAGTCGTCGGCCGCCGCGATCGTCGGCACCGGCCTGGGCGGCGGCGTGGTCGTCGACGGCCGGGTGGTCAGCGGCGCCGCGGGCATGGCGGGCGAGCTCGGTCACGTGCAGATCCCGCTGCACGGCGTGCTCGAGGTGGGCCAGCCCGTCCCCGAGTGCAACTGCGGCTTCACCGGCGACGTCGAGAGCATCGCCTCGCTCACCGGCATCAAGAAGAACCTGCTGCCCTACTGGCTGACCCGCTTCCCCGATCACCCGCTGGCGGCCCTGCCCCTGCCGCAGGCGGCCAAGCAACTTCGCTCGTACGCGGAGAAGGAGGACCCGCTGGCCCTGGCGGTCTTCGAGCAGCAGGCGAAGGCGATCGGCAAGCTGTTCACCATCGCCGCCAACTTCACCGACCCCGACGCGTACCTGCTGGGCGGCGGGGTCGTCGAGGCCGCGCCCAAGTTCCGCCAGTGGTTCCTCAACACGGTCCGCGAAAACACCCAGCTGCGCGCCGAACAGTCCGCCGCGGCCACGTTCGCCCTGGTCGCCGACCTCGACATGGCGGGCGCCCGCGGTGCCGCCGTGGCCGCGCTGGAAGCCGTACAGCCCGCCTGATCTTGCCGCGGCGGGCCGGGTACACCATCCTGTCCCAGTGACCGCGTTCTTCATCGCCGGTGGGTACGCGGCTCAGGGCCTCGGCTACGCCGCCCTGGTGACCGCGTTGCCGCAGCTCAAGGAGCGCCAAGGCGTCGACGACACGTTCGTCTCGGTGATCCTGCTGCTGGTCTGCGTGGCCGCGGCCGGCGGCTCGATGCTGGCCGACCGGGTGGCGGCCCGCCTGGGCAGCCGTTACGCCCTGGCCGGCGGTCTGCTCACGGTCGCGGTGGGGCTGGGCCTGACCACCGTACGCACTCCGCTTTTTATGTTTACAGCGGTGCTGATCCTGTACGGGGTGGGGCTGGGCGCGGTCGACGCCAGCCTCAACATGCAGGGCGTACTAGTGCAGACCCGGCTGGGCCGCAGCGTGATGAACCGCCTGTTCGCGGCGTACACGGCCGCCGCCATCCTCGCGGCCCTGCTGATGTCCGCGTTCGCGGCCGGCGGGGCCGGGGCGTCGGTCGCGGTCGGGGTGGCCGCCCTCTTCGCTTTCCTGTACGTGGTGTCGGCCTGGCGTTTCCTGGAGCCCGCGCGCACCCTGGCCGTCCCGGCTGACTCGCCTTCGGCCGGCACCCGCCACATCATCTGGATCTGCGGCGCGTTCGTCCTCACCGGATTCCTGGCCGACTCCGCGGTCAGCACGTGGAGCTCGATCTACCTGGACTCGTTGGTCGCACCCGCCGCCGTGGTCCCCCTCGGCTACGCCGCGTATCAGGCCACGGTGCTGCTCTCCCGCCTGACCGGCGACCACCTGGTCCCCCGCATCGGCCGCACGGCCGCGGCGACCGGGGCCCTGCTGGTCTGCGCCCTCGGCTGCGCCCTGGTCACGGCAGTCCCGACGATCGCGGCGGCCATCACCGGCTTCGCCCTCACGGGGCTCGGTGTAGGCCTGCTCATTCCCTTGGCCTTCAGCGCGGCGGGCGAGGCCACCCCTGGTCGCAGCGATGCTGTGCTGGCCCGGGTCAACCTGTTCAACTACGCCGGGGCGCTGCTGGGGGCCGTGGTGATCGGGGCGCTGTCCGAGCCGATCGGGTTGCGGTGGGCGTTCCTGGTGCCTGTTTTGGGGCTGTTGCTGACTTTGCCGGTGGTCCGCGCTTTGCGGCACCTGCCTACGGCAGCGTCCAGCCACCCACTCACCGTCCCGAACTGACCCTCGCCAGCCCGACCCACATCTACGGCGGCAGCTGGCACCTGCTCGTCACAACCTGACCGTTCGACCCGCCTGTGTGCGCCCGCGGGACACCGCCGCCACCCACCGCCCAACCGCTGACAGGCGCCGCTGCCACCTCGCCTGCACGGGGCCGCGCCAATCCCCACCGGCACCCGCTCGCCGAACCCCACCGCAGGGACGCACGGGCCAGTCCCCCTTGGTAAGTGAGTACTCGAAAACTAAGGACAGCAGTCGGCCCATGGTTTGTGAGTACTCACTTACGAGCGGAGAGGTTCGACTGCGCCGATGGGATGTGAGTGCTTACTTACAACGAGACCAAGCCCATGTCCGACCGACGGATGTGAGTACTCACTTACAGCAGGACCGAGCGGGGCCGAGTTCCGCTCCGGTCCAACGGTAGGAAGTGAGTACTCACTTACGAAACCGGTTGTGTGCGCTTGAGCGCGGCCGGCGGGTGGTGACCAGCACGACGAGATGGGTGAGCCCCGCTCACGAGGGCCGATGTGAGTACTCACTACCAAGTCGGACCCGGGTCAGGTGGGGATGATCACGGCGCGGATGATGGGCTGATGAGTGCGTCATGGGTGGTTGGGCGATGAGCGGTCGGGTCGATATCGCCAACGCCGACTTGTCGGAGTTCTGGACCGAGAGGCACCTCTGTACGTTCACGACGTTGCGAGCCGACGGGTCGCCGCACGTGGTGGCGGTCGGGGCGACGCTCGATCCGGCGAACGGGTTGGCCCGGGTGATCTCGTCGGCCACGTCGGCGCACGTACGGCATGTGCGTAACGGGCAGGGCCGGGTGGCGATCTGCCAGGTTGACGGCCCCCGCTGGACGACCGTGGAGGGGCTCGCCGTCGTGCGGGACGATCCGGAGTCGGTGGCCGAGGCCGAGAAGCGGTACGCGGCCCGCTACCGGCAGCCGCGGCCCAACCCGGCGCGGGTGGCCATCGAGGTGACAGTCACCAAGATCCTGGGATCGAGCCGGTTCGTTTCCTGAGTCAGATGCGGCCGTCGGAGGTGAAGGGGCCTACCTTGGCCGGCAGGGCCAGGCCGGCGCCGGCCAGGTGCATCAGCAGGTCGTGCAGCTGGCGGCGAGTCAGGGTGTCGTGCGGGCCGGGCTCGGGGTGGGGCACGCCGAGCGCGCGGGCGGCCTCGACGGCGCGGGTGCCGATGGCGGCCTCGACCGCCCAGAGCCTGTGGGCCCGCATGGCCAGGTGGGCCGACACGGTCAGCTCGCTGTGCAGCCGCAGCAGGCGGCGCAGGTCGGCGGCGAGTTGTTCGATCGGAGGCCCGTACGGCTCCGGCGGTTTCGGTCTGGCCGCCTCCCAGCGGTCGGCGATGGCGCCGCACCACTTCGGCGCATAGATCACGAGCGCGCCGAGCAGAGTCGGCGTGGCCACGATGAGGGCGAGCTTCGCTGCGTCCCAGAAGTCCACTGTTGCTCCCTGCGAACGGCACGACATGGCCGTACCACTCGACCATCCGCTCGCGGGGAACCACCGTCAACCCGATTGGGCCGCTCGACGCACAGCGCGTGCGCCGTACGCAAAACCCGGCACCACTATCTAGCGAATGCGGCCTCGGGGAACCAGGCGGGTGATCGGCATCGGGGGCGCGGGCAGGGGCGGGCCGTCGTAACCGTGGACCTCGCCGAAGCGCGGGGTGCCGTCGGACCAGTCGGCTCGCATCTGGACGATCTCGTCGTGGTCGCGTGCCACGAAGTTCCACCACATGACGATGCGCTCCTCGAACGGCTCGCCGCCGAGCAGCAGCAGGCGGGACGGGGACTCGGTGGCGACGCGGACCGTCTCGCGGCCGGAGCCGAGGTAGAGCAGTGGGCCGGGTTTCAACGTCGCGTCGTCGACCGTGGCCGCGCCGTCCAGCGCCAGTAATGCGTACTCGAAATCGGGTCTCAATGACAACGTGGACTCGGCGCCCTGGGTGAGGGCGAGCTCGGCCCCGACCAGCGGTGTGTGGCTGCGCGCGGGGGACGTGGCGCCGGCGAAGCTGCCGATCAGGACGGTGGTGGTGAGCCCGCCCTCGGTGATCACGGGCAGGTCGGCGTGGTGCGCGAAGGCCGGGGGCAGGTCACGCGCGGCGTGCGGCAGCGCGACCCAGAGCTGGACGCCGTGCAGGACGGGCGTGTGCTCGGCGGGCGTCTCCTCCGAGTGGGAGATGCCGCGGCCGGCGGTCATGATGTTGAGCTGGCCCGGCCGGATCAGCTGCAGGCTGCCCAGGCTGTCGCGGTGCAGCACCTCGCCGGCGAGCAGCCACGTGACCGTCTGCAGCCCGGTGTGCGGGTGCGGACCCACGCGCATGCCGTCGGACAGATCAAGATCATGCGGCCCGTACGCATCCAGGAAGCACCACGCGCCGACCATGCGGCGCTGGCGGTTGGGCAGTGTGCGGGTGACGGCGAAGCCGCGGGGGCCGCCCAGCGCGACCGGGGCGCCCTCGAGCAACTCCATGGCGGCCGGCGCGGTGAGCCCGACCTCGGGGTCTGCTTCGAAGCTACTCACGCCACAAAAGCTACCGCCCGGAAACGGCGGCGGGGGGCTACCCCGCCGCCGTCTCGTCCCGGCCTTGCCGCGCAGGCACGACCTCACACCGGCATGGGGGGCAGGACGATGTGAGCGTTCGCGTTGAGTGTGCGCGGTGGCAGCCGACTGAAACGGGGGGCGGCGGCCGCCGGCCGGGGAGTTGAAGGTCTGTATTACTCGGCGGTACCTCTCTACCGTGACATTCGATAGCACCTTGATCCGTTTCTGGGGAGCGTGTGCTTCGCCACTGCCGGGTGCCCTTATTACTCGTCCGTATCGTCAGAACGAGTTTAAGACTTGCTTAAGTTCGGGCCCGGATCGACGGTGACGGCTTGTCCCGGGGATCGAACGATCTGTAGATCAGCCGACAGTGTTTGAACCGTTCACCGCAGCCCCGCGTACTCTCCGGCGAGGAAACAAGCCCGGCGGAGTGACGAGCCGGGGCCGCCGCGCGGTCCCGACCCGGCGGCGACGCCGCGGGAAGCGCTCCCGGGGGTGGTGGCGCGGCTCGCAAATCCGTGGTTAACCTTCCACATCCACCGCGTGGGAGGGGATCAACCGGGCACGCGTGACGAACGGGGGGCGAGGCATGCGGCGCTGGGGTGAAGGGCACCTCCCCTGCCGTCGTACCCACGCTTCGGGAGCCGCGGCATGAGCTTCGAGGACGACGAATACTGGGAAGAGGAGTACTCCGAGTATTCCATCGTCCCCAACGCGGCGGTCGTGCAAGAGCGTCAGTACGAGCGTCGTGACACCCCCGACGCGGTCATCCCGACCCGTCGCGGCGGGTCCGGCGGCCAGGTCGACGAGCTGGCCGCACGCCGTCAGCGCCGGGCCACCGGCAACTCCGCCGGGCAGCACAAGCCGCAGGCCGCGTTCGACTCGCAGCGGCCGAGCTGGCTCGACGACCCCGACTTCGTGCCG
Organism: Paractinoplanes lichenicola; assembly: GCF_016785085.1. Lineage (GTDB taxonomy): Bacteria > Actinomycetota > Actinomycetes > Mycobacteriales > Micromonosporaceae > Actinoplanes > Actinoplanes lichenicola. The sequence goes on from NZ_JAENHO010000010.1 coordinate 379,648, forward strand.
ATCGACACGTCCCAGCCCAACCTCGCCGGCGACGACTTCGACGAGGTCGACTTCAACCGGCCCGAGCTCGGGGCCGACTTCGACGCGCCCGACACGACGTACGCGCGGCGCGACGACCGCTACGACGTGCACGACGACATCGACGAGCCGTACGACCACCGCGACCTCGAGGCGTACGGGCATGGTCCGAACCCTGGCGTGAAGACCGTCAGCCGCAGCGACGACGAGGAGCGGCCGGCCGGCCGGTGGCGGCGCTCCCAGCCGGCCCAGCCGTCGCGCTCGCAGCCCGGTCAGCCGTCACGCTCTCAGCCGGCCCAGCCGTCGCGCTCGCAGCCCGGTCAGCCCTCGCGCTCGCAGTCGCCGCGCTCGCAGTCGCCGCGCTCGCAGCCGTCGCAGCGGCCTCGCCGGCCCGAGGAGGAGCGTCCCGCCGCCTCCGCCGGGCGGGCCCGGGTGCCCGAGGCGCGCCCGCAGGACGATCTTTACCGTCGTCCCGACGGCCCGCGCCGGCGCGACGACGCGTACGAGTACGACGAGCGCCGCCGCCGTCCGCACCCCGACGAGGGCGTGCGCCGGGGCGAGCGGGCCGCGATGATCTGGGACGAGCAGCCCGTCGACGCGTCCGACGTCCGCGATCGGCGGCGGCCCGACTCGCGCCGTGACTACGACGAGCGCCGCGACTACGAGTACGACGAGCGCCGTCGTCACCGCGACTACGCGGAGCGGCCCGAGCCGCGCCGCGAGCGCGACTACGACGAGCGCCGCCAGTGGCCCGCCGAGGCCGACGACCGCCGGGGCTGGGCTCCGCCCCGCGAGGAGGCGCCGCTCACGATCGAGGGCGAGATCCTCGAGGAGCGCCCGCCGCGCACCATCGAGGGCGAGATCGTCGACGACCGTCGCCGCCCGGCCGCCCGCAACGTCAACGTGCCGGTCGGCGGTCAGGGCTGGACCACGGAGGAGGACGAGCAGGGCTGGGTCGAGGAGGCGCCGGCCGCTTCGCTCGAGGCCCCGCCCGCCGCGCCTCCCGTGGAGGACGGCCCGCGCGTGGTCAGCAAGGCCACTCCACCCGCCGCACCCCGCGTCATCGGCAAGGAGGAGCCGCCGCCCGCGCCGCGCGTGGTCAAGAAGGCGGAACCCCCGGCGCCGCCTAGGGTCGTCGGCACGCATGCGCCGACCCCGGCCGCCCGGGTGGTCAGCCCTCCCCCGGCGCCCGCCACTCCGGTCAGCCAGCCGCCGGCCGTTCCGCCGCAGGCCCCGGCCGCTCCGGCTCCGGCCGCCGCGCAGACGCCGCCGCCTCAGGCTCCGGCCGCTCGCGCTGCCGCTGCCGTGCCGCCTGTTCCGCCGCAGCGCCCCCAGCAGGGAGTTCCCGGTCAGGCCGCCGCTCGCGGGCCCGTGGCCGAGCCGGGCCGTGGGCCGGTGCCGCCTGCGCCCGTCCAGCCTGCTCAGGGTCGTGGGCCCGGCCAGGCTGACAGCCGCGGTCCTGTCGCGTCCGACGGTCGCGGTCAAGTGCCGGTTGACAGTCGCGGTGGCGTTCCGGCCGATGGGCGTGGTCCCGTTCCGGCCGATGGACGTGGTCCTGTTCCGGCCGATGGGCGCCGTTCCGAGCCAGGCGACGGGCGTGGTCCCGTTCCGGCTGACGGGCGTCGTCCCGGCCCGGCTGACGGGCGTCGTCCCGAGCCGGCTGACGGGCGTCGTCCCGAGCCGGCTGACGGGCGTGGTCCGGTTCCGGCTGACGGGCGTGGGGTTGTGCCGCCGGGGCGTGGGGCGGTTCCGCCGCAGGTGCCCGGGCAGCGGTCGCAGGGGGCCGGTGATCCGTCGCTGGTCGAGACCGATCCGCGGCTCGAGATGCCGCGCTCGCGGCGCAGCCCGCGGACGGCCCACGTGTTCCTCTCCGAGGGCGACGACCCGTGGGCGATGATCGCGGACGAGGCGCCGCCCGCCGCACTGCCGAGCAGCGGTTTCGGCCGCCCGGTGTCGCCGGCCGCGCCTCCGTATCCGGGCGCCGTGCCGCCCGCCGCTCACGGTGCCGCCCCTGTTCAGCCCGTCGGCCCACCGCCGGGTGTCGCCCCGCGGCCACCCGCCTCGGTTCCGCCCGCGGCCGGTCCGGTTCCGGGTGTTCCGGCGCCGCCGCGGCAGGGCGCTCCCCTGCCGCCGGGACACGTTCCCGCCGCCCACACCCAGGTGCCGCCCGGGCCCGACCGTGGGGCTCCGCAGCAGCCTGCCGCACAGCAGTTCCCAACCCCGCGGGTCGCACCGGTCTCGCCGGCCTCGGCCCCGGTCACCCCGGCGGCACCGCGCGACGTACCGCAGCCGCCGGTGCAGCACAGCCCGGTCGTGCCCGAACCTCGTTCGTCGCCGGCACCAGGTCAGGGCCGGTCCGCCGAATTCCAGGGCTGGCCGGACGACCCGGCGCAGGCTCGGGCTGGCATGCCACAGCCCCGTCCGGAACAGCCCCCGGCCGGGCCGGATCCGCGTGCGGCCCGCCCGGCGCCTGGCCCCGACCAGCGGCAACAGTGGCCCGACCAGCAGCAGGCGGCCGCTCCGTCCGTGCCGGTGCAACCCGGCCCCGACCGCTCCGCGCCCAGCCAGCCCGCCCCCGAGGAGCACACCGCCCCGCACAAGCCCGGCGGCGACTTCTTCCGGCGAGCGGTCGACAAGCTGTTCGGCCACGGTTCCGACAAGCACGAGCCGGCCCAGCCCGAGTCGCGGCAGCAGACCCCGAGCCGGCCCCCGTCCCCCGGCTCGTACGCCGATGAACGGCAGGCGCCGGGGCAGTTCACTCCTGGCCAACAGTTCCCGGCCGAGCAGGCGCCGGGGCGGCAGACCCAGGACGAGCGGGCGCGGCAGTTCTTCGAGCAGGACGCATCCGATCGGCAGCAGCACGATCGGCACGCGCCGGAACCGCGCGGAGCGGAACTCTGGGACCAGCGCCCTGCCGACGGGCAGACACCGGGCCAGCACGGCCCCGGCCCGCAGCACCCGGAGCGGCGCACGCCGGAACAGGAGCACCCGGGCCAGCAAGAACACGATCCACGGTTCGCGAGCGAGCAGGCGACCGGCGAGCAGTTCCTGGTGGAGCGCGCGCCCGGTTCGCAGGCGTCCGAGCAGCAGGCCTGGGAACAGGGCCCGCAGCGACGCACGCCCGACCAGCAGTTCCCGGGCCGGCCCGACGGCTCCCGGTTCTCGAACGAGCCGGCGGGTGAGCAGTTCGCGGAACGGCAGACGCCCACCCCGCAGAGTCCGGAACGGCAGACGCCCGGCTCGCAGAGTCCGGAATCGCGCACGCCCGGCTTGCCGAGGCCGGAGCCACGCACGCCCACGCAACAGGGGCCGCAGCCGCACACGACCGCGCAACAGGGGTCGGAGCCGCACACGACCGCGCAACAGGGGTCGGAGCCGCGCACGCCCACGCAGCGGGGGCCGGAGCCACAGACGCCCACGCAGCAGGAGTCCGGACCGCGCCTGCCCGAGCGGCAGGCCTGGGACCAGCGCGCGTATGGCGAGCCGTCGGCGGACCAGCGCGAGCACGGCTCTCGACTGGGCGCGCCCAACCAGCAGTTCCCGGACGATCAGCGGCCCGAGGGGCACGACGGTGGACGGCGTGGCCCGCAGGAGCGCGCGGCCGTCGAGCAGCTCTTGGAGCGGCACACCCCGGGTTCGCAGCACCAAGGAACACGCACGCCCGATCAGCAGGCGTCCATCCAGGACGGTTGGGAACGGGCCGGGGGTCAGCCTGCGGGCGGTTACGACGGCCAGCCTGCTCACGGGCAGCCGATTGCGGGCCAGCAGGCTCCGGAATCGCACACGCCTGACCAGCACACTGTCGCGCACCACGCGCCCGGGCAGCACGAGCCGGGGCAGCACGAGGCCGGGCGGCAGGGTGAGCGGCGGGGGCTGAGCCAGTTCACGCCGGGTCAGCGGCCGGGTGGTCAACCGGCCCCGGGCCAGCAGGGTTCGGGTTCGCAGGGACAGCCTCGCCGCGACGCGATCCCCAGCCAGCCCACACCCGAGCAGCAGCGCGACGCGATCCCGAGCCAAGCCGGCGCCCAACAGCGCGACGTGTACCGCGACCAGCACGCGGCCGAGCAGCAGCGCGAGCCCAGTTCGCAGCAGCGTGGTCCCGAGCAACGCGACGCCATTGCAGGGCAGCACGGCCCCCAGCAGCGCGACGCCATTCCGCAGCAGCACGGCCCCGAGCAGCGGCGCGACAAGGCGGTTTTCGCGCCGCAGAGTCCGGCCGTGCCGCAGGGTCAGGCCGGGGAGCAGCCGGCGTGGGCGCCGCAGAGTCCAGCCGCGCCGGAGAGTCCGGCCGGGGAGCAGCCGGCGTGGGCGCCGCAGAGTCCAGCCGCGCCGCACAGTCCGGCCGAGGAGCAGTCGCCGTGGGCGCCGCCTCGGGAGGGTGGGCGGCCTACGTCGCTGGCTACGGCGCCGGTCAGTTCGCCGGCCGCCTACCGGCCGCAAGTGCAGCCGCAGAGTCCGGCTCAGCAGGGTCACGCTCAACCGCAAAACCCGGCTCAGCCCCAGAGCCACGCTGTCCCCAGGCAGGTCAGTCCGGCCGACGGGATGACGGCCCAGCCCACGCAGCCGTTGGCCGCGCCGCAGCAGGCCCAGGCCCCGGCCGCGGCCGGCGTTCCGGCTCAGCGGCCCCCGGCGGACGAGCCGCAGGCCGCGAGGTCCCGGCACGCGGGCCCTGATGACGACATGTCCGAGCGGACCGACGGCGACCCCAACAAGCTCGGGGCCCACGCCGCGCCGTACATGGATCCGGATGGCACGTTGCACAACGTCCGGCCGATCGGGCGGCTCGCCGTATCCGGCGCGGACGCTCCGAACCGGCCGGCGGACACCGAGTTCGGCGGCATGTGGTTCGGCTCCAGGGCCGGCGGATCAAACCAGGGCGAACCAGGCCAGGGCGAGCCACGTCAGACCGAACCAGAACAGCGCGAGACAAGCCAAGACACGACAGGCGGAGACGCGACAGGCCAGGACGCGACAGGCCAGGACGCGACAGGCCAGGACGCGACAGGCCAGGACGCGACAGGCCAGGACGCGACAGGCCAGGACGCGACAGGCGAGGGTCGAACCGGCCAAGGCGAGGGAAAGACCGACGACCCGCCCAGCGACGGCGTAGTCATCGATCTTGACGTCACGGACCTGTTCCAGGGCATGAAGGTGGCGGAGCAGGTCGACCCCACCGCCGTACGGGCCACGATCGACGAGCACATGGCCGCGTACAAGCCGCAAGCGCAGAAGGAGCACCAACCCCCGGAGCGCCCCGCCCTCTCCGCAGCCGACCTGGAGGCCATCCGCTGGCGGCTCGACGGCGGCACCCTGCGCGAGGTCGTCGACGACCGTGACGCCCTCCGCGAGCTGGGTGAACGCCTCGACGGCCCGCTAGCCGACGAGGTCGACAACGTAGCCAAGGCGGGCCTGCTGAGCGTCCGCGCCGAGGTCTACCGCCTGCTCGGCGAGCTGGGAATGGCCGCCGCGGCCAGCCGGCTGGCCCTGGCCCACGCCGAGGCGGCCCGCGACTTGCAGTCCGAGGTGATCGCGCAGGCCGAGCTGGCGCACATCTTGCGGCTGCGGGGCGACTTCATGGAGGCCGACCGCCTGTTCGCGAAGGCGACCGGTTCCGGCGTGCCCGAGACGCTGCGCAGCGTGGTGCACGAGAACGCCGGGCGGTGCTGCTTCGACCAGGGCCGGCACATGGAGGCCCTCGATCACTTCGCCCGGGCCGTCCGGCTGGGCAACACGGAGGACGCCGATCTGGCCGCCCGGGTCGGGGTGTGCCTGGAGGCCGTCTACATCCACGTGCTGCGCGACGGCTGGGGCCCCTACCCGCGGACGCGCGAGGAGATCCTGGGAATCGACGAGAGCACCGCCGAGCAGCCGATCATCCAGCCGCGCTGACCGCGTGCCGGGGTGTCGGCGGGTGTGCCATCGCCGTACGTCCCCGGCCGCCCTGTTTGGCCTCGTAGAGTGCGGCGTCCGACGCGGCCCGCAGCTCGTCGGCCGTCCCGGCGTGGTCGGGCGCCAGCGCGATGCCGATGCTGAGCCCGAGGGTGCCGCACGGCAGGTCGTCGACGGCTTCGACGGCCGCGCGCACCTCGTCGGCGGTCCGCCGGGCGCTCAGCCGGTCGGTCCGCTGGAGCAGGGCGAATTCGTCCCCGCCGAGGCGGGCCACCACGTCCGAGTCGCGCCGGGCCACCGTACGGAGGCAGGAAGCCACCGTCTGAATAGCGCGGTCCCCCACCCCGTGACCCCACGTGTCGTTGACGTTCTTGAAGTGGTCGATGTCGATCGTCATCAGGGCCAGCGCCGCCCCGGATGCGACCGCGCGGTCCAGTTCGACGTCGAAGGAGCGCCGGTTGGCCACGCCGGTCAGCGGGTCGGCCAGCGCCTGCGATTCGAGCACCTCACGCAGGCGGTCGTTGCGGTTGCGCAGCGAGGCCACGACGATCGCGGTCAGGCTGAGCGCGACGGTCACCGACACCCAGTCGGAGAGCCCCGCCGCGAGCCCGCGCACCTCGAACGCGACCGCCGCGTGCCCGGCCGAGACCAGCGTCAGGATCGCCGCGGTCACCCGGTGACTGAGGAAGTTGGCCGTGTAGAGCACCGGCCACAGGTAGAACAGCTGGGAGCCCGCGCCGGCGTCGAGCGAGGCCCGGTTGAGCCCGGCGATGGTGATCACGGCGACGAACGGCACGAGCAGCCAGAACAGGCGCGGGACGGCTTGCGGGCGCCGCCATGCGAACAGCCCGCCGACGGCCATGAAGGCGACGGTCAGCGAGATCGCCACGACCCAGGCGACCGGGTGCGTGTCGGGCAGCACGATGCCGGTGAGGAACACGACCGGCGCCGCGGCCAGCATCAGGTACGCGACGCTGCGGGTTGCCCCCTGCTCGTCGCGGAGCCGATAGCGCACTTCTACCCGTTCGACGCTTCCAAGAAAAACCTGAGTACCCGTACGCGTCGTCACCTCACCGGACGCAACGGGGCGGAACCGGGCGTGCCGGCGACCTGGTCGGTGCGTACGGCCGTAGCGCCCGCACGGGATGTTGCCGGTGGTTACGCAGAAGAGACGACCGGCTCCCGCCGGCCCAGCGTGACCCCGGCGCTGGCCAGCGTGACCAGCACCAGCGCGACGATCTCGGCCGGGCCCAGCCGCTGGTGCAGGATGAGCAGCCCGGCCACGGCGGCCGCGGCTGGTTCGAGGCTCATCAGGATGCCGAAGACGCGGGTGGGGATGCGGCGCAGGGCGTGCATCTCGAGCCCGTACGAGAGCACCGACGACAGCACGGCCACCGCGACGACGCCGACGAGCAGCGCCGGGTGGGCGACCACGCCGGTGACGCCGGCCGTGCCGAACGGCAGCACCAGCACCGCGGCCACCGACAGCGACACGGCCAGGCCGCCGGTGCCGGGCGCGAGCGCGCCGAGCCGGGCGCTGAGCACGATGTACGAGGCCCAGAACAGCCCGGCGATGAAGGCCAGCAGCAGCCCGCTCAGCGGGGCCGAGCCGCCGCTGTCGAAGCCCAGCAGCAGCACCCCGGCCGCGGCCAGCCCGGCCCACAGCAGGTCGGTCAGGCGGCGGGTCTGCACGAGGGCCAGCAGCAGCGGGCCGAGGAACTCGACGGTGACGGCCATGCCCAGCGGCACCGTCCGCAGGGACAGATAGAAGATCAGGTTCATGCCCGCCATGGCGACCCCGAGCAGGGCCGCCGAGCGCCAGGCGGCGGCGGACCAATGACGTACGGCGGGGCGGGTTATGACGGCCAGGATCAGCGCGGCGAAGAAAAGGCGCAGGAACGTGACACCGCTCGCGCCCAGGTCGTCGAACAGGCCGCGCGCGATCGAGCTGCCGACCTGCACGGACGCGATGGCGGTGAGCACCAGCAGGGGCGCGGGCGGCGTCCTCACTCGGTGCGCAACGCGACGACGGGGTCGAGCCGGCCCGCGCGCTGGGCGGGCACGACACCGAAGACGATGCCGACGAAGGCCGACACGCCGAACGCCAGCACCAGCGACCACCAGGTGATCGCGGCCGGGACCGGCGAGAAGCGGTCGACCAGCAGGGCCGCGGTGACGCCGAGGGCCATGCCGAGCACCCCGCCGATCGTGGTCAGCAGCACGGCTTCGAGCAGGAACTGCACGCCGATGTCGCGCGGACGCGCCCCGACCGCCTTGCGCAGACCGATCTCCTTGGTTCGTTCGCGCACCGAGACGAGCATGATGTTGGAGACGCCGACCCCGCCCACGAGCAGGCTGATCCCGGCGATCGCGGCCAGCACCCCGGTCAGCACGCCCAAAATGTCGCCCAGCACGCCCAGGATCTGCTCCTGGGTGACCGCGCTGAAGTCGGTGTCCGGGTGCCGGTCGCTCAGGGTCTGGACGACAGCCGTGGACAGTTCGCCGATCCGCTCGCGGTCGGGCGCGCGGATGGCCAGGCCGTCGATGCGGTCTGTGCCGAGCAGGCGTTGCGCGGCCGTGACCGGCACGTGCACCTCGCTGTCGCGGTCGACGCCGAGGCTCTGCCCGAGCCGCTCGAACGTGCCGATGACCCGGAACCGGACGCCGCCGATCGTGATCTGCCGGCCGATCGGGTCGCGGTCGCCGAACAGCGTGGCGGCCGTGCCCGCGCCCAGCACGGCGACGCGGCGGCCGGTGGTCACGTCCGTACGGGTCAAATAGGTGCCGCGGTCGAGGGCGCGCACGAAGACCGTCGGCGTCGTCTCGAGCACCCCCTGCATGCTCGCGAACGCCGACCGGGAGCCCGCGCGCACCGTCTCGCCCGACGCGATCGTGACGGCCACCCGGTCACGGTCGCCCACCACGCGGGCGACCGCGTCGGCGTCGTCCATGTTCATCGTCGACGCGGCCGGCGCCGACCCCGCCTCGAGCCGGCCCGGCACGACCAGCAACAGGTTGGAGCCGAGCCCCTCGACCTGCTGCTCGATCTGCTGCTTGGTGCCCGTGCCGATGCCGACCAGCGCGACCACGGCGGCGACCCCGATGACGACGCCGAGCATGGTCAGCACGCTGCGCAGGCGGTTGGCGCGCAGGGCGTCCAGGGCGACGCGCCAGGCCTCGGCCAGCCTCATGGCACGATCACGCCGTCGCGCATCACGATCTGGCGCTGCGCGCGGGCCGCGACATCCCGGTCGTGGGTGACCAGCACGACGGCGACGCCGTCGCTGTTGAGCGATTCGAGCAGGGCGAGCACCGACTGGCCGGTCGTGGAGTCCAGGTTGCCGGTGGGCTCGTCGGCCAGCAGCACCGACGGGTCGGTGACCAGGGCGCGGGCGATCGCGACGCGCTGCTGCTCGCCGCCGGACATCTGGTTGGGCCGGTGGTCGAGGCGATGGGCCAGGCCGACCCGTTCGAGCATCGCCGTGGCGCGGTCGCGGCGCTCGCGGCGCCCGGCCCCGCGATAGACCAGCGGGAGGGCCACGTTGTCGCGGGCCGTCGTACGGGCCAGCAGGTGGAACGACTGGAAGACGAACCCGATCGTCTCGTTGCGCAGCTTGGCCATCTCGGCCGGGTTGAGCGTCGACACGTCGCGGCCGCCGATCAGCAGCGTGCCGCCGGAGGGCCGGTCGAGCCCGCCGAGCAGGTGCATCAGGGTCGACTTGCCCGAGCCGGAGGTGCCCACGATCGCCACGTAGTCGGACGGCTCGATGGTCAGCGACACGCCGCGCAGCGCGGGCACGGAGACGCCGTCGAGGTCGTAGGTGCGGCTGATGTCGGTGGCGACGATGGCGGGCGCGGTCATGAGGTCTTGTCGCCGGGACGGATCTCGTCGGCGCCCGCGACCGCGATCCGCTGCCCCGCGTCGAGCCCGTCCGTCACCTGCACGACGTCCTCGCCCTGCACCCCGAGCGTCACCGGCACGCGCTCGTAGCTGTCACCGCGTACGGTCCAGACCGTGTCCTTGCCGTCGACGTTGATGATCGCCGACGCGGGCACGGTGACCGCGTTGTCGGCCTCGCGCACCTGCAGCCGCACGACGGCACTCATCCCCGGCCGCGGCGTGGGAGCCGCCTCGCCGTCCGCGTCCTTCCCGGCGGCCAGATCGAGGCGCACCTTGTACGACACCCCGCCGCGGCTCGACGTCGTCGGGAGCAGATCAATGGCCCGTACGGTGGCCTGGTAGCTCGCGCCCGTGGCCGCGTCGAGCTCGACGGTCGCCTTGACCCCGGCCTTGACCAGTAGGACGTCGGTCTCGTCGACCTCGGCGGTCAGCCCGAGCTTGCTGACGTCGACCACGGTCAGGATCGGGGTGCCGGCCGCCACATAGCCACCGCGCGGCACCGACTCGTCGACGCCGGGCAGTGCCGAACCGGGGCCCGAGGCCGCCAACGGGCCCTGGGCCAGCAGGTCGCTCAGCGCCGGCGTGCTCGCGCTCGACGTGCCGCCCAGCTGCACCACCCCGGCCACCGGCGCACGCAGGGTGAGCGCCTCGACGGCCGCGTCGGCCAGCTCGTACGCCTGCTGGGCCTGCAACCGCTGCGCGGCCGAGAGCGAGCTGACCGCTTCACCCAGCGACGCCACCCCCTGCTGCACCGAGCGCAGGGCGGCCCCGGCGGCGGCGGACGCGGCGTCGTACTGCTGCCGTGCCGCGTCGACCTGCTTGAGCAACACCTCGCGCAGGGCCGGGTCGGTGATCTTGGCGGCGGCGTCGCGGGCCTCCTTGAAGGCGTCCGCGGCCTGCTTGTCGGTCTTCCTCCGGACGGCGGTGAAGCCGGACGTGCCGCCGATGGAGCTGCTCCCGCCGCGGGAGGCCTGGTCGAGCGCTCGTTCGGCGGAGCGGCGCCGCGCCTCCAGGTCGGGGGCGTCGATCACGGCGAGCACCTGGCCCTTGCCGACCCGCTGCCCCGATTCGACGCGCAGGTCGTCGAGGGTGCCCGCGGCGGGCGCGCTGACCGTGGCCGCGGCCCGAGCCGTCACCGAGCCGGGCGCCTCGACGATCTCGGACACGGTGCCGCGGGCGGCCTCACCGAGGCGTACGTCGGTCTGCTCGTCGTTGCAGGAGGCGGCCGTCGACGAGACCAGAAACAGGCCGGCCGCGGCGAGGACCAGGGTGCGCGGGGGTTTGGCAGACACGCACGCCACTCTATGCCGACCTGCCGGATGAACCGTCCGCACCGCACCACACACGCGAAAGGCGGGCCGCTGCTCAGCGACCCGCCTTTTCGAGAGAACCTCTACGTGCCCGGACGACGCCCGATGACCTTGACCGTCATGCCGATCTTGCCGACGCTGTAGTACGTCTGGGCGTCCTGCTTGAGCAGGTTCACGCAGCCGTGCGAACCGCGCCACTTGTCGTGGATGTAGGTCGTGGTCTGGTGGAAGCCCATCCCGCCCTTGAAACGCTGCCAGTAGGGCAGCCACACCTCGTACGGGTCGGACCACTCCTTCTTCGTCCGCTTGTTGATGCTGAAGGTGCCGGCCGGCGTGCGGTAGCCCTTCATGCCCGTGCGGACGACAGTCGGGTTCGTGAGCCGCTTGCCGTTCTTCATGATCCAGGCGGTCTGCTCGGTCAGGTTCACGCAGAACGTGGTGCCCGACTTCTTCGCCTTGCAGGCCTCGACCTTGGTGCGGCCGAGCCGGGCGGCCACGTCGTACGTGGTCGGGCCGGCCAGACCCTGCGCGGGCTGGATGCCGTAGCGCTGCTGGAACTTCTTGATGGCCGCACAGTCGGCAGGAGACTGCTTACCGTCGACCGTCGTCTTGCCGAAGCCGCCGAGCTTGTGGAGCCACCACTCGACCTGCTTCTGATATTTGCCGGTCGCGCACCCCGCGGCCGCGGCCTTGCTCACCGTCGTCGTCTTGACCGTTGCGCCTGCCACCGCCGGCGACAGCGCCACGGCACCCAGACCGCCGCCGACCAGGGTCGCCAGGACGACCCCGGTGAGGCGGGCGCCAACCCGTCTCACTCTCACTGTGTTCCTCCCCAGGAAACTTGTCCGCACATAGAAGCACAGCGAAGCGACGCACAACTCCTGCGGATGGAGCGTGGCGCGAAACCGGTAGGCCACATCGACGCTCGGCACGGCCGGTTGAGGGTTTCCGGGGCGTATTACGTGCGTAGTACGCTGGCAGGGTGCCGTACGAATGGGAAGAGTGGGCGCTGGCCGCCCTGCTCGGCATCGAGCCCCGCGAAGTGCGGCAGGCGCTGGAAGCTCGCCGGCGATGGCCGCGGCAAGCGCTCAGCGACACCGGAGTGCCCGTTCTCACCGTCTGGAGCCGCACGGCGGCGGGCCGGCCACTGATCGTGGCGGTCTACCACACCGCCGGTCACACGTGGAAGATTATTGGTGCGCGCGACCTGACGGATGCGGAGCTGGCCGAGTTCAGCAGGTGGGAGGAGACCCGATGAGCCACGACGACGCGACACCGCAGACGCCCGACCAGCTCGCCGCCTTCATGGAGGGGCTCACCTTCGCCCCGCCCCCGGCGCCGCAGGACGAGCAGGCCCTGCTCGACTCACTGCCCGCAGCCGGCTCCTCGGTCATGGTGGTGCGCTCCCTGCGCCTGCCGATCGAGCTCGACCAGGCCGTGGCCTCCGCCGCCCAGGCCGGCGGAGTCCCCAAAACAGCCTGGATCCGCCAGGCGATAGAAATGGCCCTGGCCGTCCAGGCCGACGACGACCAGCCCATCTCCCGAGCCGAAGCCCTCCGCGCCCTCACCCTCCTGCGCCCAGCCCGCCACGTCGCCTGACGCCCTGCGCCCGCCCCTCAATAGCGGGTCTGCACCTGGGTGACCGGATGACCCAGGAGCCGCCCCACCTCGGCAAGCTCCTCATCGCTGAGCTCCCACTCCGCGCGAGTCCAGTCGCGGGCGCTCACCTCGAATCGGGCGAACCCGATCGGATCCTCGTAACGCAACTCGGGCAGGCTGAGCGCGGCACCGCAGCAGGGAACCGTGACCTCGAGGTTTCCGATCCTCGGGTCTCCGTCGGCCAGCCCGGGGTGCCGCGCGAGCAGCAGCTCCCAGAACCAATCCAGCCCGAGCGCGGCGCCACATCGGCGACAGAAGACCTCCGCCATGTACTCGCCGCCGTCGATCAGGGCGACCCGGTCATAGAACACCGGCTCGACCGCCTCGACCCGATCACCCGGCCCAGCGAACAGCCCGGCAACATACCGAACCGCACCCGCGGCGGCGTCGGCCGTGGGCTGCCATTCCGGGTCGGTGGGGATCAACCGGATGAACGAGACACTCACGCTGCCACCCCTCGAGTCAGGTCCACCGGCGAATCTTAGGGTCCGGTCTTGCGGCTCGGCCCCGGCCGTTCGTCGGTGGGAGCGGTTGGTCGCGGTGGCACTCGATTCTCGAAGTGCAGAAGAAAGTGAAGCGAATGCCCGCCGCGAGCGCGACGGGCATTCGGGCGGGATGGTCAGCGGTCGGGGGTGGCGAAGTCCTGGACCCAGTACGGGGTGCGATCGCGGGAGATTGCCAGGCCGATGCCCATCTGGTGGAGGCGGCAGTCGAGGATGTTCTCGCGGTGGACTCGGCTGTTCATCCAGCCGTTGACCACCTCCCAGGCGCTGTCGGCGCCGCGGGCGATGTTTTCGCCGTAGCGCTTCCAGCGGTAGCCGGTGTCTGTCACCCGGTCGCCGGCGCTGTCGCCGTTGGGGGATTCGTGGGCGAAGTAGCGGCGGCGGGCCATGTCGGCGGCGTGGTCGTTGGCCGCTTCGATCAGGCGGCGGTCCAGCGTGAGTGAACCGCAGCCGCTGCGGCGGCGGTTGTGGTTGATCAGGGAGAGGACGCGCTGCTGCACGGGGGCCGCGGGGCTGGCCGAGACGTCGCGGGAGGTCACCGCGCGGCGGGCGCCGGCTATCACGTCGGCGGCCGGGGCCTGGCGGTGGGCCGTCACGCGGGGGCGCTGCTGGGCCGCGAAACCGGGCTGGGCGGGACGCAACCGGTCCGCGGAACCACGCCGGTCAGCGGAGTCACGCTGGGCACCGGAATCAGGCCGGGCCGCGTGAGGGGCAGCGTCGGCTGGAGCAGCGGGACGGGCAGGAGCAGCGGGACGGGCAGGAGCAGCGGCGTCAGGTGCCGCGGCTGCGGCGTGGGGGCGTACGGGGGCCTCGTCCTGATCCGAGCGGGAACGGCCGTGCCACGAGTCCGCGCCGCCGTCGTCGAGGGTGGGCCGCTCGTGCACCCCCCGGTCCGTGAACGGATCCTCCCAGGAGTCGCCCGCCGTGTCCTGATCCGACGCGTCCGATCCGAACAGGCTCGGCCACCAGAACGTGCCCCAGCCAGAGTCCGGCCGCTCGTCGGCGCCGGCCGACGTCGCCACGACGCCGCCCGCGAGCAAGAGCGCCGAAGCCGCCGCACAGACCACCACGAGTGGTTTCCGCATAACCCCGTAAATCCCATCGCTGTTCGTGGCGCCCGGCCGTTCCGGTCCGCCTACGTCGGGGGTCAACGTCACAGTCCGGCCAAGGTCACTTCCCGCTGGACGCCCGTAACCGCGCCACAACGGCCGCCGTCGCTGCCAAACACCGTGCGACCAGGCAACTCGGCAGCACAGACGTCGCACACCCGCACAGACAAACCGGACAGTTCATTCGTACGGGGTAAGTCCGGTGTGTTGTCTTCGCTGTCCGCCCGGTGGTCCCGAAAGCGCGGGCCGGACTGGCAACCTCGTCGCGGTGCGCAATCGCTACCTGGATCTGCTCCGTGCCGCCGCGATCGTCCGGGTGATCGTCTACCACCTCTTCGGATGGCCCTGGCTCTCGATCGTGCTGCCCGCCATGGGTGTCATGTTCGCCCTGGCCGGCTCGTTGACCGCGGCCTCGCTCGAGAAGCGGGAGGCGAGCAAGGTTGTCACCTCCCGGCTGCGCCGCCTGCTGCCGCCGCTGTGGCTGCTCGGCCTGGTCGTCGTGCCGGTCATGCTGGTCGCCGGCTGGATGCGGGAGAGCGACGGCGAGCACCCGTTCAGCGTGCCGAGCCTGCTGTTCTGGCTGCTGCCGATCGGCGACCCGCCCGGCAGCGACCAGGCGATCGACGCGTGGGAGCCGCTCTGGTACATCCGGGCGTACGTCTGGTTCGTCCTGCTCTCCCCCGTGCTGTTCGCGCTGTGGCGCAAGGTCGGGTGGGCCGCCGTCGCCCTGCCGCTGCTGATCCTGGCCGGGCTCGACCTGACCGGGTTCGAGCTGCCCGAGACGGCCGACGCCGCGCTGTGGGACTTCGTCACGTACGGCGCCTGCTGGGTCGCCGGGTTCGCGCACCACGACGGCCGCCTGGCCCGGCTCAAGCCGTGGCTGGCCTATCCGGTCGCGCTGGTGCTGGCCGCGGCCGCGCTGTGGTGGGCGCGCGACGAGGGCAGCTTCGACCTCAACGACATCTCGGAGTCGCAGGCGCTGTGGTCGCTCGCCTTCGTGCTGATCGTGTTGCGCTGGCAGCCGCCGATGGGCTGGCTGGCCCGGGTCAAGCCGCTCGACAAGGCGGTCACGCTGGTCAACGCGCGCGCGGTGACGATCTATCTGTGGCACAACATCGCCATCGCGGCCGTGTGGCCGGTGCTGACCGTGCTCGCGCTGGACGACCTGGGCGACCGGCTGGGCGCGGCGACCGACCTGGTCGCGGCGTTCGTGCTGACCTTGGCGGCGATGGTCGTATTCGGCTGGGCCGAGGATCTGGGCGCCAAGCGGCGGCCCCGGTTGTGGCCGTCGACGGCGGCCCCGCGAAAAGAACCGGAGCCGGAACCGGAGGCGCCGGTCGCCATGACCGGTGCACCGCGAAACTGGCCCCCGGCGCCGCAAAGAGAAGAAGCGCCGCAAAGAGAAGAAGCGCCACAAACAGAACAAGCGCCGCACTGGGCCCGGAACACCGTGCACGACCCCGGGCTGCCCGTGGCGGGCCGCCGCGCCGACCCCCTCGACGAGGCTTAGCGGCCGTTGTGAAGGAATCTCGGCTATCCGGGATGAAGTCTCGCTAACCTGAGCGAATGCGGCAGTACGGACAAGCGCCCGCGCACCCCGACGAGGGCGCCGGGGTCGTCTCGCTCGTCTTCCGGGCCGGCCCGCTGATCTGCGCGCTGCGCCTCGACGAGGTGATCGAGACGATGCGGCCGCTGGAGACGCGCACCCTGGCCGGCACGCCCGCGTTCGTCCGGGGGATCACCGTGCTGCGCGGCGTCCCGACCCCCGTGATCGACGTGTCGCGGCTGCTCGGCGGCGGTTCCGGCGAGGTCGAGCGGTTCCTGGCCGTGCGCACCGAGCGCGGCGCCGTGGCGCTGGCCACCGGCGAGGTGCTCGGCATCCGCACCGTCGAGGCCGAGCCCACCGGCGGCCATCCCGCGCTGCTCGGCGGCGGCAACACCCGCCTGGTGGCCGGGGTCGGCACGCTCGGCACCGAGCCGTTGCTGCTGCTGCAGAGCATGCGGGCCGTGCCGGACGAGGTCTGGGAAGCGGCCGCCGCCGCGGGCACGCCGTCGTGAGCCGGCCGGGGCAGACCGACCGCTTCCGGGAGCTGCTCGCCCGGAGGCTGGGCTGGACGTTCGCCGACAACGACGCCCGGCAGCTGGGCGACCTGCTGCGCGACCGCGCGGCCCAGCACGGCATGCACAGCGAGGACTACCTGGCCCGGCTGGGCGCCCGGCCCTGGGACGCCGAGGTCACCGAGCTGGTCGAGCGGCTCAGCATCACCGAGACGTATTTCTTCCGGCACGGCGAGCAGTTCGCCGCGCTCCGCGAGGACGCCCTGCCCGAGCGGATCGCGGCCCGGTCGTCGCAGCGCACGTTGCGGATGCTGTCGGTGGCCTGCTCGTCCGGCGAGGAGGCGTATTCGCTGGCCATCGCCGCCCGGCAGGCCCGCCCCGACCCGGACTGGCTGATCAGCGTGACCGGCGTCGACGCGAACCCGCAGGTGCTCAAGAAGGCCGAGAAGGCCTGGTATTCGACCTGGTCGCTGCGGGAGACCCCGGACGCGGTGCGCCGGCGCTGGTTCCGCCAGGCCGACAGCGGCTACTGGGTGGTCGACGAGATCCGGCAGCTCGTCCGGTTCCAGCGCACCAACGTGGCCGAGCCGGATCCTGCCCTGTGGGGCCTCGAGCAGTACGACATCGTGTTCTGCCGCAACCTGCTCATGTATCTCACCCCGGACGTCGTGTCGTCGCTGGTCGAGCGGATGACCCGGGCGCTGGTGCCGGGCGGGTTCCTGTTTCTGGGCCACACCGACTCGCTCGGCAGCAGCCCCTCGGGTCTCGAGCTGCGCCACGATCATCACTCGTTCTACTACCGCCGCGTCGGCGGGCCCACTCCGCCGCAGCGTTCCGCCTCGCGTCCGGCCGTCAGTTCAACCCCGGTTCCCTCGTACGCCTCCCCGGCCGCCCCGCCCGTGCCCGCGTTCGACGAGGACGAGACCTACAACCGCGCGCTCGACCTGCTGCGTCAGGAGCGCTTCCCGGCCGCGCTGGAGCTGATCACCGCGCCCCGGCCGAACCCGCTGCTCGCCCGTGACCGGCTGTTGCAGGGCGTGCTGCTGGCCCAGACCGGGCGGCTCGACGAGGCGGTCGTGCTGGCCCGCCGGCTCAGCGACGACAACGGGCTCAACCCGGACGCGCATCAGCTGCTCGGGCTCTGCCTCGAGGACGGCTCCGCGGTGGCCGAGGCGGTCGGGCAGTATCGGCTGGCGGCGTATCTGGACCCGGGTTTCGCCCTGCCCCGGATGCGGCTCGGCCAGCTCGCGCGGCGCCAGGGTGACGACCGCACCGCGTCCGGCGAGCTGGAGCGGGCGCTGGACCTGCTCGCGCAGGAGGACGACCGGCGGATCACCCTGTTCGGCGGCGGGTTCAGCCGGATCGCCCTCACGGTGCAGTGCCGCTCCGAGCTCGACGCCTGCGGGGTCCGCCCGTGACCGTGCGGACGGGGACGGTCAGCCGGCGGCTGCACCGGCTGCGGGAGGACTTCGACCAGTCCTTCGCCGAGCCCGCCCGCAGCCACGACGAGGAGCATCTGGAGCTGCTCACGATCCGGGCCGGCGGCCGCCCGTACGCGATCCGGCTCTCCCAGACCTCGGGTGTGCACCCGGACCGCCCGGTCACGCCGCTGCCCGGCCCGCAGCCCGCCCTGCTCGGCCTGGCCGGGTTCGCCGGGGCCGTGGTGCCCGTCTACGACCTGGCCGCGCTGCTCGGCCACCCGGTCGCCGACGTGCCGCGCTGGCTGGTCCTGGCGGCCGGCACGCCCCAGCTCGGCCTGGCCTTCCACACGCTCGACGGGCACGTGCGGGCGGCCGCCTCCGACATCATCCGCGAGTCGGGCGACGAGGCCCGCGACGGGCGGCGGGGCAGCCTGCGCGGGCTCGTCGACCTGCCCGGCGGCAGCCGCCCGATCATCGATATCCCGGCCACGCGGGCCCTGGTCCACACGCTGGCCGGGCACGCGCAAGCTGGAGACGAGGAGAACGCACCATGATGGCCGGACGCACCTTCGGCAACAAGCTGGCCGCCGGTTTCGGCCTGACCCTGGCGCTGACCCTGCTCATGACGGCGACCTCCGTGCTGGCGCTGCGCTACGTGCTGAGCACCAAGGACAACGTGATCTCGTCGGCCCGGATCAACCTGGTCGGCGCCGAGGCGCTCAGCGCGGCCATGGAGTCGCGGATCGCCGACTACCGCGGCTATCTGCTCACCCGCAGCAGCGAATATCTCAACGGCACCAACGCCGATCGCAACCGGTTCCTCGACGAGGTGTCGCTGCTGCGCACGACGATGACCGACCCCACCTCCAAGGAGCTGCTCGAAGTCGTCTCCGAGGCCGAGGCCAAGCACGCCGCGATCCTGGCCCCGGTGATCGAACAGCGCTCCCGGATGCCTGACCTGACCAATGTGGACCAGCTCGCGGGCAATCAGCAGGTCAAGGCGGCGCGCGTGGCGGTGCAGAAGTCGATCGCCAACCTGATCGAGCGGCAGACGACCGTGGTGGACAGCCGCCGCGACGCGTCGACGAGGCGGGCCGGCGAGGCGATGTGGTTCATCGTCGGGATCGGGGCCGTGCTGATCGCGGCGGCCGCGCTGGTCGCCTGGAAGCTCAGCCGCGACCTCAAGCGGGAGGTGGGCGCCGCGGTCGGGCACATCCAGAGCTCGTCGGCCCAGCTCGAGGCGGCCGCGGCCCAGCAGGCGTCGGGCGGGCGCGACCAGGCCAGCGCGATGAACGAGATCACCACGACGATCAGCGAGCTGCTGATCACGTCCCGGCAGATCTCGGACAGCGCCCAGCGGGTCTCCAAGATCGCCGAGGACACCGCGGAGGCGGCCCGCACCGGCGACGCCACCATCGACCAGACCCGGGCCTCGATCACGGCGATCCGCACCCAGGTCGACCAGATCGTGCAGCACATGCTGGCCCTGGGCGAGAAGTCGCAGCAGATCGGCGGGGTCGTCGAGCTCGTGTCGGAGCTGGCCGAGCAGACCAACATCCTGGCCATCAACGCCACCATCGAGGCCAGCGGGGCCGGCGAGTGGGGACGCCGGTTCGCCGTGGTCGCCGAGGAGATCCGCAAGCTGGCCGACCGTA
Organism: Paractinoplanes lichenicola; assembly: GCF_016785085.1. Lineage (GTDB taxonomy): Bacteria > Actinomycetota > Actinomycetes > Mycobacteriales > Micromonosporaceae > Actinoplanes > Actinoplanes lichenicola. The sequence goes on from NZ_JAENHO010000010.1 coordinate 399,171, forward strand.
CGGCGGGGTCGGCCAAGGAGATCCGCGCGCTCATCGAGGACGTGCGCGGGGCCGTGAACACGACAGTCATGGCGACCGAGATCGGCGCCAAGGCCGTGGACGCCGGCTCCCGGCAGTTCGACGACGCCACCAGCTCGTTCCGCAAGATCGCGGGGCTGGTCGCGACCACCAGCGACGCCACCCGCGAGATCGAGCTGTCGACCAAGCAGCAGACCACGGCGGTCGAGCAGGTCAACGTGGCCGCCTCGGACACGGCCCGGGTCACCCGCGAGACCGAGGCCAGCGCGGTGCAGACCCGGCAGACGGCCTCCCACCTGAGCACGCTCTCCGGCGAGCTGCTCGACCTGGTCGGCACCGGGCGTCACTGATGGCCGACCGCGATCCGCTGCGCTACTTCCGGATCGAGGCCCGCGAGCTGATCGACCAGATCAGCGCGGGGGTGCTCGACCTGGATCAGCAACCGGGCACCGACCAGGTGGCCCGGCTGCTGCGGTTCGCGCACACCCTCAAGGGCGCGGCCCGGGTGGTCAAGCAGCAGGAGATCGCGGACCGGGCCCACGAGTTCGAGGAGGTGCTGGTCCCGCATCGCGACGAGAGCCCGCCCGCCCTGCCGGCCGACGAGATGCGCGAGCTGCTGCGGCTCAACGACGAGATCGCGGGGTTCGTCGACGCGCTGTCGGGCCCGCCGAAGGCCGCACCAGACCCGGCGCCCCCGCGCGACCTGGGGCCGCCCAAACCGGTGATCGCCCCGCCGCCGCCGGTCGCGCCGACACCAGGGGCCGAGCCCGCCCCGGTCCCGGCCGCGCCGATCGACGAGCCGGCCGCCGACCGGGCCCCCGAGCGCGCCGCCACGGCCGATCTCGACGAGCTGCTGGACGCGATCGGCGAGGCCAGCTCGCGGATCGCGCCGCTGCGCGACGGCGGCCGTACGCTGGCCAAGCTGCACCGCACCGTCGAGCACCTGGGCGACCGCATGCGGGTGGGCCGCACGACGGTCACCGACGCCGCCGCCCGTACGGCGGTGCGGCGGCTCGCGGGCGAGCTGGGCGCGCTCGGCCGTCGCCTCACCGACGCCGTCGACCAGGTGGAACGCGAGCTCGACGAGGTGCGTGGCCGGGCCGAGGGGCTACGCCTGGTGCCGGCCGGGTCGATCTTCACGGCGCTGCGCCGGGCGGTCCGCGACGCCGCCGACGCCGAGGGCAAGCGGGTCCGGTTCCAGGCCACCGGGGCCGACGTCCGGATGGGCCCCAACCTGCTCAACCTGATCAACGGCGCGTTCCTGCACGTCGTACGGAATGCGGTGGTGCACGGCATCGAGGCCGAGGACCAGCGCCTGGCCGCGGGCAAGCCGGCCGAGGGCACGGTCACCGTGCACGTCGAGCGCCGCGGCCGGTACGCCGAGTTCCGCTGCACCGACGACGGGCGCGGCTTCGACCTGGCCGCGCTGCGCCGCACCGCCGAGGAGCGCGGGCTGCTGCTGCCGGGGGCCGACGCCGGGCCGCAGGCGCTGATCGACCTGGCGCTGCACGGCGGGATCAGCACCGCCCCCGGGGTCACCGAGGTGGCCGGCCGCGGCATCGGCATGGACGTGGCTCGCGACGTCGCGTTGCAGCTGGGCGGCGAGGTCTCCATCGACAACCGGCCCGGCCACGGCGCCACCGTACGGCTGGTCGTGCCATTGACCCTGCTGAGCATGAACGGGCTGATCGTGGAGGCCGGCGGGACGACCGCGACGATGCCGCTGGACGCCGTGCGCCGCTGTGTGCGCCTGGCCGCCGACGAGATGACCGCGGCCACCGCCACCGCCCGGCTCGCGCACGAGGGTGAGGTGCTGCCGTTCCTGCCGCTGGCCGGCGCCCTGCACGCCGTGCCGGACGAGGACGGGGCCGGGCCGGGCTCGGGCGTGGCGGTGGTGCTCGCGGCCGACCGGGACACCGTGGCGATCGGCGTCGACCGGCTGGCCGGCATCACCACGCTGGTGGCCCGCCCGCTGCCCGACCTGGCCCCGGCCGCCCCGGTGATCGCCAGCGTCTCGATCGACCTGGACGGCAACCCGCGGCTCGTGCTGGACGCGCACGGCCTGGTCGCCGAGGCCCGGCAGGAGAGCGCGGCGGCCCGCGGCGACACGGCCGCCGCGACCCGGCCCAAGCTGCCGATCCTGGTCGTCGACGACTCGCTGACCACGCGGATGCTCGAGCGCAGCATTCTCGAGTCGGCCGGCTACGAGGTCGACCTGGCCGCGTCGGGCGAGGAGGGGCTGGACCGGGCCCGCAGCCGCGAGTACGGGCTCTATCTGTCCGACATCGACATGCCCGGCATCGACGGCTTCACGTTCGTCGCCCGCACGAAGGCCGACCCGCAGCTGGCCCACGTGCCGGCGATCCTGGTGAGCTCGCGGGCCAGCGCGGAGGACAAGCGCCGGGGCACCGAGGCGGGTGCGGCCGCGTACGTCATCAAGGGCGAGTTCAACCAGGAGGAGCTGCTCGCGCACATCCGGAGGCTGATCCTCTGATGATCCGTGTCCTGTTGGTGGAGGATTCCGCGACCATGCGCCACCACCTGCGCGAGTCGCTCGCCGCCGACCCGGAGCTGCAGGTCGTGGGCGAGGCGACCGACGGCGGCGACGCGGTCGCCATGGTGGCCCGGCTGCGCCCCGACGTGGTGACGATGGACATGATGCTGCCCACGATGAGCGGCCTGGTCGCCACCGAGCACATCATGGCCGAGCACCCGACGCCGATCCTGGTCGTCTCGTCGGCGGACCGCCGGGAGCTCTTCAGCACGTACAACGCCCTGGCCGCGGGGGCCGTGGACGTGCTCGAGAAGCCGCGCGGCGACGCGTCCGACGCGGACTGGGGGCGGCGGCTGTGCGCGGCCGTACGGCTGGTCTCGCGGATCCGGGTGATCACGCACCCGCGGGCCCGGCTCGACGGCCGCGGGAAGCCGGCCGCCCCGGTCACGCCGGCCCCGGTCGTGCCGCTGCCGCAGGACTCGCTGCACGCCGTGGCGCTGGGCTCGTCGACGGGCGGGCCGGGCGCGCTGACCGACCTGCTGCGGGCGCTGCCGGCCGGGTTCCGCCCGCCGATCCTGTGCGTCCAGCACATCGCGGCCAGCGAGCCGTTCGCCGTGGCCTTCTCCGACTGGCTGGCCGGGCAGACGGGCCGCGACGTCAGCTACGCCCGGGACCGTACGCCGCTGGCCGCCCTGGCCGGCCGGGTGGTGCTGGCCCCGCCGGACCGGCACCTGCTGGTGCGCGAGGGCATGGTGCGGCTCAGCGACGCCCCGCCCCGGCATTCGTGCCGCCCGTCGGTGGACGTGCTGTTCGAGTCGGTCGCCGCCGAGTACGGCCCGTCAGCGGCCGGCTGCCTGCTCACCGGCATGGGCCGCGACGGCGCCGAGGGGCTGCTGATGATGCGCAACCGGGGCGCGGTCACGTTCGCCCAGGACGAGGCGAGCTGCGTCGTCTACGGGATGCCGCGCGAGGCCGCCCTGCTCGGCGCGGCGGTGCACGTGCTGTCCCCGGCCCGGATCGCCGCCCGGCTCGTCGAGCTGCAGCCCGCGGGGAGCCGGCGATGACCCACCGGGTGCTGATCGTCGACGACAGCCTGACCGTCCGGATGGACCTGCACGAGGCGTTCGAGGCGGACGGTTTCGGTACGATCCTGTGCGCGACCGGGGCCGAGGCGCGGGCCGCGTTCGCCACCGGCGAGTTCGACGTGGCCGTGCTCGACGTGCTGCTGCCCGACGCCGACGGCCTCGAGCTGCTGACCGAGCTGCGCGGGCAGCCGGACCGGGCCGGCGTGGTGACGATCCTGCTGAGCAGCGTGGACGAGGTCGCCGACCGGCTGGCCGGGCTGCGCACCGGGGCCGACGAGTACGTCGGCAAGCCGTACGACGCGGGTTACGTCGTGGCCCGGGTGCGGCAGCTGCTCGGCGACGGCCCGGATCGCACCGACGACCGCACCCAGGTGCTGATCGTGGACGACAGCATGACGTTCCGCGAGCAGCTGCGCGAGCTGCTCGAGGGTGAGGGGTACGCCGTCCTGCTCGCCCCCAGCGGCGAGGAGGGGCTGCGGATGGCCGCGGACCGGCGCCCGCAGGCGGTGATCGTCGACGGCGTGATGCCGGGCATCGACGGGGCCACGGTGATCCGCCGGATCCGGCTCGACCCGGCGCTGCGCGACACCCCGTGCATCCTGATGACGGCGGCCGACGACTACGCCACCGAGCTGCAGATGCTCGACGCGGGCGCCGACGCGTTCCTGCGCAAGCAGCAGAATCTGGCGGTCGTCCCGGCGAAGCTGAACGCGGTGCTGCGGCAGAGCTCGGAGCAGCTGCCCATCGAGGTGACGGGCAGCTCGCACGGGCCGAGCAAGGTGCTGGCCCTGACCCCGGACCGGCAGCGGCTGGCCGACCTGGCGGCGGCGCTGCAGGGCCAGGGCTACGACGTGATCCAGGTGGCCGACACCGACGACGCGCTCGACCTGCTGGGCGAGCAGCCGGTCGACTGCATCGTGCTCGGGCTGGGGCCGTCCGGCGAGCTGGGCCAGGAGGCGTGCCGGCGGATCAAGGAGGTGCCCCGGATCGGGGAGACGCCGATCGTGATGACCGGTGCCACCGACGACGACATGCTGGCCTGCCTGGGTTCCGGCGCTGATGACTACGTGCGGGCCGACTCGGCCGCCGAGGCGTTGCACGCCCACATCCGTACGCAGATCCGGCGCAAGCAGTCGCACGACGAGAGCCGCCGCATCCGCGAGGAGCTGATGCGGCGCGAGCTGGACGCGGCCGAGGAGCGGTCGGCCCGGCAGCTCGCCGAGACCCGGGCGGCGCTGGTCGAGGAGCTGGAGTGGCGCAACCGGGAGCTGGAGGCGTTCTCCGGCTCGGTGTCGCACGACCTGCGCGGCCCGCTCCAGGTGATCAGCAGCTTCGCCGAGCACATGCTCGACGACGAGGACGAGCCGCTGGGGACCGAGGCCCGGCGGCGGCTGAGCCGCATCCAGGCGGCCGCGCACCGGATGGCCGACCTGGTCGAGTCGCTGCTGATCCTGGCCCGGGCCAGCCGGGGCGACCTGCGCCGGGCCGAGTTCGACCTGACCGCCACCACGTGGTCGGTGATCGGCGAGGTGGAGGCGCGCGACCCCGAGCACAAGGTGTCGTTCACCGTGCACGAGGGCATGGGCGCCGACGCCGACGAGGGCCTGGTCCGGGTCATCCTGGAAAACCTGATCAACAACGCGGTCAAGTTCACCCGCAAGGTCGCGACGCCGGTCATCGCGGTGGGCCGGGCCGGGGACGCGTTCTTCGTGCGCGACAACGGCGCCGGGTTCCCGGCCGGCAAGGCGGGCGAGCTGTTCCGCCCGTTCGCCCGGCTGCACAGCGCCGAGGACTTCCCCGGCACCGGCATCGGGCTGACCACCGTGCACCGGGCCATCGAACGGCACGGCGGCGAGATCTGGGCCGAGGGCGAGGACGGGCGCGGCGCGACGTTCTGGTTCACGCTGCCCCCGGCGCCCGGCTCGACCGCGGCGCCGGACCGGCGGGCCCAGGCCCGCCGGCACGGCTGACGCGACTACCGCACGTAGGTGAGGCCGTCCGAGATGACCGTCGGGCGGCCCCTCGTGCCGGCCACCATGACCGAGACGGTGTGGGTCTTGCTGGTCAGCGAGCGCACCCAGAGCGTCTGGCGGTGGGTCGTCTTGGCCGCCTTGGTGTCGACCGTGCCCACCTTCACGCCGTCGACGTAGACGTAGGCGACGCCGGTGGCCGCCGTACGGGTGAAGGTGAGCGCGGCCGACGTGCCGGTGAACGTGTAGGCCAGCTTGGCGTTCTTGGCCGAAGCGGCCAGGGCCCGGCCGCCCAGGTAGCTCGAGGCGACCCGAGCCGACCACGCGCCGGTCCGCTTGGCCGCCGTCTCGGGCAGCTGGGTGACCGTACGCGAGACGCTCTTGCTGCCGGTGTTGCCGGCCCAGTCGCGGGCCTCCACCGTGTATCGCAGCGCGGCGCCCGGCTTGACCGTGGGATACCAGACCGTCGACGTCGCGCCCAGCGGCACGACGGCCGGCGCGGTGGCCCGCTGGCTGAACACCTTGACGTTGTCGGTCGCCTTGAAGGTCACCGTGGCCGGCACCGCGGTCGCCGAATAGGTGCCGGTGCGCAGCGTGACGGTCGGCCCGGTCGCGACGATCGGCGCGGTGCGGTCGCCGAACACCTTGATCGACGGGGTGACGTCGGCGGCGCCGGTGGTGTGCACGACGCGGACCGCGAACGTGTTGGCCCCGGCCGGGACGTCGATGTTCGCGGCGCGCTCGGTGCCGCCCGCGACGGTGACGACCTGGTTGTTGCGCAGGATGTCGAACCGGGCGATGCCGGCCGGGTCGCCGCCGACCGACCACGACAACCGCGCGGTCGTCCGGACGTAGTAGCTGCCCGTGGCGCCGACCAGCGGCCCGCCGGTCAGCCCGGCGATCTTCAGGTCGGGCATCAGGGCGCGGGCCCGCATGACGGTCATGAACGGGTACATCGCGTTGCCCGGGCAGGCCGTCTGGGCGGCGTCGCGGTGACCGGCCAGGCGCGGCAGGGTCTTCCCGCCCAGCTCCACGGTTCCCGAGACGGTGGAGCCGTACGCGCCCAGGCGGGCCGCCGCGAGCTGTGCGATCCGGGTCAGCGCGATCTGCGTCGGTTTGATCGTGGTGTAGTCGCCGAGCAGCGCGACGCCCACCGAGCCGGTGTTGAAGCCGGCCACGTGGGCGCCGACGACCGCCTTGGTCACGCCGCCGCCGCGGCCCTCGAACACTGTGCCGCACTGGTCGACGACGAAGTTGTAGCCGAGATCGTCGAAGCCGTCGTCGATGTCGTTCGCCATGATGCTGCGGATCTGCGACGCCGACTGCGCGCACGGCACCGCCTTGACCGCGGTGTGGTGCACGAAGACCATCTTGACGCCGTCGGGGGCGATGGCCGGCGGCGCCTTCACGCTCTTCTCGTCGGCGCCCCACCCGGCGCGCGAGACGATCGCCGGCATGGCGGCCGGCTTGACGAGAGCGGGCTGGGCCGGTGCCTTCGTGACCGGCGGCGCCGCCGGGGTGGTGGCCGGCGCCGTGGTGACCGGCGCCGTGGTGGGCCGGGTCGTCGCTTCCCCGGCCGGCCCCTCGGAGGCGGGCGGGCTCGTGTCCGGCGCCGGGCCCGAGCTGGCCGGGGGCACGGCCATCGCCGCTCCACCGCCCGTCCCGCCGCCCGTCGGGGTGTCGGGGTCGATCAGCTTGAGGCGCAGCCCGGCCGGCAGCGGCTTGCCACCGCCGTCGACGAGGCGGGCGGCGACGCCGTCGGCGGGGCCGGTCCAGATCGGCGTGGTGCGGCCACGCACCTTCGTGAGCTCGTCCGGCTGGTCGACGGCGGCCTCGGCGATCTCGAGCGACTGCCAGCCGCTCCAGGCGCCGGTGGCGGCGCTGCGGGTGCGCACCTGCACCGTGCCGGTCGGCTTGTCCTTCGGGTTCGACCAGTTCACGCCGACCATGCTGAAGCGCTTGGTGGCGCGCTGCGGCAGCCCGGCCGACGAGCCGAGCGGGGCCAGGTCGAGGGCGCTGATCGTGGTGCGCCCGGCCGGGGCCTTCGCGGCGGCGGCCGGGGCGGCCGCCGGGGGCGCCGAGGCGACCGTCTCCGGCAGCGACACCGGAACGGCCTCGGCGGGCCAGTTGAGGACGGCGATCCCGCCGCCCGCCGCGAGCACCGCCACGGCGGCGCCCACCCCTATCACCAGTCGACGTCCCACGCTGCTCCCCCGTTGATCTATGGAATCGCGCGTGAGGGTATCGAAGGGGTGCTCAGCCTGCTATCCCGAACCAGGGCCGGCAGGCGGCGAATCCGGTCACTTTCACGTCCGCGCCCGGCCAGTCGGCGGCTTTCAATCGGAAATGCTGTAGTTCGACCACGTCGCCGCCGGTGTCGACGATGTGACTGAGGCCGTTCTCGGTGTAGCCCACCCGGCGGGACACCCCGAGCGAGGCCGCGTTCGTCGTCGTGGCCGAGGTGATCGCGGCGGCCGCGCCCAGCTCGCCAAACGCGAACTGCAGCATCGCCGTCCGCATGGCCACCCCGACGCCCCGGCCGCGGGCCTCCGGCACGAGCCAGGACGCCGAATCGACCGTACGCAGGACCGGGAAGTTCTCGCCCTCCAGCGTCTGCACGCCGACGACCTGGCCGGCCCGCTCGACCACGAAGTGCAGCACCCAGGAGGCCGGGTCCCAGGTGCCCAGCGCCTTCCAGTAGCCCTGGCAGAACAGCCGCCGCTCGTTCTCGGCGAGGCTCTGCGACGGAAACAGCGCCAGCCGCGGGTCGTGCCCGACGTCGTCCGGCAGCACCGCGGCCAGCTGCGGCAGGTCGGCCTCGCGCATCGGGCGCAGCAGCACGTCGCGAAAGGCCAGCCGGAGCCCGAACAGGGGCCAGAATTCGTCCACCCCTGGTCTATAGCGGCCCGGCCGGCCCTCGCGCATGTGGTTATTCGGAGCCGAGGGCCGCCACCGGGCTCACCTTGGCCGCCCGGCGCGCGGGCAGCACCCCGGCCAGCGCGGTCATCGCGACCAGCACCAGGAACACGATCGCGAGCTGCCCGTACGGCATCGAGAACGGCGCGTTCAGGCCGAGCGCCTTCACGGCCAGCCAGGCGTACGGGACCCCGAGCACCAGCCCCACGGCGGCGCCGATCGCCCCGTAGAGCGCGGACTCGGTCGTCAGCATCGTGCGCAGGCCGCCCCGCGAGAGGCCGACCGCGCGCAGCACCCCGGACTCGCGGACCCGCTCGACCACCGACAGCGCGGTCGTGGTGCCGACGCCGACCACCGCGATCACCACGGTCAGCCCGACCAGGCCGATCGCGATGATCAGCAGCATGGTCACGTTGTCGTTGAGCTGGTCGCGCTGGTCGGCCAGCACGTCGACCCGCCACTTGCCGCCCGCCGCGACCTGCGCGTCCTGGATCGCCCGGTTGCCGTTCGTGCGGCCGGTCTCGCCGCCCGCCTTGGCGTTCGCCAGCACCCCCGAGAACGTGGCTGGGGCGCCCAGCTTGGTCAGGTCGGCCGGGTCGAGCACGGCCGAGGCGTGCAGCGGCGCGTCCCCGGCGAACTGGGCCACGACCGTCAGGCTGACCGTACGCTTGCCCGCCGACAGCTGGATCTGGTCGCCGACCTTCTTGCCGCTGTTGTCGGCGCCGAAGCCGGAGAGCACAATCTTGCCCGGCCCGAGGTCGGCCAGCGAGCCCGCGGCGAGGTCGAGCTTCCCCAGCTCGGGCAGCGCCGACATCTTGAGGTCGGTGACGGCCAGGTCCTCGGTCGCGCCCAGCTTGACCGGCATCCGCCGGTACGGGGTGACGTCGGCGAGCTCGTCGCGCTGCTTGAGCTGCTCGGCCAGCGCGACCGGAACCGGGGCCTCGTCGACGCCGAGCAGCTCGTAGTCGGCGGGCACCGACGCGGCCAGCTCGCGGTCGGCCAGCTCCCGCAGCGACGCCCCGCCGACCAGCGTGCCGGCGATCAGCGTGACGCCGAGGGCGACCACGACCGAGACGGCGGCGGCCCGGCGCGGGGCGGCCCCCACTCCCCCGGCGGCCAGCCGGCCCACCGGGCTCGACCGGCGCAGCGGCCAGCCGATCAGCGCGAGCACCGGCCGCACCAGCACCGGGCCCAGCGTGACGAGCGCGAAGAAGGCGAAGGCGCCCGAGGCGACCAGCGCGAACAGCATCGGCTGGACCCGGTAGTCCTCGTCGTTCGGGGCGGGCAGGTTCGTGATGATGTAGCCGGCCGTGAGCGCGGCGCCGAGCACGAGCACGATGCCGGCGGCCCAGCGCACCTTGCCGATGTCGCGGCGGGCGCCGGTGGTGCCGGAACCGCGCAGCGCCTCCAGCGGCGACACCCGCGAAGCCGAGACGGCCGGGGCGAGCACGGCCACCACCGTCAGGAAGACGGCGAGCAGCACGGTGAGCAGCGCGGCCGGGATCGGGAAGCCGGGCGACGAGATGTTCTTGCCGAACCAACCGGCCACGACCGGGAGCAGATGGCCCGCACCGAGCGCGATCACCACGCCGGTCAGACCCGTGGCCAGGCCGGTCAGCGCGCCCTCGACGGCCAGGGCCCGGATGATCGAGCCCCGGCCGGCGCCGACCGCCCGCAGCAGGGCGAGCTGCCGCATCCGCTGGGCGAACACGATCCGGAACGTGGACGTGGCGACCAGGCCCGCGGCGACCACGGCGATCGCGACGAACATGGCGATCACGGCGAAGATCGTGTTGACCTCCTCCGCGACGGCTTCGGCTTCCTCGAGCCTTACGGTGGCGCCGTCCTGCACCTGCGGGCGCTCGCCGGACGGGATCTTGGACTTGGCGAACACGGCGTTGACCTTGTCGATCACCGTGGCCGCGTCGGCGCCGGGGGCCAGGCGCACCTCGATCCGGTTCAGGAAGTCGTAGCCGCCCAGCTTCAGGATCGCGCTCGTGGGGGCGTACGCCTGGAAGCCGTAGTCGTCGCGGACCTGCACGACGCCGACCACCGTGAGCTTCGACGGCGCCAGGGGCTTGCCGTCCTCGTCGTAGCGGATCTGCGCGTTCACGGTGCTGCCGGTTTTGATGCCCATCCGCTCGACCGTGCGCGGGGTGACCGCGATCTCGCCCGGCTTCGACGGGTAGCGGCCCTCGCTGACCGTGGCCATGGCCAGCGGGCCGGTGCCGGGGTCGCCGAGCAGGGACAGATATTCGCCGCCGACCTGGGTGCCGTTCTCGACGCGGCCGATCGCCTCCTCGACGCCGGCGATCTTCTGCACCTGGGCGAGCTCGGCCGAGGTGACCGTGCCGTTCTGCACGACCACGGCGGCCGCCTCGGGGGTGCCGCTGAGACCGTTGAGCACGCTGCGCTCGGTGATCTGCTGCGCGAGCACCGTGGCGTACACGACGAACGAGACGACCAGCACGGCCAGGCCGGTCAGCAGCAGGCGGGACGGGCGGCGGGCGACGCCGCGGAGCTGGGTGCGCAGCACACTCATCGCGCGACCGCCAGGCTCTGCAGGGCGTCGGTGACCGAGGCGATGTCGGGGCGGTCGAGCTCGCCCGCGACCCGGCCGTCGGCCAGCAGCACGACCCGGTCCGCGTACGCGGCGGCGCCCGGGTCGTGGGTGACCATGACGATCGTCTGGCCCAGCTCGCGTACGGAATTGCGCAGGAACAGCAGCACCTCGGCGCCGGACCGGGAATCCAGGTTGCCGGTGGGCTCGTCGGCGAAGACCACCTCGGGCCGCGACATCAGCGCCCGAGCCAGGGCCACGCGCTGCTGCTGGCCGCCCGAGAGCTCGCCCGGACGGTGCCCGAGCCGGCCCGTGATGCCCAGCGTCTCGGTCAGGTGGGCGAACAGATGCGCGTCGGGCTTGCGGCCGGACAGCTCGAGCGGCAGCGTGATGTTCTGCTCCGCGGTGAGCTGCGGCAGCAGGTTGAACGCCTGGAAGACGAACCCGATCCGCTCGCGGCGCACCTTGGTCAGCACCTTGTCGCTCTGCTTGGTCAGGTCGGTGCCACCCAGCAGGGCCTGCCCCGAGGTGGCCGTGTCGAGACCGGCCAGGCAGTGCATCAGCGTGGACTTGCCCGACCCGGACGGTCCCATGATCGCGGTGAACTGGGCCCGGGCGAACCCGACGGTCACCCCGTCCAGCGCCCGTACGGCGGTGTCCCCGCTGCCGTAGACCTTGACCAGGTCCACGGCGGCGACCGCGGCCAGCGTGTCCACGCTCTGCGTCAGCATTATCTGTCTCCCACTCGAATGCCCGTTTTCTTCGAGGCAGATCATGGGCGCAGCCGACCGGCCGGCACATCGGCCGCGGGCCAGGCTCGTCACGGGCGGTGAGTCTGTCTTTCGGCCGATGGGACACCCCCTGACCTCGCATACGCTGGGTGACGATGCAGAACAACCCGAACCGGATGGTGCTCCGCCGCATCGCCCAGCTCGCCGCGCTGGGCGCGATGGCGCTGCTCGGCATCTTCGACGTCGCCCAGGGGCTGGCCGGCAGCGGCGAGCTGCTGGGCCTGATCAAGGTCCTGCTGGCGGTCGCGGCCGCCGCGGTCTGGCTGCCGGTGCACCGGCCGCGCTCCACCCGGCTGCCCAAGGCGGCCATGGCGGTCGCCGGCTTCTCCCTGCTTATCACGCTGGGCTCGGCGGCGGTCGCGGCCGGCGGCTCGACGTACGGGGCCAGCTGGGGTCTCGCCGAGTCGGCGGCGCTGCTGGGCGTCTGCTACGTGGTCGCCCGGCACTCCACCGCCGGTCTCGGGTTCACCGCGCTCATCGTGGTCGGCGCCGCAGTCAGCTTCATGCCGCTGCGGGCCGGGCAGGACGCCGCGTACGTCATCTTCGGCCTGATCCAGGCGCTGGCCGCCGCGGCCGCCATCGGGCTCGGCATCTACCTGCGCATCATCGAGAGCTCCCGGCAGCGGGCGTTCGACGCCGTACGGGCCGAGCAGCGCGCCGAGTTCGCCCGCGACCTGCACGACTTCATCGCCCACCACGTGACCGGCATCGTCGTGCAGGCCCAGGGGGCGAAGTTCATCGCCGAGCAGGACCCGCAACGGGTGCTGCAGGCGCTCGACCAGATCGAGCAGGCCGGCGCCGAGACGATGGCGTCGATGCGGCGCATGGTGGGCGTGCTGCGCGACCCCGAGTCGAAGCCCGACGCCCCGCTGGCCCCGGTGGCCGGCGTGCACGAGCTGGGCCCGCTGCTCGACCAGTTCACCTCGGCGGGCAGCATCAAGGCCCGCATGCATCTCGACGGCGAGCTCGACGGGCTGCCGGTCGAGGTCTCCACGTCGGCGTACCGGGTGGTGATGGAGGCGCTGACCAACGTGCGCCAGCACGCTCCCGCGGCCACGGCGGCCGACGTCTGGATAAGGCGTACACCCGAGTGGTTGCTGGTGCGGGTGGCCAACGACGGCGTGGTTCCGGCCCGCACGCCCGCGCCCCGGGAGCGGGCGGGGTACGGTCTCGTGGGCCTGACCGAACGGGTCCGCGCGGTCGGCGGCCGCATCTCGGCCATGCCCGGCATCGAGGGCGGCTGGGTCGTCGACGCCGCGTTCCCGATCGACCCGAGGACGACCACATGATCCGCGTACTGATCGCCGACGACCAGGCCATGGTCCGTACGGGCTTCGGCATGATCATCGGCGCGCAGCCCGACATGGAGGTCGTCGGCGAGGCCAACGACGGCGTCGAGGCAGTGGCGATGGCCCGCAAACTCAAGCCCGACGTGGCCCTGCTCGACATCCGCATGCCCAAAATGGACGGCCTGGAAGCGCTGCGCCTGCTCTCCGGCCCCGGCGTCACCGACCCGGTCAAGGTAGTAGTGGTCACCACCTTCGACCTGGACGAATACGTGCACCAGGCCCTCCGCAACGGCGCCGCCGGCTTCCTGCTCAAAGACTCGGGCCCGGCCCTGCTGGTCGAGGCCGTACGAGCCGCGGTCTCGGGCGACGCCCTGATCAGCCCCTCCATCACCGTACGGCTGCTCGAGCACCTCTCCCCGCCCGCGCCCTCCAACGACGACGGCGGCCTCTCCCCGCGCGAACTCGACGTGGTGCGCCTGGCCGCCAAGGGCCTGACGAACGCCGAGATCGCCGCCCAACTCTTCATCTCGATCGGCACAGTCAAAACCCACGTCGGCAGCGTCATGACCAAACTCAACGCCCGCAACCGCGTCGAAATCGCCGCCTGGGCCTGGGAACGCCGCCTCCTCGGCTGACGCAGAGGCCCGACATTCACCACTCACCCACCTCCAGCGGCCGGATGAGTTCCGGCCGCTGGTAATACCCGACGTTGGCCCGCACAGTGGTCCGGACCAGCGCCTCGAAGAACCGATTCTTCTTGACGCCGACCTCTTTAAGAAAATCAAGCTCGGACACCGCCTTCGCGGCTCCCTCGGTTCCGTAACCCCAGCAACCGGCCAAGATGAGCACCTCGGTCCTCCGGCCGTTGGACAGCGGGTTAGGCAGACGAACGAGAAGGCCGTAATCGAGAACCCACTCGTCGTCCGCTCCCTTGCGCGGCGCGTAGTACCGGTCCGACCGGGTGTCTCTGATGGCGACTTCATGACTCTTGAATCCTGGAACGGTCAACTTAAGTACCTGATCGTAATGTTCCAACGTATCCCTAGTGATCTTGTTCGCGTCGGGCCCACCCAGCAAGAGAAGATCACGTTCGAGGTGTTCTGGCGCCAACGCTTCCGCCGAGCGCACATCCACGCGGCACCCGATAGCTTCCAGCTCACGCTGGAGGGTGATCAGGGCCATGGCGTCGCCCATCCCGACCAGGCCCGACGGCTCCCAGCGGCCCAGGGCCGCAGGGTCTTGGGCGCCGATGACGACGGTCACCCCGCGAGTTGCCATCCCACCCCAGAAGCGGCGTGACCGTCGCTCGCGCCGCCAGCGCTTGAAACGTGCCACGCTCCAGGCTGCGGCCGCACCGATCGCGGCGGCGACCAGATTGATGACTACGTCTCGAACATCATCCATGCGTTCCCCCTCGCCCGGTCTCTGACGGACAGCCGGGGGCCTGACCGTTCAGTAGGGTCAGAGGGCATGGGACGAGGATTGGTGCCTTACCTGTGCTGCCCTGACGCTGCGGCGGCGATCGAGTTCTACGTGTCCGTGTTCGGGGCGACCGAGGTGCAACGGTGGACAGCCGACGACGGGCGGATCGGGCACGCCGAGTTGAGCCTGGCCGGGGAGCCGCTTTTCCTCGCGGACGAGCATCCCGAGATCGGCGTGCGCGGTCCGCTGACGTACGGCGGCACGCCGGTGTCGTTCGTGCTCGGCGTGGCCGACCCGGACGCGATCGCGGCCAAAGCCGTGGCGGCCGGCGCCACCGTCGAACGACCGGTCGCCGAGCAGGATGACGGTTCCCGCGCGGGCTGGATCATCGACCCGTACGGGCATCGGTGGAACCTGCAGAACCGGGGTGTCGAGCTTCCGGTCGATCAGCTGCGCGAGCGGGTCGGCGGCAAATACACCATCACCGAGTGACCGGCCGGCGACGGCGGCGGAGTGCGACGATCGCCAGGCCGACACCGAGCAGGGCCGGGATGCCGATCAGGAGCGCGGAGTCGAGGCGGCTGTTCGCGTCGGGCTCCAGGTGGGTCTCTTCGAGGATCAGGGTGTAGGCGAGCCAGCCACTGACGACGATGAGCAAGAGGGCCAGTGCTGCCAGGGTCTTGTGCCGCATCAGGCGAGGGTAATCCAGTAGCGCTTGACCGTGAACGCGCCCGTGGTGCGGGTGTCCTCGTAGGCGCCGCCGTGGGATTCGATCACGCGGGCCGAGGCGACGTTCGTCGGGTTGCAGGTGATCAGGACGCGGTCGAGGCCCAGCGCGCGGGCCGCCTGCAGCGTTTCCCCCAGCGCCCACGAGGCCAGGCCCCGGCGGCGGGCCGAGGGGCGGATGCCGTAGCCGATGTGGCCGCCCACCTCGAGCAGCATGTCGTTCAGCGTGTGCCGCAGCGAGATCGAGCCCAGGTAGTCGTCGTCCTCGACGATCCAGCGGTACGTGCAGTGCACCCAGTCCGCGGCGGGCGGGATCGTCTCGTCGGCCTGGGCGTGCAGGTCGGCGACCCAGGCCGCGAACCCGGGCTCGGAGTCGACGTCGTCGGTTTCCCGTACGCCGTGGCCGTCCATGTGGGCGCCGGGCGGCCACTCGTCACGGGCGGCGAGCCAGGACTTGTGCAGGGTGACGGTGGGCGGGACCAGCAAAGGCATGCCCAAGACGCTAAGGCATGCGCGACCGCGCCCGATCTGCACCTGGTGACCGACATTCACGAGGTTCTCGACCGGCGCGCGGTGACCACCCTCTTCCAGCCGCTGGTCGAGATCGCCTCGGGCCGCGTGCTGGGCTACGAGGCGCTCAGCCGGGGGCCGGCGGGCAGCCCGTGGGAGACGCCGGCCGCCCTGTTCGGCGCGGCCCGGCAGTTCGGCCGCGAGAGCGAACTCGACTGGATCTGCCGGGCCCGCGCGTACGAGAGCGCGCTCGCGGCCGGGCTGGACGAGGGGCTGAGCTGGTTCGTCAACATGGAGCCGGCCGCCGCCCGTACGGCGTGCCCGCCCGATCTGGCGCCGGTCGTCGAGCGGGCCGAGCGCCGGCTGCGGGTCGTCACCGAGATGACCGAGCGGGCCATCGCCGTCGACCCGTCGGGGCTGCTCTCGGCCGCGGCGGCGTGCCGGGCGGCCGGCTGGGGCGTGGCGCTCGACGACGTCGGGGCCGATCCGATGTCGCTGGCCCTGATGCCGTTCGTGCATCCCGACGTGGTCAAGCTCGACATGGCGATGCTGCGCGCGCCGGGCGACCCGCACACCGCCCGGGTCGTGGCGGCGGTGGCGGCCTACGCGGAGGCGAGCGGCGCGGTCGTGCTGGCCGAGGGCATCGAGACCGAGCAGCATCTGGCCGTGGCCCGCACGATGGGCGCGACCGTCGGGCAGGGCTGGCACTTCGGGCGGCCGGCGCCCCTGGCCGGGCCGGACGGCGCGAGCGCCTCGCTGCCGCTGATCACGCCGCCCCGCAACGGTGTGCGCACCCCCTTCGGCATCGTGGCCGGCCGTCGACCCGTGGCCCGTACGACCAAGGCGCAGTTGATGCCGATGAGCCGCCACCTCGAGGCCCTGGCCGCCGACGGGGGCGAACCCGCGGTGCTGCTGGCCTGCTTCCAGGACGCCCGGCACTTCACGCCCGCGACCGCACGCCGGTTCGCCCGGATCGCGCTGAGCAGCCCGCTGGTGGCCGCGTTCGGCACCGGGCTGAGCGACGAGCCCGCCGTGGGCGTGCGCGGGGCCTGCCCGGGCGACGACGACACGCTGTGCGGCGAGTGGAACGTGATCGTGGTCGGCCCGCACCGGGCGGCCGCGCTGGTGGCCCGGGACCTGGGCGATCGCGGCCCCGAGGGCGAGCGGCGGTTCGATTTCGCCCTCACGCACGACCGCGCCCTGGTGGTGGAGGCCGCGCGGTCATTGCTGCGCTGGCTCGCCCCCGTGCGTACGCCGGAACTGCTGGTGGGTTGAGAAATAGCGGACGACGGCGAACCACAGCAGCGCCAGGGCGACCGCGTTGAGCACCAGGGACGGGTCGGAGTCGGCGCCGCCGATCGGCTCGTTGCCGGCCAGCGCCGTGAACGGGCGGGCCGCCTGGAGCAGCAGCAGGAGGACGGCCACGATGGTGATCGGCAACGCCACCACGGTCGCGGCGAGTGCCCGCGGTCCCGCCCACGGCCGGCGCCACACCACGATCACGGTCGCGGCCGGCACGAGCAATGCGAACGACAACCACAGCGGCGCGCCCGGGACGAGAGCCGACGCCGGCAGCACGACGACCACGGCGGTCGCCCACCAGCGGTAGCCGGCGACCGTCAGGCAGAACGCGGCCGCCGCCATCAGCAGCGCGAGGGCGGCCACGCGGGACGGGCCCAGCTGCGGCTCGGTGTCGCTGGGTGACTCCAGCCGGGCGACGAAGCTCGCGGCGAACACGCAGGCCAGCGCGACCCAGGTGAGCCCGCGGCGGCGGCCGGGCGGGCGGCCGAACAGCGCGATGACCCCGGTCAGGATCAGCCCGGCGGTCACGGTGACGGCCGTCCGGATGGCGCCGCCGGGGTCCATCCGGTCGAGGGCGAGGTCGGCGCAGAGCCACACCATGCCGGTGGCGACGGCCGTGCCGCTGCGGGTGACCGCCCACAGTGCGGCGGTCACGGCGAGGATCGCGCTCCACCGGACGTCGCGCGCCCAATAGGAGTTGTTCTCGGCGAGCTCCCAGAAGACCGACCCGGGCTCGCAGAGCGGCTGCAGAACGGCCATCCCGTACGCCCACAGGGCCGCCCCCGCCCATGCCACGGCCCCCGCCATCACCCGCGTGATCACCGGGAAAGCTTAGGCACGCCGATCGAGGAACTCGTACACGTCCTGGGCGTCGACGCCGGGGAACGTGCCCGGGGGCAGGGCGGCGAGCAGGTGGGAGTGCACGCGGGCGCTGGGCCAGGCATGCCCCGCCCAGCGGTCCACCAGCGACGCGGGCGGGCGGCGGCAGCAGCCGGGGTCGGGGCAGCGGGAGACCGTACGGCGGGCGGTGTCTCCCCCACGGAACCAGCGCGCGTGCTCGTACGGCGTGCCGACCGTGACCGAGAATTCCCCCGACCGCGTCGACTCGATGTGCACCGTGCACCAGTACGTGCCGGCCGACGTGTCGGTGAACTGGTAGAACGACGAATACGGGTCGTCCGCCTGGAAGATCGTGCGGGAGGCCCACTTGCGGCAGATCGGCTGCCCCTCGATGGCCCCGGTGACGTCGGCCGGGAAGCGCACCCCGTCGTTCTCGTACGCCTTGTAGACGATCCCGTTCTCGTGCACCCGCGTGAAGTGCACCGGGATCCCGAAGTGGTGCGTGGCCAGGTTCGTGAACCGATGCGCCGCCGTCTCGTAGGACACCCCGAACGCGTCCCGGAAGTCGTCGATGGCCAGCGCCCGGTCGGCCTTCGCCTCACGCAGGAACTCCACCGCGAAGTTCTCCGGCATCAGCAACGCCGCCGCGAAATAGTTGGCCTCGACCCGCTGCCGCAGGAAGTCGCCGTAGTCGGCCGGCTCCGGATGCCCGAGCACGAAGTGGCCGAGCGTCTGCAGCACCACCGCCCGCGGGTCGTGCCCCTTGCCGCTGGCCACCTGAGGCAGATAGATCTTGCGGCCGACCAGGTCGGTCACCGAGCGTGTGGAGCCCGGCAGGTCGTTCACGTAGTGCAGTGAGAAGCCCAACTGCGCAGCGATATCGAGGATGCCGCGCTGACTGAGCGGCCCGGTCGTGTGCTTGACCGAGCGCAACACCCGGGCCGCCGCCTCCTCGATCCCGGCGAAGTAGTTGTCGCGCTCGCGCATGTCGACCCGCAACTGCGCGTTGGCCCGCCGGGCGACCTCGGGCGTGGCGCTCTGCTCGGTCAGCAGCCGATTCAGCTCGCGATGCAGGCCGACCAGCGACTCGAGCGCGTCCGCGGGCAGCCGTCGCCCGCCTTTGACCACCGGCAACCCCAGGCCCCCGTACGCCGGGGACTGCTGGAAATGCGTGAGGTCGATCTCGAGCCCGGCCCGTCGCGACGGCGCCTCGGGTCGCAACAGGTCCTGCAGCGGCACCCCGAGCGCGCCCGCGATCGCCTGCAGCACCGACAGCTTGGGCTCGCGCTTGCCGTTCTCGATCAGCGACAGCTGCGACGGCGCCCGGCCCACGGCCTCACTGAGCTGCTCCAGCGTCATGTTCTTCGATTTGCGCTGGTGACGCAGCCGCTGGCCGAGGGTCACGAGGTCGACAACAGGTGAATCGCTCACGGGTTTTGACGTTAGCAGAAATTTCGCGTTTCTTCTGCTCACAAACGCCTCCCTAGGGGGTTGCGACCCCGGCGATAGTCGAGTTCTTCCCAAGCAGCACAAGCGACAGGGCACGGAAGGGATGAATCAGATGACTGATCAGCTGACCGAAGTTCGGGGCGGTACCGCGGCGGACCTCACTCGGGCGTGGGCCGGCGATCCCCGGTGGCTGGGCATCAAGCGCAGCTACACCGCGCACGACGTGGTCAAGCTCCGCGGCACGGTCCAGGAGCGGCACACTCTGGCCGAGCGGGGCGCGCAGCGGCTGTGGGAGCTGCTGCAGAGCGAGGACTACATCAACGCGCTGGGCGCGCTGACCGGCGGCCAGGCCACCCAGATGGTGCGGGCCGGGCTCAAGGCCATCTATCTGAGCGGCTGGCAGGTCGCGGCCGACGCCAACCTGGCCGGCGCCACCTATCCCGACCAGTCGCTCTACCCGGCCAACTCGGTGCCCGCGGTCGTGCGC
This sequence comes from Paractinoplanes lichenicola, assembly GCF_016785085.1. Classification (GTDB taxonomy): domain Bacteria; phylum Actinomycetota; class Actinomycetes; order Mycobacteriales; family Micromonosporaceae; genus Actinoplanes; species Actinoplanes lichenicola. The sequence continues at coordinate 419,030 of NZ_JAENHO010000010.1, forward strand.
CGTATCAACAACGCCCTCATGCGGGCCGACCAGATCGACACCGCGAGCGGCAGGCACGAGCGGGACTGGCTGGCCCCGATCGTGGCCGACGCGGAGGCCGGCTTCGGTGGTCCGCTCAACGCGTTCGAGCTGATGAAGGCCATGATCGTGGCCGGCGCGGCGGGCGTGCACTGGGAGGACCAGCTGGCCAGCGAGAAGAAGTGCGGTCACCTGGGCGGCAAGGTGCTCATCCCGACCGCGCAGCACATCCGCACCCTCAACGCGGCCCGGCTGGCGGCCGACGTGCTCGGGGTGCCATCGCTGGTCATCGCGCGGACCGACGCCCTGGCCGCGGACCTGCTGACCACCGACGTCGACGAGCGCGACCAGCCGTTCCTCACGGGAGAGCGTACGGCGGAAGGCTTTTTCCGAGTGCGCAGCGGGCCCGACGCGGCCATCGCGCGCGGGGTGGCGTACGCGGATTATGCGGATCTGTTGTGGGTCGAGACCGGCAAGCCCGACCTCGAGTTCGCCAAGATGTTCGCCGAGGCGGTGCACAAGGAGCACCCCGGCAAGATGCTGGCATACAACTGCTCGCCCTCGTTCAACTGGAAGAAGAACCTGGACGACGCCGACATCGCGCGCTTCCAGAAGGAGCTCGGCGCGATGGGCTACAAGTTCCAGTTCGTCACGCTGGCCGGCTTCCACGCGCTCAACCACTCGATGTACGAGCTGGCCCGCGGCTACGCCGAGACCGGCATGACCGCGTACGTGAAGCTGCAGGAGGCCGAGTTCGCGGCCGAGCTCGACGGTTACACCGCCACCAAGCACCAGGCCGAGGTCGGCACGGGCTACTTCGACGCCGTCTCGACCGCGCTCAACCCCTCCTCGTCCACGACTGCCCTGGCGGGCTCGACCGAGACGGAGCAGTTCTGATGGGCAACGAAGAGATCACCATCACCGGTACGACTTCCGGCCGGTACGCCGACATCCTGACCCCTGCGGCGATCGAGTTCGTCGTCGCGCTCGACCGGGAGTTCGGCGCTCGGCGCGTCCAGCTCCTCGAGCGGCGCCGTCGGCGGCGGACCACCCGTACTTCCTCGCTGGATTTCTTGGAGTCGACGTCTCACATTCGCTCCTCCGAGTGGACCGTTGCCCCGCCCGCGCCCGATTTGCTGGACCGGCGGGTCGAGATCACCGGGCCGCCCGAGCGCAAGATGACGATCAACGCGCTCAACTCCGGGGCGAAGGTGTGGATGGCCGACTTCGAGGACGCCACCTCGCCCACCTGGGAGAACGTGGTGCTGGGCCAGGCCAACCTGCGGGACGCGCTGGACGGCACGCTCGACTTCACCGACCCGGCGGGCAAGGAATACAAGGTCAACGGCTGGACCCCGACCATCATGGTGCGGCCGCGGGGCTGGCACCTGCCCGAATGCCACCTGCGGATCGGCGGGCGGGCGGTGTCGGCGGCCCTGTTCGACTTCGGGCTCTACATGTTCCACTGCGCCCAGCGGCAGCTCGACCGGGGCAGCGGGCCCTACTTCTACCTGCCCAAGCTGGAGTCGCACCTCGAGGCGCGGCTGTGGAACGACGTGTTCGTCTTCGCGCAGGAGGCGCTCGGCATCGAACGCGGCACTATCCGCGCGACCGTGCTCATCGAGACGATCACCGCGGCCTTCGAGATGGACGAGATCCTGTACGAGCTGCGCGAACACTCGGCCGGCCTGAACGCGGGCCGCTGGGACTACCTGTTCAGCATGATCAAGAACCGGCCGGAGGTGGTCCTGCCCGAACGGTCGCAGGTGACGATGACCGCGCCGTTCATGCGGGCGTACACCGAACTGCTGGTCCGCACCTGTCACCGCCGCAACGCGCACGCCATCGGCGGGATGGCCGCGGTCGTCCCGTCGAAGGACCCGGTGGCCGCCAAGCGCGCGCTCAACCAGGTGCGGCAGGACAAGCGGCGCGAGGTCGGCGACGGCTTCGACGGCTCCTGGGTGGCGCACCCGGGTCTGGTCGCGACGTGCCGCGAGGTGTTCGACCAGTGGCTCGGCGAGGAGCCGCACCAGATCGTCCGCAAGCGTGAGGACGTGCGCGTGACCGCCACGGAGTTGCTGGACGTGCGCGTTCCCGGCGTCCAGGTCACCGAGGTCGCGCTGCGCAACAACGTCAGCGTGGCGCTGCGCTACATCGCGGCCTGGCTCGACGGGCGCGGCGCGGTGGCGCTGGGCGGCCTGATGGAGGACGCGGCGACCGCGGAGATCTGCCGGACCCAGCTGTGGCAGTGGATCCGATCGGCCACCCCGACCGACTACGGCATCCCGGTCAGCGCCGCGCTGGTCACCCGCATGCTGCGCGAGGAGCTCGACGTGCTCAGCGAGACGGGCGCCCTCGACGAGGACTCGGCCCGGCGTTTCGGCCAGGCCCGCACCCTGCTGACGGTGCTGCTGACCGAGCGCACGTGCCCCGAGTTCCTGACCCTGCCGGCCTACCTTCGGCACCTGTCCGGCGGGTCAGCCACCCCGGTCCCCGATGAGGCGCCTGTCGCCGTCTGATCGATTCCCCGGGCAAGGGCGCGGCCTCGTTGTTTACGGGGCCGCGCCCTTCGGCGCCTTCCACGACGTCGGTGTCAGCAAGCTCTCGTCGACTCCCTGCCGTCGGGCCAGCCCCGCCAGCAGATCGGCCACCTGCACCCGCGGATCGTCCCGCGAGTCGGCCATCGCGAACCCGGCCAGCGGCGACACCCCGCCATCACCTGTCAACGCCCGTTGCAGCCGAGCCAGCCGGCCGGCGGTCAACGCGCTCTGCTCGTCATGCGTCACGAGCACCCGCCGCTCGCCCCCGCTCCACGTCAGCACCGTCTCGGCCAGCGCCGGCAGCAGCGGTTCGAGGGGCGGCGGCACCTCGCGGTCATCCTCATCGAGCCGGGCCGCCAACGCCCACACCCGGGCCGGTTCCACCTCCACCACGTGCTCGGCCGCGGCCAGGAAACGCTCCACAGTCTCGCTCGCCGGCCGCCGCCGTTTCGTGCGCACCAGCTCGACAAACGCCGGCAACAACCCAGAGCTTTCCCGTACGGCCTGAGCCAGCGCGACGGCGTCCGCCCGCTGCCCCTGCGTGAGCCGCGTGCCGGACGCGTACGAAGGCTCGTAAAGCACCATGTCGACGATGCGCGTGACGAGAAAGAACCGCTTGTCGACCACATGCACGTACGCCCGCCCGCGCAACGCTTCCTGAAACCAGTCCTTCCGGCCGGCCCGCAAGAACCGCCCCGACTTCAACTCGCCAGACTCCGTAGCGGCCCCCAGCCGCCCGACCAGCTCGGCGGCCTCGTCCACGCTCAGGTCCACACTCGCGTGCGTGATCGTCGGCATGCCAGGGTGCAGCAGGTTGGTGCCCGAGAACCCCGACTCGTCACAGGCGATCCGCACAACCGGCCCGGCCCCCGCCTGCACCGGCAACAGCCCACCCTGCATGGGAGTCCTCATGCCGCCATCACACCCCGGTTCCGCACCGGTGTCGACAGGAATAGGACCTCTTGGCGAAGCCGTCGAGCCCGGACACCGACATCCCCGCGCCGGGCAGCCCCCGCCCGGCGCGTCTCGCCGGCGGGATCCGGTCCGTAAAGATCGGTCACTACAACGCCGGGCGCCTCATCACTCACGAGGCGACCAACGCGACGACCTCGGTCAGCTCGGCCACGCTCACGTCCGCTTGTTTGCGCAGCCGGGGCAGGTCACCCGGCGCGTGCTCGGCCGCGGCCGCCTCGGCCAGCACAACCAGGCCGAACCCCGCCGCGCGGGCGCCGTCGAGCTCGTTGCTGCCGCCATCCCCCACGTAGGCGGCCCTCGCCGGCGCCACCCCCAGGCGTTCGAGAATGAGCGCGTACGCCCGAGGTTCCGGTTTACAGACCCCGATCTCATGAGACAGCGCCACGTCGTCCACCAGCGCGGCCAGCGGAGACCGAGGCCAGGCCCGCAACTCGAGGGCGTGCGTATTGCTGAGCACCCCGACCTTGAGTCCCAGCTCGCGCAGCGCCGTCAACGTCGCGATCGTGCTTGCCGGCGGCTCGAGCAGGGCCACCCGCCGGTCAAGATCCCAGTCGGCCTCGATGCGCTCGAGGTCATCGGCGGTCACCCTGGGGGCGATGGCCCGAACCCATTCGAGCTCGGTCAGCCCGCCCCGCCCCGACTCCAGAAACGGCTCGAACTCGATCCACCGCCGCCGAAACGCGTCCCGATCCATCCCGAGCAAGGGCGCCAGCCAAGCACCCCGCCCCACCCCCCGCGGATGCACAAGCGTGTAAAGAAGATCAAACACGACGGCCTCCACCCGCCGCCCCACGCGCTGCCCCATCGCCAACCCCCGTCCCGGTTGCCGCCTCGCCGGTCACGCTACCGCCGGCCAGGCCCGCCAGGTCGCCCCAGCGCAGTGGCTCCCCCGGGCTCGAACACCGACCACCCGCTCGCAGGCCGCGCGAATCTCCCCCGCCCTGCGCGGCCCTTATCAGGTCGTCGGGGCCTACGGCACCACGTCATGATCTCAGCCGGCCGGGCCGGAACTGGCTCGCCTCGATAGGCTGCTCGCCGCCTGCGCGCTGCGTTTTGCCCTGGACGCATCCTCCGCAGGGCGACGGCTGGACGGCGTAGGCCAAGCCGACCTGTGCGCGGTCGGTGGCCAGTCCCTTTGCCGCCGTCGCGTTCAATGCGAGCGTGCGCAACGACCCGAGCAAACAAGACAGCCCACGGCACACCGACCAGCACCTGGCCGACTGGCACGCCGGCCTGGACGCCCTGAGGAGGCAAGGCTGGCAAGCAGATCTCACTTGCAATGCCGCACCCGTCTGAGTTCCCCCCGGTTTGGCGGAGCTTCTCAAGCATGATCGACTGATCATGGGGAGGAATTATCCGTGGCCGCACCGAAGAAGTACCCCGACGAACTACGGGCGAGGGCTGTGCGCCTGTATC
>NZ_JAENHO010000011.1 GCF_016785085.1 Paractinoplanes lichenicola
ATCCGCAGCAACGCCCACTACCGGGCAATCGCCACCGCCAACCGCGCGGCACTCGCGCACCAAACGCGCAACCAACACCGATCCGCAGCAACGCCCACTACCGGGCAATCGCCACCGCCAACCGCGCGGCACTCGCGCACCAAACGCGCAACCAACACCGATCCGCAGCAACGCCCACTACCGGGCAATCGCCACCGCCAACCGCGCAGCACTCGCGCACCAAACGCGCAACCAACACCGATTTCCAGCAAACGCTCACTATATGGGCGGTCGCCACCGCCAACCGCGCAGTACTCGCGCACCAAACGCCGATGTGCAGGAACGCTCGCTATCGGGCGGTCGTTACCGCCAGCCGCACGCCGAGGGCGATCAGTGCCACGCCGGTCAGCCGGTCGATCGCGCGGCGGACCGGGGCGCGGTCGAGCAGGCGACGTAGGGCGGAGACGAGCAGGGCCACGCTCGTGAACCAGACGATCGTGATCGCCACGGCCAGGCCGGACAGCACCACTGTGTCAACGATGCCGGGGTCGGCCGGCAGGAACTGTGGCAGCAACGCCACGAAGAACACGGCCGCCTTCGGGTTGAGCACGTTGCAGAGCAGGCCGTCCCGGAAGGCCGCGCCTCTCGACTTACGCGTACCCGGTTCGACTGTCGCCGCCTGGCCACCCGAGCGCAGGGAGCGCACCCCCAGATAGAGCAGGTACGCCGCCCCCACCAGCTTCAGCGCGGTCAGGGCACCCGGCGCCCAGGCGATCAGCGCCGCTACCCCGGACGCGGCCGCGGCCGCCCAGACGAACACGCCCGCGGCGATGCCGGCCGCGGTGGCCAGCCCGTGCCCGCGGCCCGACACCACCGAATGGCGCACGACGACGGCGAAATCCGGCCCCGGCGACATCGCACCCAAGGCGACCACCAGGACGAACGCCCACACGTTCACGACCCGACCAGCGCGTGCGGGTCGAGCGTCCCGGAAAGCCAGCGCGTCAGCCACCCCGAGAGCGTCAGGTCGGCTGCGAAGATCTCCCGGCCGTCCAGGAACGAGAGGCGCCCCTCCGGGCTGCGGCAGTCGAGCACCGCCCACACCGCATACCCTGAGTCGCCCAGGATCACGACGCCCGGGGTCCACGGCGGGTCGCCCGGGTCGGCGGGGGTGTCGCGCCAGTCGACGTAGTCGCCGAGCATCGAGCCGACGCAGCCATGACCGTTCTCGCCGACTCCGTTGACCCCGCAGGACGGCCCGAAGCCGCCGTCGGCCACCTCGAGATAGAGGCGGCGCAGCAACGGCGGGAACGGGTGGCCGATCAGCGCCTCGGCGGCGGCCACGGCTTCGGGAGTGGCGGGCTCGTGGTCTAGATGCCAGTCCCCATCGCAGGGACGCCCGGCCCGCACCCGCTCGCGGACGGCCACGAAGATCTCGTCGTCGGTCACGGCCGCTTCTTCGGGTCGCGGGCCCGCAGCTCCGGCACCCGCGCCACTGAGCCCACGCCCGCCGTGCCCCGTTCGACGGCGAGCAGGGACAGAAGCCGTACGGGGTGGTCTGTCTCGGCCGCCGCCTGGAGCCGGTGATGGCCGTCGAGCAGGAAATGGGTGAGCGCCCAGTGGGTGTAGTGGTCGGGCCCGTCGGCGCCCGCGGGTTCGCTCACGTCGAGCAACGACACGGCAACCAGCGTCGGCGTCTCCCCCGAGGCCAGCTCGGCGGCGTATTTCTCGACCTGCGCCCGCTCGTTCCAGGACGGCGGGACCATCGGCACCACGAACTCGTAGAAGTGCGCCTCGTCGTCGACCGCGGTCTCGAACGTACGGTAATAGGGTGTTCTCGGGTAAACCGGCAAGCCCCAGAACGAGTCGAGCCCCCACGTCGCCACCTGCTCCTCGGCGAAGTAGTCGCCCGGCCCCGACGGTTGCACGAGCCGCGGCCGCACCTCCAGCAGCAGCGGCTGATACTCCCCCCGCGGCAGCAACGACCCGAACGCCTCGATCGGATCGTCCCCCTCGGGCGAGAACGTCTCGGTCGAGCCCGCCCGCCGCTGGAACAGGATCTGGCAGGTGCCGCACCAGAACGTCAGCTCGAACGCCGGCTGGCCGTCCACCAGCAGCAGCCGCTCACGGCTGGCCTCGTCATCCTCCGAGAAGGTCAACCGCGGCTCATCCGGATCGCCCAGCGTCCGCACCGGCTCCACACTCAGCAGCACGCGGCCCACCTTAGGGCTTCGGGCTCCCGCTCGCATCGATTAGCTAAGGTCCCTTCCCATGAGGGCCCGCCTGTGTCTGCTCACCGCCGGCCTGGCCTTCCTGCTCGCCGGCTGCACGGACGACCGCCCGTGGGCCACCGCGCCGCCCGCGTCCCCCACTTCGAGCGCGAGCCCGTCCGCCGTGGCCCCGTCCTTCCCCTGCGCCACCCTCCGGACGGAGGCGGTCGACGCCGCCATGGGCCTGCGAGCCCTCGGCATCAGCCTGATCAATTGCGGCCGTACGCCGTACGAGGTCGACGGCTACCCCGAGGTGCGCGCGCTGGACGAGAAGCAGGCCCCACTCGCCGTCGAAGCCCTCGAGGGCGTGGGCGACATAGCTCCCGGCATTCCTTACCGCGACGCCGCCCCGAGCCCGTTCACCTTGGCGCCGGGCGCCCGGGCCACCGCGATCATCGTCTGGCGCAACAAGTACGACGACCCCAGCAAGCCACCGCTCACCGTCCCACTGCTGCGGATGGCGGTCCGCTCCGGCTACCCCGCCCAGGTGCTGACCCCGGAGGGCGGCCTCGACCTGGGCACCACGGCCCGCTTCGGCGTCAGCCCCTGGCTGCCGGTTTCCGGCGCCGCGGCCACTGACCAGACCTCACTCACAGTGCCGCGTCCCTAGAGTCATCGCCGTCATCGTCGAACGTGGGTGAATCCCACCAAGCTTCCCGAGATGCTCGTACGCCTTTGCCGGGCCACGCCCAGACCGACGGCTGTCCGTCAGGATCAAGTGCGGCGGGTGATCGGGGGAGGCGATGCCGTGTCAGCGCTCCCGGGCGGCACCGAGATTCACGGCTACGCCGGCAAGTTCCTCGACGTCGGCGGCCCCAGCACTGCCAACAGCGCCCTCGTCCGGATGTGGGACGGCGTCGCGTCCCCAACCAGAAGTGGACCATCGGCGGTTAGCGTTCGAGGTGGGAATCAGTGAGAGGAGGCACCGTGGTGCCTGAGCAAGCAACTCTGATCGTGGAGGCCGACCAGGAGTCGGCTCAGGCGATCGTGACCATGCTGGACACCTTCGGCGTGACGGCCCAGGCCTCGGGGCGGCGCAACCTCGACGGGGCGGCCATCACGTCCTGGCTCGTGGTGGCCGGCCTCGCGGTGAAGACGGCCCCCGACATCCTGCGCGCGCTGGCTGAACTGGTGAAGGAACTGCGGCTCGGCAGCGTGACGGTGGACCTCGAGAAACAGAAGATCAAAATCGATAGGCCGGGCCGGGCGCAGATCCGCGAGCTGATCGACAAGATGGGCGACAACCCACCGGACGACGATGCTTGACCAATCCGTACTCGAGCAGATTGCCCGATCACAGGCCGGGGACGGGGTGCGGATCTGGCGGCACGATCGTGAGCCGATCAGCCCGATGAACGCAGTCCTCGACGTGGTGGACACGATGGTGTCGCATCCCTACTCGATCTTCTGGGTCAGTGGCGGAGCCCCGGAGACGTTCTCGCTACCCGACCTCGACCCGGCCGTCGTCCTCTTCAGCACACGGCATCTCGAGATGATGGGACAACTCCGCGGCATCCTGACGACGTTCTGGCTGGACGGCCCGATGCTCGAGGCGGTCGCGGAGCAGGTTTCGCTGCGCATCCTTGCCGAGCTGACCCTTCGGCAGGGCGACCCGGCGCTCGCGTGTCACCTGATGGCCGAGTCCTTGAGCAGGACGACTGTCGACTTTCCACGGATGACGCTGATGGGTCTGGAGCGTGAACCGATCAGTGAGAGCTACCTGTCCGTCTGGTTTTACGGCCTGCTGCACGAGATGGGACACGTGGCGGCCCGGGAACGTGATCACACCAGGAGGGGCGGGCCGGACACCTATCTCGGGTCACTCGCCGACGCCGTCCTCGGCAAGTACTTCGGCGATCACTCGGAGGCCGTACGGAAACGCCGGGCCGAGCTCGAACGGATCGACGCGCTCGACTCGGCCGTGCTCACCGCCGAGATCGATGCCGACCTGTTCTCGGTACAGGCCTTGTTCGAGGGAACTTACCGCGTCTTCGAGCGCAGCGGCACGCTCGACCAGCTCAATGCCGGCCGCCTGGCCAGCGACGTCCTGCTCATGTTCGGCCTGTTCCACGTGCTCAACAGCTGCGCCCTAGCCGTGCGCCTTCGGGACGGGGCCGACGCCGCCGACCTCTACGGCAACGTCGCCAACGCCGTCCGGCTGAACGTGATCATCGACTTCCTGGCTGAGCTGCTGACCCGGACCGGGACGTCCGAGCCCGGCGAGGAAGACGTTGCCGGCATGCGGCAGAAACTGGTCGCCGCCCACGATCGCATCAACGCCCGATTCACCACGTTCGACCGCGGACATGCTCTCGCGCTGCGGCTCTGCCTCTTCCCACACGAGCGCCGGTTGGACGCGATCGGTGGGCTTGCCGCATTCCTCGACAAGCAATTCTCATCCGCGGTCGCCGGACCGGACATCCGCCATTTCCTTGCGCTGGCCGATTCGCTGGACATCTCCCATCCCGACCTCGACCTACTGGTCGAGCTGGCCTCCACACCCGGTAGCGCGAAAGAACTGCTGGCCGACCGGCAGCGGATCTTTCTACTTCCCTGGGTCTCCGGCGACGGCGTCGATATGCCCTTCCTCCTTCCGGGGCGGGACAAGCAGGTCGCGTTCGTGTTCGGCGACGACGAGGTCGCCCGGGTCTTCGTCGAGGAATCCCGGTCCATGCTGGCGCCCAACCTCGAGCTCACCAGCCGCGTGGTCGTGAGCCCGACCGAGCAGAACGTCGTCATCACGGTCGCGCTCAGCGTTCCGGAAGGCGTCCGGGACCAGCTGAGGGTGGTTTTCGAGGGCACGCCGGAGTTCGGCGAGCAGTTCGAGCGGCTGGCCGACGGCTCGTTCTGGCCCGACTGACACTCAGCCGGGCTTCAGGCCGGATTCGGCCTCAATTGGACGATCGAATTCCGTTGTCTGCACGCGTCAGTTCGACCACGCGGTTGGCGACGTTGACCGCGTGGTCGGCATATCGCTCGTAGAAACGCCCCAGCAACGCCCCATCCACAGCCGCTTCGACGCCGAGCGGCCAGTCCGGGCTCAGCATGACCGCGAACAGGCGGCGATGCAGCTGGTCCATGGCGTCGTCGTCCTGGTCGAGGCCGGCCGCGAGTTCCGCGTCGTGATCGGCCAGCACGTCGACCATCTTCTCGGCGAGCCGGTCGGCCACCTCGCTCATCGTCGTGAACAGGCCGGTCAGCTCGGGGGCGACCGCGGGTGCCGGGTGCCGGCGCAGGGAGGAGCGGGCGACGTGGACGGCCAGTTCGCTCATGCGCTCGAGATCCGCGGCCACCTGGACGGCGGTCATGGTCGCGGGGAGCTCGTCCGGGCCCAGCTTGCGCCGGCCGACCAGGTCGTAGACCCTGTCCTCGACCAGCCGGAAGAGCACGTTAATCTCGGCGCCGCGCTCGATGACCTGCTGGGCCGAGGTGTGGTCGGCGGCGAGCAGGGCCTGGCTGGCCTGCCGCATCGTCTCGCGGGCGGCCTTGGCCATCGTGACCAGCGTGCCGCCGACCTGGGCCAGGTCGCCGTGGAATCCCTGGGGCATGACCTCTCGCCGCCTCCCGCTCATGTCGTCGTCAACGGCCCGCTGATGGCGGCCATGACTCAAGGATGTCCAGCGTCCGAGGAGTCTAAGCCTCCCGGCCCCGCATAGATCTTGCCGACAAGGAAAGTGACGAGATCGTCGCGGAGCGGACTACTGCAACGGGAAGTCCTGCCCGCGCTCGGACTCCGGGCGGGGGCCGAAGATGCGACGTTCGCTCTCCGTGATGGCCAGGTCGTTGATGCTGGCCTCGCGGCGACGCATCAGCCCCTCCGCGGTGAACTCCCACAGCTCGTTGCCGTAGCTGCGCCACCACTGGCCGCTCGCGTCCCGCGATTCGTACTGAAAGCGTACGGCGATGCGGTCCTCGGTGAAGGACCACAGGTTCTTGCGCAGCGCGTAGTCGAGTTCGCGCTCCCACTTCGCGGTCAGGAACTGGACGATCGCGGGCCGGCCGGTGACGAACGTGTCGCGGTTACGCCACACCGAGTCCTCGGTGTAGGCCAGTGACACCCGTGATGGGTCGCGGCTGTTCCAGGCGTCCTCGGCGGCCTGCACCTTCTGGCGGGCGGTCTCGAGGGTGAACGGCGGAAACGGTGGCCTCTCAGTCATAAGGTGAACCGTAAACCCGCAACATGTCGAATGAGTAAGGTGGTGGCTGCCCCGACACTGACGTCCGCGACGCCGCTATGCGCCGAGACGGGGCCTAGGATACGTGCGGCTGTTGATCCTGTTTATATTGTCGCGGGACTCGCCGCATGCCTTCAAGAGGCGAACGATGAATTCAACTTCGACACGCTGCCGAGCGTACGAAAGTACAACATCACTCTTGATCGCCTCGGTCAACTCCTCTCGGGACCAGGGCAGCTCAAGATAGAAGCTGCACAAGAAGACAGCGCACCGAATACGCCTGAACTCTTCTCGTTCGGACGATTCCAGCCGCGCGTTCAAGAAAGAATTCAATACCGCCGGCTCGACGCCTAGCGCCTCGAACCCCCACTTCCCGGTGAGCGGCGTCGACATCAGGGCCCACGGAATCTGCTCCTCGTAGTCACCATCCCGTTCCATCCAGGACCGCAACAGCCACTGCTGCAGTTTATTGTTGACCCTGACCGATCGAATGTTCTGACCTGACCACCCGATTGCCCAGAGAGCGAGCACCCGGCCCGAGACGCCCAACTTTCCGGAATAGAGAAGACTCGCAGCCAATTCTGCCGGTCTCCGCAGTTGGGATCTGGTCGAATATCCAACAGGAACCGGAACCAAAGCCTCCAGGGCGGAACCCCGGTGAAGACACACAAATACTAATAGGGCTAATCCTTGGAGCAACTCATCCTCCTCCGCGCCCTGGAGCAGGACCACACAGGATGACAGCAGGCTGGCTACCGGCTCACCGGCGAACTTGGCCCCATTCAGATTCACGAAGACCGACATTGCCTGATCTATGTAACCCGAGGACTTGACCGCCCCGGCGACATACTCCCTCAGGCTCAGTTCGTAGCGCGATCCGATGATGTCGAGCGCAAGATTGCCGTGCTCGGAGGTGTGCACGATGAGGGAGAGTGCTTTTTCAAGAAGTAGCGGCGTCACAGGGACGTCGTCCGCGAGGCAACCCGCGATGTTTTCGATGTAGGGCAAGGTCGCCGACGAGTAGCGGTTCCAGGATTCGGCGGCCGATTCGGAGGGAGCAGGAATCTTTGAGACACTCGAAATCAGCTCAGCCATCACGGTCGAGGCGTTCCGCCCGGACAATGCCGCAGTCAGTACGACGACTTCGTGCCATGAAAGCTCAGCGAGATACGGCTTGATCAGTTCGATGGTGGGCAGTTCCGCCAGTTTCGCCGGCAGCCAGCCCTCCGCCACGGCCCGGGCGCACAAATACTCTTGAAAGGTGAGGTGTTTGAACTCATAGATCGCTTGCAGTGTTCCGTCACGAACGTCATGCCCGGCGAGGGTCAGCAGACTGCTTCTCTCTTCGATCTTCGCAATCATCTCCGAGACGGACAGGCGCGCATGCATCAGCAGATCGGGCATTTCACTACGCGCTTTTCGCAGCAGATTCCGCAATTCACTTTCGGAGATGCTCTGCTTCCCTTCCGTCATCATCGCATAAGCAACGAATCCGAGTTGGGGCAGCGCCTCGTCGGGGTCCACCGGGCTGTGGCCTTCAACATTCCAAGTCATCAACAGGACTTCGACGGCCTTGCCGTAGAGAACTGACCTACGACGAGGCATCTGCCCGACCCCACGCCGCACGAGGAACAAAATGGTGAGAAGGAGCGGGTTGGACGCAAGACGCCGGACTCTGTCGATACTGCAGATGCTGACGGCCAACCGGCGAGCATCTTTCTCCACTTCGGAGCTCTGGCCGACCGTGACTCGGTGCCAGGCCACGGAGAGATTTTCGATGTCGTCGTCCGACAGTTCATGCACGAAGTACGTAGTGCACATTTCCGCCACAGTTCCGGCAATGGGGCGAAATCCTGCTTCCCGCGAAGTGGTAACCAGGCGAACCGCGGGATATACAGCCATGAAGGTCCGCAGTTGCGCGGCAAACTGCAGCTTCTCGGCGATGTCGCCGATCTCGTCCAGTCCGTCGAGCAGAAGAAACAGAGATCCATCGCGCAGTGCTTCATGAACAGCCTGGCTGAATGCGGCACGAAGATCCGGTCTTTCTGCCCTGGAGATCTGCTCCTCGAGCATATGCACGATCGAGTATGCGGATCGCCCGGTGATCTGCCTGCATCTGACCACGATGGGTAGGCATCGGAGCACAGGCAAGCCGTCGCGGATCTCCTCGCGGCGCGGTTCACTCGCGTAGGCAACGGCCAGCCTTTTGATCAAGGTTGACTTTCCGCTACCAGGCGGACCGAGTATGGCGAGTCGCGCGTGGCTCGACAATGCTTTACCCAGGGCCACTCCTCTACTCGTCGACGCACTCTGGTATTCGTGGTCGTTGACGTCGGCATGTGAGTAATCAGGATCTTCGTCGACGACGGTCGACTCCGGCGTGTCGGTCAAGCGCGTGGGCACGTAAAGATTCTCCAACCGAAATCTTCGCCCACCGATCTCTTGATCGGCCTGCAGACCTTCCAGTGTGATGCTGCCGAACTCTCGACACAGATAGTCGCGGTAAACAGAAGCCGCCTCGCGCACCTGGTCCGAAGCAACAGGACTTCCAGCGATCACGCATCCTTCCTGCGCCAGCAACGGAGAGGCTGTGGCGGCAGAAAGTGCGTGGCCGTCGGCGTGTATGAAGCATGCGTGAGACGGCGCTCCCGGCCCTACGCCGTAATAGATGCCCCACGCCCAGCCGAGGCGACTGGCGACGATTTCGACAGATCGGACGGAGAGACCTTCAGGAAGAGAACGAGAAACAACTCGCCGGGCGCTGTCGATCGCCCGATCCCGGCTCACCAGGAATCCGCTTTTTTGAAGACGATCGCATAGTTGCGCCGGCCCGATCAGGGCAATCCTGCGTCTCGCGAACTCGGACTCCTGCTCGATGGCCGGCGCCGTGAACCCCGAGAGCGAGATGAAATACCCGGAGACCGGCTGAGCAGTTCTGTTCTGCTCCGCCTGGAGAACGCCGGCGAACTTGTTGACGTCAGCCCCGCCGATGGTTTCCGTGTGCGCCTTGCACTCTGCACGTAACGCCTTCTCCTCGAACTCGTGAACTCCGACGATATCGAGTTCGCGGCCGCTTCGCGCCAGGTCGTACTGGAGGTCGACGAATCCCAAAGAATGGAAAAGGTCCCCCATCAAGCGCGTAAGGATGTCGCCCTTCTCGTTCGAGTTGCCCGATACAACTCGAATTTTTGGAATCTCGTCCATTTACCGCTCCCACGAGAGGCGACTTGCGGCCCGTCAGGTCTGCTTGCAGAGACGCTTAGTATTCCCCCGCGAGTGGGTTTTGTCATCCACACGAAACACGATGGGGCCCGGCCGCGGCCTCCTTCATGCCGTCGACAGCCGACGTTCGCTCGAACGAGTCTGCGGACTTCTCATTACTTCGAGTGATCATTCAGGTACTGAAACGGCTTGATGGGGCCGGCCGATCGGTTGCAATACATGAGGCGCCACAGTCTTCCCGAGGAAGTTCCTCGCCCGGTTCCGAACGAGAACTACGCGGCTTGGTTCGATCCAGTTTGCCTGGTCGGTGCGGTCTCGTCGCTGATGACCTGAGCATTTCGCGCACCCGTGACGGTGCGCCGAACGCCGACGATCAGCAGGTAGCCGATCATCCAGAACTCGCCGATGGTGGCCGGGTACGCCAGCAGGTCGGCGATCAAGGCGGCGTCGGGCAAGGCGTAGCGGAGGAAGGCGCTCAAGACGTAGCCGGCGCCGCCGGCGATGAGGAGCCAGCCGAGGGCTCGGGGCATCAGGCCGGAGCTCAGCACGCACCAGCCCATCGGGATCAGCCAGAGGCCGAAGAAGATGGCGCCCACGCCCCAGAGGTGGTCGCTGGCCAGGTAGAGGGTCTGCACCAGGGCGGCCGGGTCGCCGTACGGATCCTCCGCCACCGACAAGGCCGTAGCCAGCAGGGCCGCGCTGATCAGGATGGCGAACGCGTTGGCCAGGCCGAAGGCGGCGATTCCGAACGCGGCCGGCTGCCGGAAGAGGCGGTGGAACCAGACGGCCGCGAGGGCCTGCGTCAGCACGGTGAGGAGCTCGAAGACTATGCCCGCGCGGGCCAGCGACGGGTCGGCGACCAGGTTGGCCAGCGTGGCCGCGGCATTGTCCGGGTCGAAGAGTTGCGGGCGGATGAGCAGGAAACCGAACGCGCCACCGATGGCGAGCCCGAGATAGAGGAGCCCGGTGACGCGGGCCGTACGGATCATGACGCCTCCCAGCCTTACGTTGTAAGGTAACCATACGTTGTAAGGTCAAGCCGTGGCGACGAGGACTCCGCTGACCCGCGAGCGTGTGCTGGAGGCGGCCGTCGCGCTGGCCGATCGGGACGGGCTGGCCAAGCTGACCATGCGCGGGCTCGCTGCCGACCTGGGCGTCGAGGCGATGTCGCTCTATCACCACCTGCCGGCCAAGCAGGCCCTGCTCGACGGAGTGGTGGAGACCCTGCTGACCGAGGTGAGCGCCGCCGTCGCCGCCGAGGACGAGAAGGATTGGCGCGCCCACCTGCGCAATCAGTTCCTGAAGGCCCGGCGGGTCATGCTGCGGCACCCGTGGGCGCCGGGCCTGATCAGCTCACGGACGTCCGTACCGCCGACGGTCTTCGCCTACTACGACGGCATCGTGGCCACCCTCGTCAGGGCGGGCTTCGACTATCACCTCGCGCACCGGGCGCTGCACGCCTTCGGCAGCATGCCGCTCGGCTTCGCGCAAGAGATCTTCACGGTGGGCGAGACGGGGGGCGACTCCGAAGCCGACATGGCCGCCATGGCCCAGGCGCTGCCCAACATCACGGCGATGGTCGCGTCCGAGATCCACAACGTCACCGACCCCACGCTGGGCTGGTGCGACACCCAGACCGAGTTCGAGTTCACCCTCGACCTGCTGCTCGACGGCCTCGAAAGAAAGCGGAAAGGCTAGGGTCCGTTTTGTACCTGTGGCGGGGCTGCGGCCGGGCCCCAGTGACAAAACGGACCCTAGGCCACCCAGGGGCGTTTGGCCCGGTGGCGCTGCTTCGTGCGATACATGTCGGCATCCGCCGCGGCGGCGAGCTGGGCGAAGTCGGTTCCTGTCGGCCCGTACGCGTGTCCGATGCTCGCGCCGACCTTGCGCGGCCCGCCGCGGGTCTCGATCGGCTCGCCGAGCGCGGCGTGGATGCGTTCGGCCGTGTCGCGCAGCACCGCGTCCACGGCGCCGCCGGTCACCACCACGATGAACTCGTCGCCGCCGGCCCGGGCGAGCAGATCCTCCGGCCGGACGAGCTGGGTCATGCGATCGGCCACCGTGCGCAGCACCTCGTCGCCCGCGTCGTGGCCGCCGGCGTCGTTGACTGCCTTGAAGTCGTCGAGGTCGATCACCATCACGCCGACCTGGCCGCCGGACCGCCCGGCCAGGTCGTCGGTGAAGGCCCGCAGCAGGGCCCGGTTGGCCAGCCCGGTCAGCGGGTCGTGGGTGGCCGCGTGGGCGAGGCGGGCCCGGCTCTCGGCCAGCTCGTGGTGCAGGCGGGCGTGGTGCACGGCGATCGAGGCGTGCTGGGCGAACAGCTCGAGCATCTCGCGCTGCACCGGGCCGGGCAGCCGCCCGTCGAGGGGCAGGTCGACGCTGAGCACGCCGGCCAGCTCGCCGGTCGGGGCGGTCAGGGGCGCCAGCAGCATGTCGTCGGGGTGCCAGCCGTCCGGCGACTCGGGGATCGGGAGCGTGCCCGACGTCCAGGTGATCATGTCGTCGGGCATCGTGCTGCCGTGGCCCACGAAGAACAGCGAGCCCCACCGCTCGGCCTTGCCGAACAGCTCGTCCCAGATGGCCAGGGTCGTGCGGGTGCCGAGCAGCGAACGCCGGATCTCCTCGGTGCCGTCGGCCGAGACGACCAGGAAGTCGCCGTCGGGCTGGAGCACGTTGATGACCGCCACCTCGAACCCGGACGCCCTGGTCACCCCATGCACCACCGCGTCCATGGTCGCGGTCAGGTCGAGGCTGGCATGGACGGCCCGGCTGACCTCCTGCAGGGTGCGGAGGCCTTCGAGCTGTGCGAGGGCGTCGGACAGCCGCAAGGACAGATCCTCGATGTCTGACAAACCGCCTCCCCGAGCGGGCCGGGGCATCCGTGCCGCGAGCCTGAACACCGGATCTTATCCAGTTCGCGAGGCCCGCGCGTGCCACCGTCTTCCGCGCGGACCGGCGTACGGGGAACCGGTCTTGATAGGCGCTGGTCACAGACGGTGGAAAGGCGGCGCGCGAAGTGCTTGGGTTTGTCCGTGAGTGAAGCCACCGAGCTGAGCGACTCCACCTCGACGACCAGGTGGAGCCATCGGGTCACGACGCCCCTGCGTGAGTTCCTGCGGACCGAGGCCGGCAGCGCCGGGGTGCTCGTGGCCGCCATCGTCGCCGCGCTGCTCTGGGCCAACCTGGCCGACGGCAGCTATGAGTCGTTCTGGGAGACCCCGGTCAGCCTGCGGTTCGGCGGCGAGGGCATCGAGCTGGGCCTGCGGGAATGGGTCAACAGCGGCCTGATGACGCTGTTCTTCCTGGTGGTGGGGCTGGAGGCGCGGCGCGAGTTCGACCTGGGCGATTTGCGCGACCGGCGCCGGTTCGTGCTGCCGGCGCTGGCCGGGGCGGCCGGGATGGTGCTGCCGATCGGCATCTTCCTGGCCTTCAACCACGGCGGGCCGGGCGCGGCGGGCTGGGGCGCGGCGATGTCGACCGACACGGCGCTCGCGCTGGGCCTGCTCGCGCTGGTCGGGCGTAACGTGCCCGTGCAGGCGCGGCTGTTCCTGGTGACGGTGTCCGTCGTGGACGACGTGGTCGCGCTGATCGTGATCGCGGTGGCCTACTCGGAGGAGTTCCACCTGATGCCGCTGCTGCTGGCGGCCGCGGTCTACGGGTTCACCCTGCTGCTGGTCCGGGCCGGCGTCCGCAGCGGCTTCATCTACCTGCCGTTCTGCCTGGTCATCTGGGGCGCGACGCTGCAGAGCGGGGTCGACCCGGTGGTCTCGGGGCTGGCGATCGGCCTGGCCGCGGCCGCCTACACCCCCGCCCGGGGCGAGCTCGAGCAGGCCAGCGACCTGTTCCGCTCGTTCCGCGAGCAGCCCACGGCCGAGTTGGCCCGGTTCGCCCGGATCGGCGTGCTGCGCTCCCTGTCCCCCAACGACCGTTTGACCCGTACGTGGTCCGGCGTGTCGAGCTATCTGATCGTCCCGCTGTTCGGCCTGGCCAACGCGGGCATCGTGATCCATGGCGACTTTCTGGGCCAGGCTCTCATGTCCTCGGTCACCGTGGGCATCTTCCTCGCGTACGTGGTGGGCAAGCCGATCGCCATCACCGGCGTCTCCGCCCTGGTCACCCGGCTCAGCGGCGGCCGCATCCGCCCCGGCGCGGGCTGGGCGTCGGTGCTGGGCACGGGCACGATCGCCGGCATGGGCTTCACGGTGTCGTTCCTGATCGCGAACCTGGCGCTGGAGGAGCCGCAGCTGTCCGAGGCCAAGCTGGGCCTGCTGCTCGGCATCGTCGCGTCGTCGGTGGTCACGTGGGCCGTCTTCTTCGTGACGAGCCGCCTGCCCAAGCCGCGCAAGGCGGTGGCGCTGCTGGGCGACGTCGACGAGCTGACCGACCTGATCCCCGAGGTCGACCCCGACCGCGACCACGTACGGGGCCCGGCTGAGGCCTCGGTGACCCTGGTCGAGTACGGCGACTTCCAGTGCCCGTACTGCGGGCGCGCCGAGCCGACCGTACGGGAACTGATGACCGACGACGACCTGCGTTACGTCTGGCGGCACCTGCCGCTGACCGACGTGCACCCCCAGGCCCAGCTGGCCGCGCAGGCCGCCGAGGCCGCGGGCCTGCAGGGGCAATTCTGGGAGATGCACGACCTGCTGATCGACCGCCAGGAGCACCTGCGGATCGCCGACCTGATCGCCTACGCCGGGGAGCTCGGCCTCGACCAGGACCGCTTCCACGCCGACATGATGCAGCCGATCTGCAAGGACCACATCACCGCGGACCTGGAATCGGCCGACCTCAGCGGCGTGTCAGGCACGCCCACGTTCTTCATCAACGGCCGCCGCCACTACGGGGCGTACGACGTGGCCACGCTGAAGGAGGCGATCCGCGTGGCCCGCGTACGGGCGAAGATCGCCGCCAAACGCCGCTGACTTGCTGACCCCGCCATCGGGCGAGGACAAGCTGGCGGTCAGCAGCTGAACGCTGGTGCGGGACCCGGGCATTCAGGCCCGCACCAGCGCTCAGAGTCGTTCACGCCTCCCGATCGGAGGTCAGCCGAACCACTGGCGGTCGTAGCTGAACACGATGGCCGTGTCGCCGTTGCTGCAGGCGGCTTCGCTCCACTGGCCGCTGCCGACCCCCCACCACAGGCCGCGCTTCCAGTAGTCGCTCGTGGGCCAGGTGGCGTCGCACTTGACCGCGGCGCGGTACTGGCCGGTGCCGGACGTGCAGATCGCCCGGCCGACGGTGTACCAGCCGCCCCGTTCGGCCCGGCAGTTGGTCGGCTCGGCCGCGGCCGGGCCGACGCCGGCCAGCGCGACGGTCCCGGTCGTCAGCATGGCCACGGCGGCCAGGCCGGTCAGCGCGGTGCGAACACGTCGTCCTGGTGCGAGGTTGAGCATGAGATTCCCCCTAGGTCGACCGCAGATGCGGTTGCTTACCGACGACTATCCGAGATGGACGGGCGGGCCGGGTTCGTTCCCGGACGATCCCGGATGCGGGCGATGGCTACAGTGAGAGCCGTGCCAGCCGATCGATCGACGTCACTTCCCGACCCCGGCGTGGCCGGCTCGATCGACGGCCTCGTCCAGCAGTTGCGCCTGCTCAAGGTGTGGGCCGACGACCCGTCGTACGAGGCGATCGCCGCTCGCATCAACCAGAGCCGGCGCGAGCAGACGAGCCGGGCCACCGTCGCCGACTGCTTCAAGCCCGGCCGGCGGCGGCTGCGGGCCGACCTGGTGGTAGCGATCGTGCAGGCCCTGCACCCGGACGGCGGCTACGTCGCGCAGTGGCGGCAGGCGCTGCGCACGGTCGGCGGGGCGACCAGGGCGGCGGCCCAGGTGCGGGTGCGCGACGCCCTGCCGCCGGAGCTGCCCGGCTTCACCGGCCGGGCCGCGGAGCTCGACCGGTTGCTGGAGCCCGGCCGGGTGGCGGCGATCGAGGGCATGGCCGGGATCGGCAAGACCCAGCTGGCCCTGCAGGCGGCGCACCACCTGGTTCGGCGCGAACGCTTCGACCGGGTGTTCTTCGTCGACCTGCGGGGCTTCCACCCCGATCCGGGCCAGCCACCGGCCGAGCCGACCGCCGTCCTGGACGGCCTGCTGCGGCTGCTCGAGGTGCCCGGCTCGAAGATTCCGCACGATCCGGGGGCCCGGGCCGAGCTCTGCCGCGAGCGCATGGCGGGCCTGCGCGCCTTGGTGCTGCTGGACAACGCGGCCGGAGCCGACCAGGTCCGGCCCTTGCTGCCGGGCACGCCGGGCAGCCGGGTGCTGGTCACCAGCCGCTCCCCCATGGCCGGTCTGCGCCCGTCCGTGCAGCTGACCGTCGGCGTGTTCAGCGCCGATGAGGCCCGGCAGTTCCTCAAGAGCGCCACCGCCGGCGTCGAGGCCGGCGAGGACCCGGCCGCGGCGACCCGCATCGCGGAACGCTGCGGCCACCTGCCTCTCGCGCTCGGGCTCGTGGCCAGCCACATGCGCGCCACACCCGGCTGGACCCTGACCGATCACGCCGACCGGCTCGACGAGCGGCACCGCGACCGGCGGCTGGAAAGCGGTGTCGAACTCGCCCTCGACCTGTCGTACCGGCATCTCGATCCTGGCCTGCGCCGGCTGCTGCGGCTGCTGGCCCTGCACCCCGGGGCCGATCTCGAGCCGTACGCGGTCGCGGCGCTGCTCGGCGCCGGCACCGGCACCGCCCGCGAGCACCTCGACCACCTGCGGGGCGACCACCTGCTGCAGGCCGGGGCGCCGGGCCGGTTCCTGTTCCACGATCTCGTCCGCGCGTACGCCTCGGTTCGCGCCCACGAGGAGGACCGCCCGGCCGAGCGCCGGGACGCGCTGACCCGCCTGTTCGACCATTACCTGGCCACCGCGGCCGCGGCCATGGACCTGATGCGCCCGGCCGAGGCCCACCTGCGGCCACCGGCCGCGCCGGCCGGCACCCCGTCCCCGGCACTGGCCGACGCCGACGCCGCCCGCGCCTGGCTCGACGCGGAACGCCACAACCTGGTCGCGGCGGCCACGCACGACCGGCCGGGGCACACGATCCGGCTGGCCCGCACCCTGCACCGCTATCTGACCGAGGGCCACGACAGCGACGCCGTGATCGTGCACTCCCACGCCGTCCAGGTGGCCGCGCGCATCGGCGACGTGGCCGGCGAGGCGCACGCCCTGCGCGACCTCGCCTCGGCCTGTCTGGGACTGGACCGCTACGACGAGGCGGACGAGCACCTGCGGTCCGCGCTGGAGCTGTTCCGCCAGGTCGACGACCCCGGCGGCCAGGCCCGCACGCTCAACAACCTCGGCATCGCGGCCGACCACGCCGGGCGCTGGCCCGAGGCCACCGAGCACTTCGCCGCCGCGCTGGCGCTGTTCCGGCGGGCCGACGACCCCACCAGCGAGGCCCGTACGCTCAACAACCTGGCCTTCCTCGAGGGGCTGCTGGGCCGCGGCGACGCCGCCGTCGAGCACTATTCGCAGGCCCTGGCGCTGGTGCGGCGGGCCGGCGACCGGATCGGCGAGTCCAGCGCGCTGAGCGGCCTCGGCCTGGCCGAGGCGCGGTGCGGCCGGCTCGAGCCCGCCGCCGAGCATCTGCGGCTGGCCCTGACCCTGGCCCGGGAGCTCGGTCACCGGGCGTTGGAGGCCGACGCGCTGGAGTCGCTGGGCGTGCTGGCCCAGCGCCTCGACCGGCTCGACGAGGCCGCCACCCGGCACCGGCAGGCGTTGGCCATCTATCGGGACGTCGGCTACAAGTACAGCGAGGCCTGGTCGCTCAACGGCCTGGGCGAGACCGCCCAGGCCGCCGGTCGCCCGGCCGAGGCCTTGAACCACCACGCCGCCGCCCGAGCCATCGCCGTCGAGATCGGCGTCTCGGAACAGCAGGCCCGCGCGGACGCCGGCCTGGGCCACGCCCACCACACCCTGGGCGACCTCGACGAGGCCCGCGGACATTGGGAGCGGGCCGCATCCCGCTACGCCGCGCTGGGCATGCCCGAGGCCGGCGAGATCCGGCGCGCGATCGCCGATGCCGCCCACCGCTGAAGCGGCGAGCGGCATCCCCGCGACGATCAGACGGCGGTACGCGGGGTCAGGCGGCTCGCGGCCGGCACCGGGGACGGGAAGCCCAGCACCGCCAGCTTGCCCCGGACCTGGTTCTCGGCCTGGCAGTCGGTGGTGCAGGCCGTCGGCGGGTTGGCCACCTCGGTGGCGTCCTCGCCGGTGACCATGCCCATGCGGCCGCCCGAGGCGACGTCCCAGATCGACGTGGCGCCGCAGTGGTCGCGGGTTTCGGTCAGGCCCAACGTGTTCGTGAAGTCGGGACCACAGGCAGGTTCGAGCACGCGCGTGGCGACCTGGGCGCTGTCGCGCAGGACCAGGCGGGGGGCCGTGTCGCTGGCGATGTTGACGCGCGGGGTCACCCGGACGCAGGCGGGGCCGGCCGGGCCGGTCGTGACCGAGGTGCATTCGGAGCCGAGGAATTGGCCGAGGCGGGCGCGGAAGTTCGGGTTGTCGTAGTAGAAGGTGGTGTCGGCCAGGGTGTGGGTGATCCGGGTGGCGGTGCCGTCGCCGCGGGCGGGTTCCATCTGGAAGATGCCGCCCTGGGCGCAGTCCTTGGCCTGGATCTTCATGCTGAGACCACCGGGGCCCGTACGGGAGATGACCATGTCCTCGTCGCGCAGCTCGAGGCTGATCGCGCTGCTCAAAGCCAGACCGCGGTGGTCGGGGACCTTGCTCGCGAAAACAGGGGTGAAAGAGCCACCGGTCATGTCGCCGGCGTTGGCGGCGCCCGTGAAGGCGTAGTCGTACAGGGCGAAGGTGGCCGGGTCGACGGTGAAGCGGGTGTACTTGCCCTGCACGGTGAACCGGCCGGCGGGCGCGGCGACCGTACCCCGGAAGCGGTCCTTGGTGCCGGTCTTGCCGAGGACGGTATAGCTGCCCCCGATGCAGAACTTGCTGCTGGCGGCCTGGGCGGCGGGCTGGGCCGCGACGACCGCGAGCGGCACCACGGCCAGGGCGGCCAGGGCCGCGAACGTGCGCTTGATTGACATGCGAAGCACTTTCGCGGCCCGGCGCCTAAGACCGGGTTAAAGCGGCGCTAAAAGACCCGGTCGATGAACGTCGCCACGGAGAGCACCCCGAAGAGCGCGAACGACCAGATCAAAGCCCCCAGCCGTACGCCCCGGACGCGGATCGGCGCGGGCAGGATCCGCCGGTTGATCAGGATGAGCAGGGCGGAGTAGATGAACATCATGAATCCGCCGACGACGGCCGAGATGATCAGCAGGACGATCGGCTGGTCGAACCCGGCCACCAGCACCACGATGCCGATCGCGACCAGCCCCCAGACCAGGCCGGCGTAGACCTTGCTCTCGTCGGCGCCCCGGGCGTACGAGGTCTTGATGACGTCGGCGGCCAGCCGGCTGGTGTAGTCGACGATGCCGAGCGCGGCCGCGAAGAGCGAGAACGCGCCGATGATCCAGAACAGGTACTGGAACCAGGAGCCGACCCGGTCGGCCAGCACCTGACCCTCGATCTCGAGGAAGCCGATGCTGTTCTCCAGGCCCTCGCGGCCGAAGACGGTGGAGTACGCCAGCAGCGAGGTGAACAGGATCGTCACGAAGGTGATGAGCACGAACGTGGTCAGCTGCTCGATGTTGGCGAACTTCCACCAGCCCCGCCAGCGGCGCAGGTTCTCCTCCGTCGGCTCGAACACGTAGCCCGTGCTGGGGGCGGCTTCCGACTGCCCGGTCACCGGGCTGACGAGCCTGGGGGCGTACGTGCCCATGCCGTAACCCTTGTCGCGGATCCAGTTGGACTGCACCAGATTCTGCCCTCCCCCGGCCCCGGCGAAGGCCAGCGCGCCGAGCAGCAGCGCGAAGCCGAGCTCGTCGATGGGCAGCCGCGGCCGGGTCACGACGTCGGGCAGGTCGCTCCACGCCGACGCGCCGACCGCGAAGATGGCCGCCACGACGAAGAACGTGAGCACGGCGGCGACCTTGAGCATCTGCGCCCGCTCCAGGGCCACGTAGACGACCGGGGCCAGGGTCAGGATCAGGCCGATGGCGGTCAGCATGCACACCGCGATCACGGTCTTGTTGCCGCCGAAGATGTACGTCGTGAGGGTGGCCGAGCTGGTCGCCCAGCCGGGCCACAGGTTCGCGAAGTAGGTCAGGACCGCGAAGAACAGGCCCCAGTGCCGCCAGTAGCGGCTGAACCCGGTGAGCGCCGTCTCGCCGGTGGCCAGGGTGTAGCGCTCGATCTCCATGTTGAGGAAGTACTGGGTGATCAGCCCGACCAGCGCGGCCCAGACGAAGACCAGGCCGACCTGCGAGGCGATGTACGGGAACAGCACGAACTCGCCGGAGGCCAGGCCGACCCCGGCGGCGATGATGCCGGGGCCGATGAGCTTGCCGTAGCGGCGGGGCTCGTCGGGCAGCTCGCGGATCTCGGGTGCGGGCAGATAGCGGGTCGGGAAGGCGTCGGTGGTCGCCACGGCCGCTCCTCACGGGATCTCCACCCTGGACAGTCCGGAACCGGCGTGTCAAGGCTCCCCCTACTTTCGGCTCGTACGGGAAAACTTTTGTCCAATCGACGGAAAGCCATGGACTTTCCAACGAAAGCAAACGAAGGTATTCACCACCCTGAATTCACGCGGTAACCCTGGAGTGCCGATGAAACGTTTGTTCGTGGCCGCCCTGCTCGTCGGGACGTTCACCGCCGCGCCGGCCTACGCCGCCGCCGATCCGCCGCAGGAGCCGGGCGTCACCCTCCGGACGTACGACATCGGCCTGCCGATGAGCAAGGTCTGCGAGCTCAAGCCCAGCCAGACCCCCAATGTGGACAAGTTGATGACGAACATCGACTGGTCCACCACCGAGCAGTTCGGGCTCAACGACAACTTCGTCACGCACGCGCTGGCCAACCTGACCGCGCCGGCCGCGGGGGCGTACACCTTCCGGCTGGTCAGCGACGACGGCTCCAAGCTCTACATCGACGACGCGCTCGTGGTCGACCACGACGGCCTGCACGACGTCGAGCCGCCCGGCGAGGGCACGGTCGAGCTGACCGCGGGCGTGCACAAGCTGCGCGTCGAGCACTTCGACAAGACCGGCGGCCAGCGGCTGACCCTGTCGTGGAAGACGCCGGGCGCGGGCGACTTCGAGGTCGTTCCCACGAGCGCGCTGACCACCGACGCCGGCGTCGTCCGGGTGACCGCGCCCGGCCAGAAGGAGTGCGCCGAGGGCACCGACGCGCCGGGTGACGGCCTGCCGCTGAACGCCGTGAACCCGGGGTACACCCTGACGAACCTGCGCCCGCCGGGCTTCGAGCCCCAGGTCACGGGCATCGCGTGGCGGCCCGACGGCAAGATGCTGATCAGCACGTGGGGCGGCTCGGACAAGGTGCTGGGCGAGGTCTACCTGGTCTCCAACGTCACCGGCACGACCGGGCCGGAGAAGGTCACGTACAAGAAGATCGCCGAAGGCCTCAAGGAGCCGATGGGCATCGCCGTCGTCGACGGCCTGGTCTACGTGTCGCAGAAGCACGAGCTGACCGAGCTCAAGGACACGAACTCCGACGACGTGCTCGACACCAAGCGCACGGTCGCGACGTGGCCCTTCGGCGGCAACTTCCACGAGTTCGCGTTCGGCCTGCTCTACAAGGGCGGCAACTTCTACATCAACCTGAGCGTCTCGATCAACCTGGGCGGCGCGACGACCGACCCGCAGCCGGTCGGCGGGCGCGGCACGCACATCGTGGTCAACCGCAAGAGCGGCAAGGTCACCACGGTGGCGGGCGGCCTCCGTACGCCCAACGGCATCGGCTGGGGCGAGGGCGGCGACATCTACGTCACCGACAACCAGGGCGGCTGGCTCCCCTCCTCGAAGCTGCTCAAGATCTCCGAGGACGCGTTCTACAACCACTTCACCAACCCGGACGGCAAGTTCGACGCGAACCCCGTGACGCGGCCGGTGCTGTGGATCCCGCAGAACCAGATCGGCAACTCCCCCAGCACGCCGGTGCTGCTCAAGTCGGGACCGTACAAGGGCCAGTTCGTGATCGGCGACGTCACGTACGGCGGGCTGCAGCGGGCCGCGCTGGAGACGGTGCACGGCGTCGAGCAGGGCGCGATCTTCCGGCACACGCAGGGTCTCGAGGCCGGTGTCAACCGGGTGTCGATCGGGCCGGACGGCGCGCTCTACGTCGGCGGGCTCGGCGCGGACGGCAACTGGGGCCAGGAGGGCAAGCTGCGGTTCGGACTGCAGAAGCTGTCTCCGAACGGCAAGAACGTCTTCGACATGAAGACGATGAAGGCCACCCAGACCGGCTTCAAGGTCGAATACACCAAGCCGCTCGCGGCCGCGACGATCGAGGGCCTCAAGGCGAAATACACCGTCGAGCAGTGGCGCTACGTCCCCACCGCGCAGTACGGCGGCCCGGAGGTCGACCGCGAGACGCTGACGGTGACCGACGCGAAGGTCTCGGGTGACAAGAAGACGGTGACCCTGACCGTCCCGGGGCTGCGCAAGGACCGGGTCGTGCACCTGCGCTCCCCGCGCCCCTTCGCGGCCGCCGACGGTGAGACGCTGTGGAGCACCGAGGCCTGGTACACGATGAACGAGAAGCCCGGCCCGCAGACCCAGCAGGTCTTCTACGAGGCCGAGGAGGGCAACCGGGAGGGCGGCGCGTCGCTGGCCACCGACCACCGCGGCTTCTCCGGCATCGGCTTCGTGGCCGGGTTCGGCTCGCTCAACGCGTCGACCACCAACCATGTCACGGTCGACAAGGCCGGCGACTACAAGGTCGGCCTGCGTTACTCCAACGGCCCCAACCCGTTCAGCGGCACCAAGACGGTCAGCGTCTACGTCAACAGCAAGAAGATCCGGCAGGTGTCGCTGCCGTCCACGGTCACGTGGGACGAGTGGGCGTCGGTCTACGAGACGCTCAAGCTCTCCAAGGGCGTCAACACCATCCAGTGGCGGGTCGACGCGTCCGACTCCGGGCACGTCAACCTCGACCAGATCAGCGTCCGCAAGCCCAGCACGCGGATCACGCTCTTCGACGGCAACGGCCTCGACAACTGGCAGCACACCGACGGCCGGCGCCCGCAGTGGCCTTTTAAAGAAGGAGCCGCCACCGAGGTCTGCTGCGGTGACATCCGTACGCTCGAGGCGTTCGGCGACTACAAGCTGCACGTCGAGTTCAAGGTGCCGCTGCTCCCGCCCGACGTGACCGGGCAGAACCGCGGCAACAGCGGCGTCTACCAGCAGGAGCGCTACGAGATCCAGATCCTGGACTCGTACGGGGACACGACGCTCGACAACAACGAGGCGGGCGCGATCTACACGGTCAAGGCGCCCGACGTGAACATGGCGACCGCCCCCGAGACGTGGCAGAAGTACGACATCACGTTCCGGGCGGCCCGCTACGACGAGGCCGGCGCCAAGACCGAGAACGCCCGAGTGACGGTGGTCTGGAACGGCACGACCGTCCAGAACAACGTCGAGATCCCGAACGGCACCGGCGGCAACATCCCGGAGGGCCCGGCCACCGGCGCCATCCGCCTGCAGGATCACGGCAACAAGGTGCAGTACCGCAACATCTGGATCGAGCCGGTCGCCTAGGCCGCGGCCGGCACCGCCTCCCACTGCGGCGACGCGGCGATCATCTCGGTGGTCGCCGCGGCGTCGGCGGGACGGGCGTAGAAGTAGCCCTGGGCGGCGTCGCAGCCGAGGTCGATCAGCTTGGCCAGGGTCGCCTCGTCCTCGACGCCCTCGGCGATCGCCCGCAGCTTGAGCGAGTGCGCGAGGGCGATCATGGCGCGGACCACACCTTCGCGGGCCTCGTCGACGGCGATGTCCGAGACGAAACTCCGATCGATCTTGAGCGCGTCCCAGTGGCGGTCGGCCAGGCGCGACACCGACGAATAGCCGGTGCCGAAGTCGTCGACCGCCACTGCCACGCCGTGCCGGCGCAGCTCGGCCAGGGTGCCGGTCATGACCGTGTCGTCGACCAGGGCCGTCTCGGTCACCTCGAGGATCAGCGTCTCGGGGGGCGCGTCGTGCGCCTCGAGCGCGGCCAGCACCAGCGGGACGAGCCTGGCGTCGCTGAGCTGGCGCGGCGACACGTTGACGGCCACCGGCGGGCGCCAGCCGAACTCGCGCTGCCAGACGTCCTGCTGCGTCAGCACCTGGCTCAGCACCTGCTCGAACACCTGCCCGATGACCCCGACGGTCTCGGCGTGCGGCACGAACGCGTCGGGCGAGAGCAGCCCACGTTCCGGGTGCCGCCACCGCACGAGGGCCTCCAGCGCGTACAGGCGGCCGGTCGCGAGGTCGATCTCGGGCTGGTAGAAGCATTCCAGCTCGCCGTTGGCCAGGGCGTGGCGCAGGTCGGTGTCGAGCTTGAGCCGGGCGCCGGCCTCGGCCGCGTACCGGTCGTCGAACCGCTCGGCCCGGCCCCGGCCGCCGCTCTTGGCCCGATACATGGCCGTGTCGGCGTCGCGCAGCAGCTCGGCCGGGTCGGCCTTGTAGTCGTCGGTGGTCCGCACGCCGACCGACACCGAGGGGTAGAGCTCGACGCCGTCGATGACGATCGGCTCGGTGAACGTGGTGACCAGCCGCTCGGCCACCACGTCGGTGTCGGCGTCGGAGGCCTCGGGCATCAGGATGACGAACTCGTCGCCGCCGAGCCGGGCCACGATGTCGCGGCCGTCGCGCACCGAGGCGACGATCCGCTCGGCGATCGTGACCAGCATCCGGTCGCCGGCCGCGTGCCCCAGGCTGTCGTTGACGTCCTTGAACCGGTCGAGGTCGCAGAACAGCAGCGCGACCTTGCTGCTGCCGTCGGCGGGCAGCTCGGCCAGCGCGAACGTGAGGCGGCGGAGCAGCTCGGTGCGGTTGGGCAGCCCGGTCAGCGAGTCCTGGGTGGCGCGCCGGCCCATGTCGCGCAGCGGGCGGCGGATCCGGATGGCGGCCAGGCTGGCCGAGACCAGGACGGCCACGCTGACGAGCTGGTCCGCGCCGTCGACGGTCACCGCGGCGTACGCGTCGAGCAGCAGCACGCCCGCGATGACCAGCATGTACCGCCGTACGCTCAGGATGTTGGTGGAGACGTGCAGCGGGACGTTGAGCTGCGGCATCTGCGGGTGCAGGGCGGCCGCGCCGAGCAGCAGCGGCATGAGCATCCAGCCCAGGTCCATCCAGCCGCCGGACTCGTACGTGCCGTTCAGGCTGGCCGTGGCGTAGTAGGCGTCCGAGACGAACCAGGCCACCATGCCCGCCACCAGCAGCCGGGCCGGCGCGCGGCGCATCTCCATGCTCAGGCCCGCCCGCAGCGCGCCGAACAGCACGATCAGGGTGCCGACCGGCGTGCCCACGGCGACCAGGACGGCCAGGCCGTTGCCGCCGCCGCTCAGGGTCGGGCCGATGATGTGGATCCAGTACTGCAGGGCCAGCGGGACCGTGAGCACGCCCGCCTCGAGGATGCTGTCGCGGCCCGCGTGATGGCTCAGCCGCACCACGGCCAGGACGGCCAGCAGGTGCGCCGCGATGTAGAGCACGTCGGCGACCGACGGGAACGGCGGGTCGGCGTGCACCACGTCGTAGCCGGCGAAGATGACGTCACCGGCCGCCGACAGGGAGAGCGCGGCGGCCAGCATCATCCAGGCCGCCCGGTTGCGGGGCCGGCCCCGCCGCAACCCGATCCAGGCCGCCACGGCCCCGGCGGTGTTGATCGCCGGGAACATCCAGTTGGTGACCTGGTTGGGCGGGAGCACGACGTAGGCGACGGCGGCGGCCAGGCCGACCAGCAGGAACCACAGCCACGCCCGATTCGAACGGGTCGCGCCGGGTTCTCGCGGCAGTGCGGGCATGGGGTCTCCGGCCGGTTGCGCCTGAGTTGCGGACTCGGTGGTGATCGGCGGCGCGGGGGCCGACTTGACGGGACGTCGGACAAGTCACACCCCGCCTGAGCCCATCGCTTATGGGCCCTGGATCCTCAGCGATGTTCCGCGGCGCGGCCCGCCGGTTGACTGGGGGCATGTTCGCATTGAGAGTGACCGCACTGATCGCGGCGACGATGACCACGGGTCTGATGGCCGGCGTGTTCGGCCTCTATCAGCACACGGTGATGGTGGGGCTGGGCCGCAGCGACGACCGCACCTTCATCGGGGCGTTCCAGGCCCTGGACCGGGCGATCATCAACCCCTGGTTCATGCTCAGCTTCGGCGGCGCCCTGCTCTTCACGGCCGTGGCCGCCTTCCTCAGCCCCGGACGCCAGATCCTGCCCTGGGTGCTGGCCGCGCTGGTGCTCTACATCGTGGTCTTCGGGATCACCGTCGCCGTCAACGTGCCGATGAACGACGCGCTCAAGGCGGCCGGCTCCCCCGACACCATCACCGACCTGGCCGCCGTACGGGAGGCTTTCAACGAGGCCCGCTGGGTCGCCTTCAACCTCGTGCGCACCATCGCCACCACCGCCGCCTTCGGCTGCCTGTGCTGGGCACTGGTCGTGCGGGGCAAGCTCGGTTAGAGGCCGGCGTCCCGGGCCCGGGCGATCGCCTCGGCCCGGCTGGCCACGTGCAGCTTGGCGAAGACGTTGCTGACGTAGTTGCGGACCGTCTTCGGGCTCAGCCCCAGCGCCCCCGCGATCGCGTCGTTGGGCCGGCCCCGGGCCATCAGCTGCAGCACGTTGCGCTCGCTGGCCGTCAGTCCCGGGAACGGATCGGCCGGCCGGGCCGCGAAGAACGTCACGATCCGGCCCGCGACGGCCGGGCTGAAGAGGGCCTCCCCGCGGGCGACCGAACGGATGGCCCGCGTCAGGTCCTCCTCGTCGGTGTCCTTCAGGACGTAGCCCCGGGCACCCGCCCGCAGCGCCGCGAAGACCGAGTCGTCGTCCTCGAACATCGTGATGACCAGGATGTGCGGCGGCTCGGCCAGGGCGGTCAGGCGGCGGATCGCGGTCAGGCCGTCACCGCCGGGCATGTGCAGGTCGAGCAGGATCAGCCGGGGACGCAGGGACTCGGTCAGGGCGACGGCCCCGGCGCCGTCGGTGGCCTCGCCGACCACCTCGACGTCGGGCATCGTGGCCAGCAGCGCGCGCAGGCCCCGGCGGAACATCGGGTGGTCGTCGGCGATCAGGACGGTGATCATCGGGTGGCCCGCGGGACGGTGACGACGACCTCGGTGCCGCCGCCGGGGGCCGGGCCGATGTGCAGCGTGCCGCCGAGCTCGGTGCTGCGTTCGCGCATCGAGCGGTGGCCCACCCCGGGAAGATAGTCGCCGGGCAGGCCGCGGCCGTCGTCGGTGACGGTCAGGGTCACGGCGTGCGGATCGGTCGCCAGGGTGATCGTGCAGCCGGTGGCCTCGGCGTGCCGGGCCGCGTTGTGCAGGGCCTCGGCGGCGATGCGATAGAGGGCGACCTCGACGGCCGCCGGCAGCGCGGGCATCGGGTCGGGGGCAGTCACCACGCGAGGCAGCCCGGTCAGGTTGCGCAGCGCCTCGACCAGCCCGAGCTCGTCGAGCATGGGCGGGCGCAGCTCGTAGACCAGGCGGCGGATGTCGGCGGTGGCCTGGCGGACGTCGGCCCGCAGCTCGGCCGCCAGCGCGGTCGCGGCGGCCGGGTCCGGCTCGATGCTGCGCTGCAGGACGCCGAGCCGCAGGGCCAGCGAGGCCAGCGTGGGGCCGAGACCGTCGTGCAGGTCGCGGCGGATCCGGCGGCGCTCCTCCTCGCGGGCGGCCACGAGCTGCTCGCGCGACTGCTGCACGGCGGCCGACAGCTCGGTCGCGTGCAGGGTGATCGCCACCTGGCGCCCCAGGTCCTCCAGCAGCCGCATGTCGGCGGCCGACAGCCGGTCCCGGCGGCGGCGCGCGCTGACCCGCAGGGTGCCGACCGGGTGGCCCTGGAACGTGAGCGGGATGGCGGTGATCGGGGCACCCTCCGGAGCCGCCCCGTGCGAGGTCACCACCCGCCCGTCGGCCTCGATCTCGACGTACGGGAGGCTCATGGTGCTAGCGAGGGCGGCCGCCACCGAGGGCAGAAGCTGGCGGGAGACGTGGCCGGCCACCTCGTACGCGTTGTCGCGCTGACCGAAGGCGAGCTGGTAGACGCTGCGGTCGAGGTGGGCCGACACGGGGGCCCAGCTGGCCGCGACCACGGCGAACGCGATCGCGTGCGACCACCAGGGGATCTCGTCGAGCGAGCCGATCGGCCGGTGCGGCCAGGTGGCGGCCACCGCGCACAGGGCGGCCACCACGAAGGCGTACCAGATAAGCAGGAACGGGTAGAGCAGCTGGTAGAGCCGCCGGGCCGCCGCCTCAGACCGCACTGACCACCCGTTCCCGCCACAGGCAGAGCGAGATCACCGTGACGTGGTGCACGAGCATGACCGACGCGAACGCGATCGCCCCCGCACCCGTGTCGAACAGCAGCGAGCCCACCGCCTGGATGATCCAGAACGCGTTGACCGCGATCAGCAGCACCGCGCCCCACTTCTGCAGGCGCCAGGCCCCGTACGCGGCCACGAGCGCGACCACGTCGGAGGTGAAGCTGCCCAGCACGAGCGCGAACGGATCGCGGCTGTCCTCCGCCCCGAGCACGAGGTTGGGCAGGTCGAACGCCACGATGCCGATGATCGCCACCAGCACCGACAGCACGGCCGCGACTTTCAGCGCGGTCGATCGGGTCATGAATCCCATGAGAAGGCCTCCCGGTCTTGCTTGTCGAGGCCTTCACGCTAGAAATCCCGCGTCCCACCGGTCACGAGGCCGATGTCCTACGTGTTCGGGACACCCTCCTGGGACGCGAACTCGACCAGCTCCGCCCCGTCACGCACCCACAGGAACCGCGGGTCCTCGTGCTCCGAGGCGTACAGGGTGACCGTCTCGGTCCCGCGGGACAACGCCTCCACCACCTCGGGCAGCACAAACCCTTTCCCGTACGGGTCCTGGCCGCCCCCAACCGCATCGAGCCCGAACCGGGCGCTCCTCGCGACCTGC
Source organism: Paractinoplanes lichenicola (assembly GCF_016785085.1). GTDB lineage: Bacteria > Actinomycetota > Actinomycetes > Mycobacteriales > Micromonosporaceae > Actinoplanes > Actinoplanes lichenicola. The sequence continues at coordinate 28,635 of NZ_JAENHO010000011.1, forward strand.
GTAATCCCCCAGGCCGTAGCGCGCGACCGGGATGTTCCCGGTGGCCGGGCACGACGCGCCCTCGGCCGCGGCTAGCTCGGTGCGGGGTCGAAGAAGCCGTACACCGTGGCGAGCCGGCCGTTCGCCGTGTGTGCGATGACGTCCATCCCGGTGGCGATCGGTTCGCCGGCTTCGGGCCCGAACTCCCAGCCGAACCGGGCCAGCTCGTGGTGGGCGTCGATCGGGCCGGCCGGCCGGAAGGTCACGCCGGGGTGGAGACGGTGGAAGCCGCTGATCATGGCGTCGATCTGGTCCGGGCCGGTCGCGGCGTTGACCGGGTCGAAGTATCGGCCGTCCGGTTCCCAGATCGCGTCGATCTCGGCTCGGCGGTGTGCGGACTCGGTGTCGTTCCAGGTGGCCACGTAGCGTCCGACGAGCTGGGCGATGTCGATCACGGGACGAGGACGACCTTGCCGATGGTGGCGCCGCGTTCCAGCAGGGTGTGGGCGGCGGCGGCTTCGGCCAGCGGGAAGCTCGTCACGCGCGGGAGCGAGACCGTGCCGTCGGCCAGCCAGCCCATCAGCTGCCCGGTGATGGCACCGGTCTCCGCCTGGCGGTCGGTGAACCAGTAGCCGACGTTGAAGCCGATCAGCTCGTGGCCCGGGGCGGGGTTGAACAGCGACGCCTTCACCGCGGCGGAGTCGATCGGGCGGTCGTACTCGCCGACGTAGCCGTAGGCGACCACCCGCCCGAAGGTGGCCAGGACGGAGAGCGTCTCGGCCAGGTGGCCCGGCCCGGTCAGCTCCAGGGCGACGTCGACTCCGCGGCCACCGGTGAGCCGCTTGATCTCCTCCGTCCAGCCGGGCGCACGGTAGTCGATGACGTGGTCGGCGCCGAGATCGACCGCGATCTTCCGCTTCTCCTCGGTGCCGGCGCCCGCGATGACGGTCGCGCCGAGGGCCTTGGCGACCTGCACCGCGTAGCTGCCGAACCCGCCCGCGGCCGCCGGCACGAACACCGTCTCCCCCGCCTTCAACCGGGCCGCCCCGATCAGCAGCACGGCCGCGCTCACACCGACGACAGACAGACCCGCCGCCCGTACGGGATCCAAACCGGCCGGCACCGGGAACAGGCCCTCGGCCCTGGTCGCGACCAGCTCGGCGTAACCCCCGTTGCCCAGCGGACCGGCCTGCCCGAAGACCCGGTCACCCACTGCCAGGCTCTCGACGCCGGCACCGAGCGCGACGACCGTGCCGGCCACCTCCGCACCCGGGACGAACGGCAGCGGCGTGGGCATGTCGAAGGGCACACCCTTGCGGCGCAGGACGTCCATGAAGTTCACGCCGGCCGCCTCGACCCGGACCAGGGCCTCGCCGGGTCCGGCCTGCGGGTCCGGCAGTTCGACCAGCTCGAGGACGTCGGCCGGGCCGGTCTCGCTCATCTGCATGGCCTTCATTAAGCTCAACTCCCACGACTTATGTGGCTGGCCAAGCAAATGCTTGGCTGGCCCCATATTTATGTGGCTGGCCCTGTATTGCAAGTGATGGTCACCACAGCAGAGGAGATGCCCGTGGCCCCGGACGACACCGAGCCGCCCATGCACACAACCGCGCTGTCCGCGCTCGCGCCGTTGAGCTTCGGCACGCTCACGCTCTGGCGGGCGATGCACAACTTCGCCAACGACATGCTGCTCGAGCTGGGGCTCTACCCCGGCCAGGAGCTGATCCTGCTGCAGCTCTACGACGCCGACGGCCAGACCCACACCGACCTGCAACGGGCCGTACGGCTCGACCACTCCACCGTCTCGCGCACCGTCCGGCGCATGGAACAGGCGGGACTGCTCACCCGCAGCCCCGGCGAGAAGGACAAGCGCGCCATGGTCGTCTCGCTGACCGAGCAGGGGCGGGCGCTGCAACCCCGAGTCGTCGAGTTGTGGTCGACGGTGGAGACCGTGATGACCGAGATCCTCACGAACGACCAGCAGAGCGACTTCATCGAGCTCGCGAGCCGCCTGGAACAGAAGCTGCTCACGGCCCGGCTCAACGCTCGGCGAACATCCTCATGACCGACGGCGACTGGCGGGAAGGCGGGTTCCGGCAGCGCCGCCCCTCCGCGCAGACCCTCGACTGGGTCGCGGCGTCGATGGGCCCGAGCAGTCGCGTCGTCGGCTGGCGCCGGTTGACCGGTGGCGTCAGCTCGGCCATGCATCGGCTGACTGTCGAACGTCAACGAACACGCACCTTCGTCGTCCTGCGGCAATACCCGGACGACCTCGGCCTGCAGGCGAGCCTGGCCCAGGAGATCGCCAATCTGGGCGTGGTGGCGGACAGCGGGCTTCCGGTCCCCCGCATCCTGGCTTCCGATGTCGGCGGCGCTTCAACCGGGGGCATACCCTCGTTGCTGATGACCCGGCTGCCGGGGCATGTCGGCCTCAGCCCGGCGGAACCTCGAACGTGGCTGACGAGAATCGCGGAACTTGCCGCGTTGCTGCACTCCCTCGATCTCCCCGCGAAAACGTTCGACCCCTGGACGGATTCCTGGATCACTCCACCCTTCCGAGTGCCGGCCGGAGCCCAAAAGCCGGCCGTATGGAAGGCGGCCTTCGACGCCATGACAACGCCGCCACCGAGGAACACCACCGTCTTTCTGCACGGCGATTTCCTGCCCGTCAACCTGCTGTGGTCACGCGGGAGGATCACCGGGCTGACCGACTGGAACTCCATCCACCGCGGATCACGCGCGATCGACATCGGACACTGCCGGCGATACCTGGCCGCCCTCTACACGCCCGAATGGGCCGACCAACTGCGGTCGCTCTACGAGTCGATCGCCGGGGTGACTCTCGACCCGTGGTGGGACCTGTACGCCCTGCTGCACTACAACGACGACGGCCCGAAGTGGATCGAACGTCAGGTCGCCGGCCGTCACCCCGTCGACGTGCCCGGCATGACTTCCCGGGTCGAGGCCACCGTCGAGACAACGCTACGACGCCTCGATCGTTAGGCTCACTCGATGCCGTTCCGAGCCGCAGTCGCCGTCTACGGAATCCTCCGCGACGGGCCCCGACTGCTCCTGATGCGCCGGGCGAACACCGGCTACCGCGACGGGCAATACAGCCTCCCCGCCGGCCACCTCGACGGCGGCGAGGACGCAATCTCCGGCCTGATCCGCGAGCTGCGGGAGGAGCTGGCAATCGAGGTCAACCCGCCCGACTGCCACCTGGCCCTGCTCCTGCATTCCGCAGCCGAGGACGCCGACGACTCGGAATACCTCAACCTCTTCTTCAACGTCGACACTTGGAGCGGCGAGCCCCGCATAGCCGAGCCAGACAAATGCAGTGAGCTGCAATGGTTCGACGAGCACGCACTCCCGGCCGACCTGGTGGACTACGTAAGGGTCGCGCTGGCCGCCATCGCCCGCGGCGAGCCGCTGGCCCTGCACGGCTGGAGAGCTACCTGAGGTATCCCCGGCAGAGATGGGTCGGGGTGCGCCCCGAACGCCACCGCAACAGCCCCCCGGTCCCGGCGACGAGCCGGAATCAGCAGCGCCACGGCCAAGCCCAGCAACAACCACAACTGAGCGGCGTCGACCACGGGCAACCATGGGAGCCGCACAGACGTCACCTGGCGGTTCGGACGTTTGGCGTCGACGGCAGGCCCAGCATCTCCGATGCGCCCGGCGAGAGACCCACGACGGTGCAGGCCTCCGGTGACCGGCGCCAGTCGGAATGCCGGAGCGTCAGATTGACCTGTTCCACCCGCTTTCCGTCCGCGGCTCTGGTCGTGGTGCCGTTTTCTTGATAGCCCATCGCCCGCGAGACCCCCAGCGAGGCGTGGTTGGTGACCCAGGCCGCGGTGTCGGCCCGCTCGGCGCGCAGCCCGTCGAAAGCCAGGTGCAGGACCGCCTCACGCAGGGCCGTGCCGTAGCCGGCTCCCTGGAACTGGCGGCCCACCCAGGAACCGGTGGAGACGGTCCTGGTCACGGCGAAGTGCTGCGCTCCGATCTCCTGCACACCGACGATGACGCCGTCGATGCGGGCAGCCAGCATCAAGTTCCACTTCTCGGGCCGCCAGTCGGCGAACGCGGCCCAGTAGTAGCGCAGGAAGCGACGTTCGGCCTCGGGTGACGCGACGTCTTCCCATCCGCCTACGGGTGTACGCGGGAGGTATTGGTTCTGCGGGTCATAGATGCCTCTTGCAGCAAGCCGCGCGAGCGCCTCCAGCGCTTCCTGGTCCGGTACGAACAAATCGACCGTAGGCGTGTGCACACCTATGCCAAGGACAGGCCAGATATCAACGAGCGCCATACATACAGCATGATCTACGCCGACCAGACACTCATCCCCGGTTCAGCCATCTCAGGTGAGGCTGCGCGCAGCGTCGAGCGCCGTCAGTAACTTCGAGGACGACTACCTACGCCAGCTCGAGCTGCTCGCCCGCGATGTGGTCGACGCTGAGCTCACTGGTTGATCGCCTCCTCGAGGGTTGCGCGAATGGACCGCACCGAGGCGAGCGCCAGCGGATACGACTCCTCGGACTCTTCCCACAGGTCGCGCCATTCCGAATCCTCCCGGACGATCCGGTCGAGAGCTCGCACCGCTATCGCAGGGACATCGTCGTCCACCTCGACGCTGCCGCCTTCCAGCAGGAAATCGGGCGCATAGGCAGTATCGACCGCCGTCCCGCCCGGCAGCTGCGACGCGACAACGGCCGCAGCAGCGATGGCCTCCTCCGCTTCGCCGCTGTCCAGGTACTCGTCACCGTGCTCGGCCACCCGGCTCAGCACTTCGCGGATCAGCACAGGTCGTTCCTCCGGCGCAGCCTCGTCCAAGTCACCGCACCAGTCGGCAGCAGTGTCGTTGTCGAACGGCCCAACGTCCCAGGCACCCATGCCGACTCCACCTCGTCGATTGCTTCCCCACCCGCCGGGAGCCTAACGCCTACTGATCAACAACTCGCCGGGTTCTCCGGCCCCCGGCGCCTTGGCAACAGCGGAAACCCGCTCGGCGCGCACGATCCGCGGCAAATGAGTGCGTCTCACGAGCGCAGCAGCGTGTCCTCGATGAAGACCGCCGGAAGAATCTGGATACGAGCGCGCCCGGACCAGCCGCTGGAGCCGGACTCGAGGATGACCTCCGCGCCGAGCCCTGTCTTGGCCACCGTCAGCAGCGTGGCCATCTCGCGGAACATGTCGAACACGATCCCGCCGTCTCGATGGTGGCGTACCCGAACGCTGTCGTCGGTGACATCCCAAGTGATCTGAACTTGTTCGGCGTCCGTGACCGGGATCCGCAACTCGCGCACGTACTCGCCACCCGATATGCCTTCCGTCTTGGGCGAGACACCGAGACAATCCAGCCAAGCCTCGTCGCTGGCTACTTCGAGTTCGGGCACGCTCGCATCCTATGGGGCGTTGCCGGCGAGTGCGTGATCCGATCCTCGCGGGCGAACACGCACGACACCGGGCTGACCAGCGCGCGACTCGCGGCACATCCGGATGCGGTCATTGATCAATTGCGCCGGGTGAAAAGCTCGGGGAATGCTCGGCGTAGGTCGGCGAGTGCGCGGCCGTGGTGGGAGATGTCGACCATCACGGCGGCGCGGAACGCGTCACCGAACTGCGCTACGGGTGAATCCGGGAGCGGCCCATCGATAAGGGTGAAAGCCTGCTCGTGGCGCCAGCCGAGGGGTGCCTGTTCCCCCGCCGGGTGCGACACCGGGTCCGGAGCCGACGTCAGCCGGCGCCGGATGGCCTCTCGGTCGCCGGCCGGGATCGATTCCCCGCGGTCGAGGGCGTCACGCCGCGGCATGAACCAGGGCTGGTCGAGTAGCTCGGCCTTGGCGAAGACCCAGTCGCGCATCCATCTGGCGGCTGCCCGCACGAGGTGCTGATCCGCGTAGGCCAGTCCGACCGGCAGATCCTGGTCGTGGGTCGCAAGCCAGAGCCCAACCTCGCCGGTGGCCTGGACGCGCGGATCGCGGATGCCGTAGATCGACCACGGATCGTCGAGCGGGTCGTACCCCGACCCGGCATCGGCCAAATCCTGCTGTGCTTGCGCGAGCGCCCCTGGATCGATCAGAGCACCGAGCGGATCCGGTGCAAATGCGCACCGGAACATCGCGTTTCCCAACAGGGCAGGAGTGAGCCGTACACCGGTGATGTGATGCATCAACGCGAGCGTCAGTGCTTTGAAGTCCTCGACCACCTCCTCGCCGAAGCCCAGCTCAGCGAGCACCTGGTCGAGCCGCCGCGGATCCGTGCCCCACCGGTCGTCGTCGCCCGCCGGGCAGAAACCCACCTGAACGTCGCCGTCGACCGCCCAAAGAAACTCCGGCGCAGTGTGCTCGGAACGATAGAACGTGACTTGCTCACCACCTGCGGACAACACAGGTATTACCTGCCTATCGGTGCAGAAGAAGCCGTTCGGCTCCACGATCATGGTCCATCCACCGACGTCGGCCACCGCCAGGAACACAAGTCCGTCACCGGGATCGAGATCCACGTACGGCACGTTCGCGTTCCCCTGGAAGTCGATCGGATCCACGCCGCCGAGCCGGGCCAGAACCTCCCCAGGGCTCGAGGCCCGCACAAAGGTCAGGCAAAAATCCGGGCCCAGGGGCAGATCTTGAGAGAACCACCGGAAATCCTCTGCCGCAGACCCCACAGGTCGAGCTTGCCGTCTCGCCGCTTGACCCGAGCGGAAACGCCGGGAATCAGGTGCAGAGCACGAGTCCAGCAGCGTCACGAACGCCTCGACGCGCGTTGCTTGCGCGAAAGGGTGGACGGGAGATCAGGATCGGCGGGCCGTCAGCGGAGGTCTTGGATCAGTTGGCGGATCACGTCGACGAAGAAGTCGATGTCGGATTCGGTGGTGCGCCAGTTGACGATGGCGGGGCGCAGGGCGACCTTGCCGTCGTAGACGGTGGTGCCGGCGTAGACGCGGCCGTCCTCGAGCAGTGCGGCGCCCAGCCGCCGGTTGAAGGCATCCAAGTCGTTGACGCCGGGTGGGGCCGCGCGGAAGCAGACGATGCACAACGGCACCTCAGCCAGCCGCTCGATGTCCGGCGCGGCATCCACCAGGCCGGCGAGGCGCTGGGCCAGATCGAGGTGCTTCTCGACCATGGCGCGATGACCCTCCTTCCCGTACGCGGCCAGCGTCGCCCAGATCGGCAGGGAGCGGGCCCGCCGGGACGACTCGGGGCCGGTCAGGGCGTAGCCGGCGGCCGGATCGCCGGCCCCGGGCAGGTAGGCCGCGCCAGGCATCCCGAACGCCGCACCCAACCGGCTCGGATCCTTGACCAGGGCGAACCCGCTCTCGTACGGGACGTTGAGCCACTTGTGCCCGTCGGCGGCGATCGAGTCGGCGCGGTCGATTCCGGTCACTAGCCCGGCCGTCCGGGGCGACAGGGCCGCGAACAAGCCGAACGCGCCGTCCACGTGCAGCCAGCAGCCGAACTCCTCGGCCAGGTCGGCGAGCTCGGCGATGGGGTCGAAGTCGCCGGCGTTGACCTCGCCGGCGTTGGCGATGATGACCGCGGGGGCGCCGCGCAGCGAGGTGAGGTGGTGGCGCATCAGGGCCAGGTCGACCCGGCCGACGCCGTCGCGGGCGCAGACTGTCACCGAGTTGCGGCCGTGGCCGAGCATCTGCAACGCCTTGCGGGCGCTGGCGTGCACGTAGCCCGACGACAGCACGGGCATGCGGGGCAGCTCGGCCAAGCCGTCCTCGGCCGTGTCGACGCCGTGCTGGAAACCCCACCAGCTGGTCGCGCAGCCCAGCGACGTGAAGTTGGCGAACGTCGCGCTGCCGACCAGGGCCCCGCCCCAACTCGAGGGCAGCCCGAACAGCTCGCGCAGCCAGCTCAGGGCGACCGTCTCGGCCTCGTGGGCGAACGGCGACGAGATCTTCGAGAACGCATTCTGGTCGAGCAGGGCGGCGGCCCAGTCGGCGGCCAGCGCGGCCGGGGTGACGCCGCCGGTCACGAAGTGGAAGAACCGTGGACCGGACGAGGTGGTGCCGGCGGCCGTGCCCACCGCCAGCAGCCGCTCGATCACGCGGGCCGGGTCCTCGCCCGCGGCGGGCAGCGGGCCGCCGAGGGAGGTCAGCAGCTTGAGCGCGTCGCGGTCCTGCACCGGGCGGGTGGCGAGCGACTCGAGATAGGGCCCCGCGGCCGCGTGCACCTGGCCCAGCAGATCCGTCATGGGTGCAGGCTACTGCGGCAGCCACTCCTGCCAGGTCGCCCGGTTCGCGTCGAGCCAGCGCCGGGCGGCCTGGTCGGGGCTCAGCCGGGCCACCGTCAGGTCCCGGGCCACGGCGTTCTGGTCGTCGTCGGTCCAGGCGAACCGTTTGATCAGCTCGGCGGCGGGGCTGCCGGATTCGGCGAATCCCTTGCGGGCGATCTTCTCCAGGTCGTACGGCTGGTAGTCGCACGCCACCTTCTTGGGGTCGCTGTCGCAGCCGGGTGTGTAGCGGGGCAGCGTCACGTGCGCCAGGTCGATCTCCGACAGCAGCCACTGCGGGGCGTAGAAGTAGCCGATCAGCGGGGTCCGGCTGCGCTCGGCCCGGCGGAACGCCTCGATCAGCGCGTTCTCGCTGCCCGCGTAGACGACCGTGAAGTCGAGTTTGAGGTTGCGGATCAGCGCGGCGTCGTTGGTGACGAAGGACGGGTCGCCGGCCAGGAACTGCCCGCGCTGCCCGGACGCGCCGGTGCGGAACAACCCGGCGTACTTGTTGAGGTTGCGCCAATCGGTGATGTCCGGGTGCGCGGCGGCCAGCCAGGGCGGGACGTACCAGCCGATCACGCCCTTGTTGCCGGTCAGGCCATGCTCGACGGCCACCCGCCGGTCGTCGATGTAGCGCTTCTTGTCCTCGTCGTGGCCCCAGTTCTCGAGGATGACGTCGAGGTCGCCGCGGGCCAGGCCCTGCCAGGAGGCGTCCTCGGTGAGGTCCCGGGTCTCGACCGTGCAGCCCAGTTCCTGCCGCAGCAGATAGCTGACGACCGCGACGTTGGCCGCGTAGCCGACCCACGGGTTCACCGCGATCCGTACGGTGCCGCACGGAACGGCGATCGGCACGCCGGGCGCGGGGGTGATCGCCGTCGTCGAGGCCGAGCAGGCGCCCAGGGTAGCCACGAGTGCGAGCGCGGCGAGGGCCCTCACCACGGCGCCGCCGCCTGCGACTTGGCCAGGCGCTGGGTCAGCACTTCCTCGGTCAGGGCCATCAGCACTCCCTTCACCGAATCCCGGCGGCGCGCGTCGCACTCGACGACCGGCACGCGCGGGTCGAGGCCGAGCGCGTCGCGCACCTCGGCCAGGTCGAACCGCCGCGTGTGGTCGAAGGCGTTGACGCCGACGAGGAACGGGATGTCGTGGTCCTCGAAGTAGTCGACGGCGGCGAAGCAGTCCTCCAGCCGCCGCGTGTCGAGCAGGATGATCGCGCCCAGGGCCCCGTCGACCAGGTCGTCCCAGAGGAACGCGAACCGGTCCTGCCCCGGAGTGCCGAACAGGTAGAGCAGCAGGGCGTCGTCCAGGGTGATCCGGCCGAAGTCGAGCGCCACGGTCGTCGTCGTCTTGGCCCGTACGGCGGAAGTGTCATCGACTCCCAGCGAGCGCTCGGTCAGCTCGGCCTCGGTCACCAGCGGCTCGATCTCGCTGATCGCCCCGACGAACGTGGTCTTGCCGACGCCGAACCCGCCGCTGATGACGATCTTGACGGCGACCGGGGCGGACACGGCACTAGAGCGCGCTGACACGGTCCCTGATCCTCTCGATCAACGCGAGCGGGAGCTCGCCGAGCTGGTCCTCGATCCGCAGATGCCCGGCCGCCACCAGGTCGGCCGCCAGCACCCGGACCACGCCGAGCGGCTGCCGCAGCGCCGCGGCGACATCGGCCACGGCCTGCGGGGTGCGGCACAGTGCGACGATCCGGCGGGCCTCGAAGCGCAGCGGGGCGGCCAGGGCGGCCGGGGTGGCGTGCAGCAGCGTCTCGACCCGCAGCCCGTCGGTGCCGGGCCGGGTGCGCCCGCCGGTGACCATGAAGGGGCGCAGGAACACGTCGTCCGGGGCGTCGGAGCTCATGGCCGCAGGTGCCGGCGGGAGTCGGCGATCAGCGCCGGGGTCAGCATCGCGCCGAACCGGTCGGCGAGGCGCGAGATCTCGTACCCGACCAGGCCGACGTCGCTCTCCGAGCCGGCCACCACCCCCAGGCAGCTGCCGCCGGGCATCACCGACACGAGCAGGAACCCGCGCCGCATCTCGATCATGATCAGCTTGAGGCCGTCGAAGTCGTACCGGCGGGACGCGCTGCGGGCCACGCTGGCCAGGCTCGACACGATCGCCGCGAGGTGGTCGGCGTCGCCGCGCTCGAGCCCGTCCGACGCGGCCACGAGCAGTCCGTCGGAAGACACGGCCACGGCATCCCGTACGCCGTCGGTCTGCTGAACGAAGGTGGCGAGCAGCCAGTTGAACTGCTGCCGATCGGCCGTGGCCTGCACGTTCATCGGTGATCCTCCTAGTGCGGGCCGGCGCCGCGGGCCACGCCGCCGCGGAACGCGTCGAGCCGGGCCCGCACGTCCTCGGGGTCGGCGCCCAGGTCGTCGGCCGAGGGTGGGGCGGGCACCGGATGCAACCGGGCCACGCGTGGGGTGCGCGGCGGTCGTCGGGGCAACCCATTGGCCGTACGGGCGGGGTCGGCCTCGGACGGCGGGCGCTGTTTGGGCAGTGCGGGCGCCGGGAGATACTCGACGGTCACGGCGGGCATGAGGATCTCGGGCTCGGCCGTCAACGCCGCCGGCAGCACCACCCGGGCCGTCACCCCGGTGACCGGCGACGGCGTCAGCACCACCTCGGCGCCCAGGTCGCGGGCCAGCCGGCCGACCACGTAGTGCCCCAGATACCGAGCGGGCGCGGCCAGGAAGTCGCCCTCGCCGCGCAGCCGCCGGTTGGCCTCGGCCAGGTCGGTCTCGGTCATCCCGATGCCCTGGTCGACCACCGCGATCAGATACTGCTCGCCGATCAGCCGGCCCTGGATCTCGAGGTCGGCCTCGGGCGAGGAGAAGGCGAGGCCGTTCTCGACCAGCTCGGCCAGCAGGTGGGCGACGGCGGTGGCGGCGGCGCCGATCAGCCGGGTCTCGTCGACGCGGCGCAGGGTGACCCGGCGGTACTCCTCGACCTCGGAGACCGCGGCCCGGATCACGTCCTCGACGGGCACCGGCTCCGACCACGACCGCGGGCCGGACGCTCCGACCAGCACGAGCAGGCTCTCGGCGTTGCGGCGCATGCGGGTGGCCAGGTGGTCGAGCTCGAACAGGTTGGCCAGGCCGCCGGGGTCGGTCTCCTCGCGTTCGAGCCGGGTGATCAGGGCCAGCTGGCGGCGCAGCAGGTTCTGGTGGCGACGGCCCAGGTCGGCCAGGGCCTCGGTGGTGCCGCGCCGCAGCTGCGCCTGCTCGGTGGCCAGGGCGTACGCGGTGGCCTGGACCCGGCCGAGCGCGCCGGCCAGCGACTGGACCTCGGCGGTGGCGCCCGCCGGTGGCCCGATCGCCGGGGGCGCGGCGTCCTCGTCGCCCGCGGCCACCCGCCGTACGGCGTCGGGAAGGTCTTGCTCTGCGAGGTGATCGGCCCGCTCGGCCAGCTCGCGCAACGGCCGGGCGATGGACCGCGAAGCGACGACGGCCAAGTAGATCGCGCCGGCCAGCCCGAGCAGCACGATCGCGCCGAGCCCGCCCATCCGCCGCGCGGCCTGATCGCGCAGCTCACCCGCGCGGGCCTCGATGACCGAGCCGGCGTGCTGCTCCAGCCGCAGCAGGTCGTCCAGGACGGTGGTCAGCGCCGACCACCACGACTGCGGGTTGACCTGCAGCTCGCGGTTGTCGCCGGAGGCCAGCGCGACCCCCTCGAAGTAGCGGGCGACCTGGCCGGCGCCGGTGCCGAACACGTAGTCGGCCGAGGCCTGCTGCGCGCCGGTGGCGTAGCGGGCGAACGCGCTCAGGGCAGTGTCCTTGGCCGAGCGCATGGTGACGAACTGCAGGAACTCGCCCGCCCGGAACCCGCCGGCCGAGAAGACGCCGTTGAGGAACGCGCGCTCCTGGGCGATGGCCTCCTTGGCGTCGCCGAGCGCCTCGAGCACCCGCGCGTCGCGGCGCAGCTCCGGGTCGTCGGCGCCCGCGAGCCCGGTGTCGAGACGGTTGAGCTCGGTGATCCGTCCGGTGTAGAACGCGAACGCGTCCGCGCGGGTGATCGTGCCGGTGTCGGTGGCCGTACGCACCCCGGCCAGCGCGCCGAGCGCCGACGCGTCCGCCTCGCCGCGCAGTTGATCCACCCGTACGCGGGCCGGGGCCAGCTCGGCCCGGAAGCCCTCGTTGCCGCCGAGCAGCCCCGCCGCCAGCCCGCGCTCGGTCTGCAGCTCCTGCACCAGATCCTGGACCGCCAATGCCCGGCGTACGGCCGCGGCGGCGTCGGCGGCCCGCCGGTAACCCCGCGCCTCGATCGCGACGACGACGGCCAGCAGCACGAGGGCGGCGGCCACCGGCAGCGCGAGGGTCCGCGCCACCCGGCGGCGAATGGTGGTCACAGGAACTCACCTCAGTCGATCTCGACGCGCCGTGTTCGGACGGCGTCGGAACGCTATCGACGGGGTCGAGTCATAGTCCACGGCCGGACGCCAAGACAACCCGAAAGAGGCTGTCGGCGCCGTGGCCCGCCCTGGTTGACTGCGAGCATGCCTTTCGGTCGCTACGGCGTGCTGGCCGGCACGCTGCACCGCCACTTCCGCGACCGCCCCGACGACCAGGGCCGCTGGTTCCACGTCAACCTCGAGGTGGACGCCCCCGACGGCCGCTACCGCTGCGCGGTCGACGTGGACAGCAAGAACACCACCACCGGCGTGCAGTGGAAGACCTACACCGTCGCGCCTTCCGCGCTGGGCCCGGTCACCGCCCTGCCGCCCGGCTATCACGAGCTGGCCCGGGTCAACGGCTCGGGCGCCCTCGACTACCAACGGCACCCGGTGCTGGCCGACCTGCCCGGCTGCCTCTCCTTCCTGCGGCGGCTGCTGCCCCCACCCCGCCGCTGGACGACCGGCTCCAACCTCGACGCCGCGGCCGCCCTCGAACCGATCCTGGAACCCGGCCGCCGCATCCTGGTCTTCGGCGAGCCCTTCGACCACGGCCTGGGGGTCCACAACGTCCACCAAAACCAAGGCGACCCGTACGGCTCCCAGTGGTGGGACGAGAACGGCATCTGGCAGGACGGGGGAACGGCCACTTTCCGCCCCGACGGCCGCCTCGACATCTTCATCTCGAAGTTCTCCACCCAATCCGACCACACCGACAACGACGGCCACCCCGGGTGATCTTCGGCGGCGGCCGCCGTGGATTGCGGCCGTGAGCTGACCTGATTGATCCGTAGCGTCGCCTCCGAGCCGGGAAATCCGCCCGGCGCATGCGGAGAGATGCGGATCGCTGATGACGATTTTGGTAACGGGCGCCACCGGAGCGGTCGGGCGCACCCTGATCAGTGCCTTGGTGAGCGCCGGCGCGCAGGTACGTGCGGTGAGTCGCAAACCGCGGGAGGCCGAGCTGCCGGACGGCGTCGAGGTGGTCGGAGCTGATCTCACCGTGCCGTCGACGTTGACCGCGGACTTGTTCGACGGGGTGGACCGGATGTTCGTGTTCCCGGTCGACCGCGGAGTCGCCGAGGTTGTCGCCGCCGCGACGGCTGCCGGGGTACACAGATTCGTCGTGATGTCCTCGCTTGCCGCGGCGGGCGAGTTCCCTCGTGACATCGGGTCGGCCAGCCACACCCATCATCTGGCGGTGGAACAGGCAGTGACAGCTCGCACCGACGACTGGACCATCCTGCGGCCGGGCACGTTCGCCACCAACCTGCTCTCGTGGGCCTGGCCCATCAAAGCCGGAATGCCGGTCCGAGTGCCGTACCCGCACTCCGCTCAGGCGCCGATTCATGAGGCGGACATCGCCGATGCCGCCGCCGTCGCCCTGTTGCGTGACGGCCACGAAGGCCAGATCTATCCGCTGACCGGCCCGCAGTCGCTCACCCGGATCGACCAGGTCGCCGCGATCGGGGCCGCCATCGGCCGCGACATCCCACTCGAAGAGATCACCCCGGCCGAGTTCCGCGCGGACGTGGCCCGGTTCATTCCCGAGGACATCATCGCCATGCTGCTCCACTACTGGTCAGACACGGTCACCGAACCCGACCTCGTCCGGCCCGGCGTGCGCGACCTCACCGGCCGGCCGGGCCGCACCCTCGAACAATGGGCTCGCGACCACCGCGCCGACTTCACCGCCACCTGACCGAGACACCGGGCGTGATCGCCAGCCATCGGACTCCACCGTACGGTGGGTCAGTCGGCTGGCGGCCGCCGCACTCATCGGGGCCCTCATGAGAGTCACCGCTTGGGTTTTGCGCGGTTGACAGCCCGCTCCCACTCCCCGATGAGGGTGTCCGCGATCCCGGAATCCGTCCGGCCGGACTCGACCATGCCAATGTATTCACCGGCGTACTCCACCTGGAAAGACGCGCCGTACTCATCCGAGAGCCGACAGATCTCGCCGGTGGATCCGCGGTGATGCCGACCAGCGACCGGGGTCGAACGGCAGGCTGAGCCGTGATCCGTTGGACGTGGGCCGTGGTCATGGACTCTCGGCGAGGCGGGTCAGGGACGTTCGAGTGCTTTCGATCAGGGCGTTGCCGAGCGCGTCCACGTCGTCGCAGGGGCGCGACGGTATGCCGGCGTCGGTGCCGAGGCTGATGGTGAGCCTGAGGTTCGAGTCGAGCACGTCCAGGCTTACGAAGCAGAACGCCTTGCCGTCGACATTCCTTGCCTGCGAGACGAGGTGCGCAGCTCGGCCGAGGTTCGGGACGTCGCGTGGATTTCCCTCAGTCTTGTTGTATCGCCACTCGATCCACGCGACGGCCGCGTTCGCGCCGTACGCGAGTTTCACTGTGCCGTAGCTTGCCCAGAGGCCGTCCTCGTTTTCGACGACGTAGGAGCAGGCGCCGGCTTTCGCCGACGGTTGCGGTCGCAGCGGGGGGTGGTCGAGGCGAGTGGCGACGGCCGAGAGGTCGAGACGGGAGCAGACGTCGCTGGTCTCGCGGTAGCGTTCGTCGTTCGATGCGTGGGCGACCACGCCGCCCGTGCCGACGAGCGCAACGATCACCACCGATGAGAGGAACGCGCCGATCCAGGCGGGTACGAGGCTGGGCCGGGACGGCGGCGGGTCCCAAAGCTCAGTCGAGGTATCGATCACCGCGAAACGGTATGCCATCAGGCGGCGGCGTGTGGACCGGTCTCAACTTCAGGTTGCCTGGCGAACAAGACCACTTTGCCAAATCCGAACAGCGCGCCGCCCCTTCCGCCGGTGGGCGTTAGTCGAATTGGCGGAGAAACCCTTCCATTGCTGTTCCGACGTCGCCGAGGGCGTCGGTGTATGCGCGTAGCGGTCCCGGTGGGCGCAAGCCGTGATCCCCGTCGGGGATGGTGATGACGGTCTTCTTCGTCGCGACGGCGACGTCGGGAAGCCAACTGCGATCGCGGGTGCCTCCGACGAGAAGTGCGGGCGCCGGGTTTCGGGTGATCGCCTCGGCGATGGCCTCGACGTGGAGAAGCGGCGTGAGCCAGATCGCGGGAAGTTCCTGTTCGGCTGCGAGTACGGCGGCGTACGTGCCGAGTGACTTGGCGATGATCACAGGTTGCGCGGCATTCAATCTGTGCAGGGCGGCCAGGACATGTGCCCTGACGAATGGTTCCGGTCCGACATCCAGAAGGCCGTCGGGAACGGTCCAATGTATTGTCTCCGTGGGTATTTCGCGATCGCGGAGCGCCTCATCGGCGAGGTCGAGCAAAGGGGCCTGCGGGCCGTAACCACGCCCCGGGACGATGATGCCGCCGATCATTCGACGACCTTAACAGCCGCCGAAGCATCTCATTGTCCGCCGCTGTCCGGGCCTGCACGGGGGCAATCATGGCTGACCTCGGGCAAACGGAGGGCGCCGCTCAAATGACGATGCGCGTGAAAACAACCTGGTGAGTGGCCCGTTCAGCAGCCGCCGTGTAGCCGGCGGCCATCCAGCCGAGGCGGCTCTGAGTGTGCGTGTTTTGTGGCGCGTCCTCGTTGCTCCACCAGGCGTCGTGCCGGTAGGCGCTCGGTGGTAACCCCAACGCGCCAGGACACAGGCCTGCGGGGCTGGCCCGTAGCGTCGCGACTTGTTACCCGCGGCTCGACACCGGTACATGAGTTACAGGTGGCTGAGGACCACCACGCGCACCGAGTAAGAGGGGTTGTCAGCTGGCTCGACGTCGTACCTCACCCGGACGATCTGCCGATCGTCGAGGTAGAGCGCTACCTGCTGAAGCGACCCGAGGTGGGAGAGATCGAGGTTGATCGGGCTGCTCTTGTCCTGCAGGACGTCGCCGATGCCGCCGAGATAGTTGGTCGCGTCGCCGGCGGGGCGCCCGCGCGGCGCTCGCAAGGTCACGTCGAGGCCCACGAGGCGGTCGGTTACGTTCCAGCCGACCGACCGCGAGGCAACTGCAGTCGCCTCGAGCAGCTCCCGAACTCGCTCATGCTGTCTGTTGTTGGCCGAGAACAACGACAATGCCTCGTTCTTGATCGGCGGCCATCCCGGCACTTCGAACGCGATCTCTACCGCGTCACTCGAGCTCATTTGTTCAGTCTCGATTAAAGGGTGGCTGTGTGGAAGGCCGACCGGTCTTCCGCGAGTCACCTGCAGGGCGGTCCAACGATGCCTTTCCAGCCTTCTTGGGTCCGTATCGCCTTCTACGTCGGTGGCGAGGCGGAATGCGAGAGGGCTGCTTACGCGAGCAGGTGCCAGATGCGTAGGTGATTCGAGCGGATGTGGGCCTGTGGCTACGGTTACCGTCGGCGCTGCGGCGCGAGCGACTGAGCGGCCGGCAGCCATCGAGGGGCCTGACACCGGACTCGTACTTGAGCAACTACGACGACGCATGAGGGCGTGGGAGAAGGCTGCCGGCGCGGCCGACGATGAAGGTGCGCTTGATATCAGCGTCTCCTGCGTCGGCGGCGGGCAGCTGGCTGTCACGTATGGAAGCAAGCCGCCTCGGTCTGTGGTTCGTCGAGGGCTGGCCGCGTTTCTCGTAGTGCGACGGGGAACTAGCCGAAAGTCGTAGGGGTCTTGTTCATCATCTCTACCCTTGGCCGACGCGGCGGCGGGGCGGGGCGGGGGACGATGGCCCGGCTTCGGACGGGTGAGGGTGGCGGGGGTTATGGCTGACAGCGCGGTGACGGTGGACAAGCGGGAGCAGCAGCAGGCCCCGCGGAGGCCTGCCTGGCGGCCGCCGCCGTCGCGGGTCGGGGTGGCGCGCGCCGTGCAGGTGGTGGGGGCGTTCGACGCGGTGTTCGCGGTCGTGCCGGGCTGGCATCATCGGATGGTGACGCTGGCGCATCTCATGCCGACCACCGGCATGCTGACCGCGCGGGCCGCGACCGGTGTCGTCGGGTTGCTTCTGGTCTATCTCGGCGCGGGGTTGCGGCGGGGCAAGCGGCGGGCGTGGCAGCTGACCACGGTGCTGTGTGCGCTCAGCGTGGTGTTGCACCTGGCCAAGGCCACGGTGGCGCCGGCCATCGTGGCGGCGGGTGTGCTGGGGGTGCTGCTGATCGAGCGGGACCGTTTCCACGCCCGGGGGGATGCGCGTAACCGGTTGCGGGCGCTGTGGGTCTGCGCCGGGTTCCTGGCCGCGGGGTTCGTGCTCGGGTTCCTTGAGGTGGCGTTGCGCGCCGGGCAGCTCGCCGGGCAAGCCGGGCCGGGGCTGTGGGCGCAGCATGTCGTGCTCGGCATGGTCGGGGTGACCGGTCCGTTGCACTTCCAGCACGCGATCACCGGTACGGCGGTGGCCGTCACCACCGGTACGTTCGGGTTGCTGGGGTTTGCCGCGGGCGCCGTGGTGCTGTTGCGGCCCGGCACGCGGCGGGCCGGGTGGGCGGCCGGCGACGAAGCCGAGGTGCGGGAGCTGCTGGGGCGGCGGGGTGACGGGGATTCGCTGGGCTACTTCGCGCTGCGGTCCGACAAGCTGATCATTTGGGCGCCGTCGTGCAAGGCGGCCGTCGCCTACCGCGTGATCAACGGGGTGAGTCTGGCCTCGGGCAATCCGCTGGGCCTCCCGTCGGCCTGGCCGGACGCGATCGCCGCGTGGCTGGCCGACTGCGCCGAGCACGGCTGGACCCCGGCCGTCCTGGCCTGCGACACGGCCGGCGGCACGGCGTACCGGCGCTTCGGTCTGGACGCCATCGAGCTGGGCGACGAGGCGATCATCGACGTGGCCGGGTTCTCGCTGGACGGCCGTCCGATGCGGAACGTGCGTCAGGCCGTCGGCCGGGCCCGCCGGGCCGGATACACCTGCGAGGTGGTGCGGCAGCGGGATCTCGACGACGTCTCTCTCGAGCAGGCGCGGCACTGCGCGGTGGCGTTCCGGCAGGGTGGGGTCGAACGGGGCTTCTCGATGGCGTTGTCGCGCTTCGGCGATCCGGCCGACGGCGACTGCCTGCTGGTGCTGTGCCGCGACGGGGAGGGCCGGCTGCGCGGGCTGCTCCAGTTCGTGCCGTGGGGTGGGGCCGGCCTGTCGCTCGACCTGATGCGGGCCGACCGCGCCGCCGACAACGGGCTGATGGAGCTCATGATCGTGAGTGCGGTCGAGGCGGCCCCGGCGTACGGGGTCCGGCGGGTCTCGCTGAACTTCGCGGTGCTGCGGTCGGTGTTCGCCCGGGCCGAGCAGCTCGGGGCCGGCCCGGTCACCCGCATGGGGGCGCGGGCGCTGCGGGCGGGCTCCCGGTTGTGGCAGATCGAGTCGCTCTACCGGGCCAACGCCAAGTATCAGCCGAGCTGGCAGCCGCGTTTCCTGTGCTTCCCGTCCGCGCGTGACCTGTCGCGGATCGCCGTGGCCGCGCTCAGCGCCGAGGCGTTCCTGCCGGCCGGTCGCGGCGCCCGGAAGCCGGGTCCGTGAGCCTGATCGGCCTTCCGCTGATCATCGTGGTCGGTGCGGCCGCCGTCACGGTGTCGGCGGTGACCGTCCGATTGTGGTCACGCGGCGGCCGCCGTCGCCGGTTGGTTTCCCGTACGGTCGGCGTGCTGCTGGCCGACGTGCTCATCGTCGTCACGGTCGCGCTCATCGACAACCGGGTGCAGACGTTCTATCCGTCGTGGGCCGATCTGGCAGCCGACGCGGGACGCGCCACCGGGCACGCGCTGAGCATCGACTCCACCACCACTGTCGCGTTGGGGGTCGCGGCGGTGCTGCTTACGACGTACGGGCTGGCGCGCTTCTGGGACGGACGGCGGTGGCTCGGCCGTACGGGGCTGGTCGTGCTCGTCGTCGTGTCGTCGGTGACTGTGAGCGCCCTGCAGGCCAACCGGCTGACCACCACGTACGAGTCGTGGTCGGCGCTGGCCGGCCGCTCCGTCCCGCTGTCCGCCGGGCCGCCGTCGCCTGGTGGCGGCCGCCTGCTCACGGTAGTCGTGCCCGGGCACGCCAGCGGTCTGAACCTCACCATGGGCGTCTACCTGCCCGCCGCCTACGACCTGCCCGGCGGTGCGGACCGGCGGTTCCCGGTGATCGAGGCGTTCCACGGCTATCCCGGGTCGCCGAACGTGTGGATCCGGCGGCTCGACGCGGTGCCCACGCTGGACCGGGAGATCGCCGCGGGCCGGATGCCCCCGGCCGTCGTGCTCTTTCCGTACCAGACACCGCGCCGCCTGCTCGACACCGAGTGCACCGAGCTGGTCGGCGGCCCGCGCACCGAGACTTTCCTGACCGCCGACGTCGCCGCCTGGGCCACCGCGAACCTGCGTGTCCGCACCGACCGCGCGGGGTGGGGCCTGATCGGCTACTCGGCCGGCGGTTTCTGCGCGATGAACCTCGCCCTGCGCCACCCCGGCCGGTACGCCGCGGCCGCCTCGCTGTCGGGCGACGCCGGCCCCGGCATCACCGTCGGCGACGGCAGCGAGAAGACGACCAACAACGTCGCCTGGCGGCTCGCCCACCTGCCGCAGCCGCGCATCTCGCTGTACGTCACGTGGGCCGCCGACGACGCCCAGTCCCGCGACGGCTCGCGCGCGGTCGTGCGGGCGGCCCGGCCACCGATCGCGCTCACCGCCGTCGAACTGCCGCGCGGCGGCCACAGCATGGCCCTGTGGCGGCGTATGGAGGGGCCGGCCTTCGACTGGCTCGCCGACCGGCTGACCGCCGGCGGGCGGTGACGCCGACGGCGCTGTTGCTCCAAAAAGGACCTGCCTGTCGTGCCCGATGGCACGGACATCAGAGCGTCGAGATGGATGCGCCCCAGGGATCGGAGAGCGGCAGGCGGACGATCAGTCGCCGCTGCTGGAGCTGTCGCTGGACGAGCTGTCGTCGCTCGACGAGTGGGAGTGCCCGCCGCCGACGTCGAACGTCGGTTCTGCGCCGGGGGTCTGGCCGTGGCCGGTTGTGCCGAATGCTCGGTGGCCTGAGGCGCGGCGTGCCCTGGTCGCCTTGATCACGCCGAAGGCAGCGAAGCCGACGAGGATGATCAGCAACAAGAATTCCATGCCCGGCAGTGTTGTCCACCTCAGCAAGTCGGAGCAACAGGGCGCGTCGTGCCCGGCCATCGGGGACATCCCGGTCGCGCGCTACGGCCTGGCCGATTTCGCAGGTCGCGAGGAGCGCCCGGTTCGGACCCCTTGCGTTTGTGGACGGGCACGACTCGTACGGGAAAAGGTTTTTCAGACTCGCTGGTGGGCCGGGCGCAAATAGACCGCCCACGTGACCAGGACGCAGACGGCGTAGAAGGCGATGAATGCAACGTATGCGGCGTCGGCCTCCTTGGTGGTCAGGAAGGATTGGCGGAAGGCCAGGTTGACCAGCACGCCGCCGAAAGCACCGATGGCGCCCGCGATGCCGATTACTGCGCCGGAGAGGCGGCGGGCCTCGTGGTCGTCGTGGGGGTGCTTGCGCTTGAAGATGGCGGGGATCATTTTGTACGTCGAGCCGTTGCCGATGCCGCTGAAGATGAACAGGGCGATGAAGCCGACGATGTAGAGCGGCAGCGAGCGCAACTGGGCCGCGATCAGGACCGTGGTGGCGCCGAGGGCCATGGCGATGAAGTTGACGAAAGTGACGCGGGCGCCGCCGAGTCTGTCGGCCAGGGCGCCGCCGACGGGGCGGATCAAAGAGCCCAGCAGCGGGCCGAGAAAGGTGAGATAGGCGGCCTTGACGGGGGTGCTGAAGACATCGGCGAATTGCACCTGCAAGACCTGACCGAAGGCGAAACCGAAGCCGATGAAAGAGCCGAACGTGCCGATGTAGAGCAGCGACATCACCCAGGTGTGGGGTTCGCGGACGGCGTCGCGCATGCCGCGTTTCTCGGAGCGGGCCTGGGTCAGGTTGTCCATGTAGAGGGCCGAACCCAGCGCGGCCAACACGATCAGCGGGATGTAGAAGCCGGCGACCAGGCCGGGGTGGCCGGCGCCGAAGACGGCCAGCACGACGAGGCCGACCAGTTGCACGGCGGCCACGCCGAGGTTGCCGCCGCCGGCGTTGATGCCGAGGGCCCAGCCCTTGAGGCGGTCCGGGTAGTAGGCGTTGATGTTGGTCATCGAGGACGCGAAGTTGCCGCCGCCGACGCCGGCCACGGCCGCGATGAGGAGCAGGGTCGAGAAGTCGACGCCGGGGCGGATCAGGAACGCGGCCAGCAGCGACGGGACCAGCAGCAGGGTGGCGCTGAAGACGGTCCAGTTGCGGCCGCCGAAACGGGCCACGGCGAAGCTGTACGGGATGCGCAGGGCGGCCCCGACCAGCGTGGGCACGGCGGTGAGGAGGAACTTGCCGGCCGGGTCGATGCCGTATTCGGGGCCGAGGAACAGCACCAGCACCGACCACAGCGACCACACCGAGAAGCCGATGTGCTCCGAGGTGATCGAGAAGATGAGGTTGCGGCGGGCGATCGGCGCGCCGATCCTGTCCCAGAAGTCGCGGTCCTCCGGGCGCCAGTCGTCGATCCAGGAGCCGGGCAGGGTGGCGGTCATGCGTCCCCCAAAAGGATTTTGTCGTCGTCGATCAGGACGTCGTAGACGGTCAGGTCGGGCTGGCCGCTGAGCGAGCAGCCGGTGGTCAAATCCCAGGCGTTGAGGTGCAGCGGGCACAGCACCTGCTTGAGGTCGATCTGGCCGTCGGCGAGGGGGCCGCCCTTGTGCGGGCAGACCGCCTGGGTCGCGCGCAGCGAGCCGTCGCGCAGCCGGAAGACCGCGATCATCTGCCCGTCGACGGCGAACGCGCGTCCCTCGCCGGGCGGGATCTCGTCGACGCGGCCGATGACCCTCACGTCAGCACCGTCAGCGGCAACGACGTACGGAACTGGCCCGGGGTCGCCGGTTGGTCGCGGTCCTTCCACGGGTCGCGATACGCCGCCACCGAGGCGTCCATGGCCGCGTCGAGGCCGGCCGCGATGCCGTCCTTGTCGTCGACCACGATTTCCCGTACGCGGTCGATCCCGACCCGCGGCACGAAGGCGTAGGTGCGCTCGAGCCAGTTCGCGTTCTCCCGGTAGTACTGCAGGAACCGGCCGGTCAGCACCATCACTTCGGCGGCGCTGCCCACGGTCGTCAGCAGGTCGCCCTTGCGGATGTGGGCCCCGGCCGCGCCGCCGACGTAGATCTCCCACTTACCGCCGTCGATGGCGACCACACCGAGGTCTTTCACGTACGCCTCGGCGCAGTTGCGCGGGCAGCCGGTGACCGCGAGCTTCATCTTCCCCGGCCCCTCGATGCCCTGATAGCGCTCCTCGAGCGCGATGCCCAGGGCCGTCGAGTCCCCCACCCCGAACCGGCAGAAGTCCGAGCCGACGCAGGTCTTGACCGTGCGGAAGCTCTTCCCGTACGCCCAGCCCGACGGCATGTCGAGGTCGGCCCACACCTCGGGCAGCTTCTCCTTGGGGATGCCCAGCAGGTCGATGCGCTGGCCGCCGGTCAGCTTGACCATGGGCACGTCGTGCTTCTCGGCCACCTCGGCGATCCGGCGCAGCTGGGCCGGGGTGGTGACGCCGCCCTTCATCTGCGGCACGACCGAGAAGGTGCCGTCGCGCTGGATGTTGGCGTGCACGCGGTCGTTGATGAACCGGGCGTCGCGCTCGTCGACGTAGTCGCCGCCCCACATCATCTTGAGCAGCGAGGCCAGGCCCATCTTGCTCTTGGCATCCTCCTCCCCGCCCAGTTTGGCGAAGACCGATGACACCGATCTCAAGTCGTGCACGCGGATCGCGTTCATCAGCTCGGGCTTGGGCATCGGGATGCCGGGCACGTAGTAGCTCGCGGCCGGGTCCTCCTCGACCTCGCCCCCGGCGGCCCATTCGACGATCCGCTGCACGATCGGCTTGCACGTGCCGCAGCCCTTGCCGGCACGGGTCTTGTCCATCACCCCGCT
Organism: Paractinoplanes lichenicola; assembly: GCF_016785085.1. GTDB lineage: Bacteria > Actinomycetota > Actinomycetes > Mycobacteriales > Micromonosporaceae > Actinoplanes > Actinoplanes lichenicola. The sequence goes on from NZ_JAENHO010000011.1 coordinate 52,060, forward strand.
GACCGTCTTGCAGCCCTGCTGGACGGTCGCGCAGATCGCGCCCTTGCTGACGCCGTTGCAGTTGCAGACCTGCTCGTCGTCGGCCATGTCCTCGACCTTGACCTCGCCCGCCGGGCCGCCCAGGTCGAACATCAGCTCGGCCCGTTCCTCGGGCAGCGCGAGCCCGCGGTCGAAGGCCTGCATGAGGAACGCGACCTTCTTGACGTCGCCGACCATGGTGGCCCCGACGAGCCGGCCGTCGCGGATGATGACGTTCTTGTAGATGCCCTTCGCGGGCTCGGTGAACGTCAGCGACTCGTCGTCGTCGCGCTCCGGTTCCTTGAGCCCCATCGAGGCCACGTCGACCCCGGCCACCTTGAGCTTCGTGGCCACCTGGGAGCCGTGATACTCGGCCAGCGGGTTCGTCCCGGTCAGGTGATCGGCGAGCACCTTGGCCTGATCCCAGAGCGGAGCGACCAGCCCGTACGTCTCCCCGCGGTGCTGGGCGCACTCCCCCACCGCGTAGACGTCGTCCTCGTCGCGTACCCGCATCCGGTCGTCGACCACGATTCCCCGTTCGACGGCGAACCCGCTGGCCGCGGCCATCTCGGCGTTGGCCCGGATCCCGGCCGCCACCACGACCACGTCGCACTCGATGACCCGGCCGTCGTCGAGCTTGACCCCGGTCACCGCGTGCTTGCCGAGGATCTCGGTCGTGCGGCCGTTGACCACCACCTCGATGCCGAGCCTGGCCTCGACGCTCTGCTTGAGCATGCCCCCGGCCACCTCGTTGAGCTGGGCGTTCATCAGGTGGCCGGCGGCGTGGATCAGGGTCACGTGCGGGAGGTGGCTCTGCAGGCCGCGGGCCGCTTCGAGACCGAGCAGGCCGCCGCCGATGACGACGGCGCGCTGGTGCTCCTTGGCGTACCGGATCATCGCCCGGGTGTCGTCGAGCGTGCGGAACGCGAACACGCCCTGGTGGTAGCCGCGGCCGGGCCGGTGGAGGCCCGGGATCGGGGGCACGAAGGCGCGGCTGCCGGTGGCGATGATCAGCTTGTCGTACGGGGTGGCCGTGCCGTCGGCCGCGTGGACCGTTCGCGCGAGCCGGTCGATGCGCTCGATCCGGGTGCCGGTGTGCAGCGTGATGCCGTGGCCAACGTACCAGGAGAGGTCGTTGAGGAAGATCCCGGACTCGTCCTCCACGCCCGCGAGGACGTTGGAGAGCATGATCCGGTTGTAGTTCCCGTACGGCTCGTCGCCGAACATGGTGATGTCGAAGTCGCCGCCGCGGGCGAGGATCTCCTCGACCGTACGGGCGCCGGCCATGCCGTTGCCGATGACCACCAGGCGTTGGCGCATCAGTCGGTTCCTTCCTTGTGCAAGGTGATCGTCACCGCGCAGGCCTTGAAGGCGGGCATGCGCGAGTGCGGGTCGAGGGCGGGGTTGGTCAGCGCGTTGGCGCCGGGCCAGTGGAAGGGGGCGAAGACGGTGTCCGGGCGGATGCCGTCGGTGAGCCGGGCCCGCAGCACCGCGGCGCCGCGGCGGCTGCGCAGCTCGACCAGGTCGCCGTCGGCGATGCCGTGCCGTCGGGCCAGGTCGGGGTGGATCTCGGCGCGGGGCTCGGGCAGCGCCACGGTGAGCGCCTTGACCCGCCGGGTCTGGTTGCCGCTCTGGTAGTGCTGCATGTTGCGCCCGGTCGTCAGGACGTACGGGAAGGCTTTGTCGGGCATTTCCGCGGGGTCCTGGTGGACGACGGGGAGGAGCCGCGCTTTCCCGGTCGGCGTCGGGAAGCTGTCCGCAAAAAGGCGAGGCGTGCCCGGATGGTCCTCGGCGGGGCAGGGCCAGAAGATGCCGTCCTCCCGCTCGATCCGCTCGTACGTGATTCCGGCGTAGTCGGCGATCCCCCCGGCGCTGGCCCGGCGCAGCTCCTCGAAGACCGTGCGCGGGTCGCTGGACTCCTCGCGGCCGAGCCGCCGGGACAGCTCGGCCAGCACCTCGAGGTCGGTCCTCACGTCCGGGGGCGGCGGCAACGCGCGCTTGCGGCGGAGCACGCGACCCTCGAGGTTGGTCATCGTGCCCTCCTCCTCGGCCCACTGGGCGGCCGGCAGGACGACGTCGGCCAGTTCGGCGGTCTCGGAGAGGAAGATGTCGGAGACGACGAGGAAGTCGAGCTTCTCGAGCTGCCGCCGGATCCGGTTGCTGTTCGGGGCGCTGACCGCGATGTTGCTCGCCAGCACCAGCAGGACCTTGAGGCGGTCGTCGGTGAGCATCTCGTACGCGCTCCGGCCGGGCCCCGGCAGCTCGTCCGGGTCGATGCCCCACACCTTCGCGACGTGCTCTCGTGCCGCGGGATCGTCGAGCTTGCGATAGCCGGGGAGCTGGTCGGCCTTCTGCCCGTGCTCGCGGCCGCCCTGCCCGTTGCCCTGGCCGGTGATCGTCCCGTACCCGGAGAAGGGTTTGCCGACCAGCCCGAGGGCCAGCGCCAGATTGAGATACGCCTGGGCCGTGTCGGTGCCGTTGCTGTGCTGCTCGGCGCCGCGCGCGGTCAGGATCATCGCCGGCCCCTCGGTGGCCAGCATTCTCGCGACGTGTCTCAGCCGGCCCTCGGGTACGCCGGTCATCCGCTCGACCCGGCCGGGCCAGTACGCGGTGACGGCCTGCGCCACCGCCTCGAACCCGGTCGTGCGCCGTTCGATGTAGTCCGCGTCGACATAGCCCTCGCGGATCGCGATGTGCAGCAAACCGTTGGCCAGGGCCAGATCCGTGCCCGGCAGCGGCTGCAGATGCAGGTGGGCGCCGGCCGCCGTCTTGGTCCGCCGCGGGTCGACGACGATGAAGCGGGTGCCCTCCAGGTATTGCATGCTGGGCGGCATCGCCTCGGCCGGGTTCGCGCCCACGATCAGCACCGTGTTCGCGCCCGCCACGTCCTCGAGCGGGAACGGCAGGCCGCGGTCGATCCCCAGCGAGCGGTTGGCCGCCGTGGCCGCGCTCGACATGCAGAACCGGCCGTTGTAGTCGATCGACGAGCTCCTGAGCGACACCCGGACGAACTTCCCGAGCGCGTACGCCTTCTCGTTGGTCAGCCCGCCACCGCCGAACGCGCCCACGCTGTCCCGGCCGTACGTGGTCTGGGCCTGGTGAATCGCCTCGACGATCCGGTCGAAGGCCTCGTCCCAGGACGCCTCGCGCAGGCCGTGGCCCTTGCGGACGAGCGGGGTGAGCAGCCTGTCCCGGTGGTCGAGCAGGTCGGCGGCCGAGAAGCCCTTGGCGCACAGGCCCCCCTTGTTGACCGGGAAGTCGCGCGGTTCCAGCCTGACCCGCGGGATCTCGGGGGTCAGCGTCATGCCGCACTGCAGGGCGCAGTAGGGGCAATGCGTATCGGTCGCCGTCACACCCCGAATACTCGGGACCGTTTGTTTACCGGCGGGACCGGTGCCGTTGCGCCGACGTACGGAAATCCCTACAAGCGGGCGGCGGCCGTTGTGAGAACCGAGTCGTAGCGTCGCAGGACAAGATCGGTTACGGCGGGGTCCTCGCAGAGCGGCGGGGTCACGTGGTCGGCGCCGGACTTGTGGAGGGTGCGGTAGAAGAGGCCGTCGGCCAGGAGGTAGGCGGCTATCGCGATGCGGCGTGCTCCGCGGGCGCGGAGGGCGGCTACTACGTCGGGGACGCGGGGGCCGGGGCCGGAGACGTAGCCGACGTGTGCGTTGTCCACATAGACGGTGTCTACGGCTGGGCCTGTGGATGACTCCGGTTCGTGCGGCCGGAATCGGGTAGCGTCCGCGCCGAGTTCTCTGCCCTTGGGTGGGCGGGGGAGGTGGTGGCACCCCGGCGATCTTGAAGTGAGGTCGGCGGCGAGCATCTCGACGTCGGCCCGCCAGGCGGGGTCCGAGGAACCGGCGGCGGCCAGCACCACGGCGTCGGCGGGTGGCAGGTGGCGCAGCAGGCTGTCGCGCAGCACGTCGTCGGGGCCGAGCGGGCGGCTCACGCGCGACGGAAGGCCGGCCACGGCATCGGCGATGTCCACCCGTACGTGATATCCGGCCGACAGCAGCAGCGGGACCACGACGGCGTCCGGGATGAGCGGGGCCACCTCGGCGATGCGGGGCTCCTGCACGTCGGCGTAGCAGAGGCGCACGTCCAGGCCGGGCCGGCGGGCGGCCACCCGGGCGACCAGGTCGCGGATCTGGGCCTGACCGGCGGGGCTGCGGGTGCCGTGGGCGACGGCGATCAGGGTGGGTGTCACGCGGCCGGCTCGTCCAGGCGCAGGCGGTAACCGCGTTTGATCACGGTTTCGATGTGGCGGCCGGAGCCCAGGGCCGTCCGCAGGCGGGCCACGGCCACGTCGACCGCGTGCCCGTCGTTGCCCCGGGGCAGCGCCGCGATCAGCTGGTCCTTCGAGACGACCACGCCGGGCCGGGCCGCCAGCGACGTCAGGATCGCCATCGCGGCCGGGGCCAGGGTGTGCGCCGCGCCGTCGATCAGGACGGCGTGACCGCGCATCTCCAGGGTGGAACCGGCCACCCGCAGCTTGACCGAGCGGCGCGGCAGCTCGTCGGTGACGGTCTTGATCAGCGCGCCGAGCCGGTAGCGGGCGGGCATCACCACGGGGATGCCGCGCTCGGCGAGCGGGCCGGCGGTCACGGGCCCGACACAGGCGGCCAGGGTCGCGCCCGAGCCGAGCCGGTCGAGCGCGGCCGGGGCCGACTCCCCCGCCACGCGCAGGAACGCCTTGGCCGCGGGCGCGCTGGTGAACGTCACGGCGTCGATCTGGCCGGCCACGATCTGCTCGGCCAGGCGGCGGACGGGGGAAAGGTCCGGCGGCAGCACCCAGCGATAGACGGGCACCTCGACCACGGCCGCGCCGGCCCCGCGCAGGGCGGCCACGAAAGCCGTCTGCGGCTCGCCGTGTTCCTGCACCACGATGCGCAGCCCGGCCACGCCCGCGGCGAGCAGCCGCTCGAGGATCTCGTCGGTCGACTCGGTCTGCGCCGCCCACTCCTCGCTGAGGCCGGCGGCCCGGATGGCGCCGCACGGCTTGGGGCCGCGGGCCACGATGCGGGCCCGGCCCAGCACCTCGCGCAGCTGGTCGCCCAGCCCCCAGCCCTCGGCGGCCTCCAGCCAGCCGCGGAAGCCGAAGCCCGTGGTCGCCACGACCAGGTCGGGGGCGAGCCCGATGCAGGCGGCGGTGGCGGCGTGCAGGGCGTCGTCGTCGGCCAGCGGGACGATCGAGATCGCGGACGCCGTGACGACCCGGGCGCCGCGCCGGGTGAGCAGCGCGGCCATCTCGTCGCGCCGCCGCTCGGCGGTCACGGCGACAGTGAAGCCGGTCAGCACACCCTCAGTCATCGACACGATGCCAGCGTCACCAGGGCCGGTTTCGGTCGCGTCGTCGCCGTGTTTCGCCTCCGATAAGCGAGTGTCACAAATCGAGCCGGCGCCGTTGTTAGGCGCTCTCGTCCTGGATCCGGCGCACGGCCGCCAATAGGTGGAACACCTCGATCCGGCCGTCCAGGAAGCCCATCCGATAGTCGGCGCCGGTGACGGGGTCGTGCGCCCGTACGGGGTCGCGCCGGCCCGCGATGCCGTCCTTGCGCCCGGTGTCGTACGCGAGAAAGAGGTCGTCCATCGTCAGTTCTTGCCGTCCATGGCCTTGCGGATCGCGGCGATCAGCTCGGCCTCGAACACGGCGAGCTGCCCGTCGGCCAGACCGACCCGGTAGTCGGGGTCGTCGCCGCGCCCGTGGTCCTTGCGACCGGCGACGCCGTCGGCCCGGCCCTCGTCGTACGCCTGCAGGGCGAAATCCGCGCTGTCCATCCCGTCCTCCTCGAACGCTCCTGTCGCGCGTTCGAGCGCAGACACCGCGAATCAATCTCACACGCGCGGCCCCGGAATCCCACCGGTCGATTCGCCCGGCCCGAAACACTAAAGTTCCCGGTCAAGAGCGCGTTCGGCCAAAAAATCATTCACAGCGACACGTACGGTTGTCGCCCGCAGACGGAGAGTGAGAAGCGTGGAGATTCTCGACGGGCCGGTGGTCGAGACGGCACCCGAGCGCCACACGGCCGGCATCCGGATCGTCACCCCGTTCCGCGGCATGTTCGCGGTCCGCGACAAGCTGATGACCGAGCTGTACGGCTGGCTCGACGAGCGCGGCGCCGACTACGGGCGCACGTTCCTGCGCTTGCAGGTGGTGGCGATGGAGAGCGACATGGAGCTCGAGGTCGGCGTGCTGACCGACAAGCCGATCGACGGCGACGGCCGGATCGAGCCGGGCACGCTGCCCGCCGGCGACTACGCGATCCTGCGCTTCGTCGGTCACGGCCGCCGGGCCAACAGCACCCTGATCAACTGGATCCGCGCCGAGGGGCTACCGATGGACGTCGACGAGAACCCGGCGGGTGACCGGTTCGGCGGCCGCTACGAGATGTACCTGACGGATCCGCGATCCGAACGCATGAAGACGAAATGGCAGATCGAGCTGGGCATTCATCTGGATCTCTTGACAGCCCGGTGAGCGGCTGAAACCCTGCGTGTCGGGGTGATGACGCGACGTGCTGAAGGGGTGGTCAGGATCGACATGCGGAGCCCCCGGCTCACCGGCCTGCTGGAAGCCACCACGTCCAAGGACCGCCTGTGGGCCGAGCTCACCGCCGCCGGCACCCCGCTGATCGAACCCTGGGACGACGGCCACTCGCTGGTCACGTTCCTGTGGCGGGGCGAGGCCGAGCGCGTCCGTGCCTGGTGGAGCATCGACGTCCCGCTCACCCGCATCCCCGGCACCGACATCTGGCACGGCTCCGAGGTGTTCCCGGCCACCCTGCGCACGATCTACAGCCTCGTGCAGGGCGACACCAAGGATCTGCCGCGCTCCCCCGACGACACCGGCCCGGCCCAGCTCGACCGGGACAATCCGCTCACTGTCCACTTCGAGGCCGACCCGGCCGACCCGAGCGACTACGGCTGCTGGGCCTCCGAGCTGCGCCTGCCGGCCGCCCCGCGATCACCGTGGACCAAGCCGCGCCCCGAGGTGCCCGACGGCCGCTTGACCAGCGCTCAGCTGCGCCCCGACGTGCCCGTGACAACCTATTTCCCGTACGGGGTGGAGCCCGACGGCCTGCCGGTGCTCGTGATGTTCGACGGTTACAACGCCCAGACCCTGCTGCGCGTCCCGACGATCCTCGACAACCTGATCGCCGAGGGCCGCCTGCAGCCGATGGCCGCGCTGTTCGTCAGGGGCCGCGACGAGAACCGCCTGCGCGATCTCACCCCCGGCCCGGCCGTCGACGACCTGATCGACGAGCTGATGCCGTGGGCCGAGTCCACGTTCGGCCTCGGTTCCCCGTACGGCGAGAACCTGGTCGCCGGCCAGTCCCGCGGCGGCCTGGTCGCCACCCACCTCGGCCTGCGCCGCCCCGACCTGTTCCGCGCCGTGATCGCCCAGTCGGCCAGCTTCTGGTGGCCCGCCCCGGCCGAGGGCGAGCCGGGCAAGCTGATCCGCGACGCCGAGCGCCTGGCCCACCCCGACGTCCGCTACTACCTCGACGTCGGCCGGATGGAGTCGGCGCCCGGCCCCAGCCAGGCCCCGTCCCAGCTCGACACGGTCCGCCGCATGCGCGACACCCTGCGCGAACGCCACTGCCAGGTCACGTACGCCGAATACGACGGCGGCCACGACTACGTGAACTGGCGGTATCTCCTGCCCGAGGCCCTGATCGCCCTCAGCGAATAGCCAGCAGTCCCTCGCCCTTGACGTTACCGGCAGTAACAGTTACTTCTGGTACGGTGAAGTCGGAGAAAACGCCAGTCGATACCGATGCCCGCCGCGACCGCTGGGCCGGGCATCGGGAGCAGCGGCGATCTGAGCTCACGGACGCCGCGATCGATGCCATCCGGCGGCACGGGCCCGAGGTCGGCATGGAGGCGATCGCCGCCCACGCGGGGGTCAGCAAGCCCGTGCTCTACCGCTACTTCGCCGACAAGTCGGAGCTGTGGCTCGCGGTCGGGCAGCGCTCCGGGGCCCTGGTGCTCGACGCGATCGTCCCGGCCGTGGCCGCCGTACGGGAGGAACGGGCCGCGATCGGGGCGGCCGTCGACGCGTACCTGACGCACATCGCCGCCGACACGAACCTCTACCAGTTCGTCGTGCACCAGCCCGACATCGCCCGGCACCGCGACGTGGTCGCCGACGTCGTCGACACGGTGGCCAGCGGGCTCGCGCGCATCTTCGGCGACCGGCTGCGCGCGCGGGGACTCGACTCGGGGGCCGCGTTGCCCTGGGCGTACGGGGTAGTGGGTTACGTGCAGGCGGTGGGCGACTGGTGGTTGCGGCAGCAGCAGCCGATCAGCCGGGAGGCGCTCGGCGACTACCTGACGACCTTCCTGTGGGGCGGGGTGGCGGGCATCCAGCACGCGGCCGACGTCCCGGGCGGGCTGGCGGCTTTCAGACGGGAGACCATGTGAGCGGGCCGAGGCACTACGACGTTCTGATCATCGGGGCCGGGCTCAGCGGCATCGGCGCGGCGTGGCGGCTGCAGGAGGCGTTCCCGGCCAAGACGTACGCCGTCCTGGAGGCGCGGGACGCGATCGGCGGCACCTGGGACCTGTTCCGCTATCCGGGCGTGCGCTCGGACTCCGACATGTTCACCCTCAGCTACCCGTTCCGGCCGTGGACCGACACGCAATCCCTGGCCTCGGGCGACAAGATCCGTCAGTACATCCAGGACACCGCGGACGAGGGCGGCATCACCGCGCACATCCGCTTCGGTTCCCGGGTCGTCGCGGCCGACTGGGCCTCCGGCCGGTGGACCGTGCGGCTGGCCGACGGCACAACCCTGACCTGCGATTTCCTGTACGCCTGTGCGGGCTATTACTCGTACGAGGGTGGCTACCAGCCCAGCTTCCCGGGGGTCGCGGAGTTCGCCGGACGCCTCGTCCACCCGCAGTCGTGGCCGGCCGACCTCTCGTACGAGGGCAAGCGGGTCGTCGTCATCGGCAGCGGGGCGACCGCGGTGACGCTGGTGCCGGCCATGGCCCCCGACGCCGCGCACGTGACCATGCTGCAGCGCTCCCCCAGCTATCTGACCTCGCTGCCCCCGCGCGACGTCGTGGCCGCCGCGCTGCGCCGCACCCTGCCGCCGAGGGCCGCGAGCGCCGCCGCGCGGGCCAAGAACGTGCTGCTCACCCAGGGTTTCTACCAGCTCGCCCGGCGCCGGCCCGACCGCGTACGGAAGATGCTGCGGACGATGGCGGTGCGCGGCCTGGGCGACGCGGACTACGTCGACGAGCACTTCAAGCCCGCGTACGACCCGTGGGACCAGCGCCTGTGCGTGATCCCCGGCGGCGACTTGTGGGCCGCGATCCGTTCCGGGCGGGCCTCCGTGGTGACCGACCACATCTCGCGATTCGTCCCCTCCGGTGTGCTTCTGCGCTCGGGTCGTCTTCTCGAAGCGGACGTCGTGGTCTCGGCGACCGGGCTCTCGCTGGTGCCCATCGGCGGCGTCCAGGTGTCGATCGACGGCGAACCCGTGTCCATCGGCGAGCGGGCGGCCTACCGCGGGATCATGCTCAGCGGCGTGCCGAACCTCGCCTACTGCATCGGCTACGTCAACGCGTCGTGGACGTTGCGCGCCGACCTTTCCCACCGGTACGTGATGCGCCTGCTGCGGCACATGGACCGGCACCACCTCGCCGTCGCCACGCCCACCAGCCCCGACGGCACCGGCCGGCCCCTGCTCGACCTGTCCTCCGGCTACGTGCAACGGGCGCTCCACCTGTTCCCGCGGCAGGGCGACAAGGCCCCGTGGATCGTCCGCCAGAACTACCTGCGCGACGTGATCACCACGCCCCGGGCCGACGTCACCCGCGACATGACCTTCGAGGAGACCCGATGATCCCGCCCCACCGCTCCGCTGGCCACCGCATGCTCCCGCCCGATCGCTTCGCCGGGCGCACCGCATGATCCCGCCCTACCGTTTCGCCGGTCGCACCGCCGTCCTGACCGGCGCCGCCAGCGGCATCGGCGAACAGCTCGCGTACGGCCTGGCCGCGCGCGGCAGCCACCTGGTGCTGATCGACGTCGACGCCGCCCGCCTGGACCCTGTCGTCGCCCGCATCCGCGCCGCCCACCCGGCCCTCACCGTGACGTCGCTGGTAGCCGACCTCGCCGACCGCGCGCAGGTGCTCTCGGTGGCGACCCAGGTGCTCGACGCCCACCCCACGATCGGCCTGCTGATCAACAACGCCGGCATCGCCCTGGGCGGCCGCTTCGACCAGGTCACGACGGACGAGTTCGAGACCGTCATGAACGTCAACTTCCGCGCCCCCATGCTGCTGACCCACGCCCTGCTCCCCGCCCTGGCCCCCGGCGCCCACCTCGTCAACGTGTCCAGCCTGTTCGGCCTCATCGCCCCGTACGGCCAAAGCGCCTACGCGGCCTCGAAGTTCGCCCTGCGCGGCCTGAGCCAGGTGCTGCACGCCGAACTGGCCGACAACGGCGTGGGCGTCACCACCGTCCACCCCGGCGGCATCCGCACCCGGATCGCCTCCAGCGCCCACATCGGCAGCGGCGTGCCCCCGTCCGAGGTGGAACCCCACCAGCGCGCCTTCGCGGCCCTGCTCACCTACCCGCCCGAGAAGGCCGCCACCCAGATCCTCGACGCCGTGACCCGCCGCAAGGCCCGCCTGCTGATCGCCGCCAGCGCCAAACTCCCCGACCTGCTGGCCCGCCTGGCCCCGGTCGCCCACACCGGAATCCTGCGCGCCCTCACCAACGCCGCCACCCGCTCCCGCCCCACGAGACGCCCACCGGCAACCCACAACACCGCACGCGACTGACAAGCCGCCGCCCGACGCGCCGCTGTCACCCGGCGACACCGCGCCGCCCACGCCCCCGACGAACTCGCCGCCCGGGTCAAGCCGGTGCTCGAAGCCCCGGCCGCTCCAGCACCACAAGAGTCAGGTCCTCAACGGCCCGCGTAGTGTGTTCCTCTCCTGCGGCCCACCATACGGCTTGCCCGGTGACAACCCGGTGCCAAGAGCCGTCACCGCCGCACACTTCTCCGCTGCCCGCCGTGACCAGCATCACCTGCTCGACCGGGGCCGGATGACGCCCGATCTCGCCGCCCGCCGCCACCCGCAGCACCGTGACCGCCAGCTCATCGGCCCGCACCACGGCCTTGGCCGTCAGACCCCGGCTCCCGTACGCCTCGATGCCCCGGCTCGTCTCCGGCCCGAAGCCGACAATCTCCACCGCGCCCACCCTCCCCGTTCTCAGCCCGGGCGACGCTCGCCGCCCGCCTCGGTCAGGCCGTCGACGAGCAGCTCCGCCTCGTCCGCCGAGATGGTCATCGTGGTGCTGAGCAGCTCGACCGCCTGCTCGCGCTGCCCGGCTTCCACGAGGGCCGCGATCCGGAGCCAGGCGTACGCATCGGCCATCGCGTCATGACCGAGGGAGAGGCCGTCCGGCGGCTCAGTCGCGTCCCCAGTCGACCCGTCCCCCGCCACGGCATCCGGGAACCCCGCGGCGAGCGGCGTACCAGGAGCATCGGAGCGCAGCGCGTCGGAAGCGGCGGACGCCCGGGAGGCGGCTTCGGGCGGGCTGGTGTCGGCGATCTGAGTGGCCGTTTCGCGCAGGCGGGCGTCGGCGATCTGAGTGGCCGCGTCCCGCAGGCGGGTGTCCGCGCTCGGCGACGCCGCGGCGGCGGCCCGCGCCTCCATCTCCCGCATCTGGGTTCCCAGCAGGTCCTGCCGGCCGCCCCGGCGGCGCAGAACCATCGTGATCACCGCGATGAGCAGGACCGCGACGACAAACCCCACCACCAGTTCCAGCAGGCTCGCGTCGGTGCCACCCGGGCTCATGCGACCACGGCCGGCGGTTCCCACCACATGCGGGCAATCCTAGTTCTGAGCACCCCGCTGAGGGGTAACCGCAGGCACTCCCTCATCCGCCGCGCCCTTCCTACGCTCACCGAATGGATCACTCCGGCTCGAAGCGCTGGCTAGTCCCCTCGGCAGCTCTGCTCTGGGGCTTGCAGTTCGCCCTGCTCAACCCGGCCCTGGCGATCCTCCTGGTCGACGTCTTCCACGCCGGCGCCGCCCAGGTCGGCCTGGTGCTGGCGATCTACAACGCGAGCGGCTTCCTCGCCTCCCTGGCCCTGCCCGCGTACGCCGACCGCCGGCGCGACTACCTCGGCCCCATGCTCGCCTGCGCCGTCCTCACCCTCGCGCTGGCCGGCGCGCTCGCCCTGACCACGTCGCTGCCGGTTGCGGTGTGCGCCCTCGTCGCGTTCGGCGGCCCGGCCGGGGTCGGCAGCTCGCTGCTGTTCGCCCAGCTCAAGCACAGCGGAGCCGCCCCCGGCGACGTCGTGCGGACCCGGGCCGTCGTCTCCTTCGCGTGGGTGGCCGGGCCCCCGCTGGCCACCCTGGTCATCGCCGCGTACGGGGCCCGCGCCGTGCTGGCCGTCCTGGCCGCGGTCGCCGTCCTGACCACCTTCACCACGGCCGCGATAGGCCGCCGCCCCCACCAGGCCGACGAGCCCGGCGAGAGCCCGCGCCCGGCGGGAGCCGGCCGCATCGCCACGATCCTGGTCGTCTTCACCGCCCTGCAGGCCACCAACAGCGCCGTCGTGGCGATCATGACCCTGTTCGTCACCGACCGGATGCACCTCGGCGTGACCTGGGCCGGAATCACCCTCGGCGTCGCCGCGGCGCTGGAGATCCCCGCCCTGCTGGCCATCGGCCGGTTGAGCCGCCGCTTCTCCTCGTCGTGGCTCATCGCCTCCGGCTGCCTCGCGGGCATCGCGTATTACACCGCCATGGCGTACGCGACCGGCCCGGCGATGCTGATCGGCCTGCAGCTGCTCAACGCCTGGTTCTTCGCCGCCGTCGCCGGCATCGGCCTGACCCTCTTCCAGGAGCTGATCCCACCCCCGGGCCTCGCCTCCGGCCTCTACGTCAACACCCGCCGCGTCGGCGCCATCGTCTCGGGCCCGATCATCAGCCTCGGCTCGTCGACCAGCCACGGCTACGGTGGCGTGTTCCTGCTCTGCGCCGTGCTCACCGCGGCCGCCTTGGCGACGCTCGCGGTTCAGCCCTTGACGGTGAGGAGTGGCTGAAGTTCCACCACCGGCTCGGCCACCCCGGCCGTGCGGAGGGTGTCGACGACCGGCCCGACCTCCTTGTACGCCCAGGGCGCCTCCTGCTTGAGGTCGCGCCGCCAGGCCTCGAGGATGTCGCGCCGCCCGGTCACCGCCGGGTCGCGGTGGTTCAACGGCGTGACCACGCGGAACTCGCGCAGGAAGGCGTCGAGCTCGGCATCACTGCCCCGGGAGGCCGCGCCCCGGGGGATGCTGCGCCCGGCCCCGTGGCAGGCGCTCTGCAGGGAACGGGTGTTGCCGAGCCCGCGCAGCAGATAGCTCGGCGCGCCCATCGAGCCGGGCACGATGACCGGCTCGCCGAGCAGGTCCGGGGTCTCACCGCCGGCCGGGGTGGCGCCCTTGCGGTGCACGACCGTCCCGTCCGCGCCCGGCCACATCAGGTTGTGCGGGGCGTCGTAGATCAGTTGGGCGTCGAGCTCACCGGCGACCGCGGCCAGACCCGTACGCAGCATCGAGGCCAGGAAGAACCGGTTGCCCACGGCGAAGTTGGCCGCGTTGTTGAAGGTGGTCAGATAGCGGTCGGACTGCGGGCCGAGCAGCATCGGCAGGATCCGGTTCGCCGGCATCGGCACGGAACGGGGCCACGCGGCCCGGGCCAGGGCTTGGCCGGTGGCGTTCGCCTGATGGCCCAGCGACAGCGAGCCGCTGTGCACCATCAGCACCACCCGGCCGGGGCTCAACCCCCACTCGTACGCGGCCCGGCCGTCGAGAATCGCCGAGACGTACTGCAACTCGGCGAAGTGGTTGCCGCCGCCGACGCTGCCGATGATGCTGTCGTAGCTCGTCCCGCCGCCGCTCTCGATCCAGTCGCCGAAGTCGGCTGCGGACTCGGCCGGGTAGCCCGCCGAGTGCAGCCGCTCATCAGCCGACACACCCGCCGGTACGCCCTCGGCCAGCAGCCCCGGCAGCCCGTAGCGGAGCAACCCCTCCCGGTGGGCCGGGGTCAGGCCGATCCGGCGGCCGCCCTCGAAGAACAGGTGGCGCAGCCGCTGCTCGAGGCTGTCCAGATGCGGGCGCACCTGATCCACCGTCAGGGAGGTGGCCTCGACCCGCATCCCGCAGTTGATGTCGTTGCCGACCGCCTGCGGCACCAGGGCGCCGGTCGTCCGCAGCACCGTGCCGATCGGGATGCCCGCTCCCTTGTGGAAGTCGGGGGTGCACACCACCCGGTCGACGTGCGGCTCAGCGTCCAGCCCCGGGGTCGCCGCGGCCAGCGCCTCGAGCGTCTGCGCGGTCTGCAGGACGGTCAGCAATTCGTCGATCGCGGCCGGCTCGATCGGCACGCCGGGCCCGGCGCAGATCTCGACCGGCACGTCGTACGGGTTGGGCAGCGTGAGCCAGGAGTCGCCGGTGCGTACGAGGCGACGGTCTTGCCGTGGGGACACGAGGACGAGGACCCTTTCTGGAGTGGCCCGGCCACTTTAGGCGTCCTGAACGCGTCCCGCGATCGCTTTTCCGGCGGCCTCGTGGAACAGCATCGTCACGTGGTTGGCCGCGATCCGTTCGGCGGTCAGCCGGGGCAGCCGGGCCTTTCCGATCTCGAGCCCGCGGTCGCTGATGAAGGGCTTGGCCGAGTCGTCGCCGTCGTGCTCGGCCAGGATCACGTGGACGGGCACGTCGAGGCTCGCGAGCTGCGGCAGCGTCGGCGCCCCGGCCAGGGTGTCGACGGCGTCGTCGATCAGCCGGGGCAGGTCGACGCGGGGGCGGCCGGCCTCGTCGAGCAGGTACGCCGCCCACTGCTCGAGCCGCGGGCGCAGGTCGGGGCGCAGCGCGACGGCCCGGCCCTCCACCTGGTCGACGAATGTCGAGGCGTCGGGGAACGTACGGGTCAGCGGCCGCGTCCACAGGGTCCACAGCGCCCGCACGATCGGGCGCCGGGTGGTCCACCGGGGCTCGGGCAGCACCCCGCCGTCGAGCAGCACCAACGCCCGTACGCGGTCGGCCAGCTTCGCCGCGACCAGGGGCGCGAGGTAGCCGCCCATCGAGTGCCCGACGAGGATGACGTCGTCGAGCCCGCACTCGTCGGCCACCCGCACCACCTCGGCGGCATGCCCGGCCAGGCCGGGGGCTGCTCTGGTGCTCATCGAGCCACCGCGGCCGGGCAGATCGGGGGCGATCACCCGGGTGTCCGGCAACGAGGACGCGAGTGCCCGCCACACCTCCGAGGTGTTGGTCAGCCCGTGCAGGGCCAGCACGGCCGGCCCGGTCGCCTCGGGGTTCCAGTCGGCACACGTCAGCCCGGCGATCTCGCGGCGTTCGGTCACGCGGGCGACCCTACTGCCCGCACGCACGCACGAGGTTTCCGGGAGCTGTCTTTTCCGGACGCACTCCGTCCGGAATGGCCCCTACGGTGAGGCGATGACCGACATGATCAAGCAGCGACGGTCAGGCGGATGGTGACGGTGTCACCGATGTCGAGGCCTTCGCTGCGGCGGACGGCGGCCTTGAGCGGCACGATGTAGCCGCCGTTCTTGGGCCAGAGCGACGTGGTGAACTCGGCCCGGCCCACGTGCACGGTCACCGGGATCATTCCCCACCCGTACGTGACCAGGGCCGCGGCCGATTCGATGGCGGCGCACTCCGGCTCGGGCACGGCGACGAAGTGATGCGGTGCGGGGCCGCGCCAGTAGTAGATCTCCCCCGAGAACTCCAGCTCCATGGCGACACCTTAGAACCCCGGCCAAAGTCCTCAGCCGTCCTCGGCGCCGGCCGATGGTTCCGCCATGTCTCTTCGTTCACGTCAGCTGGCCGCGCAGCGCATCAAGCCGGGCCGGCCCCGTCCGTACACGGTCTTCGGCCTGGTCACCGCGGACGCCGCGGGCCGGTCGCAGCTGCTGGTCGCCGGCGTGGCCGAGGGGTTCGTCGGCTGGGTGGACACGACCGAGTTCTCGGGCGACGGCCGGTACGAGCGCTTCGCGCATCAGGTCCGGGCCCTCTCGGTGGAAGCGGCCGAGGCGGATGCGCACGCCTACGTGGCGGCGCAGCAGGCGGGGCCGGAGTTCACGGCCTGGCAGCCGGCGGACCAGGAGCTGTACAACGAGGTGGTCTACCGCCGGCTCACCCCGAGAGCCCGCGCCATCTTCGCGGTTCTGGCCGCCCAGCCGGGGACGCCGTTCAGCGGCGAGCGGCTCGCCGCGCTGACCGGGATGAAGAACCTCAACAGCGTGGCCGGCTCGCTGTCGTGGCCCCGCACCTACTGCGGCGAGGCGGGCCGGATCCAGTGCTGGTGGTTCACCGACGGCGCGCGCACGGAGTATTCGTTCGACGTCGTGCACGCCGAGCTGTTTCTGACCGCCGCCGGCGCACGGCTGGCCCTGGCCGCGTGAGGGTTGCCCGAAGGGGCACGCTTTTTCGTCACATATTGACGTACGTAAATCAGTCGGGTTTGTTAACACTATGACGATCCGGCGGCTGGCAGTCGTGGTGGTTCTGGCCTCGACGGCACTTGTGCAGGTGCAGACGGCGAGCGCGGCCCAGGCCGCCACGATCTGCAATCGCTATTGCGACGGCCGGGACGCGGGGCTGGCCCCAGCGGACCGGGTCCCGGTCAGCACGACGCTCTACGGGCGGTCGTTCAAGCTGCACGTCAACGACACCGACGCGATGGCCTGGGGTTCCGTCGAGAACGGGCAGGCCGGCGACGAGGTGTGGCTGGACCGCTCGTTCGACGGCGGGCGCGGCTGGGGTGACAACAGCCGGCTCGGGGCCACCAGGACTCCCGCCGGGTCGGCCGGATGGCGTACGGGGCAATTCAACGTCGACGACTGGGGAAGCAACGGCGTCGGGGTGCTGCGGGCCTGCGGCAAAGCCGGGGACCGGCCCGAGATCGTGTGCACCGCGTGGGCGCGCAGCAACTGGAACGCGTGGGACCGGCGTACGGCGGCCGCCACCGCGTTGATGATGCGGTTCGACCGCGGAACCGGGCTCTTCGACACCAACGGCTGGTGGACCGGCGCCAATGCCTTGACCGCGATCGTCGACAACATCAAGCGCAGCGGGATGCGCAGCTATCAATACGCGATCGCATCCACGTATGACAAGAATGTGAACGCGCGGCAGGGCCAGTTCCGCAACGAGTTCCTCGACGACACCGGCTGGTGGGGCCTGGCCTGGGTGAACGCGTACGACGTGACGGGCGACAGCCGCTATTTGAACACCGCCCGCGCCGACGCCGACTGGATGCACAGCTATTGGGACACGCGCTGCGGCGGCGGCATCTATTGGAAGACCGATCGGGCCAGCAAGAACGCCATTCAGAACAGCCTCTACATTCAGCTCAACGCCGCTCTGAGCCAGCGGATCGGCGGCGACACCGTCTATCGGCAGCGCGCGCAGGCCGGCTGGGCCTGGTTCAAGACGACCGGCATGCTCAACAGCGAGAACCTGGTCAACGACGGCATCAACATGACCACGTGCCGCAACAACGGGGACGTGACCTGGACGTACAACCAGGGGGTGCTGATCAACGCGCTGGTCCAGCTGAACAAGCTGACCGGGGACGCGGACGCCCTGGCCACCGCCCGGCGGATCGGCGACGCGCTCACGGCCAGCGGTTATCTGTCGCCGGGCGGGATCATGCGCGAGCCCAACGAGCCCGACACGTGCGCGGGCGACGGGGTGTCGTTCAAGGGCGCCGCCGTACGGGGTCTGGGTGCGCTCAACGCCGCGACCGGGGGCGCGTACAACGCCTACCTGCAGCGCAACGCCGACAGCGCCTACGCCAACGACCGCAACAGCATCGACGCGTACGGGTCGCACTGGGCCGGGCCGTGGCGCAGCACCAACCACAGCTGCCAGCACAGCGCGCTGGATTTGTTGAACGCCGCGCCGTAGGCCTGTTTCATAACTGGGGTGGGAGCGAGGCCGGGTCCAGATTTCGTCTGGTGGTGGCCCGCGGAAGCCTGGCTCCCGGTGTTGGAACCTGGCTTCCGCGGGACGCCGCCAGGCGGGATCTGGGCTCTGCCGCAGCCCCGCCTCAGTTATGAAACAGGCCTTCGCTCGTTAGGCGTATGACAAATCCGATATGGCCTGCCGGACACCTCAGGACACATAGGCTCTCGACTATGTCCGAGCCTGAGCGCTACCGGCGCATTGCTCTGTTCGCGGCGCCGATGATCGCCGCCGTATTCCTGACGGTGCCCGCGGGCGCCGCCGCCACGCTGACGGTCGCGCAGGCGATCAGCAGCCAGAGCGGCACCGGCACGGTGACCGGCTACGTGGTCGGCGAGCCGACCGCCACCAACACCGTACGGACCAGCGGCTTCACCGGCGACACGGCGCTGGCCCTGGCCGACAGCCGAAGCGAGACCTCGACCGCGCGCATGCTGTACGTGCAGATCACCAGCTCCTACCGGTCGTCGTTCGGCCTGCTCAGCAACCCCGGCCGGGTCGGCACGACGATCACGGTGACCGGCAGCCTGACCGCGTACTTCTCGCACCCGGGCCTGAAGTCGCCGACGGCCATGACCGCGGGGGGAACGACCACCCCGCCGACCACTCCGCCGCCCACCGGTGGCACCGACGCCTACTACGCGGCGGCGGCCGGCAAGAGCGGCGAGAGCCTGAAGACCGCCCTGCACGGGATCATCTCCAGCGGCGTGACGAAGCTGTCGTACGACGGGGTCTGGAACGCCCTCAAGGTGACCGACCAGGACCCGGCCAACTCGGCCAACGTCAAGCTGTTCTACTCCGGCCTGAGCCGGTCGAAGTCGCTCAACGGCGGCGACCAGGGCGACTGGAACCGCGAGCACGTGTGGGCGCAGTCGCACGGTGACTTCGGCACCAGCGCCGGGCCCGGCACCGACCTGCACCACCTGCGGCCCGAGGACGTGGCGGTCAACGGCGCCCGCGGCAACAAGGACTTCGACAACGGCGGCAGCGCGGTCTCGGGCGCCCCCGGCAACTACACCGACAGCAACTCGTGGGAGCCCCGGGCCGCGGTCAAGGGCGACGTGGCCCGCATGATCTTCTACATGGCCGTGCGCTACGAGGGCGGCGACTCCTACCCCGACCTCGAGGTCGACGACGCCACGAGCAGCGGCACGGCCCCGCGCATGGGCCGTGTGTCCGCCCTGCTGGCGTGGAACGCGGCCGACCCGCCGGACGCTGCCGAACGGGCCCGCAACCAGACGATCTACGCCACCTACCAGCACAATCGCAATCCGTTCATCGACCACCCGGAGTGGGCCGCGTCGATCTTCGGCTGATCGGTAAGTGAGTACTCACAAACCGGCCTGCCGCGATTGGTAAGTGAGTACTCACAAACTGGCCGGGCCCAGCAGGTAAGTGAGTACTCACAAACTGGCCGGGCCCAGCACGTAAGTGAGTACTCACAAACCGGCCAGGCCCCAACAGGTAAGTAAGCACTCACAAACCGGCCGGGCCCAGCACGTAAGTGAGTACTCACAAACCGGCCAGGCCCCAACAGGTAAGTAAGCACTCACAAACCGGCCGGGCCCAGCAGGTAAGTGAGTACTCACTACGTCAGACCGTGAATCGGTTCACCGCGGCGCGCAGGCGGTCGGCGAGGGCGTTCACCTCGCCGGCCGCTCGCGTCGCCTCGGCGACCGACTCCCGGCTGGTGGCGGTGCTCTGGGCGACCGCCGAGATGCCGCGGGCGATGTCGTTGGCCCCGTCCGCGGCCTCGCTGACGCCGCGGTTCATCTCGGTCGTGGTGGCGCTCTGTTCCTCCACGGCCGAGGCGATCGTGGTCTGGTAGTCGCTGATCTGCTGGATGATCTGGCTGATCCCGTCGATCGCGGCGACCGCCTCGCCGGTGTCGCTCTGGATCGCGATGATCCGCTGGGAGATCTCCTCGGTGGCCCGGGCCGTCTCCTGGGCCAGGTCCTTCACCTCACTCGCCACCACCGCGAAGCCCTTGCCCAGCTCGCCCGCGCGGGCCGCCTCGATGGTGGCGTTCAGGGCGAGCAGGTTGGTCTGGGCGGCGATGGCCTGGATCGTGCCGATCACGCTGCCGATCTCGGCCGACGAGTCGCCGAGCCGGTTGATCGTGGCGCTGGTGTCGCGGGCCGCGGTGACCGCGCCGGCGGCGACCCCGGCCGCGTCCGCGGCGTTGCGCGAGATCTCCGAGATCGAGGCGCCCATCTGCTCGGCCCCCGCGGCCACGGTCTGCACGTTGCCGGAGACTCCCCCGGCGGTGCCCGCCACGCGGTCGGCCTGCTCGTACGCGTTGAGCACGGCCCCGTCGATCTGCCCGCTCACCCGGTACAGGGTGTCGGCGGCCCCGGCCAGCGCGCGGGCGTCGTCGCTGATCGTGACGACCGTGACCCGTACGCCCTCGGCCGCCGCCTCCGCGGCCCGGGCCATGTCGCCGACCTCGTCGCGGGACGGGTCGCCGACCCGCACCGACAGGTCGCCGTCGGCCAGGCCGCGCAGCGCCAGCATCACGCGCCCGATCGGGGCGGTCAGGCTGCGGGTCACCATCGCGGTCAGGAGCACGGCGGCCAGGGCGGCCAGCAGGAACCCGATGATCATGGCGGTGCGCGCGTCGGAGGCGGAGTTCTGGGCGTCCTCGGCGGTCTGGTCGGTGCGGTCGGTCACCGACTTCACGAGCTGGTCGGTCAGCTGCACGACCTTGAAGTAGATGTCGTAGCCGGGGCCGAGGACGATCGCGTTGCCGGCGTCGATCCGGTTGGCGGCGAAGGCGGCCACGGCCTGGTTGTCGGCCTCGAAATACTTCGTCCACTGCTCGGTGAGCTGCGCGAACAGGGTCCGCTCGGCGTCGGTCATGAGGTCCGTACGGGTGGCCGACAGCAGCGTGCGGAGCTCACCGGCCGAGGCCAGGAAGCCGGCCCGGTTGTCGCTGCTCGGGTCGGCCGCCTTGACCGCGCCGATCCGGTACGCGTCCCAGGCGTAGGCGACCTGCCAGCCCGAGATGTCGGCGTCGCGGAACTTCTGCTCGTCCACCTGATGCATCAGCACCTGCAGGTCGCGCAGCCGCTGGGCCGAGTCGGACTGCCGGTGCAGCGCCACCACGCCGATCCCGACCACCACGCCGAGCAGCGCCAGCACCACCGCGAAGGACACCGCCAACCGGGTCCGGATGCGAAACCGCCGTACGAATGTCATGTTCCGCCCCCCGCTGACGCCGCTTGTCTCCCTACTCCCCATCGGCGGCGTACGAGGTCTTCTGAGTGGGTCAGAAATCGGGTAGGTCTGCCGAACAGGGATTTGTGACGCTGTCCGGGTTCGACGTGCGGGCCGAACTGGGCCGCGGCGCGTTCACGACCGTGCATCAGGTCGAGCACGACGGCAGCCTGTACGCGCTCAAACGCCCCATGCCCTCCGCGGCCGGCGACTCCGGGCTGCTGGCGTCGTTCCGGCGCGAGGCGGCCCTGCTCGCCTGCGTCGACGACCCCGGCGTGGCCCGCATCTTCGCGGCCGGGCTGGTCGACGGCGAACCCGCGCTCGTGCTCGAGCACCTGCCCGGCGGCTCGCTGGCCGACCTGCTCGGCGGCGGCCCGCTGCCCCAGGAGCGGGTGGTCGAGCTGGCCGCCCAGCTGACCCGCGGGCTGGCCGCCGCGCACCGGGTCGGGCTGGTGCACCGCGACGTGAAGCCGGGCAACGTCATGGTCTCGCCGGGGCATCCGGCCAAGCTGATCGACTTCGGGCTGGCGCTGCTGGGCGACGGCGACGGGGACGCCGACCAGGCCGTGGGCACGTTCCTCTACACCTCGCCCGAGCAGTCAGGCCTGCTCAAGCGGCCGGTGGACGGCCGTTCCGACCTGTATTCGCTGGGTGTGGTGCTGTTCGAGTGCCTGACCGGGCGGCTGCCGTTCGAGGCGGCCGACGTCGGCGAGCTGCTGCGCCAGCACCTGGTGGCCCCCGTCCCCGAGCTCCCGGGCGTGCACCCGGCGCTGGCCGCCGTGGTCCACCGGCTGCTGGCCAAGGATCCCGACGACCGCTATCCCGGCCCGGCGGCGCTGCTGGCCGACCTGCGGGCCTGCCCGGGCGGCGCGGCCGCGGCAGAACCCGCCGCCGTACGCTGGCCGCTCGCCGGACGCGACGCCCAGCGCGAGCAGCTCGCCCGGCGGTGGGAGCGGGCCCGCGACGGGCACGGCGGGGTGGTCGTGATCCGCGGCGCGGCCGGATCGGGCCGCAGCCGCCTGGCCGAGGAGGTCGCCGAGCGGGCGGCCGGCTGCCCGGTGCTGACCGCCCCGGCCGACCCCGAGGCGCCGCTGCCGATGGCCTCCTTGCGCGGCGCGATCGACGGCTACCTGCAGACCGTACGGTGGCTGCCCGAGCCCGAGCGGGAGGCCACCGAGCAGCGCCTGCGCGACGCCGCCGCGGCGGCCGGGCCCGCGCTGGCCGCCCGGCTCTCCCCCCGCCTGGCCGAGATGATCGGGGCGGCCCCCGACGAGGGCCGCGACGAGCTCGTGCTGGCCGCGGCGGCCGCCTTCCTGGGTGACCTGGCCCGGCGCTCGGGCGGCCTGTTGCTGATCATCGACGACGCCCACTGGGTCGGCCCGGCCACCCGGGAGGTGCTGACCCGGCTCGTGCCCGACCTGCCGCGGCTGCCGCTGCTCGTGGTGCTGACCGAGCAGGCCGGTGAGCCGGGCTCGGCGGTGCCGGCCGACCTCGAGCTGGACTGCGAGCCGCTCGGGCCGGCCGCCGTGGGCGAGCTGATCGCCTCCCGGCTGCCCGGGGCGCGGGTCCCGGCCGAGCTGACCGCCCACGTCGCCGACCGCACCGGCGGCAACCCGTTCGCCGTGGTGGCCTATCTGTGGCGGCTGATCGACGCCGGCCTGCTCAGCCCGCTGTGGGGCGAGTGGTGGTTCGACGAGGCCGGCGCCCGCGCGCTGCCCGCCGCCGAGGACGTCCGCGAGCTGCTCGCGAGCCGGCTGGCCGACCTGCCCGGCGAGGTCCGCGAGGTGCTGGTGCTGGCCGCGGTGGTCGGCGCCCGGTTCCGCGACGAGACGCTGACCGCGGCCGGGCTGCCCGGCGACCAGGTGGTGGCCGCGGTGGCCGCCGCGCTCGACCGGCGCGTGCTGGAGACCCGGGCCGACGGCTCGTACGCCTTCATCCACCCCCTGCTGCGCGAGGAACTGCTGGCCCCGGTGCCCGAGAATCGGCAGCGCCAACTGCACGCCGCGGTGGCCGAGGCCCTCGAAAGCCGGCCCGAGGCGCTGCGCGACACCCGGCACGTCTACGCCGTCGCCCGCCACCACCAGCGCGCCGGTGACGAGATCCCGGCCGAGCGGCGCCGCCGCAGCGCGTTCGCGGCCGGCGTGGCCGCCCTCGACGATCAGGCCCCGGAGGAGGCGCTCGGCTATCTGCGCGAGGCCGTCGACGGGGATCCGGCGCCGCCCACCGCGGTGCTGCACCCGCTCGCCGTGGCCTATCTGCGGGCGGGCCGCATCGACGAGTCGCTCGCCACCATCCGGCGGGCGCTGGCCGGTGAGCCCGACCGGCGAGCCCGGGCCCGGCTGCTCACGACCGAGATCGAGGCCCACCACACCGTCTGGCAGGACTCGCAGGCACTGGACGCCACCTCGCGGGCGCTCGGCGAGCTGCGCCGGCCGCTGCCCGCCCGCCGCCTGCCCCTGCTGCTGACCACGCTGGGCATCGCGCTGGCGGGGGCGTTCGTCCGTCGTACGGGCTGGGGGTCGGGAACCGCGAAGGGCCGGCGCCGGGAGGATCTGGCCGCGCTGGGCGCCGTCCTCGACGCCGGGGGTTACGCCGCGGCGATCGGGCTCCGGCTGCGCGAGGCCCTGCTGCTCGCCATGCGCGCCATGTTCGCGGTCAACCGGCTCGGCCCCTGCCCCGAGTACGTGCGGGTGTACGCGCTGGCCGGCTACGTGACCACGGTCGTCAAGCTGCGCGGGATCGGCGGCCGTTGCCTGGACCGGGCGGCCCGGGTGGCCGCCCGGCTGGGCGATCCCGGGCTGGGCGCGTACGTCGAGTGGATGCGCGGCTGCGCGATGCTGTTCAGCGGTCAGGACGACGGCACCGCCTGGGTCGAGACGATGACGCGCAACCTGCGCTGGTACCGCCCGGCCCAGATGCTCGTCGGCCACTCCGCCATCGGCATGCGCCGGGTGCTGCGCGGCTACCTGCACGACGCCCGCACCGAGTACGAACGCGGGCTGGCCGTCCTGGCCAACCCGGCCGACGCGCTGGGCACCTCGTTCAGCATGCTCGGCGTCCTGATCCCGGCGATCCAGGGCCGGCCCGGCGACGCCGCCAAGGTGCTGGCCGACATGCGTGCGGCCTGTCCACCGGCGACCGCCACGGTCGCGCAGCGCGTCAACATCGCGGTCTCGGCCGCCTGCGCCGCCGTCGAGGAGGGCGAGTTCGGCGAGCGCTTCGACGCCATCGTCGCGGAGTTCCACGGCCTCGGCCTGCGCACCCGCGACCTGATGCAGCAGCACAAGTGGTTCTACGCGTTCCAGTCGCACGGCCGGATGGCCCAGTTGCGCCTGGCCGCCGACGAGCAGCGGCCGGCCGCGCTGGCCCGGGCCCGGGCCGCGGTGGCGGACCTGCGAAAGGTGCGGCGCAGCTCTCCGCTGATGGACTGCGCCTATCTGATCGGCGAGGCCGCCCTGGCTCAGCTGGGCGGCGACGCCGGCAAGGCGATCGACTGGACCGACAAGGCCGAGCGGATCGCCCGCCGGTTCGACTCCCCGCTCGTGCACTTCGAGGTGGCCCGGTTCCGCGCCCGCGCGTTCCGGCAGCTCGGCCTGGGCGCCGAGTCCGACCGCAACGCCAAGTGGGCCCTCTCGCTGGCCACCCAGTACGGCTGGGAGCTGCGCCGGCGGCAGGTGCGCGCCGAGTTCGGCGCGGACGACGGCGGCGCGACCGGACGCCGTACGGTGGTCGGCCGGCGCTCCGAGGGCGGTCGCAGCCGCCGGCTCGAGGCCCTGCAGGAGGTCGGCGCGGCGGCGGCCAACGTGCTCGACCCGCGGCAGATGGCCCGGGTCACGCTGGACGAGATGCTGCGGATCCTCGGCGCCGAGCGGGCCCTGTTCTTCCTGCTCGACGACGCGGGCGAGCCGGTGCCCTACGCCGGGCGGGGCGCCGACGGGGCCGACCTGACCGAGACCACCGCGTACGGCACCACGCTCGTGCGCCGGGTCGCCGCCGAGGGCGAGGCGCTGGTGCTGACCGGCACCGAACAGGGCGCGGCGCTGGGCTCGCAGAGCGCGGTCGTGCACGGCCTGCGCAGCATCCTGGTCGTGCCGGTGCGGTTCAAGGGCAAGACGCTCGGCGTGCTCTATCTGGACAGCCGGATGGCCCGGGGCATCTTCACCGAGGACGACGTCGAGGTGCTGATCGCGATGAGCAGCCACCTGGCCACCTCGCTCGAGACCGCCCGCGCGGCCCAGCTGCACCTGGCCGTGCAGACCGCCCGGCAGCAGCAGGCGTTCGCCGAGACGCTGCGGGCCAGCCTGGCCGAGCTGAGCAGCATCCACGACCCGGCCCAGCTGTTGCGGCAGCTCTTCGCGACGCTCAGCACCCAGCTCGGCGCCACCGCCGGGTGCCTGCTGGGCGCGGACGACACCGGGATCGTCGCCGTCGCCGGCACGGCGACCGGCGATCTGATCGGCACGCGTCCCGACATCGCGGTTCCGGGCCTGGCCCCGATGCTCGTCGACGACCCCCGCGTGCTCTGCACGGACGTCGTGCTGGCCGTCCCGCTGCAGCACCGCGAGGGCCGGGCCGGGGTGGCGCTGCTGGGCGGGACCGGTTTCGACGACACGGCCCGCAAGGTGGCGGCGGCGCTGGCGTTCCAGGGCATGGCCGCCTACGACAACGCGCGCCTGTTCAGCCGGGTGCAGGAGCTGGCCACCACCGACGAGCTGACCGGCCAGCACAACCGGCGGCACTTCTACGCGATCGCGGGGGCGCTGGTCGAGGCGGCGGCGCGCGGCGGGCGGTCGCTGGCGGCGGTGATGCTCGACATCGACAAGTTCAAGGGCATCAACGACACGTACGGGCATGGGGTCGGCGACGAGGTGATCCGCGAGGTGGCCACGCGGATCCGGACGAGCATCCGGCAGTCCGACGTGCTCGGCCGCTACGGCGGCGAGGAGTTCGCGGTGGTGCTGCCCGACCACGCCGCCGACGACGCCGCCCCGGCCGACCTGGCCGAGCGCATGCGGGTCGCGGTGGCCGAGACGCCGGTGCCGACCCGGGCCGGCCCGATCCCGGTCACCATCAGCGTCGGCGTGGCCCCGCTCGCGGCGGGCGACAGCCTCGACCAGGTGCTGGCCCGCGCCGACCACGCGCTCTACCGGGCCAAGGAGACCGGCCGCAACCGGGTCGTGCTGGCTTAGGCCGTTGCCGTCTGCAGGGAGCGCCACGGCGTGAGGCAGTGGTCGACCAGGGCGAGCTGGCAGTCGCGGCCGGCCGCGGGCGCGGCCAGCACGGCGTGCACCTGCTGGCCGATCGCCACCGAGAGCAGCACGTCGGCCAGGCTGGCGACGGGCACGTCGGGGCGCAGCTCGCCGTCCTCGACGGCCTCGGTCAAGTGGCGGCGCACCAGGTCGCCCCAGCGGGCCAGCGCCTCGGTGGCGTCCGGGCCGGGGGTGCGGCTGACCGCCAGCCGGCCCCAGAATCCGATCATCACCTCGGCCTCGTCGCGGGTCTCGCCGCTGAGCGGCAGGATCTCGCCCAGCGTGGCGTCGATGGCGGCCAGGCCGCGCCGGCCCTGGGCGGCGGCCGCGATGCGCACGTCGACCTGTTCGAGGACGCGCTGGCAGGCCGCCGAGACGACCGAGTCGAGACTGTCGAAGTAGTGCCAGAGCGCCCCCGCGCCCACGCCGAGCTCGGCCGCGATGGCCCGGCTGCCCGCGCCCGCGAGACCCTCGCGCGCCACGACGGTCAGGAAAGCACCGACGATCTCGGACCGCCGCCGCTCGTGGTCAACAATCTTCGGCAACCCTTTGCCTCGTCTCTTCCGATTTTGGAGGCGCACGCATACCCCTTCCCCCGGCCCTTACACCTCCGGGCAGAACGAACTCGGCCGAACGGGCAATGCCTACCACGCAGATAGGAATGCTATGCTCCTGCGGTTCCCGGCCCGACCGCACTGGAGCGAGGCGCCTTGTGACACCCCTGGACGAGCGGATCGCCGCCCTGCTGCTGGCCGAGCACGCGTTCGCGCCGGCCACGCCCGGGTTCGTGGGCGTCACCGTCGAGCTGCCGGCCGCCCTCACCGGGCGCCACCAGCTGCGGCACGGCTTCCTGAGCCCCCGCTCGCCGGGCACGGCCGCGCTGAGCGGCCCGCCCTCCCCCGGTCTCGAGGCCGGCATCGCCCGCATGGCCGACGACCTCGACGCCGCGACGTCCCTGGTCGGCGAGGTCACGCCGGGCGGCGTCCGGGTGGCGCTGGAGGCGGGCCTCGAGGGCGGCGGCCCGCTCGGCCTGACCCGCCGCTGGGCCCTGGCCGCCACGCTGGCCCCCGTGCTGGCGGCCGCGTTCGCCAACTCCCCCTCGCCGGAGGGCTGGCGCAGCACCCGCCAGGCCCGCCACCGCGGCCTGCCTGTGCTGCGCGCCGTCAGCGACCCGCGCCGGGCCTGGGCAGCCTACGTGCTGGAGCAGCCCGGCCGCGGCGGTCCCGGGCTGGCCGGCCTGGCCCGGCACGTCGACGCGCTGCGCCCGCCGGTGGCCGCGCGCGGGCATCTCGAGATCGACGTCGCCGACCGGCAGCCCCGCGACGGCTGGCGGGTGGTGGTCGCGGTGACGGCCGTGCTGCTGGACGACCCCCGGGCCGCCGCCGCGGTCGAAGAGATCACGGCGCCGCTGGCCGCCGAGCCCGCCCTGTGGGAGCGAGCGGCCCGCGACGCGCTCAGCGACCCGGTGCTGGCCGCCGCCGCCCGGGCGTGCTTCGTCGAGGCGTACGGCACCCTGGCCCGCCACGGCGCCCGCCGCGACCTGCGGGATCAGGTCGCGGAGTTTACCGAGCGCTACGTGATGCGCGGCCGCTGCCCGGCCGACGACGTGCTCGACGCCGGCGCCGGCTTCAGGCCCGTTCCCCGGTGATGTATTCCTCGAGGCTCGTCCGCTCGTGCTCGAGCTCGTCGATGCGGAACTTGACCACGTCGCCGATGCTGACGACCCCCTGCAGCCGGTCGTCCTCGATCACCGGCACGTGACGGAACCGCCGCTCGGTCATCAGCCGCTCGACGTCCTCGAGCGCCGCGTCGCGCACCACCGACCGCACCTGCGTGGTCGCGATCGCCGTCACCGGCTCGGTCAGCACCGCCGCGCCCCGGGCGGCCAGCGCCCGCACGATGTCGCGCTCACTGACGATGCCCTCGACCCGCCCGCCGTCCCCGGCCACGATCACCGCACCGATCTTGTGCTCGGCCAGCACGGCCAGCAGCTCGGTCACATCGCTCTCGGGTGACACCGTCACCACTCGCTCGCCCTTGACCCGGAGAATGTCGCTGATCCGCATGTCGTCGCCTCTCCCGTCCCAGAGATCCGCCGGAGCAAACCCGCACGGGACCTCGCAGCGCCGCGGGGCATATGCCTACTTGCCGTCATTCCGCTCCCGATGTCAAGAGCCGGCAGCCGTACGGGCGCGGTGGCGGCGGACGGCGTCGCGGTTACCGCAGGCTGGGGAGCAGTACGTTTGTTTGCCCGTACGGCTGAAGTCGGCGTACGGCGTGGTGCAGCCGACGGCGGCGCAGCGGCCCAGGCGGTGCATGCCGCGGCCGGCCAGGTGCAGGGCCGTGCCGACGCTGATCAGGGTGCGCAGCAGCGAGGCCAGCGGCTGGGCGGGGTCGCGGTAGTGGATGTGCCAGCCGTCCTCGGCGTGGTTCGTCAGGCGGGGGTAGGCCGACGCGAAGCGGAGCAGGTCGTTGAGGCGGGCGGCCCGCTCGTCGTGGTCGGTGGCGTCGATCACTGTGAGCCACTCCGCGAGGAACTCGGCGGTCGCCGCGCGGTCATACTTCGTCACCGGCAGCTCGATGACCAGGTCGTACGCCAGACAACGGACCACCATCGCGTCGTCGGTGGGCGGCGGGTCGGTGATCAGCGAGAGTGCGAGCCGCACGGCATCCTCGCCGTAAGGGTTGAGATGCATAAAGGCATTACAGCAGGATAGGCGGCGATCTTGAAGGGGTTGTCGCCTTGGAATGGCTGTATGGCTTGGAATGGCAGCACGTCGCGCTGCTGCTGGTGATCGCGGCCGCGGCCGGGTGGGTCGACGCCGTGGTCGGCGGGGGCGGGCTCGTGCTGGTGCCGGCGCTGATGCTGGGGCTGCCGGGCATGTCGCCGGTGACCGCGCTCGGCACCAACAAGGTGGCCAGCATCTGCGGCACGACGTCGGCCGCGATCACGTACGCCCGGCGCACGAAGATCGATTGGCGGATCGCCGGTCCGGCGGCCGGGCTGGCCGTGGTGTTCTCGGGCCTCGGCGCGCTGGCCGCCTCGCACATCCCGGCCCAGTATTTCCGCCCGGCCGTGATGGTGCTGTTGCTGCTGGTGCTGGCGTTCGTCGTGGCCCGGCCGCAGTTCGGCGTCGTCACCGCCGAGACCGAGCGGACGCTGCGCCGCCGGGTCGCCACCGTGCTGCTGGCGGGCACGGCGATCGCGTTCTACGACGGCGTCTTCGGCCCCGGCACCGGCACGTTCCTGATCATCGCGTTCACCGCGCTGCTCGGCCTCGACTTCGTGGCCAGCTCGGCCACCGCCAAGATCCTGAACGCCGGTACGAACCTCGGCGCGCTGCTGGTGTTCGCGGCCGGCGGGCACGTGCTGTGGAAGCTGGGCCTGGCCATGGCGGTCTGCAACATCGTCGGAGCCCGGTTCGGCGCGCGTACGGCCCTCAAGCGCGGCGCCGGCTTCGTCCGCGGCGTGCTCGTGGTCGTCGTGGTCGCGATGGTGGCCCGCCTCGCGGCCCAATACTTCTGATCGATCGCGAACTTGCCGATATCCACCCATTACACGAGAACCGTTCGCGATAGTGGGGAGGTCAGCGGGTTTCGCACGGGACGGAGAGCGACATGAGCGTGCTTGCGCTCAGCGAGCCGGTAACGGAGTCGGGGACCAGTCGGCGCTCCTTCGACGATCTCAGCGTCAAGGTCAAGGTGCTGGCAGCGGTGGCGGCCGCGGCAGTCGTGGCCCTGATCGTCGGGATCATGGGGCTGACCGCTCTCAGCAGCGCGAGCGACTCCGCCCAACTGATCTACAGCAGCAACGTGGCCAGCATGAAGGCGGCCGGCCAGATCCGCGCGACTATCACCGAGGCCCGGCTCGACACGGCCAACCAGGCCCTCTCCGTCGACCAGGCCGGCACCGACAAGTTCGAGCAGGCCTTCGAGGAGGACCGGCAGGGCTTCGGGGACGCGATGAAGGCATATCGCAACAGCCAGCCGGCCGGGGATCCCGCCGTCATCGACGAGCTGCAGAGCCAGTGGGACGCCTACGTCGAACTCGTCGAGACCAAGCTGCTCCCGGCCGGGCGGGCCAACCAGCTCACCCGGTGGGCCACCCTGCGGGACAACGAGGTCATGCCGTTGATCGACAAGGCGTACGCCAACATGAGCACCCTGGACGCCGCGGAGGACGCGAACGCCGCCGCCAACGCGAGCGCCGCCCGGTCCGGTTTCGAGACCAACCGCGCCTGGTCGATCGGTGTCCTGGTCGTCGGCATCCTGCTCGCGCTCGGGCTCGGGTTCTGGGTGGCGCAGCGCATCGTCGGCTCGCTGGGCAAGGTGACAGTGGTCTGCGACAGCCTGGCCGACGGCGACCTCACCCGCAGCTCCGGCCTGACCAGCGCCGACGAGCCGGGCCGGATGGGCCGCTCGCTCGACACCGCGATGGCCCGGCTGCGCGCGACGGTCCAGACGATCGAGGCGTCTGCGGCGTCGCTGGCCGGCGCGTCCGACCGGATGACCGACACCGCCACCCACATCGCCTCCTCGGCCGAGCAGACCTCCGTGCAGGCGCAGGCCGTGTCGGCCGCCGCCGAGCAGGTGTCGCGCAGCGTCGACAGCGTCTCGGCCGGCGGCGAGCAGATGGGCGCGTCGATCCGGGAGATCTCGCAGAACGCGGCCGAGGCGGCCCGGGTCGCGGCCGAGGCCGTCAGCGTCACCGCCACCACCTCGGCCACCATGGGCAAGCTGGGCGAGTCGTCGGCCGAGATCGGCAACGTGATCAAGACCATCACCGCGATCGCCGAGCAGACCAACCTGCTCGCGCTCAACGCCACCATCGAGGCGGCCCGCGCGGGCGACGCGGGCAAGGGCTTCGCCGTGGTCGCGTCCGAGGTCAAGGACCTGGCGCAGGAGACGGCCCGGGCCACCGAGGACATCTCGAAGCGGGTCGAGGCCATTCAGGCCGACACCAGCGGCGCGGTCATGGCGATCGAGGAGATCTCGCTGGTGATCGAGCGGATCAGCGACTTCCAGACGACCATCGCCTCGGCCGTCGAGGAGCAGACGGCGACCACGGCCGAGATGAACCGCAGCGTCACCGAGGCGGCCCACGGCTCGGGCGAGATCGCCTCCAACATCACCGGCGTCGCCGAGGCCGCGCGGCTGACCAGCGAGGGGGTCAGCGAGACCCAGGAGGCGACGGCGGAGCTGGCCCGCATGTCGTCCGAGCTCCGCAGCGTCGTCTCGGCCTTCCGCGTCTGAGTCCGCCGGAGTAACGTCGGGAAAGCTGGTTCCGGACAGTTCCCGGTGGCAGTTTTACCAGTTCAAGTGCGTATTTTCTCCTGCCTCGAGCAGGCCCGTCACTGCGAAGGTTCATCGGTGCCCGAGTCACCGGGTGCGAATCTTCAAGTGGGGGGAACGCAATGAGCAACAGTGAGGCTCGCCGGCGCCGGATTCTCCGATTCGCCACGCTCGCCGCCGCGGGCACGGCGCCCGCGCTGATCCTGGCCGCCCCGGCGTACGCCGTCACCGGCGTCACCAAGGCGGGCGGGGTCATCACCGTCAACGCCCAAGCCAACCGGGCCAACAACATCCTGGTCACCCGGGCCGGGAATTTCTTCCTCGTGCGGGACTTCGGCGACCGTGTGGTGGCCGGGCCGGGCTGCACCCAGGTCAACATGAACCTGGCGCGGTGCAAGGCCAACAACGTCAACCTCATCCGCGTGAACGCCCGGGACCGCAACGACATCGTCACCAACCGCACGAACACGACGTCCGAGCAGAACGGCGGGGCCGGGAATGACACCCTCAACGGTGGCCCCACCCGTGACGTCCTGAACGGCGGCGGCGGCAACGACACGCTCAACGGCAACAGCGGCAACGACACCGAGAACGGCGATGCCGGCAACGACATCCTCAACGGCGACAACGGCGCGGACCGGCAGAACGGCGGAGCCGGCAACGACCGGATCAACGGCGGCCGCGGCAACGACATCCAGAACGGCGACGGCGGGAACGACGTCCTCAACGGCGACGCCGGGCTCGACACCCAGAACGGCGGGGCCGGGAACGACACTCTCAACGGTGGCGCCGACCGGGACCAGCAGAACGGTGGCACGGGCAACGACCGGGTCTTCGGCCAGGCGGGTCCCGACGTGTCGCGCGGCGGTGCGGGCAACGACTCCATCGTCGGCGGGGCGGGCAGCGACCTGCTCTTCGGCGACGCCGGCAACGACGTCCTGAACAGCCGCGACTTCCAGCGCGGCAACGACCGCAACTTCGGCGGGCCCGGCACCGACCGGTGCATCGCCGACCCGCTCGACTTCAAGAACAGCTGCGAGCTGTAACAGCCAGCCAGGGGCGGGGCGCCGGACGGCGCTCCGCCCCCTACTTGGCTCGGGCCCGCAGCCGATCCAGGTCGATCACGGAGACCGAGCGGCGGCTCGTCTCGATGATCCCCTGGCGGCGCAGCGCCCCGAGTGCCTTGGTGACCGACTCGCGCGACGATCCGGTCCACGCGGCGAGCTCGTCCTGGGTCAGGGGCAGGCTGATCCGTACGGCGTCGGGCTGGGAATCGCCGAACCGCTCGGCCAGCTCGGCCAGCCGCAGCGCGACCCGGCCGAGCGTGTCGTAGGTGCCGAACTCGACCCGTTTGCGGTCGGCGTCGCGCAGGCGGGAGACGATCATGCGGACGATCCGGACGGCCGCGTCGGGATGGCTGCCCAGGAACTCGAGGAACGCGGCCACCCCGACCACGTACGTCTCCAGGGGCTCCAGCGCCGACACCGAGGCCGAGCGGGGCGCGCCGTCGAGGGCCGACATCTCGCCCAGCAGCGCGCCCGGCCCGCGGATCGCCAGCAGCACCTCGCCGCCCTGCGCGGTCAGCGAGAACACCTTGGCCCGGCCGCTGATCACCAGCACCACGGTGGTCGACCGGTCGCCTTCGCTGAACAGGGTCGCCCCGGCCGGCCAGCGCCGCCGGCGGCCGATCAGGAACAGCTCGTCGCGGTCGGCCGGGGTGAGCTCGGCGACGAATTCGCCGGGATCGACTTCAGTGAGCATGGTCCTCTCCCGTCAGGTCGTGCAGCACGTACGCGCCGACCGGCTGGACGCGCCCCTTGACGATCAGCTCGCCCAGCGCGGTGACCTTGGCGCAGTCGCCGATCCGGTCGTAGGTGGACGCGCCGATCACCACCTGGCCCGGCTCGGCCCGCGACTCGAGGCGGGCGGCCACGTTGACCGCGTCGCCCATCGCGTTGAAGTTGCGCAGCGCCTCGCCCCCGATGTTGCCGACCAGCGCCTCCCCCGTGTTGATGCCGACCCGGAACCGCGGCCACTGCGGGCGCCCGGCCGCGATCCGGTTCACTTCCTCCTGCATCCGCAGCGCCGCCCGGGCCGCGCGCAGGGCATGGTCGGGTTGCCGGGCCGGCGCGTTGAACAGGGCCATCAGCGCGTCGCCGACGAACTGCACGACCGTGCCGTTCTCGCCCAGCACGGCATGGGTGGCCACGTCGAAGTAGCGGTTGAGCATCTCGACGATCTCGCCCGGCGTCGAGAACTCGGAGAACGTGGAGAACCCGCGCAGGTCGGCGAAGAGCGAGGTCACCTCGACCACGGCGCCGCCCAGCGCGGCCTGGCTGGGGTCGGCGACCAGCGCGGTGGCCACGTCGGGCGACATGTATTGCCGGAACAGCCCGTCGAGCGTCCGGTAGAGCCGCGCGTTCTCCAGCGCGATCGTGATCTGGGCGGCCAGCGAGGCCAGCAGGGCGGCGTCGCGTTCGGGCACCGGCCCGCCGCGATCGGCCACGAGCACCCCGGCCGGGTGTCCCTTCACGACGAACGGCAGCAGCAGCGCGCCCCGCGGACCGGTTTCGATCGTCTTGGTCGTCAGGGCCCGCTGCGCCGCCCGGAACATCTCGGGGGTGACCGCCGGCCCGG
This sequence comes from Paractinoplanes lichenicola, assembly GCF_016785085.1. Classification (GTDB taxonomy): domain Bacteria; phylum Actinomycetota; class Actinomycetes; order Mycobacteriales; family Micromonosporaceae; genus Actinoplanes; species Actinoplanes lichenicola. Next base: position 86,480 of record NZ_JAENHO010000011.1, read on the forward strand.
CCGGGAAGATCAGGCGGTTGTCCTCGACCAGGGCGATCCGCACGCGGTAGCGGTCGAAGACGGACTCGACCCGCCGGACCGCCGTACGCACCAGCTCGTCGTCGGCGATCACGACCCGCGCGTCCTGCCCGACCGCGACCAGCGCCCCCAGCTTGCGGATCTGGTCGCGCTCGCCGGCCAGCGCCCCGGCCGCCCGGCCCAGCACCGCGGCCTGCCCGTCGGTCAGCTCGAACCGCCGGGCCACCCGCTCGGTCGTCGCGGCCAGCTGGTCGTCGCCGAGCGCGCCCTGCTCACTGCCCCGCAGCGCACTGACAAGATCTTCCAAGGCCTTCCCGTACGAGGCCCGCAGCCGCCGGACGGTGTCGTCGGTGCCGACCGCCGCGAACAGCCCGGCCGCCGCCCCCTCGTTGCGATACTGCACCCACGCGCTGTACGCGACGTAGCCGAACCCGGCCGCCATCAGCACGTGCCACAGCCACCAGGAGGCGTGCCAGCTCGTGCCGGCGGCCATCGCCACGGCGGCCTCGGCCAGCAGCACGTACGCGGTGACGACGGAAAGCAGCATGACCGCGCGGCGGCGGCGATAGAGCAGGTAGTAGCGCAGCGCCGCGTACCCGAACAGGATCACTCCGACGGCCGCGAGCAGGATCGCCGGCGCCGACTCGTCGGCCCCCGGGATCCGGTTGAGCGGGGGCCGGCCGGTCAGCGAGACGACGCCCCAGGCCACGGCCAGGCCGAGCAGCACCCCGCGCAGCATTCCCGAGCGCCGCAGCAGCCGGGCGCGGGCTGGTTCGGACAGGTCGAGCGCGCTGAACCCGGCGAACACCGCGGCCAATGTCAGCCCTACGGGTGACGCGTATGCGAAGCCGGCGTTGCGCGCGTCGAGCACGACCTGTGGGGTGGCCGCCGCGTGCAGCCCGAGGAAGGCGGCGGCGACCAGGAAGGACAGCGCCACGAGGAGCAGCCGGGTGTCGGACCGGCGGATCGCGGCTTGGTTGATCACGACGGCCAGGCCGAGGCTGACCAGCGCGACCGCCAGCACCAGCCAGAAGTGGGTGGGCTCGTGCTGCCAGTGGACGTCGAGTTCGGGGCGGGCGACGAGCAGCCACAGGCCGGCCAGCGGCGCCGCGAGGTGCGCCACCCACACGGTCACCCGCGCCGCGCTCCCCCGCCCTGCCACCAGCTCCATCGGCTCGCCTCCCGACGACTCCGTGGAACCACCCTAGTCGCGCCCTCAGCAACCGCATGTGTCAGAAAACAGCAGGCCAGGCCACGGGCCGCCAACTGACGTGTGCGCACCCACCCACCGAGCCGCCACCGCTCGCACCGCGGATCCGGCGGCTCGATCCCCAGCCGCCAACTGACCTGTGCGCACCCACCCACCGAGCCGCCACCACTCGCACCGCGGATCCGGCGGCTCGATCCCCAGCCGCCAACTGACCTGTGCGCACCCACCCACCGAGCCGCCACCACTCGCACCGCGGGGTCTGGGGCTCGGGCCCCAGGCAGAAAATGCGAGGAGGCCCGGTCCACGTTCTCCGTGGACACGGGCCTCCTACCTACGAGCGGACGACGGGATTCGAACCCGCGACCCTCACCTTGGCAAGGTGATGCGCTACCAGCTGCGCTACGTCCGCGTTGCCTAGAACCATACCGGATCGGTCCTGGTGCTTACGCAGGGGGCCGGTGTGGCTGGTGGCGGGTAGCATTCGACCAATGCAACCGGACGCCACGATTCAGCACGAACCGGCCGACGCGGATGGCCTGGTCGTCGCCTCGCTCAGCGGGGAGCTCGACCTCGACCGCGCCGACGCCGTGCGGGATCGGCTGGCCGCGATCGCCACCGACCCCGCCTGCCGTTACCTGCGGGTCGACGTCGCCGGTCTCGACTTCATCGACTCGTACGGGCTGGGCGCCCTGGTCAGCGCCCGCAACAGCGCGGCCGCCGCGGGCGTCACCCTGACCTTGGCCGAGCCGTCGCCGCCGGTGCGCAAGGCCATCGAGGTCACCGGCCTGGGGCACGTGTTCGGCCTGTAGACACGGGCGGGTCGCCCCGCGGCCGTGCGTCGGGGGCCCCTCGGGACTTTGCGGCGCGGCCACGACGCGTACGGGATGCTCGGAAAGCTCAACCACCGCCTGCCGCAACCGATGGCAGGGCCGACGTTCCGGGGTCTTTTCGCGCGCAACCGGCGCGCACCGGATCGGGCACTTGGCGTGCACCTGACGGGCTGGATTCTTCTTCTCATGCCCGGCTGACAACAGCCGGACAACAGGGGGAGATTCAATGCTTCGTAAGTCCGTGTACTCGCTGGCCGCGCTCGTCGCCGGGTTCGGCGCCGCGCTCGCCGCCGGCCCGGCCACGGCCCACGCCGCCACCACGCCGACGACCCCGGCCGCCAAGCCGGCCGTTCAGAAGTGCGTGACGGATGCGAAGCTGGTTCCGAGCTGCGGCGTGCTGTGGGGCGCGGCGGCGGGTGGCTTCACCGGGAAGCCGCGCGACGAGGAGCACAAGGCGTGGGAGAAGCTGAGCGGTCGCACCGCCACCATCTTCCACTCGTACCACAAGGGTGACGAGAAGTTCCCGACCGCCGCCGAGATCGCCCTGGTCCGCGACCCCGCCAAGCCGCGGGTGCTGCTGCTCAACTGGCGCGTCGAGTACGGCTCGACCTGGGCGAACGTCGCCTCCGGCAAGCTCGACGCGCGGATCGACGCGTTCGCGGCGCGGGTCAAGGCGACCATGCCCGAGAAGTTCTTCCTGGTGCTCAACCACGAGCCCGAGGACGACGTGCGCCCGGCCGCCGGCTCGGGCATGACGGCCAAGGACTTCGCCTCCTCGTACCGTCACGTGATCAAGCGCCTCAAGGCCAAGGGCCTGAGCAACATGATCAACGTCGTCGCCTACATGGGCAACGAGAAGTGGATGGCGCAGACCTGGTGGAACGACCTCTACCCCGGTGACGACGTCGTCGACTGGATCGGCCTGGACTCGTACGTGAGCGCCGAGCAGAACTACTACCACGCCGGTGTGTTCGCCGACCTGCTCGACCGCAAGGCCAAGGGTGGCCAGGGCTTCTACGACTGGGCCGCCACCAAGCACCCGTCGAAGCCGCAGATGGTCGCCGAGTGGGGCGCCTACCACCGCATCGGCAAGGTCGTCGACAAGAGCAAGCAGTTCAACAGCGTGCTGCCCGAGCTGGCCAAGCGCCCCAAGGTCAAGGCGATCGTGTACTTCGACACCAAGAAGGACGCGTTCGGCGACCGCGACATCAGCATCGACAGTTCGAAGACGAGCCTCGCGGCGTTCCGCAAGCTCGCCGCCAGCCCGAAGTTCAACGTCCAGCTCAAGCTGAAGTGATTGCCGACGGCGGTCGCCCTTCCCGGGCGGCCGCCGTCCTCGTTTATCCCGTTGACGGAGTGAGTACTCACTCCGTACCGTCGGGGCATGACGACACGAGCCCCCGGCATGACGCCGGACCAACGCCGCGAGACCATCGTGCAGGCCGCCCTCCCCCTCGTCGCCGAGCTGGGCGCGGCCGTGACCACCGCCAAGATCGCCCGCGCGGCGGGCATCGGCGAGGCCACCATCTTCCGCGTCTTCGACGACAAGAACGCCGTGCTGACCGCCGTGGTCGCCGCGGCCATGGACCCGACCCGCGTGCTGCAGGAGCTGGGTTCGATCTCGCTCGACCAGCCCCTGGCCGCCCGCCTGACCGAGGCCCTCGACGCCCTCGACGCCCACCTGCACCGCATGGGCGCCGTGATCGGCGCGCTGCGCAGCACCGGCGCCACCCGCCCCGCCCCCACCAGCCCCGAGGCCCGCGAACTCAACGCGGGCCGCGACGCCGCCCAGCAGGCCACCCACCAGGCCGTCCTCGAGTTGTTCGAGCCCGACGCGGCCGCCCTGCGCAAGCCCGCCGACTCCGTGACCCGAATGTTCCTCGGCCTCTTCTACGGCCGCGGCCGCCTCGCCGCCCCCGAGGCCCCCAACGACGAACTGGTCGACCTCTTCCTCCACGGCGCCCTGGCCCGCCCATGATCGACACCACCCCGATCACCGACCTGCTCCACCCCCGCGCGATCATCCTGCACGGCTCCCTGGCCGCCGGCGGTTTCCGCCCCGGCCAGAGCGACATCGACCTGCTCGTCGTCGTCGACACCCCACTGACCGACGCCCAGATCGCCGCCCTCACGGCTTACGCCCGCACCACCGCCCTGGGCGACGCGGCCGGCTTGGACCTGCACGTCGTCACCACCGCGGTCGCCCGCGATCCCACTCCCGCTCCCCCGCTCGAGCTCTTCATCGGCCGCTCCACGGAGCTGGAGATCGAGACCCGCGTCCCGTCGGCCCCCGACCTGCCCGCCGAGCTCTCCATGGCCCGCGCCCAGGGCCGTTCCTTATTCGGCCCCGCCCCGCACGAGCTGCTGGCCCCCGTCCCCGACGCCTGGATCATCGCCCGCGGCCGCCACTGGCTCCGCACGTGGCTGACCCTGACCGACGACCTGGACCATCTCGAGTTCATGCACCAGACCGCCTGCCGCATCTGGCACTTAGCCGCGACCGGCCACTACTGCTCCAAGCAGGACGCCGTCGCCTGGGCCCACGCCCAGGACCCGTCCCTGACCGATCTGACGCAGCTGCTCAACACTGTCCTCTCCGAAACCGCTTCCCGTACGCCACGTCGGCTCGAACAACCGCACCAACCCTGAACCCGAGGCTCCCCGCGGCCCCCTGCCACGAAAGGCCGTAGCGCGCGACCGGGATGTTCCCGGTGGTCCGGAGCCGCCAGCCCCCGATTCCGACCCGTTCCCCGCCACGCCATCGACCCGTCGGCCTCTTTGCTGAACGGCTTGGCCGCGTTCGTAGGGTGGTGTGATGGCGCGTCGGGGCCCGCGGTGGCTGGCATGTCTAGGGAAGCTCCCGGCCGCAGATCTCCGCCGCCAGGGTGTGGATCGCCTCGGCCGTCGTCGGTGTGTCGGTGCAGATCAGTGACCTGTCGAAGAGTTCGTCCTCGGCGGCACTGATGGTTGCCCCCACCACCAATCTGTCCTCCTCGGTGCGGATCCGAAGGCCCCAGCTCACGTCGGTGCCGTCCGGGCGACAGCCGCTGACCCACACGCTCACCTGGACGTCATCGGAGTCGGCGACGGAATAGATGCGGAAGTTGATCTGGGGCAGCGGCGACGGCCACGCGTAGGTCAGGCGCACCCACAACGGGTAGAAGTCACGATCGCGGACTTCGGACAGGGCCCGCAGGATCATCCGCACGTCGTCGACAGCCATGCCCGAACCCTGCCACGGCGGGCTGAGAGGCCGGCCCCCTCAGACGACCTCGACGATCAACCGCCGTCAGTTCCGGGCACCGCGAGCGAACCCGGCCCGTCCAGCCGTCGTCGACCGAGGGCCTGAAGCCGCCGAGCAGCAGCGCGTTCGTCGACGAGCCGGCCCGGGTCCGTCCCGCCTCGATCGCTGCGGCTACCGAGGGGTCGTCGGTGGCCGGCGGGCGGTCCAGGCCGGTGATCAGCAGCGGGTTGCGCGCCGCCAGCAGGCCGAGCAGGGCGGTCGTGCACAGGCATCGACCGGGCCCGACCCGAGTTCACCGCCGGCGGAACTCGTGGGCCAGCACGTACTTGGCGACGCCGTTGCCGATTCGTACGCCCTGCACATCGGCGGTTCGATAGTGCACGCCGCCCCAGATCCGGGCCTCGACCACCTCGTCGACGGCGGACGAGAAGCTGCGGAAGGACCGCGTGGTGCCCGAGTCGGCGCTGTACGCGCTGAACGGGATGTTGTCGCGGCCGAAGAAGGATCGCATCGTGTACATGATCGTGGAGGTCGAGCACGTGTGGCCGGACGTGTAGTCGGGGAACGGCGGCGTCACCAGCAGCGGCATCCACGACGGATCCGACGTCTCCTGCACGGCGGTCACCGGGCGCCAGAAGTTCCAGAACTTCTTCTCGTTGAAGCAGGCGATCAGCGAGTCGGCGTTGGCGATCTCGGCCATGGCGAAGAACCGGGCCGCGGCCAGGGTCGACAGGTGCTGGCGGTCGGAGACCTGGCGCTTGATCTCCCACTCGGTCAGCCGGCGGTCGTGCCACCAGATCGCGGACTGCGTCTGGTCGGGCGTGCGGACCGTGCTGGTGACCCCGCCGACGGCCTTGACCTCGGCCAGGTCGCGGGCCCAGGCGGCGCTGGTCAGGGCGGGCGGCCCGGCCGTACGGAACATGTCGCCGCGCGGGATCACGAACGGCCGCAGGTCGCCGACCCAGGCGCCGTCGGAGGCGAGCGTGGGCGGGGTGGGCCGCCACTGGCCGGGCGCGGTCGAGGCGTTCCACGACTTGTCGGCGAACGCCCCGTCCCCGGCCCGGGCGGCGATCATGGCCGCGGCCGCGTCGGAACCGGCCCGGATGCCTCCGGTTTTGGCCCGGCCGTCCGGGATGGGGGCGAGCGCGTCGGCGTACATCTGGTCGAGGGACGCGCTCTGGGCGGGGAAGAGCGAGAGCAGCACCCTGTACGCGGCGGCGGCCACGGCGGCGTCGAGCGAGTCGCCGCGGTGCGCGCGGGGCGCGGTCAGATACGGCTCGTACGGCGTACCGGAAATGGCATTGACGGCGTCGTAGATCGCGCCGTGCACCATGGCGAAACTGCGCGGCGCCACGTAGGGCGCCTGCCGGGCCACCTCGTAGATGGCCTGCTGCGCGTTGCTGTTCCAGAGGACGACCGGATTGGCGCGCGGGGCCGCGGCCTGAGCGGGCGCGGCGATCCCGATCAGTGAGAGAACGAGGACAAGGGCATACCATCGTCGAGCCATGATCATCCCCCCGTGGACGGCTTCGCGACCAAGACTGTCGGAGTCTCCACAGCGGACACAAGGGCCCGGTAAAAGGTCGGAGGGATCCACAAGCGTGCATGAGGCAGAGCGCCTGCAGGACGAACTGAAAGAGAGCGTCGTCCGCACCTCGGCCCCGATCGAGCCGCCGCGCACGGTGACCGGCCTCGATGTCACGTACGACACGGGCTCGGATCGGGCCGTGGCCGCCGCCGTCGTGGTCGACGTCGCGTCGCTCGAGGTGGTCGAGGTCGCGTTTCACCGGGGCGAGGCCACTTTCCCGTACGTCCCCGGCCTGCTCGCCTTCCGCGAGGTGCCCCTGCTCGTGGCCGCCATTGAACGGCTCTCGACGCCCCCGGCCCTGCTCGTGTGCGACGGGTACGGCCTGGCCCACCCCAAGCGCTTCGGCCTGGCCAGTCATCTCGGCGTGGTCCTCGACCTGCCCTCGTACGGGGTGGCCAAGACCGCCTTCGTCGGCGAGTTCACGCCCCCGGCCGAGCAGCGCGGCGCGCACGCGGACCTGACGGACGCCGGTGAGGTGATCGGCAGCGTCGTCCGTACGCAGACCGCGGTGAAACCCGTCTTCGTCTCGGCCGGGCATCGGATCGGTCTCGATGACTGCGTTTCCCTGACGCTGCGGCTGAGCGGTCGCCATCGCATTCCCGAACCGACCCGGCAGGCCGACATCGAATCCCGGAAAATGCTTCGCGAATGGCGCTCTTTGGAGTGAACGAAAGCCGTTCCCGGCCGCGCCCCGGATTCGCCGCCTAAAGCCTCCTGATCAGGCGTTATCTCAATATGGACCGATTCCCCGCCGGGGCGATCACATGTGTTGCACAATGCATTCACAGGCGACACCTAAGGTGTTTTGGCACGTTGAGCCCTCGAAACCGACCGCGCCAGGCCCGTAGGCGCGCGGGGTGCACCGGGAGGCGGCAATGGCGAGACGCGTCTTTATTCATATCGGCGCGCCGAAGACGGGCAGCACGTACGTCCAGAACGTGCTTTGGAACAATGTGGAGGCGCTGCGCGGGGCCGGCATCCTGCTGCCCGGCAAGTTCTCGGCGCACGACGAGGCGATGGCCGATCTGCGCGAGCTGCCGTGGCACCCGAACCCGGCCTGGTCGTGGGACAAGCTGGTGGCGAGGGCGGCCGAGTGGCCCGGCGACGTGGTGATCACCAACGAGGGCCTGGGCGCCGCGAACAACGCGCAGGCCGCCCGCGCGGTCCGCAGCCTGCGCCCGGCCGAGGTGCACATCCTGGTGGCCGCGCGCGACCTGTGGCGCACCTTCCCGTCGATGTGGCAGCAGAGCATCCGGGCCCGCGGCGTCTGGAGCTTCGAGGACTTCATCGGGGCCGTCGAGCGGGGCACGTTCGAGGACTTCTGGGAGCACCACACGGCCAACCGGATGCTGCGCCGCTGGGGTGACCTGGTGCCCGCCGAGCAGCGGCACCTGATCACCGTGCCCGGCCCCGGCATGCCGCGCGACACCCTGTGGCGGCGGTTCGCAAGCGTGATCGGCATCCCCGACGGCGTCTGCGACCTCAGCGTGGCGCCCGGCGCCAACACATCGCTGGGCGCGGCCGAGGTCGAGGTGCTGCGCCGGGTCAACCGGGCGCTGGGCGACCGCTATCCGCACCGGGCGCCGTATCAGCGCGTGGTGCAGCGCCACCTGGTCGACGCGGTGCTCAAGCAGCGGACGAACGAGGTGCGCTTCGGGGTCGGGCCGGACCGGGCCGAGTGGGTGCTCGACCTGGCCGAGCAGCAGATCAAGGAGCTCGACGAGTATCCGTGCGAGGTGGTCGGCGACCTGGCCGAGCTGCGCCCGGTCGACGTCGCCCCGGTGCAGACGCCCGACCAGCTGCACCGCGACCAGGTGCTGGACGCCGCCATCGAGACGATCATCGGCATGATCGGGCACGCCGAGCAGCTCAACCTGCAGCTTCCGCAGCCCCGCGAGAGCCTGCGCCGCCGGGCCACCCGGAAGGTGCGGCGCGGGCTCAAGCTCTGGTCCTAGGCCCTGTTTCGCAGTGGGGGCGGGGCTGCGGCAGGGCCCAGATCCCGCCTGGCGGCGTCCCGTGAAAGCCAGGTTCCAACACCGGGAGCCAGGCTTCCCCGGGCCACCACCAGACGAAATCTGGACCCGGCCTCGCTCCCACCCCCACTACGAAACAGGACCTAGAACGGGAAGGCCGGGGCCTGACTGCGGACGGTGATCCAGCGGGTCTCGGTGAAGGCCTCGATATTGGCCGCCGCGCCGCCGAAGCGCGACCCCGTGCCGGAGGCGGCGACCCCGCCGAAGGGCGCGTTGGCCTCGTCGTTGACCGTCTGGTCGTTGATGTGGGCGATCCCGGTCGGGATCCGGTCGGCCAGCTCCACGCCGCGCATCGCGTCGCGGGTGACGATGCCCAGCGACAGCCCGTAGTCGGACTCGCCGGCCAGCGCCACGGCCTCGTCGAGGCTGCCGAACTTGGCCACCGGCGCGACCGGGCCGAAGATCTCCCGCGCGAAGGCCGGGGTCGACGCGGTCACGCCGGCCAGCACGGTCGGGCGGTAGAACAGCCGGTCGTACTCGCCGCCCGCGGCCAGCCGGACGTCGCCGCCGACGCTCCCGGTGACCAGGTCGTGGATCTTGTCGCGCTGCCCGGCGTCGATGATCGGGCCCAGCGCCACCTCGTCGCGGGCGGGGTCGCCCACGGGCAGCTTGGTGGCCTTGTCGGCCAGCCGCTCGACGAAATCGTCGTACAGGCTCTCGTGCACCAGGTGGCGGCCGGTGGTCATGCAGATCTGGCCCTGGTGGAACCAGCTGCCCCAGGCGGCCAGGTTGACCGCGCTGTCGACGTCGGCATCCGAGAGCACGACCAGCGCCGAGTTGCCGCCCAGCTCGAGGTGGGCCCGCTTGAGGTGCTTGCCCGCCAGCTCGCCGACGCGGCGACCGGCCTCGGTCGAGCCGGTGAACGAGAGCACCGGCACGCGCGGGTCGGTGACCAGGGCCTCGCCGACGTCACGACCGCCCGGCAGCACCTGCAGCAGGCCGTCGGGCAGACCGGCCTCCTGGAAGATCCTCGCCAGCACCAGGCCGCCCGTGACCGCCGTACGGGGATCGGGCTTCAACAGGACGGCGTTGCCGAGGGCCAGCGCGGGCGCCACCGAGCGGATGGCCAGGATGATCGGCACGTTGAACGGCGCGATCACGCCGACCACCCCGACCGGCGAGCGCCGGGTCATCGACAGGCGCGGCTCACCCGAGGGGATCAGTTCCCCGTACGGGCGTCCGGGCAGCGACGCGGCCTCCCAGCACTCCTGCTCGGCGGTGTGCACGGCGAACCCGGCCATCCCGGGGATCGCGCCGACCTCGCGGATGTTCCACCACGAGATCTCCTCGGCGTGCTCGGCCCACAGGGCGGCGGCTTTACGCAGCACGGCGGCCCGCGCGAAGTGCGGCTGAGCGGCCCATTCCCGCTGTGCGACGGCGGCGGCCTGCGCGGCGGCGCTCACGTCGTCGGGCGTGGCCAGCGCGACCCGCCCCAGCGTGCCCCCGGTGGCGGGCTCGATCACGTCGACCGTCTCGCCGCTCCCACCACGCCAGGCGCCGTCGAGGAAGAGCAGGTCGTGCCAGCGGGACGGTTCGAGCAGCGCCATCGTGGGGCTCCCTTCAAGCAGGTGGCCCGACGATAGGCACGTGTGTCCCGCCGATCAACACGGTGTTTCACATACTCGAACGAAACCCGAGTTGGTGCGAGATCTCGGCCGCCGTCCGGATCAGCGGCGGGGAGAACCGGCTCACGATCGACTCGACCGACGTGGCCCAGGTCGTCAGGTGCACGGCCAGGTTGATCGCGGCGACCACCTGCCCCGAGCGGTCCCGGATCGGCGCGGCCAGCGAGCGCAGCCCCGGCGCGAGCTCCTCGTCGTTGACGGCCAGGCCGGCCTGCCGCACCTGGGCCAGGGCGGTCACGAGCTGATCCCGTACGGTGATGGTCCGCGGCCCGCGGCGGGTCAGCTCGACCCGGTCGAGCAGCGTCCGCAGCGCCGCCGGGTCGCGATGGGCCAGCAGCACCTTGCCCATCGACGTGCAATAGGCGGGCAGCCGCGACCCGACGTGCAGGTTGAGGTCGACCGCCACGCCCGTCTGCCGCCGGCTGCGACGCCGCTCGACATAGACGATGTCGGTCCCGTCGAGCACCGCCATGCTGGCCGCGCAGCCGGTCTCGTCCGACAGCGTCTGCAGGTGGGCCGCGGCCACGCCGGTGATCTCCATCGAGCTGATCGCTGCGAAGCCCAGGTCGACCACGCGCGGGCCGAGCGAGTATTTGCGGGTGTCCGGGTCCTGCTGCAGGAAGCCCAGGCCGGCCAGCGTGGCCACGTAGCGGTGGGTAGTGCTGCGGTTCAGGCCGACCGCGCGGGCCAGGTCGGCGATGCCCAGCACCGGCCCGTTCTCGGCGAGCTCGGTGAGGATGCGCAGCCCGCGCTCGAGCGACTGGGACGTCATTCGCCCCATTCTGGCTGAACTCCCGGGGGCCGCGATCCGTACCTCGGGGCGTGCCCGTTCGTCTTCGCCGTGCCTCCGCCGTGCTCCTCACCGTCCTGGCCGCCGCGCTGATCGTCGCCGCGCTGGTCGTGCCGGAGGCGATCGCCCGGCCCAAGCAGGGCGCCTTCCTGCCCGGGGCGTTCCTCCGCTTCCCGATCGAGATCATCCTGTTCGGCGCGGTCGTCTTCGCCCTGCCCGCGCGCTGGCGCCGCCCGTTCGCGGTGCTGTTCGGGCTCGGCGTCGGCGTGCTGGTGATCCTCAAGATCGCGAACGCGGGCTTCCGCACGGTGCTCGGCCGCAAGTTCGACCCGGTTGTCGACACCCCGCTGCTGCGCGACGGTTACAACGCGCTGACCGAGACCGACGGCAAGACCACAGCCACCCTGTACGTGGTGGGGGCCGTCCTCGGCACTGTCCTGCTCATGGCGGCCCTCGTCCTGGCCTCGCTCCGGCTGTCGCGCCTGGTCACCGCCTTCCCCGCTCGCCGGGCCCTGGTCGGGCTCAGTGCCGTCTGGCTCGCGCTCGCCCTGTCCGGGGTCGCGCTGTTCCCCAACGCGCCGGTCGCCTCCGACTCGGCGATCGCCCTGCTCAAGTCCACGGCCAAGCAGGTGCCGCTGACGATCCGCGACGAGCGGCAGTTCGCCTCGGCCGTCAGCCACGACCCGTACGCGTCGGTGCCGCGCGCCGATCTCGTCTCGGGCCTGCGCGGCAAGGACGTGATCATCGGGGTCGTCGAGAGCCTCGGGCACAGCTCGCTGACCGACCCCGGCATGTCCGCGATCCTCAACCCGGCCCTCGACGCGTCAGCCGCCCGCCTCGCCGCGAAAGGCTTCCACGCCCGTACGGGCTGGTTGACGTCCTCCACGTACGGCGGGGGCAGCTGGCTCGCCCACGGCTCGTTCCAGTCCGGCCTGTGGATCACCTCGCAGCGGCGCTACGACGGCATGGTCAGCGGCGACCGGCTCACCCTGACCCGGGCCTTCAAGGACGCGGGCTGGCAGACGGCGGGCATGGAGCCCGGCAACACGACGGACTGGCCCGAGTCCGGCTTCTACGGCTACGACCAGGTCTTCGACTCCCGCAACATGGGCTACAAGGGCCCGAAGATGGGCTGGTCCCGGATGCCCGACCAGTTCGTGATGAACAAGTTCCAGAAGGACGTCTACGCCACCCGCACCAAGCCGCTGATGGCCGAGATCACCCTCACGTCCAGCCACGAGCCGTGGACGCACGTCCCGCAGATGCTGCCGTGGAACGCGATCGGCGACGGCAAGGTCTACGGCCCGCAGGTCGCCGACGCCCCGGCCCGCTCCGAGCTGTGGGCCGACAAGGTCAAGACCCGGGCCGCGTACGCCCGCACCCTGGCCTACTCCGTGGACGCCCTCACCTCATGGGCCGCCGACCACGGCAACAAAAACACAGTCCTCATCATGTTCGGCGACCACCAGCCCATGTCCATCATCACCGGCCCCCAGGCCAGCCACGACGTGCCCGTCACGATCATCGCGCAGGACCAGGCCGTCCTCGACCGCATCGCGTCCTGGAACTGGACCGACGGCCTCAAGCCGGGCAACGCCCCGGTCTGGCGCATGGACGAGTTCCGCGACAAGTTCTTCGCCGCCTACGGCACCACCGACGGCGTCGCCCTCAGCCCCCGCTAGCCTGCCGAACCCCGCTCGACCCGATCTCACGACGCTCCACATAGTCGGAACCCTCGCGGCCGGCTTTCATCGAGAGATCACCTCGACGGGGCACCAGCACCGAACCCGTCCTCAACTGGCTCCTGACCCCGGCGCCTATAGGCGGCAACGGCTACGAAGCCGTCTCAGGCACCTGACTCGGCCGACGATGCTCGCCGCGCTGGCGCCATGCGGGCGCACTGTCATGGCGACGATAATGTTTAGCTACTAACGACACCCGCTCTCCATGTGAACTAGAATTTTGGGGAATATCTGCCGAGCTTCGGAGGAAAGAGTGTCCGAGCTTCAGCTTCAGGCGTTGATAGATCATTTTGACAAGCGGGTGAAAGGGCGCACCGCCGCCGTCGGTCTTGTGAGCAGAGCGGCAGGCGAAGAAATTCTCAGGGCGCTGCTTCTCACGTACCTGCGACAGCGATACGCGAGTGTCACCCGCCTTATCAAGTGTCGCCCCGAGGTCGAGGTAGATAAGATCAGGGCGGTCCTGGACGATGCGATAGTTGTTACTAAGAATTCCGGCGCTCGAGAACTTCTTTCGGTTGAGTACAAATTCTGGACCGCTTCCAGCTATCAAGGAAAGAAGGTACCGGAGGCGGGAATCGCAGTTCATGCCTGGGCTTCGTGGCATCAGGAGCTGGAAGAATGGAGGCAGGATGTCGATCGCGACACTTTTCTGGCATGGAAGTCCGGTGCAAAGGTCTTAGGGAAGCTTGATAAGAGCCGACTACCGGCGGATGTTGCAGCACTCGACGTACGCCGGTTCTCGCCGTGTGGGCGCCAATGATGGCCGAACCGAATCCGACTGCGCTCTGCTGGACCGAGGCCAGGCTCACACAGGATTGGCACATGGATGAGGGGTACAGTCATCCGCTTACAGTTTTTAGTGGCTCGCTCTTCGCTCGGTCGCCCGCAGCGCAAGGAACGCACATTCAAATAGACGATACAAAGATCGACTCAACGCTCAATGCCGCAGTCGACATCTTGCGAGAGATTATCCAGTAGCGGCCACCAGTCCGCTTGCAACAAGTCGTCCTGTATCTGTAGACAGTTCTTGCGTCGGGCTCGGCGGCTCACTGATCCGCCGAGGGGCGGCTCTGCCGATTCCAGGCGTCGACCAGCTCCGCCAGCTGCGCCTCATCGGCCCCGCAAGCGGTGCCGACCGCGGTCAGCGGGGCCGAGTCCGCCGGCAGCTCCTCGCCGGACAGATACTTCTGCAGGGTGCCCGGCCAGACTCCCGACCGGGCGGCGACGATGAACACCAGGCGATCCCCGACCAGACGGGTCAGTTGCTGCGCGACCGTATCCACATTGGTCACTGTAGGCGACGGGCCAGCTCCGCACCGCGGGCCGCGAAGGCCGACCATTCCGCCGGTGTCAGCTCCAGATGCTTGCGCGCCGCCGGCAGCGAACAAGCCCGCTGCTCCCACCCGTCGACCCGTCCGCGCCGCATCCGGAACCGCACCAGCAGCCCGTCGGCCCACCCGTAGACGTCGTGATCGGCCCCCGCCACCAGCCGGGTGACCTTCTGCTCGGCCACGATCCAGTCGAGCGCCTCGAGCTCCTGCTGGATCCGCCCGGCCAGCTCGAACGCCAGATTCGCCGACGCCCGATCCCGCAGCAGAGCCAGACCATCCCGTACGGCCTGGGTCTGCTCGGCACCGCGGCGCAGCACTGCCGCGATGGCCGCCAGGAACGCGGGCCGGTCGACCACGCCGACGCCCCGGATCCGGGCCAGGTCGCGCAGGCCGCCGTCGAGCCGCTCGCTCGTGTAGCGCACCGGGAAGATCCGGTCGAGCCCCGACACCGCCAGCCGCGCCTGCGCCCCGCCCAGGTAGGGCCCGAACTCGGCCGCGCCCGGAGCATGCAGGTGCACCACCCGCGGCCCGGCCGCGTCCAGCTGGATCCCGACCGGAACCTCCAGCCCGCCCCGGATCCGGTTCCACCGCGGCTTCGACCGTTCCAGCAGGTTGCGTTCGAGCCACGCGGCCTCGTGCACGGAGTCGCACTCGACCGCCTCGACCCGGGTCACCTGCGGAACCATCCGCCGCAGATGCCGCCGGTCGCGCAGGTCACCCCAGTAGGACCCGACCCGGCTGCGCAGGTTGGTGGCCCGCCCGACGTAGAGGACGCGCCCGCCCGCGTCGCGGAACCGGTAGACCCCCGGCGCCGCCGGCAGCCGAGCACTCAGTTCCCTGGACACAAGGCCGCAATCTACCCCTAGATGTACGCGCCGAGCGGCGGCGCCTCCTCCTGGCGCTGCAGGATCGCGTCGAGCAGGGCCTCGCGCGGCTCGGTCCCGTCCCCGGCCGGCGGCCAGTGGATGAACAGGTAGGGCCGCAGGAAGATCGGCAGCGCCTTGCGGGTGTCCTCCGACCACACCACCGGCAGGTATTTGAGCTGCTCGTTCTTGGCCCCGATGTCCTCGGCGGATCTGCTTGATCTCGTAGGCCAGCCCGCCGTCGAGGTCGTCGGCCCGTTTCGCGTACGCCTCGGTGCAGACGAGCACGACGCGGTCGGCCTGGGTGATCTCGTTCTGCATCCACTGCTGCAGGTTCATGCCGACCATCAGGTGCCACAGGTCGCAGCGCGCGTTGACGCCGTTGCCCCGCAGGAAAGTCCCGAGCGCCCGTACCCACTGCTTCACCTCGGGCCGGTCGGCGTGATAGCTGATGAACACCCGTACGGGCTCCGGGGCGACGTGCACCCGCGCGGTCGCCCGATCGTCCGGGGCCGGCAGCGGCTCGCGCACCGGCGCCGACGGCTGGTCCGCCGCGGGCAGCCCGTCGCGGTGCCGCAGCAACACCTCGTACGTCTCCCGGGCCAGCACGAAGACCCGCAGCGTGGCCTCGCGCGCGGCCGTCGACAGGAAGCCCGCGGTCAGCCGGTCGAGCACGTCCTCCGGCTCCAGCCCGCCCGCCGCCGCCCCGAGCAACGGCGCCGACAGGTTCTGCGGGAACGGCTCCTGGGTGGTGGCCTCGCCGAGGCACCGCCCGGCCCGCTCGATCGCGCCGAGGTCACTGCCGAACCCCTCGACCGAGGTGGCCCACGCGACCTGCTGCGCGAAGTGCTGCCCGCCGTCGAACCGGGTGATCCGGACCGTGCCCAACGGCCCCGGCAGCGGCCGCGGAATGTCGTACTGGCGCATCCGCTCGGCCACGAACGGCGTGGCGGTCCCCCCGGTCGACGCGGGCAACACGATCAGATCGCAGGGCCGACTGAACATGTCACCGTGCACAAGCTGAACGCTGCCCATGCCGACCAGTGTCACCCCCGCCGCAACTCCGGGGCTCCGGCCCCACGTTCGTACGATGTGGGGCGTGACAGAGCGATCATGGGAAGTCGAGCCCGGTTCCGGCGTCGGCCCGCTGCGGTTCGGGGCCACCAGGGGCGAGCTGCGGGAGCTCCTCGGGCCGCATGAGGCCTTCCGCCGTGGGGCCACCTCGGAGCTGACCGATCAGTACGAGGACGGGCTGATCATGCTCACCTGCTCCGACCGGGAGGGCCTGCACCTGATCGAGATCCCCAAGCCGGACGGCCTCTACTACCACGGCGTCCACCTCGGCGGCGCGGCCGAGACCGTGCTCGGGGACCTGCGGGCGGCGGGGATCGAGGCCACCGCCGACGACTCCGGCTGGCTCCTCGCCGGCGGCGCGCTGGCCCTGTACGCGACGGGCGACCGGATCGAGGCCGTCACGGCGTTCGGGCCGGGGCACGAGATGCGCGGCGAGATCGTCTTCTTCCCGGCCGGCGCCGAAGCGATGCCCCCGGCCTCGTCCTACGTCGTCACCCCGGGCTCGGGTGCCGGCCCGGTCGCGCTCGGCGGGCACCGCGACGAGGTGCGGAACCGGTTGAGCGGCGGCCTCTGCTGGCAGCACGCGCCCGGCTCGCGGGAACCGGTGGAGGACACCTTCATGGCGGACGGCCTGACGGTTCGCTACGGAGCCGGCCACACGGCCGAACGGATCTTCGTGACCAGGGCGGACGAGGTGCGGCTGGACGGGATCAACCTGATGCCGGCCCATCCGGCGACGATCGAGGACGTGCAGGCGTCGCTGGTGGGAGCCGGCTACTCGCTGATCGAGCGGGAGGCCGCGATCGAGATCGCCGGCGCCGGGGTCGAGATCCGGACGACGCGGCCGTCGCCGTCCGGCGCCGGCCGGATGCCCGTGGCCTGCGTCAGCGTCAGCGCCGATTCCCCGGAGGCGCTGTACTAGCCCGCTCGACGAGGGTGGTGGGGACCAGCACCGTGCCCGGTTCGCGGGTGTGGTGGCGGATCTGGTCGAGCAGGCCCTGCACGCACTGCCGCCCGACCTCGGCGAAGTCCTGGTGGACCGTGGTCAGCGGGGGCAGGTAGGAGGCGGCGTCGGGGATGTCGTCGAAGCCGGCCACGCTCACGTCGGCGGGGACGCGGCGGCCGCGCTCGTGCAGGGCGCGCAGGACGCCCAGGGCCATCTGGTCGTTGGCGCAGAAGATGGCCGTGCAGGTCGGGTCGCCGGCCAGGCGCAGACCGGCCTCGTAACCGGAGAGGGCGGTCCAGTCGCCGCGCTGGACCGGGGGGACGACGCGGCCGGCGTCCTCGAGGACCGTACGCCAGGCCAGCGCGCGGCGCTCGCTCGAGAACGACTCGGCCGGGCCGGTGACGTGATGGACCGTGTCGTGGCCGAGCTCGAGCAGGTGGCGTACGGCCTGGCGGGCGCCGTCGGCCTGGTCGGTGTCGACCACGGGATAGCGGTCGCCGGCGTCGGAGTCGACCACCACCACCTGCACGCCGGGCGGGAGGACGAGGTTCGCCGCGTCGAGCAGGTGCACTTCCATGATCACGATGACGCCGTCGACGGCCAGCTCGCCGAGGCGGGTGAAGGCGCCGAGCACGCCGTCCTGGGTCGGCATCGCGACCGGGATCAGGGTGATCGCGTATCCCTCGTGGGCGGCCTGCGCGGCGATCGCCTCGACCGTACGGCTGTTGCCGGTTGTCGCCAAGGTGAACAAAATGACGCCGATAGTACGAAACTCACCCCGTTTCAATGCACGGGCCGCACTGTTGGGCCGATAACCAAGCTGTTGCATCGCGTTCAGAACCTGACGCCGCGTCGACTCGACCACGCTGGTGTGGCCGTTGGCGACGCGGCTGACCGTCTGGGAGGACACCCCAGCTAGGCGGGCCACGTCGGCCATCGAAACGCCACGGGGGCGGCTGCTTGACGATCCCTGCACGCAGTGAAACTATCACCCTCATGTTTACGCAAACATCACACCAGTGAACTCGTCGAAACATTGTCGAACACGCTTGATCGGGTGCAATGTTTACGTAATCAACACTCTCGGTGAACAGTAAGACGGGATGACGGCAGATGGCTGTTCCACAGGTCGCGGCACCGCCGCCGGCGACACGGCGCGTACGCCGCTCGCACCAGGGCTGGAAGTTCGTCGGCCCGTTCATGATCGTGTTCGCGCTGGTCTTCCTGGCCCCGATCGCGTACTCGATCTATCTGAGCCTGTATCGCAACCGGCTCATCGGCGGTAACGCGTTCGTCGGCCTGGACAACTACACGCAGGCGCTGCAGGACTCGCAGTTCTGGTCGGGCGTCGGCCGGGTCGGGTTGTTCCTGGTTGTCCAGGTGCCGATCATGCTGTTCCTGGCCCTGCTGGTGGCGCTCGCCCTCGACAGCGGCCGGCTCTACGGCAAGAGCTTCTTCCGGGTCTCGATCTTCCTGCCGTACGCGGTGCCGGCCGTCGTCGCCGCACTGATGTGGGGCTTCATCTACGGCTCACAGTTCGGCCTGGTCGGCAGCATCAACGACGCGCTCGGGATCTCGCTGCCCGACCCGCTCAAGCCGAGCCTCATCCTGGCCTCGATCGGCAACATCACGACCTGGCAGTTCGTCGGGTACAACATGCTGATCTTCTTCTCGGCCCTGCAGGTCGTGCCGAAGTCGCTCTACGAGTCGGCCGCGATCGACGGCGCCGGCCAGCTCCGGATCATCCGCTCGATCAAGCTGCCGGCCATCCGGGGCGCGCTGGTCATCGCCACGATCTTCTCGATCATCGGTAGCTTCCAGCTGTTCAACGAGCCGGCGATCCTGCGCAACCTGGCCCCGAACGCGATCACCACGTACTTCACGCCGAACTTCTACGCCTACTCGCTGACCTTCTCGGGCCAGCAGATCAACTACTCCGCGGCGGTCGCGGTCATCATGGCCGTGATCACCATGATCGTCGCCTACGTGGTGCAGCTGCGCGGGACGAAGGACCTCTGATGACCACTACTTCAGTTCAAAAGCCTTCCGCCCGTACGTCGAAGCCGGTCACCCTGTCGTCGAAGCGGCCCCGCCGCAAGGGCAGCATCCTGCTGACCGTGCTCACCGCGCTGATGGCCGCGTACTCGCTGTTCCCGCTGGCCTGGCTGCTGATCAACTCGACCAAGACGCAGGACGGGCTGTTCAGCTCGTTCGGGCTCTGGTTCGACGACGGCAAGTTCGCCCTGTTCAGCAACATCGCCGACACGTTCACCTACAACGACGGCATCTACCTGCGCTGGCTCGGCAACACGGCGCTCTACGTGCTGGTCGGCGCGGGCGGGGCGACCTTCCTGGCCCTGCTGGCCGGTTACGGGCTGGCCAAGTTCGACTTCGTCGGTAAGAAGGCCGTCTTCGCCATCGTCATCGGCGCGGTGGCCGTGCCGCCGACCGCGCTGGCCGTGCCGACGTTCCTGATGTTCAGCAAGATGGGCCTGACCAACACCCCGTGGGCCGTGATCATCCCGTCGCTGATCTCGCCGTTCGGCCTGTACCTGATGTGGACCTTCGCCGCCCAGGCCGTGCCGACCGAGATGCTCGAGGCGGCCCGGGTCGACGGCGCCGGCGAGTTCCGCACGCTCTTCAAGCTCGCCGTGCCGCTGCTCATGCCCGGCCTCATCACCACCCTGCTCTTCACCATGGTCGCCACCATGAACAACTACTTCCTCCCGTTGATCATGCTGAAGAACCCCGACTGGTATCCGCTGACCGTCGGGCTGAACAGCTGGAACGCGCAGGCCGCGACCGCGGGTGGCGAGGCCGTCTTCAACCTCGTCATCACCGGCTCGCTGATCACCGTCGTCCTGCTCCTCGCGGCGTTCCTCTCGCTGCAGCGTTACTGGCAGTCCGGCCTGGCCGCCGGCTCCGTCAAGGAATAACCAACACCCTCCCGCTCTGAAAGGGCACCAAGATGTCCCGATTTCTGAAGGTGGCGGCCGTTGCCTCGGCCGCCGTCCTCGCCCTCGCCGCCTGTGGTGGTGGCGACGACGACTCGTCGACCGGCTCGTCCGGCGGCGCCACCGTCTCCGAGGCCGACGTCACCGCGGCCCTCGAGAAGGGCGGCACCCTGACGGTGTGGGCGTGGGAGCCCACCCTCAAGGACGTCGTCACGAAGTTCCAGGAGAAGTACCCGAACGTCAAGGTCGACCTGGTCAACGCGGGCACCGGCGACAAGCAGTACACCGCCCTGCAGAACGCGATCGCCGCGGGCAAGGGTGTGCCGGACGTCGGCCAGATCGAGTACTACGCGCTGCCGCAGTTCGCCATCGGCAAGGCGCTGACCGACCTCAAGTCGTACGGGGCGGAAGCTCTGAAGGCCGACTTCAACCCCGGCCCGTGGAACTCGGTCAACTCCGGTGGCGGCGTCTACGGCCTGCCCATGGACTCGGGCCCGATGGCGCTGTACTACAACAAGGAGGTCTTCGACAAGTACAAGATCGAGGTCCCCAAGACGTGGACCGAGTACCTCGAGGCCGCCCGTAAGCTGCACGCCGCCGACCCCAAGGCCTACATCACCAACGACACCGGCGACGCGGGCCTGACCACCAGCCTCATCTGGCAGGCCGGCGGCAAGCCGTACACGGTCGACGGCACCAACGTCACGATCAACTTCAACGACCCGGGCTCGCAGGAGTTCGTCAAGGTGTGGCAGGCCCTGATCAGCGAGAAGCTGCTCGCGCCGGTCAGCTCGTGGAGCGACGGCTGGTTCCAGGGCATCGGCAACGGCTCGATCGCCACGGTCGCGACCGGCGCCTGGATGCCGGCCAACTTCGTCACCAGCGCCCCGGCCGGCTCCGGCAAGTGGCGCGCGGCCGAGCTGCCGCAGTGGACCGCCGGCGCCAACGCCAGCGCCGAGAACGGCGGCAGCGCCCTCTCGATCATGGACAAGGGCGCCAACAAGGAGCTCGCGTACGGCTTCCTGAAGTTCGCCAACGACGGCGACGGCGTGCAGGTCCGCGTCGACGGCGGCGCGTTCCCGGCCACCAGCAAGACCCTGGCCGACCCGGCCTGGCTGGCCGACGAGTTCGAGTACTTCGCCGGGCAGAAGGCCAACGAGATCTTCGCGAAGTCGGCCCAGCAGGTCGTCACCGGCTGGTCGTACCTGCCCTTCCAGGTCTACTCGAACAGCGTCTTCAACGACACCGCGGGCAAGGCGTACGTCTCGAACACCACCCTCGCCGACGGCCTGAAGGCCTGGCAGGACCAGTCCGCCAAGTACGGCAACGAGCAGGGCTTCACCGTCAAGTAACCAGCTCCACCCTCTGGGAGATCCTGTGTCACACCCCCGTTGGCTGCGCCGGTCCGGAGACCCTCGTCTCGAGTACGGTGCGGACTACAACCCCGAGCAGTGGCCCCGCGAGGTCTGGGACGACGACGTGCGCGCCATGCGCGAGGCCGGCGTCACCATCGTCTCGCTCGCCATCTTCTCGTGGGCCAAGATCGAAACCGCCGAGGGCCGGTATGACTTCGGCTGGCTCGACGACGCGATCGACCTGTTGCACGCCAACGGGATAGCGGTCGACCTGGCCACGGCGACGGCCTCGCCGCCGCCGTGGCTGACGACCGCGTACCCCTCCGTGTTGCCCGTCGACAAGCAGGGCAACACGATCTGGCCGGGCGGCCGCCAGCAGTGGCGGCCGACCTCGCCGATCTTCCGCGAGCACGCGCTGCGCCTGGTCCGCGAGATGGCTTCGCGGTACGGGAACCATCCCGCGGTGGTGGCGTGGCACGTCAGCAACGAGCTGGGCTGCCACAACGTCTACGACTACTCGGACGACGCCGCGGCCGCCTTCCGTACGTGGCTGCGGGCTCGCTACACCACGATCGACGCGCTGAACGAGGCGTGGGGCACCGCGTTCTGGTCGCAGTGGTACACCGACTTCGAGCAGATCCTGCCCCCGCGGCAGGCCGCGACCCACCCGAACCCGGGTCAGCAGCTCGACTTCAAGCGGTTCTCGTCCGACGCGCTCAAGGACTACCTGATCGCCGAGCGCGACATTCTGCGCGAGCTCACCCCCGACATCCCGGTCACGACCAACTTCATGGTCATGGGCGAGACCAAGGGCATGGACTACGCCGACTGGGCGGCCGAGGTCGACTTCGTGTCGAACGACCACTACCGCCTGCCCGGCAAGCAGACCCTCGACGAGCTGTCGTTCTCGGCCAACCTGACCGGCAACCTCGCCGGCGGCCGGCCGTGGTTCCTCATGGAGCACTCGACCAGCGCGGTCAACTGGCAGCCGATCAACTTGGCCAAGAAGCCCGGCGAGCTGGCCCGCGACGCCCTCACCCACGTGGCCCACGGCGCCGACGCGGTCTGCTTCTTCCAGTGGCGGCAGTCCCGGGCCGGGGCCGAGAAATACCACTCGGCGATGGTTCCGCACGCGGGCACGTCCTCCCAGCTGTTCCAGGACGTGACCGACCTCGGCGCGACCCTGCGCTCGCTGTCCGACGTCGCCGGCGTTCCCCGTACGCGGGCCCGGGCGGCCGTCCTCTTCGACTGGACCTCGTGGTGGGCCGTCGAGCAGGACTCACACCCCTCGTCGGCGCTGCGCTACCGGCAGGAGGCGCTGGACTGGTACACGGCGTTCCTCGACCTGGGCGTACGGGCCGATGTCGTCCCCGTCGCGGCCGACCTGTCGGGCTATGACGTCGTGGTCGCGCCGGTGCTGCACGTGGTGCCGTCCGCGCTGGCCGCCCGGCTGTCGGAATTCGTCTCGTCCGGCGGGCACCTGATCACCACGTACTTCTCGGGCATCGTGGACGAGCACGACCACGCCTGGCTCGGCGGCTACCCCGGCGCGCTGCGCGACCTGCTGGGCGTCCGCATCGAGGAGTTCGGCCCCCTGCTCGACGGCGACACGGCCGAGCTCGACAACGGCCTGACCGGCACCCTGTGGACCGACCGCATCGACGTGACCTCGGCCGACACGTCCGTGCTGGCCACCTACAAGACCGGCGACCAGGCCGGCCGCGCCGCCATCACCCGCCGCACGACCGGCACCGGCTCGGCGGCGTACGTCTCGACGCGTCTGGGCCCCGACGGCCTCGTCCCGGTGCTGGGCGACCTGCTGGCCCGCGCCGGCGTCACCAGCGACCTGCCCGAATCGCTGCGCGGCCAGGTTGAACTCGCCGTTCGCGGGGACACCCGCTTCGTCATCAACCGCACCGAGGAACCGGTCGACATCACCGCCCTGGGCGGCCCCGACCGCACTCTCACCGCCAGGGGAGTGGCGGTGCTCCGCGCCTGAGTCCCAGCTCAGGCGTGCTGGACGCCCCGGGAGCCTGCGCTGCTCCCGGGGCGTCTTCAGCTTCACCGCCCCGCACTCGACACCTCGGCCACCCGCTGGCCGGTGACGTCGATCCACTCGAGCCCCGGCATCTCGAACAGCCATGGCGGCAACGCCGTGATCTGTCCGCGCTCCGGCTGCGGTGCGAGGACGACCCGGTTCACCTCTCCGCCGAAACGAGGAGTCAGCCGGTGCAGATCACCGTCGACACCGGCCGAGCAGCCCGCCGTCGAGCTCATCTTCAGCACTCGCAAGCTGCGCTGTTCGCGCACGACCTCCGGCATCGTGGTCAGCGCGTCGCCGGACAGCCGGAGGTGCTGGAGGTTCGGGGGCAGGAACCAGTGTGGCGTCATCGTATTCACGGCGTGCCGTGCCGTCGACGCGTCCCCCTTCCGGGCGGGTGGGCTTAACTCCGTGGCGGGCTGGTGATGATCTCGTAATACTGCGCTCGTGCTCCCCGGACTGCTTCGACCTCGCGCGCTGAAACCCGGTGACCTCGTCGTGATCGCGGCGTTGTCCGGGCCGTTGCCGGCGGAATACCGGTCCAACGTGGAGGAGACCGTGGCGGTCTTCGAGCGGATGGGCTTTCGCGTGCGGCTGTCGCCGCTGGTCGAGGAGGGGCGGCGGCGGTGGTGGAGTGCGGGCCGGCCGGACGAGGTCGCCCAGGAGCTCAACACGCTCCTGCGCGATCCTTCGGTGCGGGCCGTCGTCGCGCTCGACGGGGGTCAGACGGTCTTCGGCTATCTCGACCTGATCGACTATGACGCGGTCGTCGCCGACCCGAAGCCGATCCTCGGGTACAGCGACATCTCGCTGCTGCACCTGGCGCTGCACGCCCGTACGGGCTTGGTCGGCTTTCACGGTGACATGGCCGTTCCCGGCTTCGGCGGCCACTGGCGGTCGCTGCCCGACCGGGCTTCGCTCTCGGCCGTCTACTTGACGCTGCTGACCAGCCCTGATCCGCTCGGCGCGCTGCCGGCCGGCTCGGCGTGGGAGTGCTGGCGTCCCGGCCGCGTCGAGGGCCACCTGATCGGCGGCGTCATCAACCGCGTCGCGTTGGTGCAGGCCACCCCGTACGGGCTGCCTCTCGACCGATTCGACGGCGCGATCCTGTTCTGGGAGGAACTCGGCGGGCAGGCCTCGTACGTGTGGAGCTACCTGCACGTGCTCCGGCACAGCGGCATCCTCGACCGGATCGCCGGCATGGTCGTCGGCGTCCCGCAGGACATCGCCGGCCTCGACGAGACGCCACTACGCACAATCGTCCTCGACGTGCTCGGCGACCGTGACATCCCCGTGCTGGGCAACGTGGATATCGGCCACGCGGGGGCCAACTTGCCCATGCCCGTCGGTGTCCGCGCCGCGCTGGACGCGAGCGACCGCAAGCTTGCCCTGCTGGAGCCGGCGGTGCGGCTGCATTAAGGCCCGGCGCGGAACACCACGAGGTCGAGCCGTTCGACGATCGGCCCGGTGACGCGTCCCTCGGCGGCGTCCCTGCGCAGGGCGGCCAGCCCGTCCTCGAAAGCCTGGTCGGGCAGGGCGGCCAAGGGGCTCAAGGACCGTGACGCCGCCTTCTCGACGAACTCGTCGGCGTCGGCCACGAAGGTCTGCTCGACCTGGAGGCATTCCACCGTTGCGAAACCGGCGGCGGTCAGCACTTCGGTGATCCGGTCCAGGCCGAGCCGGGCCGCCGTGCCGTCCGCCCACGCCGACGGGAAGTAGCGGTAGAGCGGGATCTCCTGCACCGGACCGAAGCCGCCCCGGATCAGCACGCGGCCCGCCGGACGCAGGACGCGGCGCAACTCGGCGGCGAACCCGGGCAGATCCCCGACGTGATGGATCATCTGCGAGGCCCACACGGCGTCGAAGACACCGGCGCCGAACGGGATCGCCTCGCCCGTGCCGCCGACGACCGGAACGTTGGCTCGAAGAACCGCCCGCATGTCCGCCGACGGCTCGCACGCAACGACGCTCGCCCCGCTGATCGCCGCGAGGGCGTCGCTGAACCTGCCGGTGCCCGCCCCGAGATCCAGGATCCACCCGGCGCCGGACGGCAGGTAGGGGCGAGCCGCGACCATCCACCGCTCGACGTCCCCCTCGCGAAGCCGGCGCCCGCGGTCGTAGGCGGCTGCCATCGCCGGCCCGTACGTCATCAGGGAGCCGGAACGTCGTCGAATGTCGGTGGCACGGTCAGCCACGTCACCCGGTCGAGCGGCCAGAACAGCGTGAAGGCGCGACCCACGATCGAGCCGGCCGGGATCGTGGCCTCCTCGATGTTCTGGTCGGACAGCCAGTGCTGGAGCGAGTCGGCGGACGCCGAGCGGTGGTCGCCCATCACCCAGACCCGGCCCGCTGGGACCGTGATGTCGAACGGCCTGTCGGTGGCCTCGAAAAGGTACGGCTCGTCGAGGGCGTGGCCGTTGACCGTGATGCGGTGCTCGGCGTCGCAGCACTGCACGTGGTCGCCGCCGACCCCGATGATGCGCTTGATGAAGTCCTTGTCCGCGGCGCCGGTCCGCCATTGATGGGGGGCCTCGAATACGACGATCTCGCCGCGCCGGGGGTCGCGGACGCTGTAGACGACCTTGTTGACCAGCACCTTGTCGTCGATGTCGAGCGTGTGCTCCATCGACTCGGAGGGGATGAAGAACGTCTGCACCACGAACGCCCGCACCAGGAAGGCGACCAGCACCGCCACCCCGACGAGGATCGGCATCTCGCGCCAGAACGACTTCCGGCGCTTTTCGATCTTCTCGTCGCCCACGACCCGATCCTACGGATCGGGTGCCAACCGGTCGCGGCGCCGGCGGGCCCCGTGGGGCTTTCTGGAAATCGAATTAACTATTGCTTGTATTAAGACCTGTCGATGCCTGAGGATGGGATCGCGGCGCCGCATCCCATCCCCGCACTCATCCCCCTGAGGTATCGCCATGCGTCTGCTCAAACGCGCCCTCGTCGCGGCGCTGCTCCTGGTCGGTGTCATAGCCACGCCCGCGCACGCGGCTGCCCCCTTCAAGGTGCTCGCGTTCTACAACGGGACCTGGGACGCCGCGCACATCGACTTCGACAAGGAGGCCCGCGAGTGGTTCCCGCAGGCCGGGGCCCAGAACGGCTTCACCTGGGAGGCGACGACCGACTGGAGCCGGCTCAGCGCGTCCGGGCTGGCCGGCTACAAGGTCATCATGTTTCTGGACGACGCGCCCCCGGCCGACCGGCGGGCCGCGTTCCAGCAGTACATGCAGAACGGCGGCGCCTGGCTGGGCTTCCACGTGAGCGCCTTCACGACGAATGCGAACGAGTGGAGCTGGTACTACAACACGTTCCTGGGCTCGGGCAACTTCGCGACGAACACGTGGGGGCCGACGGCCGAGACGCTGCGCCTCGGTCAGCACCCGACGACGGCCGGGCTGCCCGCGACCATCCCGTCGGCGGTCAGCGAATGGTATTCGTGGAGCCGGGACCTGCGCCAGAACCCGGACATCGACATCCTGGCCTCGATCGACGCGACCAGCTTCCCGGTCGGCACCGACCCGAATCAGCAGTGGCGCAGCGGCTTCTACCCGCTGATCTGGAGCAACCGGAACTACAAGATGGTCTACACGAACTTCGGGCACAACGGCATGAACTACGAGACCAACACCCGTACGTCGTCCACGTTCGCCAGCGCGCAACAGAACCAATGGCTGATCAACAGCATCCTGTGGCTGGGCGGCGGCTCCCCGGCCGAACCACCGGCGCTCGTCAACAAGAACAGCGGTAAGTGCGTCGCGGCCGGCACGACCAACGGCTCGGTGGTCCAGCAGACCGCGTGCACGGGTGCGACCGCGCAGCAGTTTCAGCTGGTGCCGACCAGCGACGGCTACGTGCGCATCAACGGCCGCGGCAACCCGGCGCAGGTCCTCGACGTGACGAACGTGTCCACGGCCGACAACGCCCCGATCCAGACCTGGGCGTACGGGGGTGGCGCGAACCAGCAGTGGCGCCCGGTCGACGAGGGCGGCGGCTACTACCACTACGTGAACCGCGGCAGCGGCAAGTGTTTGGACGTACCGGCCGCCTCCACCGCCGACGGGGTGCAACTGGTCCAGTACGCCTGCAACGGGACGGGGGCGCAGAGCTTCCGGTCGGCGCGCTGACCGTTCGCCGCGCGGGTCTTCATCAACCGGGGCGGCCCGGCTCGGGTGGCCGCCCCGGGTTCCCGAAGTGATGGTCTGGCTGCCGCACCCGTATCGGACCTGGATCGGCGAATGGCATTCCGCGTCGAACGGCGACCCCCGCTCGCCGGAGTCGTCGTCACGCCGATGCCGCGGGTGCCCCCAGGCTTGGACGGCGACGGCGCCCGGGCCGCTTTTCACCCGGCGGAGATCGCGGTGAGGTGCGCCTATCGAGATGCCACATCATCGAGTTGCCGGCCCCACGCCGGCCCTCATGTGCGCGAACCGGCCTGTAGCAGCCACCCCGGACATGACCCACCGCTCCCAGGGGGGTCTCCCCCGCCACGGCCACAAGTATGACGGAAAGTCCTGATCTCCGCGGCCGCGCGACGGCGGCGCTGTGGACAAGCCGGCACTGTGGATATCGAGCACTTTCGATTCCGCTGGTCATCGGCCGGACGGGTGAAGCGCTCGCGCCTGCGCATTGGTGTGCGAACGGGCCCCGTGGTTGAGTGGTGGCCTGGGATCGGACGGGGCTGAGCCGAGGGGTTGCTCGTGCGCGACTACGTATGGGCCGCGGGCACGTTTCTCGGCAGTCTTCCCGGCGAGGTTGCGCGTTCGCTCGTCGATCGCAGTGTGCGGCGGACCTTCGCGGCCGGGCGGGTCCTGCTGCGGGAGGGGGCCCGCGACTCGCACGTCTTCCTGTTGCTCAGCGGGTTCGTCAAGGTGACCACGGCGGTCGAGGGGGTCGAGACCCTGCTCGGAATCCGCCTGCCGGGTGAGGTGGTCGGCGAGATCGGGGCGCTGACCGGGGAGCCGCGCAACGCGACCGTCAGCGCGTCGGGTCCGTTGGTGGCGGGGCAGCTGCAGCGCGGGGATTTCGAGGCCTTCCTGCGGCAGCGGCCGGACGCCTCGGCGTTGATCGCGGCGGCGGTGGCCCGGCAGTTGCGGTGGGCCAACCGGCGGCGGACGGATTTCGCGGCCTATCCGGCGCACATCCGGCTGGCCCGGGTGCTCTCCGAGATGGCCGAGGTCTGCGGGCGGGAAAGGGCCGACGGCACGGTCGAGCTGCCGGTGCCGCTGAGCCAGACCGACCTCGCGGCCATGGTCGCCATCGCCCGGGCGACCGTGGAGAAGGCGCTGCACGAGCTGCGCGACCAGGGCCTGATCACGACGGGCTATCGCCGCATCGTCATCACCGACCCGGCCAAGCTCCGGCTGACCGCGGAACCCTGACGGCAGTCGGAAAAGCGCAATCCCCTACCAGTAGGCGGTCTCGCCACCGGAACGGCTCCACGATCGTGCGTACCGAAAGCGATCGAGGAGGGGTGATGGTGTTCCCACGCATCGCGGGGCACGCACTGATCGGCCGGGACGAGGAGCTGACACAGATCGCCGGCGTGCTCGACCGCCTGCGGCCGGGGCGGCTGACCGTGCTGGCCCTGGAGGGGCCGGCGGGCAGCGGCCGCACCCGGCTGCTCGACGAGACGGCGCGGCTGGCCCGCGCCCCGGGCCGGGACTTCACCGTCTTCGCCGAGCCGGAGTGGGCCGGCGCGGTCGGCTCGCGGCAGGTGTTGCGCACGGTCGGCGACCACCCGGGGCCGCTGCTCTTTCTGGGTGACCATCCGCGCCGGGTCGATCCGCGGGCCTGGGCCGTGCTCGATCTGCTCGCCGAGACCACGCCGACCCTGGTCGCGGTGACCGGGCCGGCCGAGGGGGCCCGGCTGCCCGCCGCCGACGTGCACCGGGTGCAGGTGTCGCCGTTGTCGCCGGGCGCGCAGGCCGAGTTCGTCGCGCGGCTCGTCGGCGGGCGGCCCGATCCGCTGCTGATGGACCTGTGCCGGGTGGCGGCGGGGCGGCCGGGCGCGCTGCGCGAGCTGATCGCGGGGCTGGACGAGGAGGGCATGCTGCGCCTGGACGGGGGCTGGGCCGTGCTGCGGGTCAGCCGGCTGCCCCGGCGCACCGAGGCGTATCTGCGCGGGCAGGTCGCGTCGGTGTCGGCGCCGGCCCGGCACCTGTTGCAGGCGGCCGCGACCGTCGGGGTGTCGTTCCCGCTGCTGCGCCTGGCCCGGCTGATGGGGGTCGGGCCGGTCACGATGCTGCCCGCGCTCGAGGAAGCCCTCGAATCGGGACTGCTGGGCGGCGACGGGGAGCTGCTCGCGTTCGGGCACGACCTGGTGCGGGCCGCGGTGGAGTCGACGTTGCCCCGGCCGGTGGCCGCCGCCCTGCGACCGGAGGCGCCGCGGCGCGCGAGGCCGGCCCCGCCACCGCGGGCCGAGCCCCGGGAAAGGGACTGGTCGAGCCTGAGCCCCCGGGAGCGGGAGATCGCCGAGCTGACGAAGCAGGCGCTGACCAACCAGCAGATCGCCAACCGGACCGGCATCACGACCCACACCGTGAACTTCCACCTGCGGCAGATCTTCCAGAAGCTGGGGATCGGCTCCCGGGTGGAGCTGGCGGCCCTGTGGCCCCAGGAAGGCCTGCCGGTTCATGATCCATATCCGAAGAGCCAGTCCTGACCCGGCAGGCCCACCGCGGCCAGCCGGTCGTCGCGGGCCCGCTGCGAGGGCCCGTCCTCGAAGTGGTATTCGCGCGCCCCGGCCAGCCCGGCCGCTGCCACCCGGGCCACTCGTGACGCCCGTACGGCCTGGTAGTTCTCCACGCCCTTGGCGATGGCCTCCGCGTCCTCGAGGGCCTGGCACGCCCCCTGCGCCAGAAACGGCAGCAGCGGATGCGCCGCGTCGCCGAGCAGGACGACCCGCCCACGCCGCCAGGCCGACCGCGGCCGGTCGAACAGCTCATATCGGTCAAAACGCCCCGCACACGAAACAAGCGACAGCGCCGAACAATGCCAGCCGTCAAATGAGGGCGCCGCCAAAGATGAAGGCATCACAGCGACGACATTGAGGCTGCCGTCCCCGAGCGGATAGCTCACGAGATGCCGCCCCGGCCCCAGCCGCACGATCACCCGGTTCCCGTGCGCGGGAAAGTCGGGCACGACCGCTCGATAGGCGACCCACCCGCTGGCCCGCAACCGATCCGCGACGACGGCCCGCCGCACCACCGAGCGCAGCCCGTCCGCCCCGATCACCACGTCCGCGGTCAGCCGCGTACCGTCCTCGAGCGACACCACCACGTGGTCGCCGCGATCGTTCACGCCCGTGCAGGCGGCCCCGAACCGCACGTCGACCAGCCCCAGCAGCATCCGGTGCAGGTGCGAGCGCCGCAGCGTGTAATACGGGCTGCCGTAACGGCGCACCGCCGCCGCCCCCAGCTCGACCGTGCCGATCGTGGCGTCGTCGCTCCACCGCCGGATCTGCCGCTCGGCCGGTCGGCAGGCTCCGGCCAGCTCCCCCGCCAGCCCGAGCCGGTGCAGCACCGCGGAGCCGTTGGGGGCGATCTGGATGCCCGCGCCGGTGTCGGCGAACCCGGTCGCGCGTTCGAGCACGACGCATCTGACACCGCGGCGGGCGAGCACGGCGGCGGTGGCGAGCCCGCCGATGCCCGCGCCGACGATCACGACCTGGCCGTCCATCAGTAGTACTCCAGGGCCTTGTTCCAGTCCTCACCCTCGTGGAACAGCCCGCGCGGCTTCATCACCTCGGGTTCGGCCGTCAGCAGCCGCTCCGGAACGAGTGAGCCGGGCGGCAGCGGTTCGACGACCACTTCGAGCCCGTACGCTCCCCCGACCGCCTCCCGCAGCTCGCGCGCGGCCCTCCCGGCGTACGGGGAAGGCACTTCGATCTGGATCAGCAGCGACGTCTTCGTGGCCCGGGCCCGCCAGAACATCACGCCGTACTCCGCGGGCAGCCCGAACACGAGATCCTCGACGTCACCCTGGCTGAGCTCGGCCGCGCCGGTGTGCACGGTCCAGGCCGAGCGCCCGAGCACCCGCACGACGGGCAGTCCCCAGCCGCACAGGCAGTCCGGGGTGGACACCTCGACGGCGTCCTCCAGGTTGTACCTCAGCAGTGGCATGGCCTCGCGGTAGAGCGGCGTCACGACCAGCTGCCCGCGTCCGGTCGGCGTGGTCTCCCCCGTGACCGGGTTGTGCACCTCGAACAGCGCGCGGTCGGCCCACAGATGCAGTTTCCCGTACGGGCATTCGCCGGCCAGGCTGCCGGTCTCGGTCGCGCCGTACTCCTCGACCACGGGCGCGTCCCAGATCTCGGCGATCCGCCGCTTCTTGGCCGGCCCCAGCGGGTCCCCGCCCACGAACAGCGCGCGCAGGGCCGGAAAGTCCTTCTCGGGCCGCAGCCCTTTGAGGCGCGCGGCGGCGGCCCAGATCAGCGTGTCCGTGGCCAGCGACCAGGTCAGGGTCACCCCGAGGTCGTGCAGAACCCTGACCACTTTCGCGTACGGCATGGCCAGCGAGCGGTTGTCGGCGGGCACCACCGTCGCGCCGCGGGACCGGGCGGCCGCGTGGGCCAGATGCCCGGTGATCATCAGCGCGTACGGGGTGCGGACGAGGAAGAGGTCGTCCGGCCGGATCCCGACGTGCTTACGGGCGTAGCGCTCGACCAGGTCCTCCCAGTCGCCGGGCGTGTAATAGGAGGCGGTCGGCACCCCGCTGCTGCCGCTCGACTCGTGATAGGTGGCCAGCTCGGCCCGGTCGACCGCGAGCAGCCCGAACGGATAGGCGTCGCGCAGGTCCTGCTTGGTCGTGAGCGGATAGGCGGCCAGCTCGTCCCGGCCGGCCGGCACCCCGCGCCTGGCGTAGAACGGCGACCGCGCGGCCGCCTCCAGGGTCAGCTCCAGCCGTTCCTTCAGCGCAGTCTCCATCACATCTCCTCCGAGAGGACCCGGCACGCGTTCGCGCCGAGAACGGCCGCGCGGGCCGCCGGGTCGAGTCCGAGCGCGTCGATCTTGCACAGCTCCACCTCCGGCTGCTGCAGCGGATACTCGGTGCCGAACAGCACGCGGGCCGCGCCGAGCCGGGCCACGGCCAGCCGCGCGGTGACGGTCAGGCTGCCGGAGAGCTCGGCCAGCACGTTGTGGCTGCCCTCGAGGGCGTTGAGCCCGGCGATGTCGAGCCCGGTGTGCCCGCAGTGCCCCCACACGAAGGTCACGCGCGGAAACCTGGCCGCCAGCCGCACCAGGTCGGCCGGTCGTCCGCCGGGATGGGCCACGGTCACCACATAGACCGGGTGGCCCGCGCTCCCGGCGACGGCGACCAGCTCGGCCACCCGCTCGTCGTCCAGCCGCCCCCCGTGCACGGCCGGCGAGATCTCCAGGCCACGAAAGTCAAAGGCACGTTTCCCGTACGCCTCCACGTCGCGTACGGGGTCGGCGAAGAAGAACGGCAGCAGCCGTCCCCCGGACCGCTCGCACGCCTCGCGCACGCCCTCGTTGTCGGCCGCCGTCTCGGTGCGCCCGCCGTCGTTGAGCTGCTCGGCCAGCCGCTCCAGGGGCAGCAGCCCGCCCGCGCAGACGGCGGCCCGGTCGATGCCGGCCTGGTCCATCATGGCCAGCAGCCGCCCTGGCTCGCCGTCACCGGGCGCGAGCCGCGCGTGGAAGTCGACGACGGTCATCGCTCGTAGCACAGTTCGTCGATCGGGTAGCCGACGTGCCGTTCCCGGCCGGGCAGGTGCCCGAGGATCTCGTCGCCCGGCTTCAGCTCGGTCGTGTTGAGCACCGCGGCGCCCGGCCCCAGCACCCGTACGTGCCAGTCGTCCTGCACGATCAGGTTGACCGGCTCGCCGTCCGGGGCGGTGGCGTCGATCGCCAGCAGCGGCCGGGTCTCGATCTTCACCCGGCCCACGGTCACCTTCCGCGTACGCCCGTCGGCCCCGACCGCCAGCACGGTGTCCCCCGCCGACAGCTCGCTGAGATAGCGCGTGTGCTCGCCGTCGGCCAGCGTGTACGACATGATCGCGCCCGCGTTGACGCGGAACGGCCGGGTCGGCATGTAGGGCAGCGGGTGGGTCTCGCTGACGCACAGCATGAGTGCCTTGGCCCACGACCCGACCAGGATCCCCTCGTCCGGCCGCAGATAGGTGCACGTGTCGACGCAGGCCCGCTCGCCCGCCCCGACGTGCCGGATGCCGGTGACGGTCAGCGTGACCAGGTCGAGCTTGGGCGAGGGGGCGCGCACCAGGCCGGCCAGCCGGGTCGCGTCGCCCGGCCGGGGCGCGGTCAGCAGCACCCCGTCCGGCCCGTGCTCGAGGACGCTCAGGTGCACGACCGCGTCGTCGACCCCGCCCGCCTCGGTGATGATCGTGCCCGCCGTCCGGGCCGCCGCGGCCAGCACGATCTCCATCGGGATGTTGGTCGGGTCGGCGAAGCTGAGCAGCGTCACGCCGTCGCCGCGGACGGCCTCGCAGGCCCGGTCCAGGCTGGCCCGGTCGGTGACGTCGTGCCGCTCGCCGAAGCGCACGCCCGCGAACCGCTCGGTGTCGACCGGCGTCCCCGGCGCGACCAGCACGAGGTCGGCCGGGCCGAGGTCGTCGGGCAGCCGGTTGCCGCCGGCCACGAGCACGCGGGTGACGGTGGGTGGCAGCCCGGCCAGGTCGGCCGGGTCGCCGGCCACCACGGCGTCGAACCGCTGGTGGATGGCCTCCTCGGTGACGGCCCGCTTGGTGTCACCGGCGGCCCGCAGGTCGAGCCAGCACAGCTTGGCGGTCATCGCGCACCGACCGGGATGCGGTGGCCGTGCACGAGGTCGGCCAGCCGGGCTGTGACCGCGCCCGGGTCGTCGGCGGTGAACACCGTACGCCCGGCGGCCACTCCCGACGCGCCGGCTCGCAGGGCCGCCCCGAGCCG
The DNA here is from genome assembly GCF_016785085.1 of Paractinoplanes lichenicola. Lineage (GTDB taxonomy): Bacteria > Actinomycetota > Actinomycetes > Mycobacteriales > Micromonosporaceae > Actinoplanes > Actinoplanes lichenicola. The sequence goes on from NZ_JAENHO010000011.1 coordinate 121,037, forward strand.
GGCGATCGCGCCCTCGCCGTCCGTGGCGTCGCCCCCGGCCGCCAGCACCGGCACCGGGCAGGCGGCGGTGATCCGGGCGATCGCCGTCGGGTCGTCGGGCAGGGCCGTCTTGACCAGGTCGGCGCCGAGCTCGGCGGCGACGATCAGCGCGTGGGCGACCAGCTCGGGGTCGCGGCCGTCGGTGACGGCGGGCCCGCGGACGTACATCATGGCCAGCAGCGGCACGCCCCAGCGGTCGCACTGCTCGGCGGTCGCGGCCAGGTGGGCGATCTGCCGGTCCTCGGTGCGCGAGCCGACGTTGACGTGCACGCTGACGGCCTCGGCGCCCAGCCGCAGCGCCTCGGCCACGGTGGCCACCGGGTATTTCGCGTCGGGGTCGGCGGCCAGGCCGGTGCTGGCGTTGAGGTGCAGGATCAGCGACATCTCGCGGAACCGGTCCGGCCGCACCCGCCGGACGGCGCCCTTGTGCAGCACCACGGCGTCGGCGCCGCCCTCGGCCAGCCGGGCCAGCAGGCCGTCGAGGGTGCCCCGATGGGCCAGCGGCCCGGCGCCGATGGCGTGGTCGAGCGGCACCACCAGCAGGCCCGGCTGATGCCGGTGGAGCCGGCGCAGGCGCAGGCGCCGGGCGAACGATCCATTGGCGTGCACGGTTGTCACCTCGCAATTCGTGTTCCCATTCGCTTGGCGACGCTAGCCACGCCCGGAATCCGGGCCCACTGCTCGAATGAGTAGGTGAGCGCCGGTATTCGCCGGATTCGCAGGTCAGCGCCTTCCGGCCGGCTTTGCCCCGCACACGAGTAGTTGCCGGCACGCGTTATCGGCATTGGGATCGGCCAATGAGAGCAGCCGCCGTGATCATCGGAGCCCACCGCGCAACCCGGCTCGTACGTCACCCGTTCGGGTGAATCCTGGAAGCACATCCGCCGTCGGATCGTCCTTGACGGACACCGCGGCCGGGGGGATCCGGCCACTCTTTCGTGGAGGTGAGCAGCGTGGTCCGGGTGACTTCGCCCGCCGTCGATGGACCCGTACGGGTGACACGCGACGCGACCTGCGAAATGGTCACGCATTGACGGCCACGACGGTCCGATCAATACAGTTCGACGGGTCCGGTTGCTCACCGAGGAAGGGCCAGGGATCGTGGAAGCGACGCGCAACGCGGTGACCTCGCCATCCAATGATCGATTGGATTCGGGCGGCCGCCTACGGCAAGGTGCCCCACGACACGTCCGTTCCTCGGTGGTCGGCCGGTCGGAAAACCCGTCCGGACAGACGGTGAGATAAACCCGCAAAGGGTATTAACTTCATCGCCGTCGAGGACCACAATCGACGGCGCCCCTCGAGACGAGCGACCTTTGGCGAGGGAGACGGGTTTGCTGGACGAGCGTTCCGCCGACGACGGTGGCGGAGGCCGCGCATGACCGAGCGCATCGTCGGCCGTGACCGGGAGCTCGAGCTGCTGCAGCGCGCGCTCGACGACACCGCCCGCGGCACGGGCGGCTGTCACGTCATGCTGGGCCCGCCCGGCATCGGCAAGAGCAAGCTGCTGCGCGCCGCGGGTGACTACGCGTTCGAGCGCGACATCGCGGTGGCCGCCCGCGAGGCGTTCCGGCACGACATGGCCGCCCCGCTGGTCACGCTGGCCGGGGCGTTGCAGGCGTGCAGCCCGCCGGCCGCCGACTTCGCCTGGATGGCCGAGGGCGAGGCGGGCGAGAACGGCAACTACGCCCGCATCTATCGGCTGCGCGAGTCGCTGGAGCGCTATGCGGCCCAGCGGCCCCTGCTGATCGTGATCGACGACGCGCACTGGATGGACGAGCTGAGCGCGCTGGCCATCCGCGAGCTGGTGCCCGCCCTGGCCTCGGCCCCGGTGCGGTGGCTGCTGGCCGGCCGCTCGAAGGAGACCGAGGCCGCGGGCTGGCAGACGCTGAACTGGCTGGCCGCGCGGAGCACCCCGATCCGGCTCGACGTGCTCGACGACGACGCCACCGAGCGGCTCTGCGAGGAGGTGCTCGGGGCCAAGGTCGACAACACGGTGCTGTCCCTGGTGTCCGGCTGCGGCGGCAACCCGCTGCGCGTCGAGCAGTTGCTGAGCGCGCTGCGCACCACCGAGCAGATCGTGATCGCCGACGGCACCGCCACCGTGGTCGGCGACGACCTGCCGTCGAGCTTCGTGACCACCGTCCGCGACATCATGGGCTCGCTCTCCGACCAGGCCCAGTGGCTGCTCAAGGCCACCTCGGTGCTCGACCGGCCGTTCGACATCGAGACCGCGGCCCGGCTGATGGGCAGCGAGCCGGTCGACCTGTTCGACCTGATCGACGAGACGATCGCCTCGGGCATCCTGGTCGAGGACAAGGACGGCATGACGTTCCGGCACGACCTCGTGCACCAGGCCGTCCGCAACACCCTGGGCGCGGCCCGGGCCCAGCACCTGCACTCCGAGGCGGCGGCCCTGGCCCGCGAGCACGGCCGCCCGATCGCCGAGATCGCCGCGCACTTGCTGCACAGCGGACGCCGGGGCGCGGCGGCCGCGGTGACGATGCTGCGCGACAACGCGGCGTCGGCCGCCACCAGCGCCCCCGGCGCGGCGGCCGACCTGATGCTGCAGGCGCTGCACGCCGTCGACGAGACCGAGCCGGGCCGCACCGAGATGGTCGCCGACACCGTCGGCCTGCTGGCCTCGGCCGCCCGCGTCACCCAGGCCCAGAAGCTCGGCGAGCAGGCCCTGGAGGCCGGGCTGGAACCGCGGACGAAGGCGTCGCTGCAGCTCGGGCTGGCCGAGGCGTCCAAGCATGCCGGTCAGAACAGGCGGGCCGCCGAATACGCCGAGGACGGCCTGAGCCAGCCGGTCATCCCCCAGCCCGTCCGGGCCCGGCTGCACGCCATCCACGCCCACGCCACGTTCTACCTCGACGACTATCGCGCGGCCGACCGGGCCGGGGCCGAGGCGGACCGAATAGGCCGTGAGCACGAGCCCGGCGCCGCCGTGTTCGGGCTCACCGCGCGCAGCCTGGTCGCGCAGGCCGAGGGGCGGCTCGACGACGCGTACGGGCATGCCGCGACCGCCACCGAGCTGGCCGACGGCAACGCCGGGGTGGCCCTGCACCGGCACCCGCGGATCTGGCTGGCCAACGCGCTGACCTCGCTCGACCGCTTCGACGAGGCCGAGAAGGCGCTGCGTCGCGGCCGGCAGGAGGCCCAGGCCCTCGGCACCGCCTGGGCCCAGCCGCTGCTGCACTTCTACGCGGCCCAGCTGCTCATCGCCCGCGGCCGGCTCGACGACGCCACGGCCGAGGCCGACGCCGGGGTGGCCCTGGCCGAGCAGCTCACCGCGTACCAGCTGACCGTGCCGCTGCTGGGCACGCTGATCCGGCTGGCCGTGCTGCGGGGCGACCTGGCCCAGGCGGCCGACTATCGCGACCGGATGACCGCGCTGACCGCCACCGGCATCACCGCGCCCCCCGAGGACGTGGAATGGCCCCTGGCCACGCTGCTGGCCTCCGAGGGTGACCCCGGCCGGGCCGTCGGGCTCATCGGCGACGTCTACGACCGGCTCGACGACCGGCCCACCCTGATCGCGCAGAATCCGGCGGCCACCCCGGCCCTGGTGCGGCTGGCCCTGGCCGTCGGCGACCGCGACCGGGCCGGCCGCGTGGTCGAGGCCGCGGCCCGGCTGGCCGCCCGCAACCCGGCCTCGCACACCCTGGCCGGCGCGAGCGCGCACGCCGCCGGGCTGCTGCGCCGCGAACCCGAGCAGCTGCACCTGGCGATCGCCCAGTTCCGCCAGACCGACCGGCCGCTCGCCCTGGCCACGGTGCTGCAGGACGCGGCCGCGCAGGGCCGCTCGACCGACCGGGCGGGCGCGCGGGACTGGTACGACGAGGCCAACGAGCTGCTGGCCCAGGCCGGGGCGGCCGGCTCGCAGCACTGGCTGGTGGCCGAGCTGGGCGGCTGGCGCGGCGCCCCGGCCGCCCCGCCCGAGCCGGTGACCGAGCACAAACCGTCCCTGCTGGACCGGCTCTCCCCGGCCGAACGGCAGGTCGCGCTGCTGATCGCCACCGGCATGACCAACATCGCGGCGGCCCGGCAGCTGCACCTCTCGCCGCACACGGTGGACAGTCACCTGCGCAAGGTGTTCCACAAGCTCGAGATCCACAGCCGGGTCGAGCTGGCCGGCGTCGTCACCCGGGCGGGCGCCACGTAAACACGTGATTCCGGCTCCGGTCACGTCACCCGAGCATGGCGGTAGGTGTTGCCACGACACCACCACACGGGGATCCGGGAGCCGCCATCATGTCCGCATCGCACACGCCCGTGCTCGTCGTCGGGGCCGGCCTGGCCGGCTGCGTGCTCGCGCTCGAGCTCGCCCATCACGGCGTCGCCAGCATCGTCGTCGAACGCTCGTCGCGACCACCCCGGCATCCGGAGCCCAACCTGGTCACCGGGCGCGGCATGGAGCTGCTGCGCCGGCTCGGGCTGGCCGATTCCGTACGGGCCGTGGGCGCCGACCCCGACAGCCCGGCCACCGTCGTCTGGAGCCGCGCCATCGGCGAGGACCCGGTGCTGGTCAACTCGACGCCGTCGGCCAACGAGCTGCGCCGGCGATACGCGGGCACCGCCGGCGGGAGCGCCCCCGTGGAGCCGTACGTGCTGCTCACCGGCGAGGGGCTGACCACCCGGCTGCGGGCCGCCGTGCGCGGCAACCCGCTGATCGAGCTGCGCGAGGGCTGGACGTTCACCGACCTGCGGCTCGAGGCCGACCGGACGGTGGCGACCGTGCTCGACGGGGCGGCCCGGGTGCGCCATGAGATCGAGGCGGGCTACCTGGCCGGCTGCGACGGGGCGCAGAGCACCGTGCGCCGCTGCCTGGGCGTCCCGCTGCGCGACGCGATCACCCCGGCCCGGCACTGCACGGTCTCGTTCCGCAGCGACACCCTCCGCCTGCCCCACCCGGCCCTGTCGACGATCACCGCCGACGGCATGGCGCTGATCCGGCGGGCCGGCCACGACCTGTGGATCGGGCACCTGCCGCTGGACTCCGACGACGCCGACCTGACCAACCCGGCCGCGCTGCTCAGCCGGCGGCTCGGCCCCCGGGCGTACGAGATCGTCGGGGTCACGCCGTGGCAGGAGGCGCTCGGCATCGCCGGCACGTATCGGCGCGGCACGGCCTACCTGGTCGGCGAGTCCGCGCACCGGTTCCACCCGCCGAGCGCCACCGTGGACACCTGCCTGGCCGACGCCGTCGACCTGGGCTGGAAGCTGGCCGCAGCCGTCCGGCGCTGGGGCGGGCCGCACCTGCTGGGCAGCTACGAGGGTGAGCGCCGGCGCCAGGCCATGCTGGAACGCGAGACCCTGTCGCGCTCGCTCGAGGTCCGGCTGCGGTTCGGGCGGCTGGCCGCGGCCGGCGCCTCCCCCGACCGGCTGGCCACGCTGCTGCGCCGGCAGGCCACCGCCGTCGACCCGGACGGCGCCACGGCCAGCCGGCACGACACCTCGCCGGTGGTCTGGCACGACGGTCCCGAGCCGGCCGGCACCCGGCTCCCGGCGGTCCGCACGGCCGGCGGCCACAACCTGTTCGACCTGCTCGGGCCGCAGTTCACGCTGATCGACCTGACCGCCGGCCACGAGGGACGGTCGCTGGTGGCGGCGGCGGTGGCCCGCGGCATCCCGGTCGGGCACCTGCCGGTCGACGACGCCGCGCTGCGGGCCGACTGGCGCAGCCGGCTCGTGCTGGTGCGGCCCGACCACCACGTCGCCTGGCGCTCGCCCCGCAAGCCGTCCGATTGGGACGCCGTCCTCGACGTCGTCACGGGTCATCGCGCCCAGGATCACGTGTCTACGTGATGTGGCGGGCGCCCCTGTTTCGAGACGCTCTTGAGGCGCGGACCTCCCCGTCCCGCGCCAGATCGATCGAAAAGGACACCGCGAGATGACTACGGCCCCGACCGCGCCGCCGGCCTTCGAAGGTTTCGACGAGACCGCCGTGTCCCGATGGGTGGAGCGCCTGTCCGGCAACACCTCGCCCCGCCGCAACCACTGGAAGACCAAGGAGATCTACTTCGAGGCCGCCACCCGGATCCTCGAGGCGGTGCCGCGGCCCACCCTGAACTGGAAGAACATCGTGGCCGCGGCCGACAAGGGCTGCCGCAGCACGTTCTACGAGGTCGCCGGGGCGCACGCCCGGCACCGCATGGTCGACGAGCTGATCAACGACGGCGGCTCCGACGCGATCCAGATCGCCCTGCGCTACCTGCGCAGCGACCCGGTCGAGCAGCTCATCGACGAGACCAAAGTCTGGTCTTTCTGGCCTTACCGGCAGCGTCTGCTCCGCACGATCACCACCGGCATGTCGGCCGAGGTGATGGAGACCGAGCTGACCGCCGCCCTGTCCGGGTGGGCGGTGCGCAACCGGTCGCTGGCCGCGGCCGTCCTGTTCACTCCCCCGGCCTGCGCGGTGGAGGACCTGACGGTGATCCACCGGAGCCGGCTCTCCGGCACCCAGGCCGCCACCCGGCTCACCGACGTGGTCCGCGCCCACCTGGCCGCCCACTGACCACGCGGGGCCTGCGCCGGCTGGCGACCCACGGCTTCGCCGCCTTCGGCGTGGCCGCGCTGCTGCTCCAGTCCTATCAGGCCGTCTGGGACGAGGCGCTGTTCGCCGGTCACGCCGTGCCCGTCGCCCTGACGGTGGCGGCCGGCTCCCTGGCGTACGGGTGGTGGCGCGCCCGCCCGGCGCGGTCGGTCACGCGGGAGCTCGACCGGCCGCGCTGCCGCATCGAGGTGCTGCCAGGCGACCTGTTCGAGCAGGCCGACAGCCACCTGGTCATCGGCTTCACCGACGTCTTCGACACCGACGTGGGCGACGGCCGGATCGTGCAGAAGTCCAGCGTGCAGGGCCAGTTCCTGCACCGGATCTACCTCGACGACGTGGCCGGCCTCGACGCCGACCTCGGCAAGGCCCTGACCGGCATCCCGTTCACCCCGGCGGCCAAGGCCCTCGGCAAACGCCACCGCTACCCGATCGGGACGATCGCCACCCTGGGCGAACCCGACCGCCTGTTCTTCTGCGTGGCCTACAGCGAGATGGATGCCGGCCTGGTCGCCCAGTCCTCGGCCGACAAGCTGTGGCTGAGCCTGAGCCGCCTCTGGGCCGAACTGCACGACCGCGGCCAGCGCCGGCCCGTGGCCATGCCGATCGTCGGCGCCACCCTGGCCCGCGTGGACGCTCTCGACCGCGAGGCCCTGCTGCGCCTCGTGCTGCTCTCGTTCGTGGCCGCCTCCCGCGACCGCGTGCTCACCGACCGGCTGCGCATCGTCGTCCGGCCCGACGAGTTCTCCCGGCTCAACCGGGCCGAGCTGCAGGCCTTCCTCGACTCGCTCTGACCTCACACCAGCCCGTCGAAGCGGCTGGCGTCGAGCCATTCGGTTCCTGTCGTGTCGACCGGGTAGCCGACGGTGCGAAGCCGCTGGGCCACCTGGTGCTGAAACAACGCGCGGGCCTCGGCGGTGTCCTCCGTGAGGCACACCTTCTCGCGGCTCTCCAGATCACCCATCCGGGGCACGTCGCCGATCACGACCAGAATGGTGCGGTCCGGCTGCAGGGCCAACGCCCGTCCGGCCCGGATCAGCACATCGGTGTCGACGCTGTTCGAGTCCTCGCGGGTGATCACCACGAGCGCGCCCGGGCCGGCGGCGAACCCCTCGTTGACCACGTCGTCGCGGTGCGGGGACGGTTTGCCGGTCCGGCCCACGATCTGTTCCCAGCTCAACGGCAGCAGGTCGAGCGCGCGCAGCAGCCCGAAGACCGCTTCCCTCGTACGCCGGTCGCGGCCGTGGATCACGAAGACGTCCCGGTTCTGCTGCGCCGCGGCGGCGGGCCGCCCGGCCGAACCCGTCCACAACCAGGCCGTGGCCCGGAAGGTCTTGGCCCCGGCCTCGATCTGCTGGAACTCGCCGGCGGTGAGACCGTCGTAACCCTCCCCGACCACATCCTGGTAGATCCGGTCGGTGACGATCGCGACCAGATCCGCGTCCGGGTGGTCGTTGACGGCCGCGCGAATGGCGTTGCTGTCCAGCAGCCGCCCGACGCTGATGATCGTGCTGCCGCTGAACCCCAGAGCCGCCTTCGTGAACCGGCCCGAGCCCACCGACAGCCGCATCCGGATCCGGTCGCCGGGATTCTCGGCGTTGTCGGCCACCACCTGGGCCCGCCAGCCGTGCAGCAGTCTGGGCAGCGCGATCTCGTCCTCGACCCCCGGCGGCAGCACCACCATCATGCCGTCGCCGGCGGACTGCCGGTCGGTGTCGCGCAGATCGAGACCGAGCCCGGCCAGCACCCGTTCGGCCATGCCGGCCACCCGGCGCTGCAGCTCGCGCTGCTGCGGGGTCGTCCGGGAGCTGTAGCTGACCACGTCGACGCCGAACGCGATGCGATTCACCGGCCGGGATTCCTCGTCCGGGGCGGCGGTCGCGGCCGACTCCGCCGGGTCGTGCCGCGCCCGGGGCGGGACGGGCGTCGGCTCGGCCCCGGCCGGGCCGGGCAGCGCGGCCCGCACGGCGCGCACCTGTTCGTAGGTGGCCTGCAGGTACTCGGCGTCGTCGGCGAGCTGATCGCTCAGCCAGGGGCCGAGTTCGGCGTCGCCCGGAAGCGGTTCGGCGAGCGCCTTGGCCATGTTGGACCGGGCGATCTCGACGCTCCGACGCATCTTGCGCAGGGCGGCCAGGGTGCCGGCCAGTTCCGCCTCGGCCCCGGCCAGCTCGGCCTGCTCCGTGGCCCGGCCCCCGTGGTCACGGTTGTCCTGGCCCCGGCCTCCACCGCCACGCAGCAGCGTCGTGACCTCGTCGAGCCGGGCGGCCAACCGCACCTGCAGCTGGGCCGGCTCGCGGCCCTGGTCGTGCACGCGGGCCAGGTAGCGCAGCTTCGCCGCGTGCATCAGGTAGCGGCCCAGCGGCGGCAGCCCCGTCCCGCCGTCGCTCCACACGAACCGGCTCAGCTCGGCATCCTGATCGGGCGCGCCCAGCAGCACCAGCCGCCGGGCCGCGGCCGAACCGGGGGCGCTGGTCTCCCAGGCCGCGAAGTCGTCGAGCGCGAAGCGCGACTCCCACCACCGGTCGCCGTCGTCGGCGCGGGCGGGCACCTCGGCCCGCACCCGAACCCCCGCCACCTCGTCGGTCTTGGCCAGCAGCACGACCGCGGCACCCAGCAGCGGCACCTCCCCGCCCAGGGTGGCCCACCACCGGCTGAACTCGTGCCAGCCGAGCGGGGCGGACGCGGCCAGCGAGGGCCGGGACCGCGACATGGCGTCCAGCGACGCGGCGGCGAACGAGACGTTGAGCAGGTCGTGCTCGACCCGCGCGATCAGCTGGAACTGGGCGGCGACGTCCTCCGTGGCCGCGACCGGCCCGTCGGAGCCGGCTTTGAGCACCGGCGGCAGGACGGCCGGCAGGTCGACCTCGAGGATCGGCCGCTGCAGACCGAGCTGATCGCGGCAGTTAGTCCACAACGTCCGCACCCGGCCCAGCGCGGCCTCGCTGTCGGGCCCGTCGAGCGGCGCGAAAAGATGCGCGACGAACTCCGGCTCAACGAGGCTGGCGCCGGCCACGATCGTCCTCCTGCCGGGTCAGCCAGTGCACGAGAGTGTTGCGCCGGTCGAGCACCGGGGCCGGGATCCCCGTGACCGTCCTGCTGCCGATCCGCAGGATCCGATCCGGACCGAGCCGATCGAGCACGGCTATCGACGCGCGCACGGCCTCGGCGTCACCGGCCTCGAAGGCCGCACGGAGCGCGACCATGGCCAGGTCGACTTCCTCCCACCGCTGGGGGACGTGTGTCCACATCACCAGGTGCTGGAGGACCGCGACGGCGTCCTGCACGGTCTCGTCGTCCCACGGATCCATGGCAGGGACTGTATCCACGTCCGCGCGCGACCGGATTCCTCCGAACCAACGATCCGTTCCGGCTGTGCGTCAGATCCGGGCCGCGATCGCGTCGACGATCTCGGTCAGGTCGTACTCGTTGAGGCCGTTGCCGGGCCGGGACGGCATGTGCACGGTGTCGCGCCACGCCGTCATGCCCGCCCACGGGGTCGTCGTCGGGGCGAACAGCAGCAGGCGCGAGGTCTCGGGGTTGCCGCTGACCCAGACCGCGGCCAGGTCGTCGAGGGTGGAGGGTGCGGCCGGCGGATAGTCCGGGGCGGTGCGGCCGACCCCGAGCGGATGGGCCGACGCGTCGGTCAGCACGACCACGAGATGCCGCCGGTTCTCCCCCGAGCACCAGTCCGAGCCGAGCGCCACGGCCAGCGCCTCCAGGCCCGACTCCGGTTCGTCGCCGCCGCCGGCCGCCTCCAGATCCCGTACGGCGGTCTCGAGCTCGACGACCTGGGCGGGCATCCGGAAGAAGCGTGACTCCTGCAGCGCGTCGGCCGGGTCGTCCCGGAAGTCCCGATAGGCCACGAACCGGACCCGCAGCTCGCCGATCGCCTTGTCACCGGCCGCGGCCGCCTCGGCGAGCCGCTTGGGCAGGGTGAGCACGCCCTCCTTGAGCCGATCCACGATCGGATACATGCTACCGGTGACATCCAGGCAGAAAACGATGTCCACCGCGTACGCGTCCCGCACAGTAAGGCTCCTTCCCCGAGCCAACCTTGCGCCACCGGCAAACGGACCGCACCATCTGACCGGCCGACCCGTTCCGCTTCACTAGACTCCGGTCATGTTCGAGTCCGTGGCACCGATCATTCCTGTCCGTGACCTCGATGCGGCATTGGCTCGCTATCGCCGGCTCGGGTTTGCCGCCCGGGCGTACGACGGGCCCGAGCGCTACGGTTTCGTCGACCGTGACTCCGTTTCGCTGCACCTTACCGAGTGGCATCAACACGACCCGCTGACCACGGCGTCGTCGGTCTACCTGTACGTTTCGGACGCCGACGCGGTGCACGCCTCCTGGCGGGACGGCGTCGAGGGCCGCCTCGGCGAGCCGCGCGACACTCCGTGGGGCCTGCGCGAATTCACGTACGTCGACCCCGACGGCACCCTGCACCGGGTCGGGTCGCCGCTGCGCTGAGCCGGGCGGTCAGGCCGGCAGCAGGTTGCCGCGGATCGTCGTGCGGGTGATCAGTGGGCGGTCCCAGCGGGCGAGCAGCTCGTTGGCCAGCGCCGCGACGTCCTCCGGGGTCTCGTCGGGCTCGACGGCGATGCCCGCGGCGGACAGGTCTTTCGGCACGGCGTCGGCGGCCAGCAGGGCACGCCACTCGTGGGTGCCGATCTCCAGGTATTCCAGGGCGGTGAGGCCGGCGATCTCCCGGGGGTCGGCGAGGGTGCCGGCCGTCGCCTTCAGGGTCCGCAACCGGGGCAGGCCGGCCACGGCGGTCAGGCTCACCGGGGCGCCGTCGCGACGGCCGATGGTCAGAACCTCCAGCTGCGGGTGGGCGGCCTCCTCGACGTCGCCTTCGTAGACCCGCGCCACGGCGGGCAGCTCCTCCGGGCGTACGGGAAGCCAGTCGTGACTGCCGTGAGCGATCATGTCGGTGAGCGAGTCGGCGACCAGGTCGGCCCCGACCGCCTGCCCGTCGAGCACGATGATCTGGCCGAGGTGACCGGCGGGGCCCGGGGTCAGGTCGACGGCGAAGCGGGCCGAGCCGCCGTCGTCGGCGAAGACGAGCCAGCCGGGCGACGTGGGCAGGCCCTGCACCGCGGCGTCGGGTGGCGTGCGTACCGCCTCGGCCGCGCCGTAGCGCCAGGACGGTGGGCGCAGCCGGGCGTCGGCGACGGTCAGCTTGTCGAGCGGGAAGAGGCGGAAGGTCACCTCGTCGTCGTCCACACCGCCCCGGGTGATCCGGTAGAGCGTGGCCAGCTCGTCCGGAAGCGCGAACCCGAGGCGGGCCTCGGCGGCGGCCAGCTCCGCCTCGCTCGCGCCGGTCGCGCCGGGCAGCCGGGCCCGCAGCAGGCGTGCCAACCGGGCCGGATCGGCGGTGGGGGCGGGCGCCGCGTGCGGCACGGGCTCCGGACGGCGGCGCCACGGCTCGGGAACCGTCCCCTCGACCAGCACCAGCGATTCCGGGTACGGGGACAGCGACCGCTCCACGGCCGGCCCGAAGTCGAACAGGTCGAGGGTGGCCTCCCCGGTCGGGGCGACCCGCAGGCCGTACGCGATGTGGTCGCGACCGGCCTCCGCCAGCGCGGCCGTCACCAGCCCGATCGCCTCCAAGTGCGCCTGACTGTGGGCCGAGGACCCGTTGCCGACCCGGCCGGTGCTGACCGACTTGCGGCCGTCGACGGCCCCGGCCACGAAGCCGCCGTCGACCAGCAGCCTCTGCTGATTGCCGACCGTCAGCAGGCTAGCCAGGCCCACCCAGGTCGCGAAGTCGTGCAGCGGGGGCACAGGTCAGCTCCAGCCGCGGCGGACCCGCTTGCGGACCAGCGGTGGGACGACCCACGAATAGACGCAGAAGATCAGCCACGCGAAGCCGAGCAGGCCGGCCAGCACGGGCAGGCCGATCGCGCGCAGCAGCAGGATGCCGGCCACCGCCACCAGCCACGTCTTGAGGGCGCCGAAGCGCAGCACCGGGCGCAGCGGCAGCATCAGCGGGTGACGGGCGACGCGCAGCTCCAGCGCGGACTCGGCGAACACCTGCTCGGTGGGGCGGGCCGCGGCGGCCTGGCGGAAACCCTCGTACGCGGTGTCGATGTGTCCCCGGGCCGCGCTCGTGCCGCCGAGCAGGGCGTGCGCGACCGGGTTGTCGGGGTGCACGCCGACGAACTCGCGGCTGATCCGCTGGGCCTCCCGGTCGTCGCCGCGGGCGTGCGCGATCTGGATGCGGGTCGCGTAGACGACGGGGGCGTGCGGCTCCCGCGCGGCGGCCAGCTCGACCAGCTTGCCGGCCTTGTCGAGCTGACCGTTGGCGGCGCACAGGTCCGCGTACGAGCAGAGCAGGTCGGCGTCGTTCGGGGCCAGGGCCAGCCCGTCGAGCAGGGCCCGCTCGGCCGCCTGGTCGCGCCCGGCCTCGTGCTCGGCGCGGCCCAGCCAGAGCAGCAGGTCGGGGTCGGGCCCGTTGGCGGCGAGCCCGGCCCGGGCCGCGTCGCCCACCTCGGCCCAGCGGTCGAGCTGGCTGAGCGCGGCGCAGCGCAACTGCATCGCCCACGACCCGGTGACCTCGTTGGCGGGCAGCGTGGCCAGCTCGGTCAGCGCCTGCCCGGCCCGGCCGGTGGCCAGCAGGGCCTGCGCCCGGTGCAGCACCGGCTGCGGCGACGTCATCGCACCAGCGCCAGGATCAGGGCCTCGAACAACCCGAGGCCGATGGCGGTGAGGAGACCGGGCACGACCAGGCTCTTCGCGTCGACGCCACGCAGCTGGGCCACCCGGAAGGGGCGCCGCTGGAAGGCCAGGACGACCAGCCAGACCAGGATGCCGCAGACCGTGCCGGCCAGCCGTACGGCGGAATTGGACTCGACGAGCAGGGCGACCGTCAGCCGCGCCCCGAAGCCGACCAGACCCGCGCCCGCGATGAGCAGCAACTGCTGGGTCGGCACCGCGAGCCGCCGCCCGTTGAGCACCCCGAGCGTCGCGGCGGCGAGCGGCCCGCCGAAGAACGCCGGATAGACGATCGACTCGGGCCGCCACGGGCGCTTGGCCGGCGGCGCCTGATCCCGGATCGTCGGGCTGAACAACTCGTCGTTCATGCAGGTCCCCGCTCCCAACACCACTCGCGCGACGCACAGCCTAACGGTCGCCGCCCGGCCCGGCGCACTCCCGCCAACCGGTGACCCTTCTTGCCGGCCCGCCCCGCCTTGCCGTAGGTGTGAAGCCCATGAATGCGTTCTCGCCGCTGCGCCCCACCCTCGTGGTGATCCGGGGTAACAGTGGCAGCGGCAAGACGACGAGCGCGCGGGAGGTGCGGCGGCGCTACGGGCGGGGATGTGCGCTCGTCGAGCAGGACTATGTGCGGCGCACGATGTTGCGGGAGCATGACGGCGGGCCGGACGATGCCGTGGCGCCCGGGTTCGTCGTAGGCATCGCGCGCGCCGCGCTCGAGGCCGGGTATCACGTCGTCTTGGAAGGGATTCTGCATTCGCGGCGCTACGGCGAGGGGCTGCGGCGGCTGGTGGACGACTACGACGGGCGGGTCTTCTACCTGGAGGTGTCGTTCGACGAGACCGTGCGGCGGCACGGCACCCGGGCCGAGCCGATTCCGGTCACCGCCGCGCAGATGCTCCAGTGGTACGACCCGCGGGACCTGCTTCGCGTACGGGGTGAGCGGGTGCTGCCCGAGACGATGGCGTTCGACGAGGTCGTGACCACGGTCCTGCATGACAGCGGGCTGGCCGGCGCGGCCGCGACGACGCCGTGCCCGGCCCGGTGCCCGCGCTGCGCCGAGAAGGTGTGACACCCTCGAGCAGTGGAGAACTTCGATCCGCACACTCACATCGATGCCGACCTGCACGTTCAGGTCGGGCGGCGGTCGATGCTGGCCAGCACGTTCGGGTTGGCCGCCGACCTGCCCAGTCACGCCACGACGGGGTGCGACCTGCGGGTCCCGTACGCGACCACGTCGACCGACCCGGCCAAGGTGACCTGCCTGCCGTGCCGTGAGTTCGCGCGCCGGCGCTATCGGGAGCTGGCCGAGCAGGTCGTCCGGATGACCGCCGTGTCGGGCCTGGGCACCGAGCTGCACACCCAGGCGGGGCGGGCCGCCGCGGAGTATCGGGCGCTGGCCGAGCGGTTCGGCTGAGCTCAGTTGCCCTCCGCCACCTCGCGGGCGATGCGGGCGGCGATGCGGGCCACCTCGTCGACGGTCATCGCGATGATCGGCTCGTCGGGGCCGCCGTCGGCCAGGCCACGCTCGACGTGACCGACGTTGAAGTCGGTGGCGACCCGCTGGTCCATGGCTTCGTTGAGCGCGTCGGCGATCCGCTGGGCGAGTTCGGTCATCATGAGCGCCAACCGTAAGGCATGGCCGCCCCGGCCCGAAAAGCCCGGCCCGAAAAGGGTGGCCGCGCCGAGGGCGATCGGCGCGGCCACGGGCGGAGGAAGGCTCAGGCGGGGTCGAGCTCGCGCTCGTCGCGCTCCGGGGCCGAGGCCTCGGCGACGATGCGGCGCTCCTCCTCGGCGTTGCGGCGGTATTCGCGGATCGAATACGCCAGGGCGGCCGCCCACACCACATAGATGATCGCGTAGATCGTGTAGCGGGTCGTGTCGCCGGCGTCGATCCAGTCCGACTTGAGCAGCGTACGGCTGTTGGTGAGGATGATTACGCCGCCGACCGCGGAGCCGAGCACCCGCGGCGGGATGTGCCGGACCAGCCAGGCGGCGATCGGCGCGGCGATCACGCCACCGATGAGCAGGGCCAGCACCCAGGCGAAGTTGATGTCCTCCGAGCCCAGCCCGAACAGGAAGCCCAGGCTGGCCGCGACCGCGACGAGGAACTCGCTGGTGTCGATCGAGCCGATCGTCTTGCGCGGCTCGAGGCGGCCGCTGGCCAGGATCGCGGGCGTGCCGACGGGGCCCCAGCCGCCGCCCCCGGTGGCGTCGACGAACCCGGCGACCACGCCCAGCGGGGCCAGGAAGCGCTTGCGCAGCGGCAGGCCGAGCCGGCCCTTGGGCAGGCCCATCGTGGTGAACCGGATGAACACGTACAGCCCGAGGGCCAGCAGGATGACCGCCATCAGCGGCGCGGCCACCTCGGTGTCGAGCCCGGAGAGGAACGTGGCCCCGGCGAACGCGCCGATCGCGCCCGGCACACCGATCTTGAGGACGACCTTCCAGTCGACGTTGCCGAACTTCCAGTGCGAGACGCCGGAGACGAGCGTGGTGCCGATCTCGGCCAGGTGCACCGTGGCCGACGCCGCGGCCGGGTTGGTGCCGATGGCGAGCAGCAGCGTCGTCGACGTGACGCCGTACGCCATGCCGAGGCTGCCGTCGACGAGCTGCGCTCCCAGGCCGACGAGGGCTAGGAGGATCAGTTTCCTCATGGTCGCTCCAGAGTCCAGGCGGTGGGGGATTCTTGACCGCGCCCATCATGCCTACCATTTCGATAGGAGTACAGCAAGAGCCGTCCCACCGGCGCGCCTGGTCAGGTGGTCCCCACGTCGTTGGTCATCGGCACCGACTTTCGGCGTACGGGAATCGACTTTTTGCCGCAGCGGGGAGCCGCCGGGGCAAAGCAGACTCGGCGCATGGACCGCAGCCGGCCACCCCACGTCGTCGTCCGCATCGCCGTCGTCCTCACCGCCGCCACGCTGATCTGGCTCGCCGTCGACGCTCTCGGCGACGCGATCCGGGGCGAGGGTTACGACCGCGGTCGTCACGTGGCGTCGGCGTTCCTGATCCCGTTGCTCGTCGTGCCGATGGTCCTCGTCGCGTACCGTCGCCTCGACCGCCTCCCCTGGGCCAGGCTGCGCAAAGCCTCCCCCCGTACGGCGGGAAGGTTGTTCGCCCTCGGCGCCGCGGGCTACCTGCTCCCCGCCGCGATCGCCGTCACCTCGTCCAGGCCGCCCTGTTCACCCTGTTCGGCACGCTGATCGGCGCGGCCGGCAGCCTCGACCGGGTGGTGCTGTTCTTCGGGTTCGCCGTCGTGCAGGGATTCATCCGGCACGTCAGCGACTCGTTGTGGGCGCCGATCGGGTTCCACGTGGCCTTCCAGACCTGCGAGCAGATCGCCGGCGACTCGTGGAACCGGTTCGCCGTCGACGACCTGGCCCTGCTGCAACAGTTCGCGCTGGGACTGATCCCGCTCGCGCTCGGGGTCACGGTCGTGCAGCTGCTGCAGCGCCGGCGGGTGGCCGTACGGGCTCAGGTCTGACCGCACCCGGGTAGCACCCGGACGGTCACCGCGCGCGCACCTGTTCCGCCCGATCCGTCTCCATGTGACCCTCCGCAACGCTGCCCGTGCCGGCGGCATCGCCCTCGCCGCCGCCGTGCTGACCGCGCCGCTGTCCGGCCCGGCCGCCGCCATCGCCCAGCCGCACACCCCGGTCACCACTCCCCCGGCCGCCCGGGTCCCGGGCACGTACGTCCCGTTCCTGGCCGCGCCGGCGCCGGCCACCCTCAGGGTGATGCCGCTGGGCGACTCGATCACCTGGGGCAGCGGATCGGCCGACTCGCGGGAGGGCACCCGCACCGGCGCTCCCACGACGAGCGGCTACCGCATCGGGCTGCGGAACCGGCTCGAGGCCGCGGGTCTGAACGTGGACTTCGTCGGCTCCCGCCGGGGCGGCCCCGAGGGCGCGGACCGCGACAACGAGGGCCACCCCGGCCGGCGCATCGACCAGATCGCCGCCGGCGTCGACGACTGGCTGGCCACGTACCGGCCGGATGTGGTCCTGCTGCACCTCGGCACCAACGACATCGCCCAGCACCGCGACGTCGCCGCCACGGCCGCCGGGCTGTCCGCGCTGATCGACCGGATCCGCGCCGCCCGCCCCGACGCCGAGATCTTCGTGCAGCAGGTCGTCCAGGGTCACCTCGAGCCGGTGAGGTCGCGGCTGACGGCCTACAACGCGCTGATCCCCGGCATCGTGGCCGGCAAGGACGCCCGGGTGCACCTGGTCGACCAGTCGACGGTCGGCGGGCTCGCCCTCTTCGACAACCTGCACCCCAACGACTTCGGCTACGCCGAGATGACCCACAACCTGTACGAGGCCCTGCGCGCGGTTTACGACACCACGGGCACATGGCCGGCCGTCCCCGACCCCTCCGCCGCGACGACGGCCTACCTGTGCTTCCGGATCGACGAGGCGACCACGTGGCACGCCGAGTGCGGCACCTGGTCTCTCCGCACCGCCACCGACCCGTACGTCGTCAACCACGGAACCAGCGGCCCGGTGCCTACGCCCACCGGGCCGGCGCTCTCAGGCGACGTAGCGCCGGCGTAGTCCCTCGGCCAGCAGCAGGAAGGACAGCACGGTCACGGCCAGCAGCAGGCCGGGCACGAGCAGGTAGGCGGGGTAGCCGGGGAAGAATGGCGCCGCGTCGGCCAGCATTCCGCCCCAGGACGGAGCCGGCGGTGACCTGAGAACGGTTCCCCGGTACGTGAGCCAGACCTCGACGAGCAGGATGAGCGGCACGAGCAGGGCGCCGTACATGAGGGCCGGCCCCAGGAGCCCGCGGCCGTTCCCGCGCCGCACCGCGAGGGCCGCCAGCAAGCCGACGAGCACTACGACGACGGCCGCGGCCAGCGCCAGCCCGAGCGAGAACCGCAGGCTGTGCACGACCCGGGCGAAGACGTCGCGACCCGTCAGCGGCTCGACCCCGAGCCAGTGCTCGCCGCTGAACCCGCCGACCGGCAGCCCGGTCATCGGATCGATCTGAGCGATGTCGAAGCCGACGACGTCCTGCCCGGCCGCCGCCGTCAGCACCGGCGCCAGCACGGCGACCAGACCCAGCACCGCGACGGCGGCGAACCCGGTCACGAACGTCTTGGACCGCCACAGCCCACGCCGCACGGGCGCCTCACGCTCCGCTTGCTCCACGAGCCCGGGGACGATATCGCAGAACGCCGATCCCCGGGTGACGCGACCCGGCTCCGGAAACAGTCGGACGAAACACGGCCACACCGGCACGGTCCCCATTTGTGCACGCTGATCAGGGCAAACTCAAGTTTCCGAGCTGGTCTGTGCCTACGCTTCGAGCATGCGCACCCCTTACCGCATCGCCGCTGTCATCGCCGCCGTCCTTTGTGCTCTGACCGCCGCCGGGCAACCGGCGGCCGCGGACGCCAGGCTGGATCCGCACACCTGGCTGTCCGGCCAGCGGGTTCAGGCGCCGGGCGGGCCGGCGATCTACCTGGTCGACCCGGAGGGATACCGGCGGTGGATTCCGGACCCGGCCACCTACGACAATTTGTTCCGCAACTGGGACGGCGTGATCCAGGACCCGCACCTCGGCCTGATCCCCGAGCGGGATGCGCTGACCTCCGGCGCCTTCCTGGCGATCGCGCAGCCCCGCCCGCAGGTGTATCTGGTCAGCAACGGCGTGAAGCGCTGGATCACCTCGCCGGCGGTGATGGACAAGTACAACTTCTCGTGGGAGAAGATCCAGAAGGTTTCCCCGCTGGTGCTGGACGCGGTGCCGGAAGGCGCGCCGTGGAGCTGAAGCGCTAAGCCCGGCTCCGCCACAGCAGCCACACGAAATACGGCGCCCCGATCAGGGCGGTGACCAGCCCCGCCGCGAGCTGGTTGGGGGCGATCACCGTGCGCCCCAGGGTGTCGGCCACGCAGACCAGCACCGCGCCCAGCCCCACCGCGACCGGCACCGCCCGCGCATGGCCGGCGCCGACCAGAGCCCGAGCCGCGTGTGGTGCGACCAGGCCGACAAAACCGAGCGCCCCCACCGCGGTAGCCGCCGCGGCGGTCAGCACTGCCGCCAGCGCCAGCAGTCCCAGCCGGGCGCGGTTCAACGGGACGCCGAGCAGGCGGGGCACGTCCTCGTCCAGGGCGACCAGGTCGAGCGTGCGGGTGCCCACCAGGGCCAGCGGCAGGGCCACGACCAGGACCAGCAGCACCGGGATGACCTGGCTCAGGCTCCGCCCGTACGTGGAACCGGCCAGCCACGTCAGGGCGGTGCCCACGTTCCACGGGGAGACGACGACCACGATCAGGGTGGTCAGGGCGGTCGCGGCCGCGCTGACGCCCACGCCGACGAGCACGATGCGGTCGGACGACAGGCCCCGGCCCGCGGCCAGGCGGTAGACCAGGAAGAACGTGACCAGGGCGAAGACGGTGGCCACGCCCATCACCGGCCAGCCGCCGACGCCCGGGAGGAGCAGCACGACGGCGACCGCGCCGACGGACGCGCCGGGGGTCACGCCGAGCAGGCTGGGTTCGGCCAGCGGGTTGCGGCACACGGCCTGCACGATGATGCCGGCCAGGGCCAGGGCGGCCCCGCCGAGCAGGGCGGCCAGCACGCGGGGCCAGCGCTGGTCGAGGACGAACGAGACCTGCCGGCCCGCGTTGCCGCTCAGCCAGTTCATGACGTCGCCCAGCAGGATCAGGCGGTCGCCCAGCAGGAGCGCCGACACGAAGGCGGCGACGAGGGTGACCGCGATGACCACGCCGACGACGGTCACCCACGTACGGGATCGGACCGAGCCGTTGGCGCCGCGAGCAGGTGCCGCCGCGGGGCCGCCGTCGCGCAGCCGGCGGGCCAGCCAGACGAGCAGGACCGCGCCGGCCAGGGTGGTGACGACGCCGGTGGGCACCGAGATGGCCGTGCCGGCGGGGACGGCGATACGCAGCAGCACGTCGGCGACGACCACCGTGAGCGCGCCCGCGATGCCCGCGAACGGCAGCATCAGCAGGTGGGCGCCGAGGCCGGGCACGCGCCGGGCGACCAGGCGGGCGATGACCGGCGCGCACAGGCCGACGAAGCCGATCGGGCCGGCCACGGTCACGGCGGTCGCGGAGAGCAGCACGGCGACCCCGACCGCGAGCACCCTCGTCCGGCGGACGTCGACGCCGAGCACGCGGGCCGAGTCGTCGCCGAGGCCGAGCACGTCGAGGCGGTGGGCCAGCAGCATGGTGATCAGGACGCCGACGGCCAGCACGGGCGCGGCCATCGTGACGTTCTCGGATCTGCTTTGGACGGTCGTGCCGCTGCCCCAGGCGAACAGGCCGATCGTGTTCTGCTGGAACAGCATCAGCAGCACGGTGGTCAGGCTGTTGAGGGCGAGCGCGACGGCCGAGCCGGCCAGCACGAGCCGGGTCGGGCCGGCCGCGCCGCCCCGCGAGACGAGCAGCACCAGGCCCGAGGCGAGCAGGCCGCCGACGAAGGCGACGCTCCCGCCGGCGAAGAAGGGCAGCGAGATGCCGAACGCGGCCACGGCGACGACCGAGACGTAGGCGCCGGCGTTGACGGCCAGGGTGTCGGGCGAGGCGAGCGGGTTGCGGGCCACCGACTGCAGCACGGCGCCCGCGATGCCCACGCCCACGCCGACCAGCAGGGCGGCCAGCAGGCGCGGCATCCGGCTGTCGACGAGCACGGCCACTGCCTGCGTACGGGCATCGTCGCTCTCACCACCGGGCCACACCGCGCGCAGCAGCTCGGTCAGCCCGATGCTGGCGGTGCCCTGCGTGAGGTGCACCGCCGAGAGGACGACCAGCAGCACGACCGCCACGGCGAAGACCGCGATGATCCCGTACGTCTTGGGACCGCCTTTGATCGTCTCCGGCGTAGCGACGGACGCCGGGGCGGTCGTGCTGGTCGTCATGCGGTCAGCGCTGCGGTGAGGGCGTCGATGTAGGCGTTGGCCGAGGCCGGGCCGCCGAACATCCAGATGCCGTCCGGGATGCGCTTGACGTTGTTGTCCTTGACGTACGGCTGCTGCTTCCAGACCGCGTTGTTCTTGAGGTTGTCGGTGAAGTCGCCGCCGTCGCTGTCGTTGGCCACGTAGATGAAGGTCGTCTTGGCGTCCTTGATCTTGGTGAGACCCTCGACGTCGTTCTGGGCCAGGCCGTAGTCCTTGTCGCCGCCGTCGGGCCACTGGTTCTCGAGGCCGAGCTCCTTGGCGATGCCGCCGAAGAACGAGGTCGGCGTGTACATGCGGATCGAGACGTTGCCCGACTCGACCCAGCCGTCGGTCATCACGAACGGCGCGCCGGTCTTGCCCGCGGCGGCCAGCGCCTCCTTGCCCGAGGCGACCTTGGCGTCGAAGCCGGCCAGCAGCTTCTCGCCCTGGGGCGTGGTGCCGGTGGCCTGCGCGAGCGTGGTGACCGTCTTGCGCATGTAGCCGATCGGGTCGGCGCCATCCGAGCCCTTCAGGGCGAGCACCGGGGCGGTCTTGGCGATCTGGGCGAGGACGTTCTCGGGCACGTCGGTCACCGAGACGACCAGGTCGGGCTTGAGCGCGGCGATCGCGTCCAGGCTGGGCTCGCCGCGGGTGCCGACGTCCGGGGTGGAGGCGTCGATCGGGGCGCTCTTGTCCCAGGCGTTGTAGCCCTTGACGTCGGCCTGCCCGACCGGCTTGACGCCGAGCGCGACCAGGTTCTCGGTGAGTCCCCACTCGAGGGAGACCACGTTCTTGGCGGGGGCGTCGAGCTTGACCGTGCCGCGCTCGTCGGTGAGCTCGACCGGGCCGGACGACGGGGCGGGCGCGGCGGCGGCCTCGTCGGCCGGCTCCTCCGTGGTGCCACAAGCGGCGAGCAGCACCGCGGTCAGAACGGCCGCGGTGCCGGCGGCGAAGCGGGTGATGACCATATCTCTGCGGGACCTTTCATCCGGTGGTGAGTTGCCGGCTGGTGTGCCGGCCGATCGGGCGGGTGTGCAGGTGACCGTCGTCGCCGACGCTCACTTCGATCCGCAGGCCGTAGACCTCGCTGAGCAGGCCGGCCGTGAGCACCTCGGCGGGCGTTCCGGTCGCCCGCACGACGCCTTCGTGCATGAGCACGACCTGGTCGGACACGGCCGCGGCCTGGTCGAGGTCGTGCAGCACGACCCCCACCGCGACCTGGTGGTCGTCGGCGAGCTCGCGCACGATGTCGAGGATCTCGACCTGATAGCGCAGGTCGAGGAAGGTGGTGGGCTCGTCCAGCAGCACCACGCCGGTGTCCTGGGCCAGGCAGGTGGCCAGCCAGACGCGCTGCAGCTCGCCGCCGGAGAGCTCGTCGACGGCGCGCTCGGCCATCGCCTCGACCCCGGTCAGCCGCATCGCCTTGTCGACGTGGACGTGCCCGTCGGCGTCGCCCGCGCCGAACCGGCCCCGATACGGGTGCCGGCCATAAGCGACGACATCCTTGACCCGTACGCCCCCAGGGGTGGGACGGGACTGGGTGAGCAGGGTGACCAGGCGGGCGAAGTCCTTCGGCTTGAGGGCGAACGCGTCGCCCCCGCCGTCCAGCGTGACCTGCCCCGACTGCGGCGCGTGCAGCCGCGCGAGCGAGCGCAGCAGGGTCGACTTGCCCGAGCCGTTCGGCCCGACCAGCGCCACCACCTGTCCGCCGCGCAGCTCGATGCCCGCGCCGTGCACGACGGTGCGCCCGTCGTAGGCCAGCGTCAGATCGCTCCCGGCGAGCGCCACATCCCCAGTCATGCAGGTGAGGCTAACCTAACCACGGCGTTGATCAAATGCGGGAGGGTCCCAGATCCGACATGCGTCACACCGGTCAACCGGGGCTAGCCTGACGAAAGCCCGCCGAGGAGGCGATCATGCCCGTACGCCGAGTGGCCGATCTGGACTTCGCTCAGTTCGCCGGCCGTGAGTTCCACCCCTCCCCCGCCGCCTGGGAGGATCACGTTCTGTATTTCCTGATGCTGGACCGGTTCTCCGACGGCCGGGAGCGCGACTATCTCGACCGCGACGGTCAGCCCGTCACCACCGGCACGACCCCGCCACTGCGCCCGGCCGACCACGGCAACGCCGTCACCACCGACGCCGACGCGCGACGCTGGCGCGAGGCGGGCACCCGGTTCACCGGCGGCACCTTCGCGGGGCTGCGCTCCAAGCTGGGCTATCTGCGGCGGCTGGGCGTCACCGCGGTCTGGATCAGCCCGGTGCTGCGGCAGGCGCCCGGCGTCGAGAGCTACCACGGCTACGCGACGCAGAACTTCCTCGACGCAGACCCGCACTTCGGCTCGCCCGAGCAGCTGCGCGACCTGGTCGCCGAGGCGCACGAGCAGGGCATCCGGGTCATCCTCGACGTGGTGGTCAACCACGCCGGCGACGTCTTCGGCTACGACCCCGACCGCTACCTGACGGCCGACGGCACCTTCGACGCGCGGTGGGACGGAAACCCGTACCGGGTGGAAGGTTTTCGCGACGCGAGCGGCAAGCCGCTGCTGCCGTTCGGCCCGGTCGACGACGCCTGGCCCGACGGCGCGGTGTGGCCCGCGGAGCTGCAGCAGGCCGGCACGTTCACCGCGAAGGGCCGCATCGACAACTGGGACTGGTTCCCCGAGTTCGTCGAGGGCGACTTCCTGGGGCTCAAGGACATCGCGCTCGGCGCCGGGGCCGTCGACGCGTACCGCCCGTCACCGGCGTTGCGGGCGCTGACCCGGGCCTACCAATACTGGATTGCCTACGCCGACCTGGACGGCTTCCGGGTCGACACGGTCAAGCACATGGATCCGGGCGCGGCCCGCTACTTCGCCTCGGCCATTCACGAGTTCGCGCAGAGCATCGGCAAGGACAACTTCTGCCTGATCGCCGAGATCACCGGGGACCGCGGCTTCGCGTACCGGACGCTGGAGGCCGTCGGCATGGACGCCGCGCTCGGCCTCGCCGACGTCCAGGGCAGGCTGGAGGGCCTGGTCAAGGGGCGCGTCGACCCGGCCGAATACTTCGACCTGTTCCGCAACTCGTTCGAGCTCGGCAAAGACTCGCACACCTGGTTCCGCGACCGCGTGGTGACCAGCTACGACGACCACGACCAGGTGCGCAAGGGCGGCGCCAAGGCCCGGTTCGCGGCCGACGCCGACGGCGCCCGGCTGACCCTGGCCGCGCTCGCCCTCAACGCGACCACGCTCGGGATCCCGTGCGTCTACTACGGCAGCGAGCAGGCCTTCGACGGCGCCGGCGACAACGACCGCTATCTGCGCGAGGCCATGTTCGGCGGCGAGTTCGGCCCGTTCCGCAGCCGGGGTGGGCACGCCTTCGACGAGAACCACCCGGCGTACCGGCAGTTCGCCCGCGTGCTCGACCTGCGCCGCCGCCTGCCCGCCCTGCGCCGCGGCCGGCAATACCTGCGCGAGATCTCCGGCGACGGCGTCTCGTTCGGGCTGCCCCGCGTGCTCGGCGGCCGCATGCTGTCGGTCGTGCCCTGGTCGCGCCTGCTGGCCGGCGCCGAGGTCGTCGCCGCGATCAACACCGACCCCCACCTTCCCCGTACGGCGTGGGTCACCGTCGACAACGACCTGCACTCCCAGGGCGACAGCCTGACCTGCCGCTTCAGCACCGACCCGGCCGACGAGGGCCGCCGCGCGTGGGTCGAGCCGCGCAACGGCAAGGCCATCGAGCTCACCGTCCCGCCCGGCGGTTTCGTCCTGTACGCCTAGGGCAGACTCAGCGCGGCGTTGATCGGCTCGAGGCCGGCGATCAGCTCGTCGAGTTCGTCCGGGCTGAGCACGTCGTAGGCCGGGGCGGCCAGCTCGTCGGTGCGGTCCTCGATCCGCTGCCGGAGCTCGCGACCGGCCTCGGTGAACCCGCCGCCGGCGTCCACGAGCCCACGGCCGCGCAGCCCGTCGACGACGGCGGCCACCTGCTCGCGAGGCAGGTGGTGGAGCCGGCCGAACTCGTGCGCCTTCTGCCCGAAGGTGAGCGCGAGCAGGACATGCGCCTCGGCGCCGCCGATGCCGTGGGCGACCAGCAAGGCGTTGTGACCGTCCCCGCGGTGCTCGCGCAGCAGCGTGGCCGCGTGCCAGAGCCGGGCAACCGGCTCCGCGGGCACGGCGAGCGCCTTGAGCCCGGCGTACAGGGGTCGCCCCTCGGTCGGCGCGCTGAGCGCGGCCCGGGTCGCGAGGTCGGCCAGGCGGGCCAGCCCGGGCGAGCCGGCCAGCTCGCCGATCCGCTGCCGGAGAGCGGCCGCACTGCCCCGCTCGCGGATCTCGATCGCCTCCTGCGGGGTGACCTTGGACCAGACCCACGGGATGTGCCGGGCCACCTCGCCGTCGGCGAAGTTGTAGAAGACCGCGTGCACCACCTCGGCCGGCGCGAGACCGAGAGGCGCGGCCCGGCCCGCGAAGTAGCCGTCCCAGTAGTTGCGCATGCCGACGGCCAGGAACGCCTCGGTGGGCACCTCGGAGAACGTGATGGTGCCGATCAGCTCGATGTGCTCGAACATGCGGTGGATCTTGGCCATGGGGTGTGACATCGCTCGGCATCTCCCGGGGTCGGTGGCGCGCTGCGGGTGCAGCCTCTCAACCTGGCAACGAACGACGACACCCGGATCCGACAGAATGCGGCGCAACAAGCCGGGAGATCGACCGGCGCTCACTCTTCGGCTACTCGGGCGACTATCCACACTGCTACACCGACCCGTCCGGCCAGGTCGTCCATGGCGATCCCGGCCCGGACTGCCTGGCCGCCGATCGATGGATTCCCCCGGCCCGCTGACGGGTGTGGTCTTGGAACGATCGGCGTAGCGTCATGGTCGTCTCCGGGCAGGGAGGTCACCCATGACCGCCGTCGAACCGAAACCGCAGCCGATCGTCACGCGCCCCTTCCCCGTACGCCGTCAGGTGCGGGGAAGTTTCCTGGCGCGGACGATCCGCACGACCGACGCCAAGCAGATCGGCATCATGTATCTGGCCACGGCGTTCGCGTTCTTCATGGTCGGCGGACTGATGGCGCTGCTGATGCGGGCCGAGCTGGCCCGCCCCGGCATGCAGTTCCTGTCGCCGGAGCAATACAACCAGCTCTTCACCATGCACGGCACGATCATGTTGCTGCTGTTCGCGACGCCGATCGTGTTCGCCTTCGCCAACTTCGTGGTGCCGCTGCAGATCGGCGCCCCCGACGTGGCGTTCCCGCGGCTCAACGCGTTCGCGTACTGGCTCTATCTGTTCGGCGGCACCCTGGCCGTGGCCGGCTTCCTCGTGCCCGGCGGCGCGGCCGACTTCGGCTGGACGGCCTACGCCCCGCTCAGCGACAGCATCCACTCGCCCGGCGTCGGCGCCAACATGTGGGTCGTGGGCCTGGCCATCAGCGGCCTCGGCACGATCCTGGGCGGCGTCAACATGATCACCACGATCCTGACGCTGCGCGCGCCCGGCATGACCATGTTCCGGATGCCGATCTTCACCTGGAACATCCTGCTGACCAGCCTGCTCGTCATCCTGATCTTCCCGTTCCTGGCGGCCGCCCTGTTCTCGCTGGGCGCCGACCGCATCCTCGGCGCCCACGTGTTCGACGCGGACACCGGCGGCCCGATGCTGTGGCAGCACCTGTTCTGGTTCTTCGGCCACCCCGAGGTGTACGTGGTGGCGCTGCCCTTCTTCGGCATCGTCACCGAGGTCATCCCGGTCTTCAGCCGCAAGCCGGTCTTCGGCTACAAGGGCCTGGTCTCGGCCACCCTGCTGATCGCCGCGTTGTCGTTCGTGGTCTGGGCGCACCACATGTTCGCCACCGGCCAGGTGCTGCTGCCGTTCTTCAGCCTGCTCAGCTATCTGATCGCCGTACCGACGGGAATGAAGTTCTTCGTCTGGATCGGCACGATGTGGCGGGGGCAGGTCAGCTTCGAGACCCCGATGATCTTCGCGCTCGGCTTCATGGTCACGTTCGTGCTGGGCGGGCTGACCGGCGTGCTGCTGGCGTCGCCGCCGATCGACTTCCAGGTGCACGACTCGTACTTCGTGGTCGCGCACTTCCACTACGTGCTGTTCGGCACGATCGTGTTCGCGGTGTTCGCCGGCATCTACTTCTGGTTCCCCAAGATGTTCGGCCGGATGCTCGACGAGCGCCTCGGCAAGGTCCACTTCTGGCTGACCTTCGTCGGCTTCCACACGACGTTCCTGGTGCAACACTGGCTAGGCGCCGAGGGGATGCCCCGCCGATACGCCGACTACCTGGCCGGCGACGGCTTCGCGACGCTCAACACGATCTCGACGATCGGCTCGTTCATCCTGGGCGTCTCGACGCTGCCGTTCCTCTACAACGTCTGGCACTCCTACCGGGCGGGCACGGTCGTCACGCTGCAGGACCCGTGGGGCCATGGCAACTCGCTGGAATGGGCCACGTCGACCCCGCCGCCGCTGCGCAACTTCGACAAGATGCCCCGGATCCGCTCGGAACGGCCGGCCTTCGACGCCAAGTTCCCCGAACTGGCCGTCAACAGCGCCGCGGGCCCACCCGAGGGCGGCGCCCGTCCCCTCACCGAGGAGTCAACAGGCGGAGCAACCTACCAGGAGGACCGCTCCTGACCACTTCGCTGGTGCGGTCTCCATCACCGGCCTGTGACTTCTTCGCCGGTCTCGGCCGGGGCCGTCGTGCGAGTCGCCTGCCCGCGATTCTTAAAGCGCGGCCCGCCCGGCTCGCGCCCGCTTCTAGATCGTGACACGGGCCCGCCCTCCACCGGGGGCCCCCGCCACCAGCCATTTTACGGCGCCGGGCAGATCTTGGAGAGCGGCCCTGTGGACAACTGCTCGCTGTGGACAACCCAGGGACGGCACGAGAGATGTGCTGGGGGATGTTTCGCGGCTGGGATGGGTGGTCTGGTGGTGGCCCGTGGAAGTCCGGCTTCCGGGTGTTGGCACCGGGCTTTCCCGGGCGGTGCGTACGGAGGTCGGCAGCCTGGCCCTGACCGCCGACGACGCCCCGACCGAGACGCCGCCAGGCGGGATCTGGGCACTGCCGCAGCCCCGCCCCAGCCACGAAACAGCCCCTGGGGCGGCGCCCGTCATGGTCAACCGGATCGGCCCGGGGAGCGAGCCGACGCGCGGAGCGAACCGACCAGCACGCTGCGGACCGGCCAGCACGCTGCGGAACGCGCGGGTGGGGCGGCCTGAGAGACGGCGAGCGTCCCGAGTCTCACGGGTTCGGCAGGCCGGCCTCGGAGCGCAGCAGGGTGACATCGGAGACTCCGGCGTCGATGAAGCCGATCAGCATGTCGACGCCGGCGGTGAAACTCGAAAGCAGTGCCGCGGGTGTTCCCGTGAGCCAGGTGGCCTCGGCGATCGCGTGCATGTTGTGGTTCTGCGGGCACCAGCAGGCAACCTCCACGGAAGCGTGTACCGCGAGCTCCGGCTCCCACGCCACGTGCAGCGCCAGCTCCAGCCAGTCCACACCGGTGGAGAACAACGAGATCGTCCCGTCGAACACAAGCATGCAGACGCGGTCCGGGGGCGACGCCGGGGGCTCGGCATGCTCGGGATACCAATGCCACTGGACCTGGTACGACTCGAGCCGCTCGGCCGGACCGCGAAGCTCGCCCGGAAGCCGCAGCTCCTCGAGCGGCACTTCCGCGATGGACGTGACCGGGCCCGCCATGCGCCCATGCTCTCACTGACCCAGCTGCGCCCGCAGTCCCGCGATGTCCATGATGATGCGGCTCTCGACCAGCTTGCCGTCGCGATAGCGGTCGAGTGTCCACGCCTCGACTCTGACCTGCCGGCCGGTCGGCGCCAGCCCCAGGAACGGTCCCTCGTGGGTGCCGGTCCAGCTGGACAGGGTCATCACGCGGTCGTTCTCGGCGATCGTGTCGAGCAGGGTCCAGCGCAGGTCGGGGAAGGCCGCGAACATGCCCGCGAGCACGCCGGCCAGCCCGGCGCGGCCGGGGCCCTGGCCGGGCATCGGGTTCTGCTCGACGAAGTCCTCGGCCACCAGGGAGTCGAGCGCACCGCCGAGGTCGCGCGCGTTGATGATGTCGTCGGCGAAGCGGAGGGCGTACGTCTTGAGGTCGTCGATGGTCTGCATGGCTGTGCCTCCCTATAAAGGCAACTTGTGACGGAGGATTCCGGGGCCGTCGGCGCGCCCGGAGAGAATGCGGGCGAACTCGACGGCGTCCACCGACTGGGGTTCGCCCCGGTCGCCGGCCTGGAAGGAACCGCCGGCGGGCCCGGTGAGGGTGAGTGTGTAGGGCTGCCCGTGCCGTCCGGACCACTCGTCGACGATGTCCGCGACGATGCGGCCGTCGTGCGCGGCGGTCAGCGACGGTTCGATGCCGGCCGCGCGGGCGATGTCGATGCGGTGCATCCACACGTCCCGGGTGAAACCCATGCCGAACAGGTAGCCGAGCGACTGCCAGCCGATGTGCACGCCGAGCCCGGTGCCCAGCGGCAGTATCGGCAGCGCGCGGATCGGGGCGGGCAGGCGGCGCCGGGCCTTGAGCGCCGCCGCGGAGTGTTGCGCCCACAGCGGGGGGAGCGTGGACGCCTCCCACCCCGTACGGGCAAGAAGTTGGGCTTGGTTGAGGCCGTCGACCCAGTGCGCGCCCCCGAGGCGGCGGCCGGCCAGCAACTGCCGGGCGAACTCGAGCGGATGCGCCTGTGCCTGGGCCGAGGCGATGAGGTGGACGGCGATGTCACGGACCGTCCACCCGGTGCAGTCGGTCGTCGCTTGCCACTGCTCACCGGTCAGGCGGCGGAGCAGGTCAAGCAGGCGGGTGTTCTCGGAGGCCGTGATCAGCATGGCCTCCGCGTGTCGGATCATGATGACTCCCCGCGAAGTGGTCGAGGAACATGTCGAGGACGGCTTCGAGATGCCGGGTCCAGCGGTCGCCGCCGGGTTCGTTGGCGATCTGCTGGGCACCCAGGCCGGCGACGAGCGCGGTGTAGACGTCGACGTCGGCCCGGCTGCCCGCGCCGAATGCCGACAGCAGGCTCACGCACCGGTCGATCAGGCGCTTCGCGATCGCGTACGACTCGGGTGAGGGCTCGAAGCCCGGAATGGTGCGCTGGAACAGCAGTTGCTGCCGCGGCGGACTGGCGACGGCGAAGTCGAGCACGGCGCGGGACAGCCGGACGAGTTGCTCACGGGCCGAACCGCGCGGCGGGAGCTGGTCGATCTCAGCGAGCAACTGCTCGTAGGCCTGCGCGAACATGGCGTCGTAGAGACCGGCCTTCGAGGCGACATGCGCGTACAGGGAAGGTTGTCTGATGCCGACCCGGCGCGCAACTTCGTGCAAGGTGACCGCGCCCAGCCCCGACTCGTCCGCGATGCTCCAGGCCGCGTCGAGGATCTGCCGGCGTCGCTCGGTCACGATGATGCACTCCTATCGTTGATAGCTTCCTGCCTATCGCCGATAGGAAGTCCTGTCAAGCCCGATACCCCTCGAACAGGGGACCACCCGCGCTGTCCAGCACCTCCAAGGCCAGGTCAACCCCGTTTTCCCGTACGGTCAACCAGCGCTCGGCAAACGCAGGGTCGTGCTGGCGGAGCTCGCGCAGGAGCCACTTGCCGCGACTGACCCAGCCCCCGCCGAGCAGCAGCCGGGCCTGCGCCGTCTCCGTCCACAGTGCCGCGGCGAGCACTGCGCGTTCCCCCGGATCGACGGCGTGCCGCAGGTCGTCGAGCAGGTCGGTCAGGCCGTACCGCAGCCGGTTTCGCTCATCTTCGCTCAACGGCGCCGGACCGTCGGCGAGCACCTTCGCGCACTTTCGCTGCGCTGCGACCGGGTCGCCGATCAACGGAAGGCCGGTCGCGATCATGCGGTGGAGGCTCGGTTTGCGGGCCGCCAGTTCGCTCGCCAAGAAGTGTGCAAGCCGGTCGGGAGTGTGCACGAACAGTTCGACCGGCCAGCCCCGGAACCGCAGGCTCTCGCGGAAACCCGGCTCGGCGTCCCGCAGCACGACGACGTCGAGGTCAGACCCGGGCGTACGGGCGGGACCGAGCACGCTGCCCGTCAGCAGGGCCCACGTGGCCTCGGGGAACCGCTCGGCCACCAGGTCGCGCGCGTCGGTGATCGGATCCATGGCCCGATCCTGTCAGCGCAGGCCCAGACCCGGGTGAGCCGGCCCGCCCAGTTGCGCGGAGATGCGGTCTGCAGTTGTCCAATACTGCGCGATGCCCGTACGGAACTCGGGCTCGACCTCGTCGTTGCCGAACTGGACGATCCCGGCCCAGCCGGCCAGCTCGAGGATCAGCTTCGTCCACTCGGCACCGGTCAGGGTCAACCGCCCGGCCGTACGGGGAACCTTGCCCACAAAGGCGGGCACCTCGCCCCCGCCGACACCCGGATCGAACTCGAACGGCTCCCGCACGAGACGCCACTGGGCCGCGGTCAGGGTGACCGGGTAGCGGCGTTCCGGCCGGATGCCCAGTTCGAGCAGGGCAGCAACCTCGCTCGGGTCGAGTTCGCGCAGGTCGAGGGCATCACCGGCCACCGTGAAGGTGCACCAGTCCGACCAGGTGGGGGCCGGGGCGTCGTCGGGAGTTCCCCGTACGCGCCACCGGTAGCTCTCGCCCGGCCCGAGCTCACCGGGCGCGAACTCCAGAACGGCGCGCGGACCCTCGACGGGTACGCGCGCGTTGACGAGCTGGTCGTCCACCTCGTACTCGAAGAACGCCTCGGTGGGCCGGGGCGCGTACGTCGTGTCGAAAGCGGCGGACAGGCTGACGGTCTTGGTCGTGCCGACAACCGTGCCGCACTTGGGCGCCAGATGCGTCGGGACGGGTGCTGTCAACGCCGGAAGGTACGGCCGCGCAGGCTCGACCGGCTGCTCCCAGCCTCCGTCGACCATGGCGACGGAGCACTTGGTGATCGCGCCGGACCGGACCTCGTCGAGCATGTCCTGCCCGGCCTCGCCCTCGACCCGATTGCTCCCGGGTTCGGCTTCGGCCTCATCCCACACGGGCTCGTCCAACGCACCGCCGTCCGGCGGGTTCGCAACCGAGCCGCCGCTCGACTGCCCCTCATCGCCTCCACCGTCAGGGCCGAACTGGTCGCCGCCATCACCCGGCTCATCCTCGCCCGTGCCGTCGCCCGGCTCATCCTCGCCCGTGCCGCCGCCCGGCTCATCCTCGCCCGTGCCGCCGCCCGGCTCATCCTCGTCGATGCCGTCGCCCGGACCGGATTGGTCGGCGCCGAGATCCGCGGGCCAGTTGGGGTCAGCGTGCGCGGCGCCGAGCTGCCCGGTCGTCCAGTCCCAGTCGCCGCCGCATGGGTCGATCGAGCCGGCCCACCCTTGGGGCACCGGCAGAGGCGTCGGGATGGCGGCCACCAGCACCACGGCCGTGACCAGGGCCGCGCTCGTCAATCGGCCGCGGAGGTTATCCACAATTCCGGCTTGTCCACAGGGCGCGTCCGAAGATCCGCCCGCCTCGATAGAATGGCTCGTGGCGGTGGCCCCCGGTGGAGGGTGGGTCTGTATACCCGGTGATCTTGGGCGGCGGCATTTCGGCAGCCTACTGGTCAGGCGCGGCGCAGCACCGACTGGACGCCGGCCAGCAGTTGGTCTCGGGTGTAGGGCTTGGCCACGATCATCGAGTCGGGTTCGAGATTGTTGCCGGCTTCGTCGATCAGGGCCTCGGCGAAACCCGACACGAAGACCACCCGCAGGTCGGGGCGGCGCTGCTTGGCCACCCGGGCCAGTTGGCGGCCGTTCATCCCGGGCATCACGACGTCGGTGATCATCGCGGCGATCGGGTCGTGGTGCCGGTCGAGCAGTTGCAGGGCCTCGGCGGCGTCGGCGGCCGAGAGCACGCGATAGCCCGCGCCGCCCAGGAATCGGGCGGTCACCTCGCGCAGGTCGGCCTCGTCGTCGACCAGCAGCAGCGTCTCGCCACCGCCGCCGGCCGTGATCGGAGGCGCCGGCACAAAAGCCGCCCCGCCCAGCAGCGCCGAGCCCGTTTTACGAGAGGCAGGCTCGACACGCGCCACCGGAGCGACCGACGCGGCGGGAACGGCCGACGCAGCAGAAACGGCCGACGCAGCGGAGAAAGCCAGCGCAGCAGAATCAGCGACCGCGGAAGAAGCGTCGGGGGCGGTCGACGGGCGTACGCCGGGAAGGGTGATCGTCGCGGTCGTGCCGGTTCCCTCGTCGGAGGTCAGCGTCAACTGCCCGCCCGCCTGGCTGACGATCCCGTGCGCGGTCGACAACCCCAGCCCGGCCGTCCCGGTCGACCGCTTGGTCGTGAAGAACGGCTCGAACGCCCGCTCGAGCACCTCCGCTGGCATCCCCCGCCCGGTGTCGTGCACCGTCACCACCGCGTCCCCGCCGGGCGAGGCCGCCGTCGTGATCGTGATCGTGCCGCCTTGGGGCATCGCGTCGGCGCTGTTGCTGACCAGGTTGACCAGCACCTGGCTGATCTGCCGGGGGTCGGCCCGCACGTCGGCCGCGCCCGGGGCCAACTGCAGGACGACCGAGGCCGCGCCGGCCGAGTCGCGCAGTGTCCCGAGCAGGTCGCGCAGCAGCGGGTTGAGGTCGAACGTGGTCGGCTGGGTGATCTCGCGCCGCCCGAAGGCCAGCAGCTGCTGGGTCAGCGCCTTGGCCCGCTCGCCGCCCTTGATCACCTGGCCGAGGTCGGCGGTCAAGGAAGCCGCTAGATCCGGCGGAAGCACATCGGCGGCCTCGTCCAGCGATTCGAGGGCCAGGGTGGTGTAGCCGAGGATCGCTCCGAGGATGTTGTTGAAGTCGTGCGCGGCCCCGCCGGCCATGCGCCGCAAGCTGTCCAGCCGTTCGGCGTCGCGCCGCCGGGCCTCGTCCTGCCGGCGCTTGCTCTCCTCGCGCAACCGTTCCTCGGCCGCCACCAGGTCGGAGACGTCGTCGACCATGAGGACGCCCCCGGCCAGCTCGGCCTCCTCGTCGTCCTGGATGTGCCGCAGCTGCAGCCGCAGGTAGCGCGCGGTGCCGCCGGGCAGTTCGAGGCAGTGGGTGAACCGGCGTTCGGACGCCCCGCCGCGCAGCAGGTCGAGGGCGGAGCGGCGGTCGGCGGCGTCCAGGCAGGCCAGCCAGCCCCGGCCGAGCAGCCCGGAGATCGGCGTACGCATGATCTCGGCCAGCCGCGGGTTGATGTAGTCGGCCTCGCCGTCCGCGTCGAGCAGGGCGATGCCGACCGGTGAGGCCACGGCCATCGCCTCGAAGCGCTGCTCGGTGTGGTGCAGCGCGCGCACCTTCTCGATCAGCTTGGCGTTGACCGCCTGCACGTGGGCCTGCGCGAAGTCGTCGGGCGGCACCACGTCGATCGAGACCGGCCCCTCGGCGAGCGCGGCGTCGATGGCGTCGAGCAGCTCGTCGGGGCTCTGCGAGCGCAGCACGACCTGGCTGACCCCGCACGCCTCGGCGATGGGCCGGGTCTCGGGCTCCAGGTAGTTCGCCGTATAGAAGATCACCGGGGCCTGGGCGGCGATCTCGTCGGGGTCGGTGCGCAGCCGGTGCACGAGCTCGAGGCCGTCGATGCCGGGCATGAGCACGTCGGAGACGACGATGTCGGGATGGTGCTCGTGGGCGAGGCGCAGCGCGTCGGCGCCGTCGTGGGCCTCGATCACGTCGTGGCCGCGATATCCCAGCAGCAAACGGACGATGTCGCGGTTCGCGGCGACATCGTCGACGACCATCACCGTCGCCACCGGCGGCTCCTCATCTGTCAATGTCCGTTATAAGACTAAAGCACAGAATTTCCCTTGTACGGTCAATGACCGTGAGCAACCGCACCGTGAGCAGCCGACACCTCGCCGCCGCCGCGGTGGCCGCCGGCGGGCTGGCCTGGGCCTGGCGCCGGCTCGCGCAGCGTCACGACCACCGCCGCACGCAGCGCTACATCCACCTCGCCGCGATCCTCAAGGAGACCGCCGCCCCGGCCTTCGTGAAGTCGCTCGACGGGCGCTACCAGATCGTCAGCCCGGCCTACGAGAAGCTGCACGGCCTGCGGCACGCGACCGGCCGCCACGACCACGAGGTGCACTCCCCCGAGCGGATGGCCGAGATCTCGCGCCACGACCGCGACGTGCTGACCGGCACCGGCCCGGTCGCGTACGAGGAGGAACTGGACGGCCGCTGGTACGTGACGACCCTGCACGCGCTGCGCGACGGGCGCGGCCGGGCGTACGCGATCTTCGGGGCCGGCGTCGACGTCACCCAGCTGCGCCTGGCCGAGGGCAAGTTCCGCAGCCTGCTCGACGCGTCGCCCGAGGCGATGGTGTGCGTCAACAGCGACGGGCACATCGTGCACGCCAACGGCCGGGCCGTCGAGCTGTTCCGCTACCCGCGCGACGAGATCATCGGCGCCGCGATCGAGACGCTCGTGCCGGGCGCGAGCCGCAAGATCCACGTACAGCATCGCAACCGCTATTTCGCCTCGCCGTCGGCGCGTCCGATGGGCGAGGGCATGCTGCTCACTGCGCGGCGCAAGGACGGCACCGAGTTCCCGGTCGACGTGAGCCTGTCCCCGGTGCAGGCCGAGGGGCGCACGATGGTGCTGGCCGCGATCCAGGACGTCACCGCGCGCCGGTTCCAGGCCCACACGAACGCGCGGCTGGCCGCGATCGTGGAGTCCTCCAACGACGCGATCGTCAGCAAGGCGCTCGACGGCACGATCCAGACCTGGAACTCGGGCGCCGAGCGGCTCTACGGCTACGAGGCGGCCGAGATGATCGGGCACGACGTCACCCGGCTGCTGCCGCCCGACCGGCTCGACGAGGAGAAGCACCTGCTGGGCCGGGTCAACCAGGGCGAGACGCTGCCGCAGCACGAGACCCGGCGGATGCGCAAGGACGGCCGGATCATCGAGGTGTCGCTGAGCATGGCCCCGATGCGCGACGACGACGGCCGGATCATCGGGGCGTCCACCGTCGCGCACGACATCACCGCCCGCGTGAAGGCCGAGAAGCGGCTGCGCCTGGAGCGCGAACAGCTCGAAATGATCATGGCCGCGGCCGCCGACCCGTTCTTCACGATGGACTCGCACGGCGTGATCCTGCAGTGGAACCGGCAGGCCGAGCGGATCTTCGGCTGGCCCCGCGAGGAGATCGTCGGCCGCGACGTCACGTCGACGGTCCTGCCCGCCCGCTATCACCCCGCGCTGCACCGGCTGCTCGACGGCCGCTGGGAGTGGCTGCTCAACCGGCCCACCGAGATGGCCGCCCGGCGGCACGACGGCGACGAGATGCCGGTCGAGCTGACCATGTGGCGCATCCGGCACGACGGCTCCTCGCACCTGCACGCGTTCGCCCGCGACATCAGCGCCCGCCTCGAGACCGAGCAGGCCCTGGCCCAGGCGCGCGACCAGGCGATCGAGACGGCCCGGCTCAAGTCGCAGTTCCTGGCGTCGATGAGCCACGAGATCCGTACGCCCATGAACGGCGTCATCGGCCTGACCAGCCTGCTGCTCGGCTCCACACTCGACGATCAGCAGCGCCGGTACGCCGAGGGGATCAGCACCGCCGGGTCGGCGCTGCTGGCGGTGATCAACGACGTGCTCGACTTCTCGAAGCTCGAGGCGGGCAAGGTGCTGCTCGAGGACACCAATTTCCAGCTGCGGCGGCTCGTCGACGACGTGGTCTCGCTGGCCGCCCCGCCCGGCACGACCAGTTCCGTGGCGATCGCCGGCGAGTGCGACCCGCGGCTGCCCACCACCGTCAGCGGTGACGCCGCCAAGCTGCGCCAGGTGCTGCTCAACCTGGCCGGCAACGCGATCAAATTCACCGCGTACGGGAGAGTCACGATCACCGTCACCCCCGACAGCGCGCTCTCGACGGGGCCCGATGCGGTTCCCGTACGGTTCGAGGTGCGCGACACCGGCATCGGGATCGATCGCCATCAGCAGGAGAAGCTGTTCGAGCCGTTCACGCAGGCCGACGCGGGCACGACCCGGCGGTTCGGCGGCACCGGCCTGGGCCTGGCCATCTCGCGCGACCTGGTCGAGCTGATGGGCGGGCACATCGGCGTGCACAGCGAACCCGGGCAGGGCAGCACGTTCTGGTTCACCGTCACCCTGCGAGCCGCGCGGGCCGGGGTCGACGTGTCCGAGCATCACGCCCTCGACGGGCTGCGGGTGCTGATCGTCGACCAGGACGAGAACGACCGGGCCGTGCTCTCGGACCAGCTCGCGGCCTGGTCGATGCAGGCCACGGGGGTGGAGCGGGGCGAGGAGGCGTACGAGATCCTGCGCGACGCCGCCGCCACCGGACGCCCGATCGACCTGGTGATCCACGACGGCGCCTTCGAGCGGGTCCCGGCCGGCACGCCCGCGCCGAAGACGATCCTGCTGATCAACGACGACGAGAAGCTGCCCTCGGAGCCCGACCCGGCGGCGATGTCGGCCGCGTTCACCAAGCCGTTGCGGCAGTCGCAGCTCTACGACGCGCTGGTCGGCGTGCTGGCCGTCGACGATCAGCTCGCGTCACCGCCGGCCGCCGCGGCCACCGGCTCCGGGCACGTGCTGCTGGTCGAGGACAACGACATCAACCGTACGGTGGCGCTGGGCATCCTGGCCAACCTGGGCTACTCGGCCGACGTCGCCACCAACGGCCGCGAGGCGGTGCGGATGGCCGCCGGGCACCGCTACCAGCTGATCTTCATGGACTGCCTGATGCCCGAGATGGACGGGTACGCGGCCACGGCCGAGATCCGCCGGCAGGAGGGCGCCGACCGGCACGTCCCGATCATCGCCCTGACCGCGAGCGCGCTGGCCGAGGACCGGGCCCGCTGCCTGCAGGCCGGCATGGACGAGCACCTGGCCAAGCCGCTCGTGCCGGCCGACGTGGCCGCGGCGCTGGCCCAGTGGGCGACGCCGTCGGTCGTCACGCAGATCGAGCAGCGCCTCGACCAGTTGCGCGGCCCCGACCCGGCCGAGAGCGCGCCGATCATCGCCCGGCTGCTGCGCTCGATGGCCGACCGGATCCCCGGGCACGTCGAGAAGATCAGCCAGGCCCTGGCCCTCGACGACGCCGAGACGCTGCGCAACGAGGCCCACCAGCTCAAGGGCATCATGGCCAACATCGGCGCCCAGGACGCGGCCGACGCCTGCGGCACGCTCGAGGAGCGGGCCCGGGTCTCCGACCTCGACGCGGCCGTGGACGCCCTGGCCGCGCTGCGCCCGTGCCTGGACGCCGTCCGCGACGCCGTCGACGCGATCCTGGCTCAGTCGCAGTTGTCGAAGTCGCTGAAGTAGGACTGGTCGTCGATCGTCCCGCCCCACTTGATGCACGCCTCGCCGGCCTGCGCCTTGACCGGGCCGACGTAGTCGATCGAGGAGCTGTTGTCCTGGGCCGGGGGCTGGCCCTCGACCTCCAGGTACGCCGACATGGGCGACTTCTCGCCGATCCCGGTCAGCTTGACCGTGACCACGCAGCTCTCGTCGCCGTCCTCGTTGTGGAGCAGGTAGACCCGGCCGCTGG
Organism: Paractinoplanes lichenicola; assembly: GCF_016785085.1. Classification (GTDB taxonomy): domain Bacteria; phylum Actinomycetota; class Actinomycetes; order Mycobacteriales; family Micromonosporaceae; genus Actinoplanes; species Actinoplanes lichenicola. Next base: position 159,737 of record NZ_JAENHO010000011.1, read on the forward strand.
TGTTGCCGCCCTTGAGGTTCTTGCGGTCGACCACCTCGAAGCCGCCGCCGCAGGCCGCGACCGGGTCCTGGGGCTGCGCCGCGGGCGCGGTCGTCGGGTCGGGAGTGGGCGTCGCCTTGTCCGTGGTCTTGCCGGGCTCGGGGGTCTTCGTCTTGGTGCCGCCGGTCTTGCCGGGCTTGGCGGTCGGCGCCGTGGTCGTGTCGTCGATCGCCACGCCGCCGTCGCCCGAGTCGTCCGGCCCGCCGCCGGTCAGCGAGGGCCAGGCCACGGCCGTGCCGACGCCGCCCACGGCGACCAGGGCCGCCACGGTGGCCGCGATGATCGTCATCCGGCGCCGCTTGTCCGACCCGCCCGGCGTGTCAGCGCCGAACGAACCCGAGCCGCCGGTCCCGCCGAAGCCGCCGCCACCTGACCCTGCCGCCGCGCCCGGCCGCGGGACCGAGGCCGCGCCGGAGACCGAGGCCGAGCCCGACGTGTTGAAGCCGGCCTGCGGGGCCCGGCCGGCTTGCGCCCGGCCCTGCTGGAACCCGCCCTGCGCGCCGGACGGGAAGCCGCTTTGCGGGCCGCTCGGGTAACCGCTTTGCGAGCCGCTCGGGTAACCGCTTTGCGAGCCGCTCGGGTAACCGCTTTGCGAGCCGCTCGGGTAACCGCTTTGCGAGCCGCTCGGGTAGCCGCTTTGCGGGCCGCTCGGGTAGCCGCCGACCCGCGTCGCCGCCGGGCCCGCGGCCTGAAAACCCCCGGCCTGCATGCGGCTCGAGGTCTGCCCTGGCTGCCGCGGCCCGACCTGAGCCCGGCCCGAGCTGGGGAAACCCGCCGCTGTGTGCCCCGGCCCGCCGTTCGGCCGGTAGGGGCGCGTCTGCGGCGGCACCCCCGCCCCGCCCTGCGCGCGGCCGGGCGACCGGGCGACCGAGGCCAGCTCGGCGGCGCTGGCGAACCGGTGCGATGGCTCCTTGGCCAGGGTGCGCAGCACCAGCGCGGCCACCGGCTGGGGCACGTCGGGCGGCAGGGTGGGCAGTTCCCCGTACACCAGCTGGGTCAGCACCTGCAGCGGGTTGTCCCCGACGTAGGGCGGGCGCCCGGTGAGGCAGCAGTAGGCGACGGCGCCCAGCGCGTACACGTCGGTGGGCGGGCCGATCGGCTTGCCCTCGGCCTGCTCCGGGGCCATGTAGTTGGCCGAGCCTAGCACCACGTTCGTGCCGGTCAGGCCGTTCGCCGTGGCCGACCGGGCGACACCGAAGTCGACCAGCACGATCGCGCCGCCGGGGCGTACGAGAAGGTTGGCCGGCTTGACGTCGCGGTGCACGATGCCCGCCTCGTGCGCGACCTGCAGCGCGTCGGCCACCTGGGCCACGATCGCCATGGTCTCGGCCGGGCTGAGGCGGCCCGCCTGCTCGATCCGCTTGGCCAGCGGGATGCCCTCGACGAACTCCATGACCAGGTAGTCGCCGTCGGCGGTCTCGCCGTAGTCGTAGACCTGGACGATGCCGGGGTGACGCAGCGCGGCCATCATGCGCGCCTCGGTGCGGAACCGGGTGACGAACTCGCGGTCGCTGCGCAGCGCGGGGAGCATCACCTTGATCGCGACCTGGCGGTGCAGCATGACGTCCTCGCCACGCCAGACCTCACCCATGCCGCCTGCGGCCAGGCGTTGGGTCAGGCGGTAACGGTCGCTGAGCATGGCTCCGGGGGCAAGCACCCGATCATGTTACTCAAGCCCGGAAAGCACCCCGACGGACAGAGCGGCCCGGCCTCCCCCGGTGGAGGGGGAAGGCCGGGCCGCTGAGGTGGCACCGGATGGAGGCCCGCTGGGTCAGGCCTTGGCGGCCGGCGCCGGTTCCGGGGTGGCGTCAGGATCGGGCGACGGGGTGTCGTCGTCGGCGTCGTCGAGCATCGTGGCCTCGTCGAACGGGTCCTCGCCGGCCAGCACGGACCGGACCTTGTCGCGGTCGATCTCGTTCGTCCACGTGCCGACCAGCACGGTGGCGACCGCGTTGCCGGCGAAGTTGGTCAGGGCCCGCGCCTCCGACATGAAGCGGTCGATGCCGACGATCAGGCCGACCCCGTCGACCAGTTCGGGGCGGTGGCTCTGCAGGCCGCCGGCCAGGGTGGCCAGGCCGGCGCCGGTGATGCCGGCCGCGCCCTTGGAGGCGATGACCATGAAGACCAGCAGGGAGATCTGCTCGCCGATGGAGAGCGGCTGGTCCAAGGCCTCGGCGATGAACAGCGAGGCCATGGTCAGGTAGATCGCCGTGCCGTCGAGGTTGAAGCTGTAGCCGGTCGGGACGGTGATGCCGACGACCGGCTTGCTGACGCCCAGGTGTTCCATCTTGGCGATCAGGCGGGGCAGCGCCGACTCCGACGACGACGTCGACAGGATCAGCAGGAATTCGCGGCCGAGGTATTTCAGCAGCGAGAACAGGTTGAGCCGGGTGAACAGCCAGAGCAGCGCGCCGAGGATGACGAAGACGAAGATCGCGCAAGTGATGTAGAAGGCGATCATGATCTGGGCCAGGCTCTTGAGCGCGTCGACGCCGGTCTCGCCGACCACCGCCGCGATCGCGCCGAACGCGCCGATCGGGGCCAGCCACATGATCATGGCCAGGATCTTGAAGACGAGCCGCTGGATGACCGTGATCGCGCGCAGCACGGGCTCGCCGCGGCGGCCCAGGCCCTGCACGGCGAAGCCGACCAGCAGCGCCACGAGCAGGGTCTCGAGCACCTCGCCGTCGGTCAGCGACGAGAGCAGGCTGTTGGGGATGATGCCGAGCACGAAGTCGGCCAGGCCCTCGTCGGCCGTGTCGCCCACCTGCTTCTGGCCGGCCGCGGCGGCTGCGGCGTCGAGGTGCAGGCCGGAGCCGGGGTGGATGATGTTGCCGACCACGAGGCCGATCGCCAGCGCCGCGGTCGACATGATCAGGAAGTAGCCGAGGGCGAGACCGCCGACCCGGCCGACCTTGGCCGCCTGCCGGATCGAGCCGACGCCGAGCACGATCGTGCAGAAGATGACCGGGGCGATCATCATCTTGATCAGGTTCACGAACCCGGTGCCGATGGGCTTGAGTTCCTTGGCGACGTCGGGTGCCGCGAGACCGACGGCGATGCCGGCCAGCACCGCGACGATCACCGCCAGGTAGAGGTAGTGCGTTCTGTCCCGCCGGACCCGCGGAGTGGGGGTTTGGGTCTCCATGCCGCAGACTGTGTCCTGCGTCTCACCCCGGGCGCGACATTGCGTTCATTCTGTTTACCGCAGGGAACCGGACCGGAAATATGCCGATCACAAGACGGTGGAGCATCGCCCGTCAGCTCTTCGTGCTCCAGGTGCTGGTCGTGACCACGCTGGTGGCGATCGGCACGGCGGGCGCGGTGCGGCTGGCGCAGGAGGACACCGAGCAGGCGGCCATCGACCAGGTGGTCGGCATCGCGTACGCGGTGGCGAACTCCCCCACGGTCGTCGAGGCGCTGCACGAGCGGAACCCGTCGGCGATCCTGCAGCCGTACACGGAAAGTGTGCGGCTCGCGACGAACACCAACTTCATCGTCGTGATGGCCCGCGACCGCACGCGTTTCACCCACACCAGCCCCGAGCTGATCGGGCGTCCGTTCATCGGCTCGATCGACGACGCCCTGCACGGCGGCACGGTGGTCGAGAAGAGCGTCGGCACGCTGGGCGAATCGGTGCGCACGGTGGTTCCGGTGACCGAGCGCGGCGCCGTCGTCGCCCTGGTCTCGGTCGGCATCACGACCCACGCCCTCAACCAGAAACTGCTTTCCCGTACGCCGGCGGTGGCGTTCCCGACCGCGCTGGCGCTCTTGATCGCGGCCGCCGGGTCGTGGCTGCTCAGCCGCAGGTTGCGCCGCCAGACCCACGGCCTCGGGCCGGCCGAGATGACCCGGATGTACGAATACCACGACGCGGTGCTGCACTCCGTGCGCGAGGGCCTGGTCGTGGCCGACCGCGCGGGCCGGGTGACGCTGGTCAACGACGAGGGCCGCCGCCTGCTGGGCCTGACCGACGACTCCCTCGACATGCCGCCCGAGGTCAGCGAGCTGCTCGCGGCCAAGACCCCGGTCGCCGACGAGCCCGTGCTGGCCGGTGACCGGATGCTGGTGGCCAACCAGCGGGTGATCCGGTCGGAGGGCCAGACGGTCGGCACGGTCCTGACGCTTCGCGACCACACCGAGCTGCGTACGCTCACCGGCGAGCTGGATTCCGTACGGGGTCTGACCGAGGCGCTGCGGTCGCAGGCCCACGAGGCGGCGAACCGGCTGCACACCGTCCTGACCATGGTCGAACTCGGCCGCACCGAGGAGGCACTGCAACTGGCGACCGCCGAACTGGCCGTGGCCCAGCAACTGACCGACCAGGTGGTGGGGTCGGTCAGCGAGCCCGCCCTGGCCGCGCTGCTGCTGGGCAAGTCGGCCCAGGCCGCCGAGCGCGGCGCCCAGCTGGTGATCGACGACGACTCGCGGCTCGGGGACCCGACGCCGCTGCCCAGCCGTGACCTGATCACGGTGGTGGGCAACCTGGTCGACAACGCGCTCGAGGCGGTGGCCGGCACCGAGGCCCCGCGCGTGGTGACCGTGCTGGTGCGCGAATCCGACGGTGAGGTGCTGGTGCGGGTCGGCGACACCGGGCCGGGCCTGCCGGAGGGGGCGTTCGCCCGGGGCTGGTCGACCAAGGCGCAGGGGCGCGGGCTGGGGCTGGCGCTGGTCAAGCAGGTGTCCGACCGGCTTGGCGGCAGCATCGACGTCACCGCGGCCCCGGGCGGAGGAGCCCAGATCACCGTACGGCTTCCCGTCCCGGCCGTGGTCCCGTGAGCGCGCCGGTCGTGGTCCCGTGAGCGCGATCCGCGTCCTGGTCGTCGAGGACGAGCCGCTCCTCGCCGACGCTCATGCGGCGTACGCGGGAAGGGTTGAAGGTTTTGAAGTGGCGGGTGTGGCGCACACCGCGCAACGGGCGATGGCCACGCTGCGCGCGACGCCGGTCGACCTGGTGCTGCTCGACCTGCACCTGCCCGACATGAACGGCCTCGAGCTGACCCGGGCCCTGCGCGCGGCCGGCATCGGCACGGACGTGCTGGTCGTGACCTCGGCCCGCGACCTCACGGTGGTCCGCTCGGCCGTCTCGTTGGGCGTAACGCACTATTTGCTCAAACCATTCACGTTTGCTACATTTCGTGAGAAGCTGCTCGGGTACGCCCGGTATCGCGAGCAGATGCGCGGCGTCGAGCAGGTGGCGGCGCAGCATGAGATCGATCGCGCGTTCGCGGCGCTGCGCGGCTCCTCCCCCGACACCCTGCCCAAGGGTCTCGACCAGGGCACGCTCGACCTGATCCTGGGCGTGCTGCGGGCGGCGCAACCGGGCGGGCCGGCCGGGCTGTCGGCGGCCGAGGTGGCCGCGCGGATGGGCGCCTCCCGCGTCACCGCGCGCCGCTATCTGGAACACCTGGCCGAAACCGGACAGGTCAACCGCAGTCCCCGCTACGGCGGACCGGGCCGGCCCGAGGTCGAATACCGGTTCGCTGAGCGCTGATTCTTCCGCAAGACCGGCGCCTTATCCGCAAGTCACGCGTCATCCGGCCGATAGCAAGGCCAGGAGGCGCAATGCAACCGGTACAGGAAGTGGTCCGTCTGCTGGAGCAGGCGCAGGCCGGGCAGGCCGTCGAGGCGGTCGCCCGTGCCGACGTGCTGCTCGGCGACGCCGAAGTCGACGACGAGGGCAACGTCGACGGCGATCACGCCTGCCTGCATTTCGTCCGCGTCATCGCCTTCAACGTGCTCGGCGACATCCCCGCCTTCGAGGACGCCGTCGACCGGATGCTGCTGACCGAGGCGTCGCCGGGCTGGCGGGCCGCCGCGCTGGCCTCCCGGGCCGGCACCCGCTCCCGCATCGGTGAGGCCCAGGCGGCCCCCTACGACCTCGACGGCGTGCTGCACGACCTGGTGACGGCGGAGAGCCTCGTGCTCGACGAGACCGAACCGGTGGCCGCCGTGAACGCGCGCGTCGCCATCGCCATCGCCTTCTACGAGCTGCGCCTCTACGAGCTCGTCGGTCAGCACTACGAGGCCGCGTACGCCCTCAGCGCCAAGCTCGGGCCGGCCAACGGCAACCGGGCCATGTGGCTGATCAACCTGGCCGAGCTGCACCTGGTCTGGGCGCTCGAGCTCTACCAGGTCGGCGACGGCGCGACCGCCGAGACCCACACCACCCGGGCCGAGGAGTACGGCAAGCGGGCGGCCGAGGAGGCGCAGGGCCCCGACGCCGAGGTCTGGTCGGACTACGCGCTGCTCGCCGCGGCGTGCGCCATGGCCGACCGGCAGCTCCCGATCGCGGCCGCCACCGAGATCGGCTACTACCTGGGCCGGCTGCGGGCGCACGGGATCAGCCCGCTGCTGCTCGCCTTCTCCGGGCCGTTCCACGCGGTCGCGCTGCGCCGCTCGGGTGCGCTCGACGAGGCGCTCGAGGTGATCGAGCAGGCCATCGCCGCGCTGCCGACGGACACCGGCGTCGTGCTGACGGCGGCCCACCACCACACGCACGCGCAGCTGCTGGCCGCGCTGGGGTCGTCGGTGGCCGCGGCCGGCACCGCGTACGGCCGGACGCTCGCGGTCGCGCTCTGGCAGCAGCGGCTGCGCACGCTCAACTCGGTCGAGACCATCCGCTCGATGGAGCAGCTGCGCGTCGAGGCCTGGGTCGACCCACTGACCGGGCTGGCCAACCGGCGCGCGTTCGACGCGGCGGTGCGCAGCTACGAGGGCGGCGCCGACATGTGGGCGACCGTGCTGGTGATCGACACCGACAAGTTCAAGCAGATCAACGACACCGACGGGCACGCGGCCGGTGACGCCGCGCTGCGGGCGATCGCGGAGTCGCTGTCCGGGCTCGTCCGCGCGGACGACCTGGTGGCCCGGCTCGGCGGCGACGAGTTCGCCGTGCTGCTGCCCGGTCTCGGCAACGCGCTGGGCCGGGAGGTGGCGCAGCGGATGGCCGAGGCCGTCCGGGCCCTCGACGGCCCGGCCACGCTCAGTATCGGCGTGGCGGGCGGCCCGGCCTCGACGTTGCCCTCCGTGGTCGAACTGGCCGACGCGGCCATGTACAAGGCCAAGCGCCGCGGCGGCGACGGCGTCGAGGTGCACGAGGTGCACCTGGCGAGCTCGCAGCCCGTCGCCGCCTGACCGTTAACCACCTGAATCATTGCGCGCGGCTATGGTGGCCGCATGGCAAGCACTCCGCTGGAGACGTTGTCGTTCCGGTTGGCCCTGCTGGGCGCGGCCCACGAGGCGTCACTGGCCGCGCGTCTGGCGGCCCTGGACCTCAAGCCCAAACACGTGGCCCTGCTCAGCCTGCTCCGCTCGCGCGGCGCGGAGTCGCAGGTGGAGCTGGCCGCGGCCCTCGGGGTGGCGCCCAGCCTGGTGGTCCTGCTGGCCGATCGCCTGGCCGAGCGAGGGGCCATTCAGCGCGTACGGGATCCGGCCGATCGCCGCCGGCAAAGCTTGCGGCTGACCGCGGAGGGCGCCCGGCTGCTCGACGCCGCCACCGCCGAGGCGGCCACCCTGGACGACACGCTCGGCTTGTCCGCCGACGACCGCGCGGCCCTGGACCGAATACTGGACAGCCTGCTGGAACAGTAACCATCCGGCCCCGCTCACCAGCGACGCCACGAGCGCGCCGCCCAGCAGGGCCGGCCACGCCCGCCACAACCGATGAGCGGTAGCCAGCCACACGAGGACGACAACGGGCAGCCCGATCATGAGGTTCTGCCCCGCGGCGTAGGCGGAGAACCCGAAGTGAAGCGTGAGCGGTTGCCCCGGGGGCGCGAGAAACGCTTGGGCCCAGCCGTCGCCGGAGAGCAACCCGCAGGCCAGACCTAGCGCCGCCGCAGCCCTTGCGCCCCGGCCAGTCGTCGCGGGACCAGCCGTCGCGAGGCCGCCACAAGCACCGTCGCCCGACGCCTCAGCGCTGCCCCTCACGAGCCAGCCCAGAAATCCGAGCACTGCGCCGGCCACGACCGATCCCGTCAACCAGACGGCCGTCATGGTTCCGACGTCGAGCAGCCCGTCGACGACCGCTCCGCCCGCCAGCCACCGGCGGGTGCCGACCAGAATGAGCGAGTAGTAGACGAGGGTTGCCGTCATCAGCAGCGCCGTGGCCCGCCCCACGGCCCGGCGAGCACCGCGGTCAGTGACCGGCGTCGCCCATCCGGCGAGGAAAGCGGCCAGGCCCCACGGAAAGCCGCTGCTGGTCAGCGCGACCATCACCCGACCGGCGGCCCCGTCCACAAAGTCGGCCGCAAACGCGAGCAGCCCGAGCAGGACCGCAACCACCGCGGTGCCACCACCCGGCAGCCGGCGCCGAGTCGCTTGGTCCACCACCACTGAGCCCCCGTTGTCTGCCGGCTGCAAACCCTATCGGCCCGGTTCGCTGGGGACACGGGTGGGATTTCGGTGCGGGAGTGACCAGGTTCGGTCGGTTATGGAATTCTTTCGGGCTATGACGACGCCGCAGCCGCCCGAGCAGTCTCAGCCCGCATCGGTTCCGCCCCCGGCAGCGGGTGCGGCCGAGCCCGCGGCGGAGAACCCCTGGCAGCGGCCGGCGCCCGAAGCCACCCCGGCGGCGAGCGGCCAAGCCCCAGCCGAAGGCGACGCATCACCTCACACGGCAGCCGCGCCCGCGCCGGTCGCAGCCCCGGACCCCGCCGGTGTCTGGCCCAACCAGGGCGTAGAGGTCCCCGGCCCGCAGGAGGCCGCGCCGCCGAGAACCGACAACGGCTCGCGGCGGCTGTTGCTCGCCGGTGGCGTAGGCGTGCTGGCCGGCGCCCTGATCGTCGGCATCCTCTGGGCGGCCAGTTCGTTCGTGGGCGGCGGCGGCGGCAACGACGCCGAAGCCGACGCCGCCGCGGCCTGCGGTGTCTTCGAGCGGGTGCCCGACACCTGGCAGCCGGAGACGCTCACCGACCAAACCACCTACCAGCTCGGCGGCGCCATCGCGCTCGCCCAGGCGGCCGGGAACGCCGACGAGGACTACCGGGTGCTGGCCGCGCAGGCGCAACAGGTGCAGCAGGCGGTCGTCACCTTCAACCTGAGCCGGGTCGCGCAGCTGGTCGTCGACGTGCGCAACACGTGCAACGAGCTCTGACGAGCGCATGCACGCCGATCAGCTCGACATTCCGCTCGCCACGGTTCGCGCACTGGTCGACGCCCAGTTCCCGCAGTGGCGTGACCTGCCGTTGCGCGCGCTCGACACCCAGGGCACGGTCAACGCGATCTTCCGGCTGGGCGACACGTACACGCTCCGCTTCCCGCTGCGGCCTCGCCCCGGCGCCCGCGAGTGGCTGGAGCGTGAGGCCGCCGCCGCGAGCGAACTGCTCGGCCGTACGAGGTTCGCCACCCCGGAACCGGTCGCGCTCGGTGAGCCCGGCCCCGGTTACCCGCTGCCCTGGGCGGTCCAGACGTGGCTACCGGGCGTGGTCGTCACTGACGAGGCCCTCGGTGACGACTTCGCGCGAGACCTGGCCGAGTTCATCTCCGCCGTACGGTCCCTGCCCACGCACGGCCGCACGTTCTCCGGCGAAGGCCGCGGCGGCGAGCTCAAGTCGCAGGACGAGTGGCTGGAGATCTGCCTCGAGCACGACCCCGCCCAGCGCCCGCTCTGGCAAGAGCTGCGCGAACTCCCCCGCGGCGACACCCCCGACACGATGACCCACGGCGACCTGATCCCGGGCAACATCCTGCTCACCGCCGACGGCCACCTGTCCGGCGTCCTCGACGTGGGCGGCCTGTCCCCCACCGACCCCGCCCTCGAACTGGTCGGCGCCTGGCACCTCCTGGAAGCCGGCCCCCGCCGCACGCTGCGCGAAGCGCTGAACGTCACCGACCTCGAGTGGCAGCGCGGCAAGGCGTGGGCCTTCGTCCAGGCGATGGGCCTGCCCTGGTACTACGCCGAAACCAACCCGCCGATGGCCCGCATCGGCCTGCGCACCCTCGCCCGCATCGCCCAGGACGCTTTTTGACATCGACTACATCGGATGGTGGGGTGGTGCTCGTGAAAGGTCAGGTTGTGCACTCCCCTGCCGGCGAGCGTGTTGTTCTTGACGATGTCGGGCAGGCGGTGCTGCTCGACAACGAGATCGTCCGCGTGTGGGACGTCGCCCTGCAGGCCGGCGAGACCCACCCGTGGCATCTGCACCACAACCCGTACGTGGTGCTCTCGATCTCGGGCTCCGAGGCCCGCATGGACTGGTTGGACGGCAGCGAGCCGCGCTTTCTGAACGAGTATCGCGGCGGCTCGGTCTATCGGCCGCTCTCGCCCGTGCACCGGCTGACCAACATCGGGCAGCGGTTCTATCAGAATCGGCTGGTCGAGCTCAAAGACCTGGGCGAGAGCCTGCCCGAGCCGCGCGACATCGGGGCCGGTGACCGCAGCGTCGAGGGGCAGCGGCCGGGCCCGGCCACGGCGGACGGGCGGCTGCCGGTCATCGCGCACCCGCATGTGAGCGTGTGGACGGTCGAGGTCGGCGCGGACGAGGCCCGCAAGCTCGACCTCAGCGACCGCCCCCACGTCATCGCCGAGCTGGCCAAGGACGGCGCGGTCGCCTACCACCCGGGCGGCCCGCTCACGCTGACCGGCCCGGGCGAATGGTTCGTCCTGGAGTTGACCTACTAGAACAGGTCGAAGCGGAACACCTCGAAACCGGTCGCGTATTTGACGCCCATCCGCGCGCCGGTCTGCCGGGCGAAGCCCTCCAGGAACTCCTCCGCGTCGAAGTCGCCCGAGCCGAGGCCGCGCAGGTAGGCGTCGTGCGCCTCCAGCGACCGCACGCCCAGCTCGAACGTGCCGGTGATGTCGACGCCGTGCCGGCCGCGGGGCGAGCCGCCCGCCCACACCTGCTTGACGCCGTCCCACTTCTCCTGCTCGAGGTCGCGGAACACCCAGCGGTTGGCGGCGTCGCGGACGGCGTCGAGCACGGTCCGCCCCGTCACGATGTGGTCGGCCATGTTGAGGGCGGCGCCGTCGGGGTCCCAGCTGTCGCGGAAGTTGTTGGTGATCACGATCTCGGGCCGGTGCTCGCGGATCGAGCGGGCCAGCAGCTTGCGCAGCGCCACCCCGCCCTCGAGCACCCCGTCGGGCAGGCCGAGGAACTCGACGTGCGACACCCCGACGATCTTCGCCGACTCCCGCTGCTCCCGTTCGCGCAGCGGGCCCGCCTCGGCCGGGTCCATGCCGTCGATGCCGGCCTCGCCGCTGGTCAGCAGCACGTATCTCACGTCTTTGCCCTGGGCCGTCCAGCGGGCGATCGCGGCCGCCCCGCCGAACTCCAGGTCGTCGGGGTGCGCCACGATCGCGAGCGCGCGCTGCCAGTCCTCGTCGAGCGGCTGCATCTGAGCGTCATCGGTCATGGCCACCATCATCCGCCGAAAACCTCTTGATCGACTGGGCGACAATTGGAGTCGTGCTCAAGTCCACGGGGGATCTTCTCGCTTCGCTCGACCCTTTCCCGTACGGGGTGAGGATGGCTCGCGTCGCGGCATGGGCCCGCACGGCCCCCGATCGCGCCGAGGTCTGCGCGGAGCTGCGCGCCGCCGGCCCGTACGAGCGCTCGCTGGCCCTCACCGCGGCCCAGGTCACCAGCGCCACCGACGAGGTGCGGCTGGCCCTGACCGACCCCGACGCGGCCCTGCGCGCCCGGGCCCTGCAGAGCGTGCTGACGACCGCGGAGCTTGACCTCGACCGTCCCGTCACCGAGCGTCGCCTGATCTATCGCACGCTGCGTCGCGTCGACGCCCCCGCCGCGGCCGATGCGCTGCTCCCCCGCGTCCGGGAGGCGTACGGGGATCAGGAGGCCGCCGCCCTGCTGCCCGCCTGCGGCGCCGAGGTCGTCCGCGCGGCCCTGCCCGGCCTCGACCACGCCACCAACCTCACGGCCGTCGCCCGCCGCCACCCGGCCGTGCTGCTGGCCCACCTGACCGCGCAGCTCGAGGCGGCCGATCCGGAGCGCGCTGCCCGCATCTGGGCCCGCGCCGGTCACGCCGTGCTGCACTGCGACCCGGCCGGCGTGCTCGACCTGCTGGAACGGCACGGCCCCGAGACTTATCTGCCTGGAAACCTTCCCCGGTACGGGGTGCTGGCCGCCCACGACCCGCGCCGGGTGGCCGCCCTGCTGGCCGCCGCGCCGCGCGCGAACTGGATCGCGCACCGGCCGCTGCCCCGTGCCCTGACGAGCCGCCTGGCCGCGCTGCCCGACGCGGAGTTGCTGCCGCTGGCCCAGCGGGTCCGCGACGGCTCCGGATACGCGAACCTGCTGGCCGCCCTGCCGCCGAGCCGCCGCGCCGCCCTGCACAACCGGACCGTCGGCTCGGCCGGCAGCACGCTCGACCCGCTCACGATGGAGCTGCTGCCCCACGCCGTACGGGAAGACGAGGCCCGCCGTCAGATGACACGCCCGTTCGCCCGGGGCAACGAGTCGGTCATGCGCGCGCTGAGCGCCTATCTGCCGTGGCCGGAGGCCCGCGACGCGATCGTGCAGGCAACCGGCAGCGGTGACGCCGCGGAGCGGGCCAACGCGTACGCGAAGCTCATCGACGCCGCCCGCCGCTCGCGGGACCCCGAGGCGGTGACCGAGGCCCTCGGGCTGCTCGGCCGGCTGCGCAACGAACAGGACCCGGTGCGCTCGACCGTGCTGCTCACCCTGGCGCACGTCGCGCCGCTGCTGACGCCGGCGACCGCCGACCGGCTGACCCGGCTCACCACCGATGCCGTCGAGGCCCGCGACGCCTCCGCGCAGTCGCTGGCCGCCTTGAGCGCGCTGGCCGTCCGCGTGCTGCAGCAGCACGTCGACGAGCCCGCGCTGCGCGACTGGGCGCTGCTGACGATCGACCTGACCGCGGCCGGCAAGTCGGTGCCGATGCTCGGCCGCTTCGACCGCACGCTGCGCCGCGGCCAGGAGGTGATGGTCTTCGACCGGCTGCGGGGCTGGGCCGAGGCCGGGATGGACCGGGGCTTCTTCGAGCCGCTGTTCGCCCTCACCCGGGCGCTCGGCAAGCGCGCATGGAACGTCGACGGCCTGCAGGCGTTGCTGCGCTCGGCGATCGCCCCCGGCAACGTGCCCTCGGTCCATCGCACGGCGGCCGAGCTGTGGCTGGCCGATCCGCGGGCCCGGCCCGTACGGGTGGCCGAAGTGCTCGACGTCGACCCGTCGATCGTGGCCGAATCCCGGACGGTCTGGCGGACCCTCTGCGGGAGCCGCACCGACCTGCTCGACCGGGTGCTGAACCGGACCCCGCGCGGCCGGTTCCTCAAGGAAGGCGTGCGCTGGGTGCCGCCGTGGCCGGACTTCTGCGAGCGGTGGCTGCCTCGCCAGCAGGCGGTCTTCGTCCAGCTGCACGAGCGGATCGCCGACGACACCGGGGCTACGCGGCATCAGCGGGCCGCCTCGATCCAGGCCGCCGCCCGGGTTCCGGTGCTGGGCTCGGCGATCGCGCTGCGCTACGCGGAATCGTCCGACGTGGTGCTGGCCGAGGCGGCGCTGGGCGCGCTGGTGTGGACCGACCGGCCCGAACAGGCGTTGGCCACGCTGCTCGCGCACGCCGGCGACGACCGGGCGCGGGTCGCCATGTACGCGGCGGGCCGGGCCGCCCGGTTCGTGCCGCCGTCGCGCCTGCCCGCGCTGCTCGACCCGATCCTGCTCGGCCGGGCCAAGGTGACCAGCCGCAAGGAGGCCGCGCGGCTGCTGAGCCAGTTCGGGCCGCCGGCGTCGATGGGGACGCTCATGACGGCGTACGGGACGGAAGGTCAGCATCGGGACGTGCGCGCGGCCCTGATCGCGGCGGCGCGGGCCCGGCTGTGGGCCGCCGAGAGCTGGACGATTCTCGAGGCCGGGATCGCGGGCAGCCGGGAGGAGCGGCAGGCCGTGCTGGCGGGCAAGCCGGGCGGGATGGCCGAGCGCTACCGGGCCCGGTTCGCCGCGCTGGTCGACGCGGCCTGCCGCAGCGACGACCAGCTGATCCGCGCCGTCGCGTTCGCGCTGGTGCCGGACTGGGCGCCCTGGCTCGGCGACGTCACCGGGCTGGTCGTCGACCGGCTCACCGACCTCGACGCCTACCTGAACCGGTACGAGACCGCCGCGCTGGTCGGCACCCTGCACGCGGGCGGGCTGGAGACGGTGTGGCAGCGCCTGACCGACGCCGACGCGACCGACGACCCGGGCAGCGCCGAGCGCGACCGCCCGTGGCGCGAACGCCTCGACGACCTGGCCGACGCGGTGGACACCTGGGCCGCCCGAGCCGACCCCGCCGTCGACCGCGGGCCGGCCCTGACCGCCGCGCGCTCGCTGGCCGACCGGGACGGGTTCCTGACGCCGGCGCTCAAGATGATGGTCGCGCTGGGCGGTTCGGACGTGCTGGACGAGGTCGCCGACCGCTGCGCGGATCGTCCGATCGTGGCCTACCATGCCGCGCAGACGCTGACCTCGTATCTGACCCGCGTGGAGTCGATGTTCGACGCCGGGGCGCAACTGGTCCGCGCGACCGACTTCGAGCAGCGCGGCGGCCTCGCCCACGGGCTGTTCGCGGTGGCCCTGACCCGGCGCGGCTACCGGCTGGGCTGGCCCGTCGAGTGGCGCGACCGGCTGCGCTCCTTGCGGCGGCACCCCGACCCCGACGTCCGCGACGCGGCCACCGCCGTAGTCATGACCTGGTGACGGCGTGCAGTCGCTTCGTCATACGCTCGTGACGGCAGCGGCGCGCCGTCGCTTCGTCATGCGCTGGTGACTGCTGGCGCGCGTAGCTTTTTCATGCGCTGGCGGCCGCCGCGCGTAGCCGGTCGGCCAGCACTGCGCAGCGCCCGCGCAACTCCGGCGGATCGAGCACCTCGAAGTCGTGACCGAGCAGCACCATGTGCATCAGGATGAAGTCGAGGTCGGCCGCCCCGCTGAGCACCTCGCAGGTCGTGTCCGTCCTCGCGCGCACGACCGCCGCCGAAGCCGGGATCAACGCCCGAATCGTCTCCGCCCTCGCCCGCACAAGAAACCGCGCCTGATACCGGTAAACGCGGCTCGACACGCTCTCCTGCACGAACTCGGCCGCATCGGGCGCTTCCCGCGGCCTGAACCGCCACGACTTCTCCGATATTTCCGACATCCGATCGACGCGAAATGTCCGCCAGTCGTCGCGGCCCAGGTCGAAGGCCAGCAAATACCAGCGCCGATCCGAGGCCACCAGACGGTAGGGCTCGACCTCCCGCTCGGTGCCCCCGTCATCTGAGACGCCTCGACCGCCGACACCCCGACCCGCGTAGACGAAACGGACCAGCACGGAGTCGCGGCAGGCTCGGGCCAGCGTCATCAGCGCCTCGGAGTCGATCGCCGGCCGGCCTCCCCCGAAGGACGAAACCGACTCCGCGAGCGCCCGCACCTCATGGCGCAGCCGGGACGGCAGCACCCGGTCCAGCTTGGTCAGCGCCCGTAACGCGGCATCCCCGCTCTCCGCCCCGGCCAGCAGCGCGACGGCCGTGGCGATGGCCTCCTCGTCGTCGAAGAGCAGCGGCGGCAGCGCCTGACCCGCCCCGAGCTGATACCCGCCGCCCACGCCCTGCCCCGCGTTGACCGGATAGCCCAGCACGCGCAAACGCTCAACATCGCGCCGAACCGTGCGCGTGGTGACGCCGAGTCGCTCGGCCAGCTCGGGCCCGGTCCACACCCGGCGTTGCTGCAGCAGCCCGAGCAGGGCGAGGACCCGCTCGGTCGTCCCCATGTCGTCCACGCGCACACTCTTTCAGACATCGCGGACCGATCCTGTCCTCGTTCCGTGTCAGGGTGTGCGTATGGACGGCTTCGACTGGAACCAGACACTGCGCGAGCAACTCGAATGGCATTGGAACAACCACCTTCGCGCAAGACTGAACGGCCTGACCGACGACGAATACTTCTGGGAACCCGCCCCCGACACCTGGAGCGTGCGGCCCCGCGGCACGTCGACGGCCCCGATGCAGGCGGGCAGCGGCGACCACACGATCGACTTCGCCTACCCGGAGCCCGTCCCGGCCCCGATCACGACCATCGCGTGGCGCCTCGGGCACGTCATCGTCGGAGTGCTCGCCGTGCGCAACTTCGCTCACTTCGGGGCGCCCGAGGCCTCGTACGAGAAATGGAACTATGCCGCCACCGCGGACGACGCTCTCGCGCAGTTGGATGAGCAGATCGGCGTGTGGCTGGCCGGAGTGCGCAACCTCGAACAAGATGGGCTGCGCGAACCGTGCGGTCCGGCCGAGCCCTACCCCGACGCGCCGATGGCCACGCTCGTCCTGCACATCCACCGCGAACTGATCCACCACCTGTCCGAGGTCAGCCTGCTGCGCGACCTCCACCTCCGAAAGGCCACCCGATGAGCCGCACGATCCAGGTCACCTTCGACGCCCACGACCCCAAAACGCTGTCCATCTTCTGGCGCGACGCGCTCGGCTATGTGCACCCCGGCCCGCCCGGCGTCACCGTCGAGCCCGGCACCGACCCGCTTGACGCCTGGGACGATTTCCTCGAACAGAACAACGTCCCCATGGCGCGCCGCAACTCCGCCTCCGCCCTCGAGGACCCGGACGGCACCGGCCCGCGCATCTTCTTCCAGCAGGTCCCCGAGGACAAGGTGGCCAAGAACCGCCTGCACCTGGATCTGCGCGCCGCCCCCGGCCTGGACGGCGACGACCGCATGGCCGCCCTCGAGAAGGAATGCGACCGCCTGGTCGCCCTGGGCGCCAAGCGCGTCAGCCGCTCCGAGCCCAACCTGCCCCTCAGCGCCGGCTTCATCGTCATGAACGACCCCGAAGGCAACGAGTTCTGCCTCGACTGAAACCCATCAACCCGTACGAATCGTCATCTCGAACAAGAGCATCGAGGCAGAACCGAGGGTCACGTGCCGGCCTGGGCGAAACCCCAGGCCGTAGCGCACGCACGGGATAATGCGCGGCATGGCCAACCTCGGACACCTGTTCAACGACGTGCCGGACCTGTACGACCGGGTCCGCCCCGGCTACCCCGAGGCCCTGTTCGACGACCTGGCCGCGCTGGCCGGTCTGCACCCTGGTTCACCGGTGCTCGAAGTGGGCGCCGGCACCGGCCAGGCCACCGTGCCCCTGGTGGCGCGCGGTTTCACGGTGACCGCCCTGGAACCCGGCCACGCGCTGGCGGCACTCGCTCGCAAAAAGACTCGTCTCGACGTGATCAAGCCCAGGCCCGGAGCCGCCGGCGCCGGCACGGTCGAACCCACGTCCGAGGCCGTCCGCACCGACTTTGCCGAACCGACGTTCAAAGCGGCCGGCGCCGACGTGATCGAGTCCACGTTCGAGCAGTGGGAGGCCGGCTCGCGCCGCTTCGACGCAGTGGTCGCCGCCTCCTCGTGGCACTGGGTCGACCCGGCCGTCGGCTGGCGCAAGGCACACGACGTGCTACGCCCTGGCGGCCGGCTCGCCCTGCTGGGCCACGTGGTGATCCGCCGCCCCGACGAGCCCGAGGTGTACGCCGAGACGGCCGACCTGCACGAGCGCTACTCCCCCGGCAACCCCGACTGGGGTCACCCGCCGGTCGAGCAGGAAGTGCGCAACTCCGATCAGTCCCTGCACGACCTGTTCGCACCCACGATCGTCCGCTGGTATCCGACCGAGCAACACTTCGACGGCCAGGGCTTCGCCGACCACCTGCGATCGAACTCGCCCTACCGCCGACTGCCCGCCGACGTCCGCGAACCCCTGCTGGACGCCGTTGCCGACCGCATTCGCACACACATGGACAACCACGCAGTACGCCGCTACCTCACCGTCCTACGCATAGGACAGCGCAACTAAGCACCGCGTTCGAGCGCCACACTTCTCCGGCGCCCGCCCAGTTCCAGGGGCATCATCGCGGTCGGAGGCGGCACGGCGAGGCCGCGCGTTTGAGCAATGCGCGTTTGGCGGTTGAGCGCTGCGTGGCTAGGGCTGGCGGCCGCCTCGGCGCCACGGGTGGACCGTTGCGTCGTCGGGGGCCGAGCGGATGGCGGCTTCCAGCGACGGCGCCTGCAGCAGCGCGGCCCGGCCTGCGTGCGCGGCGCCGTCGAGGGCGAACAGATCCCCGTACGCGAAAAGGTGTTTGCTCGTGATCGGCGCGACGCCACCGGCGATGACCAGATAGCCGGAGTCGCTCGGAACCGCGCGGCCGAGCAGGTTGACGTAGCGGCACAGCATCACCGACTCGAAGACGCCGCCCAGGTAATACGGCTCCTCGTACGCGAAGGTGCGCGCGGCCGCGACGTCGGGCAGGTCGACGATGTGCAGGCTGCCGGTGGGATCGCCGTGGTCGTCGAGCGTGGGGCCGCGGGCGATGAGGCGATCCGCGTACGGGTCGAGGAACGTCCAATGATGCTCGGTGAGGTCCATTTTGAGCTGCAGCGAGCCGGGACGGTCGCGGCCGTACACAAAGAACTGCACGAATACCTCTGTCGGACACGCAACGCCGCCCGGTCGGTGACCACCGGGCGGCATCGGCGAAACGGTCAGGAACAGTACGTGGCTTGCTTGCCGATCACTTTGTACGGGCAGTCTGCCACCTCGGCGAGCAGCACGGCGGACTCCCGGTTGCGCGTCGTCTCCCGTGTGATGACGCTCGCGGGCGGATAGAAGCCACCCCCGGACGCCGTACGCGGGTACATCTCGAACGTGTAGGCGAAGATCTTGTGCGTGCCCCACAGCCAGTCGAGCAGGTCGCCGTCGGTGATGTACAGGTCGGACGACTGTTCCGGTGTGTAGTTGTTCGTCGCGGCCATCTGCCGGCCGAACGTCGAGAACGTGTTGTAGTCGTCGGTCGTCATGCCCGTGGTCGTGTTCGCGGTGGTGTGCCCGAACGGCCACAGAACCAGTTCCGAATAGGTATGGAAGTCCATCGCCGCGCGGATCTGCTGCTTTCCGCCCACGACCCGGCTGTTGACGAAGTCGCGCACCGCACGCGTCTCGGGGGCCGAGAAGGCGGACGGGCCGCGGTAGGTCGCCGACGACGTGCTGCCCGACGAGCCGCCGCAACAACCCCAGCGGTAGCCGTAGTTGCGGTTGAGGTCGGTGCCGACGTTGGACGAGCCGCTGTTGGGCTGGCGGTTCTTGCGCCACGAGCGGTAGCTGCCGGTGGCGATGTCGTACTCCGAGCCGTCCGGGTTGACCGACGGGATGATCCAGAGCTCGCGGCTGTCGACGACGTTGCGGATGCGCGAGTCCGTCGCATAGCTGCTCGTGTAGAGGTTGAGGACGTAAAGCGCCATCTCGACGGTCAGGTGCTCACGCGCGTGATGGTTGGCGTCGTAGAGCACTTCGGGCTCGTTCTCGTCAGTGCCCACGTTGTCCGAGATCTTCACGGCGACGATGTCGCGGCCCTCGTACGTCTTGCCGATCGTGCGCTTGCTGGCGATAGCCGGGTAGGCGGCCACCACCCGGTTCACCTCGGCGACCATCTCGCTGTAGTTGTGGTACGGCGCGTCCGACGGCGGGAAGTCGAACGTGCTGAGCACGGGCTGCACGGTGAAACCCTGCCGTTGCAGGGCGCGCACCTCGGCCGGGGTGGCCGTGATCGTGACCGTGGCGTGCTCGACGCTGTCGATGGCCACTCCGGTACGGGCGATCTGGTTGCGCTGCCCGGCCCCGCGTACGTCGTAGATCTCGTACTGCGCGGGCTCGGTGCTCGCGGCCGGTGCCGCGTCGGCGGCCGGGGTGGAGATCAGGGCGCCCAGCATCGCGAGGGCCAGGGCGGCCACCGCCGTACGTCGTCGTCTCATGAACGACCTCCTGGTGGGGAATGATGCCCACTACCCCACCATCACGGCTGCATCGATAGCAATCTATTCGGTCATGCCAATGACACCCTCCTGCCGAGGTGATGACTACGTTTACGGCATGGTCGTCGTCACCGCGTACGACTCACGCTGGCCGGCGATGGCCGCCGCCGCGATCGCCGAGTTGTCGCCGCTGCTGCCGGTCATCGAACACATCGGCTCGACCGCTGTGCCCGGCCTGGCCGCCAAGCCGACCATCGACCTGATGGCCGCGGTGCCCGCCCTGTCGTCGTTCGATGCGCGTTTGCTCACTCCGCTCAACTATGAGCGCCACATCAACGCCATGACTGACCGTTTGTTGTTCGTCCGCTGGTCGGGCGCCGCCAGAACGCACATCCTGCACGTGGTCACCCTCGATACCTGGCCGACCCGCAACCAACGCCTGCTGCGCGACTACTTACGCGCGAACCCGTCCGAAGCTGCGCGCTACGGCGCCCTCAAACGTTCGCTGGCCGCCGCCGGCAACGGCCCCCACGACTACACCCGAGCCAAGACCACCCTGATCCAGGAACTCACCGACAAGGCCCGGGCCGCGGCAGGCCTGCCCTCGGTGCCGGTCTGGGAAAAGCCGTTCTGACCCCCTTTATTGACGGCCGGTTCCGCTGCGACCATGCCGACATGAGCGTTCGCCCCTACGAGTCCTCGGACCGCGAAGCCGTCCTGGCCCTGGCACCCCGTCTCGCGATCGGCGTAGCCGACTGGCGCAACCCCGAACTGGTCCACCGAGCCGTCGAGGGCTGGCTCTCGACCGCGGCCGACCAGGCCCACCTCGACAACCACGCGGTCTTCGTAGCCGTCGCCGCCGACACGGTGATCGGCGCGGTCAGCGTCACGGAACGAACCCACTTCACCGGCGAGCAGGACGCCTACGTCGGCGAGCTGGCCGTGGCCGCCACCCACGAGAGCCAGGGCATCGGCGCGGCCCTGATGCGCGCGGCCGAGCAGTGGTCCCGCCAGCGAGGCCTCACCCGCCTCACCCTGGAAACAGGCGCCGCCAACACCCGAGCCCGACGCTTCTACGACCGGCTCGGCTACCACGAGGAAGACGTCCGCCTGACCAAGGCCCTATGACACCACCCTCATAGCTCCTACCCGCAAGCTTCAACAGGTTCGCCCCGCCACGGCCCCGCGCATGTCAGCCTGAGGAGCGCGGCCCGTGTCCGCCTGCGAGGCCGGCGCCACCGCGACCCCGCCCGACCCAGACCTCAGGCGGCGCAACCCTGCCCGACCCAGACCTCAGGCGGCGCTACCCTGCCCGCGGGCGAGTGCGGCACCAATACAGCACCGCGCACCCAACACCGCCGAAAGCGCAACCCATGCCCCGCGCGAAGACGGCCCGCACCGCCCACGCCCGAACGGCGCAACCCCTGTCCGCGCGAGGACGACGCCGCGCACCCGCGCTATGGGTCCTGCTCGTCGCAGACTGGTGGTATCTGGCGCGCACACCCCCGAACAGCGCGACTTCTGCTCGCGCGCGAGGACGGCCCCGCGCACCGCACGCCCTCGAATAGCGCAACCCCTGTCCGCGGGCGGGGTCAGCGATCAGCCGTATACTGAGAAAATAGCTCAGAACGGACCTTTTCGACTTCTCGGGACCGGGCCGCGTGCTGCGGCCCGGCAAGCTGGGGTGCTTCTGGTGCTGGCGGGGCTGCTGGCCCTGCTGGGAATCGGCAACGATCCGGTGCACGCCGACCGGCTCCTCCTGGTGGCGGCGTGCGACTTCGCGGTCGCGTTCGTGGCGCTGCTGCCGCAGTGGGCCCGGACGTCCCCGAACGCCCCCGCATGGCTCGGCCTGCCGTCGTTCCTGGTCCTCGGCATGTCGACGTGGTCGTTCGGCGGGTCGGCCAGCGGGACCGGGCCGTTCCTGGTGCTGATCTACGCGTGGGCCGGGCTGCATTTCCCCCGCTGGATCCTGCTCAGTTACGCACTGCCGGCCACCCTCGCCTATCTGGTTCCGCTCGTGGTCACCCAGCAAGCGCCACTTGTGCTGGGCAGCGCGTTCATCCTGATGCCGATCGCGGTCGCCGTCGCGCTGCTGATCGAGGCCCAGGCCCGTCACCTGCGCGAGGATCGTGAGCGTCTTGCGCGCATCGAGCAGTGGCGCTCGGCCATGATGAGCACTCTCGCTCATGATGTGCGCACCCCACTCGCCACGGTGCGCATGGTGCTCGAGGAGCTGAAGACGGACGCACCCCCGCCGGTATCGCGCATGCTCGACGCCGCCCTGCGCCAGACCTCGCGCATCACCCGGCTCGCCGAGGGCCTGCTCGACGTGCAGCGCATCGACAGCGAGGGCCAGCTTCAACTCGACCGCCGCGAGCATTCGGCGCAGGCATTGGTGAAGGAGGCGCTCACCCACGTGCGCAGTTCGGACGCCGACGTGACGCTCGAGATCCACGACGAGCAGACCCTGTACGTGGACAAGCAGCGCTTCGAGCAGATCCTCATCAACCTGCTCACCAACGCGGCCCGCTACGGCGCCCCACCCATCGTCGTGACCGTCACGCGCAAGAACGGCCAGGATCGGCTGGAGGTGCGCGACCACGGCCCGGGCATCCCCACCGAGCTCCGCGAACGCTTGTTCGGCCAGTTCGCGGTCGGCAGCGCCGAGGGCACCGGCCTGGGCCTGTGGATCGTCCGCCAGCTGGCCGAGGCCCACGGCGGCCGGGCTTTCGCCGAGGCCCGCGAACCCGGCGTGGCCATGGTCGTCACGTTCCCTTCGCTAGGGTCGAAAGGTGACCATCGAGATCCGTGACTACGACCCGTCGTGGCCGGCCCGGGCCGCGCAGGCCCTGGACGAGGCCTTCGCCGCGCTCGGGGACACCATCACCGTCGCCGAGCACGTGGGCAGCACTTCGGTGCCCGGCCTGCCCGCCAAGCCCATCATCGACCTGATGGCCGCCGCGCCTTCCCTGGATGCCGTACGCGACCGCGAAGCGGCTTTGAGCGCACTCGGCTACGACTACGTCGACGCCCACATGCCCAGGCGTCTGCTCTATCGCCGCCCCGGCTACCACCTGCACATCGTCACCGCCGACACCTGGGAAACGCGCAATCAGCGCATCCTCCGCGACCACCTGCGCACAAACGAACAAGACCGGGACGCCTACGCCGCCCTCAAGCGCGAACTTGCCGCGACCGCCCCCGACGGCGACGCCTACACCGAGGGCAAGACAGCCCTGATCCAGCAAATAATGGACAGAGCCCGAGCCGCCCGCGGCCTCCCCCCAGTAGACGTCTGGGAAGCCGGCTGACCCCGCCCCGGACGGCAACGATCAACCTGGCGGCCGGCGCGGGCGGGAAACGGGTAGCCAGCGCGGGCAGGCAAACGAGTAGCCAGCGCGGCAGGCAAACGAGTAGCCAACGCGGGCAGGCAAACGAGTAGCCAGCGCGGCAGGCAAACGAGTAGCCAGCGCGGGCAGGCAAACGAGTAGCCAGCGCGGGCAGGCAAACGAGTAGCCAGCGCGGCAGGCAAACGAGTAGCCAGCGCGGGCAGGCAAACGAGTGGCCGGCGCGGGTCGGTAAACGGGTGGCCGGAGGCGTGCGGCGGGCTTAGCGTGGCGGCGGTGAGCGCTGTGGTGCCGTACCGGGAACTGGCTCTTGATGTTGCTGATGTTCGCTACGAGCACGGGCCGGACTCCGTACGGCGGTCCGGGGTGGCCGCTGGCCGGACGTTCGAGTTCGGATGGGATCGCAGCGCGGTCTACCCCGGCACGACGCGCAGGTTCTGGGTGCATGTGCCGGCCGGTTACGACCCCGCGGCGCCGGCCCGGCTGATCGTGTTCCAGGACGGCTGGTGGTATCTCGATCCCGCGGCCGAGATGCGCGCGGCGATCGTTCTGGACAACCTCGTGCATCAGGGCGACATCCCGATGACGATCGGCCTGTTCGTCGACCCCGGACGGCTGGGCGAGACGACGAACCGGAACGTCGAGTACGACGCGTTCGATGAGCGATATTGCTCGTTTCTGACCGACGAGATCATCCCGCAGGTGAGCGCCAGGTTCAGCATCGAGCGGTCGGGGTGGGCGATCTGCGGCGGCAGCAGTGGCGGAAACTGCGCGTTCACGGCCGCCTGGCTGCGGCCCGATCGGTTCGACCGCGCGATCTGCTTCCTGTCCAGCTTCGTGCAGATGCCCGGCGGCAATCCGTATCCCGAGCTGATCCCCGCCGTGCCCCGCAAACCGCTGCGGCTCTTCCTCCAGGCCGGCCACCGCGATCTCCATTGGAACGAACCCGGCGACAACTGGCTGGCCGGCAACCTGCGCGTGGCCGCCGCCCTGGCCGAGTCCGGCTACGACTTCCGCCTGGTCCTCGGCGACGGCGGCCACAACCCCAATCACGGCGGCGTCCTGCTCCCCGACGCCCTCCGCTGGCTCTGGCGCCCGCGGAACGCACCGGACGCTGTCGAATGACCAGCCCCGGTCGCCACCGGAATGACCGTTGCAGGCGGATGGAGGTGCCGAAGGCGTAACGAACAACCGCCGCCGCCGACAGCGGAAGTTGCGCGAAGCTGTTCAGCCTTGAGCCGGCGATCAAAGCTCAAGCAGCCCGACGTCAGGCGACTCCCAAAGCGGCCGCCAAGCCGTGCGGGGTGATGAAAACCTTGTCCGCCGTGCCGGTCTGCTGAGCTTTCAGCGCGTCGTCGAGCTGGTCCAGGCCATAGAAGGCAGGCCGCAACCGATCCAACCCGAGCGGCCCCAGCAACCGCGTGGCCCGGTGGTGCGTATACGGGTTGATCACGGCCCCGACCAGGGTCAGTTCGCGGGCGAAGATCTCGTTCGGCCGGATGCGGGCTTCGTCGGACGGATGGGCCACCCCGAAGACCAGGATGCGGCCGCCGCGGGAGGCCATGGAAATCGCCGATTCCAGGATGCGGCCGGAGCCCACCGCGTCGATCACGTGCGGAAAGCCCAGACCTTCAGTCGGCTCGGAGATCCCGGGGTCGTCGGGAGCGAACACGAAGTCCGCCCCCATCCGCAGCGCCACCTCGCGGCGATCGGGCCGCGGGTCGACCACCACGATCGGCGCCAACCCCCGGGCCGCAGCCAGCGCGACCATCATCGCCCCGGCCGGCCCGGCCCCGTAGATCAGGATCGGCAGACCCGAGCGCGGGTCGAGCTGGTCCATCCCGTGCAGGCAGCAGGCCAGCGGCTCCGTCAACGCCCCGATCCACGGCACAGTCCCCACCGGCAGCCGGTACGCGATCCGCCCCGGCACCACCATCCGCGACGCCATCCCGCCGTCCAGCTTGACCCCGTACCCCCGCTTCGAGTCGCACAGGTGCTCCTGGCCGAGCCGGCAATACGTGCACCGCGTGCAGTAGTCGTGCGGCTCGACAGTGACCAGGTCGCCCACCGACAGCCCGTCCACTGCGTCCCCGACGAACGTGATCCGCCCGCACACCTCGTGCCCGAGCACCACCCCGGGCGCCGCCGGGAAGCCGCCCGCCACGATGTGACTGTCCGTTCCGCACACCCCGACCGCGAGCGGTTCGAGCGCCACCTGGTCGGGGCCGGCCTCGACGACCGGCGACTCGACCAGCCGTACGTCTCCCACGCCGAAGAATCGGGCCTCAGTCAGCAGCACGGAGCAACTCCTTCAGACGGCGGATGTGCGCCCGCGCGGCCTCCTCGGCGGCGTCCGCGTCGCCCGACCCGATCGCCTCGAAGATGGCCTGGTGCTCGTGGACGGCCTGCACCATCCCGCCGGTCAGGCTGGTCGAGCGCATCGCCACGAGCACGCGCCCCTGCACGCCGTCGAGCATGCGGGCCAGCACGGGGCTCTGCGCGGCCTGCCGGATGGCGCGGTGGAAGGCCGCGTCGAGCTCGATGTGCCGGCCGAAGTCCTGCTGCGCGGCCACCTCGCGATGTTCGGTCAACAGCGCCAACAACGTACGGCGTAGGGAGGCCTGGTATTTCTCCGTCGCGAGCCGGGCCACGGCTCCCTCGAGCACCTCGCGCGCCTCGTACAGGCTGACGAGTTCCTCGCGGGTGATCCGCGCGACCTCGGCCCCCCGGTTCATCGTCTCGGTGACCAGATCCTCCTGCACGAGCCGGATCACCGCGTCGCGCACCGGGCTGCGGCTCACGCCGAACTCCTCGGCCAGGGCGGGGACGCTCAGTTTGGCGCCCGGCTTGAGCTCGCCGCTGAGGATGCGGTCGCGCAGGGCGAGGTAGAGGACCTCGCCCACGCGCTGCGGGTCGGTCTGCAGTGGAGCTGTCATCGAAGGAACGTCCCGGCGAAGTGGCGGTAGTTGGCGGCGACCGCGGCGACCGCCTCGGGCCGCGTCAGGTCGCCGGCCAGGAGCCCCCGCATCGAGTCCCACCAGATGCTACGGCCGATCGCGAAACCGGTGAACCCGTTGGCGGCCGCATCGGTCAGCCAGCCGTCCACGGTGTCGCGCGGGGCGTTCGCACCGAGCAGGATGCACTCGCCCCCGGTCTGCGCGGCCAGGTCCGCAGCTGCGCGATAGTGCGCACCCGCGCCCATGTGCTCGAGCTTCCAGACATCAACCGGCACCTCGGCGACGATCTCCTCCATCGCCTGCAGGATCAGCTGCGGCCGCAGAGAGGTCTCGAAAGTGTCCGAGCGCTGAGCATCCAGCGGCGGCACGAGCAACTCGAACAAGAACCGCCCACCAGCATCCCGTACGGCCTGGGACACCTTGGCCAGCCGCGAGAGCTGAAGCTTGTTGTCGTCGGCGTCGCCCGCGGGGTTGTAACGGACGAGAACCTTCGGCAGCTCCGGCCGGAAGTGCGCAAGGAACCCGGGCAGGTCGTCCGGCTCGGTCTCGTAAAGAGCCAGCCCACCCTGCTCGACCGGCATGCTCAGCGTGACCCGGTTGGCCCGGGCCCGCTCCGGCACCCCCGCCCCCAGCTGCTCGTCCACGAGAATGCCCGCGTGCGCGGCGAGCGACGGGTCGGCGGCGAGCGCGGCCAGCAGTCCCTCGAGCACCATGTGCTTGCCGTCGGTGATCGCCGCGCGCTCGGCGGGCAGGGCGGTGCCGGTGTGCCCGTAGAGGGCCTGGGTGAGCCAGGGTCGCTGGTCCACGGCGAGAATGAGCAGGCTCATCGGGCGTCCTCCGACACGATGCAGGGTTTGACGTAGTCGCCGGCCACGAAACGCTCGAAGGCGTCCGGCAGCTGCGGCAAAGTGAGCGGTTCGACGATCAGGTCGCGCAGCTGTGCGCCCATGACGCGCAACAGGTCCCAGTTGGCGTCGACCTCGTTCATCGGGAAGTAGAAGGAGCGCACGGTGTAGCAGTCCGTGCGCCGCCAGCGCGGCGTCGCCGGCATCGTGTAGGGCTCGTTCGACTCCCCCAGCGCCACGATCGTGCCGCCGGGCCGGACCACGCGCTGGGCCGTCTCGCGGGCCGCCGCCGCCCCGCTCACCTCGACGACCATGTCGTACAGGTTCTCGTCGTCCAAAGACTGCGCAGGTGTGGCGCCGAACGTGACCGCGGTCGACAAACGCGCAGCATGCGGATCGAAGGCGTCCACGGCGATGCCCATCGCCTGCGCCACTGCCACCACGCCGAGGCCCAGCGGCCCGGCCCCGACGACGAGCGCGCGATCGACCGAGTCCTGCGTACGCAGAGCAAGTCGCAACGCGTGAGCAGCAGTGCCCACCGTGTCCAGCGCGAGCACCGCCACCGACAGCGGGATGTCGTCCGGAACCGGAATCACGCAGCGGGCCGGCACGTCGACATGCTCGGCGAACCCGCCGTCCCGCTGCCACCCGACGAGCTGCGACAGGTTGAGGCACTGGTTCGTGCGCCCAGCCTGGCAGCGGACGCACGTGCCGCAGAACACCGGGATGTAGACGATGCCCCGCGTGCCGTCGGGCAGCGTGCCCCCGATCTCGTGGCCGGGGACGACCGCCGAACCGCTCTGCAGCAACCGCTTGTCCGAACCGCACAGCGCGCACACATCAACGCGCAACCGCACGTCCCCGTCGGCGACCGGCCCGAGCGTCACCTTCTCGAAGGCGATCTCGCCCTGGCCCTGGAAGCGGGCCCGCATCGATGTCACTTGACGGCTCCTCCGGTGATGCCGCGGACCAGCCAGCGCTGCGCGAAGATCGTCAGCAGCAGGGCGGGCGCGGAGATGAGCGTGCTGGCGGCCATCAGACCGCCGAAGTCGTTGGAGCCCTGGCCGATGAAGTTGAACGCGATCACCGTCAGCGGCAGGGTCTGCTCGTTCGCCAGGGCCAGCGCGAACAGGAAGTAGTTCCAGCTGAAGACGAAGCTGAGCGTGAGCGCGACCGACAGGCCGGGCAGGGCCAGCGGCAGGGCGATCCTGGTGAACCGCTGCCAGCCGTTGGCCCCGTCGATCAGCGTCGACTCCTCGATGCTGGCCGGGATCTCCTCGAAGAACGGCACCAGCAGCCAGATGCACAGCGGCAACGTGATGATCAGGTGGGCCACGATCAGCAGCGTGTAGTTGACCGCCAGGCTGTCCGGCCCGCCGACCCGGATCGAGAGCACGAACAGCGGCAGCACGAACAGCACGCCGGGCGCCATCCGGGCCAGCAGGGTCAGGAAGCCCAGCGCGGCCAGCTTGCGCCGCACGATCACGTACGCCGCCGGCGCGCCCAGCACCAGGCCGAGCAGCGTCGACCCGCCGGCCACGACGAAGCTGTTGCCGATGTAGCGCGCGAAGTCGAACCGCTCGAACAGCCCGGTGAAGTTCTCCAGCGTCAGCGGCGAGGCCAGGTTGAACAGCGAGCCGGTGATGTCGACGTTGTTGCGCAGCGAGGACCAGAGCATGAAGAGCACCGGGCCGAAGAAGATCACCCCGAAGACCACGTACGCGGCGTAGATGCCGCCCAGTCGCTTGGTCATCGCGCGGCCCGCTGACGGAACCAGGTGAACACGCCCGCGATCAGCACGACGAGCACGAGCAGGGCGATCTGCAGCGTGGCGGCGTAGCTGGGCTCGTTGTCCACGAAGCCGGTGTTGTAGCCGTACACATTGAGGGTGTTCGTGGCGTTCACGGGCCCTCCCTGGGTCATGATGTAGATCGTGTCGAAGAAGCGCACGAGGTCGACCGTGCGCAGCAGCATCGCCACGGTCAGGACGGGCCGCAGCAGCGGCAGGCCGACGTTCCAGGCCGTACGCCATCCGCTGGCGCCGTCGATGGCCGCGGCCTCGAACGGCTCCTCGGGCAGCGAGCGGATGCCGGCCGCGATGATCAGGGCCATGAACGGCGTCCACTGCCAGATGTCGACCAGCGCGATCGACCAGGGCGCGATGTCCGGGTCGCCCAGCCACACGACCGGGTCCACGCCCACCTTGGCCAGGATCTGGTTGGCCGCGCCGAGCGACGGGTCCATGATCAGCAGCCAGACCAGGCCGACCGCGACCGAGGCGGTGATGGCCGGGATCAGCATCATGCCCTGGAAGATGCGCCGGCCGGGCACGTCGAGGCTCATCACGTAGCCCAGCGCCAGGCCGAGCAGCGTCTCCACGATCAGGCAGACCGCGAACAGGAACACGGTGACCTTGAGCGCGTTCCAGAACTCGGAGTCGGCGAACATCTCGGTGTAGTTCGCGAACCCCAGGAACCCGGCGTTGGTGCCGTCGGCCTGCCGGTCGCTGACCGACAACCAGATCGTGTACGCGATCGGCGCGAGCACCAGCACGGCCGTGACCACCACGGCGGGCAGGGCGAAGGGCCAGATCCCCCGGGCGATGGGGTCGACCCGGCGGCCGCGCCGAGGCGGGGCCCCCGCCCCCGGCGCGCGCTTGGCGGCGCCGGAGGCGGAGGTCGGCTTCGTCATCAGGTCGCTCATCGCGAATCAGCCGTTCTTCGCCAGCAGCGGGGTCAGGCCGTCCTGGATCTCCTTCGCGGCCGCCGGGGCGTCGGCCTGGCCGAGGATCACCTTGCCGACCGCGTCACCGACCACCTTGCGCATCTCGGGGGCCGACACGCCGACCGGGCCGACCTCGGTCGAGCCGTTCTCCTGCACGTTGGCGAGCGCCTCGTTCCACTGCTTGAGCGTCTCGGTGTTCAGGGTGTCCGTGTACGTCTTGTCCTGCGCGACCGACGTGCGCGGCGGCGCGATGCCGTTGCTGGTCAGCTTGAGCTGAGTCGCCTTGCCGGTCGCCCACTCCACGAACTTCCAGGCCGCGTCCTTGTTCTTGGAGTACGACGAGATCGCGATGCCCCAGTTGAGGACTGTCGACTTGGAGCCCGCCGACCCGGCCGGGAAGTCCAGCACCCCGATCTTGCCGACGACCTTGGACGTCTTGGGGTCGTTGATGCTGCCGATCTCGTTGCTGCTCTCCAGCTCCATGGCCGCGTTGCCCGCCGCGAACAGGGCCGACGACTGGGTGAAGGTGTTGTTGACGACGCCGGGCGGGCCGAAGTCCTTGGCCAGGGTGGCGTAGCGGTTGATGACGTCGGCCGCGGCCGGGTCGTCGAAGGCCGGGGTGCCGTCCTCCTTCGTCCACTCCAGGCCCTGCGAGTGCAGGAACGGCCCGAAGGTGAACGGCAGGGCGGCCGACTGCCCGCGCAGCGCGATCGGGGTGACCTTGCCGCCGGACTTCTCCTTGATCGCCGCGGCCACCGTGGGCAGCTCGTCGAGCGTCTTCGGGGGCTGGATCCCGTACTGCTGGAAGAGGTCGGTGCGGTAGTAGAGCACGACCCCCTCGACGTTGATGGGCGCCGCGACCGTCTTCTCCTGCACGGTCATGCCGGTCTTGACCGCGGCCGGGAAGTCGGCCGCGTCGTACTCGGTGGACTTGGTCATGTAGTCGTCGAGCGGGGCGTAGTAACCGGCCTTGGCGAACTGCAGGCCCTCGCGCGACGGCAGCGTCATGAAGACGTCCATCGACGAGCTGCGCGACTGCAGGTTGAGCGAGATCTTGTCGCGGGCCTGCTGCTCGGCGAAGGTCTGCACCTTCACCTTGACCCCGCTGGCCTGCTCGAACTCGCTCAGCAGGGGCTCGATGGCCTTCTGCCACGGATGGTTGGACATGACCAGCGAGATCTCGTTGGCGTCGCCGCCCGAGTCGCTGCCGCCACCGCAGGCGGCCAGTCCGCCCGCGAGGGCCAGGGCGAGCCCGGCGCTCAGAACCTTGTATCGCATGCGCGTGCCTTTCAACCGAGGAGAGGGGAGAGCCAGTCGTGGAAGTCGCCGAGGTCGGCGGGGTTGGTGCTGCGCCACTGCGGCGGCACGGGCCGGGTCAGGCCGGCCACCTCCGTCAGCGGCACCGGGTCGTACGTGTTGGCGTGGCGGTGGACGCCGACCATCAGGCCCGAGGCCCGGTCGGCGAGAAGCTTGGCGGCGTGCCGTCCGGCCTCGGCGGCCTCTGCCCGATCGCGTTCGGAGGCCAGCGCGCCGGTGCTGCGCTGGGCCATGCCGAGCACCTCACCGCGCGCGGCCACTCCCAGCTCGGCCGAGACCAGCGCGGCCAGCGACCGGGAGACGCCGCCGAGCAGGATGCGCGTGTGGTTGGCGGCCTGGAAGGGCTCGTCGGTGAGCTCGCTCGCGGCCCCCTCGCTGACGATCACGAACGCGCGCCCGTGCTCGGCCAGGGCGGTCGTCACCGCGTACAGGAAACCGCTTCTGTCGAAGTTGATCTCGGGGATCAGAACCAGGTGCGGCCGGTACGCGGGATCGTCGCTGAGCGTCGCGGCGAGGGCGAGCCAGCCCACGTTGCGGCCCAGCGTCTCCACGATCCGCACCGGCTCGATGCCCTTCATCGCCTCGTGATCGCGGGCCAGCCCCGGCACCACCGTGGTCAAGTAGCGCGCGGCCGAGGCGTAACCCGGGGCGTGATCGATGACGGCGAGATCGTTGTCGACGGTCTTCGGGATGCCGACCGCCGGCACGCCCCGCTCGGCCAGCGCCTGGAGCAGCGCCATCGTGCCGTTGCCGCCGATCAGGGCCACGCCCTCGATCCCGTTACGCCGCAGCACGTCCACCGCCACGTCGAGGTCGTCCGGAGTGATCGCCCGCCGGCCCGCGCCCAGCCACGACCCGCCGTGCAGCACCGCCGAGGGCGGGACGTCGGCCGCGGTGACCGGCGTGAACCGGCCCTCGACCAGGCCGTCCGGGCCGCCGCGGAGGGCCAGCACCTCGTGATCGGCGGTCGCCTCTAGGAAGCCGCGCAGGCTCGCGTTGACCACCGCGGTGGGCGCGCCGGTCTGCCCGATGAGCAGCCGCATCACGCCCCCTGCGGCTTCGCGCCGACCGACAGGAACGTCTGGAACGCCTCGAGACCGGGCCGGCCGCCCTCGTAGCCCAGACCGGAGTCGCCGAGCCCGCCGAACGGGATCCACGGCGTGTTCGGGGTGCCGTTGTTGATGCCGACGATCCCGGCCGACAGCCGATCGGCGACCGCCTGCGCGTTGTCCAGGTCGGCCCCGCAGACGTATCCGGCCAGGCCGTAGCCGGTGGAGTGATGCAGCGCGAGCGCGTCGTCGAGCCGGTCGTAGACGTGGATCGGCGCGATCGGCCCGAAGATCTCCTCGGTCAGCACCCGCGAGCCGACCGGCGCGTCGAGCAGCACGGTGGCCGGCGCGTAGTGGCCTTCCCCCGGCACCTTTCCGCTGCTCACGACGCGAGCACCGCGCGACACGGCGTCCTCGACCAGGGCCGCCATCCGGGCCGGGTCGCCCGCCGGGGCGAGGGGGCCGAGGTCGGTGGCCGGGTCGGTGGGGTCGCCGACGACCAGCTTCTCGGTGGCGGCGGCGAACGCCTCGGTGAACTCGGTCGCGACCTCGCGGGCGACGAGGATCTGGTTGGCCGCGATGCAGGACTGCCCGTTGTTGCGATATTTCGCCACGAGCAGGGTCTGGGCGGCGGCCTGGGGATCGGCGTCCGGCAGCACGATGAACGGGGCACACCCACCCAGTTCCATCACCGTACGGACGAAGCGGGGTGCCGTGCTCGCGGCGATGAGCCGGCCGACCCGGGTCGAACCGGTGAACGACACGACGCCGACCTCTTTGGCGGCCAGCCACGGGTCGGCCACGTCCTGGGGGGTGCCGAGCACGGTCGACAACACCCCGTCCGGCACGTGCCGCTCGACGACCGCGGCCAGCACCATCGACGACAGCGGGGTCAGCTCGGACGGCTTGAACAGCACCGGGCAACCCGCGGCGAGCGCCGGGGCGATCTTGCGGGCCGGGATCGAGACCGGGAAGTTCCACGGCGTGAGCACGGCGGCGATCCCGGCCGGGCGGACGCTGACCCGATGCGCGATGCCGGGCACGACGTCGAACCGCTCGGTCTGCTGCCGGTCGAGCAGGTCGGCCATGATCCGGAAGTAGGCGACGGTCAGGCCCAGCTCGGCCGTGGCCTCGGCGAGGCGCTTGCCGGTCTCCTGAGTGATCAGCGCGGGCCACTCGGGCTCCTTGGCCAGGGCCTCGACGTCGGCGGCGATCGCGCGCAGGGCGGCCGACCGGCCGGCGGGCGCGGTGGCCGACCAGAGCGGCAGCGCGTTCCCGGCGACGGCCAGCGCGGCCTCGGCGTCGGCGCGATTTCCCGTACGGACCTCGGTGAACGCCGTGCCGGTGCGCGGATCGAGGACCGGTACGGCCGGGCCGTCGCTCCGGTGGGCGCCGATGCGCACCGCCGTCGCGGCCTCGCGGATCTCGTTGACGATGGTCACGCTTGCTCCTCGTACGCGTCGAGCTGCTGGTGGTCGAGGTCGATGCCGAAGCCCGGGCCGGTCGGCACGCGGACGGTGCCGTGCCCGGTGAGCAGGCCGTCGGCGGCCTCGCGGAGGGGGTTGGAGCGGATGTCCCACTCGATGAGCCGGGTGGCGGGCGAGATCGCGCCAGCCTGCACGGTGGCGGCGGTGGCAACGGCGCCGTTGTAGAGATGCGGGTTGACGGTCAGGCCGGCCTCGCTCGCCGCGGCCAGCACGGCCAGGTATTCGGTGATGCCACCGGTCTTGCCGAGGTCGGGCTGGACGATGTCCACCGCTTCCAGGTACGGGGTGAAGGCGTCCGCGCCGTACAGGTTCTCGCCGGTGGCCAGGGGCATCCCGGTCCTCTTGCGCAGCTCTGCGAGCTCGTCGGGCCGGTCGCCGGCCAGCGGCTCCTCCAGCCAGGCGACACCTTCGTTCATCAACGCCCGCGCCATGTCGATCGCCTCGTCCAGGCGCCAGGCCTGGTTGGCGTCGGCGAAGATCTGCGCGTCGTCGCCCAGGATCGCGCGAGTGGTGCGCACATTGGCCAGGTCGGTGTCCGTACCGAAGCCGACTTTGACCTTGACGGCGGTCAGGCCCAGGGCCGCGCAGCGCTCGGCGGTCTCGGCGACGCCGGTCGGGCCGAGGCTGGAGCCGTAGACCGGCAGTTCGGTGCGCGGGTCGTCGCTCAGCAGCGCGGCCAGGTTCGTGCCGGCGTGCCGGGCGGCGAGGTCCCACAGCGCGAGGTCGACGCCGCTGACCGCCTGGTGCACCGGGCCCGGGGCGCCCCACTGCCGGCCGAGCGGCGCGAGCGTGGTCAGCAGCGCGCGCTGAGCGGCGGCCGGGGACTCGTACGTGCGGCCGACGAGGATCGGCGCGATGCCGTCCTGGATCGTCGCCAGCCGCTCGCGCCAGGCCCAGGACGGGTAGTTGGCCCAGGTCTCGCCGACGCCGACCGAGCCGTCGGCCAGCTCGACCTCGATCAGGACCATCACGCGGTGGGTCAGCGGGGCGAACGACATCGCGATCGCCTCGCCGGGCCGGGCCCGGAAGACCCGGCAGCGCACGGCGGTCACCGGGGCGTCCGGCAGGGCCGTCGTCGCCGGCGCGGGGGCGGCTTGGAGATCCATGTGCCTTCTCTCACAGTCGTTCCGATCTGCATGCAGTGTTGAACGCACGTCACGGCGACGTCAAGAGCCGGAAACAAAGAAAGCCTGCCGTTCGGCAGGCTGAGAATCGGGCGGATGCGGATTTTTACGCGGTTAAGACCCGCGTTCCGGTGCGCCGGGCCGCCGCGGCGACCTTCTCGGGAAGCGGACCGTCGACCACGAGGGTGTCGATCCGGTCGAAACCGCACACCTGCACCGGGGCGGTGGCGGCCAGCTTGCTGACGTCGGCCAGCAGCACGACCTCGTCGGCGATGTCGAGGAACGCGTGCTTGGCGCTCAGCTCGACCTCGCTGCGCACATACGCCCCGCGCTCGTCGACGGCGCTCGCGCCCAGGAACAGCAGCCGCACGCGCATGCGTTTGACCAGGTCGAGCGCGGCGAAACCGACCATCGCCTGGTTGTCGTGCAGCAGCTCGCCCCCGATGCCGATGACCCGGGCGCGGGGCCTCGAGAGCATGTGGGCCAGCACCGGGACCGAGTGCGTGATCACGCAGCCGGCGAACTCCTCGGGCAGGGCGTGCGCGACCTCGGCGGCCGTGGTGCCGCTGTCGATGCCGATCGTGTCGCCCGGCTGGACCAGGCGCGCGGCGGCCGCCCCGAGGGCCAGCTTCGCCCCGGCGTGGCTGAGCGCGCGGGACGCGTAACCGGGGTTGGTGATGCCGCCGGGCGGCAGGCTGACTCCGCCGTGGACCAGCACGACCTCGCCGCCCTCGGCGAGTCTGCGCAGGTCACGCCGGATGGTCATCTGGGAGACGCCGAGCTGTTCGCTGATCTCGGCCACCGACAGGAAACCCTTGCGGCGCAGGGCCGCCATGATGTGGCTGCGCCGCTGCGGGGCGCCGTCGTAACGCATGGCCTCCACTGACACGACGTGAGTCTAGCCCCTGTTGCTCGACTCCCATCGGATGTTAGTTTCCGAACATACTGTTGCCCGTTGTGGGGGAGAGCTCATGTCCGTCGATCCTTCCGTGCTTGCCCGACCGTCCGGTGGGTACGCCATGCTCGCCGTCGACCAGCGGGAGGCGCTGCGGGCCATGTTCGCCGCCAAGGCTCCGGGTCCGGTGACCGACGCCGACCTGACCGCGTTCAAGGTCGACGCGACCCGGGCGTTGAGCCCGTACGCCTCGGCCGTGCTGATCGACAAGCAGTTCGGCTGGGACGCCGTGATCGCGGCCGGCGCCACCGACCCGTCCTGCGCGCTGATCGCCGCGGCCGACGCCTTCACGCCGAGCCCGACCGAGTTCGTGGCCGACGTGGCCATCGACCCGCTGGTCGACCCGGCCGTCGTCTCGAAGGAGGGCGCGAAGGCACTCAAGCTGCTCGTCCTGTGGCGGCCCGACGAGTCTGCGGACTCGCGGATCGCGATGGTGAACGACTTCGTCGCCCGGTGCCGCGAGGCGGGTCTGGTCAGCATCATCGAGCCGGTCTCACGCGGGCCGCGGGACGGTGGCGCGTACGACCACGAGGCCGGCATCCACGCCGCCGCCCGGGAGCTCGGGTCGCTCGGGGCCGACCTCTACAAGTCGGAGGTGCCGACCCACGGCAAGGGCACGCCGGCCGAGATCAGCGCCGGGTGCGCCGCGCTGACGTCGGCGATCTCCAGCCCGTGGGTGGTGCTGTCCTCCGGCGTACCGGCCGAGATGTTCCCGGACGCCGTCCGGCTGGCCTGCCAGGAGGGCGCGTCGGGCTTCCTGGCCGGCCGGGCCGTGTGGGCGTCAGTCGTGGGCAGCCCGACCATGGCCGACGACCTGCGCACGATCTCGGTGGACCGGCTGCGCCGCCTGGCCGACGTGGTCGACGACGCCGTCACTCGCTGACGTGCTGCCCGTCGCGGACGTGCTGGCCGTCGGCGCGGTCGCGATCGGGGCCGTCCTGCAACGCGCCACCGGGCTCGGGTTCGCGCTGGTCGCGGCCCCGTTCCTGGTCGTCATCCTGGGCCCGTTCACCGGGGTGACGCTGGCCAACCTGCTCTCGGCCGGCCTCAACCTGATCGTGCTGGCCACCACCGCCCGGGCCCTGCGCGGCCGGCTGGCGGCCCAGATGATCGCCGGGGCGGTGCTGGCGCTGCCGCTGGGCGTCTGGGTCGTGCACGTCCTGCCCGGATCCGTGCTGCTGGTGGGGGTCGGCCTGATCTCCGCGCTGTCGGTGGCGTGGGTGGCCGTCGGCCAGAGCATGCCGTGGCTGCGCCGCCGGGGCGGGGCGGTGGCGTCCGGGTTCGCGTCGGGCTTCTTCAACACCACAGCCGGTACGGGCGGTCCGCCGCTCGCCGTCTACAAGATGAGCACGGGCTGGGACCAGCACAGCTTCGTGCCCACCGTGCAACTCGTCGGCCTGGTCAGCAACGTGCTCTCGCTCGCCTCGAAGGGCTGGCCGTCCCTGTCCCCACCCCTGCTGCTGGCCTGCGGCGGGGCCCTGCTGGCAGGAATCGGCGGCGGCCATTTCCTGGCCGCCCGGCTGCCCGACCACACCGCCCGTACGTGGGTGGTCATGCTCGCGCTGGCGGGCAGCCTGATCGCCGTAGGAAAGGGAGTGGCAGCACTGTGGTGAACGAGGCTCCGCCCCGCCGGCCGCAACGCGTCTACGGCCGCGGAACCGACCCCGACCCGCGGTTCAGCCTGGCCAACGAGCGGACGTTCCTGGCCTGGATCCGGACGTCGCTGGCGCTGTTCGCGGCCGGCATCGCGCTGGAGGCGGTGACGCTGCCGATCGCCCCCGGCTTCCGCCGCGCCGCCGCCGTCGTCTTGATCCTGCTGGGCGCCCTCGCACCCGCCCAGGCCTGGTCCGGCTGGGTGCGCACCGAGGTCGCCCTGCGCCTGGGCCGAGGCCTGCCCCCACCGGTGATGGCGGTCCCGGTGGGGGCGGGCCTCACCCTGGCCGGTGTCCTGGTCCTGCTAGGCCTGCTCTGGTGACCGCCATTGCCGGTCCTGTCCCGGTGACCGCCATTGCCGGTCCTGTCCTGGTGACCCCACCGCACCGGGCCGGGCGGTGAACGCGGACGGCGGCCTGCAGGTCGAGCGCACCATCCTGGCCTGGCGCCGCACCGCCGCGTCGGTCGTGGTCGCGGCCGTCGTGGGCGCCCGCTTCCTGCTCCCCCACCTGGGCGGCTGGTCCTTCCTGGCCGCGATCACCGCCTCGCTCGCCGTGCTCGTGATCGCGGCCGCGGCCCTGCGCCGCCGGGTCCCGCCGTCCGACTTCCCGGTAGCGCCCTCGGCCGCTCCGCAGCCGGCGCGGTGGCTGGCCGCAGTCGCCCTGGCCACGGCCATCGGCGGCCTGGGGGTGGCGCTGGCCGTGTTCGCCGCCGGCTGACTCTCCGCACTAACGAACAGCCGGCAACGCGGACGGAGATAATGCTCGGGTGAGTCCAGCCACCCACCTGTTCCGCATCGACGGCGCCACTGCCACGCCTTTCCGGAGGGCGTCGATGACCACCGAGGGTCTGATGGAGTTGCAGCATCTCGAACGGTGGATCGTCGCACACCCGGAGATCATGGGCGGCAACGTCCGGATCGTCACACAACAATTCGATCGGTGGGCGACCAGCGGCGGTCAGGTCGCCGCAGATCGGCTCGACGTTCTCGGGCTCGACGCGACCGGCCAGCTCGTCGTCGTGGAGCTGAAGCGCGACGGCGACAAACGCGTCCATCTCCAAGCCGTCACATACGCCGCGCTGGTCGCCGGCTTCACCAAGGAGACGCTCGGCATCGTTCACGCTGAGTTTCTCAACAAGTCCAAGCCGGACACACCGATCACTCCGGAAGCCGCGCTCGCCCTTCTCACGGAGCACGTCGAGGGTGAGTGGGGCGACGAACTGCTGACCCGCCCCCGCATCGTCCTCATCGCGGAACGGTTCCCGTCTCAGGTGCTGACCACCGTGAGCTGGCTTACCGAGCTCGCTCCCAGCGATCTTGCCATCCAGTGCATCGAGGTCGCTGTTTTCCGGGAGCCCGAGCCGGCCGACCAGCTGTGTGCGACGTTTCAGCAGATCTTCCCGATCGACGACATGACCGACCGGATTCTCGGACCGACCGCGGATCGCGGGGGCTCGGGCGTCAGCGTCGAGTTGGCCGAGCGCACGCGCAGGCAACGGTCCGTCCCGTTGATCGTGGACAACAACTTGATTCCCCGGGGTGCGAGTCTGCAGCTGAACTTGGGAACTCTGCTCCGGCCGGACTGGGTCAGCGAGGTCGAGTCATGGATCGCCGAAGAACCAGATCGCGGTGCGGTGACTTGGTTAGAGGACCGTCAGAAACCACTGCGGTGGGCGTATCGGCCCGACGTCGAGGCCTGGTCCGCGACCAAACTGGCACAGCACATCGTCGAGCTGGCGACCGGCCAGGCCAGGACGTTCTCCGGTCCTGATGCCTGGACTTATCAGGGTGAGACTCTGTTCTGGATCGCCGACCGCTTCTCCAAAGCAAACGAGGCCGGGGCGCTCTAGTCGACCATCTACCGCCGAGCCGGTAGATGACGGACCGGCGGCGGGCCCGGTGGGGCGCGAGGATGGTGCGCGACCATGAGCTGTCGCCGTTTCTCGCCCTCTCGAGGAGAAGACATGACCTTCGACGACATCTTCGACGGCCGGAAGGTCATGGCCATCCTCCGCGGGCTGGCGCCGGCCGAGACCGTGGAGGTCGCGACCGCGCTCTGGGACGCCGGCGTGAACGTGCTCGAAGTGCCCATCGCGACGCCCGACGCCGTGGCCTCGTTGCGCGCGGCAGCGGCCGCCGCCGATGAGCGCGGCCTGCGCGTCGGCGCGGGAACGGTCATCACGGCCGAGCAGGTGCGCGCGGCCGCGGACGCGGACGCGCAATACACGGTCGCCCCCGGGCTCGACCTTGCCGTCCTGGCCGCGAGCCAGTCGGCCGGGATGCCCCATCTGCCCGGCGTCGGCTCGGCCACCGAGGTGCAGCAGGCGTGGCTGGCCGGGGCACGCTGGCTCAAGGCGTTCCCCGCGGCCGCGCTCGGCCCGGCCTGGATATCCGCCTTGCACGGGCCGTTTCCCGACGTCCGCTTCGTGGCCACCGGGGGTCTGACCATCGCGACAGCTCCCGGCTTCCTCGCCGCCGGTGCTCGGGTCGTCGCCTTGGGCGCGGCCGTGGCCGACCCCGCTCAGCGCGACCAGATCGGCGCGCTCCTCTAGACCGTTCCCAGAGGCAGACTGCAACGCGGCGAGGCGAACCATGCGGACATCGCGTCGATGCATCGTTGACCGCGGCCCGAAATGTACTCCAACGGGCGACGGTCGCCACCTTCGCTGCTTCTTAGGATGAGGCGGGCGAACTCTGCAGCGTCGAATACGGCTGTGACGCACCGCAGGAGGTGAGAGACATCCATGATGATACGCATCGGCGATCCGCCGGATCACCCTCCTGAACGGAAACAAATAGCAAACCCGAAAGTGAAGGTGCTGTTCGGCGCGTCAGTCGCCGCTCTCGGCGTCCTGTCGATCGTCGTGCATTATCTCGGTTTGTTCGAGACATTGTTCGACGCCTGTCTCGCCTTGGTCGGCATCGTCGCCGCCATCGTGGTCCACAAGCAAGAGCAGCGGTTTCCCCTGGGACCGGCGGCCCTCATCCTGGGCGTCGTCATCGGTGGCGGCGCGACGGGATATCTCATCGACCACCGGGAATGGCTGTCGACGAATGGTCCAGGACCGCCGCCGGTGTGGTTGACGGTGGAATCGGTCTCGGACCGTAAAGTTGTCATCAACTCCGTCCGGACTCGGGCGCCGGCCAACGGCCGGAAATTCTGGGTCATGGCTCATATTCACGACGTGAACGCGCACAGCGAATTCTGGCCCAGCAAAGATCTGTCACCGCAGCCGGACAGGTACAGCTACGAATTCACCCTCCCCGGCAACGCCAGTCCCCGCCAGCGTTGGAGTGTCCGCGTTTACGAGGTTGACGACGCCACGGGAGCGAGGCTTCAGTACTACCGGACGAACAAGCTGAAGCCGCCGATTCCCGAGCTGGTTCAGCCGCCTTGTGATGACTGTTCGGCGTCCAACGAGGTTGATCTGCCTTTTCGGTGATGGTGATCAGCTGTTGCGGGGGCGGCGGGCCACGATGATCGCGTGGGTGGTCGGCCAGTCGAGCGGGTTGCCGTCCTCGTCGGCCAGCGATGCCACCGGGGTGATCCGGTTGTCGATCACCCAGTCGTTGCGCAGCGGGTGCGACGCCGGGTCGAGGTCGAAGCCGGCCTCGGCCAGCAGCGACACCCAGTCGGCGAAGTCGAGGCCGCAGAACTGCTCGTGGGTCTCGGAGAGCCAGTTGTCGGTGTAGTCCTTGCGGGTCAGGAAGTCCATGGCCTGCCCGTACGGGATCCGGACGGTGCCGTCGGGCCGGGGCGTGAACTCGAACGGGAACGCGAAGTCGACCGCGAACTGATCGAGTTTGGCGCGCGTGGACAACGAGCCCACATAGGCGGCGACCTCGGCCGACGGCAGCGCTTCCAGATCCGTACGGGGGGAACTGGGGTTTTCGCCGTCGTCGCTGGTCAGGCGCAGGATCACCGGGCGGGTGCGGTCGCCGGGGCCGCAGACGTCGCTGTTGATCCAGACGCCGCCGGGGACGGTGTGGTCGTGGATGCGGCGCGCGAACTGGAGCAAAGATGCGCGTTGTTGTCCGTATGACCAGATCTCGTGGGTCAGCGCGAACGTGAGCGTGGTGTCCACCGAGCGGTCCGGAAGCACGGCGCCGCCGAGCACGTTGCGCTGGTAGAAGTAGACGTTCGCGTTGGCGAAGACGCCCTGCGCCTTCTTGTGCACGCACTCCTGGTAGAGGTGACGCGCGACCTCGACGCCGATCAGGTCGCTCTCGTGCAGCGCGTCGTCACGGTCGGCCAACTCGAGCACCGCGCCGGCGCCGCAGCCGATGTCCACGATCCGGCCCGGCTGCACGTATTGGCGCACAGCTGTCCATTTGCGCGCGGCCGCGTCGGCGAAAGCTTCCACATATGTGCGGTAGTCGCGCGTTGCGGTCAACCCGCCCTCGTCGCCGACGACCGGATCGTTCACCACCGTCTGCACGACCGTGCTCAGTCCGTAGCGGTCGTACACGTCGACCGTCGCCGGGTGCGCGAGTTTGCGCCACGAGTCGTCACCGGCGGCCAGCCGCAGCAACACGTCCCAGGGCCGCTCGGGCACCGAAGGCAGCGCGGGATCGGCCTCGACCGGGGCGATCCGGAAGCCGAGCTCCTCGTAGAGGGCGGCGACCTGCGGCGTCGAGCAGGCGACCAGGGTGTCGGCCGGCGTCAGGTCGAGCCCGGTCGCCACGGTGACGGTTTTGAGCGTTACTTGCGCGAACCTGTCCGTCGGCGCGGTGTCGAAGATCGGCACGACCACCGACCGCAGCCCGGTCTCCACGCTGAACCGCTCGATCGCCGCCTCGCGCCGGTGGTACGGAATCGGGTTACGCTTCGTGTTCTCGTGGTTGGCCGACGTCACCGCCCACACGATCGTCCCGGCGCCCTCGTCCGCGAGCCGCTGCAGGTAATCGGCCTGGAACTGGGTCAGCAGGTGATGCCGGCCGGGAAAGAGCACGTAACGCGGCGTGGAGGTCACGGTCGTTGATCATAGCCCCGCCGCCTTGGGCAGGGTCGGGTCGTGCTCGCGCGTGAGAGCCAGTCACCCCTGCCGCGGTTCATGATCCTGGTCTACGAACGGGACGTTCCGGACAGCTCCGCCGCGGTCTCACCCACGTTCCTCGAGGCCCACCTGGCGCTGCCCCGCCAGATCGCCGGCACCGGCGGCCGCATCGTCGCCGGCCACGCCGCCCGCCCCGCCTCGGCTGCGGTCTCCATTCGCGGCGCCGTGGTGACCGGCGGCTCGCTGGCCCCGGCCGAGCAGACGTTCGCCGGTCACTTCGTGGTCTAGGCGTCGGATCTCGACCACGCCGTATGGATCGCCCGCATGATTCCGGTGGTCGACTGCTGGGTCGAGGTGCGTCCGCTGGTCACGGCCTACCGGCGGTCGCTCAGCGGGCGATCAGGACCGGGCAGCCGGAGCGTTGCAGCAGGCGGCTGCCGATGGCGCCGAGCATCAGGCCCTGATAGCCGTGGGTGCGGGGCCCGACGACCATCAGGCAGGCCGACCGGGACCGCTGGATCAGAACCTTGTCGGTGCGGCCGGACACGTATGCGCGGTGGGCCCGCACGTCGGGATATTTCTCGCGCCACGGGTCGAGCTGGGCGTCCAAGTCGGCGCCGAGCGGGTCGGGGGCCTTGACGCCGCCGACGGTCAGCGCCTCGACCTCGGCGTTGTGCAGGGCGGCCTCCTCGAACGCGTGGCCGGCGACCGTGGCGGCGGCGGGACTGTCGTCCAGGCCGGCCACGACCGGGCCCGCGTCGGCGCCGTGCCGGCCGCGGACGACCACGACCGAGCTGCGGGCCTGCGTGGCGACCTGGCTGCTGACCGAGCCGATGGGCAGCCCGGGCAGGCCTCCCTCGTGCCGGCCGCCGACGACCAGCAGCGCGGCCTCCTCGGCGGCGTGGATCAGGATCGGGACCGCGTACCCGGGCAGGGCCTGGCATTTGACCTCGACCTCGGGGGCGACCTCGCGGGCGTGGGCGACCGCACGACGCAGGATGTCGCCGGCGCGTTCCTCGGCGGAGTGGCTGTCGGGGCTGGATCGGCGGCGGTAGAAGGCCGTCAACACCCTGAGCTCGGCGTGGCGGCGTACGGCTTCCGTGGCGGCCCAGCCGACGGCCGCAGTGGCCTGGGGTGATCCGTCTACGCCAACAACGATCCTGGTCTTGTCCATGTCCGCCTCCCTGAGGAACAGGCGGTCGCCGAACGGCGGCACGACGCCCAGCGTTCACCCGCCGGGCCGCCACTGACAAGGCCGGGTGCACGGGCTGTCGAACCAGGCGGAGGATGCGCATGACCGTCGATCAAGGCAGACTGCGTCGAATGGACGAACGCAGTGACCTCGCCGGTGTCGTCCTCGGTGGCCGGTA
The DNA here is from genome assembly GCF_016785085.1 of Paractinoplanes lichenicola. GTDB lineage: Bacteria > Actinomycetota > Actinomycetes > Mycobacteriales > Micromonosporaceae > Actinoplanes > Actinoplanes lichenicola. The sequence continues at coordinate 203,345 of NZ_JAENHO010000011.1, forward strand.
CGAGCTGCACGAGCCGATCGGCGCCGGTGGGATGGCCGTGGTGTGGCGGGCCCGCGACCACGTGCTGGCCCGCACCGTGGCGGTGAAGATCGTCGGGTCGGACCGGGGCGAACAGCATCGGATCAGGCGGGAAGCGCAGGCCGCGGCCGGCTTGTCGCATCCGAACATCGCGCAGGTGCACGACTACGGCGAGCTGACGGCCGAGGGCCGGGTTCTGCCGTACGTGGTGATGGAGCTGGTCGAGGGGGGCACGCTCGCGGATCGCATGGCGGACGGTCCGGTGCCGCCGCGCCAGGCCATGCGGATCTGCGCCGAGATCGCGGCCGCGCTGGCCGCCGCCCACGCCCTGGGCCTCGTGCACCGCGACATCAAGCCGGCCAACGTCATGCTCGGCCCGACCGGCGCCAAGGTCGTCGACTTCGGCATCGCGGCCGCCACCGCCCCCAGCGGAACCGGGGAGCTCGACCCCGAGGTGCTGGGCACCCCCGCCTACCTGGCGCCGGAACGGCTGATCGACGACGCCGTGGAGCCGGCCTCCGACGTCTATGCGCTGGGTGTCGTCCTTTACCGCCTGCTCTCCGGGCACTCGCCGTGGAGCAGCGAGGACACCACCCAGATGCTGACCGCGCACATCTATCTGGAGCCGGCGCCGCTGCCTCCGGTGGCCGGGGTTCCCGCGTTCGTCGCCGAGCTGTGTGAGCGCTGCCTGATCAAGGACCCGACCCGGCGGCCCAGTGCCCGCGAGGTGTCCGCCCTGCTCAGCCGGGGTGCGACACACCCGGAACCGGGGGCCGCCGCGTCGCTCCCGGGTGGCGGGGCCGACGCGACGGCGAAGGATGCCCGCCCCCGGCATCGTGGCCGCTTGGCGGTCGCGGCCGCGCTCCTGCTGGCGACCGGCGCGGCCGGATGGCTCCTGATTCCCGACGACCCGCCGGACGGGGTCACGGCCGCCTTCCCGTCGGGTTCGCCGCCACCCGCCGCACCGGGCGGGCGATCCACCGCGCCCAGGGCCGGGTCCACGCCCGGGTCCTTACCCACCACCACGAAGGCAACGGCAACGACCACGGGCGCCACGCCCGATCCCGCCGTGACCCGGACCGTCGCGCCGGTTCTGACCGCAACTCCGACGGCCGGGCCGGCCACACCCTCCGCACCCGTTCCGACGAGGACGACAGTGGCACCACCGCCCGGTCCGGGCCCGGATCCGGAGCCGGTCACCCGTGCCTGGTCGTCCGACGCGGGCAGCCTCACCGCGACCTGCCCCTCCCCCGCCACCGCGGAGATCCTCACCTATCAGGCCCGCAAGCCGTTCAAGGTCCAGTCGGCCGGCACCGGCCCGTCCGCCGCCCCGGCCGTCACCTTCAAGCACGGCAACGCGGTCACCACGATGACGGTCACCTGTTCCGGCGGGCAGCCCGCGATGGCCACGACGTGACCCGCCACGGTCAGTGCGATTCGCGGGAGACCTTGTCGCCGGTCGCGCCGAGCAGGAAGGACTGGTCGGCGCCGGTGTTGGCCTGGCCCACGGTGTCGACGTAGAGCTTCTCCCAGCCCCGCACGGGGGCCGCGTACGCGCGGGCGGCCTCGGCCGACGGCGAACGGGCCTCCCACTCCTCGGCCGGCAGATCCACGTCGAGGCGGCGGTTCTCCAGGTCGAGCACGATCGTGTCGCCGGTGCGGACCTTGGCCAGCGGACCACCAGCAGCCGCCTCGGGGGCCACGTGCAGGACCACAGTCCCGTACGCGGTGCCGCTCATCCGCCCGTCGCAGATGCGCACCATGTCGCGGACGCCCTCGGCCAGCAGTTTGGCCGGCAATGGCATGTTCGACACCTCGGGCATGCCGGGGTAGCCCTTGGGCCCGCAGCCGCGCAGGATCAGCACCGAGTCGGCCGTGACCTCGAGCGACGGGTCGTCGAGCCGCTCCTTCAGGTCCTCGACCGAGTCGAAGACGACGGCCGGGCCGCGATGCTGCAGCAGCGCGGGCGTGGCCGCGGCCGGTTTGACCAGGGCACCGTCGGGCGCCAGGTTGCCGTAGAGCACGGCGATCCCGGCCTCCATCTGCAGCGGGTCGGCGCGAGGACGGATCACCTCACGGTCGTAGACCCGCGCGATGTCGAGCACTGACACGAGCGGCTCGCCGAGCACGCTGATTGCCGCGGGATCCAGCAGATCCTGCACCTCGGAAAGCACCGCATGCAGCCCACCGGCCCGATACAGGTCCTCCATCAGGAAGCGACCCGCGGGCTGAAGATCGACCAGCAGCGGCACGCCCGCCCCGATCCGGTCGAAGTCGTCCTGCGTGAGCGGAACCCCGAGCCGACCGGCGATCGCCAGCAGGTGGACGACGGCGTTGGTCGACCCGCCGAGCGCGGCCAGGGCCACGATCGCGTTGTGGAACGAGGCCCGGGTCATCACCGCGCTGGGCCGCCTGTCCCGCTCGACCAGGTCGACCGCGAGCACCCCGGTGGCGTGCGCGGCCTCGAGCAGCCGGCTGTCGGGGGCCGGTGTGCCCGCGATGCCCGGCAGCGTCATGCCCAGCACCTCGGCCAGCAGGCCCATGGTCGAGGCGGTGCCCATGGTGTTGCAGTGGCCTCGGCTGCGGATCATCGACGACTCCGAGCGCTGGAACTCGTCGGCGCTCAGCGTGCCCGCGCGCACCTCCTCGCTCAGCTTCCACACGTCGGTGCCACAGCCCAGCGGTACGCCGCGGAACGTGCCCGTCAGCATCGGCCCGCCCGGCACCACGACGGCCGGCAGGTCGACCGAGGAGGCGGCCATGAGCAGCGCCGGGATCGTCTTGTCGCAGCCGCCGAGCAGCACGACCCCGTCGATCGGGTTGGCCCGCAGCATCTCCTCGATCGCCATCGCGGCCATGTTGCGCCACAGCATCGCGGTCGGCCGCACCTGCGTCTCGCCGATCGACACCACGGGCAGGTTGAGCGCGATGCCGCCGGCCCGGTGGATGCCGTCGGCCACGCTCCGCCCGACCTCGTCGAGATGCGCGTTGCAGGGGGTCAGGTCGCTGGCCGTGTTGGCGATCGCGATGTGCGGGCGGCCGTCGAACGCGTCGGCGGGCAGCCCGCGCCGCATCCACGCCCGGTGGATGTAGCTGTTCCGGTCGTCGCCGCCGTACCACTGTGCGCTCCGCCGTTCAGCCATGTGACGACCGTAACCCCGGTGCCGCAACTCGGGAAGATCCTTCAACTGCTCGTAACTTGCGCCTACCATCCGGAACATGACTGCCCGCTTCGTCGCCCGGCCGGCCGGTGATCAGGCCTACGCCCTCGGCGAGGGGCCTGTCTGGGACGCGGAGCGGCAGCGCCTGCTCTGGGTCGACATCCTGGGCGGCACGGTGCACGCGGGCACGGTCACCCCCGAGCACATCGCCGTCACCGAGACCTGGGAGTTCGACGATCTGGCCTGCGCGGTGGCCGTCTCCGAGACCGGCGACCTGCTCGTGGCCACCCGCGACGACGTCATCAGAGCCGATTCCCGTACGGCTGTCGCCCGCCTCGGCCGTCCGGAGAGCCGGCTCAACGACGGCGCGGTCGACCCCCAGGGCCGGTTCGTGGTCGGGAGCATGGCCCTCGACGACACGCAGGGCACGCAGAAGCTTGTCCGGCTCGACGGGAACGCCGTCACCGTGCTCGACGACGATCTCACCCTGTCCAACGGGCTGGCCTGGAGTCCCGACGGCCGCACGCTCTACAGCATCGACTCGATCCCCGGCGTGATCTACGGACGCGACTACCCTGACGGCGTACGGCGGAAGCTCTTCGGCATCTCGGACGGCCTGCCCGACGGACTCTGCGTGGACGCGATCGGCAACCTCTGGATCGCCGTCTGGGGCCGGGGCCGCCTCGAGTGCCGCTCCCCCGCCGGTGACCTGCTGGCCGTGGTCGAGGTCGCCGCGCCCCAGCCGACCAGCTGCGCGTTCGCCGGCCCCGACCTCGACATCCTGGTGATCACGACGGCGACCCAGGATCTCGGCCCGGCCGACCTGACCCGCCACCCCGCGTCGGGCCGGTTGTTCACCGCCGACGTGGGCGTCAAAGGACTGCGTACGCCGTACTGGATCCCCTGAGATCGGAGAGTCCCACCCGTGTTTCTCATGCGCATCGGAGCCCCCGGCGCCGAAAAGCCCGCCGTCCGCGCCGGTGAGTCCGGCTACGTCGACGTGTCCGACCTGGTGCGGGACTTCGACGAGGAGTTCTTCGGCGGCGACGGGGTGGCGCGGATCGCCGGGCCGGTGGCCGAGCGGATCGCCGCCGGGGACGTCCGCGAGCTCGGCGAGCAGCGGATCGGCGCCCCGATCGCGCGGCCGCACCAGATCCTCTGCATCGGCCTCAACTACAGCGATCACGCGGCCGAGACCGGGCAGGCCGCGCCCGACGAGCCGATCCTGTTCACCAAGTCGCCGAACACGCTGGTCGGCCCGAACGACGACGTCCGGATCCCGCGCGGCTCGGCCAAGACCGACTGGGAGGTGGAGCTCGGCATCGTGATCGGCCGGCGCACCTCTTATCTGGAGTCGGTCGAGGCCGCGGCCGCCGCGATCGCCGGCTATGTGCTGGTCAACGACGTCAGCGAGCGCGCGTTCCAGATGGAGCGGGGCGGGCAGTGGGTCAAGGGCAAGTCGGCCGAGACGTTCAACCCGGCGGGCCCGTGGCTGGCCACCCCCGACGAGATCCCGGACGTCAACGACCTGGCCATGTGGCTCGACGTCAACGGCGAGCGCCGGCAGACCGGCAACACCCGCACGATGATCTTCGACCCGTTCTTCGTCGTGCACTATCTCAGCCAGTTCCTCGTGCTCGAGCCGGGCGACCTGATCAACACCGGTACGCCGCCCGGGGTCGGGCTCGGTCTGAAGCCGCCGGTGTATCTGCGGGCGGGCGACGTGATGACGCTCGGCATCGAGCACCTGGGCAGCGCCCGCCAGCAGGTCGTGGGCCCCCGATGACCGCCCTGCGTGCGATCGTCACCGGCGGCGCCTCGGGCATCGGGCTGGCGACCGCGACCCTGCTGGCCGAGCGCGGCTATCGGGTCGCGACCCTCGACCTCCACACCGGTGTGCCCGCCCCGCTGCTGGGCCTGCGCTGCGACGTCAGCGACGACGCGTCCGTACGGGCGGCGGTGGCCGAGGCGGCGTCCGCGTTCGGCGGGCTCGACGTGGTGGTCAACAACGCCGGGATCGGCGCCCAGGGCACGGTCGAGGAGAACGACGACGCCGAGTGGGCCCGCGTCTTCGACGTCAACGTGCAGGGCATCGTACGGGTCAGCCGGGCCGCGCTCCCCCACCTGCGCGAGTCGGCGCACGCGGCGATCGTCAACACGTGCTCGATCGCGGCCACGGCGGGCCTGCCGCGCCGGGCCCTCTACAGCGCGACGAAGGGCGCCGTGCTGTCGCTGACCCTGGCCATGGCGGCCGACCACTTGCGCGAGGGCATCCGCGTCAATTGCGTCAATCCGGGTACGGCGGACACGCCCTGGGTGCAGCGGCTGCTCGACGCGGCCGACGACCCGGACGCCGAACGGGCCGCGCTGGAAGGCCGGCAGCCCTCGGGGCGCCTGGTCACGGCCGACGAGATCGCGCACGCCATCGCCTACCTGGCCGGGCCGGACGCGTCGGCCACGACCGGGGTGGCGCTGGCCGTGGACGGCGGGATGCAAGGTTTGCGACTGCCCAAATAGGGCCGCCCGTGGCAGGATACTGACCGGTAACCACTGCCTCGGACGGAAGTGGGTGGCATCGTGGCCGACTCGCGCACCGCGTACCGGACCTGCCCGTTCTGCGAGGCCGCCTGCGGTCTCGAGCTGACCCTCGACGGGGACAGGGTGACCGCGGCCCGCGGCGACCGGGAGCACGTGTTCAGCCACGGCTTCGTCTGCCCCAAAGGTGCCATGTTCGGGCAGCTCAACGACGACCCCGACCGGCTGCGCCGCCCCCTGGTCAAGCGGGGTGGCGAACACGTCGAGGTCGAGTGGGACGAGGCGTTCGACGAGGTCGCGCGGGGGCTGCGGCCGATCCTCGACACGTACGGGCCGCACGCGGTCGCGCTCTATCTCGGCAATCCCAACGTGCACACGATGGCCGGCGGCCTCTACGTGACCCCGCTGGTCAAGGCGCTGGGCACGCGCAACGTGTTCTCGGCCAGCACGGTCGACCAGATGCCCAAGCACGTCTCCAGCGGCTATCTGTTCGGCAGCCCGCTGACCATCGGAGTACCGGATCTGGACCGTACGGACCTGCTGCTCATGCTGGGCGCGAACCCGTGGGAGTCGAACGGCAGCCTGGCCACGGCGGCCGACTTCCCGGGGCGGCTCAAGGCCATTCAGCAGCGCGGCGGCCGGTTCATCGTGGTCGACCCGCGCCGCACCCGCACGGCCGGGCACGCCGACGAGCACCTGTTCATCCGGCCCGGCACCGACGCGTACCTGCTCTTCGGCATCGTCCACACGCTCTTCGCCGACGGCCTGGTCGCGCTGGGCCACCTCGAGCCGTACGTGACCGGAGTGGACACCGTCGCCGAGCTGGCCGCCGGTTTCGCGCCGCAGGACGTCAGCGCGGTCTGCGGCGTGCCGGCCGAGCGGATCCGGTCGCTGGCCCACGAGCTGGCGGCCGCTCCCCGCGCCGCCGTCTACGGCCGGATCGGCACGTGCACCGTCGAGTTCGGCACGCTGACCTCGTGGCTGGTCGACGTGATCAACGTGCTGACCGGCAACCTGGACCGGGCCGGGGGCGTGATGTTCCCGCTCGCGCCGCACCTGTCGAAGGGCCGCGGCACGGGCAAGGGCTTCCGGGTCGGGCGGTGGCACAGCCGGGTGCGCGGGCTGCCCGAGGTCAAGGGCGAGCTGCCGGTGGCCACGCTGGCCGACGAGATCGAGACGCCGGGCGACGAGCAGGTGCGCGCCTTCATCACCGTGGCCGGCAATCCCGTGCTGTCCACGCCGAACAGCGGGCGGCTCGACCGGGCCCTGTCCGGGCTGTCGTTCATGGTGAGCGTCGACCCGTATCTGAACGAGACCACCCGGCACGCCGACGTCGTGCTGCCGCCGCCCGACGCGCTGCGGAAGGGGCATTACGACTTCTCCTTCCTGGCGCTGGCGGTGCGCAACTTCGCCGCGTACTCGCCGCCGGTCGTGCCGTTCGGCGGGCCTGACGAGTGCGACATCCTGGCCCGGCTCGCGCTGATCGCCTCCGGCCGAGAGGGCTCGGCCGACGACGTGCACGAGTCGATGGTGCGCCAAGCGCTTTCCCGCGCAAATCTCGAGACCGCGTCCGGGTCGTCACCCGCCGAGCGCCTGCTGGACGTGGCGCTGCGCTCGGGGGCGTACGAGGGAATGTCTTTGGATCTGCTGCTGGCGAACCCGCACGGCGTGGACCTGGGGCCGCTGCAGCCGCGGATCCCCGAGGTGCTGCGCACGCCGAGCGGCAAGATCGAGCTGAGCTTCGACGGGCTGGCGGCGGAGACCGACCGGTTGCGGGGCGCGCTCGACCGGCCGCGCGACGGGCTCGTGCTGATCGGCCGGCGGCACCTGCGCTCCAACAACAGCTGGATGCACAACGTGCCCGCCCTGGTGAAGGGCCGCGACCGCTGCACGCTGCAGATCCACCCCCTGGACGCGGCCCGGCTCGACCTCGGCGACGGCGACGACGCCCAGGTCACGTCGCGGGCCGGCGGGCTGGCGGCGCGGGTCGAGGTGACCGACACCGTGATGCCGGGCGTGGTGAGCCTGCCCCACGGCTGGGGTCACGGCCAACCCGGCACCCGCATGACAGTCGCCGCCGACCACCCCGGCGTGAACTCGAACATCCTGACCGACGAGACCACGGTCGACCCCCTGTCCGGCAACAGCGTCCTCAACGGCATCCCCGTCGAAATAAAGGCCCTGGCCGGCTAAGGCCCGTCGATCGAAAGCACCACCCCGGCCGCCAGGCGATAGGGGTTCGTGGCGACCAGGGCGCCGATCGCACGGCGCAGGCGGGACACCTCGGCCCGGACGGTGACCACGTGGTCGGCATCGCCGTACAGGAAACGGCTGAGCTGCGCCGCCGTCAGACCGGCCGGGCCGCACGCGTCGAGCAGGCCGATGATCTCGGCGTGGCGGCGGGTCAGCGGCGTGCGCCACGGCTCGGCCTCGCCGCGAACCTCCAGGACCGGACCGGAACGCAGGTCGAGCGTGGCGTGGATCGTCGCCTGCGGGCCGGCCGGGCGCACGAGCCAGCCCTCGGGCAGCCGCTCCGGCAGGCAGAGACCCATTCCCGGTACGCCGAGGGCCGCCCCCTCGCGCGGCGCGCCGATCCGGTCGCGGGCCGCCACCCCGCTCGCCGCGGCCACCCAGCCCTGCTCGTCCACGATCAGCAGCGGACCGTGCGCGGTGGCGACCACGTGCGCGGCCGAGCGCCGCAGCCGGTCGAGCCGGTCGGCGTGATGGCGCCACAATTGCGCCTCGGCCAGCCGTACGCCGGTCTCGACCAGCGCCTCGATCGCCGGGTGGAGGGTGAGCGCGGGCCCGCTGACGTCGACGATGCCGAGCAGGTCGCCCGTACGCGGGTCGTGCACCGGATGGGCCGTGCAGTACCAGGCGTGCTGCGCCTCCTCGAAGTGCTCGGCCGAGAACAGCTGGACGGGCGCCGCTTCGACCAGGGCCGTCCCGATGGCGTTGGTGCCGACGGCCGCCTCCGTCCAGTCGGCGCCCTCGCCGAACCCGAGCCCGTCGGCTCGGCGCAGCAGCCCGGGCGGCCCGGCCCGCCACAGGATCACGCCGGCGGCGCCGGTGACGACCAGCAGGAACCCGTCGGCCAGCCGCAGCAGGTCGTCGACGACCAGGGCCAGCGGGGATTCCCGGCGCAGCCGCTCGACCTCGTCGAACGGCACCGGATCGCGCGCGTTGGCCCGGGCCGGGTCGAGACCGAGCCCCAGCACGCGGGACCACGAGCGCTCGACCAGCGCGCGCGGGCGCTGCGGCGGCCTGGCCCCGGCGAGCACCGCGTCGTGCACCTTGCGCAGCTCACGGGCGTGCCGCGTCAGGTCGGTGCCCGGCCGCACCGCGCGGAAATCGCCCACGACTGAGCATGGCCCGCTTGTGCAATGTGTTGCAACCCTGTTGCGGACCGAAGTCGTCGCGGTCTCGTGAGCCCATGACGCAGACAAGAGAACGGCAGCGCGTGGACGACTGGCTCGCGTCCTTCGAGGCCGCGCTGCGGGCCCGGGACGTGCCGGCCGCGGCCGCGCTGTTCGCCCCCGCCTGTTTCTGGCGCGACCTGGTCGCCTTCACCTGGAACATCACAACGGTCGAGGGCCGGGACGGCATCACCGACCTGCTGACGAACACGCTGGACAACACCGATCCGTCCGGCTTCGAGCTGACCGAGGACCCGACCGAGGCCGACGGCGTGATCGACGCGTGGATCCGGTTCGAGACGGCCACCGGGCGCGGCGCCGGGCACCTGCGGCTCACCTCGGAAGGCGCCTGGACGCTGCTCACGACGCTGCGCGAGCTCAAGGGCTTCGAGGAGAACAAGGGCGAGCGGCGGCCCCAGGGGGTCGAGCACTCGCTGGCTCAGGGGCGCAAGTCGTGGAAGGAGAAGCGTGACGAGGAGGCGGCCACCCTGGGTCACGACGAGCAGCCGTACGTGGTGGTGATCGGCGGCGGTCAGGGCGGGATCGCGCTCGGGGCCCGGCTGCGGCAGCTCGGCGTACCGGCGCTGGTGATCGACAAGAACGCGCGGCCCGGTGACCAGTGGCGCGGCCGGTACAAGAGCCTCTGCCTGCACGACCCCGTCTGGTACGACCACCTGCCCTACCTGCCGTTCCCCGCGAACTGGCCGGTCTTCTCGCCCAAGGACAAGATCGGCGACTGGCTGGAGATGTACACGCGGGTCATGGAGGTGCCGTACTGGACTTCCTCCACCGTACGGTCGGCGCAGTTCACCGCTGGGCGGTGGAGCGTGATCGTGGAGCGCGAGGGCGGGACGGTCGAGTTGACCCCGGCGCACGTGGTCTTCGCGACGGGGATGTCGGGCAAGCCGAACTGGCCGTCGTTCCCGGGCCAGGACGTGTTCCGGGGCGAGCAGCAGCACTCGAGCGGGCATCCCGGACCGGAGGCGTACGAGGGAAAGAAGGTTGTCGTCGTCGGGTCGAACAACTCGGCGTTCGACATCTGCGGCGCGCTGTGGGAGCACGGCGCGGACGTGACCATGGTGCAGCGCTCGTCCACGCACATCGTGAAATCGGCCTCGCTCATGGATATCGGCCTGGGCGATCTCTACTCCGAGCGGGCCGTCGCGAGCGGGGTCACCACCGACAAGGCCGACATGATCTTCGCATCGATCCCTTACCGGATCATGCACGAGTTCCAGATCCCCCTGTACGAGCGGATGGCCGAACGCGACGCCGAGTTCTACGCGCGGCTCGAGAAGGCCGGCTTCCGGCACGACTGGGGCGCCGACGGCTCCGGGCTGTTCATGAAGTACCTGCGCCGCGGCTCCGGCTACTACATCGACGTGGGCGCGGCCGACCTGGTCGCCGACGGCCGGGTCAAGCTCGCGCACGGCCAGGTCGACCACCTGACCGAGGACGCGGTCGTGCTCGACGACGGCACCACGCTGCCCGCCGACCTGGTGGTCTACGCGACCGGGTACGGCTCGATGAACGGCTGGGTGGCCGATCTCGTCGACGCCCCGACCGCGGCCAAGGTCGGCAAGGTGTGGGGGCTGGGCTCGGACACGCCCAAGGACCCCGGCCCGTGGGAGGGCGAGCAGCGCAACATGTGGAAGCCCACCCAGCAGGAGAACCTGTGGTTCCACGGCGGCAACCTGCACCAGTCGCGGCACTACTCGCTCTATCTGGCCCTGCAGCTCAAAGCCCGGTACGAGGGCCTGCCCACTCCCGTTTACCGGTTGCAGGAGTCGCATCACACGGGCTGACACCTTCGGTCTCCACACTGGAGGCATGCCGGAGCCCTGGGTCTTTGTCGTGTCGGCGCTCGGCGCGATCATGGTCGTCGGCTTCGTCCAGGAGCGTCTCGACGAGAAGGCCGCCCGGCTGGGCCGCACCTTCAGCAGCAGCGAGCAGCCTTGGCCGCGCCGGTGGCGGTGGCTGTGCCGGACCGGGCGGCACAGCTCGCTGTCGTACGCGACCGGCGAGGCGCCGTGCGCGGTGGAGTTTCGCTGCACGACCTGCGGCGACGTGACCGGGGCGGGCTTCGAGCACCTCTGGGGCGAGTTCGGCGAGAAGGATCCCCGGTGCGTCGCGACGTCGCTCTGTGTGAGCTGCGACAAGCCTCGCTACCAGGACCGGCACCGCGAGACCGTGGTGAAGGCCTGGGAGACGCCCGACCTGGCCTTGCGCGAGCGCTTCGAGGAGTGCGCGGTCATCGCCGTGTGCGAGGACTGCGAATCCGAGCGCGAGGTGACACTCGACCACGACCACACCTACCCGGGCGACCGGTACAGGTGCGGCCGATGCGGCTGGGTCGACGACATCGGCGAGTGAGACGGCCGGGCCGGTCGGGACAAGCGTCCCGGCCGGCCCGGAGGGCGTCAGGCTACGGCCGCGAAGCCGCCGTTCCAGGAGAGCTTCTCGCCGGCGGCCAGGGTGATCTGCAGGAAGGCCAGCGACTCGAGCTCGCGGGCCCGCTTGAGCGAGCCGGCGTCGACGGCGCGCAGGCCGGCCGCGGTGACGACCTCCGAGACGGCCGCCTTGGCGTCGGCGTCGTCGCCCGCGATCAGGACGGCGGTGGTCTCGGCACCGACCGAGCCGGTGGCCAGCGTGCCGGCGAAGTTGGTGTTGAAGGCCTTGACGACCTTGGACTGGGGCAGCGCGGCGGCCAGTTCGGCGGCGGCGGACCCGTCGGCCGGGACGGTCAGGTTGTCGAAGGTGGCGAAGTCGACCGGGTTGGTGATGTCGACGACGACCTTGCCGGCGAGCTGGGCGCCGCGGGTGGCGACGATGTCGGCCAGCGCGGCGTGGGGCACCGCGAGGATCACGATGTCGCCGGTGACGCTCTGGTCGGCGCTGGAGGTGTTGAGCTGCTGCACCTCGTGGCCGCCCTTGGCGACGAGCCCGCCGATGGCCTGACCCATGTTGCCGGTGCCGAGGATGCTGATGTTCGCCATGATGCCCTCCCGAGCCATTTGGTTGTTGCGACAACCATTGCACGTACGGCGAGGTTGTAGCAACAACTAATGCCGTGAGAGACTTGTGACCGTGGACACGCGATGGCTCGACAACCAGCAGAAGGCGGCCTGGGTGCGCCTGGCCGCCGTGATCGAACTTCTGCCGGCCGCCCTGGACTCGCAGCTGCGCCGCGACGCGCAGCTCACCCACTTCGACTACTTCGTGCTCGCCATGCTCAGCGAGGCACCCGCGCGCACGCTGCGGATGACGGCGCTGGCCGAACACACGACGGCCACGCTGGCCCGGCTCTCCCACGTCGTCCAGCGGCTCGAGACGCGCGGACTGGTCGAACGTTTCCCCTGCCCCGAGGACAAGCGCGCCACCAACGCCCGGCTGACCGAGGAGGGCTGGAAGAAGGTGCAGGAGGCCGCGCCGGGCCACGTGACGACCGTACGGGAAAGTGTCATCGATGCCCTGAGCCCCGAGCAGGTCGAGCAGCTCGCGGGCATCGCCGACGCGATCCTGCACCGCCTGGACCCTGAGCGGGCCCGGGCGGCGGTGTACGAGAGATACGACGAGCCCGGCTAGCGGCCGTAGCGGCTCTTCAGGTGGCGCCACCAGTCGCGGAACATCCACTTGTCGAACTCGGTGATCTGGGTCGCTGAGCCGGCCTTCATGATGAAGCCCTGCCCGGGGGTCGGGTCCCAGTCGTAGAAGTCGTCCAGCCCGTACGTGTGACCCAGCTCGTGCAGGAAGATGTGGATGTCCGAGGCGTTGACGTTGCTCAGGAAATACTCCGAGCCCATCCGCTGACCCCAGTCGCCGCCCGCGCCGCCGCCGAAGCCCGCCGTCAGCCACAGCGAGTGGTCGTAGTGCCGGGCCGCGCCGCCGGGACAGCCGTTGTAGTTGCCGTCCTGGTGGAAGAAGCGGCCGCAAGCGGGGGCGCACTGCGGGGCGTTCTCGTTGATGTTGCCGACGGTGATGTCGACCGACGTGTCGCTCCACTCGAGCTGCGCGCGGTCCCGCACGGCCCAGCCGACGACCTTGACCGGCACCTGCGTGTACGGCCAGTTGTTCCAGCCCTGCCCGTTATCGAGCAGCTGATCCATCCACTTCTGATACTGCCGTTGCAGGGCCGCGTGGATCGAGTCACGTTGCGCCGCCGTCACATGGGCCGTCGAGTCCCACCGTACGCAGTAGTTGATCGCCCCGCCCGCGGCGAACAGCTGGTCCCAGCCGTAGTTCTTGAACCCGTACAGGTTGCCATTGCTGTAGGTCTGCTCCTGGTGCGTCCAGACCGCGGCCAGCGGCTGCACGAGCTGCGACGGCGGATTCCAGACATTTCCGGCCGGCGGGGTAGTCGGCGGTGGGGTCGTCGTCGGCGGGGTGGCCGGAGGTGTTGTGGGAGGCGTGGTCGCGGGCGGCGGAGTCGACCCGGTGCACGTCGTCCCGTTCACGGCGAACGCGGTCGGTACCGGATTGGCACTCGTGAACGAGCCGTTGAAGCCGACGCTGATCGACCCGCCGGAGGCGACCGAGCCGTTCCAGCTCGCGTTGGTCACGCTGACAGTGGATCCGCTCTGCGCGAACGTGCCGTTCCAGCCTTGTACGACCTTCTGGCCGGCATCCGGGAACGCGAAGGTCAGCGTCCAGCCGTTGAGCGCGTCACCCAGGTTCGCGACCGTAACCGAGGCGCCGAAGCCACCGGACCATTGATTCGTGACCGCATACGTGACGCGGCACCCGACTGCGGCGTACGCCGGACGCAGGACCGCCACGACGCAGAACACCGCCATCAAACAGGCGACGGACCAGGCAATGCGACGTTTCATCGCTCCTCCTTGGCGAGGGATGGGGGGTTGAGGGCTCGGAGAGAGGAGCTGTGGGCGGGGGTGCGGGGATTGGGGTTCGGGGAGTCAGAGGGTCGCGTCTGTTTTTCGCTGGCGACCGAACGATCGGCGGGGTGGGATGTCGCTATGACGTCTCCCCGGGTGCCGGGCGCCGCGGTTGCCGCCGCGTCCGTCACCGTTGTGTTCTGGGCTTCGGCCTTCGTCGGGATCCGGGCCGCGGCCCCCCACTTCTCGCCCGGCTCGCTCGCGCTCGGCCGGCTGCTGTCCGGCTCGGTGGTCCTGGTGCTCTTTTTGGCCGTACGTCGTCAGGGCCTGCCCCCGCGGGCCGCGTGGCCCGGCATCGCGATCTCGGGCGTGCTCTGGTTCGGGCTCTACATGGTCGCGCTGAACTGGGGCGAGGAACTGGTCGACGCGGGCACGGCGGCGATGGTCGTCAACGTCGGCCCGGCGCTGATGGCGCTGCTCGCCGGGTGGCTGCTGAACGAGGGCTTCCCGCCGCGCCTGCTGGCCGGCATCGCGGTCTCGTTCGCGGGCACGGTCGTGGTCGGCCTGTCGATGTCCGGCGCCGGGCGGGCGTCCGTGCTGGGCGTGCTGCTGTGCCTGGTCGCCGCGATCACGTACGCCTCCGGGGTCGTGGCCCAGAAGCCGGCCCTGCGGCACGCGACCGCCCTGCAGGCCACCACGTTCGGCTGCCTGATCGGAGCGATCGCCTGCCTGCCGTTCGCCGGGCAGCTCGTGCACGACATCGCCGGCGCGCCCGTCTCGGCCACGCTCAACGTGATCTACCTGGGCGTCTTCCCGACGGCGGTCGCGTTCACGACCTGGGCGTACGCGTTGGCCCGGACGACCGCGGGCAAGATGGGCTCCACCACGTACGCGGTCCCGGTCGTCGTGATCGTGCTGTCGTGGCTGATCCTCGACGAGGTGCCGAGCCTGCTGGCCATCGGCGGCGGCGTGCTCTGCCTCGCCGGCGTGGCCGTCTCGCGCAGCCGCCCCCGGGCCACTCTCGAGCGAGCCCACCAGTGACGTCACCGGCGCAGGTTAAGCGCGTGTTTCCAATGACGTCAATCAATGCGGCCGAATAGTGGGAGCGCTCCCAAGTTTCTCTCTGCGAGCTTGCGCGGGCGGGTGCGGGCTCGTACCATCCGCCCTACTCTGTGGTTGTGTCCACCGACGACGAACGCCCGGCCCGCGTCGAGGACGTGCGCGCGCTGGCCGAGGCCATGCCCGACGTCGTCGTGAGCGAGGGCGACTATCCCGGTTTCGCGGTCGGGGGCAAGGCGTTCATCTTCTTCCGCGAGCCCCGCAAGGACGCGGTCGACCCCGAGACGGGCGAGCGCTATCCCGACGTGATCGCGTTCCACGTCGAGTCGGAGGACGACAAGCAGGCCCTCGTGCTCGACGAGAGCACGCCGTTCTTCACGACGCCGCACTGGAACGGCTATCGGGCGGTGCTGCTGCTGGCCCGCGACGTCGGGCGACTGAGCCGGGCCGAGCTGGCCGAGATCGTGCAGGACGCGTGGCTGGCCCGCGCCCCGAAACGCGCGGCCGCGGCCTGGCGGGCGGCTCGCGCGGGCTGACTAGGATCGAGACATGTGGTTCTTCGGGGCGGTCGCGCGGTGGCGGGCCTGGTTCCTGGTCGCGGCGCTCGCGCTCGCCGTCCTGCTGCAGACGGCCTTCCCGCTGCAGCTGGCCGGGTTCGGCCTGACGTTCGGCCTGATGTTCCTCTCGTTCTTCGGCTACCTGAAGTATCGCCCGGTCACGCTCGACCCGGTCGCCAGTCCGGGGTTGGTGCTGTCCGCCGCGGCCTTCACGTTCCTCGGGACGAATCTGGTCTCCGACGACATCGGCGATCTGATCGCCGGCCGGGACGACATGCTGTGGTGGGGCGACATCCCGTCGGGTGCGCTGTGGGTCCTGCTCGTCGCGTACTGGTGGTATCTGGCGCTCGGCCCGCAGGGCGTCGAGATCCGGGCCGACGGGGTCCACGACCGGCAGCCGCTCGGGCGGATGTTCGTGCCGTGGGAGGCGCTGGGCTCGGCGACCGTCGGGCGCCGCAACGAGATCTTCCTGCGGATCGTCCGGCCGGAGCTGGTCGTGCGGCGCGGGCTGCGGCTCCAGCCGTCGACGATCAACCCGGTCGTGGATGCCGGCTACCTGGCGAGCGTGATCAACGCGCGGCTCGAAACCGGCGATAACGCCCCACTGCCGCAGTCCTGACACCTAAAGTCGGGCACATGCTGGATCCGATGCTCAACGGCGCCTCGGCGCAGGTCAACTGGGCCGAACCGGACGGCGTGCTGGGCACGTACGTGGCGCAGATGGACCGGCTCACCGAGCCCGTCGACCCCGGGGTGCCGCTCAGCCTCAGCGTGCACGGGCTGCTGGTCAGCGGCGAGCTGATCCCCCAGTGGCAGTGGTTCGCCGAGGTCAGCGAGCTCAACGACCACGAGGACGCCTTCTATGTGGGCACGGCCGAGCACGTCAAGGAGCAGTCCGACCTGGCCCACGCCGCGGTCAAGATCCGGGACACGGGCGGCGAGGTCACGCACCGGCAGTACACGGCGCTGATGGCCCCGACCCGCTACATCCACCTGCGCAACGCGCGGATACACAGCCCGGGCCTGCACCACAACGACGCCGGCACGCTGTGGCGGGGACGGCTGGCCGACGTCTCCGGCTGGACCCCCGGCACCGGCACGCTGATCGAGGACTGACCCGCTACGCGGCGAATCGGCGGCGGAAACGCCGCCAGCCGCCGCCCGCGCCGGTGACGATCCGGTCGCCGATGATGACCCACTCGGCCAGCAGCGAGGCCGCCCGGTCCATCGTGCGGCGGGCCTGCTCGAAATCCTCGCCGTCGTGGCGCAGCAGCCACAGGTCGCGGGCCTGGTCCCACGCGCGGGCGCGGGTCACGGTGACGAGCACGCGCTGGCTCCAGTCGTCGAGCGGGCCGACGAACTCGTCCAGCTCCAGCTGCCACTTCGTCGAGAAGCCGCGGCGCAGGGGCGGGATCTCCTCGTAGAAGATCTCGTTGACCAGCAGGTAGTCGGGGTGGATGGTGTCGTCCTCGGCGTGCGGCGCGCCCGTCTCGTTCCACGTGCCGATCAGCGCCAGCGCCAGGTCGTGGTTGATGTGCGCGTTGACGCCGAGCATGGCCGCGGTCAGCCGGCTCATCCTGGTGTCGCCGGCCCGCTTGAACAGGACCTCCCAGACGTCGGGGGGTCTCCTCGTCGTCGTTGTTCCACAGGTCGAGCGCGGCGAAATAGCGCTTGGCGAACTCGATGTCGAGCAGCTCGAGGAAGTCGGGCTCGTTGACGCCGGTCAGGATGGCGTGCTCCACCCGCCGGGTGATCTTGAGGTAGAGCGAGTTGAACGCGGACACCCTGTTCTTGGCCGGGCTGGGCGGCAGCTCGTCGAGGACGGCCTGCAACGCCACGAGCCGGGTGACGACCGACCCGATGCTCTGCGGCTGCTCGCCGAGCAGCTCGGTCACCTTCTCGCGCAGCGGATGCCAGCCGCGGCCGGCCGGGATCTCGAGCGCCGACAGCTCGATCCGCTTGGTGCGCATCAGCTCGGCGCTCCCCCGCGCGAGCTCACGATCAAACGCCGTGGCAGTCATGCCGAACACAATTCGCTTCCGAACGGCTTCGCACCACCTCCGTGTCGGCAAACTTACCGACGGCGGCCCCCAGGGGTCAGAACTGGAACACCGGCCAGCGGTCGACCGGCTGGAACCCGAGCGCCGCGTTGACCGCCCGCATAGGAGTGTTCTCCTCGGCGTTCCACGCCTCGATCACGCGCAGGGCCGGCACCCCGGCCCGGGCGTACGCGTGGTTGGCCGCCTTCACGATCAGCCCGACGGATGCTCGAACCGGGCCAGGTGTTCCCGCCGGCTGGGCGCGAGAACGTCCGGCGCCTCGACCATCACGTCGTACCACTGATCCATCGCGATCGGGTCGAGCGGACTCGTCATGCCTTCAACCCCGTGATCAAGGCCTCGAGGAGGTCCGTGCGGTCGGCGATCCCCTGGACGGAGACCCATTCGTGGCGGGCGTGCGCTCCTCCGCCGGGCGGGGCCAGGCCGTCGACCGTGGGGCGGCCCATCGCGCCGGTGGTGTTGGTGTCGGCGGCGCCGTCTGCCGGATGCCCGTCGAGCGTCTGCCCGATCCCGGCGGCCACGGCGACGATCCGCGCCAGCAGGCCGGTGGTCGGTTCGGCCTCGCGCCACGTGGGCCGGTGCGCGAGCAGCGTCGTCGTCAAAGCAGCCCTTTCCCGTACGGGGGTGAGCCCGTCGAGCGCGCCCAGGACCGCCCGCTCGTCGTCCAGGGAGACGAAGCGCAGCCCCAGGTCGGCCCGCGCGTGCCCGGCGACCACGTTGGTGCGGCCGCCGCCGGCGATCGTACCCGCGTTGAGCAGCACCGGCCGTCCCTCGACGAGCGCCCGCACCCGAACCAGCTGGTCGACCAGCTCGTCGATCGCGTTGACGCCGGCGTCGGGATCCAGGGCGGCATGGGCCTCGACGCCGGTGACCTCGATGCGGGCCCGCGTGCTGCCCCGGCGGCCCGTCTTCAGGTCGCCGCCCGGGTGCGGCGGTTCCATGCCGAGCACCGCGGCGGCCCGTACGGCCTCGGCGCGCACCAGGTCACCCGCGGTCGGCGAGCCGATCTCCTCGTCGGCGGCGACGACGACCCGTACCTCGGGGTGGTCTTGATCTGTGCCTCGCAGCCGGGTGACCGCGGCGAGCAGCGCGACCAGGCCCGCCTTGGTGTCGTAGACGCCCGGCCCGCGCACGGTGTCGCCGTCGACCGTGAACGGCATCGAGGCCAGCGTGCCGACCGGCCACACCGTGTCGTAGTGGCTGAGCAGCAGCAGCTCACCGCCGGTGACACCGCGGGCGGGCAGGGTCCAGAGCAGATGGCCGCCCTCGCGCGCGGTCGCGAACCCGGCCTCGGCGGCGTCGGCCTCGAGCACCTCGGCCAGGGCGGCGAGCGCGCGGGAATCCCCGGTCGGCGACTCCAGGCCGGCGTATTGGCGCAGCTTGTCGAGCATCATATACGGACGCTAAGTTCGCTCCCCCACGTTGTCAACGGCCGCTGCCGGGGGCAAGATGACGAACATACGGTACGTATCTTGGAGGTCGATGTGGGGATCGAGGTGCGCGACCTGGCCGGGCTGCACGAGTGGTCGCTGGCGTCGGCGCTCTACCGGGCCGTCTTCGGATACACCCATCCCGAGTTCGGCATCAGCCCGCGCCTGCTGGCCGCCCTGCGCGAGAACTCGGGGTCGGTGATCGGCGCCTTCGACGGGCCCGCCCTGGTCGGCTTCTGCTACGGCTTCACCGCGGTCGACAGCGGCGAGATCTACCACTACTCCCAGGCGGCGGCGGTCGCGCCCCGCTCCCAGGGCTTGGGGATCGGCCGCCGGCTCAAGTTCGCCCAGGCCGAGGCGGCGCGGGCCACGGGCGCCCGCACGATGCGATGGACCTTCGACCCGTACGCCCTCCGCAACGCCCACTTCAACCTGTCGGTGCTCGGCGCCACAGCCGTGAAGTTCCTCCCCGACTACTACGACGACGGCTCCTCCGACCGCCTTCTCGTCACATGGAACCTGACCGCCGCTCACCCCCTCCCCCGCGGATCTGGTCTGCCGGACGTCACCTGCCGGGCTGTTCATGCTCGCTTCGCCGCGCCCGAGGCCGCCGAACGCGCCCGGCTGCGGGAGGCGCTCATGGCACGCTTTCAGGACGGCGGCGTCCTCGTCGCTGTGGAAACGCACGGCGATCAGGCCATCTACCGGTTCGAGAGGGCAGCGAAGTGACCTCCAGCCCCGCCGAGCGGTTCGACCGCAACGTGCAGCGGCGCTCGGCCCAGGTGCTCAAGCAGCGCGTGCTCGACCAGCAGCGCGAGGCGTTCGAGAAGGCCCTCGCGTGGGCCGCCGAGCACGACGCCATCGAGCAGGCCGCGGCCCGCATAGTCTCGGCCCGGCGGCGCTACCTGCTCGGCAACGGCAAGTCGTTCGGCTACGCGTCGATGCTCAACGCCGACCTCAGCGCGGGCCTGTCCGGCGTACACCTGGTCGACGGGGCGGGCCTGCGGCCGCTCGACGTGCTCGGCGACATCCGCCAGGGCGACCTGCTCGTGGCGATCCTGATGTCGCGCTACCGCCGGGACACGGTGGCGGTGGCCGAGTCGTACGTGTCCCGCGGCGGCGAATTGGTGCTGATCACCGACTCGGAGGACGCGCCGCTGACCGCCAAGGCGTCGACCCGCATCGTCATCGGCACCGACACGGCCTCGTACGCGAGCTCTCCGACCTCGGTCGTGCTGGCGCTGCACCTGCTCGCCACGCTCACCATCGCCAGCTCGAAAGGGGCCGGCCGCCGCCTGCACGAGCGCGACGCCCTGGCCGCCGAACTCGACCTCTACGTGGAGCCGGCATGACCCGCATTCAAAGCATCGAGATGTTCCGCGTACGGCTTCCGCTCGTGCACGAATTCACGACAAGCTCGCACGCCAAGCGCTCGCTGGAACACATCCTGGTCGCGCTGACCGCCACCGACGGCACTGTGGGCTGGGGCGAGATCGCCTCCCCGAGCGGCCCGTTCTATTCGGCCGAAACCGTCGAGAGCTGCTGGGCCGTGGCCCGCGACCACCTGGCCCCGATCGTGCTGCGCACCGACTGGGATCATCCCGCCACGCTGGCCGCCGCCCTGGCCAAGGTGCGCGGCAACCATTTCGCCCGCGCCGGCTTCGACATGGCGGCGTGGTCGGTGTGGTCGTCCGCGCACGGCGTCCCGTTGGCGGCCGCGCTCGGCGGCACCCGTTCCACGGTCGAGGCGGGCGTCTCGCTGGGCATCGAGCCGACGATCGACGACCTGCTGGCCCAGGTCGCGCCGCGCGTGGCCGAGGGCTACCGCCGCGTCAAGCTGAAGATCGCCCCAGGCTGGGACCTGGACCCCGTACGGGCGGTGCGGTCGGCTTTTCCCGACGTCCCGCTGCACGTCGACGCGAACGGCGCCTACGGCGTCGACCACCTCCCCGTCATGCGAGAGCTCGACAAGCTCGGCCTCCTGATGATCGAGCAGCCGTACGCTCCCCGCGCGCTCGCCGACCTGGCCGACCTGCAAGCCGAACTGGACACCCCGATCTGCCTCGACGAGTCCATCGAGGAGGTCGACGACCTGATCACGGCCCTGCGCCTGGGCGCGGGCCGCATCCTCAACATCAAGGTCTCCCGCATGGCCGGCCTGACCCCCGCCGTACGGGCCCACAACCTCGCCCAGGACCACGGCCTGCCGGTCTGGTGCGGCGGCATGCACGAATTCGGCATCGGCCGCGCCGCCAACGTGGCCCTCAGCGCCCTCCCCGGCTTCACCCTGCCCTCAGACGTCTCCGGCTCCGACAAGTACTACGCCCGCGACGTCACCACGACCCCCATCATCAGCACGAACGGCCAGGTCGAAGTCCCCACGATCTATGGCCTGGGCCGCGACCCCGACTTCGCTTTCATCCAAGCCAACACCACCACCAGCTGGCACTCTCACACTCCATGACAACCATCTACACCGCTGCAGGCGAACTAGAAGGCCTCGTACGCCTGGCCACCGCCTGGCACACCCGAGTGCTGGCCGACCCGGTAGTAAGCCACGCCTTCAGCCACGGCTACCACCCCGACCACACGGCCCGCCTAGCCGCCTACTGGTCCGAGGCCCTCGGCGGCCCGCCCTCGGGCCTGGACGAGTCCACAATCGTCCGCATGCACAGCGGCAACGGCCCCCACGAAGACATGAACCAAAGAGCCATAGCCTGCTTCGACCAGGCAATGACCGACACAGGCTTGACGGACAACCCCCTGCGCCAGGCCCTGCACGACTATTTCGCCTGGTCCACAAACACCTCAATGAACCGCTACCACACCACAGCCAACGAAGTCCCAGACAACCTCCCCATCCCCCACTGGTCGTGGAACGGCTTGCAAACTATCTAGGTCTTCGCTGTTGAACCTGAACCACAGAATGACGAGTTGCACCCACCCGAAGCCTGATTACGGCATCGAGTGTCACCGCAACCACCCACAAAGACCGCCCAAAAAATTCCATTAAAATGCAACGAGCACACGCATCACTCCTCCCCCGACCCACCACGGGTTGAGAGCCGCAGCCACACTCCACGCGCCCAAAAGCCACGGCAGAGCGCCCACGAGACGGGGACGAGCCGTCCGCGCCGCCGGAAAACGCAGGCATCCACCCAGGAGTCCAAGCTGGGCGAGCCGAGAACGAGCCACCACAAATCAAAGTCGTGACTGGGCGGGCCTTCGACGCCGGACGCAGACCCTAGCCGGCGCCCCGCCCAGAAGTCAGGACAGGTCGCGCCTGGACCAGAGCTCGGACCAGCGCTGGGAACGGGTCTGGAGCTGGGGCCGGGAACGGGTCTGGGGCTGGGGCCAGGACCGGGGCCGGGGCCGGGGCCAGGAGCGGGGCCGGGGCTGGGATTAGGACCAGGGCCGGGACTGGGACCGGAGCCGGGGCCAGGACTGGAGCCGGGGCCAGGACCGGGGCCGGGGCCAGGGACCGGGACCGGGGCCAGGACCGGGACCGGGGCCAGGACCGGGACCGGGGCCGGGGCCGAGGCTGGGGCCGGGGCCGGGCCTGGGACCAGGACTGGAGCCGGGGCCGAGGCTGGGGCTGGGACCAGGACTGGAGCCGGGGCTGGGGCTGGGCCTGGGGCCGGGGCCAGCACCGAGGGGGCCGGAGCCGACCGGACCAGGCCAGAGCGGGGCGATATCGGAGCTGATGCCGGGCGGGCCGAGACCGGGCGGGCCGGGGCCACGGCCGCGCGAGTTGGCGACACAGCCGGGCGAGTTGGGAGCCGGTTCGAGCTGGCGGGACGAGCTGCGGGCGTGGCCCGACCGGCTGGACGAGTCGAAGGCACAACCGAACCGGCCGGGCGAGCGGGCGAGATCGGCGGGCGGAGCGAACCCGAGGCTGGCCGCGAGGATGCAGGCTGCCTGCTCATGGACGCAGCGGGACGGCTCGATTGGGCATTGCGACTCGAAAGACCGGATGCATCACGGCTGCGCAGCCACGCCAATTTCTCGGCATGCCGGCGCTGCAAACCCCACGCCCGACGCTTCTGATGCTCACGCCGAAATTCTTCTGCACTGGGAGAATAATTGCGCGCCAGAGTCCGATCACGCATTGCAGCGGTATCGGCTCGGCTGAACAACGAGATCTGCCCCTTCATCTAGATATTATCCCGAATCCAGATCCGCCTTGTCAGCATTCGATCATGCCAATCAGAGTTTCGTCGCGACAAGAACCGCCAGCTCAGGAAACGCGACCAAAGGAAACGACGAGCCAATCACTTTACAGCGAAATAGCTATTATGAACAAAGGACAGACGGCGCAGGCAAGGAACGACAGGCGCGTGGGCGGTGGCTGCAAGCGGGGTAGGCGGTGCCTACAAACGAGGCGGGGGCGACGAAAAGGCGGGGTGGGCGGGGGCGACGGGCGAGGCAGGGTGGGCGGGGGCGACGGGCGAACCGGGGTGGGCGGGGGCGACCGGCGAACCGGGGTGGGCGGGGGCGACCGGCAAACCGCGGCGGGCGAGGCGACCGGCAAACCGCGGCGGCCGGGGACGACCGGCGAGGGGGGCGACGAAGACGCGGGCACAAGTGGGGTGGGCGGCGGGCGATGCGGGGGCTGGAGGCGAAGTAGGCGGTAGCAGCAGGCGAGGTGTGGCAGCCGCCGCCGGGTGCCGGCCGACGTGGAGATGGCGGAGGTGTGGTGACAGGTGCGGTGGGCGGTCACTGAGCTCGAGGTTTCAGCAAGGTGATCCGGGAGGCGCCGAGTTCGGTGACGTAGAGGTTGCCGGTGGCGAGGTCCTGGGTTACGTCGAGCGGCTGGCTGAATCCGGTGAAGCCGGTGATTCCGGTGCGCCGGTTGGAGAGTGCGCCCGAGGCGGCCACGTCGAACGTCTCGATGTCCTGGCCGGCCGAGTAGCGGACCACCAGCAGTTTGCCGTCGAGCTGGCCGCCGCGGTATTCGATCGCCCCGTTGGCCGACGCGTGCAGGCCGGCGTCGTACATGCCGGCCAGGTCGAAGTTCGGGTCGGGCGAAGTGCCTACGGGGTAGGCCCCGACCTGGAACGGGTCGGTGCTCGCCGTCGGGTTACCGCCCGCGAGCACCCATTCGCAGCGGGCCGGGTTGGGGTGGCCGTAGTACCGGCCCGCGCGCACGTCGAAGACGTAGTCGGTCTCGGCGGTGGGCACATTGGTCAGCGCGGGCACGGCCGGCCCGGTGTAGCCGCGGCGGGCGCACGCCGGGGGCAGGGTGGCCGGGGTGGCGGGCGTGTTGCCGCCGGCCGCCGAGCCGTTGGTCGGGGCGTACAGGTGCCCGTTGCGATGCCAGACCAGATCAAAGGCGTTCCGTACGCCGGTCGCGTACAACGTCAGCGGGGCGTTCGCCGCGTACGGGTCGTAGTTCTGGACGTCGAGCGGCTGCGCAGCCGGGTCGAGCCGCAGGATCGCCGCGCTGAGCAGCCGCTCGGGGCGGTTGCCCCAGGTCGAGTCGGCGGCGCCCATCGCGTTGTTGGCGCCCTGCGACACGTAGAGCGCGCCGTCCGGCCCGAAGGCCAGCGAGTTCGTCTCGTGATCCTTGACCGAGCGCGGCAGCCCGGTCACGACCGGCGTGTACGTGCCGAGGTCGGGCCCGCTGAGCCGGCCGATCCGTCCCGACCAGTCGGGCACGTCGAGCGGGCCGACGTATTCGTAGTTGTCGGTGACCCACAGGATCGGCGCGGTGGCGGTCGAGGCCGGGTCGAAGACCATGCCGATGACGGTGCGGGCGGCCGCGCCGGGCAGGCCGAGGGCCGCGGCGTTGGCCCGTACGGTGGAAATGATCGTGGGGGTGCCCAGCGTGCCGCCCGCACCGATCGGGAAGCGGAAGATCCGGCCGTCGAGGGTGCCCGCGTAGAGCCGGCCGTCGGGCCCCTTGACCACCGTCGTGAACGGTGCCCCGGTGGCCACGCCGACGGTCTTGTCGAACGCCGGGCCGCCGCCGGTGGGGTTGCCGCTCGCGGTGGTGAAGACCATCGAGTACGGCGCGAAGGGTTTGCCGGTCACGTCGGTGACGCCGCTGGTCACGGTGAACCGGTACGCGGTCAGGGGCGCGAGCGGCGCGGTCGGCGAGAGGTTGATGACGTCTCCCCCGCCGCTGGTGATCACCGTCGCCGCCACCGGAGCGCCGTCGCTGAGCCGGGTCAGCGTGACCGTCGAGCCGCTGAGCGACGCGGCCCGCACGCCGCCGTTCGGCAGCACCAGGTCCTCGACGATGCTGGTGGTCAGCGGCACGCCGGTCGCCCCGTTGGCCGGCGTGCTGGTGCGCACGGCCGGGATGGACTCGCTCCCGGCGACCGCGGCGATGTCGGCGTACGCGACCTTGGTGTTGACGCCGCCGGCCGGGCTGATCGTGAGGCGGCCGTCGGCGACCCGGACCGTACGGGTGGCCGTGGCGAACTTCGTCGCGGAGCTCGGCTTGAAGGCGGCGACGGCGTTCTGGTCCTCGATCGACACCCAGTGCGTGCTGTCGACGGCGGTGCCCGCGTCCCCCACGGCGACGGTCACGGTGTAGAGGCCGTTGGGCAGGGCCGCCTCCCACGCGCCCGGTGTCTTCACCCCGGCCGAGCCCGCCGGCAGCTGCGCGTGCATGAAGGTGGCCAGCCGCTGATCGGCCTGCCCGGCGGCCGGGTTGCGGTTGCGGCCGTTGCCGGTGAGGTCGACCGGCGTGCGCTCGCCCAGGTCGACCCAGCCGTAGCCGCGCGCGGCCGTGAACGCGCCGCCGGAGTCGCGGACGTAGCCGGCCGCGGGCGCGGTGCCGGCGTCGGAGAAGTCGACCTTGAGCGGCGCGACCGCCGCGGTAGCCGGAGTGGCGGGCATCGCGGCACCGGCC
Organism: Paractinoplanes lichenicola; assembly: GCF_016785085.1. Lineage (GTDB taxonomy): Bacteria > Actinomycetota > Actinomycetes > Mycobacteriales > Micromonosporaceae > Actinoplanes > Actinoplanes lichenicola. Next base: position 229,272 of record NZ_JAENHO010000011.1, read on the forward strand.
AGCGCAAGCGGGACCAGGACGAACCATCGACGAGGACGCATGCTCGACAACGTCGCACGCCGATGAGCTGCGGACAGAGTCGGAAATCGGCACCCGCGGTGAATTGCGGCGGGGCGCCAACAGCGACCACTGACGTATAAGCGGAGTGGCCGTACAAGCGATCGATTTCCGCGCGGAGGTGGTATCCCACCAGGACCGGGGCGTACCGTCCGGAGAGCCCTGCAGAAGGAAGGGAACGTTGACCGCCATCTTTGGGACCACACCGGGATCAATCGCCGATCTCGAAGTGGTCGCGCAGCTCGGCCGTGGGGCCGAGACGGTGGTCTACCGTGTCCGGCGCCGCGGCGAGGACTACGCGCTCAAGGTGCTGGCGGCGGCCGACTCGGGCCGGGCCCTGACCGCCATCCGCCGCGAGGCCGCCCTGCTCGGCTGTGTCGGGCACCCGCTGCTGCCGCGGATCTTCGAGGTGGGCCGCTCGGACGCCGGGGCCTATCTGGTGCTCGAATACATCGACGGCGCCCCGCTGACCCAGGTGCTGCGGCGCGACCCGCTCGACGAGGACGACGTGGTGCGGCTGGCCGTCGACCTGGTCGGCCCGCTCTCGGCCGCGCACCGGGCCGGCCTGGTGCACCGCGACGTCAAGCCGGACAACGTGATCGTGGACCGGTCGGGCCAGGGCCGCTTGATCGACTTCGGACTCGCGGGGCGGTACGGAGCGAGCGACGACGGGGTGGCGGGCACGCTGGCCTACAGCGCCCCCGAGCAGACCGGCATGCTCAAGCGCCCGGTCGACGGCCGCAGCGACCTGTACGCGCTGGGGGTGCTGCTCTACGAGTGCGTGACCGGCCAGGTCCCGTACGTCTCGGACGACGTCGGCGAGCTGATCCGGCTGCACGCCACCGCGCCCGTCCCCGACGCCCGCGAGCGACGCCCCGGCCTGTCCACGGGTCTGGCCGCGATCATCGCCACGCTGATGGCCAAGGATCCCGACGACCGCTATCAGAGCGGCGACGGCCTGCTGACCGACCTGCGGCGGCTGGCCGAGCGGCCGGGCGAGCCGTTCGAGCCGGGCACCGACCGCCGCGGGGTCCGGCCGCTCGGCCCGACCCTGCTCGTCGGCCGTGATCAAGAGGTGATCGCGCTGGCCAACCGCTGGCTGCGGGCGCGCGACGGCGCGGGCGGGGCGGCCGTGGTCGAGGGCCCGGCCGGCGCGGGCAAGACCCGGCTGGTGCGCGAGCTGACCAACGCCGTCGCGTCGGACGGCGACCTGGTGCTCTACGGCAAGTGCGTGCCCGACGACCCGGTCCCGCTGGCTCCCTTGCGGGGTGCGGTCGAGCGTTATCTCCGTACAGTGGAACGCCTGCCCGATCGGGAACGTGAACTGGCCGTGGGGCGGTTGCACCGGGCCGCGGGCCGCGGCGGGCCCCTGCTGCGCACGCTGTCGCCGCTGCTGGCCGACCTCATGCAGGCGCCCCGGATCGGCGAGCTGAGCCGGCAGGAGCAGTTCGTCAACGCGGTCGCGGCGTTCCTGGTCGGGCTGGCCGACGAGTTCCAGGGCGCGGTGCTGCACATCGACGACGTGCAGTGGCTCGACGGCCCGACCCGGCGGGTGCTGCAGCAGGTGACCAACCGGCTCACCGGCACCCCGCTGCTGGTCATCGCGACCAGCCGGGACGACCCCGACAGCGCGCCCGCGCTCGACCGGTTCGGCGCCGACATGGACGCCACCCTCGACACCCGGCTCCCGCTGCGCCCGCTCGACGCCGACGCCGTGCTGCAGCTGGTCGACGAGCACCTGGGCGCCGTCCAGCTGCCCCGCGACCAGGTCGCCGAGCTGGCCGAGCGGGCGGGCGGCAACCCGTTCATCGTCGGCGAGTACGTGCGGGCGGTCTTCGACGCCGGGCTGGTCACCCCGACCTGGGGCGGCTGGACGCTCGACCTGGCCGGGCTCGACCGGCTCGAGCTCTCCGGCGACGCGGTCGACCTGGTGCTGCAGCGCATCGACGGCCTCGGCGAGGAGAGCCACCGGCTGCTGGTGGCCGGGGCGACGGCCGGCCGCTGGTTCCCGACCGAGCTGGTGGCGGCGGTCTGCGGCATCGACCCGCGGCACGCCGGCGCCCTGCTGGCCGAGGCCGAGTCGCGGCGGCTGGTCACCGCGGCCGGCACGGGCGGCTACCGGTTCCTGCACGACCGGATCCGCGAGGCGCTGCTGGTCGGCCTGGACGACGCGGCCACCCGCCGGCTGCACCAGCGGATCGCCGAGATGCTCGACGCGGCCACCTTCGACGACCCCCGCTACGTCTATCTGACCGCCCGCCACTACGCGCTCGGCGAGCCGCACCGCCGCCCCGACCGGGTGCACCTGAGCGGTCTCAACGCCGGCCGACTGGCCCTCGCCGAGCACGCCCCGGCCGAGGCTCGCACGTTCCTCGAGACCGCCGGGAAGGCCGCCGAGGCCGCGGGCCTGACCCCGCTGCCCGGCTTCTTCGTCGCGCTCGGCACCAGCTGCGCCCGCAGCGGCCGGTTCGCCGAGGCGCTGCGCCATTTCGACCACGCGCTGCGCGACGAGCCGGACAAGCTGCGCCGGGCCGAGATCCGGGCGCTGGCGGCCCAGGTGCACAACGCCTCGTGGAATCCCGACCGGGCCTTCGACGCCGTCCGCCGCGGCCTGTCCGAACTGGGCAAGCCGCTGCCCCGCGGCAAGTTCGGGCTGATCGCCACCACGCTGGCGTCGGTGCTGCTCGGCCTGGTCGTCGGCCGCACCCACCTCGGTTTCGGCTCCGCCCGCGACCGGGCCCGCGAGCGCTACCGCCTCCAGGCCATCCTGTACGACCTGGGCACGTTCGCCCTGTCGATGCGGATGCGCCGGCTCATGCGGGCGATGATGAGCCTGCGCGCGCTCTATCCGATCAACCGGCTCGGCCCCGGCCGCGAATACGCGCAGCACATGGCCGGGCTCGGGGTGATCGCCGACGTGGCCGGCCGGCCCGCGCTGGCCACCCGGCTCTACGACCGCTCGGCCGCGGTGGCCGCCGAGATCGGCGACCCTGAGCTGGTCGGGTATGTCGAGTGGAAGCGCGGCGCGGGCAGCCACCTGGGCGGCCGCGACGACGACTCGCAGGTCTGGGGCCGGGCCCTGATCGAGCACGAGCGCTGGCTCGACCTGGGCGACTACCTGACCGCGGTCGGCGGGGTCTGCATGCAGTACTTCCAGCGCGGCCGCACCGCCGACGCCGAGGCCTGGCTGCAGCGGGCCAAGGCCAGGATCGGGCCGGGCGCCGAGGCCGAGGGGGCCGCGATCCGGGCCGTCGAGGCCGCGATCGCCGCCCAGCGCGGGCGGCACGACGAGGCGGCCGCGCACATCGAGGCGCTGCGCCGGTTCCTGCGGGCCAACCCGGACAACCCGATGCAGCTGATCAACCTGTACGGGGCCCGGATGATCGCGCTGGTCGAGAACGATCAGCTGGGCGAGCCGTTCGAGCGGCTGGCGGCCGAGTTCGCCGGGCTCGGGATCAAGCCGGGGTCGATCGTCCCCCAGCAGCGGGTGATCTACATCTTCGAGGCGCTGGGCCGGCTGACCCGCTGCCGCCGGGCCGCGCCGGGCGCCCCGGCCGAGCTGCGCGCCGCGGCCGAGGCGGCCATCACCCGGCTCGGCGACAAGGCGACCAGCAAGCCGCTGCGCGCGTTCCACCGGGTCGCCCGGGCCGACTTCGAGGTGCTCGACGGGCGGCCCGAGGAGGCGGTGCGCACGCTGGCCGGCGTCGAGATCGACCTGCTGCCGATGGACGCGCCGCTGATCGCCTACGAGGCGGCCCGCGTGCACGCCCGCGCGCTGCAGGCGCTCGGCCAGCCCGGCCCGGCGGCGCTGCAGGCGGCCACGGCCCGCACGATCGCCGCCGACCAGCAGTGGCCGCAGCGGGTGCGCTGGCTGGACGAGGAGTTCCCCGAGATCCGGCCCGAGCCGCCCAGCCCCGCGCCGCAGGTGACCACCGGCGGCCGGCACGCCGCGGAGGGCGGGGCGGCCGCCCTCTACCGCCGCCGGTTGGAGGCGTTGCAGCAGGTCAGCCTGGCCTCGGCGACCCTGCTCGACCCGCGCGAGCTGGCCCGGGTGGCGCTCGACGAGACCCTGCGGTTCCTCGGCGCCGAGCGGGCCTTCCTGTTCCTGCTCGACCGTGACCTCAACCAGCTCGTGCCGCACGTGGGCCGCGACGGCGCCAGCCACGACATCCGGCAGATGACCGGTTACAGCGCAACCCTGGTCGACCGCGTACGGGAATCCGGGGAGCCGCTCGTGGTGACCGGCACCGAGGAGGGGGTCGCGCTCGGCTCGCACAGCATGCAGGCGCACGGGCTGCGCAGCATCCTGATCGCGCCGCTCAAGTTCGACGGACAGCTGCGCGGCGTGGTCTATCTCGACAGCCGGGTCGCCAAGGGCGTGTTCACCGGCGACGACGTGGCGATCCTGAAGGCGATCACCAACCACATCGCGGTGTCGCTCGAGACCGCGCGGGCCGCCCAGCTCGAGGTGGCGGTGCAGACGGCCAGCCGGCAGCGCGACGTGGCCGAGACCCTGCGCGCGGCGATGGCCGATCAGAGCTCGTCGCTCGACCCCGACGAGGTGATGCGGCGCCTGCTGGGCAGCCTGACCCGTACGGTCGGGGGCAACTCGGCCGTGCTGCTGACCCGCACCGAGGGCGACGGGCTGGTCGTGGCCGCCTCGCACGGCGACGGGGCGGCGGTCGGCCGGCGGTTCTCGGTGCCGTCCGACCTGCTCGGCCTGACCGGGCCGCGCACCCGGACGGCGGCGCACGGCACGGAGTCGGTCGACGCGCTGCTCGGGGCGCCGCGCAGCTGGTGGGCGATCCCGGTGGCGGTGCGGGGCGAGTCGTTCGGCATCCTGCTGGTCGGGTCGGCCCGGGCCGAGGCCATCAGCGAGGCGCAGGCCCAGATCGCGGCGGCGATCGCCGGGCAGGGCATGACCGCGTACGAGAACGCCCGCCTGTTCAGCCAGGTGCGCCGGCTGGCCACCGTCGACGGGCTGACCGGCCTCTACAACCGCAACCACTTCTTCAGCGAGGCCGAGCGCGAGCTGCGCGAGGCCCGCGCGCGGCGCACCCCGATCGCCGCGGTGATGGTCGACATCGATCACTTCAAGAGCATCAACGACACGTACGGGCATCCGGTCGGCGACGAGGTGATCCGCGTGGTGGCCGCCCGGCTGCGGCAGGCGCTGGGCGAGGGCGACGTGCTGGGCCGGTACGGCGGCGAGGAGTTCGCGCTCGTCGTCCCGCAGGACAAGGCGGCCGCGACCGAGGTGGCGGAGCGGCTGCACCGGGTCGTCTCGGGCGAGGCGGTGCCGACCGCCGCGGGCCGGTTGCCGGTGACGATCAGCGTCGGGCTGGCCTGCGGCGACAGCGACGCCGAGCCCGATCTGCGCCAGCTGCTGAGCCGGGCCGACCGGGCGCTCTACGAGGCCAAGCAGACCGGCCGCGACCGCGTCCGCATCGCACCCTGAATCTCTACTTGAGGGTTACAACAGCAGCTCACGGTCGCGTTTTCGACCGTGCGGTCTAGGATTCGACCATGCGGTCGTCATTCATCGAGCAGGCGCGGCGGCACCAGTTCGTGCGATGCGCGCTCGACTCGCTGCACGAGGTGGGCTTCGCCGGCACGTCGCTGGCGGCCGTGGCCGAGCGGGCCCAGATCTCCAAGAGCGTGGTGGTCTACCACTTCGGCTCGAAGCAGGCGCTGCTCGAGGCGGTGGTCGAGTCCGTGTATTCCAGCGCTGTGCCCGACATTCTGGCCGCCCTCGAGGCGGCCGAGGGGCCCCGGGCCCGCCTGCTGGCCTACGTGCGGATCGCCGTGCTCTTCGCGGCCGGCAACGCGCGTGCGCTGGCCGCCGTGGGCGAGATCTTCCGCAACCTGCGGCGCCCCGACGGAACCCTGCGCTACACGGCCGCCGAGAACGAGCAACTGATCGCCTTCGTCGAGGACCTGCTGCGGGCCGGCCAGCAGTCGGGCGACTTCGGCGACTTCGACACCCGCACGGTCGCCCTCGTCATCCGGGCCGCGATCGACGCGCTGCCCGAGCGTTTCACCCTCGACCCGGCCATGACCGGCCCCGGCGTCGCCGCCACCCTGTGCGACGCCGTGGACCGGATGACCCGCTGAGCGGCCGGTCAGCCCGCGTGGGCCGCGTTCACCTGCAGGATCCAGGTGACGCCGAAGCGGTCGGTGAGCATGCCGAAGCCGGGGCTGAACGGGGACGGGCCGAATTTCTCGACGATCTCGGCGCCGTCGGCGAGCTTGTCCCAGAGGGCGCTGACCTCGTCGGCGGTGTCGCCCCCGACGGCGACGAAGAACCGCTCGCCGGTCAGCGTCATCCCGTTCTCCCGGGTGGTGGGGGTCAGCGGGGCGGTCGGGACGGCCTGGCTCGGGATGTCGTAGGCCAGGATCGTGAAGCCGCTGTCGGCGGTGACCTGGCCGAAGACGACCTTGCCGGCGTCGGGCAGCTCCTTCGGCATGCCGAAGTCGCTGTAGGCGACGACCGTCAGGTGACCGCCGAACACGGACTGGTAGAACTCCAGCGCCGCCCGGGCGTCGCCGCGGAAGTTCAGGTGCGTGTTGGTGGTGATCGCCATGGTGACTCCTCGTTGATCGGGGCCGGTGCTCCGGCGCTGAGATCAGCCTCCCAGCCGTAGGTGCCAGGGAGTGTCACCTTCTCCGAACCATCGCCGCAGCTGCTCGTCCAGCTCCCGCTGGCTGTCGCCGGTCCAGGCCACGTGACCGTCGGGCCGCAGCAGCACCGCCGGCACGCCCGGGCCGGCCACGTAATCGACCCGGTCCGACCAGCCGCCGACCCGCAGGCGGCCGGTCGGGTCGAGCAGCAGTCCCCGGCCGCGGCGCATCCGGTCGTAGAGGGTGCCCTGCTTCAGGTCGAGGTCGCGCTGGCGACGGCCGACCAGCTCGGGGCCGGGGCCGAAGTCGTAGCGCAGGTCGATCGCGCTGATCTTCTCCATCAGGCGGCGGTTGACCTCGTTGATGTCCATCAGCTCGGTGAACAGCCGGCGCAGGGCCCGCGCGCCCGGCTCGACGGCCTGCAGCGCCATCTGCGCGCGGGTGTTGTCGAGCACGTCCGCGGCCACCGGGCGGCGCTCGGCCTCGTACGTGTCGAGCAGGCCGTCCGGCGCCCACCCGCGCAGCTGCCCGGCCAGTTTCCAGCCGAGGTTGACCGCGTCCTGGACGCCGAGGTTGAGGCCCTGCCCGCCCAGCGGTGGGTGGATGTGCGCGGCGTCGCCGGCCAGGATCACCCGCCCGGCCCGGTAGCGCTCGGCCAGGCGGGTGGCGTCGCCGAAGCGGGACAGCCAGCGCGGCGAGTGCGCCCCGAAATCGGTCCCGGCCACGGTCCGCATCTCCCGCACGAGGTCGTCGAGGGTGGGCGGCGCCGAGCTGAGCCCGGCCGCGGGCACCACGACCTGGTACGCCGGCCCTCCGGCGGGACGGAGAATGAAACGCCGGTCGGTCACGGCCAGCTCGGCCGCCCGGGCTGCGATCTCGCCGGCCGGCGTCGCGAGTTCCACCTCACCCATCACCCACTGGGTGCGCGCGGGCTCGCCGGGGAAGCCGACGCCGAGCAGCTTGCGCACGGTGCTGCGCGCGCCGTCACAGCCGACCAGGTAGCGCGTGCGCAGTCGCTCACCATCGGCCGTCGAAACGGTCACCCCGTCGTCGTCCTGGTCGAGGCCGGTCACCTGACTTCCGCGCCGCAGCTCCGCGCCCAGGCCGAGGGCGTGCTCGGTGAACAGGCGGACGGCGACCGGCTGCGGGATGCCCAGCAGATAGGCGTGGGCGGAGTCCAGGCCCTCGGGCTGGGGTTTGGCGATGGCGGCGAAGAAGCCGGCGGCCGGGCGTCGGCGGCCGTGGGCGAGCATGCGGTCGAGCAGTCCCCGCATGGCCATGAGCTCAAGGCTGCGGATGTGCAGGCCGACGATGCGCACCTCGGGCGCGGGCTCGGCTTCCTTCTCCAGGATGAGCACGCTGACGTCGTGCAGGCGGAGCTCGGCGGCGAGCATGGCGCCGGTCGGGCCGCAGCCCGCAATGATCACGTCGAACACAGGTGGTGCCTTTCGGGAGTCTGGGCACTCCCGGCGACACCTACGTCAGTCGCCCGGCCGTGACGGGACGGGGAGCACCCACGGCGATCACAACGGTCATGGGTCTCACCTCCTCGGGCGGGGTCACAGTCACGGTGGAAGATACAAGCCGGCTCCGAGCCCCGTCCAGCGAATTAAAGCGGCCGGGTGTCATAGGCGGCCAGGAGCCGCTGGGCGGCCTGGGCCGGCGTGAGCGAGCCGTCGAGAATCTGCTCGCGGGCTTCAGTGGCGGCGGCCCGCACCGACGGGTCGGTCGTGAAGCGGCTCAGCACCGACTCCCGGGCCATCGCCCACATCCAGTCGAGCTGCTGGTGGCGGCGCCGCTCGGCCACGTCGGTCTTGGCCCGGTGCGCGGTCACCTGCGCCCACACCTCGTCGACGCCCGTGCCCTCGAGCGCGCTGCAGGTGAGCACCGGGGTCGTCCATTCCCCCGTACGCAACAAGCGAAGCGCCCCGGAAAGCTCGCGCGCGGCCCGCTTGGCGTCGCCCTCGTGCGGCCCGTCCGCCTTGTTGATGGCGATCACGTCGGCCAGCTCCAGGATGCCCTTCTTGATCCCCTGCAGCTGATCGCCCGTGCGGGCCAGGGCGAGCATCAGGAACGTGTCGACCATGTCAGCCACCGCGGTCTCCGACTGCCCCACGCCCACGGTCTCGACGATGACCACGTCGTAGCCGGCCGCCTCGACCACGACGATCGCCTCGCGGGTCGCCTTGGCCACGCCGCCCAGCGTGCCCGCCGTGGGCGAGGGCCGCACGTACGCGTCCGGGTCGGCCGCCAGCCGGGCCATCCGGGTCTTGTCGCCCAGGATGCTGCCCCGGCTGCGCGTCGAGGACGGGTCGACCGCGAGCACGGCCACCCGGTGCCCGGCCGCGGTCAGTTTGCTGCCCAGCGCGTCGATGAACGTCGACTTGCCCGCCCCGGGCACCCCGCTGATGCCGATCCGGTGCGAGTTCCCCGCGTACGGGGAAAGGGTCGTCAGCAGCTCCTGCGCCCGCTCCTGATGGTCGCGCCGGGTCGACTCGACGAGCGTGATGGCGCGCGCCACCCAGGCCGGCGACCGGTCGCGGACCCCGGCCGCCATCGCGGCGAGATCAGTCACCGCGGCGCCGGGACAGCTCGGCCAGCAGCTCGATCGCGGCCTCGGTCAGCACCGTGCCCGGGGCGAAGATCGCGGCCGCCCCCGCCGCCCGCAGCGCGTCGTAGTCCTGCGGCGGGATCACCCCGCCCGCGATGATCATGATGTCGGGGCGGCCCTGGGCGGCCAGCTCGTCGCGCAGCGCGGGCACCAGCGTCAGGTGACCGGCGGCGAGCGAGTTGACGCCGACGATGTGCACGTCGGCCTCGACCGCCTGCCGGGCCACCTCGGCCGGCGTCGCGAACAGCGGGCCCACGTCGACGTCGAAGCCGAGGTCGGCGAACGCGGTGGCGATCACCTTCTGCCCCCGGTCGTGCCCGTCCTGGCCCATCTTGGCGACCAGGATGCGCGGCTGGCGGCCCTCCTGCTCGGCGAACTCGGCCGCGGCGGCGCGGGCCCGCTCGATGTCGCCGGTCTGACCCGCCTCCTGCCGATACACACCGGAGATCGTACGGATCCGGGCCGTGTGCCGCCCGAACACCTTCTCCAGGGCCATCGAGATCTCGCCCACGGTCGCCTTGGCCCGGGCCGCGTCGACGGCCAGGGTCAGCAGGTTGCCCCCGCCGGGCTCCCCCGCCGCCCTGGTCAGCGCGTCGAGGGCCGCGGTGCACGCGCTCTCGTCCCGCTCGGCGCGCAGCCGGCGCAGCTTCTCGACCTGATTCGCCCGTACGGCCGCGTTGTCGACCTTGAGGACGTCGATCGGCTCGTCGGCCTGCGGGCGGTACTTGTTCACGCCGATCACCGGCTGGCGGCCCGAGTCGATGCGCGCCTGCGTGCGGGCGGCCGCCTCCTCGATGCGCATCTTGGGGATGCCCTCGTCGATCGCCTTGGCCATGCCGCCGGCCGCCTCGACCTCGGCGATGTGCTCCCAGGCGCGGGCGGCCAGGTCGTGGGTGAGCCGCTCGACGTAGGCGCTGCCGCCCCACGGGTCGATGGCCCGGGTGGTGCCCGACTCCTGCTGGATCAGCAGCTGCGTGTTGCGGGCGATCCGGGCCGAGAAGTCGGTCGGCAACGCGAGGGCCTCGTCGAGCGCGTTGGTGTGCAGCGACTGCGTGTGCCCCTGGGTGGCCGCCATCGCCTCCACACACGTACGCATGACGTTGTTGAACACGTCCTGCGCCGTCAGCGACCAGCCGGAGGTCTGGCAGTGCGCGCGCAGGCTGAGCGAGCGCGGATCCTTCGGCTCGAACTCGCGGACCAGCTTGGCCCAGAGCAGCCGCCCGGCCCGCAGCTTGGCCACCTCCATGAAGAAGTTCATGCCGACGGCCCAGAAGAACGACAGTCGCGGGGCGAACGCGTCGATGTCGAGCCCGGCCGCCCGCCCGGCCCGCAGGTATTCGACGCCGTCGGCCAGTGTGTAGGCCAGCTCGAGGTCGGCCGTGGCCCCGGCCTCCTGGATGTGATAGCCGGAGATGCTGATCGAGTTGAAGCGGGGCATCCGCTGCGAGGTGAACGAGAAGATGTCCGAGATGATCCGCATCGACGGCTCGGGCGGATAGATGTAGGTGTTGCGGACCATGAACTCCTTGAGGATGTCGTTCTGGATCGTGCCGGACAGCTGCTCCGGCGCGACCCCCTGCTCCTCGGCCGCGATGATGTAGAGCGCCAGGATCGGCAGCACGGCGCCGTTCATGGTCATCGACACGCTCATCCGGTCGAGCGGGATGCCCTCGAAGAGCTGCCGCATGTCGTAGATGGAGTCGATGGCCACCCCGGCCATGCCCACGTCGCCGGTCACCCGCGGGTGGTCGGAGTCGTAGCCGCGATGCGTGGGCAGGTCGAACGCGACCGACAGGCCCTTCTGCCCGGCGGCCAGGTTGCGGCGGTAGAAGGCGTTCGACTCCTCGGCCGTCGAGAAGCCCGCGTACTGCCGGACGGTCCACGGCTGGTTGACATACATGGTCGGGTAGGGGCCGCGCAGATAGGGCGCGATCCCGGGGTAGGTGCCGAGGTTGAGCCCCTCGAGGTCGGCCGCGGTGTAGAGCGACGGCACGGCGATTCCCTCGGGCGTCTGCCACACCGGGCCGTCGTTTCCCCGTACGGCTTCCGCGGGCTTCGGCGTGGTCAGCCGCGCCGTGGCGAAGTCGGGAATCACTGCGCTACCCCCAGGTCGTCCAGCGTCTTGGTCAGCGCGGCCACGGCGTCCACACCGACGTGGACGTACGCGTCGACGCCCGCGTAGTCGCCCCGGCCGGCCAGCAGGACCCGGGTCGCCCCCGCTTCTCGCGCCCGGGCGGCCTCGGCCTCGGCGTGCTCCGCGTACTCCTTGTCGGGACCGCACAGCACGACCACCGGCGACGAGCCCTCGGTCGTGACCGCGATGCCCCCGGCGGCGAACAGGTTGGTCGTGAACGTGAGCCGGGCCCCGTGCGCGGCGGCCGACCCGAACATCGCCAGGCGCACCGTCGGTCGCGCCCCGGTGGCGGCCAGGTGGGCGTCGCTGCGGTCGCGCAGCCGCTCGTACGCCTCGGCGTAGCGCCGCCGCGGCAACCCTCCGCCGGGCGGCTCGGCCGCGGGTCGTCGTTCGGGCACCTGCTCGGCGAGTTGGGGGAACTCGCTGACCCCGGTGATCGGGTCGCGGCGGTGGGCCAGGTTGGTCTCGCGGGCGGCCCAGACCTCGGCCAGCCGGTCGGCCACCAGCCCGCTGCCGAGCGCAGCGGCCAGCCCGCCCTCGCGCTCGATCCGGGTGAACCACTCCCAGGCCGCCTCGGCCAGCTGCTCGGTGTACTGCTCGACGTAGAACGAGCCGCCGGCCGGGTCGAGCACCCGGGCCACGTGCGCCTCCTCGAGCAGGATGGTCTGGGTGTTGCGGGCCAGCCGCCGGGCCAGCGCGTCGGGCCGGCCGAGCTGGTGGTCGAACGGCAGCACGGTGACCGCGCCGGCCCCGCCGACCCCGGCCGCGAAGGTGGCGATCGTGGTGCGCAGCAGGTTGACCCAGGGGTCGCGGGCGGTCATCATCGCGGCCGACGTGACCGCGTGCTGCCGCTGGCCACCGGCCTCGGCCGCGCCGGAGAGCTCGGCGATCCGGGCCCAGATCCTGCGGGCCGCGCGCAGCTTGGCGATCGTGGCGAACTGGTCGGCCGTGGCCGCGTAGCGGAACTCGAGCTGGCCCAGCGCGGCCGGCACGGACAGGCCGGCCTCGGTCAGCGCGCGCAGGTAGGCCACCCCGGCCGCCGCGGCCGCGCCCAGCTCCTCCACCTCGGAGCCGCCGCCGTCGTGGAAGACGGTCGCGTCCACGGTGACGGCGCGCAGGCCGGGCGTCTCGGCGGCGCAGCGCACGGCCAGCGCCGCCGCCTCGCTCAGGTCGCCCGGCGCGCCCGTGCGGGCCTGCCAGCCGAGCGGGTCGGCCCCGAGGTTGCCGCCGGCCTGGCTCGGCTCGACGCCGCGGGCGGCCAGCAGGTCGAAATACGCGCGGGCGGCCCGGCCGGTGGCGTCGCCGGCGTCGAGCACCACGGCGGCCAGGTCGAGATAGACGCCGTCGAGGGCCTCGGGCAGCGAGTCGAGCGGCAGCGCGCCGTCGCCGAGCACCAGCCACAGCGAGGTCGCGCCGTTCTCGAGGTCGGTCAGGACGGCCTCGCGGGCGTCCTTGGGCACCGGGTCGGCGTAGCGCTGCCGCACGTCCCAGCCGCCGGCGGTCGTGGTGGCGCCCCGGATGAACGGCGGCCGGCCCGGCAGGCCGGAATCCGGGCCCGTGGTGTGCAGCGCGGCGATCGTCGGCCCGCCGTACGTCACCGTGGCCAGCAACTCCTCGACGGCCTCGGGCGTGGTCTCCTCGGTCGCGGCCCCGGACTTGCGCAGCGCGGCCAGGGCCAGGCGGCGCCACTGCTCGGCGCTCGCGGCGGGAAAGTCCGCCCCCAGCGACAGGTTCTCGGCCATGCCCCGCCTTCCGTAGTCCCGAGTCACAATTAGCGGGCCGGGGCGTGACGCTGCCAACCCCTAAGCCGACGTTACGGCACCCTCGGCCGGGGTCGCACGGGTGGGCACGTCGCGGATCGGCACCGGCTGCCACCAGGTCAGGCAGCGCCACACCCACTCCAGCGGCCCGTAGCGGAACCAGCGCAGCCAGAGCACGCTGAGCAGGGCCTGCACGACCCCGATGACCAGGCCGGTCCAGACGATCGGGGCGAAGCCGGCGGCGTGCCCGAGGTCGAGCAGCGCGTCGGCCGCGAGGATCAGCGCGGAGGCGAGGACGTAGTTGGTCAGCGCCATCCGGCCCATCGGCGCGAGCACCACGTCGAGCGGGCGGCGCAACGGCGTACGCATGAGCAAGAGGAACGCGACCGTGAACAGGAACGCGCACACGGTGCCGGCCGGGAGGATCCGGTAGTTGGAGCTGTTGCCGACGCCCGCCTGCCACTGCAGCCAGAGCATGCCCGCGGCCAGCGGGACGGCGACGGCGAACGCGATCACCAGCTGCCGGCCGCGGCGTTCGAGAGTGTCCGGGATGCCGTACTCCGCGACCGCCATGCCCAGCAGGAACAGGCCGGGGATGATGAACAGGCCGTTGAAGGTGAGACTCGCGGCCACGGTGAGCACGATGCCCAGGCCCAGCACCCAGCGGCGGGACAGATATGACGCGGGCAGCAGCACGACGATGCCGAACGCGGCGTAGAACTTCAGCACCTCGCCCGGCTGCAGCAGCGTGTGCAGGGCGGAGAAGACGCCCAGCCACAGCAGGCGGCGCAGCAGCACGAGCCGCGGCTTATCGGTGCGGTTGCCCGCCGTACGCAGGAAAAGGGCGAAGCTGATGCCGAACAGCAGCGAGAAGATCGGGAACGGCCGCTGGACGAACAGCGCCTCCCACACGAACGCCCCGGGGTGGTCGGACGCCGGGCCCTCGGGACGCGGGAAGCCGGTCATCTGGACGATGTTGAACTCGACGATGCCGGCCAGCGCGAACCCGCGCAGGGCATCCAGCTCATGAATGCGGCGTGCCATGTGTTCCAGGCTTTCGCACCCGTGACGATCGTCGATAGCGCCACGAGTCGCGATCGGACCCTACTTTCGTATGCTCGGACCATGGGTCGCCGCCGGGTTCTCGACACCACGGTCGATGTCGTGCTCGTGCTCGTGGCCGCGGTCATGGGCACGATCCTGGAGCATCCCGACCGCCTCTCGGTGGGCGTGCAGATCGCCGGTGCGGCCGCCCTGCTGCTGCGCCGCCGCCACCCGTACGTGATGGCCGTCGCGCTCGCCGCACTCAACGTGTTCGTGCCGGTGTGGGCGACCGTGCTGACCCCGTACGCGGTGCTGGCCTTCGGGCGCCGTCGCACGTGGGCGGTCGTCGGGCTGCTCGTCGTGACGTTCCTGATCGGAGCGCGGGCCTGGCAGATCGCCGACCCGTTCACGGCCCCGGTCGTCATCGTCTGCTCGGCGCTGCTCGGCCTCTACGCCCGGGCCCGCGCGCGGCTGGCCGACGAGGCGACGCTGCGGGCGACCGAGCAGGCCCGCGCCGACGAGCGGGTGCGGCTGGCCGGCGAGATGCACGACGTGGTGACCCACCGGATCAACCTGATGGTGCTGCAGGCCGGGGCGCTGCGCACGACCACGGCCGACGAGCCGACCCGGCGGGCCGCCGACGAGTTGCGCGAGGCGGGCGTGCAGGCCCTGGCCGAGCTGCGCGACCTGGTCGGGGTGCTGCGCGACGGCAAGGAACCGGCCCCGCCGGGCGCCGACCTCGGCGGGGACGTGGCCGCCCTGGTCGACGAGTCCCGGGCGGTCGGGCTCCCGGTTCAGCTGACGGCCGGCGGCACGGAGGGGCGGCCGTCACCGGCGGTCCAGCGGACGATCGTCCGGATCGTGCAGGAGGCTTTGACGAATGTCCACAAGCACGCGCCGGGGGCCTCGACGGCGGTCACTGTCGGCTGTCAACGGGAAGGCATCGACGTGGAAGTGGTGAACCAGCCCTCGGCCGACCGGCCCCGGGACCTGCCGGCCGGGGGGAACGGGCTGCTCGGGCTGCGCTACCGGGTCGAGATGGTCGGCGGGTCGTTCGACGCCGGGCCGACCGCGGACGGCGGATTCCGGGTCAGTGCGCGGCTCCCCGACTACGTGCCGTCATGATCCGGGTGCTGCTCGTGGACGACGAGCGGATGGTGTGCGCGCACCTGCGGACGATCTTGTCGGCCGACGCCGGGATCGAGGTCGTCGGGGAGGCGTACGACGGGGCCGAGGCGGTCGAGTCGGTGGTGCGGCTGCGGCCCGACCTGGTGCTGATGGACCTGCGGATGCCCGGGGTGGACGGGATGACGGCCCTGGAGCGGATCACGGCCTTCCCCTCGCCGCCGCGGGTTGTCGTGCTCACCACGTTCGATCACGACGACTACGTGCTGCGGGCGCTGCGCGCGGGAGCGGCCGGGTTCCTGGTCAAGTCGACGGCGCCCGAGGACCTGATCGACCTCGTACGGGCGGCGGTGGGCGGGGGCACCGTGCTGTCCCCCGTGGCCGCCCAGCGCCTCGTCGGAGCGGCCGGGGATCGGCAGCGCGGGCGCGACCGCGTACGGGACCTGACCGAGCGGGAGGCCGAGGTGCTGGCCGGGCTGGGCAACGGCGACTCCAACCTGCGGATCGCCCGGCGGCTCAACCTCTCGGAGGCGACCGTGAAGGGCTACGTGTCGCGGCTGCTGGTCAAACTGGGGTGCGACAACCGCACGCAGGCCGGGTTGCTGGCCCAGCAGGCCGGGCTCACTCCTGAGTGAACGCCGCTCGCGGATCCAGCAGCTCGCCGTGCGCGTGCTCGCGGGCGAACTCGTCCGGGCCCAGGGCGTCGAGCGCCAGCGCCCGTACGAGGGAGAGGTCTTTGGCGTCGTCGGGGTCGGGCACCTGACCCAGCTCGGCGAACGCGACCTCGGTGACGCCGATCAGGCGGGCCGCCCGCGCATAGTCCTGCTCCGCCGCGGCCAGGGCGGCGCCGGCCAGGCACACGTACGGCACGAAGTCGGCCCAGCCGTGCGCGAAGACCCGGGCCCGGCCCTCGGCGAACAGCTGCCGGGCGGTGTCGACGTGACCGAGGCCGAGCTCGCAGAACGCCAAGTTGTGATACTCCGAGTTGACCGTCTCGGGCCGGCCCAGCGCCTCGTTGAGCGCGATGCTCTCCCGATAGAGCTCCACGGCGCGGGTCAGCTCGCCCGACATCCGCGCGATCGCCGCCAGCACATGCCGGGGCCGCTCCTCGAGGCTGCGATCCCCCGACCTCAGCGCGACCTCGAGAGCCGTCCGGGCGCGGCTCTCCCCCTCGCGCAGATCCCCGTCGCGAATGGCCACCCGGGCCAGACTGTATCGCGCCTCGACCTCCCCCGCCGCGTCCCCAGCGGCCCGGGCCCGCTCGATCTCGGCCTCACTCATCCGCACGACGGCATGATCGTCCCCACGCCGGAACGCCGACCGCACCCGCTCACTGAAATGCACGCCATGACTCTAGGATCCTCGCCGGTGACATCGTTCGATGGGTTGAAGGAGACGGGGATGTCGTACGGGGAAAAGGTCCGGCCGCGAGTGGTCGGGATCGGCGCGGCTCTGGTTGCGCTGATCGGGGTGATCACGATCGCGCGGGTGGCGTACGGGGTGGTGGACAACCTGGCCCAGGACGACTGGAGTTCCGGCGCGCGGGGTGTCTTCCTGGTGCTCAACGGGATCTCGCTGCTGTTCGCGGCGTTCTTCCTGGTGCTGGCCGACCAGGTGCGCCGCGGCCGGATGTGGGCCTGGATCGGCAGCCTGATCATGCTGCCCTTCGCCTTCCTGTACGGCGCGTTGATGCTGGTCATCGAGGCGACCAGCGATCGCGTCCCGTGGTCGGGCGGCGGCATCGCGCTGGCCGCGGTCGTCGCCTTCATCATGCTGCTCGCGCCGCGGGACGCCCGCGACTTCTTCAACCGGCCCGCCGTGCCGCAGTGGCAGGGCGACCGCTACACCGTCTAGACGGAGAGCAACCGCCCGAAGCCGGCCGAGAGCAGGGCCCCCGCATGGCCGACCGCCTCGAACTGACGCTCGCCACCCTCGGCCAGCGTCAGCGAGACGGTCACCTTCGGGGGCTCGGACCGGCTCTTGGCGTCGACCACTGACGCGGCCTGGATGATCTCCGCGGTGGCCCCACGCTCGCGGCGGGCCACGACGAACCACCAGGCCGCCCCGGCCAGGGCCGCCAGCAAGGCCACCCCGGCGGCGATCCAGAGGCCGGTGTCGAGGCCGGGGATCGCGCGGTCGCCGGCGCTCACCGCGACCAGGGCCAGCCCGGCGGCGAGGATGAGCCCGCCCGCGCAGGCCCGCACGGCACGCTGCCGAGCCTGCGACACCTCGCGCACCTCGACCTGCTCGGCGCCGAACAACAGGGTGACCGGCCGGCCACTCTCGGTGGTCACGTGGGAGATCTTCACTCCGGAAGCTTAGGGTCCGTTTCATAACTGGGGTGGGAGCGAGGCCGGGTCCAGATTTCGTCTGGTGGTGGCCCGGGGAAGCCTGGCTCCCGGTGTTGGAACCTGGCTTGCCCGGGACGCCGCCAGGCGGGATCTGGGCCCTGCCGCAGCCCCGCCACAGTTGTGAAACGGACCCTAAGGGCGGTCGGTCAGGGCGACCCAGGCGATCAGCATGGCGACGACGGCGAGCATCACGGTGAACGCGGCCAGCACAAGCGCGGTGGTGTGCAGGGAAATCACCTCACGGGGACGGTGGTGGTGACGGTGGCCTGGTCGATCTCGGACACCCGGAGCGTCATGGACAATTGCCAGTCGCCGGCGATCGGAAACGTGACGCTGCCCAAGCCCTGATTGTCGATCACGGTCGCAACCGGGGCGGCGATCGCCTCGATGCCCTGCGCCGGCATCGACGCCGACACCTTCCACTCGAGCACCTTGAGCGGCTTGCCCTCGGGGGTGTAGGCGAAGGCGTGGATGGTGTTGTACTCCCCCACGGTGGCCGGGAAGATCTCGAACTGCACCGCGTACAGGGGGCTGTTGAGCGTCTCGACGAAGCCGCGCGACCGCTCGGCGGCCACGGCTTCCACGTCCACCGTACGGCCGGTGGTGGTCTGCACGAGCACGGCGCTGGCCGCCAGCACGAGCACGGTGATGCCGAGCTCGAGCCCGACCGCGCGCCGCAGCCGGGCCGGGGTAGCCGCGGCGATCCCCCGCTGCACGAGCCGCCGCGAGACGAACGCGACGGCCAGGACGATCGCCAGCAGCCCGGTCTTGGCCAGGATCAGCCGGCCGTACGTGGAGGAGAACAGCGCGTCGAGCGTGCCGAGCTGGATCAGGGCCTGGATCGCCCCCGCCGCGACCAGCCAGTACACGGCGAACGCGGCCCATTTCGACCAGGCCGGCAGGATCAGGCGCAGCTCCCGCGTCTCGGCCCGGCGCAGCAGGAACACGGCCAGCGCGACGAGCCCGCCGAGCCAGACGCTCATGGCGGCCAGGTGGGCCGTGTCGGCCACGATCAGCAGCCACGCCTGCGGGCCGGCCGCCGGATGCCCGGTCAGCGGCCAGGTCACGAGGATGGCCAGGGTGAGCACGGCCAGCAGGGCGGCCGGTCGCCACCCGCCCCCGCGGCGCAGCCGGCCCACCAGCGCCGCGGCGATCGCCAGCAGGGCCAGCCGGACGGCCAGGGTGATGCCGAAGTCGCTGTTCAGCACCTGCCCGAGCTCGCTCATCGAGACGTCGAGCGGGCCGGCCCCGGAGGAAGCGGGCGCCTGCAGCCAGAGGCCCGCGAGAGTGGCCACCGCGATCAGGGCCAGGCCGCCGCGGGCCAGGCGCACGGGGCCCCGGCGGGAGAGCCGGCGCGGCCACCACAGGGCCAGGATCAGCACCGGGCCGAGGGCCACCGAGAGGCCCGCGTAGCCGATCCACTTCGTGACGGCCGTCGCCGTCACCACCGCCGGGTCGACCCTTTCGACCGGGGCGGTCGGGGCGTTCTCGGAGGGCGCGCCGACCGAATAGGTGTAGGCGCCGGAGACGGGGTGGCTGTCGGCCGAGATGATGCGATAACTCACCAGATAGGTGCCCAGCGGGCGCTCAGCCGGCCGCAGCTTGATGACCAGGCCCTCGGGCGTGATCTCGGGGTCGCCCTCGTTGATCCGCTTGCCGTCGGGGCCGATGACCTGCGACCGGCCCGGCACGATCCGCACGTTCTCGCTGAACTTGAGCACGACCCGCTCGGGCGCCGCCTTGACCACCGAGCCCTGCTGCGGGACGGCCGCACTGAGCACGGCGTGCGCGTAGGCCGGCGGGGCCGGCCAGCAGAGCGCGGCCAGCAGGAAACAGACCGCCAGCAGAGCGGACTTCCGCACCAGGGACCTCCCAACGTCCGGCGCAATATAACCAGGCCCGCCCGGTCGGCCTCCTCCCGCATACGGACCAGCACCGGCCGGGGATCAATACAGGCTTCCGTGGATTCAGCATGCACTGTACTGTCACCGGCATGGGTGCGGAGTGCTGCGGACACGAGCCGGACACCGGCGGCGACGAGCTGGTCACCGAACGCGAGGAGCCGGGCCGGTGGTGGCAGGTCCGCGAGCTGCGGTTCGCGGCCGCCGCGGCCGTGGTGCTGGCGGCGGGGTGGCTGGCCGGGCGGGCCGGGTTCGAGCGGGCCGGCCTGGGCCTCGAGCTGGTGTCGGCGGCCATCGGGGCCTGGGTGTTCGCGCCGGCGGCGGTCCGCGACGCGCTGCGGGGCCGGGTCGGGGTCGGCACGCTGATGACGATCGCCGCGGCCGGGGCGGTCGCGCTGGGCCAGGTCATCGAGGCCGCGCTGCTCGGCGTGCTGTTCTCGACCGCCGAGGGCCTGGAGGAGTACGCGGTCACGCGGACCCGGCGCGGCCTGCGGGCGCTGCTCGACCTGGTGCCGCGCACGGCGACCGTGCTCCGCTCCGGCGCCCAGCGGCAGGTCGAGCCGGCCGAGCTGCGGGTCGGTGACCTGCTGGTGCTGCGCCCGGGCGAGCGCGCCGCCACCGACGGGGTGCTGCGCGCCGGCCGTACGGTGCTGGATCTGTCGGCGATCACCGGCGAGCCGGTGCCGGTCGAGGCGGGCGCCGGCGACCCGGTGCCCGCGGGCGCGATCAACGGCGGCGGGGTCGTCGAGGTCGAGGTCACCGCGCCCGTCGCCGGCAGCTCGCTGGCCCGCGTGGTGCACATCGTCGAGCAGGCGCAGGAGCGCAAGGGCCGGGGTCAGCGCCTGGCCGACCGCATCGCCCGCCCTCTCGTGCCGGCCATCATGCTGGTCGCGCTGGCCGTGGCCGTGCTCGGCAGCGTCTTCGACGACCCCCGGGTGTGGCTCGAACGCGCCCTGATCGTGCTGGTCGCGGCGTCGCCGTGCGCGCTCGCCATCTCGGTGCCGCTCACGGTCGTGGCCGCGGTCGGCTCGGCCAGCCGCTCGGGCGCGCTGGTCAAGGGCGGCCTCGCCCTGGAACGGCTGGGCCGGGTGCGCACGGTCGCGCTCGACAAGACCGGCACGCTGACCCGCAACCGGCCCCGGGTGGTCGCCGTCGTGCCGGTCGGCGGCGTCCCGGCCGACCGCGTGCTGACCGTCGCGGCCGCCCTCGAGCTGCGCAGCGGGCATCCCCTGGCCCGCGCGATCCTGGCCGAAGTGCCCTCCCCCACGCCCGCGACCGACGTGCAGGCGGTCGCCGGCTCCGGCCTGACCGGCACGGTCGACGGGACGCCGGCCCGGCTCGGCCGCCCCGGGTTCGCCGAGCCGGGCGAGCTGGCGGCCGACGTCGAGCGGCTGACGGCGGGCGGGGCCACGGTCGTCGTGGTCGAGCTGGGCGGGACGCCGATCGGGCTGATCGCCGTACGGGATGAACTGAGACCGGAGGCGGCGGAGACGGTGACCGGGCTGCGGGCGCTCGGCCTGTCGGTGGTCATGCTCACCGGCGACAACGCCCGCACCGCGCACGCCCTGGCCGAGCAGGCCGGCATCGACGTGGTGCATGCGGACCTGCGGCCCGAGCAGAAGGCCACCCACGTGCGGGACGCCACGGCGATGGTCGGCGACGGCATCAACGACGCGCCCGCCCTGGCCACCGCGGACGTCGGGATCGCCATGGGCGCGATGGGCACCGACGTCGCGATCGAGACGGCCGACGTGGCCCTGATGGGCGAGGACCTGCGACATCTGCCGAGCCTGCTCGGGTACGCCCGCCGGGCCCACCGGATCATGCGGCAGAACGTCGGGCTGTCGCTGGCCATCATCGCCGCGCTGCTCCCGCTGGCCGGGTTCGGCCTGCTCGGGCTGGCCACCGTCGTGCTCGTCCACGAGCTGGCCGAGGTGCTGGTGATCGCCAACGCTGTCCGCGCGGCCCGCCTCCGGCCGTCGCCCGGCGCGGCCTGAAAGGATCGACGGCATGGAACTGCTGACCCACGGGCAGGTGCTGGCCCGGTTCGGGCACGCGCTGTCGGACGCCACCCGCTGCCGGCTGCTGCTGGCCCTGCGCGACGGCCCCGGCTACCCGGCCGAGCTGGCCGACTCGCTCGGCGTCACCCGGCAGAATCTCTCCAACCACCTGGCCTGCCTGCGCGGCTGCGGCCTGGTCGTGGCGGTGCCGGAGGGCCGGCGCACCCGCTACGAGCTGGCCGGCACCCGCCTGCGGCACGCCCTCGACGACCTGCTCGGCCTGGTGCTGGCGGTCGACCCGGCCGCCTGCCCCGACTCGGCCGGCAAAGACTGCTGCTAGAACTGAATCGTGATGCCGGCCGACTCGGCGGTCTCGCGCAGTTCGAGATAGCGGATCTCGGGCATCGCGTAATACAGGTTGTCGGTGAGCTCGGAGCGCGGCGGCAGGTCGTCGAGCAGGTGGGTGCCCCGCTGCACCTCGGCCACGGCGTCGCTCAGATGCCCGGCGCCGTCCGGGTCGAAGGCGCGGGCGAAGGCGATCCCCGGCTTGCGGGTCTTGCCGGACAGGTTCTTGATCGTGATGCGCACGGTGCAGGTCGTCGTGCAGTCGACCGCGTTCACCGTGTACTGGAAGATGCCCTCGCGGGTCACCGGCTTGCCGACCACCCCCGTGTCCGACGCCACTGGTTTGTCGTCAGCCCCACGCCCGTACGCCAGGGAGCCCCCGGCGCCGGCCACGGCGACCAGCACGACGGCGATCCACGGCCAGTGCCGGGTCCTCGAAGCACGCATGCCGCCTAAGGTCGGCACCGGCGCCACCCACTGAAGGATCAGGCGTCCGGTTCCGGGGGGACACCGCTGAGGTTGGTGGCCGTGCCGACCCACTCCTCGATCTCGCCGTTCTCGTCGAGCAGCGGCACCGCGCGCGACAGGGTCAGGCCGATCGAGCCGTCGGGCCGCCGCACCCGGTGCTCGAGCTGGAAGATCGTGCGGGTGCGGACCGCCTCGTCGATCGCCGCCAGCACGCGCGGCTGGTCCGGCGGGTCGATGTAGTGGTCGAGCCACGAGTCGGTGGGCTCGGCCGTGTCGTCGAGGAAGCCGCGCCCGGTCAGCGTGCGCATCTGCGACCAGTCGGGGCTCATCCGATAGACCACGTCGAAGCCGGCGTCGACGATCGCCTTCCACCGGGCTTCGGTGCGGCGGCGCTGGCGGGCCAGCTCGATCTGCGCGGCGACCCGGGCCACCAGCTCGCGGGCCGAGAACGGCTTGACCACGTAGTCGTCGGCCCCGGCCAGCAGCCCCTCGATCGCCGCCTCCTCGCCGGCCCGGGCGGTCAGCAGGACGACCGGCAGGGTCGCCAGCCGGGCGTCGTCGCGCACCCGGCGCAGCAGCTCGAAGCCGTCCAGGCGCGGCATCATCACGTCGGCCAGCACGAGGTCGGGCGTCCAGTCGCGCAGGATCTCGAGGGCGTGCACGCCGTCCGCGGCCCCGGTGACCTGCCACGTGCCGCCGAGCAGCCGGGCCAGGTATTCGCGCATGTCGGCGTTGTCGTCGACCACCAGCACCTGCCCGCCGGTCAGCCGGCGGCCGGGCAGCGGCGGCAGCTGCGGGTCGCTGTCGAGGCGCAGGTCGCGCTGCGACTGCTCGCGGGCGGCGTCCCACCGGACGGCCTCGGCCGCCATGGCCGAGGCGACCGGCCCGATCGGCGGGGGCGCCTGCTCGCCGTCCTGGGCCGGGCGGCGGCTCAGCGGCAGCCACACCGTGAACGCCGACCCGTGGTCGACCTGGCTGACGGCGCGGACCCGGCCGTGGTGCCGGCGGACGAGCTCGTCGACCAGGGCCAGGCCGATCCCGGCGCCCTCGTGCGTGCGGCCCCGCGTGCGGGAGACCCGGTGGAACCGGGTGAAGATGTGCGGCAGCTGGCCGGCCGGGATGCCGACGCCGGTGTCCCGCACGGTCAGCTCGGCGTGGCCGGTCAGCGCGCGCAGGGTCACGTCGACGCCGCCGGCCCAGGTGAACTTGAGCGCGTTGGACACCAGATTGGAGACGATCTTCTCCCACATCTCGGCGTCGACCCAGACCGGCCGCGGCAACGTCGGGGCGTCGACGGTCAGCCGCAGCCCGGCCGCGTCGGCGGCGCTGCGGAACATCGACACGATCTCGACGGTCAGCGCGGCCAGGTCGGCCGGCGCGAACCGGGCCCGCATCCGGCCCGCCCCGAGCTGCGAGAAGTCGAGCAGCGTGCCGACCAGCCGCAGCAGGCGCCGGGTGTTGCGCTCGGCGATCTCGAGCTCGGCCGCCACCCCGGGCGGCAGCTCGCTCGCCTGCTGCAGCACCTGCTCCAGCGGGGCCAGCATCAGCGTCAGCGGGGTGCGGAACTCGTGGCTGATGTTCGAGAAGAACTCGGTCTTGGCCCGGTCGAGCTCGGCCAGCCGGTCCAGCCGTTCCCGCTCCCGGCGCCGGGCGTCCGACTCGGCGACCTTCGCGGTGACCGTCTCGGCGACCAGCGCCAGGAACTCGCGATACCGGTCGTCCAGCGGCAGCTGCGGGTTCGCGCCGAGGATCAGGATCCCGACCACCTTGTCCTCGCCCATGTCCCGCAGCGGATGCAGCAGCGCCGCCTCGGGCGCCAGCTCCTCGGCGCCCAGAAGATGCCCCCGGAACCGCGTGCCCAGATCCTCCAGCAGCACCCGCGCGCCGTCCGCGACCTCGCGCAGCGGCCACACGCCGTGCGGAGTCAACCGCGCATCCCGTACGGCGAGAGGGCCGCCCGCGGCGACGCCCGTCGCGCCGACCAGGCCGGCCCGCAGGCCCGTGACGCCGACCAGGTACGCCATCGAGAACAGCACGTCGGCCGAGTCGCCGAGCACGGCCAGCGCGGCCTCGGCGGCGGCCCGCCGATCGACGGCGACCGGGATGGCGGCGAGCCGGTTCAGCACGTGCATGCGCCGGCCGGCCAGCACCTCCTGCGTGCGGTCGAAGAAGGACTGATAGATGCCCGCGACCTCGCCGTCGGTGGTGCGGATCGGGGTCAGCGAGACGTCGAACCACGCGTCCTGCATCCGCCCGGCGCGCTCGAACGGCAGGTGGGCCGCCTCCATCCGGGGCCGCCCGCCGCGCATCGTCTCGGCGTACAGGGGGCTGATCCGCTCCCACAGCTCGGGGAACCCCTCCCGTTGCGGGCGCGCGAACGCGGCCGCGTACCGCCCGTTGAGGGGGGCGACCGCGGCCTCGTTGAACATCAGGAAGTAGTCCTCGCCCCACATGACCGCCGTCGGATCGGGCGAGTCCTGCGCCAGCCGGACGGCCGTGCGCAGCACCGGGGACCAGTCGCAGACCCGCCCGACCGGCGTCCGGCTCCAGTCGATCTCGCCGGCCAGCCGCGCGACCTGCCCCTGGTCGCCGAACGTGGCCCGGATCGCGGCCAGTTCCTCGTTCGCGGGCGGCAGCGGGGCGCCGTTGACCACGTCGCCGATCACCGCGGGGATCTGCTCGAGCGGCAGCACCAGGTCGGCGCCGGCCTCGATCGCCGCCCGGGGCATGCTCGGCTGCTCGGCGGACTCCTCGCTCTGCGCGATGACCAGGCCGCCGGCCGCCTTCATGGCCCGCACCCCGCCCGCCCCGTCGACACCCATGCCGGTCAGCACCACGGCCAGGGCCCGCGGCCCGTACGAGTCGGCGAGCGAGGTCAGCAGCAGGTCGTGCGGCCGCTCGCGGATGTCCAGCAGCGCCGCCCCGACCGCGGTGCTGCCGTCGGGCAGGATCTCGAGCCGGCGCCGGGGCGGGGTGACGACGACCTGGCCCGGCTTGAGCAGCTCGCCGTCCAGCGCCCAGGCCACGGGCAGCCCGGTCTGCCGTTGCAGCACGTTGACGAACTGGCTGCCGTGCGTGCCCAGGTGCTGCTGCACCACGACGGGCGCGGCAAGATCCTTGGGCAGCTGCCTGAGCACAGCCCCCAACGCGTACACACCGCCGGAGGACGCCACCAGGACCACCACAGCGACCCCGGTCACGTCCGGCGACGACTGGTGGTCGCTCACGATCACACCTCGGTCACACCGGCTTCCCCGACAGTCTTACACTTCCCGCGCCCAGGTCGCCTTACTCGCGTGCGTGCGGTCGTTAATGCTCGTGCTCGTGGCGGTGGGCACTCAGGACGTCGAGGCCGAAGTCGTTCGCGGGGTCGCGCCAGACGGAGTGGGCGTGGTTGGCCGCGCGCTGGGTGTTGTCCCATTCCAGCAGCAGGCGCGGGCCCTGCACCCGGTAGTAGTGCGGCTCGCCCGGCTCGGTCGCGCCGGCCCACGCGAAGTGCACGGCGTCGAGCGAACTGCCCTCGTACGCGGGAAGGGGTGAGACCGCCGCGGGAACCCGGTCGAAATACGTGGCCAGCAGCGCCCGCAGCAGGTCACGCTGGGCGGCCGACAGGTCGGCACCGGCCACCCCCTTCGCCCGTACGGTGTATTCGAGCGCCTCATGATCGGCGTCCGCGAACCCGGCCGCCTCGTCGATCCGGTCGCTCAGCTCCTGCAGCTTGTCCTGCTGCTCGGGGTCGGCGAAGGGCCCGCGCCAGATCCCGGCCAGCGAGATGATCCGGTCGCCCTCGCCGATCGTGGTGCGGTTGCCGGTCACCAGGTCGGCCGGCGCCTTGGCGGACAGGATCGCGCGGCGCCGCTGCTCCTCGGTGAGCGAGCCGACCAGCTCGCGGGCCAGGTCCTCGACGCGGGCCAGCGGCCGGTTGACCGCCCCGCCCAGCAGCTCGGACGAGGCCGGATCGGCGCCCAGGAAACACGGCGTGGTCGCGACCACCTCGCCGTCGGCGACCAGGTTGTTCAGCGACACGTGATGCCCGCCGAACCGCCACCCCCACGTGCCCCGGCCCGGCTCGCCGAAGACGCGCAGGTAGTAGAGGCCCGGGTCGCGGCCGCGTTCGCGATCGAACGTGGTCACGAACCCGTCGGCGTGGTCGAGGACGTTCTCGAGCCCGATGATCGTCGCGACCGTGACGTAGCCGGCCCGGGACAGGCCGGTCGCCACGAGCCGCATGGCCGCCTGCTGCTGCGCCGGGCGCTGCTGGTGGAAGGTCAGGCCGCCGTGATCGGTGGGCGTGTAGAACCAGCGCCGCCGCTCGTCGTCGCTCGCGCCGGCGGCCGGCCTCGCCCCGGCGGCGGTCTCGTGCTGCTCCGCGCTCAGCAGCCCCAGCCAGGCCTGCGCGGCCCCGGCCATCTCGGCGGCAAGTTCCCGGCGATCCGACATGACCTCAATCTATAGAGTGGGTCGCGTGCCAGCGCTCGGCCCTTACTTCACGTGGCAGCCTCGCGACGACGGGCCCGGCTGGCGCCCGCTGACCGACCTGTTCGAGCCGGCCGTCGTGGCCGACCGGGTCACGACCGGGCAGCGGGCGCTCATGCGCATGTCCGGGCTGGGCCCCGGCGCCATCGGCGAACGCGTGGTCGCCTCGACGGTCTTCCTCGGCCTGGCCGCCCGGCTCGTGTCCCCGGTGCTGGCGACGGCCACGCTGACCGGGGTGGTGCCGGCGGCCGATCCCGCGCGCCTGTGGTGGCGGCCCGTGGAGAGCGGTCCCCTGCCCCTCGCGTACGGGGATCTGCCGGACTCAGCCGAGTCGCTGCACCAGGTCGCGATCGCGGGCCTGATCACGCCGCTGCTGACGGTCTTCGAACGGCAATACAAGCTGTCGCCCCAGGTGCTGTGGGGCAACGTGGCCTCGGCCCTGGGCGGGGCGGCCGGCATGATCGCCGACGCGGGCGACCCGGCCGCCGCCGCACGCAGCGCCGCCCTGGTGACCGACCTGCTCGCCGTGCCGCCCCTGCGAGGCATGGCCACCCTGCACCACCCCGACCCCCGGCACGCCCGCTGGTTCCTCGAACGGCACAACTGCTGCCTGTATTACCGCATCCCCGGCGGCGGCACCTGCGGCGACTGCGTGCTCACCGGAGAGGCCGAGCGGCGGGCGCACTGGCGGGCCGTGCTGAGCCGCCGATCCGGGGGCAGAATGATCGGGTGACTGACTTCGATCCGCGGGCCCTGCTCGCCGAAAGCCGCCTCGGGGTGCTGGCCACGCTCAAGTCGGGCGGCCTGCCCCAGCTCTCCCCCGTCACCCCCTTCTACGACCGCGACGCCGAACGCCTCTACATATCGGTCACCGACGGCCGGGCCAAGACGGCCAACGTACGCCGTGACCCGCGCGCCGCCCTCGAGGTGACCAGCGCCGACGGCCGCTCCTGGGCCACCGCCGAGGGCACGGTCGAGCTCATCGGCCCGGGCGACGACCCGCAGGGCCCCGAGGTCGACGCCCTGGTCGACTACTACCGCCGCGCCGCCGGCGAACACCCCGACTGGGCCGAATACCGCCAGGTCATGGTCACCGACCGGCGCGTCCTGCTGGTGCTCAAGGTCGACCACGTCTACGGCCAGAGCATGGGCTGACATTTGTCACGGCCGATCCCGGTCGTTCGGCCTGCTCGGGCGGCGCTCGCGGGGCGTCCACTGAGGGCATGACCCGTCGGATCGCCCCCGCGCTCGGGCTGTTCTTCCTTGCGCCGCTCGTGGCCGAGTTCCTGCTCGGCAATCTGCCCATCACGTTCCTGCCCGCGGTGGTCGCGCTGGCCCCCATGTACGGCGGGGGCGCACTGCTCATCCGCGAACTGGTGCGCCGCCGCGGGCTGGGCCGGCCCAGCATCCTCGTGCTGGCGGTGGCGTACGGCGTACTGGAAGAGGGGTTGACCACCCAGTCGCTCTTCAACCCGAGCTACGCCGATCAGCACCTGCTGGTCCACGGTTTCGTGCCGGCGCTGGGCATGTCGATCCCGTGGACCCTGTACGTGATCGGGCTGCACGTCTTCTGGAGCATCAGCGCACCGATCCTGATCATGGAGACGATCGCCCGTGACCGGCGCACGACCCCGTGGCTGGGCCGCACCGGGCTGATCGTGACCGGGGTGCTGTTCGCGGCGGGCATCGCCATCACCACCGCGATCAACATGTCACTGTGGCCCTACACCGCCACGGCGGGCCAGTTCATCGGCACCGGGGTCGTCCTGGCGCTGCTCGTCGCGGCCGGCCTGCTGATCCCCGTCAGGTTCAAGGTCAACCCCGGCCGAGCACCCCGAGCCCGTACGGTCCTGGCCGCCACCCTCGTCGCGGGCGCGCTCTTCCAGGGCCTCACCCTGATCGACCTGCCGACGTGGCTGGTCGTGGCCGTGTGGATCGCCGTCCCCGTCGTCTTCCTGACGGTGCTCGCCCGCTGGTCGGCGCGCGCCGGATGGACCGACCGGCACCGGCTCGCCGTCGGCGCGGGCGCCCTGCTCACGTACGCCTGGCACTCGTTCACCGAGACCCCGACGGGCGCCGCCGCGGCGTCGATCGACCTGATCGGCAACGCCGTCTTCACCGCGGGCGCCCTGTGGCTGATCTGGTTCGCCGCGCGCCGGTTGCGCCCGGCCGAGATCTACGCCATGCCGGACCGTCGATCAATGGCCGATGACACCCGCCGCGCAGTACGGTGACGGCGTGGCTTTCAAAACCGAGCTGACCAGCTCAGACCTCAGTGAGATCCGGCAGTCCGCCCTGGGCGCGGCCGACCCGCTCGGCATCGCCGCCGACCTGGCCGACGCGGCCGAGGCGGGGCGACTCGCGGACAAGGACGACGCGGGCTATGCCCTGGCGCTGGCCGCCGAGATCGCGGAGAGCCGCACCAAGCTCGACGCCGCGCTGCGCTACGTCGAGCGCGCCGTCGAGGCGTACGGGGAAAGGGACGACAGCCAGGCCGGCGCGGCGCGGGCCCTGCGCGCGCGCATCCTGTTCCGGCTGGGCCGGGCCGACGAGGCGATGGCCGCGCTCGAGCCGCTGCGCCCGCTGCTCACCCGCTATCCCGACGCGGCCGCCTTCGTCACCGCGGCCCTGGGTGCGGGTCAGGAGCACCGGCTGGCCGAGAAGTGGCTGACCGAGGCCGTGCAGGAGGGGCTGGCCGCCTCCGGCAGCACGAC
Source organism: Paractinoplanes lichenicola (assembly GCF_016785085.1). Taxonomy (GTDB): domain Bacteria; phylum Actinomycetota; class Actinomycetes; order Mycobacteriales; family Micromonosporaceae; genus Actinoplanes; species Actinoplanes lichenicola. The sequence continues at coordinate 258,879 of NZ_JAENHO010000011.1, forward strand.
CGAGCCGTCGTCGGCCGAGGACGCCGGGGTGCTGTTCTTCCTGCTCCAGCAGCGCCACCGCCTGCGCCACGCGCTGGGCCTGCAGCACGACACGCACGACAACCTGGCCGAGCGGCTCGAGACCCGGCTGGCCAACGCCGGCGCGGGTGTCTCTCAGCAGGTCGACCTGCTGTTCTTCCGGGAGGCCGAGTTCGGCAAGCTGGCCGAGCAGTTCCCGGCGCTGTCCCCGGTCTTCGGCGAGAACTGGGACGAGCACCGCGCGATCCTCGAGCGCGAGCTGGTGCGCCTGACCAACGCGGGCCGCACGGGGCTGACCGTGCTGCCCGGCACGGTGGTCGGCCTGACCGGTTTTGCCGGCGCCGACGGCGACGTGGCCGACGCCAAGGTGCGCTCCGGCTACGCCCAGCAGCTGGCCGGGCGCGAGGGGCAGATCCCCTGGCCGCCGGAGCGCAACGGGGCCTGCTGGTGCGGCTCGGGCAACAAATACAAGAAGTGCTGCCTGCCCCGCTCCCGGTGACGACTAAACTCCTGGGGTGACCGATCCTGATGAGGATCCGCTGGTTCCTTATCAGGACTCGGATGCCGAACCCGGAACCCGCCGCGGCGACTGGCGATGGCTCATCATCACAGTCGTCGTGCTGCTGGTTCTGTGCGGCGGGGTGGCCGTCGCCCTGAACGCGTGGCTGAGCGACAACGCGGGAAAGGTTCGCGACTCGGTGGCCTCGGTGCGATCCCGCGTCTGAAACTGTCGTACCCCCGGTGTTGCATGGGTGGCATGACGATTGCCGTGACCACACCCACCGGAAATGTCGGCTCCCAGGTCGTCCGTCTGCTCGTCCAGGCCGGCGTGCGACCACGCGTGCTCGTGCGCGATCCTGACAAGCTGCCGCCCGGCCTGCGCCCGCTCGTCGAGGTGGCCCAGGGCGACCTGCTCGACGCCGCCTTCGTGGCCGGGGCGCTGCAGGGGGCCGACGCGCTGTTCTGGGCCAGCCCCGAGTCGTTCACCGCGCCCGACCCGCTGGCCGACATGGTCACGATGGGCGCGCACGCCGCCTCCGCCGTACGGGCCGCCGGGGTCGCCCGGGTGCTGCAGATCAGCAGCGTGGGCGCCGAACGCAAGCACGGCGCCGGTCTGATCGACGGCCTGGCCCGCAACGAGGAGCAGCTGCGCGGCACGGGCGCCGACGTGCTCACGCTGCGCTGCGGCTACTTCTTCACCAACCTGCTCGGCATGCTCGACGCCCTGCGGGCCGGCGTGCTGACCACCACGATGCCCCTCGACCAGCCGCTGACCTGGGTCGACCCGCGCGACATCGGCGAGGTGTCCACTGCCCGCCTGCTGGCCGGCTGGTCCGGCTCCGACATCCAGGCGGTGCACGGCCCGGCCGACCTGTCGTGGTCGTCGGTGGCCTCGATCCTGTCCGCCGCGACCGGCCGCCCTCTGCAAGCCCAGCAGATCACCGACGACGCCTTGCGATCAGCCCTGCTCGAAGCAGGCCTGACCGCGCCCGCCGCGGCCGGGGTCGTGGGCATGACGGCCGGCACCCGCGACGACTTCACGCCCGAACAGAAACGCGACTTCGTCAGCACGACCCCGTCCACGCTGGAGGCCTGGGCCTACACGACGCTGCGCCCGCTGCTGCAGTAACACGGTCCGCCGCCACCGCGGCCGCCTCGAACTAGTGTCGACTGCTCGGTGCCTTTCGGCGCTCCGCACCCGACCCACACGGCGGCGCAGCGGATCAGGCTGCGGCGTGGGTGATGCGCAAGTAATAGCCGTCGGGGTCGAAGAGCCGAAAGTCGCGCAGCCCCCACGGTTGCTCCCGCAACGGCTCGATGGCCAGTTGCCGCACCCGGCAGCGGTCGTGCAGGGCGGCCACCTCCTCCGGCCCGGCCAGTTCGAGCACGATCTCAACGCCGGCACCGCGGCGGTGATCGAGGGCCGCGGCACCGCCGGCGTCCGGCGAGCGCCAGACCCGCCCCGGCCCGGTCTTGTCATGCGCGGAGAGCCCGTCGGCCCGGCCGAGCCCCAACGTCACGTCCCCGCGGCGCAGGCTCGCATAGAACTCCTCCCGCCGAGTCACCTCGAACTCCAGCACATCGGCGTAGAAGGCCGCGCTGACATCGAGATCGTCCACAAAGAGCTCCATCCGCAATCGCATGCCCCGATCATGCCGCCGCGCCGCCGTCCCCGGGTGCCCGCCCAGCCCCTGCCCGCACCACCTCCACCGCTCGACTTCCACCGCCGCGCCTGGTCGTCCCACCTCCGCCGCCGACTTTGCTGTCGCCCCGCCCCTGCCAGCCGCGCCGTGCCGATTCACCCTGCCGCTGCTCCACCTCCAGCGCCGCACCGTGCCGCGCCGTGCCGTGCCGTGCCGCGCCGTGCCGTGCCGTGCCGCCCAACTTTCCGCCACTCCGCCTCCACCGCCGTGCCGCACAACCTTCCGCCACTCCGCCTCCACCGCCGTGCCGCACAACCTTCCGCCACTCCGCCTCCACCGCCGTGCCGTGCCGCACAACCTTGCGCCACTCCGCCTCCACCGCCGTGCCGTGCCGTGCTGCCCAACCCTCCGCCGCTCCGCCTTCACCCCGCGATGTGCCGTGCCGATCCGGATCCACCGCCGTGCGTGGTCGCCGCTCTGCGGCCGCGGCCCCTCGCCCCACCCGCTGCCGCCGGATCCCGCCCGCTACGCGGTCGCCGCGCCGCCCTGCCGCCGCTCCGTATTCATCGCCGTTCCCGGTCGCCCACCCCGCCGTCGCTTCCGCATCCGCTGCTGCGCCTGGTCGCCACTCCGCCGCTTCACCCCGCGACCGCCGCCCACGCCGTGCAGGCCACACCCTGCCGCTGCCCCCGCCGGCCATCCGCCGCCGCATGCTCAGCCCGCCGCGCACCCCACCGCCGGCCAGCAACACGCCTCTGGGTCACGCCCGCCCGCCAACGGCCCGTGACGACGACGCATCTCCCCAGCCACGCCCGGGGCAGGCGGCGGATCTCCCCCAGCCCCGCCATGCCCTGGGCAGGCGGCGCCCGGGCGAGTAGGCTCCGGGCTTACACGTGTAAGCCACCCCGAACGGCAGACGCGATCCCGACCGCCGGGCGATGCTGGGCAGAACGGCCGAAGCCGGCATGTCCCGCCTCGCCGGGCCGGCCAGCGCGGGCCGGTGCGAGACCGAGGAGAAGAGCGCCCATGGCGAACGTCGAGGAACTGCTGGCGCGCATGTCGGCCGAGGAGAAGGCCGCGCAGCTGACGCAGTACTTCTATTTCAAGCTGCCCGCCGACGCCCAGCCCGACCCGGCGCTCGGTGTCGACGTCGACGCCCAGCCGCGCGGCGTCGAGGAGGCCCTGACCCGCGGCGGAGCCGGCTCCCTGCTGTTCGTCACCGACCCGGCCGAGACCAACCGGCTCCAGCGCCAGGCCGTCGAGGGCAACCCCCACGACGTACCGCTGCTGTTCGGTTTCGACGTCATCCACGGGCTGCGCACGATCTTCCCGGTGCCGATCGCCATGGCCGCCTCGTGGGATCTCGACACCATCGCCAAGGGGCAGGCCGTCGCGGGCCGGGAGGCGCGGGCCGTCGGCATCCACTGGACGTTCGCCCCGATGGTCGACATCGCCCGCGACCCGCGCTGGGGCCGCATCGTCGAGGGCGCCGGCGAGGATCCGTTCCTCGGCGCCGCCGTGGCCGCGGCCCAGGTCCGCGGGTTCCAGGAGCACATCATCGCCGGCCCGAAGCATTTCGCGGGTTACGGCGCGGCGGTCGGCGGGCGCGACTACGACGAGGCCAACATCTCCGAGTACGAGTTGTGGAACGTCTACTTCCCGCCGTTCCAGGCCGCGATCGACGCCGGCGCCGGCAACGTCATGACGGCGTACATGGATCTCAACGGCATCCCCGCCTCGGGCAGCCACTGGCTGTTCACCGAGGTGCTGCGCGAGACGTGGGGTTTCGACGGCTTCGTGGTGAGCGACGCCAACGCCGTGAAGAACCTGGTCACCCACGGCTACGCGCGCGACCTGGCCGAGGCGGGCAAGCGGGCGGTCGAGGCCGGCGTCGACATGGAGATGGCGATCAGCGAACCCGCGTACGGCACGATCGCCGGCGCGGTCGACGACAAGGTGCTCGACGAGCGCGCCCGCAAGGTGCTCGAAGCCAAGCAGAAGCTGGGCCTGTTCGACAACCCGTACGTGGATGAGGACCGCGCCCGCGAGATCCTGGCCGACCCGGCCCACCGCGACGCCGCCCGGGTGGCCGCCCAGCGCTCGGCCGTGCTGCTGCGCAACGAGGGCAGCCTGCTCCCGCTCGACGCCGCCGCCCTGGCCTCGATCGCCGTCGTGGGCCCGCTGGCCGATTCCCGCCGCGACATCCTCGGCCCGTGGGTGTTCGACTTCGACCTCGACGAGACCGTCACCGTGCTCGACGGCATCCGTTCCGCGGCCGGCGACGGCATCCGGGTCGACTATGCGCAGGGCGTTCCGGTCACCCAGCGCACGTTCCCGTCCATGTTCGACATGTTCGGCCGCAACCGGCCCGCCGATCCCGAAGGTTTCGACGCCGAGGCCGAGTTCGAGCGCGCGATCAGCGTGGCCACCGCGGCCGACGTCGCCGTCGTGGTCATCGGCGAGTGGCAGAACATGATCGGCGAGGCCGCGTCCCGGTCGTCGCTGGAGCTGCCCGGCCGCCAGCTCGAGCTGTTGCAGGCGGTCGTGGCCACCGGCACCCCGACCGTCGCGCTCGTCATGAACGGCCGCCCGCTCGACCTGCGCTGGGCCGCCGAGCACGTGCCGGCGATCCTCGACATCTGGTATCCGGGCACCCAGGGCGGTCACGCCGTGGCCGACCTGCTCTTCGGCGCGGTCTCCCCCGGCGGCAAGCTGCCCTTCACCTGGCCGCGCACCGTGGGTCAGATCCCGCTGACGTACACGCACACCACGTCGCACGAGCCGGAGAACCAGGCGCGCCGCTACTGGGACGAGGCCAGCACCCCGCTCTTCCCGTTCGGGCACGGCCTCAGCTACGCCACGTTCAGCTACGACGACCTCACGATCACCGAGCATTCCCCCGTACGGGATGGGTCTGTGACTGTGTCGGTCGAGGTGTCCAACGAGTCGGATCGCGAGGCGGCCGAGGTCGTCCAGCTGTACCTGCACCAGCGGCACGGCAGCGCGTCCAGGCCCGTACGGGAGCTCAAAGGTTTTGACCGGGTGATCGTGCCCGCCGGGTCGAGCCGGCGCGTCGAGTTCACGGTCGGCCCCGAGCAGCGGCGCTACTGGAACGCCGAGGCCCGCGACTGGGTGCTCGACGCGTCCACGTTCGACGTCTGGGTCGGCGGCAACTCCCAGGCCGACCTGCACGGCACGTTCCAGGTCGACTAGCTCGTCGCTCGGAGGCCGTCCAGCAGACTGTTCAGGTCCGCGACGACGGCCTCCAGCTCGTCGGGGGCGTCGGCGATGCGCAGCGCCGCCTCGTTCCTCGCGCCCGACAGCACGCGAGCAGCCCCTGCCAGTCGTCTCCTTCCATTGAGGCGGCGTAGGCCACATTTGAAGCCACGCGCTGCTGCACCTGGGCGGTGACCGCCCGGAACAATTCCTTGCGCGCGAGGACTTCGGCCAGCGGCATTTCATCGTCGAGGCCCCCGACGGCGTGCTGGTCGACGTCGTCGTCAACACCGAACCCACCGGCGAGTTCGCCGAGCAGTACCGCTAGCCCTGAGCCTCGATCGCCAGCGGCTGCCACTCGCGCCAGCTCGCCAGCCGCGACTCGTAGTCGGCGGTCGCGATGCCCAGCGGCGCCTCGCCGAAGAACACACGCAGCGGCGGGTTCTCCGCGTCCACGATCTTGAGGATGGCCGTCCGCGTCGCCCGCGGGTCACCCGGGTTCGACACCCGCTTGCGGCGCCCCTCGGCGGCGATCTCGCGCACCTTGTCGTACTCGCCCAGCCGCGTCGCGTGCTTGGCCGACGCCCCACCCCAGTCGGTGCTGAACCCGCCCGGCTCGACCAGCGTCACCTTCACGCCGAAGAGCGCGACCTCCTGGGCCAGGGACTGGCTGAAGCCCTCGAGGGCCCACTTCGACGCGTTGTAGATGCCGATGTTGGGGAACGCGGAGATCCCGCCGATTGACGACACCTGGATGATGTTGCCGCCGCCGCTCTCCCGCAGGTAGGGCAGGGCGGCCTGGGTGACCCACAGCGCCCCGAACAGGTTCGTCTCGATCTGCAGGCGGGCCTCCTCCTCGCTGACCTCCTCGATCATGCCGAACTGCCCGTAGCCCGCGTTGTTGACGATCACGTCGAGCCGCCCGAAGTTCTCGTAGGCCCGAGCCAGCGCGGCGACGACGGCCCCCCGATCGGTCACGTCGAGAGGCAACGGCAAGACCCTTTCCCCGTACGTCTCCACGAGCGCGTCGAGCGAGGAGACGTCCCGCGCCGTCGCCGCGACGCGGTCGCCCCGCTCGAGCGCCGCCTCGGCCCATTCCCGTCCGAAGCCACGGGAGGTGCCGGTGATGAACCAAGTCCTGGCCAAGGGAGGATCCTCTCTAGAAAAGTCACCTCCAGTCTTATCCGGCCGCCTCCCGGATGAACCGGGTTACGTCGTTCGTCACAGCGTCCGCGTTCAGCTCGTTGAACAGCTCGTGCCGCGCCTCGGGATAGGTGCGCTCGACGAACCTCGGCCCGCGCAGGTGCTCGACACCGGCCCGCGAGCCGTCGATCGGAACCAGCGCGTCGGCCTCGCCGTGGATCCACATCACCGGCAGGCCCTCCGGCAGCGCCGGACCCTGCCCGACGGCGTCGATCGACCGTTCCAGGGCCTGCAGGGTCGCGCGCTTGAACGGGCCGTGCCAGACCAGCGGGTCGGCCGCGTACTTCTCGCCCACCGCCGGGTCGCGCGAGAGCGTCGTGATGTCGAGCGGCACGTCCGGGATCTCGTCGAACGCCAGCAGCTGCCCGACCGCGTCCCACCGCCCGACGACCGGGCTCGACAGCACCAGCGCGGCCAGGGTGTTGCCGTAGCGCTGGGCGTAGCGGGCGGCGATCAGGCCACCCATCGAGTGACCGAGCAGCACGACCGGCAGCCCCGGATGCTCGCGGCGCGCAGTTTCGTGCAACGTACGGAAGTCGTCGACCACGTCCTCGAAGTCGCCGATCAGCACCCGCTCACCATCGCTGCGGCCGTGCCCGACATGGTCGACGGCGTACACGACCGCGCCGTCGGCCACCAGCCGGTCGGCCAGCCGCTCGTACCGTCCAACATGCTCCCCGTACCCGTGAGCGATCAGCACGACTCGTACCGGCTCGCCCGTTCCCGACCACGTTCGCGCAGCCAGGTCACCCTGCCGGCCCTGGTACGTCCACTCCCGCGATTCCGCCACGTCCGCCTCCTCGTCACTGTTTCGGCAGGAACTTCCTCATCAGCTCGGCCACCTCGTCAACGGCACTCTCCAGCAGGAAGTGGCCGCCCGGCAACAGGTGAATCTCGGCGTCGGGCAGGTCGGTGGCGAACGCGCGGGCGCCGGCCGGGCCGAAGATCTCGTCACCCTCGCCCCACACGGCGAGCAGCGGCGGCCGGTGGGTGCGGAAGTATTCGTGCAACCGGGGATAGAGCGGCCGGTTGGTGGCGTAGTCGTAGAACAGGTCGAGCTGCACGGCGTCGTTGCCCGGCCGCGACACCAGGGCGAAGTCGTGCCACCACGTCGTCGGGTCGACCAGCGTCTCGTCGGGCACGCCGGTCAGATATTGCCAGCGGATCGCCTCCAGGGTGAGGGCCCCGCGCACGGCCGCCTCGGTGGTGGCGTCACGATGGCGGTGATACTCGAACACGCTCTCCCAGAAGGCCGGGACAAAGCCTTCCTCGTACGCGTTGCCGTTCTGCGACACGATCGCGGTGATCGCCGACGGGTCCCGCAAGGCCAGCCGCCAGCCGACCGGTGCGCCGTAGTCCTGCACGTAGATCGCATAGCGCCGCACCCCGAGCTGATCGAGCAGCCCGGCGGTCAGGTCGGCCAACGCGTCGAACGTGTACGAGAACTCGTCCGTCCCCGGCGCGTCGGACAGCCCGAACCCGAGGTGGTCGGGCGCGATCACGTGGAAGTCGGCGGCCAGCCGCGGAATCAGCTCGCGAAACATGAACGAGCTGGTCGGATAGCCGTGCAGCAGCACGATCGCCGACTTGGCCGGGTCGCCCGCCTCCCGATAGAAGAGCCGCTTGCCGTCGACGACCGCGTACCGGTGAAACACCATCGCTCTAACCTCCATAGACCCGTTTGATAGTTAGAGCCTGCCCCGCCATCGTGTAACCTGTCAACCGGCGATTGGGGGTTAGATGAACGACGTGCTGCTGCTCACGCTGCTCAACAGCACTCCGATGATCGACGGAGTGCGCACCGAGACTTTGCGCCTGGAGGCCGACGACCAGGCCCTGCTCCGGGCCGGCCGCGACACCCTGCAAGACGTGGTCCGCGGCACCCGGCCTGCCTCCGCCCTGACCCCGTTCCTGCAGGATGTGGTGTCCCACCCCGCGATCGAGAACGGCCACCTGACCTGGACCGTCTCGGCGACCAACACCCGCGCCCTGCTGATCGAAGCCATCGAGGCATGGGACGAGCTGGAACGCTCCCGCCCCGGCCGCCTACGCCCCTGCGCGAACGCCGAATGCGCCCTGTTCCTGCTCGACCGCAGCAAGTCGAACAGCGCCCGCTGGTGCTCGATGTCGTCCTGCGGCAACAAACTCAAGGCCCGCCGCCACTACCAACGCAAAACCACCGGCAACGCTTGAGCCACGCCACAGCCGCGACCACCAACGCGAACCCCCGGAGCCACCCCGCCCCGACCGACATCAGGCCACCGGCACCTCCGACGCCACCTGAGCAGCACCTCGGCCGCCACAACCTCCGCAAGCCCTTGCAACGGCCGGCCCGCCACGGCCAAGACCAACTCGAGTCATCGCCAACGCTTGAACCACAGGCCGCCACGACCACCGGCTGCAAACAAGCGGCACCGCCGGGGGCAGCACCCCACCCGGGCGCAGCTGGTGACCGGTGTCTGCGGTTACGACCACGCCTCGAACCCGCATGCGCAAATCCGCACCGCCGCCCCTTCACACGAAGAAGCAGGACGCTGCAGAGCGGAGACGCGGCATACCGAACCGAGACACGCCCTCCCATGTCGAGAGCCGAGGCACGGGCCAGCTCAAGCCGAGACACGAGCGGCCTGGGCCGTGACAACGGCAGCGTCAGGGTGAGCCTCGGTCCGGGTCGAGGCGGCGGCCCACGAGCGTGGTCAGGGTGGCAGTCAGGATGACGGCGGCGGCCGGGGCCAGCACGAGATGCGGGGCGCCGAACAGGTAGGCCCGGCCCTCGGCGACCATCGAGCCCCACTCCGGGGCCGGGGGCTGCACGCCCAGCCCCAGGAAGGACAGGCCGGAGACCGTGAGCAGCGTGCCCGCGAAGCGCAGGAACAGGTGGGCCAGCAGCGGGCCGGCGATGTTGGGGGTGATGTGCCGGATCAGCAGGCGCAGCGGGCCCGCGCCGAGCGTACGGGCGGCTCCCACGTAGTCGCGGGCGGATTCGCGAACCGTGAGGTGGTAGGCCTGGCGGGCGAACGGTGTCCAGCCGACCAGGCACACGGCGGCGACGATCGAGAGCAGGCCGGGCCCCAGGGCGGCCGCCACGAACAGGCCGACGAGGATGGTCGGCAGGGCGGCCAGCATGTCCGCGATGCGCGGCACGACCCGGCCGAGCGGTCCCCCGGCGTAGCCGGAGAGCATGCCGACAGCCGTGCCGAAGAGCGCGGTGACCAGCAGCGTGGCCACGGTCAGGCCGAGCGTGAGCCGGGCGCCGGCGAGCAGGCGGGCGGCGGCGTCGCGGCCCAGTTGGTCGGTGCCGAGCGGGTGGCCGAGCGACGGCGGGGCCAGGATGGCGGAGTAATCAACGGCCAACGGGCCGGGCAGCAAGAAATGCGCCGCCACCGTCACCACCACCAGCAGCGAAGCGAGCCCCAGCCAGCGGCGTCTCATCGGGCCGCCGGGTCGAGCAGCAGTTGCAGCAGTTCGGCGAGCACGCCGGTGAGCAGCGCGATCGCCAGCACGGCCAGGGTGCCGGCCTGGATCACGGGCAGGTCCTGGGCCAGGACGGCCTCGTGCAGCAGCCGCCCCAGGCCGGGGATGCCGAAGACGACCTCGACGACGACCGAGCCACCGATCATCCCGGCGATGAACATGCCGGACAGCGACAGCACGGACGTGGTGGCCAGCCGGGCCGTATGCACCCAGAGCACGCGGCCCGGCGACAGCCCCTTGGCCCGGGCGGTGCGCACATGCGGCAGCTGCCGGACGGCGATGGTCTCGGCCCGCACGAGCTGGGCGGCGAGCGCGGCCGGGTAGACGGCCAGGGTGAGCGCGGGCAGCACGGCGTGGGCCGGGCCGTCCCAGCCGATCGCGGGCAGCCAGCCCGCGTACACGGCGAACACCAGGACCAGCACCGGGGCGACGACGAACTCGGGCACGGACACGCCGACCAGGCCGGCCCCGGTGAGCAGCCGGTCGAGGGGGCCGCCGGGGCGGCGCGCGGCGTACACGCCGGCCGGGACGCCGAGCACGACGGCCAGGCCGAGCGCGAGCGCCGCGAGGACCCCGGAGACGAGCAGCGCGTCGCCGACCGCGGGGCCGACCGGCGTACGGGAAATGAACGACAGCCCCAGGTCGCCGCGCAGGGCCGCGCCGAGCCAGCGCAGGTATTGCTCGGCCCAGCTGCCGTCGAGGCCGAACTCGGCGGCGATGCGGGCCTGCGTGGCCGGGTCGGGCACCTCGGCCGCGGTGCGGGTGCGCAACACCGTGCGGACCGTGTCGGCCCCGGTCATGCGCGGCAGGGCGAACACCGGGACCGTCGCGGCCAGCAGGATCAGCGGCAGCAGGGCGAGCCGCCGCAGCAGCCGGGTCACCCGGCCGGGCGCAGTTTCGGCAGCACCGGCTGGACGCCGAGCGGGTCGGGGACGAAGCCGGTCGCCCCGCGCGAGCCGGCGCTGTTGCTCGGATGCACGATCATGACGCCCACTGCTTGTTCGGTGAGCATCTTCGCGGCCTGAGCGAACACTTTCTGCCGTTCACCGACGTCGGTCGTGCGCGACAAGCCTGCGATCAGCTTGTCGAACGAAGGTGCGCAAAAGTGATCGATGTTGTAGCCACCCTGGCACGTGTAGTCCGAAGTGAGCACGCTCGCGGCGTCGGCGAAGTCGGACAGGTAGCTGCGCGAGTTGAGGAACATGTCGAACTGCCCGGCCAGGATCTTGGGCTCATGGGCCGCGTAGTCACCGACGGTCACCTCCACCTTGATCCCGGCCTCGCCCAGCATGGCCTGGATGGCACTGGCCAGCACCGGCATCTCGGGGCGATTCGGAAACGTCCACAACCGTACGGTCAATGCGCTCTTCCCCGCCTCGGCGAGCAGCCGCTTGGCCGTCGCCACGTCGGCGGCGGGCGGGGCGGCGGTCGCACCCCAGGGCACGGCCGAGCCGAACAGGTCGGACGCCGGCGTGGCCGCACCACCGAGCACCTTGGCGGCCAGGGTGGGCCGGTCAAGCGCGGCCGTTACCGCACGCCGCACCCGCACATCGTCGAACGGCGCGGCCGACTGGTTCATCAGCAGTTCGATAGTGCGCGCGGCCGGATACGACTGCACCGACGCGCCGGCCGACTCGACCTGCGCGATCGAGGCCTGCGGCAGCCCCTCGGCGAACTGCACGTCCCCGGATTGCAGGGCCAGCGCCCGGCTCTGCGGATCGGTCACATAACGCACGGTCACCTTGGCCGCGCCCGCTTTCGGACCCCAGTACGCATCGTTGCGCGAGAGCGTGGCCGAGTCGGCGCCGTTCACCTCGGTCAACACGTACGGCCCGGTGGCTGTTCTCGTCACCGCCGGCGCTGCGCCTTCCCGATACGCCGAGGGCGCCAGGATGCCGAGGTTGCCGCTGCTCATCCGCAGGGGCAGAACCGGATCGGGCTCCTTCGTGCTGATCAGCACGGCGTCCGCACCGTCAGCGCGCACAGTGAAGCCGATGTCGCGCACAGCCCGCGGCGGCGCGGTGACCGTCGAGATGTACGTCAATGCGGTCACCACCGCGTCCGGGGTCAGCGGAGTGCCGTCATGAAACGTCACGCCCGCGCGCAACGTGAACCGCCATGTGCGCGGACTGCTCGTTGGTGTCCATTCGGTGGCGAGTCCCGGCGCGGGCTGCGCGTTCTCGTCGACGGTGGTCAGCGTCTCGGCCACGCCCAGGGTCATCAGCAGTGCGCCGTCGTCGGCGTCGAAGGCGTACGCGGAACGGGGTGGGAACTGCAGGGCGACGGCGAGGGAGTCGCCGGTGGCCGCGGGGCTGCCGCCGGAGCAGGCGGTCAGGGCGGTGAGGAGCAGGCATGCGGCGGCGAGCCGGAGCCGGGCAGGCAGGGTCACAGATACCTTCCTGGGAGCGTCGCGTCCCGTGGGTCAGGGTGAGTGACGGGCCGGGTCTGACTCCCCGCCCGGCTGACAGACCCGGCGAGTAACAGTGGCGCGACCGTGCCGGGCTTGCACCGGCTTCCGACAACCGTCACTTGACGTCGCGCAGTCTAGGCGGTGGTCAGCGCGGTTCCGAGGGCCGCCGTCACACCTGTGGGATGCGCTACGTCAGAGGGATGAAGGCACACACCCATCCCGTACGGAGGAATGACCGTGACACTCGCAGCGAACGCCATCGTGCTCGGAGTGCAGGACCTCGACCGCGCCAAGAAGTTCTACGGCGAGGGCCTGGGGGCGACGATCGTCCAGGACTACCCCGGTTTCGCCATGTTCAGCCTGGGCGAGGGGTCGTCCAACCTCGGCCTGTACGACCGTGAGGCCACCGCGCAGGAGGCGGGCGTCCCGTCCGAGGGCAGCGGCTTCCGGGCCGTCTCGTTCCACCACCTCGTGCAGACGCGGGACGAGGTCGATGACGTGCTGCTGCGGGCCGCGGCGGCCGGGGGCACGATCGTCAAGCCGGCCGAGGCCGCGCAGTGGGGCGGCTATTTCGGCTACTTCGCCGACCCGGACGGCTTCCTCTGGAAGGTGGCGTCGGCCGCTTAGGCGGGAACTTTCCGCGGACGGCGGGCGACCAAAGCAGCGACCGTGTTCCCCGCCCTGAGGTGGCCCATGTCGACTGTCGCCCCGCCCGCCGTCCGGCCCGCGCAGAGCACGCGCGAAACGCGCAGTTTCGGCCCACTGCTGTTACGCCTGCACTTCTACGCCGGCATCTTCGTCGCGCCGTTCCTGTTCGTGGCCGCGCTGACCGGCCTGGCGTACACGCTCACCCCGCAGCTCGACCAGCTCGTCTATGGCCACGAGCTGACTGTGGCGGCCACGGACGGCGCCCCGCGGCCACTCTCCGAGCAGATCACCGCCGCTCAGGCCGCGCACCCCGACGGCACGATCGCGACGATCCGCCCCGGCGAGGGCGACGCCACCACGCAGGTCGACTTCAATGTGCCCGGCCTCGAGAACGACCGGCAGCACACGGTCTACGTCGACCCGTACACGGCCGAGGTCAAGGGCCGGCTCACCACCTGGTTCTCGTACACGCCGCTGATGACCTGGTTCGACGACTTCCACCGCAACCTCCAGCTGGGCGACCTCGGGCGGCACTACTCCGAGTTCGCGGCGAGCTGGCTGGCGATCATCGCGCTGGGCGGGCTCGCGCTCTGGTGGCGGCGGCAACGCAGCGCGCGCAAAATGCTCACTCCCGAGCTGAAAGCGCGCAAAGGCGTACGGCGAACGCGCAGTTTTCATGCGGCGACCGGCGTCTGGCTGAGCGTGGGCCTGCTGTTCCTGTCGGCGACCGGGCTGACGTGGTCGCGCTATGCGGGCGAGAACTTCGGCGCGGCCCTCGACGCCCTCGACTCCCGTACGCCGGAACTGTCGACCGGTGTCGCGGCGCCCAGCGGCGGGCATCACGGCGGCGCCAGCGGGACGGCCACCTTCGACCCGGCCACCGTCGACTCAATCGTTCAGGCCGGGCGGGACAACGGCCTCGACGGACCGCTCGAGCTCACTGTGCCCGCCGACGCGACGACGGCGTGGGCCGTGGCGCAGAACGACGACACCATTCCCGTACGCAAGGACAGGATCGCCGTCGACGGCGCGTCCGGGGCCGTGGTGGACCGCAGCGAATTCGCCGACTATCCCCTGCTGGCCCAGGCGACCAGCCTCGGCGTCTCCGCGCACATGGGCCGGCTGTTCGGCCTGGCCAACCAGATCGTGCTGGCCCTGCTCGCGCTCGGGCTGCTCACCGTGATCGTCTGGGGTTACCGGATGTGGTGGCAGCGCCGCCCCACCCGGGCCCTGGCCGGTGCCCCGCCGCGCCGCGGTGCCTGGCTGCGGATGCCGGCCTGGGGCATCGTCGCCGGCGTTCCCGTGGTGTTCGGGCTGGCCTGGGTGGTGCCGCTGTTCGGCATCCCCCTCGCCGCGTTCCTGCTGGTCGACATCGCGGCCGGGGCGTGGCGGGGCCACCGGCACCCGGAGATCCCGGTCTCCCCGGCGCCGGCGGGTCCTCGCTAGAACGCGGCTTCCGACACGGGCTGCCAGTCGCGCCAGGTTTGCAGCCGCTCGGTGTAGATGGCCTCGATGACCGGGAACAGCCGCCCCAGGATGAGCCGCCGGGGCGGCTGCTCGGCGTCGACCAGCTGCAGGATCACCGGCTTGGTGTTCGCGGGGTCGCCGACGTCGAACTCGGCCGCGGCGCGAGCCTCGTCGTAGTCCGGCAGCTCAGCGCTGCGCCGGGAGCCACGGTCCAGCCAGTCGGTGGCGTACGGGCCGGGCTCGACACACGTGACGTGGATGCCGAACGACTCGACCTCCTGGGCCAGCGACTCGGTCAGCCCCTCCAGGGCCCACTTCGAGGCGTGGTAGGCGCCGATGCCCGGATAGGCCCGCACGCCGCCCTCGCTCGTCACCTGCAGCAGGTGGCCGCTGCGCTGCCGGCGCAGGACGGGCAGGACGGCCTGGCTCACCCAGACCGCGCCGAAGAAGTTCGTCTCCAGCTGCTGGCGCAGCTCGCGCTCGGTCAGCTCCTCGACCATGCCGAAGTGCCCGTAGCCGGCGTTGTTGACCACCACGTCGAGCCGGCCGAACCGCTGCACCGCGGAGTCGACGGCGGCGAAGACCCCCTCCCGGTCGGTGACGTCGAGCTCGAGCGGCAGGACCGTCTGCGGGAACCGTTCCACGAGGTCGTCGAGCGCCTTGACGGTGCGGGCCATCGCGACGACGCGATCGCCGCGCTCCAGGGCCGCCTCGGCCCACAGCTTGCCGAACCCGCTGGACGTACCGGTGATGAACCAGATCTTGGACATGCTTCGAGCCTGGCTCGCTTTCCGGCATGCCACCAGCGAATGATCGTCAGATCAGGTATTCCTTGATGGCATGAGTCTGGATGTGCACCCGCAGCTGCTGCGGGCCCTGCGGGCGGTGCTGGAGACCGGTTCGCTGACCGCGGCGTCCGAGCGCCTGGGCTTCACGCAGTCCGCGCTGTCGAAGCAGATCGCCACGCTGGAGTCCGCCGCGGGCACCCAGCTGTTCCGCCGAGGGCCGCGCGGCGTGGAGCCGACCCCGGCCGCCACCCGGCTCGCCGCCCGCGCGGTCACCATCCTCGACCAGCTCGACGCCGCCTCGCGTGAGCTGGCCGCCGTCGACGCGCCGCTGGACGGCCGGGTGGCGCTGGGCGGCTTCCCGGCCACCGCCATGCGGCTGGTTCCGCAGACCATCGCCCGGGTGCGCGCCGACTACCCAGCCGTCGAGATCGACTTCCTGGAATCGTCGACGCCCGTGCAGATCCGGCGGCTGCGGGCCGGCCGGCTGGACCTGGCGATCCTGGGTGTCGGCGCGGGCCTGCCGGAGTGGGACCTGACCGGGATCGAGCTCGAGCAACTGCCGAGCGGTTCGCTGCTGCTCGCCGTCGGGGCGCGGCATCGCCTGGCCCGCAGCCGCCACGTCGCGGTGACCGACCTGGCCGGCGAGGGCTGGATCGCCGGCCGGGGCGCCCGGGGCGAACCCCAGTTCGGGCCGTGGCCCACCCTCGCCGGCCCGCGCGTGGTGGCCGAACTGGGCGACTGGTCGACGCGGTTGGGCTTCGTGGCCGCCGGGCTGGGCATCACCACGGTCCCGCGGCTGGCCGCCCAGTCGCTGCCGGCCGAGGTCACCTGCGTGGAGGTCGACGACCCGGACTGGACCGGCCGCTCGATGACCCTGGCCCGCATAGGCGCCCTGCCCGCCCCGGCCGCGGCGGTCCGCACGGCACTGCGCCACGAGGCGCGCCGGATCGCCGACTGGACCCCACTGTCGTCCTGAGATGCTTCAACACGACGGGTCCCTACTCGACCGGCGCCCGTCGCCGTCCGGTGAGCGCGAAGTAGGCCGCCAACCCGATCAGGGCGGCACCCACCACGCCGAGGCCGATCAGCACGCCGGTCGGGATCCCGTTCGACTCCCTCACGGCGACGGCCACCGGGGTGGGCGCGACCGACGACACCGAGCCGACCGTGAAGGCGTACGAGCCCTGCACGGTGTGCCCGTCCTTGGAGACGACCCGATAGGCGACCGTGTAGGCGCCGTTCTCGACCGGGGAGTCCACCGCCACTGTGGCCGTCGCGGCCGCCACCACCGGCGCACCGGCGGGCACCCGCTGCTGGGCCGCGTCGCTGAGGACGATCGTGATGAAGGACGGGTTGAGCTCCTCGCTGAAGCGCAACGTGACCACGGCCGGCGACGCGGCGAGGGCGGCCCCCGCGGCCGGCGCCGAGGAGAGCAGCTGGGCGTGCGCCCACGCCGGGGACGACGGCAGGAGCACCGCCACCACCGCGGCCAGGGCGACCAGAACGCGTCTCACCCCAGCACCTGCTCGCCGATCCAGCCGCCCTCGGCGCAGCCGGGCGGGACGGCGAACACGGCCGACCCGATCGGCGTGATCCACTCGTTGAGCAGGTCCTTCTCGGCCAGGCGCTGCTGGATCGGAAGGTACTGCTCGGTGATCGACCGCTGGTAGGACGCGAAGATGAGACCCGAATCGGGGTGCCCGGCCGCGTTCGGGGCGCCGTCGTAGTTGTACGGACGGCGCAGGATCTTGAGTTTGGGATCGGTCACGCGGGCCCGGGTGACGTGCGAGAAGTCCGGCATCGCGGGCAGCCCGGAGTCGTCCAGCTTGGCGAAGTCCGGCTCGTCGCGCTCGTGCGTACCGCTCAGGGGTGCGCCCGATTCCAGCCGCCGGCCGACCGCGTTCTCCTTGTCGGCCACGGCCAGGATGTCCCACGTCTCCATCTCGGCCCGGATCCGGCGCACCACCAGCGTGGTCGAGCCATCCGGGTTCCACACCGCGGGGTCGATCTCGGCGCCGCGGGGGTTGGCGGTGCCGTCCATCTGGCCCAGCACGTTGCGCTGGGTGTGCTCGGGGGCCTGCACGCCGGGGCTGCGCCGGAAGCCCTGCTGCACCCACCGGACGGCGGCGAACGGCCGGGTGTCCTTGATGAGCATGCGTTGCGTGTGGGCGACGGTCAGCGGGTCGTCGGCGCAGATCTGCAGCAGCAGGTCGCCACCCGACCAGCGGCTCTCCAGCCGGTCGATGCGGAACTTGGGCAGGTCGGCGATCGGCGGTTTGAGCCCGGCGGCGCGATAGAGGCCGGGGCCGAAACCGAACGTCACCGTGAGCCGGGCCGGCAGGACGGCCAGGGTCGCGTCGGTGTCCCCCAGCGCCGGCACGCCCCGGGTGAGCCGGGCGACGTCGTCGGTGAGCAGCCGCATCATCCGGGCCAGGGCCCGCCGGTCGGTGCCGCCGGGCAGGGTGAACGCGACGAACGCGGCGTGCGCGGGCGGGTCCTCGGCGATGCCGGCCTGGCGGGGGCCGTGGAACGGCACGGTGGCCGTGCCCGTGGTCAGGGCCACGGCGTCCGCCTCCGCGACCGGCGCGGGGGCCACGCCCCGGCCGGTCGTGGCGACCACCGCGGCGCCCGCCGCCACGCCGAGACCGGCGACTGCCGCTCCCCCGGCGAGCAAGTGGCGCCGGGTCGTCACGGAGCCATGCTCCCCATCGGCATGCCCGACGCGCCGTGCTCGCCCGGCGCGTAGCTCTCCTCGGCGCCGGCGAACGGCTTGGCGATCGCGCTGAACGGCACCGTCGAGCCGTCGGCCAGCTTGAGCGTGAACGTGATCTCGTCGCCCGGCTCGATGGCCTCCTTCGGCTTCATCAGCATCAGGTGGTCGCCGCCGGGCGACAGCTCGTGCGTGCCCTTCGACTTGATGACGAAGCCGCCCTCCTTCGGCTGCATGACCATCTTGCCGTCCTTCATGGCCATCTCGTGCAGCTCCAGCGGCGACGCCGGCGATTCGGCCCCGGTGATCGTGATGTCCGCCCCGGTGTCGTTGACCAGCGTGCCGAACGCGGCCGTCATCGTGCCCGCCGCGGAGGCCTTCACCCACGGATCCTTGATCGTCAGCGTGCCCGCGGCGGCCGTCGCCGAGGGCGCCGGGGCCGGTGTCCCGCCCGCGGCGGTGGTCGTGTCGTCGCTTTTCGCACAGCCGGTCAGACCGAGCACGGCCAGCGCCGCAACCGCGATGAGAGTGTTTCGCATGATGTCCGTTCCTCGTTGGGGACTGCGATGCGTTGGTCCCTGACGAGGCCCGGGAAGTTCCCGGCCGCGCACAACTTTTTCAGCCGGCCCTCACACGCAGGGCTTCCCCTTGAGCCCCGTGGCCAGCTCACTGTTCTCCGACCCGTTCACACTGATCGCCTTGATCTTCCCCACGTACGCCACCTCGGCCGCGACGTTGCACACTTCGCGCGCTTCGGCCGTGTCCGTTCCCCCAAGCGACGTCCCGATGGACAGAATCGTGCAGTCCCCGATCACCTCGACGACTTCGACGGCATCCGAAGTCATCTTCTGCGCAACAGCCTCCACCGTGTCGTCCCCGCACTTCGGCGCCGGCGCAGCGGTAGGCATGGCATCGTTCGCGTCGGGAATGTCGTCGAACACACTCGCACAACCCGTCATCGAAAGCGCGACCACCAAGGACACCAGAACCACTCGGCTTCTCATGCCCGCCAGATTGACGCGCCGCCCCAAAAAATCGCTAAAGACCTCCAAAGCCTTCCCGTACGAGGGACAAGCCAGCCCCCGAACCACCACACTCGACCATCACGCGCGCAGGTTCGGCCTCCACCCCCACGATTCCCACCGCCACGCGACCCTGCCGCCCCGCCTCCCCACGGCCACGCCGCCACCACCTCGCCGCCATGCGACCGGGTTGCCACGCCGCCACGCGACCGCGCACGCACGCCGCCACGCCACCGCCCCGTCACGCCACCCCGCCCCGCGCGGCCACGCCCCCCCCATGCGACCTCGCCGCCATGCGACCGTGCTGCCACGCCGCCACACGACCGCGCCGCCACGCAAGCCCGCCACCAAGCCACCCAGCCGCCACGCCGCCAGGAACTCGCCAGGCACTGGTCCAGAGCCTGGCGGGACCCACCTGCGTCACCGCCATGGCGCTCGTAGACGACCTGGCTAGTCGCGGCGGGCGGACTCCTTGGCTGCGGCGTCGGCCAGGAAGGCGTTGTAGCGGGCCAATTCGTCCTCCTCCCCCGAGGCGTCGGCGCGGTCGGCGGCCCGGTCCAGGCGAGCCTGTTCGCGTTCGTCCGAGCGGATCCATTGCCGTACGAGGATGAGCATCACCACCACCGCCGGGAGCTCGCCGAACGCCCAGGCCAGCGCCGCGCCGAGATGCTGGTCGTCGAGCAGGGACGCGGCCCACGGCGGGTGGACGGCGGTGTACCAACCGGCCCCGATCACCGTCGTCGACTGCAGCAGTACGAAGCCGAAGAACGCGTGCGCGACCATGGCCAGGAAGTGCACAACTGTGAGCAGTGCCGGGTGCACGCGACGGCGACCCGGGTCGGTGCCGATCAGGACCCAGACGAGCAGGTAACCGGCTAGCACGAAGTGCGCGAGCATGGCCAGGTGACCCAGGTGGTAGCGCATGAGCGTGCCCAGCAAGTTGCCCATGTAGAGGCCGTAAAGGCTGGCCACGTAGATGACGAGCGCGACGACAGGGTGGCTCAGGAACCGGGCTGCGCGACTGTGCAAAACGAGCAACAACCACTCACGAACGCCGCGCACTTGCGGGTCGGCCGGGCGGCGCAGAGCGCGCAGAGCGAGAGTGATCGGTGCGCCACAAACGAGCAGGATCGGCACGGCCATGGACAACACCATGTGCTGCACCATGTGCGCGCTGAACAACACGTACGCATAGCGCGCAATCCCCAGGCCGGTGATCGCGCCGAGCAGCAGCATGCCGCCCACCCACGATGCGGTGCGCGCGATCGGCCAGGAGTGGCCGGCCCTGCGCAAACGCGCAACTCCGCTCAAGTAAGCGGCGATACCGACGGCCACCACGGTCAGGATGAACATGTCCAGCAGCGGATGCGCGAACATGTCGCGGGCGGTCGGCGGGCCGGGCATCGCGAAACCGAGCAGTTCGACCAGCGGGTCGGGTTCGGTCAGGCCCTCGGGCACAGGCGTGGGGCTGCGTGACAGCGCCACGGCCAGACCGATCGCCGCGGCCAGCACGACAAGCTCACCGGCCGCGAGGCGCACGAACATGAACGTCGTCGAGGCGCGCAAAGTGCGCGTTCGGTGCACGGCCCCGATCGCGCCCACGGCCAGCAGGGCCAAGACCTTCAAGAGCACCATCAACCCGTACGGGGAACCGAACAACGCGTCCCATGAGCCCAACCGGATTCCGGCGTTGACGGTGCCGCTGATCGCCGTGGCCACGAAGCACGCCAGCGCGAGCCGGCTGTAGCGCGCGGCCGTCTCGGCGAAACGGCGATGACGGCGGACCAGGAGGAGGCCCGCGAGCCCACCCACCCACAGCGCGGCGGCCAGCACATGCAGGGCCAAGCTGCTCACTGCGATCTGATGGTTGCCGGCGCCGGCCGCGTGCCCGGTGAACGCCGGCGGCAGCAGTGCCACCATCGCCAGCCCGGCCGTGATCGCGGCCGTCCCCCGGGAGAGGCCCGCGCGCGAAAGGACGGCCACGGTCAGCGCGAGCCCGATCTGCAGCAGTAGAGCCTGCCCCTGCGAGATGGAGAACGCGAAGCTGACGGCCACTTGGCGGCTCAGATTGTTCACGGGGATGCCGAGGATGTCCGAGACGGTCAGCAACACGACCGCGGCCGAGGTGAACGCCCAGGCCACGGCCAGCCAGGTGACCCGGCGCAACAGCACCCAGCCGTGCGCGGCGACACTGCGCCCGTCGCCCGGCAGCAGGAACGCGGCCGTGACGGCCAGCCCGACCGTGAGCACGCCCAGCACCTCACCGACCAGCGTGAACACGGGCAGCGCCCACTCGGTCACCGGCCCCGGCGACGGGATGCCGGGCAGCGCCTCCGCATCCACCGCACCGCCGAGAGCAAGCGCCGCCACCAGCACCACACCGGCCGCCCCCGCAGCCGAACCCACCACAACCGGAGTCTTCACACCGGATGGTCGGCCGCCAACGGCCAGGAGTTCCCGCCGCCACCAGCGCGTGTGCAAGAACACCACAAACACGGGGACGAACGCCCAACTCCGGCCTCCAGTTCCGCAGTCATCACCGCATACACAAGGACACCGCCAGCACTGGACGAACGCCCAACACCGGCCGGCAGTTCCGCAGTCACCACCGCATGCGCAAGAACACCGCAAGCACTGGACGAACGCCCAACACCGGCCGGCAGTTCCGCAGTCACCACCGCATGCGCAAGAACACCGCAAGCACAGGCATGATCCCCAATATTGGCCAGTGTCAGCGCGTGTGCGAGACCGCAAGCACGCACATCCCGGCTCGTCGAGAAGCGCCTGCGCCAGCAGGCGGCCGCACCCCGACGCCATACGGGACGACTCGAGCGGGGGTGGTCTGCGCGATGAGGACTGGGTCGGGCGGCTTCGACCAACTCCGGCCCGTACTACCCCGCCGTCACCGGAGCGTGCGGAAGAACTGGGTGATGTCCTCGGCCAGGAGTTCGGTTTCCTCGTACGCCGCGAAGTGGCCGCCGCGTGGCATGCGCGTGTAGCGAGCGATGTTGTATGTTCGCTCGGCCCAGCTGCGCGGTTGCCCGCCCGGGATGTCCGCCGGGAACAGGGCCAGCGCCGTCGGCACCTCGACCCGTTCGATCGGCGGCACCAGCTGCTGGCGGCGCTCGTAGTACGGCCGGAACGACGTCGAGATCGCGCCGGTGAACCAGTACAGCGAGGCCTGGGTGAGCAGGAAATCGTCGCTGAACTTGGCCGGGTCGTCGCTCCACGTCCGATACTTCTCGCCGATCCAGGCGAGCAGCCCCGACGGCGAGTCGGACAACCCCTGCGCGAGGGTGAGCGGACGTGTCCCCTGCTCGTGCGAGTAGCCACCCTCGGCCGCGTGCCACTGCCGTTTGGTGTCCAGATATGCGCGTTCCTCGTCGGTCAGCGACGCCGGATCCCACTCGGCCGGGTCGGCGATGTCGAGCACGTGCATGCCGGCCAGCGCACCCGGATAGGCCTGCGCGAGCCGGATGACGTCCCCGGCGCCGATGTCCGAACCGTGCACTCCGTAGTGCTCGAAGTTGAGCGCTTCGCTCATCAGCCGATGCCACAGGTCATGGGTGTGCGGACCGTCGATCGCTGCTCGCTGCGGCGCAACGCCGTAGCCCGGCAGCGACGGCACAATGACGGTGAAGGCATTCGCCGGATCACCCCCGAACCGCGACGGTGCCGACAGCCGCTCGGCCAGCCCGACCAGCTCCAGGAACGAGCTGGGCCAGCCGTTCGCCACGAGCAGCGGCAACGCACCCTCCCGCTCGGCGTCGAACCGCAGATAGTGCACGCCCTGCCCGTCGATCTCGGCAGACCCGTGGGGCAGCGCGTTGATCGCAGCTTCGTGCTTGCGCCAGTCGTACGCCGACGCCCAGTACTCAACCAGGCGGCGCAGCTCGTCACCGTCGAACCCGGCCTCCCAGCCGGCGATCGGCCACTGCTGGGCCCACCGGGTCGCCCGCAACCGGGCCCGCAGATCCTCGAGGTCAGCGTCGGAGACGTTCAGCATGGTTCCTCCTCAGTTGTGACTCGACACCACCGAACGCTAATACCGGTGTTGCGGCCGAGTCAAACACCGTTCAAGCGATACGATGGTGTCGTGGCTGATCTGGACCTGGTCGTGGACTTCCTCAACACGCTCGACGAACGCACGTTCCGCCGGCACGGCGAGAACCACAAAAGCGCCGAGAAACTGACCTCCCCGCAGGCCCTCGCCGACTGGCTGGCCGCCACCGCCGACACAGTCGCCCGCAGCTCGCAAGCGCCCGCAAGTCGCACGCATCCGGCCACCCCAAACGCAGCCGACGACGCAAACGAGCACCTCCGCGCAACCAACGCACACCAAAGCCAGCGCGTAGCGGCGCGTGCGATCGAGCACCCGGCACTTAAGGCCAACCCGAACGCAGCCAGCCCGCCAAATGCGCAACTTCGCCCACCACCTGCGCACGAAGCCAGCCCTCACCCCGCCGAAACGTCAAACGCAACCAACGAGCACGCCGCCGATCGGCACGCGGCCGGCCCTGACATGTCGGGCGATCTCGGCTCGGCCGACCTGGACGCGGCCATCACCTTGCGCACTGCGTTGCGCGCAGCGCTCGACGGTGACGCGATAGCGTTGGCCGGCTATCCCGTGCACCTCACGTCCGATCTCGGCAGCGGCGAGTTGCGGCTGTCGGCCACCACCGGCCGGCCCTGGCTCGACCGGATCGTCGAAGCAGTAGCGATGAGCGTGGCCCGCGGCGACTGGAAGCGGGTCAAGCTCTGCGACGCGCCCGACTGCCGGTGGGCCTTCCACGACACCTCGCGCAACGGCCGCGGCCGCTGGTGCGAGATGGGGGTGTGCGGCAACCGCCACAAAACCCGCGCCTACCGGGAGCGCCGCCACCAGCACGCCGGGTGACCTGGAACTTCCGCGTCGCGTCGAGCGACTACTTCCGAGTGGAAGACGGGGACGAACAGCAGGCCACTCGGCAGCGGTGTCATGCACGAAGCCGGCAGGCCAGGGCACGACGGGCGCCAATTGCGGTCCGGCACGTCAACGGCGGCCTGGTAGTCCGGTCCCGCCCTCGGACGCGCGTGACGCTTCGCCGCCGCGCGGGCTTGGTCATCGCCACGATGGCCGCGGCGCTCTTGGCGATCTGCGTGACCGCACTCCTCGGAACGCGCCCCGGGACATGGGCGCCGACCGCCGCTGGGCCGTGCCCCGCCAAGACTTCGGCCGTCGCCACCAACGCCGGGCACACGCTGAGACTGTGGGCCGAACCAGGCCCCGTCACGCTCGTTCACCTCTGCGCCGGCCGCTCCGTGGGCCTCATCCGCGAGTGGCGCGTCACCAGAGCAAGCACCGCTGATTCCGGGTGGCGGGAGACGGTTGCAAGCCCCGCGGCTCTTACGGTCGCACGGGTCGGCGACCGCCTCGCCCTCGCCGTCGCCGATCTCCAGCCCGGCCAGGACGCCCGGCTGACGGTCGACGCCCTCCTCGACTCCGGCGGCACCATACGCTTCGACGCCCGACTCGCGGTCCCCTCGATGCATCCTTGACCAGTGATGCCTATCGATTGACACTCGTCGGGCAAGCGCTTACCTCAGGAGGTTTGCCGTGCCGAGTGTTCTCGCCGCCACCACCGCGCTGCTCCTGCTGGCCGCGCCCGCGGTCCCCCGCACCGGCCCTCACGGCGACCAGAGTCACCGCCAACAGCAGCCCGCCGCCCAGCCCGCAGCCCAATCCGGCGGCCAGCCCACAGCCCAGCTCGAGCGACTCGACCGCGGCCTAGTCGTGGCGAACACCAGCGAGGGCACGTTCCTGAGCTGGCGGTTGCTCAAGCAGGAAGCCACAGGCCACAGCAGCACCGGCCTCACAGGCAGAACCTTCGTCGTCTACCGGGACGGCAAACGCATAGCCACGGTCACCGGCAGCACGAACTACCTGGACCGCGACGGCTCCAAATCCTCCCGCTACACAGTCTCCGGCAGCCACCCCACCGCGACGAGCAGCACCACCCATTTCGACCTGCCGCTGCAGAAACCCGCCGACGGCGTCACCCCCGCCGGGGAGGCGTACACCTACTCGGCCAACGATCTGAGCGTCGGCGACGTGGACGGCGACGGCCAGTACGAATACGTAGTCAAGTGGGACCCGTCGAACTCCAAGGACGTCTCGCAGGTCGGCTACACCGGCCCGGTCCTCGTCGACACGTACGAGCTCGACGGCACCCTGCGGCACCGCATCGACCTCGGCGTCAACATCCGGGCCGGCGCGCACTACACGCAGTTCCTGGTCTACGACTTCGACGGCGACGGCCGCGCCGAGATCATGATGAAGACGGCGCCCGGCACGCGCACTTTGCGCAACGGCCGGTCGCGCTACATCACCATGCTCGCCGCCGATCTGAAGGCCGGCTACCGCAACACCGACGACTACCGATTGAGCGCCGCCGACTACTACGCACACGTGGTCGAGATGTTCCGCGGCTGGGCCCGGCACCCCGAGGTCGTAGCCAAGCGATGGCCGGCCACCCCGGAACAGGCCCTCGGCATCGAGCCCCTCCCGAGCGCCGAGGCCGTCGCCGACTACTTCATCGACGTCTACGCACCTTCGCGCAGCACTCGCAATCAACTTCGCGCATTCCAGGGCTTCATAGTCGACGGCCCCGAATACTTGACCGTCTTCGAGGGCGCCACCGGCCGCGAGCTGCAGACGGTCCGCTACAAGCCCGGCCGCACCGACGACGGGTTCATGTGGGGCGACTACGCCATGCCGCGGATCGAGCCCGCCAACCGGGTCGACCGTTTCCTGGCCGGAGTTGCGTATTTGGACGGCCGGCACCCGAGCGCCGTGTTCGCGCGCGGCTATTACACGCGATCGACCTTGATCGCGTACGGCTGGAACGGACGGAGGCTGACCGAGAACTGGTACGTGGACAGTGGCTGGGTGCCGATGTCGAACCCGTTCAACGACTCGCCGCACGGACGCGACGGCACCGATCCGCGCTTCAGGACGCTGACGACGCAGGGCTTCCACTCGCTCAGCGCGGCCGACGTGGACAACGACGGCAGGCAGGAGATCGTGTACGGCTCGGCCACGATCGACGACGACGGCAGCCTGCTCTATTCCTCGTACGACGTCTTGCCGCCGGGCAGCGCGGCGCCGGGTGAGCGGGTGCGGCTCGGCCACGGCGACGCCATGCACGTCACGGACATCGACCCCGGCCGCCCCGGCCTCGAGATCTTCACCGTACACGAGAACGGCACGATGGCCCCGTACGGGATGGCGATGCGCGATGCCCGTACGGGAGAGGTGTTGTTCGGTTCTTACTCCGGCCGCGACACGGGACGGGGCATGGTCGGCGACGTGCTGCCCGACGTGCCCGGGGTCGAGTCGTGGGCCAGCATGCCGGGCGGCTCCGAGGCGCTGGGCCTGCACACGGCGAAGGGCGAAGTGCTGCCGGGCGCCATTCCGGGCACCAACATGAGCATCCGCTGGGCGGCCGACCTGACCACGCAGATCGTCAACGGCGCGGGCGACGTCACCCCGACGATCGACGACTGGCAACGCGGCACTGTCCTGGTCGCCGAGGGCACGCGAGCGAACAACGGCACGAAGGGCAATCCGAGCCTGGTGGCCGACATCTTCGGCGATTGGCGCGAAGAGCTTCTCGTACGCACCACTGACAGCTCGGCCGTGCGCATTTACCTGAGCACCGAGGTCACCGATCACAAGCTGTACACGCTGATGCAAGACGCGCAATATCGCGCAGAAGTCGCGCGTCAGCAGACAACGTACAACCAGCCGTCGTACCCGAGCTTCTATCTGGCCTCGGACACCGATTGGGGGCACGTGCCGCTGCGCTGATTAGGGCAGGATGGCTCGCATGCTGGTGAGGGCCGCGTTCGGTGCGCTGTTTCGCGCCGGTCTGTGGTCGGTGCTGGTCGTCCTGGCCTTCGTGGTGGCCGGCACTGCCTGCGCCGCCCCGGCCATGTTCGCCGAGGCCGGGCGTAACGCGGCCTTCCAGGCGGGCCGCGACGCGGTGCCCGGCACGGCCAGGCAGGACGACGCGGCCCTGGTCCGGCTGACCGGCTCCCGCTCCCCGCGCAGCGCCGGCCAGCAACGGCTGCTCACCGAGCTGCGCACAATCCCGCACCTGTCCGAGCCACGGCTCGACGGCGGCTCGGCCGGCAAGGAGCTCTCCTGGTCCAAACCGTGGTCGTCGACAGTCGAGACCGGCGCGAAGAAGGAGCAGGCCCGGCTCTACGCGGTCACCGACCCCGCCGCCGAGCTGGTCGTGGCCGACGCCGGCGGACCCCCGGGCGGTGTCTGGCTCCCCGAGCCGCTGGGATTCCGCCCCGGCGAGACTGTCACGATCACGGTCGACAAGAACCGCGCCACCGCCACAGTCACCGGCCTCTACACGGTCGTTCCCGGCGGACGCCGCCCCGCCGACCTGCCGGGCAGCCAGTCGTGGGCCCTGCGCGACCGTGACCTGCCGTTCGACTCGAAGTCGACCTCGGTCAAGGCCAACCTGATCATCGCGGACGTGCCCACCACCGAGCGCCTGGCCGAGCAGATCCACGACCAGATCCTGTGGTCCGCCGAATCCACCCTCGATCCGGGCGTCACCCTGGAGGAGGCGCGCGAGACCGGCCGCGGCGTCGCCCAGCTGCGGCGGCGGGTGGCCGGGCAGAGTTTCGACGGCGGGCAGGACGCGGTCGAGGGCCGGCTCGCCAGCGGCATCGGCACCATCGCCGAGCAGGCCCGCGTGGCCTCCGAGACCGTACGGCAACGCACGCGCCCGATCGAGTGGGCCGCCATCACCGTCGCGCTCGGAACCGTCCTCGCGATGGTGCTGCTGTCGGTGCGCCGCCGCGTCGTCGAGGTGCGGCACGCGGTCGGCTCCGGGGTCGTGCCCGCCGCCGTGGGCGGGCTGTGGCTGGCCGAGCATCTGCTGCCCGCCCTGCTCGGGTCGGCCGCCGGCTGGGGTGTCGCCTGGCTGCTCGTCACGCAGGCTGGGCCGCCGGGTCCGGTCACCGCCACGTCGATGCTGCCCGCGCTCGGCGCGGCCGGGCTCGCGGCCCTGGCCGGGCTCGTCATCGCGGCCGTGGTGCCCGCGCTGGCCGCGGCCCGGTACGTTCGCCCGCTGCCCCCGGCCACCCCGCGCCGGCCGCTGCCGTGGGCGACCCCGGTGCTCGTGATCGCGCTGGCCGCGGGCGCCGGGCTGGCCGGGTCGCAGGATCAAGCCGTACGGAATGTGGATCTGCTCGTGCCTTTGCTGGCCCTCGCGGCCGCCGGTGTGCTGGCCGGGCTGCTGCTGACCCGGCTGACAGGATTGCGCCGCTCGTTCCGCGCCGGTCGGCTGCGTGGGGCCGGCTGGCTGACCCGGCGGCGCCTGGCCGACAACTCGGGCGAACGACGGCTCGCGGTGGCCGTGATGACCGCCGGGCTGGGCATGCTGCTGTTCGCTTTGTGCGCGATGACCGCGGCCGCCACGACTGTCGACGATCGGGTGGCCGTGCAGGCCGGCG
The DNA here is from genome assembly GCF_016785085.1 of Paractinoplanes lichenicola. GTDB lineage: Bacteria > Actinomycetota > Actinomycetes > Mycobacteriales > Micromonosporaceae > Actinoplanes > Actinoplanes lichenicola. The sequence goes on from NZ_JAENHO010000011.1 coordinate 287,495, forward strand.
CCGAGTTCGTGGCGGTCCTCGACGGCGGCTCGGCCCAGCTCGACCCCGGCGCGGCCGAGGTGCCGGAAGAGCCAACCAAAGATCCAGTTCCCGGCGTACGCACCCCGCCGCTGCCCGCGTACGCGACCGTGGTCTGGCGTTACGACCTCTACTCCGACCTCGACGGCACGCAGCGCGACCTGCTCGTGGTCGACCCGGTCAAGTTCCGCGAGCTCGCCCTGTGGGGCAGCGGCCCCGACCTGGCCCAGGCCCGCGCCGCGCTGGCCCGGCTCGAAGCCGCCCCGGAGGCCGGCCGGATCCTCGCGATCGCCGCCGCCGACCCGGCCGCGGCCACCGAGAGCCGCCTCCCCGCCGACACCGGCTCCTGGAAGGGCATGCTCGACGTCGTGGCCCACGTCGCTGCCTTCCCCGGGCTCGACGCCAAACCCACGTACGTGGTCTCCGAAAGCTCTTTCTTCCCGCACCTCGGCTCGGCCGACCCGCGCCTGGCCGCGCGCGACCCCAACGCCGCCGACGGGGCCTTCGTCCGTACGCTGATCTGGAGCTCGCAGGGCATCGACAAGCTCGACGTCCAGCCGGAGAGGGTCAACACCGCGGCCGCCGTACGCCAGCGCGACATCTACGTGGCGGCGAACCGGGCTCGCGGCTATCAGGTCGCCGTCGCCGCCTACCTCGCCCTGCTCGCCGTCCTCGCCCTCTGCGTGCACGCCCAGCGCACCGCCGCCACCCGCCGGGCCAGCGACCTCATGCTGATCCGGGTCGGCCTCGGCCGTGGCCGTGCCCTGCGCGCCCGCCTGCTCGAACTGTCCCTGCTCGCCGCCGTCGCCCTGGCCGGTGCCGTCGCCGGCGTGGCCGCGCTGCTCCCCCTGGGCACCCGCCTGCTCGACGACGAGCCCCTCCGTCTCCCGCCGCTCCACTTCGACCTGACCGTTCCCGCGCTGGCCATCACCGCCGCCGTGACCATGGCCGCCGTCTTCCTGGCCGCCCTGTTCACCACCAGCCGCTCTGCCGAGGAGGCCTCCTACCGTGACGACGGCTGATCTCGTACGCCTCGACCAAGTCACCCACGTGCGCGGCGCCACCACCGTGCTCAGCGACGTCTCGTTGTCACTGCCGTCGGCCCGCCTCGCCGTCCTGGCCGGCCGCTCCGGCTCGGGCAAGTCCACCCTGCTGCACCTGATGGCGGGCGTCATGCCCCCCACCTCGGGCACGGTGCTGGTCGACGGCAAACCCGCGGTCTCGCACCACGAGTGGGACAGGGTGGCCCTGCTCCCCCAGCGCCCCGCCCTGGCCCCCGAGCTCACGGTCGCCGAAAACGCGCACCTCCCCGCCCGGCTGCGCGGCCGCACCCCACCTCCCGACCTGCTGACCCGCCTCGGCCTCGACCCCCTGGCCGACCGCCCCACCCACGACACATCCCTCGGCGAACAACAACGCACAGCCATCGCGCGCACCCTGGTTCTGACCCCCGCGGTCGCCCTGCTCGACGAGCCCACCGCCCACCAGGACGACGAACACGTGTCCCTGGTCCTCGACGCCCTCACGTCGGCGGTCACCGAGGGCACCCTGGTGCTGGTCGCCACGCACGACCAACGCATCATCGACCTGGCCGACGACCTGCTCCCCCTGCACTCGGGCCGCCTCGAGGTCCCCGCCTAGCGATTGCGAGAACCCATGGCCCTCGACCATCTGGCGCTCCTGCACGACGAGCTCGCCGCCTTTCAGAACTGCCTGACCGGCGACCTCTCGGCTCCCGTCGAGCATTGTGGCGACTGGACGCTGCGCGATCTCGTCGTGCATCTGGGGCAGGAGAACCTGTGGGCGGCCACCGCGGTCAGCGAGCGCCGGGGTGACTACGTCGCGGAACCGCCGCCGGCCGACCTCGTGGGATGGTTCGCCGGCACGGCCCGTACGCTCACCGCCACGCTCGCCGTGGACCCCGCGACCGAGGCGTGGACGTTCTTCCCGCCGAGCACGGTCGGCTTCTGGCGACGCCGCCGCTGCCTCGAGACGCTCGTGCACCGCTGGGACGCCGAGCAGGCCCTCGGCCGGCCGGGCCCGCTCGATCCCGAGCTGAGCGGCGACGGCATCGCCGAGGTCGTCGACGGCTTCGTGCCCAGGCAGATCCGGTTGCGCCGGATGAGTCCGTTCCGGGCCGCCGTCCGGCTCAACGCCACCGATCTGCCGGCGTACTGGATCCTGGGGCACGGTGACCCGGTTGCCGAGCTCTCCGGGACGGCGGCCGACCTGCTGCTGATGCTCTGGGGTCGCCGGCCCGTGCCCTGGGACAGCCTGTCCGGCGACGAGGCGGCCGCGCGTGAGGTGCTCCGCGGTCCGCTCGTGCCCTGATCAGCCGCCGAACGTGCGGTTGCCCATCGCGAGCACCATGCGCCGGGGCGCGAACCGGGAGCTGTTGGCCACCACCGCGTTGAGCATGCCGTCGATCCGGCTCGGGCGGCCACGGTCCAGCGCCTGCATGGTGCTGGCGACGACCTGTCGCACGTTGCGGCGGCGGCCGAACGCGGCCTGCTCGCCGGCCACCTCGAAGAACTGGGTCTGCGTGGCGCCCGGGCTGATTGCCAGGACCCGTACGCCGGACGGCTTGACCTCGGCGTGCAGCGCCTCGGTGAAGGACAGGACGAACGCCTTGGTCGCGGCGTAGACGGCCAGATGCGGCACCGGCTGATAGGCGGCCGTGCTGGCCACGTTGATCACCGTGCCCCGGCGGCGGGTCACCATGCCGGGCAGCAGGCGCCGGGTCAGGTCGACCAGCGCCACGCAGTTGAGCTGGACCATGGTGGTCAGCCGGGCCGGGTCGGCGTCGACCAGGTCGCCGTGCAGCCCGAAGCCGGCGTTGTTGACCAGCACGTCGATGGCGAGGCCGAGCTCCTCGACCTGGCCGCCCAGCCGCTCGGCGGCGCCGGGGACTCCCAGGTCACTCGCGATCACCTCGACCTTGCGGCCGTACTCCGAGCGGATCTCCTCGGCGAGGCGGTGCATGACCTCCTCGCCGCGGGCGACCAGCACGAGGTTGGCGCCGCGGGCGGCGAATTCCTTCGCGTACGCGGCGCCGATGCCGCTCGACGCGCCAGTGATCAGGGCCGTCTGTCCGGTGAACTGCATGATGCTCTCCTTAGAAACCGGGCGGTTGGTATGTTTTTTGGGTACGGGAAAGCCCCGCTCAACGGGGCACGACTAACGCCAGCTCCACGAGGGACTGACAGGTACGAATCCGGGCGGCGAAAGCGGGGCCACCCTCGGCGCCGGGCTCGAGGACGTCGGTCAGGTCCTTGATGCCGTCGAACGCGCCGACCAGCACGGCGGCGATCTGCTCGGGATCGAGCCCGGAACGCAGGTCACCGTCGGCCTGCCCGCGACGGACGATGTCGGCGATCAGCGCGACCCACTCGGCCGGCGTCTTGGCCACCTCGGCCGCCAGCGCCGGATCGGCCGCCAGCTCGCGGGTCAGCCGGGTGATGCTCCAGGCGGCCGGCTCCCGCTCGTGCAGATCGAGCATCGCCGGCACAAGCGCGCGCAACTGCTCGACAGCGGTGGGTTCGGAGAGGACGCGCTCCCCCACCTGAACCAGCCACCGCCCCTTCTGCTCGCGCAGCACGGCCAGTGCCAGCTCGGCCTTGCTCGCGAAATGGAAGTAGAACGCGCCTTTGGTCAGCCCGGCCGCGGCGATCAGGTCGCTCTGCGTCGTCGCCACATAGCCACGCTCGGCGAAGATCCGCCCCGCCGTGCGCAGCAGGTGCGCCCGCGTCGCCTCCCCCTTGGGGGTTGCCGGTGCCCGCAGGGCCCTGTCCGCTGTCATGCCCCCAGTCTAAAACCGACCGGCCGGTTTGTACATACCGGCCGGTCGGTTTTTTTGGCTAAGGCCGGGATCTCCCGCGCGGGCAGAAGGCCGCTCGCGCGCAGGGCCGTGACCACCCCCGGCGCGATGAAGTGGACGAGGCCCTCATTACCGCCGGTGTAGAGGGTGTGAGCGCGTACCGACGTGAGCGGTTCGAGGAGCTGGTTGACCGTCGCCAGCGGCCGGACCGTGGCCGTCGCCCAGGCCTCCCTGGTGTCCCAGTCCGCCTGGGTCCAGACCGTGCACTCGATGCCGTTGATCGTCACAACGTACGTGTCATCGATCCGGATCGTGGACGCGTCGACCGTCAGGCCCAGGCGGGTCAGAACCGGCGCGAGCGAGGCCAGGAAGCGCTCGACCCCGCCCTCGGCCAGCGACTCCCCGTCCGCGAAGAACGTGATCCGCTCGAACAGCAGGTCGAAGTCGAACGGATAGCAGCCGGTCGCGACGTCCGCCCGGGCCGCCGCGCGCTCCGCGGCTGGGAGGTGGTCCCAGAGCCCGTGGCGGTCGAGTTGCGCGGCGAGTGCACGATGGCGTTCGTCGCCCGTCCACGAGCCGGCCGGTATCGAACGGGAAGAGCCACTGACGAACAGGGTCGAGCCGTCCTTCGAGCGGAACATGGCCAAAAGATAGCCCGGCCGATCGAACCGATCGGCCGGGCTACGGGGAACAGCGAGGATCAGACGGCGAAGCCGCGGTGGCGGCGCACCAGCTTGCGGAGCATGAAGATCGTCTGGGCGATCGTCGCGATGTACAGGATCGGCCAGCCCAGCGACAGGATCGCCGACTGCACGCCCACGCTCTGCTGGGTCCAGGCGAAGACCGCGCCGCCCATGATGGCCAGCAGGACGATCAGCGGCATGACGTAGGCCGAGCCCTTGCCCTTCTCGGCGTTGGCCTGCGCGGCCCAGTTGTCCTGGTCGGTCTTGGCCAGGAACTGCGCCCAGGCCGAGACGAAGTGACCCATGCGGATCCACATGTACAGCTCGGCGGGCACCATCAGGGCCGCGTACAAGAGGTCCGAGGCGCTCTTGTCCTTCATGGCCAGGGCCAGGCGCAGGTTGAGCAGGATGGCCACGGCCGGCGGGATCAGCCAGATCGGGTTGAAGACGAAGGCGTCGATCGACAGCGCCGCCACGAGCAGCAGCAGGAAGCCCAGCCGCGAGGCGATGTTGAAGGCCATCGAGATGTTCTCGAACCAGCGCAGCCGCAGGTTGGGGTGCAGCGGCTGGCCCTTGCTGTCGCCGCGCTGGCCGGGCCAGAACAGGTCGATGGCGCCGAAGTTCCACTTGACCTGCTGGCCGTGCAGCGCGCGCAGGTTGGTCATCGGGCCGACGAACGCGCGGGCGGTGGCGCTGATCTTGGTGCTGTAGCCGGCGTCCTTGATCTGCAGGGACAGCTTGCTGTCCTCGACCTCGGAGTCGCGCACCCACGGCGCCTGCTGGTGGTGGCGCACCATGACCATCTCGAGCGCGCGCATGTTGAACAGGCTGCACTGACCGCCGAGCACGGCCATGTTGCGGCCGCGCAGCAGGTTGTCCATGTTGAACGCGGCGAACTGCGCGCGCTGCCCGGCGACCAGGAACCGCGCCATCAGACCCTTGCGGTTCTTGTCGATGGTGTAGATGGCGCTCAGGCCGCCGATGCGCGGGTCGTCGGTCATCTCCAGCTCGAGCCGCTCGACGGCGTCGCGGGCCAGCGTGGTGTCGCCGTCGACGCCGAGGATGAAGTCGTAGCCGCGGGACAGGAAGTAGCCGTAGTTGAGCGCGCCGACCTTCTTGTCGGGGTTGACGCCCATGTCGTGCACGTGGATATGCGTGACGAACTCTTCGCCCTTGACCGAGCGGGTGTGCTCACCCTCGAAACTCCGGGCGATCTCGGGGGTGTCGTCGTCGGTGTTGTTGATGATGACGTGGATGACGTCGGGCAGCCGGGTCTGGGCCAGCAGGCTCTTGAGGACGTCGGCGATCGTGTCCTGCTCGTTGTAGCAGGGGATGATGCAGCTGATCGTCGCGTGCCGGGGCGCGTTGGCGGCCCGGGCGGCGAGCTCGCCCGACACCGTCTCGACGGTCTCCAGGTCGGTCAGCTGCGGGGTGGCCGGCGGCAGGGCCAGCTGTCCCGCCCGGGCGCTGCGCGGCAGCAGTTTCTGGCGGTCGGAGGCCCGGCGGAAACCGGGAACGGTGTCGGTCACTGGGTGTCACCATTCGTGAGCAGCGGCAGGGTCAGGGTGTCGAGGGCCGTCGAGCGGTAGTAACTGTTCGACTTGGGTGCGGTCTCCACGAGGAGATCCAGCCGGATGGTCAGCGTGAGCGTCTTCGCTCCCGCGGTGGCCGCCGGCAACGTCACGACCGTGTTGTAGGGATACGGCGGGGTGACGTCGAACTTGCCGCTGTCGGTGGCGACCTCGGCCCGGGTGGTGCCGTCGTCCTGCGTCACCTGGAACGTGGTGAGCCGGACCCGGTGGGTGCTGTCGGTGTCCTCGATGTGCGCGGCGACATTGATCGTCTTCTGCGACTCGGCGGTGTAGAGCTTCGCGTTGTCGGACGTCCAATAGGTCAGCGCGACCGAGAAGGTGCCCTGCTTGAGGCTGTGGGTGACGGTGCCCGTGTCGAGCGGCCCGCTGGCCCGGGCGGGCAGCTTGACCGCCTGGGCCGGGGCGGACGCCGAGGCGGACGGGGACGGTGAGGTGCTGCTGACCGAGCCGCCGGGGAGAAGCGGCTTGCTGCTGCTGGTGACCTCCTTCAGGCTCGCGCAGCCGGTCAGGCTGCCACAGAGCAGGGCGGCTGCCATGCCGAGGGGAAGAGCGGCTTTTACACCGGCGAAGCTACGAGTCATTCGTCCTGTCCCGCGGGGGTTCGGTTCGGGTCTGGGGACGTTGCAGATCGGCTGCCGGGCCGCGTTGTTGAGCAGTCGAGCTGTGACCGTCGTCACTCAGCGGCGTACCGGGCGCTCAACTCCGCACCGATACGAGCAAGTTCCGCCCGTACGGAGGCAGGTTCGAGCACTTCGACCGTCGCGCCCCACCCGGACAGCGTTCGCGCGACATCGAGCGGTGTGGGCGCACCGACCCGGACGCGCACCCGGCCGTCCGCCAGTTCGTCACCCGCGTGGCAGTGCCGCCCGAAGTGGTCGCGCAACACCCACACGAAACGCGCAGGAATGAGCACTGTGGCCCACGTCCGCGACCGCCTTTCCTCCATCGCGCCGACCACCTCGCCCCACGCCGCGTCGAGGTCGAAGCCGTCCGGCCGCGCGAACGTCTCGGCCGTCACCTCGAGCCCGGCCAGCCGGTCGAGCCGGAACGTGCGCTGCCCCTTCGCGGTGCCGGCGATCAGATACCAGACCCCGTCCTTGTCGATCAGTCCCCACGGATCGGCCGTCCGCGCCGCGCCCCGATAGTCGAACCGCACCCGCTGCTGCCCGACGACCGCCGCCTGCAACTGCCGCACCTCGTCCGGCCGCTCCCGCGAAACCGCACCCCAGCGCGCAGGATCGATCAGGGTGGCGTCCGCCGCGGCCTGGGCCGGCGTCCGATACGTCTCCGGCAGCGCCCGCATCAGCTTGCGCAGCGCCGCCTTGACCTCCTCCGACGACTCCGCCGCCGGCCCGGCCAGCAGGAACAACGCCTGCGCCTCGCGGGCCGACAACCCGCTCAGGTCGGTCCGAGCCCCGCCCACCAGCTGCCAGCCGCCATGCCGCCCCGGCTGCGGATAGACCGGGATGCCGGCCGCCGACAACGCCTCGAGGTCGCGCCGGGCGGTCGCCACCGAGATCTCCAGCTCCGCGGCCAGCTCGGCCGCGGTCACCCGCCCCCGCGTCTGCATCAGCAACAGGGTCGCCACCAGCCGGTCCGCACGCATGCCCAAATCCTGCCCGGAAAAGTGCTCAGAAGGTGAGCACTTATTGTCCGAGGATGAGCACATGACCGCACTTCGTGGATTCACCACCGTCACGTTCTTCGCCGACGACCTCGACGCCGCCCGCGAGTGGTACACCCGCGTCTTCGAGCTCGAGCCCTATTTCGTCCGCGACGGCGCCTACCTCGAGTGGCGCGTCGGCGACTACGAGCACGAGTTCGGCATCCTCAACGCCGCCTACGCCCCGCACCCGCACTCCCCCGCGGCGGCCGGCGCCATCCTCTACTGGGCCGTCGACGACGTCGAAGCCGCCTACCGACGCCTGCTCTCCCTCGGCGCCACCGACCACGACAAGCCCACCGAACGCGGCCCCGGCTTCGTCACCGCCTCCGTCCAGGACCCGTTCGGCAACATCCTCGGCGTCATGCTCAACCAGCACTACCGCGACGTCCTGGCCCGATAACCCCTTCCCCGTACGCCACGTCGCCGTCCCCAACCGCACTGACACCGAACCGGGGGCTCCTCGCGACGTACGGGAAACGCAAGGCCGTAGCGCGACCGCCGGGACGTTGCCGGTGGTCACGCGGGCGGCAGTCCCCCGTCGATCACCAGCGTGCGCCCGACCGGGTCAACCGCAAGCCAGTCGCTCGCCTCCTCGCCCGGCAACAACGCGGCCCAGTCATCGCGCCCGTTCCGCCGGAGCGTGAACCGCCACGCCTCCTGCCCGCTCGCCCCGCACCAGGCCCGGCCCCGGATCTCGTCGGCGTCGTACTCCTCCGCGACCAGCCCGTCACACCACAAGAACCCGGGCAGCTCAGCACTGACCAGATACTCCAACCGCCCCCAGAACTCCCGTTCCTCCACGTCCCCTGTTTAGCATCGCCGCATGGCGCACACAGTCTCGCTCGGCGACCGCGGCTGGCACGTCGAGACGATCTGGCGGGCGGCGAGTGGCCTGCCGGTCCACGACCTGCCGCTCGAGACGATCCCCGAGCTGGACACGGACTGCTGGTTCAACGGCCACCCGCCCACGGTCCGCGCGATCATCGACCACACGCGCCGCATCCAGGAGGCCGACCTGACCAGGCCGGTCATCCTCTCCGCCGGCGGTCAGGTGCTCGACGGCATGCACCGCATCGCCAAGGCCGTCCTCATCGGCCGGGCGACCGTTCCGGCCCAGCGCCTGCCGGCCGACCCGGAGCCGGACTGGTGTCCCGAACCGGCATGACCAGCGTCCGCACGAACTCGGCCGCACCTTCGCGCCGATAGAACCGGACGGCGTCGTCGTTGCCGGCCAGCACGGAAATCCTCATCACCGTGACGCCCAGCCCGGCCAAGTGTTCGCGGGCGGCCCGCAGCAACTCCCGCCCGACCCCCGTGCCGCGCCCCTTCTCGTCGACGACCAGGGTCTCCAGCACGCCGACGTCGTCACCCCACTGCCACGAGCCCGGGGCGTGCACGACGCGGACCATCGCGTAGCCGATCGGCCGGTCCTCGTAGCGCGCGATCAGTAACGCCGTCCGGGGATCCCGTTGCCACTCCAGGTATTGCGCCCGCCGGAGCCGCCACGACTCGTCCGGGGTGCGCGCGGCGCCGAACTCTTCCAGATGCGCGGCCGCGGCCCGGTGATGCAGGTGGAGCTGGCGCCAGAGCGGCTCGATCAGGTCGACGTCGCTCATGCGGCCCGGGCGGCCGTGATCGCCGTTTCCGCGACGGCCTTGTCGACGCCCAGGCCGGAGAGCACGCCGGCGCCGTCCTCCAGTTCGAGCAGGGCGAGCAGGATGTGCTCGGTGCCCACCTGGGTGTGGTTCATCCGCAGCGCCTCCCGGAAGGTCAGCTCGAGGGCCTTCTTGGCCTGCGCGTCGAACGGGATCAGCGCGGGCACCGACTCGGCCGCCTCCGGCAACGCCACCGCCGCCCGTACGGCGTCGAGGGTCACCCCCTGCGAGACGATCGCCCGGGCGCCCAGCGCGGCCGGGTCGGCGGCCAGGCCGAGCAGCAGGTGACCGACGAGGATCTGGTTGTTGCCGCGGTTGCGGGCCTCCTCCTGCGCGGTCACGACGACCTTGCGGGCCCGCTCGGTGTACCGGCTGAACGCGTTGCCCGCGCCGAGATCGTTGTCGCTCTTGGGCACGAACCGCTTCTGGGCCGCCTGCTTGGTGACGCCCATGCTGGCCCCGATCTCGGTCCACGAGGCGCCCGAGCGGCGCGCCTGGTCGACGAAGTGCCCGATCAGGTGGTCGGCCACGTCGCCGAGGTGGTCGGCCGCCAGCACCGCGTCGCTGAGCTGGTCGAGCGGGCCGGTGTGCGTCTTCTTGATGGCCGCGATCAGGTCGTCGAGCCGGACCGCGTTGCCGATGGCTTCCGTCATGCGTCAACCATAGGTTGACGTCATCCCGACCGTCAACCCGAAGTTGACGCTCTACGTACGCCGCTTTCGCTCATCTTCGATCGCCGGAATGACCTCCTCAACGCGCAACCGGCGATATTCGTAGTTGTCGCCGTGTCCGCGATCGATGTCGAACAGGCTGAACGTGTGCTCCCAGCCGTGACCGGTGAACGCCTCGTCGCGCTCGTGGCCGTCCGAGGTGGCTGATCGGCGCACCACTTGCACGGTCTTGTGCGTCATGTCGCTCACGACGGCGTAGTACTGGTAGATCTTCGGCGCGTCGGGCGCCAGCAGCCGGCGCACCAGGGCGATGTCGTCCGCGGCCGCCGCCAGCACGGTCGGCCAGGGCAGCCGCAGCGCGTCGCCGGGAGCGGTCAGGGCCGGCCACAACGTCATGCCGGGCTCCTCGGTGAGCACGCCGAAGACGAACGCCCGCGTCGCGAAGCCGGCGTCCCCGGGTTCGAGGGCCAGGCCCAGCAGCAGCCGCAGCAGGTGCCGGGCGTCGCCGAAGCGCATCGGGCCGCCATCGGTCAGGGCGGCCGGCATCGGATCGGCCCGCACCGCACCGCCCGGCTCCGGGGTCAGGGCGAGCAGCGGGCCGGCCGGTCCGTCGGCGGCCAGCACCGTCTCGCCGGTCCAGGTCGCGGCGACGGCGGGATCGCGCGGCCACTCGGCCCACACCTTGTCGCCGAAGCCGAGCACGTAGCGGCCGGCCGGGTCACGCAGGACGACGTCGGGACGGCCGAGATCGCGAGCGGCGGCGGCGAGCCGATGCCGGCGCAGGGCCGCGGCCTCATCCCGTACGGGAACCAGGGTTTTGCGCCATGTCCGGGCCACCTCGCCCGACCAGCTCGTGACGGCCGTGATGAGATCGGCCGCGCGAGCCCGGTCGAGGTGCGGCTGCGGCGGCTCACGGCCGATGATGCGCGCCGACGAGTCCTGGAACATCAGGAAGGCCAACCGGCTCGCGGCGGCGGTCCAGGGCTCGACGCGCGGATCGTCGCGGTCCATGTCGCGGGCGGCCGCCCGCAGGGCGATGATCTCGTCGGCGGCCCGCTCACCCCGGTCGGCAGGCACGACGACCTGGTCGAGCAGTCGTCGCAAGGGCTCGGGCGGCCGGGGCGGACGCGGCCGGGCCGCCAGATACCAGCCCTCGGCCCGGTCGGGCAGGCGCGCATGACCGGCCAGCAGCTGCTCCAGCACGATCTTGTGCTCCCGGGCCAGGGCGGCCCAGGCCAGCGGGTACGACTCCGGCAGGCCGCCCCGCATCGCCGTCAGCAGCAGGGCCTCGCTCCGGCCCCACTTCTTGCTGTCCGGCACCGTCACCGTCCGCCCGCGCTCGGCCAGCACCGCGCGAGCCGTCTCCACCGTCGCGGTGCCGCCGGCCCAGATCGGCAGGTCGGCGCCCAGATTCCGGCCGATCTTCGACGCCCCGTGCCGGCCGCCGCCCAGGTCGACGAACTGCGGTGCCCGCACGCGGACGAACGGGCCGGCCGCGCGTTCGTGGGCGAGGTTGTCGAGGTAGACGGTGTCGGGCTCGACGAACAGCGTCGCGGGCCAACGCTCCGGGGTCAGCAGCCGGCTCAGCAGCTGACCCTCGACCGACTGGAAGAACACGTACGGGCCGTCGTCGAGCCGTACGAAATAAAGCACCGGCCCGTAAGCGGTCTCCCAGAGAATGACGTAAACGGTCACGTCCACCCCGTCGGCCGTGATCTCGAGCAGGTCGTGCACCACCTCACGCGGCCGCCGCTCGTGACGAACTCGGCGGGTCAGCCACGGTGCGCGCGAATCGGCCATCACCCCATCATGCAACGAGCAGGCGAAGCCCCAGCTCGGCCGCGTCCAGGGCGGCGACGTCGCGGTTGCGCTCGGCCCACCGGCCGCTCGCCAGGTCTTCGCGGAGGGCGTCCACGGCGCGTTGCTCGGCCTCGGGCCCGACGATCGTCCACACCGATGCCGCACGACGCACGGAAGTGTCCAGATAGGCCTCGGGCCGGCGCCAGTACGCCTCGAAGAAGCCGTCCGCGCAGTCCCACGGGATCAGCACCGGTTCCGCGCGGCCACCGATCGCGCCGGTCAGGTCGGCCAGCGACGGCCAGTTCACGAGCAGCTGAGCGAACTCGGGCAGGTAGTCGCGGGTGAGCCAGAACCTGCTCGCATCCGCCTCATGAGTGAGCACGACCACGCGGCGGGCCACCCGGCGCATCTCGCGCAGCCCGGCGAGCGGATCCGGCCAATGATGGACGGTGCTGACCGCCATCGCCGCGTCGAACGACTGGTTCTCGAACGGCAGGCTGCCCGCCGCCGCGGCCACGCACGGCGCCGCGTCCGGTGGACGTTGCGCGCGCATCACGGCCGACGGCTCGACCGCCGTGACGTCACGGTCGAGGGGCTCGTACGAGCCGGTGCCCGCCCCGACGTTCAAAACTGTGCGTGCGTCGCCCAGCGCCGCCCAGATCTGCGCGGCGATGCGCGGCTCGGTGCGCCGCGTCGCCGGGTAGGCCGATCCGATCGTGTCGTACAACATTCTCAACTGCTCCTCCGGTGTAGTCCTGATGCCCCGGGCCCGCGCGTCCAGCTCACGGTCGATCGCCGTCACCATCGCGGCCGCCCGGTCCCGCTGATCCGCCAGCAGCCCCCGCAGCCGCCGCAGGTGCGCGACCGCGTCGGTGGCCGGGTCGTCGACCAGGTCGGCGATCTCCCGCAGACCGAACCCCAGGCGCCGGTACGCGAGCACTTCGCGCAGCCGTTCCACATCAACCGCGGCGTACGCCCGATGCCCGGCCCCCGACCGCGCGGTCGGCCGCAGCAGCCCGATCTCGTCGTAGTGATGCAGCGTGCGCACGGTGACCCCGGCCAGCTCGGCCACCCGCCCCACACTCAGGTGCTCTTCCACAAGCCCGACTATGGCCCCTGACGCGACGTGAGGCGCAAGAGCTTGTCCTCACGGATGCGTCAGGGTTAGCCTGACGATCGATCGGAGGTTGCCATGGAATTAGAGATGCGGTGCTCCTTCTGCGGCAAGAAGCAGGAAGAGGTGGCCCAACTGATCGCCGGCCCCGGTCCGGCCATCTGCGACGAGTGCGTGCGGCTCTGCAACGACGTGCTCGCGGGCAAGCGCCTCGAGGGCGTCCGCCTGTGGGAGGACCAGACCGACGAGGAGCTGATCGCGACCATGGTGCGGGTCGCGTCGCTCAAGCAGCACGTCGACCGGGCGGTCGGGCGTATTGCGCGTTTGCTGCGAAGCCGGGGCACGACATGGACGGCCATCGGCGAGGCGCTCAGCATCACCAAGCAGTCGGCCTGGGAACGATTCTCCGGCGAGGACTAGCGCACCAATGTCCGATAGACCGCGTGCACGAGGATCGGGCGGCGGATGCTGGCCAGCACCGGCTCGAAGAACTCCTTGCGGTATTCCGTGTTCGTCATCGAGGTCGTCGAGAACGACACCCCACCGAACGAGGCGAGCAGCGCGGCCAGCTTGAACAGCGCCATCGGCAGGCCGAGCACACCCGACGGTTCCGGTTCGGCGCCGATCCAGGCGGCCGCCGTCTCCGGTTGCACGGTGATCAGGCCCAGCGTGGCGAAGAAGAGGAACAGGCCCAGCCCGATCACGGCGGCCTGCACCAGCTGCCGGACCGTGAGCAGCACCAGCACGTTGAGGGCCTGCCGGTCGGCCAGCGGCTGCACGTCGACCGGCTCGATCTCGACGTCGGCCAGCGGGGTGCCGGCGCAGGCCTCGACCAGGTCGTCCCGGGTCGGCGGCGGCCCGACCGGATCCTCGTCGTAGCCCCGCACGACCCGCCACGTGGCCAGGGCGACGATGACGGTCAGCAGGGCCAGCACGAGCCAGACCCGGGGCCAGGGCAGGGCGTCCAGCAGCTGCCAGAGCTCGCCGGTGAAGAACAGGAACAGCGTGCCGAACAGCACCACCGGCAGCGAGCGCCCGAACGAGCGCGGAATGTCGGCCAGCCCCTTGGCCAGGTCACCGACGGCGTGGCGGAGGGCGGCGAAGACCCCGTACGAGGTGGCCAGGAACCCGCCGGCGAACGTCACCCCGAAGGCGAACAGGCCCCCGACCCCGACGAGCAGCCACGTCTGTCCTTCGGCCGCCACCTCCAGGCCGAACGCGCCCGGACGCACCCGATAGAGCAGCGAGCCCCCGGCGATGAACACCGCCGCGAAGAACACGCCCACCCCGATGGTCCCGGCCCGCCCCAGCCGCGGCGGCCGGCGCCCGTTCAGTCCCCCGGTGAACGGCCAGACGAGTGCGGTCACGAGCAGCGGAACACCCAGCGAGACGAGCGTCCCCACGGAGGCGGCCTGCAGGAGCCAATAGAAGGAGGCGCCGGTCAGGAACGGCAGCATCCGCGGCACGACCTGCTCGCGTGCGGTGAAACCCGAGATCAGCTGGGGCAGGCCGGCCTGCACGAACCAGCGCTCGGTGCGGTTGATGGTCGCCGCCGATGATCCGCTCACCGGTTGATCGAACCATGATGACGCCCGCCGGTGGACAGCCGCCCGCAATGCCTACTAGTTTAGTGGGCGTTACGGGGGAACGGCGCGCGGAACAGAGGTCGGCATGAGCATGCGGGTGGAGTTCGACCGGGCGTCGGTCACCAGAGACGGCCGTCGCATCCTGCACGAGACCACCCTGACACTCGAACCCGGCACGCTCACCGTGGTGGCGGGCGCGGCCGGTTCGGGCAAAACGACGCTGCTCGACCTCGCGGCCGGCCTCGCTCCCACTGCCGGCGTGGTGAAATTCGACGGCACATCCGTACGCGACCTGGCCGCCGACAGTTTCCCGAGGGGCGTCACGGTCGTCACCGCCACCCCGTTCCTGGTCGCCCCGTCGATCCGGCAGAACCTCGCGCTCGGGGCCGCGTACGAGGAAACGGCTCTGTGGCAGGCCCTGCGCGTGGCCGCCATCGAGGACCTGCCCGACGGCCTCGACGCCGCCGTCGTCGACCCCTCGCTCCGCCCCCGCCTGGGCCTGGCCCGCGCCCTCCTTCGCCGCCCCCGCCTGCTGCTGCTCGACGACCCCCTGGCCGCCCTGGACGAGCGAACCGAGCGACAGGTGCTGGAGTCCCTGGCCGCCCTCGACATCACCGTCCTGGCCACCACAACCCGCCCGGCCGTCGCCGAAGCAGCCCACCAGGCAGCGCTGCTGGAAGCCGGCCACCTGACCCCGATCAGCACCCCCTCCAGACCCACGTACGCCGCCGCCTGATCACCCGCAAGCGCCCCCCAACCGCACTACACGCCTCCCCAAGCGCATTACCCGCCCTCCCAGGGGGTCCCCCGACCCCCGGCTTCGGCTCCCTCGTCGTGCTCGGAGCGAATCGATTCTGGCGCAAAAGGCCGATCTTGGCGGACGTGCCTGTGGATAACCGTGCAATGTGGATAACCCCGGAACCCGGCCCGCCGAGCCCTAAACTGCGGCGATGAAGCTGGACGACAAGACGATCGTGCTGACCGGTGCCACCAGCGGCATCGGCCTGGCCACGGCGCACGCCCTGGCCGGCCGGGCGGGGCGGCTGATCCTGCACGGCATCGAGGAGACGTCACCGCTGGCCGAGGGCGGCAACGTCGCCTACTTCCAGGCCGACTTCTCGTCCCTGCGGGCGGTGACCGAGCTGGCCGAGCGCATCCGCGCCACGGCGGGCCGGGTCGACGTGCTCGTCAACAACGCGGCCCGCCCCGGCCCCGAGCTCCGCACGATGTCCGGCGACGGCCACGAGCTCACGTTCCAGACCAACTACCTCGCGGCGGTGGCCCTCACCCAGCAACTCGGCACGCCGGACAGGGTCGTGAACGTCTCCTCCGCCACCCATCTCTCCGCGACCCTGCACCTCGACGACGTCGACCTGACCCACCATCGCTACGCGCCCGAGATCGCGTACGCCCAATCGAAGCTCGCCCTGGTCGCCGAGACCTGCCGGCTCGCCGCGACGCTGAAAGACACCGGACGTACGGCCGTGAGCGTGCACCCGGGCATCATCAGCACGGCCCTGCTGCACGCCATGTTCGCCATCCGCGGCGACACCACCGAACAGGCCGCCGCCACCCTGGTCCACGTCATCACCCGCGAGAACGACAACGGCACGTATTACGACGAGCGCTCCCCCGCCGCCCCTAACCCGATCGCCCTCGACCCGGTCTTCCAGCAGCGCCTGCGTGAGCTGACCCAAGCGGCGATCGGCGATCGATGAGAGCGCCCGCCGCGAGCAGGCCGCAGCCCAAGACCATCACGCTGAAGGCGTTCAGCGCGACCCCGAGCGTGGTCATCGAGACAACCAGCGCGGCCGCCAGGGCACCGCCCACCGCGGCCACGGCATCGCTCGCGTAGAAGGTGGCGGCCACCCGCCCCAGCACGGCATCCGGGGTGTCAGCCTGCAGCCGGTACGTGATGGCGACCGTCGCGATCACCCCCGGCACCCCGGCGAGGGTCGCGGCCACGACGGCCACCCCGATCGTGGTGGCGTTCACCATGACCAGAAAGCAGAGCCCGACGGCCGAATACGCGACTGTCAGGATGACCCGGGTGCCACATCGCCGGAGAATGCGGCCGCTGATGGCGGACCCGGCGACGTAGCCGACGCCGAGACCCGCGATCAGATAGCCGAGCGCCGCCCCGGAACCGTGCAGCCGGGTGACGGTGAACGGAACAAGCAGGGCGGTCAAGGCGGCGTTGCCGGTCCAGTAGACCCAGCTGGTGGCCAGCATCCCCCGCAGCAACGGCGACGCCAGCACCTGCCGCACCCCCACCGGTGTCGCGCTCAATGCCGACGGCGTGAGGGCGAGCCCCGCAATGATCACCGCGGCGACGACATAACTCATCGCGTCGACGATCACGACGAGCTCGAACCACCCCCGCGCGGTCAGAAACGTCCCGATCACCGGCCCGATCATTCGCAGCACACTGTCGCTGAAGGCGGTCAGCGCGTTGGCCGAGGCGAGATCCGACGTCACCGCGGGCAGAACGGCTCGCAGCGCCGGCCGCAGGAAGCACACGGCCACGCTCTCGCCGAGCAGCCCCGCGAAGACGAAGCCGACGTGCCCCGGCAGCATGAGACACACCGCCCCCGCGGCCGCCAGGTTGGCCCCGACCAGGATCGTCCGGCGCGGCCAGCGGTCGATCACCACCCCGGCCCACGGCCCGATCAGCACGGCCGGCGCCGCCTGCACGGCCAGGGCCAGCCCGGTCGACATGGCCGAGCCGGTCAGCCGGTAGACCTGCACCGGCACGGCCATCACCAGCAGCCACGACCCGAGCGAATCGATCGTCGTGGCCATCCACAGACGCCGGAAGCCCATGCGCCGAAGCTATTCCCACAGAACACTTCGTGGCAAGATGTGTTCTGTGGAGATAGCCGAACTTGGCGAGCAACTGAAGCAGAAGCGAGTGGAGAGTGGCCGGACGATCGCTTCCGTGGCGGCGGAGGCCGGCCTCTCGGTGCCCTACATCGCCAACCTCGAGAACGGCCGCGGCAACCCCACTCTCGCCGCTGTCAACCGCCTGGCCGAGGCCCTGGGCCTGCGTCTGTCCATCATCGACACCCCGGAGTCACGGCTCCTGGAGGTCATGACCCAGCTCAAGGGCAGTCCGCTGAACGAACGCGACCGCCAGCGCCTGCAAGACGTGACGACGCTGATCGCCGGCGCGATCAGCCCAGATACATCCCGCTGATCAGCGACTGCCACGTCATCGGCCCGACGATGCCGTCGACGGCCATGGCCGGCTCGTCGTTGTCGCGCAAGAACTCCTGCCAGCCGACGACGGCGGTCTCGGTTCTGGGCCCGAAGACGCCGTCGACCAGCGGCGCGTTGTTCGGGTCCTCCGACTGGTTGCGCGTCTGGAACTCGTCCTGCACCGCCTTGACGGCGTCGCCGGTGTCGCCCCGGCGCACGGTCACCACCAGCGCCTGCCACGTCTTCGGGCCGACGATGCCGTCCACGGTCAGCTTCGCCTGCTTCTGGAACGCCCGCACGGCGGCGTCGGTCAGCGGCCCGAAATCGCCGTCCACGGTCACGGTGAAACCGCGCGCCCGCAGGTGATACTGCAGACTCGGCACCGGATGCGCCTTCTCGCCCTTCCTGATCTGCGGCCACGGTTGTAAGGCCATCACGACCATCTCCTCCCCATCACCGCCATCCTCACGCGGGGTAGTTCAGGTCCAAGCTCTGAGTCACACTGCCGACACGCCGTTGGCACGTCGTCACCGCAGCGGGGCGGTCGACTCCCTGGTGACGAGCTTGCCCGGGAACTTCTCGATCCCCGAGCCCAGCGTGCCCCCGATGGCCGCGAACAGCCGCTGGGCGGCGACCCGGCCCAGCTCCTCGAGGTTCATGTCGACGGTGGTCAGCGGCGGACGGGCGTTGGCGACCAGGATGTTCCAATTGTCGTAGCCGACCACGGCCACCCGGCGGGGCACGTCGAGGCGTTCCTCGTGCAGCACGTCGAGCACCCCGCGGGCGATCTCGTCGGAGCCGGCGAAGATCGCGTCGACGTCGGGGCAGCGCTCCAGCAGCATGCGGGTCGCGCCCCGGCCCCAGGCCTCCGACCACATACCGAACCAGACCTCGCCGCCCGCGATCTCGAGCCCCTCCTGCGCGAGCCGGCCCAGGGCGCCGCGTGCGCGATCCTGCGCGGCGCCGTAGGTCGCGTCGCCGGTGATGTGCGCGATCCGGCGCCGGCCGCAGCGGATCAGGTGGTCGACGGCCAGCCGGCCACCGCCCTCGTTGTCGCTCACGAGCGACAGGTCACGCGGGTCGTCCGAGGGCGCGTACGCGTAGATGACCGGAACCGGAAGATCCCGGCCGAGCGAGGGACGGCTGTCGGGCCGCGCGCCCACGACGATGAGCCCGTCGACCCGGCGGGACAGCAGCGCGCGCAGGTGATGGCGTTCGCGGATGTTGTCGCCGCGCGCGTCGCACAGGAACACTGACGTCTGATCGGTGCCGAACGCGTCCTCCGCGCCCATCAGGATCGGGATCGAGAAGCGGCCCTCCAGGTCGGACGTGAGCAGCCCGACCGTTCCCGTGCGCTGGGTGATCAGCCCCTGCGCGAGGGTGTTCGGCGAGAAGTCCAGTTGCGACGCTGCCTGCATCACACGTTCCCGGGTCGACGCGCGCACCTGTGGTTGCCCGTTGAGCGCCTTGGACGCGGTGGCGACCGACACGCCGGCCAGTCGCGCGACGTCGCGCAGGGTCACTCGCTCCAAACTCGACCACCCCCAGAGGAAAAACCTTGACAGCAAAATACCCGCCGGATTACGTTCCTGAAAACCTTTTCGGCACGGCTCGGCCCGGACTAGGAAACGGGATGAGCTGGCGAAACAAGCTGTCACCATACTCCCCGTGGTTCATCCGACGAAAACGGAGGATCACTCTTGAGAATGCGGAGAACGCTGGCCGTCGTGGCGATCGCGGGCCTGCTGGCCTCGGCCGCGGCGTGCGGCGGCGATGACGACAAGAACGCGAGCGGTGGCGAGATCACCGCCGAGGGCGTCGACGACGGCACGGAGCTGGCACTGTGGACTCGCGCGCCGCTGGAGCTGCAGGCGAGAAAGCTCGTCGAGGCGTACAACAAAAGCCACAAGAACCAGGTCAAGCTGACCATCGTCCCGAACGACGACTACGTCGCGAAGGTGGGCGCGGCGGCCGGCAGCGGCGATCTGCCCGACCTGTTCGCCGCCGACATCGTCTACGTCCCGAACTGGACGAAGGCGGGCCTGTTCGCCGATCTCACCGATCGGATCAAGCTCCTCCCGTACGCCGACAAGATCAATAAGGGACACCTGACGGCCGGCACGTTCGAGGACAAGCAGTATGTGCTCCCGTTCGTCCTCGACCTCTCGGTGATCTTCTACAACAAGAAGCTCTACAAGGAAGCCGGGCTCGACCCGTCGAAGGGGCCGACCACCATCGACGAGTTCAAGGAGCAGGCGTTGGCCGTCCAGAAGCTCGGCAAGCCGGGCGTCTTCGGCACCTACTTCGGCGGCAACTGCGGCGGCTGCAACGTGTTCACCTGGTTCCCGATGATCTGGGCCAGCGGCCAGGACGTCATGAACCCCGAGGGCACCCAGTCCCTGCTCGACGGCGCGGCCGCGCAGAAGGTCTACGCGACGTGGCGTGAGCTGCAAGAAGCCGGCGCGATCGCCCCGGGCGCCAAGGACGAGACCGGCGCGACCTGGGTGGCCGCGTTCCAGCAGGGCAAGGTCGGCGTGATGCCGTACCCGGCCACGCTGCTCTCGACGGCGGCGAAGACGGTCGATGTCGGCGTCGTCGGAATCCCGGGCGTCGACGGGGGCGCCTCGACATTCGTGGGCGGCGACGGCATCGGCATCTCGAAGGACTCGAAGAAGAGCGAACAGGCCTGGAACTTCCTGACCTGGCTGACGTCCGAAGCCGCACAAGTGGACGTTCTCGCGGCCAATGACAGCACGGTTTCCCGTACGGACCTGGCCGACAACAAATATGCGCAGAAGGACCCGCGGGTCGTCACGGTCAACCAGGTCGCCGCGTCGGCGCAGAGCAAGACGCCGGTAGCGGTCAACTTCCAGCAGGCCTTCAACGCCCCCGGCAGCCCCTGGATGACCCTGGTCCGCAACCAGGTCTACGGCGATCCCTCGACCCTGGGCAAGGACAATGCCGCGCTCACTGACTCTCTCGCCCAATAGGGCGGAGGTGGCACCGACGCGCATCCGGTCCGCGAGCCGCTCCCGTAGGGCGTGGACCGGATGGGCGTACGCCGCTCCGACCGCATTGTTCGTTGTTGTCTTCTTCGTGCTGCCGATCGTGCTCGTCGGGCGCATGTCAGTGTCGGACTGGGGCCTGTTCGCAGGCAACCGCGGCTGGAACGCTCCCGAGAACTTCACCGAAGCCGTGGGCGACCGGCTGTTCTGGCCCGCGGTCTGGTTCACGGTGAAGTACACCGTGGTGACGACCGTGATCCTGCTCGGGCTCGCCCTCGGCCTGGCCCTGCTCGTGCAGGAGTCGTCGCGATGGACCGGCATTCTCCGTACGTCGTTCCTCGTGCCCTCGGCGCTCGGCCTGGCCTCGGCGTCGTTGCTCTTCTACGCGCTCTACTCGCCGCAGGCCAGCCCGTTCCCCGGCCAGATCTCGTTCCTGGGCACGCCTTCGTCGGCCCTGTGGTCGACCGTGGCGCTCATCGTGTGGCGGTTCGCCGGCTTCTACATGCTGCTGTTGCTGGTCGGCCTGCAAAGCATCCCCGGCGACGTGTACGAAGCTGCGCGTTTGGACGGCGCCGGCCGCTGGCAGACGTTCCGGCACGTGACGCTGCCGCTGCTCAGGCCGTCGCTCGCTTTGTGCACGATCCTGTGCGTCACCGGTTCGCTGCTCGCCTTCGACCAGTTCTACATTTTGACCAAGGGCGGGCCGGACAACAGCACGGTCACCATCGTGCAGCTCGTTTACAACATGGCCTTCCAGGGCCAGAACGACCTCGGCCGCGCCGCCGCCCTCTCCATCGTGGTGCTCGCGGCGCTGCTCGTCGTCAACCTCCTCCAGTTCCGCACCCTGCGCGGGAAGGAGCGCTGACCGTGTCCCGACTGCTCATGCGGACGCCGCAGCACGTGCTCGCCGGCGGGCTGGCCCTCATCTTCCTGTTCCCGCTGGTCTGGGCGTCGCTGGCCTCGGTCTCCCCGCAGGCCGGCACCCAGCAGACGGACGGCTGGGGCTTCGCCAACTACGCCACGCTCGCTCACTATCAGGCAGGAATCTGGCGGTACTTGTTCAACTCGCTCGCCATCTCGCTCATGACCGTACTGTTCACTTTGCTCGCCTCGGTCACCGGCGGCTACGCGTTCGCGATGTTCCGCTTTCCCGGGCGCAACGCGTTGTTCCTGCTCACTCTGGCCATCCTCATGGTCCCGTACGCGACCCTGCTGATCCCGCTGTACGTCCTGCTCAACAGCCTGGGCCTGCAGAACTCGCTCATCGGCCTCGCCCTCGTACTCTCGATGTTCCAGCTGCCGTTCGCGACCTTCATGATGCGCATCTCGTTCGAGGCCGTCCCGGGCGAACTGCGCGAAGCTGCCCTGATCGACGGCTGCGGCTCGTTCCGGGCCCTGCAACGCGTGCTCATCCCCGCGGCCAAGCCCGGCCTCATCACGGTCGGACTGTTCGCCTTTCTGGCCGCGTGGAACGACTTCATCACCCCGCTGGTGCTGATCAGCGACTCCGACAAGGTCCCCCTCCCCCTGGCCGTAGCCAACCTGCGCGGCCAGGTGATGGGCATCGTCGACTACGGCGCGACCGAGGCCGGCGTGGTCGTCCTCGCCCTGCCCTGCATAGTCCTGTTCCTAGCCCTCCAGCGGCACTACGTCCGCGGCTTCATGTCCGGCGCTCTCAAGGGTTGATGCTCCCGTGACTGCTTCCCACCCAGCCGCCCCCGGCGGCTCCCCCACCACGCCCACAACCAGCCAAACCCCGGAAGGCGCCCCCACCACACCCACGGACAACCCCACTCCGGGCCCAACCCCGAACAGCCCCCGCGTCACCGCCACCGACAACCCCGCCCAGGCCCCGGACTCGGACAACGCAATCGCCACGGCCACCAACACCTCCGACCGGGCTCCTACTCCGGGCGGCACCCTCGCCGCGGCCACCAACAACCCCAGCCGAACTCTCATCCCGGCAGGTACATCCGCCGCGGCCTCGAACAATGTTGCGCGCGGCGGTGCGTTCCTGAGCGAAGGTGACTGGGCTGCTCGGGGTGGGTCGCCCGTGGTGCCGTCGGCCGGGCGGCTGCGGCCGTTGGGGTTGGGTGAGGTCTCGCTGCGGACGGCCGGCTTCTGGGGTGAGCGCCAGCGGGTGAACCGGGCGGCCACCTTAGATCACATCGAGCACTGGCTGGAACGGGCGGGATGGCTCGGCAACTTCGCGCTCGAAGGTGAGCGACACGGACGCGAGTTCTCCGACACCGAGATCTACAAGTTCCTGGAGGCGCTCGCCTGGGAGTACGGGCGAACGCGCGACCCGAGCACAAACGAACGGTTTCGAGCGATCGCCGCGCGCGTGGCCGGCGCCCAGCAGCCCGACGGGTACCTCAACACCAACTTCGGCCGCCCGGGGCAGCAGCCGCGCTACAGCGACCTCGAGTGGGGGCACGAGCTCTACTCGTACGGGCATCTGATCCAGGCTGCCGTGGCCCGCGCCCGCACCGTGGGGCTGGACGACCAGCTTGTGCAGGTGGCGCTCCGAGCGGCCGACCATGTGTGCGAAGTGTTCGGAGTTGGCGGTATCGAGTCGGTCTGCGGGCACGCCGAGATCGAGCCCGCGCTGGTCGAGTTGTATCGGGTCACCGGCGACTCGCGCTATCTCGAACAGGCCCGGCTGTTCATCGAACGGCGCGGGCATCATGTGCTGTCCGATATCGAGTTCGGCCGGTCCTACTTCCAGGACGACGTGCCCGTGCGGGAGGCGACTGTTTTCCGCGGTCACGCCGTACGGGCGATGTATCTGTCGGCGGGCGCCGTGGACGTCGCCGTCGAGACCGGCGATGAGGAGTTGCTCGAAGCTGTCGCGCGACAGTGGCGCAATACGATCGCGCGGCGCACGTATCTGACCGGCGGCATCGGAGCCCGCCACCAGGACGAGGCCTTCGGCGACGACTTCGTGCTCCCGCCCGACCGCGCGTACTCGGAAACCTGCGCGAGTGTCGGTTCGGTCATGCTCGCTTGGCGTTTGTTGCTCGTTTCCGGCGACGCCCGTTACGCGGACCTGATCGAACGCACGCTCTTCAACGTCATCGCCACGTCGCCGTCGGCCGACGGAACACGCTTCTTCTACACGAACACGTTGCATCAACGCTCACTCGGTGTGCAGCCGCCACCCGACGAAATCGTCCCCCGCGCATCCTCGAACTTGCGCGCACCCTGGTTCACGGTGTCGTGCTGCCCGACCAACCTGGCCCGCACGTTCGCCAGCCTGGCCGCCTACCTGGCCACCACCGACGATCACGGCGTCCAGATCCACCAGTACGCGGCCTCGACCGTCGACGCCGGCCCGATCGCTTTGGACATCGACACCGACTACCCGTCGAACGGCCGCATCGCCATCCACATCCGCCGCACCCCGGACACTCCGTGGACGCTCACCTTGCGCGTTCCTGCTTGGGCCACCGGCGCGTCCTGCACGGTCGAGCAAAACCCGTCTCCGAACCCGGCGGAAACGGCCGCCCAGCCTGCACAAAACGCGGATTCGGGGTCGCACAACGCCACCGTCCCGAGCGCTGACCTCACCGCAGTTCCGAAAGCAGAACACGCCACAATTCCCAGCGCGGGCCCCGCCGCTGCCGGGTGGCTGCGGCTCGAGCGCCGCTTTGCCGTGGGCGACACCGTCGTCCTGAACCTGCCGGTGACGCCCCGGCTGACGTTTCCCGACCCGCGCATCGACGCGGTGCGCGGTTGTGTCGCGGTTGAGCGTGGACCCGTCGTCTACTGCGCGGAATCCGTCGACCTGCCACCCGGCACATCGGTCGACGCAGTTCGGCTGGACCCGGCGGTCCCGCTCATCGACTCCCCCGGCGCCGTGACGGCCGGCGTCCGGATCCAAGAACTGGCCGACGGCGACTGGCCGTATTCCTCGTCCGGGTTCGAGCCGGCGAGCGAGAAGGCCGAGCTCATCCTGCGCCCGTATCACGACTGGGCGTCGCGCGGGCCGTCAACGATGCGGGTCTGGCTGCAGCTCGACTCGCCCGGTGACGGTGTGGCTGGCCAGCAGGGCTAGCGCGTCGGCGTCCGGGCTGCCCGGCTCGGCGTGATAGACGGTCAGCGTCTGCCCGCTGCCGTCCTCCAGCCGAAACGTCTCGTACTCGACCGCGAACTCGCCGACTACCGGGTGCCGGAAAGCCTTGCGCCCGGTCGACTTGGCCCGCACGTCGTGCTGGGCCCACAGCCGGGCGAAGTCGCGGCTCTTCAGCGTCAGCTCGCCGACGAGCGAGGCCAGCCGGGCGCTGTCCGGGTCGGCCTCGGCGCGCAACCAAGCCACCGCCGTACGGGCGGACTGCTCCCACTGCGGAAACAGCCCGCGCTCATCGGCGTCGAGAAAGAACGCGCGCAGCAGGTTGCGGTCACGCGCCAGGCCGGGGTGGATCGCGCCGGCCAGCCGGTTGTAAGCGAGCACATCCGCGCATCGGTTCTGCACGATCGCCGGCGTATCACGCCACAACTCGAGCAGTCTGCGCACTCCGGCCGACACCTGCTCGCCCGCATCCACCCGCCCGCCCGGAGACGAAAAGCCGGGCAATGAAGAGCCGATTCGCGGCGGCAGATCGGCGCCGAAGCGCGTCCCGGCCAGCCGCCGCAGATGGGCCATCGCGTCGCCGTCGAGGCCGAACACCCGGCCCAGCGCGCCCAGCACCTCGTCCGACGGGTTCCGCTCACGCCCCTGCTCGAGGCGTACGTAGTAGTCGGTGCTCACGCCCGCGAGCACCGCCACCTCGTCGCGGCGCAGCCCCGGCACCCGCCGCCGCCCACCCGACGGCATGCCGACCGTCTCCGGCCGGGTCGCCGCGCGGCGGGCGCGCAGGAATTCCCCGAGCGCATTGCTGCTGGTCATCCACCCATGCTAAGAGGCCCACCGCAGCGGCAGGGTAGGTGTGAAACTCCTATGAAAGACGCGGCCTCGGACAATGCCCACGGCCCCGCCACCGTTGACGGCATGGAAAACGTACTGGAGCAGATGGCCGCCGGTTACAGCGTCCTGCACGAACGCTCACCGATCCTGCACACCCCCGCCGAGGCGGGCCTTGCGTACGAGGACGTCACCTTCCCGTCGGCCGACGGAGTGCCGCTCGAGGGCTGGTTCATCCCCGCGCCCGGCTCGCGACGGGTCGTCATCGCCAACCACCCGCTCGGTTTCACCCGGGCCGGCCTGCCGTCCCACCTCGAGCCGTGGCACTCGCGGTGGGCCCCCAGCGGCAACGGCATCGAGGTCGACTTCATCCCCGACTACAAGATCCTGCACGACGCCGGCTACCACGTCCTGGCGTACGACATGCGCAACTTCGGCCACAGCGGAGCCGCCAACGGAGGCGTGGTCGCCGCCCGCTACGCCGCGCGGGACGTGCTCGGCTCCCTGGCTTATGTGCGTTCACGCGCGGACTTGCGCGATGCCGCAGTCGGCCTGTTCAGCCGGTGCATGGGCGCCAACGCCACCTTCTCCGCGATGGCCCAGCGCCCCGAGGCGTTCGCCGATGTCCGCGCCCTGGTCGCCCCCCAGCCCCTCTCGCCTCGGGTCACGCTGGAACGCTCACTCGAACTGCTCGGTGTTGACGCCGCGGACACCATAGAGCAACTCGACGAGCTGATCCGGCGGCAGACGAGCCTGAGCCTGGACGACCACTCGCCCGTCGAGATGGCCAAGGCGGTCACCGTCCCCACGCTGCTCTACCAGGTCCGGGACGACATCCTGACTCGCCCGGACGACGTGCAGTCGATGTACGACAACATTCCGATCGCGGACAAGGAGCTGTTCTGGATCGAGGGCAGTACCCGCCGCTGGGACGGCTACCTGCAGTTCGCCAAGGACCCCAGCCGTATGCTGGCCTGGTTCGACCGCCACCTGCCGGTCACCGGTCGCTGAGCAACCTCGTTCGACCGTCACCTGCCGGTCAGCGGTCGCTGAGCAACCTCGTTCGACCGTCACCTGCCGGTCAGCGGTCGCTGAGCAACGCGAGCAGCCGCGCCGACTCGTTCAGCTCGTCCTGCATGCCGGTGGCCGAGGCCAGTTCCCGCGCCTCGGTCACCGCGCCGCGGGCCTCCTCGTACTCCCCCTGGTCGATCAGGACCACGGCGAGCCGGACGAGCAGGGTCGCCACGTTCGACACGCTGCCGTGTTCGCGAGTGAACAAGAGTGCACGCCGCAACATGTCCGTCGCGGCGGCCAGGTTGCCCCGTCGATGCTCGACGACTGCGCGGTTGCCGATCAACCCGAGCGACCGCTCGAGCTCCGACGCCGGCTGGTGCCCGCCCGCGATCGCCCCCTGCGCCTCGTCGAAGTCGAACACCAGGCTCGCTGCGCCGAACCACAGGTCCGCCTCCTCCCAGTCGCCGTCGTCGCGGGCGATCTTCCCGCGCTCGAAGGCGACGTTGGCCCGATGGGCCGCGACCACGACCGGGTCGAGCTGCGGCAGCACCAGATCGGCGAGCTTCACGAAAGCCAGCGCGTCGTCGCGCTGCCCGGCTCGCCGGGACGTCTGGGCGCAGCCGAGCAGGTATTGGATGCGGTGAACGGGCGTCGTGATCGAGCCGGCCGCCCGCTCGAGACTGGCCCGGGCCGCCTCGAACTCCCCGC
Source organism: Paractinoplanes lichenicola (assembly GCF_016785085.1). Taxonomy (GTDB): domain Bacteria; phylum Actinomycetota; class Actinomycetes; order Mycobacteriales; family Micromonosporaceae; genus Actinoplanes; species Actinoplanes lichenicola. Next base: position 314,925 of record NZ_JAENHO010000011.1, read on the forward strand.
GCTGCCCGTAGACCCAGTTCAGCGCCCACACGGCATCGGACACCGCGTCGTCGTCCCCCGCGGTCCGGCCGTACGACTCCAGGTCGCCCGCGACGTCGACCAGGTCGTCCCACCGGCCGACCACGTCGTAGTAGCCGATCAGGGCGGCGGCGAAGGCGGCCAGCGCGTACGCACGCCGCGGGTTCTGCGTCATCGCGTACGCGGTCTCGAAATGCGGGCCAACCGTGCGCAGCCGGGCCCGGTCGCGCCACAGCACGTTCGACCCGCGGTAGTCGGCCGCGACGGCCAGCATGGCCCGGAACCAGTCGTCCTCGGCCTCCCGCCACAGGCCGGGCCGCTCGCCCAGCAACCGCAGCGTGTACGTCCGGGTCAGCGGCAGCAAGCTGAACCCGCCCGGCCCGCTGTTGATCAGAGAAAGCTGGATCAGTCGTTGCAGCGCGTCGTCGCGGCCGATCACGTCGGAGCCCAGCCCCGCCGCCTGCCCGAGCAGGTCACGGCCGACGGGCGCCTCGAACAGGGCGGCCGTCACCAGCATCTTCAAGGCGTCACCATCGCCCAGCGCCTCGACGCTGCGGTCGAAGCAGAACTCGGCGATGTCCCCGGTCCCCGAGCCGAGCCTGCGCAGCACCGATGCCGTGCCGTGGCCCAGGCTCATCAGCCCGAGGCTCCAGAGGACGGCCACCGGCACTCCCCCGCTCCGGCGGGCCAGCCCGGCCACTTCCGCGTCGGTCAACGTCAGCCCGCGCAGGCCGGCCTCGGAGCGGATCAACTCCTCCGACTCGGCCGGGCCGAGCCCCTCCAGCCGGATCGAGAGTGCGACGTCGATCCGGTGCCGGGACGTGACGATCGCCTTGGCCGGGGTGGGCAGGTCGCGCAGGAACGCGGTCACGCTCTCGTCGTCGACAGTCTCCAGGTTGTCCAGCACGAGCAGGACGCGCCGGGGCCCGCCGAGCAGGGTCCGGATCAGCGTCCGCTGCTGTCCCTCGGGCAGTTGGGGCAGGTCGGGACGCCCACAGACCGAGCCGATGGCCTCGAAGACGTCGCGCAGGTTCACGAAGTCGGCCCGCCGGGGCAGGATGCCATGCGCGGTCAGCGTGTCGCGTTTCGCGGACACCCACACCACGAAGTCGAAGCGGCCGGGCCCCTCGCTCAGCCGGTACGCCGCTTCGAGCGCGAGGCTGGTCTTGCCGACTCCGCCGATGCCGTCGACCACCACTACCCACGTACGGTCGTCGGGGCTCATCCGGGCCAGCAGGCTCGCCAGTTCGGCCGCGCGCCCGACGAACCGCTCGTACGGGCGTTGCGGCAGGTTGCTGGTAGTGACCGGCGCCGTCACCCGCTCACCGTACCGTCCACACACGATCTGCCGGCGCGCCGAAAACTCGTCGGGAGCGTCTGGGGCCGCCCGCGCGTCTACCGGCATGGAAACTGACATCGTGGCGGAGACGCGCGACGATCCGCCGGCGGCGGCCGAGGACTTCGAGAGCTTCTACGCGTCGACGTCGGACCGGGTCTACCGCGCGCTCGCGGTGGCGCTGGGCGACGTCCACCTGGCCCGGGAGGCCGCCGACGAGGCGATGGCGCGCGCCTTCGTGCGGTGGCGGCAGGTGAAGGTCGTCGACAACCCGGCCGGTTGGGTCTTCCGGGTCGGCCTGAACTGGGCCACCTCGTGGCGGCGGAAGCTGCGCCGCGAGCGCGCGTTCCCCGAGACCGAGCACGGCCTGCCCGGCTTCGAGCCCGGACTGCCCGACGGTGACGCCGAGGCCGCGCTGGCCCGCTTGCCCATTCCCACCCGCGCGGTCGTCGTCTGCCGCGTGTTGTTCGGCTTGTCGACGGCCGAGACCGCCGCCGTGCTCCAGATCGCCGAGGGCACCGTTCGTAGCCGCTTGTCCCGCGCGAAGTCGGCGTTGCGCGACAGCCTGGAGGAGAAGCCGTGAACAACCTCGACCACGCCGTCCGCACCGCCGCCGCCCGGGTCCCGTCGGCCCCGCCGAATCTCGGCGCCGTCCTGCATCGGGCCCGCAGGGTCAAGCGCTGCCGTACGGTCGGCGCCGCTGCCGCGGCCGTCGTCACGGTGGCCGCCCTGGCCGCCACGGTGCCGCAGTACCTCCCCCGCCGTAACGTGATCGTCGGCGACCCGCTGGGCGGCCCGTCGATCGGCCTGTGGCTCGACCGTGAGATCCTGCCGAAGACGCAGGGCCTGCCTTCCGGGAAGCATGTTCCCGGCTCGTCGGGCGAGGTCGGTGCACAGTTGCGCACGGTTGACGGAAAGCCGGCGATAGTGGTGGCCGCCGATCCGCAGCCCGGACTCAGCGGCCTCACCCGTTTCGGCCCGGCCCCGCTGCCCGGGGGCGGGCTGGCCACCATCGGTGTCTCGGCCGACCAGAAGAGCTTCCGGGTGGTCGTCACCGACGCCGCCGGCCGCGTGGCAAGCAACAAGCCGTTGCCGGACCTGAAGACCGACGTCAGCCGCGGAATGCAGATGACCGGCAACGGCACATCGCTCTTCTGGTGGGAAGTCCGGGCGGAGAAGGGCAACAAGTCGCGCCCGGTGCTCATCACGTACAACATCGCGCAAGGAACACTGAGCGAACGCACACCGAGTGCCGCCCTGACCGGCGGGGAGCTGCCGTACTTCGGCATGCAGGCCACCGAGAGCCGCATCGTCGAGTGGCCGGCCGAGTTCGGCCGGACCTGCTCGTTCGAGCTTCTCGACGCGGCCACCGGTGAGCGCGTCGCGAAGTTCCGCCCCGACATCGCCGGTTGCAGCGACGTCTACTACGCGCTCTCCCCCGACAACCGCCACGTCGCCGCCCTCGTCACCACGCGCTCCGGCGGCGAACGCACCCAGCGGGTCGTCGTACTGAACGCCCGCACCGGCAAGACCGTCACAACGTTCGACACCCCCGGCCCCGTCACGGAGAGCCTGTACGGCCTGGCCTGGGCCGGCCACGACGCCATCCGGTACGCCCGGGGCGATGAGGGTGGAGCCGCCCCGCTGGTGCTGACCATGAAGCTGTGAAAGTGGGTCTACTCCGAGCGTATACTCCCGGCGTATAGTGCTCGGCATGACGGTGCCACTCACGCTTCTCGGCCTGCTCGAACGCGAGCCGCGCCACGGCTATGACCTCAAGCGCGACTACGACGCGTTCTTCGGCCGCGACAAGCCGCTGTCGTTCGGGCAGGTCTACTCCACGCTGAGCAGGCTTGCCCGCGACGGCAAGGTCGTCATCAGCGACCTCGAGGCGGGCGCCGGCCCCGATCGCAAGCGGTATGTCATCACCGACCGCGGCGCGACCGAGGTCAGCGCCTGGCTGACCGAGCCGGTCGCGCCCGAGCCGCACCTGCAGACGGTCCTGTTCGCCAAGGTGACCCTGGCCCTGCTGCTCGACCGTCCGGCCGAGCAGTATCTGGACACCCAGCGCGCCGCCCACATGCAACGCATGCGCGAGCTGACCCAGGTCAAACGCACCGGCAGCCTGGTCGACTCGCTGCTGGCCGACCACGCGCTGTTCCACATCGAGGCCGACCTGCGCTGGATCGAGCTCACCGCCGCCCGTCTCGACGCCCTCGCCCAAGAGGTCAGAGCCCGATGAAGAACGCCTCGCCCAGGAGGTCAGAGCGATGAAGAACGCCCTGCTGCAGGCCCGCGAAGTACACCTCTCGTTCGGCACCACGCCCGCCCTGCGCGGCGCCGAGATCACCGTGCGCGAGGGCGAGATCCTGGCCGTGATGGGCCCGAGCGGCTCCGGCAAGTCCACATTGCTGCACTGCCTGGCCGGCATCCTCGTGCCGGAACAGGGCGAGATCCACTTCGACGGCCGCCGCATCGACCGGATGAACGAAGCCGAGCGGAGCAGCCTGCGCCGCGACACGTTCGGGTTCGTGTTCCAGTTCGGGCAGCTGGTTCCCGAGCTCAGCGCCGAGGAGAACGTCGCCCTTCCCCTGCTGCTGGCGGGCGTACGCCGGGGGAAGGCGCTCACCGAGGCCCGCTCCTGGCTCGACCGGCTCGGCCTGGACGGGCTGGGTCACCGCACGTCCGGCGAGCTCTCCGGCGGCCAGGCCCAGCGGGTTGCCCTGGCCCGCGGCCTGGTCGCCCGGCCGCGCGTGTTGTTCGCCGACGAGCCGACCGGCGCGCTCGATTCGCTCACCGGCGAACAGGTGATGGACCTGATGGTGAGCGCCGCGCACGACGAGGGCACGACAGTTGTGCTGGTCACGCACGAGCCGCGCGTGGCCGCGTACGCGGATCGGGAAGTGATTGTGCGCGACGGCAAGGTGCTGGCCCTGACGGCGGAGCCGGTCGGATGATCCGCTTCGGGCTGCGTCTCACGCTGGCGGGGGGACGTGAGGCACTCGTACGGCTGGTGGTCATCTCGGTGGCCATGGCGCTCGGGGTCGGGATGCTGCTGACCGCGCTGGCCGGCCTGGGCGGCGTCACCGCGCAGGCCGATCGCTACGCATGGCTGAACTCGGCCAACGAACCGGCCGCCCAGCAGGGCCCGGACCCGCTGTGGTGGCAGCTGCGCACCGACGTGGTAGGTGACGAGGTGGCGGCCCGGATCGACCTGGCCGCCACCGGCCCGCGATCGCCGATCCCGCCCGGCCTGGACCGCCTGCCCGCACCGGGCGAGTATTTCGCGTCGCCCGCGCTGGCCGAGCGGCTCGCCGGCAGCCCGGCCGACCAGCTGGGCGACCGCTACCCGGGCCGGCTCGCGGGCATCCTCGGCGACGCCGCCCTGCCCGCCCCGGACGCGCTGATCGCCGTGGTCGGCTACTCCCCCGCCGAGCTGTCCCAGCGCCCCGACGTGGCCAGGATCGGCACGATCAGCGCGAAGCCGCCCGGCCACTGCCGGACGTGGTGTTTCAGCGGCGTCGACCCGGCCGGGGTCAAGCTGATCCTGGCGGTCGTGGCCGCCGCGCTCATCTTCCCGCTGTTCATCCTGATCGCCACGACCACCCGGCTGTCGGCGACCCGGCGCGAGCAGCGGTTCGCGGCCATGCGGCTGGTCGGCGGCACGCCCCGGCAGATCGCCGTGGTCGCCGCGGCCGAGGCCACCGTGTCGGCGATCGCGGGCGCGCTCGGCGGTTTCGCGGTCTTCTTCGCGCTGCGCGGCACGGTGGCCGCGATCCCGTTCACCGGCGCCCCGATGTTCGTCTCCGACCTGGCCCTGACCGTGCCGATCGTGCTCGGGGTCGCGCTCGGCGTGCCCGCGCTGGCGGTCGTGGCGGCGCTGCTGGCCCTGCGACGCGTGCAGATCTCGCCGCTCGGTGTGACCCGCCAGGTGCGCCCGCGCCCACCCCGCGCGTGGCGGATCGTCCCGCTGGTGCTCGGGCTGGCCGAGCTCGCGTACTTCATCGGCCGCCGCCCGCCCACGACGAACGGGCAGGTCGCCGCGTACCTCTCCGGCATCTTCCTCACCATGATCGGGCTGCTGGTCGCCGGTCCGTGGCTCACGATGGCCGGCGCGCGCCTGGTCGCCCGGCGGGCCGGCGGCACCGCGTCGCTGATCGCCGCCCGCCGGCTGGCGGCCAACCCGAAGGCCGGTTTCCGCTCGGTCAGCGGCCTGGTGATCGCCTTGTTCGTCACCACGGTCGCGGTCGGGATCATGGGCTCGATCGCCGCCGGCCGCAGCCCGGCGGTCCCGGACGCCGACCGGACGATGCTGATCACGATGATCCGCGGCAAGCAGACCGACCCGGTTCCGGACGCGCTGCCCGGCACCCCGGGCGTACGGGAGGTCGCCGTGACTCGGCAGCCTCCGGAATCGATGCCCGTGCCGCCCGCCGAGATCAACGACTGGGGTTTCCCGTCCTCGCTGGCCGCCTGCGCCGACATCGCGCGGATGCCGTCCAACGGCCGGTGTGCCCCGGGCGCCGAGGTCGCCTGGACCTGGCACGACATGCTCGGCCCGGCCGGCTGGAACGGCACGTGGCCGACCGCCGACATTTCCGCCGCGGCATTGCCGGCGTTGCGCGCCGACGCGTTCATCACGCTCACCGACGGCACGCCCGCCTCGGTGGCCCGAGCCCGTACGGTCATCGAGAACGCGCTGCCCGCCGCGATGCCGCCGTACACCGATGCCGAGGGCCGCACCGAGGACGCCCGCGTCTTCGACGGCTGGAAGCGGCTGGCCGACGTCGTGGTGCTGGCCAGCCTGGCCATCGCCGGGTGCAGCCTGGCCGTGAGCATCGCCGGTGGGCTGAGCGAACGCAAACGGCCGTTCAGCATGCTGCGGCTGACCGGCGTCCCCCTGGCCACGCTGCGGCAGGTCGTGGCCCTGGAGAGCGTGGCCCCGCTGGTGGCCGCCTCGGCTGTCGCATTGTGCGCAGGATTGCTCGCGGCGCACTTGTTCCTGCGCGCGCAAATGAACATGTCGCTGCAGCCGCCGGGTCTCGCGTTCTACGCCGTCGTGCTCACCGGGATAGCCGCGTCGCTCGGCGTGATCAGCCTGACCCTGCCGCTGCTGCGCCAGATCACCGGCCCCGAGGTGGCGCGCAACGACTGACGCGCACGATCGATCAGCGGTCGGAGTATTCGGCGTCGGGGAACTTGTCGTACATCAGGTCGCCCTCGACGCCGTGCTCCAGCCACTGCTTCAGCGAGGCCAGCACCAGCGTGAACCCGGACATGGTCTCGACGGCGACCGCGGCCCCGTCCTCGCCGTCGAACCCGGTCACCAGCACCCCGACGAGGGTGCCGTCCGCGCGCGCCTCGAACGTGAAGCGCACCGGCTGACCGCCGTCCCAGCGCAGGTCGAGCAGCTTGCCGGGCTCGGCCGAGACCACCTCGACGCCGGTCTCGGCGCCGGCGATCTTGAAGACCCAGTGCACCTTCGCCCCGGTCTCCAGCCGTCCCGACGAGCTCGCCAGCCAGAACTTGCGGATCGACGCCGGGTCGGCGAAGGCCTCGTACGCCTCGGCGGCCGGGCGGCGGATGAGCATGTTCACGTCAACGACGGGTTCCCACATGGCCATAACCGCACCACAGGCTCACCCCGCGGTCAACGACTGCGTGCCCAGGACGGTGGCCAGCGCCAGCCGGTCGGCGTCCTCGGTGCCCGGCTCGGCTGTGTAGATCATGATGCGCAGGTCGTCGAGCGAGACGACCAGCGTGTCGCAGTCCAGCGCGATCCGGCCGACCGCCGGGTGGTCGACGGTCTTGTGCTTCGACGTCTCGCCGGGCGCCGGCGGCGGGGCGTCGCTCTCCCACAGCTCGGCGAAGCGCGAGCTGGCCTGCGCGAGCTCGCCGACCAGCCGGCGCAGGGCCCGGTCGGCCGGGTAGCGCGACGCGGTCAGGCGCAGGTCGGCGATCAGCCGGGCCACGTGCTCGGCGTGCTCCTGCGGGGTGTGCACGACCCGCGAGGCCGGGCCGAGCAGGTTGCGCCAGATCGCGTTGCGCTCGATGCCGTGCCAGCTGGTCGTCTCGCCCATCAGCGCGTCGTACGGCGCGTTGGCGAGCACAAGCGTCCAGGTCGCGTCATAGACGACCACCGGGGTGTGGCCGAGCCGGTCGAGCAGCCGTTGCACGCTCGGCGTGACCCGCGACTGCACGACGTCGAGCCCGGGGGCGGCGTGCCCGGCCAGCTGATAGAGCAGGTCGCGTTCGGTGTCCGCCAGCCGCAGCGAGCGGGCCAGCGCCTCCACGACCTGGGCCGAGGGGGCGGTCGCGCGACCCTGTTCGAGCCGGGTCAGGTAGTCGGCCGAGATGCCGGCCAGCCCGGCCAGTTCCTCGCGGCGCAGGCCACTGGCCCGGCGCCGGCGGCCCACGGGCACGCCCACGGCCTCGGGCGTCACACGGTCACGCCAGCGGCGCAGCGTCCGGCCGAACTCCCACGACTCCATGCTCCGAGTCTGCTCGCCCCGCGCGCCGGTTGTCCTGGCCCTGGTAGTCCTACGAAAACCGCACGACTGCCTGCCCCTCGAAAAGAACCGCACGCTCAACGGCATGACAACCGTTCTGATCACCGGCCCCACCCGTGGTCTGGGCCGCGCCACCACCCTCGCCCTGGCCGCCCGCCCGCAGGCCGAGCGCCCCGATTTGCTGCTGGTCGGACGACCCGGCCGCGCGCTGACCGCCGTCGCTGCCGAGGCCCGGGCGCTGGGCGCGACCGTCCACGAGCTCGGCGCCGACCTGTCCCGGCTGGCCGACGTGCGGGCCGCGGCCACGACCGTACGGGAAATGGTCGAAACGCGCAGGGTGCGACAGCTTCGCGCATTCATCGCCAACGCGGGCGCCATGACGGCCGACACGCGCAAGGCGTCGGCCGACGGGTACGAGCTGACGTTCGCCGTGAACTACCTCGCGCACGCCCAGCTGATCGGCGACCTCGTGGACGTGCTCGAGCAGCCGGCGCGCATCATCCTGCTCGGCTCGAACACCTATCACGCCAACTTCTGGCGTCGCCTGTTGCACGTTCCCGAGGCGAAGTGGGCCGACCCGATCGACATCGCGCAGCCGGCGGCGGGCTCGCCCGGCGTCGCCTACTCCAACGCCAAACTGGCCCTCCTCTACTACGCCCACGAGCTGCAACGACACGTCGGCGCCGGCATCAACGTGTCGGTATTCGAGCCCGGCTGGATGCCCGGCACCGCCCTGGGCCGCGACGCCCCCGCCGCCGCCCAGGCCGTCGCCCGCGGCATCGCCCGCATCCCCGGCGTGGCCACCCCCGAAAGCTCCGGCCCCCAGCTGGCCTCGCTGGCCCTCGACGCCAAGTGGGCAAACCTGCGCGACGGTGCGTTCGTCGTCCGCGACCGCCTGACCGAGGTCAAGCCGATCGCTATCGACCGCGCCCGCGAACGCCGCCTGTGGTCCGCCACCACGGAACTCCTGCAACGCGCAGCGGCCTGACACCGGTTCCGAAGAGATCGATGAAATACTGGGCCGGTTCCGTCCCGCCTAGACAAGTGGAGAACGCGCCCTGATGGTTGCCTTCGAGTTGGCTGTTCAGGACGCGCACGGGCTGGCCGTCGCGGCACGTCCCGGCGTCGATCGCATCGAGTTGTGCTCCGCTTTGCCGTTGGGCGGGGTCACGCCGTCGCTCGGGTTCATCGAGGCGGCCGTGGCGACGCCGGGCATCCCGCCGGTGCACGTGCTGGTGCGGCCGCGGCCGGGCGGCTTCGACTACTCCCCCGACGAGGTGGCGACGACCCTTTCCGACGTACGGCATGCGCTCGCGGCCGGTGCGTCCGGTGTGGTGATCGGTGGCGTACGGGACGGAAGGGTCGACGCCGAGCTGGTCAGCCGGGTCGTCGAGACGGGCGCCGACGTGACCTTCCACCGCGCCTTCGACGCCCTGGCCGATCCCGCCGAGGCCATCGACGACCTGGTCAAGCTCGGGGTGCGCCGCATCCTGACGTCGGCCGGGGCCTCCCGCGTGGCCGACGCCCTGCCCGCGCTGGCCCGCCTCGTCAGCACGGCCGCCGACCGCATCGAGATCATGGCCGGCGGCGGGGTCCGCCCCGATGTCATCGCTGCGATCGTGCAGACCGGCGTTCCGGCCGTGCACGCCTCGGCCAAGCGCACCCTGCCCGGCACCGGCGGCGTCTCGCTGGGCACGGCCGACGCCGGCCGGGAGACCACCGACGAGGCCGAGGCCGCCCGCATCATCGCCGAGATTCAGTCAGCGAGGCAGTGAAGCCGGGGTCGGGCACCGGCCGGCCGAAGAAGTAGCCCTGCCCGTACTGGTAGCCGAGTGAGCGCAGGTAGTCGGCCTGGCCGGCGGTCTCCACGCCCTCGGCGACGGCGCTCAGGCCCAGCCCGTTGCTGACGTGGATGAGCGCGTCCACGATCACGGCCCGCCCGCTCGAGCCGGTGATCTCGTCGACGAACGACTTGTCGACCTTGAGCACGTCGACCGGCACCGTCCGCAGCAGGCCCAGCGACGAGTGCCCGGTGCCGAAGTCGTCGAGCGCGATCCGCACGCCCGCCGCGTGCAGGGCCTCGACCGCCTCGATGGCGACGCCGCCGCCGAAGATCGCCGTCTCGGTCACCTCGACCAGCAGCGCGCGGGGCTCCAGCCCGTTCTCGGCCAGCACGGCGGCCACCACGGCCGGGAAGCCGGGCTCGCTGAGCTGCCGGGCCGACACGTTGACGCTGATGTAGCCGGGCGCGGCCCCGCCCAGGTCGCGCCGCCAGTCGGCCAGCTGCCGGCACGCGGCCCGCATGATCCACTCGCCCAGCTCGACGATGAGCCCGTTGTCCTCGGCCACGGGGATGAACGCGGCCGGGCTCACGAAGCCGCGCACCGGGTGCGTCCACCGGACCAGGGCCTCGACCGCCACCGTACGGCCGTCGCGCAGGTCGACGATCGGCTGGTAGACGACGTGGAAGTCGCCGTCCTCCAGGCTGTGCCGCAGGTCGGCCCCGAGCCGTTCGGCCGCCTCGGCCCGCTCGTCGAGCTCGGCGCTGTAGGTCACCAGGTGCCCGCCCGCCGCCTTGGCCGCGTACCGGGCGGTGTCGGCCCGGCGCACCAGCTCGGCGGCCGGTTCGCCGCCGCCCGAGGAGACGCCGACCCGCGCGCTGAGCAGCAGTTCGTGCTCGCCCGCGTGCACCGGCCGGCGCACCAGGTCGGCCAGGCGGGCGGCCACCGCGTCGGCCTCGCCGGGCCGGGTGTCGCGCACCAGCACGGCGAACTCGTCGGCGCCCATCCGCGCGACCAGGTCGCCGTCGCGGACGCTGTCGCGCAGCAGCCCGGCCACCGCCACCAGGGCCTGGTCACCCGTGGCGCGGCCCAGCCGGTCGTTGATGTGCTTGAAGCCGGCCAGGTCGAGCATCACCACCTGGCACGCCTCGGTCCGCACGATCGCGCCGGCCAGCCGCTCGAACTCGCGGCGGTTGGGCAGGCCGGTCAGGTCGTCGCGGGTGGCCTGGTCGCGCAGCTGCCGGGACTGGCGGTCGACGCGGGAGACGTACCCGTAGAGCCGGGTCGCGACCAGCAGGAACAGGGCCATGGAGCCGTACGCGACCGCCTGCCAGCTCTCGTGGGTGGCGCCGCGCCGGCCCTGCACGAGCAGCAGGGCCGGGACGAGCAGCATCGAACCGGTGAGCACGGCGAGCCGGGCCCGGCCCAGGCCGTCACTGTCGACCCCGGCGGTCAGCACCGGGGACGGATGCGCGGCGGCCGCGGCGAACAGGGCGTACGCGAAAAGGTAGCCCGCGTAGACCAGCGGGCCGAAGCCTGTCGTGAGGCCGGGCATGAGGCTGTAGACGGCGTTCAGGAGCAGGGTGATGCCGCTGCCGACGGTGAGCATCCACAGGCTCGGCGTGCGGCGGCCACGCCGCAGCAGCAGTGGCACCACGACCGCGCAGAGCAGAACGCCCGCGCTCGGATAGCCGGCGGTGGTCAACCGGGCGAGCAGCGGGACGGACTCGTCGGTCAGGATCGGGTCGATCACGAGCACCCAGTAGACGATGCCCACGGCGACGGCGATGATCGCCGAGTCGATCAGGGTGCCCGACCAGAGCGGTCCCCGCTGCCGGGTGAGCCGGAACAGCGCCGTGGTCATGAGCGGATAGGCGGCCAGGTAGCAGGCGTCGGCCCAGGACGGGTACGAGATCGTGCCACGCGCGCTCTGCACGCCGTAGATGACGTCGCCAACCATCCAGACAAACGTTCCGCCGGCGAAGGCGTACCACGACGTCGCCACGGACCTGCCCCGCGCGGCGATCACAATCGTCGCGCTCGACCCGATCGAGACCAGGGCCGACAGCACCAGCGGGGCCCAGCCGACCGGCAGCAGCGGGTACACCAAGGTCGCCACGCCCCCGAGGGCCAGCCACGCGGCCCACCAGCGAGCGGACACCATTCTCGGCACGACAACCATTTCGGCCGGATCCGCCGGAAATTGAGCGGATGCCCGTTGCGCGGGTGCTCAAGAACGAGGTTCCGTTACCGATGGACGGGCCGTGGCTTATCACCAACCTGTCCCGCCGCCGGCCCCGCCGACGGCCCGGCCGACTCCCGCTTTTGTCGGCGCTTCCTGGGCGGCCCTGCTGCTCGGCATCGTCACCTTCGGCATCGGGCTGTGGAACGCCGACCTCCAACTGAGCGAGAAAGGCTTCTTCGCCGTTCTGCTCGTGCTAGGGGCGTTCGGCGCGGTCTCGCTGCAGAAATCGGTGCGCGACCGGGCCGAGGGCATCCCCGTTTCCGGGCTCTATCTGGGCCTGGCCTGGGGCGTGGTCGGCTTCTCGGTGGTGATGCTGGCCGTCGGTCTGGTCAACAGCTCGATGACGTTGAGCGAGAAAGGCTTCTACGGGCTGGCCTTCGCCATGACGCTGTTCGCGGTCATCGCCGTGCAGAAGAACGTGCGGGACGCTCTGCGCTCCTAACGGGCCAGGTCGTGCCGCTTGTGCGTGAGCTTTTCGACCAATGCCGTGGGCACCAGCCGCCGCAGCGGGAAGACTACTGCGGCGTTGCTGCCCACGGCGTACCGTTGCTTGGGTCTGCTCGCCTCGATCGCGCCGGCAATGGTGGCCGCGACCCTCTCCGCGGACACCCCGGCCGCCTCGTTGCGGTTGAGGGCGGCCAGCATGCGCTCGTATTCCGCGCGGTGCGGCGAATCCGGGTCGATATAGCTCGTCCGGCGCTGGCTGATGCCGGTGGCGATCGCGCCCGGTTCCACCGTGGTCAGCCAGACCCCGTACGGCGAATATTCGTGCCGGGCCCCGTTGGCGAACCCCTTGATGGCCGCCTTGGTCGCCACGTACGACGACCGGTAGGACAACGGGAACGACGCGAGCATCGAACCGACCATCACCACCCGGCCGAAGCCCCGCTCGCGCATTCCGGGCAGGGTCAACTGCGCCAGCCGTACGGGGCCGAGGACGTTGACTTGGAAAATGCGGCGCAACGCCTCGCCCGGCAACTCCTCGAACGGGCCGGATTGGCTCTCGCCGGCGTTGTTCACGAGCACGTCGACCGTTTTCAGCGGCCCGGCCAGCGCCTCGATCGACGCCGGATCGGTCAGATCGAGCGGCAGATATTCGACACCCTGAACCGGCCGTTCCACATTTTCCGGGTGGCGGCTCGTGCCGAGAACCCGATAACCCTTCGCGACGAGCGCGGCGGCCGTGGCCAGGCCGATGCCGGACGAGGCGCCGGTGACCAGCGCGGTGCGATCCATCGCAGCACCCTATCGGGTGGCGGCGATGACCCCGTTGATCGACGTGCTTCCCTGCTGGGCCGGGACGCCGAAGTCGCGCAGGAAGCCGGCCGGGAAGTCGAGCTCCGGCATGGTCAGACTGTTCACTTCGCTCAGATCGCTCAGCTCGACGTCCAGCGACGCCAGGTTGGCCTCCAGTTGCGCGATGGTGCGCGCTCCGATCACTGTCGACGTGACCAGGGGCTGCTGCCGGACCCGGGCCAGGGCGACGGCGGCGACCGTCGTTCGGTGCTCGTTCGCGATCGAAGTGAGCATGTCGATGAGCGCGAAGGTGCGTTCGTTCAGGTGACGGCCGACGAACAGGCCGCGGCCGGCGCCGTCCGGGTTCGGGTTGCCGCGGGTGTACTTGCCGGTGAGCACGCCGTTGGCCAGCGGGCTCCACGGCAACACGCCCAGGCCGAGTTCCCTGGCCGCGCCGAAGAGCTCCCCTTCCGCCGTACGCTCGAGCAAGTTGTATTCGACCTGAATGGCGGCGACCGGTGTCCAGCCGCGCCATTCCGCGAGGGTCGCCATCCGCGCGACGGCCCAGGCCGGCGTGTCCGAGAGGCCGATGTAGCGCACTTTCCCCTCCCGCACGAGGTCGTCGAGCGTCGACATGGTCTCCTCGAGCGGGGTGTGCTGGTCCCAGTTGTGCTGCCAGTAGAGGTCGAGATAATCGGTGCCGAGCCGGCGCAGCGATTCCTCGATGTGGTGCCGGATCGCCTTGCGTCCGGTGCCGCCGTTGTTGGGGTCGTCCGGCTGCATGCTGAGCGCGAATTTGCTGGCGATGACGAGCCGGTCGCGCCGATGACGGTTCTTGCCGAGATAGGCCCCGAGCACTTCCTCGGAGCGCCCGCCCATGTAGGCGTTGGCCGTGTCGATGAAATTGCCGCCGGCGTCGAGATAGCGCTCGAGAATGGCGGTGGACGTGTCGTCGTCCGCGCCCCACGACGAATCCCCGAACGTCATGGTGCCCAAGGCGAGCGGGCTGACGCGCAATCCGGTGCGGCCGAGGGTGCGGTAATCGGTGAGACTCACAGAGCTGCCCTTCAACTAAACCAACTGGATGGTTGAGTTGGACCGTAGGCCGCCGACGCACGCCAAGTCAACCATCTAGTTGGTTTTAAAGGCCCGGCACACCGCGTCGACCGCCGTGATCAACGCCTGCCGATGGGCCTCGCGCCGGGCCCGCGCGGCGCCGCCCGAGGCGGAGCGCAGGGAAACGGGCATGGTCGCCCACGTCATGCTCATGGCGATCACGAGCTCCAGCACGTCGGTGGCCAGGGCCTCGTCGGGCAGGCCGAGCGCGTCGCGGACGGCGCGGGCCTTGTCGAGGTGCGACTCGATCTCGCCGGGCGTAGCGTCGCCCCGCTCCAGACGGATCCACTGGGTCAGCCGCAGCACGCCGGGCGCGTCACCCAACGCGTCGAACAGCGCGGCCGCATAGCCGACCAGGTCGTCCGGATCGAACGGCGCCTTGTCGGCCAGCACGCTCAGGCGGGCCGCGAGCACCGCGTCGTACAGGGCGTCCTTGGAGCCGAAGTAGCCGTAGATCGCCTGCTTGTTGGCCTTGGCCGCGGCGGCGATGCGGTCGACCCGGGCGCCGGCCAGGCCCCGCTCGACGAACTCGTCGAAAGCGGCGTCGATCAAGCGCGCCCGCGTCGCGGCGGAGTCATAACCCATGGTCCGAGCGTAGGCAACCAACTGGATGGTTGACAATTCAGCCGGCGGGCGGGTGCGCGTTCAACTCGGCCAGCAGCCCGTCGCGGTCGGCGAGCACCGCACCCAGGATCCGTCGCCCCGCGGCCAGCAGCTCCGCCACATCCGGCGTGCTCAGCGCATACATGACCAGCCCGCCGTCGCGAAACGACACCACCACCCCCGTACGGCGGAGCACGGCCAGCTGCTGCGACAAGTTGGACGGCTCGACGTCGATCTCGGAGAGCAGTTCCCGTACGGGCCGGGGCCCGGCCTGCAGCAGTTCCAGCACCCTGATCCGTACGGGGTGGCCCAGCGTGCGGAACATCTCGGCCTTCGCCTGGTAGAGCGGCACTGACATCGGACGTCTCCCCCACCTGAATGCGTGCCGGCAATCGTACGGAATTGACTTGGCGGCCCCACGGAGGCCCGGCCACGATTTTCCGAAATTGGCGACCTGCCGAATTGCAGAAGTCTTCAATTCGGGTCCCATACAAAATAATCTTGATGCCCCCGTACGCCGTGACGACGGACTCGCTGTCCGATCGACATCCGCCGCTGCGGGCCATGCTGGGGTCCAGGCCGACGAAAGGAGCACACGGGGCATGGCCGAGATGGACGTGGCACTCAAGGACGCGCTGGAGGTCGACGGGGCGATCGCGGTCGCGATCGTCGACTGGACCAGCGGCATGGCACTCGGGACGGCGGGCGGCGGATTCGGGTTCGACGTCTCGGTCGCGGCGGCCGCGAATACGGAAGTGTTGCGCGCGAAACTGCGTACGCTGGAAATGCTCGGAATGCGGGACACCGTCGAGGACATTCTCCTCACGCTGGACTCGCAATATCACCTGCTGCGCCCGGTCACGTCGCCGGACGGCCGCGGCCTTTTCGTCTATCTCGCGCTGCACCGGGATCGCGCCAATCTGGCCATGGCCCGGCATCGCCTGCGCCTCATCGAGCAGCAGTTGGAGATCTGAGGAACCATCGACGGAACGCGATCTTGAGGGCGGCCGCGTAGCGTGAGGACCGGATCCACAGCCGTCGTGACGGCCCGGTCTCGAGCCGTCCAGCTTGGGAGGTCGCGTGAGTCGTTTCGTGGAGGGCGTGGTCGCGACCGCGGCCCGGGCCCGCACCGGCATGGTGACCGGCGAGCCCGGCGAGGCGGTCCGGCGCACCTGGTCCGAGCTGCACGCTCAGGCGCGCCGCGTCGCGGGTGGACTGATCGCGAACGGTCTGCGGCCGGGCCAGGCGGTGGCGGTGCTGGCGGGGATGCCGGCCGACATCGCGCCGGTCGCCCAGGGCGTCTGGCTGGCCGGCGGCAGCATGACGATGCTGCACCAGCCCACGCCGCGCACCGACCTGACCGTCTGGCGCGACGACACCCTGCGCGTCCTGCGCATGATCGACGCTCAGCTGGTGGTCGTCGGCGCGCCCTTCGAGCAGATGGCGCCGATCCTGGATGCGTACGGGATCAGGCACTTCGCCCCGGACGAGCTGGCCGGTGGGGAGGAGGTCGCGCCGGTCGACGCCGATGAGGACAGCCCCGCGCTGCTCCAGCTGACCAGCGGCTCGACGGCCGAGCCGAAGGCCGTCCGCATCACGCACCGCAACCTGTTCGCCAACCTGACCGACTCGAGCAACCACCTGAGCTGCGGCGAGGACGGCGTCATGGTGTCGTGGCTGCCGATGTTCCACGACATGGGCATGATCGGCTGCCTGGCGCTGCCCATGCTGAGCGGCCTGGAGCTGGTCAGCGTCACGCCAGCCGATTTCCTGGGCCGGCCGCTGCTGTGGGCCGAGCTGATGAGCAGATACGGCGGGACGATCACCACCGCGCCCAATTTCGCGTGGGCGGTGCTCACCCGGCAGCTGGCCCGGGTCGAACCGGGCGCCCTCGACCTGTCCACTCTGCGCGTCGCGTGCAACGGCGCCGAGCCGATCGATCCGGCCACGATGCGGGCGTTCGTCACCGCCGCGTCCCGGTTCGGCTTCGATCCCGGCGCCGTGAACTGCTGTTACGGCGCCGCCGAGAGCACGCTGGTGATCTCACTGTCCGAGGTGTCCGACCCGATGACGCTCGACCGGGTCGACCCGGTCGCGCTCGAACGGGACAATCTGGCCAAACCGGGCCCGCGCGAGATCCCCATGCTGGGCCGCCCTTTCCCGAGCGTCGAGGTGCGGGTGGTCGACGACGACGGCAAGCCTCTCGGCGAGCGGCAGGTCGGCCGCCTGCAGCTGCGCGGGGAGTCGGTCACCGACGGTTACATCACGCCCGGCGGGTTCGAGCCGGCCCGCGACGCGGAGGGCTGGCTCGACATCGGCGACGAGGGCTACGTGGCCGACGGTCAGATCGTGGTGTGCGGGCGGCGCAAAGACGTGATCATCATGGGTGGCCGCAACATCTATCCGACCGACATCGAGCGCGTGGCCGCGACAGTTCCCGGCGTACGCGAGGGCAACGTCGCCGCCGTGCGCCTGCTCGCCGGGGACGGGGTCGCGCGCGAGACGTTCGCGGTGCTGGCCGAGTCCCGCCAGGCCGGCGACGCGCAGGACGCGGGCCGGATCGCCAAGGAGGTCACCGCCCGGGTGGTCGCGGAGATCGACGCCCGCCCGGCGTCGGTGCGCATCCTGCCGCCCGGATCGCTGCCCAAGACGCCCTCCGGCAAGCTGCGCCGGGCGGCCGCGCGGGCCCTTCTGGGAAATACAAGTGATTGACTGCGATTAATTGACAGTCGGTTACCGGACAGTCGCTGGACATAGCGCCACTCCGTTTACTCCATACGATGGGCTGGGGCGAACCGATCCGATCCCTGGAGGTGGAGAGTCATGCGGCGGCTTGATTTCCGATCGGCCCACTGGCGCAAGTCGAGGAGCAGCTCCGAGACGAACTGTGTCGAGGTGGCCCTGGTCGACGGGGTCATCGGGGTGCGCGACTCGAAGAACCCGGGCGGGCCCGTGCTGGCGTTCACCCGGTCGGAGTGGACAGCCTTCCTGAGCGGCGTCCGGGGCAACGAGTTCGAGCTCGAGGAACTGGCACGCTAGGCCCTTTTCACAGCAATCACCGCGGAATCGTCCACTCCGGTTGGTGAATGGCGTCAGGCGAGGCCGGTGAAAAGCCAGGCCGCGCGGCGCAGGACGATCCGATCACGGCCGTTCAGGTCGTCGAGCAGGCGCGTGCGAAACTCGGCCCGCCGCTCGGCCGGCAGGTCGTCGAGAAACTTGCGCGACCCGTGCGTCTGGAACCACCGCCACAAGGTCTCGGCGTCGGGAACAGTCAGCTCGACGCGCAGATCGGTCTCGGCGACACCGGTGAAACCGGCCGCGGCCAGGGTCGCCGACTCGTCGAACGCCACGCCCATGCTGCCGGCCGGTGGCAGATAGGCGGAGAACTCGGCGAACAGCTCGTTGGCGCGGTCCGTCATCGCGAACCCGTCCGGGTTGGGGCCAGGCACCGTGAAGGCGAACAGCCCGCCCGGTTTGAGCACCCGGCGCGCTTCGCGCACGGCGGACGCCGGGTCGTCGAGGATGTGAATGACCAGCCCGGCCGTGACGACGTCGAACGTGCCGTCGGGGAAGCGCAGGTCGGCGGCGTCCATGAGGTGGGCGTCGAGGGTTGCGGCGAGCCGATCGACCATGCCGGGCGCGGCGTCGGTGGCGGTCACCGTGTAGCCGCGGTCACGGGCGGCGTGGGCGACCGCTCCCCGGCCGGCGCCGACGTCGAGCAGACGGGCTCCCGGGGCCGGGAGTGGCAGGCGGTCGGCCGTCTGCCGGCCGAACTCGCGGAAGAACGGCAGCACCTCGTCGTACGATCCGGCGAGCCGGTCAAAGAGCTCAATCACGTCGGATGACATGGGTGTGAAGCTTGTCGGCTCGCTTCCACGCCCGCCAGCGAATTACGGCCTCGCGTTCGTGTCCGGCTTTGTTCGTCGTCCTGTGGTCGGCAGCGCCGGCGCGGGAGCGTCGGTAAAGTCCACAGGGCGTCGGTGATGTCACAGCCGCAACAAATGGCAACAGCTTGCCAGTGACCGGGATGGGCAGCGTGAATGACAGCGTGACAACTCCGGATCCACCCGACGTCGCACGGGCGCTGGCTCACGTGGCGGAGCAGCTGCGCGGGATCGGGCGGCTCGGCGTGGCCTTCTCGGGCGGGGTGGACTCCTCGGTGCTGCTGGCGCTGGCCGCCCGCACACTCGGACCCGATCGAGTGCTGGCGGTCCTCGGTGTGTCGCCGAGCCTGGCCGCCGACGAGCGAACCGCCGCCCACACGGTGGCCCGGCATATCGGCGTCCCGGTGGTCGAGGTCGAAACGCGCGAAGGTGAGCGCGACGCCTATCGCGCGAACGGCCCCGACCGCTGCTTCCACTGCAAGGACGAACTGTTCACGCGCATCGACGCGGCCGTCAGCGCCCAACATGCGCTCGACGCCGTCGCGTACGGGGAGAACGCCGACGACGTACGCCGCCACGACCGCCCCGGCGCGAAGGCGGCCGCGGCGCATCGCGTGCTGACCCCGCTCGCCGACGCGGGTCTCGACAAGGCCGCCGTACGCCGAATTGCCCGCGCATTCGACCTGCCGTGCGCCGACAAGCCCGCCGCACCCTGCCTGGCCTCGCGAATCCCCCACTTCGAGATCGTCAGTCCCCGCAAACTGAGCGAGGTTGAACGCGCCGAGGCGGCCCTGCGCCGACTGGGTTTCAACGACCTCCGCGTACGCCACCACGGCGACATCGCCCGGATCGAACTGCCCGCCGACGATCTCGTTCGGGCAGTGCAGGAACCGATGCGCCGCCAAATAACGCAGGCCGTGACCGACGCAGGCTTCCGCTTCGTCACCCTCGACCTGTCCGGCATCCAGTCAGGCGCATTCACCGGCGCCTACACAAGCAGCAACGCGCCCGACCAACCATGACCCCACCCAGCCGGCATCCCACCGGACGCATTCCCTGGCGCCCTCACCAGCAACAATGCACCCGACCAGCCGCGACTCAACCCGGCCGGCATCCCACCAGGCCCCCACACCCGCGCCCTCCCGAGCAACGACACGTCCGAACAGACATGGCCCCACCGAGCCGAAGTTTCATCGGGCGCACACGCCGACGCCTACATGAGCAACGATGCGCCCGAACAGACATGGCCCCACCCAGCCGAAGTTTCATCGGGCGCTCACACCGGCGCCTACATGAGCAACGATGCGCCCGAACAGACATAACTCGACCTGGTCGGCATCCCATCGGGCGCACACACCGGCGCAGTCGCGAGCGGCAGTGTGCACGAACGGACATGATGCGAGCATGACCGGAACACATGCGGAGGGCACGCCGGTGAGCGACGATCTGGCTTCCTATGCGGACCTGGATCTGGACCGGACCCGACGTCGTGGCTACCCCGAGGCCGTGTACTGCGCGGGCAAGACCGCCGACCAGGTCGCGGGCATCGCCGCCGCCCTGCGCGACCGATCGGACTGCACGACGTTATTCACTCGCGCGGCACCCGAACACGCTCGCGCAATCCAGGCGACCCTGCCCGGCGTCTTCCATGACCCGCTGGCCGGCCTGCTCGCCTGGCCGCCCCGCCCGCCCGAGCCGACCGGCGAGCGCGTAGTCGTCGTGGCCGCGGGCACGTCCGACCTGCCCGTCGCGCGCGAGGCCGCACTGACCGCCCAATATCTCGGCCGCACCACGGACCTGATCGTCGACGTCGGCGTGGCCGGCCTGCACCGCATCCTCGGCCACGTCGACCGGCTGCGCCAGGCTCGCGCAGTCGTGGTCGTCGCCGGCATGGACGGCGCCCTCCCCGGCGTAGTGGCCGGACTGATCTCGGCACCGGTGGTCGCAGTGCCGACCTCGGTCGGTTACGGCGCCGCGTTCGAAGGCCTGGCGCCCCTCCTGACCATGCTCAACGCCTGCGCCCCCGGCGTGGCCGTGGTCAACATCGACAACGGCTACGGCGCCGGCCACTTGGCCGCCCAGATCGCCGCCCCACCGACCACCACCAGCCCGGACACACCCGTCACGGTCGCCGAGACCTCCAGGCTCGAAGCGGCCACCTATAACCAAACGTCCACCACTGATCCACAAACAGCCGCCGACCACGCAGCCGACGCCAGTGCCGTAGCCACAGCCGGCACCGCAGCCACAAACGATGCCGGCACCGACCCCAATGACGATGCCGGGCCCGGTGCCGGTGCCAACGCCGCAGCCGGTGCCAACGCCGCAGCCACTGTCGGCACCGCAACCAAAAACGGTGCCGGTGCCGACCTCAATGACGATGCCGGGCCCGGTGCCAACGCCGCAGCCGGTGCCAACGCCACAGTTGATGCCGGTGCCGCAGCTGGTGCCGCAGTCACAGCCGGTGCCAGGCCCACGGCCGGTGCCGGTGGCGGTGCTGCAGAAGTTGTCGGCGCTGCGGGCGCTGAGCCGGTCGGCTTGGGTGCTCGGGCCGACAGGGGGCCGGGTCAAGCGTGAAGCGGCACGCGTGGGTCGACGCTTCGGCCGGGATTGCCGGGGACATGTTGCTGGGTGCGTTGCTCGATGCCGGCGCTTCGCTCACGGTCGTGCAGAACGCGGTGGATGCCGTCTCGGGCGGGACCGTCCGGGTGCGCCAGCGTGAGGTGACCCGCGGCGGGCTGCATGCGCTCAAGGCCGAGGTGGAGCCGCTCGTCGACGATCCGCCCCATCGCACCTGGGCCGATGTGCGCGACATGCTCGAACGCGCAGGATCGGACACTTCGACGGCCACCGCGGTGTTCCGCTGCCTGGCCGAGGCCGAGGGGCGGGTGCACGGCACGAAGCCCGACGATGTCCACTTCCACGAGGTCGGCGCGCTCGATGCGATCGCGGACGTCGTCGGTTGTTGCGCGGCCCTGGCCGACTTGGGTGTCGCCACGGTCTCGGCCGGTCCGGTGGCGCTCGGTTCGGGCACGGTCCGCACGCGGCACGGCCGGCTGCCGGTGCCCGCACCCGCGGTGGCCGAGCTGGCCAAGGGCTGGCAGGTGTCCGCGGGCGGCGACGGCGAACTGGCCACGCCGACCGGGCTGGCGTTGCTGCGCAGGCTGGCCCGCGCGTGCGAGCCGTTGCCGCCGATGACCCTGGAGGCGATCGGCGTCGGCGCGGGCACCCGCGACCCGGCCGGGCACGCCAACGTCGTCCGTGTGCTGATCGGCACCACCGCGGCTCAAGCGCCGGCTCCGGTGGTCAAACGAGCAGAAACGTCCACCCCGAGCGAGCCGGACGACCGGGCGGTGCTGCTCGAGGCGAACGTCGACGACCTCGACCCACGCCTGTGGCCGGGCATCCTGAACAGCCTGCTCCGCACCGGCGCCAGCGACGCGTGGCTGGTGCCGATCGTGATGAAGAAGGGCCGTCCCGCGCACACGTTGAGCGTTTTGTGCACGCCCGCGTTGGCCGACACGTTGCGCGATCAGATCTTCCGCGACACCAGCACGCTCGGGGTGCGGCACAGCCCCCGCGGCAAGGTGGCGCTGGAACGAGCGTTCGCCGACGTGACCGTGGACGACACGCGCATCCCGGTCAAGGTCGCGCATCGGGGCGGCACGGTCGTTCAGGTCATGCCCGAGTTCGACGATGTGGCCGCCCTGGCCCGCCGGCAGCAACGGCCGGAACGGCTCGTGCTGCAGGAGGCTCTGGCCGCCGCGGGCGGTGCGGGCCTGATCGTGGGGTCGGCCCTGCCGGAGAACCTGCGGCCCGCGCAGTAGGATCCCGACCATGAACAGCACCGTGCGGGCCGCGGACGGCCACACCATCGGCTACGAGGTCCGCCGGCCCGCGGAGGGCACCGAGCAGGGCAGCACGGTGGTATTCCTGCCCGCGCTGGGAGTGCCGCTGTCGTACTACTCGCGGCTGTTCGACGTCTGGACCGGGGCCGGGCGCAGCGTCGTCGGGGTCGAGCACCGTGGCCAGCCGATGAGCCCGATCGCCGGGATCCGCCGCGGCCGGTTCGGCTACAGCGACATCATCCGGGCCGACCTGCCGGCCGTCTTCGCGCTGCCCGAGGTGCGCGGATCCGAGCGTACGATCCTGATCGGTCACAGCATGGGCGGCGCGCTCGCACTGCTGTCGACGGCCGCGGGCACGGTCGAGCCCGACGCCGTGGTCACCATCGCGACCGGCACGAGCTGGTGCAGCGCCGAGTTCGGGACGCGTCGCCGCGTGCAGCGTTACGCGGGCATCCGCGTCGTGCGGACGGTAACGCGCACTCTCGGCTACTGGCCCGGCCACCGCCTCGGTTTCGGCGGTCGCCAGCCCAGCACAGTGATGCGCGACTGGGCGTACGAGGCCAGCCACGGCCGCTTCCGCTTGCACGGCGACACGTTCGACTACGAATCGGCGCTCTCCGAGCTCAAGACCCCACGCCTGATGCTCGACATCGAAGGCGACGACCTGATCAACCCGCGCGCAGTAGCGCTTCTGGCCAAACGAGCAGCCCGCGCCGACCGCATGCAGATCCGCTCAGCCGACGGCATCCGCGTCAACCACTTCACCTGGGCCCGCCGCATGCCCGCCGAGGTAACCACCCCGATCGACAACTGGCTGGCCACGCTCTAACTCCCACAGCACCGGAAAACTGGCTAGCCACGCTGACTCCCGCGGCCCTTCGGATTCCGCGCAACCGCGCGAAGTTGAGCGCATCTGCGCACGGTCGCTCAACTTGAAACACAGCCGGGCGAAGTTAAGCGCCACTGCGCACGGCCGCTCAACTCATGCGCAGCCGGCCGAAGTTAAGCGCATCTGCGTAGTGGCGCTCAACTGATGCGCAGCCAGGCGAGGTTCAGCGCCACTGCGCAGGGTCGCTCAACTCATGCGCAGCCGCGCGAGGCTGAGCACCACTGCGCACGGCCGCTCAACTCATGCGCAGCCGGGCAAGGTGAGCGCCACCGCGCACGGCCGCTCAACTCATGCGCAGCCGGGCAAGGTGAGCGCCACCGCGCACGGCCGCTCAACCTACACGCAGGCGCGCGGGTTGGCGGGTTCCTGGGTCGTTGCGCGAGGGGTGAGCGAGTTTGTGAAAAGGCAGGCCCAGATGGGCAGGACGAGGCCTATCTGTGCAGGGCGGACTCGACGGCTTTAAGTAGCTCGTCGTCGGTGGACAGGTCGGGGGCGAGGAGGGACACGACGTCGCGTGCGGAATGTGCGCGGTCGATGAAAGGCTGCGCGCCCGCGTCGGACACTGGAGCGCCAGAACCGCGCAAGTGGTCGATCCAGGCGGCCAGAACCCGTACGGCCCCCGTGGGGAGGCGGCCGGCCGAGCGCTCGCCGCGCAAAACGGGCAGCACGCGGATCGGGATCTTCTGGGAGCCGTCGGAGGCGATCTGCGCGAGCGTGTGGCGGATGCGCGGATTGGCGAAACGCTCAAGAAGCGCCACTCGATACGCACTCAGCTCATCGTCCGGCAGCGGCACGTGCCGGCATGCCTCGTCCCACCATTCGTCGAGCCAGCCACGGCAGACCGGGTCGGCCACGGCGGCCGCCACCGTCTCGTGGCCGAGCGCGCTGCCGGCGTACGCGAGCAGGGAATGACCCCCGTTGAGCAGCAAGAGCTTGCGCGTCTCGTGCGGCACGACGTCGTCGACGAACCGGGCGCCGGCCCGCTCCCAGGCCGGGCGCCCGGCCGGGAAGTCGCCGCTGAGCACCCACTCCGTGAACGGCTCGGTCACCACCGGCGCCGCGTCGGCCCACCCGCCGGCGGCCGCCACGTCGCGTACGTCGGAAGGGGTGGTCTTGGGGGTGATGCGGTCGACCATCGTGGTCACGAAGGAGACGTTGGCGGTGATCCACTCGTCGAGGGCGGGGTCGAGGCGCGCGGCCAGGTCGTGCACCACGCGCGCGGTGACCTCGCCGTTGCCGGGCAGGTTGTCGCAGGACACGACGGCCAGCGGGCCCGAACCGGCCAACCGGCGCGCGGCCAGCCCGTTGACCAGCCGGTCGGCCACCACCCCGGACGGCGCGTAGGCGGCCTCGGTCATGGTGAGCGTGACGATCGCCGTCGACTGCGCGGAGATGAGCGTTCGCCACGTCGCGGCGTCGCTTCCCGGATGCGCGGACACGAGCGATTCCTGCACCTGCAGCTCGTCCGACGACGGCCCGCGCACAACGAGCGTGTAGCGACAATCCTGCGCACTCAAAGCGTCCGCCAGCGCGGCCGAGCGGCCGGTGAACGCCGCGATCCCCCAGCCGTCGGAGCCGGAGTCAGTGTCAGAGTCGGCGCCGGAGTCAGCGGCGGCGCCGGTGTACCAGGCCTGGTGGGCGCGGAAGAACCCGCCGAGCCCGAGGTGCACGATGCGGATCGGCGGCCTCACAGCTTGAACACCTCCCGGGGCTGGGTGACGACGAGCGCGGTGAGCGTTTCGAGCGCCTCGTCCTCCGCCAGCCGGTGCGTGGCGACCAGTTCGGCCAGGAAGCCCGCGTCGAGGCGGCGGGACATGTCGTGCCGCGCGGGAATCGAGCAGAACGCGCGCGTGTCGTCGATGAACCCGGACATCCGGCTGAACCCGGCGATCTCGGTGACCGCCCGCTGGTACTGCCGGATCTCGCTCGGGTTGTCGAGGAACCACCACGGCGCCCCCGCGTAGACGGCGGGGTAGAAGCCGGCCAGGGGCGCGATCTCGCGGCTGTAGACGTCCGGGTCGACGGTGAACAGCACGAGGTGCAGGTTCGGGTGCGTGCCGAAACGCTCGAGCAGCGGCTGCAACGCGGCCGTCAGTTCCACCTGTACGGGGATGTCGTGCCCGGTGTCCGGCCCGAAGTCGGCCAGCGTGGCCGGGTGGTGGTTGCGCCACACGCCGGGGTGCAGGGTCATGACGAGGCCGTCGTCGCACGACATGCGGGCCATCTCGAACGTCATGTGCCGGCGGAAGGCGGTCGCCTCGGCCGGCGTGATCGTGCCGTCGACCGCGGACCGATAGATGCGCTCAGCTTCGCTCAGGTCGAGCGGCTCGGTTCCGGCGTCGAAGTGCCCGTGATCGGCCGACACCGCGCCGAGCGAGATGAAGTAGCGCCGGCGCTCCTCCAGGGCCGCGATGTAGCCGCCGTAGCTGCCGACGTCGCCGGGCAGTTCCTTGATCAGCTCGGGCCAGCCGGGACGGCCCAGCTCGAGGTAGCGGTCGGGCCGGAACGTCGGTGCGATGCGCGTCCGCACGCTGTCGTCCTCGCGCAGGGCCCGGTGGGCCGCGAGGTCGTCGGCCGGGTCGTCGGTGGTCGCCAGGAAGTCGATGTTGAACCGGGAGAGCAGCGCGCGCGGGCGATGGCTGTCCTGGCCGAGCTGAGCGGCGATGGCGTCGTACAGGCGGTCGGCATTGCCGGAGCTGGGCCGCTCGGTCACGCCGAACACCTCGCTCAGCGACGACTCGAACCAGAAGCGCACGGGCGTGCCGCGCAGCAGGTGCCAGTGGGAGCAGAACAACCGCCAGGCCTCGCGCGACCGCTCCGAGGAGAGCGGCCCCTCCCCCACGCCGAGCGCCGTCAGCGGCACCCCGCCCGAGTGCAGCAGCCGCGTCACATAGTGGTCGGGCTGGATGAACAGCGAGGCCGGGTCGGCGAACGGCTCGTCGTCGAGGATCAGCCGCGGGTCGACGTGCCCGTGCGGGCTGATGATGGGCAGGCCCTTCACCTGCTCGTAGAGAGCGCGGGCGATCGAGCGGACCCCCGGTTCGGCGGGCAGCAGCCGATCGGGGTGCAACGTCAGGGCAGCCATGCGCCCGAGCCTGTGCGCAGACATTCACCCCAGGCAATCAGTTGCCAATTGTTGCCTGCACGTCGCGGCAACAACTGGCAACTGATTGCGCTCCGGTTAACGGGAGACACACAGTGACCCCGATCACTCCCTACCGCAAGCGGCTCAGAGGAGACAACTTTCATGAATGCGAAACGGTTGACTGCGCTGGCCGCGGTGACGGCTTTGGCGCTGGGTGTGGCCGCGTGCGGCGGCGACGACGAGGGTGGCGAGGGCGGGGCCGGCAAGACGCTCAACGTGCTGATCGGCGCGAACACCCAATACCCCGACGAGTTCCAGGCCTGGCAGAAGGACATCAGCGCAAAGTTTAAGGCGGCGACCGGCGCCGAGGTGAAGTTCGAGACTTTTGCCAGCGCCAACGACGAGCTGACCAAGATTCAGACCTCGGTGGTGTCGGGTTCCGGGCCCGACGTCTACGCGGTCGGCACCACGTTCACCCCGACGGCCTATTCGACCGGCGCCTTCGTCAAGATGGGCGACGAGGAATGGCAGAAGATCGGCGGCAAGGAGAAGTTCAACCCGGCCACGCTCGGCATCTCCGGCCCGGACGAGCAGAACCAGGTCGGCATTCCGTGGGTCAGCCGCCCGTTCGTCATGGCCTACAACACCGACCTGCTCAAGGCGGCCGGCATCGAGAAGCCCGCGACCACGTGGGACGAGCTGACCGCGCACGCCAAGCAGCTGACCAAGGGCGACCAGTACGGCCTGGCGATCGCCTACAAGGACAACTTCGACCCGTGGAAGTTCGTCTGGGGCATGTCCACGCAGGCCGGCAACCCGCTGGTCGACGGCAAGACCGCGAAGCTGCAGGACCCGGCCGTGCAGAAGGCGTACCAGACGTACTTCGGCTGGCTGGCCAGTGACAAGGTGGTCGACCCGGCCGCCGTCGGCTGGACGAACCCGCAGGCCGTGGCCGCGTTCGCCAAGGGCAAGACCGGCTACTTCCTGCTCACCACGACGACCGCGACGAACTCGCTCGATCAGGGCGCGGTCAAGGGCAAGTGGAAGTTCGCGCTGCTGCCGACCGTGCCGCCCGGCGCGACCAGCCGGCCGGCCAACGGCGTCGAGGCCGCGAGCATCCTCTCCGGTGACAACCTGCTGATCGCGGACTACTCGAAGAACAAGGACCTCGCCCTCGAGTACGTCAAGCTGGTCACCGATCAGGACGCGCAGCTCGACTACTACAAGAAGTTCGGCAACCTGCCGGCCAACGCGGCCGCCCTGCAGACCCTCGCGTCGGACCCGCAGCTCGAGCCGGTCACCGAGGCGGCCAAGAAATCGGTGGCGACCCCGTTCACGGGTGCCTGGGCCGACATCCAGCTCGCGCTGACGAACGTGGCCGTGCAGACCCTGCCCGAGCTGACCAAGGGTCCGATCAACACCGGACAGCTCGACTCGCGCATCGCCGACGCGCAGAAGGCCGCGCAGAGCTCGCTGGACAGGGCCAAGTAAATGGCCACCCTCGCGCCACCCGAGCAGAAAACGCCAACCGAGCGCGTACGCCGGAAGGGGGTGACGGAGCAGCAGCGCCCGCTGTGGCTCCTCACCCCCGGCGGGGCGCTGATGACCGTGGTCATCGTTCTGCCGCTCATCCTGGCCCTGTGGATCTCGATGATCGACCTGGACCAGTACACGCTGCGCCGATGGGTCGAGGCGCCGTTCATCGGGCTGGACAACTACGTCGAGTCGTTCAGCTCGGGCCTGCTCAACTCGATCTGGATCAGCGTCTCGTTCGCCGTCATCTCGACGATCGCGACCGTGCCGATCGGCATCGCGGCCGCGCTCGTCACGCAGAACAAATATCGGGGCCGCGGCCTGGTCCGGGCGGTTTTCCTGATCCCGTACGTCCTCCCGTCGTTCGTCGTCGCGTCGGTGTGGCGCACCATGCTGCAGCCGGACGGCATCGTCAACGCCTGGCTGGCCAAGGTGGGCATCGACGGCGGGCTGTGGCTCAGCGGCCCCACCTCGTACTGGACCCTGATCCTGGTCGAGATCTGGGCGGCCTGGCCGTTCATCTACCTGATGTCGCTCGCGGCCCTGCAGTCGGTCGACCACGAGGTGCACGAGGCGTCGGCGGTCGACGGGGCGCCCTGGTGGCCGAAGCTGCGCCGGGTGATCCTGCCCTACCTGCGCGGCCCGGTACTGCTCGCCTGCCTGCTGGCCACGCTCAACCACATCAACAACTTCACGTTGCCGTTCGTGCTGTTCGGGGCGCCCGCCCCGGAGGACGTCAACGTGATGCCGATGATCGTCTACGTCACCAGCTTCCAGAGCCTGCGGTTCGGGCTCAGCGCGGCGATGGCGGTGCTGTCGCTGGTCCTGATCGCGATTCCGCTGTTCATCTACCTGCGCGCCGTGCGGCTGGACGTGCATGAGGAAGGAGGCCGCAAGTGAGCACCACTTCCGCTTCGGCCGAGGCCACCCGGCTGCTGCCCCGCTGGATGTTGTTCGTTTTGACGGCCGTATTGGTCGCCTTGGTGCTCGTTCCGGTGCTCTACATCGTGCTCGCCTCGCTCAACAGCGACGTCGGCGTGGCGTCGGGCGAGTTCTGGCCGAGCTCGTGGAGCCTGGACAGCTACAGCCGCATCTGGACGACCGCCGACCTGTCCACGGGCATCCTGAACAGCCTGATCGTGTGCGCTTTCACCGCGGTGGCGTCGGCCGTCCTCGGCACCACCACCGCGTACGTGCTGGTCCGCTACACGTTCTTCGGCCGGCTGACGATCCTGCGCGGTCTTGTCGGTTTGCAGAGCATTCCGGGCACGCTGATGCTGCTGCCGGTGTTCGTGCTGTTCTCGTCGGCCGGCAACTATCTGGGCGTCACCGTCATCGGCACCCGCTGGGGCCTGTTCATCGCGTACCTGACGTTCGCCCTGCCCTTCTCGACCTGGGTGATGGTCACCTATCTGCGCGGCCTGCCGCGCGAGCTGGAGGAGGCGGCGCGCACCGACGGCGCGTCCACGCTGGTCATCCTGTGGCGGATCATCTTCCCGCTCAGCCTGCCGGCGATCGTGGTGTCCGGGATCTTCGCGTTCCTGCTCGGCTGGAACGACGTCCTGTTCGCCTCGGTGCTCACCCGGCCGGAGACGCACACCGCCGCCGTCGCCCTGCAGATCGTCGGCTCGTCGCAGGAGGGTGGCGCGCTTCCCGTCTATTCGCAGATCATGGCCGCCTCGCTCATCTGCGCGGCCCCGGTCGTCCTGCTGTATCTGGCGTTCCAGCGCTACCTGGTCGGCGGCCTGACCGCGGGCGGCGTGAAGTGATCGCTCCGCCGAGGGTTGCCGTCGTCGGGCTCGGGGATGTCTCCGTGGTGCACCTCGCCGCGATCGAGAAGCTGGGCGCCCCGCTCGTCGGGGTGTGCGACTCGCGCGGCGACTATCGCGCGCTGCTCGACGAGGTGCGCCCGGACGTCGTCCACATCTGCACGCCGCACGACCAGCACGTGCCGGTGGCGCTGGCCGCGCTCGAGCGTGGTGTGCACGTTCTGCTCGAGAAGCCGGTCGCGAACACGATCGAGCAGGCCGACCTGCTCGTGGCGGCGGCCAAGGACCACCCCGCGCTCAAGGTCGGCGTGTGCCTGCAGAACCGCTACAACCTGACGTCGCAGGCCGTCCACGAGCTGCTCACCTCGGGCGAGATGGGCCGCGTACGGGGTGCCTCAGCGTCCGTCCTGTGGCACCGGGACGCAGCCTACTACGCTGCGCGACCCTGGCGGGGTGTGCGCGAACGCTCGGGCGGCGGCGTGCTCATCAACCAGGCCATCCACACGCTCGATCTCGTGCAGTGGCTGCTCGGGGAAGTCACCGCCGTGCGCGGGCACGCCGGGCAGTACGGCGGAGCGTCCGGGGACGTGGAGGACACTGCGCATTTGGTGCTCGACCATGCGGGCGGCGCGCGCAGCGTCTTCTTCGCCACGACGACCAACGCGGTCGACTCGCCGGTCACGATCGAGATCACGGCCGAGCGGGGCACGCTGCTCATCCGCGGCGACCTGACGGTGGCGTACGCCGACGGGCGGGTCGAGACGATCGCCGAGCTCGCCCCGGAGGGAGGCGGACGCGCGTACTGGGGCGCCTCGCACGAACTGCTCATCGCCGACTTCTACCGATCCCTGAACGACCCCGGACCGTTCTGGATCGGACTCGAGGAGGCGCTCAAGAGCCAGCACCTGCTTGACGAGATCTACCGCCAGCACACCTGAGCTGCAAGGAAGGGCACCGCCCATGTGGACTCTCTCCGGATTCTCCGACGAGATCTCCCCCGACTTCACCGAGCAGTGCGAGGTCGTCTCGGGGCTCGGCATGAAGTACGTCGAGGTGCGCAGCGCCTGGGACGTGAACATTCTCGACCTCTCCCCCGATCAGCTCGACACAATCAAAAAGACCCTTTCCACGTACGGGCTCAAGGTGTCCTCGATCGGGTCGCCGATCGGCAAGATCGCCGTCACGGACGACTTCGCGCCGCATCTCGAGCGCATGAAGCACGCCGCCGAGGTGGCCAAGCTGCTCGAGGCCCCGTACATCCGCATCTTCTCGTTCTTCATGCCCGCCGGCGACGACCCGGCCACCCATCGCGCGGAAGTGATCGATCGAATGCGCGCACTTGTGCGCGTGGCCGAGGACGCCGACCTGATCCTGCTGCACGAGAACGAGAAGGAGATCTACGGCGACGTGCCCAGCCGCTGCCTTGACCTGATCCGCTCGGTCGGCTCGCCGTACCTGCGGCTGGCCTGGGATCCGGCCAACTTCGTGCAGGTCGGCGTGCGGCCGTACACGGACGGATACGCGCAACTTCGGCCACACGTCGAATACGTGCAGATCAAGGACGCCCTGCTCGCCGACGGGACCGTGGTGCCGGCCGGGCAGGGCGACGGCGAGGTGGCCGCCACCCTGCGGGCGCTGCGGCACGACGGGTTCGACGGGTTCTTCTCGCTCGAGCCGCACCTGGCCGCGGGCCACACCACCGGCGGGTTCTCCGGGCCCGAGCTGTTCACGACCGCCTGGCGGGCCTTCACCGGCCTGCTCGACACCGAGGAGATCGAGTACGCATGAGTGTTCCGAGGATGGCCCTGGTCGGCGCGGGCGTGATCGGAAAACACCACGGCCGGGTCATGAGCGAGCTCGCCGACCGGCTCGAACTGGTCGCCGTCGTCGACGTGGTGCTCGATCGTGCGCGTTCGCTCACCGGCGAGCGCGGCGGGCGGCCGTACGGGTCGCTCGAGGACGCGCTGGCCGCCGAGCAGGTCGACGTCGTGGTCGTGTGCACGCCGACCGGGCTGCACGGGGCGGTCGCGATCGAGGCGCTGGGCGCGGGCAAGCACGTCATCATCGAGAAGCCGGCCGAGACAACCGTGGCCCGTACGGACGAGATCATCGCCGCTCGTGACAAGGCGGGCCGGCTCGTCACCGTCATCTCGCAGCACCGGTTCGACCCGTCCACCGAGCAGACGCTGGCCGCGATCAGGGCAGGCGAGTTCGGACGGGTCAGCTCGGGGATCGCGGCCATCGACTGGTGGCGTGGGCAGTCCTACTACGACTCCGGCGACTGGCGCGGCACCTGGGAGCTCGACGGCGGCGGCGCGCTCATGAACCAGGGCGTGCACACGGTCGACCTGCTCGTGGCCGCGCTCGGCAAGCCGGTCGAGGTGTTCGCCTACGCGGGCACGCTCGCGCACGAACGCATCGAGGTCGAGGACGTGCTGGCCGGAGTTGTGCGGTTCGAGTCGGGCGCGCTGGGTGTGCTGCACGCTTCCACTTCCGCCTATCCGGGGCTGAGCGCGCGGCTGCAGGTGCACGGCGACCGGGGCTCGGCGGTCATCGACAACGACCAGCTGGCGTTCTTCCACTCCACGCCGGTCGGCGCGCCGATCGAGGAGAAGCTGATGGGCAAGACGCAGGTGGTGTCGGGCGGCGGGACGGACACGGCGAGCAGCAACCCGGGCATGCTGTCGGACGCGCACCGCCTGCAATACGTCAACTTCCTGGACGCCCTGGACGGAAACGCGCAACTCCGGGTCGACCTGGAGACGAACCGTCAGTCGATCGCGGTGATCACCGGCGCGTACGAATCCGCGCGAACCGGGAAGCCGGTGACCCTCGCATGAGCCGGATCGCCGCCAACCCCATCCCCTACTGGGCCTCGGCGGGCAAGACCAAGGAAGTGTTCGACGAGGCGTTCGCCGACTTCCACGCGATCGGCTTCACCGCGGTCAAGGCGGACGTCCCCGAGGGCATGACCGCCGGCGACTATCGCGCGTGGATCGGCGGGTACGGCCTGTCGCCGTCGCTCAGCCTGTTCAACTCGCCGTTCGACGACACGGTGACGGTGGAGGGCGAGGTGGAGAAGGCCAAACGGTTCGCCGCCGACCAGGTCGCGCTCGGTCTCGACCGTACGATGGTGTCGTCGATGGCCGTTGCTGCGCGTTTGGAGCGTCCGGCCGTCGGCGCCGAGCTCGACGAGGGCAGGCTGAGCCGCGCGATCGACATGTGCGGCGAGGTGTGCCGGGCGCTGGCCGCCGAGGGGCTGCGGCCGCTGCACCATTCGCACATCGGCGGGGTGTTCGAGACCGAGCACGAGATCACCCGGCTGCTCGACGAGCTGGGCCCGGAGGTGATCGGTTTCGGCCCCGACACAGGTCACCTGCGCTGGGCCGGCATCGAGCTGGCCGCGTTCATCCGGCGCTACGCCGACCGGCTGGGCGGCATCCACATCAAGGACGTCTTCCCCGACCATCTCGAAGGCTCGACGCTGTCGTACCGCGAGGCCACCGCGTCCAAGCGGCTGTGGGCCGAGCCGGGCCTGGGTGTAGTCGACTTCGAGGCCGTCCTCGACGCCATCCCGGCCGGCTACGACGGCGACTTCATGATTGAAGTGGACGAGCCGTCGGTCGAGTCGAAGCTCGAATCGCACGAGATGTCGTTCGCCTGGGCGAGGCGCGCACTCGCGGGCAGGGTTGTCGAGTAATGCGCATAGTCGTCCGTGGCGCGCAACCGAGCATCGCGTCCGCACAAAACGCGCAACCGAGCATCGCGGCTGGCTATCGCGCGCAACCGAGCGGCGGGGCCGGCCTCGGCGTGCAACGATTCTGAGCGACGAAGGGACCAGGCCATGACTTCGACGGTTGCGGGGCAGGCGGCGCGGCTCGGGGGCGCCGATCGGGTGCTCACCGAGGAGGAGGTCACGGCCTTCGTCCTCGAACAGCTCGGCCCGCTCGACGTGGACGGGCGCAGCGTGTGTGTGCTCGTGCCCGACGCGACCCGCACCTGCCCGCTGCCGTTGCTCGTCAGTGCCGTGCACCGCGCGCTGCACGGCCGGGTGTCGCGGCTGACCGTCCTGATCGCCTTGGGCACGCACGGCGCGATGACGGACGAGGCCCTCGCGGCCCACGTCGGCGTCTATCCGGACACCGAGGTGATCAATCACGAATGGTGGAAGCCGGAGACGTTCGCTCACCTTGGAACAATCCCGAGTGAGCGGATCGCCGAGCTGTCCGGCGGGCGGATGAGCGGAGACGTGCCGGTCCTGCTCAATCGCGCAGTCGTCGAGCACGACATCGCGATCGTCGTCGGGCCGGTGTTGCCGCACGAGGTGGTCGGCATGTCCGGCGGCAACAAATACTTCTTCCCCGGGGTGGCCGGCCAGCAGATCATCGACGTCTCGCACTGGCTGGGCGCGCTGATCACGTCCGCCGAGATCATCGGAACGACCGGGCTCACCCCCGTACGGGCCCTGATCAACGACGGCGCCGCGCTCATCCCGGCCGAGAAGTACGCGTTCTGCGTGGTCACGGCCGAGCTGCCGCCGGACGGCACGGACAGCGACAAGAGCAGCGCCCTGCACTCGATCTCGTTCGGCGACTGCATCTCGTCGTGGTCGAGCGCGGCCGAGATCAGCGCGGCCACCCACGTGACCTATCTCGACCGGCCCCGGCGGCGGGTGCTGTCGCTCGTGCCACAGATGTACGACGAGATCTGGACCGGCGCCAAAGGCTTCTACAAGGTCGAACCGATCGTCGCCGACGGCGGCGAGGTGATCCTGTACGCGCCGCACATCCGCGAGATCGCCACCAGTCATCCGCAGATCCACGAGATCGGCTACCACTGCCGCGACTACTTCGTGAAGCAGTGGGACGCGTTCAAACACGTGCACTGGGGAGTGCTCGCGCACTCGACACACTTGCGCGGGGCGGGCACCTACGACGCGCAAACGGGCATCGAGAAACTGCGCGTTGATGTCACTTTGGCGACCGGCATCCCCGAGGACGTGTGCCGCGCGGTCAACCTCGGCTACCGCGACCCCGCCACGATCGACATCGCCGAGTTCGCCACCGACCCGAACGCACTCGTAGTCCCCCGAGCCGGCGAGGTCCTCTTCCGCCTGAGCTGAGACGGCCGGGCTGCCCTGACTTGCGGGAGCCCTGACGCGGGCGGCCTGACACGCGGAGGTGCCCTGCCCTGACTGCGCGGTTGCCTGACTCGAACGGCTGTCCCGGCGTGGGCGGCTGTATCAGCGTGGGCGGCTGCCCGGGGCCGTGCGTTGGCGGGGCACAGCCGTGGCGCCGCGGGGTGGGGCGGTCGACTTGCGGACCACCAGCCGCACCGGGAGCACGAGGGGCCGGCCGCTCGTCCGGGCGCCCTGGGCCACCGCGATGCAGTTCTGCATGCCCGTGAAGCCCATCCGGTAGAGCGGCGACGCGATCGTCGTGAGCTGGGGCTCCACCAGCTCGTCGAAGATGATGTTGTCGAAGCCGACCACGCTGACCTGCTCGGGAACGGCTACGCCGAGGCGGCTCAGCCCCTTGACGATGCCGATCGCGAGCTGATCGTTGTAGGCCTGCACGGCCGTCGAGTCCGTCTCGGCCACGCGCAGCGCCGCGCTGATCCCGGCCAGCACCGTCGGCTCGTTAGGTCCGAGCCTGCGCGCCTCCAGCCCGAGGTCGGCCGCGGCCTGCCGCAACGACCGCCACCGGACGCCGTCCGACCAGCTCGTCTCCGGCCCCGCCACGTACGTGATGCGCTCATGACCGAGAGCCGCCAGATGCTCGACCGCGCGCCGGATGCCCCGCTCGGCGTCGTTGAGCACGCAGTTCGCCTCCGGGATGATCCGGTTGAGCAGCACGACGGCCTTCTGCTTGGCGACCATCCGCAGCGCCGAGTCGGTCATCCGCGAACTGGCGATCACCACCCCGTCGACCTGGGCCAGCTCCTGCTCGATGGTCTGCCGTTCCACCTTCGGCGACTCGTTCGTGTGCGACAGGATCAGCTGATAGCCGGCCTCGCGCGCCGCCTCGTACGCCCCCTTGATGATGTCGCCGTAGAACGGGTTGGTCACGTCGGCGACCACCAGCGCGATCGCGTTCCGCACGACCCCCGGGCCGGGCCGCCGGGCCTGCGCCCCCGTCCGGTAGCCCAGCTTCTCGGCCGCCTCGAAGATCTTCTGCGCGGTCTCCGCGTTGACCCGGCCGGGCCGGGCGTAGGCCCGCGAAACGGTGGAGGCGGCCACCCCCGCCTCCCGCGCCACGTCGTAGATAGTCGGGCGGTTCATGTCCAGGATGTTAAATCCGCGGGCCCTCACGAAACAGCCCCGCCGCCCGTCGCGGTTGTCCCCCGGTGGTTGATCCCTGACATAGTCGGGTCCAGCGGTTTGGTTCCAGGAGGTTGAATCGGTCATCGTGCGCGTCCTCACAGTTGCCGTCCTGGCCGTCCCGCTCCTCGCCGTTCCCGCTCCTGCCGCCGTCGCCTCCAGCCGGCAGGCGGCGACGGTCTGCACCGTGCGTGACGAGCGGCTCGACGAGCTGTCCGGAATGGTGGCCGTCGGCTCCGGCTACGTCGTCGTCAACGACGGTTCCGACTTCGCCGAACGCCGGAAGGTCTTCTTCCTGAACGCGGCCTGCAAGGTGACGAGGACGGTGTCATATCCGTCGCGCCCGCGGGACACCGAGGACCTGGCTCGCGGCACCGACGGCACGCTCTGGGTCGGCGACATCGGGGACAACAGCGGCAGCCGCAGCTCGATCGCGGTCTGGAAGCTGGGACCCGGGGCGAAGAGCCCGGCCCTGTTCCGCATGTCGTACCCGGACGGCGCCCGCGACGCCGAGGCCATGCTGGTGACGGCCGGCAACACGCCCGTCGTCGTGTCGAAGGAGGGCGGAACGGCCGGCCTCTACGTGCCGACCGGCCCGCTGAGCCGCAAATCCACCACGCCGATGCGCAAGGCCGGCGAAGTCACCCTTCCCACCACCACGACGAGCAACCCGTTCTCGTTCCTGGGCCGCGCCGTGATCACCGGCGCCGCCGCCTCACCCGACGGCCGCCACGTGGTCCTGCGCACCTACGCCGACGCCTTCGAGTTCGACGTCCCCGACGGCGACGTGATCCGGGCCCTGACCACCGGGCAGCCCCGCCAGATCCCGCTGCCGGACGAGCCCCAGGGCGAGGCGATCACCTACAGCGCGGACGGACGCTCCCTGCTCACCGTCTCCGAAGCGTCCGGCGAGTCCGCGGCCAAACCCCAGATCCTCCGGTACGCCCTCCCGGACCGCCCCGCCGTTACGTCGGAGCAACCCGCCGAAGCGCCGTCCCCGACGCCCAGCGGCGGCCCTCGCACGGTCGCGGCCGAGGACTCACCACCGTTCGACTACATCACCGTGGTGGTCGGCCTGATCGCCGTCCTGGCCCTGCTCCTGGCCGGGATCGCCTTCGCCCTGTCCCGCCGAGCACGACGCGGCCGGTGAAAGGGGGCGGCCGGTGAAAGAGGGCAGCTGGGAAACGAAGGGCGGCCGGTAGAAGAGGGCAGCTGTTAAAAGAGGGCAGCTGGTAAGAGGGCAGCCGGTAAGGGTAGGAGGCGCCAGTAAGGGTAGGAGGCGGCTCACGCAGCCTCGCGCAAGGTGTGACCTGCGACGACGGAGGGCGGTTCGGACTCAGTCGGGCTTGGTGCGGCGGATCCTGCGCATGAGCATGGACAGCACGCCGTAGCCGGAGCCGATGTTGCCCGTCGCGACGCCGGCCGCGGTGCCCATGAAGAGCGCGTTCGCGCAGTCCGGGCAAACCTCGCGGCCCGTCACCGTCTTCTGGAACGGCTGCTTCACCCGTCGCTTGCAATCCGGACAGTCACGTCCTCCGAACGCCATGCGCCACCTCCGAACGTGTGATGTGAGAGCCCGGCGCGGATGGCCGGCTCGTTCAGCCCGGCGAGCGGCATCCGGAACCGCAGCTCGCCACGAAGGCGCTTGCAGGGTGCACGCCGGCCGGCCCGGTCGACGGGCACGATTCGCGCACCTTCGGACGCGCTGACGAACACGTCGAGCATTGTGATCGGCCACCAGGCGCGCATCCGGATGCGCGTCACCGCGTCGTACGGCACGACGACTCCGTCGCAGCGTGCGGCGGCCAGCTCGATGCGGTCCGGCGCGAAGGTCAGCACCGGCGGCCGCTTGCGGGCCGCGAGGAACGAGAAGCCCGTGAAGAAGACCGTGTAGGTGACCGGGTAGACGACCGCGAACACCACGGACGGAAGGTTCCACCGGCCGAGCACCGCGGAGTAGAACAGCCAGATGGCGATCAGTCCCAGCGCGGAGGCCAGGACGGCCAGGCCGACGCAAGCGAGCAGGAAACGCCAAGGTGACCACGCACGCCCGGCCGATTGCCACTCATCGCTGCTCACGGTCAGATCATGACAGCCTCGCGCACGTATGAGCATCGGCCTCCTGTCGGATCCGGGACACGGGAGGCTGATTCGACCGACTTCGCTCACCGGCTCACAGCGGACTCACAGGCTTACGGCTTCGATGGGCGAACGTCCATTCGGAGCGCACTGGGGGGTTTGTTGTGGGACGGGCACGTAGGTGGGGGCTCGCCGCCGTCGCGGGAGTCATGCCGGCGGCGCTGGCGTTCGCCGGGATCCAGGTGGCCGACGCGGCCACCAACGACGGCGTCAAGCTGGTGTCGGCGGGCAAGAACATCAAGGCCGAACGGTACGACAACGGGGACGGCTTCGCGGTCGACCTCGACCTCGGTCTCAACATCATCGCAGGTCAGGAGCCGCTCGAGATCAGGGCGAGCCGGAAGTCGTACGCGGATCCGATCGTGGCCCACCTGGTCACGAAGAAGGGGAACGTGACGCTGCCCAAGGCGCTCGTCACGGACCTCTACACGCTCAAGCAGTTCACCACGGTGACGATCAAGAACGCCAAGGGCGCCGTGGTCAAGCGCTACTGGACGAACTTCTGCCCCAACTCGTACGACTCGGTGCGCACCCGCCCCGACGCGCCGGCCCAGTCGCCGTACCCGATGGGCTGCCCCTCCGGGAACCCGTTCACGCTCGGCACGGTGTGGGGCGTGCAGGCGGGCTGGAACGCCAAGACGAGCGATGTGCCCACTCATGGCAAGGCGTTCGACCTGCCGCCCGGGAAGTACTCGGTCGGCGTCACCGTCAACCCCCCGTACCAGAAGCTCTTGAATCTGACCGCCAAGGACGCGACCGTCGCGCTCAACTTGACCGTGGTCAAGGGGTCCGTCGAGAAGGAAGCGCGCACAAACGCGCATCAGCACGGTCAGCAGGTGTCCGAGACGCACTCCGAATATCGGGTGCCGGCGAAGCGGCCCACCGCCCGTGCGGCCGCGCCGGCGAGCGGTCCGCGGCCCGACCTGCGCTCGCTGCCCGCCTGGGGCATCTCGATCAGCAAGGGCGCCAAGAGCAAGTGGTACGTCAACTTCGGCGCGACGGTCTGGAACGCGGGCGACTCGCCGCTGCTGGTCGACGGCTTCCGGCGTAGCGGGCAGGGCCTGATGGACGCCTACCAGTACTTCTTCGACGCCCAGGGCAACCAGGTCGGCGCCGTGCCGGCCGGGACGATGGAGTGGGACCCGCGCGCCGGGCACAACCACTGGCACTTCACCGACTTCGCGCAGTACAACCTGCTCAAGTCCGACCAGAAGCAGGTCGCGCGCAGCGGCAAGGAAGCGTTCTGCCTGGCCAACACCGATCAGGTCGACTACACGATCCCGCTCGCGAAGTGGCGTCCGTTCAACACCGATCTCGAGACGTCGTGCGGCATGCAGAACTCGGTAGGCGTGCGCGAAGTGCTCGACATCGGCAACGGCGACACCTACACGCAGGATCGGCCGGGACAGTCGTTCGACGTGACGTCGCTGCCCAACGGCACCTACTACATCCAGGTCAAGGCGAACCCGGCCGGCAAGCTGAGCGAGCGGAGCACCGGGAACAACACGTCCGTCCGCAAGATCGTGCTCGGCGGCACGGCGAAGAAGCGGACTCTCACCGTGCCGCCGGTCAACGGCATCAAGGGCTGAGGGTTCAGCCGGCCCGCGGTGGCTGGTCCGGGTCGAATCCCTCGACCCGGGCGGCACCGCGGGCCGACGACGAGCCGTAGACCGTGCCTCCCGCCGGGCGGGCGGGCCCGGCCTGGGGAACAGCTTGCCGGGGTGCCTCCGTACGGAGGCTGGGGTTGATCTCGGTGTTGATCGGGACGGCGGGACCGCCCGCGCCGGCCAGCGCGGGAGTGGCGAGCCGCGGCCACAGCGACGCCTTGCGCTTCGCCGACACGTCCTCGACCCAGCCGAAGACGAGCACCGCCCCGAGCACCATGACCGTCTCGAGCACGAGCATCCAGACGATGTACTGGAACGTCGCCCACGGCACCTGGTAGTGCTCGAGCACGGCCGCCCCGACGGTGATGAGCGGGAAGTGCCACAGGTAGATCGTGATGGCGCGCGCGTTGATGACCCGGACCGACTCGGACAGCCACTTCACCTTGTCGAGCACGGCCATGGTCGGACGGAAGCGCAGCACGATCAACACAAAGGCGAGAGACCACAGCGTACGGGCGATGGGCTCTTCGTTGAGGTCGAAGCCCCACGCCGTCGGGTGCGTGAACAACCAGTACAGGCCGATGCCACCGATCACCGCGGTGACCGCCACCCAGACCGCGACCGGCAGCCGGTGCAGTCGTCCGTCGCGATGCGCGAAGCCGGCCATCCAGCACGCGGCGTAGGTGACGAAGTCCCACATGATGCCGTCGATCGGGTCGGGCAGGCGGAAACCGGTCACGTGCAACACGGCGAGCACGGCCAGCGGCGCGGCCACGACGACCCAGCCGAGCTTCTTGTACGCGAAGTACAGGATCGGCGAGACCAGCACGAAGATCAGGTAGGCCCGGAGATACCAGAGGACCTCCCAGAACGGCTCGCCCCACGAGCTGCCCGGCGGGTCCTCCAGCGGGAACAGCCAGAAGACCAGGTTGAGCTTGTGCAGCGGGTGGTCCGGGTCGCTGGTCGACCAGCCGTGCCAGAACATCAACGGCAGCGCCACCGCGGCGAACGTCCAGAGCGCCGGCAGCAGCCGCCGGATGCGCGACCAGACGGCCTTGCGCGCACCGCCCTTGGCGAGCGACGCGGCCATGAGCGAACCGGCGATGGCGAACATGACGCCCATCGCGGGCAGCACATACGTCAGCCAGGCCCAGCCGAATGCGTGGTAGACGACCACCCGGACGATCGCCAGTGCGCGCAGACTGTCGATGTAGCGATTGCGGTTCGACGCCGGAGCCGGGGGCTTCTCCTGGACAGCGGGCGCCGCTGTGACGGGACTTGCAGACATGGATGAGGCCTCCGCCACGGTCGCGCTATTACACAGCCTTCGTACAGGATCATGGAGTATAGGGACGCGTAAACCACCCGTCCGGTCAGGCCTGGTGGGCCGACCGGGGGCCTATTTCCAGAAGCCTCTATGCACGTCAGCAGCACTGGCGAGCGCGGCCGGCCCGTCGATCACAATCGGCCGTCCGCCACGAGCGAAGACTTCCCGCGACGACAGCCGCAGCGGGGGCACGCCGTCCTCGTCGTCGACCATCGCGCCGAGCTCGTCGGACGAGAAGGCGAACACCATCCGCCCGATTCCGGACCAATAGATCGCACCCGCGCACATCGCGCACGGTTCGGTGCTCGTATAAAGGGTGCTTTCGCTCAGCACGGCCAATTCCCAGCTGCCGGTCACCCGGACCAGATTGGTCTCGGCATGTCCGGTCGGGTCGGCCTGGGTGACCGTCGAATTCATCGCCTCGGCCACGTTTCCGGCCGGCCCCACGAGCAGGGCGCCGAAGGGATGGTCCCCGCGTTTGCGGGCGTCCCAGGCGAGGGCCACCGCCCTTTCCAGATACGACTCGTCGATCGCCGAAATGGCACTGGACGTCACGAAAGTCATCCGACCTCCCCGTTCTCTCGCACTCTAGCCAGTTCCGCGATCAAGTCCACGGCCGTCGCCGCGCCGCACGAGGCCGGCCGCGATCCCCGCCGACGACCGTGACGAGCAACGCGCGCATCGACCCACTCCTCCGGCGGAACGTGTCGTACCCCCGGACTAGCTTGAGCGACGAGTCCCGAGGGGCGCATCGGCTCACCGGTCGAGAGCGTCCGCCGAAGGAGGCGAACATCCATGGCAGTCACCGGACGCATGATCGCCGAGGGCCTGCGGCCCGGCGCCGAGTTCGCGCCGCCGCACACGCGCATCGTCAAGGTGCTGCGGGTCGACGTGGGCGACTCGGCCGGTCCGGGCCAGCCCCGGTTCTGGACGATCATCGACTTCGCGGCCGACGACGCCGACGCGGTCGCCACCGCCCTGGCCGAGACCCTCGACCCCCGACGGCGGCTGGTATGCCGACCTTCAGGACGGCGACGACCACGTGGTGGTGTTCGCGCACAAGGTGTTCCGCTACGCCCCGGCCGACCGCGCGACGTATGAGGCCGCGGTCGCCTACGGGCGCAGCGTGGGCGTCCCCGAGCATCAACTCGACTGGGAGGGATGAACTCGTCGGGCAGGCGACACCACGGCTCGCCCGGGGCCGCCACACTGACCGCATGGGTGTGGATCTGGGCAGTGTGGAGTTCTACGCGGGGCCCTCCGTTCTCGGCGGGCCCGACGATCTCGACGCGGTGATCCGGGAGTTCATCGCCGGTGCCACCGACACGTTGCTGATCGCCGTGCAGGAGGTTGACTCGCGCGCGGTCGCCGAGGCGATCCTGGCGGCCAAGGCGCGCAAGGTCAGCGTGCAGATCATTCTCGAGGGTGACTATCTGGTCGAGGATCCGCCGATCGCCGACCCGTGGAGCCTCAGCGGCGACAACGAGAACAACCGGGTCATCCACTCGGCGCTGCTCCGGGCCGGCGTCGACCTGGTCACCGACCTCAATCCGAAGATCTTCCACCAGAAGTTCATCGTGCGGGACCCGGGCGCGCCGACCGCGGCCGTGCTGACCGGGTCGACCAACTTCACGCTCACCGACACGGGCCAGAACCCGGTCGGCGGCCGGTCCGGCGGCAACAACCTCAACCATCTGCTGATCCTGCGCGGCCAGACGGCCACCAGCCTGTATCTGCGCGAGTTCGAGCGTCTGCGCAGCGGCACGTTCGGCGAGTTGCGGGAGCGGCGCGAGCCCCGGCCGCGCGAATTCCGGCTCGGCGGCATCCGGGTCAAGCCCATCTTCGCGCCGCATCAGGGGCCCGAGATGGAAATCATGAAGCAGATGCTCAAAGCCGAGCATCGCGTCGACTTCGCCATGTTCACCTTCGCGCAGTCGTCAGGCATCGACGACACCATGTTCTGGCTGCTAAAGGCCGGGATTCCGGTGCGCGGCGTGCTCGATCGGGGGCAGGGCAGCCAGGCGTGGTCGGCCACGATCCCGCTCAAGGAGCGAGGCGCGCAGCTGTTCGAGAACACGCCCGGCAACGGTGTGCGCAAGGTGCACCACAAGCTGATGGTGATCGACGAGCAGCTCGTGATCGTGGGCAGCTTCAACTACACCGCGCCCGCGGCGACCCTCAACGACGAGAACATCGTGGTGCTCGGCGACCTGGAGGAGAAGGACCCGGAGGCGATCGCCGCGCAGCGCCGGCTGGCCGCATACGTGCTCGAGGAGATCGACCGGATCATCGCGAAGCTGTCGCGGCCGGTCACCGCCGCCGGGGAGCGATGAGCCCCGACTCGTAGGCCCAGACGACCAGCTGGGCGCGGTCGCGGCAGTGCAGTTTGGTCATGGCCCGGTTGACGTGCGTCTTCGCCGTCAGCGGGCTGATCACCATGCGCGTGGCGATCTCGTCGTTGGTCAGGCCCCGGGCCACCAGCTCGACGATCTCCTGCTCGCGCCCGGTCAGCACATCGCGGCCGGCCGCGGGGTCGGGCGGGGGTGGCCCGGTCACGAACTCGCTGATCAGCGTGCGGGTGACCGCGGGCGCCAGCAGCGCGTCGCCCCGGGCCACCACGTCGATCGCCTGCAGCAGATCGCCCGGGTCGGCGTCCTTGAGCAGGAACCCGCTGGCCCCGGCCCGCAGCGCGGCGAACACATAGGAGTCGAGCCCGTAGTTGGTCAGGATCAGCACGCGCACCCCGGCCAGCCCCGGTTCGGCGGCGATGCGGCGGGTGGCCTCGATCCCGTCGAGCCCCGGCATCTGCACGTCCATCAACACGACGTCGGGCCGCAGCACCCGGCATTGCCGCACGGCATCGGCCCCGTCGGCGGCCTCCCCCACCACCTCGACACCGTCCTCGGCCTCGAGCAACGCCCGGAACCCGGCCCGCATCAGCGCCTGATCGTCAACCAGCAGAACCCGGATCAACCCGCCCCATCCCCCGCCGCCCCGCTCAGACCCGCACCACCCCGCACCGCGCCACCCGCCGCCGCGTTGTCCGACGCCGCACCGCCATCCGCCGTGTTGTCCGCCGCCGGGCTATTGAGCGCCCCGCTGCCCTCTGGGGAGCCGCCTGCCGATCCGCCACCCGCCGTGGTGCTGCCTCTCGCAATGCGACCATGCGCCGACCCGCCCAGCGTCCCGCCGTCCAGCGTTGCGCCGTCCAGCGTTGCGCCGTCCAGCGTTGCGCCGTCCAGGGTTGCGCCGTCCAGGGTTGCGCCGTCCAGGGTTGCGCCGTCCAGGGTTGCGCCGTCCAGGGTTGCGCCGTCCAGGGTTGCGCCGTCCAGGGTTGCGCCGTCCAGGGTTGCGCCGGCGATTGGGAATGTTGCCCGCACGGCGAAGCCGCCGCCATCGCGCGGAGTTGCCTGCAGGGCGCCGCCGAGGCCGGTGACCCGCTCTCGCATGCCGCGCAGGCCCACGCCCGGCGCCACCGGGCAGTCGGGTGACGCCAATCCGTCGTCCGTGACTGCGACCGCCAACGAT
The DNA here is from genome assembly GCF_016785085.1 of Paractinoplanes lichenicola. Lineage (GTDB taxonomy): Bacteria > Actinomycetota > Actinomycetes > Mycobacteriales > Micromonosporaceae > Actinoplanes > Actinoplanes lichenicola. Next base: position 359,697 of record NZ_JAENHO010000011.1, read on the forward strand.
TCGGACGAGTAAGCGATGTGGACCTCGGCGGCCGCCCGGCCGGCATGGCGGGCCACGTTGGTCAGCGCCTCTTGCACGACGCGGTAGCCCGCCTGGTCGACCTCGGCCGGCAACTCGACGGGATCCCCGTCGACCACAACGCTCACGGGGAAACCGGCCGCTCTGGTCCGCTCGGCCAGCTCCTCCACCAGCGCCAGCCCGATGCCCTCCACATCGGAAGGAGTGCGCAGCACCTCGAGTGTCTCGCGCAGCTCCCGCATCGCCGCGCCGCCCGCCTCTTGGATCGCGAGCAGCGCGGCCGGTGGCTCCTCGCCGCGCTTGCGGGCCAGATGCACGGCTATCCCGGCCTGCACCTTGATCACCGAGATGCTGTGCGTGAGCGAGTCGTGCAGGTCTCGGGCGATCCGCAGGCGCTCCTCCCCCGCCCGGCGCAGCGCCACCTCCTCGCGGGTGCGCTCCGCCTCGGCCGCTCGCTGCTCGACCTGCTCGAGATAGGCCCGGCGCTGCCGACCGACCACGCCCGCGACGTTGGCCGCCACGAACCAGCCCAGCAGCAGCGACGTGCGCTCGACCAATTGCTGCGCGGCCTCCCCCGCAGGGGCCGCGGAGATGTCGCGCGCGAGGAAGCCGCCGAGGAACACCAGGCTGGTCAGGGCGGCGGGCAGGCGATGACCCCGCCAGGCGGTGAGATAGACCAGGCCGAGCACCGGGAACGCGGCGGCCACACCCGCATGCACTCGCAAGTGGAGCGCGAGCATCGAGGCGGTCACGACCAGGAGCGCGGGCACCGGATAACGCCTGCCGACGGCCACCCCCGCGGCCATGACGACGATCAGCAGCACCCCGACGGCCCCCACCGGACCCGAGTCGGGCGCGAGGGCGGCGTTGGCCAGCAGCAGCCCTCCCAGGAGGAGGCCGCCGGCGAGATAGGGCAGGTCGAGTCGCACGTTGGCACTGTAGGACGGCGGCCCGCCGGCAGGCATCCCCTCAGCGCGGTAGTTAGGGCGTACTGCGAACGCAGTATCAGGCGGTGCTCAGGTGCCTGCGCCGGCGGGACGTCTCGGCGCCACGGCCACCCGAGCATCGGACCATGACGTATCGCTTCTTCACCCCGCCCCGGCCCACCGGCCTGGCCGCCGAGGTCAACCGCCAGCTCCGCGAGGACTTCATCGGCCCGCTGCCGACGTTCCAGGCTCTGTCCGCGGTGCCGGAACTGATGGCCGCGACCTGGTCGTTGCTGCGCGAATCGCTGCTCGCCGACGCCGATCCGCCGGTCGGCCGGGTCGAACGCGAGCTGGTCGCGGCCGTCATCTCCCGGGCCAATCGCTGCCGGTTCTGTGTGGACGCTCACGTGACGTTGTTGCACGGCCTCGGCGAGCACGATCTGGCCGAGACGATCGCCCGCGGCGACCCACCACCGGGCTTGCGGCACGCCGAGCTCTCCGCCTGGGCCACGGCCAGCCGCACGCCAAGGGCAAAGACCTGGAGCAGCCCGTACGCTCCCCAGCTGACCGGCACGCTGCTGGCGTTCCACTTCATCAACCGGGTCGTGTCCGCGCTGCTGACTCCGGATCTGCTCCCCGGCGGCCTGCAGCGCTTCCCCGCCGTGCGCTCAGCCGGTGGACGGCTCGTCGCCCGGACCACCCGCGACCCCAGAGATCCCGGCCGCAGCCTGGCGCTGTTGCCCGCCACGACCCCGTCACCACCGGCCTGGGCCGCCGGAAGTCCCATCGGGACGGCGTACGCGGCCCTGATCGACGCGGCCGCGGGCGGTGGCGCCCTGCTGGGTGAGGCAGCCCGCGAGACCGTCGTGGCCACCGTGCGCTGGGAGGACGGCCGGCACCCCGAGCGTCCCGCCGATTGGGCGGCCGATCTGGTGCGCGAGCTGCCCGCCGCCGACCGGGTGGGCACCCGCATCGCCCTGCTGGCCGCCTTCGCCCCGCACGCGATCAGCCGGGGTGACGTGGGCCTGTGGCAGCTCTCCCGCCCCGCCGACGCCGATCTGGTGCGGCTGGTCGCCTTCGGCGCTATCACCGCCACCGCCCACGTAGCCCGGGCCCTGAACCCGGCTCACCGTTAGGACCGTCATCATGCGCAAGGCCTTCGCCGTCGTCAGCACCGCATTGCTGATCGTCTTCGCCCTGCAGTTCGTCTTCGCCGCCGTCGGCGCCTTCACCAAGCCCCAGGCCGATTCCTCGTACGCCCTGCACAGCCTCACCGGCATGGCGGTCATCCCGCTGCTCACGTTGCTCACCACGCTGTTCGCCTATCTGGCCAAGGCCCCCGGCCGGCTGATCGGCCTGAGCATCCTGCCGCTGGGCCTGACGATCCTGCAGGCCCTGCTGGCCATGCTCGCGAACGCGTTCACCGACGCCTCGGGCGGCAGCACGGTCGCGGGCCTGATCGTCGGCGGCCTGCACGCGGTGAACGGCATCGTCGCCGTGCACATCGTGGTCGCCGTAGTGCGCGGAGCGCGCAAACTTGCGCAGTCACCGAACGCAGTTGAGCGGGAGTCGGCGGCTGCCCCGTCCGTGGATGTCGCATGACGACCGGTTCGCTGCTCGCGGCCGATCTCGTCGTCGCGGTGCTGGTCGCCGCGGGGTGGCTCGCCGCCGGTGCCGTGGCGGCGGCCGGGCGGCGACGGATCGCGCTGGGGTTGGCCACTTGCGCACTAACGGCCACCATCGGTCGCGCGATAACGATCGTTGCGCTCAGCCGGGACGGGTGGTGGTTCGCGGCGGAGAAGGTGCTGATCGCCGGGCCGCTGCTGGTAGCCGGAGTGGCTGTCGCCGCCCTTGCGTTGTTGCGCAAACGGACAGAATCCGTCGCGCTTCTGTTCGCCGGGTACGCATCAACCGCCGCAGTGCTCGTAACGGTTCTGCACGGTTATCCGGTGTCGGGCGGGGTGGCCCTGTACGCGGTGTCGGGAGTTGCCGCAGCCACCGCGGTGACGTGGCGCGTTCTCGGGCCCCGGCCATCACCAACCGTGTCGCGCGCGGCCGTCGTGGTGGCGATCGCGGCGCTCGTGGCCGGCACCGGGCTGGCCGCGTCAGCGGGTGCGACCCCGGCTCCGCAGCATCAGCACGCGCCGGTGGCCGGGCCGGCCGTGAGCGAGCCGGCCGCGAGCGAGCCGGCCAGGCAGTTCACGCTCACGGCCGGAACCGCCACGGTCGAGGCCGGCGGCAAGAAGGTCGAGGCATGGGCGTTCAACGGCCAGGTGCCGGGCCCGGAGATCGCGGCCACGGTCGGCGACGTCATCGAGGTGAAGTTGCGCAACCGCGACATCGATCGGGGCGTGACCCTGCACTGGCACGGCTACGACGTGCCGAACGATCAGGACGGGGTGCCGGACGTGACCCAGGCCGCGGTGCTGCCGGGGCAGGAGTTCGTCTATCGGTTCCGCGCGGACCAGGCAGGCACGTACTGGTATCACACACATTCGGCCTCCGACGTCGGCGTCCGGATGGGGCTCTACGGCGTGCTCGTCGTTCGTCCACGCCCGGTGAGCGGCCTCGACGTGATCGTGCCGGTGCATACCCTGTCGGGCCAGATCCTGCCCGCACCGGCGGTCACCGCGGCCGCGCCCGGCTCCCCCGTGCGGCTCCGCCTGATCAACACCGACAGCACAACCCACCGGTACGCCGTCGCGGGCGCACCTTTCCGCGTCGCGGCGATCGACGGGATGGACCTCCGACATCCCTCCCCACTCTCCGAGCAGGCACTGCTGATTCCGGCCGGCGGCCGGTACGACGTGCTGACGACGGCACCCGCGGTGCTCTATGTCGACGGTCGCCAACTTTGGTCGACGGGCGCGCAGCCGGTCGAAACCGCGCACTGGCCGGTGTTCGATCCGCTCACTTATGGCACCGCTGAACCCGTGCCGTGGTCGCGGTTCGACCGCTCGTTCACGCTCGTGCTCGACCGTGGACTGGACCTGCGCGGTTTGCTGCCCCGATACGCGCATACGGTCAACGGCGCGGCCGACCCGGACATCCCCGTGCAGTTCGTCCGGCGCGGCGACATCGTCAAGTTCACGATCGTCAACCGCTCCTTGGTCGTTCATCCGTGGCACCTGCACGGTCACCATGTGCTCGTTCTTGCGCGCAACGGCCAACCGGCGACCGGAAGCCCGCTGTGGCTGGACTCGTTCGACGTGCGGCCCGGCGAGGTGTGGGAGGTGGCGTTCGAGGCGAACAACCCCGGCATGTGGGCCAACCACTGCCACAACCTGCCCCACGCCGGCGCGGGCATGATGCTGCACTTGGCCTACGAGTAGCCGCGGCGTGCCCTACCGTGGTGCGGTCACCAAGCCATCGGGGAGGCAGGCATGACGGAGTCCGGCTGGTCGCGCTTCGGATACGGGTCGTGGTCGGATCTCGCCTGGGTGCGGGCCCAGCTCGCGGCCGGCGCCGATCCGAACACCCTCGTACGGGGAAACGGCCGGCCGCTGCACCATGCCGCGCGGGAGGGCTCGGCCGAAGTGGTGGCCGAGCTGGCCGCGCTCGTCGACGACGTGGATGCCGTCGGCGACGGGCACACCGCGCTCTGGCTCGCCGTCCAGGCCGGCCGGCCCGCCAACGCCCGCGCACTCGTGGCGGCCGGCGCGGACCCCGAGCGGCCGATGATGGCCGGCTGGTCACCCGCGCGGCTGAGCCTGGCCGGCGCGACGCCCGACCTGTTCGAGACAAGCGCGGCACTGACCGACGCCGAGGTCTCCGCGGTCGCCGAGGCGCGCGAGCTCATCGATGCGCTCGCCGCGATCGACGGCGACGGCATGAGCCTGTGCTGCGTCGCGGGCATCGACGCCGCCGAGGCGGTGCGGCGCCTGGACGCCGCGGCGGTCCAGGAGTCGATCGCCGCCGAGGACATGTGGGACGCCACGGACGACGAGTCCATGCGAACGCTGGGTGTCACCGATGTGCCCGGTGGCTGCGTGGTCAGCCAACCGTGGGCTTACGGCGCGTCCATGCCGCTGGTCGCGCTGCTGCTGTCAGCCGGCACGACCTGTTACGGCATGTACGCCAACCCCAAGAGCGGCAACCAGGGCGCGTCGGTCCACGACGGGGCGATCACGGGTTGGGATCTGCATCCGGGCGGCGGCTGGTCCGCGGCCGACGCGACCGCCACCGAGATCCTGCGCGATTTCCTGTATCAGCATCACGCCGTCGCGTATTGCTGCGCCTACGCCGGAGTGCGGCCGGCCGGCGCTCGCCCGTTCACCGACCCCGACCGCTGGATCCGGCTCCCCGTACGCGACTGGTGGGCGACTTCGGCGAGCTAGTGGGCGTACGGGGAAAGGTTTTGCCGAAGGCCGCGGGGGAAACGTGGCGGGAATGCAGAAGCCGCAGGTAGTGACGGTCGAGGAGTGGGAGCGGGAGCGCGCGGACCTGCTCGTCGCGGAGAAGGAAGCGACGCGGCAGTTGGACGCGATCGCGGCACGACGGCGCCGGCTGCCCATGGTTCTGGTGTCGAACCACTACGTCTTCGACGCCAGCGACGGCAAACGCTCGCTGCTCGAGTTGTTCGAGGGCCGTCCGGAGTTGGCCGTTTACCAGTTCATGGACAACGGGCCCGAGCACTTCTGCCCGGGGTGCACGGCGTTCACCGACAACGTGCCCGGTCATGCGCTGGAGATGCTCGCCGCGCACGGGATCAGCTGGGCGACGGTGTCGAACATGCCGATCGAGCAGATCGAGTGGTACAAGGCCGAGCGTAAATGGACACTTCCGTTCGTGTCGTCGCGCAACACGACGTTCGCGGACGACTGCGGGGCCGGCGGCGGCTTCCTGTTCAGCATGTTCCTGCGCGACGGTGACGACGTCTATCGGACATACAGCACCACTCGGCGCGGCGTCGACCGGCTGCTGTTCTCGAACAACGTGAAGGATCTGAGCGCGTACGGGCGGCAGGAGGACTGGGAGGACTCGCCCGCGGGCTGGCCGCAGCACCCGACGTACGGGTGACGACGTCATGACTGCGGGCTAACCACGCGGCCGCGCAGCAGAAATTGTCGTACCCCGGGGCTAACTTGGCGATGAGTTCTCCGCACACCACTGGTCTTATCTACGGAGAGTGTCAGACGAAGGAGGAGATCCTCATGACCACCACCGCCCCGATCCTGACCGTCGCCCGCGCGGAAGCGCTGTTCACGAGCCACTTGTCCACCGGCAGCAAGCCCTCCTACGTCGCCGTCGAGCAGGCGATCCGTCACGCGGTGCGCATGCACGGCGGCGTCCGGGGATGCGCGGCCGACGTCGCCGGGGAGTACGGCGACCATCCCGAGTCCGCCGCTCCCCGCATGCGCTGGGCGCGCGGTGTCGTCGAGGACCTGTACGGGTCACGCTGGGTCCTGGCCGCCTGAAACACCCGGCGTGGCGAGCTTCACCGCTTGATCGCCACCCGGCCGGGGTAACGTTGCTACTCACCAGTAACAAGGGTGGAGGCGACATGCTCAGCGAACGACTCCAGGACGTTCTCGACGGCAGGTGGGCGCACGTTCGCAAGGCCGCGCGCACCGAGCTGGCCGGTGACAAGTTCGTCACCGTGTACGGCGAGACGATCGACGAGGCGCGCGAACGCGTCACCCGGCTGCTGCGTGAGTTGCCGTCCGACCCGGGCGTCGCGGCGGGCTTCCCGATCGAGTACGGCGGCCAGTCCGATCCCGGTGGCTCCGTGGTCGCGGCCGAGATGCTCGCGCAGATCGACCTGTCGCTCATGGTGAAGGCCGGCGTGCAGTGGGGCCTGTTCGGCGGGGCAGTCACCGCGCTCGGCACGAAATACCACCACGACCGCTACCTGCGAGACATCATCTCGGCCGACCTGCTGGGCTGTTTCGCCATGACGGAGACCGGTCACGGCTCCGACGTGCAGCAACTGCGCACCACGTGCACCTATGACCCCGCGACGCAGACGTTCGACCTGCACACCCCGCACGAGGCGGCCCGCAAGGACTACATCGGCAACGCGGCGCGCGACGGGCGCCTGGCGGTCGTGTTCGCCCAGCTCATCACCGGCGGCAAGCGCTATGGCGTGCACGCCTGGCTGGTCCCGATCCGCGACGAGGACGGCAACCCGATGCCGGGCGTGTCGATCGGCGACGACGGGCACAAGGCCGGCCTGCTCGGCGTCGACAACGGGCGCCTCGCGTTCGATCACGTCAGCGTCCCGCGCGAGATGCTGCTCGACCGCTATGGCCAGGTCGGGCCCGACGGCTCGTACACGAGCACGATCGACAACGACGTCCGCCGCTTCTTCACCATGCTGGGCACGCTCGTGCGCGGCCGCGTGGTGGTCGGCGGTTCGGCCGCGAACGCCGCCAAGAGCGCACTCACCATCGCCGTACGGTATGGGGAGTCGCGCCGTCAGTTCGGCGCGCCGGGCGAGGATCGCGAGATCGCGCTCAACGACTACCTGGCCCACCAGCGCATCCTCACGACGAACCTGGCCAACGCGTACGCGCTCCATTTCGCCCAGGACGAGCTGGTCAACGCGCTGCACGAGGTGCAGACGGCCGACGGCCCGGTCGACGAGCACCGGCAGCGCGAGCTCGAGTCGCGCGCGGCCGGCCTCAAGGCGGCCCAGACGTGGCACGCCACCCGCGCGATCCAGGCCGCGCGCGAGGCCTGCGGCGGCGCCGGCTATCTGGCCGAGAACAGGCTGCCCGGGCTCAAAGCGGACACCGACGTCTTCACCACGTTCGAGGGCGACAACACCGTACTGCTCCAACTGGTCGCGAAGGGCCTGCTCACCGGGTATCGCGACGCGTTCGGCTCGCTCGACGGCTGGGGCCGGGCCACGTTCGTCGCGGACCAGGTGCGCTCGATGGTCCTCGAGCGTACGGCGGCCCGGGGTGTGATCCAGAGGCTGATCGACGCGGTGCCCGGCCGGGACGAGGAGGTCGCGCTGACCCACCGCGGCTGGCACCTGGCGCTGTTCGAGGATCGCGAGAAGCACCTGCTCGAAGGCGCGGTGCGGCGGCTGCGCAGCGGCGCCGCCCAGAAGAAGGACCGCCAGTTCGACATCTTCAACGACGTGCAGGATCACGTGCTCGAAGTTGCTCGCGCGCACATCGACCGGATCGTGCTCGAGGCGTTCGTGGCCGGCCTCGACCGCACGGCCGACGACGAGGTCCGGGCGCTGCTGAGCAAGGTCTGCGACCTGTACGCCCTGACCACGATCGAGGCGCACAAGGGCTGGTATCTGGAGCACCAGCGGCTGACCCCGGCCCGTTCCAAGGCGGTCACCGGCATGGTCAACGACCTGCTCCGGCAGCTCCGGCCGCACATGACGACGCTGGTCGACGCGTTCGCCGTGCCCGACGAGTGGCTGAACGCGGCGATCCTGCGCGAGGAGCCGACCCGCCAGGACGTGATGGCCGAGCACGACGCGCACTGAAAGGGGCGGCGCGGTCGCGCCGCCCCTTTCGATCAGTTGCTGCCGTTGTTGTCGCCGCGGCCCCTGGCCCAGTCGCGAGCACCGCGCGCGGCCGAGCCCACCAGGTCGGCCGCCCCGCCCGCGGCCTTGCGGGCGAAGGTGACCAGCGGGTCGGGGGTGTCGCGGATCGTGTCGCGATAGCTGGCGGCCGCGTCCTTGATGTCGGCGGTCACCGAGGCGTCACGGTCGTCGTCGCGACGCGGGTAGTCGCCGCCCAGGATCCGGGCGTACTCCCCCGAGTCGACCCACTTCTGCAGCTCGGAGGCGCGCGCCACCGGCACCGGCTGGTCGCTGAACGCGGTCATGCCGATCTTGTGAATGCTGTCGCGGATGTCGCCGCCGCCCTCGTACTCCGCGGCCTGCTCCAGGAACGCCACGGTGTCGATCTGCGAGAGGTCGCCGCCGCCGGCCATCTTCATGAACAGGCGCAGCGACGCCGCCGGATCCTGCGCGGCGAGCAGGCCCGCCCGGTCGGCCGACAGCTCGGCCTTGCGCCACCACTCGTACATCGCCGCGATGATCGCCCGCATCGCGATCACGCCCACCGGCACCCAGCTGATGTTGGTGACCCAGCGGGTCAGGATCGTCATGATCGTCTGGTAGACGGCGTGGCCGCTGCGGACGTGGCCGATCTCGCGGCCGAGCAGCGTGCGCAGCTCCTCGTCGTCCAGCTTGTCGACCGAGCCCGTGCTGATCACGATGAACGGCCGGTCCATCCCGATCGCCTTGCCGCTGATGATCGGCGACTGGCTCACGAACAGCTCGGGGCGCTCGGCGACGTCGAGCGCGTCGGCGGCCTCGGCGAACAGGCCGTGGACGCGCGGATACTGCCGGTGGTCGACACGGATCGCGCCGGCCAGGTACGACAGGCGGAACCCCCGCTCGTTCCACATGCCGAACAGGCCGCGCACCACGTCGTCGAAGCCGCGCAGCTCGCGCAGCGCCGTCAGCGCGCCCCGGTCGGCGGGATGCTCCCAGGCCCGCGAGCTGATGCCGGTCAGGGCGACCCGCTGCCGCGCCGGCCGGTTGTCATCCTCGATAGTCATCGTGACCCTCCCGTGGTCGGTTCCGGAGTAGAGAATCCCGGAGCCGCAGGCATTCTCGCATCGGCTGTGAGCCGGAAACGTACCCGATCGACTGCGACTTTCGGCTGATGTCGAGGTACCGCCGGAGAAAGCCACGATTTCTTCCGGCGGCACCGATGAGTTCGGGCGGCACGGCAGGTCATACCAGCAAGACTTGAGCGACGAGAGGCACTGAAGTGACTGCTGAGACGCACACCCTGACCACGGACGGCGCCGAGATCACGTACGACGTGCGACCCGGCGACGGCCCCACCCTGCTGCTGATCGGCTCGCCGATGGATGCGAGCGGCTTCGCCACGCTGGCGAGTCACTTCCCCGACCGCAAGGTGGTCACCTACGACCCGCGCGGCATCACCCGCAGCACGTTCACCGGCGATCAGCGCACCGCGACGCCCGAGCAGCACGCCGACGACCTGAGCCGCTTGATCGACACCCTCGGCGACGGCCCGGTCGACGTGTTCGCCAGCAGCGGCGGCGCGGTCAACGGCCTGGCCCTGGTCACCGCCCACCCCAAGCAGGTGCGCACGCTGGTCGCGCACGAGCCGCCCGCCCTGACCACGCTGCCCGACCGGGAGAACGCGCTGGCCGCCGTGCAGGGCATCTACGACCTCTACCAGAAGTCGGGCTCGGGCCCGGCGATGGTCAAGTTCATCCTGAGCACCAGCTTCAAGGGCGAGTTCCCGGCCGGCTGGATCGACCAGCCCGGCCCCTCCCCCGAGGAGTTCGGCATGTCGTCGGAGGATGACGGCTCCCGCGACGACATCCTCATCGGGCAAAACCTCATTCCCTGTACGCACTACGAGCCCGACTTCGACAAGCTGCGCTCCGCCTCGACGCGCATCGTGGTCGGCGTCGGCGAGGAATCGCAGGGCGAGCTCGCCCACCGCGCCGGTGAGGCCGTGGCCGCCCGCCTCGGGCTCGAGCCGGTGACGTTCCCGAGCCACCACGGCGGCTTCCTGGGCGGCGAGTTCGGCCAGATGGGCGACCCGGACAACTTCGCGGCCAAGCTGCGCGAGGTGCTTGACGCGAAGTGATCCCCACGCCCGCCCGGGGCCGAGGAGACGGGGGTCCGGGCGGGCGAGCGGGTCAGCGTCGGGCGCGGGCCAGGGTGTCGCGCAGGGCGTAGTAGGCCGGCTTCTTGGCGAAGTCGTCCCACATCACCGTCGCGGCGCCCTCGGCCGGGAAGAAGACCGGCACCCAGGAGTATTTGTCGGTGAAGCCCCAGATCGTGAACGAGTTGCAGTCGTCGACCGCGAGGCACGCGTCCAGCACGGTCTTGTAGTACGAGGCCTGCGTGGTCAGCTGCTCCGCGGTGGGCACGCCGCCGGCGGGCAGGTCCATGCGCACGTCGAGCTCGGTGATCGCGGTCTCGAGGCCGAGGTCGTCGAAGCGCTGGAGCACGCCCGCGAGCTGGTCGGGCGCGCCGTAGCGCATGCTCAGGTGGGCCTGCGAGGCGAAGCCGTGCAGCGGCACCCGCGCGGCGAGCAGCTGCTTGGCCAGGGTCTCGTAGGCGTCGACCTTCACCCCGGGCCACTCGACGCCGTAGTCGTTGAGGAACAGCTTGGCCCGCGGGTCGGCCTGGTGGGCCCAGCGGAAGGCGTCCGCGACGATGCCCGGGCCGAGCTCACGGATCCAGATGTTCTCCTGGCGGTATTCGCCGTTCTCGTTGAAGATCTCGTTGGCCACGTCCCACTGCTGGATCTTGCCCCGGTAGTGGCCGACGACGGTGAAGATGTGGCTCTTGAGGATCTGCCTCAGCTCGGCCTTGGTGAAGGTGCCCTCGTTGAGCCACGCCGGGTTCTGGCTGTGCCACAGCAGCGTGTGCCCGCGCACGACCTGCCCGTTCGCCCGGGCGAAACGCACGATCGCGTCGGCCGGCCCGAAGTTGTATCTGTTGCGCTCGGGGTGGATGAACTCCCACTTCATCTGGTTCTCGGGCGAGACGGAGTTGAACTCCTTGGCCAGCACCCGCCGGTACGGCTTGTCGTTGGGGAACGGGTCCGGATACGGCTGGTCGACGTGATGACCGCCGCCGGCGACCGCGGTGCCGATCCGCAAGTCTCGGGGAGCTACCGAGCGAAGCGATCGGTCCTTGCCACCCGCCTGCACGGGTTGGACAACAAAACTGAGAGTTGCCGTGGCGGCGAGGACGGCCACCACGGCACGGGTTGCTCTCTTCACGTGGAACTCCTTCGAGGAACGTCGGTGGATTCGCTCCCGCAACTTCCGGAGGTTCCTCGTAAGTTATTTCGATCGAGTGGCGTACGTCAATGTTGTCTTTCCCGGACGATCGTGGTTCCGCTCTCCCCCGGCGCCTCCACCTCGCGGGGCGCGCGGCGCACCTCGGCGAACCCGGCCTTGATGGCCACCGCCGCCGACGGCTTGTTGGCTTCGTCGTGCTGGATGGCCACCCGGGTGATCCCCGGCAGAGTCAGCGCCACCCGCGTCAGCGCGTTGACCGCCGCCGTCATGTAGCCGCGCCCCGCGTAGGGCGACCGCATCCAGTAGCCGATCTCGAGCACGCCCGGCCCCATCCGGGTCATCAGCCCGATCGAGCCGACCAGCTCCCCCACGCTGGTGAAGATCGCGTAGTTGAACTGCTCGCCGTCGGCCCAGCCCTCCCGCGACCGCGTGATGTAGTCGACCCCGTCATCCAGGTTGTAGGCCTCGGTGGCCCAGGGCAAGAACTGCCGCAGCTCGGGCAGCGACTCCTTGATCGCGACCAGGAGCTCCGGGGCCCAGGCCGGCTCCCAGCGTTTGAGCACGAGCTCACCGGCGTTGATCATCTCGGGTGGTTCCATGCCGAGAGCCTCCCCGGACGACACGACTGACGCAAACGACATAGCCCGCGCCGGATTCACGACAGCGCCCGGCGGCGGCACCGCGTACGTTCGAGGTCCATGGTGGACATCGAGAGGCTGGACGGCCGGCCCGCCGAGGCGGAGGCGCTCACGGCCCCGCTGATGCTGGAATACCTGGCCTGGTGCGGTGAGCGGCTCACGGCCGAGCACGGAGTGATCTTCGACGACTCGGCGGCGTCCGTCGCGGCGCACCACGCCGAGTTCACGCGCGAGCTGCCGCACCTGCTCGGCCCGCGCGGCCGGCTCCTGATCGCCCGCGACGACGATCGGACCCCGGTCGGCGTGGGCGCCCTCAAACCCGTGGACGCCGGCACGGCCGAGATCAAACGCATGTACGTACGCCCGCAAGCGCGCGGGCAGGGTGTCGGCCGGGCGATCCTGTTGCGCCTGCTGACCGACGCGCGAGCGAACGGCTACGCCACCGCCCGCCTCGAAACGGGCACCTTCATGCGCGAGGCGCACGGGCTCTACCGGTCGGTGGGCTTCCGCGACCGGCCGATCTTCGACAACACCGAGGCCGCCCTGTCCGGGCTCGGCAAGTTCATGCTGCACATGGAGATCGACCTGGTCACTCGAGGTTGATCCGGGCCACCGTGGCCACCTGGCCGTTCCGGATCGTCACCAGGGACGGGCGCGGGGAGATCTCGGACGACACCGTCACATAAGTGTCGAACGAGACCGCGCACGTGCCGGCATGGGTCTTCGGGTCGAGGCACTTGGCCGGATCGTGGCGAAAATCGAGGTAGCGCGGCTCGGCCACGATCGGCAGGCTGACCCGGGTCCCGCTGTTCACCGGCACCAGCTTCTTCGCGCACTGCGGCGAGGTCGCCGGCAGCGCGAAACGCTCGCAGTACTCGGCGCCGGTCACGTATTCGGCGGGCTCCAGGATCGCCACCTTGCCCCGGTCGTAGAGCATGTGCATCCCGGCCGTGAGCTGGGCGTCACCGGTCATGAAGGCCGGCTCGCCGGTGGCGTCGCCCGAGCGTAACTGCGCGTCGGTGAACGTGACGGTCGCCCGTCCGCCGCCGGTCGAGACCGCCCCGAGCAGCACTCGCCCGCCGGTCAGGGACGACTCGGTGAGCGGACCCCGTACGGCCTCCTTGCCGTCGACGGCGAGCGTGGCCTGCTCGTCGTCGGCGACCAGCCGCAACTCGTGCGCCGTCCCGGTCGTCGTGGCGACCGGGGCCGTGGCGATGACCGTCTCGAGGCCGTCGATCAGGCTGGCCAGCCGGACCGCGCCGGGGCAGACCGCGGCCCGGTAGCCGTCGGCGTACTCGTCGTTCTCCTTGTTCTCGGCGCGGAACGAGATGGTCGCGCACGACCGCGCGTTGCCCAGGGTGGCCGTGACGGCGACGCTCTGACTGGCAGGGAAGACGGTGTCGGTGTAGGGCCCGCATACCGAGGCCTTCGCCGCCTCCACGCGCAGCCCGTTGCGGTACGAGCAGTAGTCGGTCGTCTGGAAGATCGACTCCTTGCGCAGCGGGTCGAAGATGCTCGGCCCCGGGACGACCGGAGGCGCCACGGCGGACGAGGCCGGCGCGGGCGCGGGAGCCGGCGCCGCGGCGGGCGAGAGCGTCCGGAACCCGACGCCGGCCAGGGCGGCCATCGCGGTCGCCCCGGCCGCCAGCAGGACGACGGAGCGGCGGGAACGGCGCTTGCGTGACGACGTGGTGGAGAACCGGCCGGACTGCTGGGCGGCCGCCTCGGCCGAGCGCTGCAGCGGAGCGGGCAGCGGCGGCCCGCTCGGCGCGCCCGTGACCAGCAGCCGGTCGAGCAGCTCGCCCGCCGTCGGCCGGTTCTCGGGCTGCTTGTCGAGCGCCGCGTTGACCATCTCGGCCAGATACGGCGGCAGGTTCTCGACACGCGGCGGCTGGGTCAGGATCCGGGCCGCAGTCACGGCCGGGGTGTCGCCGCCGAAGGGGGTGCGGCCGTTCCCGGCGTACGCCACCACGGCGCCCCACGCGAACACGTCGACCGCCGGGGTGAGCTGCGACTCCGTGTCCGGGTCGAGGCGCTCGGGGGCCATGTAGGCCAGGGTGCCGACCACCTCCTCGGCGCGCGTGTGGAAGCTGGTCGGCTCGAGCGGCCGGGCGATCCCGAAGTCGATCACCTTGGGCTGGCCCAGGGCGAACAGCACGTTGCGCGGCTTGAGGTCCCGATGGATGACCCCGGCTCCGTGAATCGCGGCCAGCGCGGTGGCCACCCCGACGGCGACACCGTGCAGGCTGCCCCCGTGCAGCGGGCCGTTCTCGGCGACGACTTCGCTCAACGTCGGACCGTCCACGTATTCGACGACCAGGTAGGGCGTCGCGTGGTCGGGGTCGGCGTCGAGCACCTCGGCCGTGCAGAACGGCGGCACCTGCCGGGCCCGGCTCACCTCGCTGCGGAAACGTGCGCGGAAGTGTTCCTCGTGCGCGTACTCGGCGCGGATGACCTTGACGGCGACGAGCCGGCCGCTGGGCGCCTCGGCCAGATAGACCGAGCCCATGCCGCCCTCGCCGAGCCGGGACAGCAACCTGTACGGGCCGACGGACGGCGGGTCGGTGGGGCGCAAAGGGTCAGCCACGGATGGCCAACCTACCGCGCGGAGCGGGCGACGGCCCTGGCACCCCAGCGGCCGTCGGCAAATGTCACCCGGATCGGATGGTCGAAGGCGTCCGAGACATGCGCGGTCGTGAGCACTTCGGCCGCGGGCCCGGCCACGACGACGCGGCCCTCCCTGAGCAGCAGCGCGTGGGTGGTGCTGGTCGGCAGCTCCTCCAGGTGGTGCGTGACCACGATCGAGGCCAGCCGGGGATGCGTACGGTCGAGCAGGTCGATCGTCTCGAGCAGTTGCTCGCGCGCGGCGACGTCGAGCCCGGTGGACGGCTCGTCGAGCAGCAGCAGGCGCGGACGGCTGATCAGCGCGCGAGCAACAAGCGCGCGACCTCGCTCACCTTGCGACAACGTCGGCCAGCGCTCCTCGGCCCGGCGGGCCAGCCCGAACGTCTCGATCAGCTCGTCCGCCCGATCGACCTCCTCCGGCTCGGCCTTGCGGCGCGGCGGCGTCTCGATCGAGCCGTGCAGACCGGTCAGCACCACTTCCCGTACGGTCAGAGGTGAGCGCAACGGGTGCCGTGGGTTGACGTGGCCGATCGCCCGGCGCAGCTCCTGCAGGTCGACGCGCCCGAGCCGGTGGCCCAGCACGCTGACCACGCCGGAGGTCGGGTGGGTCAGCGCACCGCAGAAGCCGAGGATCGTGCTCTTGCCGGCCCCGTTCGCGCCGAGCAGCGCCCAGTGCTCACCTTCGCGCACGGTCAGGCTGACCCCGTGCAGGATCTCCTTGCCCTCGCGGCGGAAGGTGACGTCTTCGAGCTCCACGACCTTCATAAGGTCGCAATGTTGCCACGCAACCCCGGCAATGATCAGTGAGAGGGGTCACGACCGCTCAACGCGAGCGCACGATCGAGCATCGAAGCGTGCCCGGGAACGGCCACCGGTTGCGCGAAGATGCCCATCGCCCGCCCCTGGTCGCCCATCGCTGTCATGAACCGCAGCGTCGTCGCGGCCACGTCGTCGTCGACGTGCAGCTCCTGACCGGTGGCTCGCGCGAGGTCCCAGCCGTGGATCACCACGTCGCTGACCAGCATCGCGACAGCCATCTCGGCCGGCATCGGCATGCCACCCATCACCACCGGCCGCTGCCAGACCTCGGGCGCCTTCCAAGCGTCGGTGGCGGACACTCCGAACGAACGCGCATCGGCATCGACGGTGTCAAACAAACGCGCATCCGTCGCCGCGTTGCTCGACCGCGCACTAATCGCCGCGTCGGGCAAACGCGCATCCGCCGCCGCGTTGCTTGACCGCGCGCTCACCGCCGCCTCGGGCAAACGCGCAGCATCGCGCGACCAATGCTCGTCCGTGATCGGCTCGCCACGGCCGGCCAGCTCGAGCGCTTCCACAACCAGGAGCAGATGGTTCGAGAGCGCCCGCACGTCCCACTCGGCGCACGGCGTGGGCAGGCCCGACTGCGCGCGGGTGACGTCGCGGACGACCGCCGCCGATGATGCGAGGGCCCGGACCATGATGTCGTGAAGTTCCATGCCGGCCAGCCTAGGAACGACCCTCACCTGGGCTCTTGAAGAAATGCGACTTGTTAGGCTTCCCCGCGTGCCGGCGATCCTCAACCCGGGCCGCGGCCGGCGGAAGTTCGACTTCAGCGCGCCCACCGCCGCCCCGCAGCTGAGCCCGTACGTCGAGCACTACTGGATTGTGAACTGGGAC
This sequence comes from Paractinoplanes lichenicola, assembly GCF_016785085.1. GTDB lineage: Bacteria > Actinomycetota > Actinomycetes > Mycobacteriales > Micromonosporaceae > Actinoplanes > Actinoplanes lichenicola. Next base: position 376,339 of record NZ_JAENHO010000011.1, read on the forward strand.
CTGCGCGGCCAGGAGCCGTACGAGCAGCGTGTCCTCCCCTATCCCGCCGTCAACGTCACCTTCAAGCCGGGCCGCTGCCGGATCGCCGGGGTCGTCACGGGCCCGTTCCACGAAGTGCTCGAGGGCGCCGGACGCGTGTTCGGTGTGCGTTTTCGGCCGGGCGGCTTCCACCCCTTCCTGGGCGCTCCCGTCTCGACCATCACCGGCCGTTACGTGCCGGTCGGGACAGTGTTCGGCGACGACCTGGCCGAGCGCATCCTGACCGCGAACGACCAGGACGCCGTACGGGAAATGGACGTTTTTCTGTCCGAACGTGCACCCGAGCAGCCGGCCCCCGCCGCCGAACTGGCCGCCGCCGTCGTCGCGCGGGCCGCCGACGACACCGGCATCACGCGCGTGGACGACCTGGCCCGCGAGTTCTCGGTCGGCGTCCGGCAGTTGCAGCGGTTGTTCGCCGAATACATCGGGGTCAGCCCGAAATGGGTCATCCGCCGCGCACGCCTGCACGAGGCGTCCGACCGCATCCAGGCCGGCACGCCCGTCGACCTGGGCGTGCTCGCGGCCGAGCTCGGCTACAGCGACCAGGCTCACCTGACGCGCGACTTCACCAGCATGGTCGGCGTGCCGCCGGCGTCCTACCGGAAGGCGCAGGACCCCAGTTGAGGATCAGGATCGCCCGCGTGATCACCGAGGTGTTCGCGCCGGGGGTGCTCGTTGCCGTGCTGCTCATGGTGGTCGGCTTCCACGCGGGCGACCAGCCCGGCGTCTCCCGATGGTGGGGCGCGCCGGCTGCGGTGTTCGCCGCCGGCATCCCCATGGCGTACATAGTCCGGGGTGTGCGCCGGGGACAGCTCACCAATCACCACATCCCCGAGCGCGAGCACCGCCGCGGCCCGCTGATCTTCGGCGCGGTATCGGTCGCGATCGGCACGGCCGCCCTCGTCCTGCTGGGCGCACCGCGCGAGTTGCTCGCTCTGCTCGCGGCGGGCATCACCGGCCTGATCGTGTTCGGCGCCGTCACCGCGTTCTGGAAGATGTCGATCCACTCCGGGGTGGCCGCCGGGACCGCGGCCGTGCTGATCGCCGTCTACGGGCCGATCGCGCTGCTCGCCGTGCCGCTGGTGCCGCTCATCGGCTGGTCCCGGTTGGTGCTCGCGGCGCACACCTTCGCGCAAGTTGTGGCCGGAACGCTCGTCGGGGCCCTGATCGCGGGCACGGTCTTCCCGGTCCTGCGGTGAGCCGCCGCAGAACCGGGAAACCGCCCTTCTAGTCGCCCTTCACGTTGACGATCTGGCGCAGCGTGTGGCGCACCTCGACCAGGTCGTCCGCGTCCTGCATGACCACGTCGATCGGCTTGTAGGCGCCCGGGATCTCGTCCAGGAACGCGTCCGTGTCCCGGTACTCGATGCCCTTCATCGCCTCCCGCAGCTGCTCACGGGTGAACGTCTTGCGCGCCTTGGACCGCGACAGCTGCCGGCCCGCGCCGTGCGGCGACGAGTTGAGCGCGACCGGGTTGCCCTTGCCGACCACCACGTACGACGCGTCGCCCATCGACCCCGGGATCAGGCCCGGCCGGCCCTTCTCGGCGTTGATCGCGCCCTTGCGCGAGAGCCACACCTTCTTGCCGAAGTGCGTCTCCTGCTCCGTGTAGTTGTGGTGGCACTGCACTCGCTCAAGTTCGCGCACTTCCCCGCCTGCAAAGTGAGCGAAACAGTCCACGACGCGGTCCATCATCTCGTCGCGGTTGGCCAGCGCGAAGTCCTGAGCCCAGCGCAGCTGCCGGATGTACGCCCAGAACTCGTCCGTGCCCTCGGCCAGGTAGGCCAGGTCGGGATCCGGCAGGTCGATCCACCAGCGCTTGGCCGACTCCTGCGCCACCTTGATGTGATGCGTGGCGATCTTGTTGCCGACGCCGCGCGACCCCGAGTGCAGGAACAGCCAAACCTGGCCCTTCTCGTCCGCGGTGACCTCGATGAAGTGGTTGCCCGAGCCGAGCGTGCCCAGCTGCAGCTCCCAGTTACCGGCGTAGCGGCCCGGCTCGAAACCGGCCTTCTCCGCCTTCGCCGTGAGCACTTCGATGCGCGTACGCGCGGTGTCGCTCACGCTCGTGTTGTACGAACCCGCGCTGAGCGGCACGGCGTTCTCGATCGCCGTGCGCAGGCCGGCCAGGTTCGGCCGGAGCTCGTCACGGTGATACTGCGTGCGCACCGCGGCCATCCCGCAGCCGATGTCGACCCCGACCGCGGCCGGGATGATCGCGCCGAGCGTCGGGATGACCGAGCCGACCGTCGCGCCCTTGCCCAGGTGCGCGTCCGGCATGAGGGCGATGTGCGGGAAGATGAAGGGGAGGCGGGAGGCTTTCTCGGCCTGTCCCTTCGTCTCCGCTTCCAGCAGGCTGGCCCAGTTCACCAGTCGCTCGTTGATCTTCTCCACAGCAGTCACTCCTCCCGGATCTCAGCCCGCTAAAGGTAGCTAGCCAAGATCCGGGGCGCCTCCGATTAACTACTTCGCGACGACGGTGACCTGGCCACTCGTGCCGTAGGCGAGGGTCGTGCCGCCGGTCGCGACGACGCGCAGGGGCCAGGTGCCCTTGGCGAAGGCCTTCACGATCGCGTACGAGCCGTCGGCCTTGACGGTGCCGCCGGCGATCGTGACCCAGGTGGCGCCGGACTTGCGCTGCAGGCTGACCTTGACGCCGGCCTTGATCGGGCGGACGGCGCCGCTGATCGTGACCTTCTGGTTCGGCTTGGTCTTGGCCGTGCTCGCCTTGATCGAGACCAGGTAGCGCACGGTGACCGTCTTGGTCATCGTCGCGCCCCAGAAGTTCTGCGAGCCCGCGTACGTCACCCGATAGGCGGTCGTCTCGGCCGGCTTGGTGGCCAGGCTCCAGCGCAGGTTCGCGCCGCTGCGGACCGCCCCGACCCTGGTCCAGGCCGCGGTGCCGGACGCGCGTCGCTCGAGCGTCACGGTCTCGCCGGATCGCGGGGTGGCGCCGCTGAGGGTCACCGCCGAGCCGTAGACCACTGCCGTCGGCGCCGTGGTGAGCGCCAGGTCCGGCGCGTGCAGGACGGTCGGCGGGGCCGGAGTCTGCCCCTGCGGACCCTGGGCCACCACGAACACCGAATACTCACGATCGGGATTGAGACCGGTGAACCGGGCCGACCGGGCGGTGATGGGCAGGCTCTGCGTCGCGTCGGGCGTCGGCGGGCCCGGGGTCGGCGGGCTGGGCGACGGGACGGGCGTCTGACCCGGCGGCTTCGGCGGCAGGTAATGGCCCTGGAACCACACCCGATAGCCGGTGAACGTGGCGCCCGCGGTGGCCTCGACCTCGGACCACTCGACGAGCGCGGCGCCACCCGGCTGACCGGTGACGGTGAACTTGACCGCCTTCCCGACCGTTGGCGCCGGGGTGTAGAGCGCCTTGACCGGCGCCGCACCCGTGTTGGTCTCCGCCGAGGACTGCGCAGCGAAGTAGATCATTCCGGAGCCGAGCAGAGCGGCCGCCGTCGTTGTGATGATCGCGCCACGGACGCGATTGTTCCCGAACGCCATGAGATCCCCCGTTTCAAGACGTTGACGGCGGAACGCTACCGAACCGGCGTGGCCCCGCGCGTCCTCCGATCATCCGACCCCGTCCGAGCGGCCCCGATAATGGTCCGGTGACTCCCGATGCGCTGATCTTCGACTTCGACGGCCTGATCATGGACACGGAATCGACTCTTCTCGAGAGCTGGCGCTGGCTGTGGCGGCAGCACGGGCTCGAGCTGCCCGAGGAGGGTTTCTTCGCGGCCCACGGCGGCCCGGTGCCGGAGCGGTACACGGAACTCGCGGCCGCGGTCGGCGCGAGTTTCGACCGGGATGCCAGCCACGCGCGGCGCAACGCGTTCCGGGCCCGCCTGCACGAGACGCTCGAACCCGCGCCGGGCATCCGCGACTGGCTCGACCAGGCGTCCGCCCTCGGCTTGCGGCTGGCGGTGGCCAGCAGTTCGGCCCAGGAGTGGGTGCACGGCAACCTCGCGCGGGCCGGTCTGCTCGACCGCTTCGAGGTCACGGCCTGCGGCGACGAGGTGGCCGGGCACAAGCCCGACCCGGCCGTCTACCAGCTGGCGCTGCGCCGTCTGGGCATAGGCGCCGACCGGGGGCTGGCGTTCGAGGACACTCCGCACGGCGTTGCCGCGGCCCAAGCCGCCGGCCTGCGGTGTGTGGCCGTGCCGAACGCGTTCGTCCAGGTTGCGCACTTCGCGCAGGCGGATCTCGTGCTGACGAGCGCGGCCGACCTCACCCTGCAAACGGTGATCGACAAAATCTCGTGAAACCTGGCGGCCCGCCCGCGGGTGTTGCTGTATGACGACGCCGAGAGGGGGCGGGGTGGCCGATCACAGCGGCTTCGAGGAGTTCTACGCCGGAACCCGGCATCGACTGGTGACCTACCTGTACGCCATGACCGGCGACCGGTCCGAGGCCCAGGACGCCGCGCAGGAGACGTACGTACGGGCATGGCAACGGTGGCCGGCCGTGTCCGGGTACGACGATCCGGAGGCGTGGCTGCGCACGGTGGCGTTCCGGTTGTGCGCGAACCACTGGCGCAAGGCGAGGAACCGGCTCCGGGCGTACGTGCGGCACGGGCCCGCCGCCGACGCACCGCCGCCGCACCCCGACATGGTCGCCCTGATCGCCGCGCTCAAGCAGCTGACCGTGGGTGAGCGTCAGGCGATCACCCTGCACCACCTCATGGACCTGTCCGTCGCCGAGGTCGCGGCGCAGACCGGTGTTCCCGTCAACACGGTCAAGACCCGGCTCGCCCGGGGCCGTCGCGCTTTGGCCGGACTGCTGGACGAGGAGTACGACCATGCCTGATCGCCACTTCCGTTCCCTGTACGCCGAGACGGAGCACACGCCGTGGGAGCCGGTCGAGGGCGTGCGCCGCCGGGCCCGCCGCCGCACCACTGCGCAGGCCGGGATGGTGGGCGCCGTCGTAGCGATCGTGCTGGTGTCGGGCGGGGTCGCCTTCGCCCGGGCCGATCGCTCGCCGCAACCCTCGCCCGCGCCGGCCGCATCGGCCGCTGTCTCGTCGGCGCCGGCTCCCTCGAATCCGCCGTCTCCAGTTGAGACCTCACCGTCTCAAGACGAGACACCACCGTCTCACCTGGGAACGTCACCGTCTCTCCCCGAGACGCCGTCGTCCGACATCACGCGCGCGATGATGCTGCAGCCCGCGGACGTCGGCCCCGGTTATCTGCCCGCCGACGGCACCGGGGACGGCGATTGGAGCTTCGAGTTCAACGCGGCGGCGCTCGGCTGCCCGGCGGGGTCGAGGCCGGAGGCGATCGACGGACGGGAGCGGGCGCTGCGCAAGGGACGAGAGGTGTACGTCCTGCAGGAGACGACCCGGTTCACCGAAGGCGGGGCGAGCGCCTACCTTGGCGGCGTACGGGAAAGGGTGTCGAACTGCAAGGCGCCGGCCGGGCAGTCCGTGCGCATCGCGAGCCAGCACTTCGCCGGTGACGAGTCGCTGCTGGTGGTCTTCCACTACGGCGACGACTATTTGACGCAGATCGTGCTCGTGCGCAAGGGCGACGTGCTGACCGAGATCTTCAGCAAGCCCAACCCGGACGAGTCGGTGAGCCGGTCACTCGGCCAGAAGGCGGCCGCACGGTTCTGAGGTGCGGGGGCCGGGCGTGAACCCGGCCCCCCACCCTTTATGGAGGGTCAAGCGCCGCCTTGCTCGGGCGAGAGCCGCAGGATGCGGTCGTCGCCGTCCCGCACGTCGCCCCGCCCGTCCGTGTTCGACGTGGTCACCCAGAGCGAGCCGTCCGGGGCGACCTCGACCGTACGAAGCCGGCCGAACTCGCCGTCGAGGATCGCGCGCGGCTCGCCCAGGCCGTCACCCTCGATCGGAATCGTCCACAAACGCTCACCGCGCAACCCCGCCGCGTACAGGGTGTTGCCGGTTATCGCCAGCCCCGACGGGGAGGCGTCGCTGGTCGGCCAGGTGACCAGCGGATTGGTGAAGCGGCCGCCGCTGGTATCGCCCTCGCCCTCGACGTCGGGCCAGCCGTAGTTCTTGCCCGGCTCGATCAGGTTGACCTCGTCGACGTCGTTCTGGCCGAACTCGGTCGCGAACAGCCGATCCCGGTCGTCCCAGGCCAGACCCTGCACGTTGCGGTGACCGAGGCTGAAGACCGGGGACCCGGCCGTCGGGTTGCCGGGCGCCGGATCGCCCTCCGGGGTCAGCCGCAGGATCTTGCCGTTGGGGCTGTCCGCGTTCTGCGAGCGGCCGGTGTCGCCCGCGTCGCCGGTGCCGACGTAGAGCATGTCGTCCGGGCCGAACGCGATCCGCCCGCCGTTGTGGTTGCCGGCCTTGGCGATCCCCTCGAAGATCACCTCGGGCTGCGCGTTGCCCTCCAGCTTGAACCGGACGATCCGGTTGTCGTCGGCCGCGGTGAAGTAGGCGTAGACCCAGTCGCCGGTGGTGGCCAGGCCGAGCAGGCCACCCTCGCCGCCGGCGGCGACACCCGGCACCTCGTACACGGGCTCGGGTTGTCCTCCGCCCTCGGCCACGCGCAGGATGCGGCCGCTGTCACGCTCGGCGATCAGGGCGCCGCCGCCGGGCAGGAAGGCCAGGCCCCACGGCACATCGATGCCGGTGGCGATCTCGTCGACGCCGCTGCCTTGCGGTGCGCTCGGTGGCGCCGTCGTCGGGGTGGGGTCGCCGGGGTCGGCCGTGCTGCCACAGGCGGTCAGGGCCAGGACCGCGACCAGGGCGGGGAGTGCTCGCAAGTGAAACCTCCGTCGTCGTTACCGTCCATGCTCGCCGCCGCCCCCGAAATTCCGGCGAAAGGCGGTCCGCGTACGCAGACGTCACGAGCCACAAATCGGGTTCCCGCTCGTTGATCAAGACATGATCCGCGTACGAGCCGCCGCCGTCGCCCTCGCCGCGGCGCTCTCCTTGGTGGCGCACCCAGCCCTTACGCCACCCGCGTCCGCACACCCCGCCTCCGCGCCGGCCTCGCCCCCGCTCCTCGCAGCCCAGCCCGCCGCACCCTGTCTCACCGCGCCTCCTCACACCGCGCCTATTCCCCACTCGCCTCCTCTCACGGCGCCCTCTCTCACGGCGCCCCCTCGCAACGCACCCTCTCCCGTCGTGTCCGATTTGTCCCCGGCGGCGGGCAGGATCGAGCGGGCGGTCGATGGCGTCCTGGCCGACCCGGCGCTCGCCGGAGCGCAGGCCGGTGTCGTGGTGGCCGATGCGCGAACCGGCGCGACCCTCGTCGATCGCCGAGGCGCGCGTCGCCTGCTGCCCGCGTCCAACGCGAAGCTGTTCACCTCGGCCGCGGCCCTGGCGATCCTCGGCCCCGGGCATCGTTTCGTCACGGAGGCCAAAGCTTCAGGCGTACGCCGGGACAGCTCACTCGCCGGCGACATCTATCTACGCGGCAGCGGTGACCCAGCGCTCTCCCCCGGCGACCTCGACCGGCTGGCCCGGGACGTGGCCGCGACCGGGCTCCGCGAGATCACCGGCAACCTGGTGGCCGACGACACCTCCTTCGACGCGCAACGGCTCGGACTGGAATGGGCGTGGGACGACGAGAAGGATCCCGGTGCGGCTCCGATCTCGGCGCTCACGCTGGCGCCGGACGAGAACTATCTGGCCGGGACGGTGACCGTCAAGGCCATTCCGGCGGCTGTGGACAACCGGCCGGCCCGCCTCACGGTCAGCCCGCCGAGCAAGTTACTGAAGGTCATCAACCGGACGGTCACGGTCGGTGCGGCGCCCGGCATCGAGGTGACGCGCGGCCACGGCACGAACGAGCTCACGGTCACCGGCCGCGTCCTGAGGAGCGCCCCGCCGGTCACCGAGGCGGTCACGGTGTGGGACCCGACGGCGCTGGTCGCCGACGTCTTCCGTACGGCGTTGGCTCGTCACGGCGTACGGGTGAAGGGTCTGGTCGTCACCGGGAAAGCCACCCCGGCCGGAGCGACGGCGCTCGCGCGGCACGCCGGACGACCGCTCCGGGAGCTGATGAAACCGCTGCTCAAGAGGTCGAACAACGCCATGGCGGAGCAGCTGACCAAGGCAATCGGGCTCGCGGCGGCCGGCACCGGCACGTGGCCCGCGGGCACGAATGCGGTCACCGCCTACCTGACCCGGGTCGGCGTCGACACGACCACGCTGCGGCTGGTCGACGGCTCCGGCCTGTCCCGGCGCAACCTCGTGCCGCCCGCCGCAATCGTCCGGTTCCTGCTGGCCGTGCGGTCCGAAACCTGGTTCCCGCTCTGGTACGACGCGCTGCCCGTGGCGGGCAACCCCGATCCCCTCATCGGCGGCACACTGCGCCAGCGGATGCGCGACACGCCCGCCGCCGGGAACGTGCACGCGAAGACCGGAACGCTCACCGGCGCGTCGGCCCTGTCCGGATACGTGACCGGCCCCGATGACCGTCCGCTGGTCTTCTCCGTGATCGTCAACAACCAGCTGTCACCGACCGTCACGCTGTTGCTCGACCGGATCGCCGTCGCGCTGGCGAGTTGTCCACAGGGGCCGGAAAGTGTCGGGGCGGCCTTGTAAGTTCGCCGCATGTCATCTCTGCTTCCCGAGACAGGCCGCGCGCTCCGCCACCGTCTAGCCACCGCGCAGGTGTCGGCGCGGGCGCCCTCGGTCGTGGCCGCAGTGGTGCGTGACGGCGGCCAGGTGTGGCGCGAGGGCTGGGGCAGCGTCGACGGCGTCACCCCCGGCGGCGACATGCAATATCGGATCGGCTCGATCACCAAGACGTTCGTGACCGTGCTGGTGCTGCGCCTGCGCGACGAGGGCCGGCTCGCCCTGGCCGACCGGCTCGACCAGCATCTGCCCGGCACGGCGATCGGCGACGCCACGATCGGCGCCCTGCTGGCCCACACCGCGGGGCTGGCCGCCGAGCCACCGGGCCCGTGGTGGGAGCGCTCGCCCGGCGCGCTGCGGCCCGAGCTGACCGACACCCTGCCGCGTGAACCCCGGGTCTTCCCGCCCGGCCACCGCTTCCACTATTCCAATCCCGGCTTCGCGGTGCTCGGCGCGCTGGTCGAGCGGCTGCACGGCGAGGCGTGGACCGAGGTGCTCACGCGCGAGATCCTCGAGCCGCTGGGCATGACCCGCACGGGCCCGCGGCCGTCGGCGCCGCACGCGTCGGGCTGGGCCGTGCATCCGTGGGCCGACGTGCTGCTGCCCGAGCCGATCCAGGATTACGGCCCGATGGGTCCGGCCGGCGAGCTGTGGTCCACCGCCGACGACCTGGCCCGCTTCGCCGCGTTCCTGCTCGACGGCGACGAGCGGGTGCTGCGGGCGGAGTCGCGCGCCGAGCTGCGCTTCCCGTCCTCGGCCCCCGAGGCGACAGCATGGAATTCCTCGTACGGTCTGGGCACCCAGCTGCTGCGCCGGGGCGAGCGGCTGCTGTCGGGGCACACCGGCTCGGTTCCTGGGTTCGTAGCGACGGTTTGGGTCAGCCACGACGACGGGCTCGGCGCCGTGCTGCTGGCCAACACCACGTCGGGCCTGCCGGTCGGCACGGTGACGGCCGACCTGCTCGACCTCGTGGCCGAACGCGAGCCTCGCATCCCGGCACCGTGGACGCCCCTGACCGACCTCGATCCGGCCGTACTCGAGCTGGCCGGCCCCTGGTATTGGGGCCCCACCGCCCAGATCGTCCGACCCGTGGCCGACGGCGGCCTCGAACTGGGCACGCTGACCGGCGGCGGCGGGCGCGGGGCCCGTTTCCGCGCATCCGGCGACGGCACGTGGATCGGCCTGACCGGCTACTTCGCGGGCGAACGCCTCACGCCACACCGCGACGCGAACGGCATGCTCACCCACCTCGACATCGGCACCTTCGTCTTCACCCGCCAGCCCTACGACCCGGCAGCCCCGGTACCGGGCGGCATCGACCCGGCAGGCTGGCAGCCACACCCGGGCACCGTCGAGTCAGCAGACCCGCCACAACATCCGACCAGCATCGAACCGACGGGCTGACAAACCACACCCCGGCAGCGCCGACCCCACCAGCCGACCACCACACCCCCGCAGCCCCGACCCCACCAGCCGACCACCACACCCGGCGGCCCCGGCCACAACCCGGGTTCGCCTTATGATCGGCCCTGTCGCGCCGGGGCGCGGAGCCGCGGCTCTCATGGGGGAGGCAAAACGATGAAACGGGCCTGGATCCCGGGTGTGGGTCTGACAGCGGTCGCGATCGGCGCGGCCGGCTGGTTCGCGCTGCCGGCCGAGGCGGCGACGGGCGGACTGGCCTCGGTCACGTCGAGCACGGTGGTGCAATACGCGGCCGCGGCCAAGGCGGTCAACAACGTCGTGATCACACGGTCGGGCCGCACGATCACGATCGACGACCGGGTCGCGGTGCGCGCGGGCAAGGGTTGCGCGGCGGTCAAGGGCGACTCGACGAAGGTCCGCTGCACCACGGCGGCCACGCCGGGGCAGGTGCGCGTGTTCACGTACGACGGCAACGACACGATCGTCAACAACACGAACGTGCCGCTGACGGCGAACGGCGGGCCCGGCAGCGACCGCATCACCGGCGGCTCGGCGGCCGACTACATCATGGGTGACGTGCTGGGCGCGGCCGGCTCGGGCAACGACGCCATCTGGGGCCTGGGCGGCGACGACAAGCTGTTCGGCGGCGGCGGCGACGACGCGATCTCCGGCGGCGACGGCAACGACTCGGTCAACTGGCCCACGAGCTTCGACCCGGGCCTGGGCAACGACCGCGTCTACGGCGGCAACGGCGACGACTTCCTGCTCGGCGGGGCCGGCAACGACCAGCTCTTCGGCGGGCCGGGCAACGACACACTGCAGTCGGGCTCGGGCAGCGACCGGATCGAGGGCGGCACCGGCAAGGACTATCTCGACGGCGGGGCCGACCTCGCGCCCGACGTGATGCTGGGCGGCCCCGGCGAGGACACGGTCGCCTACCTCGGGCGGACCAAGCCGCTGCACGTCAGCCTGGACGGGGTCAGCGGCGACGACGGCGAGGCCGGCGAGCGCGACACGCTGGGCGCGGACGTCGAGAACATCAACGGCGGCAAGGGCGACGACGTGCTGGTCGGCAACGCCCTCGCCAACCGGATCATGGGCCTGAACGGCAACGACACGGTCCGCGGCGGCGCCGGGAACGACGAGGTCGGCGGGGGCGACGGCGCCGACAAGGTGTACGGCGAGGCGGGCGACGACGTCCTGACCGCCGGCGAGGAGTGGGAAGGCGCGCCCAACACAGCCGTCGATCTGCTCGACGGCGGCCCGCACGGCCCGGTCGGCGACCGGTGCATCGCTCCCGAGGGCGACACGATGGTCAACTGCGAGCTCTTCGGCATCCGCCGCGACTGACCACCGCGCACCCCGAGGCCGACGTCCGGCCCGCAACGCGCCACACCCCAAAGCCGGCGCCCGGCCCGCAACGCGCCACACCCCAAAGCCGGCGCCCGGCCCGCAACGCGCCACACCCCAAAGCCGACGCCCGGCCCGCAACGCGCCACACCCCAAAGCCGACGGTCGGCCCGGCAACGCGCCGCGCCCCCGAGGGCGGCGTCCGGCCAGGCAACGCAGCAGCCCCGCACTCGCTTTTCGCGAGGGCGGGGCTGCTCAGTTTCGTGCGGGCCGGCGCTGCCGTCTTTGCCGGCCGGGCGTCAGCGCTGCTGGCGGCGCAGCGCGGTGTCGATGGCCTCGATGATGCGCGGCCGCATCTCGGTGGCCTTGATGACCGCGTCGACCGAGCCGACCTCGACCGCTCGCTCGATGCTGTGCACCCGGTCGAACTCCGCGGCCACCTCGCCCAGCTTCTCGGTGCGTACGGAGTTGCGCAGCTCCTCCAGTTCGGCCGCGAGCGCACCCCGGTCGGCGCCCGACGCGGCGGCCAGACGCTCCTCGGCCTCCTTGACGCGCGGGTCGGCGGCGGTGCGCCGGTTCACGTCGCCGGTGAAAACCACGGCCGCGGCCGGGGCGCCACCGAGCACCGAGGCGAACGAGCCCTCCAGCGCGAGCACGGTCATGTTCGGGTTGAGCATCTTCGAGAAGACCACGAACGCGCCGCCGTGATAGCGGGAGATCACCGTGAAGACGATCGGGCCGCGGAAGTTGACGATGGCCCGGCCGATCTCGGCCCCGTACTCGAGCTGCAGCTTGCGCATCGACTCGGGCGACCCGTCGAAGCCCGACAGGTTGGCCAGCACGACCAGCGGCCGGTTGCCCGACGCCGCGTTGATCGCCCGGGCCGCCTTCTTCGACGACCGCGGGAACAGGGTGCCCGCCGTGTACGTGTCGGGGCCGTCGGTGGGCGGGAAGCCGCGCCGCGGCACCGACCGCGACTCGATGCCGAGCAGACAGACCGGGATGCCGCCGAGGTGCACGTCCTGCACGACGGCCGTCTCGGCGTCGGCCATGCCGGCCCAGCGCTCCAGCACGGCGTGATCCTGGTCGGCCAGCGCCCGCATCACGACCCGGATGTCGAACGCCTTCTTGCGGTCGGGGTTGGCCGTGGCCGAGAAGATCTCGCCGACCGTGGTGAAGTCGCTGCCGGCCACGGTGTGCGGGAACGACGAGATGTCGCGGGTGACCGGGTCGGTCGTCGTGGCCCGCCGCGGGAACGCCTCGCCGGGCACGATGTAGGTGTGGTCGTAGTGCGCCATCAGCACCTCGCGGGCCGCGGCCAGGTTGGGCGCCCAGTACTGCGCCTGCCCGTTCGGGCCCATCACCCGGTCGTAGCCGCCGATGCCGAAGTTGTCCTCGGCCGAGACGCCGCCGGAGAAGTCGAGCGACTGCTTGCCGGTCAGCACCATGGCCGAGTCGGGCGTCATGACCAGGATGCCCTTGGTGTGCATGAGCATCGTGGCCTCGGCGTTCCAATACGGCTGGGCGCCGACGTTGATCCCCGCCACCACGATGTTGATCTCGCCGCCGGCCTGGGTGAACTCGACGATCCGCTTGAGGGCGGCCGCCACCCAGTCCATGTTCTCGGTGCCGGACTCCATCGAGATCCGGGCGCCGGCCGACAGCGCGTACCACTCCAGCGGCACCCGCAGCCGGTCGGCCAGGTCGAGCGCGGCGATCACGCGGCGGCATTCGGGCTCGGACAGCGCGCCCAGGGACTTGGTCGGGTCGCCCAGCAGCACCACGCGGGTGATCCCCTCGGGGTGGCGCTCGGTGCGGCTCGTGACCACACCGGCGACCAGGGCGGCCGTGTTTCGGCCCTTCGGCCGGTCGACGGGCACCAGTGCGTGCGACTCGTCGAGATCGTACTCCTCGAAGTCGCCGAGCAGCCGCGTCAACTCGTACGGGTAAACGGTGTTGCGGGCGACGGCGCGCAGGACTTTGAGCCGGTAGTTGTCGAGGGGCTCGACCGGCTCGTCCGTGGGCTCGCCGACGGTCAGCATCGGGGCGAAAGTCGCGTCCCGCGAGACGCGCACGGCGACCTTGGCCAGCTGACCCGACTGCGGGTCGCGCCACCGGCCGATGAAGAGGATCTCTTCCAGGCCCGCGCCCGCGCTCGTCGGCAGGACGCGCCGGACGATCATCTCGATCTCCTCGCGGGTGATCGAGATCGGCGGCCACACGTAGATGACGATGCGGTTGGTGCTGAACCGCTTGTCGGAGGGCCGCTGCGACTGGGCCCGGCGGATCGAGTCGAGGCAGGCCGCGATCGTGTCTTCGGCCGTGGGCAGCGAGACCAGGCGGCCGTCGTGCTCACGCAGCTCGGTCAGGTCGCGCACCTGGGCGAAGGCGATCAGCCGGTCGTCACCGGGGTTGTCCCGGGCGACGCCGCGGAACAGGTATACCTCTTCGTCGGAGGACGGCAGGCGGGTCAGGTCGAACTTGCGCAGCCGCTCCAGCTGCATGCGCTGCGCGATGTACGGGTGCAGGCCGCGGATCAGCCGTTCCTCGGTCAGGCCGGTGCTCGACGGACGCCACGTGAAGTGGTGATGCATGACCGCGCCGCCGCGACCGGCGACCGTGGTGGTCAGCCGGCGCACCTGCGAGGGCAGCGGGTGGGCGCTGACGATCTCGTGCAGCGCGGCCGCCATGGCGTCGGGGTCGGTCGGCTGGCCCTCCCATGACAGGTAGATGTCGGCGTCGATCGCCGCGTCGCCGGCCAGCGCGGCCAGCCCGTCGAGCGCGGCGCCCAGGCCGTCGAACGGCACGGCGGCCGAGGCGATCCATGAGCCCTCGCGCTCGGCGACGACGAAGATCCCCGACGTCCGCAGGCTGGTCAGGCCCTTGTTGCCGTAGTAGCGGCGGGTCAGCACCTCGAGCATGACCGAGTTGTCGAGGTTGTTGCGCACGAGGCGCTGGCCGAGCAGGCGGACCAGCGGCTCGGTGCTGCGGACCATCTCGGCGATGCGCTCGCCGCGGTCGGGCGACTGCGGCTCGGCGTCGAGGTGGCGCAGGTGCTTGCGGATGCCGGAGTAGACGCGGGCCCGGTTGCGCAGCAGCAGCGGCTGGCCGAACCACGAGAACACGACGCCGCGGGCGAGGTCGGCCAGGGCCGGATAGCGCACCTGGGTGGCCGCGATCAGCCGCTCGAGGGCCAGACCGGCCGGCTCGCGGAGCGTGTCGTCGGGCGGGGACGTCGTCAGCCAGGCCCGCAGCAGGGTCGCGATCACCGCGGCGTCGGCCGACGCGCGCTGCTGGGCCAGGAAAATGCGGAAGACGGCGGCCTCGAGCTCCGGCGTGCGCTCCAGCTCCTGTACGCCGTAGTGGCCGACCGCCTTGGACAGCCGGGCCTGGAACGACTCGGGCAACCCGGCCCGCTCGACGTCGAGGCTCTGCAAGTAGGTGTGGAAGAACTCGCGCGCGCTGTGCACGTGGGTGTCGCTGAGGCCGTCGTCGCCCGCGGAGCGGTTGCGGCTGAGCTCGGCCAGGTCGGCGAAGACCTCGATCAGCTCGACCTCGCCGGCCAGCGGACGGCGGGACTCGGCCGCGGCGGCCGTCACGTAGTCACCCAGCACGCGGCGCTCGTCGAGCGGGTCGACGTCGAACCCGAGCAGCAGGCTGCGCAGGTCTTCCTGGCCCCGGGCGACCCGCTGAGCGGCGGTCGGCTCGGCCGGGGCGGCGGGCAGGTCGATATCGATGTCGCCCGCGGCGGCCTCCTGCTCGGCCTCGTCGTCGCCGATCGGGTCGAGGCGCAGCAGCGCGGCCCCCGAGTCGACCTTGGCGCCGACGGTGACCAGCACCTCCTTGACGCGGGCCTTGAACGGCGCGCGGAGCACGGCCTCCATCTTCATGGCCTCGAGCACGAGCACGGGCGCGCCCGACTCGACCTCGGCGCCGACCTCGAGCGGGGTGGCGATGACCAGGGCCGGCATCGGGGAACGGAGCACGCCGCCCTCGTCGCGGCTGATCCGGTGGGTGACGCCGTCGACCTCGACCAGGTGGATCGCGCCGTGCGCGCCGGTGAGCACCCGGTGCCGCTCGCCGTTGACCGTGATGCGGCCGGTGTGCTTGTCGAAGCGCTCGAGCTCGACGTCGGCCGTGCGCACCTCGTGACCGGCCTCGATGCCGACGCGGAACCGGCGGGCGCCGACCCGGGCGACCCGGACGCGATAGGCAGCGCCACGCAGCTTGAGGTCGAGGGGCGTGCCGCTCTCGTGCCGCACCTGGGGGCGCCCGCCGAACGCGGTCGACAACAGCCGCTGCTGCTCGGTGCGCTCCTCCTCCTCATACGCCTCGATCGCGGCCGCGGCCAGCGCGACGGCGGAGTGCTTGTGCGAGACGAGCCGGCCCTCACCCCGTACGCGGTCGATCCACCCCGTGTCGGCCGAGCCGTCGATCACCTCGGGCTGGTCGAGCAGGTCGAGCACGAAGCTCTTGTTGGTCGCCCCGCCCTCGATGACCACGGTCGTGTCGGCCATCGCCCGGCGCAGCCGCCCCAGGGCCTCGTCACGATCCTTCCCGTACGCGATGACCTTGGCGATCATCGAGTCGAAGTCACCGGGGATCGTGTCGCCCTCGCTCACCCCCGTGTCGACGCGGATGCCGGGGCCGGCGGGCAGGTCGAGCCGGGCGATGCGGCCCGGCGACGGGGCGAAGTCGCGGTCGGGGTCCTCCGCGTTGAGGCGGGCCTCGACGGCGTGACCGCGCTCGCGGGGCGGCTCGCCGGTCAGCCGGTTGCCCGACGCGACGTGCAGCTGGGCCTTGACCAGGTCGAACCCGGTGGTCGACTCGGTGATCGGGTGCTCGACCTGCAGGCGCGTGTTGACCTCGAGGAAGGCCAGCAGGTCGTCGCCCGGGTGATAGAGGAACTCGACCGTGGCCGCGCCGCGATAGCCCACCGCGACGGCCAGGCGCTCGGCCGACGCCTTGAGCTCGAGCACGCGCTCGGGCGGCAGGACCGGCGACGCCGACTCCTCGATGACCTTCTGGTTGCGCCGCTGCACCGAGCAGTCACGCACGCCAAGCGCCCACGCGGTGCCCTCGCCGTCAGCGATCACCTGGACCTCGACGTGCCGGGCGCCGGTGACCAGGCGCTCGAGGAAGACGACACCGCTGCCGAACGCGCGGGCGGCCTCCTGGCTGGTGCGCTCGTAGGCGTCGGCCAGCTGGTCGGGGTCGCGCACGACGCGGATGCCCCGGCCGCCGCCACCGGCGGTGGCCTTGAGCATGAGGGGGTAGCCGATGTTGCCCGCGGCGGCCAGCGCGGCCTCGAGCGTCTCGACCGGGCCGCGGCTCCACGGCGCGACCGGCACCCCGACCTCCTCGGCGATCAGCTTCGCGCCGATCTTGTCGCCGAGCTTGCGCATGGCCTCAGGGCTGGGACCGACGAACGTGATGCCGATGCGCTCGCACAGCTCGGCGAACGCCGGATCCTCGGCCACGAAGCCCCAGCCGACCCACGCCGCGTCGGCGCCGGTGTCGACCAGCGCGCGCTCGAGCGTCTTGAGGTCGAGATAGGGCCGGGCGGCGGCGGGGCCCAGGTCGTAGGCGATGTCGGCTTCCCGCACGAACGTCGAGCCTCGGTCGACGTCGGTGAACAGCGCCACCGTCTCGATCGGGGTCGCGGTCTCCGCGGACAGCTCACGGACCGCGTGGATGAGCCGCATGGCGGCCTCACCACGGTTGACGATGGCAATGCGACTGAACACCGGAAAGAGCCCCTACCTCACCTCGAAAAAGCTTCGTCAGGAGACTACAGGTGACGCCAAGTGAGGGACACGACCTTCGGTAGGGGGTCGCTTGAGCCGTTGGTACGGGGGTTCCTGCTAGCAGGAATGTGTACCCGGCAAAGACCTGGAAACCTTGGTGACGTGACCCTGCGCTGCCTGCTCGTCGACGACAACGACCACTTCCTCGCCGCCGCGCGCGACCTGCTCGAGCGCGAGGGCGTGGAGGTTGCGGGCACCGCCTCGGACATCGCGGGTGCGCTCGGCCGGGCCGGGGAACTCATCCCGGACGTGGCGCTCGTCGACGTCAACCTCGGGTCGGAGAGCGGCTTCGAGCTGGCCCGGCGCCTCTCCCCCACGCCTGTGATCATGATCTCCACGCACGCCGGGGACGACTACGCCGATCTGGTCGAGGAGAGCCCGGCCATCGGTTTCCTCTCGAAGCTGGACCTTTCGGGCGCGGCGGTGCGCCTGCTGCTCAGCGCGCCTCCAGGAAAGTGAGCACGGCCAGCACCCGGCGGTGATGATCGTCGGTCTCGGGCAGTTTGAGCTTGGACAGCACCGCGCGGACGTGTTTCTCCACCGTGCCCTCGGTGATCCACAGGCGGCGCGCGATGCCGGAGTTGGACTGACCCTCGGCCATCTGGGCCAGCACCTCCCGCTCGCGGGCGCTGAGCACGGCCAGCGGGTCGTCGCGGCGGCGCGCGGTGACCAGCTCGGAGACCAGTCCCGGGTCGATGACCGAGCCGCCGGCGGCGATCCGCTCGACCGCGCTCAGGAATTCCTGCACGTCGGTGATCCGGCTCTTGAGCAGGTACCCGATGCTGCGCCCGCCGGCCAGCAGCTCCATGGCCTGGTCGACATCGGCGTACGCGGAGAGCACCAGCACGCCGGTGCCGGGCAGCTCGGCCCGGATCTCGCGGGCGGCCTGCAGACCCTCGGTCGTGTGCGTCGGCGGCATCCGCACGTCGGCCACGACGAGGTCCGGCTTGGTGGCCCGGACGAGCTTCATCAGCTCGGCGGCGTCACCGGCCTGCCCGAGCACGTCGAGCCCCTCGCGCGTGAGCAGGCTGGCGATCCCCTCGCGCAGCAGAACGTCGTCCTCGGCCACAACCACCCTGAGCCCCGTCATGGCGGAATTATGCGGCTACCGGGTAGCCGGTATCGAACAGTGGGGGTGGCCTCGATGTGCGCGGCGCCCGATTTCACGACGCTATGAGCATGTGTACGCACACTCCCGAGTGCCCGCCGATCGACCAGCCGGGCTGGGACACCGCAGCGTTGCTCGTCCACCACGACGACCTGGGCTGGCGCATGTTGTGCAACGGCGCGATCCTGCTCGACGCGGCCGTGAAGCCGGAGCCCGCGCCCACGGTGACGGTCACCGAGATGCCTTTCCGAGCCAACCGCACCCGTACGCGTTCCCGCGCCCGCGCCGCCCGCCGCGCCCCCGCCGCAGGCCGCCGCAAACCGGCCGCCCAGCCCCTCGCCGCCTGACCGCACACCTCCGCGCACCCAACACCGTCCGCCGCGTGATCGCGCAACTCCGCGCACTCGACGCCACTCGCCGCCTGATGCGCACCTCCGCGCACTCGGTGCCGCGCGCTGGTCGTTTCGCGCGAGTCAGGTCCGGTTCGCCGCTTGGCTGCTCGTCTCCGCGCGGTCGGCGTAGGCGGCCCGGCTGGCCTCGATCGCGGGCACGTGCTGCATCGCCCAGCCGGCCAGCGCGAGCGCGGGCGGGATCAGGCTCCGGCCCATCGGCGTGAGCTCGTACTCCACCCGCGGCGGCACCTCGGCGTGGACCGTGCGCGAGACCAGCCCGTCCCGCTCGAGATTGCGCAAAGTCAGAGTGAGCATCCGCTGCGAGATGCCCGGGATCTGGTGCTGCAGGTCGGTGAAGCGGACCCGGCTGCGCTCGAGCGTCGCGACCACCAGCAGCGTCCACTTGTTGCAGATCTGGTCGAGGATCGCGCGCAACGTCTTGCCGCCGTCGCCGCGGATCATGCACGTGTGCTCGTACTCCGACACGGCACCTCCCTGTGCCTCAGGCACACGCTTGTGCCTTTTGTAAGCCTCGCGAAAGTACCTCATGATGTGGCTACTTACGTTCAGTAACCATAGGGGCTCACCATGGAAATCGCATACTGGATCGTCGGCGGCCTGCTGGCGCTGTTCTACGTCTACGCCGGCGCGATGAAGACCCTGCGCACCCGCGAGCAGTTGCTGCCGATGATGGCCTGGGTCGATAAGACCCCCATGCCCCTCGTACGCGGGATCGGCGTGCTCGAGGTGCTCGGCGCGCTCGGCCTCATCCTGCCCCCGCTGACCGGCATCGCCCCCGCGCTCGCCCTCGCGGCCGCGATCGGCCTCGTGCTCGTGCAGATCGGCGGCATCATCGTGCACGTCTCCCGCGGCGAGACCAAGGTGATCGGCCTCAACATCGCCCTCCTCGTGCTGGCCGCCGTGGCCGCCTGGCTAGCCACCGTTTGGTTGTAGCTCGTTCCTGCTCGTTTCCAGGGGAATCCTGCACGTCACGGTCGTTCCCGCGCCGGCCGGGCTGCTCACGTCGAAGGACCCGCCGAGCGCCTCGATGCGGTCCTTGAGCCCGAGCAGCCCGGTGCCGCCCGCGAAGTCGGCCCCGCCCGAGCCGTCGTCGTGCACCGTGAGCAGCAGGCAGCCGTCCGCCACGTGCGCCGAGACCTCGACCACCTCGGCGCCCGCGTGCTTGACCGCGTTGGTCAGCACCTCGGAGACGACGTAGTAGGCGCCCACCTCGACGGGCTGGGGCAGCCTGTTCTCCAGCCGCACGTCCACCTCGACGGGCAGCGGGGACCGCCGGGCGAGCGCTCGCAGGGCCGGCCGAAGCCCGTTGTCGGACAGGACGGCCGGGTGGATGCCCCGGGACAGCTCCCTCAGCTCGTCGATGACCGTCATCAGGTCGCCGCCGATCTCGGCCACTTCCTCGCTCTTCTCGCCGTCGTGCGCGGCCGTGCGCAGCCGCAGGGCGAGCGCGACCAGCCGCTGCTGCGCGCCGTCGTGCAGGTCGCGCTCGATGCGGCGGCGGGCCTCGTCCGCGGCGGCCACGATGCGCGCGCGGGAGCTGATCAGTTCCGCACGACTTTGCGCGTCGGCGACGGCGGTGGCCACCAGTTCGGTGTAGTCACTCGTGCGCGCCTCGGTGTCGTCGGGCAGGCTGCCGCCGGCCGACCCGACCGCGAACATCCCCCACAACCGGCCGTTCACGACGATCGGGACACCGACGGCGGTGGCGTCCAGCCGCGCCGAGTGCGCGGTCTCGCGTACGCGTCTGATCAGGTCTTCCGGAACCTTGGCCGCCTCGGACCCGTGGCAGGCGAGCTCGGTCGTCGAGCCGTCCAGCTCGTAGCGGACGAGCGCCGCGGTGTCGCTGCCCAGATGGCGCCGGACCTCCTTGGTGGCCGCCTCGAACACCCGCTGCGGCGCCTCACCCCGGGCGATCAGCAGCGCGAGCCGGCGCAGCGAGGCCTGCACCTCGGCCATGTCGCCGCGCGCCCGCTCCGCCTCGACCGCGCGCCGGCTGGTCACCGTGGTCACCGCGCCGACGATCACGGCCATCCCGAGGAACGTGCCCAGCAGCGTGAACGCCGCCTCGTTGAGGTCGCGGAAGGGCGGCAGGTAGAACCAGTCGTACGCGAGGATGGCCGCCGTGCCCACGGGCAGCGCGAACAGGATGCCCGCCGCGCGTGCGACGAGCAGCACGACTGCTAGCAGCATGAGCGCGTACGGGATCGCGTGGATGTGGCCGACCGCGAACTCGCCCGCCGCCCGCGCGATCACGAACGACACGACGCCCGCGACGGCCGACAGCCCGACCTGGATCGGAAAGGGAATCCGCACGCCACGAGGCTGCCACCGCGCGGTCCCCGGGCACAACGCCCGGGGACGCTCAGTTGACGATGATCACGTCTCGTCCGTCTTCTCGTTCACAACGACCACCTCGACACCCGTACGCCGGATGGCCTCGAGCTCCACCGGGTCGGCGCTCGCGTCGGTCACCAGCCGCGCGATGCCGTTGATCGGGCAGATGCCGGCCAGGCAGGTCTTGCCGATCTTCGAGCCGTCCGCCACCACGATCACCGTACGGGCCCGCTTGATCATCGTGGCGTTGGTGTTCGCCTCGATCTCGTCGTGGGTCGTCAGGCCGCCCCGCGCGTTGATGCCGTCGACGCCGACCACCGCGATGTCGAAGTTGAGCCCGTGCAGTGCCTGGTCGGCGATCGGGCCGACCAGCTCGTAGGACTGGGTGCGGGACACCCCGCCCGTCATGATCAGTTTGAGCCGGGGGCGTAGGGCGAGCTCATGAGCGATGTTGAGCGCGTTGGTCACGACCGTGAGGTCGACCCGGTCGGCGAGCAGGCGGGCCAGCAGGTGGGTGGTCGTCCCGCCGGTGAGGCCGAGCGAGAGCGGCCCCCGCGGGAGCATGGCCGCGACCGCCCGGGCGATGATCGCCTTCTCCTCCCGGTGCTGACCGGCCCGATAGCGCACCGGCAGCTCGTACGCGACGTCGACCGCGACCGCGCCGCCGTGGGTGCGCGCCAGCAGCCGCTGATCCTCCAGCACCTGCAAGTCGCGCCGGATGGTCGCCGGCGACACCTGGAACTTGCCGGCGAGGTTCCCGACGTCGACCGAGTCACCGGCGGCGAGGTGATCGACGATGGCCGACATGCGGTCGGCGCGGCGGAGAGACATTCGTTTCCCCCGATAGGGCGGATTGATCAAATGCGCAATCAAAATAGTTCGTTTGTTGTCGATTCGCCAGTCAACCTTGTGCGGATCTGCTCGCGGCCGAACAATCCGCTCATGACCGTGATCGCGTTTCTGGGCGCCGGCAGTGTCGTCTTCACCCGCGAGCTGCTGGCCGACATCCTGTCCTTCGACGAGCTCCGCGGTGTCACCCTGGCCCTGCACGACATCGACCCCGAGCGCCTCGCCACCGCCGAGCTGATCGCCCGGCGTACGGCCGAGCAACTCGGCGCCTCCCCCGAGATCACCACTCATCTCGACCGCCGGGCCGCCCTCGACGGGGCCGACTTCGTGATCAACGCGATCCAGGTCGGGATGTACCCGGCGACGGTCAAGGACTTTGAGATACCGGCGAAGTACGGCCTGCGCCAGACGATCGCGGACACGCTTGGGGTAGGCGGCATCTTTCGCGCGCTGCGCACGTTTCCAGTACTTGACGGCATTGCGGCGGACATGCTGGAGCAGTGCCCACAGGCGTGGTTGCTGAACTACACCAACCCCATGGCCATGAACGTCGCGTACCTTGCGGCGATCGCGCCGGGACTGCGGGTGGCTGGTCTCTGTCACTCGGTTTTTTGGACCGTTCATGATCTGGCTGAGCTCCTCGGGGTGCCGCTGGACGAAGTGGACTACACCGGTGCGGGCGTCAACCACCAGGCTTGGTTGCTGCGCTTCGAGCACCGAGGGGCGTCACTGTATCCGCGGCTCGACGAACTGCTGGAAAGTTATCCACAGCTGCGCCGGCGGGTTCGGATGGACATGTACGCGAGGCTTGGCTACTTCCCGACAGAGACGAGCGAACACTCGTCGGAGTACGTGCCCTGGTATCTGCATCACGACGAGGAGATCGAGCGGCTGCGCATCCCGGTCGGCGACTATCTGCAGATCAGCGCCGACAACGTGGCCGAGTACCACTCGACGCGGCAGTCGTTGCTGGCCGGCGAGCCGCTGGACCTGACCCGCGACGCCACGGAGTACGCCCCGCAAGTTATCCACAGCATCGTCACGGGCCAGCAGCGTCGGGTACACGCCAATGTCCCGAATCGTGGTCTGATCACCAACCTGCCGAGCGACTATGCGGTCGAGGTCCCGTGCGTGGTCGACCGTCTCGGCGTCCGCCCGGAATACGTGGGCGAGCTGCCGGTGCAGTGCGCGGCGCTCAACCGCTCATTCGTCAGCGTGGGCCAGCTGACCGTCCAGGCCGCCCTGACCGGCGACCCGCGCACGGTTCGTCAGGCCGCCATGGTCGACCCCAACACGGCCGCAACCCTGACCGTGGACCAGATCTGGCAGCTCTGCGACGACCTGACCACCGCCCACGGCGACCTCCTGCCGCCCGCATTGCGCCGGACCCTCGCGTCGCCGTCGGTATAGATCGCCGTAAACGCGCACTCCAGATTGTTCGTTTCATGCTCGGATCTTGTTAAGCGAGCAGAAACGAGCATAATCCGCAGACATGAATGCCACCTCGGCCGAGATCGCCAGTCAGCCGGACGTCTGGGCTCGTGCCGCCGAGGAGCTCACCGCCTCGGCGGCACGGGAGCTCGCCGCACCCGGCGAACGCATGCTGATCCTCGGGTGCGGCACCTCCTGGTTCGTCGCGCAGAGCCTGGCCGAGCTGCGCGAGAGCGCACAGCTCGGCGAGACTGACGCGGTCTGCGCCTCCGAGTTCCGGCCGCGCCGCCGCTACGACCGCGTCGTCGCGGTGACCCGTTCCGGAACGTCCACCGAGGTGCTCGAGGCGCTGCGGCAGGTCCCGTCCGGCGCCCACCGCGTCGCGATCACCGCGGTCGAGAACGAACCCGTCGACGACCTCACGGACACACGGATCCTGCTCGACTTCGCCGACGAACGCAGCGTCGTGCAGACCCGCTTCCCCACCACGGTGCTCGCGCTCGCGCGAGCCACCTTTCAGCACGCAAGCGAAACGCCCGACCTCGCACAGGCGCAAGCCGCACTGTCCACAGCCGATTCGCTCAACCTCGCGCAACCACGAGACGTACGACTCAACGCCGCCTCGCCACCACAAAACGCGCGCTTCAGCCCGGAATCGCTCGTCGCCGACGGCCTCGAGGCGCTCACCCTGACCCTCCCGGCCGACCCGGCCGACATCGATCACCTCGTGTTCCTGGGCACCGGCTGGACGGTCGGGCTCGCTCACGAAGCGGCACTCAAGGTGCGCGAGGCCGCTCAGGCGCACTCCGAGTCCTATCCCGCGATGGACTTCCGGCACGGCCCGGTCGCCGTGGCCGGGCCGCGCAGCCTCGTCTGGTCACTGGGCGACGTGCCGCCCGAACTCGACGACGTCGCACGCGGCGCGGGCGCCACCACATACCGGAATGATCTTGATCCTTTGGCTCAGCTTCTGCTCGTCCAGCGCTTCGCGCTGGCCCTGGCCGCCCACCGCGGTCTCGACCCCGACAACCCGCGATTGCTCACCAGATCCGTCGTCCTCACCTGAACCGCGACATTCCCGCAAGCGGAGGTGCCACGAGATGACCACACGATTTCGACTGCTCGCCGGCGGCGTCGGCGCCGTCATGTTCCTCTCCGCCTGCATGGGCGGCACGACCGACAACGGCAAGGACTCGGCCGCCGGCTACGACCCGAGCGCGACGGTCGAGCTGACCTGGTGGACCGGGCAGACCGAGGAGGCCGAGAAGGTCGCCGAGGCCCTCGCCGCCGAATACCACGCCGCCCACCCCAACGTCACGATCAAGACGTCGCCCGGCGCCCCGACCACGGACGACCTGCTCACCAAGCTGTCCGCGGGGTTCGCCGGTGGCAGCTACCCCGACATCTCGTACGCGTACGGCAACTGGGCCGGCGACCTCGGCGCCAGCGGAAAGACGCAGGACCTGACCTCGTACGTGCAGGAACCGTCGTTCGGATGGACGGAGATGCCCGAAGCTGCGCGTACGGTCGCCACCGCCGACGGCAGAGTGATCGGTGTACCCGCACTCGTGGACAACCTCGCGCTCATCTACAACAAGGCCATCTTCGACAAGGCCGGCGTCGACTACCCCACCGACGACTGGACCTGGGAGCAGTTCCGCGAGGCGGCCAAGAAGCTCACCGACCCCGCGACCAAGACGTACGGCACCGCCTATTCGGTGTCGGGCAGCGAGGACACGACCTGGCACCTGTGGCCGCTGCTCTGGCAGAACGGCGGCAAGATCCTCGACGGCACGAAGCCCGCGTTCAACTCCGACGCCGGGGTGACCGCGCTCGAGACGCTGCGGCAGATGGCGGTCGACGACAAGTCCATGTACCTCGATCAGACGGACGAGAAGTACCACCCGTTGTTCAACAGCGGACGGGTCGCCATGATCCTGACCGGGCCGTGGGCGCTGCTCGAGATCAAAGAGGCCAAGCTCTCGTACGGGGTCACCAACCTGCCGGGCGTGAACGGCGACCACCAGACCGTCTCCGGCCCCGACCTGTGGGTCTTGTTCGACCATGACGACGCGAACCGGGCCGGCGCCGCCCGCGACTTCGTGAAGTGGCTGACCAGCGCCCAGACCGACGCGAAGTGGAACCTGAAGGTGGGCAACCTGCCGCTGCGGTCCACCGAGAAGGAGACCCCGGAGTTCGCCGCGTACGTGAAGGAGTACCCGGGCGGGCAGAAGTTCTTCGACAACCTGGCCAACGCCAAGCAGGCCCGGCCGACCGTGCCTGGCTACGAGGTGCTTTCGCGCAACGTGGGCGACGCGATCGCGTCCGTGCTGCAGGGCCGCCAGACGGCGAAAGAGGCGCTCGACGCGGCGGCCAAGAAGTCGGCCGACGCTGTGGTGAACTGATGGCGATCACGTTCGCGGCGTCCTCGCACGCGACCGTCCGGCGGGCCCGGCCGCGCGGCCGGGCCGTCCGCCGCAACCTCACCGGCTGGGCGTTCGCCGGCCCGGCCACCGCCCTGGTCGTCGGCCTGTCGTTGTTCCCGGCCATCTGGGCGTTCTTCATCTCGCGGGCCCGCTGGAACGGCATCGCCCCGGGCGTCCAGGTCGGCTGGAGCAATTACCAGCGGCTGGCGAGCGACCCGGACATGCTCGCCGCAGCGCGGCACACGCTGTTGCTGACCGTCCTGTTCGTCCCGTCGTCGATCGTGCTCGGCATCGTCATCGCGATCGCGCTCAACCAGCGCATCCGGCTGATCGGTTTCTATCGAACATGCATCTTCGTCCCGTACGTGGCGTCCGCCGCGGCCACCGGCATCCTGGCCGGGTTCGTCTTCAACCCGCAGTTCGGCGCGGCCAACGACGTGCTGCGCCACCTGGGCATCCCGCAGCAGCAGTTCCTCGAGAGCCCGACCCAGGCCCTGTACGTGATCTGCGTGATCGCGCTGTGGGGCGAGGTCGGCTTCACCACCGTGATCTACCTGGCCGCCCTCCAGGACATCCCGAAGGAGCTGGTCGAGGCCGCGCGCATGGACGGCGCGAGCCGCTGGCGCGTGTTCCGTCACGTCACGATGCCCGAGCTGCGCCCGGTGACCGTCTTCGCCGCGGTCTGGCAAACGATCACAGCCGTGCAGTTGTTCGACCTCATCTATACAACTACGCGCGGCGGGCCGCTCAACAGCACGCAGACGGTCGTCTACTACATCTACGAGCTGGCCTTCCAGACGCAGCGACTCGGATATGGGGCCGCGGCCGCGTACCTGCTCTTCGCGGTCACCCTGCTGCTGACCCTCGGCATCATCTGGTACAGCCGTCGCCGCGGCTCGGAGGTGTTCTGATGCAGTCCCCCAAGCGCCGGCTGCCGTTCAGCGCCTGGCACCTGCTGCTCATGCCGCTCGCGCTGCTGTTCGTGCTCCCGCTCGTGCAGATGGTGCTCACCTCGTTCATGAGCAGCGCCGAGATCAATCAGTTCCCGCCCAAGCTGCTGCCCACCTCGCTGCACATCGAGGGCTACCGCGCCCTGCTGACCGAGACGCCGGCACTACGCTGGTTCGCCAACACGGTGCTCGTCTCAACCGTCTCAGTGCTGGCCCACCTGGTGCTCTGCTCGATGGCCGGCTACGGCTTCGCCCGGCTCAAGTTCGCCGGCCGGGGTGTCGCGTTCCTGGTCATCATCGCCACCGTGATGATCCCGATCCAGCTGCTGATGATCCCGACCTACCTGATGTTCGCCCGCATCGGCATCGTCGACACGCTCGCCGCCGCGTTCGTCCCATGGCTGGCCTCGGCGTTCGGCATCTTCCTGATGCGCCAGTTCTTCCTGGCCCTGCCGGTCGAACTGGAGGAGGCCGCCCGCATCGACGGCTGCGGCACGTGGCGCACGTTCCGCAGCATCGTGCTGCCCCTGGCCCGCCCCGCCCTGGCCACGCTGGCCGTGTTCACCCTGCTGTCCAGCTGGAACGACCTGCTCTGGCCCCTGGTCGCCATCTCCGACGACAACCGTTTCACGCTGCAGGTCGGCCTGGCCAACTTCCAGGGCATGCGCCGCACAGAGTGGTCGCAACTGATGGCCGGCAACGTCCTCGCCACCGCGCCCCTGATCGTGGCGTTCCTGTTCGCGCAGAAACGCTTCATCGCCACCATGACGTTCTCAGGCCTGAAAGGCTGACCCCAACCCGCCGCCGCCGACGCCCATCGCCAGCCAACCGCCCCGCCACCAGCCACCGCTCACCGCCAGCCACCGCTCACCGCCAGCCACCGCTCGCCCCCAGCCACCGCTCACCGCCAGCCACCGCTCGCCCCCAGCCACCGCTCGCCGCCAGCCACCGCTCGCCCCAGCCACCGCTCGCTCCCACCTACTGCTCGCCGCCTGCCACCGCACCGGCGCTGACGCGTTGTCAGTGGGGCATGCGCGGTGCCTGGTTGCGCGATGATGCGCGCATGACGCTGCCCACGCGATTCACCGACCTCTTTCGCGTGCACCACCCGATCGCGCTCGCCCCCATGGGTGGCTCGGCCGGTGGGGCCCTGACCGCGGCCGTCTCGCGGGGCGGTGGGTTCGGCATCCTGGGCGCCGCGTACGGCGACCGCGAGTGGCTGGCCCGTGAGCTGCCGATCGCCGCGAGCAGCGGCCAGCCGTACGGCGTCGGCTTCCTGACGTGGGCGATCGATGCCGCCGCGGTCCACCACGCCCTTGACCTGGGCGCCACCACGATCATGTTCTCGTTCGGCGACCCCGGCCCGTACGTGGAAGTTGTTCGTTCCGCCCAAGCGCGCATCATCGTGCAGGTCACCGATCTCGAGGAGGCCAGGCGTGCCGCCGATCTGGGCGCCGACGTCATCGTCGCGCAGGGCACCGAGGCCGGCGGTCACGGCGCGCGGCGGGGCCGGTCGACGCTCCCGTTCGTGCCCGTCGTCGCCGATCTGGTGGCGCCGATCCCGGTGCTGGCAGCGGGCGGGATCGCGGACGGCCGCGGGGTGGCGGCGGCCCTCGCGCTGGGTGCGGACGGCGTCCTGATCGGCACCCGCTTCCAGGCCACCGCCGAGGCCCTGGTCGAACCGTCCACCATGAGGGCGCTGCTGGCCGGCCGCACCGACGAGACCGAACGCAATCGGGTGCTCGACCTCGCGCGCGGGTCCGCATGGCCGTCGCGATGGACCGCTCGCACGCTCGGTCATCCTTACCTGGACCGCTGGCGGGACCGCGAGGCCGAGCTCGCGGCCGATGCTCAGGCTGTCCGGGGTTATCAGGACGACATCGCCCGCGGCGTCATCCCCGCGATGCCGGTATGGGCGGGCGAGGGCGTCGATCTGATCACCGATGTGCCGTCGGCCGCCGATCTGGTCGGCGACCTGATCACGCAGGCGGAAGCGGCGTTCGCGCGAGCCGGGCGCCGAACCTGAGCGATGTTAGCGTCGGAGCATGCTCGTTTCGCGCCTGCACGCCGCCGGAGATGTTCGTTTGCACACCGAGGAGCCTCCGGCGCCGGCCGGGGCTGACGATCGTCTCGTCGAGGTGACATCCGTCGGGATCTGCGGCTCCGATCTGCACTGGTTCACCGAGGGCGCGATCGGTGACGCCGCAGTGGCTCGGCCGCTGGTGCTCGGGCACGAGATGGCCGGTGTGATCCGCGGAGGGCCTGACGACGGCGTCCGCGTGGCGATCGATCCGGCCATTCCGTGCGAGCAGTGCGAGCCGTGCCGCGAGGGCGACGTCAACCTGTGCCTCAACATCGTCTTCGCCGGGCACGGCAGCTGCGACGGCGGCCTGCGGCAGTTCATGGCGTGGCCGGCCCACCGCCTGCACCGGCTGCCCGACTCCATCTCCGACGACGAGGGCGCCCTGCTCGAGCCGCTGGGTGTCGCGCTGCACGCGCTCGACCTCGCGCACATGCGGATGGCCTCCACGGTCGCCGTTGTGGGCTGCGGTCCGATCGGCCTGCTGCTCATCCAGCTGGCTCTGCGGCACGGCGCCACCCGGGTCGTGGCGGCCGAGCCGTTGCCCCACCGGATGGCCGCCGCCGAGCGTTTCGGCGCGGAACACGCGGACGAGTCGAAGGCGATCGCCGACGTGGTCTTCGAAGTCTCCGGCTCCGAAGCCGCCGTCGACACGGCGTTGCGGCTGGCCAAGCCCGGCGCCCGGGTGATCCTGGTCGGCATCCCCGACGGCGATCGCACGTCGTTCAGCGCCGCGCAAGCCCGGCGCAAGGGTCTCAGCCTGGTGCTGTCGCGCCGGATGGGCGAGGTCTACCCCCGCGCGATCGACCTGACCGCGCGGGGGCTGGTCGACCTGAAACCACTGGCCACCGACGTCTTCCCCCTCAAAGACATCAACGCCGCCCTGACCGCGGCCGCGGCCCGCACCGGCTTGAAGGTGCTCGTCCACCCACACGACTAACCGCGGCCGCGGCGCCACCAGCCTGAAGGTGCCTATCCACCCACACGACCGACCAACGGCCGCGGCGCCACCAGCCTGAAGGTGCCCATCCACCCACACGACCGACCAACGGCCGCGGCGCTACCGGCCTGACGGGTGCTCATCCACTCGGACTACTTATCGCCGCCTCGACCTCCGGCCAGGTCGAAGTGTGCTGCACCCACGGCGGCGCCGGTGTTCGTTGCGGACCGAAGAGGTAGCGGTGCGGGACGATTCCGCGCAGCGCCTCGTGCACATCGAGCTTGTCGTCCACGAAGTGCGTGATGCCCAGCTCCGCGCAATGGATGGCCTTCTCCGGACGCCGCAAGCAGAAACGCACGTTGTCGCGCGGAATGCCGGTGCGCCCGGCGAAGTCGTGATGGTCGAGCCACAGCCGCGTGCTGCGCCGCACCCGCTCGCCGCACTTCGAGACCAGCCACACCTCGTCGAACTGGGGCACGAGCCGGGCGAGCGTTGCGAACGCCTCCGGCATGGCCGGTGTGGCCAGCATGCGTGCGGTGTCCCCGCTGAAGAACTGGGTGTCTCCGCCGCCAGGGCTGCCGCCGCCGATGATCACCCGGCCGATGTCGACGCCCAGCCGTCGATGTCGCTCGCCCGTGCGTTCCTGCGCGTTCCGTCGTTCTCGGGATGTCATTCGCTCATTCATGCGATCAGCCTGAGCCGCGCACCACTAAAGCAGAACTAGCCTCTGCCCGGTGGCTATAGTTTGCGGTTATGAGAGCCTCGGCCGACGCGCTTGCCTCGTTCGCGGTCTTCGCCGATCACCTCAACTTCACGCGCGCCGCCGAGGAACTGCGCATCTCGCAGCCCGCCCTGCACGTGAAGGTCCGCAAACTGGCGGAGTCGCTCGGTCGTCCGCTCTACCGCCGCGACGGCCGCAAACTGGTGCTCACCGCCGACGGCGAGGCGGTCGCCCGATTCGCGCGCGACCACGATGAGCGACTTGCGCATTTCCTGAGCGAGTTCGCCGGCGCCGCGCAAGCCCGCCCGGTCGTTCTCGCCGCGGGCCAGGGCGCCTACCTGTATCTGCTCGGCGACACCATCCGCACGATGCTGACCGACCAGCCGACCCGGCTCCGCCTGATCAACTGTGACCACCGCCAGATGCTCGCCGCCGTACGAAGCGGCCGCGCCCACGTCGGCGTGAGCGTCCTCGACGTCCTCCCCGACGACCTCAGCGTCGCTGAACTGGCCACGTTCCCGCAGGTGCTGATCGTCCCGACCACCCACCGCCTGGCCCGGCGACGCTCGGTGACCCTGCGCGACCTGGCCGGCGAGAGCCTGGTGGTGCCCCCGGCCCACCGCCCCCAGCGGGTCCTGCTCGAACAGGGCCTGCGATCGGCCTCCGCCGACTGGACAGTGGCGGTCGAGGCGGAGGGCTGGCCCTTGATCACGCACTTCGTCACGCTCGGCGTCGGCCTGGCCATAGTGAACGGTTGCGTCCCGGTCCCCCGCGGCTTCACCGCCAAGCCGGTCACCGACCTTCCCTCGGTGACCTACCACGTCGTTCACCAGCCCGAGGCCGTCAACGACCCCCGGGTAGCGACCCTCCTGAGCCACTTCCCCTGGTAACCCTTGTCTTGCCCGGGTGCACGGATGGCTGAAGAGGTGGACAAGGGCGAGCCGAAAGTTGAGTCGCGAGCCGCGATGGTTCATTCTGGCGCGCATGCTTAATGCCCCTTTTGTCCGTTACAAGCGTCAGCGACTGGTTGCCGGCGGCGAATCAGACTGGCGTGATCTTGGACAGGAGGGGCGTCGCCGGAGGCCACTGGCCGGTGTCGCGGTGGCCAGTGTTGTGGTTCTGACCCTCGTAGCGCCCACCGAGCCCGCTCAGGCCACGCCGCCTGCTCAGGCCACGCCGACGCCCAACGTCGACGCCGGGTTCGGAACTAACGGCATCACCACCGTCGCGGGCAAGCCGGTGGACACAATCGTCGACTCTTCCGGCCGCACCCGCCTGCTCACGACCGATGCCATGGGAGTCGCACGGCTGACGACGCTCACGCCGAACGGCACCAAAGAGCGTGCGGACGTACTGCCGTTCGCCGGGCTTCTAGCGACCGGCGCGGATGGCTCAATCACCGTTGTCGCCGCGGCCCAACCCGGCATCCGCGTGCATCGCGTCGGCGGCGCGACGACCACGGCGCTCACCAACCGAACGATCGAGCTTGTCCAGGCGGTCACCGTCCGCCAGAACGGCACGCTGATCGTGCATGCCGTCGACCAGGGCACGACCCCGGCGACCCATCTCCTGGCCGCGATCAGGCAGGACGGTTCCCTCGACGCCTCCTGGGCCGCCGCCGGGCTGCTCGAGACGAAGGACGACGTCCGGGCGATCGCGGCGACCGGCAACCAACTGCTGACCGCGACAAAGACGAACGTCGTTCGCTACACGGCCGCCGGCACT
The DNA here is from genome assembly GCF_016785085.1 of Paractinoplanes lichenicola. Classification (GTDB taxonomy): domain Bacteria; phylum Actinomycetota; class Actinomycetes; order Mycobacteriales; family Micromonosporaceae; genus Actinoplanes; species Actinoplanes lichenicola. The sequence goes on from NZ_JAENHO010000011.1 coordinate 408,497, forward strand.
CCCGAACTGGCTCTGCACACCCTGCCCACGGGATTCGAGCCGTCTTCGATGAGCGCGACGTACATCAGCGGCCGCTCGGCGAACAGGATGGCCGTAGTCAAAATCCTTCCGACCGGTGCGCGCGACACGTCGTTCGGCGCCGACGGGCTGGCGCTCGGAGCCGCTCACGACTGCTCGCCCACTGCTCGCAGCGCATTCACCACGAGCACCGGCGCGGCCGCGGTCGGACACAACGGCGACTGCGGGGCGAGCCGGGTCTACGTCCAGCGCTTCACCGCGAACGGCAAGGACGACGGCGAACTGATCGTGGACCAGGTGGGCACCCAACGAGCCCGCGGCAACAGCGGTGGCGGGGCACAGGCCGGCGGCCGCACGATCGTCACGTTCGAATCCTCTGACGGCACGACCAGCGCCGTACGGCTGTTTCACACCACCGTCGTCCCCGTGTTCACCCCGCTCGCGCCGGCCCCCGTGCTGATGCCCACCCAGGTGGGGCCGAACAAGGAAGTGAACGTCACCGTCCGGGGCACGAACGCGTCGGCCGTAGCGCTGGACGTCGCCGTGGCCCGCGGCCGAGCCTCGGGCGGCGTTCTGGCCTACCCGAAGGGCACCAAGCCGCCCGCCCTGGCCACGAACCTGCACAACGCCGGACAGACCGCCACTCAGCGCATCGTCGTGCCGCTGAACAACACCGGTCAGATCACCTTGCGCAACGCGTCGAGCGGTTCTGCTCATCTGGCCGCGAACCTGGTCGGCTGGTACCGCGCGAACGCCTACTTCCCGGTCACCCCCACACGCGTACTGAATGCCCGGGGTTTGAAGGGGCGCAATGCGATCGCCTTCGCCGTGGCGGGACGCGCGGGTGTGCCCACCACGGCCAAGACCGTGCTGGTCAACCTGTCGGTCAACGGGGTGACCAGCGCGGGAAGCCTCAAGCTGGACCCGGCGAGCACGGCGATCCTCGCATCGCACGGGCCGAATCAGCCCGGCAACGCGACCGCTCGCGTGACCCTGGGCACACGCGGCCGGATGACGATCGTTAACAACGCGCCCACCTCGGCGAATGTCATGGTGGACGTCATCGGCTACCTGAAATCCTGATGGCTGCGGCGCGCGCCGTCCCTACACTTGCCGGATGGCACAGAGGAGAACGACGCTGGCCGACGTCGCCGCGGAAGCAGGCGTGTCGAAGGCGGCGGTCTCCCGGGTGATCAACGATGCCCCCGGGGTGTCGGCGCAGACCCGCGAGCACGTACGCCAGGTGATCACGAACCTGGGTTACCGGCCTGATCCGGTCGCTCGCGCCCTCGCGTCCGGTCACGGCGACGTGGTCGAGCTGGTCATCGTCGACGAAACGTCGGTGTTCGGCACAAGTCCGTATTACGGCCGCGTCACCGCCGGCATCCTGCAGGAGCTCGCGGGCAGCAACGCGCAACTTCGGGTGCACGTCGTCGACGAGTCGAACATCGCCGCCCTGCTCGAACGCATCGCCACGACGGTCAGCCTCGGCGTCCTGCTCATCAACGTGCCGCCCGCGCTGGCCGAGGGCTTCTACCGCCGGTGCGACCGGGTGGTCACGATGGGCCCGACGGTGCCCGGGCTCCCGTTCGTCGGGCTCGAGAACCCCGAGGGGGCGTACGCGGCTGTGCAGCATCTGCACGAAACCGGGCGCCGCCGGATCGCGGCGTTGCACGGTCCGGACGGCAACTCGTGCGCCGAGGGCCGCCGTGAGGGTTACCGTCGCGCGGTCAAAGACTTCGACCTGCCCGAGATCTCCGCGACGGGCAAGTTCCGCCGCGAGGCCGGCTACGAGCTGACCCAGCGCCTGCTCGCCGAGAGCCCCGACATCGACGCCATCTTCGCCGGCTGTGATCTGCTGGCCACGGGTGCGATGCAGGCACTGAGCGACGCCGGCCGCCGCATCCCGCAGGACGTCGCGGTCGTCGGCTTCGACGACAGCGTGATCGCCGCCTGCGCGAACCCGCCCATGTCGTCGGTGCACCAGCCGGTCGAACAGATGGCCGCCGCGGCCACCCGGGCCCTGATCAACCGTCAGATCGTCCAGCACTGGCGCTGCGTCTTCCCGGCCCAGCTCCAGATCCGCCAGAGCACCGCCCCCTGACCGACCCGCTGCCGCGCCGGCTATTGCAGCCGGTCGCGGAGCGCGGCCAGCGGGCCGTCCCAGTCCCGGGCCAGGGCGGCCAGGAACTGCTGGGCGATCTTCATGGGGGCCGAGTCCAGGCGGTAGCGGACGCGGCGGCGCTCGCCCGGCTCGGCTACGACCAGGCCGGCGTCGGCCAGCAGGGTGAGGTGCTTGGCCACGCCCTGCCGCGTGATCGGCAACTTCGCTGCCAGGTCGGTGGCCGTGGCGGGGCCCCCGGCCGCGAGTTCGGCGAGAATCGCCCGCCGGCTCGGATCGGCCAGGGCCGCGAAGACCTCCTGCGCCACGGACTCCAGGTCAGAGTTTTCCATCGAGATACGCGACCAGCTCACCCAGTTCGTTCGTCCAGCCCTCGGTGTTGCCCGAGAACGCCGTCTTGTGGTCGGCCTCGGGCATCTGCGCGAAGCCGGTTTCGACCATGGTCAGCGTAGTGCCGGTCGCCGACGGCACCAGCGTGAACTCCACATAGGTTCGGCGCGGGTCACCCTCGGGCAGGCCGTAGATGGGCCAGGTGTAGGCGAAAACGGTGGTCGGCTCGACCCGTTCGATCGTGAGCGTGGCGGTGTCGCCGCTGCTCCAGGTGAGTTTGGCCTGGCCGCCGACCCGCAGGTCGACCTCGGCGGTGTTGCCGAACCAGGTGCCCAGCCCTTCGGCCGTCGTCAGCGCCGCCCACACCTTGCTCACCGGATGCGCGATCTCGAGCGTTCGCTCGATGCGATCGGGAAAAGCCATGTCCGTCTCCTTAAATAGCAACTGGATGGTTGCCACCAAAGTATGGCAACCATCCAGTTGCGTCAAGTCCCGCGCTGATCGGCCGCGGTCGAGCCTACGGCTGGACGTGGAAGACCAAATTGAACGGCGTCTCGGCGACCCGGGTGAACGAACCGAAGCCGGCCACCGCCGCGACCGATCGCAGCCGGGACTCCCCCGCCTGCGCCCCCAGCGCCGTGCCGACCTCCTGCGACAACGAGTTCGGCGTGCACAGGAACGTCGAGGCGCCGTAGTAGACCGCGCCCACCGGATTCAGGTTGGCCTCGACCTGATCACCCGCGAACGGCTCGACCAGCAGCAGGCTGCCGCCGGGAGCGATCCGGTCGTGCAGATGGCGCAGGGCACCGACCGGATCGCCCATGTCGTGCAGGCAATCGAACAAACAGATGAGGTCGTACGTTCCGGACAGCTCGGCGGCCCGGCCCGTCTCGAACCGTGTGCGGTTGCCGACGCCCGCCTCGGCTGCGCGTTCGCGCGCGGAAGCGATCGAACCCGCGTGATAGTCGATCCCGACGAAGGTCGACTCCGGGAACGCCTCGGCCATCAGGACCGTCGACGCGCCGAGCCCGCATCCGACGTCGGCCACTCGCGCCCCCGCGCGCAACCGATCGACAACACCGGGCATCGCGGGCAGCCACGACTCCACCAGGTGCGCGTGATAGCCGGGCCGGAAGAAGCGCTCGCATCCCTCGAACAGGTCGCTGTGGTGCTCGTGCCAGCCCACCCCCTCGCCCGTGCGGAAGGCCTCGATCAGGCGGTCGGTCGAGCGCACCGCCGCCAGCATCAGCTCGAAGCCGCCGATCACGCACGCGGGGCTGGTCTCGTCGGTGAGCGCTATCGCTTGCTCGGCCGGCAGCGAAAACAAGCCCTCACCCTCGTACGCCACGTAGCCGCCCGCGGCCTGCGCACAGAGCCATTCCCGTACGTAACGTTCGGCCGTTCCCGTCCGCGACGCGAGCTCGCTCGCGCTCATCGGACCCGCCCCCGCCATCGCTCGATACAGTCCGAGTTTGTCGCCGATCACCGTCAGTGCCCCGTTCAGCTGCGCGCCGAAGTCGCCGACCGCCTTGAACACGAACTCCATGAGCCGTTGCTCATCCACCGCTGTCGTAGCCGTCATGACCTTGTCCCCCTGAGAAGTAACGAACATCGACGCGCAAGGTAGTGACGACGATTTCCGTCAGCTGTCCGCTTGTTGTCCGCACCGGGGACCTCCCGGGTGGACAATTTCGCGCATGCCCGCCGACCTGCGCATCCACCTGCTGGGCGGCTTCCGAGCGGAAGTCGCCGGTCGTGCGGTCGCCGACAGCGAATGGCGGCGCAGCGGCGCGACCGCCCTGGTCAAGGTCCTCGCCCTGCACGGCCGCCGCCTGCACCGCGACCAGGCCGTCGACCTGCTGTGGCCCGACGCGGACCCGGCGCTGGGCACGAGCCGTCTCAACAAGGCCCTGCATTTTGCGCGCCGAGTGCTCGGTAGTGAGCGTTTGCTGCTGCGCGACGACATGCTCGTCCTCGAGCCGACCGGCCTGTGGGTCGATGTGGACGACTTCGAGCAGGCCGCGAACAGCGGCGACGTGGCCGGGGCACTCGCGCTCTACACCGGGGACCTGCTGCCGGAGAACAGATTCGACGCCTGGGCCGAGTCCCGCCGCACGCGGTTGCGCGAAACTGTCGTGCCGTTGCTGATCGAGCGCGGCGGCCGGGCCGACCTCGAGCGGGTGGTCGAGCTCGATCCGTTGCGCGAGGAGGCGTACGCGGGGCTGATGCGTCTCGAGGCGGCGCAAGGTCACCGGCATCTGGCCGTGCGCTGGTACGACCGTCTGGCCGAGACGCTGCGGGCCGAGCTGGGCGTGGAGCCCAACGACGACGTGCAGCGGCTGCATGCGAGCTTGACGCCGCCGGCCGCCGAGCGTCGCGTGCCCGAGGAGCGCAAGCTCGTCACAGTCCTCGATGCGGACCTTCGCGGCGTACGCGGGGCGGCCGCCGACGCCGACCCCGAGCGCGCCCGCCGCGAGATCGCCGGCTGGACCGCCCTGCTCACCGAGATCGTGACCCGATGGGGCGGCGCGGCCCAGCCCGTGATCGGCGGCGGCGTGATCGGCCTCTTCGGCTACCCGATCGCACGCGAGGACCATGCGGCCCGCGCACTGTGGGCCGGCCACGAGATCGTCGGCCGATTCCCGCTACCCATCCGCCTGGGCGCCGACACCGGCGAGATCATCGCCCCCAGCACATCCGACGGCACCCTGCCCCACCTGGGCGGCCCGGTCCTCGACACCGCGGCCCGCCTGCGAGCCACCGCCGCCCCCGGCACCCTCCGAGCCACCGACCGCACATGCCAAGCCGCCGCCCCGCACGGAACGTTCAAGTTCGCCGACGAAGACCCCGAACCGACCCGCGCGAACACCCGAACCGGATCACATGAACAGGCGAAACACCGCGCTACGACCGAAGCCGGCACCACGGCTGGGGCTGTGACCACGGCCGAGGCTGTGACCACGACTGAGGCTGGGACCGCGGCTGGGGCCGGGACCGCGGCTGGGGCCGGGACCGCGGCTGGGGCCGGGACCGCGGCTGGGGCCGGGACCGCGGCTGGGGCCGGGACCGCGGCTGGGGCCGGGACCGCGGCTGGGGCCG
>NZ_JAENHO010000012.1 GCF_016785085.1 Paractinoplanes lichenicola
TCACACCCCCGACCTCGGCGCCCCTCACACCCCCGACCTCGGCGCCCCTCACACCCCCGACCTCGGCGCCCCTCACACCCCCGACCTCGGCGCCCCTCACACCCCCGACCTCGGCGCCCCTCACACCTCAGACCTCGGCGCCCCTCACACCTCAGACCTCGGCCCCTCTCACGCCTCTGCTGAAAGGGGTTCGCAATGAACGGTGTCCTCGATGTCATCGCCGGCGTCTGCCTGATCGTCGGCGCCCTTCTCAGCTTGTCGGCCGGGGTGGCCCTGATGCGCTTCCCCGACCTGCTTTCCCGCATGCACGCGGCGACCAAGCCCCAGGTGCTCGGCCTGCTGCTGGTGCTGACCGGCTGCGCGCTCCGGCTGCGCGAGGCCGTAGACATCACGACGCTGCTGCTGGTCGCCGTCTTCAGCATGGCCACGGCCCCGGTGGCGGCCCACATGATCGGCCGGGCCGGGTACCGCGCCGGCCTGGCCCGCGAAGACACGCTGGTCGTCGACGAGCTCTACACCGCCGACGACAAACGGTGAGGGGGTTCACCATGGACCTGTTCGGCATCCCACCACCCGACGGACCCGACGCCGACCTGGCCCGCCGCATCGCCGAGACCCTGGCGGCGGACGCCCGCTTCCGCCGCCAGCCCGTGGCAGTCCAGGTCCAGAACGGCGTAGCAATCCTCACCGGCCGGGTGGAAAGCCCCGACGTCCACGACGCGCTGCTCGCCGAGGTCCGCCAGGTCCCCGGCCTCCACGACCTGTGCGACGCCCTCCTCATCACCGACGGCGAAACCCGCCTGCGCGAGGCCCGCCAGTTCGGCGAGCTGGCCGCCCGCCTCGCCACGTCCCCGTCCCAAGGCACCCGCCGCGGCTCACCGGCCGCAGTAACCGCCCGAGTAGTCATGCTGGCAGTGACCGCGGCCATCGTCCTGATCGAAGTCGCCGGCTGGATCGCAGCACTGTTCGGCGTCGGCGTCCTCGCCTGGGCCGCCGACGTACTGCTACGCCGCCGCAAACGCTGACCCACATCCCGTCTCCCCTCCGACCCCGCCGCTCCAAGCTCCGCCGCTCCAGCCCTGCCGCCTCAGCCGCACCGCCCGAGCCAAGCCGCCCCGTCCCCACCGCTCCTGCGCCGCCGCCTCAGCCCGCCGCTCGAGCCACGCCGCCCCGGTCCGCCGCCCCAGCCCCGCCGCTCCAAACCGGCCGCCCCGGCCCGTCCCGTCGGCTCAATTGAGCCCGCCGCTCAACGTGCCGCGGCCATTACGTGTCGCGGCGTCGGACCATCAAGGTGCCTGCCGACAGCGCGGTTGCTGACCAGAGAGCGAGGATTGCCGGGTGGGCGGTCATCGGGGCGAACTGGTCCAGCAGGCGTCTGAGGACCGGGTTGGTGATCAGCTGGGTCAGCAGCGGTGGAAGGTAGAGCAGGGCGAGGACAGTTCCGATGGCGACGGCCGAATCGCGGGTCAGACTGGCTGTGCCCAGGCTCAGGAGCGCGATCAGTATCAGATGGAAGACGGCACGTGCCGAGGCTTGGGACAGGAACGCTTGGCCGGAACCGGTGATCAGCAGTGTCGCGAGGACGGCGAGGCTTCCGGTGACCGCGACCGCGGCGGTCAGGACCAGGGCCTTAGCGACGAGGACCGGCCAGCGGCTCGGGACGGCGGTCAGGGTAGTGCGGATCAGGCCGGTGCTGTATTCACTGCTGATGATGACCACGGACAGCACTGCCAGCGGGATCTGACCCACGTAGACGCCGCTCAGGGCCAGCCGGGTGTCGACGGCGGAGAGCGCGACGCCCGTGGCGACGGAGACGGCCGCGGTGGCCAGCAGCAGCCAGGCTGGGCCAGGGGTGGTGCGCAGTTTGGTCCACTCGGCTCGGATCACGTTCATACGTCTCCTTGGCGCGGTGTCGGCGCCCTTCACGTGTCCCTGCGGCGCGCTATCGGCGGCGTTCATGCGTCTCTCCGGTGCAGCAGGAAGGCGGCCAGGGTGAAGGTGGCGGCCGTGTAGGCGCACAGGACGGCCAGGCCGGCCCACGGTGAGAGCGGGTAGTAGCCGTACGCCACGGAGTAGACGCTGTCGACCTGGGGTGGGCGGGTCAGGGTCTGCTGGACGCCGAGGGCCGCGGCCGGCGTTACCCGGGTCAGCCACTGGCCCACCGCCGACGGTAGGAACGGGATCAGCGCCACCAGATACGGCAGGACCACAGCCACGACCACGGCGGTGACGGCGGCGGCGCTGCGTCGCAGGATCGTGCCGACGCTGAGGGCCAGCACCGCGGTGAGGGCCAGCAGGGCGGCCGTGCCGGCCGAGGCGCGCAGCAGGACGCCGGGCGGGGCCGGGAACACGTACAGCCCGAGTCTTCGCACCACCCACAGCCAGAGCGGCAGCGTGAGAGCGGCCGCGGCCAGGCTTGTCCCGAACGTGACGCCGCCGACCACCAGAGCCTTGCCGAGCAGCAGGCGGCCGCGGCGGTGGTCTGCGCTGAGGGTGGTGCGGATCAGGGCGTACCGGAACTCAGTGGTGATCATCAGAGTGGCCACGACGACGATCACGATGAGCGCCGGGAACGTGCCGAGCAGCAGGTCACCGGCGGCCGCGGCGACAGGGAGGTCGGCGCGGGTGGCCGGGGCGAGATCGCCGGCGCCGGTCACCGTGAAGCCGTCGCCGGTCTCGGTGAAACCGCCGGAGGCGCCCGTCGGGTATCCCGAGAACGTCGCCGTGCGAGCTCCCCGCTGATGACCCGTCCAGTCGCCGGACCAGTCGCCCGTCAGCTCCGGCCGGCCGAACTCGGCGGTGGCCACGCCCGGGGCCGAGCCGAGACCGCTCGTCTGCTGCGGGGCGGCCACGAACAGACCGATCCGCGTGGCTTCGGGCAGCTCGATCGCGTCGATCCGCCGCCAGGCGGACCCGTCGGCCGAGGCCTCGCCGGTGATCGTGTCGCCGGAGCGGGTCAGCCGCAGCCAGCGAGCCGCCGGCTCCGGGCCGGCGCGATCATGCAGGTAGTCGTGTTGCATCCGGACGCCGTGCCCGCCGGTGACCATGATCGTCGCGTATCGGGAGCCCGGACTCTCGCCGCCGGAGGCGATCAGGCCGGCCTTGGCCCAGCCCACACCGTCCAGGCCGGCTACTCGAACGGTTATTCGTCCGTCGCCGGTGAGGTCGCGGTGCACGAAGTAATACGCGTCGACGACCGGGCCGCCGCCGGGCCCGATGGGGATCGGCGCCGCCTGCTCGGGTGGGCCACCGCCCAGGCCGGTGATCGGGAACAGGGCGATCAGCAGGGCCGCGACCGCGCTGCCGCGGATCCAGCCGGGCACCGACCGGAACTTGGTCCATTCCGCGCTCAGAATGCGCCTCACGACGACGCCCCGGAACGATAGTCGACGGCGTCGCGGGTCAGGTCGAAATAGGCCTCCTCAAGGGTCGCCCGGTGCGGCGCGAGCTCGGAGAACGGGACGCCGGCGGCCGCCAGCACCGAGACGGCCCGTTCGACGGGCAGGCCACGTACGGAAAGGAGGTCTTGATCTGTCTCGGTGACCTGGGCGCCTGTGCTGGTCAGGGCGGCCGCCGCAAGACTGGTGGCGCTGGTGCGCACACGCAGGCGATCACCTGACGCGCTCGCGATCAGGTCGGCCACCGCGCAGTCGGCGATCACCCGGCCGCGGCCGACGACCACCACCTGGTCGGCCATGCCCTGCAGCTCGGTCATCAGGTGGCTGGAGACGAGCACGGCCCGCTGCCGGCCGGCCAGCGCGCGCAGGAAGTCGCGCAGCCACACGATGCCCTCGGGATCCATGCCGTTGAACGGCTCGTCGAGCATGACGACCGGCGGATCGGCCAGCAGGGCGGCCGCGATGCCGAGCCGCTGCCGCATGCCCAGCGAATAGCCACCGGCCGCGCGGCGGGCCGCCGACTCCAGACCCACCTGCGCGAGCACCTCGTCGACGCGGGACCGGCCGAGGCCCTGGGACTGGGCGAGCCAGACCAGATGATTGCGGCCCGAGCGGGCGGGATGCAGTGCGGACGCGTCGAGCAGCGCGCCGAGATGCCGCAGCGGGTGCCGCAGCGACCGATAGGGCCGGCCGCCGACCAGCGCTCGCCCCGCGTCGGCGCGATGCAGCCCCAGGATGATGCGCATGGTGGTGGACTTGCCGGCGCCGTTGGGCCCGACGAAGCCGGTCACCCGGCCGGGGCGGGCCGTGAACGTCATCCCTCGCAGCGCGGTGGCCGCACCGTATCGCTTGTGGAGCCCGTCAACCTCGATCGTGGCGTCTGTCATGCGGCGATTTCTACGCCGGGGATGGTGACAGCACGGTGCGTTCGGCTGTCACCGCGCTGTCACCCTCGGCCTGGCATTGTGTGCCGCATGAGAGTGCTCGTGGTGGAGGACCACAAGACGCTGAACGCGCTGATCACGACCGGTCTGCGGCGCGAGTCGATGGCCGTCGACGCGACGCTCGACGGTCATGGCGCGCTGGAGCAGGTGTCCACGACGCGCTACGACGTGGTGGTGCTCGACCGCGACCTGCCCGGCGTCCACGGCGACGAGGTCTGCCGGCGCATCATGGCCGGCGGCGGCGACACCCGGGTGCTCATGCTCACCGCGGCCGGCACGGTTCGCGACCGGGTCGAGGGTCTCGAGCTGGGCGCCGACGACTATCTGCCCAAACCGTTCGACTTCGCCGAGCTGGTGGCCCGGGTCCGGGCGCTGGCCCGCCGCAGCACGCCCGCCCTGCCACCGGTGCTCGACAACGGCGACCTGTCGCTCGACCCGAATCGCCACGTCGCGACACGGGCCGGCCGCCGGCTCAATCTCGGCCCGAAGGAGTTCGCCGTGCTGCATTACTTACTAGCCGCGTCGGGCCGGGTCGTCTCCGCCGAAGAGCTGCTCGACCGCGTCTGGGACGACGCGACCGACCCGTTCACCACCACGGTCAAGACGACGATCGGGCGCCTGCGCGTCAAACTCGGCTCGCCGCCGACGATCCACACCGTCCGCGAGGGCGGCTACCGGATCGGCGAGCCGTGAGCCGCCCCCATCTCAGCGCCCGGCTCGGCCTGGTCTACGGCGGCGTGACTTTCGCCGGTGGCCTGATGCTGCTGGTCATGGTCGAGTTGCCGGTGTTGACGATCGGCAACACCAAGCCGGTCGGCGGGCAGTCCGAGGCCACCAGCAACGCCCCCACGACGCTGCCCTACTCCGCCATCGCCCTGGTGCTCCTGGCCGTCGTGTCCGTGGTGCTGGGCCGGGTCCTGGCCGGGCGGGCGTTGCGGCCGCTGCGCAAGATCACCGCCTCCGCCCGCTCGATGACCGCAGAAGATCTCCCCTCCCCCGTACGGGTCCCGGCCGCCTATCAGGAGTTCGCCGACCTGGCCGACTCGCTCAACACCATGTCGCGCCGCCTGCACGACTCGTTCACGAGCCAGCGGCAGTTCATCGCCAACGCCTCCCATGAGCTGCGCACGCCCCTGACCGTCCAGCGCACCCTGCTCGAGCTCACGCTGGCCGACCCGGCGGCCGATGCCAAGACTCTGCGCGCGACCTGCCAGCAGTTGCAAGACCTGGGCCGCCAACAGGAAGATCTGATCAGTGCCCTGTTGACCCTGGCCGCGGGCAACCTGCCGGTCGATCATCGGGAGTCGTTCGATCTCGCCGCGCTGACCCACAAGGCCGTGCTCGACCACACGCAGGCGGCCGCGAGCCGGGGCCTTCACCTGGCAACCGCGCTCACCCCGGCCACCGTGACGGGCGACCCACACCTGGTCGGCAGCCTGATCACCAACCTGGTGGCCAATGCCGTCCGGCACAACGTCACGGGCGGCACGGTCTCGATCGCGACGACCACCCCCGGGCTGCTGACGGTCAGCAACTCGGGCGATCCCATCGCGCCATCCGAGATCGACCGCTTGTTCCAGCCGTTCCAACGCAGCGGGACGGCCCGCACCGATCAAACCGAGGGCCACGGCTTGGGCCTGGCCATCGTGGCCGCCATCGCCCGGGCCCATCAGGCCCCGCTGACCGCCCGTCCCCGGCGCGGCGGAGGGCTCGAGATCACGGTCGACCTGGCGCCGGGTTGAAGTTCCACACCATCGGCAGCTCGCCGTCACAGAGCGCGCAAGTGAAGTCGCCGTCGCGCACGATGTTGCGCTCGCCGCAGTCCGGGCAGCTCCGAAAGGTCAGCTCATGAGTGAAGCCATCAGGGTGCTCCATCCCGAGCCGGTCGAGCGACTCGGCCACGGCCGGCCAGCAGTCCGGATCCGGGCAGTAACCGGTCGACTGGTTCGACACCTCGACCACCCGGTGCTCGGCGTCGAACGTCATCTCCCCGGCTGCCAGCACGTCCTGCCCACCGGCGAGAACGACGTGCTCGCTCTGCCGCGGGGCCAACCTGAGCCGGCCGTCGAGCCCGACGACATACGTCAGCGGCATGCCCAGGTGCCGGCCCAGGCACGCCAGGTCGATGGGCTCTACACCGGCGGCCTCCTCCGGGATGCCCGCCGGTCCGACGTATCGATACCGCATCACCCCGCGACGCTATCCGCCTGCGGGAGGGACGGTCGATCGGATTAGGCCGAGTGAGAACGCCTTCGACGGCGCCGCCCGGGTCGCGAGCCAGCTGACGACAGCCGGGCTGGTGGGCGCCCTGGTGCTCGTCTGGACGGTCCCGACGGCCGCGCCTGGTGGAACGGCTCAGTGGCGCGGGCGGTTGGTGGTTCAGCGCTTGCCGACGGCTGTGGGGCGGACTACGAAGATGACGCGGTCGGGGGCGTCGGTTGGGGGGTTTGTTCCGAAGGGAGCTTCGTAGCGCGTGGCCAGCTCGACGAAGAAGGCTCCCGTCGGGTCCGGGTCTAGGCGTTCGACGGTGCCGCGCACTTCGACGTAGCGGTACGGGTCGGCCGGGTCGACGATCGAGATCGAGACGGCGGGATTGGCGGTGACGTTGCGGTATTTGCGGCGGAAGTTCGTGTGCGTGAAGCGGAGGAACTCGCCGTCCCAGCCGAACCACATCGGGTTGACCTGCGGGGTGCCGTCGTCGCGGACGGTCGCAAGGTGCGCGATCAGGGGCCGTTCCAGCAGGTCGCGAACCTCGTCGGGAATGATCTGAGTCTCTGACGTCACAGTGGACCAGCCTACCAAGCCTATGGGCCCAGTAGTTTGACGGCGATCACACGAGGCGGGGCGGCGCGGGATGGCAGGGCTGGGCGCCGGACTGGGGCGCGGGCCGGTCGGGCGGGCTGAGCGCGGGTGGCCGGGCGGTGATGGGCGGGCTGAGCGCGGGGCGACCGGGCGGGCTAGGCGGGCTGAGCGCGGGGTGGCCGGTCGGGCTGAGCGCGGGGTGGCGGGGGCGGCGGAGCTGGGTGCGGGGTGGCGGGGGCGGCGGAGCTGGGTGCGGGGTGGCAAGGCTGGCCGGGAAAGAGGGTGCGCGGCTGGGGTGAGCGCGTGGCCAGGGCTGGGTGGGCGCTTGGATATGGCGTGGGTGGGCGGCGAGGGGGCTGCTAGTGTCCGACGGGTCACGAGTGCCAGTGGTAAGCCCCGGCTTGCTGGTCGGCAACCCCCTGTCGTGGGTGGGTGCTCCGGGTGATGACCAGGTCCGGTGCGGGGTGTGCCGGGCAAGACACGACTCGGGAGTGCGCTGTGAATTTGCCCAGACCTGTGCTTGAAGGCTCTCTCGTGCGGCTGGAGCCCCTGACTCACGAGCACTCTGGCGATCTGGCGGTGGCCGTCGGTGGGGAGCGCGAGTCCTTCGGGTGGACCTGGGTGCCGGCTCCCGGCGAGGTGGACGACTACATCGATCAGCAGCTCGGGCGGGCGGCCGACGGGGTGCTGACCCCGTACGCGCAAGTTGATTTGCGCAGTGGGCGGGCCGTGGGCGCTACCGCGTATTGGGAGCCTCGACGGCGGCCGGGCAGTGGTGAGTTGTATGCGATCGAGGTCGGGTTCACCTGGCTGGCGGCCGAGGCGCAGGGCACCGGGATCAATACCGAGGCCAAGCTGCTGCTCTTCCAGAATGCGTTCGAGAACTGGCACGTCGAACGGGTCGATCTCAAGACCGATGCCCGCAACGCGCGGTCCCGGGCGGCGATCGCGGCCACCGGCGCGACGTTTGAGGGGGTGCTGCGGCGCTGGTCGCGGTCGTGGGTGCCGGGTGAGGAGGGCCGGCTGCGCGACTCGGCGATCTTTTCGATCATCGAGCCGGAATGGCCCGCGTGCCGCGCCCACCTGCGGCGACGACTCGTGGCCAAGAAAGAGCAGGACACGGCACAGCAGGACACGGCACAGCAGGACACGGCACAGCAGGACACGGCACAGCAGGACACGGCACAGCAGGAGCGGGCAACGGGCGGGGCGCAATGACTGACCTGCAAGGCTGGTTCGAGTTCGGGGCTGCGTTGTCGCTTGCGGGTGGGGTGCATGCGCCGTCGCGGTTTTCGGCGTTGCTGGCGGCCAGCTTGGTGGATTGCGGCGGGCTGACGGTGATCGATGCGGGCTGCGGTGCGGGGCTGATCACGATCGCGGCGCTGCGGGCCGGCGCTGCCCGCGTCATTGCCGTCGACTCCGACCCCGCCGCGGTTGAGGTGACCCGCCGGAACGTGGCGGAGACCGTGGGCACGCAACGGTTGGAGGCTCGGCAGCTGGACTTTCGCGAGCTGGGCGGGATCGACGCCGACCTGCTCGCCGTGAATCCGCCGCAGCGGCCGGCTGCCACGTTGGACGCGGTCGAGCTCGATCAGCGGCACCTGCATGAGGGTGGCGGGCCCGACGGCCTCGACACCCTGCGGCTCGTGCTCAAGCACACCAGCGCGGCCATCGTGCGCACCACGGCCGCGGACATCTTGCCGATTCACACCGTCGGGGCCGAGTCGGCTCGGCGCGTGCTCACGGCCACGCTGCCGATGCATCCGGCCTGGCATCCGCTGACCGGGCCGGAGGCGGCGGTCAACGTGTGGGACCTGCACCTAGCCACTCCCGCGCCGCGGCGACCAGGGCGGCCACCCCGGCCGTGATCGTGGGCTCGGGCACCGGGTGATACAGCGGTGAGTGGTTGGACGGGATCCGGCCCGCGACCTCGATCAGCTCCTCGATGCTGGTCGCGCCGGCGAACAGGGCCGGGTCGGCCCCGCCGAGCAGCCAGTAGGTGATCGGGGCGCCCGCGGCGGTGGCCAGCACCTGCACGTCCTCGCTGCTCGGCAACGGGCCGGGGTTGACGACCCGGTCGGGGCCGGCGACCGATTCCAGGGCGCGCCGCGTGCGCTCGGCCGCGGGCACGTCGTTGGTCAGCGTGGGCGCGGACTCCTCGATCACGACCTCGGGCTCGCGGGGCGCACCGGCCGCCGCGGCCTCGGCGCGGGCGATCCGCTCGATCGACGCCAGCACCCGGGAGCGCACCTTGGGGTCGTACGTGCGGACGTTGAGCAGCAGCGTCGCCGTGTCGGGAATGATGTTGTGCTTGGCGCCGGCCTGAACCGCGCCCACGGTGACCACGGCCGTCTCGGCGGTCGAGACCTCGCGGGCGACGATGGTCTGCAGGCGCAGGACCGTCGCCGCGGCGATGACGATCGGGTCGACGGTGGTCTCGGGCCGGGAACCGTGACCGCCCCGGCCGTGGATGGTCACCCGCAAGGAGTCGGAGGCGGCCCACATCGGCCCCGGGGTCAGCCCGATCGCCCCGGCCGGCAGCGGCGCCACATGCTGCCCGAGCACGATCTCGGGCTTGGGCACGCGGGTGGCCAGCCCGTCCTCGACCATCGCCTGGGCGCCGCGGGCCAGCTCCTCGGCCGGCTGGAAGATCGCGACGACCGTGCCCTGCCAATCCTCGGCCGCGGCCAGCTCGGCGGTCGCCCCCATCAGCCATGTGACGTGCATGTCGTGGCCGCACGCGTGGGACACCCCGTCGACGCCACTCGCGTACGGCAGGCCCGTCTCCTCCGTGACCGGCAGCCCATCCATGTCGGCGCGCAGCCACACCACCGGCCCGTCCCCGCGGCGCAGCACCCCGGCGACTCCCGTGCCGCCGAGACCCTCAATGACCTCGTACGCATGATCACGCAGCCAGGACGCCGCGACGCCCGACGTCCGATGCTCCTGGAAGGACAGTTCCGGGTGGCGATGCAGGTCTTCGTATGCATCGCGGAGGGTCTTCGATGTCATGTCTGGGACGCTACGCTCACGACCGTGACAGCTGGGTATCATCCGCAGACCGGTCCGCCGGGTTTTCTCGCCGCCACCGCCGATCAGGCCCGCGTGGTCCTCGCCGCCGAGGGCCCCGACGCGACGTATGAGGCGGGCATGGACTTTGCCGGACTGGCCGGGCGGGCCATGGGCGCGACGCCCAAGGGTGACTATCTCGCCGAGTTTCCGGTCTCGCTGAGCTGGGTCTGGGGTTCGCTCACCGACGAGATGGACGCCCCCGGCCGCGGCTCGCCGGAACAGGATGCGGCCGCGGTCCGCCATATGCGCCAGGCGGCCACCGAATGGCTCGAGGTTGTCAACTCCCCCGACGGGGCGGCGGCCTACCTCGACCGCTGGCTCTACGAGGAATGCGGCTACGCCCGGCCCGAGTCGCCCTCGGGCCAGGCCGACAGCAGGAGTTCGACCGCTTCGTCCGGGGTCGCGGCCTCGCCGAGCAGGGAGCCGTAGTTCGTTGTGTAGACCGTGTACGGCGGGCCGGCACAGACGATCATCGGGAACGAGTTCTTCTCGATGACCACATCTCGATAGAACTGCAGGGTTCCGTGCGTGGGGAACGGATAAACGGCGCGCAGAGCCGCATGCTTATAGGCAGCCTCGAGGATGAGCGGGTTGCCGTGACGCGCACCCGGAGCGCCCGAGAGGATCGCGCGCCAGGTTTCCGCGATGTCTGCCTCGTTCGACATGGATGCCATCGTGCACCAGCTCGGCCAGCCGCACATGCCCCCAGCTCGGTGGAGAGCGAAAGCGGGAAACAACGAACGCCACATCGTGCGGGTAGTCACTATTCGCTGTCTGCCGAACTGTTCGGGGCGGACGATGGTCTGGTGAGAGACTCGGCGGTTCTGCTCAGGGTTGTTGTTCTTGCTGCCGCCGGCCTGATCGTGCTCGTCGGGGTGGTGGGGTGGCCGGCCCTGCTGCTCGGCCTGGCGTTCGTGGTGTGGGTGGCCGACCGGCGACTCGGCCGAAAGACGTAGTAATAGCCGAAAGACCTAGTGAAACTGTTGGTTACCGTGCCGCCGGTGTCCATCAGAGAACATCGCAGGACCCTGATTCTCGGGGCGATCTCGGCCGCGTTCATCGTGGCCTTCGTGACGTTGCCGCCGTTGCTGGCGGCGGCCTGGACGGGCACTGCCCTCACCGATCACGGCCAGCTGGTGCGGGCCACTCAGCAGGCGTTCGCCGACTATTGGCGGGCCGGGGGCGGCGAGCTGGACGCGGGAATGCAGCGGCTCGTCGACTACTGGTTCGCCTTCCACGTTGTGAAGGGCGCGTTCGCGGCGCTGCTGCTCGGCGCGCTGGTCGCCCTCGCCGTGCCGCTGTGGCGCAAGAGCCGGCTCGCCGCAGCCGGCATCTCGGCCCTGGCGTTCGTGGCCGTGGCGGCTGTGATGGCGAACGTGCAGGGCATCCTCGCCCCGCTGTCGTCGCTGCTGCCGATGGCCGGCGAGCCCGCGCTGGCTCAGGCCGGCCGCGAGCTGGGGGCCGCGCTGAGCGCCGGCGGACCGCTGCCGGCCTCGGTCGAACCGCTGGTCAGCGACTTCGGCTGGTATCACGCGGTGATGGTGCCGATCGCCGGCGTCATGGTGCTGTTCCTGCTCGGCGCGAGCGTGCTGCTGTGGCGCCGATCCAAGCGAGCCGCCGCGCTGCCGGTGGCCCTCGCCCTGGCGATGGGTGCCGTGGTCTTCGCCAACGCCACGACGGCGGCCGACCCGGCACCCGCCCTGCTGGCGTTCTTCCAGGGCGGGTGGTGAACCGGCGCTGCCAGCCGGGGCAGCGCCGGACGAGAAGTCACACCACGCGGATGGTCACCCGGTCGTACCGGGTCAGTGGGAACGTCCCGCTGTCGGTGCCCTGCAGGATCACCGAGACCGTCTGGCCGGCCTTGGCGTCCGCCGGGATCTTCACGGAAGCCGACGACCCCCGGGCCGTGATGCCGACCAGGCCGGGGTAGGTGCCTTCCTCGCGATACTGCCACCACGAGGCGGTCACCCTACGGCCGTCGGGGTCGGACAGTTTGGCTGCCAGTGACACGGTCGCGCCGGGCCGGGCCCGCACAGAGTCGCCCGCGGCGATCCGCACCGACGGCGGGTGGTTGGCCTGCGACCAGCGCGGCGTCAGCGTCCATTGGATGCGGGCCGCGAAGTCGTTCTGGGCCGCGGCCGCCCAGCGCAGCGTGGTCAGGTTGGCCACGTCGGCGCCGGTCGCGTCCTTCTCGGTGGCGACGAGCTTCCACAGGTTGGGCGACGCCGACACCTGGTACGCCCGGCCGCCCCAGCCCCCGATCGCCGGGTCGGCCGGGTTCTCCAGGCCCGTACGGAGGAGCTGGTTGAACACGACATTGTCGCCCTCGGACAGGAAGTCGTACGGGCCCATCGGTTTGCACCAGCCGCCGGGCGCCTTGACCGGATCGCCGAACACGTCGAGCGGGTCGCCGGGTGTGGTCTGCCCGTCGAGCCACGAGCGGTAAAGCGAACCCCACGGCCCGATCTGGATGTTCCGGCGAATCCAGGCACCGGTAAAATAGACCCGGTCGGCTGGCAGACCCCGTACGTTGCCCTGGCCGTTGTTGTTGCAGTTGAAGCCCCACGTCGCATAGCCCGCCGACAGCTCTTCAACCCGAAGCGCCGGCCACGCCTGGGAAATGTAGTTCGCGTAGGTCTCGTCCTGGAACCCGCTGGCCAGAATGACGGCCTTCTTCGACACCGCGGCGCGCAGGAAAGGCCACCCCGCAGTACCGGAATAGCGCTCTTCGATCGACTTCAACGCCCGCGCGATGGTGCTCGTTCCGCCCCAGGCCTGCAGATAGAGCGGCCGCCGATCGTTGTCGAGCAGCAGATCCCGGATCAGATTCGACCCGGGCGTGTCCGCAGCCATCTCGCCCTCGAACGCGATGTTGCCGAGCCGCACCAAAGACTTCAGGTGAGCCGGTGACGGATAGGCCGCGTCGTGCTTGCGCAGGTTGGGATAGACCTTCGCGTACGCGGGAATGATCTGGTCCTCGATCGTCGTCGAGCCGGTCCAGCGCCACGACGTCTGCGGGGTCTTGTATTCGCGGTTGGGCAGGAAGAATTCGGTGCCCTTGCCGTCGCCGGCCCAGTGGAATTTGCTGCTGCTGTAGATGATGCCCCGCGTGTCGAGCTCATTGGTGTAGAGCATGTAGCGCACGAGCGAGGCGATGTCGTCGGATTCCATGTCGGTGGTGACGACGGTTCGGGGTTTGCCCGAAATGTGCCCGGAGGAGGAAGAGGGGGCGGAGGAAGCGGGGGCGGCCAGGGCGGCCGCACCCACGATTCCCGCGACCGCGATCGAAAGTGCGCGATGGAAACGCATGTGATCTCCCGGTCTTCGCAGCGAAAAGGGATAAATCGGCGAACAGGAGCGGGTTGGCGGAGGGGCGGTGGACGGGAGGGGTGGCGGGCTAGTCGACTTCGCCGAAGAGGGCGTTCTGGACGATGCGCTGGGCGGCCATGGCGTCCTGCCGCTCTTGCGCCTCCGCCAGCGATGCCGTGTCGAGCCGGTCGAGCGCCCGATGGATCCGCTTGAGGGTGCCGATCGCCGTGTTGGCCGCGTCGACGCTGTCCTCGCGGAACGGGAACTGGTCGAGCTGCCACACCCCGTCCCAGTTGTTCTTGCGCAGCGTGTGGAAGAACTCGAAGATCTCGGTCAGGTGGACGGTGCCCACCACCAGGTCGTCGTCCCAGCCGCGCAGGTTGTCGTTGACGTCCATGCCGTAGAGGCGGCCGTGGTCGATGATCAGCTGGGCCGCGTCGGCCGGTGACTCGCCGCCGTAAAGGCTGTGCCCGAAGTCGAGCAGGATGCCGACGTTGTCGAGCCCGATCTCCTGGATGCCGAGCAGCGACCGCGCCGCCGAGTCCCACGTCATCTTCACCCTCGGCTCGCGCGGCTTGTATTCGATGGCGAACTTGAGATCCGGGTGCGCCCCGGCCAGCTCGCGCATGCCGTCGACGGCCAGTTTCCACAGCGTGCGGTGGTCGACCTGGAACGGGTAGTCCCAGCCGTCCTGCCCCGGCCAGATCTTCACGTAGTCGGCGCCGAGCTCGCGCACGATGCCCGCCGCCTCGTGCATCAGATCAAGGGCGGCCTTCCGTACGCCGGGGTCGGGGTTGGTGAAGGAGCCCCGGCTGAACTTGCGCAGGTAGATCTCGGGCGTGATGCCGATGGCCGACAGCCCCTGCGCGGCCAGGGCGTCCTTGACCTCGCTGAGGCCGACGCCGGGCGTGAAGGGGTAGTTGAGGTCGACCACCGACAGGTCCTCGACCTGCCCGGCCAGCTCGATCGCGTCGAGCGTGGTGCGGGCCGGCCCGTAGCCGTCGGACGCGTACCGGTCGACGTACGTGGCGAAGTGCCACAGTCCGGCGCCGAAGCGGGGGTACTCGGTCATGCGATGCTCCCATCGTGCGGGGTGCGGGCCCGGGCGACAGCGGAGCGCCAGGCGTCCCGCTGGTGAGAGAAAACGCCCGGCTGGGGACGGAATTCGTCGTACGAGATCGGTGGGGTGAAGCCCCCGGCCAGGAAAGCGGCGCCGAGGGCGGACAGGTTGGTGGTGCGGGCGCGCCGGACGGGCACCCCGGTGAGGTCGGCCTGGATCTGCATGAGCACGTCGTTGCCGCTGGCCCCGCCGTCGGCCAGCACGCAGTCGGCCGGTCCCATGGCGTCGATGACGTCGGCGACCTGGTGGGCGATCGACTCGATGGCGGCCCGGGCGACCTGGGCCGGCGTGGTGCCGAGGGTGAGCCCGCTGATCAGACCGACCGCGGTGTCGTCCCACCAGGGCGCGGCCAGCCCGCCGAAGCCGGGCACCAAAAACACGCCGTCACTGGACGCATCCGCCGCAAGATCAGCTACCCGGGAGGGCGAGACCCCGAGGAAGGAGGCGAGCCAGGCAACGGTCGCACCGGACGATCGGATATTGCCCTCGGCGGCCAGCGAGTCGTTCCAGGCGACGGTCAGGCAGACACCGGGATCATCGACCGCGCCCAGTCGCATGACCGAGGACCCGGTCCCGTACGTGACCTTGACGCCCCCGGCAGCCTGCGAGCCGTGCGCGTAGAGGGCCGCGTGCGAGTCCCCCAGCACGGCGGTGATCGGCAGCCCGGCCAGCACTCCCCCGCGCTCGGAAATGACACCGAGGTCCCCGGATGACGGGGTGACCTGCGGCAGCGCGGTCGACGGGATCCCGAACAGGTCGAGCAGTTCCGCACTCCAGGACCCGGCCCGTACGTCGAGCAGCTGCGTCCGGGAGGCGTTGCCCGACTCGATCCGGTGGCTGCCGGTCAGCGCGAACAGCAGCCACGAGTCGACGGTCCCGACCGCGGCGTCCGGCGTACGGTCGAGCAGCCACCGCAACTTGGCCGCGCTGAACATCGGGTCGAGCGGCAGACCACTCAGATCCCGTACGCGGGCAGCTTGTCCTTTCTCCCGGAGGGCGTCGCAGATGGGCTGGGCCCGCTGGTCCTGCCACCCCAGCACCGGCCCCGCCGGCCGACCGGTCCGCTTGTCCCAGACGACCGCCGATTCGCGCTGGGTGCTGAATCCGACCGCCCCGACCCGCCCCCGGTCGACGCCGTCCAGGCAGGCGGCCGCGGCCGTGAGCACGCTGTCGAGGATCTCGTCCGCGTCCTGCTCGACCCAGCCCGGCCGCGGATACCGGATCGGCACCTCCGCCGACCCGGTCGCCACCACGGCACCCGACGGCTCGACCAACAGGCACTTGGTCGAGCTCGTGCCCTGATCGACAGCCAGGACGAGGTCGTCAGGCATCGGTGCGGGCCAGCCCGATCGCGGCCAGCCGGATGTCGCCGGCGGTCAGGCCGAAGTGCTCGAGCAGGAACGCGGTGGTGCCCGTGGGCGCGAACTCGCGGTGGATGCCGAGCAGCCGCATCGGCACCGGCGCACGCTCGGTGACGACGACCGCCGCTACGGCCGCGCCCAGGCCGCCGGTCGTGGTGGCCTCCTCGGCGGTCACGATGCCCCGGGTCTCGGTCATGGCGCGCCGGATCGCGTCCTCGTCGAGCGGCGCGATCGTCGACATGTTCAGCACTCGCACGGATACTCCCTGCTCGGCGGCCTCCTCGGCGGCCTCGAGCGCGCGGGAGACCATGGTTCCGGCCGCCACCACCGTGACATCCGAGCCGTCGCGCAGGGTGGTCGCCGCGCCGAAGGTGAACGGACGGTCACCGGTCACCGCGGGCACCTTGAACCGGCCGACGCGCAGGAAGACGGGCCGGGCCGCGTGGGCCGCCCAGCGCACGGCCGACCGGGTCTCGGCGGGGTCGGCCGGCACGACCACGTCCAGGCCGGCGATCGCGCGCAGCCACGACAGGTCCTCGATCGAGTGGTGGGTCGGGCCCAGTTCCCCGTACGCCATGCCGGGGCTCATGCCGCACAGGACAACCGGCGACTGGCTGTAGGCGACGTCCGCCTTGATCTGCTCCAGCGCGCGCCCGGTCAGGAACGGCGAGGCGCCGCAGACGAACGGGATGTAACCGCTGAGGGCCAGGCCCGCGCCGACGCCGACCATGTCCTGCTCGGCGATGCCCACGTTGATCAGGCGGTCGGGGAACTCCTTCTGGAACTGCACGAGGTTGCTCGACCCGACCGAGTCGTTGCACACCGCGACGATCCGCTCGTCCTCGCGGGCCAGGGCGCTCAGCTCCTCGGCGAACGCGACGCGGCTGTCGAAGACTTCCCGCACGGGGGCGCTCATCGGGCCAGCTCCGCGGTCGCGGTGACGATCTGCTCGGTCGACGGCACCTTGTGGTGCCACTCCACGCGGTCTTCCATGAAGGAGACGCCTCTTCCCTTGACAGTGTTGGCGATGACGCAGGTTGGCCGGTCGCCGCGGGGCGCGGTGAACGCGTCGTACAGGGAAAGGTGGTCGTGACCGTCGACCTCGAGCACGTCCCAGCCGAACGCGCGGAACTTGTCGTCCAGCGGGTCGAGGGTGTTCGTCTCCTCGGTGCGCGCGCCCTGCTGCAAGCGGTTGCGGTCGACGATCGCGGTGAGGTTGTCCAGGCGTCGGTGCCCGGCAGTCATGGCGGCCTCCCAGTTGCTGCCCTCCTGCAGCTCACCGTCGCCGAGCACCACATAGACGTGCCGCGACGAGCCGGAGAGCTTGGCCGCGACGGCCATGCCGACCGAGACGGGCAGGCCGTGGCCGAGGGGGCCGGTGTTGGTCTCGACGCCCGGCACCTTGACCCGGTTGGGGTGGCCGTTGAGGGCGGAGAGCGGGCCGGCGAAGGTCTCGAGCTCGGCGTCGGCGAAGAACCCGGCAGCGGCCAGGGTCGTGTAGAGGGCGCCGGCGGTGTGGCCCTTGCTGAGCACGAACCGGTCGCGGTCGGCCCACTCGGGCTTCTCGGGGTCGACCCGCAGCACGCTGAAGAACAGGGTGGTCAGGATGTCGAGGACGGACATGTCGCCGCCCACGTGCCCCAGGCCGGCCCGGCCGATCATGTGCAGGTCGGTAGTGCGGGACTGGTTGGCCCGCTCCCGCAGCATCTCGCGTCGGCGCTCGGGGCCGGCGTCGGTGAACTCCTGCCGGAATCGGCGCCAGGCGGCGGCGGTACGGGGGTCGGCGACCAGCATGGGTGTGCCTTTCTACGGGTGGTGACAAGCCGGGCGGGCCTGGCGGGCCCGCCCGGGTAGCGGGTCAGGAGCCTTCGACGGCGAAGTTCTTGACCGAGTCGGCGTTGTCGGGGTTGACGAGCACGCAGTCGATCGACTGCTTCTCGGGCTGGTCGGTCTTGCCGCCGGCCTTGATGTAGGCGTCGGCCTGGTCGACGGCCATCTCCGCGATCTTGCTGGCGGGCTGGAGCACGGTCGCCTTGATCGCCTTCTTCTGGATCGAGGAGACGACGTCGGGGCTGCCGTCGAAGCCGACGACCACGATGTCCTTCTTCGCGGCCTGCACCGCGGCCCAGGCGCCCAGGGCCATCGTGTCGTTGCCGGCGATGATCCCCTTGATGTTCGGGTGCGCCTGCAGGATCGTCTGGGTCTTCTGCAGCGCCTCGGCCTGGTCCCAGTTGGCGCTCTGCTGCGCGACCATCTTGAGATCCGGGTACTGGTCGAGGATGCCGTGGTAGCCCTTGGAGCGGACGCCCGCGTTGGTGTCGGTCGGCTTGCCGGTCAGCTCGGCGTACTCGCCCTTGTTGCCCATCAGCTTGGCGAACTCCTGGCCGCCGAGGCCCGCGCCCTGGGCGTTGTTGGAGACGATCTGGGCCACCGCGACGCCTGTCTTGTTGATCTCACGGTCGATCAGGAACGTCGGGATGTTGGCGTCCTTGGCCCGCTGGATGGCGGTCACCGAGGCGTCCGCGCCCGCGTTGTCCAGGATGATCGCGGCGGCCTTGCGGCTGATCGCCGTGTCGAACTGCTGGCTCTGCTTGGTCGGGTCGTCGTCGTGGCTGAGCACCAGCGTCTCGTAGCCCAGCTTCTTGGCCTGGGCGGCCGCCGCGTCCTGCTCGGCCTTGAAGAACACGTTGTCGGGCGACGGCGTGATGATCACGACCAGCTTCGAGGCGGCCGGGGCCGCGCTCTCGCCGCTGCCGGACGAGCCTTCGTCGTCACCGCCACCACAGGCGGCCAGGGCCAGGACGGAGGCGGCGCCGACGGCGAGGAGGGCTCTGCGGGAGGGGAGATATTTCATGGTGTGTCCCTTCAAAGCTGAGGAGCGGGGGCGATCAGGCGGTGCGTTTGGTGAGGTTGGACTGCAGGCGCTGCTGTGCCTGCTCGGTGATGACGGCGAAGACGATGACGGCGCCCTTGACCACGGACTGCCAGAAGGTGGAGACGCCGACGAGGACGAGCCCGTCGCTGAGGAAGCCGATGACGAAGGCGCCCATCACGGTGCCGATGATCGTGCCGCGCCCGCCGGCCAGCGCGGTTCCGCCCAGCACGGCGGCGGCGATCGCGTTGAGCTCGTACGTGGTGGCGGTGTCCGGATAGGCGGCGCCCAGCTCGGAGGTCAGCAGCAGGCCGGCCAGCGCGGCGCAGGCGCCCGAGATGACGTACACGGCGATCTTGATGCGGTTGACCCGGATGCCGGAGAGCACCGCCGCCCGCTCGTTGCCGCCGACAGCGAAGATGCGCTTGCCGAACGGGGTCTTGGTGGTCACGATGATCGCCGCCGCCGCGACCACGACCATGATCCAGACGGCGACCGGGATGCCGAGGATGCTGTCGACGCCGATGAACCCGAAGCCGGTGTTGCCGCGGGCCTCGGTGCCGGCCAGGTCGGGGTAGGTGCCGCCGTCGCTGTGCAGCTGGGCCGCGCCGCGGGCCACATAGAGCATGCCGAGCGTGGCGATGAACGGCGCCACCTTGAACCGGGTGATCAGCACGCCGTTGACCGCGCCGACGAGCGCGCCGACGACGATGCCGATCAGGATGACCACGGCCACCGAGAAGAAGACCGTGCCGCCGGGCATGTCGAAGCCCTTGAACAGCAGGCCGCCCGCGACCATGCTGGCCAGCCCGGCGATCGAGCCCACCGACAGGTCGATGCCGCCGGTCAGGATCACGAAGGTGACGCCGATGGCCAGGATCGCGTTGATGGCCACGTGCTTGGTCATCAGGATCAGGTTGCTCTGCGTCAGGTACTCCGACGAGATCGAGCTGAAGATGATGATCAGCAGCACGAGCACGACCAGCGTGCGACCGCGCAGCAGCAGCAGGGCGGCCCGGGCCAGCGCGGTGTTCTTGGGCTCGTCCGGCTGAGGCGCCGCCGCGGCCTTCTTCGGAGGAGCCACGTGGGTGTCGGTCATTTTCTCCCAGCCCTCCAGGACGCAGCCATACATGCCTTCATTTCGCGGCCTCCAGGACGCTCTCGGATGCTGAGGCGCTGACGAGGGCCTCTTCGGTGACGTTCTCGGCGGTGAACTCGGCGGTGACGCGGCCGCGGGCCATCACGAGCACCCGGTCGGCCATGGCCATCACCTCGGCCAGCTCGGACGAGATGAACAGGACGCCGAAACCCTGGGCGGCCAGGTCGGCCATCAGCGAGGCGATCTGCGACTTGGCGCCGACGTCGATGCCGCGGGTGGGCTCGTCGAGCAGCAGCACGACCGGGTCGGTCAGCAGGGCCCGCGCCAGCACGACCTTCTGCTGGTTGCCGCCGCTGAGCGCGGTGACGAGCGCGCCCAGCCCGGGGATCTTGATGGCCAGCTCGCCGACCTTGTCCTTGGCCGTGCGCTGCTCGGCGCCGCCGTTGAGCAGCCCGCCGCGAGTCATCCGGGCGAGGGTCGCGAGCAGGATGTTCTCCCGTACGGACATGGTCTGCACGAGGCCGTCGCGCTGCCGGTCCTCCGGCACCAGGGCCAGGCCGGCCGCCATCCGGGCCTGCACCGTGCCCTTCGGCTCCGGCTTTCCTTTGATCGCGACCTCGCCCGCGCTCGCCTTGCGCATGCCCATCAGCGTCTCGACCAGCTCGGTGCGGCCAGCGCCCATCAGGCCGTAGATGCCGACCACCTCGCCCGCGCGCACGGTGAGCGAGACGTCGTCGACCTTGACGGTGCCGGGGACGGTCAGACCCCGTACGTCCAACAGCACGTCGCCGACCGGGGAGCTGTTCCGCACGTACAGGGAATCGGGGTCGCGGCCGACCATCTGGCGCACGATCCAGCCGGTGTCGGTGCGGCTCATCGACTCGTGGGCGACGAGGCTGCCGTCGCGGAAGACCGTCACCCAGTCGCCGATGCGGCGGAACTCGTCGAGCTTGTGCGAGATGTAGATGACCGTGACGTCGTCCCGGCGCAGGTCGCCCATGACGTCGAAGAGCACGTCGACCTCGTGGTTGGAGAGCGCCGACGTCGGCTCATCCATGATCAGGACCCGTACGTCGGTGAGGAGCACGCGGCCGATCTCGACGAGCTGCTGCTGGCCGATGGGCAGGTCGCCGACGAGGGTGCCGGGGTCGAGCCGGTCCTGACCGAGTCGCTGGAGCACCTCGCGGGCTTGGCGGCGCTGACCGGCGGCGTCCACGAACCGGCTGCCCTTGCGCAGCTCGCGACCGGCGAACAGGTTCTCCGCGATCGTCATGTTCGGGAAGAGGCTGAGTTCCTGGTGGATGATCCCGATCCCCCGGGCCTGCGCGTCGCGGGGACTGCCGAGCTGCACGGGCTCGCCCTCGAGCAGGATCTCGCCGCTGGTCGGCTGCTCGCTGCCGGACAGGATCTTCATGAGCGTCGACTTGCCGGCGCCGTTCTCGCCGACGAGGACGTTGACCTTGCCCCGGTACGCGGTGAAGGTGACGTCCTTCAGAGCCCGTACGCCGCCGTAGTTCTTGCTGATGTTCCTGGCTTCGAGGATCTCCGGCATCACTGCACCGCCAGTTCGGTCGGCACGAGGAAGATCGTGCCGGGCGCGAGCGACGAGAACGCGCCGTAGAAGCCGACCTTCTTGCCCTTGAGCGCGTCCCGGTCGACCTTGGCGACGACCTCGGTCTTGACCTTGTCGTTGATCTGGTTGGCGACCTCGGCGTAGTCGATCTGGTTGACGAAGTCGCCGAACGCGATGCCGACCGCGTCACGGATGGCGGTGCCGGCGATGACCGGGCCGGTGGCGATCGTGACCTTGAGCGGCGCGCCGCCCGCCTGCGGGACCTCGACGGTGACCGGGCCGGTGGGCACGGAGGTGTCGACCTCGGTGACCGTGCCCTCGCCCTTGACCATGAACGCGTACGGGCTGCCGGTGCCGGCCTGTTTGCCCAGCTCCTGGCCTGCCTTGTCGGGGTCCGCCTTGATCGCGGCGGCGACCTCGGTGACGTCCTTGGCGTTGTCGTGGACGGTCGGGACGATCTTCTGCGCCCAGTTGTCGTTGACGTAGGTCGCCGGGTCGGTGGCCTTCGACTCCGCGGCGGCCTGGCCGTCCTTCTCGTAGACGTAGACGCCCGGCACCTTGGAGCAGGCCGTCACCGCCGAGGCGAGCGCCAGCGCCGTCGCCGCCGCGAGCAATCGGCGTGTGATCACCGTCATGTTGAATATCCATTCATAGGCGATTGGGCATGCCCACACTGTGAATGCTGGATGTCGGTGTTGTCAACGGGTCGTTCCGGTGTTGCTTCAGAGCGCGTTTTTCGCCAGCCATCGACGTTCTTGACGGCCTCCGGCTCGCCCGCTTACGGTGCGTGGGCGGTACCGATGCAGAGCTGAATTTTCATTCACCGCTTCACATGCGTTCTCGGGAAGGACTCCCCATGCGCAGATCTGGCCGCCGCCTGGCCGCCGCCGCCCTGGCCCTGACGCTGCCCCTGGCGTTCAGCGCACCCGCCCAGGCCCACGATCGCGGCGCGGACCAGCCGCGGATCATCGTCACGCAGGACGGCGAGGTGGACGACATGGACTCGTTCATCAGGTTCCTGTACTACGCCAACGAGTTCGACATCGCGGGCATCGTCTATTCGAGCTCGCGCTACCACTGGGCCGGCAACGGCGCCGACGTCGCGCCCTACCGCTGGACCGGCACCGCGTGGGTCAACGAATACATCGACCGCTACGCGAAGCTCTACCCGAACCTGCGCAAGCACGCCGCCGGCTACCCCACCCCGGCCGAGCTGCGCTCGCTCTACAAGATCGGCAACGTCTCGAACGTCAGCGAGATGACCCAGGTGACCGAGGGCTCCGAGTGGATCAAGAAGACGATCCTCGACGGCAAGCCGGGCCCGCTCTACGTGCAGGCGTGGGGCGGCCTCAACACGACCGCGCGGGCGCTCAAGTCGATTCAGGACCAATACTCCGGTACGCGGAACTGGCCCGCGCTGCAACGGAAGATCAGCCAGAAGGTCGTCATCTACAACATCCTCAACCAGGATGCGACGCTCGCCGACTACATCAAGCCGAACTGGCCCGACATCAAGATCATCGACAACCAGAGCCAGTTCTGGAGCTTCGCCTACCTGTGGACGCGCCAGGTGCCGGCCGCGTACCAGCCGACTTTGAAAGCCCCGTACATGGAAACGAACTTCCTGAACGGGCACGGCGCGCTGCTCGAGCGATATCGCACCTACCGGGACGGCAAGCCCACGCCCGGCGACGACGAGAACAACCGGTGGCGGCCGGATCAGAACCTCACGTACGACGTGCACGACTTCATCAGCGAGGGCGACTCCCCCGCGTACATGTATCTCTTTGACTTCAACGGATTGCGGTCGTCGGAGAACCCCACGTACGGGGGCTGGGGCGGACGGTTCGCGCCCAACGCGTCGGGCTGGATCGACACAACCGACGTCAACACGTTCACCGGGGCCGCCGACCGGGCCTTCCCGCAGACACGCTGGGTGGCCGACCTGCAGAACGACTTCGCGGCGCGGGCGGACTGGGGTGTGACACCGCGCTATCGCGACGCCAACCACAACCCGCGGGCCACCGTACGGGAAGGTCTTGATCTTTCTTTGAAGCCAGGTCGATCGGTCACGCTGCACGGACGTGGAAGCGACCCCGACGGCGACGCTGTGAGTTACCGCTGGTGGCAGTACACGGACGCCGGGACGTACGGGGGAACTCTTGGTCTTTCCACCGCCGGGCCGAACGTCTCGCTGACCGTGCCCGCCGACGCCACCGCCGGGCAGACCATTCACCTGATCTTCGAGGTGACCGATGGCGGAACGCCGGCCCTGAAGCACTACCAACGGGTGATACTCACCGTGCGCTAGTGAATGGATATTCTCCTAAGCTGCGACGGTGTTCGGGGAGGGGCTGGGAGTGGCCGAGCGTTACGCGGTGGACGAGGTCGCCACCGACCAGATCCGCCTGCTGACCAAGGTGGCGCGCATGTATCACGAGCGGGGCATGCGCCAGCCGCAGATCGCCAAGCAGCTGCACATCTCCCAGCCTCGCGTCTCCCGGCTGCTCAAGCGCGCGGTCGACCTGGGCATCGTGCGCACGACCGTGATCGCCCCGCGCGGGGTCTACGCGGAGCTCGAGGAGCAGATCGAGCAGGCGTACGGGCTGACCGAGGTGATCGTGGCCGACACCGACGACCACGCCGACGAGGGTCACGTGATGCGCGCCCTCGGCTCGGCGGCGGCCGTCTATCTGGAGACGACACTGATGGGCGGCGAGCGGATCGGGGTGTCCTCGTGGAGCTCGACGATCCTGGCCACCGTCGAGGCCATGCACCCCCGCCCCACCCCCGTCGCCGACCAGGTCGTGCAGATGCTGGGCGGCGTGGGCAACGTGACGGCGCAGACCCAGGCGACCCGGATCACGGGCCGCCTGGCCGCGCTGACCGGTGCCCAGGCCGTCTATCTGCCCGCGCCCGGCTTGCTGGCGTCGGGCGACATGCGGCAGATGTTCGTGACCGATCCCAACATCGAGCCGGTGCTGCGCGCCTGCGACGACCTGACGATGGCGCTGGTCGGCGTGGGCAGCATCGAGCCGTCGCCGCTGCTGCGCGAGAGCGGCAACGCGTTCGCCGAGAGCGAGCTGCCGGGGCTGCGCTCGGCGGGGGCGGTGGGGGACGTGTGCATGCGCTTCTTCGACGCGTCGGGCGTGCACATCGAGTCGGCCTTCGACGAGCGGGTGCTGGGTATTGATCCGGCCACGCTGATGCGGGTGCCCCGGCGGGTCGCGGTGGCCGGCGGCCTGCGCAAGAGCAACGCCATCCGGGCCGCCGTGCGTGGGGGCTGGGTCAACGTGCTGATCACGGATCTGCAGGTGGCCCGGAGCCTCCTTGACTGAGCCTCCGGGCCACGACGAACAGCCGATCGCCGGTGGCACGGTGACGCCGATCGTTCGCATCGGTGACACCGTCCGGCGGGCCACCGGCAGCCGGAACGCGCGCGTGCACGAGTTGCTGCTGCACTTGGAGGCGGCGGGTTTCGAGGGCGCGCCCCGGTTCCGCGGCCTCGACGACCGGGGACGCGAGGTGCTCACCTTCATCGAGGGCGAGGTCACCACGTACGCGCCCCCGACCGGCATGGCCTCCGACGGGGCCCTGACGGCAGCGGCCGTGCTGTTGCGCCGCCTCCACGATGCGACGCTCCCGTTCGCGGCCACGCGTCAGGACGGCTGGCGCGTCGAGGCCGGCGCTCCCCGCGGCGGCCCGGTGATCTGTCACAACGACGTCGGCCCCTACAACACGATCTACCGCGGCGGCCGGCCGGTGGCGTTCATCGACTGGGACTCCGCCGCGCCCGGGCCCCGCGAGTGGGACGTCGCGTACGCGCTCTGGCGCTTCGTCCCGCTCTACGACGACGAGACGTGCGCACGTCTCGGCTGGCCCGTCGTCCCGCGGGGGCCGCGTATCGCCCGGTTCCTCGACGCGTACGGGCTGACGGAACGCGAGCACGTCCTGGCTACGGTGCGACGCCGCCAGGAATCGACCCGTACGGCGATCGAGACCGACCCGTCCTTGGCGGAGTTGCGGCGGGAGGGCCGGGCAGTGGAGATCGGCCGGGACATCGCGTACGGGGCCGACCGGCGCTCGGAATGGGAGCGTTTTCTCGGGTGACCGGCGTCAGGCGACTTTGAGTGAGCCGGCGTCGACGGACCAGTTCGCGCCGATCGCGCTCGGCATCGTGGGCGAGGCGAGGAGCAGCACGGCACGGGCGATCTCGGCCGGGTCGATCAGGGTGCCGGTCAGCATGCCGATCTGCGCGGGCACAGCGGCCAGGAACGTCTCGCGGTCGACGCCCATGGCCTGCGCGACCTTGGCCGGGTAGCTGTCGGCCGCCTCCATCAGGCTCGTGCGGGTTCCTGACGGCGTCACGACATTGACCCGTACGCCCTGGGCCGCGACCTTCTCGGCGAGCCCGCGCGAGAACGCGTTGAGGGCGGCCTTGGCCGTCGCGTACGGCAGCGGGGCCGCACCCGGCTTGCGGGAGCTGTCAGAACTGATGTTGACGACCGCCCCGCGCGCGGCGATCAGGGCGGGCAACGCGGCGCGGGTGGTGCCCACGGCCGCGTTCAGGTTGAGTGCGAACGTGTCGGCCCAGACGTCCTCCGCGCCCTCGAGCGGGTCGGCGAGCGCGCCGTCGGGGATCGAGCCGCCCCCGGCGTTGTTGACCAGCACGTCGAGGCGCGGATCGGCGGCCAGCACCGACTCGATCAGGCGGCGCGGGCCGTCCGGGGCCGCGAGGTCGGCGGCCACGAAGGTCGCTCCGGTGGCTTCGAGCTCCGGCGTGCTGCGGCGGGAGGCGGCGACGACCTCGGCGCCCTCCTCACGGAAGGCCCGGACGATCGCGAGGCCGATGCCCCGGCTGGCCCCGGTGACCAGGACGCGTTTGCCGGCAAGGTGCAGATCCATGGCGGAATCTCCGTTCGTTCGACTCCGTCCACTGGACCACGGTTGTCTAGGATGAGTCAATAACTGAGTCAGCTCTGTCTCATTTCCGGGCTGGGTAGGGTGATGACCATGAGGGCCGACGCGGAACGCAGCACGATGCGCATCCTCGAGGCGGCCGAGACCGTTCTGGCGGCCGACCCGAACGCCCCCATGGAACGCATCGCCGATGCCGCCGGCCTGGCCCGGGCCACCGTCCACCGCCGCTTCCCCACCCGCAAGGTGCTGCTCGAGGCGCTGGTCGAGCAGGTCAACGAGCGCTACCTGCTGGCGCTCCAGCGGGCCCGGGTCGACGCCGCGCCCCCGGCGGTCGCCCTGCACCGCCTGACCGAGTCCCTGTTCGAGCTGAAGGTCAGCCACCGTTTCGGCATCCAGCTGACGGGCGACGTGCTGAGCCCCGCGGTCATCGAGCGGCTCGACCTGGTCTTCACCCGCTTGCATGCGGCGGGCGAGATCACCGCCGTACGCCCCCAGTGGTGCCGCCAGGTCTTCCGCGCCCTGGTCCACGAGGTCGACGAATTGCCGCCCGACGCTCCCGAACTGGGCCCGGCCGACAGCCCCGGCGCCCGCGCCGACTTGCTCGTGAGGACCCTGTTAGGGGCCCTGAACGCCTGACCCGCTCCACCGCAGCTCGACCTCGTCGCCGGCTTCGTTCTCCCCTACCGGTACGCAGCCCAGCCGCTCGTACAGCTGCCGGGCGCGCGGGTTGTCCTTCTCGACGCCGATGAGCAGGGGCACGCTCTCGCGGCGGGCTCGGCTCTGCAGCTGCCGGACGATCGCCGTGCCGATGCCGCGGCCCTGCGCCGATGGCAGCAGCTGGATGCCGGCCAGCCGGAGGAAGCCGTCGCCGCGCACCACCCGCAGCCGGCCGATGGCCTCTCCGCCCTCGACGATGACGGAGACGTCGGCGAGGGTCTGGCGGCTCCAATCGGCGAAACCGGTGCGCCACTCCTGCTCGTCGGCCGGGGTCATCGCGGGCCAGCGGCCCTGATGCTTGGTGGCCGCCATGACGATCTCGGCCAGCGTGACGGCGTCGTCCAAGGTGGCCGGTCGCAAGCTGAACATGGCGTCCATCTCACCACTGACCCATACTGCTGCCATGCTCTACATCCTCTTGATCTGTGCTGTGGTTGTGGGCCTGGCCGTGTTCGTCGGAAACCGGCTGGACCGTCGCCGGCCGCAGTCACGCGACGAGCAGGATGGCGACTTCAGCTCGGGCACCGACGCGAGCAAGTGGGCCGACGGCAGCTTCGAGTAACCCGCACCGACTCTGGTCGCACCACCGCGGGCGACCGATGGGAGCGCTCCCCCTCCGATCTGGGCCCCGGCACGTCGGTGTAATGCAAACCACTGCAAACGGTTGCGCCGACTATTGACTTGTTTCTATTCTCGCTGAGGTAAGCGCTTTCCTCCGACGAATCGCCGAGTCGGCGTGGGTGGCCGGCCCGCGGCACGAGCGGGTCCGAGACAACGGTTCGTAGTGGCGGCGCCCTGCTTGCGAAGGAGCGAGAACAGCCATGAAACGTACAGCGAAACGCGCACTTGTGGCGCTGACGACGGGTGCCGTGGGTGCGGCCATCGTCGCCGTGCTACCCCTGCCTCAGGCGAGCGCGGCCGCGGTGGGCTCCGCGACCGGCTACGCGTCGAGCAACGGCGGCACGACCGGCGGCAACGGCGGCTCGACCGTACGTGCCACCACCGGGACCCAGATCCACCAGGCCCTCTGCAGCCGGGCCAGCAGCAGCACCCCGATCACGATCGAGGTCTCCGGCACGATCAACCACGGCAACACGACCAAGGTCTCCGGCAGCAGCTGCAACACGGCCGCCGACAAGATCGAGCTGAAGGAGATCAGCAACGTCACGATCATCGGGGTCGGCAGCGGCGCCGTCTTCGACCAGCTGGGCATCCACATCCGGGACTCCAGCAACATCATCATCCAGAACGTGACCGTGCGGAACGTCAAGAAGTCGGGCTCGCCCACCTCGAACGGCGGCGACGCGATCGGCATGGAGAGCACGGTCCGCAACGTCTGGGTCGACCACGTCACGCTGGAGGCGTCGGGCGGCGAGTCCGAGGGCTACGACGGGTTGTTCGACATGAAGGACAACACGCAGTACGTCACCCTGTCGTACAGCATCCTGCGCAACTCGGGCCGCGGCGGGCTGATCGGCTCGAGCGAGAGCGACACGTCGAACGGCTTCGTCACGTTCCACCACAACTACTACTCGAACATCGATTCCCGTACGCCGTTGCTGCGCGGCGGCATCGCGCACATCTACAACAACTACTACTACAGCCTGAACGAATCGGGCATCAACTCGCGGGCCGGCGCCCGGGCCAAGGTCGAGAACAACTACTTCCAGAACTCGAAGGACGTCCTCGGCACGTTCTACACCGACGCCGCCGGGACCTGGCAGACCGCGGGCAACATCCTCGACAACGTGACCTGGTCGGCCACGAGCAGCGACCACAAGCCGGCCGGCCCGAGCATGGCCTCCACGACGACGGTGAGCGTGCCGTACTCGTACCGGCTGGACGGCGCCTCGTGCACCCCGGACGTCGTGCGCTCGACCGCGGGCGCCAACACCGGCATCCGTACGTCGACCGGCAGCTGCTCCACCACGGGCCCGTCGCCGACCACGCCGGCCCCGACCACTCCCGGCCCGACCACGCCGGCCCCCACCACCCCGCCGCCGACCCAGCCGAGCGGCACGAACCTGAGCCTGAGCGGCGGCGCCGACGGGTCGAGCAAGGCCAGCGGCACCAGCTACGGCAACGTCAAGGACGGCAGCCTGAGCACGTACTGGTCGCCCAGCGGCACGACGGGCAGCATCTCGATCAAGTGGAGCGCGGCCACGACGGTCGGGCGCATCAACATCCGCGAGGTGTCGTCGGCGGTCACCGCCTACCGGGTGATCAACGCTGACACCGGTGCGGTGCTCAAGACCGGGTCCGGCGCGGGCGTGATCAGCTTTACGCCTACGTCGCTCAAGAAGGTCACCTTCGAGATCACCGGTGCGAGCTCGGCGCCGCGGATCGCGGAGTTCGAGACCTACGCGAGCTGAGGCAACGGGGCCCCTCCGAGCTGACCGGCTCCGGAGGGGCCTCGCTCTCAGGCACACTCGAACCCGCTCCGGACCAGCCCGTCAAGATCCCCCGCGAACAGGGCCCACCCCAACCGGGGGCCACCGCCCAAATCCCATTCTTGCGGAGGAGGGCGATCTTGGGGTGGGGGGCTGTGGACAACCCGGCAATGTGGATAACTCAACGATCTTCGGGGCGGGGGTCTACGGTGGGTCGGTCAGCGGCGCGCGACCGCTGCACGCAACAACTCCAAAGCGTTCAGATGCCCACCGATGCCGGCCCACACCACGGCGTTGCGGCCGTGGCCGCCGTCCTCGCGCCGGACGGGGTCGGCCCCGGCCGCCAGCAAGATCCGGACCACCTCGGCGTGGCCCCAGCACGCGGCCGCGCACAAAGGCAGCCCCTCGGAGCCGGAGCCGCTCTCGAGATTCGGGTCCGCCCCCGCCGCCACTAATGCCCGTACGTTGTCCGCCCTGTCCTGCACACTCGCCTGATACAGCGGCGTGGTGCCCTCGGCGTCCGGCGCGTTCGGGTCCGCGCCGGCGAGCAGGAGCGCCTCCACCTGGCGGGGCTCGCCCCAACCAGCCGCCTCCACGAGCCCGCGCTGCAGCTTCTTGCGCCGACGCCGCTTCACCGCGACCACGCCCGGCCCCACCCGATCATGCGGCCGATCCTGCCACTGACGGGCAACGCGCATAGGCATGCTCTGGGCGGGTATGCCGAGAATGACCTTAGGAGGCTGACATGACTGTTCGGGAACCGAACGCACAGCCCGAGTTCGAGCACCCGATCGATCTGACCGATCTGCCCGACCGGGGCGAGCGGCCCCAACCCGCCCGCGTCCCGGAGCACCACCCGGACGACTCGGGGCTGCCGGGCGACGTGCCCGGGCCGAACAGCCCCGACACCCCGCGCCGCGAGTGAGCGGAGCGGGACGGGCTCAGGTCCAGTAGAGGATCCGGCAGGCGGGGAGCCGCGCGGCGATCGACGACTCGAACCATCCGCGCAGCTCGGCCATCACGTCCGGCGGGTAGACGTATTTGACCGCGCCGAACTTGCCGTGTTTGCGGCTGCGTGACTCCTCATCCATCTCCAACCGGGTGCGCGGATACCAGCCGAGCAGCACCTCCTTGCTGCCCGGGGTGAACCGGTGCGTGATGAGTTCGGCGGTCAGGTCCAGATCCGGCACGCCGTCGACCGCGGACGCCACGGCGTCCAGCAGCTCGCCGTAATGGTCCCGCCAGTCGTCCACCGGCATGATCGGCGCGATCGTCAGGCCCACGGGATAGCCGTCGAGCGCCAGCGTGCGCAGCGCCGCGAGCCGCTCCGCCAGCGGCGACGTCCCGCCCTCCATGCGCGTGGTGACGGGCAGGCAGTTCACCGACAACCGGACCCGCGTACGCCCGTGGTGCGCGAGCCCGGCGAAGGCGTCCACGTCCCCGAACTTGGTCGTCCAGCGCAACTGCACCGGCGCGTCCCAGGCCCCGAAGTGCTCGACCGCGCGGCGCCAGCTGCCGGTCAGGTGGTCCAGCGCGAGCGGGTCGGTGTAGCAGGACGCCTCAAAGGTGGTGCCCTCGTCGCGGCGGGCGGCCCGGCGGCTGGTGACCGTGCCCTGCCCCACGTAGTCGGCGAGCCCGTCGAGGATCTCGTCCAGGTCGGCGTAGACGCGGGTCACCGGCGGCCCCGACAGCGAGCCGGCCAGGTAGCAGTACTGGCAGTGGGCGGGGCAGCCCTCGGCCAGGTCGACGCGCCAGTCCGCGCTCGGGGCGATCGGCTGCAGCTTCCGGCGCGAGGGCGGGCTGACCACGATGGCCAGGGTCGACTTGGCCCGGGCGTACGTCTGCCGGTCGTTCTCACCCCGGACGCCCGTGAGCCGGGCCGACTTGAGCCGCTCGACCTCGATGCCCAGTGAGGCGAGCCGCGCCATGATGCGAAGTCCGTGCGGATGGTCGTACGCGGGCGGGGTGGCCACTACGCGCTGCGGAGTCCAGCGGCGCACGGGCCGGGCGGGTGGCGCGACGCCGCTCAGGTCGTGCGTCCACACCTGCTCACCGCTGGCGCTGTGCGGCGCTTCGATCTCGTCGAGGGCCAGGGGGAGGTTCAGGTCGGTCACCCTCGGCAGGTACCCCGGCCAGGCCGGATGTACCGTTCTGCCCATGACGGCGATTCAAGAGATTCCGCTGAAGACCATCACCGGCGAGGACGCGACGCTCGGCGACTACGCGGGGCAGGTGCTGCTGGTGGTGAACGTGGCCTCCAAGTGCGGTCTCACCCCGCAGTACGAGGGCCTGGAGAAGTTGCACGAGCAGCTCAGCGAGCAGGGCTTCGCGGTGCTGGGCTTCCCGGCCAACGACTTCGCGGGGCAGGAGCCCGGCACGGACGAGGAGATCGCCGAGTTCTGCCGCAGCACGTATTCGGTCCAGTTCCCGATGTTCTCGAAGATCTCGGTGCTCGGCGCCGACCGTCACCCGCTCTACGACGAGCTGGCCGGCGACCAGGACGTCCAGTGGAATTTCGAGAAGTTCCTGATCTCCCGTACGGGTGAGGTGGCGGCACGGTTCTCGCCGCGCGTCACGCCCGACGACGCCGAGCTGACCGCCGCGATCGACCGCGAGCTGGCCGCCCCGCGCCCGTAAAGCCCAAGCCACCCGCAGGCCGCTGTCGTCGGACGGCGGCCTGCGGCATGTCCACCCATTGACAAGCGTGAAATCCATAGTTAACTTCTGTGAACGTTAACAGTGTGACCCGGGCTCCACGAAACTTCGCTTTTGAGCGAAAGGCGCATCATGGGTATCCGATCCTCACGCTTGGCCAAACGAGCGGTCCTCGTCCTAGCGATCGTCGTCGCCCTGGCGGGCGCGGCCCCGGCCCACGCCGCGGGCGCCGGCCCGTGCGACATCTACGCCGGCGGCGGCACCCCCTGCGTGGCCGCCCACAGCACGACCCGCGCCCTCTTCGGCAGCTACAACGGCAGCCTCTACCAGGTACGCCGCTGGTCCGACGGCGCGACCTCGAACATCGGCCTGCTCAGCGCGGGCGGTTACGCGAACGCCGCCCAGCAGGACTCGTTCTGCTCGGGCACCTACTGCACGATCGTGCGCATCTATGACCAGACCGCCCGGCACAACGACCTGACGATCGCCCCCGGCGGCGGCGCCAACCCGACCGCCGACCAGGGCGCGAACGCCGCCGCGCTGCCCGTGACGGCGGGCGGGCACAAGGTCTACGGCGTCTACATCTCGGCCGGCAACGGCTATCGCAACAACGCGACCAACGGCGTCGCCACCGGCAGCCAGCCCGAGGGCATGTACATGGTCACCGAGGGCACGCACGTGAACGACCGCTGCTGCTTCGACTACGGCAACGCCGAGACCAACAACATGGACACCGGCAACGGCGACATGGACGCGATCTATTTCGGCAACCTGTGCTGGTTCTCGCCCTGCTCGGCCGGGCCGCGGGTGGCCGCCGACCTCGAGAACGGGCTCTTCGCGGGCGGTAACGGCTCGTGGACAGCGAACACCGGACGCAACAGCGCCTTCGTCACCGCCGTCCTGAAGAACAACGGCACTTCCACGTACGCCATCAAGGACGGCAACGCGCAGTCGGGCGGGCTCGCCACGCGGTACAACGGGTCGCTGCCCACGCAGTCGGGCTACAACCCGATGACCAAGCAGGGCGCGATCATCCTGGGCATCGGCGGCGACAACAGCAACGGCTCGGTCGGGTCGTTCTTCGAGGGCGTCATGACCAGCGGGTATCCGAGCGACGCGACGGAGAACTCGGTGCAGGCCAACATCGTCGCCGTGGGTTACGGCAAGAGCGTCACGTTCCCGGCGAACGGCGCGACGTACCGCCTCACCAACCTGGCGGCCGGCAAGGTGCTCGACGCGGTGAACTGCGGCACCGCGAACGGCACGGGCGTACAGGTGTGGCAGTCGCTCGGGAACACCTGCCAGCAGTGGCGGTTCAACTCCGTGGGCGCCAACAAGTGGACGATCACCAATGTGAACTCGGGCAAGGTGCTCGACGCGGTGAACTGCGGGCTCGCGCTGGGCACGGCGGTCAACCTGTGGCAGCCGCTGGGCAACACCTGCCAGCAGTGGGCGGTCATCCCGGCCGGCAACGGGCGCTACGAGCTCGTCGTCGAGAACAGCGGCATGGTGCTCGACGACCAGAACTGCGGCACCGCGAACGGCACGAAGGCCCAGCTCTGGATGTGGCTCAACAACACGTGCCAGCTGTGGGCGATCGCGCCCTGACATTCAAATAAAGGTAGCGTCGGGGAGATGATCTCGGCGCTCTCCGGTTTCGCGGTCATCGGCGTGATCGTGCTCGCCGGGTGGATCGCCGCCCGCTGGGGCCGGATGCCCGCCGAGACCGAGACCGTGGCCGGCAAGCTCGCGTACACGGTGCTCTCCCCCTGCCTGCTGTTCACCAGTGCCGCGGCGGCCGATCCGAGCGCGCTCTTCACCGAGCCGCTGCTCGTCTCGGCCGCCGCGGCGATCATCTGTTTCGCCCTGCACCCGCTCACCACCCGCGGCCGCGACCTCGGCACCCGCATCGTCGGGTCGCTCGGCGCGGGCTATGTGAACGCGGCGTTCATCGGCATCCCGATCGCGATGTACGTGCTCCACGACACCGCCCTCGTGGTGCCGATCTTCATGCTGCAGCTGCTTGTCTTCATGCCGGTCACGGTGACCCTCCTGCAGATCGCCACAACCGGTCACACTTCCTGGCGTACGTCACTGACCGTGCCCCTGCGCAACCCACTCACCGTGGCCGTCGTGCTGGGAATCGTCGTCTCCGTCACCGACGTACGGCTGCCGGCCGTGCTGACCGAGCCGATCGCCGCCATGGGCAACGCCGCCGCGCCCGTCGTGCTCGTCGCGTTCGGCATGTCCCTTTCCGGTCGCCGCCTGCTCGAACCCGGCCCCGACCGGCTGCCCGTGCTGGCCGCGGTGGTGCTCAAGGCCGCGATCATGCCCGCGGTCGCCTTCCTGCTCGCGCTCGCCTTCCGGCTCAACCCCACCGAGACCTACGCGGTCACTGTGCTGGCCGCGCTCCCCGCCGCGCAAAACATCTTCCTGTACGCCCAGGCCTTCGACCGCGGCGTCGTGCTCGCCCGCGACGCCGTCTTCCTGTCGACGCTGGCCTGCATGCCCGCGCTCGTGGCGATTGCGATCTTGCACACGTTGACTTGAACCGAGGTTGAAGTTCTACCGTTCGACAGTGCACAACAGCGTCACCACCGGGTTCAAGGCCGCCTTCCGCCGCTATCCCACCGGCGTAGCGATCATCACCGCGGCCGGCCCCGTGGGGCTGACCGCCTCGAGCGTCGCGTCGGTGTCGCTGGAACCGCCGGCCCTGTCGTTCTCGGTCATGGACTCACCGTCGGCCCAGGCCCTGCTGCGCGCGCCGAGTTTCGTCGTCAACCTGCTGGGCCCGGCCTCGGCCGCGCTGGCCCGCACGTTCGCCGGCCCGAACGGCCCCCGATTCGCCCCCGACCAGGGCTGGGAGCTGCTGCCGACAGGCGAGCCGGCCCTGACGACGGCGCTGGCCTCGCTGCGCGGCACCCCGTTGCAGCTCGTCCCGGTCGGCACCTCCACGGTCGTCATCGCCGAGATCCACGACGTGCTGCTGGGCCCGCCGGGCGGTCGCCTCGTCTATCACGACCGCGATTTCATCGCCCAGCACTGAGCACCTTCTCCAGGGCGGTCGCCACGCTGCGCGACTCCGCCGCCGTCATGTGTGACGTGAAGTAGCGCTCGATCGCCCCCAGATAGACGGGCGCGGCGGCGCGCAACGTCTTGCGCCCCTCCGCGGTGATCACCGCGTACGCGGAACGTTTGTCCTCGGGGTTGACCTCGCGGCCGACCAGGCCCGCCGCCACCAGCTGGTCGACGACCCGGCTGACCCGCGTGCGGGAGACGACCGCGACCTCGCCCAGCTCCCCCATGCTGAGCCGCCGATCCGGGGCCGCGTTGAGCTCGAGCAGCACGTCGTACCAGGTCAGTGGCAGTCCGCACTGCTGCTGGAGCTCGCGGTCCATGCGCGGCACGAGCGCCGCGTGCACCCGGAGCAGCGCCGCCCACGCGGCCGTATCGGTGTCGCCCATCACCCGATCCTACCCAACTCTTGTGCGTGCGCACGCATCAGAGTAAAAATGTGCGTGCGCACGCATTCTTTAGTGAAGGGCACGACGATGACCAAGGTTCTGCACCTCTCCGCCTCCCCCCGCGGCCCGCGCTCCGAATCCCTCGCGATCGCGAGGACGTTCCTCGACACGCTCCGTGACGTCTCGCCGCAAACCCCGATCGAGACGTACGACCTGTGGGACGGCACCCTGCCCCCGTTCGGCCCCGACGCCGCGGCCGCCAAGATGACCGTCTTCGCCGACGAGCAGCCCCAGGGTGCGGCCGCCGACGCCTGGAACGCCGCCATCGCCACGTTCCGCCGCTTCGACGCGGCCGACCGCTATGTGTTCAGCGTGCCGATGTGGAACGCCGGCATCCCGTACATCCTCAAGCAGTTCATCGACGTCGTCAGCCAGCCCGGCCTGGTCTTCGGCTTCGACCCGGTGCAGGGCTACAACGGCCTCTTGCAGGGCAAACGCGCCGCCGTCATCTACACCAGCGCCGTCTACGGCCCCGACCGCGGCCCGGCCTTCGGCGCCGACTTCCAAGCCCCGTACGTGGAGGAATGGCTGCGCTGGGCCGGCGTCGACGACATCCGCACCGTCCACTTCCGCCCGAACCTCGCCACCGCCGACGCCGACACCGGCCGCCGCCTGGCCCACGCCCAGGCCCGCGATCTCGCCAAGGAGTTCCTGTCATGAAGCTCGGCCTCTGGGCCCTGCCCGCCTACGGCATCCTGCTCGCGCTCAGCACCCTGACCCACCAGCCGTCGATCGACGACTTCGACGCGTACGCGCGCTACGTCACGACCGACACGTTCCTGCTGAGCCACCTGGGCGCCAGCATCCTCGGGGCCGCCCTGGCCATCCTGGGCACGGCCGCCGCCACGACATACCTGAGGAGCAAACTGCCCTTCGTCCTGACGGTCGTGGCCAACGTCTTCCTGGCCGCCACGTTCGGCAGCGCCGCCTTCGTCCAGCCCGGCCTGGGCCGAGCCCACCTGGCCGGCGTCCCCGGCATGCCCGCCCTCAACGACGACACCGCGTACGGCCCCGCCCTCTTCGCGACGGCCCTGTCCGCATCCTTCCTCCTGATCGTCGCCGCGACCGCCCTCGGCACGGCGATCGCCCGCACCAGCCGCTCGCTCCGCGCACCCGGCCTCGCGTACGGGGTTCTGCTGTCGCTCTTCGTCGTCTCGGGCTTCGCCTTCTCAGCCGTGCAGGCTTACTTGGGGTTCGCCTTCGCCCTGGCCACCGCCGTCCTGGCCATCCGCCTGCCCCGGACGACCTCCAGTCCCGGCCCGGTCCTGACAACCGTCTGACATCCGCGCGATCGCCTGCCGCCCGCATTCGTCTCCGGGCGGCAGCGCGCCACACCGGCACCCCCGCGCCTCGCCGCTCTCCGCCGCGCCCCGCCGCTTTCTGCCCCGCCCGCCGCTTTCCACTCCGCCGCGCCCCGGCCGCTTTCCGCCCCACCCGCCGCTTTCCGCCCCGCCGCGCCACGCCCAGCCGCGCCGCGCCCAGCCGCGCCACGCCCAGCCGCGCCACCCCACGCCGCGCCACCCCACGCCGCGCCACGCCACGCCGCGCCACGCCACCCCACGCCGCGCCACCCCACGCCGCGCCACCCCACGCCGCGCCACGCCACGCCACGCCGCGCCGCGCCGCGCCGGATCGAGCGTGGCCTTGATCATCCGCCGCGTATAGCCCACCCTCCCGGGGGCCACCGCCTCCGAGCAGTGTGGCGCAATTCGTCGATCTTCGAGTCCAGCCCTGTGGACAGGTGGCCGCTGTGGATAACGCGTGCCGCGGCCGGATCTGTGATAAGACGGCCGTCGGGGGCAGGACATGCAGCACACGACCCGTTGACCTGATGGCGCCGCCCCACACGGCACCGATCCCTGATGGCGCCGCCCGCACGGCATCGAACGGGCCGGCGGCCCGAACGCTGATCGACCGGCCCGAAAAGGAGCTGCCATGACCGCCGGACCGCTCGACATCACCTTCACCGCCACGCTGGGCAAGATCAATGAGGGTGACACCTGGACCTGTGTGCAGCTGCCCGGTTCGGCGGAGATCTTCGGCACGCGAGGGCTCGTCAAGGTGGCCGGCACCGTCGACGGGGTCCCGTTCGAGGGTGCGTTCATGGCGCTCGGCGACGGCACCCACAAGCTGCCGGTCAACGGCGCGATCCGCAAGACGCTCGGCAAGTCCGACGGCGACGAGGTCGTCGTCCACCTGACGCGGCGCCGCAACTGAGGCCACCTGACCCGGCACCGCAGCTGAAAGCCTGACCCGACGCCGCAACCAAAAGCCGGACGCAGCGCGGCAACCGAAAGCCTGACGCGGCGCCGCAACTAAAGCCTGAACCGGCGCCGCAACCAACAGCCTGACCCGGCGCCGCAAGTGAAAGGCGGAATACGACCGGCGCGGCCGGGAACAATCAGCGCATGAGCACGGGCGACAAGGGCACGATGACGGAGGACGGCCGCTACCTGGTCGTCAACGGCCGGAAGTGGCGGGCCACCGACCCGGCCATCCCCGAGAAGCTGCGTCAAGAACTGGTCGACGAGCTCATGGCGGCCCGCCGGCTGGTCCGCACCGACCCCGAGTCGGCCCGCCCCCGGGTGCAGGACGCCAAGGTGGCCCTGGGCGAGCGCGGCGACCCGTGGTGGGAGCCGACGCCCGAGGGCCAGCGGAACAGGCTGGCCTCGGCCATGCGAGCGCTGCTGCGACACCGCAAACCCGAGTCGACGATCTGCCCGAGCGACGCCGCCCGGGTCGCCGGTGGCGAGTCGTGGCGCGACCTGATGGACACGGCGCGGGAAGTCGCGGCCGGCCTGGCGCGCGACGGGACCATCACCGTACGGCAGAAGGGTGTTGACGTTGACGTGGCCGCGACGACCGGGCCGGTCAGGCTGGCCCGGGGACCGCAGTGGTGAGCCGGCCGAGCGCGGCCAGCAGCTGGTCGACCTCGGCCTCCGTGTTGTAGTGGTAAAGGCTCGCGCGGACCGCTCCCCCGGTCGCGCGCAGCCCCGCCGCCTCGAAGTATTCGACCGCGTAGTAGTCACCGTGCGACACGCAGATGCCCTGCTCCCCGAGGATGCGGGCGGTCTCCGCGGGCGCCTGGCCGTCGACCCGGAACGAGATCGTCGGACAGCGGTCCCGCCCGGCCGCGCACAGGGACACGCCTTCGTTCGCCCGCAGCCCGGCCAGCAGGCGCGTGGCCAGCGAAGTCTCGTGCTCCTCGGCCGCGGCCATGCTCGCGA
This sequence comes from Paractinoplanes lichenicola, assembly GCF_016785085.1. Classification (GTDB taxonomy): domain Bacteria; phylum Actinomycetota; class Actinomycetes; order Mycobacteriales; family Micromonosporaceae; genus Actinoplanes; species Actinoplanes lichenicola. The sequence continues at coordinate 38,984 of NZ_JAENHO010000012.1, forward strand.
GCACCCGCTCACGCCGGGAGCCTTCCGACGGGGTCAGCCCGGCCAGATAGTCGACCGCCGCCGTCACCCCGGCCAGCAGCTCGAAGCTCAACGTTCCGTACTCGAACCGGTCGGGCGCCACGGACGGTGACGGGATCAGCTTCACCGGCTGCAGCGGCTCCCACACGGCCGGGTCGGCGATCACCGCGGCGTAATGCGGGCCCGACCACTTGTAGGCGCTCGTCACGTAGAAGTCGGCGCCGAGCGCAACCATGTCGGTCGGCCGGTGCGCGGTGGCGTGCACCCCGTCGACGTAGACCAGGGCGCCGGCGGCGTGGGTCAGGTCGGCGATCTCGCGGACGGCGGGCACGGTGCCGACGGCGTTGCTGGCCGCGGTCACCGCCACGAGCTTGGTGCGCGGCCCGATGAGCTCCGCATACTGCGCCACCGGCAGCTCACCGGTCACCAGATCAACGTCGGCCCAGCGTACGGTGGCTCCGGTCTGCACCCACGGGCGCACGTTGGCGTCGTGGTCGAGCCGGGACAGCACGACCTCGTCGCCGGGGACCCAGCCCTGGGCCAGCGTGCGGGCCACCAGATAGGTCAGGGCGGTGGCGCTGGGACCGAACGCGACCCCGGCCGGGTCGCCGCCGACCAGGTCGGCCACGGCGGACCGGGCGGCCGCCACGATCTCGCCCGAGCGGCGGGCCGGCTCGTGCGCGGTGCCCCGGTTCGACACCGCCGTACGCATGGCCGCGGCGATCGCCTCGATCACGGGCGCGGCCGGCTGGGTGCCCCCGGCCCCGTCGAAGTGCACGAACCCCTCGGCCAGCGCGGGATATTCGGACCGGATGCGGGCGACGTCGAGGCTCATGATCCCCAGCTTAGGGCTGGTACGGCGGCGCCTCGCCCCACCCCCAGCGCGGCACCGGAGCCTCGCGCACCACGTCGGCCCCCGGCTGCGAATTGTGCCGGGCCAAGCGGGTGCCCCACTCGACGTATGCGAGGAACGCCGCCCGGAACTCCGGGTCGTCGGGCAGCCCAGCCTCGTCGGCCGCGTCCTGGATCAGGTTGACCCAGCGCCGGCGCTGCGGCTCGGTGATGCCCATGCCCAGGTGCTTGCCGAGCATGTGCGCGTAACCGCCGTGCGCGCCGGTGTAGTCGGCCGGCCCGCCGAACACCTCGGCCAGCCAGGTGGCCACGTGCTGGGCATGCTCGGCCGGCATGTGGGCGAACAGCGGCGCCAGCAGGTCGTCCTTCTCGACGCGGGTGTAGAACGCCTCGGTCAGCCGCGTGAAAGCCGCACTGCCGCCGGCCCACTCGTACAGCGTTGGTGTCATGTCGATCAGCTCAGCAGGGCCGCGCGGCACCGGCAAGTACGCACATAATTGTGCGTGCCCAAGCGATACAGCTGCCCCGTCGAACTGACCGTCGACATCGTCGGTGGACGGTGGCGCACAGTCTTGCTGGCCCGGCTCAAGGAGGGCGTCCACCGCTACGGCGAGCTGCGCCGCCTCACGCCCGGCATCAGCGAGAAGATGCTGACCCAACGCCTGCGCGAACTCGAGGCGGACGGCCTCATCACCCGCCGCGACCTGGGCACAACCCCACCCCACGTCGAATACGACCTGACCGCCGAGGGCCGCACCCTGATCCCCCTCCTCCAGGCCATGTACGACTGGGGCGCCGCCCGAGCCGCCCGCACAGGCACCGAAGTGGGGGCGTGAGCCGTGGTGCCGTTGCGGATCGTCAAGGGGGATGCGACCAGCCCGCAGACCAAGGGCCCCAAGGTGATCGCCCACGTCTGCAACGACCTCGGCGGCTGGGGTAAAGGTTTTGTGCTGGCCGTGTCGCGACGGTGGCCGGAGCCCGAGAAGGCGTATCGGCAGTGGCACCGCGAGCGGGCGGGCAACGACTTCGGGCTCGGGGCGACACAGCTCGTGCAGGTGCGGCCCGACGTCTGGGTGGCCAACATGGTCGGGCAGCACGGCATGCGTACGGGCAGCAATGGCCCGCCGATCCGCTACGACGCCGTCGAGCGCTGCCTGACCGCCGTCGCCGGGCATGCCGACCGGCTGGCCGCAACCGTCCACATGCCTCGGATCGGTTGCGGCCTGGCCGGCGGCCGCTGGAGCAGGATCGAGCCGTTGATCGTCGCCGAGCTGTGCGCCCGGGACATCGGCACGACCGTTTACGACTTCGGCTGAGCCACGGAGAGCTAGCGGACGTAGATGTTCGGCTTGGCCGGGGTGGTCATGCCGTTGCCCAGGAAGAAGCTGGGGTGCGGCGGCTGGTTGTAGGCCGTGTTCTGCCAGGCGATCGCCACGCGGTATTGCGAGTCGTGCATCAGCGTGTGGATGCGCCGGTCGGTGACGGTCGGCGTGGCGTAGATGCGCAGGGCCGACGAGTCGGAGAGGCGCCACACTACTTCCTCGCGCCAGTCGCCGAACAGGTCGCCGGAGACGGCCGGGGTAGCCTTTGTGGTGTTGTTCGACGCAACGCCCGAGGCAGTGAGCAGGCGGGTGTCGCCGCTCGTGCCGTACTTGTCGATGCGGGTCTGGTCGAGCAGTTCGCGCACCGGGTCGCCGTCCCACCAGATCAGGAAGTTCGTCGACGACGGCTTGCGGCCCACGTTCTGCCCGCTCGTGTTCGACAGGCCGTCGACCGAGGAGGACCAGGCTTCGGCGCCGGCGCTGCCCGCGTAGATGTCGCCGGCGACCGCGCGGCCGTTGTCGCAGCCGCACGACGGGTGGGTCCAGATCCGGGCCCCCGTACGGGCGTCGAGCATCGCGTCGCTCGGCTGTGACGTGCTCTCCGACGGGCGGTAGACCTCCAGCCCGGCGCGCGACGGGATCAGGTCGCCCACGTGCAGGCTGTCGCCGTGGCCGAGCCCGGAGCGCCACAGCAGCGAGCCGTTGTCGTCGATCGCCGCCGCGCCGTACATGATCTCGTCGCGCCCGTCGCCGTCCGCGTCCGCGATCGACAGCTGGTGGTTTCCTTGCCCGTACGCCCCGACGTTGCTGTTCCCCGAGTCGTACGTCCACCGGCTGGTCAGCGCGCCGTTGCGGAAGTCCCAGGCCGCGATCACCGCGCGCGTGTAATACCCCCGGGCCATGATCAGGCTGGGCCGTGACCCGTCGAGATAGGCCGTCCCCGCCAAGAAGCGATCAACCCGGTTCCCGTACGAATCCCCCCACGAGGAAACGGTGCCCCGCGCGGGCGTGTAGTTCACGGTCGACAGCGCCGCCCCGGTCAGCCCGCTGAACATCGTCAGGTATTCGGGCCCGGACAGCACATACCCCGACGAGTTGCGGTAGTCCGCCGACGACGAGCCGATCACCACGTTCGTGCCCGAGCGCGTCCCGTCGGCCGTCTTCATCGCGATCTCCGCGCGGCCGTCGCCGTCGTAGTCGTACACCTGGAACTGGGTGTAATGCGCCCCGGCCCGGATGTTGCGACCGAGGTCGATGCGCCACAGCCGGGTCCCGTTCAGCTTGTACGCGTCGACGAAGACGTTGCCCGTGTATCCCGACTGCGAGTTGTCCTTGGCGTTGGACGGGTCCCACTTCACGAACAGCTCGTACACGCCGTCGCCGTCCACGTCACCGACCGACGCGTCGTTGGCCGAATACGTGTAGGCCACCCCGTCCGGCGTCGTCCCGCCCGCGGGCACCTGCATCTTCACGTCGAGATAACCGTTGGCGAACGACAGCGACGACGCCGAGTCACCCTGCTCCACCCCGTCAACCACAGCCCGTACGGTGTAGGCCGCCCCCGCCGCCGCCCCCGAGTCCAGGTAGTTGGTCGAGTTCGTGATCGGCGTCGCGTTCAGCTTGGTGCCGGCGCGGTACACGTTGAAGCCGGTCGCCTGCGCCTCGGTCCCGAGCAGGCGCCACGAGACGAGGTTCGCGCTCCCCGACCGTACGCTGATGACCCCGCGATCAAGATCCTCCATCTGCCGCCCGGTCCCCGTGGAAGGCGGAGTCGTAGGCCCCGACACGTAGTTGAACGACCATTGCATCCGAGCGATGTCCGAGCAGGTCTCCTCGACGATCGGATTGTTGCCGGCCGTCGACCCGTCCCGATTGCTCACGCACAGCCCGGTCGCCACGCTCTTGACCAGGAACTTGCCGGCCGCCGCGCTGGAGGCGGTGAACGTCCAGAGCTGGTTGGTCTTGGTGCCGTCCCCACACCCGTACTGCTGAAGCTGGGTTCCCGAGGTTGTGGACGAGCTCGGCACGTCGATGCAGCGGGTGCTGTTGCCGTTGGCCAGGTTGAACTGCCCCGACCCGCGCGCCACCGCCTTCCACTGCTGGCTGGTGGCGGTGCCGCAGGCGACCTGGATCAGCGGGGCCGAGTTGTCGGCCGAGGCGCCGGTGACGTCCACACACTTGCCGCTGGACGCGGAGGCGAGCGTGTAGACGCCGTCGGCGACGGGGGTCACCGCCGCGGCGGACGCGGGCAGCAGCGAGCTGACCGCGATGCCCGCCGGGACGGCGAAGGCGACCGCTACTACGGCAATGACCCCACGGCGACGCGTTGTGCGCATGACGTTCCTTTCGACGGAATCACCTCCGTAGATGCGTCAGGAACGCCGCGACAACAGAAACTACGTAAGAGCGCGCCTCAGTGCGTCCAGGCGCAGGGCCCAGATCCGCCGGGACAGGGCGGCCTCGGCGGCGAACGTCTCCGCCGCGTGATAGCTGCCCGGGTGGATGTGCAGCTCGGTCGGCACGCCCGCGGCCATCAGGCGCTGGGCGAAGGCGATGTCCTCGTCGCGGAACAGGTCGACCGTGCCGACGTCGATGAACGCGGGCGGCAACCCGGCCAGGTCCTCGGCGCGGGTCGGGGCGGCGTACTGGTCGGCCGGTTTGCCCCCGAGATACCAGGCCCAGGCCTCCAGGTTGCCGGACCGGTCCCAGATGCCGATGTCGGTGATCTCGTGGCTGGACTCGGTGGTGTTGGTGTCGTCGATCATCGGGTAGATCGGCATCATGAACTTGAGCTGCGGGCCGCCCCGGTCGCGGGCCAGCAGGGCCGTCGCGATGGTCAGGCCACCGCCCGCCGACGCGCCGTAGACGGCCAGCCGCTCGGGGTCGTAGCCCAGCTCGGCCGCGTTCTTGGCCATCCACACGAGCCCGGCGTAGCAGTCCTCGACCGGGGCCGGGTGCGGGTGCTCGGGCGAGAGCCGGTATTCGACCGAGACGACGATCGCGTTGACCTCGTCGCAGATGTACGTGGCGTTCGGGTCCTCGCCGTCCACGCTGCCCAGGATCATGCCGCCGCCGTGGATGTAGAAGATGCCGGGCAGCAGGCCGGTGGCGTTGACCGGCTTGTAGATCCGTACGGTGATGTCCGGCTCGCCCTCGGGGCCGGGAACCGTGCGGTCCTCCTTGACGACGTTCGGGTTCTCGGGGATCTCGATGCCGGCCAGCATCGCCTGCACGGTGGCGCGGCGCTGCACGATGTCGGGCACCGAGTTGAAGCCGCCCGGCAGGGCCTCGAGCAGCTGGTTGAGCGGGACGGCCACTTCGGGATCGATCAGTTCACGACGGGACATGGGATTCCTTCCTATGCAGCGAGTGAAAAGCCCTCGTAGCCCTTGGCGGCCACGTCGTCGCACTTCTTGCGGTATTCGCCCACGCCGCCGCAGTACGGCATGAAGACGCGGGTCTTGCCGGGCACGTTGGCGCCCATGTACCAGCTGTTGGCCCGCGGGTAGAGCGTGTAGCTGGCCAGTTCGTTGACGTGGTCGACCCACGCCTCCTGCGCGTTCGCGGTCGGCTCGATCGTGCGCAGCCCCTGCCGGCCGAGGTGCTCGATGGCGTCGGCGACCCAGTCGACGTGCTGCTCGATCGACACGAGCATGTTGGACAGCACCGACGGGCTGCCCGGCCCCGTGATCATGAACAGGTTGGGGAAGCCGGCCGAGCCGATGCCCAGGTACGTCCGGGGTCCCGCGCTCCACGTCTCCCTGAGCGAGATGCCGTCCCGCCCGCGGATGTCGACGTTGGTCAGCGCGCCGGTCATCGCGTCGAAGCCGGTGGCGTACACGATGACGTCGAACTCGTACTCCCGCTCGGACGTCCGGATGCCCTTCTCGGTCACCTCGACCAGCGGGGTCCGCCGCAGGTTGACGAGGTGCACGTTGGGCCGGTTGAACGTCTCGAAGTAGTCCGTGTCCAGGCAGGGCCGCTTCGTGCCGACCGGGTAGTCCGGGCACAAGTCCTCGGCCACCTGCGGGTCCTGCACGATCGCCCGGATCTTGTCGTGGATCCAGGCCTTGGCCGTGTCGTTGGCGGCCTGATTCGTCGCGAAGTCGGTGAACGTCGACAGCAGGTTGACCAGGCTGCCGCTCTCCCAGGCCGCCTCGAAGGCCTCGTTGCGCTCCTCCGCCGACACCTCCAGCGCCGACTTCGTGGGCACCACGACCGGCACGCCGGCCCCCGATTCCCGCTGCGCCTTCCGGTACGCCCGGTAGTTCGCGCGCATCTCGGCCACCTCGTCGTCGCGCAGCCGCCGGTTGCGGGCCGGCAGCGAATACGAGGGCGTGCGCTGGAAGACGGTCAGGTCGGCGGCCGTCTCGGCGATCACCGGGATGGACTGCACGCCTGACGAGCCCGTACCGATGATGCCGACCCGCTGGCCCGTGAACTCGATCTGCTCGTGGGGCCAGCGCGAGGTCTGGTACGAGGTGCCCTTGAACGTCTCGATGCCCGGGATCTCGGGCAGCTTCGGCGACGACAGGCAGCCGGTCGCCATCACCAGGAACCGGGCGGTCACCGCGTCCTCGTGCTCGGTGCGCACGAGCCAGGCCTTCTGCTCGTCGTCCCACGTCGCGCCGGTCACCCGCGTCCGGAAGACGATGTCTTTGCGCAGGTCGAACCGGTCGGCCACGTGGTTCGCGTACTTGAGGATCTCGGGCTGCGTCGGATAGCGCTCCTGCCACGGATACTCCTGCTCGAGATCCTCCGAGAAGGAGTACGAGTAGGCCAGGCTCTCGACGTCGACCCGCGCACCCGGATACCGATTCCAGTACCAGGTGCCGCCGACGCCGGTCCCCGCCTCGAAGACGACGGCGGTGCGGCCCTCCTGACGCAGCTTGTGCAGCAGATACATGCCCGAGAAGCCGGCGCCGACGATCACGGCATCCACGCTGGGCGGAACGTTACGAGCTTCTTCGGCGGACTCCTGAACGCTGTGGGACATGGGCAAACTCCCTGACTGACAACGGCTCCGAGGCAGGGGGCATCGCCGCTTTTCGGGTATGGCGATGCCAGCGGTCTTCGGGACGGCCGAGGGGTGTGCCGGCGGGGGCGCCGGACGGCAATCTTGTGGAGAGCCGCGAGCTGTTTCGACGCGAGCGAGCCGCGCCCGGCTATCGGTTCTCCGTCACCAGCGGTGACCATTGCGTGACGTAGCCCACAACATAGAATGCATTCTGCATCCCGTCAATGTTTCAACGGTGTTTCTTTCTTGCGACGAAAGATCACTTGAGCAGGGCAAAGACAACACCGAACCCGTACGCCACGTCGACTCCCACAACCGCAATAAGCCAGAACCGGGAGTCTCTGCGAGCTAGCTGCAACAAACGGCCGTAGCGCACGACCGGCTGAAGTGGGTGGCCGGCCAGCGCGGGTTGCCCGCCGGAGGTTGGCGCACCGGGGTGGCGGTCAGGCGTCGCCGAGGAGGGCGGTCATCTCCGGGAGCTTGAAATACTCGGCCGTGGCCCGCGCCGAAGGGGTGCCGCCGTCCGGGTCGGCGCCGGCTGCGAGCAGCGTCTTGACCGTGAGCGCGTTCTGGCGGAAGACCGCGGCCGACAGGGCGCTCTGCCCCCGGTCGTTGACGCGGTTCGGGTCGGCGCCGTGCTCGAGCAGGCCGGCCACCGTGTCCACCTGGTTGTGGTAGGCGGCGAGGATCAGCAGCGTGTCGCCCTTGTCGTTGGTCAGGTTGGCCGGCAGGCCCGCCGCCACGTTCTCGATCAGCTCCTGCGCACCCCCGTTACGCGCCAGGTCGAACATGCGATGCGCGTACGCGATGGTGTCTTCATCCAGCTCAGCCACGGCCCGACGTCTACCCGCCCCGGCGCCGGCGAAACAGCGGCACCCCACGAACGGCTCACAGCGGCTGCCAGTAGTGGGGTTCCTGATAGGTGTGCCACCCGTGGAAGAACCAGTCGGCCAGGTCGGTGAGCCGGGTCAGGCAGGCCTCGTAATAGCTCCGAGGCTCCGGCCGCCGAAACTCGGCGTGCCCGGTGTGGTCGGGCACCCAGGTCGACACGTAATGAAAGCCCTCGACCAGCCACCGCTCCAGCGACTCCCGCTCCGCACACTCCTCGCACGCGACCCGCATGGCCTGCTCGAGCCGGCTGAACGCCCCCGGATCCCAGACCCGGTCCGCATACAACCCCAGCATGAACGACCCCGGCTCGGAACCGAACTCGCTACGAAGCACCTCGAACGCGTCTCGCACCCCCGAAGCATCCCAGCCGGGTACGACAATAGTGCCCATGACGGGGCCGTTCGACTTCGCTGACCTCTACGCGATCGCGTTCGGCTATCGCGACATCCCGCGCGAGGCCGATCTGCTGCTGACCTGGTTCGATCGGCACCACGGCGGCGACCCGGCGACCGTGCTGGAACTGGCGGCCGGCCCCGGCGATCACGCGCTCGAACTGGCCAAGCGTGGCCTGGACGCGACGGCGCTCGATCTGTCGGCGGCCATGTGCGCGAAGGTGGGAGAAGGGGTCCGGGTCGTTCAGGCGGACATGACCGACTTCGAGCTCGACCAGCGGTTCGACCTGGCGATCCTGATGCTCGACTCGGCCTCGCTCCTGCTGACCGGCACGGCCATGACGAAGTTCCTCGGCTGCGTGGGCCGCCACCTCACGACCGGCGGCCTGCTGGTGCTCGACCTCAGCGTCGGCGAGGGCAAACCCGACTGGACGATCGAGGCCGGCGGCAGAACCGTCCGCACCCAATGGGGCCTGCCCGGCGACGCCTTCGACCCCCGTACGGGAATCGAACAGACCCGAGTGAGGATGACGGTGGACGGGATCGTGTGCGTCGACGAGGTGGTCGGCTCCCACCCGTGGACGGCCGGCCAGGTGCAGGATCTTGCCGGCGACGGGTGGGAGCTCGTCGCACGCTACGGGTCGATGACCGAGGACATCCCCGCGTCAGACCTCCGCGCGCTCCGGGACGTCCTCGTCCTGCGGGGTCGTTGAAGAGATCGCCTTCTCGATCAGGGACCAGGCCAGCAGCCCGGCGACGGTCAGCGGGACCATCACGTACCACTTGCCCAGCACGCCGAAGTCGCCCGTGCGGCCCATCGTGTGGAGGATGCTGACCGCGGCCAGCGGGAGGCAGGCGAGGCCGATGACAACGCGGCGGATCCACATGTTCTGCATGCCTGGAAGTGTGGCCGCCGAGGGGCCGCCGGCGGATCTGGCGACGGTCGGAAAGTGGGCTATGCCCGAGGGCATAGGCGTCAGGGGCGTTCGATCCGCTCGATGGTCTTGACGATCTCGCGCAGGCTCTCGGTCATCGCGCCCTGGCTGGGGCGGGGCACCCCGGCCACCAGCTTGGCCTCCATCGCGTTGAACCGGGGGTAGATCTCCTCCATCAGCCGCCTGCCCTCGGCGGTCAGGTGGATCTCGACCAGGCGGCGGTCGTCCTCGCGGCCCTGCTTGCGCATCCAGCCCTTGCCCTCGAGTGTCTTGACCACGCCGGTCAATGTCGCCTTGGAGATCGCTGCCGCCTCGGCCGCGTGCCGCGTCTCCATGCCGTCGAAGATCCACACCACCCACATCACGACGAAGCCGGTCCACGTCAGGTCGTACGGCCTCAGCACTTCGTTCGACGCGTACGACCGGACGGCGTTGGCGGCACGGTAGATGCTCGACACGGCCATGGCCGCCTCGAAGTCGAGGCCGAGCGACTCGACGTACTGCCGCATGGCCCGTTCGGTCTCGACGAGGTTCGGGTGGTCCTTCATGGCGACGATGGTACGGTCCGCCCCGGGAACCCGCCGTCCATCGAGGAGCGACCCATGCTCGCTGTCGACGCCCAGGCCCTGCAGGAGGTCCAGGCCCAGCTGCAGGCACGGCAGATCGACGTGGTGCGCCTCGGTTACAGCGACCTCGTCGGCACCGAGCGGGGCAAAGACCTTCTCGTACGGCGGTTCGCGCGCACGGCCGGCGACGGGGTGGCGTTCTGCCGGTCGGTCTACGGCACGTCCCCGAGGGGCGACGTGATCGACATCGAGGGTGGCCTCTCCGCCGGGCTGCCCGACATGCTGGCCGTCCCCGATCTGGCCACGGTGCGCGACATCCCCTGGGAGCCGGGCGCCGCGCACGTCATCGCCGACCTCTTCGATCCCGGCGGCGGCCCGTCCGAGGAGAGCCCGCGGCACGTGCTGCGCCGGGTGATCAAGCGGTTCGAGGCCCTCGGGATGCGGCCGATGGTCGGGCCCGAGCTCGAGTTCTTCGTGCTGGAGCAGTCGCCGGCCGGCTGGCGGCGCTACGGCGACGGCCCGGGCCACGTCTACACGGCCGGCCGCCGGGGCGACCCCGACAATCTGCTCCTCGACTGGCTGCGCCGGCTCGACCCGTACGGGCTGGAGGTGGTCGCGGCCAACCATGAGTTCGCGTCGGGCCAGTTCGAGATCAACCTGTGGCACTCCGACGCGCTGGACGCCGCGGACCGGACGTTCCGGTTCCGGACGGCGGTGCAGGAGCTGGCCCGGATGGGCGGCCGGCGAGCCACCTTCATGGCCAAGCCGTTCAACGACGAGGGCGGCTCGGGCTTCCACGTGCACTTCTCGTGCTGGCCGCCCGACGGGGAGCCGCTGTTCGACGACCCCGCGGGCGACGACGGGCTGTCCGGGATCGCCCGCTCGGCAGTGGCGGGCATCCTGGCCCACGCGCCTGCCCTCACCGCGCTGCTCAACCCGACGATCAACTCGTACAAGCGGTTCGGCCCGGGCACGCTGGCGCCGTGGCTGATCGACTGGGGGCTGGACAACCGCAGCGCCATGGTGCGCATCCCGCCCGAGCGGGGCCGGGCCGCCCGCCTGGAGCTGCGCCTCGGGGACGCGTCGGCCAACCCGTACGTGGGAATTGCCGCCGTGCTGGCCGCCGCCTTCCTGGGCCTGCGCGACAAGCTGGAGCCGCCGGCCCAGCTGGAGGGCTACGGCTACGACGTCACGAAGGCCGATCGGCTGCCCACCGACCTGCCCACCGCGCTCGCCGCTCTAGAGGCCGACACCGAGTTGATCGAGCTGCTCGGCCCCCGTTTCGTCGCCGCTTTCCTGGCCTATAAGCGCAACGAGCTGGAGCGCTTCGCCCAGTGGGTGACCGACTGGGAGTTCCGCGAATACGCCCAGCATCAATGACTGTTTGGATCCGAACGATCGAGCTACAGTGATCGCCGTGAAGTTGCTCGTCGTCCAGCACGATCACGTCTCGCCGCTCGGCCCGGTGGCCGCCCGCTTCGCCGAGCACGGCTACGAGATCGTCCACCACTCGGTCGTGCCCGCCTCCCGGTTCGACTCCCCCGGCGTGATCGGCCGGTTCCCGTCGTTCGCCGAGTTCGACGCCGTCGTCGCGATGGGCGCGCCCTGGTCCACGTACGACTCCGTGGTCGGCAGCTGGGTCACGCCCGAGCTGGAGGAGCTGCGCAAGGCCGACGAGGCCGGCGTGCCCGTGCTCGGCATCTGCTTCGGCGGTCAGCTCCTGGCCACAGCCCACGGCGGCGCGGTGGCCCGGTCCCCGCTGCCCGAGATCGGCTGGACGACGCTGGAGACCGACGCCCTCATTCCGGCCGGCCCGTGGTTCGAGTGGCACTACGACCGCTGGACCCTGCCGCCGGGCGCGGTCGAGGTGGCCCGCAGCCCGTCCGCGTCGCAGGCCTTCGTGCTGCGCCGCAACCTGGCCCTGCAGTTCCACCCCGAGCTGACCCCGGCGATGCTGCAGGGCTGGCTGGCCCAGGGCGCCGGCACCGACGCCCGGGCCCGCGGGCACGACCCCGAGGCGCTGCTGGCCCAGACCCGCCAGGAGTCCGACGTGGCCGCGAAACGGGCCCACGCCCTGGTCGACGCGTTCCTGACCCACGTCGCGACCTGACCGGCGCATACATCGCCCCGCCCCGGGTACCCGCTGCGCCGCCAGACTCGAAGCGCATGAGGAGCCCGTGATGACCAGCAGCACCGACCCGGACGTGGTCGACATCCTGACCGCCGACCACCGCGATGTGACCGCCCTGATCGGCGAGATCTGGACGATCACCGACCCGATGATCCGGCGCGACCTGACCGACACCGCGATCAGCGAGCTGGTGCGGCACGCGGTGGCCGAGGAGATGTACGTCTACCCCGCCATGCGCAAGCACCTGCCCGACGGCGACAAGTCGGTCGAGCACGACGTCGAGGAGCACAAGGAGCTCGAGGAGACGATGAAGCGCCTCGAGAACGCCGACGTGTCGAGCGCTGAGTTCACCGAGGCGCTGCGCAACCTGGAGGCCATCCTCGCCGACCACGTGCAGGACGAAGAGTCCGACCAGTTCCCCGAGCTGCGCAAGCACATCCCGCGCGAGGAACTGGTCGAGCTGGCCGGCAAGGTCGAGACGGCCAAGCGGCTGGCCCCGACCCGCCCCCACCCGGGCGCGCCCAACAGCGAGCTCTTCCACAAGCTGGTCGGCCCCGGAGTCGGACTGGTCGACCGCCTGCGCGACAAGCTGACCGGCCGCGCCACCAAGTAGCGGCTCAGGTCAGCACCCCGTCGAGGTGGGTGGACCAGCCGTCCAGCACCTGGCCGGGGTCGGTGGTCAGGACGTCGCGCAGGAGGGTGGCGTAGACGTTCCGGAAGTCGGTGGTGAACTTCAGGTCGCCGTCGTCGAGGTCGGTCAGGCTGGGCCGTTCGCCGTGCAGGCCGCCGGTCACGCCGTCGCCCAGCAGGAAGACGTTCGAGGCCGTGCCGTGGTCGGTGCCGTCGGAGGCGTTGGCCTCGACCCGGCGGCCGAACTCGGAGTAGACGGCGGTGACCACGCCCTTGCCCGCGACCCGGGCGGCGAAGGCCGACAGGGCCTTGTCCAGCTTGGCCAGCAGCGACTTCTGGGCGTCCTTGCCGTCGGCGTGCAGGTCGAAGCCGCCCAGCGACACGGAGTAGACGCGGGTCGCCACGCCCGCCTCGATGCAGCGGGCCACGAGCGCGAGCTGCTGGTCCAGGGGCGGGGCGGCCCCGCCGGTCGCGGTGGCGGGGGCCTCGCTGTCGTCGTCGGCCGATTCCAGCGGGGCCGAGACCAGATCCCGTACGCGGGCCAGGTCGCCGAAGCAGGCGGCGGCCCGGGCCTGGGCGGCTGACTCCCCGGCGGCCGGCGCTCCCATCCGCGTCAGCAATTCCGGGGTCACGCCGCTGGGAAGCTTCCCGGGTACGGTCGCGCCCGCGCTCCTCGCCCCGGCCAGCAGGGGCGGCAGGACGGGCTCGAACGAGATGGCCAGCCGCGGGTCGCCGCCGGCCCCGTCGAGCCAGCGGCCCAGCCAGCCCGTCGTGCCCGGCCGGTCGGGCTGAGCGGTCTGCCAGATGTCCATCGACTGGAAGTGGCTGCGGCTGGGCTTCGGGTAGCCGACGCCCCGCACGATCGCCAGCCGGCCCTCGCCGAACAGCTTGTGCAGGCCGGGCAGCCCCGGATTGAGCGCCTCGCCCGCGCCCGCGCCCTCGCCCAGATCGAGCAGTTCGCCTTCCCCGTACGCGAAGTCGGGCCGGGCGGCGGCGAGGGCGGGATCCCCGTACGGGATGACGGTGTTGAGCCCGTCGTTGCCCCCGTAGAGGGTGACCAGCACCAGCGTCTTGGCGGCCGGATCACGATCGCCGGCCGTGTCCAGCAGGTCGCGCAGGCCCAGGGTCGTGGCGCCCGCGGCGACGGTGACCCCGCTGGCGATCAAGAACCGGCGTCGGGTGACGGTGTCCATCGCATCTCCTCAGTGGACGGCGTATTCGGGGCTGGCCAGGCCGAGCGCGAGCAGCCTCCGCGGTTCCTTGACGCCCTTGAGCACCGCGTACGTGCGATCGCTCCACCCGTCGACCACCAGCAACGCGGCCAGCGCCTCGGCGTCCGCGGGCGGCTCGACCTCGGTTTGTGCCGCGAGGTTCTGCCCGACGCGCAGCCGGGTCAGCGTCGACGAGGTCGTCAGCCAGGCCGCGCCCTCGGGCCAGCCCCCGACCGACGGCGGCCGCAGCGGCACCTGCCCCAGCGCCGTGAGCGCGCTCATCGGAAGATCAACCCCGAGCTGCCGTACGGCTCCCACGAGCCACTCGACCGGCTGCTTCACGAGGGTCCCGGCCGATTCGGCGAACTCCGGGGTGCGCACCAGCGCCCGCAGCAGGGCAGTCGTGTTCCGTCCGGCTTTTGCCACCGAATCCGGCAGCTCGGCGGGCCCGGCGTAGCGCGCCCACAGCCGGCCGGCGATGAACGGCACGTGGGCCTCATGGCGGACGAGCAGATCCGCGTACGCGTCGAGGTCGAAAGCGCCCGTACGCCCGAGCAACGTCACCCGCCCCGGATCATGTCGCCGGGCCACCAGCCGCGCCTCACCGGTGGCCAGGTCGACCTGCCACCCGGTCAGCACGCGCGCGCCGGCCTTGACGTCGGCTTCCGTGTACGCCCCCACCCCGAGCGTGAACAACTCCATGACCTCGCGGGCCAGGTTCTCGTTGGGGGCCTTGCGCGTATTCTTCTGCCCGTCGAGCCAGAGGATCAGGGCGGGATCGCGCAGCATGGCCCGAACGAGCGGCGCCGTGTCGCCCGCGCCGTAGCGCCGGAACGTCTGCTGCTGGCCGAGCATGAGATGAGCCGAGCGGACCTTCTGCGCGCTGGTCGCCCAGTGGCCGTGCCAGAAAAAGGTCAGCTTCTCGGCCGCTCCCCCAACGGCCACCATCCGGCCCAGCCACCAGCGTCCGAGCTCCGTGACCTGGGCCCGCTGCCGGCGGCGAGCCTCCTCGCGGGTGGCGTCCGGAGCCGCTTCGTCCCCGAGCGACGGCGGCCCGGGCGGCGCGGCCGGCGTCAGCAGCCGCTCCACCGTCGCGTCGAAGCCGGCTTTCACGGCCGCATCCACTTCGGCGGCGGTCGGCCCGAAGGTGAGCCGGCGCAGCAGATGCGAGACCCGGGCGCGTTCATCCATGCCGGCGACGCTAGGCCGCCTTTGTAAGCGCCGGGTAAGGGCCGGATCCGGGCTCGATCAGTCCAGCACCGACCCGCAGCTGAGGTTGACCACCGTACGGGTCATCGCCCCGGCCCGGTCCGAGGCCACGAAGGCGGCGGTCTCCGCGACCTGGGCCAGGGTGGGCATCCGGCCCAAAGCCGTGCTCGCCTGCATCTGCGGGTCCGGTTCGGCGCCCGCGCCCCACGTCTCGGGCATCGCGTCGGGACGCAGACAGACCACCCGCACGCCGAGCGGGCCGACTTCCCCGGCCAGCGTCATCGTCATCGCCTCGATCGCGGCGCACGCCGTGCCGAAGCCACCCGTACGGTGCTGCCGCTGGTCGGGCGCGCTGAGCCGGGCCGCAGTGGTCGAGAACGTCAGGATCGTCCCGCTCCCGGCCACGGCCATCCGCCGCGCCGATGCCGTGGCCGTGACGAAGTGCGCCCGCAGCCCGTACGAGACCGGGGCCAAGAAGTCGGACACGTCCAGCTCGGTCAGCGGCGTGCCCATCACCGTGCCGTGCAGCGACACCGCGTTGACCGAGACGTCGACCGGCCCGACCGCGTCCAGGTGCGCCTCGACCTGGTCACGGTCGGTCGCATCCACGTACGCGGCGCCGGCCGCCCCGATCTCGGCCGCGTGCTTCTCGAGCTCGTCGAGCTTGCGCCCAGCCAGAAACACGCGGGCCCCCTCCCGCGCGAAGACCCTGGCCACCGCACCCCCGACGTGCCCCGACCCGCCGTACACGACAGCGGTCTTGTTCATCAGCATCATGCCCGTAGAACGTAGCCGCCGGCCGCATCCGGACAGCTGGACGCCAGAAATCCCGAAAACTGGCAAGCAACCAGAGAGCAACGCAGAGCTGTCAGGGACGGACCGTGGTCCGTCCCTGCGGATCAGGCCGCCTGGAAGGACCGTCGCGACAGGCCGACCGAGTAGCCCTCGAGCTTGGTGACGATCGGGGCGGTCGGGTCGGTGGCTGCGCCCAGGGTGACGAAGAGCGGCGTGAAGTGCTCGACGGTCGGGTGCGAGAACGGCATGCCGGGGGCCGCGCTGCGGAAGCGGGCCAGCTCGGCCACGTCGCCGCGGTCGAGGGCCTCGGCGGCCCACGCGTCGAAGTCGGCCGACCAGCCGGGCACCACGTTGCCGCTGAACATCTCGCGGGTCAGGAACGGCAGGCCGTGCGTCATGTGGCCGGAGCCGATGACCAGCACGCCCTGTTCGCGCAGCGGCCGCAGCCGGGCGCCGAGGGCGAGCAGCTGGTCGGGATCCTCGGTGGGCAGGCTGAGCTGCAGCACGGGGACGTCGGCCAGCGGATACATGATCTTCAGCGGGACCCAGGCGCCGTGGTCGAGGCCGCGGCTGTTGTGGCCGTGCACCTGCTCGCGGTCCGGCATCATCGCGGTGACCTGCTGGGTCAGCTCGCCGGCGTCCGGGGTGTCGTAGCGGAAGTTGTAGTAGATCGGGTTGAAGCCACCGAAGTCGTAGACCAGCTCGGACGGCCGGGCCGCGCTGACCGACAGCGGCGCCGACTCCCAGTGCGCGCTGACGACGAGGATCGCCTTGGGCTTGGGCAGCGAGCGGGCCCAGCGGCGCAGCGGGTTGAGCCACTCGGGGCTCTCGAACGGCATCGGCCCGCCGCCGTGGCTCACATAGAGGCTGGGCATCGCCCCGTCCTCGGGGGTCCACTCGCGGTGCGGGTCGGCCGCCTCGGCCGCGACCGCCCGTCGAACATGCGCCGCGAACGGGTGCGCGGCCGGAATCAGGGCGTCGGCCGCCGAGGTCGTGCTGGTCATCGTTACTCCCGGGCGATAGTTGAAGCCTAAAGCACCTACCAGGTTACGCCGGAAACTTGTTTCGTCAACTAAATCATGAACTGTGATCGCCCCCATATCCGTCTGGTATGACGTGCCCGTCGACGAACTCCGGGTGGGCCGCTTCGACGCCCCGTTCCGTTCATGCAGTGCGGTGTCCGCGAACGCTTACCGGTTGGACCCGGCAACGTTGGGGATCCTCGTTCACAGGGGTGAGCGAGCGACTCCCCGCTAAGCGCGGGGCGGGCCTCCGCCGGCCAAGGGACCCTGACGCAGCCGGCGGTCGGCGACGCGGGTCACGCCGCGCCGAGCTAACACCAGGGAGGTGCCGGCCGGCTCGACGGTGCGTGACCACCCCGGAACACAGTTGCGCTGGGGTGGTGGTGGCGCCGCCCGGGGTGCGCCGTCGTCGTGGGTAGCGAACCTCGGTGTGGCCGGCTTTGCGACGGGCGGCGGCGGAGAACCAGGCGTCGGAATAGCGTCGCAAAACCGACCGCGCCCCGACGGAGTTGAGTTCGCCGAAAGTTCCCGGCCCCGACGCCGACAACAACCCGCACAACTCCTGAAAACTGGCGACTGGCTTGTCCCCGCGGCGCCGATGCCAGGCGTTGATCTCCAAAACACAAGCCCACACGTCGCCAGCCGCGCGCAGCAATCCGAAACACCGTTGTTGCTGAGCGCGAGTCAGCCGCAGACCAACCCGGGCGGAGCGGTGAACGAACGACCCGATACCAACGTTACGACGTCTGGACATGAGGCCATCTTGTCACACGACCACTGAACGTGCGACGACCCTGAGTGCCAGTCTTGGTCGTTTTCGGACAAAGACGGTGAACAAAGGAGCCGACCGCCTCATCCTGACTAACTCAGACACTCCGCCGGCAGCAAGAACCAGCGCAGCTTCTCGAAATTCTCGGGAAGCTGCGCACCCCCGTCGACCGGGTCGGGACGCGACGCCATCAGCTCGCGGGCGTAGTCCAAATACCCAGCCAAGGCGTCTTCGCCGATCGGCGCCGGGCAGCCGGGCTGCGTGACCGTCCCGTCCCGCCCCAGCTGCAGGTCGGCCAGGGAGAGCTGGGCTTCCTTGGCCGCCAGATGCCGCCACTGCCCCGTCATCGGGTTGAACCGATAGTCCGTGAGCAGGCGCGCCCCGCCGGAGGCGATGAGGGACACCGCGGACGCCAGGTAGTCGGCGACCGCGTCGCTGAGGAAGTAGGCGAAGTTGAGCCGCGACCAGCCCGGCTTGATGCCCTCCCAGCCGGCCTCGATCTCGTTCTCGAACCGGCGCGAGAGCTCGGGCCCGATGCCGAGCAGGCGATGCCCGTACGGGCCGGCGCAGGAGCACCCGCCGCGCGCCTGGATGCCGAACAGGTCGTTGAGCAGCGCGACCACGTAGTTGTGATGCAGGTAGTGCTCGCCCGCGCGGATCTGGAACGACACGATCGGGAGGCGCGGCGCGGAAAGGTCGCCCAGGATCTCGATGCGCGGCTCGCCCGCCCAGCGGTCCCGGGCCCGCTGCCACAGCCGGTGCTCCTGGGCGGCGATCGTCTCGGCCCCGACCGTCTGTTTGACCTGGAACACCAGCCCGGCCCGGATCGATTCGACGATGGCCGGGGTGCCGCCCTCCTCGCGCGCGATCGGGTCGTCGAGGTAGCGGTGGCTGTCGGGATCGACGAAGGCCACCGTGCCGCCGCCGGGCACCGTCGGCACGCTGTTGGCCAGCAGGTGTTTGCCGACGACGAGCACGCCGGGGGTCTGCGGGCCGCCGGGGAACTTGTGCGGCGACAGGAAGATCGCGTCCTTGCCGGCCATGCTGATCGGCAGGTAGGGCCCGCCCGCCGCGTAGTCCCAGACGGACAGTGCGCCGTGTTCGCGCAGCAGGGCCGAGATCGCCTCGACGTCGGTGATCAGGCCGGTCACGTTGGAGGCCGCGCTGAAGCTCCCGATCAGCAAAGGCCTTTTCCCGTACGCCTCCAGGGCCCGCCGCAGGTCGGCGAGGTCGGGGTGGCCGCGCTCGTCGCTGCCGATCTCGACGACGTCGGCAATGGACTCGCGCCAGGGCAGCACGTTGGAGTGGTGCTCGTACGGGCCGACGAAGACGACCGGGCGCGCGCTCGCCGGGATGCGCTCGGTCAGCGCGTACCGCTCGTCGAGGTTCTCGGGGATGCGCAGGCCGAGCAGCGCGACCAGCTTGTTGACGGCCATGGTCGACCCGGAGCCGCAGAACAGCACCACGTCGTCGGGGCCGCCGCCGACCGCCCGGTGGATGATCTCGCGGGCCTGTTCGCGCAGCGCGCCGGTCTGGGCCCCGGTCGAGGACGCCTCGGTGTGCGTGTTGGCGTAACCGGTCAGGACCGTACGGCGGATGTAGTCCTCGACGAAGTCGAGCGCCTGCCCCGACGCGGTCTGATCAGCGTATGTCACCCGGCGCGGCCCGTACGGCCCGTCGAGCGGCGCGCCCGTGCCGATCGAGCCCTCGCGCAACCGCCGCAGCATCGGTGTGTCCATGTTTCCCTCGCAGCACTCGTGGCACCTCAGAAGGCCTTTTGGCACCCAGGTCACCTCCCGGCCGAACCCGGCGACCGGGGCGCCCCGGCGAGCCTAGCCTGGGCTCATGCCGTACGTCCCCGCCCGGGACGGCCGCCAGCAGCGCGGCCCCTCCGACCGGGCCCCCAGCGTCCCCGACAGCCTCGACGACCTGCACGGCCACAGTGTCGGCGTGCTCGAACTGCCACGTCACATGGCGGCCGGGCATCGCACGCGCCGCCTGCTCGACCTGGAGGATCCGGCCCAGCAGCGCCAGGCGTATCAGACCGTGCTCTGCCAGGCCGCCGACTGCTGCGAGATCAACGACCTGCTCAACCCTGGGGTGCTGCGCCGGATCTGGCGGCATCTGCACCTGCCGGCCAAGGTGCGCCAGGAGTGGGAGAAGCGGCATCCGGCGCTGGCCCGCCCGGCGCTCGGCGAGCAGCCGCCGAAGATCGACACGACCGAGCTGGCCGCGGCCCGGATGAAGTCCGACGGCTTCCGCCGAGCGCCCCGGCGCACGCCCGGCGGCAGCCTCACCGCCCGGCAGATGATCGTGGCCCGCACCGCCAGCGCCCGCTGATCCGGCTACCACAAGTCGGCGTAGTCGCTGCTCCCCAGGGGTGAGCCGGTCAGTGAGCCGTCGGGCAGGGGCACCTCGAGGGGCTGCCCGTCCCGGGTGAACCGCACCTCGGCCACATCCGGGCGGGCGGTCAGCGTGCAGACCATCTGCGCGAAGAGCAGGGACTCGTCGCTGCGGGCACCGCTCTCGCCGACGTCGGGAACCTCCACCGTGGCCACCGCGCCGGTGATGCCGCGCGCGGTCAGCACAAGCCCGGACAGCTTGGTGGTCAGCCCCGCGTTGCGCTCGGCGGGGGTGGGCCCGGAGACGAGGCTGCTCAGCTGGGTCTGCGGCGTCGGGTAGGTCTGCGTGCGGCGCACCTGCTGCACCAGCTTGTCGTCGCGGACGAGACAGATCACCTGGGCCACGTCGCCGACCGTTTCCGTCGTGCCCGGGCCGGGGCTGGTCAGTGCGTGCCGGGGCAGGCTGACCGGGTGCGGCTCGTCCTGGGCGCCGACCCCGCAGCCGCCCAGCACAAGAGCGGCGGCCGCCGTCGTGATCGTCCAGACCTTGCGCATAACCGAATGATGCCCCCGGGCCCGGCCCGCTCCGGCGTCCGTCACAGAACTGTCACATCGCCGGGGAGGTTCCGACAACTGCCGGGCGCAGTGTGGAGGGCGTTCCGGTCGAGCAACCCGTGTGAGGACGATCCGTATGACGGTCACCAGCCTGGTCACCGCCGTCGCCGTCGGCGCCGCCCTGGGCGTCGCGGGCTGGGCCGTCCGCCGCGCCGTGCCGTTCTGGCTGCCCCCGGCGGCCGGGGTGGGCGCGGCCGTGTTCGCCACGACGATCGCCCGGATCGCCGCCGACCTGCCCACCGGGTTCAGCCTCACCGAGCTCGGCCTGCAGGTCTTTTTCGCCGCGGCCGCGGTCACCGCAGTGGTGGCCACCGCCGACCGTCACTCCCCCGCGCACAAGGGAGGCCTGCGATGATTGCCGTCCGGAACGACGTCGCCGTCGTCACCCCGTCCCACGATCTCGACGCCGGCGCCGGCGACCTGCTTCGTGAGGTGCTGACCGAGGCGGTCCGCGAGCATTTGCACGTGATCGTCGACATGCACGCGGCGCCGACGATCGACTCGACCGGCCTGAGCCTGCTGGTGCGCGCCTACAACGAGGCCAAGGCCCGCGGCGGCACCCTGAGCCTGGCCGCCCCCTCTCGCTACGTGGTGACGGTGCTGCACACGATGAAGCTGCACCACGTCTTCACGCTCTATCCCGACGTCGACGCCGCGTTGAGGGCTGTTTCGTAACTGAGGCGGGGCTGCGGAGGGGCCCAGATCCCGCCTGGCGGCGTCCCGCGAAAGCCCGGTTCCAACCCCGGGAGCCGAGCTTCCGCGGGCCACCACCAGACGAAATCTGAACCACTCCTCGCACCCACCCCAGTTACGAAACAGCCCTCACTCGTCCGGCAGCTCGAGCCGGAACCGGGCGCCCCCGCCGGGACGGTCTAGCAGCACGATCCGGCCGTCGTGGGCGGCCGCGTGCTCGGCCACGATGGCCAGGCCGAGCCCGGTGCCGTCGCCGCCGCCGCGGGAGTTCGCGGCCGGTCCCCGCACGAAGCGGTCGAAGATCGTCGAGCGGGACTCGGCCGGCACTCCCGGCCCGGCGTCGTCGACTTCGAGAAACCCCGGGCCCACCCGTACGGCCACCGGCCCGCCCCCGTAGCGCACGGCGTTGTCGACCAGGTTGCCCAGCGCCTGCTCGACCCGGCGCCGGTCGACGTGCCAGTCGACCGGCGTGCCCGGCACGACCTCGAGCAGGTCGCCCGGCAGCCCCCGGTCGCGCAGGACCCGCCCGGCCAGCAGCCCGATGTCGGCCGGCTCGCGGTGCACCGGCTGGTCGCTTCGGGCCAGCTCGAGCAGGTCGTCGACGAGCGACTGGAAGCGGGCGACCTCGTCGGCGATCAGCCCGACGGCGGCCGCCGAGCGCTCGTCGAGGCTGTCGCGCCGCCGGTTGAGCACGCTGACCGCGGCGGCCAGGGTCTGCAGGGGCGAGCGCAGCTCGTGGCTGACGTCGGCGGCGAACCGGCGGTCGCGCTGCAGCCGGCGCGACAGCTCGTCGGCCATGTGGTTGAACGAGGCGGTGAGCCGGCCCAGCTCGGGTTCGGCGTCGGGGTCGAGCCGGGTGTCGAGGTCGCCGTCGGCGATGCCGCTGGCCGCCTCGGCCACCGCCGCCAGCGGGCGCAGGGCGTGCCGGGTGACGTACCAGCCGACCGCCGCGCCGCCGGCCGACACCATGATCGCCACGGCGGTGAGCACCAGCGCGAGCAGCTGCAGCGTGCGTTCCAGCTCGCCCAGCGAGACGATCTCGTAGAAGACCGCCTCGCCCTGCACCGGCACGGCCACGACCAGGGCGGCCTCCCCGTCGCGGCGGATCCGCTGCGCCCCGGCCTCGCCCGTCGCGGCCAGCTCCTGCAGCTTCCCGGGCACGGCGGACTCGGCGGGCGCTCCGGCGGTGCGCGAGAACCACTCGCCCCGCCAGGAGAGCAGCACGTAGCGGTCGGCGCCGATGTCGAGCGACTGCAGCAGGTCGCCCACCTTGGGCCGGCCGGTCAGGCCCGCGTTGATCACGGTGGCGTCGAAGTACGTGGCCCGTACGGCGGCCCGTTCGCGCTCCCGGAACAGCGTGTTGCTGATCAGCTCGTACGACACGAACGTCACGCACGCCGAGAGGGCCAGCGCGCCGATCGCGAACGCCGCGCTGACCCTGGTGCGCAGGCCGGCCCGTCTCACGGCTGCAGCTTGTAGCCCAGGCCGCGCACGGTCACCAGGTGCCGGGGCCGTCCGGTGTTGTCCTCGATCTTGTGCCGGAGCCGGCCCACGTGCACGTCGACCAGGCGCTCGTCGCCGATCTCGTACTCCCAGACCCGGCTCAGCAGCTGCTGGCGGGAGAGCACCTGGCCCGGGTGCTCGGCCAGCTCGCAGAGCAGCCGGAACTCCGTACGGGTGACCGCGACGGGCTCGCCGTGCAGCCGCACCTCCCCCGCCTCGGGCCGGATCTCCAGGTCGCCGAAGGTCAGCACGGTCATGGCCGGGGTGGCGGCCTGCGCGGCCCGGCCCCGGCGGCGCAGTGCCCGCAGCCGGGCCGCCAGCTCCTTCACGGCGACCGGCTTGACCACGTAGTCGTCGGCGCCGGCCTCGAGCCCGGCCACGATGTCGTGGGTGTCGTCGCGGGCGCTGACCACGATCACCGGCACGTCGTCGGTGCGGCGCAGCTGCCGGATGCACTCGAAGCCGTCCATGCCGGGCAGCATCAGGTCGACCAGCACGGCGTCCGCGGGCTGTTTACGCTGCAGCTCGAGGCCCTCCTCGGCGGTGGCCACGGCGTGGGTGACATAGCCCTCGTCCTCCAGGGCCATGGCCAGCGACAGCCGGATCCGGTCGTCATCCTCGATCAACAGCACGGCACTCATATCCGCATGATGCCGCGCCGAACCCCGCGCGACACGGTTGCGCGGGGAAACCAGGCTTTCGTCACGCAACCGTCACATCTCCGGAGGGCGATCGCCATCGGCCGCGACCAGCATGGATCGCGGGAACGAACCCTCCCCACAGGGTCCGCGCCCGGCCCGCCGGTTCGGCGGGCGGGGCGCGGGCTCCCCCGCACACCGGAGAGACCGTCGGCCGCCATCGAGGGCCTCTCCGGCCTGCGCTGCGTTCAGCGCAGCGCCCGCCAGAAGTCGCAGCGATGCTCTCTCTCGACGTCCACCGGCCCGATCGCCCCCGGCGCGAGGCCCATGGTCTGCCCGGCCGGCCACCCCGGGTCCCCGCTGCGAGCGAAGGCCGTCCAGTAGCCGATCATCTTGGCGGCCAGGTCACGCTGCGCGTCGGTGTAGTAGTCGGACGTGATCGGCTTGCGACCGGCCACCTCGAACAGCATCGGCAGCTCGGACCCGTGCGAGGCGCCCGCGTCGAAGTCCTTCGGCAGGTCGATCAGCGGCTGGGCGTCCGGGTCGGCGAACTCGTAGTCGAAGCCGGGCAGCGAGGTCCCCGTCTGGCACGCCATGCTGTCGGTGAACACGTCGCCCCAGGCCACCGCGCCGTCGCCGCCGTAACGCGCGGCCGGATACTCCCGCACGATCGCAGCTCCCGCCTCGGCCCCGAACGCCTTGGCGATCACCCCCGGATACTCCCGCGCCGACATGCGCCAGCCCGCCACCGCGAAGATGCCCGACGTCAGACGCTGCTCGTTGCGGGTCAGCCCGGCCAGCACCGGCACCTTGGCGTGGTCCGCGACGGCCGGGTCCTTCGGCAGCGAGGCCACGCCATAGGTGGCCGCGCCGTACTTCGCGTACTCCTTCTCGAACCTCGCCACCGGAAGCCCGCGCAGACAATCCAGGTCGGCACAGCCCAGCGCCGTCATCGTGCTCCGCACCAGGGCGTTCGTCTCGGCCACGGGCCGGAAGAAGTCGAACGGCGCGCTGCCCGTGGGCGTGAAGTCCTTCGGCAACCCGGCGTCACAATCGCCGCTCTGCAGAATCGCCCGATGGATCAGCCCGCGCGCACCCGGCGCCGTGAGCTGGGCGCACGCGCCGATCGCGCCACCCGACTGCCCCATCAGCGTCACATTGCCCGGGTCACCCCCGAACTCACCGATGTTGTCGCGCACCCAGCGGAGCGCGGCCTGCTGATCGAGGAAGCCGTAGTTGTCGCCCAGGAACCCGTACAGCCCGAGCCGGAACTCGACGGTCACCACCACCACGTCCCCCTGCGCGACCATCCTCTTCGGGTCGTAGTCGAAGCCCGCGCCCTCCGAGAAGCCACCGCCGTGCAGCCACACGATCACCGGCTTGCCCTCGGCATCCGCCGGCGCGGTCACGTCGAGATAGAGGCAGTCCTCGGCCGCGTCCTTGCGCTGCGGTCCCTGCGCACACGCCGGCCCAGACCCAGAGCTTTCCCGTACGCCGTTCCAGGCGGCCGGCTCCTGCGGCGCGCGCCAGCGCAGGTCGCCGACGGGCGGGGCCGCGTACGGGATGCCCCGGAAACGCGTGACCCCGTCGTCGCGCACCCCTTGGACGACGCCCGACCTGGTCTCGGCGGTCGGCTCCGCGGGCTCGCTCGCGCAGGCCGGCATGGTGAGCAGGGCCATGGTCAGTAACGATGCGATTCTCTTCATGGGTCCAGCCTCGGCTTGCGGCCGCGGGCGGGGCAGTAAGGCCCGGCGACGGGTAAGTAGCCGATCGGTTATTGACGGTCCACGAGCCGGCGTGAGGATTGAGGTCATGCAGACCTGGCCGCCACCCTTCGCGGGCCGCCCCGCGGCTGTCGTCGCCGCCACGATCCTCGCTGTCGTCGCGGCCGTCACCGTGTCGCCGTGGACGCTGCCCGCGGCCGGGTTGCTGCTGGTCGCGGCCTGGCGCTGGCCCCTGCGGGCAGCCGTCTACTACCCCGCACTGCTCGCGGCGACGGCCGTCGCGGTGTTCCTGGTGCCGTACGCGATGTTCGCCTCGTGGATCCTCGCCCTGCACGCGTTCGTGCTGTTCGGCCCGCGCGCGGCGTTCGCCTGGTCGGTCGCGGGCGCGCTGGTCATCACGTTCGCCCAGACCCGCGACCTCGAGGTGCCGGCCGTCATCAGCCTGCTGGCCCCGCTGATCGCCGCCGGCTGGTTCCTCAGCACGACGCTGCGGGAAAATCTGGCCCTGCGCGACCGCCTCGTCGAGCAGGCCAAACTGTCCGGCGTGCAGGAGGAACGCAACCGGATGGCCCGCGAGATCCACGACACGATCGCCCAGGACCTGAGCGCCGCCGTAGCCCTCTTGGAAGGCGCGATCCACGACGGCGTCCACGAACCGCGCGTCGGCCAGGCCCGCGACCTGGCCCGCAACGGCTTGGCCGAGGCCCGCCGGTCGGTGCTGGCGCTCGGCCCCCGGTCGCTCGACGGGAGCGGCCTGGCCGGTGCTCTGCGCAGACTGGTCGACGCCTGGGCCGCACGCACCGGCGTACGGGGGAACTTCGCCTCCGACCCCGACGCCCACGCACTGGACCCTGAAACCGAGGCCGCCCTGTTCCGCATCGGTCAGTCCGCGCTGGCCAACGTGGCATCCCACGCCTCGGCCACCCGCGTCGACGTCACGCTGTCCTACCTGGACCACGAGGTGGTGCTCGACATCCGCGACGACGGCGTCGGTTTCGTTTTTAAAAATGCGCGCGGCTTCGGGCTGGCCGGCATGCGACAACGCCTCGACGAACTGGACGGCAGCCTCGAAGTCGAATCGGAGCCCGGCGCCGGAACCGCCTTGCGAGCGGCGGTGCCCCTGCGATGATCCGCGTGCTGATAGTCGACGATCACCCGATGTTCCGCGACGGCCTGCGCCAGTTGCTCAACGACGACGATTTCGTGGTCGTGGGCGAGGCCGGCGACGGCGCCGAGGCCCTGGCCGTGCTCTCGTCGCACCCGGCCGACGTCGTCGTCATGGACCTGCACATGCCCCGCATGGACGGCATTACGGCCATCACCCGCATCCGCGCCGCCTTTCCCGCGACCCAGGTGCTGGTGCTGAGCACGTACGACACCGACGGCGACGTGATCCCCGCCATGTCCGCCGGCGCCATCGGCTACCTGCTCAAAGACGTCCCCCGCGACGACCTGCGCGACGCCGTCAGGGCTGCCGCCCGCGGCGAGACCACCCTTTCCCGTACGGCCGCGGGCCGCCTGGTCGATCACGTCCACTCGCCGGAGCTTCTCAAGCCCCGCGAGCACGAACTCCTCCGCCTGGTCGCCTCGGGCGCCACCAACAAGGAGGCCGCCGCCGCCCTCTTCGTCAGCGAGGCGACCGTCAAGGCCTACCTTCTACGCATTTACGACCGTCTTGGCGCGCGCGACCGGGCCTCGGCCGTTGCCGAGGGCTACAAGCGTGGCCTGCTTGGATAGGCGTCATGGATCTCTTCGCCCTGTCAGGTGTCGCCCGCATCGGCCTGGGTCTGGCCGCCGTGGGCCGTCCCGGCTACATCAACCTGGGCCGCGCCACCGACCTGCCCGCCGACCGCACCGTCGAAGCCATGCGCGCCCGCGCCCACACCCTGCTCTCCTCCGCGTGGGACGCCGGCGTCCGCTACTTCGACGTGGCCCGCTCCTACGGCCGCGCCGAGGAGTTCCTGGCCTCCTGGATTCCCGGCCATTCCGGCGCCTTGGTCGGCAGCAAATGGGGCTACACCTACACGGCCGACTGGACCGTCACCGCCGAGGTCCACGAGGTCAAAGACCACAGCGTCGCCACGTATGACCGCCAGATCCTGGAGACCCGAGCCCTGCTGGGCGACCACCTGAACCTCTACCAGATCCATTCGGTAACCCCCGACAGCCCCGCCCTCACCGACCGTGTGCTGCACCAACGCCTGGCGGCCCTCGACGTCCCGGTCGGCTTCTCCACCAGCGGCCCCCACCAGGCCGACACGATCCGAGCCGCATTGGCGATCGAAGTCGACGGCCGCCGCCTCTTCCAGAGCGTCCAATCCACGTGGAACCTGCTGGAACCCAGCGCCGGCCCCGCCCTCACCGAAGCCCACGCCGCGGGCTTGACCGTGATCGTCAAGGAGGCCCTGGCCAACGGCCGCCTCGCCGACCCGTCCCTCTCGGCCGAGCTGTCCCCCGCCCCCGACGTGGTGGCCCTGGCCGCCGCCCTCCAACAGCCGTTCTCCCCCATCGTCCTGTCCGGCGCCGCCACCTCGGCCCAGCTCACCTCCAACCTTCAAGCGGCCGACCTCCGCCTCGCGCCGGACCACCTAGCTCGGTTGACCGCCCTGGCCGAACCCGCCGACCAGTACTGGAAGACCCGCTCCGGCCTCGCCTGGTCCTGAGACCTACCGGCCCGGGCCATCCTCCGCTTCGAGCAGCGCTGTAGTTCGACACCGCGCCCGGACCCGGCGGCACCCGCGGTCTTGCGCTACAGCGGCGCCGGGAGCGGATGGCTGGCCGCTTCGACGTCTTGGTGCGCTTCATCCTCGCCGTAAAGCCGATCCCACAAGAGTTGCGAGATACCGGCGATCTCCATCGAAGTGAGGTTGTGTTGCAGGCAGAATTCCGTCACGGCGGTCGCCTCCGCCCCCAATTGGATAACCTGCCCGGTCAGGAGGTTGACGAGGCACGCTGGGGAATCGGGGTGCGGACGCACCAGGGAGAACATGCCCGACAGCGGCGTGTCGGCCGGCACACCGCCCGCACTGTCGCGAACCGCTTGGCCCGTCGTCAGAAGCTCATCGATTGTCATCTCGCTGAGCAGGCACAGGTGCAGTTCGCGAGGCACCCAGCCGACGGCGGTGTACTTGGGGACGTCGAGTGCGGCCTCGTTCAACCGCAAGCGCCACCGCTCCGCAGCCGCGCCATGCACCTCGTGGTCAGCGTCGAACTCGTAGTAGACATCGATGTCCCTGGCGGTTTGACCGCGGATGCGAATCCCGAAGTCCTCCACGTGATGGTAGATAGGGGCATTGTGCTCGAGCACGAATGTCGCCGACCCGAAGGAGCTGATGACGTCCGCGTTCTCGATGACGAAGTCGAAGGTTTCCTTCGCGTCGGACTCCGTCTCGCCCGGGAACCCGAAGAAGAGGAAGCAATGGAGCCAGATGTCGGCATCCTTGCAATACCTCAGATTGTTGAGCATCGTCTCCTTCGTATTGTTCTTCTTCATCAACGCCAGGACTCGTTCCGACGCGGATTCCAAGCCGACGTAGAGTGACCGGAAGCCGGCGGCCCGCAAGTTCTCGAAGTCCTCCCGTGTGTAGGACCGTTCAAATTTGATCAAGCCAGTGAACCGCCAGGACGACTCGGACGCAGCCGGGAAACGGTTCCCGATCTCGCGCAGGACGCGCGGCGGAATCGCTTCGTCATTGAAGGCGAAATGGCGGACCCCATACCGCTCGGCGAGCTCTCGCACCACCTCGAGCACACGGTCCGTCGAGTACGCCTGGAAACGTTCGCCATAAACCATCCCGTGATGGCAGAACTCGCACTTCCCCCAATAACACCCTCGCGAGGACAGCAGCGGGAGGGTGATTTCCGGCGAGAAGTAGCGCTCGAGGGGAAGATCCGTGAAGTCCGGCGTAGGAATTTCGGCCGTCTTGAGCGGGGCACACGGTGCGCTCGCCGTAATCTCACCGCCGGCCAGATGGACGATACCCGGCACACCGTCGACGAGCGGACGTCCGGTCACCTGATTCGATATTATGCGCTCGAGTGGCCGCTCACCCTCGTTGCGGACGATGATGTCGAAGTAGTCGCCGAACCAGCGAGCCGGCAGCACGCCGCGCTCATAGATGCGGGAAAATATGGTTCCGCCGACCACGACTGCGGCGCCCAGGTTAGCCTTGATCCATTTTCCGAGGAACAAGGTCCATACGAGCTGTTCCTGGCCGATGCATGAAAGGCCTATTGTCGGCGCCTTCTCAGCCGCGATGAGGGGACCGACGCGCTGCAGGTATCTGGCAAGCAAGGCAGGTGGGTCCCGCAGTACAGCATCGAGCTCCGCAGAGTCGAGGTTGTTCCGCTCGAGGCGGAACTCGTACGGCGATATCTTCAGATCACCGCACACTCGGCTGATCGCGGAGAGGTAGTTCTGGAAGCCACGTACGGCCATGTATTGCGAGGCGACAAGATCTTCCGGTTCGCCACCCTCTCCAGACTCTCCGTTCTTGGGAGTGAGCCGACTCCTGACGAAGTCACGATAGGCCGGGGCGCTGGCAAAGATGGCTTCGTAGCCCAGACGTTCTTGTTCGTCCAGGTCCGTCGAGGTCACCAGGTCACCCATGAAGCCTGCGCACTCGTTCGACAGAATCCAGTCATAGAAATCGATGTTGAGGTCGGCACACTCGACTGAATGTCCTGCTCGGCGCAGCCAGGCAGCGAGAGACGGCAGAGCCAACGCCGGCTGAAACGGACTCCATTGCGGAGGAAAAAGCAATAACGCGTCATTTTTCACGAGTCGCAACCCTTCCCGGCCCGATGGATGGGCGGCGCCTACTCGCGGATCGGGCGCGCCGCGCCCTGCTGCTGCTGTTGCTGTTGCTGCTGGTCGGCATCGGCGAGACGCAATAGCGGGTTACGGCCCGGCGCACGAATGAGAGTGAGGAACTGCTGATCATCAAGCTCTTTAACCATCTGGACGATCCGGAGATTGAACTCCTCGATGAACCGGACTTCGGGCGTGGGCTCGGACATGGTGCACCCCTGCAATCTTCGTGAACGCTGGATCCGCCAGACCTCCCGAAATGGAGGCGCCTCCGGTGGTGTCAGCATCCGGAGTGCCGGCGTCTTGGCGCGACGAGTAAGCCGAAATTGAGCATGCCTCTGCGATAAGACACGCACAAGCCTGCGGCCAGGAGCCCGCTCCGCTTAAGGTCTTACCATTACGCCAGATGGATCTCCGATCACTTAATTGCGATTACGCAAGACCCCACCCGACACCCATGGCCACCTCCTCGTTTGGCGACGGCAGGCGCCATTGCAGCCGCAATAGCGATCTTTCGCGGCGCCCGGAGCCGTTGCGGAACCTGCGGAATCGGTCGAACGTAGCACCCCACCAACAGGGCGGAATTCTCGGCCGCAAGCCGCATTAATCACTCGTTCACAGCTTTTCCATCGCTTCGTGGTGGAGTGGCTGGGAGCGCCCGCGACACAGCGGCACCTAGCAGAAAGCGTGATCGATCAGGTCTTTGATGAGGCCCTGGCGGGTTTCGGCCAGGTCGGGGTCGCCGGTGTTGGTGAAGATGGAGACGGTCAGGCGGCGGCCGTCGGGGGTGAAGGCCGATTCTGTCTGGTAGCCGAAGCCGGTGCCGCCGTGTTGCCAGATGCCGCCGCCGCAGGGCAGGGGGTACCAGAAGATGCCCAGGCCCGATCCGGAGCCGGGAGGGGCGTCGGGCATGGGGACCAGCGTGCGCATCTGGGTCTGCTGTGCGGGCTTCAGCAGGCGCACGGCGGCCAGGGCGGCCAGGAAGCGGTTGAGGTCGGATGCGGTGCTGACCATCGAACCGTCGGCGCCGCTGTCCAGGCCGCGGATGGCGATGGTCGTGTCGACGAGCGGGCCGCCGGGAGTGAATTGCATGTAGTTCGTGGCGTGCGGAGCGGGCAGGTCCCGTACGAAGTCGGTGCGGGTGTGCCGCAGGCCCAGCGGCCGGGTGATGCGGGCGTCGACCTCAGGCGCCCAGTCGCGGCCGGTGACCGCCTCGATCAGCATGCCGACGAGTACGTAGTTGGTGTTCGAGTACGACCAGGTGGTGTCGCCTTGCGGGTGGCTCATGGCGATCTTGACGAGCTGCTCGGGGGTGTACGGGCGGTCGCGCTCCCTCAGGTAGGACTCGGGGGTGGCGTAGTTCGGGATCAGGTCGGCCGAGTAGTCGTACAGGCCGCTGGTGTGCTGCAGGAGCTGCCGCACCGAGATCCGCCGGCCCCCGACCACGCCGGGCAGCCACTTCTCGACCGGGTCGTCGAGCGTCAACCGGCCTTCGCCGACGAGCTGGAGCACCACGACCGCGGTGAACGTCTTGGTGATGCTGCCGATCCGCAGGTACGGGCCGATCGGGACGTCCCGGCCGGAGCGAACCACCTGATCACCCGTCCGGACCAGAACGCCGGTGACACCGCTCGCGCGCAGTGCTTCGACATCGCGGCGGAGCTCACTCGGTGTTGCCGCGGCACTCGTGGCCATCAGGAGGGTCGTTGCTGCCGCTGTCGCCAGGATTCGCATAGGTCCACGATGTCCGCGAGCCGAGTGGCCGTCACTCCGGCGAGCCCCCGGGATGAGCCTCCGGCTAACCCCCCATTGCTCACCGACGGGTACGCACGGCCGGTACGATCATGGCCGTGCTGGGGGTTCACTTCGCGATCGCGCCGGAGCAGGAGCGGGCGTTGCTCGTTGCCGTGGATGAGGACGAGCTTGGCGACTTTCTCGAGGAGCTCGAGGAGTCGTGGGCGGACGACAGCCTCAAGGTCGACACCGACAAGGCGTGGGACGCGATTCACCGCTGCCTGACGGACGGCAGCCTCGATCCCGACGCCGGCGACTACCCACTGAACCACGCGGTGCTCGGCGGGCGGCACCTGTCCGAGGACTACTACGTCGTCTACCTCACCGCGGCGCAGACTCGGGACGTGTCGGAGGCCCTCCAGCCGATAGACCAGGGCTGGCTCCGGCGGAGGTTCGACGCCATCGACGACCCTGACTACATCGGCGCCGGCGACGACGAGGACTTCGACTACACGTGGACCAACTTCGTCGACGTCCGGCAGTTCTTCGAGCGAGCAGTGGCCGCCGAACGCGCGGTGCTGTTCACCGCGACGTGAGAGCAGGGGTCAGAACGGGCACGCGCCGCAGGTGCAGGGACAGATAGCCGCTGACGGCCACGAAGAGCGACGCCAGCAGCACCACGGCGGGCCACCCGCCCACAGACCAAGCAAATCCGGCCACGCTGCCCAGGATTGAAGAGCCCGCGTAATAAGCGAACAGGTAGAACGACGCGGCCTGAGCGGGAGCGACGTCACCGGCGTGGGCGCGCACCGGCACCCAGCCGCTGGCCACCCCGTGCACGCAGAAGAAGCCCGCGGTCATCACGGCCAGCCCCACGACCACAACCGGTAGCGAGCCAAAGAGCGTGAGCAGCAGGCCGAGACCGGTCAGCAAGCAGCCGAACGGCAGCACGGCCCGGCGTCCGTACCGGTCGGCCAGCCGCCCCGACAGGGCCGAGCTCACCGACCCGATCGGATACACCAGGAAGACCGCCCCGGCGGCGCCCACACCCAGGCCGAAGTCGCTGGTCAAGCGGAAGCCCATGGCGTTGTAGACGGCCATGAACGCACCCATCGAGCACGCCCCGATGGCGTACAGGCTCAGCAGTGCCGGGTCGGTGAGCGCCCGGCGCGAGACAAAAACCGGTGGGCGCGGGGAGAACCCTCGGGAGGCGGGCAGCAGCAGAGCGGCGAGCGCGGCGCAGAGCAGACCGAGCCCGGCGATCGAAGCCAGCGCAACCCGCCACCCGTACGCCTCCGAAAGCGCCCCGGTGATGAGGCGCCCCGACATGCCGCCGAGCGCGGTGCCGCCGATGTAGAGACCGGCGACGCGGGCCTGGACGGCCGGGTCGAGTTCCTCGCGCAGGTAGGCGGTGGCGACGGCGGGCAGGCCGGCCAGCGCGACACCTTGCAGGAAGCGCAGGACGAGCAGCGCGGGCCAGCCGGGGGCGACGGCGCAGGCCAGGCCGACCAGCGCCGACAGGGTCAGGGACAGGTGGATCAGACGCGTACGGCCGATCCGCTCGGACAACGGGCCGGTGATCAGCAGCGTGGCGCCGAGGCCGATCGTGGCCATGGACAGCGACCACGAGCTCTGCGCGGGAGTCACGTCGAAGGCGGTCGCCAGCTCGGGCAGCAGCGCCTGGGTGCTGTAGAGGGCGGCGAACGTGGCCACACCGGCCGCGAACAGGGCCAGGCAGACCCGGCGGTAGCCCGGCTCCCCGGCCCGATATCCGGTTTCCATGCGGCCCACTTTTCGCCGTCACCGGCCATGCGTCCAATGCATAGGATTCATCAATCCCATGTAAGAAACGTATGATCCGGGTCGTGCAGATCGAGGATCTCCGAGCCCTGCTCGCGCTGGGTGACTACGAACACGTCACCGAGGCGGCGGCCGCCCTCGGCACGACCCAGCCCACGCTCTCGCGGCTGCTGTCCCGGGTCGAGGGCGAGCTGGGCACGCGGTTGTTCGAGCGCGACGCCCGGGGCGCGCATCCCAACCCGTACGGGGAAATGGCTCTGGTCGCTGCCCGTGACATCGTGGAGCGGCACGATCGTCTGCGCCGGGATCTGGCGGGGCTGCTCGACCCCGATTCGGGCACTGTGCGGCTCGCGTTCCTCGATTCGATGGCGACGTCGCTGGTGCCCAAGATCCTTCAGGCCGTACGGCATCACGCCCCGCACCTGCGCATCGAGCTGCGCCAGGAGCCGGCCCACGAGATCATGCGCGACGTCGACTCCGGCACGGCCGAGCTGGCCCTGGTCTCCCCGCAGCCCGAGGGCCCGTACGGGTGGCTGCCCCTGCAACGGCAAGGCCTGTCACTCATCGTGCCCCCGGGACACCGCCTGACTACTCGGAGTCGCGCCAGGCTGGCCGACGTGGCCGGGGAGGACCTGGTCACCGTGCCGGCCGGGTTCGGGTTCCGGCGGCTGGTCGACGACCTGTTCGCGGCGGCCGGCGTGAGTGTGCGCATCGTGCTCGAGATCGGTGACCTGGCCACGGTCGAGGGCCTGGTCGGGGCGGGTCTGGGCGTGGCGGTGGTGCCCGATCAGTTCGTCGGGGCGACCGGTACGCACGGGTTGCCGCTCTCGGCTCCCGGCGCTGAGCGGGTGGTCGGGCTGGCCTGGCGCTCGGACCGCGCGCTGACCCCGGGGGCCGATCGGTTCCGTGCGCTCGTCGAGCAGTCCGGTCAGTTCTGACCCGGACGGTGTTCCAGGGTGCGCACGTCGCGGCTGGTCAGCATGCCCGCGACGGCCAGCAGGATCACCCCGGACGCGATCAGCAACGCCGTCCGGGCGCCCAGCGCGTGCACGGCCGGGCCCGCGGCGACCTGGCCGATCGGGATGGCGACGAGCGAGCCCAGCATGTCGTACGAGTAGACGCGGGCCAGCTTGTCGGCGGGGACGTACTCCTGCATCGTGGTCTCCCACGCGATGCCGAACTGGTCGAACGCCACCCCGCCGACGAACGCGCACACCATCAGCACCCAAAGCACAGGAGCCAGGCCCAGCCCGGCCGGCAGCAGGACCTGGCCGCCGACCGCGATCACGCCGAAGGCGAGCAGGCGGCGCACGTTGAGCCGGATGGCCAGCAACGCCCCGGCGATCATGCCCGCGGTCTGCGCGGCCAGCACGAAACCCCAGGCGCGGCGGCCGATGGTGTCGTCGGCGACCACCGGGCCGAGCACGCCCAGGCTGGCCGCCCAGGCCGCGTTGAGGAACATGAAGCCGAGCACGACCACCCACAGCCAGGTGCGCGAGGTGAACTCGCTCCAGCCGTCGCGCAGGCCGGCCAGCACGCTCGGCTTCCTGGCCGACACGGCGGGCACCTTGATCAGGGCGAAGCACACACCGCTGAGCGCGAACGAGACGGCGTCGGCGGCCAGCCCCCAGCCGGGGCCGACCGTGGCGACCAGGATGCCGCCGACCGGGGCGCCGAGGATCATCGCGGTGTTGCCGCCGATCCGGTTGATCGCGTTGGCCTGCTTGCGGATGGTCTCGGGCACGGTCTGGGGCAGCAGCGCGGAGACGGCGGGCCAGGCCAGCGCCGAGGCCAGCCCGTTGACCGCGGACAACACCATCAGCAGCGGCACGGTGGCGGTGCCGGTGAGGATCGCGGCGGCCACGGCGGCCTGGGTGACCGCGGCGACGGCGCTCGAGCCGACCATCACCAGGTGGCGCGGCAGCCGGTCGGCGATCACGCCGCCGAGCAGCAGGAACACCACGTTGGTGACCGAGCGCGCGCCGACCACCAGGCCGAGATCGCCGGCCGAGCCGGTCAGGTCGAGCACGGCGAAGGCCAGCGCGATCGGGGCGACGGCGTTGCCCAGCATCGAGATCATCCGGCCCGCGGCGAGCAGGCGGAACGGCCCGTAGCGCAGCGGGGCGAGCGAGCCGGACTCGGCGACGGGGCGTGCGAACATCAGAGGATGAAGGTACATGAACGCATTGATGGACGTCTGCGCACCTTCATCGAGGCGCAGCCGATGTTCTTCGTGGCCACCGCGCCCAACGGGCCGGACGGGCACGTCAACGTCTCCCCCAAGGGCATGACCGGCACGTTCCTGGTGCTCGACGAGCTGCGGGTGGCCTATCTCGACTATCACGGCAGCGGCGCCGAGACGATGGCCCACCTGCGCGAGAACGGGCGCATCACGGTGATGTTCTGCTCGTTCCAGGGCGCGCCCAACATCGTCCGCCTGCACGGCCGGGGCCGGTCGGTGCCGCTCACCGACCCGGAGTTCCCCGGCCTGCTCAGCCTGTTTCCCGCGCCGCCGGACACCCACGGCGTACGGTCGGTGATCGACATCGCGGTCGAGCGGGTGAGCGACTCGTGCGGCTATTCGGTGCCCCTCATGTCGTACGAGGGTGATCGTGACGTGCTGCTGCGGTGGACCGAGCGCCGTTCCGACGCCGATCTGGCCGATTATCGCCGCAAGAAGAACGAGACGAGCATCGACGGACTACCCGCGTTCAACTCAGCAACCTGATCACCGCCGACGGGCAGCGCGCGATCGCCTCCTCCACCGCCGTACGCTCGGATTCCGGCGGCGAGTCGTCGAGCAGCACCACGACAGCGTCGTCGGGGTCCTGGTCGAAGACGGCCGGTGCGGTCAGCGCGCAGTTCCCGGCGCCGATGCACCAGTCCCGCTCCAGGGCGACCTTCACGACCACACCACCGGCAGGTCAACCGGCCCCCGTACGACCGAGTCCTTCTTCCATTCGATCTGCTCGAACGGCACGGCCAGGCGCAGCGTCGGCACCCGCCGGGCCAGCGCCCCCAGCACGGTGGTCAGCTCCATCCGGGCGATCTGCTGGCCCACGCACGCGTGCGCGCCGTGCCCGAAACCGAGATGCGCGCCCGGTTTGCGACCCAGGTCGAAGGTGTCGCCGTCGGCGTGCAGATCAGGGTCGCGGTTGCCGGACTGCACAGCCACGACCACGTAGTCGCCGGCCCGGATCGGCTGCCCGTGGATCCGCGTGTCCTCGGTCGCCTGCCGCAGCAACCCGGTGCCGGCGGCCAGATAGCGCACGAGCTCCTCGGTCGCGGTGACGGCCAGCCCGGGGTCGGCGCACAGCCTTTCCCACTGCCCCGGGGTTTGCCAGAGACAGACCAGCCCGTACGTGATCATGGACGCGGTGGTGTCGAACCCGGCGATCAGCAGAGCGCCGTTCATGCCGGTCAGTTCGGCGTCGGTCAACGGCCGCTCACTGTCGGCGCTGTGCTCGATCATGCGGCTGAGCACGTCGTCGCCGGGCCGGGCCCGGCGGGTGGCGATCAGCTCGTACAGGTATCGCCACAACGGCTCGAGCGCGGTGCGCAGCTCCTCCGGCTTGGTCGACGTGGTGAACAGGGCCGTGGCCGCGTCGTGCAACAGGTGATGCCGGTCGCCCGGCACGCCGATCAGCTCGGCGATCACGGCGGTGGTGATCGCCGTCGAGAACTGGCTGTGCAGCAGGTAGGGCTGCGGCGAGGCGAGCATCCGGGTGATCGCGTCATCGGTGATCTGCTCGATCATCGGCCGCAGCTCGGCCAGCCGGCGCGCGTGCGACACCTGCGGCGCGAAGTTGCGGCGGATCCGGATGTGCTCCGGCCCGTCGGTCTGCGCGAAACTCTGCACCGGCGTCTCGGCGCTTCCTTCGACCGGCTTCTCCCCGGCCCCGAACGCCGACAGCACATGAGCGGCCTGCCCGGGCCGGGTCGAGAAACGACGGCCGTCGCCGAGCACCTCCCGCACGCCCTCGTAGTCCGAGACGAGCCAGGCGTCGATGCCGGTCGGGCAGGCCACCCGGACCACCCGCGGCCCCGCCCGCAACTCGGCGTATTCGGGCGGCGGCTCGAACGGCCGCACTTCTTCCTCAGGTATGGGCAACAACATCCCCGTCGACCTCCCACAATGAGTAGTCGGCCCCAAACCTTACGCGACTTCGACCAAGGTCGATATGTGTCGCTCGTGCCGCGTTGTTCCCGGATCCGCCAGCCCCCGGCGCTATGCTGATCCCGCAGCCACCCTCGGCCGGCTGCTCGGCGGTGGGGCCCGCCGGACCCGAACCGCAGCCGTCAAGCATCGACGGTCGCCAACGGTCCCTACCTGACCGCGACCACGCATCCCCGCGTGGTCCGAACCGACCAGGTAGGAGCTCAACCGCCGTGCCCGACCGCTCACAGGCCCAGATCATCGCCGCCGTGGCGCTGGGCGGCATCCTCGGCGCCTGCGCCCGCTACGGCGCCGCGTTGCTGTGGCCCACCGCTCCTGACGGCTTCCCATGGACCACGTTCTGGGTCAACGTCACCGGCTGCGCCGCGATGGGCGTCCTCATGGTCGTCATCACCGAGGTCCTGACCGCGCATCCACTCGTACGCCCGTTCCTAGGCACCGGCATTCTCGGCGGCTACACCACATTCTCGACCTACATCGTCGACGCTCAACACCTGCTCGACACCGGGCACGCCGCCACTGCGCTGACCTATCTGGCTACCACCCTGCTCGCCGCACTGTTCGCCGTGCAGGTCGCGGCCTCCCTCACCCGCAAGCTCGCTCCCACCCTGCGCCACCGTCGCGAAGGCGCCCGCCCATGACGCTGCTGCAGCCGACCCCACTTTCCGGCGCGGGCAAAGGCGTCCGCCGATGAACTGGCTCATGCTGATCCTCGGCGCGGGCATCGGCGCACCCCTGCGCTACCTGGTCGATCGCGCGATCCGGTCCCGCCACGAGACCGGCTTTCCCTGGGGCACACTCACCGTCAATCTCGTAGCCTGCACAATCCTCGGCCTACTAACGGGCGCAACCATCCCCACAAACCTGCAGCACCTGATCGGCCCAGGCCTGTGCGGGGCGCTGAGCACCTACTCAACCTTCTCGTACGAAACCCTGCAGCTCGCCCGCACGGGATCCCAGATCCTCGCCGTGGCCAACGCCGTCATCAGCGTCCTCGCCGGCCTGGGCGCCGCCCTCCTCGGCCAGGCGCTGGCCAACGCCTTCCTCAACTAACTCGCCCGTCCCCCTCATACCTCGCCCGTCCACACCCCAAAAGACACCATCAGGCTCGCGCCGCATCCGTCCCTCATACCGCGCCCGTCATGCCCCAGACGACACCATCGAGTGCGCGCTACGCCAGATGCGCGACGTTGCAGGACACCGCGCGAGATGCGCGGAGTTGCACGACACCGCGCGAAATGCGCGAGGTTGCACGACACCGCGCGAGATGCGCGAGGTTGCGCGAGGGTTGCACGACACTGCGCGCCGTCCGCAAGGGTTCCCGGGCTGTATGAGGTTGCACGAGACTGCGCAAAGGTGCATGAGGCTGTCCGACTGCGCATGAATCTTGACAGCCTGCGGGGCTGCAGCAGGGAACGCGGCAATCCATCACACTGCCCAAGACTGCGCGAAGGTGCACACGTTCCGCGGGACTTCAGGAAGCTGCGCCGGGCTGCACGAAGGTGTGCACATTGCGCGGGACTGCACGAAGGTGCGCAGCACGATACGCGGGGACTGCACGAAGGTGCGCACATTGCGCGGGACTGCACGAAAGTGCGCACATTGCGCGGGACTACAGGAAGATGCGTACGGTGCGCGGAGCTGCACGGAGGCGGTGCGAGGTTGCACGAGGGTGCGCGGGAGATGCGCGAAGGTGTGCGAGGCGGCGATCGGGGCGGTACTCGGGGCGGGGGCCGGGGTTGTCAGCCGCGAAGGCGGACGACCCCGGCGGAGTTGGTTAGGGCGCTGGCTTGGCGGTCAGGCGGCCAGTAGTTCCAGGGTGTCGATCACGCGGTTGGAGAAGCCCCACTCGTTGTCGTACCAGGCGACTACCTTTACGTGCCGGCCGTCGACTCGGGTCAGTGCTGAGTCGAAGATGGATGAGGCCGGGTTGCCGACGATGTCCGACGAGACGAGCGCGTCCTCGGAGTATTCCAGGATTCCCGCCAGCGGACCGGCCGCCGCCTCCTGGTAGGCCGCCAGCACCTCGTCGCGGGTGACGTCGCGCGCGACCACAGTGTTCAGCTCGACGATCGAGCCCACCGGCACGGGCACGCGGATCGAGTCGCCCGACAGCTTGCCCTCGAGCTGCGGGAGCACCAGGCCGATCGCCTTGGCCGCGCCCGTCGTGGTGGGCACGATGTTGACGGCCGCCGCCCGGGCCCGGCGGGGGTCGCGGTGGGGGCCATCCTGCAGGTTCTGCTCCTGCGTGTAGGCGTGGACCGTCGTCATGAAGCCGTGTTCGATGCCGGCCAGATCGTCCAGCACCTTGGCCAGGGGGGCCAGCGCGTTGGTCGTGCACGAGGCGTTCGAGACGATCGTGTGCGCGGCGGGGTCGTACGCGGAGGTGTTGACCCCGGGGGCCAGCGTCACGTCGGCACCGGCCGAGGGCGCGCCGACCAGCACCTTGCGGGCGCCGGCCTCGATGTGGGCCCGGGCCGCGGACGCCGCCGTGAATCGGCCGGTCGCCTCGAGCACGATGTCGACCTCCAGCGCGGCCCAAGGGAGGGCGGCCGGGTCGCGTTCGGCGAAGACGGCGATCGGCTGCCCGTCCACGACCAGGCCGTCGGCGGAAGCGGTGACCGGACGGCCCAGCCGCCCGGAGGTGGTGTCGAAGGCGAGCAGCCGGGCCAGCGCGGCCGGCTCGGCGAGATCGTTGATGGCCACCACCTCGAGCTTGCTGTCCCGCTCGAGCAGGGCGCGCAGCACGTTGCGTCCGATCCGGCCGAATCCGTTGATGGCGATACGAGTCATGCCTTCAGCCTGAAGAAAGACAAGCACCGGAAACAGTGGCCGCCACGCCACCCATCGCAAGGATCACGCCACGAACGTACGGCGGTACTGGCTCGGGGTGGTGCCGAGGATACGCTGGAAGTGCAGGCGCAGATTCGAGCCCGTGCCCAGCCCGACCCGGGCCGCGATCTGCTCGACCGGGAGTTGCGACAGTTCGAGCAGTTCGCGGGCCATGTCGATGCGCGCCCGCATGACCCACTGCATGGGCGTGTAGCCGGTGTCCTCGGCGAACCGGCGCGAGAACGTGCGCGGGGAGACGGCCGCGTGCCGGGCCAGGATCTCCAGCGTGAGCAGCTTCCCGAGCCGGTGCAGGGCCCATTCCCGGGTCGCCGCGAACCGTTCGCCGAGCGGCTCGGGCACGCTGCGCGGCACGTACTGGGCCTGGCCGCCGCTGCGGTAGGGGGCCGCGACGAGCCGCCGGGCCGCGTGGTTGGAGGCCGCCATGCCGAGGTCGCCGCGCAGGATGTGCAGGCACAGGTCGATGCCGGAGGCGGCGCCGGCCGAGGTCAGCACGTGGCCCTCGTCGACGAAGAGCACGTTCTCGTCGACGAGCACGGACGGGTGTTTCCGGGCCAGCTGCCGCGTGTAGTGCCAGTGCGTGGTGGCCCGGCGGCCGTCGAGCAGGCCCGTGGCGGCCAGGGCGAACGCGCCGGTCGAGATGGCCGCCAGGCGGGTGCCGCGGTCGTGCGCGGCGATCAGCGCGGACACGACGGCGGGCGGCGGGTCCTCGCGGTCGGGGTGGCGATAGCCGGGGATGAACACGATGTCGGCCCAGTCGAGCGCGTCCAGCCCGTCGGCCACGTGGTAGGACAGGCCGTCGCCACCGGTGACCAGCCCGGGCGCGGGGCCGCAGACCTTCACCTCGTACGGCATGCTCGCCCTGGTCGTGAACACCTGGGCCGGGATGCCCACGTCGAGCGGCTTGGCGCCCTCGAGCACCAGCACGGCGACGCGGTTGAGGCGGCTGGGCGGCACGCCACAAGGGTAGACTTTGGTCGGCGGGGCCACGACCACCGGCCGTTTCGCGCGTCCGGGTGGCGTCGCGACAGTCGAGGCCATGGCAGCAGTTCTCGCGCTGATGGCGCTCGCGCCCTGGACCGCCGAGTGCGTGTGGGGCGGCTTCGCGGTCGTCGACTGGCCCTTCGTCATACTCTTCCTGGCGCCCCAGTACGGTGGCGCCGCCGTGCTCATCCGCGAGGTGGCCCGGCGCACCGGTGGCGGGTGGCCCGCGATCGCGTTGCTGGCCGCCGCGTTCGGCTTCGTGCAGGCCGGGCTGGTCGACCAGTCGTTGTTCAACCCGGCCTTCCTCGACGGCACCGGGTTCGCCGCGGATGCCGCCTCGGCCCGCGCGACCTGGGTGCCGGGGCTCGATTTCAGCGGGCAACAAGCCTTCTCGTACGTGGGTGGGCACGTGGCGCTGAGCATCTGCGCCCCGATCGCGATCGTCGAGACGCTCGCGCGCCGGCCCGGTCCGTGGCTGGGCAAGCGGGGCCTGGCCGTGATCGCCGTCGGCTACGTGCTGGGCAGCCTGCTCATCTTCCGGGACGTGTACGCCGACGAACACTTCTTCGCCGCACCCGTCCAGGTCGCGTTCACCGTGGCCGTCGCGCTCCTGTTGATCATGGCCGCGCAGCGGAAACCGAAGCCTCGGACCGGAAGAGCGCCCCACCCGCTGGTCGTCGGGGCGGTGGCCGCTCTCCCCCACGTGGCCGGCGGGCTTGCGCCGGGCTGGGCGGGCGTGGCGATCCAGGCCGCGGTTCTGACACTGGCCGTCGCGCTGATCGTGCGGTGGTCGGGCGGGTTCGATCAGCGGCACGTGCTGGCCGGGTGGGGCGCCGGGCTCGTCGTGTCGGCCGCCATCGCCTGTCTGGTGCCGACCTACGCGCCTTCGACGCCGGCGATGGCGCTGCTCTCCGACGTGTGCACAAGTCTGGTCACCGCCACCCTGATAGGCGTGACCTGGTGGAGGCGCGAGCACCTAATTGCTTCGACAGAGCAATCAGACCCCCGTACGGTATGAAGCCGTTGATCTTTTCGACGAAGGAGGGGAGGACAGTGATGCGTCACCGCACCGCTCTCCTTCTCGTCTCTGGTGTGCCCAGCCTCGGCTGCGCCACCGGGGCTGGACGTGCCTGCTAAACGGCGCAGTCCACCGTTCAGAACTGTCGAGAAAGACAACCAAAAATGCGCAACATCGGCATCCTCGCGCACGTCGACGCAGGTAAGACCACCCTGACCGAACGCATTCTTTTCGCCACCGGCGCCACCTATAAACAGGGCGAGGTGCATCATGGCACGACGGTCACCGATTTCGATCCGCAGGAACGCGAGCGCGGCATCACCATCTTCTCGGCCGCGGTCAGCTGCGCATGGCGCGGCGAGCGGCTCAACCTGATCGACACCCCCGGGCACGTCGACTTCACCGACGAGGTCGAACGGTCGTTGCGGGTGCTCGACGGCGCGGTCGTGGTGTTCGACGGCGTGGCCGGGGTCGAGCCGCAGAGCGAGGCCGTGTGGCGGCAGGCCGACCGGTACGGCGTGCCG
Organism: Paractinoplanes lichenicola; assembly: GCF_016785085.1. Classification (GTDB taxonomy): domain Bacteria; phylum Actinomycetota; class Actinomycetes; order Mycobacteriales; family Micromonosporaceae; genus Actinoplanes; species Actinoplanes lichenicola. The sequence goes on from NZ_JAENHO010000012.1 coordinate 82,156, forward strand.
CGCATCGCGTTCATCAACAAGCTCGACCGGGCGGGGGCCGATTTCGAGGCTTCCGTACGGTCGTTGCGCGAGCGGCTGGGCGTTATCCCGCTGGTCGTGCAGCTGCCGGTCGAGGGTGGCGTGATCGACCTGGTCGGACCGCGCCCCGATCGTGAGGATGTGCGCGCGGCCCGGCGGCGGCTCGAGGAATCCGTGGCCGAGTTGCACCCGGCGGCGTTGGAGGAACTGGGCCATGTGACGGACGGCACGCTGCGGACGGCGTTGCGCGATCTCACGCTCAGCGGCGCCGCGGTGGTGGTGCTGGGCGGCGCGGCCTATCGCAACGTCGGCGTGGAGGCGCTGCTCGACGCGGTGGTCGACTACCTGCCGGCGCCGTCGGGCGATCCCGCCGCCCCGCTGTCGGCACTGGTCTTCAAGGTGCAGACGGCACGGCAAGGGCGCATGACCTTCGTACGGGTCTATGACGGCGCCCTCGCCAAGGGGGCCACGGTGTGGGACGCGGCCACGTCGCGAACCGAGCGGGCCGGGCGGATCCTGCGCGTGCAGGCCGACCGGGTGACCGACGTGGACCGGGCGGTCGCGGGCGACATCGTCGCGCTGGCCGGGCTCAAGCTGGCCAGGGCGGGGACGACGCTGTCCACCCGCGAGCATCCGGTGCTGCTGGAGGCCCCGCAGGCGGCCACTCCCCTGGTGTCGGTGGCGGTCGAGGCCCGTACGCGGGCCGACGCGCAACGGCTGCCCGGGGCGCTGGCCGCGCTGGCCGAGGAGCTCAACGTGCGGATCGGGAACGAGGACGGGCAGACCCTGCTCTCCGGGCAGGGCGAGTTGCAGCTGGAGGTGGCCGTGACCAGGCTGCGCGAGGCCGGGGTGGCCGTGAACGTGGGCCGGCCCCGGGTGGCGTACCGGGAGACCGTGGTGCGGGGCGTGACCGGTTTCGCCTATCGGCACGTCAAGCAGGACGGCGGGGCCGGGCAGTTCGCGCACGTGGTGCTGGACGTGGCGCCGCTCGACGGCATCGGCTTCGAGTTCGTCACGGCGGTGACCGGCGGGCGGGTGCCGGCCGAGTACGTGCGGGCGGTCGAGGCCGGCTGCCGGGACGCGCTCGCCGACGGGCCGCTCGACGGTCAGCCGGTGGTCGGGTTGCGGGTCACGCTGACCGACGGCGCGACGCACGTGAAGGACTCGTCCGAGTTGGCGTTCCGCACGGCCGGGCGGGCCGGGCTGCGGGCGGCGCTGGCCGCGTGCACGATGGCGCGGCTGGAGCCGGTGGCCGACGTGACGGTCAGCGCGCCCGCCGACACGCTGGGCGCGGTGCTGGGCGACCTCGCGGCCCGCCGGGGCCAGGTCACCGGTTCGACGTCGCAGTCGGTGACGGCGGTGGTGCCGCTGGCCGAGCTGTTCGGCTACGCGAGCGACCTGCGCAGCCGTACGCGGGGGCGGGCGACCTTCGCGACGCGGCCGGCCGGTTATCGCCTGGCCGCCTAGCGGTGTGCCGGGGCCCGTGGGGCGGGGGTTAACCTGACCTCGGTGGATAACCGGAAGAGATCGTCGGTTAGGCGCCCGGGCGGTGGTCCCGGGCGCCTGCCCACGCACCGCCTGGTGCTGGCCATGGCGCTGATCTCGACCGCTCCGCCGCTGGTCATCCATGAGGGCTGGCGCGGGGTGCTGGTGGCGGTGGCGGCCGTGTTCTATGCGACCTATCTGCTGCTCGGCAAGCGCTGGCCCCGGCTGCGCCGCCGCCGGCCGGTGTCCCCGACCCGGCCCGGCCGGCTGCCCTCGGCCCCAGCCCCGCCCCCGGCCTCGGCACCACCCGTCCCGCAACCGGTCGAGGCAGAGCCCGAAAACATTACGCCGCCGACTCACCCAGGTCCAGTACGCAAGCGATTGTAATCAGCGGGCATTTGTTCGTCCCTCGCACCCTTGCCACGAATAAGACAGCGATATTGGCTCGGCGGGTTCCGACCATTTCGTTTCGTGGAGGGAGCACCATGACCACGAGAGCGCCCTCGCTCGCCGACGCCGAATGGCTCGACTCCGCGCCGCCCGAGCTCGACGGTCACGTCGTGGCCTACGATTTCTGGACCCTGACCTGCGTCAACTGGCTGCGCACGGCGCCTTATCGGCGGGCCTGGTGGGAGGCGTACCGCGACGACGGCCTGATCGTGGTCGGCGTGCACACCCCCGAGTTCGCCTTCGAGCACGACCCCGACCTGATCCGCCGGGCCGTGGCCACGCGCGGCATCACCTATCCCGTCGTGATCGACAGCGACTACGAGGTGTGGAAATCGTTCGACAACCATTTCTGGCCGGCGCTCTATCTGGCCGACCGCGACGGAGTGATCCGCGACCACCATTTCGGCGAGGGCCGGTACGCCGAGTCCGAGCGCACGATCCAGCGCCTGCTCGGCGTGGCCAGGCCGCCGGTCCGGCCCGAGGCGCTGGGCGTGGAGGCCGAGGCCGACTGGGATCACCTGAAGACCCCCGAGACCTATCTGGGGTACGCCCGCGGTGAGCACTTCGCGTCGACCGGGGGCTCCCACGGGTACGCGTATCCGGCTTTCCTGCAGTCCGACCAGTGGGCGCTGGACGGCGACTGGACCCGCAGCGGCGAGTTCGCGGCCGTGCACCGGCAGGACGGCAGCGTCGCGTTCCGGTTCGAGGCCCGCGACGCCAACCTGGTGCTCGCCCCGGAGAGCGATCCCGTCTCCTTCCAGGTCTTCCTCGACGGCAAGGCCCCGGAGGACGCGCACGGCGCCGACATCAGCCCCGAGGGCTACGGCAAGCTGACCGAGGGCCGCATGTATCAGCTGATCCGCCAGCCCGGCCCGATCGCCGAGCGGCACCTCGAGGTCGTCTTCCACGCCCCGGGCGTCCGGGCGTACGTCTTCACATTCGGCTGACGCTTAATAGAGAGGCGTCATCCCGGACGTGGTGATAGAAAGCCGGGGTGGATTTTCCTGACCTGCTGCGCCTGATCGAGGAGCGGTCGGTGGCCTTCCAGGCCGCGATCGACTCCGCGCCGAGCCTCGACCTGCCGGTGCCGAGCTGTCCCGGGTGGACGCTGGCCGACCTGGAACGGCACCTGATCGACGGGCGCCGCAAGTGGGCGGCCATCGTCGCGGCCGGACCCGCCGACGCCCCTCCCCCGGCGGAGGTCTGGGCGGGCGACGGCCCGCTGGCCGTGGCCGCCCAGCTGCTGGTGGAGGCGCTGCGAGCCACCGGGCCGGACAAGGCCTGCTGGACGTGGTGGGGTGACTCGCAGTCGCCGCAGAACACGTACGCGGCCGCCCGGCACCAGCTGCAGGAGATCGCCGTCCACACGTATGACGCCCAGCTCGCCGCGGGCGCTCCGCAGCCGCTGCCCGAGGCCATCGCCCTCGACGGGGTCGACGAGTTCGTCACCACGTGCGTCGCGACGACGAGCCCGTGGCCGCACGAGCCCAACACCCTCGACTACCACGCCACCGAGGGCCGCTCCTGGCGTCTCACCTTCTCGGCCGAGGGCGCCCGCTCGGGGCCGCCCGGCGACGAGCCGGCCGACGTCACCGTCACCGCCCCGGCCGGCGACCTGGTGCTGCTCTGCTACGGCCGGATCGGGCCCGACGCGGTGAAGGTCGACGGCGACCGCCGGGTGATCGACCGGCTCATCGCGTGGGAGCCGGAGTAAGCAGCCCCGCCACCCGCATGAAGCCGTCCTCGCCGTGACCCCGGCCGATGACGCGCCGGGCCAGCCCCTCGGCGGCCCGCATGACGCCGCTGTCGATGCCGTGCGCCTCCGCGGCGTGCACGATGTGCGCCATCGAGGAGGCAGCCGAGGTGATCGGGTTGTCGGCGCCGGAGAACGTGCCGTCGTCGACCTCCCGGGCCCGGCTCGGGGTGTCGGCGGTCAGATTCACCACCGTACGGCCCTGGAGCGCGCTTTCCACGTCGCCGGTTCGCAAGATGAGGTCGGCCGCGTCGTAGTTGACGACACAGACCAGGATCAGCGAGCTCGCGGCGGCCGCTTCCCCCGGCGTACGGGCGCTGTTTGCTCCTTGCTCGACGAGCGCGCGGTCCTTGCCGGGCGACCGGTTCCAGACGGTGACCTGCTCGCCGGCCCGCAGCAGGGCGCCGGCCAGCGCGCGGCCCATCGGCCCGAGTCCGAGCACGGTGACAGACATACTTGCTCCAAGGTGTTGGGGGTACGTGATGACGCGCAGCCGGGCCCGCGATACGGACGTGTGCGGGGTGACCGCCGCGATCGCCGTGATCGACGGCAAGTGGAAGACGGCCCTGCTGTGGCTGCTGGAATCGGGCCCGATCCGGCCCGGCGAGCTGCGGCGGCGGGTGCCCGGCCTCACCGAGAAGGTGCTGACCCAGGCCCTGCGCGAGATGGAGGCGGACGGACTGGTCGACCGCGAGGTCCATCCGGTGAAGCCGTTGAAGACCGAGTATCGGCTGACGCCGTTCGGCCAGGAGCTGGCCGATGCCCTGGGTCCCCTCTCCGACTGGGGTCACCGGCGCCTGGAAAAGCTGTCCTGATCAGCCTGCTACGCCCGTCGCCCGCCGCCTGGTACCCACCTTTTTGTGGCTACGCCTCGAAGCCGGCCAGCTGCTCGTCGAGCCAGGGATAGAGCTCCTCGGCCGGCGTGTTGAGGCGCGTCTTGAGGTAGCGGGTCTGATCGTCGGCCAGCACCTCGATCGAGCCGTCGGCCACGGCGTCATAGGCCTGCGAGACCACGCTCTCGGGGCTGACCTTGGGGACCTCCCAGCGGGCCGACATCGCGGTGTCGATCATGCCCACCAGCAGGCCGATGACCTGGGTCTTCTGGGGGCGCAGCTGGAAGCGCAGGGCGTTGGTGGCCGACCACAGGGCCGCCTTGGAGGCGCCGTAGCCGGTCGGGACGGGCACCCAGGCGGCCGAGGACAGCACGTTGAGCAGCGTGCCGCCGCCGTTCGCGGCGAGCACCGGCGTGAAGGCGCGGGCGAGCCGGACCGTACCGAAGAAGTTGGTCTCGAAGATCTGCCGCAGCGCCTCCTCGGGGCCGGTGATCGAGTCGCCCACGGGCGCGATCGCGGCGTTGTTGATCAGCAGGTCGACGTCGGGGGCCTGCGCGGCCGCCCGGTCGGCGTCGCCGGGGCTGGTCAGGTCGAGGGTGAGCGGCTCGATCCGGGAGTCGTTCCACTGCTTTCCCGTACGGGCGGCGGCGTAGACCTTCGTCGCGCCGCGCTCGAGGGCCTGCCGCACGAAATGCTCGCCGAGCCCGCCGTTGGCCCCGGTCACGAGCACCGTACGACCGTCGAGTGCCTGGTTCATCTAGACTCCCTCGATAAGTGGGGAGCATCCCCGCTTGAACTATGTGGGGACACTCCCCAGATAGTCAAGAAGGAGTGGTCATGGCTACAGCCCGGCCGTTGCGCGCCGACGCCCAGCGCAACCGCGACGCGATCCTGGCCGCCGCGCGCGAGACGTTCGACGCCGAGGGCGTGCTGGCCTCGCTCGACGGGATCGCCCTGCGCGCGGGCGTCGGCAACGCCACGCTCTACCGCAACTTCCCGACCCGCGACGACCTGCTGGCCGCGGTGATGCAGACGAGCATCGCCGCCGCCCTGACCGAGGCCGACGAACTGGCCCGCACCCGCACGCCGCGCGACGCCCTGGCCGAGTGGCTCGTCCGGCTCACCTGGCAGCTCCGCATCTGGCACGACCTCCCGTACTGCCTGGCCTCCGCCCACTGCGCCGACGACTCCCCCATGAAGCCGGCCGCCGACCCCCTGCTGGTCAAGACGGGCGAGCTGCTCGCCGCGACGGAGTCGTCCTTCACCCCCGACGAGGTCTACGAGCTGGTGCTGGCGTTGTCGTGGGCGGTCGACCGCTTCTCCGACGACGAGGCCACCGCCCGCCGCCGGGTCGCCATGGCCACGGCGGGGATCCTGGGTTCCGCCTGAGATCGCGTTCTAGCAGACTGCTCCCCATGGCGGATGTGACAGTGCTCGGTGCGGGGGCCGCGGGGCTCGCGGTGGCGGCTCAGCTCAAGGGACGCGGCGTCGACAGCGTCGTGCTCGAGCGCGGGCCCGGGGTGGCCACGAGCTGGCGCGGCCGCTACGACCGGTTGCGGCTGCACACCGTGCGCGGGCTGTCCGGGCTGCCCGGCATGCCGATCCCCCGGGCGTACGGGCGCTGGGTCCGCCGCGACGACCTGGTGCGCTATCTGGAGGCGTACGCGGAACGCTTCGGTCTTGATGTGCGCACCGGCACGGCGATCGAACGCGTCAAGCCCGGCGACGGCCGCTGGTCGTTGCAGCTCGCGGACGGAACCGAACACACGACGGGCACGCTGATCGTCGCCACGGGTTATCTGCACACACCCGTGGTGCCGCAGTGGCCCGGCCTGCCGACGTGGACGGGCCAGCTGATCCATTCCGCCGAATACCGCAACGCGCAACCGTTCCAGGGCCGGAACGTGCTCGTGGTCGGCCCCGGAAACAGCGGCGCCGAGATCGCGACGGACCTGGCCGAGGGCGGCGCCTCCTCGGTCAGCCTGGCCATTCGCACCCCGCCCCACATCGTCCGGCGGTCGACCGCGGGCTGGCCGGCCCAGATGAACGGCCTCCTCCTGGGCAACGTCCTCCCCGAGCCGCTCTTCAACGCGATCGCGGCCACGATGGCCAAGGTCGAAGTGCCAAACCTTTCCCCGTACGGGCTGCAGCGCCCCACCGACGGTTTGAAGACCCGGTTGCGGACGCAGCGCTACGTGCCGCTGCAGGACGTAGGAATCGTCCGCGACGTCATGGCCGGCCGGGTGAAGCCGGTCGCTGCGGTGGAGAGCTTCACGCCGTCATCGGTGCAGCTGGCCGACGGCTCCAGTGTGGAACCCGATGTGGTGGTCGCGGCCACGGGTTACGGCACGGGCTTGCGCGAACTGTTCGACGACCCGTCCCTGTTCGACGAAACCGGGGTGCCCCTCGTCCACGGCGGCGCGGCAGCCCGGCCGGGTTTGTATTTCATGGGTTACGACGTGACGCTGGGCGGCATGCTGCGGCAGCTGGCCATCGAGTCACGGCGGGTGGCCAAGGCCGTTCATCGCCCCTGACCGTCACGGACGCAGGCGGGGGCCGAGGCGCCGCAGGGTCGACCTGATTCGCGCGTGCGCCATTCGCCTCGTCGCCGAGCGGACGCCCGATTTCTGGACATGGTCGAGAATGGCGGCGCCGTTCGCCGGGGTGGCCTCACTCAGAATCAGCACCAGCTCCTCGTCGTCCGCGCTCTCGAACCTCCGCACCAGGCACTCCGTCATGCCGTGGTTGTCGGGAAGCGCGTCATCGCGAACGATGCATCTCAGGATCGCCACCTGCCGAGCCGGATCGAAATTCAGGAACATGTGGTCGAACCAGCCGACTTGCGGATCGATCACCACCAGGACGTGGGCGATCTCCTGCACGGGCAGCACTTCGAGGTAAGCCCGGGCCTCCCGGGGAGTCACGCGGACGACCCACTCGGCGATCCGCAACTCCTCGTCCCGGTCGGGACGAGTTCCCGGGGGCGACGGCCGGCTCGGCCATTCAGCGGGCCGACCGGCGCGGCCCCGCATGGCGTCCGCCTCCGCATGCCGGCCGTCCGCATCGAGGATGTCGGCGCCGATCGCGCAGGCCGCCTGAACGATGCGGTCCCGGGCCTTCTGGAAGCGCGGAGCGTGCGCGCGCTTGATCGCCTCGGCCAAGGACCTCAGGGCGGGTTCGCTCTGCATCCCGGCATCGCGGCAGAGGCGAGCAAATTTGATCAAGGTCTGGATGAGATCGAGTTCGTGCCGCTCCGCGCTGGTCCGGGCCAGACGCCGGTGAATGGCGAGCGCTTCGGCCTGGGCGTCGAGCGCCTTTCGCCACTGGCTCTGAGCGGCCAGGACATCGGCGTGCGCCTGGTGCGCGTGGGCCAGGTCGGTGTCGTAGTAGACGTTCACCCCCGCCAGCCGCTGGAACACCGCTACCGCACTCGACGCCGCGAAAGCGGCCTCGGGAAGCAGCCCGAATGAATGCAGCGTCTTCGCCCTCCCGAGCAACACCGCGGCGAAGTCCACCTCGAGGCCCTCACCCGCGCTGTCGGCCATCGCCTGCAACAGCGCCAGAGCCTCGTCCACCGCGGCCAGCGCACCTTGAAGACGGTCGGCCCGGCGCAACTGCTCCGCCTGCTGCACCAGGACGCGAATCAGCGTCAGCCGGTGTCTGCCGTCGATCAGGACCAGCCGCCGCAGTTGCGCGATGGCTCGATGCCGGGTGGACAGCGAAGCCGTGTCACGGCCCTGCCGCCACAACGCGAGGCTGAGGTCGGCCAGGCAGGCCGCGACGTCCTCGGCGGGTGGCGTCATGCCGGTGCCGCTGTCGTTCCACAACCCGACGGCTTCGCCGAGGGTGTCGGTCGCCCGCACCCAATCCCCGGCGCGAATGCAAGCCCGGCCGAGGCTACGCAGGGCGACCTCCAACTGTGCCGCGTGGGCCGCACCGCTCTCCACGCCCAGCCTTCGCGCGATCGCGACCGCCTCAGCGAGCAGGTCGATCCCGTCCCGGATCCGGCCGGACTCGACCAACCGCCAGCCCAGCTTGAGCGCTAGGGCGCCCACCCGTACGGGATCGTTCGTGCTGCCGGCCAGCTCGCGGGCGAGGCGCTCGGTGACAGCGGCGATCCCCGCGTGCAGATCGGCCGGCGGCTCGGGCGGGAACGCCGACTCGATCGCGGCCAGCACGTCCAGCGGCATCGCCGGCGCGCCCGCGATCGCCGACAGCGCCGCCGACCCGGCCCGCACCGCCAGCTCGGGCCGTTCTCGTAGCACTGGCACTAGCTGGTTCGTGGCCAGGTGGGGCCAGCGGCGGGCGGCCTCGACCAGCATCGGCAGGGCGGTGGCCGCACTGCGCGCGTCGTGGGCCAGCAGCGCACCCAGCGCGCCCTTGGCCCACGGGTCGGCGCGGAAGCCCTCGACGTCGTGGCCCGGGGTCTGCAGCGCGACGAAGTCCTCGGCCAGCCGGTCGGGGTAGAGCGGCTCCAGCACCGTGTCGGGGTCGTGCGGTGGGTAGCACATCGCGTGGTCCTCGAGCACCCTTCCGGCGTCGCTGACCCCGTCGACTACGGCCACCGCCTTGAGCACGGGCAGGGCCGACGCGTAGTCGAGCGACCGGATCAGCGCGGCCACATACACGGCCCGGCCCAGCACCGGTGGTGGCGACTCGACCCGGCGGTCGTTGTCGTACATCGACTGCCAGTGGTTGCGTTCGCGCGACAGCAGGTAGGCCGACAGCTGGGCCGGGTCGGTGGGCGGCTCCTCGCCGTGCCGGACGGCCAGCACGTGGGCCAGCGCCGCCATGTGCACGGTCAGGAACGAGCCCTCGACCTGCGGCGCCGGGTGGGCGGGCACCGGGATGCCGAGCACGCGGGCGAAACACCGGCGCGCGACCTCGAACACCTCGGGCGAGCCGGTCTGGGCCGGGGCCAGCTCGGTGCTGTCCGCGTGCACGCCCAGCGTCTCGGACAGGCGGTGGGTCAGCGCGTCCCACCACGTGCCGAGGGGCCGGGCCAGCAGCAGCACCCGCAGCGCGCGGCCCGTGTGCAGGCGCCGGTCGAGCAGCAGGGCCAGCAGGTCGGACAGGGGCCAGCGCTCGGCGTAGTCGACCAGCACGAGCAGCGGCTTCTGCGCGACCAGGGCGGTTCCGGCCGCGACCTCGACCGGCTGCACCACGGCGTCACGGCTGTGCCGGGCCCGTACGGTGATCCAGCCGCCGGCGTGCGCGAGCTCGGCGAACCGGTGCGCCAGCCGGGTCTTGCCCTGCCCCGCGCCGCCGTGCACCAGCCGGACGGCCATGGCCGCTTCGCCGTCGCGCCAGGCGCTCAGGTCGGCCAGCTCCTGGCGGCGGCCGGTGAAGTCGACGACCCGGTTGCCCGCGTTGAGCAGGCGGCTCGGCAGCTCGTTGGCCGCCACCGCGACGGCCCCGTACGACAGCTCGTCGATGAAGTGGGTGCCGATCCGCTGGTGCACGTGCAGGTCGCCGTTCTGCACGGCGAGCAGCGTGGCGGCGTCACCCGCGGTGTTGATCTGCTGAGGCGCGACCTCACGCCTCATCCGAACCGCCGAAACCCGAACCACCGAGACCCGAACCGCCGAGGCCCGAACGGCCGGAACCCGAACCGCCGCGATCCGAGCGGCCGATCTCCGAGCCGTCGATATCCGGGCCGCCGGGATCCGGGTCGCCGATCTTCAGGTCGCCGCCCTGCACGGTGTACATCGTGGCGTTGCCGGACGCGGTGTTGATCTGCACCGGGCCCGGGCCGCCGCCGCCCGCCCGCAGCGAGATCAACACTCCCACCACGCCCAGCACGACGGCCACGAGAACGCCGGCCACGCTGGACAGTTTGTCGGCGCGGTCGAGCCCGTTGCGCGTCAGGAAGACGATCCACCCGGTCAGCAGCAACCCACAGCCGACCATCGTCATCGATGCCCACAGCCACCGCCGCGTCATCGCCCCAGTATGGCCGACCGGCGACAGTGCGGGCGGCGCGACACTATCGGTTCGGCCGGTGGTGCTCGGCCATGTGCAGGGCCTCGGTGACCAGGCGCCGCACGTGAGTGTCGGCCAAGGAGTAGACGGCCCGGCGGCCGTCGCGGCGCATCACCAGCAGGCCGGCCAGGCGGAGCTTCGCCAGGTGCTGGGAGACCGCCGGGCGGGCCGCGCCCACGGCGCCGGTCAGCGTGCTGACGTCCTGCTCGCCGTCGAGCAGGGCCGCCGCCAGGCGGAGGCGGGTGGGGTCGCCGAGCAACGACAGGACCTGGGCCGCTGCCTCGATCACGTTGTCGCGTGGGAGGCGTTTCTGCAGCTCATTGGCATCTGCAACGTTGTCGCGTGCGTACATGAGCACATAATATGGGCCCATGAGACCGCACCACCACGACAGCGCCGACAAGGTCGACTCCGCGCTCGAGTCGTCCCGCGAGGGTCTGCGCGCGCTCTGGATCTCGCTGGCCGGGCTCGGGGTCACCGCCTTGCTGCAGGCGCTGATCGTGGTGCTGTCCGGCTCGGTCGCGCTGCTCGGCGACACGCTGCACAACGTGGCCGACGCGCTCACCGCCGTGCCGCTGGCCATCGCGTTCCTGATCGGCCGCCGCGCCGCGACCCGGGCCTACACGTACGGCTTCGGCCGCGCCGAGGATCTCGCGGGCGTCGTCATCGTGCTCGTCATCGCCGGATCGGCGGTCGCGGCCGGTTGGCTGGCCGTCGACCGCCTGCTCGACCCACGGACCATGACCCACATCCCCTGGGTGCTCGCGGCCGGGGTCGTCGGCTTCCTCGGCAACGAGATCGTCGCCCGCTACCGCATCGCGGTCGGCCGCCGGATCGGCTCGGCGGCCCTGGTCGCCGACGGCCTGCACGCCCGCACCGACGGTTACACGTCGCTGGCGGTCGTGCCGGCCGCGGCCGGCGCCTGGCTGGGCTGGGGCTGGGCCGACCCGATCGTCGGGCTGGCCATCACCGTCGCCATCGCGTTCGTGCTCAAGGACGCCGCGCGCGAGGTCTATCACCGGCTGATGGACCGGGTCGACCCCGCGCTCGTCGACCGGGCCGAGACCGCGCTGCTGGCCGTGCCGGGCGTGCACGCCGTGCCGGGCCTGCGGCTGCGCTGGATCGGCCACCGCCTGCACGCCGAGGCCACCCTCGTCGTCGACGCCCGGCTGAGCCTGCTGGCCGCGCACGAGATCGCGGCCGACGCCGAGCACCGGCTGACCCATCGGGTGCCCCGGCTGACCGGCGCCACCGTGCACGTCGACCCGGCCAGCCACCCCGGCGACGACCACCACCGCGAGCTGGCCCATCACCGGGCGAGTCAGTTGTAGCCGATGACCTTGTCGATCAGCCCGCCGCCGGGGAAATCGAGCAACAGCATCCCCGTACGGGAAACCGGGGTGTGCACTTCCGGGCCCTCGTTGAGGTAGGTCAGCAGGAACGGGTTGACGCCCTGGACGCCCAACGCGCCACCTGCGACCTGGTAGGGCTGGGCGAAGACGCTCGAACCGCTGCCGAAGTTGACGTACATCTTGCCCGGGTCACCGGCGCTGGTGGCGTCGAGGAAGCGGCGCACCTGGTCGCGCTTGGTGGCGATCGCGCCCACGTTCGGCACGTTGTAGTTGTCCTGCACCCATTCCGACGAGCCGTCCTGCCAGCCGGAGAACTGGGCCAGCCCGTAGCGGTCGACCACCCCGCCGCGCGGGCCGTTGAGCACCGCCAGCACCACCTTGCCGCGGATCTGGCCCAGCGTCGGGGTGGGCGCGGCGGCCGACCGGGTCACCGAGGGCGTCCAGAACAGGCCGGGGCGCTTGGCCACGTACGAGTCGAAGATGTCGGTGAACGGGCGCTGACCCGACACGTCGGTGCACGAGCCCAGCCCGCCGTGGCACTCCTGCTTGAGCCGCAGCACGACCGTCTCGCCCGGATGCGCGCCCAGGAACTCGGCCAGCCGGGCCAGCACGTCGTCGAAGTTCGCGTTCTGATAGGTGGCGCCGTGGTGGATGGTGAAGGTGTTGCCCGTGTTGACCCGCGCCCGCACGTCGATCATGCGGATGCCCGCCCGCAGCTGCGCGGTCAGCGTGTTCGCGCTGTTGCCGTAGTTCTCCTGCGTCTGGGTGAGCGAGCCGCCGGTGATCGACAGCGACTGGTGCGTGCCGGGGATGGAGAGGGCGGCCAGGCTCTTGCCGTCGGGCTGCGAGCGCATCCAGTCGGGGTTGTCGGCCGAGGCCAGGGTGCGATAGGAGCTGTCGGCCGCGAACGCCGGAGCGGGCGCGACGAGGACGATGGCGGCCGCGAGGACCACGGCGAGGGCACGCTTCATGGCCGCAATATAGCGAGCGTTATCGATGAACAGATGGATCTTCCGTTAACGGCGGGCCATCGCCTCGGCCGCGAACTCCATCAGCTGCTCGATCGGGTCAGCCGCCACCGGGGGCAGCGACGACGACACGAGGCAGCGCTCCAGCAGCAGCTCGACCAGCGCGGCCCGGTTGACGATCTCGTCGGTGTCGATCGACCCGGGCAGAATGCGGATCTCGACGGTGTCGCGGATCGGGTGCTCGGCGAACAGCTGCGTCAGGTTGATGTCAAAGAACTTGGTGAGCCCGCCCTTGTCGGCAGCGTTGCTCAAGTCGTCCCACCCGGGCGCGCCGGTGGTGGCGGCCACCAGCGGCTCGGGCAGCGGGGCGAGGCGGCGGCAGGCCGGGTTGGTCTGCAGCAGCGCCCGCAACGGCTCACGCCAGAGCGCGAACAGCCGCACCACGTTGGCCAGGGCCTGCGCGCGGCGGAACGGAGCACCGTCGAGGTGCAGGTGGACGGCGGCCTCGACCGGCACGGTGAAGCCGAGCTCGCGGGCGGGCGCGAGCAGCTCCTCCAAGGCCTCGTCGTGACCGGCGGCCAGCGGCGGGGTGATCACTTCGCAGGGCCGATCGCGCTCGCCGCCGGCCGGGGCGGCGAGCGCGATCGTGCTGCCGGCGGCGTCGTCGAGCCGGACGACGTCGCCGATCTGCTCGGGCTTGACCCGCCACAGCGCGGCGGCGGCGTCGAGCACCGTCTCGAGCGGGGCGGCCGGGTCGCACTGCTCGGCCAGCAGGCCCAGCAGGCGGGAGTCGTCGCTGAGCACGCGATACCAGCCCGGTGGGGCGGGGGTGCGCGGGTCGAGGCCGTCGATCAGGGTGATGTCGTCGACCAGGGTGCACAGCGGGCTGCCGTCCGGCCGGTCGACCGCGAAGCCCAGCGTGAGATTGAGGAAGCGGCCCAGGCCGGGCACCAGCGACGGCTCACTGTCGCGGTGCCAGACCGGGCGGACCCGGCCGCCGGAGCGGGCGGCCAGGTCGTCGGCGAGGCTGCGCCGGCTGACGCCCGGGGGCGCCATCAGCTCGATCTCGAAGCCGATGCGCCGGCGCAACCGGTCGCTCACGGCTTGATCGGCAGTTCCTGGCCGGCCAGCAGGCGCTTGCCCGCCTCGACCTTGGCCGACCAGTTGTCCTTGAGGTTCCAGAGCTTGGCCAGCTTCGCGGCGTCTTCCATCTCGTAGCCGGCCTCCCAGAACGCGCTGGCCCGCTTGTTCTCGAGGGCGGCGGCGACGTTCTCCTTGGTCGGCTTGACCGGCAGCTCCTGACCCGCGAGCAGGCGCTTGCCCGCCTCGAGCTTGGCGTCGGCCGGGTCCTTGAGCTTCCAGATCTTGGCCAGCTTCTCGGCCTCGGTCCAGGTGTAGCCCGCGTTGAAGAACGCCTGGAACTGCTTGTCCTGCTCGGGGGAGATCGTCTCCTCCTCGACCGGGGCATCGGGCGAGGGCTTGATCGGCAGGGTCTCGCCGAGCAGCAGGCGGCGGCCGGCCTCGGCCTTGACCGCCAGGCGGTCGTCGCCGTTCATCCTCCACAGCCGGGCCAGCACACCGGCGTTGTCGTAGCCGTAGCCGGCCTCGGTGTAGGCCTCGAGGTTGCGGTCGTAGTCGCTGGCACCGGTCGACGGCGCCGCCGACGGCGTGGCCGGCGCGCCGGCCGGGACCCCGGCGGCGGTGTTGGTCACCGGCTGGTTGGCCGGCAGGAACGCGGGCAGGTTGATCGCCCCGGCGATGAGGCCGGCGCTCAGGACGCCACCGGCAGCGATCTGGGCGCCCCGCCGGCGCCGCTTGTATTTGGTGGAAAGCTCCTGGACGCGGGCGTAGACCGCGGCCGGGTCGATGTTGTTGTTCTCGTGGGACTCGAAAGCCTCGCGCAGCTGATCGTGGTGCGGCTGCTCAGTCACGACTTCTCCTCGGCGGGAATGCGTTCCATGAGCTCCGGTGAGAGCCGGAGCGTTTTCAGCGCCCTCGAGGCGTGGCTGCGGACCGTCGCCGGGGAGCACCCCAGCAGGTCGGCGATCTGCTCGTCCTCGAGCTGCTCGTAATACCGCAGCACCAGGACCGCCCGCTGTTTGCGCCCGAGAGTGGACAGGCGCTTCCAGAGGACGTCGGCCATGACGACACCGTCGGCGTGGTCGCGCACACCACCCCGGGCGTCGTCGAGGTCGACGAGCCTTTCCCCGACCGCGTGCACGTGACGGACCGCCCAGCTGCGCCGCCACGACAGGTACTCGTTGAGCACCATGCGCCGCACGTACGCCTCGGGGACATCCGCCTCGCTGATCCGCCGCCATCGAACCTGCGCCCGGGCCAGAACCTCCTGGACTATGTCCTGTGCGAGATCACGGTCGCCGGTGAGGACGACCGCATACCGCAGGAGGCTCGGGAGCCGGGCCATCGCGAACTGCTCGAAGGTCACAACCACTACGACGCACCCCGTGCCGGTTCTGTGCAATCCCGTCCGAAACAATTTTGACCGCGGGATCAGGCGTCCACGGCAGGCAGCGTAACGGTGAACGTCGTGCCCCCGCCGTGGGCCGGCCGGGCCGCGAGAGTGCCCTGGTGGGCCTCGATGATCGCCTTGGTCACGGCCAGCCCGAGCCCGGTGCCCTTGATGCCCTCGCGGCTGGCGTTACTGGCCCGGAAGAACCGGCTGAACAGCTGCGGATACTGCTCGGCGGGGATCCCGATGCCGGTGTCGCTGATCTCGATCGTCACCCCGTCGCCGCCGGTCTCGGCCGTGACGGTGATCCGGCCGCCCTCGGGCGTGTACTTGATCGCGTTCGACAGCAGGTTGTCCAGCGCCTGCCGCAGCCGCTGCCCGTCGGCGTGCACGGGCAGGTGCGGCTCGAGCCGGGCCTGCACGGTCAGCCGCTTGCCGTCCGCGTTCGGGCGGTGGTTCTCGATCACGTCGCGCAGCAGCCGGCCCGCCGACATCGGGCGCGGGTCGATGCTCAGGTGCCCGGCGTCCAGGCGGGCCAGGTCGAGCAGGTCGTCGACGAGCCGCTGCAGGTGCTCGGCGTTGCGGTCGACGACCCCGGCGTAGCGGCGGTCGGTCTCGGCCAGCTCGGCGCTCTCCAGCAGCGTCTCCATGTAGCCGCGGATCACCCCGATCGGGTTGCGCAGCTCGTGGATGACCAGCGCGGTCAGCTCGTCCTTCATCCGGTCCAGCTCCTGCTGGGCGGAGGCCAGCGCGAGCTGCAGGTCCTCGGCCCGGCGGCGCTCGACGAAACGGCCCAGGTGCGCGCCGATCGTGTCGAGGACGTCGGCGATGTCCGGATCGAAGCGCAGGTCGGTGTCGAGGAAGAACGCGAGCACGCCGAGCACCCGGCGCCCGGCCCGCACGGGCAGGCCCACCACCGTACGGATCCCGGCCTGACGGGCGGCCTCGGCGCGCCCCGACGACATCGACTCGGGGCCGCCCCAGATGTCGGCCCCGGTGCGCCAGACCAGACCGGCCAGGCCCTCGCCGCGGCCGAACTCGAGCGGCTCGTCGCCGGTGAACCCGGGCAGCTCGCGGCCGGCGGCGGTGTGCGAGCTGAGCCGGACGATGTGCCGGCGGTCCTCGGCGACCTGCCAGTACTCCCCGCACATCCAGCCCAGCGAGTCGGCCACCGCCACGACCGCGCGGATCGCGGCCTGCTCGGCGTTGGTGGCCTCGGAGAGCACCTGGTCGACGGCGTGCCGGGTGCGGCGCAGCACCTCGGCGTGGTGGGCCTCGGTGACCTCGTGCATGGCGGCGACGGCCCCGAGCCGGCGGCCGTCCGGCGTGTCGATCGGGCGGGCGTTGGTCAGGAACCGGCGGGGCGTGCCGTCCGGGGCGGGGACGACGAGCGTCTGACCCTCGACCACCTCGCCGGTGAACGCGCGGGCCAGCGGCACCTCGTCCGCCGGCACCAGGGTGTGGCCGTCCTCTGCGTACAGGCCGTACTGCTGCGACCACGTCTCCCCCGGCCGGCCCGGCCCGGCGTCGCTGCCGTGCACCTGGCGCAGGGCCCGGTTGAAGAAGGCCAGCTCGCCCCGGCTGTCACAGGCCGCGACGCCGGTGTCGAGGCTGTCCAGCAGGGCCTGCAGGAACGTCCGGTCGTCCTCGATCTCCTGGCGGCGGCGCTCGAGCTCCTTGGTCGCGATCATCCGGTCGGTGATGTCGTGCAGGAACGCGTGCGAGACGAGCTCGCCCTGCTCGACGGCGACCTGGATGGTCATCTCGATCGGGAACTCGCGGCCGGTGCGGTCGACCGCGGCGAGCTGCAGGCGTTGCCCGGTGAGCAGCGACTGGCCGCTCTCGCGGACCCGGGCCAGGCCCGCCCGGTGCATCTCACGGAACCGCTCGGGCACGATCAGCTCGGCCACCGGCCGGCCCAGGGCCTCGGCGGCGGCGTAGCCGAACAGGCGCTCGGCGGCCGCGTTCCAGGCCACCACGTCGCCGCCGGCGTCGAGCGAGACGTACGCGTCGTAGGCGCTGTCGAGCACCGACTGCATCCGGGCCGAGGCCAGCAGCTGCTCGCCGTGCAGGAGCCGCAGCGCGATCTCCGACTCGGCCGCCGCGGCCAGATCCCGTACGGTGGCCAGGTCCTCCTCCGACCAGGTGCGGGGCTTGTCGTCGGTGACGCAGAACGAGCCCAGGACCATGCCGTTCGGGGCGCGCAGGGGAAAGCCCGCGTACGCGATGATCTGGTAGTCGGTGATCGACAGGTTGCCGTGCAGGCGGTCGTCGATCCGGGCGTCCTCGATGATCAGCGGCGCCTCGTCGATCACCACGTACTGGCAGAACGAGTGGCTCAGCGGGGTCTGCATCTCGCGTTCGAGCCGGGGCGGCAGACCGCAGCCGCTGGCGAAGCGCTGCCGGTCGGCGTCGACGAGCGAGACCAGGGCCAGGCGGGCGCCGGTGAGCCGGGCCGCCATCCGGGTCAGGCGGTCGAGCGAGGGCACCGGCCCGGCGTCGAGCAGACCGGTCGCGGTGAGGATCCGCAGCCGGTCGGTGTCCGCCAGGGGGTTGCCGAGCGCCGTTCGCATATAAATCCGGATCGGCCGCCCGGGGCGGAAGTTGAGGGCCTAGCGGTCGGGCGCGTCGGCCGGGGCCATCACCCGCAACGCGTTGGCGGCCAGGCCGATGCGCAGCGGGGTGCGGCCGGCGGGCTCACCGTCGACCTCGACCCGGGCCGGGCGGTCGGTCTCCAGCCACAGCTCCCCCATGGCCAGGAACGGCTCCTCCCGCAGCGTGCGCGAGGGGCCCTTGGCGGCGTTGCGCGCGGTCTCGACCAGCAGCTCCCGGCGTTTCGGACCCCCCACCGCGTACGTCACCAGCAGCCGGTCGTCGGCGTCGGCGTCACCGGCGATGGGCCGACCGGCGTGGTGCCCGCCGTTGGCCACGTAAACCTGGTGGGACCGGAACTCGTGGCTGCGGCCCTCGGTGCGCACGGTGATGCGCAGCGGCCGGTGCCTGGTCAGCAGCCCGAGCGCGGTCAGCGGATAGGCGAACCGGCCCAGCGCGCGCTTGAGCGGCCGCGGCGCCTTGAGCATGACCTCGGCCGACAGCCCGACCCCGACGTGGTTGGTGAACGGCTCGTCGCCCGCCAGCCCCAGGTCGAGGTCGATCACCTTGCCCTTGACCAGCACCTCGACGGCCTCGCCGAGGTCGAGCGGGGTGTGCGCGGTGCGGGCGAAGTTGTTGGTGGTGCCCAGCGGGAGCAGGCCCAGCGCGACGTCGCGGTGGGCCAGCAGCCGCGCCGCCGTGCTGATCGTGCCGTCGCCGCCGCCCGCGATGAGCAGGTCGGGCCCCTTGGCCAGGCCCTCGGCGAGGATGCGGGGCAGCTCGCGCGGGCGGTCGACGGCCTTGGCCCCGAGCAGCGTGAAGCCGGCCTGCTTGAGCCGCTCGAAGGCGCTGTCGTAGAGCAGCCGGCCCCGGCGCGAGTGAGCGTTGACCACCAGCACCGCGCGCTTGTTGTCACGGATGTCCTCGGTCAACTGCTCCTTCGTGCGCATCCGGCCGAGCTTATCGGGTCAGCACGCTGGTCCCCGACTCGACGGCCCACGACGCGCTCGTGGTGACCGGCGTCTCGCGCACGTCGATGGTGGCGACCGTACGGACGTCGGTGTGCCAGGCCGACTTGGTGACCGAGCAGCGCAGATAGCCCCGCTTGGACCCGTCGAAGTAACGCACGTGCGGGTTGAGCACCGGGTTGACCTGCTTGAGCGGGGCGTCGAAGGCGATCGGGAAGTCCGAGCTGACCGAGGTGGCGGTGAACTCGACGGCGACCGGCGCGAGCTCGGGCTTGTCGAAGTCGGTGCGCAGCTCGGAGAACCAGGTCGAGTGGATGTCCCCGGCCAGGATCACCGGGTTCTTGACGCGCCGGTCGGCCAGGTAGTTGAGGAAGCGGGTGCGCTGCGGGGCGTAGCCGTCCCACTGGTCGAGGTTGGCCACGATCGGCGGGACCGGGGCGCCGGTCGGGTTGGGGAACTTGATCCGGCTCATCATCACCTGCTGGGCCACGACGTTCCAGCGGGCCGGCGAATGGTCGAGGCCCCGCTTGAGCCAGCTCTCCTGGGCCTCGCCGGTGAGCGTGCCCGTCGCGTTGGCCAGCCCGGCCTCGGCCAGGCCGAAGTCGCCGGGGAAGCCGCCGGGCTGATCGGTGCGGTACTGCCGGGTGTCGAGCACGTTGAGCCGCAGCAGCCGGCCGAAGTCGAAGCGGCGGAAGATGCGCAGGTCGGCGCGGCCCGGGCGCAGGTCGGCGCGGATCGGCATGTGCTCGTAGTAGGCCTGATAGGCGGCGGCCCGCTGCCGGGCGAACTGGGCCGGCGTCTGCAGCTTGGCGCCGGTGTCGTCGACCTCGTCGATCAGGTCGGCGTAGTTGTTCTCGGTCTCGTGGTCGTCCCAGGTGACGATCCACGGGAAGGCGGCGTGCGCGGCCTGCAGCGCCGGGTCGGTCTTGTACTGCGCGTGGCGGGCCCGGTAGTCGTCGAGCGTGACGAGCTGGTCGAGCCCGGGGGTGGCCGGGGTGGTGTGGTTGCGGTCGGCGAAGCGGCTGCTCGGGTCGTACTCGTAGATGTAGTCGCCCAGGTGCACGACCACGTCGAGGTCCTCGGCGGCCAGCCCCCAGTAGGCGGGCCAGTAGCCGTTCTGGAAGTCCTGGCAGTTCACGATGCCGAAGCGCAGCCGGTTGGCGCTGTGATGAGGCGAAACGGCGGTCCTCGTACGGCCGGTGGGGCTGATCTGCCCGAGGGCGCGGAAACGGTAGAAGTACTCGTGGCCGTCGTCGAGCCCGCGCGCGTCCACGTGCACGGAGTGGGCCAGCTCGGCGCGGGCGGTCGTGCGGCCCTGACGCACCACGCGGCGGAAGCGCTCGTCCCGGGCGACCTGCCACTCCACCTCGACCGGGCGGCGCAGCCCCTCACGGATCAGCCGGGTCCACAGGATGACGGCTCCGGGCAGCGGGTCGCCGCTGGCCACGCCGAGCGCAAACAGTCCCGCTGAACTGCTCGCATGTGCGGCGCCGGCCGGAAGCGCGGCGGCGCCGGCGGCCACGGCGGCCCCGGCGAGGATGTGGCGGCGAGTGGGCATCATTGCCTCCTGAGTGGACGTCCTGCCGACGCTTCACCCTTCCGGCGGCTCATGGCAAGCGAGTGACGTGATGATGACCGCCTATCGAACGCCTGCCCGCACTTCGCGGTCGGCCAGGCGCCGGATGCCCACGGCCAGGCCGGTGATCACGAAGGCGCCGCTCCACGCCACGAGCAGGCCGAGCAGCGGACGGGACTCGAAGAACGCCCCGCCGATGTAGCCCAGCAGGGCGCCCTGCACCGACCAGAGCAGCACGCCGCCGGCGGTGTACCAGCCGAACCGGCGCGCCGGATAGCCGACCAGGCCCGCGGCCAGCGCGGTGGTCGAGCGGCCGCCGGGCACGTAGCGGGCGAACACGATGACCAGGCCGCCGCGGCTGTGCAGCAGGCGGTGCACCCAGGCGTGCACGGCCACGGCCCGGCGGTGGCTCAGCCGGGCGGTGACGGCGGCGGTGCTGCGGCGGCCGAGCCGGTACGACAGGACGTCACCCAGCCACGCCCCGGCCGCGGCGACCACGATGAGCAGGCCCAGGTGCGGCCGGCCGGTGTTGGCGGCGGCGACCCCGCAGGCCAGCACGGTCGACTCGCTGGGCATGAACGGCAGCAGGGCGTCCAGCCCGGCGACGACGAAGACGACCGCGAGGATCCAGGGGCTGGCGGCCACCGCGTCGAGGGTGTGCGGCATGCGCACACGATCGAGCACCAACGTGTACAGCGGGCGACGCGGGCGGTCATCTTCGGCGTCGTCGCGGGGACCTGACGATGCAGCGGGTCCGGAGGCGGCGGCGCAGCCTACGCATTGGCGGCGCGGCGGGCCGTGTATTCCGGGGAGCGGCGCGACGGATACTGGATGAGGTTGTCGGGCGCCTCGTCGAGCCCGCCGCTCCAGCTGCGGCCGCGCTCGATCGGCTGCTCCTCCTCGTACGACCGGACGCGGAACTGGCGGCCGTAATCCATCATGCCGTCGATCAGCCGGTCGACGTCGCGCGCCGGGCGCACCACCAGGCGCATGAACTGGCTGGTCATGCCGAGCTTGTTGCCGCACTCGCGGGTGTAGACGCCGTGGTTGGCCACCAGGTAGTCGCGCAGCGCCACGCCGGACCACTCGGTGGGCAGCTTGACCAGGATGAAGTTGCCCTGCGAGGGGAAGACGGTCAGCCCCGGGATGCGGCCCAGCTCGCCGGCCATGGCCCGGCGGTCACGGCTGAGCAGGCGCAGGCTGTCCTCGTACTCCTCCTCGTGATCCTGGATCATGAAGACGACCTTCTCGGCCAGCGAGTTGAGGTTCCACTTGGGCAGCGCCTTGCCGATCTTGCCGGCGATCGACGGGTTGGCCATCAGGTAGCCGAACCGGATGCCGTGCAGGCCGAAGTTCTTGCCCAGGCTCTTGAGCACCACCGTGTTGGGCCGGATGACCGCGTCGGGGCCGACCGACGGGTATTGCTCCATGTCGCTGAAATCGATGAACGACTCGTCGATGACGACCAGGTCGAGGTCGCCCAGCATGTCCATGAAGCGGATGACGTCGCGGCGCGGCAGGTAGCAGCCGTCGGGGTTGTTGACGTTGCAGACCACGGCCACGCGCGAACCTCGGTCGCGGATGAAGCGCACGTAGTCGTCGAGGTTGAGCCGGAACCCGTCGCGCTCCTGCAGCGGGAACATGTCGACCCGCTTGCCCGTCTCGAGCGGCTGGTCGGTCCAGCGGCCGAACGTCGGGATCGGGATCGCGACGCTCTCCTTGATCAGCAGGTGGTCGATCCACGTGATCAGCTCGGTCGAGCCGTTGGCCATGGCCACCGTCTGCGGGTGCAGGCCGAGCACGCTGCAGAGCTTCTTGGTGATGCTGCTGGAGTCACTCGGGTAGTACTTCAGGATGTTCTTGAGGTCGCGGCTGAGCTCCTCGAACATGTCGGGGGTCGGGAAGTAGGGGTTGCACGGGATGCAGAAGTCCACGATCTCCACACCCTCGCCCGCGCTGCGCGAGAGGTCGAAGTAGGAGGCGCTGTGGGCCCCCTTGTGCAGGATCGAGGTGTCGATTCCGGTCCCCGCCATCGCGACTCCCTAACTCGTCCGCCGTCACGCCACTCCGCCGTGGCGTGCCGCCCTCCAGTACGGGTTGTATCCAGGAAGAGTTCAGGATTCTCGAATCAGTAACCGAGAAATTCGCGTTAACGCAGGTCAATGCGGCCTCGGTAAGCCGAGCTCGGCTTAAGTGCCCCTTAACGCCGCGGCTCCCGATCGAGTGACCCAGATCACTGCGCGGCGTTGTCCCTGCAAGCCGGCCGTACACAGAGGACGCGTCGGGCGCTGTCCGGGAAATTGTCGTACCCCGGTTCTAGGTTCGAGGGCATGACCAAAAGCGTACGGTTGCTGACGGACGGTGAAGCCACCGCGGCCGTCCTTCGCACCCAGAGCGAGGTGGAGGCGCGCATCCGTGCCATCTGCTTCAAGACCGGCCCACCCGCGCTCGTCGGGGCGGAGCTGGAATGGACCCTGCATCACACCGCGGCGCCGTCGGCGCCGCTCACGGCCGAAAAACTGCGGCAGGCGCTCGGCCCGCACACACCGGTGACCATCAAGCCACCAGGTGACCTCAGTCCCCCGCGACCCCTCCCCGCCGGCGGCACGATCACGGTCGAGCCCGGCGGACAGGTGGAGATCTCCTCCGCCCCGGCCGCGACGCTCGCCGCCCTGCACGCGGCGGTCAGCGCCGACACGGCCCACCTCACCGCCCTCCTCGGTTCGGCCGGCCTCACGCTGGGCCGCCAGGGCATCGACGCGCATCGCGAGCCCCGGCGCCTGGTGCACACCCCGCGCTACACGGCGATGGAGCAGTCCTTCGACGCCCGCGGCCCCGACGGCCGGGTCATGATGTGCAGCACCGCCGGCCTGCAGGCCTGCCTCGACGCGGGCACGGAGGCCGAGCTGGCGGTCCGCTGGGCCGCGGTCTCGGCCCTGGGGCCGCCGCTGCTGGCCGCGTTCGCCAATTCGCGGCGCCACGCCGGCCGCGACACCGGCTTCGCCTCGGCCCGCATGGCCGCCTGGTGGGCCATGGACCCGCGGCTCACCCACCCCGTCGGCGTCTCGCCCGACCCGGCCGCCGACTGGGTGCGATACGCGCTGGCCGCCCCGCTCACCTGCGTGCGGCGCGACGGCGGCTGCTGGGCGGCGCCGCCCGGCACCACGCTCGGCGACTGGGCCCGGGGCGCGCTGCCCCAGCCGCTCACCGCCGACGACGTCGACTATCACCTCACCACCCTGTTCCCGCCCGTCCGCCCGCACGGCTACCTCGAGGTGCGCTACCTCGACGCGCAGCCCGCCGACGACTGGTTCGCGCCGGTCGCCGTGCTCGCCACCCTGCTGGCCGACCCGGCCACCACCGACGCCGCGCTCGACCTGGCCCTCCCGGTCGCCGGTCACTGGGAGGCGGCCTATCGCTACGGGCTCGACGACGCGGCCCTGCGCCGCGCCGCCACCGCCGTGCTCGACCTGGCCGCCCGTCGCCTCGAGCCCGGCCCGCACCGGCCCGAGGTGCTCGACTCGATCGAACGGAAGCTGCGATGACCATCGAGACCGACCGGCTGCGCGACCGCGTCGCCGCCGAACTCCTGCGCACCCGTGACCGCACCGCCCTGCTCACCGAGGCCGTCGACGACGCCGACCTCGTCCGTCAGCACTCGCCGCTGATGTCGCCGCTGGTGTGGGATCTGGCCCACGTCGGCAGCCAGGAGGAGCTGTGGCTGGTGCGCGACGTCGGCGGCCGTGACCCGCTGCGCCCCGACATCGACGAGCTGTACGACGCGTTCAAGCACGCCCGGCGCGACCGGGTGGCGCTGCCGCTGCTCACCCCGGCCGAGGCCCGCCGCTATGTGGCCGAGGTGCGCGACAAGGCCCTCGACGTGCTCGACCGGGCCCGCATCGACGACGGCCGCCGGCTGGTGACCGACGGGTTCGCCTTCGGCATGATCATTCAGCACGAGCAGCAGCATGCCGAGACGATGCTGGCCACCCACCAGCTGCGGGCCGGTCCACCGGTCCTGCCTTGTGAAGAGGCGCCGGTTGTCGCCCGGCCGGTCGGCGGCGAAGTCCTCGTTCCCGGCGGGCCCTTCACCATGGGCACCGACACCGAGGCGTGGGCGCTCGACAACGAACGGCCGGCCCATCAGGTGCAGGTGCCGGCCTTCTACATCGACCGGGCCGCCGTCACCAACGGGGAGTACGCCGCCTTCATCGACGCGGGCGGCTATGACGACCCACAGTGGTGGAGCCCGGCCGGGTGGGCGCACCGGCAGGCCGCCGGGCTGACCGGGCCGGCGCACTGGCAGCGCGACGGTGACGGCTGGTCGGCCACGACGTTCGGGCGCACGGCCCCGGTCGTACGGGAGGAACCGGTTGTCCATGTGTGCTTCTGGGAGGCGGAGGCGTACGCGAAATGGGCCGGCAAGAGGCTGCCGACCGAGGCCGAGTGGGAGAAGGCGGCCCGCTGGGATCCGGCGACCGGACGCTCGCGCCGGTTCCCGTGGGGTGACGAGACACCCGAGCCGCGTCATGCGAACCTGGGCCAGCGGCAGCTGCGGCCCGCCCCGGCCGGCGCCTATCCCGCGGGTGCGTCCCCGCTCGGCGTGCAGCAGCTGATCGGCGACGTCTGGGAGTGGACGTCCACCGACTTCCACGGCTATCCGGGCTTCGCCGCGTTCCCCTATCGCGAATACTCCGAGGTCTTCTTCGGCCCCGACTACAAGGTGCTGCGCGGCGGCTCGTTCGGCACCGACCACAACGCCGCCCGGGGCACGTTCCGCAACTGGGACTATCCGATCCGGCGGCAGATCTTCAGCGGCTTCCGGCTGGCCCGAGCCGCCTGATGTGCCGTCACCTGGCCTATCTGGGCCCGCCGATCACGTTGGCGAGCCTGCTGTTCGAGCCCGCGCATTCGCTGGCCCACCAGTCGTGGGCCCCGGCCGACATGCGCGGCGGCGGCACGATCAACGCGGACGGGTTCGGGGTCGGCTGGTTCGCCGCGGGTGGTCCGGTGCGTTATCGCCGGGCCACCCCGCTCTGGAGCGACACCACGTTGCCCGGTCTCGCCGCCGTCACCGCTTCGGGGGCGATCCTGGCCGCCGTGCGCAGCGCCACCGTCGGCATGCCGGTCACCGAGCAGGCGGCGGCCCCCTTCGCCGAGGGCCCCTGGCTGTTCAGCCACAACGGCAAGGTCACCGGCTGGCCCGGCTCGGTCGCCAAGCCGGCCGGCGCGCTCCCGCCGGTCGACCTGCTCACGCTCGACGCGCCAACCGACGCGGCGCTGCTGTGGGCCCTCGTCCGCGACCGGCTGCGCCACGGGGCCGGCCCGCGCGAGGCCGTGGCCGGCACGATCGCCGAGGTGGCCGCGGCCGCCCCCGGCTCCCGGCTCAACCTGCTGCTCACCGACGGCGAGACCGTGGTGGCCAGCACGTACGGCCATTCCCTGTCCGTCCGCAAGCGGGCCGGCTCGGTGATCGTCAGCTCCGAGCCGCTCGACGACGACCCGTCCTGGCAGCCCGTCGGCGACCGCACCCTCGTGGTCGCCACGGCTGCCGAACTGCACCAGATCCCGTTGGGGGAAGTGTGAAGGTCCTTCTCGACGCCGACGTCCAGGAGAACGCACTGCGCGCCGATGTGGTGGCCGGCCTGACCGCCGAGCGCAAATGGCTGCCGCCCAAGTGGTTCTACGACGCCCGCGGCAGCGAGCTGTTCGAGCAGATCACCGAGCTCCCGGAGTATTACCCGACCCGCACCGAGCGCGCGATCCTCACCGAGCGCGCACCCGAGGTGGCCCGGCTGACCGGCGCGCCCACGCTGATCGAGCTGGGCTCGGGCTATTCGACCAAGACCCGGCTGCTGCTCGAGGCGCTGCCGCTCACCTCGTTCGTCCCGTTCGACGTCTCCCCCTCGGCCCTGGCCGCGGCGGCCGACCAGATCGCGGCCGACTTCCCCGGCCTGCCGGTGCACCCGATCGTCGGCGACTTCACCCGCCATCTCGACGACCTGCCCGGCACTCCCGGCCGGCTGGTGGCGTTCCTCGGCGGCACGATCGGCAACTTCGAGCCCGCCGCCCGCACCCGCTTCTTCACCGACCTGCGGGCCGTGCTGCGCCCCGGCGAGCATCTGCTGCTCGGCACCGACCTGGTGAAGAGCCCGCGCGTGCTGGTCCCCGCCTACGACGACGCGGCCGGGGTGACCGCCGAGTTCAACAAGAACGTGCTGCGCGTGCTCAATCACCACCTCGACGCCGACTTCGACGTCGACGGGTTCGCCCACGTCGCCCTCTGGAACGCCGACGAGGAGTGGATCGAGATGCGGCTGCGGGCCCGCTGGCCCATGCGCGTCACGATCCCCGCCGTCGACCTGGTCGTCGAGTTCGCCTCGGGCGAGGAGATCCGCACCGAGATCTCGGCCAAGTTCCGCCGCGAGGGCGTCGAGAAGGAACTGGCCGAGGCCGGCTTCACCCTCGACCAGTGGTGGACCGACCCGGCGGGCCGGTTCGCCCTCTCCCTGGCGGTCGCCTCCTGACCGTCAGGCCATCCACGCCGCCAGCTCGGCCGCGATCTCGGCGGGGCGGTCCTCGGGCAGGAAGTGCAGGCCCTCCCCCACGTCGCGGATACGCAGGCGGGGTGCGGCCCGGCGCACTTCCTCGACCCGGGGCGGGCTCAGGATCGCGCCCGGGGTGGCGGTGAGAAGCAACAGCGGCACGTCGGTGGTGGTCAGCCAGTCCCAGTTGGCGGCGAGCACACGGTCGGTCTCGGGTGGCTCGCCGCCGATCGGAATCTGGGTGACCCACCTCCAGATCGGGTGCCTTGACTGCGCCGTCGGGTAGGGATCGGCGTACGCGTGCCGCTCTTCGGGGGTCAGCTCGCGCAACGTGCCGCCGGGCAGCACCGTGGACAGGAAGAAGTCGTCCTCCTCGATCATGCGGCGGCCCTCGACGGGATCGCGGAGCCGGCGGAACAGGTCGCGGCCGCCCTCGTCGAAGTCGTCCCACGACGCCAGCGGGCGCAGATGGCCCTCGGTGACGGCGACGCCACGGACGCGGCCGGGGTGGGTGCGGGCGTATTCGATCGTCAGGCCCGCACCCCAGTCGTGCCCGACCAGCCACAGCGGCCCGTCGAGGCCGTCGAGCACCGGGGTCAGGTGGCGGCGGTGGTCGGCCCAGTCGTACGCGATCGGCGGTTTCGGTGACCGCCCCATGCCGATCAGGTCGACCGCCACGCAGCGGAACCGGCCGGCCAGCGGCGGGATGACGTTGCGCCACAGGTACGACGACGTCGGATTGCCGTGCACGAAGACGACGGTGGGTCCGTCACCCCCGGAATCTCTGACGTGCAACATGCTTCCGGACCGTACACAACCCAGATGTCAGCCGGCGGTGTGCAGTTCGGTGCCGTTGCCGTCGTACGCGGTGAGGTCGGTCAAGGTGGCCGGGGGCTGCCCCTGGGTGAAGTCGAACCAGAAGATCTGCGCCTTGTCGGAGGGGCCGAAGCCGGTCCAGGGGGCCCGTTTCGCCTCGACGATCTCACCGGTCGTGCCGTCGCGGGCGGTGATCCTGGCAGCGTCGCCGACGTAATAGCCGAAGGTCGGGGTGGTGCGGCCGTCGATTTTCCGGCCGGCCTGAATCGCGTGGAAACCGGGATCCATCCGGCCGGCTCCGGGGTCGCTGCTCGCGATGTCGATGGTGAAGTCGTCGAAGGTGCCGGTCGTGGTGCGCCCGAGGATCAGGGTGAACGTCCTGTCCAGGTCGTCCGGGTCGACGGTCTCGACGTAGAGGATCCAGCGGCGGCCCTCGGCCTGCCGACCGGTCTCGACGACAGTGCCGAGCAGGCCGGGCGCGGAGGAACTGCCGGCCGACGGCAGCGGGGCCGAGGGGCCGGCCACCGGGGTCGAGCCGGCCGGGCCGCCCAGTTGGCTCACGCCGATCAGCAGGGCCGCCACCGTCAGCGCCGACGCCCCGCCGACGGCGAGCCTGCGGCGCCGGCGCATCCGGCCCCCGGCCGCCATCACCTGCTGCAAGTCCACGGGCGCGAGGTGGAAGTCGGGCGGTGAGTGCATGGCGTCCTTCAGGTCTTCCAGCTGCGTCATAGTCCTGCCCCTGCTTCCGTCTCGGTTCGTAGTGGCGGCACGAGCCCGGTCGTGACGCGCAGTTTCGCCAGCGCCCGCGAGTTGAGGCTTTTCACCGTGCCCGGTGACAGGTCGAGCTCGCGGGCCACCTCGGCCTCGCTCGCGTCGAAGAAGTGCCGCAGCACGACCACCGCCCGTTCGCGCGGTGACAACGACTGCAGGACGCCGATCAGCCAGCGCCGCTTCGACACCACGTCGGCGACGTCCTGGGCGGCCGGCCGCTCCGGCATGGCCTCGGTCGCGTACTCCCGCATCGGGCGGCGCCACTGGTCGGTGATCAGGTTGGCGAGCACCGTGCGGGCGTACGCGTACGGGTCCTTGCGGCTGATCCGGCCCCACGCGGCGTACACCCGGACGAGGGTGGCCTGCGCCGCCTCCTCGGCCTGATGCTGGTCGCCGGTGAGCAGGTACGCCGCACGTTGCAGGCGCGCGGAACTCGCCTGGGCGAACGCGATGAAATCATCGTCACCGCGGGCCTTTCCTCGTTTCATGAGCACCAAGACGAGCGAGGGCCGGGTTTGGTTGCGTGATCTAATCGAGCGACGCAGTGGGAGGGCTTATGCCGGGTCGGTTCGTGTACTGGATGAACGTCTCGCTGGATCTCAAGATCGAGCACGCGCCGGGCGAGCAGGGCGGCGGCGAGTGGATGCGGATCGGCGAGGCCCTGCATCAGGAGTTCAACACGAGGGCGCGGGCGTTCACGGCCATGGTTCAGGGCCGGACGATCTACGAGACGATGGAGTCGTTCTGGCCGGCCGCGCGCACCGACGAGTCGCTGCCCGGCTACCTGCGGGAGTACGGGGAGATCTGGACCTCGGCGCCGAAGGTTCTGGTGTCGCGCACGCGCACCACGGCCGAGCACAACACGCGGGTGGCCGGCGACGACGTGATCGGGGCGCTGACCCGGCTGCGGGCCGAGACCGACGGCGACATCGGGGTGGGCGGGGCCACGACGGCCACCCTGCTGCTGCGGGCCGGGTTGCTCGACGAGTTGCTGCTTTTCACTCATCCGGTCGTGCTCGGCGGCGGGCGGCCGCTGTTCGACGACCTCGAGTCGCCGGTCGAGCTCGACCTGATCGAGCAGCAGTCGTTCGAGGAGGGCGTCACGATGCACCGGTACGCCGTCAGGCACTCGGACGCGCCGTGACGGTGACCGTCGGCAGGGGGCAGTCGGGGCAGGTGCAGTCGGTCAGGCTGTCGCATCGGGCGTCGACGACCTGAACGAGCGTGGCCCTGATGGCGGTCAGGTCGGCGATCTTCCGATCGATCTCGGCGATCTTGCCGGTGGCCCGGGCGAGCAGGTCGGGGCCGGGGTGCGGGCGGCGGCCGGTGGCCAGCAGGCCGGCCACCTCGTCGAGGGTGAACCCGAGGCCCTGGGCGGCCTTGATGACGGTGAGCAGGGCGACCGTGCCGGGCGGGTAGAGGCGGTGGCCGCCGTTCGAGCGGACCGGCTCGGCCAGCAGACCCCGGCGCTCGTAGTAGCGCAGCGTCTGGATGTTGACGCCGGCCCGGGCGGCCACCTCACCGGTGCGCAGCGGGGCCGGTGCGTCGATAGTCATGTCCCGACGGTAAACCCGTACCCGGGTATCGGTTGCAACCCGGTCAGGCCAGCTTGAGGAGCAGGGTGGCCAGCTCGCCGGGGACGGTGATCATGCAGTCGTGGCCGCTGCGCAGCTGGAAGACCTGGGCCCTGCGGTCGTCGACCGGGCGGCGGGTGATGCCCTCGGGCTCGGAGCCGACGCAGTGGATGTGCGTGCGCGCGATGGCCGCCGCGGCCGGGTTGTCCAGGCGTACGGGCTCGGCGTAGGCGCGGATCGGCTCGTCGACCAGCGTCGAGCGCAGCCAGGCGATGTCGCCGGGGTCGGTGACGCCGAACAGGCCGTACGGCGCGGGCAGCTCGGGCAGCGGCGGGACCCGATCCGGCGCGTCCGACCGGGCGGCCGCGTCGACCAGCGTACGGGTGATCGGCATGACGTCGAGGGCGGTCTCGCCGTGCACCGGGACCATCGCGTCGAGGAAGACCAGGTGCCCGATCCGCTCCGGCGCGTCGTTGGCCACCGAGCTGATGACCAGGCCGGCGTAGCTGTGGCCGACCAGCACGACGTCGGTCAGCTCCTCCTCGGTCAGCAGCCGCACGACGTCGGCCACGTACGCCTCCAGGCCCGCCTCCGGCTCGAACCGGTCGCCGTGGCCGGGCAGGGTCGGGGCCAGGACGCGGTGGCCGGCCGCGGTGAGCAGCGGAACCAGCCGCTCCCAGGCCCGGCCGTTGTGCCAGGCGCCGTGCACGAGCACGTAGGTCGTCATCGGATATCCTCCTCAAACGGGACGGTGTCCCGGTTGACGATACGGGACAGTGTCCCGTTTAGCTGTCGTGAGGTGATGTGGTGACCGACACTCGGCCCAAGCGGGCCGACGCCCGGCGCAATCAGGAGGCGCTGCTCGGCGCGGCCGCGACGATCTTCGTACGTTCCGGGGTGGAGGCGCCGATCCGCGACATCGCGGCCGAGGCGGGGGTCGGCACGGCCACGATCTACCGGCACTTCCCGACCCGGGCCGACCTGATCGTGGCCGTCTACCGCCATCAGGTCGAGGCGCTCGCCACGGCCGGCCCTTCGCTGCTCGAAAACAGCCCGACCCCGTACGAGGCCCTGCGGCAGTGGATCGATCTGCTCGTCAACTTCGTGGTCACCAAGCTCGGCCTGGCCCGGGTGCTGCAGTCCGACGACCCCTGCTACGACCCGCTGCACTCGTACTTCCTGGAACGGCTCGAACCCGTCTGCGCGAGCCTGCTCGAGGCCGCGGCCGCCGCCGGGCAGATCCGGGCCGGGCAGGACGCGGCCGAGCTGATGTACGGCGTCGGCGGGCTGTGCGCGGGCAGCAATCCGCGCTACGACGCCCGGCGCCTGGTTCAGCTGCTGGTGGCCGGGCTGGCGAACCCGCGCAGCACGTCGAGCCCCGGGGCGTAGCCGTCCGTGGTCTCGACGTCGAGAGTGGGCACGTCGAGGCGTACGGGGTCGAAGGTGTGGTCTCGCGGCGGCCGCCCCCGCTGCGCGATGCGGCGATCGAGCGCGGCCGTCGAAGCCCGGCAGCGCAGAATCCGCACGTCACCGTGGCGCAGCAGCGGCTCCAGGCCCCGCGCCCAGGCCGGATGCTGGAAGGCCGCCTCCGCCACGTGAGACACGTCGTTGGTCAGATAGAGGCGGATCGCGGCGAAGAACACGTCGTACGTGCGGAGCATGTCGGGCGGGTCCATGCCGGCGTGGATCTCGTCGCGATGCAGCGCCGGCCGCCCGAGGTCGAGCGCCAGCCGCCGCGCGAGGGTGGACTTGCCCGCCCCGGGCGGCCCGGTCACGACAAGCAGGACGGGCGTCATGTGAGCTGCTCGGTCAGGCGGTCGAGACCGTCCCTGATCAGCCGGCCGTAGTCGTCGTCGCCGAGGGCGCCGATGCCCGCCCGCGCCTGCTCCAGGTGGTCGCGGGCCCGGACGAGGTCGCCGAGCTTGCGATAACAGCCGGCCAGGTTGAGATGCAGCGACGGATAGAGCGCGGCCACCGACAGCGGGACGCCGGCCTCGGCCACCCGATCGTCGGTCAGCCGCCCGATCGCCCGCAGCGCGCGCAGCTCCCACTCCAGCTCCTGCGCGGGCTCGTCCTGCACGTCGCTCATCGAATGGGCCAGCACGCACACATGTAAGGGGTCGCCCTGCTCACCGCCGATCTCGTCCCAGATCTCGGCGAACATCCCGTACGCGGCCTCCCGCTGCCCGCGGCCGTGGTGCAGCTCGACAGCCTGCCCGATCCGGGCCAGCGTGGCATCGGCGTTCACGCCTCCCCCAACCGGTCGAGCAGCTGCCAGCCGCGCTCCAGCCACGGCTCCCGCCTTTCGCGCAGCGTCGCGGCGCACTTCTCCGCCGTGGCGCGGGCCAAGCCGGCGTCGCCCGCGGTCATCCAGCCGCGCAGCAAGGACTCCTCGTACTCGTCCCAGTCCTCGATCTCGACCCGCCCTTCATCCACGTGCAGCACCGGATCGAGCTCAAGGTCGACATAGCGCCACCCGTCCTCGACGACCTCGGGCGGCAGGCACACGTCGATCTCCAGCCGCCGATCCCCGGGCTCACCGACCCACCACGCCGCCCACGGCCGCCCCTCGGCCAGCCACACGACAACCGGCACGGCCGACGCCCCCTCATCGTGCGGCGCCGCCCACGGCGTCCCGACCGGCGCCCACAACCACGCCCCCTCGGCCTCCTCAGCCACAGTCCGGAAGTCGAACCGATAAATCCCGCCGGGCCGCTTGATCTTCCACAGTCGACTGATGCCCACAAGGCACCTTAGCCAGCCGCCAGTGACACGACGGTGACAAGCAGCCGGCGGGGACAGCGAGAATCAGCCCGGGTCAACGACCTTCACACCCGGCCAGCGATGTTGGGGGCGTGCTTGGTCAACCGGGCGCGGCGCCAAAATGCCGTTGAGCAGGTCGGCCCTCCCTCGTGGATCGGTCGTTCGGAATGGGGTCGGTAAAGAGGTGTCGGGGGTTCAGCTCTTTCGGTGACGGGGGTCGGCCGAAGTGCCGACGCGCGGATGGCGGCGGGCGGCCAGACTGGCTCGGTGACGTATCCCACACCGCAGCGGGCCGGGTTCTGGCGGCGGCTCACCGTCTTGCAGCGCGTTGCCCTGATCACGGTCGCGCTGATTTTGCCCTGTCTTGGGGGTGTGACGGTGGCCGGCGTGTTCGCGAGCGGCGGCGACGACGCTCCGAAGACCGACCGGCTCGCCGCCGACGTGCAGGCGGTCGAGACCACGGCGGCGGCGCCCACGACCGCCGCCACCGCGCCCGCCACTGCCGAGGAGACGGCCGCGGCCACGGTGACGGAGGCGGCGGACGCCCCGACGACTCAGGCCCCGGCGCCAACCACTGCGGCCCCGGCTGTGGTCACCAAGACCAGGACCGTGGAGGGGCCGATCCCGTTCGGGACGCGCAAGGTCTCCGACGATTCGCTGGCCGAGGGCAAGACCCGCGTACGGACCAAGGGTGTGCCGGGCGTGAAGACGATCACCTGGCAGATCACCTACACCAACGGGAAGCCGACCGAGCGGCGCATGGTCAAGACCGTCGTCAAGCGCAAGCCGGTCACCCAGGTGATCGCCGTCGGGGCCAAGGCGGCAAGCGAGTGCGACCCGAATTACAGCGGGTGCGTGCCGATCGCCAGCGACGTCGACTGCGCGGGTGGCAGCGGCAACGGGCCCGCGTACGTGAAAGGCCCGGTCAATGTGATCGGCGATGACATCTACGACCTGGACCGCGACGGCGACGGCGTGGCCTGCGACAGCTAGAGCGCGGCTTGGATCCGCTTGAGATCGTCGTCGAGGCGTGCGGCGGGCACGTCGTTGTCGACGCGGGCGAAGTCGAAGTCGGCCATCTCGTACGCGGGGAAGACGTGCACGTGGGCGTGCGGGACCTCGAAGCCGGCCACCACCAGGCCGACCCGCGGGGACCCGTACGCCCGCTTGAGCGCGGCCCCGATCGTGTGGCTGACCGCCATCACGTGGCCGAGCAGGTCGGCGGGCAGCTGGGTCCAGTCGTCGATCTCCTCGCGCGGCACGACCAGCGTGTGCCCGGCGGTGAGCGGCGCGATCGTCAGGAACGCGGCCACCCGGTCGTCGGACCAGACGATCCGCCCGGGCAGGTCGCCGTTGATGATCTTTGTGAAGATGCTGGCCATGACCGTCCTCAGCTAGTTTTGTCGGGCCCGGATGGCAGAGTATCGCTGTGGACATTGATACCGGCGCCGGACTGCTGCACCGCCTCACGTCCTACTCGGGGGCTCGCGAGTGGGACGTCCCGATCGACGACCCCCGCGTGCGTCACGACCTGACGCCCAACGATCCCGAGACCTCCCCGCCGCAGGTCAAGGCCTATCCCGGCGATCTGCCCGTCACTCCCCTGCCGCGTGACCTGCCCGATCCGGGCGGGCCGGCCGCCGACGTGCTCTCGGGCCGGGCCGGGCCCGCGCGGCCGCTCGACGCCGCGCAGCTCGGCCGGGTGCTGTTCCTCGGCGCCGGCGTGGTGCGCACGATGGTCCGCGACGGGCGCCCGATGCTGTTCCGCGCGGCCGGCTCGGCCGGGGCAAGATTCCCCCTGGAGGTCTACCCGGTGACCCGCGGCGTCGAGGGCGTCGACGACGGCGTCCACTGGTACGACCCGGTGGCGCACGCCCTCGTGCGGATCGGCCCGCCCGCCGCGGGCGACACCACGACCCTGGTCGTCACCGGCGTCCCGTGGCGCACCGGCTGGCGCTACGCCGAGCGCGGCTTCCGCCACCTCTACTGGGATGCGGGCACCCTGCTCGCGCAGCTCGAGGCGGCCGCGGCCGCGTTCGGCCCCCGCCTGCGCACGGTCTTCCCCGACGCCGGGGTCACGTCGCTGGTCGGCGCCGACGGCGTGCACGAGTTCCCGCTCGCGCTGCTCACCCTTGGCGACGGCGAGCCCGCCGTGACCCCGACCGGCCCGGCCACCCCGGGCGGTGACCTGCCGCCGGTGGAGTTCCCGCTGGTCACCCAGGCCCAGCGCGCGGGCGACGGCGACGGCCTGGGCAGCCCGTGGCCGATCGGCGCCGCCGTCGAGCCCAGCCCGAAGAGCGAGACCCTCGACGCCGTGATCCGCCGCCGCGGCTCGCAGCGCCGGATGGACCGCACAAAGACGGTGCCCCTCGAATCGCTGACCTGGCCGATGGCCGCCGCGCTGCGGGGCATCGAGATCCCGCACTGGGTGGCGGTGCACGGCGTCGACGGGGTCGAGCCCGGCATCTATCGCTGGCCCGACCTCGAGCACCCGATCGTGACCGGCGACCTGCGCTCCGAGCTGGAACGCGTCTCGCTCGGCCAGTCACTCTCGGCCGATGCGGCGTATGTGGTGATCGCGGCCGTCCCCGGCGACGACCTGGACGACCGCTCGTATCGCACCGCGCAGCTGGCCGCCGGCGTGGTGGAGGGCCGCCTGCACCTGGCGGCGTATGCGGTCGGGGCCAGCGCCTCCGGCATGACGTTCCTGGATTCCGAGGTGCCGGCGCTGCTGCACGAGCCCGGCAGCTTGGTGACGCTGCTGTTCACGTGCGTCGGCGTCCCCGAATACCAGTCCAAGGCAGGCGGCGGCCCGGGCGATCCCGTCGCCGTGCGCCGAGTCGTGCCCCGGCTGGTCGACTGAGGAGGCGAGATCGTGCTCGAACAGGTTGCCGACGGAGTGCTCGTTCACGAGAGCGAGTTCCTTCAGAGCCATGCGGTGGTGGTGCAGGGCCCGACCGGGGTGCTGCTCGTCGACCCCGGCGTGCGCGACGCCGAGCTGGCCTGCCTCGCGGACGACCTGGCGGGGCAGACCGTGGTCGCGGGCTTCTCGACGCATTCGCACTGGGATCACATCCTCTGGCACGCCCGGCTCGGCGATCCGCCGCGCTACGGCACGGCCCGCTGCGCGGCCGACGTCCGGGAGCAGCTGTCCGCGCCGGAGGCGAAGGCCGAGATCACCGAGCATCTGGAGCCGACCGGCCTGGCCGACCAGGTCTCGCTCGACCTGCTCGGCCTGGTCACCGGGCTGCCGGCGGGGGCGGGCGAGATCCCGTGGGACGGCCCGGTGGTCCGCATCCTCGAGCACGACGCCCATGCGCCGGGCCACGCGGCGTTGCTGATCGAGGAGAGCGGGGTGCTGATCGCGGGCGACATGCTGTCCGACATCCTGGTGCCGATGCTCAACTGGGCTCCGGCGGCCGACCCGATCGAGGACTATCTGGCGGCGCTGCGGCTGCTGGAGGGTGTGGCCGGCGAGGCGCGGGTCGTGGTCGCGGGGCACGGGTCGGTCGGCGGGGCCGAGGAGCTCCGCGGCCGGATCGAGCGGGACAGGGCGTACGTGCTGGCCTTGCGGGAGGGCCGCGAGCCGAGCGACGATCCGCGAATCGGGCCGGCGGTGCGGCCCGGCTGGGAATGGGTCAACGACGTGCACGAGGGGCAGGTGCAGAGGCTGGCCACGCGGGGTTAGTCAAGCGAAGGGCCAGCTCTTCAGCGGGCCGCGAGCGGGGCGGCGGGGCGGCGGCGCGGCGGCGGGGGCGGGGCTGCTCTCAATGGGCCGCGAGAGGTTAGGCGGCCGCGCGGCCGTCCTGCTCGAAGGACTCCTGCCAGACGGCCCAGCGGGTTTGCGGCCCCAGCCGCTTGGCGCGATACATGGCCAGGTCGGCCCGGTGCACGATCACGTCGTGGGTCAGTTCGCCCGGCGCCGACACGGCGATGCCGATGCTCGCGGCGAGCGGCGTCAGCCGGCCGTCGACGATCACCGGGGCCAGGGCCGAGGCGAGCGCGCCCGCCACGTCGTACGCCTGCTCGGGGAAGTCGAGATCGGGCAGCACCACGGCGAATTCGTCACCGCCGAGCCGGCACGCCAGCCCCCACGGCGGCACGCTCGCGCGCAGCGCCTTGGCGAACTCGACCAGCACGAGGTCGCCCGACTTGTGCCCAAGGGTGTCGTTGACCTCCTTGAAGCCGTTGAGGTCGATCACCAGCACGGCGCTGAGCCGCCCGGTGCGCTCGCCCCGGGCCAGCGCGCGGTGCGAGGTCTCACGGAAGCGGGCCCGGTTGGCCAGCCCGGTCAGCCCGTCGGTGACCGCGCGCTCGTCGCTCTCGCGCTGCACGATCGACTGCCGGGTGAGCACGATCGCGCTGATCGTGGCGCCGCCCAGGGCCAGGCCGCCCCACGGGAAGAGGTCGCCCTGCCGGATCGCGGCCGCCAGCATGAGCCCGTGGGCGACGGCCACGGCCGCGTACGGCAAATAACGCGCGGACACCAGCGGACGCCGGGCGGCCGGCTCGACGGCTGCCGCCACGAGCAGGGCATCGGCCGTGAGCCAGACGAGGAACTGCCACGGCGAGAGCTGCGCGGTGGTGCCGTAGACGACGTCCCCGGCGAACAGCACCAGTGCGCCGGCCGCGAGCGTACGGGAAGGTCCTTCGGCCCGGCGCAGCAGCGCGCGGGAGACGCTGAAGAGCAGGGCCAGGTCGGCGACGGGAAGCAGGATCGCCTGGCTGGTCCAGCCGTGCCGGTCCACGTACGGGCCGATGGCGAGGAACCACAGCAGCATAAAACCGCCGACCAGCACGACGGCCGCGTCCAGCCCGGTCTTCCAGCGCTCGCGGCGGCTCGCGGGGGCCAGCGGGAACAGGTGCAGCGCGATCACCAGGGCGCCGACGAACGCGATGTGGCTGATGTCGTCGAGCACCGGCGTCGTCGTGAACAACGCGATCACCGGTGTCACCGCGAGCACCGCGAAGCTCACGGCGACCGCGCGCCACGCCTGTCGCGCCCGCGGCGGCAGTCCGGGGCCGCGGGCGGCGAGCAGGGAGGCGGTCAGCCCGGTCAGGCCGAACAGGGTGCGACCGATCTCGACCACCGCGTCGAACGCGCCGCCGCCGACACTCAGCGCGATACCCGCGGCGACCAGCACGGCGCCGTAGAGCAACGCCAGGGCCGGTCGGCGAGGAAGTGTCTGCACGACCGCAGACGATCGGTCGCGCCGGAGGTTACTTGAGAATCAGGGCGTCACCCACGGGCCGCTGCACCCCGCCGCTGGGCTGGTTGATCAGCTGTCCGGCGGCGACCATGGTGGTCGATCCGCCGCCGTCGAGGTTGATCGCGTCCCGCAGCCCGAGCGCGTGGGCCACGGCGGCGGTCTCGTCCATCGTCGTGCCGACGCTGCTGGTCATCCGCCCGTCGATGGTGGCGAAGACCAGTTTCCCCGTACGGGTCGTGCCCGCGATCGTCCGCGGGTTGCGCTCGAAGAAGCTGCCCGTCCCGGCCGGCACGACGATCCGCCCGTCCTCGGTCAGCCGATAGCGGCCGTTGACCCCGTACGTGCCCGGTCGCAGCACCACCCGCTCGCCGTCGGCGCCGGTCACGGTCTGCTCGAGGCGCAGGCAGCCCACGGCCAGCGCGACCAGGGCCGCCGCCCGCTCCCCGGTGGCCTGCACCGCCGTCTGCCCCGCGACCAGGGCCGTGCCCCGCGTCGCCGCCGTCCGCACCACACAACCCCGCCGGTCGAGCACCACTTCGGCCCCGTCCCCCGCGGGCGTCGAGGCGCCGAACTCGGGCGTGAAGACCGCGACGGCACCCGGGTCGTTGATCGTCTCCACGGCCAGAGCGACCCCCGTACGCGGGTTGCGCACCGACGACGACCAGGACAACTTGCCGACGACCATGCGGTTGCGGGCCGAGTCGACGACCAGATCGGCCTCGGCCGGGTCGGTGGTGGGCTCGCTGAGCAGCTTGCCACGGTGGATGCCGAGCCCGACCGGCGTGCCGGGGTAGAGCTGGCTCGCGGTGAACGTGAAGAACGACGCGTTGACCCCGGCCAGCGCCCGTTCCGCGGCCACGAGATCGCTCACCGTCTCGGTGCGGCTCAGATCCGGCCCGTACGTGGCCTTGAGGTGTTGCTTGGCCGTGCGGGGGTCGACGGTGAGCACGTTGATGCGCCAGGGCCCGCGCGTGGTCGTGCCGATCTCGCCGCTGGGCGCGGGCTCGGTGCCGCGCACGATGCGGGTCAGCGTCACGCCGCGCGCAAGCGTCTGGACAGTACGGGTCTCGGCCAGGTCGGGATCGCCGAGCGGCAGGGCGGCGGGCGGGGCGGCCGGCGCGAGGGCGGACGCCGCCAGCACGGCGGCCGCGACAAAGGAGTGAATCATGTCGATATCCAAGCGATCCCGGCCGAACGGAAACCCAACGGCGGGCATCTAGAGTGTCGCGGTGACCGAGCCCGTACGTGATGCGTATTCCTCCAAATCCGAGCAGTACATCGAGCTCTTCGGCGGCGACTGGCAGCCCGGCGCCGAGGCCGCCCTGATCCGGGGCCACCTGACCGGCCTCGACGGCCCGGTGCTCGACCTCGGGTGCGGCCCCGGTTTCTGGACCGCCGACCTGCAGCGGCTGGGCGCCGACGTGACCGGCGTCGACCTGGTGCCCGAGTTCATCGAGCACGCGCGGGCCACATTCCCCCGTACGCGGTTCCGGCTCGGCTCGATGACCGAGCTGGACGTGCCCGGCCACTCGGTGGCCGGCATCCTCTCCTGGTATTCGACGATCCACCTGCCGCCGGCCGAGCTGGACGGGGTGCTGGCCGAGTTCCGCCGCCTGCTGGTTCCGGGCGGGCGGCTGGTGATCGGCTTCTTCGACAGCGACGACGGGGTGGCCGCGTTCGATCACAAGGTGATCACCGCGTACCGCTGGCCGGTCGACGAGTTCGCCGCGCGCCTGGCGAAGGCCGGCTTCACCGAGGTCGACCGTCACCAGGAGCAGTTCCCGGAGCGCCCGGACCGCAAGTACGCATCCCTGGCGGCAACCGTGTCTTCGTAATGTGAAGAAACTGTTGACAAACTTAACTGTATTGACGTTCGCTGATGGGACGATGCTCCGCGTATCCCCCGAAGGGAGCGACATGACCCTCAAACGAAGACTGGCCCTGCTTGCCGCGGCCGTCCTCACCGCACCGCTTATCGCCATCATCGTCCCCGCGAGCCCGGCCAGCGCCCACGGCTGGATCACCAGTCCCCCGAGCCGTCAGGACCAGTGCGCCACCGGCGCGGTCGCCAACTGCGGTTCCATCCAGTACGAGCCCCAGAGCGTCGAGGCGCCCAAGGGGTCGATGAGCTGCAGCGGCGGCAGCTCGTACACGGTGCTCAACGACGACAACAAGGGCTGGCGGGTCACCTCGATCGGCAGCTCGACGGCGTTCACCTGGCGCAACACGGCCATGCACCGTACGCAGAACTGGCAGTACTACGTGGACGGCCGGCTGCACCAGACGTTCACCAACGGCAACGCCCAGCCGCCGCAGGTGCTCAGCCACCAGCTGACCGGCCTGCCGAGCGGACGGCACAAGATCCTCGCCGTCTGGAACATCTTCGACACCGCGATGGCCTTCTACTCCTGCGTCGACGTCAACGTGAGCGGGGGCGGCACCACCAACCCGCCGACCACGCCGCCGACGAACCCACCCACCAGCTGCGGGGCGGCCTGGAGCGCGTCGGCCGTCTACACGGGCGGCATGAACGTCTCGCACAAGGGCCGGGCGTACACCGCGCGCTACTGGACCCAGGGCGAGGAGCCCGGCACCACCGGCGAGTGGGGTGCCTGGCAGGACAAGGGCGCCTGCTGACCCGTACGCACGTCGCCGCCCGGCCCGATTCCCCGTGGGCCGGGCGGCATCCTCTTCCGAGCGGAGCCCGATGAGATCTCGCCGCCTCACCCTCGCCGCCCTCGCCGTCACGCTCGGCCTGTCGGCGTGCTCCGGCCCGGTCGCCGCCCCCACCCCCACTGTTCCTGCTTCCGCCTCCCCGGCACATCACCATCAGCACAGCGCCGGCCCCCCGCCCTCGGGCGCGCCCCAAGGCACGGTCATCGTCCACGCCGCCGATCCCCTGCGCGACACGCTGACCAAGCTGATTCCGAAGTTCGAGGAGGCGTTCCCCGGCGCCGAGGTGACCGTCGACTACGGCGCCGGCCTCGAACACGCCCAGCACATCCTGCACGGCATGCCCATCGACGTGTTCCTCTCCGCCGACGAGGCCGCCACCGGCATGGTCACCGCCGCCCACGACCGCGGCACGCCGGCGGTCATCGCCCGCAACCCGATCGTCATCGCCCTGCCCCCGGCCGGCGACCGGATCCGCGCCATCGGCGACCTGCGCGACGCCCGCGTGGCCCTGTGCGCCGACTCCACCCCCTGCGGCCGGGGCAGCCGCGCCGCACTCGAGGCGGCCGCCGTCGAGGTACGCCGCCCCACCGTCGAACCCGACGCCCCCACGGCACTGGCCCAGGTCACCTCGGGCGCCGTCGACGCCGCCCTGACCTACCGCACAGACGTGATCACCGCGGGGGGCAACCTGCGAGCGGTCGACTTCGAACAAGCCACCGGCCTGGCCGACGTCTACACCGCCGTCCGCCCCACCACCGGCGCCAATCCGGTAGCCGCCGACGCCTTCGTCACATTCCTCAACTCATCCCTGGCCCGCCACATCTTCGCCGACGCCGGCCTCTCCCCCGCCTAGGAAGCCCGCCCCTCGCTTTCGCCGCCCCCACGCAGGCTTCTTCTCAGGGCTTCCAGCCCAGTTGGGCTGAGACTCGGGCGGCGCTGGCGAGCAGGTGTTCGGCTGTGGTGGGGTCGGAGTCGGGGGTGAATCGTTGGGCGGGGCCGGCCACGCTTATCACTGCGGCGACCCGGCCGTCGTGGTCGAAGATGGGGGCGGCTATCGAGGCGGCGGCCGGCTGGCGTTCGCCGTGGGAGGTGGCGTAGCCGCGTTCGCGGATGGTGGTCAGTTCGCGGCGCAGGCGGGCCGGGTCGACGATCGTGTGCTCGGTCAGGGGCTCCAGGCGGCTGCGGTCGAGGTAGCCGTCGGGGTCGAACGCCAGGAACGTCTTGGACGAGGCGCCGGCGTGCAGCGGGAACGGGACGCCGACGGTCACCTCCAGGCGCAGCTCCTGGTCGGGCACGACCTGGTCGACGTACAGGCGGGTGTCGCCGCGCCGCAGTGAGAGCGTGGCCGTCTCGCCGGTGCGGCCGCTCAGATACTTCAGCTCCGGAGCAGCCATTTCCCGTACGTCGGTCCGCGTCAGATAGGCCCGGCCGAGCGCGACGGCGGCGTGGCCCAGCGCGTACCGGCGGCTCTGCGGGTCCAGGGTGATCAGCTCGCGGTTGCGCAGCGCGGTCAGGATGCGGTGCACGGCGGCCTTGGTCAGCCCGAGCGCGCCCGCGATCTCGGTGACGCCCAGGTCGGCCCGCTCGGTGCGGCCGAACAGCAGCAGCACGTCCATCGCTCGTTCCACCGCGGCCACGGATCTCGACCGGCTCTCCTCCATAGAGATGATCGTAAATGTATTGGGCGGGCTGTCGGCGCCCGGGCGGCCTCGCGTTGAATACTCGGTCATGAACGCTTTCCGAGAGCTGCTGTCGGCCGGGCGCGTGACCCACGTGCCGGGCGTGTTCGACCCGTTGAGCGCGACGCTCGCCGTGCACGCCGGCCACCGCGCGGCGTACCTCGCGAAGGCCGCCGTGGCCGCGGTGATGATGGGCCGCCCGGACGTCGACTTCGTGCCGGCCACGCAGCTCGCCGATCGCGCCGCCACCCTCGGCCCGGTGCTGGGCGGGGTGCCGCTGCTGGCCGACGCGGGCGCCGGTTTCGAGACCGAGCAGGGCGCGGTGTGGACGGCGCTGTCCTATCAGCGGGCCGGCATCTCGGGCGTCGTCGTCACCGACATGTTCGCCGAGCTGCGGGCGCAGGTGCCCGACGTCGCCATCGTGGCCAGGACCAACGCGTACGCGGTGGGCGGGCTGGACGCCGTGGTCGAGGACTGCCGCACGTTCGCCGAGCTCGGCGCCGACGCGGTACTGCCGGCCGGGGTGGGCAGCCACGGCGACCTGTCGCTGCTGCAGGCCACGCTGCCCGGCGTGCCGCTGGTGCTGACCCGCTCCGAGGCGGCCGCGGCCCCGCCCCTGCTGCCGGACGCCCAGCTCGCCGCCCTCGGCGTGCGCCTGGTGCTGCACCCGCTGGCCGCCCTGCTGGCCGCGGCCCGCTCGGCGTCGCAGGCCTACCGCGCGATCCTCGAGGAAGGCACGGCCGACACGATCGACCGCATGCCGTGGGCCGCGTTCACGGCGCTGACCCCGCCGCCGCCCGCCCCCGCGACGGCTCCCC
Organism: Paractinoplanes lichenicola; assembly: GCF_016785085.1. Classification (GTDB taxonomy): domain Bacteria; phylum Actinomycetota; class Actinomycetes; order Mycobacteriales; family Micromonosporaceae; genus Actinoplanes; species Actinoplanes lichenicola. The sequence continues at coordinate 125,455 of NZ_JAENHO010000012.1, forward strand.
GCTCGGCCGCCGGCTCGGACGGCGCCACGTTCTCGATCCCCGTCCCCACCAACCTCGACACGTGACCGTCCGCTCCACGTGACCGCCGGGGTGCGGTAGGCGACCTCAACATGAGCGGCATCAACATGAGCGCGTCAACACGAGCAAAGTCAATACGAACAGCGTCAACATGAACGGAATCAACACGAACGCAATCAACACGAACAGCGTCAACATGAACGGAATCAACACGAACGCAATCAACACGAACAGCGTCAACATGAGCGGCATCAACACGAACGCCGTCAACACGAACGCCGTCAACACGAGCGGCGTCAACATCAGCACGTCAACACGAGCAGCTTCAGCGGCCCGGCCAGGCGCAACCGTGGGCGCTGCGCGAGCGCATGAGCGGCATCAATACGGATGCCGTCAACATGAGCAATGTTGACATGAGCGGTGTCAACATGAGTGACGTCGGCACGGGCGGCGTCAATGAGTGGCGTGCGGCGACGGGTGATTACGCGGGTGGCCTGCTGAGCGCGTACAGGGCGTACGGCTCGTTCTCGATGAGCAGGGGCTTGGCGTACGTGAAACCCAGGCGGCGCATGACGGCGCGCGACCGGCTGTTGCGGGTCTCGGTAAACGAGACGACCTCGTCGGCGCCCAGCGGGCCGAAAGCCAGGTCCAGCCCCGCCCGCCCGATCTCGGTGGCGTAGCCCTGGCCCCAGAACCGGCCGTGCAGCACCCAGCCGAGTTCGAGCCGCGGACGACCGTCGACCACGGCGCGGGACAAGCCGCCCCGCCCCACGCACTGGCCGGTCACGAGGTGGTAGGCCATCCACTTGTGGACACCGTCGTTGCGCCAGCCGAAAGCCATGCGGCGGGTCTCGCTCTCGATCTGCGGCCACGTCCACCGGCCGTACCATTCGGCGACCGGCGGATCGCGATAGAGGGCCAGCAGGTCGGGGGCGTGACGAGGGGCGACGGGCTCCAATCGGAGACGCGCGGTCACTAGGTTGGGCATATGACCATGCTGCAGGTGACGCCGAACGGTCCGTGGGGCAAGGACGTCCATCCGACGATGCCGGTCACGCTGGACGAGGTGGTCGCCGACCTGACCGAGTGCTTCGCGGCCGGGGCGGACGGGGTGCATCTGCACGTCCGTGACGAGTCCGGCGCCGAGACGCTCGACCCGGCCGTCGTCAACGAGACGTGCCGGCGGGCGCGCGAGGTGGCGTACGGGGAACTCGAAGTTGGTCTGACCACGGGGGCGTGGATTGTGCCCGACCTGGCCGACCGGATCGCGATGATCCGCGAGTGGGAGGGCGTCGACGTCGCCACGGTGAACCTCTCGGAGGACGGGTTCGAGCAGGTCATGCGGGCGATGCTCGACGTCGGCATCGGCATCGACGTGGGCCTGTGGGCGCCGCAGGAGGTGCCGGCGCTGCTCGCCTCGGGGCTGCTGCCGCACGCGGCCCGGATCAGCATCGAGCTCGACCCGGGCGAGCCCTACTTCCTGCCCGGCCCGCCCGAGGCGACCGCCGACGAGGTGAACCGCCTGCTCGACGAGGCCGGCGCGACCTGCCCGCGCCTGACCCACGGCATGAACGACTGGACCTGGCCCCTCGTTCGCGACGCGTTCCGCCGCGGTCACGCCACCCGCGTCGGCTTCGAGGACTCGATCCTGCTTCCCGACGGCACCCCGGCCACGAGCAACGCCGACCTCGTACGGGCGGCGGTCGCCCTGCGCTGAGCATGGAACGCGCGTGTACCACTCGATGACCATCCGCGCTTACGGTGATCGGTGTGATCCAGCGAGTGCTGCCGCCTCCCGGGCTGCCGCGGCAACTGGTGGCGCAGTCGGCGCTGGTTGCGGTCGGGTGGGGCATCTATCTGACGGGCAGCGTCGTCTTTTTCAGCCTGTACGTGGGTCTGACGCCGGTGCAGATCGGTCTCGGCTTCTCGATCTCCGGGTTGCTCGGGCTGGTGCTGGCGATGCCGCTCGGGCACCTGGCCGACCGGTTCGGCGGGCAGCGGGCCTGGGTGGCCGGGTCGATCGTCGGAGTGGTCGCGTTCCTGCTCTATCCGCTGGTCGGCGCGTTCTGGTCGTTCGTCGTCGTGCTCGGGATGCAGGCGGTGTCGCAGGCGCTCACCGACGCCGGGCGTTCGGTCTACACCGCGGCGGCCGTGCCGGCGGAGATCCGCGTGCGGACGATGGCGTTCGTCCGGGCGTACCTGAACATGGGTTTCACCGTCGGGGCCGGGCTGGGCGCCGTCGCGATCGCGCTCGACTCGCGGCCCGGGTTGCTGATCCTGGTGCTGGCCAACGCGGGCGGGATTCTCGTCAGCGCCTGCTTCGTGGCCCGCATGCCCGCCGTGCACACCGAGGCCGGCCCCGATCGCCGGCCGCCGTGGGGTGTGCTGCGCGATCATCCGTTCACGGCGCTGACCGGGGTGTTCGCCATTCTCTCCTGCAGCGAGGTGCTCTTCAGCACGGTCGTGCCGCTGTGGGCCATCACCAGCACCGACGCGCCCCGGCCGGTGCTGGGCGCGCTGTTCGCCCTCAACACTGTGCTCGCCGTCCTGCTGCAGGTGCCCGCGACCCGGCACGCCGTCAGCCTGACCGGATCGGCGAACCTGACCCGCTGGGCGGCCCTGTCCACGGTGGCCGCCTGCGTGGTGTTCCTGGTCGGCGGGCGTACGCAGGGCTGGCTGACCATCGCCGTGCTGGCGCTCGGCGTCGTGCTGCTGACCGGCACCGAGCTGTGGTCGTCGGCCGCCGAGTGGTATTTCGTGACCGAGGTGCCGCCGCCCGACCGGCGCGGCGTCTATCTCGGCGCGGCCCGCACCGGCAGTGGCGTCGCGCGGATGATCGGGCCGGTCGCGCTGACGTTCCTGGCCGTGCACACCGGCGGCTGGGGCTGGTGGGTGATCGCCGCGCTGTTCGCCGTGGCCGCGCTGCTCATCCACCCGGTCGTCGCCTGGGTCGGCCGCACCCCGCGCGCCCTCGCCTCGGCGAGCACCACCGGCCCGGCCGAACCCCGCGCACCCTCAGCCCACTGAGCACCAGGGCCCCCGTCGCCCCCGGCACCGTCAGCCCACTGAGCACCGTGGCCCCGTCGCCCCGGCACCGTCAGCCCACTGAGCACCGTGGGCCGGTCGAACCCCGCGCACCCTCAGCCCATTGAGCGCCCCGGCTCGGCCGCACCCCAGGCGCGCTCACTCCGTTGAGAACCACCGGCCCGGTTGCGCCCCACCCATTCAAGCCCCGTGAGCACCGCCCGCCGAGCAAGCCGGATGTGCTGAGATGGCCGGATGATGACGCGTGTGGTGAGTGCCGGGCGGGACATCGCCGCGCCGGCCGCTGAGATCTTCGAGCTGATCGCGGATCCGGCGCAGCAGCCCCGATGGGACGGCAACGACAACCTGGCCGAGGCGATCGCGGGTGGGCGGGTGCGGGCCGTCGGCGACGTCTTCGCAATGAAGCTCACGACGGGAGCCGTACGGGAGAATCATGTCGTCGAATTCAGCGAGGGGCGCCTGATCGCGTGGCGGCCCAGCGAGCCTGGTGGCACCCCGCCCGGTCACCTGTGGCGATGGAAGATCGAGGAGGTCGAGCCCGGCCGGTCCTATGTGACGCACACGTACGACTGGACGGACCTGACCGATGAGAAGCGCGTCCCGCGGGCCGAGGCGACGACGACCGACAAGCTCCGGGCATCGGTCGACCGACTGGCGGGGCTCGTCGAGGGCCCCGGGAGCCGGCCTGTCGAAGGCTGACAGTCCGGGATCGTCCGGAGTCGGCGGGCGGGCCGTCCCGGTGTGAACACAATGGCGCCATCGCGGACCGACTGGGGGAAGGAAACGCGGTGGATATTGATGAGATGCACGCCAGGCTCGTGGCCGAGTTGCGGGCGCTCCGCACCGAGGCCGGGCTCACGCTGCGGGAACTCAGTTTGAAGGTGCACGTCAGCGACTCGTCGTTGTCCCGTTACTTCGCCGGGCAGGCGCTGCCGCCGTGGGAGGTGGTGGCGACGCTGACCGATCTGGGTGGCGGGAACCACGCCGAGATGCGGCGGCTGTGGGACGAGGCGCAGCGGGAGCGGCGGCAGTCGCGCTGGCCGGCCGCCGGCTCCCCGGCCGAGGTCGTCGCGGCCGAGCGCCGGTTGGGGCCGGTCGTCGGGATCTGCGCGTTGATCGCGGCGTCCGGGGCGGTCGGCTGGGCGCTCGGGCGGCGCTGACGTCCCGGGAAGCTCCCAGCAAGTGTTGCCGCTGGTCGCAGCGTTGCGGCCGGCGGCACGCTGGGGTCACGCCCCGCTTCCAGGGGGCGCAACCGACGACAACGGGGGCTTCAATCATGAACCGAATCACGCGCCGCGGCCTGATCATCCTGGGCACCGGAACCGCCGTCGCGGGAGCCGTGCTGCTGGGCGCCGGAGTGGGCGGATCCGCAGTGGCCGGCAAGGGTGCGACAGTCGTGGCCGGCACCAACTGGGACAGCGCGGACGGCTGGGTGGGCACCCCGTTCGCCGTGGACGCCGGCTGGGCGGGACCGACCTGGGCCGGACCCACGGCGAACGGCGACATCGAATGGACCTGATCTCGCCCGTGGCCTGAGCGAACACCGAAGGAAAGCCGCCACAGATCACGTTTCCATTGCCGCCTGTAGATGTCTCACCCATCGAGAAGACCTGTGCCCTACGGTGATCCGATGGCGACGGACGAGTGGACGCGGTGGCTGTTGACGCGTCGCGACGGCGGGAATGCCGAACTACGCGCGCAACACGCCACCGACCTTCAGGTTTTCCGCGAGGAAGTGCTCGATCGAGCCGCCCTCTCGCCCACCGACACGCTGCTCGACGTGGGCTCCGGAACGGGTCTCATCGCTTTCGGAGCCCTCGAGCGGCTCGGCCCCGACGGCCGCGTCATCTTCAGTGACGTCTCGGAGGCCGGTCTCGAGGAATGCCGCAGCCGCGCCGGCGGCGACCCCCGGTGCAGTTTCGTGCACGCGGCGGCCGAGGATCTGTCGGCCGTTCCGGACGCGTCGGTCGACGTCGTCACCACGCGTTCCGTTCTCATCTATTGCGATTACAAGCCGGCCGCTTTCCGCGAGTTCTTCCGCGTGCTCAAACCGGGCGGCCGCCTTTCCATTTTCGAGCCGGTCAACCGTTTCCTGCTGGAGCACCGGCCCGACAGCCTTTTCGGGCTGCGCGATCCCGAGGTCGCCGATCTGCTGGCCAAAGTGGTCGCCGTCTATCGTGACGGCGCCCGGCGCGGCGAGAATCCGATGACCGATTTCGATGAGCGGGATCTGCTGCGCTGGGCGGCCGAGGCCGGGTTCGACGGCATCGAGGTCGACTACCGGGCGCAGCTGGATGTGCCGGCCGAGCCGATCGGCGACTGGGAGGCCCGGAAGAAGGTGGCCCCCAATCCGCTCGCCCCGACCTACGGCGAGGCGATGGCCGCGGCCCTGACCGACGAGGAACATGAGCGTCTCGACACGCGGATGACGCAACTTGCACAGTCAGGTACGCCTACGCGGCGTACGCTCGCGACTGCTTATCTCCGCGCATTGCACCCCTGACATCCAGGGAAAATCTACTCTGCGCAGTCATGCGATCACGGTACGTGCGTGCGTTATGCCCGAAGGCCTAGCCTGCGAGTACTACGCACGTGCGCACTTGAAGGTCGCGGGAATCCAAGCAGAATCACCTGCATGACGTACGGCAAGAAGGATCTGCCCTACCCCTACTGCGCTGACTTCTCGGGCATCGTCACCCGGGTCAAGGGAGTGCGCGAGTCGACTCGTGCCGCCCTGGTCAACTCGCTGAAGGTGGCGTCGTACCTGAAGGCCGGCGCCAACCTGATCGAGCGCAACCTCGGTGCCCAGCGACCCGCGACGGCGACCGGTGACGGGCGCAAGCAGTACTGGTCGGGCCTGAGCTTCCTGACCGAGCGCGCGCTGTCGGCCGAGGTCGAGGAGCTCGAGCTGCCCTTCCTGCGGCAGAAGGGCGCCGGGCCGTACAGGTCGACCTGGGCCAGCCACGACGACTACCTCAACGACCTGCTCGCGTTCATGCTGCACGCCATCAACTACGACCCGCAGTACGGGGCCGATGTGGAGACGCGCGGTGACTGGCTGGCCACCGACGACAGCCTGGTCGACGCCGTGGACCGGTCCAGTTACCACGAGTTGATGGCCCTTTGCCGGATGCCTCTGTTCAAGTTGCAGCTCATCATGGTGGCAACCGCCCACCGCAACGACGGCATCCGTGGCGCCATCGCGAACAACTACGCCGGCGCGCTCGAACCGTGGATGAAGATCTACGAAGAGACGATCGCCGCGCGGGGCTACCAGCTTCGCCCCGGCATCACGATCCAGGAGTTCACCAACCTCCTGGCCGCCGTCACGGAGGGTCTCGCGGTGCGGCATCTGGGCGACCCGAGCGCGGACATCGTCGACCAGGGCCCGGTCGAGAATCTCGTGGGCAAGGGGGTCCTCGGGATCATGGCGGCCTATCTGGAGCCCATCAAGAACCCGACAGGTTTGACATTGCGCGAAATGTTCGAACGCTCGGCCGATAACGGGGGACCCTCATGACAAGTACGACGGACCGCCCTGCCGACCACCGGGAACCGTCCTGGTGGGACAAGCAGGGCGATCTGATCATGCGACGGCCGTTCAACGAGTGGACCTTCACCCACATGAACTGGCTGATGCCGACCGAACGCGTCGCCCGCGGCGCCACCCACCTTCCCCTCCCGGTCGACAACCAGCCGCTGAACGTGACCTACCGCTTCGAGAACCGCGACTTCACCCTCGCCGAACTGCACCGCCGCACGTTCACCACCGCGTTCGTCGTGCTGCACCGGGGCACGATCGTGCACGAGACCTACCCGGGGGCGTTCGCCGGCCCACGCTCGCGCATGCAGCTGTTCTCGCTCTCCAAGTCGGTGACGTCGATCCTGGTCGGCATCGCGCTCGACGAGGGGCTGATCGGCAGCGAGAAGGATCAGATCACCGACTACCGGCCCGACTTCCTCGGCACGGCGTACGAGGGGAACACAATCGCCGAGCTGCTCGACATGACCACCGGCGTCGGCGACCTCGAGACCTGGGAGGTGCCCAACAGCGGCATCAAGCAGTTCGAGCAGACGATCCTCGGTGGCGGAGACATCGCCGACGTGGTCCGCGCGGCAACGCGGACCGCGCCGGCGGGTGAGAAGTTCAACTACTCCACCTTCGACACCCAGATGCTGGGGTGGGTCCTCGAGGCAGCGACGGGACAGACCCTGGCCACGTACGCCTCCGAGCGGCTCTGGCAGAAGCTGGGCTCCGACCGCGACGCGTACTACTGGCTCACCCGCGGGCGTCCGCGCACCGCGATCGGGGGCGGCTCGCTCAACGCGACCGCTCGCGACGTGGCCCGGGTCGGCCTGCTGATGGCCGGCGACGGGGTGGTCGACGGCGAGCAGATCGTGCCGCGGGACTGGGTGCGCCGCAGTCGCGGCAACGACAAACCGCAGCTCGCGGTGGGTGCGCTCGGACCCAGCGGCTACGACCACTACGGCTACTCCAACCAGTGGTGGACCCTCGGCAGCGACCACTTCGACGCCTTCACCGGCCTCGGGGTGCACGGCCAATACCTCTACGTCGACCCGGACGCCGAGGTCGTCATCGTCAAGTGCAGCGCCTGGCCCACCCAGGACGACCCCCGCCGCGACGCCGAGACCGTCGCCGCCCTGCGTCGCGTGGCCGACCACTTCGTCTGCACCCGATAGCACTCCCCTCTCCCCCGCGGTAAAAGTTCCCCTTTTCCACCGGCAGCATCCCCTTGCCCGGACCTGGCCCGCCCATGGCCAGGTCCGGCGCTTTTCCCTCTCGCGTGTCCTCGCCGCGCGTCACACCAGTTCCGAAAGGTTTCATCGATGAACCCTGCCCTCAAAAGGCACCCTGTCGTGGCATTTCTCGCGGCGGCCACGGCCATTGTTCTTGCCATTTCCGCAGCACTTTTGCCAGGTTCGCCGGCCCGCGCGGCTCAGCTTTCCGGCACCGTTCTCTCCACTTCCGTGGCCACCCTTCCGGCGGAATTGGCACCCCTGGCCAACGGCAAGCGCGTCTCGTATCTGACGACCACGCTGCTGTCGAGCCCGACGAATTCCATTCCGATCACCGCGACCGGCCTGATCCTCACTCCGAAGACCGGGAAGAACAACAAGATCGTGGTGTGGGGGCACGGCACGACCGGCCTGGCCGACCAGTGCGCCCCCTCGGTGAGCCAGTCGGTGTTCTGGCCCGAGGCGCGGGCCGCGATCGCCGAGTTGCTGCGGCGCGGCTGGACGGTCGCCGCGCCCGACTACCCGGGCCTGGGCACGGCGTTGTCCCACCCGTACCTGGTCGGCGCGAGCGCGGCCCGCTCGATGATCGACAGTGCCAAGGCGGCCAAGAACCTCGACGCCACGCTGGGCACGCAGTATGTGATCGACGGCCACTCGCAGGGCGGGCAGGGCGCCCTGTTCGCCGACGAGCTCGCTCCCTCGTACGACGGGAACTTGACCTTGAAGGGGGTCGCGGCGATCGCGCCGGTCAGCAACGCCGACCTGTTCGCGCCGCTCATTCCGGGCACCCCGGCCCAGGGTTACCTGGTCATGGCTCTGTACGGCCTGCAGTCGGTGGACCCGACGTTCGTGCCCTCCACGATTCTGGCGCCGCCCGCGCGGGCCAAGACCGGCGTGCTGCAGAGCGGCTGCCTCAACGAGATCCTCGCCGCCTACGCCGACCTGACCGCCTCCGAGCTGCTGGTCGGGGGTGCGCTGCCGCAGTCGGTGATCACCAAGCTGTCGAAGTACGTCAACCCCGCCCAGAAGGCGCCGACCGCCCCGATCCTGCTGGTGCAGGGCACGGCCGACGAGGCGGTCCCGTACGTGATCACCGCCGGCCCGCTGCTGACCCAGCTCAGCGCCTACAGCCAGCCCGTGCAGTTCGTCCAGATCGACGGCGCCACCCATGACGGCGCCGTTTTCGAGAGCACCGCCCTGGTAGCCAACTGGATCGCGGCCCGCTTCTCGTGAGAACGGACGGCCTTCCCCGTGTCACGACCCCGCACGGGGGAGGCCGTCACCGCCCGCCCATCCACAGCCCCCGCCCGGCGGGCTTTCACCGGCCGCCCGTCCACAGCGCCTGCTCGGTCGGGGTGCTGATCGGCACGCAGGCGACCGCGTCGAAGAACTCGGCGACCGGTCCCTCGGTGTAGAGGTCCAGGTTTCTGATCTTGTCGGCCGTGGACGTGCGGGTGTCGTGCAGGCCGGGGCCCAGCCGCTCGACGCTGCCCTCGGCCGGGGGCTCCAGATCGACCAGCACGGTCTCGGCCATCGCCGGCGCGTCGGGGGCGAGTCGTCGCGTGGCGACCTGGCCGGCCTCGGCGGTCACCCCGATTGCGCGATACTGCTCGCCGAGCAGCGCGGACAGGTGGCTGCCGAGCACCTCGAACATCGGATGCCGGCGCTGGATGTGCGAATTGGCGGCCAGCACGATCACCCGGCCGGGCGTGCGATCAAGGATCCACTCCACGGTGCGCGCCATCGCGGCGTCCCGGATGTTGAGGCCGGCGTGCGCCGTGGACCCCTCGACCGCGGCGACCTGGGCGCGCAGCATCTGGTCGAGCAGCGTCACCATGCGCAGTTCGTGACGCGCGATGGTGTTCGTTTCGTCGCGCGGGCGCGGGGTCGCGTCGAACCGGGCGTTCGCCTCGGCCAGGGCGAGCGTCAGCGCGTCACGATCGATCAAAGCCATTTCCCGGTACGCCGTGAAGGCGGGAATCGTGTACGCCGAGGCGAAGCGGCCCACGAGGCGGCGTACGGGGGAAAGGGTTTGCCGCAGCTCGGGCGCGTGCAGGTCGAGATGATCGAGCGCGGGACCGGCGTTGGCCAGGCCGCCCGGCAGGTCCAGACCCCAGAAATCGAGCTGTTGGTCCTTGAGCGAAACGAGCAGATCGCGCATCTCCGCGCATTCGCCGAACCGGTATGTCAGACCGTCCGCGGGCGGATCACCGGCGCCGGCGTGGATCCAGTCGCGCACCGCCAGGCCCTCGCTGAACCCCGACTCCAGGGCCACCGTGGTGAAGCCCAGCTGCTCGCTCAGGAAACGCACCATCTGCTCGCGCAGCACGTGATACTCGCGCACGAAGTGAGCGGATTCGCCGATCGCGATCACCCGCGCGTCGCCGACTGTTGCGCGAAGTTGTTCGACGTCGTCCGGGCTCAGCTCCACGGGCGACGACCTTACCGGGTTGCCGGGCGGTGAACTGTCCACGTCAGAGGCGCCTGTCGCATGGCCGTACGTGGATGGGTCCGGTAGACACGAGGGTCATGAGGCGTCTTCTTCTTGCCGCGGGGCTCGTGCTGGGCCTTCTGGCGCTGCCCGCTCCCGCGCTTGCCCACGGCTCTTCCGCCGTCCGATTTGCCACTTATAACCTGTCGCTGAACCGGCCGGCCGAGGGGCTGCTGCGCGAGCACCTGGCCAACCCGGGCGTCGACGACGTCTACCGGCGGCAGGCACGCAACGTCGCCGAGGTCATCCAGCGGGCCCACCCCGACGTGGTGCTGCTCAACGAGTTCGACTACGACCCGGAGGCGGCGCGCCTGTTCGCGCAGAACTTCCTGGCCGTGTCGCAGAACGGGGCGCCGGCGCAGAAATACCCGTACCGGTATGTGGCGCCGTCGAACACCGGCATCTCGTCCGGGCTCGACCTGAACAACAACGGGGTCGCCGACACGACGCCGGGCGACCAGGCGTACGGCGACGACTCGTACGGCTTCGGTCTGTTCCCCGGGCAGTACGGCATGGTCGTCTACTCGAAGTACCCGATCTCGTACTCCGCGATCCGCACGTTCCAGCTGTTCAAGTGGAAGGACATGCCGGGCAACCTGCTGCCGGCCGACTTCTACTCGCCGGCCGCCCGCCAGGTGCTGCGCCTGTCGTCGAAGAGCCACTGGGACGTCCCGATCCGCATCGGCGGCAAGACCGTGCACTTCCTGGTCTCGCACCCGACGCCGCCCACCTTCGACGGCCCCGAGGACCGCAACGGCCGCCGCAACCACGACGAGATCCGCTTCTGGGCCGACTACGTGAAGTCGGCCCGCTACATCTACGACGACCGGGGTCACAAGGGCGGCCTCAAGCCCGGCTCACCGTTCGTCATCGCCGGCGACCAGAATGCCGACCCGCTCGACGGCGACTCGTACGACGGCGCGATCAACCAGCTCCTCGACCACCGCCTGATCAACTCCCGCATCGCCCCGTCCTCCGCGGGCGCCGCCGAGGCCGCAACCCTGCAGGGCGGCGCGAACACGTCCCACGTCGGCAACCCCCGCTACGACACGGCCGACTTCGCCGACACCGCCCCCGGCAACCTGCGCGCCGACTACGTTCTGCCCAGGGCCGGCCTTCCCGTACGGGGCTCCGGCGTCTTCTGGCCCGTCCAGTCCGACCCGCTGTCCCGCCTGAGCGGCGTCTACGACCCGGTATGGGCCCCGGTCAACGGCTTCCCCACATCCGACCACCGCCTGGTCTGGCTGGACCTGTCCCTCCGCCACTGACCCACCCCCACACAGAAGGCCGCCAAGCCCACCTTGGCGGCCTTCGCCGTTCCAACCTTCGCCCGCGCTTTCTGTTGCCTGTCCCACCATGCCCTGCACACCTTGCTCGGCCCGCCTTGACTGCCCTACCTCGCCCCTCGCTGCGACGGCACCCACCCGTCCCTGTTAGTGAGTCCTCACTTACCAAAACGCGCCTTCTAGGCAACTACTCAAGGCTCGACCCGCGATCAGCCCCGTCGCTGCACCCGCACCCCGCGTCGCCGCACCTCGCGTCGCGTCGCCACGCCCGCACCCCGCAGCCCCACACCCGCGCACCCTCCAGCTTGTGAGTGAGTCCTTACTTACGACAGCGCGGACGACGTCAGCTGGTTGGCTGCTTGGGCAAGCGGTCGATGTCAGCTCGCTCGGGCGACGGCTGCCTGGTCGGGGAAGCGGTCGATGTTGGCGACCACCCACTGGCGCAGGGCGGCCAGCGGGGCGCAGGCGTCCGCGCCGAGCGGGGTCAGCGAATACTCGACGTGCAGCGGGACGCTCGGGAAGACCGTACGGTCGATCAGCCCTTGATCTTCGAGCTTGCGCAGTGTGGCGGTGAGCACCTTGGGGCTGACGCCGTCGAGGCGGTCGCGCAGGGCGCCGAAGCGTCGCGGGCCGTCTTCGAGGGCGCCCAGGGCGAGCGCGCTCCACTTGTTGGCCAGCAGATCGAGCACCTGGCGGCAGGGGCAGGAGGCGTCGTAGACGTCGTGCTGGCGGTCGCAGCTGGTCGTCGGCATGCCGCCACCGTAGTACCTTTCGGAAACTAATAAGCCTTGCGGGTAACTAGGGTCACCGGAATACCGTCCCGCCCATGACCGAAATGATGCGCGCGGTGGGTTACCGCACGAGCCTGCCGATCTCCGACCCGTCCTCCCTGCTCGACCTCGAACTGCCGGTGCCCACGCCCGGCGAGCACGACCTGCAGGTGCGGGTGCGGGCCGTCTCGGTCAACCCGGTCGACGTGAAGGTGCGCGCCGGCGGCGACCCCGATCCCGCGCCGCGGATCCTCGGCTTCGACGCGGCCGGTGTGGTGGAACGGGTCGGTTCGGCGGTCACGCTGTTCCGCCCCGGGGCCGAGGTCTGGTACGCCGGCTCGATCGCCCGCCCCGGCACGAACTCCGAACTGCACCTGGTCGACGAGCGCATCGTGGGCCGCAAGCCGCGCTCACTCGACTTCGCCGCCGCGGCCGCCCTGCCGTTGACCGCATTGACGGCATGGGAATCGCTGTTCGACCGCCTTCAGGTGGAACCGTCCAGCCCGATCCGCGTCAACACGCCCGAGTGGTCCACGGCGCCGGGCGAGTCGTCCCCGATGCCGGGCGAGTCGTCCCGGGTGCCGGGCGAGTCGTCCCCGGCGCCGGGCGCGTCGGCCTCGGGACGGGGTCACGACTCGGCGGCTGCTGGGGGCGCCGGCTCGAAGCGGCTGCTGGTGCTCGGTGCGGCCGGTGGCGTCGGCGCGGTCCTCGTGCAGCTGGCCCGGCAGCTCACCGACCTCGAAGTGATCGGCACCGCGTCACGCCCCAAGTCGCGAGACTATGTGCTGGCTCGCGGCGCCCACTCGGTGGTCGACCACCACGGCGACCTCGACGCCCAGCTCCCCGGCGGGGTCGACTACGTCTTCAGCCCCCACTCGGCCGGCATGATCGACACCTTTGCCCAGATCATTCGCCCGTACGGGTCGGTGGTCGCGATCGACGAGCCGCCGAACCTCGACCTGCGCGCCCTCAAGTCGAAGAGCATCACGTGGCACTGGGAACTCATGTTCACCCGCCCGCTGTTCGACCCGACGAGCGTGGCCCAGCACGAGATCCTCAACCAAGTGGCCGACCTTGTGGACAAGGGCATCGTGCAATCAACATTGACGACTCGTATTGACGGCATCAATGCAGTCAACATGCGCAAGGCGCACAAGGCCCAGGAGTCCGGCTCAGCAATCGGCAAAACCGTCCTGGCCGGCTTCTAGCCTTCGCCGGCGGGCCGCCGCCTTCGCCGGACCCACCACCGCCGCTCCGCCGGCGGCCCGCACCCACCCTGGCCGCTCACCGGCGGCCCGGACAGCCCTGCCGCCCTCCCAAACGGCCCGAACCCGCCCAGCCGCTCCCCCGCACGGCCCGAACCCGCCCAGGCGGGTCGGCGGGCTAGCGACTCCCGGATGCCGGGCCGTCCAGCCCCGGCGGCAGGGTGCCGAAGGACGACTGCGCCATCAACTTGTGCAAATCAGAAGCGTCGCACCCGGGTCGGCTGGGATACGGGTCGCTGGGCGGCAGATCGTGCGACGCCCAGCGGCGAAGAACGGCTGGGTACGCCCGCACGCAGGAGTCGATGCACATGGTGGCCATGGAGGCCTCGCCGACCGGCGACCAGCCGCCCTCGAGCAACGCCGCCCGGTGGAAGAGCGCCGCTCCACAGACCGCGGTGCCGATAGCCAGGTCCTGCACATCTAGTTCTGGCGGGAGGGCATCCACCGGCCGGTCCCGCTCGGCGCATTCGCGTTGCATGGTTCCGTTCCGTATCCACGCCACGCAGACGCGTTGCCCGTAGACGACCGTCCGGGCGTAGAACACCTCGTACTCCGGCCCGGCGAAACCCTGCATGGCCAGCCGCTCGAAGAGGCGCCGGTCGGCCGTCCCGCATTGATTGGCCGAGCGGTCGAGCAACACCGTGCTGCCGATCCCGAGCGCCTCAGCAGCGGAAGCGTCGCGCCCGTCATCGATCCGATGCCGCATCCGGACGTTGGCCCGTTTCACGCCTCGATCGGACTTCAGCGCATTACCCGGCCGGCGGCCCGCACCACCCGCGTGACTTCCCATAGGTCGCGACTCCTTTCACATTCCGGCCCGCCCCGAGTCTCCTCGCCCCCACTGCCGCACCCCACACTCCGTCGCACTCGCCGGTAGTCCACAGCACCCATCCCCAGGTCGTCGCCCACCCCGGCACCCCACAATCACCCGTACGGAGTACGACTCCGCCGGCGGTGCACCTGAGACAACGCTGAGGAGCGTGTAAAGAAACTTTGACTCGGTGTCCGGCTTTCTTTACCTTGGGGGCATGACAACTCAGGAGCGGCGGGCGTGGAGCCTCGCCGTCACCGCCCTCATCGGTTACGCCGTCTATCTCGTGCTCGTGGCTGTGGACATCTCGTACGTGCCGTCTCTCCTGTGGACAGTCGGCGGCGCGATAGTCGTCAACATCGCTGTGGACATCCTGTTCGGCGGCAACCAGAAGGCCGACCAGCGCGACCGGGAGATCGGCCGCTTCGGCGATCACGTCGGCCAGTCGCTGGTGGTCGCGGGCGCCGTCGCCGCGATGGTGATGGCCCTGTTCGAGGCCCGCTACTTCTGGATCGCCAACGTCATCTACCTGGCCTTCGTGCTCTCCGCGGTCCTCGGCTCGACCGCCAAGATCTTCGCCTACCGCAAGGGCTTCCACCCGTGGTGAAGCCGACCCGCATCACCAATCAGATCCGCTCGCTGCGCTTCACCACCGGCGAGATGACCCAGGCCGAGCTGGCCGACCGCATCGGCGTGACCCGCCAGACGGTCATCGCCATCGAGCAGGGCCGCTACTCCCCCTCGCTCGAGGTGGCCTTCCGCATCGCGCAGGCCTTCGGCGTCGGCCTCGACGACGTCTTCCAATACCCGCCGGAGGAACCCGCATGACTATCCACACCCGAGGGGAGCGACTCGCATGAAGGCCGTTGTCCACAACATGTACGGCGATGCCGACGTCCTGCATCTTGATGACGTCCCCAAGCCCACCATCAAGCCCGACCAGGTCCTCGTACGAGTGCATGCCGCCGGGGTGGACCGGGGCGCCTGGCATGCGATGACCGGCCTGCCGCTGATCTCCCGCCTCGGCTTCGGCCTGCGGGGACCGCGCAACCGCACCCCCGGACTCGACCTGGCGGGCGTCGTCGCGGAGGTCGGCGATCAGGTCACCGACTTCAAGGCCGGCGACGAGGTCTTCGGCGAGGGTTCGAGCAGCTGGGCCGAGTACGCCAGGGTCAAGCCGTCGCGGCTCCTCCACAAGCCCGCGCACCTGTCGTTCGAGCAGGCCGCCGCCATCCCCACCTCGGGTGCGACCGCTCTCCACATGTTGACGCCGAAATCCACAGCCGCGCCGCGCCAGGTGCTGGTGATCGGCGCGGGCGGCGGCGTCGGCTCCTTCACGGTGCTGCTGGCCAAGTCCCAGGGCGACCAGGTCACCGCCGTCTGCAGCACTGCCAAGACCGATGCCGTACGCCGTTTCGGGGCCGACCACGTCATCGACTACACCCGCGAGCCGCTCACCGGCTCGTACGACCTGATCGTCGACATCGCCGGTAACCGCCCCCTGTCCACACTGCGCGCGCTGCTCAAACCCACCGGCACCCTGTCCATAGCCGGCGGCGAGAACGGCGGCCGCTTCTTCGGCGGCCTCGAACGCAACCTGCACGCGTTCGCCATCACCCCGTTCACCAAGCAGAAGCTCAGGGCCCCGATCGTGATAGCCGACCGGGACGATCTGACCGCCCTGACCGACATCCCCTCGCCTGTGGAAAGCACCTATCCCCTGGCCGACGCCGCCACTGCCATGCACCGTTTGGCCACCGGTCAGGTAGCCGGCAAAACAGTCCTGACAGTCACCCACTGACCAACGTCGAGCGGCCACACCCGATGCTCGGCAACGAGTTGGCGAACCTGTGGAAGATCTGCACAGTTTCGTCACCAACGGCTCGGCGGGGCGTGGTGGGGTTGAGCCGTGACCGATCAGATCGCGTACATGGATGACGCTGCCGCCACTGCCGTCGGGCGGGACTACAAGCGGCGCCTCCTGCAGCTGCTCGACGTTCGAGCCGGGCACTCGGTGGTGGATCTGGGGTGTGGACCGGGAA
Organism: Paractinoplanes lichenicola; assembly: GCF_016785085.1. Classification (GTDB taxonomy): domain Bacteria; phylum Actinomycetota; class Actinomycetes; order Mycobacteriales; family Micromonosporaceae; genus Actinoplanes; species Actinoplanes lichenicola. The sequence continues at coordinate 141,941 of NZ_JAENHO010000012.1, forward strand.
CCGACCTCGGGGCGCTCGTGACGGCGTCCGGCGCCGACGGGAATGTCATCGGGGTCGATCGGGACCTGGGGATGCTGGCCGAGGCCGGACGACGGCACCCGGGCGTCCGCCTGCAAGAGGGGAATCTGACGGCGCTGCCGCTGGCGGACGGCAGCGTTGATCGGGCAAGGGTTGATCGGGTGCTGCAACATGTTGATTCACCCGATCAAGCTGTCAATGAGGCCGCGCGGATCCTCAAGACGGGAGGGCTGCTGGCCGCGGCCGAGCCCGACTGGGACACCCTTGCCGTCGCCGATGAGGATCTCGAGACCAGCCGGGGTTTCGCGCGCTACTCGGCCGGACGGGTGCGAAATCCGGCCCTGGGACGCGACCTGGTTCGGCTGTGCACAACGGCGGGGCTGACGGTCCGCAGTGTCGAAGCGATCGCGGTGCTGTTCCGGGACTTCGGCACGGCGGACCGCATCCTGGGGCTGACCCGCAACAGCGAGCGCGCGATCGCGGACGGCGAGCTTTCACCGACGTACGGGAAAGCTTGGTTGCGACGACTCGAGGCGGGACCGGTCGTCGCCGGTTTCACGCTCTATCTGGTCGTAGCGGCGAAACCCGCTCGTGGCGGCGAAACCTGATCGTGGCGGCAAACTCTCGTCGTAGCGGCAAAGTGCCGTAGCGGCGAAGTCCCGTAGCGGCGAAAGCGAAGCCGGCGATCACGCGGGCGCAGGAGCGGGCCCGGCGGCGAAGATGCGGGCGCAGATCTGGTCGATGACGTCACACTTGGCCAGGTTGTAGTCGCCGGGCGCCGCGGCCGGCCGGCGCTTCGTGGTGGCGGAGAGGTCGCGGTCGTCCGGGTAGGTGCGGAGCCAGTCGCGGAAGAAAGCGCCGGGGACGCGCTCGCCCCCATTTGAGATGATCAATGCATGCTGACGCCGACGCCCCTGATGGGCCTCGTAACCGGGTTCTGGAGTTTCAAGACGCTCGCGGCCGCGGTCGAGCTCGACCTGTTCACCAAGCTCCACAATGGCCTTACGCTCACCGTCGCGCAGGCCAAGCAGGAGCTCGGCTTGCCCGAGCGGCCCGCCGACCTGCTGCTCGCGGCGTGCGCATCGCTGGGTCTGCTGGAGAAGGACGGCGACGGCTACCGCAACAGCCCGCTGGCCGAGGAGTTCCTCGTGCGCGGCAAGCCCTACTACTTCGGCGGGCAGGTTTCCTACTGCGATCAGCGTACGTATCTGCCGTGGCACCGGATCGGCGAGGCGCTGCGCACCGACCGGCCGTTGACGTGGGATCCGTCCACGCAGGACTCGATGTTCGACACGGCCGACCCCGAGATGCTGGAGAGCTTCTGGGGCGCCATGTACTCGACGTCGATCTTCACCGCGCAGGCCCTCGGGCGCGCGATCGACCTGTCGGGCCGGCGCCGGCTGCTCGACGTCGGCGGCGGTTCGGGTGCGTACCCGATCGAGTTGTGCCGTTTGCTGCCTGAATTGAGCGCGACCGTGCTCGACCTGCCGCATGTGTGCGAGATCGCACAAGTGAACATCGAACGCGCGGACCTGAGCGGCCGGATCGGGACCCGGCCGGGCAACTTCCTCACCGACGCGCAGCTGCCGGACGGCCACGACGTCGTGCTGTTCAGCATGATCCTGCACGACTGGGACGAGCCGACGAACCAGGAGCTGCTGACCAAGGCGTACGCGGCCCTGCCGCCCGGCGGCCTGGTCGTCATCTCGGAGCTGCTGCTCAACGCCGACCGCACCGGTCCGGCCCCCGCCGCCCTGATGGGCCTGAACATGCTGGTCGAGACCGAGGGCGGCCGAAACTACTCGGACGCCGAATACGCGCAGTGGCTGACCCGGGCCGGCTTCACCGATGTGCGAACCGTGCACTTCGACGCCCCGGGCGCGAACGGCGCGGTAATCGCCACCAAGCCCTGATTTTGACCGTGCGGTTGCGCCATCCCGCACAAATGTGAACGGCTCGTGACCCAGCCCACTGTCAGCAACCTCCCAGCTCAGCCGAAGGCGAACCGGGTGTGTGGACCCAGTACCGTGGTCGCGGTGAACTGGACCCGGAAGACGACGATCTCGGTCGTGGCGGCCCTCGTGGTCCTGGTTGTGGCGGTGGTCGTGTTCGTGCAGCGGGACTCCAACGGCAACGAGAACAACGAGGCGACCCCGACCGGCGCGAGCAGCGCGACGCCGAGCGGCGAGGCAAGCCCGGCGGAGACGCCCTGGACAGGCAGCTGGGCGGTGGCCGTGCAGAACGGCGGGCGCGCCTTCGACAAGCAGACCGTCCGGCAGATCATCCGCACGAGCATCGGCGGCGACACCGTACGCGTGAAGCTCTCGAACGAGTTCGGCAGTGACCCGCTGACCGTCAGCGCCGTCTATCTCGCTCAGCATCTGCAGGCGAACACGGTCGACGCGACCACGAACGCGCATGTGACGTTCAACGGCGGCGACTCGGTGACGATCGAGGCCGGGCAGACCACGGTGAGCGATGCTGTGCAGTTCGCCATGCCGGCGGGCGGCGACGTCTCGGTCAGCGCTTACGTGCCCGAGCGGATCGGCTCGGTGACCCAGCACGCGTTCGCAAATCGGCACAACTACGTCGCCGCGGGCAATCAGGCGACTCAGGCCACGCTGACGGGTGCGCAAACCTTCGACAACTACGCGTTCCTGGCCGGCGTGGATGTGCAGAACGCGGAGTCCGAGGGCGCGGTCGTCACGCTCGGCGCGTCGATCACCGACGGCTACGACTCGACGTTCGGCGAGAACAGGCGCTGGCCCGACCAGCTGGCGCGGCGGCTGATCACGGCCAACCGCAACGTCGGAGTGCTCAACGCGGGCATCAGCGGCAACATGCTGCTGAAGGACGGCGCCGGGCAGAGCGCCGTCAACCGGTTCGATCGGGACGTGCTGGCGCAGACCGGGGTGAAATGGGTCGTCTTCTCGGACGCCGCGATCAACGACCTCGGCGACAGCAACCCGCCCGGCGGCGAGCAGCTCATCCAGGGCCTGCAGCAGCTCATCCAGCGCAGCCACGACGCCGGCATCAAGATCTTCTGCGCGACCCTGACACCGTACAAGGGGACGGACTACTGGTCGGAGCAGGGCGAGGCGGGCCGGGCGGCGGTCAACGACTTCATCAAGGGTGACGGCAGCGGCTGCGACGCGGTGATCGACCTCGACACGGCGATCCACGACCCGAACGACCCGCAGCGGTACAACAGCCGCTACAACACGGGCGACAGCCTGCACCCCAACGACGCCGGCATGGAGGCCATCGCGGCGGCCGTGGACCTCAACCTTTTCCGGTAGGGCTCAGAGCCGCACGACGATGTCGGAATCGGCCACGGGCGGCGGCGCGGTGTCGGCCACGATGATCTGCGCGCCCCGCCCCGGGCCGGTGAGCCAGCGGGCCAGGTGGCGATAGACGCGGACGACCACGCCGCCCTGGCCCAGGTTTTTCTGCGGGCTGTCGAGCATCAGGAAGCCCGGGTGCGACGAGCCGGTCTCCCAGGCCACCTCGAACAGGGCGAGCTGCCAGGCCAGGGCGATCAGCGTGCGCTCACCCGACGAGGCCGCCGAGTATGGCTTGTTGCGCGAGAACGGCGTGAGGTCGTCGGCCACCCGCGCCTCGCCGGCCCACGGGAAACGCCATTCGCGCAGGATCTCGCGGTAGCGCTGGCTGACCCGGCGGATCATCGTGGCCCGCTCACCACCCGGGCCACCGGCCGCCGACTCCTCGCGCAAAGCGTCCAGTTGTGTGCGTAAACCGTCGACCGCGGCTGCGCGACCGTGCAGCACCGCGACCAGTCGCAGGCCGTCGACCGCACGCTGCAGGGTGACGGCGGCCTCCTCGCGGCGGCTGGCCAGGCTGTCGCGTTCCGCCAGGTACGGCGTCACCGCGGCGGCCGTGGCCGCGTCCACCTCGGCGGCCGCCCGCGCCTCGACCTGCTGGGCGTGCTCGGCCTCGGCCCGCAGCCTTGGGAGCTGCCGCTCCAGGTCGTCGAGGTATTCGGTCAGCTCGGCCAGCCGGGCCCGGGCCGAGCGCAGTTCGGCGCCGACGTCGGGCGGCCCGTGCCGCTCGAGGCCGGACAGGTCGGCCCGGCACGACACGCAGCGCCGCTCCCCCGGGGTCACCGGCGTCAGGCAGGACGGGCAGACGTCGAGGCGCATGGGCGGGAACAGCCGGCCGGCCTCGGCCAGCATGACGAACTTGCTCACATCCTCGGCGTACGTCGCGCGCAGCGACGTCATTCGCTCGACCTGGGTCTCGCGGTCGCGCAGCAACGCCGCGGCCTGCACGGCGGCGCCGGCCGCGGTCCGATGCCGTTCCCGCAGGTCGGCAGCGAAGGTCGTACCGGCCCGGGCCCGGGCGTCCAGGGCGGCGGTGGCCAGGGCACACTCGGCCAGCTCGGCCTTGGCCTCGCGTTCCAGCCGTTCCAGGTCGGCGGCGACCCCCGGCTCGGCCTCGGTGACGACCGACTCGGCCACCGCGTACGCGTCGCGGGCCGCTCCGAGCCGGGCCTCGAGCACCCGGATGCGCCGGCCGAGCTCCGTCGCCCGGTCGTCGTGCACGTCGAACACGAGGTCGACGACCTGACGCAGCTTCAGGTGCTTCATCGGGACGTTCTCGAACAGCAGGTTGCGGTCGTCGAGGCGCTCGCTGGGCAGATAACACAGCGCCATCAGGTCGCGGAAGCTGAGCGCGTCGGTGTCGCGCAAACGCACACCTTCGAGCTTGCAATGCGACAGCAGCAGGCTGGACAGGCTGGCCGGGCCACCGGCGGGACGCAGCGGGCGACGCTCCGGCGAGGAGGCGTCACCGTCGTCCAGCCGGCCCCGGCACACGTACGCATAAGTGGACGGCTCGCCGACCGCGCGCTCGATCAGATGCGGCGTGCCGGACAGGTCGGCCTCGAGCGTCACGGCGCGCACCCGGGGCAGGAAGTCGGGCGCCTGCGGGTGGTCGGAGGCCCCGAGGCAGTAGTCGACGAACTCGAGGATCGTGGTCTTGCCGGTGCCGAACCCGCCTGCGATGACCGACAGTGGACGGGTCAGCGCACCGTCACGGAAGTCCACATCGAACGTCTGGCCGTCGGCGTGCAAACGCAGACGCCGCAGCCGAATGCCGGCAACGTCAGGTCTCATGGCGCGTCCTTCGATCGCGGAACCGGGTCGAGACATCGGCGGACGGTCTCCCTCAGTCTACGTCCGCTCAGCCGCCGCAGCCTGCGCAGCACGACCGCCGCCGCCGTCGTGTAGGAACGGGCATAAGCCGCGGAAATGCCCACCACCGCCTCCCGGCCGTCGCCGGTCAGCCGATACCGGATCCGGCCGTCGGCCACCGTCTCGGCCAGCCCCGCGCTGACCAGGGCGCTCAGGTCGCGGCCGAGCTGCTGCTGGCGGGTCGCGAGCAGCGGGCCGGCCCCGCCATAGCCGATCGCCCGGTCGTCGAACCCGGCCAGCCGCAGCGCCGTACGGTCCGGGTCGCCGGCGTCACGGGCCAGCAGCAGCGGATAGCCGGCCAGGAAGTCGAAGATGCCCAGCCGCTCGGCGTCGAGACCCTCGGGCAGGTCGTGCTCGGCCAGCCCGAGCAGCAGCAGAAGCCGGGCACAGCGGAAGACCGCCAGGTCGTCGGGGGTCACGCCGCTTCCTCCGCGGCGATCCGCCGCCAGTGCCGCACCCACCCGGCCCGCCGGTCCTGCACGATCCGGTGCATCAGCCCGCACCGGTGCACCGCGCCCGCGTTGAGCGCCGCGGGGAACGCGACCGACTCGCGGATGTCGCCCATCACCGCCGCGTGCAGGCCGGGCAGCAGCGGGTTCGCCGGGTGGGCCTGGCCGGCGGCGTTGAAAAGAGCCTCCCAGATCCCGTACGCCACCCCGTCCGCCTCGATCAGCGCGTCCACCTCGGCGGCGGCCCCATGGGCGTGCACCTCGCGCGCGAGCAGGTCGGCGTTGAAGTACTCACGCTTGGCCGACTCCACCTCGCTGTGCCCGGCCGCGCGCAACTGCCGTACGAAAAGGGTCTGGTCGAGCTCGGCGGCGACCGGTCCGACCTCGCGCAGCGGCCGGTTCGGCCCGGGCCCGTACGGGTCGTAATAGTGCCGCCGCACGTGAGCCGCGTCGGGCCGGGCCAGCATCTCGCGCAGCACCGTCTCGTGCCACAGCTCGATCAGCACGCCCGTCTCCCGCTGGCGCCGCGCGCGCCACCTGTCCCACCAGCTCGCGGTGGGCGGGTCCAGGCTCGACGGCACGCACAGCACCCATTGGCTGACCTGATAGCCGTGCCGGTCGGCGGCGGCCAGGGCCGAATCGAACGACTCCCGGATCTGGGCCTGCGACGAGCGGGTCACCGCGGGCCAGAAGTATTTCGACTGCCAGATGACGACGAGCCCGGACAGGTCGCCGAGCAGCACGTCGATGCCCCAGTCGCCGGGGTTGGCGGCGATCGCGCGGGCGCCCGGATGGATAGCGCTGATCAGCATGGCCAGCATCTGCTCGAAGTCGTCGCGGGCCCCGGCCAGGTTTCCGGCCCGGAACTGGTGGGCGGCGAAGTTGATCGGAGGCTCACCGGCGGCGAGTCTCCTGGCGGTGATCGGTGCCGGCATGTCCCCCTCCCCCCGCACGACCTCCCCTCGATGTAATGATCAGTCTCACGCGCCCGAGTGACCGGCGGCAAACGCGCCGTCACCTTCAGCTATATGTTCGTCCAGCTGTCACCCGCCGTTGCGTTTCGGAGGTTCGATGCGGATCGCGTCCTACAACGTCGAGAACCTGTTCAACCGCGCGCGAGCGCTCGACCAGCGGACGTGGGCGGCCGGGCGACCCGTGCTCGAGGCCTACCAGGCGGCGTCGACCCTGCTCGAGGAGCCGGTCTACACGGACGAGATCAAGCACGACATCCTGCGCGAACTCGGCCGTCTCGGGCTGCGCAAGGGTGACACGGCCAAGTTCGCGCGTCTTCGGCAGAACCGCGGACGGTTGTTGCGCCGCTCGCGCGACGGCAAGGTGCACGTGATCGCGGGCGGCCGGGCCGACTGGATCGGCTGGGTCGAGCTGACCACCGACCGCGTACAGGAACTGGCCCTGGTGAACACCGCGCGGGTGTTGGACGACGTACGGGCGGACATCGTCGGCGTGGTCGAGGCCGAGAACCGGTTCGCGCTCAAACGGTTCGCCGATGCCGGGATCGTGGGGCCGGACGGGCGGCCCCGATACGCGCACGTGATGGTCGTCGACGGCAACGACGAGCGCGGCATCGACGTCGGCGTGCTGTCGTGCCCCGACTACCCCCTCATCGCCCAGTTCAGCCACGTCGACGACACCGACGAGCGGGGGCGCGTCTTCAGCCGCGACTGCGCGGAATACCACTTCGGCACGCCGGCCGGGCATCGGGTGGCGGTGCTGGTCAACCACTTCAAGAGCAAGGGCTACGGCGGCAAGGTCGCCTCCGACGCGATCAGGACGCGCCAGGCCACGCGGGTCGCCGAGATCTACCGCTCGCTGGTCTCATCGGGCGTCGACCTGGTGGCCGTGGTGGGCGACCTCAACGACACCCCGGAAAGCGAGCCGCTGGCGCCCCTGCTGACCCGAACCGACCTGCGCGACATCTCCGAACACCCATCCTTCGAGGACGGCGGCCGGCCAGGCACGTACGGGTATTGCACCGCCCGCAACAAGCTCGACTACGTCCTCCTGTCACCAGCCTTGTTCGCCCGCGCCACCGGCGGCGGCATCCAGCGACGAGGCGTATGGGGCGGCAAGAACGGCCGGCTATGGCCCATCTACGACACGATGGCGGCGGCCGTGCATGCGGGCTCGGACCACGCCGCCATCTACGCGGACATCGACCTGGGTTAGAGGCCGTCGCGCCGGATCCGCTGGGCGAGATCGGCCTGACCCGTACGGGCCAGGAGGCCGAGCCAGGGCTCGGCCGCGCTGGGGTTGCCTGCGATCACCTCGGCTCGCAACCCGTCCAGGTCACCGCGGGCCGCCAGCAGGTCGACGAGGCGACTGGCCGCATGCCAGTCGCCGGACACGGCGCGCCGGCGTAGGGCCGCGGCGTCACCCCGGCGCCCGAGGATCTCGACGTGCCGGAACGCCGCCCTCTCGTCACCGGCCGCGGCTCGGATCGCCAGCTGATCGAACTCCCCGCGGTCGACGAGCACCTCGGCCAGCCGAGCGGCCGCGGAGTCGTCGCCGGCGTCGGCGCGAGCGGTCAGAGCTTCGATGTCGCCCCGCCGCACCAGCAGATCTGCGAGCCGGTCCTCGGCATAGCTGTCTCCGCCGGCGGCACGATCGGCCAGCAGGCTGAGATCTCCGCGGGCGGCCAGCGCGTCGGCCAGGTCTGAGGCCGCCCCGCCGTCCCCCGCATCGGCTCGCCGCCGTAGGAACTCCAGATCTCCGCGGCGGACCAAGGCCTCGGCCAGGCGGTTCCTCGCGAAGTCGTCGCCGGCGTCGGCCCGCTTCACCAGCTCGGCGTCGTCGTTCCCATGGATCAGCAGGTCCGCCAGGCGAATGGCGGCCCCATGGTCACCCCGGTCGGCGCGACTCCGCAGCTGATCCAGGTCGCCGCGCCGCGCCAGCGCGGTGGTGAACCGGCTCTCCGCCTCGCTGTTGCCCGCGTCGGCTCGGCGCCGGAGCGCCTCCCAATCGCCGCGGTCTGCCAGCAGGTCGCACAGACGGAGGCTGGCCCAAAGGTCGCCCGAGTCGGCTCGGACCGACAGCTGCCGGACATCGCCTCGGCGAACATCGAGATCGGCCAGCCGATTCACGGCCGTGTCGTTGCCGGTTCGCGCCCACTGCCGAAGCTGTTCGGGATCTCGGGCGACAAGGACGTCGCACAGGGTAGTCGCGGCGTTGTGGTCACCGTCGTCCGCCCGGGCCCGAAGGCCCTCGAGATCCCCTCGCCGGGCCAGCAGGTCGGCCAGCTTCTCCGACGCCCACCAACTGTCGGCGGCGCGGGCGGCAAGCCGATCGACGTCCCCGCGATCGGCGAGCACTTTGCACAACACCCACTCGGCCACATGGTCGCCGGCGTCGGCGCGGGCATCCAGCTCCTCGATCGCACCCCGATGAGCGAGCAGAGTCGCGAGCCGGCCGAGGTCGTTCGAGTCGTCGGCGTCGGCTCCGGCGCGGAGCCGGTTGATCTCGGCCGCATCGACCGACCGGTCGGCCAGGGCGGCCGCCGCGAGCCCGTCTCCCTCCGACACCAGGGCTTCGAGCCCCGCGATGTCCTCCCTGCGCACCAACAGATCCCGCAAACGGTCGGCCGCGGATTCGTCGCCTCCCCGAGCCCGGGCGCGGAGCTCCTCCATCATGCCTCGGAGAGCCAGCACATCTGCCAGGGCGTCCGGCGCCTTGTCAAAGCCTTCCGCGGCGAGAGTCGCGAGTTCCTCCAGGTCACCCCGGTACACCGCGGACTCGACCAGAGCGGTCGCAGCGTCGTCGTCGCCGGCAGCAGCACGTGACCGGAGCTCGACCAGGTCGCCCCGGTCGACGAGCACCCGATTCAACTCCTGCCGAGCTCTGTCGTCACCCGCGGACGCGCGCGCCGAGAGCTCGGCCAGCTCGCCGCGGTGGACCAGCAATGCGGCCAGCCGAGAGGCGAACTCCTTCTGCCCCGTCCCGGCGCCGTCGCGCAGCCGATCGATATCACCACGATCGGCCAGGATGTCGGCCAGCTCCGCCGCGGGCAGCAGATCGGCCTGCACCTGGTCGTGGCCCATCAGAAAGAAGTTGACCAGCCGGTCGGCGGCGGCTTTGCTGTCCGCGTCGGCGAGCGCTCGGAGCCGGGGCAGGTCCCGCCGATCGCCCAGCACGTCCGTCCATTCCGAACCGCCTCGGCCGGCCCCGGTCGCGACCCAATCAGCGAGCTGGTCCCAGTCTCCGCGCCGCACGAGGATCTCAAGGAGCCGGGATTGGGCGTAATAGTCGTCGTCGGCCGCACGTGCCCGCAGGGACTGCACGTCGCCCCGCGCCGCCAGCGCATAGGCCCATTCGCTCCGGGCGTCCTCGTGAAGATCGGCCAGGGCAGCCAGTCCCTCGTGCTGCCCGCATCGCAATAGCCACCGGGCGAGGCGACGAACGGCATCGGAGTCGCCCGCAAAGGCTCGCGTGCGAAGCTCGTCCACGCGGCCGAGTTCCACGAGCAGGTCGGCCAGCTCGGAGGCGGCCGAGGCGTCGCCGGCGTCGGCCCTGTCCCGCAGCGATCCAAGATCACCACGGTTGCCGAGAAGGCCTGCGAGCCGGTGCTGAGCTCGCCAGTCACCCGCCGTGGCCCGTTGCCCCAAGGCTGCCACGTCACCGCGGCCGGCCAGCAACTCGGCCAGCTCGTACCCGGTCCAGTCGTCGTCCCCGTCGGCGTAGACGCTCAATCGGTCGACATCGCCGAGCCGCAGCCAGACCCGCGCAAGACGGTCGCGGGCCCCCTCGTCACCCGCCTCGGCCCGCGCCTGGAGCTCCGCCAGGTGGGCCGGCTCGGCGAGAAAGTCCGCTAGCCGCGCCACCGCATCCGGCTCGCCGGTGGCGGCCTGACGCCGAAAGATCGCTGTCGCCCGTGCGTAAAGCAGCCGGTCGACGGCGTTGCCGGCCAGCCCGTCAAGGTCGTCCGCCGGCGCGTGCTCGATCAAGGCCGCCCATACGATGTCCGGCAACGGCTGACCTCGCCGCCCCGGGTTGAGCCGTTGCAGCAGATAGTCGGTGACTGTGTAGCCGGCCACGGAGCGATGGTCCGCGCTATATCTCTTCAAGAGCAGGGCGGTCGCCTTGTCCTGCGGGCGATCGTCGTGGGCCAGCTCGGTCAGTTCCGGCAGGAACCAGCCGTCGTCGGCGCGGACACCGGTCAGATAGCCCCTGGCGGCTGCACGGAGCAGATCGCCGGTGAGCGGTGACGTGACCCCGACCCGGCGGGCGTCGATCGCCGCATGCAGGATCGCGCGCTGATCGTCCGTCGCGCGCTCATAGCGTTCGACGATCTCGCGGGCCCCGGCCAGCGCCTCGGTCACGTTGTAATCCTTGTCCGCGACCGCCGCCCGCAATTGTGGATCCGTCGCCGCGAGCCGGCTCGCTTCGCGCTTTTCCGCCGGCGAGAACGTGTCCAGCCGAAGCTGCCGCACCGACGGTCCGCGCAGGACGGCCTTGGCCGCGGGAAACCGGTCCCGGTGTTCGCTGCTCTTGCCGTCCTCCGATTCGATACGCACAGTGGACTGCAGCTTGGATGCGTACTCGGGCCAGAGGGTGCCCACGACGACCACCGGCTTCGCGGCCTCCATCAGGCGGCGAACCGCGGCGGCGGTGATCGGGGTGGAGCCCTGGGTCTGATAGTCGCCCTGCAGAAAATGCTGCAACTCGTCCAGCCAAATGATCAGTTTGGCCGGCCGGGACCGGTCAGTGGTGATCGTGTTGACCTCGTCGCCGTCGCCGAGGTCGGGGGCGAGCAGCATGAAGTCGCCCAGTTCGCTCCGCGCGGTCTCGAACAGCAGCCGGGTCTTCCCCACACACGAGTTGCCGATCAGGATCAGGAATCCGCCGCTCTCCCGGGCCGAGCGCATCCATTCCCTTACGGTCTCCTCCTGATCGCGCCGTACAAACGTCGGCAGGTCGGAGCCGGCACCCGGATGCGCTACCGATGCGTGCACGCGCAAGGCCAGCGGCGACACCTCGGACATTCGGGCAAACCGTCTACGCCGGTCGGCCTGCGGAGCCTCGCCGACGGCGCCCGGCGCGGCGCGGCGGGACTCCCGATGTTGAAGCACCCCGAACAGCACCGTGGCCGCCAGCGAGACCAGGGCCACGATCATGCTGATCACGCTGGCCAGGCTGTCCATCTCCGCGAGCTTGCGCCCGGCGAAGTTCGTCACCAGCGGCACGAGCAACCAGCCGGCGAGCCCGACCGCGCAGACGACCGCGAAGATAATGGTGAGGATTCTCCATGAGGGACGCCGGCGCCACATGTCCACACCCTGCCCGGGCCAGGCCCGTGAGAGCAACCGTCAGCAAGGCGCGGCGAACGGCACGTCCGGGAAGGACGACCGCCAGACCTCCTCGGTCAGCACGCCGCGGGTGACGCGGCAGATGCGGGCGATCGCGTGCGACTCGTCCAGCGGCCACACCCGGCTGTAGCCATCGGCCACGCTGACCAGGGCGGACCCGTCCGGAGTGAACAACACCGCCGTCAACGGACCGGTGTGCCCGGTCAACGGCTCGCCCACGGGCGTCGGTTCCGGGGCGACTGTCCACAGCCGTACGGTCTTGTCGGCGCCGCCTGTGGCCAGCAGCCGGCCGTCCGGGGAGAAGGCCAGCGCCGTCACGCCCGAGTTGTGGCCGGTGAGCAGTCCCAAGGCCGACGGGTGGGCCGGGTCGCTCACGTCCCACAGCCGTACGGTCTTGTCGAAGCTCGCCGTCGCCAGCTGGCGGCCGTCGGGGCTGAACGCCACCCGCAGGTAGCCCGACGCCTGCCCGGTCAGCGGCGGCCCGGCGTGCACGGGCCGGGCCGGGTCGGTGACGTCCCACAGCACCACCGAGGTCTCGTCGCCCGCCGCGAGCAGCGTGCCCGACGGGCTGAACGCCACGTTCGTCAGCGTGGCCGGCAGCGTGGCACGCATCCGCGGCTCGGGCTGCGCCAGGTCCCACAGCTGAATCGGACCCTCGAGGGACGCCACGGCGAGCAGTTTCCCGTCGGGTCGCAGCCCCAAGGAGTGCACCGGCCGCCGCACCGGTGCCAGCCGGCGACGCGAACGCGCATCAAAAATGCTCACTTGACCGTTCGTGTCGCCGGAAACGAACACTTTCCCGGCCGCCGCCGACGCCCACACCTCGGCGGTGAGCCCGGTGTCGAGCGACCCGGCCCGGCGGGGCGCCGCAGGATCCCGAAGGTCCCACCCCCGTACGGTGGTGCCCGACGTGACGTGCAGCAGCGAGCCCATCGTGGCCGAGGAACCCCCGTCGATCATCGTCGGCGGGAGGCGCCACAGGTAGATCCGGCTGTCGTCGCCCGCGGTCACGAAGCTGCGCCCGTCCGGGCTGACCGCCGCCGTCCACGCCCCGCTGCGGCCGCCGAGCGGCTGCGTGGTGAGCGGCCGCGGCGTGGCCGGGTCGGCCGTGCTCCACAACCGAACAGTTCCGTCCAGGTCGCCCGCCACCAGCACCTGCCCGCCGCGGCCGAACGACACCGACCCGAAGCCGGTTTCCGACCCCTCGACCGGCGGGCCGAGGCTGCGCCGGGTGCGCACGTCCCACAGCCGCAGGGTGCCGTCGAACGCCGTCGTCGCCAGCACCCGTCCGCCCGGGTGGAACGACATGGCGCTGATCTCGGCGGTGTGTCCCCGGGGCAGGTCACCGGCCGGGACGCCGCGCGTGGTGTCCCACAGCCGGATCCGGCCGTCGCGATCGCCCGCCGCGAGGGCCTTGCCGTCGGGCCGGAAGGCGACCACTTCGACCGCGCTGCCGCCGTTGACCAGGGGCGGGCCCAGCGCCTTGCCGGTCACTGACCAGAGCCGGACCCGGCCGTCCACTCCCCCGGTGGCGACCGCCCGGCCGTCCGGACGGAACGCCACACTCCAGGCCGCGCCGCGATGCGCCGTCCACTTCACCGCCGTACGGGAAGCAAGATCCCACACGCGCACCGAGCCGTCGATGCCCGAGGCCGCGAGCAGCTTGCCGGACGGGGAAAAGGCCACCGACCGCACCTCGTCGTCGTGCCGCAGCGGCTCGCCCATCGCGACCGGCCGGTCGGGGTCGCGGGTGTCCCACAGCCGTACGGTCCCGTCCGCGCTCGCCGTGGCCAGCATGCCGCCGTCCGGTCGCCAAGCGGACGACCACACTGTTCGAGTGTGTCCGTTCAACGGCTGCGCGAGCACCACATTCTGATCGTTGAGCAGTTTCGAGCGCGCGGAAACCGTCGGCCGCCGCCGGTACGATACGACATCGAGCTGGGCCGCCAGCGCCGCGTCAGTGCCGCGCAACCGGTCGGCCTGCGCGACGATCTCGTTGGAGACGGCGTTGTCGCGCTGGCGCAGCGCCTCGGCTCGCTGCGTCCCGGCGGTCACCGCCGCGCCCGTGGCGAGCAAAGTGAGCACGGCGAGCACAGCCACACCCGCTCGTTTGCGCATTGTTGCGCGCCGGGCGAGCCGCTTCGACGCATCCAGGAACTGGCGGGCCGGCTCGTCCACCTGTTCGTCGTGCGCGTTTGCCCACGCCACCGACTGTTCGAGCCGGCTGCCCCGCAGCAACAGCGCCGGATCGTCCGGGGCCTGCTGCCATGCGGTCACCGCCGTCGCGAGCTCCTGCCGCCTGCGGGCGGCGTCGCGGTCCTCGTGCAGCCAGCCCGCGAGCCGGTCCCACGAGCCGATCAGCGCCTCGTGGGCGATCCGCACCTCGTCGCCGTCGGCGTTGACCAGGCGCGCCTGCACCAGCGCGGCGAGCGCCGGGGCATAACCGGCCGGCAGCGAGGCGCGGTCGACGATCGCCCGGGTGTCCGCGCGGGCGTCGGCTCCCACGCTGATGAGCTGCAGCAACAGCCGCCGGGCGGCGCGCTGGTCGGCCTCGGGGAGCAGCCCGTAGGCACGCTCGGCCGCCTGCTCGACGGCACCGGCGACACCGCCCACGGCCGCGTACGAGGAAGCCTTGAGCACCCTGTTCTCGCGCAGTTGCCAGGTGCGCAAAAGCGCGTACGACAGATACGGCAGCGCGCCCGAGCCCGCGTCGCGCAGCAGCAGCTCGATCAGCCCGTCCTCGAGGACGAGCCCCTTGACCTTGGCCGGCTCGACGACGGCCGCGCGCAGCTCGTCGCGGCTCATCGGGCTGACCACGACCGGGCCGTCGGCCAGCGCGGCCGCCAGCGCGGGCAGGGCCGTGCAGTGCCCGTGGAAGTCCGACCGCAGGCCGAGCACGACGATCGCGGCCGGCCCGTAGCGCGTCCCGGTCGCCGCCGCCGCGAGCAGGTCGACGAACGCGCGCCGATCGTCCTCGTCGCCGACGAGCGTGAACAGCTCCTCGAACTGATCGATGATGAGCACCGGACGCGCACCCCGCGGCGGAATACGCGCAAGAAACCGGGCCGGATCCTCCACGAGCTTCTCCCGTACGCCCGGCAGCGCGAGCCCGGTCAGCTCGGCCAGCCGCACGGCGAGCGTCCCGAACGGGTCGTGACCCGGGGTCATCGAGACCGACGGCCACTGGTCGCTGCCCGGCAGCTTGCCGGCGCGCAACTGGGCCAGCAGGCCCGCGTGCAGCACTGACGACTTCCCGCTGCCGGACGGCCCGATCACCACGCAGAGCCCGCCCGACCAGTTCGCCCGGCGTACGCGCTCGACCAGCCGGTGCGTCACCGTGGCGCGACCGTGGAAGACGCTCGCGTCCTCCTCCAGGTAGGCGTCCAGCCCGCGATAGGGCGAGCGGCCGTCGTCCGGGACGGTCTCCTCGACGGGCGGCGGCTCGGCCACCGGTTCCGCGTACGCCCGGTTGGTCGTGACGACGACCTCGCCGATCTGGTTGGTCATCTGGAACTGCGGCACCGGCCGATCCTGCGCCCGCATCCGCCGGGCGAGCAGGTCGTGCACATAATGCAAAGTGAGCGATTGTGGCCCCTGCTCGTCACCTTCGCGCAAAACGCGCAGAAACGCGCCGGTGAAAGCGGTCAGTTCGGTGCCCGGTTCGGCCAGCGCGAACGCGTCCCACTCGGCCGAGGCGAGCACCGCGCTGCGCCGGGTGGGCGGCTTCGCGCGTCCGGAGAAGCAGCAGTCGAGCACCACGATCGAGGTGCCGATGCCCGTCTCGGCCAGGGCCGGCGCGAGCTGCTTGTAGCTGAGCGCGGTGAACGGCAGCAGCGGGTCGTCGGCGGCCACCGTGGTCTGCGTGGCCAGGTGCAGGTCGCCGTCCGGGTTGAGCACGCCGTGCCCCGAGAACCAGAGCACGAACGTCTGCCCGGCCTCGCTCGCGGCGGCCACCGCGGCCTTGAGCAGCTGCATCGGGCCGGCCGGGTCGATCAGCACCTCGACGTTCTGCTCGGTCACCCCGCAATAGCCGACCAGCGCGTCCGCCACCGCGCGGGCCGAGCGGGCCGCCGCCGGCACGTCGAGCAGCGGCGAGCCACCCCGATAAGTCGCCGATCCGACCACGAGCACGCGCACCCCGGCGCCGGTCAGGTCACCCATCAGGCGACGTCCCTCAACGTCCGGGTGACCTCCGCCGTGAACTCGGCGAGCAGCGCGGGCGGCATCTCGCGCACTCGTTGCGCATTCAGCGTCACTTGCGCACCGTCCGCGCGCGTCACGGTCACCTCGATGCGCCCCTTACGCGTGCGCAGATACGCCACGAGCATCGACACGAGCGCCCCCGACGACGACCCGAGCAGCACACTCAACGCGTCCAGCGCGGGCCCGAGCCGCCCCGGCACGACGGGCGCCTCCACCAGATCGACCCGCCCGCGAAAGTCCTTCTCGGCGACCAGCCATCGCCGCACGGCCCGCAACTCCTCACCGGGCGACTCCCCGCCGCGAACGGTCAGCACAATTCGCACGTCGACAGTCATACCTGCGCCACACCCCGGACCGGCACGGCATTCAGGCCGTTTTTGCCCACCGACCCGCTTACCCCGATCGAGTGTCAACCCCGTTTCCCGTACGCCACGTCGCCGCCCTTCAACCGCATCGGGACCGAACCCGGAGCTCCTCGCGACCCGGGCGGAACACCGGGCCGTAGCGCGGGCTCCGGCCGTGGCGGTGGGCCGGGCCGCGCGGCCACTGTGCTTGGGCCGAGCCGGCCGGGCGGCCACTGTGCTTGGGCCGGGCCGGGCCGGGCCACGCGGCCGCGGCGACGGATCGGCGGCCTGCCCGCGGCGACGGATCGGCGGCCCGCCCGCCGCAAGGATTCCGCAAGCGCGCCGTGCCAGCCTCCCTGTCAGCGGCCGCCGAACGGCCGCGATCCACCGACGGGGAGGACTTTCATGATCTCGTTCCGCAAGTTCCGCGTGCTCGGCCTGGCCGCGGTGGCGACCGTCATCGCCACGGCCGCCCTCCAGGCCCCGGCTCAGGCCGCCTTTCCCACCAAGAGCTACAAAGTCCCGTACGGCAACACCTACACGCAGGGTGTCCTGACGTTCAGCAACCGCAACGTGACAGCAGTCGGAACGCTGCGCGTCACCGCCGGCAACTGCCGGGCGACCAGCCTGATCTCGTACGCCCGCAACGGTTCCGTGCTCGGCCGCACCGGAGTCACCAGCAACTACTGCGTGAACGTAGGCGCCGGGACCCGCGAGTCGGACGACGTCAAGACGGTAGCGGCCGATGTCGCCGGCGGCGCCTACAAGGTGGACGTCTGCCTGAACGGCAAGACGTGGAGCGGCAGCACGTGGTCGGTGCTCGACTGCATCACGTACTACCGCCCGTAAGCGAGGATCCGCGGGATCCCGGTTGTCCGGCCGGGGTCCCGCGGCTCAGTGCAGCAGGCCGGCCGCGTAGAGCAATTCGCCCAGGTCGGCCACGCACTCACCGGTCCAGATCACCGAGCCGGCCGCCAGCGCCACCGGGAACGCGACCAGGGCCAGCAGGCCGGCGGCGTAGCGCGGCGCCAGCAGGGACGCGACCCGCCGGGGCACGACCCCCGCCGAGCGCAGGTCGTGGCTGGCCGGTGCCATCGGCAGGCCGACCCGGGTGTGGGCCGCCCGCAGGGCCGCCGCGCCGATCGCCTTGGCCACCACCCGGCGGTCGCCGACCTGCTCGGCCGCGCGTTCGTCGGCCGCCCGCTCGACCAGGAACTCGATGCGCCGGGTGAGCCACCGGAACACCGGGTGCGCGGCCGCGGCCAGCCGGGCCAGCAGCACCAGGCGGTGATGCTTCGAGTCGAGGTGGGCCCGCTCGTGGGCGAGCAACGCGTCGTACTGCCGGTCGTCCAGCGCCGAGCGCATGCCCGTCGTGACCACCACGCGACCGGGTCTGCCGGGCACCGCGAACGCTTCGGCCCGGGTGTCGTCGATCATCGCGACCCGGTCGGCGTCGACCGGCAGGCCGCGGAACTCGGCCGCGATCGCGTTCTCCCGGCGGTGCCGCCACCAGACCCGGGCCATGCCGGCCAGCGCGGCCAGCAGCAGCACGACGGACAATCCGGGCACCCACGGCTCCCGCGACGTGTCGGCCCGCACCACCGCGTCGGAGAAGCCGAGCCGGACCGCGACCGGATGCAGCTCGGCCACGGCCTTGAGCGCGAACGCGGACAGGCTGACGAGGCACGCCGCGGCGGCGGTGACGATCGAGACGACCAGCACCGTGACGGCCGCCTCGGGCCGCAGCCGGTCGGCCAGCCAGCGCACCGCCAGCGCCAGCAACACGGGACAAACCAGCACCGAGACCACAAAATGGTCGAACATGCAGCCTCCTTCACCTGGCCACACAGTCATACACCCACCTGAAGGCCGGGTGCGGAACCGGCTCCCACGACGTCTTAAGAACCGGTTCACCAGGCATCCATCAGCAATCACTAGCTTCGATGAATGCCGATCGGAATGTCGCGCCGCAGCCTGCTCGCCGCGGGCGCGCTGATCCTGACTGGACCCGAGACGACCGTGGACGGCCAGCCCGTCGACGCCGAGGTCGCCGACGACGCGCTCGCCGCCGACGCGTACGCGTCCTTCCGCATTGTCCGTGCCGAACCCGGCGCCCCCGAGACCCCCGAGATCACCCTGCCGGCCGGCTATACCTTCGTGCCCGGCGCCCAGTACAGGACGGCCAGCCGCGCCGAGTTCCTGCAGTTCGTCCAGGGCTCGCTGAACAACGCCGGCGTCCCCGTGGCCGTCCGCTGGCCGGGCCGCGAGGTCACCACGGTGATCGCGGGCGAGCGCCGCCTGCCCCTGCGCCGCGACGGCAACCGTTTCGAGTTCACCCTGCCCGTCCATCGGGCCACCCCCGCCGCCGACTCCCCCACCGTGCAGGTCTGGAGCCACCTGAGCACGCCCGCGACCGGCCTCTATTGGCATGTCGAGCACAACGCCCCCGACCGGGCCGCCGGCTACTGGTCGACCGCCGCCTGGCCCGCCGGCGAGGCCCAGGCCGTGATCACCTACATGACCGCCTGCCAGGCCGTCCTCGATGACTCGGGCCTGATCGCCGAGGCCCGCCGCCGCCGGCACTTCTACGCGCTGATGGGCTTCGAGACGAACAACCCGATCCACCAGGACAACCCGCCGCACTGGCACCTGTCCTACTACCCCGGCCCGACGATGGGCGCCGCGAAGGCCACCGTCCCGCACTTCTGGGTCGACAAACAGGGCCGCACGTTCTACAACGGCCAGGACGTCCAAGGCGCCGGCCGTACGCCCTATCGCGCCGGCCAGCCCGCCCCCATCCGCGACGCCGAAGGCACCACAGTCCTGACCACCACGATCCGCTACGACGGCGGCCTCGACCTCGCCCCACCGACCGGCCCGCTCTACTCAATCGTCTCCACAACGGGCGACTTCACCGGCCCCCACCTGATCCTGCGCAACGACGACCCCTGGCGCGTCGTCACCACGACCGACGACGTGGTCGCAGGCCTGCTCACCACCGAGGTCCGCGCCCTCACCGGCAAGCCCCGCACCCGCCGCGCCCTCCGCTACGACCCGCTCACCGGAGTTCTGATCCCTTGAAGTCCGCGTAGGATCCGCTCATGCAATTGAGCCGGGTGCTGGAACAGCACATTGCAGTGTTCGGCGAGAGTGGAAGCGGAAAGACCGTATTGCTCTCCTCGTTCTACGGAGCCACGATATCTGCAGAAGAGCCTTTTCCATGTCGTGGCGGACGATATCGGCCAGGGCGCCCGCTTGCATCGAAACTATCTCGGTATGCGCGATTCGGCCCGGCTGCCCCCGACCAAACGTTTCGCGGCCACCTCCTACTCGTTCTCGGTCAAGCTGAAGGACAATTCGGAGGCCGCCACGAAGGCCCGGCCGTTCGACGCGCTGCGCCTCGTCTGGCACGACTACCCCGGTGAATGGTTCGAGCAGGACGTGTCGGGGCCGGAGGAGGCCACGCGCCGAGTCGATACCTTCCGCTCCTTGCTGAGCTCCGACGTCGCCCTCCTGCTGGTCGACGGCCAGCGGTTGCTCGACAACTCCGGGGAGGAGGAGCGCTACCTCAAATCGCTCCTGACCAACTTGCGCAACGGGCTCCTGTCGCTCAAGGACGAATTACTGACCGACGGCAAGCCGCTCGTCCAGTTTCCGCGAATCTGGATGTTCGCCCTGTCGAAGGCCGACCTCCTGCCCGGCCTGGACGTCTTCAAATTCCGGGATCTGCTGGTCGACAAGGCGTGCGACGAGATCGACGAGTTCCGCAAGGTGCTGGCGAGCCTGGTCGAAGCGAGCGATGCCCTGTCGGTCGGCGAGGATTTTGTGCTGCTCTCGTCGGCGAAATTCGAGGCGGGCGCCATCGAGGTGACCGAGCGGGTCGGGCTGGAGCTGATCCTGCCGATGGCCGCCATGCTTCCTTTCGAGCGGCACGTGCGCTGGGCCCAGGCCAAGGCGCTGCCCGGGAAGGTGGCCGAGAGCCTGCTCGGCGGGGCCGGGAATCTGGCCGCCGGCCTGATCAAGCGGAAGGTCAAACTGCCCGGTCCGCTGGGGCTGCTGGCTGGTCTCGTCAGCCCCGACGTGATCGACGAAGCGGCGCAACTCGTCGGCGACAAGCTCCGGGAGTTCAACCGGGAGGCGCTGGCCAAGCACGAGAATCTCGCGGCCACGCTGAGCGGCTTCCGGCTCGATCTGGACAAGGGCGAGGCCGAGCAGATCCTCCTCCGGAGCCGCAGGTGAGCGTCGTCTGGGCCACCCGCGGCAAGACGTGGGGCTTCCGTTTTCTGCTCACCGGAGGGTTCGCCGACCCGCTCGCGGAATACGAGAGCGCCTTCGCCGGAGCCGGTGAGGAGCCGGAAGTCTGTCGCCGCACAGGCGAGCGGGTCGCGCTCCGGTTCCCCGATCCGCTGGGGCGTACGGACCGGGCGGGCCGGGTGATCCCGCACGAGTTCGTCCTCTCGGGTCCCTCGGCCGAGGGGGTCGACTCGGTCGAGGACGGTCGCCGGCTGGTCTGGTCGCGGCCCGAGGCGGCCGACGAGTTCGAACGGATCTGGGAGCAACCGAACCCTCAGTAGCGAGCGTCGAGCACCGCGTCCGGGATTCCGTGGTCGCGGCACACGGACCGGGCTCGCTCGAAGAAGGAAGAGGCGGCCTCCGCGTCGCCGAGGTCGCGGGTGGCGTGGCCGAGGCCGGCCAGGGCTCGGGCCTCCTGTCCCGGGTTGCCGATGCCGGCCGCGATGGTCAGGGCCGCTCGGTGGTGCGTGAGGGCGGCGCCGGGCCGGCCCGCTGCTCGGGCCGCCTCGCCCAGGCCGTTGAGGGCCCACAGTTCGCCGTCCTGGTCCTCGTCCTCGCGATAGATGACCAGGGCCCGCTCGTAGTAGCCGGTGGCCTCCGCGAACCGGCCGAGGCGGGTGTGCAGCTGGCCCAGGCTGTCGAGCCCGTCGGCCACGCCGGTGCGGTTGCCCAGCCGCAGGTTGAGCTCGACGGCCTGGTTCAGATGCTCGGCGGCCGTCTCGTACTGGCCCGAGTTGAGCTGCGCCTCGCCCATGCTGGTAAGCACGTTGGCCACCCCGTACAGGTCGCCGTTGCTTTCGTAGAGGGGCAGGGCCTGGCCGGCGTAGTCGATGGCGGTCGCCCAGTCGTTGGTGCGTTGGGCGATCACACCCAGGCTGACCAGCGAGCGGGCCACCGCGATGGGGTCGCCGGTGGCCCGGTGCAGCTCGAGCGCCTCACGGCCGTAGCCGGCGGCCTGGGCGTATCGGCCGGCCCGTTCGGCCACGAAGCCGAGGTTGGACAGCACCCGGCCCTCGCCGGCCCGGTCGCCGGCCTGGCGGAACAGGGCCCGCGCGCGCAGCAGCAGCTCGTCGGCCCGGTCGTGGCGGCTCAGCTGCAGGTGGGTGACGCCGAGGTCGGTCAGCGCGTGGCCCTGCCCGGCCAGGTCGCCGCCCACCAGCGCGGCCTCGTGGGCGTGGCCGTGCACGGTCTCGGCGTCGGTGTGGTGGCCGCCGGCCAGGTAGCGGAACAGGGTGCGGGCCAGCCGCGTGGTGTGCTCGGGCCAGCCCTGGGCCGCGGTGTGCACGGCGACGGCGACCAGGTTGTGCCGTTCGGTGTCGAGCCATTCCCGGGCCCGGTCGGGGTCGGCCAGACCGGGGGCGGGGGTGGCGGCCGGGGCGTACGCGGGGCGCTGGTGGCTCTCGGCCGGGTAGAGCGCGTCCATGGCCGCCCCGGCGGTCGTCAGGTAGTGGTCGAAGAGGCGGGTCAGGGCGGTCCGGCGTACGGCTGGGCGGTCTTCGTCGTGGGCCTGGTCGGCGGCGTAACCGTGGACGAGGTCGTGGAACGTGTAGCGGCCGGGCGCCGGCTCTTGCAGCAGGTGGTCGGCGCGCAGGTCACGCAGCAGCGTACGGGCTTCGGCGAGCCCGGCGTCGGCGAGCGCGGCCGCCGCGTACGGGTCGAAATCCTGCCCCGGATGCAGCGCGCACAGCCGCAGCAGGCGCCGGTGGCCAGCGGGCAGGTGCCGGAAGGACAGGTCGAGGGCGAGCCCGATGCCCGTGTCGAGCTGACGGTCGCGATGGCTCTCGTCGAGCCGGTCGGCGTGGTCGGTCAGCGTCCAGCCGACGGTGTTGCGGATGTGCCCGGTGACCAGGCTGAGCGCCAGCGGCAGATAACCGCAGCGCCGCGCTATCCGGTCGCCCGCCTCGGGACTGGCGCCCACCTCGACCTGCGGCAGCTCCTCGGCCAGGAAGGCCACCGCCTCGTCCGGGGTGAAGACGTCGACGGCCAGGTGGGCCGCCGCGGGCAGCCCGGCCAGGCGGCGCCGGCTGGTGACCAGGGCCAGGCAGCCGGGGGTGGCGGGCAGCAGCGGGCGCACCTGGTCGGCGGTCGCCGCGTTGTCGAGCACCACCAGCGCGCGGATGCCGGCCAGCTGTTCGCGGTAGAGCTCGGCCCGGCCCGCCAGGTCGTGCGGGATCTGCTGGCCGGGCACGCCGAGCAGGCGCAGGAAGCCGTCGAGCACGGCGGCCGAGTCGGCGGGGGGCTGGGCCGGGTCGGGGTGGAAGCCGCGCAGGTTGACGAAGAGCACCCGCTCGAACGGCTCCTCGCGGTGCAGCAGATGTCCGGCGTGCACGGCCAGCTGGGTCTTGCCCACGCCGGCCATGCCCTCGATCGCGGAGATCACGACGGCGTCGCCGCGCCGCAGGGCCCGGCGCAGGCGGTCGAGCTCGCCGGTGCGGCCGGTGAACGCGGACGACTCGTCGGGCAGGCTCGAGCGCACCCGCACCTGACCGGCCGCCGCGCTCTCGCCGATGACCACGCGCAGGGCCTGGCGCCACTGGCCGACGTAGCCGGGATCGGGGTGCAGCGTCTGGACGACCGCGGCGATCAGGTCGGCGTTGAGCCGGCGCCGGCCGGTGCGGAAGCAGTCGGCCACCGTCGACTTGCGGGTCAGCTCGGCGGCCGGCCAGCCGGCCTCGGTCCAGGCCGCGTTGACCCGGGTCTTGATGGTCTCGTACGACGGGTCGCCCGCCCAGATCTTGAGCTGTCGCAGCGCCTCGACCAGGTCGTCGAGGCTGCCGGCGCCGGCCGGATCGGGAGGCGTAGTGCTCACCGTCAATTTATACCGGGGCCGCGCACGGCATCGGGTGCACCACCGCAGCCGTACGGGCGAGCGGCTGGTATCGGCTGGAGCTGCGCTGGTGCCTGCCGGGCAGCGGCGGCGGGATCGCCTGACCCCGCCGCCGGCTGCCGGATCAGAACGCGGCGAGCACCGAGCCCTGGTACTTGTCCTCGATGAACTTCTTGACCTCGGCCGAGTGCAGCAGCTTCTCCAGCTTCACGACCCGCTCGTCACCCTCGTCGCCGGTGCGGACCACGACCAGGTTCGCGTACGGGTTGCCCTCGCCCTTCTCCAGGGCCAGCGAGTCGGTGGCCGGCTTGAGACCGGTCTCGATCGCGTAGTTGCCGTTGATCACCGAGACCGCCGTGTCCTCGAGGCTGCGCGGCAGCTGGGCCGCCTCGAGCGCCTTGAACGTCAGGTTCTTGGGGTTGGCCGTGATGTCCTTCTCGGTGGCCTTGACCCCGACGCCGTCCTTCAGCGTGAGCAGCCCGTTGGCGGCGAGCAGGTTGAGCGCGCGGCCCGAGTTCGACGGGTCGTTCGGGATGCCGACGACACCCCCGGCCGGTACGTCGTTCAGGCTCTTGACCGTCTTGGAGTACACGCCGAGCGGCTCGATGTGCACGGGCTTGAGCGCCGTGAACTTGTAGCCCTTGGACGCGACTTCCTCGTCCAGATAAGGGATGTGCTGGAAGTAGTTCGCGTCGAGCTGCTTCTCCTGGAGGGCGACGTTGGGCTGGATGTAGTCGTTGAACTCGACGATCTCCAGCTTGAGGCCCTCGGCGGAGGCCAGGTTGTCGGCGACGTACTTGAGGATCTCACCGTGCGGCACGGGGCTGACCCCGACCTTGAGGGTGTCGTCCGCGCCCGCGGCGTCGGAGGAGGACCCGCCGCACGCCGCAAGCCCGAGCAGCAGGGTCGTGGAGGTGAGGACGGCGGCAAGGGAGCGGCGCATGGTCGACCTTTCCTATTTGTGGGAGAGCCGGCGGACGAGGACGTCGCCCGCCATCTGGATCAGTTGGACGAAGACCACGAGGACCACGACGGTGGCCACCATGACCTCGGTCTCGAAGCGCTGGTAGCCGTACCGGATCGCCAGGTCGCCGAGACCGCCGCCGCCGACCACGCCGGCCATGGCCGAATAGCCGACCAGCGCGATGACGGTGATGGTCAGGCCGGCCACGAGACCGGGCCGGGCCTCGCGCAGCAGCACCTTGCCGACGATCTGGGTGCGGGTGGCCCCCATGGCGGTGGCCGCGGCGACCACGTCGGGCGGCACCTCGCGCAGGGCGGCCTCGACGATGCGGGCGAAGAACGGGATGGCCCCGATGGTCAGCGGCACGATCGCGGCGTCGGTGCCGATCGTCGTGCCGACCACGGCCCGGGTGAACGGGATGACCGCGACCAGCAGGATGATGAACGGCAGCGAGCGGGCCACGTTGACGACGAAGCCGAGCACCGACGAGACGACCGGGGCGGCGAGCAGGCCGCCGGGCGCGGTCAGCACGAGCAGGACGCCCAGCAGCAGCCCGCCGATCGCGGTGAGCACGGTGGAGACGCCGACCATCCAGGCCGTCTCCTGCAGCCCCACGAGCAGCAGATCGGACAGTTCGGACCAGGTCACGACGACGCCTCCGCGACTGCGACGACCGCGCCCCGCGAGCGCAGGTGATGGATGACCGCCGCGCCGTCGCCGGGCACCGCGAGCCGCCAGCGACCGGCGCGGCCCGCGGCCAGGGTCTCGACCGAGCCGCTGAGCACGCGCACGTCCACGTCGAGGGTGCGGGCGACCTCGGTCAGCAGCGGAATGTCCGCGTCCTCGCCGCTGACCGACACGTCGACCACGGTCTGGCCGGGGAGCTCGGCGAAGGGGTCGAGCGGGAACAGGTCGCGGGCGAGCTCGGACTCGGGCCGGTGCAGCAGGTCGGTGACCGCGCCCGACTCGACGAACCGCCCGTCGCGCATCACGGCGGCGGACCGGCAGATCCGCTTGACGACGGTCATCTCGTGGGTGATGAGCAGGATGGTGAGGCCGAGCCGACGGTTGAGGTCGAGCAGCAGCCGCAGGATCGAGTCGGTCGTCTCGGGGTCGAGCGCCGAGGTGGCCTCGTCGGAGAGCAGCACCTTGGGCCGGGCGGCGAGCGCACGGGCGATGCCGACGCGCTGCTTCTGACCGCCGGAGAGCTGGCCCGGATAGGCCCCGGCGCGCTCGCTCAGCCCGACGAGGTCGAGCAGCTCGGCGACCCGGGTGCGGCGCTCGGCCCGGGGCACGCCCGTGACTTCCAGGGCAAAGGCGACATTCCCAGCCACCGTACGGGAGGAGAGCAGCGCGAAATGCTGGTGGATCATCCCAATCCCGTGGCGGGCCGCGCGCAGCCGCCGCCCGTTGAGCGTGGTGAGCTCGACCCCGCCGACCGAGACCGTGCCGGCGTCGGGCCGCTCGAGCATGTTGACGCAGCGCAGCAGGGTGCTCTTGCCCGCGCCGCTGCGCCCGAGCACGCCGAACACGTCGCCCTCGCCGACGCTCAGGTCGACGCCGTCGACCGCCACGACCTGCGGGTCGCGCCGCCCCTTGGCCCCGTACGTCTTGCGGAGGCCCTTGATCTCGATCACACCGCTCCCGATCCCTTAAAACCCATAAGTCCTATAGGTTTAAGACATCGACACGCTAGCGCGTCCGAGGCTCAGGCTCCACCCGCTGTAACGACCGTCACCGCTGTCGGCCCTGACCGGCGGCTCCCGCCCAACGTTAGCTACCGCGGCGCCGATCCGGTCGTGACACCGCTCACCAGGAACGTCAGCCCAGGCCCACCGCCGCGACCATCAGGGGCAGGAGCAGCAGGATGATGATGGCCCCGAGTACGTCGAACGAGATGCCCGAGCGGATCATCGTGGTGATCGGCACGACGCCCGAGCCGTAGACCACCGCGTTCTGCGGCGTGGAGACCGGCAGCATGAAGCCGAACGACGCCGCGAACGTGGCGGCCAGGGCCGGCACCAGCGGGTTGATCCCGGCCGCGACCGCGATCGGGATGATGATGGGCACGACGACGGCCGCCGACGCCGTGTTGCTGGTCGTCTCGGAGACCACGATCGCCAGCACCACGGCGAACGCGGTGATGGCGAACGTCCCGCCCAGGCCGAGGGCGTCCGCGCTGGACGTGCCGATCGTCTCGGCCAGCCCGGTGTCGGCCAGCAGCGAGCCGAAGATGATGCCCGTGCCGAACAGCACGATCGTGCCCCAGTCGATGCGGGCGGCGTCGCTCCAGTTGAGTGTGAACTCGCGCGCCCGCCACGACGTCGGCAGCAGGAACAGCAGCGACGCGCCCAGCACGGCCACGACGCCCTCGTTCAGCCGCGCGCTGACCGTGTCGTAGACCGCCGACTCCGTGCCGGCCACCACGGCCACGATGCCCGGGAAGATCCACAGGCTGACCGTGACGACGAAGGCGATCAGCGTGTTGCGCTCGGCGGCCGAGAACTTGCCCAGGCGCCCCCGCTCGGCCGCCACGTACTCCTCGACGCCCTCGATGCGGCGGATCTCCGGCTTGTTCAACAGCAGCAGGACGACCGCCAGGACGACGAACATGAGCAGGCAGATCGGCGCGGCGATGCCCATCCATTGCGCGAACGAGATGCGCTCGCCGGTGGCCTCCTCGATCAGCCCGCGGCCGATCAGGTTGGGCGGGGTGCCGACCGGGGTGAGCAGCCCGCCGACCGACGCGCCGTAGGCCAGCATCAGCATCAGCGCCGCCCCCACCCGCAGCCGGGTCGGGTCGAAGCCGGGCTCGACCAGGCCCCGGTCCTGCAGCAGCTTGGCGATGACGGACAGGATGCCCAGCGCCGTGGGCAGCAGCATCGCGACCGTGGCGGTGTTCGACACGAATGCCGACAGCGCGCACGTCACGACGCCGAACGCGATGATGACCCGCGCGGTGGACCGGCCGACGCCGGGCAGCGACAGGATGCGGAACGCGAACCGGCGCGCGAGCCCGTGCTTGAGCATGGCCTGCGCGAGGATGAAGGCGCCGATGAAGGTGAACACCGTGGACGAGCCGAACGGCGCGAGCACGTCGCTCGCCTCGGCCACCCCGAACACGACGATCAGGGCCACGCCGATCAGCCCGCCGACGGGGATGGGCACCGCCTCGGTGACCCACAGGACGATCACCCCGAGCAGCAGGCCGCCGAGCACCTGCTGGCTGGGCGGGATGCTGAGCGGCAGGGCGAGGAAGACGAGCACGACGGCCGGGGCCAGGAACAGGCCGGCCGTGCGGCGGCCCCGCTCGAAGCGCTCCTCGGCCGGGGAGAGTTGCTGCTCGCCCAGGCTGCGATAGGTAGCGCCACCGAGCAGGCGATTCTCGACATCGGTCTTGGCGGGTGCATCGGTCATGACGATCTTGCCCCCTCGATCGAGTGATCTACATCACTCGATGGTAAGGGTCGTCAGGGCGAATCACCCAGAAGGGCCTTGCCGAGCGGGGTCAGCGTGTGCACGACGGCCTTGCCGGCCCGGCTCGTCTGGATGAGCTGGGCCTCCCGCAGCACCGCGGTGTGCTGGCTGACCGACGCCGCGCTGACCCCGACCCGGCGGGCGAGCTCGGAGGTGGTGCGCCCGTCGCCCAGCGACTCGAGCAGTGACGTGCGCGTGCGGCCGATCAGCGCGGCCAGCGAGGCGCCGTCGGCCGGGCGCACGCCGGGCCGCAGCGTCAGGTCGTGCTCGATCGGATAGACCAGCACCGGCGGCAGGGTCGTGTCGCGCAGCGTGTCAGGCGTGCCCCACGACAGGTAGGACGGCACCAGCAGCAGGCCCCGGCCGTCGAGCTGCAGCGTCTGCTCGAACGGCGTGTCCACCTCGAGCACCGGGCGCTCCCAGCGCATCATCGGCCGGAAGCTGTCGAGCAGGCCCTCGGCGCCCTGGTCGAGCAGCACCCGCGCCCGCCGCGACCGCTCGGCCTCGATGTGTGCCCGCGCCTCACCCCAGAACGGCGAGATCGCGCTCTCGTACTGCGACTGCAGCGCCCCGGCCAGCCGCTCCAGGATCTCGGTGTCGCCCGCGGCGAGCAGGCTCATCCACGACGGCTTGGGCCCGGCGTAGCGGACCAGCTCCTCCAGCTCCTCGCGGAGCCGGGTGGCCGGCGTCGACTTGATCGCCTCGATCGCGGCCTGCAGCCCCGACGAGCCCTCGGCCGGCGTCAGGAAGTCGGGGTAATAGGCACCGCGGACCAGCGGCAGCAGCAGCTCGAGGTCGTCGCGGCGGCTCGCCTTGATCGCGTGCTCGCGCCAGCGCCCGTAGATCAGCTCGGGCCCGGGGCGGCGCAGGCGCCACACGCTGAAGATGGTCTCCCACATCGGGTCGGGTTCACCCGCGATCCGCACGCGGCCGATGTCCTCCGGCGTGAAGTGGATGCGCAACACGTCGGCCCCCTGGTTGCCATCTAGCAAGCATTCACGGCGGGGAGTCTATCCGGCGGGCGCGACACCGGGAAATCAGATCACGACAAAGGTCCGTACGGCCACATTTGCCGTACGGATGGGCGGGCGTCGCCACGAGCAGCGTCCACGATTCGAGCAGCGAAGGATATGCACCCCCGATAACGGCATATCCGACAAGGACTGACTCACGTCGACCCGGCTCGTGGCCGACCCGGCCCGAAGACAATCCCTGCCGGGCGGGGGCACCGACAAGACGTTTAATCTGTCCCTGAAATGATGTCCCCGGGTTCACCCGAACGGCGGAGGCGCGGATCGCCGATCAGCCCGATAAGGACAAAAATGCAAATTCCCGGAATGTACGACGCCACGGGGCTGAGCAAATTCCCGAGGGGCCCCCGCAACTGACGTCCAAGAAGCGCCGAAATGCGACCTCGGCCCGTACGTGCTCGCAACTGACCACCGAGCTCGCCGTCGACGCGACCGACGGCTCCGCAAGACCTCAGCTAGCGGTCGTAGGCTCCGCAACCGCCTCAGCCGGCCGCCGCCGCGCCACCCACCGCTCGAAGATCAGCGACGTGAACGGCGGAATCGACGCTGCCAGCCCGACCAGCGTGCGCAGCAACGACCACCGCTCGGCCCGCGCCACCCAGATGGCGGCCACGACGTAGGCCACGAAGAGCGCCCCGTGCAGCCGCCCGAACAGCCACACGCCCATATCGGTGACCTCGGCGACCCGCTTCAGATACATGCCGACGAGCAGGCCCGCCCACGAGAACGCCTCGGCCACGGCCGTGATGCGGAAGATGCGATACGGCTGCACGATGTCGACGCCCCCTGGTGATCCTTATCAGACGAGGCGTCCGATCGTACAAAAGGCCTGAACTGCCCGGACAGGCGCGATCGCCGGGATGAGAAGCAGCTCACCCCGGCGACCGCTGGGAACCGCTAGCGGAATGCCGACGGATTCACCTGGACCAGGCGCCCGGCGTGCTTGACGCCGAAGTTCCCGGCGATACTGCCCGACGTGGAGTAGAGCTTGCCGCCGGCGAACTCGATGCCGGTCGGGGTCGGGACCGCGGCGTGCGTGACCCGGCGCCCGTCGATCCGGGTCAGGCGGCCCACCTTCGACGGGTCGCTGGCCTGAGGAGGGCCGGCGGGCGCGCCGAAGAGCACCTCGGAGGCGAACAGCGTGCCCCACGGGCTGACCGCGACGCCGGTGAGCGACGTGAACCCGCCGTACTTCTTGAGCACCCTGCCCGTACGGCCGTCGAGCTTGTAGATCGCCGCCGCGCCCGGCTGCTCGGCGCCGAGCGTCGACACGTAGACGTGCCGCCCCTGCACCGCGATCCCGGTCGGCACCGAGTCGCACCCCTTCGTGCCCGGGTTGGCCTGCGCCCCCTTGGCCAGGCACTCCTTGGTCCGCGGGTTCGGCGGCACGAAGAACGTGGACACCTTGCCGGTGCGCGGGTCGACCCGCAGCACGTCGTTGGCCCCGCCGTCCGCGACCAGCAGGCCCCACCGGGTGGCGGTCAGGCTGAACGGGTTGGACAGCGCGTCGTACGGCTTTCCGGCCTTGTCGAACTGCTTCTGGCCATCCGGATTGTGCTTCAACTCGTATTTCAGAAGATCGGCCAGAACGCGAACGTGCTTACCATTCCGGTCGGCCACCAGCACCGAGGCCGGCGGATATTTCGAAGGTGGCGGCGGGGGGCCTTCCGGGTTGGGCCCGCCGAGCACGGCAAAGATCTTTCCCCGGTCCGCGGCGACCCCCGCCACGCCCGGCAATTTCGAGATCAATGTGGTGCGGGCTCCGGTTCTGAGATTGACCGCCGTGACTTCGCCGCTCTCCGACTCCGCGACCAGCGCGGCGTGCGGCGAGAGCACGTCGAGACCGAACGGCCCGTCGAGCCTCGTAGTGATCGTCCTGATCGGCGCCGGGCTGGAGTGGCCGCCGCCGGCGTGGGCCGGAGCGCTCGCGACCACCGTGAACGCGCCCGTCCCCACGGCCGCGACCACTTTCAGCGCATGCGTGAATTTCATCCTGTCCCCCTCGACAGATGCGCTAGATCGTTAATTCCCAAACGGAATCAGCAAACTCAACCTAGGAACGTCAATGGCGCCCGGCAACCATCCGTTCGGCCGAGCCCGGCAGAAAAAGGGTTCACCGATTCGGGGGTCTGTTAATCTGACTTTATTGCTGATCACTTCCGGTCGAATGTGCCAGATTTCAGCATCTGCTCGTCCGCCCCCACCCGCGGTTCTACAGTCGACTCATGGAGTTGCGGTGGTGGTCGATCGAGGTCCTGGACGGGCCCCGGGGCACTGCGCGCGCTTGGCGCGAGTCGCTCGGCAACAACCTGGTCGAGGCGGCCGTGACCAACGGTGCGTATCGCTGGGAGTGGACCGTCCATCAGTGGGGCGTGCTGTTCGAGATCGCCTTCCACACCGACGAGGCCTGGTCGGCCTATCGTGCGCTTCCCGTCGTCTCGGCCGCGCTCGACGCGGTGCCCGACGCGGCCCACGGGCTCTACGTCTATCCCGGTCGCGGCGGCAGCGGCGGCCGCACCGAGCCGCGCACCACCCGCCCGATCTCCGGGGGCGGCGCCGCCGAGATGCCCCTGCCCGAGATCCGCGAGCTGCTGACCCTGCGCGACGGCCGCCGCCCGGCGTTCACACTGGGCATCCACCAGCTGGTCTAGCCGTGGTCGGCGGCGTATTCCCGGAAGCGCTCCACCGCGTGCCCCGAGACGGCCTTGCCGTGCCCGAAGACGGCGTGGTCGAAGTCGAAGGTCGCCAGCTTGGCCAGGCTGCGCCCCTGCTCGGCCGGGTCGGCGGAGACCTGGGTCGGCCCGAGCGTGACCTTGCCGTCCTTCGTCCCCGAGGCCGTGTCGCCCGCGAACAGGATGCCGCCGGCCCGGTCGAGCAGGAACGACACGTGGCCGCGGGTGTGCCCGGGCGTGTGCAGCGCCGTGAAGCCGGCCAGCGGCTCCGACTGCTCCCCCGTGATCAGCTGGTCGAGCTTGGTCGGCTCGGCCCGGCCGATCAGCCGGGTCGCCAGCTTGGCCAGCCCCTTGGGCTCGGGCCCGGTGATGCCCCCGGTGATGATCGCCGCATCGGCCGCGTGGGCGAAGACGCGCGCACCCGAGCGGCGGCGGACGTCCGCGACGTTGCCGACGTGGTCGAAGTGGTGGTGGGTGAGCAGCACCGCGGTCACGTCGCCGATCTGCTTGCGCAGCCCGGCCAGCGCGCGGTCGATCCGCTTGGCGTTGCGCGGCAGCCCGGTGTCGACCAGCACGACCCCGTCGTCGGTCACCACCAGGTGCATGTTGACAAAGCCCAGGCTCAACTCGAAGACGCCGTCCACTACTTCTCGCACGGGAGCCATTCTGCTGCATCACCCGGAGGAAGTTCGGGCAGAAGGCCACGCTAGGCGTTTTGTCCGATCGGGGCGGGAACCGCCGATGCATCATGCGGCCGTGGCCCGGCGCCACCTGCTCCCACACGGATAGTCGCAGCTTACCAGCGGCCGTTGAGCCGGAAGAAACAACCGGAGAGTAGGCGCGGAGCGACGCGGGGTGCGGTACTGTCCCACCCCGGCGACGTTATGATCGCGATCGCCGTTCGTAGCGGATCCACACTGGACGCTGGGGTCCACCGAGGTGAGGATGTTCGCTTGACCGGGCGTGGGGACATCGGTGGGTCGACCGTGCGTCGGCTCCAGCTGGGTGCCCGCCTGCGCGAGTTGCGCCTCGCCGCCGGGGTGAGCCGCGAGGCCGCCGGTTATCGCATCCGCGCGTCCGAATCCAAGATCAGCCGGATGGAGCTGGGCCGCGTCGGCTTCAAGGCACGCGACGTGACCGACCTGCTCCTGCTCTACGGCGTCGAGAGCCCCGAGGAGCACGACCGCCTGCTCGAGCTGACCAAGGCGGCGAACTCGCCCAGCTGGTGGCACACGTACGGCGATGTGCTGGAGAACTGGTTCCACAGCTATCTCGACCTCGAGCAGGCGGCCGAGCTGATCCGCACGTACGAGATCCAGTTCGTGCCGGGCCTGCTGCAGACCGAGGGGTATGCGAGCGCGGTCATCCGCCTGGCCCACACGAACCCGAGCAAGGCCGAGGTCGAGCGGCGGGCCAAGCTCCGCATGACCCGTAAGGAGACCCTCGAGCGGCCCGACGCGCCGACGTTCTGGGCGGTGCTCGACGAGGCCGTGCTGCGGCGGCTGATCGGCGGCAAGGAGGTGCTGCGCGAGCAGATCGTCGCGCTCCTCGAGGCCTGCGACAACCCGAACATCCGGCTCCAGGTGATCCCGTTCGACTCGGGCGGGCACGCTGCGGCCGGCGGCGCGTTCAGCATCCTGCGCTTCCCGCACTCCGAGCTCGACGACGTCGTCTACATCGAGCACCTGACCAGCGCCCTCTATCTGGACAAACGCGAGGACGTGGACGACTACGCGGCGGCCTTCGGGCGGCTCATCATCGAGGCCGCGCCCCCGGCGCGCACCCCCGACATATTGAAGGCCGTCATCGCCAATCTGGACGCTTCCTGAAGATCCACAATGGGCGCTTGCGCAACGCATGCCGGGCCGATAGAAACTTCCCCATGACGGACCAAGAGGCCCCCGCCGAGCTGCAGCCCGACGTGCCCCACGCGGCGCGCATGTGGAACTACTGGATGGGCGGCAAGGACAACTTCGCCGCCGACCGTGCCGCCGGCGACGCCGTGGCCCAGGTCTATCCCGAGATCGTGGTGATGGCGCGGCAGTCGCGCAAGTTCCTGATCCGGGTCGTCCGCGCGCTGACCGCCGAGCTGGGCGTGCGCCAGTTCCTCGACATCGGCACCGGCCTGCCCACGATGCAGAACACGCACGAGGTGGCCCAGGGCATCGCCCCCGAGTCCAAGATCGTCTACGTCGACAACGACCCGATGGTGCTGGCCTACGCTCGGGCCCTGCTGGTCGGCACGACGGCCGACGGCACGACGACCTATGTCCACGCCGACTATCACGACCCCGACAAGATCCTGGTCGGGGCGGAGGAGGCGCTCGACTTCACCCAGCCGGTGGCCGTCATGTTCATGGGCGTGATGGGTTACGAGCCCGACCTCGCCGAGATCCGCCGCATCGTCGACACGGTCATGGCCCGCGTCCCCTCGGGCAGCTATCTGGTCTTCTGGGACGGCACCGACACCTCGCAGGCGGTCGTCGAGGGTGCGGAGCGGCTGGCCCAGGCCGGCGGCGTGCCCTACATCCTGCGCAGCCCCGAGGAGCTGGCCACCGTCTTCGAGGGCCTCGAGCTGGTCGAGCCCGGCCTCACCCAGATCAGCGAGTGGCGCCCCGACGGCGACGGCATCGAGCCCATCGAGGCCTACGGCGCGGTCGGCCGCAAGCCCTGAGCGTCATGGGTGGGGCCGCGCCCCACCCATGATCGCCTTCTCCCCCGTTGATGCCACAGACCCGCCGGCGCCGCCCCGAGCGCCGCCGGGTCCGCGAAGCTTCTCCTCAGCAAGGCAACCCCCACCTTGAGGAGATTCTCGTGCGTAACGTTTCCCGGCTCGTGCCCACCGCCGCCGTCCTGTCCGGGCTGCTGCTGACCTCGGCCTGCGCCGGCGGCGACGACACGAACGCGGCCGCGCCCGGCGCCTCCTCCCCCGCCGCCGCCTCGCCCAGCGCATCGGCCGACGGCTCCTCGCCCTCCCCGTCCTCCTCGCCCACCACCGAGGCGACCAAGAGCGCGACCAAGCCCCCGTCGAAGGGCAGTGGCGGCGGCGACGGCGGCGTCTTCAGCGGCACCCGCCAGGTCCTGCTGCTCCCCAAGAACAGCGAGTCGACCCTGGGCGTGGTGCAGAAGGGCAAGATCGGGCTCTCCGAGAAGTTCGGCGACAACGAGCTGTTCGTCATCAAGCCGCTGACCCCCGGCGGCGACCAGTACTGGATCCAGACCGCCAAGCTCCGCAGCGGCCCCGCGCCCTACTGCCTCTCGGCCAAGCTCGGCCCCGGTGGCAAGCCCGCCGCCGTGACGACCACGGACTGCGACGCCGCCAAGTCCGACCAGAAGTTCCGCTTCCGCAAGGTCGGCGAGTCCAACGGCAAGCCCACGTACACCATCTACACCGGCGCGGACACGTTCATCATCCGCGACGAGACCGGCGAGATCGCGCACACGGGCACCGGCGTGGCCGCCGTCCAGATCGGCGAGGGCACCCCGGACATCGACACCCCGTTCGTGCTGGCCGACAAGGGCAGGGCCACCGTGCCCGCCCTCGACTGACCCGCTGAAGATCAAAACCTCACAGCAAACGTACGCGGTGTGGCCGTCCACAACCGCACCAAGCCCGAACCCGCCGCTCCTCGCGACCACAGCGGCCGGCCAGGCCGTAGCGCGAGCATCCGGCCGTGGCGGGTGGTCAAGCCCCGCAAAAGATCAGCGCGGCTCACGGCGGAGGACCAGGGTGGCGAAGCCGAGGATGCCCCGGTAGCCGCGCAACCAGTTGCTGCGACGGGTTCGGGCCGTGTGCATCAGGTCGGCGGCGTCCGGGTGGCCCGGGTTGTCGAGGGCCCACTCGAGCAGCGAGCCGGTCCTCGACCACTCGTAGTCGTCCCACTCGGCGGGGTCGCTCACGTGGGCGTAGATCGGGTGCCAGCCCGCGTCGGCCGCCGTGTCGAGCAGGCCGGCCAGGTCGGTGAGGTCGGTTGGCTTGACGTCGAGCGCGGTCAGGGCGTCGGCGGCCGGCGGGGCGTCCCAGAACCGCTCGCCGACGATCAGGATGCCGTGCGCGTTCGCGTGGCGGCCGGCCAAGTCGAGCGTCTGCGCGAAGCCGCCGAACACGGGGGTGGACCCGACGCAGAGCACCAGGTCGTAGTCGCCGTCGGGAACGTACGTGCGGGCGTCGCGTTCGTGCAGCGTCAGGCGGTCGGCCAGCTCGCGCATGGTCGCGGCCGCCTCGGCGCGTTCCAGCGCGTACGGGTTGGTGTCGACCGCATCGGCGTGACCGTCGGGGCAGTGCGCGAGAGCCTGCATCGCCCACGCGGCCTGCCCGCAGCCCAGGTCGAGGATGCGCGCGGCCGGTCCGCGGCCCGCCCGGCGCAGGAGCTTGTTCACGTTGACGCCGGCGACCGGGGCGGCGATCGGGTGATGCGTATGGGCGATGGCGGTGACACGGTGCGGATCCACGTGGTCCAGTCAACACGAGAACTATATTTACGAACGGTCGGTCGTTTTGTAGGGTCGGGGCATGACTCAGGACGGCAGGCTGATCCGGGGTGAGCGGACGCGCGTCGCCGTGCTCGACCGGGCCCTGCAGCTGGCCACCACGGCCGGGCTCGACGGGCTCTCGCTCAGCCAGGTCGCCGATTCGCTCGGCGTGAGCAAGTCGGGCCTGTTCGCGCACTGGCGGTCCAAGGAGGCCCTGCAGCTCGCCGTGATCGAGCACGCCCGCGCCCAGTGGACCGACCAGGTGATCCGGCCCGCCCTGCGCGAGCCGCGCGGCGTACGCCGGCTGTGGGCGCTGCACGATCGCCGGCTCGGCTTCTATCAGGCCGAGATCCTGCCCGGCCGCTGCTTCTTCGCCAACGCGCATTTCGAGTTCAACGCCCGCCCCGGGGCGGTGCACGACCGGCTGGCCGCCGAACTCCGGGAGTGGATGGAATTCCTGACCAGCCTGGCGACCGACGCCGTGGCCACGGGCGAGGTGCGCGAGGGCACCGATCCGGGCGATCTCGCGTACGAGGTCGAGTCTCTGGGGGTGTGCGCCGTGATGCAGGCGCCCGTCCTGGGGGCCGAGGCCACCTTCCGGCATGCCCGCCGAGCCTTGCACGACCGGCTGCGCGCCGTAGTCACCGACCCGACGACCCTTCCGGAGCTGACATGACCACCACCGCCGTCCACAGCCAGGGCGCCGCAGTCCCCCAGCCTGTGCACTTCGACGATCTGGACGCCATGGGCATCCTGCACAACTCGCGTTACGCCGTGCTCGTCGAGCGGGCCATCGTCACTTGGTGGACCGAGCGCGGAGTCTCGTTCTCGGGCGGGCGCCCCACCACGCCCGACGCGTTCAACGTCGTCCGCGAATACCAGATCACGTTCCACCACCCGGTCCGCGGCACCGGCGCGGTCGAGGTCCGCTTCTGGCTCGACCGCATGGGCACGACCAGCGCCGACTACGCCTTCCAGGTCACCTCCCCCGACGGCGCGACGGTCCACGCCGAGGGCCGCCGCGTCAACATCCGCCTCGACCCGGCCACCATGCGCCCGGCGCCCTGGACCGACCACGGCCGCGCCATCGCCGCCACCCTGCTGCGCAGCTGACCCACCACAGCCCGGCCACGCCAAGCCGAAGACACCAGGCCCGGCCCCGCCAAAACCCAGCCCCGCCAGGCCGACCCCACCAAAACCCCACCCCACCGATCACAGCCAGGCGAAGGCGTCGGCCAGGCCTTTCTCGTTCTCCGCCGCACTGGCGACGCCAGTCAGGTCGTTGGTGACGATGCGGCGCGCGAAGTAGTCGGCCTGCACCGCCCATCGGAAGCGGAGCATCACCCCCAGCGCCCGCTCAGCCTCGGCCCTCGGCATGACGCCCTCGTCCAGATAGGCCTCGACCAGGGCGCCACTGCGGTCGAGGCCACCGGCGTACATCACGGCCGACGCCACGTCGTACAAGAGCGGCCCGATCATGGCGGTGCTCCAGTCGATCATGCCGCAGACTCCCCGCGCCCGGTCCATCCGGAACGCGTCGAAGGCGGGATCGGTGTGCAGCAGCCCCCACGACAGTGTCTGCGGGTCGAGCTCGTCGTACGCCGCCACAGCTCGCGCCACGGCGGGACGCACCCACGGCCGTACGTCGAGGTGTTCGCTTTGCGGGTCGACCCAGTGGAACCGCTCCGCATCGGGAACCGCCACGCCGGCCAGCGCCCGGTGCACCCGCGCGAGAACTGCGCCGATCAGCCGCTGGTCGCCGGGGTCGGTGCTCGTCAGCTCCTCGCCGGGAACCCAGGTCAGCAGGGCCAGGGGTGTTCCGTCGACGTCGACGACGCGTTCTCCCTGGCGGGTCGCCATCGGCGCGCCGGCCGGAACCCCGGCGTGCTGGAGCGCGGCCGCGACCGCGAGGCCGGACGTGAAGGATCGGCGCGCGGCCGGATCGACCGCTTTCGCCACCCAGCGCTCGCCCCGATCGGTGACGAACCACGTGCTGGAATTCATCCCGCCGTCGTGCCGCTCGACGACGGGTTCCGGCAGCCCCCACAGGTCCATCAAGCCTTGACGAAGTCGCTCGACGCCGATCATGCCTCGCAGTCAAGCAGCCGCTGGGCTAACCGGCCACCGAGTTGTCCACCCGGCCGCTCAGCCAGGCCGAGCCGATCTCGGCCGGGGGCAACGGGCGGGCGAACAGGTAGCCCTGGCCGAAGTGGTAGCCCAGATCCTCCAGCAGGGCCCGCTGCTCGACGGTCTCGATGCCCTCGGCCACCGACGCCAGCTCGAGCGAGGCGGCCATCTGGCTGACCGCGTTGGCCACCGCGGCCTGCCGCCCGACGGTCGTGATCGACTCGACGAACGAGCGGTCGAGCTTGAGCGAGGTGACCGGGGTGGTCAGCAGCAGGCCGAGCGACGACGCGGCGGTGCCGAAGTCGTCCAGCGACAGGCGCACGCCGTGGCCGCGCAGGTCGAACAGCACCTCGGTCGACTCCTCGTCGTCGAACACGGCCGTCTCGGTGACCTCGATGTTCAGGCAGGACGCGGGCAGGCCGGTCTCGGCCAGCACGGCGTCGACCTCGTCGACGAAGCCCGGTTCGCGCAGCTGGCGGCCGGCCACGTTCACCCCGACGACCAGGTGCTGCGCGGCCGGGTGGGCCCGCCGCCACTCCGCGGCCTGGCGGCAGGCCTCGCGCAGCGCCCAGCGGCCGATGGCGACGATCTGGCCCGTACGCTCGGCGACCGGGATGAACTCGCTCGGCGCGATCAGCCCGCGGGTCGGATGGTTCCACCGGATGAGCGATTCGACACCGGTCAGCGCGCCGTCGCCGAGGCGCACGATCGGCTGGTAGAGCAACGTGAACTCGCCCCGCTCGACGGCCTGGGCCATCTCGCGGCTGAGCAACGCCTCGGCGCTGATCCGCGCGCCCATCGCGTCGGTGTATTCGACCCACATGCTCTTGCCGCGCCGCTTCGCCTCGTACATGGCGATGTCGGCGTTGCTGAGCAGCACTGACGGGTCGTCGCCGGGTCGCGGGCGGGCCACGCCGACGCTGGCCCGGGTGACCAGCACGTGCTGGCCGACGTCCATGGGCTCGGAGAGCCGGCGCTGGATGTCGTCGGCGACCCGGCCCGCCGCGGCGGCGTCGGCCCCGAGCAGCAGGATGGCGAACTCGTCGCCGCCGAGCCGCGCGACCACGTCGTCCGTACGCACGGCTTCGCGCAACCGCGCGGAAACGCTCACCAGCAGCGCGTCGCCCGCGGCGTGCCCGAGGGTGTCGTTGACCGTCTTGAAGTCGTCCAGGTCGATCAGCAGCACGGCCACGCCGTCCGGGTCGGCCAGGCCGTCGGCCAGCAGGGCCGAGAAGCGGGTGCGGTTGGCCAGGCCGGTCAGCCCGTCGGTGGACGCTTGTGCGCGCAGTTGCGCCTCGTGCCCGCGCACCTCGTCGAGCGCCACGTCGAGGCGGTCGATCAGCTGCATGTTGTCGTGGAACGCGACGAGCTGGCGCCCGGCGACCAGGCAGCTGGTCACGACGACACCGATGGCCGCGCCCCAGAGCTGGGACGAGGCGTGATCGGGCAGCATCGCGAAGAAGATCACGAACGTCAGCCCGATCATCCCGTACGGGAGCAGGCTGTAGGGACGGCGCTTGACGGCGCCGGCCGTCCGACCGCTGCGCACCACGATCGCCTGGATCCACGGCCCGGCCGCGATGAGCAGCGACGGGGCGAGCCGGATCGTGAAGACGTACGGGTGGCCGGTCTCTTGGAAGTCGCCGGGCAGGAACGTGGTGATGCCCTGGATGCCGGCGGCGGCCACCATCGGCCAGGCGGCGATCCGGGCCATCGGCGGCACCTTGATGAGGGCGACCTTGGTGGCCGCGAACGCGGCGACGACGACGAGCGCCGCGGTCAGGCCGGCCGTCACGCCGTCGGTGTGGGCGCTGCCGAGCGGGTTGACCGCGAAACACCACGCGGTGACGCCGCCGCCGACGATGACGGTGGTCGCGTCGAGCCAGAAGATCGACTTCTCACGCCGCGTTGTCAGGCCCTGCGGGAAGATCAAACAGGCGATGACGTTGCTGCTCATGCCGACCGCGAAGAACGCCGTCTGCACCAGCCCGCCGTTCATCGACGGAATGCCCGGCGCGAGCAGGCTGAGGATCGTCTGGGTCGTGTCGCCGACGGTGAAGCAAAGGCCGGCGAACGTCAGCATCGACCAGAACCGCCGGAACCGCTCGGGCGCGATCGCGCGCAGGCGCCAGGAACCGAGCGCGAGCGCGGCGTCCAGCGGGACCTGGAACGCCCAGTACGCCTGCACCTGGCGTACGGGATCGCCGTCGAGCAGGAAGAAGAGCGCACAACCGAGCAGGGTGATGCCCGTGAGAACGCGAAGGGTGGTGTCACGCCACAACAGGCGGGCCGCAGTCTCCACCTGACCTCCCGTCTTCATCGGGAGGAAAGATCGGACGATCGGCGGCCGACTTCAGGATTACCGGGGTGCGGCCTTCGGCATGAGACGCTTCTCGCCGGTGTCGGCCATCGAGTGCAGCACGCCCGCGGTGACCGGGATCAGCCGGGCGCCCGCGGCCCGCCAGGCGGCGACTGCATCGTGATCCATCTCTACAGGGTGGCATCGCGGCGCCACCCCGTACGGCCGGAACTTGCGATAGAGTCCGGAAGTTGCGGCCCAGCGTCGAGGGGACCATTCATGACCATCGCCAGGACGGCGCTGCGCCAGATCAGCAACCCGGTGCTGCCGGGATTCCACCCCGACCCGTCGATCCTGCGCGTGGGCACCGACTACTACATCGCCACCTCGACGTTCGAGTGGTTCCCGGGCGTACGGGTGCATCACTCGGCCAACCTGGTCGACTGGACGCCGCTCGGGGGCGCGCTCAACGAGAAGCGGCTGCTCGACCTGACCGGCACCGGCGACTCGAACGGCGTGTGGGCACCCAACCTCTCGTACGCGCACGGCGAGTTCCACCTGCTCTACTCCGACGTGGCGACGTTTGCGGGCGGCTATTGGGACCCGCAGAACTACCTGGTCACCGGGCCCACGCCGACCGGGCCGTGGTCCGACCCGGTGGTGCTGCACGGCCGCGGCTTCGACGCGTCGCTGTTCCACGACGACGACGGCACGACGTGGATGCTGTCGATGGTGGCCGACTGGCGGCCCGGCCGGAACCGCTTCGCGGGCATCTCGATCCAGCAGTACGACCGGGCGGCCCGCAGGCTCGTCGGCCCCGAACACCTGATCTTCACCGGCACGTCGGCCGCCGTGACCGAGGCGCCCAACCTCTATCGCAAGGACGGCTGGTATTACCTGGTCACCGCCGAGGGCGGCACGAGCTGGGCGCATCAGGTCACGGTCGCGCGCTCGAGCCACCTGCTCGGGCCCTATCTGGCCGACCCGTCCGGCCCGATGCTCAGCTCGGCCGGCGACCCGTCGCTCGAGCTGCAGAAGGCCGGGCACGGCAGCCTCGTCGACACCCCCGACGGCCAGTGGTATCTGGCGCATCTGGTCGCCCGGCCGTATTCGCCGCTCGGCCGGTGCGTGCTCGGCCGCGAATCGGCCATCCAGGAGGTGACCTGGACCGCCGACGGCTGGCCATGCATCGCCGACCAGGTGCCGGCCACGTCGGTGCCCGCGCCGCGCGGGGTCGAGGTGCCCGAGACCCGGCCGGTGTCGTCGGAGCAGCACGAGGACGACCCCTTCGACGACCCCACGCTGGGCGTCAACTGGTCGACGCTGCGCCGCCCGGCCACGCCCGACTGGGTGACGCTGACCGAGCGCCCGTCGCATCTGCGCATATACGGCGGCTTCTCGCCGATGGGCCGGCACAAGCCGAGCCTGGTCGCCCGGCGGGTGGTCGCCACCGACTGCGCGTTCGAGGCGACCATGCAGTTCGAGCCGCGCAACTATCGCCAGCTGGCCGGGATCACCGCCTACTACAACTCCCGCAACTGGTATTACCTGCACGTCACGGCCGACGACGACGGCACCCCGGTGCTCGACCTGCTCGCCTGCGACAGCGGCAACGTGACGATCGTGCCCGGCGTGCGGGCCCCGATCCCCGCGCCCGGCCCGGTGCACCTGCGCCTGCACCTCGAGGGCCCGGCCCTGACGTTCGCGTACGCCCTGCCCGGCGCCCCATGGCAGGCAACCGGCCCGATCCTCGACGCCACAACCCTGTCCGACGAGTATGCGGCCCGAGTCATCGACGGCGAGCCCGCCGCCTGGGGGTTCACCGGCGCCTTCGTGGGGCTGTGGGTGCAGGATCTCGGTCGCGAGGGCGCATACGCCGACTTCGACCAGGCCTCCTACCGCTCCGCCGACTCGAGGTAGCCGACCAGGGCCCGCTTGAGCTCGGCGATCAGGGCCGCGCGCTCGTCGCCCTCGGCGGCCACGATCGGGCCCATCAGGGCGGCCACGATCTGCACCGCGACCATCGCCGTACGCTCGGCGTCGGGCAGCGGCAGCTCCGGTGAGCGAGCGCGGATGATCGCCGCCACCCGCCCGGTGACGGCCGACTGCAGCGGACGGCTCCCGGCGGCCAGCGCGGCCGGCATCGCGGCGTTGCCGAAGAGCGCCTTGGCCCCCGGGTGGGCCACGTTGAAGGCGACCAGCGGGTCGACCACGCGCGAGATCAGCTCGGCCAGCGGCAGGCCGGTCACGTCGGCCTCGCCGAACGCCGTCGTGTGAGCGGCCCGCAACTCCTCGACCAGACGCTGCGACAAGGCCTCGGCGATGGCCTCCTTGTTCGGGAAGTACTGATAGAGCGAGCCCGGCGACATCCCGGCCCGGGCGGCGATCGCATTGGTCGAGGTCTTCTCATAGCCGACCTCGGCGAACAGAGCCAGCGTCGCATCCAGAACGTCGGCGATGCGGCGCTCACCGCGAGCCTGGCGGCGGACAGGCGGCATCTCACCCCCTTGACGAATACGAGCGATCACTCGTAATCTCCGGAACACGAACAGTCGCTCGTATTTTCGTAGCCCCGGAGAGGCTAACATGCCGATCTTCCGCCACCGCCGCTTGATTCTCGCCCTCGGCCTGCTC
Organism: Paractinoplanes lichenicola; assembly: GCF_016785085.1. Classification (GTDB taxonomy): domain Bacteria; phylum Actinomycetota; class Actinomycetes; order Mycobacteriales; family Micromonosporaceae; genus Actinoplanes; species Actinoplanes lichenicola. Next base: position 185,285 of record NZ_JAENHO010000012.1, read on the forward strand.
ATCACCGTTGTGTGCGCGGTTGTGGCCGCAGGCGCTCTGAGCTCTTTCGTACTGAGCCGCTGGGAGGCCCCCGGCACCGAATCCGTTCGCGCCCAAGAGCTGCTCGCCCGCAACTTCACCACCGGCAACGCCAACCTCATCCTGTTGGTTACTACCGACTCCACGGCTCCCACCACCCCTGGCACATCCCTCGCTCCGACCGCCCCCGGCCCTACCACCGCGCCGGCCACTCCCGGCGCCTCCGGCGCCTCCGCCGCCCCCGCACCCGGCACTGCCGGCGTTCCCCCTGCTTCCGCCGCCCCCGCCCCCGCCGACCCTGCACCCCCGACACCCTCCGATTCCGGCGCTCCCCGCTCTCCCGCCCCTGTTGCTTCTGGCGCTTCCACGCCTGACCCTTCGGCTAGCCACACTTCCCCCGCACCAGGCACTGCCGCCGCTCCCCCTGCTTCCGCCGCCTCCGCAACCGGCGTCCCCGCATTCAGCGCCCCCGCCCCCGCAACCGGCGCACCCGCACCCGCACCCGGTGACTCCGCCGCTACCGATGCTTCCCCTGTGGACGGCCCGGACGTGCGTGCGGCGGCCGCACGGGTCGAGGCCCGGCTGGCCGCGGAGGACCGAGTCGCCGATGTCTGGTCGTACTGGTCGCGCGGCAACGACCCGACGATGCGCAGCCCCGATGGTCAGTACGCGGTCATCCTCGCGCACGTCGAGGGCGACGCCACCACCGCGCGCACCTGGATCCGCGAGCACGTCCTGCCCGCGTACACGACAAGCGAGGGCCCGATCGCGGTGCGCGTAGGGGGCAGCGAGGCCGTCTCGAGTCAGGTGAGCGAACGTGCGGCTTCGGACTTCCTGCGCGCGGAGGCGTTGATCGTACCGCTCATGTTCGTGCTCTTGATCTTGCTCTATCGACGGGTGCGGCTCGCCCTGCTGACGCTCGGGGTCGGCCTGTTCGCGGTGTTCGGGACGCTCGCCCTGTTGCGCGTTCTTGCGCGTTTCACCGAGGTGTCGACGTTCGCCGCGAACATCACGCTGGTCATGGGGGTGGGCCTGGGCATCGATTACGGGCTGTTCGTGATTGCGCGTTTCCGCGAGGAGCTGACCCGGGGCGCGGCCGTCGATGAGGCCACCGCGATCACCGTACGCACGGCGGGCCGGACAGTCGTGTTCAGCGGGCTCACGGTCGCGGCCTCGCTGTCCGCGCTGCTCGTCTTCCCGTTCGCGTTCCTGTGCTCGTTCGCCTACGCCGGCGTCCTGGTCGTGATCATGGCCGTGCTCGGCGCGCTCACGATCCTGCCCGCCGCGCTCGCAGTGCTCGGTCCGCGCGCCCTGCGCCGCAATCCGCCACCGGTGGACAACAACGGCTTCTGGTATCGGCTCGGCGCCCGCGTGATGCGCCGCCCGATCCTGTTCGCCGCGGCCGGCCTGGTGCTGGTCGGCGTGCTCGGCGCCCCCGCCCTGGGCCTGCGGATCGGCCTGCCCGACGACCGCGTGCTGCCGCCGACCGCCTCGACCCGGCAGACCTACGACCTGCTGCGAGCCCACCTCCCCACCGAGCCGAACGACGCCCTCCAAGTGATCGCCCCCATCGGCACCGACCCGGCCCAGCTGGCCTCGTCGCTGTCCCGGATCCCGGGGATCGCGCAGGTCAACTCCCCCGCGGGCGTGTTCACCGCCGGCGCCTACCGACGCGCGTTCAGCGATCCGGCCGCGCTGACCAGCCCTTCCGCCGTACGGCTGGAGGCAGTGCCAACCCGGGAGGCGCTCGCCGGCACCGACGTTCCCGAGCTAGTCGCCGCCGTACGGGCATTGGCGCCCGGCGCGACAGTGGGCGGCTTCCCGGCCGAACTGAGCGATTTTCGCGCATCTTTGACCAGCCGCATCCCGATCGTGGCGGTGCTGATCCTGGCCATTTCGTTCGCCGTGTTGTTCGCGATGTCGCGCAGTTTGCTCATCCCGGTCAAAGCGACGGTGCTCAACCTGCTCAGCCTGGCCGTCATGTACGGGGTGCTGGTGACCGTCTTCCAGAACGGCGCGTTCGCGAACCTGCTCGGGTTCACCCCGATCGGCACGCTCGACCCCGCGTTCCCGATTCTGATGTTCTGTGTCGCGTACGGGTTGTCGATGGACTACGAGGTCTTCCTGCTCTCGCGCATCAAGGAACGCTACGAGCGGACGGGCGACAACACCCGCGCGGTGCTCGAGGGACTGCAGCGCAGCGCCCCGCTGGTCACCGCGGCCGCCGCGATCCTGGCCGTCTCATTTTCCCTGTACGCGACCGGCGAGGTCATGTATCTGCAGATGATCGGGGTGGGCACCGCCGTGGCGATCATCGTGGACGCGACGATCATCCGCGGGGTGCTCGTGCCGTCGCTCATGCGTCTCGCCGGCCGCGCGAACTGGTGGACGCCGTCGTTCAGGTGGGGATCGTGAACGGCTTCAGGACGTGCAGTCCGGGTCCGCTCGGGACGGCCACCACGCTCAGATTGCGCTCGTCCAGCCACGCGGCGTCGACGGTCACCGGCTTGGCCTTGCCACCGATCGTTGCCGCCGCACGATCGGCCAGGATCTTCCCGTCCTCGGTGCTGAGCACGGCGACCCGTACGGCGTTGCTTGTCCGGTATGTCACGGCGACGCGCCCGGTCGACGGCGACAAGCGCAGCGCGTCGAGACTCCGGCAGCCCCGCGGGAGGGGCAGGACCCGCTGGGCCGACAGCGACACCAGGTCGAAGGTCATCGGGCGGCAGGGCCCGGCCGACTCGGCGGCGACGAGTTTGTCCCCCACCACGTCGGACGCGGCGATCGACTCGGACAAGGAGTGGATAACCAGCCTTTCCAGGCCGCTGGTGAGGTCGAACGCGACGAGGCCCTGCGGCCGCCACAGGTAGGCCGTGGTGCCGGTCGCCGCGACCAGGCTGACCTCTTCGCCCGCGCGCCGGATGTCGCGCTGCACTCCATCCCCGCCGGGCAACTCGACCTCGAGGAGCGTCTGGCCCTGGGCGGCGTTCTCGCCGAGCGCGACCATCCGCCCGTCGGGCAGCACGATCGCCTTGTCGTAGTCGTCGACGCCGCTGACCTGGTGCGGGACGATCCGGCCGTCGGGGGTCAGCTCGCCAACGACCAGGCCGCCGCCGAGCTCGATCGGGTCGCTCTGCTGCGCGGTGACGTACTGGCCGGCGGCTCCGGAGAGGACGAGCCGCTGGGCCGGGCCGCTGGGCGTGGGCTCGACGGGAGGCCGGTGGGCGGGCTGGAGAGCGGGTGTGACCTGGCTGTGCTGCCGCACGGCGAGGCCACCGCCGACGAGCCCGGCCACCACGGCGACCGCGCTGAAGGCGGCCGCGGCCCGGCGCTTGGCGCGACGACGGCGAGCGCGGCGGTAGACGGCGGGCAGCTCCCCCGCGTACGGGCGGCTGTTCTCCCCCGCGGCGCGCACGGCGACCTCGACGTCGGACGGGATCCGGTCCATGCTCACTCCTCGATGCTCAGCTCGGTGCGGAGGGCGGCCAGGCCACGGGAGAGCCGGCTCTTGACCGTCCCCTCGGTCAGCCCGAGGGCCTCGGCCGTCTCGGCGGTGGACAGGTCGAGCAGGATGCGACACGTTATGACCGCGCGTTGCGGCAACGGCAGCGCGGCCAGGGCCAGCAACGTGCCGTCGGGTGCCGCATCCGCGACCGGGTGGTCCACGCCGTCGATCGGCGGGGTCTCCCGGCGGAGTTTGCGCCACCACGAAGTCGCCCAGTTCAGCCCGACCCGGAAGACCCAGCCGGCCGGATTGTCGAGCGTGGCGACCGTGGACCACTTCGCGTAGGCCCGGGCCATGGCCTCGTCGACGGCCTCCTGCGCCAACTCGTCGCGCCGCAACGTCACCGCCAGCGCACGATACACCCGGTCGACGTTCGCCCGATAGAACGCCTCGAACTCGCGAATCTCACCGGCCGCGAGCGGCTCTGCCGGGGACATCGTCGGAACCACCATGCCCGATACACGCACCCGCACCGTGCGAGGTTCCCAGAGATCCTAACTTTTCCCAGCCGCCCGCTTTGCAGGCCGCTCGCCCCCGCCGGACTCACTTCCGGCCCGCACGCCCTCAATCACCCCCACGCCCTCGCTCATCCGATCGCCACCCGCGCAACCTCGCTCAACGCCTGCGCACACCCCACCGCCACGGCGCACCCTCGCCCATCACGCGCGCACGCCCGACCGCCACCCGCGCAACCTCGCTCAACGCCCGCGCACACCCCACCGCCACCGCGCACCCTTACGCATCACGCGCGCACACTCGACCGCCACCGCGCAACCTCGCCCAACGCCCGCGCACACCCGACCGCCATCCGCGCAACCTCGCTCAACACCCGCGCAACCTCGCTCAACACCCGCGCAACCTCGCTCTACACCCGCTCACCCTTGCTCAACGAATTGCGCATCCTCGCTCGTCAGCTGCGCACCCCGCATCTCGGGTTTTCACAGGCGGGGATAGGCCCTGCGCGACGGATCGTCATCCTGCGCCGACGGCGTCCCCCGGCGTGGGCCGACCGGGGTGAAGAACGACGTCGGCTTCTCCTCGGGGACCGGCTCGCCGTCGATGATCTCGGTCATTCGCCGTACGGTCGGATCGCCCTCGTCGGCGACGTAGTCGTGCTCCCTCGTCAGGTCGCGGCCGTCCGCAACACCCAGGCCGCGCAGCACTGGGGTAGCAGCAACCGCGACGAGCAGGTTGACCGCGAGCGCGACGATGCCGACGTAGATGGCCGCCTGGGTGTCGAAGCCGAGGTTGTCCAGCGGCCAGGCCGAGCCGCCGAAATGCTCGCGGACGACCTGACGACCGTCGGCGCCGCCGAGCTTGGGCACCTGCCAGAGCATGAACAAACCGAGCACCAGCCCGGCGCCCATCCCGAGACCGAGCGCCCACCGGTGGAACCAGTTCGTGTAGAGGCCGAGCGCCACCGCGGGCAACGTCTGCATGATCACGACCCCGCCGATGAGCTGCAGGTCGATCGCGAACTGCGTGTTCAGCAACAGCAGAATGAGCAGCGCACCGAACTTGACCGTCAAAGAGACAGACTTGCTCACGTACGTCTCCTCGCGTGCTGATGCGTACGGGCGCAGATAGACGCGGTAGATGTCGCGCGTGAACAGGTTGGCCGCCGCGATCGACATAATCGCGGCGGGCACCATGGCCCCCACCCCGATCGCCGCGAAGGCCAGGCCCGCGCTCCAGGCGGGTGCGTTCTCGTTGAACCATTGCGGCACGACGGTGTTCGCATTGCCGCCGACCGGTTGGACGCCGCTGTAGAGGGCGGCGAACCCGACCAGCATCAGCACGCCGAGAGTGAGCGTATAGATCGGCAGGACGGCCAAGTTGCGCCGCAAAGTGCTCCGATTGCGCGAAGCGAGCACTCCGGTGAGCGTATGCGGGTAAAGAAACAACGCGACCGCCGAACCGAGCGCCAGGGTGACGTAATTCAACTGGCTCTGGACGGGCAACACCAAACCGTCATCCGTACGCGGGGTGATCGCGTACCGGTTCTCCGCGATCCGGAAAATGGTGTCCCACTGCCCCGGCGTCATCGCGACGATCATGAGCACCGCCAGCACGGCCCACAGGATCAGCGCGTCCTTCACGATGGAGACGAGCGCCGGACCGCGCAGCCCCGAGTTGAACGTGTAGAGCGCCAGCACGACAAAGGCGAGTGTGAGCGGCCAGCCCTTGGGCAGGCCCATGACCTCGAAGACGGCCTCCATGCCGATCAACTGCAGGGCGATGTACGGCATGGTCGCGACGATGCCGAGCAGGGCGACCGCCGTCCCGATGCCCCGCGAGCCGAACCGCGCCCGGACGAACTCGGCCGGCGTGACAAAACCGTGCACGTGGCAGACCGACCAGAAACGCGCAAGAACCACGAACAGCATCGGATAGACGATCACGAGGAACGGCACCGGGAAGAACCCCGCCGCCCCCATCCCGTAGACGAGGGTCGGCACGGCCACGAAGGTGTAGGCCGTGTAGACGTCCCCGCTGAGCAGGAAGAACGTCACCCAGTTGCCGAACGCGCGGCCGCCCAGTCCCCACTCCTCGAGCGTGTGAATCGAATCGGGCCGCCGCCACCGCGCCGCCGCGAACCCCATCACCGCTACGGCACCGAACACCACCACGAAGACGGTCAGCTGGGTGCTCATCCGACCCTCTCACCGGCCGTGGCGACCGTCTTGCCGCCCTGCTTCCTCGCCGCGGTGACCTTCTTGTGCACGAAAGCGATCACTCCACTGGCCAGAAACGCGAAGCCGAGCTGACACCAGTAGAAGAACGGCATCCCCAACAACGTCGGATCGACCCGGTTGTAGATGACCGGCATGAGCGGCAACACGATCGGCACCAGCAACAACCAATGCCACCGGCTCTTGTCCTGCCTCCCCTCACCGAACGCAGCCCTCCGCTCCCGCCGATCACGCACGGTAGGCCACTCCCCACTACGGTGCCGGGCAATGGTCCGCTCCACCGGCAGAACCCGCGCCCCGGTCGCAGCCGTCCCCCGCACCCATTCCCCACCCCGAAGCCCGGAGACCCGCGCGGCGGCCCCACCCACGACCGGGGCCGCCGAGCCTTCCGCCCTCACGGGGATTCCGCCTCCGAACCGGCCCGCCGGACTCCCTGCGCTGATAGAGGCGGCGCTTCCAGGACGGACCGCCGGACCCCCTGCCCCAGCAGAGGCGCCGCCTCCAGGCCGCACCGCCGAACCGCGTCCGAGCTGATCGGCCGAGCCGTCCGCGAGCCGAGCCGCCCCTTCCGCGAAGCGAGCCGCAGCCCCACCCGCCAGCCGCGCCGCCACCCCTCCCCCGGCCGCCACGCCTCCCCGCGCCGCCACGCCTGGCTGCGCCGCCACGCCCGGTTGCGCCGCCACGCCTGGCTGTGTCGCGACGCGTGGTTGCGCCGCCACGCCTGATTGCGCCGCCACACCTGATTGCGCCGCCACGCCTGATTGCGCCGCAACGCCTGATTGCGCCGCCACGCCTGATTGCGCCGCCACGCGTGGTTGCGCCGCAACGCCTGGCTGCGCCGCAACGCCTGGCTGCGCCGCAACGCCTGATTGCGCCGCAACGCCGCCCTCCGGCGCCAGGTGGCGTCGGCTGCTTGTGGTCGCCGCCTGCCCGCCCGCCGCTCCCATCACAGGGGCGGCCGGCCCACCCCGAACCCGGGACTCATCCACCGGTTCCTGCTGCGAAGCTGCCGGATCTGCCTGCATCCCGGCGATCCAAGCCGCTCTGACGCCGGCGAGCCGTGACGGTCGCGGCCCCGCCAGCCGATCCTCGGGCGGATAGGGCGGATCGCTATCGGGCCGCCGGGCCCAAGCCGGCAGCGGCGGTTCGTGCAGGGGCATGGTCGGTCGGCGACCGAGCGGCACATCCGGGCGAACACCCGGCGGCGGCCACTGCGCGGATCCCGCGTCTACCGGCGGGTCAGCGCCGGGCCGTTTCCACGGAAGACCCTGACGTGGCATTCGGTCATCGACGGTCCATGGTGGAGCCGCCTGCGATGCCCCGGGGGCAAGCGAAGCATCGGTAGCGGGCGCGACCTCCCCAGCACCCGAAGCATCGGTGGCGGGCGCGACCTCCCCAGCACCCGGAGCATCGGCGCTGAGCGGGCGGTCGGCGGGTGAGCGTGATGGGTGCCAATCGGGCGGTACGTACCGAGGGTGCGCCATAGCTGCCTCCGGAGCGTGATCACGCGGTCGCTGCGCACTTTGACACGTGATCCAGATCACTCGCATCGGCCATTCGGGTGAATAGATCTCCTTCACATCAGATCGCGCGGGACGCCTCCCATCACGACGGGGCGCGGAGGGCGCGGGGGCGCGGAGGCGCGGGAGGCGCGGAGGGCGCGGAGGGCGCGGAGGGCGCGGAGGGCGCGGAGGGCGCGGAGGGCGCGGAGGACGCGGAGGACGCGGAGGACGCGGAGGACGCGGAGGGCGCGGAGGACGCGGAGGGCGCGGAGGACGCGGAGGGCGCGGCGGTTCTACCGAACAGACAGCGGTCATCGATGCGCGCGCCGACGTCGGCTGGGGATGCTCGCCGAGGCCACCAACCAGGGACGCCACAACGGACAGCGGTGCTGCGCCACGCCGTACGGGCATGGCGGGGGTTGATGACTTGCTAATGGGAATCATTTCCAACAAGATGAGGGCATGACCGATCCACGTCCTCGAGTGACTGTTCTTGCTGGGTTCTCGTCGGCCGCCACGGCTGCGGCCGCTCGGGTGTTGCTGCTGGCCGATCCGGCGCTGTTGCTGCTGGCTCACGACCTTTCCGGCGTACGGGAAGGGGTTGTTCGGCGCAGTGTGCGCGATGCTGCGCGAGTGCTCGAGAACGCGCAAACCCGGCTGGTGCACGGTTGTGTGTCGTGCACGCTGCGCGAGGATGTGCTGCCCGCTCTCGTGCGACTCGCGCGGGAACGGCCCGGTCGCGACATCGTGCTGGCGCTCCCGTCCGTGGTCGAGCCCGAGGCGCTGGCCGCGGCCTGTGCCGCGTCGACCGAGGTGAGCGAAGCTGTTCGTTTCGATTCGTTCGTGACCGTCGTCGAGGCGGCCACCTTCCTCGACGACCTGTCCAGCATTGAGCGTTTGCGCGATCGTGGCCTGCATTCGTCAGCGAACGATCGTCGCCGGGTGGCCGATGTGGTCAGCCGGCAGGTCGAGTTCGCGGACACGCTGCTGGTGTGGGATCGGCCGGGCAACGACGCGTTCGCGGCCGGGCGGGTCGACTCGCTGCTGCACCGGCTCGCGCCCTGGGCGGTGCACGTCCGGGTCGGTTCGACACCTTCGATCAACGTGACGGCGCTGGCGGCCTCGCTGCGCCACCGCGGACGGCACGATCCGGGCGTGCCGGGCATCCTCGCCCGCGCGATGTGCGGCTTCCCGATCGGCATTCACGACCCCGAGGGCGAGTACGGCGTCAACGCCATGCTGTTCCGCAGCCGCCGCCCGTTCCACCCCGAACGGCTGCACGACGCCCTGGCATCCGTCGCCGGCGAGGCGCTGCGCGGTCGTGGCCAGGCCTGGATCGCGAGCCAACCCGACACCGTGATCGGCTGGGAGTCGGCCGGCGGTGGCATCGTGCTCGGCGGGCTCGGACGCTGGCTGGCCGCGCTGTCCGAGGACCGCCGGCACGAGGCGAGCGGTCTGCGCCGGCTGGCCGCCGACGTCGACTGGGACCCGTACTACGGCGACCGCCAGACGGTCCTCTCCCTGGTCGGCCTCGGCCTCGACGTCCCGCGAACGACCCGCCTCCTGACGGCCTGCCTGCTGGACGACGGCGAGCTCTCCACCGGCGAAGAGGCCTGGCGCCACCTGCCCGACCCGTTCGCCGGCCTCCTCGCCCCGGCAACCGCCGAATCCGACTGACACATTCCAGCGGTCAGGTGTCGGCCCAGCGTTTGTCGGCGGTGCGCGGGGTGGCGATGTCCGCTGCCCGCAGCGCGTCGTAGGCGCTGGTCACTGCGGCGGGGATGTCGACGTGGGCGATGAAGCCGTGGCCGGCCGGGCCGTAGCCGGACTCGTTGTCGGCCAGGCGGGGGATCTCGCCCATCAGCAGGGAGAGGTAGCGGGCCGGCGGCCACATGCCGATCGGCGGGGACGAATAGTCGAGCTCACCGTCGGCCTGGGTGACGTGGGTGCGGTGGGCGGCGTAGTTGACGATGTGCGCGTCGGGAGCGTGCAGGCGGAAGCCGGCGTCCATGCGGCGCTGCATCGAGGCGTCCTGGATGATCAGGATCCGTCGGTGCGGTATGCGCGCGGCAGCCAGAACGGCCAGGGCGTTGCGGACGTTGCTGCCGCAGTTCGTCGACTCTTGTTCGAGCAGGTCGACGCGGATGCCGTGGCGGTCGCGCAGGTATCGGTCGAAGAGTGCCGCCTCGGTCCGGCCTTCGAGGTCGGTCCAGCCGAGCTCTTGCCGCAGGGCGTCGCGCAGGGCGTCGGTGGAGTGGCCCACGCCCCCGACGATCATGTAATGGTTGGCCACGTTGGCTGCGACCGCCTGGGCCAGCACGTCACCACCGGCGAGGATGCTGCCGCCGAAGAGGATGGCCATGTCGACGGATTCGCGGGTCACGGTGTCGACGTCGCGCAGCGCGCAGAAGTCCACCAGCGTGTTGATGTCGGTCACGGCCGCCGGATCGATCACGACAGCGAGCGTATCCGGGTGCTCGGAGGCGACCGCAAAGCATTGATTGATTGCGATGGAGTGCGGCGGGCATTACGGTGTTGTCACCGCAACCGTGCCGCAGACCGTACCGGGCCGGGCAGGGTGGCGGTGAACGGCGCGATGCGCTGCACCGGCCGGGGCACAACCCCGTCAGAGCTGGTCAGGCCGCATAAGTGGGCGCGCTGACGGTAGGTCACGTCCCCCCACTTTGAGGTAGGTCATGAAGAGGCAACTCACCGTCCTCGCCAGCGCACTGCTCACCGCCGCCGCCGCGGTTCTGTTCTTCACCGGCCCCGCCTACGCGGCCACCGGCCTGCACGTCGTCGGCCGCAACATCGTCGAGGCCAACGGGTCGACGTTCGTCATGCGGGGCGTCAACCACGCCCACACCTGGTACACGAACCGCACCGGCTCGTTCGCCGACATCAAGGCGGCCGGGGCCAACACCGTACGGGTGGTGCTGAGCGGTGGACGCTGGACGGCGAACACGGCGGCCGACGTCACGAACGTGATCGCGCTGTGCAAGCAGAACAAGATGATCTGCGTCCTGGAGAATCACGACACCACCGGGTACGGCGAGGACGGCGCCGCGTACACGCTCGATCAGGCGGTGAACTACTGGATCGGCCTCAAGAGCGTGCTGGTCGGCCAGGAGGACTATGTCGTCATCAACATCGGTAACGAGCCGATCGGCAACACCAACCCGGGCCAGTGGACGGCGGCGACGGTGGCCGCCATTCAGAAGATGCGCACGAACGGATTCGAGCATCTGCTGATGATCGACGCGCCCAACTGGGGCCAGGACTGGACGTACGTAATGCGCGACAACGGCCAGACGATCCTCGACGCGGACACGAGGAAGAACACGGTGCTGTCGATCCACATGTACGCGGTGTTCAACACGGCCAGTTCGATCGTGAACTACCTTGACACGTTCCAGAGCAAGGGCTGGCCGCTGGTCATCGGCGAGTTCGGCTGGCAGTTCGCGTCGGGAGAGGTGGACGACGCGACGATCCTGTCCGAGGCGGTCAAGCGCAACCTGGGCTATCTGGGCTGGTCGTGGTCGGGCAACACCGACCCGATCCTGGACATGACGACGAACTTCGACGCCACTCAGCTCACCACGTGGGGTCAGCGGATCGTGAACGGCCCGAACGGGCTCAAGGCGACCGCCAAGCAGGCCACGATCTTCGGCAGCACCCCGCCGACGACGCCGCCCACCACCTCGCCGACGACGCCACCGACCACTCCGCCCACGACGCCACCGACCACCACGCCCCCGCCGACCGGCGCCTGCTCGGCGACGTACGCGGTGACCGGGCAGTGGGGCGGCGGCTTCCAGGCGGACGTCAAGGTGACCGCCGGCAGCAGCGCGATCAAGGGCTGGACGGTCAGTTGGACGTACGGGAATGGGCAGACCGTGTCGCAGGCCTGGAACGCGACCGTGACCAGCAGCGGGTCGGCCGTGACGGCGCGCAACGTCAGCTACAACGGCAGCCTGTCCGCGGGCGGCTCCACGCAGTTCGGCTTCCTCGGCTCGTGGAACGGGACGAACAGCGTGCCGACGCTTTCGTGCAGCGCGAGCTGAGCCTTGGTTGAAGGGCGGGTCCCGTACGGGGCCCGCCCGGCACCCTCAATTGATCGGCGAGATCATGCCGCCGTTGCAGTAGATCGTCTGCGCGGTGACCCAGCGCGTCTCGGGCGCGACCAGGAACCGCATCACCGGCACGATGTCCTGCGGTTCGCCCAGGTCGCCGTTGATCGTCATGCTCTTGAGCCAGGCGATCGTCTCGTCGTTCTCGACCTCGTAGAAGAAGTTCGTCTTCTGCGGTCCCGGCGCGATGCAGTTGACTGTCACGCCGCGCGGCCCGACCTCCTTCGCGAACGCCTTGGTGAAGTGCTCGACCGGAGCCTTGCTGCCCGCGTACGCCGAATAGGTCGCGGCCGTGACTGCCACCTGCGTCGTGACCAGGTTGACGATCCGGCCGTCGTCGGCCATCCGCCGCCCGGCCTCGGCCATCAGGAAGAACGGGATCTTCGCGTTGATGGCGAACGACGCGTCGTACTCCTGCTCGGTCGTCTCGGCGAGCGGCTTGCGCACGATGATGCCCGCCGTGTTCACGAGGATGTCCCACTGGCCGAACCGCGCGATCGTGGCGTCCACGAGCGCGCCGATCTGCCCCGGGGCGGTGAGGTCGCCCTGATGCGCGATCGCCTCGACGCCGCGCTGCTCGAGGCCGGCCACGACCGCCTCGGCCTCGGCCTTGCGGCGCGGACTGTTGTAGTGCACGACGATGTTCGCCCCGTCGTCGGCCAGCGCCTCGCCGAACAACTTCCCGATGTTGGCCGAGCCGCCCGTGACGACGGCGACCTTCCCACTCAGCTTTCCTGTCATGCTTCTTGTCTTGCCCGCAAGATCGCGGCCCGCTGACCCCGGAATTGCGGTTGGCGCGCCCGTTATTGCTGTTCGAACTCGCCCATGGCGGCTACTGTCACGCCATGCCGTTCACTTTCGGTCAAATTGTCGTGCGCAGATATTGGCGGGACGGGCGCAACACGTACGCCAAGCCGATGTTCGTGGTCGCCGACGACGACGCGGGGCTGTTGCTGTGGATGGCCGCCGGGAGCGAGGTCGCGATCCTGCACGATGCGGACGGGCGGACCCTGCACGATGTCGCGCTCGACGAGATGCGCGATCCCCGGCTCGTGCGTGACCACTTCCGCGACAACGACATCCTGGTGCTGATGCCGGCCGGGGCCGCCCACTCGGTGTGGTGGTTCTTTCGCCACGGTACGTTCCACGGCTGGTACGTGAACCTCGAGGCACCCTTCACCCGGCGTGACGACGGCGTCGACACCACCGATCACGTGCTCGACGTGGTGGTGGCGGCCGATCGCGGGGGACCACTCACCCTTCGATCGTGATCTGGGCAGGAAGCGCCGGGGTCAGTAGCCGATGCGGAAGGTGGCGTCCTGCTTGTCGGTGGTGGCGGAACTGCTGGTGATGGGGTCGATCCGCAGGACGTAGCCGGAGTGGCGCAGGTAGCGGTCCGGGAAGTTGTACGAGCGGAACGACGTCCACGACGAGTCGGCGAACCCGGCCGACTGGTAGAAGGTGGCGTCGGCGCGGAAGGTGGCGGTGCCGTCGTTCGCGGCCAGCACCATGGCGTAGTTGGCGTGGCGCAGGTAGCGGTCGGGGAAGTTGACCGAGCGGAATGACACCCCGGCCGAGTCGGCCAGGCCGGGCACCAGGGTCCAGAGCTGGTCCTGATACGGGTCGAAGGGGTAGACGTCGATGCGGGCCACGTTGCTGGCGTGGCGGACATAGCGGTCGGGGAAGTTGTACGACTTGATCCGGCGCCACGACGGGGTCCCGTACGTGGAAGTCAGGCCGGAAAGCTCGGTCGCGGTGATCGGCGTGATCCCGAGGTGCTTGGAGTTGAGCGGTTGCGTGTAGGAGCGATCGTTCAGCAACGACCAGGAACCGCCGGCCACGTTGGTGGTCTGCCAGCAGAAGAAGCGGCCGTTCGGGCTCCACGTGTCGCCCCACATGTGCCACGTGTTGGCCGTGTTCGACTTGACGATCTGCGGGGCCTCGACGCCGCGGCCGGGGCCGATCGCGCCGGTGTAGACGCTGAAGCTGCCGGGGTTGAACGACGACGAGCGGGTGCCCAGCAGTGTGCTGTTGGTGTTGTTCTTGTAGTACATGTAGTTCACCCCGCTGACGGTGACGAAGTTGCCGTCGATCGCGTCGTAGCCCGGGTCGAAGAAGACCTGGCCGGTGGTCGCGGTGACGAAATCGCTCGTGTAGCTGACCATCAGGACGTTGTGGCCGCCGACGACCGCGGAGTAGACGACCGCGTACTGGCCGCGGGCCGGGTCCCAGACCGCCTCGGGCGCCCAGGCGTGGGTGGCCAGCGAGTGCACCTTGAGCAGCCGGTAGTTGCGGAACGAGCGCAGGTCGGCCGAGTCCCAGACGTGCAGATACTGACTTTGGTACGCCCAGTCGGTGCCGTTCAGGTCGGTCGCGATCACGACGAACGTGCCGTCCTGCTTGCGCAGGATGAACGGGTCGCGCAGGCCGCCGCTGCCCTGGGTGGGGTCGGCGACCGGGTTGTTCTGGTTGAGCGGGTTCCAGTTGAGGCCGTCCGAGCTGACCGCGAGGTGCAGGTTGTAGCTGGCGGCGGCCATGGTGGGCGATTCGGTGAAGTAGGCCATCGCGTAGCCGGTATAGGTGGCGGCCTGCGCGGCGCCGGGACGCAGGAGCGCTCCTACGCCGGCGGCGCCGGCCGCGGTTAACAAGGTGCGACGCTTCATGTGCTCTCCCGGGTTTACTTGGGGATGGCCGTGCCGTGGCGGCAGCCGGAGCAGCCCACGGAGGTCAGGCCGGTCCACGTGTTGAGGTCGGTGCTGGTGGCCGTGTAGATGCCGCCGCCGGTGCTGTAACGGTCGACGTAGATGCGCCAGCTGCCGTTGTCGAGCCGGACCAGGGACGGGCCCTCGTAGCCGGACGACCACAGGCGCCCGCGGTTGACCCAGCCCTCGGTCAGGTTGGCGGTGGTGGTCCAGTGCTCGATGTACTTGCCGGTCTCGTCCTTCGTGAACGCGTGCCACGTGCTGCCGGACTTCACGACGTACGTGTCGATGTGGTTGGTGCCGAGGCCCCACATCTGCGCCGGCCCGCTCCAGGACGTGAGCGCGGCGTTCTGGGCGGTGTACACGTACGGGCGGAAGCAGTTGGAGCACGTGGTGGCGGCGACGCTCGCGATGACGCGGACGGTGCCGCCCTCGACGTAGAACTCAGGCGCCCACGTGAAGCGGGTGTTGGCGATGCCCGACGGGATGCTCGCGATATTCGTCCAGGTCGTCAGGTTCGTGCTGCTGGCGATGTTGAAGTAGGTCGAGTTCGTCGTCCAGGACTGCACCGTGTACGCGATGTAGTAGCGCCCGTTGTGCTTGAGGATGCTCGGATCGCGCAGGACGCCGGTCGGGCCGTGGAAGTTGGTGTCGGCGAGCACGCTGTAGCTCGTCCCGCCGTTCGTCGACTGGTAGAGCCAGAGCTCCTCGTCGGCCTGGGCATCGCCCTTGAAGGTGGCGTAGACGAGGGTGGTGGCGGCGCTCGCCGGGGTGGGGACGACCAGAACGGCGGCCGCGCCGAGAAGGGCGGCCAGCCAGCGGGTGAGCCGTTGCCGAATCTTCATGGCACTCCTCGCGTTTGTTATCGTTAACACGCGAACTCAAAGCCTGATAAACATGATGATGCTCGGAAGACAGCGAAGTTGCTGAATGATTGCGTTAACGTTGCCAGGCTGTCAAGACGGCACGAGAAAGGGGCACGCCGTGGTGGCGTGCCCCTTGCCGGGAAGCTGGTCAGACCATCGAGGGCTGTTCGCCGTCGGGGGCCGGATCCGTCGGATGGTCCGGCTCGGGCTCGGGCTCGGGGTCGGGCGGCGGGGGCTCGTCGCTCAGTTGTTCGCGGACGTAGCGGTAGATCACCGAGACCAGGGCCGCCACCGGGACGGCCAGGAGGCTGCCGATGATGCCGGCCAGGCCGCCGCCCAGGGTCACCGCCAGCAGCACCACGGCGGCGTGCAGGCCCAGGCCCCGGCTCTGCACCATGGGCTGGAAGACGTTGCCCTCGAGCTGCTGCACGGCCACGATGATGGCCAGCACGATCAGCGCGTCGACCCAGCCCTGGGTGACCAGCGCGATCAGCACGGCCACGAAGCCGGCGAAGAGCGCGCCCACGATCGGGATGAACGCGGTGATGAAGGTCAGCACGGCCAGCGGCAGGACGAGCGGCACGCCGACGATCCACAGGCCGAGGCCGATGAAGACCGCGTCGAGCAGGCCCACGAACGCCTGCGAGCGGACGAACGCGCCGAGCGTGTCCCAGCTGCGGGTCATCACCGTGGGGACGTCGGTCGCGAGGCGGCCGGGGAGCTGGCGGCCCAGCCACGGCAGGAAGCGCGGGCCGTCCTTGAGGAAGAAGAACATCAGGAACAGCGCCAGGACCGTGGTGACCACGCCGCTGACCACCGTGTTGAGGCCGGTCAGCGTGTAGTTGACGATGCTGCTGGCGCGGCTCTGCAGCTCGGCCACGACCGTGTCGAGGGTCTGACTGATGTCGTCGTCGCCGAAATTCAGGGGCGGGCCGGACGCCCACTCGCGCACCTGCTGGATGCCGTTGACCACGCCGTCGGCGAGTTCGCCGGACTGGTTGGCCACCGGCACGATGATGACGACCAGGACGCCCGCCATGATCACGAGGAAGAGCACGGTGACGACGCCGGCGGCCAGGGCGGGCTTCCAGTGCCAGCGGTTGCGCAGGAAGCGGGCGACGGGCCAGGTCAGCGTGGTGATCAGCAGCGCGATCACCAGCGGCCAGATCACCGACCAGGCCGCGCCGATCACCCGCAGCAGCACGTACGCCATGGCCAGCACGACCAACGTCTGCGCCGACAGCACGGCCGTAGTGCGTAACGCGGACTTGGTCTTGTCCGCATTCAGAGAGGCAGGCATGCCGATCACCTTAGAGAGGGCAGGCCCGCCGCGCCGGGCGACTCCCCCATGATCACGCGAGTTGGGACA
Organism: Paractinoplanes lichenicola; assembly: GCF_016785085.1. Lineage (GTDB taxonomy): Bacteria > Actinomycetota > Actinomycetes > Mycobacteriales > Micromonosporaceae > Actinoplanes > Actinoplanes lichenicola. The sequence continues at coordinate 202,070 of NZ_JAENHO010000012.1, forward strand.
GGACTGTGACGGGTGACGCTGACCGGTGACGAGCTCGACCGGTTCGAATACCTGGCGCCCGATCACCTGGTGCGCATCTTTCTGCCGCGCGACGGCGTGCTCGAGCTGCCCGATTCCGAGCAGTGGTGGCCGGCTCTGCAGGCGATCCCCGAGGAGCGGCGGCCGTTCTGCCGCAACTACACGGTCCGGCGCATCGATCACGCGCGCAAGGAGCTGGACATCGACTTCGTGCTGCACGGCGACGGCGGCCCGGCCAGCGCGTGGGCCCTGAAGGTGGCCGCGGGCGACCGGATCGGCGTGCTCAGCGACAGCGCCGACTACGACCCGCCCGCCGACACGACGTGGCAGCTGCTGATCGCCGACGAGACCGGGCTGCCCGCGATCACCGCGACGCTGGAGGCGCTGCCCCCGGGCATGCCCGCGATCGCGCTGCTCGAGGTCGACTCCTCCGCCGACGAGATCCCGGTGCGGGTGCCCGAGGGCTCGACGCTCACGTGGCTGCACCGTCGAGGGGACGCTCCGGGAATGAGTGACGTCGTCATCCGTACGGTGAAGGATCTTGATCTGCCCGCCGGAACGCCGTACGCCTTCGTCGCGGGCGAGTCCGGCATGGTCACGACCGTGCGCCGGCATCTGGTCAAGGAACGCGGCCTCGACAAGGAGCGCGTGTACTTCTGCGGCTACTGGAAGCTGGCCGCCTCACTCATGGAGACGAGCACCTAGAACAATGACCTCATGCCGTACGGGGTCCTGGGTCCGACGCTGGCCGGCCGGTCCGCGGCGACCGGCGGTGCGCGGCAGCGTGCGCTTCTCGCGCGTTTGCTGCTCGATGCCGGCCGGATCGTGCCGCTCCCCCGGCTCATCGACGACGTCTACGGCGACGATCCGCCGGCCGGTGCGGTCAACGCGGTGCAGTCGGGCGTCTCCCGGTTGCGGCGTGACATTCCCATCTCGTACGACGGTTCCGGGTATCGCCTCGACGTCGAGCCGGACGAGGTCGACGTGCACCGGTTCGCCCGGCTGGCCGCGGCCGGGCGCGAGGCCCTGCGCCGGTCCGACTTCGCCGCCGCGAGCCCGCTGCTGACCGACGCGCTCGCGCTGTGGCGGGGCGAGGCCCTGGCCGACGTGCGGTCGGCGCCCTTCGCGGCCGAGGCGGCCGACCGGCTCGAGGAGTCGCGGCGGCAGGCCGTCGAGGACAGGGCCGAGGCCGAGCTGGGCCTGCGGCCGTCCGGCGACGCCATCGACGAGTTGCGCACTTTGCTCGCCGCGGCGCCGTTGCGCGAACATGCGTGGGCGTTGCTCATGCGCGCACTCGTCGCCGGTGGCCGGCCGGCCGAGGCGCTCGCGGTGTTCGAGGAGGCGCGCCGCACCCTGGCCGAGGAGCTCGGTGCCGACCCCTCCCCCGAGCTGACCGCCGTGCACGCCTCGGTGCTGCGCGGCGGCGTTGCCGCCAAGACCCGCCTGCCCGCCCAGCTGACCAGTTTCGTGGGTCGCGACGACGAGCTCTCGCTGGCGATGAGCTCACTCCGCACGGCCCGGCTCGTGACCCTGCTCGGGCCGGGCGGCGCGGGCAAGACCCGGCTGTCGCTCGAGGTGGCGGGCCGGCACCCCGACGCCTTCCTGGTCGAACTGGCGGCGACCGGCCCGGCCGACGTGCCGCGGGCCGTGTTCGACGCGCTCGGGCTGCGCGAGACCGGCCTGCGCGACCGGAGCAGCGACGGCCCCGACACCGTCGAACGGCTGCTGGCCGCGCTCTCCACCCGCGACGTGCTGCTCGTGCTGGACAACTGCGAACACGTCATCACTGCCGCGGCCGCCCTGGCCGGCCGGTTGCTCGCGGGGTGTCCGAGGTTGCGCGTTCTGGCCACCAGCCGCGAGCCGCTGGGCCTGACCGGCGAGGCGCGGGTGCCCGTCTCGGGGCTGCCGGCCGACCCGGCCGTACGGCTGTTCGCCGATCGCGCGGCCGCGGTGGCGCCCGGGTTCACGCTGGACGCGAGCACCGAGCCGGCCGTGCGCGACATCGTGCGTACGGTGGACGGTTTGCCCCTGGCCGTGGAGCTGGCCGCCGCCCGGTTGCCCGTCATGGGAGTCCACGAGCTGGCCCGGCGGGTCGACGACCGGTTCCGCGTGTTGTCGCGTGGCAGCAGCACGGCCGCCGAACGCCATCGCACGCTGCGCGCTGTTGTCGCCTGGAGCTGGGATTTGCTGACCGAGCAGGAACGAACACTCGCCGCGCGGTTCACGGTGTTCCGGGGCGGCGGCGGGCTCGACGCGATCGAGCACGTCTGCGGGCTGGGCCCCGACACGCTCGACGTGCTCGACGGCCTGGTCGGCAAGTCGCTGATTGAACGTGACGGCTCGCGCTATCGCATGCTGTCCACCATTCGCGCGTTCTGCGCGGAACAGGTGAGCGAACCGAGCATGGTCGTGCGGGCCCACGTTGCGTACTTCCGTTCGTTCGCGCAGACCGCCGATGCTCATTTGCGCGGTCCCGAGCAACTCGAGTGGCTCGACCGGCTCGACGCCGACCGCGACAACCTGCACGCCGCCGTGCGCCACGGCGGCGTGAGCGACGGTCTGCGGCTGGTGGCGGCGCTGTCGTTCTACTGGTGGCTGCGCGGCGCCCGCGGCGAGGCGTCGGCGCTGGCCCGCGAGCTGCTCGACCGGGTCGGGCCGGTCGCGCCGGGCGGGCTGGCCGAGGAATACGTGCTGTGCACGCTCAACGCCGGGCTGGCCGGCCCGGCCGTCCCCGGCGAGCATCCCGCGCTCTACCTGGCCGGCCTGGACCGCCCGCCGGCCCAGCCGTTCCTGCTCTACCTGTCGGCCGTCGCGGCCGGACCGCCCGCCGAGTTTCGCGACAACCTGTTCGAGGTGCAGGACGCCCTGATCGCCCGGCTCCGCGCGTCGCCGTGGAGCGAGGCCCTGGCCGGGATCGGCGGCGGCTGGCTGGCCCTGTTCGACGGACATCCCGAACGGTCGACGCCCGAGTTCGAGAAGGCACTGGCCGGTTTCCGGTCGCTCGGTGAGCGGTGGGGCATGATGCTGGCCCAGTCCGGGATCGCCGAGATGGCCGTGATCCGCGGTGACCACGCCGCCGCCCGCGCGCCCATGGACGAGGCGCTCCGCCTGGCGGCCGAGCTGCGCTCGTCGGTCGACCTGGCCGACCTGCTGCGCTCGCGGGGCGACGCCCGCATGCTGACCGGCGACGACGACGGCGCGGCGGCCGACTTCGCGCGGGCGATGGCCCTGGCCGCCGAGTGCGGCGCGACCGAGATGGTGGCGGCGGCCCGGGTGGCCGAGGGCCGGCTGGCCCTGCGTGGCGGCGACGCGGCCCGGGCCCGCGAGCTCTGCCTGACCGCGCTGGCCGAATGCCCGTCGGGCTGGTATTCGGCCGACGGCACCCGGCTGACGATCTATCTCGCGCTGGGCCGGGTCGCCGAGGCGCTGGGCGACCCCGCGGAGGCGGCCGGCTGGTATCGCCGGGTGGCCGCGGACGCGGGCGGGCCCGACGAGGCGAACGCTGTGGCCGAGGCCACGAAGGCCCTGGCGGCGCTCGACTTGGGCTAGAAAAGAATCATGGAGCTGCCCCCGACACTGCCCCGTTTCATCGAGGCCCGCGGCGTGCGGCACAACACGCTGCGCGATCTCGACGTCGACGTACCCCTGTGGCGCACGGTCGTGATCGCGGGTGTGTCCGGGTCGGGCAAGACGTCGCTGGCCATGGGCACCCTGTACGCCGAGGGCCTGCACCGGTTCCTCGAGGGCCTGAGCACGTACAGCAGGCGGCGGCTGACCCAGGCCCAGCGGCCCGACGCCGACCGGATCGACCACCTGCCGCCGGCCCTCGCGCTGCGGCAACGACCGCCCGTGCCGGGGCCGCGCAGCACGGTCGGCACGATGAGCGAGGTGCTCAACGTGCTGCGGCTGACCATGTCGCGGCTCGGCACGCACCGCTGCCCCAACGGGCACGACGTGCCGCCGTCGATCGCGACGCAGGCGATGGAGATCGCGTGCCCGACCTGCGGCGTGCGCTTCGAGGCGCCGGGGGCCGAGTCGTTCGCCTTCAACTCGTACGGGGCCTGTCCGCGCTGTGAGGGCCTGGGGACTGTGCACGAGGTCGACCCGGCGACGCTCGTGCCGGATCCGGGCAAGACGATCGCCGAGGGGGCGGTGCTGCCCTGGAACGTGGGCGGGCGGCGGTTGAGCATGTTCGCGGCGGGTGAGCTGGGCGTCCGGCTCGACGTGCCGTACGGGGAGCTCTCCCGGCGGGAGAAAGAGCTCGTCATGGGCGGCGAGGCGGTGAAACAGCTGGTTGTCGTCTCGGGGCGCGACGGGCGGCCGGTGCAGCTGAATGTCACGTACGACAATGCTGTTGTCGCCGCCGCCAAGTCAGACAAGTCCTCCTATTTGAGTTCACATGTCTGCCCGGTGTGCCATGGCTCTCGACTCAATCCGGCCGCTCTGGCCTCCCGGCTCGACGGGCGCGACCTTGCTTTCATCTCCGCCATGCGCCTCGGCGATCTACTCGGCTTTGTCGGCGAGCTGCCGTCACTGATGCCGGCGTCGTTGGATCGGCTGACGACCGGACTGGTCGGCGAACTGACGGGCGCGATCCGGCCGCTGCTCGACCTCGGGCTCGGCTATTTGTCGCTGGATCGGGCCGGCAGCACCCTGTCGACCGGCGAGCGGCAGCGGATCGAGCTCACCTCGACAGTCCGCGCCAACACGACCGGCATGCTCTATGTGCTCGACGAGCCCTCGGTCGGGCTGCACCCGAGCAACGTGGACGGGCTGCGCAAGACGATCGGGGCGCTCGCCGCCAACGGGAACTCGGTGGTGATCGTCGAGCACGACCTGGACGTCATCAGGACCGCCGACTGGATCATCGAGATGGGCCCCGGAGCCGGTCGGCTGGGCGGGACCGTCGTCGCCACCGGCACGCCGGCCGCCATTATGTCGTCACGTGAGTCGATCATCGGGCCGTTCCTGGCCGGTCGAGCCGGGGTCTCGCGAGTTCTACGTGGTTCTTCCGATTCGGCCGCCAAGATCACCGTCAAGAGCCTCTATAACCTCCGCGACGTCACCGCCGGCTTCCCGATCAACCGGCTGACCGGGGTCGCCGGGCCGTCCGGGGCGGGCAAAACCGCGCTCGTGCTCGACAGCCTGATCCCCGCCGCCCGGGCGCGACTCTCCGGTTCGGTGCTGCCCGCCCACGTGAAATCGCTCGACCTGGGCCCGCTGCGCCAAGTGGTGGAGATCGACGCGACCCCGATCGGCCTCAACGCGCGCTCGACGCCGTCGACGTACTCCGGCGCGTTCGACGCGATTCGCGCGCACTTCGCCGCCCACTCGAGCCTGGGGGCCGGGCACTTCTCGTTCAACACCAAGGACGGGCAGTGCCCCACCTGCAAGGGCCTCGGCTCGATCGACCTCGACGTGCAATACCTGCCCGACATCAACGTGGACTGCCCCACCTGCCACGGCGCCAGATTCAACGACCAGACCATGGCCGTACGGGTGGACGACCTGACCATCGCCGAGGTGCTCAACCTGACCGTCCGGGAGGCGCTCGACCTGTATTCCGAGGTGCCCGCGATCGCCCGCCCGCTGCGCCCGATCGTCGACGTGGGCCTCGACTACCTGCGCCTGGGCGAACCGACCCCGTCGCTGTCGGGCGGCGAATCCCAGCGGCTGCGCATCGCCGCACGGTTGCGCAGCAGCCAGCGGGATGTGCTTTACGTGCTGGACGAGCCCTCGACCGGTCTGCATCCGGTCGACATCCGCACGCTGGTCGGGGTCTTCGACCGGCTGCTGGACGACGGGGCCACCATCGTCGTGATCGACCACGACCTGGACGTGCTGGCCGCGGCGGACCACGTGATCGACATGGGCCCGACCGGCGGCCCCGACGGCGGCCGCATCGTGGCCGAAGGAACCCCGCACGCGGTAGCCACCAACCCGAACAGCGTCACAGGCCCCTACCTGGCCCGGCACCTACCCCCAGTGGATCACCCCTAACTTCACAACCCACCCTCCCTTGGGGGCCCCCAGCCAGGGCCAATTCTACCGTTCGGGGGCGATCTTCACGGGTGCCCCTGTGGACAACCCGGGATTGTGGATAACCCAGAGGATCTTCGCGAAGTCGGTACCGTGGCGGCCATCCAGCAGACGGGAGCGACCGATGAGCTCAGAGCACGAAACCGCAGTGAAAGCCTTGGTACGCAAGCCTTTCCCGGAGGGCGCGTACGGGCGCCGGGCCGCTTTCGGCAACGTGGACCATCACGTGGTGCGGCTGTCGGCGAGTCAGGAGTTCTGGGAGGACCGGAGCGAGGAGGTGGTCGGGCCGGCCCGGGCGGCGATCGAACGGGAGCACGATCTGCTGGCGCGAGCTCTCAGCCAGCGGTGGGGGCCGGCCGAGACCGTGCAGCTGGACGACGACGGGGGTGCGGTGGCCGCGTTCTTCGGCGACGGAGCGGAAACGATGCTGGCGTGGTCGTGCCCCGAGTTCGACCGGTGGGTGGGGCTCGCGGTCGTCCAGGCCGATGCGGAACTGCCGTACGAGTTGTTCGCCGGGGTGAGCCGCGGAGTGGACTGGCCGGGACGTGGCGCCGAACCCGGGAGCGGGGGCGGGAACGAGGACGGTGGGGCCGGCGACGGCGAGGGCGGCGGGCCGTGAGCACCGCCGGCTGACGGTCGTGCACCAGGGCGGTCAGCGGTTCGTGCGTGGGTGGTCAGCGGACGGCGGCAAGCTCGGCGGCATGACAGAGACCGCGATCGTGGCCGAGGGGCTGCGCAAGACGTACAAGGGCGTGGCCGCGCTCGACGGGTTCGGGCTGAGCGTGCCCGCGGGGACGGTGTGCGGGCTGCTCGGGCCCAACGGCGCGGGCAAGACCACCGCCGTACGGATTCTGGCCACGCTGCTGCGATTCGATGCGGGCCGGGTCGAGGTGGCCGGGGCGGATGTGTCCCGGCAGCCGGAACTCGTACGCGATCGGATCGCCCTGACCGGGCAGTATTCGGCCGTGGACGGGTCGCTCAGCGGGCGGCAGAATCTCGTGCTCTTCGGCCGGCTGCAGCATCTCGGGCGACGGGCCGCGAAGGAGCGGGCCGAGGAGTTGCTGGAGCAGTTCGACCTGACCGGGGTGGCCGACCGGTCGGCGACCGAATACTCCGGGGGCATGCAGCGGCGGCTCGATCTGGCGGCCAGCCTGATCCGGGCGCCGCAGGTGTTGTTCCTCGACGAGCCGACCACCGGGCTGGATCCGCGCAGCCGCAACCAGGTGTGGGACACCGTACGGAAGCTGGTCGCGGACGGCACCACCGTGCTGTTGACCACGCAATACCTGGACGAGGCGGATCACCTGGCCGACCGGATCTCGGTGGTCGACACCGGGCGGGTCGTCGCCGAGGGGACGCCGGACGAGCTCAAGGCGCGGATCGGCGCCGACCGGCTGGAGGTCGTGATCCGCGATCAGGGCCGGCTGGCGGAGACGGCCGCGCTGCTGAGCCGGGTGGCGGGGGCGCCGGCCGACGCCGACCCGGACACACGGCGGCTGCGGGTGGCGGTCACCGACCGGGTGGACGCGCTGGTGGAGTCGGCCCGGGCGTTGCGTGACGCCGGGATCGCCGTCGACGACCTGGGCATCCGGCGGCCGACGCTCGACGAGGCCTTCCTGCGCCTGACCGGCCACCGAGCCGACGAGAAGGAACTGACCGGTCACCGAGCCGACGACGACACGATCGTGAACGGGGAGATCCGATGACTACCGCTTTGGCCGACGGGTGGGTCATGACCGGCCGCTACCTGCGGCACGTCGTGCGCGAACCCGAGCAAATCATCCTCTACTTCTCGTTGCCGATCATGTTCACGCTTGTCTTCGGGTATGTGTTCGGCAGCGGCATGGCCGTGGGCGGGGTCAGCTACCGCGAGTTCCTGCTCCCGGGCGTGTTCGTGATGACCCAGCTGTACGGGCTGGGCGCCACCGCGACGGCCATCTCGCTCGACATCAACCGGGGTGTGGTCGACCGGTTCCGTTCGATGCCCACGGCCCGGTCGGCGCTCATGGTCGGCCGGAGCACTGCCGATCTCGTACGGGCCCTGATCGAGATGGCCGTGCTGCTGACCTGTGGCGTGCTCGTCGGGTGGCAGGCGCACCGAGGGATCGGGATGGCGCTCGCCGCGATCGGGCTGATCCTGCTGCTGCGCCTGGCCCTGACCTGGGTCGGCATGTATCTCGGCAGCGTCGTGCCCAACCCGGACACGGTCAGCCTGATCGTCTTTCCGCTGGCGTTCCCGCTGACCGCGCTGTCCAACGTCTTCGTGGCGCCGGAGCAGATGCCGGCGTGGCTGGGCGCGATCTCGCAGTGGAACCCGATCTCGGCCACCGTGGCTGCGGCCCGGGAGCTGTTCGGCAATCCGGGGCTGGGCAGTGACGCCTGGCCGGCCGAGAACGCGATCCTGCTCGCCGTCGTGTGGCCGCTGGCGCTCATCGCGATCTTCGCACCGCTCGCGGTCCGCCGCTACCGCCTGCTCGGCAAGTAGCCCCCGCCTGAGGGTGCAGAGACGCCGCCGGGCACGGGGCCGGCGGCGCTTCGGCTTGGGCGGGGACGACGACGTGAGGGCCGGGTGGAGGACGACGACGTGAGGGGCGGGCGGAGGACGACGTGAGGGGCGGGGCGGCGATGCGAGAGTGGTCAGCGGTTGCGAACTATTCGGGTGGGCGTCTCATGTCCCAGGCGTCTGTGATCAGTTCCTCCAGCCGCGCCACGGTTACTTCGGGGAGCCGGCACATCACCAGGGGTAGGCCGTCGTAGGAGGGGACCGTGAAGAAAAGGTCGGGTTCGCCGAGCACCAGCGCCTGTTTCTCAGCCTCGTCGCCGACGTACAGGACGGCCACGTCGACCCGGATGACGCGGGGCTTACCCGGCTCACGCTGCGGATATGACCAGACGAAGCCCTTGTTGGCGACCCGGAAGTCGAAGCCGTCGCTGTCGATCTCGACCGTGCCCGGCAGGGCCAGGGCCAGTCGGCGTACGTCGTCGGCGTCGGCCACCGCAAGATCCTCCTGTGCCTGTCTGCTCGGCGACTGATGTTATGGCACCGGAGGCGCGACCCCAGGATCTGTGCGTACTATGCGGCGGCACAGTTGTAACAGTAGGGAAAGCCGAGGAGCACGATGCCGCTAACGCCAGCCGACGTCCACAACGTGGCTTTCAAGAAGCCGGCGATCGGCAAGCGCGGGTATGACGAGGAGGACGTCGACGCGTTCCTGGACGAGGTCGAGCAGGAGCTGATCCGCCTCCTCGAGGAGAACCGCGCCCTTCAGGACCAGGCGCAGCGTCCGGGTCCGGCCGGTCCGGCCGCGTCGGGGCCGAACAACCGCGCGCTCGAGGCCGAGCTGAACGACCTGACCGCGCAGCTGGGCCGCCTGCAGGAGGCGCGGGCCCGCGCCGAGCAGAACGCCCGCAGCATGCAGACGCAGCTCGAGCGGGCGCGGCGCGAGACCCCGTCGGCCCCGCCGCCCTCGGTGAGCGACGGCGCCGACTCGCCGGTGCTGATGATGGCCCGCCGCACGGCCGACGACCACATGCGCGACGCGCGGGCCGAGGCCGAGACGTTGATAGAGAATGCCCAGTCCGAGTCCGACAAGGTCACCAGCGACGCGCAGCTGACCGCCAGCACGATCGAGAGCGACGCCCGCCGCAAGCACACCGAGGCCATGAACGGCCTGGTCGACAAGCGGAATGCGGTGCTCGACGAGATCGACAAGCTGGGCCGGCTGGCGCAGACCTACCAGCAGGCCCTGGGCGACCACGTCCAGCGCCAGCTGCAGGAGCTGGACAGCGCGTCGGGGCGTGACCTGGACTGACGCGCCGCGTCGCCAACGGCGGCCACCGCCCCCGGCCAGGTATGTTTTACGGCCATGAGGACGGTGAGCCGCCGCCTTGCGCTCTGGCGGTCAGATCTCGAGGGCGGCGTGTGCGCGGCCCCGGAAGAGGCCGCCTCCGAAAAGCCCGGAAAGCCCAGAAAGCGCGGAGAGCCCGGAGAGCCCAGTAAGCCCGGGGAGCCGGAGGATCCGGAAACGCGCGTACGGGTGGCGATCGAGCACCGCGGCGACCGTACGGAGTTCGACAGCCCCCTGCGGCAGGACGTCGAGTGGCAGTTCACCGACCTGACGTGGCCCGCCGACATCCCGCCGGGCACGTTCGTCACCGTCGAGTGGCACGAGCGCAAGGGCGAGGCGATCATCCGCACCACGCCGCTCGAGGAGCCCCTGCGCGTCGACGGCGTCGAGTATTGGCACGAGTACGACCCCAAGGTCGTCACCCGTGACTCCCGGCCCGACAAGTCGAACCGGGGCGCGGTGCTGCACACCGTACGGAAGCTGGGCCGGGTCTTCGACGACGGCAGCGCGGTGCTGACCGAGGAACTGCTGGCCAAGCGTTCCGGGCTGGGCCGGGGCCAGAAGGGCGCGTTCCTGCTCAAGAACGCGATCGACCAGCTGATCCGCGAGGGTTTCCTGACCCGGGTCACCGGCAGCGTCGACTCGGCCGGCCACCCCTCCTATCCCCCGGCCGACGGTCAGGCCACGGCCGACATGGTGTTCTACGCCCCGATGGTCGAGCCGATCCCCACCGAGTCGCATCGCAACGAGCATTGGGTGACCGGCTTCATCCGCAAGCTGCCCCGCGGCTCGCAGCCCACCCAGAAGCAGCTCGACCTCTATCACCAGGCGTCCCAGTTCCAAGACATCGGCCCGCTCAAGCCCGGCTACACGTTCGTCCAGAAGCATCACCGCAACAGCTAGCCGATGATCACCGTCTGCAGCTCGGTGAGCGCCTCCATGGCGTGGCTGCCGCCGACCCGCCCCAGCCCGCTGCCGGAACCGGAGCGCCCGCCGAAGGGCAGCTGACTCTCCCAGTAGTTGGTCGACTCGTTGATGTTGACCCACCCCGTACGGACGGAGTCGGCGAACTCGAGCCCCACTCCCAGATCGCGGGTGTAAATGGCGGCGAGGAGCCCGTACGGGGATGAATTGGTCAAATCGATGGCCGCGGCCAGCGAGTCGATCTCCACAATCGGCGCGACCGGCCCGAATGTCTCCTCCACAGCCACCAGCGAGTCGGGCGAAACACCGTCCAGCACGGTCGGCTGCCAGTACAAATCGGTCGAAAGCCCCGACGAGCGAGCGCCACCGGTCAACAGAGTCGCTCCCCGCCGCAAGGCGTCAGAAACGTGAGCGTCCATCTTGTCGGCGACCCCGGCATTGTTCAGCGGCCCCATGGTCGTCGCGTCGTCGAACGGATCACCGAGCCGCACCCGATCCCGCACCGCGGCGGTCAAAAGAGCAGCAAATTCCTCCCGTACGGCGTGATGCACGAGCAATCGCTCCCCCGCGGTGCAGCTCTGCCCCGCGCACAGGAAGCAAGCAGTCAGCGCCCCCTCGACCGCCCGCTCGAGATCCGCATCGGCCAGCACCACCAACGGCCCGTTCCCGCCCATCTCGAGCAGCGTCGCCTTCCCCGCGGCGGCCGACGCGACCAGCCGCCCGGTCGCCGTCGAGCCGATGAACGCGACCGCGTCCGTCCCCGGGTTGCGCGCGATCTCGTCGCCCACCACCGGCCCGGGCCCGGTCACCAGGTTGAGCACCCCCGGCGGCAGGTCGGCCTCGGCCACGCACCCGGCCAGCGCGACCGCGGCGACCGACGTGGACGGCGCGGGCGTCCACACCACCGTGTTGCCGGCCGCCAGCGCCGGGGCGATCAGCTCGGCCGGCATCGTGTACGGCCAGTTCCACGGGGTGATCACGCCGACCACGCCGCGCGGCCGCCGGATCAGCAGGGCCCGCTTGCCCGCCGAGACCGAGTTGGCCAGCTGCCCGCCGAGCCGCTTGCCGTCCTCGGCCGCCATCCGCCAGTGCGTGACCAGCTCGTCCACTTCGTCGTAGGCCTCGGCCCGCAGCGGCTTGCCCTGGTCGAGCGTAAGCGTGCGGGCCAGCTCGTCGCGCCGCGACTCGATCACGTCGGCCACCCGGTGCAGCAGGGCGGCCCGGTCGAAGGCGGACAGCCGCGCCCAGCCGTCGGTGGCCCGCCGCGCGGCCTCGATCGCGGCCCGCGCGTCGTCACGATCACCTTCCGGTACGCGGCCCAGCGTCTCGCCGGTGGCCGGGCTGGTCGCCGTGGTGGTCTCGTGCGAGCGGGCGGGCGTCCAGGCCCCGCCGACGAACATCAGGTGGTCCACGCGTCCACGCTATCGGCGGTCATCACACGGTGATAGGTACGAACTGAGGTTGCGCCGAGCGCGCCGGGCCGTCGTACCGTACTTCGACAGCCTTCGATCCGGCGCCGCACCGGGGCCCCGGCCGAACGACCCCCCGAAAGGAGTCGGCGTGCGCATCCGCATCGTCGTCGCTTCCCTTGCCACCGCCCTCACCGGAGCCCTCGCCATCCCCTCGGCCGCGCTGGCCGCCGCCGAGGACCCGGGCACCAACATCATCGGCGGCGGCACGGTCTCGTCCGCGCCGTGGGCCGCGGCCGTGCTCAGCAACGGCAGCTTCACCTGCTCCGGCACGATCATCTCGGCCAACTACGTGCTGACCGCGCGCCACTGCATCTCGGGCACGATGTCGGTGCGGGTGGGCAGCGTGAACCGCACGTCGGGCGGCACGACCCGCGCGGTCAGCAGCACGTCGACCCGCTACGACCTGGCCCTCATGCGGCTCGCGTCGCCGATCACCACGTCGTACATGCCGCTGTCGAGCGCGTACCCGCCGGTCGGCTCGACCAACAACATCTACGGCTGGGGCATGACCTGCTACAGCGGCTGCAGCGCGTCGACGACGCTGAAGACCGCGACCGTGCAGGTGACCTCGACCAACCAGACCGACGCGTACGGCGGCCGCGCGATCGGCAGCACCCGGATCAACGGCAACGCGTGGCGGGGCGACTCGGGCGGCCCCCAGGTCTACAACGGCGCGCAGGTCGGCGTGGCCTCCACGGCGGACGGCACCGCCCGCCAGTACTACGGCAGCGTCGCCTACAACCGCTCCTGGATCACCTCGGTCGCGGGCGTCTGACGGCTTCACCTACCCTGGTGGCGCGCCAGGAGCAGATCGGCGCGCCACCAGGTAGCCCTGTGGCACCGTCTCGGTGCCCTCGGGCGGCCGGCCACCCTGGAACACCAGTGAGAAGCCGGACGCGTCCAGACGTTCCATCATCTCCGCGGCCGACATCCAATACGCGTCGAACTCGATACCGATGTTCAGCGAGAGCCCGCCCCGGCGCCGCTCGCCGTCACCGTCCTTGAAGGCGCACACGAAGTAGCCGCCCGGCCTGACGACACGGGCCAGCTCGCCGAATGCCGCCCCGCGGGACTCGGGCGGCAGGAAGATCAGCGAGTACCAGCAGACAACACCGGCCAGTGACGCGTCCTCGAAGGGCAGGGCCCGCACGTCCCCCACCTCGTACGGGAAACCGGGGTTGTCCCGGCGGGCCACCTCGATCATCCCCGGCGCCAGGTCGACCCCGCGGGGCGTGACGCCTCGACCGGCCAGATAGGGCAGCAGCCGGCCCGTCCCGCAGCCGATATCGGCCACGTCGCCGCCGAGGTCCGCCGCCAGGGTCAGCTCGCAGAACAGGTCGAGCACGGCCCGCTCGATCGGCATGCTCTCCAGCAAGCCGACGAGCCGTTCGGAGTACCACTCGGCCAGTTTGTCGTGCGCGTCCCGCAACTCGTCGGTCTGTGCATCCATGCCGGAACCGTACCGGCCCCCATTCGCTGCAGCGCGCCCAGCCAATTCCCAGAAATGGCTACGAAAGCCATTTGGCATCGCCCTCCGCGAATGGCCTCCAGGATGAGCGCGGAAACCGAAAGCGGCCGAAATCGGGCAGCGGGCAGGCAGTTGTTCGATCTCTGTCGAAGAATGGACGGGACCGCCCGACGCGATCGGATCGCTACCCTGCGTACGGAAATTGGGGCTTTTGAATCCGAAACGTCGTCGTGTGGTCACCGCTTGTCCAGCGGGGTTGACTAACAGATCTCGAACATATATCTGTTCTCACGGTGTTGAGCCCGGCGCGGGCGGCCTCCGTACCAAGGAGTGCCGAACGCCCGTGTCACGAGGGAGCTTTTACGTATGCCGCCACAGACCGCCATGCAAGGCGATCGGGTAGTCCGTCAGGGCCGCAGCAATACCTATGGTGGCGGTGGCGGCGGTGGCAGTTACACATCCGGCAACAAGGGCGGCGCGGGCAAGAAGAAGTCCAAGCGCCACAAATCGCCTATGTGGGCCAAGGTGCTGACCACATTCGGCGTGATCCTGGCCCTGGTCGGCGTCGGCGGCATCGTCGTCGTGAAGTACTTCCTCAACCAGCTGACGTCGAACATTCAGACGACGTCGAGCGTGCTCGACAACGAGGGGCTGGGCAACAAGACGGTCGCGGCGGGCAAGCTCCCCGACGGCGCGATGAACCTGCTGATGCTCGGTCTCGACACCCGCACCGGCTGGGGCGACGGCGAGTCCCGGTCCGACACGATCCTGATCCTGCACATCACCGCCTCGCACGACCAGGCCTACATGATCTCGATCCCGCGCGACACGGTGGCCAAGATCCCGGGCGACGACGAGATGGGCATCCGCGAGCAGACCACCAAGATCAACGCCGCCTACCTTTTCGGCTCGCAGGGCGGCCGAGGCTGGCAGGGCGGCGCCAAGCTGGCCACCAAGGCCATCCATGAGCTGACCGGCATCGAGTTCGACGGCGTCATGGTCATCGACTTCAACGGCTTCAAGGGCATCCTCGAGGCGATGGGCGGCGTGCACCTCTGCGTCGACAAGCGCATGTGGTCGAGCCACTACGTCGTCAACAACGGCAAGGTCGAATACGCGCACGGCGCCGACCCCAAGTCGCCGCCGCGCAACGCGCTCTGGTTCGAGAAGGGCTGCCGCAACATGCAGCCGTGGGAGGCGCTCGAGTTCTCCCGGCTGCGCCACTCGACCAACGGCGACTACGACCGCCAGCGCCACCAGCAGCAGCTGCTGCGCGCGATGGCCAAGAAGGCCAGCAGCTCGGGCGTGATGGGCAACCCGCAGAAGGTGTCCAAGATCCTGGCCGCGGCCGGCAAGTCGCTCAAGATGGACACGCACGGCGTGCCGGTCGACAGCTTCATCTTCGGCCTCAAGGGCCTGGCCGCGGGCGACCTGATCCCGATCAAGACCAACGGCGGCACGTTCGCGGCCGGCGAGAGCGGCGGCGAGGGCATCACCGACGACACGCGCAAGCTGTTCGAGGCGACCTCGGCCGACCGGCTGCCCGAGTTCCTGGGCCGCCACCCCGAGATGCTCATCAACGACTCGACCGCCGCCTCCTCCTGATCACCGCACGCCACGCGGGAATCCGCTGGACCGGCCCGCCAGGCTCCAGCGGAACCCCGTAGACCTCGGTCGGGCCCTGCTCGACGATCTCCCACGCGTCCCGGGGGAACACCGCGGCGGTCTCCCCGGCCCCGAACCGCCGCGGCGCCCGCACCCCGGCCCGGATCAGCCGATCCACCAGCGGCGGCAGCCGGGTCGGCCGGGCACCCTGGTCGAGCAGCAGGTCGAGCGGGTCGCCGGCGTGATCGGTCTCGGTGAAGCAGAGCGTCCCCCGTGCGCCGAGCAGCGCCGCCACGTTGCGGGCGACCGCCTGCCGGGACGCGTCGTCGAGCAGGTGCAGCACGCCGCGGATGTGCACGTTGGCGTCGCCCAGCTCGTCGTGCAGCCGCTCCCCCAGCCCGGCCGAGCCGATGTCGGCCACCCGGAACGTGATCCGGCCGTCCTCGGCGCCGGACGCGCGGGCGATCGCGGCGGCCGATCCGTCCACCCCGATCACCCGCGGGGCGAAGCCGGCGAGCTCGTGAGTGCGGCGACCGGACCCGCAGCCGAAGTCGACCATGGGCAGCTCGAGGGCGGCGTGCTGCCGCAGGGCCGCGGCCAGGCGCTCGTGCTCGGCCGGCTCGTCGGCCTCCCACAACACATCACCGCCGGGACCCGTACGGGTGATGGAGGTCCAATAGCGATCCCAGGCGCGGGTCTGGTCGCGGGGCGCGCCGAGCGCGGTGAGGGTCAGGCGGGGAATCAGCAGATATTTGCGCCATGAGGTCACCCCCGTCATCCTTCCCGGCGTCGGCGGGCCGGGGAAGGCGCCGGAAACGGTGCTTGATCGATCTCTCTGCGAGTGAATCCGTTGTTGCGGAGGGCTATGAGAGATGATTACGCACCGAGATCAGACCGTAACAATGCGGGGGTACGGTCCCGTCCCATGATTCGGCGGAGTGGCCTGGCCACGGTCGGTATGGCGATAACGCTCACCCTGACGGGCTGCGGCTCGGACAGTGACAACGAGATGGTGTTCGGTGGCGACCCGGTGACGCAGTGTGTGCGCCTGCCGCAGGACGCCTCCATGGTCATCGGCGAGGTGGTGCGCGCGCCGGCCGGCGCCGATCTCGTCGTCAAGAAGATCGGCCTGGTCGACGCCAAGAACGTCGACACCGACAAGGCCTTCATCGTGCCGCTCGGCAGCGGCCGGCGTCCCCTCTCGAGCGCCGCCTATCCCCCGGCGGCCAACTCGACCTGGGCGGCCCGGATGCCCGCCGAGAACGCGACGATCCGGGCCGGCGAGGAGGCCAACCTGCTGCTCGTGGTGAGCCGCAAGAGCGCCCTCGACGGCTCGGCGGCGGGCATGCAGATCGACTGGCTCGGCGGTTCCAAGGCCAACACGACCACGTACGAGTTCCGGGCCGACTGCGCCGGGGCCTAACGCAGCGCCGGCAGGACCTTGGCCCCGAACGTCTCGATGAACGGGGTCAGGTCCTGCCCGACGTGGTGCAGGTAGATGCGGTCGAAGCCCAGTGCGGCGTATCCGCGCAGCTTCTCGATGTGCTCCTCGATGTCGGCCGAGATGTTGACGACCTTGCCGACCTGCTCGACGGTCACGTTCTCGGAGACGACGTCGAAGTGGTCGACGGTCTCGAGGTCCCAGCACACCGGCGGGGCGAAGATGTTGCTGCGCCACTGGTCGTGCGCGATCGCCTCGGCCTCGTGCTGCGTCGGCGCCCAGCTCAGGTGCACCTGCAGGCAGACCGGCCCGCGCCCGCCCGAGCCGCGGTACTGCTCGATCATCGCGCGCAGGTGGTCGTCGGGCGCGTTGACCGTGACCAGGCCGTCGGCCCAGCGCGCGCACCAGGCCGCGGTCTTGGTGCTCACCGCGGCGCCGATCAGCGGGGGCGCCGTCTCGGGCCGGGTCCACAGCCGGGCCCGGTCGACCTTGATCAGACCGTCGCGGGTGACCTCCTCCCCGGCCAGCAGGTCGCGGATGACGCCGACGCTTTCCAGCAGCCGAGCCTCCCGTACGTCCTTGCGCGGCCACGGTTCCCCGGTGATGTGCTCGTTGCTGTATTCACCGCTGCCCAGGGCGGCCCAGAACCGGCCCGGATACATGGCGCCGAGCGTCCCGATGGCCTGCGCGATGATCGCCGGGTGGTAGCGCTGACCGGGCGCGTTGACGACCCCGAACGACAGGTTGGTCGCCTGCAGCGCGGCACCCAGCCACGACCAGGCGAACGCCGACTCGCCCTGCCGGCGGCTCCACGGCGAGAAGTGATCGGAGCACATCGCCGCGTCGAAGCCGGCGCGTTCCGCGGCCACCATGGCGGCCAGCAACTCGGCGGGCGGGATCTGCTCGTGCGAGGCGTGAATGCCGTACTCCGTCATTTCTTGGCCTTACCCCGCATCCCCGCCGGGAAAGCCTGCAAACTTCCTGGGAACCGGCGAGACGGACTCGAATCGGATACGAACGGCGCAACCGGTGGCGATCATCCGCGGCGCCGGACCAGCATCGGGTATGCGTGACGTGCGGTTCACCCGAAGGCTTCTGTTCACCGCCGGCTCCGGAGTGCTGGGCGTGGCGATCCTCAACGCCTGCTCCTCCTCGTCGTCGGAGGACAGCCCGCCGGCGGCGAGCACGTCCCCCTCAGCGCCGAGTGCGGGCACCGGCGGCTGGGAGCGGGTCAACCTCTCCTTCGTGTCGGCCTATCTGCTCGTCCGGGGCAACGACGCGGCGATCGTCGACCTCGGCACGGGCGGCTCGGCCGACGCCATCGGGCAGGGGCTCACCGCGGCCGGCAGCAGCTTCTCGGCCGTACGGCATGTGATCCTCACCCACAAGCACGAGGACCACGCGGGCGGGCTGGCCGGGGTCTCCGCCGAGACGCCCAACGCCAAGATCTACGTCGGTCAGGCCGACCTCGCCGAGGTCATCGCGGAGAAGCAACTGACCTCGATCAAGGACGGCGACGAGGTGTTCGGGCTGCGGATCGTCGGCACGCCGGGCCACACCGCCGGGCACATCTCCGTCTTCGACCCGTCGACCGGCACCCTCGTCGCGGGCGACGCCCTCAACAACAACAGCGGGCTGGCCGGCTCCGACCCGCAGTACACCGCGGACGAGACCCAGGCCGCCGCGTCGGTCAAGAAGCTGGCCGGGCTCGACGTCAAGGCGATCCTGCCCGGCCACGGCGACCCGATCACCTCCGGCGCCGCCGACGCCCTGCGCAAGCTGGCCGAGTCGCTGTAAGGCCTGTTTTTCAACTGGGGTGGGTGCGAGGAGCGGTCCAGATTTCGTCTGGTGGTGGCCCGTGGAAGCCCGGCTCCCGGGGTTGGAACCGGGTTTTCGCGGGACGCCGCCAGGCGGGATCTGGGCCCCTCCGCAGCCCCGGCTCAGTTGAAAAACAGGCCTTACGTTCATGTGGCGGTTGCGTGGGCGCCGCTCGGCAAAACGTAGTGTCGGCGCGTGACGACATTGACCGAGGAGCGGGTCTCCGACATACGCCGCCGGGTGACCTTCGCCGAGCAGGACGCCGCCGCCCGCCACGCCGGATTCGCCGAGGCCATCCATCAATCGTTCGACCAGCTGCGGGTCGGGCTGGAACGGGCGCACGCGACCTGCGGCCGGGTCGACGAGACGGACTGGGCCTCCTATGTGACCGGGCTCGACCGGGGTCTCGACGAGCTCCAGCTGGAGCTGACCCACGCGGCCGACGTCCCCACGGCCGAGGGGCGGCTGCTGGTCAAGGCGTCCAAGCTGGAGCTGGCCGGCTGGCGCCTGCGGTTCAGCCTGCCCGGCGCCGGCGACGCGGAGGGCGTACGGGAAAGGCTCTCCGCGGCCGAGTCCGAGGTCGACGCGTACGCCGCCGGCTCGTCGACGCCCGAGGCGGTGCGGGGCCACCTGGAGACGCTGCACCGGCACTGAGGCGGAGCCGTCCGGGCAGACATTGAAATTTCCCTTTACGCCCGACCCCGGAGCGCTATTGATCGTGTACTTTTCGCGGGCGGCAGTTGCGCCGCGTAGCCCGAGGAGCACACCATGCGCCGGATTCTGGCCGCCGCGACCGCCGTCGTCCTGTTGATCAGCACGGCGGCCTGCACCGACAAGACCGACGACGAGGCGGTCGCGGCCGGCGCGGCCACCAAGGTCACCGTCGGGGTGATCCCGATCATCGACGTCGCGCCCATCTATCTCGGCAAGCACAAGGGATTCTTCGCCCGGCGCGGCATCGATCTGACGCTCTCGCCCGAGCAGGGCGGCGCCCCGATCGTCGAGGGGGTGCTCGGCGGCAAATACCAGTTCGGCTTCAGCAACGTGACCTCGTTGCTGGCGGCGCAGGCCGGCGGCGCGCCGCTGAAGGCCGTGGCCGCGGGCGTCTCCTCCAACGGCCGGCCCGGCCGCGACTTCTCGGCCATCGTGGTGGCCGACAACAGCCCGATCCGCTCGGCGCGCGAGCTCGGCGGCAAGAGCATCGCCGTGAACACGCTGAAGAACCTGGGCGACACGACCGTGCGGCAGTCGGTGCGCCGGGCCGGCGGCCAGGCCGACGGGCTGCGGTTCAAGGCGATGCCGTTCCCCGACATGCCGGGCGCGCTGCAGGGCGGCAAGGTGGACGCGGCCTGGGTGGTCGAGCCGACGCTGAGCGCCGTGCTGACCCAGGGCGGCCGGGTGCTGGCGTCGAACTTCGTGGACACCGCGCCCGACCTCACCGTGGCCCTCTATTTCACCAGCCAGGGCACCATCACGGCGAAGTCGAAGCTGGTGGCCGACTTCACCGAGGCGATCCGGGAGTCCCTGCGCTACGCCGGGTCGCACCCCGAGGAGGTGCGCGACATCGTGGGCACGTACACCCAGATCAACGACACCGTACGGATCGCGATGATCCTGCCGACGTGGCCCGAGGAGATCAACCGCAACTCGATCGCGCGGGTGGCGGCGCTGGGCGAGCGGGACGGCATCTTCAAGAAGCCGCCGGTGCTCGACCAGCTCCTGCCCTGATCAGCCGACCCGGGGCGGCTCGCCGAACGCGTCCCGGTAGGCGGCGGCGAAACGGTCCGCTCGATGGAAACCCCAGCGGCCGGCGATCGCGGCCACAGTAGTGCCGTCGCCGGGGCTGGCGTCGCGCAGGTCGGCGCGGGCCCGTTCGAGCCGGACCCGGCGCAGGTAGGCCAGCGGGGCGACCATGGCGTGGCGGCGGAACGCGGCCTGCAGCGCCCGCGGGCCGACCTCGGCCGCGGCGGCGATCTCGGCCACGGTCAGGGGACGCCCGGCGTTGGCGTCCATGAAGTCGGTGGCCCGCCGCACCACGGCGGGGCTGCTGCGGCCCCCGGACGGCACCCGGGCCACGGTCATGGTGGTGTTCGGGAACACTCGCAGCAGCGCGGTCGCGGTCAGCCGCATCATCTGCTCGGCCAGCAGCGGCGGGATCTCGCGCCCGGGATCGTGCAGGTGGTCGGCGAGAAACTCGCTCGTGGCCGACCAGTTGGCCCGCTTGCTCTCGGTCAGCGGCCGGGCCGAGAGGAAGTGCAGGTCGGCGGCGGGCAACCCGGTCAGCTCCTCGGCGACCCCGGCGACATAGGCGGGCGGGAGGCGGACGAGGGTCTTGTCCGGCTCGACGTTGTCGAAATGCAGCGTGCGACCGATCGGATAGATGAAGGCGTCACCGGCGCCCATGGCGACCTCCTCCGGGCCCATCCGGAGCACCCCGTGCCCGCCGCGCCACACGCCCGCGATCAGCGACGAGGACGGCTCCAGCACCGAGCCGTAGCGGATGCCGGTGAAGGTGACCCGCTCGGTGCCCCACTCCGGCAGGCCGGCCGAGCGCACGGAGAAGCCCACGGCCGCGGGGTCGATCACCTGGACGCGTGGCCGGTGCACGGCGATCCGCATCATCGCCTCGACCGCGGCGTCCTGGTCGGTGGTCAGTACCTCGCTGCGCACCGGGCCGTCCGGCATCGCGATCCCCTCCCGGGTTCGGGGTCCCGTCATAACGTTTCACCCACCGCTCCGGTATTCAAACGATTGCCCCTGTCGACAAGAAGCACGATTGTCGAGAGATTGCCCGAGCGGGCGGCGGCGGTGCGGCATGCTGACCTCGTGCGGTTTTGGCTGCTCGGCGGGGCCGGGCTGGTGGCCGTGGCGCTGCTCGTGCTCGTCGGCGTCCGGCTTCTCGGCGGCGATCAGGACGACGGGCCCCGGCCCGATCAGGCCCGGCCCGGGACGATCTTGCTGGTTCCGGGTTACGGCGGCAACCGCGCGGCGCTGACCGAGCTGGCCGGGCGGCTCACCGCCGAGGGGCGTACGGCTCAGGTGCTGACCCTGCCCGGCGAGGGCACCGGAGCCCTGGAGGAGCAGGCCGGCGTGCTCGACGCCGCGGTCACCGACGCCCTGGCGGGCGGGGCGCCCAGCGTCGACGTGATCGGGTATTCGGCGGGCGGGGTCGTCACGCGGATCTGGGTCAAGGATCACCGCGGCGCCGAGAAGGCCCGCCGGGTGGTGTCGCTGGGCTCGCCGCTGCACGGCACCCGGCTGGCCGGGCTGGGCGCGTCCTTCGCCCGCGCGCAGTGCCCGGCGGCCTGCCAGGAGCTGGTGCCGGGCAGCGACCTGCTCGACAGCATCGACGACCGGCTGCCCGCGGGGCTGCCCTGGCTGTCGATCTGGACCACGAACGACGAAACCGTGCAGCCGCCCGACTCGGCCCGGCTGGACGGCGCGATCAACCTGCCGCTGCAGACGCTCTGCCCGGCCGCCCGCACCACCCACAGCGGGCTGCCGACCGACCCGTACGTGACGGCGCTGGTCATCGAGGCGCTCGGCGACGACCCGCTGACCGAGCCGGCGAGCTGCCCGGCGGTGCGGTAGAGCCCCGCACGACCAGGCGCGTCGGCACGATGCCACCCGGGGCGTCCCCACCGGCCAGCAGCGCCAGCACCACTCGGCCGGCGGCCACCCCCTGATCCCGTACGGGCTGGGCCACCGTCGTCAGGTCGGCCAGCTCGGCCATCGGGTGGTCGTCGATGCCCACGATCGAGATGTCCTCGGGGATGCGCAGCCCGGTGCGCCGCAGCGTGCGCATCGCGCCGAACGCCACCTCGTCGGAGTGGGCGTAGACGGCCGTCGGCGGCTCGCGCAGGCTGAGCAGCCGGCCCATCGCGTCGGCGCCGTTGAGCCCGCCCCAGGGCACGGTGACCACCAGGCCGGGGTCGACGGGCAGGCCGGCCTCGGCCAGCGCCTCGTGATAGGCGCGGGCGCGGCCCGGGTTGGCCGGCCAGCCGGGCTCGGTCGGGTCGACGGCGGCGATCATGCCGATCCGGCGGTGGCCGAGGAAGAGCAGGTGGTCGACGGCCTGACGGCCGGCGGCGGCGTCGTCGATCGAGACGAAGGGGTAATTCTCCACCTGGCCGCCCGCGGCCACGATGTGCACGCCCATCGACTCGAGCCGGTCGCGCTCGCCGTCGGCGATCGGCATGCCGAGCACCACGACCGCGTCGACCTTGCGCCGGGCGGGCAGCCGCTGGAAGAAGTCGCGCCGGTCGGCCTCGTCGCCGACGTGATAGAGCAGCACGTCGAGGTCGGCGTCGCGCAGCACCGACTCGAGCCCCTCGAGCAGCGACGCGAAGAACCAGCGGGAGATGTGCGGCACGACCACGGCGACGCGGTCGGTGGCCCCGCCGGCCAGCCGGGACGCCTCGGGCGAGATCACATAGGACAGCTGCTCGGCGGCGGCCAGCACCCGGGCCCGGGTCTCCTCGGCGACGTGCGGGTGGTTGCTCAGCGCACGTGAGGCGGTCGCCATCGACACACCGGCGCGGCGTGCGACATCGGCCATGTTGACCCTCGTGTGGGGCGGCACAGCGATGAGCGTAGCAACGTATGGAAGCGTTTCCGAACACGCAGAGCATGCACATAGTGACTCTTGACATGAGACGCAGATCACAAACAGGGTGAAGTCTGCAAGCGGTTCCAAAGGAGGCGCCGTGTTCAGAAAGACATGTGTAGCCAGCTCCGCCCTCGTCCTGCTCGCCGCCGGCCTGTCCGGGTGCGGCGGCGACAGCGGCGGGTCCACCACCCTGACCTACTACATCGCCGACGCCGCCCAGGAGGACGTGGCCACCCGCTGCGCGTCCGAGTCCGGCGGCGCCTACGCGTTCAACATCCAGCGATTGCCCAACACGGCCGCCGGCGGACGCGAGCAGCTGCTGCGCCGGCTGGCCGCCGAGGATCGCTCGATGGACATCGTGAGCGTCGACCCGCCGTTCATGGCCGAGTTCGCGAACGCCGAGTTCCTGCGGCCGTTCACCGACAGCGAGCGGCAGGAGTTCTCGCGGGGCGTGCTCGAGGGCCCGCTCCTGCAGTCCACGTTCCGCGACACGCTCTACTCGGCGCCGCTCTACGGCAACACCCAGCTGCTCTGGTATCGCAAGTCGGTGCTGGCCAAGGCGGGCGTCGACCCGTCGAAGGGCCCGGTCACCTGGGATCAGCTGATCAAGGGCGCGACCCAGGCCGGGGTCACCCTGGCCGCGCAGGGCCGGCGCAACGAGAGCCTGATGGTCTGGGTCAACGCGCTCGTCTCGTCCAGCGGCGGCTCGATCCTGCAGGCCGGCTCCGAGAACCTGCCGGCCGCCGAGGTCAAGGGCGGGCTCGACAGCCCGGCCGGCGCCGCGGCCGCCCGCATCATGCACGACCTCGCGGTCTCCCCGGCCGCCCCGGCCGGCTTCAGCACTGCCGGCGAGGAGGACTCCCGGGCCGCGTTCCAGGCCGGCAACGGCGGCTACATGGTCAACTGGCCCTACGTCTGGGCTGCCTTCGACTCGGCGATCGAGGAGGGCACGCTCCCGGCGAACTTCAAGGACGACGTCGGCTGGGCCGCCTATCCCCGCGTCGAGGCGGGCACCGAGAGCGCGGCGCCGTCCGGCGGCCTCGGCCTGTCGGTCAGCGCCTTCAGCCGCCGGCAGGATCTGGCGGTCGAGGCGATCCGCTGCCTCGTCTCGGCGCAGAGCCAGAAGGAATTCATGATCAAGGCGGGCAACCCGGCCGCCCTGGCCGCGATCTTCGACGACCCCGAGATCCGCGAGAAGTTCCCGATGGCCGACGAGATCCGCACCGGCCTCGACGCGGCCACACCCCGCCCGGTCAGCCCGTACTACGGCGACGTCACCGGCTCGATCCAGACCGCGTTCCACCCGCCGGACGCGCTGTCGCCCGGCACCACCCCGCGGGAGGCCAACCAGCTTCTCGAGGACGTCCTGTCCAACAAGCGACTGATCTAGGGAGCGGCCATGAGCACAACCACCTCCGCCGCGCCTCCCCGAGCGCCCAAGGAGACCCGCGCGGCCCGCCGAGTCCGGCTGACCGACCGTACGCGCAAGGAACGCAACCTCGGGTGGATGCTGGCCGGGCCGGCGTTCATCGCGATGGTGGCGGTCACCGGCTACCCGATCCTCAACGCGATCTGGTTGTCCCTGTTCGACTTCCGCCTGACCGACCCGTCCGGGCGCGAGTTCGTCTTCCTGGGCAACTACCTGACGATCCTGACCGACGGGCTGTTCTGGCAGCAGTTCGGCATCACCTCGCTGATCACGATCGTCACCGTGTCGGTCGAGCTGGTGCTCGGGTTCGGGCTGGCGATGGTCATGCACCGGGCGCTGTATCTGCGCACCGCGTTGCGCACGGCGATCCTCATCCCGTACGGGATCATCACGGTCGTCTCGTCGTACGCGTGGGCCTACGCGTTCAGCAACACGTACGGCTTCGTCAACGGCGTCTTCGGCCTCGGCGAGTACGACTGGTTCGGCGGCACCTGGTCGGCCCTGTTCACCGTGTGCGTGGCCGAGATCTGGAAGACCACGCCGTTCATGTCGCTGCTGCTGCTGGCCGGCCTGGCCCAGATCCCCGACGACTATCTGGAGGCGGCCAAGGTCGACGGGGCCACCGCCTGGCAGCGCGTCAAGCGGGTGATCCTGCCCAACATGAAGGCCGCCATCATGGTCGCCCTGCTGTTCCGCACGCTCGACGCGTTCCGGATCTTCGACAGCATCTTCATCATGACCGCCGGCGCGCAGAACACCGAGACGCTGTCGTTCCTGGCCTACCGGCAGACGATCAGCCGGGTCATGGTCGGCCTCGGCTCGGCCGTCAGCGTCATCCTGGCCATCCTGGTCGTGCTGATCGCGGTGATGTTCGTCAAGGTCTTCAAGACCGACCTGTCCCAGCAGAGGGGGGACAAGAAGTGAAGGTCAGCCGCAGGACCCAGGCGTTCTGGATCGCCGGCGCGATCCTGATCATCGCGTACGCGATCATCCCGGTGCTCTGGATCATCTCGCTCTCGTTCAAGGAGGGCGACGACATCACCAACAAGTCGTTCCTGCCGAGCACGTGGAGCTGGGAGAACTACAAGACGGTCTTCGCCTCCGACCTGTTCACCACGGCGCTGCGCAACTCGGTCGGAATGTCGCTGATCGCCACCACGATCTCGGTCATCCTGGCCACCCTGGCCGCGTACGCCATCTCGCGGCTCGACTTCCCGGGCAAGCGCCTCGTGCTCGGGGTGGCCCTGGCCATCACGGTCTTCCCGGTCATCGCGATCGCCACCCCGCTGTTCGACCTGTGGCGCAACATCGGGCTCTACGACACCTGGCTGGGCCTGATCATCCCGTACCTGTCGTACTCGCTGCCGCTGTCGGTCTACGTGCTGGCCGCGTTCTTCCGCGAGATCCCGTGGGAGATGGAGCAGGCCGCCCAGGTCGACGGGGCCACGGCCTGGCAGGCGTTCCGCCGGGTGATCGTGCCGCTGGCCACCCCCGGCGTCTTCACCGCGGCCATCCTGACCTTTTTCGCGGTGTGGAACGACTTCGTCTTCGGCATCACGCTGACCTCCAGCGAGGCGGCCCGCCCGGTGCCCGCCGCGCTCGCGTTCTTCCAGGGCGCCTCGCAGTTCTCGCAGCCGACCGCCCCGATCGCGGCCGCCGCCGTGGTCGTCACCATCCCGGTCGTCATCCTCGTGCTGCTCTTCCAACGCAAGATCGTCGCCGGTCTCACCAACGGCGCCGTCAAGGGCTGAAAGGACGTTTCCATGGCAGCCATCGAGATGCGCAACATTGTCAAGGAGTACGGCGACGGCTTCAAGGCCGTCAACGACATCAGCCTGAGCATCGCCGACGGCGAGTTCATGATCCTGGTCGGGCCCTCCGGCTGCGGCAAGTCGACGCTGCTCCGCATGATCGTCGGGCTCGAGGACATCACGTCGGGCGACATGGTGATCGGCGACGACCGGGTCAACGAGAAGGCGCCGCGCGACCGCAACCTGTCCATGGTGTTCCAGAACTACGCGCTCTATCCGCACCTGACCGTGTTCGAGAACATCGCCTTCCCGCTGCGGCTCAACAAGAAGATCGGCGAGGACGAGATCAAGCGGCGGGTCAACGAGGCGGCCGACATGCTCGAGCTGCACGAGCACCTGGAACGCAAGCCGGCCAACCTCTCCGGCGGGCAGCGGCAGCGGGTCGCGATGGGCCGGGCGATCGTCCGCCAGGTCAACGCGTTCCTGTTCGACGAGCCGCTGTCCAACCTGGACGCCAAGCTGCGCGGCCAGATGCGTACGGAGATCTCGCGGATGCAACGCCGGCTGGGCACCACGACCGTCTACGTCACCCACGACCAGACCGAGGCGATGACGCTGGGCGACCGGGTGGCCGTGCTCCGCCGCGGCTTCCTGCAGCAGGTCGCCTCGCCCCGCGAGCTGTACGAGCAGCCGGTCAACATGTTCGTGGCCGGGTTCATCGGGTCGCCGCCGATGAACTTCCTGCCCGCCGTCGTCAGCGGGCAGCGGCTCAAGCTGCCGTTCCTCGAGACCGACCTGCCGGCGATCGCCTCCGGCAAGGTCACCGACGGGCAGCTGCTGATCGCGGGCATCCGGCCCGAGCACTTCGAGGACGCCCGCCTGCTCGACCCGTCGAAGCGGGACCGCGGGGTGACGTTCCGGGCCAAGGTCGACGTGACCGAGTGGCTCGGCGACTCGCAGTACGCGTACATCCCGTTCGAGGCCAACGAGGAGGTCACCAAGCAGCTGGCCGACCTGGCGGCCGAGCTCGACAGCGAGGCGCTGCGGACCCAGCTGATCATCTCGATCGACGCGATGAGCCGGCTCCGCGAGAACCACGAGGGCGAGTTCTGGGCCGACACCAGCCGGATGCACCTGTTCGACCCGCGTACGGGCGAGAACCTGACCCGCGACGAGGCGGCCGCGGCCGACCTGGCCAGCTACGAGGAGGAGGAGTTGCGCGAACGGACCGCTCAATGAGCTGGTGGCGCCGCGCGGTGTTCTACCAGGTGTACGTGTGGAGCTTCGCCGACTCCGACGGCGACGGGATCGGCGACCTCCCCGGCGTCCGGTCCCGCCTGCCGTATCTGCGCGACCTCGGGGTCGACGCGGTCTGGCTCAACCCGTTCTATCCGTCCCCGCAGGCCGACAACGGCTACGACGTGGCCGACTATCGCGACGTCGACCCCCGGTTCGGCACGCTGGCCGACGCCGACACGCTGATCCGCGACGCGCACGCGCTGGGGCTGCGGATCATCATCGACCTGGTGCCCAACCACACCTCGGCCGAGCATCCGTGGTTCCGGGCGGCGCTGGCCGACGGCCCGGGCAGCCCGGCACGCGGGCGCTACCTGTTCCGCGAGGGCCGGGGCCCCGGCGGCACGCAGCCGCCCAACAACTGGACCAGCAACTTCGGCGGCCGGGCGTGGACCCGAGTGCCGGACGGCCAGTGGTATCTGCACCTGTTCGCGCCGGCCCAGCCCGACCTGGACTGGACGTCGGCCGAGGTGCGCGAGGAGTTCCACTCGATCCTGCGGTTCTGGCTCGACCGCGGGGTGGACGGCTTCCGCATCGACGTCGCGCACGGCTTGGCCAAGGACCCGCAGATGCCCGACCTGGGCGCGGACCTCAACCGGACGGGCGCCTGTCACCCGCACTGGGACGTCGACGAGGTGCACGACGTCTATCGGGGCTGGCGGCGGGTGCTCGACACCTACCCCGGCGACCGGATGTTCGTGGGCGAGGTCGTGGTGCAGAGCGTCGAGCGGCTGGCGCTCTACCTGCGCCCCGACGAGCTGCACACGGCGTTCAACTTCGCCCTGCTGATGGCCCCGTGGGCGGCGGCCGCGCTGCGCCGGGCGATCGACGACAGCCTGACCGCGCTGGCGCCGGTCGGGGCCCCGCCGACGTGGGTGCTGTCCAACCACGACGAGACCCGGCACGTGACCCGCTACGGCGGCGGCACCCTGGGCGCCCGCCGGGCCCGCGCGGCCATCCTGCTGATGCTCGCCCTGCCCGGCGGCGTCTACCTCTATCAGGGCGAGGAGCTGGGCCTGCCCGAGGTGGAGAACCTGCCCGACCGCGTACGCCGGGACCCCGTCTTCTTCCGTACGGGCGGCGGGCAGCGGGGCCGTGACGGCTGCCGGGTGCCTTTGCCCTGGTCGGGCACGACCCCGTCGTTCGGTTTCGGGCCCGGGCACGAGACGTGGCTCCCCCAGCCCCCGACGTGGCGGGCCATGACCGTCGAACGCCAGAACACCGACCCCGCCTCGATGCTCAACCTCTATCGCGCCGCCCTGACCCTGCGCCGGCAGATCCCGCCGACGGCCCCGCTGACCTGGCTCCCCGCCGGCGACCAGGTGCTGGCCCTGAGCCGCGGCCCCGATTTCACCTGCATCGTCAACTTCGGCGACACCCCGGCCCCCTTGCCCGCCGGCGCCACGGTCGTGCTCGCCA
Organism: Paractinoplanes lichenicola; assembly: GCF_016785085.1. Classification (GTDB taxonomy): domain Bacteria; phylum Actinomycetota; class Actinomycetes; order Mycobacteriales; family Micromonosporaceae; genus Actinoplanes; species Actinoplanes lichenicola. The sequence continues at coordinate 231,207 of NZ_JAENHO010000012.1, forward strand.
GCGGCCCGCACACCGACACCCTGCCCGCCGACACCGCGGTCTGGCTCGGCTAGGCCCCAGCTTCACGTCGCTTCCAGGTCGAGCAGATAGCCGAGCGTCATCCGGCGCAGATCGTCGAACCGCATGGCCGCCACCTCCCGCCCGCGCTCCGCCGACGGCGGCCCGGGTGCGTCCAGGCGCACGATCCGGTGGACCCGCCAACGCCGTACGGCTCGATTCAAGAGCTCGTCCGCGGGCTCGAACATCCCGGTCTCGTAGTCCTCGGCGATGCCGAGCCGGCCACGGACCCGCACCCAGGCGCCGGACCGCGGAACGGGAATCGGCGGATCCGACCCGGGTTCCCGGCTCTCGGGGCTGATCCGCGGGCTTTCGGTGCCCACCTCGCTGACATAGATGCCGAGCCCGCCGACATCGAGCATCCAGCCGTCCGGCCAGCTGCTCCGGACCTCGACCACCTGACCCACCAGATCATGACCCGATCCGGGCGCCTCCTGCGCGCTCGCCGGGACCCGATATCGGCAGCTCAACGCCAGCGGCATCACAACCGTGCCGCCGACCTCGGCGGTCAGCCCGTCGCTGCCCACAACACTGCTCGACACGAAGACGTCACGCCACAGCATGCCCCTGATCATCGCCTGAGCTCAGTTCGCCGCGTCCGCAACCGACTGGATACGTGGAGGGAGGGCCTCTCATGCGGCTGCGCTTCTTGATGCCGGTGGTGGCCGGTGGTCTGGCCGTGGCGCTGACCGGCCCGGTTCCGGCTGCGGCGGCGGTGCCGACCACTACCGTCGGCGGGGTGCGCCGGACCTGCACGGTGGTCGGCACCGACCGCAACGACCGCCTCCGCGGCACCGCCGGCAACGACGTGATCTGCGGCCGAGGCGGCAACGACATCATCGAGGGCGCCGGCGGCAACGACGTCATCGACGGCGGCCCGGGCAGTGACTCCATCACCGGCGGCGCGGGCAACGACGTGGTCGCGGGCGGGACGGGCAACGACACCATCAACGGTGGCTCGGGCAACGACGTGGTGGCCGGCAGCGCCGGCAACGACCGGATCAGCCTCGAGACCGGCAACGACCGCGCGACCGGCGACGCGGGCGACGACCGCATCGACGGTGGCCCCGGCGACGACCGGCTCGAGGGCGGGGCCGGCGCCGACTATCTCGAGGGCGGCACCGGCATCAACACCTGCCTGCGCGACGCGGCCGACACCTCGCCGGCGACCTCGTGCTCGGACCTGCAGGCGCCGGTGCTGCACGCCGGCACGGCCCGCTGGGACGGCCCGGCCACCCTCGACAACTCGGCCGCCCGGACCCTGCGCCTGCTGATGCGGGTCACCGACGACCGGGCCGGTCTGCGTTACGCGATGCTGCACTACCGTAACGGCCCGATCGAGGTCCGGTTCATCAGCCAGAATCTGCTCTCCGGCACCGGCAACGACGGTGTCCACGAGTTCCGCGCCACCGTGCCCGCGTACGCGCCGACCGGCGAGTATCGCGCGATCGGCGCGGCGGCCGAGGACCGGGTCAACCGGCAGACGTCGACGATCGACCTGACCGCGCTGCCCTCGTTCACCGTGACCGGGGTGTCCGACCTGACCGGCCCGGTGCTCGACGTGCCGTCGGCACAGTGGGCCACGCCGACCACCCTCGACAACGGCACGGCACACCCCGTACGCCTGCGGATGCACCTGACCGACGACCGGTCGGGCGTCGCCTCGGGCTACGTCATCCTGAGCAACAACCAGGGCGGGCCGTCGATCTATCTGCGGCAGTACCGGCTGATCTCCGGCACCGCCACGGACGGCGTCGGGGAATTCTTCGGTGACATGCCCGCGCACGCCACGACCGGCGAATGGCTGGTCAACTCGGTCGTGCTGGTCGACCGGGCGGGCCGCGAGTCGTCGGGCGGGACGGTGGACGCCCCGCTCACGGTGACCGGCGTCGCCGACACCGCCGACCCGGTGGCCGACCTCGGCAGCGCCCGCTGGATGACGCCGCGGACCTTCGACAACGGCGCCGACCGGGCCGTACGGCTGCGCCTGCGCCTCACCGACGACCTCTCCGGAATCCCCACCCCGAACATGTGGACGCTCGCGCTCTCCCCGGTCGGTGACCCCGGCTCCAGCGCGTACATGTCGAGCATGCGGCTGGTGTCCGGCACGGCCACCGACGGCGTCTGGGAGTTCGCCGGCTTCATCGAGGCGTCGTCACCGGCCGGGGTCTGGCACGTGCGCTGGCTCTCGTTCCGCGACGGGGCCGGCCACGCCGTGGTCCTGACCGACGTAGACGAGATTCCGACGCTCACCATCACCGACGCCCGCTGATCCGCCTAGCGCGCTCTGCGAGGGCCCAGTCCGATCATGGCCAGTTTCACCTGCTCGTCGGTCATCGCGGCCACGGGCAGCGGGTGTGCGGCGCCGGGGCGCAGGCCGTCGAGGGCGAGCGCCAGCGACCGTCGCCATGCCAGGGGGGCGATGCCCGCGGTGGCCCGGACGATCGCCGCCGTCGACCAGAGCAGGAACGCCATGTCCTGCACGGCGAAATCGGCCCGCAGCGACCCGGCCGCCTGCGCCCGGTCGATCAGGCCCCGGGCCCGGCCCATCTGGGCGTCACAGATCTCGGTGAGGCGGGCCGCATCGGGGAAGCGGCGGCTCACCGCGTCGTTGAGCGCCGGGTCGGTCGCCTGCATCTCGCACAGCGACGTCACGTAGGCCGCGAAACCGTCCCACGGATCGGGCACGGCCAGCGCCCGCTCCATCATCTCCTGGATGCGGGCCTCGATCAGCTCGGGCATGACCGCGTCGATCAGCGCGTCACGGCCGCCGAAGCGGTTGTAGACCGTGCCCGGGCTGACCCCGGCCCGCTGGGCGATCTGCTCGAGCGGCACCTCGAGCCCGTGCTCGCGGAACGCGGACACGGCGGCCTCGCGCAGCCGCTCGATGTTGCGCTGGGCGTCCTTCCGCATGCCGGCGATCCTATCCCGCCCGGCCGACATCTTGATGCTGCCTCAAGTTCCACGTAACTTGATGGCACCTTCAATTTCTGGGAGACCCGCATGAGCAAGACGATCGCGATCCTCGGGACCGGCACCGGCCTGGGCACGTCGGTGGCCCGCCGCTTCGGCCGCGAGGGCTACCGGGTGGCGCTGGTCGCCCGCACCCGCGAGCGGCTGGAGGCCCTGGCCGCTCAGCTGACGGCCGAAGGCGTCGAGGCCGCCGCCTTTCCGGCCGACCTGAGCCGGCCGGCGGACGTCCGGGCGGCGCTAGCGGCGATCGGCCACGTCGACGTCCTCGAATACGCGCCGATCACCACGGAGGGTTTCACCGCGGCCGCCGAGCTGACCGTCGAGAAACTCCGCCCGTACGCCGACACGTACTTGTTCGGCCTGGTCGAGGCGGTACAGGCGGTGCTGCCGGCCATGCTCGAGCGCGGCGACGGGGCGATCCTGGTCGGTCAGGGCGTCTCGGCCGTGCACCCGCGGCCCTACCTGAGCGGCCTGGGCCCGGTCATGGCGGCGGCCCGCAACTACGTGCACTCGCTGCACGCCGAGCTCGCCGACCGGGGCGTCTACGCGGGTGTCGTCCACGTCGCCGCATTGATCAAGCGCAGCGCCGGGGAGGCCAGCCTGCCGGCCGGTATCGATCCGGCGACGATCCCGTCCATCGACCCCGATGACATCGCCGACGCGCTCTGGTCGATGGCTACGAAGCGTGACGAGATCGAACGACTTCTGCCCGAGGCCTAGCAGACCTGCTCGGCGGGCGCGACCCCGAAACGCCGCCCGGACGGACCATCCGCATCGACGATCAGGCGGAAGATCCTAGCCACGGCGGGGCATCTCACGTGACGGGAGAGGCAGGAGTTGAAAGTGTTTCCTCATTGAGTAGTCTGCGTGCCGTCGTCTTGTTGATGAGGAGCGCGCACACCCATGGTTTCCAACCTTCTTGACCTTTCCGCGAACCCGGCCACGAAGGAGGCCATCGTCAAGGACGCCCAGGCGCTGGTCGAGTCGGAACTCGCCAACAAGTCGGGCATCTCGGCCGGTGCCGTCAAGCTCGCCTACAAGGCGGTCACCTCGTTCGCGCCGGGCTACTACACCGAGACCCTGAACATCCTGGTCCCCTCGATGCTCGAGGCGCTCCAGCCGTTCTGGGCCGACTTCCAGCTGGCCGGCGGCGGCTCGTTCGGTGACTACCTGGTCAAGCGCCAGGACGAGGTCACCCCGGCCCTGCTCAAGGTCACCGACGACATGGCTCACTCCTCGGAGAAGGCCGTCGTCGTCAAGGCCTACAACACCGTTCGCGGTGGCGCGTCGAAGCACATCGAGGCCGCCCTGCCGGCCCTCGGTGGCCTGGTGGAGAAGTACGCCGCCTGATCGGCTCGTAAGAAGGGCCGCCCTGATAAGGGCGGCCCTTTTTCATGGCAGGTGCAGGCTGACCGTGGTGCCCTCCCCCGGTGCCGACCGCACGGTCACCCGGCCGCCGTGGGCGCGGACGATGGCCTGCACGATGGCCAGGCCCAGGCCCGACCCGCCGTAGTCGCGGCTGCGGCTGGCCTCGGCCCGCCAGAACCGGTCGAACAGCCGCGGCAGGTCGCCGGCCGGGATCCCCGAGCCGTCGTCGGTGACGTCGACACGGGCCTCCTCACCGTCGCGGGCCAGCGTCAGTCGGACCCGGGTGCCCGGCGGGTTGTGCTGCACGGCGTTGCCGACCAGATTGCGCAGCACCTGCTGCAGGCGGGCGGCGTCGCCGAGCGCGGGCAGGCCGTCCGGCGGGGCGGTCAGCGCGATGTCGAGCCGGGCGTAGATCACCTGCGCGTCCTCGACCACGCTCGCGGCCAGCGTGGCCAGGTCGAGCGGCCGCCGGTCGAGCGGCCGGCCGGTGTCCAGGCGGGCCAGCAGCCCCAGCTCCTCGACCAGCAGCCGGATCCGGCCCACCTCGTCCTCGATCCGGGCCACGGCCTGCTCGACGTCGTCGCCGCCGATCCCGCCCTGCCGATAGAGCTCGAGCCAGCCCGAGATCGTGGCCAGCGGGGTCCGCAGCTCGTGCGAGGCGTCGGCGGCGAACGTCCGCGCCCTGTCCTCGGCGCGGGCCTGTGCGTCGAAAGCCCGGTTGACCGCGGCCGCCAGCACGTCGGTCTCGGCACGCGGACGCGAGACCGGCAACCGCTCCTCGCGGGAGCCCTCCGCGATGGCGTCGGCGGCCTGCGCCATCTCGGCCAGCGGCCGCAGGCCGAAGCGCAGGACGAGCACGGCCAGCCCCATGAAGGCGACCACCGCGGCCAGCCCGACCAGCACCAGGCTCCGGATGAAGCCGGCCGTGGCCGTCCGGTCGATGTTCGGATCGTTGACCAGGATCAGGTGGGCGACGTCGTCCACGGGACGGTCCGCGTAGACCATCCGCATGCCCGGGGTCGGCACGCGCACGGCCACGACGTCGTCCCCGGTCTCCAGGATCGCGCCCGGGGCGGCCCGGCCGGCCAGCCGGGCCAGCTCGTACTCCCGGCCCGCGCTGGATCCGATGGCGAAGAGGATGTCGCCGCCCGCGTCCTGCCCCATGATGCCCAGCGGCGGGCCGAGCATCGTCTCGAACTGCTCCGCGTTGATCGTCTGCGGGCCCGACGCGACCAGCTCGACGATCCGGCGCTCGTCGTCGCGCAGCTTGGTCACCGAGCGGTCGGAGACGTAGTCGTGGACGAGCCAGGCGGTGATCGCGCCGCTGACCCCGAGGGCGAGAACGAACAGCACGAGAAACCCGGCCAGCAACCGGCCCCGGATGCTCATCGGTCCCCGGCCCGCAGGGTGTAGCCGACGCCCCGGACGGTGTGGATCAGCGGGTCGTGCCCGTCGTCGATCTTGCGGCGCAGGTTGGAGATGAACCGCTCGACGACGACCGAGTCCCCGCCGAAGTCGTACTGCCAGACCGCCTCGAGGATCTGCGCCTTGGACAGCACCTGCCCGGGCCGCGTGATGAGCAGGTGCAGCAGCTTGAACTCGGTCGGCGACAACGACACCGTACGGTCGGCGCGCCGGACCTCGTGCCGCCGCGGATCCACCGACAGGTCGCGGAAGGTCAGGGCCGCGTCCTCGGGCACCGCGGCGCCACGCGAGCGCCGCAGCAACGCCTCGATCCGGGCCCCGACCTCCACCACGCTGAACGGCTTGACCACGTAGTCGTCGCCGCCCAGTTGCAGGCCGCGCACCCTGTCCTCGACGGCGTCGCGGGCGGTCAGGAACAGCACCGGCACCGCGATCGAGCGGGCCCGGAGCATCGTCAGGACGTCGAACCCGGTGCCGCCGGGCAGCATCACGTCGAGCACGATGACGTCGGGCGGCGAGGCCAGCACCCGGTCGAGCGCCTGGGGGATGTCGGCGGCCACGTCGACCTCGTAGCCGGCGAAGCGCAGCGCCGAGGTCAGCAGCCCCCGGAGGCCGGGGTCGTCGTCGACTACGAGGACGCGGTCCATCTCGTTCTCCTACCTATCCGACCAGCTCGGGGACCCGTACGGGGGTCTCGGGCTCTTGCATCTCGTGGCCCTCGACGTCGACCTTGGGCACCACCCGGTCGAGCCAGCGCGGGAGCCGCCAGGACCGGTCGCCGAGCAGCTTGAGCACGGCGGGCACCAGGGTCAGGCGTACGAGGAAGGCATCGACCAGCACCCCGAAGGCCAGCGCGAAGGCGATCGGCATGACGTTGGGGTCGTGCGAGAACAGGAAGCTGACGAAGACCGTGATCATGATGACCGCCGCGGCTACCACGACCCGCCCGGCGTTGCGGCTGCCGGCCCGGATCGCCTCGTGCGCGTCGCCGTGCCGGCTATAGTGCTCACGCATGGCCGAGACCAGGAAGACCTCGTAGTCCATGGCCAGGCCGAACAGCACGGCCATCACGATGATCGGTGCGAAGCTGGGCACCGGGCCGACCAGCGGCACCCCGAGCAGGCCGGCCAGCCAGCCCCACTGGAAGACGGCGACCATCGCGCCGAACGACGCGCCGAGCGAGAGCAGGAAGCCGGCGGTGGCCTTGAGCGGGACGGTCCAGGAGCGGAAGGCGATCAGCAGGAGCAGCAGGGAGAGGCCGACCACGACGACGCCGAACGGGAGCAGGGCGCCGTTGAGCTTGTCGACCGCGTCCAGGCCGACCACGGTCAGGCCGGTCACCGCCACTGACGCCCCGTACGGCTCCAGCGCCGTACGCAGGTCGGTGACCAACTCGATCGTGGCGCTGTCGCGGGGGCCCGTGGCCGGGACGATCGCCACCAGCGCGGCCTGCTTGTCCTGAGCGAGGATCGGGCCGTTGACTCCGGCGATTCCGGGCATCGCCTCGACGGTGCCGATGACCCGTTCGGCCGTGGCAGTGGGGTTCGGCCCCTCGACCAGCACCGCCAGCGTGCCGTTGGCGCCGGGACCGAAGGCGCCGGCGATCAGGTCGTACGCCTGCCGGGGCTCGGAGCCCGGGGCCGCGGAGCCGTTGTCGTTGAGGGCAAGTTGCAGCTGCGTGGCCGGGACGGCCAGCACGGCCAGGCCGAGCACCATGGCCACGACCACCTTGCGGGGGTGCCGGATGACGAGGTCGATCCAGCGGGTCGCGAGGTTGGTCGGCCGGGCCGGGCGAACCCTCGTACGGGGGCGCAGTTTTTCGCCGGACAGGGACAGCAGAGCGGGCAGGGCGGTCAGGGCGAGCACAACGGCGACGGCGACCGCCCCGGCCGCGGACAGGCCCATCGAGGTCAGCATGGGCACGCCGGCCAGGGTGAGACCGGCCAGCGCGATGATCACGGTCAGCCCGGCGAACAGCACCGAGCTGCCCGCGGTGGCGGTGGCCAGGGCGATCGACTCGGCCACCCCCATGCCCCGGGAGAGCTGGGCCCGATGCCGCGAGACGATCAGCAACGCGTAGTCGATGCCGACGGCCAGGCCGAGCATGAGGGCCAGGGTCAGCGCGTTCTGCGAGACGTCGAACAGGTTGGTCGCGAGCAGGATGCCACCGGCCGTGCCGCCCACGCCGAGCGCCGCGGTCAGCATCGGGATGCCGGCCGCCAGCATCGAGCCGAAGGTGACCAGCATGACGAGCAGGGCGACGGCGATGCCGATCGTCTCGGGGACGCCGAACGGCTCGAGCTCCTCCTCGAAGGCGTCACCGCCGAACAGCACCCGGCCGCCGTAACCCTCCCCCGCCGCCCGTACGGCCTCTTGCAGGGCCGGCTCGACCTCGGTGCCCGCGGGCAGGTCGAACCCGATCGAGGCGACCGCGATCCGGCCGTCGTCCGAGACCTGGTCGAGCGGATCGCCGACCTCGGCCACGTGCTCGACGGTCCGCACCCGCTCGAGCACGGCGGTCATCTGCGTCTTGACCGAGTCGTCGTCGATTCGGGCGCCGTTCGGGGCGACGAACACGACGTCACCCTCGACGCCGCTGCCGCCCGGGAAGTGCCGGTCCAGCTTCTCGAGCGCGACCTGGCCCGGGGAGCCGGGGATGGCGTGACCGGGCGAGAACGAGCCGGCGAAGCCGAACGCCAGGATCAGGGTGGCGGCGAGGACGGCCAGCGAGGTGGCGAGAAAGAGGAGCCGGCGACGGGCCGCGAGGGCGCCGAGCCGGTAGAGGACCTTGGCCACTGGACTGCCTTTCGTAACGGGGTGCTGAGTCCCGTTCAGCCTCGGTTCCACGGTTGACGGGCGGCCCGCTCCGAACTTGACGACTTCTTGATGATCTGGACAGTGTGAGTATGCCAGGATCATGGCCCATGAAGCGCGCGACGTATCACCACGGCGATCTGCGGGCCGCGCTGCTCGAGGCCGGGCTCACCCTGGCCCGTACGGGCGGGCCGCAGGCGATCGTGCTGCGCGAGGTGACCCGGGCCGTCGGCGTCGCCCCGAACTCGGCGTACGGCCACTTCGCCACCCTGACCGCGCTGAAGTCGGCGGTCGCCGAGCGGGCCCGCGTCGAGATGGCCACGGCGATGGACGGCGGGATCGAAGCGGCCGACCCCGTCGCCCGCCTGCGCGAGGTCGGCCGCGCCTACGTCCGCTACGCCCTGACCGAGCCGGGGCTGTTCCGCACCGCGATGGGCGGCGACCCGGCCGGGCTGCGCGAGCCCGCGGCGTTCGAGGACGACGACCTGCCCCGCCCGCGCCGGCATCTGCAACGCGCGCTGGCCGGGCTGGTCGAGGCCGGTCTGCTGCGGCCGGAGGACACGCCCCGGGCCGCCCTGGCCTGCTGGGCCACCGTGCACGGGCTGTCGATCATGCTGCTGGACCTGCTGCCGCAGCTGACCGCCGACGAGCAGGACGCCGCCGTCGACGACGCCCTCACCGTCCTGATCGCCGGGCTCAGGGCAGCCTGATCGTCCTCTCGATCCCGATCTCGTCGAGGAACCGCTGGTCGTGGCTGACAACCACAAAAGCGCCCCGGTACGCGATCAGGGCCGACTCGAGTTGGGCCACGCTGTCGAGGTCGAGGTTGTTGGTCGGCTCGTCGAGCAGCAGCAACTGCGGCGCGGGCTCGGCGAACAGCACACAGGCCAGGGTGGCCCGCAGACGCTCGCCGCCGGACAGCACCCGTACGGGCAAATGGGCTCTTGACCCTCGGAACAGGAACCGGGCGAGCAGGTTCATCCGCTCGGCGTCGGGCAGCGAGGGCGCGAAGCGGGCCAGACTCTCGGCCACCGTCGCGTCGTCGTCGAGCAGGTCGAGCCGCTGCGACAACAGGGCCACCCGCTGCGCGCCCCGCACGATCAGCCGCAGCAGGCTCGACTTGCCGGCGCCGTTCGGGCCGAGCAGCGCGATCCGCTCCGGCCCCCGGATGATCAGCTCGTCCATCAGCGGGCGGTCCAGGTAGGGCACCTTCAGATCGCGGCCCGAGAAGACGGTGCGGCCGGCGGGCACGGTCGTCTGCGGCAGGTCGATGACGATCCGGTCGTCCTGCTTGGCGGCCCAGCTCGCCTCGTCGTAGCGGGCCTGCGCGCCGGCCACTCGCGACGCCTGCACCTCGCCGCCGCGGGCCGCCGACACCTGCGCGTTGTTCTTCAGGTTGCCGGCGTGGATGCGCGACAGCCCCGCGCTGCCCAGGTTGCGCGCGGCGGTCGACATGCGCCGGGCCGACCGCTCCCGCGCCTGCTGCGCCTCACGTTTCTGCCGCTTGAGATCCTGCTCGGCGTTGCGCACCTGCCGATCGGCCACTTCTCGCTCGGCCTTCATCGCTTCCCCGTACGCCGTGAAGTTGCCCCCGAACCAGCGGATCTCGCCGTCGTCGAGGGCCGCGATCCGGTCCATCTCGTCCAGCAGCGCGCGATCGTGACTGACGACAATCAAACAGCCCCCGTACGTTTTGAGGACCGCGCTCAGCTTCTCCCGGGCGCCGGCGTCGAGGTTGTTGGTCGGCTCGTCGAGCAGCAACACGTCGGGCCGTTTGAGCAGCTGGGCGGCGAGCCCGAGCGAGACGACCTGGCCGCCGCTGAGCGTGCCGAGCCGCCGCTCGAGCCCCACATCGTCGAGGCCGAGCCGGTCGAGCTCGGCCCGGCTGCGCTCCTCGACGTCCCAGTCGTTGCCGACCACGGCGAAATGCTCCTCGGCCGGATCGCCCGACTCGATGGCGTGCAGCGCGGCCACGATCCGGTCGACGCCGAGCACCTCGGCCACGGTTTGATCGCTGACGAAGGGCAGGTGCTGCGGGAGGTAGCCCAGCGGGCCGCCCAGGGTGATCGAGCCGCCGGCCGGGGTGAGGTCGCCCGCGATCAGGCGCAAGAGAGTCGTCTTGCCCGTGCCGTTAGCGGCGACGAGGCCGTTGCGCCCCGGCGGGAACGAGACGGTCAGCTCGTCGAAGACCGGGGTGTCATCGGGCCAGGAAAAGGACAGAGTGGTGCACACGACAGAAGACATGGGAAAGCTCCGCAGGAGTGCGTCGGGGTAGGAAACGGCTTCTCACGGGCTTTCACCCTGAGATGTCGTCGTCTCCCAACACCGGTCTCTCCTCTGCCCTTGCTTTGGGGAATCTTAGCGCGTCGCTATCCGATACGCATGGAAGTTAATGTCGCGCCGATGCCGGAACCCCATGGCCAGATAGAGCCGGATCGCGTTGTCGTTGTTGCCGGCCGCGTGCAGGAACGGTCGCTCGCCACGCTCCTGGATGCCCGCCGCTACGGCCCGCACGAGCCGGTTGGCCAGCCCTCGACCACGGAAGGCGGGGTCGGTGCAGACGGCACTGATTTCGGCCCAGCCCGGCGGTCGCACTCGCTCACCGGCCATGGCCACGAGCTTGCCGTCGTGGCGAATGCCCCGGTAGCCACCCAGCTCGAGCGTGCGCGGACCGAAGGGGCCGGGCTTGGTGCGGGCCACCAGGTCGAGCATCTCGGGCACATCGACCGCACCGAGGGTGACCACTTCGGGGTCGGGGGCGGCGACCAGATCCTCGCCTGTGAGCTGCACCCCCTTGCCCCCGCCGACCAGCTCCCAGCCGACGGCCGGGCCCTCGTCCGGCGCGCCGGGCATCAGGACCGTGGTGCCCGGCTCGACCAGCTCGGCGAGGTCGGCCCAGGCGGCGGGGTCGGCCGCATCGGCAAGAGCCACGAACGGGGACACCTCGGGCTGATAACGCGCGGCCTGCCCTTTACTGATGGCGAACCTTCGCTGCGGGCCGGTCAGGGCGCACCACACGGGATTGTCGAGCACCACCCGATCCACGGTCGTCATGGGGACCCCTTCCGCCGCCTGCAGTCCTTCCTACCGCCCCCACGCGCCGAACGAGCACCGGAAGCCTCGGAGTGTGACCGGAGGCATAAGACAAACCCGGCCCATCCCAACCGGTCCCACTTAACGCAGTGCACTCTCATGCCGAGATGAGGATGTCGCGGCTCGAAACTCCTAGAACCAAACAAGACGCCCCTGCGCCCAACGAGAGCCGTGGAGCCGACACCCTAGACGTTCACAAGGTATGGGCAGGCCGGAGTTGAGTCGGATCAAATGTTAACGCCTCCGCCCGACGGTTGACCATGCGCCTTCTAAACGGCGAGCCGTCATCGTTGCGCGGCGATCACATCTGTACCGGAGCGTACCGAACTGCCGACACATCGCTTTCCCGAGGCCACCGTAGACTGCTCAGCCGCCTTGAGAAATTCGAGCGCCTGTGCAACATCTGGTGCCGTCCAAAAAGTCTCAAACTAACGACGACTCACCGGCCGAGGAATACGCTCATCGGTCGTACCTAGGATTCGCTACCAAACACGAGCGTCAATCAATGGGACGCCGGAACTAGGGATCCGACTCTCGCGGAGTCGGATCCCTAGCTCGAGCAGAAACGACGGGCCTATTTCCCCACCTGCGGCGTCAACTAGAACGGACTGGGACAACACCGTGGGGCTCAATTACGAAAATCAATTCCTCAGGTTGGCGAACAGCGATGGCTTCATCCAAATGTTCATAAAACAGCCACCACCCACGTTCTCGTATGATCGTCTTCTTCTTTCCGAAGGCGCGGACTGCAGCAGCGGCATCCGCGTCTATGGTCGAACTGAGCTCGTCAGGCGTCGTGTACAAAGTCAGCGGGGGGACGAAGGTCTCGTCACCCCACCTTCTGATGAGAACGCCATCAATAGAGCGCTCCAGCTGACCTGAGCCGGCGAACCGATCCAGGAGTTCGTCGATTGAATCCACTGCACCGCCAGTCACTTAGTTTTGCGCTTATTCGTAGGTAGCGCGGTGATGATGTTCTTGGACTGGTGAGCGACGCTGACGAAACCGTACATAACCTTAACCGTCTTCCCAGTCTTTTTGTCAATCAAGTACAGAGAGCATGTAAATCCCCAAGTATTGTTGTCGGCACGGTAGAAGCTGGTTTCTGGGAACCATAGGGTATTCCAGATTCCCCAATCTGCCGCGTCTCGCCAATTCCGACCAACAAAATTTGAGATGTATTGCCAGTCGGCCAGATGCCTGTCCTTAATGTGACGATATCCCCATTTTCGGTCCCCGCATTTCAGGCGCGATATTCCGCCACCGAAATTATATACACCTGAGCGGTCGTAAGACCTGACGACCTTCTGATCATCTGTGAACATGCCGCAGGCCGCCCAGACAATGGGGGGCCAAGGCTGGGTTGTATTTATGCTGGAAGCTGATACCCCAGCGTTCGGGTTTGAGACAGTTCCACCCGTTTCTGAAACGATATCTGAGTCGATGTTCGCTGATTGCTCGACGACCGTGTTCATCTCAATCGAGAAGTCCGAGTTCGGTTCCCCTAACTCAGATAGCGCTTGCTCATCTTCTGCGTCGCTGCTTGGTGTCGGAGCGTTTTCTGGCGATCCAACATTGAAAGTATATATAGTTGTTGGTGATTCATTTCCGGCTCGATCTAGGGAGCGAACATAGAGTGCGTGAGGTCCGTCGGCGGCGGGCGCGATGTTGACGTTCGCGGTGCCACCGAGGCTCGAGGCCGCGACTCGAGTGCGCGGATCGTCATCATCCAATCCGTAAACGTAAGCGGCAATATCAGATATTCCGCCGGCTGCGAAGCTGAAGCTTCCCGCCAACCCTGCGCTGCCGTTCCATCCGCTTTCGGGGTAAGCCATAGATATTACCGGTGGGGCAGTTGCTGGGGCGGAGGTATCGACCGTGAACTCGCAGGGGTCTGACCATGGTCCCCAGACAGTCGAATCGAAGGCCCGGGCACGCCAAGAATACGTGCCCCCATTCACAAGAGAACTCGCTGGAACTCGCGCTCCAAAGTAAGTCCCTGGCGCTTGTCCAGGCAAAGGCGTTGCGCTGCCGATGCGGGATCCAGAGCTGCTGTTCCATTCAATCTCTGGGCGTACTGATGTCCCATCGATGTCGTCCACCTTGACACGGAGGACCGGAGTCGCCGTGTTGATGTACGGTCGACTGGAGCCGACCGTACACATGGCGGCAGGCGAAGTATCTCTGCCGCCGATAGTAGGAAAGGCGGTATAGCTGATTGAGACGTACGGGTTGTTACTCAATTCCTTGTAAGATCGCAGTCCACTCTCATCCGGAGAGCGCAAGCCATAAGTCAAGTTTCCCCAAGAGCCGTCGGCCGCCGTTTGAACGTGAGATGTCACGTCAAAACTAATACTGGCAGCCGGATTACTGCTATTGCAGCCCGCGAGCGAGGTAACGGTACCCTGCTGAGTAGACCAGGTTGGCTGATTGTTCCATGTAGTGGACCCACCGGCATAGCTAGTCGACCACAGCTCGATCGCGCGCGCTTCGCAGTAGAGAGAGTAATTCTGTTGAACTACGAACCTAGCCTCGTTGATGTGCTTCTTGGCGATTTGAGCCGATCCCGCATCCAGATTGAAGAACGATCTGTACTTATTGTTCGAAATATTTGTCCCGCCCACCTGCGCCGCTCCGGTTGAATTCCAATACGACGTAGTTGGATTGAGCGAATTTACTTTTGTCCAGCTAGACCGAGCGGCCGTAACACCTGGATCGATATAGACTGGATATCTCGTCTTCGGATCTTCCAGCATCCTCCTGTCAGGTGTGACCAACAGCCTTTTTCCAGACAAGAGTGTCTCCATTCTTTTAATTCTGCCGGAAGAGCCTCTATCGGAAAATGGTTGTGTCGAGTTCACAGTCCGCTGCGAGGCATCCCACATTTCTGGAGCGTTACCGGCGAATCGGGGCTTGCCAGTCAAGTCTATCGCGCGCAGATTACCTTCACCGTCGGAGGTTACATTCAAGCCATTTGTGCTTATGGGAAATTCTAGCCTTGAGATCCGGGGATTACTTGCAGCCGCACGATCCTTCACGATTAACACTTGAGAGAAGCCGTCGACGTCAGCTTGCAACCGGACATCAACTCCGGGTAGGACCTCTCGATAGGTTGCAGTGCTGCCGTCAAGGACGGGAACCGGCAAGCCCCCGAGCGGAGACCCTAACCGCATCGTTTTACGGTCCTCAGTGATGGCGACCATTGGCCCTAAACCTCCGCCGGAAAACTCTAAATCGACCGCGGCAGCAATAGGTTTCACCGTGCCGTTCGGCTGTAAAGTGAGCGTAGTATCGACGGGAATCCAATTATCGACGCGCTTTACTCGTACAGGTCTGTAATGATGATCCCATCGCACCTGGCCGTCTGGCAGCGCCACGGCCCAGTCATATTCGTTAGTTCGGGAGGAAATTTCTATCTCTACACCACACCTCCGAGCCATATCTAGCGCCGCCGCTTCCTCAGGTTGAACGTTCGGGCAAGACCATTCATTGTTAGTTGATGGTGATGCGAAGGTTGGCTTTGCGGAAAATTGAACTAGAGTACCCACCGCAGCTATGACAGTAAGGCCGGCAACGATCCTTGAAGGTCGAACTTCGGCAATCATTTGCGGAGGCTTCGGACTTCTTTTCAAACCTTCTTGTGTTCGCATTCCATCTCTCATCCTATAGCTCCAATTGACTAGCTTCTCTACGGGCGGTTGGCAATCTTGGCGAACCCTCAGTGGACGCTTACCTCAGCCGTATCGTGTTCGCGAGCACGAAAAGCTGCGAGTGCCCAACCGAAGCCATGGTTTTGTCCGCTTGAGGATTGCTGGCTAGATTTCTAGCAGTATTATTGAGCACTCTCACAAAGCCTTCGGGCTCGTCCTGTGAGCGATTAGAGTAGTTCGTGGCTACCAAATCTCGGACATCTGATGCGGCTCGCCTTGCCTTTCTATCGACTCCTAAGCCCAGAGCAGAGTTACGCTCCGCCTGAAGTCTAATGCGCATGCTTGCTGCGCCGTTGTGAATTTGCTTCAAGCGGTTGGATTGCAGTTACGCAATAGAATCCGTGATATTTAAGAGGCTACTGTGGCGTTTGCGGCGGAGGGTTCGAATCAGCATGCTCTCCGGCCGCGGCGGCGATTTTTCGAGACTCATGTTCGGTGTCTGCACCAGGTTAGTTACTTGTTTCGCTAAGGTTTAACGTGGTCTCGCTTGTAGTCGAATTAGTCGAGCGTAAAAAGAGCGAGATATGCAACTTGCCGGCCAGTGAATCCGTCACCTTCAAGGATTCCGCTACCGTCAGCTTCGTCTCCTGGACGGCTGTGGCATCCTGCTTCGGGGTGCATCTTCCGGGATGCTTCGATCCTGTCGGTGAGTTCGCCCTATATCAACCACAGGAGTTCCGGCAATCGCTGATGCCTGCGATTGCCGCCGGAAATACGTGTTCGCGATTGGCATGATGTTCATCAGGCATCCTCACCCCCTTAGGAATCTGCAGCTCGGGCGTCTCGAGCATCCGGATCTGCCGCGATCCGTGCTTGCCGGGTCCTTTAGCGGCCCGTTCGACCAAGTGCGCTGATCCGTTGAGACCAGGGCGTTCCTGGCGCCGGGTGACAGCCGCTTCGAATGTGGTCTCGGACTTGACTATCGAGTTTGCTGTGGATGGCGGACAGTAGGCGAGGCGGCGCGCGACGCGCGTGTCGGAGGAGGGGCTTGGCCGGCTTCATGGCGGTCGAGGTGACAGCCGTCATCGGTGCGTTGGCGGTAGTTCGTCGTGGTCGGGCGGTGGAGTAGCGGGTCGGTGGCGGGGGTAACGGGGACTCGTGTCCTTGAACAGGTTTCCGCTGAGAGCGTCGATCGCCGTCTCTGACATTGGGGCTGCGGTGGAGTTTTACGAAGGCAAGCTGGGATTGCAGGCGTTGCAGTCCGGGCCTAGCGCCACCATCGTCGACGGTGGGCGCGTCTATGGCTCGGCGGGCCGGCCGGCGCTGAACGTCTACCAGTCGGCCACGGCCGGTAAGTCGCCGGCGACGCTGGTCACCTGGTATGTCGACGATTTGGATCAGGTCGTCGACGAGCTCACCGCGGCCGGGGTCGAGATCGTTCGCTATGACGGGCTCGAGCATGACGCGAGGGGCATCACCCCGCGCGCCGGCGGCGGCCGCATCGCGTGGTTGCGGGATCCGGACGGCAACATCTTGGCTGTCGAGTCCGACTTCTGACCGGGCTGGTGGCGTGGTCTCGCTCGTCGGTCGTTGAAGTTAGGTGTTCGTTGCCGATGCGGGGCTGGTTCGGCGGTGGGCAGGGTCGGCGTATGGCTTTGAACATTCGTCGTGCTCATCTGGTGGGGAGTTTGCCTGCGGGCGATGCGGCCGAGGCGATGCGGTTCGCGCTCGACCATCTGGGGCCGCACCTGGATCATCTGCCGGACGGGGAGACCGGGGAGCGCCGCCAGTGGATTATGAACGTGCTCGACGGGTTTCGTCGGCATCCCGCGTTGGAGACAGCCAGGGATGGGGACTTCTCCGGGTATGACACGGTGCCGCGCTATCGGGTGCGGCGCGGCGAGCGGCTCTACGGCGCGACGCTGGACCTGGGGATCGCGGCCGCGGCCGAGGTAGCGTTGCCGATCTATCGCGCCGCCCGAGAGGCGGCCGGCAAGCCGTTCCCCACGTTCCAGGTCGGCATTCCCGGCTCACTTGATCTGGCGTTGTTCGCGTTCGGGCCGGGCGGCGTGCTGCGGTACGAGAAGCCGTTCGCCGAGGCCTTGTCGGCCGCCATGCACCAGGTGGCCGGCGCGGACGTCTTGTTCCAGATGGAGATTCCGGCGGAGTTGGTGCTGACCGCGCGGACGCCCAAGCCCGCGCGCAAGGCGATTGCCGGGTGGCTGGCGAGCCGCGTCACGGCGCTCGCGCTCGGGGCTCCGGCGGGTGCCCGGTTCGGCGTACATCTGTGCCTGGGGGATCTTCATCATCGGGCCTTGGGGCGGATGGCTGATGCCGAGCCACTTGTCAGGCTGGCCAATGCGCTGACCCAGCGCTGGCCGGGAACGCGGCCGCTGCAGTATGTGCATGTTCCGCTGGCCGCGGGCGCGGAACCGCCGGTGGTGGATCCGGCGTTCTATCGGCCGCTGAGCGAGTTGCGGCTGCGGGGCGCTCGGTTGGTCGCCGGGTACGCGCACGAGCGGCAGGACCTGCAAGCCCAGTTGCGGATCCGGGGTCACGTCGAGGAGGCGGTCGGCGCGCCGGCCGATGTGTCGACGAGTTGCGGGCTCGGGCGCCGCGACCGGGCCGGTGCCGCCGCGGCTATGGAACGCATCAAGACCCTGGTCGAGGATTGACGATCGCACCCGAGTTGCACCCGGATGGGAGACGACCTGGATCTCAGCGCGGCCCGGGAAAGGCCGAAGAGGCAGGTCGAGCCTGGATCGCGGGCCCACCTCGGGGGAGGAACCACGGATGTCGCACTACGACTACGGCTATGGAACGCCGGCGCCGAAGCGCTCGAAGCTTCCGTACGTCCTGGGCACCGTGGGCGCCCTCATCGTCTTCATGGTGGGCGGCACCGCCGTCGTCGGGATCGCCGCCGGCACGATCGGTGGTCCGGTGATCGAGATCGTGGCGGCGCGTCCCGCCGAGGCCGTGCCCACGACCGCGCCGTCCGCGCCCGCAACCGAGGAGCCCGTCGAAGTCGTGGACGTGAAGGTGAAGGAGCCGGCCGCTACCCCGACTACCACGACGCCGAAGCCCAAGAAGACCACCAAGTACGAGACCTTGACCCGCCGGACCTGGATGAAGATCACCAAGAATCCCGACGCGTACGCCGGCGAGCGCGTGCTCGTCTACGGCCGCGTCGGCCAGTACGACGAGTTCACCGGCCGGGACCGGCTGCTGGCCAACACCAACTACATGCCGTTCCAAAACGCCGCGGCCACCGCCGTCTTCTTCAGCGGCGACGCCAAGCTGCTGGCCGACTACAAGGAGGACGACCTGTTCCTGGCGAAGGCCGTCGTCGTCGGCACCTTCACCTACGACCTCGAGAAGGGCGGCACCGCCACCATCCCCGAGCTGCGCGTCACGTCGATGCAGAAGATCGCCTAGGTGGTCAGCCCGAAGCGCTCGACGATGCCGGGCAGCCACTCCGGGTCGCCGAAGCGCAGGCCGTAGCGCTCCGCGAGGTCGCCGCCCTGACCGGCCGCCGCCGGGCCGGCCGCGATCAGCTCGGCCACCTCGCGGAAGAAGTGCTCGAAGCCGGCCGGGCTGATGATCTCGATCATGCGGGCGGGACTCGTGCCCGCGTTCCACATGGCGTGCAGCTCCCCGCGCGGTTTGACGATGTAGCCACCCGGCCCGAGCACCGCCTCCCGGTTGCCCGAGCGGAAACCGATCTCGCCCTCGGTGACGATCGAGATCTCGTCCTCGCGGGTGTGCAGGTGCGGCGCCACCAGCGCGCCCACCGGGAACGGATGCTCGACGATCGCCAGCGCGCCGCCGGTGTCCTCGCCCCACACCTTGAACTGCACGCCGATGTCGCCGAGTTCTCCTACGCGCCCGCCGCCCGGCTGCACCACGGTCAGCGGCGGGGGTTCCGATGTACTCATGCGACGTGCATACCGTATCGCTTACCTGGCGGTCAGGTGTTTTTGTCCAGGGGCGCCATCCGGCAGAGCGGGTCGATCACCGCGCGGGGCCGGGTCTTTATCGATCAGCGCAGAAGCAAATGGACGTCGCCGAATTCGTGCCATAGGTAGTGTTCGCGGAGGGCCTCGGTGTAGCTTTCGCGCAGGGCGTCCTCGCCGGCGACGGCCGTGAGCATCATCAGGTGTGAGGCTCGTGGCTCGTGCAGGCCGGTGAGCAGGCCGTCGACGACGCGAATCGGGTGGTCCGGCGAGATCACCAGGTCGGTCCAGCCCTCGCCGGTCCCGGTCTCGAGGGCCCGCACCACGGTCGTCCCCACGGCGATCACCCGGCCGCCCGAAGCGCGCACATGCGAGATCAGGCCGGCCGTCGACGGAGGAATCCGGAACCACTCCGGGTAGGGCGGCTCGTCCACCTCGGCCGAGGCCACGCCCGTGTGCAGCGTGATCGGGGCGACCAGCACGCCCTGGCCGGCCAGCGCGGCGAGAACCGCCCCCGTCAACGGCCTCCCCGCGCTGGGCATCTCGGCGCTGCCGGGCACCGTGGCGTACACGTTCTGGTAGGTCTCGATCGGCCAGTCGCGATCCGTGTAGCTGTACCGGATCGCGCGACCGTGCCGGGTCAGATACGACACCCGATCGCCCGGCACGTCGGCCGCGGCCACCCACAGTCGCGACGTGAACGGGCGCAGCAGGGTCAGCGAGCCCTCGGGCACCCGCAGGCGCAGACCCGTACGGGCGATGTCGGTGTCGCGCAACTCGACTAGCCAGGAGCCGTCGGGCTGCGAGGTCGAGACGTGAACCAGTACGCCGTCAAGGGTTTGCAAGGCGGCCGGCAGCGTGCCCGAGTTGTTGACCACGAGCAGGTCACCCGGGTCGAGCAAGTGAGGCAGCTCCGTGAACCGGTGGTGGCTGACCGACGTGCCCCGGCTCACCATCAGCCGTACGCCGTCACGGGGTTCGGCCGGAGTGCGAGCCTCGAGGGCCGGCGGTAAAGAAAACGTCACGGTCATCGGGCCACGTACCTTCCCGACTCCCGCTGCGAGGCGATCAGATCCAAAAAGAACGGAACTACCGTCGAGGGCAGCGGCCGGTCCGAGATGTCCTCCCCGGGGTAGGCCTGCTGCTGCAACCGCGTCCGCAGGTCACCCGGATCCACCGACCACACCCGCAGGTCCGGTTCCTCCTTGGCCAGCACCCGGCTCGCGTGATCCAGCGCGGCCTTCGCGGCGCCATACCCACCCCACCCCTCGTACGCCTCCACGGCCGCGTCCGAGCTGAGGTTGAGCACCGCGCCGCGGGCCGATTGCCGCAGCTGGGGCAGCACGAGCTGGGTCAGCGCGATCGGGGCGAGCACGTTGACCTCGAACGTGTCGAGCAGCGCGGGCAGCGGGAAGTCGCCCAGCGCCGGTGGTGGGCTGCCGCCGAGCGTGGACGCGTTGTTGACCAGCAGGTCGGCCCCGCCGAGTTTGTCCGCGGCCGCCGCCAGCTCGGCCCGGTGCTCGTCGTCGACGACGTCGCCCGCGATCGCCACGACGTTGGACAAGGAGGCCGCGACCAGTTCAAGATCCTTCCCCGTACGGGCGTCGAGAACGAGATTCCACCCGGCGCTCGACAATCCCCGGGCCAGGGCGGCGCCGAGCCCCTGGGAGGCTCCGGTGATCACTGCTGTCTGTGTCATGCCTCGACCCTGCTCGCCGCCACCCCTCGCCGGCCTCGGGCCAGGGTCGCCTTCCCCGCGGGACCTTGGTCCTAGGACCATCGGCTCAGGCCGCCTCGCCGGCCCGCGATTATCGTGGGGCGCGTGGAGCCCCTGCACACCGCGCGCCGGCTGTCGGCGGCCGTGCTGGCGGTGAGCAACCAGCTCACCGTCCCCGAGGTGCTGCAGACGATCGTCGACACCGCCCGCGAGCTGGCCGCGGCCGAGTACGCCGCGCTGGGGGTGCCCGACGACGACGGCTCGTTCGCCCAGTTCCTCGTCTCGGGGGTCTCGGCCGAGCAGCAGGCGGCGATCGGCCCGCTGCCCCGCCAGCACGGTTTCCTGGCCGTGATGCTGACCGAGCCCGTGACCCAGCGCCTCGACGACATCCGGGCCGACCCGCGCTTCGACTGGTGGCCGGCCGCTCATCCGGTGCTCAAGGCGTTCCTGGGCGTGCCGATCACCAGCGGCGACGAGATCCTGGGCGCGCTCTACCTGGCCAACAAGCCGGGCGGTTTCACCGACGAGGACACCGAGCTCGTACGGGTCCTGGCCGCGCACGCCGCGATCGCGCTGACCCACGCCCGCCTGTACGCGCGCAACCGCGAGCTCACGATCGCCGAGGAGCGGGCCCGCATCGCCCACGATCTGCACGACGCGGTGGCCCAGCGGCTGTTCGGGTTGCGCCTCACCGCGCAGGCGGCCGACCTGCTGATCGACCGTGATCCGGCCGCCGCCCGGGCCCGGCTGGCCGAGGTGTCGGCGCTGGCCCGCGAGGCCACGGAGGAGCTGCACGCCGCTGTGCTCGAGCTGCGACCGGCCCGGCTGGCGGAGGACGGCCTGCCCGACGTGCTGCGCAAGCAGGTGCAGATCCTGGACCGCGCGTCCGGCCCTGCGCTGGTCTTCCACGAGGACAACCCGGTGGTGCTGCCCCCGGCTCAGCAGGCGGTGATGCTGCGCGTGGCCCAGGAGGCACTGCACAACGCCGTACGGCACTCGGGCGCGAGCCGGATCGAGGTGCGCCTGGCGGGCACGGTCTTGGAGGTGGCCGACGACGGGACGGGCTTCGACGTCGACGCGACCATCAAGGCGGGCCGCAGCCTGGGTCTGCGCTCGATGCGTGACCGGGCCTGCCAGGTGCGCGGCAAAGCCACGATCACGTCGTCGCCGGGCGGCACGACCGTACGGCTGGAGGTGCCCGGTGCCTGAGATCCGCGTGCTGATCGTCGACGACCATCCCGCCGTACGGCGTGGTCTGCGCACTTTCTTGGAGCTGGCCGGGGACATCACCGTGGCCGGGGAGGCGGCGGACGGCCCGGCGGCCCTCGAGCTGGTTTCCAGCTTGGCACCCGACGTGGTCCTGCTTGACATGGTGCTGCCCGGCCTGGACGGTGTCGCGGTGCTGCAAGAACTGCGCCAACGCGGTCTGCCGGCCAAGGTGCTGGTGGTCACCAGCTTCACCGACCGTTTGCGACCGGCGATGCAGGCGGGCGCCCGCGGCTACCTGTCCAAGGACGTCGACCCGCATGCACTGGTGGCCGCCGTCCGCTCGGTGCACGCCGGCCACCTGCTGCTCGAGCCGGACGTGGCCGCCACCCTGCTCGGCACGCCCGCCGGCGCTCCGGTGCTGACCGCCCGCGAGCGCGACGTGCTGGCCCTGATCGCCGAGGGCCGCTCCAACCGCGAGATCGCGCGGGCCCTGGTCGTGGCCGAGAAGACGGTCAAGACCCACGTGTCCAGCATCCTGATGAAGCTCGGGCTGGCCGACCGCACCCAGGCCGCACTGCACGCCGTACGCTCGGGGCTGGTCGCTGACGATCACCAGTGATGCGGCGTCAGCCCGTCCTGGAAGAACCCGGCCGTGGGTCCGTACGGTCCGAGGGTGGCCAGTTCGACGGCGATCGCGGCCGCCTCCTCGACCGGGCGGCCGACGTTGCCCGACAACTCGGTCGCGGTCAGGCCCGGGTCGGCCGCGTTGACCTTGAACCCGTCGTTGAGCAGCTCCTTGGCCAGCTTGACCGTGAACATGTTGAGGGCCGTCTTCGACGCGCAGTAGCCGGCGTGCCCCACGTTCCAGTTCTCGCTGCGCAGGTCGACGGTCTCGGTCAGCGACCCCAGGCCGCTGCTCATCATCACGATCCGCGGCGCTTCGGAGTGGCGCAACAAAGGCAGAAACGCCTGCGTCACCCGTACGGGACCCAAGAAGTTGATCTCGAAGGTGGCCCGCATGTCGTCGACGGACTCGCCGCTGGGACCCTGCTCGGGCCTGAAGTTGACGCCGGCGTTGTTGATCAGGATGTCCAGTTGCTTGATTGTTTGTGCCGCCTTGTCGACGCTTCCTTGGTCACTGACATCGAGCTGGATCTCGTTCTGCCCGCTTTTGCGGCTTCCCCGCCATACCTTGATGCCGCGCGCTTCGAGCTGCCGCGCGATCTCCGCTCCGATTCCCCGGTTCGCCCCGGTGACAAGTGCCGTAGTCATTCGCCGAGTCTGGTTGCGCGCCCCGGCGGCCGGGTAGGAACGCCAGTACCATTCAGGCGTGCCCGAGCTCGCCGAACTGCTGCGTGCCTGGCGCCTGCGCCTGACCCCCGCCGACGTCGGCCTGCCACCCGGCGCGGGGCGCCGTCTCACGGGCCTGCGCCGCTCCGAGGTGGCCGTGCTGGCCGACCTCTCCACTGATTACGTGGTGCGTCTCGAACAGGGCCGCTCCGACAGCCCGTCCGCCCCCGCCGTGGCCGCCCTGGCCGAGGCGTTGCGGCTCACCCCGCAGGAAAGCGGGCAGCTGCACGCGGCCGCCGGCCTGCCCGCGCCCCGGCCCGCCCGGGTGCCGACCTATGTGCCGCCCGTAGTGCGCGGCCTGCTCGACAACATGCCCGGCGTGGCCGTCGGTGTCTACACGCTGCCCTGGACGATGCTCGCCGCCAACCCGGCCTGGGTCTCGCTGTTCGGCCCGGTCACGCCCGGCAACCTGGTGTACGAGCAGTTCACCGGCACCGCCCCCACCCCGCTC
Source organism: Paractinoplanes lichenicola (assembly GCF_016785085.1). GTDB lineage: Bacteria > Actinomycetota > Actinomycetes > Mycobacteriales > Micromonosporaceae > Actinoplanes > Actinoplanes lichenicola. The sequence goes on from NZ_JAENHO010000012.1 coordinate 255,267, forward strand.
CGCCCGGAGGCCGACACTCGCCGTTTCGAGCGCGCCCTGGTCACCGACGTGCGCGCCGCCCTGCTTCGCTACCCCGACGACCCGTCGCTGCAGGCGCTGATCGCGTCTTTGCGCCGCGAGAGCCCCCGCTTCGACACCATGTGGTCCGAGGGCGTGGTCACCTCCCACCGCAAGGGTCCCAAGACGTCACCTCCCACCGCAAGGGTCCCAAGACGTTTCCCCGGTCCGGGGCCGCCCCGATCACCGTCATGTGCGACACGTTCACGGTCGCCGACGCCGACCTCCAGGTGGTCACCTACACGCCCGCTTAATCGGCTGCCGCGTCGGGCCGGCTCGGCTACGGTACCCCGATGCACGCGGACGCGACCCAAGCCGCCGTTGCGGTAGCCGAATCACTCGGCCTGACCGTGCACGCGGCCGTCACCCTGCACAACTCGAACAAACTCACCCTGCGCCTGCAGCCCTGCGACGTGCTGGCCCGAGTGGCCACGGTGACGGACAAGAGCCCCCAGTTCGAGGTGGACATCGCCCGGCGGCTGGCGGAGGCCGGAAGCCCGGTCGCCACGCTGATCAGCCCCGAGGTCTTCGCCCGCGACGACTACGTGGTCACCCTGTGGACCTACTACGAACCGGCGACCACTCAACCGATCCGACCCGCCGATTACGCCGCAGCGCTCGCGCAGCTGCATGCCGGGATGCGCCAGGTCGACCTGCCGACCCCGCGCTTCACCGACCGCATCGCCGAAGCGCAAGCATTGGTGGCCGACCCCGCCCGCACCCCGAAACTGCCCGACGCCGACCGGACCTTCCTCGCCGCGACGCTCGAACGCCTGGGTCGAGCAGTCAGCAGCAGCGGCCGCCCCGAACAACTCCTGCACGGCGAACCCCACCCAGGCAACCTGCTCGCCACATCGACAGGCCCGCTGTTCATCGACTTCGAGACGTGCTGCCGAGGCCCCCTCGAATTCGACGTGGCCCACGCCCCCGAGGAGGTCGCCGACCACTACCCGGACCTCGACCGCGACCTGCTCCGGGACTGCCGAACCCTCGTGCTGGCGATAATCACGACGTGGCGCTGGGACCGCGACGACCAATTCCCCAACGGCCCCCAACTCGGCATCGAATGGCTGAACGACCTTCGCCAGGCGACCACCGTCAGGTGAGCTTCTTCGATTCGTTGAGCAGCAGCGACTCGAGGAAGCTTTTGAGATCGCTCGCCACCATGTAGTCCAGCTCGCCGTCGTCCATCGCGTCGACGAAGAAGACCGCGCCCGCGTCCAGCACATACGTGTTGCCGTTCCCGTCGCCGGCCACCGGGATCCAGCCGCGCCCGGCCCATTCGGGATGAAACCCCGACACGGCCAGCACCATCTCGACGCCGAACAGACCCCCCGGCCCCGCGACGGATCCGTTGCAGACGCGCAGCCATTGGACGAATTCGCCGGGCAGCGGAAGGTGGCGCAGCCGCTCGATCTCGGCGTCGTCGGCGCCCCGGATCGTCTCGCCCTCCGGCGGCAATGGCACCTGCTTGAGCAGTCGGAGCACGCCGGAGAAGTCGGTCTCAGCGGTCACGCCAGCTCCTCTTCACGAACTCATTGTGAGCGAGACTCGTGAGGTCACCGCGATCGGCACGGGAGGGCCCGCGTACGGACCAGATCCACGAGCACATCTTGGTGCAGAATGACCGGCGTGGCCTCTCTGACGCCGCCGCTGTAGGACAAGGAGCGACACCATGGTGAACTGGGTTGACGGGGCACTCGATGACCCGCGGCCGGCGTCGGACACGGCGGCGCGAGAGGCGCAGGACGAACTCGAGGTCGAGCTGCCTTCGGAATTCCTGGCCGTCGCCAAGGCTCATCAGGGCGCCACTCCGGTTCCCGCCGGGATCGACCTGCCCAACGGTTTCGGCACCGCGGTCGATCACCTGCTGCATTTCGCCGATTCGCCGTTCACCAGCAACATCGTCGCCGCCATCTTTCCCCTGCTCGACGTGCTGGACGAGGGAATCATCCCGTTCGCCGCCGACGTGGGCGGCGACTTCTTCTGCTTCGACTACCGCACGGACGTCAAACACCCGTCGGTCGTCTTCTGGAGCGTGGACTGGGGCGTCGTGCCGCTGGCGCCAGACTTCGCCGGCTTCCTGACCATGCTGCGCCCCTAGGTCGGCCGGCTTAGATCAGGCGAAACGTTCCACGATCACCGGGATCAGCCCGAGGCCCTTGGCGTCCGCGGTCAACTCGTGCAGCAGCGCGCCAACGGCGTCGTCCGCGCCGGTCAGGAGCACCGTGACGTCGAGGGCCCAGGCCACGCCGCCGCCGACTCGGTGCAGGTGCCAGACGAATTCATCGCCCGCCCCGCTTATGAACTGATCGGTGGCGGGCTCACCCGCGAACAGGACGCGATAGACGCGCCGTTCCCGGAAACCGTCCGGCACCGGTTCGTCCCTCAGCCGCAGGACCGGGGCGCCACCGATTGCCACATACTCCCCGGGCAGCTGCCTCTCATCCGGCCACTCCCCCGGGTAGGCCGCCGCGGCCGCGTCTCGATCGACCGGCGTCACCGCGGCCAGCAGCTCCGGGTCGTTCCGCCACTGCGGCCCTGAGATGCCACGCCACTCCCCGTCACGCCACAACGAGCTCCGCAGCCCCACCGTCGTGTGATCGCCCGCGAGCTCGAACGCCTCGACGATCACCCCACCACCCTCGATCAGGTAGTAATCGATCATGGTCTCCTGCTCAAGCTCGAGGACCGGCAGCCCGGCCAAACTCCGCCCGTCAATGTCCTCATGAACACGCGCGACATCCACGAACGAATACCGAACCAGCTCGATATCGGCGAACACACCTTACGCACAGCCTCGAACAACTCTGCTGAGGCCGCCCCCACGGTAGCGGCGTTCACATATTGCCCCGGCCTCCTCCACTTGCAGCACCTTTGGGCCGCCGAACTGATGCATGCGAATAACGGTTGTTGTCACGCGGACTGCCGCTGTTCGACGCGGCTGGGACGCGCTACGTCGACGGACCGGGCGCTTTCCCCTTCGCGGCCGTCGCGCAGCCCACGGCGTACGAGGTCGCCGAGTCCTATCTGCGCGAGGCCGTGCTGACCTACACCTGCCCCGGCCTCCCGAAGGACTGCATGACCGTGCAGGGCGGGTTGACGTGCGGCGCGGAGGCCGAGTCGGTGCAGGCGGGCGGCGGATTCACGCGCGACGACCTGATTCGCTTCGTCGACCAGGCCCTGCTGCTGTGGCCGAGCCGGCCCTGAGGTCGTTCGCGCGCGGGAAGCCGGTGCCCGCCCGGGAAGCCGGGCGGGCACCGGGTCACTGCCTTACCAGCGCAGGAAGTTGTCCTGGGTCTGGGCGTTGAACGTGTCAGTGCGGAAGAACTTGGCGATCGCTGTGCGGTAGTCCTTCAGCTCCAGCACGTCGATGCCCTTGGTGATGTCGTTCGAGTAGATGTAGCCGTTGTACCAGTACGCGGACCAGGAACCGCCGCCCATCAGCTGGGTTGTGGAGAGCGGGCCCCGCTCCCAGAAGGCGATCTCCTTGGGCCGGCGGGAGTCGGTGAAGTCCCACACCGAGACGCCGCCGAGATACCACGCCTGGACCATGATGTCGCGGCCCGGCACCGGGATGAGCGAGCCGTTGTGGGCCACGCAGACCTCGGTGTCCGCGTTGTAGCGCGGGATCTTGAAGTAGCTGCGGAACTCCAGCTTCTTCTTGCCCTTCTTGGTCACGATGTCGTAGATGGCGTCGGCGCCACGGTTCGGGCCGACCTCCTCGTTGCAGGTGGCCGCGCCGCCGCCGCCGAGCTCGTCGGTGAAGACGACCTTGGTGCCGCTGTTGTTGAACGTGGCCGAGTGCCAGAAAGCGAAGTTGACCTCGTCGCGGACCGACGTGATGACTGTCGGCTTCTCGCGGTTCTTGATGTCGAACAGCACGCCGTCGCCCATGCAGGCGCCCGCGGCCAGGTCCTTCTCGGCGTACACGGTGATGTCGTGGCAGCCGGTGGTCTCGATCTGCTCCGGGTTGTCGCTGCCCGGGAAGCCGCCGTCGGGGAACACGACCGGGGTCGCGACCACGGCCGCGGCCGTCGGGTTGCGCAGCGGCACCTTGACGACCGAGATCTTGTCGTGCGGGAGCGCGCAGTTCGGCACGTCCGCGCCGGCCAGGTTGTACGACGACACGTACAGGTAGACGTTCTTGTCGCCGCGCTTGCCGGGCACCAGGGTCTGCGTGTGCGAGCCGCAGTCCGTCTTGACCGACTTCAGATACTTCGGCGTCAGCGGGTTGCTGATGTCGAAGACCTTGATGCCTTCCCAGCGGTCGCCCGGCACCGCGGTCGTCGACGCCGCGTTGTCGCAGGTGTCGTTCGTGCGCTGCGAGTCGGTGCCGAGGAACAGCAGGTTGCCGGTGACGGAGATGTCGTTCTGCGAGCCCGGGCAGAGCACCTGCGCCGCGACCTTCGGCTCCTTCGGCTTGCTCACGTCGTAGACGTAGAAGCCGTTGTAGTTTCCACCGTATGCGTACTTGCCCTGGAACGCCCAGTCCGTGTTGGTGCCCGTGAGCGGGCCGGACTTGTCCAGGTGGGCGACCTGCTTGAGGTTCGGGCTGCTGACGATCTCGTCGACGCCCGGAATGGTGCCCGGATCGGCGGGTGCCGCGCTGCTCGCCGGGGCCGTCATCAGACCGACGACCAGCGTGGCCGCGCTGATCGCGGCCAGGCGCTTCAGCATCCGCCCTCGTGGGACAGTGTGCTTCATGGGGCTCCCTTCCATTGACGCATCCCCCGCGGTGTGAAGGTGAGCGCGCAACGATGCGTATTCATCTTTGTCGCTACAGTAGTGGCCGGATCGCGTTCCGGGAACATACCGACTGATCTATATAGGAGGTGCCGGTGGGCCGGGTGAGGACATCGACGCTCGTGGCGGCCTCAGTGGTCGTGGCGGGAGCGGTCACCGTGGCGGTCGCGGCCCGGATGGGGTCCGACGAGTCCGCGGCGGCGCCCCGGCCGAGCGTGAGCGCGCCTCCGCCGCAGCGTGTGGTGCTTCCGGGCGGCCCCGGCGACGAGGCCGTGGTCAGCGACACCGACCAGGTCAAGGCGCCCGACGGGTCCACCTTCAACGGCATCGACACCACCTTCGTCCAGATGATGATCGCGCATCACGAGCAGGCCATCACGATGGCAAATCTGGCGCCCGCCCGCGCCCGGAACGAGAAACTGGCCGCGCTGGCCGAGCGGATCAGCGCCGCCCAGCCCTTCGAGATCAACTTTCTCAAGGGGTGGCTGAAGGAGCGTGGGCTGCCCGAGAACGACCCGAGCCACAACCACGCCACGATGCCGGGCATGCAGACCGAGGCCGACCTGGCCGCGCTGACCGCCGCCCAGGGGGCCGCCTTCGACACCAAGTTCGCGGCCATGATGACCGCCCACCACCGCGGCGCCCTGCAGATGGCGGGCGACGTGATCAAGGGCGGCAGCGACGAGAAGCTGCGTGAGGTGGCCAACGAGATGGCCGTCGAACAGGGCAGCGAGATCCGGCGCCTGCGGCAAGTGACCGGCGGGTAACGTGTCGGCATGCGTACGGCTCTGACCGAACTGCTCGGCGTCGAGCACCCCATCGTCGGATTCAACCGATCGCCGGCCGTCGTCGCCGCGGTCACCAACGCGGGCGGGTTCGGCGTGCTCGCCGCCTCCGTCTACGGCGCCGAGGAGCTCGACGCCCAGCTCACCTGGATCGAGGAGCAGGTCGGCGGGAAGCCGTACGGCGTGGATCTGCTCGTCCCCGAGAAGTTCGTGCCCGGCGACCCGGCCGACCTGGTGGCCAGCATGCGGGCCCAGATCCCCGAGGAGCATCTGGCGTTCGTGCGCGGGCTGCTCGAGAAGTACGACATCCCGCCCGCCCCCACCGTCGACCACCAGCACGTCGCCGCGTCGCTGACCACGCCGGGCGCGGTCGCGCTGCTCGACGTCGCGTTCAAGCACCGCATCTCGCTGATCGCCAGCGCGCTCGGCGCCCCGCCGCCCGAGCTGGTGGCGCGGGCTAAGGCCCAGGGCATCGTCACGGCCGCGCTGGTCGGGCAGGGCCGGCACGCCGAACGGCAGCTCGCGGCCGGGGTCGACGTGCTGGTCGCGCAGGGCACCGAGGCCGGCGGGCACACCGGCACGATCGCCACGATGGTGCTCACGCCCGAGATCGTCGACATCGCCGGTGACCGTCCGGTGCTGGCGGCCGGGGGCATCGCGGACGGCCGGCAGATGGCCGCGGCCCTGGCGCTCGGTGCGGCCGGGGTGTGGTGCGGCTCGGTCTGGCTGTCCAGCGCGGAGGATGTCGCGGTGGCGGCCATCAAAAACAAGTTCCTCGCCGCGAGCAGTGCCGACACGTTGCGCTCCCCCACCCGTACGGGCAAACCGGCGCGACAGCTGCGAACGGCTTGGCACGACGAGTGGGACGCGGCGGGCAGCCCGAAGCCGTTGCCGCTGCCCCTGCAGCCCATGCTGGTCGACGACGCGTGGCAGCGGATCGACGCCGCCGCCGAGGCCGGGCACGAGGGCGCGCTCAAGCTCGAGTCGTTCTTCGTCGGGCAGGTCGTCGGGTCGTTCCGCGACATCCGGCCCGCGGGCGAGATCACCCGGCAGATGGCGGCCGACTGCGAGCAGCGCATCCGTGAGCTGGCGGGGCGTCTCTAAATGACCATTCCTTCCCGTACGCCGGTGCTGGTCGGAGTGGGTGAGGTGAGTGAGCGCCTCGGCGAGCCGGGTTATCGGCGGCGCTCGCCCGTCGACCTGGCCGCCGACGCCGCCCGTGAGGCGCTGCGGGACGCCGGAATCGACGCGTCCACGGTGGACACCGTGGCCGGCGTGCCGCAGTTCGAGATCTCCCTGCCCTGGGCCACTCCCCTGCTCGGCGCGTCGGACAACTTCCCGCGCTCGGTGGCCGGCCGGCTCGGTGCCGATCCGCGGCGCGCAGTGCTCGAGACCGGCGGCGGTCAGGCCCCGCAGCGGCTGGTCAACGAGTTCGCCGCCACCATCGCGGCCGGCGACGCCGATGTGGTGCTGTTGTTCGGTTCCGAGGCCATTTCGACGATCACGGCATTGGCCGGGTCGGACGATCGCCCGGATTTCACGGAGAGCCCCGGCGGCTCCCTCGAAGCGCGCGGCTCCGGGCTCGACGGCATCGTGTCGATGCATCACGTGGCGCACGGGCTGTCCGACACGCCGTCGCAGTATTCGCTCATCGACAACGCGCGCCGGGCCCGGCTGAAAATGTCGCGGGCCGAATACGCGTCGGCCATCGGACGGCTTTTCGAGCCGTTCACGGCGGTGGCCGCGGCCAATCCGCATGCGGCCGCCCCGGTTATCCGTGACGCCGCCGAGCTGATGACCCCGACCAGCGCCAACCGCCCGATCGCCGACCCGTACACGCGTTTGGTGGTGGCGCGGGAGAAGGTGAATCAGGGTGCCGCGGTCGTGCTGATGTCGGCCGAGGCGGCGCGGCGGCACGGCGTACGGGAAGAGCAGTGGATTTATCTGGCCGGGCACGCCGACCTCGACGAGCGCACGATGGTGGAAAGGGCCGACTACGGCAACTCCCCCGCGGCGGTGCGGGCCGCGCAGCACGCGCTCGAAATAGCCGGCATCACGTCGGCAGAACTGTCCACGATCGACCTCTACAGTTGTTTCGCCGCGCCCGTGTTCATCGTGGCCGAGGCGTTGGGCCTGGCCACGGACGACCCGCGCGGGCTGACGGCGACCGGTGGGCTGCCGTTCTTCGGCGGGCCGGGCAACAACTATTCGATGCACGCGATCGCCTCGGTCGTCCGGCAATTGCGCGCGGCGCCCGGCACCTACGGCTTCGTCGGGGCCAACGGCGGCATCATGAGCAAGCATTCCACGGGCACTTACACCACGATCCCGTACGAGTTCAAGCCGTCGGACAGCGAGCGGATCCAGGCCGATCTGGACGCCGTTCCCGCGCCGGAGGAAGCGATCACCGCCGACGGTCAGGGCGTCGTGGAGACGTACGCGGTCAAGCATCTGCGCGCCGGCGAACGAGAGGGAATAGTGCTCGGCCGCCTCGACGACGGCCGCCGTTTCGTGGCCCGCGCCAACGCCGTCCTCGACCTGCTGACCGACGGCGAACCGGTCGGCGAACGCGTCACCGTGCGCTCCTCACCGGACGGGAACGTCATCGCGTAGCTGAGCCTCAGCGGGCTCTCGGACGCGGTTCCGCAGACTCATCGGCGTCAAGAAAGTGCGCTTGCAACGGGCTTTAGGCCGATCGCAAGTGGGTCGCAAGCGGGGCACGTGAGGGTTTCCTCCGAAACACTACGGAGGAGAAACTCATGTCCCGCTTGCTCGGCCGGCTCGGAGGCGCGGCCGCCGCCCACCCCTGGCGAACCATCGGCGCCTGGCTGCTTGTTCTGGTTGCGCTCACCGGGGTGTCCGTCGCTTTCGGTGGTACGCCGCAGGACGACTACAACGTGCCCGGCACCGAGTCGCAGGCCGGAACCGAATTCCTGCGCGAGCACATGCCGCAGCTGTCGGGGACCGAGGCCCGGGTGGTCGTGCACTCGGACCGGCCGATCGACCCGGCCGCGCTCGACACGCTGAACGCCCGGCTCGTGCAAGTCGAAGGGGCCGCCGTCGTCGCGCCGCCGCGGATGTCGGCCGACGGGGACACGGCGCTCGTCGTGGTGCAGTACGACGTCCCGGTCACCGACTTCCACGGCACCGAGGGTGTCGACGCGCTGAAGCGGGCCATCGGACCGCTCGTCGAGCAGGGCCTGCAGGTCGAACTGGGCGGGCAGGTGGCCGAGAACGTACAGGCGCCCAGCGGCACGGCCGAGCTCGCCGGCATCGTCGCGGCGCTGCTGATCCTGGCGTTCGCGCTGCGCTCGGTGGTCGCGGCCGGGCTGCCGATCGGGGTCGCCGTGGCCGGGCTCGCGGCCGGCGCGGCCTGCGTCGCGCTGCTGGCCCGGGTGACCGACGTCAGCGGGATCGCGCCGACGATCGCCACCATGGTCGGGCTGGGCGTCGGCATCGACTACGCGCTGCTGCTGGTCGCCCGGCACGTCGAGGGGCTGCGGGCCGGGCTGTCCCCGGTGGCGGCGGCCGCCCACGCGAACGCCACGGCCGGTCAGTCGGTGGTGATGGCCGGGCTGACCGTGCTCGTGTCGCTGTTCGGGCTCAAGCTGTCGACCCTGCCCGCGTACTCGTCGTTCGGGTACGCCACGTTCTTCGCGGTCACGTCGGTGATGGCGGCGGCGCTCACTCTGGTGCCGGCGCTGTGCGGGCTGGCCGGCGGGCGGGTCCTCCCGCGATCGCGACGGCCGGTCGATGTCTCGCTCGCCGAGCGCTCCGGCCGCGCGCACAAAGCCACCATGACCGCCCGCTGGGCCGCGCGGGTGTGCCGTCGCCCGGTGCTCGCCACGGTCGGGGCGCTGCTGGTGCTGGCCGTGCTGGCGGCGCCGATGCTGGGCATGCGCACCTGGCCTCAGGACGCGGGCAGCCAGCCCGAATCGAACACCACCCGGCAGGCGTACGACCTGGTGGCCGCGGAATTCGGGCCGGGCGCGAACGGTCCGCTGGTGCTGGCCGTGGACCGCACCCGCGCGCCCGACCTGGGGGCGGTGACCTCCGCCGTACGGGCTGAACCGGGTGTGGCGGCCGTGGCCCAGCCGATCGTCGAGGGCGACGCCGCCGTGATCCTGGTCGAGCCGGCGACCGGCCCGCAGGACGAGGCGACCACCGAGTTGCTGCACCGACTGCGCGACGACGTGCTGCCCGACGGGGTGCTGGTGACGGGCCTGGTGGCGGTGTTCGCGGACATCTCCGACCGGCTCGCCGAACGCTTGTGGATCGTGGTGGTGTTCGTCGTCGCCCTCTCCCTGGTGCTGCTGACCGTGCTGTTCCGCGCCCCGGTCGTGGCGGTGAAGGCGGCCGCCATGAACCTGCTCTCGGTCGGGGCCGCGTACGGGATGCTGACGTTGATCTTCCAGAACGACGGCACCGCCCGGCTGGTCGGGCTGCCGCACGCGGTCGCGGTGTCCAGCTGGGTGCCGGTGCTGCTGTTCACCGTACTGTTCGGCCTGTCGATGGACTACGAGGTGTTCCTGCTCTCCCGCGTCCGCGAGGACTGGCTGCGCACCGGCGACGCCCACGGCAGCGTGATCCGCGGCCTCGCCGCCAGCGGCCGGGTCATCACCAGCGCGGCCGCCATCATGGTCGCGGTCTTCACGGGTTTCGCCCTCGACCCCGACGTCACCGTCAAAATGATCGGTCTCGGCATGGCCACCGCGGTCCTCGTCGACGCCACCGTCATCCGCCTGATCCTGGTCCCCGCCACAATGACCCTGCTCGGCCGCCACAACTGGTGGACACCCCGCCTCCGCTCGCGCACGCACGAGCTGGTCGGCTAGCTACCGGCGTAGCGGGCCTGGTTGCCCAGTTCTTCCTCGATGCGGATGAGCTGGTTGTATTTGGCGGTGCGGTCGGAGCGGGACAGCGAACCTGTCTTGATCTGGCCGCAGCCCAGGCCCACGGCCAGGTCGGCGATCGTCGTGTCCTCGGTCTCGCCGGAGCGGTGGGAGATGACGACCTGGTAGCCGGCCTTGTGGGCGGTGTCGACCGTACGCAGGGTCTCGGTCAGCGTGCCGATCTGGTTGACCTTGACCAGGATCGCGTTGGCGTAGCCGCCCTCGACGCCGTCGAGCAGCCGGTCGGCGTCGGTGCAGAAGACGTCGTCGCCGACCAGTTGCAGGGCGGGGGCGGCGGCCGCGGTGAGCTTCTTCCAGCCGGTGATGTCGTTCTCGGCCATCGGGTCCTCGATCGACGTGATGGGGTAGCGCGCGGCCAGGTCGAGCAGATAGGCGATGTGCTCGTCGACAGACCGATCAACCCCTTCCCCGCCGTACGAGTAAAGGCCGTCCCGGAAGAACTCGGAGCTCGCGGGGTCGAGGCAGATCGTGATGTCCGTGCCGGGGCGGTAACCCGTCTCCTCGATGGCCCGCACGACGAATTCCAGAGCCTGGTCGGCAGTGGCGAAGGTCGGGGCGAAGCCGCCCTCGTCGCCGACGTTGACGCTGTGCCCGGCCGCGGCCAGCGAGCGGCGCAGCGTGTGAAAGACCTCCGACCCCATCCGTACGGCCTCGAAGAAGCTCGCCGCCCCGACCGGCGCGATCATGAACTCCTGGAAGTCGAGCGGGTTGTCGGCGTGGGCGCCCCCGTTGACGATGTTCATCATGGGCACCGGCAGCAGGCGGGCGCCGACCCCACCGACGTACCGGAAAAGGGGTTGATCGTGCGCCACGGCGGCGGCCTTGACGGTGGCCAGCGAGACCCCGAGCAGCGCGTTGGCCCCGAGGCGGCCCTTTTCCTTGGTGCCGTCGAGCGCGATCATCGTCTCGTCGACGCGGGCCTGATCCTCGGCGTCGAGCCCGGCCACCGCGTCCGCGATCTCCCCGTTCACCGCGGCGACGGCCTTGCTCACCCCCTTGCCGTGAAAGCGGGCCGGATCCCCGTCACGCAACTCGACCGCCTCGGCGGCCCCGGTGGACGCCCCGGACGGCACCGCGGCCCGCCCCCGCGACCCGTCGACGAGCGTCACATCAACCTCGACACTCGGATTCCCCCGGCTGTCAAGAATCTGCCGCCCGATCACCCGGCTGATGGCCGTCATGGTCGTGCCCCTGTCTCTCGGCGTTGATAGCCGGGCCAGACTGGCACAACTCGAGGGCCCCGAACGGCCCCGAAAGCCGCGACAAGGAACACCTTGACCCACCCCCTGAGGTGCGGGTTTAGGGTGTCAGCCCACCGCTAGGCTGACCTCGGTCGCCTTGACCAGAGCGGTCACCTCGGCCCCCGGCTCGAGCTTGAGCTCCTCGGCCGCGTCCCGGGTGATCGCGGCGGTGATGGTCTCGCCGCCGGGGGTCTCGATCCGCACCGTGCTCATGGCGGCGCCGGAGCTGACGCTGGTGACGACCCCGGGCAGCCGGTTGCGGATACTCAGACCCTCCACCGCACCCGTGGCCACGGCGACCTCGGTCGACTTGACCATCGCGCGCACCGGGGTGCCCTCGGCCAGCTTCAGCTCACGGGCCGAATCGGTGGTGATGGCCGAGGTGACCTCCTGGCCGCTGTCGAGGCGCACGGTGACCGCGCTCATCGCCTCGCCGGACGCCACGGAGACGACCCGGCCCGGAAACTGGTTGCGCGTGCTCAGCTGCATCATTCAACCCACGCTACTGCGCTCCGGGCCGCTGGCATTACGGTTCGCGGGATGGAGATCGCGGCCACGAGCAGCACTGTTGTGTATCGGAATCGGTGGATGACGGTCCGGGAGGATCGGACCGTGCGGGTGGACGCCGACCCGATCGAGCTGGCGCGGGGTGAGCTGGCCGAGGAGACCGGGCTGCGGGCCGCCACGATGACGCCGCTGGGGCACCTGTTCGAGGCGTACGGATATTGCGACCAAGGCTTTCACGTCATCTTGGCCACCGGGCTCGAGGCCGGGGAGCAGCGGCTCGACGACGAGGAGGCGGGGCTGATCACGCGCTGGTTCGCCGAGGACGAGCTGTGGGGGCTGGTCGAGGCGGGGCGGTTCAAGGATGCGCCCTCGCTGGCGGCGTTGGCGCTCTTCGGGCGGTATCAGGGCAGGCGGCCGACTGCCTCGGCGTAGTAGAGCGACTCCTCGAGGTGGAAGGCGACCTGGCGGATGGACCAGGCGTCGGAGTCGCGGTGGTCGAGTTCGACTTCGGAGAGCAGGCGTAGGCGGACCTCGAAGATCTGGCTGAGCCGGGTCAGGCGGCTGCGGGCCTCGTCGAGGTCGAGCGGGGTGAATTCGGCCAGGTCGGCGGCGGTGGTCGTGGCGGAGGCGTGCCAGCGGTCGGGGATCGTCGGGACGCCGGCCAGCCGGGCCTCGATCTCGGCCAAGTGGTCGATGAGGTGGTCGGTGACGCGGCGGATCGCCTTGTGCGGGGTGTAGACGCGGTCGTCGGCGGGCAGCGGCACCCCGTTCCACCGCGGCCACGTCTGGGCCAGGTCGAGCACCTGGGCGATCATGCCGGTCACTACGGCGGCGGGGTCACGGTCGTCGGTTACCGGGGTGTCGGACACCGCGCGAGGGTAACGCGGGTGATGAGTTTTCGCGGTCCTGCCCGTCATATCTACGACCGGACACGACGAGGATCGAGGATGACGTGATGACCGCGGACACCCAGCTGGACTTCGAGCGGCACCGGCGGGAGCTGCACGTGCACTGCTACCGGATGCTCGGCTCGTTCGAGGACGCCGAGGACACGGTGCAGGAGACGTTCCTGCGGGCCTGGCGCAAACGGGAGACGTTCGAGGGGCGGTCGACCGTACGGGCCTGGCTGTATCGGATCGCCACCAACGCCTGCCTGGACCGGCTGGCCCGCACCCGGCCGGAACCGGCGACCGGCGGCGAGGTGCTGTGGTTGCAGCCCTACCCGGACCGGCTGCTCGACGAGCTGCCGGCGGGTGACGCGGACGGGCCGGAGGCGATGGCGGTCGCGCGGGAGACGATCGAGCTGGCGTATCTGGTGGCGGTCCAGCATCTCGCGCCGCGCCCGCGGGCCGTGCTGATCCTGCGGGACGTGCTCGGCTGGGCCGCGAAGGACGTGGCCGAGCTGCTCGGGGATTCGGTCAACTCGGTGAACAGCGCGCTGCAGCGGGCCCGGGCCGGCATGCGGGAACATCTGCCCGCCGAGCGGCAGGACTGGACGGGCGGCGAGGAGGACGCTTCGACTCGCGAGCTGGTGCGGCGCTTCACCGAGGCCAGCGTGGCCACTGACGTTCCGGCGCTCGCGGCGATGCTGCGCGAGGACGTCCGGTGTTCAATGCCGCCGACGCCGGGGCTGTTCGTGGGCCGCGACGCTGTTGTCCGGGATTGGACGGAGGGCGGCTTCGCCGAGATGCAGGGCCTGCGCGGCATCCCGGCCGCGGTGAACCGGCAGCCGGCCGTCGCCTTCTATCACTGGGGCAAGCCGTTGACCCTCGACGTGCTGCGGATCAGCGACGGGGTGATCACCGAGATCACCACGTTCCCGGCCGATCGGTTCGCCGGGCTCGGGCTGCCTGAGCGGCTGGATGCGGAATGAGGCGCATCATCTTGGCCGTCGTCGGGGCCACGGCGGCCACCGCTGCGGGTGCCGCGCTGGCCGGCGCGGCCGGGATCGACTTCGAGGTGGTCGACGGCGAGGCCATCCCGGTGGCCGGGTTCGCCGTGGTGACCGCGTTCTTCTGCCTTGTCGGCGTGGTGATTGCCGCGGGTTTCCGGCGGTGGAGTGCTCGGCCGGTCGAGCGATTTGGGTGGACGGCGGTGGGGCTGACCGGGGTCTCGCTGATTCCGCCGCTCCTCTGCGGGGCGGCGGCAGCGACCGTGGCCGCCCTGATCGCGTTGCACGTGATCGCGGCGGCGGTGATGATTCCGGCTTTGGTGCGAAGCCTGCAAGCTCGGGGGCCGCTGCCGTGATCAGAAGTCGGGTGGTCGCGGTTCAGCCCCCCCCCCTCGAACCAGGCGACCGATCTGTTGCGCCACCAGTAGAGGACCGTCCGGTTCTCGGGCCAGGGGCGTAACTGCAGGCTGGTGGGCTCGAAGCGGTCCCGGCGGGGGTCGATGGGGCGCCAGCCGGGGATCACCGCCTCGCTGTCCTCGGGGGCGCGGACGAACTGGCTTCCGTGCTCGTCGCAGGCGCCCAGGGAGCGGAAGTTCTGTTGGGCCTCGATCAGTGAGACGCGGTTGGCCCCGGAGGGCAGGTTCGGCCACCTGAGCTGGGTTACGTCGTCCTCCCAGAAGCAGATGGGGCAGATCGCCCACGAGCCGGGTGGTTCCGCCATGGTTTGGTGGCCGCAGCAGACGCAGGGATAGGCGATCACCCGTGCACGATATTCGGTCGACGGGGTGGGGCGGGCGGGTCGATACTGGTCGGCTGGTCACCCCGATCGGCGGACGGGGATCGACATGTCGGAGATGGACGTGCTGGTGCGGCTGCACCGGGGGTTGAAGGAGCGGCGGGCGCCGCAGGCGGTGGCGGTCGATCTGCTGGAGCTGGGGGCCGAGAAGTGGCTCAGCGCGGTCGGCGTACGGGATCTCTATCGGATCGTGCGATACGAGCAGGCCCACCCGAAGGAGCTGCGGATGCCGGAAAACTGGCGGCGGCATCCGGGGCTGAGCCGCGCGTACGAGGCTGCGGCGGGAGCGGTGGCCGGGATAACAACTATCAAACCAGCCGACCCGGACGACCCGGAGTCGCTGCGGCGGTGGCTGGACGGCGCGCTCGAGCTGCTCGGGCTTCCGCGTGACGAGCCCCCGGCGGCGCGGGCGACCATCCCTCGCCGGGCGCGCGGCCCCTATCGGCGGCTGCCCAAGCCGCGTGGCGCCCGCGGTGACCACGGCGGGCACGCCGACGCGAGGGAACGCATGGACGCCGCGACCCGCCGGGAGCGGCTGCCCGGCGTTTCCGTGCGGACGTACCGGCGCGCGGTCCGGGCCGTGCTGCATCTGCAGCAGCGCACCGAGGTTCTCGCCCAGGAGCGGGATCGGGAGGCGTCGATCGCGTTCGGCAAGGCCCGGCTCGCGCATCTGGTGTCCGAGGCGGAGTTTGCCGCGTGCCCGGCGACGGCCGCGTTCACCGCGTACTACGTGGCCCGGCTGAACATGCGGACCCAGTTCACCAGCGGGAGCCAGACCCGGCCCATGGACACGCTCGCCGAGGAGTTGCTGGCGGGTGCGCTGGCCGCGCGCACCTGCCGGCCGGCCGTGCTGGCGTCGGTGCTGACCCGGTGGAGTGTGCTCGATCGGCTCAGCGACGTGCAGTGCGGCGAGCTGCTGGGCCGCTACTACGAGCAGCTCGCGGCGTCGGCCCGGGCGTTGCAGCGCAGCTATGACATCCGGCGCGACCCGGCACACATGGTGGTGCGGGCGGGGGACGACTCGTCGACGTGGAACGCGGCCAGCCGTGCGTTCAACCAGGCCCGTACGGGATGGCTGAATGCGACTCTGGCCCTGGGTTACGACGACGTGGTCGAGGCGAGCTGCCCGGGCAAGGTGCCGGCCCTCGTCGCGTCCGACGTCGCGGCGTGGCATCAGTTCGACGGCGGCGAGCAGCACACCGACGTACGGGTGTGGGCCGCCCTGCCGCTGCCGTGGGAGGTCGTGCTGGGCGAGGACGACTGCCCGGCCGAGCTCGTGCGCGAGGTGTGCCGGCATTTCGGGATCGACGCCGAGGCCACGGGCTGGACGCAGCCCTACCGGCAGGACAAGACCGAGCGGCCCGAGCCGGCGCCCGAGCTGGTGCACGGCGTGACCGTGTCCTCTCCCCTGCTGGCGCATGTGCTGCGCAGCAACGGGATCTTCTCGGGACAGAGCCAAAATTACGTTGTGGGCGAGGCGTAAAGTGAGATCCGTACGGCGATAGCTCAGAGAGCCGGAGGAGGCTCCGGCCAGGCAGAGCGGGCGGCTCACTGACCTTCCGCCCCGACCCCGTTTCGACCACGGGTCGCCGCACATGCGTCCGAGCCGGGTGCCGTCGAGATATCGGCGGCATCCGGCGACGATAGCGGTTACCGTCGCGGCCATGGTCGATCATGAGATGTTGCAGGACAAGCCGCATCGCAACGTGGTTCGCATCGGCGACACCGTGCGGCGGCCGTTGCAGCCGTGGTCGTCCAGCGTGCACGAGTTGCTGCTGCATCTCGAGCGGATCGGCTTTCCGTATTCGCCGCGGTTCAAGGGCATCGACGACGAGGGGCGCGAGGTCGTCACGTTCCTCGACGGCGACTCCGGTCCCGACGGGTGGGCCCGGGTGGTCGACGAGCGCGGCCTGGTCAACATGGCTCGCCTGCTGCGGGAGTATCACGACGCCGTACGGGGATTTCGCCCGATCGCCGAGGCGGGATGGGCCGGTTATGACGGGGACGGCGAAATCGTGCTGCACGGCGATTTCGGGCCGTGGAACCTCGTCTGGCACGGGGTGCAGCCGGTCGGGATCCTCGACTGGGACTACGCGTGGCCGGGGCGGCCGGTGCACGACGTCGCGTACGCGCTGGAATATGTGGCGCCGTTCCGCGACGACGCCATGTGCCTGGAGTGGCTGGCCTATCCGGAGCCGCCGGACCGGCGCCGTCGCTTGGAGACCTTCGCCACGGCGTACGGGATCGAAGTGGAGGGTCTGGTCGACGAGGTGATCGCCCAGCAGGAGGCGGTGTGGCAGCGGGCGCGACGGCTGGCCGGCCAGGGCATGCAGCCGCAAGCCGAGTGGCGGGAAACCGGCTTTCTCGACCGGACGGCCGAGCGGATCGCGTGGAGCCGGGAGAACCGCCACCTGCTGGAGTGAGCATCAGAGGCGGAAGTCGGCGCGCCGGCCGCCCACCTCCACCCGATACGTGCCCTTCGCCGTCTTCCAGCCGCCCGACCAGTACTGCAGCAGGTGCAGGTCGGACAAGTCGGAGCGCGAAAGCGTCAAATCGACCGTACGGCTCTGGCCCGCCCCGAGGGTGACCCGCTCGAAGCCCACGAGACGCCGCGGCGGCTCCCCGGTCGAGGCGGGCAGGGTCGCGTACGCCTGGGCGACCTCGGTGCCGGCCCGCTTGCCGGTGTTGGTCAGCCGCACCTTGATCCGTACGTCTCCGTGCGCCGACGAGACCTGCAGGTTCGAGTATTTGAAGGTCGTGTAGGACAGGCCGTGCCCGAACGGGAAGAGCGGCTCGATGCCCTCGCTGTCGTACCAGCGGTAGCCGACCTTGAGCCCCTCGTTGTAGTCGACCTGGCGGATCCCGTCGGCGACCACGCCCGGATATTGCGCCGCGCTGCGGGCCGTGGGGGTGTCGGCGAGCGACTTCGGGAACGTCATCGGCAGCTTGCCCGACGGGTTGGTGTCGCCGAACAGCAGCGACGCGATCGCCGGGCCCATCTGCTCCCCGGCATACCAGGTCTCGAGCACGGCCGGCACCTGCGACAGCCAGGGCATCTCGACCGCGCTTCCGGTCTGCAGAACCACCACCGTACGGGGGTTGGCCGCGGCCACCGCCGAGACGAGCGCGTCGCCGTTGCCCTGCAGCCTCAGGTCGGTCAGGTCGTTGAACTCGCCCATTAGCACGTACGCGAAGACCACTGCCACGTCGGCCGCCCTCGCCGCCGCCGCGGCCGCCGCCACGTCACTGCCGTTGTCGAAGCTGACGGTCGCGCCGTTCTTCGCGGCCCGGGTGCGCAGCCCCTCCTCGGGTGTCACCAGATCTTCGCACTGCAGCGTGGCCGGGTTGCCGAAGCGCCAGGGCAGGCTGCACACCGACGAGGCGCTGACGCCGTCGGTGGGCGTACGGGAAGCTGTGGCTCCGATGACCGCGATGTCGTCACCCTTGCGCGGCTTGAGCGGCAGCAGGCCGGTGTTCTTGAGCAGCACCGACCCCTGCTCGGCCGTGGCCCGCGCGATCGCCTTGTGCGCCGGCGTCGACGCGTCCTCGACCGGCGTGGCGGGCAACGCACGATCGAAAAGACCCCCACGTACGTACGACCGGACGACCTTGAAGGCGGCCGCGTCGATCTGCTTCTGGGTGATCTGCCCGGCCGCCAGCGCCTCGTCGAGCCGGGCCGGGGTGAACCAGATCGGCCGGTTGAGCTCCTGATCGAGACCGTTGACCAGGCTGGGCGCGGTCGAGTGGACCGAGCCGAAGTCGCTCATCACATAGCCGTCGAAGCCGATGTCGTCCTTGAGCACCCGGTTGAGGCGCTCGTTCTCGCAGGCGTACACGTGGTTGATCTGGTTGTACGAGCACATGACGCTCTCCGGGCCGCCGCGCTTGACGGCGATCTCGAAGGGCAGGTCGTAGATCTGGCGCAGCGTGCGCTCGGTGGCGTTGGACGAGCTGGTCTGCCGGTCCAGCTCCTGCTCGTTGGCGACATAGTGCTTGAGCGTGGCCAGCACCCCGCGGCTCTGGATGCCCTTGACGCCGGCGGCCGCCATCACCCCGGTGAGCAGCGGATCCTCGCCCAAGTATTCGGGCGTGCGCCCCGACAGCGGCGTGCGGCCACTGGCCAGGCCCGGCGCCAGCAGCACGTTCTTGCCCTTGTCGAACGCCTCGCTCGCCTGGGCCGCGCCCTTCGCGTACGCCAGGGGCTGGTTGAAGGTGGCCGCAGTCGCGATCGTGGCCGGGAAGGCGGTCACGCCCGGGGTGAACCGCACGCCGTCGGGCCCGTCGGAGTAGACAACCGTCGGCGTGCACGGCACCTGCACGGGATAGACGACGCCCCCGGTCCACTCTGTCTGCTGCGGGCTGTTGGCGGGCTGCTCGACGAGCCAGCGGTACTTCTGGTGCTGGGTGCTGGCCGCAAGCAGCGCCTGAGCCCGCCTCTCGGGCGACTTGCGAGTGTCCATCCACGGGTAGGACTTGCAGTCGGCGGCGGCTTTGTCTGTGGCCGCGGTCAGGGCGAGCGGGGCCAGCAAGGCGAGGACGAGGAGTCGCTTCATCGACGATCCCTTCTTTGATACGTTTCATTCTTGTGGCGAGAACGTTTCGGGCTTGGTCCACATCGTGCGATCGCATTGACGGACGCCGCTAGGACGAGGTGCACGGCAACTAGCACAGAACACACCTGAGCCCGGGTGTGGTTGGATCGCGACTGATGGAACTCCTCTCGCTGACCGGCCCCGGCAGCCACCGGCTGAAGCGCGAACCCGCCGACTCCTGGTTCGACACGGCCCGGGACTTCTAGCCGTGCGCGCGGTCGTGGCCAATCTGTCCGTGCCGCGCTATCTGCTGACCGCCGCCCATCAGCGGCTCGGGGGCATGCTTTCGCTGCGGGACGACTGGCCCGAGCCCGCGCTGCCCCAGGCGCCCGGCTGGGTGCGGCTGCGGCCCGAGCTCGCCGGCATCTGCGGCAGCGACGTCGGGGTCGCCCGGGCCAAGTCGTCGCTGGTGCTCAGCGCCTTCTACGCCGCCCGCCACCAGATCCTCGGGCACGAGATCGTCGCCGTCACCGAGGCCGGCGAGCGGGTCGTCGTCGACCCCATCGTGTCCTGCTTCCACCGCGGGTTCCCGCCGTGCCGCTCCTGCCGGGACGGTTTCCCGTACGTCTGTGAGCGCTTCGACCAGCCCGGTGTCACCGGTTGCCACGCCCCGTCGCTCGGTTTCGACGCCACGCTGGGCGGCGGCTGGGGCGAGGTGCTGGTCGCCCACGAGTCGCAGCTGCACCCGGTCGGCGACCTGCCGTCGCGCCGGGCGGTGCTGGCCGAGCCGGCCTCGATCGCGCTGCACGCCGCCCTGCACTGGCCGCGCCGCGGCGACCGGGCCGTGGTCATCGGCCCGGGCACGATCGGCCGGCTCGTCATCGCCGCCCTGCGCCGCCTGCACCCCGGCCTGGACATCACCGCCGTGGGGCCGGGTCCGACCGAGGCCGACCGCACCCTGCCGCCCGGCCCGGGGGTGGTCGAGACCCTGGCCGAGCTGCACGGCGGCCGGGTCATCCGCCCCCGCCTGACCAAGGTCCCGCTGCTCGAGCAGGGCGTCGACGTCGTCTTCGACTGCGTGGGCCTCGCCTCCACGATCGACCTGGGCCTGCACCTGCTGCGCCCGAGCGGCATGCTCGTGCTGGTCGGCGGGGCCGGCAAGCAGCCGGTCGACTGGTCGCTGGTCTGGAACCGCCAGCTCACCGTGCAGGGCAGCGTCAACTTCGGCCCCGAGCCCGCGCTCGACGGCCGGCACACCATGGCCCAGGTCGTCGAGTGGCTGCACGATCCCGCCTACCCGGTCGACGACCTGGTCACCCACACGTTCGGCCTGCCCGAGTGGCGCACCGCGCTCGCCACGGCCGCCGCCGGTCCGCGGGCCGGGGCGGTGAAGGTCACTCTGCGGCCCGACCCCCGTTTACCGTTGATCCACTAGGAAACAAGACAGGAGTTGGTCGCTGCACTAGCGTGTGTGCCGAGGTGAGCGCGTGAGTCTGGAAAAAGTGATCTTCGGCTTCTTCGTCCTGCTGGCCGCGACGCTCAACTTCGGGTTCTTCATCGGGGACATCTCCGACGCGGCCCTGCACAACGAGTACGAGCTGTTCGCGGCCGTGGTGGTCAATCTGATCGCCACCGTCCTCAAGTTCGGCGACCGCACCCAGATCGGGGCGGTGCACCTCGCGACCAGTCTCGTGGCCGACCTGCAGCTGATCGCGGCCACCATCACCTGGGTCTACGCCACCCAGATCTCCGGCGCGGGCATGACCCCGGAGAACACGGCGAGCGTGGTGTCGCTCTCGGGCGGCGCGCTGCTGGCCAACCTCGTCTCGGTCGCCCTGCTGGTGATCGAGACGACCACGTTCCGCCGCCGTTAGGCCGCACCATGAAAAAGCACAGACCCCACCGCCGTACGAGGATCGCCCGCCCCACCGAGAACTCGTCGACCGTCTTCCTGGTGCTGCGGCGGATGCGCGCGCCGCTGATCGTGCTCATCCTCATCTTCGCGATCAGCGTGTTCGGCCTGACCCTGATCCCCGGCCAGGACGCCGACGGCAACCCCGTACGGATGGGGTTCTTCGACGCGTTCTACTTCATGAGCTACACGGCCACCACGATCGGGTACGGCGAGATCCCGCATCCGTTCACCGGGGCGCAGCGACTCTGGGTGACGCTGACCATTTATCTGACGGTGATCGGCTGGGCGTACGCGATCGGTTCACTGCTGGCCACCCTGCGCGACCGGGCGTTCCGCGAGGCGCTGGCCCTGCGCCGCTTCACCGGCACCGTCCGGCGCCTGCGCGAGCCGTTCCTGCTGGTCGTCGGGTACGGCCAGACCGGTCAGATGCTCGGGCAGGCCCTCGACGCGCTGGGCCGGCGGTTCGTCGTGGTCGACAACTCGGCCGAGCACGTCGACACGCTCGACATCGACCCGTACGTCGCGGACGTGCCGGGCCTGGTCGCCGACGCGGCCAACCCGCACACCCTGGGCGTGGCCGGGATCGAGCACCCGGCCTGCGAGGGTGTCGTCGCGCTGACCGACAACGACGAGGTCAACCTGATCGTGGCGATGACCGCCGCGCTGATCCGCCCGGGGCTGCCGGTCATCGCCCGTACGGTGTCGCCGGCGATCGAGCACCGCATGCACGCGTTCGGCTCGCCCACCGTGGTCAACCCCTTCGACCGGTACGGCGATCACCTGCGCCTGGCGCTGCACGCTCCCTCGGCGTACCTGCTGATGTCGTGGCTGGTGCGCGGCGAGGGCGCCGAGATGCCAGCCCCGGGCCGCCCGCCGGCGACGGGCCGCTGGGTGGTGTGCGGCTTCGGCCGGTTCGGGCACAAGCTGATCGAGGATCTGCGGGCCGACCACCTCGAGGTAACCGTCATCGACCTCAACCCGGAGGCCGAGCCGGGGCTGACCATGATCGAGGGGGACGCGTCCGAGCCGTCGGTGCTGGCCGAGGCCGACCTCGCGACCGCGGCCGGCTTCGTGGCCGGCACCGACAACGACGCCACCAATCTCTCGCTGGTCGCGGCGGCCCGCAAGGAGAACCCGGCGCTGTTCATCGGCGCCCGGCAGAACCGGCCGCCCAGCGCGCCGCTGTTCGCGGCGATGGAGATCGACTGGCTGCTGGTGCCGAGCGAGATGGCCGCCCGCGAGATCTACGCGCGGCTGAGCACGCCGCTGCTGTGGCGGTTCCTGCAGGAGATGCCCGAGCTGGGCGAGGAGTGGGCGGCCGACACGCTCGAGCGGATGCAGGCGTACTGCGGCATGCGGCTCGGCCCGGTGTGGAAGGTCAACCTGACCGAGCAGGAGGCTCCCGGGGTGCGGCCGTGGCTGGGCGCCGGCATCACGCTCGGCGATCTGCTGCGCTCGCCCGGCGACCGGGAGCGGCGGCTGGACGCCGTGCCGCTGATGCTGCTGCGCGACGGCGAGACGACGCTGCGGCCGGACGACGACGTGACGGTGACGACCGGTGATCAGCTCCTGCTGGTCGGCCGTGGACGCACGCCACGCGCGCTGCTCGACACGCTGACGAACCGGGTCGTGGCCGAATACGTCCTGACCGGACGGCACATCCCGGCGGGCTGGGTCGCGCAGCGGGTGACCGGCCGGATCCCCGCCTCCCCGGACTGACCGGGGCGTTCGTCGAGCGATTCTGGACGATCGTCCAGATTTTCACTTGCAAGCGCACTTGCACGTGCAGATGCCCTTGTGCAGCTGCAATGGACAGCGCAGGATGGACGCCAGCGTTCCAGATCCCGTCGCCCATGACCAAGGGCCCGGCCCGGTGAGGTGAGATGACCATCGACGACAGACCCGTGGGGACCGTCTGGACCTTCGCCGAGGAGGACTACCGCTACGGCATCGGCCCGCTGCGCATCCGCCTCGACCGGGTGCTGGCCGGCTCGCCGCTGCAGCACGACGGCGACCTCTGGTACGAGGTGGAGGGAGTCGAGATGAGCGACCAGGGGCTGGTGGTCGGGCCCCGGCGGGTCACCGTCCGGGCGTCCCGCCTGCCCACGATCCGCCGCTAGCTAGTTCTCGAGGACGATGTCGGGGAAGTGCTTGCGGATCACGTCGGCCGCCCCGCGGATCTCGTCGGCGGCGGCCCGCTGGTGGTTCACGCTGATCCCGCCGGCGCCGCGCGCGGCCAGGTCGTCGTAGACGCGGGCCTGCTCCTCGAGGATGCTCAGCGCGGTCCACAGCCCCTGCTCGATCTTGTCCTGCTGGGCGGCCACCAGGCTCTGCGGTGACCAGATGTGCCCGATGTGGCAGGTGTAGTGCACCGCCGCTCCGGACTCGACGATGTTCATGCCGCCGGAGCAGTCGGGGCAGCTCAGCGCGGCCGGCCGGCCGGGCTGGCGGCGCTCGGAGATCTCCAGTTTGTGCTCGGCCATGTCAGTCTCCGCGATCAGGTCCGCGTCGGGGCTCGGCGCCGCCGCGGGGACCGGCTCGCCGAGCAGGGTCTGAATGCCGCGACCGATCTCGGCCACGGGCAGCGCCACGGCGTGGGGCACGACGTCCAGCGCCGACTGCGGCATGCCGGGGCAGATCGCCGTGCCCGGATCCTGCACGATGCAGGCGCCTCCCGCGGCGTCGACGGCGGCCAGCCCGACCGCGCCGTCGTCCAGGTTGCCGGAGAGGACCACCGCCACCGTACGGGCTCCGCGCCAGCGGGCCGCGCTGCGGAACAACGCGTCGATCGAGGGACGCGCGCGATTCTGCTTCGGGGCCCCGCTGAGCAGCATGTGCCCGTCGCGCACGAGCAGATGCCGGCCGGGCACGGCCACCCACACGTGGCCGGGACGCAACTGCGCGCCGTCCTCGGCCACCGACACCGGCAGGGACCCGCTGCGGCCGAGAATCGCCGCCAGGTTGCTCGGGCTCTGGGCGGGCATGTGCAGCGCGATCAGCACGGCCGCGGGCAGATCGGCCGGCAGCCCGGCGACGACAGCGCTCAGCGCCTCGACACCACCGGCCGAGCCGCCGAGCACCACAAGGTCACGCCGGCCCGCCGCATCAGTCATCCGAGCGGTATCCCCGATCGGCGCCCCGCTAAACGGCGTCCGGAATCGTCCGAACTTGAACCACCCTTACCGACGTCGGCCGACCCTCGAACCATCGGCCGACAGGATCGGGGGAAACATGAGAAGAACGAGTCGGGTCGTCGCGCTCATCGGCGCCGGCCTGGTCGCGGCGACGGCGGCGCCCTTCGGCTTCGACGAGACCGGACGGGTCAACGACACCAACAGCCAGGGCTTCGCCACGATCCAGAACCGCCAGTGGGGCCAGGACAGCTGGGCCGCGATCGACCTGAACACGAGCACTGCACGCCTGGACGAGCACTTCTGAGCATCTCATCGGGCCTGCACGGCGTTCTGCCTGCCGCCCGCGCGGGCCTGATCAGGCGGGCACGGCGGCCGGGCGGCGCAGGCGGCGGGCCAGGAACGGGACGACGCCGAGGCAGGTCGCGCCGACGGCGGTGAGCACGAGCCCGAGGCCGCCCGTGGCGTCGGCGCCCGCGGTGAGCAGCCCGACCCCGGCGAAGGCGCCCACCCAGAGCGCCGTGCCCAGGCCCGACCAGAGCACGAACCGGCCGAACGGCATGCGCACGACCCCGGCCACGATCGGGACGACCGCGTGCACGACGGCGACGAAACGAACAGCCACGAGCGCCGGTGCGCCCTTGTCGCGCAGGTAGCTCTCGGCCCGGTCGAAGCGCTCGGCCCCGATCCGGCGGCCCAGCCGGGTGCCGCGCAGGCGCGGGCCGAAGGCACGGCCCACCGCGTATCCGGCCATCTGACCGGCCAGCGCCCCGGCGGTGCCCACGGCCAGCACGGCGACGAAGCCCGCGGGGCCGTCGGGCAGCGAGCCGGCCAGCATGACCACGGACTCGCCGGGCACCAGCAGGCCGGCCAGGAACGTCATCTCGACGGCGGCGGACAGGAACGTGAAGACCAGGACCGTCCATCGGTCGAGCGTGGACAGCCAGTCGACGAAGGCGGTAGCGGCGTTCAACAGTTCGGCGAGCACGGGATCAGCCTGCCGGTCCCGCGCCCGCCGAGCCATCGGGGCCGCACCCCTAGTTCACCCTGAGAATATTCAGGGCTGCACGATAGGGGTCGTCAGGGCCTCCCGCGGGGGTCGCCCGGCCGGGGCCTCGGGCGGCCGCACGCGCCAGGCCCCGCGGTCGAGCACGATCAGGGCGAGCGCGATCACGGTCCAGGTGACGCAGCCGAGCGTGAGCAGCCGGTCGACGTCGTCGCCCGCGTAGCCGAAGGTGCCGGGGACGATCGTGCCCTGCGTGACGTGGAACAGCATGGTCAGCAGCACGCTGCCGCCGGAGCGCCGGAACAGCCAGCAGTAGACGAACGTGATGACGAACGTGGTCACGATGCCGATCGGGCCGACCCGGTTGCCCATCTCGGTGAACAGCAGCGGCAGGTGCCACACCGCGACGACGGCGCCGAGCACGGCCGCCGAGACGAGCGGGGCGTGTCGCGTGTCCAGGCGGGGCAGGGCGAAGCCACGCCAGCCGGGTTCCTCGCCGAGCGGGCCGTCGAGCGGGTTGACCCAGCGCAGCGCGAACAGGATCGCCAGGTCGGCCCACGCGAACCGCCACGAGCCGCCACCCATGATCGCGGCGGTCGAGAGGATGACGAGCAGCGGCAGGCCGATCGCGGCCAGATAGCACCACCACGGCACCCGCCAGCGGATCATGCGGCGGCCGAGGTCGCCCAGGGTGCCGGTGACGGCGGCGACGATCAGCGCGGCGAGCAGCGGCGAGACGGGGAACATGCCGCCGCCGAACGGCCACGGCGCCCAGCCGATGACGAAGGCGAGCACGAAGAACGAGACGAGTGGGTGGCGGCGGATCGCCACGGCAAGTGTGGTCATGCCCTCACGGTCGTCCGGCGGCGGGGCTGTGGACACCGTGCCGGCCAGTCGTTCACAGGCCGGTTTTCTGGCATGTTCACGGCCGGTCGGCCCGCCTATCCTGCTGGCATCGAGGGGCACAAAGTTCCCAGCCGTACGCTGCGGATCGCCCTGGCCTCGGCCGGTGCGGGTGCGGCGGCGATGTCGGTCGCCCTCGCGCTGCCCGCCGGCCGGATCGAGCAGGCCGCCCTGTTCGTCTGGATCCTGCTGGCGTACGTGTGCTGTGGTCTGCTGGCCTGGACGCGCCGGCCCGCGAGCGCGTTCGGGCGGCTCATGGTGCTGGTCGGCTTTGGCGCCGCGCTGTCGAACCTGGCCTGGTCGCCCCACCCGCTGCTGTTCACCGCCGGGCTGGCGCTCGACCTGCTGGTCGTCGTGCTGTTCCTGCACGTGTTCCTGGCCTTCCCGACCGGCCGGCTGAGCGCCCCGGCCACGGCGCTGGTCGGGGTGGCGTACGCGGTCTCGATCGGTTTGCAGCTGACGGCGATGGCGCTCGGCGCGTTCGGGCCGGGCAACCTGCTGCGGGTCGTCGACGCGCCGCGGGCCGCCGACGTCGTGCACACGGTCCAGCTGGTCTTGCTGAGCGCGCTGCTGCTGGCCGGCGTGGTGCTGCTGGCCGTGCGGCGCCGGGCCGACAATCTGCCGCTGCGGCGCTCGGTGCGCTGGCTCGTCGACGCGTTCACGCTGGGCCTGGTGTCGCTGGCCGTCCTGCTCGTGATGGGGGTGCTGTCGGCGCCCGGGTTCGCCGTGGTGCAGGCGGTCACGCTCGGGGTGCTCGGCCTGGCCCCGGTCGCGTTCCTGGTCGGGCTGCTCGACGCGCGGCTGGCCCGGGCCTCGCTGGGCGAGCTCATGGTGGCGCTGCGCTCCGAGACCGGCGACCTCTCCCCCGCGCTGGCCCGGGCCCTGCGCGACCCGACCGCCCACCTGCTCTACTGGCTGCCGCAATACCGCAGCTGGGTCGATCACGAGGGCGCCCCGGCGACCCTGCCGGAATCGGTCACGCTGATCCGGCGGGGCGGCGAGCCGGTGGCCGCGATCGCCCACCATCCGGCCGTGGCGGCGGAGCGCGACCTGCTCGAGGCGGTCGTGGCGGCGGTCGAGATGGTGATCGACAACGGCCGCCTGCGGGCCGAGCTGCGGGCCGGGCTGGCCGAGGTGCGGGGCTCGCGCGCCCGGGTGGTCGAGGCGGGCCGCCGCGAGCGCCGCCGGCTCGAACGCGATCTGCACGACGGCGCGCAGCAGCGGCTGGTCGGGCTCTCGCTGCGGCTGAGCCTGCTCGAGGCGCAGCTCGGCGACGACCCCGCGGCCCGGCGGGCGCTGGCCGAGGCCCGGGACGAGGTGGCCACCTCGCTGAGCGAGCTGCGCGACCTGGCCCGGGGGCTCTATCCGGGCGTGCTGACCGCGCACGGGCTGGCCGTCGCGGTCGAGTCGATCCGGGCCCCGGTGCCGCTGCGGCTCGACGTCGGCCTCGACGGGCGGCTGCCCGAGGCGATCGAGGTGGCGGCCTACTACGTGGTCTGCGAGAGCCTGACCAACGTGGGCCGGCACGCGGGCGCGTCGTCGGCCGGGGTGTGCCTGCGCCGGGCCGGTGACCGGTTGGTGGTCGAGGTTGACGACGACGGGACGGGCGGCGCGGACACGAGCCGGGGCAGCGGGTTGCGCGGATTGGCCGACCGGGTCGAGGCCCTGGGCGGGACGCTGCGGGTGTGGAGCCCGGCCGGCGGCGGCACCCGGGTGCGGGCGGAGCTGCCGTGCGGGTAGCCATCGCGGAGGACAGCGTGCTGCTGCGCGAGGGCGTGGCCAGCCTGCTGACCGGGGCCGGGTTCGAGGTCGTGGCCCGCTGCGGCGACGCGTCCGCGCTGCTGCGGGCCGTGGCGGCGCTGCGACCCGACGTCGCGGTGGTCGACATCCGGATGCCGCCGACGCACACCGACGAGGGGCTGCGAGCCGCCGTCCAGATCCGAGCAGACCATCCCCGTACGGGGGTGCTGGTGTTGTCGCAGCATGTCGAGCCCGCGTTGGCCATGCGGTTGTTCGCCGGCTCGGCGGCCGGGGCGGGTTATCTGCTCAAGGACCGGATCGGCGACGTCGCGGAGTTCGTCGACGCGCTGCGCCGGGTGGCCGCGGGCGGCACGGCGGTCGACCCGGTGATCGTGTCGGCGCTGGTGTCGCGGCCCCGGCCCGACGACCCGCTGGCCGCGCTGACCCCGCGCGAGCGTGAGGTGCTGGAGCTGATGGCGACCGGCCACTCCAATCAGGGCATCGCGGACCGGCTCTACCTGACGGTGCGCGCGGTCGAGAAGTACGTGTCGAGCATCTTCGGCAAGCTGGGGCTGCCCGCCACCGGCGGCGAATCGCGGCGGGTGCTGGCGGTGCTGCTGTTCCTGCGGCCGGAAAGTGACCGCAATCGTCGTTAGCGTGGCGCTATGGGATTCAGTTGGTCCTCGATCATCGCCCGGCGGGTGGCGCGGAACTACCTCGGCGAGCCCGGCACCGACGCGGCCGACGTCGTGGGCGCCATGTGCGGCGCGCACGCCCAGGTGATGTCGGCGGCCTCGCTGTCGGTGGCGCTGCGGCTCGACGGGGGCACCCTTGACGCCGTACGGGATGCGGTGTGGGAAGACCGGACGCTGGTCAAGACGTGGGGGCCGCGCGGGACAGTGCACCTGCTGCCCGCGCGGGACCTGGGGCTGTGGGCGGGAGCGCTGGCCGCGCTGCCGCACTCGGCCGTCTTCGGCGCCGACGTACGCATGACGCCGGCGCAGAACGCGCAGGTGGTGGCGGCGCTGGACGATGCCGTGCGGTCGGCGGACGGGCCCCTGAGTGTCGACGAGCTCTCGGCCGAAGTGGTGCGGCGGACCGGGTCGTGGGCCGGTGACCTGGTGATGCCCGCGTTTCAGACCATGTGGCCGCGGTGGCGGCAGATCGTCGGGTCGCCGCTGACTCAGGGCGTGTTGTGTTTCGGAGCCCCGCGCGGGCGGAAGGTGACCTATACGAGCCCGGCGGTGTGGGCGCCCGGGTTCACTTCGTGGGAGCCACGGGCGGCGCTGGCGGAGCTGATCAGGCGCTATCTGTGGTCGTACGGGCCCGCCACGCCGGCCGAGGTCGCGCGGTGGCTGGCCGCGCCGGTTCCCTTTGTGACCACCGTTATGGCGGGCCTCGACCTGGACCGGATCTCGGCTGACGCCTACCTGGTCGCCGGGGACGACGCGTTTCCCGATTCTGTCGGCGGTCTGCGGCTCCTGCCCTATTTCGACGCGTACGCCGTGGGCTCGCACCCGCGCCGCGTGGTGTTCCCGGGGCGGGCCTTCGAGCGGGCGCTGGCACGGGGGCAGGCGGGCAACTATCCGGTGCTGCTGATCGACGGCCTGGTGGTGGGGGTCTGGCACCAGCGACGCTCGGGCCGCCGGGTGCACGTGACGGTCGAACCGCTCGAACCGCTGTCGCGGGCCCGGCTGTCCGCGTTGGACGACGAGGTGGCCAGGCTGGGCCTGGCCCAGGCGGCCACCCCGACGCTGACGATCGGCGCCGTCACGGTCGGCGCGCACGCCTGACAGTCACTTGATGTTCCACTGCTGACTCCACGAGCCGTAGCAGTCCCACATGTGCAGCTTGGCCCCGGTGACCTGCGACGGCCCGGGGATGTCGAGACAGCGCGGATATTCGAGGTTGCGCAGCTCACGCCAGTTGCCGTTGCTCGCGCTGGTCCGGACGGCGTACTAGAGCTGATTGTCCCGCGGCGTGGCGAGGTCGTCGCAGGTGAACTGGTAGACCCGGTTGCCGTTGGCGTTCGGCGCGTCCAGCGACTTGTCGAGGCACTTGCCGGACTTGGCGTTGACGATCTGGACGACGTCGCGGCCCTGGTTCTGAGGGTCCGGGAAGACCACCCGTACGGTCCAGAACTGGTTGAGGTTGCCGTTGTAGCGGGCCAGGATCGCGTCGGCCCGGTTGTCGGTGCGGGCGCCGTCGATGCCGAGCACGAAGCGCTGGGCGCTGGTGGGCTGGGTCGAGCCGGGGTTGAGCACGCTGATGTAGACCGCGGCGGCCAGGGCCGGAGTGGCCGGAGCCACCGCCACGGCGACCGCGGTGAGGATGATTGCCGAGAGTGCCGCCAGACGTGGTCTTGTCCTCATGTGAGCCTCCCTTTTTCTGGGAAGCTTGCGGATTCGCCTTGCCGGGGCGGCGGTTTCCGGACGATCCCGGACGGGGGTCAGCCGGTGATCACTGCACGCTTTGTTTCCGCCGGCTCGTCGCGAGGCTCGGCCTGTGCGGCTGCGGGCGGCTCGGCTGCTGCGGCCGCGGGCGGCTCGGCTACTGCGGCCGCGGGCGGCTCGGCTACTGCGGCCGCGGGCTGTTCGCCGGGGATCGCGGCGATGCCGGCCAGGATCAGGGCGCCGCCGAAGATCTGGAGCAGGGTCAGCGACTCGCCCACGACCAGCCACGCGAAGATCGAGGCGAACACGACCTCGAGCAGGCCCAGGAACGACGCCAGGCGCGAGCCCAGCCGCGACGAGCCGGCGATCCCGGTGGCGTACGCGATGGCCGTGCCCGCGACAGCGACGACGCCGAGCGGAACCCACCAGGGAGCGGTGGCGCCGAGCAGCGGAACCGTGCCGCCGACCGTCTCGAACGGGATCGCGCCGGTCAGCCCGACCAGGGCCAGCACGACACCGCCGAGCAGCAGGCCGGAGCCGGCCAGGGCCACCGGCGGCAGACCATCGGCGGGGCGGGCCGCGACGACGAAGTAGACGGCGCAGCCGATGGCGGCGGCGAACGCCAGCAGCAGGCCCAGCGGGTCGACGGCCTGCAGCGCGCCGGGACCGATGACCAGCACGAGGCCGCCGACGGCGAGCACTGAGCCGAGCAGCACGGTCGGGCGCGGCATGCGCCGGGTGGTCGCCCAGGCCCAGAGCACGAGCAGCAGCGGTGCCAGATATTCGATCAGCAGGGCCGTCGAGACCGGGATGCGGGAGATCGCGGCGAAATAGGTGAGCTGGGTGAACGCGACCGCGATGACACCCATGCCGAGCACCCGCCAGCGGGCCCGCCACAGGGCCGACCAACGGCCGCGCAGCGCGAACAGCACGAACGGCAGCAGCACGACACTGCCGGTCAGGGCGCGTACGGTGACGGCGGCGGCCGGGGACCAGCCGGCCTCGAGCAGCGGCTTGATGAAGGCGCCGGACGTGCCGAACGAGACCGCGGACAGGATCATCGCGATCAGCCCGACGTGCTTCGGTGCGAGCCTCATGGGTGCCGCCTCCCTGGTGCCGCGTGCCGTCATGGGTAAAATTCCGTACGCCCCTGACGCTAGGCCGCACTCAGTGAGGAGTCAAATTGCTTTTTGCCCCTGACACCGAGGAGTCGCTGAACTTTGTCGTGGCGTTGGGCAACACGTCGCCCGGCAGTTCCCGCAGCGGCGAGGACGAGCTGTCGACGACCGGGCAGCTCGCGGCCCTGCTGACCAAGTGGACGTACACGGGTCGCATCGACCACGACGAGGCCGAGCTGCGCGAGGTGCGCGACACCCGTACGTTGTTGCGGTCGGTCTGGGTTTTGGAACGCGACGAGGCGGTCGAGGTCGTCAACGGCATGCTGCGCGACGCCAAGGCCCTGCCGTTCCTGACCCGCCACGACCAGCTCGACTGGCACATGCACGCCACCTCCCCCGACGCGCCGCTGGCCGAACGGATCCGGGCCGAGGTCGGGCTGGCGTTCACCGACGTGATCCGCATGAACGAGACGAGCCGCCTGCGCATCTGCGAGGCCGACGACTGCGACGGCCTGGTGCTCGACCTCTCCCGCAACGGCTCCAAACGCTTCTGCACGGTCCGCTGCGGCAACCGGATGAA
Source organism: Paractinoplanes lichenicola (assembly GCF_016785085.1). Lineage (GTDB taxonomy): Bacteria > Actinomycetota > Actinomycetes > Mycobacteriales > Micromonosporaceae > Actinoplanes > Actinoplanes lichenicola. The sequence goes on from NZ_JAENHO010000012.1 coordinate 287,521, forward strand.
CATGATCGCCTTCCGGGAACGCAACGGCTCTTCACTCGGGAACGCGAGGCGGGCGCGTAACGGCTAGTGTCGGGTCATGATGCTGCGGGAGCTGATCGGGCAGGTTCTTCGTCGCACGCGCCAGGCGCAGAATCGCACGCTGCGCGAGGTGGCCGACGCGGTCGGCATGTCGATCGGTCACCTCTCCGAGGTCGAGCGCGGCCGCAAGGAGCCGTCGTCCGAGCTGCTGGCGGCCATCTGCCGCGCCCTCGGCCTGACGATGGCCGACCTGCTGCTGGCCGTCCTGCGCGACCTGACCACCCAGCAGCCACACCTGGGCCGCTCGCCGGCTCACATGGAGCTGGCCCGGATGGAACTGGCCCGCCTTGAGCTGGCCCGGGCGCAGCTGGCTCGGCTGCGGGCCCGCTCCACCCGGCGGATGGATTTCGAGCTGGCTGCCTGATCGCCGCCGGCCCTCTCTCCCGCAGCGGTCATCGGTCGCCGCGGCCGGGTCCGGGCTGGACGGCCCGGGGCCGGACCAGGCCGGAGTCGTACGCCGCGATCACCAGCTGGGCCCGGTCGCGGGCCCGCAGCTTGGCCAGCAGGTGGGTGAGGTGGGTCTTCACCGTCTTGATCGAGATGACCAGGGCGGCGGCGATCTCGTCGTTGGACAGGCCGGTGCCGACCAGCGTGAGCACATCGACCTCACGGACAGTCAGGCCGCGCAGGGAGGGGCGCTCGCGAGTGACGCCGGCCGCGGACACGAAGTGGTCGACCAGCCGGGTCAGGATCGACGGCGCGAACAGCGACTCGCCACGGTGGGTGCGGCGGACGGCGTCGAGCAGCTCCTCGGGGTGAGCGTCCTTGAGCAGGAAGCCGGAGGCGCCCGCGCGCAGCGCCTCGTGCACGTATTCGTCCAGCTCGAACATGCTGAGAACAAGCACCCGCGCCTGGTCGAGGGCGGGGTCGCGGCAGATCCGGCGGGTGGCCTCGAGACCGTCGACGCGGGGCATGCGGACGTCCATCAGGATCACGTCGGGCCGGGCCTGGTGTGCGCGCTGCTCCGCCTCCGCGCCGTCGCCGGCCTGCCCCACCACCTCGAGGTCGGGCTCCTTGTCGATGATCATCGCGAGGCTGTGCCGGAGCAGCGGCTGGTCGTCGACGAGCAGCACCCGTACGGGGGTCACGCCGCGACCTCGTCCGGGATGCGCGCGGTGAGCTGGAAGCCGTCGTCCTTGGCCCGGGCGGCCAGCGTGCCGCCGAGCGCCGTGATCCGTTCGCGCAGGCCGACCAGTCCGTGCCCGGCGCCGGGGCTGCGGCGCCAGCCGGGGGCCGATCCGGCGTCCACAACGGAGATCACCACTGCCTCCTCGTCGCGGCGCACCACCACCCGTACGTCGGTGGGGCCGGCGTGACGGGCAGTGTTGTTCAAGGCCTCCCGTACGGTCTGGCAGATCGCTTGCTGCACTCCGGGTGACACCGCGCCGAGGTCGGTCACGGTGAGTTCCGTACGGAGGCCGGTCTGCTCGGCGGCTCGGACGATCTCCGGCAACGTCGCCAGATCCGAGGCCGGACTCTTCGGCGCGGCGTCCGACTTGTCACGCAGGACCGTGAGCATGCGCCGCAGCTCGGCCGTGGCGCTCCGGCTCACCTGTTCGATATCGGTCAGCGCGCTCGCCACCTCGGCCGGCTTCGCCAGATGACGGGTCGAGGCGGCCCGTACGGTGATCAGCCCGAGCCCGTGCGAGACGATGTCGTGCAGGTCGCGAGCGATCTTGAGGCGCTCCTCGACGACGGCCCACTCGGTCAGGCGCCGCTCGTAGGCGCGGCGGTCGGCCCGCCACCGGCGCACGGCCCAGACCGCGGCGGCCACCGCGGCCCCGACGAAGACGAACGGCACGACCGTGGCCGCCGTGCCCTCGGCGCCGGTGGTCATCATCGCCATGACGGCCACCGCGGCCACCGCCACCAGCACCGGCACGGCCCTGGAACGCCACTCCGGACGACCGCTCCCACTCATGCCGCGACTGTAGTTCTCCAACCAGGGTCCTAGACGGGGCGGCGAAAAGATGGACCCGTGGTTTGACGCTTCGGCGGACCGGATCCGGTTGACTCCTCGCATGATTTCGATCGACGCCGTCAGCCGCCCGGGCATCCTGCACGACGTGTCCTTCGAGGCCAGACCGGGCCGCGTGACCGGCTTCCTCGGCCCCAACGGCGCGGGCAAGACCTCCACGGTCCGCATCCTGCTCGGCCTCGACCGCGCGTCGAGCGGCACCGCGTTGATTCGCAACCAGCCGTACGCGTCCTGGCCGCGCCCGCTGACCGTCGTCGGCGCGCTGCTCGACGGCAGCGGCTCCCACCGTTCCCGCTCGGCGCGGGCCCATCTGCGCTGGATGGCCACGAGCAACGGCCTGTCCCGCTCGAGGGTCGACGAGGTGCTGGCGATCGTCGGGCTGGCCGGCGAGGCGGGCAAGCGGGCCGGCAAGTTCTCGCTCGGCATGAGCCGCCGGCTGGGCCTGGCCGCCGCCCTGCTCGGCGATCCCCCGGTGCTGGTGCTCGACGAGCCGATCAACGGTCTCGACCCGGCCGGCATCCGCTGGATGCGCACGTTCCTGCGCCAGTGCGCCGCCGAGGGCCGCACGGTGCTGCTCTCCAGCCACCTGATGAACGAGCTCGCCTCCACCGCCGACGACGTGGTGGTCATCGACCGGGGCCGTGTCGTCGCCCGCGGCACGGTGACCGAGGTGACCGCCGGCCACGACACGCTGGAGGACGCGTTCATGTCGCTGACCGGCGAACCCTCCGAGGCGGCGTGGTGAGCCGGCACCTGGTCGTGGCCGAGCTCCGCAAGCTGCTGGGCCTGCCGACGGCGTGGGCCGGGCTCGTGTTCGGGCTGATCGCCGCGCCCGCTCTGGTGTTCGTCAACGCTCCCGCGCTGCGTCGCGCCGCCGAGACCGGGCAGCTGGTCAACGCGGCTGACGTGGGCTATCAAAACCTCGGGATCGGCCTGCTCGGCGCGCTGATCCTGGGCGTGGTCGCGGTCAGCAGCGAATACACGTCCACGGGGGACGACTCCCCCGGGGCCCGCCAGCTGACGTCGACCCTGCTGGCCATGCCCGCCCGCCACCGGCTGCTGGCCGCCAAGGGCGCGGCGCTGGTGCTGGTGGTGGCCGTGCAGGGGGCGTTGACCGCCCTTGTGACGCTTTGGCTGACCGGCCTGCTCATGCCCGACTACGCCCCGCCGTTCTCGGCCGTCCGGGTCGGCGCGGCGGTCCTCTACTGGGTGCTGCTGGCCCTGCTGGCTTATTCGGTGACCCTGATCTTCCGCAACGGCATCATCACGCTGACGGTCTTCATCGTGAACAGCTCGGTCGTCTCAGTGTCGTATCTGCTGACCAAACTCACCCCCGCGGCCGCCTACCTCCCCGACATCGTGGGCGCCCACATGTTCCTGCGCTCGCAACCCGCCGACATCACCATCCCACCCGTCACGGCCGGCCTGACGATGACGGCCTGGGTGACCGCCCTGCTGGCCCTGGCCGCCTACCTGTTCCACCGGCGTCCCGCATGACGGCCCAGCGCACCCCCGAAGGCGCCGACCCCACCTCCACGATGCACAGCGCCGACGCACAGCCTCCCGTCGCGGCCGTCCCCCCTGTACGCACCCCCGTCGCCGGCGCCGCCGCCGACGTGCCTGAATCCTCGGCCGGCGCCGCTTCCACCAGCGTCGCCTCCACCGGGCACGTCTCCTCCAGCGCCGCTTCCTCCAGCCCCGCCTCCACCAGACACGTCTCCTCCAGAGCCGCTTCCACCAGCCTCGCCTCCACCAGACACGTCTGCTCCAGAGCCGCTTCCACCAGCGTCGCCTCAACCAGGCACGTCTCCTCCGGAGCCGTTTTCTCCGGGCCCGCCTTGCCCGTGCGGGCCGAGCTGGGCAAGCTGGCGTCGTTGCCGGGGCTGCGCTGGACGGCGTCACTGACCTGGGCCGCGACCGCCCTGCTGGCCTTCGCCGCCCACCGTGCCGTGCCGGCGGAAGACCCGGTGCTGACAGCATTGCGCTGGACGCAGGTCGGCTTCCTGATCCTCGGTGTCCTCGCCGCGACCCAGGAATACGAGGCGGGCGGCCAGATTCGGGCCACATTGCTGGCAGCCCCGCGGCGTAATCGGCTGGCCGCCGCAAAGGCCATCGCCGTAGCGGTCGCCTCCGTCGTCATGGCCGCACCGATCGTCCTGGCCCCGCCGGCACCGCTACGACCGAGCTGGGCGGCATACCTCGTCGGCGTAACCCTGATCGGCGTCGCCGCCGGACTGCTGTTCCGCAACGCGCTGGCCGCGACGACCGTGCTGCTGACCACTTATCTGGTCGCGTGCCCGCTGCTGCGTTCCTACGCTCCGGCCTCGTCCCCGTGGCTACCCGACACCGCACTACTGGAGCCGTCGCGAGGGGCTGCCGCCGCCACGCTGTGGCCCCTGGCCCTCCTTACGGTCGCGGCACTAGCGTTCCGACGCCGCAATGCCTAGCGCTTCGGTGAGCCCATCTTCAGCCCTACGACGCTGCCAGCTGAAGCCGCTGCCCGGCGGGTCCCCGTGCCGACCGACGCCACATCCCAACCAGTGCCGCGCCAACCGGGGCCACACCTCAACCGAGCCACGCCCCCGCCGGGCCCGCGCGCAAACCAAGGCCGCGCGCCGACCAAGACCGCGTGCCGACCGGCGCCACACCTCACCAGCGCCGCGCGCCAACCGGGCCACACCCCGCCGGGCTCGCGCCCCAACCGGAGGCCGCATGCCGACCAGCGCCACCTCAGCGCCGCGCGCCAACCGGGCGACACCCCAACCGGGCGACGCCCCGGCCGGGTCCGCGCGCCACCCGGGGCCATGCCGATTGGCGCCACACCCCAACCGGGCCACGGCCCCGGCGGGGCCGCGCGCCAACCGAGGCCGTGCGCCGATTGGCGCCACACCCCCGCCCGAGGCCGTGCGCCGACCAGCGCCACACCCCCACCCGAGGCCAAACTCCACCAGCGCCACACCCCAACCCAGCGCCACACCCCACTCAGCGCCCCACCCCGCCAGGCATCACACCCCACCCCACCCGGGGCCGGCGCACGTCAAGGCAGGCGGGACTAGTCGTTGCCGGGCTTGGTGGCCTTGATGACGTAGTAGGCCGGCAGTGCCTCGGCGGCGGGGCCCAGGCCGGCGTACAGCGCGGGTTCCGGGGCCTCGGTGAACTCGTCCAGCCGGAGGCCGGCGCGGATCAGGGCCATGACGACGTCGCTCACGGGCCAGATGAAGGTCGAGAACTGTGGGGCGTCGGACTCGCCGCGGGCGCCCTGGGGCAGTTTGGCGTCGTCCTGGTCGGTGTTCGGGCGGCCGCGGCCGAAATAGTCGCCCACTACTGCCAGGTGGTTCTCGGCGCGGACGGAGAGCACCTCCCAGGCGGGGTGGTGGTCGCACAGCAGCACCGAGCCGCCGGGGCGAAGCCGGGTGGCCAGGGTGCTCGCGAAGGCGGCGAGGTCGGGCACCCAGCAGATCGCACCCCAGCTCAGATAGATCAGATCGAGCTCGACGAGGTCGGCCGGCGGATCGAGCATGTCGGCCCGGCGGAAGTCGGCGCTGATGCCGGCCTCGGCGGCCCGCCTCTTCGCCGCGGCGATCGCGACGTCGGAGATGTCGACACCCGTGGCCCGCGCGCCGAGGGTGGCCCAGGAGAGCACCTCATCCCCGTACGAGCAGGCGAGGTGCACGACGTGCCGCCCCGAGACGTCACCGGCCAGCCGAAGCTCGAAATCCTCCAGGCTGACCTCGCCCGCCCGGAGCCGCTCGACGGCCACACCGGAGCGACGATGCGCGATGAGGTTCCAGCTCGCGCGATTGGCCTCGGTGACAGACTCCTCCACGGCGATCAACCTAGGCCTTCGCCGGGCGCGCCTCCACCGATTTGCGGCGGACGCGCCCCGGCATGCGAGAGTCTTCGGGTGAGTGTCGACGACGAGATCGCCCGGATCGACTGGGCGCGCGTTCAGACCTACCTGGGCCACGCCGAGATGATGCCGGAGGCCCTGCGCCGGCTCGTCGAGGCGACGGAGGACGTCGAGGCGACGCGGCTCGGGGCCTGGATCGCTCGCATTCTGCTGTCGGAGGCCGGCCCCTGCGAGGGCTGCGCGCCCGTCGCCGGCGTCCTCGTCGCCGCCCTGCCCGTGATGACACCGGCCGGGCACAGCGCCGCCCTCGACGTCCTGTCGCTCATCGCCGCGGCCGAGATCAGCGGGCCCGCGCACGAGCAGATCGGCGCGGTCGACGCCGCCGAGATCCGGCGCGCGGTGGCCGGCGGCTTCCCGCATTACCTGGCCGTTCTCCAGTCGGAGTCGTCGCCCGTGGCCGACCTCTACTCCTGCGTCGACCTGCTGGACGTCTTGGCGTTCCACGACCGCAGCCTGGCCCCGGCCGCCGTCGCGGCGCTCGCGGCGGCCCGGCCCGCGATCCGCGACGACGACCTGGCCACGGCGATCGACAACACCCTCGCCGAGCTGGCCGGCTCCTAAGACCGATCAGCCTCCAGCCACTTGAGAATCGCCTGGTTCGTTTCTTCCGGCTTCTCCTGCTGGATCCAGTGACCGCAATCCAGGCTGATCACTTCCACGTTCGGAACGAAGTCGGTCAGCCTTTCCGACCGCGCGACCACGTCACGATCGCCATAGATCATGAGCGCGGGTTGCCGGATGACGGGGTCCGCCTTCGCCAGCAAATGCCAGTTGCGGTCGAGGTTCCGATACCAGTTCACACTGCCCGTGAACCCCGTCGACTCGAAGGCGGTGACGACAACGGCCAGCTCGCTGTCGCTCATGACGGGCTCACCGAGCGGCTTCTCCGCCCGGGCAAGATTGATGAACGCCATGCCCGGCTCGGGCTCCTGAGGGGGCACGTCCTTTCGGAACAGGTTGCGAAGGAACTGGGCGGCGTTCTCGTCGAACACGGCGTCGGCGACACCCGGCCGGCGATTGAAGTGGACGAAATAGTTGTCGTCGCCGAACACGTCGGCCATGAACTCGATCCACGGCCGCTCGCCGCGCTCGAAATAGGGCACGCTCAGGTTGATCACCCTGTTCACTCGGTTCGGGTGCAGCAGGGTCAGGCCCCAGACGACCATCGCCCCCCAGTCATGACCGACGAAAGTGGCGTCCTCATATTCGTAGTGGTCGAGCAGCGCGACGAGGTCGCCCGTCAGGTGCTCGATGTCGTAGTCGGTCACCGCGGCCGGTACGGAGGAATTGCCGTACCCCCGCTGGTTCGGAACGATGACGTGGTAGCCCGCCGCGGCCAGAGCCGGCAGCTGATGGCGCCACGTGAAGGCGTGCTCCGGCCAGCCGTGACAGAGCACGATGGGCCTTCCGGCATGCTGTCGTCCGGCCTCGAACACTTCGAGTTCCACGCCGTTGACGGACACCAGGGTGGGCTCGGGAAAGATCGTCATTTCGCTATCGTGCCGACCGAAAGAGGCCATCCCCTGACCGGTTTTCGCGGAAATGTTGCCGGGATGAGAGCCGACCGCCTGATGGCCATCCTTCTGCTGCTGCAACAGCGCGAGCAGCTGACCGCGGCCGAGGCCGCCCGCGAGCTTGAGGTCTCCGAGCGCACCGCCCGCCGCGATTTCGAGGCACTGGCCGTGGCCGGGGTGCCGGTCTATTCGATGCAGGGCCGGGGCGGGGGCTGGCGCCTCGTGGGCGGCGCCCGCACCGATCTGTCCGGGTTGACCGCGAGCGAGGCGCGCGCCCTGTTCCTGGTGGCCGGGCCGGCCTCGGCCGCGACCCCGGCCGTGAAGGCGGCGCTGCGCAAACTCGTCCGGGCCCTGCCGGAGCCCTTCCGGGCGCAGGCCGAAGCGGCGGCGGCGTCGTTGGTCATGGACCCGCAGCGCTGGGGGTCGGGCCGGGTCGAGCGCCGGACGCCGCGCTTCCTCGACGCCTTGCAGGACGCGGTGATCCGCGGCGTGCAGGTGCGGCTCGGCTACGTCGACAGCACGGGCGCCGAGACCCGGCGAACCGTCCACCCGCTGGGCATCGTGGCCAAGGGCCCGTGGTGGTATCTCGTCGCCCAGACCGAGGCCGGCCGGCGCACCTTCCGGATCGACCGCGTGTCGGCCGCCGACCCGACCGGCGAGCCCGCGGACCGGCCCGAGGGTTTCGACCTGGCCGGGAGCTGGCGCGAGATCGCCGACGAGGTCGACCGCAGGCGAACGCCCCTCGAGATCCGGGCGCTGTGCACGCCCGACGGGCTGGACAAACTTCAGATGGGCTTCGGCGATCGGCTCGAGGTGGGCGGGTCCACGACCGACGGCCGCGTCCAGGTCGTGATCCGCGGCTACGACGAGCACACGCTCGCCGGCGAGCTGGCCGGGCTGGTCGAGTGGATCGAGGTGACCGGCCCTCCGGGCGTACGGGAGCGTTTGGCCTCGATCGGCAGCACGCTTGTCGAGCGCTATGACCCCCATTGCGATGGGAGCGCTCCCATGTAACTATGTTCATCAATTTCTTACTTAGGGACGTGCTATGCGTGCTTCTCTGCGACTGGCTGTGGTGTCACTCGCGGCCGCCCTGCCCGTGGCCGCCGCCATAGCGGTGACCGGCAATGCCGACGCGGCCGCCGAACCCACCCCGATCACCGTGCTGACCAGCACGTTCGAGGACGGCACGAGCCAGGGATGGGCGGCCCGGGCCGCGGAGACGGTGGCGCCCAGCACGGCCGTGGCGCACGGCGGGACGGGCAGCCTCGCGGTCACCGGGCGTACGGCGGCCTGGCAGGGACCCTCGCTCGACGTGCTCGGCACGTTCGAGAAGGGCACGGCGTACACGATCTCGGCCTGGGTGCGGATGGCCGAGGGCTCCGACAACGCCCGGCTCAGCGTCGAACGACGTACGGGAGGGGTGGCCTCCTACGACCAGGTCGTGGGCAACACCGCAGTCACCAGCGGCGGCTGGGTCAACCTGACCGGGCGATACACGCTGGCCACCGACGTCGAGTTCCTGCGCCTCTATGTGGAGACGGCCTCGACCACGGGCGGGCTGTACATCGACGACGTGACGGCGAGTTACGTGCCGGCGCTGCCCATCCAGACCGACATACCCTCCGTGAAGAACGTGGTGGACGAGTTCCCGGTCGGCGCGGCGATCACCGGGGCCGAGATCATCGGCGAGCACGGGCAATTACTCGACAAGCATTTCACCAGCGTCACGCCCGGCAACGCGCTCAAATGGGACGCCACCGAACCGTCCGAGGGCAATTTCACGTACGGGCAAGCGGATCCTTTGATCTCCTTTGCCAAGGCGCACGGCATGGCCGTCCGCGGGCACACGCTGGTCTGGCACAACCAGACGCCGGCCTGGGTGTTCACCGGGGCGGACGGGCAGCCGATGACGGCGACGGCCGAGGACAAGGCGCTGCTGCTGGAACGGCTGGAAAATCACATTCGTGGTGTCGCCGCGCATTACGGCACCGATATCGGCGTGTGGGACGTGGTCAATGAGGTCATTGACGAAAACCAATCCGACGGTCTGCGCCGCAGCACCTGGTTCACCGTCACCGGCCTCGATTACATCCGTACGGCTTTCCGGGTCGCTCGCGAGGTCGCGCCGCACGCCAAACTGTTCATCAACGACTACAACACGAACGTCCCGGCCAAGCGCGACAAGCTGTACGCGCTGGTCGCGCAGCTGAAGGCCGAGGGCGTGCCGATCGACGGTGTCGGGCACCAGATGCACATCAACGTGAGCTGGCCGACGATCTCCGAGACGAAGGCGATGCTCGACAAGTTCGTCGCGCTCGGTGTCGAGCAGCAGATCACGGAGATGGATGTCAGCATCTACACCAGCAACGGAGAGTCGTTCCCGACGCCGCCGGCCGACCGGCTGTTGCAGCAGGCGTACGTGTATCGGGACATGTTCGCGCTGTTCCGCCAGTACGAGGGTGAGATCACCTCGGTGACGCTGTGGGGGCTCGCGGACGACAACACGTGGCTCGACACGTTCCCGGTGACCCGCAAGGACGTGCCGCTGCTGTTCGACACGCGGCTGCAGGCGAAGTCCGCGTACTGGGGTGTGGTCGACCCGAGCAAGATCGGCACGACTTCCTCGCCCACCGTTTCGCCCACGGTCTCACCCACCGTTTCGCCCACAGTCTCACCGACGGTTTCGCCGACCGTGCGTCCGACTCTCAGCCCGACGCCGGGGACGGCGGCCTGCACGGTCAGCTATCGGGTGACCGGTTCCTGGGCGGGTGGGTTCCAGGCCGACGTCCGCGTGACGAACACCGGCAGCACGGCGTGGACCACCTGGACGCTCGGCTGGCAGTTCGGGGCCGGTCAGACGATCACCCAGCTCTGGAACGGGTCCGCGACCACGGCGAACGGCCAGGTCGCGGTCACAAACGCCGCGTGGAACGGCTCGGTCGCCCCGGGCGCGTCGGCTTCGTTCGGATTCCTCCGGCTCGTGGAACGGCAGCAACCCGGCGCCCACGTCGTATTCGCTCAAGGGCACCATGTGCGCCATGGCGTGACGCACGGCCGGCCCCCGTCGCCCCATGCCCGACGGGGGCCGCCGCGTCAGGCGATCCACTCCTTGGCCAGCAGCTCGAACGAGCGGACACGGTCCGTGTGGTCGTGCGTGATGGTAGTGACGAGCAGTTCGTCGGCCGCCGTCACGCGGCGCAACGTCTCCAGTCGCTCGGCCACGGTCCGCGGCGAACCCACGAAATGCGTGTCCAGACGGTCGGCGACCAGGTCGCGATCCTCGTCCGTCCACACGTGCGCCAGCGCCTCGTCGACGCTCGGGTACGGGATGGCGCCGGTGCCGTTGCGGATGCTGCGCACCCACAGCCCGTACGGGATCGCCAGGTTTTTCGCCGTGTCGTCGTCCTCGGCCACCACGACGTCGGCGCTGACCAGCACGTGCGGCGCCGACAGCGTCTTCGACGGGCGGAACGCGGCCCGATAAGCCTCGACGGCCTCGAGCACCTTGGCCGGCGCGACGTGATAATTCGCCGCGAACGGCAGGCCCCGCGCCCCGGCCACCCGGGCGCTCTCACCACCGCTGCTCCCCAGGATCCAAAGCTCGAGATCAGACCCTTCCCCCGGTACGGCGTGGGCCTCGTTGCCCAGTCCGTCGGTGTAGGGGCCCGCGATCAGCGTCTGCAGGTCCTCGACGACCTGGTCGAGGTCGAGCGGCTCGGCGTGGGGCTGCTTGAGCAGCTTGCCGAAGAGGGCCGCGCGGGGCGACGTGGCCAGCGGCGTGAAGTCGAAGTGCTTGGGGATGAGCAAGCCGTCGACGACCCGCGCCTCGGCGTGACCGGCTGAAGCACCTGTGGACGAACCAGCAAGCGCGACCCCACCTGTGGACGAACCAGCGGGCGCGACCCCACCTGTGGACGAACCAGCAAGCGCAGCTCCACCTGTGGACGAACCAGCGGGAGCGGCTGGCTCGGCTGTGGACGGGACGGACGTGGCGGGCTGTTCGGCCGCGGCCGACAGGGTCGAGGTGCGGCGTTGGGCCGAGCGGCCCAGGCCCAGGTCGAAGCGGCCGGGATAGAGTGCGTCGAGCAGGCCGAACTGCTCCAGCACGGCCAGCGGGGTGAGGTAACCGGTCTGCACGGCGCCCGACCCCAGGCGGATGCGCTCGGTCACGGCGGCGATCTGACCGAGCAGCAGGGCCGGCTGGGAACTGGCCACCCCGGCGGTCAGGTGATGCTCGGCCACCCAGTAGCGGTGGTAGCCGAACTGTTCCGCCTTGCGGGCCAGGTCGAGCGTGCGGCGCAGGGCGTCCCCGACGGTGCCGCCGGAGACCAGCGGCGCCAGATCCAGGATCGACAGCGGAACGGTCATGAGGGTCCTCCCGGGGAACTGGTGACGACGGATGCCTCGATGTCCAGCGGCTCGGGGAACGCGCGGCTCGGGATGTCCCGGCGCAGGATCGGGGCGACCTCGGACTGGAACAACTCCAGCGAGGCCCGGTGCTGCTTGTCGGTCAGCCCGTCACCGTCGGCGTGCAGGTGCATGACCTCGTGGCCGAACTCGGCGTGGTAGCGGTGCACCTTGTCGATGATCTGCTGCGGGCTGCCGACCAGGATGGAGCTGCGCTCGACGGCGTCCTCCAGGGTGGGGAAGACTGGCTCGACGCCGACCTGGCGGAACAGGGCGATCCGGGCGTCGTACAGGGGCCGGTACGTCTCGATCGCCTCCTGTGAGGTGCGGGCGGCGTAGAACCCGGCGCTGCCCGCCCCGACGAGCGCGTCGGCCGGGTCGTGGCCGTAGTGCGCCCACCGCTCGCGGTAGTAACGGATCAATTCGGCGTACGGCTCGATCGGGTTGGTGACGTTGGCCGAGAACAGCGGGTCGCCGAAGCGTGCGGCCAGGTCGACCGACTCGCGGCTGGTGGCGCTGCCGTGCCAGACCCGGATCGGCTGCTGCAGCGGGCGCGGCCAGGTCTCGGCGTCGGTCAGCGAGGGGCGGAAGCGGCCCTCCCAGGTGACCTTCGGCTCGCGCCACAGGCGGCGGAACAGCTCGTAACTCTCGCGGTTGCGATCCCACTGGTCGTCGGCGGTGACGTGGAAGAGCTTGGCCTGGGCGGCGCCGTTGCCCTTCCCGATGATCAATTCGAGCCGGCCGCCGGAGAGGTTGTCGAGCGTCGAATAGTCCTCGAACGCCCGCACCGGGTCGAGCAGGCTGAGCGTGGTGACCGCCGTGAACAGCCGGATCCGCGCGGTGACGGCGGCGATGTGGCTGAGCACGACGGGCGGCGAGGAGGAAAAGAACGGTCGTTCGTGCCGCTCTCCCACGCCGAAGCCGTCGAAGCCGAGCTCCTCGGCCAGGACGGCGTTGTCCACCACCTCCCGCAGCCGCTCGTGCGCGGGCCGCTGCGCGTTCTTCTCGGCGATCAACGTGATGAGCAGAAACTTCATCGCGACACCTCCAGGGCCGGCACCGCGTCAATGAGCGCGCGGGTGTATTCGTGCTGTGGGTTGTGGAAAACGTCGTCCACAGGCCCTTGCTCGACGACGACGCCGTCCCGCATGACCAGCACCCGATCGGCCAGGTGATGGATCACGCCGAGGTCGTGCGAAATGAACAGCAGCGCGGTGCCATCGGTGTCCCGGATATCAGCCAACAGATCAAGAACCTGCGCTTGCACGGACACGTCAAGCGCCGAAACCGGCTCATCACAAATGATCAGACTCGGCCGCGGCGCCAGCGCCCGGGCGATGGCCACCCGCTGCCGCTGCCCACCGGAGAGCTGCCGCGGATAGCGATCGAGAAGGTCGGCCCCGAGCCCGACGCGTTCGAGCAGCGTCTGTACGGCGTCGGAGCGGCCCCGGCGTCTCCGCGTGTCCTGGTCGACGATCGACGCGGGCAGGGCCTCCGCGATGATCCGGCCCACCGTCCAGCGGGGGTCGAAGGCGGACAGCGGGTCTTGCGAGATGAGCTGGAGGCGGCGGCGCCGCGGGCGACGCCGCCGCTCCGTGAGCCCGGTCCATGGCGCGCCCTCGAACGCCACGGAACCGGACGTCGGTGGGGTCAGCCCGAAGAGCAGCTGGGCGACCGTGGTTTTGCCGGACCCTGACTCCCCGACGAGCCCGACAATCTCGCCGCGGCGCACGGTGAGGTTCACGTCGTCGACAACGATGTGCGCCCCGTAGCCCTTGCGCAGCCCAGTCGCCTCAATGACCACCCCGGACGGCAGCTGGTCGGAGTCGCTTGTGGACGGCGCCTGCCCCGCCCGCACGCCTGTGGATGACTGCGGCGCGCGGGTTTGTGCTGTGGATGACCGCGGCGTGGAGTTGGGGGTTGTGGACGACTGCGGCGGGACGGGGTTGGGGGTTGTGGATGGGGCGGGCTGGTTGGGTGCGGTTGTGGACGAGGCGGTTGGTTGGTGGGAGAGCCGGCGGCCCCGGGAGGCGGCGGAGGGGACCGCGGCGAGGAGTTGTTGGGTGTAGGAGTGGGTGGGGGCCGAGAGCAGGGTTGCGGTGGGGCCGGATTCGACTATGTGGCCGTTGCGCATTACCAGGACTCGGTCGGCCAGGCGGGAGACCACGGCTAGGTCGTGGCTGATCAGGAGGAGGGTTTCGCCGGCGGCGTGGCGTTCGGCCAGCAGGTCGAGGATTTGGGACTGGACGGTCACGTCGAGGGCGGTGGTGGGTTCGTCGGCGATCAGCAGGGGTGGGCCGGCGGCCAGGGCCGAGGCGATCAGGGCCCGTTGGCGTAGGCCGCCGGAGAGTTGGTGCGGGTGCTGGCGGGCGCGGCGGTCGGGGTCGGGCACGTGGACGGATTCGAGCAGGGCCCGAACACGTTGCTCACGGCCGCCGATCCTGTGGACACGCAACACTTCAGCGATCTCGGCGCCGATGGTGCGCAGCGGGTCGAGCGATACGAGGGCGTCCTGGAGGACCAGTCCGGCGAAGCCGCCGCGCAGGGTGCGCCAGTCGAACGGGCCCGGGCGGCCGTCAATCTCGAATCGCGAGCTGCGGACCTGGGCGTTCGAGCCGGCGAGGCCGACGAGCGTGCGGGCCGTAACGCTCTTGCCCGACCCCGATTCGCCGACGATGGCTACGCACTCGCCCTGGTGGATGTCGAGGTTGATCCCGCGCACGGCATGCACGTCGCCCCGGCGGTGCGGGAACGTCACGTGCAACTCGCGAACAGAAACGAGCAACGTGCGCGCATCCGGCCCGGCATCGCGCGTCTCGTCCGCTGCTGTGAGCGGGACATGTTTGCCGTTGAGGGAGGCGGGCAGGGCTTGGGGGTCGGGGGTGGGGGTGCGTGGGTGGACTCTCGAGTCGGTCATGGGTGCCTTCCCTCGAAGCGGCGCTGCAAGTGACGGCCTACGACGGTCAGGGAGATGACCAGGAGGGTGACCACGACGCCGGGCAGGACGGTCGTCCACCATGCGACGCTCAGGTAGCCGCGGCCCTCGGAGAGCATCGCGCCCCACTCGGGTGAAGGCGGCTGGGGGCCCATGCCGAGGAAGCTCAGGCCGGCCGCCGCCAGGATGGCTTCGCCCAGGCCGATCACGGCCAGGACGGGGATGGGGCCGAGGACGTTGGGCAGGACGTGACGCAGCACCAGGCGGGTGCGGGAATGGCCGAACGCCACGGCCTGGGTGACGTAATGTGCCTGGCGGACGACGAAGGTCTGGCTGCGGACGACCCGGGCGTAGTGGGGCATCGTGGCGATGCCGATGGCGACGACCAGGCCGACGGTGCCGGGGCCGGCGACGGCCACGAACAGCAGGGCGAGAAGCAGCAGCGGGAAGGCCGAGAGCGCGTCGAACGAGCGGCTCAGGGCCTCGTCGGCGTATTTGTGGGTGAGGCCGGCCAGCAGGCCCAGCAGCAGGCCCGCGGTGACGGCGATGAGGGTGGCGACGACGCCGATCAGCAGGGAGTGCCGGGCGCCGTGCACGACCCGGTCGAGGACGTCGCGGCCCAACTGGTCGGTGCCGAACCAGTGGGCCGCGCTCGGCCCCTCCAGCACGTGCAGCGGGTCGGCGGCCAGCGGGTCGCCGGCGAGCAGGCCGGGCAGCACGGCGGCCACGAGGGCCAGGGCCAGGAAGCCGGCCGCGGCGAAGACCCCGGCCCCGGAGGGACGGCGCAGGCGTACGGACAACGGGCGATCGAGGGCGAGGGCCATGTCTACGCTCCCGTCGGGGTAGCGGGGGCAGGACGCAGGCGGGGGTCGATGAGCAGGTAGGAGAGGTCGGCCAACGTGTTGATGACCACGTAGACGAAGGCCGAGAACACGACCACGGCCAGCACGACGGGCATGTCGGCGCTGTTCACCGCCTGCAGCGTGACCTGGCCCAGGCCGGGCCGCCCGAAGACGGTTTCGATGATCACCGCGCCGCCCAGCAGGATGCCGAAGAGCCAGCCGGTGAGGGTCACCGCCGGGAGCAGGGCGTGGCGCAGCGCGTGGCGGACCAGCACGGCCCGCTCCCCCAGCCCGCGGGCCCGGGCCGTCACGACGAAGGGCTCGTCCATGGCCCGGTCGATGCCGTCGCGCAGCACCTGGGTCAGCACCCCGGCCACCGGCAACGCCAGCGTGACCGCGGGCAGCACCAGCGAAGCGAACCCCTGGCCCCCGCTGACCGGGAACCAGCCCAGGCTGAACGAGAAGATGCTGAGCAGCACGATCCCGATCAGGAACGGCGGCGTCGACACCACGACCAGCTCAAATGTCGAGCTGACCCGGCGGGCCCACGGGCGCCGGGTGGTCACGGCCAGCGTCAGGGCCAGCAGCGCACCCAGCAGGGCGGCCGCCACGGCCAGGGTCAGCGTGGGCCCGATCTGGTCGGCGATCACCTCCCGTACGGGCCTCTGCAGCAGATAGGACCGGCCGAGGTCACCCTGCGCCGCCCGCCACAGGTAGTCCAGGTATTGCACGACCGCGGGCCGGTCGAGGCCCCACTCCTGAATGATCTGGGCGCGGATCAGCGGCGTGTCGGCCCCGTCGCCGATGATGCTGTCCACCGTGGAGCCGGGCGCCGCGAGCAGCGCCAGATAGGCGGCGGTCGCGGCGGCCCAGAGCACCACGAGCCCGGTGAGCAGCCGCCGGACGACGATCACTTGCTCAGCCAGAGGTTGTAGGCGCTGGCCGGCACGCCCGCGGTCGGCTCGAACGCCAGCCCGCCGACCTTCTTGGAGGCAGCGATCTGGTCGGCCGGCGCGTACAGCGGCTGGATCAGCGAGTCCTCAGCGACGACCTTCTGCTGCAGCGATCGATAGATCTCAGCACGAGCAGCAGGGTCACCAGAGGCTTGTCCGTTGGCAAGCAGTTTGTCCACGCCGACGTCCGAGATGCCAAGCCGGTTGATCGCACCGGACGACGAGAGCAGCAGGTTCAGAGCAGCCCCGGCGTCGGTGTCGGCCCGGGAGTTGTCGAAGACCTCGTACTCCCCCTGCTCCAGCGCCGCCGTCGCGGTCCCCTGATCGACGACGGACACGTGCAGGTCGATCCCCGCGCTCTGCTTGACCGCGGCCTGCACGGCCTGGGCCAGGATGTCGCGGCGGTCGCGGACGAACGGCGCCGACTGCACAAGCCGTACGGTCAACCGCTTGCCGTTCTTGACCCGGAAGCCGTCGGCGTCACGCTGCGTCCAGCCCGCCGCGTCCAGGGTCGCGTTGGCCCGGGCGGGATTGTTGCCGTACGTGCCCTCGAGCGTCTTGTCGTAGAGCGGGCTGGTCGGCCCGATCACGCTCCAGGCCCGGGTCGCGGTGCCGCGGTAGACCCCGTTGAGCACCGTGTCCACGTCGAGCGCGTCGCGGAACGCCTGCCGCACGCGGATGTCGTCGAACGGCGCGTGCGTGACGTTGAAGTAGTACGAGTACGCCGAGCCCGAGTTGAGCCCCTTGCTCAGCGTGAGCGCCGAGTTCCCGGTGATCTGCGCCTGGTCGGTGGCCGGCACCCCCTCGATCACCTGCACCTGGCCCGAGGTCAGCGCCCCCACCCGTACGGAGGACTCCTTGAGGAACCGGTAGGTGACCTCGTCGAGGTAGGCCGCGCGGTCCCGGTACGACGGGTTGCGCTTGTAGTGCAGCTCCTGGCCGGGCGTGTACCGGTCGAGGATGAACGGCCCGGTTCCCGCCAGATCCGGGCCGCCCGCCTTGAGGTTGGCCGCCTCCTTGAGCGACTTCGGCGACACGACCGCACCCTGGGGTGACGACAGGAAGTCCAGGATCAGCACGTCGGGGCTGGTCAGCGTGTATTTGACGGTGGCCGGGTCGACCACGTCGACGGATTTCAAGTTCTTCAGCTGTACGGCGGCCACCTGCGGGGCGTAGCCGTCGGCGCGCAACTGGTCCACGTTGGCCTTCACCGCGGCCGCGTCGAACGGGGTGCCGTCGCTGAAGGTCACCCCCGTACGCAGTTTGACCGTGTACGTCAGCCCGTCCGGCGACACCTCGTAACCGCTGGCCAGCCAGGGCACGTAGCCGCCCTTGTCGTCGTGGGTGAGCAGCGCCTCGAAGTTGTTCCAGACCAGCAGGCGGGCCTTGGCCTGGGCGTACTGGTGCGGGTTGAGCGTGATCGGCTCGGTCTCGACGGCCCAGGTCAGGGAGCCGCCGGAGACCGGTTCGCCGGCGGCGGCGGAGTCGGTGCCACCGCCGCCGGAGCAGCCCGCGACCAGCACGGTTGCCACGGCAGCGATCAGCAGGGAACGGCGACGCATCTCCACCTCCAGATGTTTCGGACTCCCTTTTTCCTATAGCCGAACTAGGATATAAGCAAGAGGTCAATGACTTTCGTCCCAGATAGCGGGGAAGACCCGGAGAAGCGGGGAAGCATGCATCGTCGGGCGATCACCCTTGCCCTCTGCCTGGCCGCCGCGTTCACCACGCTGCTCGATCAGTCCAGCCTCAACACCGCGGTCCCCGCTCTGCGCGCCTCACTGGGCGCGGGCGAGAGCGAGGTTCAGTGGATCATCGCGGGCTATTCGCTGACGTTCGGCCTGGCCCTGGTGCCCAGCGGGCGCCTCGGTGACGCGTACGGTCGCAAGTGGCTCTTCGTGCTGGGAATCGCCCTGTTCAGCACGGCCGCGATCGTCGCCGGCACCGCGCAGGAGGCGTGGGTCGTGGCGGTCGCCCGGCTGGTGCAGGGCGTCGGCGCGGGCACGGTCAACCCGCAGGTGCTCGGCATCATCCAGGAGCTGTTCGACGGCCCCGGCCGGACCAAAGCGCTGGGCGCCTACGCCATCGTGGGCGGGGTGGCCGGGGTGATCGGACCGCTCGTCGGCGGCCTCTTGATCGACACGTACGGGTGGCGCAGTGTGCTGTTGCTCAACGTGCCCTTCGGGCTGGTCACCGTGCCCCTGGCGATCAAATGGTTCCCCCGTCGAAAGCCGCGCGAGCACCGGCATGCCAGTCTCGATCTGCCCGGGTTGGCGCTGCTGGGCGGGGCCACGCTGTGCCTGCTGCTGCCGTTCACCGGTGCCGACCAGCGGGCCTGGATCGCCGGAGTCCCTCTGCTGGTCGCCGCGCTGATCGCCTGGGAGCGCCGGTACGCCCGCCGCGGCGGCACCCCGATCCTGCTGCCGGCCCTGCTGCGCGAGCGGGGCTATCGGACGGGCACCCTGATCGCGACGTTCCAGTTCGGCGCCTCGCTGTCGGTGTCGCTGGCCATCACGCTCTACCTGCAGGAGAAGCTCGGCTGGCCGGCCCTGCACGCGGGCCTGACCGTGCTGCCCGGGGCGCTCGGGTTCGCCCTGCTCTCGGCCATCGGCTGGCGGGTGGTGGGCCGCCACGGCCGGCGCGGCATCTTGTGGGCGCTGGTCGGCTCGCTGGGCGCGGTCACCTCGACGATCGGGGTGCTGCACTGGGTTCCGGGGCGCTGGCTGGGCCTCGGGCTCGGGCTGACCCAGCTCGCGAGCGGGGCCGCGTCGGGGCTGATCATCTCGCCCAACCAGGCTCTCACGCTGCTGCACGCGCCGCCGGGGGCGGCCGGGCTGGCCGCCGCGTTTCTGCAGCTCGCGCAGCGGATCTCAGCCACCGTGGGCACGGCCGCGGTGGCCGGCGTGGTGCTCGGCGGGTCCGGGCCGGGACCGATCACCGGCGGGTTGGCGATCTGCGCGGGCATGCTCGCGGCGGCCGTCGCGGTGGCCTGGCGTGACCTCGCCCGGGAGTCGTTGACAGGTTCGTTAAACATATACACCCGATAGGTATTGAGGGTTTTAGGGTCGCGACCCTAGCGTCATCGGCGTGAGCCTTCTGTCGCGTACCACCGCCTCGCCGCCCGGCGTGACCGAGCCGCCGAGCGACAACCTGGTCGTCGTGCCGGCCCGGCACCCGTGGCGCTGGATCGCGGCCGCCGCCGTCCTGATCGTCGTGGCCCAGTTCCTGCACGGCCTGATCACCAACCCGGGCTGGGACTGGGCCACCTTCTTCGGCTACTTCTTCGAGAAGTCCGTGATGGATGCCCTGCTCATCACGCTGGAGCTGACGTTCGCGGGCGCCGTGCTCGGCTTCGCGGGCGGCATCGTGCTGGCCCCGATGCGCATGTCCAAGAATCCGGTGCTGGCCTGGGTCAGCTGGACGTTCATCTGGGTCTTCCGGTCGGTGCCGCTGATCGTCCAGCTGCTTTTCTGGGCCAACCTCGGCTACCTGTACGACCGGCTGCAGATCGGCGTCCCGTTCGGCCCCGGCTTCCTCCACTTCGAGACGTCCACGCTGGTCAGCGCCTTCGGGGCGGCGTTGCTGGGCCTGGCGTTGCACGAGGCCGCGTACGCCGCCGAGATCGTCCGCGCCGGCATCCTCTCGGTCGACTCCCGGCAGCTGGAGGCCGCGGCCGCCCTGGGCATCCCGCGGCTGCGCCAGTTCCGCCGCATCCTGCTCCCCCAGGCCATGCGCGCGATCCTGCCCAACGCGGCCAACGAGCTGGTCAACCTGCTCAAGAGCACGTCGGTCGTCTACGTGCTGGCCATCGGCGAGCTGTTCTACCAGGTGCAGGTCATCTACGGCCGCAACGGACGGGTCGTGCCGCTGCTGCTCGTGGCCACGGTCTGGTACGTGATCCTGACCGCCGCCCTCTCGGTTCTGCAGCACTACGTCGAGCGTCGTTATTCGAGGGGGTACGTCCGATGATCGAGCTCAGCGGTGTGCACAAGTCGTTCGGCACCCTCGAAGTGCTGCGGGACGTCACCCTGACCGTCCCGGCGGGCAGTGTGACGGTGATCCTGGGGCCGTCCGGGTCGGGCAAGTCGACCCTGCTGCGCTGCATCAACCACCTGGAGAAGGTGGACCGCGGGCGGGTCCGGGTCGACGGCGAGCTGATCGGCTACCGCCGGGCCGGCGACAAGCTGTACGAGCTCAGCGAGCGCCACATCCTCAAGCAGCGCGCCAAGATCGGGTTCGTCTTCCAGACGTTCAACCTCTTCCCGCACATGACCGCGCTGCAGAACGTGGCGGAGGCCGGCGGCGGCATCGAGCTCCTCGAACGAGTCGGCCTCGCGCACAAAGCTCATTCCTATCCCCGCCAGCTCTCCGGCGGCCAGCAGCAGCGGGTCGCCATCGCCCGGGCCCTGGGCCGGCAGCCCAAGCTGATCCTGTTCGACGAGCCCACCTCGGCCCTCGACCCCGAGCTGGTCGGCGAGGTGCTCGACGTCATGCGCGACCTGGCCCGCGCGGGCACCACGATGATCGTCGTCACCCACGAGATCGGCTTCGCCCGCGAGGTGGCCGACACCATCGTCTTCCTCGACGAGGGCCGCCTGCTCGAACAGGGCCCGCCCACCGAGGTCCTCGACAACCCCCAGCACGAGCGCACCCGCGCGTTCCTGTCAAAAGTTCTCGTCTGAAGGAGCAAACCTCTCCATGCGTACGAAATCCGCTCTGCTCTTGGTGGCCGCGCTGGCGGGACTCGCCGCCTGCGCCGCGCCCGACGAGAAGCCCGCCGCCGGCGCCGACGTGCAGCAGGCCGCCGCGGTCACCATCAACGACGGCCCCGACCAGCAGCGCATCATCCCGGCCAAGGTCGACGCCGCCGCGGCCCTGCTGCCCGAGGCGATCAGGCAGAAGGGCACGCTCACGATCGGCGTGGGTGCGGCCGGCGCCGGGTTCGCCCCGCTCGCCTTCACCGCCACCGACAACAAGACGCTGATCGGCAGCGAGCCCGACATCGCGGTCGCCGTGGCCGGCATCCTCGGCCTCAAGCCCGACCTGCAGAACACCAGCTGGGAGAACCTGTTCATCGGCCTCGACAGCGGCAAGTACGACGTCGGCGCCTCGAACATCACGGTCACCGAGGAGCGCAAGCAGAAGTACGACTTCGCCACCTATCGCAAGGACGAGCTGGCGTTCGAGGCCAAGAAGGGCAGCGGCCTCAAGGTGACCGGGCCCAAGGACGTGGCCGGCAAGAAGGTCGCGGTCGGCTCGGGCACCAACCAGGAGAAGATCCTCGTCGAGTGGAGCGAGGAGGCCGTCAAGCAGGGCCTGCCCAAGGTCGACATCAAGTACTACCAGACCAACCAGGCCACCTATCTGGCCCTGGGCTCGGGGGCCATCGAGCTCTACCTCGGGCCCAACCCGACCTCGGCCTATCACGTGGCCAAGGCGGGCGAGACCGAGATCGTCGGTACGTACTCCGGCGCCGGCTCCACGCTGCAGGGCAAGATCGCGCTGACCACGAAGAAGGGCAGCGGCCTGGTCGAGGCCTACAAGGCGGCCCTGGACGAGCTGGTCAAGTCGGGCGACTACCAGAAGATCCTGGACCGCTGGAACCTGGCCAACGAGACAGTCGACGCGCCCGAGATCAACCCGCCGGGCCTGCCGATCGAGGGGAAGTGACCATGACGAACTTGCATCTGGCGGTGGCCCTGGACGGCGCCGGCTGGGCCCCCAATGCCTGGCGTGAGCCCGACGCGCGGCCCGCGGAGCTGTTCACCGCCCGCTACTGGATCGACCTGATCGCCGAGGCCGAGGCGGGCAAGCTCGACTTCGTCACCATCGAGGACGGGCTGGGCGTGCAGACCGACGACCCGGCCCAGGTGCAGGGGCGGCTCGACGCGGTGCTGATCGCCTCGCGCGTGGCCCCGCTGACCCGGCACATCGGCCTGGTCCCGACGGCCACGGTCACGCACACCGAGCCGTTCCACATCTCCAAGGCGATCGCGACCCTCGACTACGTGAGCCGGGGCCGCGCGGGCTGGCGGGTTCAGCTCTCGGCCAAGTCGGCGGAGGCCGCGCACTTCGGGCGGCGCCAGATCCCCGCCATTTCGCCCGACAAGATCAACGACCCTGACGTACGGGCGGTGGTGGCCGATCTGTTCGACGAGGCGGCCGACTACGTGGAAGTCGTACGGCGGCTCTGGGACAGCTGGGAGGACGACGCCGAGATCCGTGACGCCGCCACCGGCCGGTTCATCGACCGCGACAAGCTGCACTACATCAACTTCGAGGGCCGCTTCTTCACGGTGAAGGGCCCCTCGATCACGCCCCGGCCGCCGCAGGGCCAGCCCGTCGTGACCGCCCTGGCCCACAATGACATCCCGTATCGGTTCGCCGAGAAGTCGGCCGACGTCGTCTATGTCACGCCGAAGGACGCCGCCGACGCGCACCGGATCGTCAACGACGTCAAGGTGCAGCACGTCTTCGCCGACCTGGTCGTGTTCCTGGAGCCGGTTCAGAACGCCGCGATTCTGAGCGACGCCAGAGTCTTCACCGGCACCCCCGCCCAGCTGGCCGATCTGTTGCTCGAATGGCAGGAGGCCGGCATCACCGGGTTCCGCCTGCGCCCAGGACGCCTCCCGTCCGACCTCCGCGGCATCACTCGCGGCCTGGTCCCCGAACTGCAGAGACGAGGCGTTTTCCGTACGGAGTACGAGGCGGACACCCTGCGCGGCCTGCTCGGTCTAGGGAAGCCCGCCAACCGCTACGCCGCCGAAGGAGTCCGAGTTGCCTAAGCAGATCCACCTCGCCGCGCACTTCCCCGGCGTCAACAACACCACGGTCTGGAGTGACCCCGCCGCCGGCAGCCACATCGAGTTCGACTCCTTCGTCAAGCTCGCCCAGACCGCCGAACGCGCCAAGTTCGACTTCTTCTTCCTGGCCGAGGGCCTGCGGCTGCGCGAGCAGGGCGGCCAGATCTACGACCTCGACGTGGTCGGCCGCCCCGACACCTTCACCGTCC
Source organism: Paractinoplanes lichenicola (assembly GCF_016785085.1). Taxonomy (GTDB): domain Bacteria; phylum Actinomycetota; class Actinomycetes; order Mycobacteriales; family Micromonosporaceae; genus Actinoplanes; species Actinoplanes lichenicola. The sequence continues at coordinate 311,153 of NZ_JAENHO010000012.1, forward strand.
TCGCCGCCCTGGCCGCGGTCACCGAGCACCTCGGCCTGGCCGGCACGATCAACTCCACCTTCAACGAGCCGTACGAGGTGGCCCGCCAGTTCGCGTCGCTCGACCACCTCTCCGGCGGCCGGGCCGCGTGGAACGTCGTCACCAGCTGGGACGCCTTCACAGGGGAGAACTTCCGGCGCGGCGGCTTCCTGGCCGAATCCGACCGCTACAGCCGGGCCACGCAGGCCCTCGAGACGGCCAAGGAGCTGTACGACTCCTGGCCCGCCGACGCCATCGCGGCCGACAAGGAGAACGGCGTCTTCCTGCGCCACCCGGACGCGGGCACGTTCCAGCACACCGACCAGCACTTCGACATCTCCGGCCGGTTCAACGTGCCCCGCAGCCCCCAGGGCGGCCCGGTCATCCTGCAGGCGGGCGACTCTGACGCGGGCCGCGAGTTCGCCGCGGCCACCGCCGACGCCATCTTCAGCCGCCACGGCACCCTGGCGGACGGCCAGAAGTTCTACACCGACGTCAAGGACCGCCTCGCGAAGTACGGCCGCGAGCGCGACTCGCTCAAGGTGCTCCCGGCGGCGACGTTCGTTCTGGGCGATACGGACAACGACGCGCAAGAACGCGCAAGAGTGGTGCGGCGCCAACAGGTCAGCGGGGCGACCGCGATCAAGTTCCTCGAGCAGCTGTGGAACCGCGACCTCTCCTCGTACGACCCGGAGGGACCGCTGCCCGAGATCGACCCCGACGTCTCCGACGAGCACATCGCGCGCGGCCGGGCCAGCGTTCGGATGCACCGCGACCCGATTGCCGTGGCCAACGAGTGGCGGCAGAAGGCCGAGGCCGAGAAGCTGTCGATACGCGACCTGATCATCGAGGTGACCGGCCGCCAGACGTTCATCGGCTCGGCCACCACGATCGCCGACAGCATCGACCACCTCGTGCAGGAGGACGCGAGCGACGGCTTCATCCTGGTGCCGCACGTGACACCGGGCGGCCTCGACGAGTTCGCCGACACGGTCGTCCCGCTGCTGCAAGAAAAAGGCGTTTTCCGTACGGAGTACGAGGGCTCGACGCTCCGCGAGAACCTCGGCCTGGCGCCCCGATGACCACGGTCCAGGCCGGCCTCGACGACCCGGTAGTCGCCTCTTTGCGGGGCGAGCACTCGAAGTTCGCCCAAACGTACGGGCGGGCGATCCGTTACGACCCGCAAGTTGCACCCTTCCACGCCGTCGAGGACCCTGACGATCCGCAGGCGTGGGCCGACCTGGCCGCGCTGACCGGTCCGGGTGCCGAGGTGGCGGTGGCCGGGCCGATCCCCAAAAGGCATCCCGGCTGGGAGATCGCGGGCGAGGTGGCCGGCGTCCAGTTTGTCGACGAGTCGCTCGCCGCGGCGCCACTCGCCAACGCGCAACAACTGACACCAAGCGACGTCCCCGAGATCCTCGCCCTGATCGAGCTCACCCAGCCCGGTCCGTTCCGTCAGCGCACGATCGAATTGGGCACCTATCTCGGCGTACGGGAAAACGGGGTTTTGATCGCGATTGCCGGGGAGCGCCTCCACCCGCCCGGCTGGACCGAGATCAGCGCCGTCTGCACCCACCCGGCGTTCCGCGGACAGGGCCTCGCCACACGCCTGGTGCAAGCGGTCGCGTACGGGATCAGGCAGCGCGGCGAGGTCCCGTTCCTGCACACGTCGGCCGCGAACGCGAACGCGATCCGCCTCTACGAGTCGATAGGTTTCCGGCTCCGGAAGCGGACCACGTTCGCGGTCTACAAGACGTCAGACGCGTGACAGCGCCCGATCGCTGACGATGCACTGCATGCCGAACTGCCGGGCCCGGCGGACAGCGAAGTCCGTCAGGCCCGGGTCGTCGGCGTAGTCCAGCGCGTACAGGTCGAGCTGCAACCGCAGCAGTTGCTCGGCGATCTGCGCGTGGAATTCGAGGGTGTCCGCCGGCCAGGCCGCATAGCCCTCCTCGGTCCACCGGGCCGAGAACGACTCGAACACCACCCCGTCGACCAGCTCGGCCAGCCGCGGCAGCATCCCGAAGCCCCGGTTGGCCAGGATGTACGCCGAGCCCGCCTCGGCCCGCAGCGCCGCCACCAGGGTCAGCAGGTGCGGCACGTCCTCGGGGAACGTGAGCTCGACGTTGAGCGTGTCGAGGAACAACCCGTCGAACCCGGCCGCCAGCGCGTCGCGCGCCTGACCGACCACGTGCGAGACCCAGTCCGGGTGCCCGACGTGCACGAACTTGCCGCCCCAGTCGGGGTTGACCTCGGTGCGCTGCCACTCGGCGGGCGGCCCGGTGTCCTCCGACAGGGTCAGGTACGCCAGCACGTGCACGCCCTTGCCCTTGAGGTAGGCGATCTCCTCGGGCTTGTAGAAGTCGGGCTGCAGCACCACGCGCGGGTACTCCGCGAGGTCGATCAGCTTGCCGTTGCCGTAGTAGAAGCAGATCGGCGCGCGTTCGTCGGTCATGACGGTCTCCCGTGCTCGGCGTACCACGCGAACGTCGTACGGACGCCTTCTTCGAGCGTGACCGTCGGCTCGAAGCCGGTCAGCTCACGCAGCTTGGACAGATCCGGGCAGCGCCGGCGCACCGATCCGGACGGCGCGGCGGCGGTTTCCAAACCGGGGCTGACCTCGGCCACCCGCAGCACCAGCTTGGCCAGGTCGCCGATGTTGGTCTCCTCGCGGTCGTTGCCGATGTGCACGATCTGCCCGGCCGCCGCGGGCGTGGCCATCAGCCGCACCATGGCCTCGACCGCGTCGTCGACGTGGCAGAACGCGCGGAACTGGTCGGCCCCGGGCACCCGGAACGGGTCCTCGCCGCCGCGCGCCCGCAGCGACATCTCCGGGATCACGTGGTCGGCGCCCATCCGCGGCCCGTACACGTTGTGGAACCGCCCGACGACCGCGTCGAAACCGCGGGCACGGGCGGTGTGCAGGAACGCGGCCTCGCCGAGCAGCTTGCTGACCGCGTACGCGAAACGGGGTGCCGTGATGTCCGAGATCATCGTCGGGATCGCCTCGGGCGTGGGCACCGGGACAATGCCGGCGTCGACCCCGCCCGCGTAGACCTCGCTGGTCGAGGCGAAGAAGACGCGCTCCCCCGGCTGCAGCCAGTCGAGCAGGTGCATCGCGACGAGCGTGTTGACGCGGACGACGCGGGCCGGGTCCTTCTCCACGTTGCGCACACCCACGACGGCAGCAAGCAGGTAGATCTGGTCCCAGCCGTGCTCCAGACCCGCGTAGAAGGCCGGGTCGGTCAGGTCGCCCGAGACGATCGTCGCGCCCAGCTCCTGAAGATCAGTGTCGGAGCGGCCCCGCGAGAAGTCGTCGACGATCGTGACGTCGTGGCCGTCGCGCACCAGGCGCCGGGCCAGGTGCGCGCCGATGAAGCCGGCGCCGCCGAGCAGCAGGGCCCTCATGCCGCCACCAGGCCCAGGCCGGCGTAGCGGATGCCCGCGGCGCGAACGGCGTCCGCGTCGAGGATGCGCCACGAGTCGAAGATGAGCGCCGGCCGCGCGTCGCCCAGCATGGCGTTCACGTCGACCGCCCGGTAGTCGGGGTGGTCGTTGATGACCAGCACGGCGTCGCTGTCGGTGAACGCCTTGTCCAGGCTGACCGGGTCGCCGCCGTACTGCCGCACCACTTCGGCAGTGACCATCGGGTCATGCCCGGTGACGGTGATGCCGGCCGCCGAGAAGATCGGCATCATGGTGGCGATCGGGGTGCCGCGCATGTCGTCGGTGGGCGGCCAGCCCTTGTAGGCCCAGCCCAGCACGGCCAGCCGCAGCCCGCGGGTCTCGCCGCGGATCTCGCGCAGCAGCCGTACGACGATCTCGGCCACGTGCTTGGGCAGGTATTCGTTGAGCGCGCGGGCCTGCCCGACCAGGAACGGCGTGTAGTCGCCGGCGCTGTCGAGCATGATGTACGGGTCCTTGGAGAGGCAGCCGCCGCCGACGTAGCCCGGCTTGGACAGGTCGGGCCGCGGGTAGTCGACGTTGGCCGCCTTGATGACCTCGAGCGGGTCGAGGCCGTGCTGCTCGGCGATCAGCGCGATCTCGTTGCCGAACGAGTAGATCAGGTCGGTGTGGCAGTTGTTCGACAGCTTGACCAGCTCGGCCGTCTCCAGGTCGGACACCGGCACGACGGTGTTGGCCAGTCCGCCGAAGAACTCGAGACCGGCCTGCAGCGACGCGTCGTCCAGGCCGCCGACGACCTGCGGCAGCTCGACCAGCTCGCGCAGGGCCTGACCCTGGATCGTCCGCTCGGGCGCCATCACCAGCTTGACATCGTCACCCCACGCGGCCTGCAGCTCCGGCAGCACCACCTTGCGGCTGGTGCCCACCGGCACGGTGCTGCGCACGACCACCAGGGTGCCCGGCGCGCACGTGGCGGCCACGCTGCGGGCGGCGGCGGCCAGGTTGGCAAGGTTGGGCCGGCGGGTCTGCTCGTCCACCGGGGTCGACACGCTGATCACGGCCACGTCGACGGTGTTGTTCGGCAGCGTCTCGGCGACGTGGACGGTCTGGCCGACCTTGGCGGCGAAGATGTCCTCGACACCGGGCTCGAAAATGTGCGAGCGCCCCTGCGAGAGGGTGTCGAGCACGTGATGCGACACGTCGGCGCCGTGCACGGTGTAGCCCATGTCGGCCAGCGCGGCGGTCAGCGTCAGACCGACGTAGCCGAGGCCGACGACTCCGATCGTCTGGGGCATGCGTTTCTCCTTCTACGGACAGGGTTTTGCGGGTCGGTCCAGCTCCAGCACCGTGACGGTGCCGGTGAAGCGTTCGGTGGCGTAGTGCTCGCAGGCGGCGCGCACGTCGTCCGCCTTGGTGGCGTAGTCGACGCTGAGCACGAACTTGCCCGCGTCGCGCAGGGCCCGGGTGTCGGCCAGGTTCTCGGCGCACCAGTCCTCGTCGCAGCGCTCGTCGGTGGCCCGGAAGAACAGCTCCTCCATGCCGATGCCGTCGATCGCGGCGGTGTATCCGGGCTGGTGCCGCAGTTCCGGCGAGTTCTGCGGCACGATCAGAAAACCAGGAACCCGGCCTTTCCCGTACGCGCTGATCCGCTCGACGAGCGTGGCCATGTCGGCGGCCAGCTTGTCGCGGTCGCGCCCCGGCACGGCGTCCAGCGCGATTTCCTCGTACGCCAATGGGGTGTCGAGATAAACGCCGTCGAACCCGGCCCGGACCGCCCGGTCGACGCGGGGTTTGACGACGAGCTCCCACCAGCGGTCGTCGTAGTAGCGCACGAAGAACTCGCCCGGCCAATCCGCCCACTCGTTGCCGATCAGGTCCTTGGGCAGGTTCTTGTATTCGGGCCGGAAGTCCTCGATGCTGCCGATCTCGAAATACGCGAGCACCCGCTTGCCGGTCGCCCGGACGGCGTCGACCTCGTCGGCGGTGAAGAAGTCGCTGTGCGCGTCGCGGGCGAGGTCGATCACGACGGTCTGATAGGGCCCGGCGGCGAGCTCGTCGAGGCGGTTGTCCTTGTAGTTCTGCAACTGATAAGCCCACGCATTTTTCTCAGCGGACGGCGAGGGCGACGAAGGCGTGCAGGCGGCGACGGTCAGCGCCGCCAGCAGAACCGTCACCGCCCTTCTCACGCGTCTTCCCAGATGCTCTTGATAGAGGCGCTCAGGTCGTGCGCGGGCGCCCAGCCCAGGTCCTTGGCGGCCCGGGTGATGTCGGCCTGGATCCAGTTGACCGCGGCCGAGCGCTGCGGCCCGGCGCCCTGCTCGCGGACGGGCCCGGTGAACCCGGCCACGCGGGCCAGCATTTCCACGGCCTCCCGTACGGTCACCGCGCGCCCGCTGCCGGCGTTGTAGACGGGATGCGGCACGTCGTCGGCGACCACCACCGCGCGGATCAGCGAGGCCACGTCGCGCACGTCCACGAAATCCCGGTACGCGCCGAGCGGCCCCAGCGACAGCTCGGTGTGCCCGGCCCGCAGCTGCGCGGCCACCCGGCCCAGCACGTTCTCGGCCGGCTGACCCGCCCCGATCGGGTTGAACACGCGCAGCGACACGGTGTTGCCGGCCAGCGCGAACAGCCTCGTCCCGGCGGCGTGGCTGACCCCGTACGCGCCGACCGGTTCGAGCCGGTCGTCCTCGGCCACGGCGTGCCCCTCGGGGACGACGCCGTACTCCCCCGCCGAGCCCAGCCGCACGAGACGCGCGTCCGGGGCCGACTCGAGCAGCTTGGCCGCCACCATCGCGTTGGCCCGCATCAGCTCGCCGGGCGTGCCGGTAAGCGCGCCGACACAGCACACCACCGCATCCGGCCGTTCCACCCGGACCAGCGCCTTGAGATCGTCGAGCTCGCCGTTGATCAGGTCGTACCGGTCCCGGCCGGGGCAGATCAGGTCGCCCGCGTCCTCGAGCGCGTGGCGGACATGCCGCCCGATGAACCCGGACGAGCCGAAGAGGAGGATTCTCATACGGGCTCCCCCGCGCGGTCCCGGAGCAGCTTGGGCCGCAGTTCCTCGAAGCTGCGGTTGGCCTCGTCGTAGTCCTCGGGCCGCCCGATGTCGAGCCAGAACCCGGTGAACGGATAGGTGGCCGGGTGGTCGCGCCGGGCCAGCAGGTCGAGCACCAGCTCGTCGAAGCCGAACGAGCGGCCGGCCGGGTAGGGGGCCAGGGTGCGCCGGCTCATCCCGTACACGCCCATGCTGACCTGATAGCGCAGGCTGGGCTTCTCGCGGAAGCCGATGATGCGCGACTGCTCGACGTCGAGCACCCCGAACTCGACCTTGTGGGTGCGCTCGGCGATGGCCACGGTCAGCCCGGCGCCGCTCAGGGCGTGCTGGTTGAGCAGGTCGGCGTAGTCGAGGTCGGTCAGCACGTCGCCGTTCATCACCAGGAAGTGCTCGGGCAGGGTGTCCTTGAGGCCGAAGAGCGGGCCCACGGTGGACAGCGGCCGGTCCTCCTCGATGTAGTCGACGCGCAGCCCCCAGCGGGCCCCGTCGCCCACGAACGCCTTGATGAGCGGGCCGAGATGGTTGATCGCGAGCGTCACGGAGGTGAAGCCGCATCCGGCGAGCTGGTCCAGCACGATCTCGAGGATCGCGTGCTTGTCGCCGATGGGCATCAGTGGCTTGGGCAGCGTGGTGGTGTACGGCCGCAACCGCACCCCCTTGCCGCCGGCGAGAATCACCGCGTGCATGCAGATCTCCCCCTTTTCCGGTTGACCTACCGGTAGTGGCGTACCTGGCGGACGGACGGAGCCAGGCCGAGCAGGAACAGCGCCAGCAGCGCGAGCACGCTGCCGGCGAACAACACCGTGTCGATCAGCGGGGTGACCGCACGGCCGAGCAGGAACACGGCGCCCAGGTGCAGCGCCAGAGCGGCGAGCAGCGACGCGCAGAGCCGGCCGAACCGCTCGAACCCGGCCAGCAGGAACGCGACGTAGTAGGCGCCGGCCAGCAGCACGTGGGCGACGACCATGACCATGACCGCGGGATCGGTCGTGCGCAGCACCGCCACGAGCGCGACGCCGAGCACGGCCGGGACGGCCAGGCAGAGCAGGATCTCGTGGCCGATCACGCGGGCCAGGTGCACTTCGAAATCGGCCGGGCGGCGGCTGGTGCGGGTCAGGCCCACAGCCTGGCCCCGGAACCGTTCGGCCCGCCACTCGACGAAGCCCATCGACAGGATCAGCGGGGCCACCGCGACGGCGATGTCGAGGCGGCCGGACAGATAGGGCAGGGCCGCGTGCAAAAGCAGAAGAGCCGAGAGCAGCCCGTACGCGGTGACGCCGCCCAGCGCGCGCCAGGGCAACCGGGCCGGCGGCTCACCGGCTCGCCCCTTGCGGAACGTGCACCAGAGCGCGGCCGAGAACGCGAGCAGGACCCCGGCCCCGGCGGCGATCAGCGCGGCGTCGCGGGCCCGCTCGTCGAGCAGGTAGGCGACGCCGGCCACGACCGCCGTGGCCATCGCGAGCGCCTGCCACAGCTCGCGGCGATAGAACATCAGGACCGTGCCGGCGAGCTGGTAGGTCAGCTGACCGGCGGCCAGCAGCACCAGGGCCCAGCTGCCGATGGCCGCGCCGATCAGGCCGCCCAGCAGCGGGGCGGCCAGGGCCGAGAAGCGCAGCAGGCGGGCCGCGCGGTGCGGGCGGTTGGCGCCGAGCAGCTTGTACGCGGCGAAGGCGACCGTGCCCGCGTACGCCCACCCGGCGACCCCGGCCAGGGTCAGCGCGAGCACGGCGTGGCGGTGGCCGAGGACCGCCAGCACGGCCGGGAAGACCGCGCTGGGCAGGGCGTACAGGGGGCCGTGGAGCAGCAGGCGCAGGGTCTGGCGGCGGCCGTGCCCGGTGGCGACCGGGGCCGGCGGGTCGTCGGCGGGCGGGCCGAGGCGGCGGAACACCTCGGACGACAGCGCGAACACGTCGGGGAAGCCGTACTCGACCCGGGCGATGCGGTCGGTGACGCCGTCGGCCTCGAGCGCGGCGGCGACCTGAAGCGCTTCGACGGCCCGCGCGAGGGCGGGTCGCATCCGGTCGACGAGCATGTCGAGCGGGTCGGTCGAGATGCGTGGCAGGACGACCGGGTGGGTCGGCGGGGCGGTGGCTTCCGCCTGGTCCTCGACCGTCATCGCATGCCCAGCCAGGCCGGGGCGGCGGGACGCAGCCGGGGTGCCGGGATCGCGCCCTCGAGCGGGCGGGCCAGGCGCTCGTAGACGTCGCGGTACATCTGCAGCGACTGTGCGAGCGTGAAGTGCTCGAGCACCCGCTGCCGGGCCGCGTACCCGAGGTTGAAGCGCAGGTCGTCGTTCTCCAGCAGCTCGATGCAGGCCTCGGCCACGGCCGCGTGATCGCGCGGCGCCACGACCCGGCCGGTGTCGGCGACCGCCTCGGCCACCCCGCCCACGTTGGTGCACACGCAGGGCCGCCCGCAGGCCATGGCCTCGACCACCGTGTACGGGAAGCCCTCGGAGATGCTGGTCAGCGCGACGATGCTGCCGGCGTGGTAGGCGTCGACGGCCCGCTCGATGCGGCCCTCCAGCTTGGCCGAGTCCTCGAGGCCGAGCTCCTCGATCAGCCGCTGGCACGACTCGTGATACGTGCGGTTGACCGCGGGGGTGCCGCCGAAGATGCGCAGCCGGGCGTTCGGGATCTTGTCGCGGACGATCGCGAACGCGCGGATCAGCGTGTGCAGGTCCTTGAGCGGGTCGACCCGGCCCATGAAGGCGATCGTCGGCACGTCGGGCTCACTGGTCGCGGCCGGGAACTCGGCCGGCTCGACGCCGTTGTACATCGTCCACATGCGCTCGGGGTCGGCCCCGTTGTGCAGCTGCCACCGCCGGTTGTAGGACGAGTGCGGCGCGAGCACGTCGGTGATCAGGTACGCCGCGCCGGCCAGCGAGCGGAAGAAGCTCAAGGCCATCACCCGTACGGCGTGGGGTGCGTCGTCGTGCAGGTAGGACATGTAACGCTCGCGCAGGTAGATGCCGTGCTCGCTCATCACCAGCGGGGTGCCGTAGCGCCACTTGGCGACCATCGCGACCAGCATCGACAGCCCGTTCATCGAGCAGTGCACGATGTCGGCCTGCACGGCGGGGGCGCTCAGCGGCCGCAGCATGTGCTCCAGCAGCCAGGTCGCCTGCACGGCGTCGGCGACCGTGGGGGCCGGGGCGGTCTGCTCGACGCGCAGCGCGCGCCACGCGTCGAGCATCATGGTGACCGCCTCGTTGCCGACGAGCGCCTCGCCGAGGTTGCCGCCCGACTCGGCGTACTCGTACAGGCCGCGCAGGGCCAGCAGGAACAGCCCGCGGCCCTGCTCGGGCTGCAGCGTGTCGACCGGCGTGATCAGGGCCCGCAGAAACATCTCGTACGGGCCCGTGAAGGCCGGCCCGGGGCTTTTTGTGAAGCGGCCGCGATCATGGCCGCCCCACAGCGGCACGGAGTGCACCCGGTCCAAGTTCGCCGGTTCGGCGAAGACCGACTGCTCGGAGCCGTCGACGGTGAGCGCGACGACCTCCCAGCGGTAGTCGGGCATCCCCTTGATGAGCTGCTCGCACCAGATGCTGACGCCGCCCATCGCATAGGGATAGGTCCCCTCGGACACGAGTGCGATCCGCATTGTTCGGTTACGCCCTCGGCTGGGCGGTGACGGTCACCGCGGTGCCGGCCGTGAGCGCCAGCGGTGCGGTGACATCGGAGCCGTACGTGGTCGAGGTCGCCGCCTGCACGCCGCTGACCTGAACGGTTCCGGCCGCCGGGGACGTCACCGTCACCTCCCCGGTGGACCGGTCGTAGACCGCGTCGACCCCGGCCGCCAGCTGGTTGAAGTGCTGAGTGCGGACGCTGGTGTAGGCCCCGATCTCGGCCCAGTCCTGGTTGAGCAGCGGCACCGAGTAGATCGCCCGGTACTTGCTGACGACCGCCTCGACCCAGTCGGTGGCCAGCGTGCGGCCGTTGCCGTAGTCGCGGACGTTGGCGATGTGCAGCGTGTGCGTGTTGATGCCGCCCGCCGCCACGTGCTGCAGCGCGATCTGAGTCTCGTAGTCGAGGATCTGCTCGTACGTGCGGTTCGTCGGCCAGTACGGGAACTTGCCGTTGGGGCCGTAGAAGGAGTTGTAGAACGCGGTCTCCTCCTCGGGCGTCGTGCAGAAGTAGGCGAAGTTCGTCGGCCAGTCCGGCACGACCTCGACCGCGGGCTCCATCGGGTGCACGAGCGAGGCGTTGAAGTGCGCCGGCTTGTGGCTGGCGAACGACATGTTGCCGTGCAGGTAGCGGATGTTGAGGTCCTTGGCCGCCTGCAGCAGGTTCGGGTTCGAGCCCTCGAGGCCGTGGTCGACCGGCACGCCGGTGTCGTCGTCCGGGTCGACCGTGTAGACGCCCAGCCCGGAGTATTCGGGGGTCTTGAGCACCCCGGCCGACTCGGTCAGGCCGATGCCGGCCCCCGCCGTACGGTTCTGCAGGATCTCGTTGCGCGTGGTGGCGTAGCTCGTGTGGTTGAGCTCGGGGTGGTTGAACGTGTGGTTCAGCCACCGGAAGTCGTTCGCGAGACACTTGGTCGTCGCGGTGAGCTCGTTGATGCCGCCGTTCGGGCTGCACTGGTTGCCGGCGAACGGGTCGATGTCGGCACCGTTGAAGGCCAGGTTGAACTTGAACCCGAGGCCGAGCGCGTCCTGCCGCTGGTCGAGGTTGACCATGTCGTGCGCCGAGACCTGGAACCCGGGGTCGTATTCGATGTGCCCGTCCGGGTAGTAGTGGTCGGCGGTGTTGAACCAGTCGTCGATGTCGACGTTGAGGTGGTGCCGCTGCTCGCCGAGGAACAGGCCCTTGGTGGCCCAGCGCACGAGCCCGTAGACCAGCACGTCGGACTGCAGCAGATACTGGTTGAGCGTGAACGTCAGCGCGAGCCGCTCGCGGCCGTCGGCCGAGGTCGAGCGCACGCCCAGCACGTTGGTGCCGTCGGTGGCGATGGCCTCGGCGGCGCAGCCCGGGGCGATGCTCGTCTTGTAGACGTACGACTGCACGACCGGGATCGCGGCGTCGGCCTTGAGGTAGTCGAACACCCCGGCGCCGGCACTCGTGAGGCTGACGTTGAGCGGGGTGTCACCGACCGAGGTCTCGCCGGCCGAGCGCAGGCAGTAATCCTCGGGCCAGGCGCCGTAGCTGGTGTAGAGCGCGGCCTGGCGCACCCCGAAGTTCCGCTCGTACGCCCAGAGCGTGTTCCACTCGTTGGCGTCGAGCCCGTTGAGGTAGTTGGCGCCGTCGGCGTACACGAGCATGGTGTTGGTCAGCAGGATCGCGTTGTACTTGCCGGTGCCGTCGGCCCGCAGCAGGGTGTCGACGGTCAACGGCGTGTCGGCGCTGTAGAGCACGTCGTACGAGGCGCCGAGGCGGTCCAGCGTCGTCTTCCACGTCGGGACGCCGAAGTCGTCCTGATTCGTGGCGACGACCAGCGCGCGCAGGGCGACCTTGTCGTTGAGGCCCGCGGCCTTCGCTGTGGGCTTCTGGAAGCTTTGCCCGGCGGCCTTGTTGAGAGCGACCTTGCCGGAGCGCTTGGGCAGGGGCTTGGGCGGGGTCACCCGGGGCGGGGCGACCTGGCCGTAGCCGGGAATCTGGGGTGGGGTCTGGGGTTTGGCGGGCTTCGCGTCCGCGGGCGCCGCCGCCACGATGGTCCCAACGACCAGGGCGGCGACTATAGCGCTTACCGCACGGCGGTAGGCGGGCATGCGGGCAGCGGCCATCGAGGAACCTCCACGGTGGACGGGAGTGGGGTGGGGCGGGGCGTGCCGACGGCGAGTCTAAGCAAGATTTAAGGATTGCCGGGGCGCTATCGGCCTGTCCGCCGCACGACCATTCCCGACCGTTGACGCCAATCGACGGCAGTGATAACCCGGTCGCGATTCGACAGGTTTCAAACCACCGTTACGGCTCGGTTTTCTCGTGCTGACAAGCCATTTCCCCCCGTACGGGTAATGGTCCGTTAACAATCCGTCCGGTCCGGCCGCCGCTCGCCGGCAGCTCGGATTATCGCGCAAGATCCTTATACGCCCGATGTGCGCGTGTTGCCGGGATGTGCGGTCGCGGCGCAATCGGTCTGGTTTAGACGGTCGACGATGGACACAGCGTGGCCGCGCACCGACTCCCCGCCCATCTCGGTGATTGAGACGTATCAATAGGAAATGGCGTTTCCCTTACGGGCCCGGCGGCCCCCGAATGCCCTCGCGACATGTCCGCGAAATGTCCGGACCGGAGTCGGCAAATTACCCGCGGGTAAATACGGGCGGGCCGTTTATGACAGATGTCACCGATGCGTCGTGCAGCCTGCACCCGAACCGATGAGCCACCGCACTGCCCCCGCCTCCCCCGCCCGGAAACCCTTGTCCGTATGACGATTGCCGCTCTCGCCCTGGCCGCCGCCCTCCTGCCGGGCCCACCCACACCGGCACCCTCCTTGCCGGCTCCCACCTCGCTCCGGCCCTCACCGCCTGCCTCCGCCTTCGCCTGGCCCGCCTCTGTCGTGCCGGAGTCCTCTTCACCGTCTGCGTTCGGACTCGCCGACGTCGACGTGCAGCTCACCTTGCCTGCGCCCACCGGCCGGCACCCCGTAGGCACGGTCTCGCTGCATCTGATCGACTCGTCCCGGCCGGACCCGTGGGTCCCCGCCGAGAAACGGCGCGAGCTGATGGCCCAGATCTGGTACCCCGCCGCGACCGTCCGCGGCTACCCCCGCGCCGACTGGGTGTCGCCACAGATCGCGGCCCGCATGGCCCCGTCCGGCTCCGGCGCGGTCCTGCCGGTGACGCACGGGCATGTCGGCGCCCCGGCCGCCGCCGGACGCCGTCCCGTCGTGCTCTGGTCCCCCGGCCTCGGCATGGAACGCACCTCCAGCACCGCCCTGGTCGAGGAGCTCGCCTCACAAGGATTCGTCGTCGTCACGATCGACCACACCCACGACGCCAACTTCGTCGAATTCCCCGACGGCCGCCTCGCCACCCTGGCGATCCCCATCCCCGCCACGCCGGCCGAGGAGCAGACGATGCTGGCCAAGGCCCTCGCCGTACGGGTGGCCGACACGCGCTTCGTGCTCGACCAGCTCACCCAGGGCCGCCTCGTCCGATCGTTGCCCCATGGCCTCGCCGCGGCCCTCGATCTGCGCCGCATCGGCATGGCCGGGCACTCGATGGGCGGCGCCACCGCGGCCGAGGTCATGCGCGTCGACCCCCGCGTCCGGGCCGGGGCCAACCTCGACGGCACCTTCTTCGGCTCGCCCCTCACGACCGGCCTCCACCGCCCGTTCCTCATGCTCGGCGCGGGCGTCGACGACTCCTGGACCACGATGTGGGGCAAGCTGCGCGGACCGCGCTACTGGCTGCAGGTCGACCACACGGCCCACCTGTCGTTCACCGACCTGCAGACCCTGCTGCCCCAGCTCGGCACGCCCGCCCCGGAGCGGGAGCAGCTGATCGGTAGCATCGACGGCGAGCGGTCCATCGCCGTCCAACGGCCGTACGTGGTGGCCTTCTTCGACCGCCACCTGCGCCACGGCGACGCCCGGCTGCTCGCCGGACCGTCCCCCCGCTTCCCCGAGATGCGCTTCTACCCGAACTTCCCCTAGCGAGACGCCATGCGCAGCCAGACGGACCGGTTCGAGCTCTACATCAAGGTCACGCTCTACAGCAACGTGCTGCTGGTGCCGCTGATCGCGGGCGGGGCCATCCTCTCCCGGCCCCGCATCGGCCCCGAGGTGCTGCCGGTCATCGCCGCCACCACCATCCACGTCCTGCTCTGCGTCCTGCTGATGCGCGCGGGCATCGCCTCCTACCCCACCGCCGGCCCCCGCCCCGTACAGCCGGCCGGCGGCCCCGTACAGCCGGCCGCCGGCCCTCGCCTCCTACAGCCGGCCGCCGGACCTCTCGCCGGTCGGCCCGCGGTTGGCCCTCGCCCCCTTCGGCTGATCGCGGCCGGGGCGGTGTCGACCGCGATCGCCTGCGCCACCGCCGTTGGTGCCTACCCTCGCCCCGCCGCCGGCGATCCCGACAGTCCCACCGCCGCCGTCCTGCTCATGGTCATCACCCTGTACGCCGTGGCGCTGGCCACGGTCGTACGGGCCGCGGTCGTGGTTTGTACCCTCGGCCTGGCCGGCTGCACCACTCTGGCCCTCGTGGCCGGCCCCGGCTCCGCCATCGCGCTGGCCGCGGTGCTGCTCGTGCTGGCCCCCGCGGCCCGGGTCACGCTGTGGACGCTGGGCCTGGTGCGCGAGCTCGACGAGGCCCGCCGCGTACAGGCCGGCCTGGCCGTCACCGAGGAGCGCCTGCGCATCTCGCGCGACCTGCACGACGTCCTCGGGCGTACGCTCTCGGTCGTGGCTCTGAAGGCCGAACTCTCGGCACGCCTGGCGCAGCGGGGCCGCCCCGAGGCCGCCGACGAGATGCTCGAGGTGCGCCGCATCGCGCAGGACGCCCTGGTCGACCTGCGCGCCGTGGTCGGCTCCTACCGCACGGCCGACCTGCCCACCGAGCTGGCCGGCGCCCGCTCGCTGCTCGAATCGGCCGGCCTCACCTGCCACCTGACCGGCGACGCCACCACGCTGCCCGCCCCGGCCCAGGCCGCCCTGGGCTGGGTGGTCCGCGAGGGCACCACCAACGTGCTGCGCCACAGCGAGGCCACCACCTGCCAGATCACCCTGACCACCACCCCCGGCACGGCGACGTTGACGATGGCCAACGACGGCGTCCCGGCCGCTCCGGGCGCGGTGCGGCTGGGCAACGGCCTGACCGGGCTCAACGAACGCATCGCCGCCCTGGGCGGCACCATGACCGCCGCCCGTGTCCAACCCGCCGGTTTCTTGCTGACGGCTCGTCTCCCCGTCGCCCCGCCGGGCCCGGGCCGGGTGAGACGCCGTGATCGGAGTGCTGTCCGACCCCTCGATGCCTCGGCCGGGTGAGACGTCGTGATCCGCGTGCTGCTGGCCGACGACGAGCACCTGATCCGGGGCGCGATGGCCGCCCTGCTGGCGCTGGAGGACGACCTCACCGTCTCGGCCCAGGCCGCCACCGGCGCCGAGACCCTGTCGATGGCCCGCGCCCTGCACCCCGACGTGGCGATCATCGACCTGCAACTGCCCGACATGGACGGCGTACGGGTCGCCGAGGTTCTGCACCGCGAATTGCCCACCTGCCGCACGATGATCGTCACCAGCCACGGCCTGCCCGGCCACCTGCGCCGCGCCCTGGCCGCCGGCGTCCGCGGCTTCCTGCCCAAGACGGCCGCCGCCGAGGTCCTGGCCACCGTCATCCGCACGGTCGCCGCGGGCGGCCGCTACGTCGACCCGCAACTGGCCGCCGAGGCCATCAGCGCCGGCGACAGCCCCCTGACCACCCGCGAAACCGACGTGCTGACACTGGCTGCCACGGGCGCCCCGATCGACGAGATAGCCCGCCGCGCCTCCCTCTCCCCCGGCACGGTCCGCAACTACCTCTCCGCCGCCGCCGGCAAACTGGGTGCCGCCAACCGCCACGAGGCCGCCCGCCGGGCCCGCGAACAAGGCTGGATCTAGCTTCTCTTCGCTACAGCGGCAACAGGTCGCGGACCAGCCGGAACCGTACGTCCCACTGGTTGTCGTCGCCGGACGGCCAGGGAAAGCCGCCCTCGGCGAAGACCCAGTTCAGGTACGAGACGAACGGCATCGTGGTGTCCCAGCGGAAGAGACCGTCGACGCAGCCGTCGGGCAGGACGAAGCCGTACGCGTCGCCGCCGCTGGTGTTGTCCTTGTGGAAACGATCGGGCGCGGCCGGCAGCACGAACAACCCGTTGTCGGGTTCGTCCGCCTGTCGTTCGTTCCAGTCGTCCCACTCGTCCTGGATGTAGTCGCGGATCGGGTGCTCGGCGGGGTAACGGGTGCACTCCAGCTCGATCACGAGCGGGTCCGCGCTCGCCGCGACCTCCCACTCGGAGTGCGTGCCGACCAGCCAGACGTCGCCCACGATCCGGATCCACGAGGACAGCGTCATGGGTACGGGGCCGAACCGCTGCTCGAGCCACTCGACGTAACCCTGCGCGTCCGGGGTCGGCGGGATGTGGGCCGGCACCGGCGTCTGGTCGTCGTCGTTGCTGTGGAAGCGGTAACCCTCGCTCGTCAACCGTTCGACGATCACCTCGACGTTCTGCCGGGCCCGGCGCGCCATCTCGTCACAGACCAACTGCGCCTCGTACGCCTGATCGGACTGCCGGTCGATGCTGCCGAGCTGCCGCAATTCGTGCCAGACCTGGTCGCGTTGCCCGTCCTGATAGCGGCGCAGCCATCCCGGCGAGGTCGTCATGGCGGTGATCTTGCCACGGGCTATTCGGTGCCGTCGTCCGGGTGGGGCGGGTCGAAGGTCAGGGTCAGCCGGCTCTCGTACGCCCCCGACGAGGCGGCCGGGATGGGGGCGTCGACGGGCTCGTCGGGGCCCGTCCAGACCTTCAGGGCCCGAAAGGCGAAGCCGTCCTGCTGCGCCGCCTCGGCCGTGAACGTCACGGGCTGCCCCGGGGTGAGCATGCGGAAGCCGTCCATGGCGAGGACGGAGAAGTGCACCCAGCACCCGCCGGGCACGTCCGGGCCGTCGATGACACCCCAGCCCTCGTCGACGTCGAAGGTGCGCACCGTGCCCACGCTGCTCATCGGGCCAGTCTGCCCGACCGCCCCCGCGTTCAGAGAACGAGTTTCAGCCGTGGGGCCTTCGTGTGCGCGAAGCCGAGCCGCTCGTACAGGCGCTGCCCCTCCGGCGTGGCGCTCAGGTCGACACGGTCGGCCTCGATGGAGCGGGCCCACTCAAGCACGTCGAGCACCAGCGCCGAACCGAAGCCGCGGCCGCGGTGGGCGGGCAGCGTGATGACGTTGGCCAGCCGCACGGTCCGGCCGCGGACGCACTGAGGGTTCGGCACGCCGAGCTCGAGGGTGCCGACGGCCGTGGCGACGATCGCGCCGTCGTCCTCGATCACGGGGAAGCGGGCGGTGTCCGGGTCGTCGACGTAGCGGGCGAACCACTCGGCCGCATGCGTGCGCCACGGCGCCTCGGCGTCCCGTTCGTCGAACAACAACGCCCACAACTCGAGCAAATCGTCGCCGTCAGACTTGGTCGCGACCCGAAGGCGCCCAGCGTTCATCGCCGTCACGGTAGCCGGGGCCGACGGGTCAGAGGCCCCGCTTCTGGTTCCAGTTGATGACGTACCAGGCGTACAGGATGTTGCCCAGGCCGGCGGTGAAGAAGAACAGCAGCACGTGCAGGCCGAACGACTGGCGCTTGCGCAGCCCATGTCCACCCGCGAACGCGGCCGCACTCATATTGTTGTTGATCACGACCTGGGGCGCGGGCTGCGGCGCGTACTGCTGCACATGCCCCTGCGGCGCATAGGCCTGCTGCAGGTGCTGCTGGCCAAAAGCCTGCTGCGGGTACGAGTGCTGTGGATACGGCTGTTGCTGATACCGCTGCTCCTGGTATGGCTGCCCCTGGTACGACTCCTGATGCCGCTGCCCCTGGTACGGCTGCTCCTGGTACGGCTGCTCCTGGTACGGCTGGTGCTGGTACGCCCGGCCGTACGGCTGGGCCGGGGCCGGCTGGTTGCCGTATTGCTGCGGATACGGCTGCACCCCGGAGCCCGGCGCGGGAGCCGGCGTGTACGGCGGCCGGCCGGGCGGCGACGGGTAGGCGGCCGGGCTGGCCGGGTGGGCGCTGTGGGGCGTGTAGCCACCGTAGGAGGGCTCGTCTGACGGGACCGGGTGTGACACGGTGGCACTCCAGTGGATCTTTTGAACTTGAAGCAGCAGATTAGTTGATCTTCTAGGCCCCGGACGGTCGTCCTGACGGCTACTTCGGCCCGGTCGAACAGCCGGGAGAATAGGACCCGCAGGTCAGCTGGCCCGGCAGCGGTACGACACCGCGGTGCCCGAGCTGACCGGCGCCGGTTCGACGATGTTGACCGTGGCCGTCTCGGAGGTCGAACCAACGCCGCTGAACGTCCAACGCAAGGTGAGAGTGGCAACGCGCTGCCCCCGGCCGACCCGCTCGGTCAACACGGCCCCGGGCGGCGCATCCGACCGGAACCACTGATAGCGAATCACCCCGCCCCGCCCGTTGGTGCGCACGGTGGCAACCACGTCGACGGTCACATCACAGCGACTGACGGCCGGCCGCGGCACCGCCACCGTGACCCCCTCCAGCTCGAGCGGACTCAGCCGCTGCCACACATAAAGCCCGGCCACAACGATCAGCGCCAGAGTCACCAGCCCCGACAATACCGACACAACCCGCCGCCCCCACCGCCGCGGCCGCGCGGGAGCCGGCCACGCGGGCGCCCCCGCCGGAGCCACCACCGGCACCCCCGGCCCAAAACGCACCTCACCCCCAGCCCGGTCCGCCGGATCCCCAAGCACGGCGCCACCACCCTCAACCCGGTTCGCCGGATCCCCAAGCACGGCGGCACCACCCTCAACCCGGTTCGCCTGGTCCCCAAACACAGCACCACCCTCAGCCCGGTTCGCCAGGTCCCCAAGCGCGGCGGCATCACCCTCAGCCCGGTTCGCCAGGTCCCCAAGCGCGGCGGCACCAGACCATGGCCCCGCCACGGGCCCGCCCCGGCTCGCCCCAGACCGACCCGCGGTCGAAGTCGGCCCGCCCAACCGAACCGTCGAGTCCAACGCGGCCGAGCGACCAGCGCGTTCGGCCGAAGGTGAATACGGGTTCGGCGCGGGCGGATAAACAACCGGGCTCGACCCGGACGAACGCACGTTCGGGCCCGCGGTGTGCGGACGCACCGCCGGGTTCAACGCGGACGAATGTCCGGCCGTCCCGGGTTGGGACTGGCCCGCGGTCGGGTCCAAGGCGGGCGGACGCCCGGTCAGGCTCAGCGGAACTTGGTTCACCGTCGCGTCCAAGGCTGGCGTATGCCCAACCGGATTAGGGGGAGACTGCCCCACCGTCGGGCTCGAGGCGGACGAACGCCCGGCCGGGCCCGGCGGAAACTGGCGCAAGGTCGGGTCCGAGGCGAACGGACGCCCGGCCGGATCAGGAGGGATCTGACGCAGCCTCGGATCCGAGGCTGGCGTATGCCCGACCGGATTCGGCGAAGACTGATCCACCGTCGGGTCCAAGGCGGACGGACGCCCGGCCGCGCTCGGCGGAACGCGGCGCACCGCCGGATCCGAGACTGGCGGCTGTCCGAACGGACTCGGCGGAGACTGACGCACCATCGGGCTCGAAGCGGACGGGTTGGGTGGGGTCTGGCGCACTGTCGGGTTCGCGGCGGGCGGCGGCGTCGCTGGGTTCGGCCACGGCGAGCGTGAGACGGGCGGCGTCGCTGGATTCGGCCACGGCGAGCGTGAGACGGGCGGCGTCGCTGGATTCGGCCACGGCGGGCGTGAGGCGGGCGGCGTCGTTGGGTTCGGCCACGGCGGGGGTGCGGGTGGCGGAGCGGCCGGGCCTTGCGGCCACATGACGGCGGTTGCCTCGGGGTCGGTGCCGAGGTGCACGGTTGGGGCGGGGCGGTTGATGGTGGCCCACGGGTCGGCCGGGGGCGTGCCCCAGTCGTCGGCGGGTTCCTCCGGGCGGGTCACGAATGGCCGCCCCGGGCCGGGCCGCGCCGCAGTGATGCCGCCACGACATGCTCCTAACCGGGAGTGCAGGTGTTGGTGAGGGCCACCACAGCCGGGGACGGCGAGCGGCCCGTGTTGCCGGCGGCGTCGACCGCCACAACTGTGATCGTCATGCGGGTGGCCGCGCGCGGCATCGGGAGCGGCCCGAGCGTGCCCTGGAAGGCGCCCCGCCCGGCCGAGCTCATGGCGACGGTCGAGGTGCTGCCGCCGAGGGTGTAGGTGAAGCTGGCCTCGAGCCCGCCCCCGTCGTCGGTGACGGTGGCCGTGATCGTGCTCGTGCGGACGCCGTACTGGCATTTCTCGCCCTCCAGCGCCCGCTGGCTGGACCTGACCGCACCGACCACCGGCGCGCTGGTGTCGGCCCGCGGCGACGGTGACGGGCTCGGCGTGGCAACGGTCGTGGGCGGAGGCAGCGGCACGCCCGTGGCAGGGGACGGCGTCGCCGAAGCCAGGGCAGTCGGCGACGAGGTGACTGTCGGCGAGGGCGACTGGGAGAACGAGGGCGACTGGGAGAGCGACGGCGACTGGGAGAGCGACGGCGACTGGGAGAGCGACGGCGACCGGGAGAGCGACGGCGAGGCGGTCACGGACGGGCCGGCCAAAACCGAGTTGGCGCGAGCCTCCACACTGGCCGGAGATTCGGCGGCCGCGTAGCGATAACCCGCCCCGCCGATGAGCAGAGCCGCCACCGCCGCACAGCCGGCCAGCGCCACTCCCCGGCGACCGCGGAGACCGCCCGGACGGCCACGCGGCACGGAACCGCCGACCGTCGTCGACGCGACGCTCGTGGCGCCCCCGCTGCGATCCGGATAGGGCCACAGCAGGGCGAGCAGCGCGGCCCGGCGACCCAGCTCCCGCAGCCCGCGCTCCTCCCAATCCGGCCCGTACGCCGGGGCGGCCACCCGTTCCAGCAGCTCCAGGAAGGCCAGCGCGTGCTGCGGCCGGTCGGCGGGCTGCTTGGCCAGGCCGTGCCGCAGCAGGGCGTGCACCGGCGCCGGGGCCGGGTCGGTCGGGATGGGCGCGTGGGCGTGCTGCTCGTAGAGGACGAAGAGGCTGGGCCCGTCGAACGGCGGCCGGCCCGTCAGGCACTCGAAAAACGTGGCCGTGGCAGCGTAGATGTCGCAGGCGGGTGTGGGCGGGACGCCCGTCCACTGCTCGGGGGCCATGTAA
The DNA here is from genome assembly GCF_016785085.1 of Paractinoplanes lichenicola. GTDB lineage: Bacteria > Actinomycetota > Actinomycetes > Mycobacteriales > Micromonosporaceae > Actinoplanes > Actinoplanes lichenicola. The sequence goes on from NZ_JAENHO010000012.1 coordinate 332,415, forward strand.
CGCGGTGTGCCGGAGACGACGGTGTCGGAACCCTGCCCGACCGGCGCCGCGATGCCGAAGTCGGCCAGCTTGCTCAGGCCCTCCCCGGTGACCAGCACGTTTTCGGGCTTGTAGTCGCGGTGCACCACGCCGTGGGCGTGCGCCGCGCCCAGGCCGGCCAGGGAGCCCTTGAGCACGCACAGCGCCGACTCGGGAGTGGTCGGGCCGTGCTCGCGCAGCATCTGCCGCAGCGACACCCCGTTGACCAGCTCCATCACGATCGCCGCGCCGCGGGCCGACTCGACGTATTCGTAAAGCCGGGAGACGTTCGGGTCGTCGATCTGCCCGAGCAGCTCGGCCTCGCGGCGGAAGGCGGCCCGGAACGAGGCGTCGTCGCCCAGGCCCGGCACGAGATATTTGATCGCCACCGGGGTGCCGGTCTTGTCGTGGGTGGCGAGCACGACGCTGCCCGACGCACCGGCGCCGAGCGGCCGCACCGGCGTGTAGCCGGAGACCTGCCACCCGCTCATTCGAGGCACCCGGCCATTCTGGCCACGCATCGACGACTGAGGATCCGCGCAACGGCTGCTTTCGCCGACCGGACGGGCGACCCCGATCGTTCATGCCGCGGGCTGCAGCAGACGGGCGCCCGCGTTGCGCAGGCCGATGCCCCAGCGCGTGGTGGGCACGAGCAGATGCGAGGTGGCGCCGACGGCATGCTGTTTCGGCTGCACCAATCGGCGATGCCGGGCCTCGTACGACCGGAGCGCGGCCTCGATCGGCAGCCGGCCCAGGGCGTCGGCGAGGGTGAACGCGCCCGCCATGGCCATCGTCGAACCGTCGCCGAACAGCGACACGCACGTGGCCGCGTCACCCAGCAGGGTCACCCGGCCCCGCGTCCACGCCGGCACCCGCACCCGGCTCACCGCGTCGAAATAGAAGTCGGTGGCGGCGCGCAGGCGGTCGAGCAGCTCGGGGGCGCGCCAGCCCATTTCCCCGTACGCCGAGACGACCAGCTCGACCGGGTCGGGCGCCTCGGCCTCGGGGTGGCGGAAGATGAACGCCGCCAGCTCCTGACCGCGCCCGGGATGGACGCTGAGCAGGCGGCCGGGCGCGTTGAGCAGCTGCACCTCGTGGGGCGCGCGGGCCGGCTGCCCCAGCGGCAGGGTGGCCACATAGAGGCCCTGGTGGTCGACGAAATCGCTCTCGGGGCCGAACGCGATGCGCCGCACCGCCGAGTGCAGCCCGTCGGCGCCCACCACCAGATCGAAGCGGCGTGGCGCGGACCGGGCGAACGTCACCTCGACCCCGGCCGCCCCCGGCGTGAGCGCGGTGACGGTGTCGCCCAGGATCAGCTCGGTGCGGTCGCGGGCGGCCTCGAACAGGATCCGCGCCAGATCGGCCCGGGGGATCTCGGTGCCGGAAGGAGCCCGTACGCGGGCCCGGGTTTGACCTTGCTCGTCGATCAGCCGCAGGGACGTGGCCTGGGTGCGGGCGTCGTGGAGGCGGCCCATGACGCCCATCCGCTCGGCGACGGCGACGGCCGGACCCCGCACGTCGACCGGATTGCCGCTGGAGCGCAGGCCGCCGGACAGCTCCACAATGGTCGGTTGCCAGCCCCGCTCGGCCAGCCAGTAGGCCAGGGTGGTGCCCGCGACCCCGGCACCGGAAATCAGCACTGTTCTCATGCCGACAAGGATTACTGCACTCAGTGCGGAAATGCAATGAGTGCGGTATTGTTGGCACGTGTCCCTCCGAGAACGCAAACGCGCCCGCACCCGGCAAGCCCTGGTCGACGCCGCCACCCGCCTGTTCGAGACCCAGGGCTACGAGGGCACGACGATCGCCGACATCGCGGCCGCCGCCGAGATCGGCACCCGCACGTTCTTCAGTTACTTCGCGACGAAGGAGGATCTGCTCTTCCCCGAGGCCGAAGACCGGCTCAGGGCCGCCCTCGACGCGATCGCCGCCCGCGACCCCGGCGACCGACCGGCCGAGGTGCTGCTGATCGCGCTGCGCCACGTCGGCGAGGCCAGCGACGAGATCGTCAGCCCGCTGGCCGCCCTGCGCCTCGAGCTGATCAGCACGGTCCCGTCCGTCCGGGGCCGCGGCCTGCAGATCCAGCAGGACGCGCAGCTCGAGATCGCCCGCCATCTCGCCGCCGCCTTCCCCGACGAGCTCGACGTGGTCGGCGCGGCCGCCCTGACCGGCGCCTTCGTCGGCGCCGTGACGGGCGCGTTGCAGGCCTTGTTCGACCAGCCCGACGGGCGCGGCCCGGCCGAGTTGCGCGCCGCGATGCAGGCCGCCGTCGCGCAGACCCTGGCCCCGTGGATGGACGAGCGATGAGTTTCCCGCCCGCGCTCGGTCCTACGGGGCATGACGACGAGCTTCCGCCCCGGCGACCCGGGCTACGACACCTATCGCAAGGCGCTCAACCCCGCCCTCGACCCCCGCCCGGAGCGCGTCGTGCGCGCCGAGCGGCCGGAAGACGTACGGGCAGCCGTTCTTACCGCCCGCCGCGAGGGCCTGCCGCTGGCGGTGCAGGCGACCGGGCACGGCACGCACTGGGCGCACGACGGCGCGCTGCTGCTCCACACCGGCGCCATGACCTCGGTCCTCATCGACCCCGGCCGTCGAGTCGCCCGAGTCGCACCCGGCGCCCGCTGGCGTGACGTGCTCGCGGCGGCCGCCCCGTTCGGGCTCGCGCCGCTCTCCGGCTCGTCGCCAGACGTCGGCGTCACCGGCTACACGCTGGGTGGCGGCCTCGGCTGGCTGGCCCGCGCGCACGGCCTGGCCGCCGACAGCGTGCTCGGCGCCCGCATCGTCACGGCCGACGGCGAGCTCCGCACGGCCGGCCCCGACCTGCTGTGGGCGCTGCGCGGCGGTGGCGGCTCGTTCGGCGTGGTCACGTCGCTCGAGTTCCGCCTCCACCCGGTGGCCGACGTCTTCGCCGGGGCCGTGACGTTCACCCGCGACCGCGCCGCCGAGACGCTTGCCTGCTATCGCGAGTGGATCGGCCGCATCCCCGACACGCTGAGCACCGCCGTGGTCCTGACCAAAGACAACACCATGACGATCAAGGCCCTGTACGCCGGTGACGCCATCACCGGAGCCCGCCTGCTGGAGCCGCTGTGGCGCACGGCCGGCCCCGCGCTGACCGACACGATGACAACCCAGCCGTACGCGCGGGCCGCGATGGGCGGCACCTTCGCGCGCACGTTCGACCAGTTCCCCGGCCTCGGCGACGACCTGATCGCGGCCCTCGTGAGCGAGCCCGGCTGCACGGTCGAGATCCGCCACTGGGGCGGCCGCATCGCCCGCGACTCGGGGGCCGCCGCCCACCGCGACGCCCCGCTGTCGATCATCCTCGACCGGGTGCCGACACCGGCCACGCGCGCGGCCCTGGCCCGCACCGGCCGGGGCACCAGCCTCCTCAACTTCCTGAGCGACCCCACCCGTACGGCGACCGCCTTCACCGCCGACAACTGGACGCGCCTGCGCGAGATCAAGGCCGTCTACGACCCGGACAACTTCTTCCACGCCGGCCTGAACATCCCGCCCGCTCCCACCACCCTGGCGCTCGCCTCCTGAACCGCCGCGGCCCTGGCCCGGCCGGCTCGAGAGCCCCATCGCCTTCCCCGGCGAGACGTGAGAGTATTCTCTCGAAACATTCCTCTCAGGTTGGCGGAGCTGTGGCGAATCGTTATGGCGACATCGAGCTCGACGCGCACGGGATGCGGGCCCTGGCCCACCCCACCAGGCTCGCAATTCTTACCCGGCTGCAGCAGGAGGGCCCGCAGACCGCGACCGGGCTCTCGCAGCACGTCGAGGCAAGCCCATCGGTGACGAGCTGGCATCTCCGGCATCTCGCGAAGTACGGGCTGGTCCGCGATGCCGAGGCACTCGGCAACGGTCGCGAGCGGTGGTGGCAGGCAGCCTCGCGGGGCTTCCGCGTCGTCGTCGATGACGAGGCCGGGCGCCAGGCCGCCCGCGCCCTGCGCGACACCCTCGACGAGGCCGAGGGCGACCAGGTCGGCACCTGGCGCCGCGAGGTCGAACCGCACCTGGAGCTCGAGTGGCTGGCCCTGTCCGGGCTGTCGAACACCACGTTCCTCGCGACGCGCGAGGAACTCGAGCAGGTCGAGGATGCGATAGAGGAGCTGCTCGCGCCGTACGTGTTACGCAAGGACGCACCAGCCGACGAAATACCCGACGGAGCCCGCCTGGTCCGGATCCGGCGCCACGTCCTGCCCGCGGCGGCCGAGCAGGACGGCGAGAACGGCCCGGCATGACCCAGCTGTACCGTGACCGCCACTTCGCGACGTACTGGATCGGACAAGCCGCCTCGGAATTCGGCGACCGGGTCTCCGAACTGGCGTTACCGCTGATCGCCATCACCGTCGTCGGCGCCTCCAGCATCGAGGTCGGCGTTCTTACTGCTGCCGTCTGGGCACCCCAGTTGCTGTCGCTGTTCATCGGCGCCTGGGTCGACCAGCAGCCGCGAAAGCGCAGGCTGCTCATAGTCAGCGACCTGCTGCAGGCACTGGCCGTCGCGACCCTGCCGCTCGTCTGGTGGCTCGGCTCGCTGACCCTGGTCCAGCTCGTGGCGGTCGCACTCGTGGCGGGCATCGGCCGGACGCTCTCCCATGCGGCATACGCACCCTTCTTCGCCTCCCTGGTCGCACGCGACCGGTACGTCCAGGCGAACTCGCTGCTCAGCGCCACCCGGTCGGGCTCGTTCGTCGCCGGCCCGGCTCTCGGTGGCGCGTTGATCCAGACGCTCGGCGCGCCGGTGGCGATGATCGTGGACGCGGCATCGTTCGCCTTCTCCGCGCACATGACCGGCCGCGTCCGGGTGACCGAGCGACCACCCGCCGATCACTCCGGCACCCTGGTACGCCGGGCAGCCCATGGCTTCCGCTATCTCTGGCGCCACCCCTACATGGCAGCGTCCCTGCGATGCTGCACGACGCTCAACTTCTTCAGCTTCGTGGCGATGGCACTGGTCCTCCTCTACGCCAGCCGCACCCTCGGCCTCTCCGCCGGCGCGATCGGGCTGGCCTTCGGCGCGGGCGCGGTGGCCGGCCTGGCCGGGGCGGTCCTGGCCGGGCGGATCGCCCGCTGGATCGGCGCCGGCTGCACCATTGCGGTCGGGGCGGTGCTGTTCAGCGCGCCGTACGCTTTGCTCCCGCTGGCCTCCGGCCCCGGCTGGGCGAAGGTCGCGGTGCTGGCTTTGGTCGAGGCGATCAGCGGATTCGGCATCATGCTGTTCGACATCAACCTCAACGCCCTGCAGACAGCCGTCGTGCACGACGACTTGCGAAGCCGCGTCTCCGGCGCGTTCGCCACGGTCAACTACGGCATCCGCCCGCTCGGTGCCCTCGTCGGCGGCGTGCTGGGCAGCGTCGCCGGCATCGGGCCGACGCTGGTGATGGCCGCGGTGGGGGGAACGCTGTCGATCGGGTGGCTGGTCAAGTCGCCGATCCTCGGCACACGAGCGATCGAGGATCTGAGACCGGTCGATTGACGCTCACCCACCCGCACCCTACGGTGAACGTACCGGTTCGTACATTAGGAGGACGACGGGCATGACACGCACGAGCATCGCCACCGTCTGTCTCTCCGGAACCCTCGAGGACCGCCTGGAGGCGGCCGCCGCCGCGGGCTTCGACGCCGTCGAAATCTTCGAGAACGATCTGATCGCCTCGTCCGATTCCCCCGAGGACATCCGCCGCCGGGTCGCCGATCTGGGTCTCACCATCGACCTCTATCAGCCGTTCCGCGACGCCGAAGCCGCTCCCCCGCCCCGCTTCGCCGCCGTCGAGCGCCGCTTCCGGGCCAAGCTCGACCTGATGGCCCGCCTCGGCACCGACACGATCCTGGTCTGCTCGTCGGTCGCCCCCGACACGGTCGACGACGACGCCCTGGCCGCCGACCAGCTGCGCCACCTGGCCACCCTCGCCGCCGAGCGGGGCATGCGGATCGCGTACGAGGCTCTGGCCTGGGGCCGGCACGTCTCGACCTGGGAACACTCGTGGGAGATCGTGCGCCGCGCCGACCATCCCGCGCTCGGCCTCTGCTTGGACTCGTTCCACGTGCTGGCGCACACGGAGGCGTACGGGGAAATCGCCGCTCTTCCCGGTGACCGCGTCTTCTTCCTGCAGCTGGCCGACGCACCCCGCCTCGACATGGACGTCCTCCAGTGGAGCCGCCACCACCGCCTCTTCCCGCTGCAGGGCCGCCTCGACCTGGCCGGTTTCACCCGCGCCGTCCTCGCCACGGGCTACGCGGGCCCGCTCTCGCTCGAGGTGTTCAACGACGTCTTCCGCCAGGCCGACCCCCACCGTACGGCCGTGGACGCCCGCCGCTCCCTCATCGCGCTGGCCGCCGATCTCACCCCCGCGCCTCACCTCGGCGGCATCGCGTTCGCCGAGCTGGGCGTCGAGCCCGGCACCGGCCCGCAGCTGGAGGCCCACCTGCGGACGCTCGGCTTCGCCCACACCGGCCAGCACCGCTCGAAACCCGTGCAGCTCTGGGAGCAGGGCCGCGCCCGCATCCTGCTCAACGCCGGCGCCCCCACCGCCATCCGCGCGTTCGCCCTCGAAAGCGACGACCCCACCGCCAGCGCCCGCCGAGCGTCCGAGCTCCTGGCCCAGCCCCTCCCCCGCCGGCGCCGCGAGAGCGAGGCCGACCTCACCGCCGTGACCGCCCCCGACGGCACCGAGGTCTTCTTTTGCAAAGGCCCGGCTTGGCGCGGCGACTTCCTGCCGACCGGCGAGAACGCGGCCGGGCGCCTGATCAAAGAGATCGACCATCTCGGCCTGGCCCAGCCGTTCGACCGCTACGACGAGGCCGCCCTCTTCTATCGCAGCGTGCTCGGCATGACCGACGACGAGGCGGGCGAGTTCGCGGCGCCGTTCGGTTTGATGCGCACGCTCGCCATCCGCAACGAGGACCGCAGCGTGCGCCTCTCGCTCAGCGTCCCCCTGCTGCGGCGCGGCGACTGGGCCCCGGCCGTGCCCCACCCGCAGCACATCACCCTGCTGACCAGCGACATCACGGCGATCGAGCACACGGTCCCGATCCCGGCCAACTACTTCGACGACCTCGCCGCCCGGGGCGTCCGGGAGACCACTGCCCTGTACGACGAGGACGGCCACGGCTCGTACCGGCAGCTCTTCACCCCCGTCGTCGGCAGGCGCGTGTTCTTCGAGGTCGTGCAGCGGGTCGGCGGCTACCGGGGTTACGGCTTCGCCAACGACCCGGTCCGCATGGCCGCGCAGCGTCACGAGCGGATGGCGTCGGCCAGCGGCGGCTGAGCGAGCACGACCGGCTCGGGCGTCTTCGGGGCCAGCTGCACCACCACGATCGCGTACGCGGTGAGGACCACGACGTCGACGGCGGCCATCTGCCACGGCATGTCGGCGGCCGTCTCGGTGATGGTCAGCTGCCCGTAGGCGGCCGCCACCCCGGCGCTGACCAGGTTGTTCATGACGTGCAGGGCGATCGCCGCCTCGAGCCCGCCGGTACGCACCGTGAGCCAGCCCGCGACCGCCCCGAACAGGAACAGGTCGGCGAAGCCCCACGGCGTGCCCCAGCCGTGCGCCGCCGCGAACACCAGCGCCTGGAACGCGATCGGCACCCACGGGCCGCGGAACCACACGCCGGTCGCCTGCAGCAGCCAGCCGCGGGTGAAGTACTCCTCGGCGGCGGCCTGCGGCGGCACCACGACCAGCAGCAGGAGCATCGAGAGGGCGAACGGCCCCCACCCGGCGAGCTGGTCGTCGAGGCCGGCGTCGTCCGCCCCGCCGGTCAGCATCGACAGCCCGACGCCACCGGCGATCAGCACCACGATGGCGATCAGGGCGACCGGCAGCAGTTTCAGCAGGAAGCGCCAGCGCAGACGGCCGGTCACCGACGACAGCGTGCCGGCCGGGCGGCGCTGGATCCAGCGGGCCGCGAGCAGGCTCAGCGGCAGCAGCACGGCGATCATCAGGAACGCGATCGCCAGGTCGGCGTGCTCGCCGAAGCTGGGCAGGCCCTCCGGGTTCTCGGGGCGCCCGGCGAGCAGGGCGGCCAGGGTGACGACCAGGTAGCCGGCCACCATCACGAACGCGGCCGCGGCCAGGATGAACAGGGTGCCGAGGACGGGCCGCCACCAGCGGTGGGCGGGGGTCCGGGCGAGGCGGTGATACTGCGTGGCTGACATGCGGAAAGTCTGTCGATTTTCCGGCGCCCGCGAATCGGGCCGCGGACGGACCGCGATCCCTGCCCCAGGGCATAGCTAAGCTGTCGACCATCATGGCCCGCTGGAAGGTTTGGTTGCTGCCCGCGCTCGCCGCGGTGGCTCAGCTCGCCTATTGGCCGGGTCTCGACTTCTCCGTACGGGCGGTGACCGGCATCGCCGTCGTCGCGGCGGTGACGGCCGGTCTCTGCCTGCGCCGGAGCCGCCCGGTGGTGGGCGCGGCGATCGTCACCGGCGGGCTCGCGCTCGGCACCTGGGCCCTGCCCCAGCAGGAGTATTTCGTCCCCGGCGACGCCCTGCTGCTGATCTCGCTGATGGAGTCGGTCGCCCTGTTCAACGTGGCGCTGCGCTGCTCGCGCCGCACCACCGTGCTGGTCGTGCTGGGCATGCTGGCGGTGCAGGTCGTGCTCCTGATCGGCGACGAGCCGCTCGACCTGCTCGTCGCCCCGGCCCTGTACGCGGTGGTCACCGCCCTCGGCCGGGTGCGGCGGCGCTGGCACGAGGACCGTTCCGCCGCGGCCCACCGGCTGGCCGAGGCCGAGGCGGCCCGGCGCGACGCGGCCGCCGCCGAACAGCGCCGCCTGGCCCGTGAGCTGCACGACGTCACCGCGCATCACCTCACGTCGATCGTCGTCAACGCGACCGCGGCCCAGTTCGTCGGCAAACCCGAGCTGGCGGCCGAGGCCCTGGCCTTCGCGGCCCGCACCGGGCGCGAGACGCTGGTCGCCCTGCACCAGCTCGTCTCGGTGCTGCCGGCCCCGCCCGAGACGACGACGCTGGCCGACCTGGCCGACGACTTCCGGCAGCTGGGCCAGGTGGTGCGGCTGTCCGAGACCGGTTCGCCGCCGCCCGCGCAGGCCGAGGCGCTGCACGGCATCGCGCGGGAGGCGCTCACCAACACCCTGCGTTATGCGCCGGGGGCGACGGTCGCGCTTTCCCAGACGTACGACGAGACCGGCGCGACGCTGGTGGTGGCCGACGACGGCCCCGGGGTCGCCTCGGCCGCGGCGAAGGGGCTGGGCGGCGGGCGCGGGCTGAGCGGCATGCGGGATCGCGCGGCCGCGTTCGGCGGGACGGTCATGGCCGGCCCCCGCGAGCCGGGCGGCTGGGAGGTGCGGGCGAGCCTGCCGGCCGGGGCGGCGCCCGCGCGGCTGCGCGTCTGGTTGCGATCCCAGGTCGTCCTGGACGCGGGTTTGCTGCTGCTGGCCCTGGTGCTGCCGCTGACCGGGGTGGCGCTGATGGTCGAGGAGGACGGGGTCGCGCCCACGGCCGCCACTCTGACCCTGCTCGCGGTGGTGGCGCACGCGGCGCCGCTGCTGTGGCGCCGGCAGCGGCCGTGGACGGCCCTGATCGCGGTGGCGCTGACCGGCTGGCTGGCCCCGCTGCTGGTGGCGACGTCGGTGCTGCCGCCCGCCGAGGCGTGGATCTTCCTGTTCAGCACCGGGGCGGACCTCGCGGCCGTCTACGCCGTGGCCGCGTACGGGAAGAAACCGGCGTTGACGTGGATCGGGCTGGTCGGCGCCCTGTTCTCGGCCGCGCTCGTGCTGGCCGGCCTGCTGGTCACCGCCGACGACATGGGCGTCGACAAGGTGGCGTTGTTCCTGTTCACGGCGGTGTTCGGCTGGTTCGGCCTGGCGCTGCCGTACGCCGCGAGCTGGATCGCCGGGTACGCCACCCGGCGGCGGCGCGAACGACGGCTGGCCGGCGAGGAGAGCGCGGTGGCGGTCGTGTCGGCCGAGGCCCAGCTGCGGGCCCGCGACGAACGGGCCCGGGTCGCGGCCGGCCTGCACGCGACGGTGCTGACCGCCGCGGCCCGGGTCCCGCGGGCGGCCGAGCAGAATGACCTCGACGGCGTGATCGAGGCGGCCCGGGAATCCCTGGCGGCGATGCGCGGGCTGCTCGACGGCCTGCGCCCGGCTCAGGAGGTGTCATCATCACCATCCGCGTGATGGTCGTCGACGACCAGGCGATGGTCCGCGCCGGCGTGTGCGCGATCGTCGGCTCGCAGGCCGACCTGACGGTGGTGGCCGAGGCCGCCGACGGCGCGACCGCCCTGACCATGGCGGCCGAGGCCCGGCTCGACGTGGTGCTGATGGACGTGCGGATGCCCGGCATGGACGGCCTGACCGCCACCGCGCAGCTCACGGCGGCCGACCCGGCCCCGCGGGTGATCGTCCTGACCACGTTCCACCAGGACGCGTACGTCTATCAGGCCCTGAAGGCGGGCGCGTCCGGCTTCCTGCTCAAGGACTCCGATCCGGCCACGCTGGTCGCGGCGATCCGCACGGTGGCCGCGGGCGAGGCCATGCTCAGCCCGGCGGTGACGAAACGCCTGATCGACGCGTTCGCGACCGGCGTCGTGTCGTCGGCCAACCAGGACGACCCGCGGCTGGCCCGGCTGACCCCGCGCGAACGGGAGGTCCTGACCGAGCTGGCCAAGGGCCTGTCGAACGCGGAGGTGGGCGCGGCCCTGGGCATCGGCGCGGGCACGGTCAAGGCCCACGTCAACGCGCTGCTGCCCAAGCTCGGCGCCCGCGACCGGGTGCAGGCCACGATCGTCGCGTACGACTTGGGCCTGGCCCGGCCCCGCGTGTAACGGCAGGACGGTCTCGCGCGCTCTTCATACATGACGACACTCCATGTGCGAGGTGAGGTCGACCTGACGAACCGGGAAGCCTTCGAGGCGGCGATCGCGACCAGGGTCGACACCGGCCACGACCTCGCCATCGACCTGAGCAAACTGACCTTCATCGACGCCGGCGGCCTGCGCGCCCTGGCCCGGGCGGCCGTCCGGCTCGAGGGCCAGGGCCGGCTGCTGCGGCTCGACCGGCCGTCCCGGCACCTGCGCCGGCTGCTGCTCCTGGTCGGGTTGGCCCACCTCACCCGGTGACAGGCCGAACTATCATGGCGCCATGGCGATTGGCGGCGCGGCCTGGCGATCGCTGGCCTCGGTGTCATTGGTCGTCGTGAGCACCCTCTCCATCGCCGTCGCGCCGGTCGACGGCAAGGGCTCGGCGATGGACCGGGCGGCCGGCCCCGCGGCGGCCGGCGAGCTGCACGTCATGACATACAACCTGCGCTACGGCGGCTTCGCCACGCCCAACTCGTGGACCGAGCGGCGGCCGGTGATGCGCACGCTGCTGACGACCGAGCGGCCCGACCTCATCGGCACGCAGGAGGGGCTGGTCAGCCAGCTCGCCGACATCCGCACCGACCTGGGCGGCGGCTACGACTACATCGGCACGGGCCGGCTCGGGGGCCAGGCCGGCGAGTTCATGGCGATCTTCTACCGCCGGGACAGGCTGACCCCGCAGACGTCGGGCAACTTCTGGCTCTCCGACACCCCGCAGGTGCCCGCCTCCGAGACGTGGGGCGGCTGGTCGGTCCGCATGGTCACCTGGGTGCGGTTCCTCGACCGTACGACGGGAAAGCTCTTCTACGCCGTCAACACCCACCTCGACAACGCGAGCGAATATGCCCGGCAGCGATCCGCGCGGCTGATCCGCGAGCGGCTGCAAGCGCTGAAGCCGCCGCTGCCGATCGTGCTGACCGGCGACTTCAACAGCCCGGCCGAGCCCGGCAGCTTCGTGTACGACCAGCTGGTCGCCCAGGCCGGCTTTCAGGACACCTGGCTGACGGCGGCCGCGCACGGACCGTCGTACGGCACCTTCCACGGCTATCAGCCGCTGGTGCGCGACGGCCGCCGGATCGACTGGGTGCTCGTCACGCCCGGGGTCACCGCCACGGCCGCGCTGACCAACGCCTATCACCGCAACGAGCAGTTCCCCAGCGACCACCTGCCCGTCCAGGTCCGCCTCAGACTCCCCTGAGCCGGGCCGCGTCCCGCACTCGCTCATCCTCCATCGGGTCGTCCTTCAGCTCGGCCAGCCGCTCCACCACCCGCGGTTCGAGGGGCGCGTGTTCGGCGGCGAGCTCGCGCACGTCGGCCTCGCAGTCCCACAGGCCCTCGACCAGGCGGGGGCGGACGCGCTCGGGGTCGAGAATCCGCTCGGCTCGCAGGTAAGAGGCACGCTCGTACGAGTGGGGGCTGAACCACAGTTCGCGCAGGCGCGGCAGCACTTCCCGGGCGCCCAGCCGGGCCAGGCCGGTGGCGATCTCGTCGTAGCCGCACAGGTCTTCCGGACGGCTGTCGAGCCAGTCCCAGGCCTCGATCAGCGCCGGCACGTCGGTCTCGTCGCCGTGCTCGGCCAGCACCCGTTGGGCGCGCCACCGCATCGGGTGCCCCGGGGTCGCGGCCCAGTCACGGGCGGTGGGCAGCGCCGGGTCAGCGGGCCTCTCCCGCCGCGGGCGGGGCGCGGGGGCGATCGTTTCGTCGGCCATGCCCCAGAGCGTCCACGGCGCTCCGATCCGTACGACGTCGCCGGACAACCTGCTCTCGGCCACTGTCCGCAGGTCGTCCCAGAGGTCGCGGGGCCAGTCGTAAGCGATCTGCTCCAGCACACCGACCCAGCGGGGCCCGTCCGCCACGTACTTCCGCAGCGCCTCGATCGCCTCGGGATCACCGCCGCGGCCCAGCGCGACGAGCACGTCCAGGGCGTTGTCGTCGTCATCGGGACGCGCACGGAACAGCTCGACCACGGAGCGCACCGGGACCCGCGCCTTGCGGACCAGGCGCGCGAGATAGACGGCGCGGTCGTCGACGTCGCGGTCCCATCGGTAGTCGACGGCGAGGCACTGCAGGACCTGTTCGCCGGTCGCCTCGAAGGTGCCCCGGCCGAGGCCGCGTTGCAGGGCGCCCAGTGTCGTTCTCGGGTCGTCGTACATCGCAGGCCAACGTAGCCGTCTTCCGCTGCGGGCTCCACGGAATTGTCGTACCCAGGCCGTAGGTTGTCGGCATGACGTTGGACGAAGCCGGCTTCGCCGCCGCTGTCACGCAGGCCCAGGCCGCCGCCAAGTCGTATTACGACACCGGCGACGTGCTGATGACCGACGCCGATTACGACGCCCTGCTCGACAGCATCGCCGAGGCGAAGCAGGCCCACCCCGAGTGGGACGACCGCGGCATCACCACCCAGGTCGCGGCCGGGGTCTCGGGCGGCGGCGACGTGCGGCATCCGGTGCCGATGATGTCGCTCGAAAAGATCAACGGCGACGACGGCGTACGGGCTTTCGTGGCGAGCCTCGGCGGTGAGCCCTGCCTCGTCGAGGTAAAGCTGGACGGGCTCGCCATCCGGGTGGAATACGAGTCGGGCCGGCTCGCCCTGGCCGCGCTGCGCGGCGACGGCAGCACAGGTGAGAACGTCACCGCCCAGGTGCTGCGCGGGGTCGCCGGCCTGCCCGCCCGGCTCGCCACCGCGTGGACGGGTGAGGTCCGCGGCGAGGTCTACATGACCGTTGCCGACTTCGAGGCGGCCGGGGCCAACCGGGTCGCCGCCGGCGGCAAGCCGTTCATCAACTCGCGCGGCGCCGTCGCAGGTTCGATCCGCACGGTCGACCGGGCGTACGAGGCGCCCATGACGTTCGCGGCCTACGACATCTCCGGCAGCTTCGACTCGCACCGCGAGCGCATGGCCCGGGCGGTCGAGCTCGGCTTCCCCACGGCCGGGCGGCTGGCCACCGGCGAGGTCCAGGTCTGCGACGACGCCGAGGCCGCGCTGGCCGCCGTCGCGCGGGTCGGCGAGCTGCGCCGCGATCTCGACTTCCCGATCGACGGCGCGGTCCTCACGGCCGACCTCGAGTCGACCCGGCGCCGGCTCGGCTCGGGCAGCCGCACCCCGCACTGGGCGGCCGCGTTCAAATATCCGGCCGACACCGGCTCGACGGTGCTGCGCGACATCGAGGTCCGCGTCGGGCGCACCGGGCGCATCTCGCTGCGGGCCGTGCTCGACCCGGTCTTCGTCGACGGCACGACGATCACCTACGCGACGCTGCACAACCCCAAGTTCGTCGAGGATCAGGGCCTGGCGATCGGCCAGACCGTCGCCGTGTGGCGGGCCGGCGACGTCATCCCCCGGGTCACCGCCCCGATCGGCGAGCAGCCGCACGGCCTCACCCCGTGGACGCCGCCCGAGACCTGCCCGCAGTGCGGCGAGCCGTGGGACAAATCCAGCCTGCTCTGGCGCTGCCACACCGCGTCGTGCAGCGCCGTCAACGCCCTGGAATATTGGTGCAGCCGCGAGGCGCTCGACGTCGAGGGTGCGGGCGAGGCGCTCTGCGTGGTGCTGGTCAACACCGGCCTGGCCACCGACGTGGCCGACCTCTATTCGCTGACCGAGGAGCAGCTGGCCGAGCTGCCGGTCGGCAACACCAAGGCGGGCGGCGTGGTGCTGCTCGGCAAGCTCAACGCGGCCAAGGTCGTCGCCTCGCTCGAACGCAGCAAGAGCCAGCCGTTCAACCGCGTCATCACCGGCCTCGGCATCCGGATGACCGGCCGCAGCGTGGGCCGCTGGCTGGCCGCCCGCTTCAAGACGATGGAGGCGTTGCGCGCCGCCACGGTCGAGGAGATCGCCGAGATCGACAAGATGGGCCTGATCAAGGCACAACACGTGGTCGACGGCCTGGCCGCGATGTCCGACGTGATCGACCGCCTTGCCGCCGCCGGGGTCACGATGAGCGTCCCCGAGACCGAGGGCGAGAAGCCGTTCGAGGGCCGCACGTATGTGGTCAGCGGCAGCGTCCCCGGCTACACCCGCACCACCGTCAGCGAGCGCATCGAAGAGCTGGGCGGCCGAGCCAGCGGCAGCGTCTCGGCCACCACCACGGCCCTGATCACCTCCGAGACCACCACGGCCAAGGCCACGAAGGCGGCCAAGCTCGGCATCCCCATCATCGACCCGGCCGAATTCGCCGAGATGCTCGCCGACTGACGGGCCCCGACATGCAACGATGACCGTCATGGACCAGCACAGCACGGAGTCCGACGAGGCCGGCACCGCCCGCCAGGCCCGCTTCGGCAAGCTGCCCCCACGCATCCGCCCCGAATCCATTGTCGAGTCGGTCGACACCGCCACCCCGCAGGAACGACCGGGCCCGTCCGGCACCGAGGCCCAGCGCCAGACCCTCCTCGCCGGCGGCTGACGACACCTCGACCGACCGGCGGCTTACCGCGCCCGGCTCGGCCGGCCGCTGACGGCGCCTGATCGGCCGGCGGCGGTCAGCGGCGATGGCGGCCAGATGGGCTGCCGATTCTGCCGACTTCGGTGGCCCGGCCGCGGGATCTTGAGATCCTACGATCATGCTGGTCGAGGTGTTGCTGGATGTCGGGATCAACGTGCACTACGGGTTTCTCAGCCTGTGCAGCGCACAGACCGAGGACGACGACGAGACCCTCGTGGACGCCTTCCGGGGGCAGGCGAACGGCCTGGTCGGCGCTGCGGTGCCGGAGATGCTGCGGATTCGCACCGCCACCCACACCGGGCGGGTCGAGGTGCGCATCGAGCTGCACGACGGTGAACCGGAACCCGGCGACGCCGGGGCCGAGGTTGTCGAGGTAACCTTCGCCAGCTGGGTGGACGACCTCACCCTGAGCGCGTTCGAGGAGTTCGACGGCCCGGTCTCCCTCCCACCTGGCAGCTATCAGGTTCGCTACTCCGGCGTGAGCGAAACCGCGGGCCCCGAACAATGTCTGCTCCAGTTCTGGCCGGCCGCCGCGACCGACCGCATCGTGCGGCAGACCGCGCCGTACGCGGTGGCATGGCACCGCGAAGGCCGCACCGCGTCGTGGACCGCCGCCGAGTTGTCCGCCCGGATCGAGGAGCTGCGCCGGAACCGCGAGGCGGCCGACGACGAGCCGGAGCACCTGCCGGTCGGCTGGCCCCACCACCACCTGATCCGCAGCCTGGGCTGGGACGGCCAGGAGGTCGGCGCGATCGACCCCGCTTTCGCCGTGCACCTGACGACGGCGGCACCGGAGACCCTCCGCACGATTGCCTGCTGGGCCGCCGAGCAGGCGATCATCATGGCCGGCATCCGCGACCGCCCGGAGGTCGGCAAGGCGCTGGCGGCGGCCCGTCGCGGCGAGGACCTGCAACCAGGTCTGGGCCTCCCGTCGTCGGACGCTCCCGAGGCCGTCCGGCTGGAGGCGATCCGGCTGCTCTACCGGGCGGCGGCGAACCCCGGCATGGACCAGACCTGCTCGATCCTGCTGACCGCGGGTCGTCTCACCGGCGGCGACCCCGGCTGGATCGTGGCGGCCGCCCGCCAGGTCTTCCCTCAGGTGGTGCCGACCGGCCGTTGACCGTCATGCGCCTTCGCTGCGGTCTTGCCTTCTGCGCCGCGCTGGATCATCAACGACCGGCGCGACGCCTTGAAAACTCAGGCTGTCGTTCATGATGGCGGTTTGGCACGCTTGACTTCCCGACGCCGGTGCCGGAGGCAACCATGAGAATGTCCTTCCGGGAACTCGGATCCTCCGAGAACCTGTCGCAACGCGAGCAGCCGCACAAAGAAACCCCCGTGGCGCCGGAACCGCCGAGGCGGCGCCCACCGGACTTCGGCTACCCGAGCCTACGTGCCCACGTCGACGGCAGGCCGTGGACTGACGACGCCGACGAGACGGTCCCGCTTACCCCGTTCGATTCGCGGGCAGCGGACGATCTCGATGGCCGGATCATCCCTCCTGCGACCGTCAGCCGGGGATCATTATTCGGCACCTACGAACTCCTCGACTCAGGGTTCGAGCCCACGGCGGCTGCCGCTGTCGAGACGCCCACAAGAAATATTCTTGGCAAGCTTGCGGACCGGCACGAACCGAGGACGGACGACCCTCCCGATCATGCGATTGTTTCGTCGGACCCTTCCACCGACACACTGCTGAGCAACGAGGCACACGATGCCGACTCTCCTCAAGGGGTCGTCGAACAACTCGAGCGGGACCACGGGGACTCGGGCGTCGCGGATCGGCCTGTCGTCGACGCAGAAAGCTCCGAAAGCGGCGACCCGCCGACGACGGCGCCGGTAGAAGTCGTACCGGAAGGGAAAGACCTTCCGGCGGAGACCGCGATCGAATCGGGGGGCGAGCTGCCGGATGCCGGCAGTCCGGAGGCTCCGCCGCAGCCGGCAGACCGGGAGGCGACCCTCCCGCCGGCAGAGCGGGAGGCTGTGCTCACCGACGTGCCGGCGGAGGTCCGTGATCTCGTCACGCTCCGGGAGGAGCACCGGCGCGAGGACCAGCCGTCGACGATCGTGCCCCTCGACTGGCTGGCCGGCCACCTGGTGGACGTGGGAGCCACCGGCCTGGAGAGTGCCCTGTGGAAGATCGGGGAGGAGACGGCAGAACATTTTCAGGAGTCCGGCCCCCAGGTGGTTCGGGGTTTGTATCTGGCCAAGCAGCTGGTGACGGTGTTCTCCGGACTGCGTTCCGGCGACGGGTTCTACCTCAAGTTCTCCGTTCCCGACCTCGACCTGCCGGCGGGCTTGCAGGTGGTCTTCCGCCTTCGCCTCGGCTACGTCGGTCACCACCCGGAGGGGTTCGGGTTCCGCGCCGAGATCCAGGTGTTCGAGCCGTGGTTCCCTGATGTGGATGTCAAACGCGATCTGCCCGACACTGCTCGAAGGATGGCGTCCGGCATTCCCCCGGTGCACACGCCCGCGCAGCGGACGGACGATCCGTGGCGCGTGTGGCTGGGGCTGCTCGGGGACGACCTCATCCATCATCTCGCGTCGACCCTCGCGGCGGCCACCCACATGTCGTCGCACGAGGTGCTGACCCGCCTGAACTTCGAGCGTGCCGTCGGTCGGGGCAAAGTGCGGGTGATCCCGGACGACGACCGGAAGGCAGCGTAGCCGCGGCCGAGAGGACCGCAGATCGGTGCGATGACGTCGTCAGGGGGCCGGGGTTATCGACAGGCTGTCCAGGTTGCCGCCGCTCGCGCCGGTGGCTGTGGCGCGGATGCGGACGGCGGTGCCGGCGGGCAGGGAGACGGTGGCCGAGGCGGTGCGCCACGTCTTCCAGTCGCCGGTGGGCAGGAAGGCGACCGTGGTCACCGCGGTGCCGTTGACCGTGATCTTCAGCGGGCGGTTGGCCGTGCCGCCGTTGGTGTAGCGGAAGCCCAGCACGTACGAGCCGGTGGTGGTGACGGGAACTGTCCACTCGACGTAGTCGCCCGACGGGTTGGCGTAGTCGACGTAGCCGCTGCCGGTGTAGCCCGCGTGCTGGGAGCCGAGGGTCGGGCCGCTGCGGGCGGCGTCTTCGGCCTCGTGGACCGTTGTCGGTGACACGGCGGGAAAAGCGGCGCCGCTGGGCTCTACCGTCACCGCGAGGCCGCCGCCGGTGACGAGCGGGGTTACCGGGGTTACGACCGTGAGGATTTTGCGGGTGGCGTTCCAGACCTGGCCGCTGCCGTGCAGGAGGGCGGCCGACTCGCTGGTGAAGGCGGGCAGGGCGGCGACCCCGGAGACGCGCATGCCGACCGCGGCGGGGAGGCCGTGGAAGCGTACGAGGAAACGCCTTTGACTGGGCGCGCCGCGGTAAGTGCCGGCCGGGTGGGCAATGGTGACGCGCAGGGCGGCGTCGGTGAACGTAAGCGCCGTCGTGCTGGCCGCGCCCGTACGGTAGTCCTCGGTGACGCCGTCGTCCTCGTACAGGCTGAACTGGCCGTCCCGACCGGTGTAGACGTCCATTTCGAGGTGCGTCTTGTCGAGGAACTTGGTGCTCTGCGCGTATTTGTATTTGGGCAGGATGCTGCCGGCGCGGACGTACATGATGATCTCGCCGGTGCTGGTGACGTAGCTCTTCTCGACCGTGTCCGAGCCGACATTTTTCGCGTCGGACCAGAAGTTGTACCAGGTGTCGCCGGCGGGCAGCCAGACGTTCTGGGTGGCGCCGCCCGTGTCAGTCGTCACCGGCATCACGATGATCGACGGGCCCCACATGTATTGCAGGTCGTGGCTGTACGCCATCGCGCGGTCCTGATAGTCGATCACCATGGCGCGGGCCATCGGCATCCCGGTCGCCGACGCCTGGCGCGCGACCGTGTAGACGTACGGCATCAGGGTGTATCGGACTTTGCTGTATTTGAGGAAGTCGGCCTGCTCGGTGCCGCCCTGGTCGATCGGCCAGCGCGACCCGGCCGGCCCCTGCACGTCGGTGTTGCCGTTGGAGTGCGGCCGCCACACCGGTGACACGCTCGACCAGGCGGCCACCCAGTTGCGATACATGCCGCTGGAGAGCACCGCGCCGAAGAAGCCGCCGCCGTCGATGTTGGCGAACGGGAAGCCGCCGATCCCCGCGTTCTGCATGCCCCGGATCTGTTCCCTCATTTCCCCGTACGTCGATTCGATGTCCCCGGTCCACAGATGTCCGTAGCGTTGCTGCCCGGCCGTGGCGCCGCGCGTGAAGATCCACGGTCGTTCGGTGCGGCCGCGGTCCCAGCCCTCCTGCCCGGCCGCCTTCTGGCAGTACAGGAAGAACGCGTTGCGCAGCTCCGACCAGCGCTGCCCGTTGGCCGCGAGGGCGCCGTACGGGATCGGGCCCATCTCGTCCGGCTCGTCGATCCACAGCGCGTCGCCCGGGAAGCCCAGCGCCGGGTTGAGGGCCTTGGTCCAGAACACGTTCCACAGCCAGGCTCGCGTGGCGGGGTTGCTCCAGTCCGGCACGGCGTCGCTGTCGCTGACCCCGGTGACGTCGGCCGGGTTGAAGGCGTACGAGGGTGACCAGCCGGCCATTTCGTTGGAGTTGTTGCGGTTGTAGTCGAGCGTCGTGAGCACGCCCTGCTCGTCGGCCCAGCGCTTGAAGGCGGCCGGGTCGGGCCAGCGCTGCGGGCTGAACTCGAACCACGAGCCGCCCCAGGCACCGGTGCCGGCCCGCCAGCGGTTGTCGTTGACCGCCACGTCGAACGGGAACCCGGCGTCGCGCAGCGCCGTGATCCGGGTCGTCCACCAATTCTGGTCGCTCGTGCTGGGATGGTTCTTGTCGGAGAGTTGCAGCCCGAAGACGCCGAGCCGCGGGAAGCGGGGGCGGCCGGTCAGCTGGGTGTAGCGGTCGAGCAGCTGGGCGAACGTGGGCCCGCCGATCACGAAGTAGTCGAGCTGCGGCGTCGCGCCGGGTGCGCCGTGGCCGTCGGCGAAGAACTCGTACGTACCGGCGTTGCCGAAGTTGAATGTGGTGTCGAACGTCGTGTTGAAGAAGATCGCGTAGCCCCGCGACGACAGGTAGAGCGGCACGATTGCCGGCGCCTGGTCGACGTGGTTGGACTGCAGCCCGTAGTTGTGCGACACGATGTCGCCGGTGCGGTCGACCTTCGGGGCCCGGCCGTAGAGCCCGTGCCCGGCCTTGACGAAGCGTTCTCCCGCCGCGGCGGCCGTGAAAGTCTGCCGGACGATGCTCCCGCTCCAGCTCAGGCTGTGCGTGGCGTCCTCGCCGGCGAGCCGGGCCCCGTCGCCGCCGAAGAACTCCAGCCGCAGCGGATCCTTGCGCAGGATCACCCGTACGGCGGTCGTGGCGATCGCCAGCTGGTCACCGGTGTCATTCACCGACAGCGACCCGCCCAGCCCGGCGTGACTGGCGGGGTCGACCATCTCGTAGCGCCCGTCGGCAAAGAACTGCTCACCACTGCGGATCGCACGAACCCTGACAATCCCGTTCCCGTACGCGGTGAGCCTGAGCTGCTGCCCGGAGGCGCTGGTCACCGTGACGCTGCGCTGGTCGCTGGTGTGGCTGCGATAGCTCGTGAGCGTCTCGTCGGCGTCGAGCCCGGCCGGGCCCGGGACGGCCCGCAGAGCCACGGTCGCGCCCGCCATCTTGAGAAGGTCCCGCCGAGACGTCATGCGTTTATATCTATGTCCGTCAATGCCCAACGTCAACGGCCATGCCCGTACGGGCCATCAGTCCTGCACGGTCGGGCGGATGGTGAGCGAGCCGATCTCGACGTCGTGCGGCTGCTCGATGGCGAAGCCGATCGCGCGCGCCACCGCCTCCGGGTCGAGCCCGAAATCGCGCATGCCCGCCTGGATCTGCTCCCGCGCGCCGGGCTCCATGCCGTCGGCCAGCTCGGTGCGCACGAAGCCGGGCGAGATCTCGGTCGTCCGCACGACACCGTCGGTCGACTCCGCGCGCAGCCCCTCCATGATCGTGCGGGCCGCGTTCTTGGTCGCCGCGTAGACGGCCATGGTCGGCGTGATTTTGAGGCCCGCGGTCGAGACCGTCGTGACGACGTGGCCGTGGCCCTGCTCGCGGAAGACCGGCAGGACCGCGGCCAGGCCGTGCAGCAGCCCGCGGACGTTGACGTCGATCATCGTGGCCCAGTCGTCCAGGCCGGCCTGGTCGAGGCGGCCGAGCCGGGCGACACCGGCGTTGTTGACGAAGACGTCCACGCCGCCGAAAGTGTCGACCGCGGTGCGGACCAGGTCGCGTACGTCGTCGGGATCTGTCACATCGGTGGCCACCGCGACGGCTCGCCCACCGGCCGCGGTGATCTCGCCGGCCAGGGCGTCGATGTGCTCGCGGCGCCGGGCGGCCAGCACCACTGCGTCCCCGCGCGAGGCGAGCAGTTCGGCCGTCGCGTGGCCGATGCCGCTGCTGGCGCCGGTGATGATGACGGTTCGCATCGGGTCTCCTCCTGAGATAAGTTGACACGTGTCCGGTTAAGCATGCCGCCGATCCGGACACGTGTCCACTTTTCTCGAGGGGGATCCGTCACATGGCCGAGCGCCGCACCCGCGCGGACGCCGTCAGCAACCGGGCCCGGATCGTGCAGGTCGCGCGAGAGCTGCTGACCTCGACATCCGAGCTGCCGATGAACGCGGTCGCCAAGGCAGCGGGCGTCGGGCAGGGCACGCTCTATCGCAACTTCCCGACCCGGGAGGCGCTGCTGGCCGAGGTCTACAAGGCCGACGTCGACGTGCTGGTCGCCTCCGCGCCGGATCTGCTCGCGCAGCACGACGCGGCCGCGGCGTTCCGGCTCTGGCTCGACAACGTGGCCGACTACGCCCGGGTCAAGCGCGGGGTGCTGGCCGCGCTCGAAGGCGGGGAACTCGCGGCCGGGCACCACGACCCGATCGCCGGGGCGATCGACCGCCTGCTCGCAGCGGGCCGCGACGAGGGCACCCTCCGCGCCGACGTGGGCGCCCAGGACGTGCTCCTGCTGCTCGGGTTCCTCTCGCGCCCGGAGGCCGCCGAACGGGCCCATCACGTACTGGATCTGATCTTCAACGGCCTCCGGGTGCGGTGAGTGGTTTTAGTTTTAGCCGTCACCGGACCGGGGAAGAAGATCGCGGACCGTTTCATCCGATTCGAGGAGATGTGATGAGTGCTGTGACTGATCCCGCCACCGTCAGCGAGTGCCTTCGCGCCGGGGCCGGCTTCTCGCAGGGCGATTTGAACTGGATCGCCGAGCAGTTCGGCACGCTCGACGCGCGGCTGGCCGCCTTCCACGCCGACTCGACCGAGCTCGAGGTGTCGGTCAAGGACCGCGAGGCGCGCGGGCAGAAGGTCACGCTGGAGTGCTGGATCGCCGGCCGGCAGAAAATCGTCACCACATCGACCGAGGAGGACCTGCGGGCGGCGCTCAACGACGTCCGCGACGACCTGCGCCGCAAGCTGAACGACTCGAAGACCAAGCAGGAGCCGCGCCACAACCGCCACCTGCGCGAGGGCGCCGAGGTCGAAACCGACGGCGAACTCGTCGAATAGTCTCCGCCCCGGCCGGCCACCGCACGGCCGGCCGGGGTCACCCTCACAACCGTCCGCGCTTGATCCCCAACGGAATCCCGACGGCCAGCAGCACGACGAACACAATGCCCAGGATCAGCATGTTCCGCCCCCCGCGATCACCCCCGGCGGCCGAGATCCCACCCCACACGAGGAAGAGAACCGCGAAAAGCCCGGTCAGTCCCCCGAGGGCACGCATCTTCTTCCGGCTGTACGGACCCGGCTCGGCCACAGCTTCTCCCGTCGCTCACAACGCGCAATCCGCCGACCCGTACCCGTGACGCGCAACGCGAAAACTCCTTCGTTATCGTCTGGCGGCCTACGAAGGGGGCGTGTCCGATGGGTGCGAAGACCGCGCTGCTGGCTTTCACCGACGGCGATCTGCGGCCACGACTGCTGCGCCCCGTCCGGACGAACCCGGCGGAACTCGTGCGCGTGCTGCACCCCGGCTACGAGGTGACCCCGATCGAGGACGACGACCTCGGGGAGAACACCTATCCGCCGTACGACACCAGCTACGTGGCCGTGCTGGAGGGCGCCGAGCTGTTCTGCGACCGCCGGCTCGTCTTCGATCCCCCGTCACGGCTGCCGGCCCGGGTGCTCGAGGCCGCGGCCGGCCGCCGGGTCATCATGCACGGGATGCACTCGGTCTCCGACTGGCTGGGCTTCGCCGTGTGGGAGAACGGCGACCTCGTACGCTCGTTGAGCCTCTCCCCCGACGGCGGTGGCGGCGACAACATCGGCACCCCGTACGAGTTCGAGCTGCCGTTCTGGGCGGGCGAGCGTCCGGTCAAAGCCCCGTACCCGCTGCCGTTCCACCCCTTGGTGCTGGGTCAGGCGGCCCTGCGCGCGTTCTTCGGCTTCGTCAACGAGGGCCGCCCGTCGCCTGACGACATCAACCCGTTCGAGGTCGCCCTGCACGGCTTCCGGGTCGCCGACCCGACCGGCCGCGAGCAAGCGGAACGCGAGGCCGCACTGCAGGAGTTCCTGCGGAAAGTGGGACCACCCCGCCAATACAAGGTCTGACCCCTAGACGCCGGCCACGCCCACCCGCAGACCGGCGGCGCTCTCCTCGATCGCGACGACCACGGCCCGGTCCGGCAACGGTCTCGAGAACGTCAGCAGGCCCGATCGCCGGCTTGGGTGCGACTGCCGTCCCACGCTGTCGATGACCACGTACGAGGCGTTGTCGGCCCCCTCGACCCGTACGGCGTCGCCCGCACGGACCGCGGTCAGCCGCAGCTTCGGCGGCTCGGGATCGATCCGCTCCTGCCCGAGGCGACCGAGCGGCACCTGGGCCAGCATCGGCCACACCTGGTGCGCGCCCCCGGCGAGACGCACCAGCACAACCGCACCGGAACGCCACCGGTCGTCCACCGCGTGCCATTGACCATCCGTGCCGCCCAGTGACTTGCCGAGCCGATCGAAGACCGGCCGAAACCCTGCCACGTCCCCGTAGCGGGCGCGGGCCCCGTCGGTCAGCACGCTCCAGGCAGTCGCCACATCACGCTGCCCCACCAGGGCCTCGAATCGCGCGGCCGCATCACGCGCCGGCCCCCGCAGGTTGGGCTCGACGCTGCACGCACAAGCCGGCTCCGGCCGCGCCGCCGACACAGCAACCGCAACGGCCACCACCGAGGCAACAACCACGACGGCAAAACCCACAACGACCCTCGGGCGTAGGTGCATGCGCGCTTGGACGTCCCCCTGACAACTCCGGTTCCGAGCGAACCGGATCAGCCCAGGACGACCGCGACGACCACGTTGCCCAGGAGCCCGAGCAGCACCCCGCCGGCGAACGTCCAGAGGGCGGTGCGGTTGCCGGATCGCTGGAGCATCTCGATGTGCTTGCGGTGCTCGTCGCGGAGGTAGAGGACGTATTCCGGCAAGTGTGGTTCCTGGGCGGACGAACCGGCCGTGCTCGAACCGAGAATGCGCTGGGCGGCCCGGCCGAAGGTGACCTCGGAGTCTTCGGCCGTGGCGGCCTGGCCCAGGCGGACCGACCGGAACGCCACGACCTGGCGCAGGGCGACCAGCACAAAGATGGCAACCGCGCTGGCCGTCTCGAGGCCGTGGAGGGTCGCGCCGGAGACCACCTTCTCGTAGAACAGCACCATCGCTATCACCAGCGGCAGATAGGGCGCGATCAACGCCGGCCACTGCGTTGCCCGCGGCGCCTGGTGCCGGGACGAGCGCGCGGGCTGGAACTGCCGGGAAGCGGCCAAGGCGATCAGGAGCGGCGCCGCGAGATAGCCCAGATCCGCGGCCAGCGGATAGGCGATGGCTCCGGCCAGATAGGAGCTGAAGGCGAGATCGGACACCGCGATCAGAGTCAGACCGGCGCCGATGAGGAAGAACTGACGGAGGTTGCGCCGCGGAATGACGCGCGTCGTATAGGTCAGCAGGACCAATGCGATCATTAAAACGTCCGCGAACGACGACCAGAAGGCCGTCAGGAACTCCCCTTGGCCGGCCGGTTCCTGACCGGCCACCGTCCGATACAGCGTCATCCAGCTCAGCAGCAGGAGCGATCCCACGATCAAGAGGCCGTCGAGGACCAGCCGCGCCTCCGCGAGCATCCGGGCCCGCGCGCTGACGCCCGGCACCGGCGGCAGGCTCGCGTGCCGGGCCACGATCACCAGTGCGGCCACAGCCATCGGCAGCCCGGCGGCGTAACACAGGTCGTCCCAGTAGGCCGCGTTGGCGTGCTCCGGGTCGCCGAGCTCGTAGCCCAACCAGGCACTCTGTCCGGCGGCCAAGGTGGTGAGACCGGCCGCGCCGAGCGCCCGCCACCATCGCTCCCACCCGTGATTCCTCCAGGCGAACCATCCACAAGCCACGGCGCCCGCAGCCGCCGCCACTACCACCAGCACATTGTCGATCGTCACCGCTTGCTGCCGTGGCAAAGCCTGAATGAAAAGCTCGTACGTGGCGATCACCAGAATCGCGACCAGAATCTTGTACGTTTTGGGTGCCGCTCCCCACATACGCATTCCCTGAATCGTGATCAACAGCCCCGGCCCGTCCGCGCCAGCGAAACTTAGCAGTTCGGCCCGCCGGGACGGCCGTTCCCGCACTGGAGATCACATCCAGGCGGTCGCCGCCGCCTACACTGGGCGCGTGCGCAGGTGGATTCCGTGGCTGGCGATCGCCGGGGTCGTGCCGGCCGGGGTTGCGGGCGTCGTCGTTGTCGGGCCGCGGTTGCTGACCACCGAGACACGCCTCGAGCCGCAAACCGTCAGCCTGTTGGGCAGTGGCGGCGATCCGCTCGTGCTGATGGTGGGCGTCCGGTGGACCAAGGAGGGCTACTGCGACGGCCAGTTCACGGTCGAGGCCGTGGAGACGCCGGCCGCTGTCACGATCGGCACCGTGGTGAGCCGCGAACGGGAAGGCATGTTGTGCGCGGGCTTGGGAACCGCCGACGAGACCGCGTGGGTCGCCGTCTCGCTGCGCGCGCCGCTCGGCACCCGGGCGGTCGTTCGCGGCGCCGACGGGGTCGTGCTGCCGCTGCGGGAGTGAGGGCGACAACGGGCCGGGTCGGACCGGCCGGCGGCTGAGGCGCTCCATATTCGGTGGCCCGCGGGGTCCGTGCCCGGTACAAAAGGCGAATGATCAGCAAGTACCCCCGGACGCCGCATCTGGCCGGGTCGCGTTTGCAGGCGGGCGACGAGGACCTGTCGCAGACGCCGTTCGCCGAGCTGGCCGGGCGGCACCTGGTCGTCGAGGAGAAGCTGGACGGGGCCAACTCGGCGATCAGTTTCACCGCCGGCGGCGAGCTGCGCCTGCAGTCCCGGGGGCACTATCTGAGCGGCGGCCCCCGTGAGCGCCAGTTCGCGCCGCTCAAGTCGTGGGCCAACCTGGTCGCGCCGATTCTGCGGCCGATCCTGGGCGCGCGGTTCGTGCTCTACGGCGAATGGCTTTACGCGAAGCACACCGTCTTCTACGACGCGCTGCCCCACTATTTCTGCGAGTTTGACATCCTCGACCGCGAGACCGGCGCATTCCTGGACACCCCGGTCCGGCACGCGCTGCTCGAGGGCACACCCGTCGTCAGCGTTCCGGTGTTGCGTACGGGGAAATTTGCGACCCTCGGCGAGCTGACCACCCTGGTCGCCCCGTCAACCGTGCGCACCGAGACCTGGCGGGAGTCGCTGCGCGCGGCCGCGACCCGGGCGGGCACCGACCCCGACCGTACGGTGGCCGAAACGGACTCCGGTGACGACATGGAAGGCCTCTACATCAAGGACGAGGCGGACGGCCGCGTGGTTGCCCGTTACAAGTGGGTGCGGGCCGGGTTCACGCAGGCCATCCTCGACTCGGGCTCGCACTGGGCGGACCGGCCGATCGTGCCCAACGGCCTCGCCGACCCGGCGGTGATGTATGCCTTCTGACTGGACAGTTTTCGCCGAGTTGTGCCCGGTCGCTCCGGCGTGGACGGTGCCGTGGGCGCGGGTCGAGGCCGAGTTCGACTGGATCCGGCGGCTGCGCGGCGTGCCGCAGGACGCGGTGCATCACGCCGAGGGCGACGTCGCCACGCACACCCGGATGGCCGCCGAGGCGCTGGCCGCGATGCCCGCCTGGCGCGCGCTGCCCGAGCCCGAGCGGGTGCGCCTGTTCGCCACGGTCCTGCTGCACGACGTGGCCAAACCCGACTGCACCCGTACGGATTCCGACGGCCGCATCACCGCGCACGGCCACTCGCGTCGAGGCGATTTGGCCGTACGACGGATCTTGTGGGAGCTCGACGCCCCGCGCCCGTGGCGGGAGCACGTGGCCGCGCTGGTCCGGCATCACCAGGTGCCCTTCTGGGCCCTCGAACGCCCCGACCTCGAGCAGATCGTGCTGCGCGTCAGCCTGCTGGCGAGCAATCGCGACCTGGCGTTGCTGGCCGACGCCGACATCACCGGCCGGGTCTGCGGCGACCGCGACGAGGTCTTGGAGAACGTCGAGCTGTTCCGCGCCTTCTGCGACGAGCTCGGCGTGCTCGACCGGCCCTGGCCGTTCGCCTCCGACCATGCCCGGTTCCAATATTTCCGTACGCCGGGACGCGACCCGCGGTACGCCGCGTTCGACGACACCCGGCTCACCATGACCGTCCTGTCCGGCCTGCCCGGCGCCGGCAAGGACACGTGGGCGGCCGCCCACGCGGGTGACCGGCCGGTGATCAGCCTGGACGCGATCCGCACCCGCTTGGGCGTCAAGCCGACCGACGGGCAGCGCGCCGTCGCCGCGGCCGCCCACGAGGAGGCCCGGGAACACCTGCGGGCCCGCCGCGACTTCGTCTGGAACGCCACCAACATCTCGCGCCAGCACCGCGACCTGTGCATCGGCCTCGGCGCGGCCTATCACGCCCGGGTCGAGATCGTCGCGCTCGAGGTCCCGCCGGCCACCCTGCGCCACCAGAACGCGGGCCGCGACGCCGTCGTGCCCCCGGCCGTGATCGACCGCCTGATCGGCAAGTGGGAGTCCCCTGACGTCACCGAGGCCCACGTGGTGGTGCCGGGTTAGTCAGCAGAACTCCTGGCGGTAGCCCTTGATGTCGGCCGGGGTGGCCCGGTCGGTGGCCAGGCGGGTGGTCATCTCGACGATCGTCGTGCGCAGCGTCGAGCCCTGTCGTTCCAGGTCTTGCAGCACCGTCCAGTCCTTGCTGGTCAGCAGCGTCTTGCGGGTGGCCTCGAGCAGGGCGGCGTTGCCGTTCGCCTCGGCCTGCTGCCAGTCGGCGATGAAGCCGCACGCGACCTGCTTGGACAGGGCGCTGTCGAACTCGAACGTGCTCCCCTCGACCGGCAGGTCCTCCAGCTGCTCGTGCTCCCAGCTCTGCGGCCGGCCCAGGCCCGCGTCGGCGAAGAAGCGGTACGCCCGGTCCCCCATCTCGCCGCGCCGCGAGACGGTCCCCGTCGCCGAGGCGACCCAGGCCTCGACGCCGACCGTCTTCACCTTGGCGAGGAACGTGCGGACCGAGGCCTTGGTGTAGCCCGGCGGGAGGTCGAACGAGACAATGATCTTGCCGCCCGGGCGGGGCTCGGTCATCAGCCGGAACTGGCCGCTCTGGGGGACCATCCACGCGGTGTAGTCGCCGAGCTTCACCTTCTCCGAGCTCTTCTGCTTGTCGAGGCGCCGGTACGAATACTCGGACGCGGGATACCACGAGGAATTGATCATGCGGTCCCCCTTCTCCCACGCCATCTCGCCGCCGTCGTCGGCGAACGGCTCGAGGTGGATGATCTTCCAGCCGGGCTCGCCGATCACCAGGCGCGAACCCTGCTTGGCGGCCTTGCTCACCTTCGCCGGCTCGAGCAGCGACCCCGCCGCCGGTGGTGCGGGCATGGTCGGCTCGGGCGCGAGCGTGGGGGACGGTGAGGGCGCCGCGGGCACGGGCGGCGCCGCCGACGTCCGGTTGAGCGCGACCACCACACCGACCGCGGCGATCAGCACCGCGGCCGCCACGCCCACCACGGCCAGCCGGGAGTAGGGCTTGCGCCGCGGCTCGGCCATGATCTGGTTGAGCAGCTCCTGGTCGGCCGCGATGATCGGGCCCGGCCGGTACGGATCCGCCTCGCGCAGCATCTGGTCGTAGGCGTTGCCGGTCATCGCTGCTCCTCCTGGCCGCGCGCGGCCACCACCGTGTCGGACGGATCCACCAGCTCGCGGAACCGGGCGCGGGCCCGGGAGAGCCGGGTGCGCGCGACTGCCGGGCTGATCCCGAGGACGACCGCGGCCTCGCGCGGTTCGAGTCCCTCCCAGAACGTCAGCATGAGCACCTCGCGGTCGGGCTCGGTCATCCGCTTGAGGATGCCGCGGACCGAGAGCCGTTCCGGCACCTCCTGGCCGGGGTCGGCGGCAACCGTCTCGCGCAGCCGCTGCCGCAGCCGCTCGCCGAGCAGTTGCCGCCGGACCCCGCCACGGTGGTGGTTGGCCAGCACCCGGCGGGCGACGCCGTAGAGCCAGAGCGTCGCCTCGTCGGAGTCCGGAAGCTGCCGGCCGCGCCGCCACGCGATCAGAAACGTCTCGGCGACCACGTCCGCCGCGTCCGCCGGCTGGTCGACCCGGCGCAGCGCGTACGCCAGCAGCGGCTCGAACGAGTCCTGGTAGACCCGGCGGAAGTGATCCTCGTTCTCGATGCCCACGTAGCTTCCTATGTCCGGCCGCGGCCACATCGTGACAGGCGCACTGCAAAAATCCCCCGGCGGTTTTCACAGGTGCCACAATTCCGGCCACCTAGTGACATCGACGTTCATAGATGCCACCCTGAGTGGCGCCCAGGTAAGCGCTTACCCGGGCAAACAGGGCGCCACGCGCCTCCACCGACGCGTGGCGCCGCACCCCCACGTACGGAGGAAACAATGCCCGTAACAAAACGACGCAGGACGATCGTCTCCGCCGTCTCGGCCGGCGTCCTCATGGTCGGCGGGGTCCTCGCCGTCGGCCAGCTCGAGGCCTCCGCCGCCGAGAGCAGCCCGGTCGGCTACGCCAGCCTCAACGGCGGCACCCCGGGCGGCTCGGCGAGCACCGTCGTCACCGTCACGAGCGCGTCCGCCCTCAAGTCCGCACTCAGCGCGAGCACGTCCCAGACCGTACGGGTCAATGGGTTGATCTCGATCTCCGGCATGTACAACGTCGCGTCGAACAAGACCGTGATCGGCGTCGGGTCGGGCTCGGGCATCACCGGCGGCGGGCTCAACCTGTCCGGCGTCAAGAACGTGATCATCCGCAACCTGGTGTTCCGCAACGCCAGTGACGACTCGATCAACGTGCAGACCAACACGACCAACGTCTGGATCGACCACAACGACCTGGCCAGCGGCTACGACGGCCTGATCGACATCAAGCGCGGGTCGGACTTCATCACGGTCTCGTGGAACCGGCTGCACAACCACGACAAGTCGATGCTGCTGGGCCACAGCGACGACAACGGCTCGCAGGACATCGGCCACCTGCGCGTGACCTATGTGCACAACTGGTTCGAGGGCACCAACCAGCGGCACCCGCGCGTGCGGTTCGCCAACCCGGTGCACGTGCTCAACAACTACTACAGCAACATCGGCTCGTACGGGGTGGCGTCCACCGAGAACGCGGGCGTCTTCGTGGAGCGCAACTACTTCGAGAACGTGAAGAACCCGACGGTCACCCAGACCGGCGACTCCGACCCGGGCAATCTCAAGGTCCTCAACAACTACAAGGTCAATTCCGGTACGGAACAGGTCCGCAACGGCGCCTCGGTCGCGGCGATCCCCTACTCCTACACCCCGGAAGCCAACAACACCGTCAAGGCCACGGTGACCGCCGGCGCCGGAACCGGCAAGATCTAGCCCGTACGGCTTCCCGCCCGCACGTGGGAGGGCGGGAATCCACCTAGGCCCAGATCGCGCGAAGCCGCTCCGCCTCGGCCGCGGCCTGGGCACGACCCGCCTCGGCCGCCGGACGCCGGCGGGACGGGTCGAGCATGTTGCGGCCGATGGCCTCGCGAGCCGCGGCGTCCGGTGACACCACCGCTCCCCGCACGTGGGAGCCCAGCGCGGCGAGCTGGGCGGCGGGCCGGCCGGAACGGCGCGCCGACTGCGTGATCGGGGCCAGCACCACGACCCGCTCGCACCCCGCGGCCAGATCGAC
Organism: Paractinoplanes lichenicola; assembly: GCF_016785085.1. Classification (GTDB taxonomy): domain Bacteria; phylum Actinomycetota; class Actinomycetes; order Mycobacteriales; family Micromonosporaceae; genus Actinoplanes; species Actinoplanes lichenicola. Next base: position 363,857 of record NZ_JAENHO010000012.1, read on the forward strand.
GTTGGCCACGGAGCGGACCCCACCGTCGATGTAGCGAACCTCCCCGATCGTCACCGGAGGCCACGTCAACGGCACCGCGCAACTGGCCGCGACGGCGTCCACGAGCGACACGCCGCTCGCCGCGTCGAACACCCGGGTCTCGCCGGTCAGCGCCGCGACCGCCGTGATGAGCAGGCGGCTCCGCGGCCAGTCGCCGTCGCCGATGCGGCGCGCGATCACCGCACGCCGGTCCGACTCGGAGACCGTACGGGCTCGCAACGCCTGCCGGCCCAGCCACGCCCGGCCCCGCGCCGGATCACCCGGCCAGAGCCCGGCCACCACGAACTTCAGCAGGCCCCCGACGCTCATGCGGGCGGCGATCTCCGCGCCCGCACCGGCCCGCTGCGCCTCGAAGAGCACCGCCAACGGCACACCGGACAGCACTTGGGCGGCCACCGAGGAACCGGCCGACGTCCCGACGACCAACCCGGCCGTGGTCAGATCGACGCCGTGCTCCCGCAGGCCGTGGAGCAAGCCGATCTCCCAAGCGACCCCGGTGACGCCGCCCCCGCCCAGCACCAGAGCCCTGCCATCGACCCCCATGACTGCATCTAAACACAACGCCCGGGCTCACTTGCGGACCGCGTCGATGTCGCCGGCGAACAGGCCCGCCGGGTCGGCGTCGTGGCGGATGCGTTCCACCCGTACGCGGGTGTAGTCGTCGAGGGTGCGCTGGGGCAGGTCGAAGTGGTCGACGAAGGTCGGCGCCGTGTAGCCGGTCAGGAACGGGCCGAGGGCCGAGCGCACCGCCCGTAACTCCTCCGCCGCCCCGGCCGCGTAGTAGAGCAGCGGCGCGGCGAGCCGGTCCAGCGCGCCGCCGCTGGTGGCCGGGGTGGCGAGGGCGCCGCCGAGCTGGCGCAGTTCGACGGTGAGCGCGGCTTCCTGGAGCCGGGCCCAGCCTTCCTCGTCGAGCTCCCGGATCAGGGCGGAGTCCGACTGGGAGGCCGCCGGCCGCGGCCGGTCCGGGTGAGTCAGGGGCAGCATCGCCGGAGCCCACGTGTTCGCCAGCGGTGCGGGCAGCCGGGACATCATCTCGTCCACGACGTGCCGGTCGGGCGCGACAGCAACACCGTCGAGGGCAAGCACGCGCCGGCCGGCCCGGGTCAGCAGGCGCAGGCTGGTGGTGATCTCGAGCGGGGCGGCGCGGGCCCACGCCTGCCAGAGCGGGCCCAGCCGGGGCGCGTCGGCGAGATCCCACCAGGCCGTCCCGGTCACGACGGCGGGCATGGGCACCAGCTCGATCTCGGCCGCCACGACGACGCCGATCCCGCCCCCGCCGCCGCGCAGCGCCCACAACAGGTCCGGGCGGTTCGTGGCCCTCGCCTCGACGACCTCGCCGCCGGCCAGCACGACCGTCAGCGACCGCACCATGTTCGATGCCAGGCCGAAACGGCGGCCGTAGAAGCTGACACCCCCGCCCAGCAGGTAGCCGATGACGCCGACGGCGGCCGACGCGGGATGCACGGCGGTCAGCCCGTGCCGCAGCGCCGCGGGCAGCACGTCACCCCAGGTGCGGCCGGCGGGCACCCGGGCCGTACGGGCATCGGGGTTGACCTGGACGGGGGCGTCGATCAGCGGGCGCAGCAGCAGGGAACCGGTCAGCGGGGCGGTGCGGCCCAGCGCGAGGCCGGTGGTGACCAGCCGCAGCGGCCGTCCGGCCCGGCGCGCGGCGGCCACGGCCCGGACGACGTCGGCGACCGAGCGCGCGGTGAACACCCCGGCCGGGCCGCCCGTCGCCGCGAGCGGAAAGGCGGCGTACTCGGGCGTACCGGGCGGATGGAACGGTTCGGTCACCTAGTCAGCCTGGCCGGGCCGGGAACCCGGGTGAAGGACGTGTTTATCCAGGGACAAGTAGTCTCCCGGTCAGGGCCCGCTGAGCGTCGCCAGCTTCGCGAAGCTCTCGGTGCCCGGCTTCGCCGAATAGACCAGCAGCTCCTGGCCGTGGTCGGGGTCGATCAGCCGCTGCGCGTACAGCTCGAGCTCGCCCAGCACGGGATGCCGGTAGCGCTTGAGCTCGAGGTGGTGGGTGATGTCGACCTCGTGGCGCCGCCAGACCTCGGCGAACTCGGGGCTCACGGCCAGCAGCGCGGCGACGATCTCACCGGCCCGGCCCTCGGGGTCGGCCGTGTACGCGGCCCGGATCTCCGAGGTGAAGACCCGGCCCCGCACCTCGTGATCCTCGGGCGGGAAGAGCGCGCGCTGCGCCGGGTCGGTGAACCAGCGGTAGACCAGATAGCGCGACCAGCCGGTGAACCCCATGTAGTCGCCGAGCAGGGCCACCCCGGGCGGGGTTTGCAGCAGGGCCTCACCGAAGCGGGACAGCACGATCGCCGGGGTGTCGGCCAGGCGCTCGGCCACCCGCCGCATGGTGTCGCTGACCACGTCCTCCGCCGCCGCCCGGCGCGGCGCCGAGTGGCCGCCCAGGGCGAACAGGTGGTCCCGCTCGCTCAGGTTGAGCTGCAACGCCCTCGCCAGCGCGGCCAGCATCGGCTCGGACGGCACCGGGCCGCGCTGCTGCTCGATGCGCCCGTAGTAGTCGGCCGACATGCCGGCCAGCGCGGCCACCTCCTCGCGCCGCAGCCCACCCGTACGCCGCCGCGGTCCGCGCGGCAACCCGACGTCCTCCGGCTGCAGCGCCTCGCGACGCGCCCGCAGGAAATCCGCCAGCAGTGCCCGGTCCATGGCGGCCAAGACTAATAGCGGAACCGGGCCACCAGCGCATTGAGGTCGCCCGACATCGTCGTCAGCTCCTCGGTAGCCTGCCGTGACTGCGCGATTCCCTCACTCGTACGCCGGGCCGCGCCCGCCACCCCCTCGATGTTCTCGCTGATCCGGCCCGTGCCCGCCGCCGCGTCGCCGACGCTGCGGTTCATCTCGGCCGTCGTGGCCGTCTGCTCCTCCACGGCCGACGCGATAGTGGTCTGGAAGTCGCTGATCCGCCCGATGACCTGGCTGATCTCCTCGATGGCGGTGACCGCGCCGCTCGTATCGGCCTGGATCGCCTCGACCCGCGACGAGATGTCCTCGGTGGCCCGGCCGGTCTCCTGGGCCAGATCCTTGACCTCGGACGCGACCACCGCGAAGCCCTTGCCCGCGTCACCCGCCCGGGCCGCCTCGATGGTGGCGTTGAGCGCGAGCAGGTTGGTCTGCTCGGCGATCGCGGTGATGGTCTTGATCACGTTGCCGATCTCGGCCGACGACTCGCCCAGCTTGGTCATGGTCGTCGACGTGCTGGCGGCCAGCCCGACGGCCTCGGTGGCCACCTGGGCCGCCTCGCCCGCGTTGCGCGAGATCTCCCGGATCGCCGCGCCCATCTCGTCGCTGCCGGCCGACACGGCGTCGACGCTGAGCGAGATCTGCCGGGCCGCGACCGACACCGCCTGGGCCTGCTCGGTGGACGCGTCGGCCGAGGCCGAGATCTCGGTGGTCACCCCCGACATGCGCTCGGAGGCCCCGCGCAGCGCCCCCGCCGACCGGTCGATCGTCATGATCGTCTCGCGCAGCCGGGTCACCGCCGTGTCGAGGGCCTGCCCCATCCGGCCCGGCTCGTCGCGCGAGGTCAGCCCGGCCGTCCGGGTCAGGTCGCCGTCGGCCAGCCCCTCGCAGACGTCGCGGACCCGGGCCATCGAGCGGACGATCTGCCGGGCCACGACCGCGCCCAGCGCGAGGGCGATCAGCGCCCCGGCCACGAGCAGGGCGATCGAGATCGTACGGCTGTGGTGATACCCGGCCCGGGCCGCGTCGGCGTTGGCCTTGGCGTCGGCGCTCTCGGCGGCCCGCATGCCGATCAGGTCGTTGTCGACCTCCGCCATCAGCGGGGCGAGCCGGGAGTCCCGGATCGCCTGCCAGGCCTCGATGTCGTTGCTCGCGCCCGCCGGGAACAGGCCGTCGACGACCAGTTCCTCGAAGTTGGCGAAGTCGTCCGACAATTCGGCGATGGCCGCGTCGTCGACCACCGGGTCGCTGGACCGGTAGGCCGTGAGCGAGCTCTGCAGCTCGGCGAAGTCCTGGTCGAAGGCCGTGCGGTACTTCTCCTTGCCGGCCGCCGTCGCCGAGATCATGAAGTTGGCCGCGTCCAGCCGGGCCCGGGCCAGCGACGCCCGGATGTCGCCCAGCTCGTTCACCCCGGCCACGTTGCTGGCATAGATCTTGTCGGCGGCCGCGCTCGAGCTGCCGAGCGCGCTGAGCCCAACCGTGCCCACCACGACAGCGACGAGGATCGCCACGCAGACCGCACCGAGGATCTTGGTGCGGACGCCCAGGTCCGCGATCACGCGGAGCCATCTTTCCATCACATGAAGGTATTTCGCCTTGATCCGTGGCGCTGGGACATCGACGGTTGCGCCCGCCTTGTAACCTCTGCCCGGCCGGGCCGCATCGCGTCACCGGCCGTCGGTGAGAAGTCAGGCAAAGGGGTACAGGTGGACTCACGCAGAGTGACCGGAGTGGGTGCGGCGGCCATGCTCGCCGCGGTGCTCTGCGGGTGTGACGCGGGCGGCGAGTCGGCCGCGACGCCCGGCCTCGAGGCCCGCGGCACGGTGCTGACCACGGTCAAGCCGACCCGGCAGGACCTGAGCAACCAGATCAGCCTGTCCGGCTCGGTCACGATCAACCCGGTCTTCGGCATCGTCGCGCCGACCGACGGCGAGCTGCGCTTCCTCGACAAAACCCCGTCGAAGGTCCCCGCCGTACGGCCGAAGTGGGTGGCGACGGTCTGGGACGACGAGGGCGCCCCGCGGCGGATCAACATCCCGCAGGGCTCGATCCTGGCCGGCCGGCTCATGGACGACCGCTCCGACGTCACGGCCGGCATGCCGATCATCTCGGCCAAGCACTCCGGTTACGGCATCGTCGCCGAGATCGACAGCGCCCAGGCCTACCGGATCTCCGGCGCCATCACCGATGTGCGGGCCCAGATCAAGAACGGACCAGGACCCTTCGCCTGTACGGCGTTGGGCACGATCGCGGCGCTGCCGGCCGGCTCGATCCCCGAGCCCCCGCCGCCGCCTGCCACCACGCCGACCGACAGCCCGTCCGGCGCGCCCCCGGTCGCCCAGCCCCCGCAGCAGGAGGAGACGGGCGGCGGCAGCGACGGCTCCGAGGCCACCGGCATGCGGCTGGTCTGCACTCCCCCGGGCAACGTCAAGCTGATCAACGGCGCCCAGGTCACCCTGCAGGTCATCACCGAGAAGGCGGCCAAGGTCATGGTGCTGCCGGTCGAGGCGGTGGCCGGGGTGCAGGGCAAGGGCAAGGTCGACATCGTCGGCGCCGACCAGCAGCGCAAGACGGTCGACGTGGTGCTCGGCCTGACCGACGGCAAGGTCGTGCAGATCAAGTCGGGGCTCAAGGGCAACGAGACGATCGCCGTGCCCGGGCCCGACCTGCCCGCCGCCGCGGACGGCGCCAAGGGCCCGAACGGATGACCGCCCTGATCGAGCTCGACGGCATCACCAAGGTCCTCAAGGGCCAGGAGCAGCCGCGGACGATCCTCGACGGCGTCGGCCTGACCGTGAACGCCGGGCAGAGCGTGGCCATCGTGGGCCGCTCCGGCTCCGGCAAGAGCACCCTGCTCAGCGTCATCGGCCTGTTCGACCGGCCCGACTCGGGCAGCTACCGGCTCGACGGGCAGGAGATCGCCAAGCTGCCCGAGCGCCGCGCGGCCAAGCTGCGCAGCTCCCACTTCGGGTTCGTGTTCCAGCGCTTCTTCCTGCTCAAGCACCTGACCGCGGCCCAGAACGTGGCCATGGCGCTGGTCAACGGTCAGGGCTGGCTGCCCCGCCGGCAGCGCCGCTCGCTGGTCATGGAGGCGCTCGACCAGGTCGGCATCGCGCACCTGGCCAAGAGCCGCCCGGCCAAGATGTCCGGCGGCGAGCAGCAGCGGGTGGCGATCGCGCGGGCCCTCGTCCGGGATCCGAAGATCCTGCTGGCCGACGAGCCCACCGGCGCCCTCGACATCGAGACCGGCACGCTGGTCATCGACGCGCTGCTGGCGGCGACCGAGCGCGGCTGCGGGCTGATCCTGGTCACCCACGACCGCGACCACGCCGCGCGCATGGGCCAGATCCACGACCTCGTCGACGGCGTGCTGACCGAGCGGGTGACGGTCCGATGAGGCGGCTCTCCGGCCGGTTCCGGTCCTCGCTGATCATCGGCATCCAGGGCATCCGCGCCCGCAAGCTGCGCACCCTGCTCTCCATGGTCAGCCTGTTCCTGGGCGTGCTGGCCGTCGTGGTCGTGCAGGCCGGCGCGAGCATCGCCGAACGCGCGCTGCTGGCCGACCTCGAGATCCAGCAGGGTTACGACGGCACCCGCGTGATGGACATGCCGATGCAGCAGAACGCGACCGAGGTCCTCACCGCCACCGTGCGCGGCCGCGAGGACGCGGTGGCCATGCTGGGCGTCAGCGGCATCGTCGGCGAACCCGGCGTGCTGCCGGTCAACCCCGGCGGCGCCCCGCTCGACCAGGACTGGGGCCCGGCCATGGTCTGCAACGACCAGGGCTGCGAACCCGCACCGGGCGTCAAGGGCCAGGCCGTCGAGGTGCGCCTGACCGCGCTCTCCGGCGACGTCCGCAAGTTCCGCCCCTACCGTACGGTCTCCGGGCAGTGGCTCGACTTCACCCGGATGCCGTCGATGTCGCCCAAACTCGTGCTCAACCAGCCGGCCGCCGACGCCTTCGAGCAATACCGTGTGCCCGCCGAGATGCGGGTCGGCGGCGCCGCGGCCAACGTCACGCCCCAGTTCGTCGGCGTGGTCGACGACGGCGACATGCAACCCCGGGCCTACGTACGCCTCGACGAGCTCACCACCTGGCTGCCGCCCTCGCGCATGTCCGACCCCAACACCGGCGGCGAGATGCGCCTGCTGATGACCCAGGGGTCGCCGGTCGAGCCGGTCGTCTCCGCGAAGCTCAAGGCGCTCGGCGTGGAGCCGTACGTGCAGACCATCGAGACCCGCAAGGAGCAGGAGAAACAGCTCACCCTGATGCGGCTGGTGTTCTTCTCGATGGCCGGGCTGGTGCTGCTGATCGGCGTGGCCGGCATCCTCAACGTCGGCCTGGCCACGGTCGGCGAACGCGTCGAGGAGTTCGCGCTGCGGCGCGCGGTCGGCACCCCCCGTACGCTCCTGGCCGGGATCGTGCTGGCCGAGACGTTACTGACCGGGTTGCTCACGGCCGCGGCGGCGATCGGGGCCAGCGCGGCCGCCCTCAAGGTGGTGACGATGCTGGTCGGCGACTCGCAGCCGATCCTGCGCGACGTCCAGTTCCCCTGGGAGGCGGGCGTGGCCGGCATCATCGCGGGCATCGTGGCCGGCGTGCTCGGCGGGTTCGTGCCCGCCCTGCGCGCCGCGGGCATCCCCATCGCCACGGTGATGCGCGCCTAACCTGTCCACCATGGATGTGAACGCCTACCTCACTCGGATCGACCTGGCCCGGCCGCCCGCCCCCGACGTGGCCGGGCTGCGCGAGCTGCACCGGGCCCACCAGCGCACCGTGCCCTTCGAGAACCTCAGCATCCACCTCGGCGAACGCATCTCGCTCGACCCCGCCGACCTGTTCGACAAGATCGTCCGGCGTCGGCGGGGCGGCTTCTGCTACGAGCTCAACGGCCTGTTCGCGCTGCTGCTGACCGAACTGGGCTTCACCGTCGACCGGGTCGGTGCCCGCGTGCACGGCGACCGGCTCGGCCCGCCCTTCGACCACATGGCGCTGCTGGTCACCACTGCCGACGGGGACGGTCCGTGGCTGGCCGACGTCGGTTTCGGGCGGCACAGCACCGACCCGCTTGACTTCCTTTTGCGGTCACCTCAGACCGACCCTGGCGGGGTGTTCACTTTCGTCGACGAGGGCGACGACGTGGACTTGCTCCGCGACGGCAAACCGCAATACCGCATCGAGCGGCGGGTGCGGGAGCTCACCGACTTCATCCCGACCTGCTGGTGGCACTCGACGTCACCCGACTCGCACTTCGGCGACGGCCCGGTCTGCTCCCGCCTGAAGGGCGACGGCCGGGTCTCGCTGAGCGGCCGCACCCTCATCAAGACCCAAGGCGGCCACCGTACGGAAACCGTTCTCGACACCGACGACCAGGTGCTCGCGGCGTACCGGGAGAACTTCGGGATCGTCCTCGGCCGCGTGCCTTCTCCTCCGTTGCGATGACCTTGCTGTCGGTGGTCGTGCCGGTCTACAACGAGGAAGACTTCGTCGGCCCGTGCCTCGACGCGGTGCTGGCCCAGCACGAACCGGTCCACGAGATCATCGTCGTCGACAACAACTCCACCGACCGTACGGCGGTGGTGCTCGCCCGCTACGAGGGCCGCGTGCTCGTGCTGCGCGAACCCCGGCAGGGCGTCCAGCACGCCCGCAACCGCGGCCTCGACACCGCCACCGGCGACGTGCTGGCCCGCATCGACGCCGACACCCGCGTGCCGCCCGACTGGTCCCGCCGGGTGCGACTCGCCTTCGACGACCCACGCGTCGACGCAGTGACCGGGCCCGCCGCCTATTACGACGTCGCCCTGGCCCCGCTGCTCGACGCGGGCGACGCGCTCATCCGGCGGGCGTGGAGCCTGCCGGTGATCGGCCGGATGGACTGGCTGTTCGGCGCCAACATGGCCGTCCGGGCCGGCGCATGGCAAGCAGTGCGGCCTTCACTGTGCACGGCGGGGTCGGCCCACGAGGATCTCGACCTGGGCATCCACCTACGGGCGGCGGGCCATCGCATCACGTACGCACCGGGGCTGCGAGCCGGCACGTCGGCCCGCCGGATAGCCGACCGCTACGGGGATTATCGGCGCTACCTGTTGATGAGCGAGGCGGGGTACGCGGCCCATCGGCCCCTGGTGCCTCGCGGTTCTCTGATCCGGGCCTGGGTCACTGCGCGCTTGCTGCTGGCCTTGTTTCCCCTGCTGCGGTTGCTGTTCGAGGCCCGCACGAACGGCCGGGTCCCCGCCCGCAAAAACCCGATGTCACCCCGCCCCTGACCCACAACCCACGATCCCGACCCGGTCCGCTCATCCCCCTACCGACCCATTCCGCCCGTCAGCCTTCGCGTCGTTCGACGGCCGCCGTTTGCGTCTCCCTCGGCTTTGGCCCACCTTTTCGCGCCCGACCGTCCTCACCTCTTCCCCAACCGCCGCTTACCTTCTCGCGCCCACAATTCCCGCGCGAGCCTCCCCGCCTCCTCTTCAACCGCCTCCCCGAGCGGCGACTCACCTTCCCCCGCCCACCCATTCCCGCGTGACCGTCTCCGCCTCTTTCTTTGCCGGCGAGCTGACTTCTCGGGCCGTCACCCAGCCGATCCAGCCCAGGCCGAGGAAGAGCGCGACCCGTTCCAGCAGGCCGCTGGGGTTGCCCGGAAGCACGTCGGCGGCATCGAGCAGGACGAGCACGCTGGCTGCCACAAACGTGACCGTCATAATCCCGGCAATCGCGTAGGCGACCGCACGCCGGCCGAGCAGTGCGGCGGCCCCGATCCCGGCCAGGCCGAGTGTGATCGCGACCAGTTGGTGCACGAGCCCGATCGTCGTGTGCGTCGCCTCGGTGCCGGGCGGGTAGCCGATGCCCGCGTCGGTCGGCAACACGGCCAGGGCCACGAGGCTGACGCCACACCACGCGACCAGGTTGCTTGCTCGGCGCTGGTTCTTTGGCATGGCGGCGTTGCTTGTCCGGCGCTGGGTTACGAGGGCTGCAGTGTTGCTTGTCCGGCGCTGGCTTGCGTCGGCGGCGGTATTGCTTGTCCGGCGCTGGCTTGCGTCCGCGGCGGTGTTGCTTGTCCGGCGCTGGCTCACGAGGGTGGCGGTGTTGCTTGTCCGGCGTAGGCCTGCGGCGCCGGCTAGGAGCCAGAGGCCGCACAGGGCGAGGTTGATGTTGTTGAGCCAGCCGTGCGGGCCGAGCGAGAGTTGGCTGACCCAGTTGCGGCTGGAGTCGTAGCCCGGGCGCAGCCAGCCGGCCGCCGTCACGAAGACGATCATCTGAACCGCGGCCACGGCGCAGCCCAGCGGCAGCAGGCGGGCGACGCGTTCCGGGATCACAACCGCAGCCTGTCACCCGGGAGCAAATCCTTTTGTCCACACTAGACTTCGACCATGACGGATCTCGATACCGGCGTCCCGCACTCCGCCCGGGTCTGGAACTACTGGCTGGGCGGCACCGACAACTTCCCCGCCGACCGCGCGGTGGGCGACGAGTTCGCCAAGCTCTATCCCGACATCGTCGTCGTGGCCCGCAGCTCCCGGGCCTTCCTCAAGCGGGCCGTCACCTACCTGGCCGCCGACGAGGGCGTACGCCAGTTCCTCGACATCGGCACCGGCATCCCCTCGGCCGAGCACACCCACCAGGTCGCCCACGCCGTGGCCCCCACCGCCCAGGTCGTCTACGTCGACAACGACCCCCTCGTGCTGGCCCACGCCCACAGCGTGCTCTCCGGCGAGGCCGTCTACGTGGACGCAGACCTGCGCGACCCCGACGCCGTTCTGGCCTCGGCCGGCCTCGACCTGTCCCGCCCGGTCGGCCTGATCCTGATGAACATCCTCGGCCACATCCCCGACCTGAACGAGGCCGCCGCGATCACCCAGACCCTGATGGCCGCCCTACCCTCCGGCAGCTACCTGATCACCGCCGACGGCACCAACGTCCTCGACGGCCCCGCCTTCACGGAGGCGATCAACGTCTGGAACGCCAACGCACCCCTCTCCTACCACCTACGCCACCCCGACGACCTCTCCCGCTTCCTGACCGGCCTCGAACTCCTGGAACCCGGCCTGGTCCCCTGCTCCCGCTGGCGCCCATCCCCCAACGCCACCCCAGCCGACCTCCGCGAAACCGACGAGTACGCCGCAGTAGCACGCAAGCCCTGACAACGGCCGCACAGCCTTCCGCCGCCGCCCGCCCAACCTTCCGACCGACCCACCGTCCGACTACCAGGCCGGCCCACCGCCCGACCGACCGGCCTACCGCCCACGCGCCCGACCGCCCGGCCGACCCACCGCCCGGACCGGCCCACGCCCACGCGCCCGACCGGCCGACCGCCCGAACGGCCCACCGGCGGCGGCGTCTCGCACCCGTTCACACCAACTCGGCAGGTCCCGCACCGGGCCTTTCACGTCACTCCTCGGCCAAGGCCTTCGCGAACCACAGGCGACGTCCGAGCCGGTCAAACTCCACGTCGAGGGCGGCCGGCCATCACGTCGCGCCTCGGGTGACGACCACGCCGTCGACATGACGATCGTTGCCTTGTAGCCGAGTCGTCGCACAGCCTCTAAAGCGTCCTAGGAGGCTAGGTCTATCGTGGAGCGCTCGGTGCGTACCGGCGGACAACCGCAATGCCGGTTACTGGCGGCGGACATTCGCACCGCCGGTTACTAGCAGCGAGCAATAGCAACGCCGTTAACTGGCCGCGGGCAATCAGAGCGCCGGTTACTGGCGGAGGTGATCACAGCGCCGGTTACTGGCAGCTGGCAATCACAGCGCCGGTTACTGCCAGTGGGCGATCACGGCGCCGGTTAGCGAATCCGCGCCGCGGCGAGAACCGGCCGGTGAGGGCGGCAGCACTTCCCGCAAGGACGGCACGAACAGGTTTGCACGTTGAGAAGCGGGACGGCCCCGGCTCGGGGGCCCCTCGGACTATTGGTCGGCGGGGAGAACTCGTACGGGAGCAGGAAATCCGGACGAGTCGCCGATCGACGACTCGTCCGGATCAGTTGTCAGCGGGCCGTGGTGTAGGCGGCGGAGCCGATCAGCTCGAGTGAGACCTGCAGGCGCTCCAGGCTGATGTTCTTGGCGATCGTGTCCTCGGGGCTGTGGTACGGGGGTTCAAGCAGCGCCGGCGACTCCTCGCCGCGCCAGGAGAAGTTGGCTGAGGCGATGCCGACCTCCTGGAACGACTGGTGGTCGGACGAGCCGCGCAGCGTGACCGGGCTGATGCGGGAGGCGTAGCCGAGGCGGGTGGCGGCGGCCGCGACTTCGTTGGTGGCCCGGTTGGCGAGGCCGTCGAAGGACAGCAGCCAGTAGCGGGTGGCCGGGTCCCAGCTCGTCGCGACCATGTCGTTCTGGTAGACGGCGAGGATGCGGTCGCGTTCGGGCTGCGGCAACTGGGCCACGTAGTAGCGCGAACCGATCAGGCCCTGCTCCTCCGAGCCCCACAGCGCGAACCGAAGTTGCGCGTTTGTCGGCAACTTGCGCAACACTCGCGCAAGTTCGAGGCAGAGCACGGTGCCCGAACCGTCGTCGTTCGCGCCGGGGGCGCCGATCACCGTGTCGTAGTGTGCGCTAACCATCACGACCGGGCCTGTGGACGAGCGGCGGGGCTGGTTGGCGAGGACGTTGTGCGAGGTCAGGCCGCGGTGTGCGGTCGTCGACAGAGTGAGCGACAGCTTGCGGGCGGCGAGCAGCGCGCGCAAACGGTGCTTCTGGGCCTGGGCGACGCCGACGACCGGGATGGGCGCGGGCGTGGTGGCCAGGCCGGGCAGCTGCGGGCTGAACGCGGAGGCCCGGCGGGGCTCGACCAGGTCGGCGGGCAGGAAGATGACGGCGGCGGCCTTGCGCGCGACGGCCAGGTTGACCACGGTCTCGCGGGTGTCGGCCACGTAGTCGATCAGCAGGATCTTGCCCCGGACGTCGGCCGGATAGTCGGCCTCGCCGCCCAGCTTGGCGTCGACCACGTCGCCGCGCACCTTGGTGTCGAGGGCCGCGTGGGGCGAGGCGCCGCACTGCCAGTTCAGGTCGGTGGGCAGGCCGCGGGGCGAGCCGAGCTGGGCCAGGAACTTGTCGGCGACCGGGAACGGCTGCAGGTCGACGTCGTAGCCGAGCTTGTCGAGCACGCCCGCGATGTAGCCGGCGGCGACGCGCTCGGACCGGGTGCCGCCGATGCGCGGGCCGATGCCGATCGACAGCACCTTGAGGTGGTCGAGGGCGCGTTCCGCGGACACCCGCTTCGCCACGTCGATGTCGTGGCCGGTCAGGGTGGGCGGCAGCGCGGCGCCGGGGCGTTGCCCGGTGGCGGCCCAGGCGGGCGCGGGCAGGGCGACGGTGGCCGCCCCACCCAGCGCCACGGTCAGCATGCGCCTGCGGCTCACCGATGAGCGGCGCGGTTGCGTGTCCAAGGTTCCTCCTCGTCGATCCGGCTGGTGCTCCGGCGCGGACGGACGGCCCTGGTCAGGCTGTCGATCCCCGTGACATGCAACCTAGGGGTGAAATCGCGGATCTTCAATATTGACATGTGTGAAGTCAGGCCGGGACCCGCGAGATCATCGTCGCCGCGAGCGGCGATTCGCGCAGCCGGATGCGCGGGATTCAGCCCCGGAAGACGGCGGCGTGCCCGCGCGCGAACTGAGCGAAGGTGCGCGGTTCGTGCCCGGTCAGCCGCAGGACGTCGGCGGTGGTGCCGGCCATGCTGCCCGCGCGCTGCGACCGGAAGATGGCCACGATCGCGTCGGCCAGGAACGGGGGCAGCCCGTCGTCGATCAGAGCCGCTCGGGCCTGATCGTCATGGACGTGCACATAGGCCACCGTACGACCGATGGCCCGCGACAGCTCGTCGGCGATCTGCGCGTAGGTGATCGCGGCGGGGCCGGTCAGCGTGTAGGTCCGGCCCGCGTGCCCGTCGCCGGTGAGGGCCGCCGCCGCGCAGTCCGCCACGTCCCGCGGGTCGACGAACGAGATCGCGGCCTCCCCCGCCGGCGCGAAAAGGGTGCTCGCCGGGGCGTACGCGAACAGGTTGGTCATGAATGTGCGCGGTCTGAGCAGAACGTGCGCGATCCCGGACGCGGCCAGGTGCTGCTCGATCTGTCCGTGCCACTGCTCGAAGATGAGCGGCGACTGCACGTTCGCGTCCGGGCCGGACAGCTTGACGATCAGTTTGACGCCCGCGGCCGCGGCGGCGTCGATGGCCGCGCACTCGAACGCGACCTGGTCGGGCACGTTCGCGCAGGACAGGAAGAGCCGATCGGCGCCGGCGAACGACAGGTCGCGGCCGGCGGCGCGCACCTCGGCGCCACTTTCGCTCAGTAAACGAACAACATGCGCACCGACGTTGCCGGTCGCACCGGTCACCAGGATGGTCATCGCGAACCTCCGGGGCTGGGTTTGATGTTGGGGTTGAGCCGGAACACGTTGTGCGGATCCCAGTGGTCCTTGACCGCCGTGAGCCGCGAGAGCCTTTCCCCGTACGCGGTGCCGGGGTCCTCGTCGGACAGGAACGCGGCGTACTGGCCGGACGCGTACGGGCGGAGCCGTTCCCAGCCGGCCCGCACCCACGCGCGGTGGTCGTCGCCGCCCGGTCCGGCCCAGTTCGCGATCAGGCGCAGCTCGAAACCGGGTGGTCGCGGCCCGACCGCGGTGGCGTCCGGCGCGATCCGGCTGGCCGCGCCGCCGATCAGCCAGCCGTTGAGCAGCGACTGCGGCGTGGGCAGGGTCGCGACCAGGTCGGTCAGCACGTCCGGGGGCAGCTCGGGCAGCTGGTGGGAGCGCCAGTACGAGCACAGGCCGGGCGCGGCGGCCAGGTCGAGCAGCGACTGTACGGCGCGGTACGGCATCGGCCGCACCAGGTCGGCCAGCGGCTCGCCCAGGGCGCGCAGCGGCGCCAGCACTCGCTCGCCGGTCGCGGGGTCGCCGCACCACACCGGCAGCAGGCCGAACACGGGCGTACCGGCCAGGGCGGGGATGGGCGGGGACTGGGTGGCGACGAGGGCGATGCCCAGCTCGTCGGGGGCGTCGGCGGCCCAGGAGCTCAGGAACCGGAGCACCTCCGCGGCCTGGTCGAGGGGCCAGAAGATCGGCCCGCCGAGCACCACCGGCCCGACCGGATGCAGGTCGTACTCGAACGCGGTGACGATGCCGAAGTTGCCTCCCCCGCCGCGCAGTGCCCACAGCAGCTCGGCGTCCGCCCGGACGAGGTCGCCGTCCGCCGTGACGAGCGAGGCGCCGCGCAGGTTGTCGACGGTGAGCCCGTGCCTGCGCATCAGGTGGCCGAAGCCGCCGCCCAGCGTGACGCCCGCGATGCCGGTCGAGCTGACCGAGCCGCCCGTGGTGGCCAGCCCGTGCCGCTGGGTCGCGAGGTCGAACTCGGCCCAGGTCAGCCCGGCCGCCGCCCGTACGCTGCGGGTCGCGGGATCGACCGTGACGGCCTTCATCGGGGACAGGTCGATCGTCACGCCGCCGTCGGAGACGCCGTACCCCTGCACGGAGTGGCCGCCGCCGCGCACCGCGATCGGCAGATCGTGCTCGCGGGCGTAGCGGACGGCGGTCTGCACGTCGTCGGCGCCGGCGCAGCGTGCGATCAGGGCCGGGCGGCGGTCGAAGGCGCCGTTCCAGACGCGCCGGGCCTCGTCGTAGCCCTCCTCACCGGGCCGCAGCAGCGTGCCGCGAAAGGCCTCGCGCAAGTTCATCAGTGATGTGGTCATGCCCGAGAGCGTGCGCGGGTGAGCGTTCCGTCAGCGTTCCATCATCGTCCCGCCAGGATCGCCTGGGCCTCGTGGTCCCAGATGAGCACGCCGTCGGCCAGCAGGCGTTCGGCAGTGGCGCGTTCCTCGTCGGGCAGTCCGAGCGTGCGCGCCGCCTCCAGGCGCAGGCGCAGCAGCATGGCCGGCACCCCGGGCGCGGCGAAACGGCCAGGATCGCTCAACGCGGCGTCGATCCGGGACAGGTCCGGCCCGTCCAGCAGACCGTTCAGCGCCTCGGCGAAGATCCGGATGGGCGCGGCCTCGAGCCGGTCGCCGATCAACTCGCGCGCATGGTCGCGCAACTTCGCACGGTCGCCCAGGTCCAGGTCGCACAGCGCGGCGAACAGCAACGCGCCGCCCAGAGTGAATGGATGGCCGCCCGAATGCGCAAGGTCGAGCGCTCGATCACGCAACCGGCGGGCCTCCTCGACCTCGCCGAGCCGCACCCGCACATGAGCGAGCCGCACAAGGCAGAGCACCTGCGGATCCTGCCCGTACGCGAGCAGATGCGCGGTCCGGTTCCCGGGCCGGTAGCGGGCCAGCGCCGCTGACAGATGCTCGCTCGCCCTGACGGTGTCGGCCCGCCAGGCGGCCGCCACGCCCTGCACGAAGTCGCCCTCGACGGCCAGCACGTCGTCGTCCTCGCCGAGCGCGCGCAGTTCGGCGCCGTGTCGCAGCGCCTCCTGGAACTCGCCGCGCGACAGGACGGCCATCGCCTGTGCCCGCAGCAAGGGCGCGGCGGGCGCGGGCCCGGCGATCGCGAGCGCCCGATCGAGCACGGTGCGCAGCCGCGGCGAGGCGTACCCCTCGGCCGAGCTGAGCGGCCCCGGCACCAGGGTCAGCACGGCGAGCTCGCGATCCTGCCCCCGGACGAGATCGGCCGCTCGCAGCAGCAGGCCGGCCGCCTCGGCGTCGGCGTAGACCCGCTGGGCGGCCTGCGCGGCGCGGACGAACCAGCCGGCCGCCTCGTCGCGCGCACCCGATTCGAGCAGGTGCACGGCGATCCGCCCGGCAACAGTGTCCACAGCCGGCGTTTTCTGCAGCACTTGAGCGATCAGTGCGTGATGGTGTCGCCTCAGCGCGGGCGAGAGCATCCCGTACGCAACTTCGCGCAGTTTGTCGTGGCTGAAGTCGTACGTGTCCCCGCCGCTGGTCACCAGGATCTGCCGCCGCCACAGCTCGTCGAGCCCGGCCGCCGCGCCCTCGCCGAAGACCGCCACGGGCACCGCCGAGCCGGCCACCGCGGCTATCCCGGCCAGCTCGCGGGCGCCCACGGTGAGCTGGCGCAGCCGCGCCTCGAGCACGGCCTGCACCCGCGGGGTCGGGAACGGCTGGCGACCGGCGCGCAACGCCTCCACCACGAACAGCGGGTTGCCGTCGGTCTCGGCGTGCAGCCGGTCGGCCTCCGCCGCGCCGAGCCGGTGACCGAGCCGTTCGGCGAGCTCGGCGCTGGCGTCCCGGTCGAGCCGGTCGAGGTGCAGGTCGGTGCGGCGGCCGAGCGCCCGCAGGCCGTCGAGCAGGGTGTGCGCCGGGTGGCCGGGATCCAGCTCGGCCACCCGGGCGGTCGCCACGATCAAGAGCGGACCAGGCGATTCCCGTACGAGGTAGTGCAGGAACTGGCAGGTCGCGGCGTCGGCGGCGGGCAGGTCGTCGGCGACGAGCAGCAGTCCGCCGGCCGGTGGGCGCAGGGCGCGGGTCAGGGCCTCGAACAGCCGGAGGCGGGCGGCCGGGTCGGGTGGGGCGGGGACGGCGTCCTGTTCGGGCAGCAGGGGCGCGAGGACGGCCGATTCGAGCCGGCCGACGCCGAGTTCGCGCAGCCAGGCGACGACCGGTGCGTACGCGAGCACGCCTTCGGCCGGGTAGGAGCGGGCCGAGGCCGTGGTGGCGCCCTGCCGCGCGGCCCAGTGACGGAACTCCTCGGCCAGGCGGGACTTGCCGATTCCGGGTTCGCCGCTGATCAGCACCAGCCCGGCCGTCGTGGTGGCGCGCCACAGCGTCGTCAGGCGGCGGCGTTCGTCCTCGCGGGCGACGAACACGCTGCGACCGGGTTTGCTTGCGGTGACGGTCTTGGGCACCAGGGCGGCGTACAGGGAAAGGGTTTCCTCGGACGGGGTGACGCCCAGCTCGTCGCGCAGGACGGATGCGCATTCGTGAAAGGTTCGGACGGCTCGCGCACGATCGCCCATCGCGTCGTAGAGGCGGATCAGCCGGCGGTAGGGCTCCTCGGCCAGCCGATCGAGCGCGCGATACTGCTCGGCGTAACGGATCGCGTCGACGCGTTGATCGTGGCCCCGATGTTGGTTCTCGCCCCCACCGTTTTCGAGCAGCGGCACCAACCGCGCGAGCAGGGTGACCATCCGGCGGCGGCACTCGTCGCGCGCCTCGAGCACCCAGTCGTCGTACCAGCCCTCCAGCAGATCCCCACGATAGAGATCGGCCGCGGCGCGCAACTCTTGGACGGTTTCGCCGCCGCTGAGCGCCGCCACGTCCACATTCGCGCAATCCAAAGTGAGCGTTTGCGGCGTGGCGTGCAGGTGCTTGTCCAACTCGGGCACCGAAGCGCGCAAGGTGTGCAACACGTGCCGCAGGTTCGTGCGCGCCTGCCGCTCACTCGACCCGGGCCACAAGGCGGAAGCCAACTGCGTTTTCCCGTACGGCCTCCCGCCGCCCAACGCCAGGTAGGCCAACACGGCCTGCGCCCGCACGGAGATGAGCGCCACGGGCTCGGCCCCGACGCGCAGCTCGAACGCCCCCAACAGGCGCACCTCCAGCACCCCACCATCCTCGCGCGGCCGGGCTCGCGACACCATGCTCCCGAGCGCGCCCCACGCCCAGCGCGCCGGAGTATGCGCGTCGTCGGGATGCAACTGCGCAACCATGCACGAGACTGCGCACTTCGCGCGAACCTGCACGACGATGCGCGAAGCTGCGCACTTCGCGCGACGATGCAAGACCGTACGTGAAGCTGCACACGTCGTGCCCCGGTGCACAACCACGCCCAACAGACGACGTGCACAACCTTGCCCGAGGCTGCGCACATTGGGGGACGTGCACAAGCATGAGCAACACACCGGTGCACGACCATGAGCGAGGGTGCACAGATTGCGCGACCATGCGCATCGCGCGACGGTGCATGACCAAGCGACGCGCACGCAACGTACGGAAGTGCACGACCATGCGCGGTGCACGACGGAGCACGACCAGGCAAGGCGCGCGCATTGCTCAGAAGTGGACGACCACGCGCATCGCATGACGGAGCTTGATCAGGCGACGCGCGCGCATTGCTCAGAAGTGGACGACCACGCGCATCGCACGACGGTGCACGATCAGGCGAGGCGCGCGCGTAGCGCGGAGGTGCACGAGTGTGCGTGAGGCCGTGCACTTCGCCTGGAGGTGCACGGCCATGGGTGGAGCTGCGCGGGGGGCTATGCCAGGGACGTGTGGGCCGGGGGTGGCGTGTCGGGGCCCGGCTTGGGGTCGTCGGGGGTGGAGTCCTCGGTGGGGGGTTCGGTGCCTGGGGGTTGGCGGTCGGGGGTGGGTTCGCCGTCGGGGTGGTGGACCAGGTAGCGGACGGCGGTGTTGAGGACGGCCAGCAGCGGCACGGCGATCAGGCCGCCGACGATGCCGGCCAGCACCACGCCGGCGGCGATGGCCAGGATTACGGCTAGGGGGTGCAGGGCTACGGCGCGGCCCATGATGATCGGCTGGAGTACGTGGCCCTCGAGTTGCTGGACGGCGATGACCACGCCGAGCAGGATGAGGGCCTTGACCGGGCCGACCGTGACCAGGGCGACCAGCACGGCCACGGCGCCGCTGACCGTGGCGCCGACCACGGGGATGAAGGCGCCCAGGAAGACGAGCGCGGCCAGCGGCAGGGCGAGGGGGACGCCCAGGGCGAACAGGCCGATCCCGATGCCGATCGCGTCGACGAAGGCCACCAGCACAGTGGCGTGAACGTACGAGACCAGTGTGTGCCACGAATAGTGCCCGGCGCGGGCGGTCGGCACCCGGGCTCCCCGCGGCAGCAGCCGGCACAGGAAACGCCAGATCTGGTCGCCGTCGCGGAGGAAGAAGAACAGGGTGAACAGGGTCAGGAAGAAGCCGGTGCCGACCTCGCCGACGGTGGTCGCGGTGGTCAGCGCGCCCGAGGTGAGGGCGCCCCGGTTCTCGGTGATCGAGCGCTGGGCCTGGTCGATGTAGTCGTTGATCTGCTGCTGGGAGATGTGCAGCGGGCCGCGGGCGAGCCAGTCCTGCACCTCGCGGACGCCGTCGCCGACCTGCGTGCTCAGCGTGCCGATCTGGGCCACGAAGGTGTTGACGATCAGGCCCAGCCCGCCGAAGACGACGATCAGCGCGGCGATCAGGACCAGCGCCGACGACAGTGAGCGGCCCATGCCCCGGGTGCGCAGCCAGGCGGCGACCGGCTGGAACATCGCGGCCAGCAGCACGGCGACGATCACCGGGATGATCACGACGTCGAGGTGGGCGATGATCCGCAGCAGGACCCAGCCGACGGCGAAGAACAGCAGGATCCGCCAGGCCCACGCGCCCGCGACCCGCACCGGGCGGGGCAGCCCGTCCTCGTCGCGGGGCGAGGCGTCGACCATCACCACCGGCGTGGCGCCGTCGGCCACGACGTCACCGGGGAACGGCGGCGCCCCCGATCCGCCCTTGCGTGCCTGCTCGAGCCGGGCCTGGGCCCGTGCGCGCACTTCATCTATCCAGGCCATGCCGACCCTCTTCCGCATTGATTCGACGGGAGGCGGTACCCGGGCCGCCCTAAGCGGAAACGTTCCCTTCATCGCCTTTCTCGCCTGGTGTACGAAATCGCGCGCGTACAGGTGACCGGCTGCCTCGCATACCCCGCTTGAACAGGCTTATTCGTGTCTTTTTCATTTGCTTTTCCGGCCCCCGGAAAGGTCCGCCGGAATAGCCGAAAGCGAGCGTGCGGCGCTCATTCCTGTGTTGAGCTGTCCCGGACTTGACGAAGACCCGGAGGGGATTTGAGATGCGCAAGAAATTGTCTGCCGGCGTGTGCCTGGCAGCCGGTGCCGCCCTGGCGCTCGCACCCGCGACGTCCGCGTTCGCCGCCGAACCGGACCCGGCCACCGCCGCGACCAGCTACCTGCCCGGCCCGCACGGCGGCAGCGGCGGGGAGCCGCGAATCGTCGTGGTCATCCTGGGCGACATCAAGCTTCCCGACCTGATGGGCATGCCGGGGATGCCGGGAATGCCCGCCGGCTGGCCCGCACCGGGCGGCCCGATGGGCCAGCCCCAGCTAGGCGGCCCGATGGGTCAGCCGCAACCGGGCGGCCCGATGGGTCAGCCCGCGCCCGAGCCCACCGCCACGCCGGAACCCACCACCCCGGCGCCCGCGGCCACCGAGCCGACCGCACCCACGACAGCCGCGCCAACAACCGAGCCCGCACCCACCGAGCCGGCCACCACAGAGCCCGCGCCGGCCGAGCCCACCACTGAGCCGACAACCGAGCCCACCACGGCCACCACCGAGCCGACCGCGCCCACAACCGAGCCGACCACGGCCACCACCGAGCCGACCACGGCTACTACCGAGCCGGCCACGCCGGCGACGGAGCCGACCGCGCCCGCCGCCACCGAGCCGGCCGCGCCCGTGACGGAGCCGACCGCGCCCGCCGCCACCGAGACCACCATCGGCATCGACCTGTCCGGCACCGCCACCACCCAGAACGGCACCGCCGGCACCCCGGGGGAAGCCTCCTGATCGAGGCCGCCCGACCAAGCCACCGCACGTCAGAGGGCCGACGCTCCCACCCGGGAACGCCGGCCCTCCGGGTTACAGCCAGTTAGGCGGGAGTGCCCGTGACGACCAGGTTGCGCAGCCGCCCCCGGTTGTCGAACGAGCCGAACCCGACCCGCCCCGACGTGAAGGTCGTGTCCCGCGCCGTCATCAGCGGGTCGCTCTTCCCGTCCACGTAGACCGCGATCTCCCCCGTGGCCGGCAAGTGCTTCACCCGTACGTCATGGAACTTCTCGTCCACGATGGCCGGGTTCGCCCCTCGGGAGCGGCCGTTCCACTGGTAGTCGATCCGCTCCCGGTCGGCGTTGTTGACTTTGAAGATGCCGTTGTGGGGCAGGATCGTGTTGTCCGTCGACAGGTGCGCGTAGTAGAACTGCGTGTCCGACTGGTAGCCGAAGACGATGATCACGTCGCGGTTGGTCAGCGTGACCGGTTCGTCGAGCCGCACCTGCGCCCTGATGTCGACCGACTTCCACACCGGGCCCGCGGTCAGCACGGCGTATTCGAAGGGCCGCCGCGGTCCGGGCCGCTCGCTGCCGGCCTCGGCCAAAATGACCTGCCCGTTGGTGAACTGCCACTTCGACGGGGTGACCGGCGCCCAGTTGGCGGCGCGCGGGGCCGGGGCTATCAGGGTGTGCCCGGCGGAGGCGGCGGCGAACGTGCGCGTCCCCGTCACCTTCCAGATCTTGCCGTTGGCCTTGGCCAGGATGTAGAGCTCGCCCCGCGCGTCGGTGCCGAAGCGCAGGTCGACACGGTTGGGATCGCCCGGCGCGCCGGGGGCCGAGAGATCCTGCATCCGTACGGGGGTGCCTGTCGAAGTGAAGAGGTTGAGCCGGTGGATCGTGGCCGGGGCCCGCCCGCGGCGCATCTCGGACGCCTCGGTGTAGAGCACCCGCCCGTCGACGAGGTCGCCGAAGACGTATTTGCCGCGCAGCGCCGGCACGTCCTGGCCGCGGTAGACGAACCCGCCGGCCACCGCCACGCCGACGTCGGAGGTGCAGTTCCAGCCGGGCGCCGGGTTGTGGTCGTACGCCGCGACCGGGTAGGTGTAGCCGCTGTCGTCGGCGGGCAGCGGGAACAGCCGGTCGCAGGCCGTGGCCGGGGTCTTGTCGAAGACGAACGCGCCCTCGCGCTCGCTCCAGCCCATGTTGTCGCCCGCCCGCACCTCGTAGATGGCCTCGATGGCGTGCTCGCCGATGTGCCCGAGGTAGAGCTTGCCGGTGGCGCGATCCCAGCTGAACCGGTGCGGGTCGCGATACCCGTACGAGTAGATCTCCCCGGCCGCACCGGCCTGACCCACGAAGGGGTTGGACGGCGGGATGCCGTACTTGCCGTTCGGCGAGTTCGTCCCGGCCGGGTCGATGCGCAGCAACTTACCGTGCGGAAGGGCCAGGTTCTGCGGGTCGGTGTTGTTCACGCCCTGCCCGCCGTCGCCCACGGCCAGATAGAGCTTCCCGTAATCCGCGGATCCGCGACGCGCGGTCGGGTTGAAGTTGATCTCCTGAATGCCGTGGATCTGGCCGCCGAAGCCGATCCGCAGCAGCTCGCGGTGCGTGCCGGCGAAGGTGTCGGCGGCCGGGTTCGTGGCCTTCCACTCGTTGATGACGCCGTGGAAGAGCACGTTCGTCTGGGCGTAATCGGGCACCGCGGTCGTCTGCGACGCCTGCTCGGTGTGGATCGTGTAGAAAAGGCCGTTCCGCTTGAAGTCGGGGTGGAACGCCACGTAGCCGAAGCCCTGCCCGAGCCCGCGGCCCGAGAAGAACTGCGGGGCGAAATTCGCCGCCACGTCGAGATAGACGCTGGGCACGCCGTTCTTGACGATGTAGAGGTTGCCGTTCAGATCGGGCACCGCGCGGCGGCCGGAACCGTCGGGCAGTTCCATGATGGTGTTGATCCGGGCGACCCGGTTGAGTCGCTGGTCGATCAGCGGCGGATTGGTCTCGCTCTTGGGGAACTGGGCGTATTCGGTCAGCACCAGCCCGAGCTTCGAGGTGACCGGCTCGGTCGGGATCGGGTCGTAAACGGGACCGGGATCGGCGGCATAGGCGGGTGTACCCACCAATGTGGACACCAACGCCAGAGCTAGCAGAATGCGGCGCATGACGGGCTCCTAATAGAGGCGGAACTGGTTCGCGACTTCGCGCGCCGAGAGCGAGCGGTCGAGGAACATCAGCGCGTCCATCCGGCAGTCGCACGGATTGCGTTCGAGCGTGTTCTGCGGGAAGCTCCCGCCGATCTTGATGCCGCGCGGGTCGGTCGCGCTGGTGACGTGCGGACCGGGCCCGTTGATCAGCCAGGGGTCGTCGGTGCGGGTGTAGAAACCGGGTACCGGCTTGCCGTTGCGATAGAGCGCCATCGTGCCCTTGGTGAAATCGAACGTGGCGGTCAGGTGCACCCATTTGTCCTTGGGCAGCAGCGTTTTCCAGTCCTCGTTCGCGGCGAACGTCTGCGAGTTCCCGCCGTCGATCCGCCGGCCGAGCGCGACCAGCTTGAGCTCGCCGTTCACGTCGATGAGTTCCAACAGCGCCCGTACGCCGTGACCGTCGGAATCGCCGGTCAGCACGCCCGCGAGCCCGATCGCGTTGAAACCGGCGGCCGGACCCTCCATCGAGCGCTTGAACCAGCCCATGACCGTGGTGCCCTCGACGGAGCTGAACGGCCGGAGCGTACGGATGCCGCTGGCCGAGTAAATGCCGGCCTTCCAGTCGTCGTTGCCGGTGACGCCCGGGTTGATTTGCTTGGTCTGCAGAACGCGCCCACCCCCGGGATAGGCACGGTCGGCGACCCGCATGGCGGCCCCGCCGTTGACCAGTTCGATCTCGGTGCTGGATCGGCCCTGGTCCTGTTCGAGCGCGGGGTCGCCGCGCAGCGGATGATCGAAGTCGTAGTAAGCGACCAGGTTCGGCCGCAGGGACGGATGGACGTCGCGCGGACCGTTTTCGCCGGCCGACGCGGGAGCCGCGGTGGCCGCGAGGACAGCGGCGGCAACCACGACAACTCGTCCGGTTTTTCGCATGGAACACCTCTCATCGCACAGGTGACAGGTGACGGGGCCGCCTCAAACAGCGGGCGGCTTCTCGGCGGGACGGCCGCCGAGGTAGAGCTCTCCGAGCTGGGGGTCGGCCAGAAGCTCGTGGGCCGGCCCGGAGATGTGCACGCGCCCGAGATCGAGCACGCACCCGAGGTCGGCGGTCTCCAGCGCGCGCCGGGCGTTCTGCTCCACCAGCAGCACGGCTGTCCCGGCGTCGCGCATCCGCACGACCTGTTCGAAGATCGTGCTGGTGGCCTTGGGGTCGAGACCCATGGACGGCTCGTCGAGCAGCACGACCTTGGGATCGACCATGAGCGAACGCGCGAATTCGACCTGTTTCTGCTGCCCGCCCGAGAGCAGCCCGGCGAGCGAGTGCCACCGCTCCCCCACCACCGGGAAGAGCTCCTTGACGAACTTCGCACGCTGAGCCTTGAGCGAGCGGTCGCGCAGCGTGTACCCGCCGAGCAGCACGTTCTCCTCGACGGTCATCTCGCGGAACACGCTGTGGCCCTGCAGGACCAGCGCGACCCCCTCGGCGAGCATCTTCTGCGGGCCGGCGCCGGTCATGTCCTTGCCGCCGACCATCACCCGGCCCGAGCGCGGACCCAGCAGCCCCGACGCGACCTTGAGCACCGTCGACTTGCCGGCGCCGTTGGGGCCGACCAGGCAGACGACCGTGCCGGCCGGGACGGCGACGCTGAACCCGCGCAGCACGGGCGCGGCGCGGCCGTAGCCGGCCTGGACGTCGACCAGTTCGATCTCAGACACCAAGGTAGGCCCCCAGCACTCGTTCGTCGGCGCGGATCTCGGCCGGCGGCCCCGCGGCGATCGGCCGGCCGCGGTCGAACACCACGATGTGATCGCTGATGCTCATCACGAGGTCCATGTTGTGCTCGACGATCACGAACGTGCGGCCCTCGGCGTTCAGTTCGCGCACGAGCGTGCCGATCCGATCGAGCAGCGCCGGGTTGACGCCGCCCGCGGGCTCGTCGAGCAGGATCGTCGCGGGCTCGGCCATCAGCACACCGGCCAGCTCGAGCAGTTTCTGCTGACCCCACGACATGTTGCGCGCCTCGGCCTCGGCCAGATGCTCGATGCCGAGCCGGGTCAGCCAGTGATGCGCGCGTTCGGTCTCGGTGCGCCGATGCGAACTGCGCAACCCGTGCACCACACCGCCCGGACGCACCGCCGCGAGCACGTTCTCGACCGCGGTCATGCGGGGAAACGTCCGGCACAGCTGAAACGTCCGCCCGACCCCGGCCCGCGCGATGACGTGCGGCGCCCGTCCGGTGAGGTCGCGGTCGCCGAAGACGACGGAACCGAGATCCGGCTTGATCATGCCGGTCACGCAGTTGAAGAACGTCGTCTTGCCGCTGCCGTTGGGCCCGATCAGCGCGTTCACCTTGCCCGGCAGAAACTCGACGTCGGCCCCGTCGATCGCGACCACGCCCCCGAACGCCTTCCGCAGCCCCACCGTCTTGAGCGTCACGATTTTGCTGCCTCTCGCTCGCGGCGTTGCTCGGCCAGGTCGGCGGCGGTCACCTCGCGGATCGAGCTGTCCTCCCGGTTGCGCAGCCGTTTGACGAGCGCGGTCAGCGACGGGATCACCCCGTCCGGCATGAACATCACGACCAGCCCGAGCAGCAGGCCCGTCGTCACCAGGTGCAGCGGCGAGTTGCCGAACTCGACCTTGAAGTATTCGAGCGCCACCCCGACGACGATCGCGCCGAGCACCGGCCCGTACAGGTTGCGCACGCCACCCAGCAGGGCCATCAGCACGATGTACGACCCTGTGAGCACCGAGAACTGGAACACCGGATCGAGGTCGCCGAACCACAGCGCATAGAGCCCGCCGGCCAGCGCGGTGAACGCGGCCGAAACGACGAAAACCGTCAGCTTGTACGCGAATGTCGGCGTCCCGAGCGACTCAGCCTTGTCCTCGTCCTCGCGGATGGCCTTGAGCCCCATGCCGAATCGCGACCGGTCGAGCAACCACCACGTCGCCAAGGCGAGCAGCAGCAGACCCCCGTACAGGAAGAAGAATGCCCGGTGATGATCGGGGCGCAGCATGCCCGGGAACGGCCGCGGGACGACCAGCCCACGCGACCCGCCGGTGACCGACGACCAGCTCTGGAAGACCAGCAGCAGGATCAGCACGAGCGCGATGGACACGATCACGAACGAAGCGCCACGGACGCGCAATGCCGCGTACCCGATCGGGACAGCCAACGCGGCGACCAGCACTGCGGCCACGATGAGCGCGCCGAAGCTGGGCAGGTCGGCCTTGGTGATGAGCAGGCCGGTCGCGTAGCCGCCGAGCCCGGCCAGGGCGCCGTGGCCGAGCGAGATGTAGCCGGTGAAGCCGCCGACGAAGTTCCACGCCGTGGCCAGCACCGCCCAGTTGAGGACGATCACGCCGGACGACAGGATGTACGGGTTGGGCGCGAGGCTGGGGAAGAGCGCGATCGCCACAATGAGAACGAGCGCCGGGAGACCGTACGAGAGAAGGCTTTTAGAAGCGTTGGGCAAGACGGCCTCCGAAGAATCCTTGCGGCCGGACGGCCAGCGTGGCGAAGAGCGCCACGTAGAACACGGTCTGGGCCCACGTGGCGCCCATCGGGATCTGCAGCAGGCTCTGGGCCAGGCCCAGCAGCAGCGCGGCGGCCGCGGCCCCGGGCACGCTGCCCAGGCCGCCGACCACGATGATCGCCATCAGCGGGCCGATCCAGTGCCAGTGCAGCGACGGATAGATCGTGGTGTCGAGCGACAGCGCCGTCCCGCCGACCGCGGCGGTGGCCAGCCCCAGCCCGAAGCCGTAGCCGGCCGTCCGCTCGGTGTCGATGCCGACCAGGCGGGCCGCGTCCCGGTGCTGGATCGTGGCCCGCAGCGCCCAGCCGAACTGGGTGCGCTTCATCAGCGTGTACAGCGCCGCCAGCGAGACCGCCGCGAGGGCGAACGCGATCAGCTTGACGACGGCGACCCGGGCCCCGAAGAGGTCGAAGCTGGCCGTGCCGTAGCCGAGCTGGATGCGGCGCTGAGTGCCGCTGAACGCGTACCCGAGCAGGCCTTCGATCATCAGCGCGATCGCGAACGTGATCAGCACCGACATCATCGTGAGCGTGGCCGGGCGCAGCCGCGACAGCAGTCCCCGTTGCAGCAGCACTCCCGCGCCGAAGAACAGCGGCACGGTCACCACCAATGACAGCAGCGGGTCGATGCCCAGCCGGTCGTTCGTCCACCAGGCCAGGTAGGCGGCCAGGATGAGGAACGCCGAGTGGGCGATCATGACCACCCGCATGATGCCGAAGTAGAGGGTCAGCCCCGCCGCGAGCAGGGCGTACAGGCCGCCCAGGAGCAGGCCGAGGATGACGCTCTGGAAGACAAGCATCGGCAGGTCACCAGGCCGGCTTCGGATAGACCAGGTCGGCCTCCTTGGCGTCGGCCGGCAGCACGATCTTGATGTCGTTGCCGACCCACTGCTGGATCATGTGGGCGCCCTGCGGCTTGCCGGTGGCGTCCCACTTGAGCGGGCCGACGACCGTGTCGACCGTGTTGCTGTGCAGCCAGTCGATCATCTTTTGCTGGCAGTCGCCCTGCTCGGCGCAGCCGGCCGCCTCGACCGCGGCCCCGACGACCTGGCCGGTGGTGTAGCCGTTGGCCTGGTCCTCCTCGGGCGCCTTGCCGAACTGGGCCTTGAACTTCTCGACGAACTCCTTGTTGCTCTCGTACGGCGCGTCCTGGCTGTAGCCGGTGGGCGAGAGGATGCCCTCGGTCTTGTTGCCGATCGCCTTGGCGAACTCGGGGTTCGTCGGGGCGGTGGAGAACGCGGCCAGCTTGGGCTGATAGTTGAGCTGCTGCAGGGCCACGATCAGGTTGACGCCGTCCTGATACTGCGAGCCGCCGACCACCATGTCGGGCTTGGCCGCCGCGATCTTGGCCGCGATGCTGCCGAAGTCGGTGGTGTTGGGCGGGTAGACCTCGTCGACCACGGTCTTGACGCCGCCCGCTTCGAGCTTCTTCTTGAGCCCGTACGCCGTGCCCTGCGCGAACGGGTCGTCCATGGCCGCGTACGCCACCGTCTTCGGCTTCTCGCCCGCGGGCAGCGCTAGCAGGTATTCGGCGAGGTGGTTGTAGTGGTCGTCGGCGACCGCGGGGGCCGCGTAGAACAGGTTTTTGAAGCCCTGGTTGAACACCTCGGCCGCGGCGCCGGCGGGCTCGACGAAGAGCATGCCGTATTCCTGCGCGACCCGGGCCGACGGCACGACCAGGCGGGTCGAGAAGGGCCCGACGACCAGGTCGACCTGGTCGCTGCCGATGAGTTGCTCGTAGTCGGCGACGACCCGGTCCGCGTTGGACTGGTCGTCGAGGATCTTCAGCTCGATTTTGCGGCCGCCGAGGAGGCCGCCCTTGTCGTTCGTTATCTTGGCCCAGGCCTCGTACCCCTCCTGGACGCCCTTGCCGGGCTCGGAGAAGTCGCCGGTCAGCGGCAGGGAGATGCCCACGACGATCGGATCGTCGCCGCCCTCCCCGCCCCCGTCGTCGCTCCCGCCGCAGGCGGCGAGGCCGAGCATGAGGGAGGCGCAGAGCGCCAGGGCCCCTGTGGTACGTCTCGCGGGTGAACGCATCCTCGCAGCTCCTTTGCCGGGACGTAAGCGCTTGCGAAAGCGCTTACGTAGCCTAAAGTGATCGATGGGTCACATGCAACACCCCGGAAACTTTCGATGTGATCAGTCATGGAGAGTTGACGCATGCCCAAGCCCGGTGTGAGGCTCCGCCTCGTCGACATCGCCGAACGCGCCGGCGTCTCGCTGGCCACGGCCTCGCGCGCGCTGGCCGGTCGCGACGGCGTGAGCGAGGAGGTCGCGGCCCGCATCCGGCAGATCTCGGAGGAGATGGGCTACGTCGCCAACCCGTACGCGCGCACTCTGGCCGGCGGGGCGAGCTCGACCGTGGGGCTGGTCGTGCACCAGGTCGACGACCCGTATTTCTCCGAGATCGCGGGCGGGGTCATCCGGGTCGCCGACGAGCAGGGCCTGCTGGTGCAGATCTGCCACTCCGGCCGCGACCCCGAGCACGAGCTGCGCCAGATCCGCCACCTGATCAACCAGCGGGTCCGCATCATCATCGTGGCCGGCTCCGGTTTCGCGGACACGCGGCACGAGGCCGCCGCCCGCGACGAGCTGTCGGCCTACGTACGCGGGGGCGGGCGGGTCGCCGTGATCGGCCGCCACTCGCTCGGCGTCGACGCGGTGCTGCCCGACAACGAGGCCGGCGGTCAGGCGCTGGGCGAGCACCTGCTCGAGCTGGGCCACCGGCGGATAGCGATCGCCTCGGGCACGGCCGACCTCAACACGGTGGTCGACCGCATGGCGGGCGTGGCCGCGGCCCTGAAGAAGGCGGGCCTGTCGATGGCCGATCTGCCGGTCATCCACACCGACTTCACCCGGGACGGCGGGGTCGCCGCCACCGAGCAGATCCTGCGCGACCACCCGGCGACGACGGCGATCATCGCCCTCAACGACGCCATGGCCATGGGCGCCCTGTCGACGCTGCGGGCCCACGGCGTGCCCGTGCCCGAGCGCATGTCGGTGGTCGGCTTCGACGACGTCTCGGTCGCGGCCGACCTGGCCCCCAGCCTGACCACGATCCGCCTGCCGATGACCGACATGGGCAAGATGGCGCTCGCGCTGGCCCTGCGCCCACCCGCGACCCGCCCCCGGCGCCGCTCGACGGGCCACACGCTAATCGTCCGCGACTCGACCGGCCCCGCCCCGGCCTGACAAACGCGCAACGCCCGGCCCAGCTCAGCCACGGTCGCGCACCCAACGCCACCAGCCCGCGCGCAAACGCGCAACCAACGAACAGACCCAGCCAACACCGGCCACCAAACGCGCAACCAACGCCCGGCCAGGATCGCGCACCAAGCGCCCTCAACCTGCCCGCAAACGCGCAATCAACGAACAAGCCCCGCCGACAAACGCGCAACCAGCCTCACCCGCCCGACCACGATCGCGCACCAAGCGCCGCCGGCCAGGCGGCAAACGCGCAACAGCGCGGACCGAGCCCCGGCCGGCGCGACGCGCCGACGTACCCCGTCCCGCGCGTGTCATGCGTACGGGGAAACGGGTTCTTTTTTCTTATTGATTCCAGTTTGCCGCTCCCCCGCCCGGGTAGCCGTGCCCCGTCATTCCTTTGCGATGTTGCAAGTAATCTGGAGGACCGGGTTCATGGAAGCCAAGAAGGCCGTCAAGAAGGCCGCGAAAAAGGCCGCTGAGAAGGTCGCCGAGGCGCTCGGTGACCGGGTTCCGGGCTCTCCGGGCAGCGGGACGCCGACGGTCGACGAGCCGACGACACCGGTGGCGCCGCTCCCGCCCAAGAGCGAGCAGGACGCCCCCGAGACAGTCACGCCGACCGGCATCCCCACCGGCGCCCCCAAGGTCAGCAAGTCGCAGCAGGGCGAATTCCTGACCACCGCCCAGGGCGCACGGCTGCGCGACACCGATCACTCGCTCAAGGCCGGCCCGCGCGGCCCCGTGCTGCTGCAGGACCACCACTTCCGCGAGAAGATGACGCACTTCGACCACGAGCGCATCCCCGAGCGGGTCGTGCACGCGCGCGGCGCCGGGGCGCACGGCACCTTCACCGCGTACGGCTCCGCCACCGAGGTCACCAAGGCCGGGTTCCTCGCCAAGGGCAAGGAGACCGAGGTCTTCGTACGCTTCTCGACCGTGCTCGGCTCGCGTGGCTCGGCCGACACCGTGCGCGACACCCGCGGGTTCGCCACCAAGTTCTACACCGACGAGGGCACGTTCGACCTGGTCGGCAACAACATCCCGGTGTTCTTCATCCAGGACGCCATCAAGTTCCCCGACATCATCCACGCGGCCAAGTGGCACCCCGACCGCGAGATCCCGCAGGCGCAGAGCGCGCACGACACGTTCTGGGATTTCGTCTCGCTGCACACCGAGGCCCAGCACCACACCATGTGGAACATGTCGGACCGCGGCATCCCCCGCTCGTACCGGCACATGGAGGGCTTCGGCGTCCACACGTTCCGCCTGGTCAACGCGGCCGGCGAGACGGTGCTGGCCAAGTTCCACTGGAAGCCCAAGCTCGGCGTGCACTCGCTGGACTGGGAGGAGGCGCAGATCGCGGCGGGCGTCGACCCCGACTTCCACCGGCGCGACCTGTACGACTCGATCGAGGCCGGCGCGTTCCCCGAGTGGGAGCTGGGCCTGCAGGTCTTCCCGGACAGCGAGGAGGAGACGTTCGCGGGCATCGACCTGCTGGACGCGACCAAGATCGTGCCGGAGGAGCTCGCGCCCGTGCAGCCGGTCGGCAAGCTGGTGCTGACCGGGGTGCCGACCAACTTCCACGCCGAGGTCGAGCAGGTCGCCTTCCACCTCGGGCACCTCCCGCCCGGCATCGACGTGACCAACGACCCGCTGCTGCAGGGCCGCCTCTTCTCGTACGTCGACACGCAGCTCACGCGGCTCGGCGGCCCCAACTACTCGCAGATCCCGATCAACCGCCCGCACGCGCCGGTCAACGACATGCTGCGCGACGGCTTCCACCAGCACGCGGTGCACGGCGGCGTGGCCCCGTACCGGCCGAACTCGCTCGACGGCGGGAACCCGTTCACCACCGACACCGGTTTCCTCGATCTGCCCGTACGGGTGGCCGAGTCGGCCAAGGTGCGCGAGAACCCGGTCTCGTTCGACGACCACTACAGCCAGGTCCGGCAGTTCTGGCTGAGCATGTCGCCGGTCGAGAAGGAGCACATCGTCCGGGCGTACACGTTCGAGCTGGCCAAGTGCTACGAGCAGGCGATCAAGGAGCGTCAGGTGCAGTGCCTGGCCAACATCGACCCGGTGCTGTGCGAGCAGGTCGCGACCGGTCTGGGCCTGCCCGTGCCGGAGCCGACCGTGCCGCTGCAGGACCTGGAGCCGAGCCCGGTGCTGTCGCAGGTCGGCGGCGAGTGGCCCGCGGACGGCCGGCTGATCGGCATCGTGGTCGACCCGGCGGCCGGGCTCGACGGGGTGGCCGAGGTGCGTACGGCGATCTTCAACGCGGGCATGGTGCCGCTGGTGATCGCCCCGCACGGCGGCGAGGTCGACGGGGTGACCGTGCAGCGCACGTTCGCCACCGCCCGCTCGATCGAGTTCGACGCGATCCTGCTGGCGGGCGCCCCGGCCCCGGCCCCCGACGCGATCCCGGCCCGGGACGCGAAGGCCGGCGCCGAGGCCTCGGTCACGGTCGACCCGCGCGTGTTGCTGCTGGTCGAGGAGGCCTGGCGGCACGCCAAGGCGATCGGCGCCTGGGCCGGCGGCGCGGACGTGCTGGCCGCGGCGGGCATCGCCGGCACCCCCGGCGTGATCAGCGCCGACTCGGGTGCGGCGGCCCTGACCGAGCTGCAGCCGCTGCTGGCCCAGCACCGGGTGTGGCCGCGCTTCCCGGCGACCCTCTAATCCGCTGACGCTGGAGCGGGAGACCACGGCCCACGCCTGGTCTCCCGCTCCAGTGCTTTGTGCAGCTCCTTCTGGAAGCGATCCATCTCCCACTCCTGCGCGCCCAGCCGGCGCACATGCGGGGTCATCATCTGGCAGTCGACGAACCGGAAGTCCCAGGCGTGCAGCTGCTCGAGCAGCTCGACCAGGGCGACCTTGGAGGCGTCGGACTCGCGGCGGAACATCGACTCGCCGAAGAAGGCCGCGCCCAGCGACAGCCCGTAGAGCCCGCCGACCAGCCGGTCACCGTTCCACGCCTCGACCGAGTGCGCGAAGCCCAGCTCGTGCAGCCGCGTGTAGGCCTGCACCATCCCCGGGATGATCCAGGTGCCCCCGTCCGGCCGCTCGACCGCCGAACAGGCCTCGATCACCGCGGGAAACGCCCGGTCGTAGGTCAGCCGGAAGGGTGCCTTGCGCACCACCTTGCGCAGGCTGCGCCCGACCGTGATCTGCCCCGGCACGAGCACCGTCCGCGGGCTCGGGCAGAACCACGGCAACGCCTCCGACCCCGGCGAGGGCCAGGGGAAGATCCCGTTCGCGTACGCCACCAGCAGCCGCTCCGGGCTCAGGTCACCCCCGACCGCGAGCAGCCCGTCGTCGCGGGCCTGCGACACCGGCGGATAGCCGAACGCCTGCCGCAGACCCCGCAGTTCGAGCCCCAGGTTCGCCTCGGCACCCCGCCTCATGCCGCGACGATAGCGGGTCAGGCAACGGCGGCCCGAAGCGCTCTCGCCGTCACCCGGGCGTCATAGTCCGCCCCGACCCCGGGAAAGATCAGCGTGTCCCCCTCGATGTGCCGGGTCCGCAACGGCAGAATCTCCTGATAAGCGGGCGACGCGTACCACCTGCGGGCGGCTTCGAGATCCGGGAACTCCAGAATCACGAGGGTGCCCGGCCACTCCCCCTCCAGCACCTCGACCTCGGGCCCGTGCACGACAAACCTTCCCCCGTACGGGTCCATGGTGTCCTGAATCCGCTCGATGTAGTCGAACACGTCGCCGTGCGTGGACGTGGTGCGCAGGTGTGCCATCGCGTAAGCAGTCATGCCCCGATCGTGGGGTGTTGGCCGCCGCGGGTCGATTACCTCCGAGGTAACCGGGCGCCCCGTCCGTCAGGAACTGGCGATGGACGCTGACCGAAGCACCCAGCAGCTCGCGGCCGAGGGCGCCGCCGCACTCGACCGAGGTGACCTGGAAGTCGCGGACCGGGCGCTGCGTGCGGTCCTCGACGCCCGGCCGGACCACCCGGATCGCGCCGACTGGGAGGCCGGGCTGAGCACGGCGTTCACTGCGCGCGCCGACAAGAGCGGGCTGCTCGCCGACTACGACACCGCGATCTTCTGGACCCGCGCGGTGCGCGAGCACGACCTGGACGATGACGACCGGGCCCTCGTGCTCACCGTGCTCACCGTGCTGCTGCAGCGGCGCTGCGATGCGCGGTCGCGGGCCCGCGACCGCCCCGGGGCCGTGGCCGATCTCGCGGAGGCGATCGACACCTGCCGCGCCGCCGTCCGGGTCTCCGATGATCCGTGGACGACGGGCATGCTGGGCGAGCTGACGATCACCTTGGCCGAGGACACCGGGCTGGCCGAGCACGCGCGCACCGCCGCCGGGCTGCTGGACCAGGCCGCGCGGGCCGCCGCGGACGATCCGAACGCCTGGGCGCTGTGGCACGGCGCCGCGCGGGCGAACCGGCTGCTGGCCGAGGACCCCGCGGCACTGGAGGCCGCCGCCCGCCAGCTGGACCGGGCGCTCGGCTACGCGATCCCGGACGACGACGTCCGGCTCGAGGTGCACGCGCAGCGGGTGATGGCCGGGCAGTCGCTGATCCTGCACAACCGGTACGACGCGCCGCCCGGCTCGGTCACGCTGCGCACGGTGGTCGAGGCCGCCTTGGAGGCCTTCGACGCGGCCGGCCCGGGCGACCCGGAACGGCGGGCCGTGGTAGCGCTGCAGCTCGCGCTCGGTTCGATCACGGCCGGTGCGGACGAGGTGGCGGAACTGGACGTGGCACGCGCCCGGCGCCTGCTGACCATCGCGGCCGCGCATCTGCCGGCCGATCCGGTCTGGCAAGCGCACATGGACAACGCCGAGGCCGGCATCGCGCAATATCTGTTGTCGCGCGACCCGGCCGGCGGCGGTGACGGCGGCATGCCGTACGTGGCCAGTGCCGCTCGCGGGAACGATCCTCGGCAAAGGCACAGGGTGATTCTGGCCGCCAGAAACGTTACCGCTGACACCGGTGACCGCCGGCCCGCGCAAGCCGCAGACCGGTATACGGAGCAGCCGCTGACGCCGATGGCGCCCGGCGAAAGAATCTCGCAGGCGGTGCCGGTCAGCGCGTCCGACCGCCAGGTGATCGGCGCGTTTTCGCGGGTCATGGGACTGTTGCAGGACAACGACGGCGCCGGGGCGGCCGCCGCCGCCCGCGAGGTGCTGCCCGCCCTCGAGGAACTCGGGCTCACCGGCATCGACCTGGCCATGCTGATGATGCTGCGGACGATCGTGCCGCTCGGCGACCCGCTCGGCTCGCCGGTGGTGACCGTCCCCCGCTTCGAGCCGATGGCCGGTGCCGCGCCCCAGCTGGTCATGGCCGCCGTGATGGCCACGGCCTCGGCGGCGCTCACGCAGGCGGGCGCCCGCAACGACGAGGCGCTATTCCGGCACGTCGTGCAGCGCGTCGAGGATTCGCTGGAGCGGACGGCCCCGGCCGACCGGCGCTCCTTCCTGGGTGGGGCGGTGCTGGCCGCCCAGGCGCATCTCGAGCTCGCGACGCGGTGGCCCGGCAACCTGGACCACGCCACCCGGGCCGCGGAGTGGTTCGCCGACAGCATGACCCGGGCCGGCGGGGTCGGCTTCCCGCTCTGGCCGCGGCTGGCGATGGGCCGGGCCGAGGCCCTGCGCCTGACCGGCGACGCGGATCCGCGGGCCACCCGCGAGCTCGGCAGTTCGGCCCTGCAGGGATACGCCTGGCAGGTCTTCGCCCAGGCGGGCACCGACAACTCGATCATGTCCGCCCGCGCGGCGGCGGCAGACGCCCGGAAGGTCGCGAGCTGGTGCCTCGCCGACCGGCACCGCGATCCCACGGCCACCGAGGACCTCGTCGCCGCCCTGGACGCGGGCCGGGGGCTCGTCATCCGGGCCGCCACGACGTCCCGGTCGACGGCGGAGCGGCTGCGCCGTGCCGGTCATCCCGTGCTGGCCGACGACTGGGAGCGGAGCGCGGGACTCGGCCACGACCTGGTGAGCGGCCTGGCCATGACCGCCGGCGAGTCGCAGGGCACCGAGATTCCCGACGACCTGCGGCTCCGCGTGCTGCGCGCGCTAGGCGGCGACCGGGTGGCCGGGTTCGAGCCGATCAGCACCTCCGAGATCCGCGGCGCGCTGCGTGCCACCGGCACTGACGCGCTGGTCTACCTGGTCCCCGGCGACGCGGACGGCTACGCGGTGATCGTGCCCGCGACCGGGGACACGATCGTGCTGCCGCTGCCCCGGCTCCGGGTCGGTCCGGGCTCACCCCTCGCGGCCTATCGGGCCGCGCAGACTCGCGATGCGGCCTATCGGGCCGGGCAGACGACCCGCGATGCACGCGGTCCGGCAGCGACGGAGGGGCCGGTTGATCGGGATCTGCAGGTGGTCGACGAGGTCACCCGGCCGGCGAGCGGGCTGGCGGAACTGTGCGGCTGGGCCTGGGAGGCGGCGATCGGCCCGGTGCTCGGCAGGCTGAGGACGCGGCCGGTGCGGCTGGTGCTGATCCCGATGGGGCCGCTGGGCCTGGTCCCCTGGCACGCGGCGTACGACCCGGCCCGGACGCCCCGGCGCTACGCGGCCCAGACGGCGGTCATCTCCTACAGCCCGTCGGCGCGGTCGTTCCGGGCCACCGCCGGCTATCGCCCGGCCCCGGTGACCTCCGCCCTGATGGTGGGCAACCCGACCGGCGACCTCGGCTTCGCGGGCCGCGAGTCACGGGCGATCCATGACGTGTTCTATCCCGGCGGCACCTACCTCGGCGAGCGGGGCAGCCCGACGGACGTGCTGAACTGGATCGCCGAGCGGCCGGCCGGCCCGGCCGTGCTGCACCTGGCCTGTCACGGCGCCGTCGACCCGAGAACCCCGGCCGACGCGCACCTGCTGCTCGCCGGTCCGGCTCGGCTCTCCGTGCGTACGCTGCTGGACAGCTCGCGGAAGGCGGCGCTGGACGTGCAGGAGGTCTTCCTCGCCGCCTGCACCACCAGCGTCGGCGGCGACGACCACGACGAGGTGCTCAGCCTGGCCACGTCCTTCCTGGCCGCCGGGGCCCGTACGGTCTTCGGCTCGTTGTGGCCGGTGCCGGATCACGAGACCTCGCTGCTGATGTTTCAGGTGCACCGGAACCTGCGCGGCAACGGCATGACCCCGGCGGACGCCCTGCACGCCGCGCAGCTGTGGATGCTCGACCCCGCGCGCGACACCTCCGGCATCCCCGCCGACCTGCTGCGCGACTATCAGCCCGGAACCGTGTTCGAGCTGACCTCTTGGGCCGGCTTCATCCACACCGGCCGCTGACAGCGCGCTTTGGTGGAGTCAGCACCACCGCCCTGACCATCGCCGCGCTCATCATCGGGACTGATCCTCATGACCGCCCACATCCTCACCTCCAAGCGCG
This sequence comes from Paractinoplanes lichenicola, assembly GCF_016785085.1. GTDB lineage: Bacteria > Actinomycetota > Actinomycetes > Mycobacteriales > Micromonosporaceae > Actinoplanes > Actinoplanes lichenicola. The sequence continues at coordinate 401,295 of NZ_JAENHO010000012.1, forward strand.
TCCGGAAAACCTTGAAGGACGCCGACCAGGTCAGGTAAGCGTCTCCCGGGCCTGGGTCAGCGCGCGGCGGGTCAGGCGTTCCAGGTTGCGTCGATGGCCCGGCCGGTCAGCGGCCGGGTGGTGGAGCAGGGTGGCGTCCTCGGTGGCGGCCGCCTCGGCGGCCGCGCGGACGTCGGCGTCGGCGAAGCCGGTGCCGAGCAGCACCTGCTCGGCGGTGCGGGCGCGGACCGGGCACGGGCCCGCGTTGACCAGCCCGATCAGGGCGCCGGTGACGAGCCCGTCGGCCATTGTCACGGCGGCCATGGCGGCGACCTCGGCGTAGCGGGCGTTGCCGGGGCGCTGCTCGGCGAAACCGGCGCCGGTGCCCGCGGGCAGCACGGGCAGGCTCACCTCGGCCAAGAGCTCCTCGGGGCGGCGTACGGTCTCGAAGGGTCCGGTGTAGAACTGCTCGGCGAGCACGCTGCGGCAGCCGTCGGGGCCGGCCAGCTCGAACCGGGCGCCGAGAATGGTTGCCATGGCCGGCCATTCGGCGGCCGGGTGGGCGTAGGTCAGGCTGCCCAGCATGGTGCCGCGGGCCCGCACAGGTGGGTGTCCGATGTAGCCCACGACTGTGCGCAGCAGCAGGCCGAGCCCGCCGCCGACCCGCTCCGACTCGAAGGTGCGGTGCCGGACGAGCGGGCCGACCCGCAGCGTGCCGTCGATCTGGGTCAGCCGGTCGAACTCCGTGACCTGGTTGATGTCGACCAGGCGGCCGGGCCGGACGAGGCCGTCGACCATGTCGGGGACGAGGCTCTGACCGCCCGCGAGCACCGAGGTGGTTCCGTCGGCGAGGGCCGCGAGCACCTCCTCCGGCTCACGAACGACTATGTATTCCACGCGGCCGTGCTTACCCCGCGTTTCAGAAGTCAGACGTCATCGATCGAGTGAATGGTCAGCCGTTCCGCAGCGGGCGCATCGCCGGGGCCACCCGGGCCAATTCGTCCAGCATGGCGGTGGCGGCGGCGGTGGTGATCTCGTTCGGCTGGAACTGGCCGTCCTGCACGAGGCTGTGCACGAACGGGATGTTGACCGCGGCCGGCACGAGGAACAGCCGCAGCGCGTACGCCGCACCGGTCAGCGCCATGGCCGAGCGCGTGCCCGCCGAGACGCCGCCGTAGCTGACGACGCTGGCCGGCTTGTAGTTCCACTCGTGGTGCAGGTAGTCGAGGGCGTTCTTGAAGGCCGCGCCCAGGCCGTAGTTGTATTCCGGGATCACGAAGACGATGGCGTCGGCCGCGTCGACCTTCTCGCTCCAGCGCTTCGTGTGGTCGTTCTGGTAGTTGCGCATCCGCGGGTGGTGGGGCTCGTCGAGCAGGGGCAGGTTCTCCTCGGCCAGGTCGGCCACGGTCACCTGGAACCCGCCGTGCGCCTTGGCCGCGTCGACGAACCACTCGGCGACCGTGGGGCCGATCCGGCCCGGGCGGGTGCTGCCGATGACGACCAGCAGGTTGAGCTCGCTCATGTTGTTCCCTCGGAGACGAAGTATTTGCTCGCGCAAACACTAACGTGTGGGCGGCGACAACGATCCCCGGAAGTCAGAAGCATCACATGATTATGTTCCGCCGCCGCGGCGGGGAGAGGGCGGCCGGTGGCGGAGGGGGTTGTCAGGCGGCCGGGACCGGGGCGTGGCAGCCGCACGACTCGCGGTGTTCGATCGAGGCCGGCAGCCGCACCGTGCGAGGCTCCCGCCGCGGGTCGGCCAGTCGTTGCAGCACCAGTTGCACCGCGCGGTTGCCCATGGCGTGGAACGGCTGCGCGATCGACGTGACGCTCGGCGTGACGATGTCGGCCCACTCCAGGTCGTCGAAGGCCACCACCGCAAGATCAGAAGGCACCCGTACGCCCGCACGCCGGATCGCGCCGAGCAGGCCCATCGTCATGTTGTTGTTGCCGCAGAACACCGCGGACGGCGGGTGGGGCCCGCGCAGCATCTCCTCGGCCGCCGCGAACCCGCCCCGTACGGTGGACAGCCCGTCCCATATCAGCGCCGGGTCCACGGCCAGGCCCGCGCCCTCGTGGGCCAGCCGGAACCCGGTCTCGCGCTCGCGCGACGTGGACAGCCCGGTGAGCCCGGTGATCATGCCGATCCGGGTGTGCCCGGCCCCGATCAGGTGCTCGATCAGCCGCCTGGTGGCCAGCGTGTTCTCCGAGCCGACCTGGTCGAAGCCGCGGTCCTCGAGCCGGTCGGCCAGCACCGTGGCGACCCGCGCGTCGCGCAGCAGGGGGCGGGTGCGGTCGCGCCAGCCCGACGTCGGCACCAGGATCAGCGCGTCGACGTCGCGATCGAGCAGGGCCCGTACGGCCGCCGCTTCTTTTGCCGGGTCCTCGTTCGAGGCGCTGAGCAGCACCGTCGCCCCGCACCGGGCGGCCTCGGCGTCGATGCTGTCGATCAGCTCGCCGAAGTACGGGCTCGACATGGCCGGCAGCACCACGCCGATCGTCAGCTTGCTCTCCTGGGCCCGCGCGACCCGCTGGTCGTAGTAGCCGAGCGCCTCGGCCGCCTCCAGCACCCGGGCTCGCGTGTCCGCACTCACCCGCCGGGTGCGGTTCAGGACGTGCGAGACCGTTGTGAGGGAGACTCCGGCGGCGGTTGCTACGGACGACATCGTGACCACGTCATCCGTGTTACCCGGGGGTGACGAGCTTGCGCAAACCTTTGCGCAACCACTGGAGTCACACCGGCTTCGATTCCTAGCCTCGACCGCATCCACACGACAACGACCAGCGCAGATGCGCTTTCGTCGCGTTGCGCAAAGGGGCTGCCGAATGTCGCTTACGGAAAACCAGCGGGCCATCGCCGAGATCGCCGCGGCGGTCGAGAGCGTCAGCGAGGCCGAGCTCGACGCCATCGTGGACGAGCTGCTGGCCGCCCGCCGGATCGCCGCTTTCGCCGGTGGCCGTGAGGGTTTGGTGATGCGCGGCCTGGTCATGCGGCTGTTCCACGCCGGCCTCGACGTGCACTACCAGGGCGAGATGACCACCCCGCACATCGGCGAGGGTGACCTGCTGATTCTGTCCTGCGGGCCGGGCAACATCTCGATGGTCGAGGCCCTCGCGGGCGTGGCCAAGCGGGACGGCGCCCGGCTGCTCTACCTGACCGCGCAGCCGCAGAACGCGCCCGCGAGCCAGGCCGACGCCGTAATCAAGATCACCGCCCAGACGATGGCCGACGACCAGGCGTCGCAGGCCGTCCTGCCCATGGGCTCGGCGTACGAGATCGCCCTTTTCGTCCTCGTCGACCTGATCACCAACCGGGTCCGCGCCCGGCGTCAGGAGTCGGCCGGCGAACTGCGCTCGCGCCACACCAATCTCGAATAAATCTCCCATAACTCATATAACAGGAGTGACATGAAAGCCCGTCTGCCCTGGGTAGCGGTCGCCGCTACCTTGATGATCTCCGGCTGTTCCGTCGACTCGGGCGGCAGCAGCGAGGGCGGCGCCGCGGCCGGCGCGGCCAGCCCGGCCGCCAACTGCGCCATCGCCACCGCCGCCGACCCGGGCAACTCCCAGCCCGCGGCCGACACCCCGATCGCCGAGAACGCCCCCAAGCTCGCCCAGAAGGACACGTACCGGGTCGCCTTCAGCCAGAACGCCAACAACGGCGCCTGGCGGATCGCCGAGACCCAGAGCATGCAGGACGAGGCCAAGCGGCTCGGCTATCAGATCCAGGTCACCGACGCCCAGAACAACCAGTCGAAGCAGATCCAGGACATCCGCAGCCTCATCGCGCAGAAGCCGGACGCGCTGTTCGTCGCCCCGATGACCGAGGAGATCGGCACGGTCATCGGCGAGGCCAAGTCGGCCGGCATCCCGGTCTTCCTGATCGACCGGACGGTCTCCGACTCGCAGGCCAAGGCCGGTACGGACTACGTGACGACGATCGTGTCGGACTTCGTGCAGGAGGGCAAGCGGGCCGCGTACGCGCTGGCCAAGGCCACCGGTGGCACGGGCAAGGTCATCGCGCTGGAGGGCACGACGGGATCGTCCTCCGCCGTCGACCGCAAGAAGGGCTTCGAGGACGCGCTCAAGGAGTGCCCCGGCCTCGAGCTGGTCGCCACCCAGGACGCCGACAACCAGCGGGCCCGCGCCCAGGACATCACCGAGTCGCTGCTGCAGGCCAACCCGGACGTGACCGCGGTCTACGCCCAGGGCGACGACATGGCCATGGGCGCGATCGCCGCCATCCGGGCCGCGGGCAAGGTGCCCGGCAAGGACATCCTGGTCGTCTCGGGTGACGGCTCCAAGGAGGCGCTGCAGGCGATCGTCGACGGCACGATGGCCGCCAATGTCGAGTGCAACCCGCGCTTCGGCCCCAAGGCGTTCGAGGTCATGAAGCAGTACGCGGCGGGCGACGAGGTCCCCACCAAGATCCTCAACGAGGACCGGCTGTTCGACAGCTCCAACGCCGGCGAGTTCGTGGACCAGGCGTACTGAGTGCGATGACCGATCCGAAGACGGAGGGCCCGCTGCTCCAGATGCGCGGAGTGACCAAGTCGTTCCGCGGCGCGCGGGCCCTCGACGACGCGACCATGACCGTGGGCCGCAGCCAGATCAGGGCGCTGATCGGGCAGAACGGCGCGGGCAAGTCGACCCTCATCAAGATCCTGACCGGCGTGTACCGGCGCGACGGCGGCGAGGTGCTGCTCGACGGCCGCCCGGTCGACTTCCGCTCCACGGCCGAGGCTCAGGCCGGCGGCGTGGTCACCATCTATCAGGAAGTGAACTTGGTCCCCAAGCTGTCGGTGGCCGAGAACATCTTCCTCGGACGCTTCCCCAAGCGCCGCGGTCTGGTCGACTGGGCCACCATGCGGGCCGGCGCCCGCGACGCCCTGGCCAAGCTCTCGCTGGACATCGACGTGACCCGCCCGCTGGGCAGCTATCGCGTGGCCACCCAGCAGATGACCGCGATCGCCCGCGCGGTGTCGCTCGAGGCGCGGCTGCTCGTGCTCGACGAGCCGACGTCGTCGCTGGCCGAGCGCGAGGTCGAGACGCTGTTCGGCGTGATGCGCTCGCTGCGCGACTCCGGCGTCAGCATGGTTTTCGTCTCGCACCGCATGGACGAGCTCTACGAGATCTGCGAGGACGTCACCGTGCTGCGCGACGGCCGCACGGTCGCCGAGGAGCCGCTGGCCTCGCTCAACCAGTACGAGCTGGTCAGCAAGATGCTGGGCCGGGCCGCCGAGCAGGTGGCCTCGGGTGCCCGCGCGGCCGCCCGCCCCAGGCAGCAGGCCGAGCCGGTGCTCGCGGTGAGCGGTGCGGCGTCGGCTCCGCGGTTGAAAGACGCTTCGCTTGCGGTGTACGCCGGTCAGGTGCAGGGCGTGGCCGGGCTGCTCGGTTCCGGCCGATCCGAGCTGCTGCGCTCGATTTTCGGAGCCGACCCGCTCGACGGCGGCACAGTCGTCGTGTCTTCGGACGCGGCGCCCATCCGCACACCCCGGGAAGCGATCGCCGCACGCCTGGCCTTCCTGTCCGAGGACCGCCGGGCCGAGGGCATCGTGCCCCACCTGTCCGTACGCGACAACCTGACGCTGGCCCTGCTGCCCAAGCTGACCAGGCGGGGCATCGTCGACCGCAAGCGGCAGAAGCAGATCGTCACCGACTACATCGCCCGGCTCGGCATCAAGGCCCAGGCCGACCAGCCGATCGTCGAGCTCTCCGGCGGCAACCAGCAGAAGGTGCTGCTGGCCCGCTGGCTGGCCACCGAGCCGGCCGTGCTGCTGCTCGACGAGCCGACCCGCGGCATCGACGTCAGCGCCAAGGCCGAGATCCTGACCCTGGTCGACAAGCTGGCCGCCGACGGCATGGGTGTGCTGCTGGTGTCGTCCGAACTGGAAGAGGTCGTCAGCGCGTGCGACGACGTGACCGTGCTGCGCGACGGCGTGTCCGTGGCCCGGGTGGACGTGGAGCGGCTCTCGGAGGAGTCGCTCATGGCCGTGATGGCGAGCGGCGAGGCCGTCCCCTCCGCGGACTCCGCACCGAACAAGGACAAATCGGATGACTGACCTCGCTACCCGGCCCGCGGAGGTCTCCGCCCTGCGGAGGATCGACTGGCCGACGATGATCCGCCGCTACGGCGCCGCCGCCGTGCTGGCCCTGCTGGTCATCTTCAACATCATCTTCACCGAGAACTTCCTGGACCTGCGCAACATCCTGTTCGTGCAGCTGCGCCAGGCCGCGCCGACCGCGATCGTCGCCCTGGGCATGGCCCTGGTCATCGCGACCGGCGGCATCGACCTGTCGGTGGGCGCGGTCGTCGCGCTCAGCGGCCAGGTCACCGCGGTGTTCCTGCTCGACGGGGTGCCGCCGCTGGTCGCCCTGCCGATCGGCATCCTCGTCGGGCTGGCCGCGGGCCTGTTCAACGGCACGCTGGTCTCCCGGTTCGGCATCCAACCCATGATCGCCACCCTGGTGCTGTTCACCGCCGGTCGCGGGCTCGCGCAGGTGGTCACCGGCGGCCGCATCCAGACCGTGAACGAGCCGATCGTCGAGTTCCTCGGCCTCGGCGTGATCGCGGGCCTGCCGATCTCGGTGTTCTCGCTGATCGTCATCACCATCGCGATCATCGGAGTCACCCGGTTCACCCCGGCCGGCACCAAGCTGCTCGCGGTCGGCGGCAACGAGCGCGCGGCCGGGCTCGTCGGCATCCGCACCAAGTGGGTCAAGACCATGGCGTACGTGGTCGCGGGTGGTCTGGCGGGCTATGTCGGCCTGCTCGAACTGGGCCGGATCCAGGCCTCGGACGCGACCAACGCCGGGCTCAACATGGAGCTGGACGCGATCGCCGCGGTCGCCGTGGCCGGCACGACGCTGGCCGGCGGCACCTTCTCGCCCGGACGCACAATCATCGGCGTCCTGATGCTCCGGCTCCTGCAGAACACCCTGGTGGCCCACGGCATCCCCCGTGAGGTCGCCCAGATCGCACAAGGACTCATCATCGTGGCTGCCATCTATCTGCTGCGCCGCTCGCGGGACGCGCGATGAGCGCCGCCACCGCGGACGTCGCGACCGTCGGGCACCGCCTGGCCCTGCAGCGCCGGGGCACGGTCGCCGTGCTCGTGCTGGTGGTGCTGCTGGCCTCGCTGCGCTACGGCGACGCGTTCTACTCCGGCATCAACCTGACCTCGTACTTCGACGACGCGGTCAAATACTCGCTGATCGCGCTGGGCATGACCTTCGTGATCATGACGGGCGGCATCGACCTCTCCGTCGGCTCGGTGATCCTGCTCGCCGGCGTGGCCGGGGGCCTGGCCAGCCCGTACGGGGCAGTGGTGGCTGTTCTGGTCGGCGTCGGCACGGGTGCGGCGGTGGGCGCGGTCAACGGCCTGCTGATCGCCCACTCGCGGCTCGAGCCGTTCGTGGTCACGCTGGCCACCCTGCTCTGGGCTCGCGGCCTGGGCCTGCAACTGGCCGACACGCAGACCGTGGTCTACGGTTCCGGCGCGCTGCAGTCCCTGGCCCGCGACAAGATCTTCGGGCTGACCACCGGGTTCTGGCTCATGCTGCTGCTGTTCGCGATCGCCGCCGTGGCTCTCAAATACACGGCCTGGGGCCGTACGGTGTTGGCCGTCGGCGACAGCGAGGAGTCCACGTCACTGCTCGGCGTGCCGACCCGGATGACGAAGTTCTCGGTCTACCTGCTCTCGGGCGCCCTGGCCGGGCTGGCCGGCGTCGTGCTCGGCTCGCAGACCGGCTCGGTCAGCATGGACACCGGCGTCGGCTGGGAACTGATCGCGGTCGCCGCCGTAGTCGTAGGCGGCACCCTGCTGACCGGCGGCGTCGGCTCGATCGGCGGCACCCTGGCCGGCCTGCTGCTGCTCCAGGTCATCTTCACGATCATCAACTTCGAGAACGGCCGCGGCGGCATCGAAATCAACTCCTACTGGCAAAACGTCGTCCGCGGCGCCTTCCTGCTAGTGGTAGTGCTGCTGCAGACCGGCGTGGGCCGAGGCCGAAGGAAGGCGTCGTGACGTCCACGATTCCGCCCACCCTGCCCTGGGACACGACCACACTGCACGCCCTGCGCCGCCGCGTCGAGGACCGCCTGCTCGTCCAGGACCGCGTGCTGATCGGCCTCACCGGCCCACCCGGCGCCGGCAAGTCCACCATCTCGGAACTGCTGGTCAGCGGCCTCGACGAGGTCGTGCCGGGGCAGGTCGCCCTGGTCCCGATGGACGGCTACCACCTGGCCCAGTCAGCGATCGAACGGATGGGGCTGGCCGACATCAAGGGCGCCCCGGAGACGTTCGACGGGGCCGGCTATGTGGCGCTGCTGCAACGGTTGCGGGCGGAAAGCGACACGACGGTCTACGCGCCGGAGTTCCGCCGCGAGCTCGACGACGCCGTGGCCGCGGCGATCGCTGTGCCCCCGCGCGTCCGGGTCATCATCACCGAGGGCAACTACCTGCTGCTGGACACCCCACCGTGGATCCGGGTGCGCTCACTGCTGGACGAGGCCTGGTACGTCGAACTCGACGACGGCACCCGCATAGACCGCCTGGTCGAGCGGCACGTCCGCTTCAAGGACGACCTCGCCACGGCCCACCGCCGGGCCCGCGGCTCCGACCAGCGCAACGCCGACCTCGTCGCCCGCTCAAAAGAACGCGCCGACCTGGTCCTCGTCCACGGCTGAGAAGGGAGCGCGGGGTCTCGCTGTTGTCGAGCCCCCGCGTCCCGCCGCACGTGGCAGGCGCAGGACCCGACCGACGACCGACGCCGGCCACGGACAAAGACGATCGAGCAAACAAACGCGATGCGGGGTCGCCAGCAGTGTTCTGTCTGCCGCGATCCGCTCGTCGCCAGCGCCCCGTCGGCAAGACTGGCGTGCCAAGCCAAGCGCTTCCGCCGATGTTCGGGCTACTTGCTCGCGCCGTCAATCAAGTCTCGGAGGCGTGTGGAGAGTGACTCGTCGCCAATTCTCTCGGCGGCATCAAGACTCAGCTTGAGAACAACGATGGCTTGGTCCGGTTCGTCGGCGGCGAGCAGGATCTGCCCCAACGTACTGCCGACTGCTGCGATGCCGTCCGGGCGTTGAAGTTGCTGAAGAAGGCCGAACGAGTCGACAATCAGCGGAAATGCAGCGCTGAGGTCTTCACGAGCAAGCTCGATTTTGGCAAGTCCCCACTTGGCCGCCGCGATGCCATCAAGGTCACCCAGAGTCTCGCTGACGTGCAGCCGCCTGAGTTGGAACTCAGCAGCTTGGTCGTAGTCGTCGCGCTGGTTGAGGATGTCAGCGATATCGCCCCAGGTGACCGCGGCGGACCGGGTGTCGCCGAGCCGTTCGTAAACCGGCAGTTCAACCTCATGTCGGATGCGCAGGGCTTCGTCGAATTCACCGCGCTGGTAGAAGATGTCGGCGATCTTGCCCCACGTGATCGCCGATTCCCGGAGGTCGCCGAGCCGTTCGTAAACCGGCAGCTGAACCTCACGTCGGATGCGCAGGGCCTCATCGTAATCACCCCGCTGGAACAGGATGTCGGCGATCTTGCCCCAGGCGGTCGCCGCTGACCGGGTGTCGCCGAGCCGTTCGTAAACCGGCAGCTGAACCTCACGTCGGATGCGCAGGGCCTCATCGTAATCACCCCGCTGGAACAGGATGTCGGCGATCTTGCCCCAGGCGGTCGCCGCTGACCGGGTGTCG
>NZ_JAENHO010000013.1 GCF_016785085.1 Paractinoplanes lichenicola
CATCCGCTCCACGCAACACCGAACCCAGCGAACACTGCCACAACAAGTAAGTGAGCACTCACATCGGAACGCTGAAACCGCCGAGCCCAGCGACCACCACCAACACGTAAGTGAGCACTCACATCCGATGCACGCTCCGCCGAGCCGAGCGAGCGCTGCCACAACAGGTGAGTGAGTACTCACATCGGAATGCTGAGGCCGTCGAGCCGAGCGGGGTTTCAACGAAACGGGTAAGTGAGTACTCACATCGGGGTTAGAGCGCTGCCGGGTGGTGCAGGCGGTGCCATAGGTCGGTGCCATGGCTGGTGGGCTCGGGTGGGGCCTCGTGCAGGCGGAAGGAGCGGTCGCGGTCGGCGCGCAGGAACAGGGCGGGCAGGCGGTCGCGCTGGTCGTAGCAGGCCTGGGCGAGTTCGTGCAGGTGGGTGACGAAGACGACGGTGACGCCGGCGTCGGTCATGGCGTCGATGATGTGGCGGGCCAGGTCGGAGCCCTCGCGCTCGTTGGTGGACTGGAAGGTTTCGTTGCACAGCAGCAGTCCGTGCGGGCCGATCGTGTCGGCGATCTGGGACATGCGCCGTAGTTCCTCGTCGAACTTGCCGCTGGTCTTGGAGTCGTCTTCGTCGGTCGTGAAGTGGGTGAAGACGCCGGATCGGGCGGAGGTTGTGAACGAGGTGGCGGCCACGAACGTGCCGGCTGCGGCCATTAGCTGGGCCAGGCCGAGGCTGCGTAGGAATGTGGACTTACCGCCGCGGTTGGCGCCGGTGACCATGATCAGCGACTTGCCGTCGGCGTTCAGGTCGTTGGTAGCGACCGGCTCGTCGAGGCGCAGTTGTAGCCCGGGGTCGTAGAGGCCGCGGGCGGTGAGCTCGGGCGAGAGCGGAGACGAGGGCGAGAGCGCCGACGAGGACGAGAGCGCCGACGAGGACGAGAGCGCCGACGAGGACGAGAGCGCGGACGGGGACGAAGGCGGGGGCGAGGCGAGCACGGACGGAAGGCATATCTGAGCGCCGCGGGTGGTCAGGGCTTGGTGGAGGTTTAGTGAGCCCAGATAGAAGGCGGCGTCGAAGCGTAGGGCGGTGAAGAAGGCGAGCACCGACCGCGCGGACCGGTCGGCGGAGATGGCTAGGCCGGCCAGCATCCGGTCGCGCAGGGTACCGAGGGCTCGGCTGGCCGCCTCATCGCCGTACGGGAGCTTGTAGGTGGCTTTGGGGGTGGTGTTGCGGCGGAACAGGCCGCGGGACTGGCGCTCGGGCCGGCGTATCGCGAAGCCTTCGCTTTGATTTCCCGCGCCGAGCCGGGCCGATACGAGCAGGTTGCCGTCGAGGCTCAGTTCGGCGATGCGGTTGGTGACCGAGGCCAGGTACGCGTCGTCGAACTGGTCGTCGGCCAGGGTGAAGAACTGGGTGAACCCGGTCGACGACACTCGCGGCCGGTAGCGTCCGGCCAGGGCTCGCAGGTCGCGCAGCAGGGTCACGTACGCGGTAAGGGTCACGATCGACTGGTTGAGCAGGGTTTCCGGGCTGTCGAAGTAGACGGCGCCGGCCGCGGTGCGCTGGGCTTGCAGGGCTCGCCCGGCCAGCTCGTAGAGTTCCCGTACGAGGTCGGGCTCGCGCAGGCAGTCGGCGAGCACCTCCTGCCGGTAGGCGACGTCCTCGGGGCTTGGCGGCGCCGCGAGCAGGACGGACCGGGCGGTCTCGGCCAGGAAGGCGTCACCGGCCGCCATCGCGTCGATCACCGCGGACAGCCCCAGATCCTCGGTGACGCGTTCGGCCAAAGCGTGCGCGGGCCGGGCCTCGGCGTCACCGGCGAACAGCAGACCTGGTCTCATGCGTGGGCCTCGATCCGTGCGCGGAGCTGATCCTGGGTGAGTCCGTACTTGGTGGCCAGGGCGAGGGCGTGGGCCGCGCCGTCAGCCCGGCCGCGGGTGACCTTGAAGGCGCCGGCGACCAGGGAGACGACCCGCGGGTCAAGGTTCGACAACTCGTCGATGAACGTGACGCACACGCCCACCGCGCCCGCGTCCAGCACGGCTCGCAGCACGTCGGTGCTCATCGTGCGCGCGTCGACGAACGTGGTCGAGCTGAACATCTCGTTCAGGATCACCACGGACCGGTCGCTGACGGCCGGCAGCATCGCCGCCATCCGGGTGGCCTCCTCCTCGAGCCGGCTCTGCAGGTCACCGGCGCGATCGCCCCGGTCGAAGTGGGTCAGGATCGCGTCCGGCGCGTGCAGCGCGACCGACCGTCCCGGCACGGGCACCCCGAGCGCCGCCAGGTGGTAGAGCTGCCCGACCGTACGGGCGAAGGTGGTTTTGCCGCCCTGGTTGGGGCCGGTGATCACGAGCAGCGACTCGTCGCCGCCGAGGGTGACGTCGTTGGTGACCGGCCGGCGCCCGTCGGCGATGAGCGCGTTCGCCAGCAGGACGTCGTACGTGGCCGTGACGTCGAGCCCGCGGGGCCGGATCTCGGGGGTGCAGAACGGCAGGCCCGCCTGGCGCACGGGTGCGGTGAAGTCAAGCCAGGCGGACGCGAACTGCAGCTCGCGCTCCACCACGGCGATCACCGGGTGCCGCACGTCGGCGTACCGGTCGACGAACGCGGCCACCCGGTCGAACACCTCGGGGAACAGCTTGACCACCAGGTCGAGGATCGCGGCGTGCAGGTCGTTCATCTCCGCCCCGCCGCGCAGGTCGAACTCGTGCGGCGTGACCTGGCCGGTGTCGAACCGCTCGAACGTCGCGAGCGTCCCGGCGTTCAGGTCCTCCTGCTCGGCGAAGGGGCTGGCCACGATCGAGTCACCCGAGATCGACAGGGTGTACTGCAGTCCCTCCAGCTCGGCGACCAGGGCCCGCGCGCCCGCGGCCATCTCGGCGAAGGACGGATCCGCCCGATAGCGGTGCAGCCACTCCCGCCACTCGCGTAGCCCCGCCGAGGACAAGGGCGCGTCGTCGAGGACGGCTGCTGCCGCGTCGATCACGTCGGCGTACGAGGCGAGGGCGTTCAGCCGCCACCGTTGCGCCTGCCGCGGATGCCGTACGCGTGTGGCCGCCTCGATCTGCCGCTCGTAGCGGGCGAGGCCGTCGCAAAAAGCCCGCAGCGGCTCGCCGGCCAGGTCAGCGAACACCGCCTGCCGTCGCTCGATGCCCGCCGGGTCCTCGAGCCGGACGCGGAAGGCCGGCCGCAGGTTGTGCCTCTCCCGGCCGGCCACCACCGCGTCGACGAGCTGGTCGAGCTGCAGATCGGGGAAGTAGCCGGGCTCCGGCGCGTCGGCCGGCAGCGCGCCGGACTTCGCGAACAAGCCGGAGAAGTCTGAGTCGATCACTTGACAATGTTGGCTCACATTGTCGATGAAGCCCTGTTCCCACGCCTCGCTGCGCCGGATTCTGCGCCGGCAGCACGAGCGGGTCGCCCAGGCTCTGACGCCGGGCGGCCGCACCGGACCCGGGCGGCCATGACGACCGCGTCATACCGTCATCACCGTCGTCCTCGCCGGGGACGACACGAGCCCTTAGGCGGCCACCCGCTCGGCGACCACCGCCGCCGTGGCCCGGGCACCCGCCCGCTCGTACGCGATCTGCACGGTCTGCCCGACCTCGGCGCTCAACTCCGCGCGCACCAGATCCTCGGGCGACCGTACGGGCTTCCCGTCGAGCTCGACGATGATGTCGCCGGCCCGCAGTCCCGCCCGCGCGGCCGGCCCGCCCGACCGGACCGCCTGGACGAACAGCCCGGCCGGCACCCCGGCCTGCGCAGCGACGGCGTCCGAGATCTCCTGCACCTGCAGCCCGAGGCTCGGGTGGACGATCTCGCCCCGCTCGGCCAGCTCGGCGGCGATCGGCTGCATCAGGGCGGTCGGGATGGCGAACCCGAGGCCGCTGCTGCCCGCGTCGCCCGACGGCGAGGCGCCGGCCGTGTTGATGCCGATCAGCCGGGCCGAGCAGTCGACCAGCGCGCCCCCGCTGTTGCCCGGGTTGATCGCGGCGTCGGTCTGGATCGCGCCGATCAGGTGGGTCGACGACGCCCCCTCCCCCGGCAGCCGCACATAGCGATCCGTGGCGCTGACGATTCCGCTGGTCACAGTGGAGGTCAGCCCCAGCGGGGAGCCGAGCGCGACCACCGGCCGGCCGACGCGCAGGTCCCCGGAGTCCGTGACCTCGATGGGCTTGGCGCTGCGGGAGGGGTCGTCGGGCTGCACCACCGCGAGATCCGTCAGCGCGTCGGCGCCGACGATCTTCGCGGTCGTCGAGTGCCCGTCGGTGTACGTCACGGCGACCTTGCCACCCGCGGCGGTCGAGATCACGTGCTCGTTCGTCACGATCCGGGCCGCCCCGGCGATGGTCACGACCACCCCGGAGCCGACGCCGGCGCCGCCGGGCCCCTGGGCGTTGATGGTGACCACCGAGGGCAGGGCCTGCTGCGCGACCTGGTCCACCGCGCACCCGGCGCTCGTCACGACCGACCTTCGCGGCTCCTCCACCGCACGCCAGATCAGCACGGTTCCCGCGCCGCCGGCCACACCGGCGGCCAGCGCGGCGGCCAGCAGCAGGTAGGGCCCGGGCATCCGGCTCGGGGCGGTCATCGGCTGTCCGGACGCGACTGCTGGTCCTGCATGCCGTCATCTCCTTCGCCGGGCGGCTCCACCACGCGACGCTTGGCGATCATGAATTCCGACAGGGTCAGCACGCCGTCGAGATGCAACTGGGCCAGGCCGACCAGGTGGTCGACTATCCCCGCCCCGGGCCGGTCGATGACCAGCACCCACAGCGGCCCGTCCGCCACGCGCCGGCGCAGCACCGACAGCACCGACGCGATGTCCGCCTCGGCCCCGACGGCCAGGCTCAGCACCTCGACCGGGCCACGTGCGCTCACCTGACCGACGTTAGGAAACGGACGGGCACGACGGCTCCCCCGCTTCGGCGGAGCGCGACGGGCCACGCTGAGCTATGCACCGATGACTCTTTGACATCAGATTGAGACTTGACTAAGAAAGAGGAGGTTGCCCAGGGGGTTCGGATGACTCACACCCAACTACCGCCGGCTCTGCCCACCGCCTACCTGCCCCGCCGCCGCCTGTGGGAACGGCTCGACCAGGTGCACGACAGCGCCGTCATCGTGCTGATGGCCCCGCCCGGCGCCGGCAAGACCCTGGGCGTCAGCGGGTGGCTGCGCCGCGAGCGGCCGCCGCACCCGGGAGTCGTGTGGCTCTCGGCCGATGCCGGCTGCCCCGCCGAGACTCTGCGCGCCGTGCTCGACGCGGCCGCGGCCGCCGGCGGTTCGAGGCCGGCGCTGGTGGTGGTCGACGACGCGCACCGGCTCCCGAGGGACGCGCTGCTGCTCGTCGATCACCGGCTGCGTCATGATCCCACGAGCCTGCGCCTGCTCCTGTTGTCCCGCACGCCGCTGGATCTGCATCAGGTGGTGCCGGAACTGCTCGGCGATCTCACCATCCTGCACGGCGACGTGCTCCGCCTGACCTCGGACGAGTCGCGCACCTTGACGCTGGCCCACGTGCGGACCGACTCCGTGGCCCTGGCCGAGGCGGTCGAGGAGCGGGCCCGGGGCTGGTGTGCCGTCCTGGTGCTCACCGCCCGCAGCATCGCCGCCGCGGCCGACCCGCTGAGCACGGCCCGTACGGGTCTCGGGGGCAGCCGGGACGAGGCCGCCCGCCAGATCGTCGACGAGACCTTCACGGAGCTGAGCGACACCGAACGGCACCTGCTGCTGTGCATCGCCGGTGAGCAGGTCGTCACCGCCGACCTCGCCGCACACCTGACACGCGACGCCGCGGCACCCGACGCGCTGCTGCATCTGGAGGCCACCGCCCTGCTGGTCCAGCGGACGATCACCCCGAACGGCGACCCGGCGCGGTACAACGTCCACCCCGTGCTGCAGGAGGTGATCCGCCGCCGGTTGACGCGGCCGGGCCCCGACGAGGACCGGGCGCGAGCCGCGGTGCGCCAGGCCGTACGGCTCGACCTCGCCCGCAACGACCACGAGCGCGCCTTCGGCCGGCTCGAGCACGTCGGTGATTACGAGGGCGCCGCCGAGCTGCTCGCGACCGATGGCCTGGCCATGGTGTTCCGCGGGGAGGGCGATCAGATCGCGGCGTTCGTCGCGCGGCAGAGCGAGGCCGTGCTCGCCACCGAGGCGTGCTGGTTCACGGCGACTGTCGAGTGCTGGCTGCGCGACGACATCGCCGGCGCCCAGTACTGGATGAGCCTGGTCCTCGGCCGGCCGTCGCCCGGTTCCGTCGCGGCCTCCGCGCAACGGGCGTGCCTGCGGCTGATGCGGGCCCGGCTCGGCCAGGAGGCCATCGCGGCCGCCGTCACGGACGCCCGCCGGTTGGTGGCCGAGGTGCTGCGCCGGCCCGCGGCCCAGGAGGTCCTGCCGCTACTGCTGCTCGAGCTGGCCGTGACCCAGATGTGGACCGGCGAGCTGGACGAGGCCGAGGTGCACCTGAGCAGCGTCATCGCGCTCTCCCGGAGCCGGGCCCTGCCCGCCCTCGGGGTGGCCGCCACGGCGCACCTGGCGCTGAGCCAGTTCATGCTGGGCCGCGAGCGGGCCGGCGTCGAGGTGGCCAACGTCGCCCTCGGGGCGGCGGCCGAGCTGCCCGAATCGTCCGTGCGCTTCTCCGTCCCGCGGGCCGGCCTCGCCCTGAGCCTGAGCGGGATGAGCTCGCCGCCGTGGCCGGTCGACCTGCCGGAGCGGGTGCCGCCGTCGGTCCACGCCGCCGACCTGTGCACCCTGTTCTGGCTGACCATCGAGGGGGTCGCCGTGGCCCTGACCCGGGCGTCGGTGGCCGACGCGGCGGCCGTCCTGGAACCGCCCATGCCGATCCTCGAACAGACCGAAGTCGTCACCACGACCGGGACCCTGCCCGCCCACCTGCGTCAGGCGCTGCTGGTCAACCGGGCGCTGCTGGCGGCGATCGCCGCCGACGGCAACCGGCTGGCCGACACCGCGGAGGCCCTGCGGCAATCCGGCTCGGCCGGCGAGGCCGCCCTGGCCCAGGCGTTCCTGGAGGATCTCCACGGGGACCGCCGGGCCGCCCACCGGCACTTCTGCACCGCGTTGCGGGAGGCCACCTGTCTGCAGCCGCCGGTGGCCGCGGTGGCCATGGTCTGCGCGGCGCAGCTGCGCGACTCGCTCGGCGACACCGCCGGCGCCCTGGACGACCTCGAGAAGGCCATCGTGATGACCGAGGTCCGCCGCAACGCCCTGCCGTTTCTGGGCTGGCTGCGGCACGGCACGCCGATCGGCACCATCCTGCTCCGGCTGAGCGGCCACGTCGCCTCGCCCTGGCTCGACACCGTCGTGCAGGCCGCGGCCGGCAGCACCGACATCGTCCACCACTACTCGGCCCGGACGCCGCCGCCCGATCCGGCCCCGGGCGACCCGGGCCATCAGGCGCTGACCCCGCGCGAGCGGGACGTCCTGGCCGAGCTGGCCCGGGGCGCGACCTACGCCGACATCGCGGCCGCACACTTCATCGCCGAGAGCACCGTCAAGACCCACGTCTCCAGCCTGTACGCCAAACTGGGCGTCTCGCGCCGCAGCGAGGCGCTCGCGACCGCACGCCGCGAACGCCTGATCTGACCCCGGAAAGTCAGGCCGTCTCGCGCAGCCGCAGCACCAGGAACAGCTGGGCCAGCCCCATGATGATCATCCAGATGCCGGTGAACACCACCATGGCCAGCAGGCTCAGCTTGGGCCAGGACAGCACGACCACGCCGCCGATCGCGGTGAGCGCCCCCAGCACGCCCACGCCGATGCGGGCCGCCCCGGAGTAGCGCGGGGTGAAGGCGGCCGCGCCCCGCACGATGCCCCCGATGATCCACGTCAGGCCGATCACCGTGGCCGTGGCCAGGATCGAGAGCAGCAGGTGGCGAAGGCAGACGATGCCGGCGCCGACGAAGATGAGGCCGAGGACGCCCTCCAGCGCCCGCATGCCGGCGCCGTCGACCCCCGTCGCGGTGACCGCTCGCACGATGCCGACCAGACCCTGCACGATCAGCCATAGTCCGAAGAGGATCGCGCCGAGGTAGAGCGTCGCCCGGGGCCACGCGACCAGCATCACGCCGATGACGACCGACGTGGCGGCGCCGGCCACCGCCAGCCACCACAGCAACCGCTCGGTGCGGCGATCCTCGGCCGCGCCGGCTGCGGTGCGCCCCGAGGGGCCCTGAACGACGGTGTCGGACATGCCAGTCACCTCACAGTCATCGCGCCTGCTCCACCGGAGTCAGCGTGCCCGGGTCGCCGCCCCCTCCGGCTCCCCCGAAACGGCGGAGGGCAGCACCGGCGCCGCGCGGCCGGGCGATCACCGCTCCGCCGATACAGGGGACGCCCCGGCGCCACCCCGCCTCGCATAGTGACGACGTGGACTCTCCCACCAGCCCGAGGCCGCGTGCCGTGACTGTCCTCGTCGTGCTCAGCGGCATCGTGATCACGGTGCTGGGCCTGCGCGAGCTGGCCTGGCTGGCCACGCCGGCCGCGTTCGCCCTGGTCATCGTCATCCTGGTGCACCCGGTTTACACGAAGCTGGCCGGCCGCGGCGTCCCGTCGATGCTGGCGGTGGCCGGCCTGCTCCTGTCGATCTTCGCCGTGATCCTGGGCCTGGTGGCGATCGTGGTGTATTCGATCGCCCGGCTGGCCACCGTCCTACCGGAGTACGTCGACGAGGCCGCCGTCACGACTCAGGACCTGAGCGAGCTGCTGGCCGGCCTGGGCGTCGGCACCGAGCAGATCGGCGCGATCGTCGACGACTTCGACTTGCGGGTGGCCGCGGGCTGGCTGACGGCGCACATCCCGTCGTTGCTGGGCGTCGCCACCAGCCTCGTCCTCGTCTACAGCCTGCTGATGTTCACCGGCATCGAGTCGGCCAAGATCGGCCGCCGGTCGACGGCGCTGCGCGAGGATCACCCCCGGCTGGCCGCGGCGCTGACCGGTTTCGTGGCCGGCACCCGCCGCTACGTCGCCATCACCGGCGTCTTCGCCGTCGCGGTCGGGCTGCTCGACACGGTCTTCCTGCTGATCCTGGGCATCCCGCTGGCGCTGCTGTGGGGCCTGCTGGCCGCCGCGTGCAACTTCATCCCGTACGTGGGATTCCTGATCGGCCTGGCCCCGCCGGCGCTGCTGGCCCTGTTGATCCAGGGCTGGCAGAGCATGCTGCTGGTGATCGTCGTCTACTTCGTCCTGAACTCGATCATCACCACGATCGTGCCGGCCAAGGTCGTGGGGGACGCGGTGGGCATGTCGATGACGGTGACCATGGTCTCGGTCGCGTTCTGGTCGTGGGTCCTCGGTCCGCTCGGGGCGGTGCTGGCCATCCCGCTCAGCCTGCTGGTCAAGGCGATCTTCATCGACGGCGTGCCGTCGGCGCGCTGGCTGGCCGGGTTCGTCGACGGCGGCGCCCTCCTCGACCGATTCGACGGAACCGAGCCGCGGCCAACACGCCGATGATTCGCCACGGGAGGAACACCATGGACCTGGACGTCTCGGAGATCGAGCAGGCGGTCAGCACGGGAGCCCTACCGCCCGGGCCGGACATCGACGCGTTCCTGGCCCAGGCCTGCAAGCATGCGGCCCGGCATCACGAGGGCGCCGTGGCCGACTACATCCCGGTGCTGGCCGCGGCGGATCCCGAGGCGTTCGGGCTGTGCGTGGCCGATGTCGACGGCGGGCTGCACGAGCACGGCGACACCCGGGTGTGCTTCTCGATCCAGTCGATCTCCAAGGCGTTCGTCTACGCGCTGCTGTGCGACGCGCTCGGTCACGAGCGGGTCCTCGAGGTGGTCGGGGTGAACAACACCGGCCTGGCGTTCAACTCGGTCATCGCCATCGAGCTCAACGACGGGCACCCGATGAACCCGATGGTCAACGCGGGCGCCCTCGCGACCACGGCGCTGATGGCCGGCGACTCCGCGGACCGGCTGTGGGCGAACGTGCGCGACGGGCTGTCACGCTTCGCCGGCCGGGCGCTCGAGGTCGACGACGAGGTGTACCGCTCCGAGGCGGCGACCAATCAGCGCAACCAGGCCATCGCGCGGCTGCTCGAGAGCTACGGGCGGATCACGCGCGACCCGCTGGAGGTCGTCGACGTCTACACCCGCCAGTGCGCGCTGAGCGTCGACGCCCGCGACCTCGCCGTCATGGGGGCGACGCTGGCCGACGGCGGCGTCAACCCGGTCACCGGCGAGCGGGTGGTGTCGGCGGAGGTCTGCCGGGACACCCTGGCCGCGCTCGCCGCCAACGGCCTCTACGAGCGCTCCGGCGAATGGCTGGCCGAGATCGGGCTGCCCGGCAAGTCCGGTGTCGCGGGCGGCCTGGTCACCGTGGCTCCGGGCAAGACCGGGATCGGCGCGTACGCACCCCGGCTCGACCCCGCCGGCAACAGCGTCCGGGGCCAGATCGCGACCGCCTACCTGTCGCGCGCGCTGGGCCTCAACATCTTCGCCTCCGATCCGCATGTACGCGAGAGGGCCGCACCATGACCGCAACGGAAGCACCCGTACGGACGTCCTGGGCCCCGATGATCGGGCTGTTCCTGGCTCAGGTCCTCATGTCCTACAACGTCGCCGCGCTGCCGGTGTCGATCGGCGGCATGGTCGACGACTTCAACGTGCCCCCGACCGACGTCAGCACGGCCGTCGTGACGTACGGGCTGGTTGTGGCCGCGCTGGTCATGCTGGGCGCGAAACTGGGGCAGCGGATCGGCTGGGTCATGGTCTTCCGCGCCGTCGTCGTGGTGTTCGCGGTCTCGGCGCTGACCATGATCTTCGCGCCCGCCGTGGGCTGGGTCATCTTCGCCCAGGCGCTGGCCGGAGCCTCCGCCGCCATCATCGTCCCGTCGCTGGTCGCCCTGATCGCGGAGAACTATCGCGGCGCGCAGCAGGCCACCGCGATCGGCTCGCTGGGTTCGGCCCGCGCCCTCGGCGGCGTCAGCGCGTTCCTCATCGGCGGCTCGCTGGCCACCCTGGTCGGCTGGCGCCAGGTCTTCATCCTCGTGCTCGTCATCGCCGTCGCCGTGTTCGTGCTGAGCTTCCGGCTGCGCTCGGACGCCGGCGACCCCACGATAAAGATCGACTTCGGGGCCGCCCTGATCATCGGGGCCGCCATCGTGCTGCTGACCCTGGGCGTCAACAACCTCAACGGGTGGGGCCTGCTACGCGCGGACTCCGGCGCGCCGTTCTCCGTCGTCGGCCTCTCCCCCGCGCCGATACTGATCGTGGCCGGCATCGTCCTGGCCCAGATCTTCTTCCTGTGGAGCCGGCGCCGGACCGAGACGGGCAAGGTGCCGCTGGTCAGCCTGTCCGTCTTCGGCTCGGCCGGCGAGCGCGCCGCGATCTACGCCATGTTCCTGGTCGTCGCCATGGAAGCCGCGCTGAACTTCACCGTCCCGCTCTACATCCAGATCGTCCAGGGGCGCACGCCCTTCGACACCTCGCTGGCCATGCTGCCGTTCAACCTGACCGTGCTGATCACCGCGATCCTGGTCGTCCGCCTGTACGACCGGTTCCCCCCGCGCACCATCGGCATGGCCGGGTTCGGGCTGACGACGATCTCGCTCGTCTGGCTGTCGGTGGTGGTGACCAACAACTGGGAGACCCTGCCGACGATCCTCGGCCTGATCACGTTCGGCATCGGCCAGGGCGCCCTGGTCACCCTGGTCTTCAACGTGCTGGTCACCGCGTCACCCAAGGAGCTGGCCGGTGACGTCGGCTCGGTGCGCGGCACCGTGCAAAATTTGGCCTCGGCCGTCGGCACTGCGGTCGCCGGGGCCCTGCTGGTCGGCATCCTGAGCGCCAACGTTGCCACCGCGGCGGCCGCCCACGTCGAGCTGCCGCCCCAGCTCGTCGCGCAAGTGGACCTCGACAAGACCAACTTCGTCAGCAACGACCGGCTCCGCGAGATCCTGGCCGGCACCGACGCGACACCGGCCCAGGTGGACGCCGCGGTCGGCCTCAACGAGGACGCCCGGCTGCGCGCGCTGCGCCTCGGGCTGCTCGTGCTGGCCGCCCTGAGCGCCCTGGCGATCGTCCCCGCCGCCCGGCTCCCCCGCTACCTCCCCGGCGATGTGCCCGACCAGGCCGGCAGCGATGCCCGCACCCGCGAGCCGGTCTGAACCCACCACGAGAACGAAGGGAACACCATGTCCGACCTGATCATCCTCGGCTACGACAACCACGACACGGCCGTCAAGGCGTACGAGGAAGTGCAGCGGCTCCAGAACGACCACGTCGTCGACCTCTCCGGCCTGGCCGTGGTGACCGTCGACGACAAGGGCAAGAGCCACGTCGACACGCCGGGGAAGATCGTCTCCGGCTCCGCCAGCTCCGGCGCGCTCTGGGGCATGCTGATCGGCCTGCTCTTCCTGGCCCCGATCGGCGGGCTGCTCTTCGGCGGCGTCATGGGCGCCTTCATGGGCTCGCTCGGCAAGGCCGGGATCGACGCGTCCTTCCGCGAACGGGTGCAGGGCATGCTGACCCCGGGCCGCGCCGCCGTCGTCATCATGACCACGAAGATCACCGAGGACAAGTTCGCCACCGCCCTCAAGCCGTACGGGGGTGAGGTGCTGCAGACCTCGCTGTCGGAGGAGCACGAGAAGGAACTGGCCGGGGAGCTCTCCGGATCCTGACGCCCGTCAGCGGCTGTCGCGGCGGGCCTGCCGGCGAGCGCCGGTGGCGCGCGTGGCGGCGTGTCGTTTCGGCAGGTCGCCGTGATCGGGCCGGCGATCGCTGCGCTGAGCCTCGCGGGTCTCGGCCGCCGGCGCCACCAGCGGGCCGGCGGCCACCGGGTTGCCCGGCTGCTGCGCCTCGGCCAGCCGCTCGGCCCGCAGCGCGAGCACGCTGGCCCGCGCGGCCGACGCCACCGCGTCGCTGACCCGGGCCAGCGCGTCCTCGAAGATCTCGGCCTTGCCCCGGCTGCGCGTGTTCTTGGGAAAGGCCCGGCCGCGCGCCCCCACCTCGTCGACCCGCGCCGCGGCCCGGCGGCGATACACCTTGACGTACTTGTCGCGGGCCCGCCGGATCCGCTGATGGAGGGCTAGCAGCTCGTCCTCGTCCAGCCCCGCCAGCGCGGCCGCGTCGGTGGCCCGGACGAGCATCAGCTCGTTCTCGGTGAGCGAGCCCAACAGCACCTGCTCCTGAGTCATGGCGCCCCCTCCGCTTCCTCGATCGCGTTTCGACTCTGCCGCCACGCCGAGGCACTGTCCTCCCCCGAAGCGGAGGAACTGAGCGGCGTTCGCCCGGCCGGGTCGATCTGCCCGCTTGTTCCGTCCGTCGGTGATCGGCCGGTCATAGCCGCCGGGGTCTTCTTGACACCTTCTTAATAGATACGAAGACTTCGACGCATCCCTATATCCCCTGACGAGGAGCTCCCCCATGGCTCGTCCGTATCGTTGGATCGCGGTTGCCGCCGGCGCGGTGACGGCGGTCGCCCTGACACCCCTAGTGAGCTTCGCCGACGAGCCCGACCCCACGGCGCACCCGCGGGTCGACGTGGCACAGACCCTTGACGTCCCGGCCGGCGTCGTCAAAGCCATGAAGCGCGACCTCAAGCTGACCAGTGACGAGCAGGTCGCCGACCGCCTGCGCACCGAGGCCGCGGCCCCGCTCGTGCAGCAGCGGCTCAAGGCCAAGCTGGGCAACGCGTACGGCGGCGCCTGGATCAAGAAGGGCCAGGAGCGTCTCACCGTCGCCGTCACCTCCGAGGCCGCCGCGAAGCAGGTGCGCGCCGAGGGCGCCGAGGCCCAGATCGTCGCCCGCGGCGAGAGCGCCCTGGCCGCCGACCGGGCCAAGCTGGACAAGCGCGCCGCGAAGGCGGCCGACGCCATCCGGGCCTGGCGCATCGACCCGGCGACCAACAGCGTCGTGGTGACGGTCAAGCCGGGCGCCGAGGCCCAGGCCCGCACGTTCGCCAAGGACAGCGGCGTCGGCACGGTCACCGTCGAGACGTCAGCGGTCGCGCCGCGGCCGGTGTACGACATCCGCGGCGGCGACCAGTACGTCATCAACGGCAACACGCTGTGCTCGGTCGGCTTCCCGGCCCGTCGCGGCGGCGCCCCCGGCTTCGTGACCGCGGGTCACTGCGGCGGCCGCGGCGCCCCGGTCAAGGGCTTCAACAACGTCGACCTGGGCAGCTTCGGAGAGTCGGAATTCCCGAACACCGACATGGCCTACGTCGCCGCCAACGGCAACTGGACCCCGCAGCCGTGGGTCAACAACTACTCCGGCGGCAACGTGATCGTGGCCGGCTCCAACGACGCCGCGATCGGCTCCTCGATCTGCCGCTCGGGCCGCACCTCGTCGTGGACCTGCGGCACCCTGCAGGGCCGCAACGAGACGATCAACTACTCCAACGGCCCGGTGTACGGCATGAGCCGGATGAGCGCGTGCGCCAACCCGGGCGACTCCGGCGGCTCGGTCATCGCCGGCAACCAGGCCCAGGGCGTCACATCCGGCATCGCCGGCGGCTGCGGCTCGGCCAACCCGCAGACCTGGTTCCAGCCGGTCAACCCGATCCTGTCGCGCTGGGGCATCGCCCTGGTCACCAGCGGCGGCGGCAGCTCCGGCGGCGCCGTCATCAGCGCGCTGAACAACCGCTGCCTGGACGTCCCGAACGGCAACTTCTCGGACGGCGTACGGGTGCAGATGTGGAACTGCAACGGCTCGGCCGCGCAGAAGTGGGAGTTCGTCAACGGCACCCTGCGTACGGGAAACAACAAGTGCCTGGATGTGGCCTGGGGCTCGACCGCCAACGGCGCGATCCTGCAGATCGTCGGCTGCTCGGGCAACCCGGCGCAGGGCTGGGTCCTGTCGGCCGCCGGTGACCTGGTCAACCCCCAGGCCAACAAGTGCGCCGACATCGACGCCTGGAACGCCAACGAGGGCGCCAAGCTGGTGCTGTGGGAGTGCACGGGCGGCGCCAACCAGAAGTGGCGCCGCGGCTAGACAGCGGGCAAAGGGCGGCAACACGTTGACCGTGTTGCCGCCCGGCGCGCCCCATCGCCGGGACACCTCGTGACTGGTGCGAGCCGGCGAGCCGGTGCGGATCACCGTGCTGGTCAGCAACACGCTCAGCTTCCAGTCGATCCCGCCCGGCGTCATCGAGGACGGGCCGGCCGGGCCCCGGCAACGCTACTGGCACGACTTCTTCAACTACGCCGGGATCCACCGACCCGTTTGGCTACCAGACCGCCCCGCGACACCTGACCGACATCACCGTGGTGACCGGCCTCGACGGCGCCGCCGGCACGGTCGGCTACACCATCGAAGCCCAAGGCTCAGCCCGTACGAGGGTGAGTCTGCGCGACGCCGCGGGCCGGATGGTGGCCGAGGGCAGCGGCCCGCGCGGCGAGCTGCGGGTGGACGACCTGCACCGCTGGGCGCCCGGCGACGGCTACCTGTACGACCTCGAGGCGCCCTGGCCCCCGGCGCCGTGCAGCCGGACAGCGCGATCGTCGCCATCCGGCGCCTGTTTCGTAGCTGGGGTGGGTGCGAGGCCGGGTCCAGATTTCGTCTGGTGGTGGCCCGGGGAAGCCTGGCTCCCGGTGTTGGAACCTGGCTTTCCCTCAGGCGCCGCCAGGCGGGATCTGGGCCCTGCCGCAGCCCCGCCCCGGCCACGAAACAGGGCCTGGGGCAGGGTGGAACCGGGATCAGGACGTGGCGTCTGCTGCACGTCGTCCCGGTGGGCCCCTGCCCTGATAAACCCTGCGGCCGGTCTGCGCCCGCTGCCCGTCGTTGTCGCGTCGCCGGTGCCACCACGTGATGGTGCTGGCGACGACCCGCTCGGCGAGCCACGCGTACGCGGTCGGGCTCGATGCGGCGTGGCCCTGTCCACCGTGGTCGGCGAACTGCAGGTCGGGCCGGTGCCCCATCGAGGAGGGGGACGGCACGACGGCCTGCAGCACCGACGGCGCCTGGACGAGCCGGGTCTGCGGAGTCGCCGCGACCACGGAGGTGGCGAAGAACAGGGCGACGACAACCGTCAGCCCCGCCCACCAACGCCTGGCCGCCATGAGCTGCACGCTACGGTGCCGTCGCAAGGGACTACTAGTAGCGGAATTTGTGCCGAGCGCTGCGCCGGTTCACCCGGGCCGGCAGTTCGTCCACGTTGACGCCATGAGGCAGCCGTTCGTCGCGCTCATGGCCCCGGGTGAAATCCCGCATCGTCACGACAAAGCCCCTGACCAGGCGATCCTCCCGCAGATCGCGATAGGTGGCCTCGATCAGCACCTGGCTGCCGTCGGCCCGCACCAGCGAGCAGAACACCACGCCGTCGCCGGAACCCTCGAACGCCCGGCGCAGCTGGTGACGATCGTCCGGATGGGCCAGATCGCCGAGGGTGGTCAGCGGCGGCAGCTCGTCGCCGCCGAGCAGCTCGCGCAGCGACGGGCTGGCGTACCGGATGCGCAGGTCATCGTCGATCACCACCATGATGTCGGCGCTGTTCTGGATCACCGTGCGCAGATAGAGGTCGCTGTCGCGCCGGCCGACCGCCTCGACCAGGGCGATCCGCTCCAGCGCGAGCGCGGCCTGGGCGGCCAGCACCTCGAGGGTGTCACGCGTGGCGCTCAGGGTCTCCCGGCGGCCCACCAGGATCAGGGCGCCGCCGCTGGGCCGGGCGACGTCGAGCGGTTCCAGCCACAGCGGACAGACCAGCGTGGCCCGATCGGGCTCCGGCTCCCCCCTCCACCAGCTGCGGGAGGGCGGGCCGGGCGCCGCTTCGCGCGTGAGCTCACGGCCGTCGAGAGCAAATTCCGTTTCCCGTACGGCGTCAGGCGGCATGAGCTGCGTGATGGCGGCCCGGACAGCCTCGTCGACGGCCGCCGTGTCGGCCGCGGCGACCAGCGCGGCGCTCGCCTGCCGCAAGCCCCGCTCCCGCTTGAGGGCCAGGCCGTTCAGCGTGACCGAGTCGGTCAGCCGGGTGATGGTCAGCAGCAGCGTGATCGCACCGGCCACGGCGATCACCACGCCGTCGCCGACCGTGCCCTGCACCGCCTCGACCAGCAGCACCACGGGCGGGGTGGCCACGGCGAGGCCCAGCAGCGCCGCCCACCGCCCGCGCCACGGGGCCGGCCGCGGCACCGCGGGCTCGGTCAGCCGCACCATCGACGGGTGCACGGCGGCGGCGCCCCAGGCCACGTAGAGCACCACGAACCCGGACTCGCTGAGCCGCCCCGGCCACAGGGGCTGCACGATGTCGCTGACCAGCACGCCGACCGCGCCGATGACCAGCAGCGTGGCCGAGACGTTGCGGCCCACGGCGACCAGCACCCGGACGACCACCGCGAGCAGCAGCAGCGCCCCGATCACGTACGCCCCGGAGATGTCGCCGATCCGGCCCGCGTCGCCGATGACGAACACCCAGACCACCAGCAGCGCCGAACACGTCAAGGCCAGCAGGTCGATCAGCCGGGCCCGATCGACGAGGATCGCCCCGATCCGGGTCAGCTGCAGCAGACCACCCGCGACCAGCACGAACATGCCGTAGAAGAAAAGCTCGGCCACGCCTGGCCGGCCCAGCGCGGTCAGCACGTCACCGGCGGCGCTCGCCACGACGGCGCCCGCGAGCCACAGCCAGGGCCCGCTCCGGGCGGGCCGGTGACGACGGACCCCGTAGACGATGGCGGCCGTGCTGCAGATTCCCAGCACAGCCCATTCGATGGCCCTCAACACGCCTAACTACTACCAGCGCCGTGGCTGAGTGTCCAAGCCGCCATATACGCAGCGCTAACCGGCCTCGACCCACGCATTGACGTGCGGCGATGGCTGCTTCCCGGCGTGGACTTCTGCGACTCGGCGGCGCCGCCGTGGTGCTGCGCCACGCCACGGCCGGGGCGGCCGGCGCGATCGCGGTTCCCGCGGTCGCGCGGATCCGCTCCGGATAGACGACAGCGTCCCGAGCAGGGAGTACGCTCCCCTCGTCCGTTCGCTCCGGAGGAGAGAAGCCACCCATGCGCAGGCTCGCCGGCGTCGCCCTGATCGCCCTGCTCGCCGCCCTCGTGCCCGCGGCCGCGGCCCAGGCCGCTCCCACGTGGAAGCTGACGCTCGACAACGTCAGCGCCGAGCCCGGCGGGGCCGCCAAGGCGATGCGGCTGCACTATTCGGTGCTGCCGTATTCCGAGGCGACCCGGGGTGACCTGGTGGTCGACTTCGCCGCGGCGAGCGCGATCGCCACGGTCGAGTCGTGGGGCGACCCTCGCTGCGTCACCACGGCCACCACGTTCACCTGCCCCGGCTCGGCCAGCGAGGTCGCGCTCCCGGTGACCGCCAAGCCCGGCGCCCGGCTGGGCGCGACCGCGCAGGTGACCGTGCGTACGGTGGTCGACGGCCGCACGCGGGCCACCGCCTCCGGCACGATCACCATCGCCGAGCAGGTCTCGCTGACCTCGGTCGAGACCCAGGGCGACGTCTCGGTGGCCACCGGGGCCTCCACCGACCTGAACGCGGGCGTGCGCAACACCGGCGACGACCCGGTGACCGGCGTGGTCCTCGAGCTGACCACGGTCCGCGGGTTCACCAACGCGCCGCACAGCAACTGCGCCCCCACCGAGTTCGGCGCCGCCTGCGTGTTCGACCGCGAGCTGGCCCCGGGTCAGACGTACCGGCTGGCCACGCCCTGGCAGCTCACCGCGGCCGACACGGTGTGGGCGCCGAGCAAGTGGTTCGCCAACTTCACCTGGCACACCGCGCAGGACTACGCCGATCTGCGCCGCCCCCGCCCGGCCGGCTCCGGCCCCGCGCTCGAGCTGACCCCGGTGACCTCGGCGCTGGCCGGCCCGCAGACCGAGACCGAGCCCAACGACAACTCGGACGGCTTCGCCATCACCGTCACCGGCGTCAACCAGTCCAACTTCACGGCCAAGGGCGCCACCGCGAGCGGCAAGGTCGGCCAAACCCTTCCCGTACGCCTCGGCGTCCGCAACAACGGCCCGGCCCGGCTCGAGGGCTACGCGGCCGACATGGGCTCCTACCTGCAGGTCACCGTGACCCCGCCCAAGGGCACGACGGTGGTCAAGCATTCCCGCCTGTGCGAGCCGTTCAACGTCGAACGCCCGACCCCCGGCGCGCCTTTCCCGGCCGGCGCCCACGAGGGTGACGGCAACTTCTACTGCTTCACCGAGCCGGTCGAGGGCGTGCCCTACCTGCCCGGCAAGACGGTCGACTTCGACTTCACGTTGCGCATCGACAAGCCCGGCACCCTGCGCGGCACGATCAAGACCGTACGCCTGGGCCGGCCCCCGGCCGGCGACCCCGACCCGGCCGACAACAACGCCGCCATCGTGATCACCGCAGCCGCCGCCACCACCCCCGGCGACGACGACGGAGGCACCGGCGGCGGCCTCCCGATCACGGGCACGAACACGTCCACGGTGGCCCTGATCGGCCTGGCCCTGCTGCTCGCCGGCACCGTAGCCCGGGTCGTGACCCGCCGCCACTGAGCACTTCCCGCCCGCCGAGGCGGCGCGCCTCAGCCCGTACGGTCATCGGGACCGGCCGAGCAGATCGCTGACCGGCCCGGTGGCGCCGTCGGCCGGTGAAGGGTGGTCCGCCACAATCTTCTGCCATGGACTTCGACGACTACCAGCGCGGCGCCCTGCGTACGGCCGCACCCCGCGACAAGAAGAACGAGCTGCTCCACCTGGTGCTCGGGCTGGTCGGCGAGTCCGGCGAGGTGGCCGAGAAGTTCAAGAAGTGGGTGCGCGACCTCGACAGCGACGAGCCCCGCCTCGACCGGGCCGGCATCGCCAAGGAGCTCGGTGACGTGCTCTGGTACGTGGCCGTCCTGGCCGACTACCTCGACCTGTCGCTCGACGACATCGCCACGGCCAACCTGGCCAAGCTGGCCGACCGCCACGGCCGCGGCGTACTCGGCGGCAGCGGCGACAACCGCTGACCGCGGCCCGGTAAGGCCAGCCCTACCGCGGATCCGGGTGCTGGCGCTCCTGATTCGGCACGTCCGGGTCCCTAGCGTCGGACGTATGAGGAAACTGCTGAGTTTGGGCATCGCGGGAGCGCTCATCGCATCCTCGCTGGGGGTGGCCGCGACACCGGCCACGGCGGCGAACGGCCGGCTCGTGTCGGCCACCGCACTGCACACGTACGCCACCCGGGCCGACGTGGACGCGGCGTTGACCGCGGACAAGTTCGATCCGGGGACCGACCGCTACGGCGTGCGCACCTATCGGCTCGTCTACCGTACGACCGACGCGACCGGAAAGCCGACCACGGCGAGCGGGCTGGTCGCGCTGCCGATCAACGATCGGGTCCGGCTCGACACGGCGTCGTTCGCGCACGGCACGTCGATCTACAAGGGGGACGCGCCGTCCGTCTCCGACGACGTGTTCCTGATCGGGCCGGCGCTCACTTTCGCGTCGGCCGGGTTTGCCGCGGTCGCGCCCGACTATCTCGGTCTCGGCGTCGGCCCGGGGGCGCATCCGTGGATGGACATCCCGTCGGAGACGACCGCGTCGCTCGACCTGCTGCGGGCGGCCCGGGTCTTCGTCGCCCGGCAGGGCCGGCAGCTCTCGCGGGACGTCTACGCGTCCGGCTTCTCGCAGGGGGCCTCGGCCGCCCTGGGCCTGGGCCGCGCGCTGCAGTCCGGCGCCGACCCGTGGTTCCGCGCGGCCGCCGTGGCCCCGATCAGCGGCGCCTACGACTTCCGTCACGCCGAGATCCCGGCGCTGTTCACGCCCGCGGTGCATCCGGTGCTGGCCAGCGCGTACACCACGTACCTGCTGGCCGCGTACGACCGGCTGCACGACATCTACGCCGACCCGGCGGACGTGTTCCAACCGCCGTACGTGGGTCTGCCCGCTCTCTTCGACGGCACGCACCCCGGCGAGGAGATCATCCCGGCGTTGCCACCGACGATCGACGCTCTGCTCACGCCGCGGGGCAAGGCGCTGCTGCTGCACCCGACGGGCCGCTTCGCCAAGGCTTTGGCCGTGGCCGACAGCGTCTGCACCGATTGGGACCCGGCCATGCCCGTACGCCTCTACTACAGCCCCGGTGACGAGGAGGCCGTGAACGCCAACACGGCGCACTGCCACGCCACGCTGGGCGCCCCCACGGTGAACGTGGGCGTCAACACCACCTACAACGGGTTCGTCCACGAGGGCTCGGAGGTTCTGGCGGTGCCCCGGGTGACCCGCTGGTTTCTTGACCATGTTCTGTGAACACGGTGTCTGATGGGTTTGAGACGCACACCCCGTCGGACACTAGGAAGTCGATGAACGCTCAACGGCTGCCCACCCGGGCCTGGACCGCGGACGAGTCGGCGGCGCTCGACAGGGCGCCGCTGATTCGCGTCGCGGGGGCACGGCCGGACGGGACGCTGCGCTCCTTCGTCATGATCGGGCACGTCCGCGTCGGCGGGGACGAGCTCATCCGCTCGCTGAACGGCACCGGCGGCAGCTGGTTCCGAGGCGCCACCCGTACGGGCCGGGGTGAGATCGACGTCGACGGCCGGCGGATCGAGGTCGCGTTCCTCGCCGACACCGGCCGGGAGGACGAGGTCGACCACGCCCTGCGGGCCCGGTACGGCAACGACTCCGGGGTCCGCCGAATGACCAAACCCGCGGCCCGCGAGGCGACGCTGCGCGTGGTCCCGCTCGCCTGAGCCTCAGTCCCCGACCGGAAAGGCACTGCCCGATGCACCTCACAATTCCCCGCGGCCCGATCGAGCTGGCCGCCGAGCTGCACCTGCCCCACGACCTCGACGAGGCGGCGCCGCTGCCCGCCGTGGTGCTCTCCACGCCCGGCAGCAGCGTCAAGGAGCAGATCGGCGCCAACTACGCCTCCCGCCTCGCCACGAAGGGCATCGCCGCGCTCGTCTTCGACCCCGCGCATCAGGGCCAGAGCGGCGGCGAGCCCCGGGACCTGGAGGACCCGTACCGCCGGGGCGAGGACATCTCGTACGCGATCGACGCGCTGACCGCCCTGCCCGGGATCGACCCGCACCGCATCGGCGTGCTCGGCATCTGCGCCGGCGGCGGCTACGCCATCCACACCGCCCGCACCGACCACCGCATCAAGGCCGTCGGCGCGGTCGACCCCGGCGAGATCGGCGCCTCGTTCCGCAGCTTCCAGGCCGACGGCCCGGTGGCCGCGCTCGACGCCCTGGCCGAGGCCCGCCTCGAAGAGGTCCGCACCGGCGTGCTGACCCGCGACAACTGGCTCCCCGACACGATGGCCGAGGCCGAGGCGGCCGGGATCACCGACATCGACCTGCTGCAGGCGATCCGGTATTACCGCACCGACCGGGGCATCAACGAGCACTCGACCAACCGCCGCCTCTCCCGCGGCGACTCGCTGCTGCTCGGCTATGACGCCTTCCACCTGGTCGACCAGCTCATGACCCAGCCGCTGCAGCTCGTGCTGGCCGAGAACCTCGAAGGCACCGGCTTCGACACGTCGGCCGAACGCCTCTGGAAGCTCGCCCCCAACCCGATCGACCGCCTGATCATCCCGGGCGCCCGGCACTACGAGATGTACGACGTCCCCGAATACGTCAACCCGGCCGTCGACCGGCTGGCCACGTTCTACAAGGCCCACCTGCGCTCTTGACTGTGTTGCAGCGACATGGTGTCGCATCGATCCCATCGCTGACGGATGTAGCGGGGAGATGGGACATGGACAGAAGACGTGGCGCCGTTCTGGTGGGGTTGGCCGGTCTGCTCGGCGCGATAATCGTGGCCGTGCCGGCGGCGGCGGCCGCACCCCGGCTGACGTGGGCGGCATGCCCCGCGGATGTTCCGATGGCGGCTCCGGTCGCGGTGCAGTGCGCGACACTGCCCGTGCCGCTGGACTACCGCGACCCAGGCGGCGAGCAGATCGAGATCATGGTGTCGAGGATCGCCAGCACCAACCCGGCCAAGCGGCGCGGCATCCTGTTGCTCAACCCGGGCGGGCCGGGCGGCACCGGGCTGAATCAGGGCGCCTTCCTGGTCAGCCGGGGGCTGCCGGCGACCGTCTCGGACGCGTACGACCTGATCGGCATGGACACTCGTGGGGTCGGGCACTCGACGCCGATGAGGTGCGGCTTCACGCTCGAGGATCCGTACTGGGCCAACGTGCCGCCGTACGCGGTGGACGACAACGCCGTGAATCGGCAGGCCGTGAATCGGCAGGCCGTGATCGCCAAGCAGGTGGCCGACAAGTGCGCCGCGAGCGACCCGCAGGGGCGGCTGCGGCACATCTCGACGGCGAACACGGCTCGCGACCTGGATCGGGTGCGGGCCGCGCTCGGGGAGAAGACGGCCAGCTTCTACGGGGCGTCGTACGGCACGGCCCTCGGCGCGACGTACGTGTCGCTGTTCCCGAAGACCACCGACCGGATCGTCCTCGACAGCAACGTCGGCGACACCCACCTCGACCGGGCGGGCCTGCGCCGGTACGGGCTCGGCTTCGAGCAGACGTTTCCCGGGTTCGCGAAGTGGCTGGCGGCCCGGCACGACGCGTACGGCCTGGGCCGGACGCCGCAGCAGGTGCGCCGGACCTATCTGCGGATCGCCGAGCGGCTCGACAAGACGCCGGCTCCGGACGGGGCGGACGGGGCCGTCTTCCGCTACCTCACCTTCTTCGGTCTCTACAGCGAGGGTCTGTACGGGGAGACGGCGCGGCGCTGGCAGACGTACCTCAACCCCGCCGATGCGGCGACGACGAAAGCGGCGACGCCGAACCCCAACGACAACAACTTCACGGCGTTCCTCGCGACCAGCTGCAACGATGTCGACTGGCCCGAGGACGTGGCGACCTACCGGCGGGCCGTCGCCGAGGATCGCAAGCGCTACCCGCTGTTCGGGGCGGCGACCGCCAACATCGTGCCGTGCGCCTATTGGCACCACGAGCCGTACGAGCCGCCGGTCGAGGCCGACGACAACGGACCGGCCAACATCCTGATCCTGCAGAACCGCTACGACCCGGTCACTCCCTGGGCCGGCGGGAAGCTGCTGCGTGACAAGTTCGCCAAGCGGTCCACATTGGTCACCGCCGAGGAGAACGGGCACGGCGTGTATCTCACTCACACCAACGCCTGCGCGCTCAACATCACCACGACGTACCTGGTCAAGGGCGCGATGCCGGCCCGCGACACCAGCTGCCGGCCCAACTGAAAGTCGGAGCATGACGGAAACTCAGCCCACCCACGACGACGCCCTCTCGAACGCTTCCAACGCCGAATACACCAGCCGTACGGAGGTCGGCCCGGTCGCCGTGCGTACGCGCATCGGTCTGGTCTTCCAGCGTCCCAACCCGTTCCCGATGTCCATCCTCGACAACGTCGCGTTCGGGCCGCGCACGCTCGGCTTCCACGGTGACCTCGACGAGATCGCCGAGAACGCGCTGCGCCGGGCCGCGCTGTGGGACGAGGTGAAGGACCGCCTGCACAAGAACGCGCTGGGGCTCTCCGGCGGCCAGCAGCAGCGGCTGGTGATCGCGCGGGCCCTGGCGATCGAGCCGGACATCCTGCTCATGGACGAGCCGGCGTCCTCCCTCGACCCGATCAGCACGTCGCGCATCGAGGACCTGATGCACGAGCTCACCCCGGGCGTCACGATCGTGATCGTCACGCACAACCTGCAGCAGGCCGGCCGGGTCGGCGACTACACCGCGTTCCTCAGTTCCGAACCCGACGAGGACGGGGGCATCGTCGGCCGGCTGATCGAGTTCGGCCCGACCGAGAAGATCTTCAGCCGGCCCGACGACAAGCGGACCGAGGACTACGTCACGGGCCGCTTCGGCTGAGCCTTCCGCGCGCCGCCACCGACGTCGGCGCCGGGGATCGATGGGCCGGGCGGATCCACCGCCCGGCCCATCGCCGTCCGCCGTCCGACCGGCTCGGGGCGCAACCCTCGCCGTGGTCCGCCACATTCGCTATCGTGCGTAACGCCCGGCAACAGCCGCCCCCTGGCTATCGGACGACCCAGCACGCGCGAGACCACTCAAGACTCGGCGACCCTGGCCGATCAGAGTCAGGTATGACCGGCGGCAGGCCGGTCAGGACGGAAGGCGGCAGTCGTGACGATGTCCACGGTGCGGCATGTCACCGGTCCGGCCGTGGGACCAGGCTCGAGCGATCCGCAGATCGACCGGCTGCTCGACCTCGCCCGGACCCATCTGGGCATGGAGGTGGCCTGGCTCTCCACGTTCACCGGGGAGGAGCAGGTCATCACGTCGGCCACCGGCCTGACCGCGGCGATGAACGTGACCGTGGGCGAGGGCACCGAGCTGGCTGCCTCGTTCTGCGTCCGGGTGGTCGCCGGCGCACTGCCCGCGGTGATCAGCGACGCCCGCCGGCATCCGGTGACCCGGGAGCTCGCCGTGACCCGGGAACTCAACATCGGCTCGTACGTCGGGGCGCCGTGGCGCGATGCCGAGGGCAACGTCGCGGGCATGCTGTGCTGTCTGAGCCGCACGGCCGATCCCGACCTCGACGCCAATGCCGCCCGGTACGTGAGCATGCTGGCCGATCTGATCAGCGACCACCTGGGCAGCGCGGCCGGCCGGGCCCGCCTGGAGACGCAGCGAGCCGAGGTCGTCGTCCGCGACATTCTGCGCACGCACGCCGTACGGGCGGTGGTGCAGCCCATCGTCCGGCTGACCGACGGCGCCACGGTCGCCTTCGAGGCCCTGTCCCGCTTCGAGCCGACCACCTTCGCCTCCCCCGACCGGGCCTTCGCCACCGCGGCCGTCTGCGGGCTCGGCATCGACCTGGAACTGCTCGCCGTGCGGCGCGCCCTGCAGCTGCGCGACCAGCTGCCCGCCGACATGTGGCTCGGGATCAACCTCTCCCCCGAGGCCGTCTGCACCTCGGCCGCCCGTGATCTGCTGCTGCCCTACGCCGGCCGCCGGATCGGCGTGGAGCTCACCGAGCACACCCCGGTCGGCGACTACGACGAGCTCAACGCCCATCTGCAGCCGTTGCGCGCCGCCGGTGTCGAGCTGGTCATCGACGACGCCGGCGCCGGTTTCGCCAGCCTCCATCACATCCTGCAGCTGCGTCCCGACACCATCAAGCTCGACATCTCGCTGGTCCGGGGCATCGACGACGATCCGGTGCGCCGGGCCCTGGCCCGGTCCATGACCGGCTTCGCCGACGAGATCGGCGCCACCCTGCTCGCCGAGGGCGTCGAGACGGCCGCCGAACGTGACACGCTGCGGGAACTCGGCGTGAAGTACGGGCAGGGTTACCTCTGGGGCAAGCCGCGGGCTCACCCCTTTGCCTAGCCGCCTGCTCCTGGGCCTCGTGGCCGGCACGGCGGCCCTGGTCGCGTTCTACGCGGCCGACGTCGCCGCGCCCGGTGTCCAGGTCGTGGTGGCCTGGGCGGCGGTGGCGGCCATCCACGTCTGCCTGGCCTGGGTCGCCCGCTCGACCGCCCGGATGCCCGGCCTGACGGCACCGGTCCGCCGTTTCTGGCATGCGGTCGCGGCGGCCGGGGTGGTCTACCTCGTCGGCGACATCGCCCAGGTGATCCTGGCCGCCCGTGACCCCACCTCGGCCGCCGCGGTCACCGGCGGCACGGTTCAGGTGGTCGCCCTCGCGCTGGGCAGCGCGGGGCTCATGGTCACGCTGCTCACCGTGCCGCTGGGGTTCGGCTCGCGTCGCGAACGCTCCCGCTTCTGGCTGGACGTGGCCACGGTGATGGTCGCGGCGGTCGTGGTCGGCTGGTATCTGGTGGTCCCCGAGCGTCCCGCGGCGCTGCTCGACATGGCCGCGCCCGTGCTGGCCGGGCCGGTGATCATCCTGCTCTGCGTGTTCGTGGTGGCCAAGCTCGTCATGTCCGGCACCGCCCCGTTCACCCGGCTGTGCGGGCTGATCGGCGCGGGCGGGGCACTGCTCAAGAGCAGCGCGGACGCGCTGGGCCGCGGCGGCCTGGCCGACCACCGGCTGCACTGGTTCCTGGCCTGCACGATCGCCGCGCACGCCCTGCTGGCCATCGCCCTGCAGGTCAACCAGATCCAGCTCGCCGGCCACCCGGAGATGCTGCGGCCGCGCCGGCGCAAGCCGTACAGCCTGCTGCCGTACGGCGCGATCGCGGTCACCTATCTGCTGCTCACCGTCGCGGTCGTGCGGGACCAGCCGGTCACCGTGGCGGTGGCCCTGGCCGGCGCCGCGGTCAGCACGGTGCTGGTGGTGCTGCGCCAGCTCACCGCGTTCCGTGACAACGCCCGCCTGCTCGACGAGCTCGACTCCAAGGTGCAGCAGTTGCACGCGACGCAGGAGGGACTGCACGCCTCGCTGGCCGAACGCGACGCTCTGGCCGCTCAGCTGCGCCACCACGCCTTGCACGACAGCCTGACCGGGCTGCCCAACCGGGTCCTCTACGCCGAACGTCTCGACGCCGCCCTGGCCGCGGGGCGCCCCGCGGTGGCCATGCTGATCGACCTGGACGGTTTCAAGCAGGTCAACGACCAGTACGGTCATGCGGCGGGCGACGACCTGCTGCGCCGGATCGCGGAGCGGCTGCAGGGCTGCCTGCGCGACACCGACACGGTCGCCCGCATCGGCGGCGACGAGTTCGCGGTGCTGCTACTGCCCGAACCGGGTCACGACCTGCACGACGTCGCGGCCCGGATCGTCCGGACGGTGGAGGCGCCCGTCGCGGTCGAGGGCGGCGGCTCGGCCCGGGTGGGCGCGAGCGTGGGTGTCGCCGTGGCCACCCCGCTGACCGTCAGCGGTGACGCTCTGCTCCGCGAGGCCGACCAGGCCATGTACGCGGTCAAGCGGGACGGCAAGAGCGCCTACGCCCTGGCCCCGGCGCGTTGATGTCGCGACGAGACATTAGTGCTACGGTTGATGTCACGTCGCGACATCAGGAGGCTTCGTCATGGTTCAGATCTCCGTAGTCCGCCCCGGCGAGGGTGAGCTCATCGCCAACGGGCCGGCCCAGATCCGCATCCTCGAGGACGGCAGTCACACCGCCCACCGCCTGGGCATCGGCCACATCACCGTTCCCCCGCACACCCCCGGCCCGATCCAGCACCGCCACGCCCAGCACGACGAGGGCTTCTACGTGCTCTCCGGCACCGTGCGGTTCACCGTCGGGCCGGAGATCCGCGACGCCGAACCCGGCACGTGGGTCCTGGTCCCGCCCGGGGCACCGCACACCTTCGCCGCCCTCGGCGACGAGCCGGCGGTCATCCTCTCCACCTTCACCCCGGACCTGTACGTGCAGTACTTCCGCGACCTCAAGAAAATGGTCGAGTCCGGCCGGCCGATGACGGCCGAGACCATGACGCCGCTCTGGTCGCGGTACGCCACCGAGATCTCCGCCGAGCCGGCCCCGAGCCGGGCGACCCAGACGTTCATGGTGGCCGCGACCCTCCGCGCCGACACCGATCTCGACGAGTTCACCGCCGCGCGGGAGGACGAGCACCGGCGGCTGGCGGCGCTGCGCGCGGAGGGCAAGGTCGGCGCTCATCACCTCTCCCCCACCCGCCGGGCGACGTTCCTCGAAGTCATCGCCGCGGACGAGAAGGAGGCGATGGCGACGCTGGAAACCCTCCCGTTCTTCCGGTTCTTCGACGCCGACATCTATCCGACCACGCCTCCGGACGACGCGGAACGGGCCCACCGCACACGCTTATAAGCGATGCGTTCCTAGCGGCACTTGCTGTCGCGGGGGAGCTTGCCGTCGACCAGCCAGGCGGTGCCGACGTTGAGGGCGCACGCGTTGCCGCCGAAGACGTAGACGCCGTGCTGGTTGTCGTCGACGGTGACCAGGCGGGACCGCTGGGCGAAGTCGCGCCGCAGGAGCTGTGCGCCCACCAGCGGCGTGGCCAAGTCCAGGCGGTTCTGCAGGATCAGGATGTTGGCCGGGCCCCTGTCGTTGATCTCGACCTGCGGCTCGGGCGACTTGCGGGACCAGAACGCGCACGGGCTGATGTTGGCCGCGGCCGCGCCGAACATCGGGAACTTCTTGCGGTCCTCGGCGACGTCGCGCTGATACACCGCCACGTCGCTCGGCCAGACGCTGTCGTTACAGGCCACGGCCAGGTACGCCGACAGGAAGTTGGACTGCGCGTGCGGTTGCGCGGCGGCGGCCGTCTCGGTGGCCTGGGCGGGCACGTTCAGCGACTGCCACAACTGGGCCAGGATGCCGTAGGCCGTCTTGTTGAACAGGCTGACATACGTGAACTGCCGGAAGAAGCGCCCGTCGAGACCGGCCACCGGCTGCTCGTCGAGCCGTTCGGCCAGCGCGAAGTAGGTCCGGCGCACGTCCTTCGGGGTCCGGCCCAGCCCGTACGCGTCGTGCCGGTCCGCCGCCCAGCGCGCGAACCCCGGGAACGCCTGCTCCATGCCCAGCCCGTACCGGCGCTGGCTCTCCCGGGTCAAAGCCGTGTCGCCGAGGTTGCTGTCGAGGAGGACCCGGTCGGTGGTGTGCGGGAACATCGACGCGTACGCCGCGCCCAGTGCCGACCCGTACGAGGCGCCGAAGAAGCTGGCCTTCTCCTCGCCCAGGACGCTGCGGATCCGATCGAGGTCGCGCGCCGTGTTGGCCGTCGACATGTGGGCCATCCGGTTGCCGGTGTCGTTGGCCGCGCACTGGTCGGCGACGGCCTTGGCCGCCTTGGCATCCGCGGCGACAGTGGCGGCGTCCTCGGCCCACGGCGGGACGTTGCCGGGATAGTTCTGCTCGACGGTGAACTTGCAGTCGACCGGGCTCGAGTGGCCGACCCCGCGCGGGTCCAGGCCGATCAGGTCGTACGCGTCCAGGACGCTGTTCGGGATCCCCCGATTGACCAGGTCGGACGGCATGGTCAGACCGCTCACCCCCGGCCCGCCCGGGTTGAGCAGCAGCACGCCGCGCCGCTTCGCCGGATTCGCACTGGCGATCCGTGAGATCGTCAGCTCGATCTTCTCCCCCGCCGGCTTCTGATAGTCCAGCGGCACCGTCACGGTCGAGCACTGCATCCCCGGGGCCGCCGCCGCGATCGCCTCGGGGCAGGCGCCCCAGGCGGGCGGGGCGGCGGAGGCGACGGGAGCCGCCCACACGCCCGCGAGGCCGATCGTCACTGTCAGGGCCAGTCCCGGGCCCGCACCATGTCGCTTGGTCTTCACGCAGCCGAGTGGACAGTGTGTTCAGGCCACACAGTCAAACTCCCGGCTTGACCATGTCGGGACAACACGGTCTTCACTGCTCCCTATCGTCTGCTCCCTATCGTCGAAAGGACAGTGCGATGACACCGACTGTGGGCGAAGACCTGCTGCTGCTCCTGTGCCGACCGGCGCCCGTGCTGCCGGCCGCCGGCGAGCACCTGCTCTTCCCCGCCCTGGCCGGCGCCGTCCTGGCCGAGCTGGGCCTCGGCGGTCACGTCCGGACCGTGCCCGGCCGGGGCGGCTCCACCCGGGTCGAGGCGATCGCCGGGTGCCCGCCGGCCGACGACGTCCTGCGGTCGGCCTGGGACCAGCTGACCGGGCGGCCCCGGGAGGCGCAGGCGGTGCTGGCCGTGCTCGGGCCGAGCCTGCGCGTGCTGCTGCTCGACCGGCTCGTCCGGCGGGGCGACCTGCACCGTCCGGCGCGCGGGACGCTCGGCTCGGTCGGCCTGCACGAGCTCGCGGCGCGGGACTCCGGCCACCGCGAGCGCGTGCTTTCCGCCGTACGGGAAACGCTTGTCGGCAAGGCCGGGGCGCCGGACCGGATCGTCGCCGTCGCCGCGCTGTTGTCGGCCTGCGGTCTGCTCCGCTCGTTCGACCCCCGGATCCCCTGGACGCCCGCGGTCGCCGCCCGGGCCGAGCAGCTGGAACGGGACCACTGGGCCGCCCTGGTCGTGGCCGAGGCGGTGGGCCGATCGGTCGCCGTGGCCCTCGCCGCCAACCTGTTCGTCGCGGCCGCCGTCCTGCGTTGACCCCTTGACCCTGTGGTGGGAACAGGGTGTCCAATGGCCGTGTCGAACCGTGTGGCTCAGGAAGGCGCCGACATGGCCTGGAGCACCCGTGAGCTCGCGGATCTGGCGGGCACGACGGTGAACACCATCCGGCACTACCACCGGCTCGGCCTGCTCGAGGAGCCACAGCGCCAGCACAACGGCTACAAGCAGTACGGCGTGCACGACCTCATCAGCCTGCTGCGCGTCCGGCGGCTCGCCGAGCTGGGCGTGCCGCTCTCGCAGATCCGCGCGGCCGGTGAGCAGGGCGAGGTCGGGCCGGAGGTGCTGCGCCGGCTCGACGTCAGCCTCGCGGCCGAGCTCGACCGGCTGCGCCGCGTGCGCTCCGACATCGCCGTCATCCTGCGCGACGGGGCGGCGGCGGACGCGCCGGCCGGCTTCGAGTCGCTCGCGCCACGCCTGTCGGCCTCCGACAACTCGCTGCTCCACGTCGTCAGCCAGCTCTGCGACGACGACGCCCGCAACGATCTGCGGCAGATGGTCGAGGCCGGCGCCGATCCCGTGAACGAGGAGTTCGACGCGCTGGCGCCCGACGCCGGCGAGGCGACCCGGCGGGAGCTGGCCGACCGGCTCGCGCCGACCCTGGCCCGGCACCTGGCCGCCTACCCGTGGCTCAGCGACCCGGCGGGCCGCCTGGTCAAGAGCGAGAGCGTCACCCGGCAGACCTTCGTCGACGCGGTGGTCGAGCTCTACAACGCCGCCCAGCTCGACGTGCTCGTCCGGGCCGGAAAGCTGGCCCGGCAGCAGCTGGGCGCGCTATCGGTCGCGGCCGAGCGCGTCGCGTAGGGCCGCCCTCGAGCTGATGCCGAGCTTGGGGAAGATCCGATACAGGTGGGCCGAGACAGTCCGCGGCGAGAGCAGCAGACGCGCGGCGATCTCC
The DNA here is from genome assembly GCF_016785085.1 of Paractinoplanes lichenicola. Classification (GTDB taxonomy): domain Bacteria; phylum Actinomycetota; class Actinomycetes; order Mycobacteriales; family Micromonosporaceae; genus Actinoplanes; species Actinoplanes lichenicola. The sequence goes on from NZ_JAENHO010000013.1 coordinate 31,773, forward strand.
TTGGTGGTCAGGCCCGCGGCGGCCAGCTCCGCGACCTCCCGCTCCTGCGGGGTCAGGGCCTCCCCGGGCCGGCGCTCTCGGCCGGTGGCCCGCAGCTCGCTGGTGGCTCGCCGCACCCACGGGGTGGCGCCGAGCCGTTCGAAGCGGTCGCGGGCCGCGGCGAGCCGGACCCGGGCCTCCGCCTTGAGCGACTGCCGCCGCAGCTGCTCACCGTAGGCCAGCTCGGCCCGGGCGAGCTCGAACGGCCACTGCTCGGCGCCGGGCAGCGCCAGGGCCGCGTCGAAATGGCGGGCCGTCTCGGCCGGGGGCGACGTCAAGGCGGTCATCGCGGCGGTGATCAGCCCGAAGCGCGGCGAGACGCGCGCGGCACCGGTCGCGCGCATCGCCGCCGCGTGCGCGCGCGCCGCGTCGGCCCGGCCGGTGCGCAGCGCCGCCTCGGCCAGGTCGAGCGCCGTCCACAGCGCCTCCAGGTTGAACGGCGGCAGCTCGCCCGGCGCGGTGATGGCCGTCGCGTGGCGATAGGCCGTCTCGAAATCCGAGGCGCCGAGGGCGTCGCGGGCCAGCGCCTGATGAGCCCACCGGGTGAGCCGCCCGAGGCCGCGCGGTCCGGCCCAGTCGAGGAGAATCCGGGACTCGGCGGCGCACGTGGCGGAGTCACCCCGCTGGGCCGCGAGCAGGGCGACGATGTAGCGGCCGATGTGGCTGAACAAGTGATACCCGGTGTCCCGGCCGAGCGAGACGATCTCGGCCGCCGCGGCCTGGGCCGCGCCCCACCGACCGGCGTAGAGGTCGTCCAGCGTGCTCATGACCAGCGACGGGAGGGCGCCGCCGACGGTTCCGCTGTCCCGCGCGTCCTGCACGGCCCGGGTCAGCAGCTGGTGGCAGCCGGGCAGCCGATCCAGGTAGGAGGCGGCCAGCGCGGTCCGGATGATGACGTCGGCGTCGGTCACCTCGGCCAGCCGCGCGAGCTGATCGTCGAGGTCGCGCAGCAGCTCGTCCGGGACGGCGCCGGGGTCCTCCAGGATGCGCACCATCGACACCGGCGAGCTGGCCGAGACCCGCGGGAACGGCGCCACCACCTTCTGCAGCGGCGCCCAGAGCTCGGTGCGGCCCGCCCACAGACAGACGAGCGTCAGGGTGAACAGGGCCGGCGACAGCTCGTCGAGATCGGTGGCGGCCGTGGCGGGCAGCGCACCCAGGGCGGGCAGCGCACCCAGGCGGGCGGCGCACCCAGGGCGGGCAGCGCACCCAAGGGCGGGCAGCGCGGCCAGGGCCTCGACCAGGATGCGATGGGCGGTCGCGACGTCACCCTCGACCATCAGCTCGCGATAGCCCCGGGCGGCGGCCGCGGGCAGGGACAGCCCCGCCTCCGCGGTCGCCCGCAGGTCACGCATCAGCTGGTGGGACAGCTCGAGGTGACCGGCGACCGAGGCCCCGATGTACGCGGCGTGGGCCAGCCGCCGGTCCCCCACCGCCCGGTCGGGGCTGAGCCGGGCGGCCCGCCGCAGCCGGTCCATCGCCCCCAGCACGTCGCCGCGGCGCAGGGTGAGCCGGGCCCAGTCCTCGACGAGCTGAGCGACCCGCTCGTCGGGCACCGCGATGGCCATCGACAGGTGATCGGCATGGCGTTCGGGCCGGTCGATCAGCGCCTCGGCCAGCCGGCGATGGGCCGCCCGGCGCTGCTCCGAGGTGGCGCCCTCGACCACCGCCGACCGGACCAGCGGATGCCGGAACAGCACGGCGCGCCCGTCCACCGTGACCTGGACCAGCAGGTCGCGTTCGGCGGCGCCCAAGGCGTCCAGGGCGTCCGAGCCGGCTGCGGCCTCGAGCACCCCGAGGTCGCCGGAGCCTTCCAGGGCGGCCAGCAGGAGCAAGTCGCGGGTCTCGGCCGGCAGGCGCGCGACGCGGGCGGCGTAGAGGGCCCGCACGTCCCTGGCCGGGCCGACGCCGGGCACAGTGTCGCGCATCGCCCCCGACACCCCGGCCAGGGCGCCGAACTCCAGCAGCGCCAGCGGGTTGCCCTGCGCCTGGTGCACGACGGTCGCGGTCGCGCGGCGGGGCAGTTCGGCGAAGCGCTCGGCCAGCAACCGGGTGGCCGCCGCGTCGGGCAGCGGCAGCACGCGCAGCTCGGGCAGGTCGAGACCGTGCGAGCCGGCGGTTCCGCTGCGGACGGCCGCGAGCACCCCGATGCGCCGCCCCGCCGCGCGCCGGGCGACGAAGCTGAGCACCGACCGGCTGGGCCGGTCCAGCGCGTGCAGATCGTCGACGACGAGCAGCAGCGGGCGGTCGCGGGCGGCCAGGGTGAACAGCGAGAGGGCGCCGTGCAGGACGGCCATCTCGGCCGGCGTGGGGCCGGCGCCGAAGCCGAGCGCGACCTCGAGCGCGCACCGCGACGGCTCCGGCAGGGCGGCCAGCTCGGCCGCGAGCGGGCCGACCAGCTGGTGCAGGCCCGCGAAGCCGATCTCGGTCTCGTATTCGACGCCGCCGCCGCGGACGACCCGCCGGCCCAGGGCCGCGGCCCGCTCGGCGGCCAGGTCGAGAAGCGCCGTCTTTCCGATGCCCGGCTCCCCCGCCAGCAGCATCGCGGCGCCGTCCTCGGCGGCCTCCGCCAGGAAGGCGCCCAGGGCGGCGAGCTCGCCGGCCCGTCCGACCAGGCCGCGCTCGTCGACGTCCACACCCGATTAGAAACCGTGTTCCTGGAACAGGGTCAAGCGAGCGTGTCGTTCCCCGTTCGCGCGGCGGGCCGGTCCGCGCCGCCGGGACGCTTGGCGCCCCGGTCGCCGCGCTCCTGCAGCGCGTCGGCCATCAGGAGCGCGAGCGCGGCGGCGCACCAGCCGGACGGGGCCGGGCGGCCGGCCGGCTCGGTGGGCGTCGATGTCATGGCTTCCCCCAGAAAGGTCCGTGAGTCGTTCCCTTGAGGCTGGCCCGGCCGCGCCTCGGTTGAATCGGTCAAATTGCTGCTCACACTCCCGCCACATCCAGCGACTTCTCGCGGAACTGCTGGGCGATCACACCCCTCATCACGCGTTTCGCGAGGGGGTTGCGCAGCAGGGACAGGGTGACGGTGCGGGCCGTACGGTCGCGCCGGGTCTGCGGCACGAACATCACCAGGTCCTTGTGGGCCGTCGTCTGCACGGCGCCGATGAAGGGCCGCAGCTTCTGCTCCCACTCCCGCAGCGCCCGGGCCGGGGCGCCGGGGTTGCGCTGCAGCGTGGTGCCCAGCAGGTCGGCGCCCGCGAGCGCGCTGCTGGCGCCCATGCCGGAATAGAGGGTGAGGCACCAGGCGGCATCGCCGAGCAGCACGACCCGGCCGGTGTGCCAGGACGGCATCCTGACCTGATAGGCGGCGTCGAACAGCACGTCGTCGGCCGCCTCGAACTGCTGCACCAGATCCTCCAGCACGGGCCCCAGCGGCTCGGGGCCGAACGCCCGGCGGATCGACTCGGGCGCGGGCCGGCCGAACTCGGCCTGCTCGTCGGTCGTTCGGTAGTTGAACAGCACGCCCGGCTGGTGGTTGGCGAACGGGAAGACCCAGGCCGACCGCCCCGGCTCGGCCAGCACAAAGCCGTCACCGGAGCGAAAGCCGGCCACCGGACGCTGCAGGATGGTCGCGCCGATCATGTGGTGGAACGGCCGGAGGAAGTCCTCGTCCGGGCCGAACTGCAGGCGCCGGACCGTGGACCGCAGGCCGTCGGCGCCGACGACGAGATCGAACCGCTCGGTGACCTCGGTGTCGCCGGCCGCGGTCGTGGTTCTGAGGGTCACGTCCACGCCGTCGGCATGCTCGTCGAGGCCGACCGGCGTGGTGCCGTAGCGGATCCCGGCCCACGAGGAGACCGCGTCGAACAGGGACGACTCGACGTCGCCGCGCAGCACGAGCCGGGGCGCGCCGGGCAGGTCGCCGTGCCCCATCCCGGGTCGGCGCCGCCCGGAGCGGTCGATGTCGAAGTTGCGGGTGTCGTCGCCCAGGCGGTTGCCGATGGCGTCGAGCACGCCGAGCCTCTCGGCCGCGGCCCGGCCCGTGCCGAAGAGCGCGATGAAATAGCCGGGCGAGCGGCGTGCGGCGGCCCGTTCCACGATCACGGTCTCCCAGCCGATGTCGTGCAGGCGCAGTGCCGTGGCCAGTCCCCCGATCCCGGTGCCGACGATCAGAGCGCGGTGCGTGGTCATGTCCGTTCCCCCGCGGATAGGTTATTGACCAGAATGCTATCACGGTCAAAAACATGCTTCGATAGCATGCGCGGTGACGAAAGAGGAGGTCGCGAGGTGGCGCGTCCGACGCAGGACCGGACCGAGGTGATCCTGACCGCGGCCCGGGCGCAGTTCCGCGCGGTCGGCGCCGAGGGTGCCACGGTCGACGACATCGCGGCCCGGGCCGGCGTGGGCAAAGGGACGGTCTTCCTCTACTGGCCCTCGAAGGCGCGGCTGTACGAGGCGGTGGTCGGCCTCGAGGTGGCCCAGACGCTCGCCTCCCTGACCACCGGCCTGCGGCGGAACGAGCTGCGGCTCAGCCTGGGCACCATCGCCCGGCACGAGATCGCCGCCAGCCTCGGCCGCCCGTCGACGGCGCCGCTGCTGGTCGACCAGTTGACGGAGGTTCCGGCCCTGGCCACCGCCCCGCGCCGGGCGCTCCGCCGGATCATCGAGGTCCTGCGGTCGTACGGGCTGGTGGTTGACCTCGATGCCGGCGACATCATCGCCGGCATGGAGGTGGCCATGACGGGGGCGCTGGTGCGGGGGCTCGGCGAGCCGCAGCAACGCGACACGATCCTGACGGCGCTGGACCACCTCGTGTCGTCCGCTTACGACCGGCCCGGCGCCGCCGCCGACGCCGCGATCCCCGAGGCACTCGAGGCCCTGGAGGACGCGATCGACGCCATCGTCGCCGCCGCCGCCCCCGACCGCCCCACAACGGCCCGGCTCCGGCCGCACGAACGCCCGGCTTAGTTCCCGGTTTGACCGTGTGCTGTGGACACGGTTTTCAATGCATCAGTGCAGCCGACCAGCTCGAAACGACCCGCGAGGACTGCGATGTCCTGCGTCCGCTCCATCAGCGTGCTACTCGTGACCGGATTGGCGCTGACCCAATACGCGTGCGGCTCGGGGAGCTCGACGGACGTCGCAGCCACAACGCCGGCGCCGGCGTCGACGTCGGTCGCGGCCACGGCCACGGCCAGCCCTGAGCCCACCGCCACTGCTACGTCGGGCAACAGCGACTACGGCCCGATTCTGAGCGGCCGGCGACAGGTCGTCATCCGGCCGGCGGGCGGCCCCGAAGGCGTCCTGGCGGTCGACGGGCAGGGCCGGCTCAACCTCACCGACGGGCCGTCCGACTTCACGCTGTTCGTCTTCGCGCCGGTCCGCGACGGGCTCCACCAGATCCGTACGGCCAAGGCCGGCGCCGGCGGCGAGCCGTCCTGCATGGGTGTCAAGAACAACGGCGCCGACCCGTTGACCGTCGTGGCGGCCGCCTGCGACACCCGACGCGACGGGCAGTTGTTCCGCGTCCGCAAGGCGCCCGAGGCCGAGGCGGACGGCTACGGCATCAGCAACCAGGGCGCCTACCTGCAGATCACCCCCGAACGCGGCCTGATCGCCGAGGAACTGGCCGACGCCCCGCTGCGCACCGTCTACACGTTCGTCGACAACGGCCCGGCGCCGGCGCGACCCGGCAGCTGACTGTCTCGACCCCCGAAGGACATCGCCGATGAGCCAGACATCGCTTCTCACGCTCGACCGCTACCTCATCGCGACCGACCGCGCGGTTGCCGACAAGGCGGCCCTGCCGGAACTGCTGGACTTGTTCGATCCGGACGCCGTGGTGCAGCTGGACGGGACCCCGATCCGCGGGGCCGCGGCCATCCGCGAGCTCTACCAGGGGTTCATCACCTTCCACACCGCGATCAAGCACTACTGGAACTCCAGGGTGCTGCCCGACGGCCGGGAGACGATGGACTGGGTGTGCGCGGCCCGCACGATCGACGGCGCGGTCATCACCGTCGCCGGCATCGAACACGCGACCCTCGGCCCGGACGGCCGCATGGTCGAGCTGCACAACACCTTCACCCGCCGGGCGGGCTGACCGATGACCACGATGCTCAAGCAGAGCTGGTTGCTGACCCCGGGCGAGCCCCGCAACGGGCCGTCGGTTCCGGCCGGCGTGGAATACCACCGGGTGCTGGCGGGCGGCAAACGCCGGATCGGGCGCGGCCTCCTCGCGATCTTCCTGCTGCTGGCCGGGCTCGTCGTCTTCCCGACGGTCATCGGCCGGGCGGCCGCGCTGATCGACGAGCAGAGGGGCCTGACCCCGCCGATCCTGGGCGGCACCGACTACACGCCGCTCTACCACGCCGCCTCGATGGCCTCGCTCGCCCTGCTCATCCCGTGGAGCATGCTGATTCAGCGGTGGCTGTACGGCGTACCCGGGGCGTCTTTGCACTCCGTGACGTCGCGGTTCCGCTTCGACCTGCTCGGCAAGTCGCTGCTGGTCTTCGGTCCGGTCTGGCTGGTCGTCAACCTCCTCGGAGCGCTCCAGCCCGGCGAGGAGTCGCCGTGGTCACAGACCGACCTCGTCGCCATCTTCATCGCCACGATGCTGCTGACCCCGCTGCAATCGGCGGGCGAGGAGTACGGCGTACGGGGGCTGATCTTCCGCGTCATCGGAAGCTGGACCCGCAGCCCGCGAGCCGGGCTGATCGCCGGGGTGCTGGTCTCGAGCATCCTGTTCACCGCCGTCCACGGCTCGACAGATCCGTACATCATCGTCTGGTATTTCGTGCTCTGGACGGGGCTGGCCGTCATCACGTGGCGCACCGGCGGGCTGGAGATCGCGGTCATGCTCCACGCCGTGCTCAACACGTTCACCTTCCTCCTGGCCACCGCCCTGCGAGTCGACCTCGGCGGCGCGACGGCGGACCGTTCGGCCGGAGCCGGCTCGCCGTACCAGCTCATCCCCACCCTCACGGTCATCGTCATCACCGCCGTCGTCTGGTGGTGCACCCGCAAGTCAGGACCGGCTCTGACCGCGGACCGGCGTCTCGAGCAGATGGAGAACTAGGTGGACGTGTGGAACGGAGCCGTCCGGCATCGGCCCGCGGCTGTGGTGCGGCCCGCAACCGCCGAGCAGGTAGCGCGGGCCGTCGTCGAACGGGGCGAGCTGGCGCTGTCGGTGCGGTCGGGCGGGCACGACCCCGCCGGCCGGTCGGTCCGCGACGGCGGGCTCGTGCTGGACATCCGCGGCCTGAGCAGGATCGAGGTCGACGGTCGCATCGTCGAGACCGACGAGACCCATGAGCCGGAGCTGCTCTGGGCGATCCGGGGCGGCGGCGGCAACTTCGGTGTCGTCACCGAGCTGCGGGTCCGGCTGCATCCCGTCGTGCGGCTCACCGCCGGCATCCTCTTCTTCGCCTGGGAGGAGGCCGAGCAGCTGTTCCCGCTGCTGGCGAGCTACATGCATGCCGCGCCGGAGGCCCTCACCACCCAGCTCGGCGTCTTCACCTCACCGGCCGGGAAGCCGGGACTGTTCGCCCTGCCCGTCTGGTGCGGCGACCCGGCGGAGGGCCGGGCCGAGGTCGACAAGTTCGCGGGTCTGGGCACATTGACGTCGAATCAGGTCACCGACATGGGTTACGCCGACCTGATGACCTTTTACGAGACGCTGACCCCGGCCGGCCGGCAGGTCGCCATGCGGACCCGCACCGTCCCGGACATCACCCCGGACGTCGCACGCGCCCTGGTGCACGCGGGCGACACCCTGACCACCCCGATGTCCGGCATCCCGATCAACCAGCTCCGCGGGCCGTCCACAAAGGTTGATTCGGCGGCGACGGCTTTCGCCTACCGGACCCCGCACTTCGTGGCCGAGATCGCCGCGGTGTGGACGCCCGGCCTTCCCGGCGAGCATGCCGCGTGGGCCCGCGACGTGTCGGCCGCCCTCGAGCCGCACTCGCTGCCGGGCGGCTACGTCAACCTCATCGGGCCGGACGACCAGGACCAGGCCGACGCCGCCTACGGTCCGGGCACCGACCGCCTGCTCATCGCGAAGCAGACGTACGACCCGGCCAACGTGTTCTCCGCGACCTCCCTGCCCCGGCGCTGAACGGCGACGCCTGACGCTCAGGCCCACAGAAGAAAGAAGAAAGCACATGTCAGATTTCGACATCCTGGACTTCTACCGCCGCTATGTCGACGTGATCAACGCGCATCAGTGGGACCGCGTCGGGGAGTTCCTGGACGACACCGTTCTCGCCCACGGGGAGACCGTGACGCGTGAGCAGGGGATCGCCAACTTCGAGAGCATCACCGACGCCATTCCCGACCTCGAGGTGGAGGTCGTGCGAACGGTCGTCAGCGGCGACACCGTCGGCACTCACGCCATCCACCGCGGCACCCCGGTCAAGGAGTGGCTCGGGGTGGCGCCGAACGGCAAGTCCATCGAGGTCCACGAGATCACGACGTACCGGGTTCGGGACGGCAAGTTCGTTCAGATGTCGAACGTGTGGGACCTCGACGCCCTTCGGGAGCAGCTGTCGAGGGGCTAGCGGGGAGTGGAGAAGTCTTGGGTGCCGATCACGCGGAGGAGTTCGAGGGCGCGGTAGACCGGTGAGTCCGGCTCGGCCGTGAACAGGACCACTTGCTGGTCGCGGTCGGGCAGCGTGAGGATCTCGAAGTCGAGTTCCAGCCGGCCGACCGCCGGGTGGTCGATCACCTGCCGGCTGTGATGCTCGATGTGCAGCTCCTGCTCGTGCCAGAGCCGGGCGAACTCGGTGCTGGCGGCGAGCAGGTCCCGGATCAGGTCGCGGATCTCGTCGTTGTGCGGATAGCGGGTCGCGGCCACGCGGAGGTAGCTGACCGCGGCCCGGGCGAACTGCGGCGAGGGGCCCATGCCGTAGCCCCGCCGGGACGGGTCGGGATGCAGGAAGAACCGGCGTACGAGATTCCGGTCGCCCGAGCCCAGCGCGGAGAAGTCCTCGAACAGCGCCGCCGCCAGCGGGTTCCAGGCCAGCACGTTGCAGGCGCCGTTGATCACCACGACGCCGGCGTCGTTCATGCGGTCGAGCAGCCGCAGGGTGCCGGCCGGCACGTCCTCGGCGGGCCCGTCGCTGGTGCGGCTCTCGGTCTGCCCGGCCAGCCGGAACAAGTGTTCCTGTTCCTGCCCGGAGAGCCGCAGCGCGCGGGCGATCCCGTTCAGCACCGCCCGCGACGGATGCCGGCCGCGGCCCTGCTCCAGGCGGCTGTAGTGGTCGACCGAGATCATCGCCAGCTGGGCGACTTCCTCCCGGCGCAGCCCCGGCGTACGGCGGCGGCTGCCCACGGGCAGGCCCACGTCCTCGGGCCTGACCCGCTCCCGGCGGCCGCGAAGAAACGCCGCCAGCGCCTGCTTGTCCATGGCCCGAGGCTACGTGCGGGTGAGCGGCTCAGCCATGGACTACCGGTCTCTGGTTACCGGAATCCGGGGCCGCCACGGTTGCGGCATGAGCGAATCAGTGCTGGTCACCGGGGGATCCGGTTTTGTGGCGGGCTACGTCGTACGGGAACTTCTCGGCCGGGGCTACCGCGTGCGGGCCACGCTGCGGAGCTTGCGGCGGGCTGATGCCGTACGGGGGAAGGTGGGGGTTGACGGGGATCTATCGTTCGTCGCCGCGGATCTGCTGAGCGACGACGGCTGGGACGCGGCAACCGAAGGCATGACGTACGTCGTGCACACCGCCTCACCGATGCCGGTCGGCGAGCATCGCGGGCAGGACATCACCACCCCGGCCCGCCACGGCACCCGCCGGGTCCTGCAGGCGGCACGGCGCGCCGGGGTGCGGCGGGTGGTGGTGACCTCGTCGACGGCGGCCGCGATGCCCGCCGTACCGGGGGCTCCGGCCGACGAGAGGACCTGGACCGACCTGCCCGACCAGCGCCGCTACGCCTACCCGCGGGCGAAGACGCTGGCCGAGCGGGACGCGTGGCGCCTGATCCGCGAGTGGCCGGACGGACCGGAGCTGACCACCGTGCTGCCCGCGAACATCCAGGGGCCCGCGCTCGACGAGGACCTCTCCCCCTCGGTGGGGCTGATCCGGCTGATGCTGAGCGGCAAGATGCCGGTGCTCCCGCGCATGGGCTACCCGATCGTCGACGTACGGGATCTGGCCGTTCTGCACGCCGAGGCCATGACCGCCCCCGCCGCGGCCGGGCAACGGTTCATCGCGGCCGGCGAGTTCCTCTGGTTCCGCGAGATCGCGGCCATCCTGCGCGACCGGCTGGGCCCCGCCGCGGCGAAGGTCTCACTCCGGCAACTCCCGAACTGGGTCGTCCGCGCCGCCGCGCCGTTCAACGCCGAGATGGACCAGCTGGCCCCGAGCCTGGGCGTGCGCAGCAACCTGAGCTCCGCCCACGCCGAGAAGCTGCTCGGCTGGCGCACCCGCCCGGCCGCCGAGTCGGTGACCGACACCGCACACAGCCTGCTCGAGCTCGGCCTGGTCTGACCAGTCGGTGCGGCTACTGTGCCGTGCGGGCCCGGGCCCGGAACGCCGCCCCCTTGGCCCGGTTGCCGCAGTCACCCATGTCGCACCAGCGCCGCGAGCCGTTGCGGCTGGTGTCGACGAACACCCACCCGCAGTCGAGGGCCCGGCACGCCTTGAACCGGGCCCAGCCGGGCCGGGCCATGGCCCGGATCAGGGCGGTAAGCGCGGCGGCGCTGATCAGATCGGTCGAAGCCTCCGCGGTGGCGGGCCGCAGGCTGACCTGGTCGCCGTCGAACTCGGCGCGCAGGGCAAGTTCCGTCGGCGGGGCAGCGACCTGCTCGGTCACGACTCCGTTGTTACCCCAGGCCAGCTGCCTGATGAACGTGCGCATTGCGCGCAGGCGATCGAGCGCGTCGCCCTCGGCCTGAGCCGGCTCGCCGGTGACTTCAGCCCACCAGGCCCGGGTGCTGCGCGGGTCGGCCAGCTCGTCGGACGCCTCGTGGCCGGTGTTGGCCAACGCGATCAGCAGGCCCTCGTCCGTCTCGGCAGTCACCGTTCGCTCTCCGCCCCCGACGTGGGCCGCTCGCTTTCCGCTGCATGCGGGAACCGCGGGACGAACTCGCGCCGGAACCGTCGCAGCCGCCGGACGAACACCGAGACCAGCAATGCCGCGACCGCCGACGCCACAACGATTCCGGTAGCGACCTGCACCCAGGTAGAGACACCGAGCGCCTGGCCGATGATGACCGCGAGCACGCCGCCGATGACCGCGTTGACGATGCCGACGATGACGGGTGAACCGGCGAACAGATGCGTCGCCCCGATACGACGCCGGAAGCTGTACGTCTGGAGCAGGCCGGCTTCGTCATCGTGGTAGCCGGTCACCAGATACGGCTCGATCCCGGGGACGAGGTCGACGTAGGCGTGCCGCAGCCGGTTCATGCCGATCACCATCCAGGCGTCCTCGATGTCCGCCTCCATCAGCCGCGCGCACGTGGCCAGGCCGAGAAGCAGGACGAGCGGCAGAACCAGCAGGGCGATGACGCGGAAGTTCGGCCCGAAGCCCGTGGCCTGCACCACAAGCGAAAGCGCGACCACGGTGGCCGAGACGATCGCGAGGAAGGTGCCGGTCCGGCTGAAGATCTCCTGCCAGATGGCGCTCTTGGTCGCCAGCAGGCTCCAGTGCTCGGCCCCGAGGACCTGGGCCCGCAGCTCGGGCGCGGCTGACGGGACGGGCGGCGATGCCGAACTCTTCACAAGCAGAGATCCTGCCCTCAAGATGCTAACCAGTCAAGCCCATACGGCGGTTAGGAAGTCACTGCGCAGGGGGTGCCGTCCAGGCGGAAGTCGGTCGGGCCGGCGTTGGTGCCGCTGTAGGTGGCTTGCAGTCCGAACGTCGCCGTCGCGCCCGTTGCCAGCGCGCCGTTCCAGCCGGCGTTGCGGGCGGTCACGGCGGCGCCCGCCTGGCTGACCGCGGCGTTCCAGGCGCCGGTGACCTGCTGGTTGCCGGGGAACGTGAAGGTCAGCGTCCACGAGCTGCGGGCGGCGCCGAGGTTGGTCACGCTGACGTTCGCGGTGAAGCCGCTGCCCCACTGGTCGGCCGCCCAGCGCAAAGAACAGGCCGCGGCCGGCGGCGGCGTGGTGGGTGCACCCAGGGGCGGGAAGCGCAGGATCCGGTCGTCGCCGGTGGTCGGGGTGCCCCGGCCGTCGCGGTTGCTGGTGGTCACCCACAGGGCGCCGTCCGGCGCGCGTTCCACCGTACGGAGTCGTCCGTATCGGCCCTGCAGCAGAGCGACCGGCGTGCCCGCTCCCCCGGCGCCGTCCAGCGGTACGGACCACAGCCGCTGACCGCGCAGCGCGGCGACGTACAACGTCTGGCCGTCGATGGCGGCGCCGCTGGGCGACGCCTCGGCGGTGCTCCACACGACGATCGGGTTGCGGTAGCGGGTGTCGTCGGAGCGGCCCTCGACGACGGGCCAGCCGTAGTTGCCACCGGCGACGATCTGGTTCACCTCGTCCCAAGTGTTCTGGCCGAACTCGGCGGCGTACAGCCGGCCCTGCGCGTCCCAGGCCAGGCCCTGCGGGTTGCGGTGACCGAGGCTGTAGACCAGCGAGCCGGGGAACGGGTTGCCCGTGGCGGGCACCCCACCGTCCGGGCGCATCCGCAGGATCTTGCCGTTGCGGCTCTGCTGGTTCTGCGCGTTCGCCGTCACGTTGGCGTCGCCGACCCCCGCGTACAGCATGCCGTCGGGGCCGAAGGCGATCCGCCCGCCGTCGTGGATGCTCGCCTTGGCCAGCCCGCTCAGGATCACCTGCTGGGTCTGCGGGGCGTCCAGCCGGAACCGGGCGATCCGGTTGTCGGATGCCGCGGTGAAGTAGACGTACACGAAATTGTCTTGGGCGAAGGTCGGCGACACGGCCAGACCGAGCAGGCCCGCCTCGCCGGTGGCGGCCACCCCGGCGATGGTGGTGACAGTGGTCGGCGCGCTGCCCGGAGTCACCCGCAGCACGCGAGCACTGTTGCGCTCGGCCACCAGCGCGCTGCCGTCCGGGAGGAAGCCCAGGCCCCACGGGACGGTCAGGCCGGTCGCGACCACCTGCGGGTTGGCCAGGTCGGGCTCGAGGGCGGCGGCCGGCGAACTGACAGCGAGCTGCGCCGCCCCCAGAGCCAACGCGGCCACGGCACCGCCAACGACGATCATGCGACGCATGACTACCTCCACATCCGGGGAGCGCTCCCACAGTGGCCGTCCATACTGCCTCAATACATCGAATTACGTCAATGCGGACGGATCGGTGCTCAGCGCTTCACCGGACACGTTCGGCGACCCTCAGCTCAGTCAGGTAGCGCTTGACGACTCGGCCCCCGTAGTCGACGTCAATGAGCCGCGCGATGGAGCTGAGCAATGCCCTCTGCCGCGCGTCCGGCAAGGCACGGTGGCCGGAGTAGGTCAGCAGCAGATCCAGGTAGTCCGCCGTCGAGTACGGCAACTCCCACTCGTATCGGTAGAAGCTCGCGGGCCCGAACCGCTCCGACGAGGTCAGCTCCCGAGCATCCTGCGGGATGTCTCGGGCGCTTTCCAGACGCAGGCCCGGCGGGGTCGACGGATCGAAGCGCTCGTAAAGCTTCTGAATCTCGACGAAGAACGCCTCGGTCCAGGTGCCACCGGCGATGTGGCGGGTTCCCACGGTGGCCAGCAGACCACCGAGACGCAAGGCGTCAGCCGACTTCGAGACCCGCACGGCCGGATCGATCCAGTGAAACGCCGTCGCGGAGAAGACCAGGTCGAACGGTTCCGCGGCCAAGGGCCACTCCTCGAACGCTGCCGTCACGACCTCCACCGAGCCGGAGCCGGAGCCGGCCAGGTTACGCCGAGCCACAGCAGCCATCTCCGCGCCCAACTCGACGGCCACGATCCGGTAGCCCCGTTCCGCCAGCGACACGGTCGCCTGCCCGGTGCCACAACCGATCTCCAGCACCCTCGCACCGGGCGCAGCTCCGGCCGCAGCGAGATCATCGAACATCTGTGCCGGGTACCGGGGCCGCGCACGGTCGTACCGTTCGGCGTCCTCGTTGAAGGTTTTTCGCAGCCTCACGTAGTCATTGCTGTCGCTCACCCACAGAGGCTACGGGTGCCGCTCCGACGCCCGGCACTCAATTTCGGTGGCTCTAACGGTCGGCGGCGACGGGCGTACCCGCTCCAAGACCGTCACGGCGTCCGACGCTACGTCGTCCGGTCGGTGAGCAGCAGCACCTGGCCGGTCGTGAAGCGGCTCCACAGGCCGAAGGTTCCGGCCGGCCCGCGGCGTTCGGCGAAGCTGTGAGTGCGCCCGTACGGGTCGGTGCTGGCCGCGCCGAAAGACACCTGGAAGCGGGTGGTGGCGCCGCGCTCGGCTGGCGGCAGCGCCGAGGGCAGCAACTCGTCGGAGGCCCACCGAAAATCCTTCCCGTACGGGCCGGTCACGCGCTCGAAGGTGTTCTCCAGGATCACCCCGTTGGCCGGCACGGTGATGAGCACGCCGCGCAGGCCGTTCGCGTAGCGGGTGCTGAAGACGAGCACGTCGGCGGTGCCGCTGGGATACGAGGTCGCGGCACCCCGGCCGACCTGTGAGCCGGGCGGGCAGCCGTCCGGGCCGTCCGCCTCGAGCACGGCTCGGGCGCAGGTGGGGAACTTCGCCGGGTCGAAGCTGACCGAACGGTCGAACAGGAAGACGAACTGGGTCGCCGCGGCCGGTTTCGCACCGGTCGCCGTACGGCTGGTGCGGTCGAAGCTGATGACCACGCCGCGGCGCGTGCCCCCGTCCGGGCGGGTGGCAACGGTCAGGGTGTCGAGATTCTGCGGCCCGGGAACCGCCGCCATCGCCGCCCTGCGGTCCCGATCCCCCGGCCTGTGGCCGCCGCCGCCCTCGACGGCGAGCCGCTGGTGCTGCATCCCCGCTGGGATCGGGCCGTCCCTCACGATCGCATCACGGCTCACCTGCGGGCGGGCTCCACGGCGGCGTCAAGCGTACGGCGGTCGGGCAGGACCCGGCTTTGACGGCCGATCGACGCCTCGGCCCGCGACCCCGGCGGCCGGGCCAGGAAGTCGGCGGCGCTGCGGTCGGCGGGCTCAGGCCGTACGGGTCCTCGGACTCGGATCTGGCGACCCCGCGCCGGCCAGTAGAAAGTCAAGGCGGCCGCCGGATGCCGGGCCAGATCTTGACCTTTGGGGCTGTCCGCGTGCGCGGCGAACTGCCAGCCGTGCTCGTCGACGTTCTTGAGGATCAGGACGCGCGCCGCCGGGATGCCATCGGCCCCGACCGTGGACAGCGTCATGGCATGCGGTTCCCGTACGCCGGCATCGACCGCCTCGGCGAGCCAGGCGGCGAACAACTCGTCCGGCCGTTCCGGCGCCTTGTCCGTGTCGAAGACGGGCAGGTCACCGGCGAACACGGGCAGGCCGCGCAGGAAGTCCCTCATGCGAGGACGCTAAACCCGTACCCCGGGGTCCAGGTCAAGACGGACGGCGACGGCCAGGAACCGGTGCTCGGGATCGTCGTACGTGGTGAGCTGCCAGCCGGTGCGGTCCATGGAGTCGCCCAGCAGGTGCTCGGCGAGCGGCTCGTCGGGGCGCAGTCTGCGGCCGTGCCGGGCCGCCAGGGCAGCGCGGCCGGACGGGTGGAAGAGCACCAGCCGCCCGCCGGGCCGGGTGATGCGGGCCAGTTCGGCCAGCCCACCGGCCGGGTCGGGCAGGTGGTTGATCAGCCCGGCCGCGAACACGGCGTGCACGCTGCGGTCGGCCAGGGGCAGGTGACGGGCGTCGGCCAGCAGCAGCCGGGCGGCACTGTCGCGGGCGCGTTCGCAGGCGGCGGCCAGCATCTGCGGCGTGTGGTCGATGCCGATGATCGTCGCGCTCGGCCCGGTCGCCGCGCGCAGAGCCGGCAGCGCCCGGCCGGTGCCACAGCCGACATCGACGGCGACACCACCGGGCGCCAGCGCGGCCTCGGCCACGGCGTCCGCGTACGCCGGAAGGTCGGCACCGAACTTGACGTCCCACGTGGCGGCCCGGATGGCGAAGAACGCCCGCGACTCGGTGCGATACCACCCCTCGGCCGGTAGCAGGGCGGCGTTCATCTCGCGCAGCACGGGCCAGCCCGGATCGTGCAGGTCGACGACGACGTCGCAACCCTCGCCGCGATATTCGCCGGAGGGGCCGCGCACCCACACCGTCATGTGCCAAGCGTCGTCGGGGAGACGCTCGCGCCATCCGCGGCCGTCCACCACCGTGACCGCACCCGCCGGGCCGGACCCGACCGTACGCGCGACGCGGCGGCCCCGACCCCGCAGCCGGGCGGCGAGACCGTCGGCGAACAACGCCGCCCGATCGTCGGCACCGTCCACCAGAACGAGGCAGCTCTCGCCCGGCAGGGCGGCGATGAGGTGGTCCAGAACGGTCGTCCAACGGGCTCGTTGCTCGGCTGTGAGTGCCGCCTCGTCAACGCTCATAGCCCCATCATGCGAGCCGAAGACACAGATCACCATCCCGCAGATGCGGCTGATAGTGGCCGATCTACGCCGTAAGTACTGTTACTGATGGCGCTTTTGACTCGCAGGTGCGCACCCCCTTGCGACGGCTAAGATCACTGATCATGCCGTTGCTGTTCTCGTACGGAACCCTCCGCTACCCCGCCGTGCAGCAGGCCACCTTCGGGCGCGAGCTGGTGACCCGCCCGGACAGCATCGCCGGTTTCCGGCTCGAGCTGCTGCAGATCACCGATCCCGCGGTGATCGCCGTCAGCGGCGACACCCACCACCCGATCCTGCGGGCCACCGGCAACCCGGCCGACACGGTCGACGGCGCGGTCCTCGACCTGACCGACGACGACCTGCTGCGCGCCGACGAATACGAGGTCGACGACTACAAACGCGTCGAGGCGCCCCTCGCGTCCGGCGCCACCGCCTGGGTGTACGTCGGCGCCGGGGAATCCTGACCGGCCCGACCGCGACTGGGGCGCGGCGAAGCGGGCCCTGACCAGTCAACTGGACAGGGCCCGCTCGCGTCCGATGTCTTAGCGCAGTCCGGGTACGTCGACGACGATGAGCTCGGTGTCGTCGGCGCGGCCCGGGATGCGGCCGTCGTTGCCGGGGAAGTTGTTGTCGTTGGCGACCAGGACCTTCTCGCCGGCCAGCGGGAGCACCGACTCGACCGACTGCAGCGGGAACGAGAACAGCGGGCCGACGCCGTACTCGTTCGGGCGGGCCGGGGTGGACACGCCGTACGGGTCGGCGATGCGCATCAGGTCGACGGCGGTGCGTCGCGGCAGGACACGGTTGGCGTCGGCCTTGTCGAGGTCCGTCACGATCAGGCGCTTGACCACGGACTGCGGGCCCATCGCGTTGTCCCGCTCGATCAGTAGCAGCCGGCGGCCGTCGAGCACCGCGGCGTCGCCCACCACGAGGGACGGGTCGTCGACGCGGAACGTCCACGTGCGGTTCGTGTAGCGGTTGGCGCGCACGTCGAACTCGTACACGATCCGGCGGCGCTGGTCGGCGTCGTCGGTGCGGGCGCCCTCGAGGATCGGGTAGAGCGTCTTGCCGTCCGGGCTGACCGCCATCGCCTCGAAGCCGCGGCTGGCCGGCACGGTCGCGGTCTCCCCCGGCGCCAGGTCCGGCGACTGCGGCGACTTGCCGCCGTCGGGCAGCGGGATCGGGGCCTGCAGCACCTTGCCGGTGCGGTCGGTGCGCACCAGGTACGGCCCGAACTCCTCGCCCAGCCACAGGTCGCCGCGGTAGTCGCGGGCCAGCGACTCGATGTCGAAGTCGGCCCCGGTCAGCAGCCGGTCCTTGGTGTTCGCGTTGACGATCGGGAACGGCACCTTGCGGCCGGGGTCGCGGAAGCTGATGAACCCGCGGACATTCACCTTGTGCGTACGGTAATCGGGGTCGATGCGGTACGCGCGGAGCAGGAAGTCGGCCGAGTTGTTCTTCGCGCCGAAGCCGTTGTCGGGCATGGCGAGCAGGTGCTTGCCGGAGCGGTCACCGGCGTACGCGGGAATCACGGCGGAGAAACCGGGGATCGGCTGGCCGGGGAAGGGCGCGGTGATGCCGTTGACCGGGGCGGGATCCAGCTGCGTGCCGGAGACCGGGCCCGGCTGGTAGGCCGTCGCGGACAGGATCGCGCGGCTCCGCAGCGTAGCCTCCGGGCGGATCGTGACGGCCAGCGTGTAGAGCCGGGTGATCTGGGTGGCGCTGCCGTTGTCGTCGGAGATCAGGTGCAGCACGCGCCGGCCGCCGGGCAGCCGGTCGCCGAGCGCCATGCCCTCGATGTTGTCGAGCAGCGGGTTGGGCTGCGGCTGCTTCGCCGTCGCGCCGGACGGCGGGCAGGTCACCAGGTCGACCAGCAGCTGCTTGCCGAGCCAGGCGCGCGGGTCGGTCAGCGTCGTCAGCGACTCGACCCCGGTCACGTCGGGCGCGCCGGTCGCCGAGACCCGATAGACCCGTACGGTGTTGCCGACGCCCGCGGTGAAGCCACGCTCCAGGGCGAGCAGCTGGTTGTCACCGAGTGCGACCAGCTCGACCAGGCCCAGCGCCGGGTCGGTGCGGTACGCGTACTGGGAAACGGGTTTGTCGTTCTCGTACCGGATGATCCGGTGCCCGTCACCGTCGCCCGCCAGCGGACCCTCCATGCCGGCGTAGAGCACCCGGTGGTCGGGGGTGGCGGTCAGCGCCTCGAAGGTCTGGTTGACCGCCGCCTGCCCGGCCGGGGTCACCTGGAACCGGGCCGGCACCGGCAGCGAGGCGATCTCCTTGCCGTCGCTGAGCCGGAACCGCCGGATCGACGGCTCCCGCTCGGAGCTGGCCAGCACGGTCTTCCCCGACCGCTCGACCACGAGCCCTTCACCGTCAAAATCAGTTCCCGTGTATGCCGTGCCGTCCGGCCGCGTCAGGAAGGTGACCCCGCGGACGGCCGGCTTGGCCAGGTCCACGTCGTAGAGGCGGGCCGGGGTGGTGCCGATGTTGTCGACCAGCGCGAGCGCCCGCGAGCCGCGGGTCGGCGCCAGCGCGGACAACCCGGCGACCTGAGTGCCCTGGAAGGTGGTCTTGTCGAGTGCGTCGGAGACGCCGAGCAGCGAGGCGTCCGGCCCGCAGGATTTCGGGGTGGTCGCCGCGGCGGGCGAGGCCGGCACCACGGCCAGCGCCGAGAGCAGGACGGCCGCGCCTACTTGTCGTGAGAATGTCGTCACGTGGATACCGTGCAACAACGGCGGGAACACAGCGTGCCATCGTTGCCGCTCGATGGTCACCAGGCAGTGAACGTCAGGCGTTCCAGAACGGGTCGCGGCCGAGGTAGCGCAGCAGGCGGGCGGCCGCGTCGTCGTCCGGCAGGTCCGCCTCCGCCGACGCGTACGCGAAGCCCCGCAGCGGCTCCACGGTGGCGTGAGCCGCGGGCAGCAGCTGCTCGGCCAGGGCCGCGGTCAGCGGGCTCGGCCGGCCGGTGGCCACCGCGATGTCCCAGGCGTGCACCGCGGCATCCAGCGCACAGGCCCCGGCGGCCAGCTCGGGCGCCATGGTCGGAAACGGCGGCAACGGCGTCCGCACCGACTCCGCACCCGGCTCCACCGAATCCCACGCGGCGGTGGCCGCCCGCAGCGCGGGTTCGATCAGGTCGGCCACCTCACCGTCCAGCGTGGCCGGCGGCGCGAACGGATCCCAGGTCGGCAGGGGGCTGTCGGCGACCATCGAGGCCCAGCCGAGCTGGTCGCCGGCCGCGTGGAACAGCACCTGGGTCACGGTCCACTCCGCACAGGGAGTGGGATTGTCCAGCTGATCCTTGGTCACGCGGCCGGCGACCTCGCGCAACACCTGCAACGACGTGCTGAGAACCGCGTACGCCATGCCCGCACTCTACGCCGCTCCGGGTCAGGCGGCGGGGGCCGTTACGGCCGCTCGTCGACGCCGGCGCCGAGATACGTGGGGACGTCGGCAAGCAGGCCGGAGACCTCAGGGCTGAGCTCGTTGCGACGGCGGTGCAGCTCGGCGATCTTGTCGCCCAGCGAGGGATCGTCGTCGTCACTGATGTCGAAGATCTGCATGTTCTCGATCAGCTCGAGGCCGATCAGATCGGTGCGTAGCGTCGCCGGGTGGGTCAGGAACTCGAACATGCCGTCGAGGTCGTCGAAGACGAACGTCGCACCGTACTCGAACGCGCCGCCGTGGTCGCGGCCGACGACCCAGGAGCGTACGGACGGGACCGACCGGCCCGTCTCCCGCCAGCTCTCCAGCGCCGCCTCGATCCGCTCGGGTGACGCGGTCTCCTTCATCGCGGCGCGAATGACGTGGTAGATCATCTCGTGCTTCTTTCTAACGTGGTTAGATTTCCTAACATCGTTAAAGTAGGGCGTGTCCGGGAGAAGGTCAAGAGGGGCGGCTAGCGTTCGCCGGAACGGAGAAGTGAGAAGACGAACATGCCGACCAACGCACGACGCGCCCGCGAGCGGGCGAACACCCGCAACGCCATCGTCGAGGCGGCGCTGGCCGTCCTGGAGAACGAGGGTGCCGCCGCGCTGACGATCCGGCGCATCGCCAACGACGTGGAATACACGGCGCCGATCGTCTACCAGTACTTCGCGGGCAAGGACGCGCTCGTGCTCGAGCTGATCGAGCACGGGTACCGCCTCCTGATGGCCGACCTCAGCCGGCTTGCCGACGAGCCTGACATCGACCAGCGCGTGATCCGGATCGCGCGCGCCTACGTGCGCTTCGCGAACGAGCACCCGCACCTCTACCAGGCCATGAACGACGCCACGGTCGGCGCTGACGCCCGCCGGAAGGCCGCAGCGCCGGCCATCGGCCTCGTGGTGGAGCTGCTCACCGCCTGGTCGCAGACGCACGGCGTGCCGCTGACGGCGCCCGACGAGGCCTGCGAGATCGTCTGGGGCGCGCTTTACGGCATCGCCTCGCTCGGCAGCCTCGACTCCTTCAGCTCCGACCGCACCGAACGGCTCGCCGAGCAGGCGCTCACCGCGATCCTCCAGGGCTGGCGGGCCGGGCCTCGATGAGTTCGGCAGCGATCCAGCCACGGGCCGTCCAGCGAGGGCGCGGACCGGTCCTCCGCGCCCTCGCCTGAGCGGTGCGACAGGGTCAGCTGCGGCGGCAGGTCACGTCCTTGGCCGGCATCCGGCCGTCGACCAGGTACGCCGTCGTGAGGTTCTGGACGCAGGCGCTGTCGCTCAGGACGTACGCGCCGTGTCCGCTGCTCTCCGAGACGACCAGTTTGGACCGGTCGGCGAACTTCTTCCGCAGCAGCTGCGCGGCCGCCTAACCGCTGATGATCTCACCGGCCTCGGTCATGTCGATCGAGCGGCGCGGCAGGGAATTCTGGGCCGGGCCGTTCACCACGCTGCCGTCAGCGGCGTCGAACTGACTGCCGTGGCAGGGCACTGGATGACTCCGTCGGCGATCTTCGATGCGGCGCATCCTGGTGTGTGCAGGTGCTGCTGAACGCCCGGAAGACGCCCTCGGACGGCTGGGTCAGCACCACTTCCCGGCCGCTGAGAACCAGACCCCCACCGACCGGTACGTCTTCTGTCCGGGCGAGCACGTCAGCCGGCCGGCGCAGTCACCGTTGTCGGGAAGTACTCACGATCGGGCGCTCGACATTTCGTCGACATCGCTTCCACACGGTGGGTGGAGCGTGTGGAAGCGACGACAGCGTTGATCTGGAGGACTACATGCGCAGACTGCTCGCCACACTCGTATCCGTGTTCGCATTGCTGGGCGCCGTGACCTGGGGGTCACCGGCGTACGCGGCCGACACGATCGGCTGGGACTCGGGGATGAAGTGCTTCTTCCCGGGCTCGAACTCGCCCTTCTCGATCGTGAAGGTCGCCTGGGCCTATCACGTCACCAACGGCATCTACGTCTACAAGCCGTACGCGGTGCATGTGCTGGAGGCGGACGGCGCTCACCACTACACGGTGCGCTCGGCCGTCATGAGTCTCCTGATCAACCAGGGCGGAACGGGCCAGTACGACACGTGGAGCGGCACCACGACGTACACGTTCGGCCCCACTCGGCTCGGCAACATCACCTCGTACGCGGCCCGGGGGCAGGTCGCGCTGCAGACCGTCCTCACTTCGCCGAACGGCAACACCTGCCGGGTCCAGAACTCGCCGTCCTGATCGCGGACCGAGGGAACCTGCCTGGTCACCTCGGCCAGGCGGGTCTTCTCGCGGCCGGTAGCCTCACCGCTAGGTGTTGTGACATTCCTGTGGCTTGACGGTGACCGGCTGATGACTCTGATCGACCTCGGTGACGCGGAGACCGCCGCCGAGCCGGCTGCCGCGCCGATCAACCTGCCGCGGCTGCGTCGGCTGGCGCTGGCCGTTCTGACCGCACTGGGCCTGGCCGCCATGACCGCCTCGACGCCGCCGGCGCCACCCCTGGTGCGGCCGCTCTGGACGACGGCGCTGCAGCCGAGCGACACCGTGGCCGCGGACAGCCGGACCGTCTACCTGAATCGGAGCAGCCCCTCCGGCCGGGCCGAGGTCATCGCGTACGACCTGCGCACCGGGCGCCCGCGCTGGAGCACCCCGACCGGCGACGCGTACGGGATCCGGCCGGTCGGGGACGTCGTGCTGGTGACCACCGGCCCGCCGCCGACCGGCTCGCCGGGACCCCGCACGATCGCGCTCGACGCGGGGACCGGCAGGCGGCTCTGGCAGTCCACCGGCGCCTCCTCGTCGTCGGCGGGTGATCAGGTGCTGCTCGCCGAGATCGGCCGGGCCGGCGCGACCACCGCCCTGCGCCTGGTCGGGCTGCGCGACGGCCGCCAGCTGTGGCGACGCTCGATCACCCCGACCGAGGAGTGGACGACGATCATCGAGGCCGGCCGCCCCACCGCCGTCGTCACGGTGACCGGCGCCGGCGACGCCACGGTCTACAACTATGACGACGGAGCCGTACGCCACCGCAGCCGCATCCCGTGGACCGGGGTGTATTCCGCGACCCTCTTCTCCGCCGGTGCCCAGCTGGTGGTGATCCGTACGGCGTCCGCCCAGACCGCCGCCACCATCTACCGCGCCGCCGACCTGCAACCGCTGTGGCGATCCGACGAGCTGATCGGCTACGTCACCGGCTGCGGCCCGCTGATCTGCACGGCCGGCGTCCGCGGCGTGACCGGCCGCGACCCCGTCACCGGCGACCAGACCTGGCGGCGCGACGACCTGAACTTCGTGTGGGACCCCGGCGCCGGCCGGCTGCTGCTCTCGGCCAGCGCCAACCTGGCCTCGGCCACGACGGTGCTGGTCGACGCGGCCACCGGCCGGACGATCGGCCGACCACTCGGCGGTCAGGAGGCGTTCGTCGCCGGCCCCGCCAATTCGCTGATCCTGCTGCGGGCAACGGGAGTTCCCGACGACCGCACCGCGGTGACCCGCCTCGACCTGACCGACGGCCGGCAGACCGCCCTCGGCAAGCTCGACCGGCTCACCGAGCAGAAATGCCAGGGCGTCCCCGGCTATCTGCTCTGCCCGAGCGGAGACACCCTGACCGTCGCCGCCGTCAGCTGACGAAGGTCTCGAACTCCGCGACCCGGGGTGTCGACGTCGCGCTGAGAATGACAAAGGCGATCTTGCGCAGGGTGACCGGCTTGAACGTGATCGTGCCGGCCCCGGTGCCGGTGGCCAGGATGGAGCCGCTGTCGTGGTCGCGGACCTGCCAGGTGACGATGGCGGCGGCGGTCTCCCGGATTTTGATTCGGGAGAGAGTCACCGGGGTCTGCCACTTCACCGCGATCTCGCCGGTCCGGCCGACAGGTGACCAGGCCGTGCCGAGATCGCCGTCCCGGACGTCCTTGAAGCTGGTGCCGTCGGCCTTCGTGGAGCCGTCGGCGCCCCCGTCACCACGAAGGCTCAGATTCGGCTGCGGCGCGGGGCTGGCGGAGGCGGTGAGGTCGTGGCGGGCGGGCGCGGCCGGGTCGTGGCGTCCTCGATCCTCACGGGGAGCCAGCGTATCGGCCGTCATCGTTGTCCCGATAGGGCTCGCCTTCGTCATCGTTCGGTAAGGGTTTCCCCGCGCCGGCCGCGGTCTACTGGAAACATGACGATTCGCCGCCCGGCTGCCTGGGCCGCCGCGACCGTGCTGGCCCTGCTGGCCGGTCTCGGCCTCTACTGGTTCCAGCCGTGGAAGCTGGTCACCGACCGCCAGGTCGACGAGGCGCTCGCGGTGGTACCGGCGCCGGCGGCAGAAACATCGGGCCCGACGATCGCCCGTCAGGGCACCTTTATCAGCCACGAGCACGACACCAGAGGCATGGCCAGAGTGGTTCTGCACCCCGACGGCTCCCGTGTGCTCGAACTGCTCGACCTGGCCACCTCGAACGGCCCCGACCTGCGCGTCTGGCTCTCCGATCAGCCGGTGCGCCCCGGCCTGGACGGCTGGCGGGTCTTCGACGACGGCGCCTCGCTCGAACTGGGCCGCCTCAAAGGCAACCAGGGCAACCAGCGCTATGCCATCCCGCCCGGCACCGACCTGGACCGGCTCGCCAGCGTCGCCATCTGGTGCAAGCGCTTCTCGGTCTCCTTCGGCGCGGCCACTCTGCGACCTGAGCACTGAGGGGCTGATCAGCCCGCCGACCTGCGGCTGAGTGCTAGTCCGTCAGATAAAGGCATGAGATTCCCGGTACGCCGGGCGCGGGCGGTCGCCGTGCTCGCCCTCGCGATCGTGGTGCTGCCGCTGCTGGTGAACTTCTTGTCCGACGACACCCCGGACTGGCTGACCTCGCCGGCCCTCATCATCCCGGTCACGGTTTGCGTGTTCGCGGCCCTGGCCTACGACCAGTTCCGGCCGTTCGCCGACACCCAGGCACCGACCGCCGCCGCGGAGTCACGGTTCGCGCAGCGGCTGGTCAACACGACTCTCAAGACCCTCGAGGCGAGGGACCGCGGCTCGATCGACGTCGAGGCCGGGGTGGTGCTCGGCCCGGCCGCCCGGCTCCCGCTGACGCTGCGGCCCGCGGGCGAGGCCGACGGGCCGCACCGGGCCGTCTCCAGCGTGGCCGAGTTGGTCAACGCGGTGGTCGACCTGCGCGGCGGTCTCTCGGTCACGCTGGTCGGCGAGCCCGGCTCGGGCAAAAGCACTTTCCTGCGCGACGCCACCTGGGCGCTCGCCGAGGACGCGGCCGCGCGGCTCGGCCGCGGCGAGGAACCGGTCATGCCGGTCCTGATCGACGCCGGCTCGTGGCCCGCGGGGCTGGACCTCGCCGGACACGTGCGTCAAACCGTGCGGCAGAGCAGTGCGGTTCCCGGTGCGGCCGTCGATCGCTGGCTGGCCGCCGGAACCGTCTACCTGCTGATCGACAATCTGAGCTGGCTCCCGCCGCTGCGCCGTAAGAAGGCGATCGAGCAGGTGAACGCTTTCCGGACGGCCCATCCCGCGGTTGGTCTGCTGATCGGGGCCAATGCGGACGGCACTCGGGCCGGGGGCGCCGAGCTCGATCTGCCCGCGCTGGTCGTCGAGTCGGTCACCGCCGGTCAGGTGCACCTGCATCTCGACCGGTTCCGCGGCACCCACGACGAGCTACGGACGGTGGCGCGCGACTCTCCCGATCTGGTCGAGGTGCTGCGGACCCGGCTCTTCTTCACTACGGCGCTGCTGGCCTTCCCGGATCGGGACGGCACCACCATGCTACGGCTGCGCGACGGTGATCCGCGAAAGGCGATCATCGAGTCGTACGCGGAATCCATGTTGCTCCGGGACGACCGCGCCGGACCGCTCGCCGCACCGGGGGCCCGGGTGGAGCGCGAGGCGTTCCTGCGCGACCTCGGCTGGATCGCTGCCCAGCTGCATCGCCTGAACTCGTTCTATCTGCGCGACTACCTGATGGTCGAGTGGATCCCGCAGCGGACGGCCCGGCGGGTGATCAACCTGGCCGTCGGTCTGCTGGTGGCCCTGGTCGCCGCCCTCGGCGCGGCCACGATCCTCGTCCCCCGCCATCCGGTGGCCGGGCTCGGTGTCGCGCTGACGCTGTTCGTGCTGCTGAGCGCCGTCCACCTGCCGGACCGTACGGGCGACACCGCGATTCCCGTACGGACGGCGCGGCCGCGCGTCTCGTGGTCGGTCCGCGAGTTCCGGCGCGGATTCCGCCGGTTCGGCGGGCTGGTGACGATCGGCTGCGCGCTGTTCGACGCGTACCGCCTCTATCAGGGCCTGTCGGTCTGGGGCTCCCTCGACGCCGCTCAGCGGCAGCGTCTGCTGATCTTCGCGGTGGTCGCGGTGTTGTCGGTGAGCGCGCTGGCCCTGCTTCAGGGCGTCCAGTGGGATTGGACGGACACCGAGAACTGGGCCGTCGGGCCCGTCGTGCGCCCGTTCGGCCCGTTTGCCCTGCGCAGCGCGCGCTGGGCGGCCTACGCCGGCCTCACGTCCGGCGTCGTCACGGCGCTGACGTTCGCCACCGCGCGCATGCTCCTGACCGCCTTCAGCGCGGCCGACCGGCCGTACGGGGAAGTGCTCGCCTCGCTGCGGCCGGCGTTCGACGTCGGCGCCCTGGCCGCCGCCGTCGTCTTCGTCACCGTGCTCGTCGTGCTGCTCAGCGCCCGGCTGGAGGTCACGGTGGTGGAGGCCAGGCTTCGCGACGACGGTCTGATCCCCGCCGACCTGGCAGGCTTCCTGCACCGCGCCACCCGGCTCGCGCTCCTGCAACGCACCGGCGGCAACGAGTACACGTTCAGCCACCAGATCCTTCGCGACCACTTCGCGACCCGGGGCCCGAACCCGGGCGACAAGTTCCCGCAAGCCACGCTGTGACCGCGTTCGGAGCTATTCCTCGGCCTGTTCCGGTGCGGCGTAGCGCTCGATCATCGTGTCCCAGTTCAGCACGCCGACCCGGTCGGCCCATTCCTGCCAGCGACGGGCCATGGCGGCCACCCGTGCCGGGTCCGCGGCCGCGCGGTCGTCGAGTTCCGTACGGTCCTCGTCGATGTTGTAAAGCTCCCATCGGCCGGGGTGGTCGCGGACCAGTTTCCACGGGCCGACGCGGATCGCGGCGTTGCCGATGTGCTCCCAGTAGAGCGCGGCCTCCTCGACCGTGCCGCCCCGCAGCGCGGGCAGCATCGAGCGGCCCTCCCCCGGCCCGGCCGGCACTCCCGCCGCCTCGAGCAGGGTGGGCAGCACGTCGACCAGCTGGAAGGCGTCGTGGACGACGGCGCGGGCGGCCAGGCCGCCGGCGGGCCAGCGCATGAGGAACGGTGTGGAGATGCCGCCCTCGTGCACCCAGCGCTTGTATTTGCGCAGGGGCGTGTTGGACAGGTTGGCCCACGGGACGCCGTAGCTGGCGTACGTGTCCTCGGGCCCGGGCTCGAGTGCGGCGGTGTTGCCGGGGCGCACCGGGCGGCCGTCGCGGGTGCCGGTCCGCAGCACGCTGTCCTTGGCCGCGAACTGCTCCGGGGTGCCGATCGGCAGTTCCTCGGCCGAGGCGCCGTTGTCGGAGAGGAACACCACGATCGTGTCCTCGGCCCGGCCCGAGCGCTCGATCGCGTCGAGCACAGCCCGTACGCCGTCGTCGAGCGCACGCACCTGGGCCGCGTACGTCTCCATTCGCCGCGCCTGCCACGCCCGGTCGTCGGCGTCGTCCCAGGCCGGCTGGGACGGGTCGCGTTCGCTGAGCGGCGTGCCGTCGGCGATGATGCCCTCCTCGACGAGCCGGGCCAGCCGCTTCTCGCGCAGCACGTCCCAGCCCTCGTCGAACGCGCCGGCGTGCGGGGCGATGTCGGCCGGGCGGGCGTGCAGCGGCCAGTGCGGTGCGGTGAAGGCGAGATACAGGAAGTACGGCCGGTCGCCGGGGTGGGCGTCGATCCAGCCCGCGGCCTCCCGCGCGATGGCCGAGGTGTAATAGAAGTCCGGGTCGTCGCGGGCGTCGGTGGCCGGCGACTCCTGGCGGGTCAGCGTCTGCGGGTCGTAGTAGCTGCCGCAGCCGGCGAGGGTGCCGAAGAACCGGTCGAAGCCGCGGCGGGTGGGCCACGAGTCGTTGGGCGTGGCGGTGTCGGCGGCCAGGTGCCATTTGCCGCTGAGCCAGGTGGTCCAGCCGTGCTCGCGCAGCCGGTCGGCGATGGTCGCGCAGGCCGGGTCGAGCGTGCCGGGATAGCCGAGGGGCAGGTCGGGCCGGGTCAGCACGCCGATGCCGGTCTGGTGTGGATGCAGGCCGGTCAGCAGCGAGGCCCGCGACGGGCTGCAGCGCGCGGTGTTGTAGAACTGCGACAGCCGTACGCCTTGCCGGCCGAGCTCGTCGAGCGCCGGGGTCGCGATCTCGCTGCCGTAGCATCCCAGATCCGAGAAGCCGAGGTCGTCGGCGAGGATGAGAACGATATTCGGCGACGGCATGCCGTCATGAGAACAGATATAGTTACCGCATGCAACTAACTGGCTTCGGCACCTCCGAGGATCTCGGCCGGGTCAACGCGTCGCTCGTGTTGCGCACCGTGCTGGCCGAGGGGCCGCTGGCCCGGGCCGAGATTGCCGACCGGCTGGGCCTGCGCCGCGCCACGGTCACGCGGGTGGCGGCCCGGCTGCTCGAGATCGGCGTGCTGCGCGAGGGCGAGCCCAACCGGTCCAACCCCGGACGCCCGACCGTGCCGCTGGAGCTGGGCGGGCACGACCGGGTGGTGCTCACGGCCCATTTCGGCACCCGCGAGCTGCGGGTGGGCGCGGTCAACATCCGCGGTGAGATGCTGCAGGAGAGCCGCCGGCCCTATCGCGACCCCGCCCCCGAGGCGGTCGCCGAGATGGCCCGCGAGGGGTTGGGCGCGCTGGCCGGCGAGCTGCGCGGCGGCGAGACGCGGGTGCTCGGCGTGGGCGCCAGCATCGCCGGCTGGGTCGACCCGGCGACCGGGGTGGTGGCCCGGTTCGCGCCGCTGGGCTGGACGGATGTGCCGTTCGGGCGGCTGCTGACCGACGAGCTGGAGCTGCCGCACTACTTCGACCAGACCGTACGCGGGCTGGCGCTGGCCGAGCGCATGATCGGCGCCGCCCGCGGCCATCAGGACCTGCTGATGCTCTGGGTCGGCAACGTGCTCGGCGCCGCGATCGTCAACGAGGGCGCCGCCCGGCAGGGGCCCCGCGGCGCGGCCGGGTCGATCGCGCACTTTCCGGTGGGCGAGCACGGGCACGCCTGCGAGTGCGGGCGCACGGACTGCCTGCAGCAGCTGCTCACCGACGGGGCGATCCTGCGCGACGCGATCGGGGCCGGCATCGTGCGGCCGAGCGCCTCGATCCGTACGTTGGTGCAGGTGGCCGAGGACGGTGACGAGGCCGCCATGGCACTGATGGCCGAGCGGGCGGCGGTGCTCGGCCGGGCCGCGGCGGCGATGAGCAACCTGATCAACCCGCCGCTGGTGGTGGCGGGCGGGCTGGTGCCGACGGCGCGCGGCTTCATGCCGGCCTTCACCGAGGCGTTCGAGCGGGCCGGTGAACGCGGGGGCGAGATCCGGGTGGCCGGCTCGGCGTTCGGCGACGCCGCCCCGACGATCGCCTCGGCCGCATTCCTGCTCGACGCCTTCTACCGCGACCCGTTCGCCTTCGACCCCGCCTGAGCGACAGCGCCCGCCCAAAAGACAGCGCACGCCCGAGCAACGGCGCACGCCCGAAAAACAGCGCACGCCCACGCCGGCGCGCTGAGGTCGCCCATAGTGGGGGTGAGGGCCGGGGTGGGGGGACGGCGACGGGGACGTTGTCGGGCGGGGAACGGCGGGGACGGCGGTTCGGTGGCGGCGAGCAGGTAAGCCGAGGCCAAAAACATATAGGCGAGATAGGGCTTGCATTTAGTTGTAGCCCGTAACTATGGTGTGACGATGATCGCACTGAAGCCACGCGCCACCGCAGTGGCCGCAGCCGCGGCGGCGCTGATGCTCGCCGCCGGGTGCACCTCCGCAGTGAATCAGCAGGGCGACACCGGCGGCACGCCGTCGCGTGGCGGCACCCTGCGCATCGTCCAGGGCGCCGACGTCCAGCCGGCCACCCTCATGTCGCAGAACAACCCCAACTTCAGCCTGACCCGCACGGTCTTCAATTCCTTGATCCAATACGACCACAAGACGCTCGAGCCGCAGCCCGAGCTGGCCACCGCGTGGGAGACCTCGGCCGACGGCAAGACGCTGACCTTCACCCTGCGCGAGGGCGTGAAGTTCCACGACGGGCGGGCCTTCACCGCGGCCGACGTCATCGCCGACCTCGAGATCATCCAGCGGGCCGAGGTCGCCTCGCAGGTCAAGGGCATCGCCAAGCAGATCGCGCAGATGAAGGCCGAGGGCGACACCAAGCTGACCATCACCTTCAAGCGGGCCATGAGCAACACGCTCGACCTGTTCCTGATGATGCCGATCATCGACCCGAAGACCGCCGACGCCACCTTCGCGGGCACGTCGTTCAACGGCACCGGGCCGTTCAAGGTCGAGAAATACACGCCCGGCCAGGGCTTCACGCTCAAGCGCAACGACCAATACTGGGACAGCGGCAAGCCCCTGCTCGACGGCGTCACCATCACCGTCGTACGGGATTCGCAGTCGATGTTGTCGTCGCTCAAGTCGGGGCAGAGCGAACTCGCGCTCGACCTGGCGCCGCTGGACGCCACCACGATCAAGAACGACCCGGCGTACAAGCTCGTCGAGTCCGACGCCAACGACTCGGTCGCGTATGTCGGCTACAACGTGACCGTGCCGCTGCTGGGCGACAAGAAGGTGCGCCAGGCGATCTCGTACGCGATCGACCGCGACCGCATCCTGGCCCAGGTCTACGGCGGCATCGGCCAGGTCACCTCGCTGCCCTGGGCGCCCAGCTCCCCCGCCTACGACCAGGCCTTGGTCAAGCATTTCACCCACGACGTGGACAAGGCCAAGAGCCTGCTGCAGGAGGCGGGCGCGGCCGGTAAGACCGTGAACGTGTACTACGACTCCGGGTTCGGCCCCAACAACGGCATGGCCGAGATCATCCAGTTCGACCTGACGGCGGCCGGCCTCAAGCCGAACCTGCAGCCGTTGCAGGCCAGCGACTTCCTCAGCAAGCTGCGCTCGGGCGGGTTCGACGGCATGTTCGTCACCGCGCACGGCTTCGGCCAGATCGGCCCGGCCACGCTGCTGGGCGGCGCGTTCCCGTTCAACTTCACCAAGAACGCGTCGTCGTTCGTGAGCCCCGAATACCAGCAGCTCGCCGAGAAGGTCTGGTTCAGCCCGGGCAAGCCCGACGCGCAGACGCTGGCCCAGGTCAACGACTTCCTGCTCGACCAGCAGTTCGTCAGCGACCTGGTGACCAGCACCCACACGTACGCGACCAGCAGCAAGCTGCAGGGCTTGAGCTGGACGATGCTCGACTACCTCGACCTCGACGACGCCTCGCTCGCGAAGTAGAAGTGATGTTCCGTTATCTGCTGCGCAGGCTGCCGGCGGCGCTCGTGGTGCTGCTGGCGGCCTCGCTCGCCATCTTCTTCCTGCTGCGGCTGTCGTCCGGCGACCCGGCGGCCACCCTGGCCGGCCCGGACGCGAGCGACGAGACGGTGGCCGCGATCCGCGGCAGCCTCGGGCTGGACGAGCCGCTGTTCACGCAATACCTGATCTGGCTGCGGGGCGTCGTCACCGGCGACCTCGGCACGTCGTACATCCTGCACGCGCCGATCGCCCAGCTGATCGGCGAGAGCCTCGGCAACACGGTGCTGCTCGCCGCGGGCGCGCTGCTGCTGGCCGTGCTCGGCGGCGGCGTCCTGGGCTATCTGATGGGCACCGTGCGCAACCGTACGGTGCAGAACGTGCTCGGCGCGCTCACCTCGCTCGGGGTGGCCGTCCCGACGTACGTGACCGGGGTGCTCTTGATCCTGGTCTTCGCGGTGACGTATCGGGTGCTGCCCTCGGGCGGTGTCGGGCCGGGGCTGAGCGACTTCGAGATCGGCGTGCAATACCTGCTGATGCCGGCGGTCGCGTTGAGCCTGCCGACCGGCGCCACCCTCGCCCGGTTCCTGGCCGCCTCGCTGCGGCACACGCTCGATCAGGATTTCGTGCAGACCGGCATCGCCAAGGGCCTGCGCCGCCGCCGGCTGATGACCGCGCACGTCGTGCCGAACGCGCTGCCGCCGGTCACCACCGTGCTCGGCATCCAGATCGGCCAGCTGCTCGGCGGCGCCATCATCGTCGAGACGATCTTCGCCTGGCCCGGCATCGGTCAGCTGCTGCTGCAGGCCGTGACCGGCCGGGACTACCTGCTCACCCAGGATCTGCTGCTGATCGCCGTGGCCGTCTTCATCGTCGTGCAGATCGTCACCGACGTCATCGACGCGGCGATCGACCCCCGCATCCGGCTGGAACGCGCATGAACGGACTCCTTCGCGGCTTCCGCTCCCCCGAGGCCCGCATCGGGCTCGCCGTCGTCGTGGTGGTGCTCGGCGCCGGCCTGCTCGCGCCGCTTCTGGCACCCCATTCCCCGTACGCCCAGACGTCCGGCACGTTCCTGCCACCGTCCGCCACGCACTGGCTGGGCACCGACGAGTACGGCCGCGACCTGTTCAGCCGGGTGCTCTACGGCATCCGTCAGGATCTGCTGGTCGGCGCGGTCGCCGTGCCGATCGGTGCGGTCGCCGGCACGGTCCTCGGGCTGCTCAGCACCGTGTGGGGCTGGCTCGACACGGTCATCCAGCGGTTGTTCGACGTCACGCTGGCCTTCACCAGCCTGGTCATGGGGGTCACGGTCGCCGCCGTGATCGGTCCCGGCCTGCCCGCCGTGCTGATCACCGTGGGCCTGGTCAACGTGCCGCTGTTCGGCCGGCTCACCCGCAACGCGGTCAAGAGCCTGCAGACCCGCGACTACGTGACCGCCGCCCGCATCGTCGGCGTGCGACCCGTACGGCTGCTGTTCCGGCACCTGCTGCCCAACGCCCTCGACGCGCTCGTCGTGCAGGCCGCGCTCAGCCTCTCGCTGGCCGTCTTCATCGAGGGCGCGATGAGCTTCGTCGGCATCGGCGTGCGCCCGCCCGAGCCGTCGCTGGGCTCGCTGCTGCGCACCAGCATCACGTTCCTCGACCGCTCCCCGCTGTACGCGCTGGCCCCGATGGTCGTCGTCACCGCGCTCGTGCTGGCGTTCAACCTGATCGGCGACGGCCTCACCAAAGGACTCCTGCGGCGATGACCCTCTTGCAGGCACGCGATCTCGTCACCACCTTCCACACCGCGGGCGGGCCGGTCGAGGCGGTCCGCGACGTCAGCTTCGACCTCGACGCCGGCGAGACGCTGGCGCTGGTCGGCGAGTCCGGCTCGGGCAAGTCGGTGACCGCGCTGTCGCTGCTCAACATGGTGCGCCCGCCCGGCCGCATCGAGCGCGGCGAGGTGCTGCTGGACGGGCGGGACCTGCTCAAGCTGGGCGAGGCCGAGATGCGTACGGTCCGCGGCGGCGAGCTCAGCATGATCTTCCAGGACCCTGTGTCGTCGCTGAACCCGCTGCTCAAGGTGCGCGCGCAGCTGACCGAGGCTGTCCTGGCCCATCGGCGCATGCCGCGGCGGGCCGCCGAGCAACGCGCGGTCGAGCTGATGACCCGGGTCGGCATCCCCGATCCCGAGGCGCGGCTGTCCGACCATCCGCTGGC
The DNA here is from genome assembly GCF_016785085.1 of Paractinoplanes lichenicola. Classification (GTDB taxonomy): domain Bacteria; phylum Actinomycetota; class Actinomycetes; order Mycobacteriales; family Micromonosporaceae; genus Actinoplanes; species Actinoplanes lichenicola. The sequence continues at coordinate 65,317 of NZ_JAENHO010000013.1, forward strand.
GTTCTCGGGCGGCATGGCCCAGCGCGTGATGATCGCGATGGCGCTGGCCGGCGAGCCCAAGGTGATCATCGCGGACGAGCCGACGACCGCGCTCGACGTGACGATCCAGGCCCAGATCCTCGAGCTGCTGGCCGAGCTCAACCGCGAGAACGGCACCGCGGTCATCCTGATCACCCACAACCTGGGCATCGTGGCCCGGCTGTGCCAGAGGGTGGCCGTCATGTACAAGGGTGAGATCGTCGAGCAGGGCACCACCGACGAGATCTTCACCGCGCCCCGCCACACATACACCAAGGAGCTGCTGGCCGCGACGCCGTCACTGCGCCGCCCGCGGCCGCCGATGCCCGCCCCCGAGAAGCCCGAGCCGCTGCTCGAGGTGCGCGAGCTGACGAAGTCGTACCGGTCCCGCGGCCGCACCCTGCAGGCCGTGGCGGGGGTGTCGTTCGAGGTCGGCCGGGGCGAGACCGTCGGGCTGGTCGGCGAGTCCGGCTGCGGCAAGTCGACGATCGCCAAACTCGTGCTCGGCATCGAGGAACCGACGAGCGGCCACATCTCGTACGGGGGCAGTCCGGTGACCGGCCTGCGGGGTGCGGCCCAGCGCGCGTACAACAGCAGGGTTCAGCTGGTCTTTCAGAACCCGATGTCCTCGCTCAACCCCCGGATGACGGTCGGGCAGGCCATCGGCGAGCCGTTACGCGTACGGGGATCGGACACCTCGCGGGTGGCCGAACTGCTGGAGCTGGTGGGGCTGCCGGCGAGCGCGGCCGGCAGGTATCCGCACGAGTTCTCCGGTGGGCAGCGGCAGCGCATCGTCATCGCCCGCGCGCTGGCCGTCGAGCCCGAGCTGATCGTCTGCGACGAGGCCGTGGCCGCGCTCGACGTGTCGTTGCAGGCCCAGATCATCGCCTTGCTGCGCGACCTGCAGGCCCGGCTGGGCTTGTCCTACCTGTTCATCGGGCACGATCTGGCTTCCGTACGCGATGTGTCGGCCCGGATGCTGGTGATGTACCTCGGCGAGATCGTCGAGAGCGGGCCATCGGACGAGGTGACGGCGACACCCCTGCACCCGTACGCCGCGAGCCTGCTCTCCTCCGTACCGGAGCCCGATCCTCAGGTGGAACGCGAGCGCGAACGCATCGTGCTGCGCGGCGAGGTGCCGACCCCGCTCGACCCGCCGCCCGGCTGCCGCTTCCACACCCGCTGCCCGATCGGTCCCCTCGCCCGGCCGGGCCGCACCATCTGCCGCACCGACAAGCCACCGCTGCTCCAGGTCTCCCCCGGCCGGGCAGCGGCCTGTCATTTCCCCGGCGAGCTGAAAGAGGACTCATGCGCGCACTGACAGGAACAGCCATCGTTGCCGGTCTCCTCGCCGCCTCGGTGCCCCAACCCGCTACGGCCGCCGCGTCGGTGCAGATCGCCGTGAGCCAGAACCGTTACGTCACCAACGACGGCGTGCCGGTGGGCGACATCCCGGCCGCGATGATCGGCTCGAACCAGCGCTGGCCCGACGACGGCAAGGGCGTCTGGAACAGCGCCGCCGGCCGCCCGGCCGACACCATCGTGTCGCTGAGCCGCAACGCCGGCCTGAACATGCTGCGCTATCCGGGCGGCACCGTGGCCAACCTGTTCGACTTCGCCAAGGCGATCGGCCCGGCCGCCCAGCGCGGCTGCCAGACCTCGGGCGGCTTCGCCAACGGCCAGTTCTCCCCCACCGACAGCCGGTTCGGCCCCGACGAGAACGAGAAGCTGGCCGACGCGATCGGCGGCAAGACCACGGTCATGGTGCCGACGATCAACCGGACCGCCGCCGACGCCGCCAACTACGTCGAATACATGAACTCGCCCGCCGACGGCGCGGCCACCAACCCCAACGGCGGCACCGACTGGGCCGAGGTCCGCGCGGCCAACGGGCACCCCGCGCCGTACGGGATCCGCTATTGGGAATACGGCAACGAGCCCTACCACAACGACCAGATCTATTGGCGCTCCACGGATCCGGCCGTCCGGGTGCGGCAGTTCATCGAGGGCGGCTGGCAGCGGCAGACCGCGGCCAACGCGCCGTACGCCAACAACGACGGCCTGTTCAGTGGCTGCGACCTGGCCACTCGGAAGACCGGCAACGGGCAGCCGAACCAGGCCTATCGCGTACGGTTCGCGCCGATCGCGCTGCCCGGCGACGCCATCGGCAAACCGGGCGTCGGCGACCCGATCCTCGAGCCGGTGCTGAAGGTCAACGGTGTCGCCTGGAAACGGGTCAACGTCCTGACCGGCCAGCCCGCGAACGCGCAGGTCTATCGCATCACCCGGGCCGACGGCGGCGTCCACTTCGGCAACGGCGTGAACGGCGCGATCCCGCCCGCCGGGGCCACCCTGTCCTTCGAGTACGTCAGCGGCATCCACCAGGGCTTCCTGGCCTACCGCGACGCGCTGAAGAACGTCGACCCGACGATCGAGGTCTGCTCCGGCTGGGGCCAGCCCCGGTTCATCGACGCCATGGGCACCCGACCGTACGACTGCCTGGGCATCCACTCCTACAGCAGCCCGCCGACCGACGGCACGCCCACCCGTTACAACAACCTCCAGTACGCCACGGTCAACCGCGACGCCGAGCTGCGCGACTTCCGCACCCGCCTGGCCGCCAAGTTCCCCGCCGCGGCCGCCCGGCCCGACCTGGTCGTCACCGAGTACGGCACGCTGATCTTCCCCGAGCCCGCATACGAGGCCCGCCTGGCCCACGTGCTCTATCTGGGTGGCCAGTTCGCCGGCCAGCTCGAGAACAACGTCCGCCTGTCGATCAACTCCAACACCGCCGACCTGCCCCTGGACAACGGCGGCTACGACCCGGCCAACATGTTCGGCAGCCCGCCCCAGTTCGTCACCACCGGCCGCGCCGCCCTGTTCAGCCTGTACAAGAGCATGGTCGGCAGCCACGTGGTGACCACCGCGGTGACCGGCAACCCCCAGCTGACCGCGCCCAACGGCAACTACGGCGCCCTGCGCGTGGTCTCGGTCTGCACCGCGAACCAGAACCGCCTCATGGTGCTCAACCGCGACCCGGCCAACCCGGTCAGCGCCACCGTCACCCTGACCGGCCGCCAGGCCACCGGCTCAGCCACCGTCGCGACACTCAACGCCGCCAGCGTCGAGTCCTACAACGCGCCGGGCCACCTCAACGACATCGCCATCCAACGCTCCCAGGTGCCCACCTCAGCCGGCACGCTGACCCACACGTTCCCCGCCCACAGCGCCACCCTGATCGAACTGACCGGCACCACCCCCTGCGGCAGCTGAACCGTCAGTCGGCCTCTCGAACGAACGGTGCAACGGCGGTTAGGCCGTGTCCTGCCGATCACCGAAGCCAGATCAAGGCTGCGGTAAGCAGCAATGATGAGCGGTAGAGGGCGGCGCGTTTGGCGTAGCGGGTGGCCGGTGCGCGTTTTGTTGCCGGTAGACCTGCTGGCCGAAGGCCGGTGGTCGTCCGCCGCGGCTGCCTTTGGTGGCCCGGCGGGCGATCTGGTCGGACCGCTCCGCAATGGCGTAGCGGATGCCTCGCCGGCGCAGGCCGATGCGGGTCGGGTCGTGGGCGTAGGCCTTGTCCGCGATGAGCATGTCCGGCTTTCTTGCGCGGCCGGCCGGGCTCGGCGGCGTGCACCGCGATGGCGTCAAGCAATCGGTCCACCGGCGCTGCCGTTCGTGGCAGGTCTTCCACGGCCCGTAACGTTCGGGCAAGTCCCGCCACGGCGCTGCGGTCCGCAGTTTCCACAGAACCCCGTTGATCACCTGACGGTGCTCCCGGGCATCTTCTTCGACACCGCGGCAGTATCCACGGTGATCGCAGGAGTTACACCGTTCGTTTTACAGACCCCCGTCAGTGGCCGGCCGTACGGAGGCGGCGGCGCTCCAACAGGTAGCCGCCGAGAACGAACGCGAGGCTGGGCAGGGTGGTGAAGAGCTGCGGCCACGTGTTCTCACCGGGCGGGTCCACGCTGGAGATTCCCGGATAGAAGACGACGGTGAGCTGGGTGATGCCGTAGACGCCGGCAAGGACAGCGCCGGTGGCCAGCGAGGCGCGCGTCTGGGCCGGCTTCCACAGGTAGTAGAGGGCGATGAGCCCGAGGACGACGCCCATGCTCATGGTCTGGGCGTTGTGGAACTTGGCATGTGGTGGCCACGCCGGGTTGTAGATGTGCGACTCGTTCCAGTCGGCGATGTACGCGCCGATTCCGGTTCCCGCCGCCGATATGGAGATCAGCACCTTCCCCCACGGAAACGCCATTTGAACTCTCCCTCCCATTGATGTCTCACCGCGACATCAAGCTAGCGATGTCGCGGCGTGACGTCAATCTGCTAGGTTGATGTCACGACGAGACATCACAAGGAGAGGGTCCCCATGACGCATCGGCACTCGAAGCGCCTTCAATACCACCGGTACGGCGGTCCGGAGGTGCTGCGGCTCGAGGAGTTCGAGCCGCCGCGGCCCGGGCGCGGCGAGATCCTCGTACGGGTCAAGGCGGCGGCCGCCAACGCGATGGACTGGAAGATTCGCAACGGCGAGCTGCGGCTCTGGACCGGTCGCGGATTCCCGCGCGGCGTCGGCAACGACTTCTCCGGAGTCGTGGAAGCGGTCGGACCGGGCGTGACCCGGCTCCGGGCCGGCGACCCGGTGCTCGGCGGCACGACCCCCAAGGGCGCGGGGGCGTACGCCGAACTGGTCGTCGCCGCCGAGGACGCGGTGGTCCGCAAGCCGGCCGAGCTCTCCTTCGAGCAGGCCGCGGCCCTCCCGGTGGTCGGCGTCACCGCCTACCAAGCCGTGCTCGGCAAGTCGCCACTGCGGGAAGGGCAGGCCGCCTTCGTCAACGGCTGCCTCGGCGGCGTCGGCCGGGCCGCGGCCCAGCTCGCGTTGCTGGCCGGCGCCTCGGTGGCGGGCAGCTGCCGCGCCGCCGACGCGGACGAGGCTCGCGAACTGGGCATCTCCCCGGTCGTCGGCTACGACTTCGACCCGGCGCCGCTGCGGGGGCGCTTCGACCTGGTGTTCGACACCGCCGGCACGCTCACCGCCGCGGCGGCGAGGACACTGCTGAAGCCCGGCGGCCGCATCCTCGACATCGTCCCGTCGGCGGTCAAATTCGCCCGGAGTGCCCTGCCGGGACCGTATCGCGTGCTGATGGGCCGGACCAGCACGGCCGATCTCGACGAGGTGGCCCGCCTGACCGCGCAGGGGCGGTTGCGAATCCCGATCGCTCGCACCGTGCCGCTCGCCGACGCGATCCCGGCGCTCACCGAGCTCGAACAGCACCGCACGCCCCGAGGCGGAAAGCTGATCATCGTTCCCGGCGGTTCCGCCATGTCACGATGAGTCATCAGGGCAGGTAGTGTGGCGCCATGCCGCGGTGGGAGCAAGGCAGTGCGGAGCGGATGAAACAGGCCGCCATGGAGCTGTTCACGGAGCAGGGCTTCGAGCAGACCAGCGCCGTTCAGATCGCGGAACGGGCCCGCGTGACCACCCGCACCTTCTTCCGCTACTTCTCGGACAAGGAGGAGGTCCTCTTCGCCGACGCGGACACGCTCAACGAGGCACTCGTCGAGCAGCTCCGGCAGACGAGCGACCTCGCGGAGCCGCTGCGGGCAGTCACCAGCGTTCTGGCGGCGTACGACTGGGGGCAGCTCGGCTCGCGCGAGTCCCTGCGCCGGCGCGACCAGATGATCCACTCGAACCCCCGGCTGCTGGAGCGCGATCTGATCAAGCGGCAGCAGATGGCCGACGGGTTCCGCGACACCCTCCGGCAGCGCGGCGTCGACGCCGACATCGCCGAGCTGGCCGCCAACACCGCCGCCCAGATCTTCCGTACGGCCTATCGGCAGTGGCTGACCAGCGGCGACGACGCCGACCTGGCAACGATCACCGAGGCCGTGACGGCGCTGCTCGCCACCATCGTGCCGGCGAGCTCTCACCAGCCCAGATAGCTGCGGGTCAGCGCGGCGACGCGTTCCACCTCCTTGACGCCGTCGGCCTGATTCGCGTGGCCGTGCGACAGCACCACCACCGAGACGTCGGTGTCCTCGTCGCTGATCCGGCCGATGCTGTTGACGATCCACCGGCCCTGCTCGGCCGAGCGGGACAACCAGCCGTTCTTCACCGCCACCTGCTCGTCCGGGAAGGAGGCGGCGCTGATCCCCCAGTTCTGGTCGGCGTTGACCGACGACATCAGCGACAGGATCAGCTCGCGCGACTTGCGGGTGAGCGGGCTCTGCGAGGCGGTCAGCGCGCCGATCAGCCGGGTCTGGTCGATCGCGGTGGTGTGGCTGAGCCCGACCTGCCGGGCCGGGTCGGTGGCCCGCAGCCCCAGCCGCTCACCGGCCTGCCGCAGCCCGTTCGCGCCGCCGAGGTCGTCGTAGACCCGGGCCGCGGCGTCGTTGTCACTGGCGACGATCATTTTCCGTACGCGGGTTCGCTCGTCCTCGGTGAGCTCGCGCCCCTCGTCCTGGGCCCGCAGCAGCAACGCCGCCAGCAGTTCGGCCTTCACGATGCTGGCCGTCTCGAACCGGCGATCCCCGCGATAGTCGTAGCTGCGGCCGACGCGACGGTCCACCACCGCGACCGAGAAGTCCGGCGCGCTCTCCGCGTACTTGTCGAGCACCCCGGTCAGCCGTTCGACGCGGTCCGCCCAGGAGCCGGTCGCCTTCGTCCGGTCGACCAGGTCACCGCGCTGCGGCCCGGCGAAGACGAGAGACTTGCCGCGCGGCACGTCAGTTCCGAGCGACGCGAGATCGCCCTTGCCCGCCCGCCCGATCCGCGCGGGCCGGGGAAGCGCCTCGCCCGTCCGGCCCCGCATCGCGCCGGCCATGAAGGCCCGCCAGATCCGGTACGGCATGCCCTCGCCGTTGACCGCCTGGCCGCCCTTCTCCCGGATCGGGCCGGGCAGCTCGCGGCCGACCCAGACGACCGCGGCCAGGTCGGAGGCCCACCCGGCGGTCCAGGCGTCGGACGAGTCGCCGGTGTTGCCCCACTGCTGGGAACCGGTCTTCGCCGCGGCCGGCACGCCGGGCACCCGGCCGTGGTGATCGACCACCTCGGACAGGACGGCGCCGACGTCGGCCGCCACCTCCTTGGAGAGCACCTGGCGCGTCTTCTCCTCGTACTCGTAGATCTTGACGCCGTCGCCCCGGGCCACCGACCGGACGAAGTGCCGCTCCGCCCGCCGCCCGCCCGCCGCCAGGGTGGCGTACATGCTGGTCAGGTCGGCCGGGGTGACCGGGTAGCGACCGAGGGCGATGTCCGAGCGGGTCCGGCCGGGCTCCGGCTCCCCCTTGGCGTCGACCAGCGTCTCCCGGTCGCCGTAGCGGCGGGGCACGCCGAGCCGGTGGGCCAGGTCGCGTACGGAATCCGGCCCGATCTGCGCGGCCAGCGCGTAGAACGGGGTGTTCAGCGAGTACACCATCGCGATGTCGAGCGGGCACACCGGGCACTGCAGGTTCTTCTGGTTGTAGAGCGGCGCGCCGTCGCGATCCTCGAACAGCCGCGGTGAGCTGCCGTTGTAGAGCGACTGGTAGCCGATGTCGCGCTCCTCGGCGGCGGCCAGCACGACCGGCTTGAAGGTCGAGGCGGGCGGACGGGCGGCGAGCGCGTCGTCGTAGTACCCGCGGCCGCGGTCGCCGCCGTAGTAGGCCCGCACCCCGCCGTCGCCGGGGCCGACCGCCACCAGGGCGCTGCGCAGCTCCTTCGGCTGCCCGCGCAGGGCGGTCTCGATGCTGCCGGTGGCCGCCGCCTGAATACCGGCGTCGATCGTGGTCGTCACCTGGAGCCCGCCGGTGCGGATCTGCTGCCGGCTGATGCCCGCGGCCACAAGCTCGTCCTCGACCCGGTCGGCGATCAGCCCGGCCGGTCCGCCGACGGCGCTCGCGGTCACCGATTCCTGGGCGACCTTCGGGTACGCGGCCCGATCGGCCTCGCCCTCGGGCAGCCAGCCCTGCTCGGACATGGCCCGCAGCACCCACACCCAGCGTTCCCGGGCCCACTTCGGGTCGGCCGCGGGATCGCCGCGCGTCGGGTCCTTGACCAGGGCCGCGAGCACGGCGGCCCGATACGCGTCGAGCTGGCCCACACCCGTACCGAAATAGGCACGGGCGGCCGCCTCGATGCCGTACGCACCCCGTCCGAAATAGATCGTGTTGAGGTAGCGCTCGAGGATCTCGTCCTTGCTGTACCGCTGCTCGACCTTGAGCGCGAGCGCCGCCTCGCGGGTCTTGCGGCTGACCGTCCGATCCTGGGTCAGGTAGGCATTACGCACGTACTGCTGGGTGATCGTGGACGCGCCCTGCCCGGAGTCGGTGACGACGTTCGCCCACAGCGCCCGCACCACCCCGCGCACCGACATGCCGAAGTGGTCGTAGAAGCCGCGATCCTCGGCGGCCAGGAAGGCCTGCCGCACCACCGGCGGAATCTGCTCGAACGTCACATCGGTGCGATCGGTCAGGCCGACGCGGGCCAGCACCGTCCGCCCGTCGCGGTAGTAGAACACCGAGGCCTGCGGCGGTGCCGGATCCGGCGGCAGATCGACGCTCGCGACGTAGCCGACGGCCGCCGAGACCAGCGCCAGCTCCACCGCGACGACGGCGGCGGCCGTCCAGCGGCACCACCGGGGCCACCGCCGGAACCAGTCGACCGGCCGCTTCCACGCAGGCCTGCCTCCGGACGAGTTCGACGCGGGTCTGCCTTCGGACGAAGCCACGCGCACGGTCCCTTTCGCAGCGGCGAGGGCGCCGGCCGGCGCCATAGACAAAGACGGATGCCACCGCGATTTCGTGCAACTTGGCCTATGTGGTTCTTTTCACCGCCAATCCGTGCAACCTTGCGCCGGTCAGGCACAATGACGCGCGTGGATCAGCAACAAACGGTCAGGTGGTCCGCGGACTCGAGCGCACCCGTCGCCGGCCTGGGCTGGGGTCTGTTCGCCACGGGTCTGAGCGCTTCGCCCGGCGTGGCCGCGCTCGTCTTCCCCTTCACGGGTCTTGCTTCGCTGTCGCAGGGCATGGTCGCCGGCATGGTTGTGCTCGGCGTCATCGTGGCCGGCGTCCCCGGCGCCTTCACGGTGTTCATGGTGCTCAACCACCGCGAGAAGCGGCGCGAAGTGGTCGAGGTCCGGCTCGGCCCGGCCGAGGTCGTCGTCCATCGCGCCGACGGCAGCTACGGCGCCTACCCCACGTCGGCACTCACCGCGATCGTGGTCGACCGCGAGCACTGGACCGACCCCGTTTACTTCAACACCGTCGTCAGCGAGTTCCGTCGCCTGAAGCTGACCTTCGGCGACCGGGTGGAGCAGACCCGGCCCGGCAAGGCCAAGGACGACGAGTCGTTCGGCGCCGCCCTGGCCGCGCTGAAGGTCCCGATCGAGCAGGGCGTCTACGTCGACTACGACACCGTCGGCTGAAGCCCGAAAAATGCCCGCAGGTCCCCGGCGAGCAGGCCGGGCACCTCGAGCGCCGCGTAGTGGCCGCCGCGGTCGAATTCCGTCCAGTGTGCGATTCCCTTGTTGTCGCGCTCGGCGAGCGGCCGGATGGTCTGGAAGTCGTTCTTGAAGACGGCGACGCCGAGCCGGCCGTGGCTGACCACTGTCTCGCGCGGCGGGTGCTGCTCGGCGTAGTGGTAGCGGACCGCGCCGGCCGAGGTGTTGGTGAGCCAATACAGCGAGACCTGTGCCAGCACCTGCTCGGGCGTGACCAGGCTGGTGCCGTTGCCGAAGTTCTCGAACAGCTCGTTGTAGGCCAGCTGACCGACCGGGGAGTCCGACAGCGTGGCCGCGATCGTCTGCGGCCGGGTGCCGTTCATCGAGTTGTAGCCGCCGACCGACTGGAACCAGCCGGCGAACTCCAGGGCGGCGTACTCCTTGGGCCCGAACGCCTCGAACTCCGCCGGGTCGCCGGACGGGAAGGAGAACAGCTGGAGCACGTGCGCGCCCCGGAACCCGCCGGGGTCGAGCACCGCAAGCTCGCGGCCGACCATCGCGCCGCCGTCGCTGCCGTGCGCACCGTACGAGTCGTAGCCGAGCCGGCGCATCAGGGTGTCGTACGCGCGGGCGACCCGGTCCATCGTCCAGCCGCCGTCGACGAGCGGAACGCTGAAGGCGAACCCCGGCATCGACGGGATGACGAGGTGGAAGTCCTCGGTGAGCAGCGGCACCAGGTCGAGGAACTCGGTGAACGAGCCCGGATAGGTGTGCAGGAGCAGCAGCGGCGTCGCGTCGTCGCGGGCCGAGCGGACGTGCACGAAGTGGATGGTCTGGCCGTCGACCTCGGTGGTGAAGTTCGGCACCGCGTTGATCCGGGCCTCCTCGGCGCGCCAGTCGAACCGCTGCCAGCGCGTGACCATGTCGGTCAGGTAGGAGACCGGCGTCCCGTACGCCCACTCGTCGCCCGGGGCCGGGCTGGGATACCGGGTGTTGGCCAGCCGGGTGCGCAGGTCCTCGAGCGCGGACTCGGGGATCACGACGTCAACGGGACGGATGTCTACGGTCGAAGTGGTCACGAACAGCTCCCTCGTACGGTCGACGACAGGTGCGATGATTTCCGGGTCCGAGGTTTGACCCGGCGTGGTGTGCCGAATCGCAGCACAGGAGGACGAGCATCGCCGTCACCGTGGTAGGCCTCGACGCGGCGCCGGGCGGCAACGTGCGATTCGCCACCGGCGCGCTGGTCGAGCTGGGCAACGTCCTGCACGCGGTGCTGGCCCCTGAGCACCACGGCCAGGCCGCGCATTGGGCGGCCACCCCGGCCGTGGCCGAGCTGCTCCCGACGTTGACGCGGTGGGCGTTCGTGGTCCGGGCGATCCGCGCGCGGATGTTCATCGACGTCTCGATCGCCGGCCACACCAACTGGGACGCCTGCCTGGCGGCCGTCCGGCGCCTGGACGCGATGGCGATGCGCGACGCGCTGCTGCGCCCGCTCGGCGGGGTGGCGGGGGCGCAACGCTACCGCGGCCGTGACAGCCTCGACGCCGACACGGTCGCCGGCGTCCTGGCCGATCCGCAGGCCGCCCGCGAAGAATTCGTCGCACTGCTGCAGACCTGCTGGGACAGCTTCTTCGGGGCCTGGTGGGGACGGCACGGCACCGCCTTGGCGGAAGAGGTGCTGCACCGGCGTCAGCTGCTGCAGCGCCACGGTTTGTCCTCGGCGCTGCAAGACCTGCCCGGCATCAGCTACCGCGGCGACGGCACGGTGGTGCTCGACAAGATCCGCGGCAAACAGCTCTCCGCCGCCGAGCGGCCCGGCCTGGTGCTTATCCCCTCACCGGCGGTCTCACCACACCTGTATCTGGCCGACGAGCCGTCCCTGCCGATAACGGTCATCTACCCGCCGGCCGGATCCGCGCCGCTCGCCGCCGGCGTCCTGCACCGCCGCCTGCAAGCTTTGGCCCATCCGGAGCGGCTGCAGGTGGCGCGGGCCATCACCACGGAGGCCCGCTCCGCCTCCGAGATCAGCCGGCTGTGGCATCTGCAGCGCAGCCGGGTGGCCCGCCATCTGCGCACTCTGGAGCAGGCCGGGCTGGCCCACCGCCACCGCGACGGCCGATCGGTGCTCTACCGCCTCGACCTGACCGCCATCAACGCCCTCGGCACCGATCTGTCGCAGGTGTTGCTGCGCTGAGCGCCCGGGCCCGCCGGTAGGGTCGGATCATGGACGTTGTCGTGGTGGGCGCCGGCATCGCCGGGCTGTCGTGCGCGCGGGCGCTGACCGAGGCCGGCGCCCGCGTGCGCGTGCTGGAGCGGGGCCGGGTGGTCGGCGGCCGGCTGGCCAGCAAGCGCTACAACGGCCGCTACACCGACATCGGCGCCGCCTACCTCGTCGCCGACGATCCGGCCTTCGCCGACCTGGTCACCTCGTGGCAGTCCCGCGGGCTGGCCCGCCCGTGGACCGACACCTTCCAGGTCTACCCCGGCGGCACCCGTACGACGGGGCCGACGCGCTGGGCGGCGCCCGGCGGTCTGCGGTCCCTGGCCGCCGACCTGGCCGACGGGCTCGATGTGCGGCTGGAGACCGTGGTCGACGCCGTGCCGGCCGACGCGGACGCCGTCGTGCTCGCCATGCCGGGTCCGCAGGCCCTGCGGCTGTCCCCGCCGCCAGCGATCGCCGCGGCGGCGAACGCGCAGACGTGGCGGCCGGTGATCGCGGCCGTGCTGACGTACCCGGCGCGGGAGTGGGGCGAGGTGCGCGGGGCCTTCGTCAACGAGCATCCCGACCTCGCGACCGTCTGCGACGACGGCGATCGCCGCGGCGATGGCGCCCCCGTGCTGGTCGCGCACTCGACCGCGGTGCTGGCGGCCCGGCATCTCGACCGTCCGGAGGCGGCCGGGCCCGTCCTGGCCGAGGCGGTCCGCGAGACGCTCGGCGTCGCGGCCAGACCCGAGGTGTACGTCCACCGGTGGACCTACGCCCAGCCGGAGCCGGGCGACGAGGCCGTCGCGTACGCCGCCGACGGCCGGGTCTGGCTCTGCGGTGACGCGTTCGGCCGGCCGCGCGTGCAGACCGCCTGGCTCTCGGGCCGCGCCGTCGCCCGGGCGGTGCTCGAACGGTAGGTGCGTTCAGCCCGCCTCAGATCGGCTCGGCCAGCCTGGCCAGCGCCCGCTCGACGACCGCCGTCTGCGCCTGCGGGGGCGCCTGTTGCTGTTCGAGCCGGCCGATCTCGATGGAGCTGTCGACCACAAATCGGCATCGCGGTTCCTGCCGTACGGCGAAGGCCGCGAACGCCGCCGGAACCGACCCGTGGCGGTCGAGCTCCTCGGCGAGCACCAGCGCGTCCTCGACCGCGATGCCGGCGCCCGAGGCGAGCTGCGGCGTCGTGGGGTGCGCGGCGTCGCCGACGAGGATCACCCGCCCGCGGTGCCACGGGCCGGGCAGCCGGAACGACTCCAGCGGGCGGTACGCGATCTCGGTGCGCGCGTCGATCGACTCGCGGAACGTGCGGACGTGTCCGCCGTACGGCTTGAGCAGGTCGGTGAGTGCGCCCGGCAGCTCGTGCGGTTCCCGGGTCCGGCGTGGCGTCCGTTCGACCACGAACAGGTACATCCGCGTGGCCGAGACCGGCGTCCAGCCGACCTTGACCACGCCGCCGAGGAAGTAGTGGCGGCGGTCGACCCCCGGCGGGCGTGGCACGAACATGCGCCACACGCTCTGGCCCGTGTATTCGGGTTCCGGGGCGTCCGGGAAGACCTGACGGCGGGTCCGCGAGTAGATCCCGTCGGCGCCGATCACCATGTCGTACCGGCCCGTGCTGCCGTCGCTGAAGGTGACGTCGACGCCGGCCGGGTCCTGCGTGAGGGCCGCGACGGACAGCCCGAAGCGTGGCCGCACCCCGGCCGCGAGCACCTGCGCGGAGAGGATCTCGTACAGCACCGGCCGGCCGATGCCGCCGGAGCCGGGCACCCCGGACCGCGGCGGCATCGGCGTCGCGATGTCCCTAAGGTACGCGCCGTCGACCCCGCAGACCCGGATGCCCTCGCCCACGTATCCCCGCGCGGCGACCTCGTCGTACACCCCGAGCTGCCGCAGGGCCCGCAGCGTGGGGCCGGTGATCGTGAGCCCGGCGCCGGCCACCGACCGGCCGGGCTCGATGTCGATCAGGTCGGCCACCACCCCGATGCGCCGCAGGGCGACGGCCGCCGCCATGCCCGCGATCCCGGCGCCCACGATCAGCACGCGGCCACCCGCACGCCCGGACGTCAAGGGTCAGCCGTTCTTCGTCGCGCTCAGGATGCCCTGCAGGGGCAGCGCGTCGGGCGGCAGCGAAGCCGGGTCCTGCGACGTCTCGCGCGTGACCGTGAACCCCGCCTCCTGCAGCCAGCCGCGGAACGTGGACAGCTTCTGTGGCCCGCCCTGCCCCGTCGCGCAGCCGAGGAAGAAGGACGGGTAGTAGTCGACGCTGCGGGATTCCTTGAGGTCCTCGGCATAGATCGGCACCAGGATGTGGACCTGCCCGCCGGCCTCGAGCGACTTGTGCACCTCGCCGAGGATCTTGAGCGCCTCGGCCTTGTCGAACATGTTGAGGAAGTGCTTGATCAAAACCACGTCGAAGCCCCGGGGTACGCCGTCGAAGACGTCACCGCCGATGAAGGACGACTCACCGTCCACGCCGTGCTCCCGGAAGTTGCGCAGGCACTCCTCGCGCTTGTCCGGCAGGTCGAAGGTGGTCACCCGCAGCCCGGGCGAGCCCTTGAACCGGTGGGTGTGGATGGCGCCGAGACCGGTGTGCCCGGCCAGGTCGAGCACCTGCGCGCCGGCCGGGATGTCGATCGCGCCGAAGAACCAGGGGTCGATGCGGCCGGTGACCGAGTCCATCAGCCGCGACCAGGATTCGCGCAGGTCGGCGTGGACGCCCATCGCGCCGTAGAGGTCGCCCTGGAAGCCGTAGAGCTCCCTGAGCCCGACGGGGGCGCCGGTCCGCACGCTGTCGGTGAGGTAGTAGAGCTGCCGGAGCGTGGTGACCTTGATCTTGTCCATGAAGGCGAGCACCCGCTGCAGGTCCACGTCCGCCACGTCCGCGAGCGCGCCCAGGGAGTACGTGCCGGCGGTCTCGTCGTGCTCGACGAAGCCCTCCTTGACCGGCAGGTAGAGCAGCTGTTCGACCGCGTCCGGCTTGGCCCCGACGGTGGCGCCGAGCTCCGCCGCGGTCCGGCCCGGCTTGTCCCGCAGCGCGTCGATCAGGCCGAGCTCGAAGCAGGACAGCAGGTTCATGAAGCGCGCGGGCCCGACCATGTATTCGCGGAACCGGGCGAGCGTGGCTTGTGCAGTCATGACACATTCCCTTCGAGCCGGAATTTGTATTCCGGAATCGATGACCGACGCTACGGACGCGAATTCGACGCCCGCTCGAGCGTTCCTCGAACGGCGCTCGGACAACGCTCATTCATCTGGTCGGCGCCGGGGCCCGGATGCTAATAACTGAGGGCGCTCAATTCGTGGAAAGAAAGAATGAGGAGCTCTGGGCCATGTCTTCGACCTTGGAATCGGACGCTGTCGCAACGACGCTGGAACGGCTGCTGACAGCCGAGGACAAGCAGGATCTGGCGGCCGCCTGGAAGGCCGCCGGGGTGGATCTGCGCGGGGAGTTTCCCGCCGAGATGAGCGCCGCCGAGATGGCGGAGCGCACCAAGGACATCATCATGTCCGTGTCCAGGCCGGGCGGGCAGCTGCTCTACCTGCTCACCCGGACCCTGCGGGCGCGGACCGTCGTCGAGTTCGGCACCTCCTTCGGGATCTCGACGCTCTATCTGGCGGCCGCGGTGCGCGACAACGGCGGCGGTCAGGTGATCACGACCGAGCTGCAGCCGGACAAGGCCCGGCAGGCGACGGAGAACTTCGCCGCCGCCGGACTGGCCGATCTCGTCGACGTCCGGCTCGGCGACGCCCGGGAGACCCTGCGGGAGCTGCCGGACGACGTCGACATGCTGCTGCTCGACGGGTGGCTCGACCTTCGGCTGCCGATCCTGCGGGTGGTGGAACCCCGGCTGCGGCCGGGCGCCCTGGTCGTGATCGACGACGTCGACCTGGACATCGGCCGCGGGGTCTACGCGGAGTTCCGCGACTACATCAGCGACCCGGCCAACGGGTACTTCTCGCTGACGCTCCCGGTTCACCAGGGCGTTCAGCTGGCCCTCAAGCTGGGCTGACATGCGAAGAGCCGGCCGCGGGACCGCGGCCGGCTCTTTCGGCGGGGCTAGCGGGCCGCCGCGAGAACCAGCGCGATGCTCGCGTCGGCGAGACGCTCCGCGCGCTCGCGGGACACGGCCCCGTCGATGTGGGTGAAGTTCCACGAGAGCCGGCCCTGGCTGGTGGACACCGAGGAACCGAGGTAGCCGACCACCGAGATGCCGCCCACGAACTGCGCCCCGGACAGCCGCCACGCGCCGAGCCCGGCCGGGAACTCGAACCGCCCGATGTTGGACACGAAGAAGTTGAAGGGCCCGTTCTCCTCGATGTATCGGACGAAGGGCTCGCAGTCCGCCACACCGGCCGGGCCCTGGACGGCGAGCAGGTCGAACACCTCGTACTGCTCGCCGCGGCGGCGGCGCGCGGCCAGGTCGTCGCGGATGAACCGGGCCATCGACCAGAGATCGTCCGGCTGGTGGCGCACCACCGAGTGCAACGCCGACACGAAGCAGCCGGCCTCGTCCTCGGGCACCGGACGGGAGAGCTCGTCGCGCAGGGTGATCGGGGAGCCGACCGCGATGTGCGTGGGTGGCGTGGCGCCGGCCTCGCCGGCGACCGCACAGGCCAGCGCCGCGGCCAGCACCCCGTGCAGCGTGGCCCCTTCCCGCTTGCACGCGCGCGTGAGCCGGTCGAGCGCGTCGCCGTCGAGCGACCGGTGCAGCATCCGGGTCCGCCGCTGGTCGAACGGCACGAACCGCTCCGGCCGGAGCCGGCCCACGTCGCCCGCGGCCGGCTGGTCGCCGGACGGCGCGGCGGGGGCCGTTTGGGGGCGCTCCCGGAAGAGCGCCTCGAAGGACTCGGGAGCGGGGCCACCGGTGACGGCACTCGAGCCGGGCGCCGGCGGCTCGGCGGCCAGCCGCACCCATTGGCGCAGCAGGGAAAGCGCGGTCGTCCCGTCGGCGATGCTGTGCGGGACGGTGAGCAGCAGGTCGTGGATCGGCCCGGGCCCGCTGATCAGGACGGCGCGGGCCAGCGGACCGGACCGCCAGTCGAGGGGCACGGTCAGCTCGTGGCCGTCCACCTCGCCGACCCAGCGCGCGTCGTCGAAATCGGCCGGATACACCTCGCGCAGCGGGATCGGCCGGTCCGTCGGCACGAACCGCGGCCCCTCCCCCGGCCGTTCCGCGATGGCCGCCCGCAAACGCGGGTGCCGGTCCTGCAGCGCGCCGAGCGCGGTGCGCAGCGCCTCCGCCGAGAGCTCCCCCTCGATGCGGACCCGGGCGCAGACGTTGAGCGTCGACAGCTGATCGATGATCCAGTACCAGCGTTCGCCCGGGCTCAATTCGCGTGACATGGTGACGTATTCGGTCAGAGCGCTAGGTGCATTCATGGCAGCCACTCCCCATAACTTCCGCACTGGATAGCCGGAGGAAGTTAGCAGCGCCGGATCGAGTATCGGTCGAGGGCGAATGGTTCAGTCGTTCTCAAGCGTCTTCTGGTGGCATTCCGCGTTCGGAGTCTCATTTCGCCAGGAGGACCGCCGGCATGACCGATACGACGCTCGAACAACCCACCGTCCCGCTGTTTCCCATCGACCCGCTGGGCACCGACCGGCACGGTGAGGCAGCCCAGATGCGCGACCTCGGCCCGGTCGTGCGCGCCGTGCTTCCCGGCGGCGTCCGCATGTGGGTGGTCACCGACTACACGCTGCTCGCCGAGCTCACCGCCGACCCGCGGGTGGGCCGGGACTGGCGCAACTGGACGGCCCTCCGCCGGGGCGAGGTCCCCGACGACTGGCCGCTGCTCGGCATGATCCGGCTGAACAACCTGATGGCCCGCGACGGCGCCGAGCACCGGCGGCTGCGCCGCCCGCTGACCCGCCACTTCACGCGGGCCCGGGTCGAGCGCATGGCCCCGCGCATCGACCAGATCGTGGCCACCATGCTCGACGACCTGCCCCGCCAGGTCGCCGCGGACGGCACGGTCGACCTGCGGCGGCACTACGCGTACCCGTTCCCCATGCAGGTGATCTGCGAGCTCATCGGCGTGCCCGAACAGTGGTGGGCACGCTTCCGCGCGCTGATCGACACCGTCATCCGCGCCGACACGACCGCCGAGCAGTTCGTCGCGGCCCAGCAGGAGCGGCACGAGTTGTTCCAGCGCCTGTTCGCCATGCGGCGCGCCGAGCCGGCGGACGACCTGACCAGCGCGCTGCTGACCGACGACGGTGACGAGGCCGAGGACGCGTTCACCGACGAGGAGCTCGAGGACACGCTGTGGACGCTCATCGGCGCCGGCCACGAGACCTCGATCAGCCTGATCGTCAACGCCACCCGCGCCCTGCTCACCCACCCGGAGCAGCTGGCGATGGTTCGCGCCGGCGACCGCGGCACCTGGGGCCAGGTCATCGAGGAGACCCTGCGCTGGGACTCCCCCGTGGGCAACTTCCCGGCCCGGTTCCCGACCGAGGACGTCACGGTGGCCGGCGTCACGATCCCCAAGGGCGACGCCATCCTGGCCCCCTGGAGCGGCGTCAACCGTGACCCGCAGCAGTACGGCGAGACCGCCGACCGGTTCGACATCACCCGGCCCGTCAAGCGGCACCTGGCGTTCGGCAGCGGGCCGCACGTCTGCATCGGACCCGCGCTGGCCCGGCTGGAGGGGATGGCCGCGCTGCCCCCGCTGTTCGCCCGCTACCCCGAGCTGCGGCTCGCCGTCGACCCCGCCGAGCTGACCGCGGTCCCGTCGATCTTCTCCAACTCCGTCACCGGCCTGCCCGTCCACCTGGGTCCCGAGCAGCGCTGAGACCGCCGGCAGCCCTTGACCTGACCATCAGGTCAAGGGCTGTCCGTCTGAGGGCTCCAGCGCGCGCCGAGCCGATCACAAGCGCGGCGGGTGAGGGTGCTGAGGTGTCGAACTTCTAGCCGACTCCTCAGAAGGTGGACCCCACGGATATGGCAACGATCTGCAAGCCGTCGGTAGATGTGCCGGAATACGTCATCACCATGGAAGAGACTCTGCGGTTCGCCGAGGAGACCCACCACGGCAAGCCGCAGCTGCCGCTGGCGCTCCGGCTGATCAGGAACACCGGCGTGCGGAAGCGGCACATCGTCCGGCCGATCGAGGAGACGCTGCGTCACCCCGGCTTCGAGGAGCGCAACCGGATCTTCGAGGCCGAGGCCAAGAAGCGCTGCCCCCGGGTCATCGAGCAGGCCCTGGCGAACGCCCGACTGAGCGCCCGCGACATCGACGCCATCATCTTCGTGTCCTGCACCGGGTTCATGATGCCGTCGATGACGGCCTGGCTGATCAACAACATGGGCTTCCGCACCGACACCCGGCAGATCCCCATCGCCCAGCTGGGCTGTGCCGCCGGCGGCGCCGCGATCAACCGGGCCCACGACTTCTGCACCGCGTACCCGCAGAGCAACGTCCTGATCGTCTCGTGCGAGCTGTGCTCGCTGTGCTACCAGCCCGAGGACGACGGCATCGCCTCGCTGCTGTCGGACGGGCTGTTCGGCGACGCGGTGGCGGCCGCCGTGGTGCGCGGGACGGGCGGCACCGGGATGGCGCTGGAGCGCAACGCCTCGCACATCATCCCCGGCACCGAGGACTGGATCTCCTACGCCGTACGCTCCACCGGCTTCCACTTCCAGCTGGACCGCCGGGTGCCCGGAACGATGGAGCCGCTCGCCCCGGTGCTGCGCGACCTCGCCCGCAGCCACGGCTGGGACATCGCCCGCCTCGACTTCTACATCATCCACGCGGGCGGCCCGCGCATCCTCGCCGACCTGAGCAAGTTCCTGGGCGTCGACCTGCACATGTTCCGGCACAGCTGGGCCACGCTCACCGAGTACGGCAACATCGCCAGCGCGGTCGTCCTCGACGCCCTGCGCCGGCTCTTCGAGGAGGACACGGTCACCCCGGACGCCACCGGCGTGATCGCCGGCTTCGGCCCCGGCATCACCGCGGAGATGGCCGTCGGCAGCTGGCGCATGCCGGTTCCCGCGAGCGCACGCCGCCTGGCCGTGCCGGCATCCCGGTAAGGAGCAGCAGATGACTGTCAACCAGCCTTCCCCCGGCCGCATCCTGGAGATCGCCAGCGGCTACTGGGCCACCGGCCTGCTCGGCGTGGCCACGGAACATGCGCTGTTCACGCTCGTCCACGACGGACTCGACACCGCCGACAGATTGGCCGCGAAGACCGGCATGGCCGTACGCGGCATGCAGACCCTGCTCGACGGGCTCGTCGGTCTGGGTCTGCTCGAGATCCACCGGGGCACCTACCGCAACAGCGCCGAGGCGGAGCTGTATCTGGTCGCGGGCAAACCCACCGACATCAGCGGCTTCGCGCAGCTCAAGCTGGCCGAGATGGACAAGCTGGCGGGCCGGCTCGACGTCTTCCGCACCGGCGGCCCGGTGGCGGACCCGATGGTGGAGGTGGCCGAGAACCCGCACTGGGAGAAGGTCGTCACCGCCATCGCGGGGATCTCGGTCCCCGCCGCGGAGACCGCTGCCCAGGTGCTGGAGCTGGCCGACCGCGAGGACCTGGCCATCCTCGACGTGGGCGGCGGGTCGGGTGTCTTCGCGTCCGTCTGGCTCGGGCTCAGCCCCACCGCCCGGGTGACCCAGCTCGACTGGGCGCCGATCAACGCCATCGCGCGCAAGCTGCTCGCGCGGCACTCGGTAGCCGACCGCTTCACCACCCTCGACGGCGACTTCCACACGGTCGAACTCGAAGCCGCCGCCTACGACGTGGTGCTGTATTCGCACATCGCCCATCAGGAGGGACCCGAGGACAACGTCGCCGTCTTCGCCAAGCTCCGGGCGGCCCTCAAGCCCGGCGGCTCGCTCGTCGTCTGCGACTACGTCGTGGCCGACGATCGGAGCGGCCCGTCCTTCCCGTTGCTGTTCGCCTCGGAGATGTTGCTGAAGAGCACGAAGGGCGGAACGTGGCGCCGGGCCGACTACGCCGCCTGGCTCGCGGAGGCCGGCTTCGAGACGGTGTCGTTCCACCCGACCGCGTCCCCCGCCACGCTGGTCATCGGCGGGAACGGCCCACTTCATCGGGTAGGGTAGTCGGAATCACCGTCCACAGGGGTTGCTAAGCGGAGGTCAGGCGTGCCGGTCACTGGCCAACGCGTCGTGCGGCGGGCATTGGGGCGGCGATTGACGCGGCTGCGCACGGCGTCCGGGATGAGCCGGCGCGATGTGGTGGAGGCCCGGCTGGGCATCTCGGAGCCGACGCTGCACCGCATCGAGACGGGCAAGGTGCCGGTCACCGGGGCCAACGTACGCGCGCTGTGCTGGCTCTACGGCGCCGACCAGGGCATCACCGACGCGCTGGCCGACCTCGCGCTGGGCACGTCGCAGCAGGAGTGGTGGGACGCCAGCCCGGTGATCCCCGAGTGGTTCAAGCTGTACGTCGGGCTGGAGGCGTCCGCGTCCCGCATGTTCGGCTACGACGGCGAGGTCGTGCCGGGCGAGCTGCAGACCCCGGAGTACGCGCGCGCCATCTTCGGCGCCGAGCAGCCGGTCGACGCGGAGCTCGCCGAGCGCCACATCAATCTTCGCCTGCAGCGGCAGAAGACGCTTTTCGCCCGCAACCCACCGGTCCGCCTCGTGACGGTGCTCGGCGAGGGCGCCTTGGCCCGGCCGGTCGGCGGCGAACAGGTGATGAAGGGGCAGATCGAGCACCTGCGGCGGCTGTCCGAGCAGGACACGGTCGACATCCGGGTGCTGCCGTTCTCGGCCGGGGCGCACGCGGCGATGGCCGGCGCCTTCCGCATCCTCGAGTTCGACGACCCGGACGATCCGGACGTGGTCTACCTCGAATCCCACGTCGGCGCGCTCTATCTGGAGGAGCAGGTCGAGGTGGACGAATACCGGCGGATCTTCGATCTCATCGGTAAGGACTCCGTGCCGGTCGGAGAGTTCCGCTGACTTCGATCAGTCGGACAGGAGCCGGTCGAACTCCCCACGCTTGGCGCCGAACAGGAACGAGTCCCACTCCTCGGTCGTGAACACCACGGTGCCGGCCTCACGCGCCTTGCTGTTGCGGACCTCGATGAGGCCACCCTGGCGGCGGGCCTCGACGCAACTGCCGCCGTTACCTGTCGACCTGCTGGAAATAATCCACGTGGCTTCGCTGCTCATGAGTGCCCCTCCCCCGACGTTGCTTGCTGTGCGTAATCGACGTGCCACGGATCCGCCGTCCGTGCTGACGTGCAAATCAGCACCCCGCACGTGCACGCGAATCTTTCACCACGAAAGTGACGGCACTCAGAGTAGCCGAAACCCGGCTCGGATGCATCCTGTCACCGTGACACCTGTCTTCGTGAAATCTTGCACGGTTCCTGAGCGACTGTCATGATTCCCCTGTGACGCTGGGCGATCCCCCGCCGTGACTCGACAAGCTCCAGCTGGTCCGCCGCAGTTCTGAGAGGACGGCCTATGCGGATCCTCGATTCTGCAGCCGCCGACATGGGCGGCGTACCGCCGGAGAACGCTCAGCTCCGGACCGGGCCCGAGATCGCCCGCCTGCAAGCTCGCATCGATCAGCTCGCGGCGCACGTCCAGCGGCTGGAGCAGGAGCGTGCCTCATTGCGCTACATGGCCGGCCACGACGAGCTCACCGGAATCGCCAACCGCCGCCTCTTCCACGCCCTCGCCCCGGAGCTGCTGCGCGACGGCGATCGGTCGCCGGCAGTCGTGATCCTCGACCTCAACGGCTTCAAGCCGATCAACGACACGTACGGGCACGACGCCGGCGATGAGGTCCTGCGTGTGGTCGCCCGGCGCATGACCGACTGCCTCGGCGACCACCTGGTGGCCCGGCTCGGCGGTGACGAGTTCGCCGCCCTGCCGCGCGCCCCGCACGCCGATGCCTCCGAGGCGTGGTGGCACGAGGTGGCTCGCTCGCTGAGCGCGGCGATCGCACCCCCGATGATCGTGGGAGACCACACCCTTTCCGTCACCGCCTCGATCGGCGTCGTGCCGGCGGGGCGGTCGACCGACCTTCCCGTTCTGCTGCGCCGCGCGGACCAGGCGATGTTCAGCGCGAAGCGACACGCGAACACCACCGCCGGGGCCGGCATCACCTGGGTCGTGTCGACCGAGAGCGGCGACCACACCGAGACGTACGGGCCGGTCGCCACGCCCGCGGTGGCATGCCGGCCGGGCGACCCGGTGTGGGTGCACCGCAACGGCGCCCGCCGGGCGGGAGTGGTCGAGAGCGCCTGCGACTGGGCGGCCCTGGTTCGCTACCGCTCCCCGAACGGCGCCGGCACGATGGTCGACACGATCCCCACGAGCTCCCTGACGATCCGGGCCGAAGCCGATCCGTATCTGGACTCTCTGGCCTGAGGGACGCCTCAGTCCACCGTCAGCACGATCTTGCCGTGCAGGCCACCGGCCAGCACCCGCCGGTGGGCGTCGGCCGCCTCGGTCAACGGCATCGTGTCGGCCACGCGCGTGCGCAGCCGGCCCGCCGCCACCTGACGCACCAGGTCGGCCAGCAGTCCGCGGTCGAGCCGGATGAGTTGCAGCTCCTGACGCACGCCACGGGCCGGGACGAAATCCGGCGTGGGCCGGGTCACGACCACGACTCCCCTGTCCTCGACGGCGGCGGCGGCCGCGTTGCCGACGGGGACGGCGTCGAACACCGCGGCCACCGGCCCGACCGTGGGCAGCTCGACCGTACGGGGAATGACCTCGTGAGCGCCGAGACCGTGCACCCATTGCTCATCGTCGTGACCGGCCTGCGCCAGCACGCGATAGCCGCCCTGCAGGGCGAGCTGGGTGGCGAAACCGCCGACGCCGCCGCTGGCCCCGGTGACCAGGATGCTGCTGCCGGCCGGAAGCATGGCCAACGACACCAGTGACAAGCCCTGGTGCGCGGTCTGGGCGTTGAGCGGCACCGTGGCGGCGGACACGAAGTCGAGCCCGTCCGGCAGCGGCACCAGCCAATCCGTGGCGGCGGGCACGAACTCGGCATAGCCGCCCGGCGCACCACGCGTCGTGTACCACGGGATCATCCCGGCGACCCGGTCGCCCACCGCGAAATCAGCCGTGCCGGGGCCGACCGAGGCCACCTCGCCGGCGATGTCCCACCCGGGCAGGAACGGCGGCACATCCGGCCCGCGCGGGATCTGCCCGGTGGTGGCCGCGACGTCAGCCGGATGCACACACACGGCGCGAACCCGGACCACCACCTGCCCCGGCCCCGCCTCGGGCTCGGGCAGCTCGGTCACCTGCAACACCTCAGGCCCGCCCAGCGCGGCCGCGACGACTCCCAGCACGCGTCCACTCTAGACCGTCAATGCTCGGCACGCCCCGGGGCAGGTAGAGCAATCGCGCGCCACCACGGCGAAGGGGCTCCAGCGGCACCCCGCCGACCGAGCCGACCCCTATGGGGAACCCCTACGATTCCGCGTCGTCGTGCCGGGTCGTTGTTGATCTGTTACGGTCCGCCGATGGGTTCAGGCACTTTGCTGGCCATCAGCGATCTGCACGTCTCGTACGCGGAGAACCGGGCGATCACCGACGGCCTGCGGCCGGGCTCCGACGACGACTGGCTGCTCGTGGCCGGCGACGTGGGGGAGATTTTCGACGAGGTCACGGCGACGCTGAAGTCGTTGAGCGAACGGTTCGCGAAGGTCATCTGGGCGCCGGGCAACCACGAGCTGTGGAGTCACGCGCAGGACCCCGTCACTTTGCGCGGCGAGCATCGCTACCGCGCGCTGGTCGAGGCCTGCCGCGACATGGGAGTCCTCACCCCGGAGGACGAGTTCGCCGTCTGGCGCGGCCGGGGCGGCCCGGTCACGATCGCACCCTTGTTCCTGCTGTACGACTACTCCTTCCGCGCTCCGGGCACCCGCACCAAGGAGGAGTCGCTGGCCTACGCGCACGAGACCGGCGTGGTGTGCACCGACGAGATCCTGCTGCACCCCGACCCCTATCCGAGCCGGGAAGCGTGGTGCTGGGCCCGCGTCGCCGAGACCGAGCGCCGGCTGACGGCGTGCGACCCCGCACTTCCCACGGTGCTGGTCAGCCACTGGCCGCTGGTCCGGCAGCCGACCGAGATCCTGCGATACCCCGAGTTCGCGCAGTGGTGCGGCACGGACCGCACAGCGGACTGGCACGTGCGGTTCCGGGCCGAGGTCGCCGTGTACGGCCATCTGCACATCCCGCGGACCACCCGCTACGACGGCGTACGGTTCGAGGAGGTGTCGCTGGGCTATCCCCGGGAGTGGGGCCGCCGGGCCGGGCCGCCCAGGTTGCTCAGGTCCGTCCTCGACGTCGCGCCGGCCACGACCTGACCAGCCCGCTCCCGGATCTGGCGGTGCTTCGGGCGGCTCAACGCCCGGACCAGATCGGGTCCCGCCCCTCGGCGAAGGCGCGCAGGCCCTCGAGGGCGTCGGCGCTGTTCCCCAGGCCGGCGAACTCGCGGTCGCTGGCCGTCCAGAGCTCCTCCTCGCTCAGGGCGTCGGCCCACGACGCCCGCAGCAGGCGCTTGCTGGCCTGCACCGCGAGCGGCGCGTTGGCCGCGAGCTCGGCGGCGAGCGAGACCGCGGCCTCGAGCACCTCGGACGCCGGAACCACCTGATTGACCAGACCCCAGCGATACGCCGTCGCGGCGTCGAGGGGACGCCCGGTGAGCACCATCTCGTTGGCGAGCTTGGCCGGCAGCTGGCGCGCGAGGCGGATGACGCCGCCGGCGCCGGCCAGCAGGCCGAGCCGGACCTCCGAGAGGGAGAACGTCGCGGTCTCGGCGACGACGGCGAGGTCGCAGGCGAACACGATCTCGGTGCCGCCACCGTCGGCGGGCCCGTTCACCGCGGCCAGCACCGGCTTGTCGACGGTGTGCTGGGTGAAGCCCGCGAATCCCCACTCGCGATGTCCGCGGGCGAAGAGGTCCTCCCCGCGGAGGATCGCCTCGACGTCGGCGCCGTCGCAGAAGGCCTCGCCGGCACCGGTGACCACCGCCACGCGCGCCTCGGGGTCGGCGTCGAACGCCGCGAGCGCCTCGCCCAGCTCGGTGGCCAGCCTTGAGTCGACGGCGTTGCGCGCCTCGGGCCGGTTCAGCGTCAGGACGGTGACCGCCCCGCGCCGCTCGGTCAGCACGGCCGGTTCGGCCGCTTGCTCAGCCTCGGTCACTGCGCCACCCTCTCTGGTCATCGGTTGCCAGGACGCCGGAGTCGACGCTGCCGGCCCGAGGAGCGCGCACTACGCGATGCGTCGATCAGCGCGCCGTCCAACCACGACAGTGATCGTATCGATCATGCCGCTGCCGCGCACCACTGCGGACCGAACGGTCTTGTTGAATATTCTTCATATCGCCGAGCGCGAATATAAGGTGCTTTCTTAAATGCGCGTCGAACGCATAATAAAACCGGGCCCGCGCGTGCTTTCTCTCACTGATCTTGCCGCCGACGTATTAGGCGGCGCGATCGATCTTCCTGGGGGATGCCCTTTCCGGCTATCATGTGTGCCCTTTTCACCAACCACCCCGAACAATGCGCCGGGGCGATGACTGCCACCCCCTGCCCGGCAACCGTATACGTGGGTCTAGGCCCGGACGGACGACAGGTTGCCGACAAGTTAAATCAGGCGGACCTCGCCTTCGAATATGAGCTGCGCAGCAGGGTTCCGGTGCTGCGGTGAACCGGTTTTGTTCACAACGGTATTGATGGCCGGCCTAGAGCGGTTGATCATTTCGAGTTAGGGTACAGAGATCCACTGGACGGCGGTGGCGACGAAACAAGCGTGACAAGGACCAATGTGTACGGAGGTGTCAGTGCTCACCGTTCAGAATGTCGACATCCACGCTTTCGCCTTCGGCGTCCTGGGCCCCACGGTGGTTCGCGTCGCGGGCGGCCCGCCCCGGCAGTTCCCGCCCAAGACCAGCCAGGTGCTGGCGATGCTGCTCATCGCGCGCGGGCGGACCGTCCGGCCGGAACGCATCGTCCGGTCGATCTGGGGTGAGGAGCCGCCCAACTCGGCGCGGATCATGGTGCGCGCGCACGTGAAGAAGGTGCGGGACGGGCTGGGACCCGCGGGCGCCCGGGCCGTGGTCGCCGACGCCGGGGGGTACGCCATCTCCCCCGGGACGGGCACACTCGACGCCGACCTGTTCGAGGCGTCGTTCGGTGCGGGCCGCCGCCACTTCATGGTCGGTGAGTTCGAGGAGGCCAAGCGGTGCTTCCTCGCCGGCCTGGACCTCTGGCACGACGTGCACGCCCTCAACGACGTCCGCGAGGTCGCCGAGCTCGAGGCCGAGGCGGTTCGGCTCGAGGAGTATCGCTTCCAGGCCGAGCAGTCGCTCGCCGAGTGCCTCCTGCTGACCGGCGACGCGCACGAGGCGATTCCGTACCTGCGGATGCTGACGGTGCGCCATCCGCTGCGGGAGAGATTCTGGGGCCTGCTCATGGTCGCCCAGGCGAGCCTGGGGCGCCGCGCGGAGGCGTCGGCCACCTTCCGGACGCTGCGGAGGTCGTTCATCGCCGAGAGCGGCATGGACGTCTCCACCGAGATCGAAGACCTTCATCAGGGTCTGCTGCGAGGCGACGAGCCCGCCGCCATGATGCAACGCTTGTTCCAGTACGCGCCGTCTTTGTGAGCTGCTCCTCGGCGGGCGTCACCCGGTCACGTCCGGGGTGAGCTCGCCATAGACGTCGCTCTGCAGCCGTACGTCGAGCGGTAGGTCCTCGCGGCGGCCGACGCCGAGCTTGCGATAGATCCGGGTCAGGTGCTGCTCGACGGTGCTCACCGTGACGAAGAGCTTCGCGGCGATCGCCCGGTTGCTGTGGCCGAGCGCGGCCAGCCCGGCGACCCGGTGCTCCGCCGAGGTCAGCGCGTTCGGGTCCGGCGCGGACGCCGTCGTGCGCTGGGCGAGGTCGTCGCCGGCCACCGTCATCGGCCGGATCGGGGCGCGTGTCGCGCGGGTGTCGTCATTGGGCGCGACGCCGATCTCGGCCGCGAGCGCCTCGGCTCGCGACGTCATGGACGCGGCCAGCTTGTGCTCGCCGAGCTGGCGGTGCGTCGCGGCGAGCGCCAGCAGCGAGCGTCGCAACTCGACCCGTTCCTCACAGCGTTGCAGCAGCTCCACCGACTCGCGCAACAACCGCAGGCGGGCGACCGGCTCGGCGCACGAGCCACGCACGCGCAGCGCGGCCGCCCGGAGGCGGTCGGTGTCGGCGCCCGGACGCTCGAGGTGCGCGGCGAGCAGCGCGCCGGCCTCCTCCCGGTCGCCGAGCTGCAGGCGCGCCTGCGCGAGGTCGACGCGCCAAGGGACGAAGGACGCCGAGTCCATCGACCACGCCTCGGCCAGCTCGCCGCACAGCCGCAGATCCGCCTCGGCGGCGTGCGGCTGGCGGCGGGCCAGGTGGTACTGGCCGCGGGCGTGCAGGTATTGCATGCCGTCCACGGTCTCGAAGGTCGACGGTGGCAGCCGGACGTCGAGGTCGGCGGCCGCGTCGCCCCAGCGGCCCAGGGCGAGCGCCGCGCGCAGGGCCACCGAGAGCGGCCGGGCGACCGCGATGCCCCAGGCCCGGACCCCGATCGCGGCGATCGCGTGTTCGGCGTGGTGGCGTGCGCTGCCCGGGTCGCCGCGGCGGATCGCGATCTCCCCGCGGGTGGCGGCCAGCGAGGCGGTCCACGCGGTGGCCCCGGAACTCTCGGCGTGGGCGAGCAGCCGGTCGCACGCCGCGGCGGCGCTGTCGAGCCGTTCGGCGTACACGAGGGTGTTCAGCGCGAGCAGCGCCGCCTCGCCGCCGGCGTCGTCGAGCGGGACGATCCGCAACGCCTGCTCGGCCTCGAGAGCCGCCGGATCGCCCGGACCGGAGGCCAGGACCCGCCGCAGCGCCGCCGCGGTCGTCGTCGCGGACCGGGTGTGCCCGTCGAGGTCGACGGCCGAGGCCGGGCGGGACACGCCGAGGCGGGCGAGCAGGCCCGGTGTCGTGGTGGCGAGCACGTCGTAGGTGCTGCGCAGCGCGCTGCCGGCGCTCCCCGGGCCACCCGGGCGGTTCCCGCTGCCGCTGACGAGGTCGACGAGCAGCTCCTCGGCCTCCTTGATGAAGCCGAGGTGCACGCTGGCCCGGATCACCTGCACCGACTCGGCCGGCGGCAGGTGGCCCGCGCGCACGGCCGGCACCAGGCGGTGCAGCAAGGGAATCGCCGTCTCCTGGTTGACCCGCCAGCGCACGGCCATGCGCAGGGCGTCGACCATCGCGTGGCCCGACGCGTCGCCGCCGCAGCGGGCGGCGAGGTCGAGGCAGCGCGTGGCGGCGTCGGCCTCGCCCGCGCGCAGGTGGTCGCGCGCGACCTCGGTCAGCAGGCGCATCTCGTCGCCCGCGGGATCGTCCCCGGGGTCGTCGGTGGCGACCAGGTGCCGGGCGAGCGTCGCCGACGAGGCGCTGGCGGCCTGCAGCTGCGTGATGGCCCGCCGGTGCGCCTCGCGCCGCTGGTCGTCGGGGATGTCGTCGTAGACCGCCGACGCGCCCTCGGGATGGCGGAACGCGAGGCCGGTCAGGATGCCCGCCCACTCCAGCGAGGTGACGATGCTCTCGACCATCCCCCTTCGATACTGGCTCAGGGCGACCACCAGCTCGAGGGTCGCGTCCTTGCCGAGGGTGGCGATCGCGCGGGCCACACCGGTCGCCTCGGGCCCGGCCTTGTGCAGGCACGCGAGCAGGGCACAACGGAACGCCACGCTCGGTGTGGGGCTCGCGGTGTGCTCGGGGGCCAGCCGCGCCGTGATCAGATCCTCCACCAGGCTGTGCGCCAGCATCGGATTGCCGCCGGAGAGGGTGTGCAGGGTCGCGGCCTCATCCGCGTACGCCGCCAGGTCGTCCGTGCCGGGCACGAAGAGGCCGAGCTCGTTCTCGAGCAGGCTCGCCGTGGACGCGGGTTGCAGCGGCCGGAGCAGGCGTCGGCCGGCGTGCGGCTCGCGCAGGAGCTCGGCCCGGAACATCCCGTGGGCCGAGTACGCGTGCGACGCCCCGCCGAGCAGGACGACGACGTGGTACGCCCGCGCGCGCCGCACGATCTCGAGCACGCAGGCCCGGCTGCCTTCGTCGGCCCAGTGGACGTCGTCGACGGCGATGACCAGCGGCCCGCCGGCCCGCTGGGCTCCGCCGCCGAGCGCGGTGAGCAACGAGGACAGCCGCGTGACGGCCTCGTTCCGGCTGACGGTGGCGGTCGCGCCGAGCGCCTCACCGGTGGCCGCCCCGAGGAGGCGATCGACCACACCGAGCTCATTCTCCTGCTCGGGGGCGGCGGCGGTGAGGAAGACGACCGTGGAGCCACGGGCGGCTGCGCGATCGGTGAGGAACCTGAGCAGCGTCGTCTTGCCCGAGCCGACCGGTCCCTCGATGAGCAGGGCTGCCCCTTCCCCGGCGGACGCCGAGTCCAGGAGCCGGTCGAAATGGCCGGCCTCGTCCTCGCGCTCGAGCAGCATCATCGCGCCTGACCTCTTCCCGTTCAGTACACGTCCCAGCGAGAGTGACGCGGGCACCAGCGGGACGATGCCGTCCCGGTGTCGCTGGATGGTCCGAGGTTAGAAAGCAGACCGAAGTCGAGGCGTGGATCGTCCGTAATTTTTGGGTAATGACGCATCTGGATGGCTGTGTGACCTTGGATACAAGAAGGTCCTACCGGGTGGCCGCCCGGCGGTACTGCCTGCTGGCCAGCGGCGCGAACACTGCGACGATCGCCACCGCCCAGAGCAGCGTGTAGAGCTGTGGATGCTCCAGGGGCCAGGCCGTGGAGACCGGGACAGTCGGATCCGGGTCGGCGTTGCCGAACAGGTCGCGCGCGGCCTGGGTGACCGCCGAGATCGGGTTCCACTCGGCGAAGACCCGCAGCGGCGTGGGCATCGTCGCCGGCGGGACGAAGGTGTTCGCGAATGACGTCAGCGGGAAGATCCCCAGGTAGGGCGCGCTGCCGATGACCTCGGGACTCGGAATCAGCAGCCCCAGCAGGGCCATCACCCACGAGGCGGCGTACGCGAAGATCAGCAGCAGGGTGAAGGCCCAGAGCGCGTCGAGGAACGAGCCGCGGACGCGCCACCCCACGATCAGCCCCGTCACCGCCATCACGGCCAACGCGATGGCGTTGTTGACCACGTCGGACAGGGTGCGCCCGGCCAGCACCGCCGACGGGGCCATCGGCAACGACCGGAACCGGTCGACTATGCCCTTCGTGACGTCCTCGGCGAGGCCGGCGCCGGTGGTGATCGTCCCGAAGATGATGGTCTGGGTGAAGATGCCGGGGATGAGGAACTCGCGATAGGCCGCCCCGCCGGTGGCCGGGTCGATGGCCCCGCCGAACACATACGCGAACAGCACCACGAACATCATCGGCGAGAGCGTGGTGAACACGATCAGGGCGGGCACCCGCTTGATCTTGATCAGATTGCGCTTGGCCACGACCGCGGAGTCCGCGATCAGCGTCGTCACCGCCATCAGCTCTTCCCCCCGCCCACCACGGCCGCGTGCGGCTCGGCGCCCTCGGTGGTGCTGCCGGTCAGCGCGAAGAAGACGTCGTCCAGGGTGGGCCGGCGCACACCCGCGTCGTCGACGCCCACACCCGCGTCGTCGAGCGTCGCCAGCGCCGCACGCAGCACCGCGACCCCGCCGGAGACCGCCACGCTCAGCGAGCGCCGCCCCTCGTCGATGTCCGGCTCGGCCACGCCGAGGGGGGCCATGAGCGCGGCGGCGTCGCGCAGGCGTCCCGGCTCGCTCACCGTCAGTTCGAGGCGCTCGCCGCCGACCTGCGTCTTGAGCTCGTGGGACGTGCCACGCGCGATGGCACGGCCCCGGTCGATGACGACGATCTCGTCGGCCAGCGCGTCCGCCTCCTCCAGGTATTGGGTGGTGAGCAGCAGGGTTGTGCCGCCCGCGACGAGGCGCTCGATCAGCTGCCACATGTCGGTGCGGCCGCGCGGGTCGAGCCCGGTGGTGGGCTCGTCGAGGAACAGCACCGGCGGCTCGGCGATGAGCGCCCCGGCCAGGTCGAGACGACGCCGCATGCCGCCGGAGTAGGTGCGCGCCGGGTTGTTGGCGACGTCGGCCAGGGAGAACAGCGCGAGCAGCTCGCGCGCTCGTTCGCGGCTGCGGCGCCGCCCCAGGTGATAGAGCCGCCCGATCATGTCGAGGTTCTCGAATCCCGTGAGGTATTCGTCGACCGCGGCGTACTGCCCGGACAGCCCGATCCGTTGCCGTACCGCGCCCGGCTGGGCGAGCACGTCGACGCCGTCGACCGTCGCGCTGCCGGCGTCGGGAAGCAGCAGCGTCGACAGGATGCGTACGACCGTGGTCTTGCCGGCGCCGTTCGGTCCGAGCAACCCGAGCACCGTCCCCCGCGGCACCCGCAGGTCGACCCCGTCGAGCGCGGTGACCGCGCCGTATCTCTTGACCAGGCCGACGGCCTCTATTGCGTACGGCATCGTGCTCCTCTCGTTCGTATCCGGGGCGAGCCGGGTCATCGGTCTCAGAGCTCCGTGAATGCCAGCGGCGCGATGGCGTCGTACACGTCGCCGGGACCGGGGTTGGCCGGCCTGGTGGTCCCGCCGAGATGGTCGAGCACGCCCCAGACCGCGTTCAACGCCGTGGTCACCGCCCCCTCGGCGAACCCGCCGGTCCAGGACACGTCGTCGCCGGCGAGAAAGAACCCGCGCTGGGCCGGGTCGGCGTCCCGCTGCACGAAGTGGGTGAACAGGCGACGCTGGTAGCGGTACTGACCGGGCAGGTTTTGCTTGAAAGCACCCATGAAGTTGGGCTCGGTCTCCCACGTCACCGCGAGCGGCGCGCCCACGATGTGCGACCGGATGTCGACGCCGGGATAGATCGCCCGCAGCGAACCGAGAACGAGGTCGAGCCGGGTGCCGACGTCGAGCGTCGCGAACTTCAGTGAGTCGTCGTTCCAGGTGTAGGACAGGCACATCACCGCGGGCCGGTCCGGCCCGTTGTCGAACAGGTACATCCCGCGCGGCAGCCGGTCGGTCAGCGTCATGCTCAAGGTGTCGCGGCCGGTCAGGGGGTCGCGATCGAGCCAGAACGGGCGGTCGACCGCGACGAAGAGCTTCGACGCGCCCATGTAGTGAGTGCGCTCGACCGCGGTCCAGTGCAGGTCCGAGAGCAGCGACGGGTCGCACTTCACGCGGGTCAGCAGCACCGAGAGCTGCGCGGTGAACACGACCGAGGCGTAGCTGCGGGTCGCTCCGTCGGCGTCGGTCACCTCGATCGAGGATCCGGCGCGCCGCAGCGCGGTGATCGCGGGACGGGGCACGCCGCCGTGCAGGCTTGCGAGCGAGGTCCCCGCCGGCCAGTGCGCCATGTCGGCGGGGCTGCGGCGCCACAGCCCCTCGGGGATCTGCTGGCAGCCGCCGGGGATGCGCTGGTGGTCGTGGTCGGCGCCGCTGTAGACGACCCGCAGCACCTCGAGCACCGAATTCGGGAAGTCGGTGTCCCAGCCTCCGCTCCCGAAGCCGACCGCGCCGAAGACCTCGCGGTGATGGAACGACCGCAACGACGGCGCGTGGGCCAGGAAACCGTAGAACGACTCGTCGTCGAAGGCCGGCAGCAGGCGGTTCCAGATCGCCTTGATCATGGCGATGTCGCGCCGGCGGATCGCATCGGTCATCGCCGAGAACTCGGCGACCTCCTCCAGCGCCTTGTCCCAATGATCGGCGACCTGCTGATACACCGCCGGAAGGTCGTCGAGGGAGCGGGCCCAGTGCGGGACGCCCTTGAGGTCGACGACGGTGCTGGGTGTGGCCGGAGCGAGCGGATTCTGGAACGGTTCGGTGGGCAGCCCGAGGGAGTCGATGTAGTGGAACAGGGCCCGGGCCGAGGAGGGAAAGCGCATCGCGCCCATCTCGGCGATCGCGCCCTCCACGCCCTCGAACGGGGTCGAGCGCATCCGCCCGCCGATCTGCTCGGCCTCGTAGACGACCGGGCGCAGCCCGAGGCGCAGCAGCTCGTAGGCGGCCACCATCCCGGCCATCCCGGCGCCGACCACGGCGACCTCGCTGCCGAGCCGGTCCTCGGGCACGGCGCCGAGACCGTCGGGGTGGGCGAGCCAGGCGTCGTAGGCGAACGGGAAGTCGGGGCCGAACATCGTGACGCCGGGGCGCTCGGGACAGGGGTGGGACGGGTCGTAGGTGACGGTGTCGGGGCTTGGCGGCGATGCGGTCGGGTCGGCCGGCGCGCTCATCGGATCCTTCGCGTCATCGTTGGTCAACGTCGGTCGGGCGCTGTCGCGGGAGGTCGCCGGGGACGGCCGGCGCCTGGGCGTAGAGCTCGGGGCGGCGGTCGTCGAGGTAGGGCGTCGCGGCCCGGGCGCGCTTGCCGGCGCCGAGGTCGATGTCGGCCGTGACGAGGCATTCGCCGATCCCGCCGGCCTCGGCGACGATCGTGGCATCGGGGCCGGCCACCCGGGTCAGACCCGCGTACTCCAGGGCGGCCTCGCGACCGGCCCAGTTGACGTACGCGACGAAGAACCCGTTCTCCAGCGCCCGGGCCGGCACGATGGTTGTCACGACGACCCGGTCGGCGGCGGGCAACGCCGACGGGACGACGAGCAGGTCGGTGCCCGCGCTCGCGTGCAGGCGGACGGCCTCGGGAAACTCCACGTCGTAGCAGACGAGCAAGCCGACCCGGACACCGGCGACGTCGGCCTGGACCACGGCCTCGGCGCCGGGGGTGAAGGTGGCCTTCTCCCGCGCTCCGAACAGGTGGGTCTTCCGGTAGACGGTGGCGTGGCCCGCCGGATCGACGAGCACAGCGCTGTTGTACCGGCGGCCGCCGGGTCCGGGGAATTCGGGCCAGCCGGCGACGACGGTGATTCCGTGCCGCGTCGCGAGGTCACGCACGGCTTGCACATCGGGCCCGTCGACGGGAGTGCCCGGCGACCGCAGGCCCGCGCCCACCTCGTAGCCGGTCAGCGACATCTCCGGGGCGACCAGCAGGTCGGCGCCCGCCGCGACCGCACCGGCCACCGCCGCCCGCAAGCCGTCGAGCAGGCTGCCCTCCCGTACCCGGTCGCTGCCGGCCTGCCAGCACGTGATCCGCATGCCTCGCCCCCCGCCCTCAAGCCGCCGGGGCGACGGCGGTCCGGGGGGTGACGGACTCGACGGCGAACGCGTCGGTGGTCACCCGCAACCGGCGCAGCAGGACGTCGGCCCCGCAGACCACGATCCGGCCGACCCCGAGCGTACGGAGGGTCGCGACCGCAGCCGGCCAGTTCAGCGGATGGTCGAACGAGTCCAGCAGGGCCGTCCGGACGTCGCCGGCGGTCTCGATCACTCGCCCGTCCTGGTCGCAGACGATCGGCACGGCGGGGTCGCCGACGTCGATGTGGTCGAGGACCTCACGCTCGACCATCGCCCGCAGCCCGGTGAACGCCCGCGCATGAGCGGGCGGGCGCATCGTGTACGTCGAGTAGCCGCCGATCGCGCTGATCCGGTCGGTGAGCCGGTCGAGCCGGCTCTCCCGCAGGGACAGCATGTGGAACCCGTCGCCCAGCGAGGCGGAGATCTCGTGGAACTCCCCGTCGGCGTCGAGCTCGCCGAGCAGCCCGGTCAGCTGCTCGTCGCTCACCCGCAGGAACGAGTGGGTCACGACGTCGGTGAACTCCTCGGCGAAGTAGCGCCACTCGCAGCGGGCCATGGCCGCCACCGCCCACACCGCCTGCTCGTAGGACAGCGCCCCGCTCCAGGCTGCCGCCGTCTTCAGCCCGGCGCTGAGCCCGGTGCACGCGGCCGGTGGGCGGCCGAGCCGCTCGACGGCGGTGTCGGCCAGCGCGAGGCAGGTGACGAGAAAGGCGACGTGTGCCGCCTCGGCGTACTCCGGGCCCTCGTCGCGCCAGGCCGCGAGCACCCGACGGCCGAGGACGTCGTCGGCGATCGCCAGCCGGCGGCGCGCATGCCGGTTGAGCAGCAAGAAACGGCCGGCGTCGGCGAATCGGGAGGGACCCATGCCGGGAAAGACCATGGCGGTGGCGGGGCGGTCGGTGGCCGTCAAGCCGTGGCCTCCTTCCGGGCGAGACGCTCCAGCGCGGCGACGTCAGGCTTGCCGTTGGCGTTGAGCGGGAACCGGTCGAGCAGGATCACCCGGTTCGGCTGCTCGTACTGCGGCAGGGCCGAGGCCAGCAGCTCGCGGACCTCGTGAGTCGACCGACCCGGGACGCACTCCACGAAGAAGGCGAGCTGGCTGCCCCGGCGGTCGTCGGCCAGGGCGGCGATCTTCACCGACCAGCCGGCCAGCGCCAGCCTCCGCTCGATGACCTCGGGGTGCAGCGTGTATCCGTTGCGGTGCACGGCGCGCATGCGACCGACGATCGCCAGGTTGCCGTTCTCGTCCAGGTGGCCGAAGTCGTTGGTGCGATACCACCCCTGCGGAACGGGTTCCAGCTTGCCGCCGTCGTCGAGATAGCCGGCCATCATGTCCGGGCTGTCGACCATCACCTCGCCGACTTCCCCGGCCGCGAGGGCGACACCGTCGTCGTCGACGACCTTCACGCCGATGCCGTCGAGCGGGCGCCCGCACGCGATCGGGTTGTCGAGTGTGGCGAAGGTCAGGTTGCCGAGCTCGGTGCTGCCGTAGCTGTCGAGCAGCGGAAGCCCGAAGCGTTCCTCGTACGCACGGGACAGGGCGGGGGTCAGGGGCGCGGCCCCGCTGCAGAACATGCGCGCTTGCGCGAGATGACGCCGCAGCACTGGCCGGCGGGCCATGATGTCGAGCATCGAACGATAGGTCGCCGGGGTGGCGTCGAGCACGGTGGCGCCGCAGCGGCCGGCCATCATCAGCGCACGGTCGAGCCGGCGGTACGGGGCGATCATGAGCGAGCAGCGCGCGAGCCAGGCGATGAGCACCATCGAGAGCCCGTACTGGTGGCTGAAGGGCAGCAGCGGCAGCAGCACGTCGCTCTCGACATGGCCCATGTGCGAGGCGTTGCGCCGCAAGTTGGTGAGGAACCGGCCGCCGTTCTTGACCACGCCCTTGGGCTCACCCGTCGATCCCGACGACCACATGATCAGGCCGTCGGGCCGGGCGGCCCACGCGTCGACGTCGAGCCGGTTCGCCGCGGGGGCTCGCTCGGCGGCGTCGACGAGCAACTCCTGCAGGTTGATCACCGTGCCGCCGGTGTCGTCCGTACCGTCCTCGGTGATCGGCGCGTCGTCGTCGACGATGACCAGCTCCGCGGCGGTCTGCCGGCGGACCCGGGCCGTCACGGCGGCCTTCTCCTCATGACCGAGCAACACGATCGATGCTCCCGTGTGCATGAGGCCGAGCAGCGTGCTGACGTAGCCCATGGAGTTCCCGGCCTTGAGCAGGACTCGGGTTCCCTCTCCGGCGCCGGCCGCGCGCAGCGATCCCGCGATGGCGAGCGCCTGGCGCTCGAAGTCGTCCAACGGGGCGACCGCGTCGGGGGAAAAGAGCTTGGAAGACATATTTGCATCCACTCTTGTCGCCAGGCTGACGTCTGCAGTCGACCGTAGGAAGATCGTTAGGGGTGAACAACCCCTTACGAACCCCTACGGTTCGGCCCGCAAACGCAGCGCTTCAGGACATCAGGAGGTCGCGAGCGGCAGCACGCGCGGACCACTGATGATGGGGGTGTTGCGGCGGACGCAGGCCCCGGCGAGGCGCAGCCGCGGCATCCGCTCGGTCAGGACCCGCAGCGCCACCTCGGCCTCCATCCGGGCCAGCGGCGCGCCGATGCAGTAGTGAATGCCCGCGGCGAACGAGAGGTGGTCGCCCTGCCCCTCACGCGTGATGTCGAATCGGTGTGGGTCGGGGAAGACGTCCGGGTCGTGGTTGGCCGCGTTGATCAGCACGACCAGCGCCCCGTCGGGCGGAATCCGATGACCGTCGATCTCGATCTCCTCATGGGTGAAGCGTGAGACCAACCGGATCGGCGCGTCGTAGCGCAACGCCTCCTCGACCACCCGCGGCGCGAGTTCGGGGTCAGCGTGGAAAAGGGCCATCTGCTCGGGATTCTCGAGCAGGGCCAGCGTCGCGGTGCTGATGGCGTTGGTCGTCGTCTCGAAGCCGGTGATGGCCAGGATCATGCACAGCGCGAGGAGCTCGTCCTCGGTGAGCGTCCCCTCGTCGTGGGCGGCCGTGAGCACGGTGACCAGGTCGTCGGCCGGCTCGGCCCGGCGCACCTCGATGAGCTCGGCGAGCATCCGGCGGTACGCGGTCTGGGCCCGCTGGAAGTCGCGGGCCATCGGCAACGAGCTCAGGCCGTCGACCATCGCACCGATCGCGCGGCCGTGGCGCAGGAACGGCTCCCGGTCCTCGGCACGGATTCCCAGCAGCTGACCGATGACGGTGATCGGCAGCGGCCCGGCGTAGTCCTCGACCAGATCGAACCGGCCCCGGCGCTCGGCCTCGTCGAGCAGCTGATGACAGACGCGCTCCACCTCGACGCGATACTCGGCGATCTTGCGGGGGGTGAAGGCGGGCTGGGCCAGGCGACGGTGCCGGGTGTGATCGGGCGGGTCGAGCTGGAGGATCGACGGGTCCCAGTGGATCTTGTCCATGAGGGTGGCCGCGGCCCGGCCGTTCCGCCGGCGCATCAACAGCGAGCGGTCCCGCAGGACCCGGGTCCCGACCGCGTGCTTCGCCGTCACCCAGCTGTTGAGCCGGCGACTGCGGTAGAAACTGCCAGCCTCGCGAACCTGGTCGTAGGCGGCTTGGGAGTCGGCCGGCTTGAACAGCACGGTCCCGAACGGGTCGCCCTTCGTGAGCGCACTGCCCAGGGGAATCATGGTGCGAAGCTGCAGCGACAGCATGGTGTCGCGAAACCGTGAGCCGGTGGCGGTGACGGGGGCGGTGGACATGGTCAGGCTCCCTTCTTCGCGGCGACGTCCAGGTCGAGAACCCAGGACTCGATGGCCGCGGCGGTGGTGGGGGCGTGCTCCAGCACCATCGTGAAATGGTCGCCGGGCACATCGGCTTGCGTGTGCGGGTAGTGCCACTGGGGACGCCAGTCGTAGGCGTGCTGCCACTCCCCCAGGGGCTCGCTCGAGCGCACCATCAGGGTCGGGACGTCGATCGCCCGCTTCGGCAGCCAGTCCATCCCCGCGTAGTGGCCACTGGCAGTGATCCAGGCATCGCCCCAGGCGTCGTCCCCGTCGAACGCCTCGTACGCGTACTGGTAGTGGCCGGAGAGCGCGGTGGCCATCCGGGGGCCGAGCCGGACGAGGGCCTCGGCCTCCATGTAGCTGTCGATGAGGACCACCCCGCTGGGCCGGCGCCGCCCCTGGAGCTCGAGCTCACGAGCGACCGCGTAGGCCACGAGCCCGCCCCCGGAGTGCCCGGCGAGCACGAACGGCCGGTCGCCGACGTGGTCCAGCACCGCCGCGGCGTGGATTCGCGCGACGGCCACGACGTCGGACGGCAGGGGCTGATCCTTGAAGAACCCGGGCTGGAACACCGAGCTGACGTCCCGGCGGCCGCGCCACTGGTCGGCCAGGTCGGCGTAGTCGTACGGACCCGCCTTGCCGAAGTAGGCCGGGAGGAAGACGATCTCGGTCGCCGCGTCCCCGCGGGCCAGCCGCGCCGGCGCCGGGACGTGGTCGAGGCCGCCGGGCCCGTCCACGCGGTCGCGGAAGGTCGCCAGGTCCCGCATCACCGACCACATCTCGTCGACGCGTCCCGCGGCCACTCCCTTCTGGAACAGCTCGTGCAGAGTTCGCGAGCCCGATGAGCTCGCCGCGGCAGGGGCATCATCGGCCCGGCCCACCAGCGCCGCGGTCAGGTGGTGAGTGAGGGCTCTCGGGGTGGGGTGGTCGAAGATCAGGGTCGCGGCGAACCGGGTGCCGGCGGCGGCGCTGAGCCGGTTGCGCAGTTCCACCGCGGTCAGCGAGTCGAACCCGATCTCCAGCAGGGGCACCTCGGGGTCGACCTCATCGGGGCCCGCGTGTCCGAGGACCGCGGCGATGTGGGTGCGGACCAGATGCAGTACGGCGCCGACGCGATCGGCCTCGGGGAGTGCGGCGAGGCGACGGCGCAGGGCTGCCGGCTCGTCGCGGCCGGCCCCGTCGACGGCGCGGCGCAGCCGGGGACGGATCAGCCCCCGCAGCGATGCCGGAACGGTGTCGGGCCGGG
Organism: Paractinoplanes lichenicola; assembly: GCF_016785085.1. GTDB lineage: Bacteria > Actinomycetota > Actinomycetes > Mycobacteriales > Micromonosporaceae > Actinoplanes > Actinoplanes lichenicola. Next base: position 105,075 of record NZ_JAENHO010000013.1, read on the forward strand.
CCGCGACGTCCAGGACCGTGGGCACGACCCCGTCGACATCCACCGCGACAGCCCGGTCGAAGAGGGCCACGACGTCGGCGGCGCGCAGGACCGAACCGTTCGCCGGCGAGTCCAGCGACCAGGGGTCCCAGGCATGAGACTGGGCGGGCAATCCGTGCGCGCGCCGGTGCTGCGCCAGGCCGTCCAGGTAGCCGTTGGCCGCCGCGTCGTTGCCCGGCCCGGGAGCGCCGAGGATCGAGCCGCCGCCGGAGAACAGAATGAACCGGGTGAGCTCGGGGCACCGTTCGCGGGTGAGCTCGTGCAGGTGGCGGGCCGCGTCGACCTTCGGGGCGAACACCCGCTCGACCTGCCGCGGGGTCAACGTCGCCACGGCCCCTCCGTCGAGGACTCCGGCCGCGTGCACGACACCGCCAAGGGGGTGGTCGAGCGTGTCGAGCAGGGCCGCGAGGGCGTCACGGTCGGCGACGTCGCACGCCACAACCTGCGCCGTCGCGCCCGCGTTGGCCAGGTCGGCCACCAGCGCGTCGGTCCCGGGGGCGGTGGCACCGCGCCGCGACGCCAGGACGAGGTGGCGCACACCGTGCTCCCGGGCGAGGTGCCGGGCGATCACGCCACCGAGCGCGCCGCTCGCACCGGTGACCAGCACCGCGGTGCCCTCGGGGACCAGGGGTGCCGGCTGCTCGGGCCGCTCCGGGGCGTCGACGGGCACCAGGCGGGCCGCCAGCACCTCGCCGTCGCGGATCGCGAGCCGGGGCTCGTCGAGCACGGCGGCGGCGAGCAGACCTCGCGTCGCGGGGCTTGAGGACGGATCGATGTCCACAGCGACGATGCGATTGGGGTGCTCGGCCTGAGCGCTGCGCACCAGCCCGCACACCGCGGCCGAGGCGGGATCGACGTCGTGCCGGGAGGAACCGGGGCGCACCGCCCCCGCGGTGGCGACCACCAGCCGGGTCCGGTCGAAAGTCGCGTCGGCGAACCACTGCTGGAGGAATTCCAGGACGCGGCAGGTCTCGGCGAGCGGGTCGCTCCCGGGCGGGCACAGCAGGACCACCACGTCGGGCACCTGTCCCCCGGCGTCAACGGCCCCGACGAGGGCGGCGAGGTCGTCGTGGCTCCCGGGCGTGACGCCGGCGTCGATCAGGGCCCGGCCGACGCCGAGCCCGTCGGCGCCCACCGTGGCCCACCGACCGGCCCGGAGGTCGGCCGGCATTGTCACCGTCACCCAGTCGACCGCGAGCAGCCTGGCGTCGGAGCGGCGGGACTCAGCGGCGGGCCGCACCGACGCGGCCGGACGGAGGTCGGCGCCCGCGAGCCGGGCGATCGGTGCCCCCTCGCCGTCGGCCAGCAGCGCCGTCACGGCACCGGCCCGCACGTCGATCCGCACGCGAGCGCTCGTGGCGCCGGCCGACGCCACCGACAGCCCGTCCCAGCCCACGACCAGCTCGCCCGGGCCGTTCCCGTCCAGCCAGCCGGCCGTCTGCAGTGCGGCCTCGAGCAGAACAGGGTGCAGCACGTGGCCGGCGGCTTCGGCGCGGCACGAGTCCGGAAGCTCGATCTCGGCGAACACCTCCCCCGCGCGGGTCCAGACCGCCCGTACGGCGTCCCGGTGGTCGGCTCCGTAGGCCACCCCCACCGTGGCGAGGGACCGGTGGTGGGTGTCGAGGTCGACGGGCTGCGCGCCGGCGGGAGGCCACTCCCGCAGGGACGGCAGCGGCTCCGCGGGGTCGAGGGCGAGCACGCCGGTGGCGTGGTCGGTCCACGGCGTACCGGATGGCGCGCTCTCGGGACGGGAGGCCACGTCGACGGTGCGCCGGCCGTTCTCGTCGCCGGGCCCGACCACGACTCGCAGACGCAGCCCACCCTCGGCGGGCAGCTCCAGCGGGGTCTGCTCGGTGAGCCTGTCGAGGTGGCCGCACCCGAGCCGGTCGCCGGCGGCCAGCGCCAGGTCGACGAAGACGGACGCGGGCGCCGTCGGACGCCCGTGCAGGGTGCGCTCCGCCAGCCAGCGCTGGGCACGGGCCGGCACTCGACCGGTGAACAGCGCGCCTCCGTCGTCGGGCAGGTCGGTGACGGCGGCCAGGAAAGGGTGCCCGGCGGGGTCGAAACCGGCCGAGACCACGTCGGAGGCACCGGAGTCGCGCACCAGCCAATAGGGCTGCCCCTGGAACGGATAGGTCGGCAGTGGCACCCGGTGGCCCCGGGGCACGACGGTCGCCCACCGTACGGGAAGACCGCGCACCCAGCCCTCGGCCAGGGAGGCGATGACGCGGGACTGGCCGCCCTCGTCGCGGCGCAGGGTCCCGATCGCCACCAGCTCAGTTTCGAGCGCGTGCTCGCGGACCGCGGCGACAAGCACCGGATGCGCACTGACCTCGACGAAGAAGCCGTGCCCGCTCGCGGCGAGCGCGGTCACGCCGGCGGAGAAGCGCACCGGCTCGCGCAGGTTGGTGTACCAGTACTCGGCGTCGAGTTCCGCACCGTCAACCCAGCGACCCGTCACCGTGGAGAACATCGGGATCGTGGCCGGGCGCGGTGTCACCGGCGCCAGCAGCCCGGCGATCTCTTCTTTGATTTCCTCGACGTGGTGGGAGTGCGAGGCATAGTCCACCGGGATCCGCCGCACCCGCACACCGTCGGCCTCATACGCGGCCAGCAACGCGTCGAGTTCGGCGTCATCACCGGAGACCACCGTGGCCGCCGGAGCGTTCACCGCCGCCACCGACAACCCCGCCGTCAACCGCGCCTGCACCTCGGACTCCGGCGAAGCGACCGACACCATCCCGCCGCGGCCGGTGATCACGGTGATCGCCCGCGACCGCAACGCCACCACCCGCGCCCCATCGGCCAGCGACAGCACCCCGGCCACCGTCGCCGCCGCGATCTCACCCTGCGAATGACCCACCACCGCTGCCGGCTGCACGCCATGGGCCCGCCACAGCTCTGCCAACGACACGTTGACCGCCCACAACGCCGGCTGCACCACATCGACCCGCTGCAACGCCGCCTCGTCCGACAGCACTGCGAACAGGTCCCACTCCACGAACTCGGCCAGCGCTACTGCGCACTCCCGCATCCGCTCCGCGAACACAGGCGAGGCAGCCAGCAGGTCGGTGGCCATCCCCACCCACTGCGAACCCTGACCCGGGAAGACGAAGACGGGCTTACCGCGGGTGTCGGCCGATCCGCGGATCTCCAGGCCGTTCACCAGCACCGCTCGGTGCTCTAGCTCGGCGCGGTCGTGCACCAGCGACCAGGCGACGTCGCGCGCGGGCAACCCCGGCCGGTCCTGAACCCAGTCGCGCAGCCGGGCGGTCTGCTCGAGCAGCGCGCCGGACGACCGCGCCGACAGCACCCACGGAATCGACGGATCGGCGCGGTCGTCGTGGGCGGCCGGCTCGAGGGGCACATCGCCCTCCTCGATCACCAGGTGGGCGTTGGTGCCGGAGATTCCGAACGACGAGACGCCGGCCCGGCGCGGGTGTCCGTTGCGCGGCCACGGCATCGCGTCGGACAGCAGTGCGACCGCACCCGAGCTCCAGTCGACGTGCGAGGTGGGGGTGCCGATGTGCAGGCTGCGCGGCAGCGTGCCGTGCTGCATGGCGAGCACCATCTTGATCACCCCGGCCACGCCGGCCGCCGACTGGGTGTGGCCGATGTTCGACTTGACCGACCCCAGCCACAGCGGCCGGTCGGCGGGCCGGCGACCGTAGGTGGCGAGCAGCGCCTCGGCCTCGATCGGGTCGCCGAGCGCGGTCCCGGTGCCGTGCGCCTCGACGGCGTCGACGTCGGCGGCCTCGAGCCGGGCGTCGGCCAGCGCGGCCCGGATGACCTCCTGCTGCGAAAGCCCGTTCGGAGCGGTCAGCCCGTTCGACGCGCCGTCCTGATTCACCGCGACACCGCGGACGAGCGCGAGCACCGGGTGCCCGAGGCGCTGCGCGTCGGACAGACGCTCGAGGACCAGCAGGCCGGCGCCCTCGCCCCAGGCGGTGCCGTCGGCCGTGTCGTCGAACGCCTTGCACCGGCCGTCCCCGGCCAAGCCGCCGAGGCTGCTGGCCTCGCCGTACATGGTCGGCGTGGCCATGACCGTCACCCCGCCGGCCAGCGCGAGGCTGCACTCGCCCCGACGCAGGGACTGCGCGGCGAGCTGCAGCGCGACCAGCGAAGACGAACACGCCGTGTCGATGCTCATCGACGGACCCTCGAGCCCCAGGACGTACGAGACCCGGCCCGAGACCATGCTGGCCGAGATCCCGGTGGCGACGAACCCGCCGACCCCTTCGGGCAGCGGACCCGCACCGACGCTGTAGCCCGACGAGCTCGCGCCGGTGAAGACGCCGGTCCGGGTGCCCCGCAGAGAGCGCGGATCGATCCCGGCCCGCTCCAGGGACTCCCACGAGCACTCCAGCATCAGCCGTTGCTGAGGGTCCATCGCCAGCGCCTCACGCGGGGAGATCCCGAAGAACGAGGCGTCGAAGCGGCCGACATCGTGCACGAACCCGCCGGAGAGGGGAAGGCCGACGAGATCCTCGGGCCACCCGCGGTCGGTGGGGAAACGCCCCATCGCGTCGACGCCGCCCGAGAGCAGCTTCCAGAACTCCTCGGGAGAGGACACCCCGCCGGGGAAGCGGCAGGCCATCCCGACGATCGCCAGCGGCTCGTCCGCGGCCGCCGCCACGACCGGGAGGGCCGGAACGGCCGGCGCGTCGTCGTCGATACCGATCAGCCGGGTCAGCAACTCGGTGCCCAGGTATTCGACGCTGGGATAGTCGAACACGAGCGTGACCGAGAAACGTTGGCCGCTCAACGCGGTCAAACGGTTCCGTAGTTCCACCGCGGTCAGCGAGTCGAAGCCCATGTCGCGGAACGCCTGCCGGGTATCGATGCGTTCCGGCCGGTCATGGCCCAGAACAGCGGCCACCTGCTCGGCCACCAACCGCATCACATACTCACGGCGCTGCTCCGCAGGCATCGCCAGCAGCACCCCGGCCAGGCCGACACCCTCACTGCCGCCCGCCATGACTGTGCGCCGGGCCGGGCCCTGCACCAGGTCACGCAGCAGGGCGGGCACAGCACCGCCGCTGGTGAGGTTCAGGGGTGCGGCGACCAAGGTGGCCCGGTCGCGGGCAGTGGCGGCGGCGAACAGGGCCATGCCCTCCTCGGCCTGCAGGGTGCGCATCCCGATGCCGCGGCTGCGGGCTCGGTCGGCAGTGCTCAGGCCGGCGGTCATGGTGCTGTCGCTGTCCCACAGGCCCCACGCGATCGACTGCCCGGCCAGGCCTGCGTCGTGGCGGTATTGCGCGAGTGCGTCGAGGTAGGCGTTGGCGGCCGCGTAGTTGCCTTGCCCGGGCGAGCCGAACGTCGCGGCGACGCTGGAGTACAGGGTGAACATCGCCAGGTCGGCGCCGGCGGTCAGCTCGTGCAAGTGCCAGGCCGCGTCGACCTTGGGGGCCAGCACTCGGTCCAGCTGGCCCGGGTCCAGCGAGGTGATGGTGGCGTCTTCCACCACGCCGGCGACGTGCACCACGCCGGTCAACGGCGTATCGGCCAGCACCCGTGCCAGCGCATCCCGATCAGACACGTCGCAAGCGGCGAACCGCACTCGCGCTCCACGGCCTACCAACTCGGCTTCCAACGCCGTCGCGCCCGGCGCCGCGGCCCCCTGCCGGGACAGCAGCAGCAGACGGCCCGCCCCATGGCGCTCCACCAGATCAACCGCGACCAGGCGACCCAGGGCGCCTGTGGCCCCGGTGACGACCACCGTCGCGTCGGGGTCGAGGCGGCGCGGCATCTTCAGGACGACCTTGCCGATGTGTTCGGCGCGGCTGATGAACCCGAACGCCTCCCGCGCCCGGCGCACGTCGAAGACCCGTACGGGCAACGGGGTCAGAGCATGCTGGGCGAACAACCCGACCAATTCGGCCAGCAACTCAGCGATCCGCTCCGGCGGCGCTTCTCCGAGGTCGAACGGCCGGTAGACGATCCCGTCGCCGACTGACTCGCGCAGGTCGGTCTTGCCCATCTCCAGGAACCGGCCACCCTCGGTCAGCAGCCCCGCCGACGCGTCGATGAACTCACCGGCCAAGGCGTTGAGGACCACGTCCATCCCGGCCGGGAACTTCTCGGCGAACTGCAAATCGCGCGAGGAGGCGATGTGGTCGTCGTCCAGGCCCAGCGACCGTAGGACCTCCCACTTGGCCGGGCTCGCCGTGGCGAACACTTCCGCCCCGAGATGCTGGGCGATCTGGATGGCGGCCATTCCCACGCCACCCGCGCCGGCGTGGACCAGGACTCGCTGACCGGTGCCGAGCCCGCCCAGATCGCGGAGCCCGTACAGCGCGGTCAGGAACACCAGCGGGGTGGCCGCTGCTTGCTCCATCGACCAGCCCTGCGGAACGACCGCTACCCGGGCGGCGTCGGTCACCACGACCGGGCCGAAACCATCGACGGTCAGACCCATCACCCGGTCGCCGACGGCCAGACCGGTCACCTCAGGTCCGACCTCGGCAATGACCCCGGCGGCTTCGCTACCGACCGCTGCCACGCCTGGGTACAAGCCGAGCGCGATCAGCACATCGCGGAAGTTCACGCCGGCCGCGTGCACCTGGACGCGGACCTGACCGGCCGCCAGCGGGACTGACACCACCTCGGGGTCGGGGCGCAGCCACAATGAATCCAGCGAGCCGTTGTCGCCAGGTTCCACATGCCAACCCAGCGCCTCCGGAATCACCAACGCGCCGTCAGAGCCTTCACGGACCAGCCGCCGGGCCAGCACCTCACCATTACGGACGGCCAGTTCTGGCTCATCACGAGCCACTACCACCGCCCGCTCGGCGCCGGGCTCGACCTCGACCAGCACCACACGACCCGGGTGCTCGGACTGCGCCGAACGCACCAGACCGCGTACCGCCGCGCCCACCAGATCGGCCTCGTTCGCGCCTTGAGTCAGCACTACCAACCGACCGTCGCGCTGCTCATCGGCCAGCCACGCCTGCACGATGCCCAGCACCCGCGCAACCTCGTCGTGCACCAGCTCCGGCAGCAACCCGGCGGTCACCGTGACGACTCCCGACGCCCCGGCCGCGACGTCATCCACACTCGCCACGTCCACCAACCTGCCGGGATCACTGAGCTCGCCGGCGGGTACCGGGACCCACGACACGGCGAACAGGCTGTCCTGCGTCCCCGCAATCTGAGCGGCCTGCATCGCGTCGGCGTCCATGGCCCGTACGACCAGCGAGCCCGCGGTCAGCACCAGGGAACCCTGCTGGTCGAACGCCTCCACCCGTACGGTGTCCTGGTCGCCCTTGGTGAGCCGGAGCCGGAGGACCGCTGCCCCGGTCGCGTGCAACGACACATCGGTCCACTCGAACGGCAACGACGCACCCTGGGCCGACACCACGTCACCGAACGCGATCGCGTGCAGCCCCGCGTCCAGCAACGCCGGATGCAACCCGAACCGATCGACCTCGTCGCGAACGTCCTGCGGGAGTTCGACCTCGGCGAACACCTCGCCCTCGGTACGCCACGCCGCACGGAGACCCTGGAACACCGGCCCGTACTGCAGCCCCGCCGCGTCCAACCGCGGGTACAGATCCTCCACCGGCACCGCCACAGCGCCCACCGGCGGCCACACCGCGAGATCCTCCGGCACCGTATCCACCGACCCGGCTGGGAGCAGGCGACCCGATGCGTGCCGCACCCACACGTCCTCGCTCCGGGAATGGATCACCAGCTCCTGGCCACCGGTCTCGTCGGCCGCGCCGACCAGCAGCTGCACCGCCACCCCGCGCGGCGGCACCACCAACGGCACCTCCAACGTCAGGCGTTCCACCCGAGCGCACCCCACACGATCACCGGCCTGGATCGCCATCTCCAGCACCGCCGTACCGGGCACCACGACCAGGCCGCCGACCACGTGATCGCCCAGCCACGGATGCGTCGCCACCGACAACCGGCCGGTCAACACCACCGCGCTGTCCGGCAACTCCACCACCGCACCCAGCAGGGGATGCTCACCGGCGACCAGGCCCAGCTGCCGTGGATCCCCCGCCCCGCTCGCCGGGGCCAACCAGAAACGCTCGCGCTGGAACGCGTACGTGGGCAGTTCGACCTCTCGGCCCCGCGGCACCACACTGGCCCAGTCCACCCCAACCCCGTGGACATGCAACCCCGCAACCGCCGCCAGCAGCACCGCGGCTTCGTCACCATCACGACGCCCCGCCGCGTGCACGCTTGCCTGCTCCACGGTCTGCGACACCATCGGCGCCAGCACCGCGTCGGGACCCAGCTCCAGCACCACCGGGCTGGTCTGGTCACCGACCGCGTTCGCGATCGCGTCAGCGAAACGCACCGTCGCCCGCACCTGGCCAACCCAATAGTCGGGGGTGCTGATATCGCCGGTCGCAGTGGGCACGACCGGAATCTGCGGCGCGTGGTAGGTCAGCTGCTCAGCGACCTGCCGGAACTCGTCGAGCATCGGGTCCATGTGCGGCGAGTGGAACGCATGCGACACCCGCAACCGTCGAGTCCGGAACCGCTGCCCCAGCTCAGCCTCCAACACGTCGACGGTCTCAACGTCGCCGGAGACCACGACGGCGTCCGGGGCGTTAACCGCCGCGACCGACACCCCGCTGCGCCCGCCGATAGCCTCGAGCACCGTCGCCTCGGCCGCGCCGACCGCGAGCATCGCCCCACCCGCCGGCAACGCCTGCATCAACGTGGCGCGCGCCGCCACGAGCCGTGCCGCGTCAGGCAGATCCAGGACGCCGGCCGCGTGCGCCGCGGCCAGCTCACCGATCGAATGACCGACCAGGATGCCTGGGCGGATGCCCCACGACTCGATCAGCCGGAACAGGGCCACCTCGTACGCGAACAAGGCCGGCTGCGCCCATCCCGTCGCGTCAGGGTCGACCACCTCGTCGGGCAGCGGCCGATCCCATTGCTCACACACCGCGTCAAAGGCGGCCGCAAAGGTCGGGAACGCCGCGTACAACTCGCGACCCATCCCGGCCCACTGCGAACCCTGACCCGAGAACACCACCACCGGCCGTGAGCCTGGCCGGCCCGATCCCGTCACCACGTTGTCCGCCGGCGAGCCGGCCGCCAGCGCTCGCAACCCCGCCATCAAAGCCTCAGAGTCGGCGCCGATCACGGCTGCCCGCTGCTTCAGCGCCGCTCGGGTGGTCGCCAACGACCAACCCACATCGATCGGGTCGGCCGTCTCACCGGCACCCAGATGAGCCACCAGATCGGACGCCTGCGCCGCGAGCGCCTCCGGCGTCCGCGCCGACAACAACCACGCCAGCGTCCCCGCGTCCCGGGCGGGCTTCCCGACCGGCACTTCAACGGGTGCGGGCGCTTGTTCCAGTACGACGTGGGCGTTGGTGCCGGAGATCCCGAACGACGACACCGCCGCCCGCCGCGGCCTGCTTGTCCGCGGCCAGGCGCGGTTCTCGGTCAGCAACTGCACCGCACCCGCTGACCAATCCACGTGAGTGCTGGGGGTGTCCACGTGCAGGGTGCGCGGTAGCGTGCCGTGCCGCATCGCCATCACCATCTTGATGACGCCCGCCATACCCGCCGCGGCCTGGGTGTGGCCGATGTTCGACTTCACCGACCCCAGATACAACGGCTCGTTACGGTCCTGCCCGTACGTCGCCAGCAGCGCGCCCGCCTCGATCGGGTCACCGAGGCTGGTTCCGGTGCCGTGCCCCTCGACCGCGTCGACCTCGGCGGCGCTCACCCGCGCGCCGGCCAGCGCGGCCCGGATCACCCGCTGCTGCGAGGGACCATTCGGGGCGGCCAATCCGTTGGACGCGCCGTCCTGATTCACGGCACTACCGCGTACGACGGCCAGCACCTTGCGCCCCGCCGCGACCGCTTCCGAGAGCCGCTGGACCACGAGTACGCCGACGCCTTCCGACCAGCCCGTACCGTCCGCGGCGTCGGCGAATGCCTTGCAGCGGCCATCAGCAGCAAGGCCACCTTGCCGCGCGAACTCGTTGAACGTGCCCGGGGTCGCCATGACGGTCACCCCGCCGACGATCGCCATCGAGCACTCGCCGCCCCGCAGCGACTGCCCCGCCACGTGCAGGGCCACCAGCGACGATGAGCAGGCGGTGTCGACCGTCAGCGCTGGACCTTCCAACCCCAGCACGTACGACACCCGGCCCGAGACGACGCTGCCGGCGCCACCGGTCAGCAGGTATCCCTCGACCCCGGCACCACCGTCGCCGGCATAGCCCGACGGCGCTCCGCCCATGAACACACCGACCGGTGCACCGCGCAACGAATCCGGGGCGATACCGGCGCGTTCGAGGGCCTCCCACGAGCACTCCAGCACCAGCCGCTGCTGCGGATCCATCGCCAGCGCCTCACGCGGCGAGATCCCGAACAACTCCGCATCGAAGCCGGCCGCGTCCACAAAACCGCCCACCGCCGCGAACCCGTCGAGGTCGGCGGGCCAGCCACGATCGGACGGGAACGGGCCTAGCGCGTCGACACCCTCGGCTACCAGCCGCCACAAGTCCTCCGGCGAAGACACTCCACCGGGGAACCGGCAGGCCATACCCACAACCGCCAACGGCTCATCCGCGGCCGCCATCACCGGCGGGACGGCGGGAACGGCCGATGCCTCGTCGTCGCCACCGACCAGGCGGGTCAGCAGCTCGGTGCTCAGATGTTCGACGCTGGGGTAGTCGAACGCCAACGTCACCGGGAAACGCAGTCCGCTCAGCGCGGTCAACCGGTTCCGCAGCTCCACCGCGGTCAGCGAGTCGAACCCCATGTCCCGGAACGCCTGCCGGGTGTCGATGCGTTCCGGGCGGTCGTGGCCCAGAACAGCGGCCACCTGCTGACTGATCAGGCGCAGCACATACTCACGACGCTGCCCCGCAGGCATCGCCAGCAACACGTCGGCCAAACCACCACCGGCCCGGACCGTCCGCCGGGCCGGGCCCTGCACGAGCCCACGCAGCAGGGCGGGCACAGCACCGCCGCTGGTGAGGTTCAGGGGTGCGGCGATCAGGGTGGCCCGGTCGCGAGCGGTCGCCGCGGCGAACAGGGCCATGCCCTCTTCGGGTTGCAGGGCGCGCATCCCGACGCCCCGGCCCCGGGCCCGGTCGGCGGTGCTCAGACCGGCGGTCATGCCGCTGTCGGTGTCCCACAAACCCCACGCGATCGACTGCCCGGCCAGGCCCGCATCGTGGCGGTACTGCGCCAGCGCGTCGAGATACGCGTTGGCCGCGGCGTAGTTGCCCTGCCCGGGCGAGCCGAACGTCCCGGCGACGCTGGAGTACAGGGTGAACATGGCCAGATCCATGCCGGCGGTCAGCTCATGCAGATGCCACGCCGCATCCACCTTGGGGGCCAGCACCCGATCCAGGCGGTCCGGGTCCAACGAGGCGATGGTGGCGTCCTCCACCACGCCGGCGACATGCACCACCGCGGTCAACGGGGTGTCGACCTGGGCCAGCACCCGCGCCAGCGCGTCCCGGTCGGACACGTCACACGCGGCGAACCGCACCCGCGCCCCACGGCCGACCAACTCGGCTTCCAGCTCCTGCGCGCCCGGCGCCGCGGCCCCCTGCCGGGACAGCAGCAGCAACCGGCCGGCCCCGTGCCGTTCCACCAGATCGATCGCCACCAGGCGGCCCAACGCGCCCGTGGCGCCGGTGATCACCACCGTCGCGTCCGGATCCAGTCGCCGCGCCGTCTCCGACGCATCGTCGGGCTCGTCACGGACTAGGCGCCGAACAAACACTTCCCCGTCACCACGCACCGCGAGTTCGGGCTCGTCACCGGCCACCGCCATGCGCAGCCGCTCGCTCAGCTCGGCGCCCGGCTCGACGTCGACCAGCACCATGCGATCCGGGTGCTCGGACTGCGCCGAACGCACCAGGCCGCGTACCGCCGCACCCACCAGATCGGCCTCGGCAGCGCCTCGGGTCAGCACCACCAACCGGCCCTCACGCTGCTCATCGGCCAGCCACGCCTGCACGATGCCGAGCACCCGCGCCACCTCGGCGTGCACCAGCTCCGGCCGCGAACCGACAGCCACCGGAACCACCACGACCGCGGCCGAGGCCGGCACCTCGATCAGCGGCTCCTGCCCGTCGGCAAGCACGACCCACTCGCCGACCTCGACCGGGTCGGCGGCAACAGGCAACGGCACCCACGACGTCGCGAACAACGCCTGCTGCTCGATCTGCCCCCGACCCATCGCGGCGACCGCATCAGCCGCCGCGGCCCGCGCCGTCAGCGAGCCGGCGGTGAACACCGGGGCGCCCTCGTGGTCGAACGCCTCCACCCGTACGGTGTCCTGGTCTTTCTCGGTGAGCCGGACCCGCAGAGCCACCGCCCCCGTCGCCCGCAGCGACACATCGGCCCACTCGAACCGCAGCGCCGGACCCGACGCGGACACCACGTCGGCGAAGGCGGTCGTGTGCAGAGCCGCCTCGAGCAGCGCGGGATGCAGCCCGAACTCCTCGACGTCGGCGCGGCCCTCCTGTGGCAGCGCGACCTCGGCGAACACCTCACCGTCGCCTCGCCACACGGCCCGCAGGCTCTCGAACGCCGCTCCGTACTCAAGTCCGGCCGCGGCCAGATCCGCGTAGAGCTCCTCGACGGGCACCGGTTTGGCTTCGGGCGGCGGCCATGCAACCAGACCCGGTACGGCCGGGGCATCCGTGTCCGCGGCGAGGCTTCCCACCGCGTGGCGTGTCCACACCCCGTCGGGGCCCGCGTCCTCGCTGCGCGAGTGCAGAACCAGCTCGCGGCCGCCGGCCTCGTCGGCGGCACCGACCAGCAGTTGCACCACCAACCCACCCAGCGGCGGCACCACCAACGGGACGTCCAGCGTCAGGCGTTCGACCCGGCCGCAGCCCACACGGTCGCCGGCCCGGATCGCCATCTCCAGCACCGCCGTGCCGGGCACCACGATCAGCCCGCCCGCTACGTGGTCGGCGAGCCATGGTTGAGCCGCCACCGAGAGGCGCGACGTGAGCACCTCACCGCCCTGGGCCGCCAGCGACACGACCGCGCCCAGCAGCGGATGGTCACCGGCGACCTGCCCGACCTCGCGCAGATCTCCCGTTCCGCCGGCGGGGGTCAGCCAGTAGCGTTCGTGCTGGAAGGCGTACGTGGGCAGGTCGACCTGGCGGCCTTGGGGCAGCACGCTGGTCCAGTCGACATCGAGGCCCACGGTCCAGGCTTCGGCCAGAGCGGTGGTGAACCTGGTCAGGTCGCCCTCGCCGCGTTTCAAGGTGGGCAGGACTACCGCGTCGGGAGCGGCCTGTTCCATCCAGTAGGTCAATACCGGATGCGCGCTGACCTCGATGAAAGCCTGATAGCCCTGCTGCGACAACACCGCGGGGACCTGCGCGAATCGCACCGGCTCACGCAGATTGGTGTACCAGTACTCGGCGTCGAGTTCCGCACCGTCAACCCAGCGACCCGTCACCGTGGAGAACATCGGGATCGTGGCCGGACGCGGTGCCACCGGCGCCAGCAGCCCGGCAATCTCCTCTTTCAATTCCTCGACATGGTGGGAGTGCGAGGCATAGTCCACCGGGATCCGCCGCACCCGCACACCCTCGGCCTCATAGACGGCCAGCAACGCATCGAGTTCGGCATCATCACCGGAGACCACCGTGGCCGCCGGAGCGTTCACCGCCGCCACCGACAACCCCGGCGTCAACCGCGCCTGTACCTCGGCCTCCGGCAAAGCGACCGACACCATCCCACCGCGGCCGGTGATCACGGTGATCGCCCGCGACCGCAACGCCACCACCCGCGCCCCATCGGCCAGCGACAACACCCCGGCCACCGTCGCCGCCGCGATCTCGCCCTGCGAATGACCCACCACCGCCGCCGGCTGCACACCATGGGCCCGCCACAGCTCTGCCAGCGACACGTTGACCGCCCACAACGCCGGCTGGACCACATCGACTCGCTGCAGTGCCGTCTCGTCCGACAGGGCCGTGAACAGGTCCCAGTCCACGAACTCGGCCAGCGCTGCTGCGCACTCGCGCATGCGCTCCGCGAAGACCGCGGAGTTGGCGAGCAGGTCGGTGGCCATCCCCACCCACTGCGAACCCTGACCCGGGAACACCAGCACCGGCTGCGCCGCCGACCGGCCAAGATGACGTACCACCGATTCGGCCGGGCTGTCCTCGGCCAGCGCGGTCAGGCCCGCCACAGCCTCGTCCGTGTCACGTGCGAGTACCACGGCTCGGCGCGTCAACGTGCTGCGTGTGGTCACCAGCGACCACGCCACATCGCGCAGTGCCGGCTGCGCGGCCATCCGCTCGCGCAGTGCCGCCGCCTGCGACCGCAGCCCTGTCTCGTTCTGCCCTGACAGGACGAGGGCCACCACACCGGCATCGTCGCTTTCGGGGATCGGCGTCTCGATGGGTGCGGGTGCCTGCTCGAGTACGACGTGGGCGTTAGTGCCGGAGATCCCGAACGATGACACTGCCGCACGGCGGGGCCTGTTTGTCTGCGGCCAGGCCGTGTTCTCGGTCAGCAGCTCCACCGCACCGGCCGACCAGTCCACGTGGGTGCTGGGGGTGTCGATGTGCAGGGTGCGGGGCAGCATCTCGTGCTGCATCGCCATGACCATTTTGATGACCCCGGCGACGCCGGCTGCCGACTGGGTGTGGCCGATGTTCGACTTCACCGAGCCTAGATACAGCGGCTCGTCACGGTCCTGTCCGTAGGTTGCCAGCAGTGCGCCGGCCTCGATCGGGTCGCCGAGGCTGGTTCCGGTGCCGTGCGCCTCGACCGCATCGATGTCGGCGGTCTCGAGCCGGGCGTCGGCCAGCGCCGCCCGGATCACCCGCTGCTGCGACGGACCGTTCGGCGCGGTCAGCCCGTTCGACGCGCCGTCCTGGTTCACCGCGCTGCCGCGTACGACGGCCAGCACGCGGTGCCCTGCCGCCACGGCCTGCGAGAGGCGCTCAACGACCAGTACGCCGATGCCTTCCGACCAACCGGTGCCGTCCGCGGTGTCCGCGAACGCTTTGCAGCGGCCATCCGCAGCCAGCCCGTCCTGACGGGCGAACTCGGTGAACGTGCCCGGGGTGGGCATCACGGTTACCCCGCCGACCAACGCCATCGAGCACTCGCCGGCGTGTAGCGACTGCCCGGCGACGTGGAGGGCTACCAGCGACGATGAGCAGGCGGTGTCGACCGTGAGCGCCGGGCCTTCCAACCCCAGGACGTACGAGACCCGGCCCGAGACGACGCTGCCGGCGCCGCCGGTGAGAAGGTAGCCCTCGACCCCGGCACCGCCGCCGTCACCGGCATAACCCGACGACGCCCCGCCCATGAACACGCCCACCGGTGAGCCTCGCAACGAATCCGGGGCGATACCGGCGCGTTCGAGGGCTTCCCACGAGCACTCCAGGACCAGGCGCTGTTGCGGGTCCATCGCCAGCGCCTCACGCGGGGAGATCCCGAACAACCCGGCGTCGAAACCGGCTGCGTCCACGAAACCGCCCACCGGCGCGAACTCGCCGACGTCGGCGGGCCAGCCGCGGTCAGTGGGGAACGGGCCCAGCGCGTCGACGCCTTCGGCCACGAGCCGCCACAGGTCTTCCGGGGAGGACACGCCGCCGGGGAACCGGCACGCCATGCCAACGATCGCTAGCGGCTCGTCCACGGTCGTCGGTGCCGCCACTAGGGGGGTGGCGGGGGCGTCGATGTCCAGGCCGGGGATTTCGCTGATCAAGAACGCTGCGAGCGCCTCGGGCGTGGGGTGGTCGAACACGACCGTTGCGCCCAGCCGCACACCGCTCGCGGCCGCGAGGCGGTTGCGCATCTCGACCGCGGTGAGGGAATCCACGCCCATGTCACGGAACGCCCGGGCGGGTTCCACGGCGGTGACGTTGGGATGTCCCAGGACGGCGGCTACGTGCGTACGGACCAGGTCGAGCATTGCCCGGCGCCGCTCGGCGGGTCCAAGCGAGACGAGCTTGGCCGCGTCACCGGACGCCGCCACTGCCCGCCGGGCCGAGCCCTGGACCAGGTCACGGAGCAGTACGGGCACAGTATCGCCGCTGGTGAGGTTCAGGGGTGCGGCGATCAGGGTGGCCCGGTCGCGAGCGGTTGCCGCGGCGAACAGGGCCATGCCCTCTTCGGGTTGCAGGGGGCGCATTCCTGCCCCACGGCTGCGGGCGCGGTCGGCTGTGCTCAGGCCGGCGGTCATGGTGCTGTCGGTGTCCCACATGCCCCAGGCGATCGACTGCCCGGCGAGGCCTGCGTTGTGGCGGTGTTGGGCCAGTGCGTCGAGGTAGGCGTTGGCCGCGGCGTAGTTGCCTTGCCCGGGTGAGCCGAATGTGCCCGCGATGCTGGAGTAAAGGGTGAACATGGCCAGGTCGGCGTCGGCGGTCAGTTCGTGCAGGTGCCAGGCTGCGTCGACCTTGGGGGCCAGGACTCGGTCGAGGCGGTCGCGGTCCAGCGTGGTGATGGTGGCGTCATCGATTACGCCGGCGACGTGCACTACGCCGGTCAACGGCGTGTCGGCCAGCGCTCGTGCCAGCGCGTCCCGATCGGATACGTCGCAGGCGGCGAACCGTACTCGGGCTCCGCGGCCGATCAGTTCGGCTTCGAGCTCCTGCGCGCCGGGCGCTGCCGCCCCTTGCCGTGAGATCAGCAGCAGTCGGCCTGCCCCGTGACGTTCCACCAGATCGACGGCGACGAGACGGCCCAGGGCGCCTGTAGCCCCGGTGATTACTACCGTCGCGTCGGGGTCGAGGCGGCGCGGCATCTTCAGGACGACCTTGCCGATGTGTTCTGCGCGGCTGATGAACCCGAACGCCTCCCGGGCCCGGCGAACGTCGAACACCCGTACGGGCAGCGGGGTCAGCGCTTGCTGGGTGAACAACCCCACCAGCTCGGCCAGCAGCTCCTTGATCCGTGCCGGCGTCACTTCAGCCAGGTCGAATGGCCGGTAGACGATTCCGTCGCCGACCGATTCGCGTAGGTCGGTCTTGCCCATCTCCAGGAACCGACCACCTGGGCCGAGCAGCCCCGCCGATGCGTCGATGAAGTCCCCGGCCAGGGCGTTGAGGACCACGTCCATGCCGGCCGGGAATTGCTCGGCGAACTGCAGGTCGCGTGACGAGGCGATGTGGTCGTCGTCCAGGCCCAGTGAACGTAGGACGTCCCATTTGGCGGGGCTGGCCGTGGCGAATACTTCCGCGCCGAGATGCCGGGCGATCTGGATGGCTGCCATTCCCACGCCACCGGCGCCAGCGTGGATCAGGACCCGCTGACCTGCGCTCAGCGCGCCTAGATCGCGTAGCCCGTACAAGGCGGTTAGGAACACCAGCGGGGTGGCCGCTGCTTGTTCCGTCG
Source organism: Paractinoplanes lichenicola (assembly GCF_016785085.1). GTDB lineage: Bacteria > Actinomycetota > Actinomycetes > Mycobacteriales > Micromonosporaceae > Actinoplanes > Actinoplanes lichenicola. Next base: position 122,433 of record NZ_JAENHO010000013.1, read on the forward strand.
ACCAGGCCTGTGGAACGACCACTACCCGATGGGCGTCGGTCACGACGACTGGGCCGAAGCCGTCGGTTACCAAACCCATTACGCGGTCGCCGACGGCCAGACCGGTCACCTCGGGTCCGACCTCGGCAATGACGCCGGCGGCTTCGCTACCGACTGCCGCGACTCCTGGGTACAAGCCGAGCGCGATCAGCACGTCGCGGAAGTTCACCCCGGCGGCGTGCACCTGGATGCGGACCTGACCTGCGGTCAGCGGGGCTGATGCCACCTCTGGGTCGGGGCGCAGCCACAACGATTCCAGCGAGCCGTTGTCGCCTGGTTCCACATGCCAGCCCGGCTCGCCCGGGACTACCAACGCGCTGTCAGAGCCTTCACGGACCAGCCGCCGGACCAGCACCTCACCATCACCCCGGACGGCCAGCTCCGGCTCATCACCGGCCACCGCCAACGCCGCCCGCACCCGTTCGCCCATAAGCTCGGTGCCGGGCTCGACGTTCAGCAGCACCACACGGCCCGGGTGCTCCGACTGCGCCGAACGCACCAGGCCGCGTACCGCCGCACCCACCAGATCAACCTCGGCAGCGCCTCGGGTCAGCACCACCAACCGGCCCTCACGCTGCTCATCGGCCAGCCACGCCTGCACGATGCCGAGCACCCGCGCCACCTCGGCGTGCACCAACTCCGGCCGCGACCCGACAGCCACCGGAACCACCACGACCGCAGCCGAGGCCGGCACCTCGATCACCGGCTCCTGCCCGTCGGCAAGCACGACCCACTCGCCGACCTCGACCGGGTCGGCGGCAACAGGCAACGGCACCCACGACGTCGCGAACAACGCCTGCTGCTCGATCTGCCCTCGACCCACCGCGTCAACCGCCGCTGCCCGCACCACCAGCGAACCTGCGGTCAGCACCAGCGCACCCTGCTGGTCGAACGCCTCCACCCGTACGGTGTCCTGGCCGTTCTTGATGAGCCGGACCCGCAGAGCCGTTGCCCCGGTCGCCCGCAGCGTTACGTCAGCCCACTCGAACGGCAACGACGCACCCGCGGTCGACACCACGTCGCCAAAGGCGATCGCGTGCAGACCCGCGTCCAGCAACGCCGGATGTAACCCGAACCGGCCGACCTCGTCACGAGCATCCTGCGGGAGCTCCACCTCGGCGAACACCTCGCCCTCGGCGCGCCACACCGCACGGAGGCCCTGGAACGCCGGCCCGTAGTGCAATCCCGCAGCGCCCAACCGCGGGTACAGACCCTCTACCGGCACCACCTCGGCATCGGTGGGTGGCCACACCTTAAGACCTTCGGACACCGCATCCGCCGCCACGGCCGGGGCCAGACGTCCTGACGCGTGACGCAGCCACAAACCGTCCGGGCCCGCGTCATCGCCACGGGAGTGCAGAACCAGCTCCCGGCCGCCCGCGTCGTCAGCGGCACCGACCAGCAACTGCAACGCCACACCACCACGCTGCGGCACCACCAGCGGCGCCTCCAACGTCAAGCGCTCGACCCGGCCGCACCCCACACGGTCACCGGCCTGTATCGCCATCTCCAGCACCGCCGTACCCGGCACCACGACCGATCCGCCGACCACGTGATCGGCCAGCCACGGTTGAGCCGCCACCGACAGGCGCGACGTGAGCACCTCACCGCCCTCGGCCGCCAACGACACGACAGCACCCAGCAACGGATGCTCACCGGCGACCAACCCCAGCTCCCGCGGGTCGCCCCACCCGCCGACCGAGGTCAACCAGAAACGCTCATGCTGGAACGCGTACGTGGGCAGAGCCACCCGCCGGCTTCGCGGCACCACACTGGCCCAGTCCACCGCCACCCCGTGGACGTGCAGCCCCGCGACCGCCGCCAGCAGCACCGCGGCCTCGTCACCATTACGACGCCCCGCCGCGTAGACGCTCGCCTGCTCCACGGTCTGCGACACCATCGGCGCCAGCACTGCGTCCGGGCCCAGCTCCAACACCGCTGAGCCGTGCGACACAGCAGCAGCCACCGCGTCAGCGAATCGAACGGTAGCGCGAACCTGATCCACCCAGTATCCGGGATTGGTGATATCGCCGGTCGCAGTGGACACGATCGGAATCTGCGGCGTGCGGTAGGTCAGCTGCTCGGCAACCCGGCGGAACTCGTCGAGCATCGGATCCATACGCGGCGAGTGGAATGCGTGCGAAACCCGCAACCGCCGAGTCCGGAACCGCTGCCCCCATTCCCGCTCCAACTCCTCGATCACCGCGACATCCCCGGAAACCACCACCGAATCCGGAGCATTCACCGCCGCAACCGACACACCGTCGCGTCCGCCGATAGCCTCGAGCACCGTCGTCTCGTCGGCGCCGACGGCGAGCATGGCACCGCCTGCCGGCAAAGCCCGCATCAGCGTCGCGCGTGCTGCTACCAGCCTCGCCGCGTCCGGCAGGTCCAGGACACCGGCCACGTGCGCTGCGGCCAGCTCACCGATCGAATGCCCGACCAGCACGTCCGGAGTGATCCCCCACGACTCGATCAGCCGGAACAACGCCACCTCGTACGCGAACAGCCCGGGCTGCGCCCACCCCGTCGCATTCACGTCAGCGTCGGCGTCGGCGTCGGCGTCGGCGTCGGCGTCGGCGTCGAAGATCACCTCACGCAGCGGCCTATCCAGCCACCGATCCAGCTGCTCGCACACCGCGTCAAAGGCCGCCGCAAAGGCCGGGAACGCCGCATACAACCCGCGACCCATCCCCGCCCACTGCGAACCCTGACCCGAGAACACCACCACCGGCAACGACCCCGGCCGCGCCCGCCCAGCACCTACCACCAGAGGGCCCAGCGGGCTTACCGTTTCACCGCCCGCGAGCGCCTCCAGCCCCGCGACAGCCTCATCCACGTCGTGCGCGAGCACCACCGCCCGACGCGCCAACATACTGCGAGTCGTCACCAACGACCACGCCACATCACGCAATGCAGGCGCCGGCTGCCTGGCCCCCTGCTCCCGCAGCGCCGCCGCCTGCCCGCGCGACTCCGCCTCGTCCTGCCCTGACAAGACGCGCAGTGTCAGCGCCGTCTCCCCGGCGACCCGCTCCCGCAACGCCGCCGCCTGCGCCCGCAACCCCGCCTCGTCCTGCCCCGACAAGACCAGGGCAACCACCCCGGCATCAGAGCTCTCGCCCGTGGGATCGGCGCCGCTAGTGGAGCCGCTGCGGAGAGTGGCGTCGTCCACCACTCCTACACCGCCGCGCACGGAGGTGCTGTTGGTAGCGTCGGCGCGGTTAGCGGGGCCGTCCACCACGCCTACACCGCCCGGAGCGGAGGTGCTGTTGGCGGCCTCGACGCGGTCAGCGGGGCCGCCCGCCACTCCTGCACCGCCGCGAACTGATGTGCCCTTAGTGCCGTTGGTGGCATCCGTGCCGTTAATGGAGCCGTCCACCGCTCCCGCACCACTGCGAACGGAGGTGCTTTGGGGGCTGTTAATGCCGTTGGCGACGGAGGTGCGGTTGGTGGGGTCGGTGCTGGTGCTGGTGCTGTGGGTCGGGGTGGTTGGCTGTTCCAGGACGACGTGGGCGTTGGTGCCGGAGATGCCGAACGACGAGACGGCGGCGCGGCGGGGGTGTCCGGTTGTCGGCCACGGTGCTGGGTGGCGGGCGAGGGTTACTTTCCCGCTTGACCAGTCGACGCGGGTGCTTGGCTCGTCGATGTGCAGGCTGGCCGGCACCGTGGTGTGGCGCATCGCCATGATCATCTTGATGACGCCGGCGACGCCCGCCGCGGCCTGGGTGTGGCCGATGTTCGACTTTACCGACCCCAGCCACAATGGCTCGGAGCGGTCCTGCCCGTACGTCGCCAGCAGCGCCTGTGCCTCGATCGGGTCGCCCAAAGTCGTGCCCGTGCCGTGCGCCTCGACCACGTCGACCTCGGCCGCCTCCACGTGCGCGTCGGCCAGCGCCGCCCGGATCACCCGCTGCTGCGACGGGCCGTTCGGCGCGGTCAACCCGTTCGACGCGCCGTCCTGGTTCACTGCCGAACCCCGTACGACGGCCAGCACCTCATGACCGAGGCGCTGCGCATCGGCCAGCCGCTCCACGACGAGGACCCCGACGCCCTCGCCCCACGCGGTTCCGTCGGCGCCATCGGCGAACGACTTGCACCGGCCGTCACCCGCCGCACCACCGAGCCGCTCGAATTCGGACAGCATTCCGGGCGTCACCATGACCGCCGAGCCGCCGGTGATGGCGAGCGAGCACTCCCCGTTGCGCAGGGACTGTACGGCGAGGTGCAGCGCGACCAGCGACGACGAGCAGGCCGTGTCGACGGTCAGCGCCGGACCCTCGAGACCCAACTGGTAGGCGACCCGGCCCGACAGCACGCTGGTGGAGACGCCGGTGATGACATAACCCTCGACGTCGTCGGGCAGTTCGCCGAGCCCCACCGCGTACGACGACGACGTGCCACCCACGAAGACCCCGGTCGAGCTGCCTCGCAGACCTGCCGGGTCGATCCCGGCGTGCTCGGCGGCCTCCCAGACGACCTCGAGCAGCAGGCGCTGCTGGGGGTCCATCGCGAGGGCCTCGCGGGGGGAGATCCCGAAGAACCCCGCGTCGAACCCGGCGGCGTCGTCGAGGAACCCGCCGACGGCACCGGTCTCCTGGTAGCCGGCGGGCCAGCCGCGGTCGACCGGTGTCGGCCCGATCGCGTCACGTTCGTCGGCGACCAGCTGCCACAGGGACTCCGGCGAGTCGATGCCGCCCGGGAACCGGCACGCCATGCCGACCACCGCGATCGGTTCCGGGACGGCCGCCTCGAGCTCGGCCAGCCGCCGACGGGTGCTCTGGAGGTCGGCGGTGACACGCTTCAGGTAGTCGAAGAGCCTGTCCTGGTCGGTCATGGCGTTCTCACTCCGTGTCGGGTTCGCACGCTCAGGACAGCCCGAGCTCGTTGTCGATGAAGTCGAAGACCTCGTCGGGGGTGGCCGTCTCGAACGAGATGTCGCTGGGCGGCGGCGCGGCAGTCGTCGCTGTCGTGCTCGCCCCGTTCCATCGCGTCAGCAGCGCCGTCAGGCGGGCCGTGACCCGCTCGCGGGTGGCTTCGTCGGGCAGCGCGTCGGCGGCGGCCTCGATGCGGTCGAGCTCGGCCGTCAGTTCGTCGGGCTCCCCCGCGGCGGGGCTCGGCGGCGCCAGCACGACCAGCAGGTGCCGCGCCAGCACGCCCGGGGTCGGATGGTCGAACACCGCGCTGGCCGGCAGGCTCGCGCCAGTGGCCCCGGCGAGCCGGTTGCGCAACTCGACCGCCGTCAGCGAGTCGAACCCGAGCTCGTTGAACGAGAGGTCGGGGTGGACCGTGTCGCCGCCCGTGTGGCCGAGCACCGCGGCCGCGTGGGTCATGACGAGCTCGGTCAGGAGCGCGACCCGGCGCTGGGGCAGCGTCGCCGAGAGCCGCTCCTGGAATCCGTCTCCGCCCGCCGTGACTGCCCGCCGGGCCGGTCCCTGCACCAGGTCACGCAGCAGTTCGGGCACGGTGATGTCACCGGTGAGGTTCAGGGGTGCCGCGATCAGGGTGGCCCGGTCGCGAGCAGTTGCCGCGTCGAACAGGGCCATGCCCTCTTCGGGTTGCAGGGCGCGCATTCCTGCCCCACGGCTGCGGGCGCGGTCGGCTGTGCTCAGGCCGGCGGTCATGGTGCTGTCGGTATCCCACATGCCCCAGGCGATCGACTGCCCGGCCAAGCCGGCGTCGTGGCGGTACTGGGCCAGTGCGTCGAGGTAGGCGTTGGCCGCGGCGTAGTTGCCTTGCCCGGGCGAACCAAATGTGCCCGCGATGCTGGAGTAGAGGGTGAACATGGCCAGGTCCATGCCGGTGGTCAGCTCGTGCAGATGCCAGGCTGCGTCAACCTTGGGGGCCAGCACTCTGTCGAGGCGGTCCTGGTCGAGGGAGGTGATGGTGGCGTCCTCGATTACGCCGGCGACGTGCACCACGGCGGTCAACGGCGTATCGGCCAGCACCCGTGCCAGCGCGTCACGATCAGACACGTCGCAGGCGGCGAACCGCACCCGCGCTCCGCGGCCCACCAGTTCCGCTTCCAACGCCGTCGCGCTGGGCGCCGCCGCACCCTGCCGGGACAGCAGTAGCAGACGGCCCGCCCCATGACGTTCCACCAGATCAATCGCGACCAGACGACCCAACGCGCCCGTGGCCCCGGTGACCACCACCGTCGCGTCCGGGTCCAATCGGCGCGGCATCTTTAGGACCACCTTGCCGATGTGTTCCGCACGGCTGATGAACCCGAACGCCTCCCGCGCCCGGCGAACGTCGAACACCCGTACCGGCAACGGAGTCAGCGCCTGCTGGGTGAACAACCCCACCAGCTCGACCAGCAACTCCTTGATCCGTGCCGGCGTCACCTCAGCCAGATCGAACGGCCGGTAGACGATCCCTTCACCGACCGACTCACGCAGGTCGGTCTTGCCCATCTCCAGGAACCGGCCGCCCTCGGTCAGCAGCCCCGCCGATGCGTCGATGAAATCCCCGGCCAACGCGTTGAGGACCACATCCATGCCGGCCGGGAACTTCTCGGCAAACTGCAAGTCCCGTGACGACGCGATGTGGTCGTCGTCCAGACCCAGCGACCGCAGCACATCCCACTTGGCCGGACTGGCCGTCGCGAACACCTCCGCCCCGAGATGCCGGGCGATCTGGATCGCTGCCATACCCACACCACCGGCACCCGCGTGGATCAAGACTCGCTGACCGGCATTCAGCCCGCCGAGATCGCGTAGCCCGTACAGCGCGGTCAGGAACACCAGCGGAGTGGCCGCTGCCTGTTCCATCGACCACAGGTGCGGGATTACCACCATCCGGGCGGCGTCGGTCACCACCACCGGACCGAACCCGTCGGTCACCAAACCCATCACGCGGTCGCCGATGGCCAGACCGATCACCCCAGGCCCGACCTCGACAATGACCCCGGCGGCCTCGCTACCGACCGCTGCCACGCCTGGGTACAAGCCGAGCGCGATCAGCACGTCACGGAAGTTCACCCCGGCCGCGTGCACCTGGATTCGGACCTGACCTGCGGCCAGCGGCGCCGACACCACCTCGGGGTCGGGGCGCAGCCACAATGAATCCAGCGAGCCGTTGTCGCCAGGTTCCACATGCCAACCCAGCGCCTCCGGAATCACCAACGCGCCGTCAGAGCCTTCACGGACCAGCCGCCGGGCCAGCACCTCACCATTACGGACGGCCAGTTCTGGCTCATCACGAGCCACTACCACCGCCCGCTCGGCGCCGGGCTCGACCTCGACCAGCACCACACGACCCGGGTGCTCGGACTGCGCCGAACGCACCAGACCACGTACCGCCGCACCCACCAGATCGACCTCGGCCGCGCCGCGAGTCAGCACCACCAGCCGACCCTCGCGCTGCTCATCAGCCAGCCACGCCTGCACGATGCCCAGCACCCGCGCAACCTCGGCGTGCACCAGCTCCGGCAGCAACCCGGCGGTCACTGCCACCACACCCGACGCCCCAGCCGCGACGTGCGCGAGGTCATCCTCACTCGCCACGTCCACCAGCCTGCCGGGCTCACTGAGCTCGTCGGCGGGTACCGGAACCCACGACGTCGCGAACAACGCCTGCTGCTCGATCTGCCCCCGACCCACCGCATCAACCGCCGCTGCCCGCACCACCAGCGAACCCGCGGTCAGCACCAGCGCACCCTGCTGGTCGAACGCCTCCACCCGTACGGTGTCCTGGCCGTTCTTGATGAGCCGAACCCGCAGGACTGTTGCCCCGGTCGCCCGCAGCGTCACGTCAGCCCACTCGAACGGCAACGACGCACCCTGGGCCGACACCACGTCACCAAGCGCGATCGCGTGCAGACCCGCGTCCAGCAACGCCGGATGCAACCCGAACCGATCGACTTCGTCACGAGCATCCTGCGGGAGCTCCACCTCGGCGAAAATCTCATCCTCGGCCTGCCACACCGTACGGAGGCCCTGGAACGCCGGCCCGTAGTGCAGCCCCGCCGCGTCCAACTGCGGATAAAGACCTTCCACCGGCACCGCGACAGCATCGACAGGCGGCCACACCGCAAGTCCCTCGGACACCGTGCTTGCCGCCACGACCGGGGCCAGACGTCCTGACGCGTGACGCACCCACGCCCCGGCCGGACCCGCGTCCTCGGTGCGCGAGTGCACCACCAGCTCACGGCCCCCGGCCTCGTCGGCAGCGCCGACCGATAGCCGCACCGCCACCCCACGCGGCGGCACCACCAGAGGCGCCTCCAACGTCAAGCGCTCGACCCGGCCGCACCCCACTCGGTCACCGGCCTGGATCGCCATCTCCAGCACCGCCGTACCCGGGACCACGATCGATTCGCCGACCACGTGATCGGCGAGCCACGGGTGCGTCGCCGCCGACAGCCGGCCGGTCAACACCACCCCGGCGTCGGGCAGCTCCACCAACGCCGACACCAACGGATGTCCGGTATCACTCAAACCGGCAGCGCCCAGGTCCGCACTCGCCGCCCGCGTCGTGACCCAGAACCGCTCGTGCTGGAACGCGTACGTGGGCAGATCGACCTGCCTGCCTCGGGGCAGCACGCTGGTCCAGTCGACGGTCACGCCTGCGGTGTGGAGTCCGGCGACGGCAGTCAGCAGCGTGGTCGGCTCGTCACGCTCACGACGCCCGGCCGTGTGAACCGTGGCGTCGTTTATCGCGGCGCTGACCATCGGGGCCAGCACCGCGTCCGGGCCCAGCTCCAGCACCACCGGGTTCGCCTGGCCACCAGCCGCGGTCGCCATCGCGTCGGCGAAACGCACCGTCGCCCGCACCTGACCGACCCAATAGTCGGGGGTGGCGATATCGCCGGTCGCAGCAGGCACGATCGGAATCGAAGGTGCGTGGTACGTCATCTGCTCGGCAACCCGGCGGAACTCGTCGAGCATCGGATCCATCAACGGCGAGTGGAAGGCATGCGACACCCGCAACCGCCGAGTCCGGAACCGCTTGCCCAGCTCGACCTCAAGGGCGTCAACGGCTTCGATGTCGCCGGAGACCACAACGGCCTGCGGGGCGTTGACCGCCGCGACCGACACCCCGTCGCGCTCGCCGATCGCCTCGAGGACCGTGGCCTCGTCCGCGCCGACGGCGAGCATCGCCCCACCCGTCGGCAGTGCCTGCATCAACGACGCCCGCGCTGCCACCAGCCTTGCCGCGTCAGGCAGATCCAGGACACCGGCCACATGTGCTGCGGCCAGCTCGCCGATCGAATGACCGACTAGGACGTTCGGGCGGATGCCCCACGACTCGATCAGCCGGAACAGCGCCACCTCGTACGCGAACAAGGCCGGCTGCGCCCACCCCGTCGCGTCGGGGTCGGCCACCACCTCAGGCAGCGGCCGATCCCACTGCTCACACACCGCATCAAAGGCCGCCGCAAAAGCTGGGAACGCCGCGTACAACCCGCGACCCATCCCCGCCCACTGCGAACCCTGACCCGAGAACACCACTACCGGCAGCGACCCCGGCCGCGCGCGTCCAGCGCCTACTACGAGCGGGCTCACCGTCTCGCCATGCGCGAGTGCCTCCAGCCCCGCGACGGCCTCGTCGGTGTCATGCGCGAGTACCACCGCCCGGCGCGTCAACATGCTGCGTGTGGCGACCAACGACCACGCCACATCGCGCAGCGCCGGCTGCCCGGCCACCCGGTCCCGTAACACCGACGCCTGGGCCCGCAACGCCGCATCGTCCTGACCCGACAACACCAAAGCCACCACACCCGCGTCGCCGTCGGCGGTGTCGGGACTCTGCGTCTCGATGGGTGCGGGTGCTTGCTCGAGAACCACGTGGGCGTTGGTGCCGGAGATCCCGAACGACGAGACACCGGCCCGGCGCGGGTGTCCGTTGCTCGGCCAGGGAACCGCGTCGGACAGGAGCTCAATGGCACCCGCCGACCAGTCCACGTGGGTCGACGGGGTGTCCACGTGCAAGGTGCGCGGCAGCATCTCGTGCTGCATCGCCATGACCATCTTGATCACCCCGGCGACGCCGGCCGCCGACTGGGTGTGGCCGATGTTCGACTTCACCGAGCCTAGATACAACGGCTCGCCACGGTCCTGCCCGTAGGTTGCCAGCAGTGCGCCGGCCTCGATCGGGTCGCCGAGACTGGTTCCGGTGCCGTGCGCCTCGACCGCATCAACGTCGGCGGCCTCGAGCCGGGCGTCGGCCAGCGCCGCCCGGATCACCCGCTGCTGCGACGGACCATTCGGCGCCGTCAACCCGTTCGACGCGCCGTCCTGATTCACCGCGCTACCGCGTACGACCGCCAGTACCTGGTGCCCCGCCGCCACGGCTTGCGAGAGGCGCTCGACGACGAGTACGCCGATGCCCTCCGACCAGCCTGTGCCGTCCGCGGTGTCAGCGAACGCCTTGCAGCGGCCGTCCGCAGCCAGGCCGTCCTGACGGGCGAACTCGGTGAACGTACCCGGCGTCGGCATCACCGTGACACCGCCGACCAGCGCCATCGAGCACTCACCCCGGCGCAGCGACTGGCCCGCTACGTGCAGGGCCACCAGCGACGATGAACAGGCTGTGTCGACGGTGAGGGCCGGACCTTCCAACCCGAGCACGTACGACACCCGGCCCGAGACGACGCTGCCGGCGCCACCGGTCAGCAGGTAACCCTCGACCCCGGCACCGCCGTCGCCGGCATAACCGGACGGGGCCGCGCCCATGAACACGCCGACCGGTGAGCCTCGCAACGAGTCCGGGGCGATACCGGCGCGTTCGAGGGCCTCCCACGAGCACTCCAGGACCAGCCGCTGTTGCGGGTCCATCGCCAGCGCCTCACGCGGTGAGATCCCGAACAGCCCGGCGTCGAAGCCGGCCGCATCCACGAAACCGCCCACTGCTGCGAACCCGTCAAGGTCGGGCCAGCCACGATCTGACGGGAACGGGCCCAGCGCGTCGACACCTTCGGCCACCAGGCGCCACAAGTCCTCCGGCGAAGACACCCCGCCGGGGAACCGACACGCCATGCCCACAATCGCTAGCGGCTCATCCACACCTGCGCCCACTGGCAGGGCCGGGATGGCCGGTGCGTCGACATCGACGTCCAGGCCGGGGATCTCGCTGATCAGGAAGGCTGCGAGCGCTTCCGGGGTGGGGTGGTCGAATACGACCGTCGCGCCCAGCCGCACACCACTCACAGCCGCGAGGCGGTTGCGCATCTCGACCGCGGTGAGGGAATCCACGCCCATGTCACGGAACGCCCGGGCAGGCTCCACGGCGCCCGCGTCGGCATACCCGAGGACTGCGGCTACGTGCGTACGGACTAGGTCGAGCAACGCCCGGCGCCGCTCGGTGGGTCCGAGCGCCATGAGCGAGCCTAAGAAGCCGCCGGCATCACCGCCGCCCGCCGTGACTGTGCGCCGGGCCGGGCCCTGCACCAGCCCACGCAGCAGGACGGGCACAGCATCGCCGCTGGTGAGGTTCAGGGGCGCGGCGATCAGGGTGGCCCGGTCACGGGCGACAGCCGCGTCGAACAGGGCCATACCCTCGTCAGGCTGCAAGGCGCGCATCCCGGCCCCTTGGCTCCGAGCCCGGTCAGCGGTGCTCAAGCCAGCGGTCATGGCGCTGTCGGTGTCCCACATGCCCCAGGCGATCGACTGCCCGGCCAAGCCGGCGTCGTGACGGTATTGAGCCAGTGCGTCGAGGTAGGCGTTGGCGGCTGCGTAGTTGCCTTGTCCTGGTGAGCCGAACGTGCCCGCAACACTGGAGTACAGGGTGAACATGGCCAGGTCGGCGTCGGCGGTCAGCTCGTGAAGATGCCAGGCTGCGTCGACCTTGGGGGCCAGCACTCGATCAAGGCGGTCGCGGTCCAGCGTGGTGATGGTGGCGTCATCGATTACGCCGGCGACGTGCACCACGCCGGTCAACGGGGTCTCCACCCGGGCCAGCACCCGCGTCAACGCGTCCCGATCGGACACGTCACACGCGGCGAACCGTACCCGCGCCCCGCGGCCGACCAGTTCCGCTTCCAACTCCTGCGCGCCCGGCGCTGCCGCCCCTTGCCGGGACAGCAGCAGCAGACGGCCTGCCCCGTGACGTTCAACCAGATCAACGGCGACCAGACGACCCAACGCGCCCGTGGCTCCGGTGACGACCACCGTCGCGTCGGGATCCAGCCGACGCGGCATTTGCAGGACCACCTTGCCGATGTGTTCGGCACGGCTGATGAACCCGAACGCCTCCCGCGCCCGGCGCACGTCGAACACCCGTACCGGCAACGGCGTCAGCGATTGCTGGGCGAACAGCCCGACCAATTCGGCCAGCAGCTCAGCGATTCGCGTTGGCGTGACCTCAGCCAGGTCGAACGGCCGGTAGACGATCCCTTCACCGACCGACTCGCGCAGGTCGGTCTTGCCCATCTCCAGGAAACGGCCACCCTTAGCCAGCAGCCCCGCCGAGGCGTCGATGAACTCACCGGCCAAGGCGTTGAGGACCACGTCCATCCCGGCCGGGAACTTCTCGGCGAACTGCAGGTCCCGGGACGAGGCGATGTGGTCGTCGTCCAGACCCAGCGACCGCAGCACATCCCACTTGGCCGGGCTCGCCGTGGCGAACACTTCCGCGCCGAGATGCTGGGCGATTTGGATGGCTGACATTCCTACGCCACCGGCGCCGGCGTGAATCAGGACCCGCTGACCTGCACTCAGCCCGCCTAGATCGCGCAGTCCGTACAGCGCGGTCAGGAACACCAGCGGGGTGGCCGCTGCCTGTTCCATCGACCACTCTTGCGGAATCGCCACCACCTGGGCGGCGTCGGTCACGACGACTGGGCCGAAGCCGTCGGTTACCAAACCCATTACGCGGTCGCCGATGGCCAGACCGGTCACCCCCGGGCCGACCTCGACAACGACCCCGGCGGCCTCGCTTCCGACCGCGGCCGCACCCGGGTACAAGCCAAGCGCGATCAGCACATCGCGGAAGTTCACCCCGGCCGCGTGCACCTGGACGCGGACCTGACCTGCGGCCAGCGGGGCTGACACCACCTCGGCATCGGGGCGCAGCCACAACGATTCCAACGAGCCGTCATGGCCAGGCTCCACATGCCAGCCCGGCTCTGTGGGAATCACCAGCCCGCCGCCGGACCCGTCACGGACCAGCCGCCGGGCCAGCACCTCACCATCGCGGACCGTCAGCTCTGGCTCATCGCCGGCCATCGCCAACGCCGCCCGCACCCGCTCGCCCAAACCAGCACTCAGACCGACGCCCGGGTCGGCACTCGGACCATCACCCCGGAAAGGCGAGGGGTGGTCCGGGGCGTTGATCGGTTGTGACCGCCCAGCATCCGGGCCGGCGTTCAAACCAGTGGCCTGACCAGCGCTCAGCCGAGCAGCCTCACCGGGGCTCAACTCTACGTTCAGCAGCAACACTCGACCCGGGTGCTCCGACTGCGCCGAACGCACCAAACCGCGCACCGCCGCACCCACCAGATCAACCGCACCGGCCTCGGTCATGCCTCGGGTCAGCACCACCAGCCGGCCCTCGCGCTGCTCATCGGCCAGCCACGCCTGCACGATGCCCAGCACCCGCGCTACCTCGGCGTGCACCAACTCCGGCTGCAACCCGCCGGTCACCGCCACCACACCCGACGCCCCGGCTGCGACGTGGGCGAGGTCATCCACATTCGCCACACCCAACAGTTCGCCGATCTCACTGAGCTCGCCGACAGGTGCCGGAACCCACGACACGGCAAACAGGCTGTCCTGCGCCTCCGGAGCCTGAGCAGCCTGCATCGCGTCGGCGTCCATGGCCCGCACGACGAGCGAACCCGCGGTCAGCACCAGGGCACCCTGCTGGTCGAACGCCTCCACCCGCACCGTGTCGGCACCCGCGAGCGTGAGCCGGACCCGTAGCCGGTCAGCCCCCGTCGCTTGCAAAGACACATCAGCCCACTCGAACGGCAACGACGCGCCCTGGGCCGACACCACGTCACCGAACGCCATCGCGTGCAACCCCGCGTCCAGCAGCGCCGGATGCAACCCGAACCGATCGACCTCGTCACGAACATCGACGGGCAGCTCGACCTCGGCGAACACCTCACCCTCACCACGCCACACCGCACGAAGACCCCGGAACGCCGCGCCGTACTCCAGCCCCGCCGCGCTCAACCGCGGGTAAAGGCCCTCCACCGGCACCGCAACGGCACCGACAGGCGGCCACACTGCGAGACCCTCAGACGCTCGACCGGCCGCGCCCGCGGCGACCAGGCGACCTGAAGCGTGCCGCACCCACATGTCCTCGCTGCGCGAGTGCAGAACCAGCTCACGGCCACCGGCATCGTCGGCCGCGCCGACCAGCAGCCGCACCGCTACCCCACCGCGCTGCGGCACGACCAACGGCGCCTCCAGCGTCAGGCGCTCGACCCGGCCGCATCCCACCCGGTCACCGGCCTGGATCGCCATCTCCAGCACCGCCGTACCCGGCAGCACGATCAACCCGCCGACCACGTGATCGCCCAGCCACGGTTGAGCCGCCACCGACAACCGGCCGGTCAGCACCACCCCGGCGTCCGGCAACTCCACCACCGCACCCAGCAACGGATGCTCACCGGCGACCAGCCCCAGCTCCCGCGGATCTCCCGCCCCGACCGCCGACGCCAGCCAGTAGCGCTCGTGCTCGAACGCGTACGTGGGCAGATCGACCTGCCTGCCTTGGGGCAGCACACTGGTCCAGTCGACGGTCACCCCAGCGGTGTGCAGTCCGGCCACAGCGGTCAGCAGTGTCGTGGGCTCGTCGCGTTCACGGCGGGCCGCCGCGTGCACGCTCGCCTGCTCCACGGTCTGCGACACCATCGGCGCCAGCACCACATCCGGACCCAGCTCCAGCACCACCGGGCTGGTCTGGCCACCGACCGCGGTCGTCATCGCGTCAGCGAAACGCACCGTCGCCCGCATCTGGCCAACCCAATACTCGGGAGTGGCGATATCGCCGGTCGCAGTAGACACGATCGGAATCTGCGGCGCGTAGTAGGTCAGCTGCTCGGCAACCCGGCGGAACTCGTCCAGCATCGGATCCATGTGCGGCGAATGGAACGCGTGCGACACCCGCAACCGCCGAGTCCGGAACCGCTGCCCCAGCTCAGCCTCCAACACGTCGACAGTCTCAACGTCACCGGAGACCACGACGGCGTCCGGGGCATTGACCGCCGCGACCGACACCCCGTTAAGCCCGCCAAGAGCCTCAAGCACCGTCGCCTCGGCCGCGCCGACCGCGAGCATCGCCCCACCCGCCGGCAACGCCTGCATCAACGACGCCCGCGCCGCCACCAACCGCGCCGCGTCCGCCAGATCCAGCACCCCGGCCACATGCGCCGCGGCCAGCTCGCCGATCGAATGACCCACCAGCACGTCCGGGCGGACGCCCCACGACTCGATCAGCCGGAACAGCGCCACCTCGTACGCGAACAACGCCGGCTGCGCCCAACCCGTCGCGTCGGAGTCGGCCACCACATCGGGCAGCGGCCGATCCCACTGCTCACACA
This sequence comes from Paractinoplanes lichenicola, assembly GCF_016785085.1. Classification (GTDB taxonomy): domain Bacteria; phylum Actinomycetota; class Actinomycetes; order Mycobacteriales; family Micromonosporaceae; genus Actinoplanes; species Actinoplanes lichenicola. Next base: position 137,962 of record NZ_JAENHO010000013.1, read on the forward strand.
CCGCATCAAAGGCCGCCGCAAAGGCCGGGAACGCCGCATACAAACCACGACCCATCCCCGCCCACTGCGACCCCTGACCTGAGAACACCGCGACCAGCCGGGCGTCGGCCGCTGCGCCAGTCACCACGTTCTGCGCCGGCGTCCCCGAGGCCAACGCTTGCAACCCTGCGATCAACATTTCGGGGTCCGCGCCAACTACCGCCGCTCGATGCTCCAACGACGCCCGACCCGTCGCCAACGACCAAGCCACATCCGCGTACGGCAAATCAGCTTCACGCACGGCCGCGGCGAGCCGGCCCGCCTGCACCGCCAACGCCTGCGGCGACTTAGCCGACAACAGCCACGTCAGCACCCCAGCGGGCTGCTCAGCCGGCACCGGCGTGGGCTCCGGCGCCTGCTCGAGGACGACGTGGGCGTTGGTCCCGGAGATTCCGAACGACGACACCGCCGCCCGGCGCGGCCTGCTTGTCTGCGGCCAGGCGCGGTTCTCGGTCAGCAGCTCCACCGCACCCGCCGACCAATCCACATGCGTACTGGGGGTGTCGACGTGCAAGGTGCGCGGCAACGTCTGCTGCTGCATCGCCATGACCATCTTGATCACCCCGGCGACACCGGCCGCCGACTGCGTGTGCCCGATGTTCGACTTCACCGAACCCAAATACAACGGCCGGTCGGCGGGACGCCGACCGTAGGTGGCGAGCAGCGCCTCAGCCTCGATCGGGTCGCCGAGCGCGGTCCCGGTGCCGTGGGCTTCGACCGCATCAACGTCGACAGCCTCGAGCCGAGCGTCAGCCAGCGCCGCCCGGATCACCCGCTGCTGTGACGGGCCGTTCGGGGCGGTCAAACCGTTGGACGCGCCGTCCTGATTCACCGCGGAACCGCGTACGACGGCCAATACCCGATGCCCCTCGGCCACCGCTTGCGAAAGGCGCTCGACGACCAGTACGCCGATGCCCTCCGACCAGCCCGTGCCATCCGCGGTATCAGCGAACGCCTTGCACCGGCCATCCGCAGCCAGGCCGTCCTGCCGGGCGAACTCGGTGAACGTACCCGGCGTCGGCATCACCGTGACACCGCCGACCAACGCCATCGAGCACTCACCGGCCCGTAGCGACTGGCCCGCCACATGCAATGCCACCAACGACGAAGAGCAGGCGGTATCGACCGTCAACGCGGGGCCTTCCAAGCCCAGCACGTACGAGACCCGACCGGACACGACGCTGCCCGCGCCACCGGTCAGCAGGTAACCCTCAACACCGGCACCACCGTCACCGGCATAACCCGACGACGCTCCGCCCATGAACACACCCACCGGTGAACCCCGCAACGAGTCCGGGGCCACCCCGGCGTGTTCGAGGGCTTCCCAGGAACACTCGAGGACCAGCCGCTGCTGCGGATCCATTGCCAGCGCCTCACGCGGCGAGATCCCGAACAGGCCCGCATCGAAGCCGGCCGCGTCCACGAAACCGCCCACCGGCGCGAAACCCTCGACGTCGGTAGGCCAGCCACGATCAGTGGGGAACGGGCCCAAAGCGTCGACGCCCTCGGCCACCAACCGCCACAAGTCCTCCGGAGAGGAGACCCCGCCGGGGAAGCGGCAGGCCATCCCGACGATCGCCAGCGGCTCATCCGCGGCCGCCGCCACGACCGGGACGGCGGGAACGACCGATGCCTCGTCGTCGGTACCGATCAGCCGGGTCAGCAACTCGGTGCTCAGATATTCGACGCTGGGATAGTCGAACACGAGCGTGACCGAGAAACGTTGGCCGCTCAGCGCGGTCAACCGGTTGCGCAGCTCCACCGCGGTCAGCGAGTCGAAGCCCATGTCGCGGAACGCCTGCCGGGTGTCGATGCGTTCCGGCCGGTCATGGCCCAGAACAGCGGCAACCTGCTCGGCCAGCAGCCGCATCACGTACTCACGACGCTGACCCGCAGGCATCGCGAGCAGCACCCCGGCCAAACCACCACCCTCACCGCCGGCCGCAGCGACCGATCGGCGGGCCGGGCCCTGCACCAGCCCGCGCAGCAAGGCAGGCACGGCAGCACCCCCGCCGGCGAGGTTCAGGGGCGCGGCGACCAACGTGGCACGGTCACGGGCGACAGCCGCGTCGAACAGGGCCATACCCTCGTCAGGCTGCAAGGCGCGCATCCCGACACCCCGGCCACGAGCCCGATCAGCCGTACTGAGGCCGGCGGTCATGGCGCTGTCGGTATCCCACAAACCCCACGCGATCGACTGCCCGGCCATGCCCGCGTCATGGCGGAACTGCGCCAACGCATCCAGGTAGGCGTTGGCGGCCGCGTAGTTACCTTGCCCGGGCGAACCGAACGTGCCCGCAACACTGGAGTACAGGGTGAACATGGCCAGGTCGGCGTCGGCGGTCAGCTCGTGTAGGTGCCAGGCTGCGTCGACCTTGGGGGCCAGGACTCGGTCGAGACGGTCCGGGTCCAACGAGGTGATGGTGGCGTCCTCGATTACCCCGGCGACGTGCACCACGCCGGTCAACGGCGTATCGGCCAGCACCCTTGCCAGCGCGTCACGATCGGACACGTCACAGGCGGCGAACCGCACTCGGGCTCCACGGCCGACCAGTTCGGCTTCCAACTCCTGCGCGCCGGGCGTCGCTGCGCCTTGCCGGGACAGCAGCAGCAGACGGCCTGCCCCGTGCCGTTCCACCAGATCGACGGCGACCAGCCGACCCAGGGCACCTGTGGCCCCGGTGACGACCACCGTCGCGTCCGGGTCCAGCCGACGTGGCATCCGCAGGACGACCTTGCCGATGTGTTCGGCACGGCTGATGAACCCGAACGCCTCCCGAGCCCGGCGGACGTCGAAGACCCGTACGGGCAAAGGGGTTAACACTTGCTGGGCGAACAGCCCGACCAGCTCGGCCAGCAACTCCGCAACCCGCGGCGGCTCGACCTCCCCGAGGTCGAACGGCCGGTAGACGATTCCGTCGCCGACCGCCTCGCGCAGGTCGGTTTTACCCATCTCCAGGAACCGGCCGCCCTTAGTCAGCAGTCCCGCTGAGGCGTCGATGAATTCCCCGGCAAGGGCGTTGAGGACCACGTCCATGCTGGCCGGGAACTTCTCGGCGAACTGCAAATCGCGCGACGAGGCGATGTGGTCGTCGTCCAGACCCAGCGAACGTAGGACCTCCCACTTGGCCGGGCTGGCCGTGGCGAACACTTCCGCGCCGAGATGCCGAGCGATCTGGATGGCAGCCATCCCTACGCCACCGGCACCGGCGTGGACCAGGACCCGCTGGCCCGCACTCAGCCCACCCAAGTCCCGTAGCCCATAAAGCGCGGTCAGGAACACCAGCGGCGTTGATGCCGCCTGTTCCATCGACCAGCCCTGCGGAATCGCCACCGCCCGGCGGGCGTCGGTCACCACCACCGGACCGAAACCGTCGGCCACCAAACCCATGACCCGGTCGCCGACCACTACATCGGTCACCTCCGACCCGACCTCACGGACGATTCCGGCGGCTTCGCTACCCACCGCCGCTGCCCCTGGGTACAAGCCGAGCGAGATCAGCACGTCGCGGAAGTTAACGCCGGCGGCGTGCACCTGGACGCGAACTTGACCAGCGGTCAGCGGGGCTGATGCCACCTCCGGGTCCGGGCGCAGCCACAACGACTCCAGCGAGCCGTCCCCACCCGGCTCCACATGCCAGCCTGACTCTGCGGGAGCGACCAACCCGCCATCGGATCCGTCACGGACCAGCCGCCGGGCCAGCACCTCACCATTACGGACGGCCAGTTCTGGCTCATCACCAGCCACCACCACCCGCTCGGCGCCGGGTTCGACCTCGACCAGCACCACACGGCCCGGGTGCTCGGACTGCGCCGAACGCACCAGACCGCGTACCGCCGCGCCCACCAGATCGGCCTTGGTCGCGCCCTGGGTCAGCACTGCCAATCGGCCCTCGCGCTGTTCATCGGCCAGCCACGCCTGCACGATGCTCAGCACCCGTGCCGCCTCGGCGTGCACGAACTCCGGCTGCAACCCGGCGGTCACCGTGACCACACCCGACGCGCCAGTTGCGACGTGCGCGAGGTCATCCTCACTCGCCACGTCCACCAGCCCGGCGGGCTCACTGAGCTCGCCGGCGGGTACCGGGACCCATGACACGGCGAACAGGCTGTCCTGCGTCCCAGCAGCCTGAGCGGCCTGCATCGCGCCGGCGTCCATGGCCCGCACGACCAACGAACCGGCGGTCAATACCGGGACGCCTTGGTGGTCGAACGCCTCCACCCGTACGGTGTCCTCGCCAACCTTGGTAAGCCGGACCCGCAGCCTGTCCGCTCCCGTCGCGCGCAGCGTTACGTCGGTCCACTCGAACGGCAACGACGCGCCCTGGGCCGACACCACGTCACCGAACGCCATCGCGTGCAGACCCGCGTCCAGCAACGCCGGATGCAACCCGAACCGACCGACCTCGTCACGAACATCGGCGGACAGCTCGACGTCGGCGAACACCTCACCCTCGGTACGCCACACCGCACGAAGACCCTGGAATGCCGCGCCGTACTCCAGCCCCGCCGCGTCCAACCGCGGATAGAGGCCCTCCACCGGCACCGCCACCGCGCCCACCGGCGGCCACGCCGCGAGATCCTCGGACACCGTGTCCACCGTCCCGGCTGGGACCAGGCGACCCGATGCGTGCCGCACCCACGCGTCCGCACTGCGCGAGTGCAGGATCAGCTCACGGCCACCGGCATCGTCGGCCGCGCCGACCAGCAGCCGCACCGCTACTCCGCCGCGCTGCGGCACCACCAGCGGCGACTCAAGGGTCAGACGGTCGACCCGGCCGCACCCCACACGGTCACCGGCCTGGATCGCCATCTCCAGCACCGCCGTACCCGGCACCACGATCAACCCGCCGACCACGTGGTCGGCCAGCCACGGTTGCGTCACCACTGACAGGCGGCCGGTCAGCACCACCCCGGCGTCCGGCAACTCCACCACGGCGCCCAGCAGCGGGTGGTCACCGGCGATCTGTCCGACCTCGCGCGGATCACCCGCTCCGCCCACCGAGGCCAGCCAGAAACGCTCATGCTGGAACGCGTACGTGGGCAGATCGACCTGACGGCCGCGGGGCAGCACGCTGGCCCAGTGAACAGTCACGCCTGCGGTGTGCAACCCAGCCACAGCAGTCAGCAGCGTGGCCGGCTCATCGCACTCACGACGCCCCGCCGAGTGCACCGAGGCCTCATCCACCGTGGCGCTGACCATCGGCGCCAGCACCGCGTCCGGACCCAGCTCCAGCACCATCGGATTCGCCTGGTCACCTACCGCAGAGGTCACCGCGTCAGCGAAACGCACGGTCGCCCGGACCTGGCTGACCCAATACTCGGCGGTGGTGATGTCGCCGGTCGCGGTCGGCACGATCGGAATCTGCGGCGCGTGGTAGGTCAGCTGCTCGGCCACGGCCCGGAACTCGTTCAGCATCGGATCCATGTGCGGCGAATGGAAGGCGTGCGACACCCGCAACCGCCGAATACGGAACCGCTGCCCCAGCTCCGCCTCAAGCGCATCGACCTCACCCGAAACCACGACAGCGTCCGGAGCATTGACCGCCGCAACCGACACCCCGTCGCGCCCGCCGATAGCCTCAAGCACCGTCGCCTCGTCCGCGCCGACCGCGAGCATCGCCCCACCCGCCGGCAACGCCTGCATCAACGAGGCCCGCGCCGCCACCAAACGAGCCGCATCTGCCAGGTCCAGGACACCGGCGACGTGCGCTGCGGCTAGCTCGCCGATCGAGTGACCGACCAGAACGTCCGGGCGGATGCCCCACGACTCGATCAGCCGGAACAGAGCTACTTCGTACGCGAACAAGGCCGGCTGCGCCCAACCCGTCGCGTCGGGGTCGACTACCTCAAACAGCGGCCGATCCCACTGCTCACACACCGCATCAAAGGCTGCCGCAAAGGCCGGGAACGCCGCATACAACCCGCGACCCATCCCCGCCCACTGCGAACCCTGCCCTGAGAACACCGCAACCAGCCGGGCATCGACCGCTGCGCCGGTCACCACGTCGTCCGCCGGCACCCCCGAGACCAACGCCTGCAACCCTGCGATCAACGCCTCGGGCCCCGCGCCGACCACAGCCGCCCGGTGCTCCAAAGACGCCCGACTCGTCGCCAACGACCACGCCACATCCGCGTACGGCAAATCGGCCTCATGCACCGCGGCGGCCAGTCGGCCCGCCTGCACCGCCAACGCCTGCGGCGACTTGGCCGACACCAACCACGCCAGCACTCCAGCGGGCTGCTCAGCCGGGGCCGGCGTGGGCTCCGGCGCCTGCTCGAGGACGACGTGGGCGTTGGTCCCGGAGATTCCGAACGACGACACCGCCGCACGGCGCGGCCTGCTTGTCTGCGGCCAGGCGCGGTTCTCGGTCAGCAGCTCGACGGCGCCGGCCGACCAGTCCACGTGGGTCGACGGGGTGTCCACGTGCAAGGTGCGCGGCAACGTCTGCTGCTGCATCGCCATGACCATCTTGATCACCCCGGCGACACCGGCCGCCGACTGCGTGTGCCCGATGTTCGACTTCACCGAACCCAGATACAACGGCTCATCACGGTCCTGCCCGTACGTCGCCAGCAAAGCGCCCGCCTCAATCGGGTCGCCAAGGCTGGTTCCGGTGCCGTGCGCCTCGACCGCATCAACGTCGGCGGCCTCGAGCCGGGCATCGGCCAGCGCCGCCCGGATCACCCGCTGCTGCGACGGACCGTTCGGAGCCGTCAACCCATTCGACGCGCCGTCCTGATTCACCGCCGAGCCGCGTACGACGGCCAATACCCGATGCCCCTCGGCCACCGCCTGCGAAAGCCGCTCGACGACCAGTACGCCGATGCCCTCCGACCAGCCCGTGCCGTCCGCGGTATCAGCGAACGCCTTGCACCGGCCATCCGCAGCCAGACCGTCCTGCCGGGCGAACTCGGTGAACGTACCCGGCGTAGGCATCACCGTGACACCACCGACCAACGCCATCGAACACTCACCCCGGCGCAGCGACTGCCCGGCGACATGCAACGCCACCAACGACGATGAACAGGCTGTGTCGACCGTCAGTGCCGGGCCTTCCAAACCCAGCACGTACGACACCCGGCCCGACACCACACTGCCCGCACCACCGGTCAGCAAATAGCCTTCAACGCCCGCGCCACCACCGTCACCGGCATAACCGGACGGCGCCGCACCCATGAACACACCGACCGGTGAACCGCGAAGCGAATCCGGAGCCACCCCGGCGCGTTCGAGGGCCTCCCACGAGCACTCCAGCACCAGCCGCTGCTGCGGATCCATCGCCAGCGCCTCACGCGGCGAGATCCCGAACAACCCCGCGTCGAAGCCGGCCGCGTCCACAAACCCGCCCACCGGCGCGAACTCGCCGACGTCGGAAGGCCAGCCACGATCGGACGGGAACGGCCCCAACGCGTCGACACCCTCGGCCACCAGCCGCCACAGATCCTCCGGCGAAGACACCCCACCCGGGAAGCGGCACGCCATCCCGACGATCGCCAACGGCTCGTCCACGGCCGTCGCCACCGCCGCCACCACCGGCGTGGCCGGGGCGTCGACATCCAGGCCAGGAATCTCGCCGATCAGAAACGCCGCGAGCGCTTCAGGGGTGGGGTGATCGAACACGACCGTCGCGGGCAGCCGCACACCGCTCACGGCCGCGAGGCGGTTGCGCATCTCGACCGCGGTAAGCGAATCCACGCCCATGTCCCGGAACGCCCGAGCAGGTTCCACAGCGCCCGCGTCGGCATACCCGAGGACCGCGGCGACGTGCGTACGGACCAGGTCTTGCAGGGCCCGGCGCCGCTCAGCAGGTCCAAGCGCGACGAGCGAGCCCGCGAAGCCGCCGACGTCACCGCCCGGTGCGGCCTTCTCCACCGCGGCGCGGCGCCGGACCGGTGTCCTTGCGAGCCCGAGCCACCACGGGGGCAGCGTGCCGGCGGACGCCATCGCCCGAAGCGCGGACAGGTCCACGCCCATGGCGGCGAGGACGGCCGGTTCGGCGTTCGCGGCCGCGGCCGCGAGCCCCTGGTCGAGCAGGCTCAGGCCCTGCTCGGAGGTCAACCCGACCACGCCGCCGCGGGCCATGCGTTCGAGGTCGATCGCGTCGAGCTTGCCGGTCAGCCCGCTGCGCTGGGCCCACAGCCCCCAGCACAGTGAGACCACCGGGTGACCCGCCTGCCGCCAGCGACGCGCGAGGGCGTCGACCGCGACGTTCGCCGCGGCGTAGTTGGCCTGGCCGGCGGCGCCCAGCAGGCCGGCGCTGGAGGAGAACAGGATCACCGCGTCGAGGTCCAGGCCGGCCGTGAGGTCGCGCAGCGCGGCGACGGCGTCGACCTTCGGGCGCAGCACCCGGTCGAGCCGCTCCGGGCTGAGCGCGTCGAAGACCCCGTCGTCGGTGTCGCCGGCGGCATGGACGACGGTGCCCAGCGGGTGTTCGCCGGGGATCGTCGCGAGCAGGCTCGCCAGCGACGCGCGGTCGGCGATGTCGCAGGCGGCGATCCGGACTGTCGCGCCGTGCTCGCGCAGGTCGGCGGCCAGGGCTTCGACGCCCGGCGCGTCGGCACCACGGCGGCCGGCCAGCACCAGGTGCCGCGCGCCGTGCTTGGTCACGAGGTGCCGCGCGACGAGCCCGCCGAGCGTTCCCGTCGCTCCGGTGACCAGCACCGTACGGCCGGGGTCCACCGGCTGGGGCACAGTGAGCACCACCTTGCCCACGTGGCGGGCCTCGCGCAGGTGGCGCAGCGCGTCGTGGATGTCCCCGAGCTTCCAGCTCCGCCGCGGGGGCAGGGTGAGCGCGCCGGTCGCGAAGAGCTCGAGCAGTTCGTGCAGCATCGCGCCGATCCGCTCGTGGCCCGCGTCGAACAGGTCGAACGAGCGGTACGCGACGCCCGGGTACGCGACGGCCACGGCGCCGGGCTCGCGGAGATCCGCCTTGCCCATCTCCAGGAAGCGGCCGCCGCGGGGCATCAGCCGCAGCGAGGCGTCGACATACTCGGTGGTCAGGGAGTCGAGCACCACGTCGACGCCCGCGCCGCCGGTGACGGTGCGGAAGGCCGTCTCGAAGGTGAGGTCGCGCGACGAGGCGATGTGGTCGTCGGCCACGCCGAGCGCGCGCAGCGTGTCCCACTTCGCGGGGCTCGCGGTGGCGAACACTTCGGCGCCGAGGTGGTGGGCGATCTGGATCGCCGCGATGCCTACGCCTCCGGCGCCGGCGTGGATCAACACCCGCTCGCCCGCGCGGAGGTCGGCCAGGTCGCGCAGGGCGAAGTATGCGGTGAGGTACACGGCGGGCACCGAGGCCGCGTCGGCGAAGCTCCAGGATTCGGGTACGGGGGCGACGAGGCTCCGCAGCACCGTCGTGACGGTCCCGAACGCCCGGTCGATCATTCCGAACACCCGGTCGCCCACCGCGACGTCGTCGACGGCGGACCCGACTTCGGTGACGACGCCCGCGCCCTCGACGCCCATGACACCGTCCGCGGGATACATCCCCAAGGCGATGAGGACGTCGCGGAAGTTGATTCCGGCCGCGTGCACCGCGACGCGCAGCCCGTACGGGTCCAGCGGCTCGTGAGCCTCGGGCGCGGGGATCGCCGTGACGGCGTCGATCGAGCCGCGTTCGGGGCAGTCGTAACGCCACGGGCCCGGTACGCCCGTCGCCGCCCGCGCGAGCCGCGGCGTGAGCATCGCCCCGCCGCGGATCGCGAGCTGCGGTTCCCCGGCGGCAGCGGCCGTGGCCAGCGCGCGGCGTTCGCTTTCGGGGTCCGGGGCGCCGGGTTCGAGGTCCACCAGGACGATCCGGTCCGGGTTCTCCGACTGGGCCGACCGTACGAGACCCCAGACGGCGGCCGTGGCCGGGTCGGGTGCCTCATCGGATCGGGCCGCGACGGCGCCGCGCGTCACCACGAGCAGCGAGGCCTCGGCAGGCAGGTCGGCCCGCAGCAGCTCCTGCAGCGTGGTGAGGGTGGTCCCGAGACGCTCCCGGGTCGCTGCAGGCACTTCGTCGGCGACCGCCACCACGACGACCTCGGGGGCGGGGTGGCTCGGCGCGTCGGCGAGCAGGGTCGCGACGTCGGGGTACGCGTTGGCCCCGGGCAGGTCGAGGTGGCCGAGCACCGCCCAGCCGGTGGGCTCGTGAGCGGTGGCGTGGCCGGCGGGGAGCGCCACCCATTCCTCGCGCAGCAGCATCGGTCCGCCGGACTCGGTGCGGGCGAGCGACCCGGCCGCTGCTTCCCGGAACGTCAGGCTCTCGATCGCGGCGATCGGGGCGCCGTCAGGGTCGGCGAGTTCGAGCGACACCGTCTCCGGGCCGGTGTGGACGAGGCGGGCCCGGACGAAGATGGCTCCGGTGGCCCACAGGGTGACGCCCGTCCACGCGAACGGCAGCCGCGCCGCGCCGTCGTCGGGGGCGTCCGGTGACAGCGTGCTGGCGTGCAGCACCGCGTCGAGCAGCGCCGGGTGCAGACCGCTGCGGGCGGCATCGGCCCGGGCGTGCTCGGGGAGGGCGATTTCGGCGAACACCTCGGTGGGCCGGCCGGGGCGGGTCCAGGCGCGGCGCAGCCCTTGGAAGGCCGGTCCGTACCGGAACCCCGCGGCGGCGAAGGTGTCGTAGAGGCTTGACACGTCGACCGGCTCGGCCCCGGCGGGTGGCCAGGTGACGAGGTCGGACGCGGCGGGGCCGGCCGGCTCGGGGGTCAGCGTGCCCGCCGCGTGCCGGGTCCACGGCGCGTCGCCCGCGCCCTGCTCACGGGCGTGCACGACGACCTCGCGGCGCCCGGCGGCGGGTGCCTCGACGGTGACCTGCACCTGCACCGCGCCGGTGCCGGGGATCAGCAGGGGCACCTCGACGACCAGTTCGGCGACGTGACCGGCCCCGACGAGGTCGCCCGCGTGGCGCGCCATTTCGAGCAGCGCCGTCCCGGGCAGGATCGTGGTGCCCGCGACGGCGTGGTCGGCCAGCCACGGGTGAGTGCGCAGCGACAGCAGCCCGGTGCACACGACGCCCGGCTCGTCGCCCTCGGCCGCGGGGCGGGGCATGGCGGCGGCGAGCAGCGGGTGGTCGCTGGCCTCCAGGCCCGCGGTGGTGACGTCGGTGGCGACGGCACCTTCGGCCCAGTAGCGGCGGCGCTGGAAGGCGTAGGTCGGCAGGTCGGCCTGGCGGCCGCCGGTCAGCACGGGTGTGAGGTCGACCGCCACGCCGTGCACGTGGGCCTCGGTCAGCGCGGTGCGGAAGCGCCGGGTCCCGCCGTCGTCGCGGCGCAGCGTCCCCAGCGCGGTGACCGGCGTGCCGGTGGCGTCGGCGGTCTCGGTCACCCCGACGGTCAGCACCGGGTGCGGGCTGACCTCGACGAACACGCGCGTTCCGCCGGCGAGGACCGCGGCGGTGGCCGTCTCGAACGCCACCGTCTCGCGCAGGTTGTCGTACCAGTACTGGCCGTCCATTCTGGACGTGTCGAGCAATTCGCCGGTGACCGTGGAGTACAGCGGGATCTCACCACGGCGCGGCCGGATCGGCGCCAGCACCGCCAGCACCTCTTCGCGCAGCGCCTCAATGTGCGAGGTGTGCGAGGCGTAACCGATCGGCACCCGCCTGGCCCGTACGCCGTCGGCCGCGCAGCTCGCCAGCAACGTGTCGAGCAGGTCGAGGTCGCCGGCAACGACCGTCGCTCCGGGCCCGTTGTACGCCGCCACCGACAACGCACCCACACCAGCCAGCTCAAGCCGTACGCGGGTCTGCTCGACGCTCAACGGCAGCGACACCATGCCACCACGCCCGGCAATCGCCACGGTCGCCCGGCTGCGCAGAGCGACAACACGCGCCCCGTCAGCCAGATCGAGCGCACCAGCAACCACCGCGGCGGCGATCTCACCCTGCGAGTGACCGATCACCGCGGCCGGCGTCACCCCGTGGGACTGCCACAACGCAGCCAGCGAGACCATGACCGCCCACGCGGCGGGCTGCACCACATCATCACGTTCGAGCGCCGCCGCATCGCTCAGGACATCAAACAACGACCACTCGACGTGCTCAGCCAGCGCAGCCGCACACTCCCGCATCCGCTCCGCGAACACCGGCTCAGTAGCGAGCAGCTCGGCACCCATCCCCACCCACTGCGCACCCTGGCCGGGGAACACGAAGGCGGCCCGGTGGGTGTCACGGGCGGTCGCGTACAGCACCGCGGGAGGGACGGCGCCCTCGGCGTACGCGGTCAAGGTTGCGGTCAGCTCGGCCGGGTCGGTGGCGAGCAGGCCGAGCCGGTGCTCGAGGTGCGCCCGGTGGCGGGCCAGCGTGGTGGCGACGTCGAGCAGGGGCCGCTCGGGATGCTCCGACAGGTACGCGGACAGGCGAGCCGCCTGCTCGGCCAGCGCGGCCTCGCTCCGGGCCGAGAGCAGGACCGGCAGGGGGCCGGCCGGTGCCACGGAACGCTGCGAAGCCTGCTCGGGTTCCGGCTCCGGGGCCTGCTCGATGATGAGGTGGACGTTGGTTCCGCTCACCCCGAACGACGACACCGCGGCGCGGCGCGGCCGGCCGCGGTCGGGCCACGTCGTGGGCTCGGTGAGCAGCTCGACCGCGCCCGCGTTCCAGTCGACATGGGTGGACGGGGTGCCGACGTGCAGGGTGCGGGGCAGCCAGGCGCTCCGGAGCGCGAGGACGGTCTTGATGACCCCGGCGACGCCCGCCGCGGCCTGGGTGTGGCCGATGTTGGACTTGACCGTCCCGAGCAGCAGCGGCTGCCCCTCCGGCCGGTCCTGCCCGTACGTGGCCAGCAGCGCCTGCGCCTCGACCGGGTCGCCGAGGGTCGTGCCGGTGCCGTGGGCCTCGACCATGTCGACGTCGGCCACCGCGAGATCGGCGTCGGCTAGGGCTTGGCGGATCACCCGCTGCTGCGCAGGCCCGTTGGGGGCGGTGATCCCGTTGGACGCGCCGTCCTGGTTCATCGCCGAGCTCCGCAGCACCGCGAGGACCGGATGGCCGGCGCGGCGGGCGTCGCTGAGGCGTTCGAGGACGACCATCCCGACGCCCTCGGCCGGGCCGAAGCCGTCGGCGTCGTCGGAGAACGCCTTGCAGCGCCCGTCGGCCGACAGGCCTCGCTGACGGCTGAACTCGATGAACGTCGCCGGGGTGGACATCACCGTCGCCCCGCCCGCCAGCGCGAGCGAGCACTCGCCGGCCCGCAGCGCCGACCAGGCCAGGTGCAACGCCGTCGCCGACGACGAGCAGGCGGTGTCGACGGTGAGCGCGGGACCCTGCAGCCCCAGCACGTACGAGATCCGTCCCGACATCACGGCGGCCGCGTTGCCGGTGACCAGGTAGCCCTCGGTGGCGGCGTCGATGCCCCAGGTCAGCGAGCCGTAGTCCTGGCTGTTGGAGCCGACGAACACGCCGGTCCGGCTGCCGTGCAGCGAGGTCGGGTCGATCCCGGCCCGCTCCAGCGCCTCCCACGCCGTCTCGAGCAGCAGCCGCTGCTGGGGGTCGGTCGCCGTGGCCTCGCGGGGGCTGATGCCGAAGAAGTCGGCGTCGAAGTGGGCCGCCGCGTCGAGGAAGCCGCCGCCACGCACATAGCTCGTCCCGGCCTGCGAGGGGTCGGCGTCGTAGAGCGCCTCGAGGTCCCAGCCCCGGTCGCCGGGGAACGGGGTGATCGCGTCGCCGTCGCCGGTCACCAGGCGCCACAGGTCCTCGGGGCTGGCGATGCCGCCGGGGAAGCGGCAGCTCATGGCGACCACCGCGATCGGGTCGTCGGTCCCGGCGGTGCTAGGTGCGCGGGTCGGCACGACCGGCGCGGCGGCGAGCCCGAGCAGTTCTCCGCGCAGGTGCTCGGCGAGCACGGCCGGGGTCGGGAAGTCGAACACCAGCGTGGCGGGCAGCGTGAGCGCCGTCCGGGCGTGCAGCCGGTTGCGCAGCTCCACGGCGGTCAGCGAGTCGAAGCCGATGTCGCGGAACGCGCGCTCCCGGGCCACCGCCTCGATCCCGGTGTGCCCGAGGACGGCGGCCGCGGTGGCGCGTACGAGCTCCTCGAGCAGATGGGTCTGCTCGTCGGCCGAGCGGCCGGCCAGGTCGCGGGCCAGCTCCGAGTCGGCGGCCGCCGAGGGTGCCGCAGCGGCTTCTGCCGTCTTCACGGCCCGGCGGGCCTCGGGCAGCTCGGCCAGCAGCGGGCTGGGCCGTGCCGAGACGAAGCCGAGCACGAAGCGTTCCCAGTCGACGTCGGCGACCGCGACGGTGGTCTCGTCGTGTTCGACGGCCGCGACCAGCGCGCCGATGGCCAGCTCGGGGTCCATCGGCAGGACGCCACGACGGCGCAGCTGCTCCTCGGCGCCACCGGCCACCATTCCCCCGCCGCCCCAGGCGCCCCAGGCCACGGCGGTGGCGCGGGCGCCTCGGGCCCGCCGGCGCAGGGCCAGCGCGTCGAGGTGCGCGTTGGCCGCGGCGTAGGCGCTCTGCCCGCCTCCACCCCAGACGCCGGCGTTCGAGGTGAACAGCACGAACGCGTCGAGGGCGTCGCCGGCGAGGGCGTCGAGGTGCTCGGCGCCGTGGACCTTGGCGGCCCGCACGCGCTCGAGCTCGGCCGGGTCGACGTCCTCGATGCGCTGGTCCTGCCCCACGCCCGCGGTGTGCACCACCGCGCTCAGCGGCATGTCCTCGCCGATCCCGGCGAGCAGGGCGGCCACGGCGTCGCGGTCGGTGACGTCGCAGGCGGAGATCGTGACCCGGGCGCCGAGCGCGGTCAGGCGCTTGCGCAGGGCGTCGGCGCCCTCGGCGTCGGGGCCGCGCCGGCTGGTCAGCAGGAGGTGTTCGGCGCCGTGGTGGGCGAGCCACTCCGCGACGTGGCCGCCCAGTGCGCCGGTGCCGCCGGTGACGAGCACCGTGCCGCGCGGCGTCCAGGTGCGGCCGGGCGCGGCGTCGCCCAGCGGGGCGTGGACGAGCCGGCGGGCGCGCAGGCCGCGGTCACGGATCGCGATCTGGTCCTCGGTGCCGCCGAGCGCGCCCAGCAGGGCGGCGCCGGGCCGGCCGCCGAGGCCGGTGCCGGCGGGCAGGTCGACCAGGCCGCCCCAGCCGTCGGGGTGTTCGAGGGCGGCGACCCGCCCGAGACCCCACACCTGCGCCTGGGCCGGGTCGACGGCGTCGCCGGGCCCGGTCGCCACGGCGCCGCGGGTGAGCATCCACACCGGCGCGGGCCGGCCGAGCTCGGCGAGGGCACGAACGAGCTCGAGCGTGCTCGCCGCGGGGTCGGGCGAGCCGAGCGCCAGCAGCGAGAGGATTCCGTCGAACCGCTGAGTGGCCAGGGGCTCGCGGAGGGCCTCGACGAGCGCATCGCGGCCGGTGACGCCCGGGCCGACCTCGACGGTGACGGCGCCGGGCAGCTCGGGCCGCTCCGGGGCGTCCGGGGTGGTGACCACCAGCCACGTGCCGGTGGGCGAGCCGGCGGCGCGGCCAGTGACCGGGCGCCAGGCC
This sequence comes from Paractinoplanes lichenicola, assembly GCF_016785085.1. Classification (GTDB taxonomy): domain Bacteria; phylum Actinomycetota; class Actinomycetes; order Mycobacteriales; family Micromonosporaceae; genus Actinoplanes; species Actinoplanes lichenicola. The sequence goes on from NZ_JAENHO010000013.1 coordinate 153,453, forward strand.
ACGGTGTAGCGCCACGCGTCGACGGTGCGCCGGAGGCGTCGGCCGCTGCGCCAGGCGGCGAGCGCGGGCAGCACGTCGGCCAGCGAGCTCTCGTTCACGTGCAGGGTGCGGGCGAGGTCGGGCAGGGCGGCCCGGTCGACCGCCGCCCAGAACCCGGCCTCGGCCTCGTCAGTGCGCGTGACGCTGGCGGGTGTGGGCCCGGGCAGGTCGAGCCAGAACCGCTCGCGCTGGAACGCGTAGGTGGGCAGCGCGACCCGGCGCCCGCCTGCCACGACGGGGGACCAGTCGACCGCGACGCCCTGGGTGTGAGCCTCGGCGAGCGCGGTCACCACCTGGGTGAGGTCGCCCTGGTCGCGGCGCAGCGTGCCGAGTGCGGGGGCGTCGACCCGCGCGTCCTCGAGGATGGCGGCGATCGGCACGGTCAGCACCGGGTGCGGGCTGACCTCAATGAAAGCCTGGTGGTCGGCCGCGACGGTGCGTACGACGGCGTCGAAGGCGACGGCCTCGCGGAGGTTGTCGTACCAGTACTCGGCGTCCATCGTGGACGTGTCGAGCAGCTCGCCCGTGACCGTGGAAAACAGCGGAACGTTCCCACGGCGCGGCCGGATCGGCGCGAGAACCTCCAGCACCTCTTCGCGCAGCGCCTCGATGTGCGAGGTGTGCGAGGCATACCCGATCGGCACCCGCCTAGCCCGTACGCCGTCGGCCGCGCAACTCGCCAGCAACGTGTCGAGCAGGTCGAGGTCACCGGCAACGACAGTCGCTCCGGGCCCGTTGTACGCCGCCACCGACAACGCACCCACACCAGCCAGCTCAAGCCGTACGCGGGTCTGCTCGACGCTCAACGGCAGCGACACCATGCTACCACGCCCGGCAATCGCCACGGTCGCCCGGCTGCGCAGAGCGACAACACGCGCCCCGTCAGCCAGATCGAGCGCACCAGCAACCACCGCGGCGGCGATCTCACCCTGCGAGTGACCGATCACCGCGGCCGGCGTCACCCCGTGGGACTGCCACAACGCAGCCAGCGAGACCATGACCGCCCACGCGGCGGGCTGCACCACATCATCACGTTCGAGCGCCGCCGCATCGCTCAGGACATCAAACAACGACCACTCGACGTGCTCAGCCAGCGCAGCCGCACACTCCCGCATCCGCTCCGCGAACACCGGCTCAGTAGCGAGCAGCTCGACACCCATCCCTGCCCACTGCGCACCCTGACCGGGGAAGACGAACGCCACCCGGTCGCGTACGGCGGCCGCGTTGCCTTCGACGACCCGGGGGTCGGGCCGCTGGTCGGTGAGCGCGTCGAGACCGTCGCGCAGATCGTCGAGTCCAGCTCCGACGACCACGGCCCGATGCTCCAGGCGGGCCCGGTGGGTGGCGAGCGAGTAGGCGAGGTCGCGAGGGCTCGCGTCGGGGGCGTCGACGGCCGCACGCAGCCGCGCCGCTTGGGCTCGCAGCGCCTGCGGCGTACGGGCTGAGAGCAGCCATGGCAGCACCGGGCTCGCCGGGACGGGCAGCGCCTGCGGGGGCTCGACGACGGCCGGCGCCTGCTCGATGATCGCGTGGGCGTTGGTGCCGCTGATCCCGAAGGAGGACACGCCGGCCCGGCGCGGGTGCCCGTTCTCCACCCACGGCCGAGCCTCGGTGAGCAGCGCGACCGCGCCCTCGCTCCAGTCGACGTGCGGGGTGGGCTCGTCCACGTGCAGCGTCGGGGGAAGCTGGCCGTGGCGCAGGGCCATCACCATCTTGATGACGCCGGTGACGCCGGCGGCGGCCTGGGTGTGGCCGACGTTCGACTTCACCGACCCCAGCCACAGCGGATCCGGTCCGCGCCGGTCCTGGCCGTAGGTGGCGAGCAGCGCCTGAGCCTCGACGGGGTCACCGAGCGTGGTGCCCGTGCCGTGGGCCTCGACGGCGTCGACGTCGCGCGGGGACAGGCCCGCACTGGCCAGGGCCTGGCGGATCACCCGCTGCTGCGCGGGCCCGTTCGGGGCGGTGAGCCCGTTCGAGGCGCCGTCCTGGTTGACCGCCGAGCCGCGCACCACGGCGAGCACCTCGTGGCCGCGGGCCCGGGCGTCGGAGAGTCGCTCCACGAGCAGCAGCCCCACGCCCTCGCCCCAGCCGGTGCCGTCGGCGGCGCCGGCGAACGATTTGCATCTGCCGTCGGCGGCCAGCCCCCGCTGCCGGCTGAACTCGACGAAGGTGCCCGGGGTGGCCATGACGGTGACCCCGCCGGCCAGGGCCATGTCGCACTCCCCGGAGCGCAGCGCCTGCGCCGCCAGGTGCAGGGCCACCAGCGACGACGAGCACGCCGTGTCGACGGTGACGGCGGGCCCCTCGAGGCCGAAGGTGTAGGCCACGCGGCCGGAGGCGACACTGCCGGCGCTGCCGTTGCCGAGGTAGCCCTCGACGTCGCTCAGCTCCGGGGGCAGCCCCTCGGGCAGCGCCATCACCCGGGCGCCGTAGTCCTGATACATGACGCCCGCGAAGACCCCGATCCGCTGCCCGCGCACCGCGGCCGGGTCGATGCCCGCGCGCTCGAACGCCTCCCAGGTGGCCTCGAGCAGCAGCCGCTGCTGCGGGTCCATGGCGAGCGCCTCGCGCGGGCTGATCCCGAAGAAGCCGGGGTCGAAGTGGTGGGCGTCGTGCACGAACGAGCCGGCGCGGGCGTAGAACGTGCCGGCGTGGTCGGGGTCGGGGTCGTAGAGGTCCTCGATCGGCCAGCCGCGGTCGTCGGGCAGGTCGCCGATGGCGTCGCGGCCCTCGGCGACCAGCCGCCAGAGGTCCTCCGGCGAGGCGATCCCGCCGGGAAGCCGGCAGCTCATCGCCACGATCGCGATCGGCTCGTCGGCCGGGCCCGGGGGCGCCGTCAGCATCGCGTCCGCGCCGGACCGTACGGCGTCGTCGCCGACGAGAACGGTGACAAGGTGTGCGGCCAGCGCGGCCGGCGTCGGGTGGTCGAAGACCAGGGTGGCCGGCAGCCGCGTGCCGGCGCTGGCCGCGAGATGGTTGCGCAGCTCGAGGGCGGTCAAAGAGTCGAAGCCGAGATCCCGGAACGCGCGGTTGTCGTCGATGGCGGCCGATCCGGTGTGTCCGAGCACCGCGGCGACGTGCTCGCGCACGAGGGTCCGCATCTCCCGCTCGCGGTCGGCGGGCTCGAGGCGGGCGAGCCGGTCGGACAGCCCCGGGCCGTCGGCGGTGCCCGCGGCGGCGCGACGAGTGGGGACGCGGACCAGGTCGCGCAGCATCGGCGGGACGTCCCCGTCGCGGGCGTTCCGGCGCGCCGTGGCCAGGTCGAGCCGGATCGGTACCAGCAGCGACCTCTCCCGTTCCGGCCCGGTCAGCGCCGCGTCGAGCAGGGCCAGGCCGTCGGCGGCGCTCAGCGGGGCGGCGCCGGCTGCCGTGCGCCGGGCGATGTCGGCGTCGCCGAGGTGCCCGGTCATCGTGCTGCGGTCGGCCCACAGGCCCCACGCCAGTGACGTCGCGGGCCGGCCGGTGGCCCGCCGGCGCGCGGCGAGGGCGTCGAGGTAGGCGTTCGCCGCGGCGTAGCTGCCCTGGCCGGCGGACCCGAACACGGCGGCGGCCGAGGAGAAGAGCACGAACGCGGCGAGGTCGTGGTCGCGGGTCAGCTCGTCGAGCGCGGCGGCGGCATCGGCCTTCGGGCGCATCACGGTGTCGACCCGGCCGGGGTCGAGGGAACCGATGGTCGCGTCGTCGAGCACACCGGCGAGGTGCAGGACGCCGGTCAGCGGATGCTCGGCGGGGATCGCGTCGAGGACGGCCCGCAGGGCGTCCCGGTCGGCGACGTCGCAGCGTGGCAGGTCGACGGTCGCGCCGAGCTCGCGCAGCTCGGCGGCCAGGTCGCCCGCCCCGTCGGCGTCGGGCCCGCGCCGGCCGGCGAGGACGAGGTGGCGTACGCCGTGGCCGGTGACGAGGTGCCGCGCCACGAGTCCGCCCAGCGTGCCGGTGCCGCCGGTGATCAGGACAGTGCCGTCGGGGTCGAGCGACAGCGGGGTGGGCTCAGCGGCAGCGATGGTGGCGCGGTGCAGGCGCGGGGTGCTGACCGCCCCCGCGGAGCCGCGCAGGACGAGCTGCGCCTCACCGGTCGCGACGGCCGCGCGTACGGCCGGGTCGTCGGTTTCGACGAGCGCGACGGGACGGTCGGTGTCGACCAGGACGATCCGGTCCGGGTTCTCCGACTGCGCCGAGCGCACCAGACCCCAGACCGGAGCGTCGGCGAGCACGATCTCGGCGTCGCCGGTCCCGTCGGCGACCGCTCGGTGGGTGAGCACGACCAGGCGGTGCTCGCCCGGGGCATCGAGGAACGCCTGCAGCACGGCAAGTGCACGGTGCGCGGCGGTGTGCGGGTCGGGCGCGGGCGCGGCCCGCCACAGCAGCGTCGACGGCGGTCCGGCGAGCTCGCGGAGGTCCTCGGCGTCCTCGACCGCGGTCCAGGTCTGCTGCGGAATCTCGGCGGGCGGGTCGACCGGCACCCAGTCGAGGCGGAAGAGGCCGCGGTCGGCGTCGGTGGCGGCACCGATCGTGGCCGGGTCGGCGGGTCGCAGCACGAGGGCGTCGACGGTCGCGACCGGGGCGCCGGCGGTGTCGGCGACCTCGACGGCGAGCCTGTCCTCCCCGGCGGAGGTGAGCCGGACGCGTACGGTGGTGGCGCCGGAGGCGTGCAGGGTCACCCCGGACCACGAGAACGGCAGCATCGCGGCCGACCGCTCGCCGTCGTTGCCGGCCAGGGCTACCGCGTGCAGGGCGGCGTCGAGCAGCGCCGGGTGGATTCGGAAGCGCGCGGCGTCGCCGGCGTCCTCAGGGGCGAGCGCGACCTCGGCATACACCGCTTCGCCGTCCTGCCATGCGGCCCGTACGCCCTGGAACGCGGGCCCGTAGTGCAGGCCGGTGGCCGCAAGGCTCGGGTAGAGAGCGTCGACGTCGAGCGTCTGGGCTCCGGGCGGCGGCCAGCTCGCCGGCAGCGCCGAGGACCGGCCGGGACGCGCGGCGAGGGTGCCGCCCGCATGGCGGACCCAGCCGGCGTCGGGGTCGGCGCCGTCGGCCCTGGAGTGAATCGTGACCGGACGGGCCCCGTCGCTGTCGGCGCCGCCCACGGTGACCTGCACGGCAACGCCACCGCGGGCCGGCAGCACCAGCGGCGCCTCGATGGTCAGCTCCTCGACCGCGGCCGCGCCCACCTGGTCGCCCGCCGCGACCGCGAGCTCGACGAACGCGGTGCCGGGAAGGAGCGCGGCGTCGCCGACCAGGTGATCGGCGAGCCACGGGTGCGTCGAAAGCGCGAGCCTGCCGGTCAGCAGCAGGCCGTCGCCCTCCGCGAGCGACACCACGGCCCCGAGCAGGGGGTGGTCGGCGCCGGTGAGCCCGCTGCCGGTGAGGTCGCCGTGCCCGTGACCGGGCGCCGGCCAGTAGCGCCGGCGCTGGAAGGGGTAGGTCGGCAGGTCGGCGTGCCGGCCGGAGGCGACCAGCGGATCCCACCGTACGGGCAGGCCGTGCACCCAGCCCTCGGCCAGCGCCTCGACGAACCGCTCGAGGCCGCCGTGGTCGCGCCGCAGCGTGTTGAGCACCACCGCGTCGGGCGCCGAGGCGGCCACGCCGAAGGAGAGCACCGGGTGCGGGCTGGCCTCGACGAAGAACCGGTGCCCCTGCCCGGCCAGCGCGGCGACGGCGTCGGCGAAGCGCACGGTCTCGCGCAGATTCCTGAACCAGTACGCCGCGTCGAGCTCGGTCCCCGTGATCCAGTCGCCGGTCACGGTCGAGAACATGGGAATGTCACCGCGCACCGGCGTCACCGGGGCCAGGGCCCGTACGAGCTCGTCGGCCAGCTGGTCGACGTGGCGGGAGTGCGAAGCGTAGTCGACGGGGATCCGTCGCGCCCGCGTGCCCTCGGCCTCGCACGCTGCCATCAGGGCGTCGAGCTCGTCGTTGTCGCCCGACACCACGGTGTCGGCGGGCCCGTTCACCGCGGCGATCGAGAGGCCCGGGGTGAGGCGAGGCCCGATCTCGGCGGGCGACAGCGCGACCGACACCATCCCCCCGCTGCCGGCGATCGCGCGCAGGGCACGCGAGCGCAGCGCGACCACCCGCGCGCCGTCGGCCAGCGACAGCGACCCGGCGACCACCGCGGCGGCGATCTCGCCCTGGGAGTGCCCGACGACCGCCGACGGGACGACGCCGTGCTCGCGCCACAATGCGGCCAGCGAGACCATCACCGCCCACAACGCGGGCTGCACCACGTCGACGCGCTCCAGCGCGGACTCGTCGGAGAGCACCTCCATGAGGTCCCACTCCACGTGCTCGGCCAGCGCCGCCGCGCAGGCGGTCATGCTCTCGACGAACACCGGTGACTGGGCCAGCAGCTCGGTCGCCATCGTCACCCACTGCGAGCCCTGACCCGGGAAGACCAGGACCGGTTTGGCCCGTACGGGCGCGGCCCGGCCGACGGAGATCCCGCCCAGCTCGGCGACGCCCCGGCCCGCCGCGAGGTCGGCCAGGCGGGCGGCCGGCCCGGTTTTTCCCACCACGATGACGGCACGGTGCTCGAGGGCGGCCCGGCCGATGTGCAGGGTGCGGGCGACGTCGGCCAGCGGCGGGGCGGAGTCGGCCGCGAGCGCCTCGGCCAGCTGGGCGGCCTGCGCCCGGAGCGCGTCCTCGGTGCGGCCCGAGAGCAGCAGGGGGACGACGGGAGCAGGCTGGGCCGGCGGCGCGTCGTCGGCTCGTACGGGTGCTTGCTCCAGGACGATGTGCGCGTTGGTCCCACTGATCCCGAACGACGACACCGCGGCGCGACGGGGCTGGCCGGTCGAGGGCCAGGGACGCGCCTGCTCCAGCAGCGCGATCGTTCCGGTCGACCAGTCGGCCTGCGGGGTCGGCCGGTCGATGTGCAGGCTCCGCGGCGCCACGCCGTGCCGCATGGCCATGACCATCTTGATGATCCCGGCGACCCCGGAGGCCGCCTGCGTGTGGCCGATGTTGGACTTGATCGAGCCCAAATATAGGGGTCGGTCGGGGTTGCGCCCCTGCCCGTAGGTGGCGTGGAGGGCCTGCGCCTCGATGGGGTCGCCGAGGGAGGTGCCGGTGCCGTGCGCCTCGACGACGTCGATCTCCGCCGGGGCGAGGCGGGCCGCGGCGAGCGCGGCGCGGACGACACGCTGCTGCGACGGGCCGTTGGGCGCGGTGAGCCCGTTCGACGCCCCGTCCTGGTTGACCGCCGACCCGCGGACGAGGCCGAGCACCGGATGGCCGTGGGCCAGGGCGTCGGAGAGGCGCTCGACCAGCAGCAGGCCCGCCCCCTCGCCCCACCCGGTCCCGTCGGCGGCGGCGGCGAACGGCTTGCACCGGCCGTCGGCGGCGAGCCCGCGCTGGCGGCTGAACTCCACGAACGCGCCTGGCGTCGACATGATCGTGACACCGCCCGCGAGGGCGAAGGTGCAGTCGCCCGCACGCAGCGCCTGCACCGCCAGGTGCAGAGCGACCAGCGACGACGAGCACGCCGTGTCCAGCGTGACCGCGGGGCCCTCGAGCCCCAGGGCGTACGCGATCCGTCCGGAGAGGACAGCCGCGGCGTTGCCGGTGCTCAGATAGCCCTCGACGTCCTCGGACACGTCGCTGGCGGCCAGCAGCGCGGGATAGTCGAGGCTGCTCATACCGGCGAACACCCCGACCGACTGCTCGGCCAGCGAGGTGGGGCTGATGCCCGCGCGCTCGACGGTCTCCCAGGCGAGCTCCAGCAGAACCCGCTGCTGGGGGTCCATCGCCAGCGCCTCGCGCGGGGAGATCCCGAACAGTTCGGCGTCGAACCCGGCCGGATCGTCGAGGAACCCGCCACCGCGCGTGTAGCTGGTGCCGCGATGACCAGGGTCGGGGTCGAACAGGCGCTCGACGTCCCAGCCGCGGTCCAGGGGGAACTCGGAGACCGCGTCGACCTCGTCGGCGGCCAGTTGCCACAGCCCTTCGGGCGTGCTCACCCCGCCCGGGAACCGGCAGCCCATCGCCACGATCGCGATCGGCTCCTGATCGGCCTCGTCGCGGGCCGCTATCTCCTGGCGAGCCGCATGGAGATCGGCGGTCACCCACTTCAGATAGTCCCGGAGCGTTTCCTCGTTCGCCACCCGTTGACCACCCTCCGGATTCGCCGAGCCCGCGTCCGGCCCACCCCTGCTCATGGAGCCGGGCGCGAGTCACCACATGGCCGCTACGCAGCCAAAACACTAGGAGTGGCTCTTGCGCAGCGGCAACCCCTAAGCACCCCCAGCGGGCGACCCCTCCATGGCGACGACACCCCCTCCTTTAGGTCCTGTTTCGTAGTTGGGGTGGGAGCGAGGCCGGGTCCAGATTTCGTCTGGTGGTGGCCCGGGGAAGCCCGGCTCCCGGTGTTGGAACCTGGCTTTCCCGGGACGCCGCCAGGCGGGATCTGGGCCCTGCCGCAGCCCCGCTCCAACTGCGAAACAGGACCTAGCCCCGGAATCAGCGGCCGAGCTCGCGATGGATGAAGTCGAACAGCTCGTCGTCGGAGGCACTGTCGAGTCCGGAGCTCGAACGCTCGACCGGTTCCCGGGCCGGTTCGAGCCGGTCGAGCAGGGCGCGCAAACGGCTGGTGAGTCGCTCGCGGCCGATGTCGTCGGTGACTCCCGGCTTCAGCGCGTCCTCCAGGCGCTCCAGCTCGGCGAACCCCGCCACCACACCATCGCCGTCTCCGCCCCGAGCACCGCCGAACATGTCAGCGTGCAGACTTGCCGCGAGCTGCGTCGGTGTCGGGTAGTCGAAGACAAGGCTCGGTGGGAGCGAGAGGGCGGTCGCCGCGGCGACGTGTCTGCTGAGCTCGACCGCGGTGAGCGAGTCGAAGCCGAGCTCTCGGAACGATCGGTTGGGCTCGACGGGATGCTGGGAGTCGTGTCCCAGCACCGCCGCCGCGGTGCTGCACACGAGTTCGACCAGCCCGTCGAGCTGCTGATCGGGGCTCGCCGACGCCAGCCGTTGCCGGAGCGTGCCGGCCCCGCCGTCCTCGGGTGTGGGCTGCTTCTCGAGGGCGGCCCGCACCTCCGGGATCTCGGCGATCAGTGGCCGCGGCCGTGCCGCGGTGAAGGACGGCGCGAAGCGGCTCCAGTCGATGTCGGCCACAGCGACGAACTCCTCGTCGCGGCCGACCGCGTCGACAAGCGCACGGATCGCCGGCTCGGGGGCCATGGGAAGGACTCCGTGGCGGCTCAGCGCCTCGCTCGCCCCGGGGGCCGCCCCGACGCCGCCACCGCCCCAGATGCCCCACGCCACGGAGGTTCCGGCCTGTCCACGGGCGCGTCGCGCGGCGACCAGCGCGTCGAGGTAGGCGTTGCCCGCGGCGTAAGCCGCCTGCCCCGCGCTGCCCCACACACCGGCGTTCGACGAGAAGACCACGAACGCGTCGAGGTCCCCGCACAACTCGTCGAGGTGCCGGGCGCCGTCCACCTTGGCCGCGATCGTGGCCTCGGCCTCGGATGCGTCGAGGGCGACGAGCTCGCGCATGGGGGCGACTCCGGCCGCATGGACCACGGCGTCGGGAGCGTGCTCGGCCACCAGCGCGGCCACGGCGTCGCGGTCGGCGACGTCGCAGGCCACCACGTCGACGCCGCAGCCGAGCGCCTCCAGCTCGCCGACCAGCTCGGGCGCACCCTCGGCGGCCGGCCCCCGCCTGCTGGTCAGCACGACCCGGGCACACCCGTGGCTCGCCGCCCACCGGGCCACGTGCGCACCCAGTGCCCCGGTGCCGCCGGTGACCAGCACCGTGCCCCGCGGCACCCATTCCCGAGATGCGGCCGCGCCCCACGGAGCGCGCACCAATCGGCGCCCGAAGACACCCGGCCCCCGCACCGCGACCTGGTCCTCGTCCCCGGCGCCGCCACCGAGCACCCACAACAAGCGCTGAGCCGTGTTCGCGTCGGCGGCGACGGGAACGTCCACCGCACCACCCCATAGCTGCGGATGCTCCAGACCCGCCACCCGACCGGCCGCCCACAGCGCCGCGCCGGAGGGTGCCGGCGCGGGGTCGGAACGTCCGATGGCGACGGCGCCGCGAGTAAGGAGCCACAACGGCGCGGCCAGGTCGGCCTCGATGACGGCGCGCACCACGTTCGCCAGCGCGCCGACCCCGCCCGCGAGCTCCGCCGCGTCGGCGTCTGTGGTGAGGTCGAACAGGCAGACGATTCCCGCGATCGCCTGCGCCGACCCGTCAAGCAGTGCTTGGGTCAGCGAGCCGGGATTTTCGAGGTCCGCATCGACAACCGTCGTACGTGCCCCGGCCGAAACGAGCAGCCCGATGATCTCGTCGGTGGTGGCACCGCCGCCGGTGACGACTATCCAATGCCCGTACGGTCCGTGGTTCGAGCCCGCGAACGGAAGCGGCTCCCAGGTGACGTGGTAACGCCAATCGTCGACCATGCGGTGCTCGATAGCGCGGTGCCGCCACGCCCGGAGCGCGGGAAGAACTGCGTCCGCCGTCTCGGGTTCAACCTGGAGGGTCTGGACGAGCTGGTCGCGGTCCTGCGCTTCCACTGCGTCCCAGAGCGCCGACTCGCCGGGGTCCGCGACGGCAGCGGCCGCCCGCGGTGTGGCTGTCCACCAGTAGCGCTGGTGCTGGAACGCGTACGTGGGCAGATCGACCTGGCGGCCGCGGGGCAGCACACTGGTCCAGTCGACGGTCACGCCTGCAGTGTGGAGTCCGGCGACGGCAGTCAGCAGCGTGGTCGGCTCGTCACGCTCACGACGCCCGACCGTGTGGACCGTGGCCTCGTTTATTGTGGCGCTGGCCATCGGGGCAAGCACCGCGTCCGGGCCCAGCTCTAGCACCACCGGGTTCGTCTGGTCAGCGACCGCGGTCGCCATCGCGTCTGCGAAGCGTACCGTCGCTCGGACCTGGCCAACCCAATAGTCGGGGGTGGTGATATCGCCGGTCGCGGTCGACACGATCGGAATCTGCGGCGCGTGGTAGGTCAGCTGCTCGGCAACCCGGCGGAACTCATCGAGCATCGGATCCATACGCGGCGAGTGGAACGCATGCGACACCCGCAGACGCCGAGTCCGGAACCGCTTCCCCAGCTCGACGTCGAGGGTCTCCACCATTTCGGCGTCGCCCGAGACCACCACGGCGTTCGGAGCATTCACCGCCGCAACCGACACACCATCGCGCCCGTCGATAGCCTCGAGCACCGTCGCCTCGTCCGCGCCGACCGCGAGCATCGCCCCACCCGCCGGCAACGCCTGCATCAGCGTCGCGCGTGCTGCTACCAGCCTCGCCGCGTCCGGCAGGTCCAGGACACCGGCCACGTGCGCTGCGGCCAGCTCACCAATCGAATGACCCACCAGCACGTCCGGGGTAATCCCCCACGACTCGATCAGCCGGAACAGGGCCACCTCGTACGCGAACAAACCGGGCTGCGCCCACCCCGTCGCATTCACATCACCGTCGGCGTCGAACACCACCTCACGCAGCGACCGATCCAACCACCGATCCAGCTGCTCGCACACTGCGTCAAAGGCCGCGGCGAACACCGGGAACGCCGCATACATCCCACGACCCATCCCCGCCCACTGCGAACCCTGACCCGAAAACACCACCACCGGCAACGACCCCGGCCGCGCCCGCCCAGCACCTACCACCAACGGACCCAGCGGGCTTACCGTTTCACCGCCCGCGAGCGCCTCCAATCCCGCGACGGCCTCGTCGATGTCACGCGCGAGCACCACCGCCCGGTGCGCCAACATGCTGCGTGCCGTCACCAACGACCACGCCACATCACGCAATGCAGGCGCCGACTGCCCGGCCCCCTGCTCCCGCATCGCCGCCGCCTGCCCGCGCGACTCCGCCGCGTCCTGCCCTGACAAGACCCGCGGTGTCGGCGCCGTCTCCCCGGCCACCCGCTCCCGCGACCCAGCCGCCTGCACCCACAACCCCGCCTCGTCCTGCCCCGACAAAACCCGCGGTGTCGACGCTGGCCGCCCGGCTACCCGCTCCTGCAACGCCGCCGCCTGCGACTCCGCCTCGTCTTGCCCTGATAGGACGGACGGTGCCGACGCCGGCTGCCCGGCCGCCCGCTCCCGCAACACCCCCGCCCGCAACCCCGCCTCGTCCTGCCCTGACAAGACCCGCGGTGCCGACGCCGGCCGCCCGGCCACCCGCTCCCGCAACACCCCCGCCCGCAACCCCGCCTCGTCCTGCCCTGACAAGACCCGCGGTGCCGACGCCGGCCGCCCGGCCACCCGCTCCCGCAACGCCGCCGCCTGCGCCCGCAACCCCGCTTCGTCCTGCCCCGAAAGCACCAGGGCTACGAGGCCGGATTTGACGCTGTCGTTGGTGGTGGTGTTGTTAGCGGCGGTGGTGCTGGTGGTGGCCCCGGTGGCGGCGCTGATGCCGGTGCCGGTGGTGTCGATGCTGGCGGTGCCGCTGCTAGTGGCGTCGATGCTGGTGGTGCCGGTGGTGTCGATGCTGGTGGTATCGATGCTGGTGGTGAGGTCGGTGTCGTTGGTGGCGCTGATGGGGTCGATGCTTTCGGTGGCGTTGGTGCTGTCGGTCGGGGCGGCCGGCTGCTCCAGGACGACGTGGGCGTTGGTGCCGGAGATTCCGAACGACGACACCGCCGCCCGGCGCGGACGCTCCACCTCAGGCCAGGCACGGTTCTCGGTCAGCAGCTCGATGGCACCGGCCGACCAGTCCACATGCGTACTGGGGGTGTTCACATGGAGTGTGCGCGGCAGCGTGCCGTGCTGCATCGCCATGACCATCTTGATGACACCGGCCACACCGGCCGCAGCCTGGGTGTGGCCGATGTTCGACTTCACCGACCCCAAATACAAAGGCTCAGAACGGTCCTGCCCATAGGTCGCCAGCAACGCACCCGCCTCGATCGGATCACCGAGACTGGTGCCAGTGCCGTGCGCCTCCACCACATCAACCTCGGCCGGCGCGAGACCACCGGCCTGCAGCGCCGCCCGAATCACCCGCTGCTGCGACGGGCCATTCGGCGCCGTCAACCCATTCGACGCCCCGTCCTGATTCACCGCACTACCACGCACCACCGCCAGCACCCGGCGCCCCGCCGCCACCGCATCCGACAGCCGCTGGACCACCAGCACGCCGACGCCTTCCGACCAACCCGTCCCGTCCGCAGCATCAGCGAACGCCTTGCACCGGCCATCACCGGCCAACCCACCCTGACGCGCAAACTCGGTGAACGTATCCGCAGTCGCCATCACGGTCACACCACCCGCGATAGCCATCGAACACTCACCAGCCCGCAACGACTGACCGGCCAAATGCAGGGCCACCAGCGACGACGAACAGGCCGTGTCGACCGTCAACGCCGGGCCTTCCAACCCCAGCACGTACGAGACCCGGCCGGACACGACGCTGCCCGCGCCACCGGTCATCAGGTAGCCCTCGGCCCCGTCGGCGTCTTCGGTCCCGTATCCGGACGGCGTCCCGCCCATGAACACCCCGACCGGCGAACCTCGCAACGAATCCGGTGCCACCCCGGCGCGTTCGAGGGCCTCCCAGGAGCACTCCAGCACCAGCCGCTGCTGCGGGTCCATCGCCAACGCCTCACGCGGCGAAATACCGAAGAACCCCGCGTCGAACCCGCCCACGTCACGGACGAACCCGCCCACCGCGGCGAAATCCCCGTCGATGCTCCAGCCTCGGTCGGTGGGGAAATCCTCCATCGCGTCGACGCCGGCAACGGTCAGGTCCCACAACGCCTCGGGCGAGTTCACCCCACCCGGCAAGCGGCATGCCATCCCCACAATGGCCAGGCTGTCGTCGACAGCGCTGAACACTGGTGCCGCCGCCACGGTCGGTGTAGCGCCCAGCAATTGCTCACGCAGCACATCAGCCAGAGCCCGCGGGTTCGGATAATCGAACACGGCAGTGGCCGGCAACGTGACACCGGTCGCCGACGCCAAACGGTTGCGGATCTCCACCGCGGTCAGGGAATCGACGCCCATGTCCCGGAACGCACGCTCGGGCGCGACGTCATCGGCAGCGCCGAACCCCAGCACAGCCGCCGTCTCCGACCGCAGCAACTCCAAAACCACACGGTTCTGCTCCGCCGGCCGCGAACCAACCAGACGCCGTACGAAGTCCCCCCGGCCACCGTGATCCTCGGCCGGACCAGCCGTAACCACAGCCTCGGGCAGATCCGAGAACAGGGGATGCGCCCCCGTGGCAAAACGCGACCAGTCGACATCGGCAACGACGAGGTCACCGGCCCCCGACACGGCGCGGCTCAAAGCAGCCAGCGCGACGTCAGGCTCCAGCGGTGACACACCCGCCCGCAGAGCGCGCTCGTGGGCCAGCCCGACCGCCATACCGCCACCGGCCCAGGGACCCCAGCCGATCGCCGTCGCTCGACGCCCCGCCGCCCGGCGTCGCCGGACCACCGCCTCCAACCCCGCATTCGCCGCGCAGTAAGCACCTTGACCGGGCCCGCCAGCCACAGTCACGAAAGACGAGAAGCACACGAAGTACGCCAGGTCGAGGTCGGCGGTCAGCTCGTCCAGATGCTCCGCCGCCTGCACCTTCGGCGCCATCACCACATCGAGTGTGTCTGCGGACAACGCATCCAGAACCCCGTCCTGGACCACGCCGGCGACATGGAACACTGCGGTCAAAGGGGCGTCGGGACCGGCCGACGCGATTGCCGACGCCACCGCGTCCCGGTCGGCCACGTCGCCCGCGACCACACTGACCCGCGGGCCGAGCGCCTCGAGTTCGGCCACCAGCTCGGCGCAACCCTCGGCCTCACGCCCCCGCCGGCTCATCAGGATCAGATGACGGGCACCGTGAGCGGCCGCCCAGCGCGCGACATGAGCACCGAGAGCACCCGTGCCACCCGTCACCAAGACCGTCCCGCCAAGTACGGGCTCGGCCCAGTCCTGCCGCACGCCCGCACGCACGAAGCGCCGCCCCAACACACCAGTCGCCCGGACGGCGAGCTCGGTCTCTCCGTTCGGGGCCCGGAGCACGCTCAACAGCCCCCGAGGCACGGCGTCGTTGAGGCACGCCACGTCGACCATCCCGCCCCAGCGGTGGGGGTCCTCCAAGGCAGCAACCCGGCCCAGACCCCAGACGGCGGCCTGACCGACGTCGACCGCGGCAGCCTGGTCATCCACGCCGTCGATTCGGATCCCGTCGGTCGTCAGCAACCACAGCGGCGCGTCGACCCCAGCATCGCCGAGAGCCTGAACCAGAACGGTCGTCGCGGCCACCGGGGCCGGTCCGAGAGCCAGCAGTGAGATGACACCCGCCAGATCCCCATCACCCACGGCCGCGATCCGCGCTGCCAGCTCCACCCGATCGCCTTCAGCAACCAGCAGGTGCGGTTCGCCGCCGTGAGCCGCGAGCAGACCGGCCACGTCCGGCACATCAACGGACGGAACCACCACCAACCAACGCCCAGCGATCCCGATGTCAGCAACCGGCCCGCGCGCGCTCCAAGTCACCCGATAACTCAGATCCTCGACACGTGACCGCTCCCGCCGACGACGACGCCAGCCCGACAGCGCCGGCAACACCGCACGCAAAGGCTGGTCGGCATCAATAGCGAGACTCTCAAAGTCCTCCCGCTCCACCGCAGCCCAAAACTCGGCGTCAACCCCATCACCTGAACCCGGCGAGGAATCCCCGCCCGCCCACCAATAACGCTCCCGCTGGAACGCGTACGTGGGCAGATCGACCTGCCTGCCTCGGGGCAGCACGCTGGTCCAGTCGACGGTCACCCCAGCGGTATGCAGTCCGGCGACAGCAGTCAGCAGCGTGGCCGGCTCATCACGCTCACGACGCCCCGCCGCGTGCACCGACACCTCATCCACCATCGGCGCCAGTACCGCGTCCGGACCTAGCTCCAGCACCACCGGATTCGCCCGGCCACCGACCGCAGCCGTCATCGCATCAGCGAAACGCACCGTCTCCCGGACCTGGCCGACCCAATACTCCGCGGTGGCGATATCGCCGGTCGCAGTAGGCACGATCGGAATCGAAGGTGCGTGGTACGTCAGCTGCTCGGCCACGGCCCGGAACTCGTCGAGCATCGGATTCATGTGCGGCGAATGGAAGGCGTGCGACACCCGCAACCGCCGAGTCCGGAACCGCTGCCCCCACTCGGCCTCCAACTCCTCGATCACCGAGACATCCCCGGAAACCACCACCGAACCCGGAGCATTCACCGCCGCGACCGACACCCCGTCGCGTCCGCCCAACAAGGCGAGCACGGTGGCCTCGTCCGCCCCGACCGCGAGCATCGCCCCACCCACCGGCAACGCCTGCATCAACGACGCCCGCGCCGCCACCAAACGAGCCGCATCCGGCAGATCCAGCACCCCGGCCACATGCGCCGCCGCCAGCTCACCGATCGAGTGACCCACCAGCACGTCCGGGCGGATACCCCACGACTTGACCAGCCGGAACAGCGCTACTTCGTACGCGAACAACGCTGGCTGCGCCCACCCCGTCGCGTCAGGATCGACCACCTCAAGCAACGGCCGATCCCACTGCTCACACACCGCATCGAACGCCGCCGCAAAGGTCGGGAACGCCCCATACAAACCGCGACCCATCCCCGCCCACTGCGAACCCTGACCCGAGAACACCGCAACCAGCCGGGCATCCACCGCAGCACCCGTCACCACGTTGTCCGCCGGCACCCCCGAAGCCAACGCCTGCAACCCCGCCACCAACACCGCCGAGTCCCCGCCAACCACAGCCGCCCGATACTCCAACGACGCCCGACCCGTCGCCAACGACCACGCCACATCCCCGTACGGCAAATCAGCTTCACGCACCGCGGCGACCAGCCGACCCGCCTGCACCGCCAACGCCTGCGGCGACCTAGCCGACAACAACCACGCCAGCACACCAGCGGGCTGCTCAACCGGCACCGGAGTGGGCTCAGACGCCTGCTCGAGCACCACATGCGCGTTAGTGCCGGAGATCCCGAACGACGACACCGCCGCCCGCCGTGGCCGGTCCGTCTGCGGCCAGGCCGTGTTCTCGGTCAGCAACTCGATCGCACCGGCCGACCAGTCCACATGCGTACTGGGGGTGTCCACATGGAGCGTGCGCGGCAGCGTGCCGTGCTGCATCGCCATCACCATCTTGATGACACCGGCCACACCGGCCGCGGCCTGGGTGTGCCCGATGTTCGACTTCACCGACCCCAAATACAAAGGCTCCGAGCGGTCCTGCCCGTACGTCGCCAGCAACGCACCCGCCTCGATCGGATCACCGAGACTGGTGCCAGTGCCGTGCGCCTCCACCACATCAACCTCGGCCGGAGCGAGACCGCCGGCCTGCAGCGCCGCCCGGATCACCCGCTGCTGCGACGGACCATTCGGCGCCGTCAACCCGTTCGACGCCCCGTCCTGATTCACCGCACTACCGCGCACCACCGCCAGCACCCGGCGTCCCGCTGCCACCGCATCCGACAGCCGCTGAACCACCAGCACGCCGACGCCTTCCGACCAACCCGTCCCGTCCGCAGCATCAGCGAACGCCTTGCACCGGCCATCACCGGCCAACCCACCCTGACGCGCAAACTCGGTGAACGTATCCGCAGTCGCCATCACGGTCACACCACCCGCGATAGCCATCGAACACTCACCAGCCCGCAACGACTGACCCGCCAAATGCAGGGCCACCAACGACGACGAACAAGCCGTGTCCACCGTCAACGCCGGACCTTCCAACCCCAGCACGTACGACACCCGGCCCGACACCACACTGCCCGCGCCACCGGTCATCAGATAGCCCTCGGCCCCGCCGCCGTCCTCACCCCCATAACCCGACGGCGTCCCACCCATGAACACCCCGACCGGCGAACCCCGCAACGAATCCGGAGCCACCCCCGCCCGCTCCAGGGCCTCCCACGAACACTCCAACACCAGCCGCTGCTGCGGATCCATCGCCAACGCCTCACGCGGCGAAATACCGAAGAACCCCGCATCGAACCCGCCCACATCACGGACGAACCCGCCCACCGCGGCAAAGTCTCCACCGCCGGGCCAGCCCCGATCCGCCGGGAAACCCTCCATCGCGTCAACGCCCGCAACGGTCAGATCCCACAGCGCCTCAGGCGAGGACACCCCACCCGGCAAACGGCATGCCATCCCCACAATGGCCAGACTCTCGTCAACAGCACCGACCACTGGTGCCGCCGCCACGGCCGGAGTCGTACCCAGCAGCTGCTCACGGATGACATCAGCCAAGGCCCGCGGGTTCGGATAGTCGAACACGACAGTGGCCGGCAACGTGACACCCGTCGCCGACGCCATACGGTTCCGGATCTCCACCGCGGTCAGGGAATCAACACCCATGTCCCGGAACGCACGCTCGGGCGCGATCTCACCAGTAGCGCCGAACCCCAACACCGCCGCCGTCTCCGCCCGCAACAACTCCAAGACTGCGCGGCTCTGCTCCGCCGGCCGCATGCCGACCAGACGCCGTACGAGCTCATTCGACCCGCCTTCGGAAGGACCGGCCGAGACTGCGGCGTCGGGCAGATCCGAGAACAGCGGATGCGCCCCCGTGGCAAACCGCGACCAGTCGACATCGACGACGACGAGGTCACCGGCCCCCGTCACCGCGCGGCTCAGGGCGGCGAGCGCGATATCGGGCTCGAGCGGTGTGAGACCTGCCCGCAGAGCGCGCTCGTGGGCCAGCCCGACCGCCATACCCCCACCATCCCAGGGACCCCAAGCGATCGCCGTCGCGCGACGCCCCGCCGCCCGGCGACGCCGGACCACCGCCTCCAACCCCGCGTTCGCCGCGGCGTAGGCCCCCTGACCAGGGCCACCGGTCACAGTCACGAACGACGAGAAGCACACGAAGTACGCCAGATCGAGGTCGGCGGTCAGCTCATCCAGATGCTCCGCCGCCTGCACCTTCGGCGCCATCACCACATCGAGGTCGCCGGGAGACACCGCGTCCAGAACACCGTCCCGCACCACGCCGGCAACGTGGAACACCGCGGTCAAAGGAGCCTCAGGACCGGCCAACGCGATCGCCGACGCCACCGCGTCGCGATCAGACACGTCACCGGCGACCATACTTACCCGGGCGCCGAGCGTTTCGAGCTCGTCCACCAGCTCGGCGTCACGCCCCCGGCGGCTCATCAGGATCAGATGACCGGCACCGTGAGCGGCCGCCCAACGCGCGACATGAGCACCCAACGCACCCGTGCCACCCGTCACCAGAACCGCGCCGCGAAGCACGGGCTCGTCCCAGTCCACCCGCTGGTCCGCACGTACGAGACGCCGCCCGAACACACCCGTCGCCCGGACCGCAAACTCGGTCTCGCCGTCCCGGGCCTGCAACGCGCCCAACAACCCCTGAGCCATGACGTCGTCGAGGCACGGCACATCGACCATCCCGCCCCAGCGGTGCGGATCCTCCAAGGCAGCAACCCGGCCCAGACCCCACACAGCGGCCTGACCGACATCGACCGCGACAGCCTGCTCATCGACACCGTCGATGCGAACCCCGTCGGTCGTCAGCAACCACAGCGGCGCGTCGACCCCAGCATCGCCGAGAGCCTGAACCAGAACGGTCGTCGCGGCCACCGGAGCCGGGCCCAGAGCCAGCAGTGAGATGACACCCGCCAGATCCCCATCACCCACGGCCGCGATCCGCGCCGCCAGCTCCACCCGATCGCCTTCAGCAACCAGCAGGCACGGTTCGCCGCCGTGAGCCGCGAGCAGACCGGCCACGTCCGGCACCTCAACGGACGGAACCACCACCAACCAACGCCCGCCGATCCCGGTGCCATCAACCGGCCCGCGCGCACTCCAGGTAACCCGATAACTCAGGTCCCCAACACGCGACCGCTCCCGCCGACGACGACGCCAACCCGAGAGCGCCGGCAAGACCGTGCGCAAAGGCTGGTCGGCATCGATAGCGAGACTCGCAAAGTCCTCCCGCTCCACCGCGGCCCAGAACTCGGCGTCAACCCGATCGCTCGAACCCCCGCCGGGCACCCCACCCGCCCACCAAAAATGCTGGTGCTGGAACGCGTACGTGGGCAGTGCGACCTGCCGTGCGCCGGGGAACACCGCACGCCAGTCGACGTCAACTCCCGAGGTCCACAGTCGTGCCAGGAACGCCGCCACCGCGTCGCGCTCGTCGCGGTCGCGGCGCAGGATGGGTATCACCTCGGCGGTGGTGGTGAGCGTCTCCAGGGCCGAGCCGCTCAGCACGGCGTCCGGTCCGAGTTCGAGGAGGGTGCCGATGCCGCCGTTCTGCAGCCGGCGCACCCCGTCGGCGAAGCGGACCGTCTCCCGGACGTGGCGGACCCAGTGCGCCGCGTCGGCGGTTTCGATGACGTCGCCGGTGAGGGTGGAGACGATCGGGATGCGTGCCGGGTGGTAGTGCAGGGTCGCGGCGACCTCGTGGAACGCGTCGAGCATCGCGTCCATGTGGGGCGAGTGGAAGGCGTGGCTGACCCGCAGGCGGTGCGTGCGGCGACCGAGCTCGGCGAACGAGCGCTCCAGTTCGTCGACGACAGCATCGTCTCCGGCGATCACGACCGAGGCCGGCCCGTTCACGGCGGCAATCGAGACCTGCGACTCGCGGCCCACGAGGAACGGCGCGATGGTGGCCTCGTCGGCGCCGACCGCGAGCATCGCCCCGCCAGTCGGGAGGGCCTGCATCAGGCGCCCACGCGCCGCGACCAGCGTGGCCGCGTCGGGCAATGAGAGGATCCCCGCGACATGGGCCGCGGTGATCTCACCGATCGAGTGGCCGATCAGCATCGTCGGTCGCAGACCCCACGACTCCACCAGCCGGTAGAGCGCCACTTCGACCGCGAACAGCGCCGGCTGTGTCCACTCCGTCCGATCGAGCAGGCCCTCGGGGTCGTCGGCGAAGACCACGTCCCGTAGTGGCCGGCTCAGGTGGCGGTCCAGTTCGGCACAGGCGGCGTCGAAGGCCTTGGCGAAGACCGGCTCGCTCGCGTACAGGTCACGGCCCATGCCCGGACGCTGCGCACCCTGGCCGGAAAACATGACCGCGAACCGGCCGTCACCCCGTACGGTGCCGTGCACCACGGAAACGGCGGGCTCGTCCTTGGCGAGCGCGGCAAGACCGCTGAGCATGTCCGCACGGTCGGTGCCGACGACGGCTGC
This sequence comes from Paractinoplanes lichenicola, assembly GCF_016785085.1. GTDB lineage: Bacteria > Actinomycetota > Actinomycetes > Mycobacteriales > Micromonosporaceae > Actinoplanes > Actinoplanes lichenicola. The sequence goes on from NZ_JAENHO010000013.1 coordinate 174,618, forward strand.
CCGGTGCGGCATCGCGGCCCGCGTGGTGGCCAGAGAGAATCCGACGTCGGCGAGGGGCGCCTCGGGGTCGAGCGCGGCGAGCAGCCGGGCGGCCTGGCCGGCGAGGGCGGCTTCCGAGCGGGCCGAAAGCAACCACGGCACCGGCCCGGATGTGGGCCCGGCGGCGCTTTCGAGACCGGCCGGAGGCGCCTGCTCGAGGATGACGTGCGCGTTCGTGCCGCTGATCCCGAACGACGAGACCCCGGCGCGTCGGGGCCGCCCGGTGTCGGGCCACGGGGTGGTGTCGGTGAGCAGGCGTACGGCCCCGGCGGTCCAGTCGACCTGCGCGGTCGGCTCGTCCACGTGCATGGTCCGCGGCAGGCTGCCGTGCCGCATCGCCTGAACCATTTTGATCAGACCCGCGACGCCGGCGGCCGACTGAGTGTGACCGATGTTCGACTTGATCGTGCCGAGCAGCACCGGACGGTCGCTGGGCCGGTCCTGCCCGTACGTCGCGAGCAGGGCCTCGACCTCGATCGGGTCCCCGAGGGTGGTGGCGGTGCCGTGGCCCTCCACGGCGTCGACGTCGCCCGCGGTCAGCCCCGCGTCGGCCAGGGCTTGGCGGATCAACCGCTCCTGAGAGGGTCCGTTCGGGGCGGTGAGCCCGTTCGAGGCACCGTCCTGGTTGACCGCACTGCCACGGACGACCGCGAGCACCGGGTGACCGTGCCTGCGGGCGTCGGACAGCCGCTCCAGCAGCAGCACCCCGACGCCCTCGCTCCACGCCGTGCCGTCGGCCGCCGTCGCGAACGAACGGCACCGCCCGCTCGTGGACAGGCCGCGCTGCCGGCTGAACTCGACGAAGGTGCTCGGCGTGGCCATCACCGTGACACCGCCGGCGAGCGCCATCGTGGCCTCCCCGTTCCGCAGCGCCTGCGCGGCCAGGTGCACGGCGACCAGCGACGACGAGCAGGCCGTGTCGACGGTGACGGCGGGCCCTTCCAAGCCCATGACGTACGCGACCCGCCCCGACGCCACGCTGGCGGAGGTGCCGGTGGCCAGGAACCCCTCGACGCCGTCGGGCAGCCGCTCGGCATCGGGGATGTAGTCGTGGTTGCTGACCCCGGCGAAGACCCCCGTACGCGACCCGCGCAGCCGCGTCGGGTCGATGCCGGCTCGCTCGACCGCCTCCCAGGCGACCTCCAGGAGCAGCCGCTGCTGCGGATCCATCGCCAACGCCTCGCGCGGGCTGATGCCGAAGAACGCCGCGTCGAACGCTCCCGCCTCGTGGAGGAATCCGCCCTCCCGCGCGTACGTCGTCCCGAGATGGTCCGGGTCGGGGTGATACAAGCCTTCGAGGTCCCACCCGCGGTTGACCGGGAACGGTGTGATCCCGTCGCGACCCTCGTCGACGAGCTGCCACAGCTCCTCCGGGCCGTCGACCCCACCGGGATAGCGGCAGCTCATGGCGACGATCGCGATCGGCTCGGCCCGGCTCTGCTCGAGCTCGCGTACGCGCGCACGGGTCGTGTGCAGATCGGCGGTGACCTGCTTGAGGAAGTGCCGCAGCTTGTCTTCGTTCGTCATCACAGGTCAGCTCCCAGGGGCGGCAACGGGCCGGGTAGGTCGTAGGTGGCGGCACCCGCCGGTCAGGAGATGCCGAACTCCCGGCCGATGAAGTCGAAGACCTCGTCGTCGGTGGCGGTCTCGAGCCGAGGGCCGGCGTCGTCGCCGGGATGCGAGGGGCCGGCGCTGTCCGCGAGCAGGGCCCGCAGCCGGTTGACGATGCGCTCGCGGGCCGTGTCGTCCAGCGCGTCACCGCGCAGCACCCGTTCGACGGCGTCGAGCTCCGCGGTTGCGACCGCGTCGGGAGCCGGCTCGTCCAGTCCCAGTCGGTGCACCAGGTGGACCGCGACCGCGGCCGGGGTCGGGTGGTTGAACACAATTGTGTTGCTCAGCTCGAGGCCGGTGGCGACACGGAGCCGGTTGCGGATCTCCAGGGCGCCCAGGGAGTCGACGCCCAGCGCCTGGAAGGGCCGGTCGGGCGCGACGTCGTCGGCGGTGTGGCCGAGGGCGCCTGCCACCTCACGGCTAACCAGCTCCAGGACGGCACGCTGCTGATCGGCGCTAGTGAGGCCGGTCAGTCCGGCGACGAAGTCCGCGCTGTGCTCCCCCGCCGGCGCCGGAACCGGCTCGGCCAGCGCCGCCCGAGCCTCGGGAATCCCGTCGAGCAGAGGACGTGCCCGGGCGATGCTGAAGGACGCCGCGAAGACCGGCCAGTCGACGTCGGTGACCACGACGGTGGTCTCGCCTCGCCCCACGGCGACGGCCATCGCCTGGATCGCCGCGCCGGGATCCATCGGGCGCAGTCCCCGCCGGCTCAGGTGCCCGGCCGTCGGACCACCGGCGGACATGCCGACCTCGCCCCAGGTGCCCCAGGCGATCGACGTGGCGGCGAGGCCCCGCGAGTGCCGTCGCTCCGCCAGCGCGTCGAGCGCGGCGTTGGCCGCGGCGTATGCCCCCTGCCCGGCACCGCCCCACGTGGCCGCGTTGGACGAGAACAGCACGAACGCCTCGAGGTCGGGGCAGAGCTCGTCGAGGTGCTGTGCCCCGAGGACCTTCGCGCCGCGTTCGGCGGCGAGGGCATCGAGGTCGAGGTCGTCGATGACGGCGCTGCTCCCGAGACCCGCTGCGTGCACGACGGCCGTCGGAGGGTGCTCGGCGACCAGCGCCGCGAGCGCGTCCCGGTCGGCGCTGTCACAGGCCACGACCGTGACCCGTACGCCCAGGCCTTCGACCTCGGCGGCAAGCTCGGCCGCGCCCGGGGCGTCGGGTCCGCGGCGGCTGCACAGGACGAGGTGCTCCGCGCCCTCGCGGGCCGCCCAGCGCGCGACGCTTCCGCCCAGCCCACCGGTCCCTCCCGTGATCAGCACGGTGCCGTGGGGAGACCAAGGGGTCACCGTCTCGTCCGCACTCAGGGGAGCTCGCTCGAGGCGCCGGGCGTGGATCCCGTCGGCGCGGATCGCGAGCTGGTCCTCATCGCCCGCGCCACAGGCGAGCAGCGCGACGGCGTGGGCCGTCGCCGCCGGGTCGAGCCGGGCCGGCAGGTCGATCAGGCCGCCCCAACGATGCGGATACTCGAGCCCCACCACGCGGCCCAGGCCCCAGATCTCGGCCCGGTCCGGCCGCGGCGCCTCGTCGTCACCCACCGCGACCGCGCCCTGGGTGACGATCCAGAGCGGCGCGTCGAGCTCCGCGTCGGCGAGGGCCTGGGCGAGCACGACGGTACGGGCCAGTCCGAGCGGCACCGGGCCGCCCACGGTGTCGTCCCCGGCGTCATCGTCGGCCGCGAGGAGCAGCACACCGGCCGGCGCCGCGGCGGCGAGAGCGCGGGCCAGGCCGGCGCGGTCCAGGCCCGCGTTGTCGATCCGGCTCACGGTGGCGCCCGCGGCGGCGAGTTCCGTGCTCAGCTGTTCCCCGACCGGGTCGTCGGCGGACCCGACGACGACCCACGAACCCGCGGGCGGGCGTGGGGCGGGGGTGACGGTGGTCCAGGCGACGCGATAGCGCCAGGCGGTGAGCGCTTCCCGGGCGACCCGCTCCCGGCGCCAGGCGGACAGGGCAGGGAGCACGTCCGCGACAGCGTGCTCCGCGAGCCCGAGTTCGCCCGCGTCGAGGCGCTCCACGGCGGACCAGAACGCGGTGTCGACGAGCGACCCACTGCCGGCCGTACGGGATCCGGTGGACCCGGATGAGCCGAGGTCCCCGAGCCAGAAGCGGCGATGCTGGAACGCGTACGTGGGCAGCGCGACGGGCCGGCCGTCCCCGAGGAAGGCGGGCCAGTCGAGCGCGACCCCCGACACGTGCAGCGCGGCAAGAGCACCGACCAGCGTCTCGGCCTCCGGACGATCGCGGCGCATCGCGGCCACGACGACGGTCTCGTCGGGAACCAGAGCGCGGGCGATGCCGGCGAGCACGCCGTCCGGGCCCAGCTCGAGCAGGGCACCGACGCCACGCCCGACCAGGCACCCGACGTTGTCGGCGAATCGCACGGTCGCGCGCACGTGCCGAACCCAGTACTGCGCCGACGCCACGTCCTCGACCTGACCGGTCACGTTCGACACCACCGGGATCCGGGCCGGGTGGTAGGTGAGCTGCTCGGCCACCGCGGCGAAGTCGTCGAGCATCGGTGCCATCAGCGGCGAGTGGAACGCGTGACTGACCCGCAACGCCGGGGTGCGGTGCCCTTCTGCCGCGAAGGCCTCGGCGAGCGCCGCGACCTCGGCGGCGGCGCCGGAGATGACGACTGCCTCGGGGCCGTTCACCGCCGCGACCGACACCGCGTGACCGACCGCGCGCTGCTCGATGGCCGCCAGGACCGCCGGCTCGGTCGCGTCGACGGCCACCATCGCCCCGTCCGCGGGCAGCGCCTGCATCAGGGCCGCCCGCGCGGCGACCAGGCGGGCCGCGTCGGCCAGGTCGAGCACGCCGGCCACGTGCGCCGCGACCAGCTCCCCGATCGAGTGCCCGGTGACGACGTCGGGGGTCAGCCCCCACGACTCGACGAGCCGGTAGAGGGCGACCTCGACGGCGAACAGGGCCGGCTGCGTCCAGCCCGTCGTGTCGAGCAGGCCGTCCCCGGCCGCCACGACCTCGCTCAGCGGCCGGTCGAGGTGGCGATCGAGCTCGGCGCAGACGGTGTCGAAGGCCGTCGCGAAGACCGGGTACGTGGCGTAGAGCTCGCGGCCCATCCCGGCGCGCTGGGAGCCCTGGCCCGAGAACAGCACGGCCAGGCGCCCGGCCCGCCCCGAGCCTCGCACGACCGCTGCGGACGGCTCGTCTGCCGCGAGGGCGTCGAGGCCCGCCTCGAGTGCGGCACGGTCGGCGCCGACCACCACCGCACGGTGCTCGAGGACCGCGCGACCGGTAGCCAAGGAGTAGGCGATGTCGTGGTCGGTGCCGGGCACCGTGCCGAGCCACTCGCGCAGCCGCCGGGCCTGGTCGGCGAGGGCCGCCGGGCTGGCGCCGAACAGGACCCACGGCAAGGGCCCCGCCACGACCGGTCCGCGGGGCGCCGGTGGGCCGGCCGCCGCCGGCGCCTCCAGCACGACGTGGGCGTTGGTGCCGCTGATCCCGAAGGCCGAGACCCCGGCGCGGCGCGGCCGGTCCAGCGCCGGCCAGGGCCGGTTGCGGGTCAGCAGTTCGACCGCGCCGACGCTCCAGTCGACCTGGGCCGACGGGTTCTCGGCGTACAGGGTCTGCGGAAGCGTGCCGGCGTTGAGCGCCATCACCATCTTGATCACGCCGGCCAGACCGGCCACGGCCTGCGTGTGACCGATGTTCGTCTTGATCGAACCGAGGTAGAGCGGCAGGTCGGGGCGATCCTGACCGTAGGTGGCGAGCAGGGCGTGGGCTTCGACAGGGTCGCCCAGCGCGGTGCCCGTACCGTGTGCCTCGACCGCGTCGACCTCGCTCGGGGCGAGCCCGGCCTGGGCGAGCGCGGCCCTGATCACCCGCTGCTGGGAGGAACCGTTGGGCGCGGTGAGGCCGTTGGAGACGCCGTCCTGGTTGGTCGCCGAGCCCCGCACCACGGCCAGCACGCGGTGACCGCGAGCCCGCGCGTCGGACAGGCGCTCGACGAGCAGGGTAGCCACGCCCTCGCCCCACCCGGTGCCGTCGGCGTCGTCGGAGAACGCCTTGCACCGGGCGTCGCGAGCGAGGCCGCTCTGCCGGCTGAACTCGACGAAGGCGGTGGGAGTCGACATGACAGTGACCCCGCCGACCAGCGCTGCCGAGCATTCGCCGGTGCGCAGGGAGCCCGCGGCGAGGTGCAGCGCCACCAACGAGGCCGAGCAGGCGGTGTCGACGGTAAGGGCGGGACCACGCAGTCCGAGCATGTAGGACAGGCGTCCCGAAAGCACGCTTCCCGCGGTTCCGGTCATGAGGTAACCGCCGTCGTCCTCGCCGGCCTGGCCCACGGTGTGGATGTAGTCCTGGCCGCTGGAGCCGACGAACACCCCGACGTCTTCGCCGCGGAGCGAGGTCGGGTCGATCCCGGCGTGCTCGATGGCCTCCCACGCGCTCTCGAGCAGCAACCGTTGCTGCGGGTCCATCGCGGTGGCCTCGCGCGGGCTGATCCCGAAGAACTGCGGGTCGAACCCGGCCACATCGCTGAGGAACCCACCCTCACGGACGTACGACGCGTCGAGGTGCTCGACACCGGCGATGAGCTCGGCGTCCCATCCGCGGTCGGTCGGGTACGGTCCCATCGCGTCGACGCCGTTGAGGACCAGCGACCACAGGTCGTCCGGGGAGGAAACCCCGCCCGGGAACCGGCAGGCCATCCCCACGATCACGATCGGGTCCTTGCCGGTGTTCACCGTATTCGGCGCCGTGGGCTGCAGGGCTGGGGCGGTGTCGGCGCCGAGCAACTCGCCGAGCACATGGGCGGCGAGCAGCTCCGGTGTCGGGTGGTCGAACACGAGCGTGGCCGGCAGCCGCAGCCCGGTCGCCGCGGTCAGCAGGTTGCGCAGCTCCACCGCGGTCAGCGAGTCGAAGCCCTGGTCCTGGAACGCCCGCTGCGCCGGCACCGAACTAGCCGACCCATGCCCCAGCACCGAAGCCGCGATCCCCCGCACCATGTCGAGGACCAGCTCGCGCCGCTCGGCCGAGTTCGCCCGCCGCAGACGTCCAAGCAGCTCCGCCTCACCGGCCGAGGTGCCCGTCGCGACGACACGACGGGCCGGGGCACGCACCAAACCGCGCAGCAGCGACGGCACCGTGCCGCTCTTGGCGACCGCGGCGGTGTCCAAGGGCTGCGCCACGACCAGGGCCTCGTCGAGGTCGACGGCGCGGTCGAACAGCGCCATACCTTGCTCGGTCTCAAGCGTCCGTACGCCGTCACGACGCAACCGCGCCATGTCGGCCTGGCCCAGATGCGCCGTCATCCCACTGGCCTGAGCCCACAGACCCCACGCCACCGATTGGCCCGCCAACCCCCGCGCGCGGCGGTGCGCGGCCAGGGCGTCGAGGAACGCGTTCGCCGCGGCGTAGTTGCCCTGCCCCGGACCGCCCATCACCGACGCGGCCGAGGAGAACAGCACGAACATCGCCAGGTCCATCCCGGCCGTCAGCTCATGCAGTGCCAGCGCCCCGTCGACCTTCGGGCCCATTACTCGCTCAACCTGCTCGGCGCTCATCCCGGCCACGGTCACGTCATCGAGCACCCCGGCGGTATGCACCACCCCGGTCAACCGACGCCCCAAACCGTCTAGCAGCTCGGCCAGCGCGCCGCGGTCAGCCACATCGCACGCGGCGATCTGAACGTTGGCCCCAGCCGCCTCCAAGTCGGACTGCAACTGTTCCGCGCCCGGCGCCGACAGCCCTCGACGGCTGGTCAACACCAGATGCCGCACCCCGTACGCGGAAACTAGATGCCGCGCGAGCTCCCCACCCAACGTCCCGGTTCCACCGGTGATCAGCACCACGCCGTCCGGGTCCCAAGGCGACGCCGCCGTTCCCTTCTCCGGACGGACCAACCGCGGCGCCCACAAGTCGCCCTCATGCCACGCGAGTTGTGGTTCGTCTTCCGGCAGCCCCGGCAGCACCATTTCGGTCTCGGATTGGGCGGGCAGGTCGAGCAGCACGAACCGATCCGGGTGCTCCGACTGCGCCGAACGCACCAACCCCAGACATGCCGCCTGCGCCAGGTCGACGACATCGCCACCCGCCTCGACCGCTACCGCACCCCGGGTCACCAGCACCAGTACGACGTCGGCCAGCACCGGTGCCGCCAACCACTGCTGCAGCAACACCATCGTCGCCGTCACCGCCTCAACCGGCGAGGAACCTGCGGGCACGGCCGCAAAGACCTTCTCCGGTACGGGGGCACCCTCCTCGATAGCGGCCGCCAGCGCACCGACGTCGCCGTACCGCGTACCCACCGCGAGACCATCGATCGGCTCGCCGAGTACCCACGGCGTCGCCGGACTGCCAGCGACGGGCACGGTGGTCCACTTGACGGCGAACAAGGCGTTGTTTTCCGCCCCGGCGGCTGCGGCGAGTTGCTCGGCCGACATCGGGCGGAACACCAACTCGTCGATCCGCGCCACCGCCGCGCCGGCGTGGTCAGCCGCCTCTACCCGCAGCACTCCACCGTTGCCGGCGCTCAACCGCACCCGCAACCGTGACGCGCCCGACGCGAGCAGACTCACCCTGCGCCACGAGTACGGCAGTAGCGCGCCCTCGCCCGCAGGAGTCAACCCACCCAGCGACGCGGCCTGCAACGCCGCGTCCAACACCGCCGGATGCAACCCGAACCGCTCCGGCTCCAGAACCGGCGACTCGACCTCGACGAAGACTTCGCCATCGCCGGCCCACGCCGCGACCACACCCTGGAACACCGGCCCGTAGACCAGCCCTTCATCGGCGAGCCGGTCGTAGAACCCGGCCAGGTCCACCGGGTGTGCCGAGACGGGAGGCCACACCGACAGATCAGCTGACTCCGGCACCGGCGTTGGCTCGCTGGTCAGCACCGCCGACGCGTGACGCACCCACGTGCCGCCGGAGCCACCGCGGGCGAACACCTGCGCGTCCCGTACCCCGTCGTCGAGCGCACCGACGCCGACCTGCAACGCCACCCCGCCCTCGGGTGGGATCACCAACGGCACCTCGATCGTCAGGTCGGCAAGGTGCGGGCAACCGACCTCATCACCCGCCCGAACCAGGACTTCCACCAACGCCGTACCCGGTACGACGATCGACCCGCCTACGACGTGATCGGCGAGCCACGGTTGGGCCGCCAGCGACAACCGGCCGGTCAACACCACCCCGGCATCGGGCAACTCCACCAACGCCGACACCAGCGGATGGCCGGTGTCGCGCAAACCGGCCGCACCCAGGTCCCCTGCCCCGGCCGCCGGGGCCAGCCAGTAGCGTTCGCGCTGGAAGGCGTACGTGGGCAGATCGACCCGGCGGCCTTGGGCCAGCACGCTGGTCCAGTCAACGTCTAGGCCGGCGGTCCAAGCCTCGGCCAAAGCGGTGGTGAACCTAGTCTGGTCGCCTTCGCCGCGTTTCAAAGTCGGCAGGACAACCGCGTCGGGAGCGGCCTGTTCCATCCAGTAGGTCAATACCGGATGCGCGCTGACCTCGATAAAGGCCTGATAGCCCTGCTGCGACAACACCGCCGGCACCTGCGCGAACCGCACCGGCTCACGCAGGTTGCTGTACCAGTAACCTGCGTCGAGTTCCGGCCCGTCGATCCACCCTGTGTCGCCGACGGTTGAGTACATCGGGATTGTGGCCGGGCGCGGTGTAACCGGCGCCAGCAGAGCGGCAATCTCCTCACTGATTTCCTCGACGTGGTGGGAGTGCGAGGCATAGTCCACCGGGATCCGCCGCACCCGCACACCCTCGGCCTCATAGACGGCCAGCAACGCGTCGAGTTCGGCATCATCACCGGAGACCACCGTGGCCGCCGGAGCGTTCACCGCCGCCACCGACAACCCCGGCGTCAACCGCGCCTGTACCTCGGCCTCCGGCAAAGCGACCGACACCATCCCGCCGCGGCCGGTGATCACGGTGATCGCCCGCGACCGCAACGCCACCACCCGAGCCCCATCGGCCAGCGACAACACCCCGGCCACCGTCGCCGCCGCGATCTCGCCCTGCGAATGACCCACCACCGCTGCCGGCTGCACGCCATGGGCCCGCCACAGCTCTGCCAGCGACACGTTGACCGCCCACAGCGCCGGCTGGACCACATCGACTCGCTGCAGTGCCGTCTCGTCCGACAGCACTGCGAACAGGTCCCAGTCCACGAACTCGGCCAGCGCTGCTGCGCACTCGCGCATGCGCTCCGCGAAGACCGCGGAGTTGGCGAGCAGGTCGGTGGCCATCCCCACCCACTGCGAACCCTGACCCGGGAACACCAGCACCGGCTGCGCCGCCGACCGGCCAAGATGACGTACCACCGAGTCGGCCGGGCTGTCCTCGGCCAGCGCGGTCAGGCCCGCCACAGCCTCGTCCGTGTCACGGGCAAGGACCACCGCCCGGCTCGCAAGCATGCTGCGAGTCGTCACCAACGACCACGCCACATCACGCAGCGCCAACCCTGGCTGCCCGGTCACCCGCTCCCGTAGCGCCGCCGCTTGCCCCCGCAGCCCCGCCTCGTCCTGCCCCGACAACACCAACGCGACCACACCCGCATCGGTGCCATCGGTGGGGCTGTTGCCGTCGGTGGGCTTGGTGGGATTTATGCCGTCGTTGGGGTTGGTGCCGTCGGTGGGGTTGGTGCCGTCGGTGGGGTTGGTGAGGTTAGAGCCGTCGGCGAGTTCGATGCCGTCGATGCCGTCGGTGCGGTCCGTGAGGTTGGTGGTGTTGGTGGGATCGGTGCCGTTGACGGCGTCAATGCCGTTGGCAGCGTCGATGCTGTCGGTGCCGTTGACGGCCTCGACGTCGGTGCCGTTAGGGGCCTCGACGCTGTCGGTGGCGTTGGTGGTGTTGGTGGCGTCGATGCCGTTGACGGCGCCGATGGTGTTGGTGGCGTTGGACGGGACGGTCGGCTGTTCCAGGACTACGTGGGCGTTGGTGCCGGAGATTCCGAACGACGACACCGCCGCCCGGCGCGGTCTGGTTGTCGGGGGCCAGGTGCGGTTCTCGGTCAGTAGTTCGACGGCACCGGACGACCAGTCCACGTGGGTCGACGGAGTGTCCACGTGCAGGGTGCGCGGCAGCGTGCCGTGTTGCATTGCCATCACCATTTTGATGACGCCGGCCATGCCTGCCGCGGCCTGGGTGTGGCCGATGTTCGACTTCACCGAACCCAAATACAGAGGCTCAGAACGGCCCTGCCCATAGGTTGCCAGCAGCGCGCCCGCCTCGATCGGGTCGCCGAGACTGGTTCCCGTGCCGTGCGCTTCGACCGCATCGATGTCGGCGGTCTCGAGTCGGGCGTCGGCCAGCGCGGCCCGGATCACCCGCTGCTGCGACGGACCGTTCGGCGCGGTCAACCCGTTGGACGCACCGTCCTGATTCACCGCCGAACCTCGTACGACCGCCAATACCCGGTGCCCTGCCGTCACCGCCTGCGAGAGGCGCTCGACGACCAGGACGCCGATACCTTCCGACCAGCCCGTCCCGTCCGCGGCGTCAGCGAACGCCTTGCACCGGCCATCGCCGGCCAAGCCGTCCTGACGGGCGAACTCGGTGAACGTACCCGGCGTCGGCATCACCGTTACACCACCGACCAACGCCATCGAGCATTCACCGCGGCGCAGTGATTGACCCGCGACGTGCAGGGCCACCAGCGACGATGAGCAGGCCGTGTCGACCGTCAGGGCCGGACCTTCCAACCCGAGCACGTACGACACCCGACCGGAGACCACACTGCCGGCGCCACCGGTCAGCAGATAACCCTCAACCCCGGAACCGCCGTCATCGCCGTACCCCGATGGGGCTCCGCCCATGAACACCCCGACCGGTGAGCCGCGCAATGAATCCGGCGCGATGCCCGCCCGCTCCAGGGCCTCCCAGGAGCACTCCAGCACCAGCCGCTGCTGCGGATCCATCGCCAGCGCCTCACGCGGCGAGATCCCGAAGAACCCGGCATCGAAGCCGGCCGCGTCCACGAAACCGCCCACCGCCGCGAAACCCTCGACGTTGGCGTGCCAGCCGCGGTCGGTCGGGAACGCGCCGATCGCGTCGCTGCCCTCGGCCACCAAACGCCACAGCTCCTCCGGGGAGGAGACCCCGCCCGGGAACCGGCACGCCATCCCTACGATCACGATCGGGTCCTCGGCGGTGCTCACGTCGCCTGGCGTGACCGCGACCGAGGTCGCGTCGGTTCCGACCAGTTCCGCGCGCAAGTATTCGGCCAGCGCGATCGGTGAAGGATGGTCGAACACCAACGTCGTCGGGAGCCGCAACCCTGTCGCCGAGCTCAGCAGGTTCCGCATCTCCACCGCGGTCAATGAGTCGAAACCCTGATCCCGGAACGCTCGCTGCGCCGGAACCGAGCTGGCCGAACTCGTCCCCAGCACCGACGCGCTGTGGGTGCGGACCAAGTCCAGCAACAACTCCCGCTGCTGCGACGGCGTCGAACGTGACAACCGACGACCCAGCACCGAACCATCATCGGCGCCGCCGGCGGCACTACGACGAGCCGGACCGCGCACCAACCCTCGCAGCAACGCCGGCACCGCGCTGACGCCGTCCAACCCGGCCAGGTCCAGCGGCTGCGCCACCAGCAACGCCTCATCGAGACCGGCCGCCCGATCGAAGAGTGCCATGCCTTGCTCGACCTCGACCATGCCCATACCGGCTCGGCGCATCCGCGCGTTCTCGGCGTCGTCGAAGTTCGCCGCCATACCGGGCCCCTGCCAAGGACCCCACGCCAACGACCGACCCGGCAGACCACGCGCACGCCGATGCGCGGCCAGGCCATCCAGAAAAGCGTTCGCTGCCGCGTAGACACCCTGCCCCGGAGCACCAATCACCGACGCCGTCGACGAGAACATCACGAACATCGCCAGATCCATCCCGGCGGTCAACTCATGCAACGCCAGCGCACCACGGACCTTCGGCGCCAGCACCCGCTCAACCTGCTCAGCGGTGATCGAACTCAGTGTCCCGTCGTCGAGCACACCGGCCAGATGCACCACCCCGGTCAACGAGTAATCGAGTCCGGCGAGCAGGGCCGCGACAGCATCCCGGTCCGCCACATCACACGCCGCGACCGTCACCTCCGCGCCAGCCGCCTCCAATTCCGTACGCAACTGGGCCACACCCGGCGCCACGTCACCCCGGCGACCGGTCAGCACCAGACGACGTACCCCATGCACCGCGACCAGATGACGCGCCACTTGAGAGCCCAGACCCCCGGTGCCGCCCGTAACGAGCACGACACCCTCGGGTTCCAGCCCATAACCGCCGCGCGAGGACCCCGTACGGGCCAGGCGCGGCACGCGCAGCGTTCCGTCGCGCAGCACCAGCTCCGGTTCGTCGTCGGGCAACCCGACCGGACCGGGCGTGCCCGAGCCGGCCGGCAGGTCCAGCAGCACGAACCGTCCCGGATTCTCCGCGGCCGCCGCACGCACCAAGCCCCACACCGCGGCCGACGCCAGATCCGCCACATCTTCACTCGGCTCGACCGCCACCGCGCCCCGGGTGACCAGCACCAGCCGGGTCGCCTCCAACGCCGGCTCGATCAGCCACGCCTGCAGCAACGACACCGTCGCAGACACCGCCCGCTCGACCGCCTCAGCGGGAACAGCCGCGAACACCATCCCTGGCACCGCCGCACCGCCCCGCACGGCCTCCGCCAACGCGACCAGATCCGGATAGCGCGCCGCCCCGGGAACCACCGGCCCGTCGCCGAGCACCGCCACGCCCGGGTCGCTCACGACCGAAACCGGGCCGGCGGCCTCCACCCACCTGATCCGCCACAACACATCGCGCTCACCGGCCGGCAGATCCCCGACGCCCACCTCACGTACGGTCAGACTCGACACGCTGATCACCGTCGCGCCGGTCCCGTCGACGGCGAACAGACTCCACCCGCCATCGCCGGCAGCAGCGATCCGCACCCGCAACCGATCAGCACCCGCAGCGTGCAGAGTCACCCCCCGCCACGAGACCGGCTGCAACGCACCCTCACCCGTCAATGCCGACGCGTCGAGCAGGGCGGCATGCCACGCCGCGTCCAGAACGACAGGGTGAATGCCGTACAGACCCGCGTCGTCGACCGGGGACTCGATCTCGGCGAAAACCTCCCCCTCGCCGACCCACACACCCACGACCCCGCGGAACGCCGGACCGAACTCGGCCCGGCTGGCATACACATCGGCCACAGGCACCGAACGCGCACCCCGCGGAGGCCACACCGACAGGTCGACAGGCTCCGACTCCGGCTCCCCGGTCAGCACCGCTGACGCGTGACGCATCCACATCTCGCCGACGCCGCTGCGGGCGAACACCTGCGCCTCACACGCTCCGCCGTCGTCGGCCGGACCGACGCTGACCCGCAACGCCACCCCACCCTCGGGCGGCACCACCAACGGCACCTCGACCGTCACATCGGCAAGATGCGGACAACCGACCTCATCCCCGGCCCGGACCAACACCTCCACCAACGCCGCAGCCGGCACGACAACCTGGCCGCCTACCACGTGATCCCCGAGCCACGGATGCGTCGCCGCCGACAACCGCCCGGTCAACACCACCCCGGCATCCGGCAGGTCCACCAACGCCGACACCAACGGATGCCCGGTGTCACTCAAACCTGCCGCATCCAGGTCCGCACTCGCCGCCCGGGATGCGACCCAGAACCGCTCGTGCTGGAACGCGTACGTCGGCAGGACCACTTGCCGGCCTCGGGGCAGAATCCTGGTCCAGTCGACGGTGACGCCTGCGGTGTGCATCCCGGCCACAGCAGTCAGCAGCACGGCCGGCTCATCACCCTCGAGGCGCCCCGCCGTAAGTACCCTGACCTCGTCCACGCAGGCGCTGACCATCGGCGTGAGCACCGCGTCCGGGCCCAGCTCCAGCACGACCGGATTCGCCTGATCACCGACCGCGGAGGCAATCGCGTCAGCGAAGCGCACCGTCGCCCGGACCTGGCTGACCCAATACTCGGCGGTGGCGATATCACCGGTCGAGGTCGACACGATCGGAATGGACGGTGCGTGGTAGGTCAGCTGCTCAGCGACCCCCCGGAACTCGTCCAGCATCGGATCCATCAACGGCGAATGGAACGCGTGCGACACCCGCAACCGCCGAGTCCGGAACCGCTGCCCCCACTCGGCCTCCAACTCCTCGATCACCGAGACATCCCCGGAAACCACCACCGAACCCGGAGCATTCACCGCCGCGACCGACACCCCGTCGCGTCCGCCCAACAAGGCGAGCACGGTGGCCTCGTCCGCGCCGACCGCGAGCATCGCCCCACCCGCCGGCAACGCCTGCATCAACGACGCCCGCGCCGCCACCAAACGCGCCGCATCAGCAAGGTCCAGAACCCCGGCCACATGCGCCGCCGCCAGCTCCCCGATCGAATGACCCACCAGCACGTCCGGCCGGATACCCCACGACTCGACTAGCCGGAACAGCGCCACCTCGTACGCGAACAACGCCGGCTGCGCCCACCCCGTCGCGCCGGGGTCGACTACCTCAAACAGCGGCCGACCCAACTGCTCACACACTGCGTCAAAGGCCGCCGCGAATACAGGGAACGTCGCATACAACCCACGGCCCATCCCGGCCCACTGCGAACCCTGACCCGAGAACACCGCAACCAGGCGGCCATCCAACGCTGCACCGGTCACCACGCTCTCCGCCGGCGCCCCCGAAGCCAACGCCTGCAACCCCGCCACCAACACCGCCGAGTCCCCGCCAACCACAGCCGCCCGATACTCCAACGACGCCCGACTCGTCGCCAACGACCACGCCACATCCGCGTACGGCAAATCAGCTTCACGCACCGCGTCGGCCAGCCGGCCCGCCTGCACCGCCAACGCCTGCGGCGTCCGCGCCGACAGCAGCCACGCCAGCACCCCAGCAGGTTCGTCGATCGGCACCAACGCGGGCTTAGAGGCCTGCTCGAGCACCACATGCGCGTTAGTGCCGGAAATCCCGAACGACGACACCGCCGCCCGCCGCGGACGATCCACCTCAGGCCAAGCACGGTTCTCGGTCAGCAGCTCCACCGCACCAGCCGACCAGTCCACATGCGAGCTGGGCGCATCCACATGCAGCGTGCGCGGCAGCAACCCCCGCTGCATCGCCATCACCATCTTGATGACACCGGCCATACCCGCCGCGGCCTGCGTATGCCCGATGTTCGACTTCACCGACCCCAGATACAACGGCTCGGAACGGTCCTGCCCATAGGTCGCCAGCAACGCCTGCGCCTCGATCGGATCCCCCAGCGTCGTACCCGTCCCGTGGCCTTCGACGACGTCGACATCCCCCGTGCTCAGCCCGCCCTGGGCCAGGGCCTGCCGGATGACCCGCTGCTGCGACGGCCCGTTCGGCGCGGTCAACCCGTTCGACGCCCCGTCCTGATTCACCGCGCTACCCCGCAGCACCGCCCACACCCGGTGACCCCGAGCGATGGCCTGGGACCGGCGCTCGAGCAGCACCGTCCCCACACCTTCGCCCCAGCCCATCCCGTTGGCGGCGTCAGCGAACGGCTTGCAGCGGCCGTCGACGGCCATGCCGCGCTGACGGGCAAACTCGGTGAACGTGTTCGGGGTGTACATCACGGTCACGCCACCGGCGATGGCCATCGAGCATTCGCCGGAACGAAGCGCCTGCGCCGCCGCGTGCATCGCCACCAACGACGACGAGCACGCCGCGTCGATCGTCATCGCCGGGCCCTCCAGGCCCAGGGTGTAGGACACCCGGCCGGAGATCACGCTGCTGGCCTCGCCCGTGGCGCCGTAACCCTCGACTTCGACGGGCACGTCCGCGCCCAACGCGTAGGTGTCGGCATAGGCGCCCGCGTAGACCCCGATCGGCTCGCCGCGGACCGAGGTCGGGTCGATCCCGGCGTGTTCGAGGACCTCCCACGCCGACTCCAGGAACAGCCGCTGCTGCGGTTCCATCGCCAACGCCTCGCGCGGCGAGATCCCGAAGAACCCGGCATCGAACCCGGCCGCGTCGCTGAGGAACCCGCCCTCACGGACATAGGTCGTCCCGGGAATCTCCGGATCCGCGTCGTAGATCCGCTCCAGGTCCCAGCCGCGGTCGGTCGGAAACGCACCGATCGCGTCAATGCCCTCGGCCACGAGCCGCCAGAGGTCGTCCGGGGAGGAAACCCCGCCCGGGAACCGGCACGCCATCCCCACGATCACGATCGGGTCCTCGCCGGTGTCCACCGTGCTCGACACCGGGGGCTGCACAACGGGGACGGTGTCGACGCCGAGCAACTCGCCCAACACATGGTCGGCGAGCAACTCCGGCGTCGGGTAGTCGAACACCAACGTGGCCGGCAGCCGCAGCCCAGTCGCCGACGTCAGCAGGTTGCGCAACTCCACCGCGGTCAACGAATCGAAGCCCTGATCCTGGAACGCCCGTTGCGCCGGCACCGAACTCGCCGACCCATGCCCCAACACCGACGCCGCGATGCCCCGCACCACGTCGAGGACCAGCTCGCGCCGCTCGGCCAAGTTTGCCCGCTGCAAACGCCCGACCAGCTCCGCCTCACCGGAGGAAAGCCCAGCTACTGCGCTCCGACGGACCGGGGCACGCACCAGACCCCGCAGCAGCGCCGGCACCGTGCCGCTCTTGGCAACCGCGGCGGTGTCCAACGGCTGCGCCACGACCAAAGCCTCGTCGAGGTCGAGAGCGCGGTCGAACAACGCCATACCCTGACCGGTCTCCAACACCCCCACACCATCACGACGCAACCGCGCCAGGTCAGCCTCACCCAGATGCGCCGTCATCCCGCTGGCCTGAGCCCACAGACCCCACGCCACCGACTGACCCGCCAACCCCCGCGCCCGCCGATGCACGGCCAGCGCATCGAGGAACGCGTTCGCCGCGGCGTAGTTGCCCTGCCCGGGCCCACCCATCACCGACGCGGCCGAGGAGAACAGCACGAACATCGCCAGGTCCAGCCCAGCCGTCAGCTCATGCAACGCCAACGCCCCGCCGACCTTCGGACCCATCACCCGCTCGACCTGCTCAGCGCTCATCCCGGCCACAGTCACGTCATCGAGCACCCCAGCGGTGTGCACCACCCCGGTCAGCTGGCGCCCCAAACCATCGAGCAGCCCGGCCAGTTCCCCGCGATCAGCCACATCGCACGCGGTGACCTGAACGGTGGCCCCCGCCGCTTCCAACTCGGCCTGCAACTGCCCGGCCCCCGGCGCCGACAACCCCCGACGGCTGGTCAACACCAAATGCCGCACCCCGTACGCGGAAACCAGATGCCGCGCGAGCTCCCCACCCAACGTCCCGGTCCCACCGGTGATCAGCACCACGCCGTCCGGGTCCAAGCGGCGCGGCATCGACAGCGCGATCTTGCCGACGTGGCGGGCCTGGCTCATGAACCGCAACGCCTCCGGCGCCCGGCGTACGTCCCACGACCGCACCGGCAACGCCTCGAGCACCCCCGTCTCGAACAGGGTCACCAGCTCACCCAGCGTCCCGCGGATGAACTCGGGCGAAGCCTCGACCAAGTCGAACGCCTGATAGACCACCCCGGGGTGCGCGGCTGCGACCTGGTCGGGCCCGCGTACGTCGGTCTTGCCCATCTCGAGGAACCGCCCGCCCCGGGGCAGCAGCCGCAGCGAGGCGTCGACGAACTCGCGCGCCAGCGAGTCCAGCACCACGTCCATGCCCGCGCCATCGGTGGCCTCGAGGAACGCGCCCTCGAAATCCAGGGTGCGCGAGGAAGCGATGTGCGCGTCGTCGAGACCCCAGGCGCGGAGCGTGTCCCACTTGCTCTCACTGGCGGTGGCGAAGACCTCTGCCCCGAGATGCCGCGCGATCTGCAGCGCGGCCAGACCCACCCCACCGGTCGCCGAGTGGACCAGCACCCGCTCGCCGGCCTGCAATCCGCCCAGCTCCACCAGCCCGTACCACGCGGTCAGGAACACCAGCGCCGTCGAGGACGCCTGCTCATCCGACCAGCCCGCCGGCAGCGCGGCCACCATGGCTCGATCGGCCACCGCCACCGGGCCGAAGGCGTGATCCATCAGCCCGAACACACGGTCACCGACCGCGCGATCGGTCACGTCCGGGCCTACTTCCACGACCACACCGGCCGCTTCGTGGCCCAGCCCCGAGCCGCCTCCGACACCCTCGACCATGCCGAGGGTCACCACTACGTCGCGATAGTTCAGCCCCGCCGCCCCCACGGCGATCCGCACCTGCGACCCCGTCAGCGCGGCCGCCGCGGCCGGCCGCTCGACCAGCCGCAAGCCGTCGAAGCTGCCCACCCCCGGCGTGACTGCCAATTCCCAGTACGGCTTTCCCGCCGGGGGAACCAACGCCGTGCTCTTCTCCGGACGCACCATCCGCGGCACCCACCACGCGTCCTCGCGCCACGCCAGCTGGGGCTCGTCCTCCGGCATCCCCTCGGGCAGGGTCTCGGTCTCGGGCCGGGCGGGCAGGTCGAGCAGCACGAACCGATCCGGGTGCTCCGACTGCGCCGAACGCACCAACCCCAGACACGCCGCAGCCGCCAAATCAACGACGTCGCCACCAGCGTCGACCGCCACCGCACCCCGAGTAACCAGCACCAGTACGACGTCCGCCAGCACCGGTGCCGCCAACCACTGCTGCAGCAACACCATCGTCGCCGTCACGGCCTCGACCGGCGAACAACCAGCGGGCACAGCCGCAAAGACCTTCCCCGGTACGGGAGCACCCTCCTCGAGCGCGGCCACCAGCGCACCCACGTCGCCGTACCGCGTACCCGCCGGAAGACCATCGATCGGCTCGCCTAGCACCCCGGACACCACGGAATCATCGGTGCCAGGCACAGTCGTCCATGTGACGGCGAACAACGCGTCGCGTTCCCCCGCGAGCTGCTCGGCCGACACCGGGCGGAACACCAACTCGTCGATCCGCGCCACCGCCACACCGGCCTGGTCAGCCGCCTCCACCCGCAGCGCCCCGCCGCTACGAGCGCTCAACCGCACCCGCAAACGTGAAGCCCCCGACGCGAACAAACTCACGCCCCGCCACGAGAACGGCAGCAACGCGCCCTCACCCGCAGGAGTCAACCCACCCAGCGACGCGGCCTGCAACGCCGCGTCCAACACGGCCGGATGCAACCCGAACCGCTCCGGCTCCAGAACCGGCGACTCGACCTCGACGAACACCTCGCCATCACCGGCCCACGCCGCAACTACGCCTTGGAACACCGGCCCGTAGACCAGCCCCTCATCGGCGAGCCGCTCGTAGAACCCGTCCAGATCCACCGGGCGGGCCGACACCGGTGGCCATACCGTCAAATCAACGGACGCCGACACCGGCTCGCTGGTCAGCACCGCCGACGCGTGACGCACCCATGTGCCGCCGCCGTCACGGGCGAACACCTGCGCCTCGCACACCCCGCCGTCGTCGGCCGGACCGACGCTGACCCGCAACGCCACCCCGCCCTCGGGTGGGATCACCAACGGCACCTCGATCGTCAGATCGGCAAGATGCGGAGAACCGACCTCATCACCCGCCCGAACCAAAACCTCCACCAACGCCGTACCCGGAACGACGATCGACCCGCCTACCACGTGATCGGCGAGCCACGGATGCGTTGCCAGCGACAACCGGCCGGTCAACACCACCCCGGCGTCAGGCAACTCCACCAACGCCGATACCAACGGATGCCCGGTGCCACCCAGGCCGGCGGCGCTCAGATCCGCGTCCGATGCGCGAGCGGTCAACCAGAAACGCTCATGCTGGAAGGCGTAGGTCGGCAAATCCACCCGCCGACCCCGCGGCAATACGCTGGCCCAGTCGACGGTCACGCCAGCGGTGTGCAACCCCGCCATAGCGGTCAGCAGCGTGGCCAGCTCGTCACGCTCACGACGCCCCGCCATGTGTACCGAGACCTGATCCACCGTGGCGCTGACCATCGGCGCCAGCACCGCGTCCGGACCCAGCTCCAGCACCACCGGATTCGCCTCGTCACCGACCGCGGAGGAAATCGCGTCAGCGAAACGCACCGTCGCCCGGACCTGGTTCACCCAATACTCGGCGGTGGTGATGTCGCCGGTCGCGGTCGGCACGATCGGAATCTGCGGCGCGTGGTAAGTCAACTGCTCGGCCACGGCCCGGAACTCGTCCAGCATCGGATCCATGTGCGGCGAATGGAAGGCGTGCGACACCCGCAACCGCCGAATACGGAACCGCTGCCCCAGCTCCGCCTCAACCGCCTCGACCTCACCCGAAACCACGACAGCGTCCGGAGCGTTAACCGCCGCAACCGACACCCCGCTGCGCCCGCCGATAGCCTCGAGCACCGTCGCCTCGTCCGCGCCGACCGCGAGCATCGCCCCACCCGCCGGCAACGCCTGCATCAACGTGGCCCGTGCCGCCACCAACCTCGCCGCATCTGGCAGATCCAGGACACCGGCCACATGTGCTGCGGCCAGCTCACCGATCGAATGACCCACCAGGACGTCCGGGGTAATCCCCCACGATTCCATCAGCCGGAACAGGGCCACCTCGTACGCGAACAAGGCCGGCTGCGCCCAACCCGTCGCGCCGGGGTCGACCACCTCATCGTGCAGCGGCCGATCCCACTGCCCACACACCGCATCAAAGGCCGCCGCAAAGGCCGGGAACGCCGCATACAACCCGCGACCCATCCCCGCCCACTGCGAACCCTGACCCGAGAACACCGCAACCAGCCGAGCGTCGACCGCTGCACCGGTCACCACGTTGTCCGCCGCCACCCCCGAAGCCAACGCTTGCAACCCCGCCACCAACGCTGACGAGTCCTCGCCGACTACCGCCGCCCGGTGCTCCAACGACGCCCGACCCATCGCCAACGACCACGCCACATCCCCGTACGGCAAATCAGCTGCACGCACCGCGGCGACCAGCCGACCCGCCTGCACCGCCAACGCCTGCGGCGACTTAGCCGACAACAACCACGCCACCGCCCCGGCGGGCTGCTCAACCGGAACCGGCGTCGGCTCAGGCGCCTGCTCGAGCACCACATGCGCGTTGGTGCCGCTGATCCCGAACGACGACACTCCGGCGCGGCGGGGACGGTCCGACACGGGCCAGGACCGCGTTTCCGCGAGCAGCTCGATCGCACCGGCCGCCCAGTCGACGTGGGTCGAGGGTGCGTCGATGTGCAAGCTGCGCGGCAGCGTCTGCCGCTGCATCGCCATCACCATTTTGATCACACCGGCCATACCCGCCGCGGCCTGCGTGTGCCCGATGTTCGACTTCACCGACCCCAGATACAACGGCTCGGAACGGTCCTGCCCGTAGGTCGCCAGCAATGCTTGCGCCTCGATGGGATCGCCCAGTGTCGTCCCGGTCCCGTGCGCCTCCACCGCATCCACCTCGGCGGCCGTGAGCCCCGCCTGCGCCAGAGCCGCCCGGATCACCCGCTGCTGCGACGGCCCGTTCGGCGCGGTCAGGCCGTTCGACGCCCCGTCCTGATTCACCGCGCTACCCCGCAGCACCGCCCACACCCGGTGGCCCTGAGCGATCGCCTGGGACCGGCGCTCGAGCAGCACCGTCCCCACACCCTCGCCCCACCCGGTGCCGTCGGCCGCGTCGGCGAACGGCTTGCAGCGACCATCCGCGGCCAGGCCGCGCTGACGGGCGAACTCGGTGAATGCGCTCGGGGTGGCCATCACGGTCACGCCACCGGCGATGGCCATCGAGCACTCACCGGAACGAAGCGCCTGCGCCGCCGCGTGCATCGCCACCAACGACGACGAACACGCCGTGTCCACCGTCAGCGCCGGACCTTCCAACCCCAGCACGTACGACACTCGCCCGGAGATGACGCTGGTCGCCTCGCCCGTGGCGCCGTACCCCTCGACCTCGGCCGGCAGGCCGGCGCCCACGGCGTAGGTGTCGGCGTAAGCGCCGGCGTAGACCCCGACCTGCTGACCGCGCACCGAGGTCGGGTCGATCCCGGCGTGTTCGAGGACCTCCCACGCCGACTCCAGGAACAGCCGCTGCTGCGGGTCCATCGCCAGCGCCTCACGCGGCGAGATCCCGAAGAACTCCGCGTCGAACCCGGCCGCGTCGTCGAGGAACCCGCCCGTACGGACGTACGTGGTTCCCGGGGTGTCGGGGTCAGGGTCGTAGAGGGCATCGATGTCCCAGCCCCGGTCGGTCGGGAACGTGCCAACGGCGTCGCCGCCCTCGGCCACCAGCTGCCACAGCTGCTCCGCCGAGGAGACCCCGCCCGGGAAGCGGCACGCCATCCCCACGATCACGATCGGGTCCTCGGCGGTGTCCACGTCGGCTGGGTTCACCACGGCCGGTACGTCTGCCGGGCCGTTATCGGTTCCGACCAGCTCCGCGCGCAAGTACTCGGCCAGCGCGACCGGCGAGGGATGGTCGAACACCAACGTCGCCGGCAGCCGCAACCCTGTCGCCGAGCTCAACAGGTTCCGCAGCTCCACCGCCGTCAACGAGTCGAAACCCTGATCTCGGAACGCCCGCTGCGCCGCGACCGCACTGGCCGAGCTCGCTCCCAGCACCGACGCGCTGTGCGTGCGGACCAGGTCCAGCAGCAACTCCTGCTGCTGCGACGACGATGAACCCGTCAGACGCCGAGCCAGAACCGAACCACCGCCGACCCCGGTGGCGGCCTTACGCCGAACGGCAGCACGCACCAGCCCTCGAAACAGCGCCGGCACCGCGCTGACGCCGTCCAACCCGGCCAGGTCCAGCGGCTGCACCACCACCAACGCCTCATCGAGACCGGCCGCCCGATCGAACAGACTCATGCCTTGCTCGACATCGACCACCCCGAGACCGGCACGCCGCATCCGCGCGTTCTCGGCGTCGTCGAAGTTCGCCGCCATACCGGCGCCCTGCCAAGGCCCCCACGCCAACGACCGACCCGGCAGACCATGAGCACGCCGATGCGCGGCCAGGCCATCCAGAAAAGCGTTCGCTGCCGCGTAGACACCCTGCCCCGGAGCACCAATCACCGACGCCGTCGACGAGAACATCACGAACATCGCCAGATCCATCCCGGCGGTCAACTCATGCAACGCCAGCGCACCACGGACCTTCGGCGCCAGCACCCGCTCAACCTGCTCAACCGTGATCGAACTCAACGTCGCGTCGTCGAGCACACCAGCCAGATGCACCACCCCGGTCAACTGGTGGTCGAGCCTGGCGAGCAGGGCCGCGACCGCATCCCGGTCCGCCACATCACACGCCGCGACCGTCACCTCCGCGCCGGAAGCCTCCAACTCCGTACGCAAGTGGGCCACACCCGGCGCCGCGTCACCCCGACGACCGGTCAGCACCAGACGACGTACCCCATGCACCGCCACCAGATGACGCGCCACATGAGAACCGAGAGCACCCGTGCCACCGGTAACCAGCACGACACCCTCGGGATCCAGCCTCAACCCATCCGAGGACACATCGGAGCCCGTACGGGCCAGGCGCGGCGCACGCAGCACCCCGTCCCGCAGCACCAGCTCCGGTTCGTCATCGGGCAACCGGACCGGGACCGGCATATCGTGCGAGCCTGCTGGCAGGTCCAGCAGCACGAACCATCCCGGATTCTCCGCGGCCGCCGCACGCACCAGACCCCACACCGCGGCCGACGCCAGATCCGCCACATCCTCGGCCGGCTCCACCGCCACCGCACCCCGCGTGACCAGCACCAGCCGTGCCGCAGCCAGCACCGGCTCAACAACCCACGAATGCAGCAACGACACCGTCGCGGACACCGCCAGCTCGACCGCCTCAGCGGGAACAGCCGCGAACACCAGCCCTGGCGCCGCCGCACCGCCCCGCACGGCCTCCGCCAACGCGACCAGATCCGGATAGCGCGCCGCCCCGAGAACCACCGGACCGTCGCCCAGCACCGCCACGCCCGGGTCGCTCACACCCGAAACCGGGCCGGCGGCCTCCACCCAACTGATCTGCCACAACGCATCGCGCTCACCGGCCGGTAGATCCCCGACGCTTGTCTCACACAGGGTCAGACTCGACACGCTGATCACCGGCGCGCCGGTCTCGTCGACGGCGAACAGACTCCACCCGCCATCGCCGGCAGCAGCGATCCGCACCCGCAGCCGATCAGCACCGGCAGCGTGCAGAGTCACCCCGCGCCACGAGACCGGCTGGACCGTGCCCTCACCCCTGATCGCCGACGCGTCCAGCAGGGCGGCGTGCCACGCCGCGTCGAGAACGGCAGGGTGAATGCCGTACCTCCCCGCGTCTTCCACCCGGGACTCAACCTCGGCGAAAACCTCCCCCTCGCCGACCCACACACCCACGACCCCGCGGAACGCCGGGCCGTCATCCAAGCCAAACTCGGCCCGGCGGGCATAGACGTCGTCCGCAGGTACGGGGCGGGCCCCTCGCGGCGGCCACACCGACAGGTCGACAGGCTCCGACTCAGGCTCCCCGGTCAGCACCGCCGACGCGTGACGCACCCACACTCCACCGGTGCCACCGCGAGCGAACACCTGCGCCTCGCACGCTCCGGCCTCATCGGGGGGATTGACGCTGACCCGCAGCGCCACCCCACCCTCGGCGGGCACCACCAACGGCACCTCGACCGTCAGATCGGCAAGGTGCGGACAATCGACCTCATCACCCGCCCGAACCAGAACCTCCACCAACGCCGCAGCCGGCACGACGACCTGTCCGCCGACCACGTGGTCGGCGAGCCACGGATGCGTCGCCAGCGACAACCGGCCGGTCAACACCACCCCGGCATCCGGCAGGTCCACCAACGCCGACACCAACGGATGCCCGGTGTCGCTCAAACCCACCGCGCCCAGGTCCGCACTCGCCGCCCGCGTCGTGACCCAGAACCGCTCGCGCTGGAACGCGTACGTGGGCAGATCGACCCGCCTGCCTCGGGGCAGCACACTGGTCCAGTCAACAGTCACACCAGCGGTATGGAGTCCGGCCACAGCCGTCAGCAGCGTGGCCGGCTCATCACGCTCACGACGCCCCGCCGCGTGCACGCTCGCCTGCTCCACGGTCTGCGACACCATCGGCGCCAGCACCGCATCCGGACCCAGCTCCAGCACTACCGGGTTCGCCTCGTCACCGACCGCAGAGGTAATCGCGTCAGCAAAGCGCACCGTCGCCCGCACCTGACCGACCCAATACTCGGGGGTGGCAATATCGCCAGTCGAGGTCGAAACGATTGGAATGGACGGTGCGTGGTAGGTCAGCTGCTCAGCGACCCGGCGGAACTCGTCGAGCATCGGAACCATACGCGGCGAGTGGAACGCATGCGACACCCGCAACCGCCGAGTCCGGAACCGCTGCCCCAGCTCCGCCTCAAGCGCATCGACCTCACCCGAAACCACGACAGCGTCCGGAGCATTGACCGCCGCAACCGACACCCCGTCGCGCCCGCCGATAGCCTCAAGCACCGTCGCCTCGTCCGCGCCGACGGCAAGCATCGCCCCACCCGCCGGCAACGCCTGCATCAACGACGCCCGCGCCGCCACCAACCGCGCCGCATCCGCCAGATCCAGCACCCCAGCCACATGCGCCGCCGCCAGCTCACCGATCGAATGACCCACCAGCACGTCCGGGCGGATCCCCCACGACTCCATCAGCCGGAACAGCGCCACCTCGTACGCGAACAACGCCGGCTGCGCCCACCCCGTCGCGTCGGAGTCGACGACCTCAAACAGCGGCCGATCCAACTGCTCACACACCGCGTCAAAGGCCGCCGCGAAAGCTGGGAACGCCGCATACAACCCGCGACCCATCCCCGCCCACTGCGAACCCTGACCCGAGAACACCGCCACCAGCCGGGCATCGGCAGCCGTGCCAGTCACCACGTTGTCCGACGGGGAACCCGACACCAACGCCTGCAACCCCGCCACCAACGCTGACGAGTCCCCGCCAACCACAGCCGCCCGATACTCCAACGACGCCCGACCCGTCGCCAACGACCACGCCACATCCCCGTACGGCAAATCAGCCTCACGCACCGCGGCGACCAACCGACCCGCCTGCACCGCCAAAGCCTGCGGCGACTTGGCCGACAACAACCACGGCACTGCCCCGGCGGGCTCCTCGACCGGCGCATCAACGGGTGCGGGCGCTTGTTCCAGTACGACGTGAGCATTGGTGCCGGAAATCCCGAACGACGACACCGCCGCCCGCCACGGACGATCCACCTCAGGCCAAGCACGGTTCTCGGTCAGCAGCTCGACAGCGCCGGCCGACCAGTCCACATGCGAGCTCGGGGCATCCACGTGCAAGGTGCGCGGCAGCATCCCCCGCTGCATCGCCATCACCATCTTGATCACACCCGCCACACCCGCGGCCGACTGCGTGTGACCGATGTTCGACTTCACCGACCCCAAATACAACGGCTCAGAACGACCCTGCCCATAGGTCGCCAGCAACGCCTGCGCCTCGATCGGATCACCCAACGAGGTCCCGGTCCCGTGCGCCTCCACCGCATCGACATCCACAGCCGCAAGCCCCGCCTGCGCCAGCGCCGCCCGAATCACCCGCTGCTGCGACGGCCCGTTCGGCGCCGTCAACCCGTTCGACGCCCCGTCCTGATTCACCGCGCTGCCACGGATGACCGCCAGCACCGGGTGCCCCCGGCGCTGCGCCTCCGAGAGCCGCTCGATCAGCAGCATCCCGGCGCCCTCGCCCCACCCTGTCCCGTCCGCCGCGTCAGCGAACGGCTTGCAGCGGCCGTCGATGGCGAGACCGCGCTGCCGGGCGAACTCGGTGAACAGCTCCGGCGTCGACATCACGGTCACGCCGCCGGCGAGGGCCATCGAACACTCACCGGCCCGCAGCGCGCGCATCGCCAGGTGCAGCGCCACCAGCGACGACGAGCACGCGGTGTCGATGGTCGCGGCCGGCCCCTCCAGGCCCAGCGTGTAGGACACGCGCCCGGACACGACGGCATCGGAGTTGCCGGTGACGATGTACGGCTCGAGGTCCTCGGTGACCGTGCCGCCGGTGTCCGCGTAGTCGGCATGGCTGGATCCGGCGAACACACCGGTGTCGCTGCCGTGCAGGGATGTGGGGTCGATCCCGGCCCGTTCGATCGCCTCCCAGGCCAGCTCGAGCAGCAGCCGCTGCTGGGGGTCCATGGCCTGCGCCTCGCGCGGGGAGATGCCGAAGAACGCGGCGTCGAAGCGGTCGGCGCCGGTCAGGAAGCCGCCCTCGAGGACCCGCGAGACGCCCGGCTCCTCGGGGACCATGTCGTAGATGCCGTCGAGGTCCCAGAACCGGTCGGTGGGGAAGGGACCGATGGCGTCGGTTCCCTCGGCGAGCAGGGTCCACAGGTCTTCGGGCGAGGAAACGCAGCCCGGGAAGCGGCACGACATCCCGACGATGGCGATCGGCTCGCGCTCGGCGTCCTCCAGCTCCGAGATGCGGCGGCGGGTCCGGCGCAGCTCACCCGTCATCCATCGGAGGTTCTCGACGAGCTTGTCCTGGTCCGGGGCAGCCATCAGCGGGGAACCTACTTTCGGGGGAGCACGAGCAGGGGGGCGCACATTTCTCAGGTTCGGCCGAACTCGTTCTGGATGATGTCCAAGAGGTCGTCGGCGGAGGCGTGCGCGAGGTCGCCGGCCGCGGTGTCGGTGGTCCGCGAGCTCCAGCGGGACACCAGCGCCTGCAGCCGGTTGCCGATCTCGGCCGCGGCCTCGTCGTCGTCCTCGACCCGGGCCAGGGCGGAGTCGAGAAGGTCGATGTCGGCGAGGGCCTTCGCGCCCGGGGGCAACGCCGTCGCCGGGCCGAGCAGCCGTACGCTCAGGTGGTCGGCCAGCCGGGCGGGGGTGGGATGGTCGAAGATCGCGGTGGCCGGGACGCCGATGCCGGTCACCGCGGTGAGCCGGTTGCGGTATTCCACGGCGGTCAGTGAGTCGAAGCCGAGCTCGCGGAAGGAGCGGCTCGGCCCGACCGGTTCCGACTCCGCGTGCCCGAGCGTCGCCGCCGCGATTTCCCGTACGACGGCCAGGATCCGTTGCTCCTGTTCGGCGCGGTCCTTGCCGGCCAGCCGCGCAGCCAGCCCGCCCGCGTCGGGGTCGGCCCGTCGCGCCGAGCGTGGGAGGACGTCCCTCAGGCCCCGCCGGGTGCTGCGCGATGGGACTGGGCGCGGAACGTTCAGCGGCCGCGATACGAGCGTGGCTACCTCGAGCACCGGCGTGCCGGCGGGGTCGGCGGCGCTGATCGCCAGCGTGTCCGGGGCGACGCGGTGCAGGCGCGCGCGCAGTGACGTCGCGCCGGTGGCATGCAGAGCGACCTGCGACCATGCGGAGGGGGCGACAAGCTCGCGGGTGTCGGTGTCCGGCAGCAGGCTCTCCGCGTGCAGCACAGCGTCCAGCAGCGCGGGGTGCAGGCCCCAGAGGTGCGCGTCGGTGGGGTCCGGCAGGTCGGCCTCGACGAGGACGTCGCCGTCGTGCCGCCACGCCGCGCGCAGACCCTGGAGGCGGGGGCCGTAGTCGTAGCCCCGTTCGGAGAGGCCGGCATAGAACCCGCTCAGATCGATCGGTTCCGCGCCGGCCGGGGGCCAGTCGCCGGGAAGCGGCTCACCGGCGCCGTTCTGCGCAGTCAGGGTCCCGCTCGCGTGCCGGGTCCAGTGGCCGTCCCCGGCACCCGGGCGGGCGTGGATCGTCACCATGCGAGCCTCGGTGGCCGCGTCGCCGGGGCCGACCACGACGCGGATGGCGACCGGGTCGTGGTCGGGAATGATCAGGGGCGCGTCGATCGTCAGTTCCCGCAGCCGCGTGCATCCGAGCTGCCCACCGGCCCACAACGCCAGTTCGACGAACGCCGGGGCCGGCAGCAGCACCGAGCCGCCGATCTCGTGGTCGGCGACCCAGTCGGCGACGTCGTGGGAGAGCACGCCGGTGGCCACGAGCCCGCCTTCGTCGGGCAGGTCGACCACGGCCGCGAGCAGCGGGTGGCCGGCCGGGTCGGCGCCGGCCGCGCTGACGTCGGCGCCGCCGGAGGGCCGCAGCCAGAAGTGCTCGCGCTGGAACGGATACGTCGGGAGCTCGATCCGGCGCGCGCCGGCGTGGAAGCTCGCCCAGTCGACGGGAACGCCACCGGTGTACAGCTCGGCCAGCGCCGCGACCAGGGTCTCGGGCTCGGGGTGGTCGCGCCGGCCGGCCGCGGCGACGGTGACGGTGACGGTGTCGTCGAGCAGGCCGTCGGCCAGGGTGGTGAGCACCCGGTCCGGCCCGAGCTCGAGCACCGCGGTCACGTCCTGTTCGGCCAGGGCCGCGACGCCGTCGGCGAACCGGACCGCGGAGCGGACGTGCTCGACCCAGTGCCCCGGCGATCCGACGTCGGTGATCGCGCCCGTCAGGGTGGACACCACGGGGATGCTCGCCGGCCGGTACGTCAGGGTTTCCGCCACGGCCGCGAACCGGTCGAGCATCGGCTCCATCAGCGGGGAGTGGAAGGCGTGGCTGACCCGCAGCCGCGTGGTGAGCTTCCCGTCGGCGCGAAACCTCTCCCCCAGCGCGTCGACGGCCTCGGCCGCGCCCGAGATGACCACTGAGGACGGCCCGTTGACCGCCGCAATCCCGACGTCCTCGACGCCGGCGATCCGCTCGGTCACGGCCGGCTCGCCGGCCTGCACGGCGAGCATCGCGCCGCCGGCCGGAAGGGCCTGCATCATCCGCGCGCGGGCGGCTACCAGCGCGGCGGCGTCGGCCAGGTCGAGGACGCCGGCGACGTGGGCGGCGGCGATCTCGCCGATCGAGTGCCCCATGACGACGGCGGGCACGACGCCCCACGACTCCACGAGCCGGTAGAGCGCCACCTCGAACGCGAACAGCCCCGGCTGGGTCCAGCCGGTCTCGTCGAGCAGCACGCTGTCCGGGTCGAGCACCACCTCGGCGAGCGGGCCGTCGAGGTGCCGGTCGAGCGCAGCGCAGGCGGCGTCGAAGGCGTGGGCGAAGACGGGGTAGGCGCCGTGCAGCTCGCGGCCCATCCCGGCGCGCTGCGAGCCCTGCCCCGAGAACATCACGGCCAGCCGTGGCTCGGGCACGGCCCGCCCGAGGGCGACCCCCGGCGCGGTGCGGCCCTCGGCGACGCTGCGCAGCCCCGCCGCAAGCGCGGTGACGCTCCGGCCGACCACCACCGCCCGGTCCGGCAGCGCCGAGCGGGTAGTAGCCAGCGAGTAGCCGATGTCGGCGGCGCTGCCGGTCGCCGGGTGCGCGGCGAGCCGTGCGGCCACGGCCCGCAGGGCTTCCTGGCCGCGGCTGGACACCGGCCAAGCCACCACGGGAGCGTCGAAGTCGGCGAGCTCGGTGCCCCACCCGCCGTAGAACACGTCCCAGCGCGGCTCCACTCCGTCGGCCCAGAGCCCGGCCAGCACCGCGATCAGGTCTCGGGGCGAGTTCAGCGTGGCGACCGCGACGGGGTGATCGACGGTGCCGGGCTCAGGGTCGGCCACAGCGACCTCGGGGGCCCTGCGCGTGATGAGCTCGCCGAGCCAGGCGAGTTCGTCCTCGTCGAGCCCCCAGATGCGAGCCGTGGCCTCGGCGACGGCGTCCGGCAGGTCGAAGATCCCGGCGACGTGGTCGGCGACGATCGCGCCCACCCCGGTGCCGGTGACCCGGCCGGGCGTCACACCCCAGCGACGCAGCGTCTCGGCCACGGCGACCTGGTGGGCGAACGTCAGCGCCACCGGGTGGGTCGCCGGCCCGTCCAGATGGGCGGCGAAGTGCCGGCTCGCCTGGGCGTGGGCCCGCGCATAGACCGGGAACGTGTCTCCGAGGCCCGCACCGGGCTCGCCGACCGGCTCGGCGAAGCGCAGCGTGACGGGCGCGTCGCTCACCCGCCCGCGCAGCACCCGGTGGTCGGTGCGGCCCGCCGCGAGCGCCGTCAGCCCCGCCAGCAGGTCGGTGGTGTCACCCGCGAGAATCACGGCGCGTTCGTTGCCGCGCGGGCGGCGCCGCGCGAGCGTGCGCGCGGCGTCGAGCACGGTGATCTCGGGGCGCCCGGTCAGCTCCGCACAAAGCCGCGCCGCGCGGGTGGCGAGCTCGCGGGGCCCGGAAGCCGCGAGCAGCACGGGCAGGACCCCCGCGGGCGCCGGGTCCTCGTCGGCGACGGCAGCTGACTGCTCGTCGGGAGCCTGCTCGAGCACGGCATGGGCGTTGGTGCCGCTGAAACCGAACGAGGAGACCGCGGCGCGGCGAGGACGGCCGGTGTCCGGCCACGGGCGGGCGCTCCGCAGCAACGCGACCCCACCGGCGGCCCAGTCCACGTACGGGGTCGGCTCGTCGACGTGCAAGGTGCGCGGCAGGACCCCCGCACGCATCGCCATCACCATCTTGATGACCCCGGCCACGCCGGCCGCGGCCTGAGTGTGGCCGAGGTTCGACTTGAGCGATCCCAGCCACGCCGGCTCGCCGGTACGATCGCGGCCATAGGTCGCGAGCAGCGCGTTGGCTTCGATCGGGTCGCCAAGAGCGGTCCCGGTGCCGTGGGCCTCGATCGCGTCCACGTCCTCGGGGCCGAGGCCCGCACCGGCCAGGGCCTGCCGGATGACGCGCTGCTGGGCCGGGCCGTTGGGGGCGGTCAGCCCGTTCGACGCACCGTCCTGGTTCACCGCCGAGCCGCGCAGCAGGGCGAGGACCTGGTGACCGTTTCGACGCGCGTCGTCGAGCCGCTCGAGCACCAGCAGCCCGACGCCCTCCGACCACGCGGTGCCGTCGGCGTGGGCGGAGAACGCCTTGCACCGCCCGTCGCGGGCCAGGCCGCCCTGACGGCTGAAGGACACGAATCCCCCGGGACCGGACATGATCGCGACCCCGCCGGCGAGGGCGAGGTCGGCCTCGCCGAGACGCAGGGCCTGGGCGCCGAGGTGCAGCGCGACCAGGGACGCCGAGCAGGCCGAGTCGATGGTCAGGGCCGCGCCCTCGAGTCCCAGGGTGTAGGCGATCCGCCCGGACGCGACGCTGCCCGCGGTGCCGGTGACGAGGTGGCCCTCCAAGCCGTCCTCGGCGGAGGCGAGCTTCGGGCCGTACTCCTGCGCCTCGGCGCCGACCAGGACAGCCGTACGGGTGCCGCGCAGTGCGGTCGCCGCGATGCCGGCCCGCTCCAACGCCTCCCAGGCCACCTCCAGCAGATGACGCTGCTGGGGATCCATCGCCAGCGCCTCACGGGGCGAGATCCCGAAGAAGTCGGCGTCGAAGGCGCCGGCCTCGTCGAGGAAGCCGCCCCGATCGGTGACCGAGGTGCCCGGACGCCGCCCCTGCGGATCGTGAAGGGTGGAGAGGTCCCAGCCGCGGTCGGTGGGAAACCCGGAGACGACCTCACCGCCCTCGGCCACGAGACGCCACAGGTCCTCGGGACTCGCGATCCCGCCCGGAAACCGGCAAGCCATGCCCACGATCGCGACGGGCTCGCCGGCGACGTCGCTCGCTGCGCGGAGGGGGTGCCGTTCGGCGGCTTCGCCGGTGACCGCGGCCAGCAGATGCCGGGCGAGCGCGCGCGGCGACGGGTAGTCGAAGGCCAGGGTCACGGGCAGCTGCAGCCCGGTCGCCTCGACGATCCGCGCGTGCAGCGACACTGCCGCCACGGAGTCGAACCCGGCGTCCTGGAAGGCGAGGTCGGCCGGCACGGACGCGGCGGTGTCCCAACCCAGAGTGGCGGCCACCGCGGTACGCACCGTAGCGAGCAGCTGACGCTCGAGGTCGGGGTGCGCCTGGGCGCCGGTTCCCTCGGCCGCCGCTTCGGTGCTGCTCGTCATCGCGCTCCATTTCGCTGCGTCGAGGGGGCGCTTTCTCCTCCGAGTCGCTTGGGCTCGCTCGCGATCCGTCACGGACTTCTCGATGCTGTCGTGAGCGTAATCAGCGACCGATGGCCCGCCAGCGGCTCACGCCCCTGCACCGGCCCCTACCGGCCCCTGTTTTCCGCCCCCGATCACGGTCGACCCCCTACTCGGGGCCGCACGAACGCCCCTGCCCACTACCGTGGGCCCGAAGTTCTTACGCATCGCGCGGGGACCGGTCGGTGGAACCCCTGAGCCCGTGGAGACCCCCATGAGCACGCAGTCCGGCGCCGGGACCGGCGCCGACGCCAGGATCGAACCGCCCCGCACGTCCACCCCCGACGATCGGCCGGTGGACGTGGCGGCGCTGCCCCCCTTCGCATGGCGGTGGGTCGCCCCGGTCGCGGTGGCGCTCGGGGCCCTCATGCTGGCGACGAGCGGACGCTACGGATACCAGGGCGACGAACTGTATTTCCTCGGCGCGGGGGCGCACCCGGCCTGGGGCTACGCGGACAACCCGCCGCTGATGCCGTGGCTGGCCGCGACTCTTGACGCGCTGTCGGGCGGCTCGCTGGTCGCCTTGCGGGTGCCGTCGGCCCTCATGGCGGCGGGCACCGCCCTGATGATCGCCCTCACGGCCCGCGAGCTCGGCGGCCGGGGCCGGGCCCAGCTGACAGCCGCGCTCGCCTGGGCGGTCACGCCGCTGACGATGTTCGCCGGGCACACCCTCTCGGCCTCGACCGTCGACATCCTCGCCTGGACCACCGTCGTCTGGGTGCTCGTGGCCTGGTGCCGGCGCCGCGACGACCGCCTGCTGGTGCTCGCCGTCGTCGCCTCCGCCGTGGCCATGCAGGCCAAGTATTCGATCGTCTTCCTGTGGGCCGCCGTGGCCCTCGCCGCGCTCGTCGTCGGTCCGCGCCGGCTGCTGGGGCGTCCGGTGCTGCTGATCGGCGGCGTGGTCGTCGCCGCCAGTCTCGTGCCCGGTCTGCTGTGGCAGGCCGCGCACGGCTGGCCGCAGCTCGAGATGACGGGCGTCCTGGCCGCCGAAGGCTACGGACCGGTCAGCTTCTTCGGCACCTTCGTCTACTTCGCCGGCCTGCTGCTGGTCGTCCTGATGGCCGTGGGGCTGTGGTCGCTGTTGCGGTCACCCGAGTACGCGCGCTACCGGTTCCTCGGGTGGAGCGCCGTACTGCTGTTCGTGCTCTTCCTCGTCCAGGACGCGCCGTCGCGCTACGTCGCGGGCATGTTCGGGCTGCTCTGGGCCGTGGGCGCGGTTCGGCTGCAGGACCGGGGCGGTGCGCGCTGGTGGCGCTGGACGGTCAGCTGGCCGGTGTTCGCGGTGATCGGCGCGATCTCCGTCGTCGTCCATCTGCCGGTGCTTCCCGCCGCCCAGGCGATCCCGGCCCCGGGTGCGCCGAACAACCCGCAGGCCGCCGAGACGGTGGGCTGGCCCGAGCTGGTCGCGGCCACCCGAGCCGCCTACGACGCCGTCCCTGAGGCCCAGCGCCCGCACACCGTGATCATCGCCCAGTACTACACCTCCGCGGGCGCGCTCGATCACCTCGGCCCGGCCGCCGGCCTCCCGCCGGTGTACAGCAGCCACCGCGGCTACTGGTACTTCGGCGCACCCCCCGACGACACAACCACCGCCCTGTACGTCGGCACCGACCCCACCGCGATGCGCGCCATCTACAACGACGTCCGCGAGGTCAGCCGCAGCGCACCCGGCCCTGCCACCACCGCCGACATCCCCGTCTATCTGGGCACCGGGGCCCGGCAGAGCTGGTCGGCCGCCTGGCCCACACTCAGGCATCTGCTGTGAGTGGCCGTCACGACAAGTTTGGAGACAGCATGACCGCGTCGTCCCGCACCCTGCACTCGGAGACGGACTTGTGGCTTCGTCGCTACCAGCCGGCTCCGAACGCGACGCACCAGCTGCTGTGCCTGAGCTACGCGGGCGGTTCGGCCAGCTACTTCGTGCCGGTCGCGCGGGCCCTCGCACCGGCGATCGATGTGCTGGCGGTGCAGTATCCGGGCCGCCAGGACCGCTATCGCGAGCCGTGCCTGACCTCGATGGAGGAGCTCGCCGACCGCGTGAGCGAGATCGTGGCCCCGGTGATCGACCGTCCGTTGGCGATCTTCGGGCATTCGATGGGTGCCTCGCTCGGCTACGAGATCGCCCGCCGGCTCACCGGCCGCGGAATCGAGCCCGCGCTGCTTGTCGTGTCCGGTCGTCGCGCCCCCTCGACGGTGCGCGACGAGCGCTTCCACGAGAAGAGCGACGACGAGCTGATCGCCGAGATCGGTCGCCTCGGCGGCACCGAGACCGCCCTGCTCGCCGACCCGGAGGTGCGGGCCATGGTGCTCCCGGCGGTGCGAGCCGATTATCGGGTGGCCGAGCTGTATCGGCACACCCCGGGCCCGGAGCCGCGCTGCCCGGTCCTCGCGCTCGTCGGCGACGCCGACCCCAAGGCCGACATCGACGAGGTGCGCCGCTGGGCCGGCCACTCCACGGGCCCCTTCGAGCTGGAGGTCTTCCCCGGCGGCCACTTCTATCTCAACAAGGCCGTTCCCCAGGTGCTCGAGCACATCCGCTCGCGGCTGGCGGCTTGACGCACCCTGCCTCAGAAAGACTCGGGAAACAGGTATCGGTAGAAGTCGCCGGCCCGGAACGGGGCGTCGTGGTGGGGTGAGTCCCAGCGGAACGCGACCGGCGCCCCCGCACTGCGACGGATCTCGCCGGTGATCCGATAGTCCGGGTGGATGCCGTCGCTGCTGGGCTGCCAGGAGAAGTCGAGCTCGATGC
The DNA here is from genome assembly GCF_016785085.1 of Paractinoplanes lichenicola. Lineage (GTDB taxonomy): Bacteria > Actinomycetota > Actinomycetes > Mycobacteriales > Micromonosporaceae > Actinoplanes > Actinoplanes lichenicola. The sequence goes on from NZ_JAENHO010000013.1 coordinate 210,806, forward strand.
GGTCGCCGGGCCGTACGGGCACGCCCTCGCTGAAGAGCGGGGCGAACACCGGCAGCCAGCTGGTGTACTGCGCGATGGAGTCGATCACCTGGAGCTGCGGTGTCACGGTGAGCCGCAGGCCGAGCGCGAGCCCGTGCACGGCGCCCTCGCGGGTGACCGTGAGGGTGCGGTGATCGCTGCCGCGCTCGTTGTCGACGCCCTGGTAGTCGAGGTATTCGACCTCGCCCCACTCGGAGACGGCGGCGGCCTCGCGCAGTGAGTTCAAGCAGACGCGGACGTCGAAGGGCTTTCCGACAGCGCCGAAGATGTTCTCCACGTAGTGCAGGAGCTGGGCCTCGAAGCCGATCTTGGCGACGTCGACGACTCGCCACAGGTCGACCGCGGCGATCGTCGTGACGCTGTGGTGCGGCACGGCCAGACCGCCGGGCCGCAACAGTCGTCTGCGCACGTCGTCGAGGACGGCGGCGGCGCCCTCGGAACCCCCGATGGTCCCGATGATCTCCGAGATGCTGACGTCGATCGGCTCGGGCAGCTCGAGGGACATCGACTCGCCCTCGACCACCTCGATGACGTCGGCGAACCCCGCCTCGGCAACAGTGCGCCGCGCCTTCTCGGCGGCCTCGGGGATGCGCTCGACGGCATAGACCTTGCGGGCGCCGGCCCGAGCACTGTGGATAGCCCAGACCGCGTCCTGGCCGGTCCCGATGTCGAGCACGGTTTGACCGGGAGCCGCTGCCGCGACCGCACGTTCGTAGGTCTGCGAACGCACCCGGTCATTGAGCATGAACTGGTACGCGGCCTCGTCGTAGACCGGATACTCCCCCGTCGAGGGAATGAACAGGTGGCGGAAGCCGTCGTCGGCGGTCGACGCGCTGCGGACGGGGAGTGGCTCGCCGTCGACGAGGATCCGGGAGATTTGGGGAACCGCGGGGCGCGTGGATCTCACCTTGTCGATCTTACAAGCACACGCCGATGAAAGGCGACGTGCGAAGCGCCGCGAGCTGACCGCCGTCGAGAGGCTCGACGACGGTCAGCTCGGGAACGGTTACTGGGTGACGAACGAGGTGAAGTACATGCCCATCACCATCTTCTTGCCGTCCTCGGTGTACGCCTTCACGATCTTCGCGGTCAGCTCCGACTTGAGCTCCTCGCGGCCCTTCTCGGTCGAGAGGTCGGCCAGCTTCTTGCCGGTGTACTCGTCGATCGCCAGCTCGCGTGCCTCGCTCGTGTCGACCGACTCGGCGCCGGCGTCCGCGGTCTGCTGCAGCGAGAAGTTCAGCTTCAGGTAGTGACCGTCGGCCAGGTTGATGGTCATCGCGTCCTCGAGGGCCACGACGCTGCCCTTGACCGGCGCCGCCTCGGCCTTGTCGCCCTTGAGCATGAAGAAGGCCCCGGCACCGCCACCGCCCAGCAGCACGACCGCGGCCGCCACGATGATCATCAGCATTTTCTTGGACTTCTTGGGGGCGTCGGCGGCGGTAGTGGTCGTCTCGTCCTTGCTCATCGAAAGCTCCTCAGTCGTATGTCGGGCTGCGGCTGATCGGCTCCGCGCCGGCCTCACAGTTGTTATTGGCCGGGGGCTCGATGGTTTGAGCCGCCCCGGCTGCAACTGAGGTTCGACCTGGGTGCAGTTCGTTGTCGGGACCCGAAGCCGACCCACCAGCCCCGCTGAGGAATCAGACAAAACCGCCAAAGCGCTATCGATCGGCCAGGGTCGTGCCGAGGCGCGAGCGACATCGAAGCCGCGACTATCTCGGAGGAACGGCAAGCGGACGACGGGTTGCGGGCGGCGGCAATGATGGCCGGCATGCGACGCATATTGACTGTCATGATTTCGGCGGTGCTGGGCCTGCTGGTCGCCACGGGGCCGGCCGTGGCCCACCCACGAGGGATTCCGGATCGGCTGATGCTGCAACCGGCCGACCTCGGCGGCGCGGTGCCCGGACCGGTCGAGGAGGGGCTGGTGTGGCCGCTGCTGCCCCAGCCCTGCGCGGACCGGCCCATCCCGCAGCCGGTGGCAAGCAGAACACAGGCCGCCGACTACAACACCCGTTACCGCGTCTATCAGAACGTGGCCCGCTTCCGGGGCGACGGCGCCCAGCGCTACCTGACCGAGCTGAAGGCCCAACTGGCCGACTGCGGTGTCGGCGGCGGCGACAACGGCCTCGATCCGGTCGCCGAGGACCACCTCGGGCCGGACACCGTGTTGTTCACCGGCAACTACGACCTGGGCGACCGATGGGTCGCGTACGTGGCGGCGGCGGTGGGCCGCCACGTCGTGGTCATCATGGTGTCCGACTCCTACCTGGGGGCCGGCGACCTGACTCTGGCGAACGGGCTCGCCCAGGGGGCCATGAACCGCCTCCGCCAGGCAGCGGCCGAGTCCGCGGTGCCGTACGGGGTCAGGCCAGCGGGGGCCTGACGAAGAACGAGCTGTCGGCGCGGAACGGTCCGGTGCCGTCGGACTGGTCAACCCAGAGCTGGTCGCCGAGGCGGCGCAGATAGAACCCCCGGTAGTTGTGCGACTCCAGCGAAACGCTGCCGACGGCCGAGCCGGGGCGGCCGCAGAACGTGGCGTCGCCGCGGAACAGGGTAGTCCCCTCGTCCGGGACCAACTGCAGCCGGAACGACGCATGGCGCAGGTAGCGGCCGTCGGGGCTGCGCAACGAGACGCAGGCCGGGTCGGCGAGACCGGTCACCACTCGCAGCGTGGCCCGCTGGCGGTCCTCGGCGGCGCTGGCCGGGCCGATCGGCTCGAGCCCGGCCTCGTATTTGGTCACGGTGACGTACTGCCCCGGAGCGGCGGCCGACTCCAGGGAGACCGATCCGGTCGTCAACGGCAGCGCGGACGTCGCGAATGGCGAGGCGGCCGGGCCGGGGCGGTGCGGCGGGGTGACGGGGCCGGTCGCCCAGCCCGTGGCGGGGACCGTGACGCCTACGGCCAGGACCCCGGCACCGATGGCAGCGGCCAGCGGATGCGCGGCGGCGGCATGCAGGACGCCTCCGGCCCATTGCGCGACGCCTGACGTCACGGCGGGCGTGACTCCCGCGGTCTTGGCCAGGGCGGCACTCGCGAGCGCGATCGGCACGGGGAGCAGCACCAGCGCGGGAAGCAGGCGATCGGCGGGCACCAGTTGCCCGGCGGCGCGGGCACACGCCGGGCAGGACCGGGCGTGCCGACCGATCCGCTTGCGCCAGTACGGGGCCGGGCGCCCGTCCCAGCTGCCGATGACGTCGCCGAGCGCGTCGCAGCCGGGCACCGCCTCCAGCGCCGCGACGATGCCCCGGGCCGCCTCCAGCTGTTCGCGCATGCGCTGGATCCGTACGCCCGCATGGGCCACGCCGAGGCCGAGCCCGGCGGCGACCTCGGCCCGGGTCAGCTCGCCGATCAGCTCGAGCCACCACAGGGCGAACACCGCGCGCTCCGCCGGGCCCATCCACCGGGCGGCCTGGCGGACCTGGCGGCGCTGATCGGCCAGCTCGACCCGCAGCACGGCCGGCCCCTCCACGTCGGCGGCCGCGTCCGGGCGGTCGACGGCCGCGGTCAGCGCGACCGCGCGGCGGGCCGAGAGCCGCTCGCGTGCGGCGTGGGTGCCGACCTCGCGTACGGCGATCATCGTCAGCCAGGAGCGCAAGCTGCCCGGCGACCGCAGATCGCCGAGCTGCCGCAGCACGCGGACCATGACGTTCTGCACCACGTCGTCCACCTGCTCGTCGTCCACCACCGGGCGGACCAGGTGATACACGATCGGCAAGTAGTGGCGGGCCAGCTCGTTCAGCGCCGCCGGGTCGCCGGCCTGGGCCGCCCGGACGACGTCGTCGTACGGGTCGCGTCGAGATTGGACCATCGGGGACCCTCCTTCCGGTGAACGCTCACACCGCTGCCGCGACCGGATCGTAGGAGCGCCAGGCATCAATACTCAAGGCAGGGTGTGGCCGGCGCACCCCCGACTTCGAATGCCCCCGTCCCGTAACGAGTTTTCAGCGGCTTTCTGAAGAGCGATAAAAGATAAACTACAAAACGCACAAAGAATAGCCCTAAAAAATTGTTATGCCTGCCGTTAGCATGCGCTTTGAGCAGCAACAACGCCATTTATAAGGCCGTTTCCCTTGAGCACTCGGAAACGTTCTGGCAACATTGGCCTCCTTGAATTTCTGACCTTGAGTCGATGGCGTGTGAACGCTAACCAAGGTCGATCGAACCCCATCCCCCGGAGGACGTCCGTGAGATCATTCAGAACCATGGCCGCCGGCCTCGTGGCGGTCCTGGCCGGCGGCGCGCTGGCGATCGCCAACGCCCCCGCCGCCTCCGCCGCCACCATCGACACCAGCGCCTGGTACGTGCTGGTCAACCGGACCAGCGGCAAGGCCCTCGACGTCTACAACCTGGCCACCACCGACGGCGCCCGGATCACCCAGTGGACCCGCAACGACGGCACCCAGCAGCAGTGGCAGTTCGTCGACTCCGGCGGCGGGCAGTATCGCCTCAAGTCCCGCCTGTCCGGCAAGGTGCTGGACGTCTACAACTTCTCGACCGCCGACGGCGGCTCGATCGTCCAGTGGACCGACAACAACACCACCAACCAGCAATTCAGCGTCCAGGACATCGACGGCTACCTCCAGCTGATCAACCGCAACAGCGGCAAGGCGCTCGAGGTGCAGGGCGGCTCCACGGCCGACGGGGCGAACATCGTCCAGTACAGCGACTGGAACGGCGCCAACCAGCAGTGGCAGCTGGTCCGCATCGGCGGCGGCTCCGATCCGACGACCCCGCCACCGTCCGGCTCGTGCACGCTGCCCTCGTCGTACCGCTGGAGCTCGACCGGCTCGCTGGCCAACCCGAGGTCGGGCTGGGTGTCGCTGAAAGACTTCACCACCGCCCCGTACAACGGCCGGCAGCTCGTGTACGCGACGACCCACGACTACGGGTCGACGTGGGGCTCGATGAACTTCGGCCTGGTCAGCACCTTCTCCGACCTGGGCTCGGCCAGTCAGAATGCGATGAGCTCAGCCACGGTTGCGCCGTCGCTGTTCTACTTCGCGCCCAAGAACATCTGGGTCCTGGCCTACCAGTGGGGCGGGCCGGCGTTCTCGTACCGCACGTCCAGCGATCCCACCAACCCCAACGGCTGGTCGGCGCCGCAGACCCTGTTCACCGGCAGCATCACCGGCTCCGGCACCGGGCCGATCGACCAGGCCCTGATCGGTGACAGCCAGAACATGTACCTGTTCTTCGCCGGCGACAACGGCAAGATCTACCGAGCGAGCATGCCGATCGGCAACTTCCCCGGCAGCTTCGGCTCCTCCTACACCACCATCATGAGCGACTCCACCAACAACCTTTTCGAGGCCCCGCAGGTCTACAAGGTCCAGGGCCAGAATCAGTACCTCATGATCGTCGAGGCGATCGGTAGCCAGGGCCGCTACTTCCGGTCGTTCACCGCGAGCAGCCTCGGCGGCTCGTGGACGCCCAACGCCGCCTTGGAGAGCAACCCGTTCGCGGGCAAGGCGAACAGCGGCGCCACCTGGACCAACGACATCAGCCACGGCGAGCTCATCCGGGTCAGCGCCGACCAGACCATGACCGTCGACCCGTGCAACCTGCAGCTGCTCTATCAGGGCCGTTCCCCCAGCTCGGGCGGCGACTACGGCCTGCTGCCGTACCGCCCCGGCCTGCTCACCCGGCAGCGCTGACCATGACCGCGGCCGCTCGGCTATTTCTTGCCGGGCGGCCCGGGCCGCGGAGCCTTGCCCGGCGCACCCGGCTTGGCCTTCGGCGCCGGTGGGGCCGCCGGCTTCCGCGCCTTGCCGCCCGCTCGGCTGCTGCGCTTGTGCGATACCACCCGCGTGACAACGACCTTGGCCGTGGACGGGCTCGGCTTGGGCGCAACGGTGGGGGCCGACGAGGACGGCGTCGCGACCGCGTCGGCCCGGGCCGGCTCGGCCGGGGCGCGGTCGACCCACCACGCGCCCCCGGCGATGATCAATCCGGACAACGCCCCGGCGCCGATCAGCGCCGCCGGGCGGGGCCGGCGGGTCCTCACCGCGGGCAGGGTGACCGTCGGCGCGGCGACGCTGCGCATCAGCGCGGAGGACGGCAAGCCGGCGACCTCCCCCAGCACTTCCGAGACCTCGATCGCGCTGGGCCGGTCGCCCGGCGTCTTGGCCAGGCAACGCGCCACGAGCCGGGAGACCGCGAGGGGCAGACCGGCGATCGGCGGCAGCGGACGGGGTTTCGCATAGACATGAGCCCGGACCATCTGCGTGACGGTCGACGCGTCCCACGGCATCTGCCCGGCCAGCGCGAGATACATCAGCAGACCGAGGGCGTACATGTCGGTCGCGGGCCGGACCGGGCCGCCCCGGATCCGCTCCGGCGCGAGGTAAGCCGGTGTGCCCACCAGCTGGCCGTTGTCATCGTCGAACGCACCCACGGCGGCCGAGATGCCGAAGTCGACCAGCTTCACGCCCGAGCCGGTCACCATGACGTTGGCCGGTTTCACGTCGCGGTGCACGATGCCGTCCGCGTGGGCCGCCGCCAGCGCGGCCGCCACCTGCGCACCGACCAGCGTCGCCACCTTCCACGGGAGCCGGCCGCCGGTCAGCATGTCGGCCAGGGTCCGGCCGTCGACCAGCTCCATCACGACGTACGCCAGCGTGCGCCCGTCGTCGACGACGTCTCCGTAGTCGTAGACGGCGACGACATTGGCGTGCCGCAGCCGTGCGACGGCCCGCGCCTCGTCGCGGATCTGACGCCGCTGCCCGGGGTCGGCGGCCAGCTTGGGTGACAGCATCTTCACCGCCACCTCGCGGCCCAGCACGTCGTCCTCGGCCCGCCAGACCACGGACATCCCGCCCCGGCCCAGCACCTCCCGGAGCCGATAGCGCCCGGCGATCAGTTGTCCTCGATCCACGGCACCCTTCTTCTCCCGTGGGCCCACATCGAAACCCATGGGATTCGGGGTGCGCTCATAACAACTATTCAGCACGCGTTTCTTGCACCATGCTCTTTCTTCAATACGTTCGGAAGTTTCGGAGATTTAGGATCGCTCGGAGCGCCCGAGACTGACGCTTTCCGTCCCTCGGGATCCATCGGTGCAGTTCAAAGTCCCTCAAGAGGACATCAGGAACGCAGAACTTCCGGAAAACTTCCGGAAGCTATTGTTTCGCCGACGTTACTCGTGCCAGCATGACCCGAAATCGAAGCTCATCGTTCTTCGGTCCGGTCACGCGATCCCCGGCCATTCGCGAGTGCGACGGCCGGACCGCGAAATGCCGTGTGCCCGGACGCGGAACTAAGAAGGGAGACCTGGTGAACATCCAATCTCCGGCCGGCGTCGCGCGACGCCGGTCGCCGCGGCTCCGGCTGCTGTTCAGTGGTGCGATCGCCGCGGTCACGGCGGCCGGCGTGGTCGCGGTGATGCCGGATGCGAGCGCCGCCGAAAGCACTCTGGGCGCCGCGGCCGCGCAGTCGGGCCGATACTTCGGCACGGCCGTCGCCGCCGGCCGGCTCAGCAACTCGCAGTACAGCACCATCGCCGCCCGTGAGTTCAACATGATCACGGCCGAGAACGAGATGAAGCCCGAGTCTCTGCAGCCCAACCGGGGCCAGTTCAACTTCAGCTCCGGCGATCAGATCTACAACTGGGCGACCCAGCGCGGCCTCAAGGTGCGCGGCCACACCCTGGCGTGGCATGCCCAGCAGCCGGGCTGGATGCAGAGCCTCAACGGCAGCTCCCTGCGCCAGGCGATGATCGACCACATCAACGGCGTGATGAACCACTACAAGGGCAAGCTCGCCGCCTGGGACGTGGTCAACGAGGCCTTCAACGAGGACGGCAGCCGACGCTCGTCCAACCTGCAGGGCACCGGCAACGACTGGATCGAGGTGGCTTTCCGGACGGCCCGCAACGCCGACCCGTCGGTCAAGCTCTGCTACAACGACTACAACATCGAGAACTGGTCCTACGGCAAGACGCAGGGCGTCTACAACATGATCCGCGACTTCAAGTCCCGCGGCGTGCCGATCGACTGCGTGGGCCTGCAGACCCACTTCACCGGGGGCAGCTCGCTGCCGGGCAACTTCCAGACCACGCTGTCGAACTTCGCGGCCCTCGGGGTGGACGTGGCCCTGACCGAGGTCGACGTCACCAACTCGTCCACCTCCCAGTACGCCGGGCTGACCCAGGCCTGCCTCAACGTCGCCCGCTGCATCGGCATCACGGTCTGGGGCGTACGGGACAGCGACTCGTGGCGCTCCAACGAGAGCCCGCTGCTGTTCGACGGCAACGGCAACAAGAAGGCCGCCTACACGTCGGTGCTCAACGCGCTCAACTCCGCCGGCCCCACCAACCCCACCTCTCCCCCGCCGAGCACGACCCCGCCGCCCACGGGCGACGCCAAGCGGATCCTGGGCGCCCAGTCCGGCCGATGCGTGGACGTGCCCGGCGCGTCACAGAGCAACGGCACGCGGGTTCAGCTCTACGACTGCAACGGCCAGAGCAACCAGGCGTGGACCCTCACGTCGAGCAGGCAGCTGACCGTGTACGGCTCGCGGTGCCTGGACGCCGCCGGCTCCGGCAACGGCTCGGCCGTGCAGATCTACAGCTGCAACGGCCAGGCCAACCAGCAGTGGAACGTCAACAGCAACGGAACCATCACCGGCGTCCAGTCCGGACGATGCCTCGACGTCTGGGGCACCGGGAACGGCCAGCAGGTGCAGATCTACGACTGCAACGGCCAGGCCAATCAGCAGTTCAGCCTGAGCTGAACTGCTGGTTGGCACGGCGGACGTGGGCCGCCGTGCCCCCGACCTGGCGCACCGGCGGCCCCTCGGCGGCGCGCCGGCGAGCGGCATCTGGGCGCCCTACCGCGCCGGCTCGCTCACAACGCACCGCTCACGGTGACGAACGAGTGAGCCGGCAGCTCCACCCGCAGCGCGCCGCCGGCCACCGACACCCCCTCGTACAGGCGTGGCGCCACCGCCGACGGCGACTGCGGCGTGTTGTGGTCCTGCAACGCCTCCGACGTCAGGATCAGCGCCTCGAACGACTCGAGGGCGCCGCCGCGTACGTCGATCCGCACCTCGACCGGGGCCGCCGCGTCCAAGTTGGACAGCGAGAGCAGCAGCCGCCCGTCCCTGCGGCTGGCCGACATCGACACGGTCGTCAGCGTCGCGTCGCCGACCGGCCGGGACGGCGGCGCGGTGCGGACGTCGATCCGCAACGAGGTCGCGTCCTGATGCCCCTGGTTCATCCGGAAGACGTGGTAGGTCGGGGTCAGCACCAGCGCCGACGGTCTGACCGGGGTCGTAGGCGTCCATCACCGCCGCATGACCGGCCAGGATCTCCTCGATGCCGGCCGCGGCGAGCATCGTCGTGTAGTACTCCTCGGTGTCGAACACCGTGGCCGAGCCCTTGTCCTCCCAGGTCGGCCCGGTCAGCGTGTAGTGGTGCACCGACAGGGCGCGGTAGCCGGTGCTGCGGATGCGCTGGCAGCCGAGATGCCCGAGCTGCTTCATGAGCGTCTCGGTCCAGGCGTAGTCGGCCCCGGCCGCCCCGGCGGCGATCTTGTAAAGCTGGTTGTCGCCGTAGTCCCGGCAGTAGGTGCCGTAGCGGCGGGCCTCCTGGGCGTAGTGCTCGGCGGTCATGGAGCCGCCGCAGCCCCACGCCTCGTTGCCCAGGCCCCAGAACCGGACCCGCCACGGCTCGTCACGGCCGTTGGCCTTGCGCAGTCGCGCCATCGGCGAGTCACCGTCGCGGGTCAGGTATTCGACCCACTCGCTCATTTCCCGTACGGTCCCGGATCCGACGTTGCCGCTGATGTAGGGCTCGGCGCCGAGCAGGTCGCACAGCGCCATGAACTCGTGGGTGCCGAAGTGGTTGTTCTCCTCGACCCCGCCCCAATGGGTGTTGACCATGACCGGCCGCCGCTTTTTGGGCCCGACGCCGTCACGCCAGTGGTATTCGTCGGCGAAGCAGCCGCCCGGCCAGCGCAGGTTCGGGATGCGCAGGGCGCGCAGGGCCTCGACGACGTCGAGCCGGATGCCGCCCTCGTTCGGGATGGCGGAGTCCTCGCCGACGTAGAAGCCGCCGTAGACGCAGCGGCCCAGATGCTCGGCGAAGTGCCCGTACAGGTGCCGGCTGATCCGCGGACCGTCCACGTCCACGTTGATCACAGCTTCAACGGTCATAGAGGCGCCTTCCGCTCGGCCGCAACTTGCGAGTGCATGCGAAACGTTTCAGTCCACTTAGACGGCGGCCTGGACGTCGCGCACGTTAACAACAACTTCTACCTCATCGTGCCGGATATCTTGACATGCACATTGATCACTTCATAGCTTGGCTTCACATTCCGGAAACACTCCGAAACTTTCGGTTCCGAGAGGTGAGCTCTGTGGCGCCTAGAAGATTTTTGGCTGTGGCCGCCGTGCTGGCGCTCAGCACTGTGGGCCTGGCCGCCTGCAGCGGCGGCGACGAAGACGGCGGCGGGTCCGACTCGGGCGGCAACGTCACGATGACCCTCTGGCACAACTCCACGACCGGTCCCGGCAAGGCGTTCTGGGACAAGGCGGTGGCCGACTTCCACACCGCCAACCCCACCGTCACGATCAAGATCCAGTCGATCCAGAACGAGGACCTGGACGGCAAGCTGCAGACGTCACTCAACTCCGGTTCCGCGCCCGACATCTTCCTGCAGCGCGGGGGCGGCAAGATGGCCGCGATGGTCGAGGCGGGTCAGCTCAAGGACATCACCGACCTCGTCAGCCCCGAGACCAAGGCGGCGGTGGGCGACGCCGCGCTCGGGACGGGGCAGATCGACGGTAAGACGTACGGGGTGCCGGTCTCGATCCTTCCCGGCGGGTTCTGGTACAGCAAAGACATCTTCAAGAAGGCCGGCATCACGTCCCTGCCGACCACTGTGGAGGAATTGAACGCGGCGGCGGCCAAGCTCAAGGCCACCGGGACGCCGATCGCCCTCGGCGCCAAGGACGCCTGGCCGGCCGCGCACTGGTTCTATTTCTTCGCCCTGCGTGCCTGCAGCAAGGCCTCGCTCGACGCCGCGGCCAAGGACAAGAACTTCACCGATCCCTGCTGGACCAAGGCCGGCAACGACCTCAAGGCCTTCGCCGACACCCAGCCCTACAACAACGGCTTCCTGACCACCTCGGCCCAGCAGGGCGCGGGCAGCTCGGCCGGCCTGGTCGCCAACGGCAAGGCGGGCATGGAGCTCATGGGCTCGTGGGACCCGGGCGTGATCGCCGGGCTCACCAAGGACAAGAAACCCCTGCCCGACCTCGGCTTCTTCCCGTTCCCGGCGGTCCCGGGCGGTCAGGGCGACCCGGCCGCGATCATGGGCGGCGCGGACGGCTTCTCCTGCTCGGAGAAGGCCCCGAAGGAGTGCGCCGACTTCCTCAACTACATCCTGACCAAGCCCTTGCAGGAGGCGTACTACAAGGCTTTCAACTCGCTGCCGGTCAGCAAGGAGGCGCAGGGCGCCGTCACCGAGGACTACCTCAAGGCCGTGCTCGAGGCCTACAACAAGGCGCCGTACGTCTCGCAGTGGCTCGACACCCTGTACGGCCAGAACGTGGGCAACGCGCTGAACGTCGGCGTCGTGAACCTGCTCGCCGGCAAGGGCGACGTCGCCGGAATCATCAAGGCCACCAACGACGCGGCCAAGAAGGGCTGAGCGTGACGGTCACCCGTCTGCGGCACGGAGGCGGCGTGCAGACGCCGCCTCCGGTGCGGCCCCGCCGGCGCGGCATCGGCTGGGCCCAGCGTCTGGAGATCGTGGCGCTGTCCGGCCCGGCGATCCTGGTCTTCGTCAGCTTCGTGATCTTCCCGGTCCTGATGGCCGCGTACTACGGCTTCTACAAGTGGAAGGGCTACGGCGTCCCGACCAACTTCGTCGGGCTCGACAACTACAAGACCATCCTGCAGGACACCGCGTTCCACGAGGCGCTCTGGCACAACGCCGAGATCCTCGTGCTCTCACTCGTCCTGCAGGGCCCGGTCGCGATCGGCCTCGCCCTGCTGCTCAATCGCCGGATGCGGGGCCAGTCCGCCATCCGGGTGCTCATCTTCGTCCCGTACGTGATCTCGGAGGTCATCACCGGCACGGCGTGGGCGCTCATCCTGCAGACCAACGGCGCCGGCAACGACATCCTGAGCTCGATCGGCCTGGGCGCGCTGACCGAGGACTGGCTGGCCGACCCGAAACTGGCCATCTGGTCCCTGATGTTCATCCTGACCTGGAAGTACGTCGGGTTCGCGGTGATCCTGTTCCTGGCCGGCATGCAGAACATCCCCGACGAGCTGGCCGAGGCGGCCGCGGTCGACGGCGCCTCGTTCTGGCAGATCCAGCGGCACATCACGCTGCCGCTGCTCGGACCGACCATCCGGATCTGGGCCTTCCTGTCGATCATCGGCTCGCTGCAGTTGTTCGACCTCGTCTACATCATCTGGGGCCAGTACGTCGCCTCGACCGCCGGCACCTCGACCATGGCGACCTACATGGTCGTCGAGGGCCGGAACGCGGCCAACTACGGCTACGGCAACGCCGTGGCGGTCGTGCTGTTCGTCATCTCCATGGTCATCGCGCTGATCTACCAGCGCTTCGTGCTGCGCCGCGACACCGAGGGCGCCCTCACCGGAGGACGGTAGGAATGGCCCGGCGCAACCCGATCGTCTACCTCGTCGCCCTGTTGCTGATCGGCCTGATGCTCGGACCGGTCCTCTACATCATCGTCGGCGGGTTCCGGACCAACTCGCAGATCACCGTCGCGCCGGCCGGCCTGCCCGACCCGTGGGTGATCGGCAACTACACCGACATCCTGGCCAGCGACCTCTTCTGGCGCCAGGTCGGCAACTCGACCATCGTGGCCCTCGTCACGACCATCGCCGTCGTCGCGCTGGGCGTCATGGCCAGTTACGTGCTGGCGCGCTACAAGTTCCGCGGCCGCGGCGCGATGTACGCGCTTTTCGCCGCCGGCCTGATGTTCCCGGCCACAGTGGCCATCACGCCGCTCTACATCCTGGTCAAGAATCTGGGCCTGGTGAACACCCTGCCCGGCGTCATCCTGCCCCAGATCGCGTTCGGCCTGCCGACCACGGTCATCATCCTGGTGCCGTTCCTGCAGGCGATCCCGAAAGAGATCGAGGAGGCCGCGATGATCGACCGGTGCAGCCGGCTCGGCTTCTTCTGGCGGATGGTCCTGCCGCTCTCGGTGCCCGGCCTGATCACCACCGGGATCCTGGCCTTCATCGGCAGCTGGAACAGCTACCTGCTGCCCCTGTTCATCCTCAACGACCAGGACACCTTCACCCTGCCGCTGGGCGTGCAGGCCTTCGCCTCGCAGTACTCGGTCGACACGGCCAAGGTGCTCGCGTTCACGTCGCTGTCGATGATCCCGGCCCTGGTGTTCTTCAGCCTCTTCGAGCGGCGCATCGTCGGCGGGCTGACCGGTGCCGTCAAAGGGTGAGGGCCGGACCGGCGGAACGGCGGGCGGAAGCTGACCGGAGCTCAGGACGGCGCCGGCTGGTCGAGCCGTTCGAGCCAGCGGTCGAGCAGGTCGACCTCCACCGGCTCGAGGTGGCTCGTACCGGTGAGGGCGAGCTGGGAGCGCAGCTGCCGGGCGGCGCCGCGGACCGGGTCCGGCCCGCTCGGGGCGGCGGGGGCGGCCAGGACGACGGTGAAGACGGCGTCGCGGGCCGCGTGGGAGAGGGCGGGGTCGTCGAACAAGGTGGGCTGGGCGATCCGGGCCAGGCAGACGCCGATGTTGGCCGGCAGGATCAGCCGGGCCGCCGCGCGCGGGGTGGTCGCAAGCGCCCCGGCGGCGGCGCACCGCAGCAGGGTGGCCTCGAGCAGGTCGAGGATGCGCTGGTAGGCCCGGGCGGCCGGCTGCGGGCGGGGCGCGAACATCAGCCTGTACAGGGCGGGGTTCTCGGCGGCGAAGGCCATGTGGTCGTCCCAGCCCGCGTACAGGTCGGCGACCGGGTCAGTGGTGGCCTCGAGCGCCGCAATCCTGGAAGGGGGAGTCATGGCAGAGCAACGAGTCGCCGTCGTCACGGGCGCATCGCCGCCGAGGAGGCGACCGGCCAACGGAGGGATTGCCTGATGGCCGTCATCCTTGTCACCGGCGCCTCCAGCGGCTTCGGCCGGCTGACCGCGCAGGCGCCGGCCCGCGCCGGACACACCGTCGTCGCGGGCATACGCGCCACCGAGGGCCGCAACGCCCCCGCGGTCGCAGAGCTCGACCGGCTCGCAAAGGCCGCCCGGAGGATCAAGAGCGGGAGACCGCGTACGAGGAGCTGTACGGCCGGCTCCGTGGCGAGATCGACCAGCGGCTCGCCGCTCTGATCCCGCCCGGCGCCGATGTGCAGTCGGTGGCCGACGAGATCGTCCGGGTCGTCGGGCTGCCGGCGGACGAGCGGCCGTTCCGCACCCATGTGGACCCGAGCCGCGACGGCAGCGAAGTGGTCTCGGCCGTCGCCGACCGCATCCGCAGCGAGTTCTACCACCGCATCGGCATCGAGGACCTGCTGTCCCCGAACGCCGCACTCTGACCCACGAAAGGAACCACGACCATGCCGTTCGCCAACCTGAAGGTCCCCGCCGACACCCTGACCCCGGAGTCGAAGCAGAAGCTCATCAACGCCGTCACCGACGCCTACGCCGACGTGTACGGCGAGCGCGCCCGTGCGACCACCCTGGTGCTCATCAACGAGGTCGCCGAGGGTGGCTGGGGACTGGGCGGCAATGTCCTCACCGCCGAAATGCTGGGCCGCAGCTGACTGTCGTGGAAGGCGCCCCACGGGCCGCACCCAGTCGGCGCCGGTCCGGGCGGCCACCGGCAGGCGCAGCTCCCGTCAGGCTCAACCCGCCCCGCACCAGCGACACGGCGGAGGCCGGCGCCGACAACAATCTCCGGCCGTCAGATCGGCAGCGCCCGGCTCATCGTGCGGAACCGGGCCGGGGCGGCGCGGCAGCCGGGCCGCTGCTCTCCCGGATCACCAGTTCGGTCGGCAGCACAATGTGCTCCACGGGGGCCGGCGCTCCCGTCCGGGCGTGCTCGATGGCGGCGGTCAGGGCGGCCGCCGCGGCCCGGCCCTTGGCCGCGAGGTCCTGGCGGACCGTGGTCAGCGTCGGCCGGACCTGCGAGGCCAGCGGGTTGTCGTCGAAACCGACCACCGTCAACTGCCCCGGTACGTCGATGCCGAGCTCGGCGGCGGCCTGCAACACCCCGTACGCGATGGCGTCCGAGAAACACAGGACGGCCGTCGGCCGGTCGGGCCGGTCGAGCAACAGCCGGGCCCCCCAGCGCGCGTGCTCCGGAGTGGCGCTGTCCTGCCGGGCCGAGATCAGTTCGGCGCCGGCCGGGCCGAGCTCGTCGAGCCAGCCGAGCAGCCGCTGCCGGGACGAGTGGCCCTCGGCCGCCTCCGGGGTAGCCAGCAACCCGTACGGGCCATGGGTGCCCGACAGCAGCAGCCCGATCCGCCGATGCCCCAGCTCGAGCACGTGCCGGGCGGCCGCCGCGGCGCCACCCCGGTCGTCGATGTTGACGCTGGGAATGTCGTCGTCGACGTCCTGATCGACGTAGACCAGTGGCAGCTTCCGCCGGTGCAGGAAGTCCACGGCCTGCGACTTCCAGTCGCACGAGTAGACCAGGGCGCCGTCCATGGCGACGTCGCGCGCGGGCACGATGTCACCGTCGTCGCTGGAGGTCAGCAGCGTCAACGAGAGCCCCGTCGGGGCCAGTTCCTCGGCGATCGCGCCGAGGAAGCCGGTGGCCACCAGGTCGGTGAAGGCGAAGCGCACGGAGTGGGTGAAGATCACCCCGACCGCGCCGGTGCTGCCCCGGGCCAGGGCCCGCGCGGCCGGGTCGGGCCCGACATAGCCAAGCTCCTGAGCGGCGGAGAGAATGCGCTCGCGCAGTGTGGCAGAGAGCTGGTCGGGCTTGGAGAACGCATTGGAGACGGTCATCCGGCTCACACCGACCTGGTCGGCGATCGTCTGCAGTGTCACCCGCGCTCCCACCGCGTCACCATAGCTCCGCCCCGCGGGAACGGCCGTCAGCGGCAGACCGGCTCGGGTGGCGCGATGGCATGGGCGAGCCGGATCAGCCCACCGGCCAGGGCCCTGCGGAATCGGCGCCGGGTTCCGGCCCGTACGGGCTCGGGCCGCGCGGGCGCGTCCGGCGCACACTCGGCGAAGCGCCGGCGAACCTGGTCTACCCCCATGATCATCGCGCTGGGCAGTTCCATGGCAACTCCCTTCTTTACCGGTACAGTATCGAGGCCTTCTTTACCGGTCAAGAGCCGCGTCCCGACGAATGGAAAGCAGGCGGCTTCCTTCAACCCTGAGCGGGTCGCGGGCCGTACTCCTCATTGGATGCCGCAAAGGTCACCTCTCCCCCAGAGCGTTTGCCCGTCATCTGCCCGATTGAGGTCGCATGCGAAGAAAACCGAGGTCCATTCGCTCCAAGATCGTTCTGGCGCTGCTGGTGCCGGTCGTCGCGCTGACCGGGTTGTGGGTGATCGACGTCAAGGCGCAGTTCGCCGACGCCACCGCGCTGCGCGACACCTACAGCACGCGCGACAACGTGAGCCTGCCGGCCGACCGGATGGTGGCCGCCCTGCAGTCCGAGCGCACCCGGTCGGTGGAGTTCCTGGCCCAGCCCGACGGCGACGCCGGCGCTCTGCGCGCGCAGCGGGCGGCGACGGATGCGGCGGTAGCGCAGTTCCGGCAGTTGTCGGGCCGCTACGAGGGAAGCGACATCTCGGCCGAGATCACGCGGGCCCGGTTCGCCGACATGGCGACCAGCCTCTCGACGTTGACGTGGGTGCGGGCCGACGTCGATGTCCGGGACGCCACGTCGATCTCGGTCCTCGGCGGCTACACCGGCATCATCCAGACCGCGTTCAGCGTGTCCAACGCGGCCGCCGCCTCCAGCGACCCGCTGGTGGAACGGGTCATGCGCACGACGATCGCCATGCGCCGGGCCGGGGAGCTGCTCTATCAGGAGGACGCCCTGCTCAGCGGCGTCACCACGGCCGGGCGCTTCGGCGACGGCGAATACCCGCGGCTGATCGAGATCATCGGCGCGTTGCGCTTCCAGGTCCCCATCGCCGGCACGGCCCTGCCGGGGCCCGATCAGGCGCTGTTCAAGGCCATGCTCAGCGGTGACGCCTTCACGGCGCTGCGGGCGGCCGAGGATCAGATCATCGGCCGGGGCCGCGAAGGCGAGCCGGTGGGGATGAGCCGGGCGGTCTGGAAGGCGACGTCCAACCTGGCCGTGAGCCAGTTGTTCGCTTTCATGGCGGACGGCTACGACCACGCCATCGCGTTCGCCAAGGACGCTCGCGACCGGATCCTGATCCGGTTCGGCGTGTCGGGCCTGCTCGGCCTGATTGCCATCGTCGTGTCGTTGACCATGGCGGTCCGGATCGGCGGGTCGGTCGTGCGGCGGCTGGGCCAGCTGCGGGCGGCCGCCACCGATCTCGCCCGCCAGCGGCTGCCGGACCTGGTCCGGCGATCACGAGCCGGCGAGCGCATCGACGTGGACAGTGCGGCGATGCGCCTGCGCCTGGGCGACGACGAGATAGCGGAGGTGGGCGCCGCGCTGTCCGATGTGCACCGCAGCGCGGTGGAGGCGGCCGCCGCGGAGGCGGCCATGCGGTACGACCTGAACAAGGTCCTGGTCAACATCGCCCGCCGCAACCAGTCGCTGCTGGACCGCCAGATCGAGGCGCTCGGGCCGCCGGACGGCGACGACGCCCGCGCGTACCGGCTGGCCGTCCGGATGCGCCGGCACGCCGAGCATCTGGTCATCCTGGCCGGCTCGGCCCGGAGCCGCCGCGGGCTCGGGGCCGAGCCGCTGACCACCGTCCTCACCCGCGTCGCGGGCGAGATGGAACACGCCGAACGCATCGCGATCGGGCCGACGGCGAACGCCGAGGTGCCCGGGAACGCCGTCGGCGACCTCGGGCACCTGATCGGTGAGGTGCTGGCCAACGCCATCACCTTCTCGGCGCCGAGCACCGCCGTCAGCGTGTCGGCCCGTCCGGGCCCGGACGGGATAGTGGTGGAGATCGAGGACCACGGTCTCGGGATGTCCGCCGCCGTGCTCGAGCAGACCAACCGCAGGCTGGCGCAGCCGCGGGAGTTCGACCCGGCCGACAGCGCCCGCCTCGGCTTGTTCGTGGTCGCGACCCTGGCCGCGCAGCACAGCATCACGGTCACTCTCGGTCCCGTCGACGGCGGCGGCACCCGCGCGACGGTCACCCTCCCCGCGAATGTGGCGGCGCCGGCCGGCGAGACGGCGCCGGTGGCCGGCCCGCCACAACGCTCGGATCAGTCCCGGCTGGTCGGCATGGTGGTCCGGTCCGGCCGCGGCTCGTGACCGTACGATCACGAGCCGGGCCGGGTCAGGCCCTGCTCAGCAGCCGAGCAGGCCCGGGGGTCACCCGGCCTGGCAGGAGACCGACGGCCACGTGGTGCTGCCGTTGGTCTTGGCGATCGTCACGCCGAAGTTGTTGCCGGAGCCGTTCGGCTTGGCGACCATCTGGTACTGCGACGGCCAGGAGGCGCTGGTGTTCCAGGTCGACATCACCGTCTGCGGCGCCACCAGGTTCATCGTGACGGTCCAGTTGCTCGACCCGCTCACGCTGACGTTCAGGTTGTAGCGGTCCGACCAGTTGTCACCCGCGGACAGCGACGCGGTGCAGCCGCCGCCACCGTTGCCCGGCGGAGTCGTCGGACTGGTGGTCGGGTTGTTCGAGCCACTGCCCTCACTGACCGTGATGTTCGACTGCACCGTGCTCTGGTAACCCTCGGTCGCCATGATCTGGTAGTCGTGGTTGCCCAGCTGCAGGCCGGCTCTGGTCCAAGCGTCGAAGTGGTTGCCGACGGTGATGGTGCCGCCGGTGCGCTTCTGCTGCCGGATGCTCCAGTACTGGTAGAACGTCGAGTTGTTGCCCTCGATCGACGGCTTGTTGACCCGCTGGGTGCGGTAGAGGTCGTAGGTGCTGCCGTCGGTGGTCACCGATCCGAACCGCTGTGCCTGGCTGGCCGGGTTGTAGTTGCCGTAGTTCTCGACCACGTAGTACTCGACCAGCGGGTTCCTGGTCCAGCCGTAGAGGGCCAGATAGCCGTTGCCCTGGGTGCTCCAGGAGCCGGAGTAGTTCACCACGCGGCGGGCGCCGGGGTTCCAGCCCTTGCCGCCCACCCAGTTGTTGGTGCCGCCCTGGATGTTGACGGAGTAGTTGCCGCCCTGACCCAGGGTCATGGAGACGTTGCCGCTGTCCTTCCAGTACGAGAAGAAGTAGCCGTTGTGGTAGCCGGTCTCATTGCCGGAGAGCGTCCGGTTGGCTTCGGCGTGAGCCTCGGTCACCGCCACGGCACCGACCACCGCGACGGTGACCGCGCACGCAGCGCCGAACAATGCTCTGATGCCACGCCGGCGGCGGCTGGGACGGGTTTGCTGATCCATGTGCAGACTCCTCTGCGCAGGCCGAGCTGCGGCGCGCCACGCCCGCTGGAGCTTCTCGTGGCCGGTGGCGGCCACAGATCGCGGCGGAAGGCGCGCGGCGGCGGGGGATTCAGCCGGCCGCGGGGAATCGACGGCCGACGATACGGAGGGATCCGCGCGATCCATCCACCGCCGACAATGAACCAGCCTTGCCTTCATGTCAACAACTTACGAAGCTTCTCGTAAGTTTCGGCGTCAAAACGGCCAAGAGGGACTACTGAACTTCCGTAATAGGACCTTGCTCGGTTCGGTCGGCTAATTGGAAGTTTCGGTAGTTGCGACAGACCGCGCAACCATCAGACCGTGCGCGTTCACCGCGTGGCGAACAACCCCCGGGTACGGGCGCCACCCTCACGACCTCACGGGCACCGCGGTGTCAGCCTGGCTGGTCATGAAATAGGCGAGCGCGTCGGCGGTGGTCAGCGGTTTGGCGTAGTGGTAGCCCTGGCCGGTGCGGCAGCCCAGCCGTCGAAGTTCGGCCGCCTGGGCCGGGGTCTCGATGCCTTCGGCGACGGTGCCCAGGTCGAGCACCTGGGCCAGCCGGATGATGGCCTCGGTGACGGCGCCGCCATGACCGGTGCCGATCAGGTCGGCGACGAAGCTGCGGTCGATCTTGAGGATGTCGATCGGCAGGCGGGTGAGGTATTGCAGCGAGGAGTATCCGGTGCCGAAGTCGTCGATCGCGACCCGGACGCCGTGGGCCCGCAGGGCTTGCAGGGTCGGGATGGCTACCTGATCGTCGACGATCGCGGACTCGGTGACCTCCAGCACCAGTCGCTGCGGGGCGAGCCCGGCCCGGTCGAGGGTGGCGAGGACATCGGCGACCAGATCGGGGTCCTGGAGCTGGCGGGGTGACACGTTGACGCTGACGTAGAAGTCGCCGCCACTGGCCCGGCGCCAGGACAAGGCCTGGTGGCAGGCCTGTTCCAGGACGTACAGGCCGATCTCGGCGATGACGCCGGTCCGCTCGGCGACCGGGATGAAGTCGAGCGGCGAGACCATGCCGCGGACCGGGTGCCGCCAGCGCACGAGGGCCTCGGCGCCGATGGGCCGGCCGGTGGCCAGGTCGACCATGGGCTGGTAGCGGACCTCCAGTTGCCCGCCGGCCACGGCGTTGTCCAGGTCACGGCCCAGCAGGTCGTCGTCGCGGCGCCGATCGAGCATGCCCGGCTCGTACAGCGCGAAACTCTGGGGTGCGCCCCGCTTCGCCTGATACATCGCCAGGTCGGCGCGGCGGCGCAGGTCGTCGAGCGAGTCCCCGGGCGCGGCCACGGCGATGCCGATACTGGCCCGCAGGACGAGGCTGTGCTCGCCCACCTTCAGCGGCCGGGCCACGGCGGCGGACAGGATCCGGCGGGCCAGCGCCACCGCGTCGTCCGGGCCGGTCACCTCGCGTTGCACGACGAAGAACTCGTCGCCGCCCAAACGAGCGACGATGTCACCGGTGCGGACATTGCCGCGCAGCACGGCGGCGAACTCCATGAGCAGCAGATCGCCGGCGGCGTGGCCGTGGGCGTCGTTGACCGCCTTGAAGCCGTCGAGGTCGATGACGAGCCCGGCCAGGGTCTCGCCACGGCGGTTCAACCGGCGGGCCCGGCGGTCCAGACCCTCGCGGCTGGTCAGTCCGGTCAGCGCGTCGACGATCTGCTGGTCGTTGCTCTCCCGCAGCGAGAGGATCTGCCGGACGATCACCGCGCCGGTCATCAGGATCAGCCCCAGGACGAAACCGCCGAAGACCAAAGCCCCTTCGTCCCGCAGGAGCACCGCGACCATCAGCCCGATGCCGGCGACGACGGCCGCGTACGGGATGTAGGTGAACCAGGCCGCGGTCAGCGGACGCTGCACCGGCCCGTCGGCTCGGCCGGTCACACTGGCCCACATCGCGGCCAGCGTCATGCACAACGAGGCCGCTACCACCGCGACCGTGGCGGGCCCCGGGCCGATCGCGTGGCTGCCGTCGCCACCGATGGCGTTGAGCGTGACGTCCGACAACAGGTACAACCCCAGTCCCACCATCAGCAGGCTGGTCGGGCGGTCGCTGAGGTTCAGCCCGCCGCGGAGCACCACCGCCGCGATCCCGATCAGCAGGACCAGGTCGCCGATGGGGAAGCCGATGGTGACCGGCCAGCGCTGCACCCAATCGGGGTCGGTAGTGACGTGCGGCTCGATGACGAAGTTCCAGATGTAGATCAGGCCGCAGCCCAGCACCGCCACGGCCTCACAGACCAGCGCGGCCCGCTGCCGGCGTCGCAACCGCTGGGCCGGGAACGCGAACGCCCCGACGCCCATCAGCACGTACATGACGAAGGCGGTGAAGGCGCCGGTCAGCCACAAACCCCGGACGTCCTGCTGGGCGCCCACCCCGAGGGCGGTGTTGGCCTCGATGGAGGTCAGCCGGGCCATCGAGATCAGCAGCCAGCCCGCGCGATGCCGCCCGGTCGCGGCCGCTCGCAAGCCGAACAGCGCCCCGAGCAGGTCCAGGATCATCAGACAGACGACCACCAGCACCAGCCGCCACTCGGGCATCGCGAACGAGGCCACCTGCGCGACGAGCACGACCGCCACCAGCACCGCAGCGGCCACACCGGTGACCAGTCGCCGACGGGCCGCACCGGCGAGGAGAGCTACCACATCGTTCCCATCGGCGACCGGACCGGACGCCTGAGTTGCTGCCCTGCCGACCGAGGCGGCCGGAGGTCAGGCGCTCGGATTCGGGCGACCCGCTTGCCGAAGCCGTGGCGGGTGGCGACATCGGTGTAGGCCCGGGCGATGTCCTCGAGCGGATACTCCGCCTCGATCGGCACGACCCGCCGGCCGGCCGCGATCAGCGTCTGCAGCTCGCTCCAGACGCCGGGTGACAGGGCGTCGCCGTTGCCGCGAGCCTGTACGCCGTACCACTGGACGGCCGCGTAATCGGTGATGGTGTTGATCCGCTCCGGGGCGACACCGAGGGCGAGGGCGAGTTCGACGTAGCCGCCGCCGAAGGTGTCGATGACCGCGTCCAGGCCGTCCCGGGTCATCGCCCGCAGCCGCGCTTCGAGGCCCGGCCCGTACGGCACCGGCTCGATCCCGAGGGCCTCGAGGCGCGGCATGTTCCGGGTCGAGGAGGCGCCGATGACCCGGGCGCCGGCCAGCCGGGCCAGCTGGCCGGCGAGGACCCCGACGCCGCCCGCCGCGGCCGAGACGAACACGGTCTCCCCCGGGGCCGGGCTCACTGCGGCGACCGTCGCCCAGGCGGTGGCGCCGACGGGCCGTCCTGGCTGACCGCCGACGAGATGCGGGCCTGGCGCGCGCTGCACGCCGTTGTCGTGGTGCTGCCGGCCGCGCTGGACGTCCAGTTGCAACGCGACGCCCAGATCAGCCACCTGGAGTACTACGTTCTGGCCGGGCTCTCCGAACGCCCCGACCGCACGTTGCGCCTCAGCGAGCTGGCGATCCTCACGGCGCCGAGCTGTCCCGCATCTCCCACCTGGTGGCCCGGCTCGAGAAGCGCGGCCTGGTGCTGCGCCGCCCCGACCCCGACGATGCCCGCTACACGAACGCGGTGCTCACCGAGCAGGGCTGGGAGAAGGTCACGACGGCCGCTCCGGGGCACGTGGGCACCGTACGCAAGCTGCTCTTCGACGGCCTGGACGCCACCGGCCTGCGGGAGCTGACGAACACGGCGGACCGGATCGTCGCCGCGCTCAGCCGGTCCGACCTGCCCCTCGCGCCGACGATCCGGAAGGCCCTGCACCCTCCGGAGTGATGCTCGGCGCGTCAGCGCGGTGGCAGGGCGTCCCGGAGACCGGCCCGGCCACGCACACCGAGCTTGGGGAAGATCTGGTAGAGGTGTGAGCCGACCGTGCGGTGCGACAGGAACAGCCGCTGGCCGATCTCCCTGTTGGTCAGGCCGGCCGCGGCCAGTTCGGCGATCTCACGTTCCCGGCGGGTCAGCACCGGCGGCTCGGTGCTCGCCCGGCGGGGCCGCGTCAGCCCGGTGGCCCGCAACTCGTTCTCCGCACGGTCCAGCCACGGGGTCGCAGCCAGCCGGCGAAAGGCGTCCGCGGCCGCCAGCAACTCGGTCCGCGCGTCGGCGGTCGCGCTCAAGCGGCGCAGCCGTTCCCCGAAAGCCAGGCGTACGCGGGCATGGTCGAACGGCCATCGGCCGGCGTGCGCGACGGACAGGGCTCGTTCGTACGCCGTCCGCGCCTCGTCGTCCGGGGCGACCAGCGCCGTGGCGCCGGCGGCGATCAGGGCCAGCCGGGGCGAGAGCCGGGTCACGCCGGCCGCCCGCAACGCCTCGGCGTGCGCGACGGCCTCGGCCCGCCGGCCGGTTCGGAGCGCCGACTCGACCAGGTCGAAGGCCACCCACAAGGCCTGCGGCAGATGACCGGGCAGCGAGCCGGCCGGTGAGATCGATGCCGCCTCACGATAGGCCGCCGCGAAATCACCCTGACCGACGTGGTGCAGCGCCAGCGCGTGGCGGGCGAACATCTCCACACCGGCGGCTCGCCGGGCCGTCGACCAGCGAATGAGATCCTCGCTGACGGCGGAGCCCTCGCCGCGGGCGGCGGCCAGCAGGCCCAGCTGGCTTCGGAAGATCCAGATGGGGAACGAGAAGCCGTACTCGGTGCAGAGCCGGGCGCCCTCGTCGGCGATCTCGGCGACGGTGTCCCACTGCCCCGCATGGAACAGGTCGCGGCCGAGCATGCCGAGTGCGGTGATGTGGCGACGGCCGGGAGCCTCACCGGCTCGGCCCTGGCGGACCACTCGCCACAGGTCGTCGTGGGCCGGGCCGATCTGGTCGAGGTATTGCACCGCCGATCCGAGCCGGACGACGCGGCCGGGATCAGGCTCCCGGTGCAGACCGGCCAGCCGAGCCGTGAGCTCCTCGACCAGTGCCGGCGCGGGATCGACGGTTTCCGAATAGACCTGGGTGAGCAGGACCAGATCGGGGTCGACCGGTTGCTCCAGCCGGTCGTACAGGGCGAAGTAGCGCTGCCAAGCCTGCTCGGTGGCGGCGTACCGGGACAGCAGGAGCAGCGAGTGCATCGATTCGGTGAGTTCGTCGTCGCGTCCGCCGGCAGCGTGATCACCGGACTCGATGGCCGCCGCCAGCAGGGCGTGCGCCGTCGGCACGTCACCGTCTCCGTTGATCAGCAGGGCCGCGGCGGCGGTCACGGCCAGCAACGGCGAGCGGTCGCCACCTCGAGCCTCCGCGAGGAGCCGGCCGGCCTGGCCGGCCTCGCCCACCGACTCCGCCCCGAGATAGGCGGCCAGGGCCAGCCGCCGTGACCGGCTCGAAGGGGCCGGGCTCAGATCGGCCGACCGGTGCAGCCGGACGATCGCGCCGACCGCGTCGCCCCGCGCGTTCGCCCGCTGGGCCGACTGTTCCAGCAGGGCCGCCACCGACTCGTCCGGCGCGGTTGCCGCCTCGCCCAGGTGCCAGGCCCGATATTCCGGGTCGTCGGACAGCACCTCGGCCAGAGCCTGGTGGGCCCGGCGACGATCGGCTGTCGTCGACGCGGCGACCACGGCCGATCGGATGAGCGGGTGGCGGAAGGTGAAGCGGCGGGAACCGGCCGAGACCTCGATGAGCCGGTTGCGCTCGGCCGGGTGCCAGCAGGTCCAGACAGCCGGTGCCGCCGGCACGCATCGCGGCTCGTCCGCCGTGGCGATCCAGGGCGCCCATGAGCAGCATCGCCCGGCAATCGTCGGGGAGCTCGGCGACCCGGCCGGCGAAGATGCTCTCGAGCCGATCGGTCAACGGCAGAACCACCGGCAGATGCTCCAGCGCCCGCCGCTGGCCACGGCTCAGGGCCGCCGGCAGCTCCAGCAATGCCAGCGGATTGCCCGCCGCCTCGGCCACCACCCGCCGGCGCACCGGCAGCGCCAGCTCCGGAAACCGCCGGGCCAGCAACTCCAGGGCCGAGTCGTCGTCGACCGGGCCCAGCGGGTGGAGCGGCACGCCCGCCGTCTCGAACAGGCCCGCCGCGCCGGAACGGGCTGCTCCCAGCAGACCCACCTTGCTGCCGGCCAGCCGACGGCCGACGAAGCCGAGCACCGCCGTGCTGGCTCGATCCATCCATGGCAGGTCGTCCACCACCAGCACCAGCGGCCGCGGGGCCACGACCGCTCGGACCAGCATCAGCACCGCGTTGCCGACCAGCAACGGCGGCGGCGCGGCGCCCGGGCTGAAGCCCAGGGCCGTCCGCAGTGCCTCCCGGTGCGCTGGTTCCAGCCCGTCGAAGCTGTCCTGCAGGCCGAACACCAGCTGGTGCAGCCCCGCGTACGGCACGTCCGACTCGAACTGGGCCCCGGCCGCCCACAGCACCCGGGCTCCGTCGCCCTCGGCGCGGGCCGCCACGGCGGACAGCAGCGCGGTCTTGCCGGCCCCCGGGTCGCCCAGCACCAGCGCGGCGCCGCCGCCACCCAGGAGTGCGCTCAGCCGCCGCAGGTCCTCGTCACGACCGACGAGAACCTCGGCCTTCCCTGCTTGCGGGCTCATCCCGGCCGAGCCTACCTACCTGAGCCCCGGGCGGCCCCAGTCGCCGAACCAGTCGTTTGACTGACAACTCGAGCCGCCCTCCTCGCTTGACTGGAGCGGTCCCCATCTTTCGAGGAGCACGTAATGCCGCTGCCTGCCGATCCACCGCAGGACACCAGTTCCCCGTTCGCGTCGATGCGCGGGCATCACACCGGGATCCGCTACCCCGACTTCGAGAAGGCGCGCGCCTTCTGGGTCGACACGATGGGCTGGCGAGTCCTGCAGACCTGGCCGTACGGGGAGCTGACCCTGGCCTACGTCATGCCGCCGGCCCAGGACGACTTCCACCTGGAGATCCTGGCCGGGCCCGGCGCGACCGGTCAGCCGGAGTTCGCGGACGTCGACGCGAGCCTGACGGTCACCGGATACAACCACGTCTGCCTCTCGGTGGACAGCGTCGACGACACCTTGGCCGAGCTTCGCCGGCGCGGGGTGGACATCGTCAACGCACCGTTCGAGATCGACGACATCAGCGCCCGGCTCGCGTTCTTCCGCGACCCGTGGGGCAACATGTTCGAGCTCTCCGAACACATCGACGGCTCCCCCACGCACTGAGATCTGCTGCTAAGGCCTGTTTTATAACTGGGACGGGGCTGCGGCAGGGCCCAGATCCCGCCTGGGGCGGCGTCCCGCGAAAGCCCGGTTCCAACCCCGGGAGCCGGGCTTCCACGGGCCACCACCAGACGAAATCTGGACCCGGCCTCGCTGCCGCCCCAGTTATAAAACAGGCCTTAGGCGCCGGCGCGGAGCAGTGTCTCGCTCAGGGTCCACAACCGGGCCGCGTCGGCGCTGTCCAGTGCGTGCGAGACGGCGTCGGCGGGAATGGCGTCCGCGGTCGGGACGAGGGTGCGGTCGTCGATCGGCGCGACGTCGTTGTTGTTCAGATACAGCCCGCCCAGGCCGTTCAGCTGCGGGCTGGTGGCGCCGAAGACGATCGTGGCGGCGCCTTGCTCCGCGGTCTTCTTGCCGGCTTCCGGGTCGATAACGGGATTCCCGTACGCGTCGACGAGGCCCATCCGCTGGTAGTCGGCTCGGCTGCCGCCACTGTTGAGCTGCGTGCCCAGGACGACCCCGGGGTGCGCCGCGAACGCCCGGATCCGGTCGGCCGCCCACCGTTCGTCAAGCGCGACGGCGAACAGCACGTTGGCGAGCTTCGCCTGCGCGTAGGAGCTTCCCGGATCGTACGAGGTGGTGAAGTGGGGGTCGTCCCATCGGATCCGGCCGAATCTGTGCGCCCCGGACGAGACGTTGACGACCCGGGCCCCGCCGGCGCGCCGAAGCGCCTCGTGCAGGGCGAGGGTGAGCTGGAAGTGCCCGAGATGGCTGGTGGCGAACTGCACCTCGAACCCTCGGCTGTCCCGGCGCACCGTGCCGGGCGTGGGCACCGCGGCGTTGTTGATCAGGATGTGCAGCGGCCGCCTCGAGGCCACCCAGTCCGCGGCGAAGGCGTCGATAGTGTCCGGCTCGAGCAGATCCATCGGGGCGACGGTCACATTCGCCGTCGCGCCCAGGGCCTGCGCGGCACGCTGCGGGTCACGGGCCGGGACGGTGACGGCGGCGCCGGCTCGAGTCAGGGCTCGCGTGACCGCCTTGCCGATGCCGGAGTGGCCGCCGGTGACGACCGCGTTGACGCCGGCCAGGTCCACGCCGGCGAGCACGTCATCCGCGGTCGCCGCCGCCGTGAAGCCGCTGCCGAGCGGACGCTGAAGCTTGCTCACGTTGATCTCTCTGTCGGGTCAGGGGCGCCGGCCAAGGACGAACCCGGCCGGCGCCCGGGAGGACTACTTGGATTCGATGCGGCCGACCGGTTCGGCCGTGACCTTGCTCCACGCGGTGGGATCGACCTCCAGGGCCTGCTGGAGGAAGGCCGTGGTCGTGCGGCGGACCAGCTCGACGCGTTCCGGGCTCTCGTCGGTCGTACTGGCCGAGCCGTAGGCGTGGATGCCACCGAGGGAGTGCTCGCCACCGATGAGGGTGACGAGGTGCTGCGCGCCGGGGCTCAGGTGGTAGACGTCGGTGAACCAGTCCGGGCCGCGCGTGGACAGCAGCGACTGGTCGTGGTCGCCGGCCACGACGATCGACGGGGTCGTGAGCTGCTCGAAGTCCGGGCTCATGAACGCGAAGTTCTGCTGTGCGAAGGGGGTCAGGTCCGCGCCGCCGATTCCGGTCGTGGCCAGCAGCACGCCCGCCTTGACCCGCTTGTCGGTGCGGTCCTCGCCGGGCCGGCCGTCGGCGCCCACGACGCGGGCCCCGAGCAGCATCCCGACCGACTGGCCGCCCCAGGAGTGACCGGCGACCGCGAGGCGCCGGGTGTCGGCACGACCCGTCAGGCCGGGCACCGCGCCGATCACGGTCTCCAGCTGGTCGATGACCAGCTCGAGATCGTCGACGCGGGTCCGCCAGATCTCCGGGTAGCGGGGGTCGGCGGGCGTCAGCCCGAACTCGGCGGAGTCGAGGAAGGTCGGCTGGACGACGACGAACCCGTTGGCCGTCCAGTGGTCCACGAGCGGGTCGTACGAGTTCATCGACTGGGCGAATCCGTGGGCGAAGACGATGACCGGGAGCTCCGTGCCCTCGACGGGCGCCGTGATCCGGACCTCGAGGTCGTCGCCCCGGGCAGGCGCCGAGAGCGTCACCGGCCGGACGCTGATGACCTGAGGAGTGTTGCTGCGAGGCATGGTGAGTCCTTCCGGGGGTGGGCGACCTGAAACGGATCGCTGTTCCACCTAAGATACGGAACACGGTTCCGCTAGACAACGCCTTAACGGAACCGTGTTCCACAACACACCGGCGGCGTGCGATCATCGGAGCGTGAACGCCTCCGCACCCCGACCCGCCGCCCGGCGTCGACGCACCGACGCGAAACGCAACGAGGACGCCCTGCTGGAGGCGGCCGCGTCGGTGTTCGCTGCCTCCGGGGTCGACGCACCGGTGCGCGAAGTGGCGGCGGCCGCGGGAGTCGGCGTGGCGACGCTCTACCGGCACTTCCCGACCCGCTCCGACCTGGTCGTCGCCGTCTACCGCCACCAGGTCGACGCGTGCGCGGACGCCGGACCGGCCCTGCTCGCGTCGGAGGCGTCCCCGTTCGCCGCCATCCTGCGCTGGGTGCATCTGTACGTCGACTTCCTCGGCACCAAACACGGTCTCGCCCGGGTGTGGGAGGGCGACCCGGACGGCTTCACCGCCCTCCACCGCCTGATCGTGGATCGTCTCGTACCCGTCCTGACCGACATGCTCGCCGAGGCCCGGGCCTCGGCGGAGGTAGTCGCCCCGATCACGGCCTACCAACTGATCCGCGCCGTCGGTGACCTCGTCGCCTTCAACCCGCCCGACCCCCAGTACGACGTCCGGCGGATCGTGACCCTGCTCGTCAGCGGGCTGCGTCAGCAGCAACCTCACCCATGACCGCGGTAAGGCGAGGGCCTGCGTCGCGAAGGTAGCCGGCGCTGCCGGCGGCCCTTCATCGCTCCACCGGGCCGGCCGCGTCCGGACAGCGCGCCCCGCGAAAGACAAACCAGCGTGCTGCCGCGTAGGCGAGGAGCACAACGAAGGCCGCGGAGATCAGACGGGACGTCCAGAATTCCACGCCGGCGGCGTTGAGACCGGTGGTCAGGCCGACGGTCAGCAGATAGTCGGCGATCGCGACAACGGCGTAGCGCAACGATTCACGGCCCATCGGCGCGCGCGAACGGAAGTTCCAGGTGCGGTTGAACAAGTAGTTCAAGCCGACCGCACCGATGTAGGCCAGGGACACGGCGGCGGGGACCGGCATGGCCAGAACGTGCCGGAGCAGCCAGAGCAGCGCGAGATCGACGGCGAACGTCAACCCGCTGAGCATGGCGAAGCCGACCAGCTCGCGGGGGATCACCCGCCGAAGCGGTGCGGGAAGCCAGTCACCGAGGTGGCGCCCACGGTTTCGCGACTCGCGGCCGAACCGTCCGCCGGGATCGGCTTGAGTGTCTATGACCATGTCTCCTTCGAGCGGCGCGGCCCGCCTCGAGCACAGCGATGGCTGGACGCTGACGACCGGCTGGACACCCCCGAATCGATCAGTCGCCGCCCGGGCCCTCCAGCCCACCGCCGTGCTCGAGGCCTCCGTGATGCTCGAAGCCCTCGCCGCCGAAGCCGTGCAGGGCGCCGGCCACCGAGCCGATCAGGAAGAGCACCATCAGCAGCAGAGTCGCGGCGACGATCAACCGGCGGAACCTCGACGCGCCCGGCACCCGGCCACGCAGGATCATCAGCTCGGTGATCAACTGCGCGCGGAGCAACGCGATGATCCTCCGCCACCCGGTCCGGGCCTGCTCGTTCCGAGGAAGATCGGCGGTCAGCGGAGTCAGCTCGTCATGGTGCTTCGCGTCGTAGACGGCCGACAGCCGCTCGTCGAGTTCCTCCATCGTCAGGCGGCCTTCCCCAGCGGCGTCCCGCAGCCGCGCGGACACCCTTTCCCGGTCGGCGTCCGAGCATCGGATGCGAGCCGGATCGGGTTCGGCTTGCGGCAGGCGGGCGGCGATGTCGTTCATAGGGCACCTCGATCGGTCAGTGGTGTTCTCGGGCGACGATCACGGTGCCGGAAAAACCATGAACGTCTGCTGAAGGCCGGGCCTGAATTCGGCTTGCCGATCGCCCCGAAGGCTGATCTCAGCGTGACAAGCGTCCGGATGCCGGGCACGGCGGGGCGGCCTAACCGAGAGGTAGGTGGTTCGGCCGGCCCGCCGGCCGCCCGGCCGGCCGACAGCGAGCGGCACCGACCGGACGTTTCACCGGGGGTCTGCAACCTCGCACCGCGGTCCTGAGAAAACGCTGAAGAGTCACGCGCGTACGTGAAGCGGCTTGCGGCGCTCCTTCCGATGGGCGTGGGCCATCAGCGCGAACAGCACGCCCAGCAGCACGAGCGACGAGCCGAGGGTGCCCAGGGCCAGCCCGCCCTTGGCCACCGGCTTGGTCAGAAAGTCGCCGGCAGTGGCCCCGAGCGGCCGGGTCAGCACGAAAGCCAACCAGAACAGCAGCACGTTGGGCACAGCCGGCACGTACTTGAGCGCCAGCAGCACCGCCAGCACACCGCCGACCAGCGCGGCGCCGCCGGCGTACCCGAGCCCGGAACTGTCGGCCAGGAAGTCACCCATCGAGGTGCCGAGGGTATTGAACACTCAGGGTTTGGGCGAATAAATCTCCGGCCGTCTCCCCCAAGGTCGTGGCGGCGATCTTCATGATCCAGAAGGCCGCGGTGACCTCGGGAAGCAACGCCATACCTCAGACAGCGACCGGAACAGCCGATCCTTCCGCGCGTACCCGTCCGCCGTCCCGCGCAGGAGCACACGTTGATTCCCGTACGCCGTCTCGTCCGGCTCACCGCTGTCGGTGCCGCCACCCTGGGCACGCTCGCCGGATGCGCCGCGACCAGCGCCAACGCGTCGACCGTGCCCACCCCCGGCACCACCTCGGCCAGCCCCGGCCCGGTGACCTCCGGCCTCGCCACAGCCGCGCCGCCGACCAGTGCCGCGCCCGGGCTTGTCAACACCGGCACCGCGTGGCCCAAGGTGATCCCGTCGATGATCGCGTACGGGCAGTGGCTGATCGCTAACCCCAACCCGGCGCTGGCCACGACCATCACGCAGCCCGGTTGCGCCAGCGCCAACGCGCTCACGGCGCAGTTGCAGTCACTGGTCGAGCAGCGCGCCTACGTCAAGACGGCCGCACCCACCCTGACTTACGTCTCCGGGCCGACCGGAACTGCCGCGGGCAACCCGGTCACCGTCGACATTCAGCTCACCCGCCCCGCCGAACAGATTCTGAGCCACACGGCCACGTCGACGGTCAAGGGTGATAAAACCGTCGTGCTGTCCGACCGCGCTCAGCTGCCGCCGACCAGCCTGCACCTGTCCCTGTGGCTGGGCGCCGACAAGAAGTGGCGCTTCTGCGACATCGCCGACGCCGTCAACGACCCGGACGGCGAAGCGATCACCACCCTGTTCTGACCGCCGTTCACCGGTTTCTCAGGTACGGCCGCCTAGCCTGCGCGAATGCGAAAGAACCCGGCACGGGTGCTGGTGGTCGAGGACGACGCGGGAGTCGGCGCGGGGCTGGTCGGTGTGCTCGCCGCCGACGGTCACGAGGTGCGCTGGGCCCGGACCGGGGCCGAGGCCCGGCACAAGCTGGCCGACGCCGTACCCGATCTGGTGCTGCTCGACCTCGGCCTGCCCGACAGCGACGGTCTCGACCTGTGCGCGGACATCCGGGAGCGCGACGCCGACGTGGTGGTCGTCGTGGTGACCGCGCGGACCGGGGAGGCCGACGCCGTACGGGCCCTCGACGGTGGTGGGGACGACTTCGTGACGAAGCCGTTCCGGCCGGTGGAGTTGCTGGCCCGGTTGCGCGCGCACCTGCGGCGCCGAGGCGACGCCGGTCCTCCCGAGCTGCGCGCCGGCCCGGTCCGGCTCGACCAGCGGGCCCGGCGGGCCTGGGTGGGTGACGTCGAGCTCGGGTTGCGGCCCAAGGAGCACGAGCTGCTGGCGGTGCTGGTGGCCGGGGCGGGCGAGGCTGTGCGGCGGGAGCAGCTGATGGAACAGGTCTGGGACGAGTACTGGTCGGGCTCGACCAAGACCCTCGACGTGCACGTAGCCAACCTGCGGCGCAAACTGGCCGACGCCGGGGACCGCTGGGACCGGATCGCCACCCTGCGCGGCTTCGGCTATAGGTTCGAGGCGGACTGACCGGCCGGCGGCAGCATCAACGCGATCCGTGGACCCGGGGCTCGCCGCCGGATCAGCACCGATCCCCCGGCCCGCCCGGCCAAAGCGCTCACCAGTTGCAGCCCGGTACGTGGCAGGGCGTCGGCGCTCAGCCCAGGGCCCTGGTCGCAGACTTCGATCAAAACCGCTTCCCCGTACGGCTCCACCGTCACCGTGATAGGCCCGGCGCCGTGCCGTACAGCGTTGTCGAGCAGGACGTCCAGGCTTTGCCGCAGCGCCGGCGCATTCATCGCGACCGGCCCGGTGTCGTCGCGCCGCACAGTGACCGGGCGATCCGGCGTCGTCCAGCGCTGCGCTGCCTCGGCCGCGATCGCGCCGGGATCGCAGGAGCCGCCGGCCCGGGAACGCAGCGCGAGCAGATCGGAGATGGTCACCTCGAGGTCGTGAGCCCGGCCCAGTGCGGCGCTGATATCGGCGACCGGCCGTTCCAGCGCCAGCAGCACCCCGGCCAACGGGGTCCGTAACTGGTGGGAGGCATGCCGGACGAAGTCGCGTTCCTGTTCCAGCAGGGCCTCGACCTCGCGCGCACTCTCGCGCAGGGCGTCCCCGGCCGCGTCCGCCTCGGCGATGCCCCAGCGCGGGAGGTCGATCGGGCCGCCGTCGCCGAGCTGCCGGGCCGCCGCGGTGAGCTGCTCGAACGGGCCGGAGATGCGGATTGCGGACCGCCGCGCGAGCAGCACGGCGATACCCATCACGAGCAGAGCGAGCGCGGCCAGCAACGCCCACACCCGGTAGGTCTCGGCGCGCAGCCCGGCCAGGGGCACCGCCGCCCGCACACTCCCGGCCACCGTGGTGTCCGACAGGACCGGCACCACTACGCCGAGGGCATCACCGTCGCGGCCGTCGTGCTCGCGCCCGTCAGCGACCTGGGCCGCCAACGCCGACCGGGCCGGACCGGACCCGGCAACCAGGCCACCACTCGCGTCGTAGACGGCGATCCGCACGCCATGGCTGCCGCCCGGCACCCGGACAGGGACACCGGCCTCGAGGACGTTGTCCGGCACGGCGGCGACTCCGCGGGTGGCGTCGCGCTGCAGGGTGGTCAAGGCTTGGCTGGTGATCAGCCGGTCGAGCACCACGGCCAGCGGCACCCCGAACAGCAGCAGGGCGATCACCGCGACCGACGCGATGGCCCGGCGCACCTGCCTGCGCATGGTCATGCCCCGCACGGTAGGCCGGGCAAGGCAAACGCCCGCTTAACGCCACGTTGGCCGGGCGCTGGCCGGCCCTTCCCTACGGTCGGCGGCATGAGACGAATCAGCCTGCTGGCGGCGGTTGTGCTGGTGGCCGGATGCGGAGCGAACCCGCCCGCTCCGATGCCGGTCCCGTCCGCCACCTCGTCGACCTTCGCCCAGCAGAAGGCGGTTCCCGCCGAGTCGAACCCGCCGGGCGACATCCCCGACAACATCGCGTTCGTCGCCTACACCAGCACCGCCGGCCGCTACCGGTTCACCCATCCCGAGGGCTGGGCCGAACGGTCCCAGGCGAGCACGGTGACCTTCACCGACAAGCTCAACGGCGTGCAGGCGAGCACCGGACCGGCCACCACCGCGAAGACGGCCGACTACGCAGAGAAGCACGACGTGCCCGACCTTCAGCACACTCAAGCGGCGTTCGAGCTGAGCAGCGTCCTTGCCGTCACCGTCCCGGCCGGCGACGGCGTCAAGATCGTCTACCGGCGCAACTCCGCACCCGACCCGGTCACCGGCAAGCAGTACCGCGACGAGGTCGTCCGCTACGACGTGGTCGCCCGCGGCCGCGAGGTCATCATGGAGCTGTTCGGGCCGGTCGGGGCGGACAACGTCGACGCCTACAAGACCATGATCGACAGTCTGAAGCTGCTGTGACGCCCCTGGAGGCCCACAGCCTGCACCGCTTCTACCGCCGCGGCGGCACCGAGATCCCGGCCCTGCTCGACGTGTCGCTCACCTGCCGGGCCGGCGAGATGGTGGCGGTCACCGGGCCGTCCGGGTCGGGCAAGTCGACCCTGCTGAGCCTGCTGGCCGGGCTGGACGACCCGGACGGCGGCTCGGTCCGCGTGGCCGGGGAACTGCTCAGCCACCGTACGCCCGCGGCGGCGGCCCGGCTGCGGGCAAGGCACATCGGCGTGCTGACCCAGAACAGTTCGCTGTTCGCCCATCTGAGCGTGCGCGAGAACGTCCGCTTCGCCGCCGCCCTGAGCCGGGCCGGCGGCCCCTCCCCCGACGACCTTCTGGACGCCCTCGGCCTGCGCGACGTCCGGCGAGCCACACCACGGACGCTGTCCGGGGGCGAGACCGCCCGGGCCGGGCTGGCCGTCGCGCTGGCCGGAGCACCCACCGTGCTGCTCGCCGACGAGCCGACGGCGGAGGTCAGCACCGACGAGGAACGGTCGATCCTCGATCTGCTGGGCGAATGGCGGCCCCCGACCGGCGCCACCGTTGTGGTCACCCACTCGGCCGCCGTCGCCGAGCACGCGGACCGGGTGCTGCATCTGGTGGACGGGAGGATCGCGTGATCCTCAAGGCGGCGGATCTGCGTGTGGCGTACGGCGGCCGGACCGTCCTCGACGGGTTCTCGGCCGAACTGGGCGACGGCGAGCACTACGCGCTGACCGGGCGCTCCGGATCCGGCAAAACCTCCCTGCTGCTCGTACTGGCCGGGCTGCTCGAGCCGACCGGCGGCACGGTCGACCGCACCCTCGAACCCCGGGAGGTCGTCTACGTGCCGCAGGCCCCATCCCTCGTACCGGAACTCTCCGCCCTGCAGAACGCCGCGCTCGGGCTGCGTCTGCGCGGGCACGCACCGGCCGAGGCCGAGGACCGTGCCCGGGAACAGGCCCACGCCCTCGGGCTCGCCGGTATCGACGACGCCCTGCCGGCCGAGCTGTCCGGCGGGATGCAGCAGCGGGTCGCCCTGGCCCGCGCGCTCGCGATGGCGCCCCGGCTGATCCTGGCCGACGAGCCGACCGGCGCTCTCGACCGGGCCACCGCCGCCCGCACCATCGACGTCCTCCTGCGGCAGGCCAGGGACAGCGCTCTGGTCGTGGCCACCCACGATCCGGATGTCGCCGCCCGATTCCCTCACCGATGGACGGTCTCATGACGACCCGATACGTCCTGCAGGCCCTGCGCCGCCGCCCGGCCGAGACCCTGGCCGCCGCGCTCGCCGTCGCCTTGACCGTGGCCTTCCTCGTCGCGCTGGGCTCGTTCACCACCCGCACCGGTGCCCGGCTCACCGAACGCGCCGCGGCCAGGGTGCCGGTCGACTGGCAGGTGCAGGTCACGCCGGGCAGCGATCCCGCCGTCGCCCGCGACGCGCTGGCCGCGACGCCCGGCCTGACCGGCTTCCGCGCGGTCGACTACGCCAAGGTTCGCGGGTTGACCTCGAAGTCGGCCGACGGCCAGACGCGCACCACGGGCGCCGCGTACGTGGTGTCCCTGCCCGCCGATTATGCGTCGTTCGCACCCGGTCAGCTCCGCACCCTGGGCGGCTCGCTCGTCGGCGCCGCCCTGCAGCAGCAGACCGCGGCCAACCTCGCAGCCGCTCCCGGCGACACAGTGACCGTGCTGGGCAGCGGACGCACGGTAGCGGTCACGGGGGTGGCCGAGCTGCCCACCGCCGACTCCTTCTTCCAGGTCGTGGGCGCCCCCGCCGGGTCAGGAGCGAGTGCGCCGCCGGACAACGTCCTGCTGGTCGCCCCGGAACGGTTCCGCGATCTGGTCGGTTCGGCAACAGTGATCCATCAGTTCCACGTACGGCTGAATCACGGCGAGCTGCCGAGCGACCCGGCGCGGGCCGCCGACCTGATCACCCTCCGCTCCAACCACCTGGTCGCCGACATCGCCGGCAGCGCCCTGATCGGTGACAACCTCGAGGTGGCCCTGTCGGCGGCCCGGGAGGACGCCATCTACGCCGGATTGCTCGTGCTGCTGCTCGGAGTGCCGGCGCTCGTCCTCGCGGGCGTGGTCGCCCTGCTGCTGATCTCGCTGCGCAACGACCGGCAGCGCCGCGACCTGGCCCTGCTGCGCCTGCGCGGGGTGACACCCCGCCGCGCGGCCACCCTGCTGGGCCTGGTGGCCCTGATCGACGGGCTGCTCGGCGCGGCCTTGGGCGCCGTGCTGGCCCGCGCTCTGGGCACAGTCTCCGTTCCCTGGCTGGCCGGCGGGACGGCGGCCGGTGTCCTGCTCGCGGTCGTGACCGAGCTGGCGCCGGTGGCGCGTCTGCTCCGCGGCGGCCCTCCCACCGTGCAGGACGCCGCCACCGCCCTGCCCGCCACCCGATCACCGCTGCCGCTGCGGCTCGGCCTCGACTTCCTGCTGCTCGCCGGCTCGGCCATGGTGTTCTGGCTGACCTCCCGCGGCGGGTACAAGGTCGTGGTCGTGCCCGAGGGTGTGCCGGTGGCGTCGGTCAACTACGCCGCGCTGCTGGCCCCGGCGCTGCTGTGGCCCGGGATGGCCCTGCTCACCTGGCGTTTGTCGGCCCTGGTGCTGGCCCGCCGCGGCCGGCGGCCCGGCACCGACCCGTCGGGGCGGCTGCCCGACCTGCGCCGGGACGTCCTGCGGCGCCGGCGGCGGGTGGTCGCCCGCGGCGCGACCGGGCTCGCGGTGGCCGTCGCCGTCACCGTGTCGGCCGCGGTCTTCACCACCACCTACGACCGGCAGGCCCGCGTCGACACTGCGCTGACCGTCGGATCTGACGTGGCGATAACACTGCCGGCCGACAGCGGCGGCACCCTCGACCCGGCGATCGCCGCCGTCCCCGGCGTGACCGCGGTCGAACAGGTCAGCCACCGGCTCGTCTATGTGGGACCGGATCTGCAGGACCTGTACGGCGTCGACGCGGCCACGGTCGGCCGGGCGGCGCCGCTGGAGGACGCGTTCACGCCCGGCAGCTCCGTGCGAGCGGTGATGGCGAACCTGGCCGCGACCCGGGACGGCGTGCTGCTTTCGCAGGAGACGCTGCACGACTACCAGCTGCACACGGGCGACGCCGTACGGCTGCGGCTGCGAACGGACCAGGGCGCGTACCGCTCGATCGGCTTTCACGTCGTCGGAGTGATCACCGAGTTCGCCACGGCGCCGCGCGACAGCTTCGTGGTCGCCAACCGGTCGTACCTGGCCGAGGCGACCGGACGCCCGGCCGTCGAGACGCTGCTGGTGCGCACCGGCCATCCCGCCCGGGTGGCGGCGGCCATCCGTCCCCCGACCGGCGCGCAGGTCAACGACACCACCTCGCCGCGCGTCGCCGTGGTGTCCGCGTCCGGTCTGGCCGCCGGCAGCCTGTCCGGCCTGGCCCGGCTCAGCCTGACCTTCGGGCTGCTGCTGGCCGGGGCGAGCGCGGGCCTGGTGCTGGTGGCCGGTGCCGTCCAGCGGCGAAGGGCGACCACGGCGCTGGCCGTGCTCGGCGCCACCGCCCGGCAGCGGGCCGGTTTCCTCTGGACCGAAGCGCGGGCTCTGGTGGCGCTCGGCGTGATCGGCGGTCTGGTGGCCGGCGGTCTGGTCGCGGCCCAGCTCATCAAGGTCCTCAACGGCATCTTCGACCCGCCGCCGCACCATCCGGTGGTGCCGTGGGACTTCGTCGCCGCCACCGTGCTGGCCGTGCTCGCCACCGCCGCCGCCACGACCGCCGTCACCGCCCGCTGGACCGGCCGGGTCGACGCCAGCCGCCTCAGGGATCTGTGACGGCGACCACGGGTCTGCCGGCCGGCGGTGCTGAGAATTCGGTGAGCGACCCCCTTTCGTGGCCTTCAGCAAATGTTCAGCGCCGCTTGCCCAGTGTGGCGATCATGACTTTTGCGCATTCCGCTCCCGCCGTCCGCGTGCCGGGCTGGCTGACCAAGGTCCCGGCGATCACCGCGACCTTCTGGGTCATCAAGATCCTGTCCACCACGATCGGCGAGACGTTCGCCGACTACCTGTCGGTCAACGTCGGGCTCGGCCCGCTGATCACCGACGCCATCATGCTCGCGGTGCTCGCGGCAGCGCTCGTCGTACAGTTCCGCACCAACCGCTACACACCGTGGATCTATTGGCTGTGCGTGGTGCTGGTGAGCATCGTCGGCACCCAGATCACCGACTTCCTCACCGACACCCTGGGCGTGAGCCTCTATGTCAGCACCGCCGTCTTCTCCGTCGTGCTGGCCGCGGTCTTCGTGATCTGGCACCGCCAGGAGGGCACCCTGGCCATCGCCTCGATCGACACCCCGCGCCGGGAGGCGTTCTACTGGGGCGCCATCCTCACCACCTTCGCCCTCGGCACCGCGGCCGGCGACCTGGCCACCGAGGCGCTCAGCCTCGGCTTCCGCAACGGCACCCTGATCTTCGGCGGACTCATCCTGGCCACGTGGATCGCCCGCAAGGCCGGGGTGAGCCAGGTGCTCACCTTCTGGATCGCGTACGTGCTGACCCGCCCGCTCGGTGCCTCGCTGGGCGACCTGCTGACCCAGGACCGCCAGTTCGGCGGGCTGGCGCTCGGGGCCAGCGTGACCAGCCTGCTGTTCTTCGCCGTCATCCTGGTGCTGGTGACCCGCGAGCAGGTGCTGACCGGCCGCCACGGCATCACGGCCAAGGGCGACGAGCCCGCCGGTGGACGGCGCAGCGACTACGCCTGGGCCGGCGCGGCGGTGGTGGTGCTGGCCGCCGCGGGCTGGGGGCTCAGCGGCACCCCGGCCCCGTCGAACCGCGCGGAGCTGACCACCGCCACCTCGACGACGAGCGCCAAGGCCGCGCACCCCACCACCCGGCTGGGCGACCTGAGCGCGTTCACGGTGATCGCCACCGACGTCAAGACCAAGGTCGACCACAACGATCTGACCGCCGGCAAGACGAAGGTCAAGGACCTCGAGGTGGCCTGGGACGACGCCGAGTCCGGTCTCAAGCCACGCGACCCGGCGAAGTGGCACCAGCTCGACGGCGAGATCGACACCGTGCTGACCTCGCTGCGCGCAGGCAGCCCGACCCAGCCCGACTGCGAGGCCGGCCTGCAGACGCTGATCTCGACGTTGAACACCTACAACGGCGTGTGACCCCGTCAGATCCAGGCCTGGGCCAGCGCGACGAACTCGACCGTGATCACCGTGACCACGGCGAGCAACACGACGCCGAGAGCGACGGGCGCGATCAACCGGCGGCGGCTGCCGGTGGGCGGCGGGTCCAGTAACGCTCGCACTCGCTGCACGGCGACCCCGCCGCCGATGCCCAGCACTGTTCCGGGGCGGGTGGTCGCCGCCAGCGACGCCCGGGCCACCGCCTGCGCCGTCAACCGGCGGTCGCCGACCTCGGCCGCGGCGTCCTCGTCGGCCCAGCGCTCCACCAGGTAGCCGACGGCGTCGCGGACCGGGATCAGCAACGGGTTGAGGGCGGCGGCCACGGCAGTGGCGGCGGTGAGCCGATGGTGCCCGCGTTCCAGGTGGGCGCGCTCGTGGGCGAGGACGACCCGGCGTTCGTCGGCGTCGAGCAGCTTCAGGATGCCGGTGGTCACCAGGAGTCGCCCGCGGCGCCGGATCGTGCCGGGGACCGCCACCGCCATGGGTTCAGACCAGTCGGCGACGACCATCGCCTCGTCCGGGGCGCCGACCGCCCGCAGGTCACGGAAGGTGGTGATCCGCAGCCGGACGGCCCGGAACACGCGCACGGCCGCCCCGAGCAGCAGAACAGCCGCCACGAGGGCAACCGGGCCCGGCACCGGCTCGGGCAGTTCGATCGCCGGATGGTTGTCCAGCGCCGAAAGGGGCGGAACGTCGTCGAGGAGCGTGAGCGCCAGCACCACCAGCGACCACGTCGAGCAGGCCGCCGCCAGCAGCGCGACCGCGCTCAGCGTCCACGCCGCCGGGCCGGGCCGGCCGCGCGCGGCCATGGGGCGAGCCGCGAGAGTCAGCGGCAGCGCCAGCAGCAGCGGAAGATAGACGGCCAGCCTCATGCGCCGCGCTTGCGCTCGGCTACGCCCAGCAACTGCCGGAGCAGGTCGGCGTCGGACTCGTCGAGGGAGGCGGCGAAACGCTGCAGCACCGCGTGCCGGTCGGGGCGGTTGGCCAGGGCGGCGCGCATCTGGGAGGCGGCCGCGGTGGACTCGTCCTCGACCGGCCAGTAGACGTGACCGCGGCCGGCCCGGCGCCGCTCGACGGTCTTCTTCTCGTGCAGGCGGATCAGGATGGTCTGCACGGTGTTGTAGGCCAGCTCACCGCCGACCTCTTGCTGCACCTCGGTGGCCGACATCGGCCGCCCGGCGGCCCACAAAACCGCCATGACCGAGGCTTCCAGCGTCCCCGGCGCCCGGCGCCCGTCCTTCGTCGTCACAGTGGCTGACCTCCGCGCTCAGGATAGCCTTCCGGGGAACACGCACGAGCACCACGACGTCGACGGCCGGGCAGGCGGGAGCGGATGTTCGATCACTTCGTATGGTCCGTGCTCGTCGTGCCCGCCGTGATCGCCGGGCTGGCGCTGGTCTCCGCGGATCGCATGCCGCCCGGCCGGGCCGCCGCCGTGCTGGCGTGGTCCGCGGCCGGCGCGGCGGCGGCCAGCACGGTGAATCTGGCACTCTTCACGGTCAAGGCCGTCGCCGAACTCCCGGTTCCTGGGCAGTGGCTCGGCTGGTCGAGCGTCGTCATCGCGCGCGACACCCAGACGGTGCCGTGGGTCTCGTGGCTCTCGGCGGTGCTGTTCCTGGCGTCCATGGCCGCCGTCTGGCGTACGCGGCGCCGGCACCGCTCGGCGCTGGCCGTCATCACTGGTCTCGGTGACCTGCCGGCCGATCGGGAAGTCATCGTCGTGCCCGATCCGGCGCCGGAGGCGTTCAGCGTCGAGGGCCCGCCCGGGCGCATCGTGGTCACCACCGGCATGCTCGATCTGCTCACCGACCAGCAGTATGCCGCGCTACTGGCCCACGAGCGGGAGCATCTGCGCGGCGGCCATCACCGGCTGGCGCGTACGGCCGAACTGGCGTGCGCGGCTCACCCGCTGCTGCGGGTGCTCGCGATCCGCATCGACTACCTCGTCGAACGTGCCGCCGACGAGAGGGCCGCCGCGGCCGTCGGCGACCGCCGGTCCGTAGCGCTTGCGCTCGGGGCCGCCGCGCTGGCGGGGCCGAGGACACCGGCCGGTCTCCATCTGGCCGAGCGGCCCGGCGTGGTGCCCAAGCGGGTACGCGAGTTGCTGATGCCGCGACGCCGTCCGCTCTCCTGGCTCTATCTGCTGCTGCCGGGCGCCCTCGCCGCCTTCTCGCTGGTCTGGACGGTCGAGGCCGCGCGTGACCTGCTCGAGCTGTTTCACGCCGCGGCCTGAGCCGACGACCCGTACGCCTGGTCGAGATCCGTCGTGACGACGATGCCGCGCGCCAGCGGCTCCGGGAGCTGAACGCCGCCGACGACCACCGCGGCGGGCCGTTGGATGACGGTCACCACCCGGCCCGGACGTACCCCGGCGGCGGCCAGCTCCATCAGCAACGCGTGGTGCGCCTGAACCCACTCGCCGATCCGCTGCACCACGACGGCACCGCTCAGCCCCGGGGTCGCCAGCGGCGCCTGCCCCCGGGCGCGGCGCCGTGCCGAAGGTGGGCCGCCGATCGCGGTAAGGCCCGGGATCGGATTGCCGTACGGCGAGCGGACCGGGTAGCCCAGCTTGCGGAACAGCACCTGTTCGACGCGGTCGCTCAGGGCATGCTGCAGCTGGTCCGCCTCGCGGTGAGCCTGGTCGTAGGGGACGCCGAAGAGGTCGACCAGCATCAGCTCGGCCAGCCGATGCTTG
This sequence comes from Paractinoplanes lichenicola, assembly GCF_016785085.1. GTDB lineage: Bacteria > Actinomycetota > Actinomycetes > Mycobacteriales > Micromonosporaceae > Actinoplanes > Actinoplanes lichenicola. The sequence continues at coordinate 253,340 of NZ_JAENHO010000013.1, forward strand.
CGCATGACCGCGACGGCGCGGCGGCGGCCCGGCCGCGTGAGGTTGAGCCGGCGGCTCTCGTCCACGGTGATCAGCCGATGCTGCTTCAGCCGATCGACGGCTTTGTGGACGGTCGGTGCCCGGCGGCCCAGCCGCTCGACGATGCGGGCGCTCAACGGGGGCACGCCTTCTTCCTCGCACTCCAGGATGACCCGCAGGTACATCCCCACGAGGCCGCTCGGATCGCCCGCGTTCTCAGCCAAGGGTCCACCCCACCCGCGAAATACTACAAGGTGTAGGTTTTTTGTCCACGGAAGCACACCCACCACACGACCGGCACGACGGCGAGCACGAAGAGCCAGGCTCCGAGCACGTCGGTGGGCCAGTGCACGACCAGCGCCACCCGGCTCACCCCCACGGCCACGGCCCACAAACCCGCGACGACGGCGAGCGCGATCCGGCTCCCCCGGCGGCGCAGCATCGGCCAGCAGACCATGACCGCGACCAGGGCCGCCGTCGCCGAGGCGGCGGTGTGCCCGGAGGGAAAGGCGTAGCTCGACGCGGGCGCCAACTGATCGACCGGGCGCGGCCGGGCGACGACATTGAGCACCGCCAGCCGCGCACCGAGCGTGATGGTGAGCGCGGCCACGACGAACACCGCATGTCGCCACCGGCCGCGGACGAGCAGAATGAGACACGCAAGCGCGGCCAGCGGCCCGATGACCGTCGTGCTGCCGGTGACCGTGACCGCCGCCATCGCCGCACGCCAGAGCGGGGCGGCGATGGCGGCGGAATGTGCCGCCCGGCTGAGCCAGGAGTCGAAGGACACCACCGGGTCCGCCTTAGCGGCCACCAACACGGCCAGGAGCACGAACGCAGCGGCCGACCGCGCGGCCAGCCGCAGGCTCAGCGAGCCGCCGTGAGTGGTGGTGGCTTGGTCGTCGAGGTGCGCGGTCATCGCCCGACTGTATCCCCTACAAGCTGTAGGTGCAGGGTCAGCCGCGGGGAGCCCAGATGGCCGGGAGTCCCGCTCGGCGCGTCGCCCACCCCGCCGGGCGCAGTCCGTACATCTGCTGCACGGTGCGCAGCAGGTCGTAATGGTCGACGCGGGTGGCGTAGGCGCCAGGCCGCACCCCCGCGCCGGCCACGATGGTGGCGATCCGGTTGCCGCCGGTCTTGTTGTCCTCGTCGAAGGTCAGGATGAACAGGCTGTTGTGCTTACGGGCCCAGGCGACGTAGCCGGCGAACTCCCGCTTCAACCAGGCGTCACCCTGCGCCTTCGGGCAGTCGTGCATGTCGTGACACAGGTTCGGGATGACGAACGACAGCGTCGGAAGCCGGCTGAAGTCGGACGGGAATGCCGTGTACGGCCGGTTGGCCGCGGCCGGCACATTGCTGAAGTTGACCCAGGGGTTGTGGCGCCGGACGTACCCGCCGGACCCGCAGCCACGCCAGCCCGTACGGGGCAGATCCTCCGAGTAGCCGGCGAAGCTGTGGCCGGCGTCGATCAGCTGACGGGCAAGGTTGACCCGATCACCCAGCTCGTGGGGGCACTTGTTGTCGGTCACGCCCTGGGTGGAGCCGGAGAACAACGCCAGGTAGTTGGGCTGGCTGGGGTGCGTCTCGGCGTAGAACCTCGTGAGGTTGGCCGACCGGGCAGCCAGGGCACTCACCCAAGGCGTGCGCCGGTCGCCGACGACGGAGTCGTACCGCTTGTTCTCCAGCACGACGATCACGACGTGATCCGGGCGAGGCACAGCCGCCGCCTGGGCGGCCGAGCTCGGCACCACCATGACCACTGTCGACATTGCCAACAACATACGTCCGATGCGACCCACCACATGCCTCCCTGAAACATTACTCCTACATCTTGTAGGAATAACGAGGTCGCAGCGGGAAGGTCACCGTCACCGTCGTTCCCTGATCATGACCGAAGCGCAGAACGCCCCCGTGCTCACGCACCAGGCCGCGGATCAGCCGCAGCCCGACATGCCCAGCGGGAGCGACCGCGCTCGGGTCGAAGCCGGTCCCGTCGTCGGTCACGGTCAGGCGGACGCTCGACGCGCAGACCTCGACCACGAGCCGGATCGTGCCGGCCCCGGCATGGTGGATGGCATTGCGGACGAGTTCCCCGCCGACGCTGAGCAGGACCGGCGCGAGGGCTGCCGGCAGCTCAGGCAGCGCCGGCACGGCGGTCGTGATCGCGGGCGACGGGCCGTCCGGCCGCAGCCGGGCCACCAGATCGGCGAAGTGTGCGGGCAGGTGGTCCCCGGCCGGCTCGGGCGGGACCAGCTCGCTCAGCAACGCCCTGATCTGCCCGATCTCGCCGGTCAGGATCGCGTGCAGACGGTCGGCCAGCTCGCCGCGGGTCACCCCGGCCCGGGCCAGGTCGGCCTCCCCCGCGTTGCGCAGGTTGTCCACCAGCATGCGGGCGCCGGCCAGCTCGGGGAGGACATCGTCGTGCAGGCGGCGGGCCAGGTCACGACGGGTCGGGCCGGGATCGCGCCGAGCCTGTCGAGTCCCCAGCAGCGCCACGGGAAGGACAAGCAGCATGGCAACCACGACAACGGCCACCCAACCGGTCACCGTGGCGTCGACCGGGACGTACAACTCGAGCTGGGTGGCGTTGCCGCGGGCGTCCTGGAACGCGAAGAACACCTCCCTCGTCGCGCCGGCCAGCGACCGCTCATAGCGGTGGTTCTCGTCGCCGGGAACGGAAGCCGTGCCGGAACTCGGGTGTTCGACCAGGCCCTCGGTGCGTGGCTCGTCGGAGAAGACAACGGTCGCGCGGTCGCCCCGCACTGCGAGAACCTTGACGCGTTTCACCACGCCGTCAGCCAGGAACGGCTGCAAGTGCCTGAGCAGCCCCACCCGATCAATGCCGCCGGGCTGCCGGAAGTCCTGCGACGCCATGGGCGTCAGCAACGCGGCCGCCACACCCCGGGCAAGATGCCCGGCGTCGCGATCGGACAGCCGCCGTACGCCGACGCTCACCAGCAGGGCGAGCACGACCGCCACCGCGGCGCACCGCACGATTACGGCGCGCACGGTTCAGTACCGGGAGCCGACGGTGATCAGGCCGAGCCGCTCGGCCGACACCACGGCGTCGAGCTGCGTCTGCACACCCAGCTTGGCCAGCACAGCCTTGATGTGCCCGCGGGCGGTGTGGAGCGAGATGCCCAGGGTGGCGGCGGCTCGCGTGGCGTCGTGACCCTGCCCGAGCTCGCGCAGCACGTCGAGCTCACGATGGGTCAGCCCGACGGGCGGCTGCCGCAACCCCGCCACAACCTGCGGGCGGGCCGGATCGGCCGACCTGATCACAGTCAGGATCTCGGTCAGCGGCAGATCCTTGCCCAGAAAGGCCGCCGCGCCGGCGGCGAGCGCCCGGTCGGCCAGGTCGGCCTTCGGGTGGGCGGTGAGCACGACGATCGGCGCATCGGGGCGCATCGCGCGCAGACGGGCGACGACATCGAGCCCGCCCGCATCGGGCAACTGCAGATCCACGACCGCAACCGCGTACGGGATGGCGGCGGCCTTGGCCAAGCCGTCGCGGGCCGTGTAGGCCACCGCCGCGCAGCACAGGTCGGGCTGCAGCTCCAGGCTCAGCGCCAGCGAGTCCACCAGGACCCGGTGGTCATCGACCAGCAGGACCGGCAGGCGCATCGTCCACCCCCAATTTTGGGCACCAAATCGCAAGTAAGCCGAGCCTAACCTTCCTTCGGCAACACCCGAAACACCGAAGGAGCGACCGTGCGTCGTCACACATTCGCCGTCGCCGTGACCGCAGCCGCCGGGCTGCTCCTCACGGCCTGCGGTTCGTCCGACAACTCGACCGGCAACGGGTCCCAGCCCGCCGCCCTGGTGCTCTACAACGCCCAGCACGAGGAGGTCGGCCAGGCCTGGGCCGACGCCTTCACCGCCAAGACCGGCACCAAGGTCGAGGTCCGCAACGGCAGCGACTTCGAGCTGGCCAACCAGATCGTCGCCGAGGGCGCAGCCTCCCCGGCCGACGTGTTCATCACCGAGAACTCCCCGGCCATGTCGCTGGTCTCGAGCAAGGACCTGTTCGCGCCGGTCGACGCGGCGACCAAGGACCAGGTGCCGGCCGAGTACTCGTCGAGCAAGGGCGACTGGGTGGGGGTCGCCGCGCGCTCGACCGTCTTTGTCTACAACACCACGCTCGTGCCCGAGAACCAGCTCCCGGCCTCGATCCTCGACCTGGCCCAGCCGCAGTGGCAGGGCAAGTTCGGCATCTCGCCCAGCGGCGCCGACTTCCAGGCCATCGTCAGCGCCGTCTACGAGATCAAGGGCGAGTCCGAGGGCGCCAAGTGGCTCGAGGGCGTCAAGGCCAACGCCAAGGTCTTCCGCGGCAACAGCACCATCATGAAGGCCGCCAACGCCGGTGAGGTGCCGGGCGGCGTCATCTACCACTACTACTGGTACGGCGATCAGGCCGACGGCGGCGCCAACAGTGCCAAGACCAAGCTGAAGTACTTCGGCAACAAGGACGCGGGCGCTTTCGTCAGCGTCTCCGGCGGCGGCGTGCTCAAGTCGAGCAAGAATGGGCCCGCGGCCCAGCAGTTCCTCGCCTACATGACCGGCGCCGAGGGCCAGAAACTGCTCGCCGACAGCAAGGCCCTCGAATACACCGTCGGCAAGGGCGTCGACGCCAACAAAGCACTCACCCCGCTGGCCGAGTTGAACGCGCCGGTGGTCGACAACAACGCGCTCAACGGCCCGAAGATCGTCGAGGAGATGCAGCGGGTCGGCCTGCTGTGACCTGGTTCGCCGGCAGCCAGCGGGCCGCCGCGGTCGCGGTCGGCCTGCTGGCCCTGCTCCCCCTCGCCTACGTCGCCGCCGGCCTGATCGAGGCCGGTGGCGACACCGTGGCGCTGGTCGTGCGCCCTCGCGTCGGCGAACTGCTCACCAACACCGTCGTGCTCGTGGTGCTGGGCATCGCCACCTGCACGATCGTCGGCGCCGGAGCGGCCTGGCTGGTCGAACGCACCACCCTGCCCGGCCGTGGCGTCTGGACCGCCCTGATGGTCGCGCCCCTTGCGGTGCCGGCCTTCGTCAACAGCTTCGGCTGGTTCTCGCTGCGCCCGTCCTTCCAGGGCCTCGGCGCCGCGCTGACCGTCACCACGCTGTCTTACTACCCCCTCGTGTATCTCCCGGTCGCCGCGGCGTTGCGCGGCAGCGACCCGGCCCACGAGGAGATCAGCCGGTCCCTGGGCACCAGCGCGTCCCGTACGTTCGTCCGCGTCGTTCTGCCTCAGCTGCGCCCCGCCCTGCTGGGTGGTGGCCTGCTCGTGGGGCTGCACCTGCTGGCCGAGTTCGGGGCGCTGCAGGCGCTGCGCTACGACACGTTCACGACCGCGATCTATGACCAGTACCAGTCCACGTTCGACGGCTCAGCGGCGACGGCCCTGGCCGGCGTACTGGTGCTGCTCTGCCTGGTGCTGCTCGGCGGCGAACTCGCACTCGGCCGACAAGCCCGCATTGCCCGTACGGGCTCGGGTGCGGCCCGCCCTGCCCTGCGCCGCCCGGTGAGCCGCTGGTTCCTGGTCGTCCTGGCGCTGCTGCCGGTCGCGGCCCTCGGGGTTCCGCTCGGCACGCTCGTGCACTGGCTGCTGACCAGCACCTCGGCCGGCTTCCCGGCGGGGCCGCTGCTGAGCGCGACGGCGTCGACGCTCGGCCTTGCCTTAGGTGGCGCGGCCGTGACGACGGTGCTCGCACTGCCCGTGGCCTGGCTCGTCGTACGGCGGCGGGGACGCCTGAGCACGGTGATCGAACGCAGCACGTACGTCGGGAATTCACTGCCCGGCATCGTGGTCGCACTCGCGCTCATCACGGCCGGGATCCGCTGGCTGCCGGCGCTCTACCAGAGCACGGCGATGTTGCTTACCGCGTACGCGCTGCTGTTCCTGCCCCGGGCCATGGTGACCTTGCGCGCCGCCTTCGAGCAGGCGCCGCCAGAACTCGACGACGTGGCGCGCTCACTCGGCGTCCGGCCGCACGCGGTGCTCTTGCGGGTCGGGCTGCCGCTGATCGCCAAGGGCCTCGGCGCCGGCTTCCTGCTGGTCTTCCTGGCCGTGGTCACCGAGCTCACGTCCACGCTGCTGCTGGCCCCGATCGGCACCCGCACCCTGGCCACCGGCTTCTGGAATGCCACCAGCGAGATCAACTACGGCGCCGCCGCCCCGTACGCGCTGCTCATGATCGTCATCTCGGCGCCCGCCGCCTACCTGCTGGTGCGGCGCGCATGAGCGGCGTCGAAGTATCCAGGCTGCGCAAGGCCCACGCGGGAGTGCCGGTGCTCGACGGGCTCGACCTGGCCGCGGCGCACGGCGAACTGACCGCGGTGATCGGACGCTCGGGCAGCGGCAAGACGACGTTGCTGCGGCTGATCGCCGGCTTCGACCAGCCCGACGACGGCACCATCACCGTCGGCGGCCGGCCGGTGCGTGGCCTGCCGGCCGAGCACCGCCGGATCGGCTACGTCACACAGGAAGGCAACCTGTTCCCGCACCTCACGGTGCTGGGAAACGTCGCTTTCGGGCTGCCCTGGCGACGGCGGCGCGGTCGTCACGGCGTACGGGAATTGCTTGATCTTGTGGGTTTGGACGCCCGCCTCGAGCACCGCTTTCCGCATCAGCTCTCCGGTGGCGAGCAGCAACGCGTCGCGCTGGCCCGGGCGCTCGCGCCGCAACCCGACGCCGTGCTGCTGGACGAGCCGTTCTCGGCGCTCGACCCGGCGATCCGAGCCGGCACCCGGACAGCCGTGGCCGCGGCGCTCGCCGCCACCTCGACCACCACGATCCTGGTCACCCACGATCTTTCCGAGGCGTTGTCGCTGGCCACCCGGGTGGCGCTGGTGCGCGACGGCACGACCGCACAGCAGGGCAGTCCCGCCGACCTTTATCTGCGACCGGCCGACGCCGCGATCGCCGCCTTCACCGGTGAGGTCTGCGAGCTGCCGGCCAAGTTGCTGGGCGACCACGCCGCCACCGCCCTGGGATCAGCGCCGATCCCCCGGCCGGCCAACGGCCAGGGCGCCGTTCTCGTACGCCCGGAGCAGCTCGTCCTCGACCCGGCCGCCCCGACCCACGCGACCGTGCTCGGTGTCGAATTCCGCGGGCACGACGGCCTGCTGCGGCTGGGCACCGACGACGGCGAGGTCACCGCACGCTGCCCGGCCCACCTGCTTCCCGCCACCGGCGAGCGGGTCGGCGTACGACTGACCGGGACCGCGCTCGCCACTGTCATTCCTCCTGGGGCAGCCGAATCCGCATCGCGGCGCCCTCGGCCAGATCGTCGACCGTGAGCGTGCCGCCATGAGCGGTGACGATGTCGCGGGCGATCGCCAGACCCAGACCGGCACCACCGTCCTGCCGCGCGCGACTGTCGTCCAGCCGGACGAAACGATCGAAGATGCGCTCCCGGTCGGCGGCCGGGATCGGCGGCCCGTCGTTGCCGACGATCACCTCGCCGCCGGCCAGGCTCACGGTGACCCTCTGCCGGGCGTGCCGGACGGTGTTGTCGACCAGGTTGCGCAGCACGCGGTGCAACTGGTCGGGGTCGCCGCTGACCCGGGCCGGGCCGACCGAGCCCTCGATGCGCAGCTCGGGATGCTCGAGCGCGACCCGCTCCCGCTCGGCGTAGACCAGGTCGTCGAGGTCGACGTCCTGACGCCGTACGGGCAGGGCCTGGTCGTCGACGCGGGCGAGCGTGAGCAGGTCGTCGACCAGCTTGGCCATCCGGCCGCTCTCGGTGTGGATCCGGGTCGCCGAGCGGGCCTCCCCCTCGGCCAGCCCGGCCCCGACCAGCAGATCGGCGTTGGCGTGGATGGTGGCCAGCGGGCTGCGCAGCTCGTGGCTGGCGTCGGCGACGAAGCGCCGCTGGACCGCCGAGGCCGTCTCGATCCGGTCGAGCATCGTGTTCATCGTGGCGGCCAGGGCGGCGATCTCGTCGTCGGCGGCCGGCACCGGCAGCCGGGTGTGCAGGTTGCGGGACGTGATCGTCGCGGCCTGCCGGCGCATCGCCTCGACCGGGCGCAGGGTCCGCCCGACGAACAGGAACGTCGCGCCGCCCACGGCGAGCACCAGCAGGGGCAGGCCGAACAGCAACGCGACCAGGATCGCCTCGGTGCCGTCGTCGACGGCGTCCATCGACTCGGCCACCAGCACGGTCCGCATTCCCGCGCCGGTGCTGACGCCGGCGGCGACGATCCGGAACGGCGAGTCCTGGCCGAGGCCGAGATGGCGGGTCTGCTGCTGCCGACGGCCCGCGGCCGGGCGCAGATCGGACACCGGGGGCGCGTCGGTCAGCGCGGGAGACGCCGTTATCACCACGCCCTGGGCGTCGAGGATCTGCACGACGGTGCGGCCCGGCGAGGACGGCAGCAGGTCGGGCTCGTCGCCGGAGGCCAGCGCCGCGACCAGCTGGGTGGCGCGGTCGCCGGCGGCCACGTTCACGTTGTCGATCAGGACGCCGCGGGCGACCACGAGCAGGACGACGCCGGCCAGCAACGACGCGATGGCCACGACCAGACTCGCGGCGAGCGCGGACCGCATCCGGACACCCAGCCACCGACGTAACCTCAGCATGAGATCACGCTAACGGCGCGGTTCAGTATTTTCTCAGCTGTTCGCGGGCACCCTGCCCCCGTCGACCGGACCAGGAGGTAGAGCATGCGGGTGCTCGTCGTGGAGGACGAGGTGGGCCTGGCGGAGACGATCCGCGACGGCCTGAGCCGGGAGGGGTTCACCGTCGACCTGGCCCATGACGGTGTCGACGGGCTGTGGACCGCCGCCGAGACACCCCACGGGGCGTACGACGTGATCGTGCTGGACATCATGCTCCCCAAGCTCAGCGGGTACGAAATCTGCCGGCAGCTGCGGGCCAAGGGTGTCTGGACCCCGATCCTGATGCTGACCGCCAAGGACGGCGAATACGACCAGGCCGACGCGCTCGATCTCGGTGCCGACGACTACCTGGTCAAGCCGTTCTCGTTCGTGGTGCTGGTGGCGCACCTGCGGGCGCTGATCCGCCGTGGCGCCCCGGAACGCCCGGCCGTGCTCACCGCCGGCGACTTGAGTCTCGACCCGTCCGAGCGCCGGGTGACCCGGGCCGGCGACCCGGTGGCGGTAACGCCACGCGAGTTCGCGCTGCTCGAGTTCCTGCTGCGCCACCGCGGGCAGGCGGTGACCAAGACGGCGATCATCGAGAACGTCTGGGACGCGCACTTCGACGGCGATCCCAACATCGTCGAGGTCTACATCGGCTACCTGCGCCGCAAGGTCGGCCGCGAGGCGATCGAGACCGTTCGCGGCGCCGGTTACCGCATGGCCGGCTGACGGTTGCGCAGCAGCTCGACCGCGACCGGAATCAGCGACACCACGACGATGCCGATCAGGATCAGCTCGATGTGCGACCGCACGAACGCGACCTGGCCCAGGAAGTACCCCAGCGAGGTCACCCCGCACCCCCACAGCACCCCGCCGACCACGTTGAAGATCAGGAACGTGCGGTAGTGCATCCGGCCCGCGCCGGCGACGATCGGCGTGAACGTCCGCACGATCGGCACGAACCGCGCGAGCACGATCGCCCGGGCGCCGTGGCGCTCGAAGAAGCTCCCGGCCCGGGCGAGGTTCTCCTGCTTGAAGAACCGTGAGTCGGGCCGCTTGAACAGCGCCGGGCCGAACCGCCGGCCGAACAGATAGCCGAACTGGTCGCCGGCCACCGCCGCGATCGAGACGAGCAGGCACACCAGCCACAGCGGCTGATGCAGCAGCACCCCACCCGCCACCAGCAGGCCGGTGGTGAACAGCAGCGAGTCGCCCGGCAGGAAGAACCCGATGAGCAGCCCGGACTCGGCGAACACGATGGCCAGGATGCCGATCAGCCCGACCGTGGTGATCAGAGATGTGGGGTCGAGAAACGAGGTCATGGCGCGAAGGTAGGGACGCGAACCTGAGAAACCGTTGAAGAAGACCGTTTCCTCGTACGTTCAGTGATCTCTTAGCTCGTGGGGACGAGTGTCTCGGCCATGACCCCCACCCGACCGGCCCGGCGCTTCCTGAGCAAGGTGCCCGAGGTCACCGTCTTCTTCTGGATCGCCACGGTCCTGACGTCGGCCGATTTCCCGAGCTCCACGCTCGGGCTGGGCCTGACGCGAACCACCGTCGTCGTGGCGGCGCTGCTGTTCGTTGCGCTGTCGGTGCAGTTCTGGCACCGGGGCTACTCGCCCGTCCGGTACTGGCTGGTCGCGGTGCTGATCAGTATCTTCGCCAGGCTGCTGACCGACAACCTCGGGGTGTCGCCCGGGGCCGCCACCGCGACCTGTGCCGTGCTGCTGGCCGGCGCGCTCGCCGCCTGGTACGCCGCCGAGCGGACGCTGTCGATCCACACCATCGACACGTCTCGGCGGGAGGCGTTCTACTGGCTCACGATCCTGTTCGCCTTCGCGCTCGGCACGGCCGTGAGCGACCTGGCCGCCGCGGCCTTGGGGCTCGGGTCCGCCATGACGGCGACGCTGTTCGCCATCGTGATCGGCGGCATCTGGGCCACCCACCGGCTGACCGAGGCCGGCGCGATCGCCGCCTTCTGGGCCGCGTGCGTGCTGACCCGGCCGCTCGGCGCGGCCCTGGGTGATCTGCTCCCCCGGCCCCTCGGCACGGTCGCGATCAGCCTGGCCCTCCTCGTCGTGATCGTCTTCCTCGGTGTGAGCCGGCGGGACCAGCCGAGCCTCGACGCCGCCACGGCCCGGGCCGGGTCGGCGTGGTGACCGGGCCGGTGGTGATCTTCTCGGCGAGCATCGGCGCCGGGCACGACGGCGCGGCCGCCGAGCTGGCCCGCCGCCTCGGCGAGCAGGGACTCGAGGTGCTGCGGCACGACTTCCTCGACATGCTGCCCCCGGGAGTGGGCCGGCGGATCCGCGACGGGTACGCCCGGCAGCTCAACACCCTCCCGCAAAGCTGGGGCTGGCTGCTGAACGCCATGGGTGGCCCCCGGATGTCGGCCGGCGCCGCCGGGCTTTCGGCGAGCCTGGCCACGACCCGGATGCTGGCCGCGATCCCGGCCGACGCCGCCGTCGTGGTCTCCACCTATCCCTTGGCCAGTCAGGTGCTGGGCCGGCTGCGCGGTGACGGGCGCCTGAGCGTTCCGGTCGCGGCGGTCATGACCGACCCCTCGGTGCATCCGCTGTGCGCCGCCGCGGGTGTGGACGTCCACCTGGCCCCCGGTCTTGCCACCGCGGACCAGCTGCGACGGCTGGGCGTCCCGACGCTAGCGGTCTCCCCCATCGTTCGCCCGGAGTTCCGGCCCGTGACCGGGCCGGCCGAGCGCGACGCGACCCGGCGGCGGCTCGGCCTGCCCGCCGACGAGCGCCTCGCGGTGGTCGTAGCGGGCTCCTGGGGCGTCGGTGATGTCGCCGCGACCGCACGCGACATCACCGCCACCGGGCTCGCGGTGCCGGTCGTGGTCTGCGGCCGCAACGAGATCCTGCGCCGGCGCATCGGACGCGACGGCTCGGCCATCGCGCTGGGCTGGGTCGACGCGATGCCGGAGTTGCTGCGCTGCGCCGACGTGGTGGTGCACAACGCGGGCGGCCTGTCCAGCGCCGAGGCGATGGCCGGCGGTGTGCCGGTGATCAGTTACCGCTGCTTGCCCGGGCACGGCGTCGCCAACGCGGCCGTGCTGGCCCGGGCCGGGCTGTCGCCGTGGCCGCGCTCGGCAACCACGTTCGCCGAGGAGCTCAGCCGGGCGATGACCGCAACACCCGCACCGCAGGCCTCGGCCGAACCGGACGCCGCGGATCTGATCGCCGCGCTGGCCGGCTCGGCACCGCTGATCGCTGATCCCCTACAGGAGGCAGTCGTATGAAGCTACTCGGGACCACCGCCACCGCGGTCGCCCTCGCTCACGCCGCCCCGGCCGTCGCGGCGATCGGGCCGCTGCGCCGTCGCCTCCTGCCCGCCACGTCCGGCCTGGGAAACCGCAGGCACATCGCCCTGACCTTCGACGACGGCCCGCATCCCGACGCCACCCCGCAGCTGCTGCGCCTGCTCGACCGGTTCGGCGTCCGGGCGACGTTCTTCCTGCTCGGCCGGATGGCCGAGGAACACCCGGGCGTCGCGCGGTCGATCGCCGCGGCCGGACACGAGATCGGCGTGCACGGCTACGAACACCGCCTGCTGCTCAAGAGCCGGCCCGACCTCGCCCGGGCCACTGCGGTGCTGACCGCCGTCACCGGGCAGCAGCCTCGATGGTGGCGGCCGCCCTACGGGGTGGCGAGCACCGCGGCCCTGCTCGAAGCCCGGCGGCTGGGATTGAGGCCCGTGCTGTGGACCTGCTGGGGTCGTGACTGGACCCGCCGGGCGACGCCCGACTCGGTCTTCCGGGCCGTCCGCCGGGGTCTGCACGGTGGCGGAACCATCCTGCTGCACGACAGCGACCACGCCGCAGCCGCCGGCTCGTTCCAGGCCACCCTCGGCGCCCTGCCCGGAATCCTCGCGCTCTGCCGGGCGCGCGGCTACACCGTCGGGCCCCTGGCCGACCACGGACTCCTCGGAGAAAGGACGCGATGACGATGCACACCTCCGCAACGACCGGCTGGGGCAGATCGACCAGCAGCCACGGCCGGGTGATCCGCCCGGACAGCGCGGAACAGTGGGAGGAAATGATGGCCGCGGCCGGGCCCCGAGGCCTGATCGCCCGTGGTGGCGGCTGTGCCTACGGCGATGCGGCCCAGAACGCCGGCGGCATTGTCGCCCTGACCAGCAGCACCAACGAGCGGCTCGAAGTCGAGGGCGACACTGTGCTGGCCGAGGCCGGCACCACGCTCGGCGCGATCATCCGCGCTCTCGCCCCGCTCGGCTGGACTCTGCCGGTCGTCCCCGGCACCAGCCACGTGACCGTGGGCGGAGCCATCGCCGCGGACGTCCACGGCAAGAACCACGTGCACACCGGAACCTTCGGCTCCCACGTACGGGAGATGTCGGTCCTCACCCCCGCCCTGGGCGAAGTCGTGCTCGGACCGGAGAGCAACCCGGACGCCTTCCGCGCCACCGTCGGAGGACTGGGGCTCACCGGCGTGATCACCCGGGCCCGGCTGGGGCTGATCCGGCTCGACTCGTGGTTCTACCGCACCACCGACACCGTCGTCGACGGCCTCGACGCGACGCTCGAGAGTCTGGCCACCGCGGCTCGCGACAGCCCGTACGCGGTGGGTTGGCTCGACGCCCGCACGCGGACCGGCATCGTCAGCCGCGCCGACCCGATGATGCCCGGCCGGGCCGCACCACCCGGTGGCGGACGGCTACCGGCGCCCCGCATGCCCGCGCCGACGCTGCTCGGCCGGGGCATCGGCACCACGGTCACGGTCGCGAACCGCGCCCGCCTGACCGCCGCGCGCCTGCGCCCCCGCTCGATCCGCCCTCTGCCGGCTGTGCTCTACCCTCTCGACGCCCTTCCCGGCTGGCCCGGCCTGCACGGCCCGCGCGGCCTCGTGCAATACCAGTTCGTGGTGCCGTTCGGCGCCGAGCAGGTTCTGCACGCGGCAATGCGTGGACCGGCCCGAGCCGCCACCCTCGCCGTCCTGAAAGTCTTCGGCGCGGCCGGCGACGCGCCGCTGTCGTTCCCGATGCCGGGCTGGAGCCTGGCGCTCGACTTCCCGGCCCATCCCCGGCTCGCGTCCGCGCTGGACACGCTGGACGACCAGGTCGCCGCGGCCGGCGGACGGGTCTATCTGGTCAAGGACAGCCGGATGCGGCCCGACCTGGTGGCGGCCATGTATCCGGGCCTGGACCGCTGGCGGGCCGAACGCGACCTGCTCGACCCCGACCGCCTCATGACCTCCGACCTCGACCGGCGGCTGCGCCTGAGCGGGGACGGCCATGCGTGACGGCCTGGGACGCGACCAGACCGTGCTCGTGCTCGGCGGAACGTCGGACATCGGCACCGCGATCGCCCACGAACTGCTCCCCTCCGCCGGCACCATCCTGCTCGCCGGACGCGAAACCGCCGCGCTGAAACTCGCCGCCGACCGGCTGACCGTTCCGGGCCGGCGCGTCGAGACACTGCACTACGACGCGACCGCACCCGCCGCGGCGACGGTCGACGTGCTGGCCTGCGCGGCCGCACTGGCCGGTGACCTCGACGTGGTCGTTCTCGCCGTCGGCGCGCTGACCGGCGAGGAGCTGATCGGCGCGGACAGCCCCGCGCTCGAGAGCTCCCTGCAGACGAACATGCTGGGCCCGATGGTCGCCGTGCACGCGACGGCCCACCGACTCCGGGAGCAGGGGCACGGCACCCTGATCGTGCTCTCGTCAGTGGCCGCCGTGCGTACGCGGGAAACGCTCTTGACCTATGGCGTGGCGAAGGCGGCGCTGGATCTCTATGCGCGCCGGATCGGAAGGACTCTGCGCGGCAGCGGCGCCCGGGTGCTCGTGGTGCGGCCGGGCCACGTGCGGACCCGGATGACCGCCGGCCTGCCCGAGGCTCCCTTCGCCACCACGGCTCGCGAGGTCGCCGCCCGGGTGAGCCGGTCGCTGCGCCGGCGCGCGGCCGTCGTCTACGCGCCCGCGATCCTGCGCCCTGTCATGGCCACGCTCCGCGTGCTGCCCCAAGACCTGATGAACAACACCCCGAGAAAGGAACGATGACATGCGCCCACCACTGACCGTCATCGAGCAACCGGTGGTACTCCCGCCCAGCCCTGTGCCGGTGCCCGGCCGCGGCGGTGTCGCCGCATGGGACGTCGACGGAACTCTCGTCTTCGGCGACACCCTGCTCCCGTTCCTTCGGCGCTTCGTCGGAACGGCGGCCCTGAGCGGCATCCTGCTCGACGTCATCGCCCGGAACCTCCTCAGCCGCGACGCCGCGAAAGCCGCCCTGCTGCAGCGGGTGCTCGGCGGCCGGGAACTGGCCGAGGTCGATGCCGTGGCCCGTGACTACACGACGACCCTCATGCACCGCACCCGGCCCGGCTGTCTGCGCCGCTGGCAATGGCATCGCAACCAGGGACACCGGCTGGTGCTCGCCTCGGCCTCACCCGACCTGTACCTCACGCACCTGGGCTCTCGCCTCGGCGCCGACGCCGTGCTCAGCACCACCATGGAGGTCGTCAACGGGCGAGTGACCGGGCGGATGATCGGACCCAACTGCCGCGGCGAACACAAGGCGTCCCGCCTTCTGCACTACCTCTCCGGGCATCCCACGAACAAGCTCTGGGCGTACGGGAACAGCCGCGCCGACGAGCCGATGCTCGCGCTGGCCGATGTGGCCGAGCGCCGCCCCGGACGGATCACTCGATGACGCTCACCAGGCGCCGTCGCGTCACCCTCGTCGTCCTGCTGGTCGCCGTGCTGCTGGCCGTGCCCGGCATCTCGTACGCCCGCGCCCTGACCGCTCCCGGAAGCGCGACGCTGGGCATGCGCACCGTCGACTGGATCCGCGCCCACGGCGGAAACCCGGTCATCAACGCCATCGAGAACTGGTACTACACCCGGCATCAACCCTCCACCGGAGCGCCCGACCCGGCCTCCCTGCCACAGGTGACGGTGACCAAGAAGGCACCGGACAGCGCCCCTCCGCCACGCCTGCCAACACTGCCCGGCGTGCCGGCCTTGCCTGGCGAGTCGGTCTGGACACCGGGCCGCACCGATGCGAACGGCCGCCCCCTCATTTACACCAGCTACTTGCGGCCCGACCCTCAGCATCAGAGTGTTGTCGCCGGGGTGGCCTGGATGCGAGCCGGCGGCAGCACCGCCCACCTGGTCGCCGGCACCGTCCAGCCCGGCGGCCCCGCCTGGGCGGGCAACGCCGCCGTGCCGTGGCAGGACGTCCCGCAACTGGTGGCCACCTTCAACTCCGGCTTCAAAATGGCCGACATCCACGGCGGGTTCTACCTCAACGGCCAGTACGCCCGCCCACTGCTCGACAACCAAGCCTCCGTCGTCATCGACAAACAGGGCCGCATCACCGTCGGCGCCTGGAACCGCGACGTCGCCCTGAGCGCCGACACCGTAGCCGTACGCCAGAACCTCGAGATGATCGTCGAGTCGGGCCGCCCGGTCGCCGGGCTCAGCCGGAACCCGTCCGGCCGCTGGGGCTCACCGAAGAACCAGCTCCAGTACACGTGGCGCTCCGGGCTCGGCGTCGACGCCCACGGCAACCTGATCTACGTCGCCGGACACCATATGAACCTGCAGATGCTGGCCGCCGCGCTGACCGCGGCCGGGGCGCAGCGGGGCATGCAGCTCGACATCCACGACGGCATGGCCTCGTTCGCCTCTTGGAACTCCGGCACCCCGGCCAAGCTGCTGCCCTCCATGTCCCGCTCGGCATGGCGTTACACGTATCCCGACCAGCGGGACTTCATCTATCTGACCGCCCGATAGGAGCCCGTCGTGTCCGCCTCCACCACCCTCGCCCCGCCTCGGGTCGCGGCCGTCGCCATACTGGTCACCGCCCGGCCCCGGCAATGGATCAAGAACCTGCTCGTCCTGGGCGCCCCGGCGTCGACCGGGATGCTCTTCACCGCCGGGTCCGCGCGCGGCAGCATATTCGCCTTCGTAGCGTTCACTCTCGCCGCCGCGGGCACCTACTTCGTCAACGACGCGGCCGACGTCGAGGCCGACCGCCGCCACCCCGTGAAGCGACGGCGGCCGGTGGCCGCGGGCGACCTCAGCCCCTCCACCGCCCGGCTCATCGGCTACGGCAGTGCCGCCGCGGCCGTGCTGGTGGCGCTCACCGTCAACTGGCAGTTCGCGGCGTGTGTGGCCGCGTACCTGGCCCTGACCGCGGCGTACAGCAACGGGCTCAAACACGTGCCGGTGCTCGATGTGCTCATCGTCGCCGGCGGCTTCCTGCTCCGCGTGGCCGGCGGCGCGGCCGCGACCCGGACCAGCCCGTCGAGCTGGTTTCTGCTGCTGATCCTGTTCGGTTCCCTCTACTTGGTCATCGCCAAGCGGGCGGGTGAACTCGGCCGCGCGGCCACGGCCGGTCGGCGGGTGCTGGCCGGTTACTCCGCGCCCTGGCTGCAACAGGTTCTCGCCATGGCCCTGACCGGCACGGTGATCGCGTACGCAGTGTGGGCCTTCCAGTACCGCGGCACCGATGTGGCCCTGCCCCTGCTCGCCGCGTCGCTGGTGCCGTTCCTGGCCGGTTTGATGCGCTACAGCCTGCTGGTCGCCCAAGGCGCCGGCGAGGCGCCGGAAACCGTTCTCACATCGGATCGTTTCCTGCTGGCCGCCGGTGTCGTGTGGGCCGCGACAGCCGGGGGCGCGATCTATCTGGCGTAGGCCTCACGGCCGGCCGGATCGGGCGCGGCGCCGGGCCCGCAGCAGTTCGATGCCGATGGGGATCACCGAGAGCACGACGATGCCGATGAGGATGAACTCGATGTTGGACTTCACGAACGCGATCTGCCCCAGGAAGTAGCCCAGGATCGTCACGCCGCAGCCCCAGACCGTGCCACCGATCAGGTTGTAGACCAGGAACGTGCGATAGTGCATGTGGCTCGCCCCGGCGACGATCGGGGTGAAGGTCCGCACGATCGGCACGAAGCGGGCCAGCACGATCGACCGGGCGCCGTACTTGGCGAAGAACTCCTGGGCCCGGGTGAGATTCTGCTGTTTGAAGAGCCGCGAGTCGGGGCGGCGGAACAGCGACGGGCCGAAGCGGCGCCCGAAGGCGTAGCCGAACTGGTCACCGGCGACGGCCGCGATCGAGACGAGCAGGCAGACCAGCCACAGCGGCTGGTGCAGGTAGGTGCCGTCGGCGACGAGCAGCCCGGCGGTGAACAGCAGCGAGTCGCCGGGCAGGAAGAACCCGATCAGCAGACCCGACTCGGCGAACACGATGGCCAGGATGCCGATGAGGCCGAACGTCGAGATCAACCATTCCGGCTCGAGGAACGACGGGCCGAGCGCTGACGTCATCGGTTGGTGCCCCTTACCGGTTCGAGTTCATTCTGCCCAGCACTGCTTAACCTACAACTCGTAGGTCAAACGTCGGCTTGACTTAAACCTACATGATGTAGGAACTTGGCCGGAGTCAGGTAAGCCTTACTTCGCTTCGGGAGCACACACGTGGGCGCTGCCTTCTTCGCCAGTTATCTCATCGGGTTACGCGACGGTCTGGAGGCGGCCCTGGTCGTCTCGATCCTGGTCACCGTCCTCGTCCGCTCCCGTCGCCGAGACGCCGTCCTGCCGCTGTGGGCAGGTGTCGCCGGCGCGGTGCTGTGCGCGGCCGCGCTGGGTTTCGTGCTGACCTATGTCGCCACGTCGGTCGTCTCGGGCGTACGGCTGGAGCTGTTCGAGGCCTTCACCTCACTGGTCGCCGTGGCCATGGTCACCTGGATGATCTTCTGGATGCGGCGTAGTGCCCGCACGATCAAGTCGGAGCTGACCGGACGTTTGACCGAGGCCCTGGGGCTCGGCAAGGCCGCCGTCGCCGGCCTCGCGTTCGTCGCCGTGATCCGCGAGGGCCTGGAGATGGTGCTTCTGGTGTTCTCGGCCGCCCAGGCCGCCAGCGAGACGATCGCACCGCTGCTGGGCATGCTGACCGGTGTCGCCTCGGCCGTCGTGCTCGGCTGGCTGATGTACGCCGCCGTCGCCCGCGTCGATCTCGGCCGGCTGTTCACCTGGACCGGGGTGCTGCTCGTGCTGGTCGCGGCGGGCATCGCCAAGTACGCGGTGCACGGATTTCAGATGGCCGGGTATCTCCCGGGGTCGACGTCGACGGCCTATGACGTCTCCGCGCAGCTCGAACCCAGCTCCTGGTACGGCACGCTGCTCGCGGCCACGGTCAACGTGACCCCGTCGGCGACGGTGCTCGAGGTGGTGACGTGGCTCGCGTACGCCGCTGTTGTCCTCTACCTGTTCTTCCGCCCCGCTCCCCGCCTGTCACCAGCTCACTCTTGACGCGCCAGACGGGTGACGGCCCGGTTCCAGCGGACACCGACCCACACCTCCAGCACGGCGAGACCGGCGATCAGCCCGGCCGCGAGGATGTCACCGGGGTAATGCACACCGACCCAGACCCGGGCGAAACCGATGACCACGGCGGCCACCGCCAATCCCGTCCCCCAGCGCCGGCTGATGAACGCCATCACGCCGAAGGCCAGCGCGAACGCCGCCGTGGCATGATCGCTCGGCAGGGAAACACCCGGATCGTGCGGGATCAACTGATGCACCTGATGGCTTTGGAACGGCCGCACCTGACCGCTCAGGTGGGACAGGATCCAGGCGCCCGCGAAGGCCAGGAAGAGCGCCGACCCCAGCTCCACCACCGGCTGAAACCGGCGCCGGTAGAGCTCTCGCCCGACGAGCAACGCCGAAACGACGAAGACCCCGTAGACAAGCCAGACCGCGGCGAACTCCAGCACATCGTCCAGGCTGTCGAACCGCCCGGAAACACCATTGACCACTTCGAAAAGGCGATAGTTCACGCCGGCAACGCTGCCTGATCACAACTATGAAAACGCTGAAGATCCCGAACCGCTGATGCCGCGGCTGGCGGTGTCGGCCGTGGCCCTGACCGCCTTCCTCAGCATCGACACGCCGCTGGCAGACGAAGGCGCCGCTGCCCCAGCCCCGTGGTGGCCTGGCGGTCGCGGCTCACGGCGGATACCTCTACGCCTTCATCTACACCTTTGGCGTCGGCACCCGCGCGGGCGGCAACTTCGCCGGCGACCTGAACGAAGCGCTCGTCCTCACGGCCCGACGCGACGCTCACAATCGACCGTGACATCGCCGCTGGTGACGTAGCAGGTGTCGGCGCCGGCGCCGGCCTCGAGCCGGTCGTCGGCGTCGAAGTCGTCGTCAGTGCCGTAGAGGACGTCGTCGCCGTCGCCGCCATACAGCTTGTCGGCGCCCTGGTCACCGTCGATGGTGTCGTTGCCGCCGTAGCCGTAGATCGTGTCGTTGCCCTGCACGCCGTTGAACGTGTCGTCGCGGGCGGTGCCGCCCATCCAGTCGGCCCCCTGAGAGCCGACGAGAACCTCGATGTCGGCGCCGATCGTGTCACGCTCGCCGGTCAGGCCGTCGTCGCCGGTCACGCCGTCCGCGTCGATGCGTACCCCGGTGCGGTAGGCGGCGTAGGTGACCACGTCCTGGTCGGGGCCGCCGACGAACCGGTCCGCATCCGCCTTGACCTGGGCCCCGGTCGGCTGGGAGGGGATGAACGCGTCGCCGCCCGGACCGCCGTCGTACGTGTCGTTGCCCGCGCCGCCGAGGAATTCGTCCTTGCCGTTGCCGCCGAGCACGACGTCCGTACCGGGACCGTCGTTGATCTTGTCGTTGCCGTCCCCGCCGGACACCCGGTCGTTGTCGTAGCCCGCGTCGATCTGGTCGTTGCCGCCCATGCCCCAGATGGCGTCGGAGCCGCCACCGCCCTTGAGGATGTCGGCCCACGGCCCGCCGGTGATCTTGTCGGCGCCCGTGCCGCCGTCGGCCGAGAGGGGCAGGTCGGTCTTGTTGATCACGATGTCGTTGCCGTCGTACAGATAGACCCGCACCCACGACAACCTCGAAGCCGAGCACCGTACGGTCGTCGCGTCCACGGCCTTGCATCCCTTGCCGGGCGTGATGGTCGTGCGGTCGTCGATCGTCACCGTCGTGCCGGAGCGGGTCAGCACCACGCCGTTCGAGCGGCCCTTGCCGGCCTGATACTGCACGATGCCCGTGCCGACCACAGTGGCGAGTCCGTTGGTCGCGGCCTGCGCCGGTGTCGCCACCGCCACGAGGGCGACGAGCCCACCGGCCCCCAGCAGTGCCGTGACAATCTTGCCGACGTGCCGCATCGGATCTCCCCCGTGATCGCTCGGAGCAGGGATCATAACCCCCGTACGATCCGCTACAGGGTGACCTCGTCGAGGGCGCGCAGCGCGTTGAGAGTGCGCGGATAACCGACGAAGGGCAGCAGCTGGGTGATGACGGCGAGCATGGTGGCGCGGTCGTTGCCGACATTCAGGTTGGCCTGCACGTGTCCCTTGACTTGCGGGTCGGCGCCGCCGAGGGAGATCAGCATGGCCAGGGTGAGCAGCTCCCGGGTCCTCAGGTCGAGGCCGCCGCGGGTGTAGTGGTCGCCGAAGCAGTTGGCCGACAGCAGCCGCTGGATGTGCTGCTCGTCGTCGGGGGCGTTGGCGTACATGGCGTCGACCGCGTCGGCCCCGACGATCTGCTTCTGGACGGCGAGTCCCTTTTCGGCTCGCGTCTCGGGTGTGGTGGTCGACTGGCCGGGTAGCGGCAGTTCGACACCGCGTTCGGTGAGGACCTCGTTGGTGGCGTGCAGGAAGTCGAAGACCTTGCCCATTCCCGCGTACGGGACGGCCTGGTAGACGATTTCCTTGGCCTCGACCGGGGTGACGCCGGCGGTCAGGGCGGCGCCCAGCATCACGCGGTATTCGCGCAGCGCCTGCCCGGCGATCAGCGCGGCGAGCTGGGTCATGAGCCGGGTGCGCGGGTCGAGGTCGCCGTGCTGCAGCACCTCGTCGAACGCGAAGTTGTCGAAGTACTCGATCAGCTCCGGGTCGGTGACCGCGAGCGCCGACACGTGGCCGGGGAACAGCTCGTCGTGGTTCTTCCGGGCGGCGTCACTGATAGCCATGCCGTACCTCATCTCTGCTCATGCTCACGCTAGAGCGGGAATGAGCAGCTGTGGGAGGGCCTGGCGTTACCTCCTTCGACCGGTTCGACCGACGGGGTGGGCGTGTGCGGGCTAGGCGGAGACAGCGAACTGATCCGGGTCCAGCGTCGTCTCGGCCGCCGGGGGATGCACGGTCGCCGGGCGGGCGGCGTCGAGCCTCGCGGTGTCGAGGGCGACGAGGAACGGCGGCCTCTTCTGCGTGGCGGCATAGATCCGGCCCACGTATTCGCCCAGCAGGCCGAGGCAGATCAGCTGGATGCCGCCGAGCAGCAGCACGGCGATGAACAGCGAGGACCAGCCCGGCACGGTCGCACCGCTGCCCCACGCCACCAGCGTGGTGACGATCAGGCCGAGGCACAGCACGAAGCTCAGCAGCCCGAGCCAGGTGGCGATCCTCAGCGGCGAGGCGGAGAAACCGGTGATGCTGTCGAACGTCAGCCGGATCATGCGGCTCAGCGGGTATTTCGTCGTGCCGGCGACCCGCTCCTCCCGCACGTACGGCACCTCGGCGCCGGCGAAACCCAGCGAGGGCACCACCAGCCGATACACCGGGCGCGGCTCGGGCAGCGCGTTCAGCACGTCCACCACGGCGCGGCTCATCAGCCGGAAATCGCCCGCCTGGTCGCTGACCCAGGGGCCGATCAGCTTGCGCATCATCCAGTAGTAGGCGCCCGCCGTGTTGCGCTTGAACGCCGTGTCGGTGCTGCGGTCGCATCGCACGCCGTACACGACGTCGACGTTCTGCTCGCGCGCCGCGGCCAGCATCTCGCTGATCGTCTCGGGCGGGTCCTGCAGGTCCGCGTCGATGCTCACCACGTAATCGCCCCGGGCGGCCAGCAGCCCGGCCCGCAGAGCCGTCTGATGCCCCACGTTGCGGCGCAACGCCACGATGCGCAGCTCCGGCCAGTCCGTCTTCAGCTGCATCAGCCGCGCCACGGTGGCGTCGCTGCTGCCGTCGTCGACCGCGACCACCTCGTACGGCTCATCGAGCCGGTCCAGCACCGGGCGCAACCGGGCGACGAAGTGGTCGACCGCTTCCCGCTCGTTGTACATCGGGGTGACCACCGAGAGGGTCATATCCTGATTCAACGCTTCGCCTTCGGATCGTTCCGCCATGTCGACATGAGCATGTTTCGTCTTACCTGCCGGCCGGTGAGACTACCGGGCGGCTGCAAGCTCGTAGATGGTCACCGGGCCATTGGTGTACCGGACTGTGGCGACGCCGGCCAGAGAGGGTGCGACTGTCCCGGCTCGCTTGTCGGCGAAGAGCCAGCGCACGCCGTGCTCATCGCGGAGCCGTCCGACGTCCGCGGCGTCGCCCTCCTGGAACGCCCGCTGGTTCAGCTCGTAGACCTCGGGGTAGGGGGCCGGCTGGAAGTTGTAGGCGAGCCCGTTCACGCCGTGCGCGGCCACCGGGAGGTCGGAGTATCCCCAGCTCTCGATCAGCATGCGGCGCCCGGTCAGGCCGGCCACCCAGAATGCGCGCGCGTTGCAGAGCTTCTTCGCGTTCATGGGCATGCAGTGCACATTCGTGGCGACCAGATCGTCCCGTGCGGCGTTGGCGTCCAGCCACCGAGCGGCCCGCATCTCGGCCGCGGTCACGGCCATGTTCTCGTTCACCGGGGGTGGCGCATCGTTCAGCCGGCCGAACGCGTCGGTGATCCCCGTGCCGAGGCTCGCGCCGACGACCGCCGCGATCAGCGCCGCGGGCAGGGCCCGGACTGCCCGGGCGCGCCAGACCGCGATCGTCACGGCAGCCACCACGGCGGTCACCGCGGCGGTGATCAGCAAGGGCACGGCCAGCGCCCAGGACCACGCCCCGATGGTGTCTGTGGCCGCTTCGCGCGTCTGCGGCATCAGCACCACCCAGACCGCTCCGGCGGCCGCTCCCGCGACAACGGCCTTGAGCCGCTTCGCCCGGGTGGCCAGCACGCAGACGGTCAGCACCGCGCCGATCGGCATGACGCCGGTGAAGAAGTAACCCTGGCTGGCCGCGGGGTGCCAGAACAACCAGGTCGCGGCGGCGCCGGCGAAGACCATCCCACCCAGCAGCCAGACGTCGGCGTCCGGACCTGCCTCCGCGTCGCGCCGCCGCCGGCGCACGACCAGGCCGAGCAGCCGCGGCGCCTGCATCAGGAACCACCACACGACCATCCAGGCCACGAACCAGCCACCGGCCGCGGAGGCGTTGGCGACACCTGACGGCAGGAAACCGCCTTGGGTGATGCCGTCGGCCGTCCCGAGCGTCACCTCGTACGGATCCATCCAGCGCAGCAGGGCGAGCGGCTGCAGCACCAGCGTGCCCGCTCCCCCGCCGGCGAACAGCCCGAAACCGACGACGGTTCCGAAGCCGATCACGCCGAGCAGGCCGACCGCCGTCCACGGCATCCGGCGGCGCGCCAGGAGCAGCACCAGGCCGGCCAACCCGATTCCGGCGAACAGCGGCGGCAGCGCGCTGGACTTCGCGCCGGCGCAGGCCACGGCCAGCAGCGGGAGGATCGCCCAGGTCCAGCGCAGCGACTTGCCGCGCAGCGCCTCGACGGCGATGACGGTGAACAACCCGACCAGCGGCAGCACGTACGTCTGCGAGGGGCTGACCAGCGAGATGGGCAGGCCGCCGTTGAACGGTGAAATGGGGCCGCGCAGTGTCAGCGCCTGCCCGGCGAAACCGAGCGCCGCGGCGACCGGACCGGTCCACCAACGTCCGCTGACCGTGCGCGCCAGCACGGCGAACACCAGCACGCCGACGCCGACGACCGGCAACAGCCACAGCCGCAGGTACACGTTGACCGGCGAGATCCCGGTGATCATGCTGGCGGCTGCCATGTCCGCGTCGGACAAGTAGTGGTAACGCAGCGTCTCCTCCGCCACGTGCGGAACGTGGAACGGCGCCGACCGGGTCATCTCGTAGATCAACCCGAGGTGGTAATAGACGTCCTGGTGGTGGCTGAAGGTGACCGGCGGCAACGGGTTGGCGTCGAAGACGGCCACCGCCCAGACGCAGACCAGCAGAAGCACCGCCGCTATGCCCCACGACCAGGCCGGCGGCAACGGGGTCGGTGACTCGATCCGCCAGTGCCGCCGCAGGCGTGGTACCGCCGCGAACACCACCAGAATGGCGGCTAGCCAGACAAACAGCACCAAACGGCTGCCCGTGACGGCGGCCAGCGCCCACCCCACAAGTTGCAGGACCAGGCCGAGCGCCGCACCGAGCCCCAGATCCTCCGGCCAGTTGCCCCGGCTGCCGTAGCAGGCCCGCAGCACCAAGGTTCCGGGGACGACGACCGCCACCAGGAAATACCCGGCGTAGACGGCGATCTGCAGGTCCGGGGTTCCCGCCTGGTGCAGAACGAACCAGGCGGCCAAGGCCGGCGCCGCCCACGGCAGCAGCCGCCGGATCAGGTCGTGCCGCGGCCGCACAGTCGCCGGAGCGGTATCGACAGGCGCTTCTTGCAACACAGCGGTCACAGCGCGGCCATGCCAGGCTCAGATCCAACTATCGGACGACATCCGAGATCGCACACGCGGGCACCCTGCAAGGCTAGAACTACTGGACGGCTGTTCGGACGAATCAGCAGCGGCGATCGTAGCCGTCGAGATCCACCACCGATACCCCGTCCCGGACCCGCGGGCTTCGGCCGTTCGTCCAGGTTCTTTCCGGACCGCCGGCGTGGAACAGTGACTTCCATGGATGCGCTTGGTGCCGCCCTCGCCGTCACCGCCCTCGTCGCCGGCCTGACCGGACCGCCGGCAGGCAACCAGACCGTGCTGCTGACCCCGGCCAACAGCTACCCGGGCGCGGTCAGCCCCGACGGCCGCTACGTGGTGTTCGAGTCGGGCGCGGCGCTGGTCCCGGACGACACCAACAACGCGTACGACGTCTTCGTCCGCGATCGCCGCACCGGGACGACCTCGCTGGTCAGCGTGGCCACGACAGCCGGCAGCGGCTCCGGAACGATCAGCGCCGACGCGCGGTACGTGGCGTTCTGGTCCCGGGACTTCGGCGTGAGCGTGCGCGACCGCCGGACCGGCACCACCCGCGACATCGACGCCGACGGTTTCGAGCCGGCGATCAGCGCCAACGGCCGCTACGTCGTGTTCTCCGGCCCGAGCGCCGGCCCGTTCGACATGATCCGCTACGACCTCGCGACCGGCGCCACCGACCGCATCCCCACCGGCCTGCTCCCCGACCCGATCGACGGCAACGGCCCCCAGCCCCATGTCAGCGCCGACGGCCAGATCGTCGCCTACACCGGAGCCGAGGGCGTGGTCACCGCGCACAACTTCCGCACCGGCACGACCCGGACCTTCGGCACCGGCCGGGCGGGCGCGATCAGCGGCGACGGCCGTACGGTGGTCTGGTCCGACGGGTCGAACGTCTACGCCAACAACCGGCTGGTCAGCGTGGCCGTCGGCGGCGGACCCGGAGACGGCCCGAGTTACGGCTGGATGACCGCGAGCCACGACGGCCGCCTGATCGGCTTCGGGTCGGTCGCCACCAACCTGGTGCCCGCCGACACCAACGGCTACCTCGACGTCTTCGTCCGCGACATGCGCACCCACCGCACGATCCGAGCAAGCGAATCCCGTACGGGCGGCAACGCCAACGGGGAAAGCCTGGCCCCGGTCATCAGCGCCGACGGCCGCGTATTGGTGTTCGCCTCGTTCGCCGGCAACATCACCGAAACCGGTCTCGGTGGCGACCAGTGGTTGTATGCCCGCACGCTGAGGTGAGCCGAATGTACGCCGCATATGCGATGTGTTCGTAGTTTGCTGCCGTCAGGCACCGGCCTGCGTTTCCGACAGGAAGAAGACACCGGACCATGATGGTGAAAAAGACTCTGTACGGCGGGCTGGTCGCGTCGCTGACGGCCGGGCTGCTGGCCGCGGTGGCCGCGCCCGCGTCGCCGGCATTCGCGATCTGCGACGGACCGAAATACCGATACACCACGACGAACAAGAGCCTCGTGCTGATGCCGGGCAGCTACAAGACCGCCTGGGCCGACCCCGGCGCCACCGTCACGTACGCCAAGGGCAAGACGACGGGGTGGACGGTCGGCGGCACATTCACCGCGAAGGCGGAGGCCGGCATCATCTTCGCCAAGGCCGAAACGTCACTGGCCATCTCGGTGACGTATTCCTGGTCGAACACGACCACGCAGACCATCTCGCAGAAGGTGCCGAAGGGTAAACGGCAGGGCCGGCTGCGCCTCTATTCCGACGGCTACCGATACAAGGTGACCAAGTATCAGCTCAAGGCGCCGTGCAACTACGTGAAAATCAAGTCCGGCTGGCAGACCGCGCCCAAGAAGAAGGCCGACACGTCGGTCGTCATGGAATACCGCAAGAAGCCACCGGTCGGCAAGGCCGCCGCCGACATCACCCCTCAGGCGATTCCGGTCGGATAGCCGCAGACAGCGACGCCTCGCCAACCCCCAGTGGCGAGGCGTCGCGAACGGGCCGGCCCAGCGGTCAAGTCCGGAGCAGCCACCCGGCACGGCACCCCCCGTCCCTGAGAGCCGTGCCGGGAACCGACGGCCAGGGCTAAAGGATGTTCCAGCGCTGGTTCCAGTTGGAGGAGTTGTTGAGGTTGCAACTCCACACCTGCAGCGGGGTGCCGCTGTCGTAGCTCGGCCCGGTGGCGTCCAGGCACAACTGCGTGGCCTTGCCGATGGTGTAGTAGTTCACCAGGATGCCGTGATTGTTGCCGCTTTCCACCCGCAACCAGATCCACTTCTGGTTGTCGAAGCCGCTGTTACAGCCGTATTCGTAGACGGGGCTGCCGTTGCCCGCCGGGGTGTCCAGCGACATGTCCAGGCACAATTGCGAGTTCTTGTTCCTGAACATGAGCAGGTTGTTGCCGTTGTAGGTGCCCGCCGTGCTGATTGTCCACATCTGGTGGCTCGGAACGGGGTTCTCCTTCAGCCAGATCACCGCCCGGCTCCTGTCCTGGATCGGGCCGCGCGCGTCCAGCACCACCGGGCCGATGCTCGAGCCGGGCGGCGGCTTGACGCTGATCCACACCGTTCGCAGATCGGCGGCCGATGCCGGCGCGCTGCCCGCCAGCAGCGCGCCGAGCATGACCCCCGTGGCCGCCAAAGCCGTGATCGCCCTGGTCAGTAGCTTCACTGTGCCCCCTCGTGACGTTCGATCCCTGCCCGAGAGATTCAAGAGCAAAAGCCGCCCGTACGGTCCGGATCGCGACGGACACCGAACACATAGGACATCGACGCTGGTAAGTTGCGGGCGCGAACGTGTTCGGACCGGACGACACCGGACGGGGAGGATCATGAGCGAGCCCCAGGACGGGCCGGTGGCGGCGTTCTGTGCCGACCTGCGGCGGCGGTGGCGCGAGTCGGGGCGCGAGCTGGTCGCCGTGGCGCGCGAGATCAAGATCAGCCGAACCCAGCTGTACGCGATCCTCAACGGCGACATCAAGCGCCCGCCCGACTTCGACGGCGTGGTCGAGCCGTTGCTGCGGGCCTGCGGGGCCGGCCCGGACGAAGTGGCCGTCTGGCGGCAGCGCCACGAGGTGCTGACCGGCGTGCACGCCGAGATCCGCCGCCGCCGGCCGCCCGCCCGGCTCGTACCCGCCCAGCTGCCCGCCGACCTGGGCGTATTCCACGGACGGCACGCGGCGCTGGCCGCACTCGACGCCGCCACCGCGCCGGTGGTCACCATCAGCGGCGTGGCCGGCGTCGGCAAGACCGCGCTGGCCGTGCACTGGGCGCACCGGGCCGCCGGCCGCTACCCGGACGGCCAGCTCTACGCCGACCTGCGCGGCTTCGACCGCGACGAGCCCGCCGACCCGGCCGAGGTGATTCGGACGCTGCTCGACGGGCTCGGCGCGGAGCCCGGGCAGATCCCGGCCGGCCGCGACGGCCAGGCCGCCCTGTTCCGCACGCTGACCAGCGGCCGCCGCCTGCTCGTCGTGCTGGACAACGCACGCGATGCCGCTCAGGTCCGGCCGTTGCTGGCCGCCGGCCCGGGCGTGCGGACGCTGATCACCAGCCGGGACAGATTGACCGCGCTGGTCGCCGGGACAGGCGCCGACCCGATCCGGCTCGACCCGCCGGAACCCGATGAGGCGGTCGCGCTGCTGCAGCGGCGGGCGCCGATCGAGGCCGGCGCGGCCGCAACGATCGTCGCCGGGTGCGGGCGTCTGCCGCTCGCCCTGGCGCTGGTCGCCGCGCGCGTACGGCAGTCCGGGTTCAGCACTCCGGCGGCCGGGCTGGACGACGTACGGGCGGTGTTCTCCTGGTCGTACGACGCGCTCGGGGCGGACGCGGCCCGGCTGTTCCGGCTGCTCGGGCCGGCCGCCGGGGACGACATCGCCTTGCCCGCGGCGGCCGCGCTGGCCGGGCTCGAACCGATCGAGGCGCGGCCGCTGCTGCGTGAGCTCGTCGACGCCAGCCTGCTGTCCGAGCCCGCGCCGGGGCGGTTCCGGCTGCACGACCTGCTGCGCGCGTACGCCCGGGAACTGGCCGGGGCGGACGAGCGCCGGGCCGCCCTGACCCGGCTGCTGGATCACTACACGCACACCGCGTACCAGGCCGAACTGGCGCTGAATCCGGCCCGGGCGCCGATCATGCTGGCCCTGGAGTCGCCGCCCGACGAGACCCGGCCCAAGCAGCGCGTCGACATCAAGGCGGCCCTCGAATGGCTCGGCACCGAGCGGGCGGTGCTGATGGCGGCGCTGCGCCAGGCCGCCGACGAGGGCCTGGACCGGCGGGCGTGGCAGCTCGGCTGGGCCCTGGACACGTTCCTCTACCAGAACAAGCACTGGCAGGACGAGGACGCGGCCTGGGCGGTGGCGTTACGCGCGGCCACCGCGCTGGTCGATCAGCCGGCCGCGGCCCAGGCGCACCGGTTCCTGGCCGTGGTCGCCGGGCGCCTCGAGCGTTTCGGCGACGCCGACGAGCACATGCTGCGCTCGGCCGAGCTGTGCCGCCAGGCCGGCGACGACGAGGGCGCGGCCGAAACCGAGTTCATGCTCTCGTACGTGTGCTGGCTGCGCGGCGACCACGACGGCGCGCTGGCCCACGCCGAACGGTCGCTCCAGCAGTGGACTTCGCTCGGCGATCCGCTCTGGGCGGCCAAGGCCGGCAACGCCGTCGCCTGGTATCACGCGCAGCTCGGCGACCACCCGCGCGCGGTCGCGCACTACGAGGCGGCGCTGAGCTGGTTGCGGGACGCCGGGGATCAGCCGGACGAGGCCGTCGTGCGGCACGGCCTCGGCCTGGTCCGGCTCGCGCAGGGCGACCACACCGGCGCGGCCGAGCAGCTGCACGCCGGGCTGGATCTGGTCCGCCGGCTGGACGATCCGCTGATGGAGGCCCAGCTGGCGCTCAGCCTCGGCGACGTACTCCGCGCGGCCGGCGATCCAGCGGCCGCACGCCCGGAGTGGGAACGCGCGCACGCGTTGCTGACCGCGGCCGGCCACCCGCAGGCCGCGGACGTCGCCCGCAAACTCGCCGCGGCGCGCTAGGGTCCGTGCCCACTCGAGGCGGTCCGCCACGACACCTCAACGAGGGCCAGACCGCGCCGCAAGATCGCGTTCCACATCTCGCGCCACGGCACGCAGGGTGGCCGCGAAACCCAGTCGCCCGGCAAGCGACAACACCGGCCCGGCGAGCCTGGTGAGGGAGCGGGGCGAGACGGTCACCTCCTCGAACCAGACCACCCGGCAGCGCCGGTCCGCCAGCGGCGTCACCGAGAACCAGGCCCGGCCGTGCACGACCCGGCCCGACTTGACGACCTCGCACCGCCCCGGCCGGTCGCCCGCCGGCGCCTGCCAGGCGACCACGGTCATCGGGTCGTCGAACGCCAGCGGACCCACGCCGGTGCGGGCCACGAATCCGGCGCCCACACCCTCGGCCGGCCCCGGCACTGTCCGCACCACGGTCAACGGCGCCCAGTCACCGTGCCGCGGCCAATCCACCAGGGCGCCCCAGACGGCCTCGGCGGGGGCGTCAACCTCTTGCACAACGGTGAAGCGGGCCATCAGCCGACTCTATAACCGGCCGCCCGGCCCGGCCGTCAGCGTGCCGGCCGCATGCTGTGGTCGACGCCGGGCAGGGCGTCCAGCCGGTCCCGGACGCCTTGCGCGTCGGTGTGGTCGAGGTCGACGAAGATGCGCAGCGCGTCGGTCCATTCGCCGCGCGCCGCCGCGGGATTGCCGGCTGCCTCGTGCGTGTCGCCGAGATGGACCAGGATCTGCGCCTCGGCCAGCCGGTCGCCGATGTCGCGTGTCAGGTCCACGCTGCGCCGGTAGCACTCCTTTGCCTCGTCGTACCGGCCGAGGTGGTGATGGGCGTGGCCGATGGTGTCCCACACGTCGGCCTGCCCGCGCTTGTCGCCGACCCGCCGGTTCACCGCGAGCGACCGTTGCCCGTACTCGATGGCTTGATGATGGTCCCCGCCGAGGGTGCTGTGCCAGGCCATGCTGCTCAGCGCCACGGCCTGTCCGCGCAGGTTCCCGGCGTCCTCGTAGAGCGCGAGGGCCTCGCGGGCATGCACCAGGGCCTGTGCGTGCTGGTGCTCGATGCCGTTGATGACCGCCAAGGTGTTGTGCACGAACGCCTGGCCGCCGCGGTTGCCGGAGCGAACGCTCAGCTCCAGGGCGTGGCCCAGATGAGCGCGGGCCACCTCGAGCCGGCCGAGGATGATGTTGGCCCGCGACAGGCTCCGGTGGGCGCCGGCCAGTGGTTCCTCGCCCAGGCGCTCCGCCCCTCCGAGCGCGACCGTCCAGGCCTCGAGCCGGTCGTGGCGGTGCCCGCCGCGGAAGAGGTAGGTGTCGAGCGCCCAGGCGAGCTGCCAGGCACTCGCGTCCCGCCCGGAGGCGGCCGCGTTCCGGGCGACGGCCAGCAGCGCCGGCCGTTCGGCGGCGAACCAGGCCAGGGCTTGCCGATGGTCGGTGAAGACATCCGGATGGGAGCCGGTGTCCGGCGGCAGCGGCACGTTGATCGGGTCGCGGGCCGGATAGAGCAACCGGTCCGCGGCGTGCGCGGTGCGGGCGTAGTAGTCGATCAGGCGGCCGGTCGCGGCGTCACGATCGGCGTCGGAGTCGTGGACGGCTGTCAGGTCGCCGGCGTACACGCGCACCAGGTCGTGCCACGAGTATCGGCCCGGGGAGCGCTCGGTGAGCAGGCTGGCCTGGGTCAGCTCGCTCAGGAGCCGCCGGGCGTGCGCGGGGCGGTGCTCGGCGAGCGCGGCCGCGGCGGCCGGCGCGACGTCCGCCCCGGGATGCAGGCTCAGCAGCCGGAACAGCTGCTGCGCGGCGCCGCTCAGCGCGGCATAGGACCACGAGAACACCGCCCGCACCTGCACCGCCGGGTCGCCGGTGTCCAGGGCGTCCAACCGGTCGTCCGCCCCGGCGAGCTCACCGGCCAGCGCGGCCAGCGGGAAGTCGTTCTGCCGGGCCCGGGCCGCGGTGATGGCCAACGCGATCGGCAGGCGCGCACAGGAGGCGATGATGCTGTTCACCGCGTGCGGTTCCCGGCGGGTCCGGGTGGTGCCGAGCCGGCGGCTGAGCAGGTCACGAGCCTCCGGGAGGGACAGCACACCCAGTGTCACCGGATGAGCGCCCACGGTCGCCACCAGCCCGGTGAGACGGTTGCGTGAGGTCACCACGACCTGGGTCCCGGCCGTGGCCGGCAGCAGCGGGCGGACCTGCTCGGCATCCCGGGCGTTGTCGAGCACGATGAGGATCCGCTTGCCGGACAGCAGGCTGCGGTAGAGCCCCGCTTGGGCATCCAGGCCGGCGGGTATGCGGCCGGTGGGCACACCGAGGGCGTCGAGGAAGCCGCGCACGGCGTCGGCGGGATCCATCGGCCGACCGGACAGGTCGAACCCGCGAAGATTCACGTACAGCTGGCCGTCGGGGAAGTGGTTCGCGACCCGGTGCGCCCAATGCACCACCAGGGTGGTCTTGCCGACCCCGGCCACACCGGAGACGGCGATGACCGGCGTCCCGGACCCCGCCTCCGGACTGCCCGGCGCGGCGGTCCGCAGGAGGCTGTCGAGCTGTGCCAGCTGGTCGTCGCGGCCGACGAAGCCGGAGACGTCGGCGGGCAAATGCGCCGGTGCGGCCTCGGCCGGGGCCGCGGGGGCCGGCGTGGGTGGCGCCTCGCCCCGCAGGATCGACCGGTAGATCTTCTGCAGCTCGGCGCTCGGATCGGCACCGAGCTCCTCGAGCAGCTTCCGGCGTACGACGTCGTAGTAGGACAGCGCCTCGGCCGGCTGGCCCGCCGCGAACAGCGCCTCGATCACGACCGCGGCCAGCGCCTCGTTGAGCGGATGGTCCCGAGCCAGGTCACCGAGAACCGTGACGACGCCGGCCGGGTTCGTTGTCAGCTCGGCCCGGCCCCAGGCCACTGAGGCCGCCAGATGTTCGCGCCGCCACGCCTGCCGGGCCTGCTCGGCCCATGCTCCGCGCATACCGGCCAGGGGTTCCCCGCGCCACAGCCCGATGGCCTGGCGCAGCGGCTCCGGCCCGCCCGAGGCGGCGAGATGCCGGAAACGGTGCAGATCGACCCGCAGCGGATCGACACCGAGCAGGTAGGAGCCACCCTTGCGGTCCAGAGTAATCACTCGATCACCCGGTGTCGCCGCCTGCTCGAGCATCCGCCGGATCCGGGTGATGTGCGCCTGCAGCGTCGGGCGGACAGCGCGCGGTGGCTCCGGCCCCCACACCCGCTCGATCAGCGTGCCGACGAGAACGGGCCGGCCGGCGTCCACCAGCAGAGCCGCCAGGACCGCCCGCTGCCGTGGCTGACCGGCGTCGACGCGCCGCCCGCCGGACCCCACCTCGACCGGGCCCAGCAGCTGAAACTCGATCACGTCACTCCCGCCCACTTGCCTCGAACCGCAAGGATTTCACAAGCGAGCCGCAGGCAGGCATCAGCGATCCTGGATGAGGACGTCGCAACGGGGGTCGGTGATCGCAGACAGCGATCGACCGCTGACGCCGCCGGGTCAGCCGTCGTCGATCTCGCAGTCGTTTGCCGGCATCGTCACCTCGTCAGACCTGGCGGTCGGACGAGGTGACGATGCGCAGCAGGGTGTTCAGCTGTCCGGCCTGCTCCCGGGTCAGCCCGAGAGACTTCTCGACGCCCGCGACCTCCGCCGCGCACTGGTGCAACATCTCGCGACCGGCCGGGGTCAGCCGGGCCGGGACCCGATGGCCCTGCCCGGCCGAGTCGTCCCGTTCGATGTAACCGAGCCGCGCCAGCGACGCCAGCAGATCACTCATCGACTGCGGCGTCACCAGCACCGCCCGGGCGACCTCACCGTTCGACAAACCCGGGTGCAGGTCGAGCTCGAGCAGGACCCCGAACTGGGTGGGTGAGAGCCCGAGCCGGCCGAACGCCGCCCGGAAGCGCCGGGCCACGACGTGGCTGGCCTGCACCAACGTCCACGCCGTAAGGTTCTCGGGCGCCGGTCCCGGCCACACTTGTTCGACGCTCACCCCCCGCATCGTAGAAGCCCGGCCAGGTATCAGGAGCCTGATACCTTGGAGCGATGAACGCCGTCGCGCGCTTCGTGGTCCGGCATCGCCGGTGGGTCCTGCTCGCCTGGCTGGCATTGGCCCTGGCCGGTGGTTTCGCGGCGCCCAAGGCCACGGCCGCGCTGACCTACGACTTCTC
Source organism: Paractinoplanes lichenicola (assembly GCF_016785085.1). GTDB lineage: Bacteria > Actinomycetota > Actinomycetes > Mycobacteriales > Micromonosporaceae > Actinoplanes > Actinoplanes lichenicola. Next base: position 287,617 of record NZ_JAENHO010000013.1, read on the forward strand.
CCTGCCCGGGCAACCGGGATACGAGACCAATCGGGCCATCCAGCAGCAGTTCGGCTCGGGCGGTGACGCGCTGCCGATCCTGCTGGTCGACGAACGGCCCTCCGCCGAGCGGGCGGACAACCTGGCCTCGGCGGTCGAGCAGGCGCTGCCGGGGGCGAGCGTCGTGTCGTACGCCGACGAGAAGGCCTTGCAGTCGGCCGACGGCCGGACCGGCGTGGTCGTGGTCTACCCCAAGATCGTGCCGGGCCCGGAGCCGTATGTGGCCGCGCTGCCCGTCCTGGAGGAACTGGCCGCGGCCCAGCAGGTGACCGTGACCGGCAAGGACGCACTGGCCGCGGAGGGCGGCGGTGATCAGGGCGCCGATGTGCTGATCGAGACGATCTTCGGCGGGGCCGGCGCGCTGATCGTGCTCCTGGTGGTGTTCGGCTCGGCCCTGGCGTTGATGCCGCTGCTGATCGCGGCCGCGTCGATCCTCACGACCTTCCTGATCGTGTGGGGCCTGACCGGGCTCACCGACATCTCGTTCATCGTGCAGTTCCTGCTGGCGCTGATCGGGCTGGGCGTGGCGATCGACTACGCCCTGCTGATCGTCACCCGGTGGCGCGAGGAACGCGGCCGCGGCGCCGACCCCGCTGAGGCGGTGCATCGCGCGATGGCCACCGCGGGCCGCTCGGTCTTCTTCTCCGGCGTCACCGTCGCGGTCAGCCTGGCCGCCCTCATCGCCTTGCCCGTCCCGTTCCTGCGCAGCGTCGGCTTCACCGGGCTGCTCATCCCGGTGATCAGCGTCCTGGCCGCGCTCACCCTGCTGCCCGCACTGCTAGTCACAGCCGGACGGCGACTGGACTGGCCGCACCGGCGCACGACCGATCCGGAAAGCCGGCTGTGGCGACGGATCGGCACGGCCGTGGTGCGGCACCGCTGGTGGGCGGCCGCCGGAGCCACCGTCGTGCTGCTCGCGCTGGCCGCTCCCGTGCTGACGATCCGTCTCGGACAGCCGACGAACGCCTCGCTCGCGTCCACCGGCGGCGACGCCGGGGCCGCGATCACCCGGGTGGACGACGCCGGCCTCGGCGCCGGACTGTCCACCCCGGTGGACATCCTGACCGGCGACCCCGCCGCCGCCCGGACGGCCGTGGCCGATCTGCCCGGAGTGGCCGCAGCAATCATCTGGCCCGGTGACTCCCTCGTACGCGCGTGGACGACCGCCGACACGTCGACCGAAGAAGGTGCGCAAGCGGCTGCGGCCATCCGATCGGCCGCCGAAGCCACCGGCGCACGGGTCGGCGGCGGGCCGGCCGGAGACGCCGATTTCATCGATGCCGTCTACGGCAACGCGTGGTGGGTGATCGGTCTCATCGTCGTGGTGACAGTCCTGCTTCTGATCCGGGCGCTGCGCTCGATCGTCCTGCCGGTCAAGGCACTGCTGCTCAATGTGGTCTCGCTGGGTGCGGCGTACGGGATCACGGTGTGGATCTGGCAGGACGGGCACGGTACCGAGCTGATGTTCGATCAGCAGGCGGCCGGGGCGATCACCACCTGGGTGCCGATCGCCGTGTTCGCCTTCCTGTTCGGCCTGTCCATGGACTACGAGGTCTTCCTGCTCGCCCGCATCCGGGAGGAACACGACGACGGTCACGACACCGACGAGGCAACGGTGCACGGCGTCGCCCGCACCGGCCGCCTGGTCACCTCGGCCGCGCTGATCCTGTTCCTGGCCTTCATCTCGCTGGCTCAGGTGCCCACCACCGAGGTCAAGATCCTGGCCACCGCACTCGCCCTGGGCATCGTCATCGACGCCACCATCGTGCGCGGCGTGCTCGCCCCGGCACTGGTCGCCGCCCTGGGCAAAGCCAACTGGTGGTCCTTGCCGCCGGTCCGCCGGCCGTCGTGAGGCGGCCGTGGCCGGCTATCTGCGCGGCTGAACGATCCCCGCGTCGTAAGCCATCACGATCGCGGCCGCGCGGTCGCGGGCCCCGAGTTTGCTGAAGACCGCGCTGACATGAGTTTTCACCGTCGTCTCGGCCAGGAACAGCTCCTCGGCGATCTCCCGGTTGGAGGAGCCGCGGGCCATCAGGCGCAACACCTCGAGTTCACGCTCGGTCAGAGTGGCGACGCGGCGGCCGTCCTCCCCGCCCGAGCCCGGCCGGGTCAGTTTCCGGAACGTGGCCAGCATCGGGCCCAGCAGTGTGCCGTCGATCCACGTGCCACCGGCCGCCACCGTCCGGACCGCCTCGATCAGATTTTCCGGCGTTGCGGACTTCAGCTCGAACCCCGCGGCCCCGGCGTCCACCGCCGACCAGAGCACGTCTTCCTCACCGAACGTGGTCAGCACGCAGACCGGGGGCCCGCCGGCCGCGCGTACCCTCCGGGTCGCCTCCACCCCCGAGACACCGGGCATCTGGACGTCCATGCAGATGACGTCGGGCCGGTGGTCGGCGACGGCCGCCACCACCTCGTCGCCGTCGCCGCACTCGCCGACGACCTGCATGTCCGGCTGGCTGCGCAGGATCAGCCCGAGCCCGGCACGGACCATCGGCTGGTCGTCGACCAGCAGCACGCGGATCACGACGTCACCCCGGCCAGGCGGCGCGGCAGGCTGACGTCGACGACCCAGCTGCCCGCCCGCGCCCCGGCCCGGAACACGCCGTCGATGGCCCCCACCCGGTGTTCCAGACTGATCAGGCCCAGGCCCGAGCCGGCCGGGGCGGCACCGAGGGCGTTCTCGACGCGCAGCACGACCTCGTCCGGTCCGACGTCGATGCGGACGGTCACCTCCGGGGTCGTCGCGTGCTTGGCCGCGTTGGTCAGCGCCTCGCGCAGGACGTCGCTGAGCACCATGCGCGGTGCCGCCGAGACACCGGCGAGGTCGCCCGCGACGACCAGGTCGACCCGCAGGCCGGCGTTCTGGTAGCCGGCCACCAGTCGTTCCACGTCGCCCGCCTCGCTCGCTGCCGGGGCGGGCGAGCCTTCATGCATCAGCATCAGAGCCTGGCGCAGCTCGTCCATGCCCCGGCGGCCCACCGCCTCGGCGTCGCGCAAGGCCTCGGCCGCGGTCTCGGGTGCGGAATCCAGGATCATGCGGGCTCCCGAGAGGTGCAGCAGGACCACGCTGAAGCTGTGGCCCACCAGGTCGTGCAGGTCGCGGGCCATCCGCTGGCGGTCCTCGGCCACTGCCGCCTCGGCGAGCCGGGTCCGGGTGCGATCGAGCTCGGCGATCAGCCGCCATTGCTGCCGTACGACGTGGCCGAAGGCCAGGCCGACGAGCAGCCCGCCGAACCAGAGCCAGGCACCGATCCGCCGGTGCCAGTCGCTCGCCTCGAACAGCAGCGGGAAGAACGGCGCCGCCAGGGTCAAGCCGATCGCCGTGGCGTCGAGCCGGCTGCGGCGGCCCGCGGCGACGACCGCCAGCGCGGCGGTCACGATGAGATAGCTGGTCTGAGTGACCTGGAACGCCTCACCGACCACAGTCGGCACGGCGACCCAGGCCAGCAGCAGCCAGCCGGGCATGGCAGGCCAGCAGGCCCGGACGACCAGCGCCGGGAAAAGGATCAACGCCGGGATCCAGCCCCACGACTCGGTGTAGGCGAACGTGAGCACTCCGGCGCCGAGGCCGAGCAAGGCAGCCGCCGCGGCGAACTGGTCGCGGCTGCGCAGGGGTGAGGGCATTCGAGCAATATAGGACAGCTTCACCAAGGGTCCCTTCGGCGCCGGACTGCGTCACGTGCGGTCAGCCCACCCGTTGCGGCTCACGGGCCTCACGTTCGGCCGTGGTGGAGAGGGCGCCACCGGTCTCGTCGAGCCCGGCCTTCTCGTGCAGCTTGCGGGCCCAGGCCGGCGCCCACCAGTTGGCCCGGCCGGCCATCTTCATCAGCGCCGGCACCAGCGTGGCCCGGACGAGGAACGCGTCGATCAGCACCGCGAGGCCGAGCCCGAGACCGAACATCTTCATGAACGTGACCCCGGCGGTGGCGAACGCGAAGAACGTGATCGACAGGACCAGGGCGGCGGCGGTGACGATCGGACCGGTACGGGCGATGCCGGCGACGATTGCGGCGCGGTTGTCGCCCGTCCGGTCGTACTCCTCCTTCATCCGCGCCAGCAGGAATACCTCGTAGTCCATCGAGAGGCCGAACGCGACCGCGAACATCAGCAGCGGCATCGAGACGTCGGTGAGCCCGGTCGAGGTGAAGTCGAGCACCCCGGCCAGGTTGCCGTCCTGGAAGATCCACACCATCACGCCGAGCATGGCAGTCAGGTTGAGCGTGTTGAGCAGGATCGCCTTGAGCGGGACCAGGAGACTGCCGAACATCAGGAACAGCAGGGCGAAGGTGGCCACGGCGATCCACAGCGCGGCCCACGGCGCGACCGCCGCGATGCCCGCCTTGGTGTCCACGAGTTCCGCGGTGCTGCCCCCGACCAGGGGGGCGAACGGCGCCTCGATGGCCCGCAGGCCGCGGACGACGTTCTCGGCCTCGCCGGAGATGGGCTGAACCGCCGGGAACACCTCGAGCCATTCACCGGTGCCGGCGGCGTACCGGGCGGCGTCGGGGGCGGGGCCGGCCGTTCGCTGCCCCGCGGTCCAGCTGCCGTAGCGGGTGCTGACCTGGGTGACGTCACCGACCCGTGAGGCTGCCGCGGCGTACGCCTCGATGTCGGTGCGGCTCTGGGCCCCCTCGACGACCACGGGCAGGGCCTCGTAGCCGAAGTCGCGCTGCGCCGCCTCGGTGGCCTGGCGCGCCGCGACGTCGGCGGGCAGGACCCGGGCGTCGGGGTTGCCGAACTTGGTGCCCAGCACGGGCGCCGAGAGCAGCAACAGGATCGCGACTGCCGCGCCGGTGACCAGACCCGGCCGGCGCAGCACACCCTCGGCGAGGGCAGCCCAGCGGCGCGAGCCGCCCTGGGCGTCACGGCGCATACCGGGCAGGCGCCACGCATTGACCCGGTGCCCCAGCAGCGCCAGGACCGCCGGCAGGATGATCACGGAGGCGAGGATCGCCACCAGCACCACGCCGACGCCGGCATAGGCGAACGAGCGCAGGAAGAACATCGGGAAGGCGATCAGCGACAGCAGCGCCACGGCCACGGTCACCCCGGAGAAGACCACCGTACGCCCGGCCGACTCCACCGTCCGGATGGTGGCCAGCCTGGGTTCGTGACCGGCGGCGAGCTCCTCGCGGAACCGGGAGACGATCAGCAACGAGTAGTCGATCGCCAGGCCGATGCCGAGTGCGGTGACCAGGTTGACGGAGAACACCGAGACGTCGGTGAACTGCGCGAACGCCCACAGCACGAAGAAAGCGCCGAAGACCGCGGCCCCACCGACGAGCAGCGGGAGCAGCGCCGCCACAACCCCGCGGAACACGATCAGGAGCAGCAGCAGAGTCAGCGGGATCGCGATCAGCTCGGCCCGCAACAAGTCCTCCTCGAGACCGTGCCCGAGTGCCGCGTCGACCGCCGCGGACCCGCCGACCTGCACGGTGACCGCGCCCCGGTCCCCTTCCAGGCTGTCCTGCACCCGGGCGACGGTGGCCTCGACCTCCGCCTCCGAGCCGCCGGCCCGCGCCATCACCAGGGCCGACCCGCCGCTCTCGGACCGCAGCGGCGGCGGCGAGCCGAGCAACCAGTACGAGGTCACCTCGTCGATGCCCGCCGTCGCGGTCAGCGCGTCCGACAGCGCCCGGCCCGCGGCGGCCGCCTCCGGCGCGTCGATGTCACCTCCTTGCGCCGTGACGACGAGCAGCAGATTGGGTGATCCCGCGCCCAGTTCCTCCTCGAGGATCACCCGGGCCCGGGCCGAGTCCGACGACGGGTCGTCGAAGCCACCGTTCTTCAAGGCCGTGAAGGCGCCGCTGCCGAGGATTGCGGTCAGCAGGACCACGGCGAGCGACACCAAGAGGGTTATTTTGGTCCGCCGGACGACGAGCCTGCCGAGTGCGGTGAACATGTGATCCTCCCCGCGGCCCGGGCGTTCCGAGCCGTACGAGGGAAAATTCTGTCGGCGGCGGAGCGCGCAGTCGTCGGAGCGCAGCACCTTTGCCGGCCGTCCCCCGGGCGGAACAGACAGCTGTTCCCTCCTCCTGCAGGAGGACCCCTGGTGCCTAGGTTGCCGGTGGCGGAAGGTCGTCTGTCACGTGACCCACGCCCCGGCTCGCATCCGGTCGCGAAACGCCGCGGCCGCCAGGCGAGATGCTCGCCCGGCGGCCAAGGATGTGTAAGTCACCCATCGGCATGGAGGATTGCGCGATAAATGCATCCCAAGGCGTTACTCAGATGCGTCTGATGCTGCTCCGAACGACCCGCTTGACGGCGCCGCCCGATATCGTGCTCGCGGCGTCAGTGCCCGCGCGGGTTGTTGCCCTGGTTGCCACCCGGGATGTTGCCCTGGTTGCCACCCGGGATGTTGCCCTGGTTGCCACCCGGGATGTTGCCGTGGTTCCCACGCGGGTTGTCGTCCCGGCCGTCACGGCCGTCGTTGTGGTTCCAGCCACCACGGCCGTCGTGGTCCCGGCCACCGCGGCCGTCGTTGCGGTCCCAGCCACCGTGGCGGCGGTCCCGGTCCCGCATCCAGTCGGACCGGTGCGAACCCGGGCGGAAGTGCCGGAACTGGCCCGGACGAACCTGGCGGAACTGGCCCGCCCAGACGGGACGGAACTGGGCCGGGAAGCCGCGGACGACCTGGAACGGCCGGCCGAAGCCGAACGAGCCCCAGTTGTCGTAGTCAGCAACCTCGAGCGCCCAGGCACCCCGCCGGGGACCGACACGAACGGCGTTGCAGTCGAAGTCGTCCCAGGCACCGCTCCGCTCGCCGTACATGCCGGCCAACTGGCAGGCCCGCAGCGAACGGTAGAAGCCGACGATCTGGCTTTCACCCCGCCACATGGTGTGGCCGGCCGTGACCTTGCTGTCGGCAGTCGCCGGACCGACCGGCCCGGCCGGGGCGGCCGGGGCGGCCTGGGCGGCCTGAGCCGGACCCATGCCAACGGTCAAAGCGGTGAGAACGCCGAACCCTCCCAGGGTCAGGGCGCGGGTGAGCTTGTTCATCATGGTCCTCTCGTCCTGTTTCATGGCGCCGTACGAGAGAACAAACCGGATTCAGCCGACACCGGACGTCGCGCTGACGGCTACCTTCAAGTGCTGAACAGGCCGTCGGCTTGTCAGTCGGTCGGTGGACCCTGGACGGGCCTCATGACCAGGTGATCTCGGTGTGGCGGTCGACGAGACGGCCGGACCGGTGGCCCGGGCCCTCGGTGGCCAGAGCCACGATCGCGTCGGTGCCCTCGGTCACCGTCTGCGGGCCGGAATGGCCGTTGAAGTCGGTCGCGGTGTAGCCGGGATCGGCCGCGTTGACCCGGATGCCGGGGAAAGCCTTCGCGTACTGGGTGGTCAGCATGGTCAGGGCCGCCTTGGACGCGGTGTAGACCGGCGCCAGATAGGCCGACTCGGGACGGGACGGGTCGTGGGTGGCCTCCAGAGAGCCCATCCCGCTGCTCACGTTGATGATCACGGGGTCGGGCGAGCGCCGCAGCAGCGGCAGGAACGCGGTCGTCGTGCGGACCACACCCGCGACGTTGACGTCCATGACGCCGAGAACCTCGCCGCCGGTCAGTGTGCCCGGTTCGCCGGCCGGCCCGTGGATGCCGGCATTGTTGATCAGAACGTCGACGGTCCCCTCGTGGGCCTGGACGTCGGCGGCCGCGGCGGCCACCGAGGCGTCGTCGGTGACGTCGATACGGACGAAACGCGCGCCGAGCTCGTCGGCCGCCAGTTTGCCGGCCCGTTCGTCGCGGGCGCCCAGCAGCACTGTGTGACCCGCCGCGACCAACCGGCGGGCCGTCTCGTAGCCGAGGCTCCGGTTGGCCCCGGTGATGAATGTTGTCGTCATGCGGTCTACCGTGCCCCGCGGTCACCGCGCCATCCAGGGAAAGGCACTACCACCCACCTGCGCCCCGGCCGCGGCAGAATCGACGGCATGAACGAGTTCGGCGCCACCCTCCGCGCCTGGCGCGACCGGATGTCCCCGGCCGTGGTGGGGCTTCCGGTCAGCCGCAACCGCCGGACCAAGGGCCTGCGTCGTGAGGAACTCGCCGAGCTCAGCGGGATCTCGGTGGACTACCTGGTCCGGCTGGAGCAGGGCCGTTTCACCACCCCGTCCGAGCAGGTCGCGGCGGCGCTGGCCCGGGCGTTGCAGCTGTCCGCCGCCGAGCGCGACCACCTCTATCGGCTCGCCGGGCTCAACGCTCCCGGCGCCGCCGAGATCACCGACCACATCCCCCCGAGCGTCCAGCGGGTGGTCCGGCGCCTCGATCACGCGGCGGTCGCGGTGTTCGCGGCCGACTGGCAGCTCATCTGGTGGAACCGCGGCTGGGCCGCACTGTGCGGCGATCCGTCGCGCGTGCCACCCCACCTGCGCAATTTCGCCCGCGACACCTTCCTCCCCGGCCCGGCCCAGCTCAGCGCCTACGGAGTCACGTCACTGGTGGCCGGAGCGCCACAGGCCGCCCTTGTCGCTGACCTGCGCCGGGCCACCGGCCGCTTTCCGGGCAGCCGCCGCCTGACCGCGCTGATCGACGAGCTCACGACGGGGAGCGAGACGTTCGCAAGGCTGTGGGTGGACGGCGTGGTCGGCGCCCACCGCACCGATCAGAAGATCATCGACCACCCGCTGGCCGGCCCGGTCGCGGTCGACTGCGACGTGCTCACCGACGGCGACGCGGACCTGAAGATCGTCATCATGAGCGCCGAACCCGACAGCGACGACGAGACAAAACTGCGCCTGGCTGTGCTGTCCGGAGCCGACGCCGTGCCGGGAACCTGAGGCCCCTTCTTGTGTCGCCGGCATGCACAGCCGGCGGCAGCCGCACGGCCACTGCTCCCGACGCGTATCTCAAGATCCGGTTGGGCTGTTGTTGCTGAAGAGGCCCTGAGGGCGGAGTCAGCAGTCGAGGAGAACAGCGATGGCACCCATCAAGCCGAGCGGCGTTTTTGCCCTGACGGTGGCCTGTGCGGCAGCCGTGTTCACGCCGGCGGTACCCGTGTCGGCCGCATCGGCTTCGGCGCCGGCCGAAGCAATCGTGCTGGAACGGACCGGCGGCTTCGCCGGGAAGCGCGACACTTTCGTGGTCGACCGTTCGACGGCTGACGGCCGAGGTCCGCTGCGCGTCGCCGGCAGCACCGAGTTCAAGTCGTTACGTGCCTCGTACCGGCCGCGGAATTCCTGCTGCGACCGTTACTCCTACCGAGTCACCGTCAGCTACCGCCACGGCCGGGTCAAGACAGTCACCGCCGTGCAGGGTGCCTCCGCCCCGAGGATCCTGTGGCGCACCATCGATGAGGTGCAGCACGTAGGGCGGCAGAATCCCGACGCGCACTGATGGTTGGCCGAGGCCGGCGTTTCACGATGCGCCGGTGGCGGTTCTGCCGGTGGCCGTCATAAGAGCGAGCGCTGCCAGGAAGTCGTCGAAGGCACGGTCGGCACGTGGCGTGTCACCGGTGGCCTCGATATCCATGATCAGGCCGCGGATGGCCGCCAGCACCAAGGTGGCGAGCTCGGGGCGGCCCACGGTACGCATGCCGTCCTCGAGGGGCTGGAGCCAGTCGGTGGTGGCCTCGCGTTTGAAGGTGGGCCACAACTGCTGCTCGGTGTCCTCGCGAAGTCTGCCGAACATGCTGAGATAGGGACGGCCCTCGGGGCCGGTCATGGCCTGCCATGCGCGCCGCAGCGTCACCAGGTAAGGCTCGTCCTGCCGCGCGGACAACAAACTGCCGTAGAACAGCCGCTGACGCTGCCGCGCCCGCCGCAGGGTCTCGTACAGCAGCGCGTCCCTCGTCCCGAAGTGATAGATCAGCATGCGGGTCGACGATCCGGACGCCTTCACGAAAGGCTCGAGCCGGTCGGGAAGCCCGTGGGCGAGCGCGTGATCGACACAGGCATTGAGGATGCGGTCGCGGATCTCGGGTTGCTTGTGACGGCCCACCCTCACACTTTTTCACGTAACTCCCGGTACGTCTAACGTGGGAATCAGCCGAGAAAGGGGCAGAGATGCGAGTGGTGTTCGTGCATGGCGCGTGTGTCCGGGACGGCGATTGGTGGTGGCACCTGACGTCCGACGCTTTGCGGAAGCGGGGTATCAGCAGCGTCGCCCCGGCGTTGCCGAGCTGCGGGGAGGCCGGCCGGCCCGCCGGAGCGGACGGTCCCGGCCTGCCGGAGGACGTGGCGGCGGTGCGGACGATCCTGGCCGAGAGCGACGAGCCGACCGTGGTCGTCGGACACAGCTATGGCGGGATCGTCGCGTCCGAGGCAGCGGTGGGCGTCGTGTCGGTGCGGCACATGGTGTTCGTGTCGAGCTATCTGCCCGAGCCGGGAGAGTCGCTGTCGACCTTCGGCGCTCCACAACCGCCGCCGTTCCTCGACTTCGACCTCGAGCGGGGCACGTTCGGCGCGGTGCCGAACCTGTTCACCGAGACGTTCGTCCAGGACTGCCCGCCGGAGATCGTACGCGAGGGTGCGGCCCGCCTCACCCGGCAGACGATCACGGTCACCCAGCAGCAGGTGCGGCAGGTGGCGTGGCACGACCTGCCGACCACGTACGTCGTATGCACCGATGACCGTGGCACTCCGGCTGCGGCGCAGCGCCGGTTCTCCCGTCGCGCCGACGAAGTCGTCGAACTTCCGACGGGCCACCACCCGTTCCTGTCACAACCGCAAGCCGTCGCCGACATCCTGACCGGCCTGTCATGACCACGGCGTCGGAGCTGGTACAGCGCATGTACGCGGCCTACAACCGCCGCGATGCCGACGGTCTGCTCGCCCTGCTGACCGATGACGTCGATTGGCCGGACGGCACCTCCCGGCTGCACGGCAAGGATGCGCTCCGCGGGTACTGGCTCGAGCAATGGACCCGGGTCCACACCCACGACGAGCCGGGCGAGCCGGTCGAGCTGGGCGCCGGACGCATCGCGGTGCAGGTCAACCAGACCGTCCGTACGCCGGAGGGGTCGGCCGTGTCGACGGCGCGCTTCGTCCATCTCTTTCAGCTCCGAGACGGGCTGACCGCCCGCATGGACATCGAACCGGAACGGCGGCGGCCGGCCGAGACAGAGCCGCCGCAGCAGGAGACGCTGTGACTCTTCTCCTCGCGGCTCCTGACGTTCTGTCATGCAACCGTCGTAATTGCGGGACAGACTGATTGCGTACGGCGGCAGCGCCGGACGACGTAGCGGAGGTGACGACGTGACTATTGTTCCGAGCGTTCACGGCGCCGGATTCTCGACGGCGGTGACTCCGGAGGCGGCACTGGTCCGGGTGACCGGTGACATCGACCTCGACGTGATCGGCGAGCTGCGCGAGGCTCTCGACAACGCGGTGGCCCTGCGTCCCGTGGTCATCGTCGACCTCATCTCGGCCGGTACGATCGACTCGCTCGGTCTGGCCGTGCTCACCGGCGCCCGCGACGCCACTCGCCGCCACGGCGGTGACCTGTTGCTGGTCGCTTCCAGCCACTTCACCCGGGGCGTCCTGACGGCCCGCCGCCTGCAGACGGCTTTCCGGGTCTACGACACCGTGCCCCAGGCCATCACCGCGGCGTCCGGCCCGCGCTGACGATGCGGGCCGTAGACCACCCGCGCCGCCGGATGCACGGACTGCGCGACGTGGTGGACGTCGGGCGCACTCGGAATGCCGGTCCCGATGTCGAGGAACTGGTCGACGCCCTGCTCAGCGGCGAGATACCGGACGGCTCGGCGAAGAAACGCCCGATTCTCCCGGGGCGGCACACGGCTGGCCGGATGGGACTTCATCCCCTGCTCGGCAGCTGTCCGGTCGGCCTCGAAATAGACGTCACCGCCGAGGAGGAAGTTGTACACCCGGGCGGGATGCGGCCGGTCCGTGACCGCATCCTAGGCATGGCCGTGCACTGAGGACAGAGACGCGGCAACCGAGCCTGCGGCCTTACAGGCGGTTGGCCGCCAGGAAAGCGTTGATGTGCGGGTGGCGGCTCGCCACGGCGACATCCCGCCAGTAGCGCTGCAGCGGGTTGGACTCCGCGAAACCGCTGGCGCCGTGCAGGTCGAGCATCAGGTCCATGGCCACGCGGCAGTCGCGGGCCGCCCCGGACATGTCGAGGCCGTGGTCGCCCGGGCCCGCCGCCGCGAGGGCGAGCATCGTGCGCTCGGCCTGCCGGGCGAGGGAGGTGGCCTCGGCCCGCCAGGTGCGCGCGGCCGGGGACTCGCCCATGGAGGCGTACGCGCTCATGTAGGGCTTGCGATCGGACGCGAACATCGCGGTGATCAGATCCAAGGCACCCAGCGTGGCCCCGACGACCGGGGCGAGCGCGGTCAGGCCGAAAAGCACCATGTCGCCGGCCAGTCGGGTGAAGTCGAGCGGCGCCACGCGCCCGACCGGCACGAGGACGTCCTCGGCGACGAGGGTGTGGCTGCCGGTGCCGCGCATGCCGGCGGCCGACCAGGTGTGTTCGACGCGCAGGTCGCGTGTGGGGATGAGGGCCCAGGACAGCGTCCCGTCGATCAGGACGGCCAGGCCGGCCCACTCCGCGTCCTCGCAGCCGGAGACGTTCGCCCAGCGGCCGGTGACGCGTACGCCGCCGAAGGCTTCTTCCCCGCGACCACCCGGCGTGCCCGACCCGGCGAGCAGCGCGTCCATGCCGATCACGTCGCCGATCGCCCGGCGGCTGAAGATCTTGCCGGTGAGCGAGGTGCCGGCGATCCAGCTGGTGGACGGGCAGCCCCGGGCCAGCTCGGTGAGCAGCTGGACGGCCTCGGTGGCGGTGCGGTCGTGCAGGGCGAAGGCGCCGGCCTCCCGGGCAGCCTGCAGGCTTTTCGCGGTGGGACGGCCCTGCTTCTCGGTCTCCGCGGCCTGCGCGGACAGGATCTCGACGAGTGGTGATGTCACGCCGTCAACCGAACCAGCTCCGGCTCCGCGCGACCATGCGCGCGCGGCCCGAGCCGATACGCGGACGTACCATCGCGGTCGTGGACATGATCTCTGCGGCGCTCGGCAGCGTCCGGGCCTTGCGCGTGAACGGGCGCCGGATCACGGAGTCGGGCGCGTGGGGGCTCCGCTTCCCGCCGATGGCCGTGCTCGGCTTCCACGTGATGCTGCGCGGTGAGGGATGGTTGATCCAGGAGCAGATCAACCCCTTGCCCGTACGCGCGGGGGACGTCATCTTCACCGCGGCCGGTGTGATGCACGGGCTGTCCCACGCGCCGTGCGCCCTCGACGAGTTGCCTGTCTTCACGGTGGAGGAACCCGCGCCGTCCGGGGAGGCCGACTTCGAGTTCTTGTGCGGCGCCTACCGGATGCGGGACGGCCGGGTGCCCGCCCTGCTGCGGCAGTTGCCGGAGCTCGTGCTGATCACGCCGGACTACGCCGAGCAGCCGGAGCTGCGGGCGCTGATCGACATGTTGCACGCCGACTTCGACCGGCCCGAGCCGGGCACCGACGCGGCCCGGGCGGCCCTGATCGACCTGATGGTCGTGCGGATGCTGCGCCAGGTGCCGGACCGGCCGGAGGTCATCGACCCGGGGATCGCCGGCGCGCTGCACGCGATCCACGAGCGGCCCGAGCAGCCTTGGACGGTGGGCCGGCTGAGCTCGGTCGCGGGCATGTCACGCACCACGTTCCACCGGCGCTTCACCGCCGTGACCGGCACTCCCCCGATGGCGTACCTGGTCGATCGGCGGATGAGCCTCGGCGCCCAGCTGCTGCGGGCGAGCCCGGCGCCACTGGCGGCCATCGCGCGGCAGGTCGGCTACTCGACGGAGTACGCCTTCTCGGCCGCATTCCGACGCGCCTACGGGGTCGCGCCAGGCCGGTTCCGCGCCACCTAGGCCCGTACGACCAGAGTCTTGGCCGCCATGTCCCCCAGTCGGCGGCGGCGCGAAGAGTTGACCACAACGACGAACGCCACGAGGTAGACGGCGATCCCGTCGACGAGCCGCAGCAGCGTACGGACCAGCGCCGATACGAACCCGGGCCGGTTGCCGTTCTCGTCGACCACCCGGATGCCCGTCACCACCTTGCCGGCCGTCCGTCCGAACCAGCCCTCCAGCACGATGTAGTAGGCGAGCACCACCACGGCGGTCAATAAGCTGCCCCCGAACGACAGTGTGGTCAGGTCCAGGGTGCCCGACGGCACCTTGACGTCGAAGACAAGCCCCAGGATGTTGAGCACCACGCTCAGGACCACGCCATCGATGAGCGTCGCAAAGATCCGGCGCCGGGTGACGTGGACGTTCAACGCGGTTTGCTGCGAATATCCCATTGAATGATCTTAATACGCTCGCGGGACGCAGGCCTTGTGCCATCCCTGGCCGCGTACGATGTGAGGTCACGGACCGCAGTGAGCGAGGGCCGCGCCAGGCCGGCGACAACGTGATCGGCTCGATCGGAGGGGGACGCATGCCGTCACCGGGCCCGTCCCGACCGCCGACCCTGGATGAGGTCGCCGAGCGCGCCGGGGTGTCGCGCACCGTCGTCTCCCGGGTCATCAACAACGGGCCGCACGTCAGCCGGGCCAAGCGCGACGCGGTCGAGAAGGCGATCCGCGAGCTCCGGTACACGCCCAACCGGGCCGCCCGGGCTCTGGTCACCCGGCAGACGGATGTGGTGGTGCTGGTGGTCTCCGGCGACGGGCCGGAGGTGTTCACGGACCCGTTCTTCGCCCAGATCATCGCCGGGGTGTCCGCGGCGCTGGAGAAGACCGACCTCAATCTCATGCTGAGCCTGGCCACTCCCGTTCACGGCCGGCAGCGCCTCGAGGCCTTCCTGCGGACCCGGGGCGCGGACGGGGTGATGCTGGTAGCGATGCGCGGCGAGGATCCGCTGATCGACATCGCCGCGAAGTCCGGGCTGCCGACGGTCTTCGTCGGGCTGCCGATGCACGGGACGCCACCGTATTACGTCGACGTCGACAATGCCGGCGGGTCCCGTGCGGCGACCGAGCATCTCCTGCGGTCCGGTCGGCGACGCATCGCCATGATCACCGGACCGGACGACACCGCCGTGGCCCGGGAACGTCTTCGTGGTTACGCCGAGGCGTTGATGCTGGCCGGGCTCGGCCCGTACGCCACCGAGCCCGGCGACTTCCTGGAGGAGAGCGGTGCCGCCGCGATGCGGACGCTGCTGAGCACGCACCCCGATCTCGACGGTGTGGTCGCCGCCAACGACAATATGGCAGCCGGGGCCTTGCGGGTGTTGCGTGAGGCCGGCCGCACGGTGCCGGGCGATGTGGCCGTGGTCGGCTTCGACGACCTGCTGGTCGCTGTGCACACCGACCCGAAACTCACCACCGTTCACCAGCCGGTGCAGGCGCTGGGGCGCGAAGCAGCCCGCATGCTGATCGATCTGCTGGACGGCGCTCAGCCGGAGCCTTTCGTCCTGTCGACCAAAATGGTGGTCCGGGATTCGGCCTAACGGGCGTACCGCGCGGCGACGCGGGCCAGTTCGTGGCCCTGCCCCTTCATGTACCGCCGCCGCACCCAGGCGGTGAACGCGGCCAGCGCGGCCGGTGACGAGCTCGGCGACCAGGCCTCTTCCTTGATCACGTCGAAGTAGGTGAGGAGCTTGAGGTCGGGATAGGCGCCCGAGCGCAGCGCTGTGTCCATGTCCGTGAGCCAGCGCGCCTTGTCGCCGCCGTCCTCGGTCGACGCGAACTCGCCGAGCATCACCGGCCGATTCGGGGCAATGGCCCGGGCTTTGGCGTACGCGGTGGCGAACGTCGCGTCGAAGCTCGTCCAATGGTCACCGGCCGGATCCCATGAGGGGCCGAACCCCCAGTTGTAGCCGTCGATGCCGACCCAGTCGACGAAGGCGTCGCCGGGATAGGCGCCGGCCGGGTCGTTGTAGGCCTCGTCCGGTGAGGAGCCGTTGTTGAACGCCCACACCCACTGCACGTTGCGGGCGCCGGCCGCCACGGCCAGGTCATGGACATGCCGATAAGCCCGTACGTACAACGAGGGGTCGGCGTTGTTGTTCGCGATGCCCCACGGGTACCAGTTGCCGTTGAACTCGTGACCCCAGCGAACCAGAACGGGCAGTCGCACGGCGGCGAACTCCCGGGCCCGCGCTGCGATGTAACCGTCCCAGGCGCCGTCGACGATGTCGGTCAAATGGATCTGCGCGGGGTCGTTCAGGCCGACAGCGGTGTTCCAGGGCTCCCAGGTGTAGTGCGGCATGATGCCGCGCCGCCAGAGCTGCTGGGCTTCGGTCACCGGGAAGGCCCGCCCGCTGGCCCAGCTGTCGAACCACATCACGCTGGCGGGAGTGACACCGTACTGGCGTTTGACGTCGGCGGCGGTCGCCGTCGGGTCCTTCTCCTGAAAGACCCCCAGATATCGGGTCGCCATCGGTGCGGCCGACGCCCCGGCCGCATCCGACACCACTAATGCTCCCGCGGCCGCCGCCGCGGTCAGGAGTGATCGCCTCCGCATTTCTGCCTCCGTCCATGCACGCCTCTCCGCCCAATTGGAAGCGCTTCCGGTGAAAGGTAAGACTTGTGTTCATCTATGTAAAGAGTGGGCCGTGGGTACGGCCGCGTCCTTGACAAGCGTTACGGCGAAGTTACAAACTCAAACTGGTAGCGCTTCCAGTACGCCATCCCCCGTACGGAACTGGAGACCTCAGTGAGCATCACTCGATCTCGCCTGCCCCACGCGATCGCGGCCGCCGCCCTCGGCATCACCGCCGCCCTGACCGGACCCGGCGCGGCGCCGGCCGAGGCAGCCATCGGCCCGAGCTTCGTCGACAACTTCGACGCCTTCAACACCAGCCGTTGGCACAAGGCCGACGGCTACAGCAACGGCAGCATGTTCAACGCCGGCTGGCGGGCCGACCACACCTGGTTCAACGGCGGCGTCATGGGCCTCAACCTGGACACCACACCATGCCCGAGCGGCTGCTCCGGCAAGCCGTACGCCTCCGGCGAATACCGCACCAACGATCTGTACTCGTACGGCCGCTTCGAGGCGCGCATGAAAGCCGTCAAGAACCCGGGCACCGTGACCTCGTTCTTCACCTACACCGGACCCAGCGACGGCCAGCCCTGGGACGAGATCGACGTGGAGATCCTCGGCAAGAACACCACCCAGATGCAGGTCAACTACTTCACCAACGGCGTCGGCGGGCACGAGACAGTCATCAACCTGGGCTTCGACGCCGCCGCGGGCTACCACAACTACGCCTTCGAATGGTGGAACGGAGGCACCATCAACTGGTTCGTCGACGGGCGACTCGTCCACCAGGAGAACGGCTCGCGCGGGCCACTGCCCACCCGCCCGCAGCGCATCATGATGAACCTGTGGCCCGGCATCGGCGTCGACAGCTGGCTGCAGCCCTTCACCTATCCCGGCACCAAACTGACCGCCACCTACGACTGGGCCAGATACACCAAGTACTGATCCGATCGCGCTCCGGCCGCATCAGGCCTGCACGAGCTGCCCGTTCTGCGGGAAGCCGGGCAGCGCGGTGGCTTTCGGCTCACCGGTGACCCAGCGCGGGTCCTTCTCCTCGCCGCCGGCCACGTGCGGCCACCGCATCGGCAGGCCGGCGGCGGCCGTCACGCGAGCCCGATCCATGAGCTGGACGTGTAGATGCGGCTCGGAGGTGTTGCCGGTGTTGCCGACCTCGGCCAGTTGCTCGCCGGCAGTCACCCGGTCACCGGGGCGCACCGCGGCCGACCCCCGGCGCAGGTGCGCGTAGGCCGCGAAGGTGCCGTCATCGTGCTCGACGATCACGTGGTTGCCGAGGATGAAGGACGCGCCGCCCAGCTCGCGAGCGAAGGCCTCGACCGTCATCATCGCGATCAGGGCCGGCCAGGTGTCCCGGCTGCGGTGGTCGCGCTGCCAGTCCGTCGCCCGGACGACCGTGCCGCCGGCCATGGCCCGTACGGGCTCGCCGAAACACGGATACGTCGCCGGGCGGCGGGTGCGCAAGGACCAGCCGATCGAAGGTGCGGCGTCGAGCGACGGCTGCAGGATGTCCACCGCGTACATCTGGCCGTAGGCCTTGACGCCGTGGCTGGGCACGGCCGTCCCGGGGCTGTTGATGACGACCCAGCGACCCCGTACGGGTGCCGCCAGGTCAGTTGCCGGCCGGTCGGATCGGGGCGGCCGCACCAGCGACAGCGCGAACAGCACGGCGATCAGTCCCAGCTCGAGCAGGTGAGGAACCGGCGCGACGGTCGAGGCGATGACGGCCAGCACGAACAGCCGCACCCACCAGGTCTGCGCGGAGGCGATGGCCCGTTTCACCGGCGCACCCCCAGCAGCGTGGTGAGCAGCGGCACGACCCGGGCCACGGGAACCTCGTAGCGCCCGCCGCCGACCGTGTGCAGCCAGCCCGCGGCGACCAGTTGGCGCAGGTGGTGATAGACCTGCCCGCTGGTCCCGATGCCCTCGACGGCCATCAGGTCGTGGGCCGTGCCGGCCTCGGTCAGCAGCCGTACGAGCAGCCGGAGGCGGGCCGGGTGACCGAGGGCAGCGAGCGCGGCGACCTGCTGCGACCAGTCGGTCTCGAGCAGCTCCGCCGTGCCCGCGCCCTCCTGCCATCGCGCCACCCGCCCGTCGGGAAGGGTCACCCCGCCGGTGATCAGGACGGCTCCCGGCTCGCCGACCCGCTCGAGAAGACCCTCGAGCGCCCAGAACGCGCCCGGGTCGGAACCCGGGCCGGCGGTCTGCGGCTCGCGGAGTCTGTCTTCGAGCTCGGCCACGCGTCGTTCGAGCGCGGTCAACCGATCCTCGTCCATCGGCCAAGCGTAACGGGATTACGTAAATACGTACAGCCGTGCGGGTCAGGGCAGGGTGACGACCTGAGCCGCGTACGAGAGGCCGGCGCCGAAGCCGATGAGAAGGGCGGGACCTGTCGTGTCGGGCAGAGCCGCCATGGCCTGGGGAATGGAGGCCGCGCCGGTGTTGCCGTTGGTGGTGATATCGGTGGCCACCCGCACGTGCGGGCCGAGTCCCAAAGACTTGGCGGTGGACGTGATGATGCGCAGGTTGGCCTGGTGCGGCACGAAGGCCGCGAGATCGGCCGCGGCGAGGCCCGCCGCGTCCAACGCCCGGCCGGCCGCGTCGGGAACGACGGAGGTCGCCCAGCGGAACACCTCGGGGCCGGCCATGCGGAGGATGCCCGCCTCGTCGTACCGCAGCAACTCGCTCCCGGAGCCGTCGGAGCCCCACACCACCGGACCGATCTCGCAGGTCTGCGCGGGACCGACGACCACCGCGCCCGCGCCGTCGCCGAAGAGGAACGCCGTGCCGCGGTCGCGCTCGTCGATGATGTCGGTCATGCGCTCGGCCCCGACCAGGACCACGTAGCCGGCCGCACCGCTGCGCACGAGCGCGTCGGCGGTCGCCAAGGCGTACGGGAACCCGGCGCAGGCCGCGCCCAGATCCATCGCGGCCGCGTCGGTGGCTCCCAGCGCGTCGGCCACCAGAGGAGCCGCGGTGGTCGCGGGGCCGCGGTGTGACATCGTCGCCACCAGCACGGCCGAGACATCGGCCGGATCGACACCCGCGCCGGCCAGGGCCTTGGCGGCGGCCGCCACGGCCATCATGACCACGTCCTCATCGGGTGCGGCGCGCCGGCGCGACTCGATGCCGCAGCGACGGCGGATCCATTCGTCGCTCGAGTCGATCAGGGCGGCGACCTGCTCGTTGCCCACCTCGGTCCGCGGGCGGTACGAGGCGACGCTCAAGATACGCGATCCGGGGTGACCGGCGCGGCGTTGCAGAAGGTGGGCCATGGCCAGCAATCCAAGCATGCCCGGCTGGACGACCCCCGGCGTTGAAGTTCCCCGCCGGTAACCAGGCATTTCAAGCGGCCGCCGGCCGAGGAGTCGCCGCCCGATCGCCGGTCCGCCGGGAGGGGTTCCACTGATCCGCTCGATCTGGTGAACCCAGGGAGGATGGCGTCGAGCGAGCCCGGCCGGTAGGAACGAAGGCACCGGGGATCGCAGCTCACGGCGGGACCGGCCCCCTCAATGGTGACCGGGGTAATGTCCGAACGAGTCACTCCCCCGTCCATCGGAGTCCTGGATTGTCCGCGAGCCTGCTGACCATCATGGCCGACCGGCTCGGCGCCGCTCCCGGGGCGCCCCTCTACACGTTTCTCGATCGCCACGGCAAAGAGATCGACACCGCCGACCGCCAGGAGATCGTCCGGCGGGCGGCCGGCACCGCCGACCTCCTGGAGGCGGCCGGGGTTGGGCCCGGCGACCGTGTGCTGCTCGTCTTCCCGCCCGATGGCCTGGAGTTCGTCGCGAGCTTCTTCGGCTGCATGCTCCTCGGTGCGATCGCGGTCCCCGTGGCCAGCCCCGACCCGCGGCATCTCGAGCGAGAGCTGCCCAAGCTCCGGCACATCGCCGAGGACAGCGGCGCCCGCGTCGCCCTCACCCATGCGAGGTACCGCGCGCTCGCCACGATGGCGTCGGTACGCGACGGCGTGGCGAGCCGCTGGCGCGGCCGCGAGACGTCGGATTGGCCCAAACTCGCCTGGCTGCTGTCCAATCGGGTCAAACGTGCTGATCCCGAAGCGGCCGCGGCCCGGCTGACCCGAGCGGCCTCCCGGTTCGGCCCGGACGACGTCGTGTACCTGCAATACACCTCCGGCTCGACGTCGGATCCCCGGGGCGTCGTCGTACGGCACCGGAATCTGACGCACAATCTCGAGCTGATCGCGCGCAACACGCAGGTCGACAGCCGGTCGGTGCTCGTCGGCTGGGTGCCGTTGTTCCACGACATGGGGCTGGCCGGCGGAATCCTCAACGCCATGTACACCGGGGCGCGCTGCATCGCCTTCTCCTCGACGACCTTCCTGACCACCCCGCGTCTCTGGCTCGAGGCGATCGATCGCTACCGCGGCACGCACATCGCCGGGCCGAACTTCGGCTACGAATACGTGTTGCGCGGTCTGCGCGACGGCGACTCGTTCGACCTCTCGTCGGTCCGCTCCACCCTGCAGGGCGGTGAGCCGATGCTGGTCGCCACGATGGACCGCGTCGGGGCCGCGCTCGGCCGGATGGGCTTCGACCCGGCGTCGTTCGTCAACGTCTACGGCATGGCCGAGGCCGTGCTGTTCGTCTGCGGCCGGGCCGGCCGGAAGCCCACGCTGCTGCACGGGGATCGGGCCCGGCTGGATCGCGACGGCGTGATCGTCGCGCCGGCCCCGGGCGCACCGGCGGTGACACTCGTGGGCAGCGGCGTGCCCGACAGCGAGTGGGGTGTCTCGGTGATCGCCGTTGACCCCGTGACCCGGCGGCCGCGGCCGGCCTACGCCGTCGGTGAGCTGTGGATCTCCAGTCCCAGCGTGTCGAGCGGCTATTGGGGACGAACCGAGGAGGAGAACGCGGCCGTCTTCGCCGCGCGCCTGGCGACCGGGCACGGGCCGGACGACGGGCGACGTTTCCTGCGTACGGGTGATCTCGGGGTGATCGGCGACGACGGCGAGGTGTTCCTGTGCGGCCGCCTCAAGGATCTGATCATCGTCGGCGGCCGCAACATCCACCCGCAGGATCTGGAAGCGGCGGTCGTGGCGGCCGATCCGGCTCTGCGGCCGGGCAACGCGGTCGCCTTCGGGGTGCGGGTCGACGGCGTCGAGCGGGTCGTGGTGGCGGCCGAACTGCGCAAGAAGGTCCTGCGGAACTCCGGGCCGATCCCGCTGGACCGCGCGGCCTCGGCGATCCGGGCCGCGGTGACCTCGCACTGCGGGGTGCAGTGTCATGAGGTCCTGCTGATCAGGCCGGACAGCCTGCCGAAGACGACCAGCGGGAAGCTGCGGCGCGCACAATCCAAACACCAGTGGTCGGCCGGCTTGCTGCGTTCCTCGGCGATCGCGGGCCAGCGCAGGCCGAGGTCGAGGACGTTGCCGCGGGCGGGCCCGGCCGCCGAGCCGGAATACGTGCTCCGGCTGCTGCAGACCGAGGTCGCGGAGGTGCTGCACCTGACCGGCCCGGACGACGTATCGGTGGATCGGCCGCTGGTCGACGTCGGCCTCGACTCGCTCGGGTTGATCGATCTGGCCCATCGCGTCGAGGACCGGACCGGAGCGCGCATCGCACCGGCGAGCTTCGGCGGCGACTCGACTCTGCGGGCGATAGCGATCTCGCTGGTACGGCACTTCGAGCCGGCTCCGCCCGAGCCGCGCGAGGGTCCGGACACCGGTGACGTCCCGTTCAGCGCCGCCCAGCGGCACGCCCTGGAGCTGGGGCGATGGGACGGCTGGACCCGTACGGTCATGATCGACGTCCATCGGCGGCTCACCACGGACCGCCTGCGCCGGGCCGCGTACGCGTTGGTCGCCCGGCACGAGGCGCTGCGCCTGCGATTCCGCCGGGACGAAGGCCGATTCGCGCAGCGCTACGGCGACATCGAGGGCAGTTTCGCCGTCGAGTCGGTCACGCTGGAACGGCCCGACATGCTCGCGCCGCTCCTCCGCGAGCAGCATCACCGCGTCAGCGTCGAGCGCGGCCCGCTGATGCGTCTCCTGCTGATCGAGACCGGCTCCAGGCAACGCCTGTTCCTCGCGGTCAACCACCTCGTCATGGACGGGGTCACGCTGCGCATCCTGCTGGACGACTTGGACCAGCTCTGCCGGTTGGACGAACAGGGCGAGGCCCCGCGGCTGGCCCGCACATCGGCGCGCTTCGAGGCTTTCTCCGGCTGGATGAACGACTTCGCCCGCCGGGACGCGAAAACGGATCTGGAGTTCTGGCGTGCTCAGCTCGCGGTGCCGCCACCGGCCACCTACGACCCGCTGGCGCAGCCCGGCATGCCGGCGGACGAGCTGGTCACCGCCCGCGACAGCCTGCCGCCCGAAGAGACGCGCGCGCTCCGCACCGTACGGATGACCGGGCTGGACCCAGGCCGGGCACCGCTCGCCACCACCCTGCTCACGGCGCTGGTGCGAACCGCTCAGCGCCAGTGGAGCTGCGAGCGGCTCGTGGTTGAGCTCTCCGGCTCGGGCAGGCAGACAGCGGTGCACGGCCTCGATCTCTCGCGGACGGTCGGCGATCTGCACTGCACCTTCCCGCTCACCTTCGCCGACAGCCGGTCCCAGGGCCCCGCCGAGACGCTGAGCGCGGTGGGCGAACGGCTTGCCGGTGTCCCGTCCGCGGGTCTGTCGTTCGACGGCCTCAAATATCTGAGCGACGACCCGGACGTGCGGCAGACGATCCGCCAGGCCCCGGCTCCGACGCTTTCGTTCGCCTTCCAAGGCGAGATGCCGACGCGGAGCCGCAGCGGCCTGTTCTCTCTGAGCGCGGCCGCCATAGGTGACGTCAGGGGCCCGGGGGCCGGCGTGCGGCAACCGCCGCTCCACGTCGAGTGCACGGTCGTCGGGGGCACGACCCGCATCGTCTGGGAATACTCACCCCGGCGGCTGTGGTGGACCGGAGCTGAGATCGATCAGTGGATGACCCGGTTCCGAAACGAGCTCCACCACCTGGCCCGAAGGGGCGACATGCAGGACCCTTCGGCCGATGCCCGGTTACGCCGCTGACTGTCGAGCTGCTGGTGCGGTTCCCCACCGAAACGCTTCGCGACCGCCTTGCCGAGCGCGCCGCCCGGGATGTCGTACACCACCGAGACGTACACCTATGTCCGCGCGGAGGGGGCAACTCTCTCCGTCAGGACTGCTGTCCCAAGTTCGTCACCAGGTTGATCGCCACGGCGATGATGACGGTTCCGAACAGAAAGGACAGCAGAGCATGTCCGAGGGCGACCTTGCGGATCTGTGGATCGGCGATCTGAATGTCTGATACCGCGAAGCTCATCCCCACGGTCAACGCTACATAGGCGAAATCGCTGTAAGCGGGCGGTTCCGGCTGGCCGAAGTCGATGCCGCCGTCCCCGCCTGAGTAGTACAGACGCGCGTACTTCAGAGCGAAGACCATGTTGACCAATGCCCACGACAGCACCACCACGAGGACACCGAGAATCACGATGGCCACCCCGACGGCGTCCTGGGTGCCGGACCGGACGAGGGCCTCCACGACGGTGGCCAGGCTGACCACCGCCGCGCCCAGCACCGCCGCGTCCGTGACACGGGTGCGGCCCTCCTCCTCGGCCAGCCGTTTGGTCCCGTCCGCACCGCGCCGCCAGCTGATCCGCCACACCCAGACCAGCAGACCGCCGGCCGCGACCGACCAGCCGACGAGCACTGCGATCTCGGGCAGGCCGAGCACAGCGGTCAATACCGCCGCGGCGATCCCGCCCCCGAGGCACAGCAGCAAACGGCGCCCCGAAAGGATGGTCGACCTCTGCGTCCTCACATGCTCGGCCGGAACACGGCTCGGACGCACCCGTCCTCCTTGTTCTTGAACATCTGGTAGCCCTTCGGCCCGTCGCTGAGCGGCATCACGTGGGTGGCGAGGTGCTCTGTCCTGATCTCGTCGCGGCTCATCCGCTCGAGGATCTCGGGGATGTATCGGTGCCCGTGCTGCTGGGCACCACGCAGGGTCAGCGCCTTGTTCATCACGGCGCCGAGCGGGAACTTGTCGACCAGACCGGCGAACACGCCGAGGGTGAAGACCGTCCCACCCTTACGGCAGGCGTAGATCGCCTCGCGGACCGCCGTGGGCCGGTCGGTCTGCAGCCGCATCTGCTGCTTCACCTGATCGTAGAGATACTGCGGGCCCGGAGAGTGGGCCTCCATGCCCACCGCCTCGATGCAGACGTCCGGCCCTCGTCCACCTGTCATCTCGCGCAGCTCGGCGGGCACCTCGGCCTTCTCGTAATGGAGGGTGTCCGCCCCAATGTGCGTGCGAACCTGCTGAAGCCGATTGTCGAACCGGTCGATGACGACCACCCGCTCGGCGCCCATGAGCATCGCCGCGCGAGCCGCCATCTGGCCCACGCCACCGGCACCCCACACTGCGACTACGTCGCCCGGCCGAACCTCGGCCTGGTGCGCCCCGGTCCAGCCGGTGGGGGCGGCGTCGGACGCGAACAGAGCTCGCTCGTCGGAGACGCCGTCGGGGATCGCGAAAGCCCCTTGATCGGCGTACGGAACGCGGATGAACGGGGCATGGCTGCCCGCCCAGCCGCCCAGCGCGTGGGAGTAGCCGTAGCAGCCACCGATGGACTGGCCCCACAGCGCCTCGGTGATACCCGGATTGGGATTGCCGTTGTCACACAGCGACCACAGCCCCTGCCGGCAGTACCAGCACTGCCCGCAGCTGGTGAAGGACACCACCACCACCCGGTCGCCCACCTGGTGCTTCGTCACGCCACGACCGACCTCGGCGACCCGTCCCATGAACTCGTGCCCGAGCACGTCCCCCGCACGCATGGCGGGGATGTAGCCGCCCATCAGGTGCAGGTCCGAGCCGCACGCCGCGCTCAGCCCCACCTCGAGGATGATGTCGTGATCGTTGATGATCGTCGGTTCGGCCACCTCCTCGACGCCGATCTCGTTGACCCCGCGCCAGGTCACCGCCTTCATCGCACACCACCTTTCGGCGCCGCTTTGGTCCAGCCCTCCAGAAACGCGCCACCGGGGGTCGCCGTCCGCTCCCCGTGCGGCACCGGGTCCACCGCCAGCACCTCACCCACCTCGATGAGCTGCTTGGCCCGGCGCAACGCGGACCGCAGGCCGGCCTCCGGGTCCTGGCCGCTCAGCCGGCTGAGCGCGCCGCCCGGACGCGGCCGGTCGCGCAGCCGCGCCGCCAGTTCGGTGCCCTTGCCGCCGGGGGCGGCCTGGATGCGAACCTCGATCCGGTCGCCGAACTCGGCCAGCGGCGCGGGGAGCTTCGCGGCATCCAGCTCGGACGGCTCGACGAACACGGTCACGACGAGCCACCCGGATGCCGAATGTCCGGCGGCGGCCGGATGCGCGGCGGACGGGTTGACCACTGCGCGCACGTGACGCACCACGCTGCCGGCGCCACGGGCGGCCAGGGACGCCACATTTCCGATCGACGAAGTCATGCCCGGCCTCCTGTCCCGGTCGGCTGCGGAGTTCGGGCGAACTCCCGCACGATGCGCTCGCAGAACGCCGGCAGGTCGTCGGGCGACCGGCTCGTCGTGATGTTGCCGTCGGTGACCACCTGTTCGTCGACCACCTCGGCCCCGGCGTTGCGCAAATCGGTGCGCACGCTCGGCCACGAGGTCAACCGGCGGCCGCGGGCGACGCCGGCCTCGACGAAGTTCCACGGGCCGTGGCAGATCGAGGCGACCGGTTTGCCGGACTGGACGAAGTCCCGGACGAACTGCACCGCGGCCGGTTCCATCCGCAGCTTGTCCGGGTTGACCGTCCCGCCCGGAAGAAGCAGGGCGTCGTAGTCGTCGACCGACACGGAGCCGACCAACTGGTCGACCGGGAAAGTGCCGGCGTCCTCGAGGTCGTTGTTGCGGGCCTGGATCTCGCCGCCGCGGATGGAGACAATGTCGGTGCCGGCTCCGGCTTCCCGCAGCGCCTGCCGTGGTTGCTCGAGTTCGACCCGTTCCACGCCGTCCGCGGCGAGGATGGCAACCTTGCGTCCGTTCAGTTCTCCGGCCATCTCAGGCACCCGCCCCTGCCGTCGCCGGATGCAGGACAACCTTCGTCCAGCCGTCGTCCCGCTTGTCGAAATGCTCATAAGCCTCCGGCGCCCGGTCCAGCGACAGCTCGTGGCTCACGATGAACGAGGGTTCGGCCCTGCCCCCGGCGATCAAGTCGCGCAGCTGCCGGTTGTACTTCTTGACCGGCGCTTGGCCGCTGCCGATGTGCTGGCCCTTGAACCAGAACATGCCGTAGTCGAAGGCCAGCCTGCCCTGCTTGGCCAATTCGTCGCCGGCGCCCGGATCCTGCGGCACGAAGACGCCGACATTGCCGATCTTGCCGGTGAACCGCACGGAGGCGACGAGCCGGTTCATCGTCAGGTTGGCCCGCTCCTGGCCGTCCGGCTCGTGGGCCTGGTAGCCGACGCACTCGCAACCGTTGTCGGCGCCCAGCCCCATCGTCTCGTCCAGGACGGCCTGCACCGGATCGACCTTCGAGTCGTCGATGGCGATCGCACCGATCGACTCGGCCAGGCGCAGCCGGTCGGGATGCCGATCGACGATCATGACCTTGCTCGCCCCGCGAATGGTCGCCGACAGTGCCGCCATCAGGCCGACCGGACCGGCGCCGTAGATGACCGTCTGGTCCCCGGGCTGCACACCGGCCATCTCGGTGGCGTGATAGCCGGTCGGGAAGATGTCGGCGAGCATCACGTAATCCGTCTGCCGCTGCTCGGCGTCCTCCCCCAGCCGCAGGCAGTTGAAGTCACCCCAGGGCACGCGCAGCAACTCGGCCTGTCCCCCGCCGTACGGGCCCATGTCGGCGAAGCCGTACGCGGCGCCGGCCATCTTCGGCTCCGGCTGCGCGGTCAGACAGTAGTTCGTGAGCTGGCGCTCGCAGTTCTTGCAGTGCCCGCACGCAATGTTGAACGGCAGAACGACCCAGTCCCCCACCTGAACCTTGTCGACCCCGGCGCCGGCCTCGACCACCTGACCCAGGTTCTCGTGCCCGAACCAGCGGCCGGGCTCGAAGTCGGTCCGGCCCTCGTACATGTGCAAGTCGGAACCGCAGATGTTGGCCGATGTGATCCGCACCAGCACATCGGTCGGCCGTTCGATCCGCGCATCCGGCACATCCTTGACGCTGACCTGCCGCGGCCCCTCGTAAACCACCGCCTTCATTACTCTCCCTTGTCACAGTTTTTGCGCTTCGGACCCCCCTATTACACGCGCAGCGCCGCCGGCGCGGTATTGGCAGAATTGCCAACACCCCCGGCTATTGGCAGAGCTACCAATAGACGCGGCCCACCGAAACGCAAATCCTGAAAGCGCAGCCCGGGCCGGCATCGGGCCGGTTCAAAAAGCCCGAGAGGTGACGGTGGCTGAGCGCTGGTACCGCAACGGTGTCATATACAACCTGGATGTAAGGGCTTTCCAAGACTCCAACGGCGACGGTGTCGGCGACCTGCGCGGCCTGATCAGCCGGATCGACTATCTCGGCCGGCTCGGCGTGACGACGCTCTGGTTGAGTCCCCTCCACCCCAGTCCCTGGCGCGACGGCGGGTACGACGTCAGCGATCACTACAACATCGACCCGGCCCTGGGCAGCCTCGGGGACTTCGCCGAACTCATGAACGTCGCGGACGAGCGTGGTCTGCGCATCATGCTGGATCTGGTGCTCAACCACACCAGCGACGAGCATCCCTGGTTCACCTCGGCCCGCACCGACCCGCGCTCGGCGCACCGCGACTGGTACGTCTGGTCCGACCAGGAGCCGCCCGACCGTGATGAGGGCATGGTCTTCCCCGGCATCCAGAAGACGACGTGGACCTACAGCGACCAGGCCGGCGCCTGGTACCACCACCGCTTCTACGACTTCGAGCCCGACCTCGCCATCGCCAACCCGGACGTTCGCGAGGAGCTCGTCAAGATCGTGTCGTTCTGGGAGCGGCTCGGGGTGAGCGGTTTCCGGATCGACGCCGCACCGTTCATGATCGAATGTACTGAGCCCGGCGGAGACCCGGAGCACCGCGACTTCTCGGTCCTCACCGAACTGCGGGAGCGGGTGTCGTGGCGCCGGGGCGACGTAGTCTTCCTGGCCGAGGCCAACGTACCCAACGAGGACCTCGTCCAGTTCTTCGGCGACGCGGACGGCGCCGCGAACCGGCTGCAGATGCTCTTCGCGTTCCGGCTCAACGAGGCGCTCATGCTGTCTCTGGCCCGGCAGGATTCCACCGCGGTGGCCCGGGCGCTGGCTGCGCTGCCTCGGCTGCCCCGCCACGGGCAGTGGGCGACGTTCCTCCGTAACCATGACGAAGTCGACCTGTCGCACCTGCCGGAGTCCGAACGGGAAACGGTCTTCGCCGCCTTCGGCCCGGAACGCCGCCACCAGTTGTACGGACGGGGCATCCGGCGCCGGCTGGCCACGATGCTCGGCGGCAGCCGGCGCCGGCTGCGGATGGCCTACAGCCTTCAGTTCACCATGCCCGGCACCCCGGTGCTGCGCTACGGCGACGAGATCGGCATGGGCGAGGACCTGCGGCTGCCGGAACGCGACGCGATCCGGACACCGATGCAGTGGTCGGCCACCGCCAATGCCGGCTTCAGCACGGCAGCGGCCCAGGACCTGGTCCGCCCGGTGATCGGCGAGGGCCCGCACTCGTACGAGGAGGTCAACGTGACCGACCAGCGCCGGGTCCCGGACTCGTTGCTGATGTGGTTCGAGCGGATGCTGCACACCCGGCACGAATGTGGCGAGATCGGCGTCGGCGATCACCAGGTCCTGCACGTCCAGCCGGCACACGTCTTCGCCCACCGGGCCGATGCCCCTGGTGGTTCGATCGTGTTCCTGCACAACTTGAGTGACCGTCCGACCCGGATCAGCCTGCCCGTGCGACCGGCCGGCGACAGCCCGCCGGTCGAGGTGTTCAGC
This sequence comes from Paractinoplanes lichenicola, assembly GCF_016785085.1. Classification (GTDB taxonomy): domain Bacteria; phylum Actinomycetota; class Actinomycetes; order Mycobacteriales; family Micromonosporaceae; genus Actinoplanes; species Actinoplanes lichenicola. Next base: position 317,039 of record NZ_JAENHO010000013.1, read on the forward strand.
GATCGCGAATACCCCGGCCTCGACCTGTGCGATCTCGAGCTGGACGGCTTCGGCTACCGCTGGATCCGGCTTCGGCGGTCGCACCTGCGCCGCTGAGCTGTCCGGGGCGCCGGCTCGTCGCGGCCTCGATATTGGCAATCATGCCGATCGACGCCGACCTGAGGAACGGCGATTCTCACAAGGAGCGTTCCGCATCATTCGGCCGAGCGGCAAAGGGGAACCGGGGTGCACGGCGAAGACCGCGAAATCACCTTTTCAGAAGTAACCGACCTGGACACCGAGGCATTGGCGTACGCCGTCGCGCAGGCACATGGCGACACGGCACAGAGGCACGTTCTGCGGGACGATTTCATCCGCGCCCTGATTCCCTTCGCGGACCGGCTGGCGTCGCGTTATCGAACACGAATCGAATACTCCGACGACATTCGTCAGGTGGCCCGGCTCGGCCTGGTCAAGACGGTTGACCGGTACGACCCCCAGCGGGGCTCCTTTACTGCCTTCGCGGTCATCACCATCACTGGCGAAATGAAGCGGCACACCCGGGACAACGCGTGGAGAGCACGGGTGCACCGGGGCCTGCAGGAACTGTCCATGGAGGTCGACCGCGCCACCACCGAACTCACCCAGACGCTGGCCCGAACGCCGACCGTCCGGGAGGTCGCCTGCCGCCTGGGGGTAAGCGAGGAAGACGTACGAAGCGCCCGATTGTGCAAGACCGCGCGCCATCCGGTGTCGCTGAGCATGCCGGTCGGCCAGGACGGCCACACGGAACTCGGCGACCTGGTCGGCGTGCCGGACGAAACGCTGGAGGCCGTCGCGGACCGGGTCGCCGTCGTGGAGTTGATGCGTCACCTCCCTCCGGACGTCCGCCGCATGATCATCATGCGGTTCTACGGCAACCTGACGCAGACCCAGATCGGCACCGTGCTGGGGATCTCGCAGATGCATGTGTCCCGGCTGATCCGCCGTGGACTGGCCTGGCTCCGGGCCGCGATGCTCGGCGACACGTTGCCGCTGTGGAATCAGGTCGACCAGTACACCACTGCCAGCCACCGGCATCGCGAGAGTCAAGCGTCGGCTCCGGCCAGTTGAGACGGGAAGTACAGAGCTTGGTCCAGCGACCGGACGGCGGCCGCGGTGCGGGTCGGCGCGCCGAGCTTGGACCGGATGTGCTCCAGGTGGGCCGCCACGGTGCGCTCGGTGATGAACAACGTGGCGGCGATCTGCCGATTGGTCGCGCCGTCGATCACCAGCCCCAGCACTTCGAGCTCACGCCGGGTCAGACCGTGCAGATCGCCCGCCGGCGACAGGATCACCAGTTCGGCGTACGGCGAGTACGGATCGGGCGGGCAGGCGATCGCTGTGACGCGGACGCAGTCGTCAGCCCCCTGCCCCGGGTACGGGCACAGGAAGGAGGTGGGGCTGCTGTGGGTCTTCAGGCGGTCCGAGGCGATGGCGACCACCTGACCACCGGAGGACAGCAGCGGATGCGCCGGCGAGCCGGGCAACGGATGAACCGCGCGGTCCGGGCCGACCACTGCCGAGGCGCGGGCGTCGTCGACCAGGCCGGCCAGCCCGATGATCGAGGTCATCGGATCGACCGCCGCCGTGATCATCGGCGCGATCTCACCGATCAGCCGGCAGTCGGGGTCGCCGGGGTCGCCGGTCTCGTCGGTGACGAGAACGAGCAGCCCGATCGGTCGTCCGTCCGGGGCGGTCAGCGGCATTCCGAGACCGTAGTGCTCCCCGGCCGGCCACCAGAGCTGATCCAGGGATGCGTAGGCGGACGGCAGGTCGCCGCTCCGCAGCCGCACCGGTTGGCCACGCCGCAGCACGCCGGACGACTCGACGTCCGAGCAGTATCCCCGCGACTCGATGTGGGTACGCGTCACGCCCTCATGGCCGAGCGCGGCAGCGGTCAAGTAGTGTCCGCCGCCGCCGTCCAGCACGCCCAGCCACGCCCCGGAGAACGGCATGATCTCGCGCAGCGGGTCCCACAGGCTCACCAGCTGACTAGGCGGGCCACCCGCACAGGTGATCCGGTTGATCTCTGCGGCGAAGGCCACCGCATTCGCCATGAGCTCCGACATCGCTCTCCTTCCGTCCCTGGCCGGCGTTCCGTCAAGACCGCTGACGGTGGTATCGCCGGGCATCTCTGAACCACTTGCCGGGTAACAACAATCTGTTTACGTACCGTTATGCACAGCGCGCTGGTGGTCGGTGGGTTCCAGGGAAGATCCGCAGTATGCGCATGCGAGTCCGTCTTAACGTGCAGATTATGCGAAAAATACTTCCCACCCGAGTCACTATCGGTGAGAACTGACAGAGCAGGTAAGACGGCCTTCACTCTCAGTGACCGACACTGGCGACTCTCTTCCCTCCTGCTGAGCGCGACTTCACCAGACCGCCCGAAAGCTACTTCCGGCCGAGCCGGCCGCCTGGACGCTCCTCTGTCCACAAAAGACACCCCCGTCGGCGTTTGAGGCCGCGGAGCCGGGGTAGGCCGCGCCGACTCGTAGGCGACTAAGTGGAGGACCGATGGTCGATCGAGCAGTTCAGACGCCGGAGGAGCGGCTTGAGCCGGTAGTCATCCGGACCGGTAGCTCACCCGGCTACCCTGGACCGGTACGACGGCAGGTCCGCGGCAGCGCGCTGGCCAGGCTGCTGAGGACCACCGACGCGAAGCAGATCGGCCTGATGTACTTCGTGACGTCGTTCGGGTTCTTCCTGATCGGCGGGGTGATGGCGCTGCTGATCCGCGGCGAGCTGGGCCGGCCGGGCCTGCAGTTCCTCTCCCCCGAGCAGTACAACCAGATGTTCACGATGCACGGCACGATCATGTTGCTGCTGTTCGCGACCCCGATCGTGTTCGCCTTCGCCAACTACATGATCCCGCTGCAGATCGGCGCGCCCGACGTGGCGTTCCCGCGCCTCAATGCGTTCGCTTATTGGCTGTACCTGCTCGGCGGCATCGTCGTGGTAGCCGGCTTCCTCACCCCCGGCGGCGCGCCGGACTACGGCTGGACCGCTTACCCGCCGCTGAGCGATTACGCCCACAGCCCCGGCCCGGGCGGCGACATGTGGATCATCGGACTGGTGCTCACCGGGCTGGGCACCATTCTCGGCTCGGTCAACATGATCACGACGATCATCACGCTGCGAGCGCCGGGCATGACTATGTTCCGGATGCCGATCTTCACCTGGAACATTCTGATCACCGCGCTGATGGCGATCGTCGTCTTCCCTCTGCTCGCCGCTCTCCTGCTTTCCCTGTACGCCGACCGGAAGCTGGGCGCGCACGTCTTCGACGCCTCGCACGGCGGGCCGGTGCTCTATCAGCACCTGTTCTGGTTCTTCGGCCACCCCGAGGTCTACATCGTCGCGCTGCCGTTCTTCGGCATCATCACCGAGGTCATCCCCGTCTTCAGCCGCAAGCCGCTCTTCGGCTACAAGGGAATGGTCTTCGCGACGGTCTTCATCTTCGCGTATTCCATGGTGGTGTGGGCGCACCACATGTTCGCCACCGGGCAGGTGCTCAATCAGTTCTTCTCCGCGACGACGTTCCTGATCGCCGTGCCGACCGGGGTCAAGTTCTTCAACTGGATCGGCACGATGTGGAAGGGCCAGGTGTCGCTGGAGACGCCGATGCTGTTCTCGATCGGCTTCCTGGTCACCTTCCTGCTCGGCGGGCTCACCGGAATCCTGCTGGCCAGCCCGCCGATCGACTACCACGTGCACGACACCTACTTCGTCGTCGCCCACTTCCACTACGTACTGTTCGGCACGATCGTCTTCGCTGTCTTCGCCGGCGTCTACTTCTGGTTCCCCAAGATGACCGGGCGGATGCTCGACGAACGACTCGGCAAAGCGCACTTCTGGACGATGTTCATCGGCTTCCACGCCACTTTCCTGGTGCAGCACTGGCTCGGCGCCGAGGGCATGCCGCGCCGCTACGCCGACTACCTGCCCACCGACGAGTTCACCATCCTCAACACGGTCTCCACCATCGGCTCCTTCGTGCTCGGGGTGTCCACCCTGTTCTTCCTCTACAACGTGTGGAAGTGCTATCGCATCGGCCGGGTCGTCGACGTGGACGACCCGTGGGGCTACGGCAACTCGCTCGAGTGGGCGACCAGCTGCCCGCCACCCCTGCGCAACTTCGACCGCATGCCGCGCATCCGGTCCGAACGTCCCGCGTTCGACGTGAAGTACGGCACCGCCGTGGCCGACCTCGGGCGGGACGTCCGGCAAGGGGACGCCCGAACGCCGCAGAGCCTCGAGGACTCCCAGCGACCAGGGCCGGCCAAAGGGTCCTCCGATGTCGCCACGCCGGGCGGGGCGACCGGTTCCGAAGCGGCCGAGCAGCACCAACCACCACCCGGCGCGGGCGCTCGTGGGGTCCGGATCCCTGAACCCGAAGCGATCCGCTCCGAGGACAGCACACCGCCGGAGCCCGGGCAGGCCGTCTGGGACGCCGACACCGGAGACCGGGACACCAACCGGCGCCATCGAACCGGCGGCGACGACGCGTGACCCGCGCCGGCCGACGCTCCGGATGCGCCGGCACTCGCCGGGAGGACTGAGCGGCCGAACACCGTACGGGAAAGGGTTTTCAGGCGATCAAGCGTTCGTAGATCTTCAAGTACTGGGCCGCCATCACCGCGGGTGTGAAGCGACGAGCTGCTTGCTCCTGGCACTCACGCTCGTCGAGGACACCCACGGCCTCGACCAGATCGCCCAGCTCGTCCTCCGCCGTGGTGAGCAGTCCCGTGCGGCCGTGCTCGACCAGTTCCGGCAGGCAGCCGCGGCCGATGCCGACCACCGGTGTGCCCAGCGCCAGCGATTCGACCACTGCCGTACCGCCGGGCTCGTTCCAGCGCAACGGGAACAGTGCCACCCGGGCCCCGGCCACCAGCTCGTCGCGGGCCTTGCCCATGACCGAACCGACCCAGCGCACCCGGGTGCCGTCCACGGCGATCCGCTGCGCGACCGGGTCGTCCCGCTGCCACCCGCTCGACCCGCTGCTGGGCATCTATGTGGCCCACATGGGACCGATCTGCGCCAACGGGCTGCTGCACGCGGCGGCCGACCTGCACGGCACAGCCGTTCGCAGCCTGGCGGACGGGGTCGCCGGTCGCCGCGTCGTCGTGACCGGCGCCGGTGTGGTCGGGCTCCTGACGGCGCTGTTCGCTCGCCGGCACGGGGCCGCGTCGGTCGTGGTGATCGATCCGACACCGGCTCGACGGGAGGTCGCCGTATCGCTGGGGCTCGAGGCGCTCGATCCGGCCGCCGGCGACCCCGCCGTGACTCTGAAGACGGCCTGGCGGCACACCGCGGATGACCGAGGGGCCGACGTGGTTTTCCAGTGCCGGGGACAGGCCGCGTCGCTGCATCTGGCTCTCCGGCTGCTGCGGCCCCAGGGCACCGTCATCGACCTCGCGTTCTATCAGGGTGGAGCGGACGAGCTGCGGCTGGGGGCGGAGTTCCACCACAACGGGCTGTCCGTGCGCTGCGCCCAGATCGGCCGGGTGCCGCGCGGCCTGGCGCCGTTCTGGGACCGCGAACGCCTGTCAGCGGAGACGATCGAGCTCCTGAGCGACTACGGCCCGGCTGTCCGCGAGCACCTGGTGACCGCGGTCGTGCCGTTCGACGAGGGCCCGGGGTTGCTCCTCGACCTGGCCACGCGCAAGCGGCAGGAGCTGCAGGCGGTGCTGCAGTTCTGACTGCCACCCCACCGGACCGCGGCGTCACACTCGATGATCCGGTGACGGTCGCAGTGCGCCCGCCCAGATCAGGTGCCGGACCACCGGGTCGGCGCCGTCCTCGGTAAGCGCCCGGGCTGCCGCCTCCAGCTCCCGATCCCATACGGTGCCGCGTTCGAAGTGCTGACGCAGATGCTCGTGCCAGGTCGCCACGGTGAACGTCTCGACGTACAGGGAGGGGTCGGACACGTCCCGGAACAGACCCCACAAGGTGGCACCGGTTCGTTTCCGCGAGCGGCTCACGTGAAGCATGGCGTCGACGAACGCCTCGGCGTTCGGCTGGGGGACCCGCCACTGCACCTCGACCAGCACGGGACCGGCCCCGGATTGGGAGTCCGGGCCGCCGGCCGGTTCGGGCCAGAACGGCATCCGGCTCAGGTCGAGTGACGTCCGCGGCAGGCGAAATCTCCGGACGGTCAGCGCGGCCGTCAGCAGCAGAGCGCAGCCGGGCACGATGAACGCCGCCCGTAACCCGGACAGACCCGCGATCATCCCCCAGCCGATCGCGCCCAGCGTCTGCCCGCCCATGAAGACGAGCTGAAAGTAGGCCAGGGCCCGAGCCCGCGTCCAAGCAGGCAGCAGCGCCTGCGCGGTGGCGTTGAGGGTGGACTGCACCCCGATCCATGCCGCGCCGGCTACCACCAGCGCCGGCAGCACCAAGGCGACCCGCGGCCCGGCGCCGATCACCACCACGGCCCCGCCGTAAGCCACCGTCGACGCGCTCACCACCGCGTTCGCGCCGATCGCCGCGCGCAGGCGGCCGATCGCGAAGGCTCCGGCGACCGCCCCGATGCCGACGGCGGCCAGCAGCACGCCGTACCCGTCGGCGCCGAGCCGCAGCGGCCCGCGGGCGACAGCCGGCAGCAACGCCCACAGGCAACTCGCGAAGATCATGAACAGCGCGGACCGCATGAGAACGGTCGCGAATCGCGGAGCGTTCAGGATGTAGCGCGCGCCGGCCCGGGTTGCCGCGGCCACATGCTCGGCGCCCAGGGGCCGGTGGTCGGGCGGCCGCCGCCACCGGTACAGCACCGCCAGTACGCCGAGGAACGACAGCGTGTTGAAGGCGAAGGTGGAAGCCGGGCCGGTGGCGGCGATCAGCAGGCCGCCCACCGCGGGGCCGACCGCCCGCGCCACGTTGACATTCACCCCGTTGAGCACCGCCGCCTGCGGTACCTCGCCCCGGCTGACCAGCTCGGGCTGGATCGCCTGGAACGAGGGCACCGACAGCGCCTGACCCACGCCGGTGACGGCGATCCACCCGAGCAAAAGGGCCGGCGTCGTCCGGTCGAAGGCGGTCGTGAGGGTGATCCCGGCAGCCCCGGCGCACATCAGCGCCTGTCCGGTCAGCAGCAACCGCCGCCGGTCCAGGATGTCGCCCAACGCGCCGGCCGGCACGACGAGCAGGAACACCGGCAGCGTGGTGGCGGCCTGGATGAGCGCGACCGCCAGCGCGCCGCCGCCGAGGTCGCCCATCAGCCACTGCGCGCCGACAGTCTGCATCCAGGTGCCGGTATTGGCTACGAACTGGGCGAGCCAGAGGGCACGAAAGACCGGGCGGCGCAACGGCGCCCACCCGGAGGGCGGCGTCGCAGGTTCGACCTCGGCTGGGGACACGCGATGCTCATCTCCCCCCGCCGGAGCTATCCATCCCTCTCGTCCAGCCATCCGTCGGGTTCGGGATGGTAGCCGTAAGCGGCGGCCCGCACCGTGTCCTCGTCCTCCAGGCCGGAGCCGATCGCGCCGCCGACGGTCGCCAGCGAGCTGATGATCCAGGCGAGCGTCAGGTAGTCGGCGACACCGACCGGCCGCTGAAGGTTCTCTTCCAGCACCGATGTGTCGATCAGCAACGCTGCCGCAAGTGCCGTCCCGGTGAACAGCACAACATAGGACACCGCCGTGGCCAGGGCGAGGGTCAGCACAGTGCCCAGGTTGAACAGCCGGGCCAGCTCGGCCGGTGTCTGCTGATCCGGCTTCTCCCACAGATCGTGCGCGACGATCAGCCAGGCCACCAGCGCCGTCAACCCGAGCAGCATGATCACAGTAAGACGCAACCCGCCGAGCGCATCGCCCATCTGCCAGATGGTGCTCGTGGCGAGCGCGAACGCGGCCGTGCCGAACGCGCCGACCAGCAACTTCGACAGACCCACCAGGGCCCGCCCCGGACGGTTGGCCCGGATCATCCCGGTCAGCAGCCGCGCCCGCCCGACCAGTCGTGAGGCCACGTAGCCCCACTCCCCGGCTTCGCTCTCGCCGGTCATCCGGCGGACGGAGGCGACCCGGGCGGCCATCTCAGCCGGCGCCCAGCCGGCCGGCGAGACCCGCTCGTCGCCCATGTCGGTGAGCAGCCGGCTCACCAGATCGGGAACGACCCGGCGGACCGCGTGCAGCTGACGCAGTCCCAGCGCGGGCAACGACACCAGCGCGACTTGTCGCCGGGCGGAGGTCTGGACGACCAGGGGCACCCGATCGGTGTGCAACGGCAGGTCCGTCAGGCAGATCGCGACGTCCCACCGCTCGTCGGCGCGCCGCTTGGCAACACCGTCGAGCAGCGCCTCGACGCCACCGTCGCGCCGGGGCGCCACCTCGCCCCAGCCCGTCCGCACAGTCCAGCGCACGTTCGCGTCGACCTGTTCGGCCAGCTGATCGGCCAACTCGCGCGTCAACCGCGCGACGACGCGCGCCGGGTGATCCGGCGGAGTCGCCACCAATCCGACGACGATCTCCGGACGGTGCTGTCCATTGCGAGCCATCGGGGCCGGGGCCTACGCCGGTCGTCCGCTCAGGGCCACGGTCCAGCAGCATTTGTCGAGAGAGTCCACCATCGACATCGCCTCGCTTCTCCTCATCATGGGTCAGCGCTTCGCCGGTCCGGCCACGATCTGTGGGGCAGGCGCACCGCCGCCGCCGCGCGGAATCACCGAGCCGCGCGCTCCCCTCCCCCGCCATCGGATCACCATCGCCCGGCGGTGTCGATTGGCAGATCTGCCGATTCCTCCGGTGGCGACAGTGGCCGAAGCCGGGACCGCCGCCGCCGGAGCCGGACGCGGCTTGGCCGCACCGGCCACCGCCGACCGGCGACACCAACCCCGACACGGGAGCGGTGCGGCTGCGAAGTGAGTGACCTCTTGCGCTGCACCCCGGAGCAAGCCCGGCTGCGCGTCCAGGCCGTGCTCAGCGCCATCGAGGCGCAAGATCAGGCCGTACTCGGCACGTTGTCTATCCCGGAGGACCTGACGGAGCTGACCCGGCCGCCACGACCGGGCGGCGGCCTCGTCGGTCCGAGCGGGCACACCGCCTTGCTCGACGACGAGGAAGTGCGTACGGCGCTGCGGCGGCTGCCGGATTGGAGCGGCGATGTGAAGGCCCTGGCCCGCGCTCTCGTGTTGCCACCCGATCAGCTGGAGCGGGTGCCTCGCTTGGAGTCACGGTCCCGCGGCGTGCCGGTCACGGGGCTGGACCCGACGACCTCCGTACAGGGCCCTGGTGGTGACGCGCGACTGCGTCACCTGGGCCTTGCTCATAGGCGGAAGGTGGCGACCAGTCCGCTCAGCTCGGTGGACATCCGTGCGAGTTCCGCGGTTGCCTGCTGCGTCTGTGCCACGCCTTCGCTAGTCATCCGGGCGGCCTCGGCGACGCCGGTGATGTTGTGCGCGATCTCGGCGGTGCCGCCGGCGGCCTCGGCGACGCTGCGGTTCATCTCGGCCGTCGTGGCAGTCTGCTGTTCCACCGCCGATGCGATGGTGGTCTGGAACTGGCTGATGCGTTCGATGACGATGGAGATCTCCTCGATAGCGGCCACGGCACCGCTGGTGTCGGCCTGGATCGCCTCGACCCGCCGGGAGATGTCGTCGGTGGCTCGGGCCGTCTCCTGTGCCAGGTCTTTGACCTCGCTGGCGACGACGGCGAACCCCTTGCCGGCCTCGGCGGCGTTCTGAGAGATATCCCGGATCGACGCCCCCATTTGTTCGCTGCCGGACGAGACGGTGTCCACGCTGCGCGATACCTCCTCGGCCGCGGCGGAGACGGTTTGCGCCTGCATCGAGGCCCGCTCAGCCGACGTCGCGATGGTTGCCGTGGTGCTGTTCATCTGCTCGGAGGCACCAGCCAAGGAGGCAGCGGATCCCTCGATGGTGGTGATCGTCCTCCGTAACCGAGCCATCGCCGCGTCCAGCGCCTGCCCCATCCGGCCGGGCTCGTCACGCGTCTCGAGGCCGGTATGACGGGTGAGGTCTCCGTCGGCGAGCCCGTCGCACACATACGTGACAGTGGTCAACGACTGCACGATCTTGCGAGCCACCCAGAAGCCCAGTCCGAGGGCGAGCAGCAGCCCGACGACCATCGTGAGGATCGTCGTAGTGCGGCTCGACTCGTAGCTCGATCTCGCTGCGGAGGCGTTCTTGGCCGCGTCGGCGGTCTCGACCCGTTTCATGGTGGCCAGGTTTTCGTTGATCTTCTGCACGAGCGGAAGCGCCTCGTTGTCGCGGATCGACGTCCACTCGGCGAACCTCTGCCGGCCCCTAGGGGGATCATCTTTCGTTCACCACGGCGACATATGCCTCCCAGTTGGCTTGCAGATCGTCGATCAGCTGTGGTTCGGGCGCCGGCATACTCGCCCGATACACGGTCATCGCGGCGGCCACGGCCTGCAGGTCGGCGGCGACGGCATCGGTGAACTTCTCGGTGTCGGCGTCCGCGACGGATAGCACCTGGTTCGCCAGGTCCACCCGGGCCTGGATCGCGGCGGCTCTCAGCTGCCCCAACGCCTCGACGCTGGCGAGGTTGGAGCGGTAGATCAATTGCGCCGAGTGGCTGGCCGCGTTCAGCGCGGCCAGCCCGACGATGCCGACGAGCAGCGCCACCAGAGCCGCCGCCGTGACCGCTGTGAGCACCTTGACTCTGACGCTGAGATCGGCGAAGAAGGTCCTACGACGCGATGCACCCATACTGTCCCCTCCGCAGGGAAATCGGTGTCCCGGCCGCGATACCGGTCCGTTCGCTCACACATCGGGCGAGCCCCCGGACGGAACCGGCACGCCGGCCGCGAGCCACCAGGACCAGATCCGCGTGTGCCTCACGACCGGTAATCGGCGCGAACACAACGGCGCCTGAGCCCTGATGAAGAACCGGTTCGGCATACGAAAAAGCTCATTGCGGGAAGCGGATCGGGCCTTCGGAATCCGGACACCCGGCTACGCCTCCCGGCCGCCCGGGTACGCCGCGCCTCGCGTACCCGGGCTCGAACTTCTTGGGTCAGAGGCGGCGGAGGGCCAGCGGGATGATGTTGAGCAGCAGCCCCGCGGCAGCACGCCGGTCACCAGGCCCACCCCGGGGTGGAAGCCGCTGAAGCGGCCGGCCGGCCCTGCGGAGCGTTCTGTCCGAGCACCTGGACTCCGCCCCGGACGACGCCGGCCCGGTCTGACGGGCCGGCGAGGTTTCACCCGTCCTGGCCGGGCGTCCGGCGACGGTCGCGCCAGGCCTCCTGCTTGGCCCGGTTGCCGCACAGCCGCATGGAACACCACTTCCCGGTGCCGGCGCGGGAGGTGTCGTAAAAGGCCCAGCGGCACGAGTCCCGGGCGCAGATCTTGAGCCTCGGCCAGGTGCCCGCGGTCATCGAGTCGACCACCCGGAGAACGATTTCGCCGAGCGCCCCGTCGACACCCTGTGCCCCAGCTGTCGCGCGCCAGCCGCCCTCTGGCGTGAAGGAGATCGAGACGGCCGCCCGGCGGGCGAAGTCGTCCAGGACGGTCGTCACCGCGAACGGCAGAGCGGACCCGTCGTGGTGGCCGAGGGCCGCCGTTCGCAAGGCTTCCCGAAGTTCGTGCGCCCGGCGGAGCTCGTCGTCGCCGGGCGGTAGGCCCAGTTCCAGGCCGGCCGAACTCAACCAGCTCGACAGCCCCTCGGCGTCGCCGATGGCATCGATGCCGTCTTCGACGTCCAGGGTGTTGACGAACCGACGGACCAGCTCCAGCCGGTCCGGGGCCGCCATCGAGACACCGGTTGACACGTCGCCATCATAACCAACTTGCCCCCTTGAGCGGTTAGCCATAACCTCCTTGGCTATGAAGCCGGTTACTAAGGGCACGACGAACCCCGGGCGAGCGCCCTCGGCCTGGTCCAACCCGAACTACCGCCGGCTCTGGCGCGGATCGGCCGCCTCGACGCTCGGCAGCGAAGTCGCCGAGATCGCGCTGCCCCTGTTCGCCCTGGTGACGCTGTCCGCCTCCGCCGCCGAGGCCAGCACCCTGCGGGTCGCGCAGTTCCTGCCGTTCCTGCTGGCCACCCTGCCGGTCGGGTTGCTGGTCGACCGGTTCGAGCACAGCCGGTTGCGGCTGATGATCGGCGCCGACCTGGGCCGGGCACTGCTCGTCGCGCTTCTCCCCCTGGCCGCGTGGACGGGGACGGCCGGCATGCCGATCCTCTATATCGTCGTCTTCGCCGCCGCCACTCTCACGGTCGTCTTCCAGGTGGCCGACTTCGCCCTCCTGCCGAAGATCGTGACGGAGGGTCAGTTGGTCGGAGCCAACGGCAAGCTGGCCGCCACGCAATCAGCGGCCGAGATCGGCGGTCGCGGTGTCGGCGCCCTGCTGGTTCAAGCCCTGTCCGCACCCTTCGCCCTCCTGCTCAACGCGGGCGGCTACCTGGTCTCAGCGATCTCCCTGAGCCGGATCCGCCTGCCGGAGCCGCTCAAGGACCAGCCGGCAGATCGCACACCCGCCCGGCTCGATCTGGTGCGTGGCATCACGTTCACGCTCCGCCACCGTTTTGTGCGGCCACTGCTCGGCGAGGCCGCCACCTTCAACCTCTTCAACGAGATTTTGATGCTCGGCCTGCTGCTGTACGTCGTCCGTGACGCTCATCTGAGCCCGCTGGCCATCGGCGCGATATTCACGGCCGGCGGCCTGGGATCGTTCGCCGGCGCGTGGTTCGGAGCCCGCTTCACCGCCCGTTTCGGGTACGGCCGGGTCCTGCTCGTCACGCTGGCCGTCGGCAACGGCGCACCCCTGGGTGTGCTTCTCGCCGACCGGAGCGGCAGCGGTCTCCTGGCCCTGCTGTGCTCGATCTTCGTCGTCATGGGAGCCGGCATCGGCATCGCCAACGTCCACGCCGTCAGCCTGCGCCAAGCCGCCACCCCGAAAGAGCTACGCGGCCAGGTGAACGCCGCCTACCGGCTGGTCTCCTGGGGTGCCATCCCGGTCGGCGCCGCGGCCGGCGGCATCATCGCGACCCAGACCGGCCCCTTGACCGCGATGGGAACCGGCGCGGCCGGCGTCGCCGCGGCGACCCTGTGGGTGGCTTTCTCGGCCGTTCCCACTCTGCGCGACATCCACGACGCGTCGGCCCGTCCGTAACAGTTTCTCCGAACCAGTCTTGGCTCTACCCCCGCGCCGCGGGTCAGCGGCCTTTCAAGTACGCCGTGATGACTTCGATGGTTTCCTCCGGCGCGCTGAGGTTGGGACAGTGCCCGGTGGCGTTCATGACGACCATGGTGCTCTCCCGCAGGTGAGCGGTGACGTACTCCCCGACCGCGAGCGGGGCGATGATGTCGTCGGTGCACTGCATGACCAGTGAGGGCGTGGTCACCTCGGCCAGATCCTTACGGTTGTCCGACAAGAACGTGACTTTGGCGAACTTCTTGGCGATGTCCGGGTCCGTGGCGCAGAAACTGTTGACGAGTTCCTGGCTCAGTTCCGGCCGCTGCGGGTTTGCCATGATCATCGGTGCGATCGCGCTGGACCAGCCCAGGTAGTTGCTGTCCAGGGCGTGCATCATCTCCTCGATGTCGCTGCGGCTGAACCCCCCGACGTAATCGCCGTCGTCGATGTATGACGGCGACGGGCCGACGAGGATCAGGGTGGCGAAGCGGTCGGGTTCGCGGATCGCGGCCAGCACACCGATCATGGCGCTGACCGAGTGACCGACGAAGATCACGTCGTGCAGATCGAGGTCGTGCACGATCCGCAGGACGTCGGAGGCGTAGCCGTCCAAACTGCCGTAGCGGGCGTCGTCGTAAGCCTGCAGGTCGGAGCGGCCGACCCCGACGTGGTCGAACAGCACAACCCGGTAGCTGTCGGCGAAGAACGGTGTGACCAGCCGCCACATGTTCTGGTCACAGCCGTAGCCGTGCGCGAACAGCATCGGCTGACCGTCCGGAACGCCGATGTCCTCGATGGCGTGCCGGCGTACCGTCTCTTCCGCTTGCTCCGTCATCGGCCCAGAGTCTCATTGATGGCTGTCGTCAATCACCCCGCGTCACTGAGCCGGGTGAAGATCCGACTGATCGGAGTTCCCCGGCCGGCCCCGCACCGCCGCGGCCCGGGGCTGCGCGGCGGCACAGGGAGTCCGGCGGACCTCAGAGATCGATGGCTTTGTCGACCCAGGTGACGTTGCCGTCCGGCCCGAGGGCGGTGTGGAACTCGATCCGCCTCACCGACGGGCGATCGATCGGGTTCCAGAAGTGCCACTTGAAGTCGGCGTCGCCCTGCTTGCCGTTGTTGTCGTTGGTGTACTTGAGGACGACCGACTGCCTGCCGTTGAGGTAGATGACACGCACCCACGACTCGGCCTTGATCGGCACCGAGGCGTACGTGTCGAACTGCAGGATCTTGGCGTTGCAGTCGAAGAAGATGGCGTTCTGGACCACGCCGTACGCGGCCGTGTTCTTCTCCTGGATCGCCTCGCAGGGCGCCGCCGAGGCCGGGCCGGCCGTTCCCAGCAGCGCGGTGCCGGCCGCGAGGACGGACGTCGCGACGAGTGCCGCAGTTTTCCGCATCGAAGGGTTCCTCTCCCAAGGGGTGTCCGGGAGAAGATAGGCGGCCTGCGTATATCGAACGCATATGCCTTCGTGGCCCGCGTAGAGCCCGCGGCCGAGGCGGCTCAGGCGAAGGGATAGTGGTCCTGCTCGGGCGCGATGACGGTGATGCGCCCGGATCGCAGGAACCTGTCCACTTCGTAGTCGGTCAGCTTCTCGCCGTTGCCCGCCCGCCACGGGAATATGCCGGCCGAATTCTTGATGTACCAACGGTCGAGGGTCCCGTCGTGCGCTGCGGTGCCGTGGCTCAGATCGGCAGACCTCACGGTAGTGCTCACAGTTTCGGCTCCTCCTCAGCTCCGAGGCATGACGGTAACGGTCCGAGCCGCACTTCAACGGCGTACCGGCCTTTCGTCACTCCGTCGGCGGAACCTGCGCCGACGCGGGCGGGGGTCCGGTGACCCCCGCCCGCCTCCTGCGTCAGGGGACTACGGGAACCGGCACCACGGGGATGACCGGGATGATGGGGACGAGTGTCGCGCCGTCGCCTTCGCCGTTCTGGTCGCGCTTGAGCTCGCCCTGGGCCCGTACGTTGGCCGGGGCCTCCTTGCCCTTGGCCACATAGACGTGACCGGGGGCAGGTCGAGGCCCCACACGTAGACCAGATCGCCGCCGATGATCCAGCAGTCCCGCCCGTCCAGGCAGTCCTGCTTGATGAATCCGCGACCTGATCCGCCACCCCACCGGCTCAGGCAGCGTCTCCCGCTACCACGAATACGGCGAAGGCAACGACCCCCGCCTCTTCTACGTCAGCGTGGTGTGGCGCCCCTCCGCCTGACCGCCTTGACCGGCCGGGTTTTCCCTCTCACTCCGCCAAATGTGGTGATGGTGTAGCGCGTCCTGCCACTGTCCGGTTGCAGTCCTGCTCTGCCGATACATCGGGTGTGTGACAGACCAGGGTGCTCAGTGCGTGGTAGACCGTGCTCGTCGGCAGGAGGTAGTGATGGCCGGGTATGTCAGAGACAAGAGCGCCGAGTGGATCGAGTTGCGGGTGCACGGTGTGTCCGGCACTCCCCCGCAGAGCATGCTCGAGCATCCGGAAGTGCGGCGGGTCGCGGGTGACAGTTCGAGTGGCTTCTACCGTCGCGTGTGGCCGACCGAGCCCGGCGCCGACACGAAGGTAGACACCCTCGAGGCGTACTCGTGGGGCGGTTTGACCTCGGGGCCGAAGCTGCGCGCGCTGTGGCTTCTGCTGATCCCGTTCCTGCTCGTGAACGTGGCGTTCTATGCGCGTCCGGCGGGCGGGGGCAGACGCCTCAGGGCTTTCGCGGACCTGGTGCAGCGGCTGTTCGCGCTGACTATCACGGCAACGCTGGTGATGGCGCTGGTGAACGTGACGATGGACTTCGGCGGCTGGCAGTGCGGCGATTCCTGCCGCACCAGCTGGCTCGGGTTCCTCTCCTGGTCGTGGCTGAACGGCCCGGACCGGCGGATCGCGGTGCTCGCGCTGATCCCGCTCGCGGTGGTCGGCATCCTGTGGCGACTGGCCCGGCGCACCTGGTGCGACAACGAGACGACCGAGGTGCCCGACGCCGCACCGACGGCGCAGGACTCGCCGCTGGAGAACCGGCAGATGTGGAACAGCGCCCGCCCGGTGCGTCGCCTGCGGGCGGTCCACATCAGCACGGCCATCTGCCTGGTCGGCATCTTCGCGCTGGCGCCGTTCGCCCGGGACTGGCCGTCGCTGCACGGCGACCCGGCCGCCTGGCCGAAGCGGGGCAGCGAGATCCTGCTCGCGTTGACACTGCTGTTGGCCCTGACCAGTCTGATCCTGGCCACCCTGCCGAGCATGTCCGATCGCCCCGGCGCGGAGGACGCCCCGCCGGTGCGCAACGAGTTGTCGGACGGGGTTCGCAGCCAGTTGATCGGGGCGCTGCCCTGGGCGTCGCTCGTCGTGGTCGGCTCCGCGCTGGTGTGGCTCTTCGTCGCTCGTCCCGCGGTCACCGGCACTCCCGGCAACCCACGGACAGTGCTGCCGTGGTTGTCGTTCGCCATCAACGCCAACATCGCCGCCCAGATCATCCTTCTCGTCGCCATGGCCGGAGTGCTGCTGGCCGTGCGGCCGAAGAAGGACAGCGCCGCCCCGGCGGCCTGGCGCGGCTTCACGACGTTGATCCTGATGCTCTTCGGCTCGGCGCTCAGCGGCACCTACGCGGCCTCGCTGGTGCTCGCGGTCGCGCATCTGCTCGGCAAGCCGCAGCAGCGCCAGGAGGGCATCGACCCGCTGGTCACGTCGCTGCCGTACTTCTGGGCCGCGGCCCTGGCCGTCCCCATCGCGGCAGTCGCGCTGGTGTTCGGCGGAATCGGGTACTGGAACCTGCGCCGCTCGGCCGGCAAACCGCCGTGGGAGAACGTCAAGGCCGCGTACGCCCTGGACCTGCCCAGCGAGGACAAAGCTGTGAACGCGCGGGCCGGTGCCATCTCGCGGGTCTGGGCGACCGCCACTCTCGAGGACACTGTCCGCCGGATCACCGGCTGGTTCGTCAGCGTGACCATCCTGCTCATCGTGGCGGCGTTCGCGTGGTTCGTCGCCGACCGCACCGCGATCACCGACGCCGAAGCGCTGCGCGCGGTGACCAACGTCGGCGACTGGATGGTCGGGCTCTTCGCCGCCGGCCTGCTCTACGTCGGCCGGCAGACCTATCAGAACGCGAGCACCCGCCGCCTGGTCGGCGTGATCTGGGACCTCGGCACCTTCTGGCCCCGGGCCGTCCATCCCCTGGCCCCGCCGTGCTACGCGGAGCGGGCCGTGCCCGATCTGATCAAACGGGTCGCCTTCCACACCGCCACGAGCCGGGTCATCCTGTCCTGCCACTCGCAGGGCGCCGTCATCGGCGCCGCCGTGGTCAACCAATTGACGTACGAGCAGAGCAGCCGGGTTGCCCTGCTCACCTACGGGGCCCCGCTGCGCCGGCTCTACGCGCGTTTCTTCCCCGCCTACTTCGGACCGGCCGTGCTCGAGCGCACCGCCCGGCTCCTGCTCCGCGGCGAGCCCGACCCCGGACACAAGAACGTGCCGTGGCGCAACTTGTACCGCAACAGCGACCCCATCGGAGGCGCCGTCTTCGGTGCCGACCCGATCGACGTCCTGCTGCTCGACCCGATCTTCGCCAAGCCGCCCGGCGACACCGCCTACCCGGCGACGCTGGGACACTCGCACTACCCAGACGATTCGCATTGGGCCGAAGTCGTGAAGATGGTCAAGGCCAACCGCCCGCTACCCCTCCCGTCGGGACGCCAATCCGATCCGGGAGGCGAGCCGGCCGTTCGACCCAGCCGGGTTCTCCTGATCACCATGTCAGTCGCGGCCCGTCGGCGGCACCAGACCCGCCTACTGCTGTATCGGCGCCTGAGCCGGGACTAACCGCCGGTCACCCTCAGCCCGAGAGGGTATTGGGGTTGGTTGATACGGTGTGCCCGATCGTGCGGGCCTTTCGAGGTCGGCGGGGAGGGTGCGCGGTGGGTGAGCTACGGCTGTTGGGGCCGGTCGAGGTCCGTACAGCCGATGGGGTTGCTCTGGGCGGCGAACCCCGGCGCCTGGCCGTGCTGGCGGCATTGGCGGTCGACGCGGGCCGGGTGGTGCAGGCGACGACCTTGATCGACCGGGTCTGGGGTGAGGACCCGCCGGGGCAGGCGGCCAGGACGCTCGGCACCTACATCACGCGGATCCGGCGCATGCTGGAGCAGTCCTTCGGCGACGTGACCGTGGTCAATCACCCCGGCGGCTATCGATTGACGGCCGCGCGCGACCAGGTCGACCTGACCCGGTTTCGTGACCTCGTGGCTCGGTCGCGGGCTTCGTCGTGCACGCCGGAGAGCCGTGTCGAGTTGCTGCGGCAAAGTGTGTCGCTGCACCGCGGCGACCCGCTGACCGGCGTGAGCGGTGAGTGGGCCGTCACCCCCTTCACCGTCACCGAGGACTTCTCCGGCACGGTCCTGACGCCGTTGCAGTGGGCCGCCAACCAGGCCCAGCGGGAGAACGGCTCGTCGTGGTCGCCGGGCGCGGTGCGGGTCGGGGGCGGCGAACTGCAGATCAGCGGTACGGGCCGGAACCCGACCGGCGCCGGCAACGTCGCGGGTGCCGTCTGCTGGTGCCTGGAACAGGGAATCGTGCGCACCTACGGGGTGTGGGAGGTGCGGGCGAAGTTCGACGTCGGCTCCGGCTACGCCCCGGCCCTCGGGTTGTATTCCAGTGTCGACCCGGACACCCCGGGCTGGGGCTTCATGACGATGGCCCGGTTCGACGAGGGCGACCGCCGGGTCATGTATCCGGTGATGCGCGGGGCCGGGTCCGAGCACGTCGACGGCGCGCCGGTGGCCGGAGATTTCACCACCTGGAACACGTACGCGATCGAATGGCGGCCCGGCTTCGTCACCGTCTCGCTGAACGGTGCGGTCATTCTCGACACCCGGAAGCTGCCCGGCCCGGTGCGCATCCCGACCGTCCCGATGTATCTCTACGTGCAGATCAACCCGGGGCCCGAGGGCTCCATCCCGGCTCCGAACCAGGAGACACCGAGCCAGGTCGCGGCCCACGTCGACTGGGCGCGCTACACGAGCTGACCTGCACCTCAACAAATCCACAGCCGAGCCTTCCGCGTGACCTGCGACGCTCCCGAGCGAATCGGACAGGACCACAACGGGAGACAACTGTGTTTTTAGAACGTGGGGTGTATCGGGGACTCGTCGTTCTCCTCAGCGCCCTGATCGCGCTGACCGGTCTGGCGATTCCGTCGCCCGCGACCGCCGCGGCTGCGTCCGGCCACGGGTTCCTCACGCGCAGCGGGCGTCAGCTGATGCTCGACGGTCAGCCGTACAAGTTCGTCGGGGTGAACGCGTACGGCCTGACCGGCTGCGACGGCGCCCGGACGGACACCTCCGAGGCCGGGCTGGACGCCTTCTTCGGTTCGCTGCGGCCCAAGAGCGTCACCCGCACCTGGGCGTTCAAGCGGTACGGGCTCGACGTCGTGGACCGGGTCGTCGCCGCGGCCGAGCGGCACAACCAGTTGGTGATCTTCGCGTTGGCCGACGGCGCCAATTACTGCGGCGACGACGGACACGACGCTGCCTTCTACGCCGGTGGGTATCGGGGCGACTACCTCACCTGGGTTCGTTCGATCGTGCCGCGTTACCGCGGCTCCAAGGCGGTGGCGATGTGGGAGCTCATGAACGAGCCGAAGGGCGCCTCGTCCGACACGGTCATGAAGAGCTTCTTCGACGACACGGCCGCCGTCATCAAGTCTCTCGACCCGAACCACCTGGTGTCGTCGGGATCACAGGCCTCGTACGTCGGCGGCACGAGCGACTACGCCTACGTGCACAGCGGCCCCGACATCGACGCGGGTTCGCTGCACGAGTACGACTACGACTACAACAACAGCCACCTGATCGTCTCCAACTGGTTCACGCCGGCGATCGACGGGATGAACTCGCTCGACAAGCCGCTCTACGTCGGCGAGATCGGTGTGGCCGACGCCGACAACGTCGCCGGTTGCCGCAGCCGCGCCGCACGGGCCGACGTCTACCGGCAGAAGTTCGACGCGTATCTGAACCGCGGCGCCACGGGCGTGCTGGCCTGGGCCTACCGCACTGAGAAGACCGAGAACTGCACCGACACGGACGCCACCATCTACCCCGGTGACGCCTACATGGCCATGACCAAGTCGTACGACCTGCCCGGCGTGACCGACCCGACCGACGACCCGCCGCCCGGCGTGACGAAGTTCGACGAGGAGTCGTACACGTTCTCGGGCACGTGGGCGTCGAGCACCGACGCCGCGAAGTTCAACGGCGACGACCAGTATTCGTCGACCGCGGGCAGCTATTACACGTTCTCGTTCACCGGTACGAAGATCCAGCTGTACGCGGCGGCAGCGAGTCATCACGGCATCGCCGCGGTAAGCATCGACGGCGGCGCCGAGGTCGACGTCGACTTCTACGCGCCGACGCGCGCCGAACAACGCCTGCTGTACACCTCGCCGGCATTGGCGGCCGGCACACACGTGGTGAAGGTCCGCAACACCGGCCGCAAGAACGCGTCGTCGACCGGCACCGTCATCGCCGCCGACCGCATCGACGTCACGTCCTGACGCCCTCCCTTTTTCGAAACAAGGAAACCCCAGATGAGGAGCACTGCATTGTTGATCCGAAGGCTGTTGACTGTCATCGCGCTGACCTGCGCCGCCGTTCTTACGCCGATGGCCGCCTCCACGGCGTCGGCGGTCAGTGCGTTCGAGTGGGACTACACGGTCAACGGAAGCGGGATCGGGTATCAGAACTGCACGTTCGTGGTCGGGAGCTCGCCCAGCAACGGCGTCACCGGATGCTTCCACCCGGACGGTGACAAGTTCTGGGTGGAAGACTCGGATCGCGACGGCGTGTCGGCCGCCCTGTACTGGTCCAACTACAACAGCGACGGCTCTCTCTACCGTCACGGCGCCTGCGTCGAGAAGCGCGGCGTGGGCGAAAGTGGCTGGTGCAACAAGAACTTCCGCGAGGGCACCACGCTGAGGATCAGGGCCTGCTTCTACGACGTGCCGACCGGCGTGCGCGGCAAATGCAATTCCATCAGCAACTACATCACCGTCTGACGCCGGATAGCCGGTTGTGAGGACGCCACGCCGGTCTTGACGAACGCGGCCTTCTGATGATCATGCAGGTGTCTGCAGGATGATCGAGAAGGACCGCGTTCGTCGAAGCACCACGGGTCGGGGCTCACGCGGGCCGGGCTCCGATCCGGGACGATCGGCGTACGACTACGCCGAGGAGATACTCGGCGTGCGCGTAGCCGAACTGCCGCGAGTCGGTACTGGCGGACGCATTGTCGCCGATCAGCAAGAACCTGCCGGCCGGAACGGTTTCGTCGGGGACGACGGCTCGCATCGCTTCCGGCACAGGGTCGCCCGGCCCGGCCACGAGCCGCTTCACTACCCACGGTGCCAAGGTGGGCGGGACGCCAGGTTCCGGCTCCGCGATGGTGAACGGGAACGGCCCGCCCGGTTCGGGTGTGCCCCACGCCGCCACCACGACCTCTCCCGTCCGGGTCCGGTCCGGGCGGACACGGCGCACAAGGACGCGGTCTCCGTGCGCGAGCGTCGGAACCATGCTCTCGCCGAGAACGGTCACCATGACGAACCGCCGCCGTGCCCACCAGGCCAGACCGGCCAGAGCCAGCCCGCCGGCCGCTAAAACCCCCGCGATCGTCACCGGTCGGCCCCGGCCCGGAGGTATCCGCTCGCCTGAAGGGTGAAGAGCTGGGCGTACGTGCCCGCCGCGGCCATGAGCGCCGCGTGGTCCCCCTCCTCCGCCACGACGCCGCCGGCCAGGACCACGATCTTGTCGGCGTCCGCAACGGCCCCGAGACGGTGTGAGATCAGCAGGCTCGTCCGGCCGGCGCGGAAGTTCCGTACTTCGCGGTGCACCTCATGCTCGGCCACGGCATCGAGACCGGCGCTCGGCTCGTCCAGGATCAGCAGGTCACGTCCGCGGCGCATGATCGCCCGGGCGAACGCGACGCGTTGCCATTGCCCGCCCGACAACGTCGTCACGGCCTGGGAACTGTCCTGCGGGTCGGTTTCGTCGGCGTCCTCGGCGAACATCTGCGACAGCATCGTGTCGTAGCCGCGCGGCAGGCCGGCCAACACGTCGTCGATGCCCGCACTGCGGGCCGCTTGCACGATCCGGGCCCGGTCACGCATCGCCGCCACATCTCCGAGGCCGATGTTCTCCGCGGCTGTGAGGTCGTACTCCATGTAGTCCTGGAACACCGCGGCGATCCGCTCGCGAAGGTCGTCGACCCGCATCTCTCGCAGGTCGACACCGTCCCACAGAATGGCTCCGCGGGTGGGGTCGTACAGGCGGCACAGCAGCTTCACCAGCGTCGTCTTGCCGGCCCCGTTGCGGCCGGCCAGCGCGACGCTCGAGCCGTACGGGATCGTGAAGCTCACGCCGCGCAGCACCCACGGCTTGTCGTCGGCGTACCGGAACCACACGTCCCGCAGTTCGATCCCGCGCCTCAGCGGGGGAATCGGGCGCGGGTCCGCGGCGATCGGCAGGTCGGGCTCGGCCGCGAGGACCGCGCTGTGGTGCGCGAACGACAACGCGTGCAGGTGACCGCCGGCGAGCGCGCCGACGAGCCCAGCGAGCGCTGCCTGCAGGGAGGCGACCGTGACCACGAACATCGACACGTCGCCGACGCTCAGCCGCCCCTGGCGGGCGGCGAACACCGCCCAGATCAGGCCGCCGCCGGCGACGCACGATCCGAGGAGCGCGAGACCGCCTTGCGTCGCGAGCTCTCTGCGGTCGAGACCGCGCTCCGCGGCGTCGATCGTGCGGTGCTCCTTCAGCATCCGGTCACGTAGAAAGCCGGCGAGGCCGAACAGCCGGACCTCCTTCGCAGCGACAGGATGGCTGAGCAGCTGGCCGAAGAAGAACTCGCGCCGGGCCGCCGGGCTCATCTGCCAGGTCACGGTCGCCCGGCGCCGCGCGAGCGTCAGCTCCAGCACGACGACCGGCACCGCTGCGGCGAGAACGATGACGGCCATCAACGGGCTCACCAGGATCAGGGCGGTCAGGAGGCCGCCGGCGCCCAGCAGCCCGGCGCCGGTGGCCAGCACCGCGCCGCACAAGTCGCCCGGGGCGCGACCGCCTGCGCCGGCCATCCGAAGCCTGTCCAGGAACGCCGGATCCTCGAACCGGCGCAGCCCGCTCTGGCGCTCGACCGCGCGGTACAACTCGTCGAGGGCGACGACGGCGCACCGCCGCCCGATCTCCACCCGCAAGTAGGTCGCGACCTGCGGCAAGACTCCGAACGCCACGCCCGCCACAGCCAGCCCGCCGACCCCCGCGAACAGCTCGCGGCCGCTCGCGGACGTGACGAGGCCGTCGATCGTCGCCCGCGTCAGCCATGCCGTCACGACAGGCGTGGCCGCGGTCAGCAAAGCGATGACCACATCGGCCGCCAGGTGCATCGGCGCAGCCCGGAAGGCCAAACGGAACGCGGCCTCGACGGTGCGCCAGACCGGCACGGAGCGGTCCTGGCTCATTCCGCCGGCACCGGCAGCCTCTCCAGTGACGCACCGCTGAACACCACGGTGCCGTCGCCGTCAAGTTGGAAGACGGTTGGGTAACCCGAAACGCGGAACGCGTGCCCGACGGCTGCGCCAGGAGAATCCTCGACGACCACGCGAGCCACCCGCGACAACCTCACGACATAGTCGGCCGCCTCGTCCGGCGTCCCGACGACGACGGCGAGGGCACTCTCCCGGCCGCCGGGCAGGGCTTCCGAGTGGGCGACGAACTTCGGCAGGAGCGCCTCGCACGGCCCGCATCCGGGACTGAAGAAGCCGACTATCGCCTCGGCGGGCAGCTCGTCCCCGCGGACAGCTTGTCCGTCCACATCGGTGGTCTCGAAGGCTTCGACCTGCGTCCCGACCGGGAGCCCGTCGTCGGCCGGGTGGTCGCCGTGCGGTGGAACCGGCTGCTCACGCAGGCGGCGGATGACACCGAGAAGCAACAGAAGGTTCAGGAGCGTCAGGACGTTCGTGACGACCAGCGCGACGACGACATACGTCACGAGGGAGTATCCCTTGGACTCGTGGGTTGGTTTCCGCACGACACGTTGGATGGCTGCCGGACGAGCCCGGCAGCCATCCCGGGCTGGTTCTGCCTAAGTGGCAGCGCAGGCTGAGCTGACGTACACGCACCCGGTGGTGTCGTACCACGCGCTGCAATTCCCGGAGCAGTAACGCTGCTGCTTCTTCCAGCGGTCGTGCGGACACCCGCTGTTGGTGCAGCGGTACTCGTAGCCGGCCGTTGCGGTGGTCCGCGGCACCACAGCTGACAGCAAGCCGTCAGCGAGTCTGGCGATCGTTCGGCGCATGCTTTCCCTCCCCCATGAGAGCCCCATCACCATCGGCGCTCCGACGGCGTGAACCGACTGTTACATCGACAACACTCTCTGTCAACTGTCCTTACCGGACGCCAGACCCTCACCAGGGCCGGTGATATTTCATGTTTGCGAGCCGGCGCCGCACACATCTAGGTTTCTTGCATGCAGTACGTCGAGATCGCGGCCAGGGCGCTGCTCGCCGTGGTGTTCGCGGTCGCCGTCGCCGGCAAGGTGTCCAGCCGGTCGAACTGGGTCGATTTCGTGGCCTCGCTGCATACGATGAAGATCATCCGTCGGTCCTGGATCCGCGAGGCGGCCGTCGCGACAGTCCTCGCCGAAACAGCGATCGTCGTGCTGGCGCTCGTGCCGGTCCGCGCCGCCGGCACGTCCGCGTTCGTTGTGGCCGCGGGTCTTCTCGCAGTCCTGACACTCGCGGTCACGGTCGTCGTGCGCCGCGGAACGACTGTCACGTGTCGTTGCCTGGGCGCCTCCGACACACCGCTGGGTCTGCGTCATGTCGCGCGCAATTCGGCGCTCGTCGCCGTTGCGCTGCTGGGCCTCGTGGGCTCCCTGACCCCCGGCGGCTTCCAAGCACCGATGGTGGCTGCGGCCGCGTCGGCAGGCTTGTTCCTCGGCCTTCTCGTCACCCGATGGGACGACCTGGCAACCCTCGTACGCTCACCGGCTCAGCCGCCCATCGTAAAGGTGCAGACCGAACGTTCTCCCCGCTAAGATTGCCTCATGATGCGCGGTACCACCTCCGAGGCCCGGCAGCGGCTCCTGGGCACGGCGACCCAGATCTTCTACGCCGACGGCATCCACGCGGTCGGCGTCGACCGTATCGTCGCCGAGGCCAAGGTGACCCGGGCCACGTTCTATCGGCACTTCCCCAGCAAGGACGACCTGGTGGTCACCTATCTGCAAGAGGTGCACCAGATGGAACGCGGCGCCATCACCGCGGCCATCGCCGCCCAGGCGACGGCGGCCGACTCGCTGCTGGCCGTGGCCGACACCATCGCCGGCATGATCCGGCGGCCGGGTTTCCGCGGCTGCGCCTTCCTCAACGCCGCTGCGGAGTTCCCCGACCCCGCCCACCCGGTGCACCAGCAGATCATCGCCCACCGCCAGTGGTTCCTGGACACGCTGACCACGCTGATGGCCCAGGTCGCCCAGGAGTCGTCGGACGCCGCCGCCCGCCACTTCGTCATGCTCCGCGACGGTGCCATGGCCGCCGGCTGCCTGTTCGACCCCGATCTGGTGGTCGACACGTTCCTCCGCGGCGTCGAGGGCCTGGTCCGCATCCACGGCGAGCGCCAGCCCGCTTAGGCGTCGAGGCTGAACTGGCTTCGGATGCCGGCCAGGAAGGCGGCGTCGTCGGTGGCCCGCCGGGCGGCGAGCACCTGGACGGCGTCGGCGCCCGCCTCGTACCGCAATCGGCTTGAATCGTCGTTGACGGCGGTGAAGACGACCTCGGCGATGTCGGACGGGGCGGAGCCCTCGGCGGTGAGCGGCCCGAGCACATCGAGGACCCTGCCCACGGTCGGCTGGTAGTCGGCGATCGGCGGTTCGTTGCTGAAGTCGAGGGAGCGGCCGCCGAAGTCGGTGCGGATGCCCCCTGGCTCGACGAGCTTCACGCGTACGCCGAGTGGGGCCATCTCGTAGGCCAGCGACTCGGACAGGCCCTCGACCGCGAACTTCGCGCCGTGATAGAGCGTGCCGAGCGGGAACGCCATCCGGCCGCCGATCGACGAGATGTTGACGATCACGCCGGAGCGCTGCTCGCGGAAGTGGGGCAGCACGGCCTGGGTCGTCGCCAGCAGGCCGAACACGTTGACCTCGAACTGGCGGCGGATCTTGGCCATCGGCGTCGACTCCAGCGGGCCGTACGCGCCGTAGCCGGCGTTGTTGACGAGCGCGTCGAGGCGGCCGAAGCGGTCCCGGCCGGCCTGCACGGCCGCGGTGATCGACGCCGGATCCTCGACGTCGAGTCGCGTCACCAGCGTGTTGCCGAGCCGGGTCAGCTCCGTCTCGGCCTCGGGGTGGCGCATCGTGGCGACGACGTTCCAGCCCTTGGCCTGGAAGAGTTCGGCGGTGGCCCGGCCCAGGCCGCTGGAGGTTCCGGTGATGAGGACTGTCTGCGTCATGCATCAATCGTCGGCCCGGCCGCCGCTCGGCCCTAGACCGTTCGGCGCAGCCCGATGCCTGATCCGCTCACGGGCGCGGGTGCCATACTCGGCGGGTGGATGTCACGGCTGAGCTGCGCGAGCTGATTCCCCGGCTGCACGGCACGGTCGCGCGGGGCAGCTGGCTGCCCGGTTCGCTGGTGTCGGTCGCGACCACCGCCGCGGAGCCGTACTGCTCACATGTCGAGCCGATGGTCGCCGTCGTGGTGGCCGGCGAGAAGCGGATGGCGCTGGCCGGGCACGAGTTCCGCTACGGCGCCGGCGAATTCCTGGTGTTCTCGCTCGAGCTGGCTGTCACGGCCCGGATCACCCGGGCCGACCCGTTCCTCGCGGCCGGGGTGCGGCTGCGCCCCGAACTGATCGCCGAGTTGCTGCTCGAGGCGCCCGAGCTGGCCGGGCGCGACTTCGCCGGGCCCGGCGCCGGGGTCGCCACCGCCGACAACGAGCTGCTGGGCGCGATCCTGCGGCTGCTGCGCCTGGTCGAGCGGCCGCGGGACTTCGCGATCCTGTCCCCCGGCCTCGAGCGGGAGATCCACTGGCTGCTGCTGACCGGACCGTTGGGCGGCCTGGTCCGCCAGGTCGGCCGGGCCGATGAGCGCTTCACGATCGCCCGCCGGGCCGCCCGCTGGCTCGAGAACCACTACGACCGGGCCGTACGGGCCGACGACCTGGCCCGGCACGTGGGCGTCAGCGTGGCCACGCTCAACCGGCACTTCCGCGCGGCCACCACGATGAGTCCGGTGCAGTATCAGAAGCAGCTGCGCCTGCAGGAGGCCCGAATCCGGCTCGCGGCCGCCCCCGGCGACGTGGCCGGGGTCGGTCACGCGGTCGGCTACGAGAGCCTGTCGCAGTTCAGCCGTGAATACCGCCGGCTCTTCGGCGTCCCCCCGAGCGAGGACGCCCGCCGCACCCAGCCGGCGGTCACCGGCCGTACGTCTCGAGCAGGCGCAGCCAGACCTCGCTGACCGTGGGGAACGCGGGGACGGCGTGCCACAGCCGGTCGATCGGGACCTCGCCGACGATGGCGATCGTGGCCGCGTGGATCAGCTCGGCCACGTCCGGGCCGACCAGGGTGAAACCGACGATCACCCGGCGGTCCTCGTCGACGACCATGCGGGCGTGACCCTGATAGCCCTCGGCGTGCAGCACCGAACCGGAGACCGCGCCCAGGTCGTAGTCGATGACCCGCGTACGCAATCCGGCTTCTTCGGCCGCGGCCGCGGTCAGCCCGACGGATGCCACCTCGGGGTCGGTGAACACGACCTGCGGCACTGCGCGCTCGTCGGCGGTGACCGCGTGCCGGCCCCACGGACCGGTTTCGGCCTGCTCCCCCCTGGCCCGGGCCACGATCGCGTCGCCGAGCGCGCGGGCCTGATACTTGCCCTGGTGAGTCAGCAGCACCCGCCGGTTCACGTCGCCCGCGGCGTACAGCCAGTCCCCGGCCCCGTCGACGCGCAGCGCCTCGTCGACCGTGAGCCACGAGCCGGGCTTCAGACCGATGGCCTCGAGACCGATGTCCTGCGTGTTGGGCGTACGGCCGATCGCGACCAGAAGCTCGTCGGCCTCGACCCGCGCGCCGTCGGCCAGCGTGAGATGCACGGTCCCGGCCTCGTCCCGCGTCACCGACAGCGCCTCGGCCCCGACCAGAACATCGACACCGGACTCGCGCAGGGCCCGGGTGACCCGCTCCCCCGCGAACGGCTCGGCCTGGTGCAGCACGCCGTCGCGGGCGAGCATCGTGACCTTCGCGCCGAGGCTCGTGTACGCGGTCGCCATCTCGGACGCCACCACACCACCCCCGATGATGGCCAGCCGGCCGGGAACCGCGCTCGCCGCGGCCGCCTCCCGGCTCGTCCACGGCTTCGCCTCGCGCAGCCCCTCGATGTCGGGCACCAGCGCGCTGGAACCGGTCGCCACGACCACCGCGTGCCGGGCGGTGAGGGAGGTCCCGGCCACCTCGACGACGCGCTCCGAAACAATCCGGCCCTGACCCCGGTACAGCGTGATCCCGGCCGATTCGAGCCAGGCCACCTGACCGTCGTCCTTCCAGTTCGAGGCGAAGGAATCCCGGCGGGCCAGCACCGCCGCCGCATCCAGGTTTCCGGTGGCGGCCTCGCGAGCGCCGGCCACCTGACGGGCCGCCCGCAACGCGCTCCCGCTGCGCAGCAGGGCCTTGGTCGGCATGCACGCCCAGTAGGAGCACTCGCCCCCGACCAGTTCCCGCTCGACGATGGCGGCGGTCAGCCCGCCCTGCACCAGGCGGTCGGCGATGTTCTCCCCGACCGGGCCGGCGCCGATCACGATGACGTCGTACGTGGTTTCGCTCATGGTCAGTTGCCCTTCGCGGTACGGCCGAGGCGGATGGCGGCGATGAGGAAGAAGATGGCGCCGGGGATGGCGTAGCCGACCGCGTTGGTGACCGCGGGGTCGGCCGCGGAAGCGCCGGCGATGAACGACCCACCCGCGAGCACGGAGAGGCCACCGCTGATGATCATCGGCCACTGGCCGCCCATCTTGCGACGGGTCACGCCGACGAACAGCTGAACCAAACCGGCCACGACGGCCCAGGCGCCCCACACCCGCAGCACGGCCGGGATGCCGGACGAGCCGGCGACGGCCAGGCCGGCCGCGGCGAGCAGGCTGACCACGACGTTCACGTAGAGCAGGACGGGCGAGCCGGAGGCGCGCGACGACCGGGCGTCGATGATGGCGGCGGCCACGTCGACCAGCGGGTAGATGACGAGCAGCGCGGTGGTGAGGGCGGTCAGCTCGTCGGCGACCGCGAACGTCACCCCGGCCCAGACGATGGCGAAGGCGGCCCGCGCGAAGTACAGCCGGCGCAGGGCGGCCGCCGTCGTCGAGATGCCGGTTGCGGCAAAGGTGGTCATGGTCGGCCTTTCAGGAGTTCCGATGGGAGAACGAACGTTCTGCCTTTAACCACCATGACCGCCCCTTGCCCGGCTGTCAAGAATGAACGTTCTATCCGCCAACTTCGTCACATCTGAGATCAGCGGAAACGGTCGCGACGTGGGTGGAGCCAGCCGGCTCCACCCGACCGTTCACGTTGCCGGACTAGCCCTCGATGTCCGAGAACAGACCCTTGAACGGCACCTGCGTCCCGATGAGGCCACCGAAGACGGCACCAGCGGCCGGCGTGGCGACTGCGGCCGAGGCGTCCTCGTAGCTGTCGAAGTACAGGTCGAGCGTGCGGTAGGCCGGCGTCGGGGTGCCGTCCTCCTTGGGCCACACCTTGGCCGACTCGACCCGCCGGACGTTGGGGAACGTCGCCGCGGCCACCTTCACCTCGGCGTAGACCTTCTCGAACTCGTCCGGGTTCCCGGGGTTGTCGATGACCAGCGTGATCTTGGTCGGCATGGCTTTCTCCTCCGTCACTAGGCAGAACGAACGTTCTGCCCGTACGAAGCTAGCCTCACCGATCGTCCTCGTCAACACCGAACGTTCTACCTTGATCGGCCTTCAGTGACGTGCTCGGCCGGGCGGAGCTTGTGCTCGAACTCGGGGCGGCATACGGCCCGTCCGTGCCGATCGACCGCTGGGACTCGGGCGGCAGACGTTGCCGATGACTACCGTGGCCGATCATTTCCTCCCGCTGTCCCGCCTCGGGTTCGTGATTGGCCCTCACCGCCCTTTAACGCCGAACCGCGCACCTCGGCAGCCGACGCCCTCCGCACGCCGGCGAACCTGGGCGGCCCACGGCGGATTCGGCGATTCGCTGGCGACGAAGCATGCCCTGACAGGGCACCCTTCGAGCCGTTTCCCCAACGTCGGACCGGGCAATCGACCGGCTGCAGTTGCACCTGACCATCGGCTTGAACACCGGCCTGACCAAGGACCAGCTGCGCGACTTGCTTCAGCTGCTGCGCACCGAGGCCGGCCGGCATCAAGGCGACGACGCCGGCCACATCCCGACCAGGTCCTCAACAACCGCTAAGAGCAAGTTTCATGGTTCTCGACGACACCTGCACCCTGTCCAACGGCGTACGCATCCCCCAGCTCGGCCTCGGCACCTGGTTCATCGACGACGACAAGGCTGCCCAGGCCGTTCGCGATGCGGTGGCCATCGGATACCGCAATATCGACACTGCCCAGGCGTACGGCAACGAGCGGGGCGTCGGCGACGGAGTGCGCACCAGCGGCGTCGCGCGCGACCAGCTCTTCCTGTCCACCAAGCTGGCGGCCGAGATCAAGAACTATGACGATGCGGTCGCCGCGATCGACGGCTCACTGACGACGCTGGGACTGGACTACATCGACCTGATGCTGATCCACAGCCCGCAGCCGTGGAACGACTTCCGCGGCGGCGACTACGCCGACGGCAACCGCGAAGCCTGGCGCGCCCTCGAGGAGGCGCACAGGGCCGGCAAGATCCGCGCTATCGGCGTCTCCAACTTCGAGCAGACCGACCTCGAGAACATCCTCGAGACCGGCACGATCACCCCGCACGTGAACCAGTTGCTGGTCCACGCCGGCAACACCCCGGCCGAGCTCATCGAGTACTGCCAGGGCAAAGACATCCTCGTCGAGGCGTACTCGCCCATCGCCCACGGCGAGATCCTGAAGAACCCGGACGTCACCACGATGGCCCAGCGGTACGAGGTGACCGTCCCGCAGCTCTGCATCCGATACACACTGCAGTTGGGCACGGTGTCGCTGCCGAAGACCGCGAACCCGGACCACATGCGCAGCAACGCCGAAGTCGACTTCACCATCTCCGACGATGACATGGGCACACTGCGCACCCTGCAGGCCCGCGACTACGGCGACCACAGCGCCTTCCCGGTCTACAGCGGCAAATAGCACATCGGTCCGGACGAGCCCGGCTCGCGTCATGTCGGCGTGAGCCGGGCTTTCAGGACCGCTCAAGTGCCACGCGAACGCCGAACTAGTGGCGTCGCCTTGCGGTGGAACATCCGGCCGGGACTGCTGCGGTGGCGCTGAACGGGCGGACCACATCGGATGATCGGTTCATGTGGCACCACCCCGGCACCGAGTAGCGTCCCCCTCGAATCCGCTGGGGGCGTCCATGGACAATCTCGTTTTGGAAACGGTCATCGGGCTGGTATTCATCTTCGGCACGTTCTCGGTCGTCGTCTCATTGCTCACCGAGATGATCGCGCGCTTCATCGGGTTGCGCGGCGAATACCTGATGCGCGGCATCCGCACGCTGGTCGACGGCTCAGGGCGCTTCAGCCTCTCCTTCCGCGACCTGTTCGCGCGTACGTCAAAAGAACCGGCACCGAAAGACGGCGACCCGTCCGAGCCGATGACCACGAAATTGATGCAGCACGCGCTGATCTGTTCGTCGGCCGACAAGGCGCAGATCCCGGTGAATGCCGGGAACGCCAAATTGAGCTCTCGTGATCGACGGAAGCTTCCGGCCTACATCTCCGGCCGGTCGTTCGCCCGGGCCCTGCTCGACACCGTCATCCCCGATGCCGCGGGCAAGACCAAAATGGACGAGGTCCGCACCCTCATCGATGGACTGGGCGACACCCACCTGCGCGCCTCATTGCTCGCTCTTGCCAACGCCGCCGAGGAAGACGTGGCCCGTTTCCGCCGCAACGTCGAGGAGTGGTACGACGACCACATGGCCCGGGTGTCCGGGTGGTACAAGCGGCACGTACGGTGGATCTCCCTGGCGATCGGCGTCCTGCTGGTGCTCCTCTTCAACCTCGACGCCGTCCAGATCACCCGGTCGCTCTACACCGATCAGGCGCTGCGGGCCTCGGTCGTCACCGAGGCCACGCGCGCGGCCCAGTGCGGCGACAAGGCGCCGGCGGCCTGCCTGCAGGAGGTGCGCGGCCAGATCGACCAGGTCCGCGGGGCCGGGCTGCCGATCGGGTGGGCGACTGTCCCCGCCTGCGCGGTGCCGGTGAAATGCGGCTGGTGGGAACAGCGGGGCCTGGTGACCCCGGACGCCGGCGGCGGGACGAAGGCCCTGTCTCTGCTCATCATCCTGGCCGGGTGGGCGCTGATGACGCTGACTCTGCTGCCGGGGGCGCGATTCTGGTTCGACGCCTTGTCGCGCCTGGGCACCCTGCGATCGACCGGGCCCAAGCCGAAGACCGGCAGCTAGAACGGGTGAGGGACGCGGCGCTGCAGCCTATCGGTCTTGGCATTTCCAGGTGATCGTGCCGCTGATGGCGTCGTCGGGCGAGCTGCCCTCCAGGCGATTGACGAGCTTCGTGAACGTCCACGAACCGCCACCCTTGCCGTCCACGGTGACCTGGCCGGTACTGTTTTCGCGGGTGCCGTAGACAGTGTCCTCGATCGCGATCGTCGGACGCGTCTGCGAGGCGATCAACTGCTTCCGCGGGTACGAGCCCGGGCCGGCGTATCCGGCGATCCGCATGTCCAGCGCGACCGACTGGTTGCCGGCCGGCCCGTCGTACTCGCCGGGCGCCAGGTACTCCTGGTCGGCGGAGCCCTTCACGTAATCGGCGCAGGTCTTCCAGGGCTTGCGATCGGCGGACGGGGCGTACCCGGTGGTCGTGCCGGTGAAGGCAACCGCGCCGGTGATGTCGAACGTGATCGTCATCTTCGGGCCCAGGGTGGCCTCGACCTCGTCGGAGATCTCGCTTCCGGGCGGGCCGGTGTCATAGACCGGGCCGGGGCCCTCGTCGGTGATGTCGTCGGTGCAGGCGGCAAGAGCGGTGAGCGCGAAAGCGGCCATCAGGATGGCGGCGATCCGGCGGGCGTCGGGCATGGGAGAAGCGTGCGGGGCAGCGCCAAAAAACGGCCAAAGAGCTACCCGGCCGGGTGAGGCCGGCTCGTATCCGTCGAGCCGGCCTCTTTACCGGGTTACTCGACGGCGGCGACCGTCGCCGAGAAGGCGTCACTCTGGAGAACGGCGACGTGGCCGTCGACGACCAGCGTGTACGTGCCCGCGGCCGGGAAGTCGCACCGCGACTCGGTGATCGGGCGGCCCGATCCGCACGCCGGGGTGCCCTGCTCGTTCAGCACGACGACCGACCGCTGCTCCCCGGCCTCGCTCACCGCGCGCACCTCGTAGGTGCCGGCCGCCGGGATCGTGACCCGCCGGCAGCGGATGCCGCTCAACGGGTCGGTCGACGGCGTGCCGGGTTCGACCACCGGGCAGCCCACCGGTGCGGTGACCGACCGGATCTGGATCTCGCCGGAGTCCTTGCCCGCCACCCCGCGGCTCGCCGCCACGTAGGTGCCGCCGGCGGTCAGCTCGCACGACGGATTGGTGTAGCGCTCCGGCACGGCGCAGATCCCGGTGCCGTCGGCGTGGTAGATCTCGACGCCGCCGCTCTCGGAGAAGCCCATCACCCTTTCGCCGGCGGAAGCCTCGAACCGTACGCAGTGCGATTGCAGCGGGTCATCCTGCGGCAGCCGCACGGTCGGCGCGGTCCACGCCGTACTGATGTCGGTGCTGCAGTCGGCCGGCGCGGGCGACAGGGTGGCGACGAGGCGGTAACTGAAATCGGTGGTGCCGCTTTCGTTGCCCAGCTTGATCGTGTAATCGCCGGCCTCGCTGATGTGGCAGCTGAATATCCGGCCCCGCTGCAACATGCACTCCCGGCTGCTTTCGTCGGCCGTGAAGACCCAGCCGGAACCGGGCAGCGGCGGCCCGTCGATCCGCAGGGTGTGCCACCCGGCGGAGAGGTGGATCGGGTGACAGCCGAGCTTGCCGGGCGGGACGGTGGCCGTGGCGATCTGGTCGGCCGACAGCGGCCCGTAACGGCTCTCGGTGAACGGCACCACCGGGCCGCACGTGGCCGGCGGCGGCGGATCGGTCGGGGGCGGCGGCGTCTCCCCGCGCTCGGTCTTGGTGATGCGGTAGCGGGCCGCGGACGGCTGGCCGGTCAGCACGAGCGTGGTCGTGTGGCTGAGCTCCAGCCGACAAGTGACGGTGGTCACCTCCCCCGGGTCGCAGGGCGGTCCGGCGCCGTAGTCGACCTCGACGTCGACCGCGTTGGAGCCGGACAGCTTCTCGAGGGCGATGTCCATCTCGCCGGTCTTGTCGGACGTGAAGGTGAAGCAGTTGGTGAACCGGCCCGGGCCGAACTGGGCGACAACCTCCGGCGTCCACGGCCGGCAGCTCTCGCTGATCGCGTTGCGCCGGAACGCGAACACGTAGTCGCCGGTCGCGCCGCCGGGGGCGGTCAACAGCAGCCGGTACGTCGGTGAGCCGCTCAGCTGGCAGTCGAGCGCCGAGCAGAGCAGCGTGCCGTCGTCACCGTAGACGCGTGGGAGCGGGCTGGCCGCGCCCGTCGCGCCGGCCGGGTAGGACAGGTGCGTCTCCAGGCCGTCCGGGAGCTGGAACTGGTAGCAGTCGACCTGACCGACCGCGCGGAACCGGCCACGTTTGCCCGGCTCGTCCAGGCCGTACGCGGAAATGGTCTTGCACCCCGGCGCCGTGGACGGAACGAAAGTGGCCGCGAACGGCGCGTCCCGTACCTCGGAGCTCGTGCTGCCGGCGATCAGGGTGTAGGTGCCCGCCGTGGTGAACGTGCACGTGTCTCCGTCGACGTACGGGTATCCGCTGGTGCTGCAGGGCAGGCTGCCGTCGGCAGCCATGATCACGAAGTTCTGGACGGGCCCGTTGGCGTCCGTGGCGCCGATGAAGTATGAGCCCGGCTCGGTGATCTGGAGTGTGCGGCAGCGGACGGCGCTGAGCTTGCCCGGCGTGCCGAACCGGCCCGGCCGCACGGTGGGGCAGCCCTTGACCGGGCTCAGCGACCTGACCTGGATCTCGCTGGCCGTCTTGCCCGGCTGGGCCACGGAGATCGCGCGGTAGAGCCCGTCGGCGGCGAGCTCGCACGGCCCGTTACGCTCGGTCGGCACGGTGCAGACCAGGTTATCGGCGGCGTCACGCAGGGCGATCCGGCCCGAGCTGCTGTAGGCCAGGATCCGCTCGCCGGCCGAACCGGTGAACCGCACACACTGCACTTCCACGCCGACTGCGGGGATGCGCACGGCTGGCGCGTTCCACGCCGTACCGACACGCGAGGTGCAGCGGGACGGATCCTCGGAGGTCACCGCAATCTTGTAGTCGACCGGCGTGGGGCCACGCAGGTTCTGCACCACGACGGTGTAGTCACCGGCCGCCGGGACGTCGCACTCCCACTGGTAGCCCGGCGGGGCCGTGCAGACCGCGGTGCCCTGCGCGTTCTGCAGGGTCGCCGAGCGCAGGGCGGTGAAGCCGGTGAACTGAATGAAGTGCCGGCCGGCAGTGAGCCGGACATCGTGGCACAGCGTCTCGCCCCGAGCGATCGTGCCCGAGCCGATCTGCTCGGCCGACAGCCGCCCGAAGTGCCCCTCGACCAGCGGCGCACAGCTGCTGGACGACGGCTGCGATGCCGTCGGCGCGGCAGTGGGTTCGCCGGCCACAGCTGTTGCCGGCTCGGCGGCGTACGCGGTGCTGGTGAGCCCGGACGCCAGAATCAGGCCGCACGCCAGTGCGGCACCCCAACGTTTCAACGTGTCCCCCGTGTGATTCCCGTCGATGATGCACCAGTAGGAATACCACGGCGGAGCACTGTGGAGAAAGATACGTAGCGTGAATGCCTATTTCGGCACGCATCTATCCCCGCCCATCGCCGGGACCGCGGACCAGGTGATCATCACCTGTCGAGCCGCCCTCAAACCGTCGGACGCCGGGTAGCTCAGTCGAGTCTTGTGTGGAGGACTTGGCGGGCCTGGTCTGCGGCGCGGGCGATGCTTTCGGAGACGAAGTCGACGAAGCGGGCGACGCTCTCCATGCGAGCCGCGGCCGGCGTGCCGCGGCCGAGCACGCTCACACCCTGGCGGGCGATCTCACCGAGCTGGGCCGTGGACCGCGCGCTGGACATCGCCGACTGGTACATGACGTCGTCATCGACCATGTAGCGCTCGCGGCGGCGTTCGTCTCGCTCGCGGCGTGCCAAACCCTGGCTTTCGAGAAACGCTACGGCCTTGGAGACGGAGGCCGGGCTGACGCGCAAACGGCCGGCGATCTCGGCGGCCGTCAGGCTGCCGGAGTCGGTGGTGTAGAGGCCGGCCAGCGTGCGGGCGGTGATCTTGGGCAGGCCGGACTGCATGAAGACGGACGCGAACGCCTCCTCGTACTCCCGGACGGCGTCGGTGTCGCGACCGGCGGCCTGCGACGGAGCGTCGGGTACGGCCTTCTTGCTGCGGCGCCTCGCCCGGTTCTCGGTGGCGTGGTGCGCGAGGTCGGCCCGATAACTCGTGTGCCCGCCGTTGCGCATGATCTCGCGGGTGACGGTCGAGGTCGGCCGGTCGAGGCGTCTGGCGATCGCCGCGTAGGGAAGGCCTTCTGCCAGCCCAGCGGCGATCTGCTGACGGTCTTGCTGGGTGAGTCTGCCTCCCGGCATCGCAGCCTCCTTCATGCTGGCGCAACCGGGCCCACCATAGCGTTCACGCTCCACCCATTGCAACATCACGCCAAGTGCCGTTGCATAATTTTCCGACTCATTGCAATGATTCGAGCCGTTTCACCTGTGGTTTTGGCGAAATCCGGCGAGTTGCATGTTGCCCATTTGCTGAAGGCAACGTAGCGTTTATGACATGGGAAACGAGAGCATCCAGAAGTTCGACAGCCCCTCCGCGGTCTCGGCCACGGTCGACGTTCCCGCGGGACGCATCCAGTTCATCGCCGGCGAGCGGGCCGACACGACGGTCGAGATCCGGCCTTCGGACGCCGGCAAGAAGAGCGATGTCAAAGCGGCCGACGGCATCGAGGTCACCTTCGCCGACGGTGCCCTGCGCGTCGAGGCGGCGGAACCGACCAACCGCCTCCTCGGCAGCTCCGGTTCCGTCGAGGTGACGGTTCTGCTGCCCACCGACTCCAAGATCGACGCGAAGAGCGCGCTCGCCGACTTCCGCGGCGTCGGGCGGCTCGGCGACGTCACCATCGAGGCGGCGCAGGGCTCGATCAAGCTCGACGAGACCGCGACCGCCCACCTCACCCTCCAGTCCGGCGACATCTCGGTCGGCCGCTTGGGCGGCTCGGCCGAGATCAGCACCCAGCAGGGCAACCTGCAGATCTCCGAGGCCGTGACCGGCACCGTCGAGCTGAACACCACGCGCGGCGACATCACGGTCGGCGCGGCCCCCGGCTCCTCAGCCACGCTCGACGCCGGCACCACGTACGGCCGCGTTCGCAACTCCCTCAAGAACACCGACGGCGCCGCCACCGCGCTGAACATCCGCGCGACCACCGCACACGGCGACATCACCGCCGAGAGCCGCTAAGGAGCCCCCCATGACCTCGAACAACAACGGCCGGCCCGAGCGCCGAAAGCTGCAAGAAGCGGTCGATGCAGTCGTCAACGCCGGCTTCGCCTCACTCCACGTGCGGGTGCACGACGAGCAAGGCGAATGGGTCGGCGCCGCCGGAGTGCGCGAACTAGGCGAGACGGCCCGGCCGCCGACCGACGGCCAGTTCTGGGCGGGCAGCGTGGTCAAGCCGTTCACGGCCACCGTCGTCCTTCAACTGGTGGCCGAGCAACGGCTCAGCTTGGACGCCGCGGTCGCCTATCACCTTCCCGACCTGGGGCTGGACGAGCGGATCACCGCACGGATGCTGCTGCAGCACACCAGCGGCCTGTTCAACTACACCGGCGAGTACTACGACGACGGGACCGTCGTGCCGGGCGTAGCCGCCACCGGGCCCGAGTGGGTGGACACCCGGTTGGACAGTCACTCGGCAGCGGACCTGGTCCAGCTGGCGCTTTCCAAGCCGGCCCGCTTCGAGCCCGGCGAGGGCTGGAGCTACTCCAACACCAACTACACGCTGGCCACCCTGCTGATCGAGGAGATCACCGGCGACTCCTACGGTGAGCAGATGCGCCAACGGATCCTGGCACCGCTGGGGCTGAAGGACACGGTGCTCTCGGGCAATGCCACGGATCTGCCCGAGCCGTACTCACACGGCTACTACCGCTACCAGGACGGCGATCAGACGAAGGTGGTGGACGTCTCCCGCCAGAACCTGTCGCTGATGCCGGGCGCCGGGGGCGCGATCTCGACCACCCAGGACTTGCACCTGTTCTTCACGGCGCTCAACGGCGGCAAGCTCCTCCCGGCCCCGCTGCTGGCCGAGATGCGCAAGCCCGCGGGTCCGATCAACTACGGCCTGGGAGTGTTCGTGCAGAACATGGGGGCCGACTGCGGCGACATCACGATCTATCACCACAACGGCGGCGCCCCGGGCGGCTACGGGGCACTGATGTACAGCAACGCCGACGGCAGCAAGACGCTCACCGCGGGGCTGACCACCGGAGACGCCGACGTCAACCCGGCCGAGGCATTGCCGCCGGTCCTGAACACTCTCGTCGAAGCGGTGTTCTGCGGCACGACGCGCTGACACCGGGCGGGGCCCCCGCCCCACGGCTCGTTCCTCGCCACCTCCCGATACCGGGCGGTGTGCTCCGCGCCCCCGTCGGAGCACACCGCCTTTCGGCGTCGGTGTCCGTCCGCGGCAGCGGGTCACCAGGGCGTTCGCGGCGGACCAGCAGCAGGGTCAAGCCCGCCGCGAGCATGAAGGCCGTCGCCACCGCGAGCCAGGCCGGGCCGTAGCCGACGCCGTCCACGATCGCGCCGAACGGCATCGGGGCAAGGACGAAACCGGCGAAGAAACCGAGAGACAGCAGAGCCGAAGCCGGCCCGAGCGGGCCGGTGCGCCGATCACGCACGACCAGCACCATCACCACGGCGTTCGCGCCGACCGCGGTGGCGCCCACGCCGGCCGCGCCGGCCCAGAGCGCTACCGGCCCCAGCCAGGCGCTGGACCAGACGAGCAGCCCCGACGCCGCAGCACCGACCGCGAGCATGCCGAGCAACGGGCTGAGCAGCTCCAGCGACGCGCATCGACGCGACCACAGCAACCGGGAGGCCACCCCGGCGACGCCGAGCACCGCGATCGACAACGTCGCCACACCCGCGCCCAGTCCCAGCTGTTCCCGGCCATAGAGTGGGACGAACGTCGCCACCGCCGAGACACCCGATCCTTGGGCCGCGAGGAAAAGCATCAGCAGTCCGAGATAGGGGTTGGGGCGGCTCGGCCGCCAGCTGACCCGCTGGTCGGCCCGGGGCCGGGCCGGCACCGAACGCATCGTCACCACCAGCGCGAACGCCGCGAACGGGGCGCCGGCCAGGAAGACCGCCCGCCAGCCGGCGAGGTGCGTGAGCAGCGGCGCGGCCAAGCCCACCACCAGCGCCGACAGCTGCACGGCGGCCTGCTTGCGGCCGACGACGGCGGCCCGCATCGCGGGTTCGACGTTCTCGGTGATCGCCAGGTTCGTGGCTGGGTTCGACATCGCCTGACACACGCCGCACAGCGCCATGGCCGCGGCCAGGCCGAGGTGCCCGGCCACCACTCCCATCAGCGCGAACACGGTCACGGCGAAGGCGAACAGGGCGAGCAGCGCGGCTCGGGCGCCGAATCGGACGATCACCCCGCCGGACCAGAGGGACAGCAGGGCGGCGGTGCCGAAGACGGTCGTGGGCAGCGCGCCGAGCGCCGACCGGGAGACGTCGAACGCCGAGGTCAGTTCGGGCCCGATGGACCCGATCGAATAGAGCACCGAGGACGGCAATGCCATCGCCAAGATCAGTACCAGGTTCAGCTCGCCGGCTTCATGCCCGGACCGCAGCCACGTCAGAAGCCCATTGCGCGGGCTGGTCATCACGCCGAAGTTGATGATCGGTCCGGCGCGGGAAGCGCCGGGCACTGAACGATGGGCATCAGGGTCACCTGTTTCTCAGGGCGCGGCCTTCGCGGGGCCGGCTTGCAGAGAGTGGCGCGGCGCGCTTGTGGCCGCCGGGCCGGCGCGCCGTCGCACCGTGCACCTAACGTAGGCAGCCGCTCAACGCGCCGTACACCCCTCACTCTGATGACAGGAGGACTCCCTTGACCTCGATCCGTGGATGGACTCGGCTCCGTGGCCGGGCGGCAAAGGTCTACGCCGCGCCCAGAAGCGGCTGCCTCGCCGGCTCCCGATTCGGCTGCGAGGTCCGCAGGGCCCTGGTGATGGCGGCGCTCACGGCCGAGCGAGTCGCGATGTCGAGACTCGCGGCTGAGCCGGCACCCCAGACCGTCCTGGTGCCGATCGTGCAGTCCGCATAGACGACCACGCCGTCGCGGACGGCGTCGGCGGCACCGGCGCCGATCCGGCGGATCTCGTCCACGCGCAGGCCCCACGACGCCAGATGGGCGCCGAGGTCGCCGAGCGAGTCGGCCCGGTCGCTGCCCACCACGAACGGGTCCCCCTGCACGTGCAGGGTGGTCGGTACGGGCTTGCGGAACGTCACCGGCACCGTGAGGAACCGAGGGGAGGCGTACTCGGTGAGAAACATCCGGACGATCTCGTCCGGCTCGATCTCGCGGCCCCATTCATCGGCGGTCCGCTGAACCAGGGCGGCGAATTCGACGCTCAGTTCGCGGGGCAGTTCCAGACCCTGCCGGGAGCTGAGCACGTAGGACACGCCACCCTTCCCGGACTGGCTGTTGATCCGCACGACCGCCTCGTAGGTGCGGCCGACGTCCTGCGGGTCCAGCGGCAGATACGGCACCTCCCAGGCCAGCGTGGCGGGATCCGCGCCGTCCGCGACCGCCCGTGACCGCGCGTCGAAGCCCTTCTTGATCGCATCCTGGTGCGAGCCGGAGAACGCGGTGTAGACCATGTCCCCGCCGTACGGGTGACGCGGGTGCACCGGGATCTCGTTGCACCACTCCACGACGCGGCGGATCCCGTTCAGGTCGCCGAAGTCCAGTCCCGGGTCGATGCCGTGGGTCAGCGCGTTGAGCCCGAGCGTGACGAGGCAGACGTTGCCGGCGCGCTCACCGTTGCCGAACAGGCAGCCCTCCACGCGCTGCGCGCCGGCCAGGACGGCGAGCTCGGCGGAGGCGACGCCGGTGCCCCGGTCGTTGTGGGGGTGAACGGAAAGGCAGACGTTCTCGCGCCGGGACAGGTTACGGTCGAGCCATTCGATCTGGTCCGCGAACACGTTCGGCGTGGACCGCTCCACCGTGGTCGGGAAGTTCAGGATGATCGGCCGGCTCTGCTCCGGCTGCCAGACGTCCATGACCGCCTCGCAGACTTCGAGCGAGAAGTCCAGCTCGGTGTCCGCGAACATCTCGGGCGAGTACTGGAAGCCGAGATCGCAGTCGCCGAGCAGGCGATCGGCGTACTTCAGGAAGAACCGGGTGCCCTGCACCGCGAGGTCTTTGCACTCCGAGCGGCTCATACCGAAGACCATCCGGCGGAACTGCGGTGAGGTCGCGTTGTAGAGGTGGACCGTGGCGGCGCGCGCGCCGGCCAGGCTCTCCACGGTGCCCTTGATCAGCTCTTCGCGAGCCTGCACCAGCACCGAGATGCGGACATCGTCGGGGATCAGGTCGCCTTCGATGAGCATCCGCAGGAAATCGTGGTCGTCCTGGCTGGCCACCGGGAAACCTACCTCGATCTCCTTGAAGCCCATGCCCACCAGCAGGTCGAACATGGCCAGCTTGCGGTCCGGCGACATCGGATTCACCAGTGATTGATTGCCGTCACGCAGATCGGTGCTCAGCCACCGCGGCGCACGGCTCATCGTGCGGGACGGCCAGGCGCGGTTCTCCAGGGCCACCGTAGCGGGCGGAGCGTAGCGACCTGACGTTGATGGGTTGCTCCTCACGGCCATTCCTCTCTCGACCGGTGTCGGGTCAGGCCCGATCGCCGAAAAACAACGAATATGCGTACGGGGTCAGCACGACGGAAACCTGGTGGTCGTCCGGCTCGACGCTCACCCGGACGGAGATGACGATCTCCGGATAGGCGGCGGTGAAGCCGAGCCCGGAGTAGTAGAGGTCGCTGTCGACGACGACCCGGTAGAGCCCCGGGCGGAGCTGCCTGTCGACGAAACTTGCGATGACGCCGTCCTCGTTGGTCGTCGCGTGCGCGACCTTCGACCACTGACCGGCCACCGCGAACTCGAGGCGAGCCTGCGCACCGACCGCGGGCTTGCCATAGATGCCGTCAAGAGCCTGCAACGAGACTCGCATGTCTTCACCTCTCCCTGTCCGGACCGTTCCTATTACCTTCACGATGCTCGTGCGAGCTTCTATCAAGGCACCCTTCATCGCGTTATCGTCCGAGCTTCCTTTCGTTATCGCCGGGCGCGAAAAGCGGGAAACTCCGGCGATGGCGGATTCGTTGCGCACTGATAACGAGGCGATGCGGCCCGCCCATAGCGTTCTGCTCAACGGCGACGAGCAAATCGCTCAGCCGAAATCCAGAGCAGAAAGAGCAGGTATCGTCATGCGCAATATCGCCCGCACCACGATCGTCAAGGCCGCTTTCACCTTCGCCCTCGCCGCCGGCTCGATCGCCGCGTTCGGCTCGCTGGCGGACTCGTCGATCGACCAGGCTCCGACCACGGTCGTCAACTACGCCGACAGCACCGGAACGCCGCAGGCCCCGGCCGCGACGCCGGCCCCGACGGCCACCACGAACAACGGCACCATGCCGTGGGGCTGAGCGACGACAACCGGGAGGGCGTTCGTTCTGCCGACGCCCTCCGGTGCGATAAAAGAAATGACTACTCGGGCTTTGCCGGCACCATATTCGAATGGTCACTCAAGGCATACGCATCGCTCAGCAGACCAAGCGCACGCTTTTCCATCTCCGGCGAGGAAATCGCCCGGAACAGCCCGAGTGAACGATGCAAGTGGGCCACCGCGCGCTGGGGATCGCCTTCAGCCATGGCCAGCTCACCGATCAGCATGGACACTCGGGCCACCATGAGCCGCTCGCCGGCCGCGCCGGCCAGTTCGAGCGCTTCGGTCAACGCCGCGCTGCACTCCACCAACGATCCGGTCCGCAGGTACGCCATGCCCAAGCCGTACAGAGTGAAGGCCTGCCCCATCGGGTCGCCGACTTCACGAACGATGGCCAGCGCCTGCCCGTAGAAATCCATCGCCGCCTTCGGCTCGCCGGCCCGCAACTCAGTGTCGCCGAGCCTGTGCAGCACCTGCGCCTGGAGCCTGCGACTGCCCGCTTGCCGGGCACCTTCCAGCGATTCCGCGAGGAAGGCCCGAGCGGCCGGCAAGTCGTCCTGTTCCAGCTTGATGTGCGCCATGTTGTGCAAGACGAATGCCACCGCCGCCAGATCGCCGACTTCTCGCAACGGCGCCAGGCAGGTGGTGTAACACTCGAACGCTTCGGTGAAACGGCCGGCCATCCGATGAATGACACCCTCGTTCCGGCTAACCTCGGCGAGATCGTGCTCGTTTCCCGCCCGCTCGAACAGGCCGCGAGCCGACTGGAGAGCCTCCAGTGCTTCCGCGAACCGTCCCTCCCGGAGCAGCAGACTCCCCGACGAAGTGAGCAACGCCGCCTGGCCGCGTTCATCACCGGCCTGCTCCGCCGCGCCCAAGGCGATCTGGTTGGTCTCCCGCCAGTCGGTCAGATAGATCCGATATTCGAACAGGGTGACCGAGATCAGCGCCAGACCCCAGCAATGTGTCACCAAGCCCGCTCGCGCCGCCTGCCGGACAGCGGCGACGAGCGTAAGCCGTTCCTGCTCGTACCAGGCGATCGGCGAGCCGATGATCCGGCGCGTCTGCTTGGCGGGCAGCTCGTGCAGCGAGGCGTTGCTGTAAAGCATCAGATAGTCGCCACCGAGTACTCCTCGGTGCGCCTCCTGCGCGAGGAACAGCAACGCGCCGAGAGCCCGGCGCAGCGCTTCCGCGCGTTCCTGCACGCCTTCCTCGGCGAACAGCTGCTCACGGGCGAAGACACGAATCAGGTCGTGCACCCGGTACTGGGTGTTGGCTCCGCGCCCGGTGCCGCCGGTCTCGATGAGCTGGGCGTCCGCCAGGTCGTCCAGCAGGTCCT
The DNA here is from genome assembly GCF_016785085.1 of Paractinoplanes lichenicola. Classification (GTDB taxonomy): domain Bacteria; phylum Actinomycetota; class Actinomycetes; order Mycobacteriales; family Micromonosporaceae; genus Actinoplanes; species Actinoplanes lichenicola. Next base: position 361,552 of record NZ_JAENHO010000013.1, read on the forward strand.
GGGCGTCATCGATGTCGGCGTCCAGCAGCGCGGCGGCGATCCAGGCCGTCACGTGCGGGAAGTTCACGACCGTCAGCAGGCGGAACAGCCGCCGCGCATCCTCCTCGAGGTGGTCGTAGGTCAGCGAGATGCTGGCCCGGATGCCCATCCCGCTGTGCTTGAGCTCATCGAGCCGGCGTGCCTCGTTGGCGAGCCGGTCGACCAACTGCTCGACGCTCCAGTGCGGGCGCGCGGCCAGCCGGGCTCCGGCGATGCGCAGGGCGAGCGGCAGGTGCCCGCAGAGCTCGGCCAGCTCGGCAGTGGAGTCCAGCTCGGACTCGACCCGTTCGGCGCCGGCGATCCGGGAGATCAGCTCCACGGAATGCTCGGCGTTGAACACTTCGACCTGGAGGTGGACGGCGCCGGGCAGGCCGCCGAACCGGCCCCGGCTCGTGATCAGCACCGCCGACTGCGACGTGCCCGGGATCAAGGGCCGGACCTGGCTCTCACCTCCGGCGTTGTCGAGCACCACGAGCATCCGGCGATCGGCGAGCAACGTGCGATAGAGCTCGGCGCGCTCCTCCAGCAGATCAGGCATCTGGGTGCCCGGGACGCCCAACGCGCGCAGGAAGCGTTCCAGCACCCGCATCGGGCCGATCTGCTCGGGCCGGCGGCCGTGCAGGTCGGCGAAGAGTTGCCCGTCCGGATAGCGCTCGGCCAAGCGGTGCGCCGCGTGCACCGCAAGCGTGGTCTTGCCGATGCCCGGCTTGCCGACCATCACGACGACCGGGACCGCGAACTCCAACCGGTTCTCGGTGGCCGCCTCCACCTGCATCTGAATCGCTTCCATCTGCAGGCTGCGGCCGGTGAAGTCGGCGATGTCGGTCGGCAGCAGGCAGGGTACCGGCGATACCGCCAAGCCACCGGGTGAGATCGGCACTCCGGAGACCGGCGGGATCTCGGCGACCGCGGGCACGGCGAACGCCGGCGGGGGTGACGCCGGGCTCGATTCCGGCGCAGCCGGTTCGATCGGTTCGCCGACTCGCATCGGGGCGAGTGGCGGCACCAACGGTGCGGGCGGGGACACCGGCGTGAGGGACACCGACGCGCCAGGCTGCTCCGGCAGAGCGAGGTGCGGGTCATCGGTGAGCACGGAGTGTTCGAGGCGGCGCAGCTCCTCGCTCGGCTCCAGTCCCAGCTCCTCGATGAAGAGCTTGCGCGCCGCCCGGTACGTCTCCAGCGCCTCGGCCTGCCGCCCGGATCGGTAGAGCGCGAGCATGAGGTGCTCGCGCAGCCGCCCGCGCAGGGGGTGCTCGTCGACCAGGGAGCCCAGCTCGTCGATGAGTTCGCGGTGCCGGCCGAGCTGAAGTTCCAGATCGAGGCACTCCTCGGTGACGGTCAGGCGGCGTTCCGCGAGGCGGTCGGCGGCCTGCTGGATCACCCGGCTCTCCAGCCCGTCGAGCACCGGGCCGCGCCACAAGGCCAGGGCCTTGCGATAGTTGACGACAGCTTCGTCGAGCCGGCGGAATTCCCGGAACTGGCGCGCCTGAGTCAGTGCCTCCTCGAACCGATGCAGATCGAGGCTGCCCGCCGGCAGTTGCAGTGAGTAACCTTGACTGCGGGTGCCGATCGCATCGGCGAAACCTTTCTCCGTGAACCGCCGGCGCAGTGCCGAGATGCAGATCTGCACCTGCACTCGCGACGTCGACGGCAGATCCTCACCGTAGAGTGCCTCCATAAGGCGGGTGATCCGGATTACACGATTAGCCTCGAGGGCCAGCGTGCCAAGGATGATCTGCTGCCGTTGTGCGCCGAGCTCGAGTGAAGCTCCGTCTATGACGATCTCGAGCGCACCCAGGACAAGAACCTGCACCTGCGCCTCCCCCGTTAGGGCAACGCGTCCCGGTGGCGCCCCCTTTGCGCCCACGAAAAGCTAGGCAAGATCGAGCGAGACCGACAGGCAGGACAGCGAAGACCCCCATTGATTCGGAGGCTATTCGATGCATGACTAGCCGCGCCACCCGATGGCCATGCCTCCAGCGGCCTGTTCGCCCATGAAAATCTGGACACGCGGTCAGTCGTCGATGGTGATGATTGCTGTTAAACTGCCGAACTCATAACCAGAGGAATCCCAGGTGATGATGGTCGATTCCTGGTGTCGATCAGCTTCGCCGAGGTCACCCAGAGCGACGCTAGGCGCCGACGAGTGCGCGGGGTGGTGACGGTCGCACCGCCACCGTCGCGGGCACGGCGATCGCGGTCAGGATCAGCCCGTTATCCACCAGCCAGCGGCCGGTGAACCCGTCGAGCCGCTTGCCGCCCAGCCGCGGGCCGGTCACCAGCAGCCGCGCCTGGAACTCACCCGTCATCGCGCCCGCCGAGCCGGGCAGCATGGTGACCGCCGCGTCCTCGAAGTCGAGCCACCGCTGCGTCAGCGGATACCACGATTTGTAGACGGCTTCCTTCGCGCAGAACAGCATGCGATCCCAGCGGATCTCGGGCCGGGCCTTGAGCAGCTCGGCGACGTGGATGCGCTCGTCGGGCGAGGCGACGGTGTCGAGCACGCCGTTGATCATCGCCTCGTTGGGTTCGGCATCGATGCCGATCGTGGCGAGGGTGGTCTCCCGCGCGACGACCACACCGCGATAACCCGCGCAATGCGTGATCGCGCCGACCACCCCCGCAGGCCAGAGCGGCTCCCTCAGCCGGCCCGCCAGGATCGGCACCGGCGGCATGCCGAGCCGGGCCAGCGCCGCCCGCGCGCAGTACCGGGCGGTTGTGAACTCGAGCCGGCGCTTCTCCACCGACGAGGCGATGATCAGCTCCTCCTCGGGCAGGAGTACCGCGTCCGGCGGGTCGTCGAACGTGTCGACCGCCGCCACGCCGGCAGGAAGGATGGCCTCGATCATGACGTCCCCGCAATGGCTCGGTGTGTCGCTGCAAACGCTGATGACTGTGGACGGCCTGAGCTAGGCCCTGGATCGATTACGCATGGTCACCGCAACGGCAGGCGGTCCGGGCCCGTCGGAGCCTGGACCGCCTCAGGGTTGCTCACACGGCGGAGGCGAGGCTCGCGTCCAGGTTGGTGGGCAGTTCGCTGCGGCGCCGGATGTTCAGCTTCCGGTACGTGCGGGTGAGGTGCTGCTCCACGGTGCTCATAGTGATGTAGAGCTTCCCGGCGATTTCGCGGTTCGAGTAACCGAGCGCGGCAAGCGCCGCCACCCGGCGCTCAGACATGCTCAGCACTGCCGTCGCCCCGTCCGGGACGTTCAGCTCCGCGGCCGCGTCGTCCAGGTCGTCGCCGTCGCCCAGCAGCCGGCTCAGCGGCTCAGCAGCGCAGGCGTCGGCCAGTGCACGAGCCCGCTGGGTGATCGACTTGGCCCGGCGGGACTCACCGAGCGCGACGTAGGACTCGGCCAGGGCGGCCAGCGTACGGGCGAGCTCGAACTGGTCACCGGCGCTCTGCAGCAGGTCGGCCGACCGCCGCAGCAACATGGGCTGGTGCCGCTGCAGCTCGGTGGCGGCCAGCAGCCGCAGTCCGACCCCACGGGCCCGGGGCATCTGGTCGGTGCACCGTTCGAGCTGCATCTCGACGAGCTTGCGAGCCTGCTGCGGGCGGTCCATCCGCAGGTACGCCTCGGCCGCGTCGGCACGCCAGTTGACCAGGCCGGGAGCGTCGACGCCCCAGGCGGCCATCAGGTCGCCGCACCGCAGGAAGTCCCGCAGCGCGAGGTTGGGGTGCTCGGTCGCGAGGCTGTGCCGTCCCCGCGCCTGGAGGTAGTGCAGGCCGTAGCGGGTCTCGTACATCGCGGCGGGCACCGGCTGGTCGAGCCATTCGCGGACGTCGTCGAGGTTGCCCATCGCCACCGAGGCGTTGATCAAGAGGGACAGCGGGTGGCCGATCGCCACACCCCAGCTGGCCGGCGGCATGATCTCCAGCGCGGTCCGGGCCCAGCTCAGCGCGGCGGGCAGGTCCCCCATGCGCAGCGCGACCTCGGAACGGACCACAGCGAGGCGCGCCTGCCGGCTCGGTGCCCGGCGGGTGTAAGCCTCCTCGATGAACTGGTCGCACCAGCCGGCCGCCTTGTCGGCGTGGCCCGAATACGTCAAGCCCAGCAGCGCGCTCTCGACGGTGTCCAGCGACATCTCGTCGAGCCGCGATCCGCGCAGGATCCGCTCCAGCGTGTCGCTGAGGTCGGCGCCGGGGTTCGAGCTGATCACCATGGCGAGCGCCCGGGCCGCTGCCAACCGGCGGCTGGCCGACACCGTCGACGCCGTCGCGTTCGCCGCCGGCAGGTGCGCCGCCAGCGGTGCGTACGTGCACCGCAGCCACGGCCGGGCGATGGCGAGCTCGGTAGCGGTGTCGGAGTCCATCTCGGTGCTGTTCGCCATGAGACGCTCCAGCACGTCCTCCGCCTCGGCCAGCTGGCCGTGCCAGAGCAGCGCCTTGACCAGCACGAGCGCATCGCTGCCGCGCAACGCGCCGTCCTCCAGCGCACCGGAGAGCTGGGGCAGATAGCCGGCTGAGCTGCTGGGATTGATCCGCCATTCGGCCCGGACCAGGGTGGTCATGACCCGCAGGCGGTCCTGGTCGTCGGTGCAGACCTTCCAGGCGAGCTTGAGATAGCGGACCGCGGCTTCGACACGGCCCTCGCGCAGCGCCTGACGAGCGGCGTCCTCCAGCACGGTGAACGCCCAGGTCTCCTGCACCTCGCTGGCGTTGACCAGGTGCTCGGCCACCACCCGGGTCGCGGCGCCCCGGTCGTACGCGAGCACGGCCGCACGACCGTGCAGCTCGGACTTCTCGTCCTGCCGCACGTCGGCGAGCACGGCCAGGCGGGCCGCCGGGTGCCGGAAGACGCCCATGCCGACCAGGCCGGCCGTGGTGAGCGCACGAACGGCCTGCGCGACCTGGGGCGCGCCCATGCCGATCAGCCGGTCCAGGCTGTTCGCGTCGTCCAGCACCGCGATTCCCCGGGCGACCTGGAGCAGCCGGTCGTCGCTGCGGTAGAGGCACGACATCACGGACGCGCCGTACTCCTCACCGGCGAACGCCTCCTCCGGCTCCGCCCCGAGCTCCGCGGTGACCTGGTGCAGGTCGGCGAGCAGACCGTCGAGCAGCAGCGGGTTGCCACCGCTGAGCTCGTGCCAGCGGCCGGCGAACCGGTCGGCGAGCTCGGCATCGGCGCGGTCCTCGACATAGCTCCACACCCCGGCCCGGCTCAGCGGCTCGAGGTTGATCCGGACACCGTGACCGGGTCGCACCAGGTCGTTCTCCCAGGCCGGCTCCGCGCCGATGCTGAACGTACTGTGCGTGAAGACGATCAGGAGCTTGGCCAGGCGGGCCCGGCGCGCCAGGTAGGTGAGGCAGACCAGGGACTCGGGATCCGCGTGCTGGACGTCGTCCACGAGGAGTACGAGGGGGCAGCGCTCGGCCAGTTCCAGCAGCGCGGTGCACAGCCCCTGGATGATCTGCGCGTCCAGCCGGCCTTCGCCGTGCCGCGCCCCGGCCAGCGTGGCCTTGGTGCCCTCGAGCAGCAGGCTCATCGCCCGGTCCCGGTCCTCGGCGAGCAGCGGCGCGTCGTGGAACAGCTGGCTCAGCAGGGCCAGCGGCATGTCCTTCTCCATCGCCGAGCCGGTCGCGGTGACGGCCAGCGCACCCCGCTCCATGGAACGGTCGGCGAGTGCGGCCAGGAGCTCGCTCTTGCCCGTCGCGACCGTGCCGGTGACGAGGGCTACGCGACCGCGGCCGGCGATCGCGGCGGCCAGAAGGTCGTCCAGGCGGGCAGCCGCCTCATCTCGCTCGATCAAATCCATGATGGCGCTCCTATCGAATCCTTCGATCCCGGCCCCTGACGCCGGCTTGGCCGAGAGACAACCGGACATCCCGGCGCCTGATACCACTGTCGACCCCACCGTTATCGCGTCGCCTTCGCTTCCTTATCGCCCCCTACCTGCGCGGATGTGGCCCACGAAAGCGGACGCGCCACCACCGGGGTGGCGCCCCTTATCGCGGGCCTCAGGCCGCTCCGCGCAGCAGCAGCGGGGAACGCGCCGAGCCGGCCGAGACGCTGTCCATCGCCCGGGGCAGCTCGGCGACGAGGGCATCGGCCTGCGCAATCGTGAAGATCAACGGCGGCGCGATCCGGATGACGGCGGGCCGGACCACGGCGACCGGAAAGCCCTCCCGGCGCAGCAGATCCGCCACCGGTCCGGCGACCGGCTCGGTCAGCTCGACGCCGAGCAGCAGCCCGGCGCCGCGCACCTCGGCGATCCACGGGTGCCCGAGCATCTCCAGACCACCGCGGAGCCGGTCGCCGACCCGCTTGACGTGATCGAGCACGCCCCTGCCGGCGATCGTGCGGATCACGGTGAGCGCCGCCGCGCAACTGGCCGAATCGGCGGCGGTGTTCTCGTACGTGCCGGTGGTGAGCAGCGCCGCCGCCCGCCCGAACGCCAGGCAGGCACCGAGCGGCAGGCCGTTGGTCAGGTTCCGGCCCAGCGTGACGAGGTCCGGATCGACACCTTCGCTCTGATAGTGGAACCAGTAGCCGGTACGCCCCAAGCCGGTCCGCACCTCGTCGAGTGCGAGCAGCGCACCGGCCGTCGTGCAGATCTCCCGCGCCGCGGCGAGATAGCCGGGCGGTGGCACGACCACGCCGTTCCCGCTCTGGATCGGTTCTAAAATCACCAACGCCGTGTCGTGGTTGACCGCGGCACTGAGCGCCTCGGCGTCGCCGAAGGGCACGTGCCGCACCGGTCGGCCGGTCGGCACCGCGGCGTCCACGGCCGGGCCGTGGAACGACCCGGCCGCCGCGATCACCCGGGACCGGCCGGTGAGCAGGGACAGACCGACCGCCGTCTCGTTCGCCTCGACGCCCGAGCCGGTGAGCAGCGCCCGGCCGGCGCCGCTCAGGGCCAGCAGCAGGCCGCCGAGCAGGCCGGACGGCGCTGTGCCGCCGGCACCGTCAGCTGAACCCATGCCGGCCTCCCGGGCTCCAGGCCTCCGCCATGTCGGTCAGCAGATGAGCCTCGGAGGTCCGGAGATAGAAATGGCCGCCGGGGAAGACGCGGAGCCGGAAAGCGCCACGGGTGACGTCCGCCCAGCCGCGCATCTGCTCTTTGCTGATGGCGGGATCGTCCGCGCCGACGTAGCCGTACACCGGGCAGTTGAGCACGGGCCCACGGCAGCCGCGATAGTCGTTGACCAGTTCGAGGTCCGCGCGGATGGCCGGTAGCGCGAACTCGCGCAGTTCGAGATCCTCGAAGACCTCCCTGCGGCTGGCGTCGTGGCGCACGATCTCCTCGACCAGCTCGTCGTCGGTGACGACCAGACGCGGCTGACTCGCGAGCGACCTCGGTGACAGCCGGGCCGACACGCACAGCGCGGCCGGCGGGAACCCGCGCTGCTGCAGGCGGATCGCCACCTCGTGCGCCACCGACGCGCCCAGGCTGTGGCCGAACAGCACCAGCCGCTGCCCGGCCAAATGGTCGAGCGCGTCGGCCAGGTCGTCCGCCAGGCTTTCCAGCCGGGACGGGAACGGGTCACCGATCCGGTCCTCCCGGCCCGGGTAGCGGACACCGAGCACGCCGACGTCGGCCGGCAAGTTCGCGGGCCAGGTGCGGTAGGCGCTGGCCCAGCCACCGGCGTGCGGGAAGCAGATGAGCTTCGTCGAACACTCGTCACCGTCGCGGAAGCGGCGTAGCCACCGGTCCTTCACCAGCGTTCTCACTCGAAACCTCCTGCGGCCTGCCCGGAGGACGCCACCGCGGCCTCGGCGAGCATGGCCCGCTCGGCGTCGTGCGCGAGACCGCGCGCGACGATCGAGTCGACGATCTCGCCGCTTCGCACGGCGATGTTGGACAGCAGCGACGAGCTGAGGCCGTGGGTGTGCTCGGTGCCGCCCTGCAGATAGATGCCGCACCGCAGCTCCGGCGCGGTGACGATGCGATAGTCGCGTTCCATGCGGAACCGGCCCGCGTCGTCGCGCAGGCAGTACAGATCCAGCTCGCCGAGCAGGTTCGTCGGCTCCATCGTGTGATACCCGGTCGCGCACACGAGCGCGTCGACCTCGATCTCGCGGCGCTCGCCGGCGGGGCCGGCGCGCAGCGAGACGCGGGTCTCGCTGCCGCTGCGCTGCACTGCGTCGACCCTGGTCAGGTTGAGGAAGTGAAGACGCTCGACACCCCGGACCTCGTCGTCGTAGTGCCTGCGGTAGAGGTCCCGGATCACGTCGTCGTCGACGACCGAGTAGTTCGTGTTGCTGTGGTACCGCCAGAACGCCTCACGCGTCTGTTCCGAGCCGAAGTAGTACTCGTCGACAGCCCGCGGGGCGAAGATCTGGTTGGCGAACGGGGTGTCGTCCGCCACCGAGTAACCGTAGGACGGGATGATGGCCGACACCTCGGCCTGCGGGAGCTGGTCGTAGAGGAACCGGGTGATCTCGGCGGCGCTCTGGCCGGCGCCGACGACCGCGACCCGGCGCAAGCTCTTCGGGTCCATCCGGTGGAACTTGTAGAGGAACTCCGAGCTGTGCCACACCCGGTCGTCACTCTTCAGACCGGCGAGCATCCGCGGAACCAGGCCGGTCGAGATCACCACATTCCGGGCCTCGACCATGCGTTCGGCCTCGCCGGCACCGTCCAGCACGGTCAGCCGCAGACGTTCCGGCAGGCCCGTGACGTCGTCCGGCACGGGCTGAATCGAGGTCACCTTGGAGCCGTACGAGACGCGGCCAGCCACCCGCGCCTGCGCCCACTCGAGGTACTGATGAAACTCCAGGCGCGTCGGGAAGAAGTCCTTGTTGTTGACGAACTGCGCCAACCGCCCGGATTCGTGCAGGAAGGAGACGAAACTGTAGTCCGACGCCGGATTGCGAAACGTCACAAGATCTTTGAGGAACGAGATCTGCATCGTCGCGGACGGCAGCAGCATGTTGCGGTGCCAGCCGAAACGCTGCTGACGCTCGAAGAAGTGGCTGGTGATCCCGTTACCGGGCCCGCCCAACTCGCGCTCCCGCAGAGCGATGTCGAGCGCCAGATTGGACGGGCCGTAACCGATGCCGACAACGTCGTAGATCTCGTTTTCACGCATGTTCATGGATGACTCTCCCGCTGGCAGGGCCGCACAGTGCGCTATACGTATGTCGGCCGGCAAGGTGGTTCGGGGGATCCCGGCCCGGCGGCCGGACCGGGATCCCTGACGTCAATGGCTGCGGATCGATCCCTGGATCCGACCCGCCGTCACCGCGTGCAGGCCGACTCGGACACCACGGTGGCGTTACCGGCCGCGGCACCGAGGTCGGCCACCGCCCGTACGGTGAATGCCTTCTTGCCGGTCTTGGTGATGGTCGTGGTCAGGGACATCGTGAAACCGCCCGGCTGCACCAGGTCGCCGGTCGAGGTCAGCACGTCGCCGACCCAGCCGGGCGTCGTCTGCTTGCCGCGCTGACCGGCGTCGTCGTAGCGGTCGACGGTGAACAGGTTCTGCTGCGCGTCCCAGCCCCAGAAGTACTCGGCCGAGCCGATCGGGGTGCCGTTGCTGGTGCTGGCCTCCTGCCAGCGCAGCCAGTTCCCGTTGAGGACGAACTTGGCGGTCGAGGTGGTGTCGAACTGCGTCCGGGTGCCGTCCCACCCGGTGGTCACGCCGCTGCACGTCCACGATCCGATCAGGGAGCTCAGCGGCTCCAGCGCGGCGATCGGGGCCGGCTTGGCCTCAGCCACCAGGGCGACCGGGCTGACCGCCTGGGCGACGCCGGGGCTGATCGCCGCCCCGGCGAGCACCACCGCGACCGCGAAGACCGCTTTCGCCGGCTTCTTCGTCAAAGACATCGAAATTCTCCTTGGGTATGCGGCATCGCGTGTCGACGCCGTTTCAGGTGTTCTCCAGCGGGTCGCTCAGACGACCGCACCGGCCTTGGTCCGGCGCCGCAACGCCGGCCGGCTCGACTGTGTGAGGTTCTGCTTGCGCTCCGACAGACCGGCGACGGTGCGCGCGGCGAACAACGTGCGGATCGAGACCTCCAGCTGCAGCTCCGTGCGGATCAGACCGACCAGCCTGATCGCCCGCAGCGAGTTGCCGCCGAGGTCGAAGAAGTCCTCGTCGATGCCGACCCGGCCCAGCTCGAGCACGTCCGCGAAGAGCCTCGCCAGGACCTCCTCGGTGTTATTGCGCGGCGCCCGGTACCTGGTCTCGTGGATCTCGGGCTCCGGCAGCCGGGTCCGGTCGACCCGGCCGCCCGGCGTGAGCGGCAACCGGTCCAGCACCACGAACGCGGAGGGCAGCAGCGACTCCTGCACCCGCCCGGCGACGAAGCGGCTGAGCTCCTCGTGGGTCAGCTCGGTGCGCGGGTCGAGCGTGCCCGGATCGGCGGCCCGGCCGGTCGCCGGCACCACATAGGCCACCAGGTGCTCCTGCCCGGCGCCGTCCTCGCGGACGACCACGAGCGACTGCGCCAGCCGGGGATGGCCGGCCAGCGCGTCCTCGATGTGGCCGGTGTCGACCTCGGCGCCGCGCAGCCGCGCGCGTTCACCGGCACGGCCCAGGTGTTCCAGCCGGCCGTCGGCCGCCAGCCGGACTCGGTCCCCGGTGCGGTACATGACCGCGCCCGCCGGGCCGAACGGGCAGGCCACGAAGCGTTCCGCGGTGGCACCCGGCCGCCCGGCGAGGCCGCGGGCCACACCGGGCCCGGCGACGTACAGCTCACCTTCCACGCCGGCCGGTACCGGCGCCAAGCCCGGACCCAGCACGTAGCGGGCGGAGGTGGGCGCCTCGTTGTCCGTCACACCGCCGACCGACGCGGCGGTCTGCGCCGGACCGTGACTGTTGACGATCGACAGTCCGGTGCAGGCTGCCCGGACCCGCCGCAACGCGGCCACGGGCACCTGGTCGGCCTGCGTCCACACCTCGGTGAACCCGGCCAGATCGCCGGCGCGGTCCGCCGCGACGGCCGCGAACAGGGCCGCCGGCAGCCAGGCGCGGGAGATGCGGTGGGTGGCCTGCAGGGCGGTGAGGGTGGCGCCGTCCAGCTCCGCCTCCGGTGCGACGACGACCTGGCCGCCGAGCAGCAGCGGCGCCCACAGCTCGAACGCGAGCGCGTCGGCGGCCGGGGAGCAGTGCCACAGCGTGGTGCCGGCGCCGAGCCCGGGTCGGTGCCGGTCGAGCACGTAGCGGGACAGATTCCGGTGCGTGATCATGAGGGGTGCGCCCGCGTCCACCGGGCCGGAGCCGGTCAGCACCGCGGCCGCGTTGTCCGGGCGGACCGGAACCGGCAGGTCATCGGCGGTGGCGCCGGTGCTCAGGTCACCGAGGAGCAGCGTCGTCGCCTCGGTCTCGACGGCGGTCTCGGCCGCGGTCTCGGCCGCGACGATGAGCACCCCGGCCGAGGCCGCGCCGAGCCGCGCCTTGATCTCGTCCGCCGGTCGCCCCGGGTCGATCGCGAGGTACGCGCCGCCGGCCTTGACCACGCCCAGGAGGGCGACGGCCAGATCCACCGAGCGCGGCAGCAGGATCGCCACGACCGTCTCGGCACCGACGTGCCGGCCGCGCAGCGACGCGGCCACGCGGTCGGACCGCTCGTCCAGGTCGCGATAGGAGACCACCGCGTCGCCGGAAACGATCGCGATGCCCTCAGGGTCGCGAGCCACCTGCCGGGCGAACAGCTCCGTGACCGTCGCCGGCGCGGCGGCCGCGTCGGCCGGCGCCGCCAGGACGCGGTCCCGCTCGGCGCCACCGACCACGTCGAGCGCGCCGAGCGGTTGCTCGGCGTCGGCCACGACGGCCCGGACGAACGCGATCAGATCCTCGCCGATCAGTCGCAGTTGCGCCCGGTCGTAGAGGCTCGCGGGCGCGTCGAGCCGGATGTAGAGGTCGCTGTCCGCGGTGCCGTCCGTGTAGACACCGATCGAGAGCTCGTTGAAGCTTCCGGTCGTCGCGCCCGAGTAACGCGCCGGGTGGCCGGCGAAGTGGATCTGGTCCACGAACTCGATGACGTTCATGACGGGACCGAAGCTGCCCCGCCCGCCGGGCGTCGTGCCGCTCGCGCGCTGGATGTCCGAGTAGTGGCAGAGCGTGTGCCCGGAGATCTCAAACGTCTCGTCGACGATCGAGTCGGCGAGGTCCGCGACGGTCGCGCCGAGCGGAGCCCGCACCCGGATCGGCACGACGTTCACGGCCAGGCCGGGGGTCGTGCTCGCGCCGCCGGAGCGATTACCGGCGGCGACGGAGAGCAGGAACTCCGGGAGGTCGCACCGGTGGCGCAGGAACGCGGCGGTGGCCGCGGTCAGCATCGACGACATCCACACACCCATCGCCGCCGCCGCCTCGGTCCACGTGTCGGCCTCGGCCCGTCCGACGGTAAGCGTCCGGGCGGTCATGCCGATCGCGCCGGCCACCTCGGACCAGCGGTCCGCGGCGCTCATCGGCTCGGCGAGCTCGGACCGTCGCACGTCGGGGACGACGACGCGGGGAACCTGAGCCGCGGGCGGGGCCGCCTTCAGATAGTCGCGCCAGAACTCGACGTCCTCGGTCGACTGCTCCGAGTCGAGGTACTGCGTGGTCAGGGCCGCGAACGACGAGGCGTCCCACGAGTACGGCAGCGGCGCGATCTCGACGCCCCGCACGAGCGAGGTGTAGACGTCGGCGATCCGCCGGGACAGCAGGCCACCGGCGCCGAAGCCGTCCGCGACAAGGTGGTGATAGGCGATCACCAGCAGCGAACGGTCCTCGGCCAGCTTCACCACGCCCAGCCGGAACAGCACGTCCCGCGCCACGTCGAACGGCTCGCGCACCAGGTCGGTCAGGGCCTCGCGGGCGGCCTGCTCGGGGTCGGCGGCGGCGCTGAGGTCGAGGTGGAACGGCTGCCAGTCGCCCAGCTCCCGGACCACCAGCCGCAGGCCCTCGCCGTCGTCGACGAAGTTGACCCGCAGCACCTCCGCTTCGCCCAGCACGTGCAGGCACGCGGACCGGATGGCCGCCGCGTCCAGGTCACCCGCCACCTCCCACATCGTCAGCGCGTGGTTCAGCGTGTCGGGCGCCATCCGGTCCGCCAGCCACATTCCTTTATGTGCGGGAGAGGCAACGAACGAGGGCACAGGAATCACTCCTCAACAACTGCTCGGGAATCGAATGGTCCGCCGATCACCTCCCACTGTCCGGGAGACGAATAAGCTCTACAAGACGTCTGAAACGCAACCTGGAATTTGTCTCGCCGGCGGGACGAATTCCGCCGGCGGGCAACGGCCTAACTCGAGCCGCGCGCCGACATCGAGGAAACAATGTGCCCGGCGACCAGGCGCGGCGACGGGTGACGCAGCACCAGGTTCGCCCGGAGCTTGAGCCCGGTCGACGTGGTGAGCCGTTTGCTCAGCTCCATGGAGAGCAGCGAGTCGAACCCGATCTCCTTGAACCGCTGATCGGGGTTGATGGACGCGCCGGACGACTGCCCCAGCACGACGGCGACCTTGTCGAGGACATGCGCGAGCACGAGCTGGGTGGCATCGCTTTCCGGCAGCGCGACGATCCGGTCATACAGCGGAACCTGGGCCTCCTCGATCGCAGGCACCTGCTCGGCCGCCGCCGGCAGCTCCACCGCAACCGCCTGACGTGCGGGGTTGGCCCAGTAGCGCCGCCGTTGGAAGGCATAGGTCGGAAGGTCAACGCGACGGTCCGGCCCGGACAGAGCGGACCAGTTCACCGCACCGCCGCTGACGAACAGCTGGGCGAGCGAGCCGAGCAGCGCCTCGGCCTCGTCCTGGTTGCGCCGGGACGACGAGAGGACGAGCGCGTCGTCGAGCTCCTCGACGATCTCCTGTACCGGAACGGTCAGTACCGGGTGCGGGCTCATTTCGATGAAAACGCGGAAACCGTCCTCGACCGCGGACCGTACCGCGGGCTCGAAGAGAACTTTTTCACGCAGGTTGTCGTACCAGTATTCCGCGTTCATATCGCCGGTGTCGATACGCTTCCCGTACAACGTCGAATATAGGGTTCCCCCTACCGTGAGCGGCGCCACGCCGGCCAATGCGGTGGCCACCTCGTCACGCACGCGGGCCACCTGGTGAGAATGTGATGCGTACTCGACGGAAATCCTTCGGGCTTGAATTCCGTCGGCCTTCATCGCCTCGATGAATTCGTCGAGCGCGTCCGGTTCGCCGGAGAGCACCACCGAGCGGGGGCCGTTGACGACCGCCACGCTGACCCGGCCCTGCCACGGCGCCAGGCGCTCCTCCACGAGATCCGCCGGGGCCACGACCGAACCCATCGCGCCGTGCCCGATCAGGGAGACCAGCGCCTGACTGCGCAGTGCCACGATCCTGGTCGCGTCCCGCAGCGACAGTGCGCCGCAGACGTACGCCGCGGCGATCTCGCCCTGGCTGTGCCCGATCACGGCGGCCGGCTCGACGCCCCAGGACCGCCACAGAGCGGCCGTCGACACCATCACCGCGAAGATCGCCGGTTGCACGACGTCCACCCGGTCCAGTCCGGGCGCCCCGTCGACGCCCTGGATGACGTCCAGCAGCGACCAGTCGACCCATTCGCCCATCGCCGCCGCGCACTCGTCGATCGTCTCGGCGAAGACCGGGAAGGAGGCGTACAGCTGACGACCCATGCCGACCCACTGCGAGCCCTGGCCGGGGAAGAGGAAGACGGCGCCATCCACCTTCCCGGCAACACCGCGGATCGCGCCCGGCGCGTCGTCGCCGTCGCGTAGCGCGGACAGCGACCGCAGCAGTTCGTCCCGATCGCGACCCAGCACCACCGCGCGGTGGTCGAACCGGGAGCGGTGCGAGAGCAGCGACGAGCCGATGGCGGCGAGATCCGCGCCGGGGTCACCGGCGAGGAAGTCGCGCAGCTTGGCGGCCTGCCCCGCGAGCGCGGCGGCGCTCTTGCCGGAGAGCACCCACGGCACCAGGCCGCCGGGGACGGCGGTGGTCGCGCCGTCGCCGTCCGCCTCCGGCTCGGGAGCCTCCTCGAGGATGACGTGCGCGTTGGTGCCGCTCACGCCGAACGACGACACGGCGGCCCGGCGGCGGCCGTCCGGCCGGCTCCACTCCCGGCCCTCGACCAGCAGCTCGACCCCGCCGGACGACCAGTCGACGTGCGCGGACGGCGAACCGACGTGCAGCGTCTTGGGCAGGTATTTGTGGCGCAGGGCGAGCACGGCCTTGATGACGCCGGCCACACCGGCCGCCGCCTGGGCATGGCCCAGGTTGGACTTGAGCGAACCCAGCCAGAGCGGCCGGTCCGGCTTGCGCTCTTTCCCGTACGTCGCGAGCAGTGCCCCGGCCTCGATCGGGTCACCCAGCACGGTGCCGGTGCCGTGCGCCTCGACAAGGTCCACGTCAGTCGCCGAGAGGCCCGCGTTGGCCAGCGCCTTGCGGATCACCTTCTCCTGTGCGCGGCCGTTGGGCGCGGTCAGCCCGTTGCTGGCGCCGTCCTGGTTCACGGCGGAGCCGCGCAGGACGGCCAGCACCGGGTGACCGTTGCGGCGGGCGTCGGAGAGCCGCTCTAGCAGCAGGATGCCCACGCCCTCGGCCCAGCCCGTGCCGTCGGCCTCGTCGGCGAACGACTTGCACCGGCCGTCGGTGGCGAGCCCGCGCTGCCGCGAGAACTCGACGAAGATCGACGGCGTCGACATCACGAGCGCGCCACCGGCCAGAGCCAGCGAGCACTCCCCCGCCCGCAGCGACTGCGCCGCCAGGTGCAGGGCTACCAGCGACGATGAGCACGCGGTGTCGATCGACACGGCCGGACCGGTCAGGCCCAGCTCGTAGGCGACCCGGCCGGAGGCGACGCTGAGCGTGCTGCCCTGCAGCAGGTAGCCCTCGAGCTCTTCGCTGGCGCCGTCCAGCAAGCGGGTGCCGTATTCCGACGAGCTCACCCCGGTGAAGACGCCGACCTCGGTGCCGCGTACCTCCGCGGGCACGATGCCCGCTCGCTCGAACGCCTCCCACGACGTCTCCAGCAGCAGGCGCTGCTGCGGATCGACGGCGCGCGCCTCCCGCGGACTGATACCGAAGAAGTCGGCGTCGAACCCGGCCACGTCGTCGAGGAACCCGCCGTGCCGGACGTACGAGGTGCCGGACGTGTCGGGGTCGGCGTCGTAGATGTCGCGCCAGCCGCGATCCGCCGGGAAGTCGGTCACGACGTCCCGGCCCTCGCGGATCACGTCCCACAGCTGCTCCGGCGACCAGACGCCACCGGGATAGCGGCACGCCATCGCCACCACCGCGATCGGTTCACCGCGGCCGGCCTTCAGGGTGTCGTTCTCCTGCCGGAGGCGGTCGCGCTCCTCGATCAGCGTACGGAGGGCTCGTTGGACCCGGTCCTCGCCCGCGACCGCGGGGTTCTTGGTGTCGCTCATGTCAGTTCTTCCCCTCATCCAGAGCCAGCTCCAGGAGCGCCTCCAGGTCCAGGTCCGCCAGTTCGTCGAGAACGCCGGCCGCTTCGGTCTCCGGCCGCTCCGGTTCGGCGCAGGCCAGGATCTGATCGAGTACGCCCACACTGCGCAGCCGGTCGATCGAGACCGTCTGCAGGATCGCGCGGATCGCGGCGTCCTCAACCGAGCCGGGATCCGGCTCCGGACGCAGCAGTTCGGTGATGTGCCGGCCCAGCTCGTCGGGCGTCGGGTAGCTGAAGACGAGCGTCGAGGCCAGGCGCAGCCCGGTCGCGGCGGCCAGGCGGTTGCAGAGCTCCACCGAGGTGAGCGAGTCGAAACCGAGCACGGTGAACGTCTGGCCGGCGTCGATGACCGTACCGGCCGGGTAGCCGAGGACGACGGCAACCTGCTCGCCGACCCAGTTCCGGACGGCCGCCTCCGCCTCCGCCGGGGTCAGCGTGGCCAGCTGGTCGAGCAGCCCGCGAGAGCCGCCGTCCCGGGCCGCCCGGGCACCGCCGCGCGACGGTCGCCCGCCACCGGCGAGTCCCCGCAGCAGCAGCGGCAGTTCGTCCTCAGTCCGGCTCCGCAGCGCGGCCGTGTCCATCCGCGCGGGAATGAGCACCGCCCGGTCGAGCGCGCAGGCCGTGTCGAAGAGGGCCAGCGCCTGCGGCGTCGGCATCGGTCCCACGCCCAGGCGCCGCAGCCGGGAGAGCTGAGTCTCGTCCAGGGTGCCGGTCATGCCGCTGCTCTGCGCCCACAGTCCCCAGCACAGCGACGTGGCGACCAGCCCCGCGGCCCGGCGTGCCCCCGCCAGACCGTCCAGGAATCCGTTCGCCGCGGCATAGTTGGCCTGTCCTGCGGTGCCCAGCGTGCCGGCGAGCGCGGAGAACTGGATGAACGCCGACAGCGGCCGGTCCTTGGTCAGTTCGTGCAGGTTCACCGCGCCGCCGACCTTGGCGCCCAGCACGTGATCGACGCTTTCGCCGGTCAGCGACTCGACAGTGCCGTCCGCGAGCACGCCGGCCGCGTGCACCACCGCGGTCAGCGGGTACGCCCCGGGCAGCGTATCGAGCAGCTGTGCCACGGCGTCCCGATCGGCGACGTCGCAGTCCGCGACCCGGACCACCGCGCCGGTGCTCTCCAGCTCGGCGACCAGCTCCGCGACCCCGGCCGCCGACGAGCCCCGGCGGCTCGCCAGCAGCAGGCTGCGTACGCCGCGGGCGCCGGCGAGATGCCGCGCCACGAGTGAGCCGACGCCACCGGTTCCGCCGGTGACCAGCACGGTGCCGCCGCCGAGGCGGTCGCCGACCTCCAGGACGAGCTTGCCGATGTGGCGGCCCTGGCTCATCTCGCGGAAGGTCTTGCGCGCGTCGCGGACGTGCCGGACCGATACCGGGTTCAACGTCACCCGGCCGTCGACGAGAAGCGCCATGACCTCGGTGAACATCTCCTGGATCGCGTCCGGGCCGGCTTCGTAGAGGTCGAAGGCCATGTAGTCGACACCGGGGTGCTCGGCGGCCACCAGGCCGGCGTCCCGGATGTCCGTCTTACCCATCTCGATGAACTTCCCGCCCCCGGCGAGCAGCCGCAGCGAGGCGTCCACGAAGTCGTGTGCGAGCGAGTTGAGGACGACATCGACGCCGCCGGTGAACTTGTCCGCGAACGCCAGGTCACGCGACGAGGCCAGGTGCTCGTCGTCGATGCCGAGGCGGCGCAGCGTCGGCCACTTGCCGGGGCTCGCGGTGGCGTAGACCTCGGCGCCGACGTACTTCGCCAGCTGGACGGCGGCCATGCCGACGCCACCGGCTCCGGCGTGGATGAGGATCCGCTGACCGGCCGCGAGCCGGGTCACGCGGAACAGCGCGTAGTAGGCCGTGAGGAAGACGCTCGGCACGGACGCGGCCTCGGCGAAGCTCCACCCGTCGGGGATCGGGACGAGCAGGCGGTGATCGGCGACGGTCACCCGGCCGAACGCGCCGGGGAAGATGCCCATCACACGGTCGCCCGGCGTGAACCCGGTGACGTCGTCCGCCACCTCCAGCACGACTCCGGCGCCCTCGCTGCCGAGCCCCGCGTCGAACGCGGTCCGCTCCACCAGCCCGAGCGCGATGGTGACGTCGCGGAAGTTGACGCCGCCGGCCTCGACCGCGATGCGCACCTGGCCGCTGACGAGCGGCGCCTCCACCTCGGGGCACGGGATCCAGGTCAGGTTCTCCAGCGTTCCCGCGGTCGTGACGCCCAGCCGGTGCGCACCCGCGACCGGCGGCTCGATCTGCTGTTCCGCGGGCGCGGCCGGTGCCAGCCGGGGGACGAGGTACGCGCCGCCACGCACCGCCAGCTGTTCGTCGCCGCGGGCGAGCACGTCCGGGAAGCACGCCCACGAGGCCGCTTCGTCGTCGGTGTCCACGATCCGGAACCGGCCCGGGTGCTCCGACTGCGCGGAGCGGACCAGGCCCCACACCGAGGCGCCGGCCAGGCTTTCGACACCCTCACCGGCGCTGGTCTCGACGGCCGACCGGGTGAGGATCACCAAGGTGGACTCGGCCAGCCGCTCGACCGTGAGGAACTGCTGGATGAGGGCGAGCACCGCCTTGTCCGCACCGGCGACGCGCTCCGCCGGCCCGGTCCCGGTGACGAGGTCGTCCACGTACGCCACGACGTGGCCGGGTGCGCCGGCTTCGACGAGCGCGTCGACGGACTCGAAACGAACGGCGTCGGCCAGGCCGTCGGTGGAGCCCAGGACAGCCCATCGGCCACCGTACGGCTCGCGCTGGTCCGGCTGAACCGGGCGCCACTGGAGCTCGAAGAGCGCCTGCTCCGATTCGCCGGACGCCGAGCGCACCTGCTCGGCGCTGACCCGCCGGAACGTCAGCGCCTCGGCGCGACCGACCTCGCGGCCGTGCGGGTCGGCGAGCGTCACCGCGAAGACGCCCTCGCCGGTCGGGGAGAGCCGGACGTGCAGGGCCGGGCCGCAGGCGCCGGTGAGCCGCACACCCGACCAGGCGAACGGCATCCAGCCGTTCTCGCCCTGCACTTCGATGGCGCCGCCGGCGACCAGGGCATGCAGCAGCGTGTCCAGCAGCGCGGGATGTACGCCGAAGCCACCGCCGGACGAGGCCGTCGCGACCTCCGGCAGCGTCGCCGCCGCGTACAGGTCGCCGTCGTGGCGCCACACCTCACGCAGCCCGCGGAACGCCGGGCCGTAATCGAACCCGCCGTCCGCGAGTGAGTCGTACAGGTCGTCGAGGTTCACGTCGAGCCGGGTCGCGCCGGCCGGCGGCCACGGCGTCTCGCCCCCGGTGACCGGCTGCGACTCCTCCGGGGCCAGGCAACCGACCGCGTGGCGGGTCCAGCCGGTGGCGGCCCGATGGTCGTCGGGGTGCGAATACACGCTCAGCGAGCGGCGCCCGGTCTCGTCGGGCGCGTCGGCGACGATCCGCACCTGCACGTCGCCGGTGTCCGGCAGGATCAGCGGGACCTCGAGGGACAGCTCTTCGAGGGTGGCACAGCCGACCTGGTCGCCCACCCAGAGCGCCAGGTCCAGGTATGCCGTCGCCGGCACGACGGTCCGCCCGTACACCGTGTGATCGGTGAGCCACTGGTGCGTCTGACCGGACCATCGGGCGCAGAACATCACCTCGCCGGTGCCCGGGTGGTCCACGACCGCGCCGAGCAGCGGGTGCTCGGGCGCGGCGAGGCCGGCCGCCGTCACGTCCGTGGTCGCCATCTCGGCCAGGAAGTCCAGCCAGTACCGCTGGTGCTGGAACGCGTACGTCGGAAGCTCCACCCGGGGGCGTGCGCCGAAGAGGGCGGTCCAGTCGACGAGCCCGCCGCGCACGTGCAGCTGGCCAAGAGCGTCGATCAGCGACTCGGCCACGCCGCGACCGCGCCGGGCCGAGGCGATCACCAGCGTGTCGCCCGCCACCAGGTCCTTGGTGAGGCCGGCAAGCGTCGACCCCGGTCCCGTCTCGAAGAAGACGTTCGCGCCGGCGGCCCGCGCGGCCGTCACCGCGTCGGCGAAGCGGACCGGCTCGCGAACATGCCGCACCCAGTACTCGACGGAGGTCAGCTCCGCGAGAGTGGCCTCCCGGCCGAGCCTGGTCGAGACGATCGGGATCGACATCGTGCCCGGGGCGAGATCACGGATCGCGGCGGCGAACTCGTCCAGGATCGGGTCCATGAGCGGCGAGTGGAACGCGTGGCCGACTTCGAGCAGCTTCGCCGAGAGGCCGTCCGCGACCAGCTGGTCCCGCAGCTCGTGCACCGCGTCCCGGGCCCCCGAGAGCACCACCGACTCCGGGCCGTTGACGGCGGCGATGCCGACCCGGTCATATCGGGAGAGCAGCGCGCCGACCCGGTCCTCGCCGGCCCGGACCGCCAGCATGGCGCCGCGCTCCCGGACCGACTGCATGAGCCGGCCACGGGCCGCCACGAGCCTGGTGGCGTCGTCCAGCGAGAGAATGCCGGACACGTGCGCGGCGGCGATCTCGCCGACCGAGTGCCCGATCAGGTAGTCCGGTCGCTGTGCGTAACGCGTGATGAGCCGGTAGAGGCTGACCTGCAACGCGAACAGGGCCGCCTGCGTGATGTCGGTGCGGTCGGTGTCCGCGGGCTCCTCGGAGAGCAGGACGGACTTGAGCGAGAACGGCAGGTGCGCGTCGAACGCGGCGCAGACCTCGTCGAGAGTCCGCTCGAAATCCGGATAGGTGTCGCACAGCTCCCGGGCCACCCCCGTCCAGCGTGTGCCCTGGCCGGGGAACATGTAGACGAGGCCGCCGAGCTCGTCGGCGACGCCGCGGACCACGCCAGGCGCCTCGGCACCGCCGGCAAGTGCGGTAAGGCGGGCGGTCAGCTCGTCCGTGGTGCGACCGACGACGACGGCGCGGTGCTCGAAGAGCGACCGGGTCGACACCAGTGAGGCGCCGACGTCAGCGGGCGACTTGTCCCCGGCCACCTCGGCCAGACGGCCGGCCTGGGCTTGCAGCGCCTGCTCGGAACGAGCCGACAGCACCCACGGCACCACCGGCACCTCGGTCGCCGGCATCTCGGCCACCGGTTCTTCGGCCGGTGCCTCTTCGAGGATCAGGTGTGCGTTCGTCCCGCTGGCGCCGAAGGCGGAGACACCGGCCCGGCGCGGCCGGCCCCCATCACCGACCCACTCCCGCGCCTCGGTCAACAACTCCACCGAACCCGCCGACCAATCCACAAACGACGACGGCCGATCCACATGCAACGTCCGCGGCAACACCCCACGCCGCAACGCCATCA
>NZ_JAENHO010000014.1 GCF_016785085.1 Paractinoplanes lichenicola
GCCCTCTCAGGCCGGCTACCCGTCGTCGCCTTGGTAGGCCATCACCCCACCAACAAGCTGATAGGCCGCGAGCCCATCCCAGACCGAAAAACTTTCCACCAAAAGACCATGCGGTCCAAGGTCGTATCCGGTATTAGCCCCCGTTTCCGAGGGTTATCCCAAAGTCCAGGGCAGGTTACTCACGTGTTACTCACCCGTTCGCCGCTCGAGTACCCCGAAGGGCCTTTCCGCTCGACTTGCATGTGTTAAGCACGCCGCCAGCGTTCGTCCTGAGCCAGGATCAAACTCTCCAACAAAAACTGTGGAAAAGCGTCCCGGCAGTTAAACAACTGCCAAAGGAATCTCCCACCAACAAACCCCATCCAAAAACGAGGCAAGCCGGCCGGGGTATTACTTAATTGGCACTGGCTTATCAAGCACCCTGTTGAGTTCTCAAAGAACAACCACACCCGGCTAACCGCTCCGGGGCAACCGCTCAAACTTACCCGGTCGGCTTCGCGAGCGCAAGATCCGAAATCTTGCTCGCACCGCCCAAGTTTGCCCCACGACTCGAACCCGCTATCCGGCGGGTAGTTCGTGAGAGTGGCCTCGCGGACCGGCCGATGATCACTGAGTGTTGAACTTGCTTAGTGATCTGCTTGCCCGGTTCCCGCTGGCTTGACTACCCTACCCGGTCGGTTTCGCTGGCGCAAGTTGCCCTGCTCCGCTCCGCCCGAACTGGTTCGTCAAGCTTAACGCCTTGCCTTCCGGGTTGCCTGACGACCGTCGCTTTCGCTCCGTTCGTCCGGGTTTCCCTCGGGCAGAGAGAAAGTTACGCGACCGGGTGCCGCGCATGCAAATCGACCCCCATGCCCGCCGGAGCGCCGAGACGCCCCGAAACCGCTTCGCATCGTGAAAGAGTGGGCCCATGGGAGCTCCCGGGACGCTGGCAGCCGACGCGTTCATCGACATGATCATGCCTTTCGGACAGTTCCTCATCGGCACGCTTGTGCTGGTCACGCTGGTCGTCTCGATCCGCCGGCTCCTGGAACGGGGTCCCTCCCGCATGGGCGGAGCCATGCTCCTGAGCGGCGGCGCCGTAATCGGTCTGGCACTGGTCGGCTACTTAGTGCAGCTCCTGTGACCCCGGCTACACCCCGCCAGGCTCATTGAAGGACCCCCAGCTCCCCAATGGGTGAATCAAGGTCTCCGCAGTTCCCCAAACAGCCGAAACTGTTGCCGGCGGAGTCGCCGCAGCCTTCAGCGGCGACCCCCACAGCTCAGGTGCCTCAGGTACGCCCAAGTGAGCGAAGGCTTGGTCGCGGGCCTTCGTTACCGGGCTCGGTCGCGGGCCTTCATTGCGGGGCTCGGTCGCGGACCTTGAGCGCGGACCCCGAGCGCGGACCCTGAGCGCGGACCCCGAGCGCGGACCCTGAAGCGCGGGGCTGCCGGCAAGCGCCGCCTACCGGGAGGACGACGTAACCGGGCCACGGCCGCCAGCGGGTGGTGAGAGAAGGCGGCGCGACTGGCCCCTTCTGGGTGGTCAGAGGCGGCGGTTGGCGAGGCTGGGCAGTTCTGTTCGGATCTGGTCGAGGCGGGCCAGGTCGAGGTCGGCCAGGGTGATGCCTACCGTGTCGGGCGCCTGGGCGAGGATGGTGCCCCAGGGGTCGATGATCATGCTGCGGCCGAAACACGTACGGGAGGGGTCGTGGTCTCCGATTTGGCCGGCGGCCACGACGTAGCACTGGTTTTCGATCGCGCGCGCCCGGAGCAGGACCTCCCAGTGGTCGCGCCCCGTGTGCAGCATGAACGCGGCCGGCACGATCAGGACCCGGGCCTCGCCCTCGACCGCCAGGCGACGATAGAGCTCGGGGAACCGCAGGTCGTAGCAGATCGAGAGGCCCGTGCGGACCCCCGCGATCTCGGCGACGACCGTCTGGTCACCGGCGGCTACCGAGCGGGACTCCTGATAGGAGACCCGGCCGGCGATCTCCACGTCGTACAGGTGGATCTTGCGGTAGGTCGTGACCAGCTCGCCCTGGGGGTCGAAGACGAGCGAGGTGTTGTAGGTGCGGCGCTCGTCGGGGCCGCTCTCGTGGAAGGAGCCGGCGTGCACCCAGAGGCCGAGCTCGCGGGCGGCGTTCGCGAAGAACTGAGCGAACTCGCCGTCGATGCCCTCGGGTTTGGGAGCGGTGTCGCCCGGGCCGAGGTAGTCGACGTATTCCGGCAGCACGGCCAGCTCGGCGCCCGCGCCCGCGGCCCGCTCGAGCAGACCCCGGGCCACGCGCAGGTTGTCATCCCGATCGGCCCGCGAATTCACCTGGCACACCGCTACGCGCATGGGTGAAGCCTACGAGCGAACCCGACTCCGACCAACCTCCGAAAGTCGCCCCTCGACCCAGTACCAAAGGCGCTGGGCAGAGGCCCGCGGGTGGGCCAGGCTTGCCGTCATCGAGAGGAAGGAAGCCGATGAGGGTCGAGGGATCACGCTGGGGAGATGCGGCCGGCTCGGGTGAGGAGGGCTTTGATGAAGCTGCGGTGCTTGGGGGCGAGGCGGGTCCAGATGTAACGGCCGGGCGGGTGGTTGTAGCGAACCAGCATCGCCTGGGTCAGCTGCGTCTCAGAGACGTGGAAGACCAGACGGGCGGTGACACCCGCGGCGGCTCGGGATTCGAGCACGATGGCGGTCGGCGCGCTGTAGAGGATGCGCCAGCCCAGCACCTGGGAGCGGGACCACGGCGGGGCCAGCGGGATGCCCAGGAGGGTCCAGGCGGTCAGCATCTGCGCCCGTGCCGTCCACGGAGCGCGCTCGAGGACGCGGCGGGCCCACCGCTCGGCGGTTTCCGCGGAGGGAGCGGCCGAGTCGATGGCGACCGTGAAGGACTCCCGGTAGTGGACGGGGGCCAGGGCGGCCAGGGCCTCCAGCTCCGGCGAGATGTCGATCTCGCGCACAGAGCCGGCCGGGTGGGCGGGGTCGGCCGGATGGGCGGGGCCGGCCGGATGGGCGGGGTCGGCCGGATGGGCGGGGTCGGCCGGGTGAGCGGGGGTCATGTCAGGCGGGACTGCATGGCTGTGGCCAGGGCTTGGATGCCCTTGAGGGGGCGGATCATCACGGTGAACTCGGCGATCCGGCCGTCGGGGCCGGCGTGCAGGAAGTCGCAGCCCTCGAGGTGCATATCGCCCACGCGGGCCTTGAAGAGCAGGGCGTGGGAAGGCTCGTCGGAGAGTTCGTGGGTGTACTCGAAGTCCTCGAAGACCTTAATCACGGCCAGCAAAATCGGCGCCACGGCGAAGCGGCCGCGGTAGGGCGTGTAGACGGCGGGGCTCTTGAAGACGACGTCCTCGTGGAGGAGCGCCAGGGCGGCTTCCACGTCGCTGGACTCGATGGCGGCTCGGAACGGATGCACGGCGCGACCCCTATACTCAACAAATTGAATAGGTGCGGATTAACCTAACTCGCCGCCCGGGAGGAAGTCCAGATGTCACTGCGCCACGCACTGCTGGCCGCCCTGTCGCAGGGAGAGGCGTCCGGATACGAGTTGGCCAAGCGGTTCGACGTGGCGGTCGCCGACTACTGGACGGCCACGCCGCAGCAGCTCTACCGGGATCTCGAACGGCTCGAGCAGGACGGCCTCGTCGAGGCACGCGTCGTCGAGCAGACCCGGCGGCCCAACAAACGCGTGTTCACGATGACCGAAAAGGGACTCGAGGAGCTGCGGGCCTTCGGGCGCCGGCCGTCCAAGCCACCGGCCATGCGCGACGAGCTGCTCGTCAAACTGCAGGCGGCCGACCGCACCGGCGAACCCGAGACGCTGATCGAAGCCGCGCGGGCACGACTGACCCGCTCGAAGGAGAAGCTGGCCCGCTACGAGCAGCTGCGCGAACGACTGCTCGACGGGCGCACCGAAGACGACTACCTGGGGGACAGCGACGAGGTCGGGCCCTACCTGACCCTGATGGCCGGGCGCGAATACGAGCAGCTCAACATCCGCTGGGCGCAGACTGTGATCGAAACGCTTACGCGGCGGCGGCAAGGGCCGGAAGCCGGGTGATCGGCCCGGCCACGACGGCGCCGATCCGCAGCGGCGTCCAGCCACGCGGGTGCGCTTGAAAGAGCCACACCCGCGTACGGGGAAATCAGGCGGACTTCTCCTCGCGCTCCCGACGGCGGCGGCCCACGAACTCACGCGGGACGATCGTCGGGTTCACGTTTTCCAGAACGACCTCGCGCGTGATGACCACGCGGGCGGCGTCAGGGTTGCTGGGCACCTCGAACATTACGGACTGCAGCACTTCTTCCATGATGGCGCGGAGACCGCGGGCGCCCGTGCCGCGCAGCATGGCCTGGTCGGCGATGGCCTCGAGCGCGCCGTAGTCGAACTCGAGCTCGACGCCGTCCAGCTCGAAGAGGCGCTGATACTGCTTGACGTACGCGTTGCGCGGCTCGGTCAAGATCTTGATCAGGGCCTCGCGGTCGAGGTTGCGCACCGTGGTGATGACCGGCAGGCGACCGATGAACTCGGGGATCAGCCCGAACTTCAGCATGTCCTCCGGCATGACCCGGCTGAAGATGTCATCGGTGTTCCGCTCCGAGATCGACCGCAGGTGGGCGCCGAAGCCGACGCCGCCGTGGCCGACGCGGGACTCGATGATGCGATCCAGCCCGGCGAACGCGCCACCCACGATGAACAGCACATTCGTGGTGTCGATCTGGATGAACTCCTGGTGCGGGTGCTTGCGGCCGCCCTGCGGCGGAACGTTCGCCACCGTGCCCTCGAGGATCTTCAGGAGGGCCTGCTGGACGCCCTCACCGGAGACGTCGCGGGTGATCGACGGGTTCTCGCTCTTGCGGGCGATCTTGTCGACCTCGTCGATGTAGATGATGCCCTGCTCGGCGCGCTTCACGTCGTAGTCGGCGGCCTGGATGAGCTTGAGCAGGATGTTTTCCACATCCTCACCCACATAGCCGGCCTCGGTGAGCGCCGTGGCGTCCGCGATCGCGAACGGCACATTGAGCATGCGGGCCAGCGTCTGCGCCAGGTGAGTCTTGCCGCAGCCCGTGGGGCCGATGAGCATGATGTTGGACTTGGCCACCTCGACGTCGCTGCCCGCACCGGGGGCGCCGCTCGACTCGGCCTGAATCCTCTTGTAGTGGTTGTAGACGGCGACCGAAAGCGCCTTCTTGGCCTGCTCCTGGCCCACCACGTACTGATCGAGGAACTGGCAGATCTCCATCGGCTTGGGAAGCTCTTCCCACTTCACCTCGCCGGTCTCGGCCAGCTCCTCTTCGATGATCTCGTTGCAGAGGTCGATGCACTCGTCGCAGATGTAGACCCCAGGGCCCGCGATGAGCTTTTTGACCTGCTTCTGTGACTTCCCACAGAAGGAGCACTTCAGTAGGTCGCCGCCGTCGCCGATCCGTGCCACCTACGTTCTCCTTGAGCTCATCGGCCGACTCGCACCGGCCCCTGATCCGAGGACTGATTGCCTCGTTGCCATCTCATCGTCTGCGGAACCGCGTAACTGAGGCTGCATGCTCGACGTTACCCGCAAAGGTGCCGTTCTCCGACCCCCCAAAACGGGCGTGTCAGGGGTCGGCCAGTTTATCGCCTGCCGGCCGGCCCCTGACATGATGCCTCAGCTGACCGACTGCAGGCTCTTCTTGCGGCTCGCGAGCACGACGTCGACCAGACCGTACTCCTTGGCCTCCTCGGCCGTCATGATCTTGTCGCGGTCGACGTCCTTGCGGACCTGCTCCGGCGTGCGGCCGGAGTGACGCGAGATCATCTCCTCCATCTGCGTGCGCATGCGGAGGATCTCACGGGCCTGAATCTCGATGTCCGACCCCTGGCCGTAGCCGCCCTCGGTGGCCGGCTGGTGGATCAGCACCCGCGAGTGCGGCAGCGCCATCCGCTTGCCCGGCGTGCCGCCGGCCAGCAGGACGGCGGCCGCGCTGGCCGCCTGCCCGAGGCAGACCGTCGAGATGTCGGGGCGGACGTACTGCATCGTGTCGTAGATCGCCGTCATGGCGGTGAAGGAGCCGCCGGGCGAGTTGATGTACATCAGGATGTCGCGATCCGGGTCCGAGCTCTCCAGCGTCAGCAGCTGGGCCATCACGTCGTTGGCCGACGCGTCGTCCACCTGCACGCCGAGGAAGATGATCCGGTCCTCGAACATCTTGTTGTACGGGTTCGTCTCCTTCATCATCCCGTTCGAGGAACGCTCGACGAAGGAGGGCAGCACGTAGCGGTTGTGCACCGGCGCGAACCCGGAGGGCAAGGTCAGGTCAGTCATGGTTCAGCTCCTCAGTTCAGCGTTCCGGCGCCCTCGGGAACCTGCGTGGCCCCGGTGATCACCGCGTCGATGAAGCCATAGTCCTTCGCCTCCTCGGCCGTGAACCAGCGGTCCCGGTCGGAGTCGGCTTCGATCTGCTCCTGAGTCTGGCCGGTGTGGAAGGCGACCCGCTCCTGGAACATGCGCTTGGTGTAAAGCATCTGCTCGGCCTGGATGGCGATGTCGGCGGCCGTGCCACCCATGCCACCCGACGGCTGGTGCATCATGATCCGCGCGTGCGGCAGCGAGAAGCGCTTGCCCGGGGCACCGGCGCAGAGCAACAGCTGTCCCATCGACGCGGCCATACCCATAGCTACGGTCTGCACGTCGTTGTCGATGAACTGCATCGTGTCGTAGATCGCCATGCCCGAGTAGACAGAGCCACCGGGCGAGTTGATCCAGAGGTTGATGTCGCGCTCGGGGTCCTCGGCGGAAAGCAGCAGCAGCTGCGCGCAGATGCGGTTGGCCACCGAGTCGGTCACCTCGCTGCCGAGGAAGATGATGCGCTCACGCAGCAGGCGGTTGAAGACCGAGTCGTCGAGGTTGCCACTGAGGGATTCACCGCGCAGCGCGGGGCTCGCGGGAAGATGAAGATCGGTCATGGCAGCCCTTCACAGCTAACTGTGTCGGCCTCAAGTTTCGGGGCCGGCAGGTCGTCCGTCGTACGACCAACCTAACCGGTCGAATGCGCATCAGCTTCCCGCTCGGGCAGGTGT
The DNA here is from genome assembly GCF_016785085.1 of Paractinoplanes lichenicola. GTDB lineage: Bacteria > Actinomycetota > Actinomycetes > Mycobacteriales > Micromonosporaceae > Actinoplanes > Actinoplanes lichenicola. The sequence goes on from NZ_JAENHO010000014.1 coordinate 7,029, forward strand.
TCGCTGACAGCGCAGGCGGCCCGGAGAGCCATAGAACGCGATCGCCCCGCCGACGAGGAGACAGTCGATTTCCGTCGCCGCCGGTTTTGCGGTGCCGGAAATCGGCTGGCTCCTCGTCGGCCCCGAAGGGGCATCGCGTTCCAGCTAGCTCAGTGGTTGTGACCGGCGTGCTCGTCCTCGGACGCGGCCCGCAGGTCGTCGAGGGTCAGCACGGTGCCCTCCGAGTCCTTCATCTCGACCTGCTCCATGACCGAGGCCAGCGCCTTGCCCCGGCGCACGTCGCCGAACACGGCGGCCGCGGCACCCGACTGCACCAGCTGGTCGTAATACTGCTGCGGCTGCATCTGCGCCCGCTGCGCCCGGTGCACGATCTCGTGACCGAACTCGTCGTCGGAGACCTGAACGTCCTCGGCGTCGGCGATCGTGTCGAGCAGCAGCTGGATGCGGACGCCCTCCTGAGCGGCCTCGGTCAGCTCCTGGTCGATCTGCTCCTCGGTCTTGTCCTCCGAGGTCAGATAATCCTGCAGGGTCGCGCCGATCCGCTCCAGCTGGTCGGTCATGGCCTGCTTGCGCCCCTCGACCTCGTCCTTCACGACACCCTCGGGCGCCGGGATGTCCGCGGCCTCGACCAGCTGCTTGAGCGCCTCGTCACGAGCCGCGTAGATCTGCTCGACCTTCTTGACCTTGGTCAGGCGCTCCCGCAGGTCGTTCTTCAGCTCGTCGAGCGTGTCGAACTCGCTCGCCATCTGCGCGAAATCGTCGTCGACCTCGGGCAGCTGCTTGTCCTTGACGCTGCGGACCTTGACCTCGACGTCGGCGTCACGGCCGGCGAAGTCGCCGCCCACCAGCTGCGTGGTGAACTGGGCGTCGGCGTCCGCGACCAGGCCCACCAGCACCTCGTCGAGACCCGGGAGCAGCTGCTTGCTGCCGACCTCGTGCGAGATGTTGGTCGCCGAGCCGCCCGGCACCTCCTCGCCGTCAACCGTGGCCTTCAGGTCGAGCTGCACGTAGTCGCCCTCGGCGGCCGGCCGGTCGACCGTCTTCAGCGTGGCGAACCGCTCGCGCAGGCCGTTGATCTGCTCATCGATCTCGTTGTCGCCGATCTCGACCGCCGGAACCGTGACCGAGATGGTCTTCAGGTCGGGGACGGTGATCTCCGGACGGACGTCGACCTCGGCCGTGAACTTGAGCGGCTCGTTGTCGGAGAACTCGGTGATCTCGACCTCGGGACGACCCAGCGTCTTGACGTCGTGCTCCTGCACGGCCGCCAGGATCTGCTGCGGGATCGCCTCCTGAACGGCCTCGTTGAGGACCGCGCCACGCCCGACACGCTGGTCGATGACCGCCGCCGGGATCTTGCCGCGACGGAAGCCCGGCACCTGCACCTGCGCGCCGATCTCCCGGTACGCCTTCTGCAGGCTCGGCTTGAGCTCGTCGAACGGCACCTCGATGGCGAGCTTCACCCTGGTCGGGCTCAGAGTCTCGACGGTGCTCTTCACAGGCGTACTCCTTGTTGCTGCGGATAGTTAATAGCAGTCGGGGTGGCGGGATTTGAACCCACGGCCCCTCGCTCCCAAAGCGAGTGCGCTACCAAGCTGCGCCACACCCCGTGGCGACGGCCAGTGTATGCGGTCCGCTTCCGCCCGCGTGCGCTGGAGTCACCTGGTGGGGAATCCGGTTCGCGTCGGCGGGAGTTGATTCAGTAAGCTATCCCCGGCGACCCCACTTTAGGGCGGGGTTGGCGCGGGCGTAGCTCAATGGTAGAGCCTCAGTCTTCCAAACTGATTACGCGAGTTCGATTCTCGTCGCCCGCTCGCTCAGGAGCGGTGTGTCCGCTGGCAAGCGCGGACCTTGTCGCTCCCCATTTCTCCTGGGGGCCGAGCCCCCAGACCCCACGTTGCGAGTGGTTGCTGGCCGTCGTTGGTCGCCGTCAAAAAACCATTCCGTACGGGTTTTCGGCTGCACAAACGCAGGTGGGGTGTGCTCGCTTCGCCTCGCGAGGTGGTCGGTGCGCTAAGACGGTCTCGCCGCATCCGGATCAGATCAGGGCAACCAGGACCGCGCGACGCGCCCCACCACGCTCGGGGCGACTCGCCGCGCTCAGGTCCGCCGCGTCGCGCGCGGGCCGCCGCCACCATGCGGATGCGGGGCAGCTCAGACGGCGTTTCAGCGCCGGGTTCAGTCACAATTTGGTGTCGCCCTGCGTGACTGCCTGTTAATGCCACGGTGCGATTTAAGGGTCCGCTAATAGACGGACGTCTAATCCTGCCACTACCGTCTCCGCGGGTATCTGGAACGCATCAAGCTCCAGAAGCTCCCGGCCGGGAAACCGCCGGCCGAGACGCGCGGCGCCGGGTGGCGGCCCGGCGCCGCGCCCCCACCCAACCCGCCCCCGCGCCCCGCGAAGACCACCGGCCACACCCCCGCGTAGTAAGTGAGCACTCACTTCCTCCTTACTCGGGAGGGCCGGCCTACATACGGCGGAGGCGGCCCACGCGCTGCGGGGCAAACCCGAGCACGGCGAGGCGGCCCACATTCGGCGAAGGTCGCCCACGCGCTGCGGGGCAAACCCGAGCACGGCGAGACGGCCGGCATGAGGCGGAGACGGTCCAGGCGGTGCGAGGCAAACCTGAACGCGGTGAGGCGGCCTGCGTGTGGTGACGCGGTCCGAGCGGACCTGGGCGCGGGGCTCGGCCTGGGTCGATTTGTTGTGCGGGCGGCGGGGGCGCGAGGGGGCTGGAGATTGTGCGGATGGTGCGGGAAACGGGGAGGGGTGGGTGGAGGGGGTGGGGCTAGGGTCGCGCGATGGTGGTCTTGTGGGGTGGGCTTGTTTTGGTTGGGGTGGTGATGGTCGTCGTTGCGGTGTGGCCGGGGGCGCGGCGGCGTGGGCGCGACGAGGACGACTGAAGATCGCGGGGGCGCGGGCGCGGCCGGGACGACTGAAGAGCGCGGGGGCGCGAGGGCGGCGGGGGCGGCTGAGCGAAGGGCGCGGGCGGGGGCTGGCAGACTTCAGGGGTGAGCGACGGGGAGCTGCGGGCGTACAGCCTTGTTGAGCTTGCTGTTGAGCGGGTGCGGCGGGAGATCCTGAGCGGGCGCACCGAGCCGGGTGAGCGGCTGGTCGAGGAGCAGCTCACGCGGCAGTTGGGGATCAGCCGGGCGCCGTTGCGGGAAGCTATGCGGCTGCTGGCCCAGCAGGGGCTGGTCGAGCACATTCCGCGGCGGGGGGCTCGGGTGGCCACGCTCTCCGCGGATGATGTGCGGGAGCTCTACGAGGTTCGGGACGTGTTGGAGCGGCACGCTGTCGCGGCGATGCCGGTGGCGCCGGATCTGACGGGGTTGCGGGCGGCGCTCGAGGTGATGCGGAAGGCGACCGAGGCCGGTGACCGGCTCGAGCTGGCCAACGCGCACCGGCGGTTCCACACCGAGGTGGTGGCGCTCGGCGGGAATCGGCAACTGGCCGACCTCTACGGGTCGGTGCTGGTGCGGATCCAGCTCTACATGGCGGTCAACATGCGGCGCGAGGCCGAGGCGGCCCGGGCGGAGGACGGCGTGCTGCGGCACGAGCGCCTGTTCGCGGCGGTGGAGGAAGGCGACACGGCGGCGGTGCTGGAGGCGTTGAGCGCGCACGGCGCCCGCACGTATCTGAGCTGACCGGCCGCAGCGGTGTGAAATCGGGGCGTTACAAAGTGTCGCGTTGGCTGAAACAGAATTGTCGACAATCGACGATGTGGATGTCGATGCGGTAGTGGAGCGGGCGGGGCGGGCCGAGGGGGTCTGGATCTCGCGGTTCGGGCCGGACGAGCTGCGGGAACGCGCCGCGGCCGTGGACACCGGGCTGCCGCTGGCGGGAGTGCCGTTCGCGGTCAAGGACAACATCGACGTGGCGGGGTTGCCGACCACGGCGGGGTGCCCGGACTTCGCGTACATGCCGGATCGGAACGCGCCGGTGGTGCAACGGCTGGTCGACGCGGGGGCGATCGTCGTCGGCAAGACGAACCTCGATCAGTTCGCCACGGGACTGACGGGCGCGCGGTCGCCGTACGGGGCTCCGGAGAGCGTGTTCGGGGGCGGGCTCATCTCGGGCGGGTCCAGCTCGGGGTCGGCCGTGGCCGTGGCGGACGGGACGGTGGCGTTCTCGCTCGGCACCGATACGGCGGGGTCGGGCCGGGTGCCCGCGGCGCTCAACGGGATCGTGGGCGTCAAACCGACGCGCGGGCTGCTCAGCACCCTCGGGGTCGTGCCGGCCTGCCGATCGCTCGACTGCGTGTCGGTGTTCGCGCGGGACCTGACCACGGCCGGCCGGGTGCTGCGGGTCGCGCGGGGATTCGTACGGGAGGACCCCTGGTCGCGGGAAGGGGACCGGCCGCTGATCGCCCAGCCGCGGATGGGCGTACCGGAAGCTCTGGATTTTTTCGGTGACTCGGGGCAGGAGAAGGCGTTCGCGCGGTTCGGCGGGGCGGCCACCGTCGACATCGGACCGCTGCTCGAGGCGGGTGACCTGCTCTATCGCGGGCCGTGGGTGGCCGAGCGGCTGGCCGATCTCGGGGAGTTCCTGGCCGCGCATCCGGAGTCGGTGCTGCCGGTGACCAGGGCCGTGCTGGAGACCGGGCACGGGTTCACGGCGGCCGACGCGTTCCGGGCCCAGCACCGCCTGCAGCAGCTCAGGAACGCGGCCGACCGGATGTGGGAGCGGATCGACGTGCTCGTGCTGCCGACCATCGGCACCACCTACACGCACGACGAGATCGCCGCGGATCCGATCGGGCGCAACCTGAATCTGGGGCGCTACACGCAGTTCGCGAACCTGCTCGACATGGCCGCGGTGACCGTGCCCAACGGGTTCACCGCGGACGGACGGCCCGCCTCGATCACCCTGTTCGGCCCGGCCTTCAGCGACGAGACGCTGGCGCTGGCGGCCGCCGGCATCAAGACCGACGACACCATGACGCTGGCCGTGGTCGGGCTGCACCTCGACGGCGAGCCGCGCAACCACGAACTGTCCGAACGCGGCGCCACCCTCGCCGGCACCGCCCGGACCGCACCCCGCTACCGCCTTCACCTGCTGCCCTCGGGGGCACCGGGCCTGGTCCGGGGCGACGACGGAGCCGCCATCGAGGTCGAGCTCTGGCACCTGCCCGCCGCGCAGGTCGGCGGGTTCCTGGCCGGCATCCCGGCGCCCCTCTCGCTGGGCCGGATCGCGCTCGAGGACGGAACCGAGGTCACCGGGTTCCTGTGCGAGGCGTACGCGGCGGCCGGCACACCGGACATCACCGCCAGCGGCGGCTGGCGCAACTACCGCAGCTCGGGAGGACCGAACTCATGACCGCACGCATCGGCCCGGTGAAAGCGAACCCCTACCTCTGGCCGTACGACGGCTCGGTGCCCGTGGCGAACACGGCGCTGATCTGCGTCGACTGGCAGACCGACTTCTGCGGCAAGGGCGGCTACGTCGACTCGATGGGCTACGACATCGAGCTGACCCGGGCCGGGCTGCCGGCCACCGCACGACTGCTCGACCACGTCCGCGGGCTCGGCATGCTCGTGATCCACACGCGTGAGGGCCACGACCCCGATCTCTCCGACCTGCCGCCCAACAAGCGGTGGCGGTCGGCTCAGATCGGGGCCGAGATCGGCAGCGACGGGCCGTGCGGCCGGATCCTGATCAAGGGCGAGCCGGGCTGGGAGATCGTGCCCGAGGTCGCGCCAGTGGCCGGTGAAGTGATCGTCGACAAGCCCGGCAAGGGCGCCTTCTATGCCACCAATCTCGACCTCGTGCTGCGCACGCACGGGATCACCCACCTGATCCTGACCGGGATCACCACGGACGTCTGCGTGCACACCACCATGCGCGAGGCCAACGACCGCGGTTACGAGTGCCTGATCCTCAGCGACTGCACGGGGGCCACCGATCCGTCCAACCACACCGCCGCGCTGCACATGGTCACCATGCAGGGCGGCGTCTTCGGCTGCGTCGCCACCTCGGACGACGTGATAGCGGCAACGGAGGTTTGACCGATGCCCTCAGTGGACGCCCTACCCCACCCCTTCACCTTCGACCCTGCCGAGACGGCCCTGCTCGTCATCGACATGCAGCGCGATTTCCTCTTGCCGGGCGGCTTCGGCGAGAGCCTGGGCAACGACGTCTCCCAGCTCAGCCGCACAATCGAGCCGCTGAGTGCGCTGCTCGCGGCGTGGCGGTCGTACGGGCTGCCTGTCATTCACACCCGCGAGGGGCACCTGCCCGATCTGTCCGACTGCCCGCCCGCGAAATTGCGAAAAGGGGGCATCGGGGAACAAGGCGCCTTCGGCCGGATTCTCGTACGCGGGGAGTACGGCCACGACATCGTCGACGAGCTGGCGCCGCTCGAGGACGAGGTCGTCATCGACAAACCGGGCAAGGGCGCCTTCTATGCGACCGAATTGTCCGAAGTCATCGAGAAGCTGGGCGCCAAGAAGCTGGTCGTCACGGGGGTCACGACCGAGGTGTGTGTGCACACAACGGTCCGTGAGGCGAACGACCGCGGCTTCGACTGTCTCGTCCTGTCCGACTGCGTCGGCTCGTACTTCCCGGAATTTCAGCGCGTCGGGCTGGAGATGATCGCCGCGCAGGGCGCCATCTTCGGCTGGGTCGCCGACTCCCCCACCCTCATCGCCGCCCTCCAGGAGCAGAAATGACGACCGATACCGCTGCCAAGCTGCCCTACTGGGTGCGCGGCGACACGAACGCCTTCTTCGGCTTCGGCGTCAACGTGCTGGTCAACGTGCTCACCCTGACGGGACTCTGCATCGGCGTCATCAAGATGCCCGCGGCCGACGTCTTCGGCGTCATCCTGCCCGCGCTCGGCGTCGCCCTGGTCGCCGGCAACATCTACTACACGTTCCTGGCCCGGCGCCTGGCCGCGCGCGAGGGCCGTTCCGACGTCACGGCACTCCCGTACGGGCCGAGCGTGCCGCACATGTTCATCGTGATCTTCGTGATCATGCTGCCGATCTATTTGAGCACCGGGAACGCCGTGCAGGCGTGGACGGCCGGCATCGCGTGGGCGTTCATCATCGGCGTGATCGTGCTGATCGGCGCGTTCGTCGGCCCGTACATCCGCAAGTACACGCCGCGGGCGGCGCTGCTCGGCACCCTGGCCGGCATCTCGATCACGTTCATCTCGATGAACCCGGCCGGCAACATGTGGAACTACGCGTGGATCGCCCTGCCGGTCTTCGGGCTGCTGCTGATCGGGCTGCTGACCGACGTCAAGCTGCCCTTCAACTTCCCCATCGGCCTGGCCGCGCTGCTCGTCGGCACCGCGATCGGCTGGATCGGCGGCGCCATGTCGGTGCCCGACGTGACCGCGGCCGCCCGGGACATCGCGTTCGCGTTCCCGCATCTGAAGTTCGACCTGCTCTTCGACGGCCTCGCCGACATGGCGCCGCTGCTGGCCACGGCCATCCCGCTGGGCGTCTACAACTTCACCGAGGCGATGACCAACGTGGAGAGCGCGGCCACGGCCGGTGACCGTTACAACCTGCGCAGCGTGCTGCTGGCCGACGGGGCAGGCGCGGTGATCGGCTCGTGTCTCGGGTCGCCCTTCCCGCCCGCCGTCTATGTCGGGCACCCCGGGTGGAAGGCGGCTGGCGGCCGTACGGGCTATTCGATGGCAACCGGCGTGGTGATCGCGCTGCTCTGCTTCTTCGGGTTGTTCGGCCTGCTCGGGGCGATCTTCCCGACCGCGGCGATCGTGCCGATCCTGCTCTACATCGGGTTGCTGATCGGGGCCCAGGCGTTCCAGGCGACACCCCGGGCGCACGCGGCGGCGGTGGTCGCGGCGCTCATCCCGAACATCGCGTCGTGGGCGACCGGGCAGATGGACAACGTGCTGTCGGCCGCGGGCACGACGGCGAGCGAGGTCGGCATCGGCACGCTGGCCGGCGCGGGCGTGGTCTACGACGGGTTGAAGACGCTCGGCGAGGGCGCGATCCTGGCCGGTCTGGTGCTCGGCGCGATCGTGGCGTTCATCATCGACAAGCGGTTCTGGCACGCGGCGGTCTTCGCGGGCTCGGGCGCGGTGCTCAGCTTCATCGGGCTGATCCACGCCGAGAAGGTGCAGTGGAACGCGGACGGGCAGGTGACGCTCGGCTACCTGTTCCTGACCGTCGTGTGCGTGCTGTTCGCGCTGACCCGGCCCGCCCCGCGGGTGCCCGACCCGGCCGAGACCGAGGCCGAGGTGCCGGCCCCGCGTAAGGAAGAGCCCGCGGTCGCGCAGTGAGGACGAGTGCCATGGATGCCATTACCGAGGTGAGTGCGGCCTTCGAGGCGTACGAGAAGGCCTTGGTCGCCAACGACGTGGAGGCGATGCTCGGGTTCTTCGCCGCGGACGCCGTCCGCTACGGGCTGGCCGATCAGCAGGTGGGGCTGGCCGAACAGCGGCGCTGGCGGGTCGCCCAACCACCGCTGCCGCCCGGCCGGTTCCTCCAGGACACGATCATTTCCCCGTACGGGGAACAGGTTGTCGTCGTGAACACCCGGTTCGGTTATCCCGGCCGTGACGTGCTGGGCCGCCAGTCGCAGACGTGGGTGCGGCTGCCCGAGGGCTGGCGGATCGTCGCGGCCCACGTCTCGGAGCCGTCGGCCGCATAACTCCGGCGTCGCCGGGCATCCGGAACGTCATGAATCCCAAGAACGAGTATCCCCAGTCACCCCTCGACGGCGGCGAGCAAGGACCGCCGGGGCTCACCGGGGCCATGCCGGACCGCCCCGATCACGGCGAGGACAGCTATCGCGGGTCGGGGCGGCTCAGCGGGCGCCGGGCGATCATCACGGGCGGCGACTCGGGCATCGGGCGGGCGGTGGCCATCGCGTACGCGCGAGAAGGGGCCGACGTGCTGCTCTCGTACCTGCCCGAGGAAGAGGAGGACGCGGCCGACACCGCCCAGCTGATCGAGAAGGCCGGGCAGAAGGCCGTACGCGTGCCGGGCGACATCCGGGACGAGGCGCACTGCAAGGCGATCGTCGAGCGGGCGGTCGCCGAGCTGGGCGGCGTGGACATCCTGGTCAACAACGCCGCGTACCAGATGGCGCAGCCGGGCGGGATCACCGAGATCACGACCGAGCAGTTCGACCGGGTGATGAAGACCAACCTGTACGCGATGTTCTGGCTGAGCCGCGCCGCCGTGCCGCACATGGGAGCGGGCTCGGCGATCATCAACACCGCGTCGATCCAGGCCTACCAGTCGTCGAGCCACCTGCTCGACTACGCCACCACCAAGGGCGGCATCGTCGCCTTCACCAAGGCGCTGGCCGAGGACCTGGCCGATCAGGGCATCCGGGTCAACGCGGTCGCGCCGGGGCCGATCTGGACGCCGCTGATCCCGACGACCATGCCGCCCGCGAAGGTGGAGAAGTTCGGGTCGGACACTCCGCTCGGGCGGCCCGGCCAGCCGGCCGAGCTCGCCTCCGCGTATGTCTACTTCGCGAGCCCGGAGTCGAGCTACACGACCGGTGAGGTGCTGGGCATCACCGGCGGCAAGCCCGTCAGCTGAACAAACCGGTCACCCAGTTGACCGCGTCCATGACCCACTCGGTCTGCTGCAGCCAGGCCAGGCCGACGACGGCCAGGAACAGGGCCGTGACCAGGTGCGAACCGCGAGCGGTGCGCCGGACACGGCCCATCTGGCGCTCCAGCACCAGGTGACCGACGAGCCGGCCCAGGCAGAAGACGCCGACCGCGACCACCAGCGTCACGACCAGCACGACGGTCGGCGTGCCGAACGGGCCGCCGCTGGACAGCGCCCAGATGCCCCAGCAGACGAACGCGAACAGCACCGCGGCGCTGGTCCACTCGCCGCCCAGGCGCAACTCGCTCCACTTCCAGCTCATGCTGGGGTGGTGACCGGTGGGCGCCCCGGCGCCGGGCCAGCCCGTGCCGGTCGGCTCGTGCTCCGCATAAGGCTGGTGGGGCCGCGCGTTCACCTGGGCCCGGCCCTGGCTGAACGGCGCCCGCGGCTCCGGTTCCGGCTGCGCCGGGGTCGCCGGGAAGGGCGCCGTCGGCGGCGGCCCCTGCGTCGGCGTGGTGGGCGCGTCGGCCCACGGGTCCTGCGGTGGCATGTCGAGCGTCCGCTCCGACCACTGCGGTTGCTCAGGCATCGGTTCCCCCTCCGGTCGGCGGTGCGTCCCACCCGCCTCTTCGAGAGTAGCCAGCCTACAAATCGTTCGCTCGTGACGCCCCGTTCCGTTACACAAGTGCCCATGGACGAATCCGTGCGCCTGCGCACCGCCACCGACGACGATTCGCGCGCGATCGCCGACCTGCTGCTCTACGTCTTCCACGAACACGCGACGGACGAGTCGCGCGCCCTCGAACAGCTGATCATCGAGCCCGGCCGCTCGGTCGTGGCCGACGACGCGGGCCTGGTCGTGGGCACCGCCGCGGCTCAGACCCGCGATCTGACCGTGCCCGGCGCGGTCGTGGCGGCCGCCCACGTGACCGGGGTCGGCGTCTCACCGACCCACCGCCGCCGCGGCATCCTGACCGCGATGATGCGCCACCAGCTGACCGAGATCGCCGAGGCCGGGCGCGAGCCGGTGGCCGTGCTGTGGGCCAGCGAGACCGCGATCTACCCCCGCTTCGGCTACGGTCCGGCCGCGAGCCGGCTCCGGTTCGACATCCTCAGCCGTGAGGTGCGGATCACCGCCCCGGCCGCGCCCGCCGGTCGCCTGCGCCTGGTCGAGCCGAAAGCCGCGCAGGCCGACCTGGTCGCCGTGCACGACCGGCTGCGCGTCCATCGGGTCGGCTGGTCGAGCCGCCCCGGCTACTGGTGGGATTACCTGCTGACCGACAACGACGATCACCGCGACGGCGGCACCGAGATGCGCGGCGTGCTCTACGAGACGGCCGACGGCCCGATCGGGTATGCGACGTGGCGGGTCAAGAACGACTGGGACGTGCACGGCCCGGCCGCCGAGGTGCGCGTGCGCGAGGTCGTGGCGAGCGACCCGGGTGTCTACGCCGAGCTGTGGCGCTTTCTGCTCAGCCTCGACCTGGCCCGCAAGGCGTCGTTCCACTACGGCGCGGTCGACGAGCAGCTCCAATTCATGATCGACGAGCCCCGCAAGCTTGGCCGCAGCCTGCAGGACAGCCTCTGGGTGCGCCTGGTCGACCTGCCGGCGGCGCTCGAGGCCCGGCGCTACGCGGGCCCGGTCGACGTGGTGATCGCGGTCACCGACCCGATCATCGAGGCCAACAACGGCCGGTGGCGGCTCACCGGGGGTCCGGACAAAGCCTCCTGCGTACGCACGGAGGACGCCCCCGATTTCGCCTGCTCGATCACCGAGCTCGGCGCGGCCTACCTGGGCGGCACGACCCTGGCCACGCTCGTTGCCGCGGGCCGGGTCGAGCAGTTCACCGACAACCTGCCGTCGACCGCCTTCACCTGGCACCGCCAGCCCAGCGCGATCGAGGTGTTCTGAGCGGGCTCAGGGTAGCGTCGGCGGCATGGGTGAGCCCGAACGCCGACGCCGCCGCCTGCGCCCCTCCTCCGGAAACCCGGCGCCGCCGGTCACCGAGGAACCCTCCTCCGGCTCAGCGGTGACCGAGCCGATCGAGGACCCGGCGGCCGTCGAGACCCCCGTCCCGACGGCACCCGTCTCACCGGCTCCGCCTGCTGCTCCGACCGAGCGGGTCGTGCGGCCGCCTCGCAACGGGGGCAGCCGCCGCCCGCCGTCGGGCAACGGCGACGACCGCGAGGCCGAACGCGGCCTGCGCGGCCTGGTCGGCTCGGGGTCCTCCCAGGTCAGCGTCGGCGCCGCGCTACGCGCCCGCGACGCCGCCCGCCCCACGGATCAGGACCTGGCCGACGCCGACACCAACCTCACGATCGTCCGCCGCAACTGGGTCCCCCGCGAAGAGCTGCCCCGCAACCGCTAGTTCTCGGGCAGGGCCGGAAGCTCGGGGCGGCCGGCCTCGTATTCGGCGAGCTGGCCGATGCGGCGGGCGTGGCGCGGGTTGCCCGAGAACGGGGTGGCCAGGAACGTCTCGACGAACGCCGTGGCCTCGTCGAGGGTGTGCTCGCGGGCGCCGATGCTGATGACGTTGGCGTCGTTGTGCTGGCGGGCCAGCTGGGCGATCTCGGTGCGCCAGACCAGCGCGGCCCGGACCCCGTCGATCTTGTTGGCGGCGATCTGCTCGCCGTTGCCGGAACCGCCGATCACGATGCCCAGGGAGCCCGCGTCGGCGACGACCTTGGCCCCGGTGTGCAGGCAGAACGCCGGGTAGTCGTCCTCGGGGTCGTAGACGTGCGGTCCCACGTCGACAACGTCGTGCCCCTGCTTGATCAGGTGGTTGACGAGGTGCATCTTCAGCTCGTAACCGGCGTGGTCGGAACCCAGGTAGACGCGCATGGACTCACTCTCTCAGAAATGCCGACGTTAGAAGGTCAAGGCCGCGCGCAGGTAGGCCGCGACCTGGTCGGTGGCCACCCGCGCGTCGTCGATCGCCGCGAGCTTGCGGGCGAAACCATGATTCACGCCCATGTAGCGGGTGTGCACGACGGGGACCCCGGCCGCGGTCAGCGCGTCGGCGTAGTCGGCGCCCTCGTCGCGCAGGGCGTCGTACTCCGCCGTGATGATCAGGGTGGGTGGCAGGCCGGCCAGGTCTTCGGCGGCCAGCGGGGCCACGTCGGGCGTGAAGCGGGTCATCGGGTCGGGCACGTACGTCTCCCAGGCCAGCTTCATCGAGGCCCGGTCCAGCCCGTACGAGCCGACCTCGTCGAACGACTCCGAGGCGGTCATCGGGTCGATCGCGGGGTAGATCAGCACCTGGAGGTCGAGCGGGGTGGCCGCGTCGCGCTGCCGGCGGGCCGCCACCGTGGCCAGCTGGCCGCCCGCGCTGTCGCCGCCGATGGCCAGCCGGGACGGGTCGGCCCCGAGCTCGGCGGCGCCGGCCTTCCGCACGTACGCCAAGACCGCCTCGACGTCCTGCAGGGCGGCCGGGAACGGATGCTCGGGGGCCAGCCGGTAGCCGACGGAGAGCACCGCGCAGCCGGACCGGTCGGCGACCCGGCGGCAGAACCGGTCGACGGTCTCGATGCTGCCGTAGCACCAGCCGCCGCCGTGCAGATAGACGAACAGGGGCGCGTCGACCCGGGCCGCGTAGAGCCGGGCCGGGACTCCCCCGGCGTCGACGTCGACCACCACGGGCAGCGGCAGCGCCGGGCCGCACTCGGCCTCGTTGGAGTCCTCCATCGCCTGCCGGAGGAACTGCAGCACCTCGTACGGCTCGGTGAGGGTGGCCGGCGGCCGGGCCCGGAGCCCGGCCGCCGCGGTGACCTGAGGGTTGAGCATCGCTCAGTCGAGCTGGGCGAGGACGAGACCGCCACGAGCCTTGGGGGTGAACCAAGTGCTCTTGCGAGGCAGTTTCTGCCGCTCGAGGTTGACCCGGACGAAGTCGTCCACGGTCACGGGCGCGACGAGCACGGCCAGCTCGGACCGCCCGGCCTCGACCTCGCCGCGCAGCCACTCGGCCGGATAGTCGCCGCCCACGTAGTTGATCCGCTTGTCGCCCGGGTCGAGGCCCAGCACGTCACGCAGCAGGACCCGCTCGACCAGCGCGTGGTCGAGGTTGTCGACGTCGGGCAGGGTCACGTTGACCGGCAGCCCGACCGTGAACGACCGGCCTGCGGCAAACAACTCGATGGTGCCCTTGGCCGGGATCTGCGCCGGGCGGGGCACCTCGGTGACCGTGGCGCCGGCCGCGCGCAGCCGGGCCAGCATCTCTTCGACGCTCACCGGCAGCTCGCTGACCAGCCGGTTGTAGGGCTGGATGGCGACCGAGGCGGGCGTGGTGACGACGGCCAGGAAGCGGGGCAGCCCGGCGGTCTGCGCGGCCAGGCTGCGGTGGTTGCCGTCGGCCACGACCAGCTCGCCCCCGCCGGCCAGCGCGGTCAGCTCGGTCTGGAGCGGGCCGGGGCCGAGGGCCCAGATGGCGTGGGTGCGGCCGGTCTGGTCGGTGTCGGTGGCCGCGGGCGGGCCCGCCTGCTCGGTGGCGGCGGCCAGCGCCGCGTGCAGCTGCTCGCCCCCGGTGGTCTGCAGCAGCAGGACCGGCGACAGCAGCGTCGCCACGGCCTCGGCCAGGGCCACCCGCTCGCGAACCTTCTCGAGGAAGACGTCCTCGTTGCGGATCACCAGGCCGGGCTCGTCGGCGCTGGTGGAGATCTGATCGGTGTCGACCATGCTCCAGAGCCCGTACGCCGCGGGTTCGCCGGGCGCGGTGATGCGATAGAGCACGACCACCTCGTCGGCCGGGGTGTAGAACCCCTCGGCCCGGTCGAGGGCCAGCCGGGCGACCGCGTCGGGCAGCGCCTGCGGGAAGGACTTGCCCAGGGAGTCGGGAGCCAGGTGCGGCATCTCGATCGCGAGCGAACTATGCGGATTGTCGGCGATGATTGACGTGATTTCGGCGTCGTCGGCGAATTCGTCGTAGTTCTGGGCGCCGGTGCCACCCGTGGTGACCCAGGCCCGGCTGATCGGATGCACGACCGTCATGGGGTCGAAACTACCGGGCGGCCCGGACGTGCTTGCCGACGGGCATGTTGCCGCGTGACCTGGCCTGCTGTCCCCGGCGCCAGCTCCCGACGGGGCGCTCGACCGGGACGGCCTGAACCGTCACCGGCGGCGCGACCAGGGCCGCCAGGTCGGCCGGCAGGTTCGTCCAGTCGCCGCGGTGCACCGCGATGCTGGAATGGGCGACGGCGTCGGAGTCCGCCATCTTCGCCTCCGCGTGGGATGAGGTGTGCATCACCTCATCCAACGAGATGACGCGGAGCGGGGTACCGCTTTCGCCGGTGACACCGCATGTTGAGTCACAAATGGGACCGACATGCTGTCCGGTCGGTAGCAGCTCGACTCCGGGTGAGGTGTGACACCGGACAGACGCCTAGGCTGGCGAGGAAAGCTTGTGCGCTCAGAGGAGAGTGACTGTGGCCGGAGTTCGTAATTTGACCCAGGTGGAGGCGGCCGAGCGGGCGCGCCTGCTGGATGTCACCGGGTACGACATCACCTTGGATCTGACCGACGGCCACGGCAATCCCGGCGACGGCACCTTCCGCTCCACCACGGTTGTGACGTTCACCTGTCGTGAGCCCGGTGCGGAGACCTTCATCGAGACCGCCGCCGCCTCGGTGCGGTCGGCCACGCTGAACGGCGAGGCGATCGACCTCGGCGGGTTCTCGGCCGAGAAGGGCCTGACCCTGACCGGGCTGGCCGCCGAGAACGAGCTGGTGGTGGACGCCGACTTCGCCTACTCGGCGAGCGGGCAGGGCCTGCAGCGCAGCCCCGACCCGGTCGACAAGGAGGTCTACCTCTACAGTCAGTTCGAGACGGCCGACGCCCAGCGGGTGTACTCCTGCTTCGACCAGCCCGATCTCAAGAGCGTCTACACCTGGCACGCGACCGTTCCGAAGCACTGGAAGGTCATCTCGAACATGCCGGTCGACCGCGACGAGCCCGCGGGCCCCGGCGCCAAGACCGTGCACTTCCAGACCTCGGCCCGGATGAGCACCTACATCACCGCGCTCTGCGCCGGGCCGTACCACGAGGTGCGCGACGAGCACGACGGCATCTCGCTGGGCGTCTTCTGCCGCGCGTCGATGGCGCAGTATCTCGACCCGGACGACCTGTTCCTGGTCACCAAGCAGGGCTTCGACTTCTTCCACGAGCAGTTCGGCGTGCGCTACCCGCTGCCCAAGTACGACCAGCTGTGGGTGCCCGACTTCAACGCCGGCGCGATGGAGAACTTCGGCTGCGTGACGCACGCCGAGGCGCACTACATCTACCGCTCGCAGGTCACCGACTTCGAGTACGAGCAGCGCGCGAACACGATCCTGCACGAGATGGCGCACATGTGGTTCGGCGACCTCGTGACGATGCGCTGGTGGAACGACCTGTGGCTGAACGAGTCGTTCGCCGAGTGGGCCAGCCACTGGTGCAACACGCACGCCACGCGCTTCACCGACGCCTGGACGACCTTCCTCTCCGTACGCAAGAGCTGGGGTTACCGCCAGGACCAGCTGTCGTCGACGCACCCGGTCTACACCGAGATGCCCGACCTCGAGGCCGTGGAGGTCAACTTCGACGGCATCACGTACGCCAAGGGCGCCAGCGTGATCAAGCAGCTGGTCGCGTACGTGGGCCTCGACTCGTTCCTGACCGGCCTGCGGGCGTATTTCGGCAAGCACGCCTGGGGCAACGCCACCTTCGACGACCTGCTCACCGAGCTGGAGACCGCGTCCGGCCGCGAGCTGCGCAAGTTCGCCGCCCAGTGGCTCGAGACGGCCCAGGTCAACACGCTGCGCCCGCTGGTCGAGATCGGCTCCGACGGCACGTACGGGAAGGTGGTCGTGCAGCAGGAGGCGCCGGCCGGCTATCCGACGCTGCGCACCCACCGCATCGGGGTCGGCCTCTACGACCTCGAGGGCGACCGGCTGGTGCGGCGCGACCTGCTCGAGATCGACGTCACCGGCGAGCGCACCGAGATCACCGAGCTGGCCGGCGTCAAGGCGGCCGACGTGCTGCTGCTCAACGACGACGACCTCTCGTACGCGAAGCTGCGGCTGGACGAGCGCTCGATGGCCACGGTCGTGCGGCACATCGACGGGCTCGACTCGTCGCTGTCGCGCGCGCTGTGCTGGAACGCCGCGTGGGACATGCTGCGCGACGCCGAGCTGGCCGCCCGCGACTACGTGACGCTGGTCTGCTCGGGCCTGCCCGCCGAGACCGACATCAACCTCACCACCTGGACGGCCCGGCAGGCGTCCACGGCCGTCGCGCAGTACGCCGACCCGGCCTGGCAGGCCACCGGCTGGGCCCAGCTGGCCGAGCTGGCCCGCACCTCGCTGGCCGCGGCCGAGCCCGGCAGCGGGTGGCAGCTCACCTGGGCCCGCTCGTTCGTCGGCGCCGCCCGCACGCCGGAGGAGCAGGCCGTGCTGCGCGGCTGGCTCGACGGCGAGGGCGTGCCCGAGGGCCTGGTCGTCGACACCGAGCTGCGCTGGTCGCTGCTGCAGGCGCTGGCGTCGCTGGACGCGGCGACCGACGAGCAGATCGAGGACGAGCTCAACTCGGACCGGACGGCCAGCGGCGAGCGGGAGGCGGCGATCGCCCGCGCGCTGATCCCGACGCCGGAGAACAAGGCCCGCGTGTGGGCCGACCTGACCGGCGAGAAGGACGTGCCCAACTGGCTCAACCGGTCGCTGCTGAGCGGCTTCCAGAGCGCCAGGCGGCCCGACCTGACCGCGCCCTACGCCGAGAAGTTCTTCGACGTGGTGGCCGACGTGTGGGCCCGCTCGGACAGCGAGCCCGCGCAGGAGTTCGCGATGATGGGCTACCCGGTTTATCAGATCAGCGAGCAGACGGTCGCGCAGACCGACGCCTGGCTGGCCCGGGAGGGCAACCCGCCCTCGCTGCGCCGGCTGGTCGCCGAGGGCCGCGACGGCGTCGTGCGGGCCCTGAAGGCGCGCGCGAAAGACACGGCCGCCGGGAAGTAACCGATCAGATCCACGCCGCCGGGGCGACCCGGACGGGATAGGGGGCGTCGAGCTTGACCGGCTCGGCGCCCTCGATGCTGTGCACGGCCCGATAGCGGGCGGCGCCCAGCTCGTACGTGCGCAGCATCGGGCTCGTGCGGCCCGGCTCGACCCGCCAGAAGGCCCCGATGCCGGCCTCGGCGTACAGGGAGGGTTTGAGCAGACGGTCGAAGCGCCGGGTGGCCGTGGTCTCGACCTCGACCACGAGGGCCACGTCCTCCGGGTCGCACCAGATCGCCCCCGACGAGCGCGGCCGCAGCACCGTCACGTCGGGCACCAGGTTGCTGTCGCCGATCTCGACGCCCAGGCGGTCGCAGACCCACCAGCCGGGCGGGGCCGCGGCGCGCAGGGTGGCCACGACCGCGCGGACGATCGCCTCGTGCGACTCGGGCTCGGGCGGCGCGACGTGCAGGCTGCCGTCGACGATCTCGTAGCGGTGGCCGTCCTGCGGGAACAGATGCAGGTCGGGCTCCGTCCAGCGGCCGTCCGGCGCCGTCCACCGTTGCGGATGCTCGGTAATCGAAGCCGGGCTCGTCATCGTCACACCTCCACGGCCACCACGCACCGTCGCGCGGAGTAACGAGATTACCTACACCCCGTTGTTACCGCCGGGTTTCGGCCCGGAAGATTCTCTTTGTGCACGACAAGAGCCCCCGTCCCACCAGCGGCGGGGCGAGGGCTCTGTCCTAGATCTGACTATGAGCGGCCGGCGTGACTGGCCAGCTGGTCGAGACCGGCGACCACGCCGCCGGCCAGATCGCCGCCCGCGAACGCGGCCGCCATCGACAGGCCGGCCAGCTTCGCATCCCGGTCGGAGATGCGCTTGCGCGCCTCGTTGCCGGTGACGATCTCGAGCTTGCGCTGGTTGGGCGAGACCGCGATGAGCACGGCCTCGGCGGCGCCGTCGATCTGCCGGTGCAGCCGCTCCGCGTACTCCCGGGCCGGCGTCTCGAACTCGCCGATGAAGACGCTGAACGTCAGGCCGGTCTCGGTGTTCGCGATGCGCAGCGCGTGGTCGAGCCGCAGCAGCTGCCGGGTCGTGAAGGGACCGTCGGCGGCGCTGGGCCCGTGGTGGGCCACGATGCTGTCGCCGCCGGGGTGCTCGAGCTCGGTCAGGGGCTGGTCGTGCCCACCCTGCCGGGCCAGGTCACCAGCTGTCACTTGCGCCTCCTGTGGAACCGGGCTTGACCCGGGCGCCGCTGCTGTCCTCCAGCACGGGACCGCCGGTCAGGGCCGGGCGCCCGGTGGCGCCGACGACCTGCTCCGGCGCGGCCAGGAACCAGATCGGCCGGAAGTCGTAGGGACGACCGGGCCGGTATCGACGATCAGGCTGCTTCGCGTCGCGCGTGCCCGCGAGGGACAGCGCGGCGATCAACCCGATCACGGCAGCCGGAATGATCACGTAGACCAGAACGGTGATTGAAATCGACAACCTCAACGCCCCCAGGCGTCTGTATTCCCAGTTGATCCGAACATCTGTCACGGTAGCGGAGCGCTGGTCGTCCCGGAGCGTCGGGTGTCGAACCGGGTTCTCACGCCGTCGGGATCTACGCGGAATCGGCCCCGGGGTGCGAAAATCACCCTCACGCGCCGTTCGTGCCCACGCGTCCACGGGCGGCAGGAGGGGGAACCGATGCGCCTGCCCGTCCCCGCCGCCCTGGCGGCGCTCGTTCTGGGCCTACCTGTCCTGTTCGTCCCAGTCCTCGTGGCCCGGCCCGCGGCAGCCGCCCGCGCGGCCATCTTCCTCGAACTGAGCCCGAGCACGGTCCCGGCCGGCGACGAGGTCGGGCTGCGGGCCTCCTGTGACGACAATCTCAAGGCGGCCACGGTCACCTCGGGGCTGTTCGGCTCGGTCACGGTGGCCCCGCGATACGGGTTCCTGACCGCGACGGCGCGGGTGCCCGGCACCACCCGCCCGGGCGACTACCGGGTCGATCTGAGCTGTCCCGACGGCTCGACGGCGACGGCCACCCTGCACGTGGTGGCCAAGGTGCAACCGGCCCGCGGCCCGGCCACGGGCGGCGGCGGCACGGCTCCCGGGCGCCAGGCCCCCCTGCTGATCGGCGGTGGCCTGGCCATCGTCGCGGCGGCCATCGGACTGGGCGCGGTCTCGCTGCGCCGGCGGCGGCTCGGCTGAGGCGCGGATGGCCCGCCCACAGTCACCCCGAGCGTCCGGGCCTCGCATGCCCGAGTCGGTGCTGCGCAAGCGGCCGGCCCAGATCGTCGCGCCCCCGCCCGGTGTCATCACCGGCCCGCTGCCCGCCCCGCGGTCGGCTCCCGGGCGTCACCCCTTCCGCACCCCCAGCCCGGGGCCCCGGCCCAAGACGCCGCCCCGGCCGATGCGCGGCCGCAAGCCGTGGCCGATCGGGCTGATCGCGCTGGCCCTGCTCTTCCTCGGCCTGTTCGTGGTCGCCATGGGCATCGGCGCGGCCACCAACATCGACCTGACCAGCATCTTCAGCAGCTCGGCGAAGAACACCCCGCCGCCGCGGGCCTTCCCGGTGCTCGACCCGAGCCGCCCCGAGCGGCTGAGCATCCCGGCGATCAACGTGCAGGCGCCGATCCTCGAGGTGGGCCGGGCCGCGGACGGCTCGGTCGACGTGCCGCCCCTGAAACGGCACAACGAGGCGGGCTGGTTCGACGGCGGGCCGACACCGGGCCAGTTCGGGCCGGCCCTGATCGTCGGGCACGCGGACACCCGTACGGGCCCCTCGGTCTTCAACCGGCTGCCCAAGCTCAAGCCGGGGCAGCGCATCGAGGTGGCCCGGGCCGACAACTCGGTCGCGGTGTTCGAGGTGAACTCGGTCGAGCACTTCGACAAGGGCAAGCTGCCGGTGCAGCGCGTCTACAGCGACTACAGCCGGCCCTCGCTGCGACTGATCACCTGCGGCGGGCGCTGGGTCGGGGGCAGCACGGGCTACTCCGACAACATCGTCGTCTTCGCCTCGCTGGTCTCGGCCAAGAACACCTGACCGCTGAGCCTGCTAAAAGGTCCAATAATTACGCCGCCTCGGCTGTGACAGCCGGGGCGGCGGGAAGGTCGAGCCAGTCGGCCCAACGGGGGTCGGGCGTGCGGTGTCCCAGCACGCGCCAGGCCACCCCACGGGGCGCCGCTGGTATCTGGTGGAGCCGCCAGCCCAGCTCGGCCGGTGTCTTGTCGCCCTTGCTGTGATTGCACTTGGCGCAGGCGGCGACGACGTTGTCCCAGGCGTGCAGGCCGCCCCGGCTGCGCGGGAAGACGTGGTCGATGGTCTCGGCCGAGCCGCGGCAGTAGGCGCAGCGGCCGCCGTCGCGGGCGAAGATCGCGCGGCGGGAGAGGCCGACATGTGTGCGATACGGCACCTTCACGTATCGGGTCAGGCGCACCACGGACGGGACCGGGAGATTGGTGTGCACGCTGTGCAGGATGCCGTCACCGTCGGAGACGCACTCTGCCTTGGCCGTCAGGACGAGGATGGTCGCTCGACGCACCGATACGACGCACAGCGGCTCGTAGGTGGCGTTCAGAACCAACGCGGATGAGCCCACTATGGGTCGTATGTCAGGCATCGCGATCACCCTTCGGTGTAGGTGCTAGTCACCGCTCCTATTGAATCCGCAGACGAGTAACGAGGCGCCGGCGACGATGCCTCGTGCGCCAATAGTCCCTGATGGATGACCAAATTGCGAGCACAATCCGTGGCCGGACGGTAAACGTCTGAGGTCACAGCGCTGTGCGGTGGCTGAGAGGCGGCCCAGGTTCGCCCGGTACGGTGGCTCCCCGTGTTGTTGCTAGCCCCCAATCCCGACCCGGCCCCCTCGACCGACATCTACGTCACGCCCGACGTCACCGCGAACTGCGACACCGACGTCCTGTGCAAGCAGGTGCTGGACTGGACCGGCAACCAGTGGCTCGCGAACAGCAGCTACGTGATCATCGTGAAGCCGTTGCGGATCATCGGCATCATCCTGATCGCGCTGCTGATCCGCTGGCTGATCCACCGGGCGATCGACCGCCTGACCACCAGCACCAGCCGCGCCTCGATGCCCGCGCTGCTGAAACCGCTCAAGGAACGGGTCTCGGCGAACGCCGAGGAGGGCCAGTTCATCCCGGAGCGCCGGCGGCAGCGGGCCGAGGCGATCGGTTCGGTGCTGCGCAGCTTCGTCAGCGCGGTGGTCTTCACGATGGCGGCGCTGCTCGTCTTCGGCGAGCTCGGCTTCAACCTGGGCCCGCTGCTGGCCAGCGCCGGCATCGTCGGCGTGGCCCTCGGCTTCGGCGCCCAGAGCCTGGTCAAGGACTTGATAGCCGGTCTGTTCATGCTGCTCGAGGACCAGTACGGCGTGGGTGACACGGTGGACGTGGGCGAGGCGACCGGCGTCGTCGAGACGGTCGGCCTGCGCATCACCCAGATCCGCGACGCGCGCGGCGTGCTCTGGTACATCAGGAACGGCGAGATCATCCGGGTCGGCAACAAGAGCCAGGGCTGGGCCATGGTTGTGATCGACATCCCGATCGGCTTCGTCAACTCCGAGGAGGCGATCGCCGTGCTGCGCGAAGCCGCCGACGCCGTGGCCAACCAGTCCGAGCACCAGACCGAGTTCCTCGAGCCGCCGGACGTGGTCGGTGTCGAGCAGCTGACCGTGGACGGCGCGGTGATCCGGACGATCGCCAAGACCACCGCCGACGGCCAGTTCGCGGTGCAGCGGGACCTGCGGCGGGCCCTGACCGAGTCGCTCGAGACCTCCGGGCTGTCCGAGCGCATCGCCGTCTCTCGATTGATGCCGCGCGGCGCGGTACCGCCGGCTTTCTTTCAGAATTCCGGGAGTGACCAGCAGCCGGGCGGGGCGACCTGAGCTGGGATTAGTCCTTCCGGGTGATGCCGGGGCCGACCGAATGGCCGACAAATCGCCCGTACGCACTAGCATCCACTCGGACGATCGGGCAGAATCCGCTTGAGCATCTGCACTTGCGGCATCACGTTCCTTTCGGGCACCGACCTCGCGCCGGGAGTGCCCGGTGACCGCCCCGATCCGGCGGAACGCCGAGAACGATGGAGGGCTGGTGTCCGAGGACCCGGACGCGCGAAGGGCCGGTCGGCACCGCGCGACTACGGAGGGCGAACGCCTGGTCACTTTTCGTGACCTGTTCGCCATCCGTGAATACCGGGCGCTCTACATCTCGCTGGTCGCCAACTGGGTCGGCGACTATCTGGCCCGCGCCGCCATCACCGTCCTCGTCTACGAGCAGAGCAAGTCGGTTCTGCTCTCGGCGGCGGCGTTCGCGGTCAGCTTCCTGCCCTGGGTCATCGGCGGCACGCTGCTCTCGGCGCTGGCCGAGCGCTATCCGTACCGTCGCGTGCTCCTCACGGCGGACATCTATCGCATGGTGCTCATCGCCCTGCTGCTGATCCCGCACGTGCCGATCCCGGTCATGCTGCTGATCGTCTTCCTGGCCAGCCTGGGCACGCCGCCGACGCAGGCGGCCCGCTCGGCGCTCCAGCCGCTCGTGGTGGGCCGCGACAAGCTGCCGATCGCGGTCGCCACGAACGCGACCAGCGTGCAAGCGGCCCAGGTGTTCGGCTACCTCGCCGGCGCGGCCCTGGCCACCGCGATCAACCCGCAGGTGGCGCTGGTCATCGACGTGATCACGTTCGCCCTGTCGGCCGCCCTGATCGCCCTCTTCCTGCAGCCCCGGCCGGCCGCGTACGCCCGCTCGCCCCGCAGCCACCTGCTGCGCGAGTCGGTCGAGGGGTTCCGGCTGGTGTTCGGCGT
The DNA here is from genome assembly GCF_016785085.1 of Paractinoplanes lichenicola. Taxonomy (GTDB): domain Bacteria; phylum Actinomycetota; class Actinomycetes; order Mycobacteriales; family Micromonosporaceae; genus Actinoplanes; species Actinoplanes lichenicola. The sequence goes on from NZ_JAENHO010000014.1 coordinate 30,348, forward strand.
GCCGACGCTGCGCGCCATTGCGATCATGGTGTTCGTCCTGACGATGTTCGCCATCGTGCCCGAGGGCCTGGCCGCCGCGTGGGCCGCCGAGGGCGGCGATCCGGCCGACCGCGGCATCAACCAGGGCATGATCATGGCCGCGGGCCCGATCGGCTTCGTGATCGGCGGCCTGCTGATCAACCGGCTCGCCCGGCCCGCCCTGCGCGACCGGCTGGTGCGGCCGCTCGCCGTGCTCTCGGCCTTGGCGCTGGTGCCGGCCCTGGCCGCGCCGCCCGCGCCGGTCGTGGCCGTGCTGGTGGCCCTCTCCGGCATCGCCCAGGGCGGGGTGATGCCCACCCTCAACGGCAAGTTCGTGCTGATCCTGCCGCACGGATACCGCGCCCGGGCGTACGGCGTGATGCAGACCGGCCTGCAGTTCAGTCAGTTCGGGGCCGTGATGGTGACCGGCCTGCTGGCCGACCGCTTCTGGCTGCCGATGGTGGTCGGGCTGTGGAGCGTGGGCGGCACGATCGCGCTGGGGCTGCTGGCCCGCCGGTGGCCGCGGCCCGCCGCCTTCGCCGCCGCCGTCCAGGCCGCCGAGTCCGGCGCCGCGGCGCCACCGCCACCGGCCCCGCTTCGGCCCACCGTGGCGACGACCAGCGTCACACCCGAGGTGCCCTGACCGCGGCGGTGGTCACGCCTCGCGGCTGGCAGGATGGACGGGTGACTGCACCTGCCAGCTTCTTCGATGCCATCGGCGGCGAGCCCACGTTCCGGCGCCTGGTCGACCGCTTCTACGAGGGTGTCGCCGGTGATCCGCTGCTCAAGCCGATGTATCCCGAGGAGGATCTCGGCCCGGCGGCCGAACGGCTGACGCTCTTCCTCATGCAGTACTGGGGCGGCCCGAACACGTATTCGGCGACCCGCGGCCACCCCCGGCTGCGGATGCGGCACGCGCCGTTCCGGGTCGACGTGGCCGCGCGTGACGCGTGGCTCAAGCACATGCGCGACGCCGTCGACTCGCTGGAGCTGCCCCAGACGCAGCACGACGAGCTGTGGAACTACCTGGAGCGGGCGGCGTACTTCATGGTCAACCACATGGACGAGCACGGCTGATCGTTCCCCCGCGCAGGGCTAGGTCGTTGATTCGGTGACAAACTCGCTGATCACCTGAAATTTCGGGTATTACGACCAGGAGATCGCCATGCGCCGCCGCCTGATCGCCGCCGCCACTGTCGTTGCCGCCGCCGTAGCGTGCGCGCACCCCGCCGCGGCCGACATGGCCCACTCCACGCTGGTGTCGACCAACCCGGTCGACTACACGCCGCACGTCATGGACGGAACGGTCTGGTCGATGGCCGTGGTCGGTGACACCGTGGTCGTCGGCGGGGCCTTCACCAAGGTCACCGACAGCACCCGCCGGACGACCTTCGCCCGCAAGAACCTGTTCGCGTTCGACCTGCACGACGGGGCCATTCGCACCTTCGCCCCGCAGGTCGACGGCGCGGTCTACGCCCTCTCGGCCGGCCCCGACGGCACGGTCTACGCCGGCGGCGCCTTCAAGACCGTCAACGGCACCGCCCAGCGCGGCCTGACCAAGCTCACGCTGGGCGGCCAGCGGGTCAGCTCCTTCGGGGCCCGGATCGGCTGGGGTGACGTGCGGGCGCTGCAGGCCCGCGGTTCCCGCCTGTACGCGGCAGGGACGTTCCAGGCGATCAACGGGGTCAACCGGAGCGGACTGGCCCGCCTGAACGCCGACACCGGCACGGTCGACACCGGCTTCGACGCCCGGCTGAGCGCCCCCGGCCTGAGCCGGACCCGGGTCGAGCACTTCGACATCTCGCCCGACGGCCGCAAGCTGATCGCGGTCGGCGCGCTGCTGCGGGCCAGCGGATACGACCGTACGCAGATCGCCATGTTCGACGTCGGGGGGCCGTCGGCCGAGCTGACGAGCTGGTACACCGACGCCTACAAGCCACAGTGCATGAAGGGCTTCGACACCTATCTGCGCCAGGTGAAGTTCTCGCCCGACGGGTCGTACTTCGTGGTCGCGGCGACCGGGCGCGCGTCCTCCCCCGACCGGCTGTGCGACTCGGCGGCGCGCTTCGAGGTGGGTGGCTCCGGCCGGCACAACCCGACCTGGGTGCAGCGCACCGGCGGCGACTCGCTGTACGCGCTCGCGGTGACCGGGTCGGCCGTCTATCTCGGCGGGCACCAGCGCTACTTCGACAACCCGTACGGCACCGACGCCAAGGGGCCGGGGCCGGGGGCTGTCTCGCGGCCGGGCATCGGGGCGGTCAGCTCGTCGACGGGACGGGCCCTCTCGTGGAACCCGACCCGCAAGCGCGGCGTGGGGGTGCGGGTCTTCGTCGCCCTCCCGCAGGGCCTGCTGGTCGGCTCGGACACCGACGAGCTGGGCAGGGAGTTCCACGGCCGCGTCGGTCTCTTCCCGATGCGCTGAGCCGGGCAAAGACAAAGGCCCTCGGCGCATCGCGCCGGGGCCTTTGTCTTTCGGTCAGAGCAGAGCGCCCTCGTCGTGGAGCCAGTCGACGAAGCTGGTGGCTACTGCGGCACCGCAGTCGAGCAGTTCTACCAGGAGGGCGTCGTGGCAGCCGGCGGCCAGGGGGACCTGGAGCTCGGCGTAGATCGGGAGCTGGCCTCGCTCGGTCGGGTCGCCCACGTAGGCCTTGCAGAAGCGGCGGGTGTGGTTCCACTCGTTGACCACGCGGTAGGCCCGGTCGGCCCAGTCGGGCGGGACCGTGGCGTGCGGGCGGGCGCGCATCACGAGGATCTCGTCGTCCGGCCCCTCGAGGGTGAACAGCACCGCGTGCCGCTCCCACATGGCCAGCAGGCTGCCCCCGCCGTCGGCGAGAAAACGGATGTCGAGCAGATCGAGCGCCTTGCCGATGCGCGTGAGCGTCACCGGAGCGACAACCTCGGGCTCCTCGGTCGCGGACTTCTCGACCGGGACCGGAAGCCGGCTCGGCTCACGTTGCGCCGGGACTCCGACACGCACCGTGCCGCTCCGAACCGTCGAATCCTCGTCGGTCTCCGGCGCGCTGCCCGCGGCCGAACCCGGACGCCATGACCACCACGGCATCTTTGTGCACCTCACTCCCCAGCGAACCCACCGCCGGACGTAGCGAGTGGATCCGAGGGCCGACGGTACCCGTACCGGTCGCGGAGGTCATCCCCCCAACCGGAGGGCGGGACCGGTCGTCCGAGTGGGCATCACCCTTTCGGGTGACTACCTATAGGCATAACGGTCAATTTCTTGACCGTCTGTAGCCACGCCACTCCATATGGTGCGGAAAGTCCCACCCAATTCCCCGCCACCCGAATCCGGGTATCCGGAGCCTCAGTCTCCCCCGGGCCGAGGAATCCCATCCGGGAGATCGCCTGAACGAGTCGCTGTGATACCTCGACCGGGCGGCCCCCGGCCGGGGTCGCCACCAGCGCGACGTGGTCGAGCAGGGCGTCGCGCACGGCCCGCTGGCCGACCGCGCGACCGGCGAGGCCACCGGAGGAGACCTCACGCAGCGTGCCCGCCGCAGCGTCGGCCAGCCGGCTCAGCTCGGCCCCTGACACCGACTCGACCGTCTCGCCGCCGGGCGGGGGCAGCGGCCAGCGCCACTGGGCGTCGCGCCGGGCCGGCAGCTCGTCGCCGCCCCGGGCCAGCACCGAGAGCAACTCGCCGGCCGAGACCGTGGCGTCGCCGGGGCCGTGCCCGGCCACCTCGCGGGTGACCAGCACCTCCCACGGCAGCCGGCCCCAGAGCGCGACCCGGCCGCCGGTGGTGCGCAGGCGTACGGGGGCGGTGGGGTCCAACCGGGTCAGCCGGGCCAGGAACGCGCCCGCGTCGGGCACGCCGGCCAGGCCGTGGGAAATCATGACCGACCGCGCGACGTCATGGGGCCACCTCGAGATAGGGCCGCAGGAAGTCGCGCTCGGCCTCGCTGAGCCGCCGCGGGTGCCCGTTGGCCAGGTTGTAGGGCACGCAGACCGAACGGGCCCGGCTGGCCAGCACGCCGTCGTCGTACAGCTCGTACGAGACCGTGAACGCGGCCGCGCGCTGCTCGGAGATCCACATCTCGACCCGTACGCGCGGCGACTCCGTCGCCCCAGAAGGCTCAGTGCCGTAATCAACCGGACGTAAGTAGTCGATCTCGTGGCGGGCGATGACGATGCCCTCCTCGAACGACCCCAGGCCGTGCTGGCGGGCGCCGACGAAGAACATGGCGACGCGCGCCTCCTCGTACAGGGTGAGGAAGCGCGCGTTATTGACGTGCCCGTACGCATCCATGTCGGACCAACGCAGGGCTACGTCATGCACGAATCTTTTAGTCACGCGTGAGCTTGCGGTAGGTCACGCGGTGCGGACGGGCGGCCTCGGCGCCGAGCCGGTCGATCTTGTTCTTCTCGTACGCCTCGAAGTTGCCCTCGAACCAGAACCACTTGTCGGGGTCCTCGTCGGTGCCCTCCCACGCGAGCATGTGAGTGGCGACCCGGTCGAGGAACATCCGGTCGTGGGAGATGACCACGGCGCAGCCCGGGAACTCGAGCAGCGCGTTCTCCAGGCTGCCCAGGGTCTCGACGTCGAGGTCGTTGGTCGGCTCGTCGAGCAGGATCACGTTGCCGCCGATCTTCAGCGTCAGCGCGAGGTTGAGCCGGTTGCGCTCGCCGCCGGAGAGCACCTTGACCGGCTTCTGCTGGTCGGGTCCCTTGAAGCCGAACGCCGCCACGTACGCCCGGGACGGCATCTCGACCTTGCCGACCATCAGGTGGTCGAGACCGTCGGAGACGACCTCCCACACCGTCTGGTCGCCCATCAGGCCCTCGCGGCTCTGGTCCACGTACGACAGCTGGACCGTCTCGCCGACCCGCACCGTGCCGTCATCCGGCTGCTCGAGCCCGACGATGGTCTTGAACAGCGTGGTCTTGCCGACGCCGTTCGGGCCGATGATGCCGACGATGCCGTTGCGCGGCAGCGAGAACGACAGGTGGTCGATCAGCGTACGGCCGTCGAAGCCCTTGGTCAGATCCTTGGTCTCGATGACCGTGTTGCCCAGGCGCGGGCCCGGCGGGATCTGGATCTCCTCGAAGTCGAGCTTGCGGGTCTTCTCGGCCTCGCTGGCCATCTCCTCGTAGCGGTCGAGGCGGGCCTTGCTCTTGGTCTGGCGGGCCTTCGCGTTGGACCGCACCCACTCGAGCTCCTCGGTGAGGCGCCGCTTGAGCTTGGCGTCCTTGCGACCCTCGACCGCCAGGCGCTGGGCCTTCTTGTCGAGATAGGTCGAGTAGTTGCCCTCGTACGGGTAGGTGCGCCCGCGGTCGAGCTCGAGGATCCAGTTGGCCACGTTGTCCAGGAAGTACCGGTCGTGGGTGATGGCGATGACGGTGCCCGCGTACTTGGCGAGGTGCTGCTCCAGCCAGTGCACGCTCTCGGCGTCCAGGTGGTTGGTGGGCTCGTCGAGCAGCAGCAGGTCGGGCGCCTCGAGCAGCAGCTTGCAGAGCGCGACGCGGCGGCGCTCACCACCGGAGAGCTGGGTGACGTCGGCGTCCGGGGGCGGGCAGCGCAGCGCGTCCATCGCCAGCTCGAGCTGGGAGTCGAGATCCCAGGCGTTGACGTTGTCGAGCTCCTCTTGGAGCTTGCCCATCTCTTCCATGAGCTCGTCGGTGTAGTCGGTCGCCATCTCCTCGGCGATCTTGTTGAACCGCTCGAGCTTCGCCTTGGTCTCGGCGACGGCCTCCTCGATGTTGCCGAGGACGGTCTTCTCCTCGTTGAGAGGGGGCTCCTGAGCGAGCATGCCGACGGTGTAGCCGGGCATCAGCCGGGCCTCGCCGTTGCTCAGCGTCTCGACGCCGGCCATGACCTTGAGCAGGGTGGACTTACCGGCGCCGTTCGGGCCGACGACGCCGATCTTGGCGCCCGGCAGGAAGTTCAGCGTCACGTTGTCGAGCACGACCTTGTCGCCGTGCGCCTTGCGCGCCTTTTCCAGGACGTAGATGAACTGGGCCACGGTGCGCCCTACCTCCGTGATCGATGAATTCAAGCTGAATGGTGCCGGATGAGTCGCAGAATGCAGACGCAATCTTTCCAGGTCGCTCGCCGGCCGCTTTCAACAACCCCGGCCGGGCCCGCCGGATTCCCCCGTCACTTGATGACGCGGGCCTTGTCGCGCTGCGTCTCCTTGCCGCTGGCGAAGGTCACGGTCAACCGGGACGAGGAGACCTCGATGACGTTCCCGTTGGCCGCCGTGACCTTGTAGCTGTCCTTCCCGACCTCTTCCACCTCCGGCAGGAACAGGCCGTTCTTGCCCTGCTCGAGGTCCTGGTCGACGTTCGTCCAGCCCTGGTAGAACAGCCGCCCCTGAACATCGGTGCAGATCCAGATCGTGCTGTTGGTCCGGTCGACGTGCACCTTGAGCACCTGCCAGAGATCGTTGTGGAAGTTCTCCTGCTTGGCCATGTCGCGCGCTGCCTGCAGACAGAACGGGCCGGGCGGCGTGAACGGGGGCCTGGACGACGTGGTCTGCTCGGTGCTCGGGAGCGCTCCCCCGCCGCTCGCGCGCTCGGTGCCCCGCTGCTGCTCGGCAAGGATGTAGCCGCCCGCCATGGCGATGATCGTCAAGAAAACCGTGGCAATGACCACAGGAAAGAAGATCGGCCGCCGGGGCGGGGAAAGATCAGCAGACGGTGTCACGCGCCCAGAATGGCACCCGGCCGCCACCGAGGTCCATCGGCGGCGGCAGACACTGGGCACGCCCCGTGCTGCTACGCACAGTAGGCTCACAGGGGGGACAGAAACGACCCGGAGGTGCACTCAGCGTGGCCGAACGAAGTTCCTTCGTCGTAGTCGCCAACCGTCTGCCCGTCGATGAGGTAACGACCCCGGACGGGGAGCGTCAGTGGCGCACGAGTCCGGGTGGCCTGGTCACAGCGCTGCACCCGGTGCTCACCGAGCACGGTGGCACCTGGATCGGGTGGGCCGGTGGCACCGGTGAGGCGCCCGACCCGTTCGAGCTGGAGGGCATCCGGATCCACCCGGTGCCGTTGAGCGCCGAGGAGCTGGAGCGCTATTACGAGGGCCAGTCCAACGCGACCATCTGGCCGCTCTATCACGACGCCGTCGAGACCCCGGTTTACAAGCGGCGCTGGCGTGAGACGTATCGCCTGGTCAACCAGCGTTTCGCCGAGGCCGCGGCCAAGGTCGCCGACGACGGCGCGACCGTCTGGGTGCAGGATTACCAGCTCCAGCTGGTGCCGGCCATGCTGCGCGAGCTCCGGCCCGACCTCAAGATCGGGTTCTTCCTGCACATCCCGTTCCCGCCCATCGAGCTGTTCATGCAGATGCCCTTCCGGGCCGAGGTGCTGCGCGGCCTGCTCGGCTCCGACCTGGTCGGCTTCCAGCAGCGGCTCGCGGCGCAGAACTTCGTCCGGCTGGCCCGGCACCTGCTCGGCCTGCGCTACGAGGGCCAGTCGATCCAGGTCGACGGGCGCAAGGTCAAGGCGGGCGCGTTCCCGATCAGCATCGACACCAAGGAGATGGAGCGCCTCGCGGCCGACCCCAAGGTGCAGGCCCGGGCCAAGGAGATCCGGGCCGAGCTGGGCGACCCCAAGACGATCATCCTGGGCGTCGACCGGCTCGACTACACCAAGGGCATCGAGCTGCGGCTCAAGGCGTTCCGCGAGCTGCTGGCCGACGGCAAGCTCAAGGTCGGCGACGCGGTGATGGTGCAGGTGGCGACCCCGAGCCGCGAGCGCGTCGAGCACTATCAGACGCTGCGGGTCAAGGTCGAGCGCGAGGTCGGGCGGATCAACGGCGAGTTCGGCCGGGTCGGCGTGCCGGCCGTGCACTACCTGCACCAGTCGTACAGCAAGCAGGAGCTGGCGGCGATGTACGTGGCGGCCGACGTGATGATGGTGACGCCCCTGCGCGACGGCATGAACCTGGTCGCCAAGGAATACGTCGCCTGCCGCGCCGACACGGGCGGGGCGCTGGTGCTCAGCGAGTTCGCGGGCGCGGCGACCGAGCTGCGGCAGTCGTTCCTGTGCAACCCGCACGACCCCGACGGCGTGAAGGACGCGCTGCTGCGGGCGGTCGGGACGGAGCCGGCCGAGCTGAAGCGGCGGATGCGCGTGATGCAGCGGCACCTGCGCACGCACGACGTGGCCCAGTGGGCCCAAACGTTCCTGGAGGCGCTCGAGGTGGCCGCCGAGGGCCGCGAACCGGCGCCTCAGTCGACGTAAAGACAGAAGGGATGGCCGTCCGGGTCGAGGAAGACCCGGACGTTCTCCTGGGGCTGGAAGTCGGCGAGGGTGGCGCCGGCCCTGGTCGCGTGCGCGCACGCCGACTCCAGATCCTCGACCCGGATGTCGAGGTGCATGGCCATCTGGGGCGCCCCCACGCGGGCCGGCCAGACGGGACGCGTGTAGAGCTTCTCGGTCTGGAACGACAACCCGGCGCCGCCGCCCGGAGCGGCCAGCACGACCCAGTCGTCTTCCTCCTGAGTCGCCGACCAGCCCAGCAGGCGTTGGTAGAAAGCGGCCAGCTCGCGCGCGTCGGGCGCGTCCAGCACCGTTGCTGTCAGCGTTATCTGAGGCCGTTCGTCCATGCCGAACGACCTACCCAGATAGTGACCGTTCTATACCGCTGCGTGCACGACCTCGCCGATCACCACGACCGCCGGCGGCCTGATGCCGGCCTCGGCGACCGCCCCCGCCACCTGGCCGAGCGTGCTGCGCAGCGAGCGCTGGTGGCTCGTGGAGCCCTCCTGCACGACCGCGGCGGGGGTGTCGGCGGAGCGGCCCTCGGCGATCAGCCGGTCGGCGATCTTGCTCAGGTTCTTCAGGCCCATCAGCACGACCAGGGTGCCGCGCAGCCGGGCCAGGGCCGCCCAGTCGACCAGCGAGTCGGCGTGCTCGGGCGGGATGTGCCCGCTGACCACGGTGAACTCGTGCGCGACGCCGCGGTGGGTGACCGGGATGCCGGCCAGCGCGGGCGCGGCGATCGAGCTGGTCACGCCGGGGACGACGAGCACCGGCACCCCGGCCGCGGCACAAGCGATCGCCTCCTCGCCGCCGCGGCCGAAGACGAACGGGTCGCCGCCCTTGAGCCGCACCACGAACTTCCCCTCGAGCGCGCGCTCGACCAGGATCCGGTTGATCTCCTCCTGCGCCGCGGCCGGCCCGTACGGGATCTTGGCGGCGTCGACGAACTCCACCTCGGGCCGCAGCTCGCCCAGCAGCAGGCCGGGCACGAGCCGGTCGGCCACCACGACGTCGGCCGCGGCCAGCAGGCGGCGACCCTTCACGGTGATCAGCTCGGGGTCGCCGGGCCCGGAGCCGACCAGCGCCACGCCCTTGTGCTCGCCGGCGACCGGCGGGCTGCTCTCGAGGGCGTGGGCGACCAGGTCGCGGACGGCCATCGCGCGCCGCCGGTCGCCGCCGTCGGTCACGGCCACGGTGACCTGCCCCTGCCGGGTCACGGCGGGGGTCCAGGCCGTCGCCGCGTCACGGTCGTCAGCCCGTACGCAGAAGACCCGGCGCTCCTCGGCCGCCGCGCTGACCTGCTCGGCCGCGGCCGGGTCGTCGATCGCCACGTGCACCAGCCAGGCGCCGTCGACGTCGGCCGGGGTGAACCGGCGCTCGCTCCAGCTCGCCCGCCCGGCGTCGACCTGGCCGCGCAGGGCCGGGGTGAGCTCGGGCGAGACGATGTCGACGACCGCGCCCGCGGCGAGCAGGGCGGGCACCCGGCGGGTGGCCACGGCGCCGCCACCGACGACCAGCACGCGGCGGCCGGCCAGCTTGAGCCCGAGGGGGTAGATGCTCATTTCTCCGACACTCCGGCCGAGTCGAACGTGGCGACCTCGTGCAGCACCCGCACGGCGGCCTGGACGACCGGCAGCGCCAGCGCGGCGCCGCTGCCCTCACCCAGGCGCATGCCCAGGTCGAGCAGGGGCTCGAGGCCCAGGTGGGCCAGCGCGACGGAGGCCCCGGGCTCGGCCGAGCGGTGACCGGCGACCATCGCGGCCACCGAGTCGGGGGCGAACGCGGCGGCGGCCAGGGCCGCCGAGGCGGCGATCACGCCGTCGACGATCGCGGGGACGCGCTCGGCCGCCGCGCCGAGGATGAAGCCGGTCAGCGCGGCGTGTTCGAGCCCGCCGACCGCGGCGAGCACGCCGAGCGGGTCGGCCGGGTCGGGCGCGTGCAGGGCGAGCGCGCGCCGCACGACGTCGACCTTGTGCGCGAGCATGGCGTCGTCGATGCCGGTGCCGCGGCCGGTCGCGGCGGCCGGGTCGCTGCCGGTGAAGACGGCGATCAGGGCGGCCGCGGGGGTCGTGTTGGCGATGCCCATGTCGCCGGTGAGCAGGCATTTCGCGCCCGAGGTGACCAGCGCCCGGGCCACGCCGACGCCGACCTCGAGGGCGGCCAGCGCCTCCTCGCGGGTCAGCGCCGGGCCCACCGACAGGTCGGCCGTGCCGCGGCGCACGTTCGCGTCGAGCAGGGTGGCCCCGCCGTGCAGCGGGACGGCCACGCCGACGTCGACGACCATCACGTCGGCCCCGGCCTGCCGGGCGAACGCGTTGACGACCGCGCCGCCGGCCACGAAGTTGGCCACCATCTGGGCGGTGACCTCCTGCGGCCAGGGGGTGACGCCCTGAGCGTGCACGCCGTGGTCACCGGCGAAGACGGCCACCGTGGCCGGGGTGGGCAGGGGCGGCGGGCAGACGCCGGCGAGGCCGGAGAGGCGTACGGAAAGCTCCTCGAGCGCACCCAGCGAGCCGGCCGGCTTGGTCAGGCGGGCCTGGTGATCGCGGGCGGCGGCCATGGCCTGCTCGTCGGCGGGCCGGATCGCGGCGAGGGTCTCCTCCAGGACGGCGGTCACAAGCGCTCCTCCAGCACGGTGGTCAGGGTGTCGACGAAAGCGTCGGTGGTGGCAGTGTCGCGCACCGCGATCCGCAGCCAGTCGGCGCCCAGCCCGGGAAAGGTGTCGCCGCGGCGCACGGCATAACCCCGTTCCCGCAGCTCAAGGCGGATTTTGTCGGCGCCGGGGAGGCGTACGGAAACGAAGGCACTGGCCGGATCGCCCGCGACCGTGAGGTTCGGCACGTGCCGGAGCCGTCGCACCAGGTGCGCGCGCTCGGCCGCGAGGCGGGTCGCGATCACCCGTTCGGCCTCGACCGCGACCGGCGAGGCGCAGGCGATGGCGGCGGCCAGCGCGGGCGTCGAGACGGCCCAGAGCGGCTGCGCGGCGGCCAGGCGGGGCAGCAAGTCGGCCGGGCCGAGCAGATAGCCGATGCGCAGGCCGGCCAGCCCCCACGTCTTGGTCAGGCTGCGCAGCACGACCAGGCCGGGCAGGTCGGCCCGGCCCGCCAGCGACTCCGGCTCCCCCGCCACGCCGTCGCGACAGGTCGTGTCCGAGAACGCCTCGTCGACGACCAGCACGCGGCCGGGCCGGGCGAGCCGGGCGATCTCGGCCGCCGGGTGCAGCACCGAGGTCGGGTTGGTGGGGTTGCCGACGAAGACCAGGTCGGCCTGGGCGGGCACGAGCGACGCGTCGAGGCGGAACCCGTCCTCCTCGCGCAGCAGCACCCGCTCGACGGTGTGGCCGGCGTTGCGCAGGGCGGCCTCGGGCTCGGTGAACTGCGGATGCACCACGACCGGGCGCCGGGCGTCGCGCAGGGCCTGGGCCAGCAGCACGAAGGCCTGGGCCGCGCCCGCGGTCAGCAGCACCTCGGACGGGTCGCGGCCGTGCCGGGCGGCCACGGCGGCGGTCGCCTCGGTGGCGTCGGGATAGGCCGCGAGGCCGCCCAGCGACTCCCGGAGGGGCTCGGCGAGCCATGCCGGCATGGGCTCGTGACGCACGTTGACCGCCAGATCGATCAGTCCGGCGCCCACCTCCGTGTCGCCGTGATGGCCGAGGTCGACAGTCATGGCCTCAGCATGCCCGACCCGATCGGCGTCTTACTTTCGGCCGATCCGTCCGGTCATGAATAGTTTTGTCATACCTTCATATGGTGGCAGCCGGAAAAGTCGCTCCCCTCGTCCGTGCCGGCCTGATCGCGGGTCTCGTGATCGCCGGTCTCGCCTACCCCCTAGCCGCCCTCGCCGGTCTCGGCGTCAAGGCGGGCACCGAGGCTCTGCAGAGCCTGCCCGAAGAGTTGATCGAGGTGCCCACGGCCCAGACCACCTACGTGTACGCCAAGGACAACCGGACGCTGCTGACGATGTTCTACGAGGAGCATCGGAAGCCGATCAAGATCGCCGACATGTCGCCGTACATCACGCAGGCGATCGTCGCGTCCGAGGACACCCGCTTCTACGAGCACAACGGCGTCGACGCCAAGGGCGTGGCCCGCGCGTTCGTGGCCAACCAGAAGGCGGGCGGGGTCTCGCAGGGCGCGTCGACGCTGACCATGCAGTACGTGCGGATGGCGCTGCGGGACGGCGCGCAGACCCCGAAGGAGGCGCTGGAGGCCACCGAGCAGACGACCCAGCGCAAACTGCGGGAGATGCGGATGGCCATCGAGCTCGAGAAGCGCATGTCGAAGCAGGAGATCCTCGAGCGCTACCTCAACGCGGCGTACTACGGCCACCGGGCGTACGGGATCTTCGCCGCCTCTCAGGTCTTCTTCTCCAAGCTGCCCCGGGACCTCGACCTGAACGAGGCCGCGCTGCTGGCGGGCCTGGTCAAGGCGCCGTCGGCCTACGACCCGGCGACCCAGGACCGGCAGGCCGCGACGAGCCGGCGCAACTACGTGATCGACCAGATGCTCAAGATCAAGGCGATCACGCCGCAGCAGGCCGCCCAGGCCAAGCGCGAGCCGATCAAGCTCAAGCTGAGCGCGCCACCGAACGACTGCATCAGCATCGCCGGCAAGCACAACGACTGGGGCTTCTTCTGCGACTACCTGAAGTCGTGGTGGAAGGAGCAGCCCGCCTTCGGCAGCAACCCGATGGAGCGCGAGGAGAACCTGCGGCGCGGCGGCTACCGGATCGTCACCTCGATCGACCCCAAGGTGCAGGCGTCGGCGATGAAGCACATCCTCGACAAGGAGAAGCGGCGCAGCCGGATCGCGCACGGCCAGGTGATCATCGAGCCGAACACCGGCCGGGTGGTGAGCATGGCGGTCAACCGGCGCTACTCGCTCGACCAGCGGGACAACGAGAAGCACAGCCGCTTCCGCAAGCTCAAGGGCAACTATCCGAACACGGTGAACCCGCTGCTCGGCGGGGGCTCGATGGCCGGCTACCAGGCGGGCTCGACCTTCAAGATCTTCACGATGCTGGCCGCGCTCGACGAGGGGATGCCGCTGAGCACGTCGTACTACAGCCCGCAGCGGTTCTACTCAAAATACATCACCGCGCCCGGACCGGCGACCTGCGGGGTGCACTGGTGCCCGAAGAACTCGACGGCGTCGATGACCGGCGATCAGACCATGTGGAGCGGCTTCGGCAAGTCGGTCAACACGTACTTCGTGCAGCTCGAGCAGAAGGTCGGGGCGGACAAGGCGGTCAAGATGGCCGAGCGGCTGGGGCTGCGCTGGCGCACCGACATCGACCGCAAGCTGGCCTCGCCCGAGCACGCCTCGGGGTGGGGCGCGTTCACGCTGGGGGTCAGCGACGTCACGCCGATCGAGATGGCCAACGTCTTCGCCACCCTGGCCGCCGAGGGCAACTACTGCGAACCCCTGCCCGTACGGGCGATCAAGACCAGGGACGGGAAGGACGCGACCTTCAAGGGGAAGGTGATCGCGGCCCCGCGCTGCCACCGCGCGGTCAGTGCCGACGTGGCTCGCGCGGCCACCGACGCCGCCCGCTGCGTCACCGGCTACGGCGCGGCCCGGGGCGGCTGCGGCGGCTGGGGCACCTCCGAGATGGTCTACGGCACCTTGAAGCGCCCGGTGGCCGGCAAGAGCGGCACGACGGACAGCAACAAGAGCGCCTGGTTCTGCGGCTTCACCCCGCAGCTGGCCGCGGCCGCCTTCGTCGCCGACCCCGACAACCCGGAGAAGAACGTCGGCTCGAACCGCTCGACCACCTCGAAATTCACTGTCGCGGAGACGTTGAAGGACGCGTTGAAGGGCCAGCCGAAGGCGAAGTTCACCCCGCCCTCGGACGACCTCGTCTCGCGCTGGCGGGACCGTGACCGCGACCGCGATCGGGACAGCGACTACGACAGCGAGCGGGACGACGAACGGGACGACGAGCAGGGCGACTAGGCCGCCGCGGCCCGGCGCCGGGGCGGCGGGCGCCACTTGGCGTCGCGGCCGGCCAGGGCCAGGGCCTGGTCGAGCAGGGTGGCCTCGTCGTCGACGGGCACGACCGGGCCGAACAGGCCGGGCGTGCCCTCGGCGGGGCCGCCGGACAGGAACTCGATGAGCGGCTCGAGGGTGCGCGGGTCGGCGAAGTATTCCTGACCGGTGCCGCGGGCGAGATCCCAGCTGTGCATGATCAGCTCGCTCATCGCGACGTGGCCCAGCGCGGCGGCCGGCATGGTGACGCCGCCCGCCTGCGACGTGCCCGTCCAGGCGGCGGGATCCTTCCACGCCGTGGCCAGGTCTTCGAGCAGGACGGGCAGGCGGCTGCGCCAATGCCGGCTCAGATGCTGGGCGGAGGGGACGGGCGCCGACGTCGTCTCGGCGGCGCTGAAGCGCTTGTGGGCGGCCTGGGTGAAGGCCACCGACAGACCCATCAAATGGTCGAGAAGGGTGGCGACTGTCCACTCGGGACAGGGCGTGGGATTCGACAGCTCGCCGTCGTCGACGCCGAGCAACAGTGCCCGCAGCCCACGGACCGGAGGGTCGAAATCCAGAGGAACACGATCGGCCACGGCCATCCTCCTTCGCGTCGTACCTGTTAACCCCACGTTACGGCCGGGGTACGACAGTTTCTCGCTCGCCGAAGGGCGTTTTCACGGATGCTTCCCGGCAGCGCGCATTTCCGCATGTCGATCTTGCATTTCAGGACGTGGTGATGTCTACCGTGTCACTGAGATTCGGCTTCGGCTCGAGTTGCGCCGGAGGCTGCACCGGCCGCACGGGGACGGGCGGCAGCAGCGGCGCCGGTCCCGCCATGGCGGCCGAGACGACCCGCTTGGCGATCTCGGGCGCGGCCGCCCAGTGCAGGCCCAGCTGCGAGGCGTGCACCTGCCGCCAGACGAAGCCCTCGGGGTTGCCGCCCGACCAGGTCCAGGCGGGGACGGCGCCGGCACGCGGCGTGACGATCGCCCGGTGCTGTTTGTAACCGGTGATGCGGGCGCCGGCCGGGGCCAGCGGCGAGGTGGTCGGCGCGGTCGCCTCGCGATAGCCGGCCACGGTCTGCTCGCCGGTCTCCGCCGTGATGTCGAGGACGGCGCACATCGGCCGGCCGTCGAGGTCACGGCCCAGCCACGGCAGCGCCACCCCCTCGGCGATCACCGGCCAGCCGTCGGCGGCGAACTGGGCCACCGCGTTGCACAGCCGGCGGTTGGCCGACAGCTCCTCCGCATAGCCCTCGGGCAGGCCGCCCCCGACGATCAGGGCCCGGGTGCCCGCGGGCAGGCACTCGTCGCGCAACGGGTCGACCACTGCCACGTCGGCGCCGGCCGCGGTGAGCAGCTCGGCCGTCTCGACGTACGTGAAAGGGGCGCCCGGGCCGCCGGCCAGCGCGACCACCGGACGCTGCTCGAACGCCTCGCCGCCGGCCGCCTCCCCCGGCGTCCAGATCGGGCCTGGCAGCGGGGGCGCGGAATTCGCCAGCGCCATGATGCGGTCGATGTCGAGACCGGCGCCGACGGCCTCGCCCAGCCGGCGCACGGCCCGGCTCGCCTCGACCGTACGGTGGGCCACCGGCACCGGGCCGTGCGAGCGCGCGGGCAGCACATTGGGCAGGTCACCGCGGCGCAGCGCGCCCAGCACCGGCATGCCGATGTCGTCGAGGGCGGTACGCAGCATCTGCTCGTGCCGCGGCGACGCGACCCGGTTGAGGATCACCCCGCCCAGGTGCACCATCTCGTCGAACATGCGGAAGCCGTGCACCAGGGCGGCCAGGGAATGCCCCATCGACGCCACATCGACGACCAGCACGACCGGGGCGTGCAGCACGGCGGCGACCGCGGCCGTCCCGTCGATCTCGGGCTGGCCGGTCAGCGAGTCGAACAGGCCCATCGCGCCCTCGATCACCGACAGCTGCGCGCCCGAGGAGCCGTGCAGGAAAAGCGGAGCAATGCGCTGGGCGCCGACCAGCCGCGGATCGAGGTTGCGACCGGGGCGGCCGGCGGCGAGACCGAGATAGGCGGCGTCGGTGTGATCCGGGCCGACCTTGAACCCGGCCGCCGGGATGCCCCGAGCCGCGCACGCCGCGAGCAGGCCGACCGCGATCGCGGTCTTGCCGTGCCCCGAGGCGGGGGCGCTCACGACCAGGCGGGGCTGGGCGCTCATCAATGACTCTCCCGGTGCGTGTATCGCCTGCTGTCGACTGCCGGAGTGGGACAGTACCCGGCGCGGGCGCCGGCCAGCAGGGCGACGGGTAGCCTCGTTGCGTGTACCGCTTCCTGCTGAGCCCCCGCTGGCTCGCCGCGGCCGCGCTGGCCGTGGCGGCGGCGTTGGTGATGGTGATGCTCGGCAACTGGCAGCTGCGGCGCTACGAGGAGCGCAGCGCGATCAACGATCGCATCGACGCCGCCGATTCGGTAGCCGCCGTCCCGCTCACCTCGGTGCTGACCCGGCCGGCCACCGCGGGCGTGGCCGGCGCGGCCCCCGGCAAGGACCTGGCCTGGACAAAGGTGACCGTGAGCGGGCGCTACGACCCGGCCCACGAGATCCAGGCGCGGGGCCGCACGGTCGACGGGGACGTGGGCTTCGAGATCGTGACGCCGCTCGTGCTGGCGGACGGCACGGCCGTGCTGGTCGACCGGGGCTGGGTGCCGGCGCCCGCCGGCGGGGCCCTGGCCGCGCCCGAGGTGCCGCCCGCGCCGAGCGGCCCGGTGACGGTGGTCGGCCAGGTGCACCTGTCGGAAAGCCGACCCGCGGCGATCGAGCAGCGCAACGGGCGGCTCGACACCCGGCGGATCTCCCTGCCCAGGCTCGCGCCGGAAATGCCCTACCCGGTGTACGGGGCTTATGTGCTGCTCACCACCCAGACGCCGGCGGCCGATACGGCCTTCACGCGCATCCCGATCGACCACGAGGACTCGTGGCAGAACGGGGGGTATGCGGTGCAGTGGTGGCTGTTCGCGCTGATGGCTCTGGCCGCCTATGGGTATTACGCCCGCAAGGAGGCGAAGGGGCCCGCACCGGCGCGGTCACCGGCCACACCGGCCCGCGCCCCCGTCGGCGACCGGGTCGAGGAGGCCGACCGGCGGCGCGCGGCTTCAGGCGACCGCGTGGAAGAGGCCGACCGGCGGCGTGCGGCTTCAGGTGATCGCGTGGAAAAGCCCGACCGGCGGCGTGCGGCTTCAGGTGATCGCGTGGAAGAGGCCGACCGGCGGCGTGCGGCCGCGTCGGGTGACCGGGTCGAGGAGGCGGATCGCAAGCGGGCCGCCGCGAAGGCGACGCAGGGTGACCGCGTCTCGGATGCCGACCGTGCCCGCGAGGCCGCGGCCCGGGGCGGAACCGACCAGGCCTGACCGCACAGACCGGTCTGGCGCGCCGCTCGACCTTGTTCTACTCGGGTGTGGCGTGGCCTCCGATCGCGCGGACCGTGTCGATCGTGTCGGCCTCGGTGGCCGGCTTGTCGTCGCGATAGCGCAGCACCCGGGCGAACCGCAGGGCCACGCCGCCGGGATAGCGCGGGGACGTCTGCACGCCGTCGAAGGCGATCTCGACCACCTGCACAGGCCGCACCCGCACCACCCAGCCGTCGTCGCCGGTCGCCAGCTCCTGGAAGCGCTCGGTCTGCCAGCGCAGCAACTCGTCGGTCAGGCCCTTGAACGTCTTGCCGAGCATCACGAACCCGCCCGTCTCGGGGTCGCGCGCACCCAGATGCAGGTTGGACAGCCAGCCCTTGCGCCGGCCGTGCCCCCACTCGACGGCCAGCACTACGAGGTCGAGGGTGTGCCGGGGTTTGACCTTGACCCAGGCCGAGCCGCGGCGGCCCACGTCGTACGGCGCCTCGGCCGCCTTGATGACCACGCCCTCCTGCCCGGCCGCGAGCGCGGCGGCGAAGGCCGCGGCGGCCTCCTCCTCGCTGGTCACGGTCGTGCGGCCGACGATCAGGTCGGCGGGCAGCGCGTCGGCCAGCGCCTGCCAGCGGACGTGGCCCGGCTCGTCGATCAGGTCGACACCGTCGAGGTGGAGGATGTCGAAGAAGAACGGCACCAGCGCCAGTTGATCACCGGGCCGGGCCGCGCCACCCGAGCCACCGACAGCTTCAGGACCGACGGCCGCGTCGGAGCCGGCGGTCGCATCGGAGCTGGCGGTCGCGTCGAAGCCAGCGGTCGCGTCCGAGTCGGCGGGCGCGGCGGACTGGACGGCGGTCGCGGCGGACTGGGCGGCGGGCGCGGCGGACTGGGCGGCGGCGGCCGACTTGCGGCGCGCGGCGGCCGTGCCCCGAGTGGCGGCCCGGCTTGAAGTCTCCTGGAACGGCCGCGGGCGGCCCGAGGCGTCGAGCGTCATCGCCTCGCCGTCGAGCACCGCCTCGCGCAGCGGAAGCTTGCGGACGGCCTCGACCACCTCGGGCATGCGGGCGGTGATGTCGTCGAGGCTGCGGGTGAAGACGGTCACGTCGTCGCCGGAGCGGTGCACCTGGATGCGGATGCCGTCGAGCTTCACGTCGACAGTCGCGGGCATGCCGGTGGCCAGCAGGGCGGCGCCGACGTCGGGCGCGCTCTGGGCCAGCATCGGGGTGAGCGGGGTGCCGACCCGCAGATGGATCTCGGCCAGGGCGGCCGCGCCGCCACCGAGCGCGGCCACGGCGACCTGTTTGAGATCGCCGGAGAGCAGCAGCGCCCGGCGCACCGCAGTCAGCGGCACCTCGGCCGCCTTGGCGATCGCGTCGGCCAGCAGCCCGGCCTGGGCCCCCTGGCGCAGCTCGCCGCTGAACAACCCGACGAGCAGGCGTTGCTCGTCGGCCGTGGCCGCGCCGAACAGGGCGGCCACCAGCTCGCGCCGCCGGGCCTGCGAGCCGGCCCCGGCGACGACGGAGATCTCGGCGATCAGCGTGTCGACCGCGGCCACCGTGAGCGTGGGCTCGGCCGCAGGGGCGGGTCGCTCGCGCAGGCTCGCATAACCCACGCCGGTCTGCCGCTGGCGCAGCTCGCCCGCGAGATAGGCCGAGCCGGGACCGATCTCGCCGGGCTCGAGCCGGCGCAACGCGTCGGCCAGCAACTCGACCTTCGCCTTGCGCCCGGAGGTCGCCGCGACGGCCGTCGAGGTCGCCGCCAGATCCAGGAATCGCACCAACACATCCTGGCAGCACCCCCTGACATTTTCGCCCCGAAGATCGCCGCCGGGGCGAAGAGGAGCGGAGCGCTCAGGCGGCTCGCGGCTCGGAGATGCGGAAGCCGCGGGCCCGGACGGCGTCGGCCACCCGGGAGAGCTGAGCGTCGATCTCGCACAGCGTGGCCGACAGCTCCTCGAGATGGTCGGTGAGGGCGCCTTCGGGCCAGTCGGAGACGTCGACCTCGTCCATGGCGCGGACGGCGAACCGCAGCCGGGCGATGGCCTCGAGACGGTCATGGGAGCGCAGGCGATCGATCGTGTTGCGCGGCCCGGCCAGCTTCGGCCGCACCACCAAGGACACCGTGGCGGGGAGATCGTTCGAACGCATGTTCGATATCCTAACAGGACGAGATCGCGCCCCGCACCGGTTTGCTCTGGGTGACGGGCCGCCCGAGACGCAGCGTGACTCAGCCCCGCATCAGGGCCGGAAAGACCCCGGCCGCCTCGTCCAGCCCGGCCTCGGCGGCCACAAATCCGTCCGGACGCACCAGATAGAGCCGCCCCGAGGCCAGGCCGGAGGCCGGCGGCGCGGGCGGGAAGACGTGCACGGCCACGCCCAGGTCGGGCACGTCCGAGGCGGCCACTCCGCCGTACGCGTGAATCTGCCACCGCAGGTCGCGCAGCACCGCGAAGTTGCCGCCGGCCCAGGGCAGCCGCCGCCCCACCACGGGATCGCGCCGTCCACCGGCCGCGGCCTGCGCGTTAGGCGTCATCCAGTAGTGGATGCGGGTCTGCGAGACGTATTGGAACAGCCGCGAGCCGCCCGAGGCGCGGGGCAGGAACCGCACCCCGACCGGCGCCGCCAGCGGCACGAAGATCCGGCGCAGCGTGCGGAACAGCGGCCGCTGCGAGGTGATCGCCCCGAAGAGGCGGTCGGTCGTGGCCACCAGCGTGCGGGCGACCGGGCGGCGCTCGGCCTCGTAGCGGTCGAGCCAGGCGTCCTTGCGGCGGCCCTGCAGCACGTCGGCCAGCTTGAAGGCCAGGTTGTGCGCGTCCTGCAGGCCGGTGTTCATGCCCTGGCCGCCGACCGGCGAGTGCACGTGGGCGGCGTCACCGGCGAGGAAGAACGGCCCGTCACGGAACGTCGCCGCGACCCGGTGGTGCACCTTGTACGTCGCGAACCAGCGCGACTCGGCGTACGTGACCGCGAAGTCCTTGATCCGCGGGCGCACGTCCTCCTCGGTGAGCCGCCCGTCGCCGTCGTCGTCGCGCACGAGCCCGATCAGGCGCCACGCGTTGCGGCCGCGCATCGGGAAGCCGAGCAGGAAGTCGGACTTGCCCGGGCGTACGTTGATCGCGTTCTCCACCAGGCCGCCGACGCCCAGCGCGTCGATGACGTAGAAGCGGTGCGGGTTGGTGACGCCCTCGAAGGCGATGCGCCGCGCCTTGCGGACCGCCGAGTTCGACCCGTCGCAGCCGACGCAGAAGCGGGCCCGGACGGTGTCGTTGCCGACCTTGGCCTCGATGCCCTCCTCGACCTGCTTGACGGCCGTGATCGGCGTCTCCCAGCGCACGCCGGCGCCGAGCTTCTGCAGGTTCTCGTAGAGGATCTCCTCGTTGCGGCTCTGCTCGAGGACCTCGATGAACGGGTGTGGGCTGACGTCGCCGCCGAGCGGGCCGAGCGGGACGCGCCCGAACGCCCGGTCGAGGAAGCCGGGCGCCACCGCGTCGGCCCGGTGGGCGGCGTCGAGCACCTGGTCGCCCAGGCCGAGCTGGTCGTAGATCTCGAGGCTGCGGGCCTGGACGACCAGGGCCCGCGACTCGCGCGTGGGCCCCTCCTTGCCGTCCGCCACGATCACGTCGACCCCGAGTTTGACCAGCCAGTTGGCGAGCATCAGCCCCGTCGGGCCCGCACCCGCCACCAGCACGTCACACGACAGCTCGGCCATCGGCCGCTCCCTACTTCGAAGTCGAGTTCTCCGCCACGTTCTTGAGGAGCAGGGCTTCGGCGACGCAGACGCGCTCGAACTCGCCGAGGTGCAGGCTCTCGTCCGGGCCGTGGGCCGCCGAGTAAGGGTCCTCGACGCCGGTGACCAGGATCGCGGCCTGCGGGAAGAGCTCCTGGAAGGTGGCGATGAACGGGATCGAGCCGCCCACGCCCATGTCGACCGGTTCGGTGCCGTCCCACGCCGAGCGGAACGCGGCCCGCGCGGCATCGAACACCGGGCCGGTCGCGTCGATCACGCAGGGCGAACCGTCGGCCTCGAAGGTCACCTCGACCTGCGCGCCCCACGGCACGTGCTTCTCGAGGTGGGCGCGGACGGCCGCGTAGGCCGACTTGGGGTCGTCGCCGGGCGCCAGCCGTACGGAGATCTTGGCTTTGGCCGTGGGCTGCAGGGCGTTGGCCGCCTCGAACGTGCGGGGCGCGTCGATGCCGAGCACCGAGATCGACGGCTTGGTCCAGATGCGGTCGGTGATCGAGCCCTTGCCGATCAGCTCGACGCCGTCGAGCATGCCCGCCTCGTGCCGGAACCGGTCGGCCGGATAGTCGACGCTCGCGCCCTCGCGGCCGACGAGCCCGTCGACGGCGACCTCGCCGCTCTCGTCGTGCAGGGTCGAGAGCAGGCGGGCCAGCGTGGTCAGGGCGTCGGGCACCGGGCCGCCGAACATGCCGCTGTGCACGGCGCTCTTGAGCACGCGGACCTCGGCGAACAGGTTGACCAGGCCGCGCAGCGAGGTGGTCAGGGCGGGCTGCCCGATGTCCCAGTTGCCGGAGTCGGCGATCACGATCACGTCGGAGCGCAGCTCCTCACGGAACTCCTCGATGATCGCGTCGAGCGAGAAGGAGCCGAACTCCTCCTCGCCCTCGACGAAGACGACCACGCCGACGGGCAGCTGGTCGCCGAAGGCCCGCAGCGCGGCGACGTGGGCCATCACGCCGGCCTTGTCGTCGGCGGCGCCGCGCCCGTAGAGCCGGCCGTCCCGCTCGACGGGCTCGAACGGGTCGCTGCTCCACAACGCCGGGTCGCCCGTGGGCTGCACGTCGTGGTGGGCGTAGAGCATGACTGTCGGCGCGCCCTCGGGGGCGGCCTTGCGACCGATCACGGCGGGCTGGCCGCCGCGCCGCACGATCTGCGTGTCGAGCCCGCAGCCGCGCAGCAGCTCGGCCACCGCCTCGGCCGACCGCTCGACCTGCGAGTGGTCGAAGCCCTCGAAGGCGATGCCCGGAATGCGAACCAACGCTTCCAGGTCGGCACGGACTCCGGGCATCTCGCGCGCGATGGCGGCACGCAGGTCGGTCTCACTCAAGCTCATATGAGTGATCCTAGGGGTCGTTCAGTTGCCTTCGTCGTCCTGACGGTTGCGGCGCGACGCGTCGCCCATCCAGCCCCGGGCGCCCCGCGCGGCCGATCCGGCCAGGTCAGCCGCGCCGTCGCCGAGCTTGCGGAGCAGACCGACGAGCGGATCCTGCGAATTGTTGAAGGTCTCCCGGTACGAGTTGGCGGCGGCCTTCACGTCGTCGGTCACCGAGGCGTCGCCGTCGGAGTCGCGGCGCGGGTAGTCGCCACCGAGAATCTCCGCGTACGCCCCCGAGTCGACCCACTTGCGCAGCTCGTTGGCCCGGGCCACGGGGAACGGGTGGGTGCTCCACGCCGTCATGCCGATCTTGTGGATGCTGTCGCGCAGGTCGCCGCCGCTCTCGTACTCCGCGGCCTGCTCGAGGAAGGCCGCCGTGTCGATCTGCGACAGGTCGCCGCCGCCGGCCAGCTTCATCAGCAGGCGGGTCGAGGCGGCCGGATCCTGACCGGCGAGCAGCCCGGCGCGGTCGGCCGAGAGCTCGGCCTTGCGCCACCACTCGAACATCGCCGCGATGATGGCCCGCAGCGCGATCGCGCCGACGGGCAGCCAGCTCAGGTTGGCGGCCCAGCGGGTGAGGATCATCATGATCGTCTTGTAGACCGCGTGGCCGCTGCGGACGTGGCCGATCTCGTGGCCCAGCATCGCGCGCAGCTCGTCGTCGTCCAGCCGCTCCAGCGCGCCCGTCGTGATCACGATGAACGGCTTGTCGAGGCCGATCGCGGACCCGTTGATGATGGGATCCTGACTGACGTAGAGCTCGGGCAGCTCGACCACGTCGAGGGTGGTCGCGGCCTCGGTGAAGCGCTGGTAGACCCGCGGATACTGCCGGTGGTCGACGCGGATCGCCCCGGCCAGGAACTGCAGCCGGAAGCCGCGCTCGTTCCACATGCCGAAGAACGTCTTGACCACGTCGTCGAAGCCGCGCAGCTCGCGCAGGGCGGTCAGCGCGCCGCGGTCGGCCGGATGTTCCCAGGCCCGCGAGCTGATGCCGGTCAGGGTGATCCGCCGGCGTACCGGGCGGTTCTCTTCGTCGGTCATCGTGCCCACCCCTTCGAGAAATATCCCTCTGCGGCCTGTGTCGCACCGTCGACGATCAGGTCGGCGTGCTCGGCCGTCTCGTCCGCGGCGAAGTGCCGGTCCTCGGCGGCCCGCCAGCGCCCAAGGTACTTCCGATAAGCAAGAGTGTCGTCCCCGTCGCGGGCGATCGCGCGTTCCCAGCGAAGTCCGGCCGGCGCGTCCACAAAAACGGCCAGGGTCAGTTCGGGACGAATGTCGCGCCGGGCCGCACTCACCCCCTCCAGCAGCACGGCTTCCGCGGCGTGCACCGTCACCGGCGTACCGGAAAAATCGCCTTTGACCCAGTTGTACGGCCGGTAGGTGGCCGGCTCACCCTCGCGCAGCGGAGCCAGCACTTTTTCTTCCAGCCGCGTCCAGAAGGTGAACTGGTCGTCCCACCCGTTGAGCAGGTCGTCGGTGTGCACAATCGGGCAGGCCAGCGCCGCGGCGAGCTGATCGGCGAACCGGGTCTTCCCCGCGCCGCTCGGCCCGTCGACGGCGATCAGGCGGGTGCGGCCCAGGCGCGGCTTCAGCCCCCGTACGAACGTCGCCAGCTCGCGAAACGACTGCTCAGCCACGCGCGGGAGCCCCCGGAGGCAGGAACGGCAGCCCCTCGGCCGGGCCCTGCTCGATCAACCGCAGCAGCGCGCCGGTGTCGAGATGCTCCTCGACCAGGTCACCCAGAAGATCAAGAGCGGTTTCCCGTACGGCGGTGAAGCTCGTGCCCGCAGCGACGGTGAACCCGCTCCGGCCGGCCTGGCGCGCGGCCTCGGTCAGGAAGCGGCGCCGGAACTCGTCGGACTCGAAGGCGCCGTGCCAGTGGGTGCCGAAGACGTTGCGCTCGACGGCACCCTCGGGGCGGCCATCGGCATACCGGAGCAGGGGTTGGGAACTCGATCTCGTGACGACGCCGTGGTGGATCTCGTAACCGGAGACGGGCGCGTCGAGGGCCGCACCGATCGAGCGCGTGAGTGTCTTGACCCGCTCAAAAGTGATCTCTACGGGCAGCAGACCCAGCCCCCGTACGCGACCCCGGCCGCTCTCGACCTCGTCGTGGATCGACTCGGCGAGCATCTGGAAGCCGCCGCAGATGCCGAGCAACGGTTTCCCGGCGGCCGCGTGCGCCTCGATCGCCCCCGCCAGGCCCGTGTCCCGCAACCAGGCCAGGTCGGAGACCGTCGCCTTCGAGCCCGGGATCACCACCAGATCGGCGTCGACGAGCTCGGCGGGGTCGGTGGTCAGGCGCACACGCACCCCCGGCTCGGCGGCCAGGGCCTCGGCGTCGGTGGCGTTGGAGATTCGCGGCAGCCGGACGACAGCCACCCTCAGCCACTCGGTCCCGCGCGGGCCCGTGCTGCTCAGTGTCCGATTTGACGCGTACGAGAGTGAGTCTTCGCCGTCGACCCCGACGCCCTCCTCGAACGGCAGAACACCGAGGACCGATCGGCCCGTGGTGGCGGCGATCATGTCGAGGCCGGGCCGGAGGATCTCCAGGCTGCCCCGGAACTTGTTGATCACGAAGCCGGCGATCAGCGCCTGATCGTCCTCGCTGAGCAGGGCGACCGTGCCGAGGAAGGCCGCGAAGACGCCGCCGCGGTCGATGTCGCCGACCACGATCGCCGGGAAGTTCGCGTGCCGGGCCAGGCCCATGTTGACGAAGTCGCCGTCGCGCAGATTGATCTCGGCCGGGCTGCCGGCGCCCTCACAGATCACGGCGTCATATTCCGTACGCAGCTCGGCCAGGGCGGCGTACGCGGTCTCGGCCAGCCGCGGCTTCATCGAGCGATAGTTGCCGGCGGTGACCGTGTCGATCGCCTCACCGAGCAGCACGACCTGACTCGACCGGTCGCTGCCCGGCTTGAGCAGCACCGGATTGAACCGCAGGTCAGGCGTCACGCCGGCCGCCGCGGCCTGCATCGCCTGCGCCCGCCCGATCTCCCCGCCGCGACCGTCCGGGCCGACGACGACCACCGAGTTGTTCGACATGTTCTGCGCCTTGAACGGGGCCACCTTCACCCCGCGGCGGCGCAGCCAGCGGCAGATGCCCGCGGTGAGAATGCTCTTCCCCGCATCCGAGGTGGTGCCGGCGACCAGCAACCCGCCACGACTTTTCGCAGCGCCGTCAGACCCGCTGCTCATCGCCCCGCTGCTCATCGCCCCGCTGCTCATCGCCCCGCTGCTCATCGCCCCGCTGCTCATCGCCGCACGGCTCCGCGCAGCGCCGCCAGGCTCACCGCTATGCCGGCGGCGGCGAGACCGACCGTGCCCGAGGCGCGGGCGGCCCGGCGCAGGTGAACGGCCGACGGCCGCGGCCCGTCCCCGAGAAAGGGCCTGGTCTCACTACGTCCGAAGTAGACATTTCGCCCACCCAGCCGGACCCCCAGCGCCCCCGCCATGGCCGACTCGCACTGCCCGGCATTGGGCGACGGATGATCGTTGCGATCGCGCCGCCACACCCGCAACGTCTCCCGCGGCGACCCACCCGCCACCGGCGCGGCCGCCACGGTCAAAATCCCCGTCAGCCGCGACGGCACCAGATTGAGCCCGTCGTCGAGCCGCGCCGACGCCGTGCCGAACCGGGCATAACGGGCCGACCGGTGCCCGACCATCGCGTCGAGCGTGTTGGCGGCCCGATAGGCGAGAAGCCCCGGCAACCCGAACAGGCCACCCCAGACCAGCGGCGCAACCACTGCATCGGACGTGTTCTCGGCCACTGACTCCACGGTCGCCCGGGCCAGCTCGAGCTCGTCCAGCCCCGACGGATCCCGCCCGCACAGATGGTTGAGCCGCCCCCGCGCCGCGTCGAGATCGTCGCCGGCCAGGTGCTCGGCCATGATGCGCGATTCCCGCCGCAGGGTCCGCCCGCCCAGGACAGTCCACGTGACGCCGGCCACCAGCGCGGTCCGGGCCAGCGGCGCCCGCTTGGTGGCCGCGGCCGCCACCACCCCGACCAGGGCCGGAGCCCCGACCGCGATCGCCGTGAACGCCGTCCCGGCGACCCGGTTGTCGCGGTAGATCCGCTTCTCGAGGGCCGCCGCGGCCGTTCCGAACCCGGCCACCGGGTGAAACCGACGGGGATCCCCGAACACGGCGTCGAGCAGGTAGCCCGCCGCCAGCCCGGCCGCGTCCGCCGTACCGGGCCGGATTGCCGCTCTCCCCCAGGATCGCCCCGCCGTGCCGGCCAGGCTCGCCGCCGTCCCAGCCACTCGCGCCGCCGTCCCAGCCACTCGACCCGCCGTCCCGGCCACTCGACCCGCCGCCCGAGCCGAAGATCCCGCTCCGCGGGCCGCGTACCCGATCAAGGACCCTGTCCAGGGCCCCGCCCCCGCCCCCGCCACGCCTTGGATCCTTTCAGTGAGCCTTGCTGGTCCGGTCAGTCGATCATGCGCGCAGGTCGCAGACCCATACCGGGATTTCCGGCGACCCCGCGTCGGGGCCGTCCGGGATCGGCACCGGGTCGAACTCACCCCAGACGATCGCGCCCGGCGCCCGGTCCTCCAGGAACTCGACGACGATGGCCCGCAGATCCTCCGTCGCCCGGTATTTCTCGGTGAACGGCAGCTCGTCACGCCCGCACGAGGCCGTCGAGCAGCGCAGCTGCCCCGCCTGCAGGTCGTGCCACACATAGAACGTCGCCGGCCCGGCATGCCCCATGCCGGCGACCTGGCCGCGCAGTTGCGTGACCGTCTCCTCGAAGGCGTTGACCACCTCCTCGGCCGACAGGCCCATGCGCTCGTGCGGCGGTGCGCCGAACCAGCTGGTGTTGGCGGTCTCGGTGTCCTGGTCGTGCGGGGCGAGCACCAGTGTCTCGTCCGCGATCGCGCGGATCTCCTTCAACAGCACGCGCCCCAGTCTGCCGGTCGACCCTGCCCGGGGACCAACCGGGCAGGTCGGCCGGGCGGCCGAATACGTGGGCACGATCGGACCACCCCATTCGGGGGGCCGTGTCATCCGTCCGTCGTACTCGTCCCCGGTGGGAACGATTCAGCCCGGGGCGGTCCGGCCGCCGCGCGACGGCCGGGCCACCGGGCCGGGGTCAGGCGGAGACGGACTCCTTCCTTGTGCGTCGGGCCCGCCGCGCCGGGGCGGGCTGCTCGGCGGTCAGCCGCTCCACCTCCAGCGCGATCTCCTCGTCGGACGGCACGTCACCCGGCCCACTTTCGGAATCGGAGTCGGGAGCGGAGTCGGGAGCGACGTCCGATACCTCGGCGAAGGCCGGCGCCTCATCAACGGCGAACAACTCCTCCGCGGACTCTTCGGGCGTGCTCGCGCCCGGCCCGGCGGTGTTGCGGTTGCGCGTGAAGCTGCCCTGACCCCGGGCGAGGTCATGACCGATCGAATACGCCTCCATCTCGTACGTGATCCGGGGGTTGCCGTCGTCATCCTTCCAGTCGCGGGTGTAGAGCCGCCCGTACACGATCACGGGGTCGCCGACGGAGATCGACGAGATCACTCCCTCGGCCAGCTTGCGCCACGCGGTGACGCGAACCCGCAGGCTGTTGCCGTCGACCCAGCTGTTGCTCTCGCGGTCGAAGCGGCGCGCTGTCGACGCGATCCGGAAGTTGGCGACGACCGAGCCGGAGCTCTCGAAACGCCGCCATTCGGGGGCGGCCAGGACGTTGCCCACGACGACGAGGTTGGTGTCGAACACTTGTGACCTCCAGTTGTGTGTCGGTGAGGCCGGAAGCTTCCCGCTCGGCGGCCGGGCGCGGGGGATCTCGGGGCCGGGGCTGTGGACAACGCGGGGGCCTGTGGACAACGGGCGCGGGCCGGGGCGTTTCTGATATGGCGCGCGAGCGCGTACCGGTCGGTAGCCTGGGGCGCGTGGAGATCGACGTCCTCGGGCCGCCTTACGAGCGGCACACCATCGACCTGGGCCGCGACGACGAGGGCGAGGTGGTGGCCACGCTGGTGCGGCGGCGGGCCGACCGGCCCTCGCGCCGGGCCGTGCTCTACGTCCACGGTTTTGTGGACTATTTCTTCCAGACCCATCTGGCCGACTTCTTCGTCGAGCGCGGCTGGGATTTCTACGCGCTCGATCTGCGCAAGTACGGCCGGAGCCTGCGCCCCCATCAGACGCCGAACTTCGCGCGCAGCCTGGCCGACTACTTCCCGGAGCTGGACGAGTCGGCGCGCATCATCCGCGAGCAGGACGGCCACGATCAGTTGCTGGTGGGCGGCCATTCCACGGGCGGCCTGATCACGTCGTTGTGGTCGCACACGCGGCAGGGCCGGGGCATCGTCGACGGACTATTCCTGAACAGCCCGTTCTTCGATTTCAACGTGCCGTGGCTGGTGAAGCGCCCGCTCATGGCGGCGACGATCGCGGCCACCCGGCGGATGCCGTATCGAAAAATCCCGATGGCGTCGCTGGGCCTTTACGGGCAGAGCCTGCACAGCGAGCATCGTGGCGAGTGGACATACGACCTGGAATGGAAGCCGGTGCTCGGTTTCCCGGTCACGGCCGGCTGGCTGGAGGCGATCCGCCGAGGTCAGCAGCGGTTGCGGGCCGGGCTGGGGATCGACGCCCCGATCATGGTCGCCTGTTCCACCCGTACGTTCCGAGGCCGCGCCTGGCACGACGATCTGCGCACCACCGATTCGGTGCTCGATGTCGAACACATTGTGCGCTGGGCGCCCCGGCTGGGGCCGCGGGTCACGATCGCCCGGTTCGACGGCGGCATGCACGATCTGACGTTGTCCGGAAAGGAAGTCCGGGTCGAGGTCTTCCGGGAGCTGGCCCGGTGGATCGACGCTTTCCTGCCGCCGGTGGGCACGCCCGAGATCGAGGTTCCTCGCGCGCCGGAGGACAAGCAGGACATTTAACAGTCCGGGTCAGGTGGCTGGGAAAATCCGAACGATTCCGAACATAGATTGCTATCGTTCCGGAATGCTCGAGGATCCGCCCGACCCGGCCGGTTGCCGCACCCTCGACGAATTGGCGGCCGCCCTGCGTTCCCTGAAGGCCTGGGCCGGTGATCCCTCGTACGACACGATCACGAAGCGGGTCAATGCGAGTCACGGTCCGACGGGCCGGGGCACGATCGTCGACTGCTTCCGCGACGGCCGCCGCCGGGTCAATCCGGACTTGGTGGTCGCGGTGGTGGCGGCGCTGCACGACGACGGGGCCTACCTGTCGCGCTGGCGGCAGGCGATCCGGGTCACGCTGGCCGAGAAGCAGGCCGCGGCCACCGTACGGGTCCTGGCCGGGCTGCCCAGCGAGGCGTCCTCGTTCGTGGGCCGTGAGCCGCATCTCGCCTCGCTCGAGCGGGCGGCCGGCGTCTGTGTGATCACGGGGATGGCCGGTGTGGGCAAGACTCAGCTCGCCGTTCATGCCGGTCACCGGCGTACGGCGGAAACGACGCTCTTTGTCGATCTTCGCGGTTTCCACCCCGACGAGAGCCAGCCCCCGGTCGAGCCCGGCGCCGTGCTGGACGGGTTCCTGCGCGCGCTCGGGGTGCCCGCGCGGCAGATTCCGCACGATCTGAACTCGCGCTCGGCGCTGTTCCGCGACCAGGTCGCCGGCCGCCGGGCACTGGTCATTCTGGACAATGCGGTCGACGAGGAGCAGGTGCGCCCGCTGCTCACGCCGGACGCGTTGACGCTGGTCACGTCGCGCCGCGACCTCACCGGCATCGGCCCGGCGACCCGGATCGACCTCGACGTGTTCTCCTCCGACGAGGCGTCCGAGCTGCTGGCCGGGGCGGTGCCGGCCGATGCCGACTCGGCCGCAGTCGAGCGGGTCGCGCAGCGCTGCGGTTATCTGCCGCTGGCGCTGACGGTGGTGGCCGGGCAGATGGCGGCGACGCCGGGCTGGTCGGTGGCCGACCACGCCGACCGGCTCGACGAGCGGCACCGCAACCATCGCCTCGACGACGGCGTGCAGCTGGCCCTGCACTTGTCGGAGCAGGGCCTGCCCGAGCGCCGGCGGATCCTGCTGCACCGGCTGGCCGGTCATCCGGGTCAGGATCTCGACGTGTTCGCGGCGGCCGCCCTGCTCGACGCCGAACTCGACGAGACCGAGGAGCATCTGCGCCGCCTGACCGCCGAGCATCTGGTGCAGCAGCCGGTGCCGGGCCGTTTCGTGCTGCACGACCTGGTCCGGGCGTACGCCACCGAGCGGGCCGCCGACGAGGAGCGGCCGGCCGAGCGCCGCGCGGCCCTGACCCGGCTTTTCGACCATTACCTGTACGCCGCCGCGGCCGCGATGGACGCGCTGCACCCGGCCGAGAAGCACCGCCGTCCCGTGCTCGACCCTCACGACGTACGGGGGCCTGATCTGTCTGATCCGAAGGCGGCGCTGCACTGGTTGGACACCGAGCGAGCCACCCTGGTCGCGACCTGCTTGCACGCGGCGCGCCACGGCTGGCCGGCCCATGCCGTACGGCTGGCCGCGACGCTCTACACCTATCTCGACAACGGTGGTTATCCCGCGGACGCGATCGCCGTACATTCGGAGGCCCGTCATGCCGCGGCCCGCTCCGGTGATTCCGCGGGTGAGGCGAATGCGCTGGTCAACCTGGCCGTCGTGCACTGGCAGCTGGGCCGGCATCCGGAGGCGCTCGAGCAGCTGACCGAGGCGCTGGCATTGTTCCGCGATCTGGGCGACGGTCGTGGTCAGGCGCGGGCGCTGGGCAACCTGGGTGTGGTGCACAACGCGTTCGGCAACCACGCGGAGTCGGCCGCCCATCATGCGCGGGCGCTCGACCAGTTCGTCGCAATCGGTGACCGGGTGGGCGAGGCGAACACCCTGACCAACCTGGGCGACGTCTACGTCCGGATGAACCGCGTGCCGGAGGCGGCCGAGCATCACCGGCGGGCCCTCGCCCTGTTCCGCGACCTCAGCCACCGCGGCGGCGAGGCGACGGCCCTGACAAATCTCGGAGACGCCGACACCCGGCTCGGCAACTACGCGGCGGCACTCGACTCGTACGACCGGGCGGTCGCCATCTTCGGCGAACTGGGCGAACGCTACGGACAGACGTGCGCCCTGAACGGCCGCGGCGAGGCCCTGGCCGGCGCGGGCCGCACCGAGGAGGCGCGCACGAGTTTCCAAGTCGCCCTGGGCACCGCCCGCCTGATCGACGACCCGGCCGAACAAGCCCGCGCCCGCGCCGGCTTGGCCGCTCTCCCGGAAGCCGGTTGACACCCCTGTTGACGAGCCGCCAACATAATCCACCGGACGACTGCGTTACCCTCGGCCCGCCCCCGGCAAGATAAGCTGTGGGCCCCATGCGCTCGTAGCTCAGCGGATAGAGCAACGGACTTCTAATCCGTCGGTCGCAGGTTCGAATCCTGCCGGGCGCGCTTGAGTCTTCCTGGGGCCCGAGCCCCAGACCCCCAACGCCGTGGGGGCAAGCCTCCCGGATCCCCCATCGCCCGCCGTTGCCGCTCCTTGATCGCGATAAGCGGGTAGCGCTGCATTCAGCGTCGCAAGTGACGAAACGGCTGTTAAGGGTGCAAATACCGCTGGCTTAAATCGCCCAAATGCCTGCAGAGTGCCGTATCTGCGTTCGGCAGATAGCTGGCCGCCGACGGCGAGGGCTGGAGAGAGGGTTGCTGATAGCCGACAGACGCCTGACGATAACAGTCAGGAGGATCGTCATGACACTGAACTCAGACACCTCAGAGACCGGCCGCCCCGTCTACTACCCGGGCCCAGGCATCGTGGTCACCCGCACGTACATCGAGACCGAGGACTCGATCTACCGAGTTCGCGATCTCGTCGTCGAGGATCCGTCCTACCTCTACGTCCACCCGGCGCGTGCCGTGGCCCTCTACACCGGAGCCTTGGAGCTGGTGCTGTCGGTCGGCGTCGCCGCCGTGAGCGGTTCGGCCTGGCTGCCTTGCGCGGCCGGTGTGCTCGCCGCGATGGGTGTGGGTGGGGCGGTCTGGATCGACGACTACCGCAATCCTCGCAACATGGAGCTGACCGCCCTGCACCGGGGACGCCGGGTGGTGCTGTTCACTTCGGACAATCAGCGTGTGTTCGAGCAGGTGCGCCGGGCGGTCGTCCGGGCCGTGGAAGCCAACAGCCGGCCGCGACCTTGACCGAGGATCAGCCGGCCCGCATTTCGTCCCGGATGGATCGGATCGTTTGCAGGGCCCGGTCACCCGTCCGGCCGTAGTCGAGCAGATCTTTGAAGAGCGCGTTGTGCCGGTCGGTTTCTTCGCGATTGACGACCAGGAAGTCGTATCCGGCGGCAGCCTCGACGAACATCACGTCATCGTGCGTGCCGGCGAACTTGAGCAGCTCGAATGAGCCGCCGAGACCCGAGTGATGTTCGAGGTCGAGCGGCGCCACGCCGAAGACGAAGCGTTGAGGGTCTTCGGCCAGCGCCAGAAGGTGGTCGAGTTGACGGGCCATGACTTCGTGTCCGCCGAGTGGTCGCCGGAGTGCGGATTCGTCGAACACCACCGTCACCCGGGGAGGGCTGTCACCACGTTGCCGCTCGAACAGTGCCTCCTGGCGGTCCATTCGCAGGTCCACTCGGGCCTTGACCTGCTCGTCGTTCGGATCGGTGCGAAGAGTGCGCGCGGTGATGGCACGGGCGTAGTCGCGCGTCTGCAGCAGTCCGGGAACGAAAAGCAATTGCCAGACATGGATTTCGGCGGCCTCGTTCTCGAAAGCGACGAAATCAGCGAAGGCACCGGCCAGCCGATGCCGGCTGTACCACTGACGAGAACGGGAAAGACGGGCAAGCCGGGACAGTTCCGCGACGACGTGCTCATCGGAGATGTGGTAGTGCCCGAGAAGAGCGCGGACCTCCAGAGGCTGAACAGTCACCTCGCCCTTTTCGATTCTGGTCAGTTTCGAGACCGACCAGTCCATGGTCTTGGCCACCGCCGCAGCTGACAGGCCCAACCCATCACGCAGCGACTTCAAGCGCAGGGCCACATTCGCCCGGGCGATCTTCGGGCCGACCGTCTCGGTGGGCACGACGGATCGGTCAGAGGCGTCCGACATGCCATGCACCTTTCACCGCGGCGGGACCGAGTGCCGATCTGCAATTTGCAGGTGGCCAAAGCCCACCCGCAGAATCCTACCGCATGGGATAGATGTCAATTATCGCCACGGGTCTAATAGGTCCGCCATGGCGGCGCCGGGGGATCCAGAACACTGAATGTCAGGTACTGTGAGTGATCAGCCGACTCCGATGGGGCAGTTCGGCTCGATTCACGGCTCGGCGCGTTCAGCCGCGCCGCAGCGCCGCCCATGCGACTTGGCCGTTCTCCATGGGCGACAGTTCGCCGCTCCAGGAGGCACAGTGGACAACGAGATGAAGACTGGCTGGCACAAGAGCACCAAGAGCAGCGGAGCGAACTGTGTCGAGATCAGGCGGGAAGGCGACCAGGTGTTCATGCGCGACACCAAGGATCGTTCCGGCCCGGTGCTTGCGTTCGACGTCGACACGTTCCGGGCTTTCATCGCCGACCTGAAGGAGGACCGGTCGGACCTGCCCGCTCATGGCTCCGACTAGTCGCTGACCAGCTTCGCCAGCAGGGCGCGACCCTCTTCTCCAGTCGCGGCCGCGTTCATCAGAGAACGCACCTGTTCCCGAACCAGGTCCACCCGGTCGCCGTCGGTGATGATCGTGTCTCCGAACGGACCTTCGGCGAACGCCAGGCTGCCTGCTGCCGTGTCGAGAACTTCGTAGTTTCCCAGCAGGCCGCGATGCCAACGCCGTTCGAGCGGCACGACTCCGACCCGGACCGTGGGCCGGTCGGAGAGTGCGAGAAGGTGCTCGATCTGCTCCCGCATCACCGCCGATCCAGCCGGCGCCTGACGGAACACGGTTTCGCTGAGCAGCACATGAACCTGAGGCGGAGCATCGCTGTCGAGCCGAGCCAGGAACGCCTTGCGGCGCTCGTCCCGAACTCGCAGCCGCTGATCGTCCATGCTCGCCGACGAAGCGGTGCTCTCGATGATCTCCCGCGAATACGCCGGCACCTGAAGCACGCCGGGCACGAAGCTCGGCGCGTTGTAGAAGATGCTTTGGGCGACCCTCTCGACATCTCGCAGACGCCGGAAGGCATCCGAGTCGTGCAGGTCGTCCACCATCTTCGCCATCGCCATACCGTCCGATGCTAGTGAATGTGCCTTGGGCAGTCTGCAGAACGCAGTTTTCCGAATGCGGATTGCAGAGTACACTCAGCCGCCGAGCATCGAAAGTCGATCTGAGGCGCGTGTCATCGCCTGCACCGCGCGGTCCTGCGGCACCTCAACCGCGCGACGGCAAAGACGATCCGCAGGGCGGCACCCGGCCGGATTTCGGTCCATGCGTCCGGCGGCGCACTGCCCAGCCTGCGATCAGCAGCAGAGTCACCACCTCGGCCAGCCCCAGCAGCCGTTCCACCGTGCCGAGCGGGATGGCCCGCCACCACCGCACCCCCGTCCACGGCTCGGACAGCACGGCCCACAAGATCGGGGTGAAGCACAACAGTGAGACCACGCCCCCCGCCGCCACCCAGCGAGCCCCCCGGTCCCGCAGCGACCGGGCCGAGGCCAGCAGCGCCGCCACCGGCAGACTCAGGAACGCCACCACGCTGGCCACCCGGTGGATGTCCCCGCTCGTCGACGGTCCCGTCGCCCAGTTGTGCTTCTCGAACCAGACGACCCCGACCAGTCCCAGGGCCCACAGCAGCAAGGCCACCGCCGCGCCGCCGCGGACGATTCCGGCTCGGCGGGCCGCCGCCAGCACCGCCACCGACCCGGCCGCGAGCAGCAGCGTGGCCGCGTCGAACCACCAGCCGTTCTCCAGCAGCGCGTACTGGCTGATGGTCCGCCGGCTCCAGTCGAGCGAGGCCGACGGCGGCGCGACGTGCAGCGCCGCGTAGAAGCCGAGGGAGGCCGCCACGCAGGCGGCCCCCACCCCGGCGAGCACCCGAATCATGCGCACCAGGCTGCCCGGTCAAACTGTGAATCAGCCGGTCAACGCCTCGGTCGGGGACAGCCGGGCCGCCCGTACGGCCGGATACCACCCGGCGATCGCGCCGATCACGAGTGTCGCCCCGACCCCGCCGCGCAGCACCCACATCGGCACCACCGCCGGCCAGTCCTGGGTGACCGCGTACAGGCCGGTCACCAGATAGCCGAGCAGCACCCCGGCCGCGCCGCCGAGCAGCGAGAGCAGCAGCGACTCGGTGACGAACTGGGTGCGGATCTGCCCCCGGGTGGCCCCGAGGGACCGCCGCAGCCCGATCTCGGCCCGCCGTTCCAGCACCGAGATCACCATCGTGTTGGCCACCCCGATCCCGCCCACCAGCAACGCCACCGCGCCCAGCCCCAGCAGCAGGGCCGTGAACGCGTCGTTGGTGGCCCGCCGCGCGGTGAGGGCGTCCGACGGCTTCGACACGTCGACCTCGTCGGGGCTCCACGGGTTCGCGGTCGGCGCCAGCACCGCCCGTACGGCTTCCACCAGCGCATCCGCCGACCGCGTGTAGACGGTGGTCGGGTGCCCGTCGAACCCGAGGTACGACGCCGCCGACTCCCAGCCGATCAGCACCGACTGGTCGAGCTCGGGCGCCAGCGGCACCGGGTCGAGCACGCCGGTCACCGTCCACCAGCGTCCCCCGAGGTAGACCGACGGCACGTCGCCGAGCCGCCGCGCCGCCGTCGATCCGAGCACCACGGTCGGGTATTTCGCGTTGAGCCAGCTGCCCCGGGCGAGGTCGCCGCCGACCGTGGGCAGCAAGTCGGCCGAGGCCGCCAGCACGCTCAGCCCGCCTGTCTCCCCCACCGGGATCTTGTCGGTGCGATAGACCGCCGCGTCCGGCACCTGACCGGTCGCCGTGGCCGACTGCACCGGCCCGATCCGCTTGATCATCGACGGTGCCGAGTCGGGCAGCACGGCCTCCTCGCCGAACATCGTCTGCCCGGGGGTGACGGTGAGCATGTTGGTGCCCAGGGCGGCCAGCTCGCGGTCGAGCTCGGCCCGGCTCGACGACGAGATGCCGACGACCGCGGTCATGGCGGCGATGCCGATCGCGATGCCCAGGGCCGACAGGACGGCCCGCAGCGGGCGCGATCGGAGCCCGTACGCGGCCAGGCCGAGCAGATCCGAGGGCCGCATGTCAGATCACCCGCCCGTCGCGCATGGGCACCTGCCGGGGCAGGCCGCCGGCGATCTCGTGATCGTGCGTGATGATCAGCACGGTGGTGCCCGCCGCGTTGAGCTCGCGCAGCAGCTCGACCACTCCGGCGCCGGAAACGGAGTCGAGGTTGCCGGTCGGCTCGTCGGCCAGCAGCACGGCCGGGTCCCCCGCCACCGCCCGCGCGATCGCGACCCGTTGCCGTTCCCCGCCGGACAGCTGGTGGGGCCGATGTCCGAGCCGGTCGCCGAGGCCGACCCGGACGAGGGCGGCCTCGGCGCGCCACTCCCGCTCCTTGCGCCGTACGCCGGAGTAGAGCAGCCCGTCGGCCACGTTGGCGATCGCCGTCCGCCCCGGCGCCAGGTGGAACTGCTGGAACACGAACCCGATCCGCCCGGCCCGCAACGCCGACAGCTGCCGGTCGCCGAGCGTGGCCACGTCGTGCCCGTCGATCCGCACCGAGCCCTGCGTGGGCCGGTCGAGCGTGCCGATCAGATGCAGCATCGTCGTCTTGCCGGAACCGGACGGCCCGACGATCGCCACCAGCTCGCCGTACTCGACGGACAAGTCGACGGACCGCACCGCCGTCACCCCACCCGGATACGCCTTGGTCACGCCGGCCAGCTCGATGACCGCGCTCACGAGATGCCCCCCGAAGTCACGCCGGGCGGAACTTCGATGACCGCGCTCACGAGATGCCCCCCGAAGTCACGCCGGGCGGAACTTCGATGACCGCGCTCACGACGGCATCCCCACCTTCACCCCGGGCCGGATGCCGTCGCCGGACACCTCGACTCGCCCGTCGGCGAACAGCCCGGTCTCGACGGCGACGATGCGGGTGGCGCCGGACTCGACGACCTCCAGCCCGTAGCCGCCCTCGGCCAGCGCGAGCAGCGCCGCCACGGGTACGGTGAGCACGTCCGGCCGTTGCGAGGCGACGAAGCCGACGGCGACGGCCGCCTCGTCCAGGCCCTTCGGCGTCTTGGCGAACGCGACCGTCACCTCGATCTTGGTCGTGTCCTCCTCGTTGCCTTGACCCGGCTCGACGACCGTCTCGACACCGGTGATCTTCCCCGCCGCCGTGCTCCCGTCGGGCATCTCGACCTCGACCGCCGCGCCCTTGCGGGCCAGCCGCTGATCGTCGACGTCGAGCGCGACCGTCGCCACCATCGTCGTGCCGGTCGTCTTGAACAGCTCGGTCCCCGGCTGCACCACGGCGCCGGCTTCCGAGCTGAGCGAGTCGACCCTGACCTGCCCTTTCCCGTACGCGATCTGGCCCGTCCCGACCCGTCCCGTCTCGCTCAGCCCGAGGTCGTCCTGCCAGTCCTCGACGGCCTCGGCGGTCGCGGACGTGTATTCGTCGTCGACGGTGAAACCCGTGTAGCCGAGCGCGCGCAGGTTCTTCTCGAACTGCAGCACGTCGGCCCCCTCGACGCCGGGCTGCAGCGTGCGATAGGCGGGCAGGGTCCCGTACAGGAGGGGAACTGGTTTGTTGTCGAGACGATAGAGCGGCTTGCCCCTGATGATCACCGCGCCGCTCGCGGGCAGGGCGGTGAGCGTGCCCGATTCACGCGCGGCGACGGTGCTGGTGTCGCCGTGACCGAGCGTGCCGGGGTGCGACTCGCGGTCGATCAGCGTCTGCTTCGTGACGTCCGCCGTCTCCGCGGGTCCGCTGCTGGTCGTGCCGTCGCCGCTCTCCGTCGCGGGCAGGTTGATCACGGTGACCGCGGCGGCGACCGCACCGATGGTGAGCACGCCCGCGATCACGCCCGTCGTCCGTCGGCGGCTCACGCGTTCACCCCGCTGCCGACGGGACGCTTCTCACTGCGGGTCCCGCCGCCGGGCATGTACTTCGAGCACTTCTCCTCGGCCTTGTCGAATGTGGGGTCGCCCGGCTTGACGCTCAGCTTGCCGGCGTCGAGCCGCAGCGAGCCGTCGCTCTGCGGGTCCGGGAATTCCGGAACGCCGTTCTCGCGCATGCACTTGGCCATCTGCCGGGCCATCTCGATCATCTCGGGGTCCGGTTTCCGGGCCTCGCCGCCGTCCGGCGCGAACTTCTGGCACGCCTGCTGCGCTTCCTCGAACTTCTTCGGGTCCATGCCCTTCGGCGTCTTGATCGTCATCCGCCCGCCCGGGTCCGGGTCGGGGAACCACGTCATGCCGTGCTCCCGCATGCACTGCGCGAACTTGAGCGGGGCGTCCTCGTCGAATGTGGACGATGCCGACGCCGACGGGCCGGCGGTCGCGCCCTGCCGCGCCGTCGCCACCCCGTCCCCGTCGCTGTCCTTCGCCGCGCAGCCGGCCGAGACCAGCACCATCATCAGGCCGGCGATGACAACCTTTCCCGTACGCATATCAGCTCCTTCACCGGGCAGCCGGAGCGCTGCCGTCGGGTCGAAGTGAAGCGAGCGCGACGTTTCCCGGCCGTCACGAAAAACGGTGACGCCCACGTGACACCGCGGCGCGGGAGGATGGGCGCATGCGGATCCTGGTGGTCGAGGACGAACCGCTGCTCGCCGATGCCGTGGCTCAGGGTCTGCGGCACGACGCGCACGCGGTCGACGTGGTCTACGACGGCGGCGCCGCGCTCGAGCGGGTCGGCGTCAACGACTACGACGTGGTGGTGCTCGACCGCGATCTGCCCGGCGTGCACGGCGACGACGTGTGCCGGGCGCTGGTCGAGCGCGAGGGCGATACCCGGGTGCTGATGCTGACCGCCGCGGCCGGGATCGACGACCGGGTGACCGGGTTGTCGCTGGGCGCCGACGACTATCTGCCGAAGCCGTTCGCGCTGCGCGAGCTGAGCGCCCGGGTCATCGCGCTGGGCCGGCGTGCGCGTTCGGCCGCGCCGCCGGTGCTGCGCCGCGCGGGCATCAGCCTCGACCCGCACCGGCGCGAGGTGCACCGCGACGGCCGGTACGTGCCGCTCTCCCGCAAGGAGTTCGCGGTGCTGGCCGAGCTGCTGCGCGCCGACGGCACGGCGGTGTCGGCCGAGACGCTGCTCGAGAAGGCGTGGGACGAGAACGCCGACCCGTTCACCCACGCCGTACGGATGACGATCTTGAAGTTGCGGCGCAAGCTCGGCGAGCCGGCCGTCGTGCTGACCGAACCGGGAGTGGGGTATCGCATCCCATGAGACTGACCGTGCGGGGCCGGTTGACGCTCGTCTACGGCGGCCTGTTCGTGCTGGCCGGCCTGGTGCTGCTGGGCGCGACGGCCGTGCTGTTCTCGCAGCGGCTGCCCACCGTGCTGGCCAAGGTGGACACGACGATGCCCGCCGCGGGCGTGACCACGAACCAGCGGTTCCTCTCGGCCCAGAGCGAGGACACCCTCACCACGCTGCTCTCCCAGGGCGCGATCGCGCTGGTCGTGGTGAGCGCGGCGATGATCGCGCTGGGCTGGCTGGTCGCCGGGCGCATGCTCCAGCCGTTGCAGCAGATCACCGCCACCGCCCGCCGGATCGCCGACGCCCCCGACGCCGACCGCGGCCTGCACGAGCGGATCGCCCTGACCGGCCCCCAGGACGAGATCAAGGAGCTGGCCGACACGTTCGACGTCATGCTGGCCCGGCTCGACCACTCGTTCGACGGGCAGCGCCGGTTCATCGCCAGCGCCTCGCACGAGCTGCGCACGCCGCTCACGCTCAACCGCACCCTGCTCGAGGTAGCGCTCACGCCCGAGACCGCGTCGGCGGAGGTGCGCCAGCTGGGCACGACCCTGCTGGCGATCAACGACCGGCACGGGCGGCTGATCGACGGGCTGCTGCTGCTGGCCCAGTCGGAACGACCGGTGACCGAGCGGTCCTACGTCGACCTGGCCGACATCGTCGATCACGTCGCCG
This sequence comes from Paractinoplanes lichenicola, assembly GCF_016785085.1. GTDB lineage: Bacteria > Actinomycetota > Actinomycetes > Mycobacteriales > Micromonosporaceae > Actinoplanes > Actinoplanes lichenicola. The sequence goes on from NZ_JAENHO010000014.1 coordinate 71,037, forward strand.
TCTCCGACACGGTCAAGGTGCTCACCGAGCCGCAGGAGGCGACGGTCGCCGGCAACCCCGTGCTGCTCGAGCGCCTCGTGCAAAACCTGGTCGAGAACGGCGTACGGCACAACGTGCCGGTCAACGGCTGGGTGCGGGTGCGCTCGGGCACCCGGCTCGACGGCTGGGTGGTGCTCGAGGTCAGCAACTCGGGCCCGGTGATCCCGCGCTACGAGGTGCCCGGCCTGTTCGAGCCGTTCCACCGTTTCGGCACCGACCGGCTGCACTCCCCCGGCGCCGGTCTGGGGCTCTCGATCGTGCGGGCGGTCGCGCGGGCCCACGGCGGCGACGTCCGCGCCGACGCCCGCGACGAGGGCGGCCTGGTCGTGACGGTCACCCTGCCCCGGGCGCTATGAGAGGTCGGCCGTGCGCCGATCGTCGCGGCTGTCGGACGGTGAGGTCGCGGCGGCCCGGCGGGCCAGGCCGAGCACGCCCAGGGTCATGACCGCGGCGGCGAACCCGACCATCAGCAGGCCCGCCGGGCCGAAGCGGAAACTCTCGTCGAAGACGACCACGCCGGCCGTCGCGGCCACGATCGGGTTGGCCACGCTGACCGTGGCCAGCGGGGCGGCCAGGCCGGCCCGGCCGTAGGAGAGCTGGCCCAGCACATAGCCGCCCGTGGCGAAGACCAGCACCGCAACGCCGGCGAACGGGGACACCGCGCCGGCGCCGCCGTCGGTGAACGCGGCCAGCACCGCCTTGGACAGCACCGAGGCGATGCCGAAGGCGACGCCGGCCGCGGCCGCGAGCAGCACCGACCGCACCCGGGGACCGGCCGGCCAGGCGGCCAGCGTCAGCACGGCCACCACGGCCAGCGTGATCAGCGCCAGATGCCGGTCGTCGGGCGGGGCCAGCACGGCCGGCTCGGACGACTCGACCGACAGCGACAGGATCAGGGCCAGGCCGAGGACCGTGAGGATCGCGTCGATCCAGGAGGCGCGGCCGATGCTGGTGCGATAGCGCACGGCGGCGATGGGGAGCGCGAACAACAGCGTGAGCGTGCCCAGGGCCTGCACGACGGCGACCGTGCCGAAATTGAGCGCCACCACGTGCAGCACGACGCCGCCGCCGGTCAGCAGCAGCGCGACGGCCCACCGGGTCAGGCCGCGCTGGCCGTGCTCGGCCAGGCGTTCCTGGGCGACCGCCGCGGCCGCGTAACTGGCCGCGGAGAGCACCGACAACGTGACCGCCCACCCCAGCGATCCCATGTGCACCCCCGCTACAAGAGTCTGCCACGACAGAAAACTCCCTCGCCCGGGAGCGCGCCCGGCTGCCACGATCACCCCATGGCGCAAGCAACGGGAACCCGGATCGGCTGGCGCGACCTGCCCACCGGAGTCCGGCAGCGGATCGAGGGCATCGTCGGCGGCCCGGTCGTGGCGGCCGTCTCGCAGACCGGCGGCTTCTCGCCCGGCACGGCCGACCGGGTCGTCACCGCCGACGGCCGGCGTGCCTTCGTCAAGGCGGTCACCCCGGCCCTCAACGAGCGCTCCGCCGAGCTCGCCCGCGAGGAGGCCCGCATCAGCGCGGCCCTGCCCGAGCACGCACCCACCCCGCGCGTGCTGGGCTCGTTCGACGACGGCGACTGGGTCGTGCTGGTGCTGGAGGACGTCGAGGGCGTCCCGCCGCGGACGCCCTGGGTCGAGAGCGAGATCGACGCGGCCGTGGCCGCCCTGGCCGAGCTGGCCGACGCCCTCACCCCGGCGCCCCTTCCCGTGCCCGCGGTCACCGACCACCTCGCCGAGGGCTTCGGGGGCTGGCGGCGCCTGGCCGCCGACCCGCCCGCCGACCTCGACCCGTGGGCCGCCGCCCACCTGCCCGCCCTGATCGCGGCGGCCGAGCACGGGCTGGCCGCGCTGAGCGACGGCGACACCCTCGCGCACTGCGACATCCGGGCCGACAACATCCTCGTCCGGCCCGACGGCCGCCTGGTCATCGTCGACTGGCCCTGGGCCGCCACCGCGCCGCCCTGGCTCGACCGGGTGCTGCTGGCGCTCAACATCATCGTGCACGGCGGCGATCCCGAACGGGTGATCGCGGACCTCGACCGGCGGAACGTGGTCGGCGTGATGGCCGGTTTCGCCGGGTTCTTCCGCGACATCTCCAGGCTCCCGCCGCCGCCCTCGCTGCCGTCGGTGCGCTCGTTCCAGCGGTGGCAGGCCGACGAGCTGCTGCCGTGGCTCCGTCGCCATCTGTGACGAGAAGCCGCACGTGGTGACGCGGAATTCATCGGCCTGAACCGAAGAAAGGTCACCTCCGTATCTCAGCGCGCCGGCACCGGGGCGGGCCGCTGATGGGAGGTCGAGCACACTGCTCCGGGGCGCGCAGGTCAGGGCACTAGGCTGGGTGGTCGGGCTTCGGCGTGGCGGCCCGGACCGGCCACAAAACTCGAACACGGATCGGATCAAGATGAGCGACCAGGCCAAGGTGCGAGTCCTTCTGTTGGAGAGCATCCATCCCGACGCGGTGTCCCGGCTGGAGGCCGAGGGCTACGAGGTCGAGTCCGTTCGCAACGCCCTCGACGAGTCCGAGCTGATCGCCCGCATCGCCGGCGTCCAACTGCTCGGCATCCGGTCCAAGACCAAGGTCACCGCCAAGGTGCTCGACGCCGCCGACAGCCTCGTCGCGATCGGCGCGTTCTGCATCGGCACCGACCAGATCGACCTCACTGCCGCCTCGGCCAACGGCGTGGCCGTGTTCAACGCGCCGTTCTCCAACACCCGCTCGGTCGTCGAGCTGGCGATCGCCGAGATCATCTCGATGACCCGCCGCCTCACCGAGAAAAACTCGCTCATGCACGCCGGGGTGTGGGACAAGTCGGCCGACGGCGCCCACGAGATCCGCGGCCGCCGCCTCGGCATCATCGGCTATGGCAACATCGGCACCCAGCTGTCCGTGCTCGCCGAAAACCTCGGCATGTACGTGTCCTTCTACGACACGGCCGACAAGCTCGCGCTGAGCAACGCCCACCGCTGCGCCACGATCGAGGAGCTGCTCGAGACCAGCGACGTCGTGACCCTGCACGTCGACGGCCGCCCCGGCAACGCCGGCTTCTTCGGCGCCGAGCAGTTCAAGCGGATGCGTGAGGGCGCCCTGTTCCTCAACCTCTCCCGCGGCATCGTGGTCGACCACGTCGCCCTGCGTGAGGCCCTCGAGAGCGGTCACCTGGCCGGCGCCGCGGTCGACGTGTTCCCGACCGAGCCCAAGGGCCGGGGCGACGAGTTCGTCTCCGAGCTGCGCGGCCTGCCCAACGTCATCCTCACGCCGCACATCGGCGGCTCGACCGAGGAGGCGCAGTCCGACATCGGTGACTTCGTTGCCAACAAGCTGCGGGCCTTCCTGCAGGAAGGCAACACCACCCTCAGCGTCAACCTGCCCGGCGTCGCGCTGACCGAGCAGTCCGGCCAGAGCCGCATCGGCCACGTGCACATCAACACCCCGGGCGTGCTGGCCAAGGTCAACAGCATCCTGGCCGAGCACCACGTCAACGTGGAGGGTCAGCTGCTGAGCACCCGCGGCGAATACGGCTACCTGATCACCGACATCGGCGGCGGCTTCAGCAACGAGGTGCTCGAGCGGCTGCGGGCGATGGAGCAGACCGTACGGTTGCGCGTCCTGTCCTGATCCTCGGCACGAAAGAGGGCGCCTCCCGCGTGGGGGGCGCCCTTTCCCGTACGGGGCGGGTCAGCTGTTCTCGACGGTCAGGGTCGTGATCGGGGCCCCGGCGCCGATGTCGTATCTGTTCTGCACCGCCCAGTTCTTGGGGGTGAGCGTCGAGCCGGGGGCCACGTCCTTGATCGTGCGGCTGCCGGCCACGACGGTCTGAGCGCCGCCGCCGACCTTGATCCGCACCGGGCTGCCGGTCGGCGAGGCCACGACCAGCTTCTCCACCGCGCCGTTGACCTTGATCGGCACGGTGCCGGTGGGGCGGGCCAGGCTGATCTGGGCCGTCCGCATGCCGCCGACCATCTCGAGCCCGCTGATCTGCCCGCCGCTGAGGTTGATGGCCTGCTCCTCGGCATAACCCGAGAAACGCAGGGCCCACCGCACCTTGGCCGCCAGCACGATGGTGATCTCGCCGCTGGTGCCGCCGTCGCCGTCCTTGGTGACCTGCAGCTTGACGTCGTCGGCGTTGATCACCGGGTCGGGCAGGATGCCGGAGTCGTCGGGCGTGGAGATGCGGTAGAGGTCGTCGCCCAGCTCGCCGATCGACACGTTGACCCGGTTGGTCGCCGCGAGCAGCTCGAAGCTGGCCTGGTTGCGGTTGTCGAGCGGGGCGGTGACCGTACGGTCGCCGGATTTGTTGCCCGCGCCGAGCTGGAGCACCGAGTCGAGCTTGTCGTCGGTGCCCGTGAAGTAGGCGACGCCGACGATGCCGCCCGCCACCAGCACGACCAGGCTGAGCAGCACGATGCCGACCGTGACGGCGCGGGACTGGCGCGGGGGCGGCGGCACGGCCACGGCCACGCGCTGCTCGCCGGGCTCGGCCGGGCGGTCGCTCGCCTCGAGGAAGCGCCGGAGCTCGCCGGTGTCGGCGCCGCGGCCCTCGGAGGCGCGCAGATCGGCCGGGCGCGGGTCCAGCGTGTGGGCGTCGAGGGCCCGCGCGTCCATCACGCGCCGGAACTCGCTGGAATCGGCCCTTGCGAAACCACCCGTGTCGGACAGGCGACGCTGCTCCCCCGTGTGCGTCGAGACCCGGCGCTGCTCGCCCGTGGGCGTCGGCATCCGGCGCTGCTCGCCCGTGGGCGTCGGCACCCGGCGTTGCTCGCCCGTGGGCGTCGGCACCCGGCGTTGTTCGCCCGTGTGCGTCTCGCCTGTGTGTGTCGACGCCCGGCGCTGCTCGCCCGTGTGCGTCGAGGCGCGGCGCACCGGCAGGTCGGGCGCGCCCAGGCCGGTCGGCGACAGTGGCTCGACGGGCTCGGGCGCCGGCGCGGCCGGGGCGGCGGGCGACGTCGGTGACGCCGGGTGACGCACCGGCGAGATCGGGCTCGACGTGAAGCCGAACGAGATGCGGCTGCCCCCGCTCGGCGTGGCCGGACCGTAATCCGGCGCCTTCACCGCCGGGGTCTCGCCTGTCGATGACGGCTCGGACGACCCGAACCACGGCGGGTCGTCAGCCGTCGGTCGGGCCGGCGGCCGCCGGTACATGGTGTCGCGGGAGCCGCCGCCTGGCGATCCCGTAGTCGACGGCTCGGCCACCGCCACATCGGACGGTGTTCCGCCAGCCGCTGCTCGGTCAGCTGCTGTCCGGTCCACGTGAAGCCCTTCCCCTGATCCCTAGATCGGCGCCGCGGTGCGGCAGCCCATCCCCACGAACAGGTACGGATTTCATGTCTTCCCGGATGAGTACCGAGGGGAACTACTTACCGTTACTGCCGGCCGGGCCGCACCAGGCCACGCCGGGTGGCGATCGCGACCGCCTCGAGCTGGCTGTGCGCGCCCAGCTTGGCCAGCACGGCCTTCACGTAGCCGCGGCAAGTGTGCAGGCTGATGCCGAGCCGCCGGGCGATGGCGCGCGCGTCGAGACCGGCCGCCATCAGCTGGAGCACCTCGTCCTCACGCGCGGTGAGGCCGCCGCCCCGCGGGCCGACCACCGGGCTGGTGCTGCGCAGCAGCCGGGCCAGGATGTCGGTCGAGACCGTCATGCCGCCGCCGTGGGCCGTGCGCAACGCGTTCAGCACGTCACCGAGCGCGCCGTTCTTGGACAGGAAGCCGGCCGCCCCGGCCGCGGTGGCCCGCCCGACGAGCGCCGACTCATCGCTGGCAGTGAGGATCACCACACGTGTGTCCGGCTGGCGCACGCGGAGCAGCTCGGCGATCGCAATTCCGTCCGCATCGGACAAATCGGGGTCGAGCAGGATGACGTTGGGACGCAGCTCGGCGGCCAGCCGGAGGGCCTCCGCACCGGTGAGCGCGTGCCCCACGTACTCCAGGTCGGGCTGGCCGGCCAAAGCGTGTCCGAGCAGCTCGGCAAACGTCTGGTGGCCGTCGACGACGAGCACGCTGATCGCATCGCCGTTAGTCATGCGCCACCTTTCCCCGATCCGACCCGTGGAAGTCTAAGGAGTACCCGCACTCATCTTTGCCGTACCAACAGGCGGGTGGTGCACCGGCCCGGATCCGATCCGGCGGTACGCCCGATGATCGGATGAGGCCGAGCGGCCGCTATAACCAATCTTTCGGGTGAGGTCACCCCCCGCATTGGGGCTTGCTGGTTTTACCCTCTCACCAGCAGAGTTCCGAAACATGTTCGACATCCAGCTTTTCGGCCGGGTCGAGGTCCGGACCAGGGGCGTCCTGCTGGCCGGCACCGACTTCGGCGGCGACCACCCGCGCCGCATCCTGGCCCTGCTTGCGCTGCGGGGCGAAATGTCCACCTCGGAGCTGGCCGGCGTGCTGGGAGAAAAGAAGAAGAGCGTCGAAAGCGACATGTCGGTCCTGCGCGATCACCTGGAGCCGGGCACGAGGCCGCGCGACTCCGTGGTGCGCCGCCGCGACGGCCGCTGGTCGCTCGACCCCGACCGCGTCCGCATCGACGTCGCGCGCTTCGACGAGCTGATCACCGCCGCCCTCGGCCGTCCCGCCGAACGCCGGGTCAAGCCGCTGACCGCCGCCTCCTTCGTGGCGTGCCGTCCGCTGCTCGAGGAGGAGGACCTCCCGTGGGCCGCCGAGGCCCGCGACGCGTATCGCACCAAGCTCGCCGATGTGACGCAGGTCAATTAGCGCGCGCGAGCGGCCCGGCGGGCGCAGAATCGCGGCGTGCCGCAGCCCACGACGCGACTCCGCAAGGTGCCCCTGGCCCCCGAGCTCTCCCTGCATCTGGCCGCCGACTCGGCCGGGCTGTTCGACTCGGCCGGCGGCGAGTTCCGCAGCGACGAGCCGCCCCCGTTCTGGGCCTTCGTCTGGGCGGGCGGCCAGGCCCTGGCCCGATTTCTGCTCGATCATCCGGAGACGGTCGCCAGCCGCCGCGTCCTCGACCTGGCCACCGGCAGCGGCATCGCCGCCATCGCCGCCGCCCGGGCCGGCGCGGCCGAGGTCGGCGCGAGCGATCTCGACCCGCGCGCGGTCGCCCAGGCCGCGTACAACGCCGCCGCCAACGGGGTCACGCTGAGTCACTCGATCGAGCGACCCGAGGTGCTGCTGGCCGGCGACGTCTTCTATACCCCTACCGTCGCCGCCGAGATGACCCAGCGCCTGCGGGCGGCCCGCCGAGACGCGGCCGAAGTCCTGGTTGGCGACCCCGGACGGGGGTATTTCCCCGAACGGCTCTTCGAGCGGATCGCCGAATACGCCGTGCCCGTACCGGCCGCCCTCGAGGAAGCCGAGACGCTCGTCACAGGAGTCTGGCGCATGCGCTAATGCGTTCACCACCCAAGAAGTTGTACGGTGCACGCATCTTCACCCGGACCCACGGAACGGCAGATCGTGCACGAATGTGACATTCAGGACACCATCCCGCAGTTGTCCGACGAACTTATGCGGTTCGCCCGTGTCGTCGCGCGGGCCAAGAGCATGCTGAATGTCGGCGACCTCGGGGCCGAGTTCTCGGCACTGATGTTGCTGTTCCCGCTGCGGTTCCGGGGCCCGCTCCGGGCCACCGATCTCGCCGAGATCAAGCAGGCCGACCCGTCCACGGTCAGCCGCCAGGTCGCGCAACTGGTCAAGGCCGGTCTCGCCCGCCGCGAGGCCGACCCGGTCGACGGCCGGGCCTCACGGCTCGCGATCACCGAGGCCGGCGTGGCTGCCGTCGAGCGGCTCCAGCAGGCCCGCCAGGCCTGGCTGCGCGAGGCGCTCGCCGACTGGCCGGCCGACCGGATCGCCGCCTTCGTCGATCTCTTCGCAGAATTCAACAGCTCGGTCGAGGCTCAACTCGCCACACCACGGGAGAACGCGTGAGCACCTCCAACCCCACCGCGCCGCCCGCCAAGGCGTCCACGGAATTCACCCACCGCCAGATCCTCACGATCCTCGGCGGTCTCATGATGGGCATGTTCCTGGCCGCCCTCGACCAGACGATCATGGCCACGGCGACCCGCACCATCGCGGACGACCTGAACGGCTTCAACATCCAGGCCTGGGCCACGACGGCCTTCCTGATCACGTCGACGATCTCGACACCGCTCTACGGCAAGCTCTCCGACATTTACGGCAGGCGGCCGTTCTTCCTGTTCGCGATCGGCATCTTCGTCGTCGGCTCGTTCCTCTGCGGCCTCTCGCAGAACATGTACGAGCTGGCCGCGTTCCGGGCCATCCAGGGCATCGGCGCCGGCGGCCTGATGTCGCTGGCCCTCGCCATCATCGGCGACATCGTGCCGCCCCGGGAGCGGGCCAAATATCAGGGCTACTTCCTGGCCGTCTTCGGCACCGCCAGCGTGCTCGGCCCGATCCTGGGCGGCTTCTTCGCCGGCGCCGACCACATCCTGTGGGTCGACGGCTGGCGCTGGGTGTTCTACCTGAACGTCCCGATCGGCATCGCCGCCATGGTCGTCGTCGCCCGCGTGCTGCACCTGCCGCACCAGCGCGTCGACCACCGCATCGACTGGCCCGGCGCCGTCGCCCTGATCGTCGGGCTGGTGCCGCTGCTGACCATCGCCGAGCAGGGCCGCGCCTGGGGGTGGGACTCGCCGCGCGCGATCGGCTGCTACGTCATCGGCGCGATCGGGCTGGCTGCGTTCGTGTTCGCCGAACGGGCGTACGGGCATGAGGCTCTGCTGCCTTTGCGCCTGTTCCGCAACCGCACCATCGCCGTCGGCGCCACCTCGAGCACGATCCTGGGCATGGCGATGTTCGGCGGCCTGATGACCGTCCCGCTCTACCTGCAGATCGTCAAGGGCTCCACGGCCACCATGGCGGGCCTGCAGATGATCCCGTTCGTCTTCGGCATCATGTCCGGCTCGATCATAAGCGGCCAGCTCATTGCCCGTACGGGTCGTTACCGCATCTTCCCGATCATCGGGAGCACCCTGATGGTGGCCGCGCTGGGCCTGTTCGCCACGATCGGCGCCGACACCCCGCTCTGGCGCGTCATGCTGATCATGGTGCTGATGGGCCTCGGCCTGGGCGGCAACATGCAGCCGATGATCACCGCCGTGCAGAACGCCGTGTCCCCGCGCGAGATCGGCGTGGCGACCAGTTCGGTCACGTTCTTCCGCTCGATGGGCGGCACGCTCGGCACCGCGATCTTCCTGTCCGTGCTCTTCAACGTGCTCCCCAGCAAGATCGGTGGCGCCTACCAGAGCGCGCAGGGCACCCCCGAATTCCAGCAGGCGCTGCAGTCCGACCCCTCCCAGGCACAGAAGCTCCAGCAGATCCAGGGCGGCGGCGACCTCAGCGACACCTCATTCCTGAACACGCTGAGCGACGCCGTGGCGCACCCGTTCAAGGTCGGCTTCTCCGACGGCATCCAGGTCGTCTTCCTGCTGGCCCTGGCCGTGATGATCGTCGGCCTGATCGTGGTGCTGTTCCTCCCCGAGATCCCGCTCAGCCTCCGCTCGGCCCAGCAGCAACGGGCCGACGACGCCCTGGCCGCCGAGAACAGCAACGGCGTCCCCGGCGAGGTCGGCGCGGGCCCGCTCAAGGACGAGCCGGTCCCCGCCACGAAGGACCAAACCCAGTAACCGACCACCCACCAAACGCCTGCGCCGTCCCCGTGACGGCGCAGGCGTTTTTTCATGCCCGCCCGATTTGCCGCAATCACCAAGATCGCTGAGCAGCCACCGCCTCCCCCGCCCACCCAGGGAAATGCCAGGACGGTACGCCCCTGTCAAGCCCGAGCCGGGGTTTTCCACAGGGCGTGGGGTTGTCCACAGGGCGGGGCTCGGGCCGCACGGGTGGCGGCCGGGAGGCACTAGCTTGGCGGAATGGCTGTTGTGAAGATCAACGCGATTGACGTTCCCGAGGGTGGCGGCGCCGAGTTCGAGCAGCGGTTCGCCGCTCGCAAGGGCCTGGTCGAGCAGGCCCCGGGCTTCCTGGCGTTCGAGCTGTTGCGGCCCGTGGCCGGCGAGACGCGCTACTTCGTCTACACCCGCTGGGAGTCGGAGGAGGCGTTCCAGGCGTGGTCCAGCGGCAGTGGCCGGGCCGCGCACGCCGGGGAGGGGCAGCGGCCGCGCCCGGTCGGGGCGAGTGCGTCCCTGCTCGAGTTCGAGGTGATCCAGCACGTCGACAAGCCCACCGACTGACGGCCAGGCAGCGGCGACGGGTCAGGCGTCGCGGGCAGCCCGGCGATGGGTCAGGCGTCGCGGGCAGCCCAGCGGCGGGTCAGGCGTCGCGGGCGGCCCAGCGGCGGGTCAGGCGGCGGCGGTCAGGCGTTGCGGGCGGCCACGGTGATCAGGCGGTCGGCCACGACGTGGCGGTCCAGGCCGAGGCGCTGGGCCGTGTCGCGCAGCACGGTGTAGGCCTCCTGCACGCCGCAGCCGCGCTGGGCGATGATCACGCCGATGGCCCGGTCGACCGTGGCCCCGGAGCTCAGGGCGTCCCGGCGGCGCAGCTCGTCGAGCAGCAGCTCGGCCTGGTTGGCCAGGGCCAGCGCGGTCAGCAGGTGGTCGGCGCCGGGCGCCCCGGTGGTGTCGAAATACAGGCTCAGCGCGCCGACGTCGGCCCGGGGCAGGTCGAGCGGGATCGCGGCCACCGCGTGCACGTCCTCGGCGCGGGCGGCCGCGGCCAGGTCGGGCCAGCGGGCGTCGGTGGCCAGGTCGGGCACGGTGACCGTCGAGCGCGTGCGGGCGGCTTCGAGGCCCGGCCCGGTCGTGCCCGCGGCGTACTGGATCTCGTCGACCGCCGCGCCGGCCGGTCCGTGGCCGACGTGGGTGAGCGGACCGCCCTCGCCGATCAGGACGATCGAGCACCGTACGGCGCCCGGCACCGCGGCGGCGGCGTGGGCGGCCAGCCGTTCGAGCGCCTGCGGGAAGCTCTCGGCCGAGAGCAGGCTCGCCGTGAGCTCGTGGAGCAGGCCGGCCAGCTCCACCGGGTGCGGACCGGCGGCGGGCACGGTCATGGAGCGGGTGCGCCGGGGACGGGTCACTACTCGGGCGGGACCACGATCCGGCGGCGAAAACCGGCGATATGGGGCAGACACGCGGGGCATCCTGCCACGACCATTGACGATCACGTAAGTCTTGTGCCCCTACCGGGTGGTTTCGACCGTCTGGTCGGAGCGGCGACGCTCCAGGAACGAGTCCGGCGCGGCGCCCGGGTCGGCCTCCCGCTCGTCGGACTCCGCGAGGATCGCCTCGGCCTGGGCTTGCGGGTCCGCGCTGCCGCCGGCCGCCTGCTCCTCGGGAAGCAGTTCGGCCGCCCGCTGCTCAATCCGATCGTCAGTCATGGAGATCAACTACCCAGAGTGAGCGCCTTGGAAACCCCGAAGCCGTGAGCGCCGAAAAAACCCCGAAGCCGAGAGAGCGACATGGAAACGCCGCCCCCGGGTGAACCCGAGAGCGGCGCCGATGTCGGTGTGCAGGTCGCCTCGCGGCGAGTGGCTCAACACGGCTCCAGCCGAACGGTATTCCGTGAAGGCAATGGGTGAGGCCCGGGGACACTAGGCACACCGACATCTGTCATCAACGGTCGGCCCCCGGCCACGATTCCGTTAGAAAATGTGACGTCGACCACAGAGTTTCGGCACTCCACGGCCGGGTAGCCGGACAGCCGTGACTGATGAGATTCGTGAGCTGGACGCCTTCCTGGACGACGCCTTCGACGGCCAGGAACGGCTGAGCAGCGCCGACCTGCAGCGCCGGGCGGTCGCGACCGGCCTGCCGGCCCTGGCCCTGACCCGCGTCGACGCGCTGCCGGAGGGCGAGTACGCCCAGGACGAGGCGGCCGAGGCGCTCCGCGCTCTGGATGTCTGAGAGAGGAAGCCGCATGGAACCGATCGGGGACCCGGACGAGCAAGAGGACTTCGCCGGCGAGCACAGCGACACGGCTGTCGACAAGGACGTGACGGCCGATCAGGACGACGACGCCGAGCCGGAGAGCCCGGACGGCTGGGGCGGCCTGGAGCCCGAGGGCCCACCGTGACGAGATGAGAACAGCTGTCAGAAGTCCTGGGTGAGCCGGCTCGGGTCGACCTCGCGGCCGGGGTAGCGGGTGATGTATTCGGTCTCCAGCTCGGCGGTGCGCTTGAAGTGGTTGTCCAGCGCCGCGTCCGGGCCGTGCCGGAGCGTGGCCAGGCGGGCGCGGTAGAGGCTGGCGAGCTCTCGGAAGAGGTCGTCGTCGCCGAGGGTGGCCGGGTCGATGCCGGTCTCCATCAGCGGGGCGTCACCACGGGCGTCAGTCATCACGCACCTCGTTCTCGTTTCGGGTCACAACGCCTCCTCGGGTTGCCCGTGCTGACGACCAGCAAACCCCGCCGGTACGCTTGGTGGCCATGAAGGGCCTGTGGACTCCGGCGTGGATCGCCCGGCACGTCCTGGCAGTGGTTCTCGCCTCCGGCTGCCTGGTGCTGGGCTGGTGGCAGTTCAGCCGCGCCCAGGAGGGCAATTCGATCAGCTGGGGCTACATGTTCGAGTGGCCGGTGTTCGCGGCCTTCGTCGTTTTCCTGTGGTGGCGCGAGGTGCAACTGGCCCGCAAGAAGGGCCTGGCCGAAAAGCCCGCCGAAGAGCAGGCGGAGAGGCTCCCAGGTTCGGCTGTTACGGTCGGCCGGCCGGTGCGCGTGGCCACCAACTCCGCCTCGGCCGAGGACGATCCCGAGCTCACGGCTTACAACGACTATCTCGCCTGGCTCAACGCCAACCCCGGCGCCCGCCCGAGCGACTATCCCGGATAGGAAACACGAACGTGCAGGGTGCTCTGACCCGATACCGGATCATCGCGTGGATCGTCGGCGTCTGCCTGCTCGCGCTGGTCGTGGTCGGCATGCCGCTGAAATACCTGGCCGACAATCCGGTCGTGGTGGCCGCGGTCGGCCCGGCGCACGGCTTCCTGTTCATGGTCTATCTGGTCGCCACGTTCGACCTGTCCCGCCGCGCGCACTGGCCCTTCGGCCGGATGCTGCTGGTGATGCTCTCGGGCACGATCCCGTTCCTGTCGTTCTGGGCCGAGCGTAAGGTCACCCGGGAATGGGTCCCGGCCGAGGAATCGGTGAAAAGTCCAGTTTGACAGCCGACTTCGACGCATTGCTGCCGTCGAATTACTAGCTGTTATGGGGATCATTCACACAAAGTGGTCCATTGCCTTAAATCACTCTGTGACCCCTTGCATTTGAATCTTTCGCCGATAGGTTAATCCGGTTGGTTCGGTCCGCAGCCACTCCCCTCGGTGGCGCCGGCCAACGCTGCCGAATCCCAGCCGCGTCCCCCGACACGGCGACAAGAACCGGGGAACCAAGTTTCCGGGGCTAATCCGCGTCCGCGCGGTAGGGGCATCTTCCTCCCGAGCCCGTCAGCTAACCCGGTAGGCGGCCAGGCGGAAGAAAGGCCACTGACCGGTGCCCCACCCCCGTACGAGGCTTCGGGTCCTCGTCGTCGCGGCGATGGCTGCCGCGATCACCGGCTCCTTCGTGACGCCCGCGCAAGCGGCCCCGTCCGCCACGGAGCTCAAGAAGCAGATCGAGGAGGCGTCCAACAAGCTCGAGGACGTCACCGAGCAGTACAACGCGATGCGCGTCAACCTGAAGAAGACCCAGGACGACCAGAAGAAGCTCCAGGCGTCCCTGGCTCCGGCCCAGGCCGCGCTGAAGGCCGCGAGCGCCCAGGTGGGCAACCTGGCGAGCACGTCCTACAAGCAGGGCCGCGTCGGGCCGATGAGCGCGCTGCTCTCGGGCACACAGGACGGCCTGATGGACCGCATGGGCTACCTCGACATGCTGACCCGGTCCAACCAGCGTGACATCGACACGTTCACCGAGGCGACGCAGAACTTCAGCGAGCGTCAGGCCGCCCTCAAGGCGACCCAAAACAAGCAGAACGGCCAGCTGAAGGCGCTCACGACGCAGAAGACGGCGATCCAGAAGGACCTCAAGAAGCTGTTCGCCATGCGGGAGGCCGCGTACGGCCAGCCGCAGGAGACGGGCGGCAGCTACGACGGCCCGATCCCGCAGATCTCCGGCAAGGCCGGCCTCGCGGTCACGTTCGCCTACAACCAGATCGGCAAGCCGTACCTGTTCGGCGCGGACGGTCCGGGCAGCTTCGACTGCTCCGGCCTGACCTCGGCGGCGTGGCGGGCGGCCGGCAAGTCTCTGACCCACCAGACGAAGTCGCAGTGGAGCGAGACGAAACGCATCAGCCGGGACGACCTGCAGCCGGGCGACCTGGTGTTCTATCGCAGCCTCGGGCACGTGGCGATCTACGTCGGCGGCGGTCAGATCATCGACGCGCCGCACTCCGGCACGGTGGTCAAGAAACGCACGATCAACATCATGACCCCGTACGGGTTCGGACGAGTCGTCTAGTTCCCGCGCACGGAGAAGGCCGGTACCCGACTGGGTACCGGCCTTTCGCGTCTGTGAGTAACGGGGGGTGAAGCGGGGAACGTCAGGCGGCCTGCAGGCCCTCGGCCCGGGCCAGCTCGCGCAGCCGGCCGAGCGCCTGGATCTCGAGCTGGCGGATCCGCTCGCGGCTCAGCGAGAAGCGGGAGGCCACCTCGGTCAGCGAGTGCTCGCGACCGTCCTCGAGGCCGTAGCGGGCCCGCATGATGCCGGCCGACCGGTCGTCGAGGTGGTTGAGCAGACCCTCGATGCGCTGACGCTCCAGCGCGGTCAGCACGATCTCCTCCGGGGAGGGGGCGTCGCTGTCGGCCACCAGGTCGCCGAGGTTGGTGTCGCCGTCGTCGCCGACCGGGGTGTCGAGGGAGACAGTGTCCTGCGCCCAGCGGGTGAGCTCGTTGACGCGCTCGACGGTCACTCCGAGGGCGGCCGCGACCTGCTCGGGCTCGGGGTCGCCGCCCAGCTCACGGACGAGCTGGCGGGTCACGTTGCGCATCCGGTTGACGTCCTCGACCAGGTGCACGGGCAGTCGCACCGTGCGCTCCTGCTGGGCGATGGCCCGGCTGATCGCCTGGCGGACCCACCACGTGGCGTACGTCGAGAACTTGTAGCCGCGCTCGTAGTCGAACTTCTCGACGGCGCGGACCAGGCCGGTGTTGCCCTCCTGGATCAGGTCGAGCATCGGCATGCCGGAGCGCACGTAGCGCCGGGCGATCGACACGACCAGCCGGAGGTTGGCCCGGATGAACAGGTCCTTGGCCTTCTGGCCCTCGGACACCAGTCGCTCGAGCTCTTCCCGGCTCACTCCACGCCGGACCTCGCCGCTGTCGAGCAGGTGCTCGGCATAGAGGCCCGCCTCGATTGCCTTGGAGAGCTCGACCTCCCGTGCGGCGTCCAGCAGTGGCGTCCGGGAGATCTCGTGCAGGTAGACGCCGACAAGGTCACGCTCTTCGGCGACCTGATCGGTCCGCATCACGGTGTTCTTCTCCACGTTGCCCACGGTCCCCTCATTGCCATCACTACTAACCCCGTTACGGGTGATACCTGTATCCATCAGTTCCTCCCCGTAACGTCCGCAGTTCGCACATTGCGGTTACTGGCATCTACACAACAAATGGCTGCCTGCACTGATTCCGGCTGGTGAGTCGAAAGTGTCACGAATGTCTGGGGGCTAGCTGAGAGCCGCGTGCATACTTCCTGTACAGGGCTTCCGTACTAGCGAGCTCCCGCGCCCCGGCATTCGGTCGTACGGCCACTGGTGGCAGCACTGACAGAGGCATACCCGTTGCAACTCTCATGACACCATCGGCCCCTCGTCCCTCACAGCGACGTCCATCACCAATGACCTTGGGACGTCCGTCACCACCCAGTACGTTCCTTGGGCGCGCCAGGTTCACGGGCTGGATCGACAGCTTCAGGACGGGCTTGAAACAAAAGCTGTCAGCAAAAAGATCCCGCACTGCACCGAACGGGACCACCTGCCACAATGCGGCACGTGGCGGCGCAGTTCACTAGCCCGCCCGGGTGACCATCGACTGGGTGACGCCCCTCTGACAACGGTTCGGAGCCGCCGCGCCATCCGCTGGGCGAGGTGACGAACAACACAGTGCCGGCGATCTCGGGAGAGGCACGATGGGCGGCATGCAGAACGGGCGCACAGCTTTGATCACGGGCGGCACGGGTGGCTTGGGGGTCGCCGTGGTCGAGGCGTTCGTCGCCGACGGCTGGCGCGTGGTCACCCCCGTACGGGCGGGATCGGTCGACAAGCTGCCCAAGGGCGCCGTGCCGGTGGTCGCCGACCTGACGGATGAGACCGAGGTCACCACTGCCGTGTCCACCGCCGTGGCCGCCGGCAGCCCCGGATCCCCGCTGCGGGCCGTGATCAACCTCGTCGGCGGGTTCGCGAGCGGCCCGCTGATCGCCGACGCGCCCTATGCGGGCCTCGAGGCGCAGCTCGCCGCCAATCTCCGCCCGACCTATCTGGTCACTCAGGCGGCCCTGCCCCACCTCGTCGACGCGGGCGGCGGCAGCATCGTCTGCCTCTCTTCCCGTACGGCGGTGGCGCCCTTCCCCGGCGGCTCGGCGTACGCGATCTCCAAGGCCGCCGTGCTCGCCTTCGCCGCCTCGGTCGCCCTGGAGTACAGGTCGCGCAACGTGCGCTGCAACACTGTGCTGCCCAGCGTGATCGACACCCCGGCCAACCGGGCCGCGATGCCCGACGCCGACTTCGCCAAGTGGGTGCGGCCCGACGAGATCGCGCCCACGATCCTCTTCCTGGCGTCCGACGCCTCAGCACCCACCAGCGGCGCCCAGATCCCCGTCTACGGCCGGGCTTAGGCCTCGGGCCCTCAGAGCGCCTCCGCGAGCTGATAGCCGGCCACGGCCAGGGCGGCGACGAGCGGGCCACCGGCCAGGATCATGCCGCGGACCGAACGGCCCGGGGCCGGCATGCCGCGCCGGGCGAGCTCGGTGTGGATGGCCGCGGAGACCTCGTCGGGCGTGCCGTTGGCGTCGATCACGACGAAGCCGGCGAGCTCGGGCAGCGAGTGATAGGCGGCGCGGGCCGAGGCGAGATAGTCCATCGTCTCGCTGTCGTAGCCGCGGGCCTCGATGCGGTCGTGCGCGACCTCGGGCGTGACGTCGAGCAGGAACGTCACGTCGGGGCGGGGGAAGAAACGGTAGGCCAGGCGGGCGCGGCGCTCGGCGGCCGGTTTCGCCCCGCGGGCCCGCAGGCTCGCGTACTGGCAGTACGCGTAGCGGTCCATCACCACGGTGCCGCCGGTGAACGCGCGGCGCAGCAGGGTGCGCAGGATGGCCAGCCAGCGCAGCACCGCCTCGACGAAGAGCATCGTGCGCCGGCCGAGCAGGTCGTCGGCGTCCGCACGGCCGAGCCGCACGGCGACCCGGCCGAACCAGTGCCGGCCGCCCGCGTTGCGCCGGTAGGAGGCGTTCACACCCGCGGCGCGCAGCTCGTCGGCCAGGCGGTGCGCCTGGGTCGTCTTGCCCGAGCCGTCCATGCCGACCAGCGCGATCGTCCGAGGGGTCATGCCAACCAACGGTAACTGGAGGGCGCACGCGCCGTTCTCCGGCGGCGGCCCCGCCGGCGTACCAAAATGGGGTTTTGTCCGGTGACTCGCATGGCTGGCGATTCAACGAGAGACGGCCCGGGTAGTCGTATCCGACACACAACCGCACACGTCGACAGGGGGAATCACCATGCCGCACCGGGTGGACGAGGGCCTGGCCGGCACGCTCAAAAAGGTCGCCTCGACCTTGAAGGGCGCCGGCATACCGTTCGCGCTCGGCGGCAGTTTCGCGGTCTACGCGCACGGCGGCCACTCCAGCGACCACGACGTCGACTTCCTGCTGCGCGAGCAGGACAAGGAGCAGGCGCTGGCCGAGCTGGCCAAGGTCGGGTTCCGCACCGAGCAGCCGCCGGAGGACTGGCTGGTCAAGGTCTACGACGAGGACCGGATGGTCGACCTCATCTATCGGCCCGTCGAGACCCCGGTCACCGACGACACCTTGAACGACACCGAGCAGATCTCCGTCGAGGCGATCTTCATGCCGGTGCTGTCGGCGACCCAGCTGATGGTGCACAAGCTCCTCAGCTACAGCCAGCACTACTGCGACTTCGCCACCGGACTGCCGGTGGCCCGCTCGCTGCGGGAGCTCATCGACTGGCCCCGCGTGCGCCGCGAGACCGAGAAATCACCGTACGCCGAGGCCTTCCTGATCCTCCTGGACCGGCTGGACGTCGTGCCGTTCCCGGACGACGAGGAAGCCCTCACAAGCTGACAGGAGGGGTTGGGGATGACGACCGACACCGATCTCGAGGCCGAGATCCAGCGCCTGCTCACCGAGCACGACCGGATAGCCGAGCAGGGCATCACCGTGCAACGCCGCGATCACCTGATCGTGCTCGGCGGCGAGGTGGAGAGCGCGCAGCGCCGTGACGAGATCTGCAAGCAGATCTCCACCCACTTCCCGGACGTGCAGATCACGTGCGACATCGGGATCACCCGGGCGCAGGCGCCCAGCGAGGTGGAGGAGATTTCATGATCCGGATCGCCGCCGTGGGCGACGTCCACGTGGACAAGGACGTGGTGGGCCGTTACCGGCCCGCCCTGGAGGAACTGCCCGACCAGGCCGACGCGCTGCTGGTGGCCGGCGACCTGACCCGGCACGGCACCCCGGAGGAGGCCCGCTGCTTCGCCAAGGAGTTCGGCGGGCTGGCCGTGCCGGTGGTGGTCGTGCTGGGCAACCACGACCACCAGAGCGACCAGCAGGAGCAGGTCACCGAGGTGCTGACCGACGCCGGGATCACCGTGCTGGAGGGTGCCGCGACCGTGCTCGAGATCCGCGGGCACCGGCTCGGCATCGCCGGCACCAAGGGCTTCGGCGGCGGGTTCGCCGGGGCCTGCGCGAGCAACTTCGGCGAACGCGAGATGAAGGACTTCGTCGGCACCACCGAGCGCTTCGCGACCGTACTGGAAAACGCTTTGAATTCTGTGGAGTGTGACGCCCTGGTGGCGCTCACCCACTACGCCCCGGTGCCCGAGACGCTGGTCGGCGAGCCGCTGGAGATCTACGCGTTCCTCGGGAGCTATCAGCTCGGCCGGGCCATCGACGCGGCCCCGACGGCGCTCGCCCTGCACGGGCACGCGCACCACGGCTCCGAGCGCGGCCGTACGCCCGGCGGGGTGCCCGTCCGCAACGTCGCGCACCCGGTGATCAAGCAGGCGTACAACGTCTACCAGCTGTTGTCCGATGAGGTCGATGCCACACTTGCGACCGCTCGATAACCAGGTTTCCGATTTTCACGCACCGGGTATCCGATCTGCATGGACCTAATCCTTTGGATTCTCGCAGTCATCCTGGTGGTCGCCGGTATCCTCGCGCTCTTCCGGCGGCAGCTGCTCTGGGGCATCGTGCTGATCATCGTCGGCCTCCTGGTGGGCCCCGGCGGCGTCAGCATCTTCACCTGATCGGCGCCTCGCATCCCGCAACCATCCCCCACGAAAAGAGAACCGGGTCACCCTCCAACGGGTGGC
Source organism: Paractinoplanes lichenicola (assembly GCF_016785085.1). GTDB lineage: Bacteria > Actinomycetota > Actinomycetes > Mycobacteriales > Micromonosporaceae > Actinoplanes > Actinoplanes lichenicola. Next base: position 90,549 of record NZ_JAENHO010000014.1, read on the forward strand.
CCGGTTCCGTTTGTCCGGTCTGCCGCACTCGCGGTGCGATGAACCGATCCGGATCGCTGACTGAATCACTCGCGGAAACCCGTCGATCTTCTTCCGCGAGGAGTGCCGGTGGCCGAGGTCCATCACTTCACGTACGGCGTCTTCAACCCGATCGCCGCCTTCCTGCTCGCCTTCCTGGGGTCCTTCTTCGGGTTGCTGAGCACGGCCCGGGCCCGGGGTGCGCGTACTCGTAGCCGCCGCAACCGCTGGCTGCTGATCGGCGCGTTCGCGATCGGGGGCGGCGCGATCTGGCTCATGCACTTCGCGGCCATGCTCGGCTTCGAGGTGCCGGCCAGCCCGGTGCGCTTCGACGTGCCGATGACCGTGGGCAGCCTGGTGCTGGCCGTCGTGGCGGTCGGGGCCGGCCTGCTGATCGTCGGGCACGGGCGGCGCACCCCGCCCAAGGTGGTCGCGGCCGGCGTGCTGACCGGCGGCGGCGTGCTCGCCATGCACTACACCGGCATGCGCGGCATGCACGTCTCGGGCCAGATGCGCTACGACCTCACGCTGGTGGCCGCCTCGGCCGTGATCGCCGTCGTGGCCTCCACGGTCGCGCTGTGGTTCACCGTCTCGGTGCGCGGCTGGGCGCCGATCAGCGGGGCCGCGGCGATCATGGCGATCGCGGTCTGCGGCATGCACTACACCGGGATGGCGGCCATGTCGGTGCATCTCGACCCGGGCCTGCCGGGCCAGGTGTCGGGGCTGCGGCCGCTCACCATGATCGTGCCGATCACCCTGATCACGGCGGCGACGATCGTCGGGGTGGCGCTCAGCGCGCTGCAGGCGATGACCGAGGAGGAGTTCACCAACGGGGCCGGCACCCCGAGGCGCGGGGCGCACGCCGAGCCGGGCGGCAATCCATGGTCGCTCAAGCAGGCCACGGCGGCCGCGACCGCCGCGCGCCGGCCCTCGCCTCGCCCGGTTCCGATGCGTACGCCCACCAACAGCTGAGGCTCCGGTACGTTCTGCGCATGGCGCCACGGATGCTGCTGTCGATGCCGCTGCACGCGATCACCGAGGTGTACGGCGAGGCCGGCCTCCGCGAGCGGTTGCTGCTCGAGCTCGAGACGTTTCCCGAGCCCGAGCGGGAGCAGCTGACCGAGGCGCTCGACCTGGCGGCCCGGCTGCACGCCGACGACCGCCGGGTCCGCGAGCCCTACCTCAACCACCTGCTCCGGGTGGCCATCCGCATCATCAAGTATTACGGCGTACGGGATGTGGACGTGCTGACCGCGGCCCTGCTGCACGACGCCGTGGAGGATCACCCGGGCGAGCTGGCCGGCCTGGCCTCGGGCACCCACGCCGAGCTGACCGACGCGGCCATCGCCGAGCTGGCCCGCCGATTCGGCGCCCGGGTGGCCGAGCTCGTCCACTCGGTCACCAACCCGGAGTACGACCCCCTGCGCGACCGCCACGAGCAGTATCGGGCGCACGTGGCGGCCAGCCTGGAGCGCGACCCGTGGGCCCGGGTGATCAAGGTCTCGGACTTCACCGACAACGGCGTGGGGGTGGTGCACACCACGCTCGACAAGGCCGTCCGGGCCGCCACGAAGTATCGCCCGCTCGTGCCGAAGCTGCGTGAGCTGGTGGGACGGCCGGACACCCCGCTGTCGATCGCGGCCAAGGACCACATCATGGATCAGCTCGACCTGGCCGAGGAGCGATTCGCCGCCATCCTCGATGACTAGCCTTACGGGCATGGTCCAGAACGACGAATGGTGGCGCGACGCCGTCATCTACCAGGTCTATCCCCGCTCCTTCGCCGACAGCGACGGGGACGGGATGGGCGACCTGCCCGGCATCACCGGCCGCCTGCCCCACCTGCGGGAGCTCGGCGTCGACGCCGTCTGGCTCTCTCCGTTCTATCCGTCGCCCCAGCACGACGCGGGCTACGACGTGGCCGACTACCGCGGGGTCGACCCGCGCTTCGGCGACCTGGGCGACGCCGACAAGCTGATCGCGGAGGCCCACAACCTGGGTCTGAAGATCATCGTCGACCTGGTGCCCAACCACACCTCCAGCGAGCACGCGTGGTTCCAGGCCGCCCTCGCGGCCGGGCCGGGCAGCCCCGAGCGGGAGCGTTACATCTTCCGCGACGGCGACGAGCCGCCGAACTCGTGGCAGAGCGTCTTCGGCGGCAGCGCCTGGGAGCGGACCCCGGACGGGCAGTGGTATCTGCACCTGTTCGACGTCAGCCAGCCCGACCTCAACTGGGACAACCCCGAGGTGCGGGAGGAGTTCCTGGCCGTGCTGCGGTTCTGGCTCGACCGCGGCGTCGACGGTTTCCGGGTCGACGTCGCCCACGGGCTGGTCAAGGACAAGAACCTGACCGACTGGACCACCGCCAGCACGATCCTGGGTGGCCTCGACCCGGCCGGCCCGCCCCCGCCGATGTGGGACCAGGAGGGCGTCCACGAGATCTACCAGTCGTGGCGGCAGGTGCTCGACCAGTATCCCGGCGGCCGCATCCTGGTGGCCGAGGCGTGGGTGGCCCCGGCGAGCCGGTTGGCCCGATACGTGCGCCCCGACGAGATGCACCAGGCGTTCAACTTCCCGTACCTGGAAGCTCAGTGGACACCGGCGGCGCTGCGCTCGGTCATCGACGAATCGCTCGCGGCCAACGACGCCGTCGGCGCCCCCACCACCTGGGTGCTGTCGAACCACGACGTCGTGCGGCACGCCAGCCGGCTCGGCTTCCCGGTCGGCACCCCGCGCATGCCCGGCATCGGCGCCGGCGACCCGCAGCCCGACGCCGCGCTCGGCCTGCGCCGGGCGCGGGCGGCCACGCTGCTGATGCTCGCGCTGCCCGGCTCGGCCTACCTCTATCAGGGCGAGGAGCTGGGGCTGCCCGAGCACACCACGATGCCCGACGAGTTCCGGGAGGACCCGGCCTGGGAGCGCTCGGGGCATGCGGAACGGGGCCGCGACGGCTGCCGGGTGCCGCTGCCGTGGGAGGCCGACGCCCCGTCGTACGGGTTCGGCCCGGCCGACGCGTCCTGGCTGCCCCAGCCGGCGACCTGGGCCGAGTTCGCGCTCGACCGGCAGCAAGGGGTGGCCGGCTCGACGTGGGAGCTCTATCGGACCGCCCTGGGCCTGCGGCGTGAGCACGGCCTGGGCCGCGGCGGCGTGACCTGGCAGGACGGCGCGTTCGCCTTCCGCAACGGCGACGTGCTCGTGGTGACGAACTTCGGGGCCGACGCGGTGGCGCTACCGGCCGGCGCCCGGGTCCTGCTGAGCAGCGAGCCCCTCGACGACGACGGGCGGGTCCCCACCGACGTCACCGTCTGGGCGGCCCTCTAGCGCGGCGGCCCGGCTCAGCAGGGCGGCGTGCGTGTCTGCCATGTCGCGCGCGACCGTCCTGCTGGCCAGCCAGAACATGACGCCGGTGGGCAGCCAGAAGAGCTGGAAGGCGGCCAGCCCGACCGCGTAGTTGAGCGGGGGCGGGAAGGCGCCGGCCAGCCCGCGGAAGGCCGCCGCGACCATGATGTTGCCGCCCGCCCGGCCGAAACCGTTGACCAGGTTGCCCAGGCTGTAGACGGTGCCGCGGTGCTCGGGCGGGTTGACGTCGGCGATCAGGGCGAACCAGTTGGGCGAGTTGGCCGACGTGAGCATGAGCGCGAAGACCGCGACGGCCAGGCACAGGCCGACGGTGGGCTCGGTGAAGACGTCGGCCAGCACCGCCGAGACGACCCCGCCCGTGGCCGCGCCGTCGGGCACGTCGATGCGCATCGGCACGAAGAACAGCACGATGTAGAACGGCACGGCGGCCACGACCCCGACCGCCGCGACCAGGGCCCGGCCCCGGGGCGTACGGCGTTGCAAGCGGTCGCCGACGAGGCCGCCCAGGATGGACAGGGCGCCGCCGGCCTGGAAGAGCGTGGCGAACACGCTGCCGATCACGATCGCCGTGCCGGCCGTGTAGCCCTGATCCTCGGCGCGGGAGCGGAACAGCACGGGCAGCCAGACCAGCGAGCCCAGGGCGATCTGCGCGGTGCTCCCCTGCAGGATCAGCCAGATGTTGGTGCGCCGGCGCAGGATGAGCGGCAGGTGGTCGTGGTGGATGCGCTCGTCGTAGTCGACCCCTGCCAGCTCGGGCTGCGAGTCGCCGCGGGGCACGTTGTAGGTGAACAGGTAGGCCACCGTGGCCACGCCGCCGGCGATCGCGGTGATCATGAACGGCCGGCGCCAGTCGTCGTGGCCGATCAGCCCGCCGACCAGGGTGCCGGCGAGCGTGCCGACCCCCTGCGAGAGGCCCCAGAAGCTCATCACGAGCCCGCGCCGCTTGGGTGAGATCAGATCGCTGACCACGGCGAAGCTGACCGAGGCGACGGCGCCGAGACCGAACGCGGCGATCACCTGACTGGTCAGAAAGCTGGGGTAGCTGCCCGAGAAACCGGACCAGATCGTGCCCGCGATCCAGATCAGCGTGCCGAGGACGAGCACCGGCTTGCGGTCGGTGCGATCCCCGGCGTACGCGAAGCCGATGGCCGCGATCGCGCTGATCAGGAACATGATCGTGGTGGCGAGCGCGATGTGGCCCTCACCCACCCCGAACGCGTCGCCGATGCTGCCGTAGAGCGGCGGCACCAGCCCGATCGCGACGTTGTCGAGCGAGGCGAGGACCACGAACACCACCACGCTGTAGGCGCGGTGGGCGGTTCCTCCCCTGGTCACCCGGAAAGGTTAGCGGGGGCGGTCGATGACCGCGTCTCTGGCCGCGGCGTACTGCTCGCGGATCAGCGGCACCGGCGTGGCCTCGTACGTCTCGGGCTGCTCGGCCGACCACACCGGGGGCTCCGCGCCACCGCGGGCGACCCAGGCGGCCTGACGGGCGGCGCCGTCCGCGACGTACTCACCCGGCGGGGGCACCAGCACCGGCAGCCCGAACAGCTCGGGGGCGATGCGCCGGACCGCCTCGCTGCGGGCCCCGCCGCCGACCAGCACGATGCGGTTGGCCGTGGCGCCGTTGGCGACCAGCGCGTCCAGGCCGTCGGCGAGCGCGCACAGCATGCCCTCGACGGCGGCCCGGGCCAGGTGCGCCGGGTCGGAGGTCTTGAGCGTGAGGCCGTGGATGGCGCCGGTGGCGTCGGGGCGGTTCGGCGTGCGCTCGCCCTCCAGGTACGGAATGAGGACGAGGCCGTCGGCGCCGGCCGGGGCGCCCAGCGCGAGCTGGGACAGCTTGTCGTGGTCGACGCCGAGCAGCTTGGTCGCGGCGTCGAGCACGCGGGCCGCGTTCAGCGTCACGACGATCGGCAGGAAGCGGCCGGTGGTGTCGGCGAACCCGGCCACCGTGCCGGTCGGGTCGTTGGGCGACACGTCGGAGGAGACGAAGACCGTGCCGGACGTGCCGATCGAGACGATGACGTCGCCGGTGCCGGCGCCCGTGCCGAACGCGGCCGCGGCGTTGTCGCCGGCGCCGGGGCCGAGCGGGGCGCCGTTGGGCAGCCGGCCCGCGATGCCGGTGGGGCCGAGCACCTCGGGCACTCCGATGACCCGGCCGAAGCCGAGCTCGAGCAGGTCGGGACGGTACTCGTTGGTCTTGGCCGACCAGTAGAGCGTGCCGCTGGCGTCGCTGCGGTCGGTCCTGATCGCGCCGATGTCCGTCGACCCGGAGAGCTTCCAGGTCAGCCAGTCGTGCGGCAGGCACACCGCAGCCACTCTCGCCGCGTTCTCCGGCTCGTTGCGGGCGAGCCAGCGCAGTTTGGTCAGGGTGAAGCTGGCGACCGGCACGATGCCGACCGCGTCGGCCCACTTGTCGCCGCCGCCGAGCTCGGAGATCAGGTCGGCGGCCGCGCCGGCGCTGCGGGTGTCGTTCCACAGCAGCGCCGGGCGGACCACTTCGCCGTTCTCGTCGAGCACCACCATGCCGTGCTGCTGGCCGGCCACCGAGGCGGCGGCCACGTCGTCCAGGCCGCCGGCCTGCTCGATCGCTTGTTGCAGCGCGGCCCACCAGGCGTCCGGATGCACCTCGGTGCCGTCCGGATGCGAGGCCCGGCCCTGCCGGATCAGCTTGCCGGTCTCCGCGTCACGGATGACCACCTTGCAGGACTGGGTGGAGCTGTCGATCCCGGCTACGAGAGTCATGTCGTCCCTTATACGGAGGGTCAGTTGGCCCGGAGAACGTGGTCGATCATCAGCTGGTGCAGCTTCACGAAACCGTAGCCCTGCGCACCGGCCGCGTCGACGTCGAACTCCTCCCAGGCGCTCTTGTCGTTGAGCAGGTCCTGGTAGGTCTCGCCGGGGTTGAGCGTCGGCGTCTCGAGCTCGAGCACCTTGCTGGCGCGCAGCGCCTCCTGCACGGCCGGCGCGGCCCGGAACTCCTGAGCGCGCTCCTTGAGCAGCAGATACATCCGCATGTTGGCGGCGGCCGAGTCCCACACGCCGTTGATGTCCTCGGTGCGTGACGGCTTGTAGTCGAAGTGCCGGGGGCCGTCGTACTTGGGGCCGCCGCCGATCGGGCCGTTCTCCAGCAGGTCGACCAGCGAGAACGCGTTGAGCAGGTCGCCGTGGCCGAAGACCAGGTCCTGGTCGAACTTGACGCTGTGCTGGCCGTTGAGGTCGATGTGGAAGAGCTTCTTCTGCCACAGGGCCTGGGCGATGCCCTGGGTGAAGTTGAGGTTCGACATCTGCTCGTGGCCGACCTCGGGGTTGATGCCGAACAGCTCGGGGCGCTCGAGCTCGTAGGTGAACGCGATCGCGTGGCCGAGGGTCGGCAGCAGGATGTCGCCGCGGGGCTCGTTGGGCTTGGGCTCGATGGCGAAGCGCAGGCCGTAGCCCTTGTCCTCGGAGTACTGCGCGACGAGGTTGAGGCCCTCGCGGTAGCGGTCGAGGGCGGCGTTGATGTCCTTGGCCGCGTCGTACTCGGCGCCCTCGCGGCCGCCCCAGAGCACGAACGTCTCGGCGCCCAGCTCGGCGGCGAAGTCGACCTGGCGCAGGACCTTGCGCAGCGCGTACCGCCGGACCGAGCGGTCGTTGCTGGTGAACGCGCCGTCCTTGAACACCGGGTGGCTGAAGGTGTTGGTGGTGACCATCGGGACGACGATGCCGGTCTCGTCGAGCGCCTTCTTGAAGCCGGCGACGATGCCGTCGCGGGTCTGGGCGTCGGAGCCGAACGGCACCAGGTCGTCGTCGTGGAACGTCAGGCCGTACGCGCCGAGCTCGGCCAGCTTGTGCACCGCCTCGACCGGGTCGAGCGCCGGGCGGGTGGCCGAGCCGAAGGCGTCCTGAGCCTGCCAACCGATGGTCCACAGGCCGAAGGAGAACTTGTCTTCACGGGTGGGTTGGACCGACACGGTTACCTCCACGCAACATCTGGGATTTGTTTATTGGTTGAATTATTTGGGCGGCCTGTGGCATTGTCAAGGCCATGAACGGCCGCATCCTCAATGCTTCCCGGGCCCCCGTCCGGCAATCGAGCGTGCGTGCCCACAATCTCGCGCTCGTGTTGCAGACAGTGGCAAACAGCGCGAACCGGCCATCCCGGGCGGCCATCGCGGGCTCGACCGGGCTCACCCGGGCCACCGTCTCCGCGCTCGTCGACGACCTGATCGCGGGTGGTTTGCTCACCGAGCACGACCCCGCCCCCCGTACGGGGGCCGGCCGCCCCGCCGCCGGCCTGGCGCTCTCCTCCGAGGGCCCGGCCGGGCTCGGCCTCGAGATCAACGTCGACTATCAGGCCGCCTGCGTGGTCGATCTGACCGGAGTCGTGCGGCACCGCTTCGTCGCCCGCGGTGACCAGCGGCTGCTCTCCCCCGCGGCGGCCCTGGCCGAGCTGGACGTGCTCGCCGTGCGGGCCCGTTCGGCGGCCGAGGCCGACGGGCTCACCCTGGCCGGCGCCGCGCTCGCCGTGCCGGGCCTGGTCGCGCCGGGCGGTCTCGTGCGGGTCGCGCCCAACCTGGGCTGGCAGGACGTCCGCGTGCCCGAGCTGGCCGGGCTGCCGATCACCGTCGACAACGAGGCCAACCTGGCCGCGCTGGGCGAGCTGCGGGCCGACGGCACGGAGCCCAGCTTCGTCTACGTCTCCGGCGAGATCGGCATCGGCGCCGGCATCGTGCTCGACGGCGTGCTCTATCGCGGCGGCCGCGGCTGGAGCGGCGAGATCGGGCACGTCACGGTCTATCCCGACGGGCGGCCCTGCCGCTGCGGGGCGAACGGCTGCCTCGAGCAGTACGCGGGTCAGGAGGCCGTGGCAGCCGATCCCGACCTGGCCGCGGCCGCGCTCGGGATCGCGCTGTCGGCCGTGGTGAATCTGCTCGATCTTGGGGTAATCGTGCTCGGTGGTGGCTACGCGCCGGAGTTCGCCCGGCTGAGCGAGGGCATCGAGGCCGAGTTACGCCGCCGGGTGCTGACCGCCGGGCTCGCCCCGGTGACCGTGCGCCCGGCCGCCCTGGGCGCCGACGCGGCCATGCTCGGCGCGGCCGACGCGGTCATCCGCGACGTGCAGGAGGACCCGGCGGGATGGCTGGCGCGCGCTCAGGCCGTCTGAGCCGAGGCGGAGCCGTTGCCCTCCTCCGCCGCCGCGGCGAACTCGGTGAGCCCCCGCAGCAGCGCCGCCCGACCGCCGGAAGACATCTTTTCCAGGACGCCCGTGAGCGCGCGACGCCGGATGCGGCGCAGCTCGGCCAGCAGGGTGCGCGACGCCGGAGTGAGATAGAGGGCGATCTCGCGCCTGTCCGCCCGGCCCGGCACCCGCTCGACCATGCCCGAGGCCACCAGGCGGTCGCACAGGCGGCTGGCCGAGGAGAGCAGCATGCCCAGCTCGGCCGCCAGACCGCCGAGATTGAGGCCCTCGGAGCGCTCGACGGCGAGCAGCGCGTTCAGCTGGACCGAGGACATCCGCGGCGTGACCTGTTCGCGGGCCACGTCCCACGCGAGCAGCAAGGCTTTCGCGGCGTCGTCGATCGCCGCGGCGTGCATGGGGTCAGGCCCGTCCGACCCATGGTAAACGGCCATGGTGCAGCAGAGACTACTCGTACGTCCGTGTCTGTTCGAGGAGGTCGTCATTGATCGACAGGCTACTGACGGTTCGGCGGATTCTCACCGACGCGGCCGCAGACATCGTTCCGGACCGCCTGGCCGAGGGACTGGCCAAGGAGTACGGGGCCTCCCGCACCGAGTTGTACCTGGTGGATTACCGTCTGGCCGCCCTCGTGCCGGTCTTCGGCGACGACAGCCGGACCCGTCCGGGCGACCCGGCCTGGCGCTGCTTCGACCACCAGGCCCCGGTGCCGGAAAACGATGTGATCTTCGTGCCGGTCTCCGGGCGCGGCGAGCGGATCGGAGTGCTGGCCTGCTCGCCGGCCCCGGATGACGACTCGGCGGTGGCGGAGCTGGCCGAGATCGGGGTCGCGCTGGCCCACGAGCTGCAGTCGGCCGGGTCCGGCACCGACCGCTATCAGGCGATCGCGCGCACCCGGCGGCTCACGCTGGCCGCCGAGATGCAGTGGGAGCTGCTGCCCGGGCGCAGCCGCATGCGCCCGGCGTTCGGCCTGGCCGGGCAGCTCGAGCCGTCCTACGACGTACGGGGGGACAGCTTCGACTGGTCCGACGAGGACGGCCGGCTGTCGCTCAGCGTGCTCAACGGCATGGGCGACGGCGTGTCGGCCTCGCTGCTGACCGCGCTCGCCACCTACGCCCTGCGCAACGCCCGCCGGGCCGGGATTCCGCTGGCGGACCAGGCCGCGCTGGCCGACCAGGCGATCTTCGCCGAGCACCGGGGGGTGGCCCACGTGTCGGCCCTGCTGCTCGAGCTCGATCTGGTCACCGGCGAGGTGCAGGCGGTCGACGCGGGCTCGCCCCGGCTGTTGCTGCTGCGCGACGGCGAGGTGCGCGAGCAGACGCTGGAGCAGGAGTTCCCGCTCGGCATGTTCGACGAGACGGACTATCAGGTGCAGCGCTTCCGGCTCGAGCCCGGCGACCGGCTGATGCTGGTGAGCGACGGGGTCTACGAGGCGGTGGCGGCGACCGGACGGTACGGCGACGCCGCGCTGGCGCGATTCGTGCGGCGTACCGGGCCGCTGGTGCCCTTGCAGGCCGTGCGCTCGCTGCTGGGTGATCTGCGGGTGTTCGTGGGCGACGCCGAGCTCGAGGACGACGCGGTCGCCGTCTGCCTGGACTGGAACGGCCCGCGAACCTGAACGGGGCCGCCACCTCGCGGTGACGGCCCCGATCGGGGAAAGCGCGGACTAGCTGCCGGACGCGCCGGTGCGGCGGCCGATGGCCTCGACGAAGATCTGGCTCATCTTGGCCGGGTCCTTGGTGACGAAGACACCACCGGCGGGGGTCTCCTTCACGACTTCCTGAAGCTCGTCCTGGTCGACCTGGTCACCGATGCCGATGATGACCAGACGCACGGGCTCCTTCGGGTCGTTGAGCCGCTTGAGCTCCGCCTTCAGCTGCTCGAGCTTGATCTTGCTGCCCTCGTCCTTGCCGTCGGTGAAGAGGATGAGGGAGTTGACCTTGCCGGGCTCCCACGTCTTCTTGACCTCTTTGTAGCCGGCCAGCACCGTGTCGTAGAGGCCGGTGTCACCGTTCTGCTTCGGCACGATCTGGCTGATCGAATCCTGGAGCTGAGGCCGGCCCGACGCGAGCGGGGTGATCGGCACGATCTCCTTCCAGGGTCTCGAGCCGACCAACTCGGTCGAGAACAGCCACACGCCGACAGCCCACTTGTTGCTGAACATGTTGAGACCGGCGGCCGCCGCCTTGCGGGTCACCGCGGCGCGGGTCTGGTTGTTGGCCGTCGGCACCTTGGTGTTCATCGAGCCGGAGACGTCGAAGACCGCGAGCACCCGGCCCGGCTGCGTGATGGCGGTCCAGCTGCCGATCACCTGGCTCAGCGCGCTGGCGTCGAGGCCGGCCGCGGCCGTGCCGCCGTTCTCACCGTTGCCGCCGACCGAGTTGCTGGCGGGCGGGGACGCGTCGGGCGCGCCCAGCGGGCGGGCGAAGCCGGAGCCGAACGAGCCGTCCGGCGCGCGCAGGCCGGCCGCGCCGAGGGCGTTCTTGAACGTGCCGCTGGACAGCTGCGCCCGCAGACCCGCGGCGGCCTGCTGCTTGGGCAGGTCGGTCTCGGGCATGACGGCGAACGGGTAGTCGAGCGGCATCGGGCTCGGCTCGAGGTAGAGCCCGACCAGCGGCACCGGCGGCTTGGCGGCGTTGTAGGCCACCACGTTCTGCTCGGAGATCGGCGCCGCGCTGAGGCCACCGCCGATGTCCGACGGGTCGGCCGAGCGGGGGAAGGTCTCGATCAGCTCGTCGCGCAGGTTGGACGCGTTGGTCGCGAGCGCGGACAGGGCCTTGACCTTGACCTGCTGGCCGGTGTCGCCGGCGCCGGCCGCCTGGCCCAGCGCGAGCAGGCCGGACAGACCGGCCGCGTCGCGCTGCGGGTTGGCGATGCCGGTGTTCAGGCGGGTGTTGGTCAGCATCTGCTGGAGCAGCTGGGCCCAGCCGAGCTTGTTGTTCGGCCAGCCGATGGTCTTGGCGACCGGCTCGGGCATGGCCACGACGACCGGGCTCTGCGCGATCGGCTTGCCGTCGGAGGGCACGAAGCCGGGCGCCTCGGACTTGAGCCGCAGGATCCAGGTGGAGGAGTCGGGGATCCAGAGGTCGGGCACCTTGACCGCCTGGGCCGCGGTGCCGACACCGGCCAGCTGCACCTTGTGCTCGCCGGCCACGGCCGCGGCCATGGTCATGGAGTTGACGTCGTCGACAGCGACGGCGACACACGTGCCGTCGACGTTCGCGCCGTCCTGCACCCAGCGTTGCGCGACCTGGTCGATCGCGGGGGCGATCTCGGGAGTCGCGGCGACGGTCAACCGGATCGAACCGGAGCACCCGTCGTCGGAAAGCTGCTGGTATCCGAAGTAGGACCCCGCCACTACGACGACTATCGCCATCGCAGCTCCGACGATGCCCGCTCCTCTTAGATTGAAGTTTCTACGATGGCGGCCTGACACGCGCTCCATAGTGCGCATCTGCGTACCCGAATGCCATATACGTTCGGGCGAAAGTTACTCGGATTGGAATTCTTGGCATCATGCGTCACTGCGCGTGGTGACGTCATCTCGATCAGTGGCGGCCTGTGCCGGATTTGTCCCCGGCTCAACGATGATCACCATCTATCCCGCTCTGTACGTTACCTGCCGCCGACGGCATTCCAGCGCAGGACGCATGTCGGGCTGGCGGCGGACACGGAGTCACCCGGCGCCGCGGGCACGCCGGTCTCGGGATCGATCCGGAAGATCGTCACGCTCTGTGATCGCTGATTGGTTACGTAGAGGTGATCCCCGACCAGGATCATGTGCCTTGGCCAGTCACCCCCGGCAGGCGTCTCGGCCACGAGCGTCGCCGCCTCGCCGTCCCACGCGAAGGTCGCCACCGTGTTCGCCCCGCGGTTGGCGACGTAGACGAAACGGCCCTCGGGGCGCACCACGATCTCGGACGGGTAGTTCTCCCCCTCGGCCGTGGTGGACGCGGCCTGACCGGCCAGGTCGAGCGAGCCCTCGGCTCCGGGGCTCCACCAGGTCAGGTCGCCGGAGAGCTCGCCCACCACGAACAGTGCGCCGTCGGGCGAGAAGCGGACGTGCCGCGGGCCGGTGCCGGGCTGGGCCGAGACCGCGGCCCCGTGCAGCGTCAGCCGGCCCGAAACCGGATCGAGCCGGGCCCGCCACACCTTGTCGGAGCCGAGGTCGGCGATCAGCACCTCGTCGCGCACCGGGAACACCATGTGCGCGTGCGGGCCGGCCTGGCGGTCGGCGACCGGGCCGCTGCCGGTGAGCGTGAGCAGGTCGGTGCGCTCGCCCGGGGCGCCGTCGGCGTCGAGCGGGAAGACGGCGACCGAGCCGGTGCCGTAGTTGGCCACCAGCAGGTGCCGGCCGTCGGCGGTGACCGCGAGGTGGGCCGGGTCGCTGCCGCCGGTGGGGCGGCTCGCCAGCGGCGTGAGGTCACCGGTGGCATCGACCGTGAAGGCGCTGACCGTGCCGCCGGGGTCGAGCTCGTTCACGGCGTAGAGGACCGGCAGCGCCGGGTGCTGGGTCAGGAACGACGGGCTCGGCGTGCGGGTCACGACGGCCGGCCCGGTCAGCTCGCCGGTCGCGGGATCGCGCCGCAGCCGGACGATGCCCTCGCCGTCACCACCCTTGTCCGCCGTGTAGCCACCGACGAAGACGTGCTCATCACTCGCGCCCATGGGGCTGATCTCATCACACCCGGCGGCCGGGGCGCGGACCCCCGTCGGTCCCGCGCCCCGGCCCCCGCCGCCCCTCAGCTGTTCAGCAGGTCGTAGACGACCGGGGTGGCCTTCATCTGCTCGGCCGCCGTCGGGGCGACCGGCGTCTTCGTCGCGCCGAAGCCGGTGTAGCGGACGTGATAGGTCTCGGCCTTCGCCTTCCCGGCCGCCGGGATCTTGACGAGCAGCGAGGTCAGGCGCCCGTCGCCGTCGACGTCGGCCTCGAACGGCACCGTCTTGGCCTTCGGGCCGAGCGCCTTCAACCGCGCGTCGGTCACGATCTCGGCCTCGGTCGAGGCGGTGAGGTCGGTGGTGCCGGTGTAGTGGCCGTCGCCGGCCCGGGCCACGGCGGCCGCGGCCCGCAGCACCGACGCGGCATAGCCGGGATCGGTGTCACCGTCGTAGCCGGACGGCGCGACCTCCGGGTCCTTGACCTTTGCCGGGTCGACGACCAGCCACTTGCGGGGCACCTCCGGCAGGCCCGGCACCTTCGCCGGCTTGAACAAGATCTTCATCCAGGCCTTCTCCCGGACGGTCAGCGCATACATGGTCATGGAGAAGCCGGCGTCCGGCTCGGTGTGCACGACCTGCACCCGGAAGGTCTCGCGCGGGGCGTCGAGCACACCGGAGATCGGCGTGACGCCGCCCTTGACGTCGAAGGCGAAGGCGGGCGTCTTCTCGTCCGGCACGGCCTGGAGGAGTTGTTCGCGCGGTGTGGCCGGCGGCGCGGTGGTCCCGGCGGGGCCGGCCGCTCGGCCGACCAGGCCGCAACCGGCGGTGGTGGTAAGGACAACAAGGACGGTGATTCCAGCGAGGCGCTTCATGGCGACGACGCTGCCGGGCGTCGCTGCCATCGCCCTGCGGCTATGCTGCTGCCGCTGCCGTCGCGCTTCCGTTTCGCTGTTTGCGCAGGCCAGCGCATCGGGGGGAGTTTGCGTGCGGTTCGAGATGCTCGGCGAGCTGCGGGTGCTGCGCGACGGGGTGCCGGTCGACCTCGGCCCGGCCAAGCAACGCGCCGTGCTCGCCGTGCTGCTGGTCAACGCCGGCCGGGCGGTGCCGACCCACCAGATCGTCGACGCGGTCTGGGGCGACGAGCCGCCCGAGAACGGGGCGAACGTCGTGCAGAAGCACATCGCCGGGCTGCGGCGCGTGCTCGATCCCGACCGCGCGCCGCGCACGCCGGGTGAGCTCGTGGCGCTCACCCCGGCCGGCTACGTGCTCCGCCTCGACGGGCACACCGTGGACGCCCACGAATTCACCGAGGCGGCCACCCGGGCCCCGACGGCCGAGCTCGTGCGCGCCGGTCTGGGGTTGTGGCGTGGTGAGGCCCTGGCCGGGCTCACCGGGCCGTTCTTCGACTCGGCGCGGGCCCGCCTGGCCGAGGGGCACGCGACCGCGTGGGAGCGCTGGGCCGAGCTCGAGCTCGGCCGGGGGCGCGACGCCGCGCTGGTGCCCGAGCTGGCCCGGCTGGTCGAGCAGTTCCCGCTGCGCGAGGGGCTGCGGGCGCATCTGATGATCGCGCTGTCCCGCAGCGGGCGGCAGGCCGAGGCCCTGGCCGCCTTCCGCAGCGCCCGCGACTACCTGGTCGAGCAGTTCGGCACGGAGCCGGGTGAGCTGCTGCAGGAGACGCACCGGCGCGTGCTGCGGGGCGACCAGGCGCCTCTTATGCCGGCCGCCCCCGCGCCGGCCTATGTGGTCGACGACGGGCCGCCGGTGCGACTGCGGATCCCGTACGTCGAAGTGCTCTTCGCCGTCCTGACGCCGCTGGTCACCTTCGCCACCGGCGCGTGGATCTACTTCGTGTACGCCGCGGTGCACCACCACGCCCGGCGGCTCTTCGCGGCGGCCGGGGTGTATGCCGGCCTGCTGGTGATCGCGTTCGTCTTCATGGCCGTCGACCCGTCGCCGCTCGACGACGGCGACGCCGTCAGCGGGGCCGAGGCGGCCGGCATCTCGATCTGGTTCGGGACCGCGCTGCTGGCCGCGATCCACGGCGCGATCATCGCCACGCACCAGGCCGGCGTGGCCGCGCTGGCCGCCGTGGCACAGCGGTCAGCGCGAGGCGGCGGTCGCTAGCTGCCTGCGGGCGACGTATTCGACCAGCTCGATCAGGACGTTGCGGGCGCCGGTGGGCTCGCGGGCGTCGAACAGCACGACCGGCACGTCGGGGTCGAGGTCGAGCGCCCGGCCCACGGCCTCGGAGCCGAAGCGCTGCTCGGACTCGAAGCAGTTGACCGCGACGACGAAAGGGGTGCCGCGCTGCTCGAAATAGTCGATCGAGGGGAAGCAGTCGGCCAGCCGGCGCGTGTCGGCCAGCACCACGGCGCCCAGCGCGCCCTGCGACAGCTCGTCCCAGAGGAACCAGAACCTGTCCTGCCCGGGGGTGCCGAACAGATAGAGCTGCAGATCCTCGGTGATGGTGATGCGGCCGAAGTCCATCGTCACGGTCGTGGTGGTCTTGCCCTCCACGCCGCCGGTGTCGTCGGCGCCCTCGGCCCCGGTGAGCACCTCTTCGGTCTGCAGCGGGCGGATCTCGCTGACCGAGCCGACCATTGTGGTCTTCCCGGCGCCGAAGCCACCGGCAATCAGGATCTTGAGCGCGACCGGGATGCGCGACGATGCGCCGTTGCGGTCAGAGCGCACGGAGTCCATTGACAACCGCCTTGAGTACGTCGACATCGTGCGGCTGGGACGCCGCCGGGGGTTCGTACAGCGAGATGAGTCCCGCCGAGCGTAGATCACCGAGCAAGACCCGGACGACTCCGATCGACAAGTCGAGGGCCGAGGCCAGCTCGACGACCGAGATCGGCTCCCACGAGGCGGCGACGATCGCGTGGTGCTCCGGCTGCAGCGCGGCGCCTCCCGGATCCTCGCCGGCGGTGGCGACCACGAACGCGACCAAGTCGAACTCGCCGCCCTCGGGGGCCACCCGGCCCTGGGTCATCGCATACGGGCGGACGACCGGGCCGGCGTCGTGGTCGAGCCAGTCGTGCGCCGCCCGCGGCGGGTCAGCCGGCATCGGGCATCGCGGCTGACCGCCCGGGTGCGCTCATGTTCTGGCCCACCCGGGTGACGAGCATGGCCATCTCGTACGCGATCAGGCCGAGGTCGGCGTCGGCCGAGGCCAGCACGGTCAGGCACGCCCCCTGGCCGGCCGCCGTGACGAAGAGGAACGCGTCCTCCATCTCGACCACGGTCTGGCGGACCGGACCGGCCCGGAAATGCCGGCTCGCGCCCTTGGCCAGGCTCTGGAAGCCGGCCGCCATGGCCGACAGGTGCTCGGCGTCCTCGCGGGCCAGCCCGGCCGACGCTCCCATGAGCAGACCGTCGGCGGACAGCACGACCGCCTGCTGCGCCGTGGGCACCCGCTCCACCAGATCGTCGAGGAGCCAGGTGAGATGCGCGCGCTGGTTCGTCGTCTGTGTCACTTATGCGTCCTTTTCCGGCCTGGTCACGTCTTCGCCCCCGGTTGATGGCCCGCCATTGGCCGCATCCCCGTGTGCCTCGTCCCGCGTTGCTGTGTCTTGCCGTGCTGCTGTGTCTTGCCGCGCCGCGTTTTCGTCCCGGGCGAGCGTGAGGTTCACGATCGCCGGGAAACTGACGGTAGCCGCATCCGCAAAGGATCCGGCGCTCGCGGGACCGCCAATGCCCGTGTCATCCGCATTAGACCGATCTTCATGTGCGGAATTGGCACGTGTATGACGTTCACCACCACCGACCCCCTCGCCGGGCGCGGCAGGGTCGTTACTCGGAGTGAACCTGCCACCCGACTCAAGGTAACGATCGGCGTCAATGCGGCCGCGGGTGGTGCCGAGCTGCAGCGCGCTCATGATGCTGCGCACCTGCTCCGGCGAGCGCAGCTGGGGCTCGGGCTCGGCCGGGGCCTCACCGGCCGGGCGGCGCAGCTGCGGCACCAGGTTGGCCTGACGGACCCGGCGGGGCAGACCGTCCTCCGTGGTCTCGCCCCGGGCCGGTGGGGGCGGGGGCGGGGGCATCGGAGCCCCGGCCGGCGCCGAGTTTCGTGGCACCGAGCGCGGCGCCGGGATGCGGGCCCGTTGCGGCAGGTCGGGCGCGGCGTTCAGGGCCTCGAGCTCCGCCCGCACCGGGCCCAGGTCGGCCACCGGCACGGTCGCCTCCGGATCCACGCTCGGTTCGGCCGGGCGACGGACCCGGCGTCGCTGCACCAGGCCCTCCTCGCTCAGCCCGTCGGCCACCGAGCTGGGGGCCGGGCCGCCCGGGAACGCGGGGGCGCGGTGCTGACCGCCGGTGACCATCCCGCGTACGGGCTGGTGGGTCTCGGGGGTGGGCAGCGCGGTGCCGTCGATGATCGGATGACCCGACGCGGTGACCTGCTGCAGCTGCTCGCCGCCCTGCCACTGCAGCGCGGCCAGCGAGCGGGACGGGTCGCCGCGGCCCGAGCCGACCAGCGGACGCTCCCCGGTGGACCCGCCCTCGGGCAGCGCGGCGACCGGCCCGGCCCCGACGATCAGGTCGGCCGGCACCAGCACCATCGCGGTCACCCCGGCGAACGCGGAGGCCCGCAGCGAGACCCGGATGCCGTGCCGATGGGCCAGCTGGGCCACCACGAACAGGCCCAGGCGGGCGCTGTCGGCCGGATCGAACTCGGGCGGCTCGGCCAGCCGGCGGTTCGCCTCGTCGATCGCCTCCGGGGTCATGCCGAGGCCGCGGTCCTCGATCTCGATGCCGTAGCCGTTGGGCAGCACCTGGCCGGAGACCTGGACCCGGGTGTGCGGCGGGGAGAACGAGGCGGCGTTCTCGAGCAGCTCGGCGAGCAGGTGGATGACGTCACCGACCGCGCGGCCCAGCACCGAGGAGGACTCGACCGAGCGGATGTCGATGCGCTTGTAGTCCTCGACCTCGCTGATCGCGCCGCGCACGACGTCGATCACCGGGACCGGGTTGCGCCAGCCGCGGCCGGGGGCGGCGCCGGCCAGGATGACCAGGTCCTCCGCGTGGCGCCGCATGCGGGTGGCCAGGTGGTCGACGCGGTAGAGATCCTCCAGCTCCTGCGGCTCGGTCTCGCGGCGCTCCATGCGGTCGAGCAGCGCGAGCTGGCGGTGCAGCAGGGTCTGGCTGCGCCGGGCGATGTTGAGGAACACCTCGTTGAGGCCGCGCCGGACGTTCGCCTCCTCGACCGCGGACTGCAGGGCCGTGCGCTGCACGTCGTTGAAGGCGTGGCCGAGCTGGCCGATCTCGTCGCGGCCGTACTCCAGCGGCGGCGTCTCGACATCGACATCGACCTGCTCGCCGCGCTGCAGCCGGCGGACCACGGTGGGCAGCCGCTCGGCGGCCATCTCGCGGGCCTCGCCGTGCAGCCGGCGCAGGCGGCCGACGATCGAGCGGCCGACCCGTACGGAGAGGTAGAGCGAGAAGGCCAGCGCGCCGAGCCCCAGGATGCCGGCCAGGCCCAGCCGCAGCAGCACCCGCTCGGCGACCGGGCGGGCCCGATCGGTGAGGGCGTCGGTGGCCGCGACCTCGAACCCGCGCAGCTCCTGCGCGACCGCCACGTACGACGGGCGGAACTCGGCGCTGCTCACCGGGGTGGCCGCGCCGTCGCGGCTCTGCTGCACGAGCTGGTCGAGCAGGCTGTCGAGGCGGTCGAACGCGGTGCCGCCGCTGAGGTCGTTGTACGCCGCGCGGTCGCTCTCGGCCATGTCCTCGACGCCGCGGGCGAGCAGGAAGCGGGCGGTGCCGACGTCCTGGATGAGCTGGCCGCGCAGCTCGGGTGTGAACCGGCCGGCCGCCGTGGCCCCGCCGACCAGCGCGTCGACCCGGCTCAGATATTCCTGGCCCTGGCCGACGGTGGTCAGCGCGCGCAGCTCGCCGTCGATCTGCTGGTCGTTGAAGGTGGCGGTGGCCGCGAACGTCTGGAAGCCGGCGGTGATCACGCTGTTGAACAGGTTTTGCGCGCCGAGCTCGTCCATCGACCGCTTGTCGATGTGGACCCGGTTGCCGGTCAGGCTCTCCAGCTGGACCAGGAACGCGTCGATCCGGTCGCGCAGCGGGCCGCTCGTGGCGTCCCGCGCGTCGTCGCCCTCGGCGAGCCGGCGGAACTCGGCGATCTGCTTGTCGGTGGCGCTGCGCTGATCGAGCAGGGACTGCGAGACCGGGCCGGTGGCGGCGAGGTATTCCACGCTGAACAGCCGCTCACGCTGCAGCTGGCCGACCAGCTCGATGCCGGGGTTGCCGACGTTGTCCAGCACCGTGCGGGCGGACAGCAGGTTGAACGCCGGTCCGGCGGTGAGCGCCGTCGCGAAGAGCCACAGCGCCAGCAGGGCCGTCAACGGGACGGCCGCCAACACGATGATCTTCGAACGGATCGACCAGTAACGCTTCTTCATCAGGCTCCGCTCATCTGCGTACGCCCTCGGGAGAATACGTAAAGACTTCGGAGCGAGCCACCACGGCGGCGTACCTAAAAACTCGCTTAAGTCCTTTTTAACCGGTGAGATTGGCATGCATCGGCCGGTCGTGCTTATGACACTGTGACCAGGCGGTTACCGAGCGGAACTCAGGATCGCCCGCCCGGCCGGACTCGGGATCAGCGAAACCGGATCCGCGGGAGGGGATTGACGGGACCCGGTGGGTGGGAATACCGGAGGGCGGAAAGAGGAGGCCCGATGTCCACCACAGCCACGATCATCCTGATCGTCGTCATCCTGGTTGTGATCGCCGCGGTCGTGTACGGCGTCCAGGTCGTACGGCGCAAGCAGCTGCAGAACACCTTCGGACCGGAGTACGACCGCGTGGTCGCCGACTCCGGGAGTCGCACCGAGGGCGAGAAGGAGCTTCGCGAACGCGAGAAGAGGCACGCCTCGCTCGAGCTGAAGCCGCTCTCCCCCGAGGCGCAGAGCACGTACGCGGCGAACTGGGAAGAGGTTCAGATCCAGTTCGTGGACAACCCGTCGGAAGCCGTCACCGCGGCCGACGAACTGGTCACCCGGTTGATCGCCGAGCGGGGCTACCCGACCGGCGAGTACGACGAGCGGCTGGCCAACCTCTCCGTCGAGCACGCGCGCACGCTCGAGCACTACCGCAAGGCGCACGAGATCAGCCGGCGCAACAGCGCGGGCGAGACCACCACCGAGGACCTTCGGCAGGCGCTGGTGCACTATCGGGCGCTCTTCGCCGACCTGCTCGGAACCGACCCGGTGCCGTCGATCGGCACCACCTCTCCGGCTCCGACTGGTACTACTACTCCCACGTCCACTTCGGACGACCCGGGCGCCGCTCCTCGCACGGCTCCCGCTCCTCGCACGGACGCCGACTCCCGTACGGCTGCCGGCGAGCCCGACGCCCCCGCCCGCGACACCAGCCGCTAGGAGAGCCACCGCGATGAAGTTCTTCTCGAACGAGAAAGAGAACGAGACCCAGGAGATCAACGACCGCGACCGGGCGGCGACGGATCCGGCGGTCGTGCCGCCGCAGCGCGCCGGGTCGCCGTGGAGCGACGCCCCTGGCGAGAGCGCCCCCGCCTCCGCCTCCGCCTCCGCCTCCGGGGACACGTCTACCGACGCCGTCCCGGCCTCCTCCACCCCGGCCGATCGCGACGGCTTCGACGAGTCGTCGAAGACCGCCACGACGTACGGGCCGGACGGGACCGTCGTCGAGGACGGCGACTACCGGGGCACGCACGCCGGCGACTCCGACAGCACCCAGGTGATCAGCACGGCCGACTCGGCGAAGACCGACGACGCCAAGGTCGACGAGGACAAGGTCGACGAGGACAAGGCGCTCAAGGACGACGGCACCTTCGACAGCCCCAAGGCGGTCGACCCGGCCACCGACCTGCCGCTCGACGACGGCAAGGCGGACGACTACCGCGACGGCGAGGAGTTCCAGCCCACCGCCACGCCGGTCGCCGCGGCCGCGGCCGTGCCGGCGACCACCCCGGCGGCCTCTGCCCCAGCGGCCTCCAGCCCGGCGGCTTCGGGCAAGACCGGCGAGCGGCTGCTGCCGGACGGCGACTCGTTCGCCGAGCGGTTCCGCGACATCCAGCTGCGCTTCGTCGACGAGCCCAAGGAGGCCACCGCCGAGGCCGCCCAGCTGGTCGAGGAGGCGGTCGACAAGCTGACCAGCGCGCTCAAGTCGCAGCGGGACAGCCTGGGCGGCAACGCCGACGACACCGAGAAGCTGCGGGTCGAGCTGCGCGCGTACCGGGACATCATCAACCGCCTGACCGCTCTCTGAGCAGACCGTGAACCGAAGGGGGAGCCGCCGGCTCCCCCTTCGGCGTTAGCGTTCAGGTGTGCGCGCCGACCGTCTGCTCTCGCTCCTGCTGCTGTTGCAGACCCGTGGGCGGATGACGGCGCAAGACCTGGCCGACGAGCTCGAGGTCTCGGTGCGCACCGTCTATCGCGACGTCGAGTCGCTCGGGGCGGCGGGCGTGCCGGTCTATGCCGACCGCGGCCCGGCCGGCGGCTATCAGCTGCTCGACGGCTATCGGACCCGGCTCACCGGGCTGACCTCGGACGAGGCGGGCACGCTGTTCCTGGCCGGGATGCCCGGTCCGGCCGCCGAACTGGGCCTCGGGTCGGTGCTGGCGGCGGCGCAGCTCAAACTGCGGGCGTCGCTGCCGGGCGAGCTCGCCGACCGGGCCGACCGCGTACGGGAAAGGTTTCATCTCGACGCACCCGGGTGGTTCCGCGGCGACGAGCCGACCCCCTACCTGTCGGTCGTGGCCGACGCGGTGTGGAGCGGGCGCGTGCTCGAGGTCCGCTACCGCCGCTGGAAGACGCCGCGCGAGGTCACCCGGACGCTGCACCCGCTGGGCGTCGTGCTCAAGGCCGGACGGTGGTATCTGGTGGCCGCCGCCGGCGCCAGGACCACCGCCTATCGCGTGTCGAGCATCCTCGAGGCGGAGCTGCTGGACGAGACCGCGTCGCGGCCCGCCGACTTCGATCTGGCCGGCTTCTGGCGGGAGTGGACCGAGCGCTACGAGCAGAGCGTCTACACCGCGACGGCCACCGTCCGGATGACGGCCGCGGCGCTGACCCGGATGGCGTACGTCTTCCCGCCCGAGATGTCGCGGGTCGCGCGGGCCGAGGCCGGGCCGCCCGACGACTCGGGCCTGCTGGTCACCCGGGTGCCGATCGAGTCGATCAAGCACGGGCACATCGAGCTGCTCAAGCTGGGCGCCGAGGCCGAGGTGCTCGACCCGCCCGAGCTGCGCGAATGCTTCGAGGCGACGGCCCGGGGGCTGGCCACGACCTACTTGCCGGAACGCTCGCCGGCGAAGCCCGCGTAGGTGCCGTCCTCGTCCGGGACGTCGTCGCCGGGCGTCGCGGGCGGGCTCGTCTCCTCGTCGACCGGGGGCTCGGTGGTCTCACCGGTCTCGGACGGCTCGCTCGTCGGCTCCGTCGTGGACTCGGTCGGCGGGTAACTCGGCGTCTTGGTCGTCGTGGTCGGCTCGGCCGCCGGCGACGTGGTGGACGGCGCCGGCTCGGAGCTGGCGCTGGGCGACGGCTTGGCCGAGGGTGAGGTGGTCAGCGGGATGACGTGGCCGCGTGGCTCGGTGGCCGGGCTCGTGCCGGTCTGCTCGCCCGCGCCGGTGCCGCCCAGCAGCTCCTGGCCGGTCTTCTCGGTCGTGCCCTGCTCACGCACCACGGGCGGACGGACCGGGCTGTCGCCGTCGATCGCGCCGAGCTGGACGCCCATCCACAACGCGGGGCCGAGTCCGACCGCGACGATCGCGCCGAACAGCGCCAATGGCCCCCGGTCCATGTCTGGCCTCCCCGCCTCATTGGGATCATCCCGCCGGCTTCGGGATTTTCTCTACCCGTTATCGGGAGCGGTAAAGCGAACGTTCCACATGGATATTGTGACCTCACGTGACGAATCGTTCACTCTTTGGTCGCCTATGCGACCCCGCCCGCCAAGTAGCACGGACCGCCGGCGCGAGCAGTTCACTTTGATGATGGGCGGGCTCAGCGGGTGCGAGTGAGGAACGCCACAGCGTCGTCGAGGGCGGCCCAGCCGCCGGGCAGCTCCTCGGAGTCCAGAGTGGAGCGCACGGTCAGGGTGCCGCCGTCGCGCAGGTTGATCTCCCACGAGCGGCGGCCGTTGCGGGTGGCCGAGGCCGTGGCGACGTCGGCGAACGGCACGAACCGGTTGTCGGTCTTCTCCAATGTCGCCGTGGCGGTGGCGGTGGCGGCCGGAGCGGGCTCGGGGGCCGGGGAGCCGTCGGGCAGGACGCCGTCGGTGGCCAGCCGGGTCAGCCGGCGCTTCGACTCGTGATGGCGGGTGCGCGGCAGCGCGGGCACGAGCAACAGCCCGGTCTCGAGCACCAGCAGGTCGGTGCGGGCGCCGTCGACCTGCACGCCGACCACACCGCCGAGCACCGGGACGCGGGCCGAGTGGTGACGCGCGGTCGACGCCGACGCCGTGAGGTCGACCCCGATCGAGGTCAGCCAGGCCCGGACCTCCCCGACCGTGGCCGGGTCGCCGGCGGCCTCGGCGGGCTCCTGAAGCTCCAGATAGGACCCGTCGATCACGACCAGCTCGGCCGTGCCCGTCCAGCTGTGCCGCCAGCGGGCCACGCCGCTGTGCAGGGCGGCCAGCGCCAGCAGGAGCGCGATCAGGTCGGTGATCCGCCCGGACACCTCGTCGGCCGGCAGGTCGTCGAAGACCGTCTCGGCGACCTTGCGCAGGCGGCCGTCGGCGGCCAGGTCGAGCACGTCGGCCGCCCCGGTCACCGGCGCGCCGGCGGCGCGGGACAGCGCCCGCAGCGACGCGTCGGCCTCGCGCTCCATCTCGGCGATGCGGGCCACGCCGAAGAACTCGTCCCACCCGACGACGGCGCGGGCGCCGACCGGGAACGCGACCGCCTGCAGCGCGCGGCCCAGGCCCGGCAGGTCGGGCACCAGCTCGCCGGCCGGCCGGCCGGGCTGCTCCGGCCCCTCGGGGGTGATCTCGGCCAGCGCGGCCAGGCGCTCGGCCAACGGCGGATGCGGATCCCACTCCCCCGGCGGCTCGGGCTCACGGCCCCGCAACGCGGTCATGTCGTCGCCGCGGGCGGCCAGCATCCGCAGGAAGCCGCCGAAGACGTCGTCGGGCACGAGACCGGTCTGCCAGCCGGGACTGAGATATTCGGCGTGGAAGAGCTGCTGCATCGCCTCGAGGGCGGGGCCGTCGCGGAGCACGGCGGCCGCGGCGTGCGGACCCGCGAAACCGGCCGCGACCCGGTCGGCGGCCAGCTCCTGCGCGTGGCTGAACGGGGTGTCAACCGCCCTGTACCACCGGGCCCACGCCCTGAGCAGCGGGCCGGCCGGGCTGCGGCGCGGGATGCGCGGGACGATCCGGCCCAGGGCCAGCCGGCCGCGCCGGGCCATCGGGGCGAACCGGCCCCCCAGCGCCGGTGAGCCGTGGGCCAGCTCGTGGGCGACCACCGCCCGGACGCGGGACTCGTCCCACGCCTGCAGCAGCGGCAGGCCCAGATAGAGCTCGCGGGGACCGCCGGCCAGACCGCCCAGGCGCAGCCGTTGCGCGACGGTGGCGGTGGCACCGGCCACGATCGTCACGCCCGCGGGCGGCTTCACCCCGGCGGCGAGGGCGGCGTCGTCGATCATCGTCCACAGGGCGGGCGCGTGCTGGCGCAGCACGGGCACCCCGGCCGGGAGCGGGCGGCGCAGCCGCAGGGCGCGCACGGTCGCCCACCAGAGCAGGCCGGCCACGGCGATCACCAGCGGCACCGCGACCTGCAGGGCCAACTCGCCGGGCAGCGGCTCGAGCACCAGCAGCACGACCACCAGGACGGCGGCGACCTGCGCCCAGGCCACCGCCAGGAAGCCGGCCAGCATCGCCGCGGACCTCAAGCCTGGTCGCACCTTGCCCCCATTTCATCGACGCGCGCCTAGGTCCTGTCTCGCAGTTGGGGTGGGTGCGAGGCCGGGTCCAGATTTCGTCTGGTGGTGGCCCGGGGAAGCCTGGCTCCCGGTGTTGGAACCTGGCTTTCCCGGGACGCCGCCAGGCGGGATCTGGGCCCTGCCGCAGCCCCGCCCCAACTGCGAGACAGGGCCTAAGGGTAGGACGGCCCTCCGACGGAAACCGCAGACGCGGAGTCCGACAGCGGGAAAAATAAGGAAGATTTTTGAGCCTGTTTCGCGCAGTCACGCGGGGGGATACGGACTGTATGGCGCTTCTCGACCAGACCCTGGCGTTCGGGACGAAGGGGTATGCCTGGCTCCCCGACCTTCGCCGCCGCAGCCACGGCCGGCCCGTGCCGATGCGGTTCGGCGGGCAGCCCGCCGTCGCGATCAGCGGCCCCGACGCGGCCCGGTTCTTCTACGACCGCGGACACCTCGAGCGGCACACAGCCCTGCCCGCCCCCGTGGTCGACACGCTGTTCGGCCGGGGCGTGCACACGCTCGACGGTGAGGCCCACCGCACCCGCAAGGCGCTGTTCGTCGAGCTGCTGATGCACGAGGACGGCGTCGACACGCTGGCCTCGCTGGCCGGCAAGATCTTCGACGAGGCGGCCGACGGCTGGCGCGGCGGCGGCCCGGTGTCGCTCTTCGACGAGACGACCCGGGTGCTCGCCGACGCGGCGGCGCGGTGGACCGGCGTACCGGATGATGATGGGCTGGCCGGTGACCTGGTGGCCATGGTCGACGGCTTCGCGACGCTGGGGCCCCGTCACCTGCGGGCCCGGATCGCGCGGCTGCGTCGCGAGCGGCAGCTGGCCAAACTCATCGACACCGCACGCCGGCAGGAACCCACGGACAACCCGGTGTCGCGGATCGCCCACCACCTCGAGAACGGTTATCTGCTCGACTCGCGCAGCGCGGCCGTCGAACTGATCAACATCATCCGCCCGACGACGGCCGTGGCATGGCTCGTGGCGTTCGCCGGACACGCGCTCGACCGCTGGCCCGGGACGCGGGCCCGCCTTCGGGCCGGCGACGAGGACTACACGCTGGCCTTCGTGCAGGAGGTGCGGCGGTTCTATCCGTTCGCGCCGTTCCTGGGTGGTCGCGCCCGCCGTGACCTGCACTTCCAGCGTACGGAGATCCCGAAGGGCACGCTCGTGCTGCTCGACGTCTATGGGCAGCACCACGACCCGCGGGTCTGGCCCGAGCCGTACGAGTTCCGGCCGGAACGCTTCCTCGACCGGCCGGTCGGGGAATTCGAGCTGATCCCGCAGGGCGGCGGCGACCCACGGGCGGGCCACCGCTGCCCGGGCGAGAAGATCACGGTCGCGGTGCTGGGGACGCTGGCGCAACGGCTGGCCAAGCTCGACTACTACATGCCGCCGCAGAACACGGGCATCGACCTGAGCCGCGTGCCGGCCCGCCCCCGCAGCGGAATCGAGATCGTCGTCCCCCAATAGGCCCTCCCCACCGCACCACAGGGGGCTGGCCAAGAAAATACGCCCCGCAAACCCGGCAAATCGACTTATCCACAGGCGTCGGGCCGTGATTTGCGGGACATTTTCCGAGTCGATCTCGCCGCTGCGGGATCCAGGCGTGATCGCAAACCATGAGCCGACCTCGCGGCCGTGCGACCCCCGGCGTGATCGCGAAACCAAGAGCCGACCTCGCAGCCGCGCAACCCCCGGCGTGATCGCGAAACCAAGAGCCGACCTCGCAGCCGCGCAACCCCGGCGTGATCGCGAAACCATGAGCCGGCCGCGCGACCAGGCGTGATCGCGTACCGCGCCGATCTCGGGGCGGCGAGATTTGGGCACGGTCGCGAGCCGGGCTACTTCCAGTCGATCTCCGGGGAGCGGTGGAAGTTGACGCCCTGCGCCGCGAAGCGGGGCCCGAACTCGGCCAGCCGGCTGCGGAACGACGGCCAAGAACGGTCGGCCCGGGGCGTCCAGCCGATCTCGGCGATCGCGGCCAGGCGCGGGAACGCCATGTACTCCACGTCGGCCAGGCTGCGCAGTGTTTCGGACCACAGCGGGGCCTCGACGCCGAGCAGTGACTCCTCGCCCACGCCGGGCAGGCGGTCGGCCGGGTCCCACTCGTACGAGCGCTCGACCCCGAGCAGGCCCGCCCAGTCCAGGCCGAGCGGGCTCGACTCGTCGTACTTCATGTCGAGGTAGCTGCGGTCGGCCGGCGACATGATCACCTGATGTCCGCTCTCGGCGGCCCGGGCGACACCGTCGTCGGCGGGCTCGATCCGCCAATACTGCGGGACCGCGCTGGGCGGCAGCTCGACCGCGGCCATCTCGTGCCAGCCGATCGCCCGCTTGCCGTATTTTCCGGCCAGCGGCAATACACGCGTCATGAACGTCCGGTAGTCCTCGGCCGTCGTGCTCAGCGCCTCGTCGCCGCCGATGTGCAGGAACGGGCCGGAGGTCAGGCCGGCCACCACCCGGATCACGTCCTCGACGAAGGCGTACGTCTCCTCCTTGTCGGCGCACAGCGAGGAATAGCCCACCTCGGCGTCGGTGCGCGGCTGCACGGGCTCGCCGTCGCAGGTCAGCTCGGGGTAGGCGACCTGAGCGGCGTTGACGTGACCGGGCAAGTCGATCTCGGGCACGATCGTGACGAACCGCGTTTCCCCGTACGCCACCAGGTCCGCATACTCCCGAGCGGTGAGGAAACCCGGGCCCTGGCCGTCGATCCCGGTGCCCTCGCCCCCGCTGACCTCGGTGAGCCGCGGCCAACCCTCGATCTCGAGCCGCCAGCCCTGGTCGTCGGTGAGGTGCAGGTGCAGGTGGTTGATCTTGAACTGGGCGATCGTGTCGATGTAGGACCGGATGTCGGCCGGGCCGTAGAAGTGCCGGGCCAGGTCGAGCATCGTGCCGCGGTAGGCGAAGCGCGGCTCGTCCTCGATCCGCCCACCGGGCAGCACGACCTCGACCTGGACAGCCGTCTCGGGCAGCAGCTGGCGCAGCGTCTGCAGGCCGGCGAACAGGCCCTGCGCGGCGGGCGCGCTCAGGGTCACGCCGTCGGCCGCGATGTCGAGCCGGTACGACTCCGGGGACTTCGCCTCGTCGACGGTCTCGTCGAGCCGCAGCCGGATCGCGCCGTCCTCGTCGCGGGGCACCGGGAAGCCGGTGACCCGGCGCAGCAGCCCGGCCAGTTCGTCGGCGACGGCAGCGGCCGCGGGGGCGGCGCTCACCGACACACCGGCGGTGACCCGGAAGTCGGCGGTCGCGTCGGGCCGGACCGACACGGGCAGCGGAATGACGTCACCGAGTTGTCTCATCGTGGGAGCGCTCACGATGACGAACAATAAACTGTCTTTCCATGTCGATCACGACCCGTCGCGCCGGAGATGCCGACACCGAAATGCTGCACGATCTGGCCGGACGGACATTCGGCCTGGCCTGCCCGCCCGGCACCCGGCAGGAGGACATCGACGCGTTCGTCGCGACCCACCTGTCAGTAGCGAGCTTCCAGGGCTATCTGGCCGACCCGGGACGCGTCCTGCTGCTGGTGCTGCGGGACGGCGTACCGGTGGGCTATTCGATGCTCGTCAGCGGCCCGATCCAGGATCCGGACGTGGCCGCGGTGATCGACGACCGGGTCAGCGTCGAGCTGAGCAAGTGCTACGTGGCGCCGGAGCAGCACGGCTCGGGCACCGCCGCCGCGCTGATGACCGACACCCTGGCCGCGGCGGGCGAGACGGGCGCCGCGTTCTGCTGGCTGGGCGTCAACCAGCAGAACGTACGGGCGGCCAAGTTCTACGCCAAGAACGGCTTCGAGATCGTCGGCACCAAGCGCTTCCTGGTCGGCAGCGAGTGGCACAACGACCACATCCGCCGCCGGGCGCTGCCCTGATTCACGCCGGGCTGACGTCGGCCCAGTCGAGAAACTTGCCCGTACGGAAGTCGCCGGACGACTGCCCCCGGATGCGGCGGGTGAGCCAGGGCAGCACGTGCTCCCGGTAGTAGCGAGCCTCGGCCAGCACCCGGCGCGCCTCGGCCGGGCCCGGATCGATCACGTGCGCGGCCCGCTCGTAGCCCAGCGCGTTGAGCACCAGGCCGGCCACCCGGGTGTGCCCGGCCGTGTTGAGATGCAGGCGGTCGGCCGACCAGTAACCGGGCTTGCGGAGCTCGGCGTCGTGGAAGGCGTCGACGAGCGTGATGTCGTACCGCTTGGCCAGCGCGATCGCCGACTGGGTGAGCTCCTCGCCGCGGCGGCGCATGCGGTTGCCCATGGGCAGGCGGTCGGACGGGTCGGCCCCGCTGAGCAACACCATGCGCACGCCGGCCTCGGTGCAGCGCCGGACGGCCTGCTCGGTCAGCCCGGCCAGCCGTTGCATGTCGCCACCGGGTCGCATCATGTCGTTGCCGCCACCGGCCAGCGTCAGCATCGTGGGCCGCGGCGACAGGGCCAGCGCCGCCTCGAGCTGCTCGTGAACGATCGGCCCGAGCAGCCGGCCCCGGATCGCCAGGTTCGCATACTGCACCGTCTCACCCGTCCCGGCAGCCAACCCGGCGGCGACGAGGTCGGCCCACCCGCGCACCGAGCCGTCGGGCTGCTCGTCGCCCACACCCTCGGTGAAACTGTCCCCGATCGCCACGTACCGCATCCCGCCGCACCTTTCCGCCGCGACCCGCCCCCGCGAACCGCTCCCACTACGCATCGCCCCGGCCGAACTCACCCGAGGCACATCGGCCGAGGCTATCGAAACTCTTCGTGCCGAACCCGCCTTCGCGACCAGAGTCATACCCACCCGTGCACCCCGGCCCCGACCACCCGAGCCGCACGCGGGTTGACGGGGTGGCGCGGGTGGGACGCCCCGTCGGCCGAGCAGCGCGACCGCCGCCGCGGACCATGTGCAGCTCGCGCCGGTCGGGCAGCCATGGGCGCGGCCGCTATGCGGACGGGGCTCAGCCGACCAGGGGCTTGACCTCCTCGGCGACCCAGCGGGCGTAAGCCGCGGGGTCTTCGCCGGGCACCGGCTGCAGGATCACCTTGCTCGCGCCGGCCGCTGCGAACTCGGTCACCCCCGCCGCGATCTCGGCCGGTGAGCCGGACAGGCCGGGATAGTCGGTTTTGTAGACCTCGGCGTCGCGGGCCAGCTTCTCGGCCGCGCCCGGGCCGGTGAGCGCCGGGACGAACACGACGATCTGCGCGTCGGGGGCCGCCTTGGCCGCCTCGGTGACCTTGGCCGGGGTGGTGCCACCGGAGAGCACGACGGCGTCGCCCACCTCGCCGGCCAGCGCGATCGTCTTGGGGCCGCCGGCCGCGATCGAGAGCACCGGCGGCACCTCGGGCGGCCAGTCGAGCCGGACGTTGTCGAGCTTGACGTAGCGCCCGTCGACCGTGACCGTCTCGCCGGAGAGCAGGGCGCGCAGGGCCGTCGCATACTCCCGCAGGAGGGTCAGCGGCGACGCCGGGCGGGCCCCGACCTGGCCCATCCACTCCTGAACGCCGTGGCCGATGCCGGGCAGCGCCCGCTCACCGAACATGCGCCCGAGCGTGGCCAGCTCCATCGCCAGCGAGGCGACGTTGCGGAACGGCACCGGCATGATGCCGACGCCGACGCGCAGTCGCTCCGTCGAGGCGAGGGCGGCGGTCATGGCGGTGAGGCCGCCGTTGAGAAAGCAGTCCTCCCAGATCCACAGCTCCTCCAGGCCGGCCTGATCGGCGGCCTGGGCGACGGAGCGCAGGATCTCGGGTGGGTTGCTCGGCAGGAAGATCGCACCGATCGTCGTCATGGGCCAGATTCTGCCCGGACCCCCTGACATTTTCCGGCCGTCCCGGCCCACCAAGATATCCGTCAACTCTTATATAGGTCTCGGCTTATGCGGCTCGGAAAAGTGTCGGAGGGGACCGATAGCTTCATTCATGCGGATCGGCGCCACGGGGGCGCCGATCCGTCCAAAGTCGTCGCGCCGGACACCCGCGACGGCAGAGATGGCAGGGCGCGCGTGGCGGCGACGCGGAGAGATGCTCGGCGGCTGGGCGTGTCGCGGCGGGGCCGGGCTGGACTGGGCGACGTGACGCGGACGGGGCTAGGCGGCTTCCGGG
Source organism: Paractinoplanes lichenicola (assembly GCF_016785085.1). Lineage (GTDB taxonomy): Bacteria > Actinomycetota > Actinomycetes > Mycobacteriales > Micromonosporaceae > Actinoplanes > Actinoplanes lichenicola. The sequence continues at coordinate 121,764 of NZ_JAENHO010000014.1, forward strand.
GCTGTGGTGGCGCCGCGGAGCAGGGTTTCGGCTGTGGTTCGGATGCTGTCGCGTAGTTCGGCCGGGGACTCGACGGTGAACGGCACGCCCATCACGCCCAGCACCATGACCGGCCAGCCGAGGTCGTCCGTGTTCATGTGCATTCGGCAGGATGTGTCGGTCAGTTCGTCCACCGCGCCGTATTGGCCGACGAAGGCGCGCAGCGAAGCAGCCGGCGTCTGCAGCACCACCGAGACGTCGTACCGGGCCGGGATTTTTGACATGCGGGAGCGCAGCCAGGCCGCCGGGTCGCCGCCGGGGATGTCGCGGGGGCGGAAGCGGGCGCCGGTCAGTTCGGGTGCGGCCATGCGGTCGACGCGGAAGCTGCGCCAGTCGCCGCGGTCGAGGTCCCACGCCACCAGATACCAGCGGCGGCCGATCGGCACGAGGTGGTGCGGTTCCACGTAGCGCGTCGACGACGAGCCCTCGCGCGGCGTGTATTCGAAGCGCAGCCGTTCCTCGCCCCGGCAGGCCATCGCGAGGGTGGTCAGCACGGCCGCGTCCAGGGTCGGGCCGCCGCCGAAGGCGCCGGGCGCGGTCACCGCACGCAGCGCGTCGATGCGGCGGCGCAGCCGGGGTGGCAGCAGCTGGATCACCTTGGCCAGGGCCCGTACGGAGGTCTCCTCGAAGCCCGCCACCGCCGACGTGCGCAGGCCGACCGCGATCGCGACCGCCTCGTCGTCGTCGAGCAGCAGCGGGGGCACGGCCGCACCCGCCTGCAGCTGGTAGCCCCCGGCCACGCCGCGGCTGGCGTCGACCGGATAGCCCAGGTCGCGCAGCCGGTCGACGTCGCGGCGCAGGGTTCGCGGGCTGACGTCGAGCCGGCCCGCGAGCTCGGAGCCCGGCCAGTAGCGGTGGGTCTGCAGCAGGGAGAGCAGTCGCAGCATCCGGGCACTCGTGTTCGCCATGACTTCAGACTCCGCCGCATTGAGGTCAGAAAGTGGCCGCAAACGACCCTAGCTTGAAGACATGATTGAGACACAGGGGCTGACCAAGCACTTCAAGGACGTACGGGCCGTCGACGGCATCGATCTCACCGTCGCCCCGGGTGAGCTGGTCGCGCTGCTCGGGCCGAACGGCGCCGGCAAGTCGACGACGTTACGCATGCTCACGACGCTGATACCGCCGACGTCGGGGACGGCCCGGGTGGCCGGGTTCGACGTGGTGCGGCAGCAGCGTGAGGTACGGCTGCGGATCGGCTACATCGGGCAGGGCAACGGCGCGGGCCACAGCCAGCGGGGCCGGGACGAGCTGATCAGCCAGGGCCGGGCGTACGGGCTGGGGGTGAAGGACGCCCGGGCGCGCGCGGCCACCCTGATCGAGTCGCTGGGCCTGGCCGAGGTGGCCGACCGGAAGGTCTCGAGCCTCTCCGGGGGCCAGCGCCGCCGGCTGGACATCGCGATGGGCCTGATCCACGCGCCCGACCTGCTGTTTCTCGACGAGCCGTCGACGGGGCTGGATCCGCAGAACCGGGCCAACCTGCAGGAGCACATCCTCGACCTGCGGGCCCGGCACGAGACGACGATCGTCTTGACCACCCACTACCTCGACGAGGCGGACTCGATGGCCGAGCGGGTGATCGTCGTCGACCGGGGGCGGATCATCGCCGACGACAGCCCCCAGCGGCTCAAGGCCGAGCACGTCGGCGATCTGATCACGCTCGGGTTCGGCCACGAGGCGGATGCCGCGAGCGCCGCGTCGACTTTGAGCGGGCTTCATCCCGTACGGGAAGGAACTCGGCTTTTGATCTCGACTCAGGGGGCACCGCGGCGGGTGACCGGAATGCTGGACGACCTGCGGGCCGGTGGCAGCCCGGCGGTCGAGGTCGAGGTGACCCGGCCGACGCTCGACGACGTCTTTCTCAAGCTGACCGGTCGCAGCCTGCGCGAGGGCGGCACCGCCGAGACCCGCGAACTCGTGGAGGTCTGAGCCATGACCACGCTGATCACCGACACCCGCACCGTCTTCAGCCGCGAGCTGCGCCCGGTGCTGCGCGACCCGTTCACGATCACCTTCGCGATGGTGCAGCCGCTGGTCTTCCTGGGGCTGTTCACCCCGCTGCTGCCGGACGACTCGTTGCAGTGGTTCGTGCCCGGCATCATCGTCATGTCCTGCCTGTTCGCGTCGTCGATGACCGGCTCGAACCTGCTCTTCGAGATTCAGACCGGCTCGCACGAGCGGATGCTGGTGACGCCGCTGCGGCGGCCGGCCCTGCTGATCGGGCGCGCGCTCAAGGAGATCGTGCCGATGTTCGCGCAGGCCGCCCTGATCGTGGCCGTCTGCGTGCCGTTCGGGTTCCGGTTCAACCTGGCCGGCGCGCTGCTGGGGCTGATCATTCTGGCCGCGTTCTGCATCGGGCTCGGCGCCCTGTCGTACACGCTGGCCTTGGCCTCGAAGAACCAGGAGTGGTTGTTCTGGACCGTGCAACAGACCCTGATCTTCCCGTTGCTGCTGCTGGCCGGGGTGTTGCTGCCGATCGAGAACGGGCCCGGCTGGCTGCGGGCGCTGGCCAAGGGCAACCCGCTGAGCTACGTCGTGGATGCCGAGCGGGCGCTGTTCGGCGGCGACATCTGGACCTCGGCCACGCTGGCCGGTGTGATCGCCGCGGGCGCCACGGCAGCGCTCGGGTTGTGGGCGGGCGTACGGGCGATGCGCAACTCGGACTAGGACCGCTAGTTTCGGCGGATGCTCAAGCTCCTGGCGCGGATCGTCTCGCCCCGCCCGGCCGCCGTCGACCGGCCACCGCGTCGCCGCAATCCGGACGCGGTGGTCGACTGCGCCATCTATCGCGCCGGGCTTCGCAAACCGGGCGCGGTCCACTTCGCACAGGCGAAGCGGCATCGGGGCGAGTTCCTCTGGCTCGGGCTGCACGAGCCCGACCTGGCCACGATGCGCACGGTGGCCGGCGTCTTCGGCCTGCACGAGCTGCTGGTCGAGCAGGCGGTCGAGGGCGGGCACCGGCCGGCGGTCGAGACGAACGGCGACGTGACCCGGCTGGTGTTGCGCACGGCCCGCTACGTCGAGCACGCGGAGCTGACGGCGACGAGCGAGGTGATCGACACCGGCGACGTGACGCTGCTGATCGGCTCCTGGTTCGCCATCACCGTGCGTCACGGCGCGGCGGGCGCTCTGTGGCCGGTGCGGCAGGAGATCGAGAAGCGCCCCGACCTGCTGCGGGCCGGGCCGTGGGCCGTCGCCTACGCGGTGGCCAACCGGCTCGTCGATGCCTATCTCGACGTGTCCATGCAGGTGGAGCACGATCTGGAGCGGCTCGAGGAGGAGACCTTCGCGACCCGCCACTCCGCCGATATCGCCCATTTCTATCAGCTCAAGCGGGAGATGGTCGAGCTCAAGCGGGCGGTGCTGCCGCTGCAGGAACCGCTGGCCCGGCTGCTCGACCTGACCGTCGTGCCGGACGGCCTGCGGCCCTACCTCGTCGATGTCCGCGGGCGCCTGGCCAGGGCAGTTGATCGTGTGGCCGGTTTCGATGACTTACTTAACTCGATCTTGCAGGCCCGGCTGACCCAGGTGACACTCGAGCAGAACAACGACATGCGCATGATCGCCGCGTGGGCCGCCATCGCCGCCGTCCCGACCGTGGGCGCCGGGATTTATGGGATGAACTTCACGAATATGCCCGGCATCGACTCCCGCTATGGGTTCTCGGTGACGATTGTGATAGTTGTTCTCGTCTGTAGTGGCCTCTTCTGGCGGTTCAAACGAGCGGGTTGGTTGTGATGATCCACGTCACGCACTGTGACAGTCGATCTTTGCGAAAGTGGCGGATGATTCATCTGGGACCTCACCGGCCCCGGACATCGACCGAACGGCCAACCGGATCCGCCGCTTCATTGATCGTCCATACCGGACGGTACGCGAAGATTCGGCCACTCTCCCGTAGCCATCCAAACCGGCGAGTAACTACTGTTTCCTCGTCGTTCCATGGGGAGGCTTTGTGACCGCGACCCAGGTCGCCGCACCGCAGGGCTCGGTTCAGCCGGCCAAGAGGCGCAGCGCCATCCTGACCGCCCTCAAGGGGCACGTCGACCTGTTCCTGAACGCGGGTTCGCTGATCGCCACCACGGCGATCACCTCGCTGTTCGGGTTCGCCTTCTGGTGGGTCGCCGCCCGCACGGCGTCGCCCGAGGCGGTGGGTCAGGCCTCGGCGGCGGTCTCCGCGATGACGCTGATCGGCACCATCGGCATGTTCGGCATGGGCACCATGCTGATCTCCGACCTGTCGCAGCTGCGCGGCCCCAAGTGGGAGCTGATCACCACCTGTCTGCTGGTGGCGGGCAGCGCGGCCACGGTCGGCGGCATCGTCTACGTCGTCGTCGCCCAGCTGTGGATCCCCGGCCTGCAGGAGGCGCTCGGCGGCACCCTCGGGACGGTGCTGCTGGTCATCGGCATCGCCCTCAACTCGATCACCCTGGTGCTCGACGAGGCGCTGGTCGGCCTGCTCAAGGGCCCCCTCCAGCTGATGCGCAACGCCTGGTTCTCGGTGATCAAGCTGGTGCTGCTGGGCGGCCTCGCCCTGGCCCCGATCACCCTCGACGGCAACCTCCTGCTGCTCACGTGGGTGGCCGGCATCGTGCTGTCGACCGCCATCCTCAGCGTCGCGCTGCGCCGCCGCCGCATCATCGACTCCGCGCGGCCGCGGTTCTCGCTGCTCAAGGGCCGGGGCAAGTCGACCTTCGACCACAACCTGCTCAACCTGGCGACCTACCTGCCGCGCGCGTCCCTGCCGCTGGTCGTCACCGCGGTGCTGTCGGCCGAGGCCAACGCGTCGTTCTACACCGCCTTCATGGTGCTGTCGTTCCTGGCGATGGTGCCCGGCAACGTGGCGCTCACGCTGTTCGCGGTGGCCAGTGGCGACAAGCGCGCGCTGACCTCCAAGGTCCGCGTCGGCCTGATGATCTGCCTCGGCGGCGGCGTGCCGGTCGCGGCGCTGGTCTTCCTGCTGGCCAACCCGATCATGTCGGTCTTCGGCGCGCAGTACGCCGAGACGGCCAGCGACGCGCTGCGGCTGCTCTCGCTGACCTACATCCCGTTCGTCTTCCTGCACTTCTTCATGGCGATCTCCCGGGTGCAGGACAGGGTGCGCGGCGCCGGCATCTTCTCGCTGTTCGCGGGTCTCGCCGAGCTGGGCGCCGCCTGGTACGGCGGCACCACCGGCGGCCTGACCGACCTGGTGATGTGGGTCGCCATCGTGATGGGCGTCGAGACCGTGCTGGTCGCCCCGACCGTGCTGCGGGTCGTCTTCGGCACCTCCAAGCGCCGCGGGGACAGCGCCAACACGACGGTCATGACGCTGCACGAGCGGGCCTGGCTGCCGCTCGAATACATCCGCACCGTCGGCCCGCTGTACGGCGTGACGGTCGACGGCGTACGGCGGGCTTTGATCGGTCTGCACGCGGCCGACCCGAAGCACCGGGCCGTGTCGAAGCTCGACCGCGTCGGCGCCCGCTGGGAGCACATGAACGGCGCCGAGTTCGCGCAGTTCGTGCATCGCGCCGTGCAGGACTCCGGCGACTGGTCGCTCGACATGGACGGGATGACCCGCAAGCTGCAGTCCGAGCCGCGCGGCATCCACCCGATCCGCATCCTGGTCGGCGCGGGCTACATCGCGATCAAGGTGTCCCACGCGTACGGCGACGCCAGCCCGGTCAACTCGCTGGTGCACGAGCTGGTGCTGGCGGCCAGCCAGGGTCGCGCCGCGGTGATCCCGCCGCTCGAGCGCAACCGGATGGCGCTGCCCAAGGCCTGGTGGAAGCAGTTCGGCACCAAGCCCGCCCGGTGGAAGGAAGGCATCAGCTTCGCCCGCCCGCCGGAGCCCGAAGAGACCCGCATGCGCAAGTGGCAGCCCAACCTGACCGTACGGTCGGCGCGCTCGGCATCCACGCTCAAGCTGATGCGCAAGTGGCGCGACGAATACTCCCCCGGCGTCACCACGTCGGCGATCACGTTCGCGGCCTTCACCGCCGCGCTGCACCAGCTGGGCCTCAAGCCCGACACCGGCGGCGCGACGTTCCTGGCCGACGGCCGGCGCTTCCTCGACAAGGACGTCCGGATCGACAGCAACTTCTGCATGGGGCCCTACCTGTCCCCGCAGAACATGATGGACCCGGCGTCGATCAACACGACGATCAAGAACGAGCTGGCCACCGGTCGCATCCTCACGATGATGGTGCTGCGCGAGGGCAAGATCGCTCTGGACGGCGCGCCCGGCATGCCCGACCCGTATCCGTCGGAGCTGGCCATCCCGCCGCGGCCCCGGCTCACCTTCAGCAACCAGGGCCGGCACGACCTGCTCGGCGACCTGCCGTGGTCGGTCGGGCCGGAGTGGCGGGTCAACCTGAGCGTCCCGACGCTGAACAGCCCCGAGGGCGTCTGCCTGACGACCAGCGAGATGAACGGCGTGCTGCACCTCGAGGCCACGTTCCACGCGTCGACCTTCGACCCCAACCTGATCTCGAAGGCGATGGAGATGGTGCTCACCGACCCGTCCGCGCTGATCATGAACGCGCGCCGGGAGTCGGACGAGGCCACGCAGGCGCTCGCCCTGGCCTGAGCTCTCACTACAGCGGCGCCCGGCCTTCGTGGCCGGGCGCCGCTGTGTTTATGTGCGGCGATCGGGTCGCCGTTCGTCCTGGGCGGGCCTGAGCCGCCCCGCGTTCATCAGGCGCGGGTTCGTTCTCCGCGCCCACTATGTTCCGGCGCCTGGTGCGCCGCTGTCTTCCCGCGCCGGCGCTCAGGCCCGGACGGGCAGCATGAGGTCGGTGCTCTTGGTGTATGTCGGCGACTCGTCGGTGCAGTCGGTGTAGCTGATCTTGGTGGTGATCAGGGCCCACGAGTCGCGGTCGTAGTCGGCCTCGACCCGGAACGCGGTGAAGTCGGTCTTGCCGCGCTTGAGGGTGTCGCCGCGCGAGAACGACGTGAAGTCCCGGTCCCCCGGATAGTCGATCTCGATGTGCCGGTTGTCCCGGACGGTTACCTTGACGTCGCACACCTTGACGTCGGTCTTCCACCGCACCTGCACCCACGACGACTCACCGGCGTCGACGGCCTCCAGCATCCGGCTCACCGGCCGGGGGCCCTTCGCCTTCTTCTGCGCCTCGGTCTCGCCCCGCGTGGCGGCGCCGGCGGCCGGCGTGGTGACGGCCAGCAGGCCCAGCGTCGTAGCGGCGATGATTCCGAATCGGCGGCCCGTGCTCATATCGGTCCCTCCCGTAGGCCAGCCGCACCCCTGTACGCGGCCGCGACCGTTGATCATGCTATAACGCCGATTTCGGACTCGTGCTGATAAAGAGCTTTCAAACCATTTCGTACGACCTAGGACCAGTCCTCACTGAGCAGTCCCGCGCCGTCTGACCTCACGGCCGTAGACCCGTTCCGGCCAGAGCGTTCCCTCACGCTCATCCGCCCGGCTGGTCGCGGGACGGGCCCCGGCTCACCGACACAATCGGTGGCCCCGGAGCCCGGCGGTGCGAACCGGTGCTAGTTGTTGCCCCGGTCGTTGTTGCCGCCGTTGCCACGGTCGCCGCGGTTGCCGCCGTTGCCGCCCTGGCCGTCGCGGTCACGGTCGCCGCCCTGGCCGTTGCCGTTGCCGCGCGTCCGGGTCGGGCTCGCCGTTGCGGTCGGGCTCGCGGTCGCCGTCGGGCTGGCGGTCGCGGTCGGGGTGGTCGACGGCGTCGCGGTCGGGGTCGTGGGGGCCGGGCTGTTCGGGCGCGGACCGTCGGGACGACCCGGTCCGTCGGGGCGACCGGGACCGTCGGGACGACCCGGACCGTCGGGGCGACCGGGACCGTCGGGACGACCCGGACCGTCGGGGCGGCCAGGGCCGTCGGGACGACCCGGGCCACCGGGGCGGCCGGGGCCGTTGTGGCCGATGCCGCGCAGCACCGGGAGGGACAGGGCGAACGAGCGGTACTGGGTGCGGTCGCGGCGGCCGCACAGGTCGTACGAGATCGTGGCGCGCAGGCGGGCGATGCCGGCCCGGTCGAAGTCAGGGTTGACCTCGACCGCGGTGAAGTCCGTGCGGCCCGGGCGCAGCGAGTCGCCGCGGGTGAAGGACGTGTAGCGGCGGTGACCCGGGTAGTCGACGTCGACGTCGCGGCCGTTGACGCGCACCTCGACGTCGCAGATCGGACGGTCCGTACGCCAGTAGATCTTGACCCAGCTGTCCGCGTCGGCCCGGACCGCGCCCAGCCAGTTGGAGACCGGCTCCGGTCCCCGCGGTGCCGCGGAAGCAGGCGCCGTAGCGGTCACCGTGGCCATGCCGACGGCCGCGGTGGCCATGGCCACGAGCGCGCCGATACGTCGACTGTTCTTCATCGCATTCCTCCAGTGACTGTTGAACTGACCGGCCGGGCTCCACCCGACAAACCGGACAATATGACTACCACCGGATCCTGCCGCCCCTACGCCACGCCCTTCCGGACAATTTCCACTTTCCTGTACAAAGTGTTTAGCCCCCATAACCGAAAAGTTGACGTTGGTCAGCCATCAGTCCAGCCCACCCACCGAAACACCCGATCCCCACAGAATTAGGCCGGGAGCGTGCGCGCTATTCAAGATCGAATTCGCCAGAAAATGCTCGTCATGCAGGGGTTATAGACATTCTCAAGAGCGAAACCATCCGAGCCAGCCCGGACGCCGCGGCGCGGGACGGGCGGCGCGGGACGGGCGGCGCGGGACGGGCGGCGCGGGACGGGCGGCGCGGGACGGGCGGCGCGGGACGACGGCGCGGAGTGGCGGGCGCGGGACGGGCGGCGCGGGCGGAGTTGCGCGGACGGGGCGGTGCGGCCCTGGGCGGTCTGGGACGGCGCGGGCGCCGCAGCGCGGGGGGCATGGCAGCGCGGGCGGCGCGACACGGGCGGAGCAGCGGGACGGCACGGTGTGACGCGGGCGGTGCGACGCGGGCGGTGCGGTCAGAGCGAGCGGCGCAGGGCGGGCGGAGCGGGCGCCGTCAACGGTGCTGACGGCGCCCTGCCCGAAGTGCTGGGTGGTGCGGCGGTGGCCGGCGGTGCGGTCAAAGCGAGCGCCGCGGGGCGGACGGCGCGGGCGGAAAAGCGGGGTGCGGTGCGGGCGGGTGGGGCGGAGCGGTACCGGCGGGGCGGCGCGGTGTTTGGTGCGGCGCGGTACCGGCGAGGTGGCACGGGCGAAACGGGCGTCGCGGTGCGGCGCTGCGCGGTCCGGGGCCGGGCAACGCGGGCAGCGCGGGGCGGGGTGGCGGGGCTGGGGTGGGGTGAGTTGCAACCACGCGAGACTCGCGCATCGGCCCGGTGTCGCGACTGGGTCGCGCGAAGCGGCGAGGGCCGCCCCATTGCGGTTGGAGCGCGGCCACAACTCGTACGTTCAAGGGGTTGGTCTTTGGATGTTCTGGCTGGTTGGGGCGGGTCTCTGCGGAATCATGGGGGGCATCCGGAGAGGGGAGACATCGTGTCGCTCAGTGGGGCGCACCGGGCGGCGTTCCGGCGGGAGGCGGCCGGGGAGGGGCGTGTCTATGCCATTCGGGATGACGGTGGGCTGGCGGCCCCGAGTGTGGGGGCGGTGTGGGCGGTGCCGTTCTGGTCTAAGCCGACGCGGGCCGGGCGGGTGGTTGATCAGGTGGCGGCCTATCGGGGTTTCGAGGTTTTCGCCGTCGACGTGGATGAGTGGCTCGAGGATTGGCTGCCGCGGTTCGAGGTGGACGGGATGCTCGTGGGTGTCAATTGGGCGGGCGCGCGGGCGACCGGCTACGACTTGACGCCCGCGCAGGTCAGGCAATGGTTTGAGGACGAGCCCGCGGAGAGCGGGAATTCCTCCGCCCGGGCGTAGTTGCCGCCGCCGCGTACCCCTATGCTTGCGGCACAGCAACCAAAGGGGCCCTTCGTGCGCAGCCTTCAGATCCTCGTCGTCGATGACGATGACGCCGACGCGCTCATGATTTCCGAGGCCCTGGAGAACGGGGAGACCCGGGCGAACGTGGAGCGGGTCGTCGACGGGCGGGAGGCCCTCGACTATCTGCGCCGCGAGGGGGCTTATCCGCAGGCCAGCCGGCCCGATCTCATCCTGCTCGACCTGAACATGCCGCGGATGGACGGGCGCGAGACGCTGGCCGCGATCAAGTCGGACGACGGGCTCAAGGCCATCCCGGTGGTGATCCTGACCACCTCGGGCGCCGCGCCGGACATCGTGGCCAGCTATCAGCATCGGGCCAACGCCTATGTGACCAAGCCGTTCGGGCTGGACGACTTCGAGTCGACCGTGCGCCAGATCAACCGGTTCTATCGCGAGGTCGCGACGCTGCCCGGGCCGCGGCAAGCTTAGGCAGGCCCACCTGGGGGTACGGGTGGGGCATGACCACGAACGAAGCTCCCGAGGACCTCGGCGCTCCGGTCGCCTATCTCGTGCTCAAGGACGGCACACCCGTCTTCGACGAGTCGGGCGCGCGCGCCGGTGAGGTCGAGCATGTGCTGGCCGACGACCAGACCGATCTGTTTCACGGGCTGATCGTCGAGACCCGCGAGGGTCACCGGTTCGCGCCCGCCGACAAGATCAGCGGCCTGTTCGAGCACGGTGTGATTCTCACCGTGCCGGCCGCTGACCTGCCGGAACCCAGCGAGGACCCGTCGGCGCGAGTGGCCGACGAGGGCCTGCAGGACACGCTCAAGCGGGCGTGGAACTGGCTCATCCAGCCCCGTTAGGACCGCTTGGCGCCGCCCCAGCGCATCAGCGAGGCGCCGACCGACATGCCGCCGCCGAAGCCGGCCATCAGCACGATGTCGCCGTCCTTGAGCGCGCCCTTGCGGTTGGCCTCGTCGAGCGTGACCGGCACCGAGGCGCTGCCGACGTTGCCGTAGCGGTCGAGCGTGAGGTGGGTCGTGGCCTCGGTCAGGCCCGCCTGCTCGACCAGCTCGGCCAGCATGATGCCGTTGGCCTGGTGCGGCACGAAGTGGGTGACCTCGTCGACGGCGACGTCGGCCCGCTTGAGCAGGGCCTCGAGCGCCGGCGGGACGCCGCTGTTGACGAACTCGCGCACCCCGCGGCCGTTCATCTTGAAGTAGTGGTCGCCGTTGGCCACCGTCTCGGCCGTGGCGGGCAGGCGGCTGCCGCCACCGGGCACGTGGATCAGGTTGCTGGCCTCGCCGCGCGACACGAGCTCGGCGTCGAGGAAGCCGTAGCCCTCGGCCACCGCGCCGACGACCGCGGCGCCCGCGCCGTCACCGAAGAGCACGGCCGTGCGGCGGTCGCCGAAGTCGAGGATGCGCGAGTAGATGTCCGACGCGATGACCAGGACCTTGGCGGTCGGGTTCATCGAGACGAGGCTGTTGGCCAGCGCGACGCCGAAGACGAAGCCGGCGCAGACCACGTTGATGTCGAAGCAGGCGGCCCGGTTCGCCCCGATCTTGTCCTGCACCAGGGTCGACGTCGGCGGTTGCGGAGAGTCACCGGTGGAGGTCGAGACGATGAGGTAGTCGATGTCGACGGCCTCGAGCCCGGCATTTTCCAGGGCCTCGCGCGCGGCCTCCGCGGCGAGGTCGGAGGCGGCCTCGTGGGGCGCGGCGAACCGGCGCGCCTGAATCATCGTCTTGCGGCTGACCCACTCGGGGTCGGCATCCGGCACGAGACGCACCAGATCGGTGTTGGTGACCACCTCGGCCGGCAGATAAGAGCCGGTACCCAGGATGCCCACGCTCATTGTTGCCCCCACTCGATCGAACTCTCCCGCTGTCCCGCGAAAGAGGCTATCCGGTTTAGGCTATGACAGGCAGGCAAGATCCCGCGCCGTGCGGGCCCCTCATATCGGCCGATCGGACCACTGGGGGAGAACTCGGAAACGGACCGGTAACAACTGGCCGACAAATGCGACGACTTCGATCGCTCCGTGGAGATCATCATTACTCCGCGTCACGGGACGTGCGAAAATTCACCTCGGGTCACAAGTCGGCAACCGTCTTCAAATAGAGAAAAGGCCGACCCCTCGGGCGGGGCCGGCCTTCTGTCGGATATCAGCAGTCAGCGCTGGGAGCGGTCCCGGTACGTCCAGGAGCCCGAGCTGAGCCCGCCGCCGCCCATGGTCGTGCCGGGCCCGGCGGCCGCCTCGCGGCGCTGCGCCAGGGCGGCCGCCTCCTCGCGGCGCTGCGCCAGATAAGCGGTGGCGGCGCGGTCCTCCTCGGTGGGGGCGGACATCAGCGCGTACGCCAGGCCGATGATGCCGAGCACCACGGCGAGCCCGATCGGCACCAGCATGCCGCTCGCGGTCGCGCCGGGCAGCTGACCGCTGGACGGGTGCGTCTCGACCGACATGGCGGTCATGCCGGTGAAGTGCATGCCGTTGACCGCGACGCCCATCACCAGCGCGGCGGCGAAGATCACCAGGGGGCGGCGCACGGTGACGGCGAGCCAGAGCGCGACGGCCGCCGCGACGACGGCGATGCCGATCGACAGGCCGACCCGGGTCATCCCGTACGTCACCTCGCCGTTGAGCTTCATGGCGGCCATGCCCGTGTAGTGCATGCCCGCGACGCCCAGACCGGCCACGACGCCGCCGGTGATGATGCGGACGTTCTGCGCGCCCTTACCGAGCAGCGCGATCGCCAGGCCGACGCCGACGGCGATCACGGCCAGGAGCGCGCTGGCCGCGGTCAGCCCGACGTCGTAGCGGATCGGGGTGCCGACCACGGCGAAGCCCATCATCGCGACGAAGTGCATGCTCCAGATGGCGGTGCCGCCGATCGAGACGGACCCGAGCACCAGCCACCAGATGCGCTCGCCCCGGCCGGCGGCCGTACGGAACCGCACGGCGCACGTCAGGCCGAGCATCGACCCCAGAACGGACAGAACGTAGCTGACGACAGGGGTGATCAACCCATGGTCGAAGTGATGGATCGGCGCCATCGCGGTTTCTCCTTCTCGGCTCCCCGCCCGGGAAACTGCATCATGCACTGCCCGATGCGATCCCGCACCGGACACGAACCGGCCTTAGCTGGTAAAACACCGCGAATCGACTGACGAATCTCGAAGTCTCGCTGGTCCGCCGCCGATTAGATCCCTCCCGACCGGTCCTGGTGATCACCCGACGGTCCGCAGCCCGCTGTCCGAACAGACACTCGACATGTCCGCGGCGGCAGCCCCGACGGCGGCCACGGCATCGGGCTCGCCCTCGGTGCCGGCCGAGGAGATCGCTTTCCCGTACGCGGTACGGAGGCGCTCGGCCGCGTCGGCGACCGGGGCGTCGGCAGTCCCGCTGGCCCGGACGATGCCGTCGACCACGCCCGCCGTCATCAGCGAGGAGTCCTCGATCGCCTGGGCCAGGGCGGCGCAGGCCTCCGCACCGGGCGGGTCCTCCTCGGCGGTGCTGGTCGCGGTGCTCGGCGCCGCGGGCCTAGCTGGAGGCGCCTCATGATCGTCGCTGCAGCCGCCGACCAATGCGATGGCCAACGCCAGGGCCAGGAATCGGGACATTTTGTCAGATTATGCGCTGCTACCGGCGTACGGCAGTAAAAAAGCCCGGCCGCTGAGGGCCGGGCTTCGTCACTCGAGGAGCACTCAGAGGTAGGACCCCTTCTTGTACTCCTCCCAGCTCATGTTCCAGTCCGTCCAGCCGTTGCCGTTCTTCAGCTTCTCCTCGGTGCCGGTGACGGTGATCGGGTCACCCATCATCGTGCGGTCGAAGAGCCAGGCGCCCATCTTCTCCGAGACGTTGACGCAGCCGTGCGAGACGTTGACCTTGCCCTGCTTGCCCTCGGACCACGGCGCGGCGTGGATGAACTGGCCGCTCCAGGTGATCCGCTGGGCGAAGTCGATCGGGGTCTTGTAACCCTCGCCGGCCGGCAGCTCGTCGGTCGTGTCGAAGATCGTGTGCTTCTTCTTCTCGATCACGACCATCGTGCCGCTCGAGGACGGGGTGCTCTTCTTGCCCAGGCTGACCGGGATGGTCTTGATGACCTTGCCGTCCTGCTTGACCGTCATCTGCTTGGTCTTGTTGGAGACCGTCATGACGAACGAGCGGCCGACCTTGAGGTCGACGGTGAGGTCGGAGCGGCCGTAGTAGCCGTTGCCCAGCGGAACGCCCTTGAGCGCCACCTTGTAGAAGACCTTGGACTGCGACTTCCAGTAGACCTTGGGCCGGTAGTGCACCTCGGTCGGGCTGGTCCAGTGCCAGGTGCCCTCCTGGGCCGGGGTCGCGGTGACGTTCATCCGGCGCTCGACGTCGTCGCGGTAGCTCTCGGGGATCGCCCGGCCGAACCGGATGATCAGCGGCATGCCCACGCCGACGGTCTGGCCGTCGCCCATGAAGCTGGTGACCCGGATCTCCTTGGACGGCTTGGCCATCGTGGTGAACGAGCTGGTGACCGTGTTGTTCTTGCCCTCGGCCTGCGGCCCGGTGACGGTCACGGTGTATTTCGTGCCGTACGCCAGGGTCTTGGCCGGGGTGAACGTCTTGGCGTCCTTGTCGAGGGTGCCCTCGATCTCCGCGCCCTTGGCGTCGGTGACCTTGACCTCGGTGCTCTCCGGGTCCTCGCTCGTGAACTTGATCGGGCTGATCGCGACGACGTTCTTCGCGTCGGCGGCCGGCTCGGTCACGGCGACGGTGCTCGGCAGGGCCTCCGTCTTCTCGGGCGTGGCCCCGGCGCTGCTGCCCGGCGAGGCGCCGCCGCCCTCCCACGAGGACGACTTCTTGTCACCGTCGCCGCATGCCGACGTGAGCAGCAGGCTCGCCGTGGCAACCACCACCGCGGTCTTGAATCCCCAGGTCTTCATGGTCCCCTCACGGCGTCGGATCGTCCCGGCGCCCAATACTGCCTTTATCTTCCCCGGTCACCAATCCCGAAATCGTGCCGCGCACTTTTCAGATAGTTCACTTTGGTCCGTTTTGCAGCAATTGTCACTTCAGTGCCGCGGGCACCGGGAGGGCACTGCCCTTGATGTATTCGGCCCAGCTCAGATCCCACGGGGTCCAGCCGTTTCCGTACTCCAGCTTGTCCCCCGTGCCCTTCACGGTGACCGGGTCACCGATCAGGGTCTTGTCGAACAGCCAGCGCGCGTTGCCGGGTGACACGTTCACGCAGCCGTGGGACACGTTGGTGCGGCCCTGCGAGCCCACCGACCACGGGGCCGAGTGGATGTATTGCCCGCTCCAGGTGAGCCGCTGCGCGAACTCGATGTCGGTGACGTAGCCGTCGGCGCCGTCGGTGTCCGTGGTGTCGAAGACGGTCGCCTCCTTCTTCTCCATGACGACCATCACGCCGCTGGAGGAGGGGGTGCTCTTCTTGCCCAGGCTCACCGGCATGGTCTTGACCGTCTTGCCGTCCTGCACGACGGTCATCTTCTTCGAGGCGTTGTCGACCTTCATCTCGAAGGAGCGGCCGATCTTGACGGTGGCCGAGCGGTCCCGATCGCCGTAACGCCCGCCACCGGTCGGCAGGCCACCGACCGCGGACCGGACCGCGATCGTGGTGCCCGGCTTCCAGAACTCCGGGCCCCGGTAGTAGGCCTGGGTGCCGCTCGACGTCCACGACCAGACGCCGGGCTGGGCCGGGGTGGTGCTGACGAACAGGCGACGCTGCACGGCGGCGCGGTCGGCCTTCTTGACGCCCGGGCTGAACTCGACGACGACCGGCATGGCCACGCCGTACGTCCGGTCATCGAACAAGTAGAGGCCGGTGCCGGTCTTCTTGCCGGGCTTGCCCATGGTCGTGAAACTCGTGGTCTGCGTCGTCGTCTGCCCGTCGTCGGTGGTGGCGACGACCGTGGCGGCGTACTTCTGGTTGGGGCTCAGGGTCCGCCCCGGAATCCAGGACGTGCCGTCGTCACGCAGCTTGCCCGGGACGGCCGTGCCCTTGGCGTCCTTGAGCGTGACGCCGGTGACCTTGCCGCCGGCCAGCTTGACGCCGATCTCGGTGCTCAGCGGCACGCCAGTCTTGCCGGTGGCCGGGGTCAGCGCCAGGCTGACCGGCACCGTGGCCGACTCGGTGACCGGCTCGGCGTCCTTCGCGGGGGCACCGGCCGACGCCGTCGGCGAACCGACCCACGCCGAGTCCTGCTTGTCGTCCTTGCCGCACGCGGCGAGCGCGACCGGCGTGATCACCGCCATCGCCATGACTGCCACGAGCGTGCGTCGCATGCTGGACCTTCCCCTTCTGAAGTTCGCGGGGACATCCTGCCTCATGGATGCAAGAGATCGAGTCCTCCGTACGGGTGGAGGGGGCCGATTTCCAAGATCATGCAGGGCCGTGCTAACGTTTTCTTCGTTGCCGACGAGCGCCGCTAGCTCAACTGGCAGAGCAGCGGACTCTTAATCCGCGGGTTGTAGGTTCAAGTCCTACGCGGCGCACCAAAGCACCACAAAAGGCCGTACAGCTTCTCGCTGTACGGCCTTTCTTCTTGCGCCGGGAGTACGCCGAGCCCCGCTCATAGAGCGACTTCTCTGCGGTGGCGTCGATCACCGCGCGGCTTGACGACGCCGTTAGTCTGTTCGCATGGCTGTTGCGGCGGCCTGGCCGTCGGGAACTCCCGGATCTAGTTTCTATGGCGGCCGAACTGTTGACAGCTCTCCGCAGCGCCGGTTCGTACTGATGGTCGACATCTGGCAGATCTCAAAAGCCGCTGGCCGGGTAAAGCGGAGCGGAGATGCTCATGCCCTCGTTCGGCCTGGTCACGCTGTCCAGTGCGGTGTTCCGCCCACTGATCGTGGCGATCGCGCACATCCCCATTCTGATCATTGTGTGCTCCACAACCCCGCTGTGGATGATGGCGGTAGTGCGTCCTTCCACGCACGGTGAGTTCGGCCTGAAACTGCTGCGCGAGCTGCGACTGTGGAGCCACAACGTGGTCGATGCGACTGGTGGGATGCGGCAGCGGTGAACCGGCCCATCCGTCGGCGGCGCATGTTCACCGGTGAGTCGTACCAGCAGGCATTGGCGGCGATCGGGCTGCTTGAGAACGGCCAGCGCCTGATTCCCGACGCGACCGATAGCGAACAGCAGCGGATCGAGGCGGTCCTCCTGCAGCGCATGCTGCAGAGCTGGGCTCGACATCCCGTCGCGATGGCTGCTACGACGATCTTCGGCGTTCGGGCGGTGCAGCCGTCTGTCACAGGTCTGGCCCTCCTCGTCCCCGCCGGCGCGGAGTCAGAGTTCGCCAAGTCGCTGATGGCAGGCCAGGATGTTCCCGCCACACGGCACGCAGTCGACGCCATCGCGTTCCGGCGCCGCAATGGCCGCCTTGTGTCGATAACCGCTTCCGGCATTGCGGCCGAGGTCAATCTGACCTGCTCGTGGAGTCATCTCCGGGAGGCTCTTGCACCAGGCGGCGCTCAGGAAACGGCTTCAGTGACGACTCTTGGCGCAACGGCCGGACCGGCGCCGGCCCCCGCCGACCGTCCATTGCTCAGCGCGCTGCTGCGCCGCCTCATTCTGTTCAACCGCGAAGATCACTTCCAGTGGCTTGTGGCTTGGTACATACACTCATCACAGGAAAGACCGAATCCGTCGCCACCTCCATCCGCGGAGCTGGCCGCCCTCTTGACCGACCCGCATCTCGGCGTCCCGCAGCCCGCCTTGGACACAATCCATCTCGCCTCGCCGACCCGCCGCAGACGAAGTCCTCTCACCACGAGTGTCGCCGTCGCAACGACACGGTCCATGCGCTCCCCCGACCTGGCCGATGACATGGCAATTGGTCGCCGTGTCGCGTATTGGCGCGGTCGGCGAAAAATGTCCCAACAGGTCTTTGCAGACCGGCTGGGGAAGTCCAAGAGCTGGGTCGACAAAGTGGAGCGAGGGGTCCGCCGAATCGACAAGCTCTCCGTCGTCTACGACATCGCCGATGTGCTCCAGGTCGACGTCCAACTGCTGCTCGGCAAGGACGTAGAGCGGCGACCTGAGGCGCAGAGCGGCATCGATGACATCGCGTTGGAGGAGATTCGCGAAGCTCTGGAGCGTTATGACCAGATGAGTGCGTTCTTCGAGAGGCCTTCGCACTCGCCGCCGTTGCCAGAGCTTCGCAAGGCGGTCAGTCACGCCTGGCTGACCTACCAGCACGCGAAGTACCGGATGCTCGCCCGCACGCTGCCGACCTTGATGCGTGATGCTCAGGCGGCAGACAGCGCGTACGCATCCGGCGCCAAGGCCAAGGAGGCCGCCCACCTGCTGGGCCAGGTCTACCAGATCACCTCGTCGGTCCTGCGCAAGGCGGGCGAGCACGAGTTGTCGTGGCTGGCCGCCGACCGCTCGATCGCCGTCTCGCAGCGGGCCGACGATCAGCTCCTGGCCGGGCTCGCCAGTTATCGAGTCGGGGACGCTCTGCTCGCACTCGGTCGAGCGCACCCCGCCCTTAATGTCAACGTCGACACGGCAAACAGGCTGGCCTCAGGGAATCAGAACCGCCGCCGGGAACGACTCAGTATCTACGGGATGCTGCTGGTCAACGGCGCAATCGCGGCGGCTCGGATCGGCGAGAGCACCACCGTCCGAGACTTGATCGCCGGAGCCGAGGAGGCCACTCGAGAGCTAGGCGGCGACCAGAACCACTACTGGGCCGGCTTCGGTCCCACGAACGTGCAGTTGCACCGGGCGAGTACGGCGGTCGAGCTTGGTGACGGAGGTAACGCGGTGGAGTATCACGAACGGCTCGACCAGGCGGGCTTCGCGGCCTTGCCGTCTGATGAGCGCGCCCGCCACTACCTGACCATCGCCCGCGGCTATATGCAGATGGGGGACAGCGAGAAGGCCGGCGAAATGCTGCTGGAAGGTGACCGGCTCGCGCCGTCGGAGATTCGGTGCCGTCCGCTGGCCCATGAGGTCCTGTCCGACGTCCTGCGACGCACGCGGGGTACGCCGCCGGCACCCATCGCGGAGCTGGCAGAACAGATGGGGGTATAAATCCACGAGCGCGAACAGGCTCACCGGCTTCATTCGATGCCTGCGACACTGAGCCGTGCTGACCCTCGGAGTTGACCTGGCCTCGGCCGACGAGCGGACCGCGATGGCGCGCGTCGAATGGTCGGGCGGGGTGTCCACCGTACGGGATCTGCGGCTCGGGGTGTCGGACGGTGAGCTGCTGGAGGCGATCCGGGCGGTCGACAAGGCGGGTGTCGATTGTCCACTCGGGTGGCCGTCCGCCTTCGTCGAGTATGTCGCCGGGCCGCGGAAACCGGTGGCGGCCGATGCGGCGTGGCGGCGTACGTTGGCCTACCGGGTCACCGACCAGGTCGTCCGGGCCGAGACCGGCATCAACCCGCTCAGCGTGTCGGCCGACCGGATCGCCTACGTGGCGTTCCGCGGCGCCAACCTGCTGGCCCACCTAGGCATCGACGACCGCAGCGGTAATGACGTGGTGGTCGAGGTCTACCCGGCCGCGAGCCTGCGCCGCTGGGGCCTGACTCACCGCGGCTACAAGGTGTCGGGGCATGACGCGCTGCTCGACGAGTTGCTGGCCGCTGCGCCGTGGCTCGACCTTGGGCCGTACGGGGAACTCTGCCGCACCAGCCATGACGCGTTCGACGCGGTGATCGCCGCCCTGGCCGCCCGTGCCGCCGCCCTGGGCAAGTACGTGGCCCCGGCGCCGGCCCAGCAGGAAGCCGCCCGCGTCGAGGGGTGGATCGCACTCCCGCTCGGCGACCTGAATGACCTGCGATAACGATGGAGTTCCGGTGGGGTGCCGGGCGCTTTTCGGCCTGCGGCCTGCCCTCGTACGGGGGAAGGTCGTTGATCTCATGACGGCGTGGCCCGCGGCGGCCGGGCTGCGGCGTGAGGGCTCGCTCGACGGGGTCGAGAAGGCGTTGTCGCCCGAGCCGCCGAGCCCGGCCCTGCTGCGATGTGAGCGGGCCGTGCACACGCTCGAGGCCGACCCGTTGCGACCGATCGCCGAGCTCGCGGCCTCCCTGGACATCTCGCACGGGCATCTCGACCGGGAGTTCACCGAGATCGTCGGGCTCGGGCCGCGGGTGTTGTCCCGGATTCTGCGGCTGCGGGCGTTGCTGGCGGCGATCGACGTCTACGCGCCGGTGGATTGGCCGGGGCTGGCCACCGCGTACGGGTGGTTCGACCAGAGTCACTTCATTCGCGACTTCCGGCGGCACACGGGGGTGACGCCCTCGGCCTACGTCAGGGCCCAGCGCGCCGCGTTCACGCCCGACCAGGCGGCGCCCGGGTTCACCCCGGAGATGTGAAAAACGTCCAAGACGCGGTCGTGAGGATAAAGCCGTGACCACTGCTTTCACCGCCGCCGCGACCATCGACCGCCCCGCCGCCGAGGTGTGGGCCCGGCTGACCGACTGGGCCTGGATACCCGATGTGGACAGCGTCCGGGTGTCCGGGTCCGAGCTGACCTTCCGCGCCCGCGGCCGGGACCGTACGGGCCGGGTCGAGGTGGTCGAACCCGGCCGTACGGTGGTCGTGCACTCGGCCCAGGGCGGGGTGACCGCCGCCTACACCTACACGTGCGAGCCCGACGGCGGCCGGACGCACCTCACGGTGACCGCCGACTGCCGGGTCACCGGGGTCATGCGCCCGTTCGCCGGTCTGCTGCGGGCCGCGATCCGCCGGGCCGACAGTGGTCAGCCCGGCGCGCTCAAACGGGTCATCGAGGGCCGTTGACCTCGCGGATCGCCGACTCGATCTCCCGTACGCGGTCCGCCAGCAGCCCGACCGCGCCGACCGCTCGCACCATCGGGTCGTCGTCGGCGCCGCCCAGGGCCTGCTCGCGGCGGTACGCGGCCTTGACCTCCTCCCACCGCGATTCCTGCGCGGGGGTCAGCCGGTCGCGCAGCGCGGCCAGCTTGAGCAGGTTCGCCTCGGCGCCGGCGGCCAGGGTCTGGGCCTCGCCCAGGTAGTGGTCGTCGATCACCGTCTCGAGCTCGGCGTCGTTCATCGCCGGGACGATGCGCTCGGCCAGCTTGTTCATGTTGCGATAGGAGCCCTGCAGGCGGAACGGCGGCTCGACCCGGGCCGCGTCCGACTGGGCCGCCGAGGCGATGTACGCCTGGTTGTTGCGCAGCACCACCCGTTGCGCCCGCTTCATCTTGCGCAGCACCGACAGCACCTGCTCCAGCTCGGCCGCCGAATACGGATAGGACAACCTGTCAGCCCGTACGGAGTCGTCGCCGTCGGCCAGGCGCAGCAGCAGCGGCAGGTCGGCCCGGTCGCGCGCGGCCAGCGGGGCCAGGGTCGTGTTCGAGGTGAGCGCGTTCTCCAGGTAGGACAGCTCGAACAGGTCCTCCCGGCCGGCCAGCACGTCGCCCAGGTTCCACACGTCGGCCCGGTTGGCCAGCATGTCCGGCACCCGGAAGCGGCGGCCGGTCTCCGTGTACGGGTTGCCGGCCATGCACACCGCGAACCGCTTGCCCCGCAGGTCGTACGTGCGGGTCCGGCCGTCCCAGACGCCCTCCATCCGGCGCTGGGCGTCGGTCAGCGAGATGAACTTCTGCAGCAGCTCCGGGTTGGTGTGCTGGATGTCGTCCAGGTAGAGCAGCACGTTGTTGCCCATCTGGAGGGCGAACGAGATCTTCTCGACCTCCTGCCGGGCGGTGGCGTCGGGCGCGTCGGCCGGGTCGAGCGACGTCACGCCGTGCCCCAGCGCGGGCCCGTTGACCTTCACGAAGATCAGGCCGAGCCGGTCCGCCACGTACTCCATCAGCGTGGTCTTGCCGTAGCCGGGCGGTGAGATCAGCAGCAGCAGGCCGGACTGGTCGGTGCGCTTGCCGTCGCCGGTCGCGCCCAGCTGCCGGGCCAGGTTGTCGCCGATGAGCGGCAGATACACCTCGTCGAGCAGGCGGTTGCGGACGAACGCGGTCATCACCCGTGGCTTGAACTCGTCGAGCCGCAACCGGTCGCGTTCGGCGGCGGCCAGGGCGGCCCGCTGCTTCTGATACGCGCGATAGGCCGGCATCCTTTGTTCACGGAGCTGCCGGGTCCGAGTCAAAAGATCATCCAGCCGTACGGTCAACGCGCCCCCGTCGATGCGCGGATGCACACCGAGCAGCCCGGTCACGGTCTCGCTGAGCGACGCCGACACGTCGTAGCGGGGGAGGTCCCGGGCCACCTCGATGGCCACCGCCTCCACCAAATCCGCCATGTCGCCCGAATCCGGTTTGGCGGCCTGGAACGCGGTCAGCCAGGCTTGCACAAGCTGCTTACGCGCGTCCACGTCGCTGTCGAGGGCCCGCAAGTCGGCCGCGTACTGCCGCCCGCCCGGGGACTGTGCGCCACCCAGCTCACGGTGGAACCGGTCGAGCAGCGTACGGGCCCCGGCGCTGGTCGCGAACCCGTCCGGCGCGGCGGCCAGCTCCTCGGCCAGGTATTCGCCGCCCGGCCCGAGTTCGGCGCAGAGCTCGTCCCAGGCCGCGCCGGCCGAGCCGAACATCTCCCGGGCGCGGGCCAGCGACGCCGCACGCAGTGTCCACGACTCGCGCTGTTCCGGGGTGGTGTCGAAGGCCCAGAAGAGCTGCGCCGCGGCCCGTACGCGGGGCTCGTAGCGCAGCAGCCCGGCCCCGGCGTGCAACCGGATCAGGGCGCCCAGGATCAGCGTGGCGTCGGCGTCGTGCACGCCCCGCTCGTAGCCTTCGTCGTACCGGGCCTCGGCCCCCCGGCGTACGAGGTCGCGCAGTGTGTCGTCGGCGAGGGCCGTCGGATGGTCGGCGAAGATCGCCGCGGCCAGGTGCTCGCCCCGGTAGACCTGCTCGTCCTCGGAGACCAGGGGCTGGTTCCAGAACGGCTTGGTGGCCAGGAACGCGTCGTCGCGGATCGGCCCCCGATAGTCGGTGCCGGTGATCGCGAAGGCCAGCTCGTTGTCGTGCGGCACCAGGGTGAGGTCGATCGCGCTGGTGTTGACGGCGAACGCGTGCCGGCCCAGCCGGATCGTGCGGCCGCCGTCGTCGTAGAGGTCCTGCCGGTCCCGCAGCGAGCGCCCGGCGTCCTGCCGCGCGGCCTTGAGCTGGCCGTCCAGCTCCTCGGCGCGGACGCTGTCGCCCAGCTCGCGCAGGTCACCCGTGAGCGAGCGCAGCTTGGCCACCATCGGGTCGGTGGCGAAATACGTGTTGACCTGGTCGGCGTCGGTGAGCGTGCCGGTGCGGCGGCGCACGGTGTCGAGGATGCGGCGGGCCGAGTCGGCGAGCCGGTCGGCCCGGCGGGCCTGCTCGTCCAGCAGGGCCTGGCGGCGACCCGAGATCGCCTCGTAGACCTCGGTGCGCTTGGCCCCGAGCTGCTCGGCGAAGTCGGCGAACTCGCCGAACCGGGTCTCCAGCGTCTCGATCTGCGCCATCAGCCGGGTCAGGTGCTCGTCGCAGCGCTCCGGCGTGTCGGCGGCCGCCAGCGCGCCGCTGACCGCCTGCCCGAACAGGGCGAACTCGGCCGCGAACTCGGCCCGGCCCTCGAGCGCGGCCAGCTCGCGGCGGCGGCCCTCGACGGTGGCCCGGGCCCGGTTCAGCCCGCCCATCACCGTGCCGAGGCGTTCCAGGATCCCCACCCGTACGGTGGCGTCGGCGATGTCGAGACCGCCCACGACCTCGGTGACCGCTTGCAAGCCGTCGAACTGCTCGGCGATGCGGGCCGTGACCGGCTCGGCCTCGGCAGTGGTGGCGATCCCGGCGGCCGAGGCGACCAGGTCCTCCACCGTGGACTCGTAGTCGGCGAACGCGTCCGGCCGCTGCAGATGCTCGACCGCGCGCCGGGCGGTCTCGTCGACGGCGGTGGCCAGGCTCGCGTCCACGGCGTCGATCCGGGCCGGGTCGGCGTAGCGCATCTCGCGCAGCCCGGCCAGCCGGCCCTGCTCCTGGCGCAGGCCGCCGAGCTGGGCCACCCAGCCGCCGGTGGTGGTCGGATTCTCGGCGCGGGCCTTGCCGATCAGCGAGGCCGCGTTGCTCTCGGCCGCCGTCACCGCGCCGGCCGCCTGCGCGGTCAGCACCTGCACCGACTCGAACTCGTCGAGCACCTGCTCGGCCGTGGCCCGCACCTCGGACAGCGGCTCGCCCAGGTTCTCCAGCTCGGGGTCGTCGAGCCAGTGATAGCTGTCGGCGACCCGGGCGCAGGCCGCGATGATCGCCTCGAAGACCGGCCCCGACGGGCTCATCTCCTCGACCATGCGGTCCACGGCGAGCGCGTCGGCAATTCCCCGTACGAGGTCCGCGTTACCGATCCGGTCCAGCGGGCCGTCGCCGGCCGGTCGGGACGCGGCGTGCGTGTCGGACTCGTACGGGGTCTGCCACACCTGCATCGGGTGCACGCGGGCCGGCTCGTCGGTGGTCGTGCGGAAGACCACCAGGGTGCCGTCGTCGAACAGCGAGTAGCCGTGGCCGACGATCGGGGTGGCGACCTCCTTGCGGATCACGTTGTACGGCAGCAGCAGGTAGCGGCCGGCGGCACGGGCGTGGAAGACGTACAGCACGTCCTCGCCGTTGACCGAGTGGATCGCCCGCTCGTACTCGAGGTCGGTGGTGTCCGCGTCGAACGTCTTGGCGACCCCGGTGGCCAGGTAATAGCCGCCGGGGAAGATCACGCCCTGGTCGTCCGGCAGCCGGCGGCAGGCCTGCCCGATGCCGTCGAGGCGGCGCACGTCCTTGGTGCGGGTGTTGAAGACCAAGAAGCGATAGACCGTTTCCTGGTACGGCAGGACACGCAGCAGAATCAGCGGCCCGACCCGGGCGTACGAGATCTCGGCGTCGGCCAGGCTCTGCAGCGGCTCGTCGACCGGCTCGGAGAAGATGCCCTCGCCGTCCTCGGTGTTGTTCTCCACCTTGACGGTCAGGCTGCCCCCGACCGCCTCGACGAACACCTCGTCCTCGATCGACACGTGCGGGTGCCGGCCCAGCACGTGCTGCTCGCGGCCGGTGACGGTCCACTCGAAGTCGTGCTGCGGCGGGAACACGTGGTCGCGCTCGCCGCGGTTGTCCTGGTAGGAGACCGTGCCGTCGGTGCCGACCTGCCAGCGCAGCACCTTGAGGTCGTCGCCGCGGGCCCCGGTCTGGAAGACGGCCAGCAGCAGATTCTCGACGCGGCGCAGCTGCAGCAGCTTGGTCTGCTTGTAGTAGCGGTAGAGCTCGGCGAAGTCCCGCTCGAACTTCGGGTCGTCGAGCAGCCCCGGCAGCGTGGCCGCTTCGAACGTGCCGTTGAACCGGTGCACCGCGAAGACGTCGGACACCGAGGTCTCGGTCTTGAGCCCGATGAACACGTTGTAGCCGAACAGCATGACGCCGCCGACCTGCGCGATGTCCCGCGGCACGCAGTTGTTCTCGGTGCGCACCCGGTCGGTGTGCAGCAACCGGGTCTGCTGCCCGCCGAAGGTCTCGATCCGGCGGGCGTTCAGGGTCTCCGCGCGGCCGGCCAGTTCGCGCGCACGCGCACCGAGCCGGCCGCGCAGCACCTCGTAGGTGCCGGCGTCAATGGTCTCCGCAGTCACCGGGTGGCCGGTACCTTCCCGTCGGCGATGCCCATCTCCTGCGCGGCGGCCAGCAGCTCACGCAGCTTGCCGGCGTCCTTGCCGCCGTTCTTGATCTGCTGGGTCAGGAACGCCGCCAGCGTCACGTTGGCCACGTCGCCGGTCGACACCGAGCCGACCACGCGGCCCAGGTCGTCGGCGAAGTTGGCCGTGCCGTCCAGGTAACGCTGGCCGATGCCCTGCGCCACCGACGAGTGCTCGACGAAGCCGTCGACGCTCTTGCCCAGGGTGATCGAGCCGATCAGCTTGTCGAAGAACATCGAGTCGCCGCCGACGATGTCGATGTCGGCCTTCTCCAGCCCGGCCGCGAGCACCATGGCCTGCGCCTCCGCGACCTCGCGGTGCACGTTGATGCCGGCCAGCCGGATCTCCTTCTCCATCTCCAGCCGCAGGCGGTACTCCTCGTGCTCGCGGGTGGCGTCGTCGAGCGCGGCCATCGCGCCCGCCTTCTCCTGCAGACCCTCGGCCTCGCCCTTCAGCTTCTCGCGGATCGCCTCGGCCGCGACCAGCGCCTTCTCCCGCTCGACGGCGGCCTCGGCGCGGCCCGTCTTCTCGATCGCGTCGGCGCTGCGCTCGCGCACCAGCACGTCGGCCAGGCCGGACGCGGCCGCCTCGGCCTGGGTGCCCTCGGCCAGCCGGATCTTCGACCGGGCGTCGAGCTCGGCCGCCTGCTGCCGCGCCTCGGCCAGCAGCACTTCCTCGCGGGCCTTGAACTTGGCCGCGGCCTCGGCCGCCTCGGCCGCCTTGATGTCCTTGACCAGGGCCTCCTGCGCCTCGGCCTCGGCCTGGATGACGACCGCCTGACGGGTGCGCTCGGCCTCCTCGACCGTACGCAGGCGCTTGATGTTCTCCTCCTGCTCGGCGACCGTCTTCTCGACCGCGATCCGCTCCCGGATCACCTCGGCCATGAGCCGCTTCTCCGCCTCGACCTCCTTGTCCTTCGAGATCGTGGACAGCTCGGTCTCGCGGTCGCGGCCGATCACCTCGAGCATCCGGTCCTTCTCGATGCGCTCGGTCTCGATCGCGATGACCCGCTCACGGTTCTTCTCGGCCACCGCGATCTCGCGGCGCTTGTTCTCCTCCTGCACGCCGAGCTGCTGGTCGGTCTTGAGCCGGGCGCCCTCGGCGCGCAGCCGCTCCTCGGCGTGGGCCAGGGCGATCTCGGCCTCCTCGCGGGCCCGCATGGTCTCGATCTCGCGGCGCTGCTTGATCTCGGCGTCGGTCTGCCGGCGCTCCAGCTCGAGGATGGCCTCCCGCGCGTCCACGTTCTGGCGGGTGATCTCCTTCTCCTCGTTGCGCCGGAAGTCGTTCGTGCGCACGGCCTCGATCGCGGTCAGCTCGGTGATCTTGCGGATGCCCTGCGCGTCCAGGATGTTCTTGGGGTCCATCGAGCCCAGCGGCGTCTGCTCGAGGAAGTCGATCGCCGCGTCCTCCAGGCTGTAGCCGTTGAGGTCGGTGCCGATCACCTCGATGATCTGGTCGCGGAAGTCGTTGCGCCGGGTGTAGAGGTCGACGAAGTCGAGCTGCTTGCCGACCGTCTTGAGGGCCTCGGAGAACTTCGCGTTGAACAGCTCCTGCAGCGTCTGCTCGCTGCTGGCCCGGTCGGTGCCGATGGCCTGGGCCACCTTGATGACGTCCTCGGTGGTCTTGTTGACCCGCACGAAGAACGTGATCCGGATGTCCGCCCGGATGTTGTCCTTGCAGATCAGGCCCTCACGCCCGGTCCGGGTGATCTCGATCGTCTTGACCGAGATGTCCATGATCTCGGCCTTGTGCAGCACGGGCAGCACCACGGCGCCGGTGAACGTGACGTCGACGCGGCGCACCTTCGACACGATGAGGGCCTTGCCCTGCTCGACCTTGCGGAACATGCGGCTGATGAAGAACAGCACACCGATGGCCACGAGCAGGACGACGGCGATGAGGATGCCGAACCCGGTGGAGACAACGTCCATCAATGACCCCTTGTTGCGATATCGGTGGGAACGACCCAGAAGAACTCGCCGTCCGGGTCGAAGTCGTAGAGAAGCGCCTCGGACCCGGCGCGCAGATCGTCGGTGCCGGCCTGGCGCACCTGGACGACCGCCGACGAACCGTCAGGCGCGTGCACCTCGGCCTGACCGAACGTGTCGGTCACCCGTCCGGTGCGGATGATGCAGGTGAGCCCCACGAAGTCGGCGCGGGAGGCGTCCGGGCCGTCCGGGAGCATCTTGCGCAGCGGGATCACCAGAATGCGGGTGAGGATCCAGGCCACGGCGAGCGCGGCGATCAGGACGGCCCAGAGGGGGATCGGGCCGTGGAACTCGCCACCGGCCAGGCTGGCGAACCAGGCGAAGGCGATCAGCAGGGAGAACGAGATCGGTGCGGGCACCCCGCCCAGGCCCGCGAAGTCGAGCGGGCCGCCGTCACTGGCCTCGGAACCCGCGTCCGGGTCCGCGCCGCCCACGATGACGACAAGCCAGAAGCCGACGACCACAACCAGCAAGGGAGTGAAGAGAACGGTCGGAAAACTCAGCGCAGCGTCGACAAAACCGCCCATGCTCAGACCGTCCCCCGTCCCATGATCGTGTTCTCATGGTGACAGCCGGTGTCCACCCCACGATTCGCCCGCACATTCTGCGGCCCGACCCCGGTCGCGAGCCACCCTGCCTGCGCTTTTTTCGCGAAACCGTCATACGGCTGCGACGGCTACTACCCGCCGTCTCAGCCTTCCGGCGCCGAACGGGACCCGACCGGCTGCTGCTAGGCGGCGACCAGGTGAGTGATCGAGCGCAGCGGAATTCTCAGCCAGCCCGGGCGATGGCGAGCCTCGTAGGCGGCTTCGTAGACCGCCTTGTCGAGCTCGTATGCGGCGAGCAAGGCGTCTGTGACTCTCGGGTCGACCCCACTGGCCTGGGCGTATCCGTCGCAGAAGGCGGCGCGGTTACGGTCGGCCCAGTCCTGAGCCAGGGCGGCCAGCGACTCGTCGTCCTGGTCGCCCAGCAACTGGTATGACGCGTACTCGTAGCTGCGCAACATCGCGGCCACATCCCGAAGCGGTGAGTCGGGCAGACGACGTTCGTAGAGCGGACCGCCCGGCTCGCCCTCGAAGTCAATCAAGAGCCAGTTCGCGGGTGTCCGCAGCACCTGACCCAGATGAAGGTCGCCATGCACGCGCTGGACCGTCACGGGCTCACCGGTCAGGACGCGGAAGCGCTCCTCGATGGCCGCGACGTGCGGTTTGATCTCGGCGACCTCGTTGGCCGTCGCATGCAGCCGGGCGAGCACGGCCACCAGGGGGAACGGCGCCGGGTCGGATCCCATCGCCGTCGCCAGGTCAGCGTGCACCCGGGCGACCGCCTCGCCCAGCCGGTACGACTCGCTCGCGAAATTGTCCGGGCCGCTCACGCCGGCGAACAGGTCCCGGGCGGCGGCCGTGGCCATCGCCCATCCTTCCGTCGAGTCCGCCGCGTACTCCGTCACCATGCCCAGGGGGCACGGCTCGCCCGCGATGGTCGTCTCGAAGGAGCCGAGCAGCTTGGCCACGTGCGGGTTGCCCGCCCGAGCCAGCACCCGATTGAGCTCGATGTCGGGATGGATCCCGGTGGAGACCCGCCGGAAGACCTTGAGGATCGCCTCATCCCCGAAGATCACGCTGGTGTTGCTCTGCTCCGAATCGAACAGTCGCGGTGCCGCCGTGCCCGGGAATCGCGCCCCCGGCTCCGGCTCGAACACCAGGTCGCCGACCGGGCGACCCGCCTCGACCAGGGCAAGGAGGCGGTGCGCGGCGTCGCTGTCGTACAGAGCGTCGTAACCGGTGCGGCCGCCGGCCGCGCCGATCGTGGCCAGGCGCCGGTGCTCGACCTCGCGCTCGCCGCCCGAGGCCACCATCACCTGATACAGCTCGGAGCTGCCGTCGGTGTACTCCACGTCCACCAGCACGAGGTCGAGAACATCGTCGAGCGACGTCGATGCCGCGCAGGTGACCGAGAACGGCGTTCGAGAACGGCCCGCGTACCATCGCTGCTCCGGCAGCCAATCGGCGAAGGGCAACTTCCGGACGGCGTGCGCCGGTGTACGACCGTCGTCCCGGTCCGGCTCATGACCACGCCTGCGGGCGGAGTCCGGCGCGGCGATGGTCGTCCGCCCCACGCCGAAAACGGTGGCGGCGAGCTCGGCAGGAAGACCGCAGTCCTCGGTCCGCAACATCTCCCTCAGCCGCTCGGGCGGTCGTGGTCCGCGATCACTGCCGGGACGGCCTCGCAGAACCCAGTCGCTCCAGGCGCCCAGCCATCCACGTTCGTCGTCCGACCGGAAAACGGCGGCCCGGCGCAGGAGCGCGCTCAGCACTCGTCGGTCCTGCGGGCTTGCCAGCTCCGCGAAGCGAGGAACGGCCAGGCGCACCTGCCCGGTTTCGGCGTCGAAGCCGTCCCCTTCGGCCCTTGCGCTTCTGCTCAGTTGTGACCACGAGCATCGAAGAAGCACCAAGCCGTTCCGCCCGTCCGCACTCACCTCGACGCGGCTCGACCCCTCGCCCAGCACCAAGGTCTCGGTGGGGCGCCCGGCCTCGACCGCCGCTTGCGAGGCGGCCAGCAAGAACGTGGCGAGATCGCGCGTGGCGTCTTCCGGAGGTGTGATGCCCAGGTCGTGCTGCGTCGGCTGAACCGACTCCACCAGAAACTGGCGGGCCCGTCCGTCGCCGGCCAGGCAGTGGAGGACTACCGCCTCCAAATCGTACTGATGCTGCTCACGGGCCTCGGGGATGACCGGGCTTCCGGGTGGCAGTTTGCGAATGGCCTGGAAGGCCTGCTGATAGGTCTCGCCGGTGTATTCGAGGCGGAGCCGAGCGCCCTGCTGGTCACGGGTCTTACGCATGGTCCCGCCCCCGGACCGTGGTGGTCAGTTCGGCGCTCCAGGACTGCAGGCAACCGAGGAACGCGAGGGCGAGGTCGCCGTGCGACCGGGGTCGCAACCCGGCCAGGATCCAGATCGGCGCCAGGAGGACCACCACTAGGAGGAGCGGCAGATGAATCACGGCTACGACAAGTGGCTTCGCCAGCGCGGCGAAAGCGGGGGTCATGGTGAGCGAAGGCACGATCTCTCCCGTCCCGCTGCCCGGCCAGCTTGATCGAGATAAGACGTACCTAGAGATTCTCAGGTCTGTGCTCGCCGATGGACTCGTGTCCTTCAGCTACCCCTCGGATCTGTGCCGGGAGATCCGGGCAGCTCGGCTAATCGCGACAGCCAAGCGCAACGTTACCCACATTCACTCACGTCTCAAACCTGGTCACGTGAATTCGATCCGCGGGTGACACCTCAATCGAGCGTGGCCCAGGAGTTTTGTTCGACGTCCTCGTCGACCACGCCCTCATAGAGCACGAACAGGTAGGTGCCCTCGATCGCCTCCGGGGTGCCTGCGAAGCGGATGACGTCGGCGGCCGGGCGGGTGCTGTGCGGGGTCGCCGTGACGGTCTCGCTCAGTGGGCCCTCGGTGGCGCCCATCAGGGTGGCGACCCGGAACTCGTACGTGTGGCCGGGGATGAGTTGCCCGACGTGGACCATGCTGGAATCGAAGGCCACGGGCAGGCGGGCGAAGTGGGTCTGCCCGGCGGTGACGTCGCGTTGATACACCCGATAGCCCGTGACCCGGTCGATGTGCCGCCAGGACAGGTACGCGTGGTCGTCCTTCGCGGTCACGGTCAGGTTTCGTGGCGCGGGTGGCGTGGTGGATCGGGGCCAGAACGGCCACCCGGCCTCGGCCTGACCGCCGTACGAGATGATCAGTTTGCCGCGGGCCGGATCCGCCTGCACGGTCAGGGTTTCGGGGACGGTTCCGTGGTGATGCGGTCCGTCGAACGGGCCGGTCGGCGACAGCGCGGTGTAGGCCACCAGCTGAGTGTCGGACGGCAGGTTGTGCTCGCGGGTGACCAGCACGTACAGCGGGGGCAGCTTGAGGACCGCGAACGAGGCGCCGACCCCGCTGAGCAGACGCGCCGACTCCCCCGGCTCGGCCGACCAGGTCGTACCGGTCCAGTACTGCCGCTCGCCGCCGGACTGCGTCCGTGACACGTGCGCGAACGTCATCCGGCCGGGCGCGCGCTCGGTGCCGTACCCGTACGTGTAGTCACCGTCCTGCAGCACGGCCGATTCCCAGTTCACGGCTGGATGATGTCACGCACCCGCACCCGGGCCAGCACCGTCGCGGCCGCCAGCGCCGTCAGCGCCGCCACGCCCCAGGCCAGCAGGCTGGTGGTCGCGTCGGCCAGCAGCAGCAACGCCGCCGTGCCGATCGCCGTGCCCAGTTGGGCGGTGGTGTTGGCGATGCCGGCCGCCGTCGCCCGTGGCCCCTCCGGCACGTCAGTGGCCAGCGACGTCGTGGCGACCGAGGCCAGCCCCAGGCCGAGACCGACGACTGCCATGCTCGCGGCGAGCAGGACGGGCTGGCGCGGGGCGAGCAGCGGCGCCGCCACCCCAAGAGCGATAAACCCGAGCCCGTACGCCGCCACGCGCTCGGCGGGCCGACGCACGATCAGCCGCGCGGCCAGGGCCGAGCCCGGGATGACGGCCAGGCTCAGCGGCAGCAGGGTGGTCGCGGCCTCCAGGGGCGTACGGCCGAGGCTGGTCTGCAGATAAATCGTGATGAGCGTGGCCACGGCGGTGGTCGCGGTGTTGAAGAACGCTCCCCCGGCCCCGCGCCGCAGCCGGGTCAGCCGCAGCACGTCCGGCGGCAGGATCGGCGCCGAGGACCGCCGGTCCGCGAGCACGAAGAGGACGGCGGTGCCGACCGCCCCGGCCAGCAGGAACAGGCCGCCGCCGCGGCGGGACGCGCCGACCACGACCAGCATGACGGTCGCGGTCAGCAGCACCGTGCCGGCCAGGTTGAGCGAGGGCTTCTCAGTGGCTCGCGCTCGAGCGGGGACGAACATGAGGACCGCGACGGCGAGCCCGGCCGAGACGGCCAGGAGCCCCCAGAAGATCAGCCGCCAACTGCCGGCCGCCGAGACGAGCCCGCCCACGACGAAGCCGGACGCCCCGGCCGCCGCGCCCGCGGCACTCCAGGCGGCCACCGCGCGGGCCCGCCGCCGTTCGTCCCCGGCCACCGCCGTCAGCAGCCACAACGCGGACGGCACGGCCACCGCCGCGGCCGCTCCCTGCAGGCACCGGCCCGCCGTCAACGCCGGCGCCGACCCGGCCGCGGCCGTCAGCAGCGAGCCCGCCGCGAACACGACCAGGCTGCCGAGGATGCACCGCCGATGGCCGAGCCGGTCGCCCAGCCGGGCCCCGAACATCAGCAGGCCGCCGAAGAACATCGCGTAGCCGGTGGCCACGATCGCGTCGTCGCTGGGCGCGGCCCCCACGTCGCGCAACATGGCAGGCAGCGTCGTCACGACGACGGTCACACCCATCACGTCGACGAACTGGATCAGGCACAACGCGGCCACAGCCCCCATGCCAGGTGCCTACCCGGCGGGCGGGGCGGTGGAACGTGCGGGCCTAGCTCTCCGAGGTCCAGATCCGCCCGACCGCGACGTAGCCGGCGTCGGCCCGATCCACCACCAGAATCGTCTCGCCCGTCCGCTGCGTCCGCGGCGTCGGATGGGCGCACAACTGTCATGACGAGCCGTCCCTGAGCCGCATCCTCGACGAGTCCGAGACCGGTGTACCAAACGGTCGAACTCCGCGTCTCCGGCAACCCGAGCCCCGGCGAGACTCCATCGACCCGGATCGTTGACTTTTCGGTCACATATCTGAAACCTTGAATCCCTGCTCACGAAAAAACTTGGCAACAAGTTGAAAGATTGTGGCAGGGAAGTCCCCCCATCCCCGGTGGTCGTCGAGACCCCGAACCTCGGCGACCCCGCGCACACCCGAAGAGGGACCCATGAGAGGACGAAGACTCGTCACCGGCATCCTGGCGACCGCCCTGGTCACCGCCGGGATTTCCGCTACCCCCGCGCACGCCGCCGGTGGGCCGAACCTGGCTCAGGGCAAGACCGCCACGGCGAGCGGCAGCAATGGCCCGTACGGGGCCGGCAATGTCACCGACGGCAACGCGAGCTCCTACTGGGAGAGCCCGAGCAACGCCTTCCCCCAGTGGGTGCAGGTCGACCTGGGCAGTGCCGTCGCCGTCGATCAGGTCAAGTTGAAGCTGCCGCCGCCGGCCGACTGGGCCACCCGCACGCAGACGCTCAGCGTGCAGGGCAGCACGAACAACTCGACGTGGAGCACCCTGTCCGCGAGCGCCGGCCGCACCTTCAACCCGGGCAGCGGTAACACGGTCACGATTGACTTCACGGCGGCCACCGTCCGATATGTCCGCATCAACGTCACCGCCAACACCGGGTGGCCGGCCGCACAGCTCTCCGAACTGGAGATTTACGGGGTGGCCGGGCAAAATCCAGACCCCGAGCCGCCGACGGGCACCAACCTGGCCGCGGGCAAGACGATGGAGGCCTCGAGCTCGGTCTTCGGCTTCGTCGCCCCCAACGCCAACGACAACAACCTCGCCACCTACTGGGAGTCGAACGGCTTCCCGGCCACGCTGACCGCCAAGCTCGGCGCCGACGCCAACGTCACCGGCGTGGTCGTCAAGCTCAACCCGGACTCGGCGTGGGGTCCCCGCACCCAGAACATCCAGGTGCTGGGCCGGGCCGCGGGCGCGTCGGCGTTCACGTCGCTCAAGGCGCGCGCCGACTACGCGTTCGGCAGCGGCAACACGGTCACCATCCCCGTGACGGGCCGGGCCGCCGACGTGCAGCTGCAGGTCTTCAGCAACACCGGCGCGCCGGGCGGTCAGGTCGCCGAGCTGCAGGTGCTCGGCTCGTGGGCGCCCAACCCGGATCTCGTCGTGACGGGGCTGACCTGGTCTCCGACCACTCCCGACGAGGCTTCCACGATCACGATCACGGCCACCGTACGCAACCAGGGCAGCGCGGCCGCCGCGGCGACCACACTCGACGTACGGCTGGGCGGAAACACCGTGGGCAGCGCGAACGTCGGGGCTCTGGCCGCCGGCGCCTCGACCACCGTGACCGTGAACGCCGGTCGCCGGGCGCAGGGCTCCTATCAGGTGTCCGCCGTCGTCGACCCGGCCGATGCGGTGGCCGAGACGGACAATTCCAACAATTCACTTACCGCCGCCGCGCCTCTTGTCGTCGCACAGGCACCTGGCCCCGATCTCCAAATCGCGAGCGTCACCCCGAATCCGACAAATCCGGCGGCGGGTGCGGCGGTCACCTTCGCGGTGGCCGTGAACAACCGGGGCACAAGCGCCGCCGCGGCCAGCGTCACCCGCGTGGTTGCCGGCTCGACGACGCTCAACGTGAACACCGGCGCGATCGCGGCCGGCGCCACGGTCACGGTCAACGCCGGCCCCTGGACGGCGACCAGCGGCGGCGCGACAGTCACGGCCACCGCCGACGCCACCAACGTCGTCGCCGAGACCAACGAGAACAACAACTCCCGTACGCAATCGATCGTCGTCGGCCGGGGCGCGGCCACGCCCTACGTGTCGTACGAGGCCGAGGCCGCCCGCTATCAGGGCACCCTGGTCGAGGCCGACCCGCTGCGCACGTTCGGCCACACCAACTTCGGCACCGAGTCGTCGGGCCGCAAGTCGGTCCGCCTCACCAGCACCGGCCAGTTCGTCGAGTTCACTTCGGTCAACCAGGCCAACTCGATCGTCGTGCGCAACTCGATCCCGGACGCCCCGGGCGGCGGCGGCCAGAACGCGACGATCAGCCTGTACGCGAACGACCAGTTCGTGCAGAAGCTGACGCTCTCGTCGCGCAACAGCTGGCTCTACGGCACGAGCGACGACACCGAGTCGCTCTCGAACACGCCGTCGGCCGACGCGCGCCGGCTCTTCGACGAGTCGAACGCGCTGCTGTCCCAGTCGTATCCGGCCGGCACCCGCTTCAAGCTGCAGCGGGACGCGGGCGACACGGCGTCGTTCTACGTCATCGACATGATCGACCTGGAGCAGGTGGCCCCGGCGCTCAGCCAGCCCGCCGGCTGCGTGTCGATCACGACCTACGGCGCGGTGCCGAACGACAACATCGACGACACGGCGGCCATCCAGCGCGCGGTCACCGACGACGAGAACGGCGTGATCCCCTGCGTCTGGATCCCGGCCGGCCAGTGGCGCCAGGAGCAGAAGATCCTCTCGCCCGACCCGAACCGCGGCCAGTGGAACCAGAAGGGCATCCGCAACGTGGTGATCCGCGGCGCCGGCATGTGGCACACGCGGCTCTACACGAACACCGAGCCGCAGAACGTCGTCGGCAACATCAACCACCCGCACGAGGGCAACGTCGGCTTCGACATCGACGACAACACGCAGATCTCCGACCTGGCGATTTTCGGCATGACGACCAACCGGGCCAACCGCGGCCACGGCATCAACGGCCGGCTCGGCAAGAACACGAAGATCAGCAACCTGTGGATCGAGCACGTCAACGTCGGCGCCTGGGTCGGCCGCGACTATTCGGACACGCCCGCCTATTGGAACCCGGGCGACGGGCTCGAATTCAGCGGCATGCGCATCCGGGACACGTACGCGGACGGCATCAACTTCAGCAACGGCACCCGCAACTCGCGCGTCTTCAATTCCACTTTCCGCACCACCGGTGACGACTCGCTGGCCGTCTGGGCCAACCCGCGCGTCCGCGACACTGCGGCCGACTCCGCGAACAACAACCATTTCGTCAACAACACCGTGCAGTTGCCGTGGCGGGCGAACGGCATCGCCATCTACGGCGGGTCGAACAATTCCGCCGAGAACAACCTGATCTACGACACGATGAACTATCCCGGCATCATGCTGGCCACCGACCACGACCCGCTGCCGTTCGGCGGGACGACGCTGCTCGCCAACAACGGCCTCTACCGGGCCGGCGGCGTCTTCTGGAACGAGGACCAGGAATTCGGCGCGATCACGCTGTTCCCGTCCGGCAAGGACATCACCGGCGTCACCATCCGGGACACCGAGATCGTCGACTCCACGTACGACGGCATCCAGTTCAAAACTGGCGGCGGCAACATGCCCAACGTAGCCGTCACCAACGTCCGCATCGACAAATCCAACAACGGCGCCGGCATCCTCGCAATGAGCGGCGCCCGCGGCAACGCCATCTTGAACAACGTCACCATCACCAACTCGGCCGACGGCAACATCGTCATCCAGCCGGGCTCCCAATTCACGATAAGCGGCAATTAACCTTCTAATGGCGGTGTCCTCTTTTCCGGGTTTCTTGGGGGCACCGCCAAACCTTTTCCCGTACGCGACGTGCCAGTTCACAAACGCACCACACCCGTCCCGGGCGCGCCTCGCGATCAGCTGCAACACCGGGCCATAGCGCGGCCACCGGCCGTGGCGGGTGGCCAGGCTCAGGCCGCCCCGCTGATCCCAACCGTCCACCCGGCTCATCCGCTGACCAGCCTGCTGATCCGCCGCCCGTTCCCCATAGCCATCCGCCGACGGTTTTCCCGGGCGATCCGCCGCCCGCCTGATCCGCCGCCCGCCTGATCCGCCCGCCCTGCCGAACTACAACCGTGCACTCGGCTTATCCGCCACCCCGCCCTGCTGAACCGCCAACCGTTTACCCGGCTCGTCCGTTGGCCTGCCTGCTGATCCGCTGACGGTTACCCCCAGCCGTCTGCCGCTCGCCCGGCTCATCTGTTGACTGTTTGTCCGGCCGCCCGTCGGGTACCCGCGCCGTCCACGATGAAGGGACGGAGCGATCGCCATGACCCAGGAGCACGCCATCGGCCGGGGCGCCGCCGAAGAGGGCGCCGACAGCCCGCTCACCCCGACCGAGGTCGAAGCGAGCCGCCGGCCGCCGTCCGAGCCCGACCCGGAACACCAGCCGCACGGTGAGGGCGCCCGGACCGAGGACGGCCGTGGCGAGACGAAATAACCTCGCATCCGGGGCGCTGCTCGGCCTGGGGATCGCGGCGTTCATCGACGAGACGGTGTTTCACCAGTTGCTGCACTGGCACCACTTCTACGACAAGTCGACCCCGGCAGTCGGCCTGGTCTCCGACGGCATCTTCCACGCGGTCAGCTTCTTCGCCGCCGTGGCCTCGCTGTTCCTGCTGGCCTCACTGCGCCGCACCGGCTCATGGCACCCCCGCGCGTGGTGGGGCGCCCTGCTCACCGCGGCCGGCGTCTTCCAGCTCTACGACGGCACAATCCAACACAAACTCATGCGCCTGCACCAGATCCGCTACGACGTCGACCTCACCGCCTACGACTGGACGTGGAACATCATCGCGGTCGCCCTGATCGCCACCGGCCTCGTGCCGCTGACCCGCTCCCGCCACACCGCGGCAACCCCGTGACGGCAGCCGCCCGACCGCCGGCCATCCGGGAGGCGACGACAACCGCACCACCGGCCGCGCAGGTGACCGTTGGGCCGCAAGCTGACCGGGTGACCGTTGGGCCACAAGCTGACCGGATAACCGCTGGGCCGCAAGCTGACCGGATAACCGCTGGGCCGCGAGCTGGCCGGAGCTCGACTTGATCGGGGGGCTGATCGCCGCTGCCCTCGTCTATGCGGTGGCGGTCTTCCGGCTGCGCCGCCGCGGGGTCGACTGGCGGCCGGGTCGCGCGCTCGCCTGGTATGTCGGCGTCGCCGCGGCCGTCGGTGCCGTGGCCGGGCATGAGCACACGTTTCGCGAGCACATGGCCGGTCATCTCGTGCTCGGCATGGGCGCGCCGATCCTGCTCGTGCTGGGCCGGCCGGTCACGCTCGCGTTGCGCGTCCTCCCCGTGCGACCGGCCCGCCGACTGGCCCGGGTGCTGCGCAGCCGTCCGATCGCGGTGCTGACCCATCCCGTGACGGCGGGGGTGCTCGACGCCGGCGGCATGTGGCTGCTCTACACGACCGGCCTGCACTCCGCCGGCCCGCTCGTCCAGCTGCACCTGCTGCTGGCGGGCTACCTCTTCACCGCCGCGATCATCGGCCGTGACCCGGCGCCGCACCGGCCGGGACCCGCCGTCCGGGCCGCGGCGCTGATCGCCTTCGTCGCAGTGCACGGCATCCTGGCCAAGCACCTGTACGCCCACCCGCCGCCCGGAGTGCCCGCACTCGAGTCCGAACCAGCCGCCCAACTGATGTACTACGGCGGCGACCTGCTCCACCTGGTAGTCATCGTGCTGCTCTGCCGCGAGCTGTTCCCCTCCCCCGCCCGCGCCTGGCGACTGCCGACCGCCCCCGCACGAGATGGCTTCCAGACGCCGTCCGCGTGAACTGGCCCCACCCGCAGCACGTTTTTGGTGGGCCTGGCGGGGAACGCGGCCCTCATGCAGCCTGAGATGCCGACGCGCCCCCTGCCGATCGCTCGCGTGAATGTGGGGATGTCTGTGGCCGACTCGGCCGGGGAGGAAGTCGGGACGGTGACGGCCGTGCAGATGCCGGGCACCGGCGCGGAGCCTGACCTCGACGCTGCGGTTGCCGAGCGGCTCGTCGCCGTCGGCTATCTGCGGATTGATGGCGCGGGGCTGTTCGGTAAGGACGTCTTTGCGGGCGGGGATCAGATCGCGGGGTCGGTTGAGGGCGAGCCTGCCACTGTCACGTTGAACGTCCTTCGGGAAGACCTCGCGCGCGCCTGAGTGGGCACCCGCCACGGCCGGAGCCCGCGCTATGGCCGGAAGTTGGCACACGCGGGCGAGGCGCGCCCGGAACGGGGCCGATGCGGTTGTGGATGGTCACGTCGCGTACGGAATCGGAAGTGGCGGGCCCACCCAGGGGTGCCTTCATGACATATCGTGCCGGAGTGACTGCATCGCGTTACTTCGGAGGGGTGATCGTGCGCCGGTGGCATGGGGTGGCGTTGGCCGGTCTCGCGGTGTTCGCGCTGGCGTGCGAGGCGGGTGCGGGCGGCGCGGGCGGCGGAGATCCCGAACCGACCGGGGCGCCGCCGAAGGGCTACCCGTCGTCGATGGCGGCGCTTGGCGATTCGATCACGGCGGGGTTCGGCAGCTGCGGGGCGTTCCTGGTGTGCGGGCGCAACTCGTGGGCCACCGGCACGGCCGACGCGGTGGACAGCCACTATCGGCGCATCCTGGCCAAGAATCCGCGGATCAAGGGGAAGGCGCGCAACTTCGCGCGGCCGGGTGCGCGCGCCAGTGACCTGGCCACGCAGGCCGCCCAGGCGATCGACATGAAGGCGCAGTACGTGACGATCCTGATCGGGGCGAACGACGCGTGTGCCGGGTCGACGGCCGCGATGACTTCGGTGGCCACGTTCCGCAGCCGGATCGATCGCGGGCTCAACCGGCTCAAGAAGGGCCTGCCCAAGGCCAGCGTGATGGTGGCCGGCATTCCGGACGTCTATCGCCTGTGGCAGCAGGGTCGCAAGGACGATCGCGCCGTGCGGGCCTGGCAGCGGTTCGGCACGTGCCCGTCGATGCTGGCCGATCCCACGTCGACCGATGAGACGGACGATCAGCGTCGCCGGGACGTGCGCGCGCGGATCAACGACTACAACGACGAGCTGGCCGAGGCGTGCGCGAAATACGGCAGCCGGTGCCGCTGGGACGACGACCCGCACGAGGCCGGCTTCAGCCTCGACCTCGTCAACCAGGTCGACTATTTTCATCCGGACGCCGAGGGCCAGGCCGAGCTGGCCGACCTGACGTACGGATTCAAATAGCCCTGCAACCCTTTACGTCCCCCGCGCCGACATAGAGGCAACAGGACGGGGAGGGACCGGATGCGGGCCGACGAGGATCGGGAGTACGTCGATTATGTGGGGGTGCGGTTACCGCGCCTGCATCGAACGGCGTACATGCTGTGCGGGGACGCGCATCAGGCCGACGACATCGTGCAGGCCACGCTGACCGCGCTGTATGTGCACTGGCGCCGGGCCGTGGCGGCGGACAACCTCGACGGGTACGTGCACCGGATCATGGTGCGGCGCTATCTGGACGAGCGTCGCCGCCGGTGGTCGCGGGTGCTGCTGGGCGATCACGTGCCGGATGCGGCCGAGGCGGCGCCGGGGGCCGACGACGG
The DNA here is from genome assembly GCF_016785085.1 of Paractinoplanes lichenicola. Taxonomy (GTDB): domain Bacteria; phylum Actinomycetota; class Actinomycetes; order Mycobacteriales; family Micromonosporaceae; genus Actinoplanes; species Actinoplanes lichenicola. The sequence goes on from NZ_JAENHO010000014.1 coordinate 162,218, forward strand.
GTTCGGGGAGCGGGACGCGTTGACCGCCGCCTTACGGGCGCTGCCGAAGGGGCAGCGGGCCGTGGTGGTGCTGCGCTACTTCAGCGACCTGACCGTCGAGCAGACGGCCGAGGCGCTGGGCTGCTCGACCGGCAACGTCAAGAGCCAGTGCGCGCGTGGGCTGGCGACTCTCCGCGGAGCTATGGCCCGGGTGGCCGAAAGGGAGCGGTCGTGAACGAGGACGAACAGCAACTGAGGGAGGGGCTCGAGGCCATCGCCGCCCCGCCGAGCCGGCTCGAGGCGGAGACTCTGCTGGAGGCGGGCCGGCGCCGGGTGTTTCGCCGCCGCGGGTGGCAGGCGGCGGGCGGGGTGGCGCTCGCGACGACCGGGGTCGTGGTGGCGGTGCCCATGGTGATGCGGGAACCCGCGCCGCCGGCGGTCATCACCGTCGCGTCACCGCCGTCGTCGTCGGCTCCGGCAGTTCAACGGGGCTGCACGGCCACCGCCCTCAAACTGCCCCCGGGGGCGAAGGACGCGAGCGCCGACGGTGTCGACCCCACCGGGCGCTACATCTTCGGCCACGACAGTGTGGGCCAGGATTTCCGCCCGATCCTGTGGACGGACGGCGTGCCCAAGCGGCTGCCGCAACAGGAGAAGTCGGTTCAGCTGACCACCGTGAACTCGCGCGGCGTGGTGGCCGGGCTGGCGACCGAGGGGAACAAGGAATACGTCTTCCGCTACGAGAACGGCCGTTACACCCGCATGAAGACGCCGCCCGGCCGGTGGCACGTCTATCCGTGGCCGCTGATGAACACCGCCGGCGACATCGTGATCAACGCGGAGCCCGAGGGCAACAGCGGGGGCAAGGACAGCATCTCGCTGTTCTGGGCGGCCGGCACGAGCACGGCGGTCAAGCTGCCGCTGCCGACCGAGGCCAACGTCTACGACATCACCGACGACGGCACGATCGTGGGCGGCACCTACCTCGACGGGGTGGGTCAGTACGCGTACGCGTGGGACCGCACCGGGAAGGGCCGCAAGCTGGCCGTCCCGGCGGGCGCCAAGACGCTCGCGTACGCGGCCGAGGGCGACTGGGCCACCGGCGGCATCTGGCGTGGCAAAGACGCGGCGAAGGCGGCCCTGTGGAACCTGAAGACCGGCGCGGTCACCGAACTCGACGGCGAGGGGCCGGGCGACAGCGTCAACGGCGACTCGTGGGTGGTGACCACTCAGCAGGTGTTCCGCAACGGCAAGCCGCTCGGCCTGGCCGCGCCGAACGGGCAGGAGGTCTTCCCGCGCGGGGTCTCGAACACGGGCCTGGTCGTCGGCCACTCCCGGGTTCCGAACACCAACGGCGGCCCGTCGACGCCGCGGATCTGGCAGTGCTAGCGACGGCGTGACGAGGGCGGGGCCGCCCAGACGAATCGGGGGGCGGCGGCCGGGAGGGCCAGAGCGCGGTAGCTCGGCTCGACCGGTCGGCCCCTGTCCGGCGGGCGCCAGATCGGCGGCGGGCCCCACCAGATGATCCGCTCGCCGGCCGGCTGGGGCAGCACGGGCAACGGGGGTGCGCCCAGCGCGTGCCGGGGGGCCTGCGGCGGCAGGGCCTTGGCCGGCTCCTCGGCCGGGGCGCCCTCGACGTGGGTGGCGTGGGTGGCGGGGGCCGTGGCCAGCACGACCGCGGCGCCGACGGTGAGGGCGCAGGCGACCCCCGCGGGCAGCAGCCAGCCGTCGCGGACGGTGTCGCCGAGGAAGACGACGGCCACGATGGACGGCGCCATCACCTCGGCCGTCCAATGGATCGCGGTGACCGGCCCGACGTCGCCGTGCTGCAGGGCATGCGCGTACAGGGTCATGCCGGTGCCCGCGAAGACCAGCAGCGCGGCGGTCAGCGGCTCGGTGAGCAGGGTGAGCGCGGTCTCGCCGGCGCTCGCGCCCTCGGGGATCGGCAACGACCGGCCGACCAGGGCCGCGCCGCCGAGCGAGAGGCCGGCGCAGGCCGCGATGATGCCGCCGGGCGCGTCGACCTTGACCGCGCCATAGCCGACCAGCACCATCGCGGCGGCCGCGCCGCACAACGCGAAGCGCAGCTCGCCGGGGGTGTGCACCTCGTGCTGCGGGGCGGCCGACAGAGCCAGGAACGTCAGCGAGACGATGGTGACGAGGATGGCCGCCGAGTCACGCTTGCGCAGCCGGGAGCCGAGCCAGATGCGCGCGCCGAGCACGGTCAGCGCGAGCGACCCGGCGAGGATCGACTCGACGACGTAGACCGCGAGCGACTGCAGCGCGATGATGGCGCCGACCCAGGCCAGGATGTCGAAGAAGATGCCCGCCAGATAGAGCGGGTGGGCCATCGTCTGGGCCGTGCCGCGGCTGCGGCGGGCGCCGACGGCCTGCAGGATCGAGGCGGTCGCGTAACAGAGCGAGCCGAAGATGGTGATCGCCAGCGCGAACCACCCGGCCCCGGTCATTGCCGGGACCAGACGCCGTGACGCTGAGTCGATCGAGCAACCACGAATCGATGATATGCGTGCCGGGCGGTTCTAGATAGTGGCCGTGGCCAGAACCTGTCCCGCGTAGGTCTCGACCTGAACCGCCGCCACGTCGGCCGGGGCCACCAGCGCGCTGCCGTCGACCGTCGTGCCCTCGCTCGCGCCGGCCTCGCTGACCAGCCAGCTTCCGGCGAACTCGCGGCGCCCGTCGCTGGCCACGACGAACAGGCGGCACTGCGAGCCGGCCGGCACCCCGGCCACGGTGGCGCTGAGCCGGACCCAGCCCGCGGCCGGGGTCATCGTCACGTTGACGGCCGTGCCGGTCGTCTTGTCGAGCGCGGTCAGCACCCGGGGCGCGGCCGCACTGGCCGCCGCGACGGTCTGCGCGTCCGTTTCGGGGGCGGTCGTGCGGCCGGCATACAGGCCCCCGGCCAGCGCGATCACGGCCGCCGCGACCCCGGCCAGCGTCCACAGTGCGCCGCGCCGCCGATCGTGGCCGCGGCCCTCGTCGCGCACCTGCCGCAGGGTCTTGTGCAGCAGCAGCTCGCCGTCCGGGGGCGGGCCCTCGAGGAACGCCTCGGGCGGGATCTCGCCCAGCCGCTCCTCCATCTCGCGCAGGTCGCCCACCTCGCGACGGCACTGCGGGCAGTCCTCGACGTGGGCGTGCACGGCCGCCCACTCGTCGTCGTCGAGAACACCCAGGGCGTAGGCCCCGAGCTGCTCGGTCTGGTGCCCGTTCATGTGACTCCCGTCGGTTCGGCGGCGCGCAACGCCTCCCGCAACCGGCGCAACGCCTCATAGCTGCGGGACTTCACCGTCTCGGCCGGGAGACCGAGCGACGCCGCCGCCTCTTTGACGTCACGCCCCTGGAAGTACAACTGGTTCAATACCTCGCGTTGTTCGGGCGGAAGGGTGCCCACGGCGACGAGCATCTCCATCGGCCCGGGCGGCACCGCCTGCACCCCGTGCTCGGCGGCCACGGTGCGCACGATCGGGAGAAGATGCGCCCGTACGGCCCCCCTGTCCTCGCTCAGCGCGGCGCCCTGCGACCAGGCCCGCAGCAGGGTCGCGCGGACGATCTCCTCGGCCCGCGCGCGATCACCGCTGAGCCGGGTCGCGTACGCCAGCAGGGCCGCCCCGTGCTCGGCGAACAGCCGCCGGACCAGCACCTCGCCGGCCGTCCGGTCGCGTCGGCTCACTACTGCCCTACTTTGAGGACGGAGATCGTGTTGTCGCCGCCGTTTGACACGTACGCCAGGCGGCCGTCCGGCGAGACCCCGACCGTACGGGGGCTCTTGCCGACTTTGATCGTCGAGACGACCGTGCCGGTGCGGCCGTTGAGCACCGAGACCGTGCCGTCGAACTCGTTCACGACGTATCCGTACCGGCTGTCGGTCGAGAAGGCGACGCTCTGCGGGTCGCGGCCGACCTTGAACGGGCCGGTGCGCTTGAGGGTGACCGTGTCGATCAAGTCGGCCGTGTCCGCCTCGTAGCCCGCGACCAGCGCCATCCGCCCGTCCGGGGAGACCGCGATGCTGTGCGGCGCGCGCGAGACCGGGATGTTGCCGATCACCGCGTTGGTCCGCATGTCGATCACCGAGACCGCGTTGGACTCGTGGTTGGCCGTGAACGCGCGCATCTGATCGCCCGAGAAGCCCACCGCGTGCGGGTTGGGCCGCACCGGCAGCTCCGATTCCATGCGCAGCGTGCCCGACGTGAAGATCTCGAGCCGGCCGTCGCTGTGGATCGGCACCCAGAGCTTGTTGTCAGGGGCCACGGCCAGCGTGTACGGCATGTGGCCGGTGTCGAGGTAGCGGACGACCTTGCGGCTGCGCGCGTCGACGACCGCCACCCCGCTGCCGGTGTGCTTGTCGTCCTCGTACATCGAGACGAAGACCGTACGGCCGTCACGCGACACGGCCACGAAGCGCGGCGTGTTCCGCAGGGGAACCGAGGACACCTTGCGGGTCGCCGCGTCCACGACCGACAGGATCCGGCTGTTCTGATTGGCCACATAGACCGTACGGCCGTCGGGCGAGACGACCACCCCCTCGGGCTCGGCCCCGACCCGGATCGTGCCGATCACCAGGGGCCGGGCGACGCTCTTGACCCGCGCGGCGGCCAGCGGCACCTTCGAGATCGCCGGGGCCGGAGTCTCCTCGAGCTCGGCGTTCGTCTGCGCCTGGGTGCTGGTCTGCGGCGCGGCGACGAGCGGGGCGGCCGGGGCCTGGCCGTCGTCGAGCAGGGTCATCGCGACCCCGGCCCCGCCCAGCACGACCAGCGAGGTGAGGATCGCGACGAGGATCGTGGTGCCGATCTGGCGCCGGGCCGGGGGCGGCGGCGCGGGCAGCACGGTGACGCGGGCCGGGCCGTAGCCGCCGGCCACCATGCCCCCGTCGTACGTGCGCAGGCCCTCGGGCTCGCCGCCGCGGGACGTGCCGTAGTCGTTCTTGGGGGCCGGCGCACCCACGGCCGCGAACGGCGCGGCGGCGTTGGCCACCTGACCTGTGACGCGGACGTCGGCCCAGCCCGCGGGGCCTCGTACGGTGACCGAGCCGTCCAGCCAGTCGGAGCGGGGCAGCCACATGATCCGCAGCGTGCGGTCGTGGATCATCGCGCGCAGGCCCGGGCCCGAGACGGTGACCGTGGCCCCGGCCACGGCGAGCGGCGGCCCCTCGACCCGTACGTCGGCCACCAGGCGCGGCGTCTCGGCGGCGACCGTGCCGAAATCGATGCGCTCAGGATCAAGCCGTACAGAAGTCCGCTCGAGCGCGGCAGTCGCGGCGGCCGAAACCGCCCGGCTGTCGTCCTCGGTCATCTGCTGCAGCGCCTGCCGGGCGGCATGCGCCATGGCGAGATCGGCGCCCCAGGCCAGCCGGGCGAGCCCGTCGATTCCGGCCAGACGAGACTCCCGGATCGGACTGCCGATCTCGGTCAACACACTCTGCGGTAGCCCAGTTTCACTCATAGTGTCCCCGCGATCATCATGCGGTGACGACCGTCCTCAAGGGAAGACACAGAGCGAAGTTGGCATCAGTTTCTCGGCCGGCCACTAAGATCCGCTGATGCCTCTCAGCCCCTCCGACCTGGTCGGATACATCGAAACCGGCCTCGACGCCGATCTGGCCCGCTGGTTCCCCGACAGTCCTCCGGTCGCCTTCGACGAGGACGTCCGGCCGGTCGAGCCGTTCCTGGCCCGCCTGTCCCCCGCCGACGCGGCCGCGCTGGCCGCCTTCGACCGGCGCGTACGGTCCGGTTCGATGCCCGCGTTCCTCGACATCGCCGACTGGGTCTACGGCTTCGATTACGCGGAGAACGAGTGCGGCATCCTCGACTCCGACTACGAGACGGAGCTGACCGACGACGACCTCTGGACGGTCGCCGCCGACGGCAGCGGCAGCCACTACGTGGTGCTCACCAACGGGCAGGTCGCGATCTGGTTCCACGAGGAAGAAGTGATCGAAGCCGGGACGCGCTTCGACAACCTCGACGTCTTCGTGTGGACGATGGTCCGCTACCGCGCGGTCCGCGAGGGCGTGCTCGAGCGGGCCGACGTCGAGGACGACTTCCGCTCGCTGGCCCAGGACGGCCTCAAGAATTTAGCTGCCAGATAGCCAGGTTGAGCGCCGCGGCATAGCTGACCCAGGCCCAGTACGGCAGCAGGAGCAGGGCGGCGCCCCGGCGAACTCGCCAGAACGAGACCGTCGTGGCGCCGATCAGCAGCCACATGACCACGATGTCGGCGAAGGCCAGACCGTACTGACCGGCCCCGAAGAACAGCGGGGTCCAGATCGCGTTGAGCACCAACTGCGCCGAAAACAGCCAGAGCGGCAGCGTGAAGCCCACCCGCTGCCAGGCCAGCCACCCGGCGAGCGCGATCATCACGTAGAGCACGGTCCAGACCGGGCCGAACAGCCAGGACGGGGGCGCCCAGGCGGGCTGTTCGAGGCCGTTGTACTCCGTACTTGTGCCGGAGACGCCGAGCCCACCGATGGCGGCCGCCACGAAAACCGCCAGCCCGAACCCGGCCAGCGCCAGCCAGCGATGACGATGGGGTTCCCGCAGGTGCATCGTGGCTTGGCTCATCTCTCCGTATTGCCCTCACCAGGTCAAAAGAAACGGTCACCTCTGTTCACAAGGCGGAGCCAGGTCAGGAACGAGCCGCGGGCGGGCCGGCGCCCTGCTGTGCCGACAGGACTCTGCGCATCCAGCTCTTACGGGCCGCCTGGGCCGCGACGGAGATCTCCGCGGTGCCGGCCTGTTCGAAACCGTGCCACCCACCCGCCCAGATGTGCAGTTCCGCTTGGCCTCCGGCCGCCCACAACCGGGTGGCGTACTGGACGGCCTCGTCGCGGAAGACTTCGGCCGATCCGGCGTCGATGTAGGCCTGCGGCAGGCCGGAGAGGTCGGGCGCGCGGGCCGGTACCGCGGTGGGGTCCGGTGAGGCGTCGCTGTGTCCTTCGCCGAGCACCATGTCCCAGGCGAACGCGATGTGTTCCGTAGTCAAGCCGCGCCGGGCGCCGTTCGCCCGGGAGAACTGGCGGGCCGACACGGTCTGGCCTCGGTCGTCGAGCTGCGGGCAGATCAGCAGCTGGGCGAGTGGGGCCTGGCCGCCGCGATCGCGGTTGAGCAGTGCGGTGCCCGCCGCCAGGCCGCCGCCGCCGGAGAACCCCGCCAGCACGATCCGCGCGGGGTCGACGCCGAGCTCCGCCGCGTGCTCGACGGTCCAGGCCAGTCCGGCATGGCAGTCCTCGGTGAGCGCGGTGCCCTGCACCTCGGGAGCCAGGTGGTATTCGGGGGAGATCAGGACCATGCCGAACTCGGCCACCCAGTCGATGAAGCCGAAGGCGTCCAGGCCGCCGAATCGGTCGCCGGCGATCATGCCGCCGCCGTGGATCGAGTACATCGCGGGCATGCCCGGACGGGGAACCGGCGGCGTGAAGATCGACAAGGTGATGCCGCCTGACGGCCCGGGCACCGTCCGCTCCTCGTGACGCACACCGGTGCGGGCCAGGGCAGATTCCAGCTCCGCGATGCCCGGCGCCGGGGCGGACCTCATCGCGTCGAGCAGTTCCCTGGTGAACGGCGGGATCTCCTGCTCCGGCACCATCACCAGCAGCTCCGGATCGTACGGCGGGCGGGGGATCGCTCCGACGAGCAGGACGAGCTTGCCCCGGACCCGGCCCTGTTCGCTGACCCGGTGCGCTTCGGCGATCTCGGCGAGCGGGTAGGTGCGCACCGGCGGCAGGCGGAAGCGCCCGGACTCGATCAGCTCGCCGACCTGGGTCAGGGCGTGGAGCGCGCGCCCGCCCTCGCCCCGGCTGAACGCCACGCCGTGCTGCTGCGCGCCGGCGAAGTCCGCGATCGTCAATACGTGCTCGGCGCCGCCGGCGAGATCGATGAGTTCGGGCAGGACGCCGCTGCCGGCCACGTCGAGCGCGACATCGACACCGCCGGGTGACAGCGCTCGGACCCGCCCGAGGAGCCCGGCACCGTAGGCGATCGGTTCGGCTCCCATCGAGCGTACGAAATCGTGGCCGGCCGGGCTCGCGGTGCCGATGACCCGTGCGCCCCGCGCCACCGCGAACTGGACCGCGGCGCTGCCGACGCTGCCGGACGCACCGTTGATGAGCAGCGTGCTGCCGTCGCGGACGCCCAGGTGGTCGAGCGCCCGCACGGCGGTCTCGATCGCGGCCGGCAGTGCCGCGGCGGTCGCGAAGTCGAGCGACGCCGGGATCGGCGCGTAGGCGGACAGCACTGCCACCTCGGCCTGCGCGGCCCCGCCCGCGTCGAACCCGAACACCCGGTCGCCGGCTGCCACCCCGGTGACCCCGTCGCCGAGTTCGTCGACGATGCCTGCGGCTTCATGGCCCAGGGTCTGCGGGAGCGTCTCGTCCATCAGTCCCTGACGCTTCTTCATGTCACTGAGGCCGATCCCGGCGGCACGCACCGCGATCCGGACCTCGCCGAAACCGGGGTGCGGCTCCGGCACCTCCACAACCTCCAGAACTTCCGGTCCCCCGAAGCGGCTGAAACGGGCTGCCTTCATCACATGCTCCTCGGCTCGACTCTCGCACTGTTGGAGCTTACGTCAAAAATAGAGTTAACTCTAAATTTGTGGCTTGGTACACTCTGAGGGTGACAGCATCCGGGCTTCGGGATCGCAAAAAGGCGCGCACTCGCCGGCTCATCGCCGACACGGCGACGCGGCTGTTCGCCGAGCGCGGCTATGAACGCGTGACGGTCAGCGAGATCGCCCGAGCGGCCGAGGTGGCTGAGCAGACGCTCTACAACTACTTCCCGACCAAGGAGCAGCTGGTCACCGACCGTGAGCAGGAGATCGTGGAGCGGCTGAGCGAGCTGATCCGCTCCCGGGACACCACAACCAGCCCAGCCGCCGCCGTCCGGGAGTACGTCCTGCAATCGATCTCCGCGATCCGCGACATGCCGCCGGAACTCGCCAGGGGCACCCTCGGCTACCTCGCCGCCATGAGTCCCGCCGTGCACCGGCTCGCCCTGGAACTGACCGACCGGCAGGCCACCGGCCTTGCCGCGGTCATCGCCGAGACGAGCACTGTCGCGCCGGAAATCGCCAAGCTGCAGGGCATCGCGCTGGCCGGTGTCTTCCGTGTCATCCTCGGCGAGTCGGGCCGCCGGGCCGTCGAGGGTCAGGCGCCCACCGAGATCGCCGCCGGCCTCCTGCCCGAAGTGGCATCAATCCTCACCGAACTGGACCGCTGGATGACCCCGTCGTAACTCTCTGCCTAATCAGCCTGGGCAACCTGGTGTTGCTCTGCCGCCATCACCACCGGTTGATCCGCCGGCAGACGTGCATAAACGGGGCTCGTTGATGGAGTTTCGAGGAATCGCTCCTACAGTCGGCCGAGGCCCTCATCCTGCTCTCCCGGCTGTCCGACTTCGCGCAGGGCCCGCGCCGCGGCCCGGCTGCGCCTGGTGCTCCGCATCGACAAGGGCCCCACGGCAAGCCAGAAGGCCACGGCCAGCCACCACCACGGCCCATTGAGAACCACGTTCACCACGGCCACGGCAAGCATCAGGACAAACACCGCGACCTCCACGGCCGGCGCCAGCGCCCGGCTCAACCTCTGATCCACCAGCCGGGAAACGAACGGATGCAATCGCGCATCCCGCGGCCACCGTCCAACATCAACGCTGCGCACGACCGCGATCCGCTCCTCCGGCGTGAGGACCCGACCGTCGTCTTGAAAAAGGCGCCGCTCGTGAACTCGAATGAAAAGCCCCATCCCGACCGCGAACAGCACCGCCGAAACCAGAGCCCCGATGATCTGCCCCGCCGGATCGGGATCATCGTCGCGCGCCCACGAAATGACGAACATGAGCACCCCGAAGAGCAGCCCAGCGACCGCCCCCCGCGCCCACCAGGGCCGCCGCAACCACCAGTAGTTCCACGCCCGCCCCCGACCGACGTGCTCGTCCTCGCCCCCGTCACTCATGGCGTCCCACTTCCCGACGGAAGCAAATTGCAATCAGCGCCCGAGGCTTCCTGGCTAGGCTGGCGCGCGTGAGGTCCACCGAAGCCCGTGTCACCGCCGAGCAGGTCCCTGTGCTGATGCTCACCGCGCTTCCGTCATTAAGAGACGAGTGGGCCGAGATCGCCGATGACAACGCCGACCCGGGCTCTCCCGGTGGTCGTCTTGGCTACCTGGACGCGGCCTGGGTGGTCGGACACCTCGCCGACCGCCTCGCAGCGGGCGACACGAGCGAGTTCGACGCCGCCTTCGACTACATCGAGCACCTGATCCGTCATGGCGACCCGTACGTCTCCGAGCTCGGCGTGATCGGCTATCTCGAAGGTATGCAGATGCAGACCGTCACCTCGCGTGGGGTTGACCCAGAGGCGTTCCAGCCTTGGCTACGCCCGCTGTCCGCCCAGTATTGGGAAGCGATAGACAGATTTTGGAAGCTCGGGACACCGATCCCCGACATCGAACCTGATTGACGCGGCTCGGCAGGGGAGCGCGACTACCATCCACGGGTATCCGACGACGGCGAGGGCAGCGGAGCTGACATGGCTGGATACTCGGGCACGCCGCTGCATCGCAAGCTAGGCATCAAGCCGGGCCACCGGGTCGCCCTGCTCGACGCGCCTGACGGTTTCGCGGCCACGCTCGAGGGACTGCCCGACGGGGTCGTCATCCTGCCGCGTCTGGCCGGCGATGCGCCGACCAACGTGATCGTCCTGTTCGTGACCGAGCGCCATGAGTTGCAGGCCCGCCTCGACGAGGTCAGGGCCGGCATGGCGCAGGACGGTGGCTTCTGGGTCGCTTGGCCGAAGCGGGCGTCGAAGGTGCCCACTGATGTCACCGAGGACGTCGTCCGGGAAGTCGCGCTGCCGACCGGCTTGGTCGACAACAAGGTGTGTGCGATCGACGAGATCTGGTCGGGCCTGCGTCTGGTCATCCGCCGCGAGAACCGCGAACCAATCGCCCGAGGTGCGTAGTGGCGTCGTCGTGCGAAGCGGTCGGCGACGACATGGTTGCGGACTGAAACAAGACAGACAAGTCGGCGGCCCTGCCATCGGCACGTCACGTGGGGGACGGCAACTGGTCCCCGCGGCGACACCCTTCATTGAAATGGTGCTGCCGTGTTCAGAGATCACGCCGTCCTGGCGCGCGCCACGGGGTTTGCCGGATCCTGTCTCGTCGCGCTCGGGGGGCTCGGCGCGGGGGCGTTGCCGGTCGGGATTCCGTTCTTCGCCGGGCTCAAGCATGTGCGGATCGGGCTGGTCGGGGTCTACAGCGGCCTCGCCCTGCTGTTGCTGGCCTGGTGGTGGTACGGCCGGGCGACCAGGAACAGCCGCGCCGAGAAGGAGTGGACGACGCTGGCCTTGTGGGCGGCGCCGCTGCTGGTGGCGCCGCCGATGTTCAGCCGGGACGTCTACAGCTACATAGCCCAGGGCATGATGCTGGGCGACGGCTACGACGTCTATCGGGTCGGGCCGTCGGCGCTCGGCGGGTTCTTCGCGGCCCAGGTGCCCGAGATCTGGCAGCACACCCCCAGCCCGTACGGGCCGGTCTTTCTGCTTCTCTCCGACATGGTGACGGCGCCCATCGGCGAGCACCTGCTGACCGGGGTGATCCTGATGCGGCTGCTGGCCGTGGCGGGTCTGGCCCTCCTCGCGTACGTGATGCCGATCCTGGCCCGGGAGGCCGGGATCAACCCCGCCTCGGCGCTCTGGCTGGCCGTGCTCAACCCGCTCGTGCTGATCCACTTCGTCGGGGGCGCACACAACGACGCGCTGATGGTGGGACTGCTCGCGGCCGGGCTGGCCGCCGCGATCCGGCACCGGCCGGTCGTCGCCACCGTGCTGGTGGTCGGGGCCGCGCTGGTCAAGGCGCCGGCCGTGCTCGGGCTGGTGGTGGTCGCGGTGATCTGGGCGGCGCATCTGCCCGGCAAGCTGCCGCGGCTGCGCGCCTCGGCGGCGGTCGGTGCCACGGCGGCCGTCGCGACCGCGGTGTTCACGCTGCTCGCGGGCACCGGGTACGGCTGGGTCTCCGCCCTCGACACCCCGATCTCCCCGCAGAACCTGTCGCTGACCAATGTGCTGGGCCGCTGGACCGCGGGCATCCTGCGCGACGACGGTGTCGGCGACGTCTTCGTGATGAACCTGTGGCGCTGGCTCGGTGTGCTCGCCGTCCTGGTCGTAGCCGCTCTGGTGTGGACCTATCTGGGCCGGCTGGGCCCGCTCTACGGCCTCGGCATCGTGCTGGTCGCGATCGTCGCGTTCGGCCCGGCCCTGCGCCCCTGGTATGTGATCTGGGGCCTGGTGCCGCTGGCCGCCGCGGCCGGGCAGCGCTGGGTGCGCCACCTGCTGGCCGGTGCGTGCGCGGTGCTGGTGCTGGTGGTGCTGCCCGACGGGTTCGCCGCCGACGCCGAGCGGTTCCTGCTGGCGACGCTGGGTGCGTTGCTGGGCATCGCCGCCTTCGCGGGCGTACGGCTGGCGACCTCGCCCGCGGTCTACCGGCTGGCGGCCTCCCGATGAGGCGACTGCTGAGCCCGTACGGGCAGATCTTGATCGTGGCTGTCGCGGCGCTCGCCGTCGGCGTGTTCCTGGTGACCGTGCCGACCTTCCGCGAGTTCTTCGACCTGGGCGTCTATCGCGGCGCGGTGGGCTACTGGCTGCTCGACGGCGGCGACCTCTACGACTTCCTCTACAACAACACCGAGTACGGCTTCACCTATCCGCCGTTCGCCGCGCTCGTCATGAGCCCGCTCGCGCTGACGAACTGGCCGGTCGCCGTGGCCGGCAGCATTGTCGCCAACACCGCGGCCGTCGTCATGCTGCTGCGCTGGTTCGTCGCCCCGGTCGTCCGCCGGCACGGCTGGCCGTTGTGGATGACCTGCTCGCTGGTGTTCCTGGCCGTGCTGGTGTTCGAGCCCGCCCGCGACACGTTCAGCTTCGGCCAGGTCAACCTGCTCCTGCTCCTGCTGGTCTGCCTCGACCTGCGGGCCCTGCTGGCGGGCCGGCGCTGGGCGGGTGTGTTCATCGGCATCGCCTCGGCGATCAAGCTGACGCCGGTGGTGTTCATCGGCTATCTGATCGTGACCCGGCAGTTCCGGGCGGCCGCGGTCGCCACCGGCACCGCGGCGGGCGCCACCCTGCTGGCCGTGCTGGTCGCCCCGGCCACCTCGGCCCAGTTCTGGCTGGGCGCCCTGTGGGACACCGATCGCGTCGGCCGTCTCGAATACGTCTCGAACCAGTCGCTGCGTGGCGTCGTGGCCCGGCTCGAGCTGCCGTCCGCGTTCTGGCTGGCCGCGGTGGCCCTGATCGTCGCGCTGTGGTTCCTGCGCGTGCAGAAGTTCGCGGGCTTGGGGCCCGGCTTCAACGGACCCCTGACCGACGTCGACCAGGTGGCCGGGTTCGCCGCCACCGGCATCGTGGCCTGCCTGATCAGCCCGGTCACGTGGGTGCACCACCTGGTCTGGCTGCTGCCCGCCCTGTTCCTGCTGACCGACGCCGCCCTGCGGGCCGGTTCGCGCCGCCGGCTGGCCGCGTTGTTCGCCGTCTACGTCATCCTGAGCAGCAGCGTGGTCTGGCTGTGGTGGGCCGGCGCCGACGGTTTCCTGGCCGCGATCGGCAGCAACACGTACGTCTGGATCAGCGTGGGCCTGCTGCTGGCCCTACCGTTCCGGGCCCGGGAGCGTGCCGACCGGCCGGGGGGCCAGCCACTCGCGGGCGGCCAGCTGAAACAGGGTGGGTAGCAGGTCGGTCGAGCGGCGCAGCAGCCACTGGTTGCCCTTCGTGGCCATCCACCAGACCCGGGCGCCCAGCGTCGGCACCGGGTTGGTGGCGGCGAGACCCGGCAGGGCCCGTACGGGGTGGCCCGCCTCCTGCAGCGCGGTGGCGAACCGGTAGGCCAGGAAGCGGTGGCCGACCTCGCTCGGGTGGAGGCGGTCGACGCTCCAGTGGGTGCGCGTGTACGCCGAGCCGCCGGCCAGGTCGACGTGGATCGTCGCGTAGCGGAGGGCGATCTCGTCGAAGGCCGTGTTGAGGGCGGCCATCCGGCGGCCCAGCGGCCGGGCGATCACGCCGGGCAGGCCGAACATGCGGCCGGGGTCGGGCAGCCGGGCCGTCAGCACGGTGGCGCCGGCGGCGGACAGGGCCGCGACCACGTCGTCGAGCCGCCGGCCGAGGTCGTCGGGGTCGAAGTCGCCGCGCAGGGTGTCGTTCATGCCGACCAGCACCGACGCCAGGTGCGGGCGCAGGTCGAGGGCGGCCGGCAGTTGCCGCTCGGCCACGTCGGCGACGCGGGCGCCGCTGGAGGAGAGGTTGTGGAAGGAGGTGTCTGCAGGAAGGGCCTCGGCGAGCAACGCCGCCCAGCCGCGCCAGCCGCCGCCGGGCATCGGATCGCCGTACCCACTGGTGACGGAGTCACCGAGGGCCGCGAATCGGATCATGCGCTCACTGTGGACTCCCCGGTGATGCGCAGGGTCAAGCGGCCGTGTCCGCCGGGCGAAGAGACGGCGAAGTACCGTCACCCGCATGACCTTGGGTGACTTCTGGACCCGCCTGCCCACCAAGCTGGTCGGCGCGGGCGCGCTCCTCACCGACGAGGACGACCGTCTCCTGGTGGTCGAGCCGACCTACAAGCAGGAGTGGGAGATCCCCGGCGGCGTCGTCGAAGCCGGCGAATCACCCCGTACGGGTGTGCAACGCGAACTGCTCGAGGAGCTGGGCCTCGCGCTCACGGTGACCGACCTGCTGGTCATCGACTGGGCCCCGCCCCCGCCCGGCCAGCCCGGCCGCCCCGACGGCCTGATGCTCGTCTTCGACGCCGGCGTGCTGCCCGCCGACCAGGCCGCCCGCATCACCCTCCCGGCCGACGAACTGCGCAGCCACCGCTGGTGCACCGACGCCGAGGCCGCCGGCCTGCTCGCCCCGCGCCTGGCCCGCCGCATGGTCGCCGCCCGCCAGGCCCGAGCCGCCGGCACCCCTCTTTACTCGGAGGAGGGCCGGTAGGGCTGCGGCCGGTTCCACCACAGGCTGAGTCCGACCGCCGTCACCACCAGCAGCGACGCGGCCAGCACGAACCAGAACGTGATCTCGACGTCCTGCTTGCGCAGGTTGAACTCGCGGGGCAGGTCGGTCAGGACGTCCACCAGCTGGTCGGCGTCCTCGGCCCGGAAGTAGCGCCCGCCCGTCGTGTCGGCCACCTGGGTCAGCGCCTGCTCGTCGATCTCCTGGTTGCGCCCGCCGCCGCGGCCGCCGCCCCAGCCCCGGCCGCCGCCGAACGGGGAGTCGCCGCCGATCTGGTCGGCCGTGCACACCATCGGCGCCGGCTCGGTCGTGCCGAACCCGATCGTGTAGACCCGCACCCGCCGGGCCGCCGCCTGCTCGGCCGCGGTCTCCGGGTCGACGCCCGTGGTGTTGGAGCCGTCGGTCAGCACGACGATCGTGTCCGGCTCGTAGTCGCCCAGCTGCCCCGGATCGGTCAGCTCGACGCCGGTCTTGGCGACCCGCGGGTTGCTCTCCGCGATCGCGTCGATCGACGTCAGGATCGCCTGCCCGATGGCCGTACCGCGGGCTGTTCTGAGGGTGTCGATGGCGTCGAGCAACGAGTCCTTGTCGGTTGTCGGCGCGACCAGCAGGCCGGCGATGCCCGAGAACGCGACCAGCCCGATCCGCGTGCCGTCCTCCTGCTCGCGGACGAACTTGCGGGCCGCGTCGGTCGCCACCGTGAACCGGTTGGGCTGCACGTCGGTCGAGCACATCGAGCCCGACACGTCGATCGCCAGCAGCACCGACGTGCTGTTCGACGGCACCGACACCGACGCCTCGGGCCGGGCCAGCGCGAACCCGAGCGCGAGCAGCCCGGCCAGGAACAGCCAGACCGGGACGCGCCGGCGCCACGACGACCGTCCGGGCAGCGCGGCCCGGATCAGCGCGACGCTCGACACCGTGATCGCCGAGCGCTTGCGCCGCCGGTTGAGCCACCAGCGGATCGCCAGCAGCAGCGGCACGGCGAGCAGCGCGGTCAGGGCCCACGGCCAGCTGAACGACATCAGACGATCCTTCCGTGCCAGCGGGTGCCGAGCACGGCGCCCAGCATGAGCAGCAGCAGGGCGGCGCCGGCGAACGGCGCGGTCAGCTCGAGCGGCTCCTTCTTGGCGGACAGCCGCAGGTCGATCGACTTGGTCGTGTCGTTCAACGTGTTCGCGTCCCCGGCCGGCAGATAGGACCCGCCGGTCGTCTGAGCCACCGCGGTCAGCAGCGACGCGTCGAGCGCCGTGCCGAGCTGGAACCCGTCCACCTCGACGGTGCCGCCGCGCTCGGTGCCCACCCCCACGGCCTGGATCCGTACGCCCGCGGCCGCGGCCAGCTCGGCCGCCGCCTCGACGTCGGGGCCGCCGGTCTCCTGCCCGTCCGAGAACAGCACGATCGTCGCCGACGGCCAGTAGCCCAGATTTGGTGCGGCCGCGCCGTCCTCGGGCAGCGTGACCGGTTTGCCGGTGATCGTGCCCAGCCCGACCAGGATGGCCTGCCCGAGCGAGGTGCCGCCGCTCGCCGAGAGCCGGCTGATCGCGGCCAGGGCGGCGTCGTGGTCGTCGGTCGGGGCCTGGGTCAGCAGCGCCTGATCACCGAAGACGAGCACCCCCACGTCGACCGTGCCCGGCTGCTCCTCGACGAACTGCTTGGCCGCCTCCTGCGCCGCGGCGAGCCGGGAGGGCGTCACGTCCTCGGCGCGCATGCTGTTCGACACGTCGAACGCCAGCAGCACTGTCCCCGACACCCGCGGCGTGGTGACCTCCGCCGACGGCCGGGCCAGGCCCACCAGCATGATCGGAAGGGCGAGCAAGATCAGCCCGTACGGGAGGTGGCGTTTTATTCTCCCCGGCATTGCGAACCCGGCCCGGCGCAGCGCCACGGTTCGTCGTTTCTGCAGATTCCCGTACGCCGTCACGGCCGCGACCGTGACGAGCAGCGCGACCGCCAGCAGGGCCGGATAGGAGAAGCTCACTCAGCGCCTCCGGCCCGAACGGCCGACCATGTCGACCAGCGCCGACAACAGGTCCTGATCGGTGGTGATGCGCTGGGCGCTGACCCCGGCCCGGCGCATGCCCGCGGCCAGCTCCTCCTCGCGGGCCCCGGCCTGCTCGGCCAGCCGCCCGCGCAGCAACGGGTCACTCGTGTCGACCAGCAGCTGCTCGCCCGTCTCGGCGTCCTCGACCAGGATCACGCCCAGGTCGGGCAGCTCGACCTCGGCCGGGTCGACCACCCGGATCACCACGACCTCGTGCCGGTGGGTGAGCCGGGCCAGCGGCCTGTCCCAGCCCGGGTCGCCGATGAAGTCGCTCATCACGAAGACCAGGCTGCGCCGCTTGACCGTGGTGGCCGCGGCCAGCCGCAGCATCGCCGACAGGTCGGTCGTCTTGCCCGGCTTGCCCTTGGGCGCGGGCCGCAGCAGCTCGTGGGTGATCCGCAGCACCTGGTCGCGGCCGCCGCGCGGCGGGATCACCTGGTGGCTGTGGTTGTCGAACAGGATCGC
Source organism: Paractinoplanes lichenicola (assembly GCF_016785085.1). Taxonomy (GTDB): domain Bacteria; phylum Actinomycetota; class Actinomycetes; order Mycobacteriales; family Micromonosporaceae; genus Actinoplanes; species Actinoplanes lichenicola. The sequence continues at coordinate 179,715 of NZ_JAENHO010000014.1, forward strand.
CCCGACCCGGTTGCCGCCCCGCGCAATCAGCCGCGCGATGCTGGCCGCCAGCTCCGTGGCCGTCGATTCCTTCCCTTTTTGCTGGCCGAACCTCATCGATGCCGACCGGTCGATCACCAGCCAGGCCGTGAGCTCGCGATCCTCGGTGTATTGCCGCACGTACGGCTCGTCCAGCCGCGCGGTGACGTTCCAGTCGATGTGCCGCACGTCGTCCTCGGCCGCGTAGAGCCGCAGGTCGGTGAAGTCGATGCCGGCGCCGTGCCACACCGTGCGGTAGTTGCCCTGCAGCCGCCCGTCGAGGCGCCGGCCGAGCCGCCACTCCAGGCGCCGGAGCAACCTGTCCGGGGCCGACGTCATGTCAGCGTCCCCGCCCGGCCGGCTCGGGAATCGCCACGTTGGCCAGCACCTTCTGCAGGATCACGTCGGCGGTCACGTCGTCCGAGAGCGCCTCGTACGACAGCACGAGCCGATGCCGCATCACGTCCAGGGCAAGATCGGTCAAATCCTCCGGTACGACGTATTCGCGTCCCCGGATGAACGCGAGCGCCCGCCCCGCCAGCACCAGGCTGATCGACGACCGGGGACTGGCCCCGAACGTCACGTAGCGGGCCAGGTCGGTCAGGCCGATCCGCGCCGGTTCGCGGGTGGCGTGCGCGAGCTGCACCGCGAACTCGATCAGCGACGGGTCGACGTACACCTGATCGGCCTGTTGTTGCAGCCCGACGAGCGTCTCCGGGTCGATGATGCGCTGGATGACCGCGGCCGCGCCGAGCGCCCGCTCGACGACGACGAACTCCTCGGTCACGCTCGGATAGCCGACGACCACCTTCATCATGAACCGGTCGGTCTGCGCCTCGGGCAGCGGATAGGTGCCCTCGGTCTCGATCGGGTTCTGCGTGGCCATGACGAGGAACGGGTTGGGCACCTTGTGGGTCTCGCGCCCGATCGTGACCTGCCGCTCCTGCATGACCTCGAGCAGCGCCGACTGCACCTTCGCGGGCGCCCGGTTGATCTCGTCGGCCAGCAGCAGGTTGGTGAAGACCGGGCCCAGCTGCACCTGGAACTCACCGGTCGGCTGGTGATAGACCCGGGTGCCCACGATGTCGGCCGGCACCAGGTCGGGCGTGAACTGCACGCGGTGGAACTCGCCCCCGATCGCCTCGGCCAGCGACTTCACGGCGAGGGTCTTGGCCAGGCCGGGCACGCCCTCGACCAGGATGTGCCCGCGCGCGAGCAGCGCCACGAGCAGCCGCTCGAGCAGCATGTCCTGGCCCACGATGGTCTTCTTGACCTCGTAGAGCACCTTCTCGATCGGACCGGCCGAGGCCGGCGGGGCATCGGTCCAGTTGTAGGCGCCGCGTGCCGGCATGTTCATACGTCCGTCCTTGGTGTGTCTAGAGAGGTGGGTTCTGCCCGTCGCCCTCGCCGGCCCCGAGCGCGGAGCCGATGGGGACGGCGAAGCCGATGCCGATGAACGTGCCGGCGTCGGTCGGGTTGGCCAGCGCGACCACCACCCCGATGACCTGGCCCTGATCGTTGATGAGAGGGCCGCCCGAACTGCCCGGGTTGACCGCCGCGTCGAACTGGATGAGCCCCGCGATGTCGCCACCCTGGTCGCGGCTCAGCGTGCGTTCGAGCCCCGAGACGACACCGCTGGTCGTGGTCGCGGTCAGCCCGAGCGGGTTGCCGATGGCCACCACGTCGTCCCCGATCCCCGCGCCGCCGCCCAGCACGGCCGGCACCAACGTCTCGGGCAGCTTCTCCGGGGTGAGGGTCGCGATGTCTTGCTTCTGATCCTGCGAGGCCACCGCCGCCGGCGACTCGGTGCCGTCCGCGTACGAGATCGTGATGCTCTTGGCCCCCTCAACCACGTGAAAGGCCGTCAAAATGGTGCCGTCAGCGTTGACGATCGTGCCCGTCCCGGTGTCGGCGCCCTGGCCGCTGCCGGTCGCCTTGATCAGCACCACCGAGGGCCGCAGCGCCTGATAAACCTGCGGCACAGTAAGCGGCGCATCCGACGAAGGCGCCGCCGAGGGAAGCGCAGCGGCCGGCGCCTCGGACTCGCCCCCACCCCGGAACAGCACAACACCAGTGATCACCACCGCCCACAGGACGACCGCGCCAACGAGGACCTTCCGCCGCAAATCAGCCCGTTTCCACCAGGCCGGCGGCCGCGGCTCCTCGGCCGTGGGTGGCGTCTGCTCCCCGCCCGCGGGCCGGAGCACCTCCATCTCCATCCATCGACTGTAGGAGCGATTTCTCAAAACTCCATCAACGAGCCCCGTTTATGCACGTCTGCGAATCCTGTGGATTTCTCGTCGCACCAGCGGGGCCCTCTGCGGGGTCGACGCCGGCCAAGTTCGACCGAACTCACAGCCAACGCAACGTCATCGAGCCGCTCGGCACAATGATAAGAAAATCCCGCCACTCAGCGTGACGCATTGAACCCGCCGGGTCGTCCGCCGGGCCCCTGTCGCTCCGCTTTCGGGACACTACTTTGCGAGATCTATCCAGCTCAGGCAGCTGATCATCGATCTTCACGAAGTTCGCTGGCGGTCCGGCGTCACCATCTGCCGTCTCCCACGGACAGTAGTTATCAGGGAGGTACTAACCAGGGGGAAGGTGCACGGGATGCTGACGGAGTCGCTCTCTGATTACGGAACGGTGGCCCTCGCTCTCGGTCTCGCCGGAACGGCGACCCGGATGACCGAGCTTATGAGGCTGGCCGCGACTCGTCACGACAGCGTGCGGATCACCGAGCGGGATCGTGACGGGCACCGTGTGGTCGAGCTGGGCGGCCAGGAACGCCCGACGACCGCCGGGAACAAGGAGGCGGCGTGAGCGCGGTGGACGGTTCGGCTGCCCTGACTCCGGCGCCCGACGGTACGGCAGCTCAGGACGCGGAGGAAGAAGAGTACGAGCGGACCCACCGCGAGACCGCGACACCACCAGACGAGTTGCGGGCGGCGCTAACAACCGACGTGGCCGATGCCCACGGCGCTCAGGATGCCCTCCGCCGCTGGCTGCAAAGCATTCCGGCCCGTCATGCCGAGGTCTTCCAGATGACCCAAGAGGTCTTCAGTGACCAACAGATCGCCGACACGCTCGGCATCACCGAGCGCAGTGTCCACAGTTACCGGGCGCTCGCCCTCAAGCGGCTACGCGAACTGGCCGCGAGTTCGGGGCACAAAGGCGAGTCGATCGAGTTGGAACTGCGGCTTCCGGAGCAGCGAGTCGCCTCCGGTTGAGAGCGGCGCGGTCAGCCGACCGTCAAGGTGGCGCCCAGGTTGTTGCGGCCCGTTTTGGCGTCCCATACGCCTGGGTTGGCCAGGTGGATGGCGTACGCGGGGGTGGTGGCCAGGCGTGGGGACGGGTCGGGCAGGGAGAGGGCCAGGCTGTAGGTGCCGCGGGCGGGGGCCGTGAAGGTCGCGCGCAGGGTCACGGTTTTGCCGGGGAGCAGGGTGCGCAGGTCGGCGGGAACGCGGACCGTCGTGGTGCGGCCGGTGGCGGTGGTGAGCAGCAGGTTGACGGGGCGGTTGGTAATGGGGGCGGCGTAGCCGTCGTTGGTCAGGGTCAGCTGGGCGGTGGCCTTGGTGCCGGGGCGGGCGGTCGACGGGAGCGTGGCACGGGTCAGGTGCAGGCGGTAGCCGAGGCGGCGGGCGGTCTCGGTGCGGCCGGCGGCGCCCCAGGAGGCGAGGACGTCGGCGTTGAAGGACGGGTTGAGGTAGGTCCAGTGGTAGCGGGCCATCTCAGCGCGTGCGGTGGGCCAAGTGGAGCGTGACGACACGTCGCAGGTCTCGCCGCCTACCAGGGTGGTGGTTGTGGCGGCCAGCCACTGCGGGTCGTCGGGGGCGGTGAACGTTCCGTAGTCGTCGGTGCCGGCCAGGAAGCAGTCGTTGTGGAGGCCCAGGCGGGTGACGGTGGGAAAGAGTCTGCGCTTGTATTCGGGGGTGCGGACCTGGATCTGGGTGCTGGGGTCGGTGGCGGCCAGCAGCGCGGCCAGGACGGCCTTGCGATCGGCCCAGTTCTGGGCGGTCAGCACGCCGGGGGACGACGAGAAGTTGTCGCTGTAGTACCACTCGCCCCACTGGCCGATGAAGCCTGCCTGCAGGGCGGCGATCACGTCGGCGTTCGTCTTGAGGGTGGGGGCGACCTGGGAGATGTGCTCGAGGACGCGCGCCAGCGGGGCGTCGGCCGAGGAAGTGTCGCTGTACGAGAAGCGGAGCACGATCTTGACGCCGGCCATCCGTACGGCGGTGAAGTCGGCGGCGATGCGGGCCAGGTCGGCGGCGGGTAGAGCGGCGTCGCGGGAGAGGTAGTAGTGCCGGTAGACCAGGCTGCGCGACTCGGTGAGGCGGGCCTGGGTGAGGTCGGCGGCGACCAGGGGCTCGAACGCGGCGCCCAGGTGTGTCTCGCTGTAGGTGAAGAAGCCGCGGCCCGGGTTGGCGAAGACCTCCGATGAAGCAGCGTAAGACCTGGTCGCGGCCTGGGCCGGGCCGGGCGTGAGGAGCACGGCGACGGCCAGGGCCGCGACGGGAAGCAGGCGCATGACCCGGCTGATCGGCCGGGCCACGCCGGAATCAAGGAGAAACGACAGTTCGCAGTGGGGGCAGGCCGTTGAAGCCGACCGCCGAATAGGTTGCCGTGTACGCGCCTGTTCCGTGGATCCGGATCACCTCGCCGGCCGCCAGGTCCAGCGGGAGATCGTAGGGCGCGTGCTGGTAGAGGATGTCGACGCTGTCGCAGGTGGGGCCGGCCAGGATCACCGGGCCGGTGGGGCCGTCGCGGGTGGTCGACAGCTCGTACTGGATGGCCTCGTCCTCGGTCTCGGCCAGGCCGCCGAACCGGCCCACATCCAGGTAGACCCAGCGCGGCTCGTCGTCGTACGACTTGCGGGCGACCAGCACAACCTGCGTGTGCAGCACACCGGCGGGCCCGGCGATGTAGCGCCCCGGCTCGATCATGAGCGATGGCGGCCTATATCCGAAATGCCGCCGGACAGCCGCGAAGACCGCGGAGGAGAAAGCCGTGATCGGCGCCACCGGCGTGCGATAAGGCACCGGGAACCCGCCGCCCGCGTTGAGGATCCGGAGCGTGATGCCCGACTGCTCCAGCACCTTGAAGATCCAGGCCGCGGTGGCGATCGACGGCTCCCACCTGTCCGGGTGCAGCTGCTGCGACCCCACGTGGAAGGCGATGCCCGCCGGGTCGAGCCCGCGCAACGCGGCCACCTTCATCAGCTCGGCCGCCATCTCGGGCACGCACCCGAACTTGCGGGAGAGCGGCCACCGAGCACCGTCGCTCGATGCCAGCACCCGGCACAGCACCGAGGAGCCCGGCGCATGCGTGACGATCTTGTCGAGCTCCATGTCGCTGTCGAACGCGAACATCCGGACCCCGCGGGCGTACGCGTACGCGATGTCCTCGCTCTTCTTGATCGTGTTGCCGTAGCTGAGGTCAGCCGGGGACGCGCCCGCGGCCAGGCAGAGGTCGATCTCGGCCCGGCTCGCGACGTCGAACTGGCAGCCGGCGGCGACCAGCGCTCTCAGTAGCGGCGGTTCGGGGTTGGCCTTGACGGCGTAGTGGATGCCGGCCCCGGCGAAGGCGTGGGCGATCCGCTCGTACTGCGCGCGGGCCACGTCCACATCGATCACCAGGCAGGGGGTCTGATCCAGGCCGGCCTGCAGGAACTGTTGTGCGTCTGCGGTCACTGTCATGGCTTCGTGTCCTCATCGGCGACGGGGCAACGATCTAGCTGACGGACTTGCGATTGGACACAGCGTACTTCCGTCGATGCTTTCCGTGGTTATCCGACTGTGACAACAAGAACGAATTAGTGTGGGCGCCGTGTTCGACATGCTCTCCGCGTCGGAGCAGCACGCCTATCGCCTGCTGGTGCGCATGGCCGGCGCCGCCCCGGCGGATCTCGCGGCGCAGGCCGCCCTGTCCGGCGACGAGGCCCGGGCCCTGCTCGAGGCGCTGCACCGCAAGGGGCTGGCCACCGCCGGCCCGATCTTCCACGCCCTGCCGGCCGACGTCGCGCTGGGCGACGCCCTGCTGCGCGAGCAGCAGTCGCTCGAGTCGGCCCGCCGGCTGGTGGCCGCGCTGAGCGAGGAATATCGCACCAACACCCGCCGCCGCAGCCCCGAGCACCTGGTCGAGATCGTGGTCGGCGCGGCCGCCCTGCGCGACCGGCTGCGCGAGATGCAAGATTCGGCCCGCGAGGAGATCCTCTGGTTCTGCCGGGCCAACCCGATCGCCATGCAGGGCCCGGAGAACACCGAGGAGTCGACGGCCCTCGAGCGCGGCGTCCGCTACCGCGCGATCTATGAGCGCGAGCTGCTCGAGAAGCCGGGGGAGCTGGACAGCATCGTCGACGCGATGAAGCTCGGCGAGCTCTCCCGCACACTCCCCCACCTGCCCGTACGCCTGGCCGTGGCCGACCGGGCGCTGGCGATCTGCCCGCTCGTGCCCGACGCGGCGCGCGGCGTCGGGGAGCCCACCGCGGCGCTGATCCGCCCCAGTGAGCTCCTCGACGCCCTGGTCGCCCTCTTCGAGAGCTACTGGGAGCGCGCCACCCCGCTGCTGCCCGACGGCAGCGAGGAGGAGCCGGACAAGTTGCTGCTGTCGCTGTTCGTCGCGGGATTGCCCGACAAGTCCATCGCGACCCAGCTCGGGGTCAGCCGCAGGACGGTCCAGCGCCGCCTCGACCGCCTGATGGAGGCGGCCGGCGTGGACACCCGAGCCGGCCTGGCGTTCCAGGCGGCCCGGCGAGGCTGGTTATAAGCGCTGTAGGCCGGCCAGCGGTCCTCGACAAGCGGTCTCATCGGCCGTACGCCCTGATCACGGTCTGCTCGACCGAGTTGCCCGATTTGTCGGAGGCGACGACTCGCAACGAGACCGGGGTCCGGCCGCCGGGCACGACCACGACTGGCCCCAGCATGAGAGCCGGTTTCCAGGTACGACCGTCGTCGGCCGAGGTGGCGACGGAGACCCGCTGGGCGCCCGGCACCTTCACGGTCAACACCGGACTGACCCCGTACGAGACCTGGAGCAGCGGAAGCGTCCCCTCGGCACCCGACTTGAAGGTCCACGAGGTCGACGTCGACGTGCCGTAGAGCCAGTCGTCGCCGCCCCGCGCGGTCGCCAGATCGAGCCGGTAGGTCGCCTTCCCGGCCGGCACGGGGACGTCCTGCCAGCCGTTCGGCAGTTCGGCGAGGAGGCTGCCGTCGCGCGACAACTTGGCCCCGGAATCCGTCACCAGGTAGTGCCGGTCGGAGCTGTCCACGAACGACGCCACCCGCAGCTGCAACGTGTTGCCCGTACGGCTGCTGGTGTGCCCGGACGGCGTGGCCGGCCGCACGACGGGCGCGTACCAGGTCTCCGAAGCCGAGCCGGCCCGCCCGTACGAGATCGGGTCCTCGACGATGCCCCCTTGCAGGCTGCCACCCAGGTTGCTCCACGGGAACTCATGGTGAACCTGGTGCTGCCACACGCTGTCACCGGTCGACACCCACTCCTCACGCACCGTCGGCGTCCGCACATCGCGCTGCGTGTCGTTCCACGAGTACTCCTGATACGGCCGCCACCCGAAGCGCTGCTCGCGGACCCAGTCGAACCCGCCGTTGTGCGCGTACCGCGAACTGATCCGATACGAATTGGCCGCCGTCACCTTGTGCACGATCCCGTCCGGCACCCGGTCCTTCGAGACCTGGAAGACGTCGTACAGGTAGGGGCTGTTGGTCGTGAGGGTGAGCGAGATGCGGGCGCCCGCGCGGGCCAGGATCCGCTGCCCGTCGTCGTGCGCCACCTGCGCGGTCGGAATCGGCAGGCGCAACTCGGCGCTCGGATCCCAGGGCTGCCAGGCGCTGCGATCGGCCGGCAGCACGACCAGCGCCACTGCCGCCCCGGCCGCGGCCGCCGCCTGCGAGGCCTCGTCCGCGTTGTCCGACTCGAGCACCACGGCCTTGCCGCGCACGTTCCCGCCGAGCCCCTTCACGAGATCAAAACGGCGAGTTCCCTCGTACGCCGGGGAGTTGACGCACAAATTGATGTCGAGCTCGCCGGTCACGCCCGGAATGCTCGCCTGCACGAGCGGCGCGACAAGCTGCCAGCGCGACGAGAACTCGTAACTCCCCTTGCGCAGCTTCGCGGTCGGCGTGACGTTGATCTTCTGGACCGCGCTGAAGTTCATGAAGCCGTTGATGATGCCGCGGCCGCTGCCGGTCACCCGGCGTACGTAATAACTCTCCACCGTCCGCTGCTCGGCCGGCTTCGGCGTCTCGATCCTGATCGGCTTGGCCGTACGGGCGTCGAGCACCACGGTCAGGTCACGGTCGACCTTGAGTTCGGGGATCGTGACCAGGTTGTCCTGCTCGTTCTGGGGCCCGCTGCTGGGGATCGTGGCGTCGACCAGGTAGTCGCCCTCGGCCAGCTGGAACGTCTTCTCCTCGCCGGCGTCCAGGAAGTTGAGCACGTCGAAGCGCCGGTCGTCGCCGAACGCCTGCAGCACGGGCACCGGCGCGGGCTTGCCGTCGCGCCCGATCGCCTTGAACGTGACCAGGTGCCGTTCCCTGTCCAGCGTGCCGCCGATCGCGGTCGTGACCAGCACGCCGCCCGGCCCGGTGGCGGTGAGCCGGCCGTCGAGCTGCCCCGGTTCCACGGCGGGCAGGTTCCAGCCGAGAGCCACGTCAGCGCTGCCGCCCGCCGGCACGGTGACAGTCGCCGGGGTCACGGTGATCTGCGACAGGGAGGACCGCAAGGTCAGCGTCACGGGCGCCGGGCCGGCGTTGGTGTAGGTCACCTTCCGCGACACCGCCGGGTCGCCCAACGCGTGCAGCCCGAAGTCGGCCACGCCGGTGCCCGAGATGTTCTGTCGCACGGCCCGCGCGATATCGACCCGGCCGGCCCCCTGGGCGTAGACCGAGGCATCAGACGCCAGGAGAGATGTGCTGACCAACGAGTTCTTGATCTGGGCGCCGGTCCAGTCCGGGTGCTGCTGGGCGACGATGGCGGCCGCCCCGGCCACGTGCGGCGTGGCCATCGAGGTGCCGTTGGCCGCGGTGTAGAGCTCGTCGACCGGCTCGCCCATCGTGGTGCCGGCGGCGCGGGCGGCCACGATGCCGACGCCGGGCGCGGTGATCTCGGGCTTGAGCCCCTCGTCGCCCAGGCGCGGGCCGCGGCTGGAGAAGTCGGCCAGCTGGTTGTCGCGGTCGACCGCGCCGACCGTCAGCGCCGAGGGGGAGGCGCCGGGTGTGCCGACCGAGTAGTCGGCGCCCTCGTTGCCCGCCGCCACCACGAACAGCGCACCGGTCGAGGCGCTGAGCTCGTCGACGGCGGCGCTCATCGGGTCGGTGCCGTCGGTCGCGCTGCCGCCCAGGCTCATGTTGACGACCTTGGCCCCGGCGCCCGCGGCCCACTCCATGCCCGCGATGATGCCGCTCTCGTAGCCGGTGCCGCTGTCGTCGAGCACCTTGCCGACCAGCAGTCTCGCGCCGGGGGCGACGCCCTTGCGGGTGCCGTTCGACCCCGCGCCCGAGCCGGCCACCGTGGCCGCCACGTGGGTGCCGTGTCCGAAGTGGTCGGCGGTGTCGGGGCTGCCGCTGAAGTCGCGCGCCTCGGCGATGCGGCCGGCCAGGTCGGGATGGTTCTGGTCGGCGCCGGTGTCGAGCACGGCCACGGTGACGCCGCGGCCGTCCAGCCCGGCCTGCCAGGCCTCGGGCGCGCCGATCTGGGCCGTGCTGCGGTCGAGCACCGGCTTGACCTGGCCGTCGAGCCAGATCCGGTCGGTGGTCGCGGTGCGCGCTTCGCCGCCGGCTTGCTTCTGCGTACGCCAGAAGTCCGCGAGCGAGTCCTTGTCGGCGCGCACGGCCACGGCCCCCAGGCTGGGCAGTGCGACGCCGGCCGAGGCGCCCAGCGTACGGGCGGTGGTTGTGGCCTGGGCCGACTTGACGATCAGCGGGAGCGTGTCGCGGGCGGCGTCGCCGTAGCCCTGGTCGATCAGCCGTTGCACGTCGAACAGCTCGGCGTCGACCCGCCCGGCGGCGAGCAGCGGGACGGCGTCGGCGGGCACCACCCGTACGCCGTCCTTGGTCTCGACGGTCGTGAACGACATGCGCTCGCGACCCGGCCCCGGCCGCACCGACGCCGCCACCCGCCCGTCGCCCGAGGGCACGAGCTGGACGACGTCGCCGGTGATCAGCGTGATCGCCCGGGCCACGGGCGAATGCGGTAAGGACGCGGCGGCCGGTCCTGGCGGGGACGCGGCCACCGCGCCGGCCCCGATCAGGAGGCCGGCCGTCAGGACACCGGTCAGACGTTTACTGGGTGACAAGGCCGACTCCTCAGCGCTCGGGAATGAACGCATTGTTAAGTCGGTCGATCTCCGGCCGGGAGATGCAGACCCTGCCGCAGAGGTGACATGGCGCGATGTGGACAGCCGTCGATTTCAGGAAAGTGACAGGGCGGTTGCCTTCGCCGGCTCGAGGCTCGTGAAGCCCTCCAACCGGTACGTGACCGCATCCCGCTCCCAGATCAGGGTGGGGGTGGCCAGCCGGGCCGTGGCGGTGCGCTCCAAGCCGGCGCGGTCGACGTAGGTGAGCGTGTGCTGCTTCGGGAGCCAGATCGACATGCCCGGGCCCAGGTCGACCCACTCGGCATCGGGCGCCTGCTTGAAGAAGACGCCCGCGGAGCCGGCGAACTGGTCGAAGCGCACGGTGCCGCCGCGATAGACCGCGCTGACCACCCGCGGGACGCCGTTGTCGTCGGGGTCGGCGAGCTCGACGCGCTCCGGCGGGCCGAGGGTGGCGGGCAGCTTCACCGTGAACGGCGCACGTTGGCGGGCCTGCTCGAGGGTGACCCCGCCGGTCGAGGGCAGCGGGCTCGGGCTTTCTCGAGGAGGCGACGCCTGACGTCGCACTTCGATGCCGGCCACCCGCAGCACCTGGGCGACCGCGTCGACCACCGTGGCGCGGGCCGGCTCGACGGCGATCACGGCCACGGTCACGGCGGCCAGGGCGGAGGCCAGCCAGAGCCGCCAGCGGCGCTGAGGGCGTACGGGAACCGAAAGCCGGGAACGCACGGTGGCGCGCTGGTCGGCCGCCTCGGGCACGGCCAGGAAGGGGTCGAGCTCGCGCAGCTCGGCGATCAGGTCGTCGTGCGGCTCAGGCATCCGGCACCTCCTCGGCCCGCAGATGCTCACGCAACCGGGCCAGCGCCCGCGCGGTACGCGACTTCACGGTCCCCTTGGGCACCCCCAGCGCCGCCGCGGTCTCCTGCTCGCTCAGATCGAGCAGGTAGCGGCAGACCAGCACGTCCTGGTCGCGCTGAGCCAGCGACCGCAGATTGCCGATCAGCCGCTCGCGGCGTTCGCGGGCCAGCACGGTGTCGGCCGGACCGGGCTCGTCGGGCGCCGGCTCCGTGACAGCGGCCGCGCGCAGGACCAGCCCGTCGCGGCGGCGGCGCGAACGGTGCAGGTTGCGGGTCTCGTTGGCCACGATGGCGAGCAGCCACGGGCGGAAGCCGGACTCGCCGCGGTAACGCGACAACTGCCGGTACGCCTTCACCAGCGCCTCCTGCACCACGTCGTCGGCGTCGTCACCCGCGCCGAGCAGCACGGCGGCGCGATGCGCGGGCACGGTGTAGCGGGCGACGAGGACCTCGTAGGCCCCCAGGTCGCCCGACCGGGCCCGGCTCACCGCCGTGGCGTCGTCGATTTCTATGGCCTCTCTCAGCCCGGGCTCCTTCTGCCTCGCACCGACACTGCACTGACACCGCCGGGCACGGAAAGGTTCCCGGAACCTGATGCCGATTCGTGGTGTCTGCAGGGCATGACCACACGCCGTTCGTTCCTCGCCCTCTCCGGTGGAGTGCTCGCCGCCGTGGCCGGTTGCCGCGGGTCGAAGCCGGCCGCCACCCCGGTTCCCGATGTGGTGCTGGCCCGGGGCCGCGACGGTGTCGTCCGGCTCACGGGCGCCGAGGCTCGGCCCCTGGGCGCCGGGTCGGTGCTGAGCCGGGACGGTGCCATCGCGTACGCGGGCCAGCTGGTGCGGATCGACGCGGCGACCGGGGCACCCCTCCAAGAGCAGTCGATCGGGGGTGGCTGGGTGCCCCGGGTGGTCGCCGAGTCCGGCGACGCCTGCGTGCTGGCCCGCACGCGGCCCGCCGATCCACCGGTCGGCCGCACCTCGTCGCCGCTGCTGGTGATCGGGCCCGACCGGCACGACGAGCTCACCCTGCCCGGCTGTGTCGAGCCGGACGCGTTCACGGCCGACGGCCAGGGGCTCTTCGTGCTCGACTGGCTCCCGGCGGACAATCCCGACCACTACCGCGTACGGCTGCTGAGCTTCACCGACGGCAAGATGACGCCACTGTTCACGCGGGACAAGCGGCCCGTCCCGGAAGACGCCGAGGAGCAGATGCGGGGCCGGGGACGGCAAGCCGTGTACTCGCGGGCCCGGCAGACGCTGTACACGCTCTATACGCATCAGCCCGAGCATCAGCACACCCGCGACCTGCTCAAGGGCACCCGCAGCCACGTGCACGCGTTCGTCCACGTGCTGCACTTGAGCGAGCAGTGGGCGTACTGCCTCGACCTGCCCGACCCGTTCGGGCAGGGGCCGGCCGAGGGGCACGCGCTGGCCGTCGACGGGCAGCGGATCGCCGTACTGGACACGGCTTCGGGCTCGATCGCGTACGCGGGCGCCGAGTCGCTGGCGATCGAGGAAGTGGCCCGGATCCCGGCCGGAAAAGGCGTGGCCAGCCTGGCTTCCGGCGACGGCGGGCGGCTTTTCGCGGCCGACGGCGCCACCGTGCACGTGCTCGACGGCTCGCGGCCGGCGGCGACCTGGACGCTGCCGACGGCCGCTCGGGGGCTGCAGCTCAGTCCGGATAAGTCGCGGCTCTACGCGGGAGGCGACGACGAGGTGGTCTGGCTCGACACCACCTCGGGCTCGGTGCGGGGGCGGGCGCGGGCGGAGGGCCTGGTCGATGTTCTTTCCGTTAAATAGCCGAAAGTTCCGGTCAATGCATTCTTCAAATAGCTTCTGACAAGGCGAAAGTTTCCGGAATTAGACGGTTGACTCACCTCGGGAACGCTCCCAAGAATGGGAGCGCAGTGACGTACGTCGATAGCGCGGAGGGCTTCCACCGGCCGCCGCGCCTCCCCGACCACGACGAAGGTGAATCCCCGTGAATCGAAGGATCCGTCCCCTGCTCCTCGCCGCCCTGGCCACCCTCCTGGCCGGCGCCGGCACGCTCGCGCTCTCCTCCCCGGCACAGGCGGCCGCCTGCGAGAACGGCTATGTCGGCCTGACCTACGACGACGGGCCCAACCCGAGCACCACCACCCAGCTGCTGAACACCCTGCGCGGCAACGGTTTGCGGGCCACGATGTTCAACACCGGGCAGAACGCGGCGGCCAACCCCGGGCTCGTCGCGGCCCAGGTGTCGGCGGGCATGTGGGTGGCCAACCACAGCTACACCCACCCGCACATGCTCAACCTGAGCCAGGCGGCCATGACCGACGAGCTGTCGCGCACCCAGACGGCGATCCGCAACGGCGGCGGAGGCACCCCGACGATCTTCCGGCCCCCGTACGGGGAAACCAACGGGACCCTGCAGTCGGCCGCCTCGGCCCTGGGGCTGCGCACGGTGACCTGGGACGTCGACTCGCAGGACTGGAACGGCGCCAGCACCGCGCAGATCGTGCAGGCGGCCGCGCGACTGACCAACGGCCAGCTGATCCTGATGCACGACAACTACCAGACCACCATCGCGGCCATCCCCCAGATCGCGGCCGGGCTGGCCCAGCGCGGCCTGTGCGCCGGCATGATCTCGGCGTCGACCGGCCGGGCCGTCGCCCCCTCGGGCGGCTCGAACCCCACGACTCCCCCGCCGGGCGGCGGCAGCTGCACCACCACCTACACCGCCGGGCAGCAGTGGGCCGACCGCTTCAACGGCTCGGTGGCCGTGAGCGGCACCAACAACTGGGTGGTCACGGTGACCCTGCGCGCGCCGCAACGCGTGCTCGCGACCTGGAACGCGTCGGTCAGCTACGACAGCACCGGACTGGTGATGACCGCACGCCCCAACGGAAACGGCAACACGTTCGGCCTCACGATCCAGCACGGCGGCAACTGGACCTGGCCGTCGCTGAGCTGCCGCACGGCCTGACGACAATCGATGCGCACGGGCGGGCTCGCGCTTGTTAGAGTCCGGCCGTGCGCCGCTCATTGATCGCTGTCATCGCCGCTCTCGCCCTGCTCGGCCTGGCCGGCTGCGGCCTGCTCAAAAGTGACGAGGACAAGAAGATCGAGAAGCTGCTCGAGGAGGATCCGGTGTTCTCGGTCTTCCTCCGCGCCGACGTCACCGCCCAGCAGAAGGCGAACCTCGAGAGCTACCTGCGCGGCCTGCCGGACGTCGAGGCGGTGCGGTTCGAGACGCGCGCCGAGGCGTACCAGCGCTTCATGGATCTGTGGTCGGACGACTCGGAGTTCGTCGAGTCGGTGTCCGAGGACTCGCTGCCCGAGACGTACCGGGTGCACATGAAGTCGACCGACGCGGTGCGAGCCGTCCGGGACGGCGCCGATCTGGCCAACATCAAGAACCTTCCGGGCGTGCAGGACACCGTCGTCGGCTGCCTCACCATCGACGAGTGCCGTAAATTGTACGAAAAGAACCCATTTTGATCTTCGGAGTGGCGTATCGGATTCTCGTTACCAAATCCGTACATTAGCGACATGGCAACGAACTCACTCCGCGGCGTGCTGCTGCGGTCGTTGCCTGTTCTGCTCCTGCTGCTGACGCTGGGCCTGACCGCGCCGCAGACGACAACACAGGTGCTCTCCTCCGCGGGCGTGGGCCACAGCGCCTCCGCCGGGCCGGACTCTCTTGCCGACACTTCCGCCGACGAGGCGGAAGAGGCACTTTCCCGTACGCCGGAAGGCCCCGTCGCCGACCGCACCCGGGCCCTCACCGCGCAGCGCGCCGCCGGAGTCACCGGCTCCCGCGCCCCGCCGTTCGTTCTCGCCTGATCACGCGCTGACGGCCGTCCGGCCGCCCCGTGGTCGCCGCCCGCGCCGTCCCGCCGAAGTGGACCGCGCGCCTCTCATCTCGACGCGGACAGGACACCTGGCGATGAACAACGTTGTTGCGGAAATGCTGCTGACCACCCCGGCCCCGGCCGCCATCTGGGCCACCCTGTGGATCCTCACCCTGCCCGCCGTGCTGGTGCTGGCAAACCCCGAGGCGATGCGCAATCCGGGGCAGGCGCTGCGATCGCTGGCCCGGTTCCTGCGGCTGCCGGTCGGCCGGGGCGAGCGCAAGCGCGAGGCGGCCCTGGAGGCGCTGGCCGCCACGCAGTTCGCCGAGGAGGTGCGGGTCGCCGCCGACCGGGCCGAACTGGCCGCCGAGCGGTGGCACGAGCGCTGGGAGACGGCGACCGACGAGGTCACCGAGGCGTGGCAGGCCTGGCTCGACGCGGACGCCCGGCTGCGGGTGCGCCGGTCGGCGGCGGCGTTCGGCACGCCGTGGAGCGCGCAGACCCCGACCGAATACGCGGCCCGCGAGCGGTTCCTGCACAAGGCCGTGCGCACCGCGGCCGGCAACGGCTGGCTGCCGGCCGCCGCGGTCACCGACGCGCTGGCCGGCCGGGCCGGCTGGGACGCCCGGCTGCACCCGCTGGAGCAGGAGCTGGTGGTCTTCCGGGCCGCCGCGGGCCACCTGCGCGACCGCTACGAGCGCGCGGTCGCGGCCGAGAAGACCGCCCGGCACGACGCCACGCTGGCCCGCCGGGCGAGCGACAGCCTGCGGCAGGAGGCCTGGATCGCCGCCGCCCGGGCCACCGACCTGCGCCGCCTGGTGCCGGCCCGCCTGTCTATCACGACGGCCGCCAACGAGCCTGCGGTGGCCGCGGTCTGGCGCTAGGGTGCCGCGTATGGCCACGCATTGGACGCTCGGCGGGGACGCTTCCGATCCGCAACGGCTGGCCGCCTTCTGGGCGCAGGCGCTCGGCTACGTGCCCGAGGACGGCTACGACGACCCCGACGGCGCCTCGATCGTCGACCCCGTGGGGCGCGGGCCCGCGATCAGCTTCCTGCGGGTGCCCGAGGTCAAGACCACCAAGAACAGGTTCCACATCGACATCCGGGTGGCCGGCGAGCCGCCGTGGGACGCCGCCGACCGGGCCCGCCTGATCCTGGCCAAGGTGGCCGAGCTGGTCGCCGCGGGCGCGAGCGAGATCCGCACCGAGCACTACGGCGACCAGCTGGGACACGTGGTGATGCTCGACCCCGAGGGCAACGAGTTCTGCGTCGCCTGACTCAGGGCTTCGTCAGCAGGCAGCCCGACTTGGCCAGGTCGATCACGCGCGAGGCGTTCAGGCACGTTGTGAACCAATAAGTCTGCTGACCGTAGCTCTGCCCCTGGGAAACCGTGATTGTGCCGTCAGCGGCCACCTCACAGGGGTTGTTGAGGGTGCAGCGTCCGCCGTCGTCGTTGCCGGTGTTGTTGATGCCGACGATCTGGCCGCTCGAGGCGCTGACGATCGGCGAGCCCGACGTGCCGTGGATGGTGTCGCAGGCCGTGTCGTAGCGGATCGAGTCGCGCCACGTCCAGTCGCCCTCGCGCAGCTGCGGGACGAACGCGTCGACCTTGCAGTTCCAGATCCGCTTCCAGTAGCTGGACGGGATCGAGATGCTCGTGCCGGCGGCCGGGCGGCTGCTCGCGATGGTCAGCGCGGTCGCCCCGTACCGGCTCTGCAGGGTGGCGAAGGTGCTGGTCAGGCGGTAGAGCGCGACGTCGGTGCCGGTCATCGTGGCGTAGAGCACGCGGTCGGCGCGGACCGTGCCGAGCGACCCGCCGGTGCTGTTGAGCAGCGTGCCCGAGCGGGACGAGGTGCGATTCTGCAGCACCTGACCGTTGCTCAGGAAGCCGCCCTCGTAGCAGTGGCCGTTGGTCAGCATCATGGCCCGGTCGCTGCTCACCGAGGACGGATAGCGCACCAGCGAGGCCGAGCAGTTGCTCAGCGCGATGGTGCTGGCGAGCGTCGTGGCCGCGACTGCCTGGGCCGGGGCGGCCACGAGACCGGTGATGCCGGCGATCGCGGCGGCCGCGGTGACGAGGAACCGTCGTACGCGCATGGGGGTTTCCCTTCTGGTAGACGCCCGCAGCCTGGCACCGCTAAAAATCGATGTCAATCAATAACATTGGGGTCATACCTACGGTCCGTTGTGCGGCTTGCCCGGGCGGGCCACGATGGACCTTCACCAGCCACCGACGGGGAGCGCGATCATGGGGACGGCCCGGAAGCTCAGCAAGATCCTGCACTCCGAGCTCGACGTGCACGCGGCCTGGTTGCC
The DNA here is from genome assembly GCF_016785085.1 of Paractinoplanes lichenicola. Taxonomy (GTDB): domain Bacteria; phylum Actinomycetota; class Actinomycetes; order Mycobacteriales; family Micromonosporaceae; genus Actinoplanes; species Actinoplanes lichenicola. The sequence goes on from NZ_JAENHO010000014.1 coordinate 197,072, forward strand.
CGTGACGAACACCTTCGCGCTGGGCGACTACGGCGTGGTCAGCGACGGCGTCTTCGTCAAGATGGGCAACATCGCCGAATACGGCGTCTCGTTCGCGCCCGCGACGGGCGCGCCGACCAAGCTGCGTTTCCGGTCCGACGGCACGCGGGTCACCAAGTTTCTGGCCGGGGCCGAGGTGCCGAACATCCCGCAGGTCGACCTGGAGGCGTCGATCCGGATCGAGTTCTCCACAAAGGACTCCTTCTACGTCGACGCTCCCGTACTCACCGTGGAGTCCATGGAGGACGTTGCCAAAGTCGGTGCGGCGCTTCGCAAAGCCGAGGGCTGGCGCCGCAAATACCGGGTCGTTTTCTCCACGTACGCGGGTCAGGGGTGCACGATCATCTCGTCGCGCGAGGCCAACACCGCGTTCGAGCTGAACGCCACCGCGAACGTGCTGCACCTGCTCGAGCTGGGTCAGGCGCAGGGTGGCATCACGCTCTCGGGCGAACGGGCGGCCGGGCTCGAGGTGATCGGCGCGAGCGGGGTCGTCGGGCTGCGGCTGTTCAAGCTGCGATTCCTCACCGGCAGCACCGATGTGCTGCGCTCCGACTCTTTTGAGATCGACTACGAGACCGCGGATGACCTGGAGGACGACGTCTAGATGCGCTCCGAGCTGATCGAGTTCTTCCGCTTCGACGACCAGAACTCGGGCATGCTGCGCAAGGGCGACCGCTTCCTGCGGGCCCGCGGCAACGAGCCGGTCACCGAGGTGCGGATCCCGATCGGCCACGGCGACTTCCTGCGCCGGCTCGACCACCTGCGCTACGCGGTCGAGCACGACGAGGGCCGCCGCGACGAGGCCCTGGCCCAGCTCTCCCGCGTGGTCGGCGAGGTGCTCGGGCCCTGGCCGGCCGAGACCGAGCCGGTGCAGATCGACCTGGTCACCAACGCCGCCGAGCTCAGCGCGCTGCCGTTCGAGCTGGCCGTCGGCGGGACGCCGCTGGTGCTGACCCGGCGGGTGCGCACCGGCGCCCACGGCGAGCGGCACGTCTGGTGGTCGAAGCCGCGCGTGCTGCTCGCCGCCGCCTCCCCGGCCGGCGCGGGCAAGCCGGTGCCGCTCGAGGAGCACCGGGCCGCGCTGCGCGACGCGCTCAAGCCCTGGAGCGAGCCGCTGCCGGTGGCCGGGCTGGCCGACGCCGTGCGCGACAGCCGCCGCATGCTGACCACGGTCGACCGGGCCAGCCTGAGCCGGATCCGGGCCGCCGCCCAGGCCGCCGCGGATGAGGGCCGCCCCTACACCCACCTGCACGTGCTGGCCCACGGCTGCGACGTCGGCGACCGCTTCGAGCCGGCGTTCGGGGTCGCGCTGTTCGACGACGACGACCGGAGCATGGCGGCAGTGACGCCGGAGATGCTGCGCGCGGTGATCCAGTCGATCGAGCCGAGCCCGGTCGTGGTGACGCTGGCGGTCTGCGACGGCGGCAACGAGTCGAACAGCGTCACCGGCGGCGGCAGCCTGGCCCACGCGCTGCACGTGTCGGGGGTGCCGGTCGTGCTGGCCTCGCAGTTCCCGCTGACCTTCGCCGGGTCCACCACGTTCACCCGCAGCTTCTACGACCTCGTGCTGGGCGGGGCCGACGTACGCGAGGCGCTGCACGAGGCCCGCACCCGGCTGCACCGGGAGGGCGCCGAGACCGCGCACGACTGGGCCGGCCTGGTCGCCTACGTGCAGCTGCCCGAGGACTATCAGGACCGGCTCTACGAGGTCGCCATGCAGGCCGAGATGGCGTCGCTGCGTACGGCTCAATTGTGGTCGGACCGCCTGGTCAACGAGGGCATCACCGACCCGGGGGCGTACGACACGGTGGCCGGGCGGCTGGGCTCGCGGATCGCGTCGCTCAAGGGCTACGTCGAGGGCACGATCGCCGCGCCCGCCGAGGCCGCCCGCCTGGAAAATCTGGGCATCCTCGGCAGCGCCCAGAAGAGGTTCGCCGAGCTGGCCTTCCAACGGGCCCGGCTGGGTGAGCCGGGCGACTGGGCGGCCACGGCCCGCGACCGGCTGACCGAGGCCCGCGAGTGGTATCTGCAGGGCTTCCGGGGCAACCTGTCCCACCACTGGCACGGCGTGCAGGCGCTCTCGCTGGAGGCGGCGCTGACCGGGCGGATCGAACGGGTGGGCCAGTGGTACGCCGCCCGCGAGGCCGCCGCGGCCGACGACGACGCGTGGGCCCCCGGCTCGCTGGCCGAACTGCTGCTGCTGGCCCCGTTCGCGGGCCGCACCCGGGCCCTCGACGAGGCCGAGGAGCAGCTGGCCGAGCTGGTGACCCGCACCCGCGCCCAGTGGCCGGCCGACGACCCGTTCCCGGTCGACTCCACGATCCGCCAGTTCGGCCGCTACCTGCGCTGGTGGACGGCCGCGCACGGCTACTTCCCGGGCCCCGTCGGCGACCTGACCGCCGACGCCGCGCGCCTGCTGGAACGGCTCAGGGCGCTGTCGGGACCATCCAGTCGAGCACCGGGGTCCCCTGCAGGGCCACCAGAACGCACATGACCAGCAGCAGGGCGACGCTCCAGCCGACCACCCGGCGGAAGATGTCGCCCTCCTTGCCCGCCATGCCCACCGCCGACGCGGCGATCGCCAGGTTCTGCGGGCTGATCATCTTGCCGAGCACGCCGCCCGACGAGTTGGCCGCGGCCAGCAACACGGGATCGAGCCCGGCGTCGGCCGCGGTCTGCACCTGCAACGCCCCGAACAGCGCGTTGGCCGACGTGTCGGAGCCGGTGACGGCCACGCCGATCCAGCCCAGGATCGGGGAGAGGAAGACGAAGAAGCCGCCGGCCTGGGCCAGGAACTCGCCGAGCGTGTTGGTCTGGCCCGACTGGTTGAGCACGTAGGCCAGGGCCAGGACCGCCATCACCGTGACGATGGCGTGACGGAGCTCGACGTACGTGTGGCCGTAGGCCTTGATGGCCCGGGCCGGGCGGACGCGCAGGACCATCGCGGTCAGGAGGCCGGCCAGGATCATCAGGGTGCCCGCGGCGGGCAGCCAGCCGAGGGTGAACGTGGTGGAGGCCAGGGGTTTGCCGTTGGCGCCGAGGACGTCGAGGCCGGGCCAGCCGAACGCTGTGGTCCAGGGTTCCTCGGCCAGGGCGTCCTTGATGGGGCCCAGGTTGGCGATCGAGAAGATCACGATGATGATCAGGTAGGGGGCGTAGGCCCTGAGGATTTCGGCTCCGCTGTCGCGGGGTGGCGTTTCGAGTTGGACGGCTTTGCCTGGGCCGGGTCCAGCGCTGGTAAGTGAGGACTCACTTCCTTCAGCCCCGCCGCCCCGGTCACGGTTTGCCGCGTTTTCGGCGTCCTCTCGGTGGGCTGACAAATCGGGCGACTCGACCGGCCGCCAGATCCGCAGCAGCAGCATCACGGCCGCGGCGGCCAGCAGCGCCGCGATGATGTCGGTCAGCGGCACCGAGATGTAGTTGGACGCGGCGAACTGCGCCCCCGCGAAGACCACCCCGGCGACCAGCGCGACCGGCCACGTCTGCCGCACGCCACGCTTGCCGTCGATCACCGCGACCAGCACCAGCGGCACGACCACGGCCAGCACCGGCGTCTGCCGCCCGACCATCGCGCCCAGCGTGTCCGGGTTAAGCCGCGGGTCGTCGGCCGCGCCCGCGGTCACCGTGCCCAGGGTGGTGATCGGCGTGGCCAGCGCGCCGAACGCGACCGGGGCGGTGTTCGCGATCAGCGCCACGGCCGCGGCCTTGATCGGCCGGAAGCCCAGCGCCATCAGCATCACCACGGTCACGGCGACCGGCGTACCGAAACCCGCGAGGGCCTCCAGGAGCGCGCCGAAGCAGAAGGCGACGATCACGGCCTGGATGCGCATGTCGGGGCTGACCCGTTCCATCGAGCGGCGCAGCACGTCGAAGTGGCCGCTGACCACGGTCAGGTTGTAGACCCAGATCGCGTTGATGACGATCCACAGGATCGGGAAGAAGCCGAACGCGGCGCCCTCGGTGGCCGAGAGCAGCGCCTGGCCGGCCGGCATCGCGTACACCGTGACGGCGACGACGAGGGCCACGGCCAGCGAGATCACCCCGGCCAGCCAGGCCCGCATGCGGACGGCGCCGAGCAGCACGAACAGGGTGAGCAGGGGCAGCACCGCGAAGATCGCGGAGAGCGCGACGGAGTCACCGACGGGGTCGGTCACGATCCGGAACTGATCAAACATGATCGCCATCCAAGAAGATCAATATTTGTCGGCCGAACCGTCATGGTCACCCCGGGGCGGCCGGCGCGCATCTCGATCACTCAATACGGAAAACACTCACATTTGGGATGTTTGCGCAGTACCGTCGGACCGGTGAGGTCAGGATGAGCACCGGCGGTCAGCTCATGGCCCTCGTCGACCAGCTCCCCGCCGTGGTCTCGATGCGCGACGTCCAGGGCCGCTACCTGCTGGTCAACCGCGAGTACGAGCGCCGCACCGGGCTGCGGCGCGAGCAGGTCGTCGGGCACACCGACCACGACCTCTTCCCGGAGCCGGTCGCCGACGAGCTGCGCGCCCACGACCGGGCGGCCCTCGAACGCGGCGAGCCGGTCCAGCTCCCCGGCCGCAACACGGTCGCCTTCCCGCTCACCGGCGACGACGGCCGGGCGTACGCGGTCTGCGGTTTCTCCGTCGGCGACGACACCGAGCGCCGGCGTGCGGAGGAGCTCGACGCGCTCTCCTACTCGGTCTCGCACGACCTACGCGCGCCCCTGCGCAGTCTCGACGGTTTCAGCCAGATCCTGCTAGAGGAGCACGCCGCCGGGATGAACGAGGAGGCACGGGGCTACCTCGGGCGCATCCGGGCCAACATCGAGCGGATGGGCGACATGTTCGACGCGCTGCTCGAGCTGTCCCACGCGGACCGGTCGCAACTGCGCCGGGAGCGTACGGATGTGAGCGCCCTGGCCCGCGAGGTGGCCGCCGACCTGGCCGCCACCGAACCCGGCCGCGCCGTGCGCTTCGACATCGCCGACGACCTGGTCGCGCGGGGTGATCCGCACCTGATCCGGCTGGTGCTGCAGAACCTGCTGGGCAACGCGTTCAAGTTCACGTCCAAACGGGTGGACGCGGTGATCGCGGTCAGCGCCGAGGGCGACGACTTCGTGGTGCGCGACAACGGCGCCGGCTTCGACATGGGGCACGCGGACCGGATGTTCGACCCGTTCCAGCGGCTGCACGGGGCGGGCGAGTTCGAGGGCACGGGCATCGGCCTGGCCATCGTGCGGCGCATCGTGGCCCGGCACGGCGGCCGGATCGACGCCGAGGGCAAGCCGGGGGCGGGTGCGGTCATCCGGTTCAACCTGGTGGGGCGGGGACAGCAATGATCTTCGTGCTGGTCGTGGACGACAACGACGACGACGCCGTGCTGATCGGCCATTCGCTGACCCGGGCCGGCCTGCAGGTGCGGGTGACCCGCGAGGAGACGTCGGAGGGCGTGGCCCGGGCGCTCACCGCGGGCCCGGTCGACGTGGTCATCTGCGATTACAACCTTCCCTCCGTACGGGCGGAGGATGTGCTGACCCAGCTGCGCGCGCACGATGCCGACATCCCGTTCCTGCTCGTCTCGGGTCAGGTCGGCGAGGAGGTGGCGGTCGACCTGATGCGCGCGGGCGCCCGCGACTTCGTGCTCAAGGACAGGCTGGCCCGGCTCGCCCCGGCCGTGCAACGCGAACTGACCGAGGCCCGCGAACGCCGCGAGCACCGCCGCTCCGAGCAGGCTTTGCGGCTGCTGGCCGAGCACGCGCACGACGTCATCTTCCGCTTCCGGCTGCGCCCCGAACCGGCGATGGAATACGTCAGCTCGGCCGTCGAATCGATCACCGGGCACGCGCCCGAGGAGTTCTACGCCGATCCGGCCCTGATCTTCCGGCTGGTCGAGCCGGACGACCGCCCGCTGCTCGAACGCTCCTGGCAGTCCGACCAGCCCGGCACGCTGACCATCCGCTGGCGGCGCCGTACGGGCGAGCCGGCCTGGGTGGAGCAGCGGGCCAACGCGGTCAGCGGCCCCGACGGCCACCCGGTGGCGATCGAGGGCATCCTGCGCGACATCACCGAACGGGTGCGCATGGAGGAGCAGCTGCGTCAGGCCGAACGCCTCGACTCGCTGGGCCGGCTGGCCGGCGGCATCGCCCACGACTTCAACAACATCCTGGCCGTCATCTCCGGCTACGGCGCGATGCTGACCGAGGAGCTCGGCCCCGACCACGAACTGCACGCCGACGCCCGCGCCATCGAACAGGCGGCCGCCCGAGGCAGCGGCCTGACCCGCCAACTGCTCATCTTCAGCGGCCTCGAACCGTCACGTCCCGAACCGCTCGACCTGAACGCCGTGGCCACCGACATGCAACGCCTGCTCACCCGCACCCTGGGCGACGACATCGAGCTGACCACCATGCTGTCGCTCGACCTGCCCCCGATCACGATGGATCGCAACAAGCTCGAACAGGTCGTCATGAACGCGGCCATGAACGCGCGGGCCGCGATGCCCTCGGGCGGCCGCCTGACGTTGACGACCTCGGTGGCCCGGGACACGGGTCACGTCTGCCTGTCCATCATGGACGACGGCTGCGGCATGGAACCGGGGGTCGCCTCGCGCGCTTTCGAGCCGTTCTTCACCACCAAGGGCCGGGGCAGGGGCACCGGGCTGGGCCTGGCCACCGCGTACGGGGTGGTGACCGACGCCGGTGGCACGATCTCGCTGGAATCCGCGCCCGGCGCCGGCACGACGCTGCGGATCAGCCTGCCCCCGGCCGAGGTCGCGTCCCGTCCGTCCACTCTGGTCCGGCGGCCCTCGACCGGCGGCAAGGTGCTGGTCGTGGAGGACGAGGACGGCGTACGGGACATCGTGTGCCGGATTCTGCGTCGCGCGGGCTACGAGGTGCAGGCGGCCCCCGACCCGGCGACAGCGCTGGAAATGTGCCGCCGGGGCGACTTCGCGATGGACGTGCTGGTCACCGACATCATCATGCCCGGCATGTCGGGCACCCAGCTCGCCGCCGAGCTGCGCCGCGCCCGGCCCGGCCTGCCGGTGCTGTTCATGTCGGGCTACACCAGCGGCTCGGCCCCGGGCGGCCAGGAGCTGCCGGCCGACGCACCCCTGCTGCACAAACCGTTCCAGACCGACGCCCTGTTGAGCGCTTTGCACCGCGTAATGCCCTAGTCGCCCGGGCCGGTCGAACCGCTTCCAGCGGCAGTCGTTCGAGGGGTGAGGCGGATGATGGGGATCTGGCGGTCGGTCAGGTCTTGGTAGCGGGCGACGCCCGGTGCCGCTGAGATGATCTCGGCCCAGGTCCGCTCGCGTTCGTTGCCCTCGAGTTCCTCGGCCGCGACGTCGAACTCGCGCCCGGCCACGACGACCCGGACGTGCTCCGGGTCCGCGCCGAGGTTGTAATATCAGTCAGGGTTACGCGCGGCGTCGCCGGCGCCGGCGACGACGAGGAATGTTCCGCTCGACTCGGCGAAGTAGCCGACCGGTGTCTGGCGGCGGGCTCCGGATCTGCGGCCGGTGGTGATGAGCACGAGCATGTTCATGCCGGGCATTCCGCCGGCGCGGACGCCGGCGATGACGCGCTCGTTGTGCTGACGCACTTGATCGGCGCCGGGTAGCGGGACGCCGCGCGTGCCGTTGGGCGTGTCGAAGCTCATCGGAGTTCTCCTTTCACCGTGGCCACGAGCTGCTCGGATGCGCGGAGGAAACCCGCGACGTGCTGGGGGTTCATGCCGTCGGTGGGCTGGATGGCCCGGCCCTTGTTGTTGAACATGGCGCCGCTGTGATCGGTCAGGTCGGGGGAGACCAGCAGCGGCGCGATGCGTCGCGCGTACGTTTCGGCGCTCGAGGTCACCAGCCCGATGACGGTCTCCATGGCGCGGTGCTTGAAGCTTCCCTTGCCCATCAGGTTGGCGCGGATGTCGGACTTGACGACACCGGGGTGCAGGCCGAAGGTGTCGATGCCCGGATAGCGCTGGGCGGCGTCCAGGACCAGGATCTCGTTGCCGGCCACGGTGTTCATGTGAACGTCCATGCTCTTGTAGGACTTCTCGGCGTTGAGGTCGTCGTAGGTGCCGGCCTTGCCGCTGCCGGGGAATCCCATGACGAAGACCCGCGGCTTGCCGTTGTTCCGGGGGCGGTCGGCGCCCAGCCGGGCTGCGATGCCGCGCAGGATGACGAGGCGGCTGAGGTAGCTGACGGCCATGTCGCGTTCGATGCCCTCGGCGGTCTCCTCGCGCTGGGGCGCGGCGATGATGCCGGTGGTGAAGACGAGCAGGTCCAGGTTCTCGGCCGGGAGCTGCTCGGCGACCCGGGCTGCTTCACGCATGAGGCTCAGATCGGCCGGGACGAAGGTGATCCCGGGCACGTCGGCGTCACGAAAGGTGCGTCCGACCACGGTGACCTGTGCTCCGCGGGAGGCCAGGAAACGGCTCAGCGCCCGGCCGATACCGCCGGTTCCACCGACGACGGCGACGTTGAGGTTCGCCAGGTTCAGGCTGTCGGGGTGGACGGGGTTCCAGACGATGGTGCGGTCGTACTTCATGGGTGCTCCTGTTGCTGGAAGGGGGGCCGCTCAGGCGAGGGTGGGGTAATCGGTGCAGCCCTGGTGGTCGCCGCCGAACGCGGTCGTCATGGCTGTGCTTCTTCCGTGCGGAGGTTCATGCCATGAACTATTAGTAGTTCATGCCGTGAACTTCCGCAAGGTAAGCTTGGCTCGGACGGGCTTCGCAGTGAGAGAGGTAACAGGTGGAGGACTTCGGGGACGTGCTCGTATGGCTTGCCGTGGTCATCCAGCGCCGATATGCGGAAATCTGTGGTGAGCACGACCTCACGCCGGCGCAGGCTCAACTGCTGTGTTCGATCAAGGACCGCCCGCTGCGCATGGCCGAACTGGCCGGCTCGCTCGGCATGGCCAAGAACGCGCTGAGCCAACTGGTCGACCGCATCGAACGTCGGGGCCTGGTCCAGCGGGACAGCCCGGAGATCGATCGGCGCGTCATCGTGCTCGCCGTCACGCCCGAGGGCAAAAAGATCGCCGAGGCGCTTTACGCCGATGTGTCCCGGCGCCTGCCTGACATCGCCGACAACCTCGAGCCGGATCTGCGGCAGACGCTGCGCACCGCGGCTGTGCAGATCACCAACCGCTACATACCGAGACTGGCGGACGGAAGCACCGGCATGCTGACCCCGGCGACGAACGCGGCCGAGAAACGCTGAGACCCGCGTGGCCCGGCGCTCAGCTCGTCAGCGCGGTCAGCTTGGCCGCGTCCGGGCTTCCCGGCTCCGCAGTGAGCATCACCAGCCGCAGCTCGGCGTCATGCACGGTGAGGATCTCGCAGTCCAGCGTGACCTCGCCGTCTGACCATGGACGCGCTTGTGGTCGCGGGCGACAAGGACCTGAACAAGATGTTCTCCGACCGGCTCAGCTACCGCTGGGACGCCTACACCCGCGCCCCCGGCCCGAAGACGCTGCTGATGGTGCACGGCGCCGAGCACATCTTCGGCGGCATCTCCGGCTACGACGCGTCCGAGACCACCGACTTCGACCCCGAGCGGGTCTCCACCCTGCGCGCGCTGATCTGGGCGTACCTGCGGACGCGGCTGTACGCCGGCGACCCGTCCTGGGACAAGGCCGTCGCCGCGATGGGCGACTTCGGCACGGCCGAGTCCAAGTAAGGCCCAGCCCCACGACCAGCCGGCGGTGGAAAGCGTCAAAGGCCCAGCCCCACGACCGGACGGCGGTGGAAAGCGTCAACCCGCGGCCCGATGCCGCCCGGGCCCGGCAGGCCTCCATCGCCCGGCGCCATCGAGCACCAACTGCACGGGTGTGCGGGCCGGGCCGCCGCCGGGGGCCACCGTCACCAGCATCATCAGGGCGATTCCCAGAGCGATCACGGCGAGCCCGGCCAAGGCCAGCCGACCAGCCGCGGGCCCGGTGACCGGCACCTCCCCCGGCGGCGGCTCGAACGGGATCACCACCGTGGAGGGGGCCGCCGCTCGGGTGGGCCGGCCCAGGGATTCGACGTCGCCGGTGACTGTGGCCTCGGTGGTGCGCTCGCCGTTGGCGATGTCTCGGGCCGTCAGGTGATAGACGACCGAGACGCACGTGGCCGAAGCGCCCGGTGCCAGGCGGGTCGGCTTGCAGGTGACGGCGGCCGGGAAGCCGGTGACTCGCACGTTCACCAGGGTGACGTTGCCCGTGTTGGTGACCTCGAAGGTCGAGACCACGTCGTCGGCTACGCCCAGCACGCCGTTGCCGTCGCGGTCTTTCCACGTGGCGGTCTGTACGGCCGTCACGGCGGGGCGCGGGGCGGCCAGGGCGATCGTGGCCGCGGCCGGGCCGAACGTCGAGGCGCGGCCGGACCACGTCGCGGTGGCCGAGGAGCGGAACGTCAGCGGCTTGTTGCGGTCGATGTCGGCCTGGGTCACGGTGTAGGGCACCGGCATCGGGCAGGTGACGACCGCGGCGGGGGCGAGCGCGGCGACGGGGCAGGCGGCCGAGGGCACCGACAGGCCGGAAGCCGAGACGTTGCCGGTGTTGGTCACGCGATAGGCCACGCTCACCGAGTCGCCCGCGGTCACGGCCGGCCGGTGGGTCGCGATCGCCATGATGCGCAGCATGAAGACGGGCTTCTCGAGCTGGACGGCCACCGTGAACGGGCCGAACTCGAGCGTGCCGGCAAGCACCCGGACCGACTCGACGAAGGGGGCGGCCGCGTCTTGGTCGGCCTGGGTGACGGCCACCGCGCGCTGGCCGGTGCAGGTCATCGTGGCCCGTACGGCCAAAGTGGTGGCGGGGCAGCGGGCGGTTCCGCTGCGCAGGGCGGTCACGGCGATCCCGGTCAGGGCACGGTTGCCGGTGTTGGCGACCTCGAACGTGTACGCCACGGTGTCGCCGGGGCGGGCGGCGTACTGGCGGGTGGCGGGGGTGACGACCGCGAAGCCCTGGGCGGTCAGCGCGGGGGCGGGAACCAGGACGGGGACGGCGGCCGTGGCGGGGCCGAACGTGACGGTGGCGCCGCCGGGGAGCTTGCCGGAGACGTACGCCTCGGTGGTGAGCGCCTCGCCGGCGTCGACGTCCTGGTCGGTGACCGTGTAGGTGCGCGACGACGTGCAGGTGGTCGACGCGGCGGGGGCGAGGCTCGTCACCGGGCACGTGGCCGCGCCCAAGGTGTCGTCGTCCACAGCGATGTCGCGCATCGTCACGCGGCCCACGTTGGTGATCCGGTATGTGTAACCAATGGTGTCTCCGGCTCCCACCACAGCGCCGGCGACCGGCGACACCGTGATCGTCAGGGCGCCGCGAGCCGAGGCCAGCGGCAGGATCGACGTGGCGGTGTCGCGGACCGTGCCGCCGGAGAGCACCCGCGCGGTCAGGGCGACCGAGCCGCCGGTGTCCACGTCGGTCTGGGTGACCGTATAGATCGCGCCGGCCGTGCAGGCCATCGTGGCGCCCACGGCCACGACCGTGGCCGGGCACGAGGCGGCGCCGAAGCGGGAGTCGGTCACGGCAACCGCGCGCATGGTGACGTTGCCGGTGTTGCGCACGGTGTACGCGTACGAGATGCGGTCGCCCAGGGTGAGCTCGGTCGTGCGGCCGGTCGGGGTGATCGTGAGGGCCAGGCCGGGGGCCGCCGCGACCACCGGCACGGGGTCGTAGCTCTCGGCCTGGACGACCGGGCTGCCGGGGGCGACGCCCTGCGCGGTGACCAGCGCGTCGTCCTCGACCGGCACGCCCGCGTCGATGTCGTCCTGGGTCACCAGGTAGCCGCCGTCCGACGTGCAGGTCATCGTGGCGCCGACGGCCAGCGTGAGCGCGGGGCAGTCGATGACGTCGATCAGCTCGTCGGTGACGTCGAGGTGGTCGACTGTCACGTTGCCGGTGTTGGTGACCTCGTACTCGTAGGCGATCACGTCACCGGCCGCGACCGGGCCGGACCGGTCGGCGGTGACCTTGAGCAGCAGCGCGGGAGCGGGCGCGGCCACCGTGACGTCGACCCCGAACGGACCGAACGTGATGGCCGTGGGCGAGCCGGCGGGCCGGGCGTTGACGGTCACGGCGTCGGTGATCACGCCGCCCGCGTCCAGGTCGGCCTGGGTGACGGTGTAACCGGCCGCGCTCGTGCAGGTCATCGTGGCACCGATGGCCAGGGTGGTGGCGGGGCAGCCGACGCCGGCGGCCCGGGTGTCGGTGAGCCCGATGAACTCCATCGCCACGTTGCCGTTGTTGACGATCTCGTACGAGTAGTCGATCCGGTCGCCGGCCGCGGCCGCGTTCTGCCGGCTGGGCGCGCTGACCGTGGGCGTGACCATGACGACCAGCGAGGGGTGGGCCGCGGCCAGGGGCACCCCGGCGGTCACCTTGGCGTACTGGACGGGACCGGTCGTGGCCGAGTTCTCGGCGTCCGCCGTGACCACGTCGAGGATCGGCTGACCGGCGGTGACGTCGGCCGACGTGACCTGATAGCCGCCGGCCGGGCAGGTGGTCGCGGCGCCGACGGCGAGCGTGGTGGCGCCGCACGCGCCCGGCCCGCCGCGGCTGCCGGTCACGACGAGCCCGCTCATCGGCAGGTTGCCGGTGTTGGTGACGCGATAGGTGTACGTGATGGTGTCGCCCGCGCCCGCCGCCGTGGCCGAGCCCGGGGCAACGGCGGTGGTGACCTCGAGGTTGAGCGCGGGCGCGGCGGCCGCGGCGGTGACCGTGACCGCGTCGGAGTCGTTGCCGGGCGCCGGGTCGGTGCTCGCGGACGAGACGACGCGGGTGGTGGCGGTGAGGGCCCCGCTCCCCTGCGCCTCCCCGGTCAGGTCGAGCCGCTCGGTGGCCGCCACGGCGAGCGCGCCGAGGGTCCAGGTGCGCCCCGTGGGGTCGTACGCGCCGGAAGTGGGGGTGCCCGAGGTGAGCACGAGGCCGGCGGACAGGTCCTCGCGCACGACCACCGACGACGCGTCGGAGGGGCCGAGGTTCTCGACGGTGGCGCGGAAGGCGACCGGTCCCGTCTGCACGACCGCCGGGGTCGAGGTCGTCATGGTGACGCGCAGGTCGGCCCGGTGCTCGACGGTCGCGGTGGTGGTCACGCTGTCGTTCGACGAGTCCGGGTCGGGGGCCGAGGACGACACCGACGCCGTACGGGCGAAGGAGTCTCCCGCGTAGGCCGGGGGCAGCGGCACGTCGTCGAACGTGATCGTCCACGTGGCCGAGGCGGCCAGCGACGAGATCGTGCAGAGATAAAGGCCGCCCTGGTACGCGCACGAGCCGCCCCCGGACGAGGAGGCGGACGGGACCGGGCGGCCGGCGGGCACGGGTTGCCGCAGCGAGACGCCGTCGGCGCGGGTCGGGCCGTTGTTCGTCACGGTCACCACGCCGCGCACGTCCCGGCCCGCCACCAACGTGGTCGAGCCGCCGGGGCCGGTGAGGGCCTGCGTGACCGCGAGGTCGGCCCGCAGCAGGATCGTGAACGTGACCGTGTCGGTGTCGTTGGCCGCGTTGTTGTCGGTGGTCGGCGAGATGACCGTCGTGCTCGCCTGATGCACACCCGCGGCCACGTCCGGCCCGACCACCGTGCTGCCCGTGATCGTGACGACCTGACCGGCCGCGAGACCGGGGAACGTGCAGGCCGACGCCGAGCAGTACGGGTTGCTGGGCCGCACGATCGTGATGCCGGGCGGCACGACGGTGTTGAACGAGACGTTCGTGGCCGCGGACGGGCCGTTGTTGGTCACCACGAGCGTGAACGGCACGGTGTCGCCGGGGTAGGCCGAGCTCGCGCCGAGGCTGAGCTTGACGCCGACGTCGGCGACCGAGGTACCCGACGACTGCACCGACATGTTGTTGTTGCCGACCACGGGATCGGAGGTGGCCGAGCTGATAGACACGGCGTTGTTGATCGCGCCCGAGCCGCCGGAGTCGAGCTGCACGACAATGCTCACTTGTTGCGTGCCGCCCGGGTTGAGATCGGGCAAAGAGCATTCCACCGTACGGGTTGAGCTCAGTGAGCAGCTGCCGCCGGGGGTGGTCGCGCTGACGAACGTCGAGCCGGTGGCGATCGGGTCGGTCAGCGCGATCGTGCGCGCGGTGGACGGGCCGGCGTTGGTGACCGTGGCGGTGTAGGTGACCGTGCCGCCGGCCACCGGGGTCGTCGGCGCGTAGGTCAGCGTGACGCCGAGGTCGGCCGAGGTGGCCACGGTGGCGCTGACCGACGTGGCGTTGTCGGCCTGGTTGAGCTCGTACGTGCCGCTCGCCACGGACGCGGTGAGCGTGGCCTGGGCGCCCGGGGTGGCCGCGGCGGGCACGTCACCCGACACCGTCACGGTCGCGGTGCCCGAGACGGGCAGCGGGCCGACGTCGCACACGGCCGTCGAGCCGGTCACCGTGCACGGGCCCTGCGGCGAGGTGGCCGTCACGTTGGTGATCCCGGCCGGGGCGGTCGCGGTCACCTGGGTCGCGGCCGCCGTGCTGGGCCCGGCGTTGGTGACGGTCAGGTTTGTCGTCGCCCGCCGCCCGGCCACCACGCCCGGGCTCGCGACCGTGCCCGCGACGGCCAGGTCGGCGGCCGCGGCGACGGCGGTCGTGACGACGTTGGAGGTCGAGGTGACCCGGGTGGCCGCCAGGTCGTCGGTGTAGGTGGCGGTGGCGTCGTCGCTGATCGTCGAGGCGGCCACGGCCGAGGTCACCCGGGCCTGGTAGCTGAACGAGCGGCTCTCCCCGACCGGGATCGTGCCGCCGCCGGCCGCCCCCGCACCCACTCCGGCGCGGACGTTGACCGTACGGGTGGCCGCGGTGTATTCCCCCGTGTCGCTGTCCGACGCGTCGCTGACCGTGGTCGTGACCGAGCCGTTGATCGAGCGGATCGAGCCGGGCACGAAGGTCAGCCCGGCCGGCAGGTCGTCGCTGAGCACGCTGAGCTGGGCCGGGTTGCCGCCGTCGTTGCGCGCGGTGACCGTGTACGTCAGCACGTCGCCCACGTTGGCCGTGGCCTGCGAGACGGCCGTCGTCGTGGCCAGGCAGGGCGAGGTGCCGAACGAGATGCCGTCGAGGAAGTTGCCGTGGGTCGCCATGTTCTGCGCCGCGGAGACCGACTCGAACGCGAAGCGGGTGTTCGTCTGGCCGGCCGGCACGGTGTAGTTGCCGCCGTAGGTGCCCCAGGTCTGCCCGTCCGAGATCGTCCGCTGCCGCACCTGCACGCCGCCGGCCGGGCCGATGTTGACCGCCATGACGTCGGTGCCGAGGCGGCCGCGATGCTTGAGCTGCCAGCGCAGCACCTGCCCGGGGGTGGTCGCCACGTCCTGATAGAGCGTGGACACGTAGTTGGCGTTGAGCTCGACGAACTGCTCGCGGGAGCCCGCGTCGACGCCCATCCGGACCTGGCGCCACAGCTCGAAGACCTTGTCGGGCGCGGTGGTCTTCCAGCCCGGCATGTTGGTCTCGGGGATCAGCGACATCGAGGCGGCGGCGATCGACGGCGACTCGAAATCGCCGTTGACGAGCGACACCGCGGCGGGGCAGACGGTCGCCGCGGTGGCCACCGGACCGAGGCCGGGCAGGGTCACCGGCAGCAGCAGGCACGTGCCGGTGAGCACGGCGACGGCCGCGACACGGGCCATCAGGCCACGCCACGGCCGGACCCGCTGGGCAAAGCTCACCCCGTGAAGCTATGCCGGGAAAGGTGAGTTTACGTCGCTTTTAGGGTTATTACTGAGCCGGATGCTCATCCGACGGCCGCGTGGTGGTCATCTGGCCCGCCTAACGTCGGCGGGTGCGGATAGCCGAATACGTGCTGCTCTTCTTCGGACTGGTCGGGCTCTACATCGCGGTGCACGTGCCGGGCGGCCCGATTCCGGTGCTGCTGGTGGCGGCGGTCGCGATCGTGATCTATCTGCGCCGGCATTCGGTGCCGCTGCTGGGGCGGGTCAACGGGCTCAAAAGCGTACTGATGCTGTGGGCTCTGGTCTCTGTTCTGACGGTCGGGGCCGTGGCGCTGTTCGACCGGGAGAATCTGTTCATCCTGCCGCGCGAGAACCCGGGGCTGTGGCTGCTCATCTGCGTGTTCTATCCGCTGACGTCGGTCTATCCGCAGGAGTTGCTCTATCGGGGCTTCCTGATGCACCGGTACGCCCCCGTGTTCGGCGACGGCAAGGCGATGGCGGCGGCCGGCGCGCTCGCGTTCGGCTTCGCGCATCTGCTCTTCGGCAACGTGATCGCCGTGGTGGCCACCGTCATCGGCGGGTGGCTTTTCGCGCGGCGCTATCAAAAGACCGGATCGCTGCTCGTCGTCTCGATCGAGCACGCCCTTTACGGAATCACCATCTTCACCGTCGGGCTGGGGCAGTATTTCTATCACGGAGCCTGACCGGCCGGGGCTCCCCAACCCCGGCCGGCGTCTCGGCTTACTGCCCGATGTTGGCCTGCGGTCCCGCGTACGTCTTGAGCAGGCTCGGGACGTCGGCGGCGGGATCGAGAGTGTACGAATAGAAACTGCTCGGCGTGAACGCGGACCCGTTGGTCTGCTGCTTGCCCGAGCTGTTGACGACGATGCTGCCGCTCTGCTTGAGCTGGGCGGCCGACGTGTCGTTGTAGTACGGGTTCTTCACGTTGTCGAAATAGCTGTTCTCGAGCACCAGCTTGGTGGCGCCCCGCGAGAGATTCCCGTACGACGTGATGTTCTGCAGATAGTTGTTGTAGAGGTGCGCGTACGCGACGTTGTCGACGCTCGGATTGCGCTGGTTGGTGTCGTGCAGCCAGTTGTGGTGGATCGTCATCCGCGCCGACACGTTGTCGGTCCAGCCGATGCCGAACGACTTGTTGTTGTTCGCCAGCACGTTCCACGACACGGTCAGATAGCTCGTGTCCTTGCGGCTGTCGATCGAGCCGTCGTTCATCCGCGTGATCGTGTTGTGGTCGATCCAAATGTGGTCGGCCGTGTCCATCTGGATGCCGTCGTAGTCGTAGACCTTGTCGTCCGGGTCGTCGTCGGGCATCGCCGTGTCCCGGATGGTCAGGTTGCGGATGATGACGTTGCGCACCCCCTCACCGAGGAAGAAGCCGCCGCCGACGATGTGACCGCTGGTGCCGACGCCCACGATCGTCTTGTTCGACTTGACCTTGAGCTCGGTTCCCTTGGGCGTGATCGTGACGGCGCCGGAAACCCTGATCACGTACGGCTCGGTGGCCGTGACGTATTTGTTCAGGTCGGCCTGGTTGCTGACCGTCACCGTGGTGCCGGCCGCGCCGCCGGTCGTGCCGCCGCCGGTGGCCGCGAACCCGTCCGGAGTCGACGGCCACGTGCGGCCGCCGCTCGGCGGCGTCGGCGTTGCGCCGGCCGCCGTGTTGAACGCCCACTGCTTGTTGCTGTTCGCAGTGCACGTTTCCTGGATGATCGCGGCACCCGACGCGGTCGACGCGTCCTTGTCGCTGATGCACAGGCCGTTGCCGACATTGATGATCTGGAACGTGCCCGACCCGCTGGCCGCGAACCGCCACTGCTGGTTGGCCTGGCCGCTCGCGCAGCCCCACTGCTGCAGCTGGACGCCGCTGCTGGTCGAACTGCCGGGCACGTCGATGCACCGGCCGCTGCTGACGTTCTGCAGCAGGAAGTTCGAGCCGGCCGCGACCACCTTGAACTGCTGCCAAGCGGCGCCGTCGGTACAGCCCCACTGCTGCAGCAAGGCACCGTTGGCACTGCTCGCGCCGGGAACGTCGATGCACTTACCGCTCTTGGTGACGGCCAGGTAGTAGGTGCCGCCGGCGACTGGGGTGGCCGCTGCCTCCGACGGCAGCACGGAGATGCCGATGAGGGCGGCGACGGTGGTGGCCGCCAGCGCCGCGATACTGATCTTCTTCATGGGGCTCCTTCAGCCGACCGGGTTCCAGCCGTCACTGCCGGCCAGATACTTCTGCGGGGTGTAGTTGGCGGCCTGCGCGTCGCTCAGCTGCGGCCGGTTGCCGTTCGTGCCGGCGCCGGAACCGGTGTTCTTGTATTCACTGAAGCGCGCGTTCTGCCAGGTGTTGCCGGACATGTCGGTCCACGGCTGCGCGGTCTTGATCGTCGCGCTCAGGCTGGACTCGCGATAGAGCACCTGCGCGTCCGGGCGCCAGGGCCGGCCGAGCTGGGTCACGTTGTTGGCCGCGCCCGTGATCGTGCATTTGTAGAAGAGCAGCCCGTACGTCTTGGCGGCGTCGGTGCTGGCCGCGGTGATCGGGCCGCCGCTGCTGCGCTTCTCGTAGATCGAGCTGTTGTGGAAGACAGTGGTCGCCCCGCCGAAGATGAAGTCGACCGTGCCCTCGACGTACGAGTTCTTGACGTACGACCGGTTGTTGTTGACCAGAAACGTGTCCTGGTTGCCGAGGAACCGCACGTTGTCGAAGACGGACCGGTCGGCGTTGAGGTTGACGGCGACGGCCTGGCTGCCCTCGCCGTAGTCGTTCGAGAACGTCAGGTTCGTCGCCGCGAAGTCGTGGCCGTCGAGGAACGCGGTGGCGCTGCCCGAGGTGCCGTAGCCGCCCGCGCTGCTCCGGTTGTTGACGATCACGGTCTGGCTCGCGCTGCCGCCCAGCCCCTGCAGGGTCACGTACGGCTTGTTGGAAGGCACCGTGACGATCTCGCGGTAGGTGCCCGCCTTGATCGTGATGACGCGCCGGGTCGTGTTGTTCGCCGGCACGGCGTCGATCGCGGCCTGGACGGTCGTGTACTGCCCGGTGCCGTCCTTGGCCACGGTGGCCGGGCCCGACGTGCCGACCGGAGTGAAGGCCCACTGCTTGTTGGAATTGGCCGAGCAGGTCTCCTGGATGATCGCGGCGCCGGACGAGGTGGACGCGCCCTTGTCGCTGACGCACAGGCCACTGCCGACGTTGATGATCTGGAATGTGTCCGTTCCGCTGGCGGCCAGGCGCCACTGCTGGTTGGTCTGCGTGCTCGCGCAGCCCCACTGCTGCAGCTGGACGCCGCTGGTCGTGGAGCCGCCGGGCACGTCGACGCACTTGCCACTGCTGACGTTCTGCAGCAGATAGTTCGAGCCGGCCGCGACCAGCTTGAACTGCTGCCAGGTGGCGCCGCCGGTGCAGCCCCACTGCTGGAGCAGGGCGCCGTTGGCGGCGGAGGCACCGGGGACGTCGATGCACATGCCGCTCTTGGTCACCTTGAGCTGATAGGTGCCGCCGGTCGCGGGCAGGGTCGCCGCGCTCGACGGCAGCACGCTGACGGCGATCGCGGCGGCGGGGGCGGTGATCGCCAGGGCGGCGACGAGGAGGCGCCTTCGGCGGGGTAGTCCGGACACCCTCTTGGTCCTCTCACATTGTGGGAGCGCTCCCGAAAGGTCACGCTGTGCTGTCGCCACCGCGGGGAATCGGCGGCACCCTGGTAGATGGCTTGCCGGCGGGCTGACAACAGAAAACGCCGAGATTTCTTCTCTTTACAGCTCGCGGGGCCCGTGTCAGCCTGAGGCCGCCCGTTACGGGCACGTTTCGCATTGAGGTTCGTAGATTTGACCGGGAGGACAGCCGTGACGCAGAGTCAGATCGCTCCCGACATGGTCCGCCTCGCCCAGCACGGCGACCTCGCGGCGCGCGACTCACTCATCGCCGAGCACCTGCCGCTCATCTACAACATCATCGGACGCGCGCTCGACGGTCACCCCGACGTGGACGACCTGGTGCAGGAGACGATGCTGCGGGCGATCCGCGGCCTGGACGGACTGCGCGAACCCGATCGTTTCCGGTCCTGGCTCGTCACCATCGCGTACCGCCAGATCCAGCTGCACCTGCGGGCGCGCAAGAACACCCGCGTCCGTCCACTGTCGTCGCCGCTCGAGGTGCCCGACCCGGGCGGGGACTTCGCCGAGCGCACCACGGCCGAGCTGGTCGTCGCCGATCAGCGGCGCGAGCTGCTCGAGGCCACCCGCTGGCTCGACGACGACGACCGGCGGCTGCTCGGGTTGTGGTGGCAGGAGTCGGCGGGCGAGCTGACCCGCACCGAGCTCGCGGCCGCCCTCGCCGTCCAGCCCAAACACGCCGCCGTACGGGTCCAGCGGATGAAGGCGCAGCTCGAAGCGGCCCGCGGCGTCGTGCGGGCGCTGCGCGCGCGACCCCGCTGCCCCGACCTGATCGCGCAGGCCAAGCGGTGGGACGGGGTCGCCGGCCCGCTCTGGCGCAAACGGCTCGTCCGGCACGTACGGGACTGTCCGCAGTGCACGCTCGGCCGCAACGGCCTGGTCGCCCCCGAGGAGCTGCTGCTGGGGATAGCGGCGCTGCCCGTGCCGGTCGCGCTCGCCTCGGGGATCCTCTCGTCGGCCAAGGCCACCACGACGTTCCTCACGCACAAGCTGCTCGCCGTCGCGGCCGTGGCCTCGGTGGCGGTCGGCGGCGGCATCGTCTACGCCGTCCACCAGTCACCGCTGGAGGAGCGGCCGATCGCCGTGGCGCCACCGCCGGCCGTGGTGCGGCCCTCGGCACCGGGAGCCGTGGTGCGCAGCCGGGCCGCCTCCGCTCCCCCGGCCCCGACGGCGCGACCCGTGATCGGGACGGGCGTGCAGCGGGCGGACCTCTTCGTCGCGCCCACGGGGTCGGACAAGGATGGCGACGGGTCGGTCGGGAAGCCGTACGGGACGCTGGAGAAAGCAGTCAACGAGGTGAAGCCGGGGCAGACCATCGCGCTGCGGGGCGGCCGCTATCCGCTCGAATCCGAGATCGAGATCGCCGTCGACGGCACCGCGTCCCAACGGATCACGGTGAGCAACTATCGCGACGAGCGGCCGGTGATCGACGCCGCCGCCCTGCCCCCGACGGACTGGGCCATCGATCAGTCGGCGTCGTACTGGACCGTGCAGGGCCTGGAGATCAGGAACGCGCCCAGCCATGCGTACGTGTGCTCGGGGTGCCGATCGAACGTGTTCCGGCGGCTGACCATGCGCGACAACGTGCGCGCCGGGATGATGCTGCGCGACCCCGGCACGATCGGCAACCAGGTGCTCGACAGCGACTTCACCGGCTCGGACGGGATCGGGCTGGGCGTGCAGTTCGGCTCGGGCGCGGGCAACGTGGTGCGCGGCAACCGGTTCTTCGGCAACCAGGCGGCCGGGCTCGACCTGAAATTCGACAGCCCGGTGCTGGTCGAGCGGAACTGGTCGTACGACAACGGCGGCAGCGGCTTCGTGCTGACCGGCGCCCCGGCCTCCCACCGGCTGCGGCACAACGCGGCCTGGGACAACGGCAACCACGGCTTCACCGACGACGGCGGCCCCACCCGCGACCTGACCCTGCTCAACAACACGGCCTTCCGCAACCGCGGGTCTGGTTACGCCCTGCCGGGCGGCGCGGCGATCCTGCGGTCGAACGTCGCCTGGGACAATTCGGGCGAGCCGGCGGGGCTGGGGGCGGGGTCTGCGGCGAGCGGGAACAGCTGGCAGATCGCGGGGTTCACCGCCGATCGATTCCGGTCGGTCTCGCCGGCCACCGCCGAGGGGGCACGCACCCCCGAGGGGCGATTGCCGGCCACCACGTTCCTGACGACGGGCAAAGAGATCGGCGCGTCGATGGGGGCGGGCTGAACTGCCGCCGCTTAGAGCCCCGCCGCTTAGAGCCCCGCCGCTTAGAGCCCCGCCGCTTAGAGCCCCGCCGCTTATAGCCCACCCTCCACCGGGGGACCTCCGCCACCAGCCATTTTACCGGGATTGAGCGATCTCCAAGAGACGCCTGTGGATAACCTCGAATTGTGGATAACCGCCCGGCGCGGCGAGCGTGAAAAAGCAAAAGGCCCGATCACGAAGACCGGGCCTTTGTTACTTGCTAGATGGGGTGATCGACGGGACTTGAACCCGCGACCCCCTGGACCACAACCAGGTGCTCTACCAGCTGAGCTACGACCACCATCGCGCACGGAGACGCATCCCCGTGGTGCTGGACAATCATAGCCGCATCACGGCGGGGGCTGTCGAGCGGGTTCCCGGCACGGTCGGGTGACGATCCCTACACGCTCTTCGCGTCGCCCTCGTCGAGCAGGCCGGCCGCGATCGCCTTGGCCGACTCGACGTCGGGGCCGGGCAGCGGCACGAAGATCGCGCGGCGGTAATACTCCAGCTCACGGATGCTCTCGCGGATGTCGGCGAGCGCCCGGTGGGCCAGGCCCTTGGCGGGCTGCCCGAAATACACCCGCGGATACCACCGGCGGCACAGCTCCTTGATCGAGGAGACGTCGATCATGCGGTAGTGCAGGAACGAGTCGAGCGCCGGCATGTCCCGCGCGAGGAAGCCGCGGTCGGTGGCGATCGAGTTGCCGCAGAGCGGGGCGGTGCGCGGGTTGGGCACAAACTCCTTCACGTACGCCAGCACGGCCTCCTCGGCCTCGGCCATCGTGATCGCGGAGGCGCGCACTTCGTCGGTGAGCCCGGACTTGGCATGCATGTCGCGCACCACGGGCGGCATCGCGTCGAGCGCCGCGTCGTCGGCGTGGATGACCAGGTCGATGCCCTCACCCAGCACGTTGAGGTCGGCATCGGTGACGAGCGCGGCCACCTCGATGAGCTTGTCCTTGCCCAGGTCGAGGCCCGTCATCTCACAGTCGATCCACACCAAATGATCAGCCACCCGCACAGCGTACGCCGCGACGGCATGGACCGCTGTCACCTCCTGACCGGCCACTCGTCCGGGCCCGTGCCGGTCTTCGCGGCCCTCCCGACGCAGTTCGGCCGTTTGTCCGCTTTCGGGCGATGAAGTCGCACTAGCGCCCACCACGGGCTAAACTGGTCTTAACGGACGAAGCCCCCCTTCGGTTACTCCGTTCCCCCGGTAAAGGGCCCCCCACGTCGGCAGCGTGGGGGGCCCTTTCGGCATCCGCGGCATAGAAAAAGGGCCGCCCGGTGCGGGCGGCCCTTCGTGACTCAGTCGGCGTCCTTCGGTGGGTCGATCGGCGAGGTGGCGGTGATCCGTCGCCGGCGCCGCGGCGGCTCGCCGGAGAGCAGTTCGGCCGCTTCTTCCTGGTACGCCGCGAGCCAGGCCGCCGGGGTTCCACTGCGCGCCGGGATGGCCCCGGTGCTGGTGCGCACCGGCACGTCGTCGGACTGGCGGGACGGCCGCGGGGTCGTGGTGCGGGAGGTCGTCCGGGCCGCCGGGGTCGCCTTGGCCGGTGCCGCCTTGGCCCTGCTCGCAGGCTTGGCCGCCGCCGCCGGTTCGGCCTTCGCGGCCGCCGTCTTGGCCGCCGCCGGTTTGGCCGCCGCGGCTTTGGTCGCCGCGGCCTTGGTCGCCTTCGCCGCCGCGGTCTTGGCGGCCTTGGCGGCCCGGGCCGGCTTCTCGGCCTCGGGTTCGGTGCCCTCGGTCTTGGCCTTGGTGCTTCGCGTACGGGTCGTGGCCCGTGTCTTGGGCTTGGCCGGCGGGGCCTCGGCGGCCTCGGACTCGTCCTCGAGCATGTCGGCCGCCGGTTCCGACCCGACGGCAGCCTCCGCGGCGGCTCGCGCGGCCACGGTCTGGGCCGCCTTCCGCCAGGCCGCGGGGGCGGGGCGGTTGGCCCCGTTCCCGGGAAGGCGGCTCCCCAGCGACGACGTGGTCACGCTGCCGTCGATGCGGCCCTGGGCCTCGGCCAGAAGGTCGCGGTTGGCGCCCCGCGTCCCCTTGCCCTCGGCGTCGTCCGGGGTCTCCGTCTCGGCCCCGGCTTCGGCCGTCTCGTCGGCGTCGACGTGCCTGATGTCAGCTGCCTCCGACGCGCCGTTCACCAACTCACCGACGTCTTGAGCAGCGCCGTTGATCAGCTCGTCCCCGTCTTGAACAGCGCCGTTGATCAGCTCGCCCCCGTCTTGAGCAGCGCCCTTGACCAGCTCGGCCTCGTTGGCGGGGGCCGGGTGCCCGTTGACGTGGTCGGCGTCGGCGGAGGTCGGCTTGGTCCGCTGGGCCGGGGAAGCCGCCGGGGAAACGGGACGCTCCGGGCCGGGGCGACCGCCACGAGCCCCGTCGAACGAGGCGGGTGCCGGGCCGGACACTCGGGGCTGGCCGTTCGCGGGGGGCTGCGACTCGTCGCCGGTGGCGGGAGTCGCCCCGCTGCCAGGCCGGGCCGGCGACGGGACGATCGGCCGCGACGGCGCAGGCGGCCGCGGAACCGTCGGGCGTGGCGGCGCCGGAGCAGTGGTCCCGGAAGCGGCCTCGGACTCGGGCTGGTTCGTCATCGCGCCGGACTCGGACCCGCCGGCCGCCGCGCCGGATGCGGAGCGGCCTTCGTCCGCACCGGCCTCGTGTTCGTCGCCGGACCTGGCGGCCTGGTCACCGGACGTGTTCGCGACGCCCGCGACCGGCATGTCGGAACGTCCGGCCGCACCGGCGAGGTTCATCTGGCCGGCGGCCGGGTTGCCGGAGCGTGCCACCCCGCCGGGTCGAGTGGTGGCCGTCCCGCTGCTGGGCCGGGCGGCCTCACGCGATGCGACGTCGGCGGCCGGGGAACCGGAGACCGGCGGCTGGGGCCGAGCGGCGGACGGCTCGGGAGCCGACACCGGGCGGCTGTTGTCAGGGCCGAATTCGGTGTCGGCTCCCATTGCCGGTCGGACCCCACTGGCGGATGAGGTGGCCGGCTCGGGGTTGGTCTTGGCGGCGGCAGGCGCCGAGTCGCCGGCCTTCGCACCGGTCGGCGCAGCATTGCCGGTCGGCGCAGCACTGCCGGTCGGCGCAGCGTTGCCAGTCGGCGCAGCGTTGCCGGCCCGGGCGGTGGGCTTGGCGTCGGCCAGGCTGGCCGCGCGCGGGGCGGAGGCGGGGTCGACGGGTGCGTTCCGGACGCTACCCGGGCGCGGGGCGGACGAGCCAGGACGGCCGGCCGAGCCTGCCCCATCGCCCACCGAACCGCGGCCGGGCGCCTCCCCCGAGGCAGAAGGCGCGCCGACGGCCGGAGAGGAGCCGGGCGTCGCAGGAGAAGTGGAGCCGGCCGACCCGGAAGCAGCGAAGGCGCCGGACCCCGGAGCCGGGGCGCCGCCCGAGACCGGGGCTTCGGCGTCGGTCGGGGAAGGGGCGGCAGGAGTCGTCGGACCGAACCAAGCGGTCTTGTTCGGCGCACCCGATACGGGAGCGGTCGAGTTGCCGGACGGGGCAGACGCGCCGGGGTTCCCCGACTTGGCAGCGCTGGACACGCCCGGCGTGCGGGCGCCCGGACCAGCCGGTGCAGCCGGGCCAGCCGGTGCGCTCGGGCCAGCCGGCGTGCCCGGGCCAGCGGGCGAACCCGGGCCAGGCGCGCCGGGGCCAGCCGGGGCGGGGCGGCCGCCGCGGGCGGTGGGCGAAGGACGGCCCGGGCGTGCGGGCGACGCCGGGCGGCCCGCGGCCGGGGTGGGACGCTCGGCCGGAGACTGGCGGGTTTCTGGGGGTGCCTGGCGGCCCATGCGCGGCACGCCCGTCGCGTTCCAGTCCGTGGCGCGGGGGCCCGTGACCACCGACACCTTCTGGTTCGCCATGCGCGGGTCGCGCTCGTCCTCGTCGATCTCGCCGCGGACGGCGCGCGCGTCGGCGGCACCGGCCGCGTAGGCCGCGGCCACGACGTCAACCGGCTCGGCTTCCTCAGTGTCGGGAGCCGCGGCCGAGTCGGCATCCTCAGCCGAGTTGACCGAATCGGTCGGACTGGCCGGCTCAGCCGACGTGGGGGCGCCGACAGGCGCTACGGCCGAGGCCGGCGCCGCATCCCCGGAGGCGACAGCAGCAGACTCGGCGACCGCAGCGGGCGGAGCAGAAACGGCAGCCTCAACAGAAGCAGCCGAAGCGGGAGCAGCCGAAGCGGGAGCAGCCGAAGCGGGAGCAGTCGGAGCAGCAGCCGGAGCAGCCGGAGCCGGAGCTGGTGCAACCCCCGCCGGAGCGTCCCCGGCCGCCGCGGCGGCCGCGCGCCGACGGGCGGCCTCGGCCATCCGGGCCTCGGCCTGCGCCTCGGTCTCGCGCGCCCGCACCGGCGCGGTCTCGGCGACCCAAGCGTCCACGGCCGAGGCCTGGAACATCGGAATGTCAGCCGACGGAGAGGTCCGCCGCTTCTCCGCACGCGCCCCCGAAGCCGGGGCGGGGGCCGGTGTCGAAGCCGGACCGGCACCGAACGCCGCCCCCGTGCCCCCCGCCGCCCCGATGAACTCGAGCGGCTCCCCCGGCGCCGGAGCAGAAGCAGGAGCGGACCGCACCGGAATGGCCGTGGCCGCCGCGTACTCGTCCGGGTCCGGCGGCACCCCCGGCCCCGCCGCCGGCGAGGCGATGGCGGCCAGCGCCGGCGTGGGCGTGGGCGGCCAGGCCATCACCGCCGGCGCCGGCCCGGGACGGATCTCGGCCAGCGTCCGCGGCCGGTGCGCCCCCACGGGCCGCCCGGTCGACGGCAGGATCGGCATCGGCGCGCCGATCGCCCGCATCAGGTCGGGCACCTGGCTGGGCTCGACCACGTAGACGATCTCGCGGCGCCGCACGGGCCAGGCCAGCACGACCATGCCGACCATCACGAGCAGGGTGCCCATCGTGAGCAGGCCCCACGCGCTCGAGTTGAGCCAGCCGGGGCGCAGTTCGGCCTTGGCCCGCAGCTGCACGCCGGGCTGGGCGGACGGGTTCATGATGACCAGGCTGTACGGCCCGCCCCGCACGTCCGACGGGGTCCACGAGATCTGGCCGGCGGCGTCCGTACGGGTCCAGAGGATCGCCCGCTGCGGCGGCCCGCTCGGTGCCTGCGCGCCCGCGACGAGGGTGGTCGCGACGGGCAGGGCGCCGGTGCCGATGTCGACCGTGCGGACGGCGCTGTACGGCACCCCGGTCAGGTATTGCCGCACGGCGTTGACGGGCGCGATGCCGACGAACGCGGGCCCGTCCTGCGCGACGGCGTCGATCCGCAGCTGGGTGTCACCGATGCGGGTGAACGGCGCGTCGGAGCGCAGCAGGGCGTCCACGTCCTCGACCACGATCGCGTAGCCGGGCGTGGACAGCTGCTGGAGCCGTCCGCTGAACGCACCGCCCTGGTCGCGGTGCTGCATGGCTGCCCAGAGGCCGGCGCCGGCCAGCAACGACGGCAGGCCGATGGTCAGCGCCAGCATTCCGAGGATGGTCCGGAACACCCGCATCAGCTTTCTCCCCCTTGGGACTCGGGCAGTACTACGAGGGCAGTACTGCGCCGACCATACAGAGGCAAATAACCCCAAAGTGGTCAAACCGGCGCTAAATCGCTGATAGATATGACAACGGCCCGGTTTCCCGTACGTGGGAACCGGGCCGTTCGACGCCGCTTATCCGATGGTTGCCGTGGTGGAGAGGGTGGACTGATCGATCTCGGTCGTCCGCGCCGTGATCTTGAAGGTCCACTCCCCGGCCGCCGGCAGCGCGATGTCGCCCACGGCGTGGAAGTCGGTGATCCTCAGCAGCGGGATCTCGATCGGCTCGATCCCCTTCGCGGGCAGCGCCGCCGTCGCGGTCCACTCGATCACCGTGAGGGGCTTGTTGTCGGGCGTGTAGGCGTACAGGTGGATGGAATTGTTGCCGACCGTCGCCGGGAAGATGTCGATCTGCACGGCCATCCGCTGGTCGGTAAGCGTCTTGGTCACCGTGCTCGAGGTGGCCACCGTGTCCGACGCCGTGGCCGAGCGGGCCGGGGTGATCTGCACGAGCGCCGATGTGACGCCGATCACCACGGCCGTGATCGCCAGCTCGACCGCGACGATGCGCCGCAGCCCGCGCGGGGACTCCTCGGCCGCCTTGGACCGCACCAGTTTGCGCGAATACCAGGCGAAGCCGAGCACGATGCCGACCAGCCCCACCTTGACGAGGATCAACCGCCCGTACGTCGTGTTGATGAGCCCGTCGAGCGAGGACACCTCGATCAGCGCCTGGATGACGCCGGCCACGATCAGGGCCGTGACCGCGGTGGCGGCCCAGCGTGACCAGATCGGCAGGATGGCACCGAGCTCGCGCTGGTCGGCCTTGCGCAGCAGGAAGCCGACCAGCATGGCCAGGCCGCCGAGCCAGACCGACATGGCCGCGATGTGGATCGCGTCGACCACCACCGACACGCCGGCCACCGGGGAGGCGGTCGGGTGCCCGGTCAGCGGCCAGGTCGCGATCGCCGCCACGCCGAGCACCCCGAGCAGGGCCAGGTCGGTCTTGGAGTCGGCGCCGGAGCCGCGCAGCATGGGCCGCAGCAGCAGGGCGGCCGCGCAGATCACCCCCAGCCGGACCAGCATGATCGCGCCGAACGTGCTGCCCAGCACTTCCCTGAGGTCGCCGACCCGCACGTCGAAGAGCCCCGACCCGGTCGAGTAGGGCGCCTGCAGCCAGATGGCGACCAGCGTGCTGAAGATGATCAGGCCGATGCCGGTCCAGACCACCCGGCCGGGACCCGTACGGCTGAGCCGGTGCGGCCAGAGCAGCGCGAGCACCAGCGTGGGCCCGATCAGCAGCACCAGACCGGCGTACCCGAGGTATTTGCCGATCGGGATGAGCGTGCGCACGACCGGGTCGACCGTGACGTCGTCGAGGGTGGCCGTGGGCGGGGCCGACGCCGCGCCGACCGAGAAGGTGAGGCTGCCGCCGACGGGGTGGCTGTCGGCCGAGATGACCCGATAACTGACCAGGTACGTGCCTCGGCCGCCACCCGAGCGCAGCGGGATCGTCACCGTGCCGCCGGAGGCGCTGGGGTCGCCCTGATCGGCCCGGGAGCCGTCGGGCGCGAGCACCTGGATCTTGCCGGAGAGCAGGTTCACCGACTCGCTGAAGTTCAGCGTGATCTTGTTGGGCGCGTCGGGCACGATCGTGCCGTTGCCCGGGTCACTGTTGACCAGGACGGCATGCGCGCTGGCGGGGGCGGCGGGGCCGAGCAGCACCGCGAAGAACCCGACCAGCAGCCCGGCAAGTGCCGCCAAAGCGCGACAATTCCGGCGACGCTCAACAATCATGCCCGTCATGCTGCCCGATCGGGTTCACTCATGCCCACTGCGGGTAGTCGGCGGGGGCCGCCTCTCAGGTTCGGTCAACTTGAGGGCGTACGATGCTGGGCCATGGACGGCCTGGACGAAACGACCTCGCTCGCCCTCGCCGCCCGCGCGGGGGACGCGGCCGCGACGGCGGCGTTCGTCCGCGCCACCCAGGCCGAGGTCTGGCGCTTCACCGCCGCCCTGGTCGACCCGGGCGCGGCCGACGACCTGACGCAAGACACTTATCTGCGCGCGTTCAAGGCGCTGCCCGCGTTCGAGGCCCGCTCGACGGCCCGCACGTGGCTGCTCGGCATCGCCCGCCGCACCTGCGCCGACCACCTGCGCTCGGTGGTCCGCCGCCGCCGGCTCGACGCCCGCCTGGCCGCCGAGGCGTGGACGGCGTCGCCCTCCCCCGACCCGGCGCAGCGGCTCACCACGGCCGACCTGCTGGGCCGCCTCGGTGAGGAGCGCCGCACAGCTTTCGTGCTGACACAGGTCCTTGGCCTCTCCTATGCCGAGGCCGCCGAGGTGGAAGATGTTCCGGTCGGGACGATCCGGTCCCGGGTCGCGCGTGCCCGTGACGAGCTGGTGACCGCCGTCTCCCAGGCGAGAGCCGTCTGATCAGGTAATTCCCAGGCAAACCTCAGCACATCAGAGGGAACCTGCGCGACATTTGCTTCGACTAACGGGCGTGACCATGGACTTGGAGCAGCGGCCTTCCCGGCTCGCGGCGGCCTGGCCGTGGATCTCCACACTCGCGCGTCTGGGCCTGGCGGCGGTCTTCCTGATCGCCGGCGGGCTCAAGGTGACCGACCTGGCCGCCTCGGCGCGCGCGGTGAACGCGTACGACCTGATGTCCTACGACACCGCCAAGGTGATCGGGGCCGTCCAGCCGTTCCTGGAGATCGCACTGGGCTTGCTGCTGCTGATCGGCATCGCGACTCGGCTCAGCGCGGCCATCGCCGCGGTGCTGCTGGTGATCTTCATCGCCGGCATCGTCTCGGCCTGGGCGCGCGGGCTGCAGATCGATTGCGGCTGTTTCAGCAAGGGCGGCGAGCTGACCGGCGGTCGCACCGCCCAGTACGGCCTGGACATCCTGCGTGACGTGGGCTTCCTGGCGCTGGCGGGCATTCTGTTGTGGAAGCCGAAGTCGAAGTTCTCGGTCGACGGGCTGCTGATGGGGGATCGATGAGCAAGGGCAACAGGGGACGGGACCGCGCGGCGGCGCAGCGGATCGTCGAGCAGCAGAAGGCGGCCGAGCGCCGCCGCCAGGTGACGATCTGGACCTCGGTCGGGGTCGTGGCCGTGCTGCTGATAGCCGGCCTGGTCGGCTGGGGTGTGCTGGCCAATCAGGACAAGAAGACCGACGCGTCGAAGGTGAACACGCCCAGCGTCGCGGTCGACGACGGCACGGCCTTCGCGGTCGGCACGGGGCCGGTCACGGTCGACATCTACGAGGATTTCATGTGCCCGATCTGCCACTCGTTCGAGCAGCAGACCGGCCCGACGATCGCTCAGCTGGTCACCGACAAGAAGGTGACCGTGCGCTACCACCCGGTGTCCATCCTCGACCGCGCGTCCAACGGCACGGAGTATTCGACGAGGTCGGCCGGTGCGGCCGCGGCCGCCGCGGTGGACGGCAAGTTCCTCGAGTATCACAACGTGCTCTTCGAGAACCAGCCCGAGGAGAACTCGGACGGCCTGACCAACGAGAAGCTGATCGAACTCGGTCAGGGGGTCGGGCTCGGCGACACGTTCGCCACGGCCGTCAACGAGGGCACCTACAAGTCGTGGGCGACCAAGACCACCGAGACGTTCGCGTCGCGCGGCTTCAACGGCACCCCCACCATCGTGGTCAACGGCAAGCAGGTCGAGGGGCCCAACAACACGCTGCCCACAACCGAGATCTTCACGCAGGCGGTCACGGCGGCCGCCGGGTGAGACGTCTCGCCCTGCTGATGGTGGTGGCCGGTGCGGTGCTCGCGCCGGCCACGCCCGCGTTCGCGCACGGCGGGGACATCCCGGGCGCCACGGCGTATCGGACGGCAGTGGCCGCGACCACCCTCGACGGGGTGAAGGCGCGCATGGTGGAGGCCGGGGCCCGGGTCGAGCTGACCAACGACACCGGACGCTCAGTCGAGATCCTCGGCTACGCCGGCGAGCCCTACCTCGACGTGCGGCCCGACGGCACCTGGCAGAACGTGAACTCGCCGGCGTCGTACGTGAACGAGACGCTGACCTTCGAGGCGATCCCGCCCGCGAACGCCGACCCGACCGCGCCGCCGTCCTGGCGCAAGATCTCGGATTCGACCACGGTCCGCTGGCATGATCAGCGCACCCAGTGGCTGAGCGGTGATCGGCCACCGCAGGCCGTCGCCGACCCGTCCCGCGAGCACCGCCTGCGCGACTGGTCGGTGCCGCTGCGCACCCAGACCACGACGTACGAGATCAGGGGCACGCTCGACTGGGAACCGCCGCCGGTGGCCTGGATGTGGTGGGCGGGGGCGGCGCTGGCCGGCCTGGCCGCCGCCGCGCTGGCCCATCGGTGGCCCCGCTCGCTGCGCGCGATCGCGCTGATCGCGGGGCTCGCTCCCCTCTCGTACGCGGTCCTGCGCGCCCTGGACGGCGAGACCCCGGCCCCGGTGCTGATCCTGGCCGGGTTGCTGGGCCTGGCCGCCGTCTATCGGCATCCGCCGTTCTTCCTCGCGCTCTCCGGGGCGGTGGTGGCGCTGTTCGGCGGCTTCAACGAGACCCGGATCTTCTTCGCCGCGGTGACCCCGACCGTCGGGCCGAGTGGGATCGCCCGGCTGGCCGTGACGCTCGCGCTGGGCCTGGGCGCGGGGCTGGCGCTGACCGGCGTGCTGCGGATGCGGGCGGCCGTGCCCGCCACCGAGCCGGCTCCGGCCACGACCGTGTAACACCTTTCGGCACTGTTTCAGCGGGCGGGTCTATCGTCATCGGCATGACTGAGACCGCCCGACTGTCCGCCGGCGACCCGGCGCCCGACTTCAGCCTGCCGACCGACAACGGCGACCGGCTCACCCTCAAGGACCTGCGCGGACGCAAGGTCGTGCTGTATGCGTACCCGGCCGCCATGACGCCCGGCTGCACCACTCAGGCGTGTGACTTCCGCGACTCGCTGGGCTCGCTGCAGGCCGCCGGTTACGAGGTCGTCGGCATCTCGCCCGACGCCCCGGCCAAGCTGGCCAAGTTCCGCGAGCGCGACGCCATCACGTTCCCGCTGGTCAGCGACGAGGACAAGAGCGTGCTGACCGCGTACGGGGCGTTCGGCGAGAAGAAGAACTACGGCAAGACGGTCATGGGCGTCATCCGGTCGACCTTCGTGATCGACGAGGACGGCAAGATCGAGCGCGCCCTCTACAACGTCAAGGCCACGGGGCACGTCGCCAAGCTGCGCCGCGATCTCGGTGTGGACTAATCCCTAAAGTCCGACATTCGGAGGGCGATTACTGAAGCAGGACCCGTTTCGGGGGCTCTCGAACCCACGGCGGCTGTCACGCGGCTCGATCCGCGAGGCGGCCGCCGTGCTGTGTGAGGCTTTTCGCGGGTGAGCGTCTAGACTGCGTGGAACCGTTTGCCCCTGCGTGGGTAAACCTGGCGGGAGTGGCGTAATAGGCAGCCGCGCGGGTTTTAGGTGCCCGTGCCCGAGAGGGCGTGGGGGTTCAAGTCCCCCCTTCCGCACCGATGGCGATGATGGCCGCATGGCTATCGAGTTCGTTTTGGATCCGCCGCTCACCGCCGAGCTCCGCGCGAGCATCATCGCGCTCTGGGTCGAGGTCACCAACGCCGGCGGGGCGGTCGGTTTCGTCGCCCCGGTCACGGCGGCGGATGTCGCGCCCGTCGCCGGCGACGCGTTCACCGCGGTGGAGGCCGGAATCGACCACCTGCTGCTCGGCGTGGACGACGGCGAACCGGTCGCGCTGCTGTTCGTGGTGGACAACCGATTCGTGCTCAAGAACCACTGGCGTGTGCTCAAGCGGGTCATGGTGACGCCGAAACGGCAGGGCCGCGGCTACGGCGCCGACCTGATGCGCGAGGCCGAGCGGGTCGTCCGCGGGATGGGGCTGGCCGCGATCCAGGTGACCGTGCGGGGCGGGGCGGGGACGGAGGCGTTCTACGAGCGGCTCGGCTATCGCGAGGTGGGCCGGCTGCCCGGGGCGCTGCGGGTGGGGCCGGGCGACGACCGCGACGAGATCCACATGTGGCTGCCGCTCGCATGAGGCTTCGCCCGGCCGGACGCGGTGGGGGGCAGCACGTCCGGCCGGGCATTGGTGGGGCTGATCAGGAACAGCGGGGGGCCTCGGCGTTGGCCGCCAGGTTCGCGTCCAGCTGGGCGGGCTGGGTGGTGGGGACCGTCGTCGCCGACTCGAGCGGCGGCGGGGTGGGGGACGCCGTCGTCTTGGTGGGCTTGGGGGTGGCCTGCTTGACGACGGGCTTGGTCGTCTTCGTCTTGGCCGGCGTCTTCTTCTTCGCGGGCGTCGCGGCCTCGGGCTGCCGGACGACGCTGCCGCCGAGCTTGGCCGTGGTCTTCTGGGTCTTGCCGACCGCGAGCTTGATGTTGGAGACCGTGACGGAGTTCCCGTACACGTCGGTGATCTTGACCTTGAACGGGCCGTTGCCGGCGCCGCTCGGGAGCGTCCAGTAGTTGAAGTCCTCACGCGACGCGTTCTTGAAGCTGCCGCCCGAGCCCGCGACCTTGACCGAGGACAGCTGGTTGCTGTGGTTGTCGATCAGCACGCTCAGCCAGTACTGCGAGGACCCTTCCTTGACCCGTACGGAAAGGGGCCCTGGAACTGACGCACCGGGAACGGCCTTGTACGTGATCGGGATGATGCCGTCGGACTTCACGCCGATCTTCTGGAACGCCTTGAGGCTCAGGTCGAGGTGACCGGCCGGACATTCGGGGCAGGAATCGATGACCTTGACCCGGGTCTTGCCCTTGGGCCCGGTCACGTCGATGTAGGTGCCGCAGGCCGCGCCCTTGGAGTATTCGTTGTGCTGGCCCAGCGCCACGTACAGGTCGTCGGCGGGCACACTCGGGAACGAGCAGTTGCCGAGCGTTCCCTCCATGAAGAAGTACGTCGCCTTGCCCTTCTTGGCCGTCGTCGACGGCGGGGCGGCGCAGGCGGCGCCGCTGTTCTGGAGCACGAGCGTGACTCCGAGAATGGCGGCGAGTACGACAGCGCCCCCGGCGGCGAGCCATCGGGGCGAGAACAGGCGAGATCCGGTCACGCAGAGGAACCCTGCCGCCGTACGCCCGCAGCGGCAACTTTCCTAAGACACTCCTAAGGTGCCGGTGGCGGGCTTCACCCGGTCGCGTGCCCTACCCGACCTCCACCGGGTCATCCAAATGCACCACTCCGGACATATCCGGAATCAGGTTAATGGCGAAGAGTAATCCGTCGTCGAAGCGCCGATGCGTGCCCAGGATCCGCAACGGCTGCCCGCCCTTCTCCCCGGTATCCTGATCGATGGTGGTGACCAGGCAGCGGGCGCACGACTTGGCCGCCCGGAACCAGACGTCACCCAGCCGCAACCGCCGCCCCAGCCACCCGTCCTCGGCCCACGCCGGCGCCCCGTCGACCACGATGTTGGGCCGGAACCGGGTCATCGGCACCGGCTCCTCCCCCGCCTCGACGAGCCAGTCGTTCAGCGCCGACAGTGACCCCTCGTTGGCCAGCAACACCGGAAACCCGTCGGCCAGACTCACCCGATCACCCGGCTCGGCATGCGACTCGATCGTGCGCCCGGTCGGGTCGGCCTGCCACACGAGCCGGGCGTCCCGCCCGAGAAACCGGCTGCTCCACTCCTTCTCAGCCACCCGCGCGGGCACCGGCCCCTTGCCCCGGAACACCCGCACAAACTCTTCAGGCCCGTCGACCGGCTCCGCCACCCAGAGCGACGGCAGCCCTGGTGCGCTCAAATACACTCCGCCCGCTCGTGGCGTGACAGTGAGCTGCGTAAGCCTCGGGGTGTCGCGCTGGGTGATCCCCACCCCCTCGGCATCGACCATGAGCCACCGCCGATCCCCCGCCAGCCCCCACGGCTCAACCGACGCGCTCCCATGCTCGATGCGATGACAACCCTTGACCGGGTACGAGTAGAGGGCCGTGATCCGCATGACCAAGCCTTACACGCCATTCCCACCTTCGCCGCACCGTTCCACCCCTAGATCCCCAGGTCACCCCCTCACCGCCCGCCGGCGCTCCGCGCTCATCCGCGCGCCCTCAACCGGCGCTCCTCGCCTCTGCGCGCCCTCAACCGGCGTTCGTCGTTCCTCCAGCGCCGCCAAACGGTGCTCGTCGTTCCTCTAGCGTCGCCAGCCAGCGCTCCTCGGCCCTCTAGCGCCATCAAGGTCCTCTAGCGCCACCAACCGGTGCTCACCGCTCCTTCACCGCCGCCGAACTGCGCTTTCGACCCTCGCCAACCGACACTTGCGATGCTCTGCCGTCTCTGACCGACGCCCAGCCCGCCGCCGCTGCACGCTGTACCCGCCTTGACGCTCACCCTGGCCAACTTCGCCCGCGTCCACCCAGCCGCCTCCACATCCGCCGTCACCACACCCGTCGGCTCTCCATACGCCGCCCTCCGCTCGTACGCCATATCAAAACTCAATCCTCCGACCCCTGGGCGGTATACCCCTACCGGGTATAGGTTCCTGATTGAGGTGATCGATATGGGAGAGCCGCAACGGCCGACACCTGCCGATGCTCGGAGCGCACACGAGCACGCAAGCCGCGTCGCCGGCGACGCGCACGATCGTGCAACTCGTGATGCGCACGTCGAACACGATCGCGCACCCTTCGATGCGCACAATCGCGCAGCCCACCGCACACACGATCGCGCAGCCGCCGATGCGCACGACGAGCACCATCGCGCAGCCCGCGGCGCGCATGATCGCGCAACGCACGGGGCGCAAGACGAGCACGATCGCGCAACCACCGACGCGCACCACGAGCACCAACGCGCAGCCCACGGCGGGCACGATCGCGCAGCCCGCGACGGGCACGACGAGCACGATCGCGCGGGCGGTGCGGCTCACGATGGGCACGGCGGGCACGATCACGCCGGGCACGGTGGGCACGGTGGGCACGATCATGGCGGGCATGCTGGGCATGATCCCGAGGTCTTTCGGCGGAAGTTCTGGTTGAGCCTCGTCCTCACGATTCCGATCGTGGTGACCAGCGAGATGGTCATGGAGTGGTTCGGCTATTCGCTGGACTTTCCCGGCATCGGCGCGGTCGGCCCGGTGCTCGGCACGATCGTTTTCCTCTACGGCGGGTGGCCGTTCCTGACCGGGGCTGTCGATGAGATTCGCGGTCGGGCGCCCGGGATGATGCTGCTCATCGCGATGGCGATCACCGTCGCGTACGGGGCCTCGCTCGCCACCAGCGTCGGCCTCTTCGGGCTGGACTTCTGGTGGGAGCTGGCCGCCCTGGTCACGATCATGCTGCTCGGCCACTGGCAGGAGATGAAGGCGATCGGCCAGGCCCAGGGCGCCCTCTCCGCGCTGGCCGCCCTGCTGCCCGACGAGGCCGCGCTGATCCGGCCGGACGGCTCGATCGAGAACGTGCCCGTCGCCCAGCTCAGGGTCGGCGATCGGGTGCTCGTGCGTCCGGGCGGCCGCGTGCCCGCCGACGGCCGCATCGTCGAGGGCTCGGCCGAGATGGACGAGTCGATGATCACCGGAGAGTCAAGACCGGTTTCCCGTACGCCCGGCAGCCGTGTCGTGGCGGGCACGGTGGCCACCGACTCGGCCGTACGGGTGGAGGTTGTCGCCGTGGGTGAGGACACCGCCCTGGCCGGGATCGGCCGCCTGGTCGCGCAGGCCCAGGCCGCCGGCGGACGCGCGCAGGTGCTGGCCGACCGGTTCGCCGCGTGGCTGTTCTACGTGGCCGCGGGAGCCGGGCTGATCACGTTCGTGACCTGGTGGGCGATCGGCGATCTGGACCAGTCCGTCGTGCGCACGGTGACGGTTCTCGTGATCGCCTGCCCGCACGCCCTCGGCCTGGCCATCCCACTGGTCATCGCGCTGTCGACGGCCCTCTCGGCCCGGGCCGGCATCCTCGTCAAGGATCGGCTGGCGCTGGAACGGATGCGTACGGTGGACGCGGTTCTCTTCGACAAGACGGGCACCCTGACCAAGGGCGCGCACACCGTGACCGCGGTCGACGTCACGGCCGGTCACACCGAGGACGAGGTGTTGCGGATCGCGGCCGCGGTCGAGAGCGACAGCGAGCACCCGCTGGCCAAGGCGATCGTGGCCGCCGCGCCGAACCGGGCCACCGCCACCGATTTTCGCTCGCTGGCCGGGCGCGGGGTGCAGGCCGTGGTCGACGGGGAGGCGTACGGGGTCGGGGGTCCGGCTTTTTTGCGGGAGCTCGGCATGACGCCGGCGGCCGCATCACGTCGGGGCGCGGCCGTGCTGCATCTGGTGCGGCTGGCCGACCGGCAGATCATCGGGTCGTTCACGCTCGAGGACGAGGTGCGCCCCGAGGCTCGCGAGGCCATCGAGCAACTGCGCTCGTACGGGGTGGGGAAGCTCGTCATGATCACCGGTGACGCCCGCCCGGTGGCCGAGGCGGTGGCTGCCGACCTGGGGCTGGACGAGGTGTTCGCCGAGGTGCTGCCGGCCGACAAGGACAAGGCGGTCGCCGAGCTGCAGGCGCGCGGGCTCACGGTGGCGATGGTCGGCGACGGCGTGAACGACGCCCCGGCGCTGGCCCGGGCCGACGTCGGGCTGGCGATCGGAGCCGGCACCGACGTGGCGATCGAGTCGGCCGGGGTGGTGCTGGCCTCCTCCGACCCGCGCGCGGTGGCCGGCGTGATCAAGCTGTCCCGGGCCTCGTACCGGAAAATGCTGCAAAATCTGGCGTGGGCGGCCGGCTACAACGTGATCGCGATTCCGCTGGCCGCGGGCGTGCTGGCCTGGACCGGCTTCACGCTGAGCCCGGCGGTCGGCGCCATCCTGATGAGCGGGTCGACCATTGTGGTCGCCCTCAACGCCCAGCTGCTGCGCCGAGTCCGCCTTACTCCGTGACATCAAGGTCACCTATGCCATCCAGCCCACCACCGCCCCCGACCACCCAGGGGCATTGGGGTGGACCTTAGCCGGTGTCAAGGCGGGCAGGCCGAGTTGTCCACAGGGCAAGCGCTCCCGGGCCAGCCTGTGGACGAGCTTGACACCGCCCTCCGCACCAGGGCGCTACCCGGACTGCCCGACCCGCTTCGAGGCTCGCGCGGAGTCACCGCTCCGGTTAAGCCTCTCGGTGGAGCGGGACGGCTGACGAGACGCCGGCGCCCCGCGATCGGTGGAAGCCCCAGGCAACGAGCGCCGCGGCCACGACGGTGAGGGTCAAGCCGGCGATTGTGACTGCCTG
This sequence comes from Paractinoplanes lichenicola, assembly GCF_016785085.1. Classification (GTDB taxonomy): domain Bacteria; phylum Actinomycetota; class Actinomycetes; order Mycobacteriales; family Micromonosporaceae; genus Actinoplanes; species Actinoplanes lichenicola. The sequence goes on from NZ_JAENHO010000014.1 coordinate 235,369, forward strand.
CTCGAACTGCGCGGTCTGTTGCGGGCTCCAGTGTGCGGTGGCCAGACTGCCGGTGAACAGCGCGGCCAGGATCGTGCCGGCGACTGCCAGCCCGGCGCCCGAGGTGACCTCGCTGGCCGTGTCGGTGAGGGCGGCGCCGATCGTGGTGCGATTTTCGGGCAGGCCGCGCAGCACGTTGACGCCGGCGACCACGCCGACCACGCGCATCCCGGCCGCCACCAGCACGAGCGCGGCCGCGACCCAGCCGTAGCCGAGCCGCCCCAGCACGGCGTAGACGGCCAGGCCGGAGACGACCGCCGACGCGCTGAGCCAGGCCGCCCGGTCGAGGCCGACCCGCTGCATGAACGGGCCGACGAACACGCCGCCCGCGACGAGCACGATCACCTGCGGCAGCATCCCGACGGCGGCCAGCGCGGGCGACCAGCCCCAGTCGAGCTGCAGTTGGAGCGTGACCAGATAACCGAGGCCCGTGGTGGCCAGCCCGGCCGCGGCCTTGTAGGCCAGCCCGCTGGAGACGAGCGGCCGCGCGACCAGTTTCAGATCGAGCAGCGGGTACGGCGTGGCGCGCTCGCGGACGACGAAGAGCACGGCCGCCACGACCGCCGCGACGGTGACGGGCCAGGCGCCGGGGCTCCGGTCAACGAAGAGCGTGGGCGCGACCAGGGCGAGCACGATCGTGGCCGTGCCGAGCAGCGCGCCGGGGATGTCGGCCGGGTCGCGGTGCAGGTCGGCCGGGTCGTCGGCGGCGATGCCGAGCCGCACGCCGATCAGCGCGAGCCCGGCGATCGGCACGTTCACCAGCAGCAGCACCTGCCACGGGGCGAACGCGAGCACGAGGCCGCCGACGGTCGGGCCGATCGCCAGCCCGACCAGGCCGACGGTGGAGATCAGCGTGGTCGCGCGCACCCGCAGGCCGTCGGCGGCGAAGAGCCGGAAGGCCAGCGCGAGCGACCCCGGGGTCGTCATCGCGGCCGCGACACCCATCAGAGCCCGTACGGCGATGAGCTGCTCGGCGGTGCTCACGAACGCGGTCGCGAGGCTGGCCAGCCCCAGCAGGACCAGGCCCGCGAGCATGATCCGCCGGCGACCGACCCGGTCGGCCAGGGCACCGAACGCCAGCATGAGCCCGCCGAACACGACGGCGTAGGCCCCGGTCACCCATTGCAGGGCGACGGTCGAGGCGTGCAGGTCGCGGCCGATCGTGGGCAGCGCGACGTTGAGGATCGAGTTGTCGAGCATCTCGAACAGGAAGACCGCGGACAGCCCGGTCAGGGCCATCCAGGCCGCCCGCAGCGACGCGGGTTGGTGCGCGGTGGTGGTCATGCACCCAGCATGCGCGCAAAACTTATACCGAGTCAATGCTTTTACTCGGTATATGATCGGCTCATGGGTCTTCGTGAGCGCAAGAAGGAACAGGTACGCCTCCAGATCTCGCACGCCGCCACCGAACTGATCATCGAACGCGGCTTCGACGCGGTGAGCGTCTCCGAGATCGCCGAACGGGCCGGCGTCTCGCGGATGACGGTCTTCAACTACTTCCCGCGCAAGGAAGACATGTTCTTCGACCGCGTCCCGCTGATCCACGACCGGATCACGGCCGCGGTCCGCTCCCGCCCGGCGGGAAAGAGCCCCCAGGAAGCCCTGAGGGACGAGGCCCTGCGACTGATGGCGGAGAGCATCGAGCCGGCGGGGCATCGCGAGCGGATGGTGGAATTCTGGCGGGTCGCCAACGACTCGCCGGCCCTGCGGGCGCGCGCTCGCGAGATCACCGAGGAACTCGAGGACCTGGCGGCTGCGCTTTTCGCCGAGGCGGAGGAACTCACCGACCCGAAGATGTCGGCCGCCCTGCTCACGGCGGCCTTTCGGATCTGCCTACGAGACCTGGCGATCGGCGAGGCCTCCCTCGACGCCGTACGGACCCGCATCAGCCGAACATTCGACGTTATTCGACACGCTATATAAGTCGATCGCACCCCTCCCGGCGTGTAGACTGATGGTTCAAGTAAGAGCCCCCGCCGAACCGGCCGGGGCTCTTTTTATGGTTCCGGTTCGGTATCAGGGACGCGGCTCGAGAAGATCCACAACACTCAGACCAGTTTCACCCCCGACCAGCTTCAAGCCGACCTCAGCCCGAGCAGCCAGGTCGAGCGGCGCCAGCCGCTCGACAAACCCGGCGTGAGTGATCCGGTCCAACCCGGCACCCACCAACGGAGCAGCCACCCGCAGAGCTGCCTTCAATACCGGACCCTGCGTAGAGCCGCCGTGCAACACGATGTTGCGGGACCGGTACAGGCGTCTCATCGCGATTCTCAATACGGAGACCGCGGCCGCGAGCTCTTTCTTGGGTTCGGCGAGAACCCGTCGCATCCGATGCACCGCTGCAACGTCGGCGTCGCGCAGGAACCGGTCGACCAGAACGAGCGCGGCACCTGCCGTCAGCGTTTCGGCGACCGCGGAAGCCTTCGCCCGGCTGGTCGTGCGGGCTGCGATCTTCTCGGCCAGCGCATCGGGAGTCCGGGGTTGATGCCGACGAGCTAAAGCTGTCAGTTCTGCCCGAGGCCACGAGCACGCAATGATGGCTGCGAGTCGATCCGCGGCGGCGGCCTTGCCCGACCGCTCCCCTTCGGGGGGATCATCCGGATGGCAAAGCAGCGATTCGATGGCCGCCCACGCCCCCGCGACCGCCGGCCCGACAGCCCCGCGACTGACCGGCGCGGCAAGCTCCAAAGCATCGTCGATCAGAGTCAGTTCCGCGTCGACCTGATACAGGCGTCCTTCTTTGAGCAGAGAAAGCACGCCGGCACCGCGAGCACGAACGGCGAACGGAATCGGGTCGGGATGCCCGCCCACCCACATCCATGAGGCAGGCCGGATGCCACCTCGATTGCCTCGCACGAAAGACGATCGCGCCACCATGCGCTCGACGAGCTCACGAACCTGGCTCGCGGCGCTGAAGGGATCCCGAGCACTCACCCGATACAGGAAGCCACCACCGACACGGATGCCACTTGTCGAATGGTTGTTCCCACTCAGCCAGTTCACGACTTCCCGGCCGGAGAGCCAGTTTTCGTGCCGCTCGGCCTGCTCCTGCTCCGGCACACTGGTCAGGGCCGCGAGAACGACGAACTCGCTCGGCCCCGCCGCATCGAGGGTGACCGCACCTTGGAGAACCTCCTCGACGCTCGCCTGCCGTCGGGCGAGTTGCCCGATCCAAGCCCCTAGATAGCTCGCGTCGTAGCCAAGGTCGAGCAGATGTGCCGCGACGACCCGGGCCAGCCGCTCCGGCCGCGGCCGGCCACCTTCCGGCTGGGCGCCGGCAGTCGCCCAGCGGCCCAGATAGCCGCCGCGAGCATGTTCGAGCACTTCCCGCAGCCTGCGATGAGCCGGGCTGGGATGAAGTAACGGCTGCCCAAGAAGAGAGGTCAGTTCGGCGCGCAGTTCCCTGTCCCCCAGGCCGATATCCGGGCCGATGACCTTCAGGAGTTGATGGCGCTGCCAATCGACCGCAGCCGGGGAAAGGACACGATGTCGCGCCCACGAGCTCGCCTCCAGCAGTTCCTGCAGAGCGAGCAGTGAGCCGACATCCCACAGCCGGCGCGGCCAGGGCACGCCTTCGAGGGTGAAGAAGTCGATCATTCGGGCTCGAACGTGACTGTCATAGACGTTTGCTGAGGTTTCGGACGCCACCGGTGCACCCTAGTCGTCCGCCTACCCCCGTTGTCGAGCTGGAGGAGTGCCAACCTCTAGCGGGCTGAAAGTTTTTATGCATAGAGTGCTCGGGTGAATGGTGGAGAGGTCAAGGCGGGCGAGCGAGTGCTCGACCTGTTCGCCGGGGCGCGGCTGACGCCGACCCAGCGGCGGATCGCGCACTGTCTCGTGGAGCATGCGAGCAAGGCCGCCTACCTGTCCGCCGCCGAGGTGGCTGATCTGGCCGGGGTCAGTCAGCCGTCGGTGACGCGGTTTGCCATCGCGCTCGGGTATGAGGGCTATCCGGCTCTGCGGCGGGTGTTGCGTGAGCTCACCGCGGGGGCGGACGCCGAGCGCGGTGAGGACCACAATGCGATGCAGCTGGCGGTGGCGGCCGAGGCGGAGCATCTCGGGCGCCTGGTCGGACAGCTCGAGCGGCTGGACGACGTACGGCGGGCGGCTGAGCTTTTGATCGTGAGCCGGCCGCTGCCGGTGCTCGGGCTGCGGGCGGCGGCTCCCCTGGCCGGGTATTTCGGGTATTTCGCGAGCAAGGTGCACCCGGATGTGCGGGTGCTCGACGCGGGTGGCACGTCGCTGCTCGACCGGCTCGATCAGGCCCGCGCGGCCGGTGCCGGTGCGATGCTGGCGCTGGTGCTGCCGCGTTATCCGCGGGAGTCGCTCGACGCCATCCGGGAGGCCAAGGCGATGGGGTACGCCGTGGTCGCGATCACCGATTCGGCGGTCAGCCCGGTCGCCGGGGACTGTGACGTGGTGCTGCCCGCGGCGGTCGGCACCCGGCTCGTTTTCGACCTGCACACGGGTCCGATGGCGATGGCCATGGTGCTGCTGCAGGCGATGTGCGACGCCGATCCGGAACCCGTGCAGCACAGGCTCGAGGCGTTCGAGGCGACGGCCTCCCGCCGCAACATCTTTCAAGCGTAGGAAGGGCAACCATGTCGGAGATCCGGGCGCCTCGCGGCGCGGCGTACACCGCGAAGGGCTGGCCGCAGGAGGCCGCCAAGCGGATGCTGATGAACAACCTCGACCCGGACGTGGCCGAGCGCCCCGAGGACCTGGTGGTCTATGGCGGCACCGGCCGGGCCGCGCGGGACTGGCCGTCCTACCACGCGATCGTGCGCGAGCTCGACGAGTTGAAGGGCGACGAGACGCTGCTCGTGCAGTCGGGCCGCCCGGTCGGCGTGTTCCAGACCCACGAGTGGGCGCCGCGGGTGCTGATCGCCAACTCCAACCTCGTCGGCGACTGGGCGAGCTGGCCCGAGTTCCGCCGCCTGGAGAACCTGGGCCTGACCATGTACGGCCAGATGACCGCCGGGTCGTGGATCTACATCGGCACCCAGGGCATTTTGCAGGGCACGTACGAGACGTTCGCCGCGGTCGCCGAGAAGCGGTTCAACGGCACCCTGGCCGGCACGCTGACCCTGACCGGCGGGTGCGGCGGCATGGGTGGCGCCCAGCCCCTCGCGGTCACCATGAACGGCGGCGTCTGCCTGATCGTCGACGTCGACGAGACCCGGCTGCGCCGCCGGGTCGAGACCCGCTACCTGGACGAGATCGCCGATGACCTTGACGACGCCGTTGCCCGCGCGGAGGCGGCCAAAAAAGAAAAGCGCGCCATCTCCATCGGCGTCGTCGGCAACGCGGCCCTGGTATTCGGTGAGATCCTGACCCGCGGCGTCGAGGTCGACATCGTCACCGATCAGACCAGCGCCCACGACCCGTTGTCCTACCTGCCGGTCGGCGTCGAGCTGGCCGACGCGGCCGAATACGCGCGCACCAAGCCCGAGGAGTTCACCGACCGGTCCCGGGCCAGCATGGCCAAGCAGGTGGCGGCCATGGTCGGGTTCATGGACGCGGGCGCCGAGGTGTTCGACTACGGCAACTCGATCCGCGGCGAGGCCAAGCTGGCCGGCTTCGAGCGCGCGTTCGAGTTCCCCGGCTTCGTCCCGGCGTACATCCGGCCGCTCTTCGCCGAGGGCAAGGGGCCCTTCCGCTGGGCCGCGCTCTCCGGCGACCCGGCCGACATCGCCGCGACCGACAAGGCCGTGCTCGACCTGTTCGGAGAGAACGAGTCGCTGGCCCGGTGGATGAAGATGGCCGAGGAGCGGGTCGCGTTCCAGGGGCTGCCCGCGCGCATCTGCTGGCTCGGCTACGGCGAGCGGGACAAGGCCGGCGTGCGGTTCAACGACATGGTGGCCCGGGGCGAGCTCAAGGCCCCGATCGTGATCGGCCGCGACCACCTCGACTCGGGTTCGGTGGCCTCGCCGTACCGGGAAACCGAAAGCATGCTCGACGGCTCGGACGCGATCGCCGACTGGCCGCTGCTCAACGCCCTGCTCAACACGGCGAGCGGCGCGAGCTGGGTGTCGATCCACCACGGCGGCGGGGTCGGCATCGGGCGCTCGATCCACGCCGGACAGGTCTGCGTGGCCGACGGCACCGAGCTGGCCGGGCAGAAGATCGCGCGGGTGCTGACCAACGACCCCGGTACGGGTGTGATCCGGCACGTCGACGCGGGCTACGAGTCCGAAGCGGCCGCCGGCGTGCACATTCCGATGCGCAGGGATGCGCAGTGACGGCCACTTTCGCCGAGCTCTGGAACGGGATCGCCCCGATCGGGCGGGCCAAGAACGGCGGCTACCTGCGGTACGCGCTGGAGGAGCCCGAGCTGGTGCTGCGTGACTGGTTCCGCAACCAGGCCGCGCGGCGCGACATGCCGGTCACCGACGACGGCAACGGCAACCTGTTCGCCTGGTGGGGCGACCAGTGGGGCCACGACGCGGTGCTCACCGGCTCGCATTTCGACTCGGTGCCGCACGGCGGGGGCTTCGACGGGCCGCTCGGCATCGTCAGCGCGTTCCTGGCCGTCGACGAGTTGCGTCGCCGGGGGCACGTGCCGCGACGGCCGATCGCCGTGGTCGCCTTCGTCGAGGAGGAGGGCGGCCGGTTCGGCGTACCGTGCCTGGGGTCTCGGCTTTTGACCGGGGCGATCGAGCCCGCGCAGGCGGCCGCGCTGACCGACCGCGAGGGCGTGACGTTCGGCGAGGCCCTGGGTGACACGCCGGCGGGGCGGCTGCCCGGGTTGACCAGCCGGGTCGGGGCGCTGATCGAGCTGCACATCGAGCAGGGCCGCGCGCTCGAGGTGCCGGTCGGGGTGGCCAGCGCGATCTGGCCGCACGGGCGCTGGCGGTTCGACTTCACCGGGCACGGCGACCACGCGGGCACGACGCGGATGACCGACCGGCGCGACCCGATGCTCACTTTCGCGTACACGGTGCTGGCGGCCAACAAGGAGGCCCGGCTCAACGGCGCGCACGCGACCATGGCCCGGGTCGAGGTCGAGCCCAACGCCACCAATGCCATTCCCTCCCTCGTACGGGGGTGGCTCGACGCCCGGGCGGCCGAGACCGGGACGCTGGACACGATGGTCGAGGCGATCCTCAAGCGGGCGCACGAACGGGCGGGACGCGACGGCACCGAGATCGCCGTGACGTCCGAGTCGTTCAGCGCCGAGGTGACGTTCGAGACGTCGCTGGCCGCGCGGATCGCCGCGTTGCTGGGCGACGCGCCGGTGCTGCCGACGGGGGCCGGGCACGACGCGGGGGTGCTGTCCGCGCACGTCCCGACGGCCATGCTGTTCGTCCGCAACCCGACGGGCGTCTCGCACTCCCCCGCCGAGCACGCCGACGAGGCCGACTGCGTGGAGGGCATCGGCGCGCTCGCGAGGGTGCTGGGCGACCTCACATGACGGCTTATTTCGCCCCGTACGCCTGGACGGGCGGGACGCTGGCCCGAAACGTCCACATCGAGGTGGCCGACGGCATCATCACGGCCGTCGCCGCCTCGTCACCGGACAACTCGGGGACAACGCTGCCCGGCCTGGTGTTGCCGGGGTTCGCGAATGCGCACTCGCACGCGTTTCACCGCGCGCTGCGTGGGCGGACGCATGCGGGCGGCGGCAGTTTTTGGACGTGGCGCGACCTCATGTATCAGGTCGCGGGGCGCCTCGACCCGGACAGCTATTACGCGCTGGCTCGGGCCGTCTACGGCGAGATGGCGCTGGCCGGGATCACCGCGGTCGGCGAGTTCCACTATCTGCATCACGGCCCGGACGGCACGCCCTACGCCGACCCGAACGCGATGGGCCACGCGCTGGTCGCCGCCGCGGCCGACGCCGGGATCCGGATCACGCTGCTGGACACGCTGTATCTGACGGCCACTGTCGACGGGAAACCGCTCGAAGGTGTGCAGCGGCGGTTCGGCGACGGTGATCTGGACGGCTGGTCGGCGCGCACCGATCGGCTGCGGGCGGCCGGCCATGCCAAGATCGGCGCGGCGCTGCACTCGGTGCGGGCGGTTCCGGCCGAATACCTGTCCACCTTCGCTCATCGCACCGACGGGCAGCCCGTTCATGTGCACTTGTCCGAGCAACGCGCAGAGAACGAGCAATGTCGCGCAGTCCACGGTTGCACGCCGGCGGAGCTGCTCGAGGCGCACGGCGTGTGGCAGCCGATGACGGTGGCCGTCCACGCCACGCACCTCACCGACCGCGACATCGACATCCTTGGCGGTCACCACGTGTGCTTCTGCCCGACGACCGAACGGGATCTCGCGGACGGCATCGGACCGGCCCGTCGGCTCTCCGACGCGGGCGCCCGGCTCAGCCTGGGCAGCGACAGCCACGCGGTGATCGACCAGTTCGAGGAGCTGCGCGGGCTGGAGATGAACGACCGGCTGGCCACCGAGCAGCGGGGCCGGTTCACGCCGGCCGGCCTGCTCGCGGCGGCGGCCAACCATACGGCGATCGGCTGGTCCGACGCGGGCGAGATCGCCGTGGGCAAGCGGGCCGACTTCGTCTGCGTCCGGCTCGACAGCGCCCGTACGGCGGGGGCCGATCCCGCGCAGGCGGTGCTCGCCGCGACGGCCGCCGACATCACCCACGTGATCGCGGACGGCCGCCTGATCGTCGAGAACGGCCACCACACGAGCATCGACGTGCCGGACGCGCTGGCCGCAGCGATCACGGAGGTCGTCGCATGAGCATTCTGATCGACAACATCGGCGAGCTCGTCACCAACGAGCCGGATCAGGGTGAGGGGCTGCTCGGGATCCGGCGGGACGTCGCGGTCGTGATCGAAGGTGATCGCATCGCGTGGATCGGGCCAAGTGCGCAGAAACCGCCGGCCGACTCGCGCATTGACGCGCACCAGCGCGCAGTGCTGCCCGGCTTTGTGGACAGCCATGCGCATCTGGTGTTCGCGGGTGATCGGGCGGCCGAGTTCGGCGCGCGCATGGCCGGCGAGCCTTACACGGGCGGCGGCATCCGCACGACCATGGCAGCCACCCGGGCCGCGAGCGACGACGAGCTGCTCGGCAACGCGTCCCGGCTGGTCGACGAGGCACGCCGGCAGGGCACGACCACGATCGAGATCAAGAGCGGGTACGGGCTGAACGTCGCCGACGAGGCCCGCTCGCTGCGCGTGGCCGGCCAGTTGACGACCGAGACGACGTTCCTGGGCGCGCACGTCGTGCCGGCCGGGAGCGAGCCCGACGCGTACGTGGATCTGGTGCGCGGCGAGATGCTGGACGCCTGTGCCCCGTACGCGAAATGGATTGATGTCTTCTGTGAGCGGGGCGCGTTCGACGGCGACCAGACGCGGGCGATTCTCGAGGCCGGCGCCAAGAAGGGCCTGTTCCTGCGGGTGCACGCCAATCAGCTGACCGAGGGCCCGGGCGTACGGCTGGCGGTGGAACTGGACGCCGCGAGCGCCGATCACTGCACGCATCTGAGCGACGCGGACATCGCGGCCCTGTCCGGCTCGAACACCGTGGCCACGCTGCTGCCGGGGGCCGAGTTCTCGACCCGCTCGCCCTATCCCGACGCGCGCCGGATGATCGACGCCGGGGTCACGGTCGCGCTGGCCACCGACTGCAACCCGGGCTCGTCGTACACGTCCTCGATGCCGTTCTGCATCGCGCTGGCCGTGCGCGACATGCGGATGACCCCGGCCGAGGCCGTGCACGCGGCGACGGCGGGCGGCGCGCGGGCGCTGCGGCGCGACGACATCGGACGGCTGCGCCCCGGCGCGCGCGCCGACCTGACGGTGCTCGACGCGCCGTCCCACCTGCACCTGGCCTACCGGCCCGGCGTACCCCTGATCAGCACAGTTCTGCACAACGGAGTGCCCCAATGAAGGTCATAGTCCAGCCCACCGGTGTCACCCCCGCCGATGTGCTCGCGGTCGCCCGCGGCAACGCCCGGGTCGAGATCGCCCCCGAGACCGTCGAAGCCATGGCCACCAGCCGGGCGATCGTCGACACCATCGAAGCCTCCGGCAAGCCCGTGTACGGCGTGTCGACCGGCTTCGGCGCCCTGGCCAACACGTCGATCGCGCCCGAGCGCCGCGCGGAACTGCAGCATGCGCTCATCCGCTCCCACGCGGCCGGGATCGGCGCGCCCATGCCGCGCGAAGTGGTGCGCGCGATGATGCTCCTGCGGCTGCGCTCGCTCGCCCTCGGCCGCTCGGGGGTGCGCCCGGTGCTCGCGCAGGGCCTGGCCGACCTGCTCAACCACGACATCACGCCGTGGGTGCCCGAGCACGGCTCGCTCGGCGCCTCGGGCGACCTCGCGCCGCTCGCCCACTGCGCGATCGTGCTGCTCGGCGAGGGCTGGGTGCTCGGCAAGGACGGCGCCCGGATGGCCGCCGCCGAGGCCCTGCACGCGGCCGGGCTGCAGCCGCTCGAGCTGGCCGCCAAGGAGGGCCTGGCGCTGATCAACGGCACCGACGGCATGCTCGGCATGCTGCTGCTGGCGATCGACGACGCCGCGCACCTGTTCGCGATGGCCGACGTGACCGCGGCGCTGGCGATCGAGGCGATGCTCGGCTCCGAGCGGCCGTTCCTGCCCGAACTGCACGAGATCCGCCCGCACCCCGGTCAGACCGCGTCCGCCGCGAACATCCGCAAGCTGCTGCAGGACTCGGCGATCATGGACTCGCACCGGGACGACCTGGCGCACGCGGTGCAGGACGCGTACTCGATGCGCTGCGCCCCGCAGGTGGCCGGCGCGGCCCGCGACACGCTCGATTTCGTCCGTACGGTGGCCGCCCGCGAACTCGTGTCGGTCGTGGACAACCCGGTCGTGCTGCCGGACGGCCGGGTCGAGTCGACCGGCAACTTCCACGGCGCGCCGCTCGGTTTCGCCGCCGACTTCCTGGCCATCGCGGCCGCCGAGGTGGGCGCGATCGCCGAGCGCCGGGTCGACCGGCTGCTCGACGTGACCCGCAACCGCGACCTGCCCCCGTTCCTGTCGCCCGACGCGGGCGTGAACTCGGGCCTGATGATCGCGCAGTACACCGCGGCCGGGATCGTGGCCGAGAACCGCCGGCTCGCCGCGCCCGCGAGTGTCGACTCGCTGCCCACGAGCGGCATGCAGGAGGACCACGTCTCGATGGGCTGGGCCGCGACCAAGAAGCTGCGTACGGTGCTCGACAACCTGACCAGCCTGCTGGCCGTCGAGCTGATCTCCGCCGTACGGGGTCTGCAGTTGCGCTCGCCCCTGGTGCCCTCGCCGGCCGGTCGCGCGGCGATCACCGCGCTGGAGGCCGCCGCCGGTCGCCCCGGCCCCGACCTGTTCCTGGCCCCCGCGTTGGAGGCGGCCCGCGCGGTCGTGGCCGGCCGTGAACTGCGCGCCGAGATCGAGTCAGCCACGGGGGCGCTGCTGTAGTTAACTTGCCACTGTGGATCAGCGGGCGGTGGTGATCGGGGCCGGGATGGCCGGGCTGGCCGCCGCCCGGGTGCTGAGTGAGCGTTTCGCGCAGGTCTTGGTGCTCGATCGTGACGAACTGCCGGGCGAACCGGTGCCCCGGCGCGGCGTGCCGCAGGGCAGCCAGCCGCACATCCTGCTGGCCGGCGGCATGCGCACGTTCGACGAGCTGTTCCCCGGCTTCGAGGCCGAGCTGATCGCCGCCGGCGGCACGAAGTTCGACACCGGCCTCGGCCTGTGCAGCTATCGGATGGGCCGCCGGTGGCCCTCCGCGCCCACCGGGGTGTCGCTGGTCGCGGCGACCCGCCCCGGCATCGAGGCGATCGTCCGCTCGCGGGTCACCGCCCTGCCCAACGTGACGATCCGCGATCGCGTGGCCGTCTCTGCCCTGGCCGGCTCGGCGACGGCCGGGGTGACCGGTGTCGTGCTCGACGACGGCGAGACGCTGACCGCCGACCTGGTCGTCGACTGCACCGGCCGGGGCGCCCGCTCCGACCGGTGGCTGGCCGTGCTCGGGCTCCCCACGCCGGCCCAGCTCGAGGTCAAGGTCGGCGTGTCGTACACGTCGCGGCTCTATCGGCGCCGGCCGGGCGACCTGACCGACTGGTCGGCGATCTTCATCCTGCCCACGCCGCCCGGCGAGCACGTGAGCGGGCTGGCCCTGCCGGTCGAGGGCGACCGCTGGCTGGCGGGCATCGGCGGCTGGCACGTGACCGAGCCGCCCGCTGACGTCGAGTCGTTCGAGGATCACGCACGCGGCCTGCCCGACCCGATCCTGAGCGACCTGCTCGACCGCCTGGAGCCGATCGGCGACCTGATCACGACGAGGTTCCCGTCCAGCCGGCGCCGGTTGTTCGAGGACGTCCGCGAACCACCGCCCGGCTATGTGGCGCTCGGCGACGCCGTCTGCAGCTTCAACCCGATCTACGGCCAGGGCATGACCTGCGCGGCCCTGTCGGCGCTCGCGCTCGGCCGGGCGCTCGACGAACACGGCCGGCTCGCCCCGCGCGCCTTCTACGCGGCCGCGGCTCAGATCCTGGACGTGCCGTGGTCGTTCGCGGTCGGCGGCGACTTCTCGTTCCCGCAGACGACCGGGCCGCGGCCGCGCGGGTTCGCGTTTCGCCGGTGGTATTCGCGCCGGATCGCGTTGGCCTCCCAGATCGACTCGGGCGTCAACGCGACGTTCGCGCGCGTTCAGCACCTGATCGATCCGCCGGGAACGCTCATGCGGCCCGCGTTCGTGCTGCGCGTGTTGCGCATGGCGAGAAAACGCGCGCGCGGATCGGGTCCGGTGCGTTAACTTCCGGCGGCATGAGCGACTACGACTTCCAGGCGATGCAACGGCGGTGGCGACCGGTCTGGGAATCGCTCGGCCTCTTCGACGCGGGCGCCTCGGCCGGGCAACGTCGCTCACTCGTCGACATGTTCGCCTACCCCTCGGGCGACCTGCACATGGGTCACGCCGAGGCGTACGCGCTGGGTGACGCCGTCGCGCGCTTCTGGATCCAACAGGGCTACGACGTGCTGCACCCCGTCGGCTGGGACTCGTTCGGGCTGCCGGCCGAGAACGCGGCGATCCGGCGCGGCACCCACCCGGCCGACTGGACCTACGCGAACATCGAGACGCAGGCCGAGTCGTTCCGGCGCTACGCGACCTCGGTCGACTGGCGGACGCGGCTGCACACCAGCGACCCGTCGTACTACCGCTGGACCCAGTGGCTGTTCCTGCGCTTCCTCGAGCGCGGCCTGGCCGAGCGGCGGCGCGCGGCGGTCAACTGGTGTCCGGTCGACCGCACGGTGCTGGCGAACGAGCAGGTCATCGCGGGCCGCTGCGAGCGCTGCGGTGCGGCGGTGACGAAACGCGAGCTGACGCAGTGGTTCCTGAAGATCACCGCGTACGCGGATCAGTTGCTGGACGACATGGCCGAGCTGGCGGGGCACTGGCCGGCGCCCGTGCTGACCATGCAACGCAACTGGATCGGCCGCTCCCCCGGGGCCTATCTCGACTTCGGCCCGTTCGAGGTGTTCACGACCCGGCCCGACACGGTTTTCGGGGCGACGTTCCTGGTCGTCGCGCCCGATTCGCCGCTGGCCGCGTCGCTGTGCACGAGCGGGCAGCGTCCCGCCTTCGACGCCTACGTTTCCCGCGTACGAGGGATGTCCGAGATCGAGCGCACTACGGCCGATCGCGCCAAGACGGGCGTCTTCCTGGGCGCGTACGGGAAACACCCGTTCACTGGCGAGCGGCTGCCGATCTGGGCCGCCGACTACGTGCTGCCCGGCTACGGCACCGGCGCCATCATGGCCGTGCCCGCCCACGACCAGCGCGACCTGGAGTTCGCCGAGACCTTCGATCTGCCCGTACGCCCGATCGCCGGCTTCTTGGACGGGCTGGACACAGAACTGGACGGGCTGGACCAGGAGGCGGCCATCGCCCGGGTGGTCGCCGAGGCCGAGGCGCGCGACGTCGGCCGGGGCGGCGTGACCTATCGGCTGCGCGACTGGCTGGTGTCGCGGCAGCGGTTCTGGGGTTGCCCGATCCCGGTCGTGCACTGCGCGAATTGCGCGATCGTGCCCGTGCCGGACGATCAACTGCCGGTCCTGCTGCCCGACCTGCGCGGCGACCAGCTGGCTCCCGGCGACGTGTCACCCCTGGCCGCGGCCCGGGACTGGGTGGAGGTCGACTGCCCGCGATGCGGCGGCCCGGCCGAACGCGACACGGACACGATGGACACGTTCGTCGATTCGTCCTGGTATTTCCTGCGGTACTGCTCACCGGCGTACGGGGAAGGGCCTTTCGAACCGGAGGCCGTGCGGCGGTGGATGCCGGTCGACCAGTACGTGGGCGGGGCGGAGCACGCGGTGCTGCATCTGCTGTACGTCCGGTTCTTCACGAAGGTGCTGCGTGACCTGGGGCTGGTCGGCTTCTCCGAGCCGTTCCGGCGGGTGATGACGCAGGGGCAGGTCATCCTGAACGGCGCGGCGATGAGCAAGTCCCAGGGCAACATGGTCGACCTGGGCGAGCAGATCGACACGTACGGAGTCGACGCCGTGCGGCTGACCATGGTGTTCGCCGGCCCGCCGGAGGACGACATCGACTGGGCCGACGTGTCACCGGCCGGATCCGTTCGGTTCCTGAGCCGCGTGCTGCGTCTGGCCGCCGACGTCGGCACGACTCCCCCGACGGGGCCCGGCGATCTCAATTTGCGCAGAAACACGCATCGGTTGTTGCGCGCGATCACCGACCTGATGGAGCAGCGCCGGCTCAACGTGGCCGTGGCCCGCGCGATGGAGCTGGCCAACGCGGCCCGCCGGGCGGTCGACGACGGGCTGGCCGCCGACCCGGCCACCCGCGAGGCGGTCGAGGCCCTGTCCGTGGTGTTGTCGTTGTTCACGCCGTACACCGCCGAGGAGATGTGGGCGCGCCTGGGTCACGAACCCGGCGTGGCCCGGGCCGGCTGGCCGGCGATCGACCCCGAGCTGGCGGCCGAGCGGACCGTCGTCTGCGCGCTGCAGGTGAACGGCAAGCTGCGCGCTCGCCTGGAGGTGCCGGCCGGCATCACCGCCGACGACCTGCTCGCGCTGGCCCTGGCCGCCCCCGCCGCCACCGGGCGGACGGTGACGCGCACGATCGTCCGCCCGCCGCACCTGGTCAACCTGGTGGTCAGCGGTCCTTGACGGTGATGCCGAGGGTGTGGGCGAGCGCGGCGGCCGACTCCATCAGCTGGTTGCTGTCGATGATCGCGCCGCGCAGCGACTCCCACCCCTCGGCGACGTCGAGCGTCCGCGCGCCGCGCAGGTCGAGCTTCTTGATCGTGGCCTTGGTGAAGCGGGCCCGGCGGATCGACGAGCCCGGGAACGTCACGCCGGCCAGCGTGGCCTGCCCGAAGTCCACCTCCGAGAGGTCGCAGTCGCGAAACTCCACATCTTGCAGCCGTGCTCCCCGCAGATTCAGGCTGTCGATCTTGCAATCGCGCACGATCACGCGGCGCCATTGCGACCCGTACGCCTGCACGCCCGCGAGCACTCCGTCGAGGATCGACGTGTCCATCAGGTCGGCCTCGGCCCAGCCCCCGCCGATCCAGCGGCTCTTCGAGATCCAGACGTCGTCGAGCCGGACGTGGCCGAAGTCGCCGCCCGTGAAGGTGACCGACGTGAACGCGCACTCGGAGAAGCGGGAGCTGCTCGCCTCGGCCTCGTCGAACTCGGCGCCGTCGATGTGCACCTCGGCGTAGTCGCCGTCGCGCTCGAGCTCGGTGTCCCAGGGGCGCAGATGTGCGGCGTACGGGAGGTCTTGCAGGCTCGTCATGAGCTCCGATCGTAGGCGCGGCGGGCTCCCGCCGAGGCTACGCCGCAGAGGACATCTCCCACGGGCAGTCGTCGGCCGGGGGCTCGACCACGACGTAGGTCGCCGCTTCGGCCGCCGCCGGGGTGGTGGCGCCGCTGCTCGGCGGCTTGACCGCGAACAGGGCGGACAGCGCGACGAGCACCGTGGCCGCGAAGAGCGCGGCGAACCTCAGCTGCATGACTTCCCCCAGTGGGTCTCGGCCAGGCCACCAATACTCCCACTTTCAACAAAGTCGCGCTCGTTGACAAGTGGGGTGCCGCCCCGGTTAAGCTGTCGCCAGAAAACGGGGTGGTCCCCCATTTCCCTCGAGGAGGACTGGATGAGCGGGTTCGTGGTGCTGGTGACCGGGGCGAGCAGCGGGTTCGGGCGGCTGACGGCGGAGGCGCTGGCCCGGCGCGGCCACACGGTTTTCGCCGGATTGCGGGATGTGGCCGGACGAAACGCCCAGGCCGCGGCGGAGCTGAGCGGGTCGATGCGGGTCGTCGAGCTCGACGTCACCGACCAGGCCTCGGCCGACCGGGCAGTGAGCGAGATCATGGCCGCCGCCGGCCGGCTCGACGTGGTGGTCAACAACGCCGGGGGCATCTTCCCCGGGCCGCTGGAGGCGTTCACCGCGGAGGAGGCGCAGCGGCAGTTCGACGTGAACGTGCTGGGCGCGCTCCGCGTCAACCGGGCCGCCCTGCCGCATTTGCGCGCGCGGGGCCGGGGCCTGCTGCTCCAGATCGGATCGATCGCGGGCCTGGTCACGACGCCGTTCACGGGCCTCTACGCGGCGAGCAAGTCGGCGCTGGAAAGCCTGACCGAGGCGTGGCGGCACGAGCTGGCCCCGTTCGGCGTGGAGTCGGTGATCGTCGACGCCGCCTCCTACCCGACCAACATCGGTCACAACGCCGCCCTGCCGGCCGACGCCGAGCGGCTGGGCGTCTACGGCGAGGCGTTCGGCGGCTTCACCAACGCGATCGTCCAGCGCTCGACGGAGGCCGGCGGCGACCCGCGCGAGGTGGCCGACGCGGTGGTCAAGCTGATCGAGAGCGACAACCGGCCCGCGCGTACGGTGGTCGGCCCGGCCGGTCAGGTCGAGCCCGCGCTGACCCTCAGCCGCGCCTCGGCCGAGGCCGCCGAGCGGATGGGCGCGGCCATGGGTGTGGCCGCTTTCATGACCCACTAGGCTCGCGGCGTGGGAGGAGCCACCCGACCGATGCGGGCCGATGCCCGGCGCAACTACGAGCAGATCCTGGCCGCGGCCGAGGCCGAGGTGGCCCGGGCCGGGGCCGAGGCCTCGCTGGAGGAGATCGCTCGCCGGGCCGGGGTCGGCTCCGCCACTCTGCACCGGCATTTTCCGTCGCGGCAGGCCCTGCTGGAGGCCGTCTTCCACGATCGGGTGGCGGCCCTCTGCACCCAGGCCCACGACCTGGCCGCCGGCCTCACCCCGCAGCCCGTCGCTCCTACGTCGCCGCCGCCCGCCGCTCTTTCGTCGCCGCCGCCCGTCGGGGGCGGCTCGGCCGACGCCGGGCAGGCGCTCACCGGGTGGCTGCGGTCGCTCGCCTCCTACGGCGCCGTCACCCGCGGGCTCGCCAAGTCGCTGCTCGGCGGCGTGCAGAATCCGACCGCCAGCACCTGCGAGGCCATGCTGGTCGAGGCGGGCAACGAACTGCTGCGCCCGGCCCAGGCGGCCGGCGCCGTCCGCCCCGAGGTGACCATCATCGACCTGCTCACGCTGGTCAACGCCGTCTCGCTGGCCACCGAGGGCAGCCCCGACGCCGACGCCGAGGCGGCCCGCCTGGTCACGCTCGCCTTGGACGGCGTGCGCCCGCGCGGTTAGCTCGTGACCTCGCGGGCGATCACCTTGGACAGCTCGCGGAACGCCTTGCCCCGGTGGCTGATCGCGTCCTTCTCGGCCGGTGACAGCTCTGCGTTGGTCTTGCTCTGGCCGTCACCCAGGAAGATCGGGTCGTAGCCGAACCCGCCCTCGCCCCGGCGCGCGCGCAGGATGCGGCCCGCCTGCCGGCCCTCGACCAGATGCTCGCGGCCGTTGGGCAGCACCAGCGCCGCCGCGCAGACGAACGCGCCGCCGCGCTGCTGGTCGGACACGTCGGAGATCTGGGCCAGCACCAGATCGAGGTTGGCGTCGTCGTTGCCGTGGGCGCCGGACCAGCGGGCGCTGAACACGCCGGGCATGCCGTTGAGCGCGTCGACCGCGAGCCCGGAGTCGTCGGCCACCGTGGGCAGCCCCGTGCGCTTGACCCCCTCGCGCGCCTTGATCAGCGCATTTTCCCCGAACGTGAGCCCGGTCTCGGGCACGTCGGGGTAGCCCTCGAAGGACGCCAGCCCGATCAACTCGATGCGGTTGGCCCCGAGCGACGTGTCGAGGATGCGCTGGAGCTCGACCAGCTTCTTCCGGTTGGCCGTGGCCAACAGCAACTTAGCGCTCATGCCCCCGCCCCCGCTTCGCTCCGGCAGAGGCCTGAGCCGGGCACTGTGCCTGATGATTCGCTCGCAAGCTCGCTCATGCGGTCAAAGCCTTCTGCTGGGCGGCGGACAGGTCGGCGCAACCGGCCAGGGCCAGGTCGAGCAGCGCGTCCATCTGGTCGCGGCGGAAGACGCCGTTCTCCCCCGTGCCCTGCACCTCGACGAAGTCGCCGTCGCCGGTGGCCACCACATTCATGTCGACCTCGGCCGCGACGTCCTCGAGATACATCAGGTCGAGGCGGGGCTCGCCGTCGACGATGCCGACGCTGACCGCCTGGATCGACCGGTGCATGACCTTGTCGACCTTGCCGGCCAGCGACTTGCGCTCGGCCAGCCAGCCGACCGCGTCGTGCAGCGCGACGTAGGCCCCCGTGATGGCGGCCGTGCGGGTGCCGCCGTCGGCCTGCAGCACGTCGCAGTCGAGCACGACGGAATTCTCGCCGAGCGCCTTGAGGTCGATGCAGGCGCGCAGGCTGCGGCCGATCAGGCGGGAGATCTCATGGGTGCGCCCGCCGACCTTGCCCTTGATGCTCTCGCGGTCGCCGCGGGTGTTGGTCGCGCGGGGCAGCATCGAATACTCCGCCGTGACCCAGCCCAGCCCGGAGCCCTTGCGCCAGCGCGGGACGCCCTCGGTGACGCTCGCCGTGCAGAGCACTCGCGTGTTGCCGAACTCGACGAGCACCGACCCCTCGGGGTGGATGCTCCAGTGCCGAGTCAGGGTCACCGGTCGCAGTTGGTCGGCCGAGCGGCCGTCGGGGCGTGCCATGGGAGAACCTTATTAGGCCCGGGGCCGGACCGCTGCGCCCGCCCCACCGGCTGTGGATAACTCGGGCACCCTGTGGATGACGTGGGGCCCGTGGATCAGCCGAACCAGCCGGTGGCGGTGTCGGCCGCCCCGGCCGGCTGAGGCACCGCCGGCCGCAGCACGGCGCTGGGCCGCTGCCGCGCGAGCGACGCCACGGCCGCCACCTCGGGCAGCGCGCCGTGGGCCCGCAGGAAGCCGTCGACCGCCTGCGGCCAGCCGAAGTGCTCGGCCCGGGCGCGGGCGGCGGCCCGGCGGTCGGCCTCGGGGCGCTCCATCAGCCGGCGTACGGCCTCGGCGAAGCCCTCCGGGGTGCCCGGGACCGCGACCCCGCCGTCACCCACGACCTCGGGCAACGCGCTCGTCTCGTTCACCACGACCGGGGTGCCGCAGGCCAGCGCCTCGAGGGCGGTCATGCCGAACGTCTCGACCGGGCCGGGCGCGAGCACGACGTCGGCGCTCGCCAGCAAAGCGGCCATGGCGCGGCGCTCGGCGATGTGACCGGTAAAGCGGACGGGCAGGCGGGCCGCACGATAGGCCAGCGCGGCCCGCCGTACGCCGTCTCCGGCCACGGCGAGCACGGCGGGCACCTTGTCGTTGCGCAGCGCGCCGATCGTGTCCACGGCAAGCTCAGGGCGTTTCTGGCCGGAGAGCCGGCTGGCGAACGCGATCAGCAGCTCGCCGGGCCGGGCGTAGCGCTCGCGGACGGCCTCGTCGCGCTTGTCCGGGTGGAACACGTCGAGGTCGACGCCGAGCGGCACCTCGGTCAGGTTGGGCACGCCCAGGCGGCGGAACTCGGCCGCGGCGAACGAGGTGGTGCAGATGATCTGGTCGAAGAACTCTGCCGTACGCAGGTTGAACTTGTCGGCCACGGCGTCGCGCTTGGGCACGCCCCAGACGCCGAGCAGGCCGGCCAGGCTCTCGTGCGACACCATCACCGACGCGACGCCGCGGTTGCGGGCCCAGCCCCCCGTCCAGCGCAGGCTGGTGCGGTCGGAGACCTCGAGCCGGTCGGGCTCGAGCTCGTCGAGCAGCTCGGTCAGCTCACGCCGCCCGGTCATGACGCGATAGCCCCCCGTACGCGGGAGGGGCGCGCTGGGCAGCGTGATGACGCGGCCCTGCGTGGTCAGCTTGTCGGAGCGCTCGCGTCCGGGAACGATCAGCACCGCCTCGTGGCCGGCGTTCTGATAGCCCTCACCGAGGTAACGAAGTGCTGTCCGCAGGCCACCCGAATGGGTCGTCACGAAGTTGGCCAGGCGAACGATGCGCATCCAAGAACTCCAAGATCACGATCCGCTGGTGCTCCCGCTGCTCCGACCGTGCCCCCGCCCCGGTCTAGGGCCTAGAGATCGTAGCGGGCACCTGGGCGCACGACCTCAACCGGTCCGGCAAACGCGGCCACGGCGGCATCCACAATAGATGCCTCGCTGACCCACGCGGGGACGAGATGGGTCAGAAGCAGCCTCCCGACGTCCGCCTTGGTGGCCGCCTCGCCCGCCTCCCCGCCGGTGAGATGCAGGCCAGGGGGGTTGTCGGCGCCGTCGAGGTAACTGGCCTCACACAGAAACAAATCCGCGCCGGCGGCGAGTCGCAGCAGCGGTTCGCACGGGGCGGTGTCCGAGGAGTACGCCAGCACCGACCCGCCGTGCTCGATCCGTACGCCGTAGGTCTCGATCGGATGGTTGACCCGGTCGACCGTGATCGAGAAGGGACCGATCGGGAACGTGCCCGGCTGCAGGCCGTAGAAGGTGTAGACGTCGTCGACCGGCTCGTTGTCCTGGCTGTAGGCGGCGGAGATGCGCTCGGCCGCGCCGAGGGGGGCGTAGACCGGCACCGGCGGCAGCGAGCCGGACGGGTCGTAGCGACGGACCACGATGTAGGTGCACGCGTCGAGCATGTGATCGCAGTGCAGGTGGGTCAGGATGATCGCATCGATCTTGTTCATGTCGGAGTAGCGCTGCAGCGCGGACAGCGAACCCGAGCCGAAATCGATCAGCAGCCGGAAGCCCTCAGCCTCGACGAGATAGGCGGAACAAGCCGACTCGGGGCCGGGAAAACTGCCGGCACAGCCGAGAACGGTCAGTCGCATGCGGGTCCCTTTGGCTCACGCTGGGTCGAACACGCCCCGCCCGACCGGTCCGTGCTGACTTCCTCAGACCAGTCAATCACGCAGCGAAGCGTACGCCGGGACCTGCGCGCCATGTAAACGTCTGATCGATTTGTCGCTAAATCGACAACGTACATCACAGCCCCCGTGACCTCGGCCATTAGCGCAATTCCCGTTACGTCCGGTGAGTCGTTTGCGTTGCACAAAGTGAGGACTTCTGGGGACTGAACAGGCGGAGGCAGCGTGACAACGGTCGAGAAGGATCGCCCCGCGCGCACCGAAGCGGCAGCGATCATGCCGTTCGGTGGCTGGGAGACTACCCCGACCGGGACGGAATCCCCGGACGACGAAACGCTTTTCCGATTTCCGGCGCCCGACGATCCCGCCCCGAGCACCGTACGGGTCCTGACGATGGCGTTGTGGGCCGCCGGACTCGGTCTGACCGCGGCCGGTGTCGGCATTACCGCATTGGTCACCGTCTTGGGCGGCGCGGCATTCTGGTTCGTGCCGGCCCTGGCCCTGTTCGGGTTGCTGAGCGTGGCATTGGCGGTGGCCTCGTTCCTGTCGATCCACCGCCCCGTGCTGCCCTGGCTGCTGCTCTCCGGCGCGACCGTGCCGCTCGCCCTGGACGTGCTGATCTCGGCCCTCTATTAGGCCGTTCTCAGGCCGCCGTCAGGCCCACAGCTGGCCCTCGAGGGCCTCTTCGGCGTCGTTGAGGGTGCCGCCGTAGGCGCCCGTCGAAAGGTATTTCCAGCCGCCGTCACAGACCACGAAGGCGACGTCGGCCCGCCGGCCCGCCTTGACCGCGTCGTGCGCGACGGCGAGCGCGGCGTGCAGGATCGCGCCGCTGGAGAACCCGGCGAAGATGCCCTCGACCTCGACGAGCTGGCGGGTGCGGAGCACGGCGTCGCGGGTGCCGACCGAGAAGCGGCGGTCGAGCACGCTCGCGTCGTACAGCTCCGGCACGTAGCCCTCGTCGATGTTGCGCAGCCCGTACACCAGCTCGCCGTAGCGCGGCTCGGCGGCGACGATCTGGATGCCGTCGACCTTCTCCTTGAGGAACCGCCCCGTGCCCATCAGGGTGCCGGTGGTGCCCAGGCCGGCCACGAAATGCGTGATCGTGGGCAGGTCGTGCAGCAGCTCGGGGCCGGTGGTCTCGTAGTGCGCGCGGGCGTTGGCCGGGTTGCCGTACTGGAACAGCATCTTCCAGTCCGGGTGCTCGGCCGCGATCTGCTTCGCGGTGGCCACGGCCTGGTTGGAACCGCCCGCGGCCGGCGAGAAGATGATCTCGGCGCCGTACATGCGGAGCAGCTGGATCCGCTCGGCCGACACGTTCTCGGGCATCACGCAGACCAGCCGGTAACCCCGCAGCTTGGCCACCATGGCCAGCGCGATGCCGGTGTTGCCGCTGGTCGGCTCGAGGATGGTGTCACCGGGGCGCAGGTGGCCCGACTCCTCGGCCTCGCGGACCATGAAGAGTGCGGCCCGGTCCTTGATGCTGCCCGTCGGGTTGCGATCCTCCAGCTTGGCCCACAACCGCACCGGCGGTGCCCCTTCGGGCACCGTCGGCGACAGGCGGGGCAGGCCGACGAGCGGCGTGCCCCCGCAGGCGTCCAAGAGGCTCTCGTAGCGAGCCATGACGGTTAGCGCCCGAGCAGGGCGGCGGCCGCCACGAAGCCCAGCGCGCCACCGGCCACGGCCGGGAGGATGGTGATCGAGTCACCGTCGCTGAGCTTGGCGTCGAGCGCGCCGAGGAAGCGGACGTCCTCGTCGTTGACGTAGATGTTGACGAACTTGTGCAGCCCGCCCTCGGGGGTGATGAGCCGCCCCTTGAGGCCGTTGTGCTTGGCGTCCAGGTCGTCGATGAGCGCGGTCAGCGAGTCGCCGGCGCCTTCGACGATCTTGGCGCCGCCGGTGTAGCTGCGCAGGATGGTGGGGATGCGAACTTCGATAGCCATGGCTGTGAATGCTCCAAAAGGAAGGTCGAACTCAGGGCAGGGTCGTTGGTCTTCGTCTCGCCGAGCTGAGCTCAGCGACACTCGTAGAAGACCGACACGGGGCTCTGCCCGAACATGTACGACTGCACAGCGCTCGCAATCACGCGTCCACCGTCGCATCCACGATGTTGATCTCTTCCTCGGTCACCACGCCGTCCACTATGCGGAACGAGCGAATCTCTTCCGAGTCGCTCTCGCGGGTCGACACGAGGAGGTAATGCGCGCCCGGCTCCCCGGCGAACGAGATGTCGGTGCGCGACGGATAGGCCTCGGTGGCCGTGTGCGAGTGGTAGATGACCACCGGTTCCTCGTCGTTGTCATCCATCTCGCGCCACACGCGCAGCTGCTCCATGGAGTCGAACTCGTAGAACGTCATCGACCGGGCCGCATTGTCCATCGGGATGAGCCGGGTCGGCAGGTCGCTGCCGATCGGGCCCGCGACGACGCCACAGGCCTCGTCGGGGTGGTCCCGGCGGGCGTGGGCGACGATCGCGTCGACGATCGCGCTGTCGATGGTCAGCACGCCGTTCACATTACCGTGAGATTTCCCTGATCCCGACGTGGCGGCTCTCACTCGATTTCCGGCAGCGCGTCTCACTCGATTTCGGGCAGCGCGTCTCACTCGATTTCGGGCAGCGCGTTGAGCAGCGACTCCTGCAGGTAGCCGAGGTAGGCGTACACGCTGAGCTGGAACACGCGGCTGGAGCCGGGGTCGTGCAGCACCGCGGCGTCCAGCTCGTCGCTCAGGTCGGTGTCGGCCCCGATGTCGAGGCGGGTGCCCATGGCCAGCCGCGCGTCGTTGATCGCGCGCAGCCAGGCCTCGGCGGCCTCGCCGTCCAGCCGCACCTCGCCCTCGCCCTCGTCGGGCAGCGCCGCGAGGATCGCCCCGGCCTGGTCGATCTTGCCGGTCTTGAGATCGCCCTCGGTGTAGAGGCGGAACTCGGCGGAGTCGTCCGGCTGATCGGGGTAGATGTCGGGGAAGAGCCGGCTGACGACCGGATCGGTGTGATCCATGCCGTCGGTCAGCAGGCCGACCACTTCACCGGCGACCTTGCGCAGGACGCGCACCTCGTCGACCGCGAAGGTGGCCACGCACTGGCTGCCGTTGCGTCGGAACATCTGCTCTCTCCCGCGGTGTCAATCCCGGTCCACCGTCGCCCAGAGACCGTATCCGTGCAGTTGGTTGGCGTCCATCTCCATGCGCTCGCGCGCACCGGAGCTGACCACCGCCCGGCCCTTGTTGTGCACGTCGAGCATCAGGGCTTCGGCCTTTTCTTTCGAGAAGCCGAAAATCTTTTGGAACACCCAGGTCACGTACGACATGAGGTTGACCGGATCATCCCAGACGATGGTCACCCACGGCCGATCGTCAGCGGGTGCCTCCTCGATCTCGGGGCTCTCGAGCGGAGCGACCTGGGGGAGCGCCATGCCCACCATGGTGCCACCGGTTTCGCCGCATCGGTGAACCGGAACGCCGATACGCAGGTCAGGACGCGGTTCGTAAGGAGCTGCCACGCGCAATAGGGTGGGTTCGTGAACTCCTTCGCACCCGCGCTGATGACCGATCAGTACGAGCTGACCATGGTCAGCGCCGCGCTCAAGGACGGCACCGCCGACCGGCAGTGCGTCTTCGAGGTCTTCGCCCGCCGCCTGCCCGGCGGCCGGCGCTACGGCGTGGTGGCCGGGCCGGGCCGGCTGGTCGAGCTGATCAAAGACTTCCGCTTCGGCCCGGCCGAGGTCGACTTCCTGCGCGGGGCGGGCATCGTCGACGAGACGACCGCCAAGTGGCTGGCCGGCTATCGCTTCTCGGGCGACATCGACGGCTACGCCGAGGGCGAGCTCTTCTTCCCGGGCTCGCCGATCATGACCGTGACCGGCACGTTCGCCGAGTGCGTGGTGCTCGAGACGCTGATCTTGTCGGTGCTCAACCACGACAGCGCGGTCGCGGCCGGAGCGGCCCGCATGGTCACCGCGGCGCGGGGCCGGCCGATCATCGAGATGGGCTCCCGGCGCACGCACGAGGATTCGGCCGTCGCCGCCGCCCGGGCGGCCTATCTGGCCGGGTTCGCCTCGACCTCCAACCTCGCCGCGGGAGCGCTCTACGGCATCCCCACCACCGGCACCTCGGCCCACGCGTTCACCCTCCTGCACGACGACGAGCCGGCCGCGTTCGCCTCCCAGGTGGCCGCGCTCGGCAAGAACACCACGCTGCTCGTCGACACGTACGACATCGGCCAGGGCATCCGCAACGCGATCGCGGTGGCCGGCCCCGACCTGCGCGCCGTCCGCATCGACTCGGGCGACCTGTCGGTGCTCACCCAGCACTCGCGCGAGCTGCTCGACTCGCTCGGCGCCACCGAGACCCAGATCGTGGTCTCCGGCGACATGGACGAATACGCGATCGCCACCCTGGCCGCCGAGCCCGTCGACATGTACGGCGCGGGCACCGCGGTGGTCACCGGCTCGGGCGCGCCCACCGCCGGCCTGGTCTACAAGCTGGTCGAGGTCGAGGGGCGCCCGGTGGTCAAGCGCTCGGAGAACAAGGCGACCGTGGGCGGGCGCAAGACGGCCGTACGGCGGCACAAGCCCACGGGCACGGCGACCGAGGAGATCGTGGTGTCGCAGGGCGTGCCCGACCACGCCGCCAACGACCGGCTCCTGCAGCGCTCGTTCGTCGCCGGCGGCGAGGTCACCGAGCTGCCCAGCCTGGCCGAATCCCGCGAGCACCTGCGTCAGTGCCTGATCTCGATACCGTGGGAGGGTCTCAAGCTCTCGGCCGGCGACCCGGCCATCCCCGTCACCATCGTCCCGACCGTTTAGGGGTTGTCCCGTGACACGAGCGCTGATCATCGTCGACGTGCAGAACGACTTCTGCGAGGGCGGATCGCTGGCGGTCGCCGGCGGCGCCGCCGTGGCCGCGGGCATCTCGCTGGTGCTGGAGAAGGCCGGCGACCGGTGGGATCACGTGGTCGCCACCAAGGACTGGCACATCAACCCCGGCAGCCACTTCAGCGACACCCCCGACTATCTCGACAGCTGGCCCCGGCACTGCGTGGTCGGCACACCCGGCGCCGAGTTCCACCCCGAGCTGCGCACCGAGCGGGTCGAGGCGGTCTTCCGCAAGGGCGAATACCAGGCGGCCTACTCGGGCTTCGAGGGGCAGACCGAGGGCGGCGAGACCCTGGCCGCGTGGCTGCGCGAGCGAGATGTGACGGAAGTCGAACTGGTGGGCATCGCGACCGACCATTGCGTACGGGCCACCGCGCTCGACGCCCGCGCCGAGGGGTTCGCGACGACGGTGTTGCTGGAGCTCACGGCCGGTGTCGCGGCCGGCACGACGGCCGCCGCGCTCGAGGAGCTGCGCGCGGCGTCGATCGAGACCACCGGAACGCCGGTCGTGTCGTCCTGATTTCTGCCTGATCAAGAAGTTGGTTTTTTGTCGTACCCCCGGGGCAGGATATTGCTTCGGAGGTCAGGAACGACATGCGGCTCAAGCCTTACCGTGACACGCTCGCTCTGCCCGGCATCAAGTCGCTGCTGGCGGTGACTACGCTGGCGCGCATCCCCATCGCGGCCGGCGCCGTCGTGCTCACCCTGCACGTGGTCACCGACCTCGGCCGGGGTTACGGCGCGGCCGGGCTGATCGGCGCGGCGTTCACGATCGGCGGCTCGGTCGGCGCGCCCATGATGGGCCGCCTGATCGACCGGCGCGGCCTGCGACCGGTGCTCGTGCTGACCACGGTGGCCGAGGTGATCTTCTGGTCGACCGCGCAGGCCGTGCCGTATTGGGCGCTGCTGGTCATGGCGCTGTTCGGCGGGTTCCTGGCCCTGCCGGCCTTCTCGGTGGCCCGCCAGTCGATCAGCGCCCTGACGCCCGAGGCCCAGCGCCTGCCGGCGTTCGCGCTCGACTCGATCACCACCGAGTTGTCGTTCATGGCCGGGCCCGCGCTCGGCGTGCTGGTCGCCACCACCGCCGGGGGCCGCTGGGCGATGCTCATGCTGGCGGCCGGCATCCTGGCCTCCGGGGTCGGGCTCTGGCTGCTCAACCCGCCGGTCCGGGCCGCGCACGAGGCCCCCATCACGGCCGGCGAGCGGGTGCCGCGGCGCAGCTGGCTGGGGCCGCGCTTCGTCGCCATCCTGCTCGTCACGATGGCCGCGACGCTCGTGCTCTCGGGCACCGACGTGGCGCTGGTGGCCGTGCTGCGCGACAACGGCGAGCTGGGCTGGAGCGGGCTGGTGATGTCGATGTGGGCGTTCTATTCGCTGCTCGGCGGCTTCGCCTACGGCACGATGCAGCGCTCGTTCCCGCCCGTGGTCATCCTCGCCCCGCTCGCCGTCGCCACCATGCTCGTCAGCCTCGGCGGCGCCCACTGGTGGCTGATCGCGCTGCTCCTCATCCCGGCCGGCGCCCTCTGCGCCCCCTTGATCACCTCCACGGCCGACGCCATCAGCCGCATGATCCCCGCCGCGGCCCGCGGCGAGGCGATGGGCCTGCACAATTCGGCCCTCACCGTCGGCGTGGCCCTGGGCGGCCCCCTGGCCGGCGTCGCCGCCGACACCCTGTCCCCACCCTGGGGCTTCGTCACCGTCGGCGGCGCGGGCGTCCTGATCGCCCTGCTCGTCCTCCCGACGGAGCTACGCCGCCGCCGGCAATCCCCACCCGCCACCGCGCCGGAGCCGACTCTGACCACCGGCAAGTCGGGCCCCACCACCGAGCCGGCCCTGGCCGCCTCCATCCTCCCGGCCGCCGACTCCCCCAACGAAACCCCCGCCGACCGCACCCCACGCCAGCACACCCCCCACAACGACACCCTCTCCGCCCGCCGCCCCTGACCGCCCCTCCCTCCGGCCCGCCGCCCCGCCGGCTCTCCAGCGCCGCCCCGGCCTGCTTCACGCCTGCAGCCAGCAGAACCAAGTCCCGCCGGCGCTGACGCCACCCAACCTGACCCAGCCCCGGCGTGGCGTTGCGCGGGGCCTAGCGCCGCCCGGCGTTGCACAGCCCGGCGTGCGTTGCACAGCCCGGCGTGCGTTTGTCGGGCGGTGGAACAAGAGCAACGCAACGGCCTACGTCCCCTACTTGCGCAGCCCGGCGTGGCGTTGCGTTGCGCAGCCCAGCGCCGCCCGGCCTCAAGTTGAGCAGCCCAGCGTCGCCCGGCTGATGTTGCGCAGTCCGACGCCCGCTCGGCCGATGCCCCCAGCGCAATGTCGCCCAACCCGAGCACCCGCTCAGACCAAAACCCAGCACAGCGTCACCCGGCCTCGCACGCTGGCTCGACGTACCAGGACAGCGTCGCTCAACCCGGTCCGGTCGACCCGACGTCCGGCCCGGCGTCCCCCACTGCTCGCCCGTCGGCGCAACGTCGTTCCGCGTCCTTCCGCCAGGCCAACGTGCTTCGCCCAGCTCGGTGGCGTCCGGGCCGGCCCAGCCCATTACCGTCCGCTCGCGCCGCCTCCCCGCCGTCCAGGCTGCGACATCGTTCGGCATGAACATCACTCAGGCCGGCACCTCTCCCCAGTGCCTCAGTCGGCCCGACGTCATTTGACTCGGCCGCTCCTCTGCTCACTCAGCCAACGGCCGTTCCAAGCTTGGGTGGCAGCTCCGAACCCATCCTGAGCTGCTGTGACTCAGGTCATGATGGCGCCTGCCAAAGCATCTTGTACGTTCGTACTTGTACAGTCGTACAAGTCGAGAGAAGGAACGCCGTGCCTTACGTGTTTTTGCTGGTCGCCATCAGCGCGGAGGTCCTGGCGACGAGCATGCTGAAGTCGACGGAAGGCTTCTCTCGGCTGTGGCCGACTATCGGGTGCCTGGCCGGTTACGTGGTCTCGTTCGCCGCATTGGCCGTCTGCGTGAAAGATCTGCCGGTCGGCGTCGTCTACGCCATCTGGTCCGCCCTCGGCACCGCCGCGATCGTGGCCATCGGCGCGGTCTTCCTCGGCGAGCCGCTCACGACGGTTAAGGTCGTCGGCGTCAGCCTCATCATCGCCGGCGTAGTGACCGTGAACCTGGGCGGTGCCCATTGAGCAACTCCGCACCACACTCCAACGCCCCTGCCGATGCCGCGGACGGGACGGCGCCGGCGCGACGACGGGCCGATCGGGCACCACAGCCGGAGGCGGCGGCGCGGCCCAGGCGGCGGCGCAGTGATCGGGAACCGCAGCATGATGACAGTCCGGCGCCGGGGCAGCCCGCGCGGCGGCGGGCCGACGGGGAGCCCCGGCGGCCGCAGCGGGCTCGGGATCCGGAAGCGCGGCGGCGGGCGCTTGCCGCGGCGGCCCTTGAGGTGATCTCGGAGTCGGGGCTGGCCCGCACGTCGCATCGGGCGGTCGCGGCCAAGGCCGACCTTCCGCTCGGGGCGACCACCTACTACTTCCCCACGCTCGACGACCTGATCGCCGCGGGGTTGCAGCTGGCCGCGGCCGGGTTGCAGGACGACTTCGACCGGTGGGCCGGGCGGCTCCGGGAGGCCGACGACATCCCGGCGGCGGTGGCCGAGCTGATCGTCGAATACCTCGCGGATCGCCGGCGGGCCCAGCTCGAGTGCGAGCTTTATGTGGCCGCCGCCCGGGACGCCGCCCTCCGCCCGCTGGCGATGGCCTGGCTGACCGGCATGCGCGACATCCTCGAGCCGCACCTTGGCCACGATGCCACCCACGACGTGATGGCGCTCTTCGACGGCGTCACGCTTCAGGCCTTGATCACCGGTCAGGAAGTAGACCCGGTCGCCCTCACAGCCACCGTCCGCCGCCTGACACGCCCGTAGGGTGCCCGCAATCACTCCGATGATCATCCGCCGCCCCTGACGGCCGGTGAGGGGGCTCGTCGGCGCATCGCCGCGCGAGATGGCGATGCCGTGCCGCCCGCGGGAGACGGGCGATGCCCGTGCCGCCCGCGAGACGGGGCATGCCGGGGGCGCGAGACGGAGGATGCCGGGGGCGCGCGAGACGGGGAATGCCGTGCCGCGCGAGACGGGGGATGCTCGCGACACCTGTGGTGCGGCTGGTCGTGGCGCCCGGTGCCGAGTTGCTCGGGCGTTGCGGGCCGGGGCGGACAAAGCGCGGCGGCCGGCAGAGGGCGGACAAAGCGAAAACGGCCCGCCCTCAGGAGAAGGCGGGCCGTTGTCAGAAACTTCAATTGCGGTTGGTGCCGGTGTCTTCGGGGTATGTCGCGCCGCCGTCGGATTCCCTGGTCAGGGGGCGGGCGCCGCCCTCGGGCGGGCCGGCGATGGACTGTTCGCCCGCGGCCAGCTCCGGGAACTTCGCGTCGAAGGCCGGGCGCTCCGAGCGGATGCGCGGCATGCGGTCGAAGTTGCGCAGCGGCGGCGGGGAGGACGTGGCCCACTCGAGCGAGTTGCCGTGGCCCCACGGGTCGTCGACGGTCACGACCTGGCCGACCTTGTACGACTTCCAGCAGTTGTAGATGAACGGCAGCGTCGACAGGCCGAGCACGAACGAGCCGATCGTCGAGAACGTGTTCAGGAACGTGAACCCGTCGCTGGCGAGGTAGTCGGCGTAGCGCCGGGGCATACCCTCGGTGCCGAGCCAGTGCTGCACCAGGAACGTCGCGTGGAAGCCGATGAACGTCAGCCAGAAGTGAATCTTGCCGAGGCGTTCGTCGAGCATCCGGCCGAACATCTTCGGGAACCAGAAGTAGATGCCCGAGAACACGGCGAACACGATCGTGCCGAACAGCACGTAGTGGAAGTGCGCGATCACGAAGTACGAGTCGGAGACGTGGAAGTCGATCGGCGGGGAGGCCAGCAGCACGCCGGACAGACCGCCGAACAGGAACGTCACCAGGAAGCCGATCGCGAACATCATCGGCGTCTCGAAGCTGATCTGGCCGCGCCACATCGTGCCGATCCAGACGAAGAACTTCATGCCCGTCGGGACCGCGATGAGGAAGCTCAGGAAGCTGAAGAACGGCAGCAGCACCTGGCCGGTGACGAACATGTGGTGCGCCCACACCGACATCGACAGCGCGGCGATCAGCAGCGTCGCGGCCACCAGGCCCTTGTAGCCGAAGACCGGCTTGCGGCTGAAGACCGGGATGACCTCGGTGATGATGCCGAAGAACGGCAGCGCCACGATGTACACCTCGGGGTGGCCGAAGAACCAGAAGAGGTGCTGCCACAGCATCGGGCCGCCGGTGTCGACGTCGAAGACGTGCGCACCGAGCACGCGGTCGGCGGCGAGGGCGAACAGCGCGGCCGCCAGGAACGGGAAGACCATGATCACCAGAAGGCTGGTGACCAGGATGTTCCACGTCATGATCGGCATGCGGAACATCGTCATGCCGGGGGCGCGCAGGGTGAGCACCGTGGTGATCAGGTTGACGCCACCGAGGATCGTGCCCAGGCCGGAGAGGGCCAGGCCGACGACCCACATGTTGCCGCCGACGCCCGGCGAGTGCAGCGAGTCGCTCAGCGGGGTGTACGCGAACCAGCCGAAGTCGGCCGCGCCGCCCGGCGTGAAGAAGCCGCTGATCGTGATCGTGCCGCCGAACAGGTAGAGCCAGTAGGCGAACGCGTTCAGACGCGGGAAGGCCACGTCGGGCGCGCCGATCTGGATCGGCACCACGAAGTTCGCGAAGGCGAACACGATCGGCGTCGCGAAGAACAGCAACATGATCGTGCCGTGCATCGTGAACAGCTGGTTGTACTGCTCAGGGGAGAGCAACTGCATGCCCGGGCGCGCCAGCTCGGTGCGCATCAGCAGAGCCATCAGGCCGCCGAGCATGTAGAACACGAAGGCCGTGATCATGTACATGATCCCGATCTGCTTCGCGTCCGTCGTGCGCAGAATTCGGGCTAGCGCCGAACCCTTGACCTGCCGTCTGACCGGGTAAGGCCGGGTCACGATCGGCTTAGGCGCAACGGTCGTCACGAATAGCCTCCGTTGTCTCGTTCGTCCCACTCAGTACGCCAGAGATGAAAGGCGTACCTCGCAGGCAGAATAGTCCCCCGCCGACCCCCCGCGGGCGGGGGGTGACCAAAGAGGTCAACAACGGTTCGTGTCGCGCTCAGGCGGGCTGGACCAACGGACGGTAGTGATCGGAGAAGATCCGCAGGCCACGCCTGCGAAGCATCGGGTCGCGCAGAGCGGGCGGCACGTCGCGGGTGCGGTCGCGTTCCCGGGTGCGGTCACGCATCTCGGCGCAGCGGGGGCGACGGCGATTCTCGTACGCCTGGAGGGCCGCCGGCACGTCGTCGGTGACTTTTCGCAGCTCTTCGCCGAGCACCACGCCGTCTTCGAACGACATGGCGGCACCCTGGGCCAGGGTCGGGGCGGTGGCGTGGGCCGCGTCACCGACCAGCACCACGGGGCCGCGCGACCAGGCGTCGAGCACGACCTCGTCGGTGCGGGCGACCTGCACCTTCTCGATCGCCTTGAGGATCGCGGGGACCGGGCCGCCGAAGCCGCCGAACAACTCGTGCACCCGGGCCAGCGGATCTTCGGGGTTGGGCGCGTCGGGGGCGGTCTCGTCGGCGTGGAAGTAGAGCTTGCGGCCGCCCATCGGCATCGCCACGAACGACGACCGGCGCCCGAGCAGGGCCGTCCAGTCGCTCAGGGGCGGGCCACCGGCGACGACCGAGCGATAGACGATCTGGCCGGTGGGGGTGGCGGCGCCGCCCAGCCCGGCCTTGGCCCGGATCGTCGAGCGGCGGCCGTCGGCCCCGACGACCAGGTCGTATTCGGCGACGCTGCCGTCGGCGAACTCGACCTTGGCGGTGTGGTCGAAGATCTCAAGATCTCGTACGGCGGTGTCGTAACGCACCTCGCCGCCGACGCCGGTCAGCAAGACCTGCTGCAAATCGGCCCGGGAGAGGGCGCGGGACTCGCCGACGCCGGCCCAGAGGGCGGCCACATCCATCTCGAAGAGCTCACGACCCCGCGAGTCTAGGAAGACCTGCCGGAAGATCAGGTCACCGAGCGGGCGAAGCGGCGCGTCGAGGCCGAGCTGGCGCAGCGCACGGGACGCGTTGCCCGGGAGATAGATGCCGGCGCCGGGAAGCATGGAGGCCGGCAGCTCCTCCACCACGTCGGGCCGGAAACCGGCGAGACGCAGGGCCCGCGCCGCGGCCAGCCCGGCGATTCCCGCGCCCACCACCAGGATGCGCAACGTCATCGCAGCCTTGCCTCCCACCCGTCGGACACGCGTTGGAGCCAAGACACTACCCCGCGCCACCGTCGGGCAAAACCCGCGATCATCGAGGAGTCCGAATTGTTCCGATGACGCCCATGCCTTCACTCTCGCACGTGGGTACGGCGAATTACGCCGGTGTATTTCCGCCGTTCACGGGAGAACACTGAAGGCCATGACCGACCGTCTCGACGACTACCGCCGCAAACGAGACGCTTCGCGCACTCCGGAACCCGTGCCGGAAGCCTCGCCGCGGCCGACTGACCAGCGGCGGTTTGTGATTCAGCAGCATCATGCGCGGAGCCTGCATTGGGATGTGCGGCTCGAGCGGGAGGGGGTGCTGGTCTCGTTCGCGGTGCCGCGGGGGCTGCCTCGTGATCAGCATCGCAACAACCTGGCCAAGCACACCGAGGATCATCCGCTCGAATACCTGGACTTCTCGGGTGAGATTCCGGCCGGGGAGTACGGCGGCGGGCGGATGACGATTTTCGACAGCGGGACGTACGAGACGGACAAGTGGCGCGACGACGAGATCAGTGTCACGTTCCGCGGGGATCGCTCGAACGGGCGGTACGTCTTCTTTCAGACCGGCGGCAACGACTGGATGGTCCGCCGGATGGATCCGCCCGAGGCCGGCTGGGAGACGATGCCCGAGGTGGCGCCGCCGATGCTGGCGACCAGGGCCGCCCACCTGCCCGGCGAGGACGACGAGTGGGGCTACGAGATGGACTGGGGCGGCCGGCGCACGATCGCCTTCGTCTCGGGCGGCCGGGTGCGCCTGCTGAACGGCGACGGCGACGACGTGACCTCGTGGTATCCGGAGGTCCGGGCGCTCGGGCCGCAGCTGGCGCCGATCGAGGCCGTGCTCGACGGGGAGATCGTGACGCTGCCGGATCCGGCCCTGCTGGAGCGGCGCAAGCAGCCGAAGGACTCGGGCGCGGCCAAGCGCGCGGCCGAGCGCACTCCGGTTCACTTCCTCGCCTATGACCTCCTGTGGCTGGAGGGGCACAGCACGGTCGAGGCGGTCCGCTACGGCGAGCGCCGCGAGCTGCTGGAGGGGCTGGGGATCAACGGCGACCACTGGCAGACCCCACCTTATTTTCCCGGCGGGGGCGAATTCGCCCTGGAGGCAGCCGCGGCCCAGGGGCTGCGGGGAGTCGTGGCGAAACGCCTCGACTCCCCCTACCTGCCCGGCCGCCGCAGCCGCCTCTGGCTTGAGATCAGGCGGGCCGCCGCATAAATCAGGACGACCGGCGCCGCGTGAAGAAGACAGCCGCCGCCCCGCCCAGCACCAGCAGCAGACCGATCCCGCCGAACAGGGCGCCCTGCGGCCCGGTGATCGGAAGACCACCGCCGCCACCCTCGCCACCACCGGGGGCCGGCGCCGCGGCCGGGTTGATGACGACCGCCGCCGTGTTGTTGGCCGGGTTCAGCTCGGCCACCCAGCCCGTGTGGACCCGCGCGCCCACCGTCACCGCGCCCCGGGCTCCCGGGATCACCTGGTCGATGCGTAGCCCGAACGCGACCTTCGCGGTGCCGCCGGCCTTGAGCAGCGAGAGCGAGGAGGAGGGCCCGCAGCTGTAGCGTGGCGCACCCGGCGCCCCGGGCCGGGTCCAGTCGTCTGTGCCGTCGGCGGACATCGGGTAGCAGCCGTCCGGCACCCGGACCGCCGTGGTGCCCTTGGGCACGGAGAACTGGGTGTTCAGCCAGCTGCTGTTCCAGGAGTTGTCGAGCGTCGCCGGCCCGCGGTTGACCAGGCCGACCGGAACGGTGACCACGGCGCCCTTCGCACCCGTCGCCGTGGCGCCGACCGCGGCCAGGTCGGCCGAGTTCCGCCCGGTGAACTCGAACTTCAGGTTGTGCTTGGCCCGCTCCGGAGGCAGTTGGGCCTGCGGAGAACTGGCCTTGGCCGTCGGCACCGGGGTCAGCCGCAGCACACCACCACGGCCGGGCGTGCCGGTCCCTTCGTGACCGCCGTTCTGCATCCACTGCCGGTAGTCGGCGAGCTCCTCGTCGGTCATCCACCGGTACTCAGTGGCCGTGATCTCCGGGGCAAGGGTGTCGGCCCGGACCCGGAACGGCAAGTTCACCCGGTACGTGGTCCCGGGCTCGAGCGTCTGGTCGAACGTGCACCCGCTCAACCGGCCGTCGATGTATTCACAGTTGCTGAATTGCGTACGGCTCTCGAGGAAGTAGGGGTGGCCGGCGTGGAACCCGACGCCTCGCACCGCCTTGGAGCCCGAGTTCGCGATCACGAGCGGCGGGTCGACCGAGGCGCCCGGCGCCACCTTCACGATGCGGTCGCCGGTCACGGCGGTCAGGTCGACCTCCTCGCCGATCGTGACGCTGGCCGTCCGGGTGACCGGTGCGTGTCCTTTGACGGTCATCGTCGCGGTGAGCGTGGCCTGCGCGCCCATCACGCCGTCGTCGGCGATCTCGATGAAGCCGACCACCCCGGAGTCGACACCGGCCAGGGTCAGCGCGGACACCTCCGCGACGCAGTTCATCTCGACGCTGTCGGGGAGGGTCACGCTGCAGTTGTTCGGGCGGCCCGCCTCCTGGAACCGGAAGGCCGGGTCCTGGTCGATGAACCTGTACTGGAGACTGACCGCGCCTGCGGGCACCGGCAAGGTCTCGTCGGCGTAGAGCAGGGACGAGATGGCCGTGCTGGTTCCGGGCGCGATCGTGAAGTTCTTGACGTGGAAGTAGACCCTGACCGGCGCGGCGGCCTGAGCCGGCACCGCCCAGGCCAGGACGAGCGCCAGTGCGGCCAGGCCGGCCAGCAGACGACGCAGGACAAGTGGACGCATCGGGGCTCCTCCGCATGACCCGAACACCAAAACGTCCGCAGTGTAGGGATCTTCACGGCAGCCCGCGATCCCGAGCCCTAGTTGATCACGATGGCCGCGGTGTTGTTCTTCTTGTTGAGCTCGGTGGCCGGCGCCCCGACGGCCACCGCACCCCGGGCCCCCTTGATCACCTGGTTGATCCGGAGCCCGAAGGCGAACTTAAGCGTGCCGCCGACCTTGAGCAGGGTGTAGTAGTCGCAGCTGTAGCGCAGCGAACCGGGCGCCCCGGGCCGGTTCTCGTCGATCTTGCCGGTGCTGGCCATCGGGAAGCAGCTGCCGGGCACGCGCACCGCGGTCGTGCCCTTGGGCACGTAGAAGCGCACGGTCGGCCAGGTGCGGTTGACCCGGCTGTGGTCGATCGCGGCGGGCCCGTTGTTGCGGATGGCGGCCGAGACGGTGACGACCGCGCCCTTCTTGCCCTTGCCCTTGGCGGCGACGGCGGCCAGGTCGCTCGACTTCGTGCCGGTGACGGTGAGCTTGAGACCGTGCGCCGCGTACTCCGTGACGGAGGCCTGCGGCGGCCCGGCCTTCGCGGTGACGACCTCGGTCAGCTTGAGCACGCCGCCCTTGCCGGCCGGGCCGAGCCGGCCGAACCCGCCCTTGATCACGTATTGCCGCAGGTCGGCGAACTCCTCGTCGGTCATCCAGCGCCACCCGGCGTACTGCTCGCTCGGGGCCGCCGTGTCCTTGCGCACCCGCTGCGGCAGCGTGACCCGATAGGACGCGCCCGCGGCGAGCGTCTGCGGGAAGACGCACGCGGTCAGCACGCCGTCGAGGTAGGCGCAGTTGCTGTATTGCGTACGGGACTCGAAGGCGTACTGCGTGGAGGCGACGATCGCCGTGCCCTGGGCCGGCACCGCGGACGAGTTGGTGATCGTCAGCGGGGTGTCGATGGTGGCCCCGGGCGCGGCCGAGCGCTCCTTCTCGGGCTCGACGGGGGTGAGCGCCACACCCTCGCCGGCCACGATCCGGGCCGTACGGGTGACCGGGGCGTAGCCCTTCACGGTCATCGTCGCGGTGAGCGTGGCCTGGTCGCCGGGCTTGGCCGCGCCGTCGACCTGCACCCAGCCGACGACCGCGGAGTCGACACCGGCCGGGGTCAGCGAGGCGACCTCGGCGCTGCAGTTGAGTTCGAGCAGGGTCTCGATGTCGACGCTGCAGTTGTTCGGGTGGCCCGCCTCCTGCAGCCGGAAGACCTTGTTCTGATTGACGAACCGGTATTTGAGGGAGACCGCGCCGCGCGCCACCGGCAGCGGCCGATCGGCGAACAGCAGCGTGTAGATCAGCTCGCCGTGTCCGGGCGCGATCGTGTAGCTCTTGACGAAGAAGTCGACCTTGGCCTTGGCGGCGGCCCGGCCGGGCTGCGCCCACACGAGGACCAGGGCCAATGCGGCCAGACCGGCGAACAGGCGGCGCAGAACGGGTCGACGCATGGGTTTCTCCGTAAGTCCCGGAACAGCGTGAGCGCCCGCAGCATAGGGAGTCGCGAGCGAGCGCGTGGCCCCGTAACAAGATCGTCATCTTACGTTAACGTGAAGTCAGCATAGGCGCACCGGCAGTCCGTGCCCATGGTCCGGCTGACGGGTTCCCTTCACTCGAGTCCGAGCCGCCCGATGAAGGGTTTACCGGTGACCGCAGCGGAAAGGTCTTCTGTTTAGATGCACGCCGACAGCCCCCCACCCTCCGCACCCGTGACCGAGATGTCTGCTGAACTCTGGAACTCCGCCGCCCGCGTCCTCGACGTCAACTGGCAGGGCGACCACATGGTCCCGTCCCGCCGCCTCTACCCCCACCAATGGAGCTGGGACGCCGCCTTCATCGCGGTCGGCCTGGCCTACGTCAACCCGTCCCGCGCCTGGCGTGACCTGCGCAGCCTGTTCGAGGCCCAGTGGCCGGACGGGCGCGTGCCGCACATCGTCTTCGACCCCGCGACCGCCGAGGCCGACTACTTCCCGGGTCCCGCGTTCTGGGGCGTCCCCCCGTACGCGAACCGCCCGGCCCACGGGAGCACCGGGATCGTCCAGCCGCCCCTGCACGCCGTGGCCGCGTGGGAGGTCTATCGGCGCGCCTCCGCGCACGGGGCGGCCTGCGTCCAACAGGCGTACGGGGAATTGGAATGGCTTTATCCCCGGCTGGTGGCCCAGCAGGACTATCTGACGACGCGCCGCGATCTCGGCGGCAGTGGGCTGGCCAGCATCGTGCACCCGTGGGAATCGGGGCTCGACAACAGCCCGGCCTGGGACGCCGCCATGGCGAACGTGCCGGCCGACATGGGGCTGCTGACCACGTTCCGCCGGCGTGATCTCGACGTCGCCGACGCCGCGCACCGCCCGACCGATCGTGACTACGCCCGGTACGTGGGGCTGGTCCTCAGCTATCGGGCCGAGCAGTATTCGGACACCGGGCTGCTGCGGCGGCACGCGTTCGCCGTCGAGTGCCCCTCGTTCAACGCGATCCTGGGCGCCGCCGAGCTGGCCCTGGCTCAGATCGCGGCCGTGCTCGGGCTGGCCGCCGAGTCCGAGGCCCACCGCGAGCGGGCCCAGCGGATCACCGCCGCGATCATCAAACGGCTGTGGAACCCCGAGACCCGTACGTTCCACGCCCGCGACGTGCGCACCGGCACGCTCAGCCCGGCCCGCTGCGTGAGCGGCCTGATCCCGTTGATGCTGCCCGACCTGCACGACGAGCAGGTCGAGGGGGTGCTGGCCGAGGCCCGGTCGGAGCGGTTCGGGCTGCCCGACGAGACGGGGTTGCCGGTGCCGAGCTACGACCGGACGGCGCCCGACTTCGACACCCGGCGCTACTGGCGCGGACCGGTCTGGATCAACGTGAACTGGCTGCTGCGCCGCGGCCTGCTGACCCACGGCCGGCTCGACGAGGCCGAGGACCTGCGGGCGGCGATGGTGCGGCTGGTGCACCGCCACGGCCACTTCGAGTATTTCCACCCGAAGAACGGCGAGGGCCTGGGCGCGCCCACGTTCAGCTGGACGGCCGCCCTGGCCCTCGACCTGCTCGCCGACCGGTCGGTGCCGGCGTACGCGAAAGCTGGTTGACCTTAGAAGACGACCACCGAGCGCAGGACGCCGCCGGTGTGCATCTTCTTGAAGGCCTCCTCGACCCCGCCGAGCGGGATCTCCTCGGTCACGAACGCGTCGAGGTCGAGGCGGCCCTGCAGATAGAGATCGGTCAGCATCGGGAAGTCGCGGGTGGGCAGGCAGTCGCCGTACCAGCTCGACTTGAGCGCCCCGCCGCGGCCGAAGATCTCGAGCAGCGGCAACTCGATCTTCATGTCGGGGGTGGGCACGCCGACCAGCACGACCGTGCCGGCCAGATCACGGGCGTAAAAGGCCTGCTCGTACGTCTCGGGGCGGCCCACGGCCTCGACCACGACGTCGGCGCCGAACCCGCCGGTGAGCTCCTTGACCTTCTCGACCACGTCGACGCCGCGCGCGTTGACCGTGTGGGTCGCGCCGAAGCCGCGGGCCCACTCCAGCTTCTGGTCGTCGGTGTCGATCGCGATGATGGTGGTCGCCCCGGCCAGCGCCGCGCCCACCACCGCGCCGTCGCCGACCCCGCCGCAGCCGATCACCGCGACCGAGTCGCCACGGGTCACGCCGCCGGTGTTGATGGCCGCGCCGATGCCCGCCATCACCCCGCAGCCGAGCAGGCCCACCGCGGCGGCCCGGGCCCGCGGGTCAACCTTTGTGCACTGTCCCGCGTGCACGAGCGTCTTCTCCACGAAGGCGCCGATGCCCAGGGCCGGGGACAGCTCGGTGCCGTCCTCCAGGGTCATCTTCTGGGTGGCGTTGTGGGTGGCGAAGCAATACCACGGCTTGCCCTTCTTGCAGGCCCGGCAGACGCCGCAGACGGCCCGCCAGTTGAGCACCACGAAGTCGCCCGGCGCCACGTCGGTCACGCCCGCGCCGACCGCCTCGACGACCCCGGCCGCCTCGTGGCCGAGCAGGAACGGGAAGTCGTCGTTGATGCCGCCCTCGCGATAGTGCAGGTCGGTGTGGCACACCCCGCACGCCTGGATCGCGACCACGGCCTCACCCGGCCCCGGATCGGGCACCACGATCGTGGTGAGCTCGACGGGGGCACCCTTGCTGCGGGCGATGACGCCCTGCACTCGCTGACTCATGCGCCCAGCGTAGATGCGATCAGGCGCATGGGTCAGGGGCGAGGCGAACATCGAGCGGCTGGTCGAGCAGGGTGTCGGCCAGCTTGGCCAGCTGGCGCACCTGGGCCGGGCTGAGCCGGTCGAAGACGAGCTGCTGCACGGCCTCGACGTGGCCGGGCGCGGAATCCCTGATCTTGCCGAACCCGTCCTCGGTGAGCACCGCGATCTGCACGCGCCCGTCGGCCGGGTCGCGCTCGCGGCGCACCCAGCCCTGGCCCTCGAGCCGGGCCACGACGTGCGAGAGGCGGGACAGCGACGCGCTCACGTTCTTGGCGAGCTTGCTCATGGCGAGCCGCCGGTCGGGTTGCTCACTGAGCCGGACGAGAACGATGTAGCCCATGTGCGTCAGACCGGCGTCGCGTTGCAGCTGGGCCTCGAGCGCGGCGGGCACCTTGATCAGCACCTCGACGAAGCGGCGCCACGTCTGTTGCTGTTCATCGGTCAACCACCGCGGCTCTGCCACGCCAGAAGGGTCTTCCATGCAGGAAGGTTAGTAGCGGGCCGGGCTTAGGTCACGATCCGGGTCCGATCGATCGACGACCGGCGTTGTCCCTAGTACGCTGCGCTCGGACTTTCCCGGGGGCCGACCAGAAGCGGCACGGCGCCGGCACCAGTTCGGCTGGGGGGCCACGGCTGGTGCCGGCGCCGTGCTCAACAATGCGGCCCTACGCGGGCGGCTCGTCCTTGCCGGCCTCCTCGGCCGCGTCGGCCTCTTCCTTCGTCTTGTGCACCGCGCCGTCGGCGTGCTCCGGCGGGCCGTAGACGGTGTAGAGCACCAGCGGGTTCGGGCCGGTGTTGAGGAAGTTGTGCTTGCGGCCGGCGGGAACCACGACCAGGTCGCCCTGGGCGACCTTGCGCTCCTGGCCCGAGACGATGGCCTTGCCGGTTCCGCTGACAAAGGTGAGGATCTGGTCCACCTCGTGGACCTCCTCACCGATCTCGCCGTCCGGCGGGATCGTCATGATGACCAGCTGGGTGTGCTTGCCGGTCCAGAGCACGCGGCGGAAATCCGGGCTCTCCTCGGCGACGGTGGCGATGGTGAAGTGCTCCATGACCCTGCTGTACCCAGCTCAGGACGTCTGCAACCGAGCTTCGTCGACCGGGGCCGGACGGCCGATCAGATAGCCCTGGACGTAGTCGACGCCCAGCTCGCGGAGCAGGCGCAGGGTGGGCTCGTCCTGCACGAACTCGGCCACCGTGTGGATCCCGTACGCCTGGCAGACCTGCACCAGCGCCCGCACGAGCACCTGATCCTGCGGGCTGTTGACCAGGTCGACCACGTACTCCCCGTCGATCTTGACGAGGTCGATCGGGAAGATCCGCAGGTAGCGGAACGACGCGTAGCCCGAGCCGAAGTCGTCCAGCGCCAGCTCGCAGCCGAGATCGCGGATCCGGTCGGCGAACCGCCGGGCCTCGCTGAGGTTGCCGATCAGCGCCGTCTCGGTGATCTCGAACGTCAGCTGCGCGGGCTTGACCCCGTACCGCTCGATGAGCCGCTCGACCTCGTCGGTCAGCCGCGGGTCGCCGACCGACCGGCCGGACAGGTTGATCTGCAGGCAGGAGTGCGGCTGCTCGGCGGCGAGCTGCATGGCCCGCTCGACCACCCACAGGTCGATGTCGAAGACCGCGTCGAGCCGCTCGGCGATGTCGAGCACCTGGATCGGCGACTGCGGGCCGTCGGCCTCGTCGAGCACGCGCAGCAGCAGCTCGTGCCGGGTGATCTCGTTGGTCTGCAGCTCGAGGATCGGCTGGGCGTAGAGCGTAAACCGGTCGGTGTCGAGCGCGTCGGCGACCCGGCTGCGATAGGAGCCCTGCCGGTCGCGGGCCGGCATCGGGTGCGCGATCAGGGTGAGCGGCTCGCCGCCGTCGCGGGACTGGCGCCAGGCGTGCTCGGCGTCGATCAGCAGCTCATGGCTGCCGGCGTCGCCGTCGGGCGTGAACCGCACCAGCCCGCCCCAGGCCTGCGCGCGCAGCCAGGTGTCGGGCAGCACGAAGGTCTGCGACCGCAGCGCCTCGACCAGCAGCTCGGACTCGCGGCGGGCCATCGGCCACGACGTGCCGGGCAGCAGCACGCCGATCTCGTTGGGCCCGACCCGGCCGAGCAGGGCGCCCTGCTGCATCACGCCCTCGAGCACCCGGGCCGCCCGCTGCAGCAGGTTGGCGTTGCGCTCGGGCCGCACGTGCTCGCCGTCCAGGCCGGACGGTTCCGGCTGCACCCGCAGCACCAGCACCGCTCCCCCGCCGCGGCGCAGGGCGCGGTCGATCTCGTCGGCGAACCGGGCCCGGGTCAGCAGGCCGGTCGCCGGGTCGGTCTCGACCAGGGAGGCCTGCACGGTCTCGCCGCGGCGGGTCAGCCGGTCGGTCTCGCGGCGGGCCCGTTCGCGCTCCGAGACGTCGGTCACCGTGCCGCGGATGCCGCGGACCGTGCCGTCGGGGCTCTTCACCGGGTCGAGCCGGCAGTCCACGTCGAACCAGCCGCCGTCGGCCCGCACGAGCCGGACCGTCATCCGCACCTGGGCGCGCGTCGTCCACGCCTTGGTGATCGCGGCCAGCGCCTCGGCGTGATCGTCGCGATGCACGTACCGGACCAGGACCTTGCGGCTCACCTCGTCCTGCGCGGGCGGGTCGCCGAGCATCGCACGCAGCGCCGCCGACCACACGATGCGGTCGCCGGTGGCGGTGTAGGAGAACCAGGCGGGCCGGTCGTCGGCCGGGCGCTGCTCAGGCAGCCGCTGAGCCGGCACATGCTGATGCTCCTCCGGTGCGGCCACGCGCCCGCCACCTCCCCCCACAACGTCCCCAGACCCCAGAACTATTACGACCCGTCACGCGGCCGATATAACAGTGGACAGCCGCCGCAAAGTTTCGCGGGGTGTCCCGGCAAAACGTCGAGCAGCAGCTTCTCGCCCGATCAGAGTAGGGAAATACCTGATCGGTTGACCACTGCGCTGCGTAGTTCTGGCGGGGATTTAGCGTCTATTCCATGACAGACAGTCACTGCTAGTGCCGATCGGGAAACCATAAGCGACTGCTACCCGCCCGGCCCCGCGGTCATGCACGCCACGTCACACTCGCGACGCGCCGCGTAACTAGATCCGTTCTGGCTGGATATGGTGGCGCTTGGACCAATGCGGAGGGCGAGGCATGGGCATCATTCGGGACATGCAGCGGGCGCACGCCACCCAGGCGTTCGCCGATCAGCGGGCCAACACCGCGGCCGCGCAGCAGCGCGACCTGATCCGGCGCAACGCCGATCTGGCGATCGCCGCCGCGCAGCAGGCCGCGACCGACACCGACCGGAAGCGGGAGCACCAGCGGCTCTATCACGAGGCGAGGACGGCCGACGCCACCGCGGCGAACGCGGAGATCCGGGCCCGGCTCAGCGACCTCGACGCGCTGCTGCTCTCCACCCTGGATGTCGACGACCACATCGACCTGCAGGTGTTCAAGAAGCCGGTGGCCGCG
Source organism: Paractinoplanes lichenicola (assembly GCF_016785085.1). Classification (GTDB taxonomy): domain Bacteria; phylum Actinomycetota; class Actinomycetes; order Mycobacteriales; family Micromonosporaceae; genus Actinoplanes; species Actinoplanes lichenicola. The sequence goes on from NZ_JAENHO010000014.1 coordinate 279,200, forward strand.
CCGCCGTTCGACCCGGGCCCGCTGGCGCGTCCGCTGCCCGAGCCGCGGTGGGACAGCTACGTGCCGCCGCAGCCGCGCGGCGTCGGCAAGATCCTCGGCGGGGACCGCCTGCGGCAGCAGCAGAACGCCAGCGCGCAGCGCGCCTACGAGGACGCCCGAGCCCGCTGGGCCGAGGCCGAGGAGCGGCGCAAGCGCCAGCTCGCCGCGCGCCGGAAGGCGTACGAGGAAAGCCTGCGCAAGCACGAGGCCAAGGTCGCGGCCTACAACGCCGAGGTCGACCGGTTCGCCCAAGCGGTGGCGGACGCCGACCCGGCCTCGGTCGTGGAGTACTTCGCGATGGTGCTGGGCAATTCCGTCTACCCCGACGACTTCCCCCAGCACTTCCGGCTGGCCTATCTGCCCAAGCAGCGGCACCTGCTGATCGAGTATCACCTGCCCCCGATCGAGGTCGTGCCGCACGTCAAGGAGTATCGCTACGACCGGTTCCGCGACGATCTGAACGCCGTCCCGCGCGACGAGTCCGAGCTGCGCCGGCGCTACGTCGAGGTGATCGCCCGGGTCACGCTGCGGACGATCCACGAGGTCATCGAGGCCGACCGCGGCGGGCTGGTGCGCCAGGTCTCGTTCAACGGCATCGTCGACACGATCGACCGCCGCACCGGCCGGTTCGTGCGGCCCTGCCTGGTGTCGATCCAGACCGCGCGCGAGACGTTCGCGGCCATCAAGCTGCGCCGGGTCGACCCGGTGGCCTGCGTGAAACACCTCGAGGGCGCGCTCTCCCCGGAGCCCGACGAGCTCACCGGCGTACGCGAGAAGATCGACTTCGACCGGGACGCCGACCGCGACTTCACCGAGGAGTTCAACGTCCTCGCCGAGATCGACGAGCGGCCCAACCTGGTGACCCTGACCGACGCCCAGTGGGAGCAGCAGCTGGCCGACCTGTTCGGCATCATGGGCCTGCAGATGGGCCCGCCCGCCCGCGGCGACCTGGGCACCCGGTGGCAGGCGACCGATCCGCGGCCGGTCTTCGGGGGGCCGGTGGTGATCTTCGCGGTGCGCGGCGGGGCGTCCCGGCCGGCCGCGGTGCACGCGCTGGCCGGCGCGGTCACGGCGGCCGGGGCGACCAAGGGCATCCTCGTGTCGCTGGGCGGCATCGAGCCCGACGCGTACGAGGCCGTGGCGGGCCGGCCGCTCGAGCTGATCGACGGTCCGGCGCTGGTCACGCTGCTGTCGAACTACTGCCGGGTCAAGGCCCGCATCGAACGGACCGCTTAGCCGGCCGATGATCGGGTAGTCGGGGCCCATGTTCCGGAGCGTTTGGACGACGGCGCGCGGGCTCCGGATCCACGATCGCTCGGGGCCGGCCCCGGCCGCCCTGCCCGTCGTGCTGCTGCACGGTTTGGCCGTGTCGCACCGCTATCTGATGCCCACGGCCGCCGCGCTGGCCCCGTGGCATCCGGTGGTGGTGCCCGACCTGCCGGGCTTCGGCCACAGCGACAAACCTTCCCCCGCGTACGACGTGGGGCAGCACGCCGACGTCATGGCGGCCTGGCTGGCGGCCCGTGGCCTGCGGCGGGTCGCCCTGGCCGGGCACTCGTTCGGCGCCGAGGTGGCGGCCCGGCTCGCCGTCGTGGCGCCGGACACGGTGGCCGCGCTGGTGCTGGCCGGCCCGACCTGCGACCCGCACGCCCGCACCCGCCGCGGGCTGATCGGGCGCTGGCTGACCGACACGGCGGTCGAGGCGCCCTGGCAGGTGCCGGTGCTGGCTCGCGACGTGGCCGACGCCAAGCCGTGGCGGGTGCTGGCCACCGTCGGCCACTCGGTGCGCAACCCGGTCGAGGACGACCTGATCAAGGTCGCCGTACCCACGCTGGTGCTGGGCGGGTCGCTCGACCCCGTGGCGCCGGCGCGGTGGCGGGCCGAGGTGGCCGCCCTGACCGGCGGCACGGCGGTGACCATCCCGCAGGGAGCCCACAACGTGCTGACCACCTCGCCGCGGCGATCGGCGGCGGCGATCGTGGCCCACTTGCGCGACGTCTGAAAACGCGACGCCTAAAAGATCGCCCGCACCAAGCCGGCCAGCACCTCCCGGTCGGCCGGATCGCCGGGTTGGTATTCCGTGATGCCCAGGCCGGCCAGGGGGAACCGCTCGGTCAGGGCCCGGACCGCGGCGGCCAGGCGCTCGGGTCGTACGCCGTCGGGCTCGGGGTAGCCGACCGAGCTGAAGAAGGCCGGGTCGAGCACGTCGAGGTCGATGTGGATATAGACGGCCCGAGCGCCGGCCGCCGCGACCACACTCGGCAGCTCATCGAACGCCGCCACTTCGATCCCTGTATCCGAAATATACTGTTTCTCGGATACGTCCAAGGCTCTCACGCCGGCCAGCACGACCTGAGCAGGCCGCAAAACCCGCCGCGGCGCCAACTCCGCCGGCCCCTCCCCCAGCAAAGTGCGCAGAACCATGCCGTGGAACGCGCCCGACGGCGACGACTCGGGCGTGTTGAGGTCGCCGTGCGCGTCGAACCAGACCACGACCAGCCCGTCGCCGTGCCGCTCGAGCGCCGCCTCGATCGGGGCCAGCTCGACCCCGCAGTCGCCGCCGACGGTCACCATCGGCGGGTCGGTCACCGCGGCCCGGATCGCGGCCAGGTTGCCGGCCAACGAGTCGGTCACCGGCACCCGCACCCGGCGATCCGACGGGATCATCGAGGCCAGCACGTTCGCGCCCTCGACCAGCCGCCGCGCGTCGGGCGAGCCGGAACCCTGCCACTGGCCCACCTCGAGCACCGTGCGGCGGGGCGGCGGCGTGATGCCGAGCTCGGCGATCCGCTGCCAGACCGGGGCCATCGCGGCCTCGGGCTCGCGGGCGAAGATGCTGCCCCGGATGCGCACGAACACGCAGTTGCCGACGCGTTCGAGCACGGCCTGGCGGCGCATGTCGCTCTCCCACTGCTCCGGACCGTGATAGGCGTCGCCGTCGCACTCGATCGCCAGCCGCCGCCCGTCCGGGGCGTTGAGCACGAAGTCGATGCGGTAGGCGCCGATCCGGAACTGCGGGATCGGCCGGAATCCGCGGGCCGACAGCCGGCCCAGCACGTCCCGCTCGAAGTCGCTCTCGCAGCGGACGGCCAGGTCGATGACCTCCTCGGCGGGAGCGAGATTGAGCGCGTACGAGAGCAGCAGGCCCCGCGCGTCGTCGGCCAGCAGGGAACCGGGCCGGACCGAATGGAAGATCCACAGCTGGTCGCGCGCCCGCGAGGCGGCGACGTTGATCCGGCGGTGATACTCGCGTTTCGTGAAAGCGGCCACCTTGGGGTCGTTGTCCGAGACCACCATGGACACCAGCACGACGTCGCGCTCGTCGCCCTGGAACGTGTACGCGTCGCCGACCCGCAGCCGCCGTGCCTGGATCTCGTCCTCGCCGATCTCCTCGCGCAGCTGGTGCAGCAGGTAGCCGGCCTGCCCGCTCGTCGACAGCATCGAGATCACGCCGAGCGTCCGGCCGTCGTACCGCGGGTCGCGCACGATCGCCGCGACCTGCTGGACCAGCGCCTCGGCCTCAGCCACGTTGACGTCACCGAAGCCGCTGAGCTGCTGGCGCACGCCGGCCGGGAGGAACACCGTACGGATCGGGGCGAACGCCGGCCGGTCCGCGCGCAACGGCATGATCTTGCCGTCGTAGTAGTGCCGGGACGAGAACTCGATGATCTGCGGCACGCACCGGAAGTGCTCGGTCAGCAGGATGCGCTCGGGCGAGCGACGGACGGCGTGGTCGTAGAGCGAGGACTCGGGGTCGAAGTGCTCGGCCGAGGGCACGTCGTCGAGGTGACTGTGGATCAGGCCCGCCACCGGGCCGACGAAGCCCAACTGGGGGCCGATCTGCTGGTCGTCGCCGACCACGACGGCCCGCTCGGCCAGCGAGAGCACGGGCAGCGCGAACAGGTCGGCCTGGGACGCCTCGTCCACGATCACGACGTCGAAGCGGGCGCCCCCGGCGAACTGCTCGATGGCCCGGTCGACCGACATGACCCAGACCGGCACCGCCTCGACGGCCGACTCCATCGCGCGCTGCGCATGCGCCTGCCAGGCCGCGGCCGTACGCCCGGTGCCCTTGCCGATCTTGCGAAGCGCGGTGGTCCAGTCGGCCAGGGCGGCCCGGCGCCGGTCGTCCAGGCTGCGCGACACCTCGAGCCAGGCCGACGCCACCACGAGCTCGGCCGTACGGCGGCGGATCTTGTCGCGGGCGCTCTCGACCCGCTTGGCCAGCACGGCGGGGTCGACGCTACCGATCACGTCGTCGAACCAGGTCTGGGCGCGGCGCCACTGCCAGGCCTCCAGGCAGGCCTTTCCGCTCACCGGCGGCACTCGGCCGGCCTCGATCTGGGCGGCCCACTCCGGAGCCGCTTTTGTTAATTTGTCCAGTTTGATGCGGAAGTCGAGCGCCGCTGGGCGCAATTCGGACAAACGCCTTACCTCGGCTAGCTCCTCGTCCCAGCCGTCCAACGTTGCCCAGGCTTTACCAAGATGCGGCCAGGACGCCAGCTGATCTTTTATCCGCTTTTGGCGCTCATTTCGGGCATCGAGGTCATAGACCATTGGTGCCGCGTCGAGCAGCGCCGCCACGGTCGCCAGCCGCGCGGGGTCAAGGTCAAGTTCGGTTTGCGGTACGAGGTGGGACAGCCGCTCGGCCAGCGCGGGCCAGTGCCGGACGTCCCAGTCGAGCGACTGCCCCGCCTCGGCCAGCAGCGCGCCGGCCCACACCTCGGGGTCGCCCCAGCCGCCGGGCGGGTCGGCGATGGCCAGCCGCTGCCGCCACTCCGACCAGTGGCCGCCGAGCCGCTGCCGGGCCTGGGCGCGGCGGACCCACGCGACCACGACGTCGACGTCCTCGGCGGTGCGCAGCGGCTCACCGTCCACACGCACCTCGTCGGCCAGGCGGAACAGCCCGGACTGGAGCAGCCGGCTCAGGCCGCGGCCGGTCGCGAACCGCTGCCGGATCTCGCCCAGCTGGGCCAGCAGGCGCTTCGGCTCGGCGGCGTACGGGCCCGGGACGTTGATCTGATGACCGGCGAGCGCCCTGGTCAGGGTGGCCAGCTCGGCCAGCAGCGCCTCGGTGGCGGTCACGTGATCGGCCCAGACCGTGCGCCAGTGCTGGTCGGTGAGCAGGCGGCCGAGGCGGTCGGTCCACGCGCCCTCGCGGCGGCGCAACCAGGCCAGGGCGTCGTGCAGGTCGTCGCGGACGGCGGCGACGTTCGTATCGCGTACGGCGGTGAGGTCGAGGCCTTGGGCGGCGAGGGCGTTGACCTCATCGCGCAATTTGTCTGCTTCGGCGCGGGCCCGGGCCTCGTCGGCGGCGGACGGGAGATCATCGGTGGCCGGCAGCGGTTGCAGCGCTTGTCTCTTGTCCGCATTGGTCAGCGTGTTGGCCAGTTGCAGCAGCGTGGCGAACTCGTTGCCGTCCAGCGGCGGCGGCCCCGACACCGGATCCGGGATGCCGCCCTGGGTCGCGGCCCGCTCGCGCAGCCACGCCCCCACCTCGACCGGGCTGAGCGGGGCGCCGTCGATCACATACGTGACCGCCTCGTTCTCGGCGATCGCGCGCAGCCCGCCGAGCGCCGTCGCCAGCTCGCGCTCGGCCTCCTCGAGCAGCGAGGTGAGCCGCTCGACCCGGCGCGCCTCGGCCGCCTTGTCGAGGGTGGCGGCCCGGTCGGACAGCTCCCGGGCGGCCAGCTGCAGCTGCACGAGCTGGTCGGTGGTGCGGCCGAGCACGGCCAGGCAGAGCGAGCGGATCTCCTCGGGCAGCCCGTCCCGCAGCACCCGCAGCGGATCCTCCTTCTGCGCGACGACCAGCACCCGCTTGCCGTTCGCCATCAGGTGACAGATCAGGTTGCGGATCGTGTGGGTCTTGCCGGTGCCGGGCGGGCCCTGCACGGCGACGTTGCGATGCTGTGCCAGCCGGCGGGCGATCGACTCCTGCGCCTCGTTGGTCGGCAGCGGCATGAGCAGCCGCTCGCCGACGCGCTGCCACTGGCCGGGATCGTCGCCGGGCATCCGCAGCTTGCTCGGCTCGTGCGCGACGATCGCGGCCAGCGCGCCGACCGCCTCGGTGTCGCCGGTCAGCAGGCGGTCGCGCAGGTTTTCCAGGAAGCCGCGGAGCAGCCGCTGCTTGGGCCGGGCGAACAGGACCCCGACGTCCTTGATGTGCGGGCTGGTCGTCTCCTCGCTGGTGATCAGGCGGTCGTAGCCGAGCCGGCCCAGCGCGCGCTCGAACAGCTCACGGCGGTCGAGGTCGTTCCACAGGTCGACCTCGAGGGTGCCGGCCGGGCCGGCCAGGGCGACGAGCTGGCTCAGATAGCGGTCGTCGATGCCGTTGAGGGCGTCGGTCTGCAGCCGCGACGGGCCCGCCGGGGAAACGGTGATCATCGAGCGGTCGGGCTCGTACTCGATCAGCACCGGCGTCGCGACCAGCGGATAGCGCACCCGCTCGCCGTTGATCACGGTCTCCAGCAGGCCGTGGCCCCAGACCAGCTCGGTGGTGGCCGCGGTCATGTCGAGCTGGTGCATGAGGTCGAACAGGCGGCGGTGCAGGGCGCGGGTCTTCTCGGCCTCGGCGGTCGCGTACGCCCAGGGGCGCCAGACCTCGTCGCGCCAGGTGGTGAACTGCTCGTCGTCGCCGTCGTATGTGGGCTCCGACTCGGCCGCCGTCGTCGTCACGTCGCGGCGGAGGGCGGCCGGCACCTGCACGGGCGGGGGCAGCTCGGGCAGGCCGACCCGCAGCCAGCCCGTTTTGTCTTCCGTGGGCGGGGCGAGCTCGCACTCGGGGTGATCGGGCAGGGCGTCCAGGCGCAGGGCATCGGCGGGCACCGTCCGTGCGGGGCGTTCCATCTGAGCCCGTACGGAGAGCAGATAGTCGGCGACCGCAACGGCCCTGTCCCGGATCGTGGTGGGCGACTCCAGCTGCTCGGCCATCCTCCGAAGTCTAGGACTCCCCGTCTCGTGCCACGGGGTGGCGCGCGATCGCGGTCACCTGCCCTGGCCAGCTATGGTGTCCGCTGATCACTGTCGGGGAGCGGGGAGAACGTGAGCGACAACGCATCGGGCACGCCGGACGAGAACCGCCCGGAATCCTCGGGCAATCCGCCGCCCTCCGACCCTACGGCGCAGCCGCCCTCCGACCCTTACGGTCCTCAAGGGCAACCGCCGTCTGATCCGAACGGGCAACCGCCTTCGCCGCCTCATGGGCAGCCACCTTCACCGTCTTTTGGGCAGCCGCCTTCCCCGTACGCTCCGCCCGGGCCCTCGCAGCCGCCCGCTGATCCGCCGCCGGGGCAGGATCCGTGGCAGGGTTACGTCGATCCGAACCAGACGCCGCCTCCGCCTCCGCCGCCGAGTTACGGCGTCCCCGGCCAGCAACCACCCGCGTACGGCACCCCGCCGCCCGGGTACGGCACTCCACCGCCCGGGTACGGCACGCCGCCGCCCGGCTACGGCCCTCCCCCGTACGGGAATCAAGGTTTTGGCGCCCCTGGTTATGGGCCGCCGCCCGCCTACGGGCTGCCCTCCAACTACTACGCCGGCCCCGAGGACCCGCTGGTCAGCCCCGACTTCGCGGGCTGGTTCCGGCGCAGCTTCACCCTGCTGTCGGCCGTCTGGCAGCCGATGACGCTGGTGCAGCTGGTCTGGGCGGTCCCCCTGCTGGCCGTCGGCATCGTGGGCGCCTTCATCACGTCGGACGCCGCGGTCATCACCGACCCGCAGGACGTCTCGTTCGACGACTTCGTCGCGCCGCTGCTGGTGATCCTGCCGTTCACGCTGGCCGCCGTCGTGCTCAGCATGGTCGGGCAGCTGGCCACGCTCGACATCCTCGTGCAGCGCGCCACCGGCCGGCCGATCTCGGTCACCGAGGCCGTCAAGAACGGTCTGCGCCGCTTCTTCCCGCTGCTCGGCTGGCAGATCGTGGCCGGCCTGATGATCCTGGTCGGGCTCCTGTTCTGCATCCTGCCCGGCATCTATTTCGGGCTCGTCTGCTCGATCCTGACCCCGATCATTCTGCTCGAACGCGGGCAAGGGGTCGGCCGGGCCTTCCAGCTGTTCCACGCCGACTTCGGCGCCGCGCTCGGCCGGATCGCGACGATCTTCGGCTTCTACATCGCGTTCGCGTTCGTCGAGGGCATCTTCACCACGGCGATCGACCCGTCGGGCACCGCGGGCACGGGTATCGCCCTGTTCACGGCCGTGCTGTCGACCGGCTTCTCGGTGGCCTCGGGCGTGGTGATCAGCCCGCTGGTGCTGACCGCGTACGCCGACATGCGGGCCCGCCACGAGCCGTTCTCCACGGCGTACCTGGTGCCTCAGCCCTGAATCTCTTCGGGGTCGCGTCCCACCGCGGACCGGCCCCCGTCGACCGGGATGATCGCGCCGTTGATGAACGACGAGCGGTCCGACAGCAGGAAAGCGGCCGCCTCGGCCACCTCGCTCGTCCGGCCCATCCGGCCCAGGGGCTGCAACAGGCGGATCTCCCGGTCGAATCCGTCGCGCCCGGCCGGGTCGAGGGCGGCCAGGTGCACGTCCGACCGTTCGGTGCCGATCGAGCCGAGAGCCAGGGCGTTGACCCGTACGGAATGACGCCCGTAATCAACCGCGAGCGCGCGGGTCAGCCCCTCCACCGCCGCCTTGGCCGTCGCGTAGGCGAAGGCCCCGCGCACCGCCCGTTGCGCCTGGTGCGACGACACGTTGACGATCGACCCCGGCACCCCGGCCGCCAGGAAAGCGTTGATGGCCGCCGAACATCCGGCCACCACCGGGTCGACGTTCCGGGCGATCAGCGCCGCCGCCTCCGAAGCCGGCATCTCGTGCAGCCAGCCGCCCGGGAAGGTCGCCGCGTTGTTGACCCAGCCCCGCAGGTCGCCCGCCGCTTCGACCGCCTGCGCGACCACGGTCTCGTCCGCGGCGTCCCCGGCCACGACCACCACCCGGCCCGCATGCTCGGCCGTCCAGTCGAGGCCCCGCTCGTCGAACTCGACGACCACGACCCGGGCGTCGTCCTCGAGCAGCCGCTCGACGATCGCCCGCCCGACCCCGCGGCCGCCTCCGGTAACCACAAATGAAGAAGTCACTGTCAGGTCTTACCCGGGTGCGCGATTTCTCAGCGCCGCCCGAGCGCGGACCAGATCTCGGCGACCGTCTGGAACTCCTGGCCCTCCGGGAGGCTGTCGATGTCGGCCAGCACGTCGTCGGGGGCCAGCAGCGTCTCGGCGCTGTCCCGCAGCTTCACCCGATCACCCGGCAGCGCCGAGCGCCCGATGTAGCGCCCGAACCGGCTGATGTCGTTCGCCTCGCCGTCCTCGAGGATGGGGCTGACGTTCGGCTCGCCGTCGGCGGGCGGCTCCGGCACCCGGCTCTCGTCGGCATGTCCGCCACCGACACCCTGCACAAGGTCGCGAACCTCTTGGGCCAGCTCGTCATCGACACGCGCGCTGTGCTTGTTGCTTCCCCTGTCCATCCCCGCGAAGTTCCCGAGCACCTCCCCGATAAACCGCACGGTGACGCTCATCAACCAATCAGGCGAACCCCGCAACCCCGGCACCCACACCGCCCGGCGCGCGGCCCGCACCGCCCGGCGCCCGCACGGATCTTCGGGCCTCCCCTACCCCATTTCACCGGCCCGGACATGGCGACGCGCACCGCCGGTGGCCGGCCGGTGCGCGTCCGGGCTGCTGGTGGGGGTCAGGGGAACTGCATGCGGCGCGGGCGTGGGATCACGGGCGGGGGCAGCGGCAGGTCGTCGAGATGGCTCCAGTTGAGCGAGCCGTTGTCGGTCGACTTGATCTCGCCGAGGCAGGCGCGGAGCAGCCCCAGGTTGGGCGCACCGGCGAACCCGGCGATGACGACCTCGGGTTTCGGATCGATCTGAGCGATCGCGGCGCAGATCTTGGCAACTTCACGCTCGTCGACCGCGTCGAGCGGCAGCGGGGCCTCGGCCTGCGACCGCCGCCACGGCGGGCCGAACCGGCGCAGCAGCTCACGGGTGAGCCGGCCGAACGAGCGCCCGACCGGCGCGTCGAGCATCGAGTCACGGGCGGACTGCCCGAAACACCACGGCACCACGACGTGGCCGTTGATCACGACCAGCTGGTAGACCGACTTGGGAACGGTGATGATCTCGGCACCGGGGAGCGTGCCCAGGAACAGCACCAACTCCTCGTAGGGAAGCGGCCATCGCGGATTCGCGATCACTCGTTCCATGGTCTGCGTCATCGCGGGGTGGGCGTGAATCTCACGCTCCATCGCGGTGCTCAAGGCTTCCGGCACCCGAGTCCACAGTTCGCCGGCAACCTTGTCGCCGAACTGTTCGACCACCCACTCGCTCGGACCAACCAGAACGTCTGGGCGCATTCGTTACCACCACCGTCCGTGTCGCTGGCGTTACTGCTGGCTAGAAGAGTTCCACTTCCGGTGATCGACTGGAAGGGTCCACTTTCCTAGATCCCAAAAACGCCCGTGAATGAAATCCAGCGAAACGATCAAAAGCTAGCCACGACGATGGAGCAGCAGGTCGAGACCCTGCGAAACATGCAACTTGCACGGCGAACCGCGCGTGCAAGTTGCATGTCGGCCTCGCATTTCACCCCGTGGAACCAGTAAATCACTCAGATATTTCAGGGTGGTGACCAGCGCGCAAACATCCACTCACAGTGACGATCGACAGCGCCTCGACCTGCGGCTCCCCGACCCTCAACCCCATGCACCCGTACGTCGTCCCGCCCACCCGCAAGATCCAGAAGCCCTCGGCAGGCACGCCCGAACCGCGGGGTCAACCCCATCGCCCCGATAACGCTAGTTCGCGCCCGACCAGACCGTTGTCGGATTTCCGTCAGTGCCACTCTTCCCAATGGGGATACGCGCCATAGACCCGTTTCGCCCGATCAGAGCGACCCGCCCCACCCTCCACGAGCAACGGTCCACAAGCGACGCTCGCCCGGCCGGTAACCCAGAGACACCAAGGCGCCGCCGCACCCATCCCGCAGCATGGGCACTTTAGGTAGCCATTCGACCACTGTGAGCAATCGCACGCCGTTGCCATTCCCGGCAATCGCTCACGCGCAATCCGAGGCCGAACCACTCCCCTGCCCACTGAGCAAATTCATTCACCCCCACCGAACGCCGCAACTTCACCTGCTCACGCAGCGATCAAGACCGGTCGCCCCGATAATCCGCAAGGAGTGTGGGCGATCTAGCCGAAGTAGGCGTGCGCCGTTTCGGGCCACTCCCCCGACTTGGCCCGGGCCCGCAGAATCGCCGCCACGACCTGCGTGAAGGACGCCCGATCGACCCCGGCGGAGGATCCGCTGACGTCGGACGTTCGCAGGTCGGCCGTGAGACCCCCGACCGGCTGCCCCTGCGGGTCGGCCGGTCGAACGGTTTCCGCGGAACTGTCGAGAACCACGAACCCCGACCCGCTACGCCCCTGATCGCCCTCCCACCGGTACAGAGCGCCGTGCGGGAGCAGCGCCTGGCGCCACACCCCAAGGTTGAAAGCCGCGACCACCTGAGCCCCCTCGAACCGACCGAATCCTACTGACGCTGATAACCGAAGCCGTCCGCCGCCGCGGCCTCCGGGTGCCACTCGTAGCCGGCCTCCAGGGTCGCGTTGTGCGCCCGCCGATAGCTGGGGTCGCCGGTGTCGATCATGTATTGCGCCTCATAGCGTTCATGGTTCAACCAGACGATGTCCTCGGGATGAGGATTTCCGGTCCGGAGCCGCTCCCATGCCTCCGCGATTCGCGGGTTCGATCCGAACCGGGCTATCTCCGCGGGTTCGCCGTCATAGAGATCGAGAACGTGATCCTCCAGGAACACGTGGCTCTTGACCTGGCGGACGTCCGCCTCGCTGAAGCCGTAACGGCTCGCCGTCGTGGCCACCTCGGCGACGTCGCCGGTGGCCGCCCGGATCCGCTCGTAGCTCTGCTCCGCCCAGGTGACCTCGAAGTCGAACTCGTTCCGGGGCCGCCGGATCTCTCCACCGGTGGCGCGTGACCCCGCACCACTCCCGCCGCCTGACGAATCCGGGAGCAGGCGCTTCAACGCCTCGATCAGCTTGCCCAGGCGATCGCTCTCCGTCAGCAGGCGCCGTAGGCTGGCCAGCAGGTCTCGCAGCCAGCCGGCGATCCGGGCCGCCCAGGAAGCGCACAACGCGGAGACCTGACCCACCACCACCGGTGTGGCCAGCCCCGCCGTGGCGATCAACTCGGCCGCGTAGACGATCAGGCGGGACACGACCGTGGCCACCGCGTCGCGGACCATCAGGCGGACCGTGCCGATCAGGGCGCCCGCCCCCTCGGTCATCGCGGCCATCGTGTCGGCGGCGCGGGCCAAGGTCTGCAACGTCTGCGCATGCCCGGCCGACCACGTGCGGTACGCCTCGGCCGCCGCGCCCGACCAGCCGGCGAGCTCGGCCTCCGTCGTACGGGCCAGGGTTTGGGCCTCTGACGACAGCGAAGCGGCGACGTGCTGCCAGCTCCGGGCGTGGGCGGCGATCTGCTCCGGGTCGCCGGCCAGCCAGTCCAGCGCCTCCGACAACGGCTTCACGTGCTCGATCAGCCACGCGATGCCGTACTGCAGCAGCGCCCCGGCCGGGTCGGTCGCCAGGGCCAGCGCGTCGAGCCCGCCGCCGACCACGCCGAGGGTGCCGTCGACCCAGCTGCCGTCGCGCACGCCGGAGGCGATCAGCTCGATGTCCTCGGCGATCCACACTCCCGCCCACGGGCTCGGCGCCGATGCGATCACGGGGCTGGTCACCGGCCGCCCCGAATCCGGTCGAACTCGCCGGCCCGCCGCCGGTCGACGCCGTCATAACCCTCGGCGGTCGCCCGCAGGCGCGCAGCCGTGTCGTGCAGCGCCGCGCCGGCCGCGGTGATTCCGTCCACCAACGTGTCCTGCAGAGCGCCGAGCACCGCCGGCACCAGCAAACACAATTTCCCGTACGACCCCGGGCCCGCCCGCACCGCACTCCCGGCGCGCGCCGCCTGATCGACCCGGTCGCCGATCGCCGCGACCGACGCCGCATGGGTGACCAGCTCGCCCGGCCGCACCCCGACGTGATCACTCATCGGGTGCTCGCAACCGCCGCGCGTACGACTCGATCACCGCGCGCCCGGTCTCGGACTCGGCACCCACCACCTCGGTCGTCACCGCGGTGACCTGGGCCGTCAGCGCCTGCCGGGCCGCGTGCAGGGTGGCCAGGATCGCCCGGGCGGTCTCGTCGGCGGGCCGCCCGCGGATGCCCTCGCCCAGTTCGAGCCGCACGAGGTCGCCCGTCGCGCCGACTGTCAGCTCGACCAGCCCGTCGTCGCTGCGTGCGGTCGCCGTCACCGCTGCCAGCCGCCCCGACAGCTCGCGGGTCTGCGCCGCGCGGGCCTCGACGCCGGCCTGCCAGTCTTCGATCATGCGTGCCGCGTCCTCGAGATCACGACCGTCGAACATGGACGAACACCTCCCCGTGCCGGTCTCGGAACTCAACGTAGCGCCGTTCGCCGGGCCCGCCGGGGCCTGTGGATAACTCGGCGCCCACGGGCGGTGATCAGCAAGAACTGTCGGTGGACCGCGCTACGGTGCCCCGGTGAATGCGGAACAGGTGCTGTCCCCGGCCGCCGAGGCGGGGCTCGTCGTCGAGGCCGTCCTGCGCGATCTGCGCGAGGGCGATCATCGGGGTGTGGTGGTCGACTCGCCGCCCGGCGCGGGCAAGTCGACGCTGGTCGTGCGGGCCGCCGGCGAGCTGGCGGCGGCGGGCGAGCCGTTGATGATCGTGGCCCAGACCAACGAGCAGGTCGACGATCTGATAGCCCGGCTCGGGGCCCGCTCGCCCGAGGTCGCCGTCGGCCGGCTCTCGGCCGTCGACTACGAGGCGAGCGAGCGCGTTCGCAACCATCCGAATTGCCGCGTCGGGGCCAAGGTGGCCGAGCTCGGCACGCCCGCGGTCACTATCGGCACGGCCGCGAAATGGGCCACCGTCTCCGAGGGCTCGTGGCCGTGGGCGATCGTCGACGAGGCGTATCAGATGCGCTCCGACGCCCTGCTCCGCGTCGCGCCGCGCTTCGTCCGGGCGCTCTTCGTGGGCGATCCGGGCCAGCTCGACCCGTTCTCGACAGTCGACGTCGAACGCTGGACGGGCCTGTCGTGGGATCCGATGCAGAGCGCCGTCGCCGTCCTGCTGCGGCACAATCCCGATCTGCCCGTGCACCGCCTGCCCGTCTCGTGGCGGCTGCCCCACACGGCCGCCCCCGTCGTGGCCGAGGCCTTCTATCCGTTCACCGGCTTCCGCTCGGGCACCGGCCCCGGCGATCGCCACCTGGTCTTCGGCCGCCCGTCGCGGGATCGGCTCGACGACGTGCTCGACGCCGCCGCCGCGACCGGCTGGGGCCTGCACGAGCTGCCCGCCCGCTTCACGATCCGCACCGACGCCGAGGCCGCGGCCGCCTGCGCCGAGCTCGCGGCCAGGGCCCTGGCCCGCGAGGGCGTGGCCACCTCGGAGTCGGGGGCCGGCCCGCTCACGCCCGGCGGCATCGCCATCGGCGCCGCCCACCGCGATCAGGCGGCCACCATCCGGTCACTGCTCCCGCCCGAGGCCAAGGGCGTCACGGTCGACACGGCGAACAGGCTGCAGGGCCGGGAGTACGACCTGACGATCGTGCTGCACCCGCTCTCGGGCCGGCAGGACGCGACCGCCTTCCACCTCGAATCCGGCCGCCTCTGCGTGCTGACCTCGCGGCACCGGCACGCCTGTGTGGTGGTGGCCCGCGAGGGCATCGCTGAGCTGCTCGACGCCCATCCGTCGACCGAGCCCGTCCACCTCAACGTGCCCGTCAAGTTCCCCGACGGCTGGGAGGCAAATCAGGCTATCCTCGCCTATTTACACAAGGGAGTGTCACTTACACGACACTAGCCGCTACTTTGAGTTAATGGCGGTCTTCACGACAGCGGCGTCCAGGCCGGACAGTGTCTATCGGCCGATCCTGCGGCCCCGCCGCGGCGAGCTGGCGGCCCTGACGCATCTGTCGGCCACCGAGGCCGTACGGGTCCTGCCGATCCTGGAGCTCGACCACGGTCCGGGCATCCTCCCGCTGATCCGCGAGCTCCCCCCGCGTACGGGGGCCTTGGCAGTTGATTTCGGCGAGCTGCCCGACCCGGTCGACCGTCTCGTCGCGCCCTCGCTCGACCTGGCCGAGCAGCTCGCCGACCTGGGCGTGGCCATGCTGCCGGTGCTCCGCGCGCACGAGAGCCGCCGCCGGCTGGCCGCCCACGGCCTGGCCGCCCGCATGCACCTGCGCCGGGCCGTGCTGCGCCTGCAACCGCATGTCGACGCGGCCAACCCGGCACAGGCCGACATGCTGGCCGAGCGGCTGCTGAACGCCTCGGGGCTCGAGGTGGAAGAGGTCGACCTGCTGATCGATCTGGCCGAGACGCCCTGCGTGACGCATGCGGCCCGCTTTCAGGAGCAGCTCCACCGGATCCTGCGCTGGGCCCGGAGCCGGCCGTGGCGCTCGATCAGCGTGGCCTCCGGCGCGATGCCGCCCAACCTCGACGACCTGCCCACCGACCGCCCGGTCACGATCGACCGGCACGACGCGCGGGTGTGGGCGCGGATAGGCGAGCCCGGCATCGGCTACGCGGATTACGGCGTCACCTCCCCCGTGCGCCGCCGGGGCGTCCAGCGGCACCGCCAGCTGCCGACCCTGCGCTACACCGGCGAGCACCACTGGTGGATCTATCGCTGGTCGCGGCGCGGCGGCCGCAGCGACGACCGCTGTCACGACCTGTGCCGCACGCTGGTCACCTCGTCGCACTGGCCGACGGCCGGGGCCCGCTTCTCGTGGGGCGACGCCGAGATCGCCCGGCGGGCCCGCATCGCCCCCGGCGGCGGCAGCCCGGCCGGCTGGATGTCGTGGAGCACCTCACACCACATCGCGCAGGTGCTGCAAACCCTCAAGCTCGAGTGAAAACTGTCGTACGCTTGTTCTAATGTCGCTGACAGCCGCATTGGCCTACGCCCGGCATGGCATCCCTGTCCTGCCGGTGCACGCGCCTGACCCACGCGGCGGCTGCACCTGCGACAGAGGAGTCTCGTGCGAGCGACCCGGCAAGCATCCCCACCTGCGACACGGCCTCAACGAGGCGACCACCGACCCCCGCCTGCTCGAGGTGTGGTGGTCCCGCTGGCCCGGGGCCAATGTGGGGCTGCGCACGGGCGTCACGATGGATGTCGCCGATGTCGACTCGGCCGAGGGCTGGCACGGCCTGTGCCATCTGCTCGGCGGCGACTTCCCCGTGGGTCCCCGCGTGCGCACCGGTGGCGGCGGCTGGCATTTCTGGTTCACCCCGATGGGCTTCGGCAATCGGGTGCGCCTGCTGCCCGGGCTCGATTGGCGGGGCGTCGGGGGCTATGTGGTGGCCCCGCCGTCGCGCCACGCCTCCGGCGCGGACTATCGCTGGGTGCATCGGCCGAGCCGGCCGCTGCCCGAGGGGCCCGCGGCCCTGCGCGCGCTGATCGAGGGCCCGCCCCCGCTGCGAGACAACGGCCCGATCGCGCATCCGACGAGGTATGCGCGGGCAGCCCTCGCCGCCGAGGCCGACCGGGTCGCCCGCGCCCCCGTGGGCAGCCGCAACGACACATTGAACCGGGCGGCGTTCGCGCTGGGCCGGTTCATCGGGGCCGGCCTGCTCGACCTGACCGAGACAGTGCGCGAACTCGAGGCGGCGGCGCGCTTCGCCGGGCTGGGCCGGGCCGAGATCCGCGGCACGCTGCGCTCGGGGTTGACGGCCGGGCGCCACGCCCCGTTCGACGCGGCCGCGACTGGTGCACCCCGGCACGTGGCGTAAAAGCACTCTTGCCCCAAAGATGGGTTCATGACCGAGTGGATCGACAAACGTGACAACAGCGCGACCGAGGCCGGGGCATGACCCAGGCGCGGCGATTGAAGCCCTACGACGTCGAGATCTCCGTGGCGGCGGGGCGCGACGAGACCTGGGAGTCCGTCACGCAGCCGGCCGTCCTCCACCAGTGGTTCGGGTGGGATTACGACGGGCTGTCGGCCGAGATCAAGCAGATCTTCCTCGACGAGGCGACCCTGCTGGCCCCGGAGCGGATGGGCTGGGCCGACGGGTCCTATCTGGAGGTGAGCGGCGGCGACGACTCGGCGCGGGTGCGGGTGGCCCGCGAGGGCAACATGCCAGGCGGCCCGGAACACTACGACGCGATCGAGGAGGGGTGGCGGGCGTTCCTGATCCAGCTGCGCTTCCTGCTCGACGAGCGGCCGGCGGGCCGCCGCCGCACGCTCTATCTGACCGGCGAGACGACCGGCCGGCAGGCGTTGACGCTCGCGACCGGCGAGTGGCAGCGGTTCGGGCCCCGGGTGGCCTGGACGGTCGACGGCGACGGCCACCTCGTCGTCGCCGCCGGCCGCGTCCCGCTCGACGAGCACGCGGCGACCCACTTCGAGGTGACCGTCTCGACGTTCGGCGCCGACGACGCCGCCTTCGAGGCGGCCCGCGAGACGTGGGCCAAGCGCTGGGCCCCCATGGCCGCGGGCGCCGACATCACCACGGCCGCCGACCCGGCGCCGGGCTCCTAGCCTGATCACCGCCCGGGGTGGGCCGGGCGGGATTGGCGCGGAGTGCGTTTGCGGTCACCCGAGGGTCGATGACGGCGGCCCCCGCCCGGTAGCCTTGGCCCCTCTGACCTGCCGGGGAGCGATTTTGCTGCGGGGTGACTTGGCTTCGGAGACGCCTAGGAGCGTTCTCGCCGATCCCGCGCGCCTGCGCTCGGTGGCCCGGCTCAAGCTCGGCTCGCGGGCCGACCCGGCGTTCGACCGCATCGCCACCATCGTCGAACGGCTGGTGGACGCGCCGGTCGCGCTGGTCACGGTGGTCGCCGCCGACCGTCAGCACCTGCCCGGCCAGGTCGGCCTGCCCGAGGCGCTCGCGGCCGGCCGCGAGATGGCCCTCAGCCACTCGTTCAGCCGCCACGTCGTCGACGCCGGCGAGACGATCGTGGTCTCCGACGTGCGCGACGATCCACGCATGCGTGACAACCTGGCGATCGGCGAGCTGGGCGCGATCGCGTTCGCCGGGGTGCCGCTGACCGACTCCGACGGGCTGGTGCTCGGCACGCTGGCCGTCATGGACCGCGAGCCCCGGGTCTGGACCGCCAGCGAGATCGTGCTGCTCAACGAGCTCGGCGAGGTCTGCAGCTCCGAGCTGCGGCTGCGCATCGCCCGCGAGATCGCCGACGAGGCCCGGCGCGCCGCCGAGTCCGCGCACGACCAGCTCACGCTGCTGGGCGAGCTGACCGACGCGCTGGCCACGACGATGGACATCGACGAGGCCCTGCAACGGCTGGGCGACATGGTCGCGGGCCGCCTGGCCGACTGGTGCCTGATCACGCTGGCCGACCAGGGCGGCACGGTCCGGCACGTCTCGGCCGCCCACCGCGACGAGGCCCACGCGGAAACCCTCGCCCGGCTCACCGCCACGTTCGACGTGAAAGCGCTGCTGCGGTCGGCGCAGCGTACGGGCCGGGCCGACGTCACCCAGCTGCGCGACCGCCTGACCGCCGCGGTGGCCGACCGGCTGGGCTGCGCGTCCTGCCTGGTCGTCCCGATCACCTCGCCGGTCACCTATCGCGTGCTGGGCGCGGTGCTGCTGGTCAACGGCCCCGACCGGCCCCCGTTCGGCAACGCCGAGGAGACCACGGCGGCCGAGGTGGGCCGCCGCGCCGGCATGGCCGTCGACAACACGCGGGTGTTCGACCGCCAGCGCCACGTCGCCGAGGTCCTCCAGCACAGCATGCTGCCCGAGTTGCCCGAGATGGACGATGTCGACCTGCACGGCCGCTACCTCCCGGCCCAGGACGGCGCGTCGGTCGGCGGCGACTGGTACGACGCGTTCGCCCAGCCCGACGGCAGCCTGATCCTCACCGTCGGCGACGTCTCCGGCCACGACATCGAGGCCGCCGCGACGATGGGCCAGGTCCGCAACCTGGTCCGCGGCGACGCCTACGGCCGCGACGACGACCCCGGCCCCCTGCTGGCCCAACTCGACCGCGCCCTGCACGGCCTGCACGTGCCCGCCGCCGCCACCGCCGTCCTGGCCCGCCTGCGCCGCGCCGACGACGACTACCTGATCTCGTTCGCGAACGCCGGCCACCCCCCACCCGTCCTGCTCCGCCCCGACGGCGAGGTCGAGATCTGGTGGGAATCCCCCGAACCCCTGCTCGGCCTGATCCCCCGCGACCAGCGCACCACCCACCACCGCCGGGCAACCCGAGGCAGCACACTGCTCCTCTACACCGACGGCCTGGTCGAACACCCGGCCCACCTGATCGACGACGGCATCGCCCGCATCCGCACCGTCCTGCGCGGCAACGCCGCCCTCCCACCCGACGAACTGTGCGACCGCCTGATCGCATCGGCCCCCCGCCGAGCCGACGACATCGCACTCCTCATCGTCGGCTTGCACTGAAGAAGAAAACGTACGAGTTCCCCGACGCGCTCGCGCCGCAACGCCACGCTGATCGCAGGGTCACCCTCCGCACGCCGCTTCCGGGCGGGCCCGACCCCAACGCGACCTCCTCCCCATCCCGGGAAGCCGCCCTCAAAGCGCGCCCCACAAACCCACCGCCCCAGGCCCCGACTCGGCCGCTTTACCGCCGCCAGGCCGCGCCACCGGCACTCGCCCCCACCCAGCCCGGCCGCACCGCCGTCGCCCCAGCCCGGCCGCACCGCCGTTACCGGAGCCCGACCGCGCCACTGACACCTCAGCCCAGCCGCATCGCCGTTGCCCCCAGCCCGGCCGCATCGCCGTAGCCCCCGCGCGGCCACACCGCCGTAGCCCCCGCCCAGCCGCGCCACCGTTACCCCAGCCCGGCCGCACCGCCTTAGCCCCCCGCCCAGCCACACCGCCGTAGCCCCCGCCCAGCCGCCCCACGATTACCCCAGCCCGGACGCACCGCCTTAGCCCCCGCCCAGCCGCGCCACCGTCATTTAGCCCCGCCATACCGCCGTAGCCCCGCCCGACCGCGCGACCGTCACCTAGCCCCGCCACACCGCCGTGCCCCGCCCGACCGCGCCACCGTCACCGTCACCCCAGCCCGACCGCGCCACCGCTACCCCAGCCCGGCAACGCCAACAGCGACCAAGCCGGGCCGCGTCTCCGCGGCCATGAGCCATCCACCGCTCTCGCCGCGCCCGAAGTCGCCCCAAATCTGGCCGCGCAATGCCAACTCCCAACCCGGCCGCGCTATGCCAAGTTCCGAGCAGGACGCCGGCCCGACCGCACCAACCATCCCGGCTTTCCCCTGGTGATCCCCGCGCTGACCGACGGCAAGTTATCCACAATCGAGAGTTATCCACAACGCGGCCCAAATGCGGTCCCGAAGATCGCCCAATCTCGATAAAATGGCTGGTGGCGGGGGACCCCCGGTGGAGGGCGGGCCCATGTGGCGGGGGGTCCGCAGGGGGCCGATCTAGTGACAACGGGC
This sequence comes from Paractinoplanes lichenicola, assembly GCF_016785085.1. GTDB lineage: Bacteria > Actinomycetota > Actinomycetes > Mycobacteriales > Micromonosporaceae > Actinoplanes > Actinoplanes lichenicola. The sequence goes on from NZ_JAENHO010000014.1 coordinate 299,733, forward strand.
CCACAGCACGAGCCCGCAAGACACGGTGAGTGGCGACTGACGGGGTGGCTGTGGGGGCGGATGCCGAGGTTTTCGTGTTCGACTACGAGCGCTACCGCCAAGAGATAGTCCCCGTCCTGACCGGCATCCTGCGCGGCGACCCCACCCCGGCCTGGCTCGAAGACCTCTTCCGCGCCGCCCGGCCCATGGATCAGTGGGGCTTTGACGTGCAGTGGCCGCGCATGGTTGAGGAGCTGCAAGAACGGCCCTTCGATTTGGCGGGCCATGCCGACTGGCTCGGGGACGACCTGCGCTATCTCGGTGAGCCGCCCGCGAAATTGATGCACCGCACCCTCATGCCATGCCCGCACGGGGACGGGTGTTTCTTCGGGGCCGGTTCGCAGACGTTCAACGCGCTGCACGAGGCCCTGGTGTCGACGCGCTGCCTGGGGTCGTCGCAGTTCGTGGGGCGTACGGTGGCGCCTGATTTCTACCGGCCGGTGACCGACGGGCTGCTGACCGCTCTGGGCAGCCGCGGGCTGGTGGTCGGCTTTCAATGGGAGATCAGCTCGGGCATTCTCGGGTGGCTGACCGTTCCCGAGACCCGTGAGCTGGCCGAGCGGCTGGACCGCCTCGACCTGCCCCGCTACGAGCCGACGTTCGCGGCAATGGCCGAGCAGGATCGCAACCGTGACTGGGCGGCCCTGAGCCTGTCGTTCGTCCGTACGGTCGCCACCATCGCCGCGGGGCGGGGGCAGGGCATTCTGTGGGGCAACGATGTCAGTTCCGAGCTGTGGACGGATGAACTCAATGGAGCTTTCTGAGCTGCGGGCACGCGCCCTCGAGACGGCTGCGCTCTACGACCGGCACAACGTGGCGGCGGGGCGGGGTGAGTGGAGTCCGAGCGACTTCATGATGGGGTTCGTCGGGGATGTCGGTGACCTGGCCAAGCTGGTCATGGCCGTCGAGGGGCGGCGTGACATCCCGGAGGCGCGGAAATGGCTGGGGCACGAGCTGGCCGACTGTCTGTGGTCGGTGCTGGTGCTGGCCCAGCGCTACGACGTCGACCTGCCGGCCGAGTTCGCGCGGATGACAGCCGAGATCGAGGAGCACCTCAGTCAGAAAGAGAAGCAGGAGCCGTAGGCGGGCCGCCGTGGGTCCAGGGGGTGTCGGCCGGGTCGGGGAAGGCCGCGCCGGGGCGGTAGGCCTCGCTCAGCGTGGTCAGCAGCAGGTGTTCGCCGACCGCGGGGACGCTGCCGGGCTCGGCGACCAGTTTGCGGCCCATCCCGCCCGAGAGCTCGAGCAGCACGTCGGAGCCACCGGCGGTCGGGGTCACCGAGATGACCTTGGCTTTCTGGGACGGGCGTGCCGGTGAGGTGAGGGCGGCGCCGGCCTCCACCCGTACGGGCTCGGTCGTCGCGACCATGATGCGGGGGCGCAGCACCGGTCGTTTGCCGCTGTCGTCGATGCGGTCGGCCTTGGCCAGCGTCACCACCCCGCCAAAAGCCGCCCCGCTGAGCCGGTGTTCGGCCATGACCAGGGGGTCGTCGAAGGCCCGTTGCACGGCGTAGCGGGCCGCCGCGTTCTCCAGCCTTTGCAGCCGGGCGGCCGCGGCCACCGCGCCGTCGCGCCGGGGCTGCGGGGTGCCGTCCTCCTCGAGGTGGGTGACGAAGGCCGAATACACGTCGCGGTCGCTGTCCCACCGCGACTGCACCCGCGCGCCCTCCGGCAGGGTGCGGAGCAGGGCGATCGACTCCCACATGCGGTTCCAGGTCGGCATGAGCAGGTCACGCAGCGCGTCCACCAGGGCGGGTGACGACTCGGCGATCAGCGGTGCCAGCACCTTGTTGTCGAACTCGGGGTCGGTGGCCGGCCCGGCGACGGGGCCCTGCTCGGCGGCCCGCGCGGCCTCGGCGCCCGACGTGATCCAGGCGAAGAGCGATCCGAGGTGCGCGTCCTCGGCCGCGCTCTGCCCGGTGGCCCAGTGCAACCCCAGCGCCTGTACGGCATTAGGCAGCAACGCCGAGCCCGGCACCTCGGCCGACGCGGCGAGGAACGTCAGCCACTGTCCCAGCAGCGGCACCGCGGGCGGTACAGGGTGGTCGCCGTCCGTACGGCGGAAGCGGGTGGACCGGCCGAGCAACCGCAGGAAGTCGGCGCCGCCGGGGTTGGGCACCCACACCTGCGGCGCGTCGACGTAGCGGTAGCGCACGTCGCGGCCCCGGTCGACGGGCACGGCCTCGGTGCCGCCCGCCCCGAACGACGCCAGGTAGGGCACGACGGCGGCGGCCAGCTCGGCGGTGAAGGTGAACCGCTCGTCCCGGTTGCGGGGCTGGCTCACCACGAGCAGTCGCGGCGCCGCGGCGTCGGTGCCGAGCAGCACGGCCAGCGGCGCGTTGGCCTCGCCCGCCATCGCCAGCGGGATCAGCACCAGCGGCCGGTCGTGAATGTGCAGGTGGCGAACGGTGGCGATGCGCTGCGCCCGCCCGGCCGCAAAAGCCTCGGCCCGAGCCAGGGCGACGAGGGTACTCAAGAGCCGGCCGGGCGAGACAGGGCCTCGTCCCGCAGCCTGCGGGCGGCGCGCAGCAGGGCCGCGGCCTCGGCCTGCTCGGGCGTCGGCGTCGCGACCCCCGAGGCCAGCGCGAGCACCTCGCCGATCGTCTCGACCCCGCCCAGCGCGTCCCGGACCGGGCGGCCCAGAGCGGCGGTGTCACCGTCCGACTCGTGGCGGCAATATACCGAAAGTTCGCAGGAAGAAAGGCACTCCGGCGCATATCGGGCATCGACCGAGGACAGCGCGGACACCAGGTCGGGAGCGGGCAGCTCGACGTCGAAGGAGAGCGACGAGGGCAGCGCCTCCACAAGATCGGCAACGGAGGCGAGCCGCGACAGCTGCCGCCGCAGGGTCGACAGCTGTTTGCGCACGTCGAGCACGACTGCCACGGGCTGCAGCGAGAAATTCTCGGGGCAGACGAGCACGACCTCATGGCTGACCGCGTCGTCCCCGAGCAGTTGACGGAGGGCCAGCACATAGACGGCGGCCTGCACGGCGGCGGCCGAGACCGCGGTGCCGTCGGCCTGCCCGTCGATGATCGCGAACGACTTGATCTCGACGACCTGCAGTTGCGCGCCGGTCCGGTGGGTGATCAGGTCGGGTTCGAGGAACACCGTCTGCCCGGCCACGTCGAGCGTCAGCAACGGGTGGTCGATCAGCCCCTCCGCCGCGCCCCGCAGCAGCGCCCGGGTGCGAGCGTGGCGCGCCGCCAGCGTCCCGTCCTCGTCGACTCCAAGATCTTCATAACTTCCCACGTACGCCCCGAGGGTCGACCTCAGCAGCGCGCAGTCGTCCGCCTTGAGCATCGCCTCGAACGCGTTGCCGCGGGCCAGCGCGAACCGGGACTGCCCGAAGCTGCCCGGGAACCCGATCCGCTCGGCCAGCTTGACCTTGTCGACGCCCGCGGCGTCCAGCACGGCCCGGCGCGTGCACCCGGGGTTGCCGGTCAGCGCGGCCACCGTACGGGCGTTGTGCCGCTTGCCCGCCGCCGTGCCCCGCAGCCGATCGATCCTGTTCATGCGGGGCCGGAGCCGCGCTGGTGGGGCACCTGCGGCAGGCCGTAGAGCTGTTGGGCGAGCGGAAGCGCCGAGGCCCGCGCGACCGCGGCGGCGCGCACCGGCTCCTCGGCGGCGAGCGCGCCGACCAGTTCCGGCGCGGCGAGCGCAGCCGCGGCGGCCTCGGCCAGGTCGGCCGCCTCGACCCCGTGCGGCACGGTCTCGGCCAGCGAGCGCAGCAGCCGATGGGCGGCCAGACCGGCGCCGGGCCGCATCGCCACGAACCCGGCCACCCGGATCACCATGGCCAGCGCGTCGGCGCGGCGGACGGCCGGGGTGACGATCCGGCGTTCGAGCGCCCAGTCACCGAGCGCGATCAGCCCGCGTACGGGGGAAAGGTCTTGATCCAACGCCGCGCAGAGGCCGCTCGACCGGTCGCGCAGCAGGCCCGCCAGCGCCGGCACCGAGAGGTCACCGTCGAACAAGGCGGCGTGCACGTCGGCCACCAAGCGGGGCGGGGCGGGCGCGCCGAGCAGCAGCAAAGCGTGCCTTGCCTGCTCAGCGGTGGTGGGTAGGGTGCTCAGACCGTTCACCGGGCCGCTCTCCCTGGGGGGTCGGAGGGTTGCGGTTGACTCTAGATCTTCTTACATCGCGTCGGCAATGTGGGGACGAGTCGCAACTTTCACTCCCGATAGCGATTAACCCTCGCATATCGGACGACCGGCTTTTCGCGCGCTACGTTCGGACTATGCCGAAGGCCATCTGGAACGACGAAGTGATCGCCGAGAGCGACGACACCGTGGTTGTCGAGGGAAGGCTCTACTTCCCGCGCGAGTCGCTGCGGGAGGACGTGCTGGCCCCCTCCGACACCCACACGATCTGCCCCTGGAAGGGCAAGGCCTCGTATTACACGCTGACCTCGAACGGACACACCACCACCGACGCCGTCTGGTTCTATCCCGAGCCGAAGCCGGACGCCGGGGTGGTGCGCGATCGCGTCGCCTTCTGGAAGGACGTCCGCACCGAGGACTGACCGCCGGCGGGGGCCCGTCACGCGATCCGCGGGTGGGCCTCCTCGATCGTGGTCACCTCGAGATAGTCCAGCATGTCGCGCTGCTCCTCGACGTCGAGCGCCCCGAACGCCTCGTAGGCGACCTCGCGCGAGTGCTCCGTCTCGGCCGCCAGCAGCGCGATGATCCCCGACCAGGCCAGCGAGACCCGGTCGAACAGCCGCGCCCGCCGCAGCGAGGTCAGCCGGGTCAGCATCGCCACCTTGGTCGCCGCGTCGTTGTCGATGGCTATCCGGTCGGACAGCTCGAAGAGCGCCTTCCCCCGGTACGGATGCTCGGCCTCGACCATGCGGGCCAGCTCGGCGTTCGACATGCGGTCGACCGCGGGGGCGGGCCCGCGGCGCGGGAGTGAGGGCAGGTCACCGGGCACGGCTGTCACGTCCGCTCTCGAACCCGTTGCCGGGCGCCTGGTGCGGCAGGGTCGGCGTGTTCTGGAACGACGGGAACGGCGGCGCGGCCGGCATGACCGGCGACGGCGGCTCGTCCACATCATTCAGACTGAACTCGCTGAGGCTCAGCTCGGTGTAGCTGTCGAGCAGGGCCTTCCCGTCCTCGGTGGCCGGGTCGACGACGCCCGCGACCTGCTCGGCCAGCGCGGCCTGGGCCCGGCGCATGGTCCGCAGGATCTCGGTCGAGAGCGTCGACCCGCTCAGCCGCTGCACGCTGTCGTCGAGCCGCAGGCCGGTCACCACCCCGCCGCGGCCGACGGTCACCGTGACCACGCCGTCCTCGTCGGTCGCGGACGCGCTCAACGACGCGAGTCGATCTTCGAGATTTCCACTCGGCACTACTTCGTCCTCCGTTGCCGGAATTTTGTGCTGTCGGCGCTCTATGAGATCACGGTCGGCGCCGGGCCCGCCGGACACCCCGTCGCCCCCACTGGGCCGGTCACCCGACCTGACGACCACCGTAACCGTGACGCAACACATACCCCGTCCCGCAAAACCATCCGACCGCCCCGCCCGCCACCCGAACACGAATGAATGCGCTGTTCCCCTCATGTGCACCAAGCACTGACCGATCAAACGCGTCGGAGGTGCTTCATGGGGCGTTACGGCAAGACTCTGGACCGTGTGCGACGCGGCGTCGACATCGCCATGATCTTCGCGTCGCTCATGGCGCTCGCCTGGCCCATGCTGATCGAGCCCCTCGAGCGGCAGGACGCCGGCCTGTGGGCCTGGTCGCTGGGGATCGCCGTGGTCGTGGCGATCGGCGCGGCCGTGGCCAAGGCGACCGAGCGCTGGCCGCTCGCGCAGTACGCCCCGGTCTCCGCGGCCGTGGTGATGGCGGGTGTGCGCACCCAGCTGGGCGACACCGGCCCCGAGCTGATCTGGCTGATCCTGATCGTCACCGGCATCATCCTCGTCCGCCAGTTCCTCGGCTCGCACACCAACGAGGGCCTGATGCGCGACCTCACCCGGCAGCGCGCGATCCTGGCCCGGCAGGCCTTCCGCGACCCCCTGACCGGGCTCGGCAACCGCGCGATGTTCATGGATCACGCCAAGGACGCGCTCGACGACGCCGACGAGACCTCGACCGCGGTGATCCTGTTCGACCTCGACGGCTTCAAGGGCATCAACGACACGTACGGGCACGCGGCCGGCGACGAGCTGCTGAAAATCACGGCCGAGCGGCTGAACGCGAACGTGCGGGCCAACGACACGGTCTCCCGGCTCGGCGGCGACGAGTTCGTGGTGCTGCTGCCCCGCCTGGCCGACGACCAGACCGCCGACACGGTGGCCACCCGGATCCTGCGCGACCTGCAGCAGCCGGTCGCCGTCGACGATCTCGTGCTGACCGCGCGGGCCAGCGCCGGCATCTCGATCGCCCGCGGCGCCGAGCGCGATGTGGACTCGCTGCTGCGCGAGGCCGACGAGGCGCTGTATCACGCCAAGGACGACGGCAAGGGTGTCGTGCGCCGGTTCGACCCGGCCCGCTTCGCCGAGGTCGCCCAGCGCCGCCGGGACGAGAGCGACCTGCGCCGGGCGCTCGCCGAATGCCAGTTCGAGGTGCACTACCAGCCGATCGTCGACCTCGACGGCGAGCACACGGTGGGGGTCGAGGCGCTGGTGCGCTGGCGGCACCCGATCCGCGGCCTGCTCGCCCCGGGCGACTTCATCGACCTGACCGAGTCGCTCGGCCTCATGCACAACCTCGGCCTGTGGGTGCTGCGCGAGGCGTGCGTGCAGGCGGTCCAGTGGCAGCGCGAGCACCCCGGCTTCAAGCTCAACGTCAACCTGTCGGCCACCCAGCTGGCCAGCCCCGAGCTGACCGACGAGATCCGTACGGTGCTGACCGACACCGGCATGCCGGCCGACCTGCTCGTGCTCGAGCTGACCGAGTCGGCCGCGCTGACCGACCTGACCGAGTCGGCCCGCGTGCTCGACTCGCTCAAGAGCCTGGGCGTCCGGATCGCGCTCGACGACTTCGGCACCGGCTTCTCATCGCTGAGCCACCTGGGCGCGCTGCCGGTCGACGTGGTGAAGATCGACAAGTCGTTCGTGCAGGCCATGCAGGAGTCGACCGCGAACGGCTCGGTGGCCGAGGCGGTGCTGCACATCGCCCGCACGTTCAACCTGTCGCCGGTCGCCGAGGGTGTCGAGGACGAGGCGCAGGCGGCCATGCTGCGCGAGCTCGCCTGCACCCAGGCCCAGGGCTATCACTTCGCCAAGCCGATGCCCGCGGCCGAACTGACCGGTCTGCTCAGCCGCCAGACCACGATCGTGCTACAGCGGCGGTAGGTCCAGATCGGTCTCGAGCCGATCGCCCAGGGCCACTCGCGCCAGCACGGGGTGTCCTTCCCCGTACGCCTTCGTGAGCGCCGCCGCCACCTGATGGCGGGCCTCGTCGTCGCCGCCGGCCAGCACCGCGTTCCAGGCGCAGGCCAGCGTGTCGGGGTGCTCGGGGCCGCGGATCAGGCGGGACCGCTGCCACGTGTCGCCGGCCAGCTGCTGCCCCTCCTGCCGCTCGCCCAAGCCGAACAGGTCGCTCGCGTAGCCGTTGGCGCAGCTCATCGTGAACGGGTGGTCGGGGCCGACGCTGCGCCGCAGGCCGCTCAGCGCCTCCTCGTCGATGTGCCGGGCCTCGGCGAACCGACCGGTCGCCCGCACCACGCCGGCCAGCGCGGCCGAGGCGGCCAGCGTGAACGGGTGGTCGTCGCCGAGCACCGAGTGATAGCGGATCACCGCGCGTTCGAGCAGCTCATGAGCCCGGTCGAAATCCTCGGCCTCCCGTACGGCGTTGGCCAGCGAGACGACCGCGGCCAGCGTCTCGACGTGCAGGTCGCCGAGGCGGCGCCGGGTCAGCTCGACCACCGACTCGGCCAGCGGCACCGCGGAGGGCTGCCCTCGGCGCCGGGTCGCCATCGCGGCGAACCGGGCCGCCCACAGCGCGAACGGGTGGTCCTCGCCGACCGTGCCCGGCCGCACGACGGCCAGCTCGGCCGCGGCCGCGTAGTCGCCCAGTCCGAACAGGTCGAAGGCCAGCTCGGCCCGCGACGACAGGATCTCCGGATGCCCGTCGGCGAAGATCGCCTGGCGGTGCCGCAGGGTCTGCTCGTCGAGGGTGCGGGCGCCCCGGAAGTCGCCGAGCAGGCGCAGGTCCGCGGCGAGGTTGTTGGCGCAGCGCAGCGCGGTCGGGAAGCTCTCGCCGAACAACCGGCGATAGCGCACCAGGTTGTCGGCGTCGAGCTGCCGGGCCTGGCCGAAGTGCCCGCGGATGCGCAGGTCGGCGCCCACGCTGTTGGCCGTGGCCAGGGTCGTCTCGTCGTCGCCGCCGAGCGCCTCGCGCTGGGCCCGCAGGGTCTGCGCGTTGAGCGCCCGGGCCTCGCCCGTGCGGCCGACCGCCCGCAGCGCGTTGCCCAGGTGGAACGAGGCCAGCAGGGTCTGCGGGTCGGTCTCGCCGAGCAGCTCGCGCCAGCGGGTGACGGCCGCCCCGGCCAGGTCGCGGCTGGAGTCGTAGTCGCCGCGGGCGAAGTGATAGCGCACGCAGTTGATGACCAGCTGGCGGATCTCCTCGGCGCCCGCGCCCAGCACATCGGAGTGGATCAGATGCGGGGTCAGCTCGGCGTAGCGCGAGCGGGTTGCCGGGTCGTCCGGGTCGCCGGGGTCGGCCGCGGCCAGGGTGGCCCGGACCGTGCCCATCAGGGCGGCGTGCCGCTCCGAGCTGAGCTCCTGGCCCAGCATGCCGCGCACCAGCGGGTGCACGAGCAGGTGCTCGCCGGGCGGGTCGAGCTCGGCCAGCCCGTACCGGCCGATCAGGCGCAGCGCCGCCTTGAGCCGCCGTTCGACGCGCACTGTGCCGGCCAGCTCGGGTGGCAGCGGCAGCGTGCGCGCACCCCAGAGCAGTCGCCACGAGACCGGCGCACTGCTCAGGAAGGCACACAGCTCCAGCAGCTCGAACGCGGCCGGCGAGACCTCCTTGAGCTCGTCGGCGGCCAACCCCCAAGCCACCCGTACGGGGGTGGGGAAGGCGAGCTCGGCGGCGCGCGTGTCGTAGCGGGCCAGGTAGTCGTCGATCGTGCGCCCGGTGGCGGCCCGGACGGCGGCGGCCAGCTCGAGGGCCATCGGCACGTCGCCCAGCCGCTCGGCCAGGCGACCGGCGTCGTCCACGGTCAGCTCGGGGGCGCGGCGGCGCAGCAGGTCGACGCTGTCGGCGCGGTCGAAGACGCCGACCGGCACGGCCTGGGCCACCTCCGCCGACCAGCGCGGGTTGCGGCTGGTCACCAGCACGTGGCCGGCCCCGCTGGGCAGATACTGCTTGATGTCCTCGGGGCGGTTGGCGTCCTCGAAGACGACCAGCCAGTTGCGGAACGGCTCGCCGCGGCTCAGCGTGTCGCGCACGGCCGAGAGGGTGCGGTTGATGTCGCCCGACTCCGGCAGCCCGAGCCGGTGGGCCAGCCCGATCAGCGCGGCCCGGGTGCCCGCGGCCTGCTCGGCCGGGATCCACCAGACCAGCTCGTAGGTCTCCGCATAGCGGTACGCGTATTCGGCCGCCAGCTGGGTACGTCCCGTGCCGCCGAGCGGGTGCTCCTCGCCGGGCAGCAGCACGACCGGGCCGGTGCTCAGCCGGTCACGGAGCTGGGCGAGCAGGTCTTCCCGCCCGACGAATCGAGTGTTGCGCGGCGGCAGACCGCCCAGGACCGGCACGCCACGCTCCTCACGTGTTTGATGATGCCGATTACCGTACGTGGAACCATCGCCACAGTGGAAGAAGGACGGCCTTGCCCGACGAGTTCGTGACGAGCCTGAACAACAACGGCGAGACCGCGACCGTCGCGCTGCGGGGCGAGGTCGACGTGCTCACCGTCGACCAGGTGCGCTCCGCGCTGTCCGACGCGCTGGCCACCCGTCCCCGCGAGATCGTGGTCGACCTGGCCGGCCTGGTCTTCATCGACTCCACCGGCCTGGGCGCGCTGATCTTCGGGTTCCAGCGCGCCCGTGACGCCGGCATCCGGTTCCGGCTGACCGGCGCGACGCCCCCGGTCAAGCAGATCCTGGTGCTGAGCGGCCTGCTCGAGGTCGTCGAGCTGTCCTAGGCCTTGGCGGCGGCCAGTCCGATGCCGGGCGCGATCGGCCGGAGCCGCTTGCCCGCGAAGAGCATCAGGCTCAGCAGGCTGGCCAGGACGGCCAGGGCCCCGGCGCCGTACCAGGCCCACGTGTACGCCCCCAGCTGATCGCGGACCAGCCCGGCCGCGGTGGCGGCGGCCGCCGCGCCGATCTGGTGCGAGGCGAAGACCCAGCCGAAGACGACCGCGCCTTGCTCGCCGAAGTACTCCCGGCACAGCGTGACCGTGGGCGGCACGGTGGCCACCCAGTCGAGGCCGTAGAAGAGGATGAACACCAGCATGCTGGGGTGCGCGGCCGCGGCGAACAGCGACGGCAGGATCAGCAGCGAGAGCCCGCGCAGGAAGTAGTAGGCGCCGAGCAGGATCCGGCTGTCGACCCGGTCGGTCAGCCAGCCCGAGGCGATCGTGCCCACGATGTCGAACACGCCGACCAGCGCCAGCAGCGAGGCGGCGGTGGTCTCGGCCATGCCGTGGTCGTGCGCGGCCGGGATGAAGTGCGTGCCGACCAGCCCGTTGGTGGTCGCCCCGCAGATCGCGAACCCGCCCGCCAGCAGCCAGAACGGGCGGGTCCGGGCGGCGTCGCGCAGGGCCCGCAGCGCGGTGCGGGCGGCCCCGGCGGGCGCGATCGGCTTCGGCTCGGAGTATTCGCCGCCGTACGCGCCCAGCCCCAGCTCGGCCGGGTGGTCGCGCAGCCGCCACCAGACCAGCGGGACGACGAGCAGGGCGGCGCCGGTGACGGTCAGCGCCGCGGTCCGCCAGCCCGAGTTCTGCGTGAGCGTGGCCAGCACCGGCAGGAAGACCAGGTTGCCGGCCGCGCCGCCCGCGGTCAGCACGCCGGTGACCAGGCCGCGGTGCTTGACGAACCAGCGGCCGGTGATCGTGGCCACGAAGCCCAGGGCCATCGAGCCGGTGCCCAGGCCGACGAGCACGCCCCAGAGCAGGATCAGCTGCCAGCTCGACTGCATGAACACGGTCAGGCCGGAGCCCGCCGCCACGAGCAGCAGGGCGGCCATGATGACCCGGCGGATGCCGAACCGCTCCATCAGGGCCGCCGCGAACGGCGCGGTCAGGCCGTAGAGCAGCAGGTTGACCGAGACGGCGGCCGAGATCGTGCCGAGCGACCAGCCGAACTCGTCGTGCAGCGGCCGGATCATGACGGACGGGGTGGCCCGGAACCCGGCCGCGCCGACCAGCGCGACGAACGCCACGACGGCCACGAGCCAGGCGGGATGGATGCGGAACTTGGTCACGTACAGATTCTGCGAATCACGGGCCGGTAAGACGAGTGGCCGGGAGGCCATCATGCGCAAGAATCGGGCCATGTCCGATCAGCACACGATCGCCGTCCTGCCGCTGGAGGGCGTGGTGGCGTTCGACCTCGGCACGGCCACGCAGGTGTTCAACGCGGCCCGGCGCGCCGACAAGACGAAGCTCTACCGCATTCTGGTCTGCGGCACCGGCCCGGTACGCAGCACGGCCGGGTTCACGATCGTCCCCGATCACGACCTGAGCGCCCTCGAGCAGGCCGACACGGTGGTCGTGCCGGGAGTGGACGCCGGGAGCACCGTGACCGACGGGACGCTGCGGGACGACGTACGGGAAGCTCTGCGCAAGGCGGCGGCTCGCGGGGCGCGCATCGTCTCGATCTGCACGGGCGCCTCCGTGCTGGCCGCGGCGGGCCTGCTCGACGGTCGCCCGGCCGCCACCCACTGGCTCTGGGGCGCCCGCATCGGCCGGCTCTATCCGCAGGTCAAGTGGAACCTCGACGTGCTCTTCGTCGATGACGGCGACGTGCTCACCTCGGCCGGGGTGGGCGCCGGGGCCGACCTCTGCCTGCACATCGTGCGCAACGATCACGGGGCCGAGGTGGCCAACCGCGCGGCCCGGCGCTGCGTGCTGCCGCCCTGGCGCGACGGCGGGCAGGCGCAGTTCATCGAGCGCCCGGTCCCGCACTCCGACGGCACCGGCACCGCGCCCACCCGGGCCTGGGCGCTCGACCGGCTGGCCGAGCCGGTGGGCCTGGAGGAGATGGCCGAACACGCCCGGATGAGCGTGCGCACCTTCACCCGGCGCTTCCGCGAGGAGACCGGCACGAGCCCGCGGCAGTGGATTCTGCGGCAGCGCATCGCCCACGCTCAGGTCCTGCTCGAGTCGACCGATCTGGGGGTGGAGACGGTGGCCCGGCGCTCGGGCCTGGGCAGCGCGACGGCGCTGCGGCAGCACCTGCAGGCGGCCATCGGGGTGGCGCCGACGGCGTATCGGCGGACCTTCCGGCAGCCCGTGTCGGCCACGTCATAACCTCTCGAATCTCAGATTTCGCCCCAGACACCCGATAGGCATAGGTAAGCACTGGTTTGCCTAGACCAAGGATGTCATGGACCAGACCTTCCGCCCGCTGCTGGACGCGCTCAAGCAGATCGGGATCGATCCGCAAGCCGTCGACGCGGCCGCGGGGGAAGCGCAGCGCAGCGGCCGGTCCGTGCGCGCGGTCCTGATCAACGATCAGGTCGTCACCGAGGAGCAGCTGACCCAGGCGGCCGCCCTCGCGTTCGGCATCAACACGGTCGACCTGGTCAGCTTCACGCCCGACCCGGCCGCGCTCAAGAAGATCCCGCTCTCGGTCGTGCTGCGGCACCGCGTGCTCGGCATCTCGATGGCCGACGGCGAGATCGTCGTCGGCGTCACCGACCCCGGCGACGTGGTCGCGCTCGACGACGTGCGGGCCGCCACCGGCATGACCGTACGGCCGGTGGTGGTCGCCCGCAGCGAGGTCCGCCGGATCATCGAGAAGCTCCAGCGCGAGTCGAGCGACCTCGGCGAGATGGTCGACGCCGAGGCCGAGGCCCAGAGCGGGATGGCCGCCCAGGCCAATAGCGCCGACGACGCGCCGATCGTGCGCTACGTCAACAACCTGATCGAGCAGGCCGTCATGAACCGCGCCTCCGACCTGCACCTCGAGCCGACCGAGGACGACATGCGGGTGCGCTACCGCATCGACGGCGTGCTGCACGAGGTCGACCTGGTGCCGAAGGGCGTCATGGCCGCCCTCACGTCCCGCATCAAGATCATGTCGGGTGTCGACATCACCGAGAAGCGGGTGCCGCAGAACGGCCGCATCACCGCGCTCATCCGCGACCGCACGGTCGACCTGCGCACCGCAACGCTGCCCACGGTGTGGGGCGAGAAGCTGGTGCTCCGCGTGCTCGACACCGGCGGCATCGACCTCGACGTGAACAAGCTCGGGTTTTCCCAGCACAACCTCGACCGCTTCTCGGCGTCGTTCAGCAAGCCGCACGGCATGCTGCTGGTGACCGGCCCGACCGGCTCCGGCAAATCGACCACCCTCTACGCCACCCTGGGCAAGATCAGCAAGCCCGAGGTCAACGTGATCACCGTCGAGGACCCGGTCGAGTATCGGCTTCGCGGCGTCAACCAGGTGCAGGTCAACGCGAAGGCCGGCCTGACGTTCGCGGCGGTGCTGCCGGCCATCCTGCGCTCCGACCCCGACGTCGTGCTGATCGGTGAGATCCGCGACGGCAACACCGCGCAGATCGCCGTCGAGGCGTCGCTGACCGGTCACCTCGTGCTCTCCACGCTGCACACGAACGACGCCCCGGGCGCGGTCACCCGGCTCACCGAGATGGGCATCGAGCCGTTCCTCGTCGGCTCGTCGCTCGACTGCGTGCTGGCCCAGCGGCTGTCCCGGCGCCTCTGCGACTGGTGCAAGGAGGCGTACGTGCCCACCGAGGAGGAGCTGGTCGGCGCGCGCTGGCCGTTCGAGGACCTGGCCGTGCCCGAGGCGCTCTATCGGCCGGTGGGCTGCCGCAACTGCGCCAACACGGGTTATCGGGGCCGGATCGCGCTGCACGAGGTGATGCCGATCTCGCCCGAGATCGAGGCGCTGACCATCCGGCGGGCCTCGGCCGGCGAGATCCGCGAGGTGGCGGTCTACCAGGGCATGTACGACCTGCGGGCGGACGGGCTGGCCAAGGCGTCGGGCGGGCTGACCTCCGTACGCGAGGTCTCGCGCGTCGCGATCTAGCGACGTTACTGCGTACGGGAAAAGACCGCTCGAAAACGCGGGAAGAGGCCCTAAACAGGGTCGCGCCGGTGCCGAATTTAAAAGGCGATCCATAACCGACGAGCAGATTGCCGGTGACGATGTATCAGACCGACCAGATGGTCCCCCAGCAGGCGACCGCGGCCCCGCCGGCCGCTCCCGCCGCGGGCGACCTGGCCGTGCTCAACCAGATGCTCGTCACCCTGGTCGAGGCGAAGGGCTCCGACCTGCACCTGACCGTCGGCACGCCGCCGATGATCCGGGTCAACGGCGGCCTGCGGCCCATCCCGGGCTACGGCAACCTCAACTCGGCCGACACCGCGCTGCTGGCCCGGGCGGCCGTCTCCGGTGAGCAGTGGCAGACGTTCCAGGACACCCAGGAGCTCGACTTCGCGCACAGCATCGTCGGCGTCTCCCGGTTCCGCGGCAACCTCTACGTCCAGCGCAACTCGTGCGGCGCGGTCTTCCGGGCCATCCCCCACGAGATCAAGCCGCTGGACGAGCTCGGCATGCCCGACTCGGTGGCCCGCTTCGCCCACCTGCCCCGCGGCCTGGTGCTGGTGACCGGCCCGACCGGTTCCGGCAAGACCACGACCCTGGCCTCGATCCTCGACCTGGCCAACCGCAGCCGGGCCGACCACATCATCACGATCGAGGACCCGATCGAGTTCCTCCACCCGCACAAGCGCAGCGTGGTCAACCAGCGCGAGGTCGGCACCGACACCGAGGACTTCGCCAGCGCGCTCAAGCACGCGCTGCGGCAGGACCCCGACATCATCCTGGTCGGCGAGCTGCGCGACCTGGAGACCACGGCGACCGCGCTGACCGCCGCCGAGACCGGCCACCTGGTGCTGGCGACGCTGCACACGCAGAGCGCCACCCAGACGATCGACCGCGTCATCGACATCTTCCCGCCGCACCAGCAGCTGCAGATCCGGGCCCAGCTGGCCGCCTCGCTGCAGGGCGTGATCACCCAGGCCCTGGCGCCGCGCGCGGACAACAAGGGCCGGGCCGTGATCTGCGAGATCCTCACGGCCACGCCGGCCATCCGCAGCCTGATCCGCGAGGGCAAGTCGCACCAGATCCCGTCGTTCATGCAGGCGGGCGCGGGCGACGGCATGCTCGCGTTCGACCAGCACCTGGCCGAGAAGGTGCGCGAGCAGGTTGTGACGCTGCAGGCGGCCCTCGAGATCTGCCACTCGCAGGAAGAGCTCAAGCGACTCGTGGGACGGATGTGACCTGATGCCGGCCACCAAGGTCTTTCGTTACAGCAGCATCGACAGCGCCGGTCATCGGGCCAAGGGCACCGTCGAGGCGCCCAACGAGACCGCGGCCACGCATCTGCTCAAGCAGCGCGGCGAGACCCCGCTGGAGCTGGTCGAGACCGGCAAGGGTCTCGACATGGAGATCAAGATTCCGGGGCTGGGCAACCGGGTCAAGCTCAAGGATCTCGCCGTCTTCGCCCGCCAGTTCGCCACCATGACCGCCTCCGGCATGTCGCTGCTGCGGTCGCTGTCGATCCTCGAGGAGCAGAGCACCTCGCCGCCGCTCAAGCGCGCGCTGGGCGATCTGCGGACGGATGTGGCCGGCGGCGCCTCGCTCTCCGGCTCGATGGCCAAGCACGACCGCATCTTCCCGCGCCTGATGATCGCCATGGTCCGGGCCGGCGAGACCGGCGGTATGATCGACCGCGCGCTCGAGCAGATCGCGGACAGCCTGGAGAAGGACACCGAGCTCCGCGGCAAGATCAAGAGCGCGATGACCTACCCGGCGATCGTGCTGTCGTTCACCTTCGTGCTGATCGCCGCGGTCCTCATCTTCATCGTGCCCATCTTCGAGGGCATGTTCAAAAACCTCGGCGGCGAGCTCCCCGCGATCACCCAGTTCCTGGTCGACGCGAGCCACAACATGTACTGGATCGGGCCGTTGGTCCTAGGCGCCGGCATCGGTGCGTCCGTCTTCTACAAGCGGCGGCAGCGCTCCAGCGAGGAGTTCCGGCTCAAGGTCGACAAGATCAAGGTACGCATGCCGGTCTTCGGCTCGCTGTTCCGCAAGCTCGCCATGAGCCGCTTCTCGCGCAACCTGGGTCTGCTGCTCAACGTGGGCGTGCCGGTGATGCAGGCGCTGACCGTGGTCGGCGAGACCACCGGCAACGAGGTCATCAACATGGCCATGAAGGACGTGCAGGCCGCCGTGCGTGACGGCCAGACCATGTCCTCGGCCCTGCGGCACCACCCGATCTTTCCGACCATGGTCACGCAGATGATCGAAGTCGGCGAAGAAAGCGGCCAAATCAGTCAGATGCTGGACAAGGTTGCCGATTTCTATGACAGGGAAGTCGACAGCGCCGCCGAGTCGCTGACTGCCTCGATCGAACCGATCATGGTGCTCGTCATGGGTGCCGTGGTCGGCGGAATGGTGATCTGTCTGTACCTACCGATGTTCACCATTTATCAGAACATCCAGAGCAACTGACGCCCTGGACCAGGCCGGACTCCCGCCGGCCGAACGGGCCCCCCGCCCGGAATCAACCGCCCGTCCCCATATCCCTGATTCACGGAGGCACCCCCATGCAGGAAGCCATCAACCGGCTGCGCAACAAGAAGGACGACGAGGGCTTCACCCTCATCGAGCTCCTCGTGGTCGTGGTCATCATCGGCGTGCTGGTCGCGATCGCCGTGCCGGTGTACCTGAACTACCGCAAGGGGGCGGCCGACAAGTCGGCGCAGTCCGACGTGCGCGGCGCGGTGAGCACGATCGAGCAGTTCTACACCGACAACAGCAACTCGTACCCGAACCCGACCACGGCGATCACCGGTGTCGCGGCCAGCTTCAGCCTCTACAACGGCTCGACCACGGCCTCCAGCACCTCGCCGGCCGGCTGGGTCACGCTGTCGGACAAGACCAAGATGACCTACATCGCCGGCCAGACCAACTCCGGCAGCGTCTCGACCTACAAGGTCTGCGCCGTCAACGACAACGGCAGCAACAAGCTGTACGTCTACGACAGCGCGGTCGGCGGCTCGGTCAAGACGATCGCCAACGGCGCCATCGCCACCTGTAGCTGAGCTTCGCGAACCGGGTGGCGCCGCTGGGCGCCGCCCGGTTCCGCCACCGCGGGACAAGGGACGGAGGACCTCGTATGCAGGCCGTTCTGCTGATCGTGGTCGCCGTGCTGGGCCTGGCGGTGGGTTCGTTCCTCAACGTGGTGATCTATCGGGTGCCGCGCGACGAGTCGCTGGCGCACCCGCGGTCGCACTGCCCGGCCTGCGGGGAACCCGTGCGCAACCGGCACAACATCCCCGTGCTGAGCTGGCTCCTGCTGCGCGGCCGGTGCGCCGATTGCAAGACTCCGATCAGCGCCCGCTACCCGCTCGTCGAGGCCGGCACCGCCGTCCTGTTCGTCGCGGTGGCGGCCCGGTTCGGCCTCTCGTGGGAACTGCCGGCCTATCTCTACCTGGCGGCGATCTCGGTGGCCCTGGCCGCGATCGACCTCGACGTCATGCGCCTGCCCGACAAGATCGTCCTGCCCTCGTACGCGGTGGCCCTGGCCCTGATGGCCCCGGCCGTCATCGCCGAGGGCACCTGGTCGGCGGCCGGACGGGCGTTGCTCGCGGCGGCCGTGCTCTACGTCGGCTACTTCATCCTGGCCTCCCTGCCCCGCGGCATGGGCGGCGGCGACCTCAAGCTCAGCCCGCTGCTCGGCTTCTATCTGGGCTGGCTGGGCTGGAGCTCGGTCGCGATCGGCGCCTTCTCGGCGTTCCTGTTCGGCGGGGTCGTCGGCGCGGCGCTGATGCTGACCCGCCGGGCCAGCCGCAAGACCCGCATCCCCTTCGGTCCCTACATGCTCGCCGGTGCCTTCCTCGCGGTCTTCGCCGGCGCCCCGATCGCGCAGTGGTACGCGTCGCTGCTCGTTCCCACCGTCTGACCACCCCACTCCCCCGTCAGGAAGGAATCCGATGGCTGGCGTCACCCCGATCGGCCTGGACATCGGCACGTCCTCCATCCGTGCCGTCGAGGTCCGCCGGGCCAAGGACGACTACTCGTTGTCCAACTTCGGCCAGGTGCCGCTGCCGCCCGGCGCCGTGCACGGCGGCGTGGTGCAGGACCAGGTGATGGTCACCTCGGCCCTCAAGCAGCTCTGGGCGGCCTGCAAGTTCGGCACCAAGAACGTCAACATCGGCGTGACCAACCCGCAGCTGGTGGTGCGCGAGATGTCGGTCTCCAACCTGCCCGGCAAGGAGATGCGCCAGGCGCTGCCGTTCCAGGTCAAGGACGCGCTGCCGCTGGCCGTCGAGCGCTCGCTGCTCGACTTCTATCCGCTGGAGGATCCGGGCGACAACCCGACCGTACGGGGTCTGCTGATCGCCATGCCCAAGGAGGCCGTGATGAGCGCCGTGGACGCGGTCGAGAAGGCCGGCCTGCACGTGAAGTCGGTCGACCTGGCCTCGTTCGCCCTGCTGCGCGCCGCCTCCCGGCTGGACGCTCAGGTCGAGGCGATCGTCGACATCGGCCTCGACGTGACGAGCGTGGTCGTGCACGCCGACGGCGAGCCGCTGATCGTGCGGACCGTGCCCCGCGGCGGCCAGGAGATCACCGACAGCATCGCCTCCCGGCTCGGCATCCCGCTGCCCGAGGCCGAGGAGCTCAAGTGCCGGTACGGCCTGCACGGCGACGGCCGCGAGGACGGCGCCCAGGCCGCCGAGGAGGCGGTCCGCCCGCTGGTCAGCGAGCTGCGCAGCTCCTTCACCTACCTCGCCTCGGGCGAGCGGCAGAAGCAGGTGACCCGGCTCGCGCTCTGCGGCGGCAGCGCGCTCATGCCCGGCCTGGCCGAGCACCTCCAGAACGAACTGCGGATCACCGTCATGTATGCCGACGGCGCCAGCCGCCTGCGGGACACGCGCAAGGGCCGCGAACGCGGCTTCGACAGCTTCGTGCCCTCGGCCGCGGTGTCGATCGGCCTGACCCTGGGAGCGGCAGCCTGATGACCACGACGCAAACCTCCCTGTTGCCAGTCGACCCGGCGGTCTCGCCCGCGCAGGCGTCGCGGGTCCTGACGATCCGGGCCAACCTGCTGCCCGACGAGATCAAAGCGGGCCGCACCGCCCGGCGGACCCGGAGCGCCCTGATCGTCGCCGTGGTCCTCGTGGTCGCGCTGCTCGGCGGCTGGTATTTCTACGCGGTGCAGCACCTCGACAGCGCGAACGAGAACCTGACCTCGGCCACCGACCAGGTCGCGCGGACCCAGAACGACAAGAAGAAATACAACGGCGTCACCGAGACCATCAACAACCGGGACACCATGACGGCCGACCTCAAGTCGCTGATGGCCAACGACCTGCCCTGGGCCCGCCACACCGACACCCTGCGGGCCAACGCCGCGGCGGCCGGCGTCACCATCGCGGAGATCTCCGGGGCCCTGGTGGCCGACGCCCCCGTCACCACGAACGCCGACGGCACCGCCGCCAAGCCGGCGGGCGCGGCCACCGAGCGTACGGTCGCCACCGTGACCCTGGCCGGCAGCACGCCGGACAAGCCGCAGGTCGCCGTGTTCCTCGACAGGCTGGCCAACCTCAAGGGCTTCGCCGACCCGTATCTGACGACGCTGTCGTACAGCGAGGGCAGCTACACCTACTCCATCTCGCTCAAGATGACGTCGGCCGCGCTGTGCGGACGCTTCACCGCGGCCTGCGCCGCGACCGGAGGAAACTGATGGACGCCCGTCGCACCGACCGCATCTGGCTCATCGGCGGGATCGTCGCCATCGTCATCATCGTCGCCGCGGCCTGGCTGCTCGCCATCTCGCCCAAGTTCGCCGAGGCCGACACCGTGCAGACCGAGGCCGACGACACCACCATCCAGCTGACCAAGCTCAAGAAGGAGGTGGCCGCGCTCAAGGCGCAGGACGCGAAGAAGGCGACCTATCAGGCCCAGCTCGACGCGCTCGTCAAGAACCTGCCCGAGACGTACGGCCAGCCCACCTTCGTGCGCATGCTGAAGGACATCGGCACCAGCACCGGCGTCAACGTGACCGTCATGTCGGCCGGCTCCACCATCGAGTCGGCGAGCGTGGCCACGGCGGCCGAGATGCCGCTGTCGGTGACCGCCGCCGGCACCGCCGAGAACGTCAGCCGGTTCCTGGTGCAGCTGCAGCAGGTGCAGCCGCGGGCCGCGCTCCTCAACGCCGTCAACCTCAGCACCGACGAGGAGACCGGCGCGGTCAGCGCGAACCTGACGCTGACGACCTTCTGCACGACCGCCGACGTGGCCGACAGCGCGAAGTCGGACCGGACGGACCGCTGCCGCATCGATGCCTGACCTGCGCGCTTCCGGCGCGAGAGTGAACCGCGGCGGGTGGGACGACACTCCATTGTCACCCTGAGTACGCTGCCCGTATGTCATACGCGGTCCCACCGACCCGTACCGCAGCGGTCGTACGCCAGCTGCGCAACGAGATCGTCACCGGCGAGCTGCCCCCGGGCACGCTCATCAAGGATGCCGAGCTCGCCGCGCGCCTGGGAGTCAGCATCACCCCCGTACGCGAGGCGATCGCCCAGCTCAGCGTCGAGGGCCTGATCGACATCGCGCCCAACCGCACCCGGCACGTCACCAAGGTCACCCAGAAGAACGCGCTCGAGCTGATCGACGTGATGAGCGTGCTGGCCTGCGCCGGGTTCGAGTGGGGGGTCGACAACCTGACCGACACCCACATCGGGCTGCTGCGCCAGCGGCAGAAGGAGTTCATCGACGCGCTGGCCGCGGGCAACGTGCTCGCGGCGAGCGCGGCCGGCGCCGACTTCAGCACGACCATCATCCTGGCCAGCGGCAACCGCGAGCTGCAGTCCATGGTGGACCTGGTGGTCGCGCGGACGATGCGGCTGCTCGCGATGACGGCCGAGAGCGACCTCTGGAACAGCTGGATCGAGGGCCACAACGCGATCCTCCAGCTGCTCGAGGAGGGTGATCGCGAGGGCGCGCTCGCCCGCTATCGGCAGATATACGTCGACTACCGCACGCAGGTCGAGCGCGAGCTCTTCGTCGATCAGTGACTGCGTAGCAGCTCGGCCACCCCGTCGACGGCCGGGCGGCGTACGGCGAACCGGGTGATCCCCCACCGGGTCTCCAGGTCACGCAGCTTGGCCGCGATCTCGTCGAGCGTGCCGATCAGCGCGTACGGGCAGGCGATCAGGTCGTCCTCGCCGACCTCGGCCTCCTTCGCGTACGCGGCGTAGGCGGCCCCGGCGTCGTCGGTCACCTCGAACCGCTGCACCAGCGCCTCGACCGGCTTGTCACCGCACAGCTCGATCTGCGCGTCGACCTGATCGCGCCGCCACCGCGCCTCGTGCGTGTGCCCGTCGTCCAGCGTGCGGCCCAGCCCCGACAGCCCGATCAGGTCGGCGTGCTCGGCCGCCCAGCGCAGCAGCCGCGTGTTCCCGCCCCCGATCAGCAAAGGCACCTTCTCCTGTACGGGCCGGGGCCGCTCGAGGCCCGCCCCGGCGAGCATGCGGGTGGCCGCCTCGGCGACCGCGATGCAGTGGTCGATCCGCTCGCGCACGGCGGGCCGCACCCGCCCCACGGCCGCCCACTCGGCCGGCGTGTGCCCGGCCCCCAGGCCCAGCACGGCCCGGCCGTCCGACACGACGTCGAGCGTGGCCACGTCCACGGCGATCAGCATCGGCTCGCGCACCCCGGCGTTCGTGACGTACGAGCCCAGCCGGATGCGTGAGGTCACCGCGGCCGCCGCGGCCAGCGCGACGAACGGGGCGGCACACGAACCCGGGTGGTCGGCCACGTAGAGCGACTCGAAGCCGGCCTCCTCGGCCCGGCGGGCGGTGTCGAGCCAACCGGCGGCGGTGTCGGGCAGGGCTTGCAGCGCGAAGGTGACCATGAGCCGATCCTGACCCAGCCGGTCGCGGATTGCCCAGACCATTTCGCCCCGGGCGAATGGCAACCCGGCTGCAACCATGATCTTCCTCGCGTCGGCACCGGCCGGGCCGATGGACGGATCGTGACCCCCAATCTGGTCCTCGTGGCCGAGGACGACCCCGACATCCGCGACCTGCTGACGGTGACCCTGGAATCCGCCGGGTTCCGGGCCGTGGCGGCCAAGGACGGGCACACCGCGGCGCGCATCCTCACCGTCGCCCGCCCGGTCGCCCTGATCACCGACGTGCGGATGCCGGCCCTCAACGGCATGGAGCTGTGCCAGCTGGCCCGGCGCGACCCGGCCTCGCGCGACACCGCGATCCTCATGATCTCGTCGCACACCCACATGTTCGACATCGACGCCGGCCTCAACTCGGGCGCCGACCGTTACCTGCCCAAACCGCTGTCCCCGCGGCGCCTGGTGGCCGAGCTGCGCGAGCTGATCGCCACCCGCGGCCTCGCCGCGAACTGAACCGACGAGCCCCACGAGCCGTTTTCCGAACCAGGAGGTAGACAGAAATGACCGCGCTTCTCGCACCGCCGATGGAAACCGACGCCTTCACCCGCGCGATGTCCTCCGGGCCGATCACGGCGCCCCTGTCGCCCAGCGTTCTCATCGCCGACGACGATGACGACGTCCGCGACGTCATCGAATACCGCCTGCAGGTCGCCGGCTACCGCACGATGACCGCCGACAACGGCCGGTCCGCGCTGAGCATGGCCATCGAGCGCCGCCCCCGCGTGATCATCCTGGACGTCACGATGCCGCAGATCGACGGCCTGACCGTCTGCAACCGCCTGCACGCGAGCCCGGCCACGGCCGAGATCCCGGTTCTCATGATCAGCGGCAACGGCCGCCCGGCCGACCTCGACCTGGGCTTCGAGGCGGGCGCCGACGACTACCTGCCCAAGCCCTTCAGCACGCGCGAGATGATGCGCCGGGTCAGCTGGCTGCTGCTTTCCGCAGGTCGGTGACCTCGGGTTCTAAGGCTGGGGCGGCTGCTGCCGAACGTCACCACGTGTCTCCCCTGCTGCGCACCCTCGGCTTCGCCGCGCTGTACGTGATCGCCACGTACGCGGGCCGGCTGACCGTGCTCGACCAGACCAACCTGAGCCTGGTCTGGCCGGCAGCGGGAGTGCTGGCGGTCTGGTTCGCCGGGCAGCCGCGCAGCCGGTGGCGCTGGGCCGACCCGGTCGCCCTCGTCGCGATCACCCTCGGCGTCAACCTGGCCACCGGCTCCGGCCCGGCGATGGCGGGCTTCTTCGCGGCGGCCAACCTGGCCCAGGCGTACGCGCTGGTCTGGCTCCTGCGGCGCTGGCTGCCGGCGCTCTGGCGGCCGGCCGGTCTGACGAGCATCCCGCAGCTCTGGCGGCTGTTGCTGACCGCGGTGCTCAGCAGCGCGATCGGGGCGGCCGTGGGCGCGGTGGGCCTGCGGGTCGTGCACGGCGCCTTCTCACCCGAGTCGGCGGTGGTGTGGCTGGCCCGCAACACGGTCAGCGTCGTGGTCGTCGGCACGGCCCTGCACTTGCTGTTGCAGCCGCGCCGGCTCTGGCAGCGCTGGGTGAGCCTGGGCGCGCCGTGCCGCATCGAGCACATCGGCGTGGCCGCGGCCTCCGCCCTTGCCTACCTGCTCGTCTTCGGGATCACCCACGGGCTGCCGGTGGCGTTCACCCTGATCACGCTGACCGTCTGGGCCGGCGTGCGGCTGCGCACCTCGTACGTGCTGTTCTACTCGCTGGTCTTCGGCAGCGCCTCGATCATCTTCACGCTCAACGGCACCGGCCCGTTCGCGGCCATCGAATCCCACCCGCTGCGGGCCCTGGTGGCGCAGCTCTTCGTGGCCACCCTGGCCGTGGTGGGCCTGGTGCTGGCGCTGGGCCGCGACGAGCGCAACGCCCTGCTGACCCGGCTGCGGGCCTCCGAGGAGGCGGCCGTCGAACAGGCCACCACCATGTCCACGATCATCGACTCGATGCAGGAAGGTCTGGTCGTCATCGACGAGAAGGGCCACTACCGGCTGGCCAACGCGGCCGCGCGCCGGCTGGTCGGCGTCTCCGGCGGCACCGACCACGTGCGGGAGATGAGCTTCTACGGCCTGAGCCACGCCGACGGCACGCCGCTGACCGCTGACGACGCCCCGCACCGCCGCGTCCTGGCCGGCACATTCGAGCCGACCGACCTGCTGATCCGCAACGCGGCCACGCCCGGCGGCCGGATCGTGCACGTGAACGGCATGGTCCTGCCCAACAGCCGGGAGGCACTGCTCGTCTTCCACGACGTGACCGCCGACCGCCGGCACCGCGACGAGCTGACCTCGTTCGCCGGGGTGGTCGCGCACGACCTGATGAACCCGCTGGCCACGATCGAAGGCTGGTCGGAGGTGCTGGCCGGCGAGGTCGACGAGGAGAACGACTTCGCCGTCGACAGCGTGACCCGGATCCGCCGCGCCTCCGAGCGGATGCGCAGCCTGATCGACGGGCTGCTGGCCTACACGACCGCCCGCGACGCCGGCCTCGACCCGGCCCCGGTCGACCTGGACGCGATCGTCCGCGACATCGCGACCGGGCGCCTCGACCACGCGGCCAGCGTGGGTGCGCCGATGCCGCGCTTCGACCTGGAGGACCTGACGCTGGTGCGGGCCGACCCGGTGCTGACCCGCCAACTGCTGGAAAACCTGATCGGCAACGCGATCAAATACACGGCGCCGGGGGTGGTGCCGCAGATCGTGATCCGGGCCAAGGTGGCCGGGGACGGGTTCGTGCGCATCTCGGTGTCGGACAACGGGATCGGCATCCCGATGGGCCAGCACGAGGCCATCTTCCAGAACTTCCACCGCGCACACGTGGCCCAGGGCTACACCGGCACGGGTCTGGGCCTGGCCATCTGCAAACGCATCGTCGAACGCCACGGCGGCACGATCGAAGCCACAAACGGCGACGAGGGCGGCGCCCGGATGGTCTTCACTTTGCCTTTGGTCAGCTGAGGCATCGTCCGTTCAGGACCTGCCACATCGACAGGGGCGCCGATAGGGTCTTCGCGTGGCGCCTTGGTGGCAGTCTTCGGACGGATCGAGCGGTCTGACCTCCCTGGAGGAGGCGGACCTCGAAGCGGTCGAGAACGGCCGCTCCGAGTCGCTGGAACTCGACCTGCTGCTCGGCCTGGCCCGGGCCCACGGGGTGGACAAAACCGTTCATCACCTCAGCCGGATCAGCAAGCTGACCAGCAACGACGGCGACTCCGCGAGCAGAGAGATGATCGAGATCCCCGAGTGGATCGGCCGTCTTCCCCGCCTCACCTACGTCGATGCGCGGGGATACGTTCCGACATCGCTTCCGCTCGGCCTACCCCTTCGCTGGGGCCTCGATGCCGATGCGGTGTTGCACTTTGCCCGAGAGCTCGACTTGTCGTCACTCGACGCCGTCTCCGTCAGCGGAGGAACGACCGATGCGGCGCTCAACCACCTGCTGAGGCTGGCCGAGCTCGACGGGCTCACCCTGACCTCGCTCACTGTCTCGGAAATCCTCTACGGATCTTGGTCCGAGAATCAGGCCTCTCGCTGGGGCTGTCTTTCGTGGCTTCGAGCCAACATCGACCGCCTGCTCGCCGCACTCCCAGGCTTGAGCAGCCTGGTGCTGTTCGGCTGCCCTCTCCGGCGGGTCCCCGGGCCCATCACCGCGATGACCGGCCTGACCAGCCTGACACTGAGCGGTTTGTGGCCCGATACGTGGCCCGACGATATCTTCGGTCTGCCGTCGCTGACCGTGCTGAGTCTCGCGTTCAACGACCTGACGGCTTTGCCGGCCAGCCTGGGCCGCGCCCAGGGTCTGACGTCGCTCGACCTCGACTCCAACGAACTGGATCGCATCCCGGACGTGGTCTGGAGTCTTACTTCACTGGCGGAGCTGACCGTCCGCCGTTGTCCGCTCAAAGAGATCTCGTCCGGGATCCTCCGGCTCGAAAACCTGTCTCGCCTCGTCTTCGAGTACGAATTCATGCCGACAGGCGCCGGTTCTGTTCCGGACACCCTCGTCGTTCCACCGCCTGAGGTAGCACAACGGGGACTGAAGGCGATCAAGAACTACTGGCTGCAGGAGCGACAGGCCGGGGTCGACTATCTGGCCGAGGCCAAGCTGCTCGTCATCGGCGAGGCCGGCGCGGGCAAGACCACGCTGACCAAGAAGATCCTCGACCCCTCGTACCGCCTCGACGCCGATGAGAACTCGACCGAGGGCATCGACGTGCAGACGTGGAGCTTCCCGAGCGCGATCCGGGTGCGCGACAGCGGACGGCTGCTGCAGCGGGACTTCCGGGTCAACGTCTGGGACTTCGGCGGGCAGGAGATCTACCACGCCACGCATCAGTTCTTCCTGACCAAGCGGTCCGTCTACGTCCTCGTCTGCGACGAGCGCAAGGAGGACACCGACTTCCACTACTGGCTCGACGTGGTCAACCTGCTCAGCGGGGGCAGCCCACTGATCATCGTGCAGAACCGGAAGCAGGGCCGCGCTCAGGCGCTGAACCTGGCAAGCCTTCGTCAGGCGTACGGGAATCTTTGCGGGACCGTCAGTCTCAACCTGGCCGACAACGAGGGGCTGGCCGAGGCGGTCGACCGGATCCGCAAGGAAGTGGAGTCGCTGCCGCACATCGGCACGAGCCTGCCCAAGACCTGGCGGGACGTGCGGGTGGCGCTCGAGGCCGACGAACGCGACTACATCAGCGACGAGGAGTTCTTCCGGATCTGCCGCGCGAACGGGTTCACCCGGGACGACGACATTCGGCAACTCGGCGGCTTCCTGCACGACCTTGGCATCTGCCTCTACTTCCAGGACGACGCGCTGCTGCGCAAGACGGTCATCCTCAAACCGGAGTGGGGCACGAGCGCCGTCTATCGGGTGCTCGACGACGATCGGGTCATCGACAACCTCGGCGTCTTCGGTCCCGGCGACCTGCTGCGCATTTGGCACGAGCACAAGTTCGCCGGGATGCACGCCGAACTCGTTCAACTAATGGTCAAGTTCGCCCTGTGCTTCCAGGTCGAGCGCAAGTACGTCGCCCCGCAACTGCTCTCGCCTCAGCAGCCGGAACACGACTGGGACGACACCGGCAACCTGGTGCTGCGCTACGAATACGACGTCATGCCCAAGGGAATCGTGCGCCGGCTCATCGTCGCGCTGCACGACCTGATCGAGGGCTCGCTGGTGTGGCGGACCGGCGTGGTGCTGAAGCATGAGTCGGGCCGTGCCGAGATCATCGAGGAGTATCACCGCCGCCGCCTGCGCATACGGCTCATGGGTGCCGATCCCCGCGTGCTGCTTGCGATGATCAACCGGGAGCTCGGCCTGATCCACGGGTCCTATCCGGAGATCCGCTTCGACAAGTTGCGGCCCTGCCACTGCGACGTCTGCCGGGCCTCCCCCGAGCCCGCGATGTTCAAGATCAGCGTGCTCGAGGACTTCGCCCGTACCGGGCATCTGATCCAATGCCGGGTCAGCCGCGAGCTGCTCGACCCGGTTCCAATGCTCGCCGAGTTGTCGGCCGAGCCCGTACGACGTCACGCCTCACTCGCCGTCGCCCCGGTCACGCCCGAGGTCTTTGTCTCTTACAAGTGGGGCGGCGAGGCCGAGGCGATCGTCGACGACGTGCAGGCGCGGCTGTCGGCGCTCGGCGTCACCGTCATTCGCGACAAGACCGAGATGTCCTACCGCGATTCGATCCGCGATTTCATGCGGCGGATCGGGGCCGGTAAGGCGATCGTCGTCGTGCTCGACAAGGGGTATCTCGAATCCGAGAACTGCATGTTCGAGTTGACGACGATCGCGGCCCAGCCCGAGTTCGCCGACCGGGTCTTCCCGATCGTGCTGTCCGACGCCGGCATTTTCCAACCGGTGTCGCGGCTCAAATACATCGCCTACTGGGAACGCCGCAAGGCCGAACTGGAGGAGGCCATGCGCGCCGTCGGTCAGGAGAATCTGCACGGGTTCCGGGAATCGCTCGACCTGTATGAGGAGATCCGGAACACGATCGCCGGAATCCTCAACGTGCTCGGTGACATGAACACCCTGACGCCCGAGATGCACCGCGACGAGGATTTCGAGCGGCTGCACCAAGCGCTGCGGGAAAGGTTAGACCTCGAGTAGCTGGTGGCCGAGTTTGCGCAGGTGGCGGAGGGTTTCGGCGATCGAGTAGCAGTCGGCCAGGGCGTTGTGTTCGCGGTCCACTGTGGTGGCCAGTCCGGCGGCGAACGACAGCCGGCCCGCCGATTCGTTCCGGGTCGCCGGGAGCAGCCGGTTCACGTACGGGCGGATGTTGATGAACGGGGGCAGGCCGTGCTTGGGGGCGTGACCCTCCGGGATCTGCAGCACGAGGTTCTCGCCGACGACGACCATGTCATTGCCGTACGAGAGAACGTAGTTGTTGTCGCAGAAATCGAGGAACTCGTCGAGGGCCGTGAGGAACGGGACGCCGTTGGTGTCGACGTCGGCCTGGCTGATTCCGGTGAGCTGCTCGAAATACGGTGACAGGTTCGGGTTGCGGGCCGGGCGCACGAGGCGGTCGAATTCGCCCTCGACCGCCAGCGTCGACGAGTCGAGCCGCAGGGCGCCGATCTGCACGATCTCGCGGAACTCGCCGGGTCCCGACCAGCCGCGATCCTGCGCCCCGGCCCACGTGGTGAACTCCAGATCAAAGACGATGATCACGGCTCCGACGCTACTGGATCTTCAGCCCAGGCACCTCTGCACCGCGGCCCTGTATGCCGGGTCACTCGTCGCCTCGCCGACCGCCTGATATTTCGCGCCCCCGAAGCCCCAGCCGCCGCGCGCGCCCGTCGAGGACGCCACGCGGTAGAGGGTGCGGCCGTCCGTGCAGCCCAGCGCCGGCACCACCTGCACCCGGCCGGTGGCGCCGTCGCAGGTGCCGTTGAAGCCCTTGGCGATCACCTGCCCGTTCCGGAACACCTGGGCGCATTTCTCGGGCGCGGCGGCTGTCTCGGCCGCCACCGGCTCCGCGGCCTTGATCGGCAGGAACACTCCCTGGTCGGCGCAGGCGGATTCGAGCCCGAGCACCTGCGTGGTCAGCGGCTGCACGTAGAGCAGCGCGGCCTTGTCGTCCTCCGTCTGCGAGATCCGCCAGGCGATGTCCATCACCTTGGTGCCGTGGTCGCGAATGTCGTCGTGCCGCGAATCGGCGAACACTTCCCGGGCGCGGTGATATTCGGCCTCGGTCATCGTCTTGGCCTCGGCCGGGTCGGTGCGGAAGGTCGTGGATCCGCCGCGCATCGCCTCGCAGGCGTCGACGCCCGAGTCCGCGAGGAGCATTCCCCGGTCGTACGCCGTCCAGACGCCCCCGCCCAGCACGAGCAGGGCCAACCCGAGCACGGCGTACGGCCAGCGTGGCGCCGCTTTGGCAGGCGGCGCTTTGGTAGGTGGCGCAGCCTGGCCACGCGGCGGCGCTTTGGCAGGTGGCGCAGCTTGGCCACGCGGCGGCGCAGTTCCATCGTTCATCGTTGCTCCCCAACGCGAAAGCGCCGGAATTCGGCCGCACCGACACCCAACGACACTCTTCGACGCCACGCAGTGGGCCGTTCAGCCGATACCCCATCCCCAACTCTGAGGTGACGGTTCAGCCGTCCCTGTCTTGCAGTCCGGTCAGGTCGTCGGAGAACCCGGCCTCGACGCGCGCCCACTGCGGAATGGGGCGCCCGTTGAGCCGCATGGTGGCCCCTTCGAGCCGCGGCCGGCCCTCGGGCGAGTCCTCCCACCACTCCTGCCGCCCGAAGACGGTCAGGTCCATGAGGGCGAGGCTGGTGTCCACGACTTCCACCCCGCGGCGGGTCGTCCAATAGGTCTCGAAGACGCGATCACCCTCGCGGACGTAACAGATCAGGTGCATGAGGCCGATCTGCCGCCCCTCGAGCAGCACGTCGAGCGAGTCCAGCGCCGAATACCACGGCATCCGCTGGCCCATGAAATCGCGATAACGGCGACTTTCCCCGTACGGGCCCTGACAGAACACCGCGTAGGTGATGTCGCGGGAGTGCAGGTAGGACAGGTCGCCGACCTCGGTGTTGATCCACGTGCAGCCCTGGCACTGCTCGCTCGCGGGTTGGCCGTGGTGCCACATGGAGTAGTAGGCGATGAGCTGCCGCCGCCCCTCGAACGTGTCGAGCAGCGTGGTGCTGCCCTCGGGTCCGATCAGCGGGGTCGCCGGGTCCACTTCGACCATGGGCAGGCGGCGGCGGGCCGCGGCGATCGCGTCACCCTCCCGGGTGTGCGCCTTCTCCCGGGCCCGCACCTCGTCGAGCTCGGCCTGGAAGGCGGCGCGATCGGTCACTCGGGGCAACTGCACGTTCATAGCGAAACCTCCGTGGTTTGTCGGACCGGCGGCCGCAGCCTGCTGCAGGCGGCGGCGACCGGGATCGAGATGACGGCGATGACCAGGCCGGTCGTCACCGCGGCAGCGACATCGACGGCGCCGACGGCCACCCCACCCGCGAACGAGCCGAGCGCGATGCCGACGTTCGCCGCCGACGCGGGCAGCGACTGGGCGAACGACCCGCCCGGACCGGCCAGGCTGACCACGCGATATTGCATGGACGGGGCCATGCCCATCGCGAACAGGCCGGACGCCAGCACCGCGGCCCCGGCCACGAGCGCGATCGCGCCGAAGAGCTGGAGCGCCAGGAGCGAGACGGCGAGACCCGCTGTCCCCACGACGAGGGCGCGGCCGGCGTTGGCGTCGGCGAAACGGCCGCCGCCGAACGAGCCGACCGCGGTGGCCACCCCGTACGCCAGCAGGAACACGCTGACGACGCCGCCCGAGACACCTGTGACGGTGGCCAGGAACGGAACGATGTAGGTCAGCGCGGCGTAGACCGACGCGAACGCCAGCACGGTCAGCGCCAGCACGGCCAGCACCGGCGGCGCGAACGCATGCCTGAGCTGCGACCCGACGCCACTGCCGGCGCTCGGCACGGACGGGACCAGCGCGATCGTGGCGACGAGGGCGATGACCGCGAGCACGACGGCGGCCACGAACGAGCCCCGCCAGCCCAGCGTCTGCCCGGCCAGGGTGCCCAGCGGCACGCCCAGCGCGCCGGACACCGTCGTACCGGAAATGACCACCGCCATCGCCCGACCCGCGCGCGCCGCCGGGACGACCGCCCCACCCACCGCGAACGCCGCGGCGATGTAGACACCCTGCAGGGTGCCGGTGACCGTGCGGGCCACCAGCATCAGCGCGTTGCTGCTGGTCATGACCGCGACCAGGGTGGTCACGGCGAACAGGGCCAGCGCGGCCGCCAGCACCACGCGCCGATCGAGCCGGATGGTCAGCGCGGTGAGCACCGGCCCGCCGAGGGCCAGACCGAGCGCGTACGCCGTCACCAGCGCCCCCGCCGCCTGGATCGACACGCGCAGGTCGGCGGCCATCAGATCGAGCACCCCGACCACGAGCAACTCGGTGCTGCCCATCACGAACATGCCGGCGAACAGCGTGGCCAGAGTCAGATCGGACCGGTTCCGCATCGAGCACCCTCCCCCTGACGCAACTGATTGGTTGCCATAAAGCTATAGCAACCAAGAAGTTGCGTCAAAGGGCCGGTCTTTGCGAGCGCTCCGCGGTGTTCTGCGCGGCCGCCACCCACCACCGGCCGTCGCGTTCGACCAGCACATAGAGGGCCACCTCGGAAAACCCGCCCTCCGCCAGCGCCCGCCGCCGAATCTGCGCCACCACGACACCGGGCGCCGGCGCCAGCACCGCGACAACCTCGAACCGCGACGCCGGGCCCTCGGCACGGCCCATCCCGCCGCTCATCATTCGCCGATGGATCGCGTTCAACTGATCGAATCCGGTCAGGGTGGCCCCGAACGGACTCCCCCATACGATGTCGGCCGCGAACCAGGCGTCGTAGGCATCCGCATCCAGGGCGTCCCCACCGCGTTGCAACTGCGCCGCCAGCCCGGCCGCCACTTCTTCGGCCGCCGCCTGAGCCGCCCCATCCCCCAGCGCCACCCGCCGTACGTTCTCAGTCATGGCTCGAAGCTAGGAGTTCAACATATGTTGAGGTCAACCGGCAGAATGCTCCCGTGCGAAGGATCTCCGCGGAACTCGTCCACCACCTGACCGACTTTCGAATGGGCCACGATCTGGCCCCGGTCGGCATGAGCGCGGTGCCTCGCTACTGGCTCAACGGCACGACGGTCACGGCGCTCGACGACCAACTGCGGCCGGTACGCCGGCGAGACATCGCCGTACCGGCCGGCGGCAAGCTGCTGGCCGGCACGCCGGACCTGACGACGGTAGTGCTGGCCACGCACCACCACCTGACCGTCCACACCGGCGACCGCGCCCTCGAGCTGAACATCGAAGCCGCCGACTCAGCCACCCTCATCGGCGACGACCGGCTGCTGGTGACCGCGCCCGTGATCGAGCTCCGGAACCACTACGGTCAGCCGTACGAGTCACAGGGCGAGCACGTCGTGCAGCTCATCGACGTCCGCAGCGGGGCCGTGGCCGACCGGGCGGTGCTGGACGTGGTCTCGGCCGGCGTGTTCGCGGTGCCCCACCCGTACGACGGGTCGATCGTGCTCGACGCCGGGATGGGTCAGGACGGCAGCGCCGCATTCGTGGCCCGGGTCGCCGGCGACCGCTTGTCCATCGAGCCGCTGCGGGAGGACGTGGTCGTCTCCGGCTTCGACCCGTCCGGCCGCCACCTGCTCCTGATGCCACACCCTGGCTTCGACGACGTGGCAACCGTGCTCGAATGGCCCAGCCTGCACACGACAGCCGAGCTCTCCGGCGCCACCCTCGCTTTCGACGACGGCGGCATAGACATGTACGGCTGCTACCTGAGCGACAACCGCATCGTCCTACAGGCGGGCGAGGTCGAACAAAACGGCGCACTCCTGTGCTCGGCCGGCCTGACCCCGCTGGCCTGGCTCGAATTCCCGCCGAACGACCCCACCGACTCCGAACTGGTCTCCATCCACGGCGTCGGCCCCAACCTGTTCGCCGCCGAAGTCTGGTCCGACGGCGCAGAAACAGTCGCAGTCTGGCGACTACCCCAGCGCTAGTAGTGGCCGTTGTTTTGGAAGTAGCCCCAGGCGCCGCACGGGGTGTCGTAGCGGCCCTTTACGTAGCCCAGGCCCCATTTGATCTGGGTGGCCGGGTTGGTTTTCCAGTCGGCGCCGGCCGAGGCCATCTTCTTGCCCGGCAATGCCTGCGGGATTCCGTACGCGCCGGAGCTCTTGTTCTCGGCTTTGTAGTTCCAGCCGCTCTCGTGTTTCCACAGCTTGTCGAGGCAGGGGAACTCGGCGATCGGGAAGCCCTTGGCGAGCATCAGCGCGCAGCCGATCTCGCGGCTTCCGCTGTATTCGTTGCACGAGGAGGGAATCGGCCCGCTGTACGGAACCGGGCCCTTCGCTTCTTCCTTCTCGCGGTCGGCGGCGGCCTTCTTGTCGGCGGCCACCTTCTGCTCGAGTTTGTGGGCGCGGCCGGCGGCGGCTTTGGCGGCGGTCGCGGCCTTGGCGGCGGCGGCACCTTCGGCCTCGCGCTGCCAAGCACGGGCGGCGGCGTTCTCGCTTTGGTGCTGCTTGAGCAGCCGCATGTCGAGGTCGGCCTGACTGGCGTCCACAAAGGAGGCCTTCGTCGGCTCGGACTGCCAGTCCCGGCCCAGATAGATCCCGCCGACGAGGCCCGCCACCAGTAGTCCGACGGACACGGCGCGTACCGACATCCGGCTCCAGAGCCGACCCACGAGTGCCCCTTTCGTCGAGCGCGAGCAATACCCTGGCGCACGACGAGCGGGAAGGCAACAGCGGCCGGGAAATGACCGCTATGACGGCGATGATTGTCCCATGAAGATTCCAGAGGGTAAGCACACGGTCACTCCGTACGTCGCGGCCAAGGGCGCGGAACGGTTTCTCGCTTTCGTCGAGGCGACCTTCGCGACCGAGCCCGCCGTGAAGGTTCTCAATCCGGACGGCACCATCGGTCACTCCGAGATCACTATCGGCGATTCCGTAGTGATGGCATTCGACTCCGCGCCGCATTGGCCGGATATGCCAGCATTGCTGTGCGTCTATGTGAGTGACGTCGAGACGACGTTCGCGCGGGCGATCGAGGCCGGCGCCGAGGTGGTGACCGCGATCTTCACGTCGCGGATCGTCGGCGATCGCGCCGGCCGCCTGCGCGATCCGCTCGGCAACATCTGGTGGATTCAGACGCGGCTCGCCGACCCCGACCTCGGCGCCTTCTCCGACGAGGGCGAGCTGCGGATCATGCGCGAGGCTCAGCGCTCCTTCGCCGACGAGATGGACCGCCGCGCGAACGTGTAGCTGAACGCCACCATCCCGTCGACGACCAGCACGATCGTCCACACCCAGAGGGCGGCCCACAGCCCCGTGGTCCGGCTCAGGTCACCGACGAGCAGCGCGAACAGACCCAAGATCAAGCCCGCGACCCCGTACGCGAGAAGGTGGCGCAGCCACATGCGGCGCTCGTACGCGGCGCGCTCGCGGCCGCCCTTGGGTGGCTTGACCGGCGGGGGCCCGCCCGCGAAACGGTGGGCGAACCGCTGGTCGGCCCAGCTCAGCATGCGATGACCGAAGGCAACCGACACGCCCAGACAGACGGCGGCGAGCCCGTGGGCCAGCTCGGCCTCGCCGCCGCGCCGCAGGTCGACGACCGAGAAGGCGAGCAGCGCCAGGTCGACCAGCGGCACCGACACCAGCAGCACCGCGCTCAGCTTCCGCGCCTTGAGCAGATAGCGCGCGGCCAGCCCGGACACCAGCAGAACCCAGAATCCGATCTCGCACGCGACGATCGCCACGATCATGACAGCCCCCGTTCGTAAAAAACACAGTCGTGTCAGAACCTTTGTAACACGACTGTGCGACAATCGGGTGTGCCAAAAATCGTCGACCATGCCGTACGTCGTCAGGAGCTGGCCGCCGCGGTCGGGCGCGTCATCGCCCGCGACGGGGTGGCCGACGTGTCGATCCGGTCGGTCGCGGCCGAGTCGGGCTGGTCCTCGGGCGCGCTCCGGCACTACTTCAAGACCCGCGGCGAGCTCCTGGCCTTCGCCTGCGAGCAGGTGATCGACCAGGTCATCGAGCGCATCGAGCGGAAACAGCCGCCCGCCGGCGTACGGGAAGCGGTCTTTGAGATCTTGCTGGAGACCATGCCCGTGGACGAGCCGCGCAAGGCCGAGGCGACGATCGCCTTCTCTTTTCTCGCGCTCGGGCTGGGCGATCCCGCGCTGGCGGCGGTGCAGAAAAGACACTTCGCCCAGATGTACGACCTGTGCCGGCAGCTCGCCGGGCATCTGAACCCGGCCCGGGACGCCGAGGCGACCGCGCGCGCCCTGCACGCGGTGGTCGACGGGCTGACCGTGCACGTGCTGGCCGGTCACCTCACGGCGGCGGAGATGCAGCGGCGGCTCGGCGCCTACCTCGACGAGGTCATGGCTTGACCCACGTGGCGATGATCTTGCCGCTCTCGTTGGTGAACGGGGTCCGCTCCCACGAATCCCACCGGTGCTCCGGCCGCAGCCCGGCGATCCGCGCCATCAGATCCATCTCGGCCGGCCACAGATAGCGGAACGGCACCGAGGTGAAGTCGCCGCGGCCGTCCTCCCGCAGGGTGACGTAATTCGAGGCCATGCCTTGGGTGGCCACCTCATAGCTGTCGAAGCCCCAGTGGGTGGGCGTCACGGTGAACGGCACCACGGTCTGGCCGGCCGGCAGCTTGCGCAGCTCGGGAATCATCACCTCGATCAGGAACCGGCCGCCCGGGCGCAGGTGCGCGGCGGCGTTGACGAAACACTCGACCTGCGCATCCTGCGTGGTCACATTCATGATCGTGTTGAACACGAGGTAGACCAGGGCGAAGCCGTCGTCGACCCGCGTCGTCGTGAAGTCGCCGATCGTGGCGTCGAGAGCCGGATTTTTGGCATGCAGGCGGGCGACCATCGCCCGCGACATGTCGATGCCGCTGACGGGGACGCCCCGCTCGGCCAGCGGGACGGCGACCCGGCCGGTGCCGACGGCGAACTCGAGCGCGCGGCCGTCGCCGGCAAGATCGGCCAGGACGTCGACGGTCTGCGCGACCACCCCGGGGTCGAACTCGGCGCCGGTCGCGTCGTCATACGTACGGGCTATTGATTCGCCGAAGTGACCGTCGGGATCGTCCATGGCAGGGACGCTAGCGGGCCCCTCTGACACTTTCGAGCGCTTTTCAGGGCAGCCCGATCGGCCTCACGGGAGCTCGATCGGCCTTACGGCAGCTCGGTCGGCTTCACGGGAGCTCGTTGGCTATACGGCAGCTCGATCGGCTTTACGGGAGCTCGATCGGGAGTTTGAGGCCGTCGAGGGCCGAGCCGCAGGGGCACGTGCGCTCGCCCGGCAGCCGGGTCACCGCGTCCAGCAGCACGCCCCGCAGCCGGGCCGTGTTCTCGCCGAAGACCCGGAAGACCTCCTCATGGGTGACGCCGTGCTCGCCCTCGACCCCGGCGTCGAGATCGGTGACCAGGGCGATCGAGGTGTAGCAGAGGCCCAGCTCACGGGCCAGCACGGCCTCGGGATGACCGGTCATGTTGACGATCGTGCCGCCGATCGCCGTGAACCAGCGCGACTCGGCCCGGGTCGAGAAACGGGGGCCCTCGACCACGACCATCGTGCCGCCGTCGACCGGGGCCACCGGCTCGGCCGCGGCCAGCACGGCGCGCCGGCCGTCCGGGCAATACGGGTCGGCGAAGTTCACGTGCACCGCGCCCGAGTCGTAGAACGTCTGCGGGCGCCCGCTCGTCCGGTCGATCAGCTGGTCGGGCACCACGAACGTGCCCGGGCCGAGCTCGGGACGCAGACCACCGACCGCGCAGGGGGCGACGATCTGCCGTACGCCCAAAGCGCGCAGCGCCCAGAGATTGGCCTGGTAGGGGATCTTGTGCGGCGGGTATCGGTGATCGCGCCCGTGCCGCGGCAGGAACGCCACCCGGCGGTCACCCACCCGGGCGACAGTGATCGGATCGGAGGGCGCACCGTAGGGCGTGGACACCTCGTGCTCGGAGGCGCCGTCCAGGAGGGCGTAGAGCCCCGATCCGCCGATGACGCCGATCTCGGCCGCTGGGTTCATGGGCAGACCTTATCGGGGGCCGGAATCTCGGGCTAATGTGCCAAGCATGGCGTTGCTGGGGACGGCGTATGTATAGCGAGGGGCAGCGGATCGGAGGCCGGTCGATGGAGTCGATGACCGGTCGGCTCCTGGTGGCGACACCCACCCTCAAAGATCCGAACTTCGACCGTACGGTCGTGCTGCTGGTCGCGCACGAGAGCGGCGGCGCCCTGGGCGTGGTGCTCAACCGCGCGACGGAGGTGCCGGTGGCCGACGTGCTGGGCGGCTGGGGCGAACTGGCCGGCGACCCCGCCGTGCTCTTCGAGGGCGGCCCCGTGCAGCCCGAATCGGCGATCTGCCTGGCCCGCACCCGGCCCGAGGTGAAGAAGCGCGTGTCCGGCTTCCACCAGGTCTCCGGCGCGGTCGGCACGGTCGACCTGTCCGCCGACCCCGAACGTCTGCGCGAAAGCGTGGCCGGCATCCGGGTCTTCGCGGGCTACTCGGGCTGGTCCTCAGGCCAACTGGAGGACGAAATCGCCTCCGGCTCCTGGTTCCTGCTGGACGCCCTCCCCGGCGACCCGTTCATGAGCCGCCCCGACGACCTGTGGGCCATGGTCCTGCGCCGCCAGGGCGACATCCTGGCCGCGGTGGCCCACTTCCCGCCGGATCCGGCCCTGAACTGAGGGGGTCGCTTCGGCTCCCGTTCGCAAGGTGTGTAGTATTTCCTCCGTGCCCGGGTAAGCCCGGGGACGGCAAGGGGCTGTGGCGCAGCTGGTAGCGCACCACACTGGCAGTGTGGGGGTCAGGGGTTCGAGTCCCCTCAGCTCCACGAGTGGCAGGGGTCGTGTGTCCACGGAGAGCGTGGACCGCGGCCCCTCGTCATGTCTGCTCAGGGGGCCGAGCCCCCTGAAACCCCGCGTTACGGTCGGTTGCGGTCGGTGGGTGGTTGCGCGGAAGTCGAGCCCCCTGAAACCCCGCTACGGGCGGTCGCGGTCGGTAGGTGGCTGCGCGGAAGTCGAGCCCCCTGAAACCCCGCTACGGGCGGTCGCGGTCGGTAGGTGGCTGCGCGGAAGT
>NZ_JAENHO010000015.1 GCF_016785085.1 Paractinoplanes lichenicola
CTTTCCGCTCGACTTGCATGTGTTAAGCACGCCGCCAGCGTTCGTCCTGAGCCAGGATCAAACTCTCCAACAAAAACTGTGGAAAAGCGTCCCGGCAGTTAAACAACTGCCAAAGGAATCTCCCACCGACAAACCCCATCCAAAAACGAGGCAAGCCGGCCGGGGTATTACTTAATTGGCACTGGCTTATCAAGCACCCTGTTGAGTTCTCAAAGAACAACCACACCCGGCTAACCGCTCCGGGGCACTCGCTCAACTTTACTAGGTCTTCCTGGCCGTGTCAACCGGTTTCTCCCGGTTGGTGCCGCTTCGTCCTAGTATCCCCACGCGCTGAGGCGCGCAGCATCGCTGCGATCCGCAGTTCGTAGGATTTGGCAGGACGGCCGGTGCGGATCTCTCCGCTGCCTCGCCCGTTTCCCTGCCGGCCCGGAAAACATTACACGGACGTTCCCTGGCCTCCAAATCGGGTACCAGTGTCTCGCATATGAGCAGGTCAGCGCAGGTAAGCCGAATGGAAACCCGGCGGCAACCAACGCTAGGGCTGCGCGACCTCGACGTCGCCGTCCTGCACGCGCACCCGCAGCAACGGTTGGTCCGACGCGGCCGGACCGTGCACCACCACGCCGTCGCGCAGCCGGAACTCGCTTCCGTGCCACGGGCACACCACACAACCCTCGGCCGTCACGTCACCCTCCCCGAGCGGTCCGCCCTCGTGACCACAGCGCTCGATCATCGCGGTCACCTGCTCGCCGTCCCGCCACAGCAGCACGGGCACGTCCCCGACGGTTCGCACCACCGGCTTGCCCGACGGCAGTTCGGCCAGCGCGCCCACCGAGGTCCATGACGACGGCACCCGCGTCAGCTCGGTCGCGGCGTGACTGACTCCCGCTCCCCGGGCGTACGACAAATGGCCGCCCAGATAGGCACCCAGCCCGGCCACCGTCAGGCCGGTGAAGCTCAGCGCCCGCCCGGACCGCCCGCGCAGCCGGGCGGCAAGGGACGCACCGTAGAGACTGAGCGCGATCACGTTGGCCGCCGCGTGCACCACACCCACCCGCTGCCGATCCTTGGTGAGCTGGGACCAGTCGACCCAGCCGGCGGCCGCGGCCGGGACGGCACCCGCCGTGCCCGCGGCGATCAACGTCGTCGCCGCCTTGTGGCCGCCCGGCACCAGGTCGAGCACCGCGGCCGACATGAACGCACCGACCGGGAACTGCACCAGAACCGGATGCACCGGATGACCCAGCCACGTGCCGTGCAGGAGATCGCGCAGCCGCCGTGGCTTCGCGATCGCAGTGACCGCGGCCTGCAGTTTCTCGGTCACGCCGTCGAGCGAGCGGGCCTCTTCGAGCCGGTTGAGCATCTGCATGGCAGGCCGGGTTCCCGCGCGCGGGTCGGCGAAACCGAGCATGGCCGTCGAACCGGGCGGGTACACCCCGTCGATGGAAACGGTTGATCGGCTCGAGCCCGGCGACCACGCCTGCCTGACCTACTCCGACGCCGAGGAGCGGCTCGACCTGCTGGCAGCGTTTGTCGGCCGCGGGGCGCAGCTGGGCGAGCGGGTGCTCTGCTTCACGGATGATCCGGTCGGCGCCGACCTGCGGCAGCGCGGAGTTCCGGCCGGCGAGAACGTGGTGCCGATTCAGGAGTTGTGGGGTGCCGGCGCGCAACCCGACGCGGCTGCGATGGTGCGCCGGTTGAGCGCCGAGCGCGATCGGTCGCCGCGCGGGCTACGAGTCACGCTCGACATGTGCTGGGCGGCGCGTCCCCAGGCGGGCGCCGAGCAATTGCTCGCCTTCGAGAACGAGGTGGCCGAGCTTTTCGCGGACGGCGGGTTCACCGCGCTTTGCGAATACGACCGGGAGGCGTTCGACCCGGTGACTTTGGCGTACGCGGCCCGCACTCACGCCCGTACGGTGACCGCGGCGGTTTATCACGAGGACGCCGGGTTGCGAATCTGCCGGCAGCACGTGCCCCCGGGCATTCGGGTCGCCGGCGCGCTGGACGTGAGCCAGGCCGGCGCGCTGCGAGACGCCTTGGCCGAAGCCGTACGCCTGGATCCCGACGTGCACCTGAATCTCGGCCATTTGCGCTCGCTGGACGACGGATCGGCCGCGGTGATTGTGCGCGCGGCGGCGGGGCTGCCCCGCAATCGGCACATGATTGTCGTCGGGGATCGGCAGGCCGGACGCACCCTGCGCGTGGCCGGGGCGCACGGCGTACCCAATCTGAGGTTGTTGGTCCGCGACCGTTAGCGCATTACCGTGCCGCTCATGGATGGCGTGATCACACCGGGTTTCGAGGCAGTCGGGGAGGCGTTCGCGACCGATCCGCGGGGAGGGTCGGCGCTGACGATTCTGCGCGACGGCGAGCCGGTGGTGGAGGTGGTCGAGGGCTGGCGCGACGCGGCCCGCACCCAGCCCTGGAAATCGGACACTTTGGTCAATGTCTATTCGACCGGAAAGCCGGTCATCGCGATGGCGGTGGTACTGCTGGCCGACCGTGGCCTGATCGACCTCGACGCGCCGATGTCCGCCTATTGGCCGTCGTTTCAGACCCCCACCTCCGTACGCCAGGTCCTGTCACACACCTCCGGGCTCGCGGTTTTCCCGGTTCCCCGTACGGCCTCCGCGTTCGCCGACTGGGACCTGCTCTGCGCCGACCTGGCCGCGGCACAACCCGAATGGGAGCCGGGCACGAAAGCCGCCGAGCACGCCCTGACGTACGGGCATCTGCTCGGGGAATTGGTGCGCCGCGTCGACGGTCGCCCGCCCGCGAAATTCATCGCCGACGAGCTCCGGTTCGATTTCGGTTTCGGTTTGTCCGATGCGGACATCGCACGCTGCGCCGAGCTCGAGTTCGACGCCCCCGACTGGCCCGTACGCAATGCCGGCCGGCCCGAATCTATGAGATCGCGGGCCACCAGCAACCCCGCCGGCGCCCGTGACTTGGCCGTCATCAACAGCGATCTGTGGCGGCGTGCGTCGATTCCCGCCGTCAATCTGCACGCCAGTGCGACCGGGGTGGCCCGGTTCTACGCGGCGATTCTCGACGGTTCCCTGCCCGCGCTGGCGGTGCCGCAGTTCACCGGCCCCGATCTGTTCATCGGCGAGGAGACGACCTGGGGTCTGGGCGTGCAGATCGAGCCGGACGGCACCTGGGGTCACGGCGGCCTGGGCGGCTCCGCCGGTTACGCCGACCCGGCCCGGGGCCTGGCCATCGCGTACGTGAGCAGGCGTCTCGGCGACTTCACGACGCTGGACCGGATCGAAGCGGCATTGCCCCGCTAGAAATCCTTATCCACCGGATCCCCCAGCCGATTCTGGACCCTCGCGGAAGAGGGTTCAAAGGAGGCGGTTGTGAGGGAGCGGTGGCAGGCAGGGCTGGTGTCTGTCATTCTCACAGCCACCTCGCTGACGGTGCCTGCGGTATCGGCTACGGCCGGTATCGCGGGCACCGCCGGAACCAGTCGCGCTTTTGTGGCAGCACCGGCCGGAACTCGCGCGATGTGGTTGTGGGGCGCCTACGACTCGGCGGAAGTCGTCGCCTGGGCCGCCGCGCAGAACGTGACCGAGATCTTCGCGTACGTCCCGTGGTCGGTGGCCACCGACGGCAGCCTCCCCCGGCTCCGTGACCTGCGCAGCCGGGCCGACGACGCCGGCA
The DNA here is from genome assembly GCF_016785085.1 of Paractinoplanes lichenicola. GTDB lineage: Bacteria > Actinomycetota > Actinomycetes > Mycobacteriales > Micromonosporaceae > Actinoplanes > Actinoplanes lichenicola. The sequence goes on from NZ_JAENHO010000015.1 coordinate 3,664, forward strand.
TCCGCCTCGCGGCCCTGGGCGGCGAGCCCGACTGGACCACCCACCCGTCCGACGCCGTCGCCTGGCGCGACGCGGTGCTCGCGACCAACCTGTTCAGCGCCATCCACCTGGACGTGGAGCCGTACACGCTCCCCGCCTGGCAGACCAACCCCGCCGGCACCCAGGCCGCCTACCTGACATTGCTGGACCGCATGCGCGCCGGCAACCCGCTGCCGATCGAGGCCGACGTCCCTTTCTGGTACGGCGAACACAAAGTCAACGGAAAGAACTTCGCCGACGAGGTCCTCAAGCGCGTCGACGCCATCACGGTCATGAGCTACCGCGACACCGCCACCGGCGCCAACTCGATGCTGGCAGTAAGCCAGGACTGGCTCCGCCGCGGCGCCACCGCCAAGAAACGCGTACGCCTGGCCGCCGAAACCGACCCCCTGGCCGAGTGCACCCACTGCACGTTCGCCGAAGAGGGCTCCCGCAAAATGCTGAAAACCCTCACCCAACTCGACACGGCAACCCGCAAGTCCCCCGCCTACGCCGGCGTAGCAATCCACCGCTACGGCAGCTGGCGCGTCCTCCGCCCCTAGTACGGTGCCGGGCATGGCTGCTGAACCGGCCCGCTTCGGCGGCCGCAACGACGTAGAACTGGCGATCGTGCTGGACTGCGCCGACCTGGACCGCGCGACGACCTTCTGGTGCGGCGTGCTCGGTTACCTTCCTGAGGCCAGTTCTTCGACCCGCTACCGCTCCCTGAAACCCACCGACGGCAACGGCGTAGAGCTGCTCCTTCAACGCGTCCCCGACCCGAAGACGACGAAGAACCGCCTGCACCTGGACCTACGAGTCCCCGACCTGCAAGCGGAACTCACCCGAGTGACTGCCCTGGGCGCCCGCCTGGTCACACCCGACCCGGTGGAAGAAGACGGCTGGCGCTGGCACATCCTCACCGATCCCGACGACAACGAGTTCTGCATCCTCCAAGGCCCCAGCTGACTACAACATGCCAGCACCCGCGCCTGGGTCGCCCAAGGTCACTTGCCGACGGACTATGCGCTTGTCACGAATCAAGCGCAGCGGTGCCGAGCTCCATACGAACTACGGCCAAGAACTCGTCGTAGGTGCTACGCATCTCGCCAAGGTCCTGGGCCACATATGCGGCAACCGCACGCCGACGATTGTCCCGGGCTACCGTGCTGCCGAATGCCTCAATGGCGATCTTGGACTCAATAGACATACGCACGCGCTCCCCCTTGGGCCACGTGCGTTCGACCTCTTCCAGCTTGCCCAGCTCTTTACCCTGCTGGTACTCCAGCCGCTGAATATCGAGCCGCTGCATGCGGAGTGCGACGAGGTAGGCATTGCGTCTCTCGTCCAGAGATCTCTCCCGCGCATCCCTTATCGCAGACCGCATCGCCATCTGCTCGACCTGTTTCCGGCTCTGTGCACCGGTCAGCCACGTGAAGAAGATCCCGGCACAGCCTGATGCTGCCGTCGCTGCGGGTGCGATCCAGTCCGCTGCCATATCTCAAGGGTCGGGTCAACAGCTCCGCTCGGCAACCAGCGAGCTACATGGCAGGCAAGCTATCGAAGGCGGCGCAGCCCGGCTCGGCTGGTAATAACCCGATAGCCGTCCTCGAACTCCAGCAGAGCGCTGTTCCGGCTCCCCCGTACGACAACCCGGCACGCCTGGCCGGATCGATCCACCCCGTCGCCGAACCATGGGACCTTGGCTCGTACGCCCGGATACTCCAGCGTGCGCCAGCGCCAGAACCAGACGTACGGGAAAGGGGTCATGGTTTGCGTTTGCGGGGGGCGGCCGAGCGTGGTGGCTGGGCGCGCATGTGGTCGCGGACGCGGGAGAGGATTTCGCCCAGGGTGGTGACGTCGGCGTCGGGGAGGTTGTCGATGAGCAGGCGGCGGACCACTTCGACGTGGCCGGGGAGGACCTGGCCGATGCGGGCGCGGCCGGCGTCCGTGATGGTGACCAGGGTGGCTCGTTCGTCGGTGCGGTCGGGGGATCGGGTGATCAGGCCCGCTTTTTCCAGTTGGGCGGCTTGATAGGTGAGGCCGCTGCGGCTGTAGACGACGCCGTCGGCCAGGGCGGTCATTGTCAGTTGGCCGTCGGCGTCGAAGAGGCGCATCAGCAGCTGGAATTGGATGTCGCTGAGGTCGCCTTCGGCCCGGAGTTGTTGTTCCACGGCGTGTTGGAGCAGGTTCACCGATTCGACCAGCGCGAAGTAGGTTCCCAGCTGGTGGGGCTGTAATCCGGGCACGCGACAAGGCTACCGGTGGATAGGAGCGGGGAAGAGATTGCTTGTGCAATGGCAAGCAATGAGGATGGGCGCGGGGCCCGTCGACCTCGACGTTATGACGGACGCAACGGGCCGACGGACCCCGCTGAGACCCGCCCGGGCGTACCGGGCGGGGTCACGGCCGCAGCCACACCGCTTCGTCTCGGTGTGACTCGAGCGGCCCTGGGTAGTCGAGGCCGCGCCGGACCTCGTCCGGCAGGCGCCAGGGTTGGTGCACGGCGCCGCCCTCGACTCCCTTGAGTTCGGGTACGTAGCGCCGAACGTACACGCCCTCGGGGTCGAAACGCTGGGCTTGGCGGATCGGATTGAACTTCCGGTACGGCCTGGTGTCGTTGCCGGTGCCCGCCACCCACTGCCAGTTGCCCGAATTGTTCGGCACGTCGCCGTCGAGCAGCCAGCGGAAGAACCATTGCACCCCGGGCCGCCAGTCGACGCCGAGGTGCTTGGTCAGGAACGCCGCCGTGATCAGGCGGGCCCGGTTGTGCATCCAGCCCTCGGCGCGCAGCTGGCGCATGCCGGCGTCGACGACGGGCACCCCGGTCGTGCCGTCCTGCCAGTGTTGGAGCGCGTCGGCGTCGTCGCGCCACTCGGTGTCGCCGGAGGGGCGGATCGGCTCGGTCGACAGCTTCGGCATCGTCATCGCGACCTGGTAATAGAAGTCGCGCCAGCACAACTGCCGCGCGTACTCCTCGGCCTCGTGCTTGAGCGCCGCGTTGGCCAGTTCCAGGGGCGAGAGGCAACCGAAGCGCAGGTACGGGCTGAGGCGGCTGGTGCCGTCGGCGGCCATGTCGTCGTGCAGCTCGGGGTAGGGCCCGATGTGCCGCAGCCACAGGGCGAACAGCCGGCGCGCCTCGGTCTCACCGCCGTCGGCCGCGTCCGGTGATTCGCCGGCGGGCAGGGCGGGCAGTCGTCCGGCCGCGACCCCGGGCGGCAGCGTGATCTTGTCGGGGGTCGAGACCTCGTCGCGCCACTTGGCCGCCCGCCAGGAGCGGTGATAAGGCGAGAACACCTTGTACGCGCTGCCGCCGCCGCCCGGCCGCAACTGGCCCGGGTCGACGACGGTCACGCCGGGGAAGAGCTTGAGCGCGATCCGGTGCCGCTCGCACTCCGTCGCCAGCCGTTCCTCGCGTCGTTTGGCGTAACGGCTGACGTCGGCCGCCATCCCGATGCCCTCGGCGTTGACCGAGCGGGCCACCTCAACGGCCTCGCGCACCGGGTCACCCATCCGGATCACCAGATCGCCGCCCTTGTCACGCAGCGTCGCGCGCAGGTCGGCCAGCGACTGGTGCAGGAACCGTACGCGGTTGGCCGAGAGCTCGCCCAGCGCCGGGTCCAGCACGAACAGCGGGACGACCTGCACGGCGTTGGCACAGGCCGCGGCGAGCGCGGGGTTATCGCGTACGCGAAGGTCTCTGGTGAAAAGGACGACGGCCGTCTTCATCTCAGGCCGCCATCGTGACGGGAGTGCCCGGCTTGGTCATGAGGCTGCGCACGGCGACCGCGGCGCGCCGGCGGTTGGGCACGGTCGCGCGGCCGGAGAACACGTCGTAGTCGTTGGCCTCGATCTCGCCGAGAATGCCGCCGTAGAGCGCGTACGCCGTGCGCATGCAAGCCTGCGAGGCGGGTTCGAGCATCACGATCCCGGGCGCGGCCGCCGCGTAGTGCTCGCGGGCGACCCCGATCTCGTACCGGATCAGCTCTTTGATCTCGGGGGTGGCCCGGCGAGCCTCGAGGTCGGCGCGGGTCAGGCCGAAGCGGCCGAGGTGCGACTCGGGCAGATAGACGCGCCCGCGATCCAGGTCCTCGGCGACGTCGCGGATGAAGTTGGTGAGCTGGAACGCGAAGCCGAGCTGGCGGGCGGGCTCGCGCGCGGTGGCCGGATCGGCCGACCCGAGGATCGGCAGCATCATCGTGCCGATCACGGCGGCCGAGCCCTCCATGTAGTCGAGCAGGTCGTCGTACGTGCGGTAGCCGGTGACTGTGAGATCCATCGCCATGCAGCGCAGGAACGTCGCGAAGTCGTCGACATCAAGATCGAAAACGGCGATGGTGTGCAGGACCGCGGGCAGCAGCGGATCGTCGACCGGCTCACCGCGCAGACCCCCGACGAACGCGTCGGACCACTCGGTCAACTGGCGGGCCCGCTCCTCCGCAGGAAGTTCCCAGGTTTGATCGACGATTTCGTCGGCATACCTGGTGAACCCGTAGAGGGCGTGCACGTGCCGCCGCTTCCAGGCCGGGAGGAGCTTGGTGGCCAGGTAATACGTACGGCCGTGGCGCTTGTGCAGCTCGCGGCAGCGCTCGTAGGCAGCGGCCAGATCTACGTCCACGGGAAGCCCTCCGGAGAAAATCGACGCACGAATCGACGCAACTTCAAAGTAAGGGTACGGTACTCCTCGTGGCCAATGACACGCTCGTGGGAAACCAGCACCGGGGCAGCATCCCCCGTCAGGGCGCGTCGCCGCACGCGCTGATACATGCGATCCAGGGCACCCTGGCCGATTTTCTGGCCGCCCAGATCGGATCGCTCGACTCGGTCGATCCGGCGCTCGGCCGTTTCGCCCGCACCGCCCGTGACCTGGTGCTCGCCGGCGGCAAGCGGCTGCGACCGGTCTTCGCGTACTGGGGCTGGCGCGGCATCGTGGGCCCCGACGCGCCGCTCGAACCGGTGCTGCCGGCCTTCGCGGCCCTCGAGCTCATGCACACGTTCGCGCTCGTGCACGACGACGTGATGGACGAGTCCGACACTCGTCGCGGCCGGCCGACGGCGCACCGCATCTTCGCCGGGCAGCACGAGCACGATCGACGCATCGGCGACGCGAATCGATTCGGCTCGGCGTCCGCCATCCTGATCGGCGACCTCTGCCTCGTCTGGGCCGACCAGCTGCTGGCCCGGGCCGACGCGCCCCCGGCCGTCCGCGCCTGTTACGACCGCATGCGGGTCGAGGCCATTGCCGGGCAATACCTCGACGTGCTCGGCGAGAGCCAGCCCGGCGCCTGGTCGGTCGAGCGCGCGCTGCTGGTCGCCCGGCACAAGACCGCCAGCTACACCGTCCAGCGCCCGCTGCAGCTCGGGCTCGCGCTGTCCGGCCTGACCGATGCCGACACCGATTCCGCGTACGGGAAATACGGGCTCGCGGTCGGCGAGGCGTTCCAGCTTCGGGACGACCTGCTGGGGGTGTACGGGGATCCGGCCGTCACCGGCAAGCCGGTCAGCGACGACCTGCGCACCGGCAAGCCCACCGCACTGCTCATGCTCGCCCGCAAGCTCGCCACCCCGGCGCAGCGGGCCGAGCTGAGCCTGGACCCCGCCGGAGCCGTCAACCCCGCCGACGGCTCCGGCGGGCCCACCCCCGCCGAGCTGGAGCGACGCGCCCGGATCATCACCGAGACCGGCGCGCCGACGCGGCTCGAAGGCATGATCCAGGAGCGGGTCGCCGACGGGGTCGCGGCCCTGGCCACGGCCGGAATTCACGAGGACGCGCGTGCCGCCCTCATCGAGCTTGCCGTCCGCGTGACGCACCGCCCGGCATGATGTCCCTCCGGGAGGTGCGATCAATGAGAACTGTGACAGGACCGACCGAGCGCGTGGTCGTCGTCGGCGCCGGGCTCGGCGGGCTCGCCTGCGCCCTGCATCTGGCCGCGGCCGGACGCCAGGTGACGGTGGTCGAGCGCGAGCCGGTGCCGGGCGGACGAAACGGGAAGCTCTCCGTCGACGGGTACGACTTCGACACCGGACCCACCGTGCTGACCATGCCCGAGCTGATCGCCGAGCCGCTCGAGGCCGTCGGCGAGAACCTGTCGGACTGGCTCGAGCTGACGCCGCTCGACCCGGCCTACCGGGCGTATTACCCCGACGGGTCCACGCTGGACGTGCGTACGGACACCGTCCGGATGGCGGCCGAGATCGCGCGCGTCTGCGGGGCCCGCGAGGCCGACGGCTATCTGCGGTTCGTCGACTTCGCCCGGCAGCTGTGGAAGCTGGAGCGCGACCACTTCATCGACCGCAACCTCGACACCCCGCTCGACCTGATGAACCTCAACCTGCTCAAGTTGCTGGGCATGGGTGGGTTCCGCCGGCTCCAACCCAAGATCAACCAATACTTCCGAGACCCCCGTACGCAGCGGATCTTCTCGTTCCAGGCGATGTACGCGGGCCTGGCCCCGCAGGACGCGCTGGCCATCTACGCCGTGATCGCCTATCTCGACTCCGTGGCCGGCGTCTACTTCCCCAAGGGCGGCATGCACGCCGTCCCGCGGGCGCTGGCCGGCGCGGCCGAGAAGCACGGGGTGACCTTCCGGTACGAGACCACGGTCACCGATGTCGAGACGGCCAACGGACGGGCCACCGCGGTGATCACCGCCGACGGCGAACGCATCCCGGCCGACGTCGTCGTCCTCAACCCGGACCTGCCGATCGCCAAGCGCGACCTGCTGCCCCCGGCCCGCGAGCGCCGCCTCAAATACTCACCCTCCTGCGTGGTTCTGCACATCGGATCGCGGCAGGGCTACACCAAGACCGCCCACCACAACATCCACTTCGGATCGAAGTGGCAGGGCACGTTCGACGAGATCATCAGCCAGGGTCGCCTGATGAGTGACCCGTCGTTGCTGGTGACCAATCCGACACACACCGATCCGTCGCTGGCCCCGGCCGGACGGCACAGTTATTACGTGCTCGCCCCCACCCCCAATCTCGTCGCCGGCCCGATGGACTGGCGCGGCGGCCTCGGCGACCGGTACGCCGCGTCGCTGATCCGCACCCTCGAACAGCGCGGCTACATCGGCTTCGGCGACGGGATCGAGGTGCAGCGCGTCATCACCCCGGCCGATTGGGAAGATCAAGGCATGGCGGCCGGCACCCCCTTCGCGGCGGCCCACACGTTCGCCCAGACCGGCCCGTTCCGCCCGGCCAACCTGCACCCCGGCCTGGAAAATGTGGTCTTCACCGGCTCCGGCACCCAGCCCGGCGTGGGCGTGCCGATGGTGCTGATCTCCGGCAAGCTGGCCGCGGCCCGGGTGACGTCATGACTCGCGAGTCTCACCTCGTCGAGCTGGTCGACGCCGAGGGGGTCGCGCTCGGCTCGGCCACGGTCGCCGACGCGCACACGGCGCCCGGCCAGTTGCACCGCGCGTTCTCCGTGTTCCTGCGCGACCCCTCGGGCCGGGTGCTGCTGCAACAGCGGGCCGCGGTCAAGACCCGCTTCCCGCTGCGCTGGGCCAACACGTGCTGCGGCCACCCCCTGCCCGGCGAGCCGCTGCCCGTGGCGGCCGCCCGGCGCCTGGTCGAGGAGATCGGGGTCGCCGACGTGCCCCTGACCGAGGTCGGCGTGTACGCGTACTACGCCGAGGACCCGGCGACCGGCCGCGTCGAATACGAGTACGACCACGTGCTCGTGGGTGACCTGCCCATCGGCGTGCAGCCGGCGCCCGACCCGGACGAGGTGGCCGACCTGCGCTGGGTGTCGGTGCCGATGCTGCTGGGCGAGATGGAGAGCGATTCCCGGGCGTACGCGCCCTGGCTCCTCGGGGTGACCCAGCGGCTCGCCGCGGTCTCCCAAGACCCGATCGAGACTCGTCCCGTTCGGCCCGATGGCCGTTGAGGGCCTGACCGCCGGAGCCGTGGCCCGCCGCCTGGGGGTGGCGGTCACGACGCTGCGCACGTGGCATCAGCGCTACGGCCTCGGCCCCAGCGAACACGTGCCCGGCCACCACCGGCGCTACACCGACGAAGACCTCGACCGCCTGCAGGTGATGCAGCGGCTCACCGCCCAGGGGGTCGCGCCCGCCGAGGCGGCTGCCTGGGCCCGCCGTACGCCCCTGGACGGCGCGCCGCCGGCCCAAGGACGCCACGGTGGTGGCAGCGTCATCGCCGTCGGCGACGCCACCCCCGCCGCGCGCGGGCTGGCCCGGGCCGCGATGCGCCTGGACGCCCCCGCGATGCGCGACATCCTCGAGATGGTGGTCGCCGAGCGCGGGGTGATCGGCGCCTGGAACGACGTCGCCATGCCCGTGCTCGTCGGGATCGGCGAGCGGTACGAGGCCACCCAGCGCTTCATCGAGGTCGAGCACCTGCTGTCCCGCGCCCTCACCGAGGTGCTGGGCTCGGTGCCCCGCCCCGGCAGCTGGGCCCCGCCCCGGGTCCTGCTGGCCGCGGCCGACGAGGAACAACACACGCTCCCCCTCGAGGCCCTGGCCGCCGCGCTGGCCGAGGCCGGCGTACCGACCCGTCTGTTCGGCGCCCGGGTGCCCCCGGTGGCCCTGGCCGACGCGATCGAACGCACCGGCCCCGCCGCGGTCGTCCTCTGGTCGCAAACCCCGGCGTCCGCCGACCCCACCCAGCTCGAACGCGTCGCCACCCTCCCCCGCCCACCCCTGCTGGTGGCCGCGGCCGGCCCCGGCTGGCCCCACGATCTGCCCCCCGGCGTGGTCCAGCTCACCGACCTCTCTTCGGCAGTACTCACGGTGGCAACCGCCGCCGCGTGACGTTTGCGCAGGTCAGCACCTCGCTCACTCGATACGGATACCGATTTGAAGCGGGGGCGGGGGATCACGTATGCTTTCCAAGCCTCAAGCGGGGGCCCGGTTGGGGTCAAAGCCATCAGGCATTGCAGACATGCAATACTGACGGAGTTGCCCTCATCGTCTAGTGGCCCAGGACGCCGCCCTTTCAAGGCGGTAGCACGGGTTCGAATCCCGTTGGGGGTACTGGTAAGTTAGCGGCCAGCACGGTTCGCTAGACTAACCGGAGCAGTACAGAGCAAGGTCCTGTGGAGCAGTTGGAGTGCTCGCCGCCCTGTCAAGGCGGAGGTCGCGGGTTCAAGTCCCGTCAGGACCGCAAGCAACAGCAAGGCCAGGTAGCTCAGTTGGTACGAGCGTCCGACTGAAAATCGGAAGGTCGGCGGTTCGACCCCGCCCCTGGCCACCAGGCTCTTCGCCGGGCACTGAGCATCGTCCACCTGCGGAAACGCACGGTGGACGTTTTGCTGTCCAGGCCGTGTTGCCCCGGCCGGACACCTTCCGACCGGGGCGGTTGCTCACGGATTGCTCACGGCGGCCTTTCAAGCGGGTCGGTGGTGTGTCAGAAGCTTGGCCGCCTCCTCAACCTGAGCGGCCGTCTCGGAGCGCATCAGGTGGGCGTAGACGCGCCGTGTCACCTCCGGAGTCGAGTGCCCGAGAATCATTTGCACGATCTCGATCGGTACCCCGCCGGCCAGCATGAGCGAGCAGGCACCGTGCCGGGTGTCGTGCAACGGGCAGGACGGCAAACCGCACGCGGCTACATGCCGCTCGAACTCGACCGTTACCCGGTCCGGTCGAAGCGGGATGCCGTCAGGACGTGTCATCGCCCGCGCAGTCGACCCGGCTTCCACTCTTCGTGGATCACTTCGTTTACGGTTCCGGCCAGCAGCTTGCCCATTTCTTCGGCTGCTGCCTCTTCCTGGAAGTACCAGATGAGTTTCGCGTCGTACAGTCCGCAACGGATCAGGTCCTCGCGTTGCCCCGCCGCTTGCCCGATCAGTCTCATCCGTGCCTGGTTCGCGGTACCGACGATCTTGTCGTTTCGGGTCAGGCCTTCTTCACCCAGATAGCCATGTTTGGTCTTGAACTCGAGATACGCGTCTCGTGACGGGTCGTACGAGTCGTAATCCCGGGGCGTGCCGCCTGCGTGGGGATAGAGGCGGCGTTCGTTGTGCGGGTCGACGCCGAACCGTTCGAGACGCAGCCGCTCGACCATCGCCGTGGCGTACATGTCGTGGTAGTACACGTTCCAGCGGGGACCGTACAACCGGCCGACCCATTCCTGGTGGCAGCGCCGCTGCCTGCGGCGGGGCTCTGTCTCTTCCTCAGGCGGCTGGAACAGCTCGGGCACGGTGTCGGAGTCGGTCTGGTCGAGGGTCCGCGGACGGCGTGCCGTTGCCGCCTCCGCCGCCGCTGCCGCCTCCGCGGTGCGACTTAGTTCGCGCATGGCCTGCGTCAAGGATGCGAGGGCGGCCAGCCGCAGGGCCAGTTCGTCGCCGATCAGCGGACCGCGGCTGCGGACATAGGAGAAGACGGCAACCGTCCCGATCGCGATCGCCGCGACCGCGAGGACCGGCACAGCTACTGCGGCCGCTGCGCCGGCACCCGCTGCGCCGGCACCTGTCGCACCGGCGCCAGCAGCCGCACCCGTCGCGCCTGCTGCCGCGGCGCCAGCCGCGGCGCCAGCGCCGGCGCCGGTGGCCGCACCCGCCGCACCGGCGCCCGCGGCTGCGCCGGCCGCCAGCAACCCGGGCAAGCCCGGGGTGCCGAGAAACCCGACAGCAGGCCCGGCCGGGTACCCGGGCCGCAGCGCCGGCCGGTGCAGGGCCACCAGTTGTACGCGCAGCCGAGCCGCCGCGCCGGCCACTGTCGCCCGTAGCGCACGATCGACATCTGCGAACCGCGGGCCGCTGTCGACCTTCATGAGTTCGGCGAGAGCGGCCAACGCCTGCGCGTACTGCTGCTCCGCCGTCCAGGTGCCTACCTGCGCCAGCGCTTCGCGAACCTCGGCGAGGTACATCCGGCGTGCCACCACCGGAGATAGCGACGCCGCGGTGGCCAGCACACGGTTGCGGGCGATCAGCGGCGCGGCAGCCGCGGCACGCCGCAACGCCGCGAGCACGGCCTCCCGGTCGGGTCGTGGCAGCTGCCGGAACGGCCGGGTGAGCGGATCCTGCGGCGCGGCCGTCGTCAGGCGCATCGCCAGCGCGTCAGCGGACGGCGGTGACAAGCACTGCACCCGCCGCAGCAGGTCACCGCGCCGCTGCTGCTGACCGCGCCGGTCGCCGGGTGCCAGCCGTTTAGTGATCAGTTCGGTGATGCGATAGAAGACGACAGGGTCAGGGTCGCTGCCGCAGAGGTCCGGTCCGGTCATGACCGGGTCACGAACCGGGCTCGACGACGACGTGGATCGGCTGATACTGCTCGCCGCCGCCGGTGGTATCGGCGAGTACGCACGTGCCGGCGACCGGTTCGATGTGCTGGCCGTCTGTCGGGACGGTGACGGTTGTCGTGTCCACCAGACCGCCGGGCAGTTCGACCTGCTGATCGTCGTCGTGATGATCGAGTCGTTTCACCAGAGCGACGAGTTCGTCGTGGGTCGGCTGCCGGCGCAGCGGGACGATGATGTTGGCGCCGTCGAGGTAGGCGGCGGCCGGGTTGAGCACGTCGGCGGCTTCTTCGGTGGTCCCCTCGATGAACCCGGCCAGCAGCTGCCTGACGAAGGCCGCGATGTCACGTCCGTGTGTCTGGGTGGCGCAGTACTGCAGGAAGCGCTGGGTGTAGAAGCCGGTGTGACACCTCAGATGATCCACCACCCGGCTGATGACCCATTCGGCCCGCTCGCGTTCCCGGCGGTCTGCCAGCTCCGCTTCGACCGGCTGCATCAACGGTCGCAGGACGCCCGAGGTGACCGCGAGGAACCCGGCCAGCCGGCGTAGTACCTCACCCATGCTGCCGCGGTCGAGAACGTTACTCATGTGATCGTTCTCCTCGGCGCCGATCCAGCGCTCCGCCAGCGCTCGGTCCAGTGCCAGGGCGAGTTCCACCGCCAGCTCGCCCCGGGCGGGACCTTCTTCGGGAAGCGTGAGGACCTTGCGATGGTAGAGCTCGTAGAAGACCCCGAGCATGGTGAGCACCACACCGAGCTGGTTGGCGGTCGCGTCGGTGAGACCGCTGGTGTCACCCCGTCCGGAACCCCCCAGGTCCTCCGTCTGCAGGAATGAGGTGCCGGGGTCGTTGAAGTCGAGGGCTCCGGTAGCCGGCAGGTGGAAGATAACCGGGCCTGCGAAAAGGTAGTCCAGCGCGGTCAGTGCGATGTCATGGGCGTGGCCCTGTTGGCCTGGCGCCGGCAGCCCGGCCACGGTCTGCAACGCCTCCACGAGCTCGGCCTCCAGCGAGCGGTCGGTCAGATCCTGAAGCAGGAACGGTCCCTGCCGCTGGACGAAGTCACGGTCGAACATCATCGCGTCGACGGTCACCACCAGCACGGGGGCGATCCGGACCAGGTGAAATTGCACGCAGTACTGCTTGACCAGGGCGTATACGTCGAGGCGCAGGGAACGGTCCCGGTACGGGTTGGTGATCCGGCGGGTGGAGCCCGTCTCGTACACGCTCTCGGTCGCCTCGCGGACCTGTACCTTGTGGGTCGTCTTCAGCGTCGACGCCGATTTCTGTGTGCTCTCGCGTGTGGTCTGGGCGGACGAAGTCGACGTCTCGTTCAGAGTTTCGCTCATCGACGCGTTCACGCCGAGGGTATTGCCCGTCCCTAGCGTGTACGACGCGTTACCCGCGACGGTCCAGTTGTTGGTCTTCGACGAGGACCGGCTGACGTTGACGGCCTCCTTGTCGGCTGTCACGCTCTCCTGCTGGTCGACCTGTTCGACCTCGTCGACCGTCGTCTGATCGAACTGTTTGCGCTGTGTGGTGCGTACCGTCAGGGTCACAGTCTCGGCGGGGGCCAGCGCGACCGACGCGGACAGTTCGCCGGTCTGCAGCCGCTGGAGGAACCAGCGTTGTTCGAAATCGGTCTGAAACGCCAGTGCCGCGCGGGCGGCAGCGATCGGCACGCAGCCCAACGACGGCCCTGCGATCCCTTCGACCGGGTCGCCGAGCTGGATGGTGAGCTCCTGAAATGGGTCAATCTTGAAGAATTGGACTACTTGTTCGGGGCCGTCAGCCGCCGATATCGCGGCGCATGGGGATGCGGTCTGCTGCGGGCAGGGCGGCGGCTGCCGCTGGGGCCAGGTCGTGCCGGTCCGCGCGTCACGCTGCCGTCCCGCCGCCCACTGCCACAGATGATCGCTGCGTGGCGGGGCGGTCGTCGTCGACCGCGCCGGCATCCGCCGGCCGGCGCGGCTGCCGGTCCGGGGCTCGCGCCGCTTCCACCCACTGAAGATCCCCGGCATCATCGGTCCTGTTCATGCCAGACGGCTCCGGCAGAGCCGTTTTTCTCACGTTCCTCTTCCACGGGCTCGGTGCGCATCAGCCGGATGGGCCCCATTGCACCTCTCGCGGCACGCCTGTTATGGGGTGCTCCGGCGGCGGCGCCAGGACGATCTCCACCCGCTGAGTGTCGCTCCTCTTGTGCTGGTACTTCGCGCCCAGTTTCGCTCCGACGACCGGAACCCGCAGCTGCAGGCCCGCGCCCGCGGTCCGGGTCGCGGTCACCGCCGCGACCACGGTCAACTCCCGCACACGAACCAGACCGGCACCGGCCGCTTCGGCGTTCGCGGGCACCGGATCGAACTCACCGCACTGCAGCGGCAACGCCGCCCGGCACCTATCACTCGTGCAGTCGGGTCACTGTCCGTCTTACGGTCAGAGTCATAAGAATCGGGAATTGATAGTCCTCCTGCGCGTGCCGCTCCGCAGGGTTCACTCACCGTGACTCCGGCGAGTTCGGTGATGTGTCAATAGCTTGGCGGCCTCCTCTACCTGCGCAGCCGTCGTCGAGCGCATCAAGTGGGCGTAGACGCGCCGAGTGACTTCCGGTGACGAGTGCCCGAGGATCATTTGCACAATTTCGATCGGTACCCCTCCGGCGAGCATGAGCGAGCAGGCGCCGTGCCGGGTGTCGTGCAGGGGGCAAGGCGGAAGGCCGCACGCGGTCACATGCTTCTCGAACTCGACCGTCACGCGGTCCGGTCGGAGCGGGATTCCATCGGGCCGGCAGAAGACCAGGGCGTGATCTTGGTAGTCGATGCCGAAGAACTCTCGTTCTTCCTGTTGCGCGGCGCGGTGGCGGTTCAGGGCCTCCTGGGCGGGCGCGGCGAGCGGGACCCATCGGCGGCCCTTGCGCGACTTGGGCGCCTTGAAGAGCCGGCCGATGTGTATCTCGCCGCACACCGGGCACGTGGCCTGCTCAGGCGTAACCTGCGAGCGCGTGAACCGAGACGATTGTCTGCCGGACGCGCAGGCCGGCACCGTTCGCGTCGATGTCTGACCACCGCAGGCCGCATAATTCGGCTCGGCGGAGGCCGGCATACGCCGCGAGTTCGTACAGCGCCGACAGTCGGTCATCGAATACGTGTTCGAGGAACCGAGCGGTTTCCTCAGGTTGCCACACCTCGGGTTCGTCATGTTCGTCGATGTCGTTCTCCACAGGTATCGAGTCCATCCGGCCGATCGCGGGATTGATCGAGATCAGCTCGGCGCGCTGGGCAGCCGAAAGGGCGGCGCGGATGGTCCGCCGGTAGCCGTCGATGGTGGCCGGTGTTCGCCGCTCGATTCGTCGGCCGATGTTGCCGACGGGTCGCTCGCCCTCAAGCGGCAGCGCCAGGTCGGCGAGCACCCCTTCGATGTGGCTACGCCGCAGGTCGCGCAATAGCTTGTGGCCAAGCTGGGGCTTCCACGCGTCGCGGATGTGCCCGCGGTAGTTCTTGATCGTGTTGGGCGACTTCTTCGCCGCGATCAGCGCATCGATCCACTGATCGAGCCACCTGCCCAGTGTCATTCGACGGTCGTCGGTCCACGTCCCGGCGTTGAGCTTCGCCAGTTCGGCGGTGAGCGCATCCTCGGCCTCGGTCTTGGTCTTGTAGCCACTGCGAGTGGTCTGGCGGCGTTTGCCGGTGGCGGGGTCGGTGCCGGCGTCCACTGTGTATGACCACGAGCCGTGGGGCTTGCGGCAGTTCTTGACCTTCTTACCGTTGGCGTCGCGGCATTGGCAGCGCTTGAACACGGAGCCTCGCAAGCGGGCCTCCTCCTCAGATCGACGGGCCGTGGGCCGCCGGCAGATACCAGCGGCCCACGGAGGTTGCGGTTGGTCAGGCGGCGAGATGCCCCGCGGCCGGGTCGCTGTCCTGCGTGTTGAGCCAGGTGTGGAAGCGGTGCACCGGTACGACCCAGCGGCCACCGATGCGCTTGGCGGGGATCTCGCCGGCCCGGATCGCCTGGTAGGTACCGCCGAGGCTGAGGCCGAGCAGGGCGGCGACCTCCTTGAGGGGTAAGGCCATTGACCTGCTGAAACAGCAGGGACTAGTTGTGTCCCAACAAGGCAAAGGCAACTTCGTGCGGGAGCGCCCCTCCGCTCGCCGGCACGGCATCGAGCGGTACAGCAAGTCTCGGTGGCGTGAGGGGAAAGCGATCTTGACCGCTGAGGCCGAAGCGCAAGGTCACACCGCCGGGCAGATGATGCGGGAGCTGGCTGAGGTTCCCGCGCCAAAGATCGTTGCGGAGCGCTTGGGGATTCCCGAGGGGACGCCGGTTTGGGTTCGCCGGCGAACAACGCACGTCGACGGCCGGCCGAACCAGTTGGCTGACTCGTACTACGAACTCTTGGTTGTCGAGGGCACCCTGATCAGGGAAGAGAACACCGGCCCCGGCGGCGGATACGCGAGGCTCGAAGAAGCCGGCCACGAGCTGGACGAGATCTCCGAGGAATGGCGCGTGCGCATGCCGACTGGCCCCGAAAGCGTTGCGCTAGCGCTTCCGGCCGGAACGCCCGTCGTCGACCTGACCCGTACGACATTCGATGTCGACGGCCGCGCGGTCGAGGTCATGCTCGCGGTGATCAGCGGCGACATGGTCCAGATGGCTTACAGATTCAAGATCCCAGACTGAAAGGCGAGCACTTGCGGGTCATCGATGCGGTAACCGAGGCCGCGCCGGGCAGCGACAACGAGGATTTGTGGCTGGCGGGCGACAACTGGGCTTTGGTGCTTGACGGCGCCGGCCGGTACCCGGGCGAAAGCGGTGGATGCGTTCACCCAATCACTTGGGTGGTGGCCCGCCTAGGCGAACACATCGCAAAGAATCTCGATGCACGGCCTACAGATCGCCTTACAGAGCTCGTCCGGGACGCGGTATGCGCCACCATGGCCAACCACGGGCCTGCCTGCGACATGAGCGACCCGCTGTCTCCGGGCGCTGCGTGCGCGGTAGCGAGGCATACAGGCTCACATGTCGAGTGGCTTGTCGTTGCCGATTGCGCTGTCGTCATTGAGGACCCTGACGGTGACTGCACGGCCGTAATCGACGATCGAGTAGATCGGTTGTCTGGGGCGCCTGTCACAACCGAGCGTGTTAGGACGTACCGGCCTGACTATGTTCGTACCGTCCGAAACAAGCCCGAGGGCTTCTGGGTCCTCGGTGCTGTGCCTGAAGCAGCGGACCATGCCCTGATTGGCAGTGTTCCTGCCGCCATGGTCAAGAGAGTCCTGATTTGTTCTGATGGCATAAGTAGGCTGACCGAACGATACGACTGGACTTGGCGCCAGGCATTCGATCGGTTCGACCAGGTTGGCGCCAAGGGGCTCGTCAAGGCTGTACGGAAGGCAGAAGACACTGACGTTGAACCAACCCGCTGGCGCGGAAAGCCACATGACGATGCCACAGCAGTCGTCCTAAGCGGACGGTAGCCGCCGATTATTGAAGTAGTGAATGATATCAGCGAGTTTCCGACTTTGTGCTGGTCAGGGTGACTCCAGTCCTCGGAATGGGTCGGCTACTCGGTCGGAACTCGGCCCGACTACTTGACGCTCGCTCGCGCGTGGACGAACGATGAAGAACCCGATCCGCGTGGAGGAAACGATGGTGGCGAATGATGGTGCGGAGCAGATCGTGGCGGTCGCGTACGGACGCGACCTGCACGCCAAGGACGCGGTCGAGACCCTCATCAGCGACTTAGGACTCGTTCCGCTCTCCTTCGATCAGGCCATCATGCGGGCGGCCGGTGGACTGCCCAACACCTGGGACGCGGTGCAGTCGCTGTTCGAAGGCGTGCAAGCGGTCGTCGTCGTGTTCACACCAGACGACCTGGCAATCACCCATCCGGACCTGTGGCGCGGAGAAGCGGACGCGTTTTACGCCGGGCAGCCGCGGCAGAACGTACTGATCGAGACGGGCATGGCGATTTCAGCACTCCCCGAAAAAACGGTCCTCGCTCGCATTGGCGAGGTTCGTCAGGCGACCAATCTCGACGGGCTTAACGTTGTCGACCTCGCGACGCCGGGTGGTGCTCGGCGGTTGGCTAATTTCCTGCAGCGGGCCGGCTGTGCCATCGATCAGGGCCGCCTAGAAAATGCGAATTTACCGAACATCGAGCAGATAGCGGCTGAGGCTCGCAGTCGCGAGAAAGAGCCGGTCTATAGCGAGCGTGGAATCTCTATCTTCGAAGCGGCGCGTCTGGCCGGGCTTCGTGACATCGAATATCGAAGTGGCGTAGCGAAATCGCTTCCGCCAGATTCGTTCTACAAACGCGCCGACGTGGAACTAGCCATCAGCGGAGTCACGGCCTCGTTGACATTTCAGACGTTGGACGACGTGGTCCTCGAATTATTGCGCAGGGATCCTCCGGTCTCGGTCAAGGTGCTCGTCCTCGATCCGGACACACCGGACATGCAGCGCCTTAGCAAACGAGAAAAAAGGCCCCTTGCGGAGGACGTGCACGCAGTCTACGAGGCTATCCGGCATGGAGGCTTCACGTCATTCCCAACCTTTGAAATCAGGCTGGCACCCTTCATGTACCCGTTCACTGGCGTGATGCTGGACGGTGATATCGGAGCGGCTCCCTCCGGAGAATCGCAGCAGATTGACGATCCGTCTTCGTTCCGGTCTGACGCCGAGCTCCGAGTGCAGCCGGGCGGCTACTATACGACGCAGCATCTCGGCCCAGTTCTGCAATTTCACAACACCGAGACGCCCGGGCCTTTCCACCACTTCGCCACCGATTTCCGGCGTCAATGGGCGCACTCGCGGCCGATCAGCATTGACACCTTGGAGGAACTCGTTGACGAATGACGAGTACGCCGGCGCCACCGCCGTCACGCTCTACGGCGTCAAGCCGCCGTTGATGTACCGGTGGCTTGGCCAGTTGCAGGTGGAGATCAGCCGGCAATTCCCGCAGTTCGTCCCGCGGACCCTGGAGCAAATTCATGCCACCGTCATCGGCCTTGAGTTTCCGTTGCGGCCGGTTGCGGCCGAAGACGTGCGAGGCCTCATGCGCAGCATCGCGGAGGCATTCGAGAATCCAGTGGACATGCGGCTCGGCGGCTATTACCCCGGCGCATCTTCGTTCACGAGCCGAGGAGTGGATCCGTATGAGCGGTCGTTCGCTCTCTCTGGTGGCTTAGCGACTCTGATCGGCTGGCCAGTACCGCCGTCCAACATCCTGGGCCGGATCCGTAAGCGGGCAGAGCAGTTTGGGTTCCGGCACCGCTACCACGACGACGGTCCGTCCTTGGACTCAGACTGGTACCTAGTCGTCGGGGACTTCCCCAACGGCCATGACAACCCGCGGGCGGCAGAGAGCCGGATCCGAGATTATCTTGCGGCGCGTCCCCTCGACGTTCGGGTAACTGCCAGCGACCTTGCTCTCGTTCGCTACCAAAAGACGACCTTGGACCTTGCAACCAGCGAAAAGATCGCTGACCTGTCTCCCGATATCGCCGCGCAGGTCGCCGCTATATCACAACCTGCCTAACGGACGGCATCGGGCAAGGCCAAGGAGCGCAGTGCTGAGGTGGCGGCGGTAACGACGCAAACCATCGGCCAGGTGCGCCACGGTTGTCGGTGGCCCCGACTACTGTCTCCGTAGACCGCAGCCGATTCCTCGTCAGGAGACCAGTTATGGCTGATCCGCGTGCATTCGTCAGTTTCGACTTCGACAACAACCAGGTCGAGAAAATCCTGTTCGCAGGGCAGGCTAAGAAGGAATCTCCGACGCCGTTCACGGTGCACGACTGGTCTAGCAAGACCGCGCTGCCGCAGAGCGAGTGGGAAAGGCTGATCAAAGCAAAGATGGCCAGTACGAACATGTGCATCGTGCTAGTAGGTAAGTACATGGCGAGCGCCACGGGCGTCGCCAAGGAGATCACGATGGCCAAGGAACTCAACGTTCCCGTCTTCGGCGTCTACGTCGGCGGGGCAGCGTCAACCAGCACCCTGCCGGCTGGCCTGCCGCGGAATCGCGTAGTGGCCTGGAGGTGGGAGATCGTCGCCGCGGCAGTCGATCAGATGATGGGCGAGGGTAAGAACGCATGAAACGGGCTCTAGTGGTCGGCATCGACGCATACCCCCGTGGGGGATCGCTTACCGGGTGCGTCGCCGACGCCGTCGCTCTCAATGATCTTCTTCAGAAACACGCAGACGGTACCCCAAACTGGGGGACCCGGCTGATCACCAGCGACAACACGTCGCAGATCACCCGTGACAGCCTGCGGAGGGCCCTAACTGAGCTGTTCGCCAACCCCCGTGATGCCGACCTTCTCTTCTTCTTCGCTGGGCATGGCGGGCAGACACCCTGGGGCGCCGACCTGGTCACCCAGGACGCCACCGCGAACAGCCTGGGCGTCTCAATGAGTGATCTGGTCACCTTGGCCAACGACTCAGCGGCCCGCAGCATCACCATAGTGCTTGACTGCTGTTTCAGCGGTGACACCGGGAACACGCCTGGGCTGCAGGCCGCCGGCGTAGCGGAGAGCTTTCGTTTGAATAAGGTGGTCCTTCGGGAGAACCTCACCATTATGGCCGCCAGCCGAGGCACCGAGACCTCTAAAGAGGTGGCAGGGCACGGTGCCTTCACCCGCATGCTGCTTGACGGTCTCGAAGGAGGAGCGACCGATCACCGAGGCAATGTGACCGCCCTGAGCTTGTACGGCTTTATCAGCCCGGCGTTCGGTGCCTGGCAGCAGCGTCCCGTGCTGAAGACGTCCCTCACCGAACCGGTAGTCCTCCGGGTAGGTCCTCCATGGCTCGATATCGACCTGCTACGTCAGCTGCCACAGCACTTTCCGACTGCTGAATCGCGACTGCAACTGACTCCTGCACATGAGGGAGTCGGCCGCCCGCTGCCGGCCGGAGAGCCCGGCACCGTCGAACAGCAACAGTTCGACTACGTCGGGCGGCTGCGCAACGCCAACCTGATCACCACCGACGACAAGCGAGATCATTACTGGGTGGCCATGGAGAGCGGCTACGTCTACCTCACGATGCTGGGGCGTTACTTCTGGCGGCTGGCCAGTCAAGGAGATCTATGATGCGAGTAGGGCTGACTGGACATCAACGGCTAAGCCTGTCCACCCGTCGCACCATCACTTCCTCCATCGCAGGGATCCTTACCGAGCAATCCGATGAGAATCTTGTTGGCATCACCAGCCTGGCCGAGGGTGCCGACCAGCTATTCGCGTTCACCGTCCTAGCGACGGGAGGTCGCCTGCATGCGATCATCCCCAGCTCCGACTACGAGAGCAGCTTCCAAGACGATCAAGCGGCCCGAGCCAACTACACCGCGCTTTGCGGACTTGCCAATGACATCACCACCCTGCCTTTCGCGAAACCTGGTGAGGACGCCTACCTGGCCGCGGGCAAGGCCGTCGTCGACAACTGCGACCTGCTAATCGCTGTGTGGGACGGCAAGCCCGCCGTTGGTAGGGGCGGCACCGGTGACATCGTCCGATACGCCAACGAACGAAGCGTTGACGTGAAGGTCATCTGGCCTCGAGGAGCTCAACGAATCTGACATGCCCCCTACTGCCTCTGGCTGAGCACACGAAACCCATCCACAACTCAGCTGGCTTCCGCTGCTCACGGACTGTTCACACGCGCTTTAGCAAGGTACCGCGCTAGACGGCAACGAACGACGACCCTGGCATGCTGCCACCAGCAGCAACGTCGGTCTTAAGTAGTAGTCGTTGTACGCCGATAAGCTGACTCGCACCCTGAAAATCGGAAGGTCGGCGGTTCGACCCCGCCCCTGGCCACCAGGCTCTTCGCCGGGCACTGAGCATCGTCCACCTGCGGAAACGCACGGTGGACGTTTTGCTTCCCGGGCTTCGTCAGCTCACGACCACTTCCCGGCATAATGCAAGTACTGGCCGATTCAGGGCGCCTAAGGTGTCGTGTACTAGCAGTAGGCTTCTGATGACATCGAGTGTAGGTTTCTCACGTTCGATACTTGATGACCGCCGAAATGTCGCGCCCACTCCCTATCGTGGGATGGTCAGCTGGTTCCCTGTAGTCACCCTTGGAGGGCGCGCCATGACCCCACCGTTGACTGCCGCGCAAGCCGACGACGAGGTGCAGGTCTTCAAGCCGTCCAAGGACGATTGGGACGCAAGGAACACGGCAGCCTAGGAAAGCTGCATCTCCTGACAGGCGGTCGACGCTATCGCCCTTCGGTCGAAGACGTCCTGGAGATGCTGATCGATGAAAGGGTGCTCGACCCCAAACCTGGTGCTCGGCACCGCCTATCGGCGAGTCGCGACAAGTTCCAGCGGCGTCAGCTTCGAGCAGCGATTCGTCGAGATCCTGAAGCCGCCGTCTTGGAACTTCGTGACGCCGGCTACGAGGTTCGGGAGCCGGACCAGGTCGCCGCCCCGGTGGTACCAATCGGAACTGCAGGAGGTCGTCGCCGATTACAGCCAAGGAAGAAGCGCTGACAGAACCCCCGGGCGATTAACTCTATGAGCGCAACTGAGCGGCCCGCGACTCCAAGTAGCGGCGCTCCGGCAGGCTCAGCGTCAGCCGGGCGGCCCGCAAATATTCGTTGCGGGCTGCGCCCGTATCTCCCGCACGTTCCAGCAAGTGCGCCCGCACGGCGGCCACCCGATGATGCTCGGCCAAGGCTGGATCCCCAGCCGCCTCCTCCAGCGCCCGCAACCCCACCAACGGCCCGTCCACCTCGGACAGCGCGACCACCCGGTTCAGCGTCACCATCGGCCCCGGCGCCACAACATGCAGCAGCCGATAGAGCTCGAGAATCTGCGCCCAGTCGGTGTCCGAGGCACCCGCGGCCTCGTCATGCACCGCGGCGATAGCGGCCTGCAACTGAAACGGCCCCACCGCCGTATCCCGCAGGGCGGCCGTAATAATCTCGATGCCCTCATTAATCGCGGCCCGGTTCCACAACGTCCGATCCTGCGCAGCCAACGGCACTAGGGCACCATCGGCGCGGGTGCGGGCCGGCCGCCGGGCATCGGTCAGCAGCATCAGCGCGAGCAGTCCCGCAACCTCGCCGTCGTCCGGCACGAGAGCGGACAGCTGCCGCGTCAGCCGGATCGCTTCAGCACTCAATTCGACGCGGTGTAACGACGACCCCGAGCTGGCCGTGTAGCCCTCGTTGAAAATCAAGTACAAGACCTGCCGTACGCCGACCAAGCGGCCTGCCATCTCGGAAGCGGAAGGCAGCACGAATCGAGCCCCGGCGTCTTTGATCTTCTTCTTGGCCCGGCTGATGCGCTGCCCCACCGTGCTCTCCGGCACCAGCAACGCCCGGGCGATCTCGGCTGTGGTCAGGCCGCCCACCGCACGCAGGGTCAGTGCCACCTGGGACACGGGTGTCAGGGCCGGGTGGCAGCACAGCAGCAGCAGCGTGAGCTCGTCGTCACCCCGTACGGAAGGAACTGGCTCTGGCGGCACTGCCTCGCGCCGGCGGCGGGCCTCCTCGTTGCGCAGCAGCTCGATGCGACGCCGGGACGCCACCCGGATCAGCCACGCCCGCGGGTTGTCGGGCACGCCCTCGGCCGGCCACTGCTTGGCCGCCGCCAGCAGTGCCTCCTGCACCGCGTCCTCGCTCGTGTCGAAGTCGCCGTAGCGGCGGACCACCGCGCCCAGCACCTGCGGCGCGGCGGTGCGCAAAATGTCCTCGAACGAAGGCGAAGGCGGGGTCAGAATTCCCACCCGCTCATGTCCAGCACCGGTCGCACCTCGACCCCGATGGTCGCCGCGTCCGGCACTTTCGCGGCCCACTCGTACGCGTCCTTCTCGCTCGCCACGTCGATCAGGTAGAAGCCGGCGAGGTGCTCCTTGACCTCGGCATAGGGCCCGTCCGAGACGACCGTGTCGCCGTCGCGGACCGACACGTACCGGGCCAGCGAAGGGTCAGCCAGCCCCTCGGAGGCGACCAGCACCCCGGCCTCGCCCATCTCCGTGCTCAACCTCAGATGCCCTTGCCCGAAGGCCATCTGCTCGTCGTCGGTCATCTTGTCCCAGATCGCCAGGCTGCGCTCGTTCGACTGGATGAGGATCAAATACTTCACGAGTTCTCTCCTTCGCTCACCGGGATGTCGAAGCCACCCGCCCAGCTTCGACGTCCCGGGCGAGAAGTTCCTAGAACAAGGAGTTCGACATGCGGGAGATCCAGGAAGTCATCGAGGCGCGGGCGGCCCTGTTGAGCGAGGGCGACGTGAAGGGTCACCTGGCCTGTTCGGCCCCCGAGGTGGTCCAGTTCAGCTTGGCGCCGCCGCTGGGCGAGCGGGTCGACACGAGCGACCCCGGCCCGATCGAGCGATGGCTGGCCACGTTCGAGGCCCCGCCGCAGCGCCGGGTGACCCAGCTGGAGATCACCGTGGACGGCGACGTCGCGTTCGCCACCAGCTACGACTCGATGAGTGGCCGGCCCAAGGGCACGACCGACGACTTCACCCTCTGGTTCCGGGTGACGATCGGGCTGCGCCGCATCGACGGGCGCTGGCTGGTCGTCCACGAGCACGAGTCGGTGCCGTTCCTGATGGACGGCTCGTTCCTGGCCGCGACCGGTCTTCAGCCGTAGTTCAGGCCCGGCGGGCGATCGCGTAAAGGTCGCGCGCCGGCCCGATCAGCTGGTCGGCGGCCCGCCACACGGCCCGCAACCGGCGCTGCAACGGCACCGCGGTCGGCACCGCCACGAGCGTGCCGGCCGCCAGCTCGGCCGTGACCGCCAGCGAGCTGAGCACCGCCACCCCCGACCCGGCCGCCACCGCGTGCTTGATCGCCGTCGTCGACGACAGTTCGAGCAGCGGCGCGGCCGCCGTCAGGTCACCCAGCGCCTGGTCGAACGCCCGCCGCGTGCCCGAGCCGGCCTCGCGCGACACCAGCGGGGTGGCCGCGAGCTCGGCCGCCGTGACCGACCGGCGCCGCTTCGCCCACGGATGCCCGGGCGCCACCACCACGGCCAGCCGGTCGGTCGCCACCACCTCGTCGTGCAGCCCGCCGGGCAGGTCGGGGCCCTCGACGAAGCCCAGCTCGACCTGGCCGGCCAGCACCGCGGCGGCGACGTCGGCCGAGTTCGCGGCCTGCAGGGTGACGGCCAGCCCGGGGTGGGCCGCGCGCAGGGCGACCAGCCAGGCGGGCAGCAGATATTCGGCGACGGTCTGGCTGGCGGCGACCGTGAGCCGGCTCTCGTGGGTGGCGCGCAGCGCGGCCAGGCCGGCGGCCAGCGCGTCGGCCGCGTCGACCGCCGCGCGGGCCCAGTCAGCGACCAGCGCTCCGGTCTCGGTCAGCGTCGAGCCGCGCGGCGTGCGGTGCAGCAGGGTCAGCCCGACCCGCCGTTCGAGCTCGCGCAGGCGGGCGCTGGCGGCCGGCTGCGAGATGCGGTGCTCGGCGGCGGCGCGGCCCACGCTGCCCAGCCGGGCGACGCTGAGCAGCAGGTCGAAGCCGGTCAGGTCGGCGGCCAACGGGGGCAGAGGCATAAGATCAGGTTATGACCTCAGGCGGGATCACCGCCTACTGGCCTGCGCTTTCCCGGCGCAAGGTGGAGAGCATGTTCGGACCCAACTGGTTCGCCTCCGTCATGGGCACCGGGATCGTCGCCACCGCGGCCGCCACGCTGCCCGTCCAAGTGCCGGGCCTGCACGCCTTCGCCACCGTGATGTGGCTGCTGGCCGTCCTCCTGCTCGTCGCCGTCCTCACGGCCACCGCCCGGCGCGGCGTCAGCCACCTCGACGACCCGGTGCTCATGCAGTTCTGGGGCGCGCCGCCGATGGCGCTGATGACCGTCGGGGCGGGCACGCTGCTGCTCGGCCCGGGCGAGTTCGCCGTCGCGGCCGACCTGGTGCTGTGGAGCGCGGGCACGCTGCTCGGCCTGGTCGTGGCAGTCGCCGTCCCGTTCCGCATGATGACCCGCCCCGAGCTGGCCGCCTCGCCCGACGCCGCGTTCGGCGGCTGGCTGATGCCGGTGGTCTCGCCGATGGTCTCGGCCGCCACCGGCGCGCTGCTCGTGCCGCACGTGGGCGACGGCCGCGACCTGCTGCTGGCCTGCTACGCCTTCGCCGGCATCAGCCTGTTCGCGGCGGTGATCGTGATCACGCAGATCTGGGCCCGCCTGGTGCGTCACCAGGTCGGCGCGGCCCGCATGGTGCCGACGCTGTGGATCGTGCTGGGCCCGCTCGGCCAGTCGGTGACCGCGTCCCACCTGCTCGGCCGCGCCGCCGAGGGCGTCCTGCCCGACCCGTACGCCTCCGGCGCGCAGATGCTGGCCCTGCTCTTCGGCGTCCCCACGCTGGGCTTCGCCCTCTTCTGGGCCGCCCTCGCCGCGGCGATCACGATCCGGACCGTACGGGCTGGTCTGCCCTTCAGCCTGACGTGGTGGAGCTTCACCTTCCCCGTGGGCACGGTCGTCACCGCCACCGGTGGCCTGGCCGCCCGCACCGGTTCGCCAGTGCTGACCGTGCTGGCCGTGACCTTCTTCACCGTCCTCGTCACCGCCTGGACGATCGTCGCCACCCGCACCCTCCGCAGCAACCTGTGGCGCACGGCCCCCGGTCAAGGCTCGGCGCGAAGCCGGTCGAGCAGGGTGGCGCAGTCCGAGGCCGTCACCGTCGGGCGATAGGTGAGCGTCGCGGGCCACTCCCGCCCCGCCGAGACCCACCCCGTACGCAACCCGGCCGCGGCTCCCCCGCCGATGTCGTACTCCGCATGGTCGCCGACCATCCAGCCGCCCTCGTCCAGCCGACGCCCCACCGCCGCCGCGGCCTGCTCGAAGATCGCGAGATCGGGCTTACGCACCCCCGCGCCCTCCGAGACGACCCACGCCGCCACCAGGCGGTCGAGCCCGGTGCGGCGCAGTTTGGCCTCCTGCTGGGCCACCGTGCCATTCGTGACGACGACCGGCACGAAGCCGGCGGCCGTCGCCCCGGTCAGGGCGGCCGCCACCCGCGGGTCCGGTGAGAGCTGGTCGACCATGCCTTTGCGCAGCTCAGCCAGCATGTCGGCGGCGTCCAGGCGGTAGCGCGCGGCGATCAGCCCGGCCAGTTCCTCCCGCCGCCGATAGCCGTCGCGGTCCTCCTCGACGAGCCATGGCACCTCGGCCGCGCCGAAGCGGGCTTGGGCCCAAGTCTTGAAGGCCGCTGTGCGGTCGATAAGAGTGTTGTCCAGATCGAGCAGCAACAACATTCATCGATCTTGCCAGGTCGATGAAGAGGCGAGAAGGACAGCGGGTCAAGGAGGACAGCGTGCTGACTTTCACCAACGCGGCCGAACAGGCGGCCTGGACCATGGCCGAGGCGCTCAGCGAGAAGGCTTTCGTCGCCATGAAGCATGCCGAGGAGGCGCAGGAGGCGTTCCGCAACGGCCGGATGGCGATGCGCCGCCAGTTCAAGGCCCGCGGCCTCTCCGAGATCGACGCCGCGATCCGCTGGAAGAGCACGTCGCAGGCGCAGGCGGCGCTGGCCGATCACGAGTTCTACATGCAGGAGGCCTCGATGTACAACGAGGCGGCGACCGCGCAGTACGCGAAGGCGCTCTATCTCAAAGGGCGCTGAAGGCGGTCAGGCGGCACGGTGGCGCAGGGTGGCCACCGTCGAGCCGGCCAGCGCGAGCAGGCAGTCGGGCAGCTGCCCGTCGGCGATCGCCGCGCCGAACAGCGCCTCGGCGGTCGCGATGTCGCTGTTGGCGTAGGCGCTGATGAAGCGGGCGACCCAGCGCTTGTCGTACCGCGCGTCGTCGATGCCGGGGAAGTCGAGCGTCCACGCGCCGCCCGAGGGCACCTGGCCGACCATCGTGGCGGCGAGGCACCAGGCGACGTCGTAGGCCCCGACGATGCCCGAGCGGTCGACCACCGAGTCGAACGTGCCGACCACCGCGTCACTGTCGCCGCTCAGCGCACTCTGAAGCACGAGTGCCGCGTCGTCGATAGCGTGCTGTGGTACCTCGGTCACGTGAAAGAAGGTACGTGGAGTGGTCAAGGTTCGCGCGGTGGGAGCGGAAATCTAAGCCCCACGGAGCAGGCAGGTGATTCGCGCTGTGCAGATCCGCTCGCCGCCGTCGTCGGTGATGACGATCTCGTACGTCGCCATGGTGCGGCCCCGGTGCACCGGAGTGGCGACGCCGGTGACCACGCCGGAGCGGGCCGACTTGTGATGCGTGGCGTTGATGTCGACGCCCACGGCGAACGGCCGGTCGACGCTCTGGCCGTGCATGACCGCCCCGACCGAGCCCAGAGTCTCGGCCAGCACGCAGGAGGCGCCGCCATGAAGCAGCCCGTACGGCTGGGTGTTGCCCTCGACCGGCATGGTGCCCACGACCCGCTCGGCCGAGGCCTCGGTGAGCTGGATGCCCATGCGCGCGCCCAGCGTCCCGCCGCCACCGGTGGTGAAGAGGTCTTGCACACTGTCGGCCGCTATGTCCATTCGATGAACGTTACCGGCGAGGCCCGGCTCGCGGTCCTGTGACTTGGGCCCTACTCTTCCCTGCGACCGTGTTCGCAATGCAGGGAGGCCCGCATGACTGAGCCCCAGGAGACCGTCGAGACGCGTGGCAACGAGCGTGTCGACCTCATCGCGCAAGACTCCAGCGGCGATGGCAAGCCCGACGTCTGGGTGTCCGACACCGACGGCGACGGCAAGCCCGACCTGTTCCAGTTCGACACCGACGGCGACGGCAAGGTCGACATCACGATGGTCGACCTCGACCAGGACGGAAACCCGGACGCGATCGTCGACGGCGACGGCGGCCACCCGCCGGCCGTCTGAGAGCCGATCAGGCCCCGCCGAGGGCGCTCAGCGCGACCCAGAGCACGGCGATCGCCACGGCCGTGGTGGCGATCGTCGAGGCCCGGTGCCGCCACGAGACCGGGCCGGCCACCGCTTCGGCATGCCCGAGCCGGCGCAGCGCCTCGCGCTGGTCGCGCACGGCCGCCTCGGCGGTGGCGATCGACTCGGCGTCGGCCCGGCTGAGCTCCACCGCCAGCCGGGCCTGAGCGCGTTGCAGACGGCGTACGGCGGTGGCCGCCCCGGGAAGCCGCCGCGCCGCCGCCCGCCGGGACGACGAGCCCAAGACCGCCAGCTCCCCCGGGGTGATCAGCGACGGGTCGTCGAGCCGGGCCAGCCGCTCGACGTAGTAGTCGGCCTCCCGGTCCTGGAAGTGCCGGACCAGCAGCAGGATCAGCAGCAGCGGCGGCAGCCCCTTGATCAGCAGGACGCCGAGCAGCGCGAGCGCGCCGTTGCCGAGCCCGTCGATCAGCAGCGGCGAGTTCCAGAGCACGTGGAAGGCCCACGCCCCCAGCACGGCCAGCGCCGCCACCCCGGCCCGATGCGCGCGGCCACGTTCCCGGCTGACCACCAGATAGCCGATGCCCGCCCCGGCCAGCGCGCCGAACAGCGTGTGACTCCAGATGCCGGCCAGGAAGCCGCGCAGCAGGAACGTCGCGATCACCGGCTGCACCTGGTCGCCCTGCCCGGCCAGCGCGACCGCGCCGACGGCGAAGACGATGTCCTCGGCGATCTGGAACCCGAGGCCGACCATCGCGCCGTAGACGACCCCGTCGAGCACGCTGTTGACCTGCGCTCGGGCGATCAGCACGACGGCCACCACGCCGAGGGTCTTGGCGATCTCCTCGACGGTGGGCCCGGCCAGTGCGGCGCCCCAGCCGGCGGCCAGCTGCGGCGAGCCCAGCTTGGCCATCAGGTTCTCGAGCGCGACGCCGCCGGGGATCGAGACGGTGGTGGCCACCAGCCCGCCCCACGCGAACGCGACCACGAGCAGCTCGGCCGGTTCGCGCTCGAGGAAGTCGAGTTCCGAGACGAACAGCCAGAACGGCACGGCGAGCAGCGCGAACAGCAGGATCGAGAGCGTCGTGGCCTTCGGATACGCCGCGAAGAAATGCCCGGTCATCTGCGCCATCCGCAGACCGCCGGCGGCCAGCAACGTCAGGACCACCCAAAAGGCCGGCACCCGTACGAGGGTGGAGACGCGCGCGCTCCTCGCGGGGCGCACCACCGAGGTCGTCACCGCTGTCCGCCCGACTGCCGGAGCGTACGGGTGCTCGCCTCGATCTGGGGCAGGGTGCGACCCAGATCCAGGTCGTTGCCGCTGATCGTCACCTCGATGGTGTGACCGTCGGCGACGAAGACCGCGTAGCGCCCGCCCCGGCCCGGCGCCGTGTAGCCGCCCTGCAGCCCGGCCAGCCCGCCCGCCGTGCTCACCTCGAGCTGGGCGCCGGTGACCTGATAGCCGGTCGTGTCGACGATCCGTTTGCGCAGCCGCTCGGCCGCGGCGCCGAGGTCGCCGTCGAAGGGCCGCACGACGATCGCGTATTTGACCGGGCCCAGCCGGAACAGCACCGTGCCGTCGTCGTCGGCGGGCCGGGTGCCGGTCACGTCGAGGGCCGCCCCGGCCGGGGGCACGACCGTCACCCCGGCGCCGATCAGGTAGGGCTCGTCGCTGCGGATCGCGCGTTCGGCGGGCAGCGACCGGTCGATCGCCGGCAGCCCGAAGGCCAGCCCGGCGAGGGTGGCGGCGACACCGAGCGCACCCAGCAGGTTTGTCAGCCTCGCCATGCCCCAACGCTAACGGCGAGGAGGTGACGTCGTGACGTTCGGCCATTGTGGAGTACGGATCAACCAGCAGGTTTACTGATTTGTCGGTTCTAGCGCGAGATACCGTTCGGGAACGGCGGATGTCAGCCACACCCCGTTCGCGCTGCGATGGAAGACGTGCCCGGCCGCGGCCAGCTCGCCCGCGGCCACCCGCAGCACCACCACGTCGGCCGACCGGCGGCGCCCCACCAGCAGCGCGGTCGGCACGTCGCGGGACAGGTGCACGTGGTGCCGGCTGCGCGGCCGCAGGCCCTCGCGCAGGATCGCGTCGAGGTTGGCGGCGGGCGTGCCGTGGAACAGCACGGCCGGGGGCTCGGCGGGCGGCAGGTCCAGGTCGACCTCCACCCGCCGGGAGTGCCCCTGGCTGGCCCGGATCCACTCGGCCCCGTCGTCGCGGCGGGCGATGGCGAAGCGGGCCTTGTCGTTGTGCTCGACGATGGCGTCGAGCTCGGCCCGGCTGATCCGCAGCGCGGCGAGCAGCTCGCCGACCGGCACCCAGCCGTTGGCATCCAGCCGCAGCCCGGCCGACTCCGGCCGATGCCGCAGCACCAGGGCGATGCGCCGGCTCGTCCGCACCTGGTCGCGGCTCAGCCCGCTCACCCCGCCAGCTCCAGCACGGCGAGGTAGTAGGGCCGGTCCTCGTCGTCGATCGCCTTGAGCCGCCAGCGAGTGCCGGCGACCAGCTCCTCCAGCTCGGCGGGCGAGCAGTTGAGATAGTCGAACCACTCGGTGGCGAGCCGCCGATAGCGCAGCCGCAGCCGCAGCTGCCCGCCGAGCCGGCCGCGCTCCCGGTTGCGCTGGTGATAGGCGACGTGCACCGGATCGGTCGTGCCGTAGGGATCGGTGCCCTGCGCGATCAGGCGGGCGCCGGGATTGGCCAGCCGGGCCAGCGCGTCCAGCAGCACCGGGCCGCGGTCGAGGCTCTCGAGCAGGCCGAGGTTGTTGCCGAGCAGCAGGAACGTGTCGTAGCGAGCGCTGGCGACGGCGTACGCGTCGACGGTGTTGAGCACGGTGTCGCGCAGGCCGCGTTTGCGGGCGACCTCGATCGCTCCCGCGGAGGTGTCGAGGCCGGTCACCGCCATGCCCCGGCGTTGCAGCTCGACCGCCGTACGGCCCGCGCCGACGCCGATGTCGAGCACGTGCCCGCGGACGAGGCGCAGCGCCCGGTGGTCGAAGGGGCGCCAGTCGGCCGGCTCCTCGAGGTAGTGGCCGGCCGGTGCGCCGTTGATCAGTCCGTCGTCCCGCTCGATCACCTCGATGACCGGGCGGGGCCAGCGCCCACCGGCCAGCGGGCGTGGTCCGACCCCCGTGTGCACCGCGTACGCGTCCTTGATCATTTCGCCGAACACGTCGCCGACGGCTGGTTCTTCCATGACCACTACCCTTGGCTCATGCCGACGCTGGAGCAACTCGGTTCCGAGAAGTACGTCTCCCTGACGACCTATCGCAAGGACGGAACGCCGGTGCCCACGGCGGTCTGGGTGTTGCCCGCCGGCGCCGGAGTGGCGATCTGGACGGTCACCGACACCTGGAAGGTGAAGCGGGCCCGCAACAACCCCAAAGTCACCGTGGCGGCCTGCGACGTGCGCGGCAATGTGCGGGGCGAGGCCGTCGAGGGCCGGGCCCGCATCGGCGACGCGGCCGAGCGCGACCACTTCGCCGGGGTGCTGGGCCGGAAATACCGGATGCTCGGGATCCTCGGCACGCTGCGCTACAAGCTGCTGGGCCAGCGCGACCGGATCACCGTGATCGTCGTCGACCCGGTCTGAGGCCGGGCCGGAAAACTCCTCCGGACACGAAGAAGGGGCGATCGTCTTCCCCGACGCTCGCCCCTAGCAACGATCTCGCGAATCGACTGAGGTCAGTCGCCCTGACGCTGCGTGGGAATCTGTCCCTGCAGCAGGGCGCGAACCTCCGACTCCCGGTAACGACGGTGGCCGCCCAGAGTGCGGATCGCACTCAGCTTGCCAGCCTTCGCCCACCGGGTGACGGTCTTCGGGTCGACACGGAACATCGACGCCACCTCGGCCGGCGTTAGTAGCGGCTCAGGATCGTGCGTACGCGATGCCATCGGTCACTCCTCCACAGGTACCTATAGACAACGGCCGGGGTCCCGCCGGCCGGTGCGTCTCTCATGGTCCGGCTAGTCCCCGATGTCCGACATGGGCCGAACGGACGAAGGTCCCCAGATAGACGGATGAAGCATGCCCGATTTTTGCGTGTTTTCTACGCCAGATAGTGTCTCGTTTAGTCCGATTATCACGCTTCGGCGATCGCCGATTACGAAGAGTATTCGCCTCGGGAGCGCTCCCAGCGGTGGCGAAAACCGCCCTTCTGTCCGCATCTTCGCAGCTCAGTTGCACCGCTCCAGCAACTGGACGGCCCGCCAGCGATCGACCAGCTTCTCGTAGACGGCGGAGGCGTCGTCGGCGTCGCCGCGCGAGAGTGCCGAAAGCCCGGCCGCCACCAGTCCGGGTGAATCGTCACCAGCGAGAACGTCATCCGGGAGGAGGTTGACGAGGCCGCCGTAGTCAAGCTCGACGATCGAGCGCGGGTGGAACTCCTCGAGCCACCGGGTGCCTTCCTCGACCGCCTCGGTGATCGGGGCGTCGCCCAGCGACTTGCGCAGCACGGCGACGCCGCGGTGCGCCCGCCGACGGGCCTTGGAGATCTCCGTGCGGTAACGCAGCGTGCGCCGACCGGCCGTCAGGTCGATCTCGCGCTCCTCCAGATCGACGAAGACGAACCAGCGCAGCGGCACACCCCAGGTGGCGATCTGCTCGTGCACCCGGGGCACCCCGTGCTCGAGCACCTTGGCCCCGCTGCGCCAGTCCTCCACGATGGCCTTGGCCTGGCCGGCCAGCACCGGGGGCACGAAGGCGTCGGCCAGCACGCTGGGCACGCCGTCGCGCGCGTTGAGGGCCGCCTCGGCCACCCGCAGGCGCAGGTTCCACGGGCAGATCAGCAGCGAGTCGGCCCACTGCAGCACGTACGCCTCGTCGGGCAGGTCGGGCAGCCGGGTCCAGCCGGCGCCGAGCGCCTCGAGCACGGCCGTGCGCTGCCGGACCGGACCCTCCACCGGGCCCAGGGCGCGGCCCTCGCGAGCGTATTTACGCCAGAAAACCTGACGGTCGCGGTCGAAGGCGGTCAGTGGTTCGTAAACCCTCAGGTACGACGCGAACAGTGACGGCACGGCGCGATCCTTTCACGAAATCGGCCGGGTGGAACTTCCCGCGCGGACGTAATCACGCCACAGGACACCCGACTAGGCTCGCTTTGTCCGGCACACCCCCCGCCGGCGCAGGGCGCCCCACGAGGGCCTCGACAAAAGGATCAGGAGAACAGCCATGGGCGTGTTCGACACCGAAGGCACCGACGCCAGCGGTCACGAACAGGTCGTCTTCTGCCAGGACAGGCAGACCGGCCTCAAGGCGATCATCGGGATCTACTCCACGGCCCTCGGGCCCGCACTCGGCGGCACCCGCTTCTATCCGTACGAGAGTGAGGACGCGGCCCTGGCCGACGTGTTGAAGCTCTCCCGCGGCATGGCGTACAAGAACGCCCTGGCCGGTCTCGACCTCGGCGGCGGCAAGGCCGTGATCTGGGGCGACCCGGCCCGCGCGAAGTCCGAGGGGCTGCTCCGGGCGTACGGGCGCTTCGTCGAGTCGCTGCACGGGCGCTACTACACCGCGTGCGACGTCGGCACCTATGTCCCCGACATGGACGTGATCGCCCGCGAGACCCGCTACGCCACCGGCCGCAGTGTCGAGCACGGCGGCGCCGGCGATTCCTCGATCCTCACCGCGTGGGGCGTCTTCCAGGGCATGCGGGCCGCCGCCGAGCACACGTGGGGCCGCCCCACGCTGGCCGGCCGCACGGTGGGCATCGCGGGCCTCGGCAAGGTCGGCAAGTACCTCGCCGGCCACCTCATCTCCGACGGCGCCACGGTGCTCGCCACCGACGTCAACGAGGCCGCCCTGAGCTGGGCCCGCACCACGTACCCGCAGATCGAGCTGGTCGCCGACACGCAGGCGCTGATCACCTCCGACCTCGACGTCTACGCCCCCTGCGCCCTGGGCGGCGCGCTCGACGACGACACCGTGCCGCTGCTGCGGGCCAAGGTCGTCACCGGCGGCGCCAACAACCAGCTCGCGCACCCCGGCATCGAGAAGACGCTGGCCGAGCGGGGCATCCTCTACACGCCGGACTACCTGGTCAACGCGGGCGGCGTGATCCAGGTGGCCGACGAGATCGAGGGCTTCAACTTCGAGCGGGCCAAGCTGCGGGCCACCGGCATCTTCGACACGACCCGCCGGATCCTGCAGATGGCGGACAGCGATTCAGTGGCGCCCGCCGTGGCCGCCGATCGGCTCGCCGAGCAGCGCATGGCCGAGGTCGGCCGGCTGCGTTCGATCTATTTGAGCTGAGTGAACCTCGTATGAACGGTCTCCTTCTCCGACCCGAACGGTGGGCCCGGGGGCAGGAAAAGAGAGCGGTTTAGTGCCTGCCGCGCGTTCCGGGGCGGAAAACCGCGACGCGCGGCAGTGTCACACGCAACCCGAGGTGCCGAAGACGGCATCGTCCATGTACCGTAAGACCCACGAGAGATGCCTGACGTCATCGGGGCCCGCCTTCGGGCTGCCCCGAATTCTGTGCGAGGGGGTCGAGCCATGGGGCGCGGCCGTGCTAAGGCCAAGCAGACGAAGGTGGCCCGGGAGTTGAAGTATCACTCCCCGAACACCGACCTCACCGCCTTGCAGCGCGAACTGGCGGGAACACGCCAGTCCGACCGTCACTTCGACGACGACAACGATGAGTTCGTCGACGATGACGAGGATGACGCTGACGACGACCAGGATTCCTGGTCGCCGACAAGGCGCTGACCCGTACCGCACAGAGCACGCGGCTCTCCGCGTGCTCCCGTGTGTGTCGGATCAGAAATCCCTACGGTTCAACTGAAGCCCACGCGGGCTAACCCTCGCGTGGGCTTCGAACCTGGTTCCGGCCGTTCTTACCGCGGCCGGTTGTTCCAGTTGTAGAACGTCGGGATGTTCTCGAAGTGGTTCCAGGCGCACACCGCCGAACCCTCCTCCGCCGTGCTCTCCGCGCGGGCCCGCCGGGCCTCCTCCGCCGCCTCGATGAGCGCGGCCAGCCCGTCCCGGGTGTCGTGCACCCGTGCCGTCACCGGATCTGTCCCCAGGTCTTCAGACGGCCGAGGGCTCGTGATCTCGGGCATGGTCCAGCACTCCCTCCAGTAGGCGAATCTTGCTGTTCCGGCAGTGGTCCGTCTCGGTGGTGTCGAACCGGCCCTGCTCGAAGTAGCGGTTGGCCGCGTGGGCGCCACCGCAGAAGCCGAAATACGGGCAGGTGGCGCGGCACGACTCCACGCCGCGCAGGAACTCGCCGATCCACGGTGTCGACGCGGCATCTGACAAGATCTCGCTGAGCGGCCGGGTCAGCACGTTCCCGCTGGTGAAGTCGCCGTAGCGCGGATCCGAGAAGCCGGCCAGCTCGGGCGAGAGCAGCACCACCGAGCCGTCGTACGCGATCGTCGGGATCGGGTCGAGCCGCCGGGGCAGCAGCGCGTCGGCCGTGCCGTCGAGCACCGCGGCCGCGTAGCGCAGCGTCCACTCGACCTCACGCAGGTGGATGCGGGGGTCGGCCCGCCAGGCGGTCACCAGCTCGGCCCAGAACGCCCGTACGTCGGCCGCGTCGTGGGCGTTGGCGCGGGTGTTGACGCCCTCCTGCTCCTCGACGTTGATGCCCAGCACGTCGCAGCCCAGCCCGAGGAAGTAGTCGTAGAGCTCGGTGGCCGCCCCGGGCCGCGGGTCGCCGACCACGCACAGGGCGGAGAACGGGATGTCGTGCCGGCGCAGGGCCTCGATGCCGCGCACGATCCGGTCGTACGCGGGCCGGCCGCCCCGGGTCACCCGGTCGCCGTTGCGCTGCTCGGGGCCGTCGACGCTGACACTGACGCGCATGTCGTGGGCCCGGAAGAACTCGCACCAGGCGTCGTCGATGAGCGTGGCGTTGGTCTGCACGTGATGCTCGACGGCCGACCCGAACGGCTCCAGCAGGGCGGCCAGATGCTCGCGCCCGGCCGCCAGGGGCTCGCCGCCGTGCCAGACGACCGAGAAGCGGCCCGCGCTCGCCCAGCCCTCGACCGAGGCGGCCACGGCCCGGGCCACCTCGACCGGCATGCGCTTGTCGGTAGCGCGGAACGGCAGATAGCAGTAGGCACAGTCGAGGTTGCAGAGCGTGGTGGGCTGCATGACGACATAGGTCGGGACGGGCGCGATGCCCCGCATCCCGCTCCAGGCGTGCGCCACTGATCTACCCCCGTCCTCGGTCGGAAAGCGTGGAGAACTCACGTCAGAGGCTAGGCTCTGCGGTCCAGCCGAGTAAACGAATGATCCGCATGTGCCAGATATCGACACACGCGGATCATTTGGGCAGCATGAGCTCAGCCTCGGGTGTATTGCCCCATCATCTGCACCTCGCCGGTGCCGTCGATGACCTCGCCGACCTGCCACGCCTCGACGCCGCGGCCGGTGAGATAGGCCATCGCACGGTCGGCGTCGTCGGACGAGACGATCGCGAACATGCCGACGCCCATGTTGAAGGTGGCTTCCATCTCGCTGTCCTCGATCCGGCCCTTGGCCTGGATGAGGTCGAAGATGGGCTGCGGGCGCCAGGTCGAGCGGTCGACCACCGCGTCGGCGTTGCCGGGCAGGATGCGGTTGAGGTTGCCGGGGATGCCGCCACCGGTCACGTGCGAGAACGCGCGGACGTCGGTCTCCTCGATCAGGCCCAGGCAGTCCTTGGCATAGATCTTGGTGGGGGTGAGCAGCTCCTCGCCCAGGGTGCGCTGGCTGCCGAAGTCGTCGACCACCGAGTCGAGGCGCATGCGGCCGGCGCCGAGCAGCACGTGACGCACGAGCGAGTAGCCGTTGGAGTGCAGACCCGAGGACCGCATGGCGATCACCGCGTCGCCGATCTCGACCCGCTCGCTGCTGAGGATCTCGCTCTCCTCGACCACGCCGACGCCGGTCGCGGACACGTCGTACTCGTCGGGGCGCAGCACGCCGGGGTGCTCGGCGGTCTCGCCGCCCAGCAGGGCGCAGCCCGCATATCGGCAGCCGTCGGCGATGCCGGCCCCGATCTCGGCCACCTTGTCCGGCACGACCTCGCCGCAGGCGATGTAGTCGAGCAGGAAGAGCGGCTCGGCGCCACAGGCGACCAGGTCGTCGACGACCATGGCGACCAGGTCGATGCCGATCGTGTCGTGGATGTCGAGCTGCTGGGCGATCACCAGCTTGGTGCCGACGCCGTCGGTCGACGAGGCCAGGATCGGGCTCTTGTATTTCGCCGTGTTCAGCTTGAACAGGCCCGAGAAGCCGCCCAGGTCGCCCATGACCTCGGGCCGGGTGGTCTTCTTGACCTTCGACTTGAGCAGCTCGACGGCCCGGTCACCGGCCTCGATCGAGACGCCCGCGTCCGCGTACGTCGCCGTACGCTTGCGCATCCCGCGGCCGGCGCCGGCCGTCCAGGGCTGGCGGTCGGCGCCCTCAGCGCCGTTGGACCCGGCACCGTTGCGCTCGGACACGTGCGTCACGCTTCTCCCCTTAGAGGTGTTTCGTTCGTCAAGATCACGCGCCGCCGCCCTGGCCGGCCAGCTCGCGCACGTCGTACTCGGTCTCGAGCTCGGCCACCGCTGCGGTCGCCGCCTCGTCGGACGCCGACGGCATGGAGGCGCGCTTGCCGACCCCCTCGAGCAGGTGCTTGCCGATCAGGTTGCCGGCCGGCAGCTCGATCGGATAGTGCCCGTCGAAGCACGCCATGCACAGGCGGGTCTTCGGCTGCTCGGTCGCCGAGACGAGACCGTCCAGGGAAACATAACCCAGGGAGTCGGCTCCGATCGAGCGGCGGATGCCCTCGTTGTCGAGCCCGTTGGCCAGCAGCTCGGCCCGGGTGGCGAAGTCGATGCCGTAGAAGCAGGGCCACTTGACCGGCGGCGACGAGATGCGCACGTGCACCTCGAGCGCCCCGGCCTCGCGCAGCATGCGCACCAGGGCCCGCTGGGTGTTGCCGCGGACGATCGAGTCGTCCACCACGACCAGGCGCTTGCCCCGCACGACCTCGCGCAGCGGGTTGAGCTTGAGCCGGATGCCGAGCTGCCGGATCGTCTGCGACGGCTGGATGAAGGTGCGGCCGACGTACGCGTTCTTGGTCAGGCCGGCGCTGAAGGTGATGCCGGATTCCTCGGCGTAGCCGATCGCGGCCGGGGTGCCCGACTCGGGGACCGGGATGACCAGGTCGGCCTCGACGGGGTGCTCACGGGCCAGCACGCGGCCGATCTCGACGCGGGCCGAATACATGTTGCGGCCGGCGATCGTCGTGTCGGGGCGGGCCAGGTAGACGTACTCGAAGAGGCAGCCCTTGGGCTCGGGCGCGGCGAACCGGGTGGACCGCAGGCCGTGCTCGTCGACCGCCAGCATCTCGCCCGGCTCGACCTCGCGGACGAAGCTGGCACCGACGATGTCGAGGGCGGCGGTCTCGCTGGCGACCACCCAGCCCCGCTCCATGCGGCCGAGCACCAGCGGCCGTACGCCCTGGGGGTCGCGGGCGGCGTAGAGGGTGCTCTCGTCCATGAAGACGAAGCTGAACGCGCCCCGCAGCGTCGGCAGCACCTCGAGCGCGGCGGCCTCGACCGACAGGTCGGGGCGGCTGGCCAGCAGCGTGGTGACCAGCGAGGTGTCGGAGGTGGCACTGTCGGCCTCGAGGCCGCGCTCGGCGACCTGACGGGCCAGCTCGGCCGTGTTGACCAGGTTGCCGTTGTGGGCCAGGGCGATCGTCGTGCCGGCTGTGGTGGCCCGGATCGTCGGCTGGGCGTTCTCCCAGTTCGAGCCGCCGGTGGTGGAGTAGCGCGTGTGGCCGATCGCGAGGTGGCCCTGCAGGCTGGCCAGGGTGGGCTCGTCGAAGACCTGCGACACGAGGCCGAGATCCTTGTAGACCACCACGCCCGAACCGTCACTCACCGCAATACCGGCGGCCTCCTGGCCACGGTGCTGCAGAGCGAAGAGCCCGAAGTAGGTGAGTTTGGCGACCTCTTCCTGGGGGGCCCAGACGCCGAAGACGCCGCAGGCATCCTGGGGGCCACGCTCCTGGGGGTCGAGATCGTCGGTCAACCGGCCGTCGCCTCGGGGCACTGTTGCTCCCTCATGCTGATCTGCTGTGTAACGTGCTGGACCGCTCCGACCGACCAGTGTACGCGAGCCGGCGGGTGGCGGCTCGGGCTCGACCAGCGGGCGGCCGGCCTACTTGCCCGGCTCCTCCCCGGTGAGCGGAAGGTATTCGGTCAGGTCGGTGCGGATGCCGCTCGCCCGGAGGCGACCGTCACTCAGCGCATCGGCCCAGCTCACACGCTCCGTGGCGACGAGCACCCAGGTGAGCGGGTCCGCTTCGACCACATTGGGCGGTGTGCCGCGGGTGTGCCTGGGACCAGGAACACACTGAATCGCACCGAAAGGCGGAATCCGGACCTCCACCGATCGGCCGGGCGCCTTCCGGGACAGCTCCGCCAGCAGCGCTCGCACAGCGTCACGCAGCACTGATCTCTCGGGTTCGACGCCTCGATCCAGCGCGTCCAACGCTTGCTTCACGGACTCGGATTTATTGTGCGCAGGGGACACGTCGGGACGATACGACTCGCTTCAGCGAGATTGGTACGCGGCCCTGGGTCGCGCGATGGACGTGTGACAAGGCATAGTGGCCGACGGTGTTTTTAGTCGCGGGATGTAACCGGCACTGAAGAGGGAGCCGGGCAACCGTGCGACCGGAAGGCGGTGGAAGGTGAGAACGCACCTACGGACCCGGGCGGCCCAGGCCGGTGCGTTACTGGCGGTGGTCGTGGGCGTCGTGTTCGCCGCGCCCACGCTGGCGTTCGCCAGCCCGCCGGACGTGCAGATCACCGACCTTCAGACCGAGGTCCAGGCCGGGGCCAGCGTCGAGATGAAGTTCCGCGTCGCCGACACCAATGACAACGGTGGCCGGCGCGCCTCCGCGGTCATTCAGGTCAACGGCGGCGGCATGAGCTGCAACGGCGACTGCCAGCGCGTCTCCGAGGTCGGCAACGACGGACGTGACTTCTCCGTCCAGCTGACCGCGCCGAACATCAACGCCGGCGAGACCCGGCGGGTCACGGTGACGATCAGCGCCTCGATCAACAACGAGCAGAACCGGGCGAGCCAGCAGATCACGATCATCGGCCCGGACCGGCCCGAGGCCGTCCGGCAGATCTCCGGCCGGATCAAGGACCAGGACGGCAAGGCCGTCGCGGGCGCGCTGGTCGGCATGCAGGACAGCACCAGCCGCAAGTTCCAGACCACGTCGGACGGCTCCGGTCAGTATTCGTTCCGCTCCTCCGACAACAACCCGATCGCGCCCGGCACGATCTCGATCGGCGCCGGCAAGGACGGCTTCGAGGACGCCACGGTGCAGCGGCAGGCCCAGGCCGGCCAGAGTGTGGTCGTCGCGCTGACGCTGAAGGCGAAGGCGGTGGCCACCACGCCGCCGACGACCGCGCCGACCGCGACCGCCAGCTCCGTGCCGACCAGCGACGTGAGCGAGGAAGCGACCCCCGACACGGTCGCGACCACCGACCCCGCGACCAACCAGGCCGCCGCCGAGGATGAGGGCGGCTCGATGCTCTTCATCATCATCGGCGTCCTGCTCGTCGCGGCCGGCATCGGCGCGATCGTGCTGGTGGTGCTGCGCCGCCGCAACAGCGACAAGGGTGACGACGACGACCCGAGCATCCTCGCCGGCGCCGGTGGGGTCGTCCCGCCTAGCCGGGGCGGCTTCAACGACGCCACCCGGGTGGGGGCGCCGGTCGGTGGTGGCCGGGCCAACGACGCGACCATGATCGCCCCGCGGTCGGGTGCGCCGTCGATGGCCGACGCGCCGACGGTGCTGCAGCGCCCGGTGCCCGCCGAGGACGAGTTCCCCGACCCGTACGGCGCTCCGATGCCGCAGGGCGGCGGTTTCGCCGGCGCCGCGGCCGGTGGGTGGAACGACCAGGGCAACAGCCAGCAGTACGGCGGGGGCGGGACCCAGCAGTACGGCGGGGGCACGCAGCAATACGGCGGCGGCACGCAGCAGTACGGGGGCGGCCAGCAGTACGGCGAGTCCACTCAGTACGGCCGGCCCCAGGACAACAACGACGGTTACGCTCCG
Organism: Paractinoplanes lichenicola; assembly: GCF_016785085.1. Classification (GTDB taxonomy): domain Bacteria; phylum Actinomycetota; class Actinomycetes; order Mycobacteriales; family Micromonosporaceae; genus Actinoplanes; species Actinoplanes lichenicola. Next base: position 44,735 of record NZ_JAENHO010000015.1, read on the forward strand.
CAGGGCGGGCAGGGTGGCGGTTACGGCGCGTACAGCGAGGCCACCGGCATGTACCGTCCCGAGGGCGGCGCCGACGACGGCGGCTACGGCGGGTACGACCAGGGCCAGCAGTACGGCACTCAGCAGTACGGCGGGTCGCAGGGCGGCTACGACCAGGGCGGCGGCTACCAGTCCGGCGGTTACGGACAGGAACAAGCCGACCAGGGCGGCTACGGACAGTGGGGTGCCCCCGGCGACGGCCTCGACAACAACGGCTACGGCCCCCAGGGCGGCGGTGCTTACGGCGGCGGCCAGCAGGGCGGTGGCGGTCAGCAGTACGGCGGCGGTCAGCAGGGTGGTGGCGGCCAGCAGTACGGCGGCTACGACGACGGCGGCTATCAGGGCGACCAGCGCGGCGGCTATGACGGCGGCTACGACCAGCAGGGCGGCTACCAGGGCGACCAGGGTGGCTACGACGACCAGCAGCAGCCGCGGCGTGGCGGTGGCACGTACGGCGGGCAGCCGCGGCAGGACACGCCCGGCCCGCGACGGGGCAACCACGACTACTGAGCAGACATGAAAGAGCCGGCCAGCGGAAACGCTGGCCGGCTCTTTTGCTTACCGGGGGTCAGGCGGTCGGGGCGTCGCCGTTCGGGGACGGCTCCTTGACCTCGGCCACGGAGGCGGCGGGGATGCCGTCCGCCTCGACCGGGGCCGCCGACTCCATCGCCGCGCCGGACGCCGCGGCGACCAGCACCTCGTCACCGCGGTCGGGGCTGGCGGGCGCCGTCGGGTCGGCCGCGTGCTCCGGGTCGCCGTGCCGGTTGGCCAGCTCGGCCACGCCGCCGAACAGCGCCGGCAGGGTCGCCTCGTAGGCCGTGCGGGCCTCGTCGAGCGGCAGGGTGAACTGGTCGCGCACGTCGAGCACCGCCTCGGCCGAGGTGGCGCCGAGCGCGGCGCAGGGCACGCCGTACTCCGCGGCGAGGGCCACGAACGCCTTGTCGTGCCCGCGCGGCACCGCGACCAGCGCGCGGCCGGCCGACTCGCTGAACAGGTGGACGAACGCGGACTGCCCGTCGTCGGGCAGCGCGACCTTGGCCCCCACGTTGCGGCGCAGGCAGCTCTCGACCAGGGCCTGCGCGAGGCCGCCGTCGGAGAGGTCGTGCGCGGCGCTGACATGACCGGACTGCGACGCGCGGGCCATCAGCATGGCCAGTCGGCGCTCGGCCTCGAGGTCGACCTTCGGCGGGCGCCCGCCCAGGTGGCCGTGGGTGACCCAGGCCCACTCGGAGCCGGAGAGCTCGCAGGAGGTCTCGCCGAGCAGGAAGATCAGGTCACCCTCGCCGGTGGCGGCCGGGAAGCCCATCGGGATGCGCCGGGCGACGTCGTCGAAGACGCCCAGCACGCCGACCACCGGGGTGGGGTGGATCGCGGCGGCGCCGGTCTGGTTGTAGAAGCTGACGTTGCCACCGGTCACCGGGGTGCCCAGCTGCTGGCAGCCGTCGGCCAGGCCGCGCACGGCCTCGGCGAACTGCCACATCACGGCCGGGTCCTCGGGGGAGCCGAAGTTGAGGCAGTCGGTCACGGCGACCGGCTCGGCCCCGGTGACCCCGACGTTCCGATACGCCTCGGCCAGCGCGAGCTTGGCCCCCTCGTACGGGTCGAGGCGGGCGAAGCGGCCGTTGCCGTCGACCGACAGCGCCACGCCGAGGCCGGTGTTCTCGTCGATGCGCAGCACACCCGAGTCTTCCGGCTGGGCCAGCACGGTGTTGCCGAGCACGTAGCGGTCGTACTGCTCGGTCACCCACGACTTGTCGCACAGGTTCGGCGAGGCGATCATGCGCAGCACCGTCTCGCGCAGCTCGTCACCGGTCGACGGGCGGGGCAACGTCTCGGCCTTGTCGGCCTGAAGCAGTATCAAGTCGGCCGGCTCCCGGATCGGCCGGGCGTAGACCGGGCCGTCGTCGGCGAGCGAGCCCGGGGGCACGTCCACCACGACGTGGTCGTTCCAGGTGATCACCAGGCGGCCGGGCGAGCCGTCGTCGCCGGCCGGGGTGACCTCGCCGATCGCGGTGGCCCAGACGCCCCACTTCTCGGCGACGGCCAGCACGCGCTCGAGATTCTCCGGCGTGACGATCAGGAGCATGCGCTCCTGCGACTCGCTGGCCAGGATCTCGGTGGGCGACATGGACGCCTCACGCAGCGGCACCCGCTCGAGCCAGACCCGCATGCCGGTGCCGGCCGCGGCCGCGGTCTCGGTGAGCGCGCAGGTCAGGCCGGCGCCGCCGAGGTCCTGGATGCCGGCGACGAGGCCGGCGTCGTAGAGCTCGAGGCAGCTCTCGATCAGCAGCTTCTCCATGAACGGGTCGCCGACCTGCACCGACGGGCGGCGCTGCTCGGCGCCCTCGTCGAAGGTGGCCGACGCCAGCACGGAGACGCCGCCGATGCCGTCGCGACCCGTACGCGCGCCGAGCAGCACGACGACGTTGCCGACGCCGGCCGCCTCCTTGTGCTGGAGGCGCTCGACCGGCAGCACGCCGATGCTCAGCGCGTTGACCAGCGGGTTGCCCTGGTAGGTCGGGTCGAAGACGATCTCGCCGCCGATGTTGGGCAGGCCCAGGCAGTTGCCGTAGCCACCGATGCCGGCGACCACGCCGGGCAGCACCCGGGCGGTGTCGGGGTGGTCGGCCGCGCCGAAGCGCAGCGGGTCCATCACCGCGATCGGGCGGGCGCCCATGGCCAGGATGTCGCGCACGATGCCGCCGACGCCGGTGGCCGCGCCCTGATAGGGCTCGACGAAGCTCGGGTGGTTGTGCGACTCGACCTTGAAGGTGACCGCCAGGTCGTCGGAGATCTGCACGACGCCCGCGTTCTCGCCGATGCCGGCCAGCATGCGGGTGCCCTGCGGCGCCTTGTCACCGAACTGCCGCAGGTGCACCTTGCTCGACTTGTAGGAGCAGTGCTCGCTCCACATGATCGAATACATCGCCAGCTCGGAGGCGGTGGGGCGGCGGCCGAGGATCTGACGGATCCGGTCGTACTCGTCGTCCTTGAGGCCGAGCTCGGTGTGCGGCTGCAGCTCCTCGGGGGTGCCGCTGGCGCGCTGCACAGTGTCGGGGCCGCCGTCGAACTCGTTGACCAGCACATCGGTCGCGGCAAAGCCCGTCTGCTTCGGCGCGGCGGACGTGTCCGGCTGCGTCGTCATTACTGGTGTCCCCCTGCTTGTGCCCCCGCGGTCGACCCGGCCAGGGCCCGCAGGACGGAGGTGAAGAAGCCGAGGCCGTCGAGCGACGGGCCGGTCAGCTGCTCCACCGCGTGTTCCGGATGCGGCATGATGCCGACGACGTTGCCGGCCTCGTTGGTGATCGCGGCGATGTCGCGCTGCGAACCGTTCGGGTTTCCGCGGATATAGCGCGCGACCACGCGGCCCTCGGCCTCGAGCTGGTCGAGCGTGCGCTCGTCGGCGACGAAGCAGCCCTCGCCGTTCTTCACCGGGATCAGGATCTCCTGACCGCCCGTGAAGTTGTTGGTCCACGCGGTGTCGGTGGACTCGACGCGAAGGAACTGGTCGCGGTTGCGGAAGTGCAGATGCTGGTTGCGGGTGAGCGCGCCGGGAAGCAGGTGCGCCTCGCAGAGGATCTGGAAGCCGTTGCAGATGCCGAGCACCGGCAGCCCGCCGCGGGCCGCGTCGACGATCGTCTCCATCACCGGGGCGAACCGGGCGATCGCGCCGCAGCGCAGGGCATCGCCGTAGGAGAAGCCGCCGGGGAGCACCACGGCGTCGACGCCGTGCAGGTCGGGATCGCCGTGCCAGAGACGGACGACGTCGGCGCCGGCGATGCGCGCGGCGCGGGCCGCGTCCCCGTCGTCCAGCGAACCCGGGAAGGTGACCACACCGATGCGCATGCTCAGACGACCTCCGCCGAAGCGTCCTCGTGGACGTGGATGGTGAAGTCTTCGATCACCGGGTTGGCGAGCAGCTTGTCAGCGATCTCACGAGCCCGGTCGAGATCGGGCGCGCCCGCGAACTCGATCTCGATCCGCCGGCCGATGCGGACGGACGAGACATCGGTGACGCCGAGCCTGGGCAGCGCATTCGCGACCGCCTGGCCCTGCGGATCGAGGATCTCCGGCTTGAGCATGACGTCGACCACGACGCGAGCCACGGGCACTCCTGACTGATAGGTGTAAGCACGTCGAGCCTACCTTGCGGGCCACGCTAACCGATTCGCGGCCGGTGTCGCGCACGCGACGCGGGGAGGGTGCTGAGCAGCCAACTCCCCGGTGATCTCGGACACCGGCACGAGCAACGGCGGGTCATCACATCGTGATAGGGGCGAACTGGGTTCTAGGCGGGCCCGGGGTGGGCACATAGCGTCGGCTCATCGATCTCCATCGAGACCGTGCGGCGGCCGCCCCGCCGCCGCACGGCACGAGCTCCGCCGGGGCGCGGCGTGACAGTTGTCTCCGCCGTGCCCCAGCGGCACGTGCCTAGAGGATGGGTGCGGGCGCGTATTTCGCGGCCTCGGGGTGCGCGGCCACGATCGTCGCGACCCGGTCGGCGACCGAGCGGACCTGCGACGGCGCGGCGCCCACGAACGCGGCCCGGTCGGCCACCAGGGTGTCGATCTCGGCGCGGCTCAGCTTGAGCCGGCCGTCGGTGGCGAGCCGGTCGAACAGGTCGTTGACCGCGGCGCCCTTTTCCCGCATCGCGAGCGCGACGGCGACGGCGTGCTCCTTGATCACCTCATGCGCGACCTCGCGGCCGACCCCCTTGCGTACGGCGGCCACCAGGATCTTGGTCGTGGCGAGGAACGGCAGGAACCGGTCGAGCTCGCGGGCGATCACCGCGGGGTAGGCGCCGAACTCGTCGAGCACCGTGAGAAACGTCTGGAAGAGCCCGTCGGTGGCGAAGAACGCGTCGGGCAGTGCGACCCGGCGCACGACCGAGCACGAGACGTCACCCTCGTTCCACTGGTCGCCGGCCAGCTCGCCGACCATCGACAGGTAACCGCGGACGATCACGGCCAGGCCGTTGACCCGCTCGGACGAGCGCGTGTTCATCTTGTGCGGCATCGCCGACGAGCCGACCTGGCCCGGCTTGAAGCCCTCGGTCACCAGCTCCTGCCCGACCATCAGGCGGATCGTGGTGGCCAGCGACGACGGGCCGGCGACGATCTGGGCCAGCGCCGAGACGACGTCGAAGTCGAGCGAGCGCGGATAGACCTGGCCGACGCTGCTCAGCACCCGCTCGAAGCCGAGGTGGCCGGCGACCCGCTGCTCGAGCGTGGCCAGCGCCTCGAAGTCGCCGTCGAGCAGGTCGAGCTGGTCGGCGGCGGTGCCGACCGGGCCCTTGATGCCGCGCAGCGGATAGCGCGCGATCAGGTCGTCGAGCCGCTCGTACGCGATGAGCAGTTCCTCCGCGGCCGAGGCGAACCGCTTGCCGAGCGTGGTGGCCTGGGCCGCGACGTTGTGCGAGCGACCGGTCAGCACCAGGTCGGAGTATTCGACGGCGCGCTCGGTGAGCCGGGCCAGCGCGGCGATCACCCGCGCCCGGATCAGCTCGAGCGACGCCTTGACCTGCAGCTGCTCGACATTCTCGGTCAGGTCGCGCGATGTCATTCCCTTGTGGATCTGCTCGAAGCCGGCGAGCGCGCTGAACTCCTCGATGCGGGCCTTGACGTCGTGGCGGGTGACCCGCTCGCGAGCCGCGATCGACTCGAGGTCGACCTGGTCGAGCACCGACTCGTAGGCCTCGACGGCGCCCTCGGGCACGGCCACGCCGAGGTCGCGCTGGGCCTTGAGCACGGCCAGCCAGAGGCGGCGCTCCATGCGGATCTTTTCCTCGGGCGACCACAGGGTCACCAGGTCGTTCGAGGCGTAGCGAGCGGCGAGGACGTTCGGGATGGTCACGCGACCGATTCTTTCACGGCACCGGTTTCGGGCTCCGGCAGCTTGTGCGGCAGGGTGCGCACGTCACGGCTGAGCAACATGACGACAACCGAGACGGCCATCAGCACCCCGGCGCCCACGAGCGTCGGCCGTACGCCGAAGACGTGCGCGATCGGGCCCGCCGCGAGCTCGCCGATCGGCATGGCGACGAACGAGCCGACCATGTCGTACGAGTAGACGCGGGCCAGCTTGTCCTGCGGGATGTGCTCCTGCATCGTCGTCTCCCAGGCGACGCCGAACTGCTCGAGCGTGAGCCCGGCGATCGCCGCGCCGGCCGCCAGCGCCCAGAAGTGCGGGTAGGCGCCGAGCAGAAGAAGCGGCACGGCCATGCCGAACAGGCACACGCAGCCGACCAGCAGCATCCGCTTGAGCCGCAGCCGCATCGCGATCAGCGCGCCGATGATCATGCCGGCGGTCTGCGCGGCCAGCACCACACCCCAGGCCCGGCGCCCGATGGTCTCGTCGGCGACGACCGGGCCGAGCACATAGAGGCCGCCGCTCCAGACGGCGTTGCCCAGCGCGGCGCCCGCCACGACGACCCAGAGCCAGGTGCGGGAGCGGAACTCCGACCATCCCGTACGCAGGTCGGCGAAGACGTTGGGCCGGGCCGGCTCGACCGCCGGGACACCCTCGGCCGGCACCGGGGGCTCGACCGGCGCGGCCGGCCGGGCCACCGTGATCGACCGCAGCGGCAGGAAGAGCAGCGCGGACAGGGCGAACGTCGCGGCGTCGACCGCGATGCCCCACCCCGGGTTGGTGGCGGCGACGACCACGCCGGCCAGCGGGGCCCCGAGGATGGCGGCGGAGTTGAGGCCGAGCCGGTTCATCGCGTTGGCCTGCTGGCGAATGTCGGCCGGCACGGTCTGCGGCAGGATGGACGAGCTGGCCGGGAGCGCGAGCGCGCCCACCATGCCGTTGATCGCGCCGAGCACGATGAGCAGCGGGATCGTCGCCGAGCCGGTCAGCACGAGGACGGCCACCACACCCTGGGTCGCCGCGGCGGCCAGGCTGGCGCTCACCATGAGCACGTGCTTCGGCATGCGGTCGGCGAGCACGCCACCGAAGAGCAGGAACGCGACGTTGACCAGCGTGCGGGCCCCGACCACCAGGCCGAGGTCGGTGGCCGAACCGGTCAGGTCGAGGACGGCGAAGGCGAGCGCGAGCGGAGCGAAGGAGTTGCCGAGCGCGTTGATCGTGCGGCCGGCCAGGAGGAAGCGGAAGGGTCTGTGCCGCAGTGGCGCGAGGTTATCGCTCATCGGGGGACTCCATCTCGAACATCGCGACGGTCGTGCTGGTGCGGATGGTGCCGGGGGTGTGCGCGGGCCGGGCCGCCTCGTGCAGATCGCGCAGGGCCGTGGCGATCGTGCTGTGCAGCTCACGCCACGTCTTCGGGTCGATCCAGAACTCGCCGTCGCCCAGCAGGCCCGGCGCCGGCGGCCCGTCGGCCGCCGACCAGCGGCCGAGGGCCGAGCGCCGGATGAGCTCGTGGCCGAGCGCCGCGTAGAGGGAGCCCTTCTCCTCGGGGGACTGCGGCGGACGGTCCCGGGCGGCGTCGTAGCGGTAACGCTTGGCAACGCCGCCGCGAATTTTCTCCTCGCCGGCCAGCACGATCAGGCCGCCGGAGAGCAGGCTGCGCAGGTGATAGCTGGCGTTGGCGTGGGTGAGGTCGAGCTCGCGGGCCACCTCGGCCGCGGTCATCGAGGCGCCGGTGAGCAGCGCCATGATCTGGAGCCGGATCGGATGCGCCATGGCCCGGAGCGTGGCGCCCTCTTCTCCCAAAGACATGTTGGGGAGTCTATGGGCTCGGCGGGCCTACTGTCCAACACTTATTTGGGAGTGGCACACTGCACGGAGAAGCGGCATTGTCGCTAGGGTTACTGGCGAGTAGGTATTGAGCTCATCCCGAAAGGTCCACCGATGACTGATTTCAACCCGGACGCTCTCTCCTCGATCGGCCCGAAGGAGTTCGCGCAGCTGGTCAAGGCGACGCCGGACTCGAAGCTGGCCGAGGTGATGGCCGGCGACTCGCGCGCCAAGATCCTCGACGAGGTCTTCAACCGCATGCCCACCCTGTTCCGCCCCGAGAAGGCGGGCAGCACCAGCGCGGTCATCCACTGGATCATCACCGGTAGCGCCGGCGGCGGGAGCGACACGTACGAGACGGTGATCGAGAACGGTGCCTGCACGGTCACCAACCAGCCCGTACGGGACCCGAAGCTCGCCATGACCATGGACGCGGTGACGTTCCTCAAGGTCGTCTCGGGCGACGGCAACCCGATGATGCTGTTCATGACCGGCAAGATCAAGGCGAAGGGTGACCTGGGTCTGGCGGCCAACGTGGCCAAGCTCTTCGACATCCCCAAGGCCTGACGCTCGCGGAGGGGGCGCTCACCGGGCGTCCCCTCTCAGAGCAGCCCGTTCTCGCGGGCGTAGAGCGCGGCCTGGGTGCGATCGCGCAGCCCGAGCCGGCTCAGGATGTGCGACACGTGATTCTTGACGGTGCCCTCGCTGACGAAGAGCTGCGCCGCGATCTCGCGATTGGTCGCGCCGCGGGCGATCCGGCTCAGCACCTCGAGCTCCCGGTCGGTGAGGTCGGGCCGCGCAGCCGTGGGTGAAGGACGGTCGAGCGCCGAGGCCAGCCGCCGCAGCACCGACGCGTCATGCTGCCCCACCCCCGCATGAGCCAGCCGTACGGCCTGGGCCAGCTCGCGCGCGGGCAGGTTCTTGAGCAGATAGCCGAGGGCGCCGGCCCGCAGGGCGCTCAGCACGTACTCCTCGTCGTCGAACGTGGTGAGCATCAGCACCCGGCACGAGGGCAGCCGCTCCCGCAGGATCTCGGCCGCCCGTACGCCGTCCAGCACCGGCATCCGCACGTCCATGAGCACCACGTCCGGGGTCGTCTCGGCGGCCAGCTCGACGGCGGCCCGCCCGTCGGCCGCGGTGCCCACGACGACGATGCCGTCCTCCAGCCCGAGCAGCGACGCGATCCCCTCGCGGATCAGGGCCTGATCGTCGACGACCAGAACCCGTACGGTGGTCATGAGCCCACGCTCGCCGTCACCCGCGTGCCCCGGCCCGGCGCCGACTCGATCCGCACCACGCCCCCGAGCGCGGCCAGGCGTTCCCGCATGCCCCGCAGCCCGCCCTCGACGGCCGACTCGACGGCGAATCCCCGGCCGTTGTCGGCCACCTCCACGCTCGCCGGCCCCGGATCGCCGAACCGCACCGCGACCCGCACCACGTCGGCCCCCGCATGCCGGCGGGCGTTGGTCAGCGCCTCCTGCACCACCCGATACAGCGCCTCCAGCCCCGCCCGCGCGTGCCCGGTCTCGCTGCCGGTCGCCTCCACGGCCACTCGGAAGCCGGCGTCGTCGAGCCCGTCGGCCAGCGCGGCGACGGCCGCCACCAGCGAGAACGGCTCGACCCGGAGAGCGCCGACCGATTCGCGGACCTCCTGCAGGGCGCGGGTCGCCGAGGCGCGGGCGTCGGCCACGGCCCGATCGGCCACGGCGGCATCCCGGCTCCGGAACGCCTCGGCCTTCTCCAACTGCACGCTGACCGCGGTCAGGTGATGCCCGACGCTGTCGTGGATGTCGCGGGCCAGCCGGTTGCGCTCGGCCGCCGCGCTCAGCTCGGCGACCTGCCGGTGGGCCAGCTCGAGCTGCGTCCGGGCCCGCCGCTGACCGTCCGCGACCGCCGCCGTGGCCAGGGTGAGCACCAGCCCGACGAAGAACATCAGCAGGTCCGAGACCACCTCGGCGTCGGCCGGCCAGCCCGGCGACAGCGCCGCCTGGGTCGTCGCGGCCAGCAGGCACGCCGCCGCCAGCCCGATCGCGACGCGGCGGCCGAGCGAGAAGTAGGCGAAGAACGGCACCAGGACGAACAGCGCGCGGGCGAAGCTCCCCGGGTCGGCCGCCACGACCGCGACGAGCAGGACGACCCGCGCCGCGAGCAGCACGACCGCCCGCCGCCGGCCGCCCTCGGGGATCCACTCGATCGCCAGCAGCCCGGCCAGCCCGGTCACGAACACGGCGAGCGCGGCCGCCGGCCGGTCCGGGGCCAACCCGGCGGCCGCGAAATAGAGACCGGTCGCGAGCACGGCGAGATAGAGCGCCGAGGCCATCCAGCGGACCATGTCAGTCACGCTAGGGCCGCGCCGCCCGGATGCCTACCGTCCGCGGCGAGGTTTGGCCATTGGTCATGTGCCGGTCGGGGGGCATCGTGGCCGGTCGGCACTGTCGGCCGGAGACGCCGCCCCGGCACGGTGACGGGCATGACCGAGAACCTCTTGTACCGACTGGCCGCCATCGCCGGACTGGCCGGCGGCGGGCTGACCGTGCTGGCCGCCTGCCGTCGCGCCGGGCTGATTCCCGAGACCGCCCTGACCCACGCGCTGGCCCCACCCGCGACCGCGCTCCTGCTGTTCACGCTGACCGCGTTCTATCTGGTGCAACACCGATCGGCCGGACGCGTGGGGCTGGCCGGCTTCGTGCTCAACCACCTCGGCCTGAGCGGCCTGTTCGCGATCGAGTTCCTCACCCACGCGGTGCTGCAGTATCAGGACGCGGCGGGCCGGGAGCAGATCCTCACCGGTCCCGGCCGGCCTTATTTCCTGGTCGTAGCGCTGACGTTCCTGGCCGGCGTGCTCCTGTTCGGCGTCGCGTCGTGGCGGGCCGGGGTGCTGCCGCGGGGCGCGCTGGTGCTCTACGTGGCCGGGCTGAGCGCGGCCGCCCTGCGTACGTCGGTGCCGGAGGCGGTCTATCTGGGCGGCCTGGTGGTGGGCTCGGCCGGCGTGCTGTGGCTGTCGATCGCCCTGCTGCGCCGCTACAGCGTGATGCGGCCCTCGACCGCGGACAGCGCGATGTCCCGCCGGAACTGAGCGCCGTCCAGCCGGATCCCGTCGACCAGCGCGTACGCGGCGTCGCGGGCGGCGGCCAGGTCGGGGCCGGTGGCGGTCACGCTCAGCACGCGGCCACCGGCGGAGACCAGAGCGCCGTCCTCGCGCCGGGCCGTGCCCGCGTGGATCACGCCCGGCACCTCGGCGCCCTCGATCACATCGCCCGTACGCGGGGTGGCCGGATAGTTCTGACTGGCCACCACGACCGTGATCGCGGCGCCGGCCCGCCAGCTGAGCCGCGGCTGCTGGGCCAGCGTGCCGGTGGCGGCGGCGTTGAGCAGCCCGCCCAGCGGCGTCTCGAGCAGGGCCAGCACCACCTGCGTCTCGGGGTCGCCGAAGCGGGCGTTGAACTCGATGACCTTGGGGCCGTCGGGGGTGAGCGCGAGTCCGACATAGAGCAGCCCGGCGAACGGGGTGCCGCGGCGGCGCATCTCGGCCAGCGTCGGCTCGACCGTCTCGAGCAGCACGCGGGGCACCAGATCCTTGGGCGCCCAGGCCAGCGGGGCGTACGCGCCCATGCCGCCGGTGTTGGGGCCCGCGTCGCCGTCGGCCAGCCGCTTGAAGTCCTGCGCCGGCATCAGCGGGACGGCGGTCGTGCCGTCGGTCACCACGAACAGCGAGACCTCGGGGCCGGACAGGTATTCCTCGATGACGACCGCGCCGCAGTCGGCCGCGTGCCGCTCGGCGGCGTCGCGGTCGTCGGTCACGACCACGCCCTTGCCGGCGGCGAGACCGTCGTTCTTGACCACGTACGGGGCGCCGAGGTCGTCGAGCGCGCGGCTCACGGCGGCGGCGTCGGTGCAGGCGTACGAGCGGGCGGTCGGCACCCCGGCCGCGGCCATCACGTCCTTGGCGAACGCCTTCGACCCCTCGAGCTGGGCCGCCGCGGCGCTCGGGCCGAAACAGGCGATGCCCTTGGCCCGCACGGCGTCGGCCACCCCGGCCACCAGCGGCGCCTCCGGACCGACCACGACCAGGTCGGCCGCGAGCTCGACGGCCAGCGCGGCCACGGCGGCCGGATCGGTGGCCGTGACCGGGTGCAGCTCGGCGACCTGGGCGATGCCCGGGTTGCCGGGGGCGGCGGCCAGGTAGCTGACGGAGGGGTCGGCGGCGAGGCCGACGGCGAGGGCGTGTTCACGGCCGCCGGAACCGATCAGAAGTACGCGCACGACGGGCGATCCTACCGGCGCTCCGCTTCCCCACGTCGCACACCAGGGCAGTCGCGTAAACTTCGGCAGTACCCGGACCTCTGCCGAGTACGACCTGTTCGACGGAAGGCGTCAAGCAAGTGCCGGTGATCGTGTTGGTCGGCGCCCAGTGGGGCGACGAGGGCAAGGGCAAGGCCACTGACCTGCTGGGGGACCGGCTCGACTACGTGGTGAAGTTCAACGGCGGCAACAACGCCGGTCACACCGTCGTGATCGAGGGCGAGAAATACGCGCTGCACCTGTTGCCCAGCGGCATCCTGTCCCCGGGCGTGATCCCGGTGATCGGCAACGGCGTGGTGATCGATCTCAACGTGCTGTTCCAGGAGATCGACGGGCTCGAGTCGCGCGGCATCGACACGTCGCGCCTGCGGATCAGCGCCAACGCGCACGTCATCGCCTCCTACAACCGCACGCTCGACAAGGTCAGCGAGCGCTACCTGGGGGCCCGGCGGATCGGCACGACCGGCCGCGGCATCGGCCCGACCTACGCCGACAAGATGAACCGCGTCGGCGTGCGCATCCAGGATCTGTTCGACGAGTCGATCCTGCGGCAGAAGGTCGAGGCGGCCCTGTCGTTCAAGAACCAGGTGCTCTCGAAGATCTACAACCGGCAGGCCGTCAAGGTCGACGATGTGGTCACCGAGCTGCTGTCTTATGTCGAGAGACTCCGCCCGTACGTGGGTGACACCGCGCTCGAGCTCTCCGACGCGATCGACGCCGGCAAGGTCGTGCTGTGCGAGGCCGGCCAGGCCACCCTGCTCGACGTCGACCACGGCACGTATCCGTTCGTGACCAGCTCGAACGCGACGGCCGGGGGCGCCTGCACGGGTTCCGGCATCCCGCCCACCCGCATCGACCGGGTCGTCGCCGTGCTCAAGGCGTTCACGTCGCGCGTCGGCGAGGGCCCGTTCCCGACCGAGCTGCACGACAAGTTCGGCGACCACCTGCGCGAGGTCGGCCAGGAGTACGGCACCACGACCGGCCGCCCGCGCCGGATCGGCTGGCTCGACCTGGTCATGGCCCGGTACGCGCAGCGGGTCAACGGCGTCACCGACTTCGTGTTGACCAAGCTGGACAATTACGACGATCTCGACGAGATCCCCGTCTGCATCGCGTACGAGGTGAACGGCGTCCGGCACGACGAGATGCCGATCAGCCAGTCCGACTTCCACCACGCGATCCCGATCTTCGAGACGATGCCCGGCTGGAAGCAGAACATCTCCGGCGCGCGGTCCTTCGACGACCTGCCCAAGGAGGCGCAGGATTTCGTGGTCTTCGTGGAGGAGCGGATCCGCGCCCGCATCTCGGTGGTCGGCGTCGGCCCCGCGCGCGACCAGGTCATCGAGCGGCACTCGGTTCTGAGCGAGGCCTGACATGTACGACGTGGTGCTGCTCAGCCTGGCCGAGGGGCAGGGCTCCGGGGGCGCGTGCGGCGACGAGTGCGGCGGCTGCGCCCCGGCCACGGCGTGCGCCCCGCGGGTGCCGGTGCTCAAGTGCGCCGACGCCCTCACCGCGGCCGGCGCCCGGGTCGAGACGATCACGGCGGCCTCCGACCAGGAGATCGATGACGTCATCGCACGCTTCGACGCCCCGGCCCGGCCCGACGGTCTGACCTGGCCCGACGCGCACAGCAAGCTGCGGCTGGTGGTGGCCTCGTCGACCGACGGGCAGCTCCGGGCCGTCGTGCGCCGGCTGGTCCGCCGCTACGCCCCGCCGCCCAGCAAGCGGCCCAGCGATCTGCCGGCCGGCCGTACGGTGCCCGATCTGCCGCCGCTGGCGATCCTGCCGCTCGACGCGAGCAATACGACCGACCTCGCCGCCCAGCTCGGCCTCCCCCGTACGCCGGAGGCAGTGGCGGCCGCGGTGCTGAGCGGCTCGGCCCGGCGGCTCGACCTGCTGCGCAACGACGGCGGCTCGGTCACGGTCGACGGCGCGCTGGTCGGCGGCATGGACGACGACGGGCACGCGGTGCCGTGGCGGGGCCGGGTCGAGGTCGACGACGCGGTGCTCTCCAACGGCGACGACCCCATCCTGGCCTGCGCGATCGGCAACAGCGCGGGCTATGCGGAGTTCGCGGGCATGCGGCTGCTGGCCGACGGCGACGCGGTCGACGGCCAGGTCGAGGTCGCGGTGGCCGTCCCCACGGTGATCAAACAGCGCTTCCGCGGCTCGAAGATGCGCGTGGAGGTGCGCCGGGCCCGCGGTCGCGCGGTGTCGGTGCTCCCCCGCGACGGCGAGATCCAATTCCTCGACGACGGGGTCGGCGGCGCGATGAGCCGCAAGCGCTCGTGGTGGACCGAGGCCGGGGCCTGGGCGGTCTACGCCAGCTGACCTACTGTGTAGTACGCAGGTACGAGGATCCCTGGGGAGGGTTGCATCAGTGGCACCGGTGGAGGACGAGGACGCTGACCGCGTCTACGTCCCGGGCACGTCCAACAACCCCGCGCCGCCACCCGACCGGGACGTGGAGCCGTTCTGGGCCGAGGAGGAGCTGGAGGCGCCGGTGCACGGGCGGCCCGTGCCGCACGAGGCGCCGCCCCCCGTGCCGCTGCACTCCCCCGCCCAGCCACCGAACGGCGCGCCGGGGATGTATCGGCCCGGCGACCGGATTCCGGTGCCGCCGCCGCACGCCGTCCCCATCCCGCCACCCGCGCACGTGCAGGTGCCGGCGCCCCGACCGGCCGCCGCCCAGCCTCCGCCCACACAGGCCTGGCCCAATCTCGAGCCGCACGCCCCTGGGCAGCAAGCTCCCGATCCGAATACGTCTGGACAGCCTGCTTTCGGTCCGCATGCCGTCGACCAGCCGCACGCTGATCCGGGTCCGGCCGCCCGCGGCGGACTCGCGCCGGCTCCCGTTTCCGGCTCCGCGCCCGTGGCCGGCTCGGCTACGCCCACCTCAGCCGCGCCCGCCCCGGCCGACGCGCCGGAGTCCGGTGTGCACAGTTCGCCGGATTCGCCCTGGTCGCAGCCCCCGCATCGGCCGGGTCCGCCCACCACCGAGACGGCGACCTCCGGGCGAGGTGCCGCCTCGATGCCGGCCGAGCGACCCCGGCAAGGCACCGCCTCGGTGCCCGCCCCTCACTCCGAACGGCAGCAGCCGAGCACTGACGACGACGGGTGGACGACCGGCGACGAACCGTCGAACGGCCCGGTCTACCGCCCGGCCACTCCGCCGCCCGCACAGGGCGCAGCCGCCGTGCCGCCGCAACCCGGCCGCCACCCGCAATCGGGCGCGCCGCAAACAGGTCCGCAGTCAGGCGCGCCGCAACCGGGTCCGCAGTCGGGGGCATCGCAGCAGGGGCCACACCCGCACGGCCCACAGCAAGGTCCGCCGCAGCAGGGCCAGATCCCGCACGGTCCGCACCCGCAGTCGGGGCCGCCGCAGCAAGGCCCGCATCCGCACGGCCCGCAGCAGGGCCCGCCGCAGCAGGCCCAGATCCCGCACGGTCCGCACCCGCAGCCGGGGCCGCCGCAACAAGGCGCCCAGCCGCACGGGCCGCAGCAGGGTCCACCGCCGCATTACGGGCAGCCCTATCCGCAGCAGCCCGCGCCGCCGCGGCAGATGCCCGGGCCCTACCCGCCGACCATGGACCCGCGCGCGATGGCTCATCCGCCCGCGCCCACCCCCGCGCCGCCGTCGACCGACCCGTTCCAGGATCTTCCGTGGGTCTCGGACGGCACGCCGACGGCCGAGGAGTTCGCCCGCCGCCGGATGGCCAAGCCGGCCGACCCGGTGGCCACCCAGGGCGCCCGGGCGATCCTCCGCAAGGGCACGATGGGCCTGGTCAAGCTGGCCCCGGGCAAGCGCGAGCAGGAGTTCAAGCAGGACGTCGAGATGGTGCGCCGCAACTTCGGCGGGCTGCGGCAGGTCACCGTCGTCAACCCCAAGGGCGGCGCCGGCAAGACAGTGGCCGTGCTGCTGCTGGCCATGACGTTCGGCCAGAAGCGCGGCGGCTATGTGCTGGCCTGGGACAACAACGAGACCCAGGGCACCCTCGGCATGCGGGCCCAGCAAGACTTCCACGCCCGCACGGTGCGCGACATGATGCGCGACCTGCACCTCTTCCGCGGCTCGCACGGCCGGGTCGGCGACCTCTCGCAGTATGTGCGGGCGCAGGGCGAGGGCATGTTCGACGTGCTCGCCTCCGACGAGTCGGCGACCGCGGGCGAGATGCTCACGGCCGACGCGTTCGGCGAGATCCGCGAGATCGTCAGCCGGTTCTACAAGCTGATCTTTGTGGACACCGGCAACAACGTGCGCGCCCAGAACTGGCAGGCGGCCATGGACGCCACCGACCAGCTGGTGATCACGATGTCGGCCCGTAACGACTCGGCCGAGACCGCCGCCCGCATGCTCGACCACCTGGAGCAGAGCGGCCGCCAGCGCCTGGTCCGGCAGGCCGTCAGCGTCGTCTCGATGCCCCCCACCCGCAAGGACATCGACCTCCCGGCCATCCAACGCCACTTCGCCGCCCGCACCCGAGCGGTCCTCCTGGCCCCGTACGAGAAGCTCATCGACTCAGGCGAGCCCATCCGCTACGGCCACCTGAGCGCCAACACCAAAGACGCCTGGCTCAAAATCGCGGCGGCCGTAGCGGAGGGCCTGTAACTCAGGTCAGGGCGTCGGCTGCGGCCGGGTCGCTGTCGCGGAGGAACTGGGCGCAGCGGGCGGCCTCGTCGGCCTCGCCGATCTCGGCCGCGGCCTGTGACAGCGAGTGCAAGCACCGCAGGAAGCCCTGGTTGGGCGCGTGCGCCCACGGGATCGGCCCGTGTCCCTTCCAGCCGTTGCGGCGCAGCGCGTCGAGGCCGCGGTGGTACCCCGTGCGGGCGTACGCGTAGGCGGTCACCGGCTCGTCGGCGGCGAGGGCTTCGGCCGCGAGGGCGGCCCAGCCGCCGCTGTACGCCGGGTGCGCCGCGGCGACGGTCTTGAGGGCCACGGTGGTGCCGGTCGCGGTGGCCTCCGCGAGTGCCTTGTCGGCCTCGGTGTCGGCGGGCAGCTTGGTGGCCGGGGGCTCGGGAAGCAGGTTCTGCATGACCCTATTCAACCGGCCCGGCGGCGATGCATTCCGCCGGGGCGGGGGAGATCACCCAAGATTCGCCTGACGTTCCGGTCGTCGCGGATCAGCGCGGTCCGTCCCACGCGTCGGCGATCCGGGTCAGCCGGTCGGTGTATTCGATCTGCGAACGCCACGCCGCAGGCCACGCCGCCATCCCCAGCGCGGCCCCGGCGAACGCCCCGGCCAGGCACGCGATCGAGTCGGAGTCGCCGGAGGAGGCCGCGCCCCGGCCGAGCACGGCCACCGGCTCGTCGGGCGAGATCAGATAGCAGTAGAGCGCCGTGGCCAGCGCATCCTCGGCGATCCAGCCCTCGCCGGTGGCCAGGCACGGGTCGCCGGCGAAGTTTCCGGCCGCGAGCGCGTCGCGGACCCGGTCGAGGGCGGCGGCCGTCTCGTCCCAGCCCCGCGCGATGAAGTCTTCGGGCGTGGTGGCCCCGGACCGCTGCCACAGGTCGCCGAGCCACTCCTCGCGATAAATCTTGCGCTGGCTGTCAGCCCGTTCGCGCAGCGCCGCGAGCAGGTCGCCGGGGGCCAGGCCACTGGCGAGCCACCGGCACGCGTACGCGGTCAGTTCGCTCGCGGCCAGCCCGGTGGGGTGGCCGTGGGTGAGCCCGGCCTGCAGCTGGGCCAGCCCGGCGCGCTGGTCCTCGTCGAGGCCGGGGTGCAGGCCGACGGGGGTGACACGCATGTTGGCCCCGCAGCCCTTGGAGCCGGCCACCGTCGCCTGCTGCCACGGCCGCCCGTCGGTGAGCGCCGCGCACGCCTGCAGGCAGGTGTTGCCGGGCGCGCGGTTGTTGTCGGGACTGATCGCCCAGTCGAGGAAGGCCCGGCGCAGCAGCGGTTCGAGCGCGGCCGGGGTGATTTCGGGTGCGGCCAGCATCGCCTCGCCGACCGCGAGCGCCATCTGGGTGTCGTCGGTGACCAGCGCGGGCCGGCCGGTCAGCTCGCGCGGGCCGCCGGGGCCGTAGCGGGCCACGATCGTGGCGTAGTCCTGAAACTCGGTGGGTTTGCCGAGCGCGTCCCCGTAGGCCAATCCGTAGAGCGATCCCGCGACGTTTTGCACGGTGACTACCCTACGTGGCATGTCCGGCGACCCTCTCCAGCCTGTTCTCGGTGGTCCCGTCCCGTTCGACGCCACCGCCTTCGAGATCGAGTCACGGGCCGAGCTCGACGTCCACCTGTCCGCCAAATCGCTCAAGGACCTGGTGATCCTCGGGTTGCGGCTCGACCTCGACCCGCCCGTGCTGAGCGACGTCGACGTGACCGGGGCGCTGTTCGTGGGCTGCCGGCTGGCCGACGACGACGTCGAGATCGACCTGATCCGGCGGGGCGCGCACGTGATCCCGCCGTTCGACGCGCGGCCCTACCCGACCCACCCGGCGACCCTTTACACGCCCGACGACCTGGCGTTCGGGTTCGCGACCGAGCGGTTCGCCGGCATGTTCGACACGATCGTCTACGACCACTTCGTGCGGCACGGCGGGGCGACGCCTGACATTCGTGAGGCCATCGCCCAGCGGCTGCACGACGCCGGCATCGACAACGCGCTGGGCAAGGCTCTGGCGGCCTGGGTCGCCGCGCGCGGCCGGGCCGGGGCGGTCGGCATCATGGGCGGGCACGCGGCGCCGCGCGGTTCGGCGGCGTACCGGATGGCGGCGACGCTGTCGTGGCGGCTGGCCGCGGCCGGGCGGCTGGTGGTGACCGGTGGCGGCCCGGGCGTGATGGAGGCGGCCAATCTGGGGTCGTATTTCTCGGCCCGTACGGAGGAGGAGCTCGACGCCGCGATCGGCGAGCTGTCGGCCGCGCCCCACTTCGCCGACCACGACCCGTACACGGCGGCCGCCCTGGCCGTACGCGCGCACTACCCCGCGCCACCCGATCTGCGGCACGGCGGGCTGGCCCTGCCGACGTGGCTCTACGGGCACGAGCCGGCCAACCTGTTCGCCGGTCAGATCGGCAAGTACTTCTCCAACGCCGTACGGGAGGATTCGATTCTTCGCCTCTCGCGGGGCGGCATCGTGTTCGCGCCCGGATGGGCCGGCACGGTGCAGGAGATCTTCCAGGCCGCGACGAAGACCTTCTACCAGACCGACGGGCCGTCCGGCGCGTTCGTGTTCCTGGGCGTCGAGCACTGGCGGCAGTTGCCGGTGGAGGAGCTGCTGCGTCCGTTGCTGGCCAAGAGCCCGTACGGGGATCAGTCGAACCTGGTCGTGGTCACCGACTCGCTGGACGAGGCGATGGCCGCGCTGGCCCACGAGTCAGGCGACATGCACTCGCCGCCAGTTGGTCACCGGTAGCTCGGTCTCGGGCACGTCGTTGATGCCGTTCTCGTCCATCGCGTTGTAGATCGCCAGCCGCGCGCCGTCGAACAGGAACTCGACGGCGTGCAGCACGCGGGGCCGCCACTCGGCCACCGTGACCAGCTCGATGATGTTGACCGCGCGCAGCACGCACCCGCGGGCGTGCCGCAGGGCGGCGTGCGGGTCGGGGCGCCAGTCGAAGTGCTCGTACCAGTCGATCGGGACGTTGAGGTCGATCTTGTCCCAGGTGATGGCGCATTCGTCGAACTTACGATGCGTAATCTCGACGTGCGTTGTTCCAAAGTCGAGGATCACCGGGCCGTCCGCGAACCAGCCGCGCTCGGCCATGTCCCACATCAGCCAGCTCGAGCGCAGCTTCCGCCCGATGAGCCGCACAAACCTCGTGCGATGGACGGCCGCGAGCGCGTCGGCATCATGGTGCCACTCGGGTTCGTAACCCTCGATGCCGAGCACGATCTTGATCCTCCTCACCGGGGAAGGATCGATCGTATACATACCTCTGAGTAACCCGGCAACACGAAGACGGCCGGTCCCCCGTCGTGGGGACCGGCCGTCACCGAGTGATTACTTCGAGAGAGTGGTGCCCGAGGAGCGCAGGTGCTCGCACGCCTCGACGACGCGCTGGGCCAGACCGGCCTCGGCCAGCTTGCCCCAGGCGCGGGGGTCGTACGCCTTCTTGTTGCCGACCTCGCCGTCGATCTTCAGGACGCCGTCGTAGTTCTTCATGATGTGGTCGACGACCGGGCGGGTGAACGCGTACTGCGTGTCGGTGTCGATGTTCATCTTGACCACGCCGTAGTCCAGGGCGCCGTGGATCTCGGACAGCAGCGAGCCCGATCCACCGTGGAAGACCAGGTCGAACGGCTTCTCCTTGCCGTACTTGGCGCCGACCGCGTCCTGGATCTCCTTGAGGATCTCGGGGCGCAGCTTGACGTTGCCCGGCTTGTAGACGCCGTGCACGTTGCCGAAGGTCAGGGCCGTCATGTAGCGGCCCTTCTCGCCCAGGCCCAGGGCGGCCGCGGTGGCCAGGCCGTCCTCGACGGTCGAGTAGAGCTTGTCGTCGATCGCGGCGGAGACGCCGTCCTCCTCGCCGCCGACCACGCCGACCTCGATCTCGAGGATGATGTGCGCGGCCGCCGACAGGGCCAGCAACTCCTCGGCGATCTGCAGGTTCTCGTCGACCGGCACGGCCGAGCCGTCCCACATGTGCGACTGGAAGAGCGGGGCCTGGCCGTTGGCGACGCGCTCCTTGCTGATCGCGAGCAGCGGACGCACGTACCCGTCGAGCTTGTTCTTCGGGCAGTGGTCGGTGTGCAGCGCGATGTTGATCGGGTAGTTCTTGGCGACCTCGGTCGCGTACTCGGCGAGCGCGACCGCACCGGTGATCATGTTTTTCACCGTGGGGCCGGAGGCGTACTCGGCGCCACCGGTCGAGATCTGGACGATGCCGTCGCTGCCGGCCTCGGCGAAGCCCTGCAGGGCCGCGTTGAGGGTCTGCGAGGACGTCACGTTGATCGCCGGGTAGGCGAAGGCGCCGGCCTTGGCGCGGTCCAGCATCTCGGCGTAGACCTCGGGAGAAGCGATGGGCATCGGTGCGCTCCTTGCTCGTTGCTTGGCTTTCGACTGCCGGAGACAGAGGGCAGGACCGCGCTGTCCTCCAGCACGCAAGTATTCCGTAGCCGTTCCGACGATGGGAAATCACCCCGCAACCTTCCAAGGAATCCGGCGCATAGGACATAGAGGGCGATTTACGCTCCGAGCATGCAACCTCTCGCCCGCGCGCTCACGGTCGCCGTCCTGCTGGTGCTGCTGCCGATGACGCCGGCCTCGGCCGCGCCCGCCCCCACGGCCGAGCCGCACGTCGGCCAGGTCACTCTGGCCCCGGGCGGCCCCGAGAAGGAGGCACTGCTCTGGGTGCGCGTGAGCGATGTGACGCAAGGGCAGAAAGAACGCCTGGAACTGACCGTCGACCTGGGCACGGCCACGACCTTCGCCGAGGTCGAGGTGTCGCCGAGCGGCATCCTCACGTCCGGCGAGCCCGCCGCCGAGGTGGTCGAAGTGGACGAGGAGGAGCCCTGCCGCCGTACGGGTGGGAAGGTTTTGTGCTCGTGGGACCTGGTGTTCTCGTCGGCCGGCCTGTTCGCCGTCCCCGCCCTGCTCGCGGTGACGCCCAAGAAGACCGCGAAGACCGGTGACAGCGCCGTCGTGACGGTGACCGCGAAACTCGGCGCCGGGGCGGCCGGCACGTCGACGTCGGAGTTCCGGGTCGGCGAGGGCGTCGACCTCGTGGCGGGCGAGGACCGGGAGCTGAAGGCGGCTCCGGGCAAGCCGGTCACGTTCGCGCCGGCGGTCCGCAACGGCGGCGCGATCCCGGTCGCCGGTGTCGCCCTCGTGATCGACGCCAACCCCCAGCTGCTCGGCAAGTCGTCCTTCGGCAACTGCCGCTACGGCGTCGCGCTGATCTGCACGTTCGACACGACGCTGGCCGCGAACACCACCTACGCCCCGGCCAAGGCCCTGACGCTGCGCTCCCCGGCCGACACCGTCCCCGGCAGCATGGCCCGGACGACGTACGCGTGGATCACCAAGACGGAGTTCGACGAGTCACCCTGGATCGACTACGGCACTCCCGGCACGGGCGCCCCGCTCACCCTGCAGGCGCTGGCCGCCGCCCAGGACGATCAACCCCAGGCCGACGTACGCCCGGACAACAACTACAGCTTCGTGACGTTCACGGTCACCGGGAAACGGCGGCCCTCGCTCGCGGCGGCCGGGCTCCGGCGTACGGCCGCGGTCGGTGACCAACTGACCCTCTCGCCCGGCTTTACGAACTTCGGGCCGGGCACGCTGCGTCCGTCCCTGTTCTCCAACAACCGCCTGGTCGTCACCATGCGGATGCCCAGCAACGTCGAGCGGAGCTCCGCGCCCGACTTCTGCTTCCCCGGCAAGACCCCGGAAGTGCTGTACTGCTTGCTCCTGGACGACGTCGGCGCCGGGCAGCGAACAAGCTTCCCGATCGGCCTGACGGTCACCGGGCCGTGCAGCGATCCCGGCCGGGTCGAGGTGCCCGAGCGGCTGGCCGACGCCGACGGGAACGTCCCGCGGGCCCGCAGCGTCGCCTCGCTGACCGTCAACGTGACCGGCGCGCAGTGCGTGGCGCTGCCGATCACCGGGCCGCGCGTGGGGTGGACGGCGCTGACGGGTCTGTTGCTGCTCGTGACGGGAATGGTGCTGACCGTACTGGGCGTCCGGCGGCCGTTTTGCGAGCATGCTGGTGGGGCAAGTTGCCCGGACCGCGATCGGAAGGACGCACCCCAATGACGCAGCCGCGGAACGTCGGTCTGGAGACACCCGAGGCGGACGCCGCCGAGCAGTGGACCGATGTGGTTCCCGACGACGACTATCGCGCCTCGGGCCGGGGCGAGTCGAGCATCGAGACGCCCGAGTGGGACGCGCAGGAGCAGAGCGAGATCGTCCGGGACGACGACGAGTACCGCTGATATTCGGTGCCCAAGATCGGGGCGAGCGCCCATCATCTAGGGCGTGCTGCTCACCCTGACGACCACGCGCCGACCGGCCACCGACCTCGGTTACCTGCTGGTCAAGCATCCTGACCGGGTGCACTCGTTCGACGTGCCGACCGGCACGGCGTACGTGCTGTATCCCGAGGCGACCGAGGAACGGTGCACGGCGGCGCTGCTGCTCGACGTCGACCCGCAGCGATTGCGGGGCCGGCAGGACGCGTTCGAGCTGGGCCAGTTCGTCAACGACCGGCCGTACGCCGCCTCCAGCCTGCTCGCGAGCGCGCTGGCCAAGGTGTTCCGCAGTGCGCTGCGCGGCGCCTCCAAGGACCGCCCCGAGCTGGTCGGCACTCCCCTGCCGTTGCAGATCCGGGTGCCGGTGCTGCGCGGTTCGGCCGAGCTCGCGGCGCAGCTGTTCGAGCCGCTCGGCTGGTCCGTGACGGCCACGCCGATCCCGCTCGAGCCCGCCCTGGGTGGCGAGAGCCGCTACGTCGATCTCGAGCTGAGCGGCGAGGTCACGCTGGCCGCGGCCCTCAACCACCTGTACGTCCTGCTGCCCGTGCTCGACGACGCCAAGCACTACTGGGTGGCGCCCGACGAGATCGAGAAGCTGCTGCGCTCGGGTGCGGGCTGGCTCGCCGAGCACCCCAAAAAAGTGCTGATCGCCCGGCGCTACCTGGCCCACAAGCGCTCGCTGGCCGCCACGGCCCTGCAGCAGCTCGAGGGCGAGGAGGCCGAGGAGCCGCCCGCCGAGGAAGATGCGGAACTTCCCGTCGTACGCCGGCAGTCGCTCGCCGAGCAGCGGCGTGAGGCGGTGCTGGCCGCCCTGACCGAGGTCGGCGCGACCCGCGTGCTCGACCTGGGCTGTGGCGGCGGCGCGCTGCTGACCGCTCTGCTCGAGGAGCGGCGCTACACCGAGATCGTCGGCACCGACGTCTCCGCCCGGGCGCTCGAGATCGCGGCCCGCAAGCTGCGCCTCGACCGGCTGCCCGAGCGGCAGCGCGACCGGCTCAAGCTGTGGCAGTCCGCGCTGACCTACCGCGACGACCGGCTGCGGGGCTACGACGCGGCCGTGCTGATGGAGGTCATCGAGCATGTCGACCCGCCGCGGCTGCCCGCGCTGGAGTCGAGCGTCTTCGGCCACGCGCACCCCGGCACGGTCGTCGTGACCACGCCGAACGCCGAATACAACGTCAACTACGAGGGGCTGACCGGCATGCGTCACTCGGACCACCGCTTCGAGTGGACCCGGGCCGAGTTCGCCGACTGGGCCGCCCGCGTCGGTTCGACGTACGGCTATGCGGTCTCTTTGCGTCCCGTCGGCGAGGACTCCTCGCTAGGCTCCCCGACCCAGCTCGCCCTGTTCACGACGGAGGTGTCCGCCACATGATCGAGATCCCCGAGCTCGCGCTCGTCGCCCTGGTCGGCATCTCCGGATCGGGAAAATCAACCTTCGCCCGTACGCATTTCCGCCCGACCCAGGTGCTGTCGTCCGACTTCTTCCGCGGGCTGATCGCCGACGACGAGAACGACCAGTCCGCGTCGGCCGAGGCCTTCGACGCGCTGCACTACGTCGCTGGCAAGCGCCTCGCGGCCGGCCGGCTGACCGTGGTCGACGCGACCAACCTGCAGAAGCACGGCCGGGCCGAGCTGGTGCGGGTGGCCCGCGAGCACGACGTGCTTCCGGTGGCGATCGTCCTCGACGTGCCCGAGGCGCTGGCCTGGGAGCGCACCGAGGCCCGCAGCGACCGCGACTTCGGCCGCCCGGTGATCACCCGCATGCATCGTGACCTGCGCCGATCCGTGGGCGCGCTGGCCCGCGAGGGTTTCCGCAAGGTGCACGTGCTGCGCGGGCCGGAGGCGATCGCGGCCACCGAGATCCGATACGAGCGCCTGTTCAACGACAAGCGGGATGTGACCGGCCCGTTCGACATCATCGGCGACGTGCACGGTTGCCGGGCCGAGCTCGAGACCCTGCTCGAGCGGCTCGGCTACACCCTCGTCCGGGACTCCGAGTCGCGCCCGGTCGACGCCGTGCACCCCTCGCGAACCGCGATCTTCGTCGGCGACCTGGTCGACCGTGGGCCCGACTCGCCGGGTGTGCTGCGCCTGGTGATGGGCATGGTCGCGAGCGGGAACGCGTTGTGCGTGCCCGGCAACCACGAGCAGAAGCTGGCCCGCAAGCTCAACGGGCGCAACGTGCAGCTCACCCACGGGCTGCCGGAGACCCTCGAGCAGCTGGCGGCCGAGGAGCCCGCCTTCGTCGAGTCCGTCAAGACCTTCATCGAGGGCCTGGTCAGCCACTACGTGCTCGACGGGGGCGACCTCGTGGTGGCCCACGCCGGGCTCAAGGAGGCGTATCACGGGCGGGCCTCGGGCCGGGTGCGCAGCTTCGCGCTCTACGGGGAGACGACCGGCGAGACCGACGAGTACGGGCTGCCGGTGCGCTACCCGTGGGCGCGCGACTACCGGGGTTCGGCCGCCGTCGTCTACGGGCACGTGCCGACCCCGAAGCCGGAGTGGATCAACAACACGATCTGCCTCGACACCGGTTGCGTCTTCGGTGGCTCGCTGACGGCGCTGCGCTGGCCGACGCGCGAGCTGGTCTCCGTGCCGGCCGCCCGGGAGTACTACGCGCCGGTGCGGCCGCTCTCCCCTCCCGTACGCCCGGATTCCGAACTGGACATCAAGGACGTCACCGGTCGTCGGCACCTCGACTACGGCTACGGCCGGGTGACCGTGGCCGCCGAGAACTCGGCCGCCGCGCTCGAGGTGATGAGCCGGTTCGCCCTCGACCCGGCGACCCTGGCCTGGTTGCCGCCGACGATGGCGCCCTGCTCGACGTCGACGCTCGACGGCTATCTCGAGCACCCGGCGACGGCGTTCGACGACATGCGCTCGGCGGGCGTGGCCAAGGTCGTGTGCGAGGAGAAGCACATGGGCTCCCGGGCGGTCGTCCGCGTCTCGCGCTCCGGTGCCCGGGATGCGATCTGGACCCGTACGGGCAGGCCCTTCTTCGGACCGGAGCTCGACGAGCCGCTGCTGGCCCGGGTGCGCGCCGCCTGCTCCGGTCTGTTCGACGAGCTCGCGACCGACTGGCTGCTGATCGACGCCGAGCTGCTGCCGTGGTCGGCCAAGGCGGCGGGGCTGATCCGCGACCGGTATGCCGGGGTGGGCGCCGCCGGACGGGCCGCGCTGCCGGCCGCGCTCGGCGTCGTCGACCAGGTCGCCGCGCGGGGGCTCGACGTGGCCGGACTGCGCGATCGGCTGGCGCTGCGGTCGGCCGAGATCGACGGCTACTCGGCGGCGTACCGGTCGTACGTGCGGCCGACCGAGGGGCTCGACGGGGTCACGCTGGCCCCGTTCGCCGTGCTGGCCGGCGACGGGATCTCGTACGCGGATCGCGACCACGGCTGGCACCTGGCCCTGGCCGACCGGCTGGTGGCGACCGACCCCGAGCTGTTCACCCCGACCCGCCGCATGATCGTCGACCTGGGTGACCCGGCGTCGGAGGCGGCCGCGACTTCGTGGTGGCTCGAACTGACCGCGACCGGTGGCGAGGGCATGGTGGTCAAGCCGTGGGCCGGGCTCTCCGCTACCGACAGTCGCGGCCGGCTCGTCCAGCCCGGCGTGAAGTGCCGCGGCCGCGAATACCTGCGGATCATCTAC
This sequence comes from Paractinoplanes lichenicola, assembly GCF_016785085.1. GTDB lineage: Bacteria > Actinomycetota > Actinomycetes > Mycobacteriales > Micromonosporaceae > Actinoplanes > Actinoplanes lichenicola. The sequence continues at coordinate 71,339 of NZ_JAENHO010000015.1, forward strand.
GGCCCCGAATACACCCGGCCCGAGCAGCTCGACCGGCTGCGCCGGCGCAACCTCGGGCGTAAGCGGAACATGGCCCTGCGTGAGCACGGGATGGGGCTGGCCGCCCTGGACCGGCTCGCCGAGGGGGCGCCGCTGTGGCGCATCCACGAGGTGGTCTTCGCGATTCTGGCGACCGAGTCGGAGCCGGTGGACCCCCGGCTGTGATCCTTTCGGCCGGGTCTTCGCTCACAAACGGCTCTCACAACAATCAGACACGAAAGGCGTAGGAATCTGGCGGTACCCTGACTCCTCGTGGACATCCGCGCTCTCGGCGAGACACTCGCCTTCAACCCCATGGATCCGAAGGATCTGCTGCACACCTTCGGCCTCATCGGGGTCTGGGTGATCATGTTCGCGGAGACGGGCCTGCTGGTCGGGTTCTTCTTCCCGGGCGACTCGCTGCTGTTCCTGGCCGGTGTGGCCGCCTCCCCGGTGGCCGACTCGATCTTCGGCCAGGGCACCCAACTCTCGTTCGTGGGCCTGCTGATCGGCGCCCCGGTCTGCGCGATCGTGGGCGCCCAGCTCGGCCACTGGCTGGGCGCGCGCTACGGCACCCGCATGTTCGACAAACCGGAGTCGAAGCTCTTCAAGAAGGAGTACGTCCAGAAGGCGGAGTACTACTTCGAGAAGTTCGGCCCGGCCAAGGCCGTGGTGCTGGCCCGCTTCATCCCGATCGTGCGCACGTTCCTCAACCCGGTGGCGGGCACGCTCGGCATGCCGGCCCGCACGTTCTTCATCTGGAACGTGGTCGGCGCGATCCTCTGGACCGACGGCATCATCATCATCGGGCGCGTGCTGGCCCAGCAGATCTACGACGCCATCGGCGACCACATCGACCGGTACATCCTGCCGGTGGTCGCGCTGATCGTCCTGATCTCGGTGCTGCCGATCATCATCGAGGTGCTGCGCGAACGCCGGCACAAGAAGAAGGCCGGCCCGACCGCGGAGCCGGAGCCGTCCGCCGCCATCGGCGTGGTGGCCGCCGCAAGCATCGCCGGCCTGGTCGAAGCCGCCCGCCACGAAGACGAGGACGACGACCACACCCCCCGCTCCCACCGCCGCCACTGACCCCGGGGCTCCCGCCCTCTCGTCTGGGCCCGGCCGCCCCTCTCACCCACGCACCACGCCCAGCCGACCCACTCCGCTGGCCGGCCCCCACCACCCACGCACAACGCCCGGCCAACCCACTCCGCTGGCCGGCCCCCACCACCCACGCACAACGCCCGGCCAACCCCCATTGAGGGTTGGCCGGGCGTTGGTGTTTGTGGGCCTGGTCGGCCGTTGGTGGGGATGTAGTTCGGGGTGTTGATCCCGGCCCGCTCGCGCCCGTCGGGGGCGGGGCGGCGAGCGGCCGGGTTCGGTCAGACGGTGACGGCGGTAGTGCCGTGCAGTCGGTCGAGGAACTCCTCGGGGCAGTCGCGGAGGTTTTCCAGACGACCCGCGGAGAGCGCCCGGTAGGTGAGTTCCGCGGCTTCCTCGAGGTTGCGTGCGCGCTTGTGCGCGATCTCGATCGAGTCGCCGAGCACCACGCACCCGTGCTGACTCAGCACGAGACAGTCGGTGCCGTCGGCGGCCATCGCGGCGGTCAGCGCCGCCAGTTCGGTCGTCCCGGGCAACCGGAACGGAACCGTCGAGACCCGGCGCAGGTAGTACGCATGGTCGGTGGTGACGATCCGAATGTGCTCACCCAGCGCATCGAGCAGAAGTGCGGTCTGCGGATGCAAATGGATGACGGCGTTGACATCGGGGCGGGCCCGATACAGCGCCAGGTGCAGCGCGAGTTCGCTGGTCGGCTCGATCGCGGGCGGCGGCACACTGCCGACCACCGCGGGCGAGCCGTCCGAGATCCGTACGGCGGCGAAGGTGGTCCGGCTCAACCGGCCCAGCCACGAACCGCTGCCCGTGATCCAGGCGGCGTCCTCGTCGGGGATGCGAGCGGAGAGGTTCCCGCCCGATCCGGCGACCAGGCCGGCCTGCACCACATCGAAACCCACGAACGCGAGCTGGTCGCGCAGATCGCCGTGGACGTAGTTCACCCGTTACTCCTGGAGGTCCCTGGGGGTGGACTGTTGGAGGCGGAGAGGGTCTGCTGCCTGGCGTCACGCCCCACGTGATGCCGGTGACGCCAGGCGATTCCCTGCGGAGCGGTCAGCGCGCCTTCTTGGTGGCCCGCTTACGAGGCGGGGTCAACAGGTCCGCGATGGTCGCGATTGCCGTGGGCACGAGGCGGTAGTACGCCCACACGCCCCTCTTCTCCCGCTCGAGCAGACCAGCCTCGGTCAGGATCCGCAGGTGGTGGCTCACCGTGGGCTGCGACAGCCCCAGGGGAGCCGTCAGGTCGCAAACGCACGCCTCGCCGTCCGTTGCGGACTGAATGAGGCTGAGAAGCCGAAGCCGCGCCGGGTCGGCGAGGGCTTTGAGTACACCCGCCAGACGCTCGGCGTCAGCACGTTCAATTGGCTCGCCGGCAAGCGGCGAGATCTGAGGCATTGTCATTTCCGCCAACGCAGTTCCCACGATCTCCATCCTTCCACCAACTGCATCGATTCTCCTGCATGTGCGCAGGAACGAACCGGCTAACTTTCAGGCCGTAAGGCCGACGTCGATCACCGGGTCGGTCGGTCCGGAGTGGCCGGCAACCCGAGCCTCCGATCCCACCGATACCGCCGTACCGACTTCGGTCTCTGCCTCCTGCAACGCCTCAGCCGCCGTCTGGTCGCTGCCCATCCGTGTCGAGGTCTCCCTCCCCGCCCCGGGAGTGAGACGCCCCACATTGTCAATTCCTCGATCCTTTTCGGGTCGCTGATCCGTTTCGCCCGGAGCCCGCACCAGCCCTGACGACGTCATCGAACGACCCCGCGTGATCCCCCGGACCGGGCGGCCCGGCACCGGAAGTTCACGACCCGATGAAAGCACGGCGCCACGCTGCGCGACGGACAATTCAGTGATGAATTTACGCAGGTCGTGGCGCGCTTGCATGTATCGAGCGTACTGGCTGGAACGAAACCGGAACCTTTCGCCCCGGCGGTGCGGAACGTAACTATTGACGCACAGCATTGGGTCAATCTAAAAAGAAACCTTACAGATTCAGCGGTCCCTTTCGCCCGTTGCCGGGAACATCGATGCAGCTCAAAGCTCCTATGCCCCGCGTCACATGCCCACTTGGCGACAGATCACCCGCTCGGGGTGCTGAGAAGCTCCTGTGAATCGTGCGATGCGACGTTTACCCATCCAGCGAAAAACCCCCTCCGACCGGCCCCGGCGCGCTATCCGGACAGCCGATTGAGGGACGTCTCCGGAGAAGAAAGCTACCCGTTCGGGTGACCCATACCCATCAATATGAGGGGTCACTCACTCAATATGAGGGGGTAACTGGCCGGTAACAACCGGAGCCCTACGTGACCGGAACTCATCATCGCCTCGGCCGGGGCCCCGGCAGCCTGCCACACGCCCGGCCCGCACACCACCGCAGCCCCCGGGTACGGCCCCGAACCGATCACCGATCCTTTGCCCGGCGAGCCCGCGACGCGCTTCGTCGAGCCGCGACCGAGGCCTGAGCCCACGGTGGGCCGGAGTGCCTACCTTCAACTCAGCCGACCGCGGGCCCGGCGGACTGCCTCCTCGGCGCCGCCACCCTCGGGAACGTCAATCGCGGAACTCGCCACCGCCGGCTGGGTCGGGGCCACATCGAGCCGAGGCTCAGGACGTGGGCGGCTTGGGCGAGGTGTTGCCGTGGTCGGCGCTCTCCGGAGAAACGGAGTCGGCTGTTGGCTTCGACTCGATGGCGGGGTTTACCCCGGGACCTTCGGCAGGCCCGGCGAGCGCTTGATCCCGATCCGCGCCGACGTTGCTGGGAGAGGCGGGCTGACCTGCCTGCGCCGGCTGTCCGGTGACCGACGGCGTGGCCTCTGCCTGGAGCGGAGCCTGCTCGGGCGCGGGCTGCGCGGCCGGGCGGGCGTACGGGGAGTTCGGGTCGGCCGGTGGGTGCTGTGGCGTCGGGCTGAAGGCCGTGTGCGGACCCGGCGGGGTGGTGTCGGGATGAATTTGCGGCGGCCGCGCGTACGGGGAATTGGGGTCGGGCTGAGCCGCGGGCGGGGCGGCCGGAGGCGGCGGGGCGTAGCCGGCGTTGGGGTCGTAACCCGCGGGCCGGGCGTAGGGGGACACGTCCTGGGCGGGCTGGGCGTAGCCGTGGGGCGGATATCCCGGGTTCGGCGGGTAGCCGGCCGCGCCCGGGTGGCCGGGGGCGGGATAGCCGGGCGCCGGAGGATATCCGGAGTATCCGGGCGGAGCGGGATAGCCGGCCGACGGGACCGGGTAGCCAGGCGTGGCCGGATAACCCGGCGCAGGTGGATACCCCGGCGCAGCAGGATGCCCAGGCGCAGTCGAATATCTCGGCGCAGTGGGATGCCCAGCCGGGGGGTATCCCGCGGCGGCCGGGTAACCGGGCGGAGGGGGGTAGCCAGGCTGACCGGCACCCTCAAAGCCCGGGGCGACCGGGCCGGGAACGCCGGACATCGGCTGACCCGGCACCTCGGAGCTGGGCTGTGTACCGCCCCCAACAGGCTGAGAGCCGTTCGCTACATTCCCGGTCGACTGAACACTGCTCGACGCATCCCCAGTCGGATGGGCACCGTTCGACGCATCCGCGGAGTGGGTCACGCTCGACGCATCCGCCGGCTGAGCACCAGTCGACGGGTTCGCGGCCGCACTATGCGACGGGTCCCAAGTGGGCTGAGCACCCGTGGCCGGGTCCCACGCGGCACCACCCGGCACGCTCGAAGCAGGCTGAGCAGCACCGGCCGGATCCCATGCGGCTCCGCCAGGCACGTTGGAAGCAGGTTGAGCACCACTAGCCGGATCCCACGCGGCACCGCCAGGCACGCTGGAAGCGGGTTGAACACCACTGGCCGGATCCCAGGCGCCGCCGGGCACGCCTGAGGCGGGCTGGGCGCCCTCCGGCAGGCCGGCCGACGGGTGGCCGGCAGGACCGAACCCCGCCGGATAGCCACCGCCGAACCCCGGCAGGGGGCCGCCGAAGGCCGGGGCCGCCGGGCGGCGGAAGAAGGATCGCGGCGCGGTGAGGATCAGGATGCCGACCAGGGCGTAGCCGAGGATCTGGGCCACCGAGAGGGCGGCGTTGGTGCCGATCCAGCCGCCGGGATAGGCGTCGGAGAGTTGGGCGCCCAGCGACCACGGGGCCGAGTCGCCGCTGCGTTGGGCCGCGAGCGTCAGGACGGCGGCCCCGCCGCCCAGGATGCCGAGCACGCAGACGACCAGCGTAGTGATGCGAGCCACATTGCTGCCGCGGCGCAGGGAGAGGCCGACCACCACGAACAGCGCGAAGGCGATCACCGCCAGGGCCAGCGCGATCGCGGCGCCCAGCCAGACCACGGCGACGTAATACTCGGGGTCGTTGTCGTTGCCGAAACCCTGGGTGTCTCCGGTGACGTCACGGAAGCGGCTGATCGTGCCGGGCACGATGGCCAGGGTCGCGATGGAGTAGATCAGCCCGACGCCGGCCATCAGCCAGAGCAGGGCGGCCGCGAAGGTCACCGTGGGCGGCCGGCCCGACGGTGCGGGTGGCGGCGCGGCCGCGATCGGCGGCGGCTGGACTGCTGGGTATGACATCGACGACTCCCCGCGGTGATCCGTTGCGCCCGAACCTACCTGGGCGCAACGGATAACGGGGTGCGAACCCGGTCAGGCCGGGTTGGTCGGCGGCTTGTCGCCGTCCGAGGGCGGCGGCGCGTACGGGTCCGACGCGGGCGGGGGCGGCGGCGCCGGCGAACCCGGATAGGGCGGCAACCCCGGCGCGGGCTGCCCGGGCTGCCCCTGCGAACCGGGACCGCCATAACCTGGTGCCGGCGGATAGCCGGGCTGCTGAGCCGGCGGATAGCCAGGCTGCTGATAACCCGGCTGCTGCACAGGCGGGTAGCCAGGCTGCTGCCCCGGATACGGCGGGTAGGGCACCGACGGATCCCAGGCGGCCGCGGCCGCGGGCTTGCGGAAGAACACGTTCGACGCCGGCAGAGCCAGCAGGATCACGATGGTCAGGATCGCCAGCAGCCCGGCGACCGCCAGCGTGGTCGTGCTCGGCGTGTACCAGGACGGCATGGCGTCGTTGAGCCGCCGCTGCACCTCGTCCTGCGAGGGCCCGCCGGTCGTGCCGCCGGCGTCCATGCCGCCCACCAGCGCCGTGCTGCCCAGGCTGCTGCCGAGGCAGCAGAGGGAGATGCCGCCGATCACCCACGTGACGATCCGCGCCGCGTTCTTGCCCCGCGAATCGAGGAATCCCAGCACGGCGAACCCAGCGCCGAGCAGCAGGTTGATCACCGCACCGCCGATGAAGACGATGCTCACGAACGATTCGGCGCCCTCGGCCTCGGTGCCCGCATACACGTCACGGATGGCGTCGGTCAGGCTGCTGGAGATGGCGAGGGTCAATATCGCGTTGATCACTTGGATCGCGGCCACCAGATACAGCAGGTAGGCCGCCACGGTCACGACGGTAGGGCGCGTGCGCGCTGCGCCCGGTGGGTAGCTCGGAAAGCTCACAATGCCCCCAAATCTTGATCCATTCACGGTATCGGGCGGCCGCCATTCCTGCGACCGAGCCGCAGACGCGGGCGGTCTGTGGCAGCATCGGACGACGATGCCCGATATATCCGTAAATAGGTCGCTCGTTCAGGGGGCGACACGGGTCGAAGGTGGTCCCTACACTTCCATCCGTGGCACCGACGCGGCAGCAGAGATCTTCCGCGATGCCGCCTACCCGACTCACGAGTCGCCCGCCCACTGTGAGGGCCGAGGCAGACCGTTCGAGCCGGGCGAAAGTCCCGTTACGCCGGCCGCGTGACCACTCCGCGGCGGCCCCAGACCTGTTAAGGACCGGTGAGTCCCATGCCCCACGCCGACACTCTGACCGTCGTTCACCATGACGACACGAGGACCCGATTCAAAGACGTCCGATATCAGCTCCACCGCGACGGCATCCGCATCTGGTCCGACGAGGGAGAGCAGGTCGTCACCGACGTCCTGATGACGCAGGCCTACCGGCAGAGGCCGGCCACAAATTAATCCACACAACTGAAGACGCGAGGGGCCCCGGGGCGATCGAGAGATCAAACCCCGGGGCCTTTTCCCGTACGGGGACCGGCCGCGCGACACAAAGGGGGCCGGCCGCGCGGCGCGAGCGGCAGGTCAGCCCCGCGAGACGCGCAGCCCGTCCTTGGTGTCGCCCAGGTCGACCACCACCCTGTCGCCGTCCCTGATCTCGCCGGCCAGCAGCGACTTGGCCAGCGCGTCGCCGATGGTCGACTGCACCAGCCGGCGCAGCGGCCGGGCGCCGTAGATCGGGTCGTATCCGTGCTCGCCCAGCCAGTCGATCGCGGAGCCGCTGACCTCGAGGGTGAGCCGCCGCTCGGCGAGCCGGGTGCGCAGCCGCCCGAGCTGGATGTCGACGATCGCCGCCAGGTCGCCCCGGGTCAGCGCGTGGAACACCACGATGTCGTCGAGCCGGTTGAGGAACTCGGGCTTGAAGTGCCCGCGCACCACGGCCAGCACCTCGTCGCGCCGCTCCTCCTCGCCCATCGTGATGTCGGCCGTCTGTGACCCCAGGTTCGAGGTGAGCACCAGGATCGCGTTGCGGAAGTCGACCGTACGGCCCTGCCCGTCGGTCAGCCGCCCGTCGTCGAGCACCTGCAGCAGCACGTCGAAGACGTCGGGGTGGGCCTTCTCCACCTCGTCGAGCAGCACCACGCTGTACGGCCGGCGCCGCACCGCTTCGGTCAGCTGCCCGCCCTCCTCGTAGCCGACGTAGCCGGGCGGGGCCCCGACGAGCCGGGCGACCGAGTGCTTCTCGCCGTACTCGCTCATGTCGATGCGGACCATGGCCCGCTCGTCGTCGAAGAGGAACCCGGCCAGCGCCTTGGCCAGCTCGGTCTTGCCGACGCCGGTGGGGCCGAGGAACAGGAAGCTGCCGGTCGGGCGGTCGGGGTCGGCGATGCCGGCCCGGGCCCGCCGCACGGCGCCGGCCACCGCGGCCACCGCCTCGGCCTGGCCGACCACCTTGTCGCGCAGGGATTCCTCCATGCGCAGCAGCTTGGCGGTCTCGCCTTCCATCATCCGGCCGGCCGGGATGCCGGTCCACGAGGAGATCACCTCGGCGATGTCGTCGGCCCCGACCTCCTCCTTGACCATCGGCGGCTCCTGCGAGGCCTCCTCGTCGGCCGCGGCCGCGCTCTCGATCTCGCGTTCGAGCGCCGGGATCACCTGATACTGCAGGCGGGAGGCCTTCTCCCATTCGGTGTCGCGCTGGGCCCGATCCAGCTCGGCCCGGGTCTCGTCGAGCTGCTTCTTGAGCTCGCCGACCCGGTTGAGGCCGCCGCGCTCGCGCTCCCACCGCGCGTTCAGGGCGGTGAGCTCCTCCTCGCGGTTGGCCAGGTCGAACTCGATGCGGGCGAGCCGGTCGCGCGAGGCCGGGTCGGTCTCCTTCTCCAGGGCCAGCTTCTCGACGCGCATCCGGTCGACCTGACGCTGCAGCTGGTCGAGCTCGACCGGCCGCGAGTCGATCTCCATGCGGAGGCGGGACGCGGCCTCGTCGATCAGGTCGATCGCCTTGTCGGGCAGGAACCGGTCGCTGATGTAGCGGTCGGACAGGCTGGCCGCCGCGACCAGGGCGCCGTCGGTGATCTGCACCCGGTGGTGCGCCTCGTAACGGCCCTTGAGCCCGCGCAGGATGCCGATGGTGTCCTCCACCGTCGGCTCGCCCACCACGACCGGCTGGAAGCGCCGCTCGAGCGCCGGGTCCTTCTCGATGTGCTCGCGGTATTCGTCGAGCGTGGTCGCGCCGACCATGCGCAGCTCGCCGCGGGCCAGCATCGGCTTGAGCATGTTGCCGGCGTCCATCGAGCCCTCGCCCTTGCCGGCGCCGACGACCGTGTGCAGCTCGTCGAGGAACGTGACGACCTGGCCGTTGGAGTTGCGGATCTCCTCGAGGACGCTCTTGAGCCGCTCCTCGAACTGGCCGCGATATTGCGCGCCGGCCACCATCGCGCCCAGGTCGAGCGAGACCAGTTTCTTGTCGCGCAGGGTCTCGGGCACGTCGCCGGCCACGATGCGCTGGGCCAGGCCCTCGACGATCGCGGTCTTGCCGACGCCGGGCTCGCCGATCAGCACGGGGTTGTTCTTCGTGCGCCGGGAGAGCACCTGCACCACGCGGCGGATCTCGGCGTCGCGGCCGATGACCGGGTCGATCTTGCCCTCGCGGGCCAGCGCCGTGAGGTCGACGCTGTATTTCTCGAGCGCCTTGTAGGTCTGCTCGGGGTCGGCGTTGGTCACCCGGCGCTCGCCCCCGCGCACCTGCGGGAACGCGGCGACCAGGGCTTCCTCGGTGGCGCCGACGTCCTTGAGCGCGCGGCCGACGGCGCCGCCGACGCGGGCCAGGCCGGCCAGCAGGTGCTCGGTCGAGATGTATTCGTCGCGCAGCGGCTGGGCGATGAGCTCGGCCTCGCCGATCGCGTTCACGAACTCGCGGGAGAGGCTGGGCTCGGCCGTGCTGGAGCCCCGCGCGGACGGGATCTGCTCGACGGCGCGCAGCGCGACCCGGCGTACGTCGGCGGGGTTGGCCCCCACGGCGCGCAGCAGGGCCGGCGCCGTGGAGCCGCCCGTGTCCAGCAACGACAGCAACATGTGCCACGGCTCGACGGTGGCGTGACCGCGCCGACCGGCGTCGGCGACCGCCCCCGTGATCACGTCGCGGCTCTTGGTGGTCAAGCGTTCGGCGTTCATCTGCTCCCCTGGTCGGAAGACTTGAGCGTACTCAACTCAACTCTATGCCCGCGGCGCCACAGCGACAACGCAAGGGTGAGAACCGGCCGTGACAGTCGCCACGACAGCCGTCGAGGACCGCGGGAAGCGCCGTAACGTAGCGAATCATGGCCGTTCCACCCGCGGCGCACGGCTCCATGTCGCGGCGCTTGCTCCCGCTCGCCCTGATCTTTGTGGCGGTCGGGATCTCGACCTCGTTCGTCGGTCCCTACCTGGCTCTCTTCCTCAGCGACGCGGTGCACGCGGGCCCGGTCAAGACCACCGTGTTCCTGGTGGTCGCGCCGCTCTCCGGCGTGGCGATCTCGTGGCTGGTCGGCCGGCTGTCGGACCGCCGCCCGATCCGTCGCAAGCTGCTGATCGCGGGCGCGCTGGCTGGGTTCGCGGGGGCCGCGGCGACCGCGTTCGTCCGTGACTACTGGGTGCTGTTCGCGCTCACGGTCACGCTGACCGCGCTGGCCGGCACCCTTTTCCCACAGACTTTCGCGTACGCCCGGCAGGTGCTCCAGCAGGGTGACCCGAAGCGGGCGGCGATGGGCATCAGCTCGCTGCGCACCCTGTTCTCGGTCGCCTGGGTCGCCGGTCCCCCGCTGGCCGCGCTGATCCTGGCCGACTGGGGCTTCACCTACACGTACGGGCTGGCCGCGGTCATGTATGTGGTCGTCGCGCTGATCGTGCTCCGCTTCCTGCCCGAGGTCGGCCGTCCCGCCGGGCCCACGGAACCCACCGCGGTCGTCGCGGCTCCCGAGGCCGGCCGGTTGACGATCATGCTCCTGGTGGCCGGTTTCACCGTCGTCCAGACCGCGCAGGTGCTCGGTGTCCAGGCCATGCCGCTGTTCGTGAGCGACGAGCTGGGCGGCTCGGTGCGCGACGCCGGCCTGATCCTGGGACTGTGTGCCGCGATCGAGATTCCGCTGATGCTCGGCTTCGGCATGCTCTCGACCCGGCTGCCGCTGCGCGCGCTGATCGTGTTCGGCGTGGTCTGTGGCCTCGCGTACCAGGCGATCGCGACCGTGGCCGGGTCGATCTGGGTGCTGGCGGCGGCCCAGCTGCTCAACGCCGCCTTCATCGCGGCCGTGGGCGGGCTGAGCATCACCTACATGCAGGACCTGTTGCCGGCGCACCCGGGACGGGCCACCACGATGATCACGAACACGTTCCCGATCGGGCAGATCCTCGCGGCCCCGGCGTTCGGCCTGGCCCAGCAGTTCGGCTTCCGTCTCGCGTACGGGCTCAATCTCGCTCTTTGCGTGCTCGGTCTCGCGCTGATCCTGCTCGCCCGGCCACGCCGCCGGAACGTCCCGGGAGTGCCGGAGGATGCGCTAGTGCCCGGAACCGTGTGACACCTGGGCTACGGTGGTGATCGTGCGTGTACGGGTGGAACAGACTCCGCTGCCGGGTATCGGCGTTCGCCATGACCTGGTCACCTCCTCAGGCCGTACGGTCGGCGTCGTCTCGCACCGCAACGGCCGCCGCGACCTGGTGCTCTACGACGTGGACGACCCCGACTCGTGCCTGGCGTCGATACCGCTGACCGACGACGAGGCCGAGGCCCTGGCCGACGTGCTCGGCGCCTCGCTCATGCTGGGCCAGCTCGCGGGGCTCCGGCAGCAGGCGTCCGGGCTGCTCACCGAGCAGATCGCGCTGCCCGCGGGCTCCCCGTTCGTGCGGCGCAAGCTGGGCGACACCCGCACCCGCACACGCACCGGCGCCTCGATCGTGGCGGTGATGCGCGACCGCGAGGTGATCGCGTCGCCCGGCCCCGACTTCGTCTTCGAGGCGAACGACGTCGTCGTCGCGGTCGGCACCCGCTCGGGCCTGGACGGCGTCACCGCCATCCTGGCCGGCGACACCGACGACTAGGCCGCGGTAAGTAAGTGCACGGGACGACGATCCTCCTCATCGAGGTCGGCGCACTGCTCTTCGCGCTCGGCATGCTCGGCCGGCTCGGCCGGCGCTTCGGTCTCTCGCCCATCCCGCTCTATCTGCTGGCCGGGCTCGCCTTCGGGCACGGCGGCCTGGTGCCGCTGTCGGCCAGCGAGGAGTTCATCGAGATCGGCGCCTCCATCGGCGTCATCCTGCTGCTGGTCATGCTGGGCCTGGAGTATTCGGCCGGCGAGCTCGTCGGCAATCTGCGCGCGGCCGCCCCGGCCGGGGTGCTCGACGCGGTGTTCAACGCGCTGCCCGGCGCCGCGTTCGCGTTGTTGATGGGCTGGGACTGGCGGGCCGCCCTGGTGCTGGGCGGCATCACCTGGGTGTCGTCCTCGGGCGTGATCGCCAAGGTGCTCGGCGATCTGGGCCGGCTCGGCAACCGCGAGACCCCGGTGATCCTCTCGGTGCTGGTCATCGAGGACCTCGCCATGGCGTTCTATCTGCCCCTGGTCACCGCCGTGCTGGCCGGCGTGGGCCTGATCGGCGGCCTCAAGTCGCTCGGCGTCGCCGTGGTCACCGTGCTCGCCGTCCTGGTCGTCGCGATCCGGTACGGCCGGCAGATCAGCGCCCTGATCTCGGCCCGCGACGCCGAGGCGCTGCTGCTCGGGGTGTTCGGCCTGACCCTGTTCGTGGCCGGGGTGGCCGAGGAGCTGAACGTGTCGGCCGCCGTCGGGGCGTTCCTGGTCGGCATCGCCATCTCGGGTCCGGTGGCCCATCACGCGACCGAGATGCTGGCGCCGCTGCGCGACCTGTTCGCCGCGGTCTTCTTCGTCTTCTTCGGCCTCTCCACCAACCCGGCCGACATGCCCCCGGTGCTGCTCCCGGCGCTGGGCCTGGCCGCCATCACGATGCTGACCAAGGTGCTGACCGGCTATCTGGCCGCCAAGCGGGTGGGCATCGCGCTGCCCGGCCGGCTGCGGGCCGGGCTGGCCCTCATGCCGCGCGGAGAGTTCTCGATCGTCATCGCCGGGCTGGCCGTCGCCTCGGGGGTCGAACCCGGGCTCGCGCCGCTGGCGACGGCGTACGTGTTGATCACTGTGGTGTCCGGCCCGATGCTCGCCCGGCTGCCCGATTACGAGTGGTTCAAGACCTTTATCCGCAGGTGGCGGACGCCGTCGCCGCCCCCGCTGCGACCCTTGGCGACCGAGGAATGACATTCAGGCTGCAATAAGTTACTAGCAAGTATCTAATTGTGAGCCCTTGACACTTTCGCGAGACATCATCTTCGCGCTACCGTTCCCTCCCGACAACTGACAGTCATCAGATTTTCTCGGGCGGCGACGTGGCAGTGCGTGAGTCGACTTTCTTTGGTTTTGCGAACCCGGTCGATCCTCGGCCGGAGGAGCTACAGGCGTGGGCCTATCACCCCGAGGCCGTGCCCTTAAGCAGCATGCCCCCCGACTGGGATCTGCTGATCTCCGGTGACGTCCTCGCGCCCACGCTCTTCGAGCTGGCCATGGACAGGCAGTGCCCGGCTCGCCGTTTCGCCCAGCACTGCATGTACATCTACGCCGCCGACGGCGTCCGGCAGAACGCGACCGGCCAGCGCAAGCGCCGGCTGAAGAAGTTCGTCGAACGGGCCGAGGAGGTCGGCGACGAGCCGATGTCGATCTGGGCGCACAACTGCCGTGTGCTGATGAGCCGGCCCGAGATCTTCGACTACTCCGACTGGATCGAGGGCGGCCTGGTGCGGCATCAACGCCGGCTAGGTCTCTTCAACCGGCGATAAGAAAACGGCCCCGCTCAGCGGGGCCGTTTTTTCTCGCTATCGATCGGATGCTCTTCGGGGCCGCCACACGACCAGCGCGGTCGAGGGTCGCTCCTGGCGCACCAGGTCACGTCCGCCGTACGGGCTTTCCATGTGGGCGATGCGGGTGTAGGCCTCGGACAGCTCGTGCTCGAGCTCGGCCAGTCGCTGCTGGAGGTCGCCCACCAGCTGCTCGAGGCCGATGATGCGCTTGATGCCGGCCAGGTTGACGCCTTCCTCCTGGCTCAGCTTCTGCACCTCACGCAGCAGGGCGACGTCCCGCTCGCTGTAGCGGCGCCCGCCACCACCGGCCCGGCCCGGCTGCACCAGCCCGAGCCGGTCGTACTGCCTGAGGGTCTGCGGGTGCATCCCGGCGAGGCGAGCCGCGACCGAGATGATCAGGACCTTCGCGTCGGAGGTCTGCTCGACCGAGATGCTGATCTCTTCATGCATGGTGTCCCTCCTGGTCGCTGACCTAAGTGTTCCGGCGCACCCGAGCCTCGAGCCGCTCCCGCCCGGCGGGCGGGGTCAGCTTGGCGAACCGCTCCAGCGCGTCCCGGGCTTCCCCCGTGACTCCCCCCGGCACCTGCACGTCGACCGTGACGATCAGGTCTCCGGGTGGTCCGTCCTTGCGCGTGATTCCCTTGCCGCGCGCCCGCAGTTTGCGGCCGCTCGGCGTGCCCGGCGGCACCCGCAGAGTGACCGGGCCGTCCAGCGTCGGCACTCGCAGATCCGCGCCGAGCACCGCCTCGGCGATGGTGATCGGCACGACCAGGGTGAGGTCATCGCCCGTACGGCCGAACACCTCGTCCGGCCGCACGCCGACCTGCACATAGAGGTCGCCGGCGGGCCCGCCCCGGTCGCCCGGCTCGCCCCGGCCGCTGAGCCGGATGCGCTGACCGTCGGCGACCCCGGCCGGGAACCGGACGTTGATCGTGCGGTTCTTGGTGACCCCGCCCGTGCCGCGGCATTCCGGGCACTTCTGGTCGACGATCGTGCCCGCGCCCTGACAGTCACGGCAGGGCTCGGAGAAGCTGAACGACCCCTGGTTGCGCGAGATCAGGCCGCTGCCGGCGCACTGCGGACAGGTCCGCGGCGAGGTGCCGGGCTTGGCCCCGTTGCCGTGACAGGTCTCGCACTCGCCGGCCGAGCGCAGCGTGAGTGGCAGCGTCGTGCCCTTCACGGCCTGCGCGAAGTCCAGCGTCACTTCGGTCTCGACATCCCGGCCGCGGCGGGGACCGCCACGACGTGCGGCGCCGCCTCCAGGGCCGCCGCCCGAAAATATCGAGGAGAATATGTCGGAGAAGCCGGCGCCGCCGAAGCGCCGGTCGCCGGCCGCGCCACCCTGCGCGCCCGCGCCGCTGAACCCGCCGAACAGGTCGGACGGGTCGAACTGGGTGCCGCCGGCGCCGGAGCGAGCGCCTCGGCGGAACGCGCCCGAGCCGAACAGCGAGCGCATCTCGTCATACTCTTTGCGCTTCTTGTCGTCCGAGAGCACGTCGTACGCCTCGGAGGCGGCCTTGAACTTCTCCTCCGCCTCCTTGTTGCCCGGGTTGCGGTCCGGGTGCAGATCGCGGGCGAGCTTGCGGTACGCCTTCTTGATCTCGTCGGTCGGAGCGGACTTGGGCACGCCGAGAACGGCATAGAAGTCCTTCTCGAGCCAGTCCTTCGAGCTCATCCCGCCTCCCCCCTCCTGCGGCAGGTCCCGCCTGCCGCGGCGCGGCAGACGGGACGAACATGTGAGATCACTCCGGGTCGGCCACCGCGACCAGCGCGGGTCGCAGCAGCCGCTCGCCCAGGTTGTAACCGCGCCGCATGACCTCGACGCAGGTCGGCTCGGTGACGTCGGCGGACGTCTGGTGAGCGACCGCCTCGTGGCGGTTCGGGTCGAACGGGTCGCCCTTCTCGCCAAAGGCCACCAGGCCGAGCTTGCCGGTGACCGCGGTCAGCGACTCGGCCACCGAGGCGAACGGGCCGACCAGGTCGCCGTGCTCGCGCGCCCGGTCGATGTCGTCGAGCACCGGCAGCAGCGAGGTCAGCACCGCGCCGGTGGTCTGCTCGGCCGCCGCGCCCCGGTCGCGGTCGACCCGCTTGCGGTAGTTGGCGTACTCGGCGGTGACCCGTTGCAGGTCGTGGGTCCGCTCCTCGAGCTCGGTCCGCAGCGCCTCGAGTTCGGCGCCGAGGGCCGGCTTCGGTTCCTCGGGCTTCTCATCTTCAATATCGGCGGTCACGGGTGCCTCGTCCTCGGGCTCGGCCGCGCGGTGTGCGCCGACCGCGGCCTTGCCCTTGGCCGTGGGGGCCTTGGGCTCGGCCTTTGGATCGATCTTGCGGCGGTCCCGGATGACGACCCGCTCGGTCGCCTGACCGTCGTTCTCGTCGTCCGTGGCAGTCACTTCTTGTCGTCCTCCACGATCTCGGCGTCGACGACGTCGTCGGCGCCACCCGCGGACGGGCCGGCGTTCGAGGCGCCGGGCGTGGTGCCCGGGCCGGTCGCGCCCGTGGCACCGGGACCGGTGGCACCGCCGGGAGCGTCCTGCGGGCCGTCGGCGCCGGGGCCTGCCTGCGGAGCGTCACCCTGCGAGTACAGCAGGGAACCGGCCTCCTGCGAAACCTGCGACAGCCGCTCGTGCGCCGACTTGATCTTCTCGATGTCGGTGCCACCGAGCGCGCCGCGCAGCTCGCCCAGCGCCTCGCCGATCTTGCTCTTGCTCTCCTCGGGCAGCTTGTCGCCGCTCTCGGCCAGGAACTTCTCGGTCTGCCACTGCAGCTGCTCGGCCAGGTTGCGGGCCTCGGCGTCGTCCTTGCGCTTCTTGTCGTCGTCCGCGTGGTCCTGCGCGTCGCGCATCATGCGCTCGATGTCTTCCTTCGGCAGCGCGGAGCCGCCGGTGATCGTCATCTTCTGCTCCTTGCCCGTGCCCAGGTCCTTGGCGGACACGTGCACGATGCCGTTCGCGTCGATGTCGAAGGAGACCTCGATCTGCGGGACGCCGCGGGGCGCGGGCGCGATGCCGCTGAGCTCGAAGGTGCCGAGCTTCTTGTTGTACGCCGCCATCTCGCGCTCGCCCTGGAAGACCTGGATCAGCACGGAGGGCTGGTTGTCCTCGGCGGTCGTGTAGACCTCGGAGCGGTGCGCCGGGATGGTGGTGTTGCGCTCCACCAGCTTGTGCATGATGCCGCCCTTGGTCTCGATGCCCAGCGAGAGCGGGGTGACATCGAGCAGCAGGACGTCCTTGACCTCGCCCTTGAGCACGCCGGCCTGCAGGGCGGCGCCGACGGCGACGACCTCGTCCGGGTTGACGCCCTTGTTGGGCTCGCGGCCGATCATGCTCTTGACCAGGTCGGCCACGGCGGGCATGCGGGTCGAGCCACCGACCAGGATGACGTGGTCGACGTCGGCCAGCTTGACGTCGGCGTCCTTGATCGCGGACTCGAACGGGCCCTTGCAGCGGTCGAGCAGGTCCTGCGTCATGCGCTGGAACTCGGCGCGGCTGAGCGACATGTCGAGGTGCAGCGGGCCGTCCGGGCCGGCCGTGATGTACGGCAGGTTGATGCTGGTGGTGGTGGCGGCGGAGAGCTCGATCTTCGCCTTCTCGGCGGCCTCGCGCAGACGCTGCAGGGCCATCTTGTCGGCCCCGAGGTCGATGCCGTGCTCGCCGCGGAACGTCTTGACCAGGTGGTCGATGATCCGCTGGTCCCAGTCGTCGCCACCGAGGTGGTTGTCACCCGAGGTCGACTTGACCTCGATGACGCCGTCGCCCAGCTCGAGCAGCGAGACGTCGAAGGTGCCGCCGCCGAGGTCGAAGACCAGGACGGTCTGCTCCTTGGAGCCCTTGTCGAGCCCGTACGCCAGGGCGGCGGCGGTGGGCTCGTTGACGATCCGCAGGACGTTGAGGCCGGCGATCTCGCCCGCCTCCTTGGTGGCCTGGCGCTGCGCGTCGTTGAAGTAGGCCGGGACGGTGATGACCGCGTCCGTGACCGTCTCACCGAGGTAGGCCTCGGAGTCGCGCTTCAGCTTCATCAGGACCCGCGCCGAGATCTCCTGCGGGGTGTACTTCTTGCTGTCGATGTCGATCGACCAGTTGGTGCCGACCTCGCGCTTCACCGAGCGGATGGTCCGGTCGGGGTTCGTCACCGCCTGGCGCTTCGCGACCTCGCCGACGAGCACCTCACCGTTGCGGGCGAAGGCGACGATGGACGGGGTCGTCCGGGAGCCCTCCGCGTTGGCGATAACGGTGGGCTCGCCTCCTTCCAGAACGCTGACGCAGGAGTTCGTGGTGCCGAGGTCGATGCCGACCGCACGTGCCATGGTGGTTCCTCAATTCCGGGTTGCTCAGACAAGGTTGAGTGCAACGGACTCAATGATGCCACGGGCGTGCACATCGTCAAGTTGAAGTTGAGTCTCCCCGGCGCAACTGCCAGGGTTCTCACAGGGCACCAGCACTTCGGTAGATACCTGTCCGGTCACGGCATTCCGGCCGCTGTTGTCCCGCATGCATAGATCGGGCACTCTTTACCCGTGACGACGCACGGTGACGCGGTCGGTCCGTCGGCCCTGTCCGCCGCACCCGCTGCCACGCAAGACCCCGCGACGGCCCCCAAGGCCGCCCCCGCGGATGAGAAAGCGCAGGTCAGCGTCATGGCCGCCGATTCAGCGAGCCCCTCCGAGGGTACTGAACCCACCGTGCCCCGTCAGCCACATCAGGAACCCGAGGAACGCCGCCCCGCCGACCTCGGCGAGGCCGACGCGCGCATCGCCGAGGCGCCACCGGCGATCACCCGGCTCGCCGAGGCCCTCAGCGCTCTGCGCGCGGCGATCGGCGGCACGGAATATCCGCTGGTGATGCCCTCGGCCGAGGAGGCCCAGCGGGTCGGCGCGGCGCTGACCACCCAGCTCGACGACTATCTGCTGCCCCGCCTGGCCCGGCTCGACGCCCCCCTGCTGGTCGTCGTCGGCGGCTCCACCGGCGCCGGCAAGTCGACGCTGGTCAACAGCCTCGTGCGGGCCCCCGTCAGCAGCGCCGGGGTGCTGCGCCCGACGACCCGCTCGCCGGTGCTGGTCAGCAACCCGGCCGATCTGCCCTGGTTCCAGCAGGGCCAGCTGCTGCCCGGGCTGACGCGCACCCGCGAGCCCAGCAACGACGCGGCCGCGCTGCAGATCGTCTCGGCCCCCGCCCTCGGCGCCGGCCTGGCCTTCCTCGACGCGCCCGACATCGACTCGGTGGTCGACCGCAACCGCAAGCTGGCCGCGCAGCTGCTCGCGGCGGCCGACCTGTGGCTGTTCGTCACCACCGCCGCCCGCTACGCCGACGCCGTGCCGTGGGAGCTGCTGACCACCGCCCGGCTGCGCGGCACGGTGATCGCCCTGGTGCTCGACCGGGTGCCGGCCGAGGCCGCCCCCGAGATCGCGACCCACCTGCAAGACATGCTCAACGTCCGCGACCTGGGCGCCGCGCCGCTGTTCGTGCTGCCCGAGACCAGGCTCGACGGCCAGGGCCTGATCAGCGAGGAGGTCATCCGCCCGCTGCACGACTGGTTCGGCCGGCTCGCGGCCGACTCCGCCGCCCGCGCGGCCGTGGTGCGCCAGACGCTCGACGGCGCGCTCACGTCGCTCGGCCCGGCCGTCGCGGGCCTGGCCGACGCGGCCGACGAGCAGGCCCGCGCGGCCAAGGCGCTGGGCGACCGGGTCACCGCGGCCTATCGCACCGGCCGGCAGACGCTGGGCGACGGCCTGCAGGACGGCCGGCTGCTGCGCGGCGAAGTGCTGGCCCGCTGGCAGGAGTTCGTCGGCACCGGCGAGTTCCTCAAGACCCTGGAGAGCAAGGTCGGCCAGCTGCGCGACCGGTTCGTGTCAGCCCTCACCGGGCGCCCGGCCCCCGGGCGCAACCTGCAGATGGCGCTCGAGTCCCAGCTGGTCACGCTCCTGCGCGGCATCGCGGCCGACGCGGCCGAGCAGGCCTATTCGGGCTGGCAGGCCCATCCGGCGGGGGCGGCCCTGCTCGAGCCGGGGCTGCAGCGCCCCGCGGCCGACCTGCCCGAGCGGGCCGACCGCCTGGTGCGCGACTGGCAGCAGGCGGTGCTCGCCCTGGTGCGGGCCGAGGGCGCCGAGAAGAGGGTCGTCGCGCGCGGGGCGGCGTACGCGGTCAACGGGGCCGGCCTGGCCGTGATGATCGCCGTGTTCACCTCGACCGCCTTCATCCCGACCGGGCTCGAGGTCGCCGCGGGCGCGGGCAGCGCGGTCGCCGCCCAGAAGGTGCTCGAGGCGATCTTCGGCGACCAGGCCATCCGGACGCTGGCCACGCAGGCCCGCGAGGATCTGCTGCTGCGCGCGGGCAAGCTGCTCGACGAGGAGGCCGCGCGGTTCACCGGCCGGCTCGCCGCGGTCGGCCTCGACGCGGAACCGGGGGCCCGGCTGCGACAGGCCGCGGCCGACGTGGAGACTGCCCGGGTGGAACTCGCGTTGACGGGGAGCTCATGAGCGGGTCATCAGGCTCAGTGCCCGGCTGCAGCGAAGCGAAGGCGGGGGCATGAGCCTGGTGGAAAAAGTCCGGGACGATCGAATCGACTCCGAGCGGCTGGTGCAGCGGCTCGAGGCCCTGAGCCGGTTCCTGCGCCTGGTCGACCCGCATCTGCCGGACAGCGATCTGGTGGCCGCGCACACGCTGGTCGAGCGGGCCGGCAACCGGCTGGCCCTGTCGCGCGACCACACCGTCGTCGCGCTCGCCGGCAGCACCGGCAGCGGCAAGTCCAGCCTGTTCAACGCGCTGGCCCGGCTCAAGCTGTCGCCGGTCGGCGTGCGGCGGCCGACGACCGGTGTCGCGCACGCCTGCGTCTGGGGCCCGCTCGAGCCGGCCAGCAAGCTGCTCGACTGGGTCGGTGTGCTCCCGCGGCACAGGTTCATCCGGGAGAGCGCCCTCGACGGCGAGGACGAGGCCTCGCTGCGCGGGCTCGTGCTGCTCGACCTGCCCGACTTCGACTCGGTCGAGCGCGGCCACCGGCTCGAGGTCGACCGCCTGCTCGGCCTGGTCGACCTGATCGTCTGGGTGGTCGACCCGCAGAAATACGGCGACCGCATCCTGCACCAGGCCTATCTCTCCCAGTTCCGGTCGCATGCCGCGGTCACCGTCGTCGTGCTCAACCAGGCCGACCGGCTGTCCACGCAGGACACCGAGCTCGTGCTGGGCGACCTCAAGCGGCTGCTCACCGAGGACGGACTGGGCGACGCCCCGGTGCTGGCCACCTCGGCCAAGCAGCCCGGCATGCTGGGCGACCTGCGAGGCTCGCTGGAGAGCACGGTCGCCGAGCGGCAGGCCGCGCTGCGCCGGGTCGCCGGCGATCTCGACTCGGTGGGCGAGCCGCTGACCGCCATGATCGGCCCGCCCGCGGCCGAGGACGAGGTCGATCGAGCCACCGTCCGCCAGCTGACCGACGCGCTCGCCGTCTCGGCCGGGGTCGGCGCGGTCGCCGACGCCACCGCGGCCGCCTATCGGCATCGGGCCGCGGCCGCCACCGGCTGGCCCCTGACCCGCGGCCTGCGCCGCCTGCGTCCCGACCCGCTGCGCCGGTTGCACATCGCCGACAAGCCGGCGGCCGAGACGCCCGCCGCCGAGGCCGCGCCCCGCACCCCCTCGACCGAGCTCGTGCCGCGCACCTCGCTGCCCGAGGCCGACGCGGCCCAGCGGTCCGCGGTCAGCCTGGCCGTCCGCGCGGTCTCCGACCGGGCCGCGGCGCCGCTGCCCGAGGTCTGGAAGCCGGCCCTGACCAACGCCGCCCGCTCCCGGGCGGCCGACCTCTCCGACGCGCTCGACCGCGCGATCGGCACGACCGACCTGGGCGTGGCCAAGTCGCCGCTGTGGTGGCGGGCCGCCGGGGCGCTGCACTGGCTCTTCCTGGCCGCCGCCGTGTTCGGCCTCGGCTGGCTGATCTTCGGTTACGTGCTCAAGATGCTCGGGCTGCCCGAAATGGACAATCCGGAGGTCGGCGTGGTGCCGCTGCCGACCGTGCTGCTGCTCGGCGGGCTGTTGCTCGGGGTGTTGCTCTGGCTGCTCCTGCGACCGGCCGTGGAGTGGGGCGCCCGGCGAGCCCGGCGCCGGGCCGAGCAGCGATTGCGGGCCTCGGTGACCGAGGTCGGCCGGGAGTATGTGGTGGCGCCGGTGCGCGAGGTGCTGAACTCGTACGCACAGGCGCGTGAAGCTCTGACCGCGGTGCGTTCGTAGTAGTCCCGGCACGCACCGTGGCGGGTAGGCTCGCGACATGCCCGCACCACAGACTCCGTACGAGGCGGTCCTGCACGCGGCCCGCGACGTGGCGAAGCTCGACTGCGCGCTGGACGCCGAGATGCTGGGGACGGCCCTGCTCGGCAGTGTCTACGCGGTGGCCCAGGAGGATCGCGCGGCCGCCGTTCGCGGCTTCGTCGGTGAGTTCCTCTCCGCCAC
This sequence comes from Paractinoplanes lichenicola, assembly GCF_016785085.1. Lineage (GTDB taxonomy): Bacteria > Actinomycetota > Actinomycetes > Mycobacteriales > Micromonosporaceae > Actinoplanes > Actinoplanes lichenicola. The sequence goes on from NZ_JAENHO010000015.1 coordinate 93,314, forward strand.
CGCCCGCCGGCGCACGGCCTCGGCCACCACGATTCGTGAGGTGTTCGCCGCCCTCGAGCCCGGGGCCGAGGGCGCGGCCCAGGTGCGGCGGGGCGCGCAGGCGCCGGCGTGGGTCGCCCAGCTCGGCCGGGTCCGGCCCACCGGCTGCTACGCGTACGGGGATGTCTTCGGTGATCAGACGTCCTATTTGGTGACTTTCGCCTACGACGACGAGCAGGACGGCGGCCCCGAGCACGCGCTCGTCGCGCTGGTCGATCACAACATCGGCATCACGAAGGACTTGTTCGTCGGGTCCTCGGCCGAGCGCATCCTCGAGCAGGTGCGCGAGATGTGCGCCGGCGACGACCTGACCTGGTTCCGCGAGGAGGATCCGGGCCGGCTGCGCGGCGAGGTCGACCGCCACCTCGAGATCACCGACTCGCTGACCGACCTGCCGAGCGAGGGCTCGCTGGCGACCGACCGGGCCCTGGCCGGCGCGCGGCTGGCCCTGCTGCCCGCGGCGACCACCCCGCCGCTGGCCGAGCCGCCCGCGATCAACAGCACCGATCTCGTACGGGAATTCCTCTCCTCACCCGAGGCGGCGCGCTTCGGCCTCGACCGGGTGCACGCCGACGACGAGCTGGCCTCGCTGCACTTCTGCCTGAGCCTGATCCTCGACCACGCGGTGAGCCTGCCCGACCCCGACCCGATGCGCTGGAGCCCCGCCGTGGCCGGGCTGTTCCTGCTCGACTGGGTGCACCGGCGGGCGGTGCTCGACATGGACGACGCGGCGATGCTGCCCCGGGTGACGCGAGCCTGGTCAGCCTACGCGATCCGCAAGCGTGACCTGCCCGCGGCCGCGGCCGAGCAGATCGACCACGTGGTCGAGGAGATGATCCCCGAGTTCGCGCGGCTCTACGCGACGGGCGAGAAGCGCAGCCCGGCCACGGCGGCGGTGGCCCAGCTGATCTCCGAGGGCGTCGACCCCAACGACACCGACGCGATCGACGCCTGGATCGAGGCCAACCGCCACCGCCTCGACGACGCCTGAGTCACCAGCGCCCGGAGAGATCGTCGCTGGGCTCGGCGTGGTGCCGGCCGACGCGCGAGCTGCGCTGCTGCTCGGCCGTCTGCTCGTCGGCGTGGTGCAGGCTGCTCGCCCGGTGACTGCCGCGATACGAGCGGTTCGCGAGCTGGTTCTCCGCCTCCTGGATCAGCCGGTGGCCGTGATAGCCGGCACCGGTGTTGGTGTAGCTGCGCTCCAGGATGCTGGACGGTCGGATGTTGTTGGATCGTTCGGCCACAGCTGACCTCCGGCGGTGTTCGGACCGGTCCCGCGACCGGTGACGGGCTTCGGATCGGTGGGTTCGCTTGCGGTGCTCGTTCTCCTCGCAGCCGCGGTGCCGGGGGCGGTCCGCGGGCTGAGGGTCGTGCTCGTCGCCGGTCTCGGGGTCGTCCGGAACCTCCGGCAGGCCGGGCACGCTCGGCTTCTCGGCGTCGTCGCTGTCATCCTCGCCGCCGTCGTTGTTGCCGCTGTCGTTGTTGTCGCCGTCGTCGCTGTTGTCGGGCGCCGGCTCGGGCTCGTCGGGCGTCGGTTCCGGCTCGGCGGCCGGCTCATCGGGCACCGGCGGCAAATCGGGCACGTGCGGCTTCCGGCCCCAGTTGGCGGGGTTGTCGTGCCCCGTCCCGGGCTTGTCGTCATCACGAGGGCCAGGCCCACCCCCATCCCGTACGTCTCCAGGCCCGTCCCCGCCGGGTGAGCCATCGCCGTTGCGGCCGTCATCCCCGGGCTTGCCGCCATCACGCGAACCTCCATCGCGCGCCCCGTCACCGCGCGACCCGCCATCGCCACGCGACCCGCCGCCGTCGCGGGACCCACCACCGTCGCGGGACCCGCCACCGCTGCTCGATCCGCCGTCGCCGCGCCCCCCGCGGTCCCCGTCAGCGGTTCCCCGTCCGCCACCGGCACGGTCACGGGAGCCGTCGCGCGAGCCGGTCGGCGGGGCGGCGGGCTCGCGCTGACCGGCCTGCCCGAACAGCTTCCCCGCCCGTACGGCGGCATCGGCGCCCTTGGAAGCCCCCTGAGCAGCGCCGCTCACCGAATCAGGCTGCGCCGACGGGGGTGCCTGCGACGGGTATTGCCGGACCGGCCCCGACGAGGGCGGCGGCAGGAACGGGATGTCCATCGTGTCCGTACGCCCGCCGGACAGCTCCCGCGACCCCGCGGTGATGGCGGCCAGGGTCGGCACCGACGCCAGCCCCACCAGCATCGCCACGATCAGCACATAACGACGGGTGGGCCCGGAGAATCCGGTGTCGGCCCGATAGACCCCGTTGAGCCGCTTGCGCATCACCTTCATCGGCGGCACGAGGCGATCGTCGTCGCGCTGGTCCGGCACGGCCGGGGTCCCCCTCTGCGTCGGCATTGACGGGCGCGGCCGGCTGCAATGATCAACATTGATCGACCGCGGTTACCGGATGAACGACGTATGGGCATGAAGGCAGCGGCGCAAAGCGTCCGTTCGTACGGTAGTGACCGTACGAAAGCCGCTAATCCGGACAAATAAGGTCACCGATATGACAGGCGAATTTCTCAACTGTGATCGACCTGACCTGTAACGGGGCTCACGTTCTCTGTCAGGATGGGGGCGACGGCACCGCCGCCGTCGCTTCGCCGACCCAGCGGGGCAAGGTGGGGGCCGTCACTCCCCGGCGGGGTCCAGGCCCGCGCCGATACGCCGCGCGGCAACCTCACCCGGGCCAGGCGCGGTGACCAGCGGTCCGCCGCGCGTACGGGCAACACCCGTCGCGGCGCAGAGATGAACAGGGAGACTCGATGGCGAACGGCGAAAGCACAGCGGGGGCCGACGCTCCTGCAGGCGGTTTCGTCCAACTGCTCACCCCCGACGGCGAACGTGTCGACAGCGCCACCGCTGACGGCGTGACGTACTCCGTCGACTTCACCGACGACGAGTATCGCGAGCTCTACCGCGACCTGGTGACCGTCCGCCGGCTCGACGCCGAGGCGACCGCCCTGCAGCGCCAGGGCGAGCTGGGCATCTGGGCGAGCCTGCTGGGTCAGGAGGCGGCGCAGGTCGGCTCCGGCCGGGCCATGCGCCCCCAGGACATGGCGTTCCCGACGTATCGCGAGCACGGCGTCCTCTACACCCGCGGGATCGACCCGATCATGCCGTTCGGCCTGTTCCGCGGCGTCGACCAGGGCGGCTGGGACGCGAACGAGCACCGCTTCAACGGCTACACCATCGTGATCGGCTCGCAGACCCTGCACGCGACGGGTTACGCGATGGGCGTGACGATGGACGGTAAGACCGGCACCCCTGACGGCGAGGCCGTGATCGCCTACTTCGGCGACGGCGCGACCAGCCAGGGCGAGGTCAACGAGGCGTTCGTCTGGGCCGGTGTGTTCCACGCCCCGATGGTCTTCTTCTGCCAGAACAACCAGTACGCGATCTCCGAGCCGCTCGAGCGCCAGACCCGCATCCCGCTCTACCGCCGGGCCGCCGGCTACGGCTTCCCCGGCGTGCGGATCGACGGCAACGACGTGCTGGCCAGCTTCGCGGTCACCCGGGCGGCGCTCGACAACGCGCGCAACGGCCAGGGCCCGACGCTGATCGAGGCGTACACGTATCGGATGGGCGCGCACACCAGCTCGGACGACCCGACCCGCTATCGCATCGCCAGCGAGGTCGAGTCGTGGAAGGCCAAGGACCCGATCTCCCGGCTCCGCGCGTTCCTGACCAAGCAGCAGCTCGGCGACGACAGCTTCTTCGACGAGGTCGACGAGTCGGCCAAGACGCTCGCCCTCAGCCTGCGCGAGCGGGTGCTGTCGATGCCCGACCCGCAGCCGATCTCGATGTTCGACAACGTCTACCCCCACGGCTCCGCCGAGCTCGACCTGCAGCGCAGCCAGTTCGCCGACTACCACGCCTCGTTCGAGGGGAGTGACCACTGATGGCCGAGACGATCACCATCGGCAAGGCCCTCAACCACGGCCTGCGCCGCTCGCTGGAGCACGACTCCAAGGTCGTCATCATGGGCGAGGACGTCGGCAAGCTCGGCGGCGTCTTCCGCATCACCGACGGCCTGCAGAAGGACTTCGGCGAGGACCGCGTCATCGACACCCCGCTGGCCGAGGCCGGCATCGTCGGCACCGCGGTCGGCCTGGCCATCCGCGGGTATCGCCCGGTCTGCGAGATCCAGTTCGACGGGTTCGTCTTCCCGGCCTACAACCAGATCGTGGCCCAGGTCGCCAAGATGTATTACCGCTCGATGGGCAAGGTGCGGCTGCCGATCGTCATCCGCATCCCGTTCGGCGGCGGCATCGGCGCGGTCGAGCACCACTCCGAGTCACCCGAGGCCTACTTCTCGCACACCCCCGGCCTCAAGGTCGTGACCTGTTCGAACCCGGCCGACGCGTATTCGATGATCCAGCAGGCGATCCGCTCGGACGACCCGATCGTCTTCTTCGAGCCCAAGCGGCGCTACTGGGAGAAGGGCGAGGTCGACCTCGACGCCGAGCTCTCGGGGGCGTATCCGCTGCACGAGGCCCGGGTGGCCCGCGAGGGCACCGACGCGACCCTGATCGCGTACGGGCCGATGGTGCGCACCTGTCTCGACGCGGCCACCGCGGCCGCCGAGGACGGGCGCAACCTCGAGGTGATCGATCTGCGCACGCTCTCCCCGGTCGACTACGACAAGATCTATGCCTCCGTACGCCGGACCGGCCGCGCCGTCGTCGTGCACGAGGCGCCGGGCAACATCGGTCTCGGCGCCGAGCTGGCCGCCCGCATCACCGAGCACTGCTTCTATTCGCTCGAGGCGCCCGTGCTGCGCGTCACCGGCTACGACATCCCGTATCCGGCGGCCCGCGTCGAAGAGGAATACCTGCCCGATCTCGATCGGGTGCTGGACGCCGTCGACCGTTCGTTCGGCTGGTGACGCCGATGTCGCGGATCAAGGAGTTCAACCTGCCCGACCTGGGCGAGGGCCTGACCGAGGGCGAGATCCTGGCCTGGCTGGTCAAGGTGGGCGACACGATCGAGCTCAACCAGCCGATCGTCGAGGTCGAGACGGCCAAGGCGGCGGTCGAGATCCCGGCCAAGTGGGGCGGGGTCGTCTCGCGCATCTACGTCGAGGCCGGCACGACGGTCGAGGTTGGAGCGCCCATCGTGGCGATCGACACCGATCCGTCGGCCGGTCCGCTGCCCGGTGACGGCCCGGTGCCGTCGGCCGAGTCGCTGGCGGCGGTCGAGATCGCCCCGGCCGAGGGGGCGGTCGAGCCGGGCCTGATCGGTGGTCCGGCGCCGGGCGGCCGCACGGCCGTGCTCGTCGGCTATGGGCCCAAGAGCACAACAGCCAAGAGGCGCCCCCGTACGTCTTCCGCCAGCGCGACGGCTGCCTCGGCGCCCACCGCCCCACCCGGCGCGGCCCCGGTTGTCCCGCCTGTCGCGCCACCGCCGCCGGCTCCGGTCGTACCGGCTCCGGTCGTACCGGCGCCCGCGGCCTCGCCTGTTCCGGCCGCGCGGACCAGTGGGCCCGTGCTGGCCAAGCCGCCAGTGCGCAAGCTCGCCCGTGACCTCGGCGTCGACCTGGCGACGATCACGGGCAGCGGGCCGCTGGGATCGGTGACTCGGGACGACGTACAGCAGGCCGCCGCCGCTCCGGCTTCGGTTGCGGCACCCGTCGTCACCACTGCCTCCTTTGATACGAGTCGCGAGCAACGGATTCCGGTCAAGGGTGTTCGCAAGCTCACCGCGGAGAACATGGTCGCCTCGGCGTTCACCGCGCCGCACGTCACCGAGTTCCTCACGGTCGATGTGACGCGCACCATGAAGACGATCGAGAAGCTCAAGGAACGGCGTGATTTCCGCGACGTCCGGATCTCGCCGTTGCTGCTGGTAGCCAAGGCCGTGCTGCTCGCGGTCGAGCGCCACCCGATGGTCAACTCGTCGTGGTCGGCCGCGACCAACGAGATCGTCGTCAAGGACTACGTCAACCTCGGCATCGCCGCCGCGACCGAGCGCGGCCTGATCGTGCCCAACGTGAAGGACGCCGGGCGTCTCTCGCTGCGCGAACTGGCTGAGGCGCTCAACACACTGGTCCAGGTGGCGAAGTCCGGGAAGACGCCACCGTCCGATATGGCCGGTGGCACCCTTTCCATCACGAATGTCGGAGTGTTCGGCGTGGATACCGGCACGCCGATCCTCCCCCCGGGTGAGTCGGCGATCCTGGCCTTCGGCGCGATCCGGCCGATGCCGTGGGTGCACAAATACAAGATCAAGATTCGCCAGGTCACCACCCTCGGGCTCTCCTTCGACCATCGGATCATCGACGGCGAACTGGGCTCGAAGTTCCTGCGGGACATCGGCGACTTCCTGACCGACCCCGAGGGGACCCTGCTCGCCTGGGCTTGAGGTTTATTAGGTCGCGGATTTTCTTGACCTACGATCGTTAGGCAGGTGCCGCGCGTCACCCTCTAAATCGTTGGCAGCTCGTCCCGTTGAGGCGCACAATGGACTCACACGGGACGAGCACCACGATGAGCCGGCGATCCCGGCTCGAGGGAAGTGACAGCACAGATGAGCAGCATCGTCGACCGCGTCCGTCAGCGCCGGTTGATCAACCGTCAGAACCGCGCCATCGACCGGGCCTGGATGACCGCGCCCACTCAGTCGATGCGTGACGAGATCGCGATCTTCGCCCAGCGCAAGACCTTCTGACGCCTACGACGCCACGGCCCGCCCGGAAACCCCAGCCCGGACGGGCCGTTCGCTTTTTCAGGTCACGCTTAAAGATCTTTTTGTAGTCCCCTTGGTGGCGTACACCGGGATTCCTCAGGCCGCCATCGCCCGGTACGGTTGGGCACGGTCATCGAGCCGGCTCGGCCGGTCGGCGCGGGACCGGGGCTCACGCCTCGCACGGCCTGGCCTCAGAGCTGGGCACGACGCCGGAGTCTGTCCGGCGTCAGTGCAGAGCTGGCACGGCCGCATGGAATGAGGAGGCGCTCATGACGTCCGAGGGGCACTACGCCGGTTCACAGCCGGCCGAGGCCACGTCGGGCGGACCGACGTCGGACGGCTTCCCGCCGGACACCGACGGTCAGCGGGTCTCGGCCCGGGCTTCGGCCCAGCCGCCCGCCGACGGTTTCCCCACCTCCTACGGTCCACCACCCCAGGCCACGCCCAACGGTGGCTCCCCGTTCGTCGTCCCCGTCGTGCCCACGTTCGGCCAGGGCCCCGACGCCCCGCGGCCGGCCACCGGCACGTCCTACGGGTCGGCCCGCGTGCCCGGCCCCGACGACAACGGCACCGGCCTGCCGCAGCGCACCCCCACGCCCGCACCCGAGGGCAACGGGCTCCCGCAGCGCGGCGCCGCCTCGCCGTACGGGTCGGTCTCACCGCCGTCCTCCGGCGGCAACCCCACGTACGGCTCTGAGCCGTCACCCTCGTCTTCTTATGGCTCGGCGCCGTCGCCGTCGCCCTCGTCCGGGTCCTACGGCTCGGCGCAGCCGTCGCCCGGCGACAACGGTTCCTACGGCTCGGCCGCGCCTTCGTCCTCGTTCGGCCCGTCGTCGGTTTTCGGCGCCCCGCCGTCCGAGGCCCCGCCGGCTCCCGCCGCGAGCGCGCCCGAGCAGCCGTCCGGCGCCTGGTCCCCGCCGCCCGCGCCCCCGGCCCGCACGCCCCCCGAGCAAAACTTCATCCAGCGCCCCGGCGCCCCGCTGCCCCAGCGCAACGCCAACCCGGCCGGCACGGTCGACAGCGTCGAGGGCTTCAACGGCTTCGCGGCGCCCGCCGGTCGTGGCGCGCCCGAGCCGCAGCAGCCGGTCGACCCCACCACCGGCCGCCCGCCCGGCGTCTCCGCCTTCGGCGACCAGCGCGTCCGCGTGCCCGGGGCCACCCTGACCGGCCTGCCCGACGCCCCGCCCGCCTCCACGGGCGACAGCGGCGGCTTCCCGCTGCGCGGCACCCCCGGCAGTGGCGGTTCCGCCTTCCCGACCCGCGGCGCCGGCAGCGCCGGCGGCGGCTTCCCCCTGCGCGGCGCCGGCAACGAACCGGAGCAGCAGCCGCCAGGCCGCCCGTTCCAGTCGCCCGCGCCGCAGCAGACCGGCCCCCAGCCGACCGCCCCCGCCACGGCCGCGCCCTCCGGCGAGCTCCCGGTCCGCAGCCAGCAGGGCCCGTTCGGCCCGCCGTCGGGCGCCCCGCAGCTGCCCCCCGCGTCCAGCGACTTCAGCGCGTTCGGCCCGTCCGCGTCCGGCCCCGCCGCCGCCTCGGCCTCGGCTTCCGCGTCGCCCTCGGCCTCGGCCTCGGCTGAGAACGCCCCCCACCCGTACGGCCGTCCCGAGCCCTTCGCCGACCCGTTCGGCCGCTCCCCCGACGGCACCACCCCCGAGCCCACCCAGCCCGGCGACCCCCAGCGCGGCGGCCTGCCCGACCCGTTCGGCCGCAGCTCCGGCGAGCCCTCGGGCCAGCAGCCGGTGGCCGGCTCGGCGTATGGCAGCGCCCGCCCGTCGGCCCAGTTCGGCCCGTCCGCCGAAGGCTCCCCGGACGCCGCCTTCGGCACCCGCCCGTCATCACCGGCCAGCGGCTCCGCCCGCCCGGCCGGCGGCCCGTTCGGCGCCCCCGAAGACGACTCGAACGCCTTCGGTTCCGCCCGCCCCACCGGCGGCGACTCGAACGCCTTCGGTTCCGCCCGCCCCACCGGCGGCGACTCGAACGCCTTCGGCTCGGCCCGCCCCGCCAGTGGCGACTCGAACGCCTTCGGCTCGGCCCGCCCCGCGGGTGGCCCGTTCGGCGCCCCCGAAGGCGACTCGAACGCCTTCGGCTCGGCCCGTCCCACCGGCGGCCCGTTCGGCCAGCCCGAAAACTCCCCGCACCCGTATGGCGCGTCCGAAAGCGATTCGGCCGCCTTTGGCTCGGCCCGTCCCGCGGGTGGCGACTCGAACCCGTTCGGCTCCGCCCGCCCCACCGGCGGCCCGTTCGGCCAGCCCGAAGGCTCCGGCGGCCAGGACGACTCCGGACGCTCGGCCGACCAGTACGGCCGCGCCGACAACGACAACAACGCCTACGGCACCGCCCGACCGACCTCACCCGCCAGCGGCTCCGCCCGCCCGGCCGGCGGCCCGTTCGGCGCGCCCGAGGGCACGGGCCACTCGCAGGGCCAGTCGGAACCCGACTCCGGCGCCTTCGGCTCCGCCCGCCCCACGGGTGGCGACTCAAACCCGTTCGGCTCCGCCCGCCCCACCGGTGGCGACTCGAACTCGTTCGGCTCCGCCCGCCCCTTCGGCCAGCCCGAGGGCAACTCCGCAGGCTCGGCCGACCCCTACGGTCGCCCCGACAACAACAACGCCTACGGCAACGCCCGACCGACCTCACCCGCCAGCGGCTCCGCCCGCCCGGCCGGCGGCCCGTTCGGCGCCCCCGAAGGCGACTCCGGCCAGTTCGGCGCCCCGTCGCCGTTCGGGCCCGCGCAGGGTGACGGCCAGGGTTCGCAGTTCGGCTCCGCCCGCCCCGGTGCGGCTTTCGGTGGCGGGCGCCCCGACGACAACGGCTCGCAGTTCGGCCCGCGTCCGGAGGGCTCCTCCGAGTCCGAGCAGCCGCCCTCGCCGTTCGGCGTGGTGCGCGAGCCCGGTGCCGCCTACGGTGCGGCGCGGCCCGCGTCCCCGTTCGCTCCCGGCGGCGACGACCAGGGCGAGGACGACCACGCGCAGTACAGGCGGCCCGCGCCCCCGGCCGACGACAACCCCGGCGGTTACCCGCAGCGGGTGCCCGGCGCCGCGTTCGGCTCCCCCGCGGCCGCCGACAACCGCAACGGTTCCGTGCCCGCGCCGCGCGACCCGTCCGAGAACGCCGTCGGATCGGCCCGCCCGGTCACGGCCAGCGCCTCCGTGCCCACGACCAACCGCACCGCCCCGGTCGAGCCGTCGGAGGTCCCGCCGCCGTCCGCCGCGCCGCAGGCTCGCGTCTACGGCCGTCCGGCCCCGGCCGAACCCGCCGAGGACGACGAGCGCGAGGCCGAGTCGTCCTTCGGCGCCGACTCGCCGTTCGGGCCGCGGCCCGGCGACGACCGTTCGCCGTTCGGCAACGACTCCCCGTTCGGCGGCGGCCCCGTCGACGACGACCGGCCCGAGCCGGCTCCGGGCGGGTTCGGCGCTTCGGCGTACGGGCGGCTCGCGACTGAACTGAACGACCACGACAACGAGCCGGCCCTGCCCGATATCGCCCCGCAGTCGCCCGCGCGCGCCAGTGCCCGTGCCTCGGCGAGTGCCCGCGTGGCTCCGCCCGGTCCCGGTGGACCCGGCAACCCGCCGACCGGCATGGCCTCGGCTCCCGCGCTGCCCGGGGCGGCGCCCGAGCCGGCCTCGCCCGGTTCGCCTTACGCCGACCGGCCCGGTGGGGACCGTCCCGGCGGGCGGCCCGGCGAGCCGTACAGCGAGCTGACCACCGACATCGCCGGCCGCGAGCAGCCTTTCGTGCCCGCGCCGGCCCTGCCGCCGATGCCCCCGGGCCTGAACGGATTCGACCCGGCCACCCAGCCGCGGTCGAACGGCTTCGGCCCGCCCGGGCAGCAGCCGCCGAACAGCTTCGGCCCCGGCAACGACGGCTTCCCGAGCCCGGCCAGTCGGGCCACGGTGACGCCGCCCACGCCGGAGGACACGACGAGCTGGCCCGGCGTCGAGGCCGACCAGGGCCGCTTCGACAGCTTCAAGGCTGAGGAGAAGCCCGCGGCCAAGCCGGCGACCCCGCACGTCCGCATGCTGCCGATCCTGATCTCGGTGGTGGTGGCCGCGGTGCTGCTGCTCGGTATCGGCTTCGGCATCGTTTATCTGGTGGCCGGCGGCGACAAGTCGCTGTCGGTGATCCAGGGCGAGTGCGTGAAGCGCGAGGGCGAATCGGCGGTCAAGGCCGAGTGCTCGGAGTCCGGCTCGTATCAGGTGGCGTCGATCGTGACCGACAAGGCGCAGTGCGCCGACCCCGGCCAGCCCCACGTGATCAACAAGGCCGCGGACGGCAAGGAACAGGTCCTCTGTCTCAAGGCCAACCCCTGATGTCATCCTGACCACCTTCGTGCCGTGCCGGAACCATCGGTGCGGCACGATGGTGCGATGACTGGACGTGTGCGGGCGCCGGAGCTCCGGGGTCGGGGCTGGTTGAACACCGGCGGCAAGGAGCTGACCCTCGCCGACCTCCGCGGCAAGATCGTTCTGCTCGACTTCTGGACGTTCTGCTGCATCAACTGCCTGCACGTCCTCGACGAGCTGCGCCCGCTCGAGGAGAAGTACGGCGACGCCCTCGTCGTGATCGGCGTCCACTCCCCGAAGTTCGAGCACGAGCGCGACCCGAAGGCGCTGGCCGCTGCGGTCGAGCGCTACGGCGTGCACCACCCGGTCGTCGACGACGGCGATATGCACCTGTGGCAGCAGTACGCGGCGAAGGCCTGGCCCACGCTCGCGGTGATCGACCCGACCGGCTATCTGGTCGCCTCGATGGCCGGCGAGGGCCACGCCGAGGGCCTCACCCGGCTGGTCGACGAGCTGATCGCGAAGCACACGGCCGACGGCACCCTGCACCGCGGCGACGGCCCGTACGTTCCGCCCGCCCCCGCCGACACCGTGTTCCGCTTCCCTGGCAAGGCGATCGAGCTGCCCGACGGCCACCTGCTGGTCAGCGACTCGGCGCGGCACTCGGTCGTCGAGGTCGAGGCGGACGGCGAGACGCTGGTCCGCCGGTTCGGCAGCGGGGAGCGCGGCGACCCGTTCAGCGAGCCGCAGGGCCTGCTCCTGCTCCCGGCCGAGGTCGCCGCCACCGCCGGTTACGACGTGGTGATCGCCGACACGGTCAACCACCAGCTCCGCGGCCTGCGCCTGGCCGACGGCGAGGTCACGCTGATCGCCGGTTCCGGCCGTCCGTGGCGCTCGACCGTCGATGACCACCCGCACGACGCGCTGGCCGCCGACCTGTCCTCGCCGTGGGATCTGGCCTGGTACGACGAGCGCGTCATCATCGCCATGGCCGGCATTCACCAGCTGTGGTGGTTCGACCCGATCAAGCGCACGGTCGGGGTCTACGCCGGCACGACGGTCGAGTCCCTGCGCGACGGCCCGGTCCCCGACGTGTGGATGGCCCAGCCGTCCGGCCTGTCGGTGGGTGGCGACCAGCTGTGGATCGCCGACAGCGAGACCTCGGCCCTGCGCTACATCAAGGACGGGGTCCTGCACACCGCCGCCGGCCAGGGCCTCTTCGATTTCGGCCACGTCGACGGCCCCGGCTCGGAGGCGCTGCTGCAGCACCCGCTCGGCGTGGCCGCGCTGCCCGACGGCTCGGTGCTGGTCGCGGACACTTACAACGGCGCGATCCGCCGTTACGACCCGCACGCCGACGAGATGTCCACTGTCGACACCGGCCTGGCCGAGCCGAGCGACGTGCTCGTGACCGCCGCCGGTGACGTGCTGGTGGTCGAGTCGTCGGCCCATCGGCTGACCCGGCTCGCCCCGGGCGCCGTGCGTACGGTGGCCGGGGAACGCCACCGCACCGAGCGCCCGGCCTCCCCGGTCGCGCCGGGCGAGGTGACTCTCGACGTCGTCTTCACTCCCGCTCCGGGCCAAAAGCTGGACACGCAGTTCGGCCCATCCACCCGGCTCGAGGTCTCGGCGTCGCCGCCCGAGCTGCTGCTCGCGGGGGCCGGCGTGACGACCGACCTGTCCCGCCCCCTGGTGATCAACCCGGACGTGCCGAAGGGCGTGCTCCAGGTGGTCGCTCAGGCCGCGACCTGCGACGTCGACGTCGAGTTCGCCGCCTGCCACCTGACCCGCCAGGACTGGGGCGTCCCGATCGTGGTGACCACGGACGGCCCGGCCCGCCTCCCGCTGATCCTGCGAGGCATGGACAACTCCTGAACGCCTCCGACTGACGCTGCTCGACATGCAGGCATTCTGGCCGCCTCCACGAGATCATCGGAGTTATCCACAATCCGAGGTTGTCCACAGCCCCCGCCCCCAAGATCGGCCCCGATCACTAAAATGGCTGAGGGCGGGGGTCCCCCGGTAGGGCGGGCCTCTGTTTTGGGAACGGCCTGCTCAGAGGGCCTGCACAATGGACGAAGCGGCGCTCAGCTCGGCCTGACGAAGGGCTCGACCGCCAGCCCGGCCCCGACCAACCCGTCCCGCACACGCGCCGCCAACTCCACCGCGCCAGTTGTGTCCCCGTGCACGCAGATGGAGCTCACCGGCACGGCCACCGCCCGCCCCGAGCCGGCCTCCACGGAACCCTCCGTGGCCATCCGCACGGCCCGCGCCACCACGTCAGCCGGCTCGTGCAGCACGGCCCCCGCCTCCGACCGCGGCATCAGGGTCCCGTCCTCCCGATACCCCCGGTCGGCGAACCCCTCGGCCACCACTTCCAACCCCGCCGCCACCGCCATTCGGGCCAGCACCGATCCCGGCTGGCACAAAACCGGCAGCCCGTACGAGGAGACGGCCGCCACCACCGCCCCCGCCTGCCCTTCGTCGACGGCCGCGGTGTTGTAGAGCGCGCCGTGCGGCTTCACGTAACCGACGCGGCCCCCGGCTACCCGGCAGAAGGCCTCGAGCGCCCCGATCTGATACAGGATGTCGTCCCGCAGCTCAGCCGGGTCGTAGTCGATGCGCCGACGCCCGAAGCCGGCCAGGTCGCGGTAGCCCACTTGCGCGCCGATGGCGACCGAGCGGGTGACGGCCGCCGCGCAGATGCGGTGCATCGTGGACGGGTCGCCCGCGTGGAAGCCGCAGGCCACGTTGGCCGAGGTCACGATGTCGAGCAGGGCCTCGTCGTCGCCGAGGGTCCAGCGGCCGAAGCCCTCACCGAGGTCGGCATTGAGGTCAATGGAACGCACGGAACCGCACCGTACTCCCCGGCCGGGCCTGCGCGAGCGGGGTGACGTCGTCGACCACGCCGATCACGGGGTAGCCGCCGGTGGTCGGATGGTCGGCCAGGAAGATCAGCGGTTGCCCGTCGGCCGGCACCTGGATCGCGCCCAGCACCATCCCTTCCGGCGGCAGCTCACCGGGGCGCGATCGCCGCAGCGCCTCCCCGCCGAGCCGGCAGCCCACCCGGTTGCTCATCGGGCTGACCGTGTACGGGTTCTCGAACAGCTCGTTGCCCTCGAACCAGTCGTCGCGCGGCCCCACCCAGACTCCCAGTTCCAGCTCATCAGAAATTTCGTCAAATTCCGACAAATCTGATTTGTTCAAGCGGCTTGGATGGGATGGAGCGTCGGGCAAATCTGATTTGTTCAAACGGTTTGGACGGGATCGAGCGTCGGGCTGAAGGCCGGGTCGAGGGACAGGCTCGGCGCCGACGCCGATGGCGAGTTCGGTCCCGTCCACGAGCTTCGGCGGCCCCAACCCCGAGAGCGTGTCGGTCGACCGGCTACCCAGCACCGGCTCGACGTCAATCCCGCCCTGAACCGCCACATAAGACCGTACGCCGCGGGTAGCCCGACCCACCTCCAGAACCGACCCCGCCGGCACGTCGATCACCCCCGACACCGGCTCCTTGTCGACCTTGACGACGGCCACCGCCCCCGTGACGGCCACCCGGGCCCCCCGTTCGAACCGCAGCGCACACCCCATCAGCGTGGTCTCCAGCCCGGCCGCGTCGATCGGGTTGCCGACCAGGGCGTTCGCGCGACGCAGGGCCGGTCCGTCGAGCGCTCCCGACCGAGGCACACCCAGATGCCCGTACGCGGGACGCCCTTGATCTTGAATGGTGGTGAGCGGCCCGGCCCGCACGACAGTGATCACGCGGCCACCAGGCGCACGCGGGTGCCCGGGGCGAGCAGGGCCGGTGGTTCCCGGCGTACGTCAAAAAGCGACGTCGTCGTGTGGCCGACCAGTCGCCACCCGCCCGGCGAGGCCGTGGGATAGATGCCGCAGTATTCGCCGGCCAGTCCGACCGCACCGGCCGGCACCCGGGGCCGCGGGGCGTCGAGCCGGGGCACGGTGAGTTCGTGTCCGCGCATGTAGGCGAAACCGGGCGCGAAGCCGCAGAACGCAACCGTGAAATTTGTCTCCACCAGCCGCGCGACCACGCCGTCCGAGGACGTGCTCCAGAGTTCGGCCACGTCGGCCAGATCGTCGCCGTCGAAGACCGTCGGGATCTCCACCAGAGACGCCTCTCGATGCTCGGGGGTCGGCCGCGCGGGCGGCGGCCAGGAGGCGATGAGGGTGTCGGTGCCGGGCTCCACGCCGTCGAGCAGCAAGGTTCGGGCGCCGGGAACAATGTCGATCACCCGCAGGTCACCGGCGTCGCGGCGGTTCGACACCTCGCGGCGCCAGGCCTCGACCTCGTCGCCGTCGCCGCATTCGATCAGGAGCGCGGAGGCGCCGGCCCGTCTCAGCCTCATGGCGTCATCCTGCCAGTGCCGCAGCTCACTATCAGAGAAATACTGACGGGTAACTTACGATACCGTAACCTGAAAAACGTGACGACCTCCGCCCCGTTCCGGATGAAGCCGACCGATCTCGGCAAGCCGCGGCTGCGCGGCCGGCTTCATCAATACGCGTTCTTCGTCGCGCTGGTCTGCGGCATCGTGCTCTGCTCGATCGCCCTCAGCCGACCGGGTATCGAGCCGTTCCTGAGCGTCCTGATCTACAGCTTCACCGTGTGCGGGCTGTTCGGCATCAGCGCGCTCTATCACCGCCGGGTCTGGAGCGAGCGCGGCTATCAGATCATGCGCCGGGCGGATCACTCGATGATCTTCATCTTCATCGCCGGCACATACACCCCGTTCTGCATCGAGCTGCTCTCGCCGGGCAAGGCGACGCTGATGCTGAGCCTGATCTGGGGTGGCGCGCTCGGCGGCGTGGCGCTCAAGACCATCTGGCCGCACCTGCCGCGCTGGGCCGGCGCCCCGCTCTATCTGGCCCTGGGCTGGGGCGCGGTCGCGATCCTGCCCGACGTGCTGCACCGCGGCGGCGTCACCACCCTGGTGCTGCTGGCGGTGGGTGGCGTGATCTACAGCGTCGGCGCGGTCTTCTACGCCCTGCGCCGGCCCAACCCGTGGCCCGAGGTGTTCGGCCACCACGAGTTCTTCCACGCGTGCACGCTGATCGCCGCGATCTGCCACCACATCGCGATCTACTTCGCCCTCTACGCTTAAAGGGCCTCAGACCCGTACGCCCGGGTTGTCATAGGCGGCCCGGGCCGCCTGCACGTCGTCGATGTGCACCTCGGCCCACTTCTCCAGCGCGCCCACCAGGTCGAGCAGGCTGCGGCCGAGCTCGGTGAGCGCGTAGTCGACCCGCGGCGGCACCTCGGCGTACACCGTGCGTCCGATCAGGCCGTCGCGCTCGAGCCCACGCAGGGTCTGGGTGAGCATCTTGGGGCTGACCCCCTCGATGCGTTTGGCGAGCGCTGAATAACGCTGCGGCCCGTCCGCGAGCATCACGACGACCAGGACGCTCCACGTGTCACCGATCCGGTCGAGGATCTGTCGGCTGGGGCAATCTTTCGCGTACACACTGACCTTCACCTGTTTACTATCCCTCGGGGAAGTACTGCACTTCAAGGTGCCTTCTATCGAATGGGAAGTGATCCCTGAGCTGGGTCGTTAACCCTATTGGTTCAAGGATCAACTACCAGGAGGACCAATGACCATCGTCGTGACGGGCGCCACGGGGCACCTCGGCCGGCTCACCATCCAGTCGCTGCTCGCCAAGGGCGTGCCCGCGAGCGAGATCGTCGGACTGGGCCGCCAGACCGACAAGATCGCCGACCTGGGCATCACGGTGAAGCAGGTCGCGTACGAGGATCAGGCCGCGCTCCAGGCCGCGTTCGAGGGCGCCGACAAGGTCCTCTTCATCTCGGGCAGCGAGGCCGGCAACCGCCTCGCCCAGCACACCAACGTCGTCGCCGCCGCGAAGGCCGCCCAGGTGGGCCTGCTCGTCTACACCAGCATCGCCAAGGCCGACACGAGCGACCTGATGCTGGCCGGAGAGCACCAGGCCACCGAGAAGATGATCACCGAGTCCGGCCTGCCGTACGTGTTCCTGCGCAACAGCTGGTATCTCGAGAACTACAACGTCGCGCAGGGGCTGGAGCACGGGCTCTTCGGCGCCTCGGCCGACGGCAAGATCAGCGCCGCCACCCGGGCCGACTACGCCGAGGCCGCCGCCGCGGTGCTCACCGCCGACGGGCAGGCGGGCAAGGTCTACGAGCTGGGCGGCCCGGCGTTCACCATGGCCGAGTTCGCCGCCGAGGTCGCCGAGCAGTCCGGCAAGCCGGTCACGTACACCGACCTGGGCGAGGAGAAGTATCGCGAGATGCTGGTCGGCGTGGGCCTGCCCGAGGCGTTCGCGGCCGTCCTGGCCGACTCCGACCGGGGGGCGGCCAACGGCGGGCTCTTGGTGCCGGCGGACGACCTCGAGTCGCTCCTCGGGCGCCCGGCGACGTCGCTGAAGACGTACGTAGGAAATGCTCTTAACGCCTGAGAAGCGCGCGACGCCGGCAGCCGCCAGGGGGATGAGCGGCTACCGGCGTCGCGAGTCTGATGCGGATTACTGGTAGGCGGGCGGCGGGGGCGGCGGAACGTCCTCGCGGCGGGTCTCCCGGTATTCGCTGCGCACCTGCTGGTTGGGGTAGACGGGTGCACCCGCGACCGGCTCGGCGGCGGTCTGCCGCGTCACGACGGTGCGGCGACGGCTGTTCCAGAACCAGAGCGTGATGACGAGACCGACGAGGCCGGCCGCCATCAGAATCCACCCGATGATGTTGATGTCGATCCCGCTGATGTTCGCGTTGACGGCGAACGCCAGGATCGCGCCCAACGCCAGCAGGAAGATGCTTCCGCCGATGCCCATCGCGGGCCTCCTTGATCCTCACCGTGGTCAATGCGTCGCAGTGGGGTTTACCCACCCGCTCTGATCCTCAATCAGGCAAGCTGGACACATGACCGTCAGGACGCTCGTAATCCTCCGCCACGCCAAGGCCGAGACGCCCGATGAGAGCCCCGATTTCGACCGTACGCTGACCACGCGCGGGGCGACCGACGCGGACGCCGCCGGTGCGTGGCTGGCCGACGAGCGGCTCTATCCCGATCTGGTGCTCTGCTCGGCCGCGGCGCGCACCCGGCAGACCTGGCAGGGCGTCTCGATCGCGATGGCGCAGGCGCGCCCGGGCGGCGGTGCGCCCGAGGTCCGTTACGAGCAGAGCCTCTATCACGGTGGCCCGACCGAGGTTTTCGATCTCGTACGCAAGGTGGCCGACACGGTGCGCACGGTGCTCGTCGTCGGCCATAACCCGACCGTGTCCGAGGTGTCCACTCTGCTGATTCCCGATGACCAGTACGACGGCATCGACGTGATCATGAAGACGTCGGGGCTGGCCGTGCATCGCGCCGACGGTTCCTGGTCGGCCACCGAGCCCCGCTCGATGCGCCTGCTGGAACGCCACACGGCCCGGGGCTGAAAAGACGGCTGAGGCCGGCGGACGTCCTTGTCCGCCGGCCTCAGCCGTTTTCAGGAGAGTGGGCAATGCCCTTCAGCGGTGCGGAAGTGGGGCGACCGCCGCACCGAGATCTTTAGAAGACGTCCTCGGAGATGTCCATGATGTCCAGCGTGGTGTTCTCGATGATGCGACGGTCGGAGCCGACCCGGGGCAGCACCTCGCGGACGAAGAAGCGGGCCGCCGCCACCTTGCCCTCGTAGAAGTTCTTGTCGGCCGCCGAGACGTCGCCGCCCAGCGCCTTGAGGGCCACCTCGGCCTGCCGCAGCAGCAGCCAGGCCAGCACCACGTCGCCCAGCGCGAGCAGGATGCGCCGCGAGGTCAGGCCGACCTTGTAGAGCTCGCGGGTCTCACCGCCCTGCACCGCCCCGAGCCAGCCCATCGTGGCCCCGAGGATCTGCTGCATCTCGCCGAGCGCCTTGCCCAGGCCGAGCCGTTCCACCTTGAGCTGACCGTTGCCGGCCTCGCTCTCGACGAACTCCTGCATCTCGGTGGCCAGGGTGGCCAGCGCGGCGCCCTGGTCCTTCACGATCTTGCGGAAGATCAGGTCGAGGCTCTGGATCGCGGTCGTGCCCTCGTACAGGGTGTCGATCTTCGCGTCGCGCACGTACTGCTCGAGCGGGTAGTCCTGCAGGAAGCCGGAGCCGCCGAACGTCTGCAGCGACTCGTGGCCCAGCAGCTCGTACGCCCGCTCGGAGCCCACGCCCTTGACCAGCGGCAGCAGCAGATCGTTGACCTTGCTGGCGGTCTTCGCGGCCTCGGTGTCGCCGGCCGCCGTGGCGATGGCGACCTTGTCCTGCCACGTGCCGGTGTAGACGACCAGCGCGCGCAGGGCCTCCGAGTACGCCTTCTGCAGCATCAGCGAACGGCGTACGTCGGGGTGGTGGGTGATCGTGACGCGGGGCGCGGCCTTGTTGTCGTTCTGCACCAGGTCGGCGCCCTGCACGCGGTTCTTGGCGTACTCGAGGGCGTTGAGGTAACCCGTCGACAGGGTCGCGATCGCCTTCGTCCCGACCATCATGCGGGCGTATTCGATGATCATGAACATCTGCCGGATGCCCTGGTGCTTCTCGCCGAGCAGCCAGCCCTTGGCCGGGGTGCCGTGCTCGCCGAAGGTCAGCTCGCAAGTGTTCGAGACCTTGAGGCCCATCTTGTGCTCGATGTTGGTGGCGTAGACGCCGTTGCGCTCGCCCAGCTCGCCGGTCTCGGCGTCGAAGTGGTACTTCGGCACGATGAACAGCGACAGGCCCTTGGTGCCGGGGCCGCCCACACCCTCGACGCCGACCGGGCGCGCGAGCACGTAGTGGATGATGTTGTCGGTCAGGTCGTGCTCACCCGAGGTGATGAAGCGCTTGACGCCCTCGATGTGCCACGAGCCGTCGGGCTGCTGAATGGCCCGGGTGCGGCCGGCGCCGACGTCGGAACCCGCGTCGGGCTCGGTCAGCACCATCGAGGAGCCCCAGAGCTTGTCGACGAAGAGCTGGGCCCACTTCTTCTGCTCCTCGGTGCCCTCGGCCTCGATCACGGAGGCGAAGGAGGGACCCGACGAATACATCCAGACGGGGGCGTTGGCGCCGAGCACGTTCTCGGCCAGGGCCCACCAGAAGGCGCGCGGGGCGAGGGTGCCGCCGAGCGAGCCGGGCAGGTCGAGGCGCCAGAACTCGCTGGCCATCCACTGCTCGAACGACTTCTTGAACGCCTCCGGCAGCGGGGCGGTGTGAGTGGCGGGGTCGAAGACCGGCGGATTGCGGTCGGCCTCGACATAGCTGGCGGCCAGATCCTCGGTGGCGAGGCGGTTGACCTCGGTCAGCACATCGCGTGCGGTGTCCGCATCAATGTCCTCGTACGGCGCCTGACCGAACGCCTTGTCAGCCCCGAAGACCTCGAACAGATTGAACTGGAGGTCCCGAAGGTTGCTCTTGTAGTGAGTCATGGTGCTTGGCCCCGCTCTCCGAACGCCGCCGGTCTGGAGTTACCCGTCAGTAACCCCACTGTATTACCGATCGGTAGGAGCGGACAAGCCACGAGTTGTTTCGTGACCAACCACCCAGTTGCGGGGGTCTGTCCGTCGGTTCGCACATCAAACGCCTCCGATCGGGTGGCTAGCAGGATGGCCGTTCGGCTATTTGCCGACTCCCATGCGGCCCATACGTATCGGGGGGCGATGCGGCTCGTTGCTCCGGATAGACACGAAGCTTTCGTCTTCGCCAGCCGCCAAGGGGGGCGCGCCATGTTCGCCACGATCAAGAGCCTCATTCCAGAGCCCCGCCAGGCGGACCAGCCACGCCACTATGTCGGGCGGCACCGCCGGCCCGAGCCGGTGCCGGCTCCGGTCTCGCCCGCCCCGATCGCCACCACACCTTCCGTGGAAGAGCCCGCGCCCCCCGCCGAGGGGAACGCGGGCGAGAAGACGAAGGAGATCGCGGCCTAACTTCCGGCCGCGCCGACTTCCCAGCTCGGGATCGGCACCGCCGCGCCGTCGTCCCGGCCGGCGTATTCCAGCAGCACCAGCGCGATGTCGTCCTCGAGGCGGCCGTGCACCCAGTCGACCAGGGCCGTCTCGAGCGAGGCGAGCCCGTCGCCGACCGTGCCGTGGCCCAGCAACCGCCACGCGCGGTCGGCGGTCGGGAAGAATTCGCCCTCCCGGCGGGCCTCGCCCAGCCCGTCGGTGAACAGCAGCAGCCGGTCGCCCGGTTCGAGCCGCTCGACGCGCGCTTTCACCTCGGGCATGAACCCGAGCGGGGGCGCCGGGGCCGGGGGCTCCAGCGGAATGACCTGCCCGCGGCGCAGCAGCAGCGGCGCCGGATGTCCACAGTTGACGATGGTCAGCGTGCCGCCGCGCTCCTCGACCAGGGCCGCGGTCACGAAATCCTCGTCGCCGACGCTGCGGGCCACGGCTCGGTCCAAATCGGCCACCACGGTCTTGAGGTCGGCCCGCTCGTACGCCACGTGCCGATACGACCCGAGCACGATGCTGGCCAGCCGGACGGCGTCCAGGCCCTTGCCGCGCACGTCGCCGATGATGATCCGGACCCCGTACGGCGTGTCGAGCGCCTCGTAGAGGTCGCCGCCGATGTCGGCCGCGGCCGTCGCCGAGATGTAGCGCCCAGCCACCGCCAGCGCTCCCACCTGAGGCCCGACCGGCCGCAGCACCGCCTGCTGGGCCACCGCGGCGAGCCGCTGCAGCTCGGCGATCTTGTCGGCCTGACGCTGCCGCATGGTGGCCACCGCGGCGGCGATGCCGGTGGCGAGCAGAATGCCGAGAATGTTGACCGTGCCGGCCAGGTCGAGCGGGCCGGCCGCCCCGACGAAGACCATGCCGACGATCGTTGCCAGCACGCCCACGACGATCACGGTCTGCCAGAACGCGAACACGGCGGCGAGGAACGGGACGGCCGCGAACAGCCCGACGAAGTCGGCGTCGGTGTTGTCGGCCAGCTCCACGGCGGACACGACGGCGAGCAGCACAAGGGCCGCGCCGAGTCCGGCGCGGGATCCAGGGCTCAGCGGGCGGCGGCCCGGCGGCAGATTAGGCATGGCTACGCGGAACAGCATGCCCGATCGAAGCGAAAGACTGCACTAACTTGACCCGTAGTCTGAGCGGGTTCTGACCGCGCGGCCCAATGACACCCCCACGCGGTGACAGGATGTCCGCGTGACAACCGACCTGCGTGATCACCTGAGGGCCGAATTCCGCTGGACCGACCCCGGCGAGGGCTACCTGGTGAGCGACCGCTCGGGCTGGTGGCGCTCCCCCGCCATCCTCGCGGGCCTGGGTGACGGCCTGGCCGACCTGTTCCGCGCCGACCGCCCCACCGTGGTCGTCTCCCCCGAGGTCACGGGCTTCCTGGTCGGACCCCTGGTGGCCCGCGCCCTGGGGGTCGGCTTCGTCGAGGCCTACCGAGCCGGCGCCAGGCTCCCCATCGCCGAGCCCATGACCTGGGCCGAGGTCCCCTCAGACCACAGAGGCAAAAAACAACAACTGGGCGTACGCAGCCACTTGATCGCCCCCCACGACCGCGTCCTGGTGGTCGACGACTGGTCCGCCACCGGCGCCCAGGCCAGAGCCCTACGCTCCCTCTTCCCCCACAACTACGTAGGCACCGCAGTAATCGTCAACGAATGCCCACCCCCAGTAACCGCAGAACTCAACCTCCGCGCCCTACTCACGGCCGCCGACATCGACCCCGACTAGCCCCACACCGGCGCCCTGACAACGGAAAGGCCACCGCCTCCGGCTCATCGACCGCGTCATCGCGAGCGGCTACAGACGTAGGATCCCCGTGTGTATCTGATGATCTCGAAGTACCTGGCACCGCTGGAAGACGTAGACGCGGTTCGAGAAGCGCACCTAGCCTTCTTGGAGGCCCTCGAAGCGCAAAATCTGGTGGTCACCGCAGGACGCCAGGACCCAGCGGTAGGCGGCGTAGTCGTACTCAACGTCGAAGACGAGGCCCAAGCACTGGAGATCATCGCGCAAGACCCATACGTCCAACGAGGCGTAGCCGAATACAACGCCATCGGCTGGCTCCCCACCCGAGGCGCCCTAAAAAACTACCCAAAGCCATAACCCCCACGCACCGCCGCAAACCTCGGCTTGACAGGCGCCGCGCGGCTGACTGACGCCAACACCTGGCGGACAAGCCGGGGTCGAACAGGCGACGCGATGGCGAGCGAGCACCCGGCTGACCCCCCGATGGCGAAGCCGAGCCGTGCCACTCCCGACGGCCCCCGATGGCGAAGCCGAGCCATCCCACTCACAGCAATCACCGCACCGTGGGGTCTGGGGGCTCGACCCCCAGGCAGAAATGTGAGGAGGCCCGGTTCGCGCTTTCCGCGAACACGGGCCTCCCACCGATGAGCGGGTGACGGGAATCGAACCCGCACTGTCAGCTTGGGAACCGTACAAGTGCGCAGAAAAGCTGGTCACCTGCCAGCCGAGTCGAGCGTTGGAGTGGCCTGCAGTGCCCTCCGCCGGCCTGCGTTAATGGCCCGCTTATGGCCCGGGGAAGCCCCACACGATAGGCGCCGTCGTGGCCGCCCGTACTTGTTGGCCTCCTCGCGGGTCGCGACCCGCCGCAAGGGCGACCGAGAGATTAGACACAGACGTACGAGTGCCGACGTTGAACCATCGGAGGCCGCCGGGCGCGCCGCGGGCGCAACACCGAGGATCGTGACTCTCGGCGACTCTCTCGACACCCATAGTAGCGACACGACGAGGCGGCAATGCAAGACACACCCATGTGGATGTCGTAGGGTTACCCGCATGATCGGGGTAGTTATGGTAGGGCCATGGCACTGAGTGCAACAGTGCCAAATCGGCTCCTGGCCGCACTGGAAGACCTCGACTACCTAGGTCATGACGGCCTATTGACCAGTGAATCTGGCCGAGAGACAGGCCCTCGCGACTTTCTCTGGCAGGACCTGCAGAGCAAGGTTGGACTCGACGCTGCCTTTTTCCAGGATGGCGTGCCTCTCGTAGGCTTCACTCAAAGTGCTAATGAGCACGGCCTAGCCTCGCTAAGGCGCAGGCTTTGGAACTACGGTCGAGTGCCCTTGTTGCTGTCAGTTAACGATAGCGGGGTGTCCGTCTATAACGGATTTGAGAACCCGAACACAGAAAGTCTAGATCCGACCGGGTTTGAATCTCAGATGCGACGCTCCCGTCACGCGTCCGATCTACTCGAAGTTTTTGGACGCCTTGCGATTCAATCAGGGTCTTTCATGGACTCGAGTGTCGGCTCTTTCTCGTCAACAACCCGAGTCGACAAGGCGCTTCTTAGCAATCTCTCCCTTCTTCGGAGCAGGGTTCCTTCCTCTGAGCCATTGCGTCGCGTGGCAACGGATCAAGTCATCAGCGGATGCTTGGTAGCCAGCTATCTATCGCATCGAGGCATCCTCACCAGTACCCACATATTCACCCTTGCTCAGAAGAATTCTTTGCAAGAGGTATTGGAAGCGGGTCCGGTTTTCACAGCAGCTCTATTCGAGGGACTCGCAGAGCACTTTAATGGGGACGTGTTCGGATCAGTCCCGGCAGCTCTAGAGGTTCTGACTCCCCAAGAGCTCTTGACAATATCGTCTTTTCTCCAGGGAGACGATTTGTCTACTGGACAACAGACCCTTTACCCTTACGACTTTTCGGTCCTGCCATCAGACTTAGTCAGTAGCATCTATGAGCAACTACTCGAAGCCGACCGAAGAGCGCAAGGTGCATACTACACTCCGCGATTCCTTGTAGATCTCATTCTGGACGAGGTCGTCCCATGGGTTGGCAATCTGAGACCTCGCTTAATTGACCTAGCATGCGGCAGCGGCGCTTTCATGACTCAAGCGTTTCGCCGAATGGCTTATCAAGAGCGGCAGGCCAAGGGTCGCCGGCTAAGCTACGACGAATTGCAGACGCTGTTACTCGAAAAAATCTTCGGAGTCGAGCAAAATCCAGATGCTGCTCGGATCGCCGCTTTTGGCCTCTATCTGGCACTCCTAGAGGAGCTTGATCCTCCCACCGTTTGGCGCGAGGCTGTACTCCCGAAGCTCATCGGACGCAATTTGGTGGTTAGTGACGCCTTTGCCAACCATTCGCTCGCAGACGAAAAATTCGATGCGGTTGTCAGCAATCCACCGTGGACTAGCAGTCTTACGCCCGCAGCGATCAAGTTTATCTCTGAGCGAAACTTACCAGTAGCCGACCGGCAGTTGGCCCAAGCCTTCTTGTGGTTGGCCAAAGAGTGTCTGAGCGAAACCGGTAAACTGGGCTTAGTCATGCCTGCGAAGCCCTTGCTTCACAATCGAAGTGCGAAGGCGTCAGAATTTCGGAGGGAACTTTTTCGACAGCTCGATGTAAGCGCGCTTATTGACCTATCAGCTGTCCGGCGAATGATTTTTGCAACCGCAATTGCACCCGCAGCTGTAGTTATAGCAGAAGTCAAGCCAGGCAACCGAGCGCCTGGGGAGAGCCAAGCGCATCTCATTCATGTTGCAGCACATCCTCGATCGGTGAACTCTGCTATCGATGCGTTACAGGTCACTCCTGAGGAGGTCAGGTCTATACCTGTAAGCATGGCGGAGAATCGTGCCGACCTTTGGAAGATCCTCTTGTGGGGGAGCCTTCGCGATTTGCAATTCATCGATTGGCTGCGTGCAACCTTCCCAACCGTCCAGGACTGGGCTTCAAAAAAGGGCTGGGTGGCTGGACAAGGATACCAGCCTGCCGGCGGCGACCAAAATGACGCTTCACATATGTTCGGTTTACCGATCATATCTGGTAACGATGTCCTACCCCTTGCACTGGGGTCATCTGCGGGCGACTCCATTTTTGACGTGCCGTATCTTCATCGTCCGCGCAATCCCCGCCTGTTTCAGGCTCCTCACGTCTTAATAAGGACGACTTTTGTCCGAGGTCGGCTAGCAGCCACCTTAGTGGAAAGAGATGCGGTTTTCCGTCACGGAGTGATGGGAGTTGCAGGTCCGGCAGAGGACAAGCCACTCCTCACAATGCTGGCTGCGACAATTTGCTCCTCATTAGGTCATTACTACCTTTTCATGACAAGTGCCGCTTGGGGAGTTGAACGTGATTTCGTTGAGCTCAATGAGCACCTCGGATTGCCACTTGCCGAACCGAATGCAGCGCAGTTCGCGCGCTTGCAGGATATTTTAGCCGAGTCAGACGGCCTTATGACCGAACACTTTCGGCGAAGTCTTGACGAAGTGGTCTTTGATGTCTACGGACTCACGCAACCAGAACGCGACCGAGTCATGGAAGGCTTGCAATACGGCATCGAGCGCTTCCGGCGTCCGACGCAGTTCTACGATGCCGTTTCTCCCGATCAGATTCAAGACTATGAGACTCAACTACGTGCGACGGTGACGCGCTTTCTCCCGGACACAACAGTGTCATCATTCAATGATGCCAATGGATACTTTCGTGCCGTGGCTTTGACTATCGAGAGCGAAAGAAGCGACCGCCGGAGAACGGAGGGCGGCACGGGTCGGCGAATAGACGTTGAGGCGATTGTAAGGCAGGCGGAGCGAGAACTACCTCCGAGTATGGGAATCGTTGCTCAACCGGCGGGATTTATGGTGGACGAGGACACCATATATATTGTCAAGACAGCCGATCGTGATCGCTGGACAACGGACGCCGCTCTCGATGATGGAGAGCGGATTATTGCGGCTCTAGCGTTCGGGGGATCAGTTGCTTGAAAGGCTCGGTCCCCGAGTGATTGGGACCGCCAGCACGAGCCTTAAGGCGCACGCTGTCCGCCAGATGCGCCGGTCGATTCGTAGCCTGCTTATAGAGTCGATCAGGCTGTGGCAGCAGGAGCAATTTCACCGCTTCAACGACCATGAGACATCCAGTACAGTGCGCCTCTACTATTGGGCCGTTCAGGTTGTTCGCAGTTCGCCGGAGTTGAGCTTCTTTCGCGTACAATATGATGGTCCACAACCGACAGCCGCAATGCTTGCAGGCTCGGAGGATCCGGCGCGTGCTCCGCGTCCGGACATTAACGTTTCATTGGGTCAAGACATCGTTGTCCACGTCGAGGCGAAGCGCTTGAAGAGTGGCGACGGACTTCCTAAAAAATACGTAACTCAAGGAATGCGGCGTTTTGTCGACGGCCGATATGACACCCGACCATGCAATCTAGGTGGAATGTTGGGCTACATAATGGACGGGGACTCCGCTAAGGCTATCGCCCAGATTAATCAGACAATATCGGACGAGGCCGATTTCGGGCCTAACGCCGCGTTGCGTGCGCAAGGTTCGCCCCTGCCGTTTATTGGCGAATACGTGAGCGACCATGGATCCTTTAGTCTTATACACCTTGCAATCGACGTAGCGTGAATGGATTCGCACGTATCAATTGGAGCTTTCCTCCGTGTTCCGGCCTAGCATCATCAGTGCGTGACCCTGTCGCCAGAAGCAGAACTTCACAATGTTCGGCTACGGGAGACTCGGGAGATGCTGGGAGCCAGTCGTTAGCTCACACATGACACGGCCTCTCTGGGCAAAGTGGATCATGTCGCCTATCGTGCTTGGATGATCACGGGGATCGATCCGAGACGCTGGGCGGCTGCGAAATCTCGCTACGAGCGCTGGGAGGCCCGGAGAGCGGCACGGTTCGCTCATTGGAGTTTCCGGCGGCGTTGCGCGGTTTTCGTGCTCACTCCAGTGCTCGTGTTCTGTTGCGGCGGCTCGGCGTTCGGTATCCCTGCCGCATGGGTGTGGGGCATGACGGCTGAGGCGAGCAAGGGGGCGCCTTCGCCCGACGCGGCGGCCAACGAGTATCTGATGGCGCTCGGATACAACACCGAAGATGGCCTGTTGCCGATCCTCGACAACGACCAGCAGAACAAGCTGTTGGAGGATTGGCGCGCCTACCGCAAGGCTATGGATGGCACCACTCCGCCGCCGTCTCGCCTGGACTTCGGTGCCCTGCACGTTGGCTCGCGCGGGAATGGCTCTGCCGAAGTTACAGCCGACGTGTCTGCTGCGTGGTGGAAAGCCGACGGCCGCGCGGTGACGTAGACCAGCGATGAGCTGCGGTGGCGCTTTCAAACGCGGGAGGACAATGGCTGGCAGGTGGTCTCCGTCGAAGCGCCGGCATGGTGCGGCGGGTAAGTGCGTACCGATGCCTGTGCGTCTCGCTGAGTTGGCGATGACTGGGCTGCGGCACGCGGGTCGGGGACACAGGGTGCACTGCCTGTCTCCCGCGTTTTCCCAGAGCATGCCGGCTCCGGAGACCCCAGGGACAGCAGGGACAGGGTGGCTATCAGCGTGGATCGGCCGCGCCGGGGGCTGCATAGCACCGCGCGGGGAAGACGCTGCCGTCGGCGAGGTGATGCGACGTCGAGCCCAAGAAGACGCAGCCCATCTTCTCGTACATGCTGATTGCAGTGTGGTCCTTTTCCATCACGTCGAAGACGGCCCGCAGGCGCTTGTCTGTCGCGTAACTGAGGGCCGCGTCGGCAAGCTTTCGGCCGGCCCCCTTGCCACGTGCGGCTGGTCCCACGAACAGACGGGCTAGAACGGCGATCTCGGACGTTGCGGCGCCGGTTCGCTCGATAAGCAGCGAGACCGCAGCGTCGCCCTCGCCCGGCTCGCATACCGCGGCGTGCCCGAGAATCTTGCCCGGCTCGACTGCCACGAACGCGGCAATCAAGCCCGCCGGATACATCCACCCGGTTGCGTCGTCGACCCCCTCGACGGGATAGCCGTCCAGCTCGTAAACCTCACGCAATAGGGCAGCGCACTCGGGCACGTCGGCGTCTGTGCGAGGCCGGACTTGAACAGCGTTCTGGCTGTCCGAAAGGTTCGTCACGTTCGGTCCTCAATCAGCGTGGTGTGGTCGTTCCCGGAACGGGCTGGCTCCCCCCATCTTGGCGGCGGCAACTGCTGCGTTCCTCAGCGGGTCCACTTCAAGAACCGCTCGAACAGCTCGGCTGGCGGGTTGGGTGAGAGGTCTGATACCGCCTCGTCGAGGCGATCCCACATGTAGATGGCCAGTTCGACCAGGTCCATGTCGCTGCGGAGCTCCTCGCGGGCCGGGTCGCAGGGCCAGGTCTGGCCACAGGCGACGCAGTCCCATGATGGTCGTGCTGCGGTGAGCACACCAACCGCGAGGCGGACCACGGCATCGCCGACGCCATCGACCAGGCGGTCAAGGCGGCACGACGCAAGCCTCGGCCTGGCAATAAGTAAGTCCGGCAGATCAGCTATCCCGGCATCATGACGCGCCGGTGCGGGGGACTAGGCGACCCCACACCGGCGCGCCTGCCTGTGCACAACTCTGTGGACAGGGGAGGACATCTGTGGGGAACGTATGCCAAGCCTCGCCGAGCGCTGTGCGAGTGACTCAAATCACAGTCCCGCGGATCGATGCAGCTAGAGCCTCTGTGGATCGAGCCGCTCAATCGTTCAGAACTTGTGTAGAGCGCTGTACTCACGGGGCGCCTCGGCGACATCGGCTTACCCATCCAGGAAGATGAGTCCCGGCACAAAGAAAGACGGCCCACCTGGCAGTGGGCCGCCGCGTGTCGGAACCCATCGTTCGCTCAGGCAAGCAACAGAGGAGAAACCAACGTGACCACCCTAACGACCAGACCATCCGGGGGCTACCCGGATCGAGGAGAACCGCCGGCGGACCACCGGTCGGGTGTTGCCCGAGCGGCGCTCGTTGCCGGGGGCAGTTTCACGACCGCCATCGGTGCCATCCTCGCGTCGGCCGGCATGTGGGGCCTCGGCGACCGGACGATCCTCTACGCGCTGGTCGCCCTGTGCGTGATCGCTGCCCTAACGATGTTCACCGCAGCCATCATGATGCGGCGGTAATGGCCCGCTAATGGCCCGTCCCTGTTTCAGCATGACCTAGAACGACGGAAGCCCTGGAGGACCATCGGTCCTGACCAGGGCTTCCGTCTGTGGAGCGGGTGACGGGAAT
The DNA here is from genome assembly GCF_016785085.1 of Paractinoplanes lichenicola. GTDB lineage: Bacteria > Actinomycetota > Actinomycetes > Mycobacteriales > Micromonosporaceae > Actinoplanes > Actinoplanes lichenicola. Next base: position 123,234 of record NZ_JAENHO010000015.1, read on the forward strand.
CGAACCCGCACTGTCAGCTTGGGAAGCTGATGTTCTGCCATTGAACTACACCCGCGGCGGGCCTCACTGTACCTGATCGGGGCCGCCCGATGAGCACTCACCCGTCACTAACTCACCGCTGCCAACGGGCGGGGTAACTCTGCGCGCCACGTGCGGGTCATCGGGGTCACGATCGGTAGCGCGGCCAGGGGCAGGGCGCCGGCGGGGCCGTGGGTGCGTAGGGTCGCGCTCTCGATGGAGAGCTCGAACAGGCGCCAGTCGACGTCGGGTGACGCGTGCAGGGACAGGGCGAGGTCGGCGATCACCCGGGGGTCACGCACCCGCATGGCCCGGCCGGTCAGGAACGCCTCGTCGTCGTTCTCTTCCGGGGGATATGAGTGCAGCGCGTAGCGCCCGTCTCGCTCCAGATCGCGGCGTTTGGGTGACTCGACGATGAAGCAGTAGAGGCCCGCATCGGTGATCACCGGGGAGACCGGATGGACCCGGGGACCGCCGTCGGCTCGCACGGTGGCCAGGTAGGCCAGGCCAGGACCGTACTGCTGGAGGAGCGCGCGGATGCCTGCCGCGAGGGTGGGCTCGGCGGCGGTGAAATCGGACCAGGAAGCCATGACCGCATTCTATCGAACATACGTTCGACACGCCCACTAAAACACGCCGAACGGGCAGCTGGGTATGGTGTCCCGATGCTGCTCTCCGACCGTGACCTGGTCTCCGAGATCAAGTCGGGCGACCTGTCTCTGGAGCCCTTCGAGCCGGCGTTGCTGCAACCGTCCAGCATCGACGTGCGGCTGGACCGCTTCTTCCGGGTGTTCAACAACCATCTCTACACCCACATCGACCCGGCCGAACAGCAGGACGATCTCACCGCCCAGGTCGAGGTGACCGACGGTGAGGCCTTCGTGCTTCACCCGGGCGAGTTCGTTCTCGCGTCGACCCTCGAAGTCATCACGCTCGGCGACCAACTGGCCGGCCGCCTCGAGGGCAAGAGCAGCCTCGGCCGTCTCGGCCTGCTGACCCACTCGACGGCGGGCTTCATCGACCCGGGCTTCAGCGGTCACGTCACGCTCGAGCTGTCCAACGTGGCCAACCTGCCGATCAAGCTCTGGCCCGGCATGAAGATCGGCCAGCTCTGCATCTTCCGCCTGTCGAGCCCGGCCGAGCACCCTTACGGCTCGGCCGTCTATGGCTCCCGCTATCAGGGCCAGCGCGGTCCCACCCCGAGCCGCTCGGCCCAGAATTTCCGCCTCTGGCCCACGGGCTGAAGATCAAGATCTAGATGTCCCAGCGGGGTGGTGGGTGGCCGTGGCTCCCGCAACTTCAAAAGCAGATGTCCTAGCGGGGTGGTGGGTACGGACCGTCGCTCCCGCGGGGACCCGGGCGGGCTTCGCTGGCCGCTGCGCGTCCAAAACGCGAAACCCACCCGGGCGACCTGAGTAAATGGTTGCGCTCAAACCCGAAAACCCGATAACCCGAAAGCAGTGATGGCTGCGTTCACGGGGCTAGGTCACACCCAACCCGAAAAGCAGCAGGTCAGCGAACCGGAACGCCGTGGGCGACGGCCGTGTTGAGCACCTCGTTGATCTGTTGCGGGCTGAGCCCCCGCGTGGGCACCTGGATCGATCGGGAGCCGCCGAGGCTGAACACCAGCTGGCCGGCCAGGAAGTCGACGTGGCGGAAGGCGTTCCAGGCGTACGCGTGCCGGCTCTCCGGCGTCGAGCTGGTCAAGCCACCGTCGCTGATCTCGAACGTCGCCGAGGCGCCGTCGCGGATGGCTCGGCGGGCGCCCTGGTTGATCAGGAACATCGGCACCACGACGGCGAGCGCGACGCCCGCGAGCAGCAGCGTGTAGTTGAGGCCGTTCCCGTTCCACTGGAGCAGGACGGCCAGCCCGAGTAGCGCCCACCCACCGATCCGGGCCAGCATTACGGGCCGCCGCGTCTCGTGTCGCGCGGCAGCCGCGGCCAGGTGGGGGTCCCTGTGTGCGGTGATCTGCAAAAACACTCCCAAAAAGTAACTTTCGGGCCGGACCGGCGACCATCGTCCGCAAGGCCGACCACGGCCGCCCCGGTTGGCCAGGCATGAGAGTTATTCCGGCAGACCCCGAGGAGCGACGGTTGTGAAGACGCTGGACGGGCCTCTGCTGCTCGACTTCGACGGACCGATCTGTGCCATGTTCGCCGGGTTGCCCGCCGCTCGGGTGGCGGCCGAGTTGATCAGCCTGGCCGGCCTGACCACCGACACGGATGACCCGCTGGAGGTGCTCAGACGGGTCGACGATCCCACGCTGCTTGGGGTGGTCGAGGACGCTCTCGTCACCGCTGAGCAGGAGGCCGCCACCACTGCCACACCCACCCCGTACGCCCGTGAGGTGCTCGAGGCGGCCCGGGCCAGGGGCCTGCCGGTGGCGGTAGTCAGCAACAACTCCGCCCCCGCGATCGAGCTCTACCTGGCCCGTCACAGCCTCACCGGCCACGTCGACGCGATCGTCGGGCGGCCCTGGGCCCAGCCCCACCGCATGAAACCCGACCCGGGCCCGGTGCTCGCCGCGGTCAAGGCCGTCCGCAGCACCCCGGATCGCTGCACCCTGATCGGGGATTCGCTGACCGACATCGAGGCCGCCCGCGCCGCCGGGGTCGCCGTTGTCGGATACGCGAATCGGCCCTGGAAGATCAGCGCCTTCGCCCCGGCCGACGCCGTGGTCACCTCGATGGCCGAGGTCCTCGCGGCCTTGATCTAGGGTGTGGCGTTATGGGCGCGATCAAACCTTGGCACGTGCTGATCCTGATCAGCTGCTTCATCGCGGTCGCGGGCATCATCGCGGCCATCTCGTTCGCATGGGCGCAGAGCCGCCGCAAGCGGTCCGACGACGGCAACCAGCCGCCGACCTTCTAAAAGCCGTTCACGAGATCGCGACGAAGACGTCGTCGATCTCGCCGGCGAACTGGTCGTTGCTCTTGCTGGTGCCCTTGCCGCCCACGCGCAGCGGCTCGGCGTTGGCGATGGAGAGGGTGGCCGGCACCGCCACCGTCGCGGCCGCCCGGCCGTCCACCTCGAGCGTCAGCTTGTCGCCGGACCGGGTGCACGCCAGCGAATGCCACTTGCCGTCGGCCACGTCGATCGCGGGCTCGGCCCGATAGATGTCGCCCGCGCCGGCCAGCACGCAGCTCGGGTGGCCTTTCCGATGGTCGACCTGCAGCTTGTACTGCCCGTCGCCGCCGACCGAATAGCCCTTCTGCACCACGTTCGCGCCGTCGGCGAGGTCGGCGTACGTCATCCGCACCGAGGCCCCGTACCGGAGCTGTTTGGTTCCGGGGTTGAGCGAGTCGTCGCGGACGCCCTCCAGGATCGCGCGCGGGCAGTCCCGTTCGCGCGCCAGGCGGCACCGGGTGGGATAGGAGACGGCCAGGCCGGACCCCTGCTGGACGAGGCGGAGGGCGCCCCCGTTCTGCCCGAGCGGCCGCAGCTCGTGCCGGCCGCGATGATCGGTGATCGGCTGGCCGACTCCCCCGTCGAAGTTGTAGCGCACGCTCACCGGGCCGCTCGCGATCTTGATCTTGCCGGGTGGCGGCGCCGACTTCTGCTCCACCGGATCCTGAATGGGAAGCAGCCCGGCCACGGCCCGCACCAGCGAATCCGGCGACGGCTTGATCACTGCGAAGGCCGGCCCCGGGGACGGTTGCTGACCGTGCGCCACCGCGCCGACCACGACCAACAACCCCGCCAGAGCCAACCACCACCGTTTGCGAGACATAAGTTTATTGTCCGAAATGGTCGGCCGACGGGCGAATCCTGACCCTCGAAAACAGCGAAACAACCCGTACGCGGTCAGCCAACCGGCAGGATCGGGTGGCCCGGTTCGCCGACCACGGCGTGCACCACGTCGTCCAATGTGATCACGCCGAGCGGCCGCCGCCCGTCGCTGACCAGCACGATGTGCAGCCGGTCGCGCCGCATGGTCAGCAGCAGATCGGCCAGCGTGCGTTCCGGGGCGACCACCGCGAGGGGCCGGATGATCTCGGGCGGGATCGGCTTCGTGCGGCGCTCGGCGGAATACCCGAGGATGTCTTTGACGTGCATGAACCCGAGCACCCGGCGGGTCTCGCGCTGCACGACGGGAAACCGCGACCGGCCCGTACGCGTCGCCACCGCCTCGACCGTCGCCGGTGACACGTCGTCGGCGATCGTCGTGACGCTCGACCAGGGCCGCAGCGTGTCGGCCGCCGTGCGGTTCTGCAGTTCGAGCGCCGCGTGAATGCGGGCGTACTGCTCCGTGCCCAGCAGCCCCTCGCTGCGCGCCTGCGTGACCATGCCGGCCAGCTCCTCGGCCGTGAACACCGTCTTGACCGAATCCGTCGACTCGATCGACCAGATCTTGAGCACCAGCCGGGCCGCCCAGCGCATCGCGTTGAGCAGCGGTTTCGTCGCCGTGCAGAAGGCCAGCATGAACGGCCCGAGGATGAGCGCGGCGCGTTCCGGCCCGGCCAGCGTGATGTTCTTCGGCACCATCTCGCCGATGACCGTGTGCAGGAAGACGACGACGCCCAGGGCCAGCACGAAGGCGACCGGGTGGATGGCGTTTTCGGGCAGGCCGATCGCGTGGAACGGGCCCTCGAGGAAGTGGGCCAGCGCCGGTTCGGCCAGCGCGCCCAGGCCGAGCGAGCAGATCGTGATGCCCAGCTGGGCGCCGGCGATCATGAGCGGGATCTGGCTCATCGCGGACAGGGCCCACTGGGCGCGCTTGTTGGTCGCGGCGAGCGGTTCCAAAGCCGTACGGCGGGAGGCGATCAGCGCGAACTCGCCGCCCACGAACAGGCCGTTGCCGATCAGCAGCACGAAGGTGACCAGGAGCTCAGTCATCGTCGGGCTCCGGCGGGGCGGACACCCGCACCTGTTCGATGCGGTGCCGGTCGACGGCCATCACGGTGAACTCCCACCCCAGCGACTCGTAGGACTCGCCGACGACCGGGATGTGGCCGAGCCGGGAGAGCAGAAAACCCGCAAGCGTCTCGTACGGACCCTCGGGCAGGGCGAATCCGGTCTGCTCCATCAGCTCGTCCTCGCGAAGCAGACCGTCGACCAGGTACGACTTCTCGCCGCCGGGCGCCGTGAGCTCCTGCGTCGACGTCTCGGCCGGCTCGACGTCGTACTCGTCGGCGATCTCCCCGACCAGCTCCTCGATCAGATCCTCGGCCGTGACCACGCCGTCGGTGCCGCCGTACTCGTCGACCACGATCGCCAGGTCCGCGTTCGCCTCGCGCAGCGCCGCCAGCACCTTGTCGAGGGCGAGGCTCTCGGGAACGTAGACCGGCTCGCGGGCGATCGTCGCGACCTGGGTGGCGCCCCGGCGCTCGGGCGGCACCCCCAGCGCGTCGGGCACCCCGACCACGCCGATGACCAGGTCGATCGTGTTTTCGTAGACGGGGAAGCGGGTGTGCCCGGTCTCGCGCGCGACCGCGATCAGCTCGGCCACGCTGGCCGTGGTCTTGAGCCCGACCACGTCGACCCGCGGGGTCATGGCCTTGGCCGCGCGCTTCTCGCCGAAGCGGATCGTGCGGCGCAGCAGCGTGGCGGTCTCGGCCGGCAGGGCCCCGGCGTCGGCGCTGATCGCGGCGAGCAGGCCCAGCTCCTCGGGCGAGCGGGCGCTGGCCAGCTCCTCCTGCGGCTCGATGCCGATCCGGCGGACCAGCCAGTTCGCCGACCCGTTGAGCCCGCCGATCAGCCACTTGAAGAGCTTGGAGAACGTACGCAGCGGGGCCGCGGTCAGCAGCGCGGCGCGCATCGGGCGGGCCAGCGCGGCATTTTTGGGCACCAGCTCGCCGAACAGCATCGAGATCAGGGTGGCCACGATCAGCGCGAGCGCGTGCGTGACGCCCTCGGTGGCGTCGCCCGCGACCGGCTCGATGACCGGGTCGAACAGCTTGGAGAGGGCGGGCTCGGCGAGATAGCCGGTGAGCAGCGCGGTGAGCGTGATGCCGAGCTGGGTGCCGGAGAGCTGGAACGAGAGCTCGTGCAGAGCGTGCTGGACCGTGCGCGCCCGGCGATCACCCGTGCCGGCGCGGGCGGAGATCTCGGCCCGATCGACGGTGACCAACCCGAACTCGGCTGCCACGAAGAACGCGTTGCCCACCGTGAGCAGGGCAAACGCCGCCAACGGGAGCACCGCGGTCAGGAGCAGGCCGTCCATGATCGGTTCACCTCGACCTCATTGTGCCGGACCGGGGCGAACCCGGCGTGCCCACCCGAGGTGAGGATTGGCACGGCCCGGAACGGGGCAAACTTCCGGGGATGAACCTGGTCGAGGAGTTCACGCTGCTGGCGTACGACGACGACGGCACCCCGCTGACCGACGGCACCCACCTGGACCACGGTCTGGGCGGCGGGCTGCTGCTCGAGCTGGCGCTGGCCGGCCGGGTCGACGTCGAGGACAAGAAGGTCGTCGCGCTGGAGACGAGCCCCACCGGCGACCCGCTGGTCGACGCCGCGCTGATGCGGATCGTGGCCGAGGACAAACCGCGCAAGCCCGGCCACTGGGTCTCGAAGTTCGCCAAGGACACCCGCTTCCAGGTGCTCGACAAGCTCGTGGCCGAGGGCATCCTGCGCACCGAGAAGGACAAGGTGCTGTGGGTGTTCCCGCGGACGAAGTATCCGGCCGCTCACGGCGTCGAGCCCGTGCAGGAGACGGCCGCGCGCGACCGGATGCGGCACGCCGTGCTCGGCTCGGGTGCGGTCGAACCGCGTACGGCTGCGCTCTGTGCCCTGGTCGCGGCGACGGATCTCGACAAGAAGGTCTTCGGTGACCTCGACCAGAAGGTCGTGAAGGCGCGGCTGCGGGAGATCAGCGAGGGCGCCTGGGCGGCCGAGGCCGTGAAGCGGGCGATCGACGAGATCCAGGCGGCCGTGCTGGTGGCGATCGTCGCCTCGACCACCGCGGCCACCGCCGGCACGCCCTCGTAGCGCCCTAGACCTCCTGCTTGAGCGAACGCAGCAGGACCGTTGCGACGTCCACGACCTCGACGTTCTCCTGCTCGCCCTTGCCGGTGACGCCGTCGCCGATCATCGTGTAGCAGAACGGGCAGCCCACGGCGATCGTCTTGGCCCCGGTGGCCAGGGCCTCCTCGGTGCGCTCGACGTTGATCCGCTTGCCGATCTTCTCCTCCATCCACATGCGGGCACCGCCGGCGCCGCAGCAGAAGGAGCGTTCGGAGTTGCGCGGCATCTCCACCAGGTTGGCCGCCGAGCCCAGCACCTCGCGGGGCGCGTCGAACACCCGGTTGTGGCGGCCCAGGTAGCACGGGTCGTGATAGGTGACGTCGCCCTCGATCGGCTGGACCGGGGTGAGCTTGCCGGTCGCGACCAGGTGCTGGAGCAGCTGCGTGTGGTGCACGACCTCGACCTTCAGGCCCAGCTGCTCGTATTCGTTGCCGAGCGTGTTGAAGCAGTGCGGGCAGGTCGCCACGATCTTCTTGACGTTGGCCTCCTGCAGGGTTTCCACGTTCTGCTGGGCCAGCATCTGGAAGACGAACTCGTTGCCGATGCGGCGCGCGGGGTCACCCGTACAGGTCTCGCCCTCGCCGAGAATCGCATAGTTGACACCGGCCTCGTGCAGCAGCTTCGCGACCGCGCGGGTGGTCTTCTTGGCCCTGTCCTCGAACGCGCCGGCGCAGCCGACCCAGAACAGATACTCGAAGTCGTCGGTCTCGCCGACCCGCGGCACCTCGAAGTCGAGACCCTTGGTCCAGTCCTCGCGGGTGTTCTGCGGCGCGCCCCACGGGTTGCCCTTGTTCTCGAGGTTGCGCAGCATCACGCCGGCCTCGGAGGGGAACGACGACTCGATGAGCACCTGGTAGCGGCGCATGTCGACGATGTGGTCGACGTGCTCGATGTCGACCGGGCACTGCTCGACGCACGCCCCGCAGGTGGTGCACGACCACAGCACGTCGGGGTCGATCACACCCTGCTCGTCCTCGGTGCCGATCAGCGGGCGGTTGCCCTCGGCCAGCGCCAGCACATCCATGTGGGCCAGCTGGGCCTCGGTCGCCTTCTCCTCACCGGTGAGGTCCTTGCCCCCGCCGCCCAAGAGATAAGGAGCCTTCGCGTACGCGTGGTCGCGCAGACTCAGCACGAGGAGCTTGGGCGAGAGCGGCTTGGCGGTGTTCCAGGCCGGGCATTGCGACTGGCAGCGCCCGCACTCGGTGCAGGTGGAGAAGTCGAGCAGCCCCTTCCAGGTGAACTGCTCGACCTGGGCCACGCCGAACTGGTCCTTCTCGGGGTCGGCCTCCTCGAAGTCCAGCGGCTTGCCCTCGCTCATCATCGGCCGCAGCGCGCCCAGCCCGGAGCCGGCCGGCTTCTCGGGCGCGCGCTTGAAGAAGATGTTGAAGAAGGCCAGGAAGCGGTGCCAGGCCACGCCCATGGTCGGGTTGAGCGCGATGGTGATCAGCCAGCCCATCGAGATGAACAGCTTGACCAGCGCGACCCAGGTCGGGCCGTCCTCGGCCGCGGGCAGCAGGTTGCCGACGCCGTGCGACAGCGGGGTGGCCCACGCCGGGTATTCGAACGTGTCGTTGGCGACCTTGAACCCGCGGATCAGAAAACCGCAGGCCAGCACGCCGAGAATGACCGCCTCGACGAAATACGCCTGCCACATCGTCGAGCCCGTGAAGCGGCTGCGCTTCTGCCGGATGCTCCGTTGCCGCACGAAGATCAGGTAGAGGATGCCGGCCAGGCCGAGGATGCCGATCCACTCGGTGACGAAGCCGTAGACGACCCAGTGCCCGACGATCGGGAGCCCGCCCTCGGGGTCGACGACCTCGAAGTAGGCCTCCACGACCAGCAGGAACAGGATCATGAAGGAGACCATCACGAGCCAGTGGGCGGCGCCGATCGCGCTCCACTTGAGCATCCGCGTGTGACCCAGCGTCTCGACCAGCATGGTCTTCGTCCGGGTCGGCTTGTCCGCGAAGCGCGCCGGGTCGGGCTTGCCCTGCCGGATCACCGCGGTGATGGTCAGGACGGCGCGGACCGCCAGCACGACCGCGACGACGGTGACGGCGCCGGCCAGCACGGTGGCGATTATCTGCGCGATGCCCATCAGCGTTGTGCCTCCTCGGTCGGCTGTCCGCCGCGCCCATGTTACCCACGAGTAATAGACGGCCGCACGCCACCGGGTCAAGTGGGGGCGGCCGCAGGCGCAAAGCGCACCCCGGCCAGCGGCGCGGGGTGCGCTTTAAACGGACAAAAGCCACACTACCCGCGCGTGAGCGGGCTCAACGGCCTTACCGCCAGCGGGACAGGATGCCCAGCGAGGCGACCATGCACCCGAAGCCGATCGCCAGGTTCCAATACCGCAGCGCTTCCACCGGGTACTGCTGGGACGACAGGTAGTACACGACCAGCCAGGCGATGCCGATCACGATCAGCGCCACGGCACTGATCGGCAGCCACATCGGGCTCGGCTTCTTCGACGCCGCTGCCGCCGCGGGACGGATGTCCGTCGGCGGTGTGTAGACCTTCTTCTTTCGGACCTGAGACTTCGGCACGGTGCTCTCCTGAGGGCAACAAGTGGTGAACAACCCCACCGCTGAGCGGCTCCGGAGACCCCGAATGCTGCCCGTGGCGATTAATGTTCGACAGCTAGCGTAGTCAAGGCGGCGGGCAGACAGGCACCCGCCGGGCGAGGAAAATGTCCGGCGCGGATATTTCGGGGGGATTCGGGGACGTGGAATACACCACCGGCACGCCCTCGTGGCGGCTCGTCCTGCGCCGGGCGTGGCGCGGCTTGCGGCCACATCGTCCCAGCCTGCGCATGCGCGGCTGGTCGGCCGGCTCGCCATTGATCTTCCTCGCTGCGGGCCTGCTCTTCACCACCTCGGCCACGATCGCGGACGGCACGGCTCTGCGCGACGACCGCCGGCCCGAGCTGACCCAGCTCATCGCCGACAAGAACACGCGCCTGCACGCCCGCGAGAAGACTGCGGCCCAGCTGCGCGCCGCGGTCGACCAGGACACCGCCCGCCTGGCCGAGGTCGACGGCCCGGTCGGCGCGGCCCGCAAGACGACCGAGGGGCTGCGCGCCCCCGCGGGCTTCACCGCCCTGCAGGGCCCCGGGCTGACGGTCACCCTCGACGACTCGTCCCGCCGCAGCAACGACTTCGTGGCGGCCAACGCCCCCGACAACGACGACCTGGTCGTTCATCAGGGTGATGTGCAGGCGGTCGTCAACGCGATGTGGGCCGGCGGGGCCGAGGCAATGTCGATCATGGATGTCCGCGTGATCTCCACCAGCGCTGTACGCTGTGTCGGCAACACGCTGCTGCTGCACGGCCAAGTTTTCTCGCCGCCGTTCAAGATCACAGCTATCGGCGAACCCACAGGGATGCGTCGCGCGTTGGAGTCCGCGGTAGGGGTCCAGCAGTTCCGGGCTGCCGTCGCCGACTTCGGCCTCGGCTATACCGAAACCGTCGAGAGGAACGTGACAGTGCGGGCGTACGACGGGTCGAGTGACCTCCGATCCGCGCGGGTTGCCGGGTAATGGCCGACAACCCGTCCGCGGGTCCCGGGTCGGGGCGGCATCGCGCTCCCGACACCGAGGCCCAGACGGCCTACATCCCGCGCATCACCGACGCCTCGCCCGACGGCGTGCCCGGCGGCCCGCTGTCGCCGCCGATCGGCCTGGGCGCGGCCCCACGCTCGGCCCCGCCGTCGCTGCCGCCGCCGTCACCCTCGGCCGCCGAGACCGCCGTGCTGCGCACCGACGAAGAGGTGCAGCAGCGGATCGCCGCCGGCGGCTCTCTCGGGGCCGCCGCGCGTGCCCTGCGTCCCGGCCCGGCCGCGCCCGGCCGCCAGGATCCGGGCTTCTTCGCCGGCACCGGAGGGCACCAGGCTTACCAGCCGTTACGCACCGGCAGCGCCTCGGCGCCGGTCCCGACCGGTTCACCGGTCCCTCCCTCCGCGCCGGTGCCGACCGGCTCGCCCGCGCCCTCCGCGCCCGTGCCGACCGGCTCTCCCGCGCCGCCCTCGGCGCCGTTGCCCGGCCGCGACCCCGCGTGGCCGCACGAGCACGGCGTCCCGGTGAACGGGCCGCAATACACGGACGCGTTCGACGGAACCCCCGCCCGCGGCGCCACCCCGCCGGCCGAGCCCTCGTTCCGAGCCCCTCAGGCCGCCCGTACGCCCCTCTCGGGCGCCGGAGCCCCCAGCGGCGGGTTCTTCCCGCCTCGACCCCCTGAGGGCCGTTACAGCGGCGGCGAGCAGGCGTTCGCCCCGGGTGACCAAGCCAACGGCGCCCCGGCGTTCGGGCGCACCTTCACCAACGACGCCGCCAACGGCCATCTGGCGCCCGGCTCCCCGTTCGGGGACGCCCTCAACAACGGCGTCTTCAACGCCGCGCCCGACCACAACGGCGCCTTCAACGCCGCGCCCGACCGCAACGGCTCCTACGGCGAGCCGGTCGCCCGCGACGGCCAGTTCGGCGGCGCGCGGCCCGAGGAGCGCGCGTTCGACAGCCGTACGGGAGCGAATGGCCTGGTCAGCGGCCGTCCCGAGGCACCTGCCCACGGCATGCCGCACGGTGGCTCGGGTTTCGGCGACCCCGCCGGAGCGCCCCAGGCCTTCCGCCCGCCCGCCACCACCGGCCACAACTCGGGCGGCTATCCCGTCGGCGGGCCGGGTCAGGGCTTCGGCGATCAGGTTCGCCCCAGCGTCCCGGTCAACCCCGGCTCGGCCGAGCGCCGCGAGCCCAGGCGTGATCCGGGCGAGACCGCCGTCATCCGTACGTCGGACGCGCCGACCGGGCTGCTCCCGGCGATGCCGCGGCCCAGCGAGCAACCACCCCCCGTCCAGGCACCCACCGCGCTCCTCTCCGTGGTTCCGGGCGTCGCCGCACAGGCCGCGAAGGCGAAGGCCGATCCCGACGCCGTGCTGGGCGCCGCCTCGGTCTCGCCCCCCGGCCCGGACGGTCCGAGGCCCCCGGCGGAGGAAGAGGCCGTGGCGGAAGCACCCAAACGGGGCGAGAAGGTCGTCAAGCTGCGACCGGAGCAGACCGGCGAGGGCTACAAGAGCGTCTACTCCGAGCTGACCCGCCCGACTCTCGGCTCGCGCATCCGGGGCGCCATCCGCGTCTCGGGCGAGCTGATGATCACCTTTGGCCTGATCGTGCTGCTGTTCGCCGGTTACGAGGTGTTCGGCAACTCGGCCAAGGTGCAGGACGAGCAGAACGCCCTCGACACCGAGCTCGACGAGGTGTGGAACGACCCGACCGTCGGCCCGACCGCGTCGACCGCCGCCAAGGCGCCCGCCGCCCCCGGATCCAACCTGGTCGGCCGGCTCTACATCCCGAAGCTCGACAAGGAGTGGGTGGTCGTCGACGGCGTGCAGCCCGACGACATCCGGTACGCCCCGGGTCACTACCCCGACTCCGCCAAGCCCGGTCAGGTCGGGAACTTCTCGGTGGCCGGTCACCGCATCAAAAAGATCTTCTGGCGGCTCGACGAGCTCAAGGACGGCGACGTGATCGGCGTCGAGACCCGCACCAACTGGTACGTCTACAAGGTCTACCAGCAGCAGGTCGTGAAGCCGAGCGCCGTCGAGGTGGTCGCGCCCGTGCCCGGCAAGCCCAAGGCCAAGCCGCGCCAGTCGCTGCTCACGCTGACGACGTGCAACCCGAAGTACAACAACTACGAGCGGCTCATCATCCACGCCGAGCTGGTCTCGACGAGCAAGCGTGATCAGGCCCAGCCCAACGCCGGCATGCCGGCCGACATCAAGGGGGCCTGACCGGACATGTATTCGTGGATCTGGCGCAAGCTCCCCGGCGGTGTCTGGGGCAAGCTGATCGGGTCACTCGGCATGATCGCCGCCACCACCGCCCTGCTCTGGTATGTGGTGTTCCCGTGGGCGACGCCGCTGCTGCCGTTCGACGACGTGCAGGTCGGCACGGGCACCGAGCAGCAGGGCCCCGACGGCGGGGGTGATGCCGACGTCACCAGCACGGACAGCCCCAGCCACGAGGGACCCGACGAGATCCCGTACGACACCGAGTCGAACCAGCCCCACCCCTCCGACGCCGCCCAGATTCCTGGTGATTGACGTGCGCATCCTGGTCCTCGACAACTACGACTCGTTCGTCTTCAACCTGGTGCAATACCTCGGCCAGCTGGGCGCCGAGTGCGAGGTGCGGCGCAACGACGAGATCTCGGTGGCCGACGTGGGCTCCTTCGGCGCGGCGGGCATCCTGCTCTCGCCCGGCCCCGGCACCCCCGAGCGCGCCGGCATCACGATGGACGTGATCAAGGCGTACGCCGGGAAGGTTCCGATGTTCGGGGTCTGCCTGGGGCATCAGGCGATCGGCGCCGCGTTCGGGGCGACCGTGACCCGTGCCCCCGAGCTGCTGCACGGCAAGACCTCCGAGGTGCGGCACAGCGGGGCCGGCGTGCTGGCCGGGCTGCCCGAGCCGTTCACGGCGACGCGCTACCACTCGCTCGCCGTCGTGCCCGAGACGCTGCCGGCCGAGATCGAGGTGACCGGGCGTACGGAATCGGGGGTGGTGATGGCCATGCGCCACCGCGAGCTGCCGATCGAGGGCGTGCAGTTCCACCCCGAGTCGGTGCTGACCGAGGGCGGGCACACGATGCTGGCCAACTGGCTCGCCTCCTGCGGCCTGCCGTCCGCGCTCGAGAAGGCGCCGCCGCTCGCGGCCGAGGTCGAGACCCGGCGCCGCGCCGCCTTTGCCACGGCTTAGCGAAACGGCCGCCTCCGACGTCGGGGGCGGCCGTTCTCGTCGAAGCGCGGTCAGTCGCGGCGGACCACGGCGATCGGATAGTTGATCAGGCCGTTCGTGCCCGAGCCGGAGCCGGTGCCGCCGGCGTTGCCCGTGCCCGTGCCGGGCGACTCGGTGTCGTCCGGGTTGGGCGTGGTCTCGTTCGGGTCCGGTTCGGCGACGACCGTCAGGGTGACCTTGTCGCCCTTCGTGACCGTCGTGTTCGCCTTCGGGTTCTGCTCGATCACCGTGCCCGGCACCGCGTTCGGGTCCTGGACGTCGACGGTTGTGACGTTGAACGGGCCGGCGTTGTCGAGGGTGCCCGTCGCCGTCGCCAGCGACTTGCCCACCACGTCGGGCATCTTCGTCTGGCGGGCGTTCGAGATCTGCACGGTGAGCGTCTGGCCCGGGTCGACCGTCTGGCCGGCCTTCTCGACCTTGACCACGGTGCCTTCCGGCTTGAGGCTCGGCACCTCCTCGAACTTGACCTTGAAGCCGAGGCCCTCGAGCGTGCTCTTGGCCGCGTCCCGGGTCGAGCCGACCAGGTTGTTGGGCACCTCGACCTTGTCCGGCTTCTGGCAGAGCTGATAGCTCACCGTCAGGTCGGCGGCCACCGTGGCGCCCGCCTTCGGGTCCTGCTGGACGACCGTGCCGTCGCAGTCCTGGCTGATCTGCGGTTTGTCGGGCGAGATGCGGGTGATGCCCGCGGTCTTCAGCAACGCCCGGGCCTCCTCGTCGGTCTTGCCGTCGAGGTCGGGCATCTCGTACGTCACCGGGGCCGAGGTGGGCGTGTCACCCGCGTTGGTGTTGTCGTTCGCGTTGTTGCGCATCTGGGCCAGCGCGACACCGAGCACGATCACGACCAGCACACCGAGTGCCGCCAGCGACGCCCACACCCACGTCGATCGCCGCTCCGGCTCGCGGGGACCACCACCGACGGGCCGCTGCATGGTCGTGGCGCCCTGCGGCTGCCACTGCCGCGACGGCGGGCCCTGCATGGCCATCGTCTCGGCCTCGGACATCACCGGGGTGGCCAGCACCGGACGACCCGCGACGGCCCGCAGCGCGTCGGCCCGCATCTCCTGCGCGCTCTGGTAGCGGTTCATCGGGTTCTTGGCCAGCGCCTTGAGCACGATGGCGTCGACGTCCGGCGGGACCTCGTGGTTGATGTCGCTCGGGGCGCGCGGCTCTTCCCGTACGTGCTGGTAGGCCACGCTGACCGGGCTGTCGCCGACGAACGGCGGGTGGCCGACGAGCAGCTCGAACAGCACACAGCCGGCCGCGTACACATCGGAGCGGGCGTCGACGGACTCGCCCCGGGCCTGCTCGGGCGAGAGATATTGCGCCGTGCCGATGACCGCGCTGGTCTGCGTCATGGTGGTGGCGCCGCTGGCCAGGGCCCGCGCGATGCCGAAGTCCATGACCTTGACCTGGCCGTTCTGCGTGATCATCACGTTGCCGGGCTTGATGTCCCGGTGGATGATCCCGTGCCGGTGGCTGAACTCGAGGGCGGCGCAGATGTCGGCGATCATCTCGAGCGCCCGGCGCGGCTGGATGCGCTGCTCCTGGGCGAGCACTTCCTTGAGGGTGTGCCCGTTGACGAACTCCATGACGATGAACGGCAGCTTCTCGCCGGTCGACGAGATCTCCTCGCCGGTGTCGTAGACGGCGACGATGGCGGGGTGGTTCAGAGCCGCCGAGTTCTGCGCCTCGCGACGGAAGCGCTCCTGAAACGTGGCGTCGCGAGCCAGGTCGGTGCGCAGCATCTTGATCGCCACGTCACGGCCGAGCCGGAGGTCGCGTCCGCGGTGCACCTCGGCCATGCCGCCGTAGCCCAAGAGCTCGCCGACCTGATACCTGCCACCGAGCAGGCGGGCCTGCGCCGTCATAGCGTCTGTCGTCCTTCGTTAGCTTTTATCCAGCCGGGGTTCGCGCCCGCCTGTGTGGTGAGACGGTACGACGCCACCGATGGCTCCCCGCCGGTGCCGCCCAATTCCACGGTGGCCGCGTTTCCCCTGCTCAACGCGTTGTTCTGCTGCTGGTTGTAGAGGAACGAGATCACGCCGGCGCAGAGCAGGACCAACAGCGCCAGCACCACGGCCAGCACGATCAGCACCTGCCGTCCGCCCGAGCTCTCCGGCTTGGCGGCCGGTGCCGGCTGTGATTGATACGGCTGACGGTAGGGCTGCGGTTGAACGGGCGGTCCGGAGGGTACCGAAGCCGCGCCGCGCGCCCCCGAGACGGGCCGGGGCACCGGCGGATAGGGCGGGCGGGCCCCGCCGGCCATCGGCGAGCCCGGCATCGGGGCGCCGCCGGCCGGGCGGCCGCCGCTCTGCGGGTGGACGGGCGCGGGGCTGACCGGGCCGGAGGCGCGGACCGGGGAGCCGGTGGGCGCCTGGGCCTGGGCCGGGTTGGCCAGCGAGGCGGCGGCCTGGCGGGCCACGGCGGCCAGCGCCGACGCCGAGGGCCAGCGGGCGTTCGGGTCCTTGGCCAGGGCGCGGTCGACGATCGTGCGGACCTGGGGCGGGATGTCGCCGGGCAGCGGGCGCGGCGTCTCGCGTACGTGCTTCATCGCGATTTCCATCGGCGTCGCGCCGTCGAACGGCCGGTGCCCGGAGAGGCACTGATAGGCGACGACGCCGAGCGCGTAGACGTCGGAGGCCGACGTGGCGACCGCGCCGGAGGCCTGTTCGGGCGAGATGTAGGACGCCGTGCCGAGCACCGAGCCGGCCACGGTGAGCTGGCCGACCAGGGCCGAGCGGGCGATACCGAAGTCGGTCAGCACCAGGGTGCCGTTGGGGCGGACGAGCAGGTTGCCGGGCTTCACGTCGCGGTGCACGATGCCGTTCGCGTGGGCGGCCTGCAGCGCGTCGGCGGCCTGGGCGATCAGCGCCATCGTGCGGGCCGGGGTCAGCCGGCCGACCCGGCTCAGCGTGCGCGAGAGGGCGTCACCCTCGACGTACTCCATCACCAGGAACGCGAGCTGCTGGTCGCTGCCGTAGTCGTAGACGTCGACGACCCCGGGGTGGTTGATCGTGGCCATCGTGCGGGCCTCGCCCCGGAACCGCTCGGCGAAGCCGGGCTCGTCGAGCAGCGCGGGCAGCAGGATCTTGACAGCGACCGTCCGGCCCAGCACCTCGTCGGTGCCGCGCCAGACATCGCCCATCCCACCTCCGGCGATCCGCTCGTCGAGAACGTACCGGCCGCCGAGGGTCACCCCAGGGCTGATCATGCTCAGTTCCCTCCCTGACCCGCCGCGGCCTTCATGATGAGCCCGGCGATCCGGGCCGCCTCGGCGCTGGCGTGGCCACCGGGCACGTTCTCAAGCATGACGCACGCGGCCGAGACCGCCTCGCCCTTGTCGTTGAAGGCGAAGCCGATGAACCAGCCGTGCGGGTCGGCGCCCTCGGCGTTCTGGGCCGTTCCGGTCTTGCCGCCGACCTCCATGCCGGAGATGCGGGCCCGCTTGCCGGTGCCGTTCTCGACGACGCTGACCATCATGTCCTTCAGGTCGCCCGCGACCTGGCTGTTGACCGGCGTGCGGAGCGTCTTCGGGTCGGCCGTGTAGATCGTGCGCAGATCGGGGCTGGTGAGCTTCTGCACCAGGTAGGGGCGCATCTGCTCGCCGTCGTTGGCCACCGTGGCGGCGATCAGAGCGCCCTGCAGCGGGGTCATCCGGACGTCGCGCTGGCCGAGCGAGGACTGGGCCAGCGCGCCCTTGTCGACGCTGCCGTCCGGGTTGGCCATCTTGCCGGTGTCGCTCATCGCGACCGGCAGCCCGCTGCCCTCGAGGTCGCCCACGGTCAGCTGGTCGTCCTCGAAGCCGAACGCCTTGGCCGCGGCGAGCACCTTGTCGCGGCCGAGGGTCACGCCGAGCCGGGCGTAGCCGGTGTTGCAGCTCGTGGTCAGCGCGGCCTTCAGATCGATCTGGCTACCAGGGCAAACTTCGTCCTCGGAGTTGCGGATGACCGCGCCGCTCTCGCGATATTCGCGCCCGGCCTCGATCTCGGTCTCAGTTGTATAACCGTTTTGGAGGGCGGCCGCAGAGACGATCACCTTGAAGACCGAGCCGGGCGGCTTGGTCTCGGCGGTCGAGCGGTTCAGCAGCGGCTGGTCCGGGTTCTTGTTGAGCTTGTTGTAGGCCGCCGCGGCCGCCTTCTCGTCGTGGCTGACCAGCGGGTTCGGGTCGAAGCTGGGCATCGACACCATGGCCTGCACGGCACCCGTACGCGGGTCGATCGCGATCGCCGCGCCCTTGGTGACGTCGCGCTCGTTGTCGTTCAGCTCTTTCCAGGCCGTCTCCTGCGCCTTGGTGTCGAGCGTCAGCAGCACGTTGCCGCCACCGGTGTTGTTGCCGGTGAACATGTCCTTGACCCGGTCGGCGAAGAGCTTGTCGCTCTCGCCGGAGAGGAAGTCGTTCTCGGCGTTCTCGATGCCGGTCGCGGCCAGGCCGACGGGCCGATACCCGAGGACCGGCGCGTAGACCTCCTTGCGCGGGTAGACGCGCAGGTATTTGAGGGCGTCGTCGGTGATCTTGTTGGTCGCGATCCCCTGACCGCCGGCCTCGATCACGCCGCGGGGGCGCTCGTACTGCGCGACCACCACGCGACGGTTGTAGTCGTTGGTGCGGTAGTCGTCGGCCTTGTACGCCTGAACCCAGTTCAAGTTGGCGAAGAGCAGCCCGAACAGGACGAGGATGACCACGCCGGCCCGTCGAAGTGGTGCGTTCACGGCTTGATCACCTCCGTCATGGCGCCGTGTAGTTGTGCTGGTGCTTTCTTGCCTGGGCCACCGGCCCGATCCGTCCCGCCGCCGCTGGCCGCCGGGCCGCGCGCCGCGTTCGAGATCCGCAGCAGCATCGCGATCAGCAGCCAGTTGGCCATCAGGGAGGAGCCGCCGGACGAGAGGAACGGTGTCGTCTGACCGGTCAGCGGGATCAACCCGGTGATGCCACCCAGGATGACGAAGATCTGCAAACCCAAGGTGAACGACAGACCGCCCGCGACCAGCTTGCCGAACGAGTCACGCACCGCGAGCGCCGACCGCAGGCCGCGCTCGACGATCAGCAGATAGAGCACCAGCAGCGCGGACAGGCCGAACAGGCCGATCTCCTCGCCCATGCCGGCGAAGATGAAGTCGTTCTGGACCTCGGGGACGAACCGGGGCGAACCGCCGCCCGGGCCGGAGCCGAACAGGCCGCCGGTGCCGAGCGAGAGCAGGCCCTGCACCAGTTGATAGCTGCCGCCGAGGCGCTCGTAGTTCTCGTTGTCGAACGGGTTGAGCCAGACCTGGGCGCGGTCGTAGAAGTTGGCGAACGGGCCGCCGACCGACGCGCCGAGCAGGTAGGCCACGTAGACACCGCCGAAGAACAGCAGCAGACCGATGATCAGCCAGCTGGCCCGCTCGGTGGCGACGTAGAGGGTCACGATGAACAGGCCGAAATAAAGCAGCGCGGTGCCCAGGTCCTTCTCGAAGACCAGCACCAGGAGGCTGAGCAGCCAGACCGTGACGACCGGGCCGAGGTCGCGGCCGCGCGGGAAGTCGATGCCGAGGACCCGGCGGCTGGCCAGCGACAGCACTTCTCGCTTGCGGACCAGGTAGTACGCGAAGAACGAGACCAGGGCGATCTTGGCGAACTCACCGGGCTGGATCGAGAACGAGCCCAGCCGGATCCACAGCTTGGCCCCGTTGACCTCGGAGATGCTGGCCGGCAGCACGGCCGGGATCATCACCAGCACGATGCCGGTCAGGCCCAGGGTGTACGCGTACCGGGAGACGACCTTGTGATCGCGGACCACCAGAAGCAGGATCGCCGCCAGGATCAACGCGATCAAAGTCCAGGCCAGCTGGCGGCCGCCGATGCCGGAGAAGACGCCCGGAATCGGCTCCTTCTCGGAGAGCGCGTCGCCGATGTCGAGCCGGCGCAGGAAGCCCACGCCCAACCCGTTGATCAGCGCGACGGCCGGGATGAGCACGGGATCGGCGTACGGCGCGGTGTAGCGCACCACGAAGTGCAGGCCGAGGAACAGGACGCTGAGCAGCGCGGCCGGCACCCAGAAGGTCGGGGTGATCTCGCCGATCCGGCCCGCCTCGACGGTCGCCCCGTACGCCGCCACCAGCACCATGGCGAACGCGAGCAGACCCAGCTCGGCATTGCGCTGGGTCTTCATTCCCGGGATACGCGCCATCTCGCCCGTGGAAGCGGGCGAGGAAGCAGGCACGGCGGGCGCGGTCAAGAAGGATCCCCAGACATGGTCGAGCCGAAGCTCAGTTGACGGTCCGGCACCCGACCGGATCGGCAGCGGGCGCAGACTCGGAAACCTGAGCGGACGGCGTGGTCGCGGGCACGGAGTTCGGCACCGATCCGTCGGCGCCGGCGGCGGTGCTGCCGGGGACGGCGCCCGCGGCGGTGGTGCTGCCGGGGACGGCCGGTCGGCTGCTGGTCCCGGCGCTCGGCAGGACCGGCGGTGTCGTCGCCGTTGCGGGCGGCGGCGTGGTGACGGTGGAGCAGAGCGGCTTGAGGTTCGGGTTCGACGGGGCCTCGTCGGTCAACTCGGCCAGCATGCGCTGCGCGTCCGGCCGGTCGTCGGCGTGGATGCCCTCTTTCACCCGATCCTGCGCGACCGTGGTGAGGTCGTCGAGGCGGGACGGGCTGGTCTCGTTGACGCTGGACAGGTCGAGGCCGGCGATCTGACCCGGGACGCCGCGGAAGATCGCGAGCTGCCCGGCCTCGGTGGCGCCGACGTAATACTGCTTCTGCGTGTATTGATAGCCGAGCCACAGGCCGCCGCCGAGCACACCCAGCAGCACCAGGACGAGCAGCGTGGCCCGCACCGGGTGGCCCTTGGGCTCGGGCTCGGCGTACGTGTCGCGTTCGGGCTGCGGCTGGGCCGGGCGCGGCGCCTGCAGGGCGGCGGCCCGCGCGGCCGAGGTCGAGCTGTCGGCCACCGTGTTGTTGCCGCGGTCGATCGCCGCGGCGCCCCCCACGATCGGCGCCTGCTCGACGATGTCGGCGTCGGTCGCGTCCGCGATGACCACCGTGATGTTGTCGGGGCCGCCGCCGCGCAGGGCCAGCTGCACCAGCCGCTCGGTGCACGCCTGCGGGTCGGCGAGCTCGCGCATCGTCTGACCGATGGTGTCGGCGCTGACCACGCCCGAGAGCCCGTCGCTGCAGATCAGATAGCGGTCGCCCTTGAGCACCTGACGCACGGAATACTCAGGGTCGATGTCGCGGCCGTCGAGCGCCCGGGTGAGCAGCGACCGCTGCGGGTGGCTGCTCGCCTCCTCCGGGCTGACCCGGCCCTCGTCGACCAGCATCTGAACGTACGTGTCGTCCTTGGTGATCTGGGCGAACTCGCCCCCGCGCAGCAGGTAGGCCCGGCTGTCGCCGATGTGCACCATGCCGAACTTGCTGCCCGAGAAGAGCACCGCGGTCAGCGTGGTGCCCATGCCCTCGAGCTGCGGGTTGGCGTCGACGGTGTCGCGCAGCTGTTGATTGGCCGTCCCGACCGCGTGGCGTAACGCGTCCACCATCGCGTCACCGGGGACGTCTTCGTCGAGCGGCGCCATGGCGGCGATGACGATGTTGGAGGCGACGTCACCGGCGGCCATGCCGCCCATACCGTCGGCGACAGCAAGCAGCCGCGGCCCGGCGTAGACGGAGTCCTGATTCAGGTCTCGGATCAGACCGCGGTCGCTCTGAGCGGCATAGCGCAGGGTCAGGGTCATGGCCGTAACTCGAGAGAAGTGCGACCGATACGGATCGGTACGCCAAGGGGGACGGGAGTAGGTCCGGAGACCTTACCGCGGTCGAGATAGGTGCCGTTCGTCGAGCCGAGATCCTCGACGAACCACTGACCGTCCCGCGGAACGAGCCGCGCGTGCCGAGCCGAGGCGAAGTCGTCGGTGATGACGAGAGTGGAATCCTCGGCACGACCGATAGTGATCGGCGCCTCGCTCAGCGTGATGCGGGTGCCGGAGAGCTGCCCGGCAGTGACCACGAGTTGCCGCGCCGCCTTACCGCGCTTCGCCTTCGCGGGCCGGCCCTCGGGCACCGCGCCACCCACCCCCCGAGGGCTGGCGACGATGCTCTTGGACCGGACCCCAGCGAAGAGATCCCGGCGGATCACCCCCACCACCGTGAACACGAAGATCCACAGCAGGATGAGGAAGCCGAACCGGGCGACGGTGAGGACGAATTCGGGCAAGGTGCTTAGCCGTCCACTCGGAACGTCAGCGTGGTGGTGCCCAGCTGGATCATGTCGCCCGGGTTGAGCGCCACGGCCGAGACGCGCTGGCCGTTCACCATCGTGCCGTTGGTCGAACCCAGGTCGGTCAGCACGACCTGGTTGCCGTCGTAGTCGAGCCGGGCGTGCCGGCGCGAGATGCCGACGTCGGGCAGGCGCAGGTTCGCCTGGTCGCCGCGGCCGATCACCGTCGAGCCCATCTGCAGCGGGTAGGTGCGGCCGTCACCCGAGATGAGGCCCACCCCGCCGCGGCCATTGGGCGCGCCGCCGCCGTGCTGCTGATAGCCGCCCTGCTGTTGCTGCTCGTAAGGCGGATATTGCGGGCCCGCGTCATAGGCCGGCTGCTGCACCGGGGCGACCTCGCCACCGGTGTAGACCTCGGCCGTGACCCGGAACATGCCCGTGTCGAGCCCGTCACCACGCTCGATCTCGACGATCACGTCGCCGTAGACCGTCCACGCCTGCTCACCGATGAACTCGGCCTGAGACTGGGCCAGCTCCTGGGCGAGCGCGGCGGCATAGGGCGCCAACCGGCTGTGGTCGTAGGGCGAAAGGTCGATCACGTAGCGATTCGGCACGAGAGTCCGGCCACCGGCGAGGATGGCCTTGTGTGCCTCGGCCTCCCGCTGCATGGCATTCAGGATCTCCACCGGGTGCACGACACCCTTGAACACCTTGGCGAAGGCCCCTTCGACAAGGCCTTCCAATCGCTTCTCAAAGCGCTGCAGCACGCTCACCGGCTCCTCCTCGGCTTCCGAGGACATGATGGTATCCGGCCGCCGCTTGCGCATCTGTTGCTCAAGAGCGACCGGCACTTCTGACCCTCGTATGACACCCGTAGACGCCGTGCTAGTCTTCCCTGGCGTCAGGGGCGATATCAACTCGCTTGGTGACGTGCGACAGCGTAGTCTGTCGCAGCCAGTAACAAAAAGGCAGGCCTCCGGGCCGGTCTCATAAAGGCCACGGGGATGTGGCGGAATGGCAGACGCGCACGGTTCAGGTCCGTGTGTCCGAAAGGACGTGGGGGTTCAACTCCCCCCATCCCCACGAGTCGCGGGAGCCCCTGTTCGCTGAGAAGCGCGAACCGGGGCTCCTCGTTATATCTGCCCCGGGGCCGAGCCCCGGGAACCCCACGTTACGGTGGGGGCGGTTGTGCGTTGTTTCTCACGTTTTGTGGGGGCTGCCGGCTTCGCCGGGACGATCTTTCATCCCTCTTTGGTTGCCCTGGGTGATGGTCACGGTGTGGTTCCAACATCATGTCGGGCCCGCAACGGGCGCGTCGGAGGCGTCGGGACGGGCTTGATCGGCCTGATCTGGTGCTCGACATCACATTCCGAAGCGCCTTCGGCGTTCGTCATCCTCTGGCCTCGCTGCCCGGAAGTAGCCTTCCCGGCCCCGGCGCCTCGGCTTCAGCACCTTCGGCTTTCGCGCCCTCAGGCCGCCACTGCCCGTTCGGCCTTCCCCCTCCAGCGCCGTAACGGCCATCACTACGCCTTCGCGCATCTGCCCAAGCGCTCCAGCCGACATCACGCCTTCGGGGTTCGGTCCAGAGCGCCCTCCAGCCGTCGCCACCCCTTCGGCCTTCCGCCGCCAGGACCCTCCGGCCCTCGCCACCCCTCGGGCTCCCCTTCGACACCCGCCTCCAGCACCCCAGCCCTCGCTGCCCTCGGCCATCCACCCCCTACGCCCTCCGGCCCTCGCCGCCCCTCGGCCATCCGCTGCCAGCGCCCTTCAGCCCTTGGCCGCCGCGGCCGGCAGACGGGCCCGGGCAGGGCGATCCGACCCGAGCGCCCTTCAGTCCTCGCCACCCTTCCGGCTTTCGACCTGGAGGTGCCCTTCAGCGCGACTAGCTTCGGCGGGATGGGCAGGGGTGGGCGCGCGCAATGGATGGACGGCGCGGTGGGGGGCGCGCACGGTGGGTGCGCGCGGTGGGTGGGTGGGGGTGGTTGCGCTAATGGGTGATGGGGGTGGGGCGGCTATGCTCGGCGGCGGAAAATTGCGGGGTCGTCGAAACTGAGGATGCGTTCGTGAGTGCTCATCAGGCTGCTACCCGGACCGGCAAGCGGAGTGTGCTCGGGGTGCTCGTCGACGTCACCGACTACGCCGACGCCACCGAGCGGATCATGGCGGCGGCTCGGGAGCGGCGGGGTTACGCGGTGACCGCGTTGGCTGTGCACGGGGTGATGACCGGAGTGCAGGACAAGGCGCACAACGCGCGGCTCAACTCGTTCGACCTTGTCACCCCGGATGGGCAGCCCGTGCGGTGGGCGCTCAACTCGGTGCATCACGCGGGGCTCGCGGATCGGGTCTACGGGCCGACGCTGACGCTCAAGGTCGTGGAGCGGGCGGCGGCCGAGGGGCTTCCCATTTACCTGTACGGGTCGACGCAGCCCACGCTGGAGCGGCTCGTGCCGGCGCTGGAGAAGATGTTCCCGGCCCTCAAGATCGCGGGGGTGGAGGCTTCGAAGTTCCGGACCAGCCACCCCGGTGAGGCCGCGGAGATCGCGGAGCGGATCAAGAGCTCGGGCGCACGCATAGTTCTGGTCGGGCTCGGGTGTCCGCGACAAGAAATCTTCACGTACGCGATGCGTCCGCTTCTCGACATGCCACTTCTGGCCGTCGGGGCCGCGTTCGACTATCACGCCGGGCTGCTCAAGAACCCGCCCGCGTGGATGCAGAAGTACGCCCTCGAGTGGCTGTGGCGCCTGGGCCTCGAGCCGAAGCGCCTGTGGAAGCGATATGTGCTGCTCAACCCGGCTTACCTGGCCCGGCTCGCGGCGCAGCGAAGTGGACTGTGGAAGGCGACCCCGCCCGCCCCGGCCACCGAGCCGGTCACGACGTTCGCGGTGTAGAGCCGGTCTGAAGCCGGTATAAAGAGGACAGTCTCAGGGTCAGCAACGGCATCCCCTACGGGGCCCGGTCGGGTAGAAACCCGGTTTCGCGCCGGCGCCACCGGGTGAACGCTGTCGATGTGAACATCGTCGCGGACCTCATCCTCGCCGGCGCCCTCGTCGCCGCCTGGCTCACGGCCGGGCTGCTGGCAGACGCGTTGCCGTCGGCTCGTTCGGCGCCGGCTCTGCGCCGCCGGGCCGGCCTGATCACCGTGCTGATCGCCGCCGGCGCGGCGGTGTTCGTCGCCATCCCGATCGTCACCGCCCTGTTGCCGGGCGAGTCGGCGGCCCCGGCCGCGGCGCTTGTGCCGGCCGTCCCGGCCCTGATCGTGCTGACCGCCGGTCTGCGCCGGGTGGCCCTGGTGCGGCGAGGCGCGGGCGCCTTCGCCACCGCCCCGCAGACCCCGGTGCCCCCGGCCCTGCGCGCGGCCGCCGCACACCCGCTGATCCTGGTGCCGCTGCAGGTCACTGGGCTGGCGACGCTGCTCAGCCTGCCGATCGCCGGCGGCGTGGTGGAGGTGCCGGGGGCCGACCTGGCCGGCATCGGCATCACGGTGGTGGGTGTGGCCGTGCTGGCCATCGGCATCCGGGCCGGGCTGCGGCACAGCAAGCTCAGCGTGCAGGCGCTGGCCCCGATCGGCCGCAGCCGCCCGCGCGTGCCGGTCAACAGCCGCTGACGGTCAACCCGCCCCGCAGGGAAAGCCGCCACGCAAAGGCAAGCAGCCCCGCGGAGGAAAGCGGCCCCGCGGAGGAAAGCGGCCACGTAAGGGAAGGCCCGGTATAGAAGGCCCGGTACAGAAGGTCAGCCCTTCTTGGCTTCCTGCACGTAAAGCAGCTCGAGGATCGAGCGCGCCGCCTCGAACCAGCGGTCCAGCCAGTCCGAAGTGGGCAGAGTGCCGCGGGCGGGCAGCTCGAGCAGCAGCCCGCGCAGCAGCGGGTGGTCCGCCATCGACTGCGACGACCCCGAGTCGATGGCCGGCCAGCCGCTCGACGGGAAGACCGGCTCGGTCAGTCCCTGCAGGTCGAGGGAGGGCAGCTTGGCCGCACGGTCGAGCGGGCTGATCGGGTCGATGCTGTGCGAGCGACCCGGCGACCGGGTGGGCAAGCCCGAGGAGCTGCTGCGCGACACCAGTTCGCCGTCGGCGCCCTCGGCGGCGATCGCGGCCTCGCGCCGGTTCTGCCGGTACGCGCTGACCCCGCCGCTGAAGCGGTCCTGCGCCGTCGAGGAGTTGCTGAGGTTGTCCGAACCAATCGTCATCTGTCTGCCTTGCCTCGCTCGGGGGAAGCGACCCCATCGGTGTGGGCGCGGCCCCGGGCCGCGCTTTTGCCGTTCAACGAGGCGAGCGGAGAAATGACTACGGCCGGCCCTCCCGCGCCGATGCGGGAGGGCCGGCCGCATTACGACGGACCTCGAGGCTCAGAGGTCGAACTCGCCGTCCTTGGCGCCGCCGACGAACGCGTCCCACTCGGCGGCGGTGAAGATCAGCGCCGGTCCGTGCGGGTTCTTCGAGTCGCGCACCGCGATCGCCTCGTCCACGAAGGCCACCTCGACACAGTTGTCGGAGTTGGGCCCGCTGCGAGTGCTCTTGAACCACTGTGCCCGGCTCAGATCGATCCGGAAACCCTTCGCTTCGACTTCCACAATGGCTCCTCTACCAGCATGTGAATCATCCCGATGGACTCCTCCGGTGGGAGGGCCGACGTCCGGATGGTCTCGAAGATGGAGATGTACTTACCGAGTTCCTCGGTCTTCTCGAGAAACAGTCCCCCGGTCGCATTCTCGGTGAACACCACGTCGGCGTCGCCCTCCTCCTCGAACTCGAGAATGGCGAACGTGCCGTCCATCCCGGCGTGCGCGCCCGCCGCGAAGGGGATGATCTGCAACGTGACGTTCGGCAACTGTGCCGTCGTGATCAATCTGGCTAATTGATCACGCATGACGTCGTCGCCGCCGACCGGCCGGCTTACCACCGCCTCATCGAGCACCACCCAAAGATCAATCGGATCGTCCTGAATCAATAACGACTGTCTTTCCATCCGGACGCGCACCCGCTGCTCGATTTCCTGAACGCTGTCCCCCGGTCGGGCGGCCCGAATCACCGCAATTGCATACTCTTCGCTCTGCAGCAACCCCGGAATGACCTGCGACTCGTACGTCCGGACGGACCGTGCGGCGGCCTCCAACCCGACATAGGCACTGGTGAGAACCGGTGAAAACGGGTGCCACCAACCCTTTTGCCTCGCCTCTCGGGCAATTTGGACAAGCTCCCGCTTGACCTCGTCCGAAACGGCATAAATGTCCAACAT
Organism: Paractinoplanes lichenicola; assembly: GCF_016785085.1. GTDB lineage: Bacteria > Actinomycetota > Actinomycetes > Mycobacteriales > Micromonosporaceae > Actinoplanes > Actinoplanes lichenicola. The sequence goes on from NZ_JAENHO010000015.1 coordinate 150,431, forward strand.
GGCGGCCACATCGCCGGGGGTCGCGCTGGTGTGCCCGGTCTCGATCCGTGACACTTTGGACGTCGAGCAACCCAATCGCTCGGCCACCATGTCGATGGTGACCCGGGCGCCCTCCCGATGCCGGCGCAACTCGACCCCGAGCCGGCGGCGTCGAATGGTAGGACTGCGATGTTGATTCACAACCACAGTCTGCTGTCGATCATTTAGTGATTCAAGTTCCTCGGACCTACCAACCGGTAATCACTAAGGGCTGACATGCAACTTGCATCGACCGGACTCGTGGTGCAATCTTTTCGGTATGGCTCGCGTCACTGCGCCCGATCGGGCGATGGGGCCGAGTCCCGCTCAACGTTCCGATACGCCACCGTTAACGGGGTGACGATCTCATACGCCGTCCGACGTGGACTGATCCACTTCCGGGCGGTCGAGGGATCGGCGACGGTGACGTTCCGCAACGCTTTTGGTGATTGGCATCGCCAAAGGCTTGCATAGGCGTTTACGCCGGGCACACTTGGTGCTTTCGTGTCAAGGTTTCAGGGCAGGAGATGACGTGCTTCCTCGGTCCGGTGATGTCATACACGTGACGAAGGCGGCGAGCGTCCAATTCGCGGCGCCGATGCTGTTCCGTGTCATCCGGGTCCACGACTGGCCGACGTACGAGGGCTGGATCTGGCTGGACGGCTATGAACTGAACGCGTCGGGCGACGCCGTGGAGCGCCGTTCGATCTTCGTCCAGGTCAGTGGCCTGCGCGCCGTCGGCAAGGCGCCCGACCCTCGGGCCCGCAACGGCCGGCAGCCGGGCCTGGTCAGCGGCACGATCCAGGCCCGCACGGTCCGGACGAACCGCTGACCAGGACGAGCTGAGAAGTCAGTTCCCGCCCGCCCCCGCGCCGTCGGTGGGTTCGGTCGTGGTCGTCGGGGTGCCCGTCGACTGAGCCGCGATCACCAGGGTGACCGTCGTGTCCGGTGGGACTTCCTGCCCCTCCACCGGGTCACTGTCGATCACCGTGTCCGGCGGCACGTCCGGCGCCTGCCGATAGATCAGCCGGTAGTTCAGCCCGCTCGAGCGCAGCGCCTCCTGCGCCTCGGCCAGGGCCAGCCCGCGCAGCGCGGGAATGGTGATCTCGCTGGCGGTCGGGTCGGTAGTGGACTGCTCCGGCTCCGGCGAGGTGGTGGTCGGTGACGCGCTCGGCGACGTCGTCCCAGTCGTAGCCGTGGCCGTGGCCGTCTCGGCGGGCGCGGCCGAGGTGCTCGGGACCGGCGCGGGCGCCTCATCGCCCGACGAGTCCTGCAGGATCAGATAGATCGCCCAGCCCAGCACGCCGAGCAGGATCAACGCGACGATGCCGACGACGATCGGCATCCACCAGCGGTCCCGCGGCTGGGCGGGGGTCGAGGCGGCCCAGTCGACCTCGGGATAGCCGCGACCGGGCTGCGGCGGGCGCACCTCGGCCCGTCCCGACCACGCGGGATTGGCCCGGCTGGGCGCCCAGTCGTCGACCGGGGGCATCACCGCGGTCGCCCCGGGCTTCTCGGTCACTACCGTCGGCTCGTCCCGGATCGCCGGCACCGTGCGGACGTCGTCCAGGGTGTCGTCGGCCCGGCGCACGCCGTCCAGCGTGTCCTCGTCACCGGGCGGCGGCACGGAGGCGCGACCCACCGTGGTCTCGTCGCCGACCGCATCACTGTCGACCTGCGTCGCCTCCGGGTCGGCGGGAGAACTGCCAACCTGAGCGGCGTCCGGGTCGGCGGGACGACCCCCGACCTGGGTGGCGTCCAGGTCATCCGGGTCCGGTTTTCTCGGTTTTTCCGCCTCGGAGGACGGGCCCTCGGCGTCGTCAGGCGAGAAACGTCGCGTCTCGTCGCTCTCGTCCGACATCGCCTCTCCTCCGGCTCGTTCACCCGCATGGGTCAACGTATCGAATCTTGCGAGACATGTCTGGCCTCCGCAGGACAAACACACCAGGTGGCTATAGGTGAGCAGGACACACAGAGATCGACGTACCGATTCGCAGGCATCGGCGGGTACCGCTACAGTGCGGCGCATGGCCGACAAGGGCTGGACGGCGCGCGTCGCCACCGCGGCAGGGGCCGCAGCGGGCACGGGCGCCGCGCAATTGGGCCTGGGCTACGGCCTGGGCGTGGTGGTCTGGCCGGTGACGCCGACCCCCGATGACAGCGCGTGGCTGGGCAGCCTGGGCTGGGCGACCTGGATCACGGCGAGCGCCACGGTGTTCGGCGCCGTGCTCGGCAGCCGATCCGGGGGCGGTCCCGGGCCGCGCACCACCGCCGCGTGGCGTTTCGCCCTGGCCGCCTGCGCGGCGCTCGGGGCCCTGGTGACGGTCGCGCTGATCGCGCTGCCGGCCCGTTCCGCCGTACGCTTCGACTCCTACAGCCCGCAGGTCATCGCGGGCGGTTACGCCATGGCCGGGCTCGTGCTGGGCCTGGTCATCGCGTTCTGGGCGGTGTCGTCGCCACCGGTCGCGGCCAATCTGATGGCCACCGGCGTCTGGTTGTGGGCCCTGGCCATAGCCGCCATCGTGGTCGAGCTGACCGTGAATCGTGACTCGGCGACGTATCTGACCAGCTGGCAGTTCGCCGAGGTGGCCAACAGCGGGCTCTACGGCACGATCTATTGGCCGAGCGCCCTGCTCACCCTGTCGGCGGCCTTCCTGGTCGGCGCCCTGACCGCCGTGCCGGCCGCCCGCCGGGGCGATGTCGGGATCGGCGCGGCGACCTCGGGTCTGGCCGGCCCGCTGCTGGTCGCGTTCGCGTTTTTGGCCCTGGCCCCGCGCTTGACCGGCGCGCTCGGTCCGATCGAGTCGGCCTATTTGATCGCGCCTTACGCCGTGCTGGCCGGCCTGGCCGGTTCGGTGCTCGCGGTGGCCGGCACCCGTACGGTGCAGCAGCAGCGCTCCGACCGAGCGGGGGCCGTCGTGACCGGCACCGCTCGCGTCCCGGAGCCGCCCGCCCTCGAGCCACCCCCGGCCACCCCGGCCCCGAAACGGAGCTCGGACGCCCCCACTGCCAAGATCCCGAAACCGCCGGCCCGAGCCGCGGAGGCCGACCCACCGAAGAAGCAGCGTTCCGGGCTTTTCGGCCGCCGCAAGGCCCCGGCCCAGCCCGCACAGCACGAGCCGCAGCCGGTGGCGCCAGCCGCGCGGACCGCCCCCGCTCCGAGGCCGACGCCGACGCCGACAACTCCGTCCGACCTGGACACCGCCGTACGGGCTAAGGCCGACAAAAAGGACAACGGCCAGCCGGCCCCGGTCGACTCGGAGATCGCCGCGGCGGCCCGCCCGGCGCCTCGCCCCCGCCCGAAGAAGGCCGCCGCTGCGGAGCCCAAGCCGACCAGGTCCACAGTGACCCCGCCGCCGACCGCACCGGCCGTGGCGCAAATCAACCCCAAGGCCGCCAATACGCCACCGAAGGCGCCGCCGCCGGCCAACCCGAAGCCGGCGGACTGACCACTCAGCCCTCCGGCCAGGTGTGCACCGGGTCGTTGGTGCGGTGCAGCTCCGAGTAGCGAAGCAGCATCGAGTGCAGCGCCTCGCTGCGGGAAAGCCCCCGGCGCTCACCCTCCCGTACGGCCTCGGTCTGCCACGACGCACCGTTGCGACCGAGCCGGCACCGCTCGTCGACCACCGCGAGCAGCCGATCGCGGACGGCCGGCGCGACGCCGTACCGGTCCAGCCCGGCGTACGCCTTGGGCAGCAGCACCGATCGCACCAGCTCGGCCACGGGAACCTCGCCCAGGCCGGGCCAGAAGACCGTCGCCTCGATGCCCCCGACCGCGCCGGCGTGGAAGTTCTCGCGGGCGGCCGCGAACGACAGTCGTGACCAGATCGGGCGTTCCTCCTCGGCCAGCTGACGGACCAGCCCGAAGTAGAACGCCGCGTTGGCCAGCAGGTCGATCACGGTCGGCCCGGACGGGAGCACCCGATTCTCGACGCGCAGGTGCGGCCGCCCGTCCATGACGTCGTAGACCGGCCGGTTCCAGCGATACACCGTGCCGTTGTGCAGGCGCAGCTCGCCCAGCCGGGGCACGCCACCCGCGGCGAGCACCTCGATCGGGTCCTCGTCCTCCAGGAACGGCAGCAGCGGCGCGAAGAATCGCACGTTCTCCTCGAACAGGTCGAACACCGAGGTGATCCAGCGTTCGCCGAACCAGACCCGAGGCCGTACGCCCTGGGCCTTGAGCTCCTCCGGCCGGGTGTCGGTGGCCTGCTGGAACAGCGCGATCCGGGTCTCGGCCCACAGCCGGCGGCCGTGCAGGAACGGCGAGTTCGCGCCGATCGCCACCTGCACGCCGGCGATCGCCTGGGACGCGTTCCAGAAGCGGTCGAACCGGTCGGGCGGCACCTGCAGGTGAAACTGGACACTCGTGCAGGCGGCCTCGGGCGCGATCGAGTCGCTGGCGCTGCGCAACCGCTCGATGCCGCGGATGTCGAGGTCGAACCGCTCACCCCGGGCGCCGGCCATCTCGTCGTTGAGCCGGCGGTAGCGCTCGTTGGCGCTGAGGTTCTCGAGCACCAGGTGGTCGGCGGTGAGGGTGGGGAGCATGCCGATCATCACGAGCCCGCAGTCGGTCTTCTCGGCGGCCCGGCCGAGGCTTTCGAGCAGGTCGTTCTCGTAGTCGGCGAGGCCGTGCCCGGCGATCGACCGCGGCGGGGCGTTGAGCTCGATGTTGAACTGGCCGAGCTCGGTCTGGAACAGGGGGTCACCGAGCCGGTCGAGCACCTCGGCGTTGCGCATGGCCGGCCGGGCCGCCTCGTCGATGAGGTTGAGCTCGATCTCGAGGCCGGTCATGTCGTCGCGGTCGGAGAAGGCGCGCTGGTCGAGCATCTGGGCGAAGACGTCGAGACAGCGGCGCACCTTCTGCCGATAGGTGGTGCGGTCGTCCGGGACGGAGACGACGGTCGCAAGATCCTTGCCCACTTACCCTCCCGGGGCGGCCAGGGACGAAACGGACGTCGATCACCACTCTGTGAGCGAATGCGTGCGCTCGGTCTACCTTGCCATCCCGTACGGAGGTCCGCCAAACAACGACGAGCCGCCGCCCGGGATTTCGGGCGGCGGCTCGTTTGTGGACTTTGTGCGAGGTCAGGCGCGGCGGATGGCCTCGCCCTCGATCTCGATCTTGATCTTCTTGCTGACCATGACGCCGCCGCTCTCGAGGGCCATGTTCCAGGTCAGGCCCCAATCCTCACGGTCGATCTCGGCGGTCGCGCTGAAACCGAAGACCGCGAAGCCGTACGGGCTCTGGCCGGCGCCCTCGAACTCGACGGTCAGCTCGACCGGCTTGGTCACACCCTTGATGGTGAGCTCGCCGTCGAGCACGAACTCGGCGCCCGCGTGGCTCTTGATGCCGGTGCTGCGGAAGTCCATCGTGGGGTACTTCTCGGACTCGAAGAAGTCGCCGCTGCGCAGGTGGTTGTCGCGGTCGGTCTGACCGGTCTCGATGCTGGCCGTGTTGATCGACGCGGTGACCGAGGACTGCAGCGGGTCCTCGCCGATGGTGATGACAGCGGAGGCGTCCGCGAACTGACCGCGAACCTTGCTGACCATGAGGTGGCGCGCCACAAAGCCGACCCGCTTGTGCGCGGCGTCCAGGTCGTACGTGCCGGCGGCCGGGATCTGCAGACCCTCGAACGTACGGGTGCTGGCGACGGACTCGGTCATGACTTGTTCCTTCTCTCAAGGCACTGTGTGGTCGGTGTTTGTGTGACGGAGCAACTATATGCCAAGCAATATTCCCCGTGTCAAGAGCCCGGTGTACCATGTACCCGTGAGTACGGACCTGGATGACCCTCGTTTCACCGCCTTCGGCCTGTTCGCCGAGGCGTTCACGGGGCTGACCAATCGTTTTGCCGCGCAGTTCGAGGAACACCGCCTCTCCGCCGTCGAGTTCGAGGTGCTGATGCGCCTGGCCCGCTCCCCCGGCCGCCGGCTCCGCATGACCGACCTCGCCGGTCAAACCTCACTTTCCACGAGCGGCGTGACCCGCGTGGTCGATCGCATGGATCGCGACGGCCTGGTTCGCCGGGAGGCCTGCCCGAGCGACCGCCGCAGCTCGTTCGCCGTGATCACCGAGGCCGGGGTGGGCCGCCTCGACGAGGTGCTGCCCGGTCATCTCGAGCTGCTTCAGCAGTGGTTCATCGGGCAGCTGAGCCCGGCCGAGCTCGACGGCATGCTCGGCTCGCTCCGCAAGATTCGCGACGCGGTCAACCCGTGCGCCACCGCGGGCACGACCGAGGAACGCCCCGCCGCCTGAACCGGCCGGTAACACAACCCGACGAAGTCGCCATAAAGCGGTCCGTGAGCACCGCGCCGGAAACCTTGGGGTAAACCGGCAGAACTACCGGCAGAATCGGGCGTCGCGGCGGTCCAAACGGACAAATCTCCCGGATAGCGCTTACCCCTGTGGCTACTGTGTTGCGCGCAGGGGGATGCGGCGCGACCGAGGCGACGGCGGGGCTTGACGGGGGAGCTTCGTTCTCGCCGCGTAACTGGCGGGCGTGGCTACGGTTGGCGCGTGGGGGGCACGCTACGCCGACCGGCCACGCCCGGCCAGGCCCTGCTAGCTCTCCAGCACCTGCGCCAATCGCTGCGGTCCGAGCTTCTCGCGCTCCCGCGGCAACAACGCGATCCCGCCCGAGCGGCACAACTCCCCCAGCCGCCGTACGGCCGATTCACGCTCGTCGTCGTCCGGCGTGCTCGTGATCAGGCCGACCAGGGCCTCCACGACATCACGCGGATCATGAGCCCCGTCGTACGCGTCGGCGGCCCGGGCGAAACACTCGGCCGCCCGCTTCGTCTCGCCCCGGCTCAGCGCGACGGCCGCCTCGACTACCGCGGCTGGCCCGTCCGGCGCGTCGTCGTCCTTCTCGGGGCCGAGCTGCTCGAGCACCGCGGCCGCCTCGTCGGCGCGTCCAGCCTCGGCCAGCGCGAGCCCGATCGTCGCCAGCAGCCGGCGCCGGTGCCCGGGATCGCCCACCTTGATCAGCTCGGTCATCGCCCGCCGCCCCAGCCGGGCCGCCTCGTCGGGCCGCCCGTCGAGACGCTGCACCTCGGCCAGGTTGGCCTGGGCCAGCGCGCGCAGCCGCTTCTCGCCGCAGCGCCCGGCCTGCTCGTCGACGGCGGCCAGCCGGCGGCGCGCGGCGGCCAGATTGCCCTGACGGATCTCGTGCCAGACCAGGTTGTTCTCGGCGACGGCCAGGTCACGGGCCTGACCGCCGCGCCGGGCCAGCACCAGGGCGGCCTCGCCGTGCCCGCGGGCCCGGTCGAAATCGCCGGCCCGCATCCACAGGCCGGCCAGCTGGGCGTGCGCGGTCAGCTGGCCCGCGACCTCGTCCAGGCGCTCGAACTCGGCCAGCGCCTCGGCCGCCGACTCGATCTCGTCGGCGCCGCCACCGTGCTCGCGGGCGAGCTGGGCCAGCCCGATCCGGGCCCAGGCCCGGGTGGACGGGTCGGCATCGGCGGTGCGCGGGTCGTCGAGCAGCCGGCGCAGCCATTGACGGCCGGTCACGTCACGTCCGCGGAACCGCCACCAGCGCGGCAGCGCGGCCGCGAGCCGGAGCGCGGTGTGCGGATCCTCTCCCGCCGCGTAGGCCAGGGCGGTGCCGAAGTCGCCGGCCACGTCGTCGAGCCGGGCCGCCGCCTCGGGCAGCCGGGTGCCGGTCAGGTCGGGCCAGATCTCGTGGGCCAGGCCGGCCATCACCTGCGCGTGCCGGCGGCGGCCCTCGTCCAGCTCGCCCTCGGCCGCCGCACGCTCGGCGGCGTAGTCGCGCACGACGTCGAGCAGGCGGAACCGGAACGTGCGGCTGCCGCGCACGCTGAGCAGGCCGAGCTCGAGCAGGCGATCCAGCAGGTGCACGACGTCGGCCCGAGAGTTGTCGATGAGCTGCTCGGCCAGGCCGATCGACCAGCGGTAGCGAAACATCGCCAGCCGCCGCAGCTCCCGCTGCTCCTCGGGGTTGAGCAGGCGATAGCTGGCGGCCACGGCGTCGCGCAGGCTGACCAGCGGCTCGCCCGAGCCCGGCCGGTCGAGGTCGAGCACGCGGTCGCCGTAGCGGTCGAGGATCTCGGGGATCGTCAGCACCCGGCCCCGCGCCGCGGCCAGCTCGATCGCGAGCGGCAGGCCGCCGAGCCGCCGGACCAGCGCGGCCAGCGGCGCGATCTCGTCGGGCTCGGGCTCGGTGCGGCGCACCTGGCCGAGCCGTTCCAGAAAGAGAGCCACCGCCGGGTACGCCGCCACGTCGGCCAGGGTGTCGGCGGTCTCGGGCGGGGGCGCGGTGAGCGGGGCGAGCGGCCACACCCGTTCGACGGGCAGGCCGATCGGGTGGCGGCCGGTGGCCAGGAACCGCAGGGTGGGCAGGCGTTCGAGCAGGCGGGTGAGCATCTCGGCGGTCGCGTCGGCGGAGCGTTCGACGGCGTCGACGAAGACCAGCGCGGCCCGGCCCGCGAACAGCGCGGGCAGGTCGTCGGGGCGGCCCACGCCGAACTCGGCCGCGATGCTGCCCAGCATCTCGCCGACCGTGCAGCCGTCGGTCACCACGATGCCGGCGACGCCACCCGGATAAGCAGTGGCCGCCCGGTGGGCGGCCACGAAAGCAAGGCTGGTCTTGCCGACCCCGGCCAGGCCGACCAGGGTGATGCCGCGCGGGCCGTCCGGGGCCGCGAGCTGGGCCGTCATCTCCTCGAGGTCGTCGTCGCGGCCGATCAGCTCGGCGGTCGGCAGCACGCGCAGGAAACCGGTCGGCGGCATCGTGTCCTCGGTGGACTGCCCGCGGGCGGCGGCCAGGAACGCCTCGCGGTCGGCACCGCCCAGGCCGAGCGCGGCCGCCAGCAGCTCGACCGTGGTGCGCTGCGGCCGGGACGCGCGGCCCCGCTCCAGATCGCGGACCGTCCGGACGCCGACCGCGGCCCGGGCGGCCAGCTCGTCCTGCGTCAGGCGGGCGCGCAGCCGTTCCCGGCGCAGCACGGCGTCGAATCCGCCCTGCTCCGGCACGCTCTCCAGCCCGTTGTTCGCCGCCACGCAATCGAACTTAGGGTGGGTTCAGTTGTGCGGCGAGCAGAGATCGGATCTTGTCGGATTGCGGACCCAAAGCCGACGGTCAAATGCCACTAAAGGCCCAGCCCCCGGGCGATCAGCATGCGCTGCACCTCGGAGGTGCCCTCGCCGACCTCGAGGATCTTGGCATCGCGGTAGAAGCGGCCGACCGCCGACTCGTTCATGAAGCCGTACCCGCCGTGCACCTGGGTCGCCCAGCGGCTGTTCTCCATGGCGGCGTTGCTGGCGTTCAGCTTGGCGATCGCGGCGTACCGCTTGAAGTCCTGCCCGGCCAGCATGCGCGCGGCCGCGTCGTAGTAGCCGACCCGCGCGATGTGCGCCCGCATCTCCATGTCGGCGATCATGAACTGGACGGCCTGGTAGTTGCCGATCGGCTGGCCGAAGGCCTCGCGCTGGCCGGCGTAGCGCACCGACTCGTCGACGCAGCCCTGGGCGAGACCAACCGACAGGGCCGCGATCGCGATCCGGCCCTCGTCGAGGATGCGCAGGAACTGGGCGAACCCGCGGCCGCGCGCGCCGAGCAGGTTGGCGGCCGGAACCCGTACGTCGTCGAAGGAAAGCTCGTGGGTGTCCGACGCGCACCAGCCGACCTTGGAATAGCCCGGGGCGACCGTGAAGCCCGGCGTGCCCGAGGGCACGATGATCGTGGACAGCTCCTTGGACCCGTCCGGGTTGGTGCCGGTGACCGCCATGACCGTGACCAGGCAGGTGATGTCGGTGCCGGAGTTCGTGATGAAGGCCTTGCTGCCGTTGATCACCCACTCGTCGGTGGCCTCGTCGTAGACCGCGCGGGTCTTCGTGCCGCCCGCGTCCGACCCCGTGCCCGGCTCGGTCAGCCCGAAGGCGGCCAGCGCCTCGCCCGAGCAGAGCCGGGGCAGCCACTGCTCCTTCTGCTCCGGCGTGCCGAAGCGGTGGATCGGCATGGCGCCCAGCGAGACCGCGGCCTCGAGCGTCACCGCCACCGAGCTGTCCACTCTGGCCAGCTCTTCCAGCGCGATGCAGAGCGCGAAGTAGTCGCCGCCCATCCCGCCGTGCTCCTCGGGGAACGGCAGGCCGAAAAGACCCATCTTGCCCATCTGACGAATCACGTCGTACGGGAAGGTCTTGTGCTCGTAATGCTCGGCGATCACCGGCGCGACCTGCTCGCGGGCGAATTCCTCGACGCTGACGCGCAGCGCCTCCTGCTCCTCGTCGAGCCGGAAGTCGACCATGGTGTGCTCCTGTCAGACGGGCGTGACGCCGTGGCGGCGCCGGGCGAAGAAGCGCTCCTTGCCGCGGGCGGCCCGGTAGCGGCGGATGAGTTCGTCGCGCAGGTCGCCCGGCTCGACGACGGTGTCGACGACCAGCTCGCTGGCCAGTCGCATGATGTCGATGTCCTGCTCGTACTCGGCGCGGCGGGCGGCCACGAACGCGGCCCGCTCCTCGTCGTCCGCGATGGCGGCGATCTTGTTGGCGTAGACCGCGTTCACGGCGGCCTCGGCGCCCATCACCGCGATCTTGGCGGTGGGCAGCGCGATCGTGGCCTCGGGCTCGAAGCTCGGGCCGGCCATGGCGTAGAGACCGGCCCCGTACGCCTTGCGCACCACCACGCAGATCTTGGGCACGGTGGCCTCGGAGATCGCGGTGATCATCTTGGCGCCGTGCCGGATGATGCCCTGCTTCTCGACCGCCGAGCCGACCATGAACCCGGGCACGTCACAGAGGAACAGCAGCGGGACGTTGAACGCGTCGCAGAGCTGCACGAAGCGCGACGCCTTGTCGGCCGAGTCGCCGAAGAGCACGCCGCCCTTGAACATCGAGTTGTTGCCGACGACGCCCAGCACCTCGCCGTTGAGCCGGGCGAACCCGACCGTGAGCTCCTTCGCCCACAGGGCCTGGATCTCGAAGAACGAGCCCTCGTCGACCAGGCCCTTGATGTATCGCCGCATGTCGAAGGCCTGCCGCTCGCTGGCCGGAACCAGCGCGCCCAGGTCGGCCCCCGACGAGTCCTTCGCCGCGGCCGCCGGCGGCGCCTGCTCCCAGTTCGACGGCAGATAAGACAGATAAGCCCGTACGGTGTCGAGCGCGTCCTGCTCCGTCTTGCAGAGGAAGTGGCCGACACCCGACTCGGCACAGTGCACGCGGGCACCGCCCATCGCCTCGAGCGTCGTCTTCTCGCCGGTGACCATCTCGACCATGCGGTCGGAGCCCAGATACATGCTGGCGTTGCCGTCGACCATGGCGACGATGTCGCAGAAGGCCGGAATGTATGCCCCGCCGGCCGCCGACGGGCCGAACAGCGCGCAGGCCTGCGGAATCGCGCCGGACGCCTTGACCTGGGTGTGGAAGATCTTGCCGGCGCCGCGGCGGCCCGGGAACAGGTCGACCTGGTCGGTGATGCGCGCGCCGGCCGAGTCGACGAGATAGACCATGGGTACGCCGTACTGCACGGCGCGCTCGATGATGCGGATGATCTTCTCGACCGTACGGGCGCCCCAGGAACCCGCCTTGACCGTCGAGTCGTTCGCCATCAGGCAGACCTCGCGGCCGTCGACCCGGGCGATCCCGGTGATCACGCCGTCGGCGGGCAGCCCGTCGGCCAGGCTGTTGGCATAGAGCCCGTCCTCGACGAAGGAACCCTCGTCGACCAGCAGCGCGATCCGTTCGCGGGCGAAGAGCTTGCCCTTCGCGGCGTTGGCGGCGTGGTAGCGCTCGGCGCCACCGGCCAGCACCCGCTTGCGGGCCTGGGCGAGCGCGTCGTCGGTCACGGGCCCTCCTGAACGGTCGTTAAAGCTTAACGAGCGTTAGGGTAGCCCATCGGGGCAGCGCGCGGCAACGACGAACGGGAGCCCCCGCCGGCTGCGGGGACTCCCGTCCTTCTCACTGCATCCGGTGCCGTGGAGGGGCACCGGTCATACCTCGGCGCCTCGTGGCACCGCACGGGTCGCACTCGGGACCGGTGCGACCCGGTCTTCCGCTAACCCCCGTGGGCAAGCGTGCTTCAGCGCAGGGTGTTGAGCAGGCCCAGGCTGCCGACGCCACCGACGGTGTCGGTCAGGCTCGAGATCGGGGACGCCTCGGTCGGGTTGCCACCGCGGCCGCCCTTCGAGTCGCTGTTCGAGCCCGCCGCGGCCGGCTTGGTGTAGCCGTCGTTGTCGTCCGTGGCCGGAGCCTCGTCGTCGGCCGGCATCTCGTCGTTGGTGTCGTCCTGGACGTCACCGTAACCGTCGTTCGTGGCCGGCTTGACGCCACCGTTGCCCTTGTAGTCGTCGTCGTCGACGTCGCCGTGGTCGCCGTCGACGTCGTCACCGTGGTCGTGGCCGTGACCCGGGCGGTCCCAGTCGCCGTCCCAGTCGCGGTCACGGTTGCGGCCGAAGCCGAAGCCCTCACCGTTCGAGCAGGCCGCGGCCGACTGCGCCGCGCCCAGGATGCCGAGCGAGTTGCCGCAGGCGTTGATCGGCACGTTGATCGGCACGGCGACCTGGGTGCCGTTCAGGATGCCGTTGTTGGCCCCGGTGGCCTGCACGAAGTCGTCGCCGTGGCCCGACTCGTTGCGGGAGATGGCGCGGCTGCTCGCGCTGCCCAGGAGGGCGGCCGAGTTGCCCGACAGGTTGATCGGCAGGCTGATCGGCGCGTACAGCTGGGTGCCGTTCAGGATCCCGTTGTTGACCCCGGTCGCCTGGACGGCGCCGCCGCGGCCACCGCGGTGACCCTGGGCGCTCTCGGCCTTACGGCCGTGAATGCCACGGTGGAAGTGCCGGTCGCCACGGGTGTTGTTCGAGCAGATCGCCTGCGAGTACGCGCCGCCGAGGATGGCGAGCGAGTTGCCGCAGACGTTGATCGGAACGTCGATCGGCGCGTAGATCTGCGTGCCGTTCGCGATGCCGTTGTTCAGGCCGGTGAACTGGGTGTCGCCACCCCAGCCGCCGCGGGCGCCCTCGGTCGTACGGGCGCTCTCGGCCTTGCGGCCGTTGATGCCGACGCCGGTGGCGCTGGCGTGACCGAGCACCGCGGCCGAGTTGCCGACCACGTTGACCGGGACGCTGACCGGCAGGTACGCCTGGGTGCCGTTCGCGATGCCGTTGTTGACACCGGTCACCTGGGCGTCGCCGCGGCGGCCGCTCTCGGTGTGGTTGAACCCGACGCCCTGGGCGTCGGCCGCGCCGAGGATCGCCAGCGAGTTGCCGACGACGTTGATCGGGACGTTGACCGGCACGGCGATCTGGGTGCCGTTGAGGATGCCGTTGTTGGCTCCGGTGACCTGCTTGCTGTCGGCCTGCGCGGCAGCCGGGGCGAACAGCAGGGCGCCGGCGGCCAGGACACCGACACTCAGAGTCTTACGAACCCAAGTCTTCATGAGAAAAGAAATGCCTTTCAATAATGTTTCGGCAAGTGGTGTTGCTTATTCAGTTGGCTGGGTGTTCCGGAACTGCATTCGGGCGCAGCGGTGCCCTGGCTCGGTTTTCTTTCGCCCTGACTCCGCTTGTCGACGTGCGCCCAGCCGGCGCTTCGCTTCGGTGCGGTGCGTGTGATTCAGGCGTGGTTGATTCGCCGCTTGTTCGCAAGCGGTTGGGGAATCGGGGCCGGAACGCGGACACCGAAGCCGGTGCCGGGCCGGTTGGACCGGTGGCCGGGCGGACCACCGGACGCCATCACTCAGTCAGGCGAGACGGTCGGTGCCTCGGCGTCATGCCGCCGGGCCTCGACATCGGACGCGATCGCCGCCGCATGGCTCACCATGGCGGTGTTCGCGATCGCGGCCGGCAGGAAGGCCGCGGAGCCACCTTCCGTCGGAGTCCCCGACCCGCTGGTCGGAGTGCCGCTGACGTCCCCGAGGTGCAGCCGCAGGGGCGCTGCGGGTCCGTCGTTCCCGGGGGTGCTGTCCTTCCGCGCCGTCTCCGGCGCCGCGATCACCGCGTGAGCGGTGCGGTGGTGCCGGTGGGCGGACGGTGCGGAGGAGGAGGCCTTGCCGTGCCTGACCGGGGCCACGCTGTGGTGACCGGCGGCCGGGACGGGTCGGGCCTGGCGGATCGGCTGCTTGTTCGGCTGCTCCTCCCGCGGGCGAGTCTCCTCGTCCTGCGGGGCAGCGGCCGGCTCGTCAGCCTCGTGCTGCGGATCCTCGTCGGCCGGGGGCTCGTCGGAGCCCGGCCGGTCGGAGTCTTGCTGGTCGGGCGCCATGTCGCCGGTGAGGCGGAGTGGGGCGTCGACCTCCCCCAGCATCGCGTCGACGCCCGAATAGGCGTCCACAATGGCCGGGTTCTCGTCGTAGGCGTCGTCGTCGTACGTCCAGGCCGGTCGGGCGAGAGCCTGCCGAGGGACGTCGAAAATGTCGGCCACGACGTGGCGTTCGTGGTGTGCCGGCCAGGTGTTCTCCAGCGGCTGGACGGCCGCCTGCAGGAGATCGGTGACCGGCGACGTGGCGTCGGAACCCGTCACGGAGCCGAGCAACGAGCCGTCCGGCCCGTCGGCACGGTCCGCGGCCTGGGCCGCGGCGCCGGTGAGCAGCCAGGCCGCACCGGCCAGGCCGCCGACGACGAGCACACGCAGACCCCACCGGACTCCGGTGTGTCGCGCGCGGTTCCCCGACCGCCGCTCCGCCCCCTGGATGTGAGGCGGCAAGGGCGTGGGGTCGCCGGCGGGCGGAACCGACGGCGACGGGTACGCCACGCGCGACGCGCGTTCGGCCCCCAGTCCCGTCATGGATCCGCCCCTCGTCGTTTCGGCTGAACCGATGGCCGCTGTCACCTCGCCGGTGAAGTTTCTCCGAACCGGCGACATCGGCCACTCGATATTGGTAACGAAACGACGGGGACCGGGTCACGCGGACAAATAGGAAAAATGATCGCGGGTCGAGGCGGGGTAAATCACACCAATCTGGTGCGCGGCCCGGCCCGAAGAACACCCGACGGGAGTGTGCGACCGAGCAGCTTCTCGGCCGTCTCGGCGGTGCTGATCAGGCGATCCAGGTCGATTCCGGTGTCGATGCCCATGTCGTGCAGCATGTGGACGACCTCCTCGGTCGCCACGTTGCCCGAGGCGCCCGGAGCGTACGGGCAGCCGCCGATCCCGCCGACGCTCGCGTCGAACTCGGTGATCCCCAGGTCGAGGGCGGTCAGGATGTTGGCCAGACCCGTCCCGCGCGTGTTGTGGAAG
Organism: Paractinoplanes lichenicola; assembly: GCF_016785085.1. GTDB lineage: Bacteria > Actinomycetota > Actinomycetes > Mycobacteriales > Micromonosporaceae > Actinoplanes > Actinoplanes lichenicola. Next base: position 165,636 of record NZ_JAENHO010000015.1, read on the forward strand.
TGCAGCAGGTCGGGGCGTACGGCGGAAAGCAGGTCGCGGACCCGGCGCGGAGTCGCCATGCCCGTCGTGTCGCCGAAGGCAATACGGTCGGCGCCGTCGGCCCGCACGCGCGCCACGATGCCCGCCACCCGGTCGGGGTCGATGTCACCCTCGAACGGGCAGCCGAAGCTCGTCGCGACGATCACCTCGACGGTCGCGCCGGCCTCGTGGATCAGCGGGATGAGCGAGGCGATGTCGTCGAGCGACTCGTCGGTCGAGCGATTGAGGTTGCGCCGGTTGTGAGTGTCCGAAGCGGACACCACGACCTCGATCTCGCGGAAGCCGGCGGCCAGCGCCCGCTGCGCGCCACGGGTGTTGGGGATCAGCGCCGAGTAGCGGATCTCGGGGTGGCGGTCGACCCGGGCCCAGACCTCGTCGGCGTCGGCCATCTGCGGGATCGCCTTGGGGTGGACGAACGAGACCGCCTCGATCCGCCGCACGCCGGTCTCGCTCAGCGCGTCGATCAGCCGGACCTTGGCGTCGGTCGGAATCGGCTCCTCGTTCTGCAGGCCGTCGCGCGGGGCGACCTCACGAATACTTACGCGCCCGTCGGCCGCGCTCATTTCGGTCGCGCTCGTGCCGGTCGTGCTCATTTCGGTCGCGCTCATTTCGCTTGCCTCATCCGCGCGACGATGCCGGTGTCGTAATCGCCGGAGAGGAACTCGTCGTTCTCCAGCAACTCGGCGAAGAAGGGCAGATTGTTCTTAGGGCCGGCGATCTGGAAACCGGCCACCGCCGTACGGGCTCGGGCGATCGCCTCGTCCCGGTCGGCGCCGAAGACGATCAGCTTGGCCATCAAGGAGTCGTAGGACATGCCGACCGTCGTGCCCTCGGCGTAGCCGGAGTCGACCCGGATGTCGTCGCCGCTCGGCTCGACCCACGTGGTGACCTTGCCGGGGCCGGGCAGGAAGCGCTTCGGATCCTCGGCGTTGACGCGCAGCTCGATGGCGTGGCCCCGGGTCGCGCTGGTCACCGTGGCCGGCTCGCCCGACGCGATGAGCAGCTGCTGCTCGACCAGGTCGATGCCGTGGATCAGCTCGGTGATCGGGTGCTCGACCTGCAGCCGCGTGTTCATCTCGAGGAAGAAGAACTCGCCGGTGGCCGGGTCGAGCAGGCACTCGACCGTGCCGGCGTTGCGATAGCCGACCGCCTCGCCCGCCTTGACCGCGGCCGCCAGGAAGCGTTCGCGCAGCTCGGGGCCGACGGCCGGGCTCGGCGCCTCCTCCACCAGCTTCTGGTTGCGGCGCTGCACCGAGCACTCGCGCTCGGAGAGGGCGATCACGCGGCCGTCGGCGAGACCCAGGATCTGCACCTCGACATGCCGTACGCGGGGGAAGTAGCGCTCGATCAGCACGTCGCCGCTGCCGAACATCCGCTCGGCGAACGTGCGCACCTTGCCGAGCTCGCGGCGCAGCGCCTCCTCGTCGTCGGCGACCGCCATGCCCATGCCGCCACCGCCCGCAGCCGCCTTGACCATCACCGGATAGCCGATCGTGGCCGCGGCCGCGATCGCCTCGCCCTCGGTCGCGACCGGCTGCTGCGTGCCCGGCGCGACCGGCACCCCCGCCGCGGCCATCAGGTTGCGCGCGTTGATCTTGTCGCCCATCGCCTCGATCGCGTCGGCGCTCGGACCGACCCAGATCAGGCCGTTCTGCTCGACCAGACGGGCGAAGCCGGCGTTTTCGCTGAGGAAGCCGTAACCGGGGTGGATGGCCTGGGCGCCGGTGGACTTCGCGGCGGCCAGGATCGCCTCGGTGTTGCGATAGCTCTGGGCCGGGTCGGCCGGGCCGACGCAGACCGCCTCGTCGGCCTCGACGACGAACGGCATGCCCTCGTCGGCGTCGGAATGCACAGCGATCGTGCGGATGCCGAGCCGTCGTGCGGTCCGGATGATCCGGCGGGCGATCTCGCCCCGGTTGGCGATGAGCAGCGAGTCGATCATCGTTGACCTTCTCTTCTCTGGTTCAGGCCCTTGTGAGGCCGTTTCTTACCGCCCGATCAGGGCGTGCATCGTGGGCCCTTTTGTTACCGGCCGATCAGGGCGTGCAGCGTGGCCTCGCGCAGCAGGGCGGCGCGGCGGCGGCGGTCGACCTCGCCGCCGAGGAAGGGGGTCGAGTTCATCAGGCCGAACGCCGAGTGGGCGAGCACCCGGGCCTCGGGGGCGTCGAGCTCGGGGCGCAGCGTGGCCAGCACGCCCACCCACTCCTCGACGTAGAGGCGCTGGAGGCGGCGGATCTGGCGGCGCGGCTCCTCGGGCAGGCGGTCGAGCTCGTGCAGGTGCAGCGCGATGACGGCCGGGTTGTTGAGCGCGAACTCGACGTGGAAGTCGATCAGGTCGGCCAGCGCGGCGCTCGCGTCCTCGGGGTGCAGCGTCACCCGGGCCTGGCCGCCGTGCAGCAGGCTCTCGCTCACCGGGATCAGGGCGGCGACCAGCATCGCCTCCTTGCCGGCGAAGTGGTGATAGAGCGCCGGGCCGGTCACCCCGGCCGCCGAGCCGATGTCGTCCATCGAGACACCGTGATAGCCACGGGCCGCGAAGAGACCGACCGCGATCTCGAGGATCTCGTCGCGGCGCGACCGTCGCCGGGGCGCGGGCGGGCCCTGACGCTGCTGCTGATCAACCGTTGTCACGTGGTCACTTTAACCCGCTGTCAACCCCTGGCCTTAACGGGCGTTCAGGATGTGGAACGGCCATCCGCGGCGGCCACCGCTTCCTCGTGGACCCGCTCGGCCAGATCACGGCTCGACGAATCGGCCGGCATCCGCTCGAGCAGCGCCCGCAGCAGCGCCTCGGCCTCGGCCGCCCGGCCCGAGCGCAGCAGGGCCTCGCCCCGCATGCCCTCCAGGCGGTCGGCCTGATCGATCGCGCCGATCGCGGTCAGCCGCTCGGGAGCATCGCTCAGGTGCGGCAGCGCCTCCTCGTAACGCCCGCGGGACATCAGAAGGTTACCGGCCTCGTACGCCGTCATCGAACGCTGGAAGATCGCATTCGGCTCGGCGGCGAGCTCGGGCGGCAGCTCGTCGAACTTCCGGCCGATCTGCTCGATCACTTCGAGGCCGCGTTCGGGCTGGTCGGCATAGTGCAGGGCACCGACCGCCCGGCGCAGCGCCCGCAGCTCGCCGATCGGGTCGCCCGACTCGTGCAGGGCCGAGGCCGAGGCCAGGAAAGTCTCGGCTGCCTCGGCGTCGCGGTCCATGTCGAAGAGAAGGCCGGCCGCGTCCTCGGCGATCTGGCCGCGGCCCGCCGGGTTGCCGTCGAGCCGCTCGATCAGCGTGCGATAGAGGATGAGGGCGCCGTCCGGGTCGCCGATCTGGCGATAGAGCCCGGCCAGCAGGTAGCGCGCGTTGTCGGCCGCGTCGTCGTCCTCGAGCTGCTCGAAGCGGGCCAGCGCCTCCTCGGCCACCTCGGCCCCCTCGACCGGGCGGCCGGCCAGGCGATAGGCGTTGGCCAGGTCGTTACGGGCGTGCGCGCCGGCGACGTCGAGGCCGCCCTCGGCACACAGGGCGACCGCCTCGACCAGGTCGACGATCGCCTCGTCGGGCCGGCCCAGCTGCAGCAGCGCGTTGCCCCGGCCCAGGCGGGCGGGCAGCGACTTCTCCGGCTCGCCGGTGGCGATCACGGCGCTGAACACCTCGACCTGCTCGGCCGGGTCGTCGAGGGCGTGGCCGAGGATCGTGCCGGCCTCGGCGATGCGGCGGCCGGGGCCCTCGGCGCGATAGAACTCCCATGCCTCGCGGGCCGCGGTCAGCGCCTCGTCGTGCCGGTGGGCGGCCATCCGATTGCGGGCGCGCAGCATCGTGTGCATCGCGACCATGCGCGGGTCGCCGGTCTGGGCGGCGAGCTCGTCGCTGCGATCGCCGGCCTCGTTCGCCTCGTCGAGCCGGCCGTTCATCAGGTGCAGAATGGACAGTCGGGCCCACGCGTTGGCCTGCTCGAACGCGCCGCCGTGCTGCTCCTGATAGGTGACGTCGGCCAGGACCGGCGCTTCGTCGACCGGCTCGCCGGAGTAGCCACGGTCGAGCGCTGTGCGGGCCCGCAGCGCACTGGCCTCACGAGCCGCATCCGCCACCCGGCTCCCGTCGGCGGCATCTGGGCCGCTCTCCGCACCCGCGTTGTTCGCATCCCCGCTGTCCGTGGGCGCGCTGCTCGCCGCGGCCCCGTCAACACCCGCGACGACCTCATCGAACAACTCCACCGCCCGGGCCCAATGCTCACCCGCGCCCGCGGACCGCATCCGGTTGCCGAGCATCACTTCACGGCGGGCCGCGAGCAGCGAATCGTCGAGCCGGGGAAAGCGGGCGTCGAGCGCCTCCAGGGTTGCGGTCAGGGCGGCGTCACGGTCTTCGCGCCAGTGCTGCCGGGCGAGGTCGAGCAGCTCGGCCGCAGTCGCGTCAGCCGGCACCTCCGGCTCATCCTGCTTCAGGGCGAGGCCCGGGGCGAACGTGTGATCGCCCGAAGCCGAGGCCGAGGTGGAGGCGTCCGGGGCGGTGCGGCGGGCGGTCGGCGAGAGGGGCAGCACCACCTCGTACGGCTCGGCGGCCAGGTCGGCGGCGATCGAGCGGCTCTGGTGATCGGTGCCGTTGCGCTCGTCGAACTTCTTGGCCAGCTCGGTCGCCCGGGCCGCGAGCTCGATGCCCAGAGCCGTCGCCGAGATGTCACCGTGCTCGCGGCGGTGGATGATCGTCTCGCCGTGGCCGAGCTCGGTCAGCCGGCGCAGCAGCATCGCGGCGTCGGCCGAGAAGTGCATCTCGGCGGCCGGCGAGGGCGCCTTGTCGAGCCAGTCGATGTGCCGCTGCAGGATCTCGAGGCCCCGGTGCTCGTTGCCGGTCTGCGCGCAGAACGCCAGGTGGGTGCCGAGATTCCACAGGTCGGCGAGGTTGCCGCGCTCCAGCCGATACGACCGGCGGTGGGCGTCGGCCGCGTCGTCGACGCGGCCGGTGCGCAGATAGGCCACCATCAGCTCGCGCAAGATGCCCTGCGGCTGTTCGCTGCAGGTCAGCTCGCCGGCCAGCACGGGCTCGGCGGTCGCGATGACGTCGGCGAACCGGTCGCGCTCGTTGTAATAGGCCGCCACCGACGACGGGTCGCAACCGATGCAGTCGGACAGTTCGTCGCGCGGCGCGGCCTGCCAGCGGGCGAACCACTCGTCGGCCTCGGGCGCGCCGACGTGATCGGCCACCAGGTAGCGGTGCTTGTAGACGGCCTGCATGCTGTGGCCGTCCTCCCGGTAGCGCCGTTCCATGTCGTCGAGCACGGCCCGGGTGCGGTCGAGCGGGATCTCGGGGAAGTTGGTCATCGCGCTGACCATGGTCTTGAAGTGCCACAGCAGGGTGTGCTTGCCGTGGGCGTGATGCTGGCCGGGGTTGCGGTCGAAATCGGCGAGCGCCCAGGCGAAGGTGACGAACGCCTTGGCCGGCTCCCCGCCGTACGTGTAGGCGTTCGTGGCCAGCAGCCGGGCGGTGAAGGCCAGCCGCGGGTCACCGGCCGTGTCGGCGTGCCGGATCACCTCTTCGACCAGGGCGATCTGGGCGGCCCCGTGCGGCAGCGTGCGGGCCTGCTCGTAGAGGTCCCACAACTCGTCGGCGGTCTTCACTTGTCCTCCCCCGGGACGGCCCTGTCCAGCAGGCCCATGAACGAGCTGGTCAGCAACGCGGCGTCGGCCGGGCGGATCGGATGCTGGCCGAGCATCAGGGCCTGACCGTAGAGCGACTCGACGGCGAGACCCGCGAGCTCCGGGTCGCCGAGCGCGGTGATCCGCCGTACGAGGGCGTTGCGGTGATTGAGAACGAGCTGCGGGCGGTCGACCGTCGTGACCCGGGACAGCGCGTCGAGCACGCCGCCCCACAGGTCGTCGGCCGTGTCGCGGCTCTGGGTGAACTGCTCGTTGAACGCGGCGGCGCGGCTCACCAGATAGAGCGCGGGGACGCCGGCCGGGTCGAAGCCGCGCACCACGACCTCGCAGCCGAGCCGGTCGAGGCGGCGCTGGGCGGCGGCCAGGAACGGGCGCAGGCGCAGCTCGGTCTCGGTGTCGACGGCCGAGAACCGGGCCGCGACGTCGGACGGCTCGAGGCGCTCGACGCGCACCTCGGGATCCACAGTGGCCAGCCGCTCGACGATGTCGGCGGTATAGACGATGCCGCCGTTGATCACCCCGAGATCCTGCGCGGCGGCGACCGACGAGAGCTGCCGGAACTCGTCGTGACCGGCGGCGTAACGCAGCACCCCGTACCGCTCGCGGAACTCGGCCAGCGTGACGTAGCCCATGTTGGTCTCGACCGGCACCCACTGCTCGACCAGGCGCAGCATCTCGTCGTCGTGCAGGGCCAAGGCCTTGACGCCGAGGGCGTGGATGGAGAGGAACTCGCCCAGGCGGCGCGGGTCGGTCGAGGCCAGCCGGACCAGCCAGCCGCGCAGCTGGTCGGCGATCGCCTCGCGGGTGTCGGCCAGCAGGTTGTCGTCGTAGAGCGCCTCGCGGCTGGCGGTCGGGCGCAGCTCGGTGCTGTCGACCACGCAGCGGGCGAAGAACGCCCACTCGGGCAGCAGCCCCTCGACACTCTCGGCCAGCAGCATGCGCTTCAGATAGACGCGGTGACCGCCACGAGCGGCCGGGTTGACCGGGGTGGGCAGCACGAACGCCACCCCGGTGAGGCCGGCTTCGGGCACGTCGAGCGGCACCACGTCGAGCGGGCGAAAACCGAAGACCTCTTGCGCGTACGCGTTCAGGTCGCCGTCGGGCCAGGGCAGCGCGCCGGTCGTGACCTCGACGGTGTCGACCTCCACCCGTACGGGAAGGAGTGAGCCGTAGAGGCCGGCCAGCTCACGGACCGTCTCGGCGGTCAGCAGGTGCTCGGAGCCGCGGCGGGGCACCAGCGTGACCGTCGTGCCCGGTTCGCGCTCGTCGCCGGCGCGGACGTCGTAGCGCCCGTCGGAATAACCCGTCCAGAGCACGGGATCGGCGCCGGCGCGGCGGGTGTGCACGCGGATCTCGTCGGCCACCAGGAAGCAGGAGAGCAGGCCGATGCCGAACTGGCCGAGGAACTCGTGGCGGGCGAAGCCGAGCTCGTCGCGCTTCGAGCTGCGGCCGATCGTGGCCAGCAGCTCGTGCACCTGCGCCTCGGTGAGGCCGATGCCATTGTCGCTCACCCGCAGCGCGTCGGCCCCCGTGGTGATCGACACCAGGCCGGGCGAGCCGGTCGCGGTGATCGCGTCGACCGAGTTTTGCAGCAGCTCGCGCACGTAGACGCGCGGGCTCGCATACAGGTGATGGCTGAGGAGATCGACGATGCCACGGAGATCGACCTGGAACGTGTTGCTCACGGCGGAGAAGGTACCGCGAACGGGCGACAAAAACGGGGCGGTTTCCGCCGCCCCGTTTCGATCACTCAGCTCAGGCCGCCCGGCTCCGAGCCCGTCGCGATGGGGGCACGCACCAGGTTGCCCCACTCGGTCCACGACCCGTCGTAGTTGCGGACCTGCGGATATCCGAGCAGGTAGCGCAGCGCGAACCAGGTGTGGCTGGACCGCTCGCCGATCCGGCAGTAGGCGATGATGTCGTCGCCCGACTCCAGGCCCAGCTCGTCGCGATAGATCTTGGTGAGCTCGTCGGCCGGCTTGAACGTGCCGTCCTCGTTCGCCGCCGACTTCCACGGCTTGCTCACCGCGCCCGGGATGTGCCCGCCGCGCAGCGCGCCCTCCTGCGGGTACGCCGCCATGTGGGTCAGCTCGCCCGTGTACTCCTGCGGCGAGCGCACGTCGACGAGCGGGCGCCCGCTGCTGATGTGCCCCATCACCTGATCACGGAACGCCCGGATCTCGGCGTCGTTGCGTACGGGAACCGGGTATTTCGCAGTGGGACGCTCGGTGCGGTCGCGAGTGAGCTCGCGCCCCTCGGCCGCCCACTTCTGCCGTCCGCCGTCGAGCAGGCGCACGTCACGGTGGCCGAAAAGGCTGAAGACCCAGAGGGCGTACGCGGCCCACCAGTTGAAGTTGTCGCCGTAGAAGACGATCGTGTCGTCGCGGCCGATGCCCTTGGCCTCGCAGAGCGCGGCGAAGGCGGCCGGATCGAGATAGTCGCGGGTGACCTGGTCGTTGAGCTCGAGATGCCAGTCGACCTTGACCGCGCCGGGGATGTGCCCGGTGTCGTAGAGCAGCACGTCCTCGTCCGACTCGACGACCACGAGGCCGGGCGTGTCGAGGTTGGCCGCGAGCCACTCGGTGGTGACGAGCTTGTCGGGATGCGCAAAGGCCTGGAGCGCAGGCGATGGATCGTTCGCAACAGACATGGGTGCCACGCTAGCCCTACTTGGTTGCGCTGAAGGGAGCCAGTTCCGGACGCTTGGCTGTGATCGACTCGCCGGACGAGTGACCGCGCAGGTGACGGCTGACCCAGGGCGCCAGGTGCTCGCGGGCCCAGCGCAGGTCGGCGCCGCGGGCCAGCAGCCACGGCGTGGGCTCGGGGGTCGGCGGCACCAGCATCCAATCCTCGTGCACGCCGACGCCGAGGGCGTTGAGCACGTGCCCGGCCGTACGGCGGTGGCCGGCCGGCGAGAGGTGCAGGCGGTCGGGGGCCCACATGTGCGGGTGGTGGAACGCGTCGTCGCCGAACAGGTCGACCAGGTGGGCGCCGTGCCGCTCGGCCAGCATGCTCGCGCCGTCGTTGAGCACGGCGGCCCGGCGGCCGAGAATCGCCGGCAGGTGCACGGTGACGTCGGCGAACCGGAACAGGATCACCTCGGCGCCCGACTCGCGCAGCCTCCGCACCACGCTGTCGAGCTGACGCACCAGGGCATGCGGATCGACCCGTACGCGCAGGGCGTCGTTGCCGCCGGCCGCGATGCTGACCAGGTCGGGGTGCATGGCGAGCGTCGGTTCGAGCTGCTCGTCGACGATCTCGTGCATGACCTTGCCGCGGATCGCGAGATTGGCGTACCCGAAGTCGGGACCCGAGTCGACCGCGAGTCGCGCGGCCACCAGATCGGCCCAGCCCCGGAAGCTGCCGTCCGGATATGCGTCGTTCAGACCCTCCGTGAAGCTGTCCCCCATAGCAACGAAGCTCCGATAAGCCATCGCCGCCGCCCCCTTAACGTGCCCTCAATTTTTCCCGTGGGGAACACATTTCCACTGGATCAAGGGGCTGGGTAGCGTGACGATGGCGACACCTCGTAAAGGGAATGCCGACGGCAGGCCGACTTCCCTACGCTGCTCGGCATGCTGTTGCGAATGTCCACCTTGCTCCTCAAGACGCTGCGCGAGGACCCGGCGGACGCGGAGGTGCCGAGTCATCGGCTGCTGCTGCGGGCCGGATTCGTCCGTCGCGCCGCCCCGGGTGGATACACCTGGCTCCCGCTCGGCAAGCTCGTGCTCGAACGGGTCACCGCAGTGGTGCGCGAGGAGATGATGGCCGTGGGCGGCCAAGAGGTGTCGTTTCCGGCGCTGCTGCCGCGCCAGCCGTACGACGTGAGCAACCGCTGGACGGAGTACGGCGACGACATCTTCACGCTCAAGGACAGGCGCGGCGGGGACTACCTGCTGGCGCCGACCCACGAGGAGATGTTCACGCTGCTGGTGCAGGACATGACCAGCTCGTATCGGGACTTTCCGCTGCTGCTGTTCCAGATCCAGACGAAGTATCGCGACGAGGCCCGGCCCCGGGGCGGGCTGCTGCGGGGGCGCGAGTTCCTGATGAAGGACGCCTATTCGTTCGGTTTGACTGATTCAGATCTTTCGCTGTCGTACGCGGCGCTCCGCGCGGCCTACCAGCGAGTCTTCGAGCGACTCGGGCTGGCACACACGATCGTTTCGGCCATGTCGGGCGCTATGGGTGGGTCCGCGTCGGAGGAGTTCCTCGCCACATCCGAGGTGGGTGAGGACACTTTCGTCGGCTGCACCACCTGCTCCTATGCCGCCAACACCGAGGCTGTGGTGAGCATTTTTGATGGGTCGCCTTCGTCGGCCGGGCCCATGCAGGTGCATGACACCCCGGACACCCCGACGATCGCCGCCCTGGTCGAGTTGGCCAACGCTCGGGCGCTCGGCGGGCGTACGGACTGGACGGCGGCCGACACCCTGAAGAACGTGGTGGTCACCGTGCACACCCCCGGCGCCGACGACGAGGTGCTGGTGATCGGCGTGCCCGGCGACCGCGAGGTCGACCTGAAACGGCTCGACGCGTCGCTCGCGCCGGCCACGGCCACGCTGTTCGACGACTTCGCGGCGCGGCCCGACCTGGTCAAGGGATACATCGGCCCGCAGGGCATCAAGGCGCGCTACCTGGCCGACCCGCGGATCGCGCCCGGCACGGCCTGGCTGACCGGCGCCAACGAACCCGGGCGGCACGCGATCAACGTGGTGGCCGGCCGCGACTTCGTCAGCGACGGCACGATCGAGGCGGCCGAGGTGCGCGCGGGCGACCCCTGCCCGGCCTGCTCGTCGGGGCGGCTGACCATCCGGCGGGGCATCGAGATCGGGCACATCTTCCAGCTGGGCCGGCGGTACACCGACGCGTTCGAGGTCGACGTGCTCGGGGTGGACGGGAAACCGGTCCGGCCGACCATGGGGTCGTACGGGATCGGGGTCTCGCGGGCCGTGGCGGCGATCGCCGAGCAGCACCACGACGAGCGCGGGCTGCTGTGGCCCGACGAGGTGGCGCCGGCCGACGTGCACATCGTCGCGGCGGGCAAGGACGGGCAGGTCGCAGCCTCTTTGGAGCTCGCGGAGACGCTGGTCGGGCACGGATTGCGGGTGCTGGTGGACGATCGGGCCAACCTGTCGGCCGGGGTGAAGTTCACCGATGCCGAGCTGATCGGCGTCGCGCGGACGGTCGTGGTCGGCCGCCGGTTCGGCGAGGGATTCGTCGAATTTCGCGATCGCCGCACAGACCAGCGCAACGACGTGGCGATGGCGGACATACCACGTGTAATCGCTACTTCACTCGGGTAACTCCAATCCCAATGGGAGGTGTATGCACATGGTCAGGGCGTTGGTCACGGCGGTTGCCGAAGTGATGACCCGGCAGGTCGTCTATCTGCCCGAGGCGACGATGCTGGACGAGGCCGCGCAGGTGATGCGTGACCGTGGCATCGGCGACGTGGTGGTGACCCGGGGGCCGACGATGATCGGCGTGGTCACCGACCGCGACATCGTGGTGCGGGCGATCGCGGAGAATCTGCCGCCCAAGACGACGTCGCTGGGAGACATCACCGCCCACGAACTGATCATGGTGGAACAGTCGGCCACCGTGGAGGAGGCCGTGCAGGCCATGCGGGAGCGCGGGGTGCGGCGCCTTCTGGTCTGCGACTCCGATCGCAAGGTCGTCGGGATCCTGAGCTTGAGTGATGTGGCGCTGCTTCCTACGTCGGCGTCGGCCTGACCCTGCTTCGCGCGCGTCCGGCTGGGCTGGTCCCTACGCGGTCCGGGCGGCTGGTTCCTGGGGCGTCCGGTCGGGCTGGTTCCTGCGCGTCCGGTCGGGCTGGTTCCTGCGCGTCCGGTCGGGCTGGTTCCTGCGCGTCCGGTCGGGCTGGTTCCTGCGCGTTAGGGTCGAGCCGTGACCGACATGCCCCCGAAGCTCGCCGAGATCGTGGCCGAGTTCGCCTCGGCGCCGCGCGATGTGGTGCTGGAGATGCTGCTCGAGTTCGCCGACGCCATGCCCGCGCTGCCGGCCGACCTGGCCGGGCACGACGGCATGGAGCAGGTGCCCGAGTGCCAGACGCAGTTCTTCCTCAAGGCGACGGTGCGCCCCGACGACACGGTCGAGGTGTTCTTCGACTGCCCGCCCGAGGCGCCGACCACGCGCGCCTTCGCCGGCATCCTGGCCGAGGGGCTCGAGGGCGCGAAGACGGCCGAGATCCTCGCGGTCCCCGATGACCTCTACGCCCGCATGGGTCTGGCCCAGGCGATCAGCCCCCTGCGGATCCGGGGCGGCACGGCGATCCTCGGTCGCCTCAAGCGCCAGGTGGCCGCTCAACTGGCCACCCATCCCTGAACCTCGGCTCCTGATCAAGCCAGCCGTTCTTTCCGCCCGCCCCGCCGGAGCCCCCCGTGGATATTCAGGTTTGGTCCGATGTCGTTTGCCCGTGGTGTTACCTCGGCAAGCGCCGCCTCGAGCGGGCGATCACGCATCTCGGCGAGCCGGTGTCCGTGACGTTCCGGGCCTTCCAGCTCGACCCGTCGCCGGTGCCGAACGGTCTGCCGATCAAGGAAGCGCTCGCCGCCAAGTTCGGTGATCGCGAGCGCGCCGAGCAGATGTTCGCCCACGTCACGTCGATCGCTGCCGCCGACGGCCTGGCCCTCGACTACGACCGGGCGATCGCGGCCAACACGTTCGACGCTCACCGCTTGATCGCCTGGGCCGCGGGTCAGGGCCGCCAGGCCGAGATGCTGGAGGCCCTGCAGCGCGCGCACTTCACCGACGGTCTCGACATCGGCTCCCGTACGGTCCTGGCCGGGGTCGCCCGTTCGATAGGCCTCGATCAGACGGGCACGGTCGGCAACTACCTCGCATCCGACGCCGGCACCGGGGCCGTGAACGCCGACCTGGGCGAGGCCCGCGAGCTCGGCATCACGAGTGTCCCGTTCCTGATGATCGACGGTAAGTACGCCGTCCAGGGGGCGCAGGAGTCGGCCACCCTGATCGAGGCGTTCACCGAGATCGCCCGGCGCGAGGCAGTCGACGCCGGTCGATGATGTTCCACGTGAAACGGTATCGACCGGCGTAGTTGCGTCAGCCGATCAGCTTGGCCAGATCCTCGATGACCTCGGCCCCGGGCAGGGCACCGAGCGCGGGCCCGGCAATGGCGATCTTGCTGTGGCGTACGCCGGAACCGACGATCACGTGCGGGGTCGCGGCCACCCGCGCGTCGACCAGGATGGGCCAGTCGACGGGCAACCCGATCGGCGTGATCCCGCCGTACTCCATGCCGGTCAGCCGCACGGCGTCGTCCATGGGGGCGAAGCTGCACTTGCGAACGTCCAGCCGGCGTCGCACCGCCCCGTTCACGTCGGCCCGCGTGGTGGCGAGCACGATGCACGCCGCGTACCGGGTCTCGCCGTCCCGCTTGCCCGCGACGATCACGCAGTTCGCCGACACGTCCAGCCCCACGTCGTACGCCTCGCAGAACGCCGCCGTGTCGGCCAGCCCGGCGTCGATCGGGGCCACCAGCACCTGGTCCGCATCGATCGGCGCGTCCTCGGGCCAGACGGTCAGCGCCTTGGCGACCGGGGCGGCCAGCAGGTCGGGGCGGGACTGGGCGGGCTCGAGCTTCAGGGTTCCCATCACGACCGCAATCCTTGCTCAATACCTGGCCGCCAGGTAGTCCTCCCACGTACGGGACCCGGTCGGAGTCGCCGTCGTGGTCAGGCCGCCGGCGCGTATGGCCCGCGCCACCTTGCCGGGCGCCCGTAGCCGCACCACTCGGCGGTGATCGGCCTTCGCCGCCAGCCAGGTGGTTGCCGCCTCGTCGAGGTTCATGATCTGCGGGCCGGCGAAGTCCAGAGTGCCGTTCGCCGGGCCCTCCCCGAGCAGCCCCGCGATCCGGTCGGCAACGTCCGCCACGTCCACGGGCTGCGCCAGAAATCCCGGGTCGATGATCAACGGGCCGAGCCGCGCCGACTTCTCCAGCAGCCCGACCGCAAACGGATGAAACTGCGAAACCCGCAAGATCGTGTACGGCGTTCCGCTGCGCCGGACGATCTCCTCGGCAGCGAGCTTGGCCCGGTAGTAACGCAGCGGCACCCGATCGACCCCGATGATCGACACGTAGACCAGGTGCCTGACTTCGCCCTGCCCACCTTTGTCATGACCGTTTCCGACCTCGTCGCTTCCGTCCTGTCCGCTCCCGCCCCTCGGAAGGCCCCGCTCAGCTTCGGCCCGCCCGGTGGCATCCCCGTTGGCCCGGTCGACCGCGGAGCCGGTTTCGTCCCGCTCAGGTCGGCTGAACGCTGACCGGGCGGACTCTCTCTCGGTCCGGCTGACCGCAGACCCGCCAGTCTCCCGCTCACGCCGGCCGGTCGCAGACCCGGCGGCCCCCTGCTCGGCCCAACCGGTCGCGGAATCGCCAGTCTCCCTCTCGGCCCAGCTGGTCGCAGACCCGGCAGCCTCGTGCTCGGCCCAGCTGGTCGCAGACCCGGCAGCCTCCCTCTCGGCCCAGCCGGTCGCGGACCCGGCGGCCCCTCGGATGGCCGCAACCAACCGCCGCGTACCGGAAACGTCGATCCCCCCAGGATTACGCGGCGACGACGCGAGGTGCACGATCACGTCCGCGCCCCGCACAGCGTCGGCCAACCCTTCCCCCGTACGCAGGTCAGCCCTCACCCACCCCGTACGAGCGCGCCGGCTAGCCGGCCGAACGTCGTGTCCGTCCTCGATCAGCCGCGGCACGAGAGCCGTTCCGAGGGTGCCGCTCGCCCCGGTAACCAGAGTCGTCGTCATGGTTTCAGGACGACCGGAAACAAGAACTCGTGACGAGGCAGGTCCACGTCCTCAGGAAGTGGCAATTGCTGCCGACCGTCGAAGGGTGTGAAGGAGCGTCGCGAAGGACGGGTCGGAACCGTCAGTGGGCTGGCATTACTCGCCGGCGGTACGGCCCTGGCCGCATCCGTCGGCGGTGACCATCAGTCGCTGTCCGCGACGCTGTTGCTGGGCACTCTGACGCTCGGCCTCGGCCACTCGCTGCTCGACGAGATCAAGCGCCAGGCCCGCCGCGCCTCGAACGGCTGGTCCCGCTCCGATACCACGAACGCCGTACTGCTCGGTGTGTGGGCCGAGTTCGCCCTGATCGCCAGCATCCTGGTGCTGAACACGTCCGCCACGCGCGCCGTCGGTCTGGTCCTGGCCGTTTCCTACGCCGCCGCCTGCGGCTACTTCGTGACCGAGCGCCGCCGGTCCATCGCCGCCGCATCCCCGACGGCCACGCAGGACGCGCAGGACGCGCAGATCACGCGGGCCACGCAAGACGCGCAAGCCACACGGGCCACGCAAGACGCGCAAGCCACGCAGGCCACGCAGGCCACGCACGCCGAGGCTGCCGCGCAGGCGGCCGAGGTCGCCGCGCCGTCAGATCCGACCGTTCACGCCACCGGCCCGTCGGACACGAACGTCGACGCTACGTTTCCGTCGAACCCGGCGGCGTTGTCGGAAGCAGGCGTCGAAGAGCACTTCCCCACAACCGCGGACCTTGGCGTGATCTCCCCGCCTTCCCCCACCTCCACCGCCGATCTCAGCGATTCGGGCCACCCGGACCGCAGCCCGCACACGCCTCCCCCTGCCGACGACGCCCTGGGCGCAGTCCTGCAGCCACGCCATGCCACCGGCATCGGCCACGCCCCGACCGCCGCTCACGTCCTCACGGCTCAGCGCCCGGCCCCGATCCGCCAGGCAACCAAATCCACGAGCACGACCACCGCACCGCACACTCTCCCCGCCGCGCGCGCCGCCGCCACGACTACGGACGCGCCCACCCGCGCCGCGACCAGGCACGCGCCCGCCCCGACCTCGCCGGCCACACGAGCCGCAGCAACGCACACGCCGTCCACAGACCGGCCCGCCACGCAAGCCACGTCCACGCACACGCCCTCCGCGCACGCGCATGCAGCAACCACGCGCACACCGTCCACACACGCGCCCGCCAAGCACGCGCCGTCCACGCACGCGCCGTCCACGCACGCGCCGTCCACGCACGCGCCGTCCACGCACGCGCATGCAGCAACCACGCACCTGCCGTCCACGCACGCGTCCGCCACCCATGCGTCCGCCACCCATGCGTCCGCCACGCATGCGTCCGCCACGCATGCAGCGACCACGCACGCGGCGACCAAGCAGGCACCAGCTGCGACGCACGCCCCGAGCCGCCACACCCGCCCGGTCTCTCCAAGCCAAGCCGCGCACGGCCGCCCGGCGTCTCGCAGTCACGCCGTGCACAGCCACCCGGCATCGGATTCGCAGACGGCCCACGACCACCCGCCGTCCCTGCCCACCGGCCATGACCGTCCGGTGGCGCACGCCCCTGCAGCTCACATCCTGGCGAGCGCCTCCGACACCGCAGAAGCTACCAACGCCCTCTGACATTCGCGCCCGGTCGTCCACAGGCGGTTCCGAGTTATCCACAGGTAGCCGCTGAACCGCAGGTCAAAGTGCGGTCAATAGGTGCTCCAGAAGGAAGAGCGGCAAGACCCACTCAGAGAGCCAGGACCGACCCCGGCTCAGGCCGGCAGCACCACGATCATCGGGGGCACGGGCACCCCGCCCGACGTCTCCATCGGCAGTTCGGGGGCCGGCAGCCAGTCCAGCCCCAGCAGTTCCGGCCCGAACCCGTCGTCGGCGCCGATTCGTGGCTCGCCGTCGGCCACCGTCACTGCGAACACCGACGTCATGCCCGACGGATACGGCATCTCGAGCACATGACGGGCATCGCTGACCACCAGGCCGGTCTCCTCGAAGACCTCCCGCCGCACGGCCTCCTCCGCGGTCTCCCCCGGTTCGAGACCTCCGCCCGGCAAGGTCCACCACTCACCGCCACCGGATCGCCGACTGCGCTCGTGCACCATCAGTACGCGGCCGTCCCGGACGATCACGGCAGCGGCCCGTTTTCGTTCGCTCACGAAACGCAGGCTAACCGGCGCCACGCCCGTTCCGCATGACAACTTCGACGCCTGTGGATAACGTCCGCATTCGTTCCGGAGTAAGGGATGCGTCACCGACCTATCCGGACGGTCCGGCATAAAGACCGAAACGGATCAGACCGCATAGTCACTCCGCGTGGGCGACATGTCACTCGCTCCGTCACGGTGATCCTTGACGGCCAGCACCTGGTTGACGCCGATCCGCGACTGCTCGAACGCCAACGCCGAGGCCGCCATGTAGAGCCGCCACACCCGAGCCCGTCCGGGCGAGGTCAGCCGTACGGCCTCGGGCCATGACTGCTCCAAGTTGGCGACCCAGGCCCGCAGCGTACGGCCGTAGTGCTCGCGCAACGCGTGCACGTCGCGCACCTCGAAGCCGGCCTGTTCGAGGATCGTGACCGTCGTGCCGATGGGCGCCAGTTCACCGTCCGGGAAGACGTACGCGTCAATGAAGCTGCGCTGCTGGTGCGGCTGCTTCGGGGGCAGGTGCAGTCGCGAGATCTGGTGGTTGAGCAGCCGGCCACCGGGCTTGAGCTGCGCGTAGAGGATGGCCGCATAGTCCGCGTAGACCGACGTGCCGACGTGCTCGGCCATGCCCACGCTGGAGATCGCGTCGTACGGCCCGTCCTCGAGGTCGCGATAGTCCTCGACCCGGATCTCGACCTGCCCGGTCAGGCCCGCCTCGGCGACCTGCTTGCGGGCATACTCGGCCTGCTCGGTCGAGAGCGTGATGCCGACGACCTGTACGCCGTATTCGCGGGCCGCGTGGATCGCCAGGCTCCCCCAGCCGCAGCCGACGTCGAGCAGTCGCTGCCCGGGGCGCAGGCCGAGCTTGCGGCAGATCAGGTCGAGCTTGTCGCGCTGGGCGTCGGCCAGCCCGTAGCCGGCGGAGTCCGAGGTCCAGTATGCGCACGAATAGACCATGCTGGGGCCGAGCACGAGACGGTAGAAGTCGTTGCCCACGTCGTAGTGATGGCTGATGGCCTGCCGGTCACGGCGCTTGCTGTGCCGGGTGCCGGTGACGACCATCTCCTCCGGCGGCGGCTTGGGCTGAGTGCCGAGCACGCCGAGACGTACGAGATCGCCCGCAACCGATCGGATCGGCATGTCCCTGATGTCGGGTGAGCGCCAGATCAACGCGGCCAGCCGGGTGAGCGCGTCATAGAGGTCGCCCTCGACGTCGATCTCGCCGGCCACGTACGCCCGAGCGAGCCCGAGCTCGTTGGGCTGCCACATCAGCCGGCGCAGCGCACGGCGGTGACGGATCACCAGGACGGGCGCCTCGGCGGGGCCGGCGGTCGAGCCGTCCCAGGCGCGAAGGCGTACGGGAAGCGGGGTTTGCAGCAGCGCCTCGAGGACGCTCCGAAGCTTTGCCGCAGTCGTAGTGAGGTGGGGGATCGTGGTTGCCATCGGTACCTCCCGGGCGCAGTTTCGCGCGACCGAACATGGAACCGATTCACTATCCGCCCGCCACGGCGAATTGCATAAGTACCTTTTCTAGTTTTGTGATCGAGGAGACACGGGCTGTTCTCACACCGCCCGCATGACCCGCTCCAGGCTGGCCAGCCGCATGGGCCGGGCCTGGTCATGACGGCTTTCGGCCAGCGCGTCGAGCACCGCCCGACGCTCCCTTTCGGACAGTACGCCCGCGAAGGGTGACGCGGATCGCAGCCGCACCGCGTACTGGGCCGGTGAGGTGAGCGCGTCCAGCACCGCCGCCGGCTCGCCGGCCAGCAGCACCTCCCACCGGTCGAGCCATTCCCATTCGCGACCGCCGGGGTGCAGGCGCCGCAGCCGGCGAATGTTGATCTCGGCAGTGGCGAGCACCGCGGCCGGCTGGGCCGTGAGGCGCGCGGCGATCGCCTGGTGCAGCCACAGCTCTTCAAGCTCGGCGCGGCTCAGCACCGGGTGGATCAACGCCTCCACGTCGGCCCGCCGCACCCGCCGATGCGAGCCGATATTGACGTACGGGAGTAGTCCGCGCGCGCAGAGGTCCAGCACTCGCCGCCGCGAGAACCTCAGCAGGATCGCGGCTTCACCGATGGTGAGCAGATCGCCCGTGCGCATCGTCACACGTGGATGTTGGCGTGACGGCGTTCGGCATGCAACAACCGAACGGCTATTGACTCTTTCGCTGACCGGTTGGGACCTCGCTGAACAGATACGTCCGTTCCTGGAGCATCTCCAGGCTCAGCCCTACGCCGGTAGCCCGTTCGGCCAGCGCGAACGCCCCCGCCGTAGCGTCGCCACCAGCGCCGATCCCGACCGCCGAGATCTCTTGGGCGAGTGCGTCCACCCGCGCCCCACTGCGACGATTCGGCGCCTGCGGGTCGAAGTCGAGCTGCACGGCCCCGTCCTCCAAAAGGAGGAACCGCCCGCTCCCGTCAGCCGCCCGATAGAGGCACACCAACGTGGTCCCCTCCGACAACGGCCGCAGCAGCTCATCCGCACGACCGAGCGACCCGTTGTCCTCGATCACCAGCGACCACTCGTCATCAAGCCGCGAGACCCCGAAGTAGTACTTCTCGATCGCGCCCCGCTGCCCGTCGCCGGCCCCCACCATCTGCCGCCACCCGATGCGCTCGAGCTCCTTGGCCCCCATCCGCTTGAGCACCTGCGCCGGCCGCACGTCCTTCACCCAGACAAAGCAGAACCCCTTACGCAGTTCCGCCACCCGCCCGAACCACGCATAATCGGCCGCCCCCGCCTCCCGAGCAGCCGCCACTTCAGACGGCGACAGCGACGGCCCCCGAGACCCCACCGGAGACCCCGACGCCACAGCCGACGGCGTGCCGCCCCGCGACCCACACCCCGCCACCAGCCCCGCAGCCACGAAACTCAACATCACCCGCCGACGCACCGCGCCAGTACATCAAACCCCACCCACCCCTGTGACCCCGGTCCCATTCCCACCACCAACATCAGCCGCACATACAGCAAGCCGCCCCCAGCCCGGCAAAGCCGGGCAACGGACGACGGAGTGCGATGCGGGGCCGCGAGGCGCAGTGGGCGGAGCGGACCAACATCGGCGGCCGGCTGGGCGCGGCGCTTAGCGGCGGCGTGCCGTGAGCGGCCACGGGCCCGCAGGTGGCGCAAGGTGCGGGGCGGTGGGCGGCTGGGCGCGACGGAGTGCCGCAGGGCCCGACGGCCGAGGCCACCACACGCAGCCCACACACAAAAATCCCCCCGGCAACCCGGAGGGATCAGTATGTGGAGCCCAGGGGACTTGAACCCCTAACCCCCGCCTTGCAAAGGCGGTGCTCTGCCAGTTGAGCTAGGGCCCCCAAACAACCGACCAATTATCGCAGGTCAGGCGCAGTAGTAGCCTCATGCCAGAGCGCCCGCTCATCGCTGGACGCCTTGACCTTCTTGAAGATAAGCGCAGCCGCCCCCACAACACCAGCCACAATCAGAAGCTTCTTAAACACCAGAATCTCCATCCCACCGCAACTTCGATGTGGCCGCCAAGGCCACGAGCTACGGCCCGTAAGCAAGTCACAAAGGGTGGGCACCGTAACGTGGGGTTTCAGGGGGCTCGGCCCCCTGAGCCAGCATAACGAGCGGCCCCGGTCCGCGCTTTATGCGGACAGGGGCCCCCGCTGCTCGTGGGGCTAGCTGGAATCGAACCAGCGACCTCAGAGTTATCAGCTCTGCGCTCTAACCGACTGAGCTATAGCCCCTCAAGTGCGACACCGAAGGTTACCGCACGGGCCCGGGAGCCACCAAAACGGGGGTGGCTCCCGGACTCGTACGAAAAATCAGTCCCGCTCGGCCAGGGTCAGCTCGACCCCGCCCACCAGGTCGGCGCAGACGTTGTAGATGAACGCCCCGAGCGTCGCCAGCGCGGTGAACAGCACCACGTTGACCGCTCCGATCAGCATCGACGTGCCGATCACGCCCCACGCGGTGATCTGGAAGCCGCCGCTGGAGCCGGAGTTCTCGCTTCCGGTGGCGGTCACCAGTTCCTTGAGGCTGGTGTTGACCTCGGTCCAGACACCCATGGCGTCGAGGGCGAGGTAGAGCACCGAGGTGGCCACGACCACGACGATGAAGAGCACCACAGACACGGCGAACGAGAACTTCATCACGGACCAGGGGTCGATCCGCTTGAGGTTGAGCCGGGCCCGCCGGGGGCCGCGGGCGGCCGCTCCGGTGACCGTGGACCGCGCCGAACGGACCGCCTCGGTGACCCGGGCCGCACCGACCGCGGCGGAGCCCGTCGCCTGACCGGGACCCTGACCGGGACCACCGGCCGGACGGGCCGCCTTGCCGCTGTCGCCGCCGGGGCGCTGCTGCTGCGGGCCGGCCGGGGTGCCGGGCTTGTTGCCGGCCGGCGGCACGCTGACCCGGCCCGAGCTGCTGCCGGGGGCCGCGCCTTTGCCCTTGGTGACGGTCGGCACGCTGGCCGAACCCTTCACGGCCCCGCCGGGCCGCTTCGAGTCGGGGCCGTCATGGTCGGCGGCCGGCTCACCCGGGGGCGGGGCCATGCCCGGCGCCCGGGTGAATTTCGGCGTGGCCGGGGCATCGGCGGGGGCGGCCGCGCGACCCGCGGCGTCGCGTCCGTTCGGGGCGGCGCCGTCTTTCTTGGCCGCCTCGTTCGGAGTCGCCGAGCCTCCCGTGGCCCCCGACTTCGCCTGTGTCTCCGGCATCAACTAGTCCTGTTCGTCAGGCTCGTCGGCATTGCGAGCAAGCGCCACGATGGTTACACCTTCTGGGAGGTCCATCAGCTTGACCCCCATTGTGTTCCGATCCCGCGTGCGCCGTACAGGCTTCACGGGAGTCCGGATGACACCACCATTGCTGGTGATGGCAAATAGTTCATCCTCCGGGTCGATCACGAGTGCCCCCACCAGTCCACCACGACGTTCCGTGATCTTCGCGGTGAGGACGCCCTTGCCGCCCCGGCCCTGCACGGGATACTCCTCGATCGGTGTCCGTTTCGCATACCCACCATCGGTGGCGACCAACACATCCAAGCCCTCCCGCACCACTTCCATGGCCAGGAGCTCGTCGCTGCCGCTGAAGCGCATGCCGATGACGCCCGAGGTGGCCCTACCCATAGGACGCAGCGCATCGTCGGTTGCGTTGAACCGGATCGCCTGTGCGTTCTTGGAGACGAGCAGGAGATCGTTCTCCGGCGCCGCCAGGGTCGCGCCCACCAACTCGTCGTCCTCCCGCAGGTTGATGGCGATGATGCCACCGCTGCGGTTGGAGTCAAATTCCTCGAGCCGGGTCTTCTTCACGAGACCATTCTTGGTGGCGAGCACAAGGTACGGCGCGACCTGGTAATTCGGGATCTGGATGACCTGGGCGATGTGCTCGTCGGGCTGGAACGCGAGCAGGTTCGCGACGTGCTGTCCCTTGGCCACGCGGGCCGCCTCGGGCAGCTCGTACGTCTTGGCCCGATAGACCCGGCCCTTGTTCGTGAAGAACAGGATCCAGTCGTGGGTCGAGATCACGAAGAAGTGCGACACGATGTCGTCCTGCCGCAGCGTGGCGCCGCTGACACCCTTGCCGCCGCGCTTCTGCGAGCGGTACAGATCGACCTTCGTACGCTTCGCATATCCCGTACGTGTGATCGTCACCACAACATCCTCGCGCGTGATGAGGTCCTCCATCGAGACCTCGCCATCGAACGGGATGATTTGCGTACGACGCTCGTCGCCGTACTTCTGCACGATCTCGCCGAGCTCCTCGGAGACGATCGCTCGCTGCCGTTCCGGCTTGGCCAGGATGTCCTTGAGGTCGGCGATCTCGATCTCGATCTTGGCGAGCTCGTCGATGATGCGCTGACGCTCGAGGGCGGCCAGCCGGCGCAGCTGCATGTCGAGGATCGCGGTGGCCTGCACCTCGTCGACGTCGAGCAGCTGCATCAGGCCCTGGCGGGATTCCTCGACCGTGGGCGAGCGCCGGATCAGGGCGATGACCTCGTCGAGCATGTCGAGCGCCTTGACCAGGCCGCGCAGGATGTGGGCGCGTTCCTCGGCCTTGCGCAGGCGATATGCCGTACGCCTGCGGATGACCTCGATCTGGTGGTCGACGTAGTAGCGGATGAACTGGGCCAGGTTGAGCGTGCGGGGCACGCCGTCGACCAGCGCCAGCATGTTCGCGCCGAACGTCTCCTGCAGCTGGGTGTGCTTGTAAAGGTTGTTGAGCACCACCTTGGCGACCGCGTCCCGCTTGAGGACGAGGATCAACCGCATTCCCGTACGCCCGGAGGACTCGTCCCGGATGTCGGCGATGCCGGTGAGCTTGCCCTCCTTGACCAGCTCGGCCACGCGCTCGGCCAGATTGTCCGGGTTGACCTGGTACGGCAGCTCGGTGACGACCAGTTGGGGCCGGCCGCGCGGGTCCTCCTCGACCTCGACGACCGCGCGCATGCGGATCGAGCCGCGCCCGGTGCGGTACGCGTCCTGGATCGCCTGCCGGCCCACGATCAGGCCGTACGTCGGGAAGTCGGGGCCCTGGACGATCTCGAGCAGCGCCTCGAGCGTCTCCGGCTCGTCGGCCTCGGGGTGGTCGAGCACCCACTGCACGGCGCCGGCGATCTCGCGCAGGTTGTGCGGCGGGATCTTGGTGGCCATGCCGACCGCGATGCCCTCGGAGCCGTTGACCAGCAGGTTCGGGAAGCGGGCGGGCAGGATCGTCGGCTCCTGCGTACGCCCGTCGTAGTTGTCCTGCATGTCGACGGTGTCCTCGTCGATGTCCCGCAGCATCTCCATGGCGAGCGGCGAGAGCTTCGACTCGGTGTAGCGCATGGCCGCCGGCGGGTCGTTACCCGGCGAGCCGAAGTTGCCGTTGCCGTCGATCAGCGGGTAGCGCAGCGACCACGGCTGGCCCATGCGCACCAGGGCGTCGTAGATCGACGAGTCGCCGTGGGGGTGGTAGTTGCCCATCACGTCGCCGACGACGCGGGCGCACTTGACGTAGCCGCGGTCGGGCCGGAAGCCCGAGTCGTACATCGCGTAGAGGATCTTGCGGTGTACGGGCTTGAGGCCGTCGCGGACGTCGGGCAGCGCGCGGCCCACGATTACGCTCATCGCGTAGTCGAGGTAGGAGCGCTGCATCTCGACCTCGAGGCCGACGGGCTCGACCCGCTGGGCCACGCCGCCGGTGTCCGGGGCCTCGTCGCCGTCGGGCGCTTCGGGAGTGTCAGTCACTGTTAACCCTTACTCAAGGTAAAACCAGACATGTACGGCGAAACTACGCATCCTGCTGTGGATAACGTTGTGGAAAGCCGGGGGACGCTGTGGATACAGCGCCCCCCGGGCGGCCATCTAGATGTCGAGGAACCGCACGTCCTTGGCGTTGCGCTGGATGAACGAGCGCCTCGCCTCGACGTCCTCACCCATCAGCACGCTGAAGAGCTCGTCGGCCACCGCGGCGTCGTCGAGCGTCACCTGGCGTAGCGTCCGGGTGGCCGGGTCCATCGTGGTGTCCCACAGCTCGTGGAAGTTCATCTCGCCGAGACCCTTGAACCGCTGGATGTCGTCCGGCTTGGCGTTCGCCTTCTTCTGCTGACGCAGGGCGATCAGGCCGTCACGCTCACGGTCGGAGTAGGCGTACTGCGCGTCGTCGCCGCGCTTGTTCCACTTGATCTTGTAAAGCGGCGGGGCGGCCAGATAGACGTGGCCCAGCTCGACCAGCGGCCGCATGAAGCGGAACAGCAGGGTCAGCAGCAGCGTCTGGATGTGCTGGCCGTCGACGTCGGCGTCGGCCATCAGCACGATCTTGTGATAGCGCAGCTTGCTGACGTCGAAGTCCTCGTGGATGCCGGTGCCCATGGCGGTGATCAGCGCCTGGACCTCGTTGTTCTTCAGCACCCGGTCGATCCGGGCCTTCTCCACGTTCAGGATCTTGCCGCGGATCGGCAGGATGGCCTGGATCCGGCTGTTGCGGCCCTGCTTGGCCGAGCCGCCGGCCGAGTCACCCTCGACGATGAACAGCTCCGACTCGCGCGGGTCGGTCGACTGGCAGTCGGCCAGCTTGCCCGGCATCGAGCCCGACTCGAGCAGCGACTTGCGCCGGGCCAGCTTGCGGGCCTGCTGGGCGGCGATGCGGGCCCGGGCCGCCTGGTCGGCCTTGGTGATGATCTGCTTGGCCTCGGCCGGGTTGCGGTCGAACCAGTCGGCCAGCTGCTCGTTGGCGACCTTCTGCACGAAGCTCTTCATGTCGGTGTTGCCGAGCTTCGTCTTGGTCTGGCCCTCGAACTGCGGGTTGGCCAGCGTCACCGAGATGATCGCGGCCAGGCCCTCGCGGATGTCCTCGCCCGAGAGGTTCTGATCGCCCTTGAGCAGCTTCTTGTCCTTGCCGTACCGGTTGACGACACCGGTCAGCGCGGCCCGGAAGCCCTCCTCGTGGGTGCCACCCTCGTGCGTGTTGATGCGGTTGGCGAAGGTGTAGACCGACTCGCCGTACGACTCGTTCCACTGCATCGCGATCTCGACCGCCATGCGGGCCTCGTTGTCCTCGGCCTGGAACTCGACCACCGTCTTGTGGATCGGGCTCTTGGTCGCGTTGAGGTGGCGCACGAAGTCGGCGATGCCCCCCGCGTACATGAAAGTGACCTTGCGCGGCTCGCCGCTGTCGTCGGCCGACTCGGCCCGCTCGTCGGTGAGGTTGATGGTCAGTCCCCGGTTGAGGAAGGCCATCTCCTGCAGGCGGCGGTAGATCGTCTGCCAGTCGAACTCGACCGTCTCGAAGACCGTCGCGTCGGGCCAGAACTGCACCGTCGAGCCGGTGCCGTCGGTGGTCTCGCCCTTCTCCAGCGGGCCGGGCTTGGAGGCGTCGTACTTCTGCCGCCAGACGAAGCCCGACTTGTGGATCTCGACCGCCATCCGGGTGGAGAGCGCGTTCACGACCGACACGCCGACGCCGTGCAGGCCACCGGAGACCGCGTACGCCTTGCCGTCGAACTTGCCGCCGGCGTGCAGCACGGTCAGCGCGACCTCGACGCCGGGCTTCTTGAGCTTGGGGTGCAGGTCGACCGGGAAGCCGCGGCCGTTGTCGGTGACCGAGACACCGCCGTCGGCCAGCAGAATCACGTCGATGGTGTCGCAGTAGCCGGCCAGCGCCTCGTCGACCGCGTTGTCGACGACCTCCCAGACGAGGTGGTGCAGACCGCGTTCGCCGGTGGAGCCGATGTACATGCCCGGACGCTTGCGAACCGCCTCCAGGCCCTCCAGCACGGTGATCGAATCGGCACCGTATTCCTTGTTCTCTGCCACCCTCGGCCACTTTCTCGCGACAGGGCCCTGACGAGCCCCGCACGGGGTAAGCGGGCGCGCGGCGGGCGGCGGCAGGCAGGGTGAGCCACAGGCGACAACCCGCGGGGAGGAGCGAGCGGACCACCGGTGGAACCGTGCACGCCGGTCGCCGCGGCAGGCCCGCGGATCGTGATCGGCTGGAAAAACCGCGTAGCGTGACGGCACCAGTCCGTTTAGTCCCGGACGGGACTGAACCGTGACCATCACGCAGAGGTTTTCCCGGTCTCCATCGATTCTACTCCGCCGAGTCGAGTTCGTGAGGGTGCGGCACCCCTTCCGGGTGCCTGAGATTGCCGCAGACGCGTCGAGGGCCGCTCCCGAGTCTCCCCCTACACGGAACGGGGACCTCGCGCAACGGCAAGTGATCCGGCGGCCGACCGTTGGGGCGCGCCTTCCGCGGGTCGCCGCCACGCACTGCGACACTGCCTCCCAACGGCGGGGGTTTGTGTCGTAACCTCTGCCCGCGCGGGCCGGTAGTGGCCGGAAAGCCGCGACGCAGGTCGAGGAGGGGTGGCCCCCACATGGCGCACGACAAGGGGCTGGACAACGTCGCGGTGCACTGGCCGCGGACGAATCAGTACTACGACCCGGTGGCTCCCGCCGAGTTCGTCGACTTCGGGGCGATCGCCGACGCGCCCGAGATCGCCGCGCCCACGGGAGCCCTGGCGCTGCACATCGCCAAGACCGGCACGGTGCGCGCCACGGCGTACACGGAATTGGTTGATCTGCTCCTGGGTCTCGACGGCGTCCTCTATGCCACCGACGCCGCGGCCGAGGACGAGGATCCGGTGATCGACCCCGACGGCTGCGCCTGGATCGCCGGCGGCCTCGAGCGCTTCGTCGAGGGCCACGAGCCCCACGGCGACCTGGTCACCTTTGACACGGTGGCCCAGGTCATGCGGGACGCGGTCGCCGCCGGCCGGCTCGCCGAGCAGCAGCTGCGGTGGCTCGACCAGCGCCTGTCCGCGCTGCGCGACGACGCCGGCAACGCCCCGCACTGGAGTTTCGCCCGCTCCGAGCTGGCCATCCTGGCCGGTTTCTACCGCCGCTGCGCCGAGCGAGGGTATGCGGTCTTTGCCGACTATTAAGAGCCACATCAAGAGCCAGATGTCCCAGCGGGGTGGTGGGTACGGACCGTCGCTCCCGCGGGGACCCGGGCGGGCTTCGCTGGCCGCTGGCGCGTCCAGAACGCGAAACCCACCCGGGCGGCCTGCGTAAATGGTGGCGCTCAGAAACCCCGAACCGGTCCTGCGCGGCCTGGGCCGCAACCCCGCCGCGTCGGTTGACGTCCTGCTCAGCCTGCTGGCCAGGGCCCCGGAGGCGCTCCGCCAGGCCCTGCCGCACCGGGCCCACCTGCCCCGGCCGCTCCAGGAGGCGCTGCTGGCCGGCCGGCTGGTCGGCGTGCTGGCCGAGCACCCGGGCACCGACCCCGATCTTCAACGCCGGTTGCTCGCCACGCCGAGCTGGCGCGTGCGGATACGGGTGGCCGCGCGGATGCGGCTCACCGAGGACGACCTGGCCCGTCTGCTGACCGACGCCGCCGACCCCCGGCCCGAGGACCTGATGACGCAGCAGGAGATCATCGGCGAGCTGGAGTTCGCGGTCGGGTACGACCCGCGGCTGTACGCCGTGGCCACGTCCCACCCCGATCCGCGGATCCGGCTGCACGCCGTCCACGTACGCGAGCACCTGCCGAGACTGGCCGCCGATCCCGTGACCGAGGTCCGGCTGGCCGCCGAGCACCGGATCGCCGAGAACGCGCGGCTCCGGGAGCCGGCCGACCTGCCGTCGACCCACTCCCACGGATTCTGGTGGGTGCTGCAGCAGCCGCTGTCACGCGCCCTGATCGACCAGGTGCTCGGCGACGAGCAGGCGCTCTACTTCGTCGGGCCCAACCCGACGACGCCGCCCGACGTGGTCGAGGAGCTGATGCGGCACCCGTCGGCCCGGGTCCGCCAGCGCCTCGCCGGGCGGGCCGATCTCACCGAGGGCCAGTTGCTGCGGCTGGCCGCCGACGCCGACGCGGGGGTGCGTACGGCGGTGTCGGTTCATCCGGGCCTGACCGAGGCGCAGCGGGCCGGCATCGACATCGACGTCACGACGATGCCGGGCGACGAGCACTACGGGACGTCGGCGCGATGCCACGAACCGCACGGCGACAACCGGCCGCCGCCCCTGGAGGACGCCCGGCGCTGGGCCCGGTCGGTGAACCCGCTGCTGCGCCGGCGCGCGGCCCGCCATCCCGAGCTGCCACCGGCGAGTGCGGACCCCGATCTGGGCGTACGCGTGCTCACCGCCATCCACAACCCGGCCGCGCCGCCCGAACTGGTGCTGCGCAGCTTCCTCGAGCACACCGGCTGCGGCCGCGGCCGGCTCGAGTCCCATCCGCGATTTCCGGTCGACGGGCTGGCGCGCTTCGCCGGCGACAAGGACCCGCGGGTCAGGCGGCTGGTGGCGCGCGATCCACAGGCCGATCCCCAGGTGGTCGACCGGCTGCTCGGCGATCCGGACCCGGGCGTACGGGAAGCCATGGCCTCTTGCCCGCGGCTGCCGGTGGCGCGGATTCTCACCCTGCTCGACGACCCTGGTCTGGCCGAACCCGCGGCGACCAACCCGGCGCTGCCGATCGAGCGGGTCTATCAGCCGTAGGTGTCGCGCGGGCCACGGCCCTGGACACGGCGGGGACCCTTACTCCACGAGGGGGCGGCCGGGCCGTGGATGTTGAGCTTGGTGACGACGTTGTGGCCGACCTCGGCGGCGATGCTGCGCAGCAGTTTGGCGGCGAGCAGACGCAGCTGGGTGGCCCAGGCGGTCGACTCGGCCTCGACCGTCAGCACGCCGGCGTCGAGCTTCACCGGGCGGCTGTGCTGGGCGATGTCGGGCCCGACGACCTTCTCCCAGGCGCCGAACACCGTGGCCTCGGCCTTCGGGCGCTCCCAGCCGCGGGCCTTCATCAGGCGTTGCAGCACGTCACCGAAGAGCGCCGGGTCGCGCGGGTCGGGCCCGGGACCTGAATAGCCGCGCAGCCGCCGGCCCGAGCCCTCACCCGAGCCGCCGGAGCGTCGCCGGGGGTTGCGCGCGGCCTCCCGGCGCTTGGCGAGGGCGGCGTCGAGCACGGCGCGGGCCAGTTGCGGCCCGGAACCGCCCTCAGCGCCGCCCTGAGGCTCCGAGGCGCCCTCGCCCCCGCCGGGACCATGGTCGACTCCGCCGGGGGCCGCTGCGGGCCGCTCATCGCGATCTCGGGCACCCTCCGCCGCGTACCAGCCCTCGTCGGCCGCGCCCAGCTCCTGCCGGGCCACACCGTCGGGGTCGGCCTGTGGATAAAACCGTTCGGCTGTGGATGGGGCGTCGGGGCGGTCGCCGCGGGCCCGGGGCGGACGCTGCTCGCGGACGAGGTCGTCGCGCAGGCCGCGGGACAGGTCGGCGTTGCGCTCGCGGGCCAGGCCCTGATGGCGCTCGCGAACCAGCTCGTCGTGCCGCTCCCGGTCGTTCTCGCTAGGCACGGGACACCGCTCCTGTCGTCACGTCGAAGCGGGCGCCGCGCAGGGCGTCCGGCACGTCCTCGGGCACGGCACACGTCACCAGCAGCTGGGCGGCGTCGGAGACGAGCGCGGCGAGCCGGTCGCGGCGGCCACCGTCGAGCTCGGCGAACACGTCGTCGAGCACCAGCACCGGCTCGATGCCGTCCGAGCGCAGCAGGTCGTACGCGGCCAGGCGCAGGGCCAGCGCGAACGACCAGGACTCGCCGTGGCTCGCATAGCCCTTGGCCGGCAGGTCGCCCAGGTTGAGGGTCATGTCGTCACGGTGCGGGCCGACCAGGGTGGTGCCGCGCTCGATCTCGGCCGGGCGCCGTTCCTGCAGCGAGTCGAGCAGCGCCTGCTCGAGGGCCGGGCGGTCGGCGGTGAGCCCGTCGCCGAGCCGGGACGCGTACGCGATGGCGGCGGACGTGCGACCGGCCGCGACCGCGTCGTACGCCTTGGTCAGATGCGGCCCGAGCGCCGCGGCCAGCTCGAGCCGACCGGCCAGCAGCTCGGCGCCGTGATGGGCGAGATGCTGATCCCAGACCGCGAGGGTGGAGAGATCCTGGCCGCGGTTCCCGCCGACCTTGCGGGTCAGATACGCCGTACGCAGCAGGGCGTTGCGCTGCTTGACGACGCGGTCATAGTCGGAGCGCACCCCGGCGAAGCGGGGCTGCCGGGCGACGAGGAGATCGTCGAGGTAGCGACGCCGTTCGGACGGATCACCCCGTACGAGCTCGAGGTCCTCCGGGGCGAAAAGCACCATGCGCAGGGCGCCCAGCACCTCGCGCGGGCGCCGCACCGGCGAGCGGTTGAGCCGGGCCCGGTTCGCCTTGCCGGGCACGATCTCCAGCTCGACCAGCAGCTCACGTCCCTCGTGGACGATCGCGCACCGGATCACGGCCGAGGCCGCGCCGGCCCGTACGAGGGGAGCGTCGGTGGCCACCCGGTGACTGTCCAGAGTGGCCACATAGCCCAGCGCTTCGATCAGGTTGGTCTTGCCCATGCCGTTCTGGCCGACCAGCACGGACACGCCGGGTTCGAGATCGACCGCCACTCGCTCGTAGGAACGGAAGTCGGTCAGCTCGACCCGGCGTACGTACACGTGGGCCTCAGCGCTTGACGGCGTGGCCGCCGAACTGCTGACGCAGCGCCGCCACGGCCTTCATCGCGGGCGAGTCGTCCTGCCGGGACTCGAACCGGGTGAAGATCGAGGCGGCCAGGACGTGGGCGGGCACGGCGAGGCGGATGGCCTCGTCGACGGTCCAGCGGCCCTCGCCGGTGTCGTCGACGTAGCCCTTGAGGTTGGAGAGCGTCGGGTCCTCGTCGAGCGCCCGGTCGAGCAGGTCGAGCAGCCAGGACTTGACGACCGAGCCCTCGCGCCAGCTCTTGATCACGGCGGGCACGTTGTGGACCAGCTCGGACGCGATGAGGATCTCGTAACCCTCGCCGTACGCCTGCATCATCCCGTACTCGATGCCGTTGTGAATCATCTTGGCGTAGTGCCCGGCGCCGTGCGTGCCGGCGTGCGCGAAGCCGAAATCGCCGGCCGGCTTGAGCGCGTCGAAGATCGGCTGGACCTTGGCCACGATCTCGGCGTCGCCGCCGACCATCAGCGCGTACCCGTTGTCCTTGCCCCAGATGCCGCCGGAGACGCCGACGTCGAGGTAGTGGATGCCCTTGGGCTTGAGGCGCTCGGCCCGCGGGGCGTCGTCGGTGAACTTGGAGTTGCCACCGTCGATGATGATGTCGCCCGGCTCGAGCAGCCCGGCGAGCTCGGTGATGGCGCCTTCGGTGATCTTGCCGGCCGGGACCATGGTCCAGATGGCCCGCGGCGCGGTGAGCTTCGAGACCAGTTCGGCCAGGTTGGCCACGTCGCTGTTCTCCGGGTGGTGGTCGTAGCCGACCACCTCGTGTCCGGCTGCGCGGATCCGGTCGCGCATGTTCCCACCCATTCGGCCGAGACCGATGAGGCCGAGCTGCATGGTGTCCCCCTAGATGAGCGTTGCTGTCGTGCCCGGTGAAGATTATTCAGGGCTGCGGACACCGAACCGGTGACCTGCGGCCGATCGCCTGAACAACCTTCAGTATCAGCGGGTTACCCGGATCGGCATGATCAGATAGCGGTAACCGGGCACGATTTCGCCGTTTTCGGATGCGGGGGAGATCACAGCGGGCTTGAATGCGTCGACGAACGAGAAGATCGCGTTGGGCGCGCCCAGGTTCTGCAGGCCGTCGATCAGGTATTGCGGGTTGAAACCGATGGTCAGCGGCTCGCCGGTGAACGTGGCCTCCATGGCCTCGCTGGCCCGCGCCTCTTCCGTCCCGCCGGCCTCGACGACCAGACCGTCCTCACTGAAGCTCAGCAGCACCGGGGTGGTGCGCTCGGCGACCAGCGCGACACGACGGACGACCTCGACGAGCGCGGCCACCCCGATCTGGGCCTGCGCGTTGCTGCTGGCCGGGAAGAGCGAACGGACCGGCGGGTAGTTGGCCCCGTCGAGCAGCCGGCTCGTCGTGCGGCGGGTGCCGCCGGCGAAACCGATCATGCCCTCGCCCGCGTTGCCCTGAGCCAGCGCCAGCACGACCGAGCCGCCGAGCGGGCCCAGCGTCTTCGCGGTGTCGTTCAGCGTCTTGGCCGGGACGAGCGCGTTGAGGCTGATCTCGGAGTCGTCCGGGTCCCACTCCATCTCGCGCATGGCCAGGCGGTAGCGGTCGGTGGCCAGCATGGCCATGCTCGACCCGTTGAGCTCGATCCGCACGCCGGTCATCATCGGCAGCGTCTCGTCACGACCGGCGGCGATGGCCACCTGAGCCACGGCGGCGGCGAAGGCGGCCGCGTCGACTGTGCCGGCGCTCGACGGCATCTCGGGCAGGCTCGGGTAATCCTCGACGGGCATCGTCGGCAGGGTGAAGCGGGCGCTGCCGCAGACCAGCTCGAGATGCGCCCCGACGGCGGCGATGTCGACCGGCTTGGCCGGCAGCGCCTTGGTGATCTCGGCGAGGAGCCGGCCGGAGACGAGCGCGGCGCCGTCGGCGTCGGCCTGCACATCCACCGTGACCTGGCTGGAAACCTCGTAGTCGAAGCCGGAGACCTGGAGCCGGCTGTCGGTGACGCGCAGCATGACGCCGGCGAGCACCGGCACCGACGGCCGGCTGGGCAGGCTCTTCGCCGTCCACGCCACGGCGTCGGCGAGTGCGTCTCGCTCCACCCGGAACTTCATGCTGTCCTCCGCGTCGCTTCCTGTCGGGGGCGTCGTCGACCCCCACGAACCTTATTCGTCGAGCCGATCAGGGCCTAATCAGTGTCGTCCACCATGGTGACCGCTGCCGACCCGCCCCGGTGGCTCCGGGGTGTGCCAGGCGTGGTGCCCGATGTTTCCGTACGCCGACCGTGTCGCTCAGCCGGTGTCCGTCTTCCGTCAGCCGCATCTGCCCCAGCTCTCGGCCGCTCCCCGTTCTCAGCTGTCCGCTGTTCCCTGCTTCGGCCGTTCGCTGTCCTCCTGGCTCGAGGACCTCCGGGCCTCGGTGAGGTTTTGAGGAGCTGGTCTCCCGGCGAGCCGTCAGCCAACAATCCACAAGTTCCACAACGCCGTTGATTGCTTTTTGTTGTCTTAGAGAGATAACTAGTCGTCTTCATCGGTCCTGTGCATAGTGTGGAGAACTCAAGTTTCCGCAGGTCACAGGGTTATCCACCGGTGATTCACATGTGGGAAACCAGGGTACAAACCCCGGCCTGCGTCCACAGTCGGAGAGCCGCCGGCCGGTTGTCCACCGTTGTCCACCGGCTATCCACCGGATATCCACGGGTTTTGTACCCAGGTCTGTGGACAACGTCGGTACGCCATCGGCCCGTCGTCCCCAGTTTCTTCAACAGGAAATCCACACGTTTCCACAGGCGGTGGAAACCCGGGTGACTCTCTGTGTTTGTCCACATCGATTTCCCCAGGAGTTGTCCACATCTGTGGGCAGCGGGCCAACTCGTTATCCACCGCTGGGGATAAACCCCTGTGAACGCCTGTGGATTGGTGTGGACAACGTTGGCACGAAACGGTCCCGTCCCGGCGTTGACAAACCGGGGTTGGGGATGAGTCGAGTTCCGCGGTGCCCAAGCCCCGTCCGGCCGTTCCGTCGAAGCCATCGACCACCAACCCCTGTGGAGAACTCCCGCCGCCACGTGCCCTCGTCTTCCACAGCCTGTGGACAAATACTGAGGAATGCGGAGAATTACCCCTTACGGGCGACGGACAACCCTGTGGATAACCGCCTGCCCCCTGGGGACAACGCTCCGTCCAGGCCCCGTCACGTCGAGCGAAACCCCCAGCCCGCAGGTCTGCTCCACCGCCCGCGTTGAGCGATCACCCGGCACGGCTACGACCGCCGACCACGCTGTGGACAACAGCTCCCCCGCCGTCCTCCTCCCGGCCGCACACAGCCCCAGCAGCCGTCCCCACAGGCGCCAACTCCACCGGCGGCAACCCTGTGCATAACTCCCTAACCAGCGAAGACAGCGTGCTCATCCTCGACGTTCGGAGTTATGCACAGCCCTGGAGGCCCGTTGGCAAAGCATCGAAGTCAGCGAAATCTCGGCTGTGCACAACCCGCCGCGGCAAGCCGTGAACGCGACGCCCTTACATCAACACGAGGCGGCTGTGCACAAATCCGCCGTGGCAAGCCGTGGACGCCCACAGGGTCACCAGCTGGGCCGCCCGGACGCGACGCCACCGCACCAGCACGAGGAGTCTGTGCGCAATCCGCCGTGGCAAGCCGTGGATGCCCACAGGGCCACCAGCTGGGCCGCCCGGACGCGACGCCCCAAATATCGGCACGAGGCGGCTGTGCACAACCCGCCATAGCAAGCCGTGGACGCGACGCCCCGGCATCAACACGGGGCGCTGTGCACAACCGTCGCGGGCGTGACCCCGGATGACTTTTGCGCCGGCTGCCCGCCTTGCTCGCTGGCTCGCCCTGCTCGCCCGCCGGCCTTGCCCGCCCGCCTTGCTCGCTGGCCCGCTCTGCTCGCCCGCCGGCCTTGCTCGCCCGCTGGCCTTGCTCGCCGGCATTGCTCGCCCCCCGCCCTGCCCGGCCGCCCTGCCCGGCCGCCCTGCCCGGCCGCCCGCTCTGCCTGCTCGCCCTGCTCGCTCGCCCGCCCGTCCTGCTCATCCTTCTTGTAAGTGAGTACTCACATCGTTTGTTGAGGCGGCCGATCGATGTCGCAATAGGGCCGCGTTCGACTCCGCGGCCGTTACATGCGTTTGTAAGTGAGTACTCACATCGGTGCGGGGATGGGTAGGGGACCGTACGGCTGGTCGACGCCGATGTGCCGGGTGCGGTTCAGCGACCCTGAACTGCTGGTTCGGCGGGATCGTCCACAGTCCACAGGCTCATGACCTGCGTCGGTGCACATGGGACGGTCTGTGGATGACCGGAACGACCATGTGCACCGGCTCGGGTGGGGCCGGGGCCGTGCGGGAGCCGGCCGCGGCTGTGGGGCCGGGCCGCCGGAAGCGGGAAGCGGCCTTGATCTCTACGGCCCGGTTCCCAGCGGCGGGGACGTCATTGGTGCGGTTGTTCAGCTGCGCACCCGCGTACTGGAAAAAGGTTTAGGTGTTCTGTTTGATGCGGTTGGTCAGCTCGGCGATCTGGTTGTAGAGCGACCGCCGCTCGGCCATGTGCTGGCGGATCTTGCGGTCGGCGTGCATGACCGTGGTGTGGTCGCGGCCGCCGAAGGCCTGGCCGATTCGTGGGAGGGAGAGTTCCGTCAGTTCGCGGCAGAGATACATGGCGACCTGGCGTGCGTTGACGAGCACCCGGGAGCGGGAGTGACCGCGCAGGTCCTCCAGGCTGACGCCGAAATAGTCGGCCGTGGAGACCATGATCTGGTCGGCAGTGATCTCGGGGCCGGCGCCGTCGGGCATGAAGTCGCGCAGGACTTCTTCGGCCAGCGAGAGCTGGACCGGGGAGCGGGTCAGGCTGGCGAACGCGGTGACCCGGATGAGGGCGCCTTCGAGCTCGCGGATCGAGTTGGAGACGCGCGAGGCGATGAACTCGAGGACGTCGTCGGGCGCGTACATGCGCTCCTGGGCGGCCTTCTTCTGCAGGATCGCGATACGCGTCTCGAGGTCGGGCGGCTGGATGTCGGCCAGCAGGCCCCACTCGAAGCGGGTGCGCATGCGGTCTTCCAGCGTGGCCAGCTGGCGCGGCGAACGGTCGGAGCTGATGACGATCTGCTTGTTCGCGTTGTGCAGCGTGTTGAACGTGTGGAAGAACTCCTCCTGCGTCCGCTCGCGGTTCTCCAGGAACTGGATGTCGTCGATCAGCAGGATGTCGACGTCGCGGTAGCGCCGCTGGAAGGCCTGGGTCTTGTCGTCGCGCAGGCTGTTGATGAAGTCGTTGGTGAATTCCTCGGTGGACACATAGCGGACACTCCGGGCATGGCCGAGCGTCGTCGCGTAGTGACCGATCGCGTGCAGCAGGTGGGTCTTGCCCAGACCGGAGCTGCCATAAATGAAGAGCGGGTTGTACGCCTTGGCGGGCGACTCGGCGACGGCGACGGCGGCGGCGTGCGCGAAGCGGTTGGACGAGCCGATGACGAACGTCTCGAACATGTATTTCGGGTTGAGCCGGTTGCCGTCGTTGGTGCCGCGCGGGTTGCTCGACGGGCGGATGTCGCGGTTGTCGCGACCGGGGCCGTTGTCGCCGCCGCGCATCTGCAGCGTGTCGTCGCGGGGGTCGTTGCCGCCGCCGTAGGACTGCTGGTGTTCGTCGGGCCGGCGTCCGTTGTCGCGCAACTGGGACGGATCGGACGCCATCCAGTGCACGGGCGGATCGTTGGATTCAGTCTTTTCAGTGACATGCGCCACTGGAGCGCCGCCGCGGGTCATCGGTGCCTGCTGCGGGGGCATCGGGTCGCCGAAGAGCGCCTCCTGACCACCGCGGGCCGCCGGAACCCCACGGGGGTACGCGGCGGGGCGCTGCGCCGAGCCGGGCGGGAAAGAGTCGTAGGACGGCGGTTCGGGCTGGCGGGGCGCCTCCGCGTAGTGCCGGGGCTGCGGCTCGCCGGCCTCCTCGGACGGGGGCTCGACCGGGGTGCCGTAGACCGTGCCGGGCAGACCGGTGCCGTCTTCGGGGGGCTTGACCGTGACCGCGACCTGGATCGGGCGGTTCAGCCGGCGGCTCAGCGCCTCGGTGATCGCCGGGCGCAGGCGCGACTCGATCACGTCGCGGGTGAAAGCGTCGGGCACGGCCAGCAGCGCGGTGTCCTCGACTATGGCGCGGAGCTTCGTCAGCTGCAGATAAGCCCGCTGCTGGCGCGACGCGATCTCGTCGGCCAGTTCATCCAGCGTCGCCTTCCACACACCGCCCAGGTCGACCTGATCGGCCACCGCCGCGCCACCCCCATCGCCACCGACCCCCGGTGGACCTTGTCCGGCTCATCGCCTTGCCCGTCGGCGCCCTCCCGGCGTTCGACAGCTCCCCCAACCCAGCACCACATTTAACGTGGTGAAGACGCTTGGCGCCACCGGCTGTCCACAGGTTATCCACAACCTGTGCACCGCTTGACGGGCGCTCCCCGGCCGGATGGTCGGCAGACGTTCCGGAGCCTGAAACGGCGCGGCTGAACAGGCTCACCGCCTGCCTCGGGCCTCGTCACGGCCACACCGAGGTGCGGACCCCACCGAGATTTCCCGAGGTTCACCGAGGCGAACGATTTACCTGCTTGTCTGGTTTTGGCCGACTGGTCGTGGTATGCGTGCAGTGCTGATGACCAGCAAACGGGCACGCTAACAGCGATCTCGTCGAACCATCAACTCTGCCATCGACCGATAGGCGTCCGACCACGGGAAAAGATTCACTACCTGTGTAGAAAGACGTGACGGCTCGCCGGGCAGGCTATTGTTGACCGGCGTGGTCGCCCTGCGTAGGGTCGAGCGGTTGCTCCGCCGCGTTCTGCTAAAGTGGCGTCTTGCAGCTTTGATGCCCCCTGGATGTTGTACGAAGACGGAGTTTTGACGTGAGCAAGCGCACCTACCAGCCGAACAACCGCCGGCGTGCCAAGACCCACGGCTTCCGGCTGCGCATGCGCACCCGTGCCGGTCGCGCGATCCTGTCGGCTCGCCGCACCAAGGGCCGCGACAAGCTGTCGGCCTGAGCCGACTGCTGTCGGGCCGGAATGCCCAGGTAGTCGTGCTGGCCGCGGCTCAGCGACTGCGGCGTAGTGCCGACTTCGCCGCAGCTATTCGCGGTGGTCGCCGAGTCGGCCGGGGCACGGTTGTCGTTCATCTGCTTCTCGAGGAGCCGGTGCAAGCCACTACGGCGCGCGCCGGCTTCGTCGTATCCAAAGCCGTCGGCAATGCCGTGATCCGCAACGAGGTCAAGCGTCGTCTGCGGCATCTGGTGCGTCCGGTGCTCGGCGAGCTGCCCGACGGCTCGATGCTGGTCGTCAGGGCCCTCCCGGCCTCGGCCGGCGCCTCATCCGCAACTCTCGGCAACGATCTGGTGTCCGCGGTGGCGGCCGCACGCAAGCCTCGGAGGCCTCGATGAGCCTGCTTGCCCGCGTGCTGACCGCGATGGTGGTCGCGTACCGTCGTTATGTGAGCCCGGTGCTGCCGGCTCGCTGTCGGTTCTATCCCTCGTGCAGCGCGTACTCGCAAGAGGCGCTGGCGCGCCACGGCGCTGTAAAAGGGACAGGTCTGACGGTCTGGCGGCTCCTGCGCTGCCACCCCTTCCACCCTGGCGGGTACGACCCGGTACCTGACCCGATCCGTCACCGTCCTGCCGATGTGACTGGAGCCTGAATTGAGTCTCGACTGGATCTACTACGCCATTTCGTGGATCCTCCTGCGCTGGCATGCCCTCTGGGATTTCATCGGCGTGCCCGACGGCCGATTCATCGGCTCGAACTGGTCCTGGATCCTGGCGATCGTCTTCCTCGTGGTGACGGTCCGGGTCATCCTCTTCCCCGTCTTCGTCAAGCAGATCAAGAGCCAGCGGGCCATGCAGGCGCTGCAGCCCAAGGTCAAGGAGCTGCAGGAGAAGCACAAGGGTGACCGGGAGACGCTCCAGAAAGAAATGATGGAGCTCTACAAGACGGAGAAGGCGAACCCGCTCATGGGCTGCCTTCCGATGTTCTTGCAGATCCCCGTCTTCCTCGGCCTTTTCCACACGCTGCGCCGGCTCAACCCCGACAACCAGGGCAAGACCCTGTACGGGTGGACCGTCGAGCAGTTCGAGAGCGCCACCCACGCGTCGCTGTTCACCGCGCCGCTCGCCGGCAAGTTCGGTTCCACCGCCGAAGAGCTCAACGCGCTCCAGGCCAACGGCACGACGGTCAAGATCATCGCCGGCATCCTGGTGCTGATCATGATGGCGACCACGTACCTGACCAGCCGCCAGATGATCCTCAAGACCGGCTGGGCCGAGGACCCGCAGCAGAAGATGATCCAGCGCCTGATGCTCTACGGCATCCCGGCGTCGCTGCTCATCTCCGGCGCCCTCTTCCCCATCGGTGTGATCATCTACTGGGTCACGAACAACCTGTTCACCCTGGGCCAGCAGCAGTGGGTGCTCCGCAAGTTCCCGCCGCCGCCGATGGCCGGCAAGACCGGCTCGTCCTCGTCGGCGCGCCCGTCCGGCCCGCCCGTCAAGAAGCCCGCCGGTGGCGGCAAGGCCCCGCAGAGCCCGGTGCAGCCCGGCCGCAGCGGTGGCCTGTTCGGACGCAACAAGCCGGCCCCCGAGCCGGAGAAGCCGGTCGTGGAGACCAAGGCGCTCGCCCCCAAGCCCGGTGCCAAACCGGTGAATCCCAAGCGGGGCGGCCGACCGGCGAGCAAACCCAAGGGATGATCGCGGCTCGGGCGTCCTGCATTCCGCGGCGCCCGAGCGCTCCCCTTACCTATACCTCCCCTCAGCCCCGGCACACCGCTCCCGGCGCTGAGGGAACAGCGGACCGCGCAGGTCCGGCCCGATTAGTACGGAGATGAGACCGTGACCGACACCAGCACGCCCGAATCGTCAGTCTCCGCCGAGGCAGCGTCCGCGCCCGAAGAGGCGAAGGCGTCCGAGAGCGTCGCTTCTGACGGCGACCTGTTCCGCCAGAGCGAGATCGCCGCCGACTACATCGAGGGTCTGCTCGACATCCTCGACTACGACGGCGACATCGACGAGCTCGTGTCGGCGGGCCGGCCCATGGTCGAGGTCGTCGGCGGCCGGCTGCAGCCGCTGGTCGGCCAGCGCGGCGCCACGCTCGAGGCGCTGCAGGAGCTGACCCGCCTGGCGATCTTCCGGCAGACCGGTTCGCCGTCGCGCCTGCTGCTCGACATCGGTGGCTACCGGGCCTCGCGGCGCAAGGAGCTGGCTGCGGTCGCCCGCAACGCGGTCGAGAAGGTCAAGGAGCACGGCGACCCCGTACGCCTCGAGCCGATGTCGGCGTTCGAGCGCAAGTGCGTGCACGACGTGGTCAACGCGATCAGCGGCGTGCAGAGCGAGTCCGAGGGTGTCGAGCCCAACCGTCGCATCGTGGTGCGCGTGGCGGACTGACATGACCAACCCACGCTTCGGCGCGGGAGACTCCGGCCCGGGTGAGGAATCGCCCGGGCCGCAGTCTTTCCGTCGGCCTGTACGCCGCCCGATCGCCTTTCCGGGGAAGGCGCGCTCCGCTCCCGCCTCGCCCGCTCCTGGCTCTCCTGCTGCAGCCGCTCCTGCTTCTCCTGCGTCCGGTTCTCCGTCGGCGGAGTCTGCACTTTCTGACGCTGGGGATGCCCGAACGACGGACGGTTCTGAGCCGCCGGCCGAGATCGCGGAAGTGGCGGCGTCGGTCTTCGGGGATCGATTCGGGCTGGCTGTGGATTACGCGCGTCTGCTCGTCACCGACGGTGTGGTGCGGGGGCTCATCGGCCCGCGCGAGGCGCCGCGCATCTGGGAACGACACCTGGTCAATTGCGCCGTGGTGTCGCAGATGATCCCTATCGGCGCTTCGGTCGTCGACGTGGGGTCTGGTGCCGGTTTGCCCGGTATCGTGCTGGCAGTGGCCCGACCGGATCTACGCATCACCCTGGTCGAACCACTGGCACGACGCACCGCGTTCCTGTCGGAGGCGGTGACCGCCCTCGGCCTCGAACCGACCGTCACGGTCGTCCGGGGCCGCGCCGAGGACGTCGTCGACGGACCCCCCGCCGGCGCCGACGTCGTCACAGCGCGTGCGGTCGCCCCGCTCGACCGGTTGGCCGGCTGGTGTCTGCCGCTGGCCCGGGTCAGCGGCAGGCTCCTGGCGCTCAAGGGCGCCTCGGCCGCCGAGGAAGCGGCGGAGCACCGCGAAGCGGTAGCTGCCCTGGGCGGCTCCGAACCGGTGCTCCGGCTGTGTGGCGAGGGGTTGATCGACCCGCCCACGACAGTGCTCGAGGTCGTCGTGCTGACACGGCCGAGGCCGTCCACCCGGGCGGCCGGCCCGGGACGCGATACGGCCGCACGGGCCGGCAAGCGTGCTCCCGGGCGAGGGAGACCGCGGAGGGGATAGATGTCGAGGCGGGGCGC
Organism: Paractinoplanes lichenicola; assembly: GCF_016785085.1. Taxonomy (GTDB): domain Bacteria; phylum Actinomycetota; class Actinomycetes; order Mycobacteriales; family Micromonosporaceae; genus Actinoplanes; species Actinoplanes lichenicola. The sequence continues at coordinate 206,603 of NZ_JAENHO010000015.1, forward strand.
GCGAAAGCGGAACGCAAGAACAAGGCGTCCCGACCAGGGCGGTGCCTCGCCCGATTTGCCGGTCACTCCTGGGGACGCGTCGCGCCTTCAGATGACCGACTCAGACGGGTCTGCCACGCCGGTTGTGCACCCGCCTGGGCGGCGGCCTGGGGAGCGTGGTCGGTCCGTGCCGCGGACGGGGGCGGCTGGTGGACTGGGCGCCCAAGCGGGTGGAGGGCGACGCTCGGATCCGGTCGGTGGTCAGGCTCGAACTGCGCTTGGTTCCCGGTCTTCTGATGTGGCAGCTGACGGCGCGCGGCCGGCGCTCCCGGAGTCGAGAGGCAGCGGTGAGCGGAGGTCCGGGGCTGGGGAAGCTCCAGCTGTTGCCAATAAGGGGAAGCGCGGCAAGCGTGGGCGTCCGGTCGTTGAGGGGAACTCCTCGGCTCGATCCGTCGGTGAGAGGCGGCCGCCTTCGGAGCTCGAGGCCGGTTCTGGCTCCGATCCCTCTACGGGGGTCGGCGCTGCCGCCCGCTTTGCTGTTGCGGGCGGTGCGGATAGTGGTCCCGCTGGCGACGCCAGGTCAGGGGCCGGCGCTCCGTTTGGATCGGCTAGCGCGTCCCCGACACATGTCGCGGTTGACGGCCGCGGCGAACGTGCTCCGGTTGAGTCGGGGGCTGATGACTATGGCGTCGCAACGGACCGCACGGCTCATCCGCTTTCGGCTCCAGGGTCGATGGCTTCAGCTTCAGCACCGACACCGACTTCAGCTCCGGCTCCGGCTCGGGCACCAGCTCCGGCTCGGGTAGTAGCTGCCGCTCCGGAACCGGCTTCGGGTTCGACTCCAGCTCCCGCTCCGCGTGAAGGGGCGAAGGCCGCGTTGCTGCGGTTGTCGCGGGCGTTTCGGCGTACGGGAAAGGGTGTTGTTGCCGGCGCAGCGGAGGGTTCTCACGCAACTTCGGAGGTAACCACCGCTGTAGGGGTTCGCTCTGAAAATCCCGATTCGGCGATCGCTGAAGGTGAGGTTGTCGGCCCTGAGGCGAGGATGGCATCGGATGCCTACGTGATCGAGTCGCCTGGCGAGGGGGAAGTGTCTACGATGCTCTCGCCTCATCAGGCGGTCGGCCATGGCGAGGCTCGCCCGACGGCCGTAGGCTGGCCGGGCGTCGATAGTGTGGACCGGTCTTCTGCCGCCGGAACGCACGTGTCGCCGACCGACCCGTTCCTCACTAACAGGGATAAAACGGTGCATGAGTACGGTGTTTCACGTGAAACCAAGTCACCTCTCGACAGCGATCGCGCGTCTGGGGCGGGCGTGGGCGGTCATAGTGGCGCATTCAACACCGGTGAACAGGGCGTGCCGTCGCCTCGTATGAGCAGCAGTTACCCCGGTGGTGGTCAGATCTACGGCTCTCCGGCACAGCAACCTGCCGTCGATGAGCCGCGTCGACCGGCCCCGGCACCGCGATCGGGTCCAGCGGCAGCGACTTCCCCGGTGTCGGCGGCACCCGCGCCCGCCTCCCCCATTTCGACCCCTGTGTCCCCCGTCGAGCCTCCTTTGAGCCCGGACGAACACGTTTCACGTGAAACGCCGGGCCGGGATGAAGACGATCCGCCCCTGGCCATGGAAGCGTTGCGAGCTGTGCAGATCCTCAACCCGAGCGGCGAGATCACGATGCCGCGTCCGGACCACCCGAGGGTGCTCTGCGTCGCGAACCAGAAGGGCGGCGTAGGCAAGACCACCACGACGGTGAACCTTGCCGTGGCGCTGGCGCTGCACGGCAACCGGGTGCTCGTCGTCGACCTTGACCCTCAGGGCAACGCGTCGACCGGGCTCAACGTGCCGCACCACGCCGGCGTGCCTGACGTCTACGACTGCCTCATCGACAACCTGCCGCTGTCCGAGGTTGCCCAGCCGGTTGAGGGCATCCCGAACCTGTGGTGCGTTCCGGCGACGATCGACCTGGCCGGTGCGGAGATTGAGCTGGTCTCGGTCGTCGCTCGTGAGTCCCGCCTGGCGCGGGCCATCGCGGCGCACCCGGAGCAGTTCGACTACGTCTTCATCGACTGCCCGCCCTCGCTTGGCCTGCTGACGGTCAACGCGCTGTGCGCCGCGCAGGAGGTCCTGATTCCTATCCAGTGCGAGTACTACGCGCTGGAAGGCCTGAACCAACTGATCAACAACATCAACCTGGTACGCCAGCACCTCAACCCGACGCTGGATGTCTCCACGATCCTGCTGACCATGTACGACCGGCGTACGCGCCTGGCCGACGCGGTCGAGCAGGACGTGCGCAACCACTTCGGGACCAAGGTGCTGAACGCCGTCATCCCCCGTAACGTGCGGGTGTCGGAGGCTCCTAGCTACGGGCAGTCCGTGATGACCTACGATCCGGGTTCACGGGGCGCGACCAGCTACTTCGAGGCCGCCCTGGAGATCGCGATGCGTGGCGTCAATACGGGAGGCAACGCATGAAGAACCGTCCACGGGGCGGCCTGGGCCGCGGCCTGGGCGCTCTGATCCCGACTGCGCCTGCGCCGGCCGCCACGGCCGTAGAGGCTCCGGCGTCCACGTCGCCGTCCCCGCCGCCTCCTGCGGCCGAGCCCGCTGCGCATATCATCGCCACTCCCGCCGCACCGCCGGCCGTGGAGAAGGCCGATGACCTGGCTCCGGTCCCGGGCGCACGCTTCGCCGAGATCTCGGTTACGGCGATCGAGCCGAACTCGAAGCAGCCTCGTCACGTCTTCGAGGAGGAGGCGCTCGACGAACTCAAGACCTCGATCCGGGAGGTCGGCTTCCTGCAGCCGATCGTCGTCCGTGAGATCAGCGACGGCCGGTACGAGCTCGTCATGGGTGAACGCCGGTGGCGTGCCGCGCAGGCGATCGGTCGTGAGTCGATCCCCGCGATCGTGCGGGAAACCCGCGACGACGCGATGCTGCGGGACGCGCTGCTCGAGAACATTCACCGGGCGAACCTCAACCCGCTGGAAGAGGCGGCCGCGTATCAGCAGCTGCTCGAGGAGTTCGGCGCCACGCACGAGGAGCTGGCCAAGCGGATCGGTCGTAGCCGCCCCCAGATCTCCAACACGATCCGCCTGCTGAACCTGTCGCCGAAGGTCCAGAACCGGGTTGCCGCGGGTGTCCTGTCGGCCGGCCACGCGCGGGCGCTCCTGGGCCTCGACGACATGGAGGCCCAGGAGGAACTGGCAAAGCGAATCGTGGCCGAGGGCCTCTCCGTACGCTCTACCGAGGAGATCGTCTCCCTGACCGCCTCGGACGGGCCTGCCAAGAAGGCCGCCCCGAGCCGACGCCCCAAGGTGCACGCGCCGGCGCTCAACGATCTGGCCGAGCGCCTGTCCGACCGCTTCGACACCCGCGTCAAGGTGGACATAGGACGCAACAAAGGCAAGATCACGATCGAGTTCGCCACGGTGGACGACCTCGAGCGGATAGTCGGCATGATCGGCGTCGACGAGGAAGGCACCGGCGGCGAGGAGTAGACCCTCCGAACCAAGGCCTACGGGGGGCACGCGATTAGTCATCGTGTGCCCCTCGGGTTTTTGGGTCGTCTGTGTGCATGCGCCGTCACGCGGAACCGCGGCTGCCTTCCGATTCGAGGCCAAATCCGGTTCTGTCAGAGCCATTCTCCTGAGATTTCGAGCGGCGGTGATTCTGACCCGTCGACCATTTCCGACGTCCGTTTTGCGAACATCTTTCAGAAGTCGAATGCCATTCCATATTGGATGACGTTTGAAGGTAAAAGAGCACCTCGAAAAGGTATCTATGTATGTACGTTAGTGCCTATAGGCGTAGCTTGTGAGAGGTTCCGCGACCTTGGTGAGCGGGGCTCGTGTGCGCTCAGTTTGGGTTGGCTCGACGAACTGGCTTCAAGCAGGAGCACGCGGCCCGCTCAATCCCGCCCACGTTGCTCGTCAGCCTTCGGGCAGGGCTGCAGCCTGGGTTTTGCGCTCGAGGCTTCGAGACGGGTTGAAGCACGAGCCTTGCCTATTCCTAGGCTCCCCGGGCAGGGTTCCGACACGCGGAGATAGGGCAGCCTGTGATTCGGATGTAGTCACCTGCTGCGTGGAGCCGGCCGAGTTCAAGCGCTACCGCGATCTCGGGGATGGCCGTTCCGTGTCCGCCAGATACCCCGTCGCACGCGGCGGAGTCTCTCGTTACCGAGACCCTGCCTGAAGCCGTTCGTTGTGCACGGTGAGGTCTGTCGCGTGTGCTCCCGCGTAACTCAGACAGGCGATCGAATGGTTCCGCCGCCCCTGGCCATACTTATTCGTCGCTTCACTGGCACACTCCCCCGCACCTGCTGGCGTACCAGACCACTACAGGACCACCCGCGATAACGACAGCGGCGTACGCTGCTCAACCCGAACCGGCGTCTTGTTAGTGCCTCGACACGACTGACCCCCTCGCCGATCCGGCCCCGACTCGAGTCAGCGCTCGCTCGAGTATCGAGCGGGGAAGTACGCGCCGCAGCGATGCCTCGACTTGGCCTGGTCGAGCATTCAGAGCTCAACGCGTCGTTGGTGGTAGGCCCCAGGGACTGACGAATCCGGCTACATCGCAGTTGGACGGCACGGCGCTGATTTCTAGATTGCAGCCTCTCGCATGGAGAATCGAGCGCTGCTCCTGAGTGCCGGCGTACGAGGTGAGTGGTAGGGCGAGAGCTGTGTTCGGGTGCTAAGCATGCTGCCCGACGGCGTTGCGAGGCTTTGACGTGGGGCTGCTCAGGTCGAGCCGTGATGATGGGCCTCGACCGCTACCCGTGCTGCCGATCGTCGACGCCCGTGACATCGCATCCGTCGTTCGTCAGCGCTGGGCCTGCAATCGTCGATCAGGCACTCGGCTCGGTAGTTCAGGACATGAGGGGCAATGAGCGAACCCTGAGCGCCCGCGTGGGTACGGCAGGGCGGCATCGGGCTAACCCGCCGCGGCGAGCCATTGTTCGATTCACCTGACCTAGCGAGCCGCTATTGACTGCGTATATGGATAACAGCCCCGGTTAACTCCTAGAGGGAGCACCTAAAGTGTCGAGCTCCTCCCTGCCGATGGCCGCATCCCGAAGAGATGAGGAGGCCGAGCAGTTCTGGCTCATGCGCTCAGTGGTGGTGCGATGGCACTTAGCCCGGCGTTGGTCGACCGGCTGAGGTAGTCGACCCTGCGCTACCGACACCTTTTTGGCAGTCTCCCTGCTTCGTTCTTCGTTTCACGTGAAACGAACGCGCCTTAGGCTGGGCCTAGGACGAAAGTTGAGCTGTCGCGGTGAGCCCTGGGATGCAGCGATGACGTGAAGGCAATTGGCCGAGACCCGCGATGGCCGTGCTGCCTCGATCAAGCTAGGCATCATGAGCGAGGTCTTCGGCAACCGCGAACACCAATGACCCACCCTGACGTAGCTGTGGATGCAAGGCACAGGCTTAATCCACTAGTCATAACTTAAGCGGTCCACAGGCACCAGACGGGCTCTACGCCGGGTGCCAGTTCACGTCGCAAGTGTGATCCTGTCGGCCTTGCTTCCGCTGAGGGGTTCGCCCTGACTCGAACCTGCAGTTCCCCTTTTGGTGCAGCGCCGGAGACAGCCGGGACATCTGTTTCACGTGAAACGACTGAAGCTGGGGCAACGAAGTCCAGCTCACGCGACCCAAGTCGTGGATTGTCGAGATTCTTGCGTTCGGACTGCACTGCCGTCTCAGGTTGCGCCCCGGACGATGTCGCGAGCTCAAATCATGCGGCCTTACTATCGGACGACCACTCATCGCCCTGCTCAGTGCCGAACATTCGGTCGAAGGCCAAGCGAATCTTCGGCGGCTGTCGGCTCGTCTATGGGCCTCCCAATACCGGTCTGCTCAGCCAACTTCTGCGGCGCTCAGCAGGATGGGAGATGCTCTGTCGTGCGGACCTGACCGGTGCCGTTTCACGTGAAACAGCCCCTAGCGCATGCCAGAGGATGTTTGACTGGCCAGCACCGACGACGACCTGGTGCTGGCCCCGCCACGCCCCGTTGGGCCCCCGAGCGACGGTGTCGCTGTAAGAGGCGGAGCCCTGAATGCGCGGCGCCGGCTTCGGTAGCCCCCATAAGGCAGTCGAATCCCGATCTTTCCGATCTCGTCGGCGGCCGACGGGTTGGCAAGGCTGCCACCGGCTAACTGTAGGGGCTACCGGACCAACCCTCGGCTCGAGTCGAGTGCCGAGCCGTCCGCCGTCTAGTTGGGTGTCCACGGCACACTAGAGGCGTCCTCACGCCTTCGCCCTGACTTGCCGCTAGCCGCTGAGATGCCCGTCGCGTCTAGCTGCGCAGCGCGGGATCGCCGCCATTAGTGACTCATTGGGGGGACGGGTCATGGTTGCCGCCGAGCGGCTCGCCGATGCTTGGCGTCACGGACCCGTATGCGATCAACGCGCGCGTTGGCTCATGGTCGATGCCGAGGGGTGGAGATCACCCAGCCCTCTGGGTGCGGCTTGCCATCGGAGTCGAAAGGTCAGCGCGCACAACTTGGGGCCTCTGGGTCAGCCCACAGTCACGGGTCACGAACTGCGCCGCCGGTATCTTGCGGCCCTCCCGTAGACGGCGCCAGCGTCAGAACCGGGTGCCCGGGCGGGGATGGCTGGATGAGATGGCTAGGCGGTGTGGCAGGTGTTGGAGTAGCGGTGCTGAGTGGGCGGTCGAGATCCGGCGCCCGGAGACGAGGTTCTCGGATGTGGCAGAGGCGGTGCGGCAGTGCGCAATGCGAAGCGCCACTCAGATGTAGGGCTTACTAGGGGGCGACCCACAGGTCCGGGAGCGACGTGGATCTGCCGCCCCGGTTTCACGTGAAACAACGCACCTGTTTAGCCTCCTTCGGAGCCCGGAGCCCGGAGCCCGGAGCCCGGAGCCCGGAGCCCGGAGCCCGGAGCCCGGAGCCCGGAGCCCGGAGCCCGGAGCCCGGAGCCCGGAGCCCGGAGCCCGGAGCCCGGAGCCCGGAGCCCGGAGCCC
>NZ_JAENHO010000016.1 GCF_016785085.1 Paractinoplanes lichenicola
GAGGGGAAACGCCCGGTCTCATTCCGAACCCGGAAGCTAAGCCCTCCAGCGCCGATGGTACTGCACTCGGGAGGGTGTGGGAGAGTAGGACGCCGCCGGACTCAACGTGAAACAGTAGGCCCACCCCGTTGCGGGGTGGGCCTACTGTCGTTTCCGGGATATACAGGGAGTTCAACCGGCGGTCATGCAAACGCCAGGTTTATCGGGGAGTGTCACTGGCTATGCGTCGTACCGTGGGGATCGTTGCTCTCGTCGCGTTGAGCACTGCCGTGGCCGCGCCCGCTCAGGCCGGCGAGCGGCCCTCCGAGCTCCAGTTGCGCGAGATCACCGCTTCCGTCGAGACACCCGCGCTCTTCGACGACGAGGCCGGCGGGGACGCGGACGCCGACGACCCGGCGATCTGGGTCAACCGCACCGACAAGTCGCGCAGCCGGGTCATCGGGACGGCCAAGAACGGTGGCCTCCGCGTCTACGACCTGGCCGGCCGCGAGGTCCAGTCGATCCAGCCCCCCGAGGGCGGCCGCTTCAACAACGTCGATCTGGTCACCGGGTTCGGCCAGAAGCGGCACGACTACGCCGTCGTGACGGACCGTGGGCTCGACAAGCTGCGGATCTACCGCATCGAGGCGTCAGGCAAGCTCACCGACGTGACCGCGGCCGACGCGCCACTGCTGTTCTCCCGCGACGACGACGAGGTCGAGACCCAGGCCACCGGGTACGGCCTGGCCACGTACGGGAAATATGCCGTGGTCAGCCGTCGCCACACCACGCGGCTCGGGATCTTCCGGCTCGAGGAGCGCACAGAGGCGCGGAAGAGCGTCGTGAGCTACCGCGTGACGGACACGATCGACCTGCCCAAGGAGTTCCGCCTCGCCAGCGGCGCGACCTGGACCCCGTGCCTCGAGCCGGGCGAGGAGCCGCAGATCGAGGGCATGGTGGTCGACGCCGAGGCGGGTGTGCTCTACGCCGCGCAGGAGGACGTCGCGCTGTGGAAGATCCGGCTCGACCGCGACAGGTTCGTCGGTGTGCCCCGGGTCGTCGAGCGTGTCGCCGAATATGGCGCGGCCGGCACCTATGACCCGGAGACCGAGGAGTGCACGCTCGGTGAGCCCGCCCCCGAGGCCGGTCGCATCCGGGCCGACGTCGAGGGCGCCACGATCTATTCCACGGGCAAGCGCGACGGCTATCTGGTCGTCTCCAGCCAGGGCGACAGCAAGTTCTACGTCTACGACCGGCGCACCAACCGGCCGCTGCGGAGCTTCCAGGTGGCCGACGGCAAGCGGACCGACGGCGTGCAGCACTCCGACGGCGCGGCCGCGACCAGCGTGCCCCTGCCCGGCTATCCGAAGGGCCTGCTCGTCCTGCATGACGGCGAGAACAAGCCCGACGCCGGCCGGGTCAGCACCAACTTCAAATACGTGGACTGGCGCGAGATCTTCTAACCCAGCAGCGTTTCCCGTACGCGGGTCCGCGCGTGGTGGATACGCGACTTGACCGTGCCCTCGGGCAGGTCGAGGTGGCCGGCGATCTCGGCGTAGTCGAGCTGGCAGATGTCCCGCAGCACGATCGGGGCGACCAGCTCGGGCCGGTCCGACTCGAGGAGCTCGAGCGCGTCGAGCAGGTCGAGCCGGGAACCTGCGATCACGCTCGTCGTCCGCGGGTCGGCCACGTCGACCGGGGGCAGCGCGTGCGCCTGCTCGGCCGCCCGGCGCTTCAGTGACCGGTACGTCTGCCGGGAGCAGTTCGCGATGATCACGTGTAGCCAGGTCGAGAACTTCGACCGCCCCTCGAACCGGCCGATGTTGCGGGCGACCTGCAGCAGCACGTCCTGCGTGGCCTCCTCGGCGTCCTGATAGCAGGGCAGGAACCGGGCGCACCGCCGCAGCACGTTGGGCCGGATCGTGCCGAGCAGCTGCTCGAGGGCCGGCCCGTCGCCGCCCGCGGCCCTGAGGGCCAGTTCTTCCGTCTGTTCGTCACGCATGCTGCCCCCGTAAAAGATCACTGACGGCCTCATAATGACCGTCGTGTCCATGCCCAGCAAGATCGGTCGATACCACGTGGAGCGCCGCCTGGGCGCCGGTGCCTTCGCCACGGTGTGGCTCGCCGCGGACGAGGCGCTCGAGTCGTGGGTCGCGATCAAGGTGCTCGCCGACAACTGGGCGCACCACCCCGACGTGCGGGCCCGCTTCGAGCAGGAGGCCCAGGTGCTGCGGCGGGCCGATTCCGAGCGGCTGGTGCGGGTGCTCGACATCGGGGAGCTGCCGGACGGCCGTCCCTATCTGGTCATGACGTACGCCGACGGCGGCACCCTGGCCGAGCGGATCGAGGCCGGTCCCCTGCCCGTCGCGGCGGCCCTGGGCATCGCCGTCGACATCGCGCGGGCCGCCGCCGTCCTGCACGACTCGGGTGTCCTGCACCGCGACCTCAAGCCGTCCAACGTGCTCTTTCACACCGTGCGTGGCGTGCGCCGGGTGCTCGTCGCCGATCTGGGGCTGGCCAAGGAGATCGCCCAGGCGTCGGGCTTCACCGTGATGGCCGGTACGCCCGGTTACATGGCCCCCGAGCAGCAGCTTCCGGGCGGCGGGCTGGACGTGCGGGCGGACGTGCACGCCATCGGGGCGATGCTGTTCCAGATGCTGACCGGGCGTACGCCGGGCAAGTCCGGCACCATGCCGTCGAAGCTGCGTCCCGGCGTACCGGCTCGGGTTGATCGGGTGGTGCAGCGGGCGCTGGAGACCGATCCCGGCAAGCGGTGGCCGTCGGCGGAGTCGCTGGCCGTGGCGCTGGAGGAGGCCGCCGCGCCCCCGCCCGCGCCTCGACGGTGGCCGTTGCGGCTGGCCGGTGCCGTCGTGGCGACCGCGGCCGTGCTGACCACCGGCAGCGCGGCGCTGGCCCAGCCGACCATGGCGGGCTGGCAGCGCGTGACCGATGGGAGTGGCGCGGTCTCGGTGGCCGTTCCCGCGTCGTGGGCGCACCAGCTGGCCGACCAGGGCTGGAACCCCGCCGCGGCAGGGCTGCCGGCCGGTCGGGCGCCGGGGCTCGTGGTGGGGGCCGACCTCGCGGATTGGTCAAACCCTTCCGGTACGTCCCCCGGGGTCTTCGCCGGTCTCAGCGACTCGGCCTCCGGGGCGGAACTGCCCGCGCACGCCGGCTGCGCCCGGACGCCCGACCGCCGCGTCGTCGTGGACGGTCTGACGGGCCGGGTGCAGCGCTGGACGGGATGCGCGGGCACCTCGGTGTCGTACAGCGAAGTGGTGCTCTCGGCGAACGGCGGGCGGGGCGTCTATCTGCAGATCAGGCAGGACGACCCCGGCGACCGTACGGACGAGGTGCTCCGCGGCGTCCGGCTCAGAAGCGCTCGACCGTGACCGTGGCGACCCCGGAGGTGGCGTCGACGTCGTAGCGGGCGGCCGCGCCGTCCCAGCCGTCCTGCGTCCAGACCGACCCGCCCGCGACGCCGGTGTGCACCTGCCCGTCGATCGTCACGCTGCCCGCCCCGCCCAGGGCCGAGACCCGTACGGGTGCCTGGCCGGCCACCCGTACGGAAAGCAGGCTGGCCCCACCGCCCAGGGTGACCTTCTGGGTGCCGTCGGCGGCGGGCAGCACCACGGCGGCGCGGGCCGTGCCGGCACTGAAGTCGACGTCGCCGCCGCGGCCGCCGGTCAGGTCGACCGACTCGTCCTGGGCGCCGCCGGCGAGCCGGATCTGCCACCGCACGTCGTCGCTGAGCACCACCGTCAGCACCGCGGGGCCGCCCCGGCCGGTGTCGCGCAGGCCCGCCACCAGGTCGGCGCCCTCGATCGACGCGGTCGGCACGGCCTTGGACCCGTCCGGCGTGGAGAGCTCGTAGAGGTCGCCGCCGAGGTCGCCGAGCCTGACACGTACGGCGTCGGCCCCGCCGAACAGCTGGAACGAGGTCACGTCGCCGTCGCCGCGGACCCGGTGCGGCGAGCCCTCGCGTTCACCCAGGACGTAGCCCGGACGGTTCTCCGGATTGCGGTCGCGGCCGTCCCCGCCGGGCCAGTCGCACCCGCCTATCAGGCCGACCACCAGCACCAGGACCGCCGTCCGGATTCTCACGGCGGCAACTTACCCGGACCGCGCTTCTCCTAGTCGTTCGATCAGCGTTTGTGATTCGGCTACGGCACGTACGGTGTGCCGGACATCGGCGAAGCCCATCGTGACTGCATGCGAGTCGCTCTGGTCACGGAGTCGTTCCTCCCCGATGTGAACGGCGTCGCCAACTCGGTGGTGCGCACGGCCGAACATCTGCTGCGCCGTGGACACCAGCCGATGGTGATCGCACCGCAACCACCCCCCGCGGTGCGCGACACACCGGTCCACGTCCCCTATCCGGTGGTCCGTATCGCCTCCTTACCCATGCCCGGCTATCCCCAGATCCGCCTGGGCCTGCCCACGCCCACGCTGACCGGCGCCCTGCGCGCGTTCGGCGCCGATCTCGTGCACCTGGCCAGCCCGTTCGTGCTCGGCGCGTGGGGCATGCTGGCCGCCCGCACGTTGCGCCTGCCCACGGTCGCCGTCTATCAGACCGACGTCGCCGCGTACGCCCGTGCCTACAAGGTCGGCATGACCGAGGGCGCCGCCTGGAAGTGGATCAAGACGGTGCACAACCTGGCCTCGCGCACCCTGGTGCCGTCGTCGGAGTCGGCGCTCGCCCTCGACACGCACGGCGTCGAGCGAGTGCACCTGTGGCGGCGCGGGGTCGACGACGAGTTGTTCCACCCCAGCCGCCGCAGCGCCGAGGTGCGTCGTGACCTGGCCCCGAACGGCGAGGTCGTGGTCGGTTTCGTCGGCCGGCTCGCGGTCGAGAAGCAGATCGACCTGCTGGCCGACGTGAGCCGCCTGCCCGGCGTACGGCTGGTGATCGTGGGCGACGGTCCGGCGGCCCCGCAGCTGCACAAGGCCCTGCCCGCCGCGACGTTCCTCGGGGTGCGCCGCGGGGAGGAGCTGGCCCAGCTGTACGCGAGCTTCGACATCTTCGCGCACACCGGCCCGTACGAGACGTTCGGGCAGGCCGTGCAGGAGGCGATGGCGAGCGGGTTGCCGGTCGTCGCGCCGAACGCGGGCGGCCCGGTCGACCTGGTCGGTCACGACCACACGGGCTTCCTGGTCCCGCCGTTCGAGTCCGAGGGCTTCACTTCCGCCGTACGGGATCTGGTGGCCGACCCGGCGAAGCGCGCGGCCTTCGGGGTCGCCGGGCGGCAGGCGATCGAGGGCCGCAGCTGGTACGCGGTGGGCGAGGAGTTGCTCGGCCACTACGGTGAGGCCTGCAGTGTCGGTTACGTCGAGCGCAGGGCGGTTGCCGCGTGAGAATTGTCCGGGTGGCGAACTTCGTGACGCCCCGGTCCGGAGGTCTTCGCACGGCTCTGCGCCACCTGGGCGCCGGCTACCGCGCCGCGGGTCACGAGCCCGTCCTGGTGGTGCCGGGTGCCGCCGAATCCGACGAGACGACCGATCAGGGCCGGGTGATCACGCTGCCCGGCCCGCTGGTGCCCGGCATGGGTGGTTATCGCGTGCTGCTCGACCGGGGCCGGCTGAGCTCGACGCTGAGCGCGCTGCGGCCCGACCGGATCGAGATCTCCGACCGCTCGACGCTGCGCTGGCTGGGCCGCTGGGCGAGCCGGCGCGGCGTACCGTCCATGATGGTCTCGCACGAGAGCCTCGACGGGTTGTTGCGCCTGTTCGGGCCCGGGGTCAGCCGGCGCGCGGGTGACCTGATCAACGCGCGGACGGCCGCCGATCACGACCAGATCGTGTGCACGACGCAGTGGGCGGCCTCGGAGTTCGCGCGGCTCGGCGTCCGCAATCTGCGCCAGGTGCCGCTCGGGGTCGACCTCGAGCGGTTCACGCCGGCGAATCAGGATCTGTCGCTGCGCACGCGCTGGTCCGCCGCCGACGACGTGCTGCTCCTGCACTGCGGGCGGCTCTCGCCCGAGAAGAAGCCCCGCCGCTCGCTCGAGACGCTGGCCGCTCTGCGCAAGACGGGCGTGCCCGCGGTGCTCATCGTGGCCGGCGGGGGCCCGATGCGCTCCGCCCTGCAGTCCGAGGCGGCCGACCGCGGCCTGCCCGTACGGTTTCTCGGCCACCTCACCGACCAGGCGAAACTGTCGGCGCTGCTGGCCACTGTGGACATCGCCATCGCCCCCGGCCCGATCGAGACGTTCGGCCTGTCCGCGCTCGAGACGCTGGCCAGCGGCACGCCGGTGGTGGTGAGCTCCGAGAGCGCGCTGCCCGAGGTGATCGGCGAGGCGGGGATGGCCGCGCCCGGCGAGGGGCCCGCGTACGCCGAGGCCGTCCGCTTGCTGCTCTCCCGGCCCGAGCCCGTACGCCGGTCGGCGGCGCGCGCGCAGGCCGAGCGCTTCCCGTGGGACTCCTCCGTCGCCGGCTTTCTCGCCGCGCACCAGGCGCCGGTGGCGGCGCCTTTTTAACCGGTTTTCCGGCAACCGAAACGTATTAGTGGCACTCGTCTTTTCGGCCATCAATCGTCTGGGTTACCTGGCGTGTTGAATGCCCTATTTGTCCGTCCCGGGATGCTTTCCTGATCATGCAACACGGAATGAGAAAGCTATCCGCTCGGAAGGGAAATAGGCATGAACAAGATGACGCGACTCCTGATGACGACCGGCCTGGGCCTGCTCGCCGGGGTGGCCTTCGGTGTCGGGCCGGCGCAGGCGGCGAACGCCTCGACGACGGCCGCTGCCCAGTCCCAGCCCAACCGGACGGCACAGGCCGACCAGCACCGCGGCCGCGACATCGTGGTCGGCTACTACCGCTCGTACCGGGCCTGTGAGCTGGCCGGGCGCATCGGCGAGCGGTTCGGCCGGTGGAACGACTTCGACTGTGACTACCAGCGCCGGGGCTTCGGCCGGGGCGTGTTCGCCCTCGAGGTCGAGCGCGGCTGGGGCTGGAACCGGCCGGGCCACAACTTCCACGACCGCGACGGCTTCCGCGACCGTGACGGTCACCGCGACCGCGACGGCCACCGCGGCCGCTGAATCCACCGAATGTGAATTCCGAAAGGAGCCGCCCCGCGATTAGCCGCTGATTTACTCCCCGCAGGTCCCCGTCGGGTGCCGGACGCATTTAAATGCGTCCGGCACCCGATCTGCGTTTTATGCGATCGGCTCGAGCAGGGCCGCCTCGGCCGCCAGGGCCTGCTGGTGGAGCGCTGTCCAGGACGCGGCCTGGGCGGCCGCGTTCGCCCGCTCGGTCTCCCAGTCGGCCCGCGCGTCCTGCGAGGCGGCGGCGATCGTCAGCCAGTTGGTGCTGGCCGAGTTGGCCGCGGCCTGCGACACCAGCAGCCACGTGTCGGCCTGACGCAGCGCCACCTGCTCGGCGTCGGCCCACGCGACCTTGGCCGGGCCGGTCTGCGCGCCGACCAGGGCCCAGGCCCGCGCCGCGGCCGCCCGGGCCTGCACCTGCGCCTCGCCCGCCGTGTCGCGGGCGGCCGCCTCGGCGCGTTGCGCGTCGACAACCAGCTCGCGCGACTTCAGGTGCCAGCGGCGATCCTCGTCGGCCAGGCGGGTGCGGAACGTCTGCATGTCGAGCCCGGAGGCGGTGACCCAGCCGTAACGGAAGAACTCGACGACGTCGGCGTCGGTCGTGCCCGGGGCGACGGCCCGCCCGGCCCACGCGCGCACCTGGGCGCCCGGATCCTCCGTGCTGAGCAGCGTGACGTAGTCGCGGTCGCCCTGGCGGATCGCCGCGGCCTGGTCGGCGTCGTCCTGGATGTCCTTGCGGTCGAGCTCCAGCGCCTTCGCGTAACCGCTGCTCACGAACTCGGCGAGCTGCTCGTCGGTGCCGGCCAGGGCGCGCCGGCCGGCCGCGTTGACCCGCGGATAGAACTGCAGCGGATGCGTGTTGATCATGCGCTTGGTGAAGTCGACGTTGCGGGTGCGGGTCTGCTCGGCCCGCAGGATCGCCGCATCCCACCCGGTGAGCAGGAACGTGGCGATCGCCTCGGGGCCGCCCTGCAGCGCGCCGCGGGCGGCACTGCGCACCGCGAGCCGGGGCTCGTTGCCCGACAACCACTGCACGAAGAGCCGGTCGGCCTCGGCCGGATCCCACTCGTCGGCGGCCATGACGAACGAGCTCGGCGGTGCCGCCCAGGACACCGCCGGAACGGCCACGACACCCACCGCCGCGGCCAGCGCGAGCGCTACTGCACGCGTACGCATATTCAGTTTCCCCCGTGAACAAGCTATTGATTGATCGCTATGCGGTCGCGGTCATCTAAGCACGGAACCCGCTGCTGCGTGGGGGTGACCCAACGACGTTGATCACAATGTCGCGGCCTTGTGCCCGAGGGAGAGCGGGCGCTAACGTACCGGCCGACATCGATCTCCACGCCTCTCCCTGCCCTCGAAAGAGCAGGTCGAAGGCCGTGTGATGCACCAGAACAAACCACGGGGACAACTTCATGACTTCGATCAACCGCGCCGTCTGGGCGCGGCCGCTGCTGGCTGCCGGTGTCGCGGTGGCCGCCCTCACCGCGACCACGGCGGGCACCGCGCAGGCCGCACCGCCACCCACCTCCGCCCGGCAGGCGGCGCTCGCCGAGGACAGCCTCGCGAACTACGACCAGAAGCTCGCCGTCGCCCTCAAGTTCGGCCTCGGCGACAACTTCGCGCTGCTCGAGAAGGCCGACCGCGACTTCGTCGTGGGCATCTGGAACCACGTCAAGGACGACCCGGCGCACGCCGAGGTTCGCCTCGCGGCCGAGGCCGCGTTCAGCGCCGAGCCCGTCGAGGACGACTCGGTCGACCAGGCCTGCTACCAGTTCATCGTCGACGGGGTGTTCGCCGCGTTCGACCGTGACCTGGCGCGGGTGAAGCGGGAAGCCGACGAGAAGCGGGCCAGTGATCTGGCCCGCAGCGCGGCCGCGGCCAGCATCGACGTCGTGGCCGACGCCGCCCTGCTCAACGGGAGCGACGCTGACTTCGTACGGCTGATCTGGGAACTGGTCGCCGAGGACGTCAAGTGGCCCAAGGTCAAGGCGGCCGCGCGCACGGCCCGCGAGGGCAGCGACGAGGACCGGCGCGTGTTCATCGCGACCGGCCTGGCCGAGGCCGCCCACCAGGACGTGGACGACCGGATCGCCGCCGACCAGGCCAAGACCGAGGCCGAGAAGGCCGCTGCACGGGCCCGGGCGGCGAAGAAGCTAGCGGCCAACCGGATCGGGCTCACCGTCACCGACGAGCTGCTGAACCTGCCCGACCGCGACTTCATCACCGAGGTCTGGAACTTCACCGCCGACGGCACCGAGGTGCAGGCGGCCGCCATCGCCGCCGCGCGCAGCAACGACCCGGCTGTGTGGAAGGCGTTCATCGACACCGGCATCCACGCCGCCAAGGACCGCGACATCCAGATCGCCCTGGCCAAGAAGGAAGCCGAGGACCGTCGTCTCGTGCAGGCCATCGTGGACCGGGCGACCAAGAATTCGCAGCGTGGCCTGGCCACCGCCGCCCGCGCCGCGCTGGCCGGCGACGCCACCGCGGTCGCCGACTTCCTGCGCGTCGGGCAATACCAGATCGGGCCCGACGTCACGCAGTTCGCGCTGACCACCACCCGGCTCGGCATGCTCACCGCGGACGGCACCGCGTACGTCAAAGAGGGTGGGATCGACGCCGGCTGGGTCAAGGAATACACGAACGTCAAGCAGCTCGTGCTGGCCGGCAACCGGATCGGCGTGCTGACCAACACCGGCGTGGCGATGGTCAAGGAGGGTGGCCTGAGCGCGAACTGGGTCACCGAGCAGACCGGGGTCAAGCAGCTGGTGCTGGCGGGCAACCGGATCGGGATCATCCGCAGCGACAACGCCGCGTACGTGAAGGAAGGCGCCCTGAACGCGGGCTGGACCAAGGTGTACTCCGGCGTGACGCAGCTGGCCCTGGCCGGGACCCGGATCGGTGTGCTCCGGCCCGACAAGGTCGCGCTGGTCAAGGAGGGCACGGTCGCGTCGACGAGCTGGGTCACCGAGCAGGGCGCGGTTAAGCAGCTGGTGCTGGCGGGCAACCGGATCGGCGTGCTGCGGACGGACAACGTCGCCTGGGTCAAGGAGGGCGGCCTCAGCACGAACTGGGTCAACGAGCACAACGGCGTGGCGTCGATGGCGCTGGCCGGCACGCGGATCGCGCTCGTGCACACCGACGGCCTCGTACGGGTCAAGGAGGGTGGCCTGTCGGCGCTCTGGACCGTGGTGCGTACGGGCTCGTGGTCGGTCGCCGTCGAGACCAACCGGATCGCCACGATCGCCAACGACGGGGTCGGCTATGTCAACAGCGGTGCTGTCGAGGCGCCGTTCACCACGTTCAAGATGGCGGCGGACCCGGCATGAAGAAGCTCATCCTCGCGGCCGGACTGGCCGGCTCACTCGTCCTCGGAACCGCCGCGGCCACCTTCGCGGCGCCCGCCTCAGTCGTGCTGGCTGCGGCGTCGGCTAGTTACGACCAGAAGCTCGCCGTCGCCGTGAAATTCGGGCTCGGCGACGACTTCGCCCTGCTCGAAAAGGTCGACCGCGACTTCGTCATCGGGATCTGGGACCACGTCAAGGACAACCCCGATCAGGTCGAGGTGCGGGTGGCGGCCGAGACCGCGTTCACCAGCGACCCTGACCTCTCGTACGACTTCATCACGACTGAGGTGTTCGCCGCGTACGACCGCGACGTCGAGCGGGAACGGGTGGAGGCGGACACGAAGCGGGCCGGTGACCTCGCCCGTACGGCCGCCGCGGCCAGCATCGACGTGGTGGCCGACGCTGCCCTGCTCAACGGGAGCGACGCTGACTTCGTACGGCTGATCTGGGAACTGGTCGCCGAGGACGTCAAATGGCCCAAGGTCAAGGCCGCGGCGCGGGCGGCCCGGGACGGCAGCGACGAGGACCGGACGGCCTTCATCGCGACGGGGATGGCCGAGGCGGCCCGGCAGGACATCGACGACCGGATCGCGGCCGACGAGGCCAAGACCGAGGCGGAGAAGGCCGCTGAGCGGGCGCGGGCGGCGAAGAAGCTGGCGGCCAACCGGATCGGCCTGACCGTCACCGACGAGCTGCTGAACCTGCCCGACCGCGACTTCATCATCAAGGTCTGGAACTTCACCGCCGACGGCAGCGAGGTGCAGGCGGCCGCGATCGCCGCGACCCGCAGCCTCGACCCGGTGGTGTGGAAGGCGTTCATCGACACCGGCCTCGACCAGGCGGTCGACCGCGACATCCAGCTCGCGCTCGACCGCAAACACCAGGCCGACCGGGCGCTGGCCCAGCAGATCAAGGCGACGGCGACCAAGAACAAAGACCTGAACCTCGTCTACTGGACCGACAAAGCGCTGGCCGGCACGCCGACCGAGCTCGACGACTTTCTGCGCGTCGGCCAGTACGACCTGGACCTGGCGACCAGCTTCGGCCCGGGCGACGTGCTGCCGAGCTGGTCGAACACGGCGGCGTGGACCAACGCGGTCGTCAACGTGGCCGGCATCTGCTGCAAACTGACCGGCCCCGAGCTGGGCGTACGATCGGAACCGGGACACACCGGGACGACCTCGCTCATGTACGCCGGGCTCGACAACAACGAGACCAAGTCGTACGCATACCTGAAGTCGATGGCCCTGAGCCGCATCACCATCAAGCCGACGACGTCGCTGACCTACTGGATCTATCCCCAGGCCAACACCGTACGGCCCGAGGTGAAGCCCGCGAACAGCACGTGCGTGGCGATCGACCTGCTCTTCAGCGACGGCAAGAACCTGCGCGACAGCCAGCTGAAAGACACCCGCGGCAACCGGGCCCACCCGGCCTTCCAATGCAACAAGGTGACCGCCGGCAAGTGGAACCAGGTGGTCGTGCCGCTCGGCGCGCTGGCCGGCAAGAAGGTGACGACCCTGGTGGTGGGGTACGACCAGCCGGGAGCCAAGGGCGGCTACCGAGGCCTGATCGACGACGTCAAAATCGCGGACTGAGCTGGGAAAACGGCGGGGCGGCGGACCTTGGTCCGGCGCCCCGCTCCCACCGGGCCGGATACCTGCGAGTCAAGCCGGACGACCACAGGTACTCTATGATCGCGGGCCGCTAGCTCAATGGCAGAGCTGTGGACTTTTAATCCATAGGTTCGGGGTTCGAGTCCCCGGCGGCCCACCCAAGCCAACCCCTAGAACCCCACGGTGCGAGGGGCGCGGTAGGCGCGCCTGTTGCGCGCCGTCGGGCTCGCCCTTCGGCCGATGATCGGCCTACGCCTCGGTTCGTTCCCCCCATCCGGCGGCTCGTCAGTCATCGTCGCCACTTGATCGGTGCGGCTCAGGATGGCGTGGTCCGGGCCCGGGCATCGGGATCGACACCGGCCATTGCATAGTCCTCTCCACCCGGATCTCCACCCTCTGGTGGTGCCGGTTCCACCCGGGCTGTTCGTAGCGTTCTGGGCATGAACGAGCGGAACGAGCCGAACCCCCACTCGAAGACCGTCGTCGAAGCGGCCAATTATCTGATCAATCGGCAGCGGACTCGGACCGGCCGGATCGCCGGGGCTGTGGTGGGCAAGGTGATCGATCAGGAGGGTGGAAAGTTGACCGGCCGTGTTGTTGTCGCGATCCTCGTCGTCCTGGCTGTGGTGGGCATCGCCTTTGTCGCCTACCGTTTGCTGGTGCTCGACCTGATTTTGACCGTGATCCGGGAACAGAACTGATGCTGCGCCGGCTGGCCCGTCGGAGTTTGCGCCTGTTGCGGGCGGACGATCCGGAGACGGGCTGGCTGGTGCGGATCGTCCTGACGGCGCTGTTCGTCTGGGCATTGACTCTCTGGCCGGGCGTCGACCCCGAAGTGCACCTGACGCTCGTCCTGAGTTTTGTCGGTTGGGTCTTCTGGGTGGTCGCCGACCAACGCCATCCTGTGCCCGCGCGAACCGTTCTGGCATTGTCCGCATTGTTGCCGGCCGCCGTGTCCGCGTTGCCGCACAACGGGGCGGCACACCTTTTCCTGTACGGGGCCTTGTTCACTTTTGTGCTGCTGCCGCGCATGCCGTTGTGGGCGATCCTGTCGCTGACCGGCGCCCTGATCGTGGTATTGCTGATCGCCCTGCAGGTGGCCGGGAACGGGCCGACCGCGATGCTGACTCAGCCCGGCGTCGTCGTCGTGGTGGTGCTGTTCAGCCTGCATCGCCGGGAGCACCGGTTGCGGGCCGAGCAGACCGAACAGTTGCTCGAGCAGACCTCCCGTACGCAGGAGGCACAGGCACACGCGGCCGCGTTGGACGAACGTGCTCGCATCGCGCGCGAACTGCACGACGTGCTCGCTCATTCGCTCGGCGCCCTGGGCGTGCAGCTCGAAGTGGCCGAGGCGCAGCTGACCGAGCGGGGCGACATCGAGGCGGCGGCCGAGCGGGTGCGGCGGGCCCGGCGGCTCGCCGCGGACGGCATGGTCGAGGCGCGTTCGGCGGTCGCGGCGCTGCGATCCGACGCGCTGCCGCTGGCCCGCGCGCTCGACAGCCTGGTCGGCGTGCACCGGGAGAACCACGCCGTCGAGGTGGCCCTGCGCACCGACGGCACCGAGCGGGCCCTGCCGTCGGCGGCCGAGGTGGCGTTGCTGCGAACCGCGCGCGAGACGTTGACGAACGCGGCCAAGCACGCGCCGGGAAAGCCGGTCGCGATGAGGCTCGTTTATGCGGAGTCTTCCGTCCGGCTCGTCGTGGAGAATTCGGCGGTGTCACCGCGTACGGGGGAAGGCGGTTTTGGTTTGATCGGCGCCCGCGAGCGGATCGCGCTGGTCGCCGGCACCCTGGACGAGGGCGTCGTCGACGGCGCGTGGCGAGTCACCGCGGAGGTGCCGGGATGAGCGACGGGCCGGTGCGCGTGCTGGTGGTGGACGACCAGCAGCTCGTACGGGAAGGTTTGACCGCTCTGCTGGAACTGACCGACGGTGTCGAGGTGGTCGGGTCGGCGGGCGACGGCGGGCGCGCGCTCGAACTGGTCGCCGAGCATCGGCCTGATGTGGTGCTGATGGATCTGAAGATGCCCGTGCTGGACGGGGTCGCCGCGACCGCGCGGGTGCGGGCCGAGTTTCCCGAGGTCGCAGTGGTTGTGCTGACCACCTACGCCGACGATGAGTCGATCGCGGGGGCGCTCGCGGCCGGGGCTCGAGGCTATCTGACCAAGGACGCCGGGCGTGCCGAGATCGCCATGGCGTTGCGGGCCGCGGCTGGCGGTCAGGCGCTGTTCGACCCGGCGATCGCCGCGCGCCTGGCCGAGGCGATGAGCCGTCCGGCGCCGCCACCCCCGCGCGACGGGCTGCCCGACGGGCTCACGCACCGCGAGGCCGAAGTGCTCGGCCGAATAGCACAGGGCCACACGAACGCCGAGATCGCGGCGGCCCTTTTCGTCGCCGAAACAACCGTGAAAACGCACATCAACAACGCGTTCGCCAAGATCGGTGCACGCAACCGCACCGAAGCGGCAAGCTATGCGCAGCGACAGGGCCTGACCTGAAAGGCAACGCGATGGCGACGTGCAACCTGTGCCACCACGACTTCCCCGATTCCGACCTGGCCGACCACGTACGCAAATCCCACCCCGACGCGGCCGAGGAGGGAATCTACGAGTCCGACGGCGACATCATCGTGCAGGACGCGTCTCTGGAACCCCTGGCCGAATACGACCCTGACCACGCCACCTGGCAACGCGACTAACTGCCGAATCGGGCCGCCGCCCCCGCCCGGTCGATCTCGTCGAGCACCTCCGGCGCGAGCCCGGCCGGCGGGTCAGTGGCCCGGCTCCGCCACGCGGCGATCCGTACGGACTTCCACTCGAGGTCGACGACACCGTTCTCGATGTGAAACCCGCCGCCCCGCTCAAAAAGCAGAAGCAGCGGCTCGTACGGATCCTCGAGCCCCACCGGAACGGCAAAGCCCGGCGTCCCGTGAGCGCCGCCCAGCGCAACAGAAACGGCACGACTCCTGGGGGCCGATTAGTCGGGGTCAGCGGTTGTGTTGGCGGGCGTAGTGGCTGCGGTATTTGGCGCGGTTGCCGCACGTGGCCATGGAGCACCAGCGGCGGGCGCCGGCCTTCGAGACGTCGTAGAAGCGCAGCGGGCATTCCGGGTTGGCGCATTTGCGGATGCGGGCCGGGTTTTCCTCGAGCAGGCGCAGATAGTGTTCCGCGGCCCGCCACGCGGCGAGCCAGCCCGGGGAGTCGGTCTCGATCACGCTTTCCGGCCCGTCCGTCCCGAGCACGCGGCGGATCTGGCCGTGGCGCAGCGTCTCGTTGAGCAGCTCCCGGGTCTGCTCGTCGGCGGTGGGCTGCAGCATCGCGAACAGCGCCTCCCGCGTTGCGACCAGGGCGTTCAGCGTCTCCGGCGTTTCGGGCACCTCGCCCGCCAGCCCGGCCGAGGTCAGCCAGATCGCCAGCCCGTCGGGCCGTTCCAGCAGGTCGTACGCCCCGTCGTCGTCGCTCCAGCGCGTGTTCACCAGGTCGAGCGGCAGTGGCTCCCCGGTCAGGGGGCGGGGGTCCGCTTGTGTGCTCATCGGTCGTGCCCTTCCGCCGCAGTCCTAACCGGCTAACCAAGCTTACCCGGTTGCTATTCCGGCCTCTAACCGCTAAAGTAACTTTTACTGGTTACCCCCGGAAGGGAGCCGAGCATGACCCCGTACCACCGTGGCGAGCTGATCGCCCAGCGGCGGGCCGGCCTGCTGGACGAGGCCGTCCACGTCGCCGCGATGATCAACACCAAGATCCCCTACTTCGCCCGTACGTTCCTGGCCGAGCAACCCATGCTGGTCATCGGTGGCGCCGACCATCGCGGTGACGTGTGGGCCACGCTGCTGACCGGCGAGCCCGGCTTCATCACCGTCACCGGCCCGTCGACCTTCGAGGTGGCCGCGACACCGGCGCCCGGCGACCCCTTGCACGACGTCCCCGCCCAGGTCGGCCTGATCGCGATCGAGCCCGGCACCCGCCGCCGCGTCCGGATGAACGGCACCGCCCATCCCGCCGCCGACGGCCTGCGCATCGACCTCGCCCAGATCTACGCCAACTGTCCCAGATACATTCAAAAGCGTTCCCCCGTACGGGTTCCGACCACGCCCGCCACCCCGCGTGAAGGCGACCAGCTCACCGCCGAGGAAATGGGTTTCATCAGCACGACCGACACTTTCTTCGTCGCCACCGCCGACCTGGACGGCAACGCCGACGCCTCCCACCGCGGCGGCAACCCGGGTTTCCTGCGCGCGCTGAGCCCCACCCACCTGCGCTGGCCCGACTACGACGGCAACTCGATGTTCAACACGTTCGGCAACCTGGAGGTCAACCCGCGGGCCGGCTTGCTGCTGCCCGACTGGACCACCGGCACCCTGCTCCACCTGACCGGCCGCGCCGTCGTCGACTGGAACCCCGGCCACGCCGCCACCGTCCCCGGCGCCCAACGCCTCGTCGACTTCACCGTCGACCGCGTCATCCGCATCGACAACGCCTCACCGCTGCGCTGGACCGCCCCCGAACTGTCCCGCTTCAACCCGCCGTCACACTAGGCCGTGTTTCGCAGTGGGGGCGGGGCTGCGGCAGGGCCCAGATCCCGCCTGGCGGCGTCCCGGGAAAGCCCGGTTCCAAACCCGGGAGCCGGGCTTCCCCGGGCCACCACCAGACGAAATCTGGACCCGGCCTCGCTCCCACCCCCACTACGAAACAGGACCTAGGACGACGGCCCCGAAGGCGCCCAGCAGCTTCCTCGCCGTGGATTCGTCGAACGGGATGTCTGCCGCCGCCGCATATTTCGCGGCCGACTCGCAGACGAGCCCGGAGTCGTACGGCAATTGGTTGAGGTCGATCCGGGCGAGCAGCTTCTTGGTGATCGGCCGCTTGGAGTCCCAGAAGACGAGCGACTCGATCAGGTCGATGCACGGCTGACTGTTGAGCACCGCCGTCACGACCGCTGCCTCCACTCCTTCGCGGAAGGGCAGGAAGTAGCAGGTGTCGTCGAGCACTACCGGCTGGTTGTTCAGCGGCGCGACCAGCTGGAACAGGGGCTTCTTGTGCAGGCCGGAGACGGCCACCTTGTACGGCGCGTACGTGTAGTCGCCGTGCCCGAAGACCGAGAAGCGCGGACGATTGCGATAGATCGAGGATTTGCGACCGTCGAGCGCCTCGCCGTTGGCGTTCAGGTATTTCCACAACGCGGGCGCCTTGAGCTCGAGGGAAGCGGTCTCGGCGCCGAAGGTCTTCTGCGGGACGATCACCCATTTCGTCAGGTCACGATGGCGACCGCGAAAGATGTCGGTGCTCTTGAGGAACGGATAGACGAACTCGGCCTCCAGGTCGAGCGCGACGCCCTCCTTCGTCGCGGGCGCCGGTGTGGCGACCAGCTCGAAGACGCCGGACGCGTCGTGCTTCATCCCGGAACGCCACTCGTACGGGGAAGCGCCGTCCGCGACCCGGACGCCGCTGTAGCGATCCACATCGGAAACCAGCCGGCCGTCGACGACCCCGAATCGGTTCTCGGCGGACTCCTCGGGCGCGAAGACGTCACCGTGAATGCGGGCGGTGTAGTCGGCCGGCCGGCTCGAGTCGACGTGCACGACGAACCAGCACGCGTCGACTCCCGCGTCGAACCACTTCATCGAGTCGATGCGGTAGACGTCCGCGCCGGCCAGCGGCATGCCGGACGAGGCCGCGTATTCGATGACGTTCCGGGCGACCTGTGTCTTGCAGAGCATGCCCAGGGTGAAGGGCTCCGCCCGGTATTCGTTCAGGACCTTCAGCAGGATGTATTCGCAGACGTCGAAGTTCGACGAGCCGAGCAGGGCGTCTAGGCCCTTCGCGCCCTTGAAGTTCTCCTTGGGTGGAAGGTTGTCGGATTCCATCCGGTTGAGCTCGGCCGACGTCACCCACGGCGGGTTGCCGACCACATAAAGCGGGCCGTCCGTCGTCCAGGAAACGTGGTCGGGCAGCCGGGTGTGAAAGATGTTGGCAACCTCGACACGGCCCCAGCGCGCGGCCTTCTCGGCGTACTCGGGATGAAGTTCCAACCCCTGACGCTCGCTCGCGGGGCTGACCGTGGCGCCGGCCTCCAGGAAACTGCCGACGCCACAGGTCGGCTCGAGCAGCCGGGCGTCGCCGGGCAGTTCCAGCACCTTGAGGCACTGAAGCGCGAGGGCGAGCGGCGTCTGAAAATCACCGAACTCGTTATTGGGCACGCAGATCCACCACCTCTGGGGCGACAGTTCCCGCAGCCGCGAAGCCGATCGCCCGTCCGTATTGAAGCCGCCACTGCAGGGCGTTGGAAATCGTGAGATAACCCTGCTCGGGCTTGTCGTCAACGAGGCGCTCGGCCAATTGCCGACGGCTCACCTCGTCGAGTGGCACGTTTTTGTCCTCCAGCAACGCGTCGAGTTCCTCGACCACCGCTTCGTAACCGCCCGGGCCGGAGTGCAGGGAGTCGACGATGTCGCGGATCTGCTTCGTCAGGTTGTAGTCCGCCGTGCGGCGCTCATCCACGTAGATCACGTGCTTGATGTCGAGGTGGGCGACCCGGTCGCGGGGATCGTCGCGCTTCTCGTAGACGACTACAAGCAGGTTGTAGCCGAGCCCGTAGATCTTTTGGGTCGCGGCGGTGAAGGGGCAGGACGACTGAGGCTTCTGACGCGAGGTGACTTTCAGATCGGTGTTGAGGGAGGGGAAGTCGAGACCGTTCGCGGCGTTGCCGACCTCGAGGTCGAACCGCTCGACGAGATAGTTCTTGAACATGCTCTCGACCGCCGTGCCGACCGCCTTGCCGTCCGTCACCCCGTAGAGATCGGGAAAGGCCAGCCCACCCAGCTCCTCGGCGAACTCCGTCGCCGCCTTGTGAAAGAGCTGCAGGGTGAGCGGTGGAAGGGAGGTCACCGCACAGAGGGTACCGGCGCCGGCGGCGCGACCGGCGAAAGGCGCGCGACGCGAAAGGGCCGCCCCGAATGCGGAGCGGCCCTTCGTGGTTTGCCGTTGTCAGCAGGACAGGTTGCTGCCCGGGGTCACACCCAGGATGCCGGCGAACCGGTTGTACGCGGTGATCCGGCTCTGCACCTGGGCCGGGTTGCCGCCGTTGCATTCCAGCGAGCCGTTGATGCTGCGGATCGTCTCGCCGAAGCCGCGGCCGTTGACGATGGCGTCGTGCGGCGTCATCGTGCCCGGGCCGCGCTGGGTCATCCAGTACCAGATCGCGGTCTGGTAGGCGACCGACGACTCGTTCTTGACCCGGTCCGGGTTGTTGAGCAGGTCGATGCCGAGCGCGTCGCCCGCCGCCTTGTAGTTGAAGTTCCAGCTCAGCTGGATCGGTCCGCGGCCGTGATACGCGCTCTGCCCGGCGGGGCAGCCGTACGACTGGTTCCGGTCGCAGTAGAGCGGCCAGTTCGCCTGGTTGATCTCCTCGACGTAGACCAGGCCGCCCGACTCGTGGTTGATGTTCGCCAGGAAGGCCGCGGCCTCCTGCTTCTTGACGGTGTCGCTGCCGGTCTTGGTGAAGGCCGGGAACTTCTTCATGGCGTCGACCAGACCCGCGTACGAGTAGAACGGGATCCGGCTCGGGAACATCTGGTTGAACTGGGCCTCGCTGACGAGGAAGCCGCCGGTGTTGCCGCCGCCGTTGCCGGGCGGGGGCGTCGTGGGCGTGGTGCCGCCACCGCCGCCGGTGCAGGTGAAGGGCGACCAGTACCAGGTGCTGATGACCGGGTCGTAGCCCGGGTTGGCGTTCGTCGCCTTGTAGTACTTGCCGTTGGTGTAGCGCACGATCGCGCCGGCGTTGTAGTACTGGCCCGCGACCCAGTTCGGGTGGTTGCAGGTCGTGCCGCCGCCGTTGCCGGGCGGGGGCGTCGTGGTGCCGCCGCCGCAGGCGCCGTTGTCCTGCCACACGTTCGAGCCGCCGGTGCTGGGCGTCTCGCCCTGGGTCCACCACTTGGCGGTCCAGTTGCGCCCGTTGTGCGACGTCCGCATGCCACCGGTGTAAACCGCCGAGCTGCTGTACGCGGCGGCGCAGGCCTCGGCCGCGTTCGACGTCGTCATGGGCAGGATCGCCGCGGCGGCGCCGGCCACGGCAACGCTGACGACGGCCATGATTGACAAGAGCCGTTTTCTGGACATGCAGAAACCTTCCGCGCGTAGGGCGAACGCGCTGGCATGTGGGGGAATGGGGAGCGAGGTCGACTCAACTGCACGCGCCTGCACACCGTCAAGGATCAGTAAGGATTATTAACCTTATTTAAGGTCGGGCCGCGGTTGACTTCGCCCCAAGGGCAAAGGTTCCGATGGCCGGGTGACGTATCGAAGACTGACAACGGCCGCGCTGGCCGTCCTGACGACAGCGGCGACCCTCGTGGCGCCGGCGGCCGCGAGCGCCGGTCACAGCACGTTGAGCTGGCAGCCCTGCGAGGCCAACGCGCAGCTCGAGTGCTCGACCGTCGACGTTCCTCTCGACTATCGCAAGTCGTACGGTCGCAGCATCGAACTCGCGATCTCCCGTCTGGCCAGCAAGAACCCGGAGAAGCGACGCGGGATCCTGCTGACCAACCCGGGCGGCCCGGGCGGAGCGGGCCTCACCTTTCCCGCCACTCTCAAGCTGCCGCAGAGCGTGCTCGACACGTACGACGTGATCGGGGTCGACCCGCGTGGGGTCGGCCGGAGCACCCCGGTAACTTGCGATCTCACCAAGGAGCAGCAGCTCGAGGGCCTGGCCGCGCCGTGGGCCGACGGTCCGGCCGACGTCGCCGAGCGGGCCGTCGAGGTCAAAAAGATCGCAGACCAATGCCGTACGTCCGAGACGGCGTGGATGCTGCCGCACGTGACCACCGCGAACACGGCCCGGGATCTGGACCGGATCCGGCAGGCCCTCGGTGAGAAGAAGCTGTCCTTCCTCGGGTTCTCGTACGGCACCTACCTGGGCTCGGTCTACACCACGCTGTTCCCGTACCGCAGCGACCGGATCGTGGTCGACAGCAACCTGGGCCCGGAGGGCTACGGCTTCCGGGAGGCTCGCCTGACCGGCCAAGGCATCGAGAAGCGCTTCCCCGACTTCGCGAAATGGCTGGCCGCACGGCAGGACGAATGGGCCATGGGCGCCACCCCGAAGCAGGTCCGGGCCAAGTATTTCCAGCTCGTCGAGAAGCTGGGCGAGCACCCCGTGCCCGGCCTGAGCCAGCAGGACTTCCGTCTCCTGACCGTCAGTTTCCTCCGCAAGGACCGCGACTTCGCCGCCCTGGCCGCGGTCTGGCGGACCGCCGACCGCGGCGACCCGTTCGACGCCGGCCCGGCCGTCGACCTCGACAACCTGATCTCGTCCCACTTCCACGTGGCCTGCGCCGACGGGTATTGGCCCAAGTCGGTGGCGGCGTACCAGCGGGCCGTCGAGACCGACCGCAAGCGCTACCCGATCATGGGCGCCTCCACGGCGGGCATCCGGCCGTGCGCGTTCTGGCCGGCCCACCTGATCGAACCCCGGGTCGAAATCGGCGACCGGGGCCCGTCCAACGTGCTCGTGGTGCACAACCAGCGCGACCCGAACACGCCGCTCTCCCTGGCGAAAGAGCTGCGAGCAGCATTCGGCCACCGGGCGGTCCTGGTCACCGCCGACCAGGGCGGCCACGGCGCCTACCTGACCGGCACCAACACGTGCCTCAACGACACGGTCACCACCTATCTCACGACTGGCCAGCGACCGCAGCGGGACCTTGACTGTCCGCGTCCTCTAGGCGGATGACCAAGGCAGGCTGGAGCACGCGGGAACTGGCCGAAATCGCCGGCACCACGCAGAAAGCCATTCGCTACTACCACCGGGTCGGGCTCCTCACGGAGCCCGACCGCACGACCGGCGGCTACCGGAAATATACGCAAGGCCCACAGCACTCCACCATCTGCGGCCGAAGCCGAATTCGCCACTTTGCCGCCCGACGCATCTGACGACCAACGGCAGCGCTTGGCCGAGCTCTTCGCCCCCGAACTGCACCGGTTGGCGGAGAAGTTCCCGGAGCTTCTGGAGGCGGCCGAACGAAGCGTGGGCAAAGACTTCACCGACACTGTTCCGTGGGGGCGGATCGGCCGTGGTTTCGTCGAGGAATACCGACGGAGGTGGGCCATGTCGCGAATAGTCAGCCCTGAGTGTGGCATCGGGGAACGGATCAAGGTGCGCCGACTGATGCGGTCGTGGAGTGTTCGGTTTGCGGCGGATCGGGCCGGGATTTCGCATGCCTCGTGGAGCCGGATCGAACGTGGACTGCAGGCGGTGGACAACAGGTTGGTGCCGGCCGGCATCGCAGCGGCGCTGGAATGTTCGGTCGCCGATCTGATCGGGATGCCGATGCCGCTCGCAGGCCGGTGGTCAGCGGCCGCGCAGGCCGGTGTCGTCGCGGTGAGACGCGCGCGGGAAACGAGAACTCTCGATGTTGCGCGAGGCACTCTTTCTGACGTCGGGGCTCCTTCGGGCGTTGGAGTTTCCCGCGGATGCGTTTCTCAGCGCGGAACGATGCCGCGAGGTCGCATTGATGACCGGAAGCCCAGTCATGCTCGGCATGGCCGCTTATAGCCGAGTGTGCGCGGCGATTATTTGTGGTTCCTGTCAGCGCGGGTCGGCCCTGGCTGAGAGGGCGGCAACCGACCTGGCTCCGCATGCGGCGTTCCCGGGCGGACTTGAGGTGCTCGGCATGCTTCATCTCGCCGGCGCAGCGGCTCGGAGCAAGGTGTCGGCGGCTCTGGGGGTGAACGAGAGCCGGCACTGGGTTGAGGAAGCGAGGCGGATTGCCGCCCGTACGGGCGAAACCACCACGTACGGACTGTCCTTTGGGCCCACCAATGTCGATCTGTGGCGGTTCGGGCTCGAACTCGACGGTGGTGACGCGGGCAGTGCGAAGACAATCAAACATTGCTCGCCCCTGTTGCGAGAGACGACTAGGGCCCTCCTGGGGCGGGCCGGGGGTGCGGTGCCGCGCGGGTTGGGTGAGCGCCTGCTGCTCCAACACGATCAAACACCGACTCGGCCACCATGCTGAGCTGGAGTGTGCACGTGCACGGAATTGACGCTTGTCGCCATTGACAACGGTCGAAGACGTTGCGAGTGTGCGTCCGCCGTGTTTCTTGTTGGAAACTGTGGGGGTTGCTCGTGCCTTCGATCAGGCCCGTTAGCCGGGCGATGCTGGCCTCCGTCCTCGTCCTGACCGGAGCCGTAGGAATCCCGGCCGCCGCGCAAGCGGGCGGGAAGCCGAACACCGACTGCGCCACGACGGGGGCGGTTGACTTCGGGGTCGATCTGGCGGGTGCGGGGTGGAAGTTCACGACCGGGGATGACCCGGCCTGGGCGGACCCCTCGTTTGTGGACAGCGGCTGGCGTGACTGGAGTGTCCCCGACAACTGGGGGAACGAGAGCGACCTCCAGTCGTACGACGGGTTCGCCTGGTATCGGAAGACGTTCACGCTGCCGGCCCGGCCCGACGCGAAAATCGTGGCGGCGCTGGGCAAGATCGACGACGCGGATCAGGCCTTCCTCAACGGGGTCGAGATCGGGCGTACGGGAGGGTTTCCGCCCGCTTTCGACTCGACGTGGGAGGTGCCGCGCGAGTATTACCCGGCGGAAAGCCTGCTGCGCTGGGGTGCGACCAATGTGCTGGCCGTACGGGTTTATGACGGCACCGGTGGCGGGGGCTTCTATCAGCGGCCCGTCGGGTTGTTCTCCAGGTCGCGGCTGCGGGGGATTGAAGGGCGGCCGGCCACCCGTACGGAAATGGGTCATGTTTGTGCCGTTCTCGACGAGCAGCATCGGGCCGTGGCCGAGGGGGATCTGCGGGCCTATGCCAAGACGCTCGCCGACGGCTTCTTCCACCAGGGCGACACGGCTGAGCGGCGGATCAGAGAACTCAAAGCGGACAAGACGACCCGGCTAGGGGATGATCAAGCAGAAGTAATAGTGGACAGCAAGGGAAGACTGGTCGTCGACACGATCCGGACCTGGGGAACGCGGCCGCCGACCCGCGAGCTGCTGTATATCGATCCGCGGAAGAAGCAGGAGCTGGGCGACCGGTCACGGTTCTTCCGCGACGAATACGACTCGGCCGCCATGGGGAAGCGGGTGCAGTTCAACGTCTATCTGCCGCCGAGCTATACCCGCGCCAAGAAGCGCTATCCGGTCGTCTACATGCTCAACGGCTTCAACGGCAGCAACATCGAATGGGAGGCCCGGAAGATCGACCAGGTGCTCGACGGGCTGCTGAAGAGGGACATGATCGTCGTCTTTCCGGACGGGGACAGCGGCTGGTATGTCGACACGTCGGCCGGCAATTTCCGCAGCATGATCGTCGACGAGGTCGTGCCGCTGGTCGACCGGGTCTATCGCACGATTCCGGACCGCGACCACCGGGGGATCAGCGGGGTCTCGATGGGCGGCCAGGGCGCGTTCACGCTGGGCCTGAAGAACCCGGACGTGTTCAGCTCGATCACCAGTCACATGGGCGCGCTCAGCCTGGCCCCGTTGGCCGGCACTGCTGCCGAGCAGGCCGCGAATGCCGGGTTGCGGCCGCTCACGCTGGTTGCCGCGATGTCGGCCGCCGAGCTGAGCCGGCATCGCTTCTACTTCGACGGCGGCGACTCCGACGACTACCGGTTCGGTGTCGCGGCCCAGCAGATGAGCACGCTGCTGGCCTCGAAGGGCGTCAAGCACGACTACCAGCTCGGGCCGGGGCGGCACGACGACGCGTACTGGATGCCGAAGCTGGACCGCTCGTTCGCCTTGCACGAGGAGCAGTTTGGGGCGTCCTAAAAGAAGGGCGTCGTAGAACTGTCATCTCACTGAGGGATGTCCGACACGCCGACCAGGCAAAACAGGAAGCATGAACGTACGGGAGCCGGTTGTTGTCGGGGTGGACGGGTCGGACGGGTCGGCCGCGGCGGTGCGGTGGGCGGCACGGCACGCGCGTGACGCCGGCCTGCCGCTGCGCGTGATCTATGCGGCGAGCGCGTCCGAGCCGGTGGCCGTCAGCGAGCGGGTGCTCAACGCCGCGGTGATGGAGGCCGGTTCGGGTGTCGACTTCTCCGCGTACGAGGTCCCGGGCGACCGGGTGCCGGCCCTGATCGGCGCGTCGCGGGAATCGGCCCTGCTCGTGCTGGGCGAGAGCGACCGCGGCCGGTTCGCGACCGCGCTGACCGGCTCGGTCGCCGTACGGGTGGTGGCCGAGGCCGAATGCCCGGTGATCGTCGTGCGTGGCGACACCGACCCGGTCGGCCCGATCGTCGTGGCGGTCGACGGTTCCCGCTCGAACGAGCCGGCCCTCGCCTTCGCCTTCCGCGAGGCCGCCCGCCGCGAATGCGCATTGTTCGCGGTTCATGCGTGGCAGCAGCCGTTGGTGCCCACGGGGGCGGGCACATTGGCGGCCGCGGCGGGCGGCGCGGCCTCGCACGAGGAATGGGCGGCCGCGGCCCAGCGCCTGCTGACCGACGCCCTGGCACCCCTGCGCGCGACGTTTCCGCTGGTGGCCGCGTACGAGCGGTTGGTCGAGGGCCCGGCCGAGTCGGTGGTCAGCCACGAGACGTCGGGCGCGGCCCTGGTGGTGGTCGGCTCGCGGGGACGCGGCCAGCTGGCGGGGCTGCTGCTCGGCTCGACGAGCCAGGCGCTGATCCGCGACTCGGAGTGTCCGGTGGCGGTGGTCAGGGCCGTCGACTGAAGAAGACCGCGGACTCCACCGCCCGTTTCCAGTTCGCGTGCTCGAATGCGCGCCGGTCCGCGTCCATGCCCGGTCGCCAGCGGCCCGCCGAGTGCCGGTTGTGCTGCAGGTCGCGCAGATCCGACCAGTAGCCGACGGCCAGCCCGGCCGCGTAGGCCGCACCCACCGACACGGTTTCGGCGACCATCGGGCGCACCACCGGCACGTCCAGGAAGTCGGCGATGATCTGCATCAGCAGGTTGTCGGCAGTCATCCCGCCGTCGACGTTGAGGGCGGTCAGCGCCAGCCCCGAGTCCGCGTTCATCGCGTCGACCACGTCGCGCGTCTGCCATCCGGTGGCTTCGAGCACCGCCCGGGCGAGATGACCCTTGGTGATGTACGACGTGAGGCCCACGATCACTCCGCGTGCCTCGCTCTCCCAGTACGGCGCGTACAGGCCCGAGAACGCGGGCACGATGTAGCACCCGCCGTTGTCGCCGACCGTGCCCGCCAGCGTCTCGATCTCCGAGGCAGTGCCGATCAGACCGAGCCCGTCGCGCACCCACTGCACGAGCGAGCCCGCGATGGCGATCGACCCTTCGAGCGCGTACGCCACCTCGCCCGACCCGATCTGGTAACCCACCGTGGTGATGAGCCCGTGACTCGACCGCACCGGTGCGGAGCCCGTGTTCATCAGCAGAAAACCGCCGGTCCCGTACGTGCATTTGGTGTCACCGGGCGCGAAGCAGGTCTGCCCGAACAGCGCCGCCTGCTGGTCGCCGAGCACGCCGGCGATCGGCACCCCGGGAAACGCCTCCCCGTAGACTTCGGACGACGACCGGATCTCGGGCAGCATCGCCCGCGGAATGTCGAAAATGTCCAAAAGATCTGGGTCCCACGAGAGTGTTGCCAAATCCATCAGCATGGTCCGGCTGGCGTTCGTGACATCGGTCAGATGCTTGCCGCCGGTCAAATTCCAGATCAACCAGCTGTCCATCGTCCCGAACAGCACCTCGCCCCGAGCCGCCCGCGAACGAAGGCCGGCCACGTTGTCGAGCAGCCACTTCACCTTCGTGGCCGAGAAATACGTCGCCAGCGGCAGCCCGGTCCGTTCCCGAATGAACGAGCCGTCGAGCCCGTCAAGCATCGACGAGGTGCGGGTGTCCTGCCAGACGATGGCCGGGGCCACGGGCGTACCGGAAGCCTTGTCCCAGACCACGACGGTCTCGCGCTGGTTGGCGATGCCGATCGCGGCCACCTGCGCCGGCCCGATGCCCGCCTCGCGCATCGCCCGCTTGATCAGGCGCTGCACGTCCCGCCAGATGCGCGCGGCGTCGTGCTCGACCCAGCCCGGCCGCGGATACGACTGGGTGTGCTCGCCGCGCACCACCGAGACCACTGTCGCGCGCCGATCGAACAGGATGCAGCGCGACGACGTGGTGCCCTGGTCGATCGCCAGGACGTAGCGCTCGCTCACGATCCGGCCAGGTCGCGCGTGATCGCCCGGGCGGTCGCGGTGACGTGCTCGACCAGCGCCGGCCGGGCCTGGCGTCGGGTGTCGCACAGCCGCTCGACCGGCCCCGAGACGCCGATCGCGCCCACCACCAGGCCGCCGAAGCTGCGTACGGGGGCCGCTATCCCGGCCCGGCCGGCCTCCCACTCCTCGACCGACAGGCTCCACCCCCGCTCGCGGGTCTCGGTCAGCGACCGCGCGAGATCCCGGGGCAAAGTCAAGGTCCTTCGCGTGTACGCCTCCAGGCCCGCCCGCACCGCGACCTCGACAGCCGGGGCGTTGTAGGCCAGCAGCACCTTCCCGAGCGCGGTGGCGTGCGGCGGCAGCAGGTGACCGGTGTCGAGCGACTGCACCGAGTCGTCCGGCCGGAACACGTGGTGCACCACCACCACGTGGCCGTCGCGCAGGGCGCCGATGCGCACTTCCTCGCCGCCGCGGGCGGCCAGCGCGTCGGCCCAGTTGAGCGCGCGCCCGCGCAGCTCGTTCAGGTCGAGCCCGTCCTCGCCCAGCTCGAGTAACCCGCGCCCGAGCCGATAACGCGCGGTCCGGGTGTCCTGCTCGACGAAGCCGACGTGCTCGAGCGTGCGCAGGATGCTGTGCGCGGTCGACTTGGGCAGGTCGAGCGCGTCGGCGATCTCCTTGACCCGCAGCCGCCCCGCCGCGAGCAACCGCAGCACGGCCGACGACCGCTCTATCGACTGGATCAAGCCCGGCACGTGCGACATTGTCGCACGCAGCCCGTTGTCGACCCCGCCGAACCTTCCTAACTTCGAGCACATGAAGCAGTTCGTCGGCGCGATCGATCAGGGCACGACCAGCACCCGCTTCATGATCTTCGATCGGTCTGGGGCCGAGATCGGCCGGCACCAGCTCGAGCACCGGCAGCTCTTCCCGGCGTCGGGCTGGGTCGAGCACGACGCCACCGAGATCTGGGAGAACACCCGCAAGACGATCGACGCGGCCCTCACCGGCGCCGGGCTCGTGCCGTCCGACCTGGCCGCGATCGGCCTGACCAACCAGCGCGAGACCGTCGTCGTCTGGGACAAAGCTTCCGGTACGCCCGTGGCCCCGGCGATCGTCTGGCAGGACACCCGGACCGCGCCTCTGCTGGACGCGCTCGACGGTTCGTTGATCCTTTCGCGTACGGGGTTGCCGCTCGCGACGTACTTCTCGGCGACCAAAGTGAAGTGGCTGCTTGATCGCTCTCCTGAGCTGCGGGCGCGTGCCGCTCGCGGCGAGGTGTTGTTCGGGACGATGGACAGCTGGTTGATCTGGAACTTGACCGGCAAGCACCTGACTGACGTGACCAACGCCAGCCGCACGATGCTGATGAACCTCGACACCCTTGACTGGGATCCCGACCTACTCGCGCACTTCGACATCCCGCGGGCGATGCTGCCGGAGATCCGGTCGTCGGCCGAGGTCTACGGCGAGGCGTTCCCCGGGGTGCCCATCGCCGCGGCGATCGGCGACCAGCAGGCGGCGCTGTTCGGGCAGACCTGCTTCGCGCCCGGTGACGCCAAATGCACGTACGGGACCGGCGGTTTTCTGCTGATGAACACGGGGACCGAGCCGGTGCGGTCGAGCCACGGGCTGATCACCACGGTCGCCTATCGCTTCGGCGACGAGAAGCCCGTGTACGCCCTGGAGGGCTCGATCGCGGCGGCCGGCGCGGCGGTGCAGTGGCTGCGCGACCAGCTCGGCATCCTCGACTCGGCGGCGGACAGCGAAACCCTGGCCGGCCAGGTCGAGGACAGCGCGGGTGTCTACTTCGTACCGGCGTTCTCGGGCCTGTTCGCGCCCTACTGGCGGCCGGACGCCCGCGGCGCGATCGTCGGGCTGTCCCGCTTTCACACCGCCGCGCACATCACCCGGGCCGCGCTCGAAGCCATCTGCTATCAGACCCGCGACGTGGTCGAGGCGATGGCGCAGGACAGCGGCACGGCGCTCGACCGGCTGCGTGTCGACGGCGGAGTCACGGCCAACGAGCTCTGCATGCAACTTCAGGCGGACATCCTCGGCGTCCCGGTCAGCCGGCCCGCCGTCGCCGAGACCACCGCGCTCGGGGCCGCGTACGCCGCGGGTCTGGCCGTTGGTTTCTGGGAGTCCGTGGACGACTTGCGCGCCAACTGGCGGGAAGACCGGCGCTGGCAGCCGACCTGGACCGCGGAGCGGCGCGCCTCCGACTACGCGAACTGGAAGCGCGCCGTCGACCGAACCCTCGACTGGATCATGTGAGATGGGGACCTTCATGCAAACCGGACTGATCTCGCCACAGGCGCGGGCCGACGCACTGACCGCCATGTCGGGCGACGAGCTGGACGTGCTGGTCATCGGGGCCGGCGTGGTGGGTGCGGGCTCGGCGCTCGACGCGGCCACCCGCGGCCTCAACGTCGGACTGCTCGAGGCTCGCGACTTCGCCAGCGGCACCTCCAGCCGATCCAGCAAACTGATCCACGGCGGGCTGCGCTACCTCGAGATGCTCGACTTCTCACTGGTGCGCGAGGCGCTGCGCGAGCGCGGACTCCTCATCCAGCGGCTCGCACCCCACCTCGTACGGCCGGTGCCTTTCCTTTACCCCCTGCGGCATCGTGCTTGGGAGCGCCTGTACGCCGGGGCCGGTGTCGCCCTGTACGACGTGCTCGCGCTCAGCGGCTGGGGGGCCGGGCTGCCGCGGCACCGCCACCTCACCAAGACCGAGGCGATGAAGGCGTTCCCGTCGCTGCGCCCCGACTCGCTCGTCGGCGCGATCCGCTACTACGACGCGCAGGTCGACGACGCCCGGCACACCATGTTCCTGGTGCGCACGGCCACCGCGTACGGGGCCAAGGTCGCCGCCCGCACCGAGGTGATCGGCTTCCTGCGCGCGGACGACCGGGTCGTCGGCGTCCGCGCCCGCGACCTCGAAACCGGCCGCGAGCTGGAGATCCGGGCCAAGGTCGTGATCAACGCGACCGGCGTGTGGACCGGCGACAGCCAGGCGCTGCTGGCCGGCCTCGCACCTCAGTTCGGCGTCACCGCCAGCAAGGGCATCCACCTGGTCGTGCCGCGCGACCGCATCTCCGGCGGCACCGGCATGATCCTGCGGACGGCGTCGAGTGTCCTGTTCGTCATCCCGTGGGACCGCCACTGGATCATCGGGACGACCGACACCGCGTGGACCCTCGACAAGGCTCACCCGTCCGCCTCCGGCCGCGACGTCGACTACCTGCTGACCGAGGTCAACAAGGCCCTCGCCACCCCGCTGACCAGGGACGACGTGCAAGGCGTGTACGCCGGCCTGCGCCCCCTGCTGTCGGCCGCGGCCTCGTCGACGGCCAAGCTGTCCCGCGAGCACGCCGTGGGGACGCCGGTGCCCGGCCTGATCGTGGTGGCCGGCGGCAAATACACGACATACCGGGTGATGGCCAAGGACGCCGTGGACGCGGCCGCCCTTCAGCTGAACACTCCGGTGCCGCCGTCGTGCACCGACCAGGTGCCGCTGCTCGGGGCCGTGGGCTACAAGGCGGCCTGGAACCGCCGCGCCACGCTGGCCCGCCAGGCCGGCCTGCAGGTGGCCCAGGTCGAACACCTGCTCCGCCGCTACGGCACCCTGGTCGACGAGGTGCTGGCGCTGGTGGTCTCCGACCCGGCCCTGGCCGCAGCGGTGCCGGGTGCGCCCGATTACCTGATGGCGGAACTGCTGTACGCGGTCACGCACGAGGGCGCCCGCCACCTCGAGGACGTCCTGACCCGCCGTACGCGGATCTCCATCGAGACCCCCGACCGCGGCATCACAGCCGCCCGCGCCGCCGCGCCGCTGCTGGCCTCGGCGCTGGGCTGGGCAGGCGCGGAAACGGCCCGCGAGCTGGCCGCCTACGAATCACGGGTAGCCGCCGAACTGGCCGCCCAACAACAACCGGACGACGAAAGCGCCGACGCCACCCGCCGCGACGCCCTGGAAGCAGTGCCGCTGACGCCGACGGCGGTCTGACCACCTCTGGCCCGAGCCTCGGCGTCCGTTGCGAATCCGCGCCAGGATGCCGAGGCCCCGTTACAACCGTGCGGCTAGCGCCTCGCCTCGAGCCAATTGACTGCCTTCTCGGCAGAAACCTGATGGCTTTCGGGCACCTCGGTGAGTCGTGCTGCGATGACGGCTGTGTCGACGAGTCCGGCGTCGAGCAACGCCGCTACGAAATTGCGGTCCTTCTCGCGGAGAGCGCACAGCTTGGCCACGCACAAGTCCTCTTTGTCGAGGCACCATCCGGTGTATTGGGGGTTTCCGGAGATCGCGGCGGTGTTGGCGTTCTGAACCTTGACTAGTCGATCGCGCCAGCCTGTCGGCAGGACCGCAGTCTCCAAATCCACACCGTCGATGCTGAAGCCGTGCCGGTCCTCGAACGGCGACCATTCACCGGCGACGCCTTCGATCAGATCCGCGAGCCTCGCGGTCTCGACGTTGCTCTCGGCGAGCGGAAGGATGTCGATCTCGGCCGACATGGTCGCTTCAGCCGGGAGCTCATCCTCGGTGAAGGACCCGAGGATGGATTGCGAGCCGACCACAACGACGGCGTCGTGGCCGATGATCTGACAGGCCGTGCGGATCGCGTGTTCGAGTTGATCGCGTCGCATCAGCTCACCAGCCCCAGGGCCTCGGACCGTTCTCCCTGGGAGAGCAGGCCTCGCAGAGGTGATACTTCGCGCATCTCGACCGAATCGGCGTCGAGTCCGGTCATCACGCGGTGCAGACGGGACACATCGCCGGATTCGATCAGGTGCTCCCAGCGGTCGAGGTTTCGCAAGTGAGGTTGCCCGCGGTTGACCTCACGGAGGTGAATCAGATTGCGCAGCATGGTCGGCCGCCATTCGTCCAGCGTCTCCGACGTCAGATGACTTGACAGCCGGCGGTGAAGTTCCCAGGAGCGGCGCGACGAACGACTGAGTTCTGGTCGGAAAGGCCGCCGTACGACTTCCAGGCGATAACCCATGCATGAAAGCAGCCGGTCGAGCATGTCGTCGCTCAGGTGGCCGCGTCCGGAGATGTATTGGCTGATGCTTGGCTGACGTACCCCGCTGATCCGGGACAGCTCGGACTGCGTGATGCCGACCTCCAGCATCACCTCGCGCAGGATCGAGCCGCGATCGGTCACCTCTCAACTATAGCAAAAACTACTATGGCTCCATGGAGTGGCGGGTTTTGGGGTCGAAGGGGCCGTCGCGGGCGTAGTACTTGGCCAGGGATATGGCTGATCTTTCGTAACGTTGGCGAGGCCGGCACCTCGGCGTTGTCCACCATGAGCAGCGCGTTGCCGATCGCGTCGCCCGGGTTGGTGAGTGCGATGTCGTAGTCGCCCGGCGGGCCCGCCACCGTGCCGGGCGACGGTCATTCGGGGCGCGGCCTATTGCGGGGGACGTTCAGCTATTGAGTTCAGCCGCCGGCGTCGTTTGGTGGCCTCGGCTGACCGGCGGGTGTGGCCGTTGGCGTCGTCGAGCACTGTGGCCTGCTGTTCCAGCTCGGTCAGCAGGTCGCGGGCCGTTGCCAAGTCGTGCCGGTCGAGTGCTACGTCGGTCGCGCTGCGCAGGGCGAAGAAGGCCGCGTACGGGGAACCGAGGCGCTCGGCGAGTTCAAGGTAGCGGGTCGCGGTGACGGTGGCGGCCTCGTGCTCGCGGGCGGCTCGATGCGCGGCCACCAGCACGTGCAGGGGCAGACGGAGCGCCTCGTCACCCAGGGCTTCCGATTCCCGTACGGCGGCAGTGGCGTGCCGGACGGCGGCGGGCGGATAGTGGCGGCTCAGCGCGCAGTTGGCCAGCCCGACGTGTGCCTTGTAACGACCGGCCGCGCCCGAATCAGGGTCCTCGAGGACCGCGCGGAAATGCGGGACGGCGTCGTAGTGCCGCCCGGCCGCGAGCAGGATGTCGCCCAGCCGGTAGCGCAGGGTCGCCAGCGTCGTGCCGGGCGCCCCCGGGACGTAGGCCGCCAGCGCCTCCTCGGCGGCCGCGCTCGCCTCGTCCCATTCGGCCAGCTCACGGTGGGTGGCCGCGCGTTGGATGAGCAGCCCGCTGCGCCACTCGGGGTGACCGATCGACTCGAGGTAGCGGTCGGCCGCGTCGAGCACCGGGAACAGTGAGCGCAGCGGGACACCGGCGAAACGCGCCGACTCGACCCAGTGCATGTGGGCCGTGGCCACCTCCCACGCCTGGCGGGTCGAGCCCTCGGCCGCCCGGGCCAGCACGCGCGTGTAGCAGGCGAGGGCCCCGCCGTGATCACCGGCGCCGGTCAGTGCCGCGCCCTGGGCGAGCAGGGCCCGGACGTCGGGTTCGGTGCTGGTGTTCACGATGCCAGTGTGAACCCAAGTGGCGTCCGACGGCCGGAGGTAAATAGACCATGAAAAAAGAATCGGACTCGGTGGACCGATCGGCCCGGCACTGCGACGCTAAGCATTGTGTATGACTACGACCTGTTGGTGCTGGGCTCCGGGCCCAGCGGTCAGAAGGCCGCCATCGCTGCCTCG
Organism: Paractinoplanes lichenicola; assembly: GCF_016785085.1. Lineage (GTDB taxonomy): Bacteria > Actinomycetota > Actinomycetes > Mycobacteriales > Micromonosporaceae > Actinoplanes > Actinoplanes lichenicola. The sequence goes on from NZ_JAENHO010000016.1 coordinate 33,645, forward strand.
AAACTCGGACGCCGGGTCGGCATCGTCGACCGGCGGGACATGATCGGCGGCGTGTGCATCAACACGGGCACCGTGCCGTCCAAGACGCTGCGTGAGGCCGTTCTCTATCTCACCGGCCTGAGCCAGCGTGACCTGTACGGCAGCAGTTATCGGGTCAAGGAAGAGATCACCGTGAGTGACCTCGCCGCCCGCACCCAGCACGTGATCAGCCGCCAGACCGACGTCATCCGCAACCAGCTGGCCCGCAACAAGGTCACCATGCTGACCGGGACGGGCCGCTTCGCCGACGCCAACTCGATCTGGATCGACGGCGGCACCGGCCGGGACACCAAGGTCAGCGCCGAAAAGATCATCATTGCGGCCGGTACGAGGCCCGCGCGGCCCGACAGCGTCGACTTCGACGACCGGACGATCGTCGACTCCGACGGCGTGATCAACCTGCAGTCCGTGCCGCGCAGCATGGTCGTGGTCGGCGCCGGGGTCATCGGCATGGAGTACGCGTCGATGTTCGCCGCGCTCGGCACCAAGGTGACCGTGGTCGAGCGGCGCGATCAGATGCTCGACTTCTGCGACGACGAGATCATCGAGTCGCTCAAATACCACCTGCGCGACCTCAGCGTGACGTTCCGTTTCGGCGAGGAAGTGGCCGCGGTCGAGCGGCACCAGACGGCCGCGCTGTGCATTCTCAAGAGCGGTAAGAAGATCGTGGCCGACACGGTCATGTATTCGGCCGGCCGCCAGGGTCAGACCGACGACCTGGCCCTCGATGCGGCCGGACTGCAGGCCGACCGGCGCGGCCGCATCGAGGTCGATTCCAATTACCGTACGGCGGTCGACAACATCTACGCCGTGGGCGACGTGATCGGCTTCCCGGCGCTGGCGTCGACGTCGATGGAGCAGGGACGCCTCGCCGCGCACCACGCCTGTGGCGAGCCGGCCCGCGAGATGCACCAGCTGCAGCCGATCGGCATCTACACGATTCCCGAGATCAGCTTCGTCGGAAAGACCGAGGACGAGCTGACCGAGGCGGCGACGCCGTTCGAGGTCGGCATCGCGCGGTATCGCGAGCTGGCCCGCGGGCAGATCGTCGGTGACTCGTACGGGATGTTGAAGCTGTTGGTCGCTCCCGACACGGGCAAGCTGCTCGGGGTGCACGTCTTCGGGACGGGCGCGACCGAGATCGTCCACATCGGGCAGGCCGTGATGGGCTGCGGCGGCACGGTCGACTATCTGGTCGACACGGTCTTCAACTATCCGACGCTGTCGGAGGCGTACAAGGTGGCGGCCCTGGATGCCGCCAACAAGATCCGCAACATCACGCGGATCGACGGGTAACTCGCTCGGGCGTGGGGTCATTCGCTCCCGCGCCCGATTTTTCTGACTTATCGGAATCGCGCGAATCATCGTCTCTGCCAACCCTGAGACGATGATTACTGAGAAATTTTCGTTACTTACTCCCAAGTGACCGTCCGCAGTGTGGCGAATCGGCACAAGTGGAGCACCCCACAACGATGAAAATCTGATCTCTTAAGGGGAACCAAAGCCGAGGTAGGAGCGGTCGCGAAAAAGAATCAAGTACGCTTCGGCTATGTCATGGATGGCCAGCGCGCGGCACGGCGTGCGGGAGGCGCCCGCCGGTTTGGCGCTCCTTCAAGAGCTGCTCAACACGCGCGCACCCATGTCATACGGCACCGACCTGCTGGTCACGGCCGACGACGCCCAGCCGTGGCTGACCGAGGCGCTCGCCACGTGGTCGCGGGTCTCCGGCCTGCCCGGCCCGACCCTGCTGATCTCGTCGGCCGACCTGCGCTCGCTGCGCCGCCTCCGCACCACCTTTGAAAACGTGCTGCTCGCGGTGGGCCCCGAGGGCGCCCTCCCGCCGGCCGACGTGCCGGTGAGCCTGGTGCCCGACACCGACGGCTGGGTGCGCATCGTGCCCACCGGCCGCGGCACCCGCTGGCTGGCCTCGGCCCTGTGGGCGGAGGCGCTGCTGGCCCAACAGGCGGGTCTTTGGCCGCGGCTCAAGCTCTGCAACAACTTCGAGTGCCGGGCCGCCTTCTTCGACACGTCCCGCAACAACAGCGGCGTCTGGCACGACGTCAGCACCTGCGGCAATACGGCCAACTTGCGAGCCTTCCGCGAGCGGCGCCGCTTGATGGGCGGGAGCGGTGCGCTGCCCCCACGCCCTACGGTGCAGGGACCGCCGAGCCTCATCTGACCTACGGGGCCGATCGGTTTGCCGGGGGCGGCCGATCGGACGGGTCGCAGATGTGAGCCGCTCGGGTGGGAACTCTGGGGGCCGGCCGGGCGACTATTGACACATGGCTTGTGAGCGGTGGCGCGAGATGCTTTCGGCGCAGCTGGACGGCGAGGACGATCCGGCTGAGCGGGCTGCGGTCGACGCGCATCTGGCGGGATGTGCCGGATGTCAGGAATGGCTGGATCGTGCGGCGTCGGTCAACCGGCTGACCAGCACGAGCATGGCCACGCCGCCCGATCTCACGGCCTCGATCCTGGCCGCGCTGCCGGGGTGGGCCGGTGACCCGGCCGAGGCGGGGCCGACCGGCGACGCCGGGCTCGCGGCAGCGAGTGTGACAGCCGTTGACGGCAGTGCCGGGGAGCGCCCGAGCGGCGGAACTGGGAAGCGTACGGGGCTGGGGCGGTGGCGGCGCTGGAGCGGGCGGCTCCGGGAGTTCCCGATCGCCGGGGCGCTGCTGGTGGCGCTCGCGGCCGTGGGGGCGGTGCAGCTCATCCTCGGGCTCGACCAGATCGGCGGGGGCGTGGTGGGGGCCCACGTGCACACGGGGCCCGATGCCAACCCGGGGCACCTCTGGCACGAGTCGGCGGCCTGGAACGTCGCCGTCGGGACCGGTTATCTATTCATCGCGTTGCGGCGCACCCGGCCGTCGGGGCTCGTGCCGATGTTGACGGCCTTTGTCGGGATGCTTCTGCTGCTCTCGGTCAACGATCTCACCGCGGCCCGGGTGGATGCCGCCCGGCTGATCAGCCACGGGTTCGTGATTCTGGGCTATCTGCTGATCGTCGCGCTCTCGCGGATTCCGGGGGGCTTTGCCAGCACGCCGCCCGGTGCGCGGTCCGGCGGGGGCACGTGGCGGGCCAGCTTCGCCGGCAGCGATGACGAGGAGCCGGTGGCCGAGACGTATCGGCCGGGGCTGCGGCTGGTGCCCCGCGGGCCGATGACGGCCGAGCACGACGAGACCCGGGCCGCCTGACCGGGGGCGACGCACGGCGATTGCTGCTCAGCGAACCGCGACCGGGCGGCATTGCGAGGGCTGCCCGACGAAGTGGGGGGCGGGAGAGTCAGCGGGCCGGGGGGCGTACGGAGAGCTCTCGCCAGTCGCCGGGAGCCGCGAGCAGCACGCGGACTGTGTCCAGGGCGGCCTCTTCGCTGTCGTACTCGAAGAAGTGTGAGACGCCCTCGGCCCCGCCCGCGCGCTGCTCCACGTACCACTGGTTGCCGTTGACCCGCAAGTAGACGTCCTTGCGGGCCGTGCGGCCCCACTTGCCGTTCCACCAGTGCTTACGTTGCTCCATCCGGGCAGCGTATCGAACATCTGTTCGAGTCTCGCGGACCGGGGATGATCTTTTCTAGAAAATCACTGCTGGTGACGGCCCGGGTTGTCGCCGTAACCGCGGGTCTGCGAGGACTGGGCGACCAGCGCGTCGCGAATCTGGGTCAGCAGCACGATGTCTTCGGCGGGGGCGGCCGGCGGCGGCTCCTCACCGCGGCGGCGACGCTCGGCCAGGATGTTGAGCGGCAGCACGACGAAGAAGTAGAGCACCGCGGCGGTGATCAGGAACGTGATCAGCGAGTTGAGGAACGTGGCGTAGTCGAACGGGACCTTGTTGATCGAGAAGGTGCCCGCGCCGACGCCGGAGCCGCCGCCCATGAGCTGGATCAGCGGCTTGATGAAGCCGTTCGTGAAGCCCGTCACGACTCCGGTGAAGGCGGCACCGATCACGACGCCGACCGCGAGGTCGACGACGTTGCCCCGCATGATGAAGTCTTTGAAGCCCTGGAAGATCTTGTTCACGAAGCTCTCCTGCGCGCGCCCGAAATGATCGTTACGGCCGCAGGTGCCCACGACCGGTCGGCGACAAACTACGCCGATCGGGACGACCCTGGAAGGGCTGTGTGGCTCAGTCGAGCGCGGGCTCCTGGGCGCTGACCGCCTCGTCGACCGTGGGGTAGGTGCGCAGCACCTCGACCAGACCGCTGACCTCGAGGATGCGCAGCACGCCCCGCTGCGGGGCGGCCAGGCGGACCGTGCCGCCGGCATCGTCGGTGCTGTTCTTGGCCCGGACGAAGACCGACAGCCCGGTGGAGTCGCAGAACGACACCTCGGCCAGGTCGAAGACCAGACGGGTGCGCCCCTTCTCCAGCAGGTCGCTGATCTGGTCCTGAAGCTGGGGCGCGGTGGCCATGTCGAGCTCGCCCGCCACCGACACGACGACCATGTCGGCGCGTTGTTCCGTTTGTACCGTCAGAGACATTCAGGACCTCCAGTTATGAGCTGAACGGTACTCCAAGACCCCTGCCGCCCGCAGAACGGGGAACCCCTCGCGGAGTTATTTGGCTGACAGCAACAATCAGACTTCACGATGGTAAAGTCCCGCCCGTTGCAGGCAGGACTCAGGTTTCAGGGAGGCAGCGGTGACGCTGAGCGCGGATGAGGCGGCCCGCTTCGCCGCTCTGCTCGAGGAGAATCAAGAGGCACTGGTCGCGGCCTGGACCGACCGGGTGACCACCTCGTTGCGGGGCCGGCTGAGCCACGCGGAGCTGCAGCGGCAGACCTCCGAGATGCGGCGCGCCTTCCAGCAGGCGCTGGCCGGCGCCGCCCAAGATCTCACCACGGAGGCCGCGGGCGAACTGCGGGCCCAGTTGGCCGATCTCTCCGCGACCCGGGCCCGGCAGGGTTTCACCGCCACCGAGACCGCGGTCAGCGTGTTCGCCCTCAAGGAGGCCGTGCTGAACGTCCTCGACGGGAGCGACGCCACGACCCTGCGGGACTACGTGGCCTTCTCCTCATTCGTGGACGAGGCCGCGCTGTTCACGTTCGACAGCTACGTCCGCGTACGGGAGGAATTGATCGCCGATCAGGCCGAGCAGCTGCTCGAACTGTCGACCCCGGTGGTCAAGCTGTGGGAGGGCGTCGTCGCCGTCCCGCTCGTCGGCACGCTCGACTCGGCCCGGGCCCAGGTGGTCATGGAGCGGCTGCTGCAAACGCTCGTCGACACCGGCTCGCCGTACGCGATCATCGACATCACCGGCGTGCCGGCCGTCGACACCCAGGTCGCGCAGCATGTTCTGAAGACCGTGGTGGCCGCGCGGCTGATGGGCGCCGACTGCATCATCTCCGGCATCCGCCCGCAGATCGCGCAGACGATCGTCGCCCTCGGCATCGAGTTCGGCGACATCGCGACCAAGGCCTCGCTGGCCGACGCGCTGCGCTACGTGCTGGCCCAGACGGGTAAGAAGAAGGGCCGCTGACGTGGAAAGGGTTCCGATCCTCAAGATCGGTGACATCCTCCTCGTCTCGATCCAGATCGACATGGAGGACCAGGTCGCCCTGCAGCTGCAGGAGGATCTGGCCGACCGGATCGTGGCGACCGGCTGCCACGGCGTGATCATCGACATCAGCGCGCTCGACATCGTCGACTCGTTCGTCGGCCGGACGCTGGCCACGATCGCCGCGATCTCGAAGGTGCTCGACGCCGACACGGTCGTGGTCGGCATGCGCCCGGCCGTGGCGATCACGCTGGTCGAGCTGGGCCTCTCGCTGCCCGGCATCCGGACCGCCCTCAACGTCGAGCTCGGCATGGACCTGCTGGCCCGCGAGCGCGGCGAGGACGACGACGAACCGGACGACGAGGACGAGGACGAGCCCGGCGCTTCCGCGGTTGCCACGTCGTGAGCGACCAGGCCGAGCGGATCGAAGTCGGCTCCGACCAGGACGTCGTCCGGGTCCGGCAGCTCATCCGCGCCCGGGCCGTCGCGGTCAAGCTGTCCCTGGTCGACCAGACCAAGCTGGTCACCGCGGCCAGCGAGCTGGCCCGCAACACGCTGGTCTACGGCGGGGGCGGCTCGGTCGAGGTGACGTCGGTCGACAACGGCCGGCGCAAAGGCATCCGGATTGTTTTCGCCGACCAGGGGCCGGGCATTGCCGACCTCGACCTGGCCTTCACCGACGGGTACACCAGCGGTGGCGGCCTGGGCCTGGGCTTGAGCGGCGCGCGGCGACTCGTCGACGAGTTCGACATCGAGACCGCGGTCGGCGAGGGTACGACCATTACCGTGACCAAGTGGTGCCGATGAGCGGAGGCGCGGTGGCGTCGCTACCCGAGGGGCTTCTCGACGGGGGAGTCTGGTTCCGGGTCGAGGCCGCCCCGACCGCCTCCTCCGTACGGCGGTCGGCCGAGCGCCTGGCCGTCGAGCTCGGCCTGCCCGAGCGCCGCGTCGCCGACCTCTCGATCGTGGCCGCCGAGGCCGCCGGCAACCTGGCCAAGCACGCCGACCAGGGCGTCCTGCTGTTGCGTGCGGTGCGCGCGAGCGGTCAGGCCGGGGTCGAGATCGTCGCGCTGGACAGCGGACCGGGCATGGCCGACCTGGCCCATTCCTTCGGTGACGGGCACTCCACGGCGGGCACGCTCGGGATCGGCCTGGGCGCGATCACGCGGCAGGCCACGTGGTGCGACATACACTCCGTCGCGGGCCGGGGAACCGTGCTCACCGCCCAGATCTGGCCTGCCGACGCGCCCGCGCCCGTCTGGGCCGCCGGACTGACCCGTCCGCTCACCGGAGAACCGGTCAGCGGCGACGCGTACGCCATTCGCGACGCCGACGGTCGTCGCCAGGTGATGATGTGTGACGGGCTGGGCCACGGCGGCCTGGCCGCGGCGGCCGCGCACGAGGCGGTCCGCGTGTTCACCGACGCCCCGGCCGCCCCGCCCGCCGCCGTGCTCGAGCTGCTGCACCGCAAGCTCAGCCACACCCGGGGCGCCGCCCTCGCCGTGGCCGAGCTCGACCCCGACGCGGGCCTGGTCCGCTACGCCGGCCTGGGCAACATCTCCGGCACCGTGATCTCGCCGCTCGGGCCGCGGCGGGGCATGGTCTCGCTGCCCGGGATCGCCGGTCACCAGCGCCGCCAGATCCGCGAGTACGACTATCCGATCACGCCCGACGCGATCGTGCTCATGCACTCCGACGGCGTCGTCGACCGCTGGAACCCGACCGACTACCCCGGCCTGCTCACCCACTCGCCGCTGGTGATCGCGGCGACGGTGCTGCGCGACGCGGGGGTGCGCCGCGACGACGCGGGTGTGCTCGTGGCCCGGTTGCCGTGACCGGCCCGGTGGACGGCCCCCAGCCGCTGCTGCGGATGCGGCTGCGCGTCGAGCAGGACGTCTTCCTGGTGCGTCAGCTGGCCCGCGAGGTGGCCCGTGAGGTCGGCTTCGAGCAGCAGGACCAGACCCGCCTCGCCACCGCCCTGAGCGAGGTGAGCCGGGTGGTGCTGGCCGGGGGCGCCGATACGGATGTGACGTTCGTGATCCGGCCCGACGGGGTAACCCCCACCTTGCGGGTGTCGGTCGAGCGGCCGGGCCCCGGCGCGGCGGCGCTGAACCAAGAGCTGAGACATGTCGGCCGCCTGGTGGACAAGATGGAGGTCGGGGACGGTGAGACCGGTACGGTCGTCTGGATGGCTCGACGTCTGCCGGTGAGTGCGCCGCGGCTGAACCCGGAACGGCTGGAGGAGATCCGCGCCGGGTTGGCCCGTCATGTCCCCGGAAGCCCTTTGGACGAGCTGAACGTGCAGAATCAGCAGCTGATCGCCGCCCTCGACGAGGTGCGCGCGCAACGAGACGAGCTGGCCGCGCAACGCGACGAGCTGGCCCGGCTCAACGAGGAGCTCGAGGAGACCAACCGGGGCGTCATGGCCCTCTACCACCAGCTCTCCGACGAGCTGGAGGAGACGAACCGCGGCGTCGTGGCGCTCTACGCCGAGCTCGATGAGAAATCCGAGCAGCTCGCCGCGGCCAGCGAGGCCAAGAGCCGGTTCCTGGCCAACGTCAGCCACGAGCTGCGGGCCCCGGTCACCGCGGTCATCGGGCTGAGCCGGCTGCTCGGCGACGACTCGTCCGACCCGCTGACCATCGAGCAGCGGCGCCAGGTCGACCTGATCCGCAGCTCCGCGAGTGATCTGCTCACCCTGGTCAACGATCTGCTCGACCTGGCCAAGGCCGAGGCCGGCCGAATCGAGCCACAGTGGGCGCAGGTCGACCTCAAGGCCATGTTCGGCCAGCTCAGGGGCACCCTGCGGCCGCTCGCGACCCGCCCCGAGGTGGAATTCGTGGTCGACGAGCCGGGCGTGGCCGCCTTCCGGTCGGACGAGGTGCTGCTGGCCCGGGTGCTGCGCAACCTGCTGACCAACGCGCTCAAGTTCACCGCCGAGGGCGAGGTGCGGCTGGCCGTGCGCCCGGTCGGTGACGACGTCGAGTTCACCGTCTCCGACACCGGCACAGGCATCGCCGTGGAGTTGCACGAGCGGGTCTTCGAGGAGTTCTATCAGGTGCCCGGGAGCAAGTCGCTCAGCGGCAAGGGCACGGGCCTCGGCCTGCCGTACGCTCGCCGGCTGGCCGGCATCCTGGGCGGCGCGCTGCGGGTCGACTCCACTCCGGGCGAGGGGAGCACCTTCACTCTCAGGCTGCCGTCGTCATGAGAAAAGAGACCGTCCTCGTCGTCGACGACAGCGCGACCAAGCGCTATCTGCTGGTCAGCTGGCTCACCCGCGCCGGTTTCACGGTGCGTCAGGCCGAGACGGGCGGCGAGGCCCTGACCATGCTGCCGGGCTCCGACGTCGAGCTGGTGGTGCTCGACGTCAAGCTGCCCGACATGAGCGGCTTCGACGTCTGCGAAAAAATCAAGACCGATCCCGCGTACGGGTCCCTGCCCGTCATCCACGTGTCGGCGCACGCCGTCGACGTCGTCGACCGCACCCAGGGCCTGAACCGCGGCGCCGACGCGTATCTCGTCGAGCCGATCGAGCCCGACGAGCTGATCGCCACCGCCCACGCCGTCCTGCGCTATTACTCAGCCCGACGGCGTGCCGAGTCGCTCGCCGCCCGGATGGTCCGGCTGGCCGAGGCCACGCTGGCCATCAACACCGCGGACACCCTGCCCGCCCTGCTCGAGGCGGCCGCGGCCGGGGCCAACGAGATCTTCGGCGGTCCGGTCGTCGTGCTGGCCGAGGGCGCGGACGGCGAGGGCCTCGCCGCGGCGGGCTCACCCCCGGTCGTACGGGCGTGGGCTTTGCCTGACGACACGGTCGCCGTCGGGTCGCTGGTGCGCACCGACGACGCGGCCCAATGGGACGGGATCGCCTGGCCGGCCGGGGAATCGGTGGCCGTGGCCGCGGCCCGGCTGCGCAACGACCGCCCCCCGATCTATGTGGTGGTGACCGAGAGCAGCCAAAATCCGGGCTTTCCGGTGCTGCGGCAGCTCTCCCAGACGGTGGCCGCGGCGGTCGAGGCGCAGCGCTCCTACGACGAGGAGCACCGGATCGCGGTCACCCTGCAACGCAGCCTGCTGCAGTCGCGCCTGCCCGACGTGCCAGGCGTCGAGCTGGCCATGCGCTACGAGCCGGCCGCCGCGCAGACCGAGGTCGGCGGCGACTTCTACGAGCTCACGATGGTCGACGGCCGGCTGCTGGTGGCCATCGGCGACGTGGCCGGCCACTCGCTGCACGCGGCCACGGTGATGGCCGAGGTGCGCCACGCCGTACGCGCGTACGCCGTCGAGGGGCATCCGCCGGGAACCGTGCTGACGCTCGTCAACAACTTCATGCGTACGGTCCTGCCGGCCGACTCGGCGACGATCTGCCTGATGACGCTCGAACCCGCGACGGGCCGGGTGCGGATGGCCAGCGCCGGCCACCTGCCCCCGCTGCTGCACACGGCTGACGGCGTACGGTTCCTGGAGCCGCACGGGCCGCTGCTCGGCATCAACGCGACCCGCCTCGACGCCGACCTCGAGTTCGTGCTGCCGCCGGACGGCACCCTCGTGCTCTACACCGACGGCCTGGTCGAGCGGCGCGACGCGGACATCGACGTCGGCCTGGAGGCGCTGGCCAACGCGTCCGGCACGGTCGAGCCGAGCCTGGACGCGTTCTGCCGGCGCCTGATGGTGCAGCTCGGCGGCGCCGGGCAACAGGCCGATGACATCGCCGTGGTCGCTCTGCGCCGCCGATAGGGATCAGGGTCAGTAGATCCCGGCGTACTGCTGGTAGCCCGAGCCGATCTGCGCCCGGTCGCCGAAGGTGCCCTGCCCGGTGCCGAGGCGGCGGAACAGGTTGCCGGCGGTGTCGCGCAGGATCAGGTCGTTCTTGCCGTCCTCGTTGAGGTCACCGGCGCCGACCACGGAGTTGTAGCCGAGCCAGCCGGTGCCGACGACCTTGAGCCCGGCCTGGAACGTGCCGTTGCCGTCGCCGTAGAGGGCGTACATGGTGCTGCCGGCGAGAACCGTGGACACGCCGTCGGCCGAGGCCGCCAGCGACCAGCGATACCGGCCCCGGGGAGCCCGGTCGCCGTTGAAGACGCCGTCCCATGTGGTGGAGCTGACCCGGGCCGCGCTGCCGATGGCCCGTACGGTCTGGCCGGTGCGCACCTGGGTGATGGTCAGCGTGGTGTTGTTGATCGGGCGGGTGAGCTCCACTTTGACCGTGAAGGTGCCGTTCTGCGGGTAGTCGACCAGGGCCGGCGCCGTGTTCGACACCGCTACCGGCGCCGAGGGCGCGACTCCCGGGTCGACGATGTGCACCGCGTTCCCGGCGTCGACCCAGGCCACGTCGCCGCCGAACTTGTCGACGGCCCAGGTGATGTTGCGGTCGTCGGCCAGGTCGCCGCGGGGGAAATTGGCCAGCGTGACGGCCTCGCCCAGCGTGCCGCCGGTGACGTCGTAGCGGAGCAGGGTGCCGTTCGCGTCATGCCGTACGACGTAGTTGTCGCCGAGCAGGTATTGACCCGCGGGCAGCGCGATCGTCTTCCGGGTGGCGATCTCGACGACGCCGGCCGGGCCCTGCGATCCGCAGCTCCAGAGCAGGTGCTTGCCGGTGGCCTGCACCTCGGTCGGCGTGCAGGTCGAGCCGGTGGCCAGGGCGGGGCCCGACACGGTCTCGGTCGGGATGTGGAACGGCTGCAGGGAGGCGCCCTCCTGGACGCGCCAGAGCGTGTCGAACCAGACCGCGCCGGTGGTCGGCGGGTCCTGGAAGCCGATGTTGCCCACCGTGGTGAACACGATCGCCGCCCCGGGATACTGCAGAATCCGGTAGCGGGGTGCGGCGTCGATGACCTTGGCCGTGGCCGGCACCTCGAGGACGCGCTGGTCCGGATCGGTCGACCGGAGCAGCGTCCGGGAGCCGTCCCGGCCGAGGTAGGCCAGCGGCTTCGGCCGTTGCGGTGACCGAAGCGCTGAGGACCAGACCGGAGATTACTGCCGTGACGGCACGGCGAAGATTTCGATGCATCGATAGCCCCCGTGGTGATCAGCCGGATCGTAGACATTCACTGATGTCTTTTCAACGGCTGCTCACGGGGTGCTAAGCGAGCTTCAGCACGTCCAGCATCCAGGCCAGAACGAACGCCTCTTCGCGCCAGGCGTCGTACCGGCCGCTGGGACCGGAGTGACCGGCGCCCATCTCGGTCTTGAGCAGATAGTCGCCGCCGGGGGCGACCGCGCGCAGCCGGGCGACCCACTTGGCGGGCTCGTGGTAGAGCACGCGGGTGTCGTTCAGGCCGGCCATCACGAGCAGCCGCGGATAGCTCACCTTGGCCACATTCTCGTACGGGCTGTAGCCCTTCATGTAGGCGTAGATCTCGGCCGACTCGAGCGGGTTGCCCCACTCCTCCCACTCCGTCACCGTGAGCGGCAGCGACGGGTCGAGGATGGAGGTCAGCGGGTCGACGAACGGCACCTCGGCCACGATGCCGGCGAACGCCTCCGGGGCCAGGTTGGCGATCGCGCCCATCAGCAGGCCACCGGCCGAGGCGCCCCGGGCGACCAGCAGCTCCGGCGTCGTCCAGCCCTCGCGGCTCAGCGACTGGGCGCACGCCACGAAGTCGGTGAACGTGTTGCGCTTGGTCAGCGTCTTGCCCTGCTCGTACCACTGGCGGCCCATCTCGCCGCCGCCGCGGATGTGGGCGATCGCGTAGACCACGCCGCGGTCGAGCAGCGACAGGCGGGCGATCGAGAAATACGGGTCGATGCTGGCCTCGTACGACCCGTAGCCGTAGAGCAGCGTGGGGGCCGGGCCCCGCTCGCGAACGCCCTTGCGCGCGACGATCGAGATCGGCACCTTTGTGCCGTCGGGGGCGATGGCCCACTCGCGGAACTGCTCGTAGTCGTCGGGGTTGTAGCCGCCCAGCACCGGCTTCTGCTTGCGCAGCACCATCGAGCGGGTGGTCAGGTCGACGTCGAAGACCGAGCCGGGCGTGACCATCGAGGTGTAGCCGATGCGGACGGTCGCCGTGTCGTACTCGGGGTTTTCGCTCAGGCCCACCGCGTACAGCGGCTCGGGGAACTCCATCTCGTACGAGTCGGTGCTGCCGTCGGTGATGACGCGCAACCCGGTCAGGCCGGCCCGGCGCTGCGAGATCACGATGTGCCGGGCGAACGCGTCGACCGACTCGAGGCGGGTGCCGGGCTCGTGCGGGATCATCTCGACCCAGTCGGCGGGGGCGTCGGCCGACGTCCAGGCCAGCGCGAAGTCCTCCGCGTCGCGGTTGTGCAGGATGAGGAAGCGGTGACCGTGGTGCTCGATCGAATACTCCACGCCCTGCACGCGCGGGGCGATCACGAGCGGCTCGGACTCGGGCGCGTCGGCCGGCAGGACGCGCACCTCTGAGGTGATCTTGCTGCCGGACTCGATGACGATGAACTTCTCGCTGCGGGTGAGGCCGACGCCGACCCAGAAGCGCTCGTCCGCCTCCTCGTAGACGATCACGTCCTCGCTCGCGGGGCGGCCGACGGTGTGGCGCCAGACCCGGTGCGGCCGCCAGGCGTCGTCGACGGTGATGTAGAACAGCACGCTGCCATCGGCGGACCAGGCCGACCCGTACGACGTGTCGGGCACCTCGTCGGGGTAGAGCTCGCCCGTACGCAGGTCTTTGATGCGCAGCGTGAAGCGCTCGTCGCCGGTGTAATCCGTCGAGTAGGCCAGCAGGTTGCCGTCGACGCTCACCTCGTAGGCCCCGAGGGCGAAGAACTCGCTGTCGCCGGCGAGCTCGTTGCCGTCGAGCAGCACCTGCTCGCCGGGCTGGTCGGTGGTGGAGGGCGGATCGGTCTGGCCCGGCTGCACGGGGATCCGGCACTGGATGCCGTACTGCTGGCCCTCGACCGAGCGCGTGTAATACCAGTAGTCGCCCTTGCGCGACGGCACGCTGAGGTCGGTCTCGAGGGTGCGGCCCTTGATCTCGTCGAAGATCGTGCCGCGCAGGCCGGACAGGTGGGCGGTCGCCCTCTCGGTCCAGGCATTCTCCGCCTCGAGATAGGCGGTCGTGCGCGGATCCTTCTTGTCGGCCAGCCATGCGTATTCGTCGGTCACGGTGTCGCCGTGGAAGGTGCGCTCGCTGGGCACCTGGGCGGCCGAGGGCGGGCTGTCCGGAGTCTGGATCGTCACCCGCCCTAGGTTACCGGTCCGGTTTTCCCGCCTTCCGGAGTTCTTGCGCCTGTGGACCGCGGTCGTTCGAACACGTGTACGATATGCCAGAGTGGACGATCTTCGGACCGTTCGATCAGCCGCCGTCGACGTTGGGGAATCGGGCTGTGCCATCGCCTTCGCAAGATCCAGTGCTCGCCGCGCTGGTGGACATCTGCGGTCCTGACTATGCGCGCGCGGCCCGCTCGATCGACACGGTCGGCGGCCGCCGGGCCGGTCACGTCGCGGTGCCGGCCACGGCCCGCTCGGTGGCCGACGTCCTGACCCTCGTCGCCGAGCGCGGCCTGACCGCCCTGCCCCGCGGCAGCGGATCCAAGATCGATTGGGGCACGCCCCGCCCCGGCGTCGACGTGCTGATCGACACGGGCCGGCTCAACGGCATGTGGGATCACCACGTCGAGCAGTCTACGGCCGAGGTCGCCACCGGCACCCCCGTCCGCGCCCTGCAGGCCGCCCTGGCCCTGCAAGGTCAGCGCCTCCCGGTCGATCCGCCGTCCCGCACGGCCACCGTCGGCGGCATGCTCGCGGTCAACGAGGCCGGCCCGCTGCGCTACCGGTTCGGCACCCCCGCGGAATACGTGAACAGCGTGGCTTACGTGGATCGCGGGGGCCGCCCCGGCGACTCCGACGGCGAGAACGGCCGCCCCGGCCTGGCCGAGATCGACGGCGTGATCACCGCGGCCACGCTGCGCCTCGAGCCGCTGCCCCAGGCCCGCCGCTGGGTCGGGGTCGCCGTGACGACCCCGCTGCAACTCGGCAAACTGGTCGGCGCGGCCGAGGCGCTCGAACCCAGCGCGATCGAGACCGACCTGCCGGCCGACGGCCAGGGCGGCACACTGGCCGTGCTGTTCGAAGGGGCCGAGGCCGCCGCCGTGGCCCAGGCCACAGAGCTGGCCGCGGCGTGGGGCTCGGGCGCCGTGGTCACCCCGATCGCGCCGCCGTGGTGGGGCGTCTATCCGTTCCGCCGCGACGACGTGGCCCTGCGCCTCTCGGTCTCCGCGGCCGATCTGCCGGCCACCCTCTACGCCCTGAGCGACACGGTGGGCGGCCCGGTGCCGGTGCGCGGCTCGGCCGGTTTGGGCAGCGTCCACGCGGTGCTGCCGGGCACACTGCCGCCGGCCCGCCTGACCAGCATCGTCGAGAGCGTCCGCCACGTCCTGCTGGCCCGCGGCGGCCGGGCCGCCATCGTGGCCGCCCCACCGGAGCTGGCCCACGAAGTGGAGATGGCGGGCCGCTACGAGTTCTTCTGACGACCTCGATTTTGGTCGGCCGCCGCTTTGAGTCCTTCCTGCCCCGCTCGGCCCGTCAGCTCTGTCAGCCCTGTCAATTTCCGCATGATCAACTGAGCGGCGGCGGCGTTGCCCGTCGCGATACCCTCAACCCCCTGCATGATCAACTTGAGGGGTGGCGGCGTTGTCTGTCCCGATGGGGGGCGGCGGGCGTCTCGCTGACGGCGCTTCGCGCGGCGGGGCAGCGACCGGGCATGTCCGGCCGACGGCGGCCCGCCGGGCGGGTCAGTGGAGGACGGCGTAGCGGTGGTCGGTGGCGGCCGGGTGGCGGTCGGGCATGGGCTCGCTGCCGACGGCGTAGGTCAGGTAGGCGAAGCGGCCGATCTGGGCCGTGCCGGTCAGGGCCAGGTGCTGGGCGGTCAGGTGGCGGGGCAGCAGGGGAGCGCCGCGGCCCAGCACGACCGGGGCGATGCCCAGGATGATCTCGTCGAGCAGGCCCTGGTCGACGAACTGGCCGACCAGGTCGCCGCCGCCGACCAGCCAGACGTTCTTGCCCTTGGCGGCCACCAGCATGGCCTCGTGGACGCGCTTCACGTCGCCGCTGACCATGAAGACGTTGGCGTCGGGCACGAGCGGCAGCTCGCGGTTGGCGAAGACCCAGCACGGGGCGTCGCCGTAGAGGTCGTGCCAGTTCTGCGGCTGGGCCAGCACGTTGTCGTTCTCGAGCACCCACTCGTAGGTGGTCGCGCCCATGGCGAACGCGCCGACACCCGCGAAGAAGCCGCCGAACGGGTTCTCGTTGCCGCCGTCGACGTCGAAGAGCCACTCCAGCGAGTTGTTCTCATCGGCGATGTAACCGTCGATGCTCGTCGCCGTGTAGTACTGAGTTTTCGCCATGACAAACACCATGCCACGAAATAAACGCAGAAAAGGGGCGAATCGTGGGGCTTGGGCGGAGCGGTGGCGGGGCGAGGTCGGACGTTTGCGGCGGGGTGCGGTGGCCCGTCCGGCGAGCACAGCGCGGCGGCGAGGGTGCGGCACCTGAGCGCGGCGAGCAGAGGACGGCCGCGGCGCGGCTGAGTGCGGCGAGCCGAGGGCGGCGGCCGGGGTGCGGCAGTTGAGTGCGGCGAGCAGAGGACGGCCGGGGTGCGGCTCAGCGCGGCGAGCAGAGGGCGGCGGCTAAGCGGCGAGCCGAGGGCGGCGGCTGAGCGCGGCGAGCAGAGGGTGGCAACGGGAGTGCGGCTCAGCGCGGCGAGCAGGTGGTGAGTCGGGCCGGGGATCGGGGCCGAGGACGCTCGTACGGGGTCAGGCGTCGTTTCTGAGGACCAGGATGGCGATGTCGTCGCGGGGTTCTTCGACCGAGAAGTTGATCGTGGTGGAGCGGAGGCGGGCGGCCATGACCTCGGCTGGGTAGCCGGCCAGGGGGCCCGCCGCGTCGCGGAGACGGGCTGTGCCGAAGAGCTCGCGGCCGCGGCGGCGCTCGGTCACGCCGTCGGTGTAGAAGATCAGGCTGTCGCCCGGCTGGAGGCGGACCTCGACGTCGGGTGAGGTGATCGACTCGAGCAGGCCCAGCGCCGTGCCGCCCTCGCCCACGAACGACGTCTTGCCGTCCGCATGCACCAGCACCGCCCGGTCGTGGCCGGCCAGATGCAGGCCGACCTCGAGCACCCCGTCCTGCGAGCGCGTCACCGAGGCCATCGCCAGCGTGCAGTAGCGCCCGCCGCCCCGCTGCACCAGTGTCTTGTTGACCCGGCAGAGGATCTCGACCATCGGCTTGCCGTCGTCGACGAGGATGCGGATCACGTCGCGGACCAGGCCGGTCACCGTCGCCGCCTGCACGCCCTTGCCGGAGACGTCGCCGACGACCACGATCCAGCTGTCGGGGCCCGACGGCACCACGTCGTAGAAGTCGCCGCCGACCTCGGAGCCGGTCGGCACGTATTCCGCGGCGAACCCGACGCCCTCGACCTTGGGCAGCGCGGGCGGCAGCAGGGAGGCCTGGAGCGTACGGGCGACCTTGTGCCTTTCGTCGTGGATGCGGGCGTTGTCGATGGCCAGGGCCGCGCGCCGGGCGACGTCCTCGAGCACGTTGACCTCGTCGGCGTCGTGCCGGATGCGGTGGTGCCGGCCCACGGCCAGCGTGCCGAGCCGGACGCCCCGGGCCACCAGCGGCACCGCGAAGCCCTCGGTCGGCGCGCCCAGCATCACCTGGGTGCCGAGGCGGGAAGCCTCTTCGAGCCGGGTCAGGATCGAGTCGGGCCCGGTCTCGGCCAGCGTGTCGTGCAGCTGCGGCAGCGCGGACTCGTCGGTGTGGGTGGCCGCCGCGAGCTGCAGCCGGCCCCACGCGTCGGTGGTGTGCACGGCGCACCACTGGCCCAGCCGGGGCACCACCAGCTGCGGGATCAGCGCCATCGTGAGGTTGACGTCGAGCGACTGGGCGAGCAGCTCGCTGGCCTCGGCCAGGAAGGTCAGCCAGGTCTGCCGGCGCAGGTCGGTGCGGCGCAGCCGATCGTTCTCCAGATGGAGCGAGAAACGCTCGGCGACCAGCGTGGCCAGCGGCTGGGCGAAGCCGATCGGGGAGGCGTCGAGCTCCAACTCTCCCGAATACGGCCGCTGGACGGTCAGCGGCACCCGGATCGTGTCGGCGTCGTCGCGCGGGGCCCGGCCGTAGCGGGCAAGCAGGTGGCGGCCGCCGCCGTCGCCGCGGTCGAGCCGGATCACCCCGCCCGCCGCGCCGGTCAGCCGGGCCAGCTGGGCCAGCAGGTCGGCCGCGAACTCGGCCACGCCCTCCTCGGAGTGGCGCTCGGGGTTGACCTGCAGCAGCATCGTGAGCGCGCCGACGCTGGGCGTGTCGTCCTCGACCACCGTGGCCACGGCCGGCACCACCGCGGTCGGCCGGTCGGAGGGCTCGGCCTCGAGCCGGAACCACACGCCCTTGCCGGTGCCCTCGTGCACCGTGCCCCAGCGGCTCGCGAAGTGGTCGACCAGCAGCAGGCCCCGCCCGCGCTCGGCCACCTCGCCGATGTCGACGCTCTCGTTGCGCGGCCCGACGGCCAGCTGCTCGACCGGGCCGGGCGCGAAGTCGGTGACCGTCACCGTGAGCCCGGTGCCGTCGGCGCGAACTTCTATGTCGAGCTCGGTGTTGGCGTGGACCACCGCATTGGTGGAAAGCTCAGTGGTCAGCAGCAGTGCCTCGTTGAGGAGGGATTCGAGCCCCGCCTCCTCGAGGACCGAGCGCACCAGCGCGCGCGCAGCCGCCGGCGTCCGCCGGTCGTTGGGCAGCCGGACGCGCCGGACCAGCCCACCCGCCGGGGTGTCCGAGATCGCATCGGCCACTGACACGCATGCATCCTCTCCTGTAGGTGGGCTCGTGCACAAAGTCGTCTCTCGCATTGACCCGGTCGGGCGAGAGAGGATAGGTAGCCCACGCCGGATGGACAGCGAGTGAGGACCAGCATGACCGCGGCCAAGGAAGCCAGCGTCGGCATGCCCGACGACACCGCCGTGCTCGGTGAACTCGCCGAGGCCCTGCGGCGCGTTCGCCGTGGCGATCTCAAGGTGCGGCTGCCCCGCCGCAGCGGGACGGCCGGTGAGGTCGCCGATGCGTTCAACGAGGTGGTGTCGCTGCAGGAGCGGCAAAATCTCGACCTGCGCCGGATCAGCCGCATCGTCGGCCGCGACGGCCGGCTCACCGAGCGGCTCGACGACGAGGGCCTCGACGGGGCGTGGGCGGACAGCGTCCGCTCGGTGAACTCCCTGATCGACGACCTCGGCCGCCCGACCACGGAGATCTCGCGGGTCATCGTCGCGGTGGCCGAGGGTGACCTCTCGCAGCACATGGCGCTGGAGATGGACGGGCGCCCCCTTCGGGGTGAATTCCTGCGCATCGGCCGCACGGTCAACACGATGGTGGATCAGCTGTCGTCGTTCGCCGACGAGGTCACGCGCGTGGCCCGCGAGGTGGGCACCGAGGGCGAACTGGGCGGTCAGGCCGATGTTCGCGGCGTCGCCGGCACGTGGAAGGACCTGACCGACTCCGTCAACACGATGGCGTCGAACCTGACCCACCAGGTGCGATCAATCTCACAGGTCGCGACGGCGATGGCCCGCGGCGATCTGTCCCAGAAGATCACGGTCTCCGCCCGCGGCGAGGTGGCCGAGCTCTCCGACACGATGAACGGGCTGACCGACACCCTGCGGCTCTTCGCCGAGCAGGTGACCCGGGTCGCCCGCGAGGTGGGCACCGAGGGCAAGCTGGGCGGCCAGGCCGAGGTGCCCAACGTGGCGGGCACGTGGAAGGACCTCACCGACTCGGTGAACTCGATGGCCTCCAACCTGACGAGCCAGGTGCGCAACATCGCCCAGGTGTCGACGGCGGTGGCCAAGGGCGACCTGTCGCAGAAGATCACGGTGGCCGCGCAGGGCGAGATCCTGGAGCTCAAGGACACCGTGAACACGATGGTCGACCAGTTGTCGTCGTTCGCCGACGAGGTCACCCGCGTGGCCCGCGAGGTCGGCACCGACGGCCGGCTGGGCGGTCAGGCCCAGGTGCGCGGCGTCTCCGGCACCTGGCGCGACCTCACCGAGAACGTGAACCAGCTGGCCGACAACCTCACCGACCAGGTGCGCAACATCGCCCAGGTGTCGACGGCGGTGGCCAAGGGCGACCTGTCGCAGAAGATCACGGTCGACGCCCGGGGCGAGATCGCCGAGCTCAAGAACACCGTGAACACGATGGTCGACCAGCTCTCCAGCTTCGCCGAGGAGGTCACCCGCGTGGCCCGCGAGGTCGGATCGGAGGGCAAGCTCGGCGGCCAGGCCCAGGTCAAGGGCGTCTCGGGCACGTGGCGCGACCTGACCGACAACGTGAACTACATGGCGTCGAACCTGACGAGCCAGGTGCGCAACATCTCGTCGGTCACCACGGCCGTGGCCAAGGGCGACCTGTCGCAGAAGATCACGGTCGACGCCCGCGGCGAGATCCTCGAGCTCAAGTCGACCGTCAACACCATGGTCGACCAGCTGTCCTCCTTCGCCGACGAGGTCACGCGCGTGGCCCGCGAGGTGGGCACGGAGGGCAAGCTCGGCGGTCAGGCCCAGGTGCGGGGCGTGGCCGGCACGTGGCGCGACCTGACCGACAACGTGAACTCGATGGCCTCCAACCTGACCGGCCAGGTGCGTAACATCGCGCAGGTCTCGACGGCGGTGGCCAAGGGTGACCTGTCGCAGAAGATCACGGTCGACGCCCAGGGCGAGATCCTCGAGCTCAAGAACACCGTGAACACGATGGTCGACCAGCTGTCGTCGTTCGCCGACGAGGTCACCCGCGTGGCCCGCGAGGTGGGCTCGGAGGGCAAGCTCGGCGGTCAGGCCCAGGTGCGGGGCGTGGCCGGCACGTGGCGCGACCTGACCGACAACGTGAACTACATGGCCTCCAACCTGACGGCCCAGGTCCGCAACATCGCGAGCGTCACCACGGCGGTGGCCAAGGGCGACCTGTCGCAGAAGATCACGGTCGACGCCCGCGGCGAGATCCTGGAGCTCAAGGACACCGTCAACACGATGGTCGACCAGCTCTCCAGCTTCGCCACCGAGGTCACCCGGGTCGGCCGCGAGGTCGGCGTCGAGGGCAAGCTCGGCGGCCAGGCCCAGGTCAAGGGCGTTTCCGGTACGTGGCAGGACCTCACCGACAACGTCAATCAGCTCGCCTCGACCCTGACGATCCAGCTGCGCGCGATCGCCGAGGTGTCCACGGCCGTGACCCGGGGCGACCTGACCCAGAGCATCGCGGTCGAGGCCCAGGGCGAGGTCGCCGAGCTCAAGGACAACATCAACCAGATGATCGTGACGCTCCGCGAGACCACCAAGGCCAACGCGGAGCAGGGCTGGCTCGACTCCAACCTGGCCCGCATCGGCGGCCTGCTGCAGGGCCAGCGTGATCTCGGCGAGGTCTGCCGCATGATCATGACCGAGGTCACCCCGCTGGTCGACGCCCAGCTCGGCGCGTTCTTCCTGGTCGACAACGAGCAGGCGGTCATGCGGCTGCGGCTCGCCGCGTCGTACGGCTATGTCGCCCGCAACCACGAGGTGACCTTCGGGCCGGGCGAGGGGCTGGTCGGCCAGGCCGCCGTCTCGCGCCGCACGATCCGGGTCCGGGCCACCCACGACGGCATCCTGACCATGCGCTCGGGGCTCATGTCGATGCCGCCGAACGACCTGGTCGTGCTGCCGGTGCTGTTCGAGGGCGAGATGCTCGGCGTGATCGAGTTCGCGTCGGTGGCGGCGTTCTCGGGCCTGCATCTGACGTTCCTCGAGCGGCTCGTGTCGACGATCGGGGTCGCCCTCAACACCATCCAGGCCAACCGCCGTACGGAGGAACTGCTCTCGCAATCGCAGCGGCTGGCCCGCGAGATGCAGGACCAGTCGGCCGAGCTGCAGCGCACCAACGCCGAGCTGGAGGACAAGGCCCAGCTGCTGAGCGAGCAGAAGGCCAACATCGAGACCAAGAACCGCGAGATCGAGCAGGCCCGGCGCGGCCTGGAGGAGAAGGCGCAGCAGCTCAGCCGGGCCAGCGCGTACAAGTCCGAGTTCCTGGCCAACATGAGCCACGAGCTGCGGACCCCGCTCAACTCGCTGCTGTTGCTGGCACGGCTGCTGGCCGACAACAACGACACCAACCTGACCGAGAAGCAGATCGAGTTCGCCCGCACGATCCACAGCGCCGGCACCGACCTGCTCTCGCTGATCGACGACATCCTCGACCTGGCCAAGATCGAGGCCGGGCGGATGGACGTCGAGCCCGACCAGGTCGACTTCGAGGGCGTGCGCAGCTACGTCGAGCAGGCCTTCGCGCCGCAGGCCAACGAGAAGAACCTCGAGTTCCGGGTCTGGCTGCAGCCCGGCCTGCCCGAGTCGATCCTCACTGACGCCCAGCGGCTCCACCAGATCCTGCGCAACATGCTGAGCAACGCGGTCAAGTTCACCGACAGCGGCTCGGTCACGCTGAGCATCTTCGGCGCCCCGCCCGAGACCGACTTCGAGATCCCGGCGCTGGCCGCGGCCCGGCAGGTGATCGCGTTCGCGGTCACCGACACCGGCATCGGCATCAACGACGAGAAGCTGGCGATCATCTTCGAGCCGTTCCAGCAGGCCGACGGCACGACCACCCGCAAGTACGGCGGCACCGGCCTGGGCCTGTCGATCAGCCGCGACCTGGCCGCCCTGCTCGGCGGCACGATCGTGGTCTCGTCCCGGCCCGGCGAGGGCTCGACGTTCACGCTCTACATGCCCGACGCGCTCAGCGCCGAGGCGATCCCGCCGCTGAGCCTGCCCACGCTGCCCACCAGCACGGTCGTGGTGCAGCCGGCGCCGGCCCCGATCGACATCCCGCTCATGGAGATGCCGGTGCTGCACCAGAGCCCCGCGCTCGAGGGCCACGTGGTGAGCCCGGCCAGCCGCCAGCTCGACGGCGCGACCGTGCTGATCGTCGACGACGACGTGCGCAACGTCTTCGCCCTGACCAGCGCGCTCGAGATGCACGGGCTCAACGTGCTGTATTCCGACAACGGCGTCGACGGCGTACGGCTGCTGGCCGAGCACCCTGAGGTCGACATCGTGCTGATGGACGCGATGATGCCCGACCAGGACGGCTACGAGACCACCCGCGGAATCCGGCGCAATCAGCGCTTCCAGGATCTACCGGTAGTCTTCCTGACGGCGAAGGCGATGCCCGGCGACCGGGAGTCGGCGCTCGCGGCCGGCGCCAGCGACTACATCACCAAGCCCGTCGATCTCGACGAGCTGATCGAGCTGATGGCCCGCTGGGTGAACGCCGACAAGACCACGGAGCCGGATCTGGGCTGATAGGTCCACGGAGGGGAGCACAGTGGCGGAGCGCGCGAAGGCCCTGCTGGTCGACGACCGCAAGGACAACCTGCTCGCCCTGGAGGCCATCCTTCAGGGCCTGCCGGTGACGGCCGTGGCGGTCGAGAGCGGCGAGGCGGCGCTCAAGCAGCTGCTCACCGACGATTTCGCGGTGATTCTGCTCGATGCCCAGATGCCCAACATGGACGGCTTCGAGACGGCCGGCCACATCAAGCGGCGCGAGCGCACCCGGCACGTGCCGATCCTGTTCCTCACCGCCGCCGACCGCGACGCCCAGCTCGCGCTGCGGGGCTACGCGGTCGGCGCGGTGGACTATCTGACCAAGCCGTTCGACCCGTGGGTGCTGCGGGCCAAGGTCAGCATCTTCGTCGACCTGTGGAACAAGACGCAGCAGCTCAAGGCCCAGTCCGAGGCGTCCCGCGAGCGCGAGTCGCAGTGGCAGCGGCTCACCGACACGGTCGACGAGGCGGCCCGGGTGCTGCGTTCCGGCGGTGACGACGCCGCCGGCGAGGCGCTGGCCCTCCTGGAGAAGGCCCGCTGGGGCAACTGATCAAACATTCGCGTACGGCGTGAGGGCGTTGGCCAGCAGCGGCCGGAGCACCGACTTCGGCCGCGCGCCGACCAGCCGCTGGGTCACCACCCCGTTCTGAAAGATCAGCAGGGTCGGGAGCGACATGATCCCGTACGCGCGGGAAGTCTCCGGATTCTCGTCGGCGTTCAGCGTGGTGATGATCAGGCGCCCGGCGAACTCGGGCTGCAGTTCGGCCAGTGTCCGGGCCATGGGTCCGCACGGCGGGCACCACTCGGCCCAGACGTCGACGGCGACCGGAACGCCGGCCTCGGCGAGGTAGGGGCCGATGGTGGCATCGGTCAGGGCTGGCAGGTCTGGGTGTGACATGGCGACTCCCGGTGTGCGACGGCCTCGGTCAACTGGGCGCGCAACTGCTGCCGGATGTCGGTGAGCTGCTCGATGTAGCCGTCCACTTCGGCCAGCTTGCGACGCAGCACCAGCACCGAGTCGGGGCAGACATGACCCGAGTCGTTCCCGGCTCGCAGGCACGCGACGAAGGGCCGGATGTCTTCGAGCGCGAAGCCCGCCGCCAGCAGCGAGCGGATCTCGTGCACCACGCGCAGCTCGGCGTCGTCGTACTGGCGATACCCGTTCGCGTCACGGCCGGCTCGCACCAGGCCGTGCTGCTCGTAATAGCGCAGCGTGCGTGTGCTGGTGCCCGCGCGTGACGCCAACTCCCCGATCAACATCCGGTGCCCCCTCGTCGTCACCCGACGCTAGGCGTTGACACCGGCGTCAAGGCAAGGCTCAGGCGGTGCTGCTGATCATCAGGGCGCTGCGCAGTCCCGTGATATCGAGCACTCGCAGCAGGAAGTCGCCGACGTTGGCCAGAGACAGGACAGAACGGGCATGCTGCGCCTTGCGGCTGAGCACCACGAGCGTGCCCAGGCCCTGGGAATCGCAGAAGGTCACCCCGGCCATGTCGAGCACGATGCGGGCCGGCGGCTCGGCCAGTGTCTCGTTGACCAGCGCCGACAGGTTCGCGACGGTGAGCACGTCGATCTCCCCGGCGAGGTGGAAGATGACCTCGTCGGGTGCGTGCTCAGTCGTGATCGACAGCTCGGGTCGCTCCACGCGGTCAGCCTATCGCCTGTGCGCATGTTCGGCCTGTTGGGCTCGGCCGTATCGGGGCGATCCCGACATCCCCGATTGCCGCATTCGGCCATCCTCGGGTGATGTGAGGAACCCTCTTGAGATTCTTGCCGGACCGCGCTGACACAATGGGAGCCGCTGTGACCACCTCATACCGCGCCGAGGGCCTCCCCTACCCGGAGGACGCCCCGGTCTCTCAGGCCCTGTTCGACCGCGCCCAGGCCATCGTGCCGGGCGGGGTCAATTCACCCGTGCGTGCGTTCCGAGCGGTCGGCGGCACGCCCCGATTCATGGCGCACGGCAAGGGCCCGTGGCTGACCGACGCCGACGGCCGGCGCTATGTCGACCTGGTCTGCTCGTGGGGCCCGCTCATCCACGGTCACGCGCACCCCGAGATCGTCGCCGCGATCCAGGCCGCCGCCTCGCTCGGCACCAGCTTCGGCACCCCCACGGCGGGCGAGGTCGACCTGGCCGAGGAGATCGTCCGGCGCACCGCCGTCGACGAGGTCCGCCTGGTCAACTCGGGCACCGAGGCCACCATGACGGCGATCCGGCTGGCCCGGGGTTACACCGGCCGCTCCAAGATCGTGAAGTTCGCGGGCTGCTATCACGGCCACGTCGACGCGCTGCTCGCCGCGGCCGGCTCCGGGGTCGCGACGCTAGGCCTGCCCGACTCGCCCGGCGTCACCGGCGCGGCGGCGAGCGAGACCATCGTCCTGCCGTACAACGACGTCGCCGCGGTCGAGGAGGCCTTCCGCGCCGAGGGCAGCGAGATCGCCGCGATCATCACCGAGGCCGCGGCCGGCAACATGGGCGTGGTCGCCCCGCGCGACGGCTTCAACCAGCGGATCGCCGAGATCGCCCACGCGGCCGGCGCCCTGCTGATCGTCGACGAGGTGATGACCGGCTTCCGCGTCTCGGCCGGCGGCTGGGCCGGGCTCGAGCCGGTCGACGCCGACCTGTTCACGTTTGGCAAGGTCATGGGTGGCGGGCTGCCCGCGGCGGCGTTCGGCGGCCGTCGCGAGATCATGTCGCGGCTGGCCCCGGCCGGTCCCGTCTATCAGGCCGGCACGCTCTCGGGCAATCCGCTGGCCTGCGCGGCCGGGCTGGCCTCGCTGCGGCTGGCCGACGACGCGACGTACAAGCGGCTCGACGAGCTCTCGGCCACCGTGGGCGCGCTCGCCTCCGACGCGCTGACCACGGCGGGCGTGCCGCACCGGCTGTCGTTCGCGGGCAACATGTTCTCGATCTTCTTCACCGAGTCCGAGGTGACCGACTACGAGTCGGCCAAGACTCAGGACGCGGGCGCGTTCAAGGCGTTCTTCCACACGATGCTGGCGCGCGGCGTCTATCTGCCGCCGAGCGCCTTCGAGTCGTGGTTCGTCTCGACCGCGCTCGACGAGCAGGCGCTGGAGACGATCGCCGCGGCGCTGCCCCACGCGGCGCGAGCGGCGGCGGGGGGAGCAGCATGACCAAGACAACCGTCCACGTGCTTCGGCACGGTGAGGTTTTCAACCCGAACAAGATCCTGTACGGGCGGCTGCCCGACTTCCACCTGTCGGAGCTCGGCGTGCAGATGGCCAAGGCGGCCGCCGAGGCGCTGCGCGAGCGGGACGTCACCCACGTCGTGGCCAGCCCGCTCGATCGCGCACAGGAGACCGCGGTGCCGATCGCGGCCGAGTTCGAGCTCGACATCGCCACCGACTCGCGGCTGATCGAGAGCGCCAACTATTTCGAGGGCAAGAAGGTCTCGGTCGGCGACGGCGCGCTCACCAACCCCCGGCACTGGTGGGTGCTGCGCGACCCGATCACGCCCTCCTGGGGCGAGGCATACCTGGTCATCGCGCAGCGCATGTTCGCCGCGGTGCAGACGGCCCGGGTCGCCGCCGAGGGGCACGAGGCCGTCTGCGTCTCGCATCAACTGCCGATCTGGACGCTGAGGCGCTATATAGAGAAGAAGCGCCTGTGGCACGACCCGCGCCGCCGCCAGTGCGGGCTGGCCAGCCTCACCTCGTTCCGCTTCGAGGGTTCCAAGGTCGTCGGGATCGATTACTCCGAGCCCGCCGCCCACCTCGTGGCCCTCTCCGCGACTGCCAAGACCGCCAAGGGAGCTTGACCATGCGCCGCCTCGCCGCAGTCCTGGCCACCGCCGCCGTCACGGCCGGTGTCCTCGCCGGATGCAGCGGGGAGAACTGGACCGACAAGTGCGCGACCACCGACGGCGTGGTCGAGTGCGCGCCCGGCCAGCGCACGGCGGTCAAGCCGGTCAGCGGCGAGCTGCTCGACGGCGGGTCGTACGACCTGAGCCAGGACAAGGGCAAGGTCGTGGTGGTCAACTTCTGGGGGTCGTGGTGCGCGCCCTGCCGGGCCGAGGCCGACGACCTGGAGAGCACGTTCCAGGCCACCAAGGACAAGAACGTCACGTTCCTCGGGGTGAACTCGCGCGACGACAAGGACGCCGCCCGCGAGTTCGAGCGGGGCCGGGTGACCTATCCGAGCCTCTACGACTTCGAGGGCAAGCTCGGCCTGCAGTTCGACGTGACCAACACGGCCATGCCGTCCACGCTGATCATCGATCGGCAGGGCCGGATCGCCGTCGCCATCCGCAAGGCGACCACGGCCACCCAGCTCCGGCCGCTGGTGGAAAGGGTGGCCGCGGAGGGGAACGGCTGATGGGCGAGAGCTTCGCCGGAATCGCCGGCACCGGGCCGCTGCTGCTGGCGATCGGCGTGGCCGCGCTGGCCGGCCTGGTCAGCATCCTGTCCCCGTGCGTCCTGCCGCTGCTGCCGGGCTATCTGTCCTATGTGACGGGCCTGGCCGGCTCCGATCTGGACAAATCGCCTGATGCGCCTTCGTCAGGCGGCGGGGTGCAGACCTTGACCCGGTCCAGGGTGGCCGGCAAGGGCCGGGTGCTGGCCGGCACGAGCCTGTTCGTGCTCGGCTTCACCGTCGTCTTCACCCTGCTCACGACGGCCGTGGCCAACCTCACCTTCCTCGTACGCCATCAGGACGTGCTCAACATCGTCCTCGGTGTCCTGATCATCGGGCTCGGCGTGGCCTACCTGGGCTGGATCCCCGGCCTGCAGCGCGAGGCCCGATTCTCGAAGCTGCCCGCGGCCGGCCTGCTGGGCGCGCCGGTCTTCGGGGCGATCTTCGCGTTCTCGTGGATCCCGTGCGTCGGCCCGACCCTGGGCGCGGTCATGCTGCTCGCCTCGACGACCGGGCAGACCGACCGCGCCGTGATCCTGGCGGTGGCGTACAGCCTGGGTCTGGGTGTTCCGTTCGTGCTCTTCGGCCTGTTCTTCCGCAAGCTGCTCGGGGTGTTCCGCGCGATCCGCCGCAACAGCCAGTGGGTCACGCGCATCGGTGGCGTGCTGCTCATCCTGGTCGGGCTGACCCTGGTCACCGGCGGCTGGAACCACTTCATGGTGTGGCTGCGGGTCACCTTCGACTTCGGCGGGGGGACGTGGCTGTGACAGTCATCGAGGAGCGCCAGGCGCCCGCGTCGTCCCCGCCGCCACGTCGCCCCAACCGGGCCTGGGCGCTGCTGCGCAACTCGTGGCGGCAACTGACCAGCATGCGTACGGCGTTGGTGCTGCTCTTCCTGCTGGCGATCGCGGCCATCCCGGGCTCGGTCTTCCCGCAGCGCTCGGTCAACGCCGAACGGGTCACGCAGTACTACCAGGCCCACCCCGACCTGGCCCCCTGGCTCGAGCGGCTGGGCGGCTTCTCGGTCTACGCCTCGCCCTGGTTCGCCTCGATCTATCTGCTGCTGTTCACGTCGCTGATCGGCTGTGTCGTGCCGCGGCTGCTCGACCACGTGCGCGCGCTGCGGCAGGCCCCGCCCGACGCGCCCAAGCGGCTCGACCGCCTGCCCCAGAGCGCCCCGCAGTGGTCGCGGAGCGGCGCGCCGGCCGAGGTCGCCCGGA
This sequence comes from Paractinoplanes lichenicola, assembly GCF_016785085.1. Lineage (GTDB taxonomy): Bacteria > Actinomycetota > Actinomycetes > Mycobacteriales > Micromonosporaceae > Actinoplanes > Actinoplanes lichenicola. The sequence goes on from NZ_JAENHO010000016.1 coordinate 62,080, forward strand.
GCGTCGCCGAGGGCCTGCGCCGCCGCCGGTTCCGCACCAAGCTGCGGCAGCGCGACGACGGCAGCTGGACGGTCTCGGCCGAGAAGGGCTACCTCAAGGAGACCGGCAACCTGCTGTTCCACACCGCCCTGCTGGCCGTGCTGATCGGCGTGGGGTTCGGCCACTGGTACGGCTGGCACGCCAACCGGATCCTCATCGGCGGCAACGAGATGGGCTTCTGCAACACGCTCACCCAGTACGACGACTCCACCCTCGGCCCCCGCGTCCACCCCGCCGACCTGCCGGTCTTCTGCCTGCGGCTGAGCGACTTCGACGCGTCGTTCCAGGAGACCGGCCAGCCCAAGAGCTTCTCGGCCACGGTGCAGGTCAGTCAGGACAACAGCCCGTACGAGACCCGCAAGTTCACGGTCAACGACCCGCTGCGGCTCGACGAGGCGAACGTCTATCTGCTCGGCCACGGCTACGCGCCGGTCCTGAAATACACCGACCGCTTCGGTGTCTCGCAGACCAAGATCGTGCCGTTCCTGCCGATGGACGCCATGCAGACCAGCGAGGGCGTCGCGCAGTTCCCCGACGTCAACATCGACCCCAAGACCGACAAACGGGACCCGACGCTGCAGGTGGGCTTCGAGGGGATGTATCTGCCGACCGCGCCCACCGACGGCACCGCGCGCTCGATCTTCCCGGCCGAGAACAACCCGATGCTCTACCTCAGCGCGTACCGTGGCGACCTGGGGCTCGACGTCGGCACCCCGGGCTCGGTCTACTCGCTCAACCAGGGCCAGATCGCGAGCGGCGACCTAAAGAAGGTCAGCGACGCCCGGCCGTACGCGCTGAAGCTGGGCGGCACGTGGACGCTCGACGACGGCAGCAAGCTCGAGTTCGTCGGCACCCGCCCGTTCGCCACGCTGTCCATCCGGCACGACCCCACCCAGGCGCTGGCGCTGGCCGGCGCGGTGGCCGGTCTGCTCGGCCTGATGCTCTCGCTGGCCGGTCATCGGCGGCGGGTGTGGTTCACCGTCCAGGAGAATGCCGACCTGGCGGGTTCGCCGGGATCCTCCGGCGGTACGTTGGTGACGGCCGGTGGACTCCCGCGCACCGACTATCCCGGTTTCTCCGACGAGTTCAAGGCTCTGGTGAAGGCCGCCGAGGAAGGGACGCCCTGATGGCGGAGTTGTCGAATCAGCTGATGGCGGCGGCCGTCCTGCTGTACCTGGCCGCGATGATCTGTTACGCGGGGGAGTACGCGTTCGGCAAGCGCAGCCGCGTCGGCCGCGCCGCCGTGCGCCCGGCCAAGCAGCTCGTGGGCGCCGGAGCCCCGGTCGATCCGGTCCCGGACGACGTGGAGCCACCCGTCACCGCGAAGCGCGACCGCGGCGAGCTGGTCGGCAAGATCGCCGTCGGGCTCAACGTCGTCGCCGTGCTGCTGCACCTCGGCGGCCTGGTCACCCGCGGGGTCGCGGCCGACCGGATGCCGTGGGGCAACATGTACGAATACATCCTGGCCACCACGTTCATCGCCTCGGCGGTGTGGATCGGGATCGTGCTCGCCCGCCCGGCCGTGCGGCACCTGGGCCTGTTCGCCGCGCTCGCGCTGGTCGTCATGCTCGGCGCGGCCAGCATGATCGCCTATACCCCGGTCGGCCCGCTGGTGCCCGCGCTCCACTCGTACTGGTTCATCATCCACGTGTCGACGATCATCATCGGCTCCGGCATCTTCCTGATCGGCGCCGTGCCGGCCGCGATGTTCCTCATCCGCAACGGGTACGACGAGGGCAAGCGCCGCTTCCCGTACACGCTGGGCAAGCACGTGCCCAACGCCGTCTCCCTCGAGCGCCTGACCTTCCGCCTGCACGCGTTCGCGTTCCCGCTGTTCACCTTTGGCGCGCTGATCGCGGGCCCGATCTGGGCCGAGGCGTCCTGGGGCCGCTACTGGGGCTGGGACCCCAAGGAGGTCTGGGCGTTCATCTCCTGGATCGTCTACGCCGGTTACCTGCACGCCCGGGCCACGCCCAGCGTCAAGCGCACGGTGGCGACCTGGATCGCGCTGCTCGGCTTCCTGACCATGTTGATGAACCTGTTCGGCGTCAACCTGTTCTTCGAGGGTCTGCACTCGTACGCGAACGCCGGCTGACCTCGATCGGGCGGGCGCGGCCGCAGTCCCCGGCCGTCCAGGTGTCGTAGCGGGTCAGCCAGTCGAGGCAGAACCCACCGCTGAGCTCGCGCCGGGCCGGGTCGGAACCGGTCAGCGTGGGCACGTCGTCGCGCCAGAACCGCACCGGCCCGCCGTCGCCCGGCTGGAGCCGCACGTTGTCGACCGTCACCGGCGGCACGTCGATCCGGCCCGGCTTGCCCGCGTCGACGTGCACCTCGACGTACTGCTCGATCGTCGCGGTGGCGCCGAGCGGCAGCCGCTGGGCGGTGAGCAGGTTCCACCGGTTGCCCCACCACAGCCACGCGCTCCACACGCCGTCGGAGTCGGCGTGCACGTCGAGCCACACCTTGTCGCCGGGCCGCACGGTGTACTGGTCGTAGAACTGCCAGGTCTTGCTGTTGGTGTTGAAGGTGTAGATCTTCTGCCGGCCCGGGTCGGCCCAGCCCGTCTCGGCCCAGCCCGCCTCCAGCCACGAGATGGTGCCGCGGCCCAGGTTGCGCTTGACCATGAAGCGGGCGGCGACGAAGTCGTACGAGCGGGCCCGGATCGAGCCGTCGACGACCGACAACCGCCCGGAGACGCCGGCCCACTCGCCGCCCGTGTTGGCGCCGAGGTGGTGATAGCCGCTCGGCGTGAAACCCGGTTCGCCGCGGCGGGCGAGCCGCACCCCGGATTCGAGGATGTGACCTGTGGCACGACAGGCCCCGGTGGCGGCCGGCCCGGCCGGTTCGGACGGGGCGCGCGTGGATTTCTGGGCGGACGGGCAGGCCGGCAGGGACGGCGCCGAGACAGCGGGATTCGCACCGGTCAGGGCAGCGACGAGGCTTGTCATTGCGCACCACAGCACCGCTTTTCGGATCTTCACCTGCACCCCGCCCCGAGTTTGCGTATCAATCGCCCACTCAACGCGAATCGGACATCGTGAGTGACGGTGATCGCCCGCGCGCGAAACTGTCGGACCCGTGCGCGAGACTGGTTGTCATGGCGCCTCGTGGGTTTCCCTATCCGGATCTGCAGAGCTTCCTCGACGCCCTCGAGGCGGCCGGAGAGTTGCGCAGAGTGACCGTTCCGGTCGACCCGACGCTTGAGATCAGCGAGGTGGTGACTCGTACGGTTCGCGAGGGTGGCCCGGCGTTGCTGTTCGAGCGGCCGACCCGGGGCTCGATGCCGCTGGCGATCAACCTCTTCGGCACCGAGAAACGGATGGCGATGGCCCTCGGGGTCGAAAATCTCGACGAAGTGGGCGACCGCATCGGGGGGATGATCAAACCGGAGCTTCCGGTCGGCTGGTCCGGCATCCGCGAGGGCATCGGCAAGGTGCTTCAGCTCAAGTCGCTGCCGCCCCGCAAGGTGAAGACGGCGCCCTGCCAAGAGGTCGTGCTCTCCGGCGACGAGGTCGATCTCGGCCTGCTGCCCGGCCTGCAGGTCTGGCCCGGCGACGGCGGCATCTTCCACAACTTCGGGCTCACCCACACCAAGCACCCCGAGACCGGCAAGCGCAATCTCGGGCTCTATCGCCTGCAGCAGCACTCGAAGAACACGCTCGGCATGCACTGGCAGATCCACAAGGATTCGACGGCCCACCACGCCGTGGCCGAGCGGCTCGGGCAGCGCCTGCCGGTGGCCATCGCGATCGGGTGCGACCCCGTGGTCAGCTATTCCGCGTCGGCCCCGCTGCCCTCCGACATCGACGAATACCTGTTCGCGGGCTTCCTGCGCGGCGAGCGGGTCGAGATGGTCGACTGCCTGACCGTGCCGCTGCAGGTGCCGGCCGAGGCCCAGATCGTCCTCGAGGGCTATCTCGAGCCCGGCGAGCGGCTGCCCGAGGGCCCGTTCGGCGACCATACCGGCTTCTACACCCCGGTCGAGCCGTTCCCGGTGCTGCACATCGAGACGATGACCATGCGCAAGAAGCCGATCTACCACTCGATCATCACGTCGCAGCCGCCGCAGGAGGATCACGGCCTCGGCAAGGCCACCGAGCGCATCTTCCGGCCGCTGCTCAAGATGATGATCCCCGACATCGTCGACTACGACCTGCCGTCGGCCGGCGTCTTCCACAACTGCGCGATCGTCTCGATCCGCAAGCGCTACCCCAAGCACGCGCAAAAGGTCATGAACGCGATCTGGGGCGCCCACTCGATGGCGTTCACCAAGCTGATCGTGATCGTCGACGAGGACTGCAACGTCCACGACTACAACGAGGTCGCCTTCCGCGCGCTCGGCAACGTCGACTACAGCCGCGACCTGCTGCTCACCGAGGGCCCCGTCGACCACCTCGACCACGCTTCCTACCAGCAGTTCTGGGGCGGCAAGGCCGGCATCGACGCCACCCGTAAGCTGCCGTCGGAGGGCTACTCGCGAGGCTGGCCCGAGGAGATGGCGATGTCGCCCGAGGTGGTCAGCCTCGTGGACAAGCGCTGGAAGGAGTACGGCATATGACGGCGGTCGCGGCGGTCCCCGAGAAACCCGGCAAGGTCAAGGCGTTCCTGCGCCTGGTCGCCATCGAGCACTCGGTGTTCGCGCTGCCGTTCGCCTATCTGTCGGCCTTCGTCGCGCTCGACCGGCTCGGCACCGGCGTCCACTGGCTCGACCTGCTGCTGATCACCGTCGCCATGGTGTCCGGCCGCACCTTCGCCATGGCGGCCAACCGCATCCTCGACCGCAAGATCGACGCCCTCAACCCCCGTACGCGGAATCGCGAGCTCGTCACCGGCGCCGTCTCCCTGCGTACGGCGTGGACGGGCGCCGCGGTCTCGCTGGTCGTGCTCTTCGTCGCGGCCGGCCTGCTCAACCCGCTCTGCCTCGTGCTCTCCCCGCTCGCCGTGATCCCGCTGGTCGTCTATCCGTACGCCAAGCGGTTCACCAACTTCCCGCATTACGTGCTGGCGCTGGCCCAGGCGGTGGCCCCGGTCGGCGCCTGGCTGGGCATCACCGGCACGTTCGACGGCTCCGGCCCGGCCTGGCTGCTCGGCGTCGCGGTCGGCCTGTGGATCGGCGGGTTCGACATCATCTACGCCTGCCAGGACGTCGAGGTCGACCGCAAGATCGGCGTGCACTCGACCCCGGCCCGGTTCGGCGTCCGCACGGCCCTGCACATCTCCACCGCCACCCACGTGGTGACGTTCGCGCTGTTCGTCTGGTTCGGCCAGGTCGTCGGGCTGGGCTGGCTCTGGTGGATCGGCCTGGTGCTGACCGCGGCCGCCTTCGTCTATCAGCACATCGTCGTCACGCCGACCGACCTGTCGAAGGTCAACCGGGCCTTCTTCACGGCCAACGGGTTTGTCGGCATCGCCCTGTTCCTCTTCGCGCTCCTCGACCTGATTTTGTTGTAACGCCGAGCTCATCGCCGTCCGTCTAACTCAGGTGAGTGACAAGGACGCCGAGTTCCGGGATTTCGCGGCCGCCCGGCTCGAGCCGCTGCGCGCGCTCGCCTACCTGACGTGCGGCGACTGGCAGGTGGCCGAGGACGCCGCCGTCACGGCCCTGAGCAAGCTCTACCTGCGGTGGGGCAGGGTCGACAACCCCGAGGCGTACGCCCGCACCATCGCCGTACGGGCGGCGATCGACGAGACCCGGCGACCGTGGTGGCGGCGCGAGCAGTCGCACGGCGACGCCCTGCCCGAGCTGCCGGTCGACGGCGGGCAGCACGCGGTCGACGAGCGGCTGCGCATCCGGCAGGCCCTGAGCCGGTTGCCGACCAAGCTGCGGGCGGTGCTGGTGCTGCGCTACCTCGAAGAGCTGAGCGTGCAGGAGACGGCGGCCGCGCTGCGCTGCCCCGAGGGCACGGTGAAGGCGTACACGTCGAGGGGTCTCGAGGCGCTGCGGGCGATCCTGGACGAGCGGAAGGAGGGGCGACGTGCGTTCCGACATGGGTGAGCTGCTGGACGAGGCCGCGCAGGGGGCGCCGCCGCTGCGCCACGACGCCGATTCCGTGTTGCGGGCCGGCCGGGGAAGAAAGCGCCGCCGGAACGCGGGCTGGGCGATCGCGGCCGTGGTGGCGGTGACTGCCGCGATCGGGGTGCCGCAATTGGTCCGCCGGGAGCAGGCTCATCCGGTCACGCCGGCGCCGGTTCCGACCGTGGTCACCACGCCGGCCCGGGGCGCGGTGATCCCGTTCGTCACCCGCTCCCAGAGCTTCGAGGCGGCGGGCTATCGCGTCGAGAACCCCGAGTTCGCGGACGTCCGGGCGTCGGTTGCCTGGATCACGCCGGTCGGCTGGGAGCGGCCCGCCGGGTGGCCGGGGCTGACGATCTATGGGCCCGGCGTCGACCCCCTGGCCCGTTTTCCCGCTCCCGGCGCGACGATCATCGAAGTCGCGCCGATCAACGGCCGGCGGGCATTCTGGCTCAAGCCGGACCCTCGGAGTGAGTCGCGCGACGAACCCATGTTCTTCTGGGAGTACGCCGACGGTCTGCTCGCCCGCCTGGAGCCGAGCCCGAACCGGACGGAGAAGGCCGACCTGCCGCGGATCGCCGAGGCCTTCCGCCTGGCGCCTGAACAGGCGTTGACGGTCCCGTTCCGGGTCGGCTACGTACCCGCCGCCTGGAGTCTGACCGAAGCAAGCAGCTCTGCCTCCTACCGGGGCGTGCGCTTCGAGCATGTGAAGCGAACGAGCCTCCGGATGAAGACGCCCGACCGCGTCTATGACCGCCCCAACATGGACAAAACGCCCTCGGACGCACTCATCGCGTTGGAACCCGTGCCCGCGGGCACCGACCCCGACCCGGCCAAGGTCACGTGCGGGCCGCACGAGTGCCACCGTGTGGTCGCCGACGGCCGTTACCTGCTCCGGGCCGGCGGTATCAGCCTCAGCGAGGCGGAGCACCGCCGAATGCTGGAGTCGGTCACCATGGCTGATCCGGATGACCGCGCCACCTGGACGTCGGTCAACGAGGCGGTGCCCGAGGCCAACCAACTGCGGGTGCCGTGACGGGTGTAACCGTTTCCGGCGTGGGCTCCGTCTAACCCGCGTGAGCGACAACGAGGCCGAGTTCCGCGAGTTCGTCGGGGCGCAGATGGAGTCGCTGCGCGGGCTCGCCTACCTCACGTGCGGGGACTGGCAGGTGGCCGAGGACGCGGTTCTGTCGGCCCTCGCCCGCCTCTACGTGAAGTGGGGGCGGGTCGAGAATCACGATGGCTATGCCCGTACGGCGGTGGTCCGCGCGGCGATCGACGAGACGCGCCGGCCGTGGTGGCGCCGTGAGCAGTCGCGCAGCCACGCGATGCCCGAGATGCCGGCGCCGGACGTGATCCCGCACGCCGACGATCGGGTGCACCTGCGGCGGGCGCTCCTGCAGGTGCCGGTGAAGCACCGGGCCGTTCTGGTGCTGCGGTTCCTGGAGGGGCTGAGCGTCCCGCAGACCGCGGCCGCGCTGCGCTGCCCGGAGGGGACGGTCAAGGCGTACACGTCGCGGGGGCTCGAGACGCTGCGCGGGATTCTCGGTGTCGACCTCGACCTCAACGACCGGACGGAGGCCCGCCGTGAAGCTGTCTGACCTGCTGGAGGGCGCACCTCCGGCGCGATACACCGTCGACGACTTCGTCACGGCGGGACGCCGGCGCAAGCGACGCCGGAATGCCGGGTGGGCGATCGCGGCCGTGGTGGCGGTGGCCATCGCGATCGGGGTGCCGCAGATCCTCACCCGGCAGCAGACCCATCCGGTCACGCCCGAGCCGGCCCCGACCCGGGCCCTCGACCGGCTCTTCAAGACGTACAAGGTCGGCGCGCTCACGGTGGGCGATCCGGAGTGGGTGGGCGTCAACAACCAGACCACCTACATCGGCCGGGACCGGCCGCCGGGGCGTCCGCTGCGCGCCGTCGGCACCCTCAGCGTCTATCGCCCCGGGTTCAACCCGACGCCGGCCTGGGACTCCGCCTCCGTGACGGAGCCGATCGGCGGGCGGTCCGCATACTTCGCGCAGCCGAGGGCCACCGGTTACGACGTCGGGGTCTGGACCCCTACGCGCGTGCTGGTCTGGCAGTACGCCGAGAACGCGACGGCGGTGGTGACCGCGTACGACCGGCATCTCGGCCTCACCGAAACCGAGATGCGCGCCGTCGCGGCCAAGTTCGCGCTTCAGGCCACCCCGCAGCCGATCCGGCAGGCTTACACCGTGGGGCATACGCCGCCCGGGCTCAAGCTGGCCGCGGTCGAATACTCGATGCGGGGTCAGGGATCGGTGGTGTTCGTGCCCGACGCGGCGAGCGCCGAGTTCGAAAGCACCTTCCGCGACAGCGAAACCGAGCAACTGCTGGCGAATCTCGACCCGCAGAACCGTCGGATCCCCGGCCCCACCCCCGTGCCACCGGGCGGGATGGTGATCGACTTCCGGCTCGGCGGGAGCAGCGAGATCGGACCGGAACCGGAGTGCCGGGCCAACAAGAATCCGGGACTCGCCCCGTACGCGGGCCCGACGTGGACGACTGAGTGCCGCGTCATGATCGTGCCGCTGCCCGACGAGTCGGCCCCCCTCGACCAGGACAGCCCCACCGGGGTCCAGCTGACCGTGCGGGCCGGCGACAGCGTGTCCGCGGATCAGCTGCGGCAGGTGGCGGCGTCGGCCAAGTCGACCGGACCGTTCGGCGTGGCGAGTTCCTGGACCCCTTCGGTCGAGGCCTTCCCCACTTCTGCCCAACTGCCGCGCGACTAGGTTGCACACTTGAGGCATGCGTGAACCGTGGGTCGTCGGTGTCTCAGGTGCCTCGGGCACGCCCTATGCCAGGGCCGTGCTCACGGGGCTGCTCGACGCGGGCGAGGCCGTCGACCTGGTCATCTCGAAGGCGGCCCGGCTCACCATTCTCGACGAGACCGGTGCCACCGTACGGGATGCGCACTGGAAGGACGACGTCGGCGCGTGGCTGGGCCGTGACCTGGGCGACCTGACGTACTGGCCGGCCGGTGACCTCGCCGCCGGGCCGAGCAGTGGCTCGTACCCGGCGCGAGGCATGGTGGTGGTGCCGGCCAGCACGGCAGCGTGTGCGGGCATCGCCATCGGACTGTCGAAGGATCTCCTGCAGCGGGCGGCCGAGGTGAACCTCAAAGAGCGTCGACGGACAGTGATCGTGCCTCGGGAGACGCCGGTTACTCGCAGTCACCTGGAGCACCTGATCGCCCTGCACGACGCCGGGGCGGTCGTGCTGCCCGCCAGCCCCGGGTTCTACGGCTCCGGGGCGCAGGCCACGGCGCAGCAGCTCATCGACTTCGTTGCGGGCAAGGCGTTGGACGCCATGGGTGTGGAGCACACGCTCCTGACCCGGTGGAAAGGTGAGTTGAATGCTCAGCGCAAGCCGTTGGGCGGGCCGTAGCCCATGCCCGGATTCGTCGGACCCGCGTTGCGTGGGCGGTTGGCCGCGTCGTCCTCGCGCATTTCCTCGACCACGCCGTCGCCTTCCAGCAACGCGCGCACTTCGGACTCGCGGAATCGACGGTGGCCACCCGGGGTGCGAATGCTGCCGATACGTCCGGCTGCGGCCCATCGCGTGACTGTCTTCGGGTCGACGCGGAACAGCGCGGCCACCTCGCCTGGTGTGAGCAGACGATCTCCAGTGTCCACAGCCCCCTCCTCGCGTCGGTCAGTTGGAGCGGCCGTGATCACGGTGAGTGTCGGCGTGCTCGATCGGGACGTAAAGCCATTAGAGCATTGCCCCGGAACCGAGTCCCTGGAATGCGGAAAAAGCCCTAATTGCGACAGTGATCGTTATCCTGCCGCCGATTCCTCACTACCGGGCGTGAGTGGCGTTCTGCCACCCGTTTAGGGTCATCACCATGGACTCCATCGACCTTCGGCTGATCGACCTGCTACGGGACAATGCCCGCTCGTCGTATGCCGAGCTCGCGCGCAAGGTCGGCCTTTCCGCGCCGGCCGTGCACGAGCGGGTGGGCAAGCTCGAGGCGGCCGGCACCATTCGCGGCTATCGCGCCGAGGTCGACCACGAGGCGCTGGGCCTCGGCGTCACCGCGCTGATCGGCATCATCGAGGACTCGGGGGCCGACACCGACGACGTGCTGACCGCCGTGCGGGCCATGCCCGAGGTCGAGAGCTGCTACTTCATGGCCGGTGTGGAGTCTTATCAGCTGACCGTGCGGGTCGGCACGATCGCCGAGCTCGAGCAGCTGATCGTGCGCATCAATCGCACGCCCGGCGTCGCCTCCACCCGTACGGCCATCGCGCTCTCGACGAAATGGGAGAACCGCCCCCAGCCCGGCGTCGGCTGATCTTCCGGGTTCCCACCCGCGGGCATCGACGATCGGGCACCCTTGAGGAGCCCGTACGCCGCTCAACCGGCCCGCCGGGGGCCCGGGTCACCCACTCGCGCCGCCAGGCCCGGATAGTCCACCACGAAGCCGTCCTCGTCGATCGACAGGTCGGCGCTGAACGTCTCGTTCGCGAACCGCACCCGGCCGTCGCCGAGCGCCGTGTAGATCTGGTCCGACTGCACCACTTCGAGGCTCGGCAGCAGCACCCAGGCCACGCTGATCCGATGCGCGACACCGATGTCGGCCCCGACCGCCCGATGCAGCCCGAGCCGGCGGATCGGCAGCGTGTTGGTCAGCGGGGAGCCGCCCAGGTCGACGTCGAACGCGCCGTAGAGCAGGTCGGGATCCTCGGTGCCGGGCAGGCCCGCGCCCGCGTGACCGGCCGTCGACAGCACCTTGTCGAGGTGGCCGCGCTCGGCCGTCGTGACCCGCCAGCGGCCGGCCGCCAGCTCGAGGCGCACCCCACGGCTCCAGCCCGCGCCCTCGGCCGACACGTCGAAGAAGCCGGTGGCCCAGTCGGGGCCGGTGCGCAGCTCGTAGCGGCAGGTGTAGGGGATCGGGTCGACCGCGAGCGCCGTGCCTTGGGCATACAGCCCGTCCGTGGAGTCGGTCAGCACATGCTCGGATCCGGCGGTGTCCTTGCGTTGCCAGAACAACGAAGAGGGCAGCATTCCTCTTGTCTACCCCCGTCGCCGGGCGGGGAAAAGCCGAACGCCCGGCCCCTCTTTCACGAGAGGCCGGGCGTTCGTTCGTTGCTGTGCGTCAGTAGCTGCGCGCCGGGCGGGCGGCGCCGAAGCGGCCCGAGGGCCCCTCGCGGCGGTCGTTCCGCTGGTTGTTGTCGCGCCGGAAGCCACCGGTCCGCTCGCCGTTGCGGCCGTAGCCACCCTGGCCGCCGCGCTCGCCCGAGCTGTAGCCCCCACGGTCGCCGGAGCCGTAGCCGCCGCGCTCACCCGAGCCGGCCCGGTCGCCGTAGCCACCGCGGTCGGGACGGTCGCCGTACGACCGCTGCGGACGGTCGCCGTAGCCGCCGCGCTCCGACCGGTCGCCCGCCGGGCGGTCGCCGTAGGAACGTTGCGGACGGTCACCGGCGGGCCGGTCGTCGAACGAACGCTGCGGACGGTCACCATACGAGCGCTGCGGACGGTCACCACGCGTGCGGTCACCGTACGAGCCGCGCGGCCGGTCGCCGTACGAGCGCTGCGGGCGGTCGCCGAAGCGGCCCCGCGGCCGGTCGCCACGCTCGCGGCGGGGCTCCGGCTCGTCGACCACGGGCACGCCGCTCGGCTCGCGGGCGCCGGTGATCTCGATCAGCTTCTCGTCGCCGTTGCGCACCCGCGTCTCGGCCGGTGCGACCCCGGCCTTCGACATCATGGCCTGGGTGCTGCGACGCTGCTTGGGCAGCACGAGCGTGACGACCGCGCCGGACTCGCCGGCCCGGGCGGTGCGACCGGCCCGGTGCAGGTAGTCCTTCGGGTCCTTGGGCGGGTCGACGTGCATGACCAGCGAGATGCCGTCGACGTGGATGCCGCGGGCGGCCACGTCAGTCGCCACGAGGACGCTGGTGCGGCCCTCCTTGAACTCGGCGAGCGTGCGCGTGCGGACCCGCTGGGTCTTGCCGCCGTGCAGCCCACCGGCCCGGACACCGACCTGCCGGAGCTGCTCGACGAGCCGGTCGACACCCATCTGCGTGCGGGCGAAGACGATCGTCTTGCCGTCCCGGTTCGCGATCGACGCGGCGATCGGGAACTTGTCGTGCGGCGGGATCAGCAGCAGGTGGTGGTCCATGGTGGACACGCTGGCCTCGGCCGGCGCGGTCGAGTGCGTGATCGGGTCGTGCATGAACCGCTTGACCAGCGCGTCGACGTCGCCGTCGAGAGTGGCCGAGAAGAGCAGCCGCTGCGCGCCCTCGGGCGTCTTGGCCAGCAGCTCGGTGACCTCGGGCAGGAAGCCCATGTCGGCCATCTGGTCGGCCTCGTCGAGGACCGTGATCTCGATGTCGTCGAGCTTGCAGGCGCCGCGCTCGATCAGGTCGCCGAGGCGGCCGGGGGTGGCCACCATGACCTCGACACCGCGCCGGAGCGCGTCCATCTGCCGGTCGTACGGCACGCCGCCGACGGCGGTCTTGAGGAAGACGCCGACCGAGCGGCCCAGCGGCATCAGCGCGTCGGCGACCTGCATCGCCAGCTCGCGCGTGGGCACCAGGATCAGGGCCTTGGGGTGGTGCGGGCGGGCCCGGCCACCCTGCGCGACGCGGGCCAGCAGCGGCAGGCCGAACGCCAGGGTCTTGCCGGAACCGGTCTGGCCGCGGCCGAGGACGTCACGACCGGCCAGCGCGTCGGGCATGGTCGCGGCCTGGATCTCGAACGGCGTGGTGATGCCCTCGCGGGTGAGGACGCGCACCAGCTCGGCCGGCAGGCCCAGCTCGGCGAAGCTCGGCAGAGCGACGGGGGCCTCGGCGGGCTCCTCGGTCCCCTCGGCCGGAGTCTCCGCGGTCTCGGTCTCGGCGGCCGGGGTGGTCACGGCCTCGGCCTCGGCGGCCGGGGTCTCGACGACCGCGGTCTCGGCGGCCGGGGTCTCGACAGCCGCGGTCTCGGCGGCGTCGGTCTCGGGGGTCTGCTCATCGGTGGAACGGGGCTCGAAGACGGACGGGAACGTGCTGGGATCAGCGAAAGTGGTCAAGAGAACCTCTCTACGGGGGCGCATGCTCGCGAATGGCCCGCCGCGGCTGTCGAGAGCCGGCCGCTGTAATCCCCGCAAGAACGCCCGTGGCATGCACCGCAAGGGCACGCCGCGTCAATAACTGTCATAAGTGTACGGCTCAACGTTTTGCACGCCGACCGCATTCCGCGCCGGTAGTGGGCAGGCTCACCGCACAAGTGACACACGGCACGACACCCCGGAGGCGCAAACCCGACAAGCTTAGGGTCACTCAGCGCTACAAGCCAAATTTTCCCGTACGCATGTGATCTACGAGAACACCCCGCCGATCCAGTCGCTGAACGAGCTTCCGGCGGTCAGCAGGAACACGATGCTCACCGTCACGAGCAGGCCCAACACCACCAGCATGGCCACTGCGACCTTGAGGTTGCTGCGCTTGCGGTCGACGACCTCGTCGTGCCAGCCCTGGGCCAGGATGTGTCCGGTAAGTGACCCCGAATTCTCCACAGGATTGGTGGAAACGGGCATCGTGGCGTCGATCGTCTCGTAACCGCCGGTGCCGTAGAGCGTGCCCGGTTGCATCTGCCGCGGCACGGCCGCCGTCGGCTCGGGGTCGAAGCCCGGCGGGTACGCCGGAGCGCCGCCAGCCCGACCAGCCGGTGCGGCGCCGATCCGGGTGGGCTCGTCGCCGGCCTGGACAGCCGGTGCCCCGCCGATCCGCGTGGGCTCCTCGCCGGTCCGAACGGCCGGTGCGCCGCCGATCCGGGTGGGCTCGTCGCCGGTCTGAACGGCCGGGGCCGGCCGGGTCGCCGGCTCGCCGAACGGACGAGGCGAAGTCGCACCGAACGGCGCGGTCCTGGCGTCCGGCCCGGCGACCCCGAACGGAGTGCTGGCGGCCGGTGAACGGCCACCGGTGGCGGGCGGCACGGTGTACGACGGCAGACCGCTCTGGATCGTCGGCGGCGGCGGGACGATCGGCTGCGGCGGACCCGGCACGGGGCTCGGGCCGGGCGGACCGGGAACCGGGCTCGGCGACGGACCCGGCGGGACCGGGGACGGACCGGGACCGGGCGGCGTGGGCGACGGACCCGGACCCGGCGGAACCGGTGACGGGCCGGGGCCGGGCGGAACCGGGCCGGGCGGCGTGGGGCCGGGCACCGGAGGCCGGCCGGGGCTGGGCGGCGTGGGACCAGGCGGCGTGGGGCCCGGCGGGGTCGGTGCGGGGCCGGGCGACGGGCTCGGGAACGGGCCCGGGGTCGGCGCCGGGAAGGGGCCGGGCGCCGGCGGGGCCGGGAACGGGTCGGGCGGCTGGATCGGGTCGGGACGACCGGGCGCGGGGCTGGTCGGCTCGGGCCGGGTGGGCTCCGGACGCGACGGCGGGGCCGGAACCGGGGCGGGCCGCTCGGGCTCGCCGGGTTCGGGCTTGGGTTCGCCGGGTTCGGGCTGGCCGGGCTCGGGGTCACTGGGACGCGGGTCGCCGGGTTCGGGCCGGGACGGCTCGCCGGGCTCGGGCTGACCGGGGCGCGGGTCGGACGGCTTGGGGTCGCCGGGCTCGGGTGACGGCTCGGTGGCCTGCGGGGCGCGGGAGCCGGTCGGCGGTGGCGTGACGCGGGCGCGCGCGACGACCGAGCGGCTCTCGTGGCCGGCTTCGTCCGGGGTGGAGGTGCCACCCGCCGGGGGCGCCGAGACCGAGGCGGAGGCGACTGTCCGGCCCGAGATGGAACCCGCCGCTGGGGCCGACGTGGAACCGGCCGCCGGGGCCGAGGCGGAACCAGCTGCCGGGGCCGAGGTGGAGGCGGCTGCCCGGCCCGACGGGGACGCGGAACCGGCCGCCGGGGCCGAGGGCGGGGCGGAGACCGGGGTGGAAGCGACTACCGGGGCTGCGGGGGCGGCCGAGACCGGGGCGGAGGCGACCACGGTGGGCTTGACGACTTTGGCCCCGACGTCCTCAGGGGACTTGCTGCCATAGATCTTGGCTTCGCCCGTGCCCCATCCGGCCGCGCGGGCCGCGCCGGCCGACTCGGGGCTGATCGAGCCGGGCACGCTGACCCGGGCCGCGCCGCTGCCCAGCGTGGTGGGCAGGCGCCGGCTCTCGCCGTCGACCCGCTCGGGCACCAGCTCGGAGGCGGGACTGACCGGCCGCACCGAACCGACGGCGGCCGCCGCACCGGACGCGGGAGCGCTGCCGGCCGGGGCGCCCGAGGCCGGCGTGCCATAAGTCGAGGCACCGGAAATGGGAGCGCCGCCAGAGGCCGGCGTGCCGTAGGTCGAGGCGCCGGATGTGGGAGCGCTGGGGGTGGGGCCGCCGGAACTCGGCGTGCCGTAGGTCGAGGCGCTGGAGGTGGGGCCGCCGGAACTCGGCGTGCCGTAGGTCGAGGCGCCGGATGTCGGCGCGCCGGAGACCGGGCTGCCGGACTTCGCGGAGCCTAGGAGCGAGCCGTCCGAGCTTGGTGAGCCGGAGACGGGAACGCTCGGCGCAGGAGCATCCGAGGCGTGGATCGGGCCGCCGGGTGTGTCGTCCGAGGCCGGGGTGCCGGTGGCGGGGGCCGCCGAGACCGGGGCCGAGGCCTTGATCGTGCCTGCGGCGGGCTGTTTGGCCGCCCACAGGGCACCGGGGGCGGGCGGCGGCGGCGGAGCGTATCCGTCCTGGTCGCCCGCGGGCGTCCGCGCAGCGGGCGGCCTCACGCCGTCGCTGTCCGGTGTCGCCTGCCGCTCGTCCATGGATCCTCCCGACCGCCGCGTGCCGACGGATTCGGTCGCCGGGCGCTGCCCATAACCGTGCCATATCCGTGCGCGTCAGCACACCCGGCATCAACCGGACCATGCCCCCGGCCCGGCACTGACCACCGGAAAGGCGAAATATGAACGCCTCCCGGATGATCACCTGCCGGTCCGGGAAGACCGAGACTATAGGGCGCCGACTGCTCGTCAGGAGCCGGAAGCAGACGACGAGGCCGCCCGGCTGCTCGCCGACTCGGCGGCGTTGGCCGAACTCGTCGTGCCGCTGGGCGTGTTGGCCGCGCTGCTCGAGGCCGACCCGCCCGAAGACGAGCCGCCCGACGAGGACCCGCCCGACGACGAGCCGCCGGAGTTCGACCCTCCGCCCGACGGCGAGCCGCCCGAGCTGGACCCGCCGCCGTTGGCCGGCGGGTTCGTCGTGGCCGGCGGGTTGGGGGTCGACGGTGGCCTCGTGGTCGCCGGGGGCGGCGTCGTGGCCGGCGGGGTGGTCGCGGGCGGCGTGGTGGCCGGCGGTGTGGTCGCCGGGGGCGTCGTGGCGGGTGGGGTGGTCGCCGGCGGTGTGGTGGCCGGTGGCGTGGTGCCCGGCGGGGTCGTCTTGGGCGGCGTGCTCACCGGCGGCGTCGTCCTGGGCGGCGTCGTCGTCGGGAAGGTCGGCACCGGCAGCGTCGGCCTGGGGGTCGGGTTGCCCGTCGGGTCGGGGTCGGGCGCGCCCAGCTCGGGACCGGGGACGATGCCCTCGATCGAGCCGAAGATGCGGGTGGCCTGGAACAGGCGCGACCAGCGGACCGGGGTCAGGCGCACGTTCAGACCCGTACGCGGGGCCTCGACCATCATGCCGTCGCCGGCGTACATGGCGACGTGGTGGATGCCCCGCCAGCTGTTCGAGTGGCTGAAGAACAGCAGGTCACCGGGGAGCAACGAGTAGCGCGAGACGACCTTGTTGCGGGTCTGCCAATACTGGTCGCGGGACACGCGGGTCAGCTGGAAGCCGACCGAGCGGTACGCCGCGTACATCAGGCCGGAGCAGTCGTACTCGTCCGGGCCCTCCTCGGACCACACATACGGATCGCCGCGCTGGGCCAGGGCGAACTGCAGCGCCTGCATGGCCCGCGCGTCGGCGCCGCGGCCTGCCTCGGCGCCGGCCAGGAAGCCCGCACCGAGCGCGCTGTCGACCCCGGCCTGGCTGGCCTCGGCGGCGGCCAGCTCGTCGGCGTGCGCGAGCTCGAGGCGCTGCTGGGCGGCCTGCTTCTTGGTCAGGGTGCCGTTGAGCTTGGCGTACTTCTTTTCGAGCTCGGTGAACCGCTCGCCGCTCAGCGACTGCTCGTCGAGGGCGAGCTGGGTGGTCACCTGGGCCAGCTCGATCTGCCGGGCGATCGCCTGCCGGGTGTCGTCGCCGCGCTGCAGGCGGGCCAGGTCGCCGAGGTCGGAGAGCCCGCCGAGCCCGCCGGGCGGGGCCGCGGCCGCGTCGACCACGGCCTGGGCGGCCGCCTCGGCGGCGGCGGTCTGCGCCTCCTGCAGCACCTCGGAGGCCTGCTTGACCTTCAGATCGGCCGCGGTGTGCTGGTCACGGGCGAGATCGCGATCCTGCCCGACCTGAATCAGCTGGTCGCCGAGGGTCGCGATCTCGTTGCGGCCCTTCTCGATCTGCTGCAGCGCGGGGCTGGCGGCGGCGCCGGCCAGCGACGCGGTCGGGGTGGGGGTCGCGACCTTCTGACCCGGGAGGGCCAGGGTGCCGAGCGCCATCGGCCGGGCGCCGACGTCGGGCACGGCCTGGTTGAACGTGTCTTGGGGGGCGTTGGCCGGGTCGGCCAGGGCCGGGAGGGGCTGGAAGAGGGCAGCGATCGTGGCGGCGACGGCAGACATCACAACAGGGCGCCACCATGGACGCGCGCTGCGTGATCGCCGGACCCCAACTCGTGCTGTCGCCATGTGCTCCCCGTCCGCCGCGACGCCGGGCGCCGCATGCCGTTCCCTCTAAAGGCATACATCACCCTGAACATGCCTGTCGATTGATCGAAGATGAAAGAAGGCTGGGAATCCGGCGAACAACCGCGTGACCTGCACCTCCGTATCGAGCGGCCAAATCAAGATCGTCGGAGGCGGGGACGTACCCTCGACGGCGAGGCGGTGGAGAAGGAGTGCGACAGATGGATGCCGGACGCAAGAGCGAGCTCGAGACGAAGGTCTACGCGGGCGAGCGGCTGACCCGGGCGGACGGCGAGGCGCTCCTCGGGTGTGACGACCTGGCCTGGCTCGGCCGGCTGGCGCACCACCGGCGCACCGAGCTCAACGGCGACCGCGTGCTGTTCGCGGCCGACCCCGACCCGGCCCGCGAGCTCGCCGGTGAGTCGCCGCTCGCGGCCCTCCTCCCGTACGGGAAGGACGACAACCACGGGCAGCGCCTCGACCACCTGATCCGGCTGCGCGACCGGCAGGACGAGACGGGTGGCCTGGTGGTCCTCATCCCGGTGCTGCACCAGCCCGAGTCGGGGGATCACACCGAGACGGCCGCGCCCGCCGAGTCGCTCAAGACGTTCGCCGTGGCCCGCCTGCTGGTCGACAACGTGCCGCACGTGAAGTCGCTGTGGGGCAACCACGGCCTGTCGGTGGCCCAGCTGACGCTCAACTTCGGCGCCGACGACCTCGACGGCTCGGTCACCGACGGCGACCCCACCCGCGACGACCTGCTCGAACTCATCTGGGACGCGGGTTTCCGGCCGGTCGAGCGGGACGCGCGTTACGAGGTCGTGCACGAGCACGAGCCGGCCCCCTCGCTGGCCGGGCGGCGCAGCGAGCCGCAGAAGGTCTGGGCCTGAGCCGAGCGCGTAGTCTGCACTTGTCATGACGGACACGAAGAGCGAGCGCCGGCCGCGCCGCGACCCCAGTGGACGCCTGGCCACCATCGGTGACCTGATCGGCACCGCCCTGGCCGGGCTGGTGACCGGTGCCGTCCTGCTGCTGATCCTCGAGGCGATCCTGTCGCTGACCCGGGTCTCGGATTTCGGTGACACCAGCGGCTGGCTGGCCATCATCCTGCCGGTGTGGCTGTTCGTCGAGGAGTTCCGGGCCGAGGGCTTCGGTGCCTCGCGCGTGGTGGTCGCGCTGCTCGGCATCGGGTTCGCGGTGGCCGCCGGCATGACCGTCGCCGGGCTGGCCGCGAGCCAGTTCCCGACGCTGGTCAGCGGGCTGGCCGGGGCCGCGGGCTTCACCGTCGTCTACTGCCTGATCTGGTTCTACGGCCTGCGCTGGCTGAACGACCGCACGAGCTGATGCAAGGAAAGAGGGAGAGATGAGCCCCGCCATCAAGTACACGCTCGGGCGGGTCGGCCTGTTTGCCGTCGTCCTCGGGCTGCTCTCGTTCTTCCCGCTCAACTTGCTGGTCGCGGGCATGATCGCGATTGTCGTGTCGGCCGTCGCGTCCTATTTTCTGCTCGCCAAGTGGCGCAACCAGATGAACGAGCAGCTGGTGAGCGTGGCGACCCGCCGCTCGGCCGAGAAGGAGCGGCTGCGCGCCGCCCTGGCCGGCGACGAGGAGGCGGCCGCCGAGGGCGACCGGGCCGCGCCGGCCAAGGTGGAAGAGAAGCCCGCCGACCGCGCGTAGCGCTCCGGTGGGTTAGCGTCGGAGGGACCGCGTTCAGCGAAGCCGGTGCGAGTCCGGCGCTGTCCCGCAACTGTGTGGCCCTCGCCAAGGGGGTCGAGCCAGGTCGCCTGGACGCCGGTCGCGAACCAGCGCTCCCGGGGAGGGGCGCCTCGCGGACGGACCGCCCCCGAGGCCTCGTCGGCGAAGCACCCGGCCGACGCCCGTCGGCATCGCACCCGGCCGACCGGAGGACCTCATGAAACGCGTGCTCACGGCTGCCCTGGCGGCCACCACCCTGCTCGTCGCCGGTGCCTGCGGCGGCAACGACGACACCACCGAGCCCTCGGGCACCACACCCTCGAGCGCGGCCGCCGCGGCGTACCCGGTGACCGTTGGTGACCTCACGCTGGAGCAGAGGCCCGAAAAGATCGTCTCGCTGAGCTCGACCGCCACTGAGATCCTGTACGCGATCGGGGCCGGTCCGCAGGTCACCGCGGTCGACGACCAGTCCAACCACCCGGCCGACGCACCCCGGACCGACCTGTCCGGGGTCAAGCCGAACGCCGAGGCGATCGCGGCCGAGGACCCCGACCTGGTGATCCTGTCCAACGACATCGACAAGATCGTTTCGCAGCTGGACAAGCTCGAGATCCCGGTGTTCCTGGCCTCGGCGACAACCGACCTCGACGGCACCTACGAGCAGATCAGGCAATTCGGCAGCCTCACCGGGCACCGGACCGAGGCCGACGCGCTGAGCGCCACGATGACCGCGGACATCGACAAGATCGTCAAAGACGTGCCGCGGCGCAGCACCCCGCTCAGCTACTACTACGAGCTCGATCCGACCTTCTACAGCGTCACCTCCAAGACGTTCATCGGCTCGATCTTCGCGAAGTTCGGCATGGAGAACGTGGCCGACGCCGCCGACCCGGACGGCGCCAAGGGCGGCTATCCCCAGCTGTCGCAGGAGGCGCTGGTCAAGTCCGATCCGGACACGATCTTCCTGGCCGACAGCAAGTGCTGCCAGCAGTCGCCGCAGACGGTGACCGCGCGCAAGGGCTGGAGCACGATCACCGCGGTCAAGAACAACCAGATCTACGCGCTGGACGACGACATCGCCTCCCGCTGGGGCCCGCGTACGGTCGACCTCGTACGCACCATCGCCGACGCGGTGACCAAGATCCCCGCGTGACGGCGACGCTCGCTTCCCGCCCGCGGCCGGCCGGCCTGCGCGCCGGTTGGCTGGCCGGTGGCGTGGCCGCGGTGCTGGTCGCATTGATCGCCGGGCTGGCCTTCGGGTCGGTGGCGCTGCCGCCGGGCGGGGTCGCGATCGAACTGCTCAACCTCATCCCGGGTGTTCGCCTGCACAGCGGCCTGACCGAGCGTGAGGTGGCCATCCTCACCGAACTGCGGCTGCCCCGGGTCGTGCTCGGCCTGCTCGTCGGCGGGCTGCTGGCCCTGGCCGGCGCCGCCTATCAGGGCGTGTTCCGCAATCCGCTGGCCGACCCGCACCTGCTCGGGGTGGCCGCCGGCGCGGGCCTGGGCGTCACCGCGGTGATCTCGTTGCGGGCCGGGACGACCGGCGACGCGACGGCCAACCTGCCGGTCGGGGTGCCGGTCGCGGCGTTCGCGGGCGCGCTGCTGGCCGTCGCGCTGACCTGGCTGCTGGGCGCGGCCGGGGGGCGCGACCGGTCGCCGGCCACCCTGATCCTGGCCGGGGTGGCGGTGTCATCGTTCCTCGCCGCGGGTCAGACCTACCTCATGCAGCAGCACGTCGACACGCTGCGCGAGGTCTATTCGTGGCTGCTGGGCCGGCTGGCCACCGCCGGGTGGCACGACGTGTTGATCGTCCTCCCGTACGCGGTGGTGACCGCCGTGATCGTGCTCGCCCAGCGGCGTGAGCTCGACGTGCTGACCGTCGGTGACGAGGAGGCGAGCGGTCTCGGGTTGCACCCGCAGCGCAGCCGCTACCTGCTGATCGTGGCCGCCTCGTTGGGCACCGCGGCCGCCGTCTCGGTCTCCGGCCTGATCGGCTTCGTCGGCATCATCGTCCCGCACACGATGCGCCTGCTGGCCGGGCCCAGCCATCGCTCGATCCTGCCGCTGTCGGTGCTGTTCGGCGGCGCCTTCCTGGCCCTGGCCGACCTGCTCGCCCGCACGGCCGGGGGCCAGGCCGAGATCCCGATCGGCGTGATCACGGCGTTCTTCGGCGCGCCGTTCTTCATCGTCGTGCTGCGCCGCAGCCGGGCGGGCACACCATGATCAGGGCGCGCGACCTCCGCGTACGGCTGGACGGGAACTTGATCGTCGACGGCGTGGACCTGGACGTGGCCAGCGGCGAGTGGGTCATGGTGATCGGCCCGAACGGCGCCGGCAAGTCGACCGCATTGCGCGCGATCGGCGGGTTGCTGCCCTTCACCGGCGTCGTCGAGCTCGACGGCCGTCCGATCGACACTCTGCACCGCCGCGAACGCGCGAAGACGATCGCCACGGTCAACCAGACGCCGACCGTGCCGCCCGGGATGCGCGTCCTCGACTACGCGCTGCTCGGCCGCACGCCGTACATCCCCCCGCTCGGCCGGGAATCCGCCGCCGACCTGGCCGCGGTCGAGGAGGTGCTGGAGTCGCTCGACGTCGCCCGGTTCGCCGGACGGCGGTTGGAGACGCTCTCGGGTGGCGAGCGGCAGCGGGTGTTCCTGGCCCGCGCGCTGGCCCAGGGCGCGGGGATTCTGCTGCTCGACGAGCCGACCAGCGCCCTCGACATCGGACACCAGCAGGAGGTGCTCGAGCTGATCGACCGGCTCCGGGCCGAGCGGGGGCTGACCGTGCTGGCCACCATGCACGATTTGTCCGTCGCGGGGGAGTACGCCGAGCGCATGGTGCTGCTGGCCGAAGGGGTGGTGGCCGCGGCGGGGACGGCCCGGGAGGTGCTGACGGAGGAGAACCTGGCCAAGCACTACCGGGTGCGGGTGCGGGTAATCGACGGCGAGCACGGGCCGCTGGTGGTGCCCGTCCGCCACCGGTAAGTGAGTACTCACATCGGCTACATGGGCCGCGCGCGAGTGTCGGGCGGCGGCCTCGGGTCAGCGGTTGCCGGCCAGGACGGCGAACCAGCCGCCCTGGGCGTCGGCCAGCACCGCGTACCGGCCGATCGGGAGGGTCGTCGGCGGACGCACGATCGAGCCGCCCAGTGCCAGTGCGCGGTCGGTCGCCGCGTCGCTGTCGGGGACTGCGAAGTAGACCGTCCAGTGCGGACCGACGTCGTCGTGCCACTCCTCGGGGAGCATCGGCTGGATGCCGCAGACCGGGGTCTCGTGGACCTTGGCTACGACGTACGGGATGCCGGACATCGAGCTGTTGCGGAACTGCCAGCCGAACACTGCCTGGTAGAAGGCCATCGAACCGTCGAGGTCGCGGGTGTTCAGCTCGTTCCAGGTGAGCGCGCCGGGCACGTCGAACAGCTCCGCGCCGCGCATCGTGCCGGGCTCCCAGACGCTGAACGGCGCGCCGCCGGGGTCGAGGAAGGCGGCCATCCGGCCCTGATCCTGCACGTCGAACGGGGGGACCAGCACCTTGCCGTCGGCCGCGGCCACCCGGGCCGCGACCCCGTCGGCGTCGTCGGTGCCGATGTATGTGCTCCAGGCGGTCGGCTGGCCGGCCCCGTAGAGCGGGCCGGCGCCGGCCACCGGCCGCCCGCGGAGCAGGAAGGTGATGTAGTCGCCGGCGACATCCGACGTCCACCCGAACAGCGCGGTGTAGAACCTCTCCGCGTCGACGGGATCGGCAGTGCCGAGATCGACCCACGTAGGTGATCCGGGAGTCGATGGGGTCATGGCCGAAATCGTCGCACCGCGCACCTTTGGACGGGCTTAAGTGTCGTTGTTCTAGCTGAACCGCCGACCCTCGTCGCGTCGATAGGCCCATACGGCCACCCAACCTAGGGCGATGATCCAGCCCACAAGCGCGGCGATTGAGCCGAAATCGTAGGGAAAGTCGCCGACGGCGGCCCACATGAGCCGGGCCGCGCCGCCGGTCGGCAGGTAGGGCGCGATGTCCTCGACGATGCCGGGCGCCATGCCGGGGCCGGTCATCAGGCCGCCCAGGAAGGCCAGCGGGAAGAACAGCAGCTGGGCGACGACGACCGCGGCCTTCTGCGGCATGGAGTAGCCGATCGCGAGTCCCATCAGGATGAACGGGATGGCGATGACCACCACGGTGGCCGCGGTGAGCAGGAACTGGGCCGAGGTCAGGGTGGCCTCGGTCAGGAACGCCGCGATCAGGACGACCGGGATCAGCGAGACGAACATCAGGGTCAGGCCGGAAAGGATGCGGCCGGCGAAGCGGGGCAGGGCCCCGGCGGGCAGGGTGCGCATGTACGGATCCCACGGCTGCGCCCGATCCTCGGAGACGCCGACGCCGTGCTGGAACAGGTTGGTCGACATCACCGAGAACGTGATCATCGAGGCGGTCGCGAACGTCGCGTACTCCGCGTTGTCACCGACGAACGGCACCACGAACGCGAGCATCGCCGCGGCCGGGAAGAAGGCGCTGCCGAACAGGGCGATCGGGATGCGGGCGGTCTCGAGCAGCTGAAACTTGGCGTGGGTGAGCGCGAGGGATGTCATGGAAGCCTCTCAGGCGGCGCGAGCGATGGCGGTGGCGGGCGCGCGGTCTTCGGTGATGGTCAGGAACGCCTCCTCGAGCGAGGTCGGGCGCACCTCCAGATCCTTGAAAGGCACCTCGTACGCGACCAGGTCGCGCACCAGGCGGTCGGCGTCGGCGGTCAGCAGGTGCAGCCGGTCGCCGTCGCGCTCGGCGCCCGCGATGCCGGGCAGGTCGGGCAGCGAGTCGGCCAGGCTGAGGCTGACCCGGTGGACGGCGACCAGGCCGCGTACGGCGTCGACCGTGTCGTCGGCGAGCACCCGGCCACCCCCGATCACCACCACCCGCCGGGCCAGGGCCTCGATCTCCTCCAGGTAGTGGCTGGTCAGCACGACCGTGCCGCCCTCGGCCTGGAAGGCGCGGATGCCGTCCCACAGGAACCGGCGGGCCTGCACGTCGAGCCCGGTGGTGGGCTCGTCGAGGAACACGATGCGGGGCCGGCCGACGAACGCGAGAGCGACGGCGACCCGGCGCTTCTCGCCGCCGGAGAGGCCGCCGGTCTGCCGCCGGACGAGCTCGGTCAGCCCGAACCGGTCGAGCAGCTCGGCCTTGGGCAGCGGCTTGTCGTAGTGGGCGGAGACGAAATCGACGACCTCGCCGACCCGCAGCGAGCCCGGCAGGCCCGTCTCTTGTGGAGTGACGCCGAGGTGGCGCCGGCTCTGCGGCAGGCGCGGGTCGCCGCCGAGCAGCTCGACCGTGCCCGAGGTGGGCCGCCGGATGCCGGTCAGCAGGTTGACCAGGGTGCTCTTGCCGGCTCCGTTGGGGCCGAGCAGGCCGACCAGCTCGCCGGACTCGACCTCGAAGGTGACACTGTCGAGGGCCAGGTTGTCGCCGTAGCGGCGGGTGACGTCGAGAGCGCGGGCCAGGATCACGACTTCTCCTCGTTCAGGGGTTTAGCAGCGCGCGCAGCGCCGCGGTGTAGTCGTCGAAGGCGAGCCGGCCGCGGCGGGTCAGCCGGACCAGGGTGGCCGGGGTGCGGCCCTGATGGGTCTTGGTGACCTCGACATATCCCGCGTCCTCGAGCTTGCGCAGGTGGACCGAGAGGTTGCCGGCGGTCATCCGCAACGACTCCTGGAGCTGGGGGAAGGTGATGCGGTCGTCCTCGCGTAACACCGAGAGGGCCGAGACGACGCGCAGCCGGGCCTGGGCGTGGATCACCGGGTCGAGCTCGGTGACCAGCGGTTCGTTGTCGGTCATCGCAACCGCAGCCACCCGATCAGGCCGGCCACGATCATGCCGCCGCCCCCGGCCACGGCGACGATCAGCGCGTGCCAGCCCGGGCCGATCAGGATGCCGGCGATGTTGATGACGCTGGTCCAGGCGCCGAGGGCGAACAGCTCACGGTCGTTCCACACCGCGCCGCCGGCCATGTGCAGCGCGCCGGTGAGCGCGACCATGCCGCCCGCCCACAGCAGGCCCGCCTTGTCCTCCGGCAGCAGATCGCTGAACTGCGAGAACAGGATGGAGAAGGCGGTGAAGGCGATCGACCAGCTGATGCCGTACATCGCGCCCTGGCGGGTGCTGGGGCCCGTGACGCGGCGGCTCACCTTGCTGCCGGCGATGCCGGTGGTGATGCCCGCCGCGACCATGAGCAGGGCCAGGGCGACCAGCGGCAGCCACTCGGGCAGGTTGACAAAGACCCGGCCGTCGGGGCCGAAGCGCAGGAAGAACAGCGTGAAGCCGGCGAGCCAGGCGATGCCCCACGGCCAGAACATCAGGCGCGGGTCGGGCGCGAGGTCGCGGCCGAGATTGTGCCGCTCGCGCTCGATCAGGGCCAGCGACTCGGCCGGGTCGAGGGGAGGGGCGTCGTCGTCGATCGGGGTCATGCAAAGAACTTTACCGCACAAAGTCAAAGAGGTTTGTGCCATAAAGTTGACTAGGGGTCGCAGGGTGGTTCGCGGGCTTCGGGCGGGGACGGGCCGGAGTGGTTTGCGGGCGGCGGCGGGAGGGGTGGCAAACGGACGTGAGTGAGGCGGTGACGAGCCGGCCATTGGCGGCCGCAGGGTGAGGTCGGGCGTGGCGGCGGGCTGCGGCGGTTCGCGGGCGTGGGGTGAGGCGGCGGCGGATTGGAGCGGTTTGCGGCGTGAGGTGGGGGCGGCGGCGGGTTGGGGCGGTTTGCGGCGTGAGGTGGGGGGTGGCGGCGGATTGGGGCGGCTTGCGGGCGTGGGGTGAGGCGGCCTGGGCTGGCTCGCGGGTGTCGAGCGAGGCGGGGCCGGCGAGGCGGGGCGGGTTAGCGGCGGCGGGCGGGTGGCGGTGGAGCGGGGAGGTCGGGGTTTGGCGGTTACGCTCGGGGCGTGTCGAGTCTGATCTTGCGGGCGGCGGAGTCGTCGGAGCTCGGCGCGGTGCTGCGGTTCTGGCAGGTCGCCGCTGAGAACGAGGGGCGGCCGGTCGACACGCCCGCCGCGCTGGCTGCTCTGCATCTGCGTGATCCCGATGCCTTGATCGTCGCGGTGGACGACGGGCGCGTCGTCGGCACTGTGATCGCCGGATGGGACGGCTGGCGTTGTCATCTCTATCGGCTCGCCGTCGCGCCCGGCCGCCGGCGTGAGGGCATCGGCGCGGCCCTGATCGACGCGGCCGAGCGACGATTCCGGGCCCTCGGCGGCAGCCGGGTCGACGCGATGGTGCTCGACGGCAACGAGCGGGCCCACGCGATCTGGGCCGCGCGTGGCTACCGCCGGCAGCCGGAGTGGTCGCGCTGGGTCAAGCCGCTGCGGTGAGCGGGCCGGGCAGCGGCTGGGCGTGCACGACCGACAGCCGCGACACCGCGCGGGTCAGCACGACGTAGAGCCGGTTGAGGCCGCGGGGCTCGGCGGCGACGATGTCGGCCGGCTCGTGGACGACCACATGGTCGTACTCGAGGCCCTTGACCATCGTGGCCGGCACCACCGTGACCCGCGCCTCGGAGTCGACGTCGTCGGCCGTCGCGTGCTCGATGCCCGCCGTGGTCAGGTGTTGACGCAGTCGGTCGACCGCCGCGTCGGCCGCGATCACCGCCACCGAGCCCTCGTGCGCCAGCGCCGCGGTCACCTCGGTCAGCGTCTCGGCGTCCAGGTCGGACGGTTCGGCCACCGGCACGAGCACCAGGTCGCCGTCGCGGCGCAGCGACACCGCCTCGGGCACGTCGACGCCGAGCGCGGGCAGCAGGCGGTTGGCCAGTTCGACGACCGAGGCCGGCACGCGGAACCCGACCGTCAGCGGCACCACCGCCGCCTCCGGCTTGCCCAGGTGGCCCAGCGTCACCTGCCACTCGGCGGCGGCCCACGGCGCGGTGCCCTGGGCCAGGTCGCCCAGCACGGTGATCGACCCGTGCTCGCTGCGCCGGGCGATCGCGCGGGCCTGCATGGGGGAGAGATCCTGGGCCTCATCGACCACCACGTGCCCGAAGCTCGTCTCGCGCTCGAGCAGCCCCGCCGCCTCGTCGATCAGCACCAGGTCGGCCGGGCTGAACTTGGCCGATTTCACGGTCTTGGGCGGCTTGGCCCAGCGGATCGCGTCGCGTTCCTCGTCGGTCAGCAGGCCCTCGGGCGGGTCGGTCAGCACCTCGGCCACCAGCTGCTCGGGCGTGACCGCGGGCCACGACGCCTCGAGGAACTCCACGACCGGGCCGATCTTGCTCATCCGGCGCAGCCACCCCTCGCCCGGCGAGTTCCCGGTGCGATATTCGGACTGCCGCTGCAAAAGACCGACCACCCTGGCCCGTACGCGGTCACGACCGACCCCGTACGGGAGGCCCTCGCGCCGTGCCTCGTCGACGATGCGCCGCAGGGGTTCGGCGTCGATGCGCCACCGGTACGACCCGTCCGAGACCATGATCGGGTCGGTGGGCTTGGCCAGCTTGCGCCACAGGGCCTTGTGCAGCACCTCGGCCATCCGCACGTCGTTCTTGACCAGGGCCGCGGCCGGGCTGTCGGTGGCCCGGGCGGTCCGCCCGACCAGTTCGTCCACCGTGGCCTGTTGCACCTCGACCTCGCCGAGGGCGGGCAGCACGGCCGAGATGTACGACAGGAAGGCCGTGTTCGGCCCGACGATCAGCACGCCCGAGCGCCGCAGCCGTTCCCGGTGCAGATAGAGCAGGTAGGCCGCCCGGTGCAGGCCCACCGCGGTCTTGCCGGTGCCGGGGGCGCCCTGCACGCAGATCGAGTCGGTCAGCTCGGCCCGCACCAGCTCGTCCTGCTCGGGCTGGATCGTCGCCACGATGTCGCGCATCGGCCCGACGCGCGGGCGCTCGATCTCGGCGGTCAGGATGCGGCTCTTGGTGCCCAGCTCCTCGCCGCGGTCGAGGTGCTCGTCCTCGAAGCTGGTCAGCTCGCCCTTGACGAAGCCGAACCGGCGGCGGGTGGCGACCCCCTGCGGGTCACGGACGCTGGCCCGATAGAACGAGCGGGAGAGCGGGGCCCGCCAGTCGAGCACCATCGGCTCGCCGGCGTCGTCGGTGACGTGGCGGCGGCCCACGTGGAACGCCGCCTCCTCGATGTCGAGCCGGCCGAAGAAGAGCGGGGTGGTCGGGTCGTCGGCGAGCTCCTTGACGCGGCGGGCCATGTGCCGGCCCAGCTGCTCGGCGGTGTAGGCGTCGCCGGCCACCCGGTCGCCGGTCGAGAAGAGCTCCTCGGCCCGGCCCCGCATGCGGGCGAGCGCGGCGCGCGACTCGGCGAGGTGGTGTCGTTCGGCGGTGAGTTCGGTGTCCAGGTCGAATGCGGGCACGGTGCATCCTCGGGCCGGTGTTACTCGTCTGCTCGCGTTTCCGGGGGGCTCACGTCGCCCATCGGCGCGGGGAGGACGTCCGCTGCGGTGCATGCTCACCACGGCCGTCAAGCGGCACTCCACGTTACGGCACGTCGCCCCGCGCCTCCACCGAATTACCAAGCACTGCCCCGGCCGGGCGGCCAGCAAGAATGGGCGCATGACGGATGAGCGTGCACGCAGTGGGGTTCGGATCACGGATCCGCAGGTCATGCGGGCGCTGGCCCACCCGGCACGGATCGCGATCGTGGAGCATCTGAACAGCACCGGGGCCGTCATCACCGCGACCGAGTGCGCCGAGCTGGTCGGCCTGTCGCCCAGCGCGACCAGCTACCACCTGCGTGAGCTGGCCAAATTCGGGCTCGTGGAGCAGGCCGACAGCCGGGGCGACGGGCGCGAGCGGGTCTGGCGCAGCACCAGCGCCGGGCTGAGCATCGACGCCGACCGGGACGATCCGGAGACGGTGTCGGCGCGGGCGGCTCTGGTCGACATCTTTCTCGAGCGCGACATGGAACGCGCCCGGCACTATATCGGGCGGGCGGCCGGCGAGCCGGAGGAGTGGCGCGAGACCGCCACCATCAGCAGCCATCAGGTGTCGCTCACGGCCGATGAGCTGCGCGAGCTTAACGAGAAGGTGCTCGCGTTGGTCGAGCCGTACCGGGTGCGGCGGCGCCAGGAGGAGCCGCCGGCGGGGGCCCGCCGGGTCCAGATCAACTACATGGCCTTCCCGGACGACGTGACGAAAAGCTGACCGCCCTCTGGTGTTGATCAGATGTGAAGGATTATTTTCAAAGTATGTCCTTCACATCTGGCGAGACGCGTTGGCGCGATGTCTACATCGTGGCCGGGTCGAAGGCCGTGTCGGTCTGCGGCGACTTCCTGGCCGCCACCACCCTGGCCCTCGTGCTGCAGCAGAGCGGCCACGGCGGCCTGGCCGTGTCGGGGTTGATGCTGGCCGCGAGCCTGCCCCTGGCCCTGCTCGCGCCGATCACCGGGCGGCTGGCCGACCGCGCCGACAGCCGGACGATCCTGACCGTGGTGCCGCTGTTGCAGGCGGGGGTCTGCCTGGCCCTCGCCTTCACCAGGCACCCGGTCGCGATCATCGGCCTGGTCGCGCTGCTGGCCTGCGGGCTCGCCTTCACCCAGCCGGTCACGGCGGCCCTGCTGCCCGAGATCGCTCGCCGGGCGGATCTGGCCAAGGCGAGCGGGCTGAGCCAGACCGCCGGCAACATCGGCATGCTGGTCGCGCCCGCGCTGGCCGGCATCCTCGTGGGGCAGTCGGGGGCCCGGTTGCCGCTGCTGCTCGACGCGGCGAGTTACCTCGCGCTTGTGGTTGCCGCGCTCTTCCTGCGTACGAGAAGGAAGGGTTTGACTGATCGGAAAGCGCCGCTCGCGAAATGGCGCCTGCGGGACGACCGGACCCTCACGGTCATGGTCGGCGTGCTCGCCGCCACGATCGCCGGGGTCAGCATGATCCAGGTGGTCGAGGTGTTCCTGATCCGGGACACGCTGGGCGCCTCGACCACGCTGTTCGGCTTCGTCGCGGCGTCCTGGACGGTCGGCATGCTGGCCGGGAACGCCCTGTTCAGCCGGGTCCGGCCCGACCGCGTCACGGTGTCCGGGGTGCTGCTGGTCACCGGCGGTTCGTGCCTTCCGCTGCTGCTCGGCGCGGCCGTGCCCGGACCGTACTGGCTGATCCCGCTCTGGATCGCCGGGGGCGTGTGCAACGGCGGGATCAACATCTTCACCATGGTGATCATCGCGGGCCGCACCCCGTCGGCCGCCCGGGGCCGCGCCTTCGCCGCCCTCAACGCCGCGGTGCAGGGCTCCGGCATGATCGGCCTGCTCGTCGCGGGTCCGCTGGTCGAGGTGGCCGACCCGCGGCTGCTGATGGCCGTGGCCGGTGCGTTCGGCCTGGTCACGATCCTGGTCAGCCTGCCACTGGTGCGACGTGAGCCACCTTCGGTTCCGCTCACGAGCACACAGCCGCCGGCGCGGGATAGCGTCGCAGCATGAGCGACAGCGCCGGTCGGCCCCGGGTCGGGCACATCCAGTTCCTCAACTGCCTCCCGATCTATTGGGGGCTGATGCGGTCCGGCGCCCTGCTCGACGTCGACCTGCGCAAGGACACCCCCGAGCGGCTCAGCGCCCAGCTCGTCGCGGGCGACCTCGACATCGGCCCGATCACCCTCGTCGAATACCTGCGCCACGCCGACGACCTGCTGTTGCTGCCCAACCTGGCCGTCGGCAGCGACGGGCCGGTGCTCAGCGTCAACCTGATCTCGACCCGGCCGCCGGCCGAGCTCGACGGGCGTCCGGTCGCGCTCGGCTCCACCTCCCGTACGGGGGTGCTGCTGGCCCAGATGCTGCTGTCGGAGCAGTACGGCGCCGAGCCGGAGTATTTCCGCTGCCCGCCCGAGCTGACCCAGATGCTCATCGAGGCCGACGCGGGCGTGCTGATCGGCGACCCGGCCCTGCGCGCCATGTATGAGGCGCCCCGCTCGGGCCTGCAGGTCGTCGACCTCGGTCAGGCCTGGCGCGACTGGACGGGCCTGCCGATGGTCTTCGCCGTCTGGGCCGTCCGCAAAGACTTCGCGGCCGCCCACCCCGGCGTGGTCAAGGACGTGCACGAGGCCTTCCAGCGCTCCCGCGACCTCTGCCTGGGTGAGCTCGACGAGGTCGCCGCCGCGGCCGCGCGCTGGGAGCCGTTCGACGCCGAGACCCTGGCCACCTATTTCCGCGCGCTCGACTTCTCGCTCGGCGAGCGTCAAATCGCCGGTGTGCGGGAGTTCGCCCGGCGTGCGGCGGCTCGCGGTGAGGTGCCCGCGTTGCCCGCGGAAGGGCCGCTATTCGCCGAAGTTTGATCTTCGGAGGCGCAGGCCATACGCTCCCGGCCTCTTCCTAGAAACGGGGACCGGGTCATGCGTCGACTCGCACTTCCGGCCGCTCTCGCGGCCGTTGCCCTCGGCGGTCTCGCCGCGCCGGCTCAAGCCGCGCCCGAAGTCCCCGAACCGACCGTCGGCGTGATCCTGCCCGAGCAGATCGCCGTGATCGAGGGTCGGACCAAGACGATCCGGGCCGAAGTGATCAACGCGGGCAGCACCGTGGCCAAGAACGTGGTCGTGAACTTCGGCAATGTGGACAAGTCGCTCGAGCTGAGCCTGCCGGCCGGTTGTGACGCCACCTCGTGCCAGGTGGGCGACCTCGCGCCCCGGGCCACCAAGGTCCTCACCCTCAAGGTCGGCGTGACCGGCGACAAGCTGGCCGCCACCTTCGAGGTCGCCACCGGCGCCTTCGAGACCGAGGTGACCGTCGTGCGCTCCGCGGGCGGCGTCGACCTCGAGATCGAGCCGATCGCCAGTCTGAACCTGAATCGTGGCCAGTCGGCCAAGCTGCCGGTCGTCGTGCACAACGCCGGCACCGAGGCGGTCGACTCGGTCGGCATCGTGGTGCTCAACGAGCAGGGCCTGACCGCGCTCGGTGACTACCGCAACTGCCTGAACCTCGCCGACATCGACGACGAGCTCGGCGAGGAGACCGGGGTCGTCTGCAAGTTCGACGAGACGTTCGAGCCCGGCGCCACCTTCGAGGTGCCGGCCGCCTCCCCGCTCTCGATCAAGGTCAACAAGGACGCGGGCGGCCCCTACACGTACGGTGCCGCCGTGCTGGCCATCGGCGTGAACGACTCCGACGCCGCCCTGCTGGCCAAGAAGAAGTCCGGCAAGCTGCTGACCCTGGACGCGCTCCGCAAGAAGTCGGACGTCACCGACGGTGACGCGCCGGAGGACATCAACGAGGAGGACAACAGCGCCTTCTTCGGTGTCACGGTCGGCAAGTCGGTCGCCGACGTCTCCGCACTGGGGGCGACTGCTGACTCGGAAGACGTGACCCTCGAGGTCGGCCTGCGGAACAACGGGCCGACGACCCTGATCTCGGGTAACGACGACTTCACCTGGTTCCCGAGCGTCCGCGTCGCGGTGCCGGCCAATGTGGAGCTGACCGACGTCGACGTCAACTGCGTGCCCGGCACCGACCTGACGGAGTGGGATTTCGACACGGCCGGAACCGTCGACGGCCACGTCTACACCTGCTTCCCCGAGTTGGGCGCGGCGGTCGGCGAGACGATCAAGTTCGCCTTCGCGGGCACGGCCACCGGCAGCGGCAAGGGTTCGGTCGTGGTCGACGGCGGGGTGCAGGACACCAACGCCGCCAACGACAAGGCGGAGATCGTGGTGACCGCCTCCGGTGGCCAGGGCGGCGGCCTGCCGGTCACCGGCGCGCCGGCCGGGTGGGTCGCGCTGGGTGGCGCGGTGCTGCTGCTGGCCGGGGCCGGGGCGGCGTTCCTCTTCCGGCGCCGGCGGATCGTTACGACGCTCTAGCCGCACGCGGGCCCCCGGGGCGGCGGTGCTCCGGGGGATATGTCGGGTTGCTCTGGCTTGCTAGGGTCCGACGGATCATGATGAGTCCCGACTTCGATGGGCACGAGCGGGCCCGGTGGTCCGGGCGGGCCCGCGCCTATGACCGCAGCTTCGCTCGTCTCTGTGCCCATCCGGCCGAGGCGTTGCTGGATGCCGCGGGTGTCGACAAGGGGCACCACCTGCTGGATGTCGGCACCGGCACGGGCACGGTGGCCGCCCTGGCCGCGGCGCGGGGGGCCTCGGTGGTGGCGGTGGATGCCGAGCCGTCGATGCTCGAGGTGGCCGCGACCCGGCTCCCGGCCCGGGCCACGGTGCTGGCGACCCTGCCGGTGCTGCCGTTCCCGGCGCGGTCCTTCGACGCGAGCGTGGGCAATTTCGTGATCAATCACGTGGGCAATCCGGCCGCGGCGGTCGCCGAGCTGGCCCGGGTGACCCGTCCGGGCGGCCGGATAGCGGTCACGCTCTGGCCCGCGCCGGCGCCCACGGCTCAGCGGTTGTGGGGCGAGGCGTTCGACGCGGCGGGTGCCGAGCGGCCCGCGTCGTTGCCCCGGCTCGAGGCGGCCAAAGACTTCCCCCGTACGGAATCAGGTCTGTCCGCCCTGCTCGAAGGGGCCGGCCTGGCCGGGGTCAGGTGCGAAACGGTGTCGTGGACGCTGCACATCGACCCGGACGACTGGTGGGCCGGACCCGCCGCGGGTTTGGGCACGGCCGGCCTCATTCTCGATCACCAGCCGCCGTCGGTCGTGGCCGAGGTGCGGGCCGCGTACGACGAGGTCACGGCTCCCTATCGGACGGACGACGGGATGCTGGCCCTCCCCACGTCGGCGCTGCTGGCCTCCGGTGGCTTACGGCACTGAGGTCGCCGCGGGAGTGGCGCGCAGGTGGGCCGCGTCCCGGCTCGGGGGCAGGCCGAACTGGCGGCGATACTCGCGGCTGAACTGGGACGGGCTGTCGTAGCCGACCCGCTGGCCGACCCCGGTGACGTCGTTCGGCCGGGTGGCCAGCATCAGGCGGGCCTCCTGCAGGCGAATCTGCTTCTGGAACTGGATCGGGCTCATCGCGGTCACCGCCTGGAAGTTGCGATAGAACGCGGAGGCGCTCATCCCGGCCAACCGGGCCACGTCCTCGACCCGGAACGCCTCGCGATAGTGGTCCCGGATCCACTGCACCGACCGGGCCACGTGCGCGAGGCTGCTGTCGGCCAGACCCAGCTGCCGTACGGTCGCGCCCTGCTCGCCGGTGATCAGACGCCACAGGATCTCGCGCCGGATCAGCGGGGCCACCACGGGGATGTCGCGCGGGGTCTCGAGCAGCCGCAGCATCCGTACGGCCGCATCGAGCAGCTCGGCAGGGGCGTCACTGACCGCGATCGCCGAGGGCGCGCCGGAGGCCGGGGGCAGCGAGCCGGCGGGGGCCTGGAGCAGCAGTTCCGCGATCTCGGCCGGGTCGAGCAGCAGTCCGAACCCGAGGGCCGGCGCCTCCGTGTAATACCCCGTGACCGGCAGGTCGACCGACGCCACCAGATATTGCCCGGCGCGATACTCGAAGACCCGCTCGCCGAGCGCCAGGGTCTTGGCCCCTTGGGCGACGAGGGCCAGCACGGTTCCCGACATCGAGGCGCTGTTCTCGTACGCCCGGGTCGCCCTGCCGATCAGCACACCGTCGATGGCCGTGGCCCCGTCACCGCGGGCATGGCGCTCCAGCAAGGCGCGCAGGACGTCGAGCGGCACTGATCCTCCACGAGAGGATTGGGCAAGTATCAGCGAGGCTCATTCTACCCCGTACGTGTCTCAGCTGGTGACATTGAGGAAGAGCACTTCACGCCGTATGGGAAAAGGGGTTGGATTATGCGAGTCGCGATGGTGGTCGGGGGCAGTTCGGGGATCGGGCAGGCGGCGGCCGTCGAGCTGGGGCGGCGTGGGGTGGGCGTGATCGTCACCTACAGCGGCAACCCGGCGGGGGCGAAGGACACTGTGGCCGCGATCGAGCGCGAGGGTGGCACGGCCGTCGCGTTTCGGCTCGACGTCGGGCGCACCGAGGAGTTTCCCGCGTTCCGCGAGCAGGTGGCCGCGACGCTGCTCGCGACGTGGCAGCGGGACACGTTCGACTATCTGGTCAACAGCGCCGGCTTCGGCGGGATGGTGATGTTCCCCGACGTGACCGAGGAACTGTTCGACCGGTTTATGCGGGTGCTGCTCAAGGGGCCGTTCTTCCTGACCCAGACGCTGGCGCCGCTGCTCGCCGACGGCGGGGCGATCGTCAACGTGAGCAGCAGCTCGGCGTTGCCGACCGGGCCCGCCGCCGTCGGTTACACGGCCTACGCGGCGATGAAGGGCGGGCTCAACGTGTGGACACGGATGCTGGCCAAGGAGCTCGCCGTCCGCCGGATCCGGGTCAACACCGTCTCGCCCGGCCCGACCCGCACCCGGCTCGCGGACGCCGACGGGGTGGTCGGCTTCGAGGCGTACCCGGAGGTCATCCCGATGCTGGCCGAGCAGACCGCGCTGGGCCGGCTCGGCGAGCCCGACGACGTGGGGGTCGCGATCGCGGCGCTGCTCGGGGACGAGAGCCGCTGGATCACCGCGCAGAACGTCGAGGTGTCGGGCGGCTTCGGCCTCTGACTACCCCTTTTCCAGTACGGCTTCCAGCGCGGCGATGTCGTCGGCCGTCAGCTCCCAACGGCCGGCGGCGGCGTTCGCGTGCACCTGCTCGGCGGTGGTGGCGCCCGCGATCACGCTGGTCACGGCGGGCAGCGCGGCCAGGCCGGCGATCGCCACGTCGAGCAGGCTGTGACCGCGCTCGGCGCCGAACGCGGTGAGCGCCTCGATTGTGTCCCAGTCGGCGCCGTCGACCCAGCGCTGATAGCGCGGCAGCGAGAGGCGAGTGCCTTCGGCCGGTTTCTCGTCGCGGCGATACTTGCCGCTGAGCAGGCCCGAATCGAGCGGGAAGAACGGCAGCAGGCCGAGCCCGAACTGCTCGCAGGCCGGCACGACCTCCTTCTCGACCTCGCGGTGGAGCAGGCTGTATTGGTTTTGCGCGCTGACGAACGGGGTCAGGCCGCCGGCGCGGGCGGTCCAGTCGGCGTCCGCGATCTGCCAGCCGGCGAAGTTCGAGTTGCCCAGGTAGCGCACCTTGCCCGAGCGTACGAGGTCGTCGAGGGCGGACAGAGTCTCGTCGATCGGGGTAAGCGGGTCGGGCTCGTGCATCTGATAGAGGTCGATGTAATCCGTCTCGAGCCGCCGCAGCGACGACTCGACCGCGCGCACGATGTAGCGCCGGGAGCCGCGGGCGCCGAAGTCGTTGCCGTTGAGCCGGCCCACGTCGAGCCCGAACTTGGTGGCCACGATGACCTCGTCGCGGCGGCCCTTGAGCGCGGCGCCGAGGCACTCCTCGGAGGCGCCGGGTTCGGTGCCGTAACGGTCGGCGGTGTCGAACAGGGTGATCCCGGCGTCGAACGCGGCGTCGACGACCTTGCGGGTGCCCTCGGCGTCCAGCTTGCGGCCGAAGTTGTTGCACCCGATGCCGACCACGGAGACGACCAGGCCCGAGGTGCCCAGTCGCCGGTAGCTCATCTCGCTCATGACCACGACCCTATGCCCGTTCGTGCCGACGTTTGCCCGCGACGCCATCCATCGGCCGTTATCTATTGACACGAGTCGGAAACGAAAAGGACTCTTTCCTGAGAGCGCTCTCCACGATCCGTCCGTTCCCCCTTGAAGCGGAAGGTGTCCCCCGTGCGTACCGTCCTCCGAGCCTTAGCGGCACTGGCCATGACCATTCCGGTCGCGGCCGCGGTGTCCCCGCCCGCGGCCCAAGCGATCGGCCCCAGCATCCTGCCCGTCACCGTCTCCAACAACACCGGTCGCGGTGACGCGGTCTACCTGTACGTCATCGGCATCCAGTTGTCGTCGGGCAGGCTCGGGTACGTCAACCAGGCCGGCACCTTCAACGCGTGGACCGGCGGCGCGATCCCGCCCGCCCCCGCACCCGACGTCGCGATCAACGCGGCCGGCAACGGCGGCTCGACGACGATCAACTTCCCGCGCGGCTTCTCCGGACGCGTCTACTTCTCGCTCGGCCAGAAGCTCAAGTTCTTCCTCACCCCGGACGGCCTGGTGCAGCCCGCACCGTGGGCCGGCGGCGACGCCAACCGGGACATCCTGTTCGACTGGAGCGAGTTCACCTACAACGACTCGGGTCTGTGGCTCAACAGCTCGCAGGTCGACATGTTCGCCGTGCCGCACGCGGTCTCGGTGACCGGGGCCAACGGCGCCTCCCGCCGTACGGGTGACCTGGTCGCCAACGGGCGCGACAACATCATCAACGCCATCCGCAACGCGGGGCTGGGCAGCACGGTCTACAGCCGCTCGGACGGCACGGTGCTGCGGGTGCTCGCCCCGGGCAAGGCGGCCGGCGCGGGCCTGATGAGCAGCACCTACCTCGACTCGTACATCGCGTCGGCGTGGAACGCATACACCGGCAAGAATTTGACCGTCGTGCCGTTCGCCGACCAGCCCAACACTCGCTACACCGGGCGGACCTCGGGCAACGTCATGCGCTTCACGAACTCGTCGGGCGCGCAGGTGGCGTCGTTCAACCGGCCCTCGTCGGCGTCGGTGTGGGGCTGCGACGGCGACCTGCCCGCCCCCAACGACCTGGTCGTCGGCCCCATTTCCCGTACGCTGTGCGCCGCGCTCAACCGGGGCACGCTCGGCACGATCGACACCCAGCCGAGCACCAACGCAGCCGACTTCTACAAGAACAACCCGACCAACGTGTACGCCAAGGCCGTGCACGCCAACATGCAGGACGGCAAGGCGTACGCGTTCGCATTCGACGACGTCGGCGCGTTCGAGTCCCTGGTCCACGACGGCGACCCGCGCTCGGCCGGCATCCACCTGACCCCGTTCACCGGCGGCGGCGGCCCGACGAACCCGCAGCCCACCGGCGTCTCCGTGATCAGCTCGCTGAACAACAAGTGCATCGACGTGCCGAGCGGCAACTTCGTCGACAGCGCGCCGCTGCAGATGTGGGGCTGCAACGACTCGAGCGCCCAGAAGTGGACCTTCACGGGCGGCACCCTGCAGGCCGGCGGCAAATGCATGGACGCCCAGGCCGCCGGCACCGCCAACGGCACGCCGATCCAGCTCTACACCTGCAACGGCACGGCAGCCCAGCAATTCGTCCTCAGCGCAGCCGGCGACCTGGTCAACCCACAAGCCAACCGCTGCGTCGACATCAAAGAAGTCAACTCAGCCGACGGCGCCCGCCTGCACCTGTGGGACTGCGTAGGCGCCGCCAACCAAAAGTGGCGCAAGGGCTAACCCTCCCTCTCACAGCGGCCCCACCGCACTTCGCGGTGGGGCCGCCCTCATGCCCGTGCCAGCCCCTCCCGCGCCCTCTTGCTCTGCGCCAGCTCTCCCGCGCGCCTCTTGTCCTGCGCCAGTTCTCCCGCGCGCCCTCTTGTCCTGCGCCAGCCTTCGCGCGCGCCTCTTGGCCCGTGCCTTCTTGTCCCGCGCCTCCCCTGCTCCCGCCGGGCTCTCCCGTGCTGCCGCCCTCGCGCCGCCTCCTTCGCGCCCCTCTTCTACGGCGTCTCGTTCCCGCGCGCCCGTCCGCCGCGCGCCCCTACCCTGCGCGCTCTTTTCCGGCGCTGCCCCCGCCACGTCGCCCCAGCCGGTTTGGCCCGCGCCACGTCGCCCTCCGCGAGGTGGCCATGCGCCACGTCGCCCTCCGCGAGGTGGCCATGCGCCACGTCGCCCTCCGCGAGGTGGCCATGCGCCACGTCGCCCTCCGCGAGGTGGCCCCGCGCCACGTCGCCCTCCGCGAGGTGGCCCCGCGCCACGTCGCCCTCCGCGAGGTGGCCCCGCGCCACGTCGCCCTCCGCGAGGTGGCCCCGCGCCACGTCGCCCTCCGCGAGGTCGCCCCGCGCTACGTCGCCCCGCGCTACGTCGCCCCCCGCACGTCCCACCGGCACCTCGCCGCCGCCTGCGCTGCCGTTCTGATCAATGCGCTTGCGGTCCTAGCTCGGCGGCTGTCAGTTTGGGCGGGTGATCTTTCTGGGCGGCGGGGGCAGCGAAACCGACGAGGCAAACCTCTGGGACGAGGTCTTCGTCGAGGGCCGGCGGCTCACGCTCTGGCCTTATGCGATGCCACCCGACCGCCGGCCCCAAGTCGAACGGTGGTTCCGCGAGGCGCTGGCCCCGCGCGGACAGTTCGTGTTTGACCGCGCTTTGGACCAGGCCGACATACTGGCCATTCCGGGCGGCAACACCTATGACTTACTGGCGGCGGTGCGCGACATGCTGCCCGCGTTGCGTCCGTTCTTGGAGCGGGGCGGTCACATCTACGGCGGCAGCGCGGGCGCCATCCTGCTGGGTGCCGACATCGACATCGCCGGGATTCTCGACCCGAACGACATCGGGCTGACCGACACCGCGGGCGCCGACCTGCTGGCCGGGCACGTGGTCTATCCGCACTTCACCGCCGACCAAGAGTCGACGGCCGCACGCTGGGCCGCCGATCACGACGTCGCCGTGCTGGCCATTCCCGAGACCGCCGGCGTCATCGTCGACGGGGAGACGGCCCGCAACGCCGGCCCCTCGCCCGTCCAGGTCTTAACTCCTGGCGCGAAGGTGACCTATGCGGCCAGCGACGTGTGGTCGTTGAACAGCGCGGGGTCGTAGGGCTGGGTGCCCGACTCGGCGTCCCAGCGGGCGGCCAGCGGCATCAGGTCGGTGATGGCCACGCTGCGCAGGCCCTGCTCGGTGGGCAGAATGACGCGAATGCCCGGGTGGTAGTCGAACAGGATCTGGCGATCACGCCCACACGGCCCGACCGGCCCGCGGCCCTCGTTGCCGACCGCGACGATCGTCGAGAACTCGCGCCCGCCCGAGGCCCGCGCGTGGCCCAGCGCCACCAGCTCGGCGCACGGACCGCCGAGGAAGTGGAAGATGTTGATGCCGCCGAACATGCGACCGTCGGCCTCGCGCACGGCCGCACCCATGGTGTGCACACCCGTCTCGCCGTCGGTGTTGGCATCCACGATCTGCCGGGCGAACTCGATCAGCTCTCGATCGTCCACGGTCAACTCACGCATCGGAATTCCCACGCGCCCGATCCTGAGGCCGGCCCCGAACGCCCGCCGCGTCCCGATTCGAGACGTTCCTGGAACCCGAGGTCAGCCGTCCGCCGGGGCGGCCAGGTCTCGGTAGGCGGGGCGTAACAGGTCGACCAGCGGGATGTGCCGGACGCGGATCTGCGGGGCGTCCAGTGCTCGCAGTAGTAGCTCGGGTGGAGCCGTGATGCGTGACGGTCGTTCCCGCAGCCGGCTCAAGCTGATCGCCGGGGTGTAGAAGTCGGCCAGGTGAGCCTCCAAAGGGGACTCCTCGACCGCCAGCGGGTCGACGGGCGGCGTGGGGTCGGGAGTGCCGCGCAGGGCGTCGAGCAGGGCCTCACGTGCGCGGCCCCGCCAGGCCAGCACCAGGAACGGGTCGTCGTCGAAGGCCTCGGCCAGCACGTAAAGCACCGCGGAGCCGTGTTTGCAGGGCACGCTCCAATCAGGACAGCTGCACCGGATGTCGAGCCGGTCGGGGAAAAGTGGCGCGTCGTGCTCGGCGAACAGGTCGACGATCTCGCGCGGCATCTCGCCTGCCAGCAGCGCCGCGCGATACAAGGCCTGCGAGCCGAGCGCGTCGGTCAGCTCCGTCCACTGTGCCTCGTCGAACGCCGCGATTTCGATCGTGACCTCGTACGGCTGGGGTCGTGAACCCTGCACCCGGCCGGTGACCCGGCCCGCCGACAGCGCGAAATCCATCACCTGGCCCTTGCGCGCGTAGCTTCGTCCGCGCGCGAGCCGCCCGCCGTCGCAGATCTGCTCGAGCACGTCGACGAAGCGCCGCGACCACCAGCTGTCGCCGATCTTGCCGCGTTTGGCGCGTACGGCGATGCCGCCCTCGACCTCGATCGGCCGGCCGCCCTCGAAGAATCGCCCCTTGGGATCAATCGGCATGTCAGCGCACCGCCGCCGGGTCGAGCGCGAACAGCTCACGCAGTTGGTCAGTGCTCAGGTCGGTGATCCACTCCTCGCCGGTGCCGACGACCGACGAGGCGAGCGCCTTCTTCCGCTCGATCATCCCGTCGATCTTCTCCTCCAGCGTCCCCGTGCAGATGAACTTGCGGACCTGCACGTTGCGCGACTGTCCAATCCGGAACGCACGGTCGGTGGCCTGATCCTCGACCGCGGGGTTCCACCATCGGTCAAAGTGGACGACATGGTTGGCCGCCGTCAGGTTGAGACCGGTGCCCGCCGCCTTGAGCGACAGCAGGAACAGCATCGGCTCGTCATCGGTCTGGAACCGCTCGACCAGATCGTCGCGCTTCGCCTTCGAGAGTCCACCGTGGAGCCACAGCACCGGACGGTCGAGATGCGCCGCGAGATAGGGCTGCAGCAGCGAGCCCCATTCCGCGTACTGCGTGAAGATCAGGGCCTTGTCGCCGTCCTCGATGATCTCTTCGGCGAGCTCCTCGAGCCGGGCCAGCTTGCCCGAGCGGCCCGGCAGGCGCGAGCCGTCCTTGAGCAGGTGGGTGGGGTGGTTGCAGACCTGCTTGAGCTTGGTCATCGCGGCCAGCACGTTGCCGCGCCGCTGGATGCCCTCGCTGCCCGAGATCGCCTCCATCATGTCCTCGACGACGGCCTGATAGAGCGTCGCCTGCTCGGCCGTGAGCGTGCACCAGACCTTCATCTCGTTCTTCTCGGGCAGATCCGAGATGATCGTTTTGTCGGTCTTGAGGCGGCGCAGCACGAACGGGCCGGTCGCCCTTTTCAGCGCGGCCGCGGCGTCCTCGTCCTGCCGCACCTCGATCGGCTCCTGGAACCGCCGGCGGAACCGCTTGACCGGCCCGAGCAGCCCCGGGTTGCAGAAGTCCATGATGGACCACAGCTCGGCCAGGTGGTTTTCGACAGGCGTGCCGGTGAGAGCGAGCCGGGTGCGGGCCGGCACCGACCGTACGGCCTGGGCCTGCCGGGTGCCGCTGTTTTTGATGGCCTGCGCCTCGTCGCACGCCAAGCGTCCCCAATGGACATCACGCAGAGCCTCGATGTCGCGAACCGCCGTCCCGTACGTGGTCAGCACCAGATCGGCGTCGCGCACTGCCGCGTCGAAGTCTTCGCCGCGCTGACGGGTGCCGCCGTGATGCACGTAGACCCGCAGGCTGGGCGCGAACCGGGCCGCCTCCTTCTGCCAGTTGCTGACCAGAGACATAGGACAGATGAGCAGGGTCGGCGCGACGGGTGCCGCCGGGTCGGCTCGTTCGGTCAGCAGCAGCGACA
This sequence comes from Paractinoplanes lichenicola, assembly GCF_016785085.1. Lineage (GTDB taxonomy): Bacteria > Actinomycetota > Actinomycetes > Mycobacteriales > Micromonosporaceae > Actinoplanes > Actinoplanes lichenicola. Next base: position 104,624 of record NZ_JAENHO010000016.1, read on the forward strand.
GGGTCTGCGCCGTCTTGCCGAGGCCCATGTCGTCGGCGAGGATGCCGCCGAGCCCCAGCCGCGACAGGAAGTGCAGCCACGAGAGGCCGCGTTCCTGATAGGGCCGGAGCGCGCCCTGGAAGCTCGCCGGGGTCGGGACCGGGGCGAGACGTTCGGCGGCCTGGCCGGAGAGCAGGTCGCCCAGCATCCCGTCGGCGTCGACGTCGACCAGCGGCAGATCCTCCTCGCCGCCATCCATGACCTGCTGCAGGACCTCGCCCGCGGTGAGCTCGCCCTCGCGCCGCTTGCCGACGGCCTTGAGGGCGGCCTTGAGCTGGCGATCGTCGAGCTCGACCCACTGCCCCCGGACGCGCACCAGCGGCACCTTGAGCCGGGCCAGCTCGGCCAGCTCCTCCGCGGTCACCACCCCGTCGCCGATCACCAGCTCGAGCTTGAAGTCGACCAGGTCGTCGAGCCCGAACCCGGAATCGGCGACCGCCCGCGACGAGCTGCCCTTCTTCGACTTCGACCGGGTGGTCAGCTTGAGCCCGACGCCCTTGCGCCCGGCCCAGGCCGGCAGCTGCACCCCGAACCCGGCCGCCTGCAGCAGGGGAGCGGCCTGCCGGAGGAACTCGTGCGCCTCGCCGGTGTCGATCACGAGCGCCGCCGGCTCCTGCTCCTGCAGGGCCAGATGCAGCAGCGGGAACAGCCGGACGGCCCGCCCGAGCCCGGCCAGCAGGGTCTCGTCGGGCCGGGCCGGCAGCCCCGGGAACCGTCCACCGGCCCACACGTCGGTCGCCGCGAGATAGAGGCTCGGATCCTCCGACGACTGGAGCGCGAATTCCAGCCCCCACTCGTCGGCGCCGGGCTCGGGCTCGCTGAGCCGGAAACTGACCCGGATCGGCCCGTTGGCCTCGTAGGCCGCGCGCAGCCACTCGTCGAGCGCCTCGCGCAGCTCGCGCTCCTCGGCCGGCTTGGCCCCCGGCAGCGCGGGGTCGGCCGCGGTCAGCGCGGCGATCCACCGGTCGGGCAGGGGGCCCTTGGGGCCGGCCCGATGACCGAGCAGGATGCGCTCGGGCATGACGGCCCGGGCCGCGCCGTCGAGCAGGGCGGCCACCGCGTCCTGCAGGGTGGCGGCCACCGAGGTGCCGGTGGCCCGGACCGCGGCGGGCATCGCGGTGGCGAAGTCGCGATAGGTGGCGGCGTCGGCGCCGGTGACGACCGCGCGCCAGCGGGCCGTCGGCACCCCGGCCTCGGTGACCAGTTGGGGCAGCATGCGGCCGCGGCGGGCCAGGTCGCAGGCGTGGGCGGCCAGCACGCTGAGGTAGCGCAGCGACGAGCCGGCCAGCCAGGAGCCGGCCGGGTCGGGCTCGGCCAGCGCGGAGAGGGCGGCCAGCGCGGCGTCGCCCGGCAGCAGCAGAACCGGCACCGACCACTCGGCCAGCCGAACGCCGCGCGTCGCCGACTCGACGCCGGTGTCGGGGGAGGGGAGCGGGCCGCGGGCCGAACTGGGCAGCCGGAGCGTCAGCGACCCCGCGGCGGCCTTGCCCAGCGCGTCGCGGACGTCGTCGGACGTCTCGGCCAAGGCGGTCAGCAGCGCCTCGGCGCCGGGCGCGAACGGATGCGACCGCTGCTGCGCCCGGGAGCGGGTCGTCGACGGAAGATCGGGATCCTCGGCCCAGAGCGCGAGCTGACCCGGCCGGTCCGTGCCCGGGACCCAGCCGCCATGCACGACGAGCACACCCACCCCCTGAAAGAACGCATCGAGACTAACGACCCCGGCCCGCGGAAACGACTCACGCCCCGGCGGTTCGGAGTGGCTGCAGGGCAGCGGCCCGCTTCGGGGGCTGCGACGCCGCAGCCCGCGTTTCGCCAGCACGTCCAGCAGCCGTACGAGGGTGGCGGCAGTTTTTGGGGTGAAGCCGGCCTCGGGCATCTCGTCCCAGGGGGCGCCGTTGCGCGACCACGGACGGCGACGACCGGGGTGGCGGCGCCGGATCGGGGCGCGGCTTATCTTCATGGTGCCCCCTTGAGCGGAGCCGAGCGGCAAGTCTGTACGTCGTACACAATACGCCGTACAAGAAAGGAGCGCCAACCCGTGGCCGAGGCCAGACGCACCATCGATCTGCTGTGGTTCCCCGACGCGGTGGAGAAGCGGCGCGGCCGCCGCCAGGGCCTGAGCGTGCCCCGCGTGGTCGAGACCGGCGTCACGCTGGCCGACGACGAGGGTCTCGAGGCGGTGACCATGCGCCGGGTGGCTCACGAGCTGGGCGTCGTGCCGATGACGCTTTATACCTATGTGCCCGACAAGGCGACGCTGCTCGAGCTGATGCTCGACCGGGTCTATCTGGCCATGAGCCGGGTCGAGCGGCCGGGCGAGCCGTGGCGTGACCGGCTGGCCGCGATCGCCGAGGAGAATCGCCGGCTCTACGCCGAGCACCCGTGGGCGGCCGAGATGCCCGCCGGCCGCCCGCCGCTGGGCCCGGGGCTGATGGCGAAGTACGAGCACGAGCTCAAGGCGTTCGAGGGGTGCGGGCTCGACGACGTGACCACCGACGCGGCGCTGACCTTTTTGATCGGCTTCGTGCAGTCCTCGGCCCGAGCCGGCGCCGTCGCCGCCGCTCAGGAGGGCACCGACGCGCAGTGGTGGGAGGTCAACAAGCCCCGGTTCAGCGTCGTCCTCGACGAGCGGGCCTATCCCACGGCGACGCGCGTCGGGGCCGCCGCCGGGGCCGCTCAGAGGGCCGCGATCAACCCCGATCATGCGTACGGGTTCGGTCTGGAACGAGTGCTCGACGGGCTGGGAGTGCTCATCGCCACGCGACCCGCCGACTGACGACCGGGCAGCCGGGGACGTAATCTCGACGATGTGACGGCGAACCCGGAGATCGACAGCATCCTGCAGCGAGCCGCCGACGGCGGGCGGATCACGCCCGAGGAGGCGCTGCTCATCTACACGGAGGCGCCGTTCCACGCGCTCGCCGAGGCCGCCGACACGGTCCGCCGCCGTCGTTATCCCGACGGCATCGTCACCTACCTGATCGACCGCAACATCAACTACACCAATGTGTGCGTCACCGCGTGCAAGTTCTGCGCCTTCTTCCGTGCCCCGAAGCACAAGGAGGGCTGGTCGCACCCGATGGAGGAGATCCTGCACCGCTGCGGCGAGGCGGTCGATCTCGGCGCCACCCAGGTGATGCTGCAGGGCGGCCACCACCCCGACTTCGGCGTGGAGTATTACGAGGAGCTCTTCTCCTCCGTCAAGCAGGCGTATCCGCAGCTCGCGATCCACTCGATCGGCCCCAGCGAGATCTTGCACATGGCGAAGGTCTCCGGCGTCTCGATCGAGGAGGCGGTCGTCCGCATCAAGGCCGCGGGGCTCGACTCGATCGCCGGGGCCGGCGCCGAGATGCTGCCCGACCGCCCGCGGAAGGCCATCGCCCCGCTCAAGGAGAGCGGCGCTCGCTGGCTCGAGGTGATGGCGGTCGCGCACCGCCACGGCCTCTCGTCGACCGCGACGATGATGATGGGCACGGGCGAGACGCATACCGAGCGCATCGAGCACATCCGGATGATCCGCGACGTGCAGGATCTGGCGGTCGCCAACGGCTACCGCGACGACGCGGTCGAGACCAGCCACGAGGTGGGCGGGTTCCGCGCGTTCATCCCCTGGACCTATCAGCCCGAGAACAACCACCTCAAGGGCCGCACCCAGGCCACGACCATGGAATACCTGCGGTTCCTGGCCATGTCGCGGCTGTTCTTCGACAACGTGCCGCACCTGCAGGCGTCCTGGCTGACCACCGGCAAGGACGTCGGTCAGCTGTCGCTGCACCTGGGCGTCGACGACCTGGGCTCGATCATGCTCGAGGAGAACGTGATCTCCTCGGCGGGCGCCCGCCACCGGTCGAACCTGCACGAGCTGATCTGGATGATCCGCACGGCCGACCGCACCCCGGCCCAGCGCGACACCCTCTACCGCCATCTGGCGGTGCACCACACCCCGGCCGACGACCCGACCGACGAGCGGGTGGTCTCGCACTTCTCCTCGATCGCGATGCCCGGCGGCGGCGCCGGCCGCGCCCAGCTGCCCCTGGTCGAGGCCAAATAGAGACCGGAAGGCCGAATAGACGTACCGCCATTGACCGTTCGGTCAGGTCGCCCTCCCCAAACTGTGGAGGCCGGGTATCTCCTTCGTAACGAGGCTCGTGAACCTCTGTTGCGGGTGTTGCACGCCTGGTTACGTTGCCTGCGTAAGGCCTGAGAACTTCCTGACGCAGAGCCGGGGATCAATACCGGTGATGGTCGCGGACCCGACCGATGGCGGTCGTATATATAACGCACAAGGAACCGGGCGGGATGGGTGACCATCCCGCCCGATCTGTTTGTGCGGGGTGGCAGAGTTGTCAGGGTGACGCGCGCAGATCTGGACAAGCAGCCGCACGAGGTCGCCGAGATGTTCGACGGCGTGGCCGAGCGGTACGACCTGACCAACACGGTACTCGCCTTCGGGCAGGACCGGGGCTGGCGCCGCTCCACCCGCGCGGCCCTCGGTCTGCGGCCGGGGGAGCGGGTGCTCGACGTCGGGGCCGGCACCGGCATCTCCACCGAGGAGCTGAGCCGCTCGGGCGCGTTCGCGGTGGGCGCCGACCTGTCCACGGGCATGCTGCGGGCCGGCCGCCGGGTGCGCCCCCAGGTCCCGCTGGTCGCCGGGGACGCGCTGAGGCTGCCGTTCGCCGACGAGACGTTCGACGCGGTCACGATCTCGTTCGCGCTCCGCAACGTCGTGGACGTCGAGGGCGCGCTGCGTGAGCTGGCCCGGATCACGCGGCCCGGCGGCCGGCTGGTGATCTGCGAGTTCAGCAGCCCGACCTTCACGCCGTTCCGCACGGTCTACATGCAGTACGTGATGCGCTCGCTGCCGGTGGTCGCGCGCACGGTGTCGAGCAACCCCGACGCGTACGTGTATCTCGCCGAATCGATTCGCGCCTGGCCCGACCAGGCGGCCCTGTCGGCGCGCATCGCCGCGGCGGGCCCGTGGAGCCGGATCGGCTGGCGCAACCTGACCGGCGGCATCGTGGCCCTGCATCGGGCGACGAAGGCCTAAAGAGGGATAAAAACGGCTTTCGCCGCGAAACGGTAGAAGGCCTGTTTGGCTCGGGGAATGACGACCTTCGGGCATCTCGAAGACACGGACATCGACATCGCGATCGACGAGCGCGACGCCGGCGAGCGCCGGGGCATGGAGCTGGCCACCCGGCTCCGGATGGTCGCCGCCGAGGATCCCGACCTGGCTCAGGAGCTGGTCGACAACCTGATCGTCGCGCTCGACAAGGCCATGGGCGGCAACTTCCGGGACTACCTGGACGGTGAGGCGCGGGAGGCCGCGGACAGGGTACTGACGTCGGGCAATTCACCCGGCCGAAACAGTTAGGTTCCCCTAACCCGAACGACCTTCAATGGCCGTCCTAGACTCCGACTTGGGCATGCTTGTGAACTGTTTCACGAGCTGCTGCGAGACGGAGGTGTGGTGTGAGCAACCAAGTACCATCCGGGCGAATAGCCGACGAGGCTGATGTCATCGTCGTCGGTGCAGGTCCGGGAGGATCTGCGGCGGCCTATCACATGGCGCGGCACGGGCTCAGAGTCCTGCTGCTGGAGAAGACCGAGTTCCCGCGCGAGAAGGTCTGCGGCGACGGTCTCACCCCGCGTGCCGTCCGCCAGCTGGTGCGAATGGGCGTCGACACCTCGGAAAAGGCCGGCTGGCTGCAGAACAAGGGCCTCCGGGTGATCGGCGGCGGCGTCCGGCTCGAGCTGGACTGGCCCGATCTGGCCAGCTTCCCCAACTACGGCCTGGTGCGGACCCGGCTCGACTTCGACGACATGCTCGCCCGGCGGGCCGTCGAGGCGGGCGCCGTGCTGCACACGAACACCAACGTCACCGGGCCGGTGCTGGACGACGACGGCCACGCGATCGGCGTCACGGCCAAGGTGGGCCCGGGCAAGGAGCCCGTCGAGTTCCGTGCCCCGCTGGTCATCGCGGCCGACGGCGTCTCGGGCAAACTGCCCATCGCCATGGGCCTGGCCAAGCGCGACGACCGTCCGCTCGGCGTGGCCGTCCGGCGCTATTACCACTCGCCGGTGCGCGCGAACGACGACTATCTCGAGTCCTGGCTCGAGCTGCGCAGCGCGACCGACCGCGAGCGCCTTCTCCCCGGATACGGCTGGATCTTCGGCATGGGGGATGGCAGGGTGAACGTGGGCCTCGGCATTCTCAACAGCTCGAGCGCGTTCGGCAAGACCAACTACCGCGCGATGCTGACCGACTGGCTGGCCGGGACGCCGGCCGACTGGGGCATGCGCGACGAGTCGAACGCGGACGGGCCGATCCTCGGCGCCGCGCTTCCGATGGGCTTCAACCGGGTGCCGCACTACACGCGCGGCCTGATGCTGGTCGGCGACTCCGGCGGCATGGTCAACCCGATGAACGGCGAGGGCATCGCGTACGCGATGGAGAGCGGCGAGCTGGCGGCCGAGGTCGCGGTGCAGGCGCTCGCCCGGCCCGCCGGCGCCGACCGTGAGCGCGCGCTGCGGGCCTATCCCACGGAGCTCAGCCTCAGGTTCGGCGGCTATTACCGCCTTGGTGGCGTATTCGTGAAGTTGATCGGCAATCCTCAGATCATGCGGATTGCCACGAAACACGGCATGCCGCATCCGACGCTGATGCGATTCGTTCTGAAGCTGCTGGCCAACCTCACGGACCCGCGTGGCGGCGACAGCATGGACCGGATCATCAACGGCCTGACCAAGGTCGCACCGGCCGTATGAGCACCCCGCGGCCGACACGAGCAAATCGGACTAATAGTGTGAACCAGCTAATAGTCGACCAGGAGACACGATGACGATCAACCCATACGTCCCGATCGTCGGGTTACTGATCCTTGGCGCGCTCTTCGCGTTGTTCTCGGTGTCGATCGCCCCGATCGTCGGCCCGCATCGCTACAACCGCGCCAAACTCGACGCGTACGAGTGCGGTATCGAGCCGGCGCCGCAGCCGGTCGGCGGTGGCCGGTTCCCGGTCAAGTTCTATCTGACCGCGATGCTCTTCATCATCTTCGACATCGAGACCATCTTCCTGTATCCCTGGGCCGTCTCCTTCGGAGCGCTCGGCCTGTTCGGGTTCGTCGAGATGGTCCTCTTCATCGTCACCGTCTTCATCGCCTACACCTACGTGTGGCGACGCGGCGGACTCAACTGGGACTGATGCGTCATGGGTATCGAAGAGAAACTCCCTGCGGGAATCCTGCTCACCTCCGTCGAGAAGGTCTCGAACTGGGCGCGTAAGTCCTCGTTCTGGGGCGCCACGTTCGGTCTGGCCTGCTGCGCCATCGAGATGATGGCGGCCGGCGGCCCGCACTACGACCTGGGCCGCTGGGGCATGGAGGTCTTCCGGGCCTCGCCCCGCCAGGCCGACCTGATGATCGTCGCGGGCCGGGTCAGCCAGAAGATGGCGCCCGTCGTCCGCCAGATCTACGACCAGATGCCCGAGCCGCGCTCGGTGATCTCGATGGGCGTGTGCGCCTCGTCCGGCGGCATGTTCAACAACTACGCGATCGTGCAGGGCGTGGACCACATCGTCCCGGTCGACATCTATCTGCCCGGCTGCCCGCCGCGGCCCGAGATGCTGATCGACGCCATCCTCAAGATGCGCGAGAAGGTCATGGCCGCCCCGCTCGGCCCGAACGGCAAGAAGATGCTGGAGGCCCGCAAGGCCGAGGGCAAGATGCCGATCGTCGCCCCGGGCGCGATGCCGTCGTCGTACCGGGTGGACAAGGCCCGGCGTGCGGAGTGGACCCAGGCGGTCAAGGAAGGCCGCGAGGAGCAGCTGCGCATCGAGAACTGGATGAAGCTCCAGCCGCACCTCCGGGAGGACGGCAAGTGACTGTCGAACCCAGCAGCCCGGACGGCGCCAACCTCGGCGCCCCGGCCCAGACCCCGGCCAGCCCGCAGAAGGGCATGTTCGGCATCACCGGTACCGGTGACGTCTCCGGCTTCGGCGGCCTCGTGCGTCACCGCCCCGAGTCGGTCGGCAGCCCCAAGCCGTACGGGGGTTACTTCGACGAGGTCACCGACGCGCTCGAGGAGGCCTACCCGGGCTTCGCCGACGCCATCGAGAAGGTGGTCGTCGACCGCGACGAGCTGACCCTGCACATCAAGGCCGAGCGGATCGCCGAGGTCGCGCAGATCATGCGGGACGACGAGGCGCTCCGCTTCGAGCTCTGCTCCTCGGTCTCCGGCGTGGACTACCTCAACAGCGACTCCCGCCGCCTGCACGTGACCTACCACCTGACCTCGATGACCTACCGGCGGCGCGTACGCCTCGAGGTCGCGATCCCGGCCGGCGGCAGCGTCCCCAGCGTGACCAGCGCCTACCCGACCGCCGACTGGCAGGAGCGGGAGACGTACGACATGTTCGGGGTGATCTTCACGGGTCACCCGAACCTGACGCGGGTGCTGATGCCGGACGACTGGGAGGGCTACCCGCAGCGCAAGGACTACCCGCTCGGCGGCGTCCCCGTCGAGTACAAGGGCGCCGAGATTCCGCCTCCTGACCAGCGGAGGGTCTACCAATGACACAGTCCGGATACGCAAGCGAGCGGGAGACCACCGAGGGCCGCGTCTTCACGGTCACCGGCGGCGACTGGGACACCGTCACCGGCAGTGTCGACCCGCTGAGCAACGAGAAGATCGTCGTCAACATGGGTCCGCAGCACCCGTCCACGCACGGCGTGCTGCGGCTGGTGCTCGAGCTCGAGGGTGAGACGGTCACCGACGTCCGGCCGGTCGTCGGCTACCTGCACACCGGCATCGAAAAGAACCTCGAATACCGCAACTGGACCCAGGGCACGACGTTCGTGACCCGCGCCGACTATCTGGCCCCGCTGTTCAACGAGGCCGGCTACTGCCTCGCGGTCGAGAAGCTGCTCGGCATCACCGACCAGATCACCGAGCGGGCCAACACGATCCGGGTGCTCTTCATGGAGCTCAACCGGATCTCGTCGCACCTGGTGTGGCTGGCCACGACGGGCATGGAGCTCGGCGCCATCTCGATGATGCTGTACGGCTTCCGCGAGCGTGAGTACATCCTCGACATCTTCGAGGAGACCAGCGGCCTGCGGATGAACCACGCGTACTTCCGCCCGGGCGGCGTGGCGCAGGACATCCCGGAGTCGGCGATCAAGAAGATCCGCGACTTCCTGGTGTATCTGCCCAAGAAGCTCAAGGAGTACGAGGCCATGCTCTCCGGCCAGGTCATCTGGCAGGAGCGTACGCAGGGGGTGGCCGTCCTCGACGTCACCGGCTGCCTCGCGATGGGCGTCACCGGCCCCGTCCTGCGCGCCTCCGGCCTGGCCTGGGACCTGCGCAAGACGATGCCGTACTGCGGGTACGAGAACTACGAGTTCGACGTGCCGACCGCGACGACCGCCGACGTGTGGGGCCGCTACCAGGTGCGCCTGGCCGAGATCCGCGAGTCCCTCAAGATCGTGGAGCAGGCGCTCGACCGGCTCCGCCCGGGCCCGATCTTCATCGCCGACAAGAAGATCGCCTGGCCCGCGCAGCTGGCCGTGGGTCTGGACGGCATGGGCAACTCGCTCGAGCACGTCGCCAAGATCATGGGCCAGTCGATGGAGTCCCTGATCCACCACTTCAAGCTCGTGACCGAGGGCTTCCGGGTGCCGCCGGGCCAGGTGTACGTCGCGATCGAGCACCCGCGTGGCGAACTGGGCGTCCACGCCGTCTCCGACGGTGGCACCCATCCCTATCGGGTCCACATGCGGGACCCGAGCTTCGTGAACCTCCAGGCCATCCCGGCGATGGCCGAAGGTGCGCTGCTGGCCGACGTGATCGCCGGCGGCGCGTCCCTGGACCCCGTGATGGGTGGGTGTGACCGTTAATGACTGACACCACGGTGGACTTTTCCCCCGCCGCCGCTCCCTTGGCCGAGAAGCTGCTTCCCGCGGCGCTCGAGGTCATCGCTCGTTACCCGGCCGACCGCAGCCGCTCCGCGCTGCTGCCGCTGCTCCACCTCGTGCAGACCGAGGAGGGGTTCGTCAGCCCGAACGGGGTGGCCTTCTGCGCCGAGATCCTGGGCATCAACAAGGCCCAGGTCGGCGCGGTCGCCACGTTCTACACGATGTACAAGCGCCGCCCGACCGGTGAATACCTGGTCAGCGTCTGCACCAACACGCTGTGCAACACCCTCGGCGGTCAGCAGGTCTACGACGAGCTGTCCGAGCATCTCGGGGTGGGGCACGACGAGACCACGGCCGACGGCCGGATCACGCTGGAGCACGCCGAGTGCCTGGCCGCCTGCGACTACGCGCCCGTCGTGACGGTCAACTACGACTTCGCGATCGACGAGGCCACCCCGGCCGCGGCGGTCGGCCTGGTCGACCAGCTGCGCAACGGCGAGCGGCCCACGCCCAGCCGGGGCGCGCGCATCTGCTCGCTCAAGGAGATGCAGGTCCAGCTGGCCGGGTTCGCCGAGCCGCGGGCGGGCGCCGTCGCCGACGGGGTGGCCGGGGCGCCGACCCTGCGCGGCGTGACGCTGGCCCAGGAGCACGGCATCGCGGTCGCCGACTTCAACCCGGACACGCCGATCACCAAGACGAAGCCCTCCCCGCGCGAGGAGAGCCGCGGCAAGGTCGCCACGGTGGTCGACAAGGTCAAGAGCGCCGTCAGCAGCGTCACCCCCGGGCACGCGGGCAAGACGACCCACGCCGGTGACGTCAAGGACCCCCAGACCCGTACGGCGGAGCAGCGCAACCCCGACGCGAGCACGCCCGACAAGACCGGGACGGCCGACGAGAAGAAGCCCGTGCCGTCGAACCCGGCCGAGGCCGCCGGGACCGCGTCCAATGAGCCTGCCGGCGACGGCAAGCCCGCCGGGGACACCGCCCGTACCGAGGAGGCGAAGTGACTCAGCCGCGGCGTGAGATTCTGCAGAAGCTGACCCCTGTCCTCACCAAGCGCTGGCTGTCGCCGGACGCCTGGAAGATGGACGTCTACGAGCGGCTCGACGGCTACGCGGCGCTCCGCAAGGCCCTCGACGTCCACCCCGACGACCTGATTCAGCTGATCAAGGACTCGGGTCTGCGCGGCCGCGGCGGCGCGGGCTTCCCGACCGGTCTCAAGTGGGGCTTCATCCCGCAGGGCGACGGCAAGCCGCACTACCTCGTGATCAACGCGGACGAGGGCGAGCCGGGCACCTGCAAGGACTTGCCCCTGATGACGTACGACCCGCACTCGCTGATCGAAGGGGCGATCATCGCCTCGTACGCGATCCGCGCGAACCGGGCGTTCATCTACATCCGCGGCGAGGCCGTGCACGCCGCCCGCCGCCTGCGCAACGCGGTCGAGGAGGCGAAGGCCAAGGGCTACCTGGGCACGAACATCCTGGGCTCGGGCTTCGACCTCGAGCTGGTCGTGCACAGCGGCGCCGGCGCGTACATCTGCGGCGAGGAGACGGCGCTGCTCGACTCGCTGGAGGGCTTCCGCGGCCAGCCCCGGCTCCGCCCGCCCTTCCCGGCCATCGCGGGCCTGTACGCCAGCCCGACCGTGGTCAACAACGTCGGCACGATCGCGAGCGTGCCGTACATCGTGCTCGGCGGCCCCGACTGGTGGAAGAGCATGGGCACGGAGAAGTCGTCCGGCCCGATGATCTATTCGCTCTCCGGCCGCATCGCCAACCCGGGGCAGTACGAGTGCGGCCTGGGCATCACGCTGCGCGAGCTGATCGAGCTGGCCGGCGGCATGAAGCCCGGGCACAACCTGAAGTTCTGGACCCCGGGCGGGTCGTCCACCCCGCTGCTCACGGCCGACCACATCGACACCCCGATGGACTTCGAGGGGGTGGCCGCGGCCGGGTCGATCCTGGGCACCACCGCGATGCAGATCTTCAGCGACCAGGACTGCCCGGTCTATTCGACGTGGCGATGGCTGGAGTTCTACCACCACGAGTCGTGCGGCAAGTGCACCCCGTGCCGCGAGGGCAACTACTGGATGGTGCGGACCTATCGCCGGATCCTCAGCGGCGAGGGCACGTACAAGGATCTCGACACCCTGCAGGACACGGCGGACAACATCTTCGGCCGGTCGTTCTGCGGCCTGGGCGACGGCGCCGCGACTCCGGTCATGTCGACGCTCAAGTTCTTCCGCCAGGACTACCTGGACTACATCGAGGGCCGGACCGCCCCGCGGCTGTCCGCCAAGGCTCTGGTTGGGGCGCACTGATGACGGACGTAGCCAAGAAGACAGATACCGTCACGCTCACCATCGACGGGATCGAGGTCACCGCCGAGAAGGGCGAGCTGGTCATCCGGGTCGCCGAGCGGATGGGCATCGCGATCCCGCGGTTCTGCGACCACCCGCTGCTGGCCCCGGCCGGCGCCTGCCGCCAATGCCTGGTCGACGTGGAGGGCCAGCGCAAGCCGGTCGCCTCGTGCACCCAGACGGTGGCCGAGGGCATGGTGGTGCGCACCCAGCTCACCTCCGAGGTCGCGGCCAAGGCGCAGGGCGGCGTGATGGAGCTGCTGCTGGCCAACCACCCGCTGGACTGCCCGACCTGCGACAAGGGCGGCGAGTGCCCCCTGCAGAACCAGGCGATGAGCAACGGGCGGGCCGACTCGCGCTTCCACGAGCACAAGCGCGAGTACGAGAAGCCGATCCACATCAGCAGCCAGGTGCTGCTCGACCGTGAGCGCTGCATCCTCTGCCAGCGCTGCACCCGGTTCTCCGAGGAGATCGCCGGCGACAAGTTCATCGACCTGATGGACCGCTCGTCCGGCGAGCAGATCAACGTCTACCGTGACGACTTCTTCGGCGGCACGGGCACCGGCGACGGCCAGGTCGGCGAGGGCGAGGGCGACGTCGCCTTCAACTCGTACTTCTCGGGCAACACGATCCAGATCTGCCCGGTCGGCGCGCTGACCGGCGAGCAATACCGGTTCCGGGCCCGCCCGTTCGACCTGGTCTCCACGCCCACCACCTGCGAGCACTGCGCGGGTGGGTGCTCGCTGCGGGCCGACCACCGCCGCGGCAAGGTGCTGCGCCGGCTGGCCGGTGACGACCCGGCGGTGAACGAGGAGTGGAACTGCGACAAGGGCCGCTGGGGCTTCCAGTATCAGGTCGCCAATGACCGGATCATGAACCCGCTGCTGCGCGACGCCGCGACCGGTGAGCTGCGCGAGGTGTCGTGGAGCGAGGCTCTGCTGGCGGCGGCCGAGGGGCTGAAGGCGGCCAAGGCCAAGGGCGTCGGCGTGCTGACCGGCGGCCGGCTCACGGTGGAGGACGCGTACGCGTACGCGAAGTTCGCCCGGGTCGCCCTCGGCACCAACGACATCGACTTCCGGGCCCGCCCGCTCAGCGGCGAGGAGGCCGACTTCCTGGCCGCCTCGGTCGCCGGGGTCTCCGACGTCACCTACACCGACGTCGAGAACGCCCCATCGGCCGTGATCGTCGGCCTCGAGCCCGAGGAGGAGAGCGGGATCCTCTTCCTGCGCCTCCGCAAGGGCCACCTGCGCAAGAAGCTGCAGGTCACCGCGGTCGCGCCGTTCCTCACCCGAGGCTTCGGCAAGATGGGCGCGACCCTGGTGCCGACGGTTCCAGGTGACGAGGCCCGGGTGCTGACCGACAACGCGGCGGTGGCCGCGGCGCTCGCCGCGCCCGGCTCGCTGCTGCTGGTCGGCGAGCGTCTGGCCACCGTGCCGGGTGGCCTGTCGGCCGCGGCCGCGCTGGCCGCCCGCACCGGCGCCCGCCTCGCGTGGGTGCCCCGGCGGGCCGGCGACCGCGGCGCGATCGACGCCGGCTGCCTGCCCAACCTGCTGCCCGGCGGCCGCCCCGTGGGCGACCCGGCGGCCCGCGCCGAGCTCTCGCTGGCCTGGGACGTCGAGGCGGGCGCGCTGCCCAGCCGGCTGGGTCGCGACACGAACGGCATCGTCGCGGCGGCCGCCGCGGGCGAGCTCGGCGGCCTGCTGGTCGGCGGCGTCGACCCGGGCGACCTGGCCGACCCGCGCCTGGCCGAGCAGGCGCTCGACAACGCGGGCTTCGTGGTCAGCCTCGAGATGCGGCACAGCGCGGTCACCCGCCGCGCCGACGTGGTGCTCCCGATCGCCCCGGCCGCCGAGAAGTCCGGCACGTTCCTGAACTGGGAGGGCCGGCTGCGGTCCTTCGGCACGGTGCTGCCGAGCACGTCGATGACCGACGGCCGGGTCCTCGAGGCGGTCGCCGCCCTGATGGACGTCACGCTGGCCACCGGCGACGTGCTGGCGATCCGCCGCGAGCTGGGCGCGATGCCGCTCACCAAGGCGCCTCGCCCGGCGGCCCCCACGGTCACGGCGGCGGCGCTGCCCACCGTCGGCCAGCACGAGGCCGTGCTGGCCACCTGGCACCACGCGATCGACGAGAGCTCGCTGCTCGAGGGTGACGAGGCGCTGGCCGGCACCGCCCGGCCGCCGGTCGTCCGGATCGGCAAGGTGCTGGCCAAGTCGCTCGGCGTGACCGACGGCGACGCCCTCACCGTCGGCACCGACCGCGGCGCGATCACCCTGCCGGCCGTCATCACCGACCTGCCGTACGGCGTGGTGTGGCTGCCCACCAACTCGCCCGGGTCGGCCGTCGGCCGCAGCCTCGGCGTGACCGCGGGTGCGGTCGTCCGGCTCACCGCCGGGCGCAGCGGCCCGATCCTCGCGTCGTCGGAGGTCAAGGCATGAAAACGTCGATTCTCGCGGCCCACGCCGTGGATCCGACGCTGCAGACGTTCGAGAACGACGTCTGGTGGATCACGCTGATCAAGCTGTTCGGCGTCTTCGTCCTGCTGCTCCTGTTGACGCTCTTCACGATCAACTATGAGCGCAAGGTCGTGGCCCGGATGGCGGTGCGGCCCGGCCCCAACCAGGTCGGGCCCAAGGGCTGGCTGCAGAGCCTCACAGACGGCGTCAAGCTGCCGTTCAAGGAGGAGATCATCCCGAAGACGGCCGACAAGGTCGTCTACTTCATCGCCCCGGTGATCTCGGCGACGGTCGCCTTCACGGCGTTCTCGGTCATCCCGTTCGGCGGCGTGGTCAACATGTTCGGCCACCAGACCGCGCTGCAGCTGACCGACGTGCCGGTCTCGGTGCTCGTGCTGCTCGCCTGCTCGTCGATGGCGGTCTACGGCGTCGTGCTGGCCGGTTGGGCCTCCGGCTCGACCTACCCGCTGCTGGGTGGTCTGCGGTCGAGCGCCCAGATGATCTCGTACGAGGTCGCGATGGGTCTGTCGATCGTCGCGGTGTTCATGACCGCGGGCTCGATGAGCACGTCGCAGATCGTCGCCGCGCAGGCGCACGGCAACCCGGTCAACCTGTTCGGCTGGGAGGTGACGACCCCGAGCTGGTACGCGGTGCTGCTGCTGCCCAGCTTCGTCATCTACTGCATCGCGGCCGTCGGCGAGACCAACCGCGCGCCGTTCGACCTGCCCGAGGCCGAGTCCGAGCTGGTCGGCGGCTTCCACACCGAGTATTCGTCGTTCAAGTTCGCGCTGTTCTTCCTGGCCGAGTACATCAACATGATCACCGTCTCGGCGTTCGCCACCACGCTGTTCCTCGGCGGCTGGCGGGCCCCCTGGCCGATCACGTGGTTCTGGGAGGGCGCGAACTCCGGCTACTTCGCGCTGATCTGGTTCTTCGCCAAGGTGCTGCTGCTGCTCTTCGGCTTCATCTGGCTGCGGGCCACGCTGCCCCGCATGCGCTACGACCAGTTCATGCGCTTCGGCTGGAAGGTCCTCATCCCGGTCAACCTGGTGTGGATCCTCTTCCTGAGCTACGTCAAGGTCGCCAACAACGAGCTCTCGCAGCAGGCCAAGTGGTTCTCGATCGTCGGCATCGTGGTCGTGATCCTGCTGGTCGCCATGCTCTGGCCGGCCGCCCGCAAGCCGAGGCAGCTCTCCATCGAGGAGGAGCTGGCCGCCAGACCACCGGGCAGTTTCCCGGTGCCACCGATGGATCTACAAGTTCCTCCCAGTCCACGGGCCCGCCGGGCCGTGGCCGAGCGTGCCCCGGCCACGGTCGGGTCTCCTGAAGAAAACAAGGAGGTGTGACGTGGGTACGTTCACCGGCTCGTTCAAGGGCTTCGGGGTGACCTTCGCGCACATGTTCCGCAAGGTCATCACGACCGACTACCCGTTCACACCGCCCACGCCGGCCCCGCGCTACCACGGCCGGCACATCCTCAACCGGCACCCGGACGGCCTGGAGAAGTGCATCGGCTGTGAGCTGTGCGCCTGGGCCTGCCCGGCCGACGCCATCTACGTCGAGGGCGCGAACAACACCGACGAGCAGCGGTTCTCGCCGGGTGAGCGCTACGCCGGGATCTACCAGATCAACTACGCCCGTTGCATCTTCTGCGGGCTCTGTATCGAGGCCTGCCCGACCCGTTCGCTGACCATGAGCAACGAGTACGAGCTGGCCCGCGACAGCCGGCAGGATCTGATCTTCACGAAGAAGGAGCTGCTGGCCCCGCTGCTGCCCGGCATGGAGCAGCCGCCGCACCCGATGCGCCTGGGCGAGACCGACAAGGACTACTACGTCGGCGCGCTCAGCAACCCGGGCACCTCGGCGGGTGCCGAGCGGGCGCCGTGGGCGACCAACGAGGCCGAGGACGCTTCGGGGCAAGCCGCTAAGGAGGCCGTGTGATGGACCACGTGTCCACCGGCGAAGCGGTCGCTTTCTGGATCCTCGGCTCGCTCGCCGTGATCGGCGCCCTCGGCATGGTGATCGCCCGCAACGCGGTCCACTCGGCGCTGTGGCTGGTCGTCACGATGCTCTGCCTGGGCTTCCTGTACGTGGTCAACTCGGCGCCGTTCCTGGGCGCGGTGCAGATCATCGTCTACACCGGCGCGATCATGATGCTGTTCCTCTTCGTGCTCATGCTGGTCGGCCGGGACGCCTCGGACTCGCTGATCGAGACGCTCCGCGGCCAGCGGGTCGCCGCGATCCTGCTCGGTGTCGGCCTGGCCGCCCTGATCGGGGCCGGGCTGGCCCGCTCGCTGGGCGACGTCCCGACGATCGGGCTGACCGAGGCGAACGCGGACGGCAACGTCCAGGGCCTCGCCTCACTGCTGTTCACCCGGTACGTCTTCGCCTTCGAGGTCACCTCGGCGCTGCTGATCACCGCCGCGGTCGGCGCGATGATCCTGGCCCACGTCGAGAAGGCCAAGGAGGACGCGGTCGACCAGCTGACCCGGATGAAGGAGCGGTTCCGGCCGGGCAACTACCCCGGTCCCAAGGCCGGTCCCGGCGTCTACGCCAACACCATGTCGGTCGCCGCCCCCGCGCGGCTGCCCGACGGCAACGGCTCCGAGCGCAGCATCTCCCCGATCCTGCCGATCCGCGAGCTCACCGCGGACGAGGCGGCACCGAAGGGAACTGAGAAGTGACTCCCGAGTATTACCTGGTGCTCGCGGCAATCCTGTTCACCATCGGCGCCGCCGGGGTGCTCGTCCGCCGCAACGCGATCGTGCTGTTCATGTGCATCGAGCTCATGCTCAACGCCGCGAACCTCGCCCTGGTCACCTTCAGCCGGATCAACGGCAGCCTGGACGGCCAGATCATCTCGTTCTTCGTGATGGTCGTCGCGGCCGCCGAGGTCGTGGTGGGTCTCGCGATCATCATGTCGATCTTCCGTACGCGGCGCTCGGCGAGCGTCGACGACGCGAACCTTCTGAAGTACTAAAGGGGCCTTCACGTGGAACCAACAGTGGAGTACGCCCACGCGACGGGGGCGCTGAGCGGCATCTGGCTGCTCATCGCCATTCCGCTGGTCAGCGCCGCGATCTTGCTGTTCCTGGGCAAGCGGGCCGACAAGTGGGGGCACTGGCTCGGCGTCCTCGCGGTGGCAGCCTCCTTCGTGCTTGGGTTGATCTTCTTCTTCAGCCTGCGCGGTCTCGACCCGGAACAGCGGTCGGCCGAGCTGAGCCTGTGGGACTTCATCGCCGTCGGCAATCTGCATGTCGACTTCGGGTTGCTGTTCGACCCGCTGGCCGGTGTCTTCGTCCTGCTGATCACGGGCGTCGGATCGCTGATCCACCTGTACGCGGTCGGCTACATGGAGCACGACCCGGGCCGGCGGAAGTTCTTCGCCTACTTCAACCTCTTCGTCGCGGCGATGTTGCTGCTGGTCCTCGGCAACAACTACGTGATGCTCTACTTCGGCTGGGAGGGCGTGGGTCTCGCGTCGTACCTGCTGATCTCGTTCTGGTACACCCGGCCGTCCGCGGCCACCGCCGGCAAGAAGGCGTTCCTGATGAACAGGGTCGGCGACGCCGGCCTGGCCATCGGCATCTTCATGATGTTCGCCACGCTCGGCACCACCCAGTACGACGAGGTCTTCGGCAACGTCAGCGCGCTCAGCTCGACCACCGTGCTGATCATGGGTCTGCTCCTGCTGCTGGGCGCGGCCGGCAAGTCCGGTCAGTTCCCGCTGCAGGCCTGGTTGCCCGACGCGATGGAGGGCCCGACCCCCGTCTCGGCCCTGATCCACGCGGCGACGATGGTGACCGCGGGCGTCTACCTGATCGCCCGCTCCAACGCGATCTTCACGGCGAACACCACGCTGCAGACGGTCGTGGTCAGCGTGGGCGCGCTCACGCTGCTGATCGGCTGCATCATCGGCGCCGCCAAGGACGACATCAAGCGGGTGCTGGCCTGGTCGACCGTGAGCCAGATCGGCTACATGTTCCTCGGCGTCGGGCTCGGCGGCGGGGCGTACGCGCTGGCGATCATCCACCTGTTGGCGCACGGCTTCTTCAAGGCCAACATGTTCCTCGGCGCGGGCTCGGTCATGCACGGCATGCACGACCAGGTCGACATCCGGCGCTTCGGCGGCCTGCGTAAATACATGAAGTGGACCTGGCTCACCTTCATGATGGGCTGGCTCGCGATCATCGGCATCCCGCCGCTGTCCGGCTACTTCTCCAAGGAACCGATCATCGCGGCGGCCTTCGAGCGCGGCGACTGGACGTCCTGGCTGTACGGCATGGCGGCCCTGCTCGGCGCCGGCCTGACGGCGTTCTACATGACTCGCTTGTTCGTGCTGACCTTCCACGGCCCCGAGCGGTACACCGAGGACAACAAGCACCCGCACGAGTCGCCGTTCATCATGACCGTGCCGCTGATGCTGCTGGCCCTCGGCTCGATCGGCGCCGGCTGGCTCATGTCGACCTCGGTGCCCGGCTGGCTCGAGCCAGTATTCGGCCCCGAGGAGGCGCACCATGAGGCGGTCATCCCGCACACGCTGATCCAGATCCTCGGCATCGTGATCTCGGTGGCGGGCGCGGGTCTGGCCTGGGCGATGTTCCGCCGGGGCACGGCCCTGCAGGAGCAGCCGGCCGGCGTGGTCGTCACCGCGGCCCGCCGCAACCTCTACACCGACGCGTTCAACGAGGCGGTGTTCGAGCGGCCCGGCATCTATCTGACCCGGGCGCTGGTCTACCTCGACAACCGGGGCATCGACGGTCTGGTCAACGGGATCGCGGCGGGGGTCGGCGGCAGTTCCGGCCGGCTCCGCAGGTTGCAGACCGGCTTCGTCCGCTCGTACGCCCTCTCCATGCTCACCGGTGCCGTCGTGGTCGTCGGCGCCTTCCTCGCGATCCAGCTTGGGTGGTTGGCGTGAAAGACTTCCCGTTTCTCTCCATCCTGACCTTGCTGCCCCTGGTGGGCGCCATCGCGGTGGCGTTCATCCCCCGGCACAAGGCCGAGCTGGCCAAGACCGTGGCGTTCGCCTGGTCGCTGGTCGTGCTGGTGCTGAGCGTCCTCATGTGGATCGCCTTCCAGGTGGACGGTGACCGCTTCCAGTTCCGCGAGTCGTACGCCTGGATCCCGTCCTGGGACGCCCGGTTCACGTTCGCCGCCGACGGCATCGCGCTGGTCATGCTGATGCTGATCGCGATCCTGTTCCCGGTCGTGATCCTGGCGTCCTGGCACGACGTGGAGAAGAGCAACCGCTCCGCACCGGTCTACTTCGCGCTGCTGCTGGCCTTCGAGTTCACGATGATCGGCGTCTTCGCGGCCGCCGACATCTTCCTGTTCTACGTGTTCTTCGAGGTCATGCTGATCCCGATGTACTTCATCATCGGGTCGTTCGGCGGGCCGCGCCGCCAGTACGCGGCGGTCAAGTTCTTCCTCTACAGCCTGGTCGGCGGTCTGTTCATGCTGGCCGCGGTGATCGGGCTGTGGGTGGTCGGCGGGCACACGTTCGACTGGGCCAAGCTGGCCGAGGCGGCCGGCTCGATCGATCAGGACACCGCGCGCTGGCTGTTCCTCGGCTTCTTCGTGGCGTTCGCGATCAAGGCGCCGTTCTTCCCGTTCCACACCTGGCTGCCGGACGCCGGTGGTGCGGCCCCGGCCGGCGCCGCGGCGCTGCTGGTCGGCGTGATGGACAAGGTCGGCACGTTCGGGATCCTGCGCTACTGCCTCTCGCTGTTCCCCGAGGCGTCCCGCTGGTTCGCGCCCGCCGCCTTGGTGCTCGGCGTCATCGGGATCATCTACGCCGCGCTGCTCGCGGTCGGCCAGAACGATCTCAAGCGCCTGGTGTCGTACACGTCGATCGCGCACTTCGGCTTCATCGGCATCGGCATCTTCGCGTTCACCACCCAGGCCGGCACCGGCTCGGTGCTCTACATGGTCAACCACGGTCTCGCGACCGGTCTGCTGTTCATCGTGGTCGGCATGTTCGTCGCCCGCCGCGGCTCCAACCTGATCAGCGACTTCGGCGGCGCCGGCAAGCTCGTCCCGGTCCTGGCCGGGGTGTTCTTCTTCGCCGGTCTGGCGTCGCTGGCGCTGCCCGGCACGGCGCCGTTCATCAGCGAGTTCCTCGTGCTGATCGGCACCTTCACCGTGCACCCGGCGTACGCGGTGGTGGCCACGGCCGGCATCATCCTGGCCGCCGCCTACGTGCTCTGGATGGTGCAGCGCACCACGCAGGGCACCCTCAATCCGGCCCTCACCGAGGTGCCGGAGATGAAGAAGGACATCACGCTTCGCGAGAAGGTCGTGGTGGCCCCGCTCATCCTGTTGATCATCCTGCTCGGCTTCTATCCCAAGCCGGTCACCGACGTGATCAACCCGGCGGTCCAGGCGACCATGCAGGACGTCGGCGTCGAGGATCCGGGGCCGACGGCGGTCGTCGCTAACGAAAGGGTGGCGCGCTAGCCATGGAGGACCTCCAACTACCCAGCATCGACTACGGCGCGCTGTTGCCGATGCTGATCCTCTTCGGGGCGGCGTGCGTCGGCATCCTGATCGAGGTGTTCACGCCCCGCCGGTCCCGCAACCCGATCCAGCTGACCCTCGGCTTCCTCGCCGTCACGGCGGCGTTCGTGGCCGTGATCGTCCAGCACAGCACCCGCAAGATCACGATCGGCGGCGCGGTCGCCGTCGACGGCCCCACGGTCTTCCTGCAGGGCGCGATCCTGGTGCTCGGCCTGGTCTCGCTGATGCTGATCGGTGAGCGCTCGGTCGAGCGGGGCGGCCCGTTCGTCTCGCAGGCCGCGATCACGGTGGGCTCGCAGAAGGACCTCAAGCAGGCCGGCGACCAGCCCGGCATGACCGAGGTCTACCCGCTCACGCTGTTCGCGCTCGGCGGCATGATGCTCTTCGTCGCCGCGAACGACCTGCTCACCATGTTCATCGCGCTCGAGGTCTTCTCGCTGCCGCTCTATCTGCTGTGCGCGCTGGCCCGCCGGCGCCGCCTGCTCAGCCAGGAGGCCGCGCTCAAGTACTTCCTGCTCGGCTCGTACGCGTCGGCGTTCTTCCTGTTCGGCGTGGCGCTCGTCTACGGCTTCTCCGGCGGAATCTCGCTCAGCCAGGTGCACGCGGCCGTGGTCGACCCGCAGCGCAGCCAGATCCTGCTCTACGCGGGCCTGGCCATGATCGCGATCGGTCTGCTCTTCAAGGCGGCCCTGGCGCCGTTCCACGTGTGGACGCCGGACGTCTACCAGGGCGCCCCGACCCCGATCACCGCGCTGATGGCCGCCTGCACCAAGGTCGCCGCGTTCGGCGCGCTGCTGCGCATCCTGTACGTCGCCTTCGACGGCGTGCGCTGGGACTTCCAGCCCGTGCTGGGCGCGATCGCGGTGCTCACGATGCTGGTCGGCGCGATCCTCGCGGTCACGCAGACCGACATGAAGCGCCTGCTGGCCTACTCGTCGGTCGCGAACGCCGGTTACCTGCTGGTCGGCGTCCTCGCGCTCAACGAGGAGGGCCTCAGCGGCACGATGTTCTACCTGGTGGCGTACGGCTTCTCGGTGCTCGCCGCCTTCGGCATGGTGACCCTGGTGCGGGACGCCGACGGGGAGGCCACCCACCTCGCCCGCTGGGCCGGCCTGGGCCGCAAGAGCCCGCTGTTCGCCGCGACCTTCACGTTCATCCTGCTGGCCTTCGCCGGCATCCCCCTGACCAGCGGCTTCACCAGCAAGTTCGCGGTCTTCGGGGCGGCCGTCGAGGGCGGCCAGACGTGGCTGGTCATCGTGGGTGTGGTCACCAGCATGCTGCTGGCGTTCCCCTACCTGCGGGTGGTCGTCATGCTGTGGCTCTCCGAGCCTGGCGAGTCGACGCCGACGGTCTCCATCCCGGGCTTCCTGACCTCGGCCGCCCTGGTCATCGGGGTCGCCGCGACGTTCGCCCTGGGTGTGATGCCGGCGCCGCTGATCGACCTGACTCGAGACGCGGCGCAGTTCGTCCGCTAGCTGGTGTGTTGCGGGGGCCTCGGCTGGTTGCCAGCCGGGGCCCCTTCAGCTTGTGCGGCCGCTTCAGCTTGTGCGGCCGCTTCAGCTTGTGCGGTCGGCGATGTGGTCGCAGAGGCCCTCGAGGGCCCGCTTCGCGCCGCTGTCGGGCAGCGGGGCCAGCTGGGCCCGCGCCTCCTCGGCATAGGTGCGCACCGTCTCGCGCGCCTTCTTCATGGCGGCGGACTCGCGCAGCAGCGTGAGCGCCTCGGCGTGCAGGTCGTCATCGGTGATCGGGCCGCTGGCCAGCAGCTCGCGCAGGCGCACTGCCGACGCGTCGGTGTCGTCACCGGCCAGCGCGTAAAGCACCGGCAGCGTCGGCACGCCCTCACGCAGGTCGGTGCCGGGCGTCTTGCCCGACTGCACCGACTCGGAGGCGATGTCGAGCAGGTCGTCGGAGAGCTGGAAGGCGATGCCGATCGTCTCGCCATAGCCCGCGAGGGCCTCGACGTGCTCGGCCGGGGCGCCCGAGAACAGCCCGCCGAACCGCGCCGACGTGGCGATCAGCGACGCCGTCTTCTCGGTGATCACGTGCAGGTAGTGCTCGATGGGGTCGCTGCCGCGGGGGCCCACCGTCTCGGCGATCTGACCGTGCACGAGCCGCGCGAACGTGCGCGCCTGCAGGTGCACCGCCTCGGGGCCGAGCGAGGCCGCCAGGTCGGCCGCCTGGGCGAACAGATAGTCGCCGACGAGGATGGCCACCGAGTTGCCCCAGCGGGCATTCGCGCTCGGGGCGCCGCGGCGCACGGGCGCCTCATCCATGACGTCGTCGTGATAGAGCGTGGCCAGGTGGGTCAGCTCCACCACATTTGCCGCCGCGATGATCTCGGGGGCCGACGGGTCGCCGAACTGGGCGCCCAGGGCCACCAGCATCGGCCGGAACCGCTTGCCACCCGCGTCGGCGAGATGCCGCGCAGCCTCGGCCACCAGCGGGTCGGCGCTGGCCACGTTGGCCCGCAGCGCCTCTTCGACGGCGGTCAGCGTCGCCGACACCGACTCATCGACCGCGGGATCGATGTCGAGGCCGAGCGACGAGAGCGTCATGTCACCGGTGCTCACCACGCTTTCACGATGCCACATGGGTCCGACGACTTCGGCCCCAGGGGTCTTGGCAGCAAGATCAAATTCGAGATCTGGCACACGTACGCCATTTGCCCGAACCGCCCCTGTGGATATCCCCGATTTCATCCGATCCGCACCTGTGGACAACTCCGTTTCGAGCCCCGCCCCAGCGATAGGGTGACCCCGCTTTTTCCCTTGGGTGGGCGGGGGAGGTGGTGGCTGCTCAGCGATCTTGAAAAGCGGCCAAGATCGAAGACGTACGACTCGTCGGCTCCCACACCCGCAGGCAGGGTGGCCCCCGGGGGTGCCTCGCGGCCTGCGTGAGCCACCGGGCCGCAGCGCGGGCTCCGGCCGTGGCGGGTGGTCACCCGGGCCGCGTCGCCGCGGCTCCTATCCGCCCCCGCGGCCAGCAACTGAGCTTGGACGGTGAGCAGCCCGCGTATGCAGCGGGCGGGGTCGGACCCTGCGGCCAGCGACTGCGCTCGGACGGTGCTCAGCCCGCGTATGCAGCGGGCGGGGTCGGACCCCACGGCCAGCGACTGCGTCGGACAGTGAGCAGCCCGCGTATGCAGCGAGCAGGGTCGGACCCAGCGACTGCGCTCGGACGGTGAGCAGCCCGCGCAGGCAGCGAGCGCGGTCGGACCCAGCGGCCAGCGACTGCGCTCAGACAGTGCTCAGCCCGCGCATGCAGCGGGCAGAGCCGGACGATGCTTAGACCCCGCAGGCGGAGAATGCGCCCAGCCCCGCGGCGCCCATGGCGGTGGCTACGATCCGCTGCCGGCCGAGGCGCGCAGCAAATGGCTCCCCAGCAGCATGGCCCCGGCCGCCGCGAGCATGGCGCCGGCCGCGACGAACCACATGGTCGAATAGTTCGTAGCCGTGGCCAGGGTCCCCAGGGCGAGCGGCCCGATGCAGCCCCCCGCATACACCCCGGTCTGCGTGATCGAGGTGGCCGCAGCCGGTGCCTGGGGATGCAGCCGCACCACCGCGAAGTTCATCAGCCCCGGCCATGACCAGCCGAAACCGAAGCCGAGCACCACGCCCGCGACCAGCGGCAGGTCGCCCGGCACGGCGAGGAGGGTCAGGCCGGCGGCCCCGGTCAGCAGCAGGCCGGCGATGACCGCGATCGTCCGGTCGGGCCGACGGTCGGCGAGCCACCCGCCCAGGATCCGCGCGACCACGCAGACCGCGCTACCCAGCGTGAGGGACAGACCGGCCGGACCCGGAGAAATACCGCGAGCTACCGCGGAATCGACCAGGAACGTGCTCAGCGCGTTGGCGGACGCGGCGGCGAGGGTGGCCGCGACCCCGACGACGATCAGCGCGCCCGTGGCCCGTCTGGCCGGTTTGGCGGCCGGGCGCCGGGCGGCCGCCGGTTCGGCCGGCACGAGCAGGAGGGCCGAGGCGGCCAGCGCGGCGACGAAGACGAAGGCCCACCGCCAGCCCAGGGTGAGCGCGACGGCCGGCACCGCGGCGCCCGACAGCAGCGTGCCGACCGGGATGGCGGCCTGTTTGATGCCGAACGAGAGGCCTTGCCGGCGCGGCGGCACGTGCCGGGACAGCGTCGTGTTGCTGGCGAGCTGGCCCATCGCGTTGGCCCCGGCGCCGAGGGCCAGGATCGCGATGAGACTCCACAATGTATTCGCGAAGGCCGCTACGCCCAGCAACGAGGCCACCGCGAGAATGATCCCGCCGCGGGAGACCCGGGCCGCGCCGTAGCGCTCGACGAGATTGCCGGCCGGGATGGAGGCGAGCGCGCTGGCGCCGAAGTACGCCGACACCGCGAGCCCGAGCCCGGCGGGGCTGAATTCGAGTTCGTCGCCGATCTGTACGGCGAGTCCGCCGACGAGGAAGACCGGGACGCTGACCGCGATCGTCGTCGTCAGCGCGGAGGTGGATGCGCGGAACGCGCTGGTCGGCGTGCTCGGCGGAGAAAAGATCTTGAGCTTCGCCATCACTCGCAGACTAAGCCGACAGAATGCATCCGTGCGCTCAGAGTGCTAATGACCACACGCCTCGTGCAAATCGATCGTGATCCACATGGTTTTGGCATTCCCTCGGAGGAAGATTATTCATATGGTGTAAGTCCCTGGCGTCGGAGGTAGCTGTGCGCGACCCCCTGGCGGAGCCGTCCGACCTGATTCGGAGCGTGTCACGCGCCCTGCGCGTGCTCGAGTCGGTCGGCCGGGCACCCCGCGGACTCACCGTGAAGCAGATAGCGCGACGGTGCGAGTTGACCGTCGCGACGACGTACCACCTGGTGCGCACTCTGGCCTACGAGGGTTACGTGATCCGCCGTGAGGACGGCACGTACATCGTGGGCCTGGAGATCGCGGACAGGTATCGGGAGCTGGTCTCCGCCTTCCGGGGCCCGCCCGCGGTGGGGGAGGCGCTGCGGCGCGCCGCGCTCGACAGTGGTTACAGCCACTACCTGGGTCGCTTCGTCGGCGGCCGGATCGCGGTGACCGCGTCGGCCGAGGGCGCCCGGTCGCCGTTCATCGACGACATGTCGCCCGGCTTCGACGAGGGCGGCCACGCGACCGCGCTCGGCAAGGCGTTGCTGGCGACGCTCACTCCGGATCAGCGGGCGCGATATCTGCGCGACTACGGCATGCGGGCGTTCACCCCGGCCACGCTCACCACGCCCGAGGCGCTCGAGGCCGACCTGGCCGCCGGTGAGCGACGGGGCATGCAGCTCGAGATGGGTCAGTGGCGGCAGGGGCTGGCCTGTGCCTCGGTGCTGGTCATCGCCGATCGCGACATCGAGCGCCGCCTGGTGCTGGCGTGTGCGCTGCCGGCCGCCGAGATGCTCACCTCCGCCCGCGTCGTGCGAGCGAAGCTGACCGCGGCCGCCCGCAACGTGGCCGAGGCGCTTTCCGCGGGCGAGTCCGCCACGGCCTGACGTGCAGACCTAATCTTCCGTTGAACCTCCGGCGCCTCCCTCCCGTAAGACAGGTTGCAAGGGGGACATCGGCGGAGGGTGGTGACGGGTGCACTGCGAGCACGAGCACGACGACGGGGCGTATGTGCTGGGCGCCCTGTCGCCGGCGGAACGAGCGGCGTACGAGGGGCATCTCGCCACGTGCTCGTTCTGCCGTGAGGCTGTCGCCGACATCTCGGCCCTGCCCGACCTGCTGTCCCGGCTCGACGCGAGGGAGTTCGCGAAGCTGCTCGACCCGACGCTGACCAGCGGCGACGGGCACCCGGGGGCGGCCTTCCGCGATTGGGCGACCAGCGAGTGGCAGACGCTCGCGCCCGATGCCAAGCGTCGCAAGAGCGGCAAGACCAAGACCTTCCGCGTACGGGTCATGAGCACCGCCGCGGCCGCGGTGCTCGTCGCGCTGATCGGCGTCGGGGTGTTCGCCTGGACGCGGGACAACGCGGCCCCCGCCGCCCCACCGGCCGGTCCCGCCGTCGCGATGACCGCGATGCAGAGGTCGTCGCCGGTCTCCGCCTCGGTGCGGCTGACCAGCACCCCCGGCGGCACCAAGGTGGAGCTCGTCTGCTCCTACAGCGCCACCGCCAAGAAGCCGGCCACCTTCCGCATGATCGCCTACGGGCCCGGCGAGAAGGACGATCAGATCGGCTCCTGGCAGGCGACCCCGGGCGGCGAGTTCACGATGAATAGCGTCACCCACTTCGGCAGCGACAGCCTGTCCCGGCTCGAGCTGGTGCAGAACGATGGAAAGGTGCTGCTCGCCTACGACGTCCCCTGACCTTCTGATTCGAGGTCAGCGGGGTGGCAGGGTGGTAGCCGGCTCGACGGTGGCGGCCGTCGGGCCGGCTGCCGTCTGCTTGCGACGGCGCAGCGCGTCGACGGTAAAGATGATCAGCGCCAGCCACACGAGGGCGAACCCGGCCAGGCGGGCCGGCGGCATCGGCTCGTGATAGATCAGCAGGCCGACGGCGAGCTGCAGGATCGGCGCGACGTATTGCAGGATGCCGATCCCGACCATCGGCACTCGATTGGCGGCCGCGGCGAACAGCAGCAGCGGCAGCGCGGTGGCCAGCCCCGAAAAGATCATGAGCGCGGTGTGGGTGGCCGAGACGTGCCCGAATTCGCCGTCACCCGCGCTGGTCAGCCAGGCGACGTAGGCCAGCGCCGGGAGCGCCAGCACCGCCGACTCGACGAACAGCCCCTCGGCCGGCGGCAGCGACATGCGCTTCTTGACCAGGCTGTAGGTGCCGAAGCTGGCCGCCAGGAGCAGGGCGATATATGGCAGGTGGCCGTAGTCGATCGTCAGCACGGCCACGGCGATCGCGCCGATGCCGACCGCGACCCACTGCAGGGCGCGCATCCGCTCACGCATCACGGTCACGCCCAGCAGCATGATGACGAGCGGGGTGATGAAGTAGCCCAGCGCCGTCTCGACGACCCGGTTCGAGTTGACGCCGTAGATGTAGGAGCCCCAGTTCACGCCGATGAGCAGCGCCGCGAGCGCCAGGCCGCCGAGCAGCTTGGGCGAGCGGAACAGGCGCTTGAGGAAGACCCAGTTCCGCATGGCCGCGAGCAGCAGGCTGACGAACACCACCGACCAGATCACCCGGTGGGCCAGGATCTCCAGCGGTGACGCCGGCTGCAGGTGCTTGAAGTAGATCGGGAAGAAACCCCACATCCCGTACGCCGCGAGGCCGTAGAGGTATCCGCGCCGCTCGTCGCTCATGCCCTCACCGTAAGGTTTCGGCGGCGTTTCGCTCCTTGCCTATGGCCGACCTCACCGCAGCGCTCGCGGCCGGCCTCACCTCGCTGCGCGCAGGTCGCACTCCATCCAGCGTCCCGGCTCGACCTCGGTGAAGCCGTGCGGCGCGTAGACGGCGTGCGCGTCCCGGGTGACCAGCAGGAAGCGATTGAGGCCGCGAGCGGCGTAGTGATCGCGCAGGTTGCGCACCAACCAGCCGCCGAGGCCGCGGCCCCGATGGCCCGGGTCGACGTAGACGTCGCAGAGATAGGCGAAGACCGCCCCGTCGGTGACGACCCGGGCCACGGCCACTTGGGCGCCGCCGCGGTCATAGATCCCGTACGCCTCGGAGCCGTCGAGGGCGGCCCGCATCTGCTCGAGAGGGCGTCCCATGGCCCAGTACGAGTCGGTGGACAGCCATCGATGCACGGTGGCGAGGTCGATCCGCTCGCGTGCGGAGTCCAGCTCGTACCCGTCGTCGCGAAGTTCGTGCAGCACGCCGCCGAGTCAAGCCGCAAGATCGCCGGACCGCCAGCGGTTTCCCGCCGAGGCCGCCGACGGAGGTAGTCGTCGGCGACCCCGTAGCCGGGCCGGTCGTAGCAGTGTCAGTCGTCGCCGTCGGGCACGAGCATGTTGAGCAGCCAGCTCACGACGCCCACGAGCAGCGCGCCGAGCACGGCGCTGGGCCAGAACTCGTCGACGTGGAACGGCAGGTCGAACTGGCCGGCGACCCAGCTGGTCAGCATGAACAGCGCGCCGTTGACGACCAGGGCGATCAACCCGAGCGTGAGCACATAGAAACCGCAGCCCACGACCTTGATGATCGGTCGCAGCACTGCGTTGATCACGCCGAAGATGACCGCCACGATCAGCAGCGTGATGATCTGTTCCGACACCTTGTCGGTGGTCAGTTCAATGCCGTCGATCAAGACGGTGGCCAGCCACAGCGAGAACGCCGTGATCAGAAGCCGAATGATGAGGCCCATGGCCCGGAATGGTGCCACGATCATGCCACCGGCAGCGGCGACACTCCCCGATCTTGTCGATCTCGTTGCACTGAACAGCGCATATCGACTTTCGCCGCTCTTTTCAGCGGCCGGGTGGGCCGGTCAGCTGGGTCTCGATGGGGGTGTGGGCCAGGGCCGCCCAGCGGACCGCCCGGCGGTTGACCACGCCGACCATGTCGGGCCGAATCCGCGTCATCCACTGGGCCACCTCGCCCAGGCCCAGGGCGCCGCCGACGAGCGTGGCCTCCTCGGGGCGCAGCGGCTGGAGGATCAGCAGGTCGGCGCGGGAGGCCACGTCGACGTCGGCGGCCGAGAACTCGTCGCGCACCACGAGCGTGGCCTGCCAGCCCTCGCCGGGGCGGTTGTCGGCGCCGACCGGGCCGATGTCGACCACGATCAGCAGCGGGTGCAGGGCCGAGCCGGGCGCGATCTCGATCGGGCGGCCCGGCGGCACCACGGCGATCGACTCGCCGGGGACGGCCGCCCCGCGGACGAACGGCTCCCACGCGCGCGGCCGAGCCGTCTGCACCACCACGCGGGCGCCCAGGGCCATCGCTCGCAGGGCCACCAGCTGGGCCGCCCGGACGCCGCCGACAAGCAGGGCCCGGGTCTGCTCGGGGCGGAACAGACGGATCACGACCGGGCTGCCGTGGCGGTTGCGCCCGAGCATCAGGCCCGACGCGCCGACCGGCAGGTGCAGGCCCTCGAGCAGCTCGGCCGGCTGCACCCCGTCGGCGGGGAAGCCGGGCACGGCGCTCGGCCGGCCACCCAGCGGCAGCGTGGCGAACAGGCCCTGCAGATGTTCGCCGTCGAGGCGCTGCGCGCCGGCGTGCTCGCCCGACAGGAGCTTGCGCAGCGCCTGGGTGGCGACGCCGAGCGCATTCGGATCGGGCGCGGCCAGCCGGATCGTCATGTCGAGCGGGACGGGACCGCGCGCCGCCTGCGGACCGGCGGTCAGCGACACCGTGGTCGCGGCCGCGGGCAGGGTGAGCAGGCGGGAGACCAGCCGCCGGGACGTCTCGACCTGCGGGTCGGGCCAGCGCCGCAGCCGGAACGTGGTCTGCGCCAGGCCGCCGACCCGCAGGGCGGGCCACGTCTCCTGCGCCGAGCCCACCCCGTCGTCGTGGGCCAGCTCGGCGATGACCCGCAGCGCGGCCGCCTCACCGAGCGGGCGCGCCGGCACCGCGGAGAGCCGCCGCACCAGCTTGCGCACCAGGCCGGACAGCGAGCGGCGCAGCTCCTCCTCCGACCAGCCCTCGGCCCGCAGCACCCGCACGGCCAGCAGCGCCCGGCTGTGTCCGAGCAGGCGGCCCTCGGTGAGCTGCCGATAGGAGTTGGCCGGGGTGCCCGCGCCGGCCCGCAGCGAGGGCGCCGGCGCCCCGGTCAGCAGCAGCTGGATCAGCACCGGGGGCAGCTCGGCCTCGCCCGAGGGCAGCAGGGTGGCCGGCGACGGCAGGTCGGGTGTCTCCTCGGTCAGCAGGCCGGTCGGGTCGCCCAGCTCGAGCACGGCGGTGAGGCCGTGACCGTCGACGACCACCGCGGCCGGATCGCCGGCCAGCTCGGCCTGCTCGACCCGCGCGCCCGGGGCGAGGAATCGCAGCAGCGCCGTCGGGTCGGTGTCGACCGCGGCGGAGTGCCGACGACCGCCGAAGCGAAGACCGACGCCGAGCCACTCGAACGCCCAGCGCCGGTTGAGCCGCAACCAGGTCAGGGCGAGGATGACCAGGCCCAGGACGGCGCCGGCGACCAGGCCGATCGGGCCGTTGACCGCGCCCAGCGCCACGGCCACGGCGGCGACCTGGGTGGCCACGAGCTGGCCGGCCCGGACGCCGAGGAACCGTCCACGGCGGATCGGCCGCCGGCTGACCTTGGGTAGTGGTTTCGCGGGCCCGGACAGCTCGCGGTAGTCGCGGTCGCCTGTCACTCCGACCGTCACGATCCACCGCCCTTCCCCGCATTTGTGCTCGTGCGGCGCCTATCGTATGGGCTCGCGGCCATCGGCGGGGCACCCTGTGGACAACCGAGAGTTATCCACAGGCCCCGATCCGGGACTGTCGCGGCTTGACGAGTTTCGCTACGGTCGGCGACGTCAGGAAAGAGTAGTCGGCCGCTCACGGCCCGCCCCCCGTGGCTTGTGGTCAGGGGTTAGCCTGGTGGCCAGCGTCGATATGTCGCAGGTGAATGATCACCGTCCGTCCACAACGGATCACGACATCCTCGGCGAACCGAACGAGAAAGCGGGGTGACTTCCGGGTGGCCGGATCAACGCAAGTAACACCGGAGGAGATGGCAGCTGCTGCCACCAACTTCGACAACGTCAACCAGGGTCTGCAGCAGATGCTGTCCACGCTGATGAACGAGCTGTCGCAGCTGAACGGCGCGTGGAAGGGCATGGGCGCGGCCGCGTTCGAGCAGGTCAAGGTGCAGTACGAGACCGACCTGAAGAAGCTCAACTCGGCCCTGGCCGACACCGCGGAGTCGATCCGGGTGTCCGGCACCGGCTACAGCTCGACCGACACCGACGCTGCCAGCCGCGTGTCCGGCTCCGGCGGCAACTTCTCGCTGCCGCTCTGACCCGGGGGAGACCAACAAATGGCTAACGACGGAGTACTTCTCGTCAATTTCGAGGCCCTGCGTGGAGCGGGTGCCAACATCGCGAAGGCCGTGAGCTCGCTGCAGCAGCAGCTCGGCGACCTCGAGCGCGACTCGAAGCGGCTCGTCGACTCGTGGGACGGCGAGGCCCAGCAGGCGTATTACGCGCGTCAGGAGGCGTGGCGCACCGCGGCCAACGACCTGACCAGCATCCTGCAGAACATCAAGGGCGCCGTCGACCAGTCGGCCGACGACTACGTGAACACCGAGAAGCAGGCGACCTCGCGCTTCCAGTGAGCGCGCGGCGCTCGCCGCAGCCGTGAACGGCCGGACCAGTCAAGCGACTGTCCCGGCCGTTTCGCATTTCCCGGCCCGGCAATACGACCGTTTAGTCCGTTGTTGCGAAGCTTGTTGTCGCTCGAACGCGTACTGGACCGTCTGGGCGATCCGGCTACGATCAGTTGTTGTTTGATCGCCTCGAGCGACCGAAACGGTGATCCGGAGAGCATTCGGACGCATACTTAGGGCTTCGACCACCCGCTTTACTCTTCTGCGTACCGCCGCCCATTGTGATCGTGGCCTGACCTTGTAGGTTGTACGCGTTGAGATGGCCTCGTCGCACGGTGGGGAGAGGTGGACGTGTCCGAGTGGGAGCCGGCTACGGACGCCGAG
Source organism: Paractinoplanes lichenicola (assembly GCF_016785085.1). Classification (GTDB taxonomy): domain Bacteria; phylum Actinomycetota; class Actinomycetes; order Mycobacteriales; family Micromonosporaceae; genus Actinoplanes; species Actinoplanes lichenicola. Next base: position 137,431 of record NZ_JAENHO010000016.1, read on the forward strand.
GTCGCTATGCGCGATGCTTTGCGCACCGACGACCAGGAGTCGTATTTCCGCATTCTCTCCGGTGTTGACCTGCTCTTGCCGGTGTCGGCCGACGCGTTGGCGGGTCTCGCCCCGCTCGGCTGGGGCACCTGGAGCACCGGGGGCCGCACGCACGTGCTGGCCTTCACGTCGACAGCGGCGTTGCAGTCCTGCCTAGCGGATTACACGGGTTCCGCCCGTCGTGTCCCCTATGCGGAGCTTGCCAACACCTGGCCAAATCTCGAGTGGTGGCTGGCGGTCAACCCCGGCCTGCCGATCGAGGGCTACCTTCCGGCCTGGTTCGTGGCGCAACTCTCACGTGGCGATCTGCGGCTGCCGACCCGTGGCCCGGGCCGCGCCGAGCCGGTCGGCCAGTCCGGCAAGATGCAGGATCTGCAGGCCGCGGCCCTGGCGGCCAACGCGGCGGCCGCCCAAAAGGAGGAGACGGCCCGGCCGGGCGGTCCCACTCACGAGGGCGCCCCGATGACCGCGGCCACGGGGTCCTACCCGCAATATCCCGGCGCCAAGACCTCCTACGGACAGGCGCCGGCCGCGTACGGTCAGGCCGCTGCGGCCTCCTACGGCGGTGCCTACGCCCACACCCCGGGCGAGCCGCCGTCGAGCGAGCTCCCGAGCCGCACGCCCGCGCCGTCGAGCGACCTTCCCAGCCGTACGCCGGCACCGGCGAGCGCCTACGGTCAGCCCGCCGGCCTGCCGACCCGCACACCCTCCGCCGAGCAGCCGCCCGCCGGTGGCCTGCCCACGCGCACCCCCACCTACGGTCAGGGCAGCGAGCAGGCTCCCGGCCTGCCGACCCGCACGCCGGCTTATGGGCAGGCAGCGGATCAGGCTCCTGGCCTGCCGCCCCGCACGCCGGCCTACGGTCAGGCCGCGGATCAGGCTCCCGGCCTGCCCACGCGCAGCCCGTCCAACGGCCAGCCGAACGAGCAGCCGGCGGCCCGCACGTCGGCCTACGGCGAGCAGCCGGCGGCCCGCACCCCCGCCTATGGGGAGCAGCCCGCGGCCCGCACTCCCGCCTATGGCCAGGCGCCGGATCAGGTCGGTGGCCTGCCGACTCGTTCACCGTCGGCCGCGTTCGGCCAGGCCGCCGGGCAGTCGCCCGCGGGTCTGCCCACGCGTGGTCAGCCCGCCGCCTACGGCCAGCCCGCAGCTGCTCCCGCGAGCGCTCCGCCCGCGAGTGCGCCGCCGGCCAGCGGCCCGCCGCTTTACGGACGCCCGGCGAGCGCGCCCCCGGCCTACGGCCAGTCGGCCGGCTCGGCCGCCTCCGGCCACGCCGCGGTCCGCTCCGGCGGCTCGGGCCATGCCTCGTCCGCTGCCGACGCTTTCAACCGGCCCGCACCGACGTCCGGCGGCTTCGGCCAGCCCGCGAGCGCAGCCCGGCCCGCAACCGCAGGCCAGCCTGAAAACGCAGGTCAGCCCCTGGGTGCGCCGACCTCTCCCGAGTCGCCCGGCGCGCAGTCCGAGCAGTTCGGCCCCGGCGGCCTCCCGATCCGCACGCCCGGCACGGTGCTGCCGAGCGGCCTGCCCGCCCGCACCCCGAGCGCCGCGCCCACCTCCGGCCTGCCCGCGAGCGCCCCGCCCGCCTTCGGCCAGCAGCCGAGCGCCCCACAAGGTTTCGGCCAGCAGCCGAGCGCCCCGCCCGCCTTCGGCCAGCAGCCGAGCGCGCCGCAGGGTTTCGGTCAGCAGCCGAGCGTCGCGCCCTCGCCGGCCCAGCCGCCCGTGGTGCCCCCGGCCTACCAGTCGCCGGCCGTCCCGCCCACCGGTGGCGACGACCCGCGCGGCCCCCTGCCCGACCCGGCCGGGCTGCCGGTCCGCACCCCCATGGCGCAGACCCCGCCCCCGCCCGACAACTTCAGCCCGCACAACCCCGACGAGACCCCGTTCAACCCGAACTGGTCGGCGTCGGCCCCGCCGTCGCGTCCGGGCACCAGCGCGCTGAGCGACCTGCCGCGCCGCCAGTCGTCGTCCGGTGGTGCCGCCTTCCCGCAGGGCCCGGCCTCCCCGCAGGCGGCCGCCCGGCAGTCGTCCGCGTCCGCCATGCCGCCCATCTCGGCCCCGCCGGCCCCGGCGAGTCCGTCCCCGGGCCTGGCGGCTCGGCTGCCCGGCTTGTCGAGCCCGGCCCCGGCGGCCGCGCCCGGGTTGCCGACCGAGCCCAGTCCCGGTTTCGGCACGCCGCTGCCCCGCCGGCAGGCGACCTCGCCGTCGGAGGCTCCCGGCCTCACGTCCTTCCCGGCGTTCCAGACCAAGTCCGAGGCCCCCGCGCAGCCGATGACCCCGCCGGTCATTCCCGGTTCGCCCGGCAGCGACCGCCCGGCCCGGCTCGGCGCCCAGCCGCCGCTGGAGACCCGTCCGGCGTCGCCCGCCCCGCAGGCCCCGCCGCCCGTGGCGTTCGTGCCGGCCAACGAGGTCGAGCAGGATCTCTACAACGCCGCCAGCGCCCACAACACCGACACCTTCCTGTCCACGCTGTTGCTGGCCACGGTGCTCGTGCCGGTGGCCGACCACTCGCGTCCGGGCAGCTCGCCCGGCGAGTCCGGGTTCGCCTTCCGCACCGAGCAGGCCGAGGGCGAGACCTTCCTCGTCGTCTTCACCAGCCGCGACAGGCTCGCCGAGCACTTCTCCGAGCCCACCCGTACGGTCGGGGTGCGCTTCTTCGAGCTGATCCGCAACTGGCCCGACCCGGCCTGGTCGTTCGCGGTCAACCCGGACGGCCCGATCGGCGCGAAGTATCCCGGGCCGCAGGTCATCGCGCTGGCCAGCTGGGCCGCGGAGTCGGGCCTGGGTCACGACCCGGACGGCCCGATCGAGGACGTCGCGCCGGTGCCCGCGCCCGAGCCCGCCAGCGACGACAAGCAGCACGCCACGGTGATGCAGAAGACGCTGCCGCCCGACCAGGTCGACTACTACCTCGAGCGCGGCTACGACCGGGTGGCCGGCTTCGTGCACCGCGCGACCGAGGTCGAGCATCTGCGGACGCCCGCGGAGCTGCTGGGCGCCCTGGGCCTGAGCTACGACACCTCGCCGCATCAGCACGACGCCAAGGAGGCGTACGTGTTGCGGTGGCCGGCGTATCGTCCGAGCCTCTACCGCATCCCGTACGGCGGGCAGAACGAGCAGGCCCTGCGGGCGATGGACGGCTGGGTCATCGAGCGCGCGCCCTTCCGGGGCAACGGGTTCGCCCCCGGCGAGGGCCGCGACGTGATCGCCGAGTTCAAGGTGGACAGTGTCCGGCTGCCGCACGGCGCGCAGCTGTGGCGCATCGACGTGGACGGCAACGAGCGGATGGTCGCGATCTTCGACAACGACGGTCCGCTCTGGCGCCGGGTGGGTGAGTAGTGATGCGTGACGGCTACGTGGTGGCCTGGCAGGGCCGCGAGTACGACGCCGCGCCCGACGGCGACAACGTGCGGATCTATCGCACCGATCCGGCCGACGGCTTCGACGAGGTGCGCCCGGGCCGCTACGCGCGGGTGCTGACCCCCGAGGAGTACGACGAGCTGGTCTACGTGCGCACCACGTGCACCTGGCGGGGCGCGCCGTTCATCGTGCTGGCCGAGGCCGATGCGTGGCTGCGGGTCGAATACACGGGCGGCCGCGCGCCGATCGCCCGCCAGCTGGGCCTGGAGGAGTTCGACTTCGGCGTCTATCAGGGCTGGGCGCCGCTGAACGAGGTCTCCGACCTGAGCGAGCAGCGCATCTAGCCGGGGCCTCAGTTGGACTTGAGCCAGCGCAGCACTTCGCCGGTGATCACGTCGGTCGCCTCCTGGTGCAGGAAGTGCCCGACCTCGGGGATCAGCCGCCACTCGTACGGCGCGAGCACGTAACGCCCCGAGCCCTGCGCCGTGCGGGGCAGGGTGGCCGTGTCGAGCCCGCCGTGCAGCTGCAGGGTCGGCGTGATCAGGGGCTTCTGCATCAGCTTGACGAACCGGTAGCCCTGCAGGCGAAGGGCACTGCGGAACACCCACCGGTACGCCTCGAGCGCGCAGAACGCGGCCTGCGGGATCTGCATGGCCTCCCGGCAGCGGGCCACGTAATCGGCGAACTCGGGCGTCTCTCTCCACTGCGGACCCGTCCAGCTGGTCATCAGCTCGCCCACCATCGCGGCGTTGTCGCGGGTGAGCACGTGCTCGTAACGCGGCACCTGGAAGCGCAGCGCGGACGAGGACGCGGCGAACTGGCCGCGCGGGTCGGCGAACAGGGCCGCCCGCAGCCGCAGCGGGTGGGCCGCGCCGAGCACGACGAGCCGGTTGACCAGCTTGGGGTGGAAGGCGGCGGCGGCCCAGCCGATCATGCCGCCGGCGCCGGCCCCGACGATCGTCGCGTTCCGCTCGCCCAGGGCCCGGATCAGGCCGGTGATGTCGGCGGCCATCGTGTAGCCGTCGTAGCCGCGCGGCGGTTTGTCGCTCGCGCCGTAGCCGCGCAGGTCGATCGCGACGGCCCGGAAGCCCGAGTCGGCGATGCGGGGGAGCACGTCGTGCCAGGCCCACCAGAACTCGGGAAAGCCGTGCAGGAACAGCACCAGCGGGCCGGTGCCGGCCTCGACGACGTGGAAACGGCTGCCGTTGGCGCCGACGAAGCGATGGGTCCAGGGCCCGTCCACCAGCACGCACGACTCGTCCACCCGACCGCCCATGGCCTCCAGCCTAGGCGTTCGGGTCGAGCGTGAGCGCGCGGCGGCCGCAACCAACCCGCGTCGAACCCGCGGCGGCCGTAACCCGGGGGAAACTCAGTCGGTGCCGATCATCACGCGGTCGAGCGTGGCCGGCTTGCCGGAGCCGCAGTCGACCGGCGTCTTGCCCGGCGTGATGCGGGCCTGCACCCGGTCGCCCTTGGCGAGCGGCACGGGCTTCTTGGAGTAGACCGACCAGGCCACGCCGTCGGCGCTCTTGAGGCCGTAGCAGGGGCCGCCGCCGCCTTTGGTGACGGTCGCGGTGATCGAGCCGACGCGCAACGAGGAGAGGTCGGGGGCGGTGACACCGGCGGGGCGGCTCGGCGGTGGCAGGGGCGAGGCCTCGCTGTCGGCCGGCTGCCCGGCCGGGACGGGATTGTCGCCGGGGGCGCCGCCGGTCGGCTGCGACGCGCCCGGGGCGACGGAGGCCGAGACGCCCGGTGCGACGCCGGAGTCACCCGCGGCGACCGGCTCGTCGTCGCGCGAACAGCCGCCGACCATCAGCAGCGCCAGCGTCAGCGCTCCCGCGACGCCTGCGGTGGACCTGACCATGACCCGCACCCCCGTGACCCGAGCTTGCGGTCGTCCGGGACCGCGGCGCAAAGCGTAGCGGTTTCACGTCCCGTACGGGGGTGCGGTGTCGGGAAGGTCGTCAGTCCTCGGACTTGCCGGTGTTCATGCCCTTCGAGATCAGGTCCATCACCGCGGAGTCCTGCAGCGTGGTGACGTCGCCCAGCGAGCGGTTCTCGGCCACGTCCTTGAGCAGGCGCCGCATGATCTTGCCGGAGCGGGTCTTCGGCAGCTCGGGCACGAGCATGATCTGGCGGGGCTTGGCGATCGGGCCGAGCGTCTTGGCCACGTGGTTGCGCAGTTCGACGTTGAGCTGCTCACCCGCGTCGCCCTCGGTGTCCACATTGCCCCGCGGGATCACGAACGCCACGATGGCCTGGCCGGTGGTCGGGTCGGTCGCGCCGACGACTGCCGACTCGGCCACTGACGGGTGCGAGACCAGCGCCGACTCGACCTCGGTGGTCGAGATGTTGTGACCCGAGACCAGCATGACGTCGTCGACCCGGCCGAGCAGCCAGAGCGCGCCGTCCTCGTCCTTCTTGGCGCCGTCACCCGCGAAGTAGATCCACTCGTCGCCCGTGCCGGCCCCGGCGCCGAAGCGCGACCAGTACGTGTCGATGAAGCGCTTGTCGTCGCCCCAGATCGTGCGGAGCATCGACGGCCACGGGTCGCGCAGCACCAGGAAGCCACCGCCGCCGTTCGGCACCGACTGGGCCTGGTCGTCGACCACGTCGGCGGTGATGCCGGGCAGCGCGGTCATGGCCGAGCCGGGCTTGGTCGCGGTCACGCCGGGCAGCGGCGAGATCATCACGCCGCCGGTCTCGGTCTGCCACCACGTGTCGACGATCGGGGTGCGGTTGCGGCCGATGTTCTCCCGGTACCACATCCAGGCCTCGGGGTTGATCGGCTCGCCGACGCTGCCCAGCACGCGCAGCGAGGACAGGTCGTAGCCCGCGGGGATGTCGTCGCCCCACTTCATCATCGTGCGGATCAGGGTGGGCGCGGTGTAGAGGATCGACACCTTGTACTTGTCGACGATCTGCCAGAACCGGTCGCGGCCCGGAGTGTCCGGCGTGCCCTCGTACATGACCTGGGTGGCGCCGTTGGAGAGCGGGCCGTAGACGATGTACGAGTGGCCGGTGACCCAGCCGATGTCGGCCGTGCACCAGTAGACGTCGGTTTCGGGCTTGAGGTCGAAGACGGCGTTGTGCGTGTACGACACCTGGGTCAGATAGCCGCCCGTGGTGTGCAGGATGCCCTTCGGCTTACCGGTCGTGCCCGAGGTGTAGAGGATGAACAGCGGGTGCTCGGCGTCGAACGGCTGCGCCTTGTGCTCCGGGCTGGCCTGCTCGACGGTCTCGTGCCACCACTTGTCCTTGTCGGTCCACGCGACATCCTGGCCGGTGCGGCGGACGACGAGCACGTTCTCGATGCTCGGGCACTGGGCGACGGCCTCGTCGACCGTGGGCTTGAGCGCCGACGGCTTGCCCCGGCGGTAGCCGCCGTCGGCCGTGATGACCAGCTTGGCGTCGGCGTCCTGGATGCGGGTCGACAGCGCGGAGACCGAGAAGCCGCCGAAGACCACGCTGTGGGTGGCGCCGACGCGGGCGCAGGCCAGCATCGCGACCGCGGCCTCGGGGATCATCGGCAGATAGATGGCGACCCGGTCGCCGGCGCCGACGCCCAGGTCGGTCAGGGTGTTGGCGGCCTGGCTGACCAGCTTGAGCAGCTCGGCGTAGGTGATCGTGCGGGTGTCGCCGGGCTCGCCCTCCCAGTGGATGGCGACCTTGTCGCCGTGGCCGGCCTCGACGTGCCGGTCGACGCAGTTGTACGCGACGTTCAGCTCGCCGCCGACGAACCACTTCGCGAACGGGGGGTTGGACCAGTCGAGCACCTGGTCCCACGACTTGCTCCAGGTGAGGCGCTCGGCCTGCCGCGCCCAGAACGCGAGACGGTCGGCGGCCGCCTCCTCGTAGGCCTCCGCCTTGACGTTGGCGGCCGCGGCCAGCGCTTCAGGCGGCGGGAACTGTCGACTCTCCGATGACAGGTTCGCCAATGTCTCGCTCATGAGGGCGGCTCCTCTTCACTGCTGACCCGGGCTTCTTCGTTGCACACTAGTTGCGCTGATGGGCACCGGCGAGGCCTGTGGACAACAGAACGCCAGATGGCGTCGTGGCCGCGCCGGATGACCAATCCGTGCGTGATACTGCGCGAATCTTGCCAGTTCTGAGCCCGTTTGTGCAGCCCATGTTTCGCCGGGTTTACCGGCTACGGTGTTCCCGTGGATCCACTTGCCCCGCTTCTTGACCTTGCCGATGTTGCTCCCGCCCTGGCCGAGGCCCGCGAGCGGGTCGACGCGGCGATGCGGCACCGCGCCCTGCGCCGGCACGGCGGTCAGGTCGCGGCCGAGGCGAGCCTGCGCGCGGCCGTCGCCAGCGCCGCGCTCGAGGGCAGTGTTCACGACCTTGACGACGTACGGGGTGGGACCGTCACCGATCCCGTGGTGCAGGGCGCCCTGCGGGTCGCCGAGGGCGTCGGCGGGCTGGTCGACCTCTGGCCCCGCGCGCCGCGTCAGGTGCTCGCCAAGCTGCACGTGCTGGCCGCCCGGGGTGCCGTGCCCGCGGCCGACCTGGGCCGGCTCACCGGCGCGGCGGAGCGGGTCGACATGCTCGCCGGCCTGGTCGCGGGCAACGACAAGACGCCCCCGTTGCTGCTCGCCGCGGTGGTGCACGCCGAGTTGATCACGCTGCGGCCGTTCGCCGGCCCGGCCGGGGTCGTGGCCCGGGCCGCCGCCCGCCTGACCCTGATCAGCCGCGGTTTCGATCCGCGGGGTTTGGTCGCCGTCGAAGTGGGGCATCACAGCCGCGAGCCGGAGTACGTCGGTTCGGCCGGCGCCTATGCGACCGGGACGCCCGACGGTGTCCGTTCGTGGCTGCGGCACTACGCCGCCGCGGTCACCGCCGCCGCCGACGAGATCACCACGATCGGCGACAATGTGCTGGCGACCGTATGACCAGTTGTTGAACTGTGCGTTTGTGCTTACAGCCGAGGCGATGACGAATCGCTTCTAGACTTCTATGTCGTGGAGACGTGGGAGCGGCCTTACACGCCCGGAGCCGGACGCTGGCTGGTCATCGGCTGGGAAGCCTTCGCCCTGGCCCTGCTGGCCTGGAGCTCGATCGAGACGTTCGGCCTGGGCTGGCACGGCGTGCGGCTGGTGACCTGCGCCCTGGCCGTGATCTGGGTGCTCGGCGCCTACCGGATCCTGCAGATGGGCGCCTACGTGAGCCCCGACGGTCTGCGCATCCACGGGTTGCTGCGCTCGCGGACGATCCCGTGGGACCAGATCGCCCACGTGCGCCTGCACGAGGTCAACCACCGGATCGGTCCGTGGCGGATCCCGAGCGGGCTGACCGTGCTGATCGAGCGGCGCGACGGCACGACTGTCGACACCGAGCTGTGGGCCCAGGGCGTCGACTTCCACTCGCGGCCCAAGGTCTTCCGCGCCGTCTATCGCGAGCTGCGCGAACGGCACCTGGCCGCGCAGAACGCCTGAAAAAGTTTAGAGCCGGCGTCCCGCGATGGGGCGCCGGCTGCTGCGCGTCCGGACCGGGTTATCAAGCGTGCACCTGGGTCGTTGTCGCCGGTCCACAGCCTCGCGGCTCCTCAAATGGAGCCCAGGGGGCCGCGGTCCCGTCGCAACGTGCCTGCCGTGGCTGATCGCGCGTGGGTTCCCGGTGGCCGTGCACGAAATCCGCTGCCTGCTGGCCGGAAACCCGGCCCCTCCGCTGCGAACCTCGCTCGTTCTTTCTACGCCCGTCCCGGCATGATCGCCAGGGCTTCAGCCCGGCAAACCTGGCTTTCGGTATTAGTCAGACCAAAGGCATTCGCGCAGCTCACTAGGCTTGCGCAGAGTGGCGCGATCACCCACGGCAATGCGCACCGATACGCATCGTCTTCGGCGGCGCGGCCGTCGCGCAACGGGCCGGGCCCACCCGGAAGCGGGTGAGGAGGGTGAGGAAACGCCTGGCGCATCCCGTGATGCGGGGACCGGGGCTAACCCGTACGGGAAAGGGTTTTGGCTCGGCGGTGACGTGCGTAGATCGCCAGGCCGATGGCGGCGCCGACACCCACCCCGAGCGCCGCGGCGGCGACCGGCACCGCGGGCCGATCACGCAGGCGCTGACCCAGCGGGATCGGATGCCGGAACTCGAGAACGGGCCACTCGTGCTCGATCGCGGCGCGGCGCAGGGTGCGATCGGGGTTGACGACGGTCGGGTGGCCGACCGCCTCAAGCAGGGGAAGATCGCTGCTGGAGTCGGAATACGCGTAGCAGTCGGTCAGGTCGTAACCACGCTCGAGGGCCAGCTCGCGCACGCCGACGACCTTGCTCGGGCCGGCCGCGTAGAACTCGACCTCGCCGCTGTAGCGCCCGTCCACGATGCCCATGCGGGTGGCGATGATGTCGGTGATGCCGAGCAGCGCGCCGATCGGGCGGACCATCTCGTCGCCCGAGGCGGAGACCAGCACGACGTCGCGCCCGGCCGCCTGATGCTCGGCGATCAGCGTCGCGGCCTCGGCGTAGACATAGGGATTGATGAGCTCGTCGAGCGTCTCGGCGACGATCTGCTGCACCTGCTCGACCCGCCAGCCCTTGCAGAGCGCGGCGAGATAGTCGCGGGTGCGGGCCATCGCCTGCTCGTCGGAGCCGCCACCGAGCCGGAACATCAGCTGTGCGTAAGCGGATTTGACCATGTCACGACGGCTGATCAGGCCGTCACGGTAGAACGGCCGGCCGAAGGCCAGCGCGCTGGACTTGGCGATGACCGTCTTGTCGAGGTCGAAAAACGCGGCACTCAGGCCCACGGGCGGCAAGTGTAGTCGCAAGTGGTTCAACGCCGTTGTCCTCGGCGCGCCCGGCCGCTCCGGCCGTGACAGCCCGTGAAATCGGTCAGACGGGCAGCAGTATCGCAGGGCGCGACAAGTCGGTACTCGACTGCGCTGCTTCTGTGAGGCATGCTTGTGCTGTTGCGATCGGGATTCATGTTGTGACGGTCGCGCCCCACCACTCAAGAACCCTCGGTGATTGCGCCCCCCGCGATCACCGAGTCGATTCGGCTCGACCCCCCCGGAGCCGAATCCTCGGACGGCCCCCGTCTCCCCCGACGGGGGTCGTTCCCTATCTTTCGGCTGCTTTCGGCTGCTTTCGGCTTTGTCAGGCGCCGGTGGCCTGCGTCTGCTCGGCGGGCTCGGCCTCAGCCGTCTCGCCCAACCCGAAAAAATCGCAGAGACCGGTCACATCGAGGACGCGGCGGAAGGCCGGCGTCGGGTTGATCACGAGGAAGCGGGACTCGATCTCGGTGGTGGCGCGGTAACCCTCGATGAGGGCGCCCAGACCGGTGGAGTCGATGAAGCTGGCGCCGCGCAGGTCGACCCGCACGACCGGCGGGGACCACTCGGAGACGGCGCCGCGCAAACAGCCGGCCAACTCGTCCGCATTCGAGAAATCGATCTCGCCCGTGACGGACACGACGGCGGCTCCGTCGGCGTCGAGCGAACGATTGATCGAGCTTTCCATGCCAACCCCATCGGTTCGTGTCGGCACCAACATACCCAATCGACGCCTGTTCCACCCGCCGTGCCGGGGCTCGGCGTCCATACCAGATCGACCCGGGCGGGGACGCGATATCCACAGGGCCCGGAGTTGTCCACAGCCCGGGCGGCCGGCACCGGCCGCGCCCGCCCGGAGCCGCGAAGGTGGGCGCCACAACCGCCGCCCCGCGCTGGAGACCGCAGATGCCCGCTGCCCGCCTGCCCCTCGTCGTCACCTCCGACCCCGACCTGCTCGACGATCTGCTGCGCCTCGCCGCCGCCGGTGGCACCGAGATCGACGTGGCCCCCGACCCGGCCGCGGCCCGTCCCCGCTACGGCACCGCCCCGCTGGTCATGATCGGCGCCGATCAGCTCGACGCCTGCCTGCGCGCCCGGCTGCCCCGCCGTTCCCGGGTCGCCGTCGTGGGCCGCGACGAGGTCACCGAGACGATGTGGGCGGCGGCGAACGCGCACGGCGTCGAGCACATCGCCGAGCTGCCCGTGGCCGACTCCTGGGTCGTCGACCGCTTCGCCGAGCAGCTCGACCAGCCGATCGGCCGGGTGCTGGCTGTGATCGGCGGGCGTGGCGGCGCGGGCGCGAGCACCCTGGCCGCCGGGCTGGCGACGACCGCGGCCGCGGCCCGGCACCGCACCCTGCTGATCGACGCCGACCCGCTCGGCGGCGGGCTCGACCTGATGTTCGGGTGGGAGCGCCGCGACGGCCTGCGCTGGTCGGCCCTGGCCGAGGCGGGCGGCCGGGTCGATCCGCCCACCCTGCTCGAGGCGCTGCCGCATCGGGGCGATCTCGTGGTGCTCTCGTTCGACCGCGAGGCGACGCCGCTCGTGCCGGCCGAGGCGATGGGCGCGACGATCGACGCCGGCCGGCGGGCCCGCGACGTGATCGTGGTCGACCTGCCGCGCCGGCTCGACGACGCCGGGGTGCTGGCGCTCGAATGCGCCGACCAGGCGGTGCTGATCGTGCCGGCCGAGGTGCGCGCATCGGCGGCCGCGGCCCGGATCGCGCGCATGGTGCAGGCCCACCGCCGCGAGCTGGCGCTGGTGGTGCGGGGGCCGTCCCCGGGCAAGCTCAAGCCGCGGGAGATCTCGGCCGCGCTCGGCCTGCCGCTGATCGGCACGCTGCGGCCCGAGCCGGCGATCAGCCAAGGCGTCGAGCGGGGGGTCGCGCCGGCCGCCGAGGGCAAGGGGCCGCTGGCCGACCTGTGCCGGCACCTGCTCGCCGACCTGCTGGGCGACACGGCGGGGGTGGCGGCGTGACGGCGTACGCGGGGCTGGGCAGCCGGCTCGCGGCCTCGGCGCCGGCGGTGGCCGACCGGGTGCGGCACCGGTTCGCCGTCGACGGCGGGGAGGCGACGCCCGCGGCCGTGGTGCACGCCGTGCGCAGCGAGTCCGACGCGGCGGCCCTGGGCGACACGGCCGTGCTGCGCCTGGCCGACCGGGTGCACGACCAGCTGGTCGGGGCCGGTCCGCTGGCCCCGCTGCTGGCCGATCCACAGGTGACCGACGTGCTGGTGAACGGTCTGGCCGTGTGGGTCGACCGGGGCGTGGGCCTGCAACGAGCGCCGATCGTGCTGGGCTCCCTCGAGGAGGTGCGCCGGTTGGCCCAGCGGCTCGCGGCCGCCTGCGGACGGCGGCTCGACGACGGCCAGCCCTACGCCGACGCCCGCCTGCCCGACGGCACCCGGCTGCACGCCGTGCTGCCCCCGGTGGCGGCCGACGGGCCCTGTCTGTCGCTGCGCACCTTCCGCCAGCGGCCGTTCCGCCTGAGCGACCTGGTCGAGCACGGCACCGTCCCGCCGACCGTGGCCCCGGTGCTCGAGGCGATCGTCGCGGCCCGGCTGGCCTATCTGGTCGTCGGCGGCACCGGCAGCGGCAAGACGACGCTGCTGGCCACGCTGCTGGGCATGGTGCCGCCGACCGAGCGGATCGTGCTCGTGGAGGACGCCGCCGAGCTGCGGCCCCTGCATCCGCACGTGGTCGCCCTGCAGGCCCGCACGGCGAACGTCGAGGGGGCGGGCGCGATCGGGCTGACCGACCTGGTGCGGCAGGCGCTGCGGATGCGTCCCGACCGGCTGGTCGTGGGGGAGTGTCGCGGGGCCGAGATCGTCGACCTGCTCGGCGCGCTCAACACCGGGCACGACGGCGGGGCGGGGACGCTGCACGCGAACACGCCGGGCGACGTGCCGGCCCGGCTCGAGGCGCTCGGGCTGCTCGGCGGGCTGCCCCGGGCCGCCCTGCACGCCCAGGTGGTGGCGGCGCTGCAGGTGGTGCTGCAGGTCCGGCGTACGGATCGGGGCCGCGTGCTCGAATCGGTGAGCGTGCTGCTGCCCTCGGGGGAGCAACGGCTGGCCACCGTGGTGCCGGCCTGGCAGCGGCTGCGCGGCGCCGGGCCCGGTTCGGGGGCGCTGGCCCGCATGCTGGCCGTACGCGGGGCGGCCGTGCCCGCGGTGCTCACGCCGCCGGTGGTGGCGCCATGAACTGGGGGCCGCTGCTGCTCGTGGCCGGGGCGCTCGTCGTCGTGCTGCCGAACGGGCGGGTGCGACTGCCCCGGCTGTCCTTTGTGGCCATCGTGCGTCGGATCGCCGTCACGGCCGGGCGGTCGCCGCGGCAGGCGGTGGCCGGTGGGGTGACGGTCGCGGTGGTGACGGGGCTGCTCGCGGGTGGCCCGGCCGGGGCGGTGATGGCCGGGGCCTATGCGGCGCTCGCGGGGCGGGCCCTGATCCGGCGCGCCCGGCGGCGGCGAGAGGCGGCTGAGCGGGCGGCGGCGCTTGACGCACTGGCGGCGTTGGCGGCCGATCTGCGAGCGGGGCTGCCACCCGCGAGCAGCCCCGGCAGCGGCGATCGGCTGCGGCGGCTGACGGGCTCGGTGTGGCGTCTCGCCGAGCGGACCGGCGCCCCCGCGGCCGACCTGGTCGAACGGATCGAGGCCGACGCGCGCGCGGCCGACCGGGCCGGCGCGTCGGCCAAGGCCCAGGCGGCCGGCGCCCACGCCACGGCCATGCTGCTGGCTTGTCTGCCGGTGGCGGGGCTCGGGCTCGGCGCGGCCATGGGCGCCGACCCGCTGCGGGTGCTGCTGCACACCCCGCTCGGTGCGGCCTGCGGGCTGGTCGCGGTGGGCTTGCAAGCCGGCGGCCTGCTCTGGTCGGAGCGTCTCGTCGGCGGGGTGACCCGATGACCGCCCTGTTCCGGTCGCGACGGCTTTTCGTCGGGGTGACCCGATGACCGCCCTGCTGCTTGTGGGGGCGGCCCTCGCCTTGGTCATCACCCCCGCGGTTCGTCGTCGGCGGCTGGCCTTCCTGCGCCCGGTCCCGCGGTCGGCGCCGGCCGCGAACGCACGGCGATTGAGGATCCTGCTGGCGGTCCTGGCCGGGTTGGCCGTCACGGGCTACCTCGGCACCTGGTGGGGAGTGCTCCCGGGCGTCGCCGCCGGGGTGGGCGCCGAGCGGTTCCTGCGGCGGCGCGAACCGGCCCGGGTCCGGCAGGAGCGCCGGGCCGCCGCGGCCGACCTGCCGCTCGGGGCCGACCTGCTGGCGGCCGCGCTGCGGGCGGGCGCGCCGGTCGACGGGGCGGCCGCCGCGGTGGCCGACGCCCTCGACGGGCCGCTCGGCACCCGGCTGTGCCGCACGGCCCGATCGCTGGCGCTGGGCGCGGCCCCGGCCGAGGCGTGGGGGCACCTCGACGGGGTGCCGGGCGCCGACCGGCTGGTCGCGGCGGCGGTGCGCACCAGCGCCAGCGGCGGCGCCCTGGCCAAGGCGCTGGGCGGGCTCGCCGACGACCTGCGGGCCGACCGGTCGGTGGCCGTCGAGGCGGCCGCGCAGCGGGCCGCCGTGCTGATCGTGCTGCCGCTCGGGCTGTGCTTCCTGCCCGCCTTCCTGCTCGCCGGGCTCGTCCCGGTGCTCATCGCGGTCCTCGGGGACGTGCTCTGACCCCGGGACCACCGGACCGGCCGCGGGCCGGTCGCTCACCACAACTGAAGGAGAACCACGTGCGCAAACTGATCGCGAACTTCGCGCGGCTGCGGGCCGAGGCGGCGGACGCCGGCATGAACACAGCCGAATACGCCGTCGGCACACTGGCGGCGGTCGCGTTCGCCGGCATCCTCTACAAGGTCCTGACGGGAACGGCCGTGATGGCCGCCCTGACCGGCATCATCGGCCGGGCGCTGAAGTGATCCGGCGCCGGCGGCCCGGCCGCGACCGGGGAGCGTCCCTGGCCTCGCGGCGCGTCTGGGGAGCGTCCCCGGTCTCGTGGCGCGACTGGGGAGCGTTCACGGCCTCGCGGTGCGACCGGGGAGCGTTCGCGGTCTCGCGGTGCGACCGGGGAGCGTTCACGGCCGAGCTCGCGGCCGGGCTGCCGGCGTTGATGCTGCTGCTCCTGGCGGGCTTGGCCATGGTGTCGGCCGTGGCCGCCAAGGGCCAATGCCTGGACGCCGCCCGCGAGGCGGCCCTGGCCGAGGCCCGCGGCGAGTCGGGGGCCGCGGCGGGCGCCCGGGTGGCCCCGCCGGGCGCGGCGGTCGAGCTGGGCGGCGACGGCGAGATCGTGACGGTCCACGTGCGGGCGCACTTCCGGGTGCTGGGCGCCCAACTGCCCGCGATCACCGTCGAGGGCTCGGCGACGGCCGCCCGCGAGCCGGAGCCGGTGCTGTGAGGGACCGCGGGGCGGCCACCGTCCTCGTCCTGGCGATCGGCCTGGTGTTGGTCACGGCGGGCGTCTTCGGCGCGAGCGTGGGCGCGGCTCGGGTCGGTCGCCACCAGGCCCGCACGGCCGCCGATCTGGGCGCGCTGGCCGGCGGCACCCAGGCGATCTTCGGCCCCGAGACAGCGTGCCCCCGAGCCGCCCGGTTCGTGACGGCCAACGGCGGCCGCATGACGTCGTGCGTGGTCGAGGGCCTGGAGATCGTCGTCCGGGCCGAGGTCGAGGTCCGCGTCGCCTTCGGCCTGGGCGGACAAGCGGTGGCCACGGCCCGAGCAGGCCCGGTCTACGCCCTGCCGGACTGATCGGCCAGGGCGGTCAGCACGGTGTCGAGGACCTGGACGGCGCCTAGTTTGTGCAGGGGGTTGTTGCCGTTGCCGCACTTGGGGGACTGGACGCACGCCGGGCAGCCGGAGTCGCACGTGCAGGCGGCGATGGCTTCCCGGGTGGCCGCGAGCCAGTCGGCGGCCACGGCGTAGGCGCGTTCGGCGAAACCGGCGCCGCCGGGGTGCCCGTCGTAGACGAAGACCGTCGGGGCCTCGGTGTCGACGTGGTTGGCCGTGGACAGGCCGCCGATGTCCCAGCGGTCGCAGGTGGCCATCAGCGGCAGCAGGCCGATCGCGGCGTGTTCGGCGGCGTGCAGGGCGCCGGGGACGTCGGGCGGTTCGACGCCGGCGCGGTCGAGGGCCTGGGGTGAGATCGTGAACCAAACGGCCACCGTCCGCAGGTCGCGCACCGGCAGGTCGAGGGGCCGGGTGTCGATCACCTCGCCGGTCGTGATGCGGCGGCGTTGATATGAGACGACCTGGCTGGTCACCTCGACGTCACCGAGGAACAGGCCGACCGGGCCCGCGCTGATGTGTTCGCGGATGCCCAGCACCTCGACGTCGGTCACGTCGCGGGCCTGGGTCGTCCAGTCGGGCTCCTCGTGGTGCACCAGCGCGATCGCGTCGTCCAGGTCGAGGTTGTCCACCAGGTAGGTCACGCCCTGGTGCAGGTAGGCCGCGCCGGTGTGCAGCATGACGTGTGAGGACGTCTGGTCGACCGTGCCCAGCAGGCGGCCCGTCGACGCCTCGACGATCGAGACCGGGGCGCCGCCCGCGCCGCGCAGGTCGACGTCGGGGCGGCCGGGACGCGTCCAATACCAGCCCGACGGCCGCTTCCGCAGCGCACCCGAGGCGGTCAACCCCTCGACCGCAGGCAGAGCAGCCGGTCCGAAAAGGGACATGTCGGCCGCGGTCAACGGCATCTCGGACGCGGCGCAACACAGCTGCGGACCCAGCACGTACGGGTTGGCCGGATCCAGCACCGTCATCTCGACCGGGCGGCCGAACAGCGCCGACGGGTGGTGCACGAGGTAGGTGTCGAGCGGGTCGTCCCGCGCGATCAGCACCGCCAGCGCCGAGCCGCCGTCGCGACCGGCCCGCCCGGCCTGCTGCCAGAGCGACGCCCGGGTGCCGGGGTAGCCGCAGATCAGCACCGCGTCCAGCCCGACCAGGTCGACGCCCAGCTCGAGCGCGTTGGTCGAGGCCAGCGCGAGCAACTCGCCCGAGAGCAGGGCACGCTCGATCTTGCGGCGGTCCTCCTTCAGGTAGCCCGCCCGATACGCCGCCACGCGACCGCCCAGGCCCGGCACCGCCTCGTCGAGCGAGCGCCGGGTCATCGTCGCGACCACCTCGGCCCCGCGGCGCGAGCGGATGAACGCCAGGGTGCGCGTGCCCGCCACGACGGCGTCGGTGAGCAGGTCGGACGTCTCGCTCAGGGCGGACCGGCGTACGGGGGGAAGGTCTGGCTCCTCGGGCGGAAGCAGGGGCGGCTCCCACAGCGCGAACGTGGTCGCCCCGCGCGGCGACGAGTCCTCGGTCACCGCGGTCACGGGCAGGCCGATCAGGCGCGACGCGGCATCAGCGGGATCACCGGACGTGGCCGAGGCGAGCACGAACGTGGGCGAGCCGCCGTAGCGCGCGGCCAGTCGTCGCAGCCGGCGCACCACGTGCGAGACGTGCGAGCCGAACACCCCGCGATAGGCGTGGCACTCGTCGATCACCACGTACGTCAGGCGGCGCAGGAAGGTCGCCCAGCGCGCGTGGCCGGGCAGCAGGCCGTGGTGCAGCATGTCGGGATTGGTGAGGATCAGCCGGGAGTGCTGCCGGATCCACTCGCGCTCCTCGCGGGAGGTGTCACCGTCGTACGTGGCCGGGCGCACCCCGTCGATGCCGAGCTTGGTCACCGCGCGCAGCTGGTCGGCCGCGAGCGCCTTGGTCGGCGAGAGGTAGAGCGCCGTCGCACGCGGGTCGACGGCGAGCCGGGTGAGCATCGGGAGCTGATACGCCAGCGACTTGCCCGACGCGGTGCCGGTCGCCACGACGACGTGGGTGCCCTCGGCGGCCAGCGACGCCGCGGTGGCCTGGTGCTCCCACGGCTGGGCGATGCCGTGCGCGGTCAGGGCGGCGACCACCTCCGGGGCGGCCCACTCGGGCCAGGGAGCGGTTTTCCCCGTACGGGCGGGAATCTCCTCGATATGGGTGATGGGGGAGTCGGCCGCCGGGGTGCGGGCCCGCAGCCGCTGCAGCAGTTCGGCGGGGCCGTAGGCGGTCGACGTCACGCCGGCCACTGTGACACCCGAATGGCGGGAACCTCAAACGGGTACGACGGTGGAGCCGGACGTCGGCCGATTGCCGGTCGATGGTTAGATTCGCTGGGGAGATCGGCCGTCAATCAGCGTGCCCCCGCAGGGAGGAGGAGCGATGGAGCTGTCCCTTGCGACCAGGACCGTCGCCGAGCACACGGTGCTCGAGGTTGGCGGCGAGGTCGACGTCTACACGGCTCCGAGGCTGCGTGAGCGCCTCGTGGAGCTGGTCGATTCCGGGGTCCGCAGCGTCGTCGTCGACCTCGGCGGCGTGGAGTTCCTCGACTCCACCGGCCTCGGCGTGCTGGTCGGCGCGATGAAGCGGCTGCGGGTGGCGAACGGGCGGTTCAGCCTCGTGTGCTCCAAGGAGGCCCTGCTCAAGATCTTCCGGATCACGGCGCTCGATCAGGTCTTCCCGATCTTCCCCACGATCGAGGCGGCCACCGCAGACAGCGACGGCAGCGCGACTTCGTGATGGCGACAGTTCGGCTGTCCTTCTCTCCCGCCCCCGTGCACGTTCGGACTGCACGGCTGGTCGGCGTTGCGGTGGCCCGGCGTGCCGGGGTCGCCGAAGAGCTGCTGGACGAGGTCCGGCTGGCGATCGGTGAGGCCTGCACGCGCGCCGTCGCCTTGCACAATCAGTACGGTCTGCCCGATCTGGTGACCGTCGAAATGTCTGATTCGGATTCCTACTCCGTACGGGTCATCGACCACGCCCCGATCGAGGCGAGCGTCGGGCTGACCAAGTTGCCGCCCGACGAGCTGGCCGACGAGTCGCTGACCGACGAGGCGCTCACCACCGGCGTGGGTTTCGCGCTGCTGGCCGGATTTGTCGACGACCTGCAGGTACGCCCGGTTGACGACGGCCCGGGCACGGAGGTCCGGATGGTCTGGCCGGTCCGGCGGCGCTGAACCGGTCTTAAAACAAACTGGACAAATCCGCGACGATATCAACCCTCGTTGATACCCCGACATCCGCCTGCTAACACAGCGGCAAACATCACCACGACACGGCTGAACTCAGGTGTGACCAGCACCACCATCGGCCGATACAGTACGCGAGTTATCAGCTACTGCTCCTGGTCCCGCGGCCGCGGGACCCAGTTGTCGTTTCCCCTCGCAAGGGGATGCGCCCGTGCGGTCTCGTCCGCCGAAACCGGGCGCGGTCGGTGTACAGGAGGACATTGATGTCCGGGACCTCATTAAGTGGTTCTAACGTCACGTTTGTCATCGTCGCCCTGGTCTTCGCGCTCATCGCGCTGGGCTTCGCGGCGATGTTCGTCCAGTCGGTTCTCAAGGCCGGCCGGGGCACCAAGAACATGCAGGAGATCGCCGGGGCCGTCCAAGAGGGCGCGTCGGCCTACCTGTTCCGCCAGTTCAAGACCCTCGCCATCTTCGTGGTGATCGCGGTCGTCCTGCTCTTCCTCCTGCCGGTGCACGACACCGACAACGAGGTCTGGGTCAAGATCGGACGGTCGCTGTTCTTCATCGTCGGCGCCGTGTTCAGCTCGTTCATCGGCGGCGCCGGCATGGCGCTGGCGACGCGGGCCAACCTGCGGGTGGCCGCGGCGGCGGGCGAGAACGGTGGCCGCGAGACGGCGATGGGCATCGCCTTCCGCACCGGTGGTGTGGTCGGCTTCCTCACCGTCGGCCTGGGCCTGTTCGGCGGCGCGCTCGTCGTGCTGATCTTCCGCGGCGACGCCCCGACCGTGCTCGAGGGCTTCGGCTTCGGCGCCGCGCTGCTCGCCATGTTCATGCGGGTCGGCGGCGGCATCTTCACCAAGGCCGCGGACGTCGGCGCCGACCTGGTCGGCAAGGTCGAACAGGGCATCCCCGAGGACGACCCGCGCAACGCCGCGACGATCGCCGACAACGTGGGCGACAACGTCGGTGACTGCGCCGGCATGGCGGCCGACCTGTTCGAGTCGTACGCCGTGACCCTGGTCGCCGCGCTGATCCTGGGCTCGGCCGCGTTCGGTCAGGACGGCCTGATCTTCCCGCTGATCGTGTCGACGGTCGGCGTCGTCATCGCCATCCTGGGCGTCTTCATCACCCGGCTGCGGCCGAGCGACCGGAACGGCCTCACCGCCATCAACCGGGCGTTCTACATCTCCGCGGCCGTCGCCGCAGTCGCCGTCGCGGTGGTCAGCTTCGTCTACCTGCCGTCGTCGTTCGCGGGCTTCGAGGACGAGGGCATCTCGGCCGACATCCTGGCCAGCGGGCAGGACCCGCGCTGGCTCGCGGTCGGCGCGGTCGTCATCGGCATCGTGCTGGCCGCCGCCATCCAGGCGCTGACCGGCTACTTCACCGAGACCAACCGCCGCCCGGTGCAGGACATCGGCAAGTCGTCGCAGACCGGTGCGGCCACCGTCGTGCTGGCCGGCATCAGCGTCGGCCTCGAGTCCGCGGTCTACTCGGCGCTGCTGCTCGGCGCCGGTGTGTTCGGCGCGTTCCTGCTGGGTGGCTCGTCGCTCACCCTGTCGCTGTTCGCCGTCGCGCTCGCCGGCACCGGCCTGCTGACCACGGTCGGCGTCATCGTCGCCATGGACACCTTCGGCCCGATCTCGGACAACGCGCAGGGCATCGCCGAGATGTCCGGCGACGTCGACGAGAAGGGCGCGCAGATCCTGACCGAGCTCGACGCGGTCGGCAACACCACCAAGGCGATCACCAAGGGCATCGCGATCGCGACGGCCGTGCTCGCCGCGACGGCGCTGTTCGGCTCGTACACCAACAGCCTGGCCACCTCGCTGGCCGACGCCGGCATCGACGCCGGCCAGGTCGGCAACGAGATCCTGGGCCTGCTCAACATCGCGAACCCGCGCAACCTCGTCGGCCTGCTGGTCGGCGCGGCCGTTGTGTTCCTCTTCTCCGGCCTGGCCATCAACGCCGTGTCCCGCTCGGCGGGCGCGGTCGTCATGGAGGTCCGCCGCCAGTTCCGCGAGTTCCCGGGCATCATGGACCGCACCCAGCGGCCCGAGTACGGCCGCGTGGTCGACATCTGCACCCGGGACGCGCAGCGCGAGCTGCTCACCCCGGGCCTGCTGGCGATCATGGCGCCGATCGCCGTCGGCTTCGGCCTCGGCGCGGGCGCGCTCGCGTCCTACCTGGCCGGTGCGATCGGCACGGGCACGCTGATGGCGGTCTTCCTGTCCAACTCCGGTGGGGCCTGGGACAACGCCAAGAAGCTGGTCGAGGACGGCAACTTCGGCGGCAAGGGCTCCGAGTCGCACGAGGCGACGATCATCGGTGACACCGTGGGCGACCCGTTCAAGGACACCGCGGGCCCGGCCATCAACCCGCTGATCAAGGTGATGAACCTGGTCTCGCTGCTGATCGCCCCGGCCGTCGTGGCCTGGAGCATCGGCAACGACCAGAACAACCCGCTGCGCATCTCGATTGCGGTCGTGGCGGCGTTGATCATCGCGGGCGCGGTGGTGTGGAGCAAGCGCAAGCCCATCTCGATGGGTGACGACACCCCGACAAGCAGCTCGACGCCGACCGCCAAGGTCACCGCCTGAGGCTGATTGATCCCGATGCGGGGCACCCGGCTGAGCCGGGTGCCCCGCACCATAGATGAGGTTGTCGGACGTTGCCCGTACGCTGCTTCCCATGCGCCCGGCCCGACCCCTCGTTCCACTTGTCGTTCTCGCGCTCGTCGCATCCCTCGCCGCCTGTTCCGGGTCGCACAGCGCCCGCGCCTGGGCGGCCTCGGTGTGCACCACTCTCGAGCCGTGGCGCAGCGAGATCGGCTCCCTCACGTCACGCACCCAGCAGCAGATGGACACCGCCACCACGCCCAGTCAGGCCAAGGAAAATCTGATGCGCCTGTTCGGCGGGGCGGCCGACGCCAGCGAGAAGGCGCGGGCCGGGGTGGTCAAGGCCGGGGTGCCCGACGTCGACGACGGCGAGCGGATCGCCGACGGCTTCACCGGTTCGCTGGCCGCCACACGCGACGCCTACTCGAGGGCCAGGAGCGGCATCGAGGGGCTGCCGACGGCGCCCGCCCAGACCTTCTATCAGCAGGTCACCCAGGTCGTGCAGCAGCTGCAGAGCGACTATCAGGCGAGCGGCCTCGACACCAGCAAGCTGAGCTCCAGCGAGCTCAAGGCCGCCTTCGACGAAGTGCCCGAGTGCCGGTGAGATGACCGAGACGGGGTGGCCGCTTATCCCGCGCGAGGTGCTGCCCGCGCCGGTTCCGGCTGCCAAGCGCCCTGCTTCGCCCCGCGCCGACCCGCCGTCGCCCGAGGCCGGCCGTCAGCTGCCGTTCTTCGGCGCCGAGACCACCGAGCCGTCGCCCGCCGACCTCGCCGGGCTGCTGGCCGGGCCCGGGGTGCTCGGGCGGATGGGCGGGACGGCCCGGGTGCTGGTGCCGGTCGACGCCGCCTGGCGGGTGCATGTGCTGGTGGCCGAGCTCGTCATCCGGGGCCTGGTGGTCAACTGGCGCCCTATTCAAGATCAAGACCATGAAGAGACAGATGTACGAGACGTCGTGTACGCGCCGTTCGAGGACGACTCGATTCCCGAGCTCGGTGCCGACGCTGATCCGCGCGGCGGCACCACGGCCGAAGTTCCGGCAGATGCCGACAAACCGAAAAAGTCCACAAAATTGCGGGCGGTCGAAGCGGCCCACGTGGGCGAAGTCACGGGCGACGCGAGCGCGACCCCAGGCGACTCGGGCGAGTCGCAGGACGGCGCTGACGAGGCAAAACTCGCGCCCGAGGCACAGCCGGAACCCGAGCCGGCGGCCCCCCGGTTCGAGGTTCTCACGGCGTACTCCCGAAGGTTGAACGGTCTGGCCCAAGCCTGGCCCCAGGCCGCTTCACAGCTTTTCCTCAGCGGCCCTCGCCTGCGTCTCTGGGTGGCCGCGGCCGGCGAGCCCGTCCCGGGTGGCTACGCGCTCGGTCTCGACCCGGCCAAGGACGTCACGGAGATCGATGCCGCGCTGGTCCGGGCCGGTCTGGCCGGGCGCGTCAGCGACGACGGGCGACGCTATCTGATCTCCGGGAAAAGGCGGGTCAAGCGCCTGGCCGAGCTGGTCGGCGAACGGCCCGCGGCGGCCCCCGAACGACTCTGGCCCGGTGGCGCGGCTGCGTGATCTTCCTGGATTGTGTGCGACACGACAGCATGTTCCCGGTGTACGGTGTCGCCGTCGGAGGCATACGGTGGCCGGACCGTTACCATCCGACTCCGGGCTTGCCGGGGAATGTTGACTCATCCGGCGCGTTACGTTGAAAGTCTGTGTTCGGCCATGTCCACATGGCGGAACGCGAAAGTGTCGAAGTTTGGGAGTGCCGTGCCGAGTGACACCAGGACGACCCGTCTGGTCATCGTCGAGTCCCCGTCGAAGGCCAAGACGATCGCCGGTTATCTGGGCCCCGACTATCTGGTCGAGGCCTCCATCGGCCATGTCCGGGATCTGCCCAAGAACGCCGACGAGGTGCCCGAACAGTACAAGGGTGAGTCGTGGGCACGGCTGGGCGTCGACGTCGACAACGGCTTCCACCCGCTCTATGTGATCTCGGCCGATCGCAAGCAGCAGATCGCCAAGCTGAAGAAGCTGGCCAAAGAGGTCGACGAGATCTTCCTCGCCACCGATGAGGACCGCGAGGGCGAGGCCATCGCGTGGCACCTCCTCGAGACGATCAACCCCAAGGTGCCCGTGCACCGGATGGTCTTCCACGAGATCACCCGGCCCGCGATCCAGGCCGCCGTGGCCAACCCGCGCCAGATCGACAAAAACCTCGTCGACGCGCAGGAGGCCCGCCGCATCCTCGACCGCCTCTACGGCTACGAGGTCAGCCCGGTGCTTTGGAAGAAGGTCATGCCGAAGCTCTCGGCGGGCCGCGTCCAGTCCGTGGCGACCCGCATCGTGGTCGAGCGCGAGCGTCAGCGCATGGCGTTCCGCACCGCCGAGTATTGGGACATCAACGCCCTGCTCGCCGTCCGGGGCCAGGTCGAGGGTCCGCGCCAGTTCGGCGCCACGCTGATCGCGCTCAACGGCGACCGGATCGCCACCGGCAAGGACTTCGAGCCCACGACCGGCCGTCTCAAGCCCGGCGCGGCCGTCACGCAGCTCGACGAGGCCGGCGCCCGGGGGCTGGCGGCCCGGCTCGAGGGCCAGGAGTTCACGGTCACCCGGGTCGAGGAGAAGCCGTATCGGCGCCGGCCCTACCCGCCCTTCATCACCTCGACGCTGCAGCAGGAGGCCGCCCGCAAGCTGCGCATGTCGTCGGCCCAGGCGATGCGCACGGCCCAACGGCTGTACGAAGAGGGCTACATCACTTATATGCGTACCGACTCGGTCAACCTGTCGGAGACGGCCATCGCGGCCGCCCGCCGGCAGATCGCCGAGCTCTACGGCGAGCGCAGCGTTCCGCCGGAGCCCCGCCACTACAAGGGCAAGGTCAAGAACGCGCAGGAGGCTCACGAGGCCATCCGGCCCGCCGGTGACACCTTCCGCACCCCCGCCGAGCTGGCCGGGGAGCTCTCGGGCGACGGGTTCCGGCTCTACGAGCTGATCTGGCGCCGCACGGTCGCGTCGCAGATGACCGACGCGGTCGGCAACTCGATCTCGGTGCGCATCCGGGCCGTCTCCACGGCGCAGGAGGAGGCCGACTTCGGCGCCACCGGTAAGACGATCACCGAGCCGGGCTTCCTGAAGGCGTATGTCGAGTCGTCCGACGACGAGAACGCGGAGGCCGAGGACGCCGAGCGCCGCCTGCCCAACCTCGCCAAGGACCAGCCGCTCGACGCCGACGAGCTGACCGCCGCGGGCCACCACACCAGCCCGCCCGCCCGCTACACCGAGGCGTCGCTGGTCAAGGCGATGGAGGAGCTCGGCATCGGCCGCCCCTCCACTTACGCGTCGATCATGCAGACGATCCAGGACCGCGGCTACGTGGAGAAGCGCGGCCAGGCGCTGATCCCCACGTTCATCGCGTTCGCCGTGGTCAACCTCATGGAGCAGCACTACCCGCGCCTGGTCGACTACGGCTTCACGGCCGCGATGGAGAACGACCTCGACGGCATCGCGGGCGGCGACCACGCCTCCCTCGACTTCCTGACCTCCTTCTATTTCGGCAGCCAGACCCCCGGCGCCGACGACGAGATCGCCAAGGCCGGCGGCCTGCGCAAGATGGTCACCGAGAACCTCAGCGCGATCGACGCCCGCCTGATCAACTCGATCCCCCTCTTCGACGACGAGGAGGGCCGCCACATCGTGGTGCGGGTCGGCCGGTTCGGGCCCTACCTGCAGCGTCAGGTGCCCGGCGCGACCGAGGAACAGGCGAACGACAAGGCCAACCGGGTCTCGATCCCCGAGGGGGTCGCGCCCGACGAGCTCAACCTCGAGAAGGTCAAGGAGCTCTTCCTCGGCGGGGGCGGCGAGCGCAGCCTGGGCGACGACCCGCAGACCAACGAGCCCGTGCTGATCAAGTCGGGCCGCTTCGGGGCGTACGTGCAGAGCGGCGAGCGGCGCGGGTCGCTGTTCCGGTCGCAGACGCCCGAGACGCTCACTCTCGACCAGGCGCTGCAGCTGCTCAGCCTGCCCCGGGTGGTCGGCAAGGACCCCGAGGGCAACGAGATCATCGCCAAGAACGGCCGCTTCGGCCCGTACGTGCAGCGGGGCACCGACTCGCGCTCGCTGGCGTCGGAGGATCAGCTGTTCACGGTCACCCTCGACGAGGCGCTGGCGCTGCTGGCGGCCCCGAAGACCCGCGGCCGGGGCGCGGCCAAGCCGCCGCTGCGCGAGATGGGTCCCGACCCGGTGACCGAGAAGCCGATGGTCATCAAGGACGGCCGGTTCGGGCCGTACGTGACCGACGGCGAATACAACGCGTCGCTGCGCGGCGAGCAGACCCCCGAGAACCTGACGATCGAGCAGGCGTCGGAGATGCTGGCCGAGAAGCGGGCCAAGGGCCCGGCGCCGAAGAAGCGCGCGGCCAAGAAGGCGCCCGCCAAGGCGGCAGCCTCCGACGCGCCGGCCAAGAAGGCGGCGGCGAAGAAGGCTCCCGCGAAGAAGACGGCCGCCAAGAAGGCCGCGCCGGCCAAGAAGACCGCCGCCGCGAAGAAGGCGGCGCCGGCCAAGAAGACGGCGCCGGCCAAGGCCGCGGCCACGTCCGAGTAGTCAGGCGCCGAGCACCCGGTCCAGGTAGTCGTTGGTGAAGACCCGGGCCGGGTCGAGCCGGTCGCGTACGGCCACGAAGTCGTCGAACTTCGGATAGGCCGGGCGCAGATCCGCCGCCGTACGGTAGTGCAGTTTGCCCCAGTGCGGGCGTCCGCCGAGGGGCTGGCAGACGGCCTCGAACGCCTTGAAGTAGGGCTCGTAAGGCGCGCCGGTGAACTGGTGCACGGCGACGTAGGCCGACTCGCGGCCGTAGCCGTGGGACAGCCACACGTCGTCAGGGCCGGTGAACCGCACCTCGACCGGGAACTGGATCTTGAACGGCAGCCCGTCGATGATCCGCGGCAGCGCGTCGAGCACCTCGGGCAGCGCCGCGCGCGGGATCTCGTACTCCATCTCGGTGAAGTGCACCCGCCGCGGCGTGCAGAAGACCCGGTCCGAGCGCTCGGTGTACGTGCGGGCCGTGAGCGCCCGCGCGGCGATCGACTGCACCGTGGGCACCACGGCCGGAACCCGCCGGCCCAGCTTGCAGACGCCCTGCCAGAGCGTGTTGGCCAGGAACTCGTCGTCCATCCAGCCCCGGAAGCCGGACAGCGGGCGGTCGTTCTCGGCCACCTTGTTGTTCCGCTTGAGCTGCGCCCGGTCGGTGTACGGATACCAGTAGAACTCGACGTGCTCGTTGGCCGGGATCCACTCGTCGAGACCGGCCAGCACGTCGGTCAGGGCCATCGGGCGCTCGTCGGCCAGCAGCGTGAACGCCGGCACGCAACGCAGCGTCACCTCGACGAGGATGCCCAGGGCGCCGATCCCGAGCCGTACGGCGGGAAAGATCTCGTCGCCCTTGCTGATCTCGAGAACCTCGCCCGCGGCGGTGACCAGCTTCACGGCCTCGACGCAGGTCGCCAGCGTGCAGTGATCCGCGCCCGTGCCGTGCGTGCCGGTGGAGATGGCCCCCGAGATCGTCTGCGCGTCGATGTCGCCCAGGTTCGGCATCGCCAGCCCGTGCCTGGCCAGCAGCTCGTTGAGCTTCCAGAGCGGCATGCCGGCCTGCACCGTCACCAGCGGGCCGTCGACCGAGACGAGCTCGGTCAGCTGGTGCATGAGCATCCGCTGGTCGTTGGCGACCGCGATGTCGGTGAACGAGTGACCGCTGCCGACGACCTTGACCCGGCGTCCGGTTTCCGACGCCTCCTTGACGTGGCTCACGACCTCGTCAACAGTGCCAGGGGTCAGGACGTCGACAGCGAGTGACTGCTGGTTGCCGCCCCAATTGATCCAACTGCGGGCGTTCCGGGGGGTAGTCATTCAGCCTTTGTCCTCCGTACGAGCGGACAGGCGCACCGCGCGTCCCGTCGATGCGCCTCGCTCGTTGATCCGAGTAACGTTCCGATTATCACTGCTGAGAGGGAGTGGCGACGCGTGTCGACACCAACCGTCACCACCGGGCCGCTGCGGCGTGTCCCGGTGCAGGGCAGAAGCGTTGCCCGGGTCCAGCGCATGCTCGACGCCTGTGCCGAGCTCGTGGACGAGGTCGGCTATGAGGGCCTGACCACGACGCTTCTGGCCGAGCGCGCCGAGGTCGCCATCGGCTCGGTCTACCAGTTCTTCCCGGACAAGAGGGCGATCGTCCAGGCCCTGGCCATGCGCAACATGGATGCGTATCTGCAGGGTTTGTCCGACCGGTTCGGCAGCGAGACGTTCGCCCACTGGTGGGACGGCGTCGACGCGGCGATCGACATTTTCATCCACATGCACCGCTCGGTGCCCGGCTTCCGCACGCTGCACTTCGGCGACGTGGTCGACGTGCACCTGCTCGACGTCGAACGCGACAACAACGCGGTCATCGCCGAGCGCCTGGCCGAGCTGCTGGTCGACCAGTTCCAGCTGATGGACAGGGGACGGATGCGGTTCTCGCTGGAGATCTCGGTCGAGGCCGCGGACGCGCTGATCAAGCTGGCCTTCCGGCGCGACCAAGGCGGCGACGAGGCAGTGCTGACCGAGGCCAAGGCGCTGATCCGGGAATACCTGCACCGCCACGTCACGAACTGAAGGGTCAGCCCAGCCAGGCATGACCCTCCCCCCGGTACGTCGGGGCCGGCGTCGCTGACTCGCCGTCGACCAGCTGAAGCTCGTTGACGTGCTCGCACAGCTCGCCGGCCTTGGCGTGACGGAACCAGACCCGATCGCCGGGCCGTAGCGTGTCCGCCACCGCCCCGACCAGCGGGGTCTGCACCTCCCCGGGCCCCTCGTCGGGCTTGAACTTGAGGCCCGCGGGCAGCCAGGGCGTCGGCTGCCGGGACGTCTCGGCCGGTCCCGACGCGATCCAGCCGCCGCCGAGCACGGTCGCGATCCGCGGGGCCGGGCGGCGGACGACGCTGAGCGCGAAGAACGCGGCCGGGGTCGGGCGCCACGCCGAGTAGGCGTCGAACAGCGTCGGTCCGTACAGGCCGGAACCCGCCGTGACCTCGGTCACCGCCGGGTCGGCCCCGGTCGCGGCCACGCTGCCGGTGCCGCCCGCGTTCACGAACTCCAGGTCGGCGTGCTCCCGTACGGCGGCCACGGCCTCGCCCCGCCGGCGGACGATCTCGGGGAACGAGCGCGACTGCATCAGGCGGATCGCGCGGCCCCGCAGGGTCTGCCCCGGCGGCAGGTCGCCCAGGCCGGCGATCTGGGCCTCGTACGACATCATCCCGACCAGCTTGAAGCCGGGGCGGGCGGTGATGCGGCGCGCGAGGGCCGACGCCTGACCGGCCGAGTGGACGGGGGAGCGGCGCACCCCGACGTGCAGGGCGGCCGCGGGGCGCCACGACGAGTCGAGATCCAGACAGAGCCGTACGGCGGGACGGTCGCCCGGCGGAGTGACCTGATCCACCAGATCGAGGTGGGACGGGTGGTCCACCATGATCGAGATGGCGTCGGCCAGCTTGGCGTCGGAGGTCAGCTCGCGCAGCGCGGTGCGGTCGGCCGTCGGGTAGGCCACCAGCACGTCGTCGGTCAGGCCGGTGCGCACGAGCCAGATCGCCTCGGGCAGCGTGTACGCCATCACGCCGTGCCAGCCGGGGCGGGCGAGAACGCGTTCCAGCAGCGTACGGCAGCGAACCGACTTGCTCGCCACGCGCAGCGGCTTGCCCTGGGCGCGCGCGGCCAATTGATCGGCGTTGGCGTCGAAGGCCGCCAGGTCGACTGCCGCGACCGGCGTCTCGAGGTGGGCGGTGGCCCGGTCGAGCCGCTTCTGCAAGGCCTTGCGGTCATCGATCACGCCCGCACCGTATCGCCGTCACGAGCAATGCGAAAGCTCTTCACTTATTCGATACCCGAACGTGGGTAAACCGGCGGCTACGAGCCGCCCGATAGAGTGCACCCTGCAGTAATCACGGGAGGTACGGTCATCGACACCGAAAAGCGGGAATCCGGCCCGGTCGACTTGTCCGGCGCGGCGGCGCTGCGCTCGGTGCTTCGCATCCGGCCCTTCCGCCGCCTCTGGCTCGTGCTCGGCCTCGCCTCCTTCGGCGACTGGATCGGGCTGCTGGCCACCGGCATCTTCGCCGCCGCCCAGTTCGAGAGCAGCGTCGGCCAGGGCGCCGCGTTCGGTGGCACGATCGCCGTCCGCCTGCTGCCCGCGCTGCTGCTGGGCCCGATCGCGGGCGTGTTCGCCGACCGGTTCGACCGGCGCTACACGATGGTCATCACCGACCTGATCCGGTTCGTCTTCTACGGCTCGATCCCGCTCGTCCCGCTCTTCGGCGGGTCGCCCGGGGTCACCGTGCTCTGGGCCACCATCGCCACCTTCGTCGGCGAGACGATCACGCTGATCTGGATCCCG
Organism: Paractinoplanes lichenicola; assembly: GCF_016785085.1. GTDB lineage: Bacteria > Actinomycetota > Actinomycetes > Mycobacteriales > Micromonosporaceae > Actinoplanes > Actinoplanes lichenicola. The sequence goes on from NZ_JAENHO010000016.1 coordinate 167,588, forward strand.
GCCAAGGAAGCCGCGGTGCCCAACCTCATCCCGAAGTCGCGGATCGAGGTCTCGAACCAGCTCACGCTGGTCACCACGTACGGCATCACGCCGATCCTGGCCGCGCTCGCGCTGTCCGCCCTCACCGCGGGCATCCAGCAATCCGGGGCCACGCTGCCCGGCTGGGCCCAGCCCGTGCAGATCGCCCTCTATCTCAACGCGATCTCCCGGCTCGCCACCGCGATCACCGTCTTCTTCGGCATCAAGGAGATCGGCGGCAAGAGCGCGGAACGGCAGGAGGCCGCCCAGCAGCAGAGCATGACCCGGCAATTCCTCGACGGCTGGAAATACATCGGGACCACCCCCCTCGTACGGGGTCTGGTGCTCGGCATCTTCGGCGCGTTCGCGGCCGGCGGCGTGGTGATCGGCGCGGCCAAGACGTTCGCGACCTCGCTGGGCGCCGGTGAAGCGGCGTTCTACCTGCTCTTCGGCACGATCTTCATGGGCCTGGCGGTCGGCATCGGCCTCGGCCCCATGATCATCAAGGAGCTGTCCCGCCGCCGCTGGTTCGGCATGAGCATCGTGCTGGCCAGCGGCTCGGTGATGTTCCTGGGCATCGCCTTCCACCTCTCGATGGCCCTGGTCGGCGCGCTGCTCGTCGGCGCCGGCGCGGGCATGGCGTTCCTGGCCGGCACGACGCTGCTCTACGGCGAGGTCGACGACGCCGTACGGGGCAGGGTGTTCGCCGTCGTCCAGATCGGCGTGCGGATGGTGCTGCTGCTGGCCATCACGCTCTCCGGTTTCCTCGTCGGCCTGGGCAGCTCGCGGCGCGTCGACCTGGGCGTCGTGCACTTCGACGTCTCCTCGACCCGCGTGCTGCTGCTGGTCGCGGGCGCGGTCGGCGTCTTCGTGGGCATCGGCTCGTTCCGCCAGATGGACGACAAGCGCGGCGTGCCCGTGCTGGCCGACCTGTGGGGCTCGCTGCGCGGCCGCCCGCTCGCGCCCGACGAGCAGTTCGTGCGCAGCGGCATCTTCGTCGTCTTCGAGGGCGGCGAGGGCGCGGGCAAGTCGACCCAGGTCACCCGGCTGGCGGCGCTCCTGCAGGCCGAGGGGCGCGACGTGGTGGTCACCCGCGAGCCCGGCGCCACCGACGTCGGGGCGCGCATCCGCCAGCTGGTGCTCGACAAGAGCGAGGCCCCGTCGCCCCGGTCCGAGGCCCTGCTCTACGCGGCCGACCGCGCCCACCACGTGGCCACCGTCGTCCGCCCGGCCCTGGCCCGCGGCGCGGTGGTGATCAGCGACCGCTACGTCGACTCGTCGCTGGCCTATCAGGGCGCCGGCCGCACCCTGCCGGTGGCCGAGATCTCGTGGCTGTCGTCATGGGCCACCGGCGGCCTCAAGCCCGACCTGGTCGTGCTGCTCGACGTCGACCCCGGCGTCGGCCTCAACCGGGTCGACTCCCGCGGCGAGGGCACCGACCGCCTGGAAAGCGAATCCCGGTCGTTCCACGAGCGGGTCCGCTACGCCTTCCTCGACCTGGCCGCGGCCGACCCGAAACGCTACCTGGTGCTCGACGCGGCTCGCCCGGTCGACGACATCACCACCGTGGTCGAGGAACGCCTCTCGGGCTTGCTGGGCGCGGCCGAGCCGAACCACCCGGCCCCGGCCTCGACCGACCTGCCCCCGGAGCCGGATTTCGGCGCCCCCGACCTGACGGCCACCCACAACCGCCGCGTCGGCCCCGACGACCGCCGCGCCAGGCCCACCACTCCTTCCGCTCCGGCTGCCCCGGGTGAGACCGCGCCCGCTGCCCTGGGCGAGGCCGCGCCCGCTGCCCGGGGCGACTCCGCGCCCGACGTCACCCAGCCGATCGCGGCTCGGACGGTGGCTGAGGCGGCCGACCTCACCGAGCCGATCGCGGATCGGACGGTGGCTGAGGCGGCCGACCCCACCGAGCCGATCGCGGACCGGCCGATGGCCGACGTGGACGAGACCCAGCCGATCCCCGACCGCCCGGCCGCCGACGTCACGCAGGCGATCCCGCCCGCCGACCACCGAGCCAACGGGCGCGACGAGGAGCCGCCGCTCGAGGAGATGGCGGAACTGCTCGGCATTAACGACGACGAGACCCCGGACGGCCCCGGCCGCTACAGCCGCCGCTGAGCGACCTGGCCCAGCGCCGGGAATGGCAAAAGCCCAGGCCATCTGACCTGGGCTTTCGCATGGAGCCGCCTGACGGAATCGAACCGTCGACCTACGCATTACGAGTGCGTCGCTCTAGCCGACTGAGCTAAGGCGGCAACGAGAACCAAGTGTACGGTATCCGCCCTCGACGCCACGCCGGGGTCCGAATGTCGGGGGGCGGGACTAGTGTTCCCCGCGTGACCGACGATCACCCTGAGCCTCCCCCGCTGCCGACGGGTCAGGTCGTGCCGCGCCGGCCCGGCAGCATGCAGCCCCGTGAGCTCGGGTTCACGCCGCAGCGGCCGGTCGGCTGGCTGGCCCCGCTGCTGCTGCTCAGCACGGGGCTGCGCGCCCTGCTGGCGACCCTGTTCGGGGCCTATCTCGACAAGCGTGAGCTGCAGAACGCCCTCGACGGCGGCTGGTTCGACCACTCGGAGACCGAGGACGGCGAGCTCTGGCTCGACTATGTGGCCGACCTGGGCGACGGCTTCGACGCGACGTATTCGGTGGCCTATCTGCTGGCCCAGCCGAGCCTCGAGGTCGACGGCGCCGCGCTGCCCCGGGGCCGCCTGCTGCTGATGGGTGGCGACCAGGTCTATCCGCTGGCCAGCGGCGACGGCTACGAGAGCCGGATGAAGGGGCCCTATCGCGCCGCGCTGCCCGAGCCGCCGGCCGGGGTGCCGCAGCCCACCCTGTTCGCGCTGCCGGGCAACCACGACTGGTACGACGGGCTCACCGCCTTCATCCGGCTCTTCGCCCGCCGCAAGGACGGTCACATCGGCGGGTGGCGCACCGAGCAGCGCCGGTCCTACTTCGCGGTCAAGCTGCCCGCGAACTGGTGGCTGTTCGCGATCGACGAGCAGTTCGGGGCGTATATCGACGATCCCCAGCTGCAGTATTTCGAGCAGGCCGCCCGGCATGTCGGCCCGGAGGATCGCGTCATCCTGATGACCCCGTCGCCGAAGTGGGTCAAGTCGGTCGACAGTCCCGAGGAATACGACGCGATCGACTACTTCATCCGCAAGATTCTCGACCCGCGGGGCGCGACCACGCGGGTGCTCGTCTCGGGCGACCTGCATCACTACGCGCGCTACAGCGACCCCGGGCGTGAGCTGATCACCTGTGGGGGTGGCGGCGCCTATCTGGTCGGCACGCAGCAACTGCCGGACGAGCTGATCGTCCCGCAGCCCGACACGCTCACCCGCAGTCGCAGCGTCAGCCGGCCGTACGAGTTCCGCCAGTCCTATCCGGACGCCAAGACCTCGCGCAGTCTCGGGTGGGGCGCTTTCCGGCGGATCCCGACGCGTAACCCCGGTTTCGTCACGATGCTCGGCATCATCCACGTGCTGACCATGCTGGCCATGGCGGGCGCGACGGCCGGCAACGCGAGCATCGTCGCCCGGCTGTTCAGCATTCCGCTGACGGTCATGCTGGTGCTGATCATCGCGGGGTCGGTAGCCTTCGCCCAACCCCCGAAGGCCGACAAACCCGGGCACGCTCGACATTGGATCGCCGGCCTGCTGCACGCGTTCGCCCACATCGGACTGGCCGCGGCCGGCACCTGGCTCTGGCTGGTGCTCCCGTTCCACGACTGGGCGTGGCCGGGCCCGCTCGTGGTCGCCGCGGTCGTCTACGGCCCGGTCATCGGCTTCCTCGCCACCCAGTTGACGGCGCTCTATCTGCTGCTCGCGTCCTACGCCGGCGTCAACGTCAACGAGCTGTTCGCCGGTCAGGGCATCGAGGACCACAAGAGCTTCCTGCGTATGCACATCGCGACGGACGGCAGCCTGACGATCCACCCCATCGCCGTCGACAAGATCTGTCGCAAGTGGACCCCTGACCCCGACGGACCCGCCGACGGGCCGTGGCTGCACCCCGCCGAACCGCTGACTCCCCGGCGCATCGAGGCGCCGATCGAGGTCCGTTAGCTGTAGCGCTCCTCGTGTGACTGACGCGGGCCGCAGACCGAGGCCCGGCTGCACGAGCAGCGGGAACCGTCGGCGTCCATGCGGACCACCACGGCGTCCTTGGGCACGCTGTGGGCCACCACCCGGCCGTCGCCCTCGGGGGTCGTCACGCGGGAGCCGATGGCGGGCGCCGTGGCCTGGAACTTCTGATAGAGCGGGTGCTCATATTTGAGGCAGCACATGAGGCGGCCGCAGGCACCCGAGATGCGCAGGGGGTTGAGCGGCAGGTCCTGATCCTTGGCCATCCGGATGGTGACCGGCTCGAAATCGGTCAGGAACGTCGCGCAGCACAGGTCACGCCCGCACGAGCCGATGCCGCCCTGCACGCGAGCGGAGTCGCGGGCCGAGAGCTGCCGGAGCTCCACGCGGCAATGCAGGGTCGCGCCAAGATCCCGTACGAGGGAACGGAAATCGACCCGGTGCGGGGCGGTGAAATAGATCGTCGTGCGGGCACTGCCGGCGCCGGTCTGGTCGAGCACGTGGTCGACCGCGACGACCTTCATCGGCAGCTCGTGCGCCTTGATCAGCTTTTTGGCGGCGACCTTGGCCTCCGCCTTGCGCTTGCGCAGCAGCTCGTCGCGCCGCAGATCGTTGTCATCGGCGAGCCCGGCCACCTTCGGGAAGCCCGACGTGTCCTCGCTCACCCACTGCGCCGCCCAGACGCACTCCGCCACCTCGGGGCCGTCATCCGTGGGCACGAGCACACGGTCGCCGACCTGGGGCGTGAACTCGCCCGGATCGAGGTAGTAGAGGCGGCCGTACCGGTTGAAGCTGACCGCGCACAGCATGCCCATGGCCACCACCCTACGACGCCGAGAACGCCGTAACAAATGTCGGTTTTGGGCTACCCGTCGGGGTTGTCGCATAGATGTATCGCAACCGCCCGAATCGACCTTCGTTGGGCAGACCCGTAGACGCCGCTCGTTCGCGGCCCATCTGAGGGAGGGAACTGCCACATGACGCCCGCCAGGTCGCTGGCCGCAAGTGTCGCCGCGCTCGGTTTCGCGAGCGCCCTCACCGCACCGCAGCCCGCACTCGCGGCGCCCACGCCCTGTGAACGGGCCGAGAACTTCGCGGCGCAGTCCGGCGCTGACCTGCTGAAGATCAACAAGCTCGAGGTCAACGCGCCCGCCGGGGAGCGGCCGAAGACTCAGGAGCGCGCACGCGTGCTGAGCGGCGACGACTCGGTCATCCCCGACCCCGCGGACAGCGACACGCTGAGTGAGGGCATCGGCATGACCGCGACGGGGGCGCTGGGCTATCTCGGGCTCGCGCCGAAGTCGGGGGCCGATGGGGTGCCGCCGGCCAGGAGTGGGCTGGCGGGCGATCTGGCCGATCGGGGTGGCGCCGTGGTGGGCGGCCTGACCGGGGGCGCCGGGGGCGGGGAACCGGCCGACGAAGATGAGTCTGCCGACGGTGACTCGCGAGCCGACCGCCGATCCAAGGGCGCCGACGACGTACGGGCGGACGACGACTCGGGGGCGGCGGGCGCTCAGGGTGACGGCGGGCAGGTCACGAACAAGCGGGCGAGGGCCACGAGCGGGTCGCTCTCCGAGGTCGAGGTCGGCGAGGCCCGTACGGCGATGATCGCGCCCTCGAAGGTCGCGTCGGCCGCGTACGCCCGGATGCTCGGCGGCGCCCCCGACGCGGCGATCGCCAAGCCGCTGCTGCAGCAGGCGCCGCCGACCAACGCGAAGGGCGCCCAGCGCTCGACCCTGGCCGCGAAGGCGGGACCGTTCCGCCTCGGCAACGGCCGGATCGGCGCGCACGCCCGGTGGGACAAGGCCATGGCGTGCGGCCGGGTCGCGGGCGAGACGGGTCGCGCCGACACCGTCCTGCAGAGCCTCAGCCTGCTCGGCAGCGGCCGCGAAGCGCTGGTCCGGGTGCCGGGCAGGATGACGAGCCGCGGCACCACGGTGATCGAGAACCACAACGACCAGGCCCGTACGGTGGCCCGGTCGACCATCACCGCGGGGCGCATCGAGCTGGCGGGCGGCAAGGTCACCGTACGGGTGCTGCGCGCGCCCACCCTCGAGGCCGCCATGTCGGCCACGGCCGGCGGCAAGGTCGCCTATCGTCCCGCGGTCGTCGAGGTCTCCGGCGAGGGCCTGCCCACCAAGCGTCTGGAGGCCGCGGGTGACCACGCCGACTTCGCGCTGACCCCGAACCAGCGCGCGATGGAGTCGGCGCCGCTGACCGACCTGGGCGGGCTGGGCAAGACCGGGCCGCTGCCCGTGCCCGGCGTCCCGGGCCTGCCGCCGGTGGCCGCCCCGGAACCGGAGTCGGCCACCCTGCCTGCCAAGGGGATGCGGGTGCGGGTCTCGCTCGGCGACGTGCGGCACGCGATCGAGGGGCACGCGATCGCCGCCCGGGCCGACGCCATCAAGGTCTCGGTCGCGCAGGCGGCCGGCTCGAAGGACCGGGGCCAGGACGGCTACGGCGGCAAGCCCATGGTCTCGCTGAGCATGTCGGTCGGCGTGCTGGAGGCGGCCGCGGTTTCGCCCGAGGGCCCCGCGGTCTCGCCGGGCGGGGGCGGTGGCCTTCCGGTGACCGGCCCCCGGCTCGACCGGGTCGCGCTGACCGGCGGTGGCCTGCTGCTGGCCGGGATCGGCGCTGTGCTGTTCAGCCTGCGGCGGCGCCGCTCGCACTCGTGATCACTCGGGTGTGATCACGCCCGGGCGGTCCTCCGGTCTCGAACCGGAGGGCCGCCCGATACCGGAACCGGGTCGGCCGGATGGAGGCATGTCGATCTCCTGACGGATGAGTCGGACCCGAACGGTTGTCCCTTCCTGCTCCGCCGAGCGGCCGAAAGCGTGCCCGACTCCGAGACATCCATCGATTAGTAGCGTTGAGTATTCCTATACCTGCGGGGGGTGCAGGAGGACGCGGCGTCGCATTCGGGGTTCTTTCCGGTTATCCGAATGCGGCGCCGCGTTCATGTGCGCCGAGCCCCCGTCACAGCGGGATCGGGTCGGCCAGCTGCCGCGACCCCTCGAGCAGCTCTTCGGCCTCGGCGTAGTCGTCGGCGATCGCGCGCAGCACATGGGCCGTCAGGTCGGCGGCGGCCACGCTCTCGGCGGACGTGGGCGGGAGGCTCGCGGGACCGGTCAGCGTGAGCGCCTCGGCCGAGGTCAGGGCGTCGGCCAGCACGGCGGCCAGGTTGTCGCGGGCCCGGGTCATCCAGTCGTGCAGGGCCGCGGCCAGGTCGGCGGTCGCCTCGAAGCGCTCCTCCAGGCTGTCGTGGCCGCCCGAGAGGTGCGCGGCGACGCGGCGGCGCTGATCGTCGTAGGCGTCGGCGGCCTCGCCCTCCCACTCGTCGGGCGGGGGCAGCGCGGCGGCCGTGCCGGCGCAGAGCCGGGCGCCTGCCCGCAACTCCGGTTCGGCCTCGGCCAGCGCGGCCGGCCGCAGCTCGGCCACCGCGCGAGCGGCGTCGGCGGGCATCAGGCGTACGCGTCGAAGGTGCCCCCACACCGGATGACCCGGCGGTGCGCCGGCCAGCTCGAGGACGTCTTCGGCCCGACGCAGCAGCGGCGTGGCGGAATCGAGCACCTGGTCGAGCCGGTCCATCACATCTCCCGGGTGAAGCGGCGCCGGACCGCCTCGTCGGTCTCGGTGTAATCCCGCCGGGTGGCCCGCACCGAGCCGGCCGTCGCGGCCAGGCGGGCGGCCGCAGCCGACGCCTCGTGCGCCCGGGCCGTGAGCGTCGCGGCCCAATGCTCATGCAGGGCGTTTCCCACCCGGCCCGGCAGGCCCGAACCCGCGGTGGCGCCCGAGCCGGACGCGACCGATCCGCGCGGGTGCGCCAGGGCGGCCGGGGCCGCGGCGAACGCCCCCGGCGCAGCCTGCAGGGCGGGAAGCTCGCGGGACAGCGCGGTCAACGCGTCGGCGGCCTGATCGAGGCCCTCGGCCAGCCCCTCCACCTCAGGCCTCGCCCAGCGAACGCAGCTTGCCGAAGATCTCGTCGTGCAGCTTGCCGCGGGCCCAGTGGGCGGCCTCGGCGGCGTTGGCCACCACGGCCTGCAGCTCGCGCGAGAACTCGACCGGCTGCCGATGCTGGAGCCCGCCATGAATCTGGATGTCCGTTATCTGGCCGGATGCCGTCACCGTGACCTCGATCGAGTCGTCGGGCGAGTGGACCGAGACCTGATGCGACTCGACCGCCCGTTCGTAATCGCCGCGCAGCTGCTCGACGCGTCGATGCCTCTCGATGGCTTCGCTGATCCACGCCTCGTCGATCTCACGCGCCATACCGAGGCTCCTAACCGTGTGTCAACGTGCCGTCGCGCACCGGGACCAGAACGTACACGGAAGAGTGATGCCTTCGCTACGCCGGGTTTTCCACTGTGGATAACTCCCGGCCCGGTGGATGACGGATGAGGTTTTGTCGGGGGCGGGCAATACCATCGGTGCCGTGAGTGACGTCTTCGCCGATCTGGTGGGCCAGGCCGAGCCCGTCGCCACGCTGCGACAGGCGGCGTCGGCCGCGGCCCGGGTCGTCGCCGGTGAGCAGGTGGCCGCCGGCGCCATGACCCACGCCTGGATTTTCACGGGCCCGCCCGGCAGCGGCCGCTCGGTGGCCGCGCGGTCCTTCGCGGCCGCGCTCGAGTGCGAGCGTGACGGCGCCGGCTGCGGCGAGTGCCACGGCTGCCACACCACCCTCGGCAAGACCCACGCCGACGTCCGGTTCGTGGTGCCCGAGGGCCTCTCGATCGGCGTCAACGAGATGCGGGCCCTGGTGCTGCGGGCGGCCAGCGCCCCCTCGGGCGGCCGGTGGCAGATCGTCGTCATCGAGGATGCCGACCGGCTCACCGAGCAGGCGGGAAACGCGCTGCTCAAGGCGATCGAGGAGCCGCCGCCGCGCACGGTCTTCCTGCTCTGCACGCCGTCGACCCACCCCGACGACATCTCGGTGACGATCCGCTCGCGCTGCCGGGTGGTGGCGCTGCGGCAGCCACCGGCCGACGCGGTGGCCGAGGTGCTCGTGCGCCGTGACCACATCGCCCCCGACGTCGCCGCGTGGGCCGCGGCCGCGTCGCAGGGGCATGTCGGGCGGGCCAAGCGCCTGGCCAACGACACCGAGGCCCGCGGGCGGCGCGAGGCGGTGCTGTCGGTGCCGCGGCGGCTGACCGGGGTCGGGGCGTGCTTCGAGGCGGCGAGCGCGCTGATCAAGGCGGCCGAGGCCGAGGCGGCGGAGCAGCTGGTCGAGACCGACGCCTCCGAGCGCGCGGCCCTCGAGCAGGCGCTGGGTGCGGGCGGCACGGGCCGGGGTGCGGCGGGGGCGATGCGCGGCGCGGCCGGCCAGCTGAAAGATCTGGAACGCCGGCAGAAGTCACGGGCGACCCGCTCGAAAAGGGACGCGCTCGATCGCGCGCTGGTCGACCTGGCAGGCTTCTATCGCGACGTGCTGATCACCAACATGCGCGCGCCGGTCGCCGTGGTGCACACCGACGTGGCCGGCCAGTCCGAGGCCGCGGCCGGCAAGTGGTCGCCCGAGAGCGCCCTGCGCCGGCTGGAGGCGGTGCTGGCCTGCCGTCAGGCGATCGACGAGAACGTCAAGCCCGAGATCGCTGTGGAGGCCATGATGCTGAGCCTCTGGCGCGGCTGACCCCGAGACGACGAAAGCCCAGACCGACTGGCCTGGGCTTTCCGTAGGCGCCGGGTCAGGCCAGGGCGGCCACGAGCTTCTCGCAGAAGGCGGGCAGGTCGTCCGGCTTGCGGCTGGTGATCAGGTTGCCGTCGGTGTGCACCTGCTCGTCGACCCAGGTGGCGCCGGCGTTGGTCAGGTCGGTGCGCAGGCTGGGCCAGCTCGTCATCGTGCGGCCGTCGACCGCACCGGCCTCGATGAGCGTCCACGGGGCGTGGCAGATGGCGGCCACGGTCTTGCCGGACGCGACGAACTCGCGCACGAAGGCGACCGCGTCGGGATTCGTACGGAGGAAATCGGGGTTGGCGACGCCGCCCGGCAGCACGAGCGCGTCGTAGTCGGCCACCGCCGCGCTCGTGATCGGCTTTTCGACCTTGTGCTTTCCGGCCGGGTCCATGTGGTTGACGGCCTGGATCTCGTCGTCGTTGATCGAGACGAGCTCGGCCGTGCCGCCCGCTGCCTCGACCGCCTTGCGCGGTTCGGTGTATTCGACCTCTTCCACGCCGTCGGCGGCCAGGAAGGCGATGCGCTTGCCGGTTATCGAGGTGGTCATGTCAGGCGCCCTTTCTCGTCGGTGGAGCCAGGGCGCCGGGGCGCCCTAGTAGCCGCGATTCCCGACTGCGGCGCGGGCAAACGCCGGGGTGCGGCCGTTGGCCAGTTCGCCGCCGAACCAGGCGCCGAAGCCGCTGATCGCCAGGGCCAGCACTTCGAGGAGGAACAGGCCGACGCCGGCCTGCCGGTTGGGGTCGCCGACCCGGACCATCAGGATCACGGCGAACAGGAACAGCACGCCCATGTTGAGCAGGACGCGCAGCACGCCGATGCGTTTCGCGTCGGGTCGGCGGACGAACGCCAGGTCGATGGCGCCCGCGATGGCCGCGGCCACGCCGCCCACCAGGCCGGCGACGATGTTCCAGTAGGCCAGTGATCCCACGATCCCCGGCGCTCCGAGCAGGGTGGCCACGTCGAAGATGACGGCCATCGTGAAGAGGCCCAGCGGGAACATCACCAGAATTGGCTGCACCGCCTGGCCCGCGATCTTGAGTCGGCTCTCCATGCGGGTTATCGCCCTTCTACCTGCGACATCACAGGTTCGAGGTTGGCATCCGTCGCTGAGCTACCCGGTCGGTTCGTCAATGAAACGCCACAAGGTGGTCAAGTGGCGCACGCTACTCATAGAACACTCAGCTTAGACGCAATCTGCAACATGGCAGATTGATGCGTAGCGGACAGCCTGGAGGCATGCTTCACTACAAGTAGAGCAACAAGGGCGGAGTTGGAGGGGAGACGGTAGACAACGGCACCCGGCGGCAACCGGGTGCCGTTCTTGCCGCTGCGGGCGTTCGCTGTCGTCATGACAAACGACGATCTTGAACAAACGAGATGGGCAACGTCTCCCGTTAAGCGCCATCCTGAACTCGGCGGCCCCGTCACCGCAAGAATCCGGGGGCGAGGAATGCGCTATCAGGAAACGCTTCACACGTCCGTGATCAGGTTCGTCGGCCGCGCCGGTTCCCACCCGCGTTTCGGCACACCCCTCGTGAACTCGGCGAATGCCAGCTTGTTCGTAATCTGCTACATGGCAGAATGATGGGTAGCGGCTTCACCGGAGCGCGTGCTGTACTACCTGTAGAGCAACAAGGGCGAGGTTGGAGGAAAGGCGGTGCCCGGCGGCAACCGGGTGCCGTTTTCGCTTCTGGGGACGTCTTTCGTTGACGCCAATGATCTTCCGGACGAGCGAGGCTGGGAAACATCTCTCTCTAGCGGCAGTATTGCCGTGACTTCCTTTCCTCGCAAGGACCGAGGGACAGGAGTGCGCCATGAGCAAACGCATCTATTATCGCGGCCCCGGCGTCGTGGTCACCGACGAATTGTTCATCCTGCGCGGCAAGCCGTTGAAAAGCTACGCGGTTCACGATCTGCACAACGTCGGAGTGGTGCGCTCCAGCTCGGCGCCGTCCTCGCCGGCAGCCACCCTGGCCGTGGCGGCCGGCACGGTCGCGGCCGTCGGCGCCGGGTGGACCCTGCTGGCACCGCCCACCGCGTACGCGATCGCCCTGCTGGCCGTGCTCGTTCCGCTGGCCTGCGTCGTGCCCTCGCTGGTGCGGCGCAGCGGCCGGGGGTGGGAGCTCCACGCGATCTATCGGGGATCCGACGTCGTTCTCTACTCGGACTTCGACGAACGTCAGTTCAACCAGGTCAAGCGGGCCCTGCGGCGGGCCATCGAGAATGCCCGGCCACCCGGGAGGGGACTTGACCTCGCGGTCGCTTGATCTTTAACAATCACCTGACCCCCCGGTCGGTCGTCTGTATAACGGACGTTAGGATGTGCGCGACCTCGCGGACTGCCAGCTGGCAATCCGCGAGGTAGCAGTTTGATCCGCTCCGTGATGCAACTACTTCAACGATGAAGGACCGATGACCGAGGGCGATTCGCCTACGATCGCGCGCCTACGCGTTCGTCTCGCCATTCGCGAGGCGCGTAAGGCGTCCGGTCTGACGCAGGTTGAAGTCGCCGAGGCGATGGAGTGGTCGAACAGTAAGGTCATAAGGATCGAGAACGGCGACAACACCATCTCGATCAATGACCTGAAAAACCTGCTGACCCTGCTCGGCGTCTCCGACAAGGAGCACATCGACTCCCTGCTGGCCGACGCCCGGGTCGCCCGCCGGCGGCAGCAGCCGGTCACGGCGTGGTGGCAGGACCCGAGCATTCGCGAGGGGATGAACGACCCGCTGCGCCGCTTCGTCGAGTACGAGGCCGAGGCATCCGAGATCCGGTCCTACAACATCCTCTACGTGCCCGGGCCGTTGCAGACGCCCGAATACGCGACCGCCCTCACGCGCATGTGGCAGAACGAGAGAAGCGACAGCGAGTCGCCCCGCCCCGGCGGATTCTCCCCCGAGAAGGTCGCCGCCCTGGTCGAGGCCAGGCGCCTGCGCCGCGAGGCGATGTTGAACCGGCTCGACTCGCTGAAATATCTGATTCTCTTCGACGAGTCCGTGCTGCTGCGCCCGGCCGGCGGGCCCGCGATCTTCGCCGCCCAGCTCCAGCAGATCCTTGAGCTGAGCGCGCAGGGGATGTTCAAGCTGCGCATGCTGCCCTTCGACCTCGGCACCGCGATCGCCAACAACGGCAGCTTCGACCTGCTCAAGGTAGGCGCGGACAGCGAGGTCATGTATCGCGAGAACGGCCCGCTCGACGAGATGGTCGAGGACCGGGACGAGACCGCGCGGCATCGCAACAGATTCGACCAATTGTGGGAAGTCGCCCGGAATGAGGGCGACACAATCGCCTTCATCGAGGAGCGTCGAGCAGTTTTTCTTGGCGCGAAATCTCCGAACTTGTGAGGTCGAGCAACATGAAAATCAATGACTGAACCGTACTAGAAACAGGGAGAGACAGATGGGTGAGGTCGTGTCGCCTCAGTGGCGTCGGAGCAGCCGTTGCACCGGTGGTAATTGTGTGGAAGTGGCCAAGGTCGACGGGGGCTATCTCATCAGGGACAGCAAGAACCCCGATCTGGCCCCGCACTCGTTCACCGAGGCGGAGTGGCAAGCGTTCGTCGCCGGCGTGAAGGCTGACGACTTCACCTTCTGACGCACATGAATCGTCGTCTCGCGCGATTCACTCGCGCGAGACGACGACAAAACGGAAGCCGCGCTTGCGTGGCTCGGGCCTGCACGCGCTCTGCAAAACGGGCGAAAGCCTGCAATACACGCCAAACGCTGCGCACTTTTGGTAGATAGAGCACATAGCGCGCGAGGTCGCAGTATTCACTCCTGCCGTGCCTGTAACCGGTCGCCTACCGTGGGATTTGGGAACCGGCACGGAGGTGCACATGGAACAGAAAAACGACAGGCACAAGTGGTATCGCTCGACGCGCTGCTCCGGAGGAACCTGCGTCGAGGTCGCCGCCGAGAAGGGCGGCATCGTCCTGATCCGGGACTCGAAGGATCCGGAGGGCCCGGCGCTGAGCTTCTCCGAGGCGGAGTGGCTGGCGTTCGTGGCCGGCGTCAAGGCGGGGGACTTCTCCTTCGGATGAGGGAGAAGCCGGCGGAAGCGCTGGTGGGCTGCCGGCCGAGGGCGGCATACTGCGCTGGTGAGGGCTGACCCGCACGTCGCTCGCTTTGCCGTCCTGCATGACGCGGCCGAGGCGCTGCTGGACGATTTGGCGGAGCGTTACGTGGTTGACCGCCGCGAGAGCAAGGAGCTTCTCGGGCCGGCCGACGCCCTGGTGCGCATGGAACGGCTCATGCCGCGTACGCCCGCGGCCGCGCCGCTGGCCATCGCGTTCACCGAGACGCCGGGCCTCGTCCTGCGGCTGGGGCGCTGGTGGGTCGAAACCCTGCCCATGTGCGCCTGCGCGGTCTGCGACGAAGACCCGGCCCGCCTCGTCGACGCGCTCCGGACACAGGCGTCGGCCCTGATCGAGGGCGGCCTGTGGGAGCGCGTGCGGCGTGGCGTCGGCGGCTCGTGGTTCGAGAGCCGGCTCATCGGGGTGGGCCTCAACGCGCGCCGCGAAGGGCCGCTGACCAGGTGGGATGCGCGTGAGGCGCGGCGCAGCGGGTTCGCCGCGGCGGTGCAGTGGGCGCCCTGGCCGCTCAAGCCCGGAACAGCGCGAGCAGAGCCCGTACGCCGGGACGTTTGACCACGCGGGCCATCGAGAGGTCCCCGCGGCAGAACGTCTCGAACGCGCGCCAGCCCAGCGGGGTCGCCATCGCCAGGTGCACGACGCCGGGCAGGCGGGAGAAGCCGCCCAGCAGCCGCCGGCCCGCGGTCATCTCGGGCGCCAGCTCGGCGGTGACGCGACGTTCGTACGCGGGAAGGTCTTTGAACTCGGAACCGGCCCAGTCGCCGGAGCGCAACGCGTAACTGATGCCCTCGCGGGTCCACGGCTCGAGCAGGCCCGCGGCGTCGCCGGTGACCACCACGCGGCCCCGGCGCAGGGGCGCGTCGGGTCGCCGGCAGCGCGTCAGATGCCCGGAATCGCGCACGACCGGACGGTCGCCCAGGCCGAGCCGCTGCACGAAGTCGTTCAGGTATTGCTTCGTGGCGGCGCCGTTGCCCTTCGCCATGATCACGCCGACCGTGAGCTCGTCGTCCTTGGGAAAGACCCACCCGTACGACCCGGGGAACGGGCCCCAGTCGAGCAGGACCCGCCCGCGCCACGTCTCGCGGTCGGCCTCGGTCGCGGCCAGCTCCACCTCGAGGCCCAGATCCTGCTGCTCGAAGGTGACACCCACGTAGCGTGACGTGATGCCGGCCGAGCCGTCCGCGCCGATCACCACGCCCGCCGTGATCTGCTCGCCGCCGGCCAGCGTCACAGTCGCGTACTCGTCGTTCTGGTCGATCGCGCGAACCTGCGCGTTCTGCCGCACGGTCGCGCCCGCCTCGACGGCCGCCACGAACCAGGCGTGGTCGAAGTCGTCGCGCCGGACCAGCGTGAGGAACGGCCGGCCGGAGGCGTGCCGGGTGAAGGACCGCCGCCCGTCGCGTGTGAAGGTGAGCGACGTGATGCGATCGCGGGCGGGCACCGAGATGTGCGCCGACGCGTACGCCAGGGAGGTGCCGATGAGGCCGCCGCCGCACGTCTTGTAGCGCGGATGCTCGGCGCGCTCGAGGACGATCGTGCGGGCCCCCGCCGCGGCCGCCGCACGCGCCGCCGACAACCCTGCCGGTCCGCCGCCGACAACCGCAACGTCCCATGCCGGCTCTGCCCTCACGACGGGGATTCTAGCCAGGATGTTATGTACGCTCGTACGCATGACCACGATGCGCGAGCGGATGCTGGCCGGTGAGCTCTATCGGGCCGACGACCCCGCCCTGTTCCAGGACATGGAGCGGGCGGCGACGCTGTCCCACCGGCTCGACCAGGCCGACCCGGCCGACCACGCGCTGCGCCGGGAGCTGCTGACCGAGCTGCTCGGCGGCCTGGGCGAGGGCGCCGAGATCCGGCCCCCGTTCCGCTGCGACTACGGGTATCAGACCTTCATCGGCGCCCGGACGTTCGTGAACTTCGGGCTCGTCAGCCTGGATGTGGCAACCGTCACGATCGGCGACGACGTGCAGATCGGCCCCAACGTGCAGCTGCTCACCCCGTGGCATCCGGTCGCCGCCGGTCCCCGCCGCGACAAGTGGGAGGCGGCCTCGCCGATCGTCATCGGCGACAACGTCTGGCTCGGCGGCGGCGTGATCGTCCTGCCCGGCGTGACGATCGGGGAGAACACGGTCGTCGGGGCGGGCGCGGTGGTCACCAAGGACCTGCCACCGAACGTGGTCGCGGTGGGCAACCCGGCCCGGATCATCCGGACGGTCGAGCCGTGACCGCCGTCCCCGCGGCCCGCTCGCCGCGGCGCTACGACCCCGGCCGCAAGAGCCGGATCATCGACGCGGCCATCGAGGTGATCGCCGGCCACGGCGTCGCGGGCACCACCAGCCGGCGCATCGCGGCCGCCGCCGACGTGCCGCTGGGCTCGATCACCTACCACTTCGACAGCCTGGAGGACCTGCTCGAACAGGCCTTCCGGCGGCACGCCGAGCAGATGTCGCCCCGCTACGAGGCGCACTTCGAGCACGTCACCGACCTGGCCGGGTTTGCCGACGCCGTGACCGACCTGATTCACGGCGGGGCCGGCGGGGACCAGAAGGACTGGGCCGTGGCGTACGAGCTCTATCTGGCGGCCCTGCGCGACCCCGCGTTGCGCAGCGTGACCGAGGCGTGGATGCGCCGGTCACGGGCCGTGCTCGAGCGATTCGTCGACCCGGTGACCGCGCGGGCCGTCGACGCGCTCAACGAGGGCCTGGTCATGCACCTCATCCTGTCCACCGCCACGTTCGACCGGGCCGACACCCGTACGATCGTGCGCCGTTTCCTCGGAGTCACCGGGTGACCATCGTCGTTCCCGAAGTGCGGGCGGCCACCCGCGCCGTCTACGCGGCGTTCATCATGGCCGGGGTCGCCGCCGCCAGCTGGGCCTCGCGCATCCCGCAGGTCCGCGACGAGCTCGAGCTGACCCCGTCCCGCCTCGGTCTCGTGCTGCTCGCGCTGGCCGCCGGCTCGATCGTCTCGCTGCTGATCGCCGGTCAGATCGTCGCCCGCTTCGGCTCGAGCCGCACGGTCGCCACGATGGGTGTGCTGCTCGGCGTGGCCCTGTTCTCGATCTCGATCGGCTACGAGTTCGGCGTCGTACCCGTGGTGATCGGGCTGTTCGCCTTCGGGTTCGCGAACGGCGCCTGGGACGTGGCCATGAACGTGCAGGGTGCGATAGTCGAACGCCGCCTCGGCAAGTCGATCATGCCGCGCTTCCACGCCGGCTTCAGCGTCGGCACGGTGGCGGGCGCCCTGGTCGGCGCGGCCGCCGTCGCCCTCGGCCTCTCGGTCACCGTGCACCTGGCCGTGACCGCGGTGCTGATCGCCGTCATCGTGGTGTTCTCGGTGCGGGCCTTCGTCCCCGACGACGCCGGCCCGATGCCGGCCGTGACACCCTCCGACCCCACGATGATCGGCTCGAACACCCCCGTCGTGACCAAGCGCGAACGCTTCCGCAACGCCGTCTCCACGTGGCGGGAGCCGCGCACCCTCCTGGTCGGGGTGTTCGTGCTGGCGTTCGCCTTCACCGAGGGCGCCGGCATCGACTGGATCAGCATCTCGATGATCGACAGCTACGGCACGTCGGCCGCCGTCGGCACGCTGGCCTTCGCCCTGTTCCTGAGCGCCATGACGGCCGGCCGCTGGTTCGGCCCGGCTCTGCTCGACCGCTACGGCCGGGTCCCGGTCGTGCGGGTGCTGGCCGCGGTGAGCCTGGGTGGGCTGGCCCTCTACATCCTCGGGCCGGCGGCGCCGTTCGCCTTCGTGGGAGCGCTGCTGTGGGGACTGGGTGCCTCGCTGGGCTTCCCGGTGGGGATGAGCGCGGCCGCCGACGACCCGGCCCACGCTGCGGCCCGGGTCAGCGTGGTCGCCTCGATCGGCTACTGCGCCTTCCTGGGCGGGCCGCCGCTGATCGGCTTCCTGGGCGACCACATGACGGTCAAGAACGCGCTGGTGGCGGTGGCCGTCCTGCTGATCGTCTCACTGACTTTGGCGGGCGCGGTCAAGCCGTTGCCGGAGGCGGCGTTGGAAGAGGAGCGGCTGGTCTGAGATTCTGGCCGTACTGGGCCGGGGGCGGCCGCTTTCGAAAGCGTATGAGTCGTAAATGGGGGTTCTGTGCCGAGACCGCAGATGAGCATGGCGAACAGTGGGGACGCGGACGAGCAAGGTGACCGTATGCCGGCCCACGAATTCGGGGTGGTGACCGCCGACGGGCGCTGTCCGACCTGCGGCAAGGTGGTCACCGACGTGAATGCGGAGCCGCTCGATTACGTCGAGCATGCGGACGGCACAATGACTGTCCTCTCGGTGGTCTTCGTGGTGCTGCCGTGCGGGCACGACTTCAGCCGCGAGGTGCGTAACGCCGGCTGACAACGGGGACAGGCATGGATGCGTACGGGGAACTGGTTCGGCTGCGGGCCATGGGTGTCGACGATGCCGAGGCCCTGTGGCGGTGGAACCATGACGCCGACGTGATGCGCTGGATGGATGAGGGCTACGCGGAAACGGTCGCCGAGGTGGCCAAGTGGCTCGAGGAGCGGCCGCCCAACGCGTACGGGGATGTGCTGTTCGGGGTCGAGGCCGAGGGCACGCTGATCGGGCTCGTCCGACTGCACGGGGCCGAGCCCGAGGCGGGCATCGCCGACATGGACATCTATCTCGGCGAGAAAGACTTCTGGGGCAAGGGCTACGGCACCGACGCCGTCCGGGCCGTCTGCCGGTACGGCTTCCACAAGATGCGCCTTCGCAAGATCACGCTGACTGTCGCCGCCGAGAACGAGGGGGCGCGGCACATTTACGGCAAGGTCGGCTTTGTCGAGGAGGGGCGGCTGCGCGGGACCTTCCGGAGCGCGGACGGTCAGTGGGCCGACAAGTTCACGATGGGGCTGTTCGAGAGCGAGCTGCGCCTTACTTCATGACCAGGCGGCCGGTCGACTCGAACTGGGCCAGGTCGGCCAGCGTCTCGTCGATCACGAACGACTTCGGACCGGGCAGGGCGTCGAGCGGGAAGAAGCCGGCGTCCACGGATTCGTCGGTCTGGCGCAGCAGCTCGCCCTCCCAGGTGTGGATCAGGAACGACATCAGGATCTGCTGGTAGGTGTGACCGTAGTCGTTCGTGTAGGTGTACGCCGTGTAGAACGCGAACGGCGTGAGCGAGGTGGCCCGCAGGCCCGTCTCCTCCCACGTCTCGCGGATGGCGCACTCCTCCATGCTCTCGCCGAGTTCCATCGCGCCGGCCGGGATGGCCCAGCGGTGGTTGTCGGAGCGCTGGATGAGCAGCAGCCGCTTCTGCTCGTCGAAGATCACGCCGCGTGCCCCGACGAACAGGATCGTGTCGGTGTCGCCGATGCTCGCCCGCACCTTGCCCAGATAAGACTCAGCCCACGTCAATCCCACGGGGCAACTCTAGTCACGCCGACTTCTTGACGGCCTTCTTGGCGGGAGTGGCCTTCTTCGCAGCCGCCTTTTTCGCCGGAGCGGCCTTCTTCTTGGGGGCAGCGGCCGGGGCCTCTTCACCACGAGCCTTCTTGGCCCGCTCGACCGACGCCTTCAGCGCCGCCATCAGGTCGACCGCCGCCGCCGGGGCCTCCTCGGCCTCCTCCGGCTGCACGATCTCGCGGCCCTCGACCTTGGCGTCGATGACCTCCTGCAGCGCGGCCCGGTAGTTGTCGGTGAATTCGTCGGCCTTGAAGCTGCCGGCCATCGAGTCGATCAGCGAGCTGGCCATCGCGAGCTCCGCGGGCCGGGTCTCGATGTCCTCGTCGAGGAAGCCGAAATCCGGCGTACGCACCTCGTCGGGCCAGAGCATCGTGTTGAGCACCAGCACGTCCTCGTGCACGCGCAGGGTGGCCAGCTGTTCCCGCTGCCGGATCGCGATCTTGACGATGGCGACCCGGTCGGCGTCCTGCAGCGCGTCCCGGAGCAGCACGTACGGCTTGGCCGCCTGCCCCTCGGGCTCGAGGTAATACGCCTTCGCGAACAGGATCGGATCGATGTCGTCGGCCGGCACGAACTCCAGCACGTCGATCGCGCGGGACGTGGTCAGCGGCAGGTCGGAGAAGTCCTCGTCGGTCAGGATGACCATCTCGCCGCCGCCGATGTCGTACCCCTTGGCGATGTCGTCGTAGCTGACCACTTCGCCGTCGATCGAGCAGGTGCGCTGGTATTTGATCCGGCCGCCGTCGGTGCGGTGCACCTGGTGGAACCGGATGTCCTTCTCCTCGGTGGCCGAATACAGCTTCACCGCGATCGACACCAGCCCGAAGGAGACGGCACCCTTCCAGATCGCTCGCATGTCGCCTCCCGTGGGTCGAAAACTATAAAGCGCCTGATCAGAATCGCATCACTGAGACTCCTGCGTAAGGTGTTCGTCCCTGCCTATGGTGATCGGGTGCCCGGCGCGCCGCTGTCTCCCATGCTCGCGACCTCCGGCGCGCTGCCGGCCGGGCCGGGGTGGAGTTACGAGTTCAAGTGGGACGGGGTCCGGGTTCTCGCACTCTTCACCGAGGGGCCACCCGCCCTGTTCGCGCGCTCCGGAGCGGTCGTCACGGCGGCGTACCCGGAGATCGCCGACCTGCGGCTGCCCGACGGCACGCTGCTCGACGGCGAGATGGTGGTGCTCAACGAGGCCGGGCGGCCGTCCTTCACGGCGCTGGCCGAGCGCATGCATGTCCGCGAGCGGCATCGGGCGGCTCGCTTGGCGGTGACCCTCCCGGTGACGTACATGATCTTTGACCTGCTCTTCTACGCCGGCGAGGACCTGACCGGCCTGCCGTATCGGGTGCGCCGGCGGCGGCTCGAGGAGCTGGGGCTGGCCGGGCCGCGCTGGATGGTGCCGCCCTCGTTCGGCGACGGGCCCGCGACGGCCGACGCGGCCCGCGAGAACAGCCTCGAGGGCGTGGTGGCGAAGCGGGAGGACTCGGTCTATCTGCCCGGGCTGCGCTCGCCCGACTGGGTCAAGGTCAAATTCGACCGTACGGGCGACTACGTGATCGGTGGCTGGCGAGCCGGGGTGCGCAAGCTCGGCGGGCTGCTCGTCGGCGTGCCGACCCCGGACGGGCTGGCCTTTCGCGGGCGGGTCGGCGGGGGCATCGGGGCGGCCGCCGAGCGGGAGCTGCTGGCCGCGCTCGGACCGCTGGTCCAGCCCAGGTCGCCGTTCGTGGCCGGCGCGGTGCCTCGCGAGGATTCCCGGGGCGCCCACTGGGTACGACCGGAGCTGGTCGTCGAGGTGCGCTACGGCAACCGGACGCCGGACGGGCGGTTGCGTTTCCCCAGGTTCCTGCGTTTGCGTTACGACAAGACTCCCAAGGAGTGCGTGGAGGAGGACGAGGATGGCCGGTAACCGGCTGCCCGTCACGATCGACGGGCGCGACCTCGAGCTGTCCAACCTCGACAAGGTGATGTACCCCGCCGCGGGCTTCACCAAGGGCGAGGTCATCGACTACTACACGCGGATCGCGCCGGTCATGCTGCCGCATCTGGCCGAGCGCGCGGTGACCCGCATCCGCTATCCCAACGGCGTCGACGGCATGCACTTCTTCGAGAAGAACAAGCCGGGCGGCACCCCGGGCTGGGTGCGGCTCGAGACGCTGCCCGTGCCGGGGTCGACCAAGAGCCGCGAGACGATCGACTTCGTGGTCGTCGATGACCTGCCCACGCTGGTCTGGCTGGCCAACCTGGCCGCGCTCGAGCTGCACACCCCGCAGTGGCGGATCGGCGAGCACCCCGACCTGCTGGTGGTCGACCTCGATCCGGGCGCGCCGGCCGGGCTCCGGGAGTGCAGCGCGGTCGCGGTGCTGATGCGCGATCGGCTGGCCGAGGACGGCGTGGCCGCGTATCCGAAGACCTCCGGCAAGAAGGGCATGCAACTGTGCTGCCCGATCTCGGGGACCCAAGATTCGGAAACCGTTTCCCTGTACGCGAAGAGGGTCGCCGACGAGCTGGCGTCGATGGTGCCCGGTTCGATCACGGCGAAGATGGCCAAGGCCGTACGCCCGGGAAAGATCTTCATCGACTGGAGTCAGAACAACGGCGCCAAGACCACGGTGACGCCGTATTCGCTGCGGGCGCAGGCGACTCCGACCGCTTCGACCCCGCTGACCTGGGACGAGGTGGAGGCGGTGGCAACCGGGGCCGAGGAGCCCCACCACTACACGGCGGCCGAGGTGCTCGATCGCATCGAGGCGCACGGCGATCTGATGGAACCACTGCTCACCCCGGGCCCCGCACTACCCTGATATTGATCTATATTGCCGCCGTGAAAAGGGTGGCCGTAATGGCGGCGGTTCTGGTTTCCGTATTGGCGATGGGCTCGACGCCCGTGCGGGCGGCCGAAGTGGTGACGTACACCCTTTCGCCCGCGTCGGGGGCGATCGTGCACGGGGTCACCGAGCTGACCTTCACCGACGTCTCCGCGAACGTCGCCGAGATCGCGATGTATGACAAGGTGCTCGGCACGCAGCTGAGCCGGGCTACCGGCGCGCCGTGGACCTTTTCGTGGGACACCGTCGCGCAGCAGGGGGTCGCGTTCCGCGTCGTCGACGCTGACGGCCGCGGGATCTGGGTCACCCGGACCTATCGGGTCGACAACTCCGGCCCGGGCGTCTCGGTCGACTACGGCGACAGCAAGATCGGTGTCGTGCCGAAGGGCCGGAACTTCGTCACGCTGCGGACGTCGGACATCTCCCCGGTCAGCCGGGTCGAGTTCTGGATCGGCGGCGTGCAGCAGGCCTCCGGTCAGTCCTTCTTCTACGACTTCGGGCCGAAGAGCACGGTCGTGAGCGGCGAGTTCCGGGCCTGGGACGCGCTCGGCAACGCGTCGCGGACCCCGGTGACGTTCTGGGTCGACGGCGACGGCCCCAAGCTGGTGTCGATGACTCCGGCGTCGCTCGCCCTCGTACGGGGGACCCGGATCAGGAGCACGGTGGTGGCGGCCGACCGCAGCGGCGTGCAGTGGGTCACGCTGGACAACGGGACGGGCAGCATCCACAAGACGCCGTACACCGACTCGGTGGCGGCCGGCAAGGACGGCCCGAAGGTGCTGACCTGGCGTCTGGTCGACGACTACACGCAGACGTCGACCGTCCGGCGCACGGTCATCGTGGACAACACCCGGCCCTCGCTCAAGGTCACCAAGGCGCCGGCGAACAAGGCCAAGGTCAAGGGCACGGTCAAGGTGTCGGTGGCGGCCAACGACCGCTACGGCGTGGCCCGGGTCGAGCTGATCGTCAACGGCAAGGTGGTCGCCCGCGACACCACGGCCGCGTACGCCTTCTCGGTCAACACCGCCAAGCACGGCAAGACGATCAAGGTCGCCGTGCGCGCGTACGACCGGGCCGGCAACGCCACCACGACGGCCACCCGCACCTGGCGTCGCTAGGGCCTGACCTTCTCTTTGTGGACCTACCTTGCGTCGCAAGGTACTGTGTGGCGCATGGCAGATGTCTCGCAGTTGTCGACGAGTCTGCGCCGCGGCACCCTCGAGTTCTGCGTCCTGTCGTTGGTCGAGCTCGAAGACAGGTATGGCAACGAGATCGTCCGGCGGCTGGGCGAGGAGCCCAATCTGGCCGCTGGCGAGGGCACGATCTATCCGCTGCTCTCGCGTTTGCGCCGGTCGGGTTGGCTGGAGAGCAAATGGGTCGAGTCGCCGAGCGGGCCGCCGCGGCGCTACTACGGATTGACCTCGGACGGGCGTTCCGCGCTCGCCCACTTCCGCACCGAATGGGTGTCGTTTCGGCAGACCGTCGACCGTCTCGTGGGAACCGGTGAGGCAGCATGAAGACCAGGCAGAACGATGTCGTCGCGGAATACCTGGGCGAGATCGACCAACGGCTGGCCGGGATCCCGGTGTTGCAGCGGCGCGAGCTGCTGGCCGACCTCGAGGCGCACATCGCCGCCGAGCGGGCCGAGCGCAACCTGGCCAGCGAGGGCGAGCTGATCGAGGTGCTCGAGCGGCTGGGCAGCCCCGAAGTGGTGGCCGCGGCCGCCCACGAGGAGGCCGGCACCCGTCCGAAGCCGCCCGCCCCGCCGCACCGCCGGCTCTGGCCGTGGTTCGCGGGGGCCGCCGCCGTGCTCGTCGTGCTGGTCGTGTGTTCCTTCTTCCTGTTCTTCGCCCAAAGCTCGAGTAATGAGCAAGCCCCGGCCGAACCCGCGGTCACCGCGCCGCCTGCGGTCGAGCCGACGAGCTAGCCGATCCGGGCGACCAGTTGCGTGGCGCCCTCACCGCTCAGCTCGGGCGCCGCGATCCGGCGGCCGGTGCAGACCAGCAGCAGCGCGCTGATCGGTCCGCGCACCTCGGGCCCACCCCCGTACGACCAGTCGGTGTCGGTGGCCACCAGCCGGAACCCCGCGACCTTGCGGGTCGCCGGCAACGGGGGTGGCCAGCGCATCGTCAGCACCCGGGTGGCCGCGAGCGCCGCGGCCGCGGGCGGCATGTCATGGGTGCGGCCGAGCGGGCGGGCGATGTCCTGCGTGTGCACCAGCAGGTCGGTCAGGGTCTCCAGCCGCGAGACGCCTGTGGAGCCCCTGCGGTTGTTCGCTGTCGCCCTGAGCTCGGCCACGATGCGCTCGGGCGGCTTGCTCGCGGCGAGCCGCTTGGCCACGTGGTGGTTGGTGCGGTCGATGCTGCCCTGCCACTGCCGCAGGATGCCGAACAACCCGGCCAGGCTGACCTGTTGCAGCGTCATGTGCGCCGCGACGTCGTGAACCGTCCAGTCGGCGCAGAGCGATGGGTGTTCCCACTCGTCGGGCGAGAGCGAGGCGAGCAGGTCGGTCAGGGCCACCCGCTCGGCGATGATGACGTCCCACACGAACCGGAACGTACGGCCGGGGTGTTCAAGAGCACTACGGCCGTACGTTCCGAATGTCCTCAGTCGATCTGGGGGAGGGCCGGGCCGAGGATGTCGTCGGCGTCGACGATCGTGTAGGCGTAGCCCTGCTCGGCCAGGAAGCGCTGCCGGTGGGCGGCGTACTCGGTGTCGATCGTGTCGCGCGAGACGACCGTGTAGAAGTGGGCCTGGCGGCCGTCGCCCTTGGGTCGCAGCACCCGGCCGAGCCGCTGGGCCTCCTCCTGCCGCGAGCCGAAGGTGCCGGAGACCTGGATGGCCACCGCCGCCTCGGGCAGGTCGATCGAGAAGTTGCCGACCTTCGAGAGCACCAGGGTGCGCAGCTCGCCGCTGCGGAACGCGTCGAACAGCCGCTCGCGCTCCTTGTTGGTCGTCGAGCCCTGGATGATCGGCGCGTCGAGATATTCGCCCAGCTGGTGCAGCTGGTCGATGTAGGCCCCGATGACCAGCACCTGCTCGTCGGGGTGCTTCTCGACCAGGGCCCGGACGACCGGCAGCTTGGTGCGCGCGGTGGCGGCGACCCGGTAGCGCTCCTCGGCCTCGGTCACCGCGTACGCCATCCGTTCGGCGTCGGTCAGCGTGACCCGCACCTCGACGCACTCGGCGGGCGCGATCCAGCCCTGCGACTCGATGTCCTTCCACGGCGCGTCGTAGCGCTTGGGGCCGATCAGCGAGAACACGTCGCCCTCGCGGCCGTCCTCGCGCACGAGGGTGGCGGTCAGCCCGAGCCGGCGCCGGGCCTGCAGGTCGGCCGTGAACCGGAAGATCGGCGCGGGCAGCAGGTGCACCTCGTCATAGATGACCAGGCCCCAGTCGCGCGCGCCGAACAGGTCGAGATGCGTGAACGCGCCGCCGCGGCGGGACGTGAGCACCTGATAGGTCGCGATGGTGACCGCGCGGATCTCCTTGCGCTCGCCCGAGTATTCGCCGATCTCCTCCTCGGTCAGCGACGTGCGGGCGATCAGCTCGCGCTTCCACTGCCGCCCGGCGACCGTGTTGGTCACCAGGATCAGCGTCGTGGCCTTGGCCGTGGCCATCGCGGCCGCGCCGACCAGCGTCTTGCCGGCGCCGCAGGGCAGCACCACTACGCCCGAGCCGCCCGCCCAGAAGCCGTCGACCGCCTCCTGCTGGTAGGAGCGCAGGGTCCAGCCGTCCTCGGCCAGGTTGATCTCGTGGGCCTCGCCGTCGACGTAACCCGCGAGGTCTTCGGCGGGCCAGCCGAGCTTGAGCAGCGCCTGCTTGAGGCGGCCGCGCTCGGACGGGTGGACCGCGATGGTCTCGTCATCGATCTTGGCGCCGAGCATGCCGGCCAGCTTCTTGGACTTCGCCACCTCGATCAGCACGATCTTGTCGAGGCCGCGCAGCACCAGCCCGTGGCTCGGGTCGTTGACCAGCTGCAACCGGCCGTACCGATCCATCGTCTCGGCCACGTCGACCAGCAGCGCGTGGGGCACCGGATACCGCGAGTATTTGATCAGCGAGTCGACGACGCTCTCGGCGTCGTGGCCCGCGGCCCGGGCGTTCCACAGGCCGAGCGGGGTCAGCCTGTACGTGTGCACGTGCTCCGGCGACCGTTCCAGCTCGGCGAACGGGGCGATCGCCATCCGGCACGCCTGCGCGTCCGGGTGGTCCACCTCCAGCAGAAGAGTCTTGTCGGACTGGACGATCAGAGGTCCGCCGCTCACTGAGACACCCTTCGAAGAGCTCTAACCGACCCTCCAGTCTGACACGGAAACCGGGCAACCTTCCGGCCCCGGCGCTCGTTGATCAAGAGGCCGCACGCGTACGGGGGCGTGCGGCCTACTTCTCCTCGTCGGGAACCGCGGCCGTGATCCGGTGCAGCGCGAACGTGTGCAGCGTCTCGGTCCGCTCGTCCTCGGCCCGCAGATAGCCCGCGCTCAGCGACACCGGGCGCACCAGCCGCGACAGCGTGGCGCCGTGCGAGTCGACATAACCCACCCAGACCCGGACCTTTTCCCGTACGGCCTGCTGCAGCACCGCCATGGCCTGCCCGTGCTGCTGCACCGACGTCAGGCCGGGCACGCCCTGCCCGTTGGCCGCGCGCACGGTCGTCGGGGCCCGGCGGGCCGCGCGGGTGGCGATGTCGCCCCGCCGGATCTGCTCGACCACCCCGGCCAGCCGCGGCCCGGCCAGCACCGGCGGACCGGCCTGGTCGGCCAGCCGGGCGGCCACCGACGAGCGGGTGGGGGCCCGCCGCACCTTGGGCCGGCTGAGCACCGCGGCGCCCCCGGCGTCCTCGGCCACCGGCGCGAACCCGGCCTCGCGCAGCGCGCCCAGCAGCCGGGCCACCTGCAACGGGCTGACCAGCACGGTCGGGGCGATCTGGCGCAGCCCGAGCGGGCCCATCCGCTTGTCGGCCAGCACCTCGGCCAGCAGGGCCTCGTCGTCGCTGCGCAGGTAGGACCCGGCCGAACCGGCCCGCAGCCCGCCGTGTTTGCGGGCGGCGTCGTCGATCATGTAGGTCAGCGTCTGCGGCACCGGCGTGCGCGACCGGCGCCGGAACAGCGAGTGCAGGTCGGCCGCCGTGTAGCCGACGTCGAGGGCCCGCCGCACGCTGGCCGCGGTCACCCGGAACACGCTGGCGCCGCCGGCCGACTCGGGCTCGGCGATCACGTCGAGCTCACCGGCCAGCTCCGGCTCGGGCGGGCCGGGCACGACCACCGACAGGTCGGCCTGCACCAGCACGTGGTCGACCGGGGCCGGGAGCAGCGTGTCGAGCGTCCGGACGGCGTCGTCGCGGGGCTCGCCCGGGCCCGGCCGCACCCCCAGCGGGTCGGTGTCGGGGTCGTCGACATCCTCCAGGAGCAGCCGCCCGTACGAGGTGATGGCCCCGAGCGCCGAGACGCCGAGCTGGGCCGCCCCGGCCAGGGCGTCGCGGTGGGCCGCCTCCCGCCCGCGCGAGCGCCGCGGGGTCTGCCAGGCCAGCAGGCCGAGCACCTCGTCGACCTGCGGGGCGGTGCCCGGCTTGAGGTCGGCCAGCACGAGCAGGGCCTCCCGGCGGGCCTGCGGGGCGCCGGCGCGCTCGGCGTCGGGGGCGAGCGCGTTGATCGGGCGGTCCCGGTCGTCGCGCCGGCCCACCAGGCCAGGCTGCCGGGTCATGGCGAGCCAGGCGCGGGCCAGCGAGGTCCAGCGCTGGGCGATGCTGAGGGCGCGCCACAGGTCGTACGCGCCGGTGGGCAGGAACGTCTCGTCGGCGCCGCCGCCGGCCCGGCTCACGGTGACCGAACGGCCGGAACCGGCGACGTCGGCCTCGCCGAGCAGGCCCGCCGCATACGACACCTCGACCAGCAGCGCCGCCCCGGGCTCGTCCAGGCCGGCCGCGCGGGCGACCCGCTTGAGATCCCGTACGCCCAGGCCACCGGCCCGCAGCACGGGGGCGGGCTCGGTCGCGAGCGCCTCGAGCAGCGCCTCGGTGCTGCGTACGGCCTCCATGACCTGGCCCGCACCGGCCGAGTCGACGGATTTCGGGTCGCGCGCGGCGCCCTCGGGAATGGGCGGGAACGGCCGCAGCGCGCCCAGCGGGCCCGTGTCGCGCCGCAGCAGCATGCCTACCTCACGGGGCAGCTCGACCAGCTCGCCGTCGGGTCGCGGGGCCCGGCCGGCCTCGCTGATCGGCACCAGCACGTGGTTGTCGACCAGCCACTGCACCGGCTCGGCGACCGCCTCGCGCCGCAGCGCGCCGATCGGCGGCCCCACGGCGAGCCGGTCGAGCACGGCCCGCGCGCCCGGCGGGGCGGCCAGGACCGTACGGCGGAGCTTGGCCTTGTCGGCACAGAGCGCGGCGGCCTGGGGGTCGAGATAGTCGGCGGGGCGGCCCAGGCCCGCCGGATAGGGCGAGGTGACCTCGTCGATCGCGCCCACGAGCTGCAGGGCGTCCTCGCTGCCGTAGAGCAGGAACCGCACCCGGAGCCGGTCGATCGCCACCCGCACGTCGTCGGCGGCGACCCCGGTGGCCAGCTCGAGGATCGCGTCGGCCGAGGTCATGGCCGTCTCGGGGGAGCGGCTGAGCCGGGCCGCGTCGAGCACGTGCAGCGTGAACTCGTCGAGGCCGTCGAGGCAGCGCGCGACCGAGCCCCGGGACTGGGCGCGCACCGCGAGCGCGGAGATGTCGGCGGGCACGGGCACGACGAGGTCGGGCCGCAGCTGGACGAGCGCGCTCAGCGCCTCATCGGTCAGCGACCGGAGTTGATCGGCGAATGTGGTGGCCATCGTGTTCAACGCTAGCGGTCATGGGACGATATTGAGGTGTCCGGCTTGGCCGCGACACCGATCTGTACGGACGCTGAAGGGGACATCTGTGGCCGCGAAGAACAAGTTGCCGGGTACCGCCGTCGAGGGAGGCGCGGGTCCTCGCCAGACGCAGTCGGTCGACATGAAGGGGCACATGGACGTCTCCGAGATCCTCTCCGACCGGGCCGCCGCGCCGTCTCCGTTCGGTGACGACCAGACCTTCCCGCTGCCGGTCGACCGGCTGAACTACATCCCGTCGACCCCCGCGTGACCGCTGCGGTCGGGTTCGACCTGGATATGACCCTGATCGACTCCCGGCCGGGCATCCATGCGGCCTACCGGGCGCTGACCGAGCGCACCGGCGTCTTCGTCGACGCCGACCTCGCGGTCACGCGCCTGGGGCCGCCGCTGCGCACCGAGCTCGCGCACTGGTTCCCGGCCGACCAGGTCGAGGAGGCGGTCACCACCTACCGCGCGCTCTACGTGGAGCACGCGATCACCCCGGCCGTGCCCACCAAGGGCGCGATCGAGGCGCTGGCCGCCGTCCGCGAGCTGGGCCTGCGTGTTGTGGTTGTCACATCGAAGCTGGGCCGGCTGGCCGCGCTGCACCTGGAGCACCTCGGCCTGGTCGCCGACGAGCTCGCCGGCGACCTGTTCGCCGAGGGCAAGGCGACCGCGCTGACCGAGCACGGCGTCCGCTGGTACGTCGGTGATCACGTGGCCGACATGGTGGCCGCGCGGACGGCCGGGGTGCCGGGGATCGGCGTGGCCACGGGACCGTGCTCGCCCGACGAGCTTCGCGACGCCGGGGCCGCGTACGTGCTGGACGACCTCACCGGGCTGCCCCCGCTGCTGCGCCGATTCTCGGTTGGGCGCGAGCCCGCCGCTTAAGTAGCCTTGCCGTGAGCGGTTGTTTCCATTTGAGGGTTATTCAGGGCCCACCTTGACCGACGACTTGCGCAGGTTGTCGCCTTGGTCTCCACCGCCCTGAATAATCCTCACTCAGTGAGTTGAGGTCAGCGGTGCCCACGGGTCGAGTGAAGTGGTACGACGCGGCGAAGGGATTCGGGTTCGTCACCAGCGATGAGGGCGGCGACGTGTTCCTGCCCAAGGGCGCGCTGCCGGCCGGGGTGGCCGAGCTGAAAACGGGTCAGCGCATCGAGTTCGGCGTGGTCGACAGTCGCAAGGGTGCCCAGGCCATGGGCGTCAAGCTGATCGACGCCCCGCCGTCGTTGTCCGAGCTGCGTCGCCGGCCAGCCGAGGAGCTTCACGGCATGGTCGAAGACATGATCAAGGTGTTGGAGTCGCAGGTGCAGCCCGGGCTGAGCCGCGGGCGATACCCCGACAAGCGCGTCTCGCAGAAGATCGCGCAGCTTGTGCACGCCGTCGCGAAAGAGTTCGAGGCTTAGACAAACGGCTTCACAGCCGGCGTCAAATTCGCCGCCGCCGCACGCTGCAACAGGGCGTCGGCGGCGGCGAACCCGTCTCGGCCCAGCTCCAGCGTGAACTCGTTGACGTAGAGGTCGATGTGCTGCTGGACGACCTCGGGCTCCATCTCCTGCGCGTTGGCCAGCACGAACTCGCGGCTCGCGGCGGGGTTGGCCCAGGCCATGCTGACCGAGTTGCGGATCCACTCGGTGGCCTCGACCGGGTCGACCGCGCCCTTCCGGGCCAGGATCGCGCCCAGCGGGATGGGCAGGCCGGTGTCGCCCTCCCACCACTCGCCCAGGTCGGCCAGCGCGTGCAGCCCGTGCCGCTGATAGGTGAACCGGGCCTCGTGGATGACCAGGCCGGCGTCGAACCGGCCCTCGGCGACCCCGGGCATGATCTGGTGGAACGGGACGACCTCGATGCGCCCCGGCGCGCGGTCGGCCGACCACAGGCGGAACAGCAAATAGGCCGTCGTGCGGTCGCCGGGCACGGCCACCGTCTTGCCGGTCAGGTCGACGCCCGGCTCGCGGGTCAGCACCAGCGGGCCGCAGCCCCGGCCCAGCGCGCCCCCGGTCGGCAGCAGCTCGTAGTCGTCGAGCAGCCAGGGCAGCGCCGCGTAGCTCACCTTGACCAGGTCGAACTCGCCACGCTCGGCCGCCGTGTTGGTCACGTCGACGTCGGCGAAGGTCAGATTGACCTCGGGCGTGCCCGGAATGAGCCCGTGCACCAGAGCATGGAAGACGAACGTGTCATTGGGGCAGGGAGAGACCGCGAGAGAAAGCGCCACGTCGTCCACGCTAGACGCGCCGACCCGTCCCCGTGGGTCACGACGGCTGTCTCTCATCCCACACGTTTAAGTTATCCACAGGCTATCCACAAGGCCCCGGAAGCTGTGGACAACGCCTGGAAGGCCTCCTTGAGCCGCCACGCCGCCCTGTCCCGCGGGCCGATCGGGTTGGAAACACTGCGCAGCTCGGCGAAGGGGAGCCCGTGGGCGGCGACCGCGACGCCGTAGCCCTCCATCGCCTCGGCGACGGCCTGTGGATAACTTGCGGCCAGCCGCTCGGCCGTGACCGCCGTGCCGGTGACGGTGCTCAGGGTCACGACGTCGCCGGGGATCGCGGCGGGCAGCGCCTCGGTGAGCGACTTCACGAGGGCGGGGTCGCCGGGGATCACGCTGGATCCGAAGCCGAGCTCGTCGACGCTGAGGAAGCCGTCGGGGGTCTCGGCTCCCAGGTCGGCGGCGATGCTGCGGACGCCGATGACGACCGAGCCGACGGGGGCGCGGCCGACGAAGCCGCCCGCGATGCCGGCCGAGATGACGGCCCGGTAATGACCGGTCGCCAACAGTCGAGTCGTGCCTGCGGCGGCGGCTGCGGGACCCACGCCGACCGGCTCGACCACCACGTGATCGGGATCGGCGCCGGCGCGTACGGCTTCCGCCTCGGCAGCCACCGCGGTGACTACTAACAGGGGCAAAGTCATCGGTCGCGGTCCTCGCTCAGTCCCCAGTCGATCATGGCCGAACACAGGGGCCCGCCCTCCACCGGGGGCCCCCGCCACCACCATTTTATCGAGCCGGCCTGATCAACGAAGAGCCCAGTGCCGTGCCTGTGGACAAGCGAAGATCTGTGGATAAGCCGCCTGGCGCCGAGGCCGGATGGTATGGGCAGGGTCAGCGGCCGGGGTCGTCGGTCGAGGCATTGCCGTTGGTGGGGTGGTCGACCGACGACGGGCGATAGACGTGGAAGCCGGGCGGGGCGAAGGCGGCGTCGGGCTTGGTGGCCGGCTGGGAGTCATCTGAGGACCGCGGCCCGGGAGACGTCGGCTCGGCTGCGCGCGGGGGTGGCGGTGGCGGCTCGGAGGCGGCCTTCTTGTCCTTGCGGCGGCCGAACCAGCCCTTCGTGGGCTCGCCCAGGTCGACCTTGGTGGACGGGTCGGTCCTCGGCCGTTCCGCCTGTGGGGGCGTGGCGGGGCGGCTCGGGGGCGTGTTGTTGGCCCGCGTGCGGGTGGGCACGGTCGGGGCCTCGGGCCACGGATCGCTGGGCTCGGCCGAGCGGGGCGAGGGCTGGGGGGCCTCCTCCGGGGTGGTGCCGGGCGAGGGGTCGTCGGCGCGGCCGCTCAGGCGTTCATTGTGGAGGCGGGTCGCGATGTAGGCGGCCCGGGCCGCGGCGAGCACTGCCAGCAGGGTGGCCAGGCCGACGCCGAGGCGGCCGGGGAGCGGGATGATGCCGATGCCGCCGCCCACGACCCAGGCGATCATCAGGACCGTCTCGGAGTGGGAGAAGGCGCTGGCCCGCAGGCGTTCGGGGACGCGCTCCTGGATGGTGGCGTCGACGGCCAGCTTGGCGATGCCGCTGAAGATCGCGACCAGCAGCGCCAGCAGGGTGACCGTCAGCAGGCTGTAGAAGAGCGTCGTCAGCACGCCCACGGCGGCGACCACGGTGAGGCCGGCCGACTGCAGCGCGAGCGGGCGGCGGATGCGCAGACGGGTGCCGACGGCCGTGGACAGGAAGGTGCCCACGACCAGCGCGCCGCCGACCAGGCCGACCGCGCCCTGGCGGCCGAGGTCGTTGCCCAGGACCGTGGTGTCGAGCTGGTCGGCCATGATGGCGAAGGTCAGGAAGAGCAGCATGAAGCCGTACAGGAGCCGCAGGCCGGCGGCGCCGATCAGGGTCGAGATCACCAGCGCGCCCGAGAGCGGCCTGTCCTCGCCCCGGCCCAGGCGCAGCATCGTGCGCCACGGGCGCGGCACGGCCTCGGGCGGGTCGGAATCGGCGCGCGGGGGCAGGCGCAGCGACACCACCATGCCCACGATGAAGATGATCATCGCGACGCGGAGCGGCCACTGCGGCCCGAACTTGAACGCGAGCAGGCCCACGGGCGCGACCACGGCCCCGGCGAACGTGCCGTAGACGCTGGCCCGCGCGCCGACCTGGGACAGGCCGACCCCCTCGGGCAGCAGCCGGGGCACCGCGGCCGACCTGGCCACCCCGTACGCCCGGGAAAGCGCGAGCACCCCGAAAGCCGCCGGATAGAGGCCCCAGCCGAACAGGTGATCGGAGATCACATAGGCCAGGAACGCCCGGCCCAGCATGGTGACCGCGAGCGCGTAGCGACGGCCGTGCCGGAAATGGTCGAGCAGCGGGCCCACGACTGGCGCCAGCAGCGCGAACGGCACCATCGTGATGAGCAGATAGAGCGCGACCTTGCTGCGCGCCTCGCCCAGCGGGACGTTGAAGAAGATCGTGCCGGCCAGGCCGATCGCGATGAGCGTGTCGCCCGCGCAGGAGAGCGCGTGCAGGTCGAAGAGCCGGATCATGCCGGTCTCGTTGGCGGCGCCCCGGGCCCGTGCCGTGCCGACCCGCCGGGTCGCCCAGGCGCCACCGCGCACGGAGCCTCGCACCAGCAGGCGGGCCGCCTTGACGCCGGTGCCGACTGTGCGTCCGAGGGTGG
Source organism: Paractinoplanes lichenicola (assembly GCF_016785085.1). GTDB lineage: Bacteria > Actinomycetota > Actinomycetes > Mycobacteriales > Micromonosporaceae > Actinoplanes > Actinoplanes lichenicola. The sequence continues at coordinate 201,435 of NZ_JAENHO010000016.1, forward strand.
GAAGCAGCGGCATGGCACCCATCCTGACTGATCCGGGCCAGTGCTGTCCCGTTCCGTGACGGCCGGAATCCGGGGGAGTCGGTGCGGAAGCCGCGCCCGCGTGGGGGACAATAGATACGTGACGACTCGGACCACCACTCGCGCTGCCCGCCTCGACCAGGTTTGTGCCGATGCGGTCGGCGTCGCACGTGGTGCGATCACCGATGTGGACCCGGCCGACGTCGGCGACCACCTCGAGGCCATCGCCGAGGGCGACCGGGTCGTGACCCACCTCTTCGAGAGCCACCTCGCGGGCTATCGCGGCTGGCGCTGGGCCGTCACGGTGACCCGGGTGCCGCGCAGCCGCCACGTCACCATCTGCGAGACCGTGCTGCTGCCCGGCCCCGACGCGCTGCTGGCCCCGGGCTGGGTGCCGTGGAACGAGCGGCTGCAGCCCGGCGACCTGGGCGTGGGCGACCTCATGCCCACCGCCCCCGACGACGAGCGCCTCGCCCAGGGTTACGTGCTGAGCGACGACCCGGCCGTCGAGGAGGTCAGCTGGGAGCTGGGCCTCGGCCGCCCCCGGGTGATGTCGCGCGAGGGCCGCATCGACGTCGCCCAGCGGTGGTATGACGGCGAGGCCGGGCCCGAGGCGCCGATCTCGGTGGCCGCCCCGCGCAACGCCCGATGCGGCGCCTGCGGGTTCTATCTGCCGCTGGCCGGCTCCATGCGCTCGATGTTCGGCGTCTGCGGCAACCTCTACGCGCCCGACGACGGCCGCGCGGTGAGCGCCGACCACGGCTGCGGGGCCCACTCCGAGGCCCTGCTCGGCACGCCCGAGCAGCAACCGCCGGTCGACGAGCTGCCGACGGTCTACGACGACAGCGAGGTCGAGTCAGTCGCGGTCAGCCGCGGCCACGGCTCGGTGGAGGAGAGCGAGCCCGCCGAGGATTACGGTCACAGCTGAGAGGTCACCCGAAACTCGGGGTGGCTGAGCAGCCGGCGGCGCTTGCGGTGCCGGTCGTGCACGATCATCGTGATCAGGCCGGGGATGCCGCAGAGAAAACCGGCGACGCAGATCTGCAGCCAGCGGTCGGGGCCGTTCGCGAGCCACACGATCAGGGCGGCGACGGCGAATGCGGCCAGCCCGCCGACCGCGAACGGGACCATGGGTGGGTCCAGCGGCTCGACTCGGGGCTTGGGTGTGGTCACTCGGACAGGATAGGTCCGGGACGATCACGCGGGGGCCCCCTGTGACAGGGCCGACACAGCCCGGTTTTGCGCAGGTCATCGACGACTGAGACCATGCCCGCGACGTTTCCTCGTGATCCGGAGAGGGCCGCATGACCGCCGCTGCCGACACCCGTACGCCGAAAAATGGTTTTGATCGGTTCTTTGAGATCTCCGCCCGGGGCTCGACCCTCGGCCGGGAGGTTCGCGGTGGCCTGGCCACCTTCTTCACGATGGCCTACATCGTGGTGCTCAACCCGCTGATCCTCGGCAACGGGGTCGACGGCGACGGCGCCCAGCTGGCGATCACCGCCCTGGCCGCGGGCACCGCCTTGGTCGCGGGTCTGATGACGATCCTGATGGGTGTGGTGGCCCGGTTCCCGCTCGCGCTGGCCGCCGGGCTCGGGGTGAACGCGCTGGTCGCGTACGAGATCGCCCCCGAGATGACCTGGGCCGACGCGATGGGCCTGGTGGTCATCGAGGGCGTGCTGATCGCGATCCTCGTGCTCACCGGCCTGCGCACGATGGTCTTCCGCGCGGTGCCGACCCAGCTCAAGACGGCGATCGGCGTCGGCATCGGCCTGTTCCTGATGATCATCGGACTGGTCGACGCGGGCTTCGTGCGCCGCATCCCCGACGCGTCCGGCACCACCGTCCCGCTCGAGCTCGGCGTCGGCGGGCGGCTGTCCACCTGGCCCACCGTCGTCTTCGTGGTCGGCCTGCTGTTCACGCTGGTGCTGTTCGTCCGCAAGGTGCGCGGCGCGATCCTGATCGGCATCCTCGGCAGCACCGTGCTGGCGATCATCGTCGAGGCGATCGCGCACCCCAAAGGCTGGTCGCTGAACACCCCCAAGCTGCCCGAAAAGATCGTCAGCTCGCCCGACCTGTCGCTGCTCGGCCACTTCAACGTGCTCGACTCGTGGTCGCGGGCCGGCTGGCTGGTCGTGGTGATGTTCATCTTCACGCTGCTGATCACCGACTTCTTCGACACCATGGGCACGATGGTCGCGGTGGGCCAGGAGGGCGAGCTCCTCGACGCCGAGGGCATGCCACCCCGTACGCGGGAGATTCTGCTGGTCGACTCGGTCGCGGCCGCCGCTGGTGGTGCGGCCAGCGTCTCCAGCAACACGTCGTACATCGAGAGCGCGGCCGGCGTCGGCGAGGGCGCCCGTACGGGTGCCGCCAACCTGGTGACCGGCGTGCTCTTCCTGCTCGCGATGTTCCTGGCCCCGCTGGTCTCGGTGGTGCCGTTCGAGGCCGCGTCGACCGCGCTCGTGGTGGTCGGCTTCCTGATGATGACCGCCGTGAAGCAGATCGAGTGGGGCGACTACACGATCGCCGTGCCCGCCTTCCTGGCGATCACGCTGATGCCGTTCACGTATTCGATCTCCAACGGCATCGGCGCCGGGATCATCACCTACGTGCTGCTCAAGGCGGTCACCGGCCGGGCCCGCGAGATCCACCCGATCCTGTACGGCGTGGCCGCGCTCTTCGTCCTCTACTTCTTGCGCGGTCCGCTGGAGACTTGGATCCTGTGACCTGCGGTGACCGAGGTCATGCGCGTTTCGAATGTCGTTAGCCATGCTCATTAGCTAGGCTAAGAACCGTGATGGAGTGGCCCGTGGTGGCGGATCGAGGCACAGCCGATGAGCTGGCCAAGGCCCTGCGCGAGTCGATAATGCGGCTGAACAGGCGGGTCCGCCAGGCCCGCCCGGTCGGTGATCTCACCTTCAGCCAGCTCTCCGCGCTGACCAGCCTCCAACTGGCCGGCGCGCTGACCCCGCGCGAGCTCGCCGACGTCGAACGTGTCCAGCCCCCGACGATGACCAAGATCGTCGGGAAGCTGGAGGAACGCGGCCTGGTCGCGCGGACCCCGCACCCGACCGACGGCCGGCAGGTCATCCTGTCGGCCACGGAGCAGGGACGGGCCGTGCACGCCCAGTTCGAGCAGGCGCGAAACGAATGGCTGGCCACGCAACTGGCCGACCTGACGCCGAGCGAACGAGAAACCCTGGCCCAGGCCTCCGAGATCCTGCAAAAGATCTCCCGCGCCTGAGGGTTCGGCTACGCGGCGCTTCGTCACGTGACGATGACGCGTACGACCGAACAGGAGGCACAACCGCGTGCGGTCAGTGCTGAACACCACTTTCCGGTCCCTCAGGGTTCGCAACTACCGGCTCTTCGCCACCGGCCAGCTCGTGAAGCTGGTCGGCGTGTGGATGATGTTCACCGCCCAGGACTGGCTGGTGCTCGACCTGTCGGGCAACTCGCCCAGCGCCCTCGGTTTGGTCACGTCGCTGCAGTTCCTGCCGGTTCTGTTGCTGACCCTGTACGCCGGGAAGCTCGCCGACCGCTTCGACAAGCGGCGCCTGCTCGTGATCGCCAACGCCGCGTTCGCGGTCACCGCGGTCGCCCTCGCCGTCATCGTCGCCTCCGGGCACGTCCAGCTCTGGCACGTGTTCCTCTTCGCCGGCCTGCTCGGCATCGCCAACGCCGTCGAGACCCCGGTCCGGCAGGCGTTCGTCTCCGAACTGGTCGAGCTGCGCCTGCTGCCGAACGCGCTCGCCCTCTCGGCGGCCACCTTCAACACGGCCCGGATCGGCGGACCGGCCCTGGCCGGCGTCGCCCTCGCGCTCTTCGGCACCGGCCCGGTCTTCCTGATCTCCACTGCCGTCGCGATCGCCCCGATCTTCAGCTACACCCTGATGCGGGCGGACGAGCTGAAGCCGGCCGCCCGGCAGGCCAAGAAGGACGCCCGCATCCTGGACGGGCTCCGCTACGTCGGCCGGCGCTCCGACCTGATGATGCCGATCGCCCTGATGTTCGTGGTCGGCATGATCGGCTTCAACTTCCCGGTCACCCTGGCCGCACTGGCCAAGATTGACTTCAACGCCGGCCCGTCCACGTTCGGCCTGCTCACCACGGCCCTGGCCGTCGGCGCGCTCGGTGGCGCCCTGGCCGGCAGCGCCCGCCGGGCCCGGCCCAGCTCCTACGTCGTGATCGGGGCCGCCATCGCGTTCGGCGCCCTCGAGTTCGCGGTCGGCTTCGCCCCGAACTTCGTGGTCGCGATGCTGGTGCTGATCCCGACCGGGTTCTTCTCGATCTATCTGGCCCAGGCGGCCAACCACCGCGTGCAGATGGGCGTCGACCCCGCCTACCGCGGCCGCGTCATGGCCCTCTACGTGCTTGTGTTCCTCGGCACGACCCCGATCGGGGCATCGCTGGCCGGCTGGTGGGGCGAGCGCTTCGGGGTCGCGTCGAGCATCTCGGGGGCCGGGGTGGTCTGCTTCGTCGCCGCCGTGGCCGCGCTGTTCTGGCAGCTCCGCTCGAACGGCGAGCGGATCGAGATGACCCTGCGCCCCCGCCCGCGGCTCACCCTGGTGCCGCCGGTGGTCGCTGAGGACGCCCCGCCGGTCAAGCTTCCGACGGCCGCCTGACGGGTATTTGGCAGGAAATCCTATTCCGGTTCGGGCCTGTTCCCCTTTAGCGTCAGTGCGTGGCCCTCGCGCACGTTGCTGTGCTCACGGCGGCGCTCGTTCTTCCCTTGACCGTTCCCTATGCGGTGGCGGTCGCTCTGCGGCGAGACGAGTTCCGCCGCAGGCGTGCGCGGGCTGACTGCCCGGCCCAGGCGCGCACGCTGGCCTGCCTCGACCGCGACATCCGGGAGTTCGACCCGGCCGCCGCCCTGGCCCGCCTCGGGCCGCCGCCGATCGAGTGGCTGGCCCAAGATCTGCGCCGCCTCGACCGTCAGCGCCGGGGCGGCATCACCCTCGAATCCGGCCTGCTGCTGGCGGCCGTGCTGCGGGCCTACGACGAGCGACTCTGCCTCGCCTGCGAATGCCTGGGGGTGGCGGAGAATCTGCAGCCGCTCGACGGCATGGACCGTGAGATCGAGCGCGTACGGGTGGAAGGCGCCCTCCAAGCCGCCGGCCTCGAACTGCGCTGATCAGACCGCCCAGGTCCCCAGTCGCTCGTAACGGCCGTCCACGCTCCGCACCAGCGAATACTCGGTGACCGGCCACGGCTGCCCCGAATAGCCGGCCAGCGCCTGCCGCAGCGCCGCATCCGGGTGGTAGGACACCGTCAGATGCGGGTGGAACGGCCGGTCGTCGCTGGGGAAGCCGCCCAGCGTCAAGGCATCCCGTACGCCCTCGCGCAGCTCGCTCAGCGCGGCCAGCTCACCGTCCACCCCGGCCCAGCACGCCGACCCGAACCGCCCGCCACCCGAGAGCCGCACCTCGAACGAACCCAGAGGCGGCAGATCGCCCAAAATGGCGGCGACTTGCTCGACCGCAGCGCCGCGGGAGGGCGCGGCGGGCGCGGCGGCTTCGGCGGGCGCGGCGTTAGAGGGCGCCGCGACGGTGCCGAGGAATACCAGCGTGAGGTGCCACTTTTCCAGCGGCGTCAGACGGGACGACGGGGGCAGGGCGGCGCGCAGCGGATCGAGCGCCGACGGCGGCGGATAAACGGCGACGAAGAGCCGGGTCAGGACGACTCGCGCGCGGCCGGGCCGCCGCCGAACAGCACGTCGTCCCAGCTCGGCAGCCGCTTGCGGGGCTTCGCCTCGTCGGTTTCGCTGTTTTGCTGCTGGCCCTGGCCCACCGTGCGGCGCGGCCGGAGGACGGCCAGCGAAGGCACCGCCGGCACCTCCTTGGGCAGGTCGGAGTCTTCGTCGAAAGCCGAGCCGGAACCGCCGCCGAGCAGGGCCGCGGCGCCACCGGCGACCGGGCGGCGCGGAGACTCGGCCGGGCCGGCGTCGAGGCTGCGGCTGCCCGCGGACGGGCTGAGCGGACGGTCGAGCGACGCCAGCAGCGCGTCACGACCGGCCCGGATCGGGTCGCGGACGGGCCGCGGCGACTGCGTCTCGGCGGCGGGCAGGCCGTGACCGCCGCGAGTGGGCTCGGCCGAACGCGACGGGCCGGGCAGGCCGTGACCGCCCCGCTCGGTGAACGCACGCTCGGGCGCGGGCTCCTGCCCGAGGATCTGGGTGGGCCGCTCGGCGCACAGATATTGCGCCATGTCGTCGTGCGGCGAGACGACCTGGCGTCCCTTGTCGAGATCCCAGATCGCCTGGGCCGTCGCCTTGCCGGACGGCCAGGTGGCGACGATGCGCCACGTGCCGTCCTCGCGCCGGTAGGCGTCCCACGAGATCTTCTCGGTGTCGATGCCGTGCTGCGAAAGGCGGCTGTCGACCACCTCGGCCAGCGGGGCACCGGAATCCGAAGTCTTGAGGCGGGTGCGGCGTGCATGCTGCGCCAGCATGGCGCGCTCCTGCAGCACCGGACCGGCATAACGCAGCACCCGGTCGACCGGCACACCCGCGATGCGGGCGACCTCTTCGGCCGAGTCGCCGGAGCGGATGCGGGCCTGAATGTCGCGCGGGGACAGCGACGGCTGAGCGTCGGGTGCCATGACCGCGACGGCTGTGCCGGGTGACACCGGGTGTCCCTCTTGGCCGATCGCGCCGGAGACCCGGTCGTCGATCGGGAGAGCCAGGAGCCGGCCGACCTCATCGGCGAGCACCATGGCCTGGCCGTCCTCGGAAAGGGCGACGAAGCGTACCGGCCGCATGCGTTGCCTCCGTCCCGTCACTCTCTAGGATCTGCCCGGTGGCCTGTGCTCCCGAGAGTCAGCCACTCGGGCGCGTTTCGGAACACGGTACGCGTCTTGGTCACCTAATGGTGGTAAGCCACGCCAGTCAAGTTCGCTGAGCTGCGATGATCTTGAAAATTCAGAACCTTCAACTGCAGACGTACGGGTCGTGGGTGACCAAAAGCACTAGGACAGAACCCTGCCCGACACCGCGACCGACTGCAACCCAAGGCCCGTGCCGCGTCCTCCGGCCGTGGTGGGTGGTCACGCGAGGGTGGCCCCCGATCTAGGGTCTACCCCTCGTGACGGGATTTCTGCGAGCCGGCCGGCTGGCCCGCCTGGCGCCGGACGATCTCACGGTCGCTCAAGCCGACCGGCTGTCCTTCCCCGCGCCCGGCCGGGTCGAGAGGTTCACTCACGACCTCGAAGCCCGCGGCGCGTCGCGGGCGCTGCTCCGGGCCCACCGCGGCTGGATCGCCCTCTACTGTGTCGCCGGCCTGGGCGTGGTGGCCCTCGGCCCGGCGGTGCCGGCCCTGGTCGCCCGGCTCGCCGATCGCCTGCGTACGGGCGGGGTGACCCTGACCCTGGCCGGCGTGGTGGTTGGCACGGTGACGCTCGCGGCGGCGCTGCGCTGGCTGACGACGTGGCTCGTGCGCGCGCTGCTCTATCAGATGACGACCCTGCTCAAGCTGGCGATCTTCGCCCGGCTGCAGCGCGTCGATCCGGCGCGGACCGGCCGTTCGGTCAGCACCTATCTGGTCACCGCGCCGCAGCAGGTCGCCCAGATCGCGTTCGTCGCCGAGTTCGCCGTCAACACGGCCCTCGCGCTCGCGCTCACCGGCTATCTGGCGGTCGCCTTCGGCTGGGTCGGGCTCGTGGTCGCGGCCCTGGTCGGGGTGCTGGTCGCCGGGTGGCAACGGCTCGTGCGGGCCGAGACCCGGGCCATGCACGGCTACCTCGAGCACGGGCACCAGCGGGTCACGCTCGTCGACACGGTCACCCGGCACTGGGCGTCGATCGCCCGCCAGCACTGGACCCGGCCCGTCCTCACCGCCGCCGAACGCGCCCGCGACGGCCAGTTCACGGCCCTGCGTGCAGCCGCCCGCCCCGCCGCGGTGCTGGCCGCGCTGGCCGGCGGCGGAACCGCGCTGGTCTGCCTGATCGCGGTCGTGCTGGCCGGCGATCTGGGCGCGGGCCTGGCCCTGCTGCTGGTCGTCCAGCTGCTGGTCGCCGCGGTCCGCGAAAACATGTCCACCTACGCCGCGGTGGCCTGGGCGGCAACGATGACCGCCGACGTGGAGACACTGTTCCGCGACGCGCCCCTGCTCGAACCGTCGGGCCCCCCACCCCGCCCCGGCGAGCGGATCCTCGTGCTGGGCGATCCCGCCGCGGTCCGGGCCTACCTGGACGACCTGCCTGGGCGGGTCGCCGTGGTCGCCCGCAACGAGCCCGAACTGGACGGCACTCTCCGCGACAATGCACTGCTGTGGTCAGTAAGTGAGGACTCACTTCGCGACATGCCGCACGTGGTAAGTGAGGACTCACTTCGCGTGGCGTCGCCGGGGGTAAGCGAGGACTCGCATCGTGGGGTGCCGCCGGTGGTAAGTGAGGACTCACATCGCGAGGTGCCGCGGAAGGTAAGTGAGCACTCACATCGCGAGGTGCCGCGGAAGGTAAGTGAGCACTCACATCGCGAGGTGCCGTGGTCACGTCCGCGGGCGTGGTGTAACAGTCGGCCATCGCTGATCCGTGTGGGTTGATGTTATGCGGCGATCTCGACGGGCTGGTCGGGTTCGGTGTGTTGGCTGGTGGTGATGGGTGTGAGCCGGGC
>NZ_JAENHO010000017.1 GCF_016785085.1 Paractinoplanes lichenicola
CCGCGGCTGGGGCCGGGACCGCGGCTGGGGCCGGGACCGCGGCTGGGGCCGGGACCGCGGCTGGGGCCGGGACCGCGGCTGGGGCCGGGACCGCGGCTGGGGCCGGGACCGCGGCTGGGGCCGGGACCGCGGCTGGGGCCGGGACTCGGGCGAAAGATGAGGCCGAGGCTGTTGTGAGGGCCGGGGCCGACGCCGGAGCTGGAGGCGGGGCTGGGACCAGAGCCAAGGCTGGGGGCGAGAGCGGGGCCGAAGCCGGCGCCAGCACGAAGACAGGGACCGAGGCCAAAGACGGGGGCGTTGCGAGGGCCGGGGCTGACGCCGAAGCCGAGGCCAGGGCCAGTACGAGCGCCGAAGCCGGGGACGTTGCGAGGGGCGGGGGCGCAGGTCGAGCCGGGGAACGGGTCGGGGCCGGCGGGGTAGCGAGCGCGGTTGACGGACACAGCGGAGTCGGCGGTCGAAGGCAGGCTGGGCATTGGCCGGTGGGGCCGAGTGGCGAGGCTGGGCGACGGCTTGTTGGGGCTTCTCGGGTGGTTGCCGAAAGGGCTGCGGGACCGGTCATGGTGGGGCGGGAGGGGGAGCTCAGTGCTGTGCTCAGCCTGGTTGATCAGGCGGCGAGTGGTGGGCGTCCTCGGCTGGTCACCGTGGCTGGGCCGGCTGGGATCGGGAAGACTCGGCTTGTTCAGGAAGTGATTGCTCGGCGGCCGAAGATGCGCGTTTTGCGCGGGCGGTGCCTTGCCGCGGGGGACGGCATCACCTACTGGGCTCTGGGCGAGATCCTGCGCGAGGCCTGCGGGATCACGCTCGGCGATTCGGGCGAGGTCGCGCAACGGCGGCTGCGCGAGACGCTCACTCCGGCCCTGCCCGATCGGACCGTTTATGCGCTCGCGACGACCGCCGGGATTCGGTTGCCGGGCAATCCGCTCGACAATGCCGATCCGCGCGACGTCGACGATGAGCTGGGGCGGGCGTGGCCTCGGCTGGCCAGTGCGTTCGCCGTACGGGAACCGCTTCTTCTGGTCGTCGAGGATCTGCACTGGGCCGGCGCGCCACTGATCGCGATGCTGTCCCGGCTGGTGGCGCGGGCCGAGGGACCGGTCGTCGTGCTGACCACGGCCCGGCCGGAGTACGAGCATCCGCGGCCGGCCGATGTTGTCTCTTTGCGCGCGCTTACCGACGCCGACGGGCGCGCCCTGCTGGCGGCCCTGCCGCACCGGACCTCACCGGAGAACCTGGCCCGGATCCTCGCTCGCGCCGACGGCAACCCGTACTTCCTCGGGCAGCTCGCGGCCCATCTGGCCGAGGGCGGCCGCGGCACCCTGCCCGACACGCTGCATGCCCTGCTGGCGGCCCGGGTGGACGCACTGCCGGCCGCCGAGAAGCAGGTCCTGCAGCGAGCGGCCGTGATCGGGCGGATCTTCTGGGCCACTCCCCTGCACGCCGGCTCGGAGCATCTCGAGGCGCTGGAGAGTCGCGGCCTGATCCGGGCTCGGCCCGCGTCGGCTGTGGCGGGTCAGGACGAGTACGCGTTCGAGCATGCGTTGTTGCGCGATGTAGCTTATGCCGGTCTGCCGCGAGCACAGCGGGCGACCGGGCACGCCGAGGCCGCCGCCTGGCTCGAGGAGGTGTCACGCGAGCGCGTCGGTGAGGTCATCGAACTGATCGCCGTGCACTATGCGGCCGCGGCGGACGGGCCGGAGGCGGACGACTGGATCCGCGGGAAGGCGTTTCGCTCACTCATCGCCGCCGGGGTGAGCGCCCGTCGTCGGTTTGCGGTGCGGCGGGCGCTCGATTTGCATCGGAGGGCGATCGGGTACGCGGCCAACCGTGCCGAGCGGGCCGAGGCGATCGAGGCGATGGGCGACGACCACGAGACCGCGTACGCCGGGGACGAGGCGGTCGCCGCCTGGCGGGAGGCGATCACGGCGCTGCCCAAGGACGACCGGCGTGCGCGTCTGTGTCTGAAGACGGCTCAGATGGTGATCGCGCGGTGGGGTGGGTTCCGCACGCCGGCCGATCCCGCGCTGGGCGATCGGGTGGTCGACGAGGGGCTGGCCGCGGTGACCGATCCGTCCACGAAGGCGCAGCTGCTCGCTTTGCGCGCATTGTGCGGTGGTCGCTGGGCGTGGACTGGGCAATCCGACCCTCTTCCGGTGCGCGACCGTCGGCGGGCCGCGACCGATGCGTCCGCGTTGGCCGGCCGGATCGGGTCGGCGCCGCTGCGGGGGCTGGCGCTGCTCGGCGTGGCCGCTGTCCACTTCCTGGAGGAACGATATGAGGACGCGGTCGAGGCCGTGCTCGAGGAGGTCGCGCTGGTCGAGCAGGACGGCCGCGATCGCGATCGCGCACTCGGCCACACGATCGCGTGCCTGGTGATCGGGGGTGTCCGCGGCGACTACAAGCTGGCGCTGGAACACGCGCTCCGGTCATACGAATGGGCCCGTGGACTGTCGCCGCACGACCGTCTGCACGGCACCGCGGTCGTCATGATCTGCCTGGAACAGCTCGGCCGGTACGACGAGGTCGACCGCTACCTCGACGAGCATCTGCGCCTGCGGCAGGGGCCGGTCGCCGAGATGGCCTGCCCGTACATCCGCAGCGGGCCGCTGGCCGGGGCGCTCGCCCTGGCCCGGCGCGGCGAGCACAAACGCGCACAAGAGGTGGCCGCGACGGTCACTGCCGACCTCGCCCACCCCGGCAACGCCGAGGTGCTGCGGTCCCGCCTCGCCCTGGAGTTCGGCGACGTCGCAACCGCCCGCTCACTGGCCGAGCAGTTGATGAGCATGAACCGCCGCCCCGGCCCGGAGGAGATCCCGCACGAGGCCCTGGCCCTGGTGCAGGCGCTGGCGGCGGCCGGTGACCGTGCGGCGCTGACGGCTTTCCTGCCCCGGGCCCGCGCGGCCGCGAAGTACCTGGCCATCCTGACGCCCGCCTGCGACCACGCAGAACGGAGCTGACACCCGCGCCGGCCACTCGAATGCGGCGGCTGGCGAAACGGTGGGGCTGGCGGACAGTGAGCAATGGAGGCAGCGGGGTCGGGCGCGGGGAGCAGCGGGCGGGCGACAAAGCAGCGGGATCGGGCGAACGGCGGGCAGTAGGACAGCGGGACGGCGGACTGAGGGACTACGGGCTGCGGGACAACGGGCTGCGGATGCGGGGCTGCAGGGCTGCGGGGCGGCGGGGCGGCGGGGCGGCGGGGCGGCGGGGCGGCGGGGCGGCGGGGCGGCGGGGCGGCGGGGGCTGGCTATCACGGGTCAGGCTTGGATCCAGTCGAAGGTGCGGGAGACTGCGCGTTGCCAGTTGCCGTATTCGGTTTCGCGCTTCTGGGTTTCCATCTTGGGTAGCCATTGGGCCGCTCGGTGCCAGTTGCGGCGAAGGCCTTCCAGGTCCGGCCAGTAACCGACGGCCAAGCCTGCGCCATATGCGGCGCCCAACGACACCGTTTCGGCGGCGAGTGGGCGGACCACGGGGACGTCGAGGACGTCGGCGATGAACTGCATGAGCAGGTTGTCGGCCGTCATTCCGCCGTCTACGCGCAACGTGGAAAGGGCCAGGCCGGAGTCGGCGTTCATGGCGTCGACCACCTCGCGGGTCTGCCAAGCGCTGGCCTCCAGGACTGCGCGGGCCAGGTGGCCTTTGGTGATGTAGGAGGTCAGGCCGACGATCACGCCGCGGGCCTCGCTGCGCCAGTAGGGGGCGTACAGGCCGGAGAAGGCGGGCACGATGTAGCACCCGCCGTTGTCCGTGACTGTCCGGGCGAGCGTTTCGATCTCGGGGGCGCTGGCGATCAGTTCGAGCTGGTCGCGGAACCACTGGACCAGCGAGCCCGTGATCGCGATCGAGCCTTCCAGGGCGTACGCGGCCGGTTCGCCCTTGATCTGATAGGCCACGGTGCTGAGCAGGCCGTGGGTCGAGCGCACCAGTTCCGCACCGGTGTTGAGCAGCAGGAAGCTGCCCGTCCCGTACGTGCATTTGGCCTCGCCGGGCGCGAAGCACGTCTGGCCGAACAGGGCCGCCTGCTGATCGCCCAGGGCCGCGCCGATCCGCACGCCGGGGAAGGCCGCGGTGGCCGTGCCGAAGACGCCGATCGACGGGCGCACCTCGGGCAGCATCGCGCGCGGGATGCCGAAGAACTCGAGCGACTCCGGCGACCAGTCGAGAGTGTGCACATCGAGCAGAAGTGTGCGGCTCGCGTTCGTCACGTCGGTGACGTGCAGGCCGCCGGTCAGCTTCCAGATCAGCCAGGTCTCCATCGTGCCGAACAGAACTTCGCCCCTTTCCGCGCGTTCGCGCAGTCCGGGATGGTGGTCGAGCATCCACCGCACGCGCGGCCCGGAGAAGTACGTGGCCAGCGGCAGGGCGGACCGATGCCGTACGCCGTCGGCGCCGGGAGCGTCGTCGAGGGCGCCGACCATCGTGTCGGTCCGGGTGTCCTGCCAGACCACGGCGTGCCCGATCGGGTTGCCGGTGACCCGGTCCCAGAGCACCGTGGTCTCCCGCTGGTTGGCGATGCCGACCGCCGCTACCTGGTCGATCGTGGCCCCGGCCCGGCGCAGCGCCTCGGGCCCGAGCCGTTCCACGTTGCGCCAGATCTCGGCCGCGTCGTGCTCGACCCAGCCCGGCCGCGGGTAGTACTGCTTGTGTTCCTGCTGGGCCAGGGAGACGAGCTGGCCGCGCCGGTCGAACACGATGCACCTGGTCGACGTCGTGCCCTGATCGATGGCGACGACATAGCGCTCGGTCATGGTTCCCCCAGGTCGTTCGATGTCGGGCGGCTGCGCAAGAAGGCGGCGCGGGCGTTAAGAAGGTCAGCGTCGGGCGGCCCCGAGATCACGGGACACCGCACGGGCGGCGTCGCGAACGTTGGCCACCAGCGGCGGCCGTGGCCGATAACGGCTGTCGCAGATCCGCTCGACGTGGCCGGAGATGCCGATGGCGCCGACCACCAGCCCCCCGTACGCCCGGATCGGCGCGGCGATCGACGCCTCGCCGGGCGTGTGCTCCTCGATGTCCGCGCTCCAGCCGGCCTCCCGCACGTCGCGCAGCGCCCCGGCCAGGTCGCGGTGGTTGACGAGCGTACGGCTGGTGAAACGGTCGAGGCGGTTCGGCACGGACGCCCCGTACGCGAGCAGCGCCTTGCCCAAGGCCGTCGCGTGGATCGGCAGCAGGCTGCCCACGTCGAGGGTCTGAAAGGTGTCGTCGGGCCGGAAGACGTGATGGACGACCAGCACCTGTCCGTCCAGGACGGTGCCGATCCGGACGGCTTCCCCGCTGCGCGCGGCCAGCGGGTCGGCCCAGTTGATCGAGCGCGAGCGCAGCTCGTTGACGTCGAGATAGCCGGTGCCCAGCCGCAGCATGGCCGCCCCGAGCTGGTAGTGCCCGGATGCGCGATCCTGCTCGACGAAGCCCACTTTGCGCAGTGTCTGCAGGATGCCGTGGACGGTGCCCTTGGCCAGGTCGAGCGAGCGGGAGATCTGGGCCAGGGACAGCCGGCCGGTGCCTCCCGCGAGCAACCGCAGGACGGCCGCGGCGCGCTCGATGGACTGCACTGTTCCCGGCACGTAACGACCATATGACGATCAGTAGCGATGCCCCGAGACCACCGTTCGACATTGTCGAATGGCGTTCATTGTCCGTGCTGGTCTGGCTACCTAGCGTCCTGAAGGTCACAACCCTCGGGAGGGCACATGGCAGCACGATTGAAGATCCCGGGAGGACTCTTCGCAGAACTGGCCGCGGAGTTCGCCGGGACCATGATCCTCATCCTGTTCGGTGTCGGCGTCGTGGCCCAGGTGGCCGGCGGCGGCATCGGCGATCACGACAGCATCGCCTGGGCGTGGGGCCTGGGCGTGGTGCTCGGTGTGTACGTGGCCGGGCGCATCAGCGGGGCGCACCTCAACCCCGCGGTCACCGTCGCGCTGGCGGTCTTCAAAGGCTTCGAGTGGCGCAAGGTGCTTCCGTACAGCATCGCGCAGTTCCTGGGTGCGTTCGTCGCGGCGCTGCTCGTCCGGTGGAACTACACCGAGGTGCTGCACGCCGCCGACCCGAATCTGACGATCAAGACGCAGGGCGTCTTCTCGACGCTGCCCGGCAACGGGGCGCTGCCGGTCGGCGAGTGGGGCGCGTTCCGCGACCAGATCATCGGCACCGCGATCCTGTTGTTCCTGATCCTGGCGGTCACCGACGCGCTCGGCACTCCCCCGCAGGCCAACATGGCGCCGTTCATCATCGGCCTGATCGTGGTGGCCATCGGCATGGCCTGGGGCACCAACGCCGGCTACGCGATCAACCCGGCCCGCGACTTCGGCCCGCGACTCGCCAGCTTCCTGACCGGCTATGGCGGGGCAATGCGCGACCAGACGGGGTATCTCTATTTCTGGATCCCGATCGTGGCGCCCATCATCGGTGGTGTGCTCGGCGCCGGCCTCTATCAGGGGCTGATCGGCCGATTCCTGCCCAAGCTCGGCGCACCGGAGCCGGGACGGCTGCCCGAGCAGGAGACCCGAGAGAGCGTGGAGGCACGTAATGGCTGACTTCGTCGGCGCCGTCGACCAGGGCACGACCAGTACCCGCTTCATGATCTTCGATCACGGCGGCAACGAGGTGGCCCGCCACCAGCTCGAACACGAGCAGATCCTGCCGCAGGCGGGCTGGGTCGAGCACAATCCGGCCGAGATCTGGGAGCGCACGGTCACGGTCATCCGTACGGCGATGCAGAAGGCCAACCTGGGCGCGACCGACCTGGCCGCGCTGGGTGTGACCAACCAGCGCGAGACGGCGGTGGTGTGGGACCGCACCAGCGGCCGGCCGTACTACAACGCCATCGTCTGGCAGGACACGCGCACCGACCGGATCGCCTCGGCGCTCGAGCGCGACGGCCGCGGCGACGTGATCCGCCGCAAGGCCGGCCTGCCGCCCGCCACCTACTTCAGCGGCGGCAAGATCCAGTGGATCCTGGAGAACGTCGACGGGGTCCGGGAGGCGGCCGAGCGCGGCGACGCCATCTTCGGCAACACCGACAGCTGGGTGCTGTGGAACATGACGGGCGGGGTCGACGGCGGCAAGCACCTGACCGACGTGACCAACGCCAGCCGCACGATGCTGATGAACTTGGAGACGCTCGACTGGGACGACGAGCTGCTCGGGTTCTTCAACATTCCTCGTTCGATGCTGCCCGAGATCCGGCCGTCGTCCGACCCCAACACGTACGGGGTGGCGCGGTGGCCCGGCTCGCTCGGCGGCGAGGTGCCGCTCACCGGTGACCTCGGCGATCAGCAGGCGGCCACGGTCGGGCAGGTGTGCTTCTCGCCCGGCGAGGCCAAGAACACGTACGGCACCGGCAACTTCATGCTGCTCAACACCGGCAACGAACTCGTCCGCAGCGAGAACGGCCTGCTCACGACGGTGTGCTACAAGTTCGGTGACGCCGCGCCGGTGTACGCGCTCGAGGGTTCGATCGCGGTGACCGGGTCGGCCGTGCAGTGGCTGCGCGACCAGTTGCACATCATCAACGACGCCGCGGAAAGTGAGCGTTTGGCGTCCGAGGTGCAGGACAACGGCGGTGTCTACTTCGTGCCCGCCTTCTCCGGGCTGTTCGCTCCCTATTGGCGGTCGGACGCGCGCGGGGCGATCGTCGGCCTGTCCCGCTTCAACACAAGTGCGCACATTGCGCGGGCGACGCTCGAATCCATCTGTTATCAGAGCCGCGACGTCGTCGACGCCATGGCGCAGGACTCCGGCGTGACGCTCGACGTGCTCAAGGTGGACGGCGGCATCACGGCCAACAACCTGGCCATGCAGATCCAGGCCGACGTGCTCGGTGTGCCGGTCAGCCGGCCGGTGGTGGCCGAGACGACCGCGCTCGGCGCCGCGTACGCGGCCGGGCTGGCCGTCGGGTTCTGGAAGAACACCGACGAGCTGCGCGAGAACTGGAACGAGTCGCAACGCTGGCAGCCGTCCTGGTCGGAGGAGCAGCGGGCCGAGGGCTACGGCAAGTGGAAGAAAGCCGTCGAACGCACCCTGGACTGGGTGGACGTGGACTGAGCTGATGACTGCACTTTCTCCGCAGTATCGGGACTCGGCGCTGGCCGCGCTGGCCGGCGCCGAGCTCGACGTCCTGGTGGTGGGCGGTGGAGTGGTGGGCTCCGGGGCGGCGCTGGACGCCGTCACCCGGGGCCTGTCCACCGGCCTGGTCGAGGCGCGCGATCTCGCGTCCGGCACGTCGAGCCGCTCGAGCAAGCTGCTGCACGGCGGCCTGCGCTACCTCGAGATGCTCGACTTCGGCCTCGTGCGGGAGGCGCTGCACGAGCGCGACCTGAGCCTGACGCGCCTGGCGCCGCACCTCGCGCGGCCCGTGCGGTTCCTCTATCCGCTCAAGCATCGCGCCTGGGAACGCGCATATACGGCCACCGGCATCACGCTCTACGACACGCTGGCGCTGGGCGGCGGCATGCCGCGGCACCGGCACCTCACTCGTACGGGGGCACTGCGGGTCTGCCCGGCATTGCGCAAAGATGCTCTGGTCGGCGCGTTGCAGTATTACGACGCGCAGGTGGACGACGCCCGGCACACCATGTTCCTGGCCCGCACGGCCGCCGCGTACGGCGCGCACGTCGCCTCGCGCACCGAAGTTGTCGGTTTCCTGCGCGAAGGTGAGCGAGTCACCGGCGTCCGGGTCAAAGACCTCGAGGTCGACCGTACGTTCGAGGTGCGCGCGCAACAGGTGATCAACGCGACCGGCGTGTGGACCGACGACACGCAGGCGCTGGTCGGTGAGCGGGGTCAGTTCCACGTACGCGCGTCGAAGGGCATCCACCTCGTCGTGCCGCGCGATCGTATTCAGTCGTCGACCGGGCTCATCCTGCGCACCGAGAAGAGCGTGCTGTTCGTGATCCCGTGGGGCCGCCACTGGATCGTCGGGACGACCGACACCGATTGGTCGCTCGACAAGGCGCACCCGGCAGCGTCCAGTACGGACATCGACTACTTGCTCGAACATGTCAACTCCGTGCTCTCGACGCCGCTTTCGCGCACAGACGTGCAAGGTGTGTACGCGGGACTGCGTCCGTTGCTGTCGGGCGAGTCGGAGGCGACATCGCAGTTGTCGCGCGAGCACATGGTCGGCAGTCCCGTGCCGGGGCTGGTCGTGGTAGCGGGCGGCAAGTACACGACGTACCGGGTGATGGCCAAGGACGCGGTGGACGCTTGTGTGCACGGTCTTGGCCGTTCGGTGCCGCCGTCGTGCACGGACAGGGTGCCGCTGGTCGGCGCGGAGGGCTACCCGGCGTTGTGGAACCAGCGGCGAGTGCTCGCTTCCCGCTCGGGTCTGCACGTGGCGCGCGTCGAGCACCTGCTCGGCCGGTACGGGTCGCTCGTGCACGAGGTGCTCGGACTGATCGAGGCGGACAAGTCGCTCGGGCAGGCGCTCACCGGCGCGGACGACTATCTGCGGGCCGAGATCGTCTATGCGGCCGGCCACGAGGGCGCCCGGCACCTGGAGGACGTGCTGACCCGGCGTACGCGGATCTCGATCGAGACCTTCGACCGGGGAACCGTCTGCGCGCAGGAAACGGCCGACTTGATGGCCGGGGTGCTCGGATGGACGGCCGAGCAGACCGCCCGGGAGGTGGAGAACTACCGCGTACGCGTGGAGGCCGAACGTGAGTCGCAGGAGCAGCCCGACGACGAGACCGCCGACGCGACCCGGCTCGGCGCCCCCGATGTCGTGCCCGTCTCCGACTGAGAAACGGACGCCGGGCGGTCAACCAATCCGCTACCTAACGTCACCAGGAGAGCACTACATGTGATCGGGCGGCGACCGATCACTGGGGGCACCTCAACCGAGTCAGCCCCAAGGAGTTTCGATGCGCCTCCGTCACCGTGCCGCCGTCATCACCGCCGTCGCCGGCGTCGCCCTCGCCGCCGCGTCGCCGGCCCTGGCCGCGACCGCCAGCGTCGGCACCGGCACCGGCACCGGCACCGGGGCGAACGTGAACGTCAACGTGGGCGCGAACGTTCCGGCGCCGTTCGCCGGCGCGGGCTCGGTCGTGTCGGCCGGCGCCGGCAAGGTCACGGTCAAGCTGGTCACGCTCGACGGCAAGGGCGGCACGGCGACGTACCCGGTCGCCGAGAAGGCCGTCATCCTGCTCGACGGGCGTACGGTCGCGCTGTCCGCCCTGCCCGCCGGCGCACGCATCGTCGTGGTCGGCACGGTCACCGGTGGCACCACGTACTCGGCGAAGTCGCTGACCGCGCTCTCGCGCTGGCAGCTCAACCTCAACGGCACGGTTTCGGCCGTGGACGCCGCCAAGGGCACCGTCACCGTCAACACCGGCACCCCGGCCGCCGCCGTCAAGCTGAACGTCGACCCGAAGGCGAACATCGAGCTCAACGGGGTCAAGGTCGGCCTGTCCAACCTGCCGGTGGGCGCCACGGTCAACCTGAACGGTACGGAGACGACCGCCGGGGCCACGGTCGCCGGCATCGACGCCAAGCTCGGCACCGCCCGCCCCCGCGCCTGACGGGCCGCACAGCCGGCGCCGAACCCCGGCGCCGGCAGCACCCCGCCCAGGGGCGTCAGCCGCGCTCGCGCTTGACCAGATCGCGGACTGCGGGGGCCACCTCGGCCGCCAGGTGCTCGGCGGTGGCTGCGTCATCCGACGCCACGATGAAGCCGCTGATCCCATAGGTCAGCGCCAGCTCGGCCAGCTGCTCGACCCCGGCGTCCTGCGGACCCATGTTGAGCAGCCGTCGCACACTCGACGGCGATCGGCCCGACTCCGCGGCGGCCTCGTCGATGCGGGCGTTCATCCCGGTCAGCGAGGCGGCCCCGTCCGGCAGGTACGACAGCGACGGGAGCCAGCCGTCCCCCAGCCGGCCGGTCAAGGCGAGCATCTTCGGCTTGTAGGCGCCGATCCAGATCCCGATGTCGTGCGCCGGCGCCGGGCCCCGCTTGGCCCCGCTGACCTGGTAATACTCGCCCTTGTGGTCGACCCGCTCGCGGGTGTCGGTGTGCCACAGGTCCCGGATGATCCCGATCGCCTCGGTCAGCGCCTCGATCCCCTCGCCGGGAGTCCGCCGGGGCCCGCCCATCGCGGCGACGCCGTCGGGGAAGGCGCCCGCGCCGAGCCCGAGCTCGATCCGGCCACCGCTCAGGATGTCGAGCGACGCCGCCGCCCGGGCCAGCACCGCGGGCGGGCGCAGCGGCAGGTTGAGCACATTGCCGCTGATCCGGATCCGCGACGTGCGCGCGGCCACCCACGACATGAGCGTCCACGTGTCGACGAACGCCGGCTGGTACGGATGGTCCTGGAACGTCACCAGGTCGAGGCCCGCCCGGTCGGCCGCGACGGCCAGGTCGACGGCCCGCGCGTTGGGCGTGACGAAGGTGCCGAAGAGCAGATCGTGCCCGTAGTCGGTCATGACGTCTCCAAAGGAATCGGGAAGTTGTCGCGGAACAGCGCGGCCGGGTCGTAGCGGCGCTTGAGCTCGCGCAGCCGGCCCAGCGTCTCGGGCGGGAAAGCGTCGTGCAGGCGCTCGGGCCGCTGGTCGGTCTCGAAGCTGAGGTAGAGCCCGTCGAAGTGCTTGGCCAGGAAGAGGTCCCACGCGGCGTCGAGGCCCTGCCGGTCCATGCCGATCGCGGTCACCGAGAACTCGGGCGTACGGTGCGCGAACGCGGTGGCGTCGGACGGGGTGTCGGCGATCGCGCCGCCCATGTGCCGCAGCTGGAAGAAGAACGTCTGCCCGGATCGCAGCAGTTGGACGACGTCGCGCGCGAATTCCTCGGTGAGCTCGGGCAGGAACCCGGACCGCGAGATCGGCTCGCCGCGGCCGTGGTGCCCCTCGGCGCCGACGTCGGCCGCCTGCGCCATCACGTCGGTGTAGCGGGCCACGACCACCTGCTGCTGCGCGAGCATGCCCGTCGTGGCGAACGGGGTGAGCCGCTCGATGATCGTGTCGGGGTCGCCCGAGTCGACCAGCCCGTACATCTGGATCACGGACTGGCCCTGGCGGGGCTGACCGGTGAGCCAGAAGACCGTGGTGTCGCGGGGCGCGGCGCGGGCCACCTCGCCGTACTGCCGCAGGGACTCGGCCAGGTCGTCCGTGACCAGCGCGAGCTGGGCCCAGCCGACCTCCGTGACCTCCTCGGCCTCGAACTCGAACGCGGTCGCCACCCCGAAGTTCGCGCCGGCACCCCGTACGGCCCAGAAAAGGTCTTGATTCTCGGTGTCGCTCGCCCGCACCTGACTGCCGTCGGCCAGCACGAGTTCGACGGCGCGCAGCCGGTCGATGGTCAAACCCTGCGAACGGGACAGGAACCCGATGCCGCCCGCCGTGGCCAGCCCGCCCACGCCGACGCCGCCGTAGTCACCCGAGCCGAGCGCCAGGTCGTACTTGTCGAGGAACGCGCCGACCTGCTTCCAGGTGGCGCCGGGCTCGACCCGGACGAGCCCGGTGCCGAGCATCTCGATGCTGTTCATGGCGCCGACGTCGATGATCAGGCCGCCGGTGTTGGTGGACCGGCCGCTGATGCCGTGTCCGCCGCTGCGCAGGCCGAGCTGCAGCTCCGGATGCCGGCGGGCGAAGGCCAGGGCGTCGGCGACCTCGGCCGGGGTGCGCGGGCGCAGGATCAGGGCCGGCCGGCCGCCGCGCATGTAGGTCGAGCTGCGGCCGCGATAACCGGGATCGCCCGGCTCGAGCTTGATCAGCGACGCCGGCAGGTCGTCGAAGCGGCTCGCCGCCCCGGGCGTGGTCACCCGCGAGCCGGCCAGGGTGTTCAGGGTGTCGAGGGCCTTGTCGGCCATCTCCTCCGAGACCGCCGCCGGGGCCGCGGGCAATGTGATCCGTACGTTCTCGTCGCGGGCGGCCAGCCAGACGGCCGCCGTCCACGGGTCGAGCCCGCCCTCGCGATCCTCCAGGACCACCGGGCCGTCGACGTGGACCGCCGACTCCGCGAACGTCGCGGGGTCCAGCGCGATCTTCTGTTCCGTGATCAACGAATCCTCCGCAGAAACGATCGTCGTGCGAGTAGATAGTATTGCGAGAAGACGATCTGTCCAACAGATAGGATAGCGCGGTGAGCAACACGACAGCGGACTTCGGAGCGGCCCTCGGCCTCCTGCTGCGGTCGTACGCGGAGATGGTCGGCCCCAAGCTGAAGGACTTCCCGCAGGGCGAGCGCGGTTATCAGACGCTCTGCGAGGTGGTACAGGGCACGCCGCCCAGCCAGGCCGTGCTCGCGGCCAAGCTCGGTATCGACCGCACCATGATGACGTATCTGATCGACGATCTGGTCGAAGCCGGCCTGGTCGAACGGCAGCCCAACCCGGCCGACCGCCGCCAGCGGCAGATAGTCGCCACCGATCGCGGCCGCGACGCCGTGGCCGCCCTGTGCGGCCAGGTCGCCGAGGCCGAGCAGGCCGCGCTGGGCAGCCTGGACGAGCGCGAACGCGCGTTGTTCCGCCGCCTGCTCGACAAGGCGGCCGGCCTCGGCCCGATGCACACCGCCGAGGCGTGCGCGATCGTCACGGAAGCCCTGGAGGCCTGACCCGTCACCGTCCGCTGTCGCGCGGATCCGGCACAGCGTGACCGAGAGCACAATTCAGCGGATCAGGTGACCAGCTCGTCCGTTGTGCGCGTCTCTGTGAGGGAGAACCATCTACCCCAAGGGCGCACACATGACACTGAGCAGGGCATATCGCGCGTTGGCGATCGCAGGGTTGTTTTCCGTGATGGCCGCCTGCGGTGACCACGCCACGCCGGTGCCGGAGTCCTCGCCGAGCGTGTCGCCGTCGGCCGCCCCGTCGATCGAGTCGGCGCCCGTCGTGGCCGATCCGCGCGCCGCCCTGCCGGCCAACCTGCGGCCGCGCGTGCCCCGCTTCGCCCCGCCGCCGCCCGCGACGAAGGTGACGCTGCCGGCCAACGGCACCGCCGGGTGGTTCAGCCGGATCCCGACCGACCAGAAGGTCGCCTTCATCACGATCGACGACGGCTGGGAGAAGAACCCGCTGGCGGTCAAGCTGTTCCAGGCCGCGGACGTGCCGATCGCGCTGTTCCTCGAGGTCAACGCGATCAGCGACAACCCCGGCTACTTCCAGCAGCTGCAGGCGACCGGCGCCACCATCCAGAACCACACGATCAGCCACCCCGTGCTCAAGGGCCGGTCGTACGCGTTCCAGAAGCACGAGATCTGCGGCGGCGCCGATCAGCTCGGCCGGCTCTACGGCAAGCGCCCGACCCTGTTCCGGCCGCCCGGCGGCGCGCACGACGCCACCACGCTGCGGGCGGCCCACGACTGCGGGATGAAGGCGGCGTTCTTCTGGAAGGAAACCACCCACAAGGGCAAGGTCCGCTTCCAGGAGGGCACGGCCGTGCAGCCCGGCGACATCATCCTCATGCACTTCCGGCCGCGGTTCGTCGACGACTTCCTGGCCGTGCTCAACGCCATCCACAAGGCCGGCCTCACCCCGGCCCGGCTGGAGGACTACATCCCCTGACCAGCGCGGCGCAGCCGGAGCCAGGCGTCGGCCGGAAACAGCTTCCGGGCGATCCACCAGGCCGTACGGGAGTAGTAGGGGCGGGCGGCCGCCTCGTCGAGGATCGCCGGGGAGTCGGCGCGGTGGTCGGCGCCCTTCCAGCGAATCGTGCAGCTCCCGGCGGACTGGACGTTGCGGACCCAGTTGGTGCGCGCGCCCCACGGCAGGTTGATGACGAACTCGTCCGGGGTGGCCATCACCACGACCGGGACGGCCAGCTCGCGTCCGGAGACCCGGCCCCGGTGGTGCACCACGGCCCACGGCGAGAAGCGGCGGCCGGCCAGGGCACGGACGTACGGGGTGGTGGCGCGGGCGAAACGCCACGACGTGTCGGTGGTCATGGGAGCAGTGTCGGGCCGCGGGGAGCCGGTTCGCTTCCCGGAAATCCGTTAGACGCCGCGCAGCGCGTAGGCCACGGCGGCGGTCCGCCCCCGTACGCCTAATTTGCGGTAGATGTTGGCCAGGTGCCGCTCGACCGTGTGCACGGCGATGCCCAGCTTGTCGCCGATCTCGGCGTTGGAGTCGCCGGCGGCCAGGCGGTGCAGCACCTCGTGCTCGCGCCGGGTGAGCGCGCCCGTGACCGTGGTGCGGCTGATCCGGCCGTCGGTGACGAAGCCGGTGACCAGGGACAGGTCGGCTGCGGGGTCCTCGACGAAGAGGGTGGGCGTCGAGCCCGGCAGCTCGACCAGGCGGGCGCCGGGGATGGCGCCGGTGAGCCGGCGGAAGACGTCGGCCGGGATCTGCTGGGTGCCCTGACGGTGCAGGACCAGCGTCGGCGCCTCGATCTTCGGCAGCAGCGGCGTCACGTCGATGTCGCGGGCGGCGGAGAACCAGGCCTTGGCGATCGCGGGGGTGGTCGCGGTGCGGAAGGCCTCGGCAGTCCAGCGGCCCGACTCGGTGCCGTCCCAGCCCAGCCAGGCCGTGGCGGCGGCGTCGGCGAACAGCGACCAGTCCTGGTCGACCAGCGACAGCAGGGCCCGGGTCTGGGCCGGCTGCATGGCCTCGTCCATCCGCGCGGCGCCGCCGTACAGGATCAGGCGCTCGACGCGACGGGGCTCGGCGGCGGCGTACGCGATGGCCGTCGCCACCGAGTGGTAGTAGCCGAGCAGCGTCGCGCGGCGCAGGCCGGTGGCGTCGAGCACGGCGGTCAGGTCGCGCAGGTGGGCCTCGACGCCCAGGTCGGACAGGTCGATTTCGCGGCTGGAGGCGCCCGTGCCGCGGCCGTCGTAGAGGACCAGCGTGCACTCGCGGGCCAGGGCCTCATAGGCCGCCCGGAGCGCGGGGATGCGCCACTGCGCGGTGACGTTGCTGAGCGACGGCATCCAGACGAGGGCGGGGCCGCGGCCCAGCACCTGATAGCCGATCGTCACGCCGTCGGCGGTGCGGGCGAAGCGGGTCTCCACCCGATCAGTAAAACAGCATCACATACTTATAGATGTATTTAGATGTTTGTACTATGTCGCGCAGGTCCCGGGTGCGATCGGATGTTTGGTGGTAACAGCCGTTCCACAAAGGAGGTACCGTGCGCACCCCACCCCGTGCGTTGGCGGGAACCGCTGCCGGGTTCCTGGCGGCCGCGATCGTGCTGACCGCCGCATCCGGCGGAAACGCGGCCCCGGCGGCCCCGGCCCAGGCCGAGAAGGCGAAAGTTCAGGGCGACAATCACCACGACCACGTGATCGACAACCGGAAGGGGCGGCTCGCCCCGACCAGCGGCCAGCGTGCGGCCGCGGCGGGTGCGGAGGCCCGCTGGAACGCGCTCGGCACGCCGGCCTCGCTGACCACCACCGGTGAGCCGCTCGAAGCGGGGCTCCCGGCCGATCCGGTCGCGGCGGCCAGGGCGTACGTGGGAAAGAATTTGGATGTTCTCGGCCTGACCGCCCGGGGCGCGGCCGCCCTCGAGGTGCTGACCACGGCCAAGCTGGGTGAGGGCGCCGCGGTCGTGTTCCGGCAGAAGTTCGGTGACCTCGTCGCCGGGCGCGACGGCCTGCTCAACGTGGGCGTGCGCGACGGCAAGGTGTGGTTCGTCAGCTCGTCGCTCTCGCGGGACGCGGTCGCGCCCGATCCGGCCACGCTGACCGCCGAGCAGGCCGTGACGCTGGCCGCGCGCGACGCCGGGATCGCCGCGCCGACCGTCATCGCCAACAAGCTGGTCGCCGTGCCGACCGCGACCGAGGGCGCCCGCGCGGCGTACCAGGTCACCTTCGGCGCCGACCTGCAGGGCGCCGACCCCGAGGCCTTCACCACCTACGTCGACGCCCGCGACGGCGGCGTGCTGGTGCGCGAGAGCATCGTCGACCACAGCGAGGACGACCCGTCGTGGGACGTCTTCCCGAGCTCGCCGCCGCTGGACTACTCCTCGTCCGACGACCGGCTGACCTGGTGCTGGGGCCCGCTGCGGGGCTGCGACGAGGTCGTGGCGACCACCGCGTCGAAGCTGCCCTGGGACGTCGACCCGGCCACGAACGAGCCGACGTTCACCACGCGTGGCAACAACGCGATCGCGGTGGAGAACTGGAACTCCAACGACGCGTTCAGCGTGGGCACCGAGACGGCCACGCCCAAGCCCGACCGCGCTTACGACTACAAGTGGACGAACCAGTGGTACCGGGAGCGCTGCTCGCCGGACGTGTTCACCACGCCGCAGCGCAACGACATCGACGCGGCCCGCGCGAACCTGTTCGGCATGCACAACCGCATGCACGACTGGTCGTACCACCTGGGCTTCACCGAGGCGACCTGGAACATGCAGGACGACAACGGCACCGCGGGCGGCCTCGGCAACGACTACGAGCAGGGCAACGCGCAGGCCGGCGGCATCAGCGGCGGCCCGCCGAACTTCGAGGCGCGCAACAACGCCAACCAGATCACCCCGCCCGACGGCGAGGCGCCGATCACCAACATGTACCTGTGGCAGCCGGTCGCGGCCGCCTTCTACGGCGCCTGCGTCGACGGCGACTACGACATGTCCGTGATCGGGCACGAGTACACCCACGCGATCACCAACCGCATGATCGCCGGGCCGGACGCGGGCCTGAGCTCGCCGCAGGGCATGAGCGAGAGCTGGTCGGACCTGCTCGCGATGGAATACCTGCAGGAGTACGGCTACGCGCCCAAGGGCAAGAAGGGCTACACGATCGGTCAGTACGTGACCACCGACCCGATCGCCGGCATCCGCAACTACAACATGAGCGACAGCCCGCTCAACTACTCGAGCGTCGACTACGACTTCGTCGGCCTGCAGGTGCACGCCTCCGGTGAGCTCTGGAGCGCCACGAACTTCGACGTGCGCGAGGCGTTCCTCAAGCGCTACGGCTCGGGTTCGGCCGCGGTCAACAAGGCGTGCGCGAACGGCAAGCGGCCCGTCACCGAGTGCCCGGGCAACCGGCGCTGGATCCAGCTCGTGGTCGACTCGTTCCTGCTGCTCGCCAACAGCGCGAACAGCCAGGTGGACGCGCGCAACGCGCTGCTCGGCGCCGACCAGGTGCGTTTCGGCGGGGCCAACCAGGACATCATCTGGAACGCGTTCGCCAAGCGCGGCCTCGGCGAGGGCGCGGTCAGCAACGGCGCGGGCGACGCCAACCCGACGCCCAGCTTCTCGTCGCCGCACGCCACCGAGGCGACGGTGAAGTTCAAGCCGGTCGACGAGAACGGCCGGCCGGTGCCGAACGCCAAGCTCTACGTGGGCGACTACCAGGCCCGCGCGGTCGCGGTGGCCGACACCGACCCCGCCACGGCCCTGCCCGACGAGGTCAAGCTGGTCGCGGGCTCGTACGGGTTCCTGACCCAGGCGGCCGGCTACGGTCACGCCCGGGTCGGCTCGACGTCGCTCAAGGCCGGCCAGACCCGGACGCTGACGGTCAAGATGCCGCACAACCTGGCCTCGGGCGCCGCCGGCGCGGTCGCGACCGGTGACGGCATCAACCTGGCCCGGATCACCGACGACGACGAGGCCACCAACTGGGCCTCGCTGGGCAGCGCGGTGGCCGGCAAGCAGGTCACCGTCGACCTGGCCGGCGGAGCTCAGACCGTACGGCGGGTGCAGGTCAGCGCCCAGCTGCGGCCCGCGATCACCGGCGACCCCGACCCGCTCACGCAGAACCGCTACACCGCGCTGCGGCAGTTCAAGGTGCTCGCGTGCACCGCGACCGCCACGGTGACCTGCGCGAACGGCTCGGAGTTCAAGACCGTCTACACGAGCAAGCCGGACGCCTTCCCGGCCGGCGCGCCGCGGCCCCGGGTCAAGGACCTGGTCGTGAAGTCGTTCGACATCAAGCCGACGACGGCCACGCACCTGCGCCTCGAGGTCGTGACCAACCAGTGCACCGGCGGTCCCGAGTACGCCGGTGAGCAGGACGCCGACCCGCGGGCGGTCACCGACTGCGCGACGGGCAGCCCGCAGGCGCTCAACGTGCGCGTCGCGGAGTTCCAGGCGTACGGGAAATAGGTATTGAAAAGAAGTGGGCGGGCCCCGGTCCGCCCACTTCACCCGTCTGCAGGAGAATGGTGGCACGCTGCGCCTACGGTTAGGTGCGGACACCGGGCTCAGGAGACGGGAAAAGTGACGACCGAGGACGCCGATCGCGAGATCACGCGTTGGGCGAGCGGGCACCCCCTCCCCGAGCCGTTTCGCGACATCAGTGAGGAACTGTCCCACTTCCTCCTGGTTTACAAGTTCGGGCTGGCCGAGATCGGCACCAAGATCGGCATTCTGGCCGAGGAGCTGACCCACCGCGGCCGGCACAACCCGATCGAGCACGTCAGCCCGCGCCTCAAGACCACCAGCAGCATCACGGCCAAGGCGAAGCGGATCGGCTGCCCGCTCACGCTGGACGACCTGCGGCTGCGCATCCGTGACATCGCCGGCATCCGGATCGTGTGCAGCTTCGTCTCCGACGTCTACACCGTGGCCGACATGCTGACCCGCCAGCCCGACGTCACGCTGCTGCAGACCAAGGACTACGTGGCCAAGCCGAAGGCCAACGGCTATCGCAGCCTGCACCTGATCGTCGAGATCCCGGTCTTCCTGTCCGAGCGCGTGGTCCACGTGCCGGTGGAGGTGCAGCTGCGCACGGCGGCGATGGACTTCTGGGCCAGCCTGGAACACAAGATCCATTACAAGTACGACCCCGCGGTGCCGGGCGCCCTGCGCGAGGAGCTGGCGGCCGCGGCCGAGGACGCCGCCCGCCTCGACCGGCGCATGGAACGCCTGCACCGCGAGATCCACGGCCCCCGCGTCTAAGCGCGGTTGGCGCGCTCTCCCAGCTGGCGGAGCACGTCGGCGAGGGTGTCGCGGCTGTCGCCGACGGTGTCGCCCGTGTAGCTCTCCTTCAGCGTGATCGTCGTGCCGCTGTGCAGGCGCAGCTCGGCGTTGATCGGGACCGCCTTGTGCACCTGCGTGCCCACGACCTCCTCGAACGGCACGAACCTGTACGTGCGGGCCAGCTCGGCCACGTCGTTCGAGGCGAGCATCCGGCCGATCCGCTCCTCGCCCTTGTCCTTGTCCTTGGGCGCGGGCACGAACAGGAAGCCGCGGCTGAGCAGGATCAGGTCGGTCTCCTGCCCGTCGACCTTGACGTTGGCCATCAGGCCGATCACGTCGGCGCCGGTCGCGGTGGCCTTCGCCTCGACCACGCGGGCCGCCTGGATGTCGACGCCGGCGTGGTGGATGCGGGCCAGGGCGAGGTCGAGCGTCTCGGGCGCCACCGCGAGCTTGGCCACCTCGGTCAGGTCGGCCGGGTGCCCCCAGTTGTCGACCAGCCGCGCGGGCTCCGACCACGAGTGCTGCCAGTGCACGACGTTGCTGTGCAGGGCGGCCAGCGCGATCAGGTCCTCCATGATGTCGGCGAACAGGGCCGGGGCCTCGGCCCGCGAGTTCTGCGGGAAGAACTCGACGGCCAGCTCGCCCAGCCGGCCCGCCGCGACCAGGCCGAAGATCTCGGACAGGCCGCTCTCGGGGACGCCGGTGAGGCGGGCGGCCGAGCGGAAGACGCGGTCGGCCCGATTCTGCATCTGCTTGCCCATCGCGGCCGCGGTGAACTGCGGCCAGGGCAGCACCTGACGGTCGCCGAAGTCGACCACCTCGCCCTGCAGGGCCAGGCCGGCCCGGTGCAGGTCGGAGAAGAGGATGGTGGCCGAGCGGTCGTCGGCCGGGTGGCGCATGGCCGGCAGCGCCCGCATGGCCGCGATGCGCTCGCCGGTCGACGGGTGCGTGTCCCAGCGCGAGGTCTCGCTGTCGGGCTCCTCGGCGCGCATCCGGGCCAGCTCGGCCGCGCGGGCGTAGTAGAGGTGCCGGAAGCCGCCGAACACGTCGTCGGGGGCGAAGCCCTGCTCCCAGCCGTACGCGATGTAGCGGCCGAAGTAGAAGTTCCACGCGGCCGCCACGACGGGGATCTCGCGCATCGCCGACGTGGCCGCGTCGACGCCGGCCACCCGCACCGACACCTCGTCGGCCTCGAGCTCCTGGCGGCGCGTGACCGCGTTGCTGACGATCAGGAAGAGCCACCCGTACGCCTTGAAGACCCAGCCCGCCACGTTGAAGCGGCCCACGCGGCTCAACGTCTCGCGCAGCGCCAGGCGGCCGCGATAGGTGACGGCGGCCAGCCGCGTGTGCGACCCCGAGTAGTGGCCCAGCTCGTGACCGATCACCGACTTGAGCTGGTCGATCGTGAACGTCTGCAGCAGCGGGACGCCCAGGTAGAGGCGGCGGGTGCCGGCGGCCAGGCCGAGCAGCTTGGTGTCCTCGGTGACGGCCGCGTTGACCTCGGGCACGAGCCGGATCTCGTCGGGGGCGCGGGTGCCGGCCGCGACGGCCATGTCGCCGACCAGGCGCCACAGGTCGGGGGCGTGCTGCGGCGTGAGCAGCAGGCCCTCGGGCTCGCCGGGCTTGGTGCGCAGGGCCTTCCACAGGCCGACCGCGACGGCGCCGAAGCCGACGATCACGAGCCAGCTCAGCTTGGCCGCGCCGGTGCCGCTGAGGTGCGTCCAGATCTCGTACAGCAGGAAGCCGGCCACGGCCAGCTGCACGACCCCGAGAACGTAGAAGCCGATCAGCATGGCGACCGACAGTGCCGCGCGCAGGGCAGCATTCATGAGCGGTTCTTCCTCCCCGTGACACCGCCTGACCGCCGGACGGCCAGCGGAATTTACAGCGCTGTCGATCGAGGGGCAATCAGGATTTCGGCGCATCCGCCGAATGAACGCGCCGGATAGGGAAATATGCCTGTCATGAGGGCAATTGCGCTGGACGAGTACGGCGACCCGGACGTCATGACGCTGCGGGAGCTCCCCGATCCGCTGGTGGGACCGGACACGGTGCGGATCCGGGTGCGCGCGGCCGGGGTGAACCCGGTCGACCACGTCATCCGGGCCGGGCATCTGCAGGGCGCCTACCCGCACCACCTGCCGCTCATCCCGGGCTGGGACGTGGCGGGCGTGGTCGACCAGATCGGCGACGCGGTGACGCGCTTCCGGGTCGGCGACGAGGTCATGGCGTACGCCCGCAAGGACAGCATCCAGCACGGCACGTACGCGGAACTGGTGTCGGTCACCGAGCGGGCGTGCGCGCACAAGCCCGCCGCCATCTCGTTCGCCGAGGCCGGCGGGCTGCCGCTGGCCGGGCTGACCGCGCTGCAGGCGCTGACCGCGGCCAGTGTCGGCCCCAGCGACGTACTGCTGGTGAACGCGGCCGCGGGCGGCGTCGGGCACATCGCCGTGCAGATCGCGCGGGCGCTCGGCGTGACCCGGGTGATCGGCACGGCCTCGCACGCCAACCACGACTTCCTGCGCTCGCTCGGCGTGGAGCCGGTCGAATACGGCGACGAGCTGCCCAAGCAGCTGGCCGACCTGGTCGGCGGCGACGGCCGGGTGGACGTGGCGGTCGACTTCCACGGCGGCGACGACCTCAAGGCCATCGCGGCCCTGGTCCGGCACCCGATCCGGCACGCGTCGGTGGTCGACCCCGCCGTCAAGCAGCAGGGCGGCCGGTACGTCTTCGTGCGCCCCGACGGCGTCGAGCTGGAGACGCTGGGCTCGCTGGCCGCGGGCGGGCGCCTGCGGATCCAGGTGGCCAAGGAGTTCCCGCTCGAGCAGGCGGCCGAGGCGCACCGGCTGATCGAGCAGGGTCACGTGCAGGGCAAGGTCGTCCTCACCGTGGACTGAGCACGGCCTCCTTCTTCTTGAGCGTGGGCGCGACCACGGCGGCCGCGGCGAGCAGGGCCAGCACGACGATCATCGCGTTGCGCAGGCCGTAGTGCTCGCCCAGGAAGCCGAGCGCGGGCGGGCCGACCAGGAACGCGACGTAGCCGGCGGTGGCGACCAGCGAGACCCGGGCGGTCGGGTTCGCGCCGGAGTCGGCCGCGGCCGAGAGCGCGACCGGGAAGCCGAGGGCGGCGCCGACGCCCCACAGCAGGACGGCGGCGCCGGCCACGACCTGGTTGTCGGCCACGATGACCAGCAGCAGGCCGACGCCGCCGATGATCGCGCTGGCGCCGAGCACGGCGGGGCGGCCGAACCGGGTCAGGAACCAGCCGCCGCCGAACCGGCCGATCGTCATGGCCGCGGCGAACGCGGTGTAGACGGCCGAGCCCAGGGCGGCGTCGAGGCCGTGGCCGTCGACCATGATGAGCGGGAGCCAGTCGTTGGCCGCCCCCTCGGCGAGGGCCATGGCCAGGACGACGATGCCGATGAGCCAGAGGATCTTGTCGCGCCAGACCGCTTCGTTGGGCGATTTGTTCGCTTTGCCGCTGGCGGTCAGGCCGACGCCCGCGGGGATCCGCCGGATGGCGCCCAGCGCGACCGGCACGCTGATCAGGCCGATCGCGATCAGGTGCCAGGTCACGGAGAACCGGGTGGCGGTCAGGCCGATCCCGATGCCCGCGCCGACCACCGTGCCCAGGCTGAAGAAGCCGTGCATGGTCGGCAGGACGGCCCGCTCCAGCAGGCGCTCGACGTCGGCGCCCTCGATGTTCATGGCCACCTCGCCGCCGCCCATGCCCAGGCCGAACAGGAACAGCCCCAGCGTGACCAGCCAGAACTGCGACAACCCGGCGCCCAGCCCGACGACCGGCATGCTGGCCACGGTGGTCAGGATGCCGGCGGTCACGACCGGACGGGTGCCGAAGCGGGAGACGAACCGGCCCGAGCTGAGAATGCCGAGCATCGAGCCGGCGGAGAGGCCGAACAGCACCAGGCCCATCTGGGCGGTCGACGCGCCGAGCTGGTCGCGGATGTCCGGCGTGCGGGTCACCCACGACGAGATGGCCAGGCCGGGCAGGAAGAACAGCGCGAACAGCGCGTTGCGGCGGTGCGTGGTGGTGCGGTCCATGAGCTCCCTCTCCAAGTGCGTACGAACGTACACACTTGGGGGCGGGCCCTACAATAGGCCGATGGGCGGGTCCAGGCGCGTGGCCAACGACCCGCTGCGCAAGGAGCGGATCCTCGACGCGGCCCTTACCGTGATCGCGGAGCACGGCGTGCACCGCACGACGCACCGGCGCATCGCCGAGGCGGCCGGGGTGCCGCTGGGCTCCCTGACCTACCACTTCGACAGCCTCGAGACGATCCTCACGGAGGCGTTCCGGCGGCTCGGCGAGTCGATGTCGGCTCACTACGACGCCGTCCTGCGCGGCGCCGCCGACCGGTCCGGCGCGATCGACGCGGTCACCGATCTGATCTGCGGGGAGACGTACGCCACCCCGCGCGAGCTGACCCTGATCAACGAGATGTACGCGTACGGGAATCACCACGACGACGTCGGCGAGCTCGGCCGGCAGTGGCTGGAACGCAGCTGGGCGAGCCTGGCCCTGCACTTCACCCCGCCCGCCTGCCGGGCCCTGGACGCGCTGATCGAGGGCTGGACGATCCACCAGTTCGTCGAGCGCAAGCCCCTCGACCGCGCGCTCGTGCACACGACCGTGACCGTAGTAGCCGAAGGAGTTCGATAACGCATGCGCCTTGACCTCGCTGGGAAGACCGCCCTGGTCACCGGATCCACCCAGGGCATCGGACGGGCCATCGCGGCCGGGCTGGCGGCGGCCGGCGCCCGGGTCGGGGTCAACGGCCGCTCCCCCGCCTCGGTCGAACGCGCGCTCGCGGAGCTGGGCGACGGCGACTTCGTGCCCGCCCCGGCCGACGTGACCACCGACGAGGGCGCCGCCGCCGCGCTGGACGCCCTCGGCGAAGTGGACATCCTCGTCAACAACCTGGGCATCTTCGGCGCGCAACCCGCCCTCGAGATCACCGACGACGACTGGCGGCGCTACTTCGAGGTCAATGTGCTGGCCGCGATCCGCCTGACCCGCTCGGCGCTGCCCGGCATGCGCGACCGGGGCTGGGGCCGCGTGCTCTACATCGCCAGCGACTCGGCGGTCGTCATCCCGGCCGAGATGATCCACTACGGCGTCTCGAAGACCGCCCTGCTCGGCGTGGCCCGCGGCTTCGCCAAGGAGGCGGCGGGCTCGGGCGTGACCGTCAACAGCGTCATCGCCGGCCCGACCCACACCGGCGGCGTCGAGGATTTCGTCTACTCCCTCGTCGACAAGGATCTGCCCTGGGACGAGGCTCAGCGCGAATTCATGCGCCGGCACCGCCCGCAGTCACTGCTGCAACGGCTGATCGAGCCCGAGGAGATCGCCAACATGGTGGTCTATCTGTCTTCCCCGCTCGCGTCGGCCACCACAGGCGGAGCCGTACGCGTCGACGGCGGCTACGTGGACGCTATCCTCCCCTGACATGGCAGTCATCGTTCGCTTGGCCCGTACGAACGAGGCCGCGCAGATCGCCGCAGTGTGCGCCGCGGGATGGCGGGACACGTATGCCGGCCTGTTGCCGCCCGCGGCCATCGACGAGGCGATCGCCACTTACTACACGCCCACGCGCATCGAGGGCGAAGTCGGCGGCGGCGCGTCGGACGGGTGGCTGGGCTACGCGGTCGCAGTCTCGGACGGCGAGGTGCTCGGCGCGGCCGGCGGCGGCCTGACCGGCCCCGGCGTCGGCGAGCTCTTCGTCCTGTACGTCCGCCCCGACGTGCAAGCACGCGGCCTGGGCAGCCGCCTGCTCGACTTCGTCACCGGCCAACAGGTCGGCCGGGGCGCCCGCGAGCAGTGGGTCTCGGTCTACCAGGGCAACCCGAAGGGCGAGCCGTTCTACCGAGCCCGCGGCTTCGAGTTCGTCGAGGCCGTGACCCCGTGGGACGGCCTCGGCGCCGAGCAGGGCGTGAAGTCGTTGCGCCTGCGCCGCACGGTCGCGCCCTGACCAGCTCTCACATGAGTTTCGCGGCCCACCGATGCCAGGTGGCGGCCGCTTTGCTGGTCTCTTGCACGATCACGTCACGTAGCCTCTCGTCGGGCCACAGCGCGAGCAGGTAGCGGTCAGGGCGGTCGTTCATGTAGGTGTAGTCGTCGTCCGCGAGCTCGTCGGGGTCGTACGTGCCGAAGGGGTTCCGGCCTTCGTCCATGCCGAGGGCGCAGTAGCGCACGCGGAAGGCAGGCAGTGGTTGCCCGTCGGGCACCAGGGGCAGCGCGGCCAGGGCGGCGGCACCCCACGGCACCAGGTCGACCGTGGCCCGCCGGGGCTGGAAGGGCACCTCGACCACCTCCTGCCACTCAGCGGCCGCGGCGGGCGGTTCGGTGTCGTGCCGCTCGACGGTCAGCCGCACGCTGCCGCTGTGTGTGCCCGTCATGAGGAACAGCTCCCCCGGTTGGGCCGCGCCGCACAACCCGTTGACCTGACCGGCGAACGCCTTGGCCATGTCCGGGATCTCACGGCTGCACACGTACATCTGGCGGTACGCCACCGGGACCAGCCCGTCGAAGAGAACTCGCACGGGCCGATCGTGCCATCGACAAGGGTCTCGTTAGGGTCTGCGGGTGACTACGGATGTGCGGCGGTTGCCCGAGGCCGAGATCGATTCCTCCTTGCACCTGGCTCTGCAGGGGCTGCTCGGGGCCTGTTTCCCCGGCTATCCGGAGCGCAGTTATTTCAAGATTCCACCCCATTTCCGGTACGTCGTCAGCGACGGACCCGCCGTGGTGGCGCAGCTCGGGGTCGAGCTTCGCGTGATCAGGGTCGGCGAGCAGGTGCTGCGGACGTTCGGGGTGGTCGATGTGTGTGTCCGGGAGGACCGCCGCGGGCGGGGGCTGGCGAGCCGGTTGCTTGACGAGGTCGTGGGCTATGCCGGCGGCTGCGGAATGGATTTCGTCATTTTGTTCGCCGATGACGACGGCCTTTATCGGCGCCACGGGTTCGCGCGGGTGGACAATCCGCTGACCTGGGTGAAGATCAACGAACATCACACTATCGGCCTGGCCCAGGCGGTGACGCCGCACGAGATGATGGTTCGGCCGGTGGGAGAAATGGTCTGGCCGACGGGCGAGATCGATTTGCTCGGCCACGTCTTCTGAAAGGTCTCGCTTCACGAAATGGCCGTCGCCGCTCCTCTATGGGGCATAACTGTCGTGCCATGGAACGAGGGGCGTGTGGCGATGGGAATCAATGACAATCGGCGTTCGGTGAAACGGGCGCGGGCCTCGCAATGGTCGGCCGCCAGTGTCGTCATCGTGGTGAACGGCATTCTCACCGGTGTCGGCGGGGTGTTCCTGCTGACCACCTCCCTGCCGGCCACCGTCGTCGCCGCGATCGCCGCGGTGCTGCTCGCCTCGGTGATCGTGCTGGCCCATCGCTGAACTTCCCCATAAAACGGCACCAAAGACTTCGCACTCGTGCAAGTCCGGCACCTCTTCTGGATGACAGCCGGTTCACGCGATGACGAGCGGAAGCAGGTGCCGATGGGCCAGGAGGAGATCAGCCCACCAGCGGAACGACCGCCCGCGGCCGAGTTCAAGGTGTTCTTCAACCGGTTGTATCCGGTGCTGGTGAACTATGGCGCGGTCATCTGGGGCAGCATTCCCGACGCCGAGGAAGCCGCATCGGATTCGCTGGTCTACATCTATCGGCATTGGCACGACATCGACAACAAAGACGCGTACGCCCGGACAATGGTGACCCGGGCCATCGGCCGGCTCCGCAAGAATGCCGCCCGGCGCGCCGACCAGCTCAATCAGGCCGGACCCGCGGGCTCCTACGCCGACAGCAACGACGGCTCGGTGACCGAATGCGTGCAGCGGCAATGGATAACGGAGCTGCTGGCCACGTTGCCGCCCGCCCAGCGGGCCGTGATGGCCGGCTTCTTCGACCAGGTGCCGACCGCCGACATCGCCGCCGCCATCGGCAAGACCGAGGCCGCCGTCCGCAAAAATCTGCAACTGGCCCGGCGGCGCCTGCAACAGGAACTCGAGCGGGAACGGGTCCCGGATCTCCCCCGGCGGCATCCCGTCCCGGTCGTCACGTCCACACCCAGAGAGGTCGCACGGTGAGTCCATTCGATGACCGTGACCCGGTCGACATCCCGCACCAGGACGCCGAGACGCCCCTCCACGACCTGATGACCCAGGTCATCGACCTGGCCGACGAGGCGGTGACGGCCCGCCTGACCGACGACGAACTGCTCCGCCAACTCGACCTGATCGAACGCGAAGTGGACGCGGAGCCGTCAGCCACCGGGCGTAACCGCGTTCTTCACCGGCGGGTCGGCGCCAAGGCGTGGGCGCGGCGAGCCGCGGCCGCGACCAAGAAGGTAGCGTCCGCGCGAAGCCGGTCGCTGGCGCTCGTGGCCGTTGTGCTGCTGGGACTGGTGGGCACCGGCCTTTCGGTGGCCGGCTTGCGGCGGGCCGATCACATCCGGGCGAATCAGGTGACGTCCGAGAAAGCCGATCTTGCGGAGCAGGCGTTCCAAGCGGCCCTCACGCAGTACACCGATTCGCTCAACTCCCTTGCGGTCGCTTTGAGCGTTCAGCCCGAGCTGGACGCTTCGACATTCGAGACACTGACGAGTCCCGCATGGAGCTCGTCATCCGCGGCGTCTGGAGTCCATTACGTCGTCGCAGCCAACTCGGCCCAGATTCCCCAGGTACAGTCCGAATGGCGTGACCGCGGCGCGACCGGTCTGACCCTTGAGCCGACCAAGACGTCCGATGAGCACTTTGTCGTTGTCCTCACGGCCGCTCTGGGTGGTGGGACTTCCTCCGGCCTGGACCTCTCGGCTTCACCGCAGGCCGCCGAGGCACTGCGCCAATCGCGCGACACCGGCGTCATGGCTGCGAGCAGCCCGAGCTTCCTGTTGCGCGACGCGTCGATACCAGCGGAGGAGCGGCAGCAGGCGCTGGTTCTCGCCGCTCCGGTCTTCACCCAGTCGGCGGGCAAGCCCGGGGGGAACCTCTTCCGGGGCTGGGTCGTCACGGGCCTGAGGTTGGATGACCTGCTTCGGCAGGGCGGTAGGGGCGGCGGAGGTTCCTTCACCGTCCGGCTGCGCGACATCACCGTGAAGGCCGCACCCAGAATGGTCGCCTCGTATGAGTGGCCCGGCACGGAGGAGGCGTCGGCTGCGCGCATGGTGAACTTCACCGCCGGCCAGCGCCAATGGCAGCTCGAGTTGACACCGATCGAGGAACTGCGAACGCCGTCAGATCATCTGGAAGTCGCGGCATGGATGATCGGGTCGTTCATCACGCTGCTTCTTCTTGCTCTGGTCGCAGCGGCGACTCGCTCCGCCGACCCGTCCCGAGGTAGTGACGGAGCCACCACCGTCGGCCGAGAACGCCCCGCCCGGCGAGAAGAACCGCCGGCGAAGCTGGAAACGGTCGCGCCCGAGCCGACGGGCCCGGCGCGCGTGCTGGCGACCCGCAACACGAGCTGAATGCGGAAACGCCCGGCACCCCAGGAGAGGGGTGCCGGGCGTTCGGCTGCCTTACTTGGCGTATTTCGCGTACTTGGCGCGGAACTTCTCGATGCGGCCGGCGGTGTCGAGCACCCGCGTGCGGCCCGTCCAGAACGGGTGGCTGGCGGCCGAGATCTGCACGTCGATCACCGGGTACGTGTTGCCGTCCGACCACTCGACGGTCTTGTCGCTGTTCTCCGTCGACCGGGTGAGGAACGCGTAGTCGGCGTTGCGGTCGCGGTAGACGACGGTGTGGTAGTCGGGGTGAATGCCGTTCTTCATGTCTCTGTCCTCCCGAGGAGATCGACCGGTAGAACCTCGGGAGGGGCGGCATTATTTCCGCCCCCGGGCAGGGTTATGACGAAGGTCGCACCCTGCCCATAAGTGCTGGTCACGGCCACGGAACCGCCATGCGCCTCGGCCAGTTTGCGAACGATCGACAGCCCCAGTCCGCTGCCCCCGGTGCGCCGGTTGCGCGACGGCTCGGCCCGCCAGAAACGCTCGAAAACCATCGGCAGCTGGTGGGAGGGAATGCCGGGTCCCGTGTCCGCGACGGCGAGTTCCCCCGTACGGGCGGAAAGCGTGACCCGGCCGCCCGGGGGCGTGTGCCGGATGGCGTTGGCGACAAGATTGCCCAGGGCCTGTCGCAGGCGAATCGGGTCGGCCGGGAAGACCACAGGCGCGGCGTCGACGATCAATGCGACCCCGGCCCGATCGGCGGCCTCGGCGAACGCGTCGGCGACGGCCCCGAGCAGTTCCTCCGCCCGTACGGGAATGGGATGCAACCGCAACTCACCCGCGTCGGCCGCCGCCAGATCCTGCAGGTCGTCGATGACGTGCTGGAGCAGCAGCGCCTCCTCGAGCAGCGACGCGGTCAGCTCACGGTCGAGCGGCACCACCCCCTCGTCGGCCGCCTCGAGCCAGCCGCGGATGTTCGTCACCGGGGTGCGCATCTCGTGCGCGACATCGTTCACCATCGCGCGGCGCAACTGCTCGACCTCGTGCCGGCGTTCGGCCATCGCGTTGAAGGCCGTCCCCAGGCGCGCGATCTCGTCGCGGCCGGTGACCGCCACCCGGGTGCCGTCGTCGCCGTCGCGCATCCGGCCGGCCGCCGCCGTCAAAGCGCGCAACGGCCGCACCATCCGCACCCCGACCAGGGCCGTCACGCCCACCGCGACGAGCAGCACCACCCCCGCGACCCCGATGACGCGCCAGCGGTTGCGCGGCGAGAGGTCGAACCCGGGCGGCGCGGTGGTGCCAGGTGTCGTCACGAAGAGCAGGGCCGCGGGGGCGACGTGCCCGGTGAGCTGTTCCCGCCGCGCGCCGGCCAGGCAGTCGGCGACCGCACCGGCCCGCGCCTGGCCCGCCCGCGCCGCGGCCTGGTCGGCCCACGTCCAGGTGTTGTCGAGGCCGACCCGCACGGCGGGGAGGCGCTGACGTTGCACACAGGCGTCGACGAGCGTGTCGAGCCGGCGCAGCGCCCGCGCCTCGGTCTCGGTCGGCTCGGCCAGCGTGGCCCGCGGCCCGGAGCAGGCCAGGTCGGTGGAGACGTCGTTGCCGGGGGTCTCGATGTGGGGACGGCCGCTGGGCCCGTCGACGACCACGGCGTTGCGGTAGACCGACCGGGGCTCGCCCTCCTGGGCCGGGGCGGCCGTGGGTTCGCGCAGGCAGCCCGCGACCCGGGAGGCGATCGCGCGCAGGTTCGCGCGTTCGGCCGGGGTGAGCCGGAAGGGGCCGACCGCGCGGGCGTCGATGCGGTCGTCGCGGGCGCCGGGCAGCAGGGCGGTGTCGACGCCGAGCGGGTCGACCGTGGCCGACACGCGGGCCGGGAGCGTGCCGCCGCCGGAGTCGGCCAGGGGCGTACGGGCTCGGGTGGTCAGGGCGATGCGGTGCCCGGTGCTCGCCGCGAGCTGGTCGACGAGTGGGCCGGCGCCGGACCAGTCCTTGTGCGTGGCCGCGTAGCCGAGCAGGGCGTCGTAGATCCTGGCGTCGTCGGTGAGCGCCTGCACCTGCTCCTGCTGGATCGCGCGGGTCGTGGTGCGGACGGCGAGCCAGGCCGTGGCCGCGACCGAGAGCACGGAGACGACGGCCGACAGCGCGAGCAGCCGCAGGAGCAGGCTCGACCTACGCATCGGCGAGCTTGTAGCCGACGCCGTAGACGGTCAGCAGGCGTACGGGGTGGGAAGGGTCTGGCTCGATCTTGCGGCGCAGGTTCATCACGTGGACGTCGACCGTGCGCGCCGTGACGAAGTTGTCGCCGTGCAGACGCAGCACCAACTGCTCACGTGTGAACACCCGGCCGGGCTGGGCGGCCAGCGCGTGCAGCAGCTGGAACTCGCCGGGCGTGCACGTCACCGGGTGGCCGTCGGCGCGCACCTCGTGCCGTACGGGATCGACGTGCAGATCGCCCAGCCGCAGCACCGGGTCGGGGGTCTTGACCGTGAGCTTGGCGCGCCGCAGCAGGGTGCGGATGCGGGCGGCGAGCTCGCGCGGGCTGTACGGCTTGGTCAGATAGTCGTCGGCGCCCAGGTCGAGGCCGAGCAGCAGGTCGTCCTCGGTGCCGCGGGCGGTCAGCACGAGGATCGGCAGGTCGCAGTCGCGGCGCAGGATCCGGCAGACGTCGAGCCCGTCCACGCGCGGCATCATCACGTCGAGCACGAGCAGGTCGGGCGAAGTTGCGCGAACTTGCTCGAGCGCGGCCCGGCCGTCCTCGGCGACCAGCACCGTGTGACCTTCGTGCTCGAGATAGCGCCGGAGAAGCTCGGCCTGCTTGGGATCGTCCTCGGCCACGAGCACATACGCACACACGGCGGCGAGTTTAGGACGCGTGCGCATGCCGGAACGGGAGCACAACGGGATGACAACAGGATCCTGACAAGTCGCGGTCAGGGCTTCAGACGGCGGGCCCCGGGGTGCGCACGGCCAGCATGGCCACGTCGTCCTCGTGGTCGTTGCCGGCCAGGCGGTGGTGAACTGTGTCGAGCAGTTCGGGCAGCGGCGCCCCGGCGAGGCCGCTCAGGGTCCGGCGGAGGTGCACCTTGCGCTCGTCGATGACGTCGTGCCGGGTTTCGATCAGCCCGTCGGTGTAGAGCAGGACGGTCGAGCCGGGCGGCAGGTCGCGCGTGTGGTTCGTGCGGGGCATCCGGCGCTGCACCCCGAGCAGGATGTCGCGCCCGGGCAGGGGGCTGACCGTGCCGTCGGCCTCGAGCAGCAGTGGCGGCGGGTGACCGGCGTTGGCCCATTGCAGGCGGTGCCCGCCGGGGACCGACTGCACGTAGGCCAGGATTGCGGTGGTCGGGATGCGGTCGCCCAGCACCTGCATGGCGCTGTCCAGGCGGCGCAGCAGCGCGGACGGCGGCTCGTGCCGGTCGATCACATATGCGCGCAGCATGCTCCGCAACTGACCCATCGTGGTCGCCGCGCGCATGTCGTGCCCGGTCACGTCGCCGACGACCAGGGCCAGCTCGCCCGGCCCGACGCTGACCGCGTCGTACCAGTCGCCGCCCACGTGCTCGCCGCGGGCGGCCGGCTCGTAGCGGGCCGCGAGCTGCAGCGGGGCGGCGTCGGGCAGGTCGCTGAGCATGGCCCGCTGCAGCACAGCGGCGACCTGCTCGCGGGAGAACAAGTAGTCGGCCCGCTGCACCGCCTGGCTCACGTAGCCGGCCAGCGCGGCCAGCACCGCCTCGTCGAGCACGTCGACCTCGAACCGCTGCTTCCACACGAAGGTCAGCGCCCCGATCGGCCCGGCCGGGCCGGGCAGCGGCACGCTCGCCCCGGACTCCCAGCCCATCTCGCGGAAC
Source organism: Paractinoplanes lichenicola (assembly GCF_016785085.1). GTDB lineage: Bacteria > Actinomycetota > Actinomycetes > Mycobacteriales > Micromonosporaceae > Actinoplanes > Actinoplanes lichenicola. The sequence continues at coordinate 33,105 of NZ_JAENHO010000017.1, forward strand.
GTCGCCAGGGCGTCGGGCACCCGCGCGGCCACGGTGGCGAGGTCGGGCAGCAGCACCGGGCGCCCGGTGGCCGCGGCCAGCCCCGACGGGGTGAGCACGTCGCCGGCGTACCGCTGCCAGCGGCCGGCCACCGCGGCGGGCAGCGACTCGCCGGACTGCAGGCTGATCCGCCCGTCCGGCTCGAGCAGCGAGATGCCCACGTAATCCGGGTCGAGGGTGCCGCCGACCAGGGTGCGGACCGCGTCGGTGACGTCGGTGACGGTGGCCGTGCGGGCCAGGGCCACGCTCGCGCGCAGCAGCAGCTGGGTGCGGTCGAGGGCGGCGTGGGCGTCCTCGGCCCGGCGGCCGGCCGACCGGGTGGCGATGCGCAGGCGCAGGCTGTCGGAGCAGGCCGCGGCCAGGTCGGCGAGCAGGTCGAGCTCGGCCGGGGTCCACTGCCGGGGCTCGGTGTCGATGGCGCACAGCGACCCCAGGACGTGGCCGTCGGCGTCGGTCAGCGGCATCCCGGCGTAGCCGACCACGCCGAGGTCGGCGATGGCCAGGTTGCCGGTCACCCGCGGGTCGGTGCGGGCGTCGGTCACGACGAGCGGCTCGGCGCTGATCACGACGTGCTGGCAGAACGAGTGGGACAGCGGGGTCTGCCGCCGGCCCAGCCACGGCTCGCCCAGCCCGCAGGCGCCCGGGAAAACCTGCCGCGACTCGTCGACCAGCGACACCAAAGCGACGGGGACGCGCAGGACCGTACGGACCATTGCCGTGAATCGGTCGAAAACGGGATCGGGGACGGGACCCAGCCCGGTGCGCGCCAGGGCGTCCAGCCGGGACCGGTCGCCAAGGCCGCGGTCGTTCATGGTCGTACCGTACAGTTTCCCTGGGACAAGCGTTTGATCTGCCCGGCGCTGGGCACCCGACCCGCCGACAATCGTGATCAATTCGAGGTGGGGATCATGTCCGACTCCCGTACGCTGCGTGCCCTGGTGCTGGGCTGCTCCCTCAAGCCGGGGCCGCAGGAATCCAGCAGCGACCTGCTCGGCCGGCAGGTCCTCGACGCGCTTGCCGACCACGACGTCGACGGCGAGCTGATCCGGGTGGCCGACCAGAACATCAAGTTCGGCGTGAGCACCGACGAGGGCGGCGGGGACGGCTGGCCCGCCGTACGGGAGAAGCTTCTCGCGGCCGACATCCTGGTGATCGCGACGCCGATCTGGCTCGGTCAGCCGTCGAGCGTGGCCAAGATGGTGCTGGAACGCCTCGACGCCGAGCTGTCGGAGACCGACTCGCGCGGCCGCCCGTCCATGTACGACAAGGTGGCGGCGGTCGTCGTGGTCGGCAACGAGGACGGCGCCCACCACGTGATCGCCGAGGTCATCCAGGCCCTCAACGACGTCGGCTTCACCATCCCCGCGGCCGCGTCCGCCTACTGGGTCGGCGAGGCGCTGGGCAAGGTCGACTACAAGGACGCCGGTCCCAAGCCCGACACCACGGGCGAGTCGGTCAAGTCGCTCGCCTCCACTGTCTCCCACCTGGCGCGGGCCCTGACCGAAAACCCTTACCCGGCCGAATAGGCACTCCCCTGAGCGCGTGACGTCGCCGTAGGCTCTGGGCGACGTGGCGGTGATCACAGGGTGGAGTGACGATGAGCGTTCTGCAGGAGCTCGTGACGGCGATCCGGACCGGGTCGGTCGAAGTGGTCGACCTGACGGCCCCGCTGTCCAGCGAGACTCCGATCCTCAAGCTGCCGCCGCCGTTCTCCGACACGATCACTTTCGGCCTCGAGGAGATCAGCCGGTACGACGAGCGCGGACCCGCCTGGTATTGGAACAACATCCACACGGGTGAGCACACCGGCACCCACCTGGACGCCCCGGTCCACTGGGTGACGGCCAAGGACGGCGAGGACGTCTCGCAGATCGCGCCGCTCAAGCTGGTCGCGCCGGCCGCCGTCATCGACGTGTCGGACCGGGTGGCCACCGATCCCGACTTCCTGCTCGAGATCGACGACGTACGGGCGTGGGAGTCCCAGCACGGGCCGCTTCCCACCGGCGGGTGGCTCCTGGTCCGTACGGGCTGGGACGCGCGCTCGGACGACCAGGCGGGCTTCCTGAACGCGAACGAGACCGGCCCGCACACCCCGGGCATCTCCGTCGAGTGCGCGAAATGGCTCGCCGAGGAGGCGCCCGTGGTCGGCGTCGGGGTCGAGACCGTCGGCACCGACGCGGGGCAGGCGTTCGGGTTCGACCCCGCGTTCCCCTGCCACTCGTACGTGCTCGGGGCGGGCAAATACGGCCTGACCCAGCTGCAGAATCTGGCCACGTTGCCCCCGACCGGGGCCGTCGTGATCGCCGCGCCGCTGCCGATCGTCGGCGGCTCGGGCAGCCCGGCCCGGGTGCTGGCCCTGGTCGAGCGATGACCACAGTCGCCGAGATAGTCGGCGCGACCCTGGCCAAGCTGGGCGCCCGGCACGTGTTCGGCGTGGTCGGCAGCGGCAATTTTCACGTCACCAACGCCCTGGTCAAGCACGGCGCCCGGTTCGTCGCGACGCGCCACGAGGCGGGGGCGGCGACGGCGGCCGACGCGTACGCGCGGGTCGGCGGCCGGGTCGGGGTGGTCACCGTGCACCAGGGCTGCGGGCTGACCAACGCGATGACCGGGATCGCCGAGGCGGCCAAGAGCCGGACGCCGATGCTCGTGCTCGCGGCCGAACCCGCGGCCACGGCGCTGCGGTCGAACTTCCGCGTCGACCAGGACGCGCTGGCCCGGGCGGTCGGGGCGGCGAGCGATCGGGTGCACGGCCCGGCCACGGCGGTCGCCGACACCGTACGGGCCTGGCGGCTGGCCACGAGCGAACGGCGTACGGTCGTGCTCAACTTGCCCCTGGACGTGCAGGCGGCCGAGGCGGAGATGACCGAGCCGCGCCCCGCCGTCGCCGTCGAGCGGCCGCAGGCCAACGACGACGCGGTCGCCGCCCTGGCCGCGCTGCTGGCCGCCGCGGAACGGCCCGTGTTCATCGCCGGCCGCGGCGCGATCAACGGCCGCGACCCGCTGTCGTCGCTGGCCGCGGCGTGCGGGGCGCTGCTGGCGACCTCGGCCGCGGCGAAGGGCCTGTTCGCCGGTGGTCCGTGGAACCTCGACGTGTCCGGCGGGTTCGCCACTCCCCTGGCCGCCGAGCTGATCGGCGCGGCCGACGTGGTGGTCGGCTGGGGCGCGTCGCTCAACATGTGGACGACCCGGCACGGCGGGCTGGTCGGCCCGTCGGCGACGGTCGTGCAGGTCGACCTCGACCCGGCCGCGCTCGGCGCGCACCACCGCGTCGACCTGGGCATCGTCGGGGACGTCGGCAGCACCGCCCGGTCGGTGCGCACGGCCCTGCCCATGCGCAACGAGGGGTATCGGACGGCGGGCGTACAGGAGCGGATCGGCGCGGCCGGGCGGTGGCGGGACGTCGCGTACGACGACGACGGCGACGAGAAGCACATCGATCCGCGCACGGTCAGCATCGCGCTGGACGACCTGCTTCCCCGCGAACGGGTGGTGGCGGTCGACTCGGGCAACTTCATGGGCTACCCGTCGATGTTCCTGTCCGTTCCGGATCAGCGCGGGTTCTGCTTCACGCAGGCGTTCCAGTCGGTCGGGCTGGGGCTGGCCTCGGCGCTCGGGGCGGCGCTGGCGTCGCCGGGGCGGGTGCCGGTGGCGGCCTGCGGCGACGGCGGGTTCCTGATGAGCATCGCCGAGCTGGAGACCGTACGGCGGCTCGGGCTGGGCATGCTGATCGTGGTCTACAACGACGAGGCGTACGGGGCGGAGGTGCACCACTTCGGGCCGCACGGGCATCCGCTGTCGACGGTGACGTTCCCGGAGACCGATCTGGCCGCCATTGCCCGGGGGTACGGGTGTGAGGCCGTCACCGTGCGCCGGGTGCCGGATCTGGCGCCGGTCACGGCTTGGCTGGCCGGGCCGCGCAAGGTGCCGATGGTGGTGGACGCGAAGGTCGCCGCCGGACGGCCGTCCTGGTGGCTGGAGGAGGCGTTCCGGGGCCACTAGTTCTTCATGCGGCCTCTCCTTCCCCCTACGGCATGATCAACTGCGGCGCCGGGTCGCCTTCGGTCCAGTTGTCGGACAGCACGGCCAGGCTGTCGGCGTCGGCCACGGCGGCCAGCCCGGCCGAACCGCCGGGTGGCAGCAGCACGCCGTTTCGCTGCGGTGCGATCCGCACGCCACCGGGCATCAGCTTGGCGCTGCCGGTCACGGGCACGGCCGGCAAGGTCGCGGGCGGGCGTCCGGCCAGCGTGCCCAGCAGGGGTTCGAGCAGGGTCAAAGTCGAGACCATTCCCGCGTACGGGTTCCCGGGCAGACTGACGACCCAGCGCCCGCCGGGCAGCGACGCCAAGGCCTGGGGATGCCCCGGGCGCGAGGCCACGCCCCGGACATGCCACTCGGCGCCGCGCTCGTCGAGCAGCGCGTGCAGATGATCGGCGGCGCCGGCCGAGGACGAACCGCTGACCACAATGACGTCCGTGTCCGCTCGGTCGAGGGCTTTGCGCAGCTCGGCCGGGTTGTCGCCGACGTGCCGGGAGTGTTCGAGGGCGCCGCCGGCGCGGGTGGTGACGGCGGCGACGATGCCGGTGAAGCTGTCGCGCACCTGGCCGGGGCCGGGGCGGCCGGCGAGCACGACCTCGTCGCCGGTGACCAGCAGGGTGACGGACGGGCGGCGGTGCACCCGCACCTGCTCGACGCCGGCCTGGACCGCGGCGGCGACCCGGGTGGCGGTCAGGGTGCGGCCGGCGGGGACGATCAGGGCGCCCGGCTCGACGTCGTCCCCGGCGCGGCGGATGTGCGTACGGGGGCCGCGGGCGCCGTGGACAGTGGCGCCGTCGACGTGGCAGTCCTCGTAGGGCAGCACGGCCTCGGTGTTCGCGGGGACGGGGGCGCCGGTCGCGATCTCGGCGGCGGTGCCGGCGGCGAGCAGGGCCGGATCCGGGGTTCCGGCCAGGATCAGGCCCGCCACCTGCCACGGGCCGGGGCCGGCCACCGCGTAGCCGTCCATCGCGGCGGCGTCGAAGGCGGGCACCGGCGCGGCGGCGAGCAGGGGCTCGGCCAGCGTGCGCCCGTGGGCGTCCTCGGGCGCACACGTCTCGGCGGGCAGCGCGGTGGGCAGGTCACGGGCGGCGGCGTACGCGTCGGCCCACGCCAGGCCGATCGCGGGCGGACGCTGCTGGGTCACGGGCACCGCACCAGTAGACGCGGCCGGCATGTCGGCGTCGTGCCGGCGCCACGGCGGTCGTGCGACCGAAAGCTCACTTCGCCCGCCGCGCTGGTTGTGACTGCATGCCTACCAAGATGTCACCTTCTCGCGGCGGCGACGGCGCCGGGCCGCGCCTGTAGGTTGCGTGAACGTGACCGGGCTCGCCACGGTGTTCGTGCGGTGGACCTGGTGGCGCGCCCTGCTGCATCGCGGGTGGTGGGCGGTCACCAGCGTCTATCTGGTGACCGTGGCCCACCTGACGGCGTCCGAGCTCGTGCTGATCGGGGTCGGGCAGTCGCTGGCCGCCCTGGTGCTGGAGATCCCCGCGGGCGTGCTGGCCGACACGGTGAGCCGGAAGTGGTCGCTGGTCGTCTCGCAGGTCCTCATGGGCGCGTCGATGCTGGCCACGGCCCTGGTCGACGGGTTCTGGCCGCTGCTGGTGACGCAGATGGCGTGGGGGCTGGCGTGGAACTTCGCCGGTGGGGCCGACGTGGCCTGGATCAGCGACGAGCTGGACGATCCGCCGGGCGTGGCCGTCGTGCTGGTGCGCGCCGAGCAGGCCCAGCTCACCGGGACGGTGGCCGGGCTGGTGGCCGTGAGCGGGCTGGCCTGGCTCATCGGCCCCGGCCCGGCGATGGTGTCGGCCGGGGTCGCGATGCTCCTGCTCGGCCTGTACGTCGTGGCCCGCTTCCCCGAGCGCCGGTTCCGGCCCGTCGCCGCACACCGCTGGCGGGCCGCCCGGTCGATCCTGCGCCGCGGCTCGTCCCTGGTGCGCGGCAGCCGCCTGGTGCTGGGCATCTTCGCGGCCACGTTCCTGGTCAACGGGGTCACCGGCGCCTTCGGCCGGCTCTACCCGCTGCGGCTCGTCGACCTCGGCCTCGCCGTCGACCCGGTGCTCTGGCTCGGCGCCCTCGGCGTGCTGATGAGCCTGGCCGGCGCGGCCGCGCTCCACGTGGTGCGGCCCCACATCAACGGCCCCACCGTGCTGCGGCGCGGCTTCGTCGCCACGTGTGTGATCGCCGCTCTTGGCGCGGCCGGGCTGGCCGTCACGCCCGAGGAGCTCAGCGGCAGCCTCGCCGTGGTGCTGGCCGCCGGATCGCTGCCTTTGACCCGCGCCTTCACCACGATCTGGGTCAACCAGCAGGCCGGCAGCGCCGTCCGAGCCACAGTGCACTCACTGGCCGCGCAGGCCAAGTACTTGGGCGAGATCACCTGCGGGCTCGCCATAGCCGCAGTCGCCGCCCACGCCACGACACCCACGGCCCTGCTGACGTGCGGCGTCTTGCTCGCCGCGGCCGCCCTCCTGATCCAGCGCGTCGCGTCCGCAGGACCACCCACCACCGGCGATCGCCTTCAGTAGCCACCGCCCGGCGACGCCCGCCGGCCAGGAGCACGATGTCGTCGAGGGCCGGCACCCGGTTGGGCCGGCACCCGGTTGGGCCGGCACGGTGGGCCCCGGGCCGCGCCGCCTCCAGCCCGGGGAACGCCGTCAGGGTCGGACTGTGATGCCGGCGGCCAAGCGGACGATCTCGTCGCTGGACAGCGGGGTCACGTCCTGATCCCAGGCGAGCTCGAGCCAGCGGCTCCGGCCGAGCTCGATCGTCAGGGTGGTCGAGTGGAACTCGGCGGGGCGGCCGTTGACGGTGGTGGCCATGCCGGGCTCGACGGGCGGCTCCAACTCGGACAGCAGCTGAACGCAGACGCCGCCGCTCGGGTTGCGGTCGCGCGGGACCGTGGCGGCGGGGGCCACGCAGGTGTAGCCCTCGCTCTCGTGCTGCAGCGTGAAGCCCGGCGGCACGGCGACGAAGTCGAACGAGGGCCGGGCGCCGGGGATGCTGCCGCCGGTCAGCCCGCGGGCGAAGCGCAACACGTCGGGTTCGGAGCGCGGGCCCATGCTGAGCACCTGGACCCAGCGGCCGTCGGGCAGTCGCCAGCGGACGCCGACGAACTCGTCGCCGGGGCCGGCCCCGTCATACGTGCTGGAGACGTGGACCTCCGCCGGGCGGCCGTTGACCGTGGACGTGTGGGTGCCTTCGGCCTCGACCTCCCACGAGCCCACCAGCGGGCCCACCTCGGCCGACAGGACGCTGCCCTCCCGCTCGTACGACAGGTGGGTGTTGGGGCCCAGGAGCGACACCGACCGGGTGCCCGCGCCGGGCGGAACCCACGACGGGCGCATCGGGAAGACGACCGGGGGCCAGTCCGGCGCTTCCCAGTCGGCGGTGGGCGGGACGGACACGGCGGGGATCGGGGCGGCCGAACTGCGGGTCAGCAGGGGCGGCACCACCGCGACGGCGATCAGGGCCAGCGCGGCGGACCCGATCGCGGCGGCCCGCTGCCGGCGACGGCGACGCCACACCCCGGCGGCGACGTTCTCCCACAGGTCGGGGTCGGGATGGGCGGAGGGGCGAGCGGCCCTGTCCTGCAGGGTGGTGCGGAGGTCTTCTTCCAGAGTCACAGCGGCACTCCCTTCAACGAGGCGGGCGAGAGGTCGGCGCGCAGGCGGGCCAGGCCCCGGGACGCGTGCACGCGGACGGTGCTGGTGGAGCAGCGGAGCACGTCGGCGATCTGCTGGTCGCCGAGATCCTCGTAGTAGCGCAGCACCAGGACCGCGCGCTGGGCCCGGGTCAGGCCGCCCAGCCGCGACCACAGGTCGTCGCGCACGGCCTGCTCGTCGGCGAAGTCACCCCATACGGCGGAATCGTCTTTGATCTGCTCGGGCTGCTCGGCATGGGAGCGGCGGCGCAGCCAGGAGACGTGCGAGCGAACCAGGGCCGTGCGTAAGTAATGGTCGGGCTGGTCGTGCTCGATCTTGGGCCATCGCCGATAGGCCTTGACCAGGACCTCCTGAACGAGATCCTCGCCGAGGTGCCGGTCGCCGCAGAGGAGATAGGCGAAGCGGCGCAGCGCATCGCCGCGCGCCCTCACATACTCCTCGAATCCGGTGTGCACTCGCCCTCCCGTGTGTTCGCGAGCCTTCATATACAAAGACGCCTCGAACAGACGGAAGTGCTTACGAGAATTCCTGGAAAGTTGCGGCCAGTTCGTCGCGGGTCGGGCCGGGATGGGGTGTGGGACGCCAGCCCGAGGCGAACAGCGCGCGGGCCTGCGGCTCCACCTCGTCCAGCGTGGACGGCAACGCCTCCATCGCCATGTACGGCCCGACCACGCGCAGCAGCGACTGGTCCTTCTCGCTGGCCTCCATGATCAGGTCGCTCGGCAGCCGCCGGGTCACGTCGACGTCGCCGCCGGCCCAGCGGCGCAAGATGTCCGTGTCCCAGTAGACGTGGTCCTCGTACCAGGGCCGCACGTTGACCAGGCACCACTCGTCGAACGCGAGCGCCACCGCCGCCGGGTCGCCCGGATGCGCGTCGAGCAGGTTCAGCAGAGCCACCGCCTGGCGCAGCGAGACCGCGATGCCCCGCCCGGCCGACGGGTTCGTCGTGCAGACCGAGTCGCCCACGTGCAGCAGCCCGGGCAGCGCGACCCGGCCGTCGGCGTCGAGCTGCCCCCGATACGTGTTGTGGAGCCGCCCGCCGGGCAGGACGGGGGTGATCGGCTCGCTGCGGTCGGACGATACCCACGCGGCCAGCGCGGGGACGGCGAGGGCGGCCGCCTGGAACGCCGCCGGGAAGCGGAGCGCACCGAACCGGCGGTCGTCGGCGGGCCGGATGAACAGGGCCGAGAACGTGCGGTGGTCGTGCAGGAACACCGCGATCAGATAGCCGGTCAGGGTCTGGATGATGCCGACGGGCGCGTTCATCGGGCCCGGCTCCGCGCCCGGGAGCAGCGAATACTGCCGGGACACGTACGACAGGCCGCAGTCACCGCCCTCGGCCGGCGCGCGCAGGTCGGCGGCGATGCGGGAGGCCCGGCCGGAGGCGTTGACCACCAGATCGGCGGAGACGTCGCGGCCGTCGACCCGCAACCCGGCCGCGCGCCCGTTCTCGCGGAGCACATCGTCGACGTGACCGTGGGCCAGCGTGACCCCCGGCTCGGCGAGGGCGAACGCACGCAGCACCTGCTCGAAGAGCGCGCGACGGCAGCGCAGGGCCGCGTACGGGGCCGGCAGTCCGTCGCCACCACGGAACACGACCCGCTCGGCGCCGGCCTCGTCGAGCGCCGTCAGCACCTCGGGCATCTCGCCCTGCAGCGCCTGGTGGATCTGCGGCCGGAAACCGTGCGGGTGGTGGAACTGCATGACCCCGCGACGTTCCCAGCTGCCGTCGGGGGCCGGGCCCGGGTCACGGTCGACCACGGTCACCCGATGGCCGCGACGGGCCAGGGCGACCGCCATGAACAGGCCGGTCGGCCCGGCACCCACCACTGCCACATCCATGGCGCCGAGGGTAGGCCCACCCACCGACACTCAACGCCCTACGTCGCGAACCCGACGGCGCGTCGATGGCATCAATCGGGGATCCGCCGTGGCCGATCACCTACGTAGGGTCACCGGCATGCGATTCACACGGGGAACCCTTCTTGCGACTCTCGCCTTGGCACTCACGGCTACGGCCGCCTGCGGGGTGCGCGACACTCCGACCACCGCGGCGCCCGGCACGCCCAGCCCGACCGCCTCGGCGGACAGCGGATTCGGCGGCAGCCCCACGACGCCGCCGACGACAGCCCCTACGACCAGCGCTCCCAAGCCGGTGCGGAGCTCGCCCTCGCCGACTGCCACCAAGACCCGGCAGCCGCAGGTCAAGGACTGGGCCGACGTCGTCAAACCATGCCCGTACGAGGGTCAGAAGGTGGAAATCCTGGACGCCGTCCACGAGGACGTGACCAAGGACGGGATCATGGACACGATCGTCACCCGCAGTTGCGAGGCATCGACCTCGTACTGGGCGAATACGGTCGAGGTCTTCAAGAACACGACCGAGCCGCGGGGCGCCAAGCGCGTCGGGACACTGCTCGAGGACGTCGCCAAGATGGACGAGCCGGTGGTTGAGCAGGTGCTCTTCAACAAGGGCATCATCGGGATCAAGGCCTACGGCACCAGCGCGAAGGGTGCCAGGGCGTGCCCCGATCTGATCCTTTTCTACCGCTACGAATACACCGGCGGGAAGTTCAAGCGCATCTGGCGGGACGCGGGCATCAAGGAGGAGTGCAAGCTTCAGTAGCTTTGCCTCAGAACGCCCATCGGTCGACGAGCGCTTCGTGGGCCTCCAGCCTTTCCTGTGTACGCACCGGGTCGGTGCCGGCGATCGCGTCGAGCAGGCTGATCGCCAGCACCACCACCGCGGCGTGTGAGTCGAAGACCAGTCCGGTGCCCACGGGCGCGACGAGCAGCACGTCCGCGTCCGGGGCGAACGGCACCAGCGCGCTGTCGGTGACGATCACGGTGGCCAGGCCCAGCCGACGCGCGGATCTCAGCGCGTCGACCGTGGCCGCCGGGTAGCGCGGCATCGCGAAGACCAGCACCGCCGTGGCGCCCTGATGACGCAGCTCCAGCAGGGTGTCGTCGACGCAGCTGGCGTCGGTCTCGACGTGCACGGCGGGCAGCACCCGCCGCGCAAAATAGCCGAAATAGTCGGCCAGGGCCGCGGAGGCGCGCAGACCGATCACGCCGAGCGGCGAGGTGGCGGCCAGAAGTTGCACGGCGGCGGTCATCCGCTCAGCATCGAGCACTCTTTTGAGCGCACCGAGGTTGGCCACCTCGAGATCGACGGCGCTGTGACGGTCGGGGATGTCGGTGTTGCGCGAAAGGACAACTTCGCGCATGGACGCGCGGAACTCGGGATAGCCCGCGAAACCGAGCGCGGTGGCCAGCCGGGTGACGGTCGGCTGCGACACCCCGGTCTGCTCGGCGATCTCGATCGTCGACAGGAACGCCACGTCGGGGAACATGCCGAGCATCCGTTGCACGATCTGACGCTGGGTGGGCGAGAGGCGGTGCCGCTGCGCGAGGTCGAGCAGCCAGTCCTCGGCGCGGCCGGTATCCAAGCGCTTCTCCACCGCCCGTTCATCCATGGCCCGCTCGGCCACGGCCCGTTTATCCACCGCCTGCTCGGCCACGGCCCGCTCGGCCACGGCCCGTTTATCCACTGCCTGCTCGTCCACCGCCTGCTCGTCCACCGCCTGCTTGTCCACGGCCCGCTCGGCCACCGCCCGTTTTTCCAGCGTCATCGGACCGCCCATGCGCGCAAGCTGAATACTTCGAAACACCAAGGTTATAGGGTGCATTACATGATTCACACGGGAGCGGCGCTTTGGATCCGGTTTCTCAACGGCGCCGACATCGACGCCCTGGCCATCACGCCGGCCGACGTGATCGCGGCGGTGGAGAACGTCGTCGCTGCTCACGGTCGCGGTGAGACCGTTTTCGAGCCCCGTACGCACCTGGTGCCCAACAATGGCGGGGTCGGCCACTTCAACGTGCTGCGCGGGCATGTCGACACGCTCGGCGAGCGCGGGCTGAGCGGGGTGAAGGTGGTCGGCGACTTCGTGCCGAACTACCAGAAGGGGCTGCCGAGCGAGCTCGCGCTGATGAACGTGTACGACCCGACCACCGGCGTCCCGCTCTCGATCATGGATGCCACGTGGATCACCGAGGTGCGTACGGGGGCCATGACCGCGGTCGGCGCGAAGCATCTGGCCCGGCCCGACTCGAAGGTTCTCGGCCATGTGGGCGCGCGGGGCACGGCGTTCGCCAACGTCACGATGCTCGACAGCCTGTTCCCGCTCGAGGAGATCCGGGTGACGAGCCGCCGCGCCGAGTCGCGCGAGGCCTTCGCCGAGCAGTTGCGCGCAGTTACGAGCACTCCCGTGCGCGCGGTGGCCACCGCCGACGAGGCGTTCGACGGCGCCGACATCCTGGTCGAGGCGTCCCGCCTGGAAAAGCCGACCCCACTGCTGCGTACGGCGGCGGTCAAGCCGGGCGCGTTCGTCGTCCCCTACGGCACCGTCAGCGCGGTGGAGCTCGACCTGCTCGACGTGATGGACAAGGTGGTCGTCGACGACTGGCGCGAGTCACAGTCCGGCCGGTTCGGAGCGTTGCGCGCACATGTGGACACCGGACGGCTGAGCGAACAGACGCTTTACGCGCAGATCGGCGAGATCGTGAGCGGCCAGAAGCCAGGCCGTGAACGCGACGACGAACGCATCCTGTTCTGGCACCGCGGCCTGTCGATCCTCGACGTGGCCCTGGCCCACCTCATCCTGACCCGCGCCTCCGAGGCCGACGCGGGCACGATGCTGCGCTACCGATGACCCCGGCCCTGCCCGTACGCACCATCGAGCACCCGGCCGACCTCAACCGCGCAGTAATCGCCGAGGTGGCCCGCGGACGTTGTCGCATAGTGCTCGCTCCGGCGCTCCTGGACGCCCTGGCCGCCGGCCGCCGCGCAACATTGCACGACCTGGAAGGCAAGACCGTGTACGGCGTGAACACCGGCATGGGCGCCCTTGCCGGCCTGCGGCTGGACCCGGACGCCCAGGCCCGCCACCAGGACACGCTCATGACCGGACGTTCGGTCGGTTCCGCTCCCTGGCTGCGCCCCGAACAGGCTCGCGCACTACTCGCCGCCCGCCTGCGCACATTCCTGCATCCGGCCGCCGGTGTGTCACCGTCGCTGTGCCAGGCCCTGATCGACCTGCTCGACAGCGACGTCATCCCCGCGATCCCGGCCCGCGGCAACGGCGCAGCCGGCGAAATCATCCCCCTGGCCCACGCGGGCGCGGTCCTCAACGGCACCGGCCAGGTCACGAACACCATCGGACAAGACGCGACCGTCATCGACGCGGCGACCGCCCTCGCAAAGGCCGGCCTCGCGCCCCGCCCGTTCGGCCCCAAGGAGGGCATCGCGTTCCTGGAGGGCGTGCCCGGGTTGACCGGCTTGGCGGTGCTCGCCGCCGAAGCCACCCGTTCGCTCACCGACCAAGTCATCCTGGCCACGGCGGCCTCGCACGAAGTCATCCACGCCAGCCACGACCCTCTGCACGCAGCACTCGCCGACAGCGACGAACTACGCGCAGTCCTCGACAAAATACGCAACCTGCGCGCCAAGATAAACGACCCGCGCAGCCAGGCGAGCGCCCCACGCAACCTGAGCGAACCGCGCAGCCAAGCGACCGACGCGCACAACCTGAGCGAACCGCACAGCCAAGTGAGCGACGCGCACAACCTGAGCGAACCACGCAGCCAAGCGACCGACGCGCACAACCTGAGCGAACCGCACAGCCAAGTGAGCGACCCGCCCGACCTGAGCGAACCGCCAAGCCGAACGAGCAGCCCGCGCGAGTTCGCGAGCGAGCCGCACGGCGAGGTGAGCGAACCACGCACAGTATTGAGCGAGTCGCGCGCGAATATAGTCGGGGCCCTGCAGGCGCCTGTGTCGTTCCGGGTTACTGCGCCGGCTCTGGCCGTTGCCTTGCGGGCCGTTGATGGGCTTGAGGCGGCTGTTGATCGTGCGCTTGAGGCGGTCACCGACTCTCCCGCGCATCTCGAGGGCGAGTTCGTGGGCACATTCGGGTTTGCTGGGACTGACCTTGTTGCGGCAGTGTCGGCGTTGACCACCGCGTTGGTGCATCTGGCCGAGCTGGGCACCGCCCGGCTGCACCGGCTGCTCGATGCGAACCTGACCGGACTCAACCGGCAGCTTTCCGAATCCCCGGGGCTGCACGCGGGCATGGCAACCGTGCATAAACGCGCAGTCGGCGTCACTCATCGACTGCGGCGGTTCGCGGTCCCCGCGCTCAGCGGCGCGATCGAGACGTCGCTCGGGCAGGAGGATGTGCAGAGCTTCGGCTTCGAGGCCGCGGAATGCCTCGACGAGGTGATCACCGGGCTGCGCGAGGTGCTCGCTTGTGAGCTGTTGGCGGTCGTTCAGGCGGGCCGGCTCGGCGGGCCGGTGACGCTGCCCGAGTTCGACGCCCTGCTGCCGCCGGGCACAGCCGACCGGCCCTGGGGGCGAGACATCGACACGATCGTCGGCAGGCTGGCCGAACGCTAGATCGCGCAGGTGGAACCGCGAACGATCAGTTCCGGCCGGAACAGCGGCACTCCCCCGGGCGTCTCCAGCTGGTTGATCGCCGCCTCGACGATGGCGTCCTCGTCCCAGGCCATCGTGGTCAGGCCCGGCTCGACCAGGACGGCGAGCTGGTGGTCGTCGTAGCCGATGACGGACAGATCCTCGGGGATGCGCAGGCCCTCGTCGCGGGCGGCCCGGTAGACGGCGAACGCCAGCGAGTCGCTGAGGCAGAACACGCCGGTCGGGCGGCCCGAGCCGGCCAGCAGGTCGGCCACGATCTCGACGGCCTCGCTGGTAGCGGCGGGGGCCGAGATGGCGACCAGGTCGACGCCGAGCGCCTCGGCGATCTCGGGCGCGAGCAGCTGGGCCGGGCGGCCGGGCGTCGACGGCAGCGCGGGCGCGAGCAGCCCGATGCGCCGATGACCCAGCTCGACCAGGTGGGCGAGGGCCGTGCGGACCCCGTACGCGTTGTCGAACAGCACGCTGCCCGAGCCGGGCCGGGCGGTCAGCGCATCCCCGATGGACACGACCGTGACCTCGGCGCCGAGCAGTCGCCAGTAGGCCGCGGTGGGGTCGACCGGCGAGACGAGCGCGCCATCCACGCGCTGGGCGACGAACTGCTCGACGATGCGGCGCTCGAGCTCCGGGTCGGCGTCCGCGTCCGCGATCGTGGCGAACCGCCCCTTGCCGCGCAGGGCCCGGGTGAGCAGCACCGAAAAGTCCTGCTGCCAGAGATCGCGCAGCGAGCCGGAGACCCCGATCCACCCCGTACGCCCACTGGCCAGCGCCCGCGCGATCGGGTCGACGGTGTAGCCCATCTCGTCGGCGAGCTGCCGAACGCGGTCGATGGTGGCCGGTGAGCCCCGGATGCCGCGCAACGCGTACGAGGTCGCGGCCAGCGAGAGCCCCGCGGCGGTGGCAAGATCCTGCAGGGTCCGCCGCCCCTGCTGCCGTGACATCGGCCGAATGTAACACTGCCCTTCCGCCTCCACGGCCCCGCCGCCGCTGAGGATGGCGGCGGACCGGCCGCGCCCCACGACCGGCGGCGCCCCACAACCCGCACCCCGCGCACGCCCGACCGGCCCTTGGGTCACGTCGGCTCGGTTGAGGGCGGCCGCGCGCCCCATAACCGCACCCCGCGCACGCCGGACCGGTTGGGCGCCACGATCCGCGCGGGGCGCTCCGCCGAGCAGGTAGATCAACCGGGCGGGAGATTTGGGTTCTCTCTTGGCGAGGTAGTGGTGATGCCGTCGAGAATGGTTGTCAGGTTGTGGTGGAACGTCTCGGCGGCGTCGAGGTGGGCGCCGTCGTGGACGAGGCGGGACACGGTGGGGTAGCGGCCCGTTTCGAGCATGCGGGTCAGGTAGGGGCCGAGGGCGCTTTGCCACTCGGACTCGTCGGTGCCGGTGGCTCGGGCGACCTGCCGCTCGGTGATCTCGGCGCGCAGTGCCCCGACCAGGAACGCGTTCAGGACGCCCAGGGCCCGCTGCAGTGCGTCCACGTCGTGCAGGCCGGGGGCCTGGCTGAGGGCGGCCGCGGTCGACTCCCCCACGGCGAGCGCGTGCGGACCCAGGTGGGGGCGGGCGCCGAGCAGGTCGGCGAACCATTCATGGTCGAGCGCGGCCGCACGGGTGCGGTGCACGACGGCCAGCACGGCGGCCCGCCACTCTGACTGCGGGGCAGCCTCGGCGATCTCGGCGTACACGGCATCGACCATCAAATCGAGCAGTTCCGAGCGGTTGGTCACGTAGTCGTACAGGCGCATCGGCCCGACGCCGAGCTCCTTGGCGATCTTGCGGATGGACAGGCCGTCGAGGCCCTGCGAGTCGGCCAGGTGGACGGCCGTGGCGGCGATCTTCGCGCGGCTCAGGGGGACCGGCGCCGCGCGTGGCTGGGGTTCGGGGCGTTCCCAGACGGGCGAAGGCGCGCTACCGTACGGCGTATCCATGAGGTACAGCGTACGGCAAGGAACTCGACTATGCGTATCGCGATCGCCGGTGGTGGTCTCGGCGGCCTGACCTTGGCCCGGATCCTGCGGCGGCATGACATCGACGCGGTGGTGTACGAGCGCGAGGCCGACCGGTTCGCGCGCACCCAGGGCGGCTTGCTCGACCTGCACCCGGAGTCGGGCCAGCACGCCCTCGAAAAGGCCGGGCTCACCGATCGGTTCCGGGCCGAGGCGCGACCCGAGGGCGAGGAGCACCGCATCCTCGACCCCGCCGGGCGCATCCTCGTGCACCATCGGCCCGAGCCCGGCGACTTCTCCGGGCGGCCCGAGATCGACCGCGGCGTATTGCGCGACATCCTGCTCGACTCGCTCCCCGGCAACGCGGTGGCCTGGCGGCACCGGATCGTCGAGGCGACGCCCCGGCTCGGCGGCGGTTTCCGATTGACGTTCGACGACGGCCGCGGCGCGGACTGCGACGTCCTCGTCGGCGCCGACGGGGCCCGCTCGGTCGTCCGGCCGCTGCTGACCGACGCACCCCTGTCCGCCGTGGCCGTCCTGGCCGAGCTGACCGCCCACGACGCCGACCGGCGCCATCCGGAGCTGGCCGCTCTGGTCGGTCCCGGCAACCTGTGGTGCGTCGGCGCGAACCGGATTCTGGCCGCGCAACACCAGGGCAGCGGCGACCTCCGGGTCGGCGTCACTCTGCGCGCCGACGAACGCCATCTGCACAGTTACGGCAGCAAACGCGCACTGCTCGAGCAGTTCGACGGGTGGGCTCCCGGCCTCACCGCGCTCATCGAGGCCGCCGACGGGCCCCCGGTCGTACGGCGAATCGAGGCGATGCCCGCCGGCACACGCTGGGCCCACCGGCCCGGCCTGACCCTCGTCGGCGACGCCGCGCACCTCATGCCGCCGGTCGGCGAGGGCGCCAACCAGGCCATGCTCGACGGGGCCGAGCTGGCCGCCGCGTTCGCCACCGACCCCGGTTCGGCCATCAAGACGTACGAGGAAGCGATGTTCGCCCGCATCGGCCCGATCGCCGCCATGTCCGCACGAGTCCAGGCGATGATGCTCTCCCCCACCGCGGCCGACGAGATCGTCCACTTCTTCGCACCGACGAGGTAGAAGACCGGAGCCGGGGCTGGGGCTGGGGCTGGGGGTGGGCTGGGCCGGGGCCGGGGCCGGGGCCGGGCTGGGGCTGGGGTTGGGCTGGGGCTGGGGGTGGGCTGGGGCCGGGGCTCGGACGGGGCTGGGACGGGGCTAGGGCCGGGGCTGGGGCTAGGACTGGGGCCGGGGCCCGGGTCTGGGGCGGGGGCAGGGGCGGGGGCGGAAACCCGAGGCCAGTCCGGGCCAGGGCCGGGAGCCGGAGTCACGTAATTCCGGTGCCTGAGAACACATTGCCTTTTCGACAGGGAAGCGCTTCACTTCTCATGTGAGTGAAGCGCTTCACCCACCTGACGAGGAGACACGATGCTGATCGACTGCCATCAGCACCTGTGGCCCGCCCGGCTGGTTGAGGCGCTGCGCCGCCGTCAGGCGTTTCCGTTCATGCGGGGCTGGACGTTGCATCTGCCGGGCGAGAACCCGTACGAGGTCGATCCGCTCGCGCACGACGTCGAGCATCGCCGCACCAGCGAGCGCGCCGACCGCGTCCTGGTCTCGCTCTCCAGCCCGCTCGGCATCGAGCACCTGCCCGCCCACGACGGCGCCGAGCTGATCGGCATCTGGCACGAAAGCGCGCTCGAACTGGGCGGCCCCTTCCACGTCTGGGCCGCCGCCGGGGTGACCGAGCCCGACCCGGACGGGCTGGCCAAGGTCCTCCGCGAGGAGCGCGTCGCCGGCCTGCAACTCCCCGCCACCGCTCTCGCCGACCCGCAGGGCATCGAGCACGTCGGCCCGCTGCTCGACGAGGCGCGCAAAGCGAACAAGCCCGTGCTCGTGCACCCCGGCCCCGCACCGGCGTGCGATCCGGGCCTGCCCGCGTGGTGGCCGGCCCTGGTGCCGTACGTGTCGCAAATGCACCAGGCCTGGCTCGCGTGGCACGTGGCCGGTCTACCCGACGTGCGCATCGGTTTCGTCGCGCTGGCCGGGCTGGCCCCGCTGCACCATGAGCGCCTGACCGCGCGCGGGGGCCGGCTGGGCGCGCTCAACGCCAACGTCTTCTACGAGACCTCCTCGTACGGCACCCGGGCCATCGACGCCCTGGTCCGCGTGGTCGGCGTCGACCCGATCGTCTCCGGCTCGGACCGCCCGTACGCGGAGGCCACCGACCCGAATCTGGGCGCGGCCTTCACGCACGCCCTGTTCACCGCCAACCCGCATCACTTCCTGACAGGAGAAGCGCGATGACTGTTCTGCCGGCCCTGACCGGTAGGGTCACCGAAGCCGGACAGGTTCACGGACCCGGTCGGGTTCTCGATCTGCAAGAGCTCAAAAGCTGGGTGGCCGAGCTGGCCGCCCAGCCGCAGATGTGGGAGCACCTGGTCAAGCACGACACGGGCAGCCGGCATTACGCGTCGCTCTACCGCGACAGCGACGTGGACGTCTGGGTGCTCTGCTGGAACGTCGCCGACGACACCGGCTGGCACGACCACGACACGAGCTCGGGCGCGGTCGCCGTGACCCGGGGCGCGGTCACTGAGGCCACCCCGCGGATGGGCGGCGAGCCGGTGACCCGGGTCGTGGAGGCGGGGCGGGCGTTCGCGTTCGGGCCCGACCACATCCACCGGATGGGCGGCGCGGTCGACGGCTCGGTGTCCATTCATGCGTATTCGCCGCCGCTGTGGCGTATGGGCCAATATTCGATCAGCCCGGCCGGCGTCCTGCGGCGCCGGGCAGTCAGTTACGCGGACGAGCTGAGGCCCATCGACGGGTAGGCGGCGGCCCGGCGCTTACGCGCTGAGGCCCATCGACGAGTAGTCGAGCACCGCGCCGAGCTGCGGCAACAGGTCGGCGCCCCGCTCGAGGTCGATGCCGAGCGGCCGGTCGTCCTCGGACGGATCCAGCGCCTCGTCGGCCATCTGGAAGGCGTCCCGCAGCGGCCCCACGATGAGCCGCCCGGGCGCCATCCGCAGCGCGCGCACGGCCGCCACCAGCTCGGCGGCCAGCAGCGTCGGGGCGAGCCGGGTCATCGTGCGCAGCGCCCGCGCGCCCTGGGTGGCGAAGCTGGCGTGCTCCTCCAGCCCGAGCGAGATGCTCAGCGTGCCGGCCGCGGTCGGGGTCATGCCGACACGGATCTGGGTGAGCACGTCCTGCACGACGTATTCGCTGATCATCAGGCCCGAGCTGCCCACCGGGCCGGCCGCCAGGAACGCCCGCAGGCCGGTCAGGTCGGGCCGCATGAGCAGGCCGAGCCGCGCGGTCGAGAGCGACAGCACCGGCAGGAACGCCCCGCGGGCGGCGTCGAGGCTGGAGGCCAGCGTCGCCGTGTGAAACTGGCCGTGATGCAACACACCTTCGGGCGTGACCAGCGGGTTTTCGACGGCCGCGTTGACCTCCTCGGTCAGCACGTCGTCGAGGATGCGGGCGGCGTGGATGGCCGGGGCCGACACCTGCGGCAGCACCCGCAGGCCGAACGGGTCCTGGATGCGCACCGGCGCCGCCGCCCCCGCCACCAGCCGGCTCATCAGCCGCGCGACCTCGACCTGGCCGGGGTGCGCACGATTGCGATGGACCGCGACGTCGTACGCCTCCGGGTTGCCCCGCAGCGCGAGGAAGCTCAGCGCCGCCACGACCACCGACGCGCGCAGCTGGCTCTGCATGCGTTGCAGCGCGAGCGCGGCCGTGGCCACCGTGAGCGCGCTCGAGCTGATCAGCGGCAGCGCGTCGGTGGCGTCGATCGTGGTGGTCGGCCCCTTGCCGTTCTGCCAGGGCCGCTCGCCGGCCAGGGTGAGGCCGAGCTCGGCCAGGGCGGCCAGGTCGGCCGTGCCGATGGCGCCCCACGAGTGGATCGTCGGGACGGCCCCGTCGTGCAGCGCCTCGGCCAGCGCCTCCGCCACGCGCGGTGAGATGCCGGAGCCGCCGGCGAGGATCTGATTGAGCCGTACGGTCATGACCGCGCGCGCCGTCATGTCGTCCTCGACCGGCCCGACGGCCGCGCAGTGACTCCGCAACAGGCGCAGCCCGCGCTCCTCGTCGTCGGCGCGCTCGTGCCTGTTGGCGCCGACCCCGGTGTTGGCCCCGTAGACTGCGCCATGCGCCCGGGCGTGCTGCAGCAGCGCGTTACTTTCCCCGACCCGACGCAGGGCCGCCGACTCCACCTCGACCCCACTTCGACCGGAAGCGATGGCCACGAGACCACCGATCGTCAGGTTCGCCCCGTCGAGCCGTTCTGCCTGCATAGCGCCACCATCACCAGTGTTACCAGACCGTAAAGGCCGCCCCGAGGCCGTTGACATTCTATTCACTACACCTGAAGTATGAATAGCCGTATTCATAAATCTGTTGCCGCAGGAGTGCCATGATCACATTCGACGACGTCGTGAAGGTCTATCCCGGCGGCAGCACCGCGGTCGACCACGTGTCGCTCGAACTGCCCACCGGGAAGATGACGGTCCTGGTCGGGCCGTCCGGCTGCGGCAAGACCACCTCGCTCCGCATGATCAACCGTATGATCAGCCCCACATCGGGCCGCGTGCTGATCGACGGCAAGGACATCGCCGGTCAGGACGAGGCCCTGCTGCGGCGGGGCATCGGCTACGTGATCCAGAGCGCCGGGCTGTTCCCGCACCGCACGGTGCTCGACAACGTGGCCACCGTGCCGGTGCTGCTGGGCAAGACCCGCCGCGAGGCCCGCACCGCCGCCCTCAGCCTGCTCGAGCGGGTCGGCCTGTCGGCCGAGTTCGCCAAGCGCTACCCGGCGCAGCTCTCGGGCGGTCAGCAGCAGCGCGTCGGCGTGGCCCGCGCCCTGGCCGCCGACCCGCCCATCATGCTGATGGACGAGCCGTTCAGCGCGGTCGACCCGGTCGTCCGCGAGGGCCTGCACCGCGAGTTCCTGCGCCTGCAGCAGGATCTGGGCAAGACGATCGCCATGGTGACCCACGACATCGACGAGGCCATCAAGCTCGGCGACGTCGTCGCGATCTTCCGCCAGGGCGGCAAGCTGGCCCAGGTCGGCACCCCGCAGGAGCTGCTGACCGCGCCCGCCGACGAGTTCGTGGCCGAGTTCGTCGGTCGTGACCGCGGCATCCGCAGCCTGTCCTTCGACTCCGCGGCCGCGCTGCCGGTCGCCGATCTGCCGGGCACCCTCGCGCTCGACGAGGCCGGGCGCCCGACGGGCTGGCTCATGGAGTCGGGCCAGGTGCTGCCGACCGGCGGCACGTTCACCGCGGCCGATTCGCTGCGCCTGGTGACCGACCTCGCGATCAGCTCCCCGGTCGGCATCGCCGTGCGGGTGAACGAGGAGGGCAAGGCCGACGGCGTCGTACGTCATCACGACCTCGCCGACTATCTGGCGGCGCGGCGGGCTTCATGATCACTTATCTGTCCAACAACTCCGAGACGGTGCTGGCCGCGCTGCGTCAGCACATCACGCTCGCGCTGATCCCGGTGCTGCTCGGCTTCCTCATCGCGCTGCCGATCGGCTATCTCGGCGTCCGGTTCCCGTGGCTCTACCACCCGCTGATCAACGTGGCCGGCGTGCTCTACTCGATCCCGTCGCTCGCGCTGTTCGTGTTCCTGCCGGTGATCCTGGGCACCAAGATCTTGTCGCCGCTCAACATCGTGGTCGCGCTCACCATCTACACCGTCGCGCTCATGGCCCGTACGGTCGCCGATGGTCTTCGCTCCGTCGACCGGCTGGTCACCGAGTCGGCCACCGCGATGGGCTATCGGCGGCTGCGGCGGCTCTTCGACGTCGAGCTGCCGGTCGCGCTGCCGGTCATCCTGGCCGGCCTGCGGGTCGCCACGGTGTCCAACATCAGCCTGGTCAGCGTGGGCGCCCTGATCGGCATCGGCGGCCTCGGCCAGCTGTTCACCCGGGGCTTCCAGCTGTTCTACATCGAGCCGATCCTGGTCGGCATCATCCTGTCGGTGCTGCTGGCCGGCATCGCCGACCTGATCATCGTGCTGATCCAGCGGGCGGTCACGCCGTGGACCCGCGTGCAGAGGAGCCGGGCGTGAATCTCGACTACCTCTTCGACGGCGCCCACTGGGACTTCGCCTCGGGCAGCATCCCGCAGCTGATCGTCTCCCACCTGTGGTACGTGCTGCTCGCGCTGGCGCTGGGCACGGTCATCGCGCTGCCCGTGGGCCTCTACATCGGGCACACCGGCCGGGGCTCGTTCATCGCCATCAACGCGGGCAACGCCGGCCGTTCGCTGCCGACGCTCGGCCTGCTCATGCTGATGGTCACTTTGCTCGGCCTGGGCCTGCTCCCGGTGCTGATCGCGCTGACAGTTCTGGTCATTCCGCCGATCCTGACTTCCGCGTACGCGGGTCTGCGGACCCTCGACCCCGGCGTGGTGGACGCCGCGCGGGGTGTCGGCATGCGCCCGATGCAGGTGCTGTTCCGGGTGGAGCTGCCGATGGCGCTGCCCGTGCTGATGAGCGGTTTCCGCAGCGCCGCCCTGCAGGTGGTGGCCACCGCCACCGTGGCCGCCGCGGTCGGCCTGGGCGGGCTGGGCCGCCTGCTGATCGACGGCCTGGCCGTCAACGACTACTCCCGAGTGCTGGCCGGCGCCATTGTCGTCGCGGTGCTGGCCGTTCTGCTCGACCTGGTGCTGGCGTTCGCCCAGCGCTGGATCGTCTCGCCCGGTCTTCGGGCATCCAAGTGAAAGGTCCGTTCCATGAAACTCATTAAGCGACTCAGTGCGGTGGGCACCGCCGTCGCCATGGCCGTGGCGCTGACCGCGTGCGGCTCGGGCGACGACCCGCTGGCCGACGACAACACCGGGGCCAGCTCGGCGCCGGGCACCATCACGATCGGCTCGGCCAACTTCGCCGAGAGCGAGCTGCTGGCCGAGATCTACGCCCAGTCGCTCGAGGCCAAGGGCGTCACCGTCAAGCGGCAGTTCAACATCGGCGCCCGCGAGCTCTACCTCAAGGCACTGCAGGACGGCTCGATCGACCTGCTCCCCGAGTACAACGGCGCCCTGCTGGCGGCGCTGTCCTCCGGTGGCGCGCCCGAGGGCGTCAGCAAGCCCGAGGACGTGTTGGGCGCGCTCAAGAAGGTGCTGCCGTCGGGCACCGAGGTGCTCGAGCAGTCCCCCGCCGAGGACAAGGACACGCTCACGGTCACCTCGGAGACGGCGAGCAAGTACAGCCTCAAGACGATCGACGACCTGAAGCCGGTGGCCAAGGACCTCACGATCGGCGCCGGCCCCGAGTGGCAGGAGCGCTACCAGGGCCTCAAGGGCCTCAAGGAGCTCTACGGCATCGAGTTCAAGGAGTTCAAGCCGCTCGACGCCGGTGGCCCGCTGACGGTGAACGCCCTGGTCAAGGGTCAGATCCAGGTCGGCAACATCTTCAGCACCGACTCCTCGATCGCGGTCAACAAGTTCGTCGTGCTCGAGGACACGAAGAACCTGTACCTGGCCGAGAACATCATCCCGCTGATCCGCTCGACGGCGAACAACCCGACCGTCACCGAGACCCTGAACGCGGTCTCGGCCAAGCTGACCACCGAGAACCTGACCACCACGCTGGCCAAGGTTCAGGTCGACAAGCAGGACACCCCCGCGGTGGCCAAGGGCTGGCTGACCGAGAACGGTCTCGTCTGACCCTGCATCATCGACGCCGCCCCGGGACTGCCCGGGGCGGCGTTCTCTTTGCGACAATCGCCGGGTGCGGCAGCGGCTCGGGCAGGTGACGCTGGCCGACGGCACCTCGGTGGCCTGTGCGTCGGCGGGGGCCGGGCGGCCACTCGTGTACGTCATGGGCTGGCTCACGCATCTGGAGCTGAGCTGGGAGCCCGGGGCCGAGCGGACGTTCTACGAGGAATTGGCCGAAGGTGTTCGCCTGGTGCGCTACGACCGCGCGGGATGCGGGTTGTCGGCGGCGACCACGCGGCCGTTCTCGCTCGAGTTCGAGCTGGAACAGCTGGGCGCGGTGGCGGCGACGCTGGACGAGCCGTTCGATCTGATGGGGACGTCCATGGGCGCGCCGGTGGCGGCGGCGTGGGCGGCCGCTCACCCGGACACCGTACGGCGGCTCGTGCTCTACGGCGGGTGGGTTCGCGGGTCCGAGCTGTCGGCCCCCGCCGTACGGGAGAACGTCCTGGGCCTGATCGAGGCGCACTGGGGGCTCGGGTCGGACGTGCTGACCGACATCTTCGCGCCGGACGCCGATCGCGCGACCCGGGCCGGCCATGCTCGGTATCAGCGTGCGTGTTCGAGCGCCGCGACCGCACGCGCACTGCTGGCACTCAGCTACGAGCTGGACGTCAGTGCTCATCTCGCGCAGGTTCGCGCACCGACGCTCATCGTGCACCGCACCGGCGATCGGGCGGCACCGGTCGCGCAGGCTCGCGCACTTTCGGCCGGCATCGAGCATTCCCACCTGGCGCTCCTGCCCGGCCGATCCCACCTCCCGTACGCGGGTGACCATGGCGAACTGGTGCGCACCGTCCGCCGGTTCCTGGGCCTGCCCGTCCCCCGCCGCCGCGCCGAGGGGCTGACCGCCCGGCAGCGGGAGGTGGCCGAACTGATCAGTCAGGGCTGCACGAACCGCGAGATCGCGCACCGGCTGAGCATCGACGAGCGCTCGGCCGAGGGGCACGTCGAGCGGATCCTGCAGCGTCTCGGGTTCCGCTCCCGCGCGCAGATCGCCGCCTGGTTCACCGCACAGTGGGGTGTTTCCCCGCCTGACTCGCCCGCCCCCGGCCGGACACGATGAGGGCATGTCCGACTTCGAGGTGCACCGGGGGCGCGGGGCGTTCAACGCCGCCTTCTTCAGCGTGATGGGCCCGTACATCGAGTTCAACGTGCGCGACCGCAAGCGCCGTCTCTTCCACAACCTTCCCCGTACGGTCGTCGAGCTCGGCTCCGGGGTCGGCGCGAACCTGCGTTATCTGCCGGCGGGCTCGACCCTCGTCGCCGTCGAGCCCAATGTGCCCATGCACCGGCGGTTGCGGGCGGCCGCCGACCGCCGCGGGGTGAAACTCGACCTGCGCGCCCGCCGGGCCGAGGACACCGGCCTGCCCGAGCACAGCGCCGACACCGTCATCTCGTCGCTCGTGCTGTGCACGGTGAGCGACCCCGCACAAGTGCTGGCCGAGGTCCGCCGGATCCTGCGCCCGGGCGGCACGTTCCGGTTCGTGGAGCACGTGGCCGCCCGGGACGGCACGCCGACCCGCGCCCTGCAGCGGGCGCTGCGCCGCCCCTGGGCGTGGACCTTCGAGGGCTGCTCGTGCGAACGCGACCTGGCCACCCTCGTACGGGCGGCCGGGTTCACGAAGGTGGAGGTGGAGTCGTATCGGCTCCACTCCCCCTTCGTCACGTTCAACACCCAGATCGCGGGCACGGCCCACGCCTGAGCCACCGGGTCAGTCGGTGCCGGACTCCATGGCGGCCTGGTCGAGCAGGTCGTCGTTGCCGGGGGCGACGGCGCCGCGCGACGCGATCTCCTCGGCGCCGCCCGCGGGCAGGGCGCCGACCAGACCCTGCGGGCTGCCGACCATGCCGAGCTGGGCGTACTGCTCGAGCTTGGCCCGGCTGTCCGCGATGTCGAGGTTGCGCATGGTCAGCTGGCCGATCCGGTCGGCCGGGGCGAACGCCGGCGTCTCGGTGCGCTCCATCGAGAGCTTGTCGGGGTGGTAGCTGAACGCCGGGCCGGTCGTGTTGAGCACCGAGTAGTCGTCGCCGCGGCGCAGGCGCAGGGTGACCTCGCCGGTGACGGCGTTGCCGACCCAGCGCTGCAGGGCCTCGCGCAGCATGAGCGCCTGCGGGTCGAGCCAGCGGCCCTCGTACATCAGCCGGCCCAGCTTGCGGCCGTCGTTGTGATAGCTGGTCACCGTGTCCTCGTTGTGGATGGCGTTGACCAGCCGCTCGTACGCGATGTGAAGCAGCGCCATGCCCGGCGCCTCGTAGATGCCGCGGCTCTTGGCCTCGATGATCCGGTTCTCGATCTGGTCGGACATGCCCAGGCCGTGGCGGCCGCCGATCGCGTTGGCCTCCAGCACCAGGTCGACCGGGGAGCCGAACTCCTTGCCGTTGACCGTGACCGGGCGGCCCTCGGCGAAGCCGATCGTCACGTCCTCGGTCGCGATGGCCACCTCGGGATCCCAGAACCGGACGCCCATGATCGGGTCGACCAGCTCGATGCCGTTGTCGAGATGCTCGAGCGACTTGGCCTCGTGGGTGGCGCCCCAGATGTTGGCGTCGGTCGAATACGCCTTCTCGGTCGAGTCACGGTAGGGCAGGTCGTGGGCGAGCAGCCACTCGCTCATCTCCTTGCGGCCGCCGAGCTCGGTCACGAAGTCCTTGTCGAGCCACGGCTTGTAGATACGCAGCGACGGGTTGGCCAGCAGCCCGTAACGGTAGAAGCGCTCGATGTCGTTGCCCTTGAACGTCGAGCCGTCGCCCCAGATCTGCACCTGATCTTCGAGCATCGCCCGCACGAGCAGGGTGCCGGTGACGGCCCGGCCCAGCGGGGTGGTGTTGAAGTAGGTGCGGCCGCCCGAGCGGATGTGGAAGGCGCCGCAGGCCAGGGCGGCGAGCCCCTCCTCGACGAGGGCGGCGCGGCAGTCGACGAGACGGCCGAGCTCGGCGCCGTACGCGATGGCGCGCTCGGGCACGGAGGTCACGTCGGGCTCGTCGTACTGGCCGATCTCGGCGGTGTAGGCGCAGGGCACGGCGCCCTTCTCGCGCATCCACGCGACCGCTACCGACGTGTCGAGGCCACCGGAGAACGCGATGCCGACACGTTCACCGACCGGGAGAGAAGACAGAACCTTGGTCACGAGGTGATTATGCACCACTCCACATTTTTATGCGAGACGGCACCCCGAACGAACGACGGCCCGGTCACCAGGACCGGGCCGTCGCTGCGGGGAAAGATCAGCCGACCACGAACGGTACGGTCGTCACCGGCGACCGGGAGCCGTCGGTGAACTCCCGCTGCACGTACAGGGTGTGCTCGCCCGCACGCTCGGGCGTGTACGAGGCCACGGTCTCCCAGGCCGACCAGTCGTACTCGACCTCCTGCACCGGATCGCCGTCGACGTGCCACAGGAACTTCGTGGTCACGTCGGTCAGGTCCCAGGCCGAGAAGCCGAACTGGCCGGGGATGCCGGGCCCGCCCGGGTCGTAGGCCCACGTGCTGCTGACCTCGACGCCCGGATTCTGCGACGGCACCAGGAAGGCGTTGGTCTGCGACGCCGTGCCGTCGGCGGTCAGGCCGGCCACCCTGACCACGATCTCACCGGCGTCCACGGGGACGTCGTAGGTGACCGTCGTCGTGCCGCCGGCGCCGGCCGGGACGGTCTGCTCGGGGCCGCCGGAGACCGAATACCGGAACGAGGTCGTGCCCGGCACCCCCGCGGTGAAGGTCAGCGACACCGGGCGGCCCAGCACCGCGGCCTCGCCGAACGGGCCCTTGGCGGCGACCCGCGGGGCCGAACTGACCGGGATGACCACCTCGGCCGGCGGCGACAGCGACCCGTCGGCCCGCTTCACCCACACCCGGAGAACGAGATCTCCGGCCCGCTCGGCCACCACCTCGAAGCTGTTCGAGAGACCGGTCGTCTGCTGCGGGCCGCCGTCGAGGCTGTAGACGAGGGCGGCTGCGTCCGGCAGGTAGGTCCAGACCCAGACGGGAATCGGTTCACCCACGTGATGCTCGAAGCCATACACGCCCACCTCCGGCCGCAGCGCGATGACCGAGAACGACAGCGAGGCCGGCTGCGAGCGGTGGCCCGACTCGTCCACCGACGACACGGTGATCCCGAAGGAGCCACCACGGTCGGGTGTCCACACCAGCACGGCCCGGCCGTCCGCATCGGCCTCGACGGTCTTCTCGTCGCCGCCGGCGAACTGGTAGACGTACGACACGACGCCGGTGGTGCGCGGGGCGAAGGTGAACGACCCGGGAACCCCCTCGACCGGGTCCTTCGTCCAGTCGAAGTCGGCCGAGGTGATCTTCGGGGCGTCAGAAACCGTGACCTGCACGGTCTCGGCGCCGATCATCTTGCTTCCCGCGTACGCCCGGGCCACGACCGTCTTGGTGCCGACGCTCGTGAACACCACGTCGTCCGCGGCCTTGCCGTCGACCGCGGCCAGCCGCTTCTCGGGGCCGCCGTCCACGGCGTACCCGAGATCGGTCGTCTCGGGCAGGCGCGAGGAGAGGGTGACGCGACTGGTCAGGCCGACGCCGGCGACGTCGACGAACACGAACGGCGCGGAGTTGCGCACCTGGTAGCGGTATTCGACGAACGGCCCACGATTGCCGGCCGCGTCGCGGGCGGCCACCTCGAGCCGGCCGCTGCCCCATCGGCTGGGCGTGATGGTGACCTTGGCCCGGCCGCCGGGGTGGTTGGCGGTGACCCGCTCGAGCAGCCCGCCGTCCATGCCGCCCCAGTCGAAGCCGACCACGTCGACGTCACCGGCCGCGTCGAATACGAACGTGCCCGGCACACCGGGACCGCCCGTGCCCGGGTAGTCGTTGCTCGGATACTGCTTCGAGGAGACGATCGGGGTGACCGCCGGGGCGATCGTGTCGACGGTGAAGTAGCAGGTCTTCCCCCACGCACCGGCGTCGTCGTAGTCCTCACCGCGTGCGGTCCAGGCGACCACCGTGCCGTCCGCGAGCCCGCTCAGGCTCAGGTTCGGCGACGAGGACTCGCGGCGCTCGTCCGGGCGATCGACCGGCCAGTACGCGTACCGGGTCTGCGGGTGGTCGTTGGGGTCGGCGTCCGTGACCGTGGCCTGCACCTGGATCCGGGACCCGGCCGTGGGGTGCTTCGCGAGCGTGCCGCAGCCCCCGTCCGGATACTTGAGCTTGAGCCCGCTCACCTTGGGCGCGTGGTTGGCCGCGAAGCTCATCCGCGCCTGGGCCATCGTCCGGCCGACCGTGGCGTCACCCTCGCTGCCGGCCTTGATCCGCACCCCGAGCGTCAGGGTCTTCTCGCCGCGCGCGAACGCGGCTTGGATCGCCGGGATCATGTCGATTCCCATGTACGCCCCGGGGCAGATCGTGGTGCCGCTGCCGTAGGACCGCTCGCCGAGCAGCTCCAGCTCCTTCGGCGTGTGCTGCCAGGTGGTGGTCGAGGTGACCGGTTTGGTGCGCCACACCTCGATCGGGGCGAGCCGCGAACAGTCCACGACCGTACGCTCGGTGGTGTAGAACGTGACCCGGTGCAGCACCTGGCCCTTGAGCTGAGTCAGGTCGAAGGTGAAGTAGGCCCGGCCGGTGTGCTTGAGCCCGGACGGATCCGCGCTGCTGCCGATCAGGTAGTCGCCGTCCGGATCCGGGTTCGGCGTCGACGGCTGCGCCTTGTCGACGTAGGACCAGCCCTTGAGCGGAACGCTCCCGTAGGTCTCGGCCTGGGCCGGCCCGGTCGCGAGTCCGACGAGGACAGTAGTGGCGGTCAGCGTGGCGGCGGCCGCTGACAGCAGCGCACGTACGGTGCGATTCATGTGTTCTCCCCGTTGCCCCCGATCTTCTGCGTCGCGGGGGCGCCGGAGCTTAACATCGATGATTTTGACTTGCGGACCGGATTTTCCGTCGTGGACGATCTTCTCGAGCACACCCCGGAAGGCAGCCCGTCATGGCGATCACCCCGGCCCACCTGGCCGTCGAGCATCTCGACCTGCCCCTGCTGCGCGACCTGCTCGACGCGGGCCAGGACGTCGAGGACGACAACGGCGACGGCTGGACGCTGCTGCGGCACGCCATCGACGTCGAGATCGACGGCTTCCACCAGGGCGGCGGCCCGCTTCAGGTCGACGCGACCGCCCTGCTGCTGGCCCGCGGCGCCGACCCGCTGCGGATCGGCGAGCGCAACTCGACCCCCGTGTGGGAGGCCGAGTCGCGGGGCCACTGGCTCGCCGCCGAACTGCTGCGGGCGTGGGTGCTCAGCGGCTGGATCGGGCGCCGGATCGAGGCCGTGACCGAGGCGCGGCACTGGTTCGAGGGACGGCGGGACGGCGACGCCGAGAGCCTGCTGCATTTCTGGCTGACCTTCGAGGGCGGCGTGACGGTCCAGGTGCACGGGATGGGCGACCATTTGCTGCTGTCCCCGCTCTCCCCGTACCCGTCCTACGCGATGGACGAGCACGGGGAGACCCGGGTCGAGCCGGCGCACAAGCCCGACCGGCTGGCCTCCCTGACCGGGCGGCGGCTGCTCGGCGGCTCCCTGAACTCGTCGACGCTTCGGCTGGAGTCCGAGGACGGCGAGCTCACGATCAGGGTCGAGGCCGACGAGTGGGTCTTCGGTCCCTGACCCCGCGCTCCGGGGCCGCAACCGCGAGGCGGGTTATCTCCGCAGGGTGAAGCTGAAGTCGCTGGAGGACCTCCCGGTCAGGCGGTGGGGTGAGGACAGGGTGCCGTCGGCGAGCCGGCGGTGGATCTCGGATCGGGAGACCTCCAGGCCGACCGCGAGCAGCGTGGTCAGCCGGAGCGGAATCCGCTGAGCGAAACGCACCGACGTGTGGATCACCGGGGACGGGCAGTCCTCGGTCTTCTCGATCGTCCACGCGTCGTCCCAGTCCAGCGTCACGTTGTTGCGGCGCTGCAGGGCCGGGTCGGTCAGCAGCTCGGCGGCCAGGGTGACGTCGTTGTCGTGGAAGCGGTCGAGCATGGCCGGGTCGATCGTGCGGACGTTGGCCCGATCCAGGACGGTCAGCTTGATGGTCTCCCCGCACCGGGCGCACAGGGCGAGCAGCCAGACGTCGAGGAGCTTGTGGTTGGCGTTGATGCGGAACTTGCCGTGCGCCCGGTAGCGCGCCGACGGGCAGCGCAGGCAACGACGGCGGATGAGCGGGAGGCCCGTCGGGCACACCAGCCACTGCGTTGTTCGGTTGTCGATCACCGGTGGAAAAAGCCGTTCTACTGCGACATTCAGGGCGGAGACACGGCTCCGCGGAGGATGTCCGCGCACGACGGAGACGCGAGTGGCGGCCGGGTGTCACCACGGCACGCCGCACTCGCGTGGTCAGTGCGGGACGTCAGTGCGCACGAGGGCTACGCGCGGCCTGTGGCCCGGCGCGCTGCCTGCTCGGCGCGGTGAATGTCTCAGCTGGTGTACAAGGGCCCGTCCTCGAAAGGCGATCAGAACGCCCGCACGCTAACAGCGCGCCCACGGCCGAGGCGAGCGATTATGGACGGCATGAAGGCCATCATCTACAGCGACAACGGCGGCCCCGACGTGCTGCGGCTGGTCGACCGGGAGCCGCCCGCGCCAGGCCCCGGGGAGGTCCGCGTGCGCGTGGCCGTCTCGGGCGTCAACCCGACCGACTGGAAGACGCGCGCCGGCGCCACCAACCCCAAGCAGTTCCCCGAGGTCACCCCGCATCTCGACGGCGCCGGTGTGATCGACGCGACCGGGCCGGGCGTCGACGCGGGCCGGGTCGGCGAGCGGGTCTGGCTGTTCATGGCCACCGCGGGCCGCCCGACCGGCACCGCCGCCGAGTTCACCGTCGTGCCCGCCAACCGGGCGATTGCGCTGCCCGACGACGCGAGCTTCGAGCTCGGCGCCTCGCTGGGCGTTCCCGCGCTGACCGCGCACCGCACGCTCACCGTGGCCGAGGACGGCCCGCGGCGGCTGTCGAAGGGTGCCCTTGACGGCAAGGTCGTGCTGGCCGCGGGTGGCGCCGGGGCGGTGGGCCACGCGGTGATCCAGCTCGCCCGCTGGGCCGGCGCGACCGTGATCAGCACGATCAGCGGGCCCGAGAAGGCCCGGCTGGCCACCGCGGCCGGCGCCCACCACGTGGTCAACTATCGCGAGGGCGACCCGGCGGCCGAGATCCGGGCGATCGCGCCGGACGGGGTCGACATCGTCGCCGAGGTGGCGCTGGGGGCGAACCTGGCGCTCGACCTGGCCGTGCTGCGCACCCGGGGCACGATCGCCACGTACGCGAACGACGGCGGCAAGACGGTCGAGCTCGACGTGCGGCAGAACATGTCGCTCAACACGCGCTTCCAGTTCCTGGTGCTCTACACCGTCGGCGAGCAGGCGCTGACCGCGGGCGCGGAGGACCTGGCGGCGGCGGTGGGCGACGGCGCGCTGCCGGTCGGCGAGGAGCACGGCCTGCCGCTGACCTCGTTCCCGCTGAGCGACACCGCCGGCGCGCATGTGGCAGTCGAGAACGGCGCGGTCGGCAAGGTGCTCGTCAATGTGAGCGAAGACGGGCGCTTGAGCTAGGACGCGCGCTCAACGTGCGCACCACGCGCTCAACATGCGCACCACGCGCTCAACGTGCGCACCACGCGCTCAGCGTGAGCGGAGGCGCGCGACGGCGTCGCCGGCGGCCGCGCGGGTCATCGGCAGCAGCGGGGTGGAGGCCATCAGCCGCAGATCCTCCCCCACGCTGGTCGTGCCGTCGAGGAAGCGCAGCACCAGCGAGGCTGGGTTGCGGTCGAAGAGCCGGTCGAAGAACGCCACCCCGTCGACCAGGCCGCGATCGAGTGCGCGAAGTTGCACGGCGTCCATCCACAGGTGGCGCGCCGGGTAGGGCGGGTCGGGCACGGGCGGGCGACCGGCGACGACCTCCTGCGCGATCCGGCCGGCCTGGCGGGCCATGGCCGAGAACGTGAAGCCGGTCGACGGGCGGGTGGCGCCGCCCGCCGTGCCGAGCCGGATCACGCGCGGGGACGGCCGGGAGTCGAACGGGCCGTCGGTCATCGGGATGACGCCGTCCTCGACCTCGCGTACGCGCAACTCCGCCACATTGAGCCCGATCAGGTCGGCGTAGGCGCGCAACGCCCGGTCGTATTCGGCGTCCGTCAGCCGCGCGGGCGAGAACTCGGTGTATTCGACCAGCGCGAAACGGTCGCTCACGGGCAGCACGTAACCGAACGACACGCCGCGCGCGGGCTGCGGCGTACGGAAATCCATCAGCACCGCGCGATCAGGATCGAACACCGGACGCGCAGCCTCGAGCCACCAGCCGCGGAAATGCTGCAGCCAGTTCGTGCGCCCGGCCCGGCGCGGGGGCCGGGGCCGGGAATCGAGGGCCCAAGCCGCCCGTACGAGGGGTGTCCCGTCCGGATCCGACACGACAACCCGGTCACCGTCGTCGAGCACGGTGCCGGCCGCCGCGGTGATCCGGACGGCGTCGGTCTTGGCCGCCAGCTCGTACAGGGGCGCCGAGCGCAGCATCGCGTACCGCAGGGGTGGTAGCGACAGGGTGCGGCGCCCGGCCGGGGTCACCACGTCGACGTCGTCCCAGCTTGCGCTGAGCAGCGGGTCGAGCGCCGTGCCGGGCGAACCCCAGAACGCCCACGTACGGTCCTGGCCGCGCTTGAGCACCGGGTCGACCACCGCCACCCTTACGCCGGGCAACCGCTCGCGGCCGAGCGCGGCCAGCACGAGCGAGGCCGCGCCACCCCCGCCCACCAGGACGATGTCGGCTTCGACGGGTGCGCTCACCGCCCCAGCCTGCCACGCGGTGCTCGCTCACCTCCGCCGCGGGCCCGGTCCGACGTCCTCAGCGGTCGAGGAAATCGTCTCCGAGCAGTGTTCGCAGTCTGCTCAGTGCGCGAGTGTTGCGCATTTTGACCACGGACGACGAGACACCGAGAATCGTCGCCACGGTTTCGACGCTGTGGTCCTCGGCGTGCCGCAGCACGAGCACGGCCCGGTCCTCGACGCTCAGCCCGGCCAGCGCCTCGACCAGCGTGAGCCGCAGCTCCGGGTTCGCGGCGGCGTCCGGCCGATCGGGCAGCTCGGCCAGCACGATCTCCGAGCCTTTGAGCCGTTTCTGCTGGTCGAAGACGAGGTTCATGAGCACCCGCCGGCTGTACGCGTCGAGGTTCGTGCCCGATTTGAGCCGCTCCCAGGAGGCGTACATCTTGGTGAAGGTCTGCTGGGTGAGATCCTGCGCGAGATGCCAGTCCCGGCACATCAGGTACGCGCTGCGGCGCAGCCGGGTGGCGGTCGACTCGACGAAGGCCGTGAACTCCTGGTCACGGGCCGCCTTGCCGCGGCGACGGGTGAGGGTCCAGCCGGTCGACCGGGGCGGCACCACCGTGTCCGTCACTTGACCCCACCGACCGGGGCGTCCGGCGGGCAGGTCCGCCCGACGACGTCCTGGATGCCGGGCATCGCCGCATACTGCCGCTCGAAGGCGGTGGACGGCGCCGGCTCGGTCAGCCGCACCCGGAAGGACTCGGGCAGCGACTCCGGGCCGACCGACGCGACGAATTCGGGGCTGTCCTGCCAGAGCTTCTTGAAGCGCTCGTACGCCGTCTGCCTGCTCTCGAAGTAGGACGACTCCACGCGCGCGTCGCCGTCGAGCGCCGACCGGATCGCCGACCGCTGCTGCTCGGTCGCCTCGTAGGTCAGGAACATGGACACATCGGTCGCGCCGCTCTGCACCGCACCCTCGGAGCAGCCCGGGGCGGCCAGCGGCATCATGGCGGCGGGAATCGTCAGCGGCGGAGGTGGCGCCTCGGACCGCAGGTTGAGGGCGGTCCCCACCCCCGCCGCCAGCACCAGGCCCGCTGCGGCCACCCCGGCCGCGGCCAGCCGGCGCCGACGGGTGCGCACGCGGCCGCCCTCGAGGATCGCCGTGTGCGCCATCGCCGACGGATCGGCGCCGGGGTCGTGACCGACCGCCCGGTCGAACTGGTCCCGCAGGTTTGCATCCACTGTTCGTTTCCCTCACTCGTCCGCTCGGTCTCTGCCCACTAAGACCGGGTGGACCCCGGATTCGGTCACATCTGATCGCCGCGCAGGTAGCGGGTGACCATGTTGACCAGCTCGGACTCGAACGTCTCGACGGTGACGGACCGCGGATCGGCCATGATCTTGTGCGTGTTCATCTCGACGGTGAACAGGATGAGCTCGGCGGCGGTGTCGAGCTCGGTCACCCGCACGTCCGGATGCCGGGCCAGCACCTCCCGCACCTGGCCGACGCGCAGCCGGCCGTGCCGGTCGATCGCGTCCAGCAGCTCCTGCGAGAACGACGCCTCCTCGATCATGATGCGCAGCAGCCGCGGATCGTCGCTGTGGTTGTCGATCGCGTCGCGCACCAGGGC
Source organism: Paractinoplanes lichenicola (assembly GCF_016785085.1). GTDB lineage: Bacteria > Actinomycetota > Actinomycetes > Mycobacteriales > Micromonosporaceae > Actinoplanes > Actinoplanes lichenicola. The sequence continues at coordinate 68,401 of NZ_JAENHO010000017.1, forward strand.
CCGTACGGTGGCCTGCAGACTGCCCTCGGTCAGGTCCAGGTCGGCCGCCTCGGTCCAGGCGCCGCGGTCGATGTGCCGCACCAGCAGGGCGGCCAGGATGGCGTCCTTGTTCGGGAAATACTGATAGAGCGAGCCGATCGAGACGCGCGCGTGCTCGGCGATGTGGTTGGTGGTGCCGGCGGCGTACCCGTGCTCGGTGAAAATGTGAGCAGCCGCGTTCAGGATGCGGTCACGCGTGAGCTCGGCCCGCACCTGACGGGGCTTGCGACGAGGCTGAAGACGGCGGTCGGCCGACGGCATCCGAGGGTCCTTCCCTGGCGGCAAAAGCGAGTAGCAAAGAGCTGAGCAATTACTCACAATAATGTGGTGAGCTGCGAAAACAAGACCCTGCCATGATCCCTAAGGTCAAACTGCCGGCCTCCCGCACGATGATCACCCTCGAGGTGCGCCGCCGCGAGCTGCTGACTCCCGGCTTCGCGAGCCTGACCCTTGGCGGCCCGGCCGTGCGCGATCTGGTCGTCGCCGGCAACGATCAGGCGGTGCGGCTGTTCTTCCCCCGCGAGGGCCAGGCCGAGCTGCGGATGCCGACCGTCTCCAGCGAGGCCTGGATCGCCCAGCTGTTGCTGCAGCCGAAGTCGGTACGCCCATGGGTGCGCAACCTGACGATCCGGCGCGTCCGCCCCGCCGACGAGGAGCTCGACATCGAGTTCGCCGTGCACGGGAATTCGCCCATGTCATCCTGGGTGCGCCGGGCCTCGCCGGGCAGCCCCGCGGGCATCTTCGACATCGGCACGATGTACCGACGCCCGGCCGAGGTCGAACACCAACTGCTGGTCGGCGACGAGACCGCGTTGCCCGCGATCCTGGCCATCCTCGACGGGACGCCACCCACGGTCACCACCGAGGCGTACGTGGAGGTGGCGACCCCCGCCGACATCCGCCCCGACCCGCGCATCCACTGGTCCAGCGGCAACGGCCACCGCCCCGGCGACGTCGTGCTCGACGTCCTCAAGAACGCCACTCTGTCCACCGACCGCTTCTACACCTGGACCGCAGGCGAATCCCGCCTGGCCACCTCCGTCCGCCGCCATCTAGTCAACGACCGCGGCGTACCCAAACGCGACATCTCATTCTTCGGCTACTGGCGCGTGGGCCGCTCCGCCCCCGGCTGACCCCGCCAGCCTGCGCCGCACCGTCCCCCACCCGGTCTCCGCATCCAGCTGATCCGTACCCGTCTCGCTCATGCCCGGCCTGCTCATGCGTGGGCTGTTCAAGCGCGGCCTGCTCATGCCCGGCCTGCGCTAGCGCGGCCTGTTCATGCCCAGGCTGTTCAAGCGCGGGCTGATTCGTGCTCGTCCGAGAGGAACACCTATGGAACTGACCGAACAGCATCGCTTACGCACGACCGACGCAGTCGAGGCGATCATCGGACGGCCACCCGCGGTGATCATGCAGAAGCAGATCGACGTGCTCGACAAAGGCTGCGTGATGGTGCTCGCCCGTTGTCCGATCGCGGCGTTCGGTTATCGCGACGCCGAAGGGACGAGCCGCACCACGTTCGTCGGAGGCACCCCCGGTTTCGTACGGGTGGACTCCCCGACCCGGTTCTCGTTCGACCTGCCCGAGCGCGGGGAGCCGTATGGGCCGGTCTCGTTCTTCTTCCTGCTGCCCGGCGTGGGCGAGGTCCTGCGCGTCAACGGAACAGTGGCCGCGCACAAACGAGCACGAACGACCATCGAAGTCGCCGAAGCGTACGTTCATTGCGCACAAGCAGTCTTACGCGCCGGATTGTGGCAGCCACCGCCAGCACTAGAGCAGCCCGCAGTGATCGAGGATGACGGGCCTCTGCGCGCGGAAGGTGTTGCTGAGTTCTTAGGCGCGTCGCCGTTTCTGGCGGTTTCTACTTGGGACGCGGGCGGGGGTAGCGACACCAGCCCGCGCGGCGACCAGGGGACGGTTGCGCGCATTCTGGATGGGCGGACGCTTGCGATTCCGGACCGGAAGGGCAACAAGCGCGCGGACACGCTGCACAACTTGCTCGATGATGAGCGGATCGCGCTCGCTGCGCTCGTGCCTGGACGCAACGGCGTGCTGCACATCCGCGGGCGGGGGCTGATCACGGACGATCCCGGGCTGCTGGCGACAATGGCGTTGCGCGGGCAGCCACCGCACGCCGCTCTCCTGATCGATGTCGAGCACGTCGAGTTGTCCGGAAACCACGCAGTCACCCGCTCGCGCATGTGGAACCCCGACGCCCACGTGCGGCAAGCGCCGGATCTGATGGCGATCGCGAGCGAGCATCTGGCCGCAGGTTCGTCGCAGGGTTTCCTGCTGCGGGCGGTCGGGACGATCCCGGGCATCACCCGCCTGCTGCGGTTCGTGATGAACCGGGCCTACCGGTCGGGGCTGCGCAAGGAGGGTTACGGGGAGGTCGCCGTCGAGGCGCGTCGAGGCGGCGGCACCGAGAATCCGCTGCGCGACGTCCGGGTGGCCGAGGTGCGCCGCGAGACGCCGAGCGCGGTCACCCTCGTACTGGAGGACGGGGGTTCGTTCGATTTCCTCCCCGGCCAGTTCTTCACGCTCGTCGCCGACATCGACGGCCTTCCCGTACGCCGGGCCTACTCGGCCGCTTCCGCGCCGGGCCCGCGCCTGGAGGTCACCGTCAAGCGCGTCGAGGGCGGCCGGTTCTCGACCCACGTGCACGACAATGTGCGCGCCGGTGATCGCCTGGCCGTGCGTGGACCGTCGGGGACGTTTCACACCGGCTCGCAGCCGCCGACCGAGCTGGTGCTGATCGCGGCGGGCAGCGGGGTCACGCCCATGATGAGCATGATTCGCGCCGGATTAGCCGGCCGCGTCTCGCTGCTCTACAGCAGCCGCAACCTCGAGGAGGTCATCTACGGCGAGGAGCTGAACCGGCTCCCGGCGGACGTCACCCACGTGCTGACCGGCCGTGACGGGCGGCTCGACGCGGACCGCGTACGGGGGTGGATCGTCGGCCTCTCCGCCGGCCCGGACGCTCACTACTACGTATGCGGGCCCACCGCGCTGATGGACACCGTGCAGGAGGTGCTCACCGGGCTGGGCATTCCGGGTGAGCGGGTGCACAGCGAGCGTTTCACGAGCGGCGGCGAGCTCGCGGCGACGACGACCGTGCCGCAACCGCTGACCGTCGAGGAGAACGGTCGCCCGGTCGGCACAGCGGTGGTCGAACCCGGTCAGACGCTGCTCGACGCCGGGCTGGCCGCCGGGCTGCCGATGCCGTACTCGTGCACGGTCGGCAGCTGCGGTGACTGCAAGGTGCGGCTTCGCGCGGGTTCGGTCACTCAGCCGCGCGACGACGGCTACGTGCTGGCCTGTCAAAGCTGCCCGCTGTCCCCGGTCACCCTCGACATCGCCGTCGCCGTCGCCGAGCCCGCCGGCGCCCCGGGACGACGCCCGGACTGATAGATCGCGCCTTCCGACGGCCCGAGGAGGTGAGACCGATCAACGCAGCAGGTGGTCGGGTGCTCCCCGGGTTAGCCGTTCACGGCTGACCGCCCCGGGGAGTGCCTCTACGGCATTCCGAAAGGGCACGTCTTGCACGTCAACCCGGGGCGGCACGCCGAACTACCCCGCTTCGAGGCCGCCGGCGCCGTTCGCTTCTTCGCCCGCCATCTGACCCCTTAGTCGACGCGTGGGTGCTGACCGTGGGTGTTCGGGTCAGCCGCCGTCAGATCACGGAGGCCAGACTCGATGCCCAGAGCCGGACAGCGCGCGACCAGGAAGTCGCTCGTGGGGTTGCTCGGAACTGGGAGCGCGACGCGAAGTAGCCGCCGGGGATCAGGGCCGCAGGGTCGTTCGCGAGCCAAACGAGGGTGTCAGCGCCCTGTTCGGGGGTCAGGAACAGGCCCCGGGCGAGGCTGAAGGACGGGCTCGACCTGCCGAAGCCGCTGCGCACCAGGCCCGGGAAGTAGCAGGTGGGCACGATGTGCTCGGGCGCCCAGCGGCGGGCCGCCTCGATCGTGAAGAGGATGTTGGCCTGCTTGCTCGCGCCGTAGGCCAGCCAGCGCAGGTATTGCGGGCGGCCGGGGCGATCGGCGTCCAGGGTGCCCCAGGCCTCGGCCGCCGACGACGTCGTGATGATGCGGGCCGGCGCGGTCGGTGCGGCGGCGGCCCGCAGGCGGTCGAGCAGCAGGTGAGTCAGCAGGAACCCGGCGAGGTAGTTGATCTGCATCGCCGGGTCGTTGCCGTCGGCGGTGAGCGGGCGGACGGCGGGCAGCAGCCCGGCGTTGTTCGCGAGCACATGAACGTGTTCGTGCTCGGCGGCGATCTGCGTGCCGGCCGCGCGCACCTCGTCGAGCACCGCGAAGTCGGCGCGGTAGGAGGCGGGGGTGCGGCCGCCCGCCTCACGCACGGCGCTGACGGCTTCGGCCAGGCGCTGCGGGTCGCGGCCGAGCAGCACGACCTCGTCGCCGTGGCGTGCGAACGCGACGGCCGCGGCCCGGCCGATGCCCGAGCTCGCACCGGTTACGACCACCGTCCGGGGCATGGCTCGACCTTATCGATCATGATGGGGACGTGAGCAGGGTTGCGGCGATCGGCGGTGCGGCGGTGGTGACGGCGGGGGCCGTGATCATGCTGGTGGCTCTGGTGGCACCCGCGGGGAGCTGGTGGGACGGGTATGTGAGCGAGGCCGGGACGGCCGGTCAGCCGTACGCGATCCCTTACCGGCTCGGTCTGGTCATGCTCGCGGCCGGCGTCGCGCTGGTCGGGCAGGCGTTGCGCGCGCTCAAGCTGGCCTCGGCGGCGCTGTTCGTCGCGGCCGGGCTGGCCGCGGTGTCGGGGCTGGTGGCGTGCACCGACAGCTGCCCGCTGCCGCCGTACGAGCCGACCACGCTCGCCGACGTCGTTCACGCGGCGGCCAGCGTGCTGGGCATGGTGGTGCTGGCCGGGGCGATGGCCCTGGTGTGGCTGTCCGGCCTGCGCACGGCGGTGACCCGCCTGGCCGGGGTGGCCGTGTTCCTGACCGTTCCGCTCGGCGCCGTGCTCGGATTGCTCATGTTGTTCGTCGGGCGCAGCGGATTCGGCGCGCTGGTCGAGCGCGCGGTTCTGTTCGTTGCTGTCTGCTGGCTGGTCGGGACCGGTCTGCTGCTCGGGGTCAGGCGAGCTGCATACGTTCATTGAGTGCGCGCAGCTCGGCGCCGCCGTTGCTCGTTCGTGAGCGTTCGAGCAACGTCCGCACAGCCTCGAGCACTTCGGCCGACCGGTGCACATGTTGGGGCGCGATCCGTTCGGCGGTCAGGAGCAGCCGGACGGCGTCACGGTCACGATCGCGCAGCTTCGTGAGTGCTCGCGCGGTGTCGGCGTACAGGAAAACTTGCCGGAGGCCGACGGGGAGGACGCCGGGACTGACCCTGCGGGCGATCTCCGTGGCGAGACCGGGGTCGCCGTCCTCCACCTCGATGCTGATCCGCCAGATGTCGACGTTGGTGGGCCCGAAGAACAGGCCCAGCGCGTCGGTCTCCCCCGTGCGCCCGGCCAGCACGGCCGCCTGCGCCGACCAGGCCCGGCTGTCGTCCAGGCGGGAGGTGCACTGGCTGGCCAGCGCGCACATCAGGTGCAACGAGCCCAGCACCTCGGCGCCGCCGGGCCGGGCGACGTGCCGGCTCAGGTCGTCGGCGGCCCGCTCGGCCATGGTCAGCGCCCGCTGGAAGGAACCGGCCGAGACCGCCGCGCCTGCCCGCCCGTAGGCCGCATAGCCCTGCAGCACCGGGTCGCCGGCGCCGTCGGCGGCCTCGCGGGCACGCTCGGCGGCCAGCCACGCGTCGGCCGGCAGGCCCAGATTGCGCAGCACCGACGAGGCCGTGCTCGCGGCGCCGCACAACAACCGCAACGCACGCACAGGTTCCGGCCCGGCCGTCTCGGCGTGCAGATCGCGCAAAAGCGGCGGCAACAGCCGGACCACTGCCGCGTAGTCGCAGGTGTGCAGCAGCGCCTCGGCCAGTTCGGCCGTGCGGGCCAGCTCGTCCAGCGGCGGCGCGACCCGGTCGGCGGACTCGCTCAGATCGATGTCGATCAAGGCTTGCCGGACCGCGTCGACGCCGGCCAGCGCGGCCAGGGTCTGCAGGTCGGCCGCGGGCACGGGCGACCCGGCGAGCTCGGCCGGCGAACACTCGAGGGCCCTGGCGATGGCGGCCAGCGTGAACCGGTTGTCGGCCGCCTGCAGCCCCCGTTCGATCCGGCTCCAGGTGGCGTGGGAGACGCCGGCCCGGCTCGCCGCGAACCGCACGCTCCAGCCCCGCGTCAGGCGGCGCGACCGGATCCGGGCGCCGATCCCGGCATCGGGGGTGGAGCGTGGCGTCATGGCACCGACGGTAGCCCGGCCTGCTCCACGGGTGGTACATGCCTGTACCGGCTGGTCACGTGCCGGTTCTTGCCGGACGACTTCGCCGCGTACATCGCCTCGTCGGCGGTGCGCACGAGCTGCTCGGGGCCGGCCGGGTCGTCGCCGCTCTCCTGGATCGCCACGCCGACGCTGCAGCTGATCGTGACCGGCTGGCCGTCGATGTCGAACGGCGCCCGCAGGCTCGCCACGATCCGGCCGGCGATCACCTCGGCGTCGTCGGCGCTGGTCATGCCCTCGGCCAGGATCGCGAACTCGTCGCCGCCGAGCCGCGCCACGATGTCGCTGGCCCGGGCGCACTGTTCCAGCCGCCGGGCCGCCTCGACGAGCAGCAGGTCGCCGGCGCCGTGGCCGAGCCCGTCGTTGACCGCCTTGAAACCGTCGAGGTCGATGAAGAACACGGCCAAAGCTTCCCCCGTACGGGTCTGGGCCCGCAGACCGTGCGCGAGGCGCTCGTTGAACAGGGCGCGGTTGGCCAGCTCGGTGAGCGTGTCGTGCAGGGCCAGGTGGCGCAGCTGGTCCTCGCTCTCACGCAGCCGGGCCTCGACGGCCTTGCGCTGCTCGATGTCGCGGCTGAGGGCCGCGGTGGCCTGAGCGACCTTCTTGAGGGCGCGGCGCCGCCCGTCGGCCAGCCCGCCGGCCAGGAACGTGACGAACAGGCCGATCGCCAGCGTCGCGCCGGGCAGGCGGCGGTCGGTGTCGCTGAGCAGGCGGTCGGTGGGCTGCACGTAGATCTGCCACTCCCGCCCGCCGACGGTGGTGGTGCGGATCCGGCGCAGGCTGGGGTCGCGCAGCGAGGCCGCAGCCGCGGTGGTCGAGGCGACGGCGGTGGCGGCCGAGCCCTCGAGGTCGCTCAGCGTCACCTTGACGAGCGCTCCGGCGTACGCGCGCAGGGTCTCGTCGACGAAGTCGCTGCCGCGCATCGACAGGACCACCCAGCCGAGGAACTCGGCCGGCTCGGCCGTGCCGGCGGCCCGGTTGACCGGGGCGGCCAGCAGGAACGACCGCTGCTGCTGGCGCGCGGGGAGCTTGCGGTCCTTGAGGAGCACGTACGGGTGACTGGCGGTGATCTCGCCGCTGGCCTGCGCGGCTTGCAGCGCGGCGGTCGGCTCGTCGGCAGCGCTCAGGTCGCGCCCGACGTCCGGGGTGACGGTGTCCAGGGCCCGGCTGAAGATCAGGTAGTAGTGCTGGTCGGCGTCGCCGGCCGTGCGCAGGTTCAGGTTCAGCGCGCCCCGGTCGCGCCAGTACGACTGCAGGGCGGTGGCCTCGCTCGCCCTGGACGACACGACGAAGCTGACCGCGCTCGCGCCGGGCAGGCGCTCCCGGTTGAGCCGGGAGGTCATCACCTCGAAATCCTGCGAGGTGAACGTGTTCTGCGCGGCCGCCGCGGCGCTCATGTCGGCCAGGGTCTCGGTGTAGCGGGCGGCCTCGTTGGCCACCGCGCGCTGGATGGCGTCGGCGTTGTGGTCCATCAGCAGACCCGTGTGCCGCTGCTGCACCTCGCTCACCTCGGCCATCGCAGACCACGAGGCCACCGAGCCGCCGACCACGACGGCCAGGACCAGCGCGTAGCCGATCCAGCGGCGGCGGCCGGGTGCCATCATGCGCGGGATTCCTCAGGGTCTGGGCGGGCGGGCGTCCCCTACTTATCGACCGGCCGGACCGCCTTGTGAGGCTTACCCCCGCGGGCCGGCCAGATGATCGGCCATCCAGTCGGCGATCATCGGGCGGGCCTTGGCGGGCAGGTTCGAGACGCCGTGGTTGCCGGTGGGGAAGTTGACGAACGTGCCCCGCGGGGTCTCGTCGGCCTGGCGCTGGGTCTGCTGCCACGGGATCAGCCGGTCGAGCGTGCCGGTGATGTAGAGCGCGGGCACGGTTATCTGTTTGCAGACTCCGGTCAGGTCGAGCGTCAGGGCCACGCGGCGGCCCTCCTCGTCGTCACGGGCGCCGGATTTGACGGTGAACGTCTGCCGGGTCATCGGGGGCAGGTCGTCCCACATGTCGCCGAACCGGAACGGCCCGCTGATGCCCGCCACCGCGGCCACCCTCGGCTCGTGCGCGACCGCCCGGGGCGCGTAGTAGCCGCCGAGGCTCACGCCGGCCACCCCGATGCGCTCGTGGTCGAGGTCGGCCCGGCCGGCCAGCAGGTCGAGCAGCGGGGTCAGGGCGACCTCGTAGTCGGGGCGGATCGGCAGCGCGAACCCCGTCTCGCCCTGGCCCGGCCCGTCGAGCGAGACCGTGGCCAGCCCGCGGTCGAGGAACGACTGCTCGAAGTAGAAGAACTCCTCCTTGGTCGAGTCGAGACCGGGGATGAGCACCACGTACGGCGGGCGCTCGGCCCCGGGCGGCCGGCGCAGGTTCGCATACGCCGTCTCGCCCGCGACGGGCACCTCGAGCCGCTCGGAGCGCGGGTCCAAGCGGGCCAGCGCGGTGATCGTCTCCCGCACGGACCGGCGGGTGGCCTCGGCGGCCAGGTCGAGGTCGACCGTCCATACGAACTTGCCGAAGTGCCTGTTCACCGAGGCGCGCCGCCAGGCCTGGCCCGCGGTCAGGGTGTGCCCGGCGGCGTCGGCCTCGCGGGCGAACTCGGCCTGCTCGTCGGCGGTCCGGTTCCACTCGGGCAGCCAGTCGTCCCATGTCTCGGTGCGGGCGACCGTGGCCATCAGGTCGTTGTAGTCGACGCCGTTCTGGATCAGGCGTGGGCCCCAGTGGGCGAGGGCGGTTTCGATCGCGGAGTCGGGCACGGGAACCTCCGTCAGACCAGGATGCGGATCGGGGCCTCGAGCAGGCCGAGGAAATGGGCCATCCAGCGGGCGGCGAGCGCCCCGTCGACCGGGCGGTGGTCGACCGAGAGCGTCACCCGCAGGACGGTGGCCACGGCCGGGGCGCCGTCGACGACCACGGCCTCGGGCCGGGCGGCGCCGACGGCCAGGATGGCCGCCTGTGGCGGGTTGATCACCGCGCTGAACTCCTCGGTGCCGTAGACCCCGAGGTTCGTGACGGTGAGGGTGCCGCCCTCGAGCTCGTCCTGCCGCAGCTTGCCCTGCCGGGCCCGGCCCACCAGGCCGGCGCTGACTTCGGCCAGGCCCGAGAGGGTGAGCCGCTGCGCCCCGCGCACCACGGGCGTGACCAGCCCGTGCTCGGTCGCCACGGCCACGGACAGGTCGACGTCGTGATATCGCCGCACCGCCTCCTCGGTCCACACCACGTTCATGTCGGGGATCGCCGCGTGCGCCCGGGCCGCCGCCGCGACGATCAGGTCGTTCACCGAGACCTTGACGCCCGCGGACGCGTTCAGCTCGCCGCGCAGGGCCAGCAGGGCATCGACCCGGGCACTCCCCCGGATCGTGAACACCGGCGTCTCCCGCGCGGCCGCCGACAGCCGGGTCGCGATCGCCCGGCGCATCCGCGTGTGCGGGATCTCGTCATAGCGTGGACGGGCGGCGGCCGCTGGGGCCGGCTCGTCGGAGCGGGCGGCGAGCGCCTGACGGATGTCGTCGCGGACGATGCGGCCGTTCGGGCCCGAGCCGCGCAGGTCTTCGACGCGAAGGTTGTGCTCACGGGCCAGGCGCCGAGCCAAGGGGCTCGCGAAGATCCGGGCGTGCGTGGTCGCCGACGCCGGCTCGGCGTTCTGGGTGACCTCGCGGGCGCCGGCCGGGGTCGGCTCGTCGGCCGTGGCCGGCGGGCCGCCGACGAGCCGGCGCACGAGGGCGTCGACGTCGTCGATGACCTCGCCCGGGGCGGCCAGCACGGCCATCGGGGCGCCGACCGAGACGGCCTTGCCCGGCTCGATCAGGCAGCGGACCAGCACACCGGCGGACTCGGCGGGCACGTCGACCACCGCCTTGTCGGTCTCGACGGTGGCGATCGGGTCGCCCGCGGCGAACGTCGCGTTCTCGGCGACGGGCCACTCGTTGAGCACCGCCTCGATCATGTTGGCGGCGATCTCGGGCATCCTCAGCAGGCTCGCCATCTCACGCCTCCCCGGCCCGGCGCAGCGCCTCGGCCACTTCCTCGCGCCGCGCGTAGGCCGCCCGTTCCAGCACCTTGCTGATGCTGGGCGAGGCCTCCCCGCCGGTGACCCGCATGATCGGCGCGTCGAGCCAGTCGAAGAGCCGTCTCTGGATCTCGTCGGAGAGCCAGCCCCCGTACGACGTGCCGACCGGGCCCTGCTCGACGATCAGCACCCGGTTGGTCTTGCGGACGCTGGCGCCGAGCGTCTCCCAGTCGAGGCTCGCCCGGTCGAGCCAGCGCAGATCGATGACCTCGGCGTCCACCCCGGATTCCGCGACCGCGGCCAGGGCCTCGGCCACCATCGACAGATAGGCCACCACGGTCACGGCCTCTCCGCCGCGCCGCACGGCTGCCCGCCCGACGGGCAGGTGGTAGTCGTAGTCGTCGACCGGGCCGGGACCGGTGCTGTTGTAGAGGTCGACGTGCTCGATCACGACCACGGGATCCTCGCAGCGCAGGGCGGCGTTCATCAGGCCGACGTAGTCGTACGGGGTCGAGGGCGCGACGATCCGCCACCCGGGCGCGGTGGCGAAGACGCCGGCCGGATCCATCGAGTGCTGAGACCCGTACCCGGAGCCGGTCGCGACCTTGCTGCGCAGCACCAGCGGCACCGGCCCGTCGCCGCCGAACATGTGCCGTGCCTTGCCCACCTGGTTGAAGAGCTGGTCGGCGGCGACCCACATGAAGTCGGCATACATGAACTCGACCACCGGACGGAACCGGCCGTCGAGCGCGATGCCGCCGGCCAGGCCGGTGAACGCGTTCTCGCTGATCGGGGTGCCGAGGATGCGGTCGGGGAAGGCGTCCTTCAGGCCCTTGGTGGCGCCGTTGGTGCCGCCGCTGAGCCGGTGCACGTCCTCGCCCATGACGACGATGCGGTCGTCGGCGGTCATCCGGCGGCGCATCACCTCGGCGACCGCGTCGATGAACTTGACCTCGTGCACGGCGACGTCGTCGCCACCGGGCCGGGCGCCGTCGAACTCGCTGAGGTCGCCGCGCACCCCGACGTCGACGAACGCGGGATCGGGCCACTCGGCGGGACGGATCCGCCGCTCCCCCGGCTTGCCGCCCGGTTTCGGCTCGAGCAGCATCTCACCCGCCGCCTCCATGGCCGACTTCGCACCCGCCACCGACGCGTCGCGGGCCGCCTCGGTGAGCAGGCCGCGCCGGATCATGTGCCCGGCGAGCAGCTCGATCGGGTCGCGGGCGCGCCACTGCGCCTCCTCCTGTTTGCTGCGATAGCGGAAGGCGCTGCCGGGGAACGGGCCGTTCTGATGGAAGTAGCGATACGTGTCGGCCTCGACGAGGGTGGGGCCGCGGCCCTCGCGCATGTGGGCCACCGCTTCGCGCATGGCCAGGTGGACGGCCAGGGGATCCATGCCGTCGACACGCCAGCTCGCGATGCCGAAGCCGGGGCCGCGCGCCGAGAGGCGGGGCTCGCCGGTGGCCTCGGCGACGCTGGTGGAGACCGCGTACTGATTGTTCTCGACGAAGAAGCAGACGGGCAGGCGCCAGGCGGCGGCCAGGTTGAACGTCTCGAGGGTGGAGCCGATGTTGGCCGCGCCGTCGCCGAAATACGTGACCGCCACGGCGTCCGTGCCGGCCTGGCGGCCCGCCCACGCGAAGCCGGCCGCGAGCGGGACGCCGCCGCCGACGATCGCGTTGGTGCCCATCGCGCCGGCCTGCTTCCACTGCAGGTGCATCGAGCCGCCGCGGCCGTGGCTGAACCCGCGGGCCAGCCCGCAGATCTCGGCCAGCGTGCGCAGCAGCACCGTGCGGATCTCGTCGGGCAGCTCGGCGGTGAGGTCGAAGCCCTTGGGCGCCACGTGCTGCAGGGCCTTGGCCAGGAACTGGTGGTGGCCGCGGTGGGAGCCGTTGATCTCGTCGCCAGGCGCTAGGGCGAGCACGGACCCGACAGCCCCGCCCTCCTGCCCGATGCTGGAGTGGGCCGGGCCGTGCACGAGACCGGCGGCCGCGAGCTCGAGCACGTATTCCTCGAAGGCGCGCACAAGCACGAGCTGGTGGAACATCGCGGCCAGCAGGGCGGGGTCGGCCTCATCCCAGTCGGCGTCGGTGGTGACCAGCGCCGTCCAGGTGGCTTCGGGCTGCAGCGGGTGGAGTTCCGGCATCAGGGGCCTCCTTCGTCCCGCTCAGGCTGCCACGCATTGGATCCAATTGCCAGCCCCATAATCGGCTTTGCCCGTGAAGCCGCGAAGCGATAGGGTCGATTGGATCCAAGAGGAGGTGCCGTCATGGGAATGCCAGGGCTGCGAAGGCTCGACCACATCGGCTTCACCGTGCCCGACCTTGACGAGGCCCAGCGGTTCCTCGTCGACGTGCTCGGCTGTGAATACCTCTACTCCTTGGGCCCGTTCTCCGACGAGGGCACGTGGATGGCCGACCACCTCAACGTGCACCCGCGAGCGACCGTGCCGGAGAACAGGTTCTTCCGGCTCGGCGAACAGGCGATCTTCGAGGTGTTCCGCTACACGTGCCCCGGCCAGCGCGCCGAGCCGCCACGCAACAGCGACGTCGGCGGGCATCATGTGGCGCTCTACGTCGACGACCTCGACGCCGCCGTGGCCCACCTGCGGGCGCACGAGGTGACGGTGCTGGGCGACCCGACGGCGAGCCGCGGGCCCCACCTGGGTCAGCGCTGGGTCTACTTCCTGGCACCATGGGGCATGCAATTCGAGCTTGTCTCCTACCCGGACGGCCGGGCCTTCTTCCTCGACGAGGCACGCCGGGCCGGTGCGCGATGACCGTCACCACCCAGCGCGTCGCCGAGCAACTGCGCAAGGCCATCCTCGGCGGCCACCTCGCTCCCGGCGAGCGCGTGCGGCAGGAAGAGGTCGCCCAGCAGCTCGGCGCGAGCCGCCTCCCGGTGCGCGAGGCGCTGCAGATGCTCGCCGCCGAGGGCATGGTCGAGCACGAGCCCAACAAGGGCGCCCGCGTGCCGTGGCTGTCCATGCGCGAGGTCGACGTGATGTACAAGATGCGCGAGCAGCTCGAGCCGCTGGCGCTGGCCGAGAGCATGCCCTTCCTGCTGCCGGGCGACCTGCTGCGCCTCGAGGAGATCCAGGACGAGATCGAGGCCGGGGTGAGCGTCGAGCAGTTCCTTGCCCTCGACCGCGAGTTCCACCTCCGCACGTACAGCGCCTGCGGGATCGACCACCTGAACGCGACGGTCACCCGGCTGTGGAACTCGACGCAGTACTACCGGCGCGCGTTCATGCAGATCAGCGGGCCGAGCCGGCGCTGGGTGGTCAACGCCGAGCATCGCCTGCTGATGGACGCGCTCGGCCGGGGCGACGAGATCGACGCCGGCCGGTTCCTGGCCGGGCACATCCGGCGCACCCGCATAGAGCTCAACCGGCATCCCGAGGTCTTCGGGGAGGACTGATGACCCAGTTCCTGGTCAACGGCGTGCCCCGCCAGGTGGCGGCCGATCCCGACACACCCCTGCTCTACGTGTTGCGCAACGAGCTGGGGCTGATGGGCGCCCGGTTCGGGTGCGGGCTCGGCCTCTGCGGGGCCTGCTTCGTGCACGTCGACGGGGTGTCCGTGCCGTCGTGCGACACCCCGGTCTGGTCGCTCGAGGGCAAGTCGGTGGTGACCGTCGAGGGGCTGACGCCACATCCGGTACAGCAGGCGTTTCTCGACGAGCAGGCCGCCCAGTGCGGGTTCTGCGTCACCGGAATCGTGATGACCGCCGCCGCGCTGCTCGAACGAGATCCGCATCCCGACGAGACGGCGGTGGCGACGGCGCTCGACCGGCATCTGTGCCGCTGCGGCGCGCAGCAACGCATGATCCGGGCCGTCGTGCAAGCAGGCCGGCCCCAAGAGGCCTCAGATGGCTGAGCTGCCCAAGAGCCTCGCGGCGAACCCCGTAGTGGGGCGCTGGATCCAGGTCGGCGCCGACGGCACGATCGCGGTGCGGGTCGGCAAGGTCGAGCTCGGCCAGGGCATCGTGACCGCCCTCGCCCAAATCGCCGCCGACGAGCTGGGGGTCGGCATCGCCGCCGTGCGGATGCTCCCGGCCGGTCCCGCCGGCCCCGACGAGGGCCTGACGGCCGGCAGCATGTCGATCATGGATTCGGGCACGGCCGTACGGATAGCCGCCGCCAACGTGCGCGAGTTGTTCGCCGCCGCGGCGGGAAAGGCCGACTTCTCGTACGCCGAGTGGGCCGCCCGGGTCGACCTCGACGTGCCCGCCGACCCCGACGTGCCGCTGCGCCAGACCCACGAGCTCGTCGGGACGGACGTGCCGCGGTTCGACCTGCCCGACAAGGTGTACGGCCGGCCGCGCTACATCCAGGACATGCGCCTGCCGGGCCAGCTGTTCGGGCGCGCGATCAAACCGCCGTCGCCCGGGGCCCGGCTGCTCTCGGTCGAGCCCGCCCTGCCCGGGGGCGTGACCCTCGTACGGGAAGGCTCTTTTCTGGGGGTGATCGGGGCGGACGAGGCGGGGGTGGTGCGGGCCGCGGAGACCGTGCGCCGGGCGGCGCGGTGGGCCGAGCACGACACGCTGCCCGACGAGGACGAGCTCGACAAGTTCCTGCGTGCCGGTCCGCACGAGACGATCATGGTGGCCGACGACGGGGAGGAGCCGCCCGGCGGGAGCACCGTGCGGGCGACCTACAGCCGGCCGTTCGTCGCGCACGCCTCCATGGCGCCGAGCTGCGGCGTGGCCGTGTGGCGGGCGGACGACCAGGTCGACGTGTGGTCGCACAGCCAGGGCGTCTTCCTGCTCGGGCGGGCCATCGCGGGGGCGCTCCGGCTCGACCCGGCCGGGGTGCGGGTCGAGCACGCCGAGAACGCGGGCTGTTACGGGCACAACGCGGCCGACGACGCGGCGTTCGATGCGGTGCTGCTGGCGCGGGCGGTGCCGGGCACACCCGTACAGGTGCTGTGGAGCCGGCAGGACGAGCTGGCCTGGGCGCCGTTCGGGTCGGCGATGACGGCCGACGTCTCCGCCACGCTGACCGCCGAGGGCCGGCTGTCGTCGTGGCAGTACGACGTCTACAGCCAGGGGCACACCGCGCGGCCGGGTTATGCGGGGGTGCCGGGGCTGTTCTCGGCGACTTTGCTCGATCCCCCGGCCGACTATCCCGCCGCGGTCGACCCGCCGGCGGCGGCCGGGGCCGGCAGCACCCGCAACGCGCTGCCCGGCTACGACCTGCCCCGGCGGCGGATCACCGGGCACCGGCTGATCGAGTCGCCGATCCGCAGCTCGGCGATGCGGGCGCTGGGTGCGTTCCTCAACGTGTTCGCGATCGAGTCGTTCATGGACGAGGCCGCGCTGGCGGCCGGGCTCGACCCGCTGGAGTTCCGCCTCGCACATCTCGGCGACCCGCGCGGGCGGCGAGTGCTCGAGACCGCCGCCGAGGCCGCGGACTGGGGACGGCCCCGGCCCGAGGGTGTGGGGCTCGGCCTGGGTTACGCGCGATACAAAGGGCGAGGCGCCTATTGCGCGGTGGTGGCCGAGGTCGAGGCCGAGAACGAGGTGCGGCTGCGGCGGCTGCACATCGCCGTCGACGTGGGGCAGGTGGTCAACCCGGACGGCGTACGGAATCAGCTGGAGGGCGGGGCGACGCAGGCGGCAAGCTGGACGCTGGTCGAGCGCGTGCGGTTCGACCGGCGCCACGTCACGAGCGACACCTGGGAGTCGTATCCGATCCTGCGGTTCTCGCAGACGCCGGCCGTCGACGTCACCGTGATCGACAGCCGCGAGAAGTCGGTCGGCGCCGGGGAGGCGGCCCAGGGCCCGACACCGGCCGCCATAGGCAATGCCGTGGCCGCGGCTATCGGCGTACGGGTGCGGGATCTGCCTTTGACGACCGAGGCGATCGTGGCGGCCATCGAGCGGGGCTGACGGGCACGGGAGGCGGCGCTGGGCCCGGTGCCGGGGGTGCACCGGGCCCAGCGGGACGGGGGGTCTACCAGTTGGTGGCGATGTATTTGGATTCGAGGTAGTCGAGCATGCCCTCGTGACCGCCCTCGCGGCCGATGCCGCTCTGCTTGACGCCGCCGAAAGGGGCCGCCGGGTCGCTGACCAGGCCGCGGTTCAGGCCGACCATGCCGGCCTCCAGGGCCTCACTGACCCGCAGCCCGCGGGCCAGGTCGCCGGTGTATACGTAGGCGACCAGGCCGTATTCGGTGTCGTTGGCCAGGCCGACGGCCTCGGATTCGGAGTCGAAGGTGACGATCGGGGCGACCGGGCCGAAGATCTCCTCGCGCAGGATGGCCGAGCCCGGCGACACGGCGGTCAGCACGGTGGGCGGGTAGTAGAAGCCGGGGCCGGCGGGCCGGGTGCCGCCGGTGGTGGCGGTCGCGCCGTCGTCGAGCGCCTGCCGCACGAGTGAGTCGACCTTGGCCACGGTGTCCTCGTTGACCAGCGGGCCGACCTGGGTCGACTCGTCGGCGCCGGGCCCGAGGCGCAGGCCCGCCATGCGTGCGGTCAGGCGGGCGGCGAAGTCGCCGGCGATCGGGGCCTCGACGTAGAAGCGGTTCGCGGCGGTGCAGGCCTCACCCCCGTTGCGCATCTTGGCGATCATGGCGCCGTCGACGGCCGCGTCCAGGTCGGCGTCGGCGAAGACCAGGAACGGCGCGTTGCCGCCAAGCTCCATCGAGGTGTTGACGACGTTGTCGGCGGCCTGGGCGAGCAGGATGCGGCCGACCTCGGTGGAACCGGTGAAGGAGACCTTGCGTACGCGGGAATCGTGCAACATCGCGGAGACGACCTGGCCCGAGCTGCGCGACGGCAGGACGTTGACGACACCGTCGGGTACGCCCGCCTCGGCCAGGAGCACGGCCAGGGCCAGCGCGGTGAGCGGGGTGTCGCTGGCCGGCTTGAGGACGACCGTGCACCCGGCCGCGAGCGCCGGACCGATCTTGCGGGTGGCCATGGCGGCCGGGAAGTTCCACGGGGTGACCAGCACGCAGACGCCGACGGGCTGCCGGACGACCACGATGCGGTTCGCGCCGGACGGGGCCGTCGTGATCGAGCCCGCGGCGCGCACGGCCTCCTCGGCGTACCAGCGGAAGAACTCGGCCGCGTATGCCACCTCGCCGCGCGCGTCGACCAGGGCCTTGCCGTTCTCGAGGCTGATCAGCTTGGCCAGCTCCTCGGCCCGCTCGACCATGAGCGTGTAGGCCGAGCGCAGAATCTCGGATCGCGCCCGCGGCGGCTTGGCTGCCCAATCCCGCGCGGCGCCCGCCGCGGCGTCGACGGCCGCAAGAGCGTGGGCGACCGTGCCGTCCGCGACCGACGCGATCACGTCGCCGGTCGCCGGGTCCAGCACGTCGAAACGGGACTCGGCCGGCACCCACTTGCCGCCGATGAAGAGATCGGTCTCCACTCGTTGCTCCTTGCGATTTGTCAAACGGCGCTGTGGACAAGCGGGCATTGTGGATAACCCCCGGCCCCGGCTTGACATGCGATAGATTTGCCGAGGCTCGTCCCCCAGTGGTGTGGCGGGGAAGGGTCAGTAGGGGTTGGCAACCACAAGATCCTCGGCCGGGAACAAGGTCAGGATGCGGGGGCCGTCCGGGGTGACGACCACCTCCTCCTCGATGCGGGCGGCCGAGAAACCGTCGTCGGCCGGGCAATAGGTTTCCAGGGCGAAAACCATCCCCACCTGCAGCTCCACCGGCGCTGTCATGCTGTTGAGCCGCGAGATGATGGGTCGCTCGTGCAGGCCCAGCCCGAGCCCGTGCCCGAATTGCAGGCCGAAGGCGGCCATCTCGTTCTCGAAGCCGAACTCGGTCGCGGCCGGCCACACCGCCGCGATCTCGTCAGTCCCCACTCCGGGCCGCACGGTGGCGATCGCGGCGTCCATCCATTCGCGGGCCTTGGCGTAGGCCGACCGTTGCGAGGCGGTCGACCGGCCGACCCCGAGCGTCCGGTAGTAGCAGGTCCGGTAGCCGTTGAACGAGTGGATGATGTCGAAGAACGCCTGGTCACCGGGGCGGATGATGCGGTCGCTGAAGTTGTGCGGGTGCGGGTTGCACCGTTCGCCGGAGACCGCGTTGATCGCCTCGACCTGGTCGGATCCCAGCTCGTACAGGCGCTTGTTGGCCATGGCCACGATCTCGTTCTCGCGGATCCCGGGCTTGAGCACCTCGACGATGTCCTGGTACACCCCGTCGACCATGGCCGCGGCCTGGTTGAGCAGCATGATCTCGTCCGGCGACTTGATCAGGCGGGCGTCCAGCATGAGCTGCTGGCAATCGACGACTTTCAGGCCCTGGCGCTGCATCTCGAACAGGAACGCGGGCTCGACGATGTCGACTCCCACCGGCGCGTCGAGCAGGCCGGCGTCCTCGAGCATTCCCTTGATTTCCCGTACGGCGGATTCCATCAACCCGGCCGACGGGGCGATCGCGCCGCGCATCCCCAGCATCCCCGCGCGACAGTCGGCTTCGTCGAGCCACGGCGCGTACAGCTTGTGGTGCCGCGCGGCCGAGCCGAAGTCCCACAGGGTCGGCCCGCCCGAGCGGGTGAGCAGGGCGTATCGGGTCATCTTGTCGCCCAGCGCCCCGCCGATCCACGTCTGGGTGGTGTAGCGGATGTTGTAGAAGTCGAACAGCAGGAACGCGCCGCACTCCGAGCCGGCCAGGGCCTTCTGCGCGCGTTCGAGCCGGTAGCGGCGGAGCCGGTCGAAGTTGATCCGCTCCTCGTAGTCGACCGCCATGTGCCCGGGGGCGGCGATCGGGCGGCTCATGCGGCACCGCCGAGGCCGTCGTCGACCGGGGTGTCCTCGGGTTTCAACGTCATTCCGGAGGCGGCGGCCTGCTGGTCGAGCAGGATCGCGAAGTCCTCGGTGACCCGCCCGCTCGACACGGTCTGCTGCACGAGCTGGGCGGTCAGCGCGGCCAGCGGCATCGGCACGTCGAGCTCGTGCCCGACGGCCAGCCCGAGGTCGAAATCCTTGCGCAGCAGCAGCGGCGTGAACGTCGGCGTGTAGTCGAGATGCACGAAGGCGGGCGACTTGTAGCGGGTGAACACCGAGCCCATCACGCTGTCGTTGAGGAACTCGAGGAACGCCGCGCGGGAGACGCCGCCCTTCTCGGCCAGCACGGTGATCTCGGCCAGGCTCTGGGTGACGACGCCGAGCATCAGGTTGTGGCAGATCTTCACGAGGCGGGCCACGTCGCCCTCCCCCACGTACGTCACCGATCGCCCGATGTTGTTCAGCAGGTGCCGCACCCGATCGAACACGTCGCGCGGCCCGGACACGGCGATCGACAACTTGCCCGCCGCCGCCACCTTGCCGTTGCCGCTGACCGGGGCGGCCAGGAAGGCCACCCCGCGCAGCAGACACTCGGCGCGCACAAACTCGGACGACTCGGTGGACACAGTCGAGCAGTCGACGAGCACGTCGGGCACGTCCGCGGGGTCCGCGAGCAGGCCGCCCTCGCCCAGAAGCACTTCCTCCAGATCGGCCGTCGTCGAGACCATCGTGAACACGACGTCCTTCGAGCGCAGGTCGGCGATCTCGTCGGCGACGGAGCAACCGGCGGCCGTCGTCGCCTCGGCCTTGGCGCGGGTCCGGTTCCACACGGCGGGCGGATGTCCCGCGCGGGCCAGCCGAGTCGCCATCGCGGCGCCCATCCGCCCCGCGCCGATCCAGCCGACGGTGAGGTTGTCAGGCATTGCTTACTCCTTTTGCGGTGGGCGAAGCGGAGGCCGAGCCGGGGGTGGCGGGGGTGGCGGGGGTGGCGGGGGCCGAGCCGGGGCCGGCGGGAGCAGAAGCAGGCGTGCCGGGGGCCGAAGCGGGCCCGGCGGAAACTGAAGCGGGGCCGGCGGGAGCAGGCGTGGCGGGGGCTGAGCCACCGAGATAGAGGGACGCCATCTCCGGGTGGTCGCGGACCTCGGCGGCGGTGCCGGTGAGGCGCACCTTGCCGCCCTCCATCACCACCCCGTGGGTGGCCAGGCCGAGCCCGAGCCGCACGTTCTGCTCGACCAGCAGGACTGTCGTGCCGCCGTCGTTCAGTGATTTGATCAGCGTGGCCACCCCGGCCAGGCTGCGGGGGTCGAGCCCCAGCGACGGCTCGTCGAGCAGCAGCAGCTTGGGGTCGAGCATCAGGCAGCGCGCGATTTCGACCATCCGGCGCTGCCCGCCCGACAGGTTGCCCGCGTGGTCACTTGCGCGTTCGGACACGATCGGGATGCGTTCGAGCACTGCCGCGTAGCGAGCGGCGAGCAGTTTGCGGTCACGCCGGATCAGGTAGCCGCCGAGCATCACGTTGTCGCGCACCGACATGCCGGGGAACAGCGCCTGCGACTGCGGCACCTGAGTGATCCCATGGGCCAGGATGCGGTCGGGCGCCAGGGAGGTCAGGGGCACATCCCCCATGGAGATCGACCCCGTACGGCAGCGCAGCAGCCCACTGATCACCTTGAGCACCGTGGACTTGCCGGCCCCGTTCGGCCCGACGATGCACGTTACTGTTCGTTCCGCGCAATGCAGGTCGACTCCCTGCAGCACGTTCCCGCCGTTGCCGTAGCCGGCCGTGACGTCATTGAGCGTGAGCATCCTGCGGCCTCCAGTCGTCGCCGAGGTACGCGTCGAGCACCACGGGGTCCTCACGGATCAGGGCCGGCGGCCCCGACGCGATGCACGTTCCGCGCGCAAAAACGTGCACCGGATCGCACAGGTCGAGCACGAGCGGAATGTTGTGCTCGACGACCAGGAACGTCACCCCGGCCTGGTTGAGCTCGCGGATCACCCCGGTCAGCCGCCCGAGCAGCGACGGGTTGACCCCGCCGGCGGGCTCGTCGAGCAGGATCAGCTCGGGCGAGAGCATGAGCACTTGCGCAAGTTCGACCAACTTCTGTTGCCCGTACGAGAGATCGCCCGCCCGCTGGTCGGCGAAGCGCGCCAGCCCGACGATGCCGAGCAGGTCACGGGCCCGGGCCGCCTCGGCGCCGCTGACCGCGTCGGCGAACATGGTGCGCAACCGTCCGTCGGGCAGCGGCGCCACCACGTTCTGCAGCACGGTCATGTCCTTGAACAGCCGGGTCACCTGGAACGTGCGGCCCAGCCCGAGATGCCCGCGCGTCCAGGGCGCCAGCTTGTCGATCCGCTTGCCGTTGAACGTGATCGTGCCCGAGTCGAGCGGCATGTTCCCGGTGATCAGGTTGAACAGGGTCGTCTTGCCCGAGCCGTTGGGCCCGATCAACGCCGTGATCGATCCGCGCTCGACAGTCAGGTCGGCGTTGTCCACGGCCACCAGCCCGCCGAAGCGCTTGGTCACCCCACGCACCTCGAGAAGAGGCGCCGACGAAGACAACGGTCCAGCCGAGGAAAGCGGCGCCGACGAAGACAGCGGCCCAGCCGAAGAAAGCGACCCAGCCGAAGAAAGCGACCCAGCCGAAGAAAGCGACCCAGCCGAAGAAAGCGACCCAGCCGGCCCAGACGACGCGGACGGCAGCCGATCACGAACGATCGCCACCGGCTGGTGCGACAGCGCCCCCGTCTGGTCGGTGTATTCGGTCTCGACGGGATGCCGCTTGCGCCAGGCCGCCTGCACAGTCGGCAGCAACCCGGCCGGCAGGAACAACACGACCGCCACCAGGATCAGCCCCAGGATCAGCACGCGGGACTGGGTGCTGCCGCCGTAGACGGTCGCGGCCTCGTTGATCAGCGAGACGATGAACGCGCCGATCACCGGCCCGTACAGCGAGCCACGCCCGCCGAGCAGCGCGGACAGCACGATCAGGACGCTGCCCAGGATGGCGAACGCGCCGACCGGGTTGAGGAACGTCTGGTAGTACGCGTAGACCCCGCCCGCCACGCCGATGAAGAAGCTGCTGGCCCCGTACGCGAGGATCTTGAACACGGTCGTGTTGACGCCGATCGCCGCCGCCTTGCCCTCGTCCTCGCGAATCGCGATCAGCCCGGTGCCGAACTTGGTGCGGGCGATCCACGCGCTGAACAGCACGGTCAGCACGAGCAGCAGCAGGAACGCGTAGTAGAACGGGATGTTCTGGAAGTCGGAGCTCCAGAACGGCAGCTCGAGCGTGATGCCGTCGGAGCCGTTGGTCAGCCCGTCCCAGTTGGTGGCGACGATCTGGGCCGAGAGCAGCAGTGCGATGGTGATGATGACAAAGGCATGCCCCCGCGTACGCAACACGACCGACCCGAACACGATGGCGATCACCACCGCGGTCACTCCGCCGAGGGGCGCCATCCAGAGCGGGTTCACTCCCGTGTGCAGGGCGATGATGGCCGCTGTGTACGACCCCAGGCCGAGGAACATGCTGTGCCCGAGGGAGATGTACCCGGCGTACCCGGAGATGATGTTCCAACTGGTGGCCTGGATGGCGAGCAGGAACGCGATCAGCATGACGCCCTGCGGGTAGGGCTGCCACGGATTGATCACCGGATAGAGGATCAGCGCGAGCAGGCCGATGCCCGCGATCAGATGAGAACGTCTCATGCCGCGTCCTCCCTGAGCCGGGCGCCGAACAACCCCTGCGGACGAACGAGCAGGACGGCCATGATCACGAGGTAGAAGACCAGCGTCGACCACTGCAACGACCCGTACGTGGCCGTCAAGGTCTCGGCCAGACCGAGGATCAGCGCACCGGCGAGCGCGCCCGGCAGGCTGCCCATGCCGCCCAGCACGACGATGCCGAGCAGCCGCGAGATCCAGTCGTAGTGCGAGGCCGGGAAGAACGGGTAGAGCACCGACAGGATCGACCCGCCCACCCCGGCGCTGGCGCTGCCGAGCGCGAACGCCAGGGCGGCGGTGGCCGTCGCGCCGATGCCGACCAGCGCCGCGGCCGACGGGTTCTGCGAGGTGGCGCGGATGGCCCGGCCCGCCCAGGTGCGGGTGAGCACCAGATACAGCCCGCCCAGCACGACGACCGCGGCCAGGAACCCGTACACCTGGGCTTTGGGCAGCAGGATGTCGCCGATCCGGAAGCTCTGCTCGAAGTAGGCCGGGGTGGCCGACCGGAACCGGTTGCCGGTCACGATGTTCAGCACGCCCTCGATGACCAGCGCGATGCCGAACGTGAGCAGCACCGACATCGAGGCGGCCTGCCCCCGGATCCGGACGACCACGTAGCGGTAGAGCACCCACCCGGCGCCGAACATCAGCGGGGCGGTGATCACCGAGGCCAGGATCGGGTCGAGCCCGGTCGCCCGCCACAGCCACCACGTGAACGTCGCGACCAGGATGAGGAAGGCTCCCTGCGCGATGTTGACGATCCGCAGCACCCCGAAGATGAGCGTCAGGCCGCCGGCCATCAGCGCGTAGATGCCGCCGATCAGCACACCGAGCGCGAGCGCCTGGACGAACTGGGCCATGAGCCGCTCACTTCCAGTCGGGCTTGGGGTGTACGACCTTCTGCACGGTGGCCGCCTCGGCCGGCGCGACGACCTGCGCCTTGCCGTCCTGCCACTGGCCGAGCAGGAACTTGCCCTTGGGTTCGCCGGTGGCCTCCCAGCTGAGCGGGCCCAGGATCGTGGTCACCTCGTTGGCGTGCAGCCAGTCGCGGATCTTGTCCTGGTCGACGGCCCCGACCGCGGTCACGCCGGCCGCCAGCACCTCCGCCGCCGCGTACGCGTCCGCCGCGTCCTCGGCCGGGTCGGCGTTCTCGAACTTCGCCTTGTAGCCCGCGACGAAATCGGAGTTCTTGGGCGTCTTGGCGTCCTGATGCCAGCTCACCGTGTAGAACACGCCCTCGGTGCTGCCCACGCCGACACCCGAGCTGTACTGCCCGGCGTTGCTGGGCGCGGACGTCTGGAACATGATCTTCGGGCTGTACTGGAGCTGCTTGAGCGAGCGGACCAGGCCGACCCCGTCCTCGAAGACCGCGCCCTGGGCGACCAGGTCGGGCTTCTTGGCCGCCAGCTGCTGGGCCACCGGCTGGAAGTTCGTGGTGTCGGCGGGATAGGTCTGGGTGTAGACGGTCTGCACGCCGAGCGCCTCGAGCTGGTCCTTCATGCTCTCGATGACCGGCGCCGCGAACGGGTCGTCCTGGATCGGGTAGGCGGCCGTCTTGGGCCGCTGGTCCGCGGGCAGCGACTTGATCCAGTCGACGAAGACGTCGGCCTGGTGCGGCGCGGTGGCCGGCTGCGCGAAGAACAGGTATTTGAAGCCGCGGGTGAACATGTTCGGGGCGCCACCGGCGGGCTCGACGAACACCATGCCGTTCTTCTCGGCGACGGCCGAGGCGGCGTAGTTGAGCAGCGACGAGAACGTGCCGAGCAGCAGGTCCACCTTGTCCTGCGTGATCAGCTTGGTGTAGTCGCTGACCACCGTGTCCTGGTTGCTGGCGTCGTCCACGATCTTGAGCTGCACCTGGCGGCCGAGCAGGCCGCCGGACTTGTTGATCTGCTCGGCCCACACCTCGTAGCCGCGCTTGGCCTCGGTGCCGGGCTGGGAGAAGTCGCCGGTCAACGGCAGCGAGACGCCGATGACCAGGGGCTGGTCGGTTTCGGAGGCGGCCTTCTCGGAAGGCCGGGAACCGCACGCGCCGAGGCCGAGGGCGAGCGAGGCGGCGAGCGAGGCGGCGAGCGAGGCGGCAAGGACGGAACGTCGGGAGACTGACTTATCGATCATCGGGGCCCTCCAGAAGGGGGTGAGCCGGGCCGCAATCGTTTGCGATGTGATGATGACCACCGTGTTACACGAGTGTCAATGGTTCTGGTGGATCCGCTCTTGCCGGACTGCAATCGAGTGCGGTTCACTCGTGCCATGGCGCCGCCACTTCGTCTCGGCTCGTTCACCCCGTCAGTCCTGCTGCGCGTCACCCGCCGCCTCGGCCGCCTCGAGACCGAGGTCGACGAGACGCTCGTGCCTTCCTCGCCGGCCCAGTTCCGCACGCTGCTCGACGGCGGCTACGACGCCGTGCTGACCAGCCCCGACAACGTCCTGGCGTACAGGTTCAGCCCGATCAACCCGCTCGGCGTCAACGCTCCGATCGAGATGCTCGCCGCGATCGACCGCGGGCTCGGGCTGGCCCTCTACGCCCGCGGCGGCTCGCTACGGGGCGCTCGGTTCGCGGTCGACGTGCCCGGTTCCGGCTTCGCTTTCGTCATGTACGCCCTGGCCGAGTCCCTGGGCCTGGCTCGCGACGAATACGAGATCGTCGCGCTCGGGTCCACACCGACCCGGCTGGCCGCCCTGCTCACCGGCGACTGCGACGCGACAATGCTCAATGCCGGCAATGAGCTGCACGCCGAGGCGGCAGGGTTCGCCAGGGTCGAGACCACGACCGCCGTGTGCGGCCCCTACCTCGGCACGGTCCTGGCCGCGCTGGCCCCGGCCGACGTCGCCTGGCTGGCCACCGCGCTCACCACGACCGCCGCCGAGATCGTCGCCGGGCAGCACGACGCCCTCGTCGTCGCGGCCGCCACCGAGGCCCTGGGCCTGCCCGAGCCGCTCGCCGTCCGCTATCTGCACCGGCTGCGCGACCCCGACGAGGGCCTTGTCCCCGACGGCAGGATCGACCGGCCCGCCCTGGAGACGCTGGTCGGGTTGCGCCGCCGCTTCGGCCCGGCCCTGGAGGGCGACCCGCTCGCCGCCGCGCTGGCGCTCGCGTGACCCGGCCCGTACGGCTGCTGCAGGCCACCACGTTCGTGAGCACGATGGACCGGTTCGCCATGCCGCCCATGCTGATCGTGATGGCGAGCGCGCTCGGGGTGCCCCTGTCGGCGGTGGTCCAGACGGCCGGGGTCTACTTCCTCGCGTACGGGCTCATGCAACCGGTCTGGGGCGTCGTCTCGGACCGGCTGGGCCGCGTCCGCACGCTGCGCCTGACCCTCGTCGCGGCCGGGGTGGCCGCCGCCGGCTCGGCCGCCGTGACCACCGTCGGGCAGCTCGGCGTGGCCCGGGCCCTGACCGGGGCGGCGTTCAGCGCGGCCGTCCCGGCCAGCCTCATCTACGTGGGCGACACCGTGCCCGGCCCCCGGCGGCAGACCGAGATCACCAACCTGATGGTCGGGGTCGCGCTGGGCACGGCCCTCGCCTCGGCCGGGGCCGGGGTGCTGGCGGCCTTCGCCGGGTGGCGCGCGGCGTTCCTGGTCTCGGCGGCCTGCGCGCTCACGCTGGCCTTCCTGCTGCGGCGCCTGCCCGAACCCGTGCTCGACCGGCCCGCCGAGGGTCCCCTGGCCCAGTTCGGCCGGCTCTTCCGGTCGCGGTGGGCGCTGCTGGTGCTGCTGATCGCGTTCATCGAGGGCGGGATCCTGCTCGGCGCGCTCACGTTGCTGCCGCCCGCGGTCGAGTCCACCGGCGTCAGCGCGGCCCTGGCCGGGGCGGTCACCGCGATCTACGGCGTGGCCGTGCTCGTCTTCGCGCGGCTGGTCGGGTCGCTCTCGCGGCGCTGGCCGGCCTGGCGGCTGATCGGCATCGGGGCGACCTCGGCCGTGCTCGCCTGCTCGGCGGCGGCCCTGTCGCGGCAGGTGTGGGCGGCGGCCGCCGTCGCGGTGCTGATCGGGCTGGCCTGGGCGGCCATGCACTCGTCGCTGCAGACGTGGGCCACCCAGGTGCTGCCGGCGGCCCGGGCCACGGTCGTGTCCGGCTTCGCGGGCTCGTTGTTCGCGGGCAGCGCGGTCTCGGCGGCGCTGATCGCGGGGCCGGCCGAGGCCGGGCACTACGGGGTGGCGTACGGGTGCCTGGGTCTGGCCATGATCCCGCTCGGGCTGCTCGCCACCGTGGCCAGGGCACGATGGAGGCCGGCGTGACAGAACCTAAAGTGGTGCGGATGACCGCCCCGACGCTTCGCGACGTCGCGCAGCTGGCCGGGGTGCACCCCGCGACCGCCTCCCGCGCGCTCAACCCGCAGACCCGCCCGCTGGTCAACGCGGACACCGCCCGCAAGGTGCTGCGCGCCGCCGAGTCGATCGGCTATCAGCCCAACCCGATCGCGCGCAGCCTCAAGACCGCCCGCAGCAGCACGGTCGGGCTGGTCATCCCCGACCTGACCAACCCGCTGTTCCCGCCGATCGTGCGGGGCATCGAGGACGTGCTGACCCCGGCCGGCTACAACGCGTGGATCGTCAACACCGACAACGATCCCGGCCGCGAGGAGGCGCAGGTCGAGTCGCTGCGCTCCCGGCAGGTGGAGGGGCTGATCGTGGCGACTGCCCGCCGCGAGCACCCGCTGCTGACCCGGCTGCACCAGCAGGGCGTACGGATGGTGCTCGTGAACCGCCGCGTCGACGGGCTCGAGCTGCCGTCGGTGGCCGCGGACGACGACGCGGGAATCGCGCTGGCCGTGGCCCACCTAATCGCGCTCGGCCACACCCGCATCGCGCACCTGGCCGGCCCGCAGCAGACGTCGACCGGGGTCAGCCGGGCCCGCGCGTTCCGGCACGCCCTGATCGACAACGGCCTGCCCGACGACCCGGCCCTGATCGTCGAATGCAGGTATTGGAGCGAGACCGAGGGCGCCCAGGCGCTGCGCAAGCTGCTCGACTCGGGCGCCGAGTTCACCGCGATCGTGGCCGGCAACGACCTGATCGCGCTGGGCTGCTACGACGTGTTCGCCGAACGCGGGCTGACCTGCCCCGACGACATGAGCGTGATCGGCTTCAACGAGATGCCGTTCCTCGACAAGATGCGCCCGCCGCTGACCACGGTGGCCATCCCCCACTACGAGATCGGCGGCGAGGCGGCCCGGCTGCTGCTCGACACCCTCGACGACCCGGAACGCCACCCGCGCTCGGTGCTGCTCGCGCCGTCGCTGGTCGTGCGCGCCTCGACAGGCCCGCCGAAATAGTTCGCGTTCCGACGGAACCATTGGCCTCCCCGGTGCCTTTTGGACGGGTGAGGAGGTTCACTCGGCTACGGGGGAACGCGATGACACAGCACATCAGAGAGCTGCTGGACCACGCGGTGGCCGGGATCGAACCGGGCACCCGCGACCCGGTGGCGGCCGTCATGGGCCGTCGCCGGGCCGCGCGTCGCCGTAAGGCGGTGGCCGGGGCGGTCGCCTGCGTGCTCGCCGCGGCGGGAATCGCCGGTGGGCTGGCCCTGAACCGGCATGACGCCAACGGGCCGATGGCACCAGTCGGCTCGGTTCCGGTCGAGCCGCCGACACCCCGGGTCGTGGACAGGGTTGTCGTCGCCGGCGCGATGCGGCTGCCCGTCCCGGACGGCTGGCGTGTCGCTACCCCGGGCTCCGACTCGCCATGCGGCAGAGCGGGCGACGGGCAAGTTCTGATCTATGGGGAGACGTCGGACGACTGCGCCCGTTCCTCGATTCGGGTATCGACGGCCAAAGTCCTCGCGTACCCCGTCGGTTCGCTGGAAGATCTTCCCGGCGGGAGCGGCATCATGACCCCGCTGCCGCTGCTCACCCTGCCGGGCGGCGAGCCGGCCCTGCTGCGCGACGCCTTTGAGACCGGCCACACATCCATGGTGCTGCCGTGGTCGAAGGTGATCCTCGAGTTCAACCTGGACGGCCCGGCGGCACGGACCATCGCCGGCACGATCCGGACGGAGCCCGTCGGTTCCGGGCGGCTCAACCTGGTCGACTCCGTGCCCTACGCCGAGTTCTCCCGGCCCGAAGCGTCGGGGAAGTTCACCGTCGCGAGCCACGGCAAGATCACGGACCCGGCGACCATCGCGGAAGTGTTGGCGCTCCTGCGCGACCAGAGAAAGGCGGTCAGCGGCGAGGACGCCTGCTCGCAACCCGGCGATCGGGCCGCGCTGCTGCTGCTGGGCAACGCGTCAGTCGTTTACCTCACCATCGACAAGGACTGCCAGGAGGCGTTCTCGGACCGGGGCGGCCGGGTGCGGCTCAGCGACAAAGCCGTCCGCGAGCTGACCCGGCTGTTCGGGATCGAGGTCCGATGAGCGGCACGGACACGCCACCCGGGTTCGCCGAGTTCGTCTCGTCCCGCTATCCGGCGCTGACCCGGTACGGCACCCTGCTGACCGGCGACCGCGGCCACGGCGAGGACTTGGCGCAGGAGGCGCTGGTGAAGACGTTCCGGGCGTGGCGGCGCCTGCACGAGCAGGGCGACCCGGAGGCGTACACGCGGCGGGTGATGGTGCGGGCGGCGTGGCGGGCCGGGCGCCGGTTGTGGCGGCGGGAGGTCCCGGCGGCGGCCCCGCCCGAGCGGCCCACTCCCGGCGACGCCTACGACGAGCACGACACCGCCGCGGTGGTGCTGGCCGCGCTGCGCTCGTTGCCGGCCTCGCAGCGAGTGGTGCTGGTGCTGCGCTACTGGGCCGGCCTGTCCGAACAGGAGATCGCGGCCGAGCTGGGCTGCTCGACCGGCACCGTGAAGTCGCGGGCGAGCCGGGCCATGGCCACCCTGCGGCAGACGTTCACGTCGATCGAGGCCATGAAGGAGGGGCCGCGCCCTTACGGACGCGGCCCCCGGTTACGCTAGGTTCAGCGGTGACGCCAGTGGTACCACGCACCGCGGAAGTCGCCACCGCGGTAGCTGTTGTACCAGCCGCCGTACCAGTTGCGGTTGTCCCAGCGGCCGTTCCAGTCGTCTTCCTCGACCGTCAGGACCCAAGCGCCACGACCCCAGCCGCCACCGACCCGGTCGCAGTCGTAGTCGTCCCAGCGGTCCCGGAACTCACCGATGCGGCCGACCCGCTCGCACTCCCGCAGCGAGCGGAAGTAGCCGACGACCTCGTCGTTGCCCCAGCGAGACTGGGTCTGCGCCGAGGAGCTCTGGCCGGCGCCCTGCGCGGAACCGGTCGCAGCCTGGGCCGGGACGGCCCCGACGGCGACGGTGCCCAGCCCGAGGCCGGCGATGGCGAGAAGACGGGTAACGCGATTCATTGCTCTTTTCCCCTCTCGACATGACGTTTTGCAAGATCATGGAATCACGCATAACGGACATTTGGTGCAGTGCTCGCCGTTACTAACACTTTCGTGGCATAAAAAGTCGACCAAGCCCCGGGATCCACGACTCCGAACTATTGCCATGAGGGAGATGGTGGCCGGGCGCTACCGGCTGACCGACCTGGCCGGCACCGGCGGCATGGGCCGGGTCTGGCGCGCGTACGACGAGCTGCTCGACCGCACGGTGGCCGTGAAGGAGGTGCTCCGCCCCGGCCTCTCCCCCGGCGACGAGGCCGAGGCGCACCGGCTCACGGTCCGCGAGGCCCGCTCGGCGGCCCGGCTCGACCACCCCAACGTCGTCCGCGTCTTCGACGTGGTGTGGACGCCCGGCCGCTCGTGGATCGTCATGGAATTCGTGCCGGGCCGCTCGCTGCACGAGGTGATCGCCCAGGACGGCCCGGTCGCGCACGCCGAGGCGGCCCGGATCGGCCGGGCGCTGCTGGCCGCGCTGTCGGCCGCCCACGCCGCCGGCGTCCTGCACCACGACGTCAAGCCGCGCAATGTGCTGCTGGCCCCGGACGGCCGGGTCGTGCTGACCGACTTCGGGATCGCCACGATCGGCACCGACCCGACCGGCACGCTGGTGGGCACGCCGGCGTTTCTCGCCCCCGAGCGGGCCGGCCGCGGCGTGGCGGGCCCGGCGACGGATCTGTGGTCGCTGGGCGCGACCCTGTACGCCACGGTCGAGGGGCGGCCGCCGTTCGACCGGCCCACCCCGGCCGGGACGCTGCTCGCGGCGCAGATCGACGAGCCGGACCCGCCGCACCGGCCCGGGCCGGTGCACGAGGTCATCGCCGGGCTGCTGACCCGCGACCCGGTGGCCCGGTGGACGGCCGCGCGGGCCCGCGACGGTCTCGAGGCCGTGCTGCGCCACCCGACCGGCGCGCCGCCACGCCGCGAAGTCATCCGCTTCGTCGCCGGGGCGGCCGCGGTGCCGGTCAGCCCGGCCCCGGCCGCCAGGAAGCGGCCGGGGCTGCTGACCGGATGGCCCGTCATCATCGGCACGGCCGTCGCCGGGATCGGGATGCTCGTGGCGAGCGCTGTCTTGCTGCTGGCCTGAGCGCCGGGGGCGCTACTCGCCGGACGGCGCGGTCAGGGTCACCCCCAAGCCGACCGGGGAGCCGAAGTTCGGGGTGCCGTCGGCGTTCCACGTGAACTTCTGGGCCCGGGTCGAGCGGTTCAGGTCGCAGTTGCCGTTCGGGTTCGTGCTGGCGTGATAGACGATCCAGTCCTCGGTGCCGTCGGGTGACTTGAAGAAGCCGTTGTGCCCCGGGCCGTAGACGCCGGCCGCGTTGTTGCGCTGGAAGACCGGGGTGGACGACTTGACCCAGGACGACGAGTTGAGCGGGTCGCCGCCGTTGTAGGTGAGCAGGCCCAGCTTGTAGTCGGGCGTGGAGCAGTGCGAGGCCGAGAACACGATGAACGTCTTGCCGTTGCGCTGCAGCACTTCCGCGCCCTCGTTGACGGCCCCGCCGACGGTCTCCCACCCGTACGTGGGAGTGGACAGCACCCGCCGGCTGCCCGCCGCGGTCCACGGGTTGGACAGCTCACGAATGAAGTTGGGCTGCGACCCGTTGTAGTACGTCCCGAGCAGATACAGCTTGCCGTTCAGCTGCAGAATGCTCGGGTCCAGCTCCCACGTGTTGTCCGCCGCCGGGTCGAGCAGGTCGGCCTTGAACGCGTACGGGCCCATGGGGTCGGTGCCCGAGGACTCGAGCACGTGGATGC
This sequence comes from Paractinoplanes lichenicola, assembly GCF_016785085.1. GTDB lineage: Bacteria > Actinomycetota > Actinomycetes > Mycobacteriales > Micromonosporaceae > Actinoplanes > Actinoplanes lichenicola. Next base: position 100,356 of record NZ_JAENHO010000017.1, read on the forward strand.
GTTGCGTGCCGAGGTTGTAGGGCTCCTGCCCGGCCGTGTAGTAGAAGTACCAGCGGCCGTTGATCAGGTGGAACTCGGGCGCCCACATCGTGCCCGCGCCGTTGGGCCGGGTCAGGGTGAAGATCACCTGATCGGTGGCGGTGGCCAGCCCGCCCAGGGTGGCCGACTTGCGCATCGTGATTGTGCGGTTCCATGTGGTCGTGGCCAGGTAGTAGAAGCCGTTGTGGTAGGTCAGCCACGGGTCCGGGCCCTGCGCCTTGAGCGGGTTGGTGAACGTCTTGGCCGGGGCCGTGACACCGTTGACCCGCCAGACCCGGGCTGCGGCCGTGCTGCACGGCAGCTGGACGAGCCCGGCCGCGGTGCCGTTGGCGGCGATGCATTTGCCCGAGTGCAGGGCCGCCAGCTGGAACGTTCCGGTCGCCACCGGCCGCAGCTGGAAGCGCTGATTGTTCCCGTTGTTGCACGGCCACTGGATGATCGTGGCGTTGTCGGCCGTGCTCCCTCCGTTGACGTCGACGCAATTGCCGGTCGGGGTGCCGATCGTGTAGGTGTCGCCGGCCTGCGTGAAAGTGAACGATTGTGCGCAGGTGGCCTGGGTGAGTTGCAGCCCGGCCGTCGTGGCGCCTCCGGGCACGGTGACGCAGTTGCCGGTGCCAGTGTTGGTGATCGTACTGCCGAACACGGCCGCGGCCCGGCCGGGAATGAGGAGCGTCAGCAGAAGGACAGCCGCCGCGAGTGAACGGGACAGACGCATGGGGACTCCTCACGAACCGCTCGTGTAGAGGGTGCTCACTTCGGCGGCGGACAGCGCACGGGCATAGAGCCGCACATTGTCGAGCGCGCCGTCGAGGTAGGGATCGGCGTACTGGGAACGGCCGAGATAGTTGCGCGTGGTGCTGCCGAGCGCGGCGGGCCCCACGGTCAGGGCCGGGTTCTGCGCCACCGCGACACCGTTGACATGGAGCACGCCCAGGTTGCCGTTGCGGGTCACGGCCACGTGCGTCCAGGCCCCGGCGGTCAAGGCGGCGGGACCGTCGATGCGTTGCTCGGCCCCGGATCCGCCGGTGGTGATGGCGAACCGCAGGGTGCCCGCGCTCGACCGCGGCGTCAGGAACAGGTACGCGCCCGTTCCCGTCCCGAAGTCGACGAGCCGGCTCCACGTGGTGACGGTGTCGAGGCGTACCCACAGCGCGATCGTGAAGTTCGTGGCGGCGGCCAGGATCCCGTTCGGCAACGCCGCATAGCCCGCGCTGCCGTCCAGAGCCAAAGCGTTCCCCGTACGCCCGGAGCCGTACCCGGCGCCGTAAACCGTGGCCGTGCGCTCGTTGCCGCTCACATCCGCCGGCGACCCGTCGAACGGATAGTGGGCGGTGAGCGGCGACCCGGTCACCGACCAGTAGACGCTGTACCGCTGCCCGTGCACCTTGTAGAACGGTTGCAGCGCCACACTTCCGGCCGACGTGGGAGTCAGCGTGGCCGGATCGAGCACCGGCAGCGCACTCAGGTTCGAGCTGCCGAACAGCCCGGCCAGCACCAGCGGCCCGAACTTCACGGCCTGGACGGTGCTGTTGTCGTTCGCGGCCTCCCGGCGCACAGTCATCGGCAGCGTCACGTCCACCACGTCACCGGTGACCCACGTACGGCTGAGGGAAGCGTAGGCGCCCGCCGGTGGTGACGTGGCCGCCCCGCCGTTGACCCGGATCTGCGCCCCCGCCGCCCAGGCCGGGATCCGGATGCGCATCTGGAACGTCCCGGCCCCCGTCACGGTCAGCCGGGTCGAGCCCGCGGCCGGGAACGTGGTCTCCTGCCGGATCGTGTACGCACCCCAGGTCAGCACGGACGGGATGAACAGGTTGACGTAGAGCGTGCTGCCGCCGTCGTGGAAGTAGACGGTGTCGCCGTACTTCGTGTTGCTCTCCATCCCGGTGCCATGGCAGCAGACGAAACTGTTGTAGTCATTGCTGTACGTCTTGAGGCCGCCGGCCCGCAGCGGCACGTAATAGCACTGGAACCCGTGCGCCGAGCTGGGATCCTGCGACGCCAGGATGTGGTTGTAGAGCGCACCCTCGTAGTAGTCGAGATAGTCGGCGCGCGCCGGGTCGGTCAGGAACAGCTGCCGGGTCAGCTTGAGCATGTTGTGCGTGTTGCAGCATTCGGCCGTGGTGTCCGACAGCTCGCTCGCGATCCGGTCCGGCGCCTTGAAATACTCGCCGTTCGAGTTCCCCCCGATCGCGTACGTGTGGTGCCGGGTCACGATGTCCCAGAAGTTCACGGCGATGTCGCGATACCGCGTGACCCCGGTGGCGTGGAACTCCCGGATGGCGCCGAGCACCTTCGGGATCTGCGTGTTGGCGTGATAGTTGTTCAGGTTGTCCTGCCCGGCGGCGAGCGGGTCGAAGATCTCGGCGTGGTCGAAGTGCTGCGCCGCGGCCAGGTGGGCGGGGTCGCCGGTGAGCTGGTAGAGGTTGGTCAGCACCTCGTTCATGCCGCCGAACTCGGTGTCGAGCATGTTCTGCCGCTGCGCGAGCGTGAGCCGGTCGTTGCGGGCCTTGACCCACGCCGCCATGCCCAGCAGCACGGTCAGCGCCTGCGCGGTGCCCGCGATCAGGTGCATGTCGAGCAGCCCGGCCATGATCTTGTGGAGCGTGTAGTAGGGCGCCCACACGCTCTGCCGCGCCTCGACCCGATCGATGAAGCTCTCCGGAAAGGCGCTCAGATAGCCGTTGCCCAGACGCGTCTGGCACTGGGCGAGCACCGCCACGATTTGCTCACCCTTGACCCTGTACGCGGTGTCGCCCGTGCTCGCGTACGCCTGAGCGAGCGCCGAGAGCAGGTGACCGGTGGAATGCCCGCGCAGTTCGGTGGTGGGCGATTCCCAGCCGCCGCACGCGGTCGCCGTCGACGGCAGGCCCGCGTTGAGGCGGAACGTGTGCAGCAGCCGGTCGTTGTCGAGGAACAGCAGGTAGGACTGGGTGCGGGCGGCGTTCTCGGTGAACGGGCTGGGCAGCAGGCGCACGGCCGAGAGCGGGAACGCGTACGCCGAGACGCCGATGTCCGGGCGGGCGGCCGCCATGGCCCGTTCCGGCGCCAGGGCTGAGACCCCTGCGACGGCCACGGATCCGGCGAGGAGCGTCCGGCGCCTCATCGGTCGTACGCCTTGATCTCGGTCAGGCCGGTCTTGAAGCCCGAGGCGTGCGTGACCTGCACCCGCAACCGGGTCGTGCTGACCGGGCCGAAGCGGACGACGTTGTAGTTCGCCTGCGGGGTGGCCGGCGTCTTGACCGCGGCGGCGACGGTGGTCCACGTACTGCCGTTGAGGTATTGGATCTGATACGACGCGGGCTGCCGATAGCGGTTGGCCGCCCGGTCGTTGCGGAACCACAACCGCACCTCGTCGAGCGTGCGGGCCTGCCCGAGGTTGAGCTCGAGCCAGTCGGTGGCATTGGGCGACCCGTACGTTCCCCACAGCGGCTCGTTGATCGGGAAGCCGTCGACCGCGGCCGCGCCCGAGGTGCCGCTCGCGGTGTACGAAGCCGTGGTCGCCACACCTTGCGCGTAGTTGGGCAGGTTGGCGGTCAGGTCGACGCCGGCCTTGTTGAACATGTCGACCATTTGCGCGCTGCCCTGGGTGACCGCGGCGGGTGCCTGCAGACCCCCGTACGGCTGGCTGTAAAGAACCGTGCCGGCGGTGGACGGGAACGTGACCGCGCCGGTGTCCGGGTTCCACACGAACCGGACGAGCCGGTCGACGGTGGCGACCCGGGTGCCGTTGACGAAGATCGAGTAGCCCTGCGGGATGCCGTTGTAACGGACCACGCCGTCGGCCGGGTCGTCCCACACGATGCTCAAATCGGCGTTGCGGTAGCGCAGGTTGTTGGCCGCGAAATGCGACCAGCCGATGCCGATCGGGCTCAGCTCGACCTGCTTGTCGTTGCGCGGCCGCAGGCCCATCACGTCCTCGATGACGGTCCAGTTGCTGCTGCCGAGGATGTTGTGGTGGATCCAGGAGCGGTAGTCGATCGTCTTGGCCGAGGCGTTCCAATTGGCCCAGAACTCGTTGGCGTCGGGCCATTGGGTGTTGCCGCCGACGTACTGCGCCCAGGTGTTCCAATAGAGCAGCTTCTTGTAGTCCTCGGCGCTCATCCACTGGTTCGGATAGTTGCGCAGCACGGACGAATACAAGCGGAATTGCACGGTCGAGTTGATGGTGGAGAAGTTGTTGCTGCCCGGCTGCCCGGCCGCGGCCGCCTCGGCCTTGTCGCGCTGGTTGGCGGTGAAGAACGGGAAGATCGGGTAGTCGGCGGGGTCGGCGAACAGCCGCAACGCCTGGCGGTACTCGTCCGTGTTGGGCATCGCGCCCACGGCGTACGGGTAATAGTTGTTGATTTCCTTCCACGGCACGAGGGCGTTGGTCGCCACGTGCCGGTGCTTGATGAGCTTGTTCGTCGAATCCCACAAGTACGTGGTGATGGCGCTCTTGATGCGGTCGGCGATCTGCTGCATCTCGGTCGCCTTGGCCGTGTTGCCGATGGCCGCGTACGCCTGCGCGGCCGCGAGGGCGCCGCTGTAGACGTACGCCGATTCGGCGCGGTCCAGATTGCCCGCGCGCCAGTGGAACGACACCGCGTCGGCGTCGTTGCCGGTGAGCGCGCCCCAGTCGTACTCGATCAGGCCGTTGTTGTTGTGGTCGTAGAAAGCGAGCTGACCCTTGACGTCGCCCTCGGCATACTTCGCGAGGTTGGCGGCGATGGCCGGTTGCCCGCCGTGAATCTGGTAGCTACGCCACGCGGCCTCGGCGATGTATTGCGTGTAGCTGTTCGACCAGTTCTCCGGGTCGCCGGGGTTGTCGACGAACCTGCCACCCTTCGACACCTGCCCGACCGACAACCAGGGCCCGTACGAGAGGGCGGGGTTGCGCAAATACTTCAGGTCATCGATGTGCATCGGCTGCGTGAGCACGATGGCGTTGTTGTAGCCGAGCGCGCCCTCGACACTGGTCGGGAACTGGAAATCCTGACCGGGGATGTTGGCGTCGAGATGGTTGAACCGCATCAGCCACCAGCGGTAATAGATTTCCTTCTTGATGGCGGGCTCGGGCACGTCGAGGTAGGGCACGTTGACGGCCCACCAGCGGTTGTAATCCCGTACGTGGGTGGCGAAAGCACCCTGCGGCGTGTTGTTTCTGATGGCGTTGTACTCGGTGGCTGCTTCCGGGATCTCGTTCGCCAAGAATCCGAGCTGCGCCTTGACGGTGACCGTGGCGCCGGCGGCAATCGTGACCGATCTCGTCAGCGCGCCGTTGGCGGCGGTGAACCCGTCGGCCGACAGCCGCGGAGAGATCGTGGTGAGCCCGTTCTTGACCGTCCGCTGCCCGGTGAGCTCGGAGCCGCTTGCCGTGGTCGCGTAGGGCGAGGTCACCCGGAGCGCGACGCTCTGCGCGGCCGCGCCGGTGTTGGTGATGGCCAGGTTGGCCACGGCGACGTCGTTCTGGGTGATGAACTTCGTCTGGTTGATCCGCAGCGAACCGTTGGTGTGCACACTCTTCCAGTGGCTGGGGGCCTGCCAGCGCTGAGCGACCTGCTCGGTCCAACTGCCCGAGCCGGCGGTGACGGTGAACGCGGCCTGGTCGCTGATGCTCTCCCAGTAGGCCACGGTGCCGCCGAACCCGAGCGCGCCCGGCGTATGCGTCTTCATGAAGACGGCCCGGCCGCGGCTCATCAGCCAGGTGCCGGCGGGGTCATTGCCGGGCCGGGCCAGCAGCCGATCCATCCAGAAATCGGTCCCACCCGCCTCGGCGTCATAGATCGCCTGCATGGTGTTGCCGGCACTCATCCCCACCGGCGGCACCGGCACGGCCGGCCCGGTGAACGTGGGATAGCCGATGGTCTGCGCCGCCAGGGCGGGGGTGGCGGGCAGGACAGTCAGGAACGTTCCAGCGAGCAGTGCGGACAGCGCGACGGCCAATCGGGGGCGTGGCATCGCGGCACCTCCATGGGTCTTCGGTGGCGGAGGAGGCGCAACACGGACCGGCTCGCGGCCGTGCAGGGGGAGAAACGCCGAAAACCTTTTCGGAGATGCTTACATCCAGCCCCATCTATGTCAACGCCATCCCTCCCCTCCTCCCCACCGAAACGTTTTCGGTCCCCCACCCCCACACACCCGACGCCATCACCCACTTCCTCGCCCCGCTCGCGCCCCGTCAACGCCGCCCCGCCCATCGCCCCTCCCTCGCCCACACCGCCACTGCCGCCCTCCCCTTTCGTCGCCGATACCCCTCCCGCGCCCTTCAGCCGCCCACCGTCGCCGCCCTCTCGACCACGCCGCCTCCTCACTCCCCGCTCGCGATCACTCGCTCCTCCATCCCTCCTTCGCCGTTGCCATCGCCACGTCGGCGCCGCTTCGGCCTCGCCACCGCTGGGACCCAGTCACGCCGCCCTCGCCGCTGCCGTAGCCCGAGCCGCGGCCGTTCCCCTCACCCTCACCGCGTCTCTCGCCATCGCCGCACCCTCACCCTCCCCGTCCTCACTCCTCCTCGCCCGCTCCCTCGCCGTCACCCATTCCTCGCCCTCGGTCCCTCGCCGTCACCCCTTCCTCGCCGCGCCGTCCACCCCTCCCGCGCCGTTGCCTTCGCCGTTGTCCTTACCGTCGACGCCTCCCTCTCCCCTCGGTCCTTCGCCACCCCTTTCTTCGCCCCTCGCCACCCCTCCCTGACCCTCGTCGTCACCCCCTCGCCGCCCTCCGCCCCTCCCTCGGCCCGGTCCGCCCCACCGTCGCGCTTGCTTGCGCCCTCCGGCCCTACCTAGCCCCGCTCCACCCCCGCCCTCACCCCCTCCGCCGCCCTCCGGCCCTGCCTCGCCCCACTCCACCCCACCCTCAATCGGCAATTTATCTCTCACCTTCGCGAGCCATGAATAACAAGGTTCTGCGCCAGATCGCGTTTGTACTAATGTTCGATTGGCATGATCGAATGCTGTTGTTGCGGGCTGCACGTGCGGGATAATCGTCGTATGGAACGCCAGTTGTCGCTCTTTGGTCGGACCGAGATCTCAGCTATGCGTGATCGCACCAAGGCGCGCAATTATTCGCCGAGCCGCGACGAATTTCGGCGCGAGCATGCGCAGCGGCGTGCTTGGGGTTTATACCGGCGGCATTCCGAGAAGTTGAAGTATTTGCACAGCCGTGGCGAAGCGTTGTCGATCAGAGTCGAAGACCTCAGCGTTCCGAGTCGGACTAAGACGTCGTCTTCCTCGATGGCAGGAGCGCGGGATCTGGATCGATCGCCAGTTCAGGAACTGAGCGTCGCAGCTCGGCCGTCGACCGCCGACAACTCGGACGCAGTTCGGCCATCGGCCGCCGACAGCTCGGACGCTGCGCGCCCATCGGCCATTGACAACCTGGGGGCGGTTCAGCCGTCCGTCGCTGGTAACTCGGAGGCAGTTCGGCAGCCGGCCGCCGACAGCTCAGACGTCATGCACCCGTCGGCCACTGACGGCTCGAAGGTGGTTCGGCCATCGGCCGCCGACAACTCGGACGCCGGGCACCCGCCGGCCCGTGGCAACTTCGAGGCAGCTCAGCGGTCGGTCGCTGGCAGCTCGGAGGTTGAGGCTGCGGGGCGTCGGTGGACAAACCCGCTCGGGGTTGCTGTTTTGACGTTGGCCGTCGCTCGTTGCATTTTGATGAATTACTGTGGTCGCTGTCGGGTTGTGGTTGAGGTGGCACTCGATGCCGTAATCAGGCTGCGGGTGGGTGCAACTCATCATTCTGTGGGCGCGGTCGAAAGAACGGCCGAACCGATAGTCGGGCCCCGGTTGAGTGTGACCTGTCATTATGTGGGCGCGGTCGGAAAAACGGCCGAACCGACAGCCGGGCTCCGGTTGACTGCGATCTGTCATTATGTGGGCGCGGTCGAAAAAGTTAAACTGACAGTCGGGTTACGGGTGGCTGCGAGTGGCAAAGTGGCTCGGAGGTTTGTGGGCGCCGTGAGTAAAGTGATTGGCAAAGCGGCGCGATTATCTCGGGCCCATTACCGTGGCCGGGTTCAGGCCGAGTTTGGACAGGATTGTTCTGGCGGTGTTGCGGCCGGGGCGGCCGCTCACGCTTCCGCCTGGGTGGCTGGTCGAGCCGGTCAGGAAGAGGCCGGGGATGGACGTTGTGTAGTGCGGCCAGCCGACGAGCCGTTCGCCGGTGGGCAGGTGGAATTCGCCGCCGTGGCAGGAGCCGCCGACGTTGTGGGGGTTGTGGGCGGCTATGTCGTGGGGGGATTCCATGCGTATCGAGATGGGGTCCAGAGTCGGCACTCGGGTGCGCACCAAGTCGATCAGGTCGGCGCCGAAGTCGGCTTTGGCCTTCGACCATGGGCGGGCGTCGGCTCGGGTCCAGGGGGCGATCGTCAGGATTTTGAACGTGCCTGCGCCCTCGGGTGCGCGGGTGCGGTCCACGACGCTCTGGTTGACCACGAGCAGCCACGGGTTGGTCGTGTCGGTTTCGCCGCGGTAGAAGGCGTCCAGCTGGCGGGCGATGCCGGCGGTGTCGCCGAGGCCGGCGGCGACCGAGTGCAGGCCGTTGGTGAATGCGAGGTCGGTGCGCAGGGCGGCGTGCACGGCGAAGACGCTGAGGCCGGGGCGCCAGGCTTGCTTGGCGGCGGCCAGGTCGGTCGGCACTTCGTCGAGCATGTCGGGCAGGCGTGCGACGTTGCTGCTCATTACGACGGCGCGGCGGGCGGTGAACGTACGGCCGTCGAACGTGCGGACGCCGGTGACGCGGCCATCCCGTACGGCCACATGGTCGACCTCGGCCGTCGTGTGCAGGGTGGCGCCGTGGGCCTCGAGCAGGCGCAGCAGCGCGGCCGGCAAGGCGCCCGAGCCGCCGATCGGGGTCGACCAGCCGAAGCGCAGGCGGCCCGCGGCGATCGACGACGGCAGCACCCCCGTTCCTTCGCGTCGTGGGTCCTGGATCGTGGCCAGGGACAACCACACCATCAGGTCCCGTACGGCGGGATGGCTGAACCGTTCGTGCACGACGTCCCACGCGGATCGGGCGCGCAGCGCCGCGTACGCCTTCGCGGGTGGCGTGTCGCCGAGGTCGAAGCCGGACGACCAGCGGCCGTGCACCGCAGCGAGCCCGGTCGTCCACTCGCCGATCAGGTCGCGGAACGCCGTGGCGTCGGCGGGTGAGTAGCGGGCGAGCTCGTCGGCGGTCGCGTCGAGGTCTCGGTGCATGACGAGTGTGTCGCCGTCGGCGCGGGGCAGCACCACGGCGGGGTCGGTGTGCTCGTAGCGCAGGCCCCACGTCGACAGCAGGCCCAGCTCGTCGTCCTGCAGCAGCGGGTTGGACTGGATGAGCACGTGCGCCGACGAGCACGAGTCGTGGGCGAAGCCGGGCAGCGTCAGCTCCTCGGTCACCGTGTTGCCGCCGGGGATCGGGCGCGCCTCGAGCACGGCGACCTCGAGCCCGGCCCGGGCCAGGTAGGCGGCGCAGATGAGCCCGTTGTGCCCGGCGCCGACCACTACGACATCCGCTTCCATCCGATCATCCTGCGACCGCCGAGGCCGCCGGCACATCGGCCGGACGGTGACAGCTCAGCGCAGCCAGAGCGGCCCGTACCAGCGGGCGGCCGTCCCGCCGAACACATCGGCCCGCTCGGTCGTGCTCAGCCCGGCGGTGGCCTGTTCGGCCTGGCCGATCACGGTGTCGTAGTCGGTGCGCAGCAGCAGGACGGGCCAGTCGGAGCCGAACATCACGCGCGCCGGGCCGAACGTGTCGAGCACCTGGGCGGCGTACGGGGAAACGGTGTCGAGGTCGGGGCCGGCCTCGGTGACCAGGCCCGACAGTTTGCACGCCACATTGGGATGCTTGGCGATCGCGGCCAGGTGGGCGCGCCACGGGTCGAGCCGACCGGCGGCGATCGGGGGCTTGCCCGCGTGGTCGAGCACGAACCGCACCTGCGGCAGCCGTTCGACTGCCGCGGCGACGGCCGGCAGCTGATCGGCGGTCACCACGAGGTCGTACGAGAGGTTGGCCGCGGCCACAGCGGCCAGCCCGCGCTGCACGTCGGGCCGCAGCAGCCACCCGGGGTCGGGCTCGGACTGCACCTGGTGGCGCAGGCCGACCAGCCGCGAGTCCCGCGGGATCCGCTCGGCGACGTCCGGGGCGGTCAGGTCGGTCCAGCCGACGACGCCCACGATGCGCGGGGTGGCGCGGGCCAGGGCCAGCATCTCGGGCGTCTCGGCGGCCACGGTCACCGTCTGCACCAGGATCGTGCCGTCGATGCCGTGCCGGTCGAGATCGGCCGTCAGATCCCCGTACGTGAACGTCCGCCGCAGCCGCGGCAGCCCCGCGGTCCACGGCTGGTCCCGCACCGCCAGATCCCAGACGTGGTGATGGGCGTCAATACGCATACGCCTAGGGATACTGCGCCCACGGCCCGCTTGTCGATCCCGCCCTACGCCGACAGGCGCTCGAAGACGGTCGTGACCAGGGCGGCCTCGCTCGTTGCGGTGCCGTCGACCATGTCGAGCGAGGTGCCGTCGGGCAGGCTCAGGCAGACCCGGCGCTCGGCCCGGCCGGCGACCCAGGCGTTGAGCACCTTGACCATCTCGGCCACGGCCTGCACGGCGACGGGCACGGAGGCCAGCACCGACCCGATCGTGGCGACGCCGGCCGACCGCGGGGCCGGCGGGCCCGGCTGCGGGGTGGCGACGACCCGGCCCCCGTGCGCAGAAATGCGGTCACGCAAGTCGCGCTTGACGACGCGGGTGTTGCGCTCGACGGTCTCGGGGGACTCGTCCGACGAGAAGGTGATCTCGATCGCGGGTAAGTCTGAATGTGTCACGCATTTGCCTCGAATAGAGCGGACCGAACCCGCGGACGGTATCGGGGTATCCGGCCCGCGAACGATCTCCACGCCGTTTCTGGCCGATCGGACTAATTAGTCCGGCTGGAACCGGTGCGGGGTGCCGGCCCGCAGTTTCACCTCGGTGCGGCGCTCGCCGAAACGCACCGACACTGCCTGATCCCGGTCGCTGACCAGGCACACCTCGGTCGGCACGCCCTTCGACCACGTAGCGTCGACGGTGACACCGCCGCGGGCGCGCAGACCGGCGAAGGCGCCCTCGGTCCATTCGGTGGGTAGGCACGGCAGCAGGTGAATCTCGTCGCGGTGCGATTGCAGAAGCATCTCGGCGACGCCGGCCGTGAATCCGAGATTGCCGTCGATCTGGAACGGCGGGTGGGCGCAGAACAGATTTTGATAGACGCCCGCGCTGGTCCCGGCCGGGCGCAGGAACCGTTGCACCGCGGCGAACGCGTCGTCGGCGTCGCGCAGCCGGGCCCGCAGGGCGATCCGCCACGCGAGGGCCCAGCCGGTCGACTCGAGGCCGCGGGCGTCGAGCGTACGGCGGGCCGCGGCGGCCAGGTCCGGGGTGTCGTCGGGGTCGATCGAGCAGCCCGGGAAGAGCCCGACCAGGTGCGAGGTGTGCCGGTGCCCGGGTTCGGCGTCGGTGACGTCGGCCGACCACTCGGCGAGCCGGCCGTCGGCGCCGACCCGCTCGCCCGGGACGGGAAGGTCGGGCAGCAGCGCCCGGATCAGCACCAGGTCGGCGGTCGAGGAGACACCTACGCCGGTGGGCCGGCCGTCCGGCGCCAGGTATTCGTTCTCGGGCGAGGTCGACGGCGAGGTGCCCAGGGTGCCGTCCGGCATCTCCCGCAGCCAGGCCCGGCAGAACTCGGCCGCGCCGTCCAGCAGCGGCAGATAGGACGCGTCACCGGTGTAGTCGTGGTGCTCGCGCGCGTGCCGGACCAGCCACGCCGCCGCGAGGGGCCAGAACGACCAGCGGGCCTCGTCCTGGCCGACCCCGGCCGGCTGCGCGAAGCACCAGGCGTCGGAGTTGTGGTGCAGCGTCCAGCCCGGCAGGCCGTACAGGGTGCGGGCGGTCTCCTCACCCCGTACGGAGGCATGGGTCAGCCAATCGAGCAGCGGCCGGTGGCACTCGGCCAGGTTGGTGACCAGGGCCGGCCAGTAGTTCATCTCGAGGTTGATGTTGGTGGTGTAGTTGGCGTTCCAGGGCGGCCGGACCATGTCGTTCCAGAGGCCCTGCAGACCGGCGGGCAGCCCACCCGGACGCGACGAGGCGATCAGCAGGTAGCGGCCGTACTGGAACTGCAGGGCGGCCAGGGCGGGGTCCGGGTCGCCGGCGGCATGCGCGCGCAGGCGGTCGGCGGTGTCGAGCCGGGCCACGGCCTCCGGCGGTCCCAGCCGTACGCCGGAGCGCGCGAACAACCGCCGATGCTCCCGCTCGTGCGCGGCCCGCAGGGTGGTGTAGCCGTCCTTCTGCCGCAGCACCGCCGTCACGTCGTCGAGGCGCGCGCGCAACTGCTCCGCGATCGGCCCGTGCGGTGGCGTGAACGGGTCCACGTAGTCGGTGACCGCCGCGAGGACTAGGACCATTTCGTCCCTGGCGTCGACGACCAACTCGTCCCCATCTACTTGTTCCGCGCCGAGCACGCGCAGCCCGACCATGGCGGTGACCGAGCCCGGCCCGTACGCGACCTGGTCCGATCCCGCGGGCACGTCCGAGGGCATCCGTACGGTCATGATCAGCCCCGGCCCACCCACGGACGCCGTCGGATGGGGTGACGTGAGGCGTACCCGCAGCCGGGACGGGTTCTGCAGCCGCCGCCGGATCACCAGGGCCTGCGGCCCGATCCACGCCTCCTGGCTGACCCGCCCGCCCGGCCCGCTGAACGTATGCGACGCCACCGCCGAGCGCATGTCCAGATGCCGTTGATAAACCGTCGGTGCCTCGTCGACCGGCTGGGTGATCCACAGGTCGGCCAGCGGCTGGAACGCCTGGCTGTTGCCGCCCTGCAGCCCGCGCAGGCACTCCTCGGCCGCCCGCACGTCCCCCCGGTCCAGCGCCGCCCGGGCCGCTTCGAGCAGCCGCGGCCCGTCGGTGACCCGGCGTTTTCCGTACGCGCTGTCGGGCGTCCCGCTCCAGCACGTGTTCTCGTTGAGCTGGAAGCGGTCCTCCCCCACCCCGCCGAAGCACATCGCCCCGAACCGCCCGTTGCCCAGGGGCAGCGCGTCGGTCCACTCGGCCGCGGGGGTGCGATACCGCAGGGTCGTGCACGCGTCCGCCATCATCTCGGCCACGCGACACCCGCCTGTGAACAACCGCCCCGGTCAGCGAAAGCAAACGCGACACGCGCCTGTGGACAACCGCCCCGGTCAGCGAAAGCAACCGCGGCACCCGCCTGTGGACAACCGCCCCGGTCACCGAGAGCAATGTGGAAAACTAGGGCCGTTGATTTGCCAGGGCCTTTAGGGTGGGGGTCCCCCAAGGCGGGCGGGTTATCAGTAGGAGTTGTGTAGCTCATGATCTTGCCCAGCGGGTGAGGTCCTCGAGATCGGCCGCTACATAGCGCACCAGTCCCCGTCCGTAGCGATGCTCGGTCACCAGCGGACGCCCCTCAGCGCTCAGCACCACGGCCGCGTTCACCGGCTCGATCTCGTCCAGCCACACGCCACGCTCCCCCGGCCGATGACGCACCACCCGTACGCCCGCGAGGTCGTCGAACGCCCCCGGCGTCATCCGGCAGTGCTCGTCGGTCAGCCCGCTCCCGTAGGTCAGGACCAGCGTCCCGCCGTCCGAGACGTACGACCGCAGCGCCTTGTGCTCCGCCCCCGACACGAGATGCAGCAAGGGCGCCACCACCAGCGTGTACGCGTCCAGCGAAGCCCCGACCGGCACGACGTCGACCGGCGACCCCATCGCGCGATGCCAGCGCCGCGCGGTGCCGGTGTAGTCCACGAACGGCGTCGGCAGATGCGGAGACTGCCAGGCCCACATCGACTGCTCGTCATAGATCAGCGCGCGCGTGGCGTCGACCCGCACCGGCGTACGGGTGGAAAGCGCCTCGCCGATCGGGGCCAGCTCGGACAGCAGCGGCACCATCGCCGGATGCCACTGCTCGGCCCCGCCCCGCCCGGCCCGCCACTGGAAATACATGACCCCGCTGGCCCCACCGTCAAGGTAGGCCGAGGCCGCCGCGCTCGCCTGCCCTGGCGGCATGACCCGGGTGACACCGTCGGCCTCCCGGACCGCGCCGGGCGCATGCTCCATGAGAATCCACGGCTCGCCGCCCGCCCAGCCCCGGGCCAGGTCAGCCACGAACGCCCGCTCCGACAGGTGATCGTCCAGCGAGGCCGGGTAGTCGTCGACGGCCACCACGTCGACCTCGCGCGCCCAGCGGGCATGATCGACCGGCACCCAGCCGCCCAGCACGAAGTTCGTCGTCACCGGCACACCCGACGGCCGCAGCAGGTCGCGCTGGGCCACGTAGTGCGCGAGCATCGCGTCCGACACGAACCGGCGATAGTCCAGCACGTGGGCGGGGTTGCTCAGATATTGGGTCGCGCGCGGCGGCAGCACCTCGTCGAAGCCGCCGTACCGCTGCGACCAGAAGTCCGCGCTCCACACCTCGTTCAAGACGCCGGTTTCCCCGTACGTCCGGGAAAGCCACCGCCGGAAGCCGAGCGCGCAATGGTCGCAGTAGCAGGTCGTGCCGTATTCGTTGTGCACGTGCCACAACCGCAGCGCCGGATGCCCGCCGTAGCGCTCGGCCAGCGCACCCGCGATCCGTTGCGAGGCCTCCTGATAGGCGGGCGCGTTGACGCAGTACGTGTCGCGCGAGCCGTGCGTGAGCCGCACCCCGTCCCGAGTCACCGGCATGGCGTCGGGATGCGCCCGCGTGAACCACGGCGGCGGCGACGCGGTCGGCGTGGCCAGGCACACCCCGATCCCGTTGTCGTGCAACAGATCCAGCACCTCGTCGAGCCAGCCGAAGTCGAAATCGCCCGGGGACGGTTGCAACCGCGACCACGAGAACACGCCGACGGTCACGAGGTTCACCCCCGCCGACCGCATCAGCGCGACGTCCTCCCGCCACACCGGCGGCGGCCACTGCTCCGGGTTGTAGTCCCCGCCGAAGAAGATCATCCCTTGATCGCCCCGAGCAGCACGCCCTTGGTGAAGTGCCGCTGCACGAACGGATAGACGAGCAGGATCGGCACCAGCGTCAACGTCACCACGGCCATCTGGATCGCCAGCGGCGTGATCTCCTGGGTGCCGAAATACTGGCCCGTCGTGTTCTGCCCGCTGCCCGGCATCGCGTTGCCCTGCAGCGTGTACGTGTAGATGACCATCTGCAGCGGCCACTTCTGGTTGTCGGGCAGGAACAGCAACGCGTTGAAGAACGTGTTCCAGTAGCCGACGGCGTAGAACAGCGCGACCACGGCGGTGACCGCGCGCGAGGTCGGCAGCACGACCGACCACAACGTACGCCAGTGGCCGGCCCCGTCGATGGCGGCCGCGTCGATCAGCTCCTGCGACGTGGCCGAGAAGAACGCCCGTACGACCAGGATGTTGAAGACGCTGACGGCGGTGGGCAGGATCATCGACCAGTAGCTGTCGTAGCCGCCGAGCGCCGAGACGACCAGGAACGTCGGGATCAGGCCGCCGCTGAAGAACATGGTGATCACCAGGACCATCAGGATCAGCCGATGCCCGTACGAGCCGTGCCGGGACAACCCGTACGCGCACAGGATCGTCACCACCATCGAGATGACCGTGCCGACGATCGTGATGCCGAGGCTCACCAGCAGCGAATGCATCACGAGCTGGTTGGTGAAGATCTGCTTGTACGCGGCCAGGGTGAGCCCGTCGGGCACGAGCACCATGCCGCCGGCCTTGTTGACCGCGGTCTGGGTGGACAGGCTGGTCAGCACTACCATCCAGAGCGGGATGAGGACGACGGCCACGACGATCGCGAGCACGACGCCCTTGCCGGTCTGCCCGGCCGCGGTCGGCGGCTCCTCCCAGTTGGGCCGGTTGCGGTTGCGGCGGCTGGGGTCCGCCAGGGGGGTCACGACAGTCATCGCCGATACAGTCCGTCCTCGCCCAACAGGTGCGCGATCTTGTTGGCGGCCAGCAGGAAGAGCAGCGACAGCACGCCCTTGAACAGGGTCGCGGCGGCGCCCAGGCTGAAGTTCGCGTTCACGACGCCGTAGAAGTACGCGTACGTGTCGAGCACCTCGGCCGCGTCCCGCCCGACGGCGCCGCGCTGGATGAGCATCTGCTCGAACCCGACGGTGAGCACGTTGCCCAGGCGCAGCACGAGCATGAGCACGATGACGCCGCGGATGCCGGGCAGCGTGATGTGCCACATGCGCCGCCAGCGGCCGGCCCCGTCGGCGGCGGCCGCCTCGTAGAGCTGGGTGTCGATGGCGGCCAGCGCGGCCAGGAACACGATGATGCCCCAGCCGGCCTCCTTCCAGATCACCTGGGAGGTCACGAGCAGCGCGAACGTGTCCGGGTCGGTCATCACGTCCCAGGTGCCGATGCCGTTCTGGCGCAGGAACTGGTTGAGCGCCCCGGCCCCGCCGAGCATCTGCTGGAAGATCGTCACGGCCAGCACCCACGAGAAGAAGTGCGGGAGATACACGACCGACTGCACGATCGTACGGATCTTGTTGCTCATGATCGAATGCAGCAGCATGGCCAGCGCGATCGGCACCGGGAAGAACAGCACCAGCTGGACGAGGCTGAGCATGAGCGTGTTGCCGAGCGCGCTCCAGAACAGCGGATCGGCGAACAGCTGCCGGAACGTCTCGAGCCCGGTCCACGGGCTGTGCCAGAACCCGGCGTAGATGCTGTAACGCTGGAACGCCGTCGCCGTGCCGAACATGGGCGCGTAGTTGAAGACGAGCAGCAGCACAACCGCCGGGACCACCATGAGCAGCAGGCTGCGGTCGCGGCGGAACCGGTTCTTCTTGACCGGCTTCTCCTCCGGGGCGCGAAGAGAAGCCGGTGGCGCGTCGTGAAGAGCGGTCACTGGCCCGTGCCGTACTTGCTGCGGATGTCCTCGTAGAAGGCGCGGAGCTGGTCGCCGCCCTGGGCCCTCCAGGTCTTGAGCCCCTCCTGGAACGCCGAGACCGGCTTGCGGCCGTACCGGATGTCCTTGACCAGGTCGACCATCGGCTGGTTGATGTTCGCGTACTGGGCCGGCTCGGTGACGTTCATGCCGTAGAAGGCGGGCTTGGCCGCGTACTTGACCATGTCGGCCTCCCACGCGGCGTAGTCCTTGACCACCTGGGTCTGCCCGGCGATGACGGTGGTCGGGCTGATCGGGGTGACCAGGAACTGATACGTCGTCGCGACCTCCTTGCTGCCGCGCTCGGTCAGCACCGGGTTGCCGTCGACCATCGTGTAGTCGGTGCCCTCGACCCCGAAGTTGACGGTCAGATATTCCTTCGACCCGTACGGCGCGGCCAGGTAGTTCGCGATGGCCAGGCACTCCTTGATCTGGTCGCCGCTCAGCTTGGCGTTGAGGAAGCTGTACATGCCGGCGCTGGGGTTCATCCAGATCTGCGGCTTGCCGTCGGTCGACAGCAGCTTGAAGGCCTGCCGGTCGTACGAGGGGTTGGCCGCCTTGCCGCTCTTGGCGTCGTCGCCCTTCCACGCGCCCGGCCCGTCGCCGGTGATCGCGACCTTGCCGCTCCAGAACCGCTGCTTGGCGTCCTCTCTCTTGTCGGCCAGCGCGTCCGGGTGCACGTGACCGGCCTTGGCCTGCGCCTGATACCAGTTCAGGGCCTCGATGATGCCCGGGGTCTCGTACCGGTGAATGATCTTGCCGGCGTCGTCGATGACCCACCGGTTGGGATCGACCGGGAACTTGTAGATCTGCCCGATCGCGTCGAAGATGTCGTCGAACGCCCACCGCCCGGCCGCGGCGCTGGTCAGCTGCTTGCCCAGCTCGGCCAGGTCCTCCGGGGTCTTGATGTCGTCGGGGTTGATGCCCTCCTTGGCCAGGATGTCCTTGCGGTGGAAGATCGTGCCCGCGATCGTCGCGCCGCTGTAGTAGACGGGCAGGCCGAACAGCTTGCCGTTCCAGATGCAGCACTGCCAGGCGCTGGTCGGAATGGCGGCCAGATTCGGGTACGCCTTGATCGCGTCGCCGGCCAGGTACGGCCCCAGGTCGGCGAACTTGTTGACCGCGTCCGCGAAGCCGAGGTTGCCCATGTTCCAGCTCGGGATCTGCACCCAGTCGGGCAGCTTGTCCCCGGCGAACAGCGTCGGCAGCACCTTGTCGTAGTTGCTGCCGTCGGCCGGCTGCAGCTTCAGGTTTGCGCCGATGGCCTTGTTGACGGCGTCGTAGTACGAGTTGCCGCTAGCCGACGGGATGGCCCCCCACAGCGGCGTCATCGTCGTATAAGAGCCACCCTTCCCCGGTACGCCGGAGGTCGTGGCCACCGGGTTGTCGGGGTACTTGAGGAACGCCGGGCTGCTGAAGAACCCGTTCGCGCCCATCACGCTCGGGATGTCGGCCTTCACGAGCTCGCTGGGAACGTACGCGGGCAGCAGTTTCTGCAGTTGATCCTGCGTGGTCGTGCCGGGGCCGCTCGACGTCTTGGCGTCGCCGCAGGCGGAGAGCAGACCGCCGCTCGCCACCGAGAGGGCACCGAGACCGGCCAGCCCGAGGAATCGCCGTCTATCGAAATTATTCACTGTCCCGCTCCATCTGTGGCAATCTTTAGTTGGGACGGTAAACGAACTAAGTGCGGGGCCACAAGCCCCGGGTCCGGCCGGTGCCGTAGTCTGCGGGGGTGGGTTGGGGGCGTTGGTGATCACTAGGGACAGCGGTCCGCAGCCGGCCGACTTCGCCGATGTCCGCGCGACGAATCTCGCCGTGGTGCTGCGCCACGTCCGCACGCATGCGCCCTGCTCACGAGCCGACATCGCGGCCACGACCGGCCTCAACAAGGCCACCGTGTCGTCGCTGGTGACCGACCTGATCGAGCGGCGCCTCGTGCGCGAGGTCGGCATGACCGAAAACCGGATCGGCCGCCCGGCCATGATGCTGGTCCTCGACGGCTCCCCGTACGCGGCGGTCGGCCTCGAAATCAACACGGACTACCTGACCGCGGTCGCCCTCGACCTGGCCGGCGAGCGTCTGCTCTCGTGGCGCCGCGCCTTCACCGGCACCCCCGGCCAGCCCGGCCAAGCCATCGCCTCCCTGGCCGCCCTGGCCCGCCGCGCGGTGTCAAAGATGGAACGCGAAGGCCGCCAGGTGCTCGGCCTGACCGTCGCCGTCCCCGGCCTGGTCGACGCGGACGGGGTCGTCGAACTGGCCGCGGGCCTGGGCTGGCACCAGGTCGACCTGCGCAAATCCCTGACCGCGGCCCTGGGTGAACCGGCCTACCCCCTGCTGGTCGAAAACGACGCCAACCTGGCCGTCCTGGCCGAACAACGCCTGTCCTTCACCCCGGACCTGGTCTACCTGACCGGCGGCGCCAGCCTGGGCGCGGGCATCATCTGCGACGGCCGTCCCCTGCGCGGCGCCCGCGGTTTCGCCGGCGAGTTCGGCCACCTGCCCCTCGACCCCGCCGGCCCGCTGTGCACCTGCGGGCGGCGGGGCTGCCTGGAGGCGTACGCCGGCCTGGGCGCCCTGATCCGGGCCGCGCTGCCGGATGTCGGCATCGAAACCGCCCTGTCCCCGTCGGAGTTCGGCCCCCACGTCGACGAGATCCATCGCCTGGCCAAGGCCGAGGACCCCCAGGTGCTGACCGCCCTCACCGACGTGGGCCGCCACCTGGGCCACGCAATATCGCTGCTGACGAACCTGATAAACCCGGCTTGCGTGGCCCTCGGCGGCTACTTCACTGTTCTGTCACCGTGGCTCATCCCACCGGCCACGGCCGAACTGGAATCCCGCTCGATCGCCGCCAACTGCGGCGGCACCCGTCTGGTCGCCTCAGCCCTCGACTCGAGCGCCGCCGCCGCGGGCGGAGCCACCCGCGTACTGGACGCCATCGACGCCGGTGTTCTGCCTCCGCCGCAGACAGCCCCGCTCCCCCGCTGACCCCGCCGGGACGACCAACCCGCACCGACCGCCCACCTGTCCTCTGCGCCGGTCGCGGGGGCACTCACCCTCCACCGCAGTCAGCATCGCTCTCCCGCTGACCCCGCCGGACGACCACCTGCACCGACCGTTGGCTTGCCCTCTTCGTCGGTCGCGGCGGCAGTCACCGCGTTGCCCCTCATTGCCGCTGATTGCTCCACGCCGCGCCCGCCCACACGTCGCCGCTGATTGCTCCACGCCGCGCCCGCCCACACGTCGTCTAAAGCGTCCTAGGAACCTAGTTTGCCGTCGTCCCGCCGACGCCGTGGCTTCGCGATGTGAGTCCTCACTTACCAATGTGACCCTGTCGCGCTCGCTGCCTGCGCCCGCCAGTGCCGCGCCCGCCAGGTCACCGACCCGAAAGGCTGATCCGACGTGAGTTGCCTGAGCGAGCGGCATCCACAAACTGCCCGATGTGAGTACTCACTTACCTACCGGAAGTTGACCCGCTCGCAGGCAGAAGCCCGACCCCACCCCCGATGCGTTACCGGACGAGTGCGATCCCCATCTCCCCGATGTGAGTACTCACTTACCAACGAGAACTCGACTGGAGGCAAAGGAGAAGAGCCGAGGCGAGTGGAGGGCACGGAAAAAGGGGCCGGCCGCGGTGGTGGACGGCGGGTGAGAAAGGGTTGGCGGCGGGTGGAGACAGGTGAGAAGAAGGCCGCGGTGGGTGTTAGTCGGTGGTCAGCACCAGGCGGCGCCGTCGTGGGAGCCTCTTAGGGAGAGGCCGTAGACGTCTTCGGGTTCTGGTTTCTGGTCGGGTAGGCCGTTGAAGTCGCTGGGGAACCAGACCGACAGATACACCGTGGTGCCGTCGATCTCCTTGGTCAGGCACGTGGCGGCGGCGCTGACGGCCAGGCCGTCGGACGGGATCGGGGTGCCGTCGCCCTGCCACTGCCAGCCGTCGGCGGTGGCGGCGTCGCGGTGGAATTTGATGATCTCGTCGCGGGTCAGGGTGCTGCGGAACTCGCGGCCCGCGTGGGCGAAACCGTCGTCGTCGTCGCAGCCGGAGCCGGCGCTGATCTCCTGGGCCTGGGCGGGGTGGACGGTGAGGATCGCGGAGTCGTCCAGCGTCACCGAGAAGTTCCTGTCGCGCTGGCTGCAGCCGTAGTCGAGCACGCCGCAGCCGGCCAGGCTCCCGGCACCCAGCAGCAACAGCGCGGCACCAGCCAGCCGTGTCGTGATCACGGCGGCAGCATAGTGAGGACCGGCAACAAGGATCGAGGATGATCTCTTGACGGGCCGGGCGCGGCTCGGGTAGACAGTTCGTCAATTCGCCGAAACACGGACGACATGTTCGCCGCCCCGTGTCGAAGCGCTTCGAATGGCGGTCGGCTGACAATCGAAGCCGATCTTGTGGGACGCCCGTTGAAGCGCTTCGACGAATGACCGGATGTGACCCCATGAGCGAGAAACCGCTGTTCCGCCGGTACGACGCGCCGCTCGCCGAGCGCGTCGAGGACCTCCTCGCCCGGCTCACGCTGCCCGAAAAGGTGGCCATGCTGCACCAGCATCAGCCCGCGATCGACCGCCTCGGCATCGGCGCCTTCACCACCGGCACGGAGGCCCTGCACGGCCTGGCCTGGCTGGGCGAGGCCACGGTCTTCCCCCAGGCGATCGGCCTCGCCACGAGCTGGGACCTCGACCTCGTCCGCCGCGTAGGCGAAGCGACCGGCACGGAAGTGCGCGCCTCCCACCAGCAGGGCAAGGCCGGTCTCAACGTCTGGGCCCCGGTCGTCAACCCGCTGCGCGACCCGCGATGGGGCCGCAACGAGGAGGGCTACGCCGAGGACCCTTTCCTCACCGCGCTCATGGGCGACGCCTACGCCCGCGGCCTGGCCGGCGACCACCCCCGGGTCCTGCGCACCGCCCCCACCCTCAAACACTTCCTCGGCTACAACAACGAGACCGACCGCTGCCTCACGTCGAGCAACCTCAGCCCCCGCGTGCTGCGCGAATACGAGCTCCCCGCCTACCGCACGGCCGTCGAGCGTGGCTCCGCGGTGGCCGTCATGGCGTCGTACAACCTGGTCAACGGCCGTCCCGCGCACGTCTCCCCCTATCTCGAGGACGAGCTACGCACCTGGACCGGCGACGAGATCTTCGTGGTCTCCGACGCCTACGCCCCGAGCAACCTGGCCGACCCGACGCAGCAGGCCTGGTTCCCCGATCACGCCGAGAGCCACGCCGCGGCCCTGCGCGCGGGCATCGACAGCTTCACCGACGCCGACAAGCGCAGCGACGTCACGGTCGAGCGGATCACCGAGGCCCTGCGCCGCGAGCTGATCAAGGAGGAGGACGTCGACCGGGCCGTGCGGCGGGCGCTGACGATCCGCGTCCGGCTCGGCGAGTTCGATCCGAGCGAGCACAACCCGTACGCGGAAACCGCAGTTGATCTGAAGAAGCATCAGGAGCTGGCCCGCGAGGCCGCCCGCGAGTCGATCACGCTGCTGAAGTCGGAGTGCTGCCTGCTCCCGCTCGACCCCGCACGCCACAAGAGGGTCGCGGTGGTCGGCTCACACGCCGATCGCGCGTTCACCGATTGGTACAGCGGTTCCTTCCCGTACGCGGTGACCGCGCGCGCCGGTCTGGCCGAGGTCATGCCGGAGGTGCTGCACAGCGAGGGCGTGGATCGTGTCGTGCTCAAATTGGGAGCGCTCCATCTGGCCGCCGACGAGCACGGCGTACGGCTGAGCCCGGAGCCCGCCGCGTTCGACCTGTTCGACTGGGGCAACGGCGTCGTCACCCTGCGGTCCACGCTGAACGGCAAGTTCCTGCGCGTGCAGAACGACAGGCTGGCCGCCGACTCGGACGGCCCCGGCGACTGGGTCGTCACCGAGATGTGGAAGCTGGAGCGCCGCCCCGACGGCTCGGTCGCGCTGCGCACCCACAGCTCCCCCGGCAACCCGGACCGGGGCGCCGTCACCGCGCAGCTCACCCTGGGCCCTCGCGCGGCCCGTTTCACCCTCGAGACGATCGTCGACGGGGCGAGCGACGCGGCCGACCTGGCGGCGACGGCCGACGCCGTGATCGTGGTGGCCGGCAATCACCCGCTCGTCAACGGGCGCGAGACCGAGGACCGTACGGATCTCGAACTGCCACCGGCGCAGGACAGGCTGCTGCGCGAGGTGTACGCGGCCAACCGGAACACCGGCCTCGTGCTGATCTCGAGTTACCCGTACGCGATCGGCTGGGCCGACACGCACCTGCCGGCCGTGCTGTGGATGTCGCACGGCGGTCAGGAGCTCGGCCACGCGCTGGCCGACGTGCTGACCGGGCGGGCCGACCCGGGCGGCCGGCTGACCCAGACGTGGTATCGCAGCGCCTGCGAGCTGCCCGACATCCTCGACTACGACATCATCACCAACGACGCGACCTACCAGTACTACCGCGGGACGCCGCTCTACCCCTTCGGGCACGGCCTCTCGTACGCGTCGTTCGACTACTCCAACCTCGACATCTCGCACACGACCGCCGCGGTGGGCGACAAGGTCACCGTCACGGCCTGGGTCACCAACATCGGCAAGCGGGCCGGTTCCGAGGTCGTGCAGCTCTACACGCATCAGCAGGTGTCGCGGGTGAAGCAGCCGCTGCGCCGGTTGCGGGCGTTCGACAAGATCCGGCTCGAGCCCGGCCAGTCCTCGCTGGTCAGCTTCGAGCTGGACGTGGCCGACCTGTCCTTCTGGGACGTGACGTCGAACCGGTTCGTGGTCGAGACTGCGCGCCACAAGATCCTGGTCGGGCGCTCGGCCAGCGACATCCGGCTCACCGGCACCCTGCCCGTGCGAGGCAGCCGGGTCGGGGCGCAGAAGGCCGCCGACCGGACGATCCGGGCCGGCGACCACGACGAGTACAGCGGGATCACTTTGGTGGCGACAGGCGATCCCGTACGGGGTGAGGCCGTGCGCGCGACGGAGGACGGCGCGTGGTGCTGCCTCAACGGGACCGACCTTTCCGGCGTACGGGAAGTGGCCGTGGACGGCGACGGCCCGGCCGTGACGCTGCGCCTCGACGACCCGTACGCGGGTGGGGAATTCGCCCTCGTGACCCCGGGATCGTCGGTCGCCGTGCCCGAGACCGAGGGCGTGCACGACCTCTACCTGGCCATGGACACCGGGAGCCGGATCAGCGCGATCACGTTCCGCTCGTGACGCCACCCCCGGTCACGATCGCCGACGTCGCCCGGCACGCGGGGGTCTCGGCCAGCACGGTCTCCTACGTGCTCAGCGGCAAGCGGGCCATCTCGGCCGTGACCCGCGAGAAGGTGCTGGCCAGCGTGCGGGTGCTCGGCTTCCACCCGCACGCGGGGGCGCGGGCGCTGGCCGGCAACCGGTCGAACATCATCGCGCTCGCCCTGCCGCTGCGCGCGGGCATGAACGTGCCGGTGGTGATGCAGTTCGCGGCGGCGGTGGTCGACGCGGCCCGGTCCTGCGACTACGACGTGCTGCTGGTGACCGCCGACGAGGGGGCGGCGGGCCTGCGGCGCGTGGCGGGCAGCGCGCTCGTCGACGGCCTGATCCTGATGGACGTCGAGACCGACGACGAGCGCGTGCCCGCCCTGCGCGAGCTGAGCCGGCCCAGCGTGCTCATCGGGCTGCCCGCCGACCCGGCCGGGCTGGTCTGCGTCGACCTCGACTTCACCCGGGCGGGCGAGGTCTGCGTGGAGCATCTGGCCGCGCTCGGGCATCGGCGGGTGGCGCTGCTCGGGGCGCCGCAGGCCGTGTACGACCGTGGGACCGGGTTCGCCCGCCGCACGCGCGAGGGCGTACGGGCGGCCGCCGCGCGGTGCGGGGTCGAGGCGTACGCCGTACCGCTGGAACCGCTCTTCCCCGCCGCCATGGCCGCGCTGGAGCCGATCGGGGACGCGACCGCCCTGATCGTGCACAACGAGAGCGCCCTCGACCATGTGCTGACGGCGCTGCGGACGCTGGGCCGCAGCGTGCCCGGCGACGTGTCGGTGCTGGCCATCTGCCCCGACGACGTCGCGCTGGCGGCCACCCCGCACGTCACGAACGTGCAGGTGCCGGCGGCGGCGCTGGGCCGGCTGGCGGTCGAGCGCCTGCTCGCGCGGCACGACGGCGACGACGTTCCCGCGGCCACCCTGCTGCCCCCGGCCCTGACCACGCGGCTGTCCTGTCACCCGCCCGGCCGTGCCGTCCGCCAGTTCTGAATGTGTCCTCCACGGCAGGAGAAAGGGGCGGGGATGAAACCAAAACCACGGCGGCTGGTTGATAATCGAAACATGATCATGAGGGATGCGCGATGCCGAGCGGCGGGGTAGGCCGCACCGTGGAGCTCACGCCGGACCAGCAGGAGCAGTTGCAGCAACTCTTGGAGCAGGAGTTACGCGATGCTCTGCGCGTCTCGCGGGAGCGCCACGACCCGGCGGCGGTGGCCGAGCTGGTCGCCGAACGCCGCCGGGCCCTCGAACGGTTAGCCGGCCGGGCCGCGCACGATGCGCAGGACCCGCTCGATGAGGATCTCGAGGGCGACGGGGTCGTCGAGCAACGCTGACACCCGCTCCTCGCGTTCCGTTCCCGCCCCGGGCGCCCGGCCGATCTCGTCGGCCCCGGACCCGTGCAGGAACAGTTCCCTCAGCACCGTCTCCACCGTGGCTGCGGCGTCCTCGCCCCGCCCCAGCCCGGCCCGGATGGCTTCGACGGCCACCGTGGCCAGATCGTCCGCCCGCGCGTCGTCGAGCTCGCCGGGGTCGCCCGGCGGCAACGGACGCGGCTCGCCGGCGCCCTCGCCGGGGGAACCGCCTACCGGCGCGGTCTTGTGGCCGAGCGGGACCTCGATATGGTCGTGGTACCACTTCGGCCGCTCGCGCATGGCGACCAGCACCTTCTCCACGTCGGCCTGCGCCTCGGACGGGCTGATCCCCCGCTCGCCGGCCCAGCTGTCCACCGGCCACAGCGTGGCGCCGACCCCGCCCGGCACGCCGACCCACTCCTGGATACGCAGGGCCAGCCGGCAGAGCCACGGGTCGTCGCCCAGCGCCGCCCGGAGCCACTTGGTCATCCGGGGCCGCTGCGGGGCGCCGATCGCACCCCGGCGGCGGCGGTAGGCGTCGATGGCGAACCCGGGCGCCCGCGCGGCGATCCAGGCCTCCAGGTCGTTGATCTGCTCGGTCGTGGTGAGCAGGCGCTCGACGACCGCCTCGAGATCGTCGTGGAACCCGTCGAGGCAGCACTCCCCCAAGTGCCGGAACCCGCGGGCGCAGGCGTGATGCCCCCGGTTGCGCGCGACGCGGCGATAGACGACGTCGAACACTATGGAGCAGGCGAGGTCGTAGGCGGCCGGGCGCAGCACGTCTCGCTCCGCCTCGGACAGCCGGCCCAGGTCGCCGGCGCGAGCCAGCTCCCGGAGCCGCTTGATGGTGTATTCATGGTCATGCGTCACCGCAGCCCCCGCAGGGGTGACGCGTCCGGATATCCACTGTGCGGTAGTGAGGTTATCAAACCATCACTCTGTGTGATCTGCCCCCAGAACATCGGATAATCATGTCGGCGCATTTAGCCGGATGGAGGCCATTCTTTTGGCCGCACAGCTGGCCGATATCTGGCCAGAATCCGTCACGGTCCGTAGCCCACTGGAGTTCTGGCCACGACCCGGAGGTCGCGGGGCGTGGACTTCACCGCTACCTTCTCTGTAGTGGAATGACGACGGACGGTACATAGGAGCTTCATGTCCCCCGACTCGGAGCTGTCCAAAGAGTTACAAGCCCTGCGCAGTCGCAAGGGTGTCTGCCGGGCCGGGCTGTACGACCACCTCGGCTTCCGGATCCGCCGCCTGTGCGGGCTCACCGGCAGGCAGCCCGACAGCAGGACCCGCGCCGCGGTCGAGACTTGGCTGACCACGCTGGCCGACACCCTGCTGCCCGAGCAGCGGCAGGCGGTGCTGGTCTCCTTCGCCGTGGGGGACGGCCATCGACTGGGCACCCTGGACGCCCGCATCGGTCAGCTCGCCGACCTGCAGAAGGTCTCCACCCGTACGGCACGGCGGCTGGCCGACGCGGCACTCGAGGCCCTCGTGAACGCCGTCGCCGAGGCGCCGGACGAGGAGCAGAGCGACGGGTGCGGCTGGCGGGTGTCCTCGCTGTCCTGCCTGTTCCGGCTCGACACCCCCACCCCCGAGCTGTACGAGCTCCGGACGATCGTCGCGACCCGGGAGATCGCCGAGATCACCGTACGGATCACCCTGCCCCCGAGCGGGCCCGACGTCGGCGAGCCGGCCGTCGAGGCCCTGTTCGGCACGCGGATACGCGGGATCGAGCACGACGACGGCAGCTCCAGCCGGCTCATCACGCTCACACTCCCCCGGCCCCTGGCACCCGACGACACGCACGAGTTCTGGCTGCACGTGACGCTGCCGCCGGGCCAACCCGTACGGCCGCACTACGCGATCGTCCCGCTGTCCCAGTGCGACTCGGGCAGCGTACGGGTGCGGTTTCCGCGCGACCGCCGCCCGGAGGAGGTGTGGCTGCTCGACGAGGTGGCCTATCCCGACCTGGACGCCCGGCGCGCCAGCCGCAAGATCGTCGCGCCGACTCCGCAGGGCGAGGTGTCCCGCGACTTCCGCAGCTTGCGCGAGGGATACGCGTACGGGATCGCTTGGACGCCTTTGACCTGAGCGGTCCGTCAGAAAGAGGCATGCGAAACCTGTACGCCCTGCTGGTCGGCATCGACCGGTACGCCGCGGTCCCCGCCCTGTCCGGCTGCGTGCGCGACGTGACTGACGCCCGGGAGCACCTCGAGGCCACGCTGGCGCCCGGCACCGACCTGGTCCCGCTGACGCTGCTGAACGAGCAGGCGACGCGGGACGCGGTGGTCGGCGCCATCACGTCGCACCTGGGGCAGGCCGGGCCGGACGACGTGGCGCTGTTCTGGTTCGCCGGGCACGGCTCGGACTGGCCCGTCCCGGCATGGGCCAAGCGGATCGAGCCCACCGGACGGCTCCAGTCGCTGGTCTGCGCGGACAGTCGCTCCGGCACAGTGCCCGACCTGTGGGACAAGGAGCTGTCGCTGCTGCTGGACGACGTGAGCGACCGGGCCGGGCACGTGGCCGTGGTGCTCGACAGCTGCCACTCCGACGGCGCCACCCGCGAGCTGCTGGAGCGCGAGCCGGCCGTACGGACCCGCTCGGTGCCGCCGGGAGCCGCGCCCGACCTGGACCACTTGCGCGCCCGGTTGGAGGCCCGGCTCGCCGCTGACCGCCCGGCCGAGCACATCGTCCTGGCCGCGTGCCAGTCCACCGAGGCCGCCGAGGAACGCACCCTCGGCCCCGGCTGCCATCGCCGGGGCGTCTTCACCTGGTCGCTGCTGCAGGCCATGCGCCGGCTCGGCCCGGCGGCCACCTACAACGACCTGCTGCTGGCGGCGCGGACCGAGGTCGAGCTGAACGCCTGCCGGCAGGTCCCGCAGGCCCGGCCCCGGGCGTCCCAGCTGCTCAACCAGCGGTTCCTGGGCGGGGCGGTGACGCCGTCCGACCGTGAGATCCGGATGCGCCGGAGCGGGTCGGCCTGGGTGATCGACGCCGGGGCGATGCACGGGCTCGAGGCCGGGGACGGGCTGCGGATCGGGGTGCGCGGGGACCCGGACCGGCAGGCCGACGTGGTCGAGGTCCGCGCGAGCGACAGCCGGGTGGCGCCGATCGCCGGGTGGGCGCCCGATCCGCACCGCCAGTACCCGGTCGTGGTCACGGCGATGCCGACGCCGCTGACGACCGTGGCGACCGGCGACGAGGAGTTGCGCGCGGCGCTCGCGCGGTCGCTGGACGTACGGGTGCTCGATGACGGCATCCCCGACCTGCGAGCGCACTACGCGGACGGCGAGCTGGCGGTCGTCGACCAGAGCGGCGAGGAGCTGCTGCGCCGGCGATACTTCGTGGACGAGGCGGCCGCCGCCGTCGAACACATCGCCCGGTGGTTGCGGGTGTGGCACCGCCGCAACGGCGTAACAGCGCTTGGCTCCCCCGTACGGGTGGAGGTGCTGGACGCCGGGAAACGCCAGATCTTGGAGCGAGATTCCTCGAACGAGTACGTCGTCCAGTACGACGGCGGCGACCCGCCCGAGATCCTCATCCGGCTGCGCAACGACTCCGACCGGCCGCTGTTCTGCGCGCTGCTCGACCTGACGTCGCGCTTCAAGGTCGACCCGGTGCTCTTCCCGGGCTACTTCGTGGCGGCCCGCGACGTGGGTGAGTGCCTGGACGGCCGGCGGATCAAGGCGTTCCTGCCGCCGACCGTCCCCGTCGAGCCGGGCGCCTCGGTGAAGGACCGGCTGAAGCTGTTCGTGGCCGAGGCGCCCTTCGGTGTCGAGCCGTTCGTGATGCCGGCGCTGGCCGAGACCCTCGGCGTGCGCGGCTCCTACCGCGATCTCGGCGACGCGGCCCTGCCCACCGGCCACGACTGGACCACGGACCAGGTCGTTATCCGAATCGAGGTCCCGAGGTGACCGCTACCGATCAGTCGCGACAAGGAGCCCGCCATGGAGTCCCACTGCTGAGCCGCGCTACTTCTCGGGCTCGTTCACGATGGTGAGCGCGGCCGACACGATCGCGTTCAGCCGCTGCCGGTCGGAGAGCGCGCCGGTGACCCCGCCCAGCGGGTCGGCGCCGCCGTACGGGGCCTGGTCGAGCGTGCCGGTGAAGACGCCACCGAAGACCGTGCGCACCACCTCGACCACCGCGTCCTCGGCCGGCTCGCCGCGCCCGATCCGGTCGCCGATGGCCCGGACGGCGTCGGCGGCCAGGCGGCGCAGCTCGGCGTCGACACGGTCGTCGGGCTCGCCCAGGCCGAGCGGGGCGACCGGTTCCCCGTACGGGTCGACCGCCATCGCCATGACCGGGGGCTGCTTGGCCCCGAGCGGGCGCTCCACGAAGGACGCGTACCAGTCGGGGCGCCCGCGCATGACCGTGAGGACCTGGTCGATCTCGCGGCGCACGGCGGCCGGGTCGCTGCCCTGCCAGTCGCCGGTGCACGCGGCCCGCTCCTGGGCCCACGACTCGAGCGGCCACAGCTCGCTGCCCGCGGTGCCGCTGACCCCGACCCAGACCAGAATGTCGACGGCGAGCGTGGTCAGCCAGCGGTCCCGGCCCAGCCCGTCGGCCAGCCACCCGGGCAGCCGTGGCCGTTGCAACGCGCCCCGCTCCCCGCGCCGGCGCCGATGGGCGTTGACGGTGGCCGCGCCGACCCGGGTCGCCACCCAGGCCTCGAGCTGGCGGATCGGCCGGTCGGCGTGGGCCAGCAGGTCGTCGACCACGGCCTCGACGTCGTCGTGGAACCGGTCGAGGCACTCGTCGGCCAGGTTCTCCACTCCCGCCGCGCACAGGGCGTGCCCGCGCTGCCGCTCGAACCGCCGGGTGATCCGCATGAAGACGATCGGCCACACCAGGTTGTACGCCGCGCTGGTGAGCTCGGCCCGCTGCGCCCCACCGGCGGCCGCGACGGAAGCCAGCGTCCCGGTGGCGGCGAGCTCCCGCAGCCGCCGCTCGGGATCGACCGGCTCGGCCCGGGCCGACCGCGAGACGTAGAGCCCCGGCGCCTCCCCGTTCCGCGGACGGCGGCGCAGGGTGCTGTGGTCGAGGTGCACCGTACGCGCATTCGCAGTGCCCACCGAGGGCTCCTTTCGTCCATGCCGATCGGTGGTTGAAGCTTCCTGCACGCCCGCCCGGTCCTCCAGGCCCGGCGCCCGGTTAGACCTCTTCGTGGTCCGATTCCGAACACTCAGGCGACCTATTCCGGGTTCGCCTGACCGGCCTGCCCAGCCAGGTGCTCGTCAGCCCCGGCGCCAGAACCAGCCGCCGCCACGCCGGTCCGGCTTGCCGCACAACCCGCTCCACAACGCCCGCGCGTTCCCGGTGCCTCGGCGGTCGAGTGCGTTGTCGACGGCGTTCCGCCTGGTGGCCGAGGGGTTCCGAACGAGCCAGAGATCAAGAGCGGAGATGAGCTCCTGCCTCGTTCGTTCGGCATCGCTCTCGTCGAGGACCACGACGGCCCCCGCGATCAGCGACGCCGCCACGTCGCCGGTCATCATTCGGGCGACCCCGGTGATGTAGTCGCTCTGCGCCGGGCCTGGCAGCGTCCGGAACACATCGCCGACGACCCTCGGTGTCTCGGTCGCGAGCAGCACCTCGACCAGGTCGCGGGCGTGAGCCTGGAGCACCGCCGAGGCGGCCTGGTGCAGCGTCTGCGCCACGCCGGACTTGTTCGCCTGGGCGTCCTTCAGCCTGGCGACGGCATCTTCCACGATCCTGTTCGAGCGCAGGAACTCCTCCGTACGGGGGCTCGGCTGGAGCCGGCCGGCGCTGACGAGCTCGGCGACGACCGCCAGATCGCTCACCGTGAGACCGCCCGGCTGCGGCTGGTCGATCAGGAACTTCTCGACGACGCCGGGCTCGAGCCCGGCGTCGCTCGGCATGGCCCCGGCGAACAGCCTCAGCTCGTCCTGGGTAGGCAGCGTCCATTGCCACAGGCAGCGGCCCAGCTCGCCGAACGGGACCTCCGGAGCTACCGTTCGCGTCGCGCGGCCGATCTGCTCGGTCAGCACGGCCCGCCGGGTCGCCGGGGTGCCATCGGCCATCAGGCTGCCCAGGATCGCGGCGTCGATCTCGCGGGCCGGCTGCCGGGGGGCCAGCTGAGCGCTCCAGGCTGTTGCGATCTTGCGGCGGTCGCCCGGGGTGTTCTTGATCCGCCGGCACAGCTCGGCCCGGAGACGCTCGTCCAGCTCGGTCGGGCAGGGCCAGAGCTGCGGATCGAAGCCCGTTTCCGGGTGCTCGGCCCACCAGTCGACGAAGCCGTCCACGGGCCGCCCGATGCCGGTGCAGGTGATCGGGACCCGGAAGCGTCCGGCCACCAGCAGGACCGCGGCGAAGGCGTGCTCCCGGGCGGTCCGCAGCTCGGCCACGACCGCCTCGGCCGCGCGCTCGGCCTCGGCCGTTCCCCACTCGGCCGCCAGGACCCGGCCGACCGGGGCGATCGTCGTCGCATCGGCAGCGCGAGCGGCTTTCAACTCGGCCGACAACCGCTGCAGCCGCACCTCCGCCGCGCCGGGGCCGAGGGTCCCGGAGGCCATCGCCGCGTCCAGAGCGCGCAAGGCCCCGAGATCCTGGTGGGGCGCTTGAGCGGCCAGCCGGCGCGCGATCGCCGGTCCGTATCGGGCGATGAGCGAGGACCGGCCGGTCTTGAGCCAGCCCGAGATCGCCTCGGCGTGCCGGGGGTCCACCGCCTGACCGAGCACGGCCGCCCGCACCAGCGCCAGGGCGGCCATCGGGGCCAAACCGCATTCGTCAGCCAGCATGACAGCGCCGGCGAGGTCGAGCGGCTCGGGCGAGCAGAACAGTTCCGCCCACGCCCGCGCGGCCGGATCCGCGGTCGTCTGACTGCATCGCAGCGTCGTCAGGTCGAGAACCACGAACTCACCGGGGCGGTCGACGGTGGCGGCCGGTTTGCCCCAGCCGGGATGAACGGCGACCACCCGCTGGGAGCAGGCTACCGGGTCCAGGGTGAAGACCTTGAAGCCGATCTCGAGCGCGCGGCGCCTGGGCAGCAGCAGCGTGGCGGCGGCGATCCAGGTGAGGACGGGCTCGATCTCCTCGGCCACGAAGAGCACGCGGCGCGTGCCCCCGAGCGCGGTGAGAAGTGTCGCCAACAGGGCGCTTCCGCGCGGCTGGCTGCGGATGAGACCGCGTACGGTGTCGGTGTCGAACCGGCCGGGCCGGGGCGGCCCCGTCACCGGGTCGCTGCGTGTGGTGCCGGCCGGGCGGGCGGTCCAGAACTCCGCGTCGAAGAGCTGAGCCGGCCGCAGGTCACCGTAGGCCGCCGGGTCGACAGTCGTCAGGGCGTGTGTCAGAGCGTTGCCGTCAGCCGTGCCCGAGAGTTCCGGTCCGAGATAGACACCGGCCGCGGTGGCGAAGCGCTCACCGCCCATGTGGGCGAAGGACCGTGGATATCCCGCCGCCGGCTGGCCGTCGCGCCAGGCCGGCGGCGGCTGCTCGTACAGCAGATGGTCCTGGACGACCTGGATGGTGGCGGCGTCGGTCCGTCCCGAGGCGGCCTGCAACTGGGGGCCGGCCGTGCCCGGCCGCCGCTGGCTGGCAGACACTGGTTGTAGATCAGTGTCTCGAAGTCGGCCATCGACTCCCCTCCGCCGGTCCGCATTGTCTCCCCGCTTACTGACGGACAAGCCCTCGTCCGTCAGTAAGCGGGGAACGACGAGAGGGTCACCATGGTTGATGCGCTACGCCACGCCGCCCAGGGGCGCCGGGATCGCCGCCGTGCGGAGCACCTCGCCCGGCTCGTCGAGCACGCCGCCGACAACGTGCTCGACGAGGCCGAGTTCACCGAGTACCTCGCGCGGACCGGACAGCGTCGCTACCTGGTCGATCAGAGGCTCCGGCAGACGCGCGAGGCTACCGCCGAGTTCCTGCTCCGGCGCCGGCTGTTCCGCCGGCGATGCGGCGCGGCTGCCGGACGCGCGCTGACGGCCGCCACCGGAACGGTGATCCTGGTCGTCGCCCTGGTCCGGATGATCCATGCGCCCCAGCACAACGCGGTGGCCACCGCGGCCCTGTTCGTCGGGAAGGGATTCGGCTTGGGCCTGACCGGCCAGATTTTCGGCTGCGTTCTCGCCGCGGGGACTTTGATCGCGCTCGGACGCAGCGCCGCCGGCTACGCGGTGGCTGTCCGCACGGAACGCCGGCGCTACCTCGAGACCCTGCCCGAGCAGGTGCGGCCGCTGGTCCGCTTGGACATCATGCGCCTGGCTCAGGATCGCGAGCGGCCGGAGTTGCGGCTCACCTCTGCCCCGGGCCTCTCGTCGGCGTCCGACCCGCTGCACCGGGTCGCCCGGCCGGAGATGCGGCAGATCGAGAACCTGATGCGTCAGCTCGGCGCCTCGGCCATCGCGATCAGTGGTCCGCGCGGCGCCGGCAAGTCGACCCTGCTGCGAGATCTTGCCGAGGCCGACGGACCGCCGCACGACCTGGTCGTCGCCGTCGACGCGGCGGTCAACTACCAGGCCCGGGATTTCACCATCCTGCTGTTCCGCGCCCTGTGCGAGGCGGTGATCGAGGGCACCGGGCGCGACCGTTGGTGGACGATCACCGGCCGGACGGCCCGGCTGACCCACCGGTACGCGACCACGAGGATGCGCCGCCGCGCCCGGCACCAGCTCCGCCGCCTGCGCTTCCTGCAGAACGTCTCTCGCGAGCTGAGCGGGGTGTTCAAGTCCTCGCGCGGCTTCGACATCGGACGCAAATGGACCCGGCAGCTCATCGAACAGCCGGCGTCCCACCCCGATCTGGTACGCGAGTTCCGCCGGTTCGCGGCCGACGTGGCGGAGTGGTGGACGACGACCCGGCCCGGCGGCGGGCGGGTCATCGTCGTCATCGACGAGGTCGACCGGATCAACGACGGGGAGCTCGCGGAGAAGTTCATCAACGAGATCAAGGGTGTCTTCGGTGTCCGAGGATGCACCTACCTCGTCACGATCTCGGAGGATGCGCTGGCGTTGTTCGAGCGCCGCATGATCGGCATCCGGCCCGCGCTCGACAGCACCTTCGACGAGGTGCTGCGCCTCGGCATCATGACGCTGGACGACTCGGTCGAGCTGCTCGGCCGGCGCCTGATTGGCTGTCCGCGCCCGTTCATGGCGCTGTGTCACGCCCTCGCCGGTGGTCTGCCGCGCGAGTTGCTGCGAGCGGCGCGCACCCTGGTCGGCGAGGCCGGCGCCGAGGACGGCCGGAC
This sequence comes from Paractinoplanes lichenicola, assembly GCF_016785085.1. GTDB lineage: Bacteria > Actinomycetota > Actinomycetes > Mycobacteriales > Micromonosporaceae > Actinoplanes > Actinoplanes lichenicola. Next base: position 135,061 of record NZ_JAENHO010000017.1, read on the forward strand.
ACGAGTGCGCCAGGGCGGCCTGGCCGTCCTGACCGAACGCGTGGTCGGGCACGACATCGTCAAGCTCAAGTCCGGTCTCGCCGCCCAGATCCGCCGCGAGGGCCAGACCGGGCCGATCCATCAGGTGCTGATGGACCTGGCCGACACCGATTGGCCCGGGACGGAGGCGAAGGAGCTCCTGCAGCGTGGCGACGACCTGATTCACCGCGCGCCCGTCGAGGATCCGGGCGAGCAACGCCTCTGCCTGCAGCTCGGCGTCTCGCTCTGGTATTACGCCACCGTCCTGGAGACGTTCGGTCTGCCCCCGGAGCCCGCGCGGCCGTGTCACGACCGGCTCGACGAGGCGGCCGAGCGGCTCGCCCTCGTCCGCAGCGTCATGCCGGCCAGCGTCGAGCAGGCCCTGACCCGGCTGACCAAGCTGCGCCACGACCTCGGCCTGGAGGTGCCGCTGCCCGACGGCGACGTGGGCCGCGGCCTGTCCTCAGCGGGCGGTGTAGCCGCCGTCGATCGGGAGGGTTACGCCGGTGATCATTGAGGCGGCGTCGCTCAGGAGGAAGGCGATCGGGGCGGCGATCTCTTCCTCGGTGGCGTAGCGGCCGAGCGGCATCTGGGCCAGGAACGGGTCCTTGATCTCGGGGCGGCCCCAGTAGGAGGCGGACATCGGGGTCATGACGACGGTCGGGTTGACGCTGTTGACTCGGATGTTGTGCGGGCCCAGTTCGAGCGCCGCCACGCGGGTCATGCTGTCCAGGGCCGCCTTCGAGGCCCCGTACGCCATGTGGCCGGTCAGCGCGACGACGGCGGCCTGGCTCGAGACGTTGACGATCGAGCCGCCCCGGCCCGCGGCGATCATCGTGCGGGCCGCGTACTTGGTCACCAGGAAGGCGCCGCGGGCGTTGACGGCCATGACGCTGTCGTAGACGTCGACGTCGGCGTCCTGCAGCGGGCCGACCACGCCCCCGAGACCGGCGCAGTTGACCACGCCGTACAGGGGGAGGTCGCTCAGCGCCCGGCACACCTCGTTCTCGGCGGCCAGGTCAAAGGCCAGCCCCCGTACGCCGGTCTCGTCGACCACGGGGGCGAGGAGCTCGTCGCTGGGGCCCGCGGCGATCACGTCGGCGCCGTGCTGCTTGAGGAGCCGGACGGTGGCGGCCCCGATGTTGCCGTTGGCGCCGGTGACCAGGATCGGGCGGTGGGTGAAGTCCATGAAGTTGATCATCCCAGTTATTTGACGGCGCCCATGGAGAGACCGCGGACGAGTTTGTTCTGCGCGAGCCAGCCGGCGATCAGCACCGGCAGCGACACGATCGTCGCGGCCGCGCAGAGCCGGGCCAGGAACGCGCCCTCGGACGAGATGAACCCGACCAGGAAGATGGGCGCGGTGCTGGAGTTCGTGGCGGTCAGGTTGAGCGCCAGGAAGAACTCGTTCCACGCGAAGATGAAGCAGATCAGCGCGGTCGCGGCCAGCCCGGGGCTGACGATCGGGAGGATGATCTTACGGATCGACGTGAGCAGGCCGGCCCCGTCGACCTCGCCCGCCTCGAGCACCTCGCGCGGCACCTCGAGCAGGAACGAGCGCATCATCCAGACCGCCAGGGGCAGGTTCATCGACGTGTAGAGGATGACCATGGTCCACACGTTGTCGAGCATGCCCGCGTGCTTGACCAGCAGATATACCGGTAGGAAGGCGGCCACGACCGGCATCATCTTGGTGCTGATGAAGAAGAACAGCGAGTCCGACCACTTCTCGACCGGGCGCAGCGACAGGGCGTACGCGGCCGGGGTGGCCAGCAGGACCACCAGCAGGGTCGAGAACACCGACGCCATCAGCGAGTTGAGCAGGAACGGCGTCATGTTGCGCTCGAAGACCAGCGCGTACTGGTCGAGCGTGGGCTCGAAGAACCAGCTGGGCGGGTTCGAGGCGGCCGCGTTCTCCTGCTTGAAGCTGGTCAGCACCATCCAGATGACCGGGAAGACGAAGACGATGCCGGCCACCCAGGCCACGACGCCCCACGCGGAGTCGATCAAGCGGCGGTTCATCGGTTGGCCTCCACCTTGAACAGGCCCGAGATGACACGCAGGGCGAACGTCGCCACGATGATCGTCAGGACCACCACGATCACACCGGCCGCCGACGCCTCGCCGTACTCGAACTTGCGGAACATCGTCAGATAGATCTCGTACGGCAGGTTGGTCGTCGCCGTACCCGGCCCGCCCTGCGTGATCGTGAAGACCGCGTCGAACGTGTTGACCAGGTAGATCGAGCCCAGCAGCGCGCCCAGCTCCAGGTATTGCCGCAGGTGCGGGATCGTCATCCGGCGGAAGATCTGCCACGCGTTCGCGCCGTCGACCTTGGCCGCCTCGAGCACCTCGTGCGACTGCGACTGCAGGCCGGCCAGCAGGATCAGCATCATGAACGGCGTCCACTGCCAGACCAGCGTGGCGATCACGGCCGCCTTGGGATAGGACGACACCCAGTCGGTCGAGCCGCCGAACAGCCCGTTGATGAGCCCGTACGTGGGGTTGTAGATCGCGTGTTTCCACAGCAGCGCGGCGGCGATCGGCATCACCAGGAACGGCGTGATGAGCAGCGTGCGCACCACCGAGCGGCCGAGGAACTTGCGGTCGAGCAGGATAGCCAGGGCCAGGCCCAGGATCAGCGAGAAGATCACCGCGCCCGCCGTCAGCAGCACCGTGTTGACCAGCGCCGCCCGCAGGCGGGTGTCGGTCAGCACGGTCACGTAGTTGTCGAGGCCGACGAACTCGCGCTGGCCCGGCCGCAGCGCGTTCCAGCCCTGCGTGGAGAGGTAGAGCGTGACCAGGAACGGCACCTGGGTCACGATGATCGCGAAGATCAAGGCGGGCAGGAGGGGTGCGCGGCGGACCCAGCGCTCCTTGGAACTGCGGGTCTTCTCCACGACGGGCGCGGGGGCCGGCCGGGTAGCGACATCGGTCATGGTCGTGGCCTTCCGGGGAGGGCGCGCCGGGCGTCGGCCCGGCGCGCCCGCGAGCACTACTTGTACTTCTTCGCCACGTCCTCGGCGAGCTTCTGACCGGCGTCGAGCGCCTGGTCGACCGTCTTCTGACCGGTCAGCGCGGCCGCGATCTCCTGCGACACCTTGGTGCCGAGATCCTGGAACTCGGGGATGGCCACGAACTGGACGCCGGTGGCGGGCCGCTCCTGCAGGCCGGGGTTCACCGGGTCGGCGTTCGCGATCGAGTCGAGGGTGATGTCGGCGAAGGCCTTGGCCGATTCCTTGTACTCCGGGATCGAGTACGTCGAGGTGCGCTTGCCGGCCGGGACGCGCGACCAGCCCAGCTCCTTGCCGACCAGCTGCTCGTACTCCTTGCTGGTGGCCCAGCTGATGAACTTCCAGGAGGCGTCGGCCTTCTTGGTGGTCTTGGGCATCGCCCAGTCCCACGACCAGAGCCAGCCGCTGTGCTCGGTCTTGTTGACGGGGGCGTACACGTAGCCGACCTTGCCGGCGACCTTGGAGGCGTTCGGGTCCTCGACGGTGCCCGCGGCGGACGTGGCGTCGTACCACATGGCCGACTTGCCCTGGCTGAAGATGTTGAGGCACTCGGTGAAGCCGGACTGCGCGACGCCGGGCTCGCCGTGGGCGCGGGCCAGGTCCACGTAGAACTTGGTGGCCTCCTTGAACTCCGGCGCGTTGAGCTTCGGGGTCCAGTCCTTCTCGAACCAGGTGCCGCCGTACGTGTTGACGATGGTCGTCAGCGAGGCGATGCCCTCACCCCAGCCGGGCAGGCCGCGCAGGCAGATGCCGGCGGTGCCGTTGGCCTTGTCGTCGACCTTGGCCGCCAGGTCGGCCACCTGCTGCCAGGTCGGCTTCTCGGGCATGGTGAGGCCCTTGGCCTCGAACATCTCCTTGTTGTACATGAGCAGCGACGACTCGCCGTAGAAGGGAGCGCCGTACATCTTGCCGTCCTCGCCGCTGGCCACGGTCACCATCGGCTTGAGCAGGTCGGCCTTGTCGTAGGCGGCGTCCGCGTCCATCTGCGTGGACAGCTCGTGCAGCCAGCCGTTCTTCGACCAGATCGGCACCTCGTACGCGCCGATGGTCACCACGTCGTACTGGCCGCCCTGGTTGGCGACGTCCTGGGTGACCTTGTCGCGCAGCTCGTTCTCCGGGAGGATCGTGTACTTCACGGTGATCCCGGTCTGCTTGGTGAAGTTGTCGGCGGTCAGCTTCTGGATGTCCTCCATCTGCGGGTTGCCGACCATCAGCACCGTGATCTCACTGGCGCCCTCGGAAGTGCTCGTCTCGTCCGACGTGCCGGCGCCCGAGCAGGCGCCCAGCGTCAGCGCGCAGGCCGCCAGGGCGGCTATCGCGACTCTCGTTTTCCTCATTGAAAATGACCTCCAGAATTGCGTGTACCAGCCGGGGAGGGCTGTTTTTCGGAGTTTTGCTTCAGGCTGAGACGACGACCTTGACGTTGCCGCCGCTCGACGCGGCCGCGAACGCCTGCTCGACCTCGTCGAGGGGATAGCGGGCGGTGATGATCCGCCCCGGGTCGACCGCGCCGGCCGCGAGCAGGGCGACGGCCTGCTCGATGTCGCCGCGGGTGTAGGTGGCGCTGCCCTGGATGCGTACCTGTAGGTCCTGGATCTGGGGCAGCGGGACGGTGACCGGCGCCGCGGGCACGCCGACGATCATGACGGTGCCGCCCTTGACGGCGATGGCGACGGCCTGGTCGACGGTGGCCTGCACGGCCACGCAGTCGAAGACAACGTCTGCGCTGGTGCCGAGGTCGTCGCGGATGTCCTGGACCATGGCGGGCGACGCCGCGTCGTGCACGGAGTCGGCGCCCAGCTCTTTCGCCAGCTCCCGCTTGTGCGGCGAGAGGTCGCTGACGGCGATCCGGGCGGCGCCGGCGTGCCGGGCGGCGATCAGGGTGAGCAGGCCGATCGTGCCGGCGCCGAGGACGGCGACGGTCTTGCCGGTGAGGTCCGGGCCGGCCAGCCGGACGGCGTGGACGGGGGTGGAGAGCGGTTCGACGAGGACGGCGGCCAGGTCGCCGACCTCGTCGGGCACCGGCACGGCGCGGTGGGCCGGGACGACGAGGTAGTCGGCCAGTCCCCCGTCCGGCGTGGTGCAGCCGAAGAACGTCATGGTCGCGCACAGGTTGTAGCGACCGTCCCGGCAGTATTTGCAGTCCCCGCAGGCCAGGATCGGCTCGACCACGACCCGGCTGCCCGGCGTGAGACCCTCGCCCGATTCGACCACGCCGTAGATCTCGTGGCCGGGGTGGTAGGGCAGCGGGACGAACGGGTGGCGGGCGTGGAAGGCGTGGACGTCGGAGCCGCAGATGCCGACCAGCCGCATGCGGATGACGACCTCGCCCGGCCCGGCCGACGGCACCGCGACGGGCCGGACCTCGACCCGGCCGGGCGCGGTGACGACGGCTTGGCGAGCGGTGTGCGCCTTCATGCGAACTCCTCCTGAGCCTGTGAGCGGGACCACTTGTTAACTCGGTTGAAACGCACAGTAGGTCATGTCACCGGTGTTTGTCACCGGTGTCATGGCTATTTCTTGATCTCCATGTCATCGGTGACATGACCGTGACCCACCAGCTCAGCGCGGGCAGCATCCAGCCCCGGCCGAGCCCGGCCGGGACGAGCGTCAGGTCAGGGCCGGGCGACCTTGCAGGACTCGCGCTCGATGAGCGTCACGTCCAGCACGTTGGTGCGCTTGAGCCGCCGCTTCGGGAAGTCGGCGCGCTCGAAGACCCGGCCGGCGGCCAGCAGCCCGATCTGGTCGGGATCCTGATCCACCACCGTGAGGGCCGGCCGCAGCAGATCGGCCAGCGGGAAGTCGCCGAAGCCGACCACGGCCACCGACGCCTCGGGCAGCGCGCGCAGCAGCAGCATGGAGCTGCGCGCGTTCGACGAGAAGACCGCCGTCGGCCGTCCGGGCAGCGCCATCAGCCGTTCCACCGCGGCCCGCGTCGAGTCACGATCCTTGACGTACGACGCCACGAGCGCCTCGTCGAACCCCAGGCCCGCCTCGGTCAGCGCGCGACGATACCCCGCCAGGCGGTTCACCTCGGTCGACAGGTGGAAGCTGTCGCCGACGTACGCGATCCGCTTGTGCCCGTGGCCGATCAGGTGACTCGTCGCCTGATGGCCGCCGGCCTCGTCGTTGTCGGTGAAGATGTCGGCCGGCAACCCGGTCGGCGAGCGGTCGACGAACACCACGGGGGTGCTCTCGGTCCACCTCTTCAACCACGAGTGGTCGACGCCGATCGGGGCCACGATCAGCCCGGCCAGGCGCCGGCTGAGCAGCGACTCGAGCACGTCGCGCTCGCGGGCCGGGTCGTCGCCCAGGTTGGTGAGCAGCGTGGCCACTCCCCGCTTGCGGGCGACGTCGTCGACCGCGCGGGCGATCGCGGCGAAATACGGGTCGACGATGTCGGGCACCGCGACGCCGATGGCCGAGGTCTTGCCCGACCGGAAGGTGGTGGCCAGCACGTTCGGGACGTAGTTGAGCTCCCGCATGATCTGCTCGATCTTGGCGCGGGTCTCGGGCAGCACGTGCGGATCGTCGTTGAACACCCGGGAGACCGTCTTGGCCGACACCCCGGCGCGGGCGGCCACGTCACGCATCGTCGCCATGGTCACCTCCGCCCGCCCGCCAGAACCGCAGCAGCATATCGGAGCCGCACGGGCGCTTCGCTACTTACGGCCGTCGACCACCTCGGCGAGTTCGTGCAACCGGGGCAGGGCCCGCTTGGTCAGGTAGTCCTTGCGCAGGTCGGGCGACACGGAGAGGCTGTCCTTCCACAGCGACCGCCCGGCCATCGCGCCCGCCGCGCCGTTGGCCATCGCGGTGGCGACCTGCCCCAGGAAAGTCTCGTGGTCGACGCCGGCCGACAGCACGGCCCACGGCACTCCCTGCGCGGCGGCGGTGACGGCCGCGCAGCCCTCGGCCGACCCGGCGTACTGCAGCTTGAGCACCTTCGCGCCGCACTCCACGGCCAGCTTGGCGCCGTCCGCCACGAGCTGGGGGAACTTGGCCGCGTACTCCTCCTCGCTCTCGCCCTTGAGCTGATACGTGAGCAGCTCGACGATGAGCAGCAGCCCCTCGTCGGCACAGGCGGCGACCAGCTCGCGCATCTCCACGGCCGCGCGGTCGTCCGGGCCCTGCCGGTCGGGCCGGATGTGCCACAGCATCTTGGCCACGTCACCCCCGAGCTCCCGTACGCGGCGGGCCGTCATGCCGGGCACGTAACGCGCGTACCGCAGGCCGTCGACGGTCTCGTAACCGGACGCGTCCATGCCCACGACGAGCGAGGTGCCCCGGGCCAGCACGCCGTCGTCGACGACCGCGGGCAGCGCGACCTCGGGGTCGAGCAGGATCGCCGGGGCGTTGTTGCCCAGGTAGCGCAGCAGGTCGGCCTTGGCCGCGGCCAGCTCGGCCACGCTGATCGAGTCGGGCCCGTCGGGGGCGTCCTTCATCGCGGCCTTCATGCCGTTGCGCTGGTCGGCGGCGACGATCAGCATCCGGCCGCCCGGGGTCGAGATCGCGGACATGCCACGCCGTTCGAGGGTGGTCAGCTGGTTCACGGTGCGGTTCCAATCATCGGAGGGGTGGTGCTCAGCAGTCGGGCGGCGGCGCGGGTGGCGCCGTACGCGGTCTCTTCCTCGCGGGTGGAGGCGGTCATCGGGGGCAGGACTTGGGCGCGGGCCCGCCGGACGGAGGCCATCCCCGCCCAGCCGCCGGTCAGGGTCGAGGTCGCGGCGGCGGGCAGCTCCCGGTCCATGGCCTCGATGAGCAGGGCGATCTCGTCGTTGCTGTGCCGCAGGACGGCCCCGAAGACCTCGGCCGGGCTCACCCCGTCGGCGCGGACGGTCAGCTTGAGCACGCCGTCGTCGTTGCGGGCCCCGGCCACCTCGATCGCGTCGTCGGGCAGACCACCCTCGTACGGGATGCTCATGGCGGCCGCATCGAGCGCGTCCCGGCCGGCTCGGTCGTGGATGCCGGCGGTCTGCAGCACGCGCCGCAGCAACAGGCCGGTCTTCACGCCGGCCACGAGGACGTGCTTGCCCGGCACGACGTGGCGGACCTCGTTGATCAGATGCTCGGCCAGGCGGCAGCGGGCCTCGAAGCCGAGCGGGCCGTCGATCACCCGCAGCAGCACTTCGGCCGTGCCGAGCGAGACGTGATAGTGGTCGGGCGGCAGTCCGCCGGAGGCCTCGGCGGCGACCAGGTGGTCGTGACCGGCGACCGTGAGGATCGCACCCATGACGTTCGCCGGCAGCCACTCGACCGGCGCGAATCCGCCCGCGCCGTCTTGAAACCCGCTCGCGGCTGGGCCGCCGGCGAGGCCGACCGGGGTGCCCGCGGCGACGAGCGGTGGCAGGAACGTCTCGTCCACGCCGAGGCAGCGCAGCATCTCGGGCCACGGACGGCCGGTGTCCTGGTCGAGCAGGCCGGTCCGGGACGTAAGTGAGTACTCACTTACCGGGTCGGCACCCAGGGCCGTGGCCACGAACTCCGGCAAGTTGAGCCAGCGGGCCCGGTCGAGGCGGACGCCCTGGTCGCGCAGGTAGGCCAGCTTGGCCACACTGACCTGGGCGCCGAGGGGCAGTCCGGTGCGGCCGGCGAAGTCCGCGCGCAGCCGCGGCGGGAAGGCAGCGGCCTGGTCCGCGCCGCGCGGGTCGAACCAGGCGTACGCGGGGGCGACCGGCGCGCCGTGGGAGTCGATCAGCATGCCGGTCTCGCCCATCCCGGCCAGGGCGACGGCCTCGATCGGCGCGTCGGTGACGGCGGCGACGCGGCCGGCCGCGGTGGTGACGAGCGTGCGGACGGCGGCCAGCAGCTCCCCGGCGTCCATCTCGGTCGTGCCCCCGGGCCCCGAGCGCCACGGCGTCGGCACCTGGGCGACGGCGACCTCGTGGCCCGTCTCGTCGGTGACGAGCATCTTCATGCCCGTGCTGCCCAGATCGATGCCCGCGACCAGGCGTGCCGGGTTCACCACAGGAGCTCTCCTAGCCGCGATCATGTCACCGGTGTCACGAATGGACCGACGGCCGGTGCCGGATGTTTGAGGTGAGGACATGTCACCGGTGTCTTTCTCGCTCATGTCACCGGTAACATGACGCCCATGATGTGGCGCTCCTCGACGGATTGTCAACAGCCGGCCCGGACGATCGTGGCCGTCGCGGGCGTGGCCGGCAGCGGCAAGTCCACGCTCGGCCGCGCCCTGGCGGCGACGCTGGCGGCTCCCTTGCTCGACCTCGACTCGCTGACGAACCCCCTGCTCGACGCCCTGCCCCCGGCCACCCTCGGCGGTCACTGGCTCACGTCACCGCACGCCGCGGAGATCCGTACGGGTCGATACGCCGCCCTGTGCGCCACGGCCCGCGACATCGCCGGAACCGCCGGCCGACTGGTCCTGGTCGCACCCTTCACCGCCGAGCTACGCGGCGGCCCCGAATGGACCCGCCTGCGCGACGCCGTGGGCCCCGACCTGAAGGTCATCCACCTCCATGGCGCCGACGACCTGCTGACCCAGCGCCGAGCCGCCCGCACGGAGACCCGAGACCGTCACCGCGTGCCCGAACCGTACGTCCCCCCGGCCGTCCCGGTCATCGAGCTCGACGCCGAGCTGACCACCGACCAGCAGCTGCTCCGCGCCCTGCTGACCCTCGGCCTGCGCTCCCCCGCGCCCCCGGCCGACAACCCGCTGTTCGCCCGGGACTTCGACGCCGTCCTGTTCGACCTCGACGGCACCCTCGCCGATTCGACGGCCTCGGTCCTGCGCTCGTGGCGCCGCTTCGCCACCGAGACCGGGGTCGACACTCAGCTGGTCGCCCAGAACCACGGCCGCCGGGCCCGCGCCCTCATGACCCTGCTGCTCCCGCCCGAACGCACCGCCGAAGGCCTGGCCCGCATCCTCGAAATCGAAACCGAGGACGCCACCTCGATCAAACCCACGCCGGGCGCCGGCGAGTTCTTCGCCGCCGTCCCCGAGCACCGCCGCGCCATCGTCACCTCCGGCTCGACGACCCTGGCCACAGCCCGCCTGCGCGGCGCCGGCCTCCCCGTCCCCGCCGTCATGGTCACCGCCGACGACGTCCACACCGGCAAACCCGACCCCGAACCGTTCCTGCTGGCCGCCGAACGCCTCGGCGTCGACCCCAAGCGCTGCCTGGCCGTCGAGGACGCCCCGGCCGGCATCCGCTCGGCCCGCGCCGCCGGCTGCACCGTCCTGGCCGTCACCGGCACCTCCCCCGCCCACGAGCTCACGGAGGCCGACCTGATCGTCGACGGCCTGGACCGCCTGCGCCCAGTTCTCGACACCGACAACCGCCTGCGACTGCAGCCCGTCGACGGCCGGATCGCCATGGAGTGAAATGTCGAGAGCGGATGCGTCAGTGTGCGACGGTGAGATTCGCCTGGGCCACGGCATGATCCGCAGCAGCTGCGCCCCAGCCGTCCGATACGCCTGCGGTCCAACCTGGCAGACCGAGACCGGCGGCGTTTCACGGCTGCGGCCGGATCCCTGGGGGCGTCCGATTCCGAACCCGGAAGCTGGGCCTAAGAGCCGACACCCGGCCAAAGCTGGACCCGGTCTCGCTGCCACCCGTTACACCACGGCGAACAGGGACCTAGCACACCGGCGAGATCGTTTCGGGTTATCCACAATGGCTACTTGTCCACACGGCCGACGGCGAAGATCGCCGGCTTCGGGGACAATCGGAAGTGGCGGGGGACCCCCTGGGAGGGTGGGTACTGGGCGCGGCCAACACTAGGGCCGGCGAGCATCGGACGGGCGAGCACTGAGGGCCGGCGAGCATCGGACGGGCGAGCGCTGAGGATCGGCGCGCGGCCCGGAGCGGCCGGCCGGTGACCCTGGACGCGCTCGGGTTCAGCCCCGGGCCAGCCCCAAGGCGTAGTCGGCCCACCACTGGCCGGCGGCTGGGGCGCCGTTGCCGCAGGGGCCGTCGGATTCGCCGGGGCGTTTGATCCATAGGTAGGCGTCGACCAGTTTGTGGCCGGTTTGCAGGGTGGGGGTGTTGCCCAGGGCGCGGCCCGGTGGGTTGCACCAGTGGCCGTCGTAGTCGCTGGTTTTCTTGGCCGGGCCGTTGCCGTTGCGGCTCGTGTCGATGACGAAGTGGGCGCCGCCCAGGTGTTTCGACAGCTTGGTGCCGTAGGTGACGTTGGCCGCCGTGGTCTCGAAGTTGGCCACGTTGAGGGCGAAGCCGTCGGCCCGGCCCACGCCGGCCTTCTTGAGCGCGTCGCCCATCGTGGCCGTGTCGGTGATCCAGCTCGGGTTGCCGCCGTCGAGGTAGACCTTGAGCTGCGGGTTCGCCGACAGGGTGTCGATCGCCGAGCCGAGCAGCTTGTAGCGTTCGGTGCGTTCGGCGTTGGTCAGGCAGCCCTGCACGGCCTGGGCGACCGCGTCGGGTTCGACGACGACGATCGCGCGCTGCCCGGTGATGGCGGCGGCGATCGAGGCGACCCACGCCGTGTATTCGGCCGCGGTGGTGGCGCCGCCGCCGGAGTGGCTGCCGCAGTCGCGTTGCGGGATGCGATACAGCGTCAGCACCGGCACCTTGCCCGCGGCGGCCGCCGCCGTCACCAGCGCGCGGGCCCGTACGGTCGGGTCGGTCGCCTCGTCGGCGAACCAGGCCGCCACCGGCCGGTCCGCGATCTCCCGGATCAGCGCGGCGTCGGCCGTCCGCCCCAGCGCCTCGTACGTTTTGACCTGCTCGACGGCCGGGCCGGCGGGATCGACGTACAAGGAAGGTGGGGCTGAGGACGGCGGAGCGGACACCGGCGTGGATGAAGGCGAATCGGACACATACCGAAGTGCCAGCCAGACGAAAAGCACCACGACCAGCACGACAGCGAGCAGGACGAAGGTGAGGCGACGAGCCACTACGCGACCTGCACCCACCGGGCGACCGAGGGCACACCCTTGTCGTCGACGACGAAGAGCATGTACCAGCCGGACGGCACGAGGCCCTTCTTCGCCGGGATGCTGATGGCCAATCCGTCCTCCGTACGCTCGAGGCCGACCGCGACCGAGCGCTGGTCGACGTCGACGACGTGGGTCACGGCGCTGGGCCGCACAAGCCGCGCACGCTGCACATTTGTGCTGTCGGTGGGGAACGTTACCGTCGAGCCGCGCTTGACCGTGGTAGGCCCACCGGTGATGACCGGCCGTTTGCCTTGGAAGAGGTACGGCGGGCTGTAGACCTCGATCCGCTTCTCGAAGCTGCCCGGGTTCTTGCCGGTCTCGTCGTAGAGCGGGTCGCTGCCGAGCGTGATGACCCGGCCGTCGGCCAGCAGGATCGCCTCGGAGTGGTAGTTGCGGCCCACGGTCGACTCGGCCGCGGTCGCGAACGAGTTCGAGGACGGCTGATAGATCTGGGAGTTGAAGAGATCGCTGCGCGGCTTACCCCCGTACGGGCCCCCGCGGTAACCGGAGGAGCCGCCGGTGGTGAAGACCGTGTCGTCGGGCAGCAGCACAGTGCTCAGGTAGCGCGCCGGCTTGGGCAGGTCGGGCCCGGGCTCGTAGATCGGGTTCGACGTGTCGAGGTCGGCGATGGCCGTGCGGGTGGTCGAGATCGGCGACTCCCCCACCTCGCCGCCGCCGAAGATCATGACCTTCTGCTCCTGGGCCGGGGCGAGCAGCACCGACGAGCTCGTCTCGGTCAGCCGGGGCTGCGCGAGCCCGGGGACCACCTCGAAGCTGTTGTCAGTCAAGTTCCACAGCCCGGGCGTACGCCCCTCGGTGTCGCTGCCGTAGCCCGAGTTGGAGCCGGAGAAGAACAGCCGGTCGTCCGCCATCAGGTGCAGCGCCGGATAGGTCGGGAAGTAGCGCTTGAGCTCGGGCGCGGCCACCCACTTCTGCTCGGCCCGCAGGTATTTCTCGTTGTCGCCGGGCAGGATGCGGCCGAACTCGTCGAGCCCGGAGACGGCCAGCACGTCGCCGTCGGGCAGCTCGGCCAGGGTCGGATACCAGCGGCTCTTGACCATGTCGCCGGTGCGGATGTACTTCTCGGCCACCGGGTCGAACTCGTACGAGGTGTTGTCGCCGCCGTACTCCTGCTTCTCCCGCGTGATCTTGTCGGAGACGCCGTACAGGTTGTTCCGGTCCACGCCGGTCAGGCCCTGGATCTTGTACTGCGCGGGCTTGTCGACGAACGCGGCGTTGCCCGGCAGCATCGCGTCGACCCACACCTCGGCCTCGCCGGCGTGCTGCATCGGCAGGCCGTCGTGGATCATCTGGTGGGCCGCGGGCACGGTGACGTCCTCGCGGGTCTCGTAGACGAAGCCGGTCGACGACTCGAGCCGGGTGCCCTTTCCGAACGTACGGGGTCCGGCCGTGGCCGACTCGTTCTTGATCTTCATGACGCCGGCCGCGTTGGTGATGTCGCCCTCGAGCACCTCGTAGCTCTTGGTGCCGCCGGCGATCAGCAGGTTGCCGTTGGGCAGGAACGTGTGCCCGGCGCAGAAGACGTCGGTCGGCGTGGGCACCTCGGTGAACTTGTCGCCCTGGGGGTCGTACAGGATCGTGCGGAACGTGCCCGCCTCGAAGCTCTCCCGGTTGTTGCCGCTGCCCGCGATGATCAGCACCTTGCCCGTGTTGAGCAGGGCCGCGTGGATGGCGTTGACCTGGAAGCCGGCCGGCACGGGCAGGCGCGACCAGTGGCCGTACTGCTCCTTGTAGGACTGGCGATTGATCGAGTACGTATGCAGGGCGTCGGCGCCGAACGCGACCATGGGCCGGTTCACCACGGCGACCACCGACAGGACGGCGAGCGCGACCAGACCGGTGCCCAGGCGGCGAGCGAGCGTCGGGCGGGGGCGGGGTGTCATGCGTACGTCTCCACGGGTTCTTCGATCTTGACTTCTTCGAGCTGAGCAACGGGGGCGGCCGCGCGCCGGCGGTGAAAGAGCCAGACGGTCAGCGGGGTCAGGCAGATGACGACGTTGAGGGCCGGCCACAGCCACATGAAGCCGTCCACGTGCCCGGCGAACGGCGCGGCCACCAGCAGCGCGGCGTAGAAGGCGGCCCAGCGCAGCGCGTGCTTGAACGTGCGGACGCCGTCGGGGCTGGCCGACTCGCCCTTGGGCGTGACCACGAAGCGGGCGGGCCGGCGCAGCAGGGCCGAGAGGAAGGCGGACACGTAGACCGGGGTCGACAGCGTCGAGACGAGCATGCCGGCCAGCCCCGACGAGCCGGCCTCCTCGTGCGGGCTCACGTTGTGCCGCCGGTTCCACAGATAGAGCAGGAACTGGAAGAGCGCGGCGTCGACGTACAGCATCAGCCAGACCTGCTGCGGCACCTGCACACCCTTGGCCCCGAGCACCAGATAGCAGGTGGCGTTGATCGCGCCCAGCACCCAGGCCAGCGCGGTCAGCGGGTAGTACGACATGAGCAGGCCGTAGAACAGGGTGCGGCGCGCGCCCAGCTTCGGGATCATCCGCCCGAACTTGGCCACGGCCACCTCGTCGGTGCCGCGCGACCAGCGGTATTGCTGGCTGAAGTAGTCGGTCCAGGAGGACGGGCCCTCGCCCACGGCCAGCACGTCGGGGGTGTAGACCGAGCGCCACCCGGCGGCGTGCAGGGCCAGGCTGGTCGCCATGTCCTCGGTGATCGAGTCCTGCAGGCCGCCGATCCGGCGAAGAGCCTCGATCCGTACGGCGTTGTTGGTGCCCACGAGCATGGCCGCGCCGAACCGGTTGCCGGCCCGCTGCAGCAGCGAGTGGAACAGATACTGCTGCGACTCCGCCCAGCGGGTCACGACGTTGTCGTAGTTGCCGTAGATCTGCGGCCCGACCACGAAAGCGACCTCGGGGTCGTGGAAGTAGCCCAGCAGCCGCTCGCAGAAGTTCGGCAGCGGCACGTGGTCGGGGTCGACCGAGACGAACACGTCGTACGCGCTGCCGTGCTTGCGGATCCACGAGTTGTAGTTGCCGTGCTTGGTCTTCTCCTTGAAGGCGCCGGCCGGGGTGTTGTCGAGCGGGTTGCCCTTGCGCGTGAAGTGCTGCACGCCGAGGCGCTCGCACATCGCCTTGACCTCGTCGTCGTCGCCCTCGTCGAGCAGCCAGACGTCGTACTTGCCCTCGTGCCGCACCTTCATGGCCGCGGCCAGCGTGCGCTCGACCATCTCGACCGGCTCCTTGCCGGGCACGATCGTGGTCAGGAAGGCGACCCGCAGGCCGGGGTCGGGCGCGAGCGGCTCGGGGTCGCGGGCCCAGATCGTGGCCAGGCACAGCGTGACCACGTTGACGAGACGGAACACCTCGATGAGCAGGGTCGCGACGATCATGAACCAGGTCGCGGCGTGCAGGGTCGGGTGCAGCGCGCGGTCGGGCACCGTCACCGAGCTGAGCAGCCAGGTCACGAACGTGGCCTCGAACGCGAACGCGAACAGGGTGATCGCGATGTTGCCGAGCGGGCGGCGGCCGGTCAGCCGGCGCATCGCGATCGGCCCCGGCTCGTCCGGCGGAGGCACGGCGGGGCCGGCGAGGCCGCTGTAGGCGTCGTAGTCGTACCGGGGCGCGGGGATCACGGAGCTTCCTCGTCCTCTCAACAACGATGACTCTCAGTGATGTCGGCCGTCGCCGTTTGGCAACCCGACCGAAATCACCGTGTGTCATCGCCGCAACGTGCTACTGGCGTCTAACCAGCGTTAACAGCGAACGCAAAGGTAACTAGACGTGGCACAGTAACGGTGCGTAGAGGAGCCGGTGAAGCGTTGTGATCAACTTCACGATCACAAAGAGTAATGGCTGGACTTAAGGGAAAGGGCCGGGCAATTGCCCGGCCCTTCGCAGTTCAGGACGAGGCGACGCGGTAAATGACCCCAGCCTGGTCGTCACTGACGTAAATCCGGCCGTCGGGACCCTGCACCGCCATCACCGGCCGGCCCCAGCGTGAGCCGTCCTCGCGCTGGAACCCGGTGAGCAGGGTCTGCTGCGGGCCGAGCGTGCCGTCGCGCCAGGCGAAGAACGAGACCTCGGGCGGGCGGGGCGGCTGCCGGTTCCACGAGCCGTGGATGCCGACCAGCGCGCCGTCGCCGTAGCCGCCCGCGACATCGCTCACGAAGGCCATCCCGAGCGGGGCCGAGTGTGCGCCCATGCCCTGCTCGGATGGCTTGAGCTTGGCACAGTCGAGCTTGTCGCCGTCCGGGTTGGTCTGCACGTCGCGCACGAACGGCCGGTCGGTGTAGCTGATCTCGCCGTCGCCCAGGTCGGGGTCGGGGTTGCAGTACGGCCACCCCAGGTCGCGGCCCTCGGTCAGCTTGGCCAGCGGCTCGAGGGGGTGGTCGTTGACGTACGACTCCTCGACGTCGTTGTTCTTCGGGTTGGCGATGTTGTCCCGGTTGTTGACGGCCGTCCACACGCCGCCGTCGGGGTCGATCGCCAGCCCGGTGCCGTTGCGCACGCCCCGCGCGAACGTCTCGGCCGGCCGGCCCGGCTTCGCGCGCAGGATCGCGGCCCGCTCCGGCTTGGTCTCCCGGTCCTCCTCGGAGATGTTGCCGGTGGAGCCGATCGAGACGTAGATCGAGCCGTCCTGGCCCACGGCCACGCTCTTGAGCGCGTGCGCGTACTTGCCGCCCAGCTCCACGCTCTTCTCGTCGGGCAGATCGTCGATCACGACCTGCTTGCCGCTCACCTTGCCGCCCGCGTACGAGAAGGAATCGACCTGATCGCTCTCGGCCACATAGAGCGTGTCGCCGTCGAAGGCCAGCCCGTGCGGCTGGTTCAGCCCCTCGACCAGGGGTTGCGACTGCCCCTGCTCATCGAGCACGAGCACGTCGCCCGACTCGGGCCGCGACACGAGCAGGCGCTTGTCGGGCGTCCAGGCCAGCAGCCGCGCGCCCGGCACCTTCGCCCACACGCTGACCGTCCAGCCCGGCGGCGCCTTGATCGGATCGTCGCCGCCGCCCTGCACCCGCGTCTCGACCAGGGCCGGCACCTCCACCGCGGCCGAGGCCGAGGCCGTTCGCCGGGGTTCCGCGCTCGACGCGTCGCCGTCGCCGCACGCGGCCACTCCCACCAGCAGACCTGCCGCCAAGGCGACCCGTACCGATCTCATGAACGCTCCCTACCCCGGTTCCGCCTCTTCAAAGACCAGCAGCGTCCGCGTGTTGACGACCCCGGGCATGCCCTGGATCGCGTCGAGCACCAGCCGGCCCAGCGCCGCGTTGTCCTCGGCGCGGACCAGCATGATCACGTCGAACTCGCCGCCGACCAGCGCGATGTGCACGACGCCGGGCAGCGAGCGCAGCCGGTCGGCCACGTCGCGCCACTCGGCCTGGTTCAAATTCACGGTCACGTACGCGGTCGTGCCGAGACCCGCCGCAACAGGGTCTACGTCCGCGCGGAAGCCACGGATCACTTTTGCCGTACGAAGTCGCTCGACCCGGGCATAGGCATTGGCGCGCGAGATGTGCAGCCGCTCGGCCAGGGTACGCATCGACAGGCGCCCGTCCCGGGTGAGCTCGGCCAGGATCAGCCGATCGATGTCGTCGAGGGCGTCGGCCACTTGTCTTCCCTCCCCGCCCTCAGCCCCGAGGTCGCTGGACCTTTGGCCCCGGACGGCGGCCTTCGCGAATACATTTTCTCGGTTTTCGCGCAGATCTGGCGTTCAATTGGCAACTCTACAAGCATGGCCCCATGACAGGTGACGCCCACCACCTTCTGCCCTCGGGCACCCCCGTGACCCTGATCGGCATCGACGGCCACCCCGTCGCCGGCTCGGGTCGCGTCTTCCCCTCCGACGCCGAGCTGCGCCAGGCCCTGGCCGCGCTGATCACCGCCCGGCGGCTCAACGACCAGGCCCACGCCCTGGTCCGGCAGGGCCGGCTGGCGGTCTACCCGTCCTCGCACGGGCAGGAGGCCTGCCAGGTCGCCGCGGCCCAGGTGCTCGACGACGGCGACTGGCTCTTCCCGACCTACCGCGACACGGTGGCCGCCGTCGGCCGGGGAGTCGACCCGGTCGAGGCGCTGACCCTGCTCAAGGGCGACTGGCACTGCGGCTGGGACCCGTACGAGCACCGGGTCGCCCCGCACGCCACGCCCCTGGCCACCCAGCTGCCGCACGCCGTCGGGGTCGCCCACGCGGCCCGGCTGCGCGGCGAGCCGACCGTGGCGATGGCCCTGTGCGGCGACGGCGGCACCAGCGAGGGCGACTTCCACGAGGCGCTCAACTTCGCCGCGGTGCTGCGGGCCCCGGTCGTGTTCCTGATCCAGAACAACGAGTACGCGATCAGCGTGCCGCTGGCCCGGCAGACCGCGGCGCCGTCATTGGCGTACAAGGGAATCGGTTACGGCATCCCCGGGGAACGGGTGGACGGCAACGACGTGGCCGCGCTGCTGACCGTGCTGGGCGAGGCCGTCGCGCGGGCCCGTGCCGGCGAGGGGCCGCAGCTGGTCGAGGCGCACACCTATCGGATGCAGGCGCACACCAACGCCGACGATGCCACGCGATATCGCACTTCAGCGGAGGTCGACGCCTGGCTCGAGCGGGACCCGATCACGCGGTTGGAGCGGCACCTCAACCTGCCCGCGTCAGACGTGTCGGAAATGCGCGAGGCGGCCGACCGGGTGGCAGCCCATCTGCGGGATGGCCTCAACCGGGACATCTCCCCCACCCCCGCGCAGCTTTTCGAGTACGTCTACGCGACACCGACGTCGCAACTGCGGGAGCAGCAGGCCCAGCTGGCCGACGAACACGCCCGGGAAGGAGCGGCGGGGTGACCCACGAGAAGCTGACCATGGCGCAGGCGCTCAACCGGGCCCTGCGCGACGCCATGACCGAGGACAGCTCGGTGGTGGTGTTCGGCGAGGACGTCGGCCCGCTCGGCGGCGTCTTCCGGGTCACCGACGGGCTGACCGCCGAGTTCGGCGAGAATCGCTGCTTCGACACGCCGCTGGCCGAGGCGGGCATCGTCGGCGTGGCGGTCGGCATGGCCATGAACGGGATGCGCCCGGTCGTCGAGATGCAGTTCGACGCGTTCGCCTACCCCGCGTTCGAGCAGATCGTCAGCCACGTCGCCAAGATGCGCAACCGCACCCTCGGGCGGGTCACCCTGCCCATGGTCATCCGGATCCCGTACGCGGGTGGGATCGGCGGCGTCGAGCATCACTGCGACTCGTCCGAGGCCTACTACGCCCACACACCCGGCCTGCACGTGGTCACGCCCGCGACGCCCGGGGACGCGTACGGGCTGCTGCGGGAGTCGATCGCCTCGCCCGACCCGGTCGTGTTCCTCGAGCCCAAGAAGCTGTACTGGACCAAGGAAGAGGTCTCGCTGACCACTGCCTCGCTGGTGGGACGCGCGGTCGTCCGGCGGGAGGGCACGGACGCGACCCTGATCGCGTACGGGCCGAGCGTGCCCGTGGCCCTGGCGGCGGCCGAGGTGGCCGACCGCGAGGGCCGCAGCCTGCAGGTGGTCGACCTGCGCTCGATCGTGCCGTTCGACGACGAGACGGTGTGCGCGGCGGTGCGCTCGACCGGGCGGGCCGTCGTGGTGGCCGAGGCGGCCGGGTTCGCCAGCGTGTCCTCCGAGATCGTCGCGCGGGTCACCGAGCGGTGCTTCCACTCCCTGGCCGCCCCGATCCGGCGGGTGACCGGGTTCGACATCCCCTACCCGCCGCCGAAATACGAGCACCTGCACCTGCCCGGCGTCGACCGGGTGCTGGACGCCGTCGACGACCTGCAGTGGGAGGACTCGTGAGCGACCAGGTGTTCCTGCTGCCCGACCTCGGCGAGGGCCTGACCGAGGCCGAAGTCGTGCGCTGGCTCGTGACCGAGGGCGAGACCGTAACGATCGACCAGCCAGTCGTCGAGGTCGAGACGGCCAAATCCCTGGTCGAAGTGCCTTCCCCGTACGCGGGACAGGTGGCCACCCGCCACGCGCCCGAGGGGTCCGTGCTCGAGGTCGGCAAGCCGCTGCTGACCGTGGCCCGCATCGAGTCGGCCGCCCCCGCCGCCCCCACTGCCTCCCCCGCCCCCACTACCTCCCCCGCCCCCACTGCCTCCCCCACCTCCGCTGCCTCCTTCGCCTCCACTACCTCCTCCGCCTCCACTACCTCCCCCACCCCCGCGGCCTCCCCCACCCCCGCGGCCTCCCCCACCCCCGCGGCCTCCCCCACCCCCGCGGCCTCCCCCACCCCCACTACCTCCCCCGCCTCCCCCGCTGAGACGTATCGCGAGGAGGAGCGGGCCGGGTCGGGCAACGTGCTGATCGGCTACGGCACGACCAGTGCTTCCGCGGCCCCCACCCGTCGTCGCCGCCCCCGATCCAAAGTCACCCCGCCCCCACCACCGTCCCCGCTCCCGTCCCCGCCCCCGCCGTCGTCGCCGATTCGCGTGGTGTCGCCGCTGGTTCGCCGGCTCGCCCGTGACACCGGTGTCGACCTCGGATCGCTCGTCGGAAGCGGCTCGGACGGCCTGATCGTGCGGGCCGACGTGCAGCGGGCGCGAACTCGTGACACCGGCGTCACGCCCAATGATCTCGGTAGCGAGCCCGCTGACACCGGTGTCACGGCCACGCCGGGCGAGCGGCGGATCCCGTTCACCGGGTTCCGGAAGGCGGTGTCGACGGCGCTCACCCGCAGCCGGGCCGAGATCCCCGAGGCCACGGTCTGGGTCGACGTCGACGCCACCCGGCTCTGGGAGCTGCGCGAGGCCACCCGCCCCGGGCCGGGCATCCTGGCCTACCTGGCCCGCTTCACGGTGGCCGCCCTGCGCGAATACCCCGTCCTCAACTCGCGCGTCGACACCGAACGCCAGGAGATCGTCGAGCTCGATCGCATCGATCTCGGCCTCGCCGTACAGGGGAACCGGGGTTTGGTCGTGCCCGCGGTCACCGACGCCGGCGCCCTGACCACGGCGGGCCTCGACGCGGAGATCCGCCGCGTGACCGAGAGCGCGCGGCAGGGCACGATCATCGGCAGCGGCACGTTCACGCTCAACAACTACGGCGGTTTCCGGGTCGACGGCAGCGCCGCCATCATCAACCACCCGCAGGTGGCGATCCTCGGCTTCGGCCGCATCCTCGACCGCCCCTGGGTCGTCGACGGAGAGATCCGCGTCCGCAAAATCACGCAGATGAGCTTCGTCTTCGACCACCGCGTCTGCGACGGCGGCACCGCGGCCGGCTTCATGCGCAGCGTCGCCGACGCCATTGAGGACCCGGCCTCGGCCATCGCCCGCCTGTGACGATCCGTGCCGCCACCGAGGCCGGTGACGGCACCCCGGCGTCGTGGGTGGACGATCTGGGCGCACGTTTCACCGCTCTCGGGAGGTTCGCGTAGTGGCTACAGTCCGGGTCGAAACCGTCATCGACGTGCCCGCGGCGCAGGTGTGGGAGGCGGTGGCCGACGTCGGTTCGGTGCACCGGCGCCTGCTGCCCGGCCGGGTGGCCGACGCCCGCCTCGACGGCGACGCCCGCATCCTGACGATGCCCGACGGCTCCGAGATCCGCGAACTGATCGTCGCCCTCGACCACGACGACCGCCGCCTCGCGTACGCGGTGGTCGAGGGGCAGAAGATGCCGCTGACCTACCACCACGCCAGCTTCCAGGTCCTGCCCGACGGCGAGCGGGCCCGGCTGGTCTGGCTGACCGACGTGCTGCCGCACGCGATGGCCCCCGCCGTCCGGGCCCGCACCGAACGCGGCATCGTCGAGATCAGGGCCGCCCTCGAAGGTCAGGCCACGGCGGTGCCCTCCAGCTCGACCAGCTGACCGGGAACGGCCAGGCGGGTCACGCCCAGCATCGTGGTGGCCGGGGCAGCACCGGCCGCACCGAGCCGACCGGCCAGGATCCCGTAGTGCTGGAAGAGCAGGTCGACGTCGGTGGTGTAGACGGTGAGCCGCACCAGGTCGGTCAGGGTCATGCCCGCCTCGGCCAGCACGGCCTCCACGTTGTCGAGGCTCAACGCGAGCTGGGCCGCCAGGTCGCCGTCGTGTTCGGGGCGGCCCTCCTTGCTCATCGCGGTCTGCCCCGACAGATACAGGGTGCGGGTCTGACCGGAGACCAGCTCGCCCTGGTTGAAGCCCATCGCCACCGACCACGGCACCGGGTTGACCGCCGTACGTTGCATCGCCACATTCGCTCCTTCTTCAATAACCGACAGGGCGAGCCTCGCAAGCGATACACGACAACCTGTGTCATGTATTCCTGTTAACTTTCCGGGGTGCGTGCCGACCGGCTGGTCTCGCTGGTGCTGCTGCTCCGTCAGCAGGGCCGGTTGTCGGCGGCCGCCCTGGCCCGCGAGCTCGAGGTCTCCACCCGCACGGTGCTGCGGGACATCGAGGCGCTATCGGCGGCGGGCGTCCCGGTCTACGCCGAGCGCGGCCGCAACGGCGGGTTCGCGCTGCTGCCGGGTTTTCGCACCGAGCTCACCGGGCTCAGCCACGACGAGGCCCTGGCGCTGCTGATCGCCGGGTCGCGGCGCGGGGCGCAGACGTTCGGGCTCGGCTCGGCGCTCGCCTCGGCCATGCTCAAGGTGGTCGACGCGCTGCCCGAGAGCTATCGGGTCACCGCCGCCGGCGCGGCCCAGCGGCTGCTCATCGATCCGCCCGCCGACCTGTTGTCACGCCCGTCGGCCGGCGAGGAGGTGCCCGACGCGATCGTGGCCGCCATCCGCGAGGCGGTCTTCGCCGGCCGCAAGCTGCGCATCCGCTACGCGCCCGACGGGCAGGCCCCGGCCTGGCGCACGGTCGACCCGATCGGCCTGGTCACCGTGCGCGACCAGGGCTATCTGCTGGCCACCCGGTCGGGGCAGGATCGCACCTACCGCCTCTCGCGGGTGCTGGCGGCCGAGGCGCTCGACGAGCCGGCCGACCGGCCCGAGCGGGTCGACCTCGGCCGGGCCTGGCAGGACCGCGGCTCCCGGTTCCGGGCGGGCGACAACCAGATCACCGTACGGGTGCGGCTCGACCCGGCCCGTCGCGAGGAGCTGCTCCGGACCGCGCTGGCCGTCCTCAGCGAGCAGGAGTCGACCTTGGAGGTCACGTTCCAGGACGGCCGGCACGCCGAGTGGGCCTTGTGGCAGCTCTCCACCGGGGCCGAGGTGCTCGAGCCGGCGTGGCTGCGCACCGCCCTGCGCGATCGGGCCCGCCAGGTGGCCGGGCTCTACGCTGAACGTTCGTGACCGTTTCCGACCGAACCCGACCGGTTGCTGGCATTGATCTGAGTGGATGGGTGGGGATGGGGCCTATGAACCGCTCCCCCGAACTGGCCGTCGCCGCGGTGGTCCTCGCCGCCGCGGCCGCCGTCATCCCCCTCACGGCGGCCTCGGCCGCCGCGAATCCGATCGGGTCGACCACCGGGTTTCTGGTCGATCCCGACTCCGTCCCCAACACCTGGGTGGCTCAGCATCCCACCGATGCGCGGGCCGCCACCATCAAGGCCGAGATCGGCGACTACCCGATCGCCAAATGGTTCACCGGGTCGTCCGGGCCGACCATCGGGCAGGCCGTCGGCGCCTACGTCGGGCGCGGCGCGAACGCGAGGAAACTGCCGGTGCTGGTCGCCTACAACCTGCCGGGGCGTGACGCCTGCGGCGGGCATTCGTCGGGCGGGGCCGCCTCGGACGCGGCCTACCGGTCGTGGATCGCCGCGTTCGCCGACTCGATCGGGTCGCGGCCGGCGGTCGTCATCCTCGAGCCGGACGCGTTCGGCGACTACTCGTGCATGACGCCGGCGCAGATCGCGGCCCGCAACACGTTGCTCAACTTCGCGGTGAGCCAGTTCGCCTCCCGGGCCACGAACACGTGGGCCTATCTGGACGCGGGCAACGCGGGCTGGGTCGCCCCCGCGACGATGGCGGGCTATCTGCGCGAGGCCGGGGTTTCCGCCGTACGCGGGTTCGCCGTCAACGTGGCGAACTACTACACGACCGCCGCGTCCATCTCGTACGCGAACAAGGTGAACGCGGCCCTGGGCGGCGCCAAGCCGTACGTGGTCGACACGAGCCGCAACGGCAACGGCAGCAACGGGCAGTGGTGCAACCCGGCCGGTCGCAAGCTGGGGTCGCGGCCGCAGGTCGGCGGGGGTGCCGAGATGCTGCTCTGGGTCAAGACAGTGGGCACGTCGGACGGTCTCTGCGGGACGGCCCCGGCGACACCGGCCGGCACGTTCGACCCCGGCCTGGCGATGCGCCTGATCAACGGCACCTGACCAAAAAAAAACCGGCTCCGGCGGTGGGGGGACACCGCCGGAGCCGGGTTCTGGATCAGCCGATCAGCTGTGGGCCTCCCAGACGACGTCGAACTGCACGCCGTCACCCTGGGCCGCGTCGGGCGCGTTGGCGTCCAGCGTGTAGGTGAACCGGAAAACGCGCCACGTGTTGCGCGTGACAGTGTTCCAGGTCGGCAGGCCCGTGGCGAAGGTCTTGTTGGTGTCGATGAGAGTGTTCATGGCGGTCGCCGGCGTGACGTTGCCCGAGACGTAGGCGCCGTAGCCGGTCGGGGTGCAGTTGTTGACGCCCGGGTCGGACGCCAGGTCGGTGTCGTTGACCTCGACGCGCATCGTGGTGTTGTTGTCCATGGCCGACGTCGTGTTGTTGGCCCAGGTCGTGTAGGCCGCGCCGGCGTTGGACTCCATCGGGTTGGCGAAGTACATCTTGATCGCCGACGGGGTGATGGAGCCGGTGTACGACACGCCGATGCAGTACTGGCCCGTGGCGCCGGGAGCGAGGCTCGACGCGGTGAACATCGCCACGCCCGCACGGTTGTCGGTGATCGTCACCGTACCGGCGCTGAGGCTGTTGGTGCGGTTGTCCGTGGTGCCGGTGAAGGCCGCGTGCGAGGCCTGAAACACCACGGCCGAGGCGGCGATGAGACCGACGAAGACGGCCACCCGCCCCCGCCGGCGACGGTTCTGCTTAGCTTCCGACGACGACTTGCGTCCGATCCAGCCCACGAGTGCTCCTCTGCGACGTCCTGTCAAGAACGGCTGCGTCCTGCTGCCGCCGAGGGTCTCTTTCGGTCGCAGAACGGGAGAACACCAGTAATGGGCCGGTTGCTAAACGGTTGCTCTGTAAACCGCCTTGTCCAAAGGCCGCCAGGAACGCTGCGGTTGCGGGCTCTTGCGCAGGGGCCATTCCGAAGAGGGGGCGGGGTCCTCGTCGTCGGAGTCGCGGGGCTGCCAGGCGATCAACGCGATCAGCAGCACGGCGAACGCCACCACGGGCAGGTATTGGCCCTCCTGCACCCACAGGTAGGGCAGCCCGATGAACGGGACCTTCAGCCGGGCCACGCCGCGGAGCTGCTCGGGCGGCACGGGAGTGCTGTCGGCGGACCGGTTGGCGTCGCCCTTGAGGATGAGGCGGCCCTGCTCGTCGTAGCGGACGAGGCGGTGCAGCAGCAGGCGGCCGGGCGCGGCCGGGTCCTCGACCAGCACCACGGTGCCCGGCTTGACACCCGTACGGTCGGCCCTGGGCACGGGCCGGGCGGCGACCACATCCCCGGCCTTGATGCTCGGTTGCATCGAGCCGGAGACGACCACGGTGCTGCGCCAGCCGATCACCACCGGCGCCGCGGCGACCAGCAGCATGCCGATCAGGCAGGCGACGACCGCGTCACGCACGTCGAGCAACAGCCAGAGCGCGCGCTGACGGCTGCCCTTCCTGCCGATCATCACCTCCTCCGATCGGCCACCGGTGTGACTTGCTGAGCCCGTACGACTCCTCAAGCGCGGGAATGGCCGACCGATACCCCATTCCGTGGTCGTGCCAGCGCGTTTCTCCTCCGCCGCGCTCGTCACCGCCGCCGCGGCCGGGGTTCTCGTGCTCGGGTCGCTGGGCGGGCGGGACAGCGGTGCGACCGAGCTCGCCCAGATCTCGCTGGCCGCGGGCGACGGCTCCGGCGCGCTCTTCTCGGCCCGGCAGCTGGTGCCGGGGCGCGAGGTCAGCAACTGCGTGCGGATCACCCACGCCGGCCGCGAGGTCAGCCTGCAGGCCGCCGACCTGTCCGGGCCGCTGGTCGCGGGCCTGCGGCTGCGGGTCGAGCTGGGCACCGGTGGGACGCTGGGCGACTGCTCGGGCTTCAGCGGCCGGACCGTCTTCGAGGGCCCGCTGACCGGGCTGGCGGTCACCGGTGGCGTGGCGACCGGGTGGACGCCGGCCACCACCGAGACACGCACCTATCGGCTGACCGTCGAGGTGGCCGACGACGACCAGTTCCAGCGCGCCGCCGGGACTGCGACGTTCCGCTGGCTCCTGGACCCGGGCCCGGCCGCCACCCCGACGACGCCCACGCCGACCAGCCCCGCACCGTCGAGTCCCGCGCCGTCGAGCCCCGCGGCGTCGAGTCCAACGCCGACGACAAGCGCGCCGTCCAGCGCCGTCCCGTCCAGCGCCGTCCCGACCCGCGGCGCGCCGGTGGCCGGGCAGCCCGCCGCGACGCCCTCCACCGCCGCCCCGGCCGTGGTCCCGGTCGACCCGGCCCGGTCCGCGGACCCCGTGCCGGAGCTCGAGCCGCAGCCGGCCGAGACCGGTCGCAGCCGGTGGAGCGAGTCGCTGGGCGCGGTCGTGCGCGGCGCCTGGCAGCTGCTCGACGCCACCGCGCGCCACCCCTGGCACCTGCTGTTCTCGCTGGCCGCGATGTGGCTGCTGCTGTTCGCCGTCGACCGGTCGGACCGGCGCGACCCCAAGCTGGCCCTGGCCCCCGTGCTGCGCGAGCCGTATCTGGAATTCACCGACAACAACGAGGTCGACCGTGGCGAACCGAAAGACTAGGCCGGTCAAGCCGGGCGAGCTGGTGCCGGTGGCCGACCGGATCCAGTGGATGCTCGGCTGGCGGGCCATCCTGAGCGTCGCCGTGCTGGCCACCTGGTGGCTCAGCGACACCCCGGCCGCGGGCGGCGCGGGCACCTGGATCGGGCTGGCGCTGGCCTGGCCGGCCGGGACGGCGCTGTCGATGCTCGCGCCGCGGGCGGGCCGCCGGGTCGCCCGCGCGGCGCTGACCGTCTCGCTGCTGGGCGACGGCGTGCTGCTGGCCCTGGCCAAGTGGGCGCTGGGCGACCAGCACCACGTTCTCGAGTTCCTGATCGTGCTGCACGCCGTGGCCGTCACCCTGCTGGCGTCGTTCCGCACCGGCGTACGGCTGGCGGTCTGGCACTGCTTCGTCGCGGTGCTGGTCATCGACGCCGTCATGCTCGAGCTGCTGCCCGGCACCCCCACGTCCACCCCGTGGGTCTTCTTCGGCGTGCTCTGGGCCGCCGTGGCCAGCACGGCCGGGTTCGCCGCCATGAACGAGCGCGAGCTGCGGCGGCGGCGCCACGACAGCGAGCAGCTGCGGCAGTTCGGCCTGCGCACGACCACCGCGCCCGACGCCGTCACGGTCGCGGCCGCCCTGGCCGAGTTCGCGTTCGAGGAGCTGCCCGCGCGCAAGGCCGTCGTGCTGGCCCACGTGCAGCCGCCGGTCGCCGGGGAGGGCGGGCACACCCTCGGCGCGTACGTGGAACTGGCCGGCACCACCCGGCTCGGCGCGCTCGGCCCCGACAGCGAGCCCGGGCCGCGCTCGGTGATCCGGCACGCCATGGCCGCCGGGCCGCAGCTGCTGCGCCGGCTCGACCCGGACGCCGACCCGTGGCTGGCCGCGATGCTGCCGGACGCGCACAACGTCGTGGTGCTGCCGTTCACCATCGACAAGGTGACCGGGGCGCTGGTCGTCGAGGTGCGCCGGGACCGCCTCGAGCGCCGGTTGCTGGAGACGGCGATGCAGGCCACCCTGCACGCGTCGGTGGCGCTGGACCGCATCGTGCTGACCGAGCACATCCGGGCCACGGCCGAGACCGACGGGCTGACCCGGGTGGCCAACCGCAAGCGGTTCGACGAGGCGTTCGCGGCGGCGCTGCGGCACGCCGGCACGAGCGGCGCCGACCTGGCGCTGGCCCTGGTCGACATCGACCACTTCAAGCGGCTCAACGACACGTACGGGCATCTGACCGGCGACGAGGTGCTCAAGCTGGTGGCCGCGGCGATCCGGGCCGCGATCGGCGAGTCCGACCTGGTCGCCCGGTACGGTGGCGAGGAGTTCGCGGTCGTCATGCCGGGCCGCGACGCCGCCTCGGCGCTGGCGACGGCCGAGCGGATCCGGCTGAGCATCGCCGCGCTCGAGACGGTGACCGGGGTGACGGCCAGCCTCGGCGTCGCGACGAGCCCGGCGCACGGCTCGGACGCGGAGGCCCTGATCGCGTCGGCCGACGCCGCGCTCTACGACTCCAAGCACAACGGCCGCAACAAGGTGACGTTCGCCGACGCCCAGCCGACCGGGGTGCTGCGGTGACCGTCAGGCGGCGGCGACGGCTGGGCGCGGCGGTCATCGGCGCGATCGCCACGTCCGCCGTGATCTGGCAGGCCACGTACGCGGCCCTCAACAACGACGTCGTGATCTCGGGCAACACCTTCACGAGCGCGGGTGTGACGCTGACCGACAACGACAGCGGGCGGGCCCTGTTCGACGCGACCGACCTGGCCCCCGGCCCCGGCGCGACGCGGTGCATCGAGGTCACCTACAGCGGGGACGCGACGGCCGAGGTGCGGCTCTATCTGACCGGGCTCGACGAGCACGGCCAAGACTTGGGCGCGCTGCTGAGCATGCGGATCGACCTCGGCTCGGGGTCGTCGTGCGCCGCCCCCGGCACGTGGACGACGCTCGGCGACGCGACCCTGCGGACGATGGCCGGGGCCTCGGGCTGGGTCAATGGGCTGAAACCGGGCCTGTGGCAGCCGGCCGGTCAGGGCGCCGTGACCCGTCCCTACCGGTTCACGCCGGTGCTGGCCGACGACGACAAGGCCCAGGGCAATCGGGCCGACTTCGGGTTCGTCTGGGAAGCGCGCAGCCTCTGACGGCGGCCGCGGTCCTACGATGGCCCCTTGCCCGACGACCACATCCTCAACGCCCAGCGGCGCGAGCGCCTGCTGGCCGAGCTGCGCCGGCACGGTGCCGTCCGGGTTGCCGAGCTGGCCGCGCTCTTCCAGGTCAGCCCGGTCACGGTGCGCCGCGACATCGCCGCCCTGGCCCGCGAGCACCGGCTCGTGCGGGTGCACGGCGGCGCGCTGCTGCCCCCGGATCCGGCCCGCAGCCCCGCCCCGGCCGACCGGCTCACGCTCGGCATGATCGTGCCCGACCTGGACTTCTTCTGGCCTCAGGTGATCACGGGCGCGCGGACGGCCGCGGCCGTGCTCGGGGCGGGCCTGCGGCTGCGCGGCTCCGGCTACGACCCCGAGGAGGACCGGCGGCAGATCGCCCGGCTGCTCGAGACCGGCCGGCTCGACGGGCTGCTGCTCGCGCCGGACGTGCACGACGACCTGAGCGGGATCGGCGCCCTGCCGGTGCCGTGCGTGCTGGTCGAGCGGGCCGCGCCGGCGCTGGGCCCGAGCGCGCGGCCGCTGGAGTCGGTGCGCAACGACCACGACGCCGGGGTCGAGGCCGCGCTGCGACATCTGGCCGGGCAGGGACACCGCCGGGTCGGCCTGGTCGTCACGCCGATCAGCCCCAACGCCGCGCTCATCGAGCAGGGCTTCACCCGGGGCCGCGCGGCGGCCGGGCTCGACGGCGACGCCCTGCTGGTGCGCGACACCCTGCGCACCGGCGGCGATCGGGTCGACGAGGTGCTGCGGGCCTGCGCCGCGACCGGCACGACGGCCCTGCTCGTGCACAGCGACCCGGACGCGATCGCCCTGGCCCGCCGGGCCACCGAGACCGGCCTGCGCGTCCCCGGTGACCTGGCCCTGGTCTCGTACGACGACGAGGTCGCGCGGCAGGGCGAGCCGCCGCTGACCGCCGTCCGCCCGGCCAAGGGGCAGATCGGGCGGATGGCGGTCGAGATGCTCGTCTCGCGGCTGACCGAGGGCGACCGCCGCCCGGCCAACCGGCTGCAGCTCGTGCCCAGCCTGGTCGTCCGGCAGTCGTCGCTGCGACCCCGGCACTGATCGTTTCTGATCGCTTCCGACCACGCCTGTTCGCCTGGTGGCGCCGCCGGTGCGCGCGGGCCTAAGACGGTGAGCATGGGATTCGCTGCCACTGCCCTGCTGCTGAGCGCCTTCGTCCTGGCGCCGAGCGCGGCCGAGCCGTACGACCAGGTCACCAACGGCACCTTCGACACGGGAGTCGCGCCCTGGGTGGCGTACGGGGGAAGCTCGGGGAGCCTGCGCCCGGTCGATGGTCAGGCCTGCGTGGACACGGGCACGGGGACGGTCAACCCGTGGGACTCGATGCTGGCGCTGCCCTACCTGCGGATCCAGAACGGCGTGAGCTACACGCTGACGTTCTCGGCCCGCACGACGACGCCGATCCCGGTCACCGTGGTGTTCCAGCAGAACTCGCCCACGTATTCGACCGTGCTGGCCACGACGACGACCGTCCCGACCGGGCTGACGACGTACACGCTGACCGGCCTCGGCAAGGGCGACTTCGCCGACGGGCAGCTCGGATTCCAGTTCGGCGGGCAGGCTCGCACCACCTTCTGCCTCGACGACGTGGGCCTGGTCGGCGGCGAGCCCTTTCCCCCGTACGTTCCTGACACCGGGCCGCGCGTGCGGGTGAACCAGGTCGGCTACCTCCCCGACGGCCCGTTCTTCGGCACTTTGCTGACTCCCGTGCTGCGGCCCGTCCGGTGGCAGCTCCTCGATGCGGCGGGCCGGAGCGTGCGGTCGGGCTCATCCCAGCCGCGCGGCATCGATCCGACTTCCGGGCAAAACGTACACTCGATCGACTTCTCCGGCCGGCTCGTGTCGGGGGACGGCTTCCGGCTGACCGCGGACGGCGCCACCAGCCACCCGTTCGCGATCCGGCCGGACATCTACGCGGCTCTGCCTCGCGACAGCAAGACCCTGTTCTACACGCAGCGCAGCGGCACTCCGATCCTCGACTCGGTCGCGCCGGGTTACGGCCGGGCCGCCGGGCATGTCGGGGTCGCGCCCAACCAGGGCGACACCGCCGTGCCGTGCCTGGCCACCGCCGACTGGTCCTGCCCGGCCGGCTACACCCGCGACGTGACCGGCGGCTGGTACGACGCGGCCGACCACGGCAAGTACGTCGTCAACGGCGGCATCGCGGTGGCCCAGCTGCTGTCCGAATACGACCAGGGCGACCGGGACCCGCGGCTGCTCGGCGAGATCCGCTGGGAGCTCGACTTCCTGCTCAAGATGCAGGTGCCACCCGGTCAGCCCCTCGCCGGCATGGCCTACCACAAGATCACCGACACGAGCTGGACCGGCCTGCCGCTGGCCCCCGCGGCCGACGCCAAGCCACGCGCCCTGCACCGCCCCTCGACGGCGGCGACCCTCAACCTCGCAGCGGTCACGGCCCAGGGTGCCCGGGTCTTCCGAACAACCGATTCCCCGTACGCCCGCAAGCTGCTCGCCGTGTCCGAAGTGGCCTACTCAGCGGCGCGCGCGAACCCGGCCCTGTACGCGCCCGCGACCGACACCGCGGGCGGCGGCGCCTACGCCGACTCCGATGTGCGCGACGAGTTCTACTGGGCCGCGGCCGAGCTGTTCCTCACGACCCGCAAGGCGGCCTACCGCCCGGTCGCGCCGCCGGTGGTGTTCGACCCGGACGGCTTCTACTGGGGTTCCGTCGCCGCCCTGGGCCGCATGGACCTGGCGCTGCACGGGGATCCGGTCGCCAAGCTGTCGGTCGTGGCCGCCGCCGAGAGACTCATCGCGCTGCAACGCCGACAGCCCTACGGCCAGCCGTACGCCCCGGCCGGCGGCCAGTGGGCGTGGGGCTCCAACGGCAACATCGGAAACAACATCGTCGTGCTGGCCACCGCGGCCCGGCTGACCGGCCTGGACCGCTACCGCGACGCCGCCCTCACCGGCGCCGACTTCATCTTCGGCCGCAACGCGCTGAACATCTCGTACGTCACCGGCTACGGCACCGTCTACGCCCGGAACCAGCAGAGCCGCATGTACGCCCACCAGCTCGATCCCGCGCTGCCCCACCCGCCGGTCGGCACGATCGCGGGCGGCCCCAACTCGGGCCTGCAGGACCCGCTGTCGGCCAAACGCCTCGCCGGCTGCCTGCCCCAGTTCTGCTACCTCGACGACATCAACTCGTACGCCACCAACGAGCTGGCCATCAACTGGAACTCGGCCCTGTCGTGGGTGTCGTCGTATCTGGCCCGGGCCTGAGCCGCAGCGTCGAGACCGCGGCGGCGTCGCTCACCATGTCGGCGACGCCGCCCCGATACTTGCCGTGATAGGCCGCGTCGACGTCCGTACGGGCCGTCTCCCCCACGTCCTCGACCAGCACGTCGGCCTCCAGCCCGCCGGCCCGGATCCGGGCCCGGCCGGTCCTGAGCACACCCCCGTACCACCCGGTCTCCCGCCGATGCCACGTGCGCACGAACACCTCCCCACCCGCGACGACGACCCAGATCGGCGTCCACCGGCCCAGCCCGCCAGCCGCCCGCCGTACGGCGATCTCGAGCTCCTGACTGCCCCCGATCGTCGTCAGGTCGTCCGC
Source organism: Paractinoplanes lichenicola (assembly GCF_016785085.1). Lineage (GTDB taxonomy): Bacteria > Actinomycetota > Actinomycetes > Mycobacteriales > Micromonosporaceae > Actinoplanes > Actinoplanes lichenicola. Next base: position 167,540 of record NZ_JAENHO010000017.1, read on the forward strand.
GTCCCACTGCTCGCTCATGCCAACAGCTTGCCTCTCCACCCACTGGAGACCGCACGATGGTCGGCGTGTACACCATCGGCGACCTGTCCCGGCGCAGCGGCCTGCCCGTACGCACCATCCGCTTCTACTCCGACGCCGGCGTCCTGCCACCCACCGCCCGCACCGGCGCCGGTCATCGCCGCTACGACGACACCGCGGCGTCCCGCCTCGACCTGCTCTGCACCCTGCGCCAGATCGGCTTCGACCTGGCAACGATCCAGCGCGTGCTGGCCGACGAGCTGACCGTGGCCCAGGCCGCCGCGGTGCAGGCCGACGCCCTCGACGCCCAGATCCGGCTGCTGCGGCTGCGCCGGGCCGTCCTGCGCCGGGCCGCCACCACTCCTACGACCGCATCGGAGATGGCCATCATGGATCACCACGCCCGGCTGACCGCCACCGAACGCCGCCGCCTCGTCGACGGCTTCCTCGACAGCACCTTCGGCGCGGTCGACGCCAACCCCGAGCTCGTCGAGCTGCTGCGGCAGAGCCTGCCCGAGCTCCCCGACGAGCCGGCCGCCGAGCAGCTCGATTCCTGGATCGAGCTGGCCGAGCTCGTGCAGGACCCCGGTTTCCTCTCCTCCGTACGCCGGATGGCCGCGCACCAGGCCGCGGAGCGCGCCGAGGGCGACCGCACCGGCCTGCACCACGACCTGACCACCACCGTCCGCGACCGGGTCACCGCCGCCATCGCCGCGGGCATCCGGCCGGAGTCGCCCGAGGCCGCGCCCGTCGTGGCGGACCTAATCGCCTGCTACGCCGACACGTTCTCGGCCGCCGACACCAGCGACTTCCGGGCCCGGCTCGTGACCCGCCTGGAGGTCGCCAACGATTTTCGGGTCGAGCGCTACTGGGGTCTGGTCGCCACCATCAACGGCTGGCCCGCGCCGCCGTCGCTCGCCGCCGTCTTCGACTGGTTCATCCCCGCCGTGCGGTGCCGGGTTACAGTGTCGCCATGACTTCGACGCCGCACTAGGCAGCCGGCCCTTCACCGGTCCCTAGTCGCTTCGTCCCAGGAGTCTCTCTCATGTCCCGCGCCCTCGGCGTGGGGAGTTACCGTGCCGTGCTGGGGTTGCCGTTCGCGCTGCGCACTTTCGTGCCCGCGATCGGCGGCCGCCTGGCCTACGGTGTCTTCCCGCTCGCCAGTCTGTTCACCGTCCAGCAGGCCACCGGTTCGTACGCGACGGCCGGCCTGGCCGCGGCCGGGTTCGGCATCACCGCCGTCACCCTGCCCGTCAAGGCCCGCCTGGCCGACCGGCACAGCCAGCGGACCGTCCTGCCCCCACTCGCTCTGGTCTGCGCCGCCGCCCTGACCGCGGCCGCCTTCCTCCGCCACCCATTGGCACTGATCGCCCTGATCACGTTGGCCGGGCTGGCCGCCCCGCCGCTGGGCCCGGCCATGCGAGCCACGTGGCGGCGCCTGACCGACGGGACACCGCTCAAGCCCCGGGCGTACGGGCTGGATTCGGTCGTCGAAGAGTCGCTGTATCTGATCGGGCCGCTGATCGCGGGGCTGCTCGTCGCGGCCGGGCCGGCCCGCTGGGCACTCGTGCTGACCGCGGTCCTGCTGCTCACCGGCACACTCGGCATGGTCGCCACCCCACCGGCCCGCCACGCCGAGCCCAGCCCTTCGGCCGCCGCAGACCAGCCACCCTCCGCCACCCCGGCACGCCCTTCAGGTCTGCGCGGGCTGTTCTCGCTCGGCCCGCTGCGCTCTCCCAGCCTGCGGGGCCTGCTTACAGCCGTGTTGGCCGTAGGTGCCGGAACGAGCGCCGCCTACACCTGTCTGGCCGTCACCGCCCAGAACCACGGCAAGCCCGGAGCCGCCGGCCTCCTGGAAGCCGCCCTGGCCGTGGGTAGCGTGGCCGGCGGCCTGCTGTGGGCCCGCCGCGACCACGGCCCGCACCACAACCGCCAGCTCGCCCTGCTCGTAGCCACCCTGGCCGCCGGCCTCACCATCGCCGCCGCCGCACCCGGCCTGCTCTGGCTGGGATTGGTGCTGTGTCTGACCGGCACGGCGCTGGCCCCGATCTACGTCGTCGCCTATCTGGCCGCCGACTCCTACGCCGGCTCGGACTCCGCCACCGAGGCGGGCACATGGGTCAACGTGGCCACCAATGCGGGCAGCGCCGCGGGGGCGGCCCTGGCCGGGTTCGTCGCCCAGTCGCAGGGCCCGGCCGCCGGTTTCGTGACCGCCGGCCTCCTCCTGGCGGTGACATCGGTAATCCTGATCGTGCCCGCACGTTCCTCGAGCAGGAGTGCCCCCGAGATCATGGCCGCGTCAAGAACAGGGACGGCGACACCCTCAGGACCGTAGCCGCGTCGGGATCCGGAACGCCGCGTCCGGAACTCGGTTGGGCCGGGCGCGCCCAGGTGCGATAGTCGCGCCGTGGACTTTCCGCTCGAGAAGCTGCCGGACGCCATCGCGGCCCGGGCCGACACCTGGACCCGGGCCGCGCTGGTCTGGCAGACCCGTCCCGTCAGCCCGAACCACGGCACCGCCACCATCATCAGCGACTTCGAGTCCGAGGCGTGGATGGGCACCGTCATCATCTGGGCCACCGGGGAGACCGAGTTCCAGAGCATCCGCCTGGCCGACGACCGCATCATCAACAAGCACTACGACCTGTGCGGCCCCGAAGACCTCGACCGCATGATGACCGAGATCGCCACGCTCATCGCCGACAACCACATCCCGCCCGGCGCGATCGAGGCCGACTGGGTCCCGCAGGGTCAGCCCAACTCGTAGGTGAAGCGTTTGGCCGGCTCACGGTCCGCGTCCCGGTCGGCCACCCGGCGCAGCACGCGGTCGACCCGGTCGAAGGCGAACGCCCCCATGGCCGCCCGGCTGGCCGCGGCCGCCGTCCAGACCAGGTGCACCGGTCTCGGCACGTCGGTGGTCAGCCGGTCCCACAGCGCGTCCAGGTTCTTGCCGTAGTAGGGGCCGAAATCCAAGAGCGTGGCCAACTGCCGGTGCACGTCGGCCTCACTGGAAATCCGGTCGCCGCCGCTGGGCCAGCGCCTGCTGCTCGGAGTTGGGCGCCGACGGCAGCTCGACCCCGAGCCCCTCGGCGGTCTGACGCAGAGCCGTGTCGAGCTTCGTGTGGTCGGCAATGAACCGCGCACCGAGGTTCTTGACCTGCTCGGACGTGCCCTTCTGCTGGGCGATCTTGCCGCCCGCGATCTCGGCCAGATTGGACTGGTGCGCGGCCTTCAAATAGCTGGCGTCCTGGTCGGAGGGTGCCGCGAGAGCGGTCGTTCCGGGCAGCGCGAGAAGCCCGGTGGCGGCGATCAGGACCGCCATACGTCGCAACAACATTTTTGTATCCCTTCGTCGGATGCGGCGGGTACCCGGCGACGAAAGGCCCATGCGCGCCAAATCGACGCAACTCAAAGATCCAAGGATGTTTTTCCTGAGCAGGGAAAAAATATATCGACGCAACTCAACCGGTGGTCGCCTGAACCGCGTAGAGCGCAGCGAGCGCGGCGGCCAGCCCGCCGAGCAGGAATCGCAGGGCCCGCTCGGGCAGGCGGGGCTGCAGATGGGCGCCGAGGTAGCCACCGACGAGCCCGCCCGCGCCGCAGAGCAGGCCGAGGAACCAGTCGGGTGCGATGTCCCCGGTCGTCACCAGGGCCAGGACGCCGTAGCCGGCCGCGCCGACGATCGAGGTCAGGAAGGTGGAGGTCAGGACGGCCGGGGCGACCTGGGCGATCGGGAGGCCGCGACCGGCCAGGATCGGCCCGAGCAGGGAACCGCCGCCGATGCCGTAGATGCCGCCGATCGTGCCCGCCCCGACTCCGAGAATGACGAGGAGCCGGTCGGGCAAGGGTTTTACCGGTTTCGAGCCGGCAGCAGGGCGGGCGGCGCGCACGCAGAGCCAGACACCCAGCGGCAGCAGGACGGCCGCGACGATGAGCCGGAACACCCGGGGCCCGGGCACGGCGAACACGCGGATGACCGCGCCGAGAACGACGCCGGGCAGGGTGCCGATCAGCAGCAGCCGGGTCAGGGATCCGGCCAGGTCTCCGGTGGACAGATAGCGCAACAGCGCGCCGGGGCCGGCGACGACGTTGAAGAGCAGGTTGGTCGGGGTGACGGCGGGGCTGGGGACGTGCAGGACGCTCAACTGCACCGGAAGCAGGAAGACCGCGCCGGAGACGCCGACCGGGGTGGTGACGGTGGCGATCAGCAGACCGGCGGCGAAGGCGAGCAGGGCGCTGGTCACCGCGCGACTTTATTGCGTCCGAAGAAGAGGACACAATCTGGCATCTACCGTTGGCACCGACGCCGAGGAGCTGACCGGCTACTGGAAGGCGCTGTCCGAGGGGGCGACCGTCATCGAGGAGCTCGCGACCTCGGCCTGGTCGCCGCTCTACGGGATGCTCAAGGACCGCTTCGGCGTGACCTGGGTGCTCGACCTGGCCGTCGCCTACTGACCCGTGGCCGGGTGGACGCCTCACAAGAGAGGCGCCCACCCGCGGGTCAGACTCGGTTGTCGACGATGCGCCGGGCCTTGCCGACGGAACGTTCCAGGGCGTCGGGCGCCAGCACCTCGACGGCCGCGGTGACGCCGATGTTCTGCTTGATCAGGGCGGCCAGTTCGCGGCCGTCCGGGGCGGCGCCGGGGCGGGCCTCGACCCGTACGGTGAGCTCGTCGAGACGGCCCGGGCGGGTGAGCACGCACTGGTAATGCGGCGCCAGCCCGGGGATCCGCAGGATCAGCTCCTCGATCTGGGTCGGGAAGACGTTGACGCCGCGCACGATCATCATGTCGTCGGTGCGGCCGGTGATCCGCTGCATGCGCCGCATCGTGCGGGCCGTGCCGGGCAGCAGCCGGCTCAGATCGCGGGTGCGGTAGCGGATGATGGGCATGGCCTCCTTGGTCAGCGACGTGAAGAGCAGTTCGCCCTCCTCGCCGTCCGGCCGCACGGCGCCGGTGTCGGGGTCGATGATCTCGGGGTAGAAGTGGTCCTCCCACACGTGCAGGCCGTCCTTGGTCTCCACGCACTCGGCGGCCACGCCGGGGCCGATCACCTCGGACAGGCCGTAGATGTCGACGGCGTCGATGCCGAGCCGGCTCTCGATTTCGGCCCGCATGTCCTCGGTCCACGGCTCGGCCCCGAAGACGCCCACGCGCAGCGTCGTCTTGCGCGGGTCCAGGCCCTGCCGTTCCAGTTCGTCGGCGATGGTCAGCATGTAGCTCGGCGTCACCATGATGATGTCGGGCTCGAAGTCGGCGATCAGGCGTACCTGCCGTTCGGTCATGCCGCCCGACACCGGGATCACGGTGCAGCCCAGCCGCTCGGCGCCGTAGTGCGCGCCCAGCCCGCCGGTGAACAGCCCATACCCGTACGCCACGTGCACGCGATCGCCGGGAAGCCCGCCCGCGGCCCGGATCGAGCGCGCCACCACGCCGGCCCACATGTCGAGGTCGCCCTGCGTGTAGCCGACCACGGTGGGACGGCCGGTGGTGCCGCTCGACGCGTGGATGCGGGCGATCCGCTCCCGGGGCACGGCGAACATCCCGTACGGGTAGGTCTCGCGCAGGTCCTGTTTCGTCGTGAACGGGAACCGCGCGAGGTCGTCCAGCGAACGGCAGTCGTCCGGGCGTACGCCGGCCTCGTCGAACTTGCGCCGATAGAGGGGCACATTCTCGTACGCGTGCCGAAGTGTCCTTTGCAGCCGATCGAGCTGGAGCGCCCGCAACTCGTCGCGCGACGCGGTCTCGATCGGCTCCAAGGACGTCACGACGGGCGCCGCTGCTGGGGTATGGCCGGGCGCAGGGCGCCGTCGCGGGCCAGCTCGGTCAGCACGTTGTTGAGGTCGTCGACGTGCTGCTCGGTGTGCGCGGCGGTCAGCTGCACGCGGAAGCCGATCTCGTCGCGCGGCACGCCGGGGTAGGGCGCGAGCGTGACGTACTGCCCGGCCCGCCACAGCCGCTCGGACACGTCGATCAGGTCGTGGTCGGGCGAGATGGGGATCTCGACGACGGGCGTGTCGTGCACGTTGAGCGTGTGCACACCCATTCCCCGTACGTGGGAGAGCAGTTTCGCCGTGAGCCGGTAGAGGTGTCCCCGCAGCTCGTCGCCGCGCTTCTCGTTGACGTCGAGCCCGGCCATCACCGTCGCCAGCGACGCCACCGGGGACGGACCCGAATACAGGTAGGTCGGGGCGTCGACCTTGAGCTTGTTCTTGACCGCGGTCGGCAGGGCCAGAAAGGCCAGCAGCGACGAGTACGCCTTGGAGAAGCCGCCGACGAGGATGACGTTGTCGTACGACTCGCCCGCGTGCTTGACGATGGCGTTGCCGCGCATGCCGTACGGGGAACTCTCGATCGGGCTGCGCTCGCCGATGACCCCCATGCCGTGCGCGTCGTCGACGTAGAGGACGGCGTCGTGCTCGCGGCACAGGGCGGCGTACTTCTTGAGGTCGGGAATGTCGCCGGTCATGCTGTTGACGCCGTCCATGCAGACCATGACCGGACGGGCCGTGGCCTCCTTGAGCAGCCGCTCCAGCTCCTCGAGGTCGCCCGAGCGGAACCGCTTCATGGTGGCGCCCTGGCCGCGCGCGAACACGCAGCCGTCATAGATCGTCCGGTGGGCGCGGCTCTCCATGATGAGCGTGCCCTTGCCGATCAGGGCCGGGATGACGCCGAGGTGGATCTGCGAGATCGTCGGCAGCAGGAGCACGTCCTCGGCGCCGAGCAGCTCGGTCAGCCGCTCCTCCAGCTGCGGATAGATCTGCGGGCTGCCCAGCATGCGCGACCAGCTGGGATGGGTGCCCCAGCGGCGCAGCTGCGGCTCGACGGCCTCGATGATCTCGGCGTCCAGGTCGAAGCCGAGATAGTTGCAGGACGCCCAGTCCACGAGCCAGTCCTGGCCGATGCGGATCCGCCGTCCGTCGATCTGCTCGATGACGGCGTCGTACATCCGGCTGTTGACGCGGAGGTCCTCGATGTCATGAGTTTGGGCCGGCACTTGTGTACCTCTTTCCTTGCGAGATCAACTTGAGCCGTACCCGAGAGATCGTCGATCAATCTGAATAGTCAGATCGATCGCATTCCCGTCAGCGGTTGATCTTTTGCAGGGTTTGGACCGGCTTTGCGGCGTTCGGATCTTTGCTCAAAAACCGGGTGCCGCCGGTCCTCGCCTCGGCTACGGTCGGCGGTCATGACCTTCGTCACGGCCGGCGGCCTGCGCCTGTGGACCGAGCGGACCGGCGACCCCGAGCGGCCCGCCGTCCTGCTGATCATGGGCGCGTCGGCGCAGGGCCTGACCTGTCCCGACGAGCTGATCGACCGGCTCGTCGGCCGCGGCGTGCAGGTGATCCGCTACGACTCCCGCGACACCGGCCGGTCCAGCATCGTCGATTACGACCTTTCCCCGTACGGGATCTCCGGCCTCGCGGGCGACGCGCTCGCCGTCCTCGACGCGTACGGGCTGGAAACGGCCCACATCGCCGGGTTCTCGTTGGGCGGCGTGGTCGCGCAGTGGCTGGGCGTGCACGCGCCGACCCGCGTACGGTCGCTGACCCTGATCACCAGCACGCCGATGGACTACGACCCCGGCCCGGCCTGGCGCGGCGAGCCGTCCCCGTTGCCGCCGCCCGACCCCGCCTTCCTGCAACACCTGACGGACACGGCCGACATCCCGCCCGGCGTGGAGGCCGACGTCGCCCTGTTCCGGGTGATGAACGGCACCAAGCGCCCGTACGACGAACCGGCCGCTCGCGCGATGCTCGAACGCTGCTGGGCCCGCACGACCGACGCGGCCGCTGCCGCCCACCACCAGCAGGCCGGTATGCTCCTGACCCCGGACCGGCTCGTGCCGCTCTCCGAGATCACCGCCCCAGTCACCATCCTGCACGGCGACGCCGACCCGATCTACGCCCCGGCCCACGCCGAGGCCCTGGCCGCCGCCATCCCCCACGCCGACTTGACCATCGTGCCGGGCATGGGCCACGTCCTGACCTCCCCCGGTTTGCCCGAAGAGGTAGCCGACCTGATCCGCCTCACTCCGTGACGATGCCGCCGGGCGTCTCGACCCGGCAGCAGGTGCCGTTCAGAATCTCCAGCAGCGTGTCCCGCATCCGGCCCAGATCATCGTCACCGAGCGTCAGGCTCAGCTCGTGCACGCGGGGGAAACCCAGCGTCTCGGCCGCCCGCTGGTTGTACTCGAAGGTGAGCACGCCGCCGAGCAGGGTCCATGAGCTGACCGCGCCCCGGGCCAGGGTGCCGTCTCCGTTGAGCACCTCTTCGGCGGTCTCGTGGTCGTGCAGCCGCACCACGACCTGGTCGCCCGACAACAGAGCGACCGACGTCCCGTCGTGCACACGAACCCCGTCGACGCGAATCATCCACCTATAGTGCCGGGCATGCGGGTGGAACTGGACGGCGGCCGACTTGAGCCCTTACTTCTGCTCGCCTTGGCGACGAGTCAGAGGCGGGCGCTTACGCAGTGACGCCCGGTCCCGGCAATGCCCGGCGCGCTGCCCACCGGCTGCGCCCCTCCACCAGTGGCGGCAATATGGCCCGCGATGAACACGGCCGCCCAGGACCTGAACGGATGCTCAGCGGCCGCCGATTCCGCCGCCGGCGCAGAAACTGATGACCGTAAAGATCGCGAATATCGCGAGCAGGATCCAGAGGCAGCCGCCGCAGCCGCCCACGTTGTCCAGCGGGGACGGACTACCTTCGCGCCGCCAGGTCGAATAGTGCTCGGGGTCGCCGCGCATCGTGCCACGCTCCGTGATCGCTGCGGAATGTCTGCAGGGAAAGCTCCTACGACGGAAACTGACGGACAGACGGAACCGGGTCGCCCGAGCACGAGGCCGGGAGGACCTGAGCAGGGGCGTCGAGGGCGAAGCCGGTGAGCGGTGTCAACCTTGGCGGAGCCGATAGGCGATCGCGGCGCCGCAGAGGGCTGGCACCCGGCGCCCGGACCTCAGGGTGATCCTGAGCGTCGACCGCGCCGTAGGGCAGGCTTGCTGTGCCACCAGAATGAGCAGGTGCCACCCGGCTTGCTAATCGGCGGTCAGCCGCCGGTGATGGACCAGTGCCAGGGCTCGGACGGCAGGTTGATGAAGCCGTACGCCTTCGCGTGGGCGACCAGCCACTTGTAGCCGGTGCTGGTGCGGGTCAGGGTCTTGCCGTTCTGGCTGATGTCGATGGCCATGCCCAGCTCGTGCAGCGACCGGCCCGGGATGGCGGTCGGCACCCGGCACGACGAGGAGGGCGCGCTCCACACGTCGGGGCAGCCGTTGGACTTGCGCAGCTCGATCTGGCGCTCCTTGGTGCGGAAGCCGCCACCGGAGAGGACGATGCCGTTGGCGCGGGCGTCGTCGAGCATGCGCTTGAAGGCGTACGCGACGCTGCGGTGCACGGTGATGCCGTAGACCTGCACGGTGTCGGCGACCGCGAAGCCGGCGCGGGTCTGGGTGACCACGTCGCGGCTCAGGCCGGTGGCCTGGGTGGCCAGCGAGTACGCGGTGGGCAGCAGGGCCAGCTTCTGCACGCTGACCGTGACCGCGGCCGCGGCGGCGTCCCGGTTCGCGATGGCCGTGGCGAGCGTCGCGGTGGCCGTACGGGCGTTGGTCTTGGCGGTGGTCAGCGCGGTGCCGGACTGCTTGGCCTCGGCCTGGCGGGTGGTCAGGGTCTTGGTCGCGGCGGTCACCGCGTTCTTGGCCTTGGTGATGGCCGCGGTGCTGCGGGGCTTCTTCTTGTTCGCCTTGGTCAGGTTCTGCTTGGCGGTGGTCAGGGCGGTCTGCGCGGCGGTGACCCGGGTCTTGGCGGTGGTGTCGGTGCTGGTGGCCGTGGTCAGGGCGGACTCGGCGAGGATGCCGGCGTTGGTGGCGTTGGTGACCTCGCTCGTGCGGGTCACGACGGTGGCCTTCTGGGTGGCGATGGTGGCCTGCATCGTCGCGGCCGTCTGCTGGCGGGTCAGGCTGCGGTACATCAGCGTGTTCCAGGTCTGGGCCACCGCGGGCGGGGCGGCCTGGGCCGGCGTGGGGGCCGCGAGGGCCGTCATGCCGAGGGCGAGCGCCGCGATGGGGAGGGTGATGGCCCGGCGGGCCCGGCGGCGGATCGTCGGATCCGGTCGGAGTTCCTGTCGTGTCGTCACCCGGAAGAGACTCCGGGGCGGCGGGAGCTACCCGGTACCCTCCGAGGTGCGGCCGGGTTGCGTCAGCGCGCGGGCCGCCTCGACCGCGCGGGCGGCCAGGTCGGCGACCGGCACCGAGCCGCTGTTGAAGAAGCCCTCGGTGTAGAGCGTCACGTAGCCCTGTGCGACCGCGACCGTGGCCTCGACCTGCCGCAACGCCTCGGTGTGGGACGGGCCGGGCGCCCGTTCGAGCAGGGTGGAGACCAGGGCGCGGGTCTGTTCGCGGCGCTCGTCGTCGGGCACGGGGTAGAGCTCGGCGGCGAAGATGACCTGGAAGCCGGCGCCTGTCCGGATCACGTAGCGCACGTACGCCCCGGCCACGGCGAGCAGGCCCTCCTCGGGGTCGGCCAGGATCTCGGCCCGCAGGTCGCGGGCGGCCACGGCCGACACCGCGCTGAGCAGGTGGGCCCGGTCGGGGAAGTGCCGGTAGGGCGCGGCGGAGCTCACCCCGAGCCGCCGGGCCACCGCCGCGACGGAGAACTTGGCCAGCCCGGCCGTGGCCAGCAGCTCGAAGCTCGCGTCGAGCACAGCCGCCCGGAGGTCGCCGTGGTGGTACGACACGCCGTCCTCCCCGCTTGCGCCAGTGTAAGAGGGCTCTTACATTACCAAGTGATAGACCTCTTACATCAAGCGCCGCCCGTGGAGGACCTGTGACCATCCGGCTCGGATATCAGATTCCGAACTACACCTATCCCGGTGTTCCGAACGAGAACCTCTTCGACACGGTCGCCGCGCAGGCCCGCGAGGCCGAGGCGTCGGGTTTCGACACCGTGCTGGTGATGGACCACTTCTATCAGCTGCCCGGCATCGGCACGCCCGACCAGGCGATGCTCGAGTCGTACACGACGCTGGGCGCCCTGTCCGGCGTGACCTCGACGGTGCAGCTGTCGACGCTGGTCACCGGCAACACGTATCGCAACCCGGCCATGCTGGCCAAGACGGTGACGACGCTCGACGTGGTCTCCAAGGGCCGGGCCGTGCTCGGCATCGGCGCCGGCTGGTTCGAGCGCGAGCACCACGACCTGGGCTACGAGTTCGGCACGTTCACCGATCGCTTCGAGCGGCTCGACGAGGCCCTCAACATCATCGCCCCCATGCTCAAGGGCGAAGAGGCCACGTACGAGGGGAAGTGGTATGTCGCCCGGGGTGCCATGAACAACCCGCGGGTCCGCCCGACCATCCCGATCATGCTGGGCGGCTCGGGCGAGCAGAAGACGTTCCGGCTGGCCGCGCGGTTCGCCGACCACATGAACATCATCTGCGACCTGGCCGACCTGCCCCGCAAGATCTCGGTGCTCAAGCAGCGCTGTGAGGAGATCGACCGCGACCCGGCCACGCTGGCCACCAGCTTCCTGATCATGGGCATGGTCGGCGAGACCGAGCAGGAGGCCAAGGAGCTGGGCGAGACGATCCCGGAGGACCGCCGCAACCGCGCCTTCCTGGGCACGCCCGGCCAGGTCGCCGAGCAGATCCAGGAGAAGATCCTGGACGCCGGCGTCGACGGCATCTGCATCAACCTGGTCCGCAACGGCCACCGCCCCGGCGTGGTCAGCGCGGTCGGCGCGGCCCTCAGCCCGCTGGTCAAGTAACCCCGGACGCCGGCACTGCACGCAGGGCGAGATCGACCGTCGCGTGCAGTGCCGCCCGGTCGACGCCGGCGGCGGCGTGTACGGCGTTGCCCTCGCTGACGGTCATGACGTAGCGGGCGAGCGCGACCGGATCGGTGCCGGCCGGCAGGTCACCCTCGTCGAGCGCCCGCACCAGCCGGTCGGCCAGCGCCCTCTCCCCCGCCCGGCGGCTGTCGGCCAGGAACGCCGCGACCGTGCCGTCGTCGCTGCCGAACGCGAGCCCGCCCTGGATCGACAGGCAGCCGGCAGGCCGGTCGGGCCGGGTCAGCGCGTCGGCGTTGGCCCGCAGAAAGCTTTCGATCACCCCGTACGCCGTGGGCTCCTCGAGCGCCACCCGCGCGTACGCCATGTCCTGCTCGGCGTAGCGCGCGACCGCCCGCCGGAACAGCTCCTCCTTGTTGCCGAAGGTCGCGTACATGCTCGGCTTGTTGATGCCCATGGCCGCGGTCAGGTCGGCCATCGACGCGCCCTCGTAGCCGTTCCGCCAGAACACCTCGATGGCCTGTTCGAGCGCCGCCTCCGGGTCGAACTTGCGTGGCCGCCCCCGCTCGCCCATTCCCCACCTCCCACGTGACGCAGCCAACTCTAACCGCTCGGTACAAAAACCGGGGAACGGTGTTAGCGTCTGCATTAACTTACCGCTCGTTACAAAAAGGGATGCCGTCATGGGACAGCTCGACAACAAGACCGCCCTCGTCACCGGGGCCACCTCCGGCATCGGCCTGGCCGCCGCCCGCCGCCTGGCCGCCGAGGGCGCTCACGTCTTCCTGACCGGGCGCCGGCAGGAGGCGCTGGACGAGGCCGTTGCGGCCATCGGCGAGCGGGCTACCGGCGTACGGGCCGATGTGTCGAACCTGGACGACCTGGACCGGGTCGCCGCCGCCGTCAGTGATCGCGGTCAGGGCCTGGACGTGGTCTTCGCCAACGCGGGCGGGGGTGGGTTCGCGGCCCTGCCCGACATCACGTGGGAGCACTACGCCGACACCTTCAACACCAACGTCGGCGGCACCGTGTTCACCGTGCAGAAGGCCCTGCCGCTGCTCAACCCGCAGGCGTCGGTGATCCTGACCAGCTCGAACATCAACGTCAAGGGCGCGGCCAGCTTCAGCGTCTACGCCGCCAGCAAGGCCGCCCTGCGCTCGCTGGCCCGCAGCTGGGCCGCCGAGCTGGTCGACCGCCGGATCCGGGTCAACAGCATCGCGCCCGGCCCGATCGCCACTCCCGGCCTCTCCGGCCTGGCCCCCGACCCCGAGTCGGCCGAGCAGCTGCTCAAGGGCCTGGCCGCCGGTGTGCCGATGAACCGGCTGGGCACCCCGGACGAGATCGCCGACGCCGTGCTGTTCCTGGCGTCGCCGGCCAGCTCCTACATGACCGGCGCCGAGATCTATGTGGACGGTGGCGCCAGCCAGGTCTAGGCGACGTCGGGCCGGGTCATCAGCGGTGATCGCAGGTGCAGCTCCAGCCGGGGTCCGGTCAGCGGCTCGACGTTCCAGGTGGCCGTGGCCACCCCGGCCGTCACCGCCAGCCGGACCCGGTGCGGGGTGGTGATCACGCACAGGTCGGCCACGAACGTGTCGCCCTGCCAGGCGCCGGCCGCCACCACCGGCCGGCCCAGCGGCGCGCTCTCCCGCCACTGCCCGTGGCCGACCGCAAGGTCGAGCGCGGAGCCGAGGTGCAAGATCCAGCCGCCGTCGACCGGTTCGACGATCACCTTCGTGCCGTCCGGGAGGGCGTCGTTGCCCGCGATCGTCGCGGTGAGCACCCGTACGGGCCCGGCAGTGCCCGCCACCATCGGCAACGCCAGCCCGCGCAGCCGTGCCGCGAGCCGCTCGTCGTCGGCGGGGTCGTCCGGCCGGTCGAGGCCCGGCAGCAGGCAGTCCCAGATCGCGTCGAACATGGCCTGGGCCTCGGTCATGGCCGCGGTCGCCGCCACCACCAGCTCGTGCTCTCCGACGACCAGGCAGAGCTGGCCGAACGCGCCGTCACCACGGAACCCGTGCCGCGACATCCAGAACTGGTAGCCGTAGCCGTGCAGCCAGTCGGCGTTCCGCACGTCCTCGTCCGGCGGCAGCGTGTCGACATGGCGGCGGGTGGCCAGCCGCACCCAGTCGGACGGGATCAGCTGCCCGCCGTCGTGCCGCAGCAGCTCACCGAAGGCGGCGACGGCCTCGGTGGTCAGGTGCAGCCCGTGAAAACCGAACGCGGCCCCGCTGGCCACCCGATCCCAGTCGGGCGGCGCGATCCCCATCGGCCCGAACAGGCGCTCGTCGAGGAACTCGGGCAGCCCGCGGCCGGTGACCCGCTCGACGATCCGGGCCAGCACGTAGGTGGTCGCGTTGTCGTACGCGTGGCGCGTGCCCTCGGCGTACGGGAAGGGAACTCGGAGGAAACCGCGGGTCAGGTCGCCCGGCTCCAGCCGCCACGCCTCGGCCAGGCTGTCGTCGCCGTGCCCGGCCGTCATCGACAGCAGATGGTGGACGGTGAGCCGCTCGCCCTGCGCCGAGACGTCGGCCGGCACGTGCTCGGGCAGCACGTCGACGACGCGGTCGTCCAGGGCGAGCAGGCCGTCCGCGATCGCCATCCCGACCGCCACCGACGTGAACGACTTGGTCAGCGAGTAGAGCAGGTGCGGCCGCTCGGCGGTGAAGGGCGCCCACCAGCCCTCGGCAACGACGTGCCCGCGCCGCACGATCATGAGCGAGTGGCACTCGGCGGATTCGGCCGCCAGCCGGTCGAGCAGGGCGCCGATCGCGCGGGACGAGACGGCCGCGGCGGCGGGCGCCGACCGTGGGAGCAGGCTGGACATTGCGGCACCTTAACCGACGGACGCGAAGGCCGGCCGATATGTGCTGCGCCTGCTGCTCGAAGACAGCTACCGCTCGGTGGCCGAGTCCGCCCGATTCACCGTCCGCTAGCCGGCTTTACTTCCAGGGCGCGAATGCGTTGTGCCCCTTCGGCAACACCGCGGCCAGCTCCGGGCAGTGCCGGTGGATCAGGTCGGTCATCGTCGTGTTCGCGATCCAATCGAGGCCGAACTGCGTGTAGATCTCGGGGCGGTAGTCGGCGGTCAGGAAGCGGTCGCTCTGCAGCCGCCGCGAGGCCATCAGGATGAACACGCGGAACGCCGTGTCGGAGAAGCCGAAACCCTCCGGCGGCGTCTCGGCGAACAGCCCGACCATCGTGTCGACCTCGTCGATGCTCCGATAGATCGTCCGCAGCTTCTCGACCGTCGACGGGTCGGCGGTCAGGTCCTCCCAGCGCGTGATCCGGGGCATGTGCAGCGCGGCCCGGAAGTCGTTGTAGCGCGGCACACCCCGCATCCGCGTCCGGACCAGGTCGACCACCGACAGGTCGATCAGCTCGCCCTCGCGTTCCAGGTTGAGCAACGACAGCGGATAGTTGTGCAGCGTGATCGCGCCCGGGTGCGCCGTGCCGAACGAATAGATGACATTGGCCAGGCCCAGCGCCCGCAGCTCGTCGTCGGCGCGGCCACCCAGCAGATCGAGAAACGTCCTCTCACCAAGCGGCTGACCGTCCGGAGTGGAGAACGCATAGTCGTCCGGGATCAGCGGATGCATGCGATAGACGGTGACGAAATCCTCGGTCAGCGAATAGGGCGCGCTGTGGTGGTCGGGCGTGGTCTTGGGAATGCCGTGCAGCGCGTTGACGTCGGTCAGCCACAACCCGATCCGGCTGAGCAGATCATTGGCCGGTACGCCGTTCCAGTTGACGTTCATGCCGCGCCGCAGCACCTCGGTGGCCAGGATCGCGGGCGTCCACTCGACCGTATGGATCTTCGCGATCAGGGCCGACACGACGAGCCGGGCGGTCTGATAGACGCGCTCCTCGGCCCAGCCCGGGTTTTGGCTGATCAGCTCGTCGCACAGCAGGTTGTGCTCGCGCGCGAACAGCGTGTGCATGCTGCTCAGGCCCAGCCACCACGCCTCGTTGAAGCCGGTGAGCTCCGACCCGGCCACGTCGACCGGCAGATAGCCCTCGGGCGTGAGCCGGATCTTCGCGCCGTCGCGCAGCTCGCGCGCCTTGGCCGTGTCGGTGCCGTAGACCTCGGAGCCGTCCCACCAGTGCGAGGCGACGTTGCCGCCCGTCGCGCCGCCGATGTTGCCGCCGATGCGCATCTCGGGTTCGAGCGGGCCGCCGGGCGTGTTGGTCCAGCCCGCCATCCCGGGCGGCAGCGGCACCCGTACGTCCTCCGGGCCGCCGAGCGGGTGGCGGGCGTGGACGACCCAGTCGTGCACCTGGAACTGGATCCACGTGGCGGCCAGGATGTTGAGCGAGGTGGCCGGGCGGAACGTGTCGCGGCGCAGCAGCTCGCGGCTGACCAGGATCGGGTTCGGCTCGTTGACCAGGTCGGGCCGGTGCACCGCGGGCACGTTGCGGCCGAAGGCGGCCCCGACGGCGCCCATGTCAGGCTCGGACAGGTCGTTCCAGCGGCCCTCGTGCGTACGGAAAGCGCGTTCTTCCTCGGTCGGAGGCACAGGCACATCCCGTACGCGGGGAGGGGCCTCGCGAGTCTCGGTGTCGATCAGGTTGTCGCGGCGCAGCACGTCGCGCAGGGCGGCCAGGTTGAGCAGGGCGAGCGCGTCGGGCAGCCGGTGCCAGGGCCGGAACCGGTTGACGACCCCGAAGACCTTGACCATGGCGGCGCTGGCGATCGTGTTGCGGGCCGGCACGTCGGTCAGCCACCGCCGCCGGTCGCGGTGGGCGGCGCTGGCGTCGTAGGCGGCCTTGCGGACCCGGTTGAGGTTGCCCAGCGGGCGGAAGTCGTCGGTGGTGTTCCACGGGTTGAAGCGCATCGCGTGCACGACCGGGTTGTCGCACGAGCCCGTACGGATCGTCAGCGTGGCCACGGCTTCCGGCGGCGCCTGCGGCGAGCGCCAGTCGACGGCGGCGTCCTCGATCGGCGTCTCCTGCGGACTGCGGAAACGCTGCACGCACAGCTCGAACCGCACATCGCCGCGGCGCAGCCGCTCCCCCATCTCGGCGGTCAGGAAGTCAGGGCCGTCCGGCTTCGGCGGCGCCTCCCCCGGCAGCGGGCGCAACAGGTATTGCACTGCCAGCTCGTCGCCCCAGGTGATCGGGATGCGGCTCCAGTAGGTCTCGGTGGCCACGCTGCCGATGCGGCGGCGGCCCTCGAGGACGTTACGCACGATCCGCAGCGTCTCGGCCAGGCCGAGCTTCATCGGGAGCCCGGCCAGACCCAGGTAACGCCCGAGGCCGCCGCCCGCCGTGGCCAGCGCGAACTCGGCGAACTGGCGGGCGTCGCGGGCGTGCGAGACCGGCGCGTTGGTCATCAGCAGGTCGTGCTGCTCGCTCGGGCCCGCCGCGACCCGCAGCGCGACGCCGCGCAGGTCAGGCTCGCGGTCGTCGAGGATGCGGCCCTCGGCGTTGCTGAACCGGACCGCCGTGCGATACACCGCGCCCGGCTGCGCGAACCCGGCGCGCAGCTCGGGCGGCAGGTCGTCCCGGAACCGCAGCTCCGCGTCGTCCACGGCGTACGTGCCCTTGGCCTGAAAACCGGCGACGATCGGCTTGCCGCCCCGGCTGTTCTTGAGCTGGGTGCGCATGATCTGCACAGCCATCCGCTCGAACAGCCGCCGCTCGGCTTCGGGCGAACCGCCCAGGTAGACCTCACGCCACTGCACCCTGGCCCCCGTTGTCATCGGACCACTATGGACCCGTCCCCGGCCCGGCGCTGTCGGTTAACCGATCCTTTCCCGGCAAGCCGACCCGTTCCACCGGCGAACCGGCGACGGGCCGTTGGCCTCGTAGTAGACCGAGCAGTCGGCCGGCTGGACCGGCGCGGTGACCGGCTCCGGCACGGGCGAAACAAGCGCGGCCGTGGCGACGGCCCCGGCGATGATCAGTCGAAACATGGTGTCCTCCCCTTTGTCATCAGCCTGGTCGCCGGGCACCGGGCCGACATCGGGAGCCACACCTCAGAAACCACCCGTACGGACCTCAGATTTGACTCGACACCCCTCAGTGACCGGCGCAGACTCAGGGTCGTGGCGCTCGCCGGCCGATCCACGGAGGCGGCGGCCGTGACCTCGGTGCTACGTGACGCGGCCGCCGGGCACGCGTCCGCCCTGCTGATCACGGGCGAAGCCGGCGTGGGCAAGACCGCCCTGGTCAGATCCGCTTGCGACCGCCGTGCCGTGATCTGGGCGGGCTGCCTGCCGCTGAGCACGCTGTCGGTGCCGCTGCTGCCGCTGCGCTCGGCCACCACGCCCGACGAAATGGGCCCGCCGCCGCGCTGGGACGCCACCTATCCGGTGCTCGAGGTGGACGCCTGGCTCGACCGGGCCGCCGCCGACCGGCCCGTCGTGCTGGTCGTCGACGACGTGCAATGGGCCGACCAGAGCTCGCTCGACGTGCTGATGTACGTGCTGGCCGGGCGGGCCGGCCGCCGCCTCGCCGTGATCATGACCATGCGCGCGGGCAAGGACGCCGACCGGCTCCGGCCCTGGCTGGCCGACGTGCGCCGCTTCCCCCGGCTGAGCGAGCTCACGCTGGCCCGGCTGGACCGGGTGGCCACCGGCGAGCAGATCGGGGCTTTGCTCGGGCAACCGCCGCACCAGGACCTGGTGGACTCCGTCCATGCGCGGTCGGCGGGCAACCCATATCTGACGAGTCTGCTGGTCGGTGGCCTGTCAGCGGACGCTACGGCGCTGCCCGACGGGCTGCCGGACGCGTTGCGAGACGCCCTGTCGGGGGCCTGGCGTCGCCTCTCCCCCGCCGCTCGGGAGGTCGCGGTGGTGATCGCGGTGGGTGGCCGTCCGCAGCGGGCCTCCGACTTGGCGCCTCTGCTCGGCGAAGTGTCGCCCCAGTTGCGGGACGGCGTCGCGGGAGGGGTGCTGCGGGCCGAAGCCGACGGGCGGTACTGGTTCGTGCATCCGCTGCTGGCCGAAGTGCTGATCGGCGATCTTCTGCCGGACGAACGACGAGCCTGGCATGCCGCCTACGCCGCCGCGCTGGACGATCCCTCGGCCGGCGCCGGCCGGGCGGTGGCTCTGGCCCGCCACTACGAGGAGGCCGGACAGCCGGAGGCGGCTTATCGCTGGGCGCTTCGAGCCGCCGCGCTGACCACGGGTGGGCCCGAGTCCCTGCGTCTGCTGCGCACGGCTCTGGCCCTGCACCCGGCCGGCGCGCCCGAGTCGCGGGCCGACCTGCTGGCCGGCATCTGCCACGCCGCCTTCCGCGACGGCCGCGACACCGAGGAGCTCGAAGCCACCTTGGAGCTGCTGCCGCTGACCGACCCCGGCTCGCTCGCCCACGCGATGCTGCTGGTGCGCCGGTCCGTGCTCATGCTCACGACTGGGCGGGCGTTCTACGACCTTGACGCTCTGCGCGCCGCCCGGGACGTCACGGCCCGGCACCCGGCCTCCCGGGAACACGCCCTCGTCCTGGTCATCCAGGCCGTCACGCTGCTGTACGGGGAGAACCCGGAGGGCGAGCGGATGGCCGGCGAGGCGATCGAGGTCGCGCTCGCCGAGGGAAGCGAGGAACTGCGGGTCTATGCCCTCCTGGTGGAGGCCATGGATCGGATGGCGCGCCGAGATCCGCGGGCCTACCCGATCGCGGAGCGGGTGTACGCCGGCGCCGCCCGCCTCGGCTCGGCCCACCTCATGACCGAGGCGACGTTCGCCTGCGCGAACAGTGCCCCGTTCGTCGGGCACGAGAAGTTCGTGCCGCTCTTCGATCGGTGCCGCGACGACCTGCAGACGGTGGGAGCCGCCCACAATCACGTCTCGCTCATGTGCGCCTGGGCGGCGTACTCGCTGCTGCTCGCCGGTCGCTGGGACGAGTGCACCGACCGGCTTCAGACGGCCCTGGGATCCCGGCCCGGCCCGATGGGTGACGTGCTGGCCCGCCTGGTCGGCGCACAGCTGGCCTGCTGGCGGGGCCGTCAGTCCGAGGCCGAGGCGCACCTGGTCCGGGCCGAGGAGATCTTCGCCGAGACCTCGGGATACTCGTTCTACCCGTTCGACCAGGTGCGGACCCTGCTGGCCGTGGCGGCGGGCGACCCGGAACGCGCGGTCGAGGTGGTCCGGCACGCGCTCGGTCGCGAGAAGATCGGGCTGGACGCGCAATGGACGCTGCCCTGCGCGGCGCGGGCTCTCGCCGACCGGGCGAGGGACGGTCGCGCGAAGTGCCCGGATCGCGCTCGATGTGGTCGTCGCGCCCGTGCCCTCGTACGGGGGAACGGGGTTGACTTCGCGGGAGAACGAGGTGCTGGGGCATGTGGTGGCCGGGCGCACGAACGCGGAGATCGCCGCCGAGCTGGTGCTGAGCGAGAAGACGGTCAGCGTGCACGTATCGAACATGCTGCGCAAGACCGGCGCGGCCAACCGAATAGAGTTGGCCCGATGGGCCCGGACCCGACGACCGCGCCGGCGCGGAACTACTTCTTGAGCTTCTCCAGGTCGACGACCTGGGCCGCCGGGGGCGCCTTGATCTCGGCGAACGTCTCGCCGTACTCGGTGAAGTTGAGCGAGCCGTCGGCCGGGGTCGGGCCCTCGAGGCGCAGCGGGAGCGGCTCGCCGGTGGTGGCGATGTAGAGCGTGCCTTCGCTGTCGGCGCCGCCGTCGGTCAGCCCGATGGCCGGCTTGCCGTCGATGTCCTTGGTCGCGCCCTTGGTGACCGGGCCGTCGGCGTCGAGCAGCTCGCCGATGTCGGTGACGGTGAACATGCTCTCGAAGCTCTTGTCGCTCGCCTTGACCAGCACCCAGCGGTCGCCGATGAGCTGCGCGACGGCGGGGCCCTGCTCGCCACCGGTCATCTTCCAGAACGCCGCGTCCGGCTTGATGTACTTCTTGCCGTCGACGGCCAGCAGCTTGACCCGCGGCCCGTCCAGCGACATCGTGCCCAGCACCTCGTCACCCGCGACCTTGAAGTCGAGGCCGATCTTGCCTTCCTCGGCCTTCATCGAGCCCTTGAGGTGGAACGACTTGGACTGCGCGAGGGCGGCCTTGGCCTTCTCGAGGATCTGCGCGCCCTCGAGGGCCTCGACCCCGTTGCCCTGGGGGGCGGCGGCCGGCTCCTCGAACTTCGCGCCCTCGTCCTTCTGCCCGGCACAGCCGGTGGCCAGCAGCGCGGCCGTGGTCAGGCCGGCCAGCGCGCCGATAAGTCTGCTTTTCATGAGTGCGCCCCCGTTCGGTGGCCCCGCTCGACTTTGTGCCGATCGGTGGCGCGCCCAAGGTACAGGGGCCGCACAGCGACTTCACAGGCGACCGCCCCTCGGCCGTTCAGGCCAATCGGGGCAGGTCACCTGCTTGCCGCGGCGAATCCCGCGGACCGATTCCCGACAACCGGCTTATGCCGGCTCGGGCACGCCGCCCGGCTCGGGGGCGGGCTCGGTGGGCACGGGCGACGGCTCGGCCGGCGGCGGAGGAAGCGGGTCCGGGCTGCCCGGCTCCAGCTCACCCGGGTCGTCCGGGATGGGCGCGCCCGGGTCGAGCGGCGGGTATTTGTCCGGATCAGACGGAATACTCATGCCCGCCTCCTACCCTCTTGATCTTCGGTCAAACACCGGTCACCCGTTCACGGCGTCCCGCCACGTCAGCCATTCGCGCAGGTCCGAGAGGTCGTAGTCGGGGCCGCTGGCGCTCACCGTGAACAGAGAGGCACCCAGGTTGAGCAGGGTCGGCCCGACCTCCGCGGGCTTGCCCTGCACCGCGGTGGAGATCTCGATCTGGCCCGGGTCGCGGCCCACGTCGGAGCAGTGCTGCCGCAGGATGCCGATCTTGCGCTCGATGGTCTCGGCGTCGCCGAAGCTGTGCCAGATGTCGGCGTGCTTGGCCACCAGTCGCAGCGTCTTCTTCTCGCCGCCGCCACCGATCAGGGTCGGGATCTTGCGGGTGGGCGCGGGGTTGAGCTTCGCGAACCGGGACTCGATCCGCGGCAGCGCCTCGGCCAGGGCGTCCAGCCGGCCGCCGGCGGTGCCGAACTCGTAGCCGTACTCCTGGTAGTCCTTCTCGAACCAGCCCGAGCCGATGCCCAGGATGAGCCGGCCGTCGCTGATGTGGTCGACCGTACGAGCCATGTCGGCCAGCAGCTCCGGGTTGCGGTAGCTGTTGCAGGTGACCAGGGCGCCGATCTCGACGCGGGACGTCTGCTCGGCCCAGGCGGCCAGCATCGTCCAGCACTCGAAATGCAGGCCCTCGGGCTCGCCGTACAGGGGATAGAAGTGATCCCAGTTGAACAGGATGTCGACGCCGAGCTCCTCGGCCTCGGCGGCCGTACGGCGGATGGTCTGGTAGTCGGCGTGCTGGGGCTGGAGCTGCAGTCCGACGCGGACGGGCCTCGAAGTCATGATCACCAGCCTAGGCCTTGGTATGCCTAGGCCTACCCCAAGTCGGGGTCTAGTACCCGTGTGCCGCGACGGCGGGCGGACGAGCATCTTCGGCATGGGAATCTCACGACGCACAGTCCTGGCGGGTGCCGCGGCCTCAGTCGCCGCCCCGGCCGTCGCCACTCCGGCTGCCGCTTCTTCCGATGTCGTCGCGATCACGGGCGTCACGGTGATCGATGCCCACGGGCGGCGGCGCGGTCAGACAGTGCTGATGCGCGGCGGCCGCATCCTCGACACCGGGCGCATCTCCGTGCCGCACGACGCCCGGGTGCTCGACGGCCGCGGGAAATATCTGATCCCCGGGCTGGCCGACATGCACACGCACGCGACCGGCATCGACGCCACCGAGCCCGAGATGTATGTGGTCAACGGCGTCACGACCACCCGCGAGATGTCGGCCAACGAGCCCGCGATCGGCTGGCAGCGCGAGATCGATTCCGGCGTACGGGTGGGGCCGCGCTGGATCGTCGGCAGCGCGATCGTGGACGGGTCGCCCTCGCTGTGGGAAGGGCTCGGCGTGCCGTACGTGGCGGTGGCCGACGCCGCCGAGGCCCGGGCGGCCGTGCGTGCGCAGGCGGCGGCCGGTGCGGCGTTCATCAAGACGTACAGCCGGCTCAGCCGCGAGTCGTTCCACGCGATCGCCGCCGAATCGCGCCGGGCCGGGCTGCCGTTCCTGGGTCACGTCCCCGACTTCGTGCCGGTCACCGAGGCCAGCGACGCCGGGCTGCACACCATCGAGCATCTCTTCGAGTTCTGGTACGACACGTCGCGCGACGAGGAGTGGCTGCGCCGAGAGATCGCCCGTATCCGGGTGGCCGGCGGCGACTACGCGGGCTGGTTCACCCGGCTGCACCCGGTCGAGTTCGCGGCCGCCCGCAGCCACGACCGCGACAAGGCGGCCCGGCTGTTCGAGCGGCTGGCCCGCAACGGCACCCGGGTGACGCCCACGCTGACCGTGCACTGGACGTGCGACACCCCGCAGGACGTGCCGCACGACGACCCTCGGTTCCGTTACGTCAGCGCCGACACGCTGGCGTACTGGCAGTGGTGCACCGACACGATCTATCTCAAGGGGCGTACAGCCAAGGAGAGCGCCGAGCGGCAGGAGCTGTTCGTGCGGCGGCTGCGGCTGGCCGGCGAGATGGCCCGCGCGGGCGTGCCGCTGATGACGGGCACCGACCTGGGCACGTCCTATCTGATGCCCGGCTTCAGCCTGCACGACGAGCTGCGGCTGCTGGTGCGGGCCGGGGTCTCGACGGCGCAGGTGCTGCGGGCGGCGACCCTCGAGCCGGCGCTCAGCCTGGGCCGCCACGACCAGGGCCTGGTCACCCGGGGTCACGTCGCCGACCTGGTGCTGCTCGACGCCGACCCGTTGCGCGACATCGCCGCCACTGCCCAGATCAACAGCGTTGTCGTACGGGGAAAGTTGATCGACGCGGCGGCGCGGCAGCGGATGCTGGCCGGCATCGAGGCCGCCGCCCGGGCCAAGCCCGCCACCGGGGTGCTGCCCGTGGCGGCCGGCTGCGCCTGTCACGCGCCGGTTTCCCGAGCATGATCGCGTGGCGCGCTGGGCGGTTCGCCGATGAGTCGCTATGTTGGACCCATGGTGACGGGTGTGCTGCTCAGCGCGATGGCGCTGATCGTGTGCTGCGCCCGTCTCCTCGCCCGGCCCGCAGCCATTGTGGAGCTCCGCGCTCCCGCCCTGGTCGTCGCCGGTCCGGCGCCCGCCCGGGTCCTGCGCTCGCAGTTCTCCGCCGCGGTTCGCGGCTCGCGCGCACCTCCCGTCGCCTCCGCCTGACCGTCCGCCGGCGCCTCCCGCGCCCGCCACGGTCACAGCCGCCCATCGACGACTTTCGCGGACGGACTCCTCCTCATGAACGTGGTTGCGGAAATGCTGCTCAACGACCCGGCCCCCGCCGCGATCTGGGCGACGCTGATCGTGCTCACCTTCCCGGCGCTGCTCGTGCTGGGCAGCCCCGAGGCCATGCGCCACCCCGGCCGCATGCTGCGCGACGTTCTTGCCACGGTGCGCGCCGCCCTCTCCAGTTCCTCCGCCCCTGCTCCTGACCCCTCGGGCGAGCAGCGCTGGGCCGCCGAGGTGCGCGTGGCCGCCGACCGCGCGGCCATCTCGGCCCAGCGCTGGCAAGAGCTGTGGGAGCAGGCCGAGACCACGATGACCGCCGCCTACGAGTCCTGGCTCGACGCCGACGAACGCCTGCGCCGGGCCACCCTCGCGGCCCGCTGGGGCACCCCGTGGTCAGTGCGCACCTGCGAGGAGTACGCGGCCCGCGAACGCTTCCTGCACAACGCCGTCTCCGCCGCGTGCGCCCGCGGCGACCTGCCCGCCGAGGCCCTCGCCGACGCCACAGCCGGCCGCAACGGCTGGGACGCCCGCCTCCACCCCGTCGACCAGGAACTGGTCATCGCCAAGGCGACCGCCGCCTACCGCCGCCACTGCTACGAGGTGGCCGCCACCGCCGAACGCACCGCCTGGCACGACGTCGACCTGGCCCGCCGCGCCAGCAGCAGCCTCAACCGCGAGGCCGAGGTCGCCACCCTCCCCGCCGAGGTCCACTCCCCCGCCACGGTCACCGCCACGATCCGCCCCGTGGCCGTCCCCGCCCTCTGACCGGCCGCCACCGGCCAACTCGCACACCACCGCCGCGTCGCCACCCCGCGCTGACCGACCGCCACCTGCCACCTCGCACACCACCGCCGCGTCGCCACCCCGCACTGACCGACCGCCACCTGCCCACCACCGCCGCGTGTTCCCGCCCACGCGCCAACCGACCGGCACCCACCCGCCACACAAACCGCCGCCTGATACCTCTCCACCGGTGCGCGCTCTGACCGCCCGGCACCTGCCCGTCACGCTCATCACCGCCGCGTGGCCACCCCGCGCTGATCGCCGGGCTCCTGTCCGTCGCCGTCGCGTGGCCCGTGGCCGTTCGCGCGCGCCAACCAGCCGGCACCCACCCGTCATGCAAGCCGACACCCGCCGTCTCCCCGCCGTACCGCGCTCTCACCGGGCGGCACTCAACCGCGTTGTCCGGCGGAGCCCGCACGGTGACGGCTCACGATGGCGGCGCTGAGGTTCCTCGGATGACCAAGTGTGGTGGGACGATCGACTCGCGGGCGGTGATCGGGGTGTCCTCCAGGCGGGCGATGGCACGGGCGAGCGCCTGGCGGGTCATGGCGGGGACGTCCTGGGCGATCGTGGTCAGGTTGATGTGGGCCAGGCGGGCCAGGCTGCTGTCGTCGTAGCCGACCACGCTCACCGTGCCGGGCACCTGGATGCCGTTGCGATTGAAGACGTCGAGCACGCCGGTGGCGCAGCGGTCGTTGAAGACGGTCACCGCGGTCGGCAGGTCGCCTAGCAGCGCCTCGGCCGCTCGCGCGCCGTCCTCCTCGGTCAGGCCGCCGGGGACGATTCGGATCTCGGCGTCAAAGCCGTGGCGGTGCATGGCTTGGCGATAACCGCGGCGACGGTCGGCGGCTCCGGGAGCGCGCCCGCCGTCGATGTGGGCGATGCGGCGATGACCCAGGGCCACCAGGTGGTCGACGGCCAGGGCGAGCCCAGTGGCGTCGGCCGTGCGGATCACGTCAAGATCCGGCCCCCGTACGCTGCGGGCCAGCACCACCACCGGCAACCGCTCGGCCAGCCGGGTGAGGGCGGCCGTGCGGGATTCGGGGCCGAGCAGGATCAAGGCCTCGCAACGGTCCTGGAGCAGGCCCCGGATCGCCTCGGACTCGTCGCGTTCGGGAGTGACCGCGCTCAGCGCCAGTTCGTAGCCGGTCTCGCGCGCCGCCGAATACAGCCCCGTGACCAGGTCGGCGTGGAACGGGTGCTGAATGCCGAACACGACCCCGAGCAGCCGGCTGCGCCCGCTCCGGAGCAGCCGGGCGCGGCTGTCAGGGTGATAGCCCAGCGCCGCGGCGGCGTCGAGCACCCGGCGACGGGTCTCGGGGCTGGCGCCGGGCTCGTCCCGCATCACCAGCGACACCAGGGATTTCGAGACTCCGGCCCGGGTCGCCACATCGGTCAGCGTGGCTCTGCGTTCGTCGCGCACGAAGAGAGCGTAGTCGCAAATACTGGAACGTTCCAGACTCCATCTTGACCTGCCGCCGCCGCTCCGCGCACGCTCCGAGAACGACCTGGAACGTTCCAGTAGGAGGACGAGCGAGATGGTGAGAGTGGCACTGATCGGCTCCGGCCGGATGGGAACGTTCCACGCCGAAACCCTGACCCACCGCCTGCCCGGCGTGGAACTGGCCGCCGTGGCCGACCCGGCCCTGAAACGGCCTCGACCGACCTCTGGCTCAGCGTCCGGCTCGGGCTCACGCCCGGACTTGGGCGCGGGCCCGGCCGCGGACTTGGGCGCGGGATCAGGCGCGGGCTCGGGTGCGGGCGCGGGCTCGGGCTCGGGCTCGGGATCGGGCGCGGGCTCGGGCTCGGGATCGGGCTCGGGATCGGGCTCGGAGTTGGGCCCGAATTCGGGTTTCGGCTCGGGGGTGCGGGTCTATACGGATGCCTCGCAGGTCTGGACCGATCCTGACGTGGATGCGGTCGTGATTGCGGCGCCGGCTCGGTTTCACGCTGGGCTTGCTGTTGCGGCGGCTCGGGCCGGCAAGCATGTGATTTGTGAGAAGCCGATGGCCCTCTCACTGCCCGACGCCGAGCGGGTGATCGACGCCGCCCGGGAAGCCGGAGTGGTGCTGCGGGTGGGGTTCAACCGGCGTTTCGTCCCGGACTGGGCCGCGGCCCGCACGCTGATCGACTCCGGGCAGGTCGGGACGCCGCGGCTGCTGCGTTCGCTCACCCGCGATCCCGGCGGCTTCGACCCGGCCCGCATCGCCCCCGGCACGATCTTCAATGAGACGCTGATCCACGACTTCGACACGCTCCGCTTCCTCAACCCCGGTGCGGAGGCCGTCGAGGTCTACGCCGTGGCGGACGCCCTGGTGGAGCCGGATTGGCGCGATCGCGGCCTGCTCGACACGGCCGTGGTCACGGTTCGGTTCAGCAACGGCGCCGTCGGCACGGCCGAGGCCTGTTTCGAGGCCAGCTACGGCTACGACGTCCGCGGCGAGGTGCTCGGCTCGGGCGGCATGGTCACGATGGGCGACGGACGCCGGACACCCCTGACGTTCTCGAACGCGCAAGGCCGCCTGATCGAAACTGCTCGCAGCGATCAGGATCTGTTCGCCGAGGCCTACACCGCCGAATTGGCCGCCTTCACCACCGCGATCACCGACCCGCAACCCGATGCACGGGCCGCGACTGGCGAGGACGCTCGCGCGGCCCTGGCCATTGCCCTGGCCGCAGCCGAATCAGTGCGGACGGGAAGGCCGATCGAAGTGTCCAAGTAGCCACTCGACGTCGGCCGGACGAGCGGCGATCGAGGGGCGGCTGCCCGATGGCGCGCAGGAAGCACGCATGGAATCAGGTCCGGCCGGCTGGCGGCGGCAAGCGATGGAGGTAGGGCATGAGCGACTTCCGGTTGGCGGTTTGTGCGGAGATGGTTTTCCTGGAGTTGCCGTTCGTGGAACGGGTTCGGCGGATCTCGGAGCTGGGGTTCGAGGTGGAGATGTGGGCCTGGGCCGGCAAGGACCTCGACGCGATCGCCGGGACGGGGGCCGTCGTCTCGTCGATGACGGGTTATCTGCGGGGAACGCTGGCCGATCCGGACGGGGCTGCGGAGTTGCTCAAGACCGCCGAGTTGTCGCTCGAAGCGGCCGAGCGGCTGGGCTGTCCGCGGCTCAATGTGCACGGGACGGGGCTGGACGAGCGGGGGTTGCCCGTGGTTCCAGCGGGTGAGGTGACGCCGGCCATGTGGCTGACCGCGTTGCGCACTCTTGAGCGATTGGCGGCGCTGGGTGAGCGGGCGGGGCGGGTGTTCACGCTGGAGAATCTGAACACCGCGGTCGATCATCCGGGGGTGCCGTTCGCGCGGGCCGCCGACACGATCGCGTTGGTGGAGGCGGTAGGCAGTCCGTTCGTACGGGTCAATCTTGATCTTTATCACGCGCAGATCGGGGAGGGTGATCTCGTGCGGCTGGTCGAGCGGGCCCTGCCGGTGGTGGGTGAGATTCAGGTCGCGGACGTGCCGGGGCGCACGGAGCCGGGGACCGGGGAGATCCACTATCCGGCGGTGGCCGCGGCGTTGCGGCGGCTCGAGTATCGCGGGGTGGTCGGGCTCGAGGCGTGGGCTTTGGAGGACACCGGGCCGGCTCTGGAGCGGTTCCGAGCGGCATTCACGGCGTGAGCCTGAACGGCACGGACCGGCAGTCGGGCGATCAGGCCAGCCGAGGCAGTCGGACGATCAGGCCAGCCGAGGCAGTCGGACGATCGGGACTGGCCGAGGCGGTCGGACGATCGGGACTAGCGGGGCGGTCCAGGCGGTCGGGGTCAGCGGGGGCGGTAACAGCAGTCCGAGCAGATTCGGGGTTCGGGGAGGGTGAAGGCCAGGCAGCAGGTTCGGCGGCGTAGCTGGCCGTGTTCCCATTCGATCAGGTCTTGGAGGTCCAGGGCCTTGAGCAGGGTGTCGATGTCGTCTGTGGAGGCGCCGGGGACGGCACGCACGGCATGGCGGGTGGCGTGGGCCAGGCCGGCCGACAGGGAGCCGAGCAACGGGCGGCGGGCGATGCGGATCTCGCGCTGGAAGGCGTCGAGCAGCGGGGTGACATGCTCGTCGAGCAGCACGCGGCGGAGCGCCAACGGGTCGCCGTGGGTGGACGGGATGCCGGGGCGCAGGCCGATCCGGATGGGGGCGCCGGGGGCGTCCAGTCGCACCAGCACCTGGGCCGCCGTCACGTGCGGGATCCGGCGGGCGACCACCCAGCCGAAGGCGGCGGGCAGCGACAGCCAGTACGAGTAGGCCTTCCACATGAGGGCGGCGGCCACGTGCGGTCGCGCGTCCCAGCGCCGGCGGGCCGCGGTGAGCAGCAGGCCGAGGTCGTCGCCGGCCAGGGCCGTGGCGGGGATCCAGCCGGCCTCGTCGCGCACGATCAGGCCCGGCGCCAGGCCCGCGAGGGTGCTGGTGCCGAACGCGCGGCCGATGGCGGCGAGGAGATCGTCCACCGCCGCTGTATACCCGGCCGCGCGGGCGCTCAGCCCCAGGGAGCGTGGATGATTTTGTCCACGGCGATCGTCATGATCACGCGGACCTGGTCGCGGCCGCCGAACCACGGGTACGGGCCGCCGAGGTATTTCTGGGCCAGCTCATCGATGTGCTCGGCGCCGCCCGACGGGGTCACCCCGACCACGTGACCCTTGATCGAGTAGTAGTCGGCCGCGTTGCCGGGGTCGGTGACGATCACCGAGACCCGGGGGTCGCGTTCGACGTTGCGGACCTTCCGGAAGCCCTCGACCGTGTTGATCACGATGTGCTCACCGTCCGTGCCGACCCAGGTCTCGGTCAGTTGGGGGGAGCCGTCGGGGTCGGTGGTCGCGATGAAGCAGGGGCTGGCTTGATTGAGCAGCTTGAGCAGCCCATCGGGCAAGATCGTCACCAGGCGACCCTACGCGCACCGAGCGCACCGAGCACGGCGAGCGCACCCGGACATCGTCACGCAACCGTCATGGGGCCGCGCATCACCCGCCACCCACCGGGGTAACGCTGGGTTCATGACTACCGACGAAGCCGTACGGACGCGGGTGGCCCGCCGGCTGGGCCGGGACCTGGTGCTCACACCGAGCGCTTTCATCGGGGTCGCCGGGGTCTGGCTGGTGGTGACGCCCGTCGTCATCGATCACGGCGTCTACCCCTGGATCAACGACGTGCTGACCGGGATCGTGCTGCTCGCGGTGGCCGCGGCCCAGGTCGCGCTGCCCCGTCGCTCGCTGCTGCTGAGCGGCGCGGCGGCCCTGGCCGGGGCCTGGCTGGCCGCGTCACCCTACGTGCTGGGCTACGCCGATCAGTTGGGGGTCGCCTGGAACGACAAGCTGGTCGGCGCCCTGGTCATCCTGCTGGCCGTGGTGAACGGACTCCCCCGCGCAGTCAAGCTGCGTTCGATCAAAACCCCGTGACGCTGCTGGCCGGACGTTATCGCCTCGGTGGCCCGATCGGCCGCGGCGGGATGGCCGTCGTGCACCGGGCCGACGACCGCCTGCTCAAACGGCCGGTCGCGGTCAAGATGCTCACCCCCGATCGGGCCCACAATCAAAACCACCGAGCGGCCGTACGGCGGGAGGCCCGCAACGGCGTCCGGCTGAGTCACCCGAACATCGCGCGAGTGCTCGACTACGGCGAGACCAGGGATGGCCCGTTCCTGGTCATGGAGCTCGTGCCGGGCCCGACCCTGGCCGAACGCCTGACCGCCGACGGCCCGCTGCCGTGGGAGCAGACCAGGAGCGTGTGCGCCGGCATCGCCCGCGCGCTGGCCGCCGCGCACGCCCGTGACCTGGTGCATCGCGACGTCAAGCCGGCCAACATCATGCTCGATCCGAGCGGCGCGAAGCTGCTCGACTTCGGCTTCGCGGCCGAGCCGGGCGGCCCGTCGACCGACGCCGACGGCCGGGTCTGGGGCACGCCCGCCTATCTGGCCCCCGAGCAGCTGTACGGCCGACCGACCGGTCCCGCGAGCGACGTCTACGCGCTGGCCCTGGTGCTGCACTCGTGCCTGACCGGCCGTCCAGTGTGGCTTGGCGGCACCCCCGACGAGATTTTGCGGGCCCGCGCCGAGCGGCCGGTCCCCCGGCTGCCCGGCGGCATCTTCGCGGAGTACGTCGCCGAGGACCCCGAGCAGCGACCGACCGCTGAGCGTTTCGCGTATGCGATCGAGGCTCTGAACCATTCAGAGTCTCAATGAGCGCCGCTGTACTAGGTGCATGACGCTACTCATTGGTGGAACGGGCAAGACCGGACGACGCGTGGCCGAGCGGCTCGGTGCGAAGGCGACGATCGCCTCCCGCACCTCGGCGACCCGGTTCGACTGGGACGACGAGACGACCTGGCGGCCGGCGCTCGAGGGCCATCAGGCCGTGTACATCACCTTCTATCCCGACCTCGGCCTGCCCGGCGCGGCCGAGAAGGTCGGGGCGTTCGCCGATCTCGCGGCGGCGAACGGGGTCGAGCAGCTGGTGCTGCTGTCGGGCCGGGGCGAACCGCTCGCGCAGCGGGCCGAGCAGCGGGTGAAGGACGCCGGCACGGGCTGGACGATCGTCACGTGCTCGTGGTTCGCGCAGAACTTCAGCGAGGACTTCCTGGCCGACGCGGTGCGAGGCGGCGACATCCGGCTGCCCGCGGGCGACGTGGCCGAGCCGTTCGTCGACGCCGACGACATCGCCGACGTGGTGGCGGCCGCGCTGACCGATCCGCGCCACCGGGGCCGGCACTACGAGCTGACCGGGCCCGCGAGCCTGACGTTCGCCGAGGTCGCGGACGAGCTCAGCCGGGCCACGGGGCGCGCTATCAAGTACACCCCGATCAGCTTCGAGGAGTACGAATCCGTGCTGCGTGAGGCCGGGCTGCCGGTCGAGCTCGCCGCCATGTTCCGCGGCATCCTCGACGGCCGCAACGCCGAGCCCGCTGACGGCGTACGGGAAGCTCTGGGACGGTCGGCGACACCGTTCGAAACGTATGCGAGAAAGGCCGCACCAGACCTGTAGTTTGTCCGCATGGACGCGCTGACCGGCCTGCTCGACGGCCCCCGGGCCCGCGGCGCGTTCCTGCTGCGCTCGGTCCTGGATCCGCCGTGGTCGCTGCGGATCCAGGACGGCTCGCCGCTCTCGCTGATCACGATGGTGCGCGGCGACGCCTGGATCCTCAAGCAGGACCACGAACCGGCCCGCATCGGCGCCGGCGACGTGGCGATCGTCAACGGCGTGGAGCCGTACGTGGTGGCCGACGACCCCGGCACCGCCCCGCAGGTGATCATCCATCCGGGTCAGCGCTGCGAGATGGCCGACGGCTCCGAGGTCAAGCTGACCGGCCAGGGCGTACGCACGTGGGGCACCCGCCCGGACGCGCCGACCGTGATGATCAGCGGGACGTATCAGATGCACAGCGAGGTCAGCCGGCGCATGCTCGACGCGCTGCCGGGGCTGCTGATCCGGCCGGCCGAGGCGGGTGACAGCTCGCTGATCGACCTGCTCGTCCGCGAGATGAACGGCACCGAGCCCGCGCAGGATCTCGTGCTCGACCGGCTGCTCGACCTCGTGCTGGTCAGCGTGCTGCGGTCCTGGCTGGCGGCGCCGGCCGACGACGCGCCGGGCTGGCAGCGCGCCCAGACCGATCCCGTGGTGGGGCCCGCGCTGCGCCTGATCCACGACGACCCGGCGTACGGGTGGACTGTGGCCTCTCTGGCCGGACGCACGGGAGTGTCGCGGGCCTCGCTGGCGCGACGGTTCACCGAGGTCGTGGGCGAGTCCCCGATGGCCTATCTGACGAGCTGGCGGCTCACCCTGGCGGCCGATCTGCTGCGGCAGGGCGACGCCACCCTCGAGTCGGTGGCCCGGCGCGTCGGTTACGGCAGCGCGTTCGCCCTGAGCACGGCCTTCAAGCGGGAACGCGGGGTGAGCCCGCAGGAGTATCGCCGCCGCCCGCCCCTCGCGCCCCACGCGTCTCCCCTGCCCCGCGTGGTGCGGCTCACGTGACCTGAACCCCCACGTGGGGGTCAGACCCGATGCGAACCGGCTCGCGGCCGGGCAGGGTCAGGGGGAAGCATTTTCCCAGTGAACCTGAGAATCGGGTGATCCCGCGTGTCGCTGTTCTGGCGGATCTTCTCGCTGAACGCGGCGGTCCTGACCGTCGCGGCCCTCGTGCTGCTCTTCGCCCCGGTCACCGTGTCGACGACCGCCCGGCTGGCCGAGGCGCTCATCATCCTGGCCGGCACGGCGGTGACCCTGGTCGCGAACGCGGTGATGCTGCGCGTCGGCCTGGCCCCGCTGGCCCGGCTGACCCGGGTGATGACCACGATCGACCTGCTCAAGCCGGGCATCCGGCTGGTCGCCCGGGGCCAGGGTGAGATCGCCGCGCTGATCACCGCGTTCAACTCGATGCTGGAACGGCTCGAGACCGAGCGGGCGTCGAGCGCCGGGCGGGCCCTGTCGGCGCAGGAGGCCGAGCGGCACCGGATCGCGCAGGAGCTGCACGACGAGATCGGCCAGACGCTGACGGCCGTGCTGCTCGACCTCAAGCGGGTGTCCAAGGCGGCCCCCGAGACGACGCGCGACCAGCTGCTGGCGGTGCAGGAGAGCACCCGCAACGCGCTCGACGAGATCCGCCGGATCGCCCGCCGGTTGCGGCCGGGTGTGCTCGACGAGCTGGGGCTGGCCAGTGCCCTGCGCGCGCTGGCGGGCGAGTTCACCACGGCCGGCATGTCGGTGCGGCGCCAGGTCGGCAGCGAGCTGCCGGTGCTGCCCAAGGACGTCGAGCTGGTGGTCTATCGGGTCGCGCAGGAGAGCTTGACCAACGCCGCCCGGCATTCGGCGGCCCAGCACGTGGATCTGGTGCTGTCTCACAAGAAGGACGAACTGCAGTTGTGCGTACGGGATGACGGCCGTGGCCTGCGAGGCGCGGCGGAGGGAGCGGGGATCCGCGGCATGCGAGAACGGGCACTACTGATCGGGGCGGGTTTGACGGTCGAATCGGGCACCACCGGCGGCACCTCGGTGCGGCTGCGGGTGCCGACATGATCCGCATCCTGCTGGCCGACGACCATGCCCTCGTACGGCGGGGGGTTCGCCTGATCCTCGACGGCGAACCCGATCTCGAGGTGATCGGTGAGGCCGCCGACGGCGCCGAGGCCCTGGCCCTGGCGGCCGCCGACCCGCCCGACCTCGCGGTGCTCGACATCGCCATGCCGCGGATGACCGGCCTGCAGGCCGCCCGCGAGCTGACCCGAACCTGCCCCGGAGTGCGCATCCTGATCCTCACCATGTACGACAACGAGCAGTTCTTCTTCGAGGCGCTGCGCGTCGGCGCGGCCGGTTACGTGCTCAAGTCCGTGGCCGACCGTGACCTGGTCGAGGCCTGCCACGCCGCCATGCGCGACGAGCCGTTCCTCTACCCCGGCGCCGTCACCGCCCTGGTCCGCGACTATCTGGAGCGGGCGAGCAACGGCGCCGAGATCCCCGCGCGGGCGGTCACCGAGCGCGAGGAGGAGGTGCTCAAGCTCGTCGCCGAGGGGCACTCGACGCGCGAGATCGCCGAACTGCTCTACATCAGCGTCAAGACGGTCGAGCGCCACCGGTCCAACATCCTGACCAAGCTGGGTCTCAAGGACAGGCAAGAGCTGACCCGGTACGCGATCCGAGCCGGGCTGATCGAACCGTGATGCTCGCCGTCCTGATCCTGCACGCCGCGGCCGCCCTGCTGGCCCCGCTCCTCGTGCGGGCCCTCGGCAACCGCGCCCTCTATCTGCTGGCCCTGGCGCCGGCGTCGACGTTCGCCTGGACCCTCGTCAACCGAGCTCCGCTCACCGAGACCTATCCGTGGGTGCCGCACCTGGGCATGGATCTGGCGCTGCACATGGGCACGCTGTCATGGCTGATGCTGCTCGTGGTCAGCGGCATCGGCGCGATCGTGCTCGTTTACTGCGCGCACTACTTCGAGCAGGGTGACCCGGCCCTGGGCCGCTTCGCGGGCACCTTCCTGGGTTTCGCGACCGCCATGACCGGTCTCGTGGTTTCCGACGACCTTTTGCTCCTGTACGTCTTCTGGGAGCTCACGACCGTCTTCTCGTACCTGCTCATCGGGCACAAGGGCGAGCAGGTGGCCGGGCGCCGCGCGGCGATGCAGGCGCTTGTGGTGACGACCGCGGGCGGGCTGGCCATGCTGGTCGGCTTCGTGATGCTGGGTCACGGCGCGGGCACGTACCGGTGGTCGGAGATCGCCGCGGGCCCGTTGCCCGAGGGCAGCACGGTGGCGGCGATCCTGATCCTGGCCGGCGCGTTGAGCAAGTCGGCGATCTTCCCGTTCAGTTTCTGGCTGCCGGCCGCGATGGCCGCGCCCACCCCCGCCTCGGCCTATCTGCACGCGGCGTCGATGGTCAAGGCCGGCGTCTTCCTGCTCGGGCTGATGGGCCCGCTGCTGGCCCAGGCCGGTCCGTGGCGGCCGATCGCGGTGATCGCCGGGGCGCTGACGCTGCTGCTCGGCGGCTGGGCCGCGATGCGCCAGCACGACCTCAAACTGCTGCTGGCGTACGGCACTGTCAGCCAACTCGGCCTGCTGACCGTCGCGTTCGGCGCCGCCGGGCGCACGGCCGCGCTGGCCGGGGCGGCCCTGCTGCTCGCGCACGCCCTCTTCAAGGCGGCCCTGTTCCTGGTCGTCGGCATCATCGACCGCCAGACCGGTACGCGGGACCTGCGCGACCTGAGCGGTCTGGCCCGGCGATCGCCCGTGCTGGCCGGGATCGCCGGGCTGGCCGTGGCGTCGATGATGGGCGTGCCGCCGCTGGCCGGGTTCGTCGGCAAGGAGTCGCTGTTCGCGGCCTTCGAGCACGGCGGGGCGGCCGACCGGCTGGTGCTGCTCGCGCTCGTCGCCGGTTCGGCGCTGACGGTGGCGTACGGGCTGCGGTTCTTGTGGGGTGCCTTCGCCACCAAGCCCGGGGTCGCGCCCGTGGAGCTCTCGCCGCCAAGCTGGGGTTTTGTGGCCCCGGCGGCGCTGCTGGCCCTGACCGGGCTCGCGGCCGGGCTCGGCGCGTCGTGGCTGGACGGCGTCCTGACCCCGTACGCGGAGCTCTTCTCCGGACCGGCCGAACACCTCGCGCTGTGGCACGGCTTCGGGTTGCCGCTGCTGCTGTCGGCCGTGGTGCTGGCGATCGGCGGACTGGTGTTCGCGGGTCAGCGGCGGGGCCGGCCGTGGCCCCGGCAGAAGGTGCCGCAGGCCGCGGACGTCTACACGAAGCTGATGAGCGCGGTCGACCGGGCCGCCGTCGAGCTCACCGGCGCCACCCAGCGGGGCTCGCTGCCGTTCTCGCTCGGCGTCATCCTGCTCGTGCTGGTGATCGTCGGCGGCAGCACGCTGCTGCTGGCCGGCGCGCCCTGGCCTTCCGGTCTGAGGCTGTGGGACAGCCCGTTGCAGCTGGTCGCGGGGGCCGTCGTGATCGGGGCCGCGCTGGTCGCCGCCCGGTCCCGCCGCCGCCTGACCGCGATGATCCTGGTCGGCGTGTGCGGCTACGGCATCGCCGTCATGTTCGTGCTGCACGGCGCGCCCGACCTGGCCCTCACCCAGTTCCTCGTCGAGACCGTCACGATCGTCATGTTCGTGCTGGTGCTGCGGCGGCTGCCGGTGCGTTTCTCGGCCCGGCCGCTGCGGGCGACCCGGATCATCCGCTCGATCATCGCCGTCTCGACCGGGGTGGTCGCCGCGGGCATGGCCTACGTGGCGGTCGGCGGCCGGATCGCGACGCCGATCTCGACCGACTTCGCCGAGCCCGCGGTGTCGTACGGGGGTGGGCACAACATCGTCAACGTGGCGCTGGTCGACATCCGCGCCTGGGACACGATGGGCGAGATCTCGGTGCTCGTGGTGGCCGCGACCGGCGTGGCCAGCCTGATCTTCCGCCGCTCGGGGGCACTGCAGCGGCGGCGCAAGGAGCAGGGCACGGCGACGTCGCGGCACGGATCGTGGATGCGCGCCGCCGACAACCCGGAGGCCCGCCGCCAGTCGATCATCCTGCAGGTGGTGGCCCGGCTGC
Source organism: Paractinoplanes lichenicola (assembly GCF_016785085.1). Taxonomy (GTDB): domain Bacteria; phylum Actinomycetota; class Actinomycetes; order Mycobacteriales; family Micromonosporaceae; genus Actinoplanes; species Actinoplanes lichenicola. The sequence continues at coordinate 204,377 of NZ_JAENHO010000017.1, forward strand.
TGTTCCACACGATCGTGCTGTTCTCGGTGTATCTGCTGTTCTCGGGGCACAACGCGCCCGGCGGCGGGTTCGCCGGGGGCCTGGTCGCCGGGCTCGCGCTGACCACGCGTTATCTGGCCGGCGGGCGGCGCGAGCTGAACGCGGCGGCCCCGGTCGACGCGGGCCTGCTGCTCGGCACGGGCCTGCTGATCGCGGTCGGCACCGGGGCGGCCGGGCTGGTCGCCGGTGGCCAGGTGCTGCAGAGCGCGCTCGTCGATCTGACCATTCCCGTGCTCGGCCACCTCCACTTCGCCACGTCGGCCTTCTTCGACGTCGGCGTCTATCTGATCGTGGTCGCGCTGGTGCTCGAGATCCTGCGCAGCCTCGGCGCCGAGCTGGACCGCCAGCACGACGTCGCGGCGCGCGAGGAACGGCGAGCCCTCGAACGACAGAAGGAGCCGGTGTAAATGACTCCGAACCTGGTCTACATCGTCGTGATCGGCGTGCTGTTCGCCGCGGGCGTCTCGATGGTGCTCGAACGCAGCCTGACCCGTGTGCTGATGGGCATGATCCTGCTCGGCAACGGGGTGAACCTGCTGATCCTGCTGGGCGGCAAGGCGGGGACGCCGCCGATCGTCGGCCTCGGCCCGGAGGAGGAGATGGCCGACCCGCTGCCCCAGATCATGATCCTGACCGCGATCGTGATCACGCTGGGGATGACCGCCTTCCTGCTGGCCCTGGCCTACCGCAGCTGGGCGATGTCCGGGCACGACGAGGTGCAGGACGACGTCGAGGACCGCCGGATCATGCAACTCGCCGAGCGCGACGAGGGCTCCGGCACCGACGACACCGATCACGAGGCCACTCCATGACCTTTCTCGTTCCCCTCCCCGTCGTCATGCCGCTGCTGGGCGCGGCACTCACCCTGATGATGGCGGGCAAGCCGCGGGCGCAGCGGACGGTCAGCCTCACCGTGCTCACCGCCACGCTGCTCGTCTCGTGCGCGCTTCTCTACTTCTCGACCACCGACGGGTCGCTGGTGGTGGCCGTCGGCGGGTGGGAGGCGCCGCTGGGCATCGTGCTCATCGCCGACCAGCTCGCCGCGCTGATGCTGGTCGTCTCGTCGGCCGTGACGCTGTGCGTGCTCGTCTACTCGATCGGGCAGGGCATGGCCGACGGGCACGAGGAGACGCCGCTGTCCGTCTACCACCCGACATACCTGGTGCTGACGGCCGGCGTGACGAACGCGTTCCTCGCCGGCGACCTGTTCAACCTGTACGTCGGATTCGAGATCCTGCTCGTGGCCAGCTACGTGCTGCTGACGATCGGGGGCACCGAGAACAGGATCCGCGCCGGTTCCACGTACGTGGTGGTCTCGCTCCTGTCCTCGGTGATCTTCCTGACCGCGATCGGGCTCATCTACGCGGCCACGGGCACGCTGAATCTGGCCCAGCTCGTCGAGCGGCTGGATGCGCTGCCCGACGGCCTGCGGCTGATCCTGCAGGGCATGCTGCTGCTGGCGTTCGGCATCAAGGCGGCCGTGTTCCCGCTGTCGTCGTGGCTGCCCGACAGCTACCCCACCGCCCCGGCCCCGGTCACGGCGGTCTTCGCGGGGCTGCTGACCAAGGTCGGCGTGTACGCCATCATCCGTACGGAGACGCTGCTCTTCCCGGGTGGAAGGGCCGCAGTCGTGCTGCTGATCACCGGACTGCTGACGATGGTGATCGGCATCCTGGGCGCGGTCGCACAGTCCGACATCAAACGGTTGCTGTCGTTCACGCTGATCAGCCACATCGGCTACCTGCTCTTCGGGGTGGGGCTGACGACCCAGCTGGGGCTGGCCAGCGCGATCTTCTACGTGGTCCACCACATCACCATCCAGACCACGCTGTTCCTGGCGGCCGGCTTGATCGAGCATCGCGGCGGCAGCACGGCCCTCGACAAACTGGGCGGGCTGGCCAAGCTCTCCCCCGTGCTGGCCGTGCTGTTCCTGGTGCCCGCGCTCAACCTGGCCGGCATCCCGCCGTTCTCCGGGTTCATCGGCAAGCTCGGCCTCGTGCAGGCCGGGGTGGCCGACGGCGGCGTGCTGGCCTGGATGCTCGTCGCCGGCGGCATCCTGACCAGCCTGCTCACCCTGTACGCGGTGGCTCGCGTCTGGAACCTCGCGTTCTGGCGTACGCCGCCCAAGTCGATGAAGCCGGGCCGGCTCCCCGCGCTGATGGTCGCGCCGACGCTGGCGCTGGTCGTCTTCGGGGCGGCGCTGACGTTCGTGGCCGGGCCGTTGTTCGAGGTCGGTGATCAGGCGGCCGAGTCGTTGCAGGAACGCACGGCCTACGTGCAGTCCGTCTTCGGAGGGGAGACGCCGTGACCAACGGACGATGGCGCGACCGCGGCGTGGCGGCGCTCGGCCTGACCGTGATCTGGGTGCTGCTGTGGGGCTCGTTCACGCCGCTGACCATCGTGGGCGGTGCGGTGGTGGCGGTCGTCGTGCTGATGGTGTTTCCGCTGCCGCCGGTCACCTATGCCGGGCGGATCCACCCGTACGGCGTGCTGCGCTTTATTTTGCGTTTTCTCCGCGACATGGTGCTGGCCAGCGCGCAGGTGGCGGCGCTGGCGTTCCGGTTCGGGCACACGCCGCGCAGCGCGGTCATCGCCGTCCCGCTGCGCTGCCCGTCCGACCTGGGCCTGACCCTGACGGCGGAGGCGTTGTCGCTGGTGCCCGGCAGCCTGATCGTCGACGTGGACCGCAAACGCGGAATCCTCTACGTCCACGTCCTGAACGTCACCGACCCCGCGTCGGTCGAACAGTTCCGGCAGGACGTGCTGGACCTGGAAAGCCGGATCATCCAGGCCTTCGGCTCCGCCGCCGAGCGCCGCATCATCGAGGAGGTCCCCGCATGACCGTCGTCGCGGTGGTGGTCACCACCCTGCTCGCCATCGGCGCCGGACTCGCGCTGCTCCGCATCGTGCGCGGCCCGTCGGTGCTCGACCGGATAGTCGCCACCGACGTGCTGCTCGCGGTCATCGTCATGGCTCTGGCCACGGAGGCCGCCTTCTCCCGCGACGCCACCGTGCTGCCGGTGCTCGCGGTGCTGTCCATCCTGGGCTTCACGGGGGCGGTGAGCGTGGCCCGCTTCGCCATCCGCCGCAACCCGGCAGCCGACCTCGGCGCTTCTCACGCCTCTTCCCGTCCCGACGCTTCTCCCCGCCCCGACGCCTCTCACCTCGGCGCTCCTCACGCCCCTGACCTCGGCGCCTCTCACACCCCCGACCTCGGCGCCCCTCACACCCCCGACCTCGGCGCCCCTCACACCCCCGACCTCGGCGCCCCTCACACCCCCGACCTCGGCGCCCCTCACACCCCCGACCTCGGCGCCCCTCACACCCCCGACCTCGGCGCCCCTCACAC
>NZ_JAENHO010000018.1 GCF_016785085.1 Paractinoplanes lichenicola
CCGGCCAGCCCCGGGCAGACGGCTCGTCAGCCCGGCCAGCCCCGGGCAGACGGCTCGTCAGCCCGGCCAGCCCCGGGCAGACGGCTCGTCAGCCCGGCCAGCCCCGGGCAGACGGCTCGTCAGCCCGGCCAGCCCCGGCTAGACGGCTCGTCAGCCCGGACAGCCCCAATGCCCCGTCCCGCTCGGGCCGCGCTGAATGTAGTGAGCTGGACCAATGTCTTGCCGCCCGCAGTTATCCACAATCCGGAGTTATCCACAGTCGCCCCGTTGCTCGACCGCCAAGATCAGCCCAGTTCGATAAAATCGGTGAGGGTGGAGGCCCCCGGTGGGGTGGGCCTATGTTGACTACGTAGGGCCATGATCACTGAGCTCGGCCTGGACTGCTCGGTCTACGTCAGGTCGTCCGGGGTGAAGTCTTTCTTCTCGACCAGCACCAGCCAATTGCCGGTGTTGTCGCGCATGACCGCCTCCACCCCGTACGGCCGCTCCGCCGGCTCCTGCAAAAACTCCACCCCGGCCGCCGCCAGCTCCGCGTGCGTCTTCCGGCAGTCGTCGACCCGCAGCCCGAAGCCGCCCATCTGCCCCGCCTCCAGCTGTCCCCGGATGAAATCCGCGGCCTTGGGCGACAGCGGCGGCCCCGGCGTCATCAGGGTCAGTTCGAGCTCGGGCTGGTTGGGGTGGGCCAGCGTGACCCAGCGCAGTTCCCCCATCCGGGCGTCCACCCGGGGCTCAAAACCCAGGTGCCGGACGTAGAAGTCGCGGGTGGCGTCCTGGTCGAGGCAGTACACGGTCATCAGCGAGACGTTGAGAATCATGGTTCGACGCTAGGGCGTACGGGGTGGGAAGACTTCTCCGGAATTGCGTTGTGCATGAAGAGCCAGCACCCGGGGATGCGCGGCGCCCCGGCCGCATAACGCCGCTGGTAGGCGCGCGGGCTCTCACCCACCAGCGCCCGGAAACGGGACGAGAAGGACCCCAGGGAGGCGAAGCCGACCGCCATGCAGACCTCGGTGACGGTCAGATTCGCGTACCGGAGCAGCTCCTGAGCCCTGGCTATGCGACGGCGCGACAGATATCGCATCGGAGTTTCCCCGTACGCGGCCTGGAACGCCCGTACGAGATGGAAGCGCGACATGCCGGACAGTGCGGCCAGGCCGGTCAGCGTGAGCGGCTCCGCGCTGTGGCGGTCGATGTGGTCACGCACCCTGCGCAAGGCGAACACGGCCTGAGCCTAAGGTGAGAAACGTGAACATCGGAGTGCTGGCCCTGCAGGGCGACGTGCGGGAGCATCTGGCCGCGCTGGCCGAGAGTGATGTGCTGGCCCGGCCGATCCGGCGGCCCGAGGAGCTGGCCGACGTCGAGGCCCTGGTCGTGCCGGGTGGGGAGTCGACCACCATCAGCAAGCTGGCCGTGTCGTTCGGGCTGCTCGATCCGATCCGCAAGAGGATCGCCGACGGGATGCCGGTCTACGGGTCCTGCGCGGGCATGATTCTGCTGGCCACGAAGGTGCTGGACGGGCGGCCCGATCAGGAGTCGTTCGACGGGATCGACATGACTGTGCGGCGCAACGCGTTCGGGCGGCAGGTCGACTCGTTCGAGGGTGACGTCGCGATCGACGGTATCGAGGGCGGGGATTTTCACGCCGTCTTCATCCGTGCGCCATGGGTCGAGGAGGTCGGCGGCGACGTGCGGGTGTTGGGCCGCGTCACGGACGGGCCGGCCGCCGGTAGGATTGTCGCCGTTCGGCAGGGGAACCTGCTCGCCACGGCTTTCCACCCGGAGCTCACCGGCGACCTTCGCGTCCACCGGTACTTCGTCGAGATGGTCCGCCAGGCCGTAGACGCTTAGGTACGACACGGAGGTTTCGCATGTCCGGCCACTCAAAATGGGCGACGACCAAGCACAAGAAGGCCGTCATCGACGCCAAGCGCGGCAAGATGTTCGCCAAGCTCATCAAGAACATCGAGGTCGCCGCGCGTACCGGTGGCGGGGATCCGGCCGGTAACCCCACCCTCTACGACGCCATTCAGAAGGCGAAGAAGAGCTCGGTCCCCAACAACAACATCGACAACGCGGTCAAGCGGGGCTCGGGCCTCGAGGGCGGCGGCGCCGACTGGCAGACGATCATGTATGAGGGTTACGGCCCGAACGGTGTCGCCCTGCTGATCGAGTGCCTCACCGACAACCGCAACCGCGCGGCGACCGAGGTGCGCACGGCGCTGACCCGCAACGGCGGCACGTTCGCCGACGCCGGCTCGGTGTCCTACCTGTTCAACCGCAAGGGCGTCGTGATCGTCCCGAAGGGCGGCCTCAGCGAGGACGACCTGATGCTGGCCGTGCTCGACGCGGGCGCCGAGGAGATCAACGACCTCGGTGACTCGTTCGAGGTCGTCAGCGAGCCGACCGACCTGGCCGGGGTGCGCACCGCGCTCAAGGACGCCGGCATCGAGTACGACTCGGCCGAGTCCCCGCTGCTGCCGACGATGTCCGTCCCGCTCGACGAGGAAGGCGCGCGCAAGCTGATGAAGCTGGTCGACGCCCTCGACGACTGCGACGACGTCCAGGAGGTCTACCCCAACGCGGAGATCAGCGACGAGATCATGGCGGCCATCGACGCCTGACAACACAGACAGTATGGTGGCGGGGCCGGTCAGTGATCGGCCCCGCTTCGCCGTCTCGGGGGTGTGACCTGCCATGTCCGGGCTCTCGCTGCCGCCCATCGAGGATCTCGAGATCGACGACCTCGCGGCGCTGCCCAAGCCCTACCGCTACGAGCTGCGCGAGGGCAATCTCGTGATCGCCGCGCCGTCCAGCTTCTGGCACAAGGTCATGGCCCGCCGCGTCCTGCTCATGCTGCACGCGTCAGGCCTCAACGTCTTCCAAGATCCCGGCGTACGGGGGGATCGGCCGCGCGACAACCGCGTTCCCGACCTCGGCGTCGTCTCGCGCCTGCCGGCCGGCCTGGCGACGTATTCCAACCTGCCCGCCAGCTCGTTCAGCCTGGTCGTCGAGATCGTCTCCGAGGGCGCGGCGAACGGCGAATACACCGACAAGGCCGCCTGGTACGGCGAGCACGGCATCCCGGAGTACTGGATCGTCGACCGCACCCCCGACCGGGCCGACGACGACGCCTTCGTGTTCGTGCACCGGCTGCTGCTGGCCGGCGGCGAACCGATCTACGGCAGGGAACGCAACGTGCTGCTCTCCGAACTCGAGGCGGAGTATCCCGATATCGCGGTCGGCTAATGTCGCCCGTCGATATCTCAGCGGTCTTTCAGTAATCCACCGAGAGCCACTGCATGGATTGAATCAGGGTGGCGATGAGAAGCACCCCGAACGCGATCCGGCGGCCCACGGCGTGCCACTGCTGACGCCGGTACGCCTGACACCACGCGATCCCGGCGTCGGCCCGCGAGACCACCCCGCCGCGGATCGTGCCCGGGATCAGTTCGGCCTTGCGCAGGGCCAGGCTGCCGCCCCGGCGATAGAGCGCGGGGGAGTAGGCGGGCGGCGGCAGCACCCGTACGTCGATCTCGTAGATCTGGTCGTCGCGCCACTGCTTCGTACGGACGGCCAGGCGGTGCTGCATGTATTCGCGTACGGCGTGGGGCCGCCCCAGCAGGCGCCGGCGCCACGACAGGCGGCGCCAGTGACCGGCGACGTCGGCCAGCACGTCCATGTAGATGTGTGCGGCCTCGGCATCCCCGCCGACCAGCCGGTTCGTCTCACGGCGCAGGTCGTCCAGGTGGGTCGCGACGAAGGTGACGTAGCCCGGTGGCGGCTCGTCATCCATGGGTGGAACGAGATACATCACTCACCCCCGCCCCTCATCGTCGAGGCGTGTCGCCGCCGGGCGCAAGAGGGCGGGGTATTAGGGTGTCGAACACACGTACGTGAGGCAGGGGAGGTCCGTGGTGCGCGTGCTCGGAATCGACCCGGGTCTCACCCGCTGCGGGGTCGGGGTCGTCGAGGGCGTGCCGGGCCGGCCGTGCAAGCTGGTCGGCTATTACGTGGTCTACACCGACCCCGGCGACGACATCTCGCTGCGCCTGCTGCATCTCGACCGTTCCCTGGCCGAGCTGGTGGCCGAGCACAAGCCCGACAGCGTCGCCGTGGAACGGGTGTTCTCCCAGCACAATGTCCGTACGGTCATGGGCACGGCCCAGGCCAGCGCGGTTGGTGTGCTCTCCGGCGCGCGGGCCGGGCTCCCCGTCGAGACGTACACGCCGAGCGAGGTCAAGGCGGCCGTCACCGGCTCCGGCACGGCCGGCAAGGCCCAGGTGACGGCGATGGTCACGCGGCTGCTGTCGCTCGACGCGCCGCCCAAGCCGGCCGACGCGGCCGACGCGCTCGCGCTCGCCATCTGCCACATCTGGCGCGGCGGCACCCGCGCCAGGATTCAGGCGGCCGCGGTGGCTGCCGCTCGTAAGGGGGCCCGGAGAAGATGATTGCCAGCGTGCGCGGCGTAGTGGCGGCGATCATGCCGGACGGCGCGGTCATCGAGGTCGGCGGCGTCGGCCTGCAGGTGCAGTGCGCCCCCGGCACCCTGGCCAATCTCAAGGCCGGCGCCGAGGCCCGCCTGGCCACCAGCATGGTGGTGCGGGAAGACTCGCTAACCCTGTACGGCTTCGCCGACGACGACGAGAAGCACCTGTTCGAGCTGCTGCAGACGGCCAGCGGGGTCGGCCCCCGGCTGGCCCAGGCCGTGCTGGCAGTGCACCAGCCCGAGACCGTACGCCGGGCGATCGCCGGGGGCGACCTGGCCACGCTGACCCGGGTGCCCGGCATCGGCAAGAAGGGCGCCGAGCGCATGGTGCTCGAGCTGCGCGACCGCATCGGCCCGATGCCGATCGCCGACGGCGGCCCAGCCGGGGTGCTCAACGGCGCCTGGCAGGATCAGGTGCGCCAGGGCGTGCTCGCGCTCGGCTGGTCCGCCGCCCAGGCCGACCAGGCGGTGGCCGCGGTCGCCGAGGGCATCGACGGCGACGTCCCGCCCGTGCCCGTCTTGTTGCGCCAGGCCATCCGGCTGCTGGGCAAGGCCCGATGAGCGACCTGGTCTCGGCCGACGCCGGCGACGACGAGCTCGACGCCGAGGCGAGCGTCCGCCCGCGCCGCCTGGCCGACTTCATCGCCCAGCACCGCGTCCGCGACCAGCTCGAGCTCCTCCTCAAGGGCGCGATGGGCCGCGGCACCCCACCCGACCACATCCTGCTCTCCGGGCCGCCTGGCTTGGGTAAGACCACACTGGCCAACATCACCGCCGCTGAGCTGGGGACGAGCATTCGGACGACCAGCGGGCCGGTGATCGAGCGGTCGGGGGATCTGGCCGCGATCCTGACCAGCCTGGGTCCGGGTGACGTGTTGTTCATCGACGAGATCCACCGCATCGCCAAGCCGGCCGAGGAGCTGCTCTACAGCGCGATGGAGGACTTCCGGGTCGACGTCATCGTGGGCAAGGGGCCGGGGGCGACCGCGATCCCGATCGACGTCGAGCCGTTCACGCTGGTCGGGGCGACGACGCGGGCCGGGCTGCTGTCGGGGCCGATGCGCGACCGGTTCGGTTTCGTAGCGCATCTCGACTTCTATTCGCCCGAGGATCTCGACTCGCTGCTGCACCGGTCGGCCCGCATTCTCGGGGTGCCGATCACCGCGGGCGGCGCGGCCGAGATCGCGGGTCGCTCGCGAGGCACCCCGCGTATTGCGAATCGCCTGCTCAGGCGGGTGCGAGACTTCGCCGAGGTGCGCGCCGACGGGGTCGTGACCGAGGAGACGGCGCGCGCCGCGCTCAAGGTGTACGACGTGGACGCTCTGGGTCTCGACCGGCTCGACCGGGCCGTGCTGCGTGCGCTGATCGAGTCGTTCAAGGGCGGCCCGGTCGGTCTGTCCACGCTGGCGGTTGCCGTCGGCGAGCAGTCCGACACCGTCGAGGAGGTCTGCGAGCCTTTCCTCGTACGGGCGGGGCTGCTCGCGCGCACGCCGCGCGGGCGGGTCGCGACCGAGGCGGGCTGGGCGCACCTGGGAAAGACACCGCCGTCCGGCACGATCCAAGGTGATTTGTTCGCACGGGATGCATGAAATCCCCTCGTAATGCGAACGTGATGTGTGCCGCATTCGGACTTCCCAGGTTGACCGATTAGACTCGCCGCGGTTCAACCCGGGATGTGCTTATCGCCCCGGTGCGCGTGATCCGCGCCGCCGGTGGCCAACGGAAGGCTTTAATTCGTGATTCAGGCAGCCGAGGCATCCGGCGGTGGCAGCTTCACGCCGCTGCTCCTCATCGTTCTGCTCTTCGCCGTGATGTATTTCCTGATGATCCGGCCGCAGCAGAAGCGGCGCCGTGAGGCTCAGCAGATGCAGAATGCCCTGGGCCCGGGTGACCGCATCGTCACCATCGGCGGCCTGCACGGCACGGTCGTCTCCGTCGACGACGACGTTGTGACCCTCGACATCGCCGACGGCGTCCACGTGCAGTTCGCCCGCCCGGCGATCGCCCGCGTCCTGCCCGCCGAGTCCGCCGTTCCCGTCGCGGAGGAGATCGAGGAGCCCCTCGAGCCCGCGGTGGAGGAGCCGGTTGTCGACCCGGTGACCGATACGCGTAAAAAGGACTGACGTTAGTCCCTACGGGCCGGCCCGCGGCGACTCATAGCCGCCGGGCCGGTTCGTCGGGTGTGCGCGGACCCAGCCGCGTGAGCTTGACCGACCAGACCAGACCAAAGCCGTAAGACACAGGGAGACCGAAGCCGTGGCACGACCACCACAGGGACAGATGCATCCCGGACGGCAGCTAGCCGTGCTCGGCGGAATCTTCGTAGTCCTGTACCTGCTGGTTTTCTTCACGGGCGGTGCGAGCGGAAGCTTCACCGACCGTCTGCACCCCAAGCTCGGCCTCGACCTGGTGGGTGGCACCCAAGCCACATACATCGCGTCGGTGCAGGGCGGCCAGGTGCCGTCGAAGGAAAGCATGGAGCAGGCCCGCAACATCATCGAGAACCGGGTCAACGCGCTCGGCGTCTCCGAGGCCGAGGTTGTCATCCAGGGCAACAGCAACATCGTGGTCTCGCTCGCGGGCAAGGCCGACGACCAGCTCAAGGACCTGTCGCAGGCCGCGCAGATGCGGTTCCGGCTGCTGATCGGCACGACCGGTGACGTCTCCTCGGTCGCCCTGAACCCGCCGTCGGCCCAGCCCAGCGCGGCTCCGTCGGGCAGCGCCCCGGCCTCGGCCCCGGCCGCCCCGGGCGGCAGCGCGCCCGCCGCCACCAGCAGCCCGTCGTCGGGTGGCCAGGGCGGCGGCGAGCTGGCCAAGGCCCCGACGCCGACCCCGACCCCGAGCGCGTCGGCCTCCGCGAGCGCCGAGGCGCCGGCCACGCCCGCCCAGCAGGCCGAGCGGGCCGACGTGGAGAAGAAGGTCGGCGCCGCCGCGTGGGCCGCGGCCGAGAAGCTGACCGCCCCGGTCGACCTGAGCAGCAACCCCGAGGCCGGCAAGCAGTTCGCGAACTTCGCCAAGCTGACCGGCCCCGAGGTCGGCACGCTGCCGGCGCAGATGCAGTTCAACGTGCCGACGATCAGCTGCAAGCAGCTCGACGACCGGCCGAACGGCACGATCGACGACGTCAAGTCCGAGGCCGCCGTCTGCTATCAGAGCGCCAAGGTGCTCCTCGACAAGGCCGAGGTCGTCGGTGACGACATCTCCAAGGCCAGCCCGCAGATCGAGCAGCAGTCCGGCCAGTGGGTCGTCTCGCTCGACTTCAAGAGCGAGGGCTCGGCCAAGTGGGCCGCGCTCACCCGCAAGGCGTACGAGGCCACCCAGAGTGACCCGTGCTTCGTGGCCGCCCAGTCGCTCTACGGCCAGGTCGAGCACTGCGCCGTCGCCGTGGTGCTCGACAAGACCGTGGTCTCGGCCCCGCAGATCCAGGGCGTGCTCAGCGGCACCTCGCAGATCACCGGCCAGTTCAACGCGGGCTCGGCCAAGCAGCTGGCCGACCAGCTCAACTTCGGCGCGCTGCCGGTCACCTTCACCTCGGGCCCGGCCCAGACGGTGTCGGCCACCCTGGGCATCCAGCAGCTGCAGGCCGGTCTGCTGGCCGCCGCGATCGGCATGGGCCTGGTCGCGATCTACGCGTTCTTCTACTACCGCCTGCTCGGCTCCGTCATCTTCCTGAGCCTGATCATCTCGGGTCTGCTCACGTTCGGCGCGCTGGTCGTGCTGGGCCGGTCAATGGGCTTCACCCTGACCCTGGCCGGTATCGCCGGCTTCATCGTGTCGTTGGGTGTCGCGGCCGACTCGTTCGTCATCTACTTCGAGAGACTCAAGGACGAGATCCACGAGGGTCGAAGTCCGCGCAGTGCGGTGCCCCGAGCCTGGGTCCGCGCCCGGCGTACGATCATCTCGGCCAACGCGATCACGATCCTGGCCGCGGTCGTGCTCTACATCGTCTCGGTCGGCGCGGTGCAGGGCTTCGCCTTTGCGCTGGGTCTGTCGACGGTTCTGGACCTGCTCGTGGTGTTCCTCTTCCGTCACCCGATCATGACGATGTTCGCGAGCACCAAGGCGTTCCTGTCGCCGCGGGTCAGCGGTCTCGGCCGCGTCCTGCGCCGCGCTTCGACCGACCCCAAGGAGGCCTGACATGGCCCGCGAAGGTCTCGCCGCCCGCTTGTACGCGGGTGAGGCAAACGTCAACATCATCGGCAAGCGGAAGATCTGGTTCGCGATCGCCGCCGCGCTGGTGCTGCTGTCGATCGGCAGTTTCGCGATCAACAAGTTCCACCTGGGCATCGAGTTCGCCGGTGGCACGTCGTTCAGCGTGCCGGCCAAGGTCGGCGAGGGCCGCACGCTGACCCAGGCCGAGGCGTCCGACGCCGTCGAGCGGGCGATCCAGTCGGTCGACCCGGGGGCCGAGATCGGCGCCGCCCAGGAGGTCTCCGGCCTGGGCAGCAACGAGGCGCGGTTCACGGTTCGCGCCTCGGCGATGACCGCGCAGCAGGCCGAGCAGGCCAAGGCGGCTCTGGTGGAGGACCTCGGCGTGCCGTCCGAGGAGATCAGCGACGACCAGGTGTCGGCGGCCTGGGGTGGTCAGGTGACCCAGCAGGCCCTCCTCGGTCTGGTCATCTTCCTCGTGCTGGTGATGGTCTATCTGGTCGTCCGGTTCGAGTGGCGGATGGCCGTGGCCGCCATCTCGTCGCTGCTGCTCGACCTGATCGTCACCGCCGGCATCTATTCGCTGGTCGGCTTCGAGGTCACGCCGTCGACGGTGATCGGCTTCCTGACGATTCTCGGTTACTCGCTGTACGACGTGGTCGTGGTGTTCGACAAGGTGCAGGAGAACACCCGCGGCATCACGGCGGGCAGCACGCGCACCTACAGCGAGGCCGCCAACCTGGCGGTCAACCAGACCCTGATGCGCTCGATCAACACCGGTCTGGTGGCGTTGCTGCCGGTCGGCGGTCTGCTCTTCATCGGCGCCGGCCTGCTCGGCGCGGGCACGCTGAAGGACCTCGGCCTGGTGCTGTTCGTCGGCATGGGCCTCGGCGTGCTCTTCTCGATCATGTTCGCGGCGCCGGTCCTGACCGCCCTCAAGGAGCGCGAGCCCAAGATCAAGGCGCACACCGCCCGGGTGCTGGCCCGGCGGGCCGCGGTCCGCTCCGGCGATGTGGCCCCGCGCCCCGAGCGCACCGGCCGCAACGCCAACGCCACCGACACGGACGAGGAGGCGCCGGCGCTCGCGTCGTCCGCCCCGCGGCCCGGTTCGCGGCCCACCGGCAAGCGCAACACCAACCGGGGCGGACGTCCCGGTGGCGCCGGGCCCCGGCCCAGCGGCGGCAACAAGCGGCGATAAGGACAAGGTGTGACAGCGGGGGCGGCCGGGATGCGGCCGCCCCCGCTGTCGTTAGGCTGGCGCGGTGACAGATGAGATCCCCCGCGCCACCGGCGACAGCGGCCGCGACCTGGCCGCCGTCGTGCTCGGCGGCACGATCGACGTGCCGGATTTCCCCAAGCCGGGCGTCGTCTTCAAGGACCTGATGCCGCTGTTCGCCGACGGGCGGGCCTTCCACGAGGTGATCGACGGCATCGTCGGGCACTACGGGCCCGAGTCGTTCGACGTGGTGGCCGGCGTCGAGGCGCGCGGTTTCGTGGTGGCGGCCGCCATCGCGTACGCGACCGGGGTGGGCGTCGTGCCGGTGCGCAAGGCGGGCAAGCTGCCGCGGCAGGCCCTCTCGGCCTCGTACGAGCTCGAATACGGCGAGGCGGTCCTCGAGGTGCACGAGGACGCGTTCATCGCCGGTCAGCGCGTCCTGGTGGTCGACGACGTGCTCGCCACCGGGGGCACGGCCGGGGCCGCCCTCGAGCTGGTGGAGCGGGCCGGCGGCACGGTCGTCGGCTTCACCGTGCTGATGGAGCTGGCCTTCCTCAAGGGCCGCGAACGCCTCAGCCCCCGTACGGTCCATGCGCTGCTGACCGTTTCCTGACCCTTTGCCCGGCCGCCGCCGCTCTTTCGGAGGTTCGGCCGGGCCATCCGGGAAGAGTGTGCGGGTAGGATGGCGTTCCTAACCAGGTGACCAACCCTGGCATTGGTGGACTTCTCCGGCCGGAGACGACCGGCGAGGTCCCGAGCGATGGTGTGAGGAGGCCGGTGTCCAGCGACGTCGTCCCTCCGGCGGAGGGCACGGTGCAGCCGACCGAGGACTCACAAGACGGCAAGGGCGCCGCGGTGCCCGCCGACGAGGCACGGCCGGCCGAGGTCTCTGACCCCGATGTCACCCAGCCGATGCCGCCTGCCGACGGTTCGGCGGGCGGGTTCGGGCTGGCCAGCGCGCCGACCGGGCGCCGGGTGCGAGCCCGCCTGGCCCGGTTCAACGCGCCGTGGCAGAGCACCCAGGTCAGCGAGGTTCTCGAGCCGCTGATCGCCACCCACCGGGCGAGCCACCCCAAGGCCGACGGCCGCATGCTCCAGCGTGCGTTCGACGTCGCCGCGCGGTGGCACTCGGGTCAATACCGTAAATCCGGCGACCCCTACATCACGCATCCGCTCGCCGTGGCGACGATCCTGGCCAACCTCGGCATGGACACGACCACCCTGGTGGCGGCCCTGCTGCACGACACGATCGAGGACACCGACTACTCGCTCGAGTCGATGCGCACCGATTTCGGCCCCGAGGTCGCGCTGCTGGTCGACGGTGTCACCAAGCTCGACCGGGTCAAGCTGGGCGACGCGGCCAAGGCCGAGACCATCCGCAAGATGGTGGTCGCGATGGCCAAGGATCCGCGGGTGCTGGTCATCAAGCTGGCCGACCGCCTGCACAACATGCGCACCCTGACCTTCCTCCCGCGGCCCAAGCAGGAGCAGAAGGCCAAGGAGACGCTCGAGATCCTGGCCCCGCTGGCCCACCGCCTCGGCATGAACACGATCAAGTGGGAGCTCGAGGACCTCGCGTTCGGCACGCTCTTCCCGAAGCGGTTCGAGGAGATCAACCGCCTCATCGGGGAGCACCAGCCGCAGCGTGAGGCGCTGCTGCGCCAGGTGACCAACCGGGTCAGCCTCGACCTCAAGTCCGCGAAGATCAAGGCCGAGACGACCGGCCGCCCCAAGCACCTCTACTCGATCTATCAAAAGATGATCGTGCGGGGCCGCGACTTCAACGACATCTACGACCTCGTCGGCGTCCGCATCCTGGTCGACACGGTCCGCGACTGCTATGCCGCGCTGGGCGTCATCCACGCGAACTGGCAGCCCGTGCCGGGCCGGTTCAAGGACTACATCGCGATGCCGAAGTTCAACATGTATCAGTCGTTGCACACGACGGTGATCGGCCCGACCGGCAAGCCGGTCGAGATGCAGATCCGCACGTTCGCGATGCACCGCACGGCCGAGTTCGGCATCGCCGCGCACTGGAAGTACAAGGAGCAGAAGGGCGCGACGATCGTCGGCCCGCCGGCTCACATCGACGAGATGACCTGGCTGCGGCAGCTGCTCGACTGGCAGCGCGAGGCGAGCGACCCGTCGGAGTTCCTCGACGCCCTCCGGTTCGACCTGTCGAGCCAGGAGGTGTACGTCTTCACGCCCAAGGGCGACGTCATCCCGCTGCCCACGGGCTCGACCCCGGTCGACTTCGCGTACGCGGTGCACACCGAGGTCGGGCACAAGTGCATCGGCGCCCGGGTCAACGGCAAGCTCGTGCCGCTCGAGTCGACGCTGTCCAACGGCGACGTCATCGAGATCTTCACGTCGAAGTCGTCGAACGCCGGCCCGACGCAGGACTGGCTCGGCTTCGTCAAGAGCCCCCGCGCCCGCACCAAGATCCGGCAGTACTTCAACAAAGAGCGCCGCGAAGAGGCGATCGAGGTCGGCAAGGAGGCGATCGTCAAGGCGATGCGCAAGCAGGGCCTGCCCCTGCAGCGCATGCTGACGAACGAGAACCTCACGACGATCGCCCGCGACCTGCACCTGCCCGACGTCGCCTCGCTCTACGCGGCGATCGGCGAGAGCACGGTCTCGGCCCAGTCGGTCGTGCAGAAGCTGGTCGCCGGGTTCGGCGGCGAGGAGGGCGCGGTCGAGGACATCGCCGAGACCGCCGTCGCGACCCGGCCGCCGCGCAACCGCAGCACGGCGCAGGACCCGGGCGTGGTGGTCAAGGACGTCAGCGACGTGTGGGTCAAGCTGGCCCGCTGCTGCACCCCGGTGCCCGGCGACGCGGTGTTCGGCTTCGTCACCCGCTCGGGCGGCGTCAGCGTGCACCGGGAGGACTGCGCCAACGCGGAGGACCTGCGCGACCAGGTGGAGCGCGTCGTCGAGGTGACCTGGAAGCCGACCAGCGCGTCGACGTTCCTGGTGGCCATCCAGGTCGAGGCGCTCGACCGGCACAAGCTGCTGGCCGACGTCACCCGGGTGCTGTCGGAGGAACGGGTCAACATCCTGTCGGCCACGGTCACCACGACCCGCGACCGGGTGGCCGTCAGCCGGTTCACGTTCGAGATGGCCGACCCGAAGCATCTGGGCCACCTGGTGGCCGCCGTGCGCAAGGTCGACGGCGTCTTCGACGCGTACCGGGTCACTTCAGGAGCATGAAAAAGCGGGGCCTCCGAGTGGAGGCCCCGCTTCCCGAAATCCCTGTTACGCGGCGGCCATGGTCAGCTGCTTGATGGTGACCTCCTTCTTCGGGTGGCCACCGCCCGCCTGCTGCGCGAACGCGCCGTCGTCGCCCGCCTTGACCACGTCCTTGACCAGGTCGAGGCCCTCGGTGATCGTGCCGAGCAGCGTGTAGTTCGCCGGCAGCTGGGTGTCCTCCGAGACGATGAAGAACTGGCTGCCCGTGCTGCCGGGCTGACCGGTGTTGGCCATCGCGATCGACCCCGCCGGGTACGGCTTCTGGGTGTCGGTCGGCAGGTTCTCCTCGCTCATGGTGTAGCTCGGGCCGCCCTGACCGTCGGTCTCCCGCCAGCCCTTGCCGGTCGCGAACGGGTCGCCGCACTGCAGCACCTTGAACGTCGCCTCGTTGACCAGGCGGTGGCACTTCGAGTTGTCCCAGAACTTCTTGCTCGCCAGGAACTCGAAGCTGGCCGCCGTGCACGGCACCTTGGTCTTGTCGACGGACGCCTTGATGACGCCCAGGTTGGTGTTCATGGTCAGCACGTCGCTGCCCGTGTTGGCCGCGGTGGCCGGCGGGGTGCCGACGTCCTTGACCTTGCCGCCGCCGCCCGGGTCGGGCGTCCACGTGCAGGCGACCTGGCCCGCGGGCACGCTGCTGGCGGCCGTGGAGTCGGCGGGCTTGTCGTCGTCACCGAGTGCGGTCACGATCCACACCGCGGCGCCCGCGATCAGCACGACGGCGATCGCGGAACCGATGATGGCCTGCTTCTGCCGGCGCTTGCGAGCGGCCGCGGAGCGCTCGGCCATCTCCTTCTCGAGCCGGGCCCGCGCCGCCGCGCGCTGCCGGTCCTTGATCGACGACACGGTGTTCCTCCTGCTGAATATGTCGGCCTGGGGATGTTCCTAGGACTGGGTGCTCGCCGACGGGGCTGCGGACGCTGGAGCGTCGCCGACGGTCAGGGTCTTGATCGTGATCTTCTGCGTGGGCCGGACCTTCTCGTCCGCGTCGTTGTTCGACGTCGGGATCTTGGCGATCTTGTCGAGCGTCGCCTGCCCGCCGGTGACCTTGCCGACGATCGAATACTCCGGGGTCGGCGGGCTGTAGTCCTTGAAGAAGATCAGGAACTGGCTGCCGTTGGTGCCGGGCGGATCACCGATCAGCGCCACTGTGCCCTTGGGATAGAGCGGCGTCTTCGCGTTCGCCTCCGGGGCGGGCGAGGCACTGGGCTCGGGCGCGGTCGGCACGTTCTCGTTGTAGATGCTGTACGTCGGGCCGCCGAGCCCGGTGCCGCTCGGGTCGCCGCAGCGCAGCGCCCCGTACGAGGTGATCTCGTGGCAGTCCGTGTTGTCGTAGAACTGCTTGCTCGCCAGATACGTGATGTCGGCCGTGCCGCACGGGGAGAGCTCGCTGTCGAGGCCGACGACGATCGGGGCACCCTGGTTGGTGGTGACCGTCATCGTCTGCGTGCCCAGCGTCGGGATGTCCTTGGTCGGGGGCGTGCCCACGTCCTTGAGGTTCGAGTTGGTGCTCGCGTTCTGCGGGGTCCAGAGGCAGACATCCTGATCGGCGGCGTCGGTGGTGGTGTCGTCGGAGTCGAAGGCCCCGCCCATCCACGCCACGCCGGCCACGATGACCAGGACCGCGACGCCGGCGCCGACGCCGGCCAGCATGCGGCGCTTGCGGCGCTCCTTGACGGCACGTCGAACCATCTGCCGATCGAGCTTCGCGCGCGCCAGCTTGCGCTGCCGGTCCCTGCTGGATGCCACCGAATGCTGTCCTCTCGTACGACCCATGTCACACGCCCGCAAGAGTGTACGGGTACCTCCTGAGAAAGTGGTGTGCGCCCGCCGGGCTAGGCTCGTTACGATTTGCTCCCGCTTTTGTTCAAGGTTTTCTCGGAAGGGCTCGTTGTGCTTGTCACCGGCGTGGAGGCTCAGGCCTTCGGCACCAATTGCTATGTGGTCGCCGCCGCCCCGGGCGAGCAATGCCTGATCGTCGATCCCGGCATCGGCGTGCTCGACCAGCTCGACGAGGTGCTCGCCGAGCACCGGCTCTTCCCGGCCGCGGTGCTGCTCACCCACGGCCACCTCGACCACACGTTCTCGGTCGCCCCGGTCTGCGGCGCGCGCGGCATCACGGCGTACGTGCACCCGGCCGACCTCGAGATGCTGGCCGACCCGGCCAAGGGCCTGAGCACGGACCTCGCGCAGCTGTTCGGCGGCCGGCTGACCTACTCGGAGCCCGAGGACGTGGCCGAGCTGACCGACGGCGCGACGCTCACGCTGGCCGGCCTCGAGGTGACTGTCGATCATGCGCCCGGCCATACCGGCGGGTCGGTGCTCTTCCGGCTGCCCGGCGCGGGCTCGGAGTTCGAGGCGGAACAGGTCTGCCTCTCCGGGGACGTGCTGTTCGCCGGCTCGATCGGACGCACCGACCTGCCGGGCGGCAGCACCGAGACGATGATGACCAGCCTGCGGGACAAGATCCTGCCGCTGGCCGACGACACCGTCGTGCTGCCCGGCCACGGACCGGCCACCACCATCGGCCGCGAGCGCGCCCAGAACCCGTACCTGCGGGAACTGGTCGCCGCGCCGCGCCGTGGACTCTGACGTAACTCCTAGGAGATTTTGAGCATGCCCATTTCCGGCTTTCCCGAATGGATGCCGCCGCAGCGCATGATCGAGCAGCGCGTGCTCGACCGCATTCGCACCACATTCGAGCTGTACGGCTTCGCCCCGCTCGAGACCCGCTCCGTCGAGCCGCTCGAGACCCTGGTCAGCAAGGGGGAGACCTCCAAGGAGGTGTACCTGCTGCGCCGCCTGCAGGCCGACGAGAACGCCAAGGACGACGACGCGCTCGGCCTGCACTTCGACCTGACCGTGCCGTTCGCGCGGTTCGTGGTGGAGAACGCGGGCAAGCTGCAGTTCCCGTTCCGGCGCTACCAGATCCAGAAGGTGTGGCGCGGCGAGCGGCCGCAGGAGGGCCGCTACCGCGAGTTCCTGCAGGCCGACATCGACGTGGTCAACCGCGGCGAGCTGCCGTTCCACTACGACTGCGAGATGCCGCTGGTGATCGGTGACGCGCTCGGCGGCCTGCCGATCCCGCGCGTGCGCATCCAGGTCAACAACCGCAAGGTCTGCGAGGGCTTCTATCGCGGGCTCGGCCTCACCGACACGGCCCAGGTTCTCCGTACGGTCGACAAGCTCGACAAGATCGGTCCGGCGCGGGTGGCCGAGGCGCTGATCGAGACGGCCGGCGCGACCCGGGCCCAGGCCGACGCGTGCCTCGAACTGGCCGCGATCTCGGCCGAGGACGGCTCCTTCGTGGACGCCGTACGCAAGCTCGGCGTCGAGGACCCGCTGCTCGACGAGGGCCTGGGCGAGCTGCTGCAGGTCGTCGAGACCGCCCTCGAGCACGCGCCCGGCCTGGTCCGGGCCGAGCTGAAGATCGCCCGCGGCCTCGACTACTACACCGGCACCGTCTACGAGACCCAGCTCGAAGGCTACGAGC
This sequence comes from Paractinoplanes lichenicola, assembly GCF_016785085.1. Taxonomy (GTDB): domain Bacteria; phylum Actinomycetota; class Actinomycetes; order Mycobacteriales; family Micromonosporaceae; genus Actinoplanes; species Actinoplanes lichenicola. Next base: position 16,594 of record NZ_JAENHO010000018.1, read on the forward strand.
GGTTCGGCTCGATCAGCTCCGGCGGCCGCTACGACAACCTGGCCACCAGCGGCAACGAGCGGTTCCCGGGCGTGGGCTACTCGATCGGCGTGTCCCGCATGCTCGGCGTGCTGTTCGGGCAGAACGCGCTCAGCGTCTCCCGCTCGGTGCCGACCTGCGTGCTGGTCGCGCTGCCCAGCGACGAGCTGCGCCCGGCCAGCACCCGGATCGCGGCGGCCCTGCGCAAGCGCGGCATCCCGACCGAGATCGCGCCGACCGCGGCCAAGTTCGGCAAGCAGATCCAGTACGCCGACCGCCGCGGCATCCCGTACGTGTGGTTCCCGGGCGACCCCGACACCGTGAAGGACATCCGCTCGGGGGAGCAGGTCGAGGCCGACGCCGCCACCTGGCAGCCGCCCACCGGCGACCTGCACCCCGTTATCGCGGGCTGACCGGCCGCCGCCTCATCGCCCCACCTTGCGGGATCGGCGCAGGTCCCGCAGGGTGGGGCGGGGCACGGGCGTACCCTTACCTACGGTGCCGTAAGTTACGCCACCGTAGGGAGTGATCGTCATGCCGTTGGATCAGACCGCCCTGCTCATCGAGCTCGAGCCCGTCGTGGCGACCAACCTCGACCGGCACTTGTCGCTGGCCAAAGAATGGTTCCCGCACGAATACGTGCCGTGGAGCGAAGGGCGCACATTCGACGGGCTGCTGGGTGGCGAGGCGTATTCTCCCGACGACTCAAAACTGCCCGACGTGGCGCGGACGGCGCTGATCGTCAACCTGCTGACCGAGGACAACCTGCCGTCCTACCACCACGAGATCGCGACGCTTTTCGGCCGCGACGGGGCGTGGGGGACATGGGTGCATCGGTGGACGGCCGAAGAGGGCCGGCACGGAATCGCATTGCGTGACTATCTGACGGTGACGCGGGCGGTGGATCCGGTCGAGCTCGAGCGGGCCCGGATGACACACATGGAAGCCGGCTACTCCAACGACCATCCGGACGAGATCCTCCACTCGATCGCGTACGTAGCCTTCCAGGAACTGGCCACGCGCATCTCACACCGGAACACGGGCAAGGCGACCGGGGATCCGATCGCCGAGCAGCTGCTGGCCCGGGTGGCGGCGGACGAGAATCTGCACATGGTCTTCTACCGAAACCTGCTGGCGGCGGCGTTCGACCTGGACCCAAACGCGTCCATGCGCGCGGTCACCGATGTGGTCGCCGGCTTCCAGATGCCGGGAGCCAACATCGAAGGGTTCGGTCGCAAGGCGTTGTCTATCGCTTTGGCCGGCATCTATGACCTGCGCCAGCATCGGGACGAGGTCCTTCAGCCTGTGTTGCGTCAGTGGAACGTCTTCTCCCGTACGGATCTCTCCGGTGATGGGGAGGCTGCTCGGGATTCCTTGGCTTCTCATATGGATTCCCTTGAGGTGCAGGCTGCTCGGTTTGAGGAGAAGCGTGAGGCTCGCCGGGTGCGGTTGGCTCGCTGATTGGGTTTCCTCGTCTTCCTTGCGCTTGGACGGTCGGGGGATGGGGTGCCCACTGAAGCTAGGAGGAACGTTTTTACGCTTTCAGTGGTCACCCCATCCCCCGACCTTGCATGGTTTTCCCTGACGGCCAGGACTTTGGTCACCCGCTGCTGATTGCATGTTCGGCCTGAGTAATCCCCTTGCGCCTGGTGGTCGGGCTGCCGCGCTGTGGATGAAGCCAGGACTTTCCCTCACCCGGGCGGGCCTGAGTGGTGGGTTGCGCCACCTAACCGTGCCGCCCTGCGCTCCGACGCTTCGCGCCTGGTGTCATCGCTTCGCTCGGAACCCGCAACGGGCTTGGTGCATGGCTGATCCGTCGGTTGCTGTTACGACACCACGGTGCTTCGGGCAGCCTGGTGCATGGCTGAGCCGACCACCCAACCCACCCTCAGCGCGCGCCCACCTAACCCCAGGCGTCGCGCCCGCCGACCGCCCCAAGCAGTGAACCCACCCTGCTCGTCACACCCGTCGCCTGGTCCAAGCAGTCAACTTGCGCTGCTCGTCGCGCCCGTCGGCTGTGCCAGCCGTTCAACCGGCCCTAGGCGTCGCGCCCGTGGGCTGTTTCAGGCGGATTGACCTGCGTTGAAAGGTCAATGGCGAGGCTGGGGCAGCGATGCAGGTTGGCGGGACAGCCGACGGGTTGGGCGGCCAAGGGTTGGTGACCGTTAGGCGGGATGTGGCCGTGGCCAGATGTATGCGAGGCATGAGCACTAGTGGCCGATGTGGATGGTCGCGCGGCGACGTACCGACGGCGTGCCCACGTGGTGGGCCGCGATCAGCCGTCGTTCGAGCCGAGTCCCGGTTGCTCGCGTGTCGTGAGAGCGCCGCCAGCTTGGCGTGCGAGGCCGCGCAACTGACGTCGTGGCATGGGCGCGCCGCGGGGCTCGGCGTGCAAGGTCGCGCGGTTGATGTCGTGGCGTGACGGCACCGGTGGGCCCGGCCATGCACCTGGCTGGTTGCCGGTTCCCGAGCGAAGCGAAGACTCCAGGCGCGAAGCGTCGGAGCGCAAGGCGGCGCGGTTAGGTGGCGCAACCCACCACTCAGGCCCGCCCGGGTGAGAGAAATCCCCTGGCTTCGTCCACAGCGCGGCAGCCCGACCACCCAGCGCAAGGGGATTACTCACCTCAGCCATGCACCCAGCAGCGGGTGACCAAACGCCTGGCCGTCAGCGGTTCCCATGCAAGGCCGGGGGATGGGGTGACCACTGAAAGCGTAAAAACGCTCTGTCTAGCTTCAGTGGGCACCCCATCCCCCGGCCGTCCAAGCGCAAGCAAATCGAGGGAACCCAAACCGCCGAGCAAAGGAAGGAGGCTGGCCAGAGGGAAAGGGCCGGGCGAGCGGCGGCCCGGGCGTGGGGGCGGCTGGAGGCGAGGACGGGCTGAGTGAGGGCCAAGCCCCGGCGAGGGCGGGCTGAGTGAGGCGGCGGGCCGGGCGAGGAGAAAGGTTCGAGCGGGGAGATTGAGCGAGTGGGCGAGGGGATGGTCGTGCGGGTTGGTGGGGTGAGTGCGGCCGTGGGGTGGGAAGTGTTGCCTAACAGTGGGGTGGGGGTGGGGCGTCGGTAGGTTTCGGCGGTGGAATCACCCTGGGCGCCGCTGCGGGGCCGTGTTTTTCGGATGCTTTGGGTTGCCGTGCTGGCTGGGAACGTCGGCACCTGGATGCAGACGGTTGGGGCGCAGTGGCTTGTGGTGCAGGAGCCGAATGCGGCTACCTGGACCAGTCTTGTGCAGACCGTGACGATGCTGCCTGTTCTGCTGTTGGCTCTGCCGGCCGGGGCGATTGCCGACGTGCTTGATCGGCGGCGGTTACTGCTTGGCGTGCAGATCGCTTTGTTCTTCGTCGGGGCTGCGCTCACTGTCCTGACCTTGGTCGAGCGGATGCCTCCGGGGTTGTTGCTCGGTTTTACGTTTCTGCTCGGGGTTGGGCAGGCTCTTACTTTGCCTACCTGGCAGGCCGTTATCCCCGAGATCGTGTCGCGGGAGGAGTTGCCTGCTGCTTCCGCTCTGGGGGCGGTGAATACCAATCTGGCTCGTTCGGCTGGGCCTGCCGTGGCGGGTTTGTTGGTGGCTCAGGTGGGGTCGGCGGCCGTTTTCGGGCTCAATGCGCTCTCGTACGGGGTTTTTGCGGTTGCTCTTGTGTTGTGGCGGCGGCCGGCTCGGCGGGGGCCCTCTCATCCGGAGCGGTTCGGGCCTGCTGTTCGGGCTGGTGGGCGGTTTGTTCGGTATTCGCCTGACGTTCGGCGGCTGCTGATTCGTGTCGTGTTGTTCGTGGTGCCGGGCAGTGTCGTGTGGGGGCTGCTGCCTGTTGTCGCGCGGCAGGAATTGGGGCTGGGCGCCAGCGGGTACGGGGTTTTGCTGGCGGCGCTGGGAGTGGGGGCGGTCGCCGGCGCATTGTTGATGCCGCGGGTGCGCCATTTGTTGTCGGCTGATCGGCTGTTCGTGGGGGCCGGGGTCGGTTATGCCGCTGCCCTGCTGGTTGTGGCTTTGGTGCCTGACGAGTTCGCGGTCACCGGGGTGCTGGTGCTGGCGGGGGCCGGCTGGATGTGCCTGGTGTCGCGGATGAACGCGAGCCTGCAGTTGTTGCTGCCGAATTGGGTGCGGGCCCGCGGGTTCGGGATCTATCAGGTCGTCTTCGCGGGGTCGCAGGCCGTGGGTGCACTGGTCTGGGGGCAGGTGGCCGAGGCGTTCGGGTTGCCCGCGGCTTTTGTGGGGGCCGCCGTGGTCATGCTGCTGGGCACGGCGACCGTGTGGTGGCTGCCGGTGCACGAGCACGACGACGCCGATCGCAGCCCGGCGATTTTCTGGGCCGAGCCGCACATCATGTTGGAGCCGCATCTCGATGAGGGTCCCGTGCTGGTGACCGCGATTTACCGCGTACGGGATCAGCAGGCGGACGGTTTTGTCGAGGCGATGGAGGCCGTACGGCTGACGCGGTTGCGGACGGGGGCGACGCGCTGGGGCCTGTTCCGCGACGGCGAGGATCCGGTGCGCTACGTGGAGGTGTATCAGGTGCCGACGTGGGAGGACCATCTGCGGCAGCACGAGGGCAGGCTGACCGGCAGCGACGAGGAGGCCGAGAAACGGGCGATCGCGCTGGCCGAGGGCCCGGCCGAGGTGACCCACCTGCTGCCCGCCGACAAAGCCGATTAGCCAGATGTTTCGTATTTGTTCCAATTAACCTCAGAGGTGGCCGCTCCGGCCGGTCTGAGGAGATGTCATGAAGATCGAGCGCCTGCGGCACCTGCGTGGGCCCAACGTCTATCTGTCCCGCCCGGCCGTGGTCGCGCGGCTGCGCCTGGGCGAGCTGACCGGCGTCGAGACCTCCGACGTGACCGGTTTCGCCGAGCGGCTGCTGCGGAGCCTGCCGGGGCTGGCCGAGCACCACTGCGCGGCCGGGGCGCCGGGCGGGTTCGTGAGCCGGCTGCGCGGCGGCACCTATTTCGGGCACGTCACCGAGCATGTCTGCCTCGAGTTGTCGCAGCTGATCGGGCGGGACGTGAGCTTCGGCCGCACGGTGTCGGCGGGGGAGCCGGGCTGCTACGACCTGATCGTCGAGTGCCCGGTCGACGAGTCGCCGGGCTCCGAGGTGCCGCGGGACCTGCTGCAGGCGGCGGTTGACCTGGTGCTCTCGGTGGCCGCCGGGCGTACGGGGAAACCGGTTTTGGACGAGCTCGCGGCGCGCGCGGAACGGGAGGCGGCCGGCCCGAGCACCCGGTCGATCATCGCGGCGGCCCGGCGGCGGGGCATCCCGGTCGAGCGCTACGACGAATTGAGCCTGCTCCGGCTGGGCTGGGGCAACCGGCGGCGGCTGGCCTGGGCCGCGATGACCGACCGGACCAGCGGCGTGGGCATCGACATCGCCGGCGACAAGCAGGTGACCCGGCGGCTGCTGACCGAGGCGGGCGTCCCGATGCCCGCGGGTGGCGCCGCCCGTACGTGTGCCGACGCCTTGGCCTGGCTCGAGCGGCTCGGCGGCCCGGTCGTCGTCAAGCCGCGGCGGGGCAGCCAGGGCGAGCACGTGACCCTGCACCTGAGCACGCCGGCGGAGGTCGAGCGGGCGTTCCGGGCGGCCGGCGAGGACGTGATCGTCGAGCGGCAGCTGGGCGGGCGTGACTACCGGGTGCTGGTGGTGGCGGGCGAGGTCGTGGCGGCCGCGGAACGGATCGCCGCGCACGTCGTGGGCGACGGAATCGGCACTGTCGACGAGCTGGTCGAGCGGGTCAACGCCGACCCTCGCCGCGGCGTCGGGCATTCGCGGGTGCTGACCCGGGTGACGCCCGACCCCGCGCTGCTGGAACGGCAGGGGCTGACCGGGCGCAGCGTGCCGGCCGAGGGGCAGCGGGTGTGGCTGGCCGCCACCGGCAATCTGTCCACCGGCGCGACCAGCCACGACGTCACCGACGACGTGCACCCCGAGGTGGCGCGGCTGTGCCTGCGGGTCACCGCGCTGCTCGGGCTCGACATCGCGGGCATCGACCTGCGCCTGCCCGGCATCGGCGAGCCGGTGCCGCCGGTCGAGATCGACGCCGACGTCACGGCCGGGGTGATCGAGGTGAACGCCGTGCCCGGCCTGCGCATGCACCTGGCGCCGGTGCGGGGTCGCGCGCGCGACGTGGGCGACGCGATCGTGCGGGCGATGTTCCCGGCCGGGTCGGACGGGCGGATCCCGGCGGTCGCGATCACCGGCACGAACGGCAAGACGTCGGTGGCCCGGATGACCGCGCACCTGCTGGCCGACACCGGGCTGCGGGTGGGGCTGACGACCACCGACGACGTGCGCATCGACGGGCGGGTGGTCTTCCGGGCCGACGCCACCGGGCCGCGGTCGGCGCAGATGGTGCTGGGCGACCCGGGGGTGCAGGCCGTCGTGCTGGAGACGGCGCGGGGCGGGCTGCTCAACCGCGGGCTGGGCTACGACTGGACCGACGTCGGGGTGCTGACCAACATCACCGCGGATCATCTGGGGCAGGACGGCCTGGCCACGATCGAGGACCTGGCCCACGTGAAGGCGCTGGTGGCCGAGCGGGTGCGCGACGGCGGGACGCTCGTGCTCAACGCCGACGACCCGTGGGTGCGCACGCTGGTGGGCCGGCCGCGGGTGCGGGCCGACCGCAAGCGGGTGGTGTGGTTCGGGCTCGACGCCGGCCAGCCCGTGGTGGTCGAGCATCTCGCGCGGGGCGGCACGGCCTATCTGCTCGACGGCGGGTGGGTGCTGCAGGCGACCGGGGCCCGGCGGACGTCGCTGCTGCGGGTGGCGGAGATTCCCGGGGCGTACGGGGGTGCCGCGCCGCACGTCGTGGCCAACACGCTGGCGGCGATGGCGGCCGCGCGGGCGCTCGGCGCGGGCCAGGACGCGGTGTCGCGGCGGGTGACCGAGTTCGACCCGGCCGTCGAGAACACCGGTCGCGGCACGCTGATGCGGCTCGGGGACGTGTCGGTGTTCGTCGACTATGCCCACAACCCGGCGGCGCTGGCGGCGACCCTGCGCACCCTGCACCGGCTCTGGGGCGCCGATCGCTGCGTGGCCGCCCTGACCCTGCCCGGCGATCGGCGCGACGACCTGATCGCGGCGTGCGCGCAGGTGGTGGCGGACGGCGTCACGCGGGTCGTGCTCTACGACGACGAGGACCCCCGCGGCCGTACGCCGGGGGAGGTGTCCTCGTTGGTCGAGCGCGAGATGCGGGCGCGGCGGCCCAAGCTGGCCTCGGTGCGGGCCGAGGGCTGCCGGGAGGCCGTGACCGAGGCGCTCCGGCTGGCCCGTCCCGGCGACGTGGTGCTGGTCATCTACGAGAAGCTGGCCCCCGTGCTCGCGCTGCTGGACGAGCTGGGCGCCGTGGCCGCCGTGGAGGCGCCACCGGCCCTGCCCGGCCGGGCGCCCGGGGCCGTGCGACCGCCGGCGAAGGCGCTAATGGGGAACGACCGGGTTCCGATCCCCGGTTATCACGCCTGATCCTTCGTTCGGGGAGGTTGGCACGCAAAATAGGCTGATCAGCCGAGGGGATCACCCGTTCAGGCGGGGTTGCACAGGTAGATCCACCAACAGTTGTCCTAGGGCGAGCTTTTGTCGACTATCGGGTCACATTGCCTTGCGTGACGGTCGTGTCACGACTAGTGGAACCGTCCATGCTGGACAGAGGCAAAGTCTTGCTGGAAGAAACTTCCGATAAAGCGGGCATACCGGGGTGTAGGCCCGCAATGCCACCGGTTGGCAGTCCTAGATCCGACTTTCGGGTACTGGACGGGCACCCGTCGCGGGTGCGATTCGTTCGGAAACGGACGGTGATGAACCGCAGGTAAGACGGTGTGTGCGCGGGATCGTGAGGGGGCCGATCATCGGCTAGCATCCCTTCCGTCGATGGGGAACGTCCGGCCGTGTCCGGGCACCCCGACGCCGAGGGGCATGGCGGTGCAGCTCGGTGTTTTCTTCGAAGCGCGCATGTGGGGGCACATGAGCACGACGGACCTTCCGGGTTCGAGTCTGCTGGCCGGTCGCTATCGACTGGTCGAGCGGCTCGGCGCCGGCGGGATGTCAGTGGTGTGGCGAGGGTTCGACGAGGTCCTCGGGCGCCAGGTCGCGGTGAAGGTTCTGCCACCGTCGACAAGCACGGACCCGGCGTTCCGGCGCCGACTCCGTGCGGAGGCTCAGGCTGCGGCTCGGCTCAGCCACCCAAACATCACGAATGTCTACGACTACGGCGAGGCGACCACCGTCGACGGTGAGCCCGTGCCGTACGTCGTCATGGAGCTGATCGACGGCGAGTCGCTCGCCGCCGTGCTCGCGCGCGTGCGCAAGCTGCCCTGGCAGCACGCCGTGCGGATAACTGCCGAGGTGGCCGCGGCGCTGGCCGCCGCGCACTCGCGGGGCATCGTGCACCGCGACGTCACCCCGGCCAACGTCATGCTCACCGCCACCGGGGCCAAGGTCGTCGACTTCGGCATCTCGGCCCTGATCGGCGAGAACGACATCGACCCCGACGGCAGCCTGCTCGGCACGCCGGCCTATCTCGCGCCCGAGCGGCTCGAGGGCGGCCAGGTGAGCCCGGCCACCGACGTCTACGCGGTGGGCCTGCTCATCTATCGCACGCTGATCGGCCAGCTGCCGTGGGACGTCGGCACGACGACGGCTCTGCTGCGGGCTCACCAATACACCGAGCCCGAGCCGCTGCCGCCAGTCGACGGCCTGCCCGACGAGGTCGACGCCCTGGTCGGGCGCTGCCTCGAGAAGCGACCGGACGACCGGCCGTCGAGCGCCGAGCTGGCGGGCACCCTGGCCGCGCTCGCGCTGGGGGCGCCGGCCACGGCCCGGGGCTACGTTCCCGACTGGTCCGACGGCGGCGAGGACACGACGATCCTGCCGTCGCCGCAGGCGTACGCCGAGATCCTCGGTGCGGGCGCGGCTCCGGTCTCGCCGGCCGCCGCTCCGCCGGCCGCCAAGACTCCGCCGGCTGCCGCCGCTGCGGGTGCCGGCGCTGCTGCCGCGGCCGCCGGTGCTGCCGCGGCCCAGGCGGGCGAGCCTGAGCCGGTCGCTCCGGCCCGCAACAGCCGCTTCGGCGACCTGCCGTCCGGCCCGGTCTACAACGCCGCTCCCGTGTCCCCTGCGGGCTCGGGCGGGCTGCGTCCGGCCTACGGCAACCAGAAGGACGTGCCGTCGGAGTCCGGCCGCACGACCGCGCCGTCCTGGGCCCGCATCTCGCAGACCAAGACCCGCCGCGTGCTCGTGGTGGCGCTCGGCGTGCTGCTGCTGGGCGTGGGCACCTACGGGTGGAGCCTGACCGGGGCCAACGGCGGCACGGCCAAGGGCGCGCCGCCCGCGGAGCTGCCGCAGACGGAGCGGTGCGTCGTCAGCTACGCGGTGTGGAGCGACAAGGACAATCGCTTCGTGGCCCAGGTGACCGTGGCCAACCGCAACCAGACGCCGATCAAGGACTGGAACCTCTGGTTCATGATGCCGGGCGACCAGACGGTGTCGGGCGCGGGTCAGATCGACCTCAAGCAGGACTCGCCCACGGGCGGCGCCATCACGGTCAACTCGGAGCAACAGATCGGGGCTCTCAAGACCGCCTCGCTCAAGCTGAGCGGAAAATACGTCTCCAGCAACAACCCGCCGATGGCCTTCCGGCTCAACGGCGAGCAGTGCGAGACCTTCGTGTCGGCCAAGCCGGGCGAGCCCTCGCGCTACGTCGAGCACCTGGCGAACGGGCAGACGCGGCTGTCGCCGAACACGTCGTCGCCGATCCCGGGCATCACGATCGGGGACGGTGGCGTGATCGACGTGACCCCGACCAAGCCGGGCACGACGACGAAGCCGGGCAACCCGGGCGTGGTGGATCCGCCGAAGGGCACGCCCGAGGAAACCGAGAAGCCGGTGGAGACGACGCCGCCGGTGGAGACCACGACGCCACCGGACACCACGGCTCCGAAGCCGCCGGACGATACGACCGCGCCGCCGGTGACGACCCCGCCGGCGACGACGGAACCCCCGGTCACCACTCAGCGTCCACCGGACAACCCCGGTGTCGGCACCGAGTGCGACGCGGACGTCCCGGAGGACTGCCCGTCGGCGCCGTGACCGACGTCGCTCGAGAGAAAGGCCGGCTCACCCGAGCCGGCCTTTTTCGTGCCCGGCCGGGGCGGTGCCGCAGGGGCGGCTGAGCGCGTCTGGGGTCGTGGGTGTGCCCGCCCGGGAGCGTCAGGGTCGGGTGGTGAACAGGGCAACGGCCAAAATCGGACGCGACGCCGCACGCAGCGGAGTTACTGTGAAACCGATGCATCAGGCACTTTCCTCCGTTTCGCCCGGCGTGTCAGCCGGGCGGGGACCGTGCGTAGGCAAAAGATGAGATAGCGGAACTGTGCGCCGGCATTCGGGCAGTACGGCCGCGCGCAGCAGGTCGTCCATCGGGGAGTTCGACATGATCAGCATTGTCAAGGATCTGGCGGCGGAGGCTCTGTTCGTCTCCGACCTGCAGCCGTCCCAGTGCCCCAGCAACGAGGCAGTGGAGCAGGCCGTGACCGCCATGATCCTGCAGTACGGCAGCGACGGCTGCGCGGCCGAGGTGGCGCTGGAGTTCGGCGATCACCCGGATGTCGCGGTGCGCCGCATGCACTGGGTGCACTCGGAGCTGACCGAGGTGCTGGAGCCCCGGCGCGCCGCCGCCTTCCACTGAAAACCTGAGCTTTTCTCGCGAAAAGCACCCTAAAAGCAACCGAGTTCGGCCGCCTTCGCACCTTTCGACGGCAAAAGTTCTCCTCGTCAGCCGGTTTTCACCCAACCGGTAGTACGAGCGAGGAGGACTACGTGACCGACGCGACCCAACTCCCCGCCACCATCGGCACGACCCACGACGCGCCGTCCGCGCGTGACATCGAGGACCTGGTCCGCGAACACATGCCGATGGTTGGCCATCTGGTCCGGGAACTTCTGAACCGGGTACCGGGTCACGTCCATGCGGACGACCTGTCCTCGGCCGGCTTTGCCGCGCTGCTGGGGGCCGCTCGTTCCTTCGACGTGACCCGAGGCATCCCGTTCCACCGCTTCGCCGCGGTTCGCATCCGCGGCGCGCTCCTCGACGAGCTGCGCGGGCAGGACTGGGCCAGCCGATCGGTGCGCGCCCGGGCCCGCAAGAGCGCCACCGCCCGGCAGGAGCTGACCGCGCAGCTGGGCCGGACCCCGACCGACGCCGAGGTGGCCGAGCTGCTCGGCATCGGCATCGCGGAGCTGGCCACGGTCGAGGACGACGTGCAGAAGGCGGCCCTGCTCAGCCTGCAGGGCTTCCCCACGGGCGCGGCCGAGGAGATGGTGCCGGAGACGTCCGAGGGGCCGGAGGATCTGCTCCTCAAGCGGGAGCGCCTCGGCTATCTGCACCAGGCCATCCAGGCGTTGCCCGAGCGGCTGCGCATGGTGGTGACGGAGTCGTTCCTGCAGGAGCAGCCGCTCAGCGACGTCGCGGCGCGGCTGGGCGTGACCGAGTCGCGCATCTCCCAGCTCCGCACCGAGGCGTTGCAGCTGCTGCGCGAGGGGCTCAACAGCTCGCTGGCGCCGGAGTTGCTCACGGTGGCCGCGGGCGGACCCCGTACGCGCAAGGGTTGTATGCAACGGCGGCGCTCGGAGTACTTCGCCCGGGTCGCCCAGCAGGGCAACCTGCACACCCGGCTGGCGCTGACCGACGAGCACGGCGTGCCGATCGCGGTCGCGGCCTAGACCGTTGTTGCCGAGAACGCCCTCGATCCCTGTTCGCTGAGCGGATCGAGGGCGGCTCGCACCGGGCGGATGTCGGCGCCGATCGCGGTGGCCAGCACGCCCGGCCCGGCCAGCGGCATGACCGCGAAGTCGCCCGGGCCCGACCGCGGCGCGGGGCCGGTGGGCGCGGCGACCAGGGTGCCGATCGCCCGGCCGCCGCCCAGCACCGCGGCGCCCGACCAGCCCGGGGCGGCCGGGCCGACCGCGAGCTCGTGGCGATAGAGCGTGCGGCCCGCGTACCGGATCGTGGTGTCGGTGCGGACGTCGCCCGAGGTCTCGTTGTGGCGGCCGCAGACCAGGTCGTCGCGCCAGAGCAGCTCGCCGCCGTCCTCGACGTCGACCCGGGTGACCGTGACGTGATCGCAGCCGACCGCGGCGATCAGCGGCTCCGGGAGCCAGCGCAGCGTGCCGCCGGCCGCGACGGTCGCCGTGATCTCGAGGCGCGAGGGCGGCAGATGAGCGCGGCCGGGCAGTGCGAGCTGGGCGGCCACGCTGCGGATCTCCAGGACCGCGCCGGGGCCGACGGTGATGTCGAGCCGCAGGTCGTCGCCGCGCAGCGGGCCGGCGCCGCCACCCACCAGGTGCACGGTTTCCGGACCGGTGCGGCGCAGCAGCAGGGGCGACTCGCTGCGCAGGACGGTCAGCCGGGTGCCTTTCTCGGCGACGACCCGGGCGAACGCCTTCACGCCGTGGCGATCAGGCCGCGGATCCACTCGGCGACCGGCGTGGCGGTGCGATCGCCGACCAGCGACAGGAAGACGGTCGGCAGATCGCCGCGCCGGGCCTTGGCGTCGCGATCCATCACCGCGAGGTCGGCGCCCACCAGCGGGGCCAGGTCGGTCTTGTTGATCACCAGCAGGTCGGCGGTGGTGACGCCGGGGCCGCCCTTGCGCGGCACCTTGTCGCCGCCGGCCACGTCGACCACGAAGATCTGCCGGTCGATCAGCCCTTTGCTGAACGTGGCCGTGAGGTTGTCGCCGCCGCTCTCGACCAGCACGAGATCGAGCGGGCCGAGCGCCGCCTCGAGATCCTCCACCGCGTCCAGGTTGGCCGAGATGTCGTCGCGGATCGCGGTGTGCGGGCAGCAGCCGGTCTCGACCGCGCGCACCCGGTCGGCCGGCAGCACCCCGTTGCGCAGCAGGAAGTCGGCGTCCTCGGTCGTGTAGATGTCGTTGGTGACCACGGCCAGGCGCAGGTCGTCGCCGAGGGCCCGGCACAGGGCGGCCACCAGCGCGGTCTTGCCCGAGCCGACCGGCCCGCCGATGCCGATCCGCAGCGCCCGCGGCCCGCTGGTCAACGGCTGGTGCGGGTCGACGCCCGGGTCGGGATGGGTGTGCGGCACCTCGTCGGGCCCGTGCGTGTGCGGGGCGACGTAGCCGTCCGAGGGGTGGGGAAGGGCCCCACCGGCGACGGAGTGTTCAGGATGCAAAGAGACGCACCTCCCAGGTGGCGTGGAGCTCGGCGCCGACATCGAGCAGGGGACCGCTCGCGGCGGGCAGATCGTCGACGGGCCGGTCGCTGCGGGCTGCCGCCTCGGTAGCGATCCGGTCGCATTCGGGGGCGAGCCGGGCCAGCAACCCGTGCACCGCAAAAGGGTCAAGACCAAGGAGCCGTACGGCGGCCGACGCGACCCCGCTGACCGTCCCGTGCGCCGCGGCCACGGCTGCCTCCTGCGGCCCGAGCCCGCCCGCGCTCGCGACCACGCCGAGGGCGATCGGCTGGTGCACGTCGCGGCCGATCGGCGGCAGGCTCCACATGGCGCGGGCGGCCCGGAGCAGGGCCCTGCCTTGCGCGCGCGACGCTTTCCGGAGCGCGGGTGACGGCGTACGGGAATCAAGCCCTTGATCTAGATCTGCCCACTCACCCGGTCGCGCGCAGGCCGCGGCCGCGAACGCCGCGTTGACGAGCCCGGCGGTGGCGAGCTTGCCCCGAAGGAACCCGGCGACGGCGTCGAGATCCCGGACGCGGCCGGCCGAGACCTGGGCCTCGAGCCCGCCGGAGTGCGCGTGCCCGCCGGACGGCAGGCGGCCGTCGGCGAGCACGAGGAGCGTTGCGAGGCTCACGTCAGAAGAGGAAGTAGCGCTGGGCCATGGGGAGCTCGGTCACCGGGTCGGGGTCGATGATCTCGCCGTCGACGCGGACCTCGAACGTGTCGGGGTTGACCTCGATGCGGGGGAGGGCGTCGTTGCGGGGCATGTCGGCCTTGGTCACCTCGCGGGTGCTGGCGACCGGGGTGAAGGTCCGCTTGACGCCGATCCGGTCGGTCAGCATGGCGTCGATGGCGGCCTCGGCCACGAAAGCCAGCGACGTCTGAGCCGGGACCACGCCCTTGGCGCCGAACATGGGCCGGGGAAGCATCGGCTGCGGAGTCGGGATCGAGGCGTTGGCGTCGCCCATCTGCGCGTAGGCGATCATGCCGCCCTTGATGACGAGCGCCGGGCGTACGCCGAAGAACGCGGGATCCCACAGCACCAGGTCGGCCAGCTTGCCGGGCTCGACCGAGCCGATCTGCTCCGCCATGCCGTGCGCGACCGCGGGGCAGATCGTGTATTTGGCGACGTAGCGCTTGGCCCGGGTGTTGTCGGCGGTGGTGTCGCCGGGCAGGGCGCCGCGGCGGGCCTTCATGACGTGGGCGGTCTGCCAGGTGCGCATGACGACCTCGCCGACCCGGCCCATCGCCTGCGAGTCGGAGCCGATCATCGAGATCGCGCCCAGGTCGTGCAGCAGGTCCTCGGCGGCCATCGTGGACGGGCGGATGCGGCTCTCGGCGAAGGCCAGATCCTCGGGCACGGCCGAGTTCAGGTGGTGGCAGACCATCAGCATGTCGAGGTGCTCGCTGAGGGTGTTTCGCGTGTACGGCCGGGTCGGGTTGGTCGACGACGGCAGCACGTTGGGCTGCCCGGCCACCGTGATGATGTCCGGCGCGTGACCGCCGCCCGCGCCCTCGGTGTGATATGCGTGGATCGACCGGCCCGCGATGGCGCGCAGCGTCTCCTCGACGAAGCCGGCCTCGTTCAGCGTGTCGGTGTGAATTGCCACCTGTACGCCGGAGGCGTCCGCGACCTGGAGGCAGGCGTCGATCACGGCCGGGGTCGTGCCCCAGTCCTCGTGCAGCTTGAAGCCGCCCGCCCCGCCGCGCAGCTGCTCCCACATCGACTCGGCCGACATGGTGTTGCCCTTGCCGAGCAGCAACACATTGACCGGGTACGCGTCGATCGCCTCGAGCATGCGGGCCAGGTGCCACGCGTTCGGGGTGACCGTGGTCGCCTTGGTGCCCTCGGCCGGGCCGGTGCCGCCGCCGATGATCGTCGTGATGCCGGACGCGACCGCGGTGTCGAGGATCGTCGGGCTGATCAGGTGGACGTGGCTGTCGATGGCGCCCGCCGTCAGGATCTTGCCGTTGCCCGCGATGATCTCGGTGCCCGGGCCGATCACCAGGTCGGGGTGGACGCCGTCCATCGTGTCCGGGTTGCCGGCCTTGCCGATCGCCACGATCCGGCCGTCGCGGATGCCGATGTCGGCCTTGACGATGCCCCAGTGGTCGAGCACGACCGCGCCGGTGATGACCGTGTCGGGCGTGCCCTCGGCGCGGGTGGCCCGGGACTGGCCCATCGACTCGCGGATCACCTTGCCGCCGCCGAACACGACCTCGTCGCCGGGGCGGGGGCCGGCGCTGCGGTCCTCCTCGACCTCGATCAGCAGGT
The DNA here is from genome assembly GCF_016785085.1 of Paractinoplanes lichenicola. Classification (GTDB taxonomy): domain Bacteria; phylum Actinomycetota; class Actinomycetes; order Mycobacteriales; family Micromonosporaceae; genus Actinoplanes; species Actinoplanes lichenicola. Next base: position 32,049 of record NZ_JAENHO010000018.1, read on the forward strand.
TGGTGTCGGCCAGGCGGATGCGGTCGCCGGCGGTGGGTCCGTAGAGGGCGGCGTAGCGGCCGCGATCCAGGGTGGTCATCGCGGGCTTCCGTTCTCGGGTTGCGCCGGGTCGTGGTCGCCGGTCGGCGAATCGGATAAGTCGGATTTGTCCGGGCGCGAGGGAGTGGTGGCGGGAGGGGTGGCGTCAGGCGAGGCGGGGCCGTCGTCGAGCGGGCCGCCGGCCAGGCCGCGCAGGCCCGGGACGATGCGGGCGCCGGCCAGCGCGACCAAGGAGACGTCGCGCGGGATGCCGGGCTCGAAGCGTACGGACGTGCCGGCCGGAACGGCGAGGCGGAAGCCCCAGGCCGCCCGGCGGTCGAAATCGAGGGCCTCGTTGGACTCGGCGAAGTGGAAATGCGAGCCGACCTGCACAGGGCGGTCGCCGGTGTTGCGTACGGTCAAAGTCAGCACGTCGCGACCGGGATTGATCTCGATGTCACCGTCGCCGAAGAGGATCTCGCCGGGGATCATGAGATCGGCCCGTGCACGGTGACCAGCTTCGTGCCGTCGGGGAATGTGGCCTCCACCTGCACCTCGGCCAGCATCTCGGGCACGCCGTCCATGACGTCCTCGCGGGTCAGCACGCGCCGCCCGGCGTCCATCAGCTCGGCCACCGTACGCCCGTCGCGCGCACCCTCCAGCAGGAAGGCGGTGATGATGGCCGTCGCCTCGGGATGGTTGAGCTTGAGGCCGCGCTCTTGACGCCGCCGGGCCACGTCGGCCGCGACATGGATGAGCAGACGTTCCTGCTCGTGCTGGCTGAGGAACAAACGGATCCCTCCCCTGGGTAGCGCCCCGCGATGCTCGCAGTTCGACGTTTCCGACGTGTTACCCATGTCGATCAAAGCAGACGCGGGGCGCTTCCCAGGGGAGAAACGGGTCAGGCCCCCGTGTAGAGGACCGCGTCGATCTCGATGTCGAAGCCGACCAGCGGCACCGGCAGCGTCGTGCGTACGGGCAGGGCGGAGCCCTTGATGTACTGCGGGTAGATCTCGTTCATCTCGGCGAAGTCGCCGAAGTCGCGCAGGTAGACGCCGACCCGCACGGCCTGGTCGAGGCTGGACCCGGCGGCCTCGGCCACGGCGGCCAGGTTGCGGAACGCGGCGTGCGCCTGCTCGGCGAAGCTGCCGGTCACCCGGGTGCCGTCGGGCAGCGCGGGCACCGAGCCGGCCAGGTAGATGAAGTCGCCGGCCACGACGGCGTGCGAATACGGGCCGCCGGCCGGGGCCGCCTGCTCGGCCTTGATGGCGCGCTTGGGCATCTCTGGTCTCCTAGGAGTCGCGTGGGAACTGTTCTTCGAGGGCTTCGGCGCCGACGAGCGGGGTGTTGAGCAGGTCGCGCAGCGCTGATTCGCGGGCGGCGAGCGCCTCCTGCTGGGCCGGGGTCAGCGGCGACCACGGCGGGGGAGCGGCGGGCCAGGCCGGGGGCAGGCGGCGGCCGCCGACGTACGTGGCCACATTCACCAGCCGTACGGGGGAAGTGCGGGTCTGGCGGTGGGAATCGACGAGCTCGTGCCGCTCGGCGCGCACCTCGAACACCGCCAGGTCGGCCGGGGCCCCCACCTCGAGGGTGCCGCCGGGCAGGCCCAGGGCGGCCGCCGGACGCGTGGTGACCATGGCGAGCACGTCGGCCAGCGGGACGCCGGCCGCGAGCACCTTGGCCATCGTCGTCGGCAGGTCGAAGACCGGGCCGTAGAGCGAGCGGCAGTGCAGGTCGGTCGAGATCGTGTGCGGGCCGAGGCCGAGGTCGAGCTGGCGTTCGAGCACGTCGAAGGCGAACCCGCCGGAACCGTGGCCGAGGTCGAGCAGCACGCCCCGGTCGACGGCCGCGCGCACGGACGGCCCGAGCGGCGACGCGATGCCGCTGGCGCTGTGGGTGACGATGTCGCCCGGACGCAGCAGCTCGAGCACCTCGTCGAGCGGGGGCGGGGTGGTGCCGATGTGGACCATGACGGGCACGCCGCAGGCCGTCCCGACGGCGAGACCGCGGCGCAGCGGCTCGACGCCGTGGTCGCCGACCGTGTCGCGATCGATGCGCACCTTGAGGCCGCGGACCAGATCACGGTTGGCCTGCACGGTGTCGATGGCCAGCGGGACGTCGCAGTTGGCCAGGTCGCGGCTCTCGCCTGTGCGGCCGGCCAGCCCGAGGGCGGCGATGTTGAGCAGGGCGGGGACCCGGACCGCGGCCCGGGCGGCGACGCGGCGCAGGCCGTCGAGCGTGTAAGCCCCGGCGGAGCCGGCGTCGACCCAGGTGGTGACGCCGGTGTGCCAAGCGATCGGGTCGGGGGCGATGCCCCAATAGCCGGGGCCGACGTGGGTGTGCAGGTCGATCAGGCCAGGGGTGACCAGGTGGCCGGAGACGTCGACGACCGTGTGGGCGTCTCGGGGCAGGGAAAGGCCGGTCTCGGCGATCACGCCGGCGGTGACGGCCACGTCGAACGGGTCGCCGCCGGCGAGCAGCAAGTCGTGCGTCAAGGCCACCTCCCGGGCCGACCCTATCCGAATCATGGCGGGGCGGTGCGGGCCTGTGGACAACGCGCGGCGGGCCTGTGGACAACGGCGGTTCGGCCTTTTCGCGGGGGTAGGGTCGGCCCACCCTTGATGGGCGGGGGAGGGGGCGGCAGGTTGGCAAACAGCAAAACGATCTTGGTGAGGTGATCATGCGGGGGTTGGTGCCGGAGCCGGGGTCGGTGCGGGCGCGGGAGGGCGAGTTCCGGTTGTGGGCGAGCACGCCGCTGGACTGCCCGCCCGAGCTGGCCGGGGTGGCCCAGTGGCTGCGGGGTGCGCTGCGCCTGCCGTTGCCGGTCGGCGAGGGGCCGGGCGGCGAGGGCGGCGTCGAGCTGCGCCTCGATCCGGGGCTGGGTGCCGAGGCGTACGTGCTGGACGGGCTGACGATCACGGGCGGGTCGGCGGCCGGGGTGTTCTACGGGTGTCAGACGTTGCGCCAGCTGTTGCCGCCAGAGGCGTTGCGCCGGGCCGGGCCCACCGACTGGCTCGTGCCCGCCGTGACCGTGGAGGACCGGCCCGCGTACGGGTGGCGGGGTGTGATGCTCGACGTGGCGCGTCACTTCATGCCGGTCGCCGACGTGCTGCGCTTCGTCGACCTGGCCGCCTTTCACAAGCTCAACGTGCTGCACCTGCACCTCACCGACGACCAGGGCTGGCGGCTCGAGGTGCCGGGGTGGCCGCGGCTGACCGAGGTCGGGGCTTGGCGGTCCGAGTCGATGCTGGGCGCGCGGCAGCACGGGAAGTTCGACGGCCGGCCGCACGGCGGGTTCTATACGACCGACGACCTGCGCGAGATCGTGGCGTACGCGGAGGAGCGGCACGTCCGGGTCGTGCCCGAGGTGGACATGCCGGGGCACATGCAGGCGGCCGTGGCGGCGTATCCGAGCCTCGGCGCAACCAAGGTGACGACCAGAACGAGCTGGGGCATCTCGACACACGTGCTCAACCTGAAGGAGGAGTCGCTCGACTTCTGCCGGGACGTGCTCGACCACCTCTGCGAGATCTTCCCGAGCGAGCTGATCGGGATCGGCGGCGACGAGTGCCCGACCGACGAGTGGGCCGATAAGGATCTGCAGCCGTGGTTCACCGCGCGGATGGCCGAGCATCTGGCGTCGCGCGGCCGGCGCGTCTTCGGCTGGGACGAGATCCTCGAGGGCGGCGCCCCGGCCGGTGCGGTGATCGCCGCGTGGCGCGGGCCCGAGCCGACGACCGTCGCCGCCCGGCTCGGGCATCCGGTGGTGGCGTGCCCCGACATCGAGGCCTACCTCGACTACCGCCAGTCCGACGACCCGGGCGAGCCGACCCCGGTGGGCACCCGGCTCACCCTGGCCGACGTGTACGCGTTCCACCCCGTACCGGAAGGCCTGTCGCCGCAGGAACGGGAGCTGGTGCTCGGCGGGCAGGTGAACGTCTGGACCGAGCACATGGACTCGGCCCGGGCCGTCGACTACATGACGTACCCGCGGATCAGCGCGTTCGCCGAGGCCGTGTGGGGGCCCCGCACGTACGGGGAGTTCGAGGCGCGCCTGCCCGATCACCTGGCCCGGCTGGACGCGCTCGGGGTCAACTATCGGCCGCCGGCCGGGCCCCGCCCGTGGGACGCCCGGCCCGACGCGCCAGGCAACCCCCGCTCGTTGCCCGACCGGCTCGCCGAGCTGCGCGAGATGACCAAGCGCTTGCCATCCGGCGGGTGAGTCTGATGAGCTGCGGGAAGCGTCGCGTGTACCCGGCAAAGAGACCGCCGCGGGCATGGAGGCGTGGAACCATGGGACATCCGTGGACAGTTACGACAACGAACGGGCGCGGTTCCGTGCCTACGGCGATCAATTGATCAGCGCGCACCTGCGGCTGCGGGAGATGGTCGAGGACCTCTACGTGGCGCTGGACGAGGGCCGCGACCTGCATGTCTATTGCATGACCCTGTGCGGGGCGGTCACCAAGCACCACAAAGCCGAGGACGCCAACGTGTTTCCTCTGCTGGCCGCGCGCCATCCCGAGCTCGAGGCGTTCCTGCGTGGGCTCAGGAGCGACCACAACATGCTGGCGCACATGCTGGGGCGGCTCGAGCGGTCCACCACGTACGAGGAACTGGACGCGGTCAGCGCCGTGCTGGAGACGCACTTCATCGGCGAGGAGAAGCGGCTCGTCTCGGTGCTCAACGCGTTGGAGCCGATGGGTGATCTCGGGATCGGAGTGACCGATGGACGTGCCTGAAGTAACCGTCGACTGGCGCAGCAAGGGTTTCTGGTTGCCCGAGGGGAAGCTCGACCTGCCGGCCGGCCTCTTCGGCGGGCAGTTCACCTGGCCCCTGCTGGTGCTGCGGCGCGAGGCGGCCGAGGCCAACATCGCGACGATGGCCGCCTACTGCCGGCGCCACGGCTGGGAGTTCAGCCCGCACGCCAAGACGACCATGGCCCCGGGGCTGCTCGCGTCGCAGCTGGCGGCCGGGGCCTGGGGCCTGACCGTGGCCACGGCCAACCAGGCGCTCGTGCTGCGCCGGCTGGGCGTGCCGCGGGTGCTGATCGCCAACCAGGTGCTCGACCCGACCACGCTGCGGTGGCTGGCCCAGGAGACCGCGGCCGGGTGGGAGGTCTTCTTCCAGGTCGACTCGGTGGCGGGGGCGAGGGCCGCGGCCGCGGCGGGCCGGTTGCGGGTTCTCGTCGAATTGGGGCACGAGCACGGTCGTACGGGGATCCGGTCGCTCGACGCCCTGGAGGAGGTGGCCCGAGTCGTCGCCGACGCGCCCGGCCTCGAGCTCGCGGGCCTCACCGCGTACGAGGGGCAGTTGCAGGCTCAGCGCGAGGTGGACGACTTTCTCGACCAGGTGGTGGCCGGTTTTCGCCGCCTCGAGAACGCGGGTCTGCTGCCGGAACGACCGATGCTGTCGGCCGGCGGCAGCGCGTGGTTCGACCGCGTCGTCGAGCGGGTCAAACCCGTGGACGCCACGCTCGTGCTGCGCAGCGGCGCCTCGGTGACCCACGACGACGGCTTCTATCGCGAGCGCACGCCGTTCCTGCGCGTGCCGCAGGAGGGTCCGCTGGCCGCCGCGCTCGACATCTGGGCCCAGGTGATCTCGGCCCCCGAGCCGGGCCTGGCCCTGGCCGGCATGGGCAAGCGGGACGCGCCGTTCGACGAGGGGCTGCCGGTGCCGATGGAGATCCGCCGGGCCGACGGCACGTACGCGGCCACCACCGGCATCGAGGTGACCAAGCTCAACGACCACCACACCTATCTGTCCACCGGGGAGTTCACGCTGGAGCCGGGCGACCTCGTCCGGTTCGGGATCTCCCATCCGTGCACGGCTTTCGACAAATGGCGGCACATTCCGGTGGTTGACGACGACCGGCGCGTGGTCGACGTGCTCGCCACGTACTTCTGACCAGGCCGCGGCTGGCAGACTGCGAACATGTCTCGGGTTCGATTCGACTGGGGTCCGCTGGGCGCCGACGCGGTGGCCCCCGGCGCGGCCTTCGTGGCGGTGGTCGACGTGCTGTCGTTCACGACCACGCTGACCGTCGCCGTCGAGCAGGGCATCAGCGTCCTGCCGTACAGGTGGCGCGACGACTCGGCGGCGGCCGTGGCCCACCGGCACGGGGCGATGCTCGCGGTGCTGCGCTCGCAGGCCGGGCCGGGGCAGGTCACGCTGTCGCCGGAGAGCATCCTGCGGACGGATCTGGAGGCGGCGAAGATCGACCGGCTCGTGCTGCCGTCGCCCAACGGGTCGGCGATCTCGGTGCGGCTCGCCGACGCCGGCTGCACGGTGGTCGGCGTCTGCCTGCGCAACGCCGCGGCCGCCGCGGCCTGGGTGTGGGAGCGGGCCGGGGACAAGCCGGTGGCCGTGGTGGCGGCCGGGGAGCGGTGGCCGGACGGGTCGCTGCGCCCGGCGGTCGAGGATCTGTGGGGCGCGGGCGCCTTCCTGGCCCGGCTGGCCGACCTCGACGGGACCGACGGGTTCTCGCCCGAGGCGCTGACCGCCCTGGCGGCGTACCGGGGGGTGGCCGGGCGGATCGAGACGGAGCTGCCCGAGTCGGCCAGCGGCCTGGAGCTGCGGGCCAACGGGTTCGCCGGGGACGTCACGGTGGCCGGGGACGTGGGGGCCAGCCCGGTCGTGCCGGTATTGCGCGACGGATGGTTCGTGCCTGGCGGAACCCACCCGTTCTGACTGCCACGGTGGAGGTTATGGCGTTTTTCGGTCGGCTGGCTGCGAGTTTTCGAGGTCGGGGCCCGATCGTTGAGCCGTGTTCAACTCCATGCGTAAGTGGTGGCCGCTCGTAACGGTCTGCCTCGGCACTTTCATGCTGCTCGTCGACGTGACCATCGTGAACGTGGCCCTGCCCCGGATGGCCGGCGACCTGTACGCCTCGTTCGACTCGCTGCAGTGGGTTGTGGACGGCTACGCGCTGTCGCTCGGCGTGCTGCTGCTCGGCGCCGGCTCGCTGGCCGACCGGATCGGGCACCGGCGCCTGTACGCGGCCGGGCTCGTCGTCTTCGCGCTGAGCTCGCTGGCCTGCGGGCTGGCGAGCGACGACACCCTGCTGATCGCCGCCCGGGTGGTGCAGGGCATCGGCGGGGCGGCCCTCTTCACGACCACGTTCGCGCTGCTCAACTCCTCCTACCAGGGCCGCTCGCGCGGGGTGGCGTACGGGATCTGGGGTGGGGTCTCGGGCGCCGCGGCCGCGATCGGGCCCGTGCTCGGCGGCGTGCTCACCGACGCCCTCAGCTGGCGCTGGATCTTCCTGGTCAACCTGCCCATCAGCGTGGCTGCCCTTGTGCTCACGCTGACTGTTCTCCGGCCGTCTCCCGTCTTCCGCGGCGGCCGGTTCGACATCGCCGGCTTCCTGACCTTCACCGTCGCCGCCACGGCCCTGACGCTCGCGGTGATCAGATCAATTCCTTCCCTGTACGTCGTCAGCGCCGTCGCCCTGGCCCTGTTCGTGCTGATCGAACGCCGCTCGCCGGCCCCGATGATCGACCTCGCGCTGCTGCGCAACCGCACCTTCACCGGGGTGCTGATCGCGGCGTTGCTGGTCAACTTCGCGGCCTTTGCGATGCTCACCTACACGTCGATCTGGTTGCAGTCGCTGCTCGGATTGACCCCGCTGCAGGCCGGCCTGACCGCGCTGCCGATGGGCGTGCTCTCACTGATCGTCTCGGGGGTGGCCGGCGCCCGCCTGCACGGCCGCTCACCCCGAGTGCTGATCGGCGTGGGCATGCTGCTGATCTTTGCGGGCGGCCTGCTTGCGGTCTGGCTGGTCGGCCCGTCATCAAGCTGGCCCGCGCTGCTGCCCGGGTTCGCGATCATCGGCCTCGGCGTGGGGCTGGTCATGCCCAACCTGGCCGAGTCGGCGATGGCAGCCGTGCCGGCAGATCGGGGTGGCATGGCCGCGGGGACGCTTAACACCGCACGGCAGTTGGGCTTCGCCATCGGGGTCGCCGTGGTGGGGTCGGCGTTCGCCTCGCGCGCCACGTCGTTCCTGTCCTCGGCGGGCGTCCGCGACTCCTCCGACGTGGCCCACGGGCTGGCCTCGGGCCAGGTGTTCGGCTCCATCCCCGAGCCGCTGCTCCGCGGAGCCGCCGCGACCGGCCTCGACGTCGGCTTCGCCGTGGCCGCCGGTGTGGCCCTGCTCGCCGCCCTGGCCGTGTTCCTGTTGGTCAGGCCCGCGCCTAAGCCCGAAGCTGTGTTGGTCTGATGGGTCGGCTCTTATTCGCCGTCTGATGTGCCGCGCAGCGCCTCGAGAAAGTCGTCAACCATGCTCGCGGGCACGATGCTCCTGACGGCGGCGATGAACGCTTCGTCGGCAATGTGTTCTCGTACCTTGACGATGCCAACGAGGGCATTGCCAGGCCATAACCCGGTGTCCTCGTGCCAGTAGATCGCGGAGCTGAGCATTGCGGTGAGCGCCTCCTCATGGCGATCCTGCACATGGCAAAGCACGCCGAGCTGGTGATAGACGGTGGCGATATTCGACCGGTCGTTGAAGCTCAGGAAGATGTCGAGAGCTTGTCGGTAGTGGCGTTCGGCTTCGTTGACCCGTTGTCGCTCCTGGGCCGTCGAGCCGAGTTGGTAGTAGGTGATGGCGGCGCTGTGCCGGTCCTCGAGATCTAAGTAGATGTCGAGGGCTTGTCGGTAGTGGCGTTCTGCTTCGCCGAACCGGCGTCGGGTCCGCGTCACCACACCGAGTTGATGATGTGCGGTGGCCTGACCCTTGCGGTCATCGGTGTTCTCGCGGATGGTCAGTTCCACCCGGTAATAGTGTTCGGCGTCGTCGAGGCGGTGTTGGTCCAGAGCCGTACGGCCGGCGAAGCCGTTCAAGAAGGCGCTTTCGAGTTGGCTGTGTCCACCTCCGTCCGCCCGATGCCGGTTCAATACATCGGCCAGAAGCTGGGCGAAAGCGGCTAATTGATTGCGGCGTCGAAGGTAAACGGCGATTGCCGCGACGAGAACCTCGATGTACTGGCCCGTATCGGTGCCGTGCTCGATCGCGGTAATGAGATTGGCGTACATGGCCTGGGCGAGCGCCTGCCCCACGGCACGACTTCGAGGATCGAGCCCGGTGAGCAGGTCGTGGATTGCTTTGGCCAGGCCGAGGTGCAGCCGATAATGCGCATGGCGGGCCGCTGCCGTCAGGTCGGGTTGATTGTTGAGCCGGGTCCGGAGGAAGTACGGCAGGATCGGCACCACCTCCGCGAGTGGGAGGAACTGATGGGGCGTGGCCAGGCCGACCCGGGCGGTCTCGTTGATCGCCGCCGCGAGGTCGATGGTGCCGAGAGCCCGAACCGAATCGATTGCCTCCAATTCCTCTTGATATGCGGAGAGGACCGGACCAGTGGGGATGGTGGCGGTGAAGGGGGCCAGCAACAACATCGACTGTTGCACCGTGGGATCGAGGTTGCCGTGGCTGTATTCGATGGCGCGCCTGATGATCCCGACCGGGTCGGCGGCGACATCTCCCTGCTGTAGCTGCGCCAGGATCTCGGCCGGCGTCGTGGTGCCGAGCGCCGGCAGCACTACAGTCATCGGCAACGGATAACCGCCGAGCAACTTGACGAGCTCCCGCAGCGCATCGCGATGGCCGGGGTCGCTGCGATAGTGGCTGCCCCCATGCTCGTGCAGGATCCGCTCGACCAACTGGGACGCAGCCTGCGGGTCCAACCCCGGCAGGTCGTACGAGTTGCCCGCGACCAGCCAGCCCTCGTCCTGCCGCGAACCGATCAGCACCAGGCTGCGGCCCCCGCGCAGCCGCCGCAGCAGCTCCACCAGCCGATCCCGCTGCGGCGAGTCGAGAGCGTGCGGGATGGCCGCCGGGCTGGCCGTGATCGACTCGGCGTTGTCCAGCACGAGCAGAAAGCGGCGGGCCCGTAGCAGCCCGGCGATCCGTTCCAGCCGGGCCGACTCGCTGAAGGAGTCGAGCACCGTCTGCTCGACCGCGGTCAGCAGCTTCTTGGCGATCTCCCGCACGATCTGGTCAGCCGTCCACGCCCGATCCTCGTACGAGAACGCGAACACCCGCTCGACCAACCCGGTGCGGTGCCACCACCAGCCCAGATGCGCCAGCAACGTGGACTTGCCGGCCCCGGCCATGCCCCGTACGAGCAGCTCGTTGCCGGCCATCAGCAGCCGGCGTTCGATGGCCTGCACATCCAGGTCACGGCCGACAAACCCGTACCGGGGTGAAGGCTCCGGACCGACCTCGGCCTCCCGCTCGTAGAACTCGGCCTCCTCGGCCGGGGTGCGCGCCCGCAGCCGAAGGTCGAACGGCCGCTGGCTGAAGACCACCGGCAGCACCCAGTCCTCCAGGTCGATGACCTGGTCGAAGTAGCCGCGCCGCCCCCGCTTCTCGAACAGCGCCCGCCGCGCGGCATGAGCCGCCTCGATCGGCCTCGACCCCGCGGCGAATTTCCCGTAGAGCACCGGCATCGCCGCCGCGGCCGCGGAGACTGTCACCGAGTACGCCATCCCCACCGCCAACGGCACACCGGCCTGCGCCAGCTGCTGCGCCAGGCCGGCCTCGGTGGCCGACTGGGTCGCCGACTGGCAGGCGTTGAGCACCGCGACCGGGACCCGATGCTCGGCCAGCAGCTCCGCCACCTGCTTAGCCGGCACGGGCTGGGCCACTCCGTCCGTAGCGGTCTCGAAGAACAGCACCCCCTGCTGCCCCTCGAACGCCGGCACCTCGGCCGGATCGAACGTCAACCGCCCGCCCCGACGGCCCTCTTCCAGGGTTTTGTGGGCACCGAACAGGCCGTGCACGTCGAAATGCACCACCTGGAACCAGCCGGTGCCGACCGTCTCCGACTTCGCCTGCAGCGCATCCCGCAGCGCCGCCCACGTGCCCGGCCGCACGAACTCCACCGTCACCGGCACGTCGGCCTGCCGCAGCGCCTCCAGCAGCGGCCGCGACACCGTCCGGTAGCCCACGTCCTTAGGCCCGTCGGGCCGGGCCGTGACCACCAGAATGTTCACCGCTGCCCGATCGGCCGGCAGGTCGAACCGCGTCCCCTGCCCGGTCACCCGGCGGGTCAGCGGCAACCGCACCGCCAGCGGGGTCGCGTACTCCGGGTCGCGCAGCGTCTCCCAGTGCAACCGGTGCAGCCCGGCCGAGCCGACCACCTCGATCCGGCAACCGTCGAACCCGGACTCCCGCAGCTTCCGGTAGCTGTGCCGCGCCTCCTCGTCGGCGAAGAGCTGCCCGAACAACGCGCGGCCGTAGTCGGCCACCGCCAGCGCCGCCGCGTCCCGGCGGTCCCAGTCGAGGAACGGGTAGCGCAGGTGCTCCTCGAAATACCAGACCAGTTCTTGTTCCTGGGCCGCGTCGAACGGGCCGGCCACCACCGCGGTGTGCTCGGCGTCGCCGACCCGTACGTCGACCGAGAAGGAGCCGTCGGCGCCCGCCGACCGTTCCCGGACCGCGATCACCGTCATGATCGGACCGCGACGAGCAACCGACCCACAACGCCTCCTCAGTGACTGCCGATCAACCACCAAACCACCGGGCCGCCGAGTCACGGAAGCGACGTCACTCCATCAATACCGAACGAACATCCATCCGTCCGCGCCGATCATCCACCCGATTCCGGGGTCGTCCCGGCCTTACTCGGGTGCCGCGTCGTGGCCGCTGTTGGCGAGGGTGTCGTACGGGAACGGCAGCGGATCAATCACGGTCACCGCGTTCAGCCGGTCCACCAGCGCGGCGTCCAGGTCCCAGTCGGCAGCGCCCAAATTGGACTCCAGCTGTTCCACGTTTCGCGCCCCGATGATCGGCGCTGTCACTGCCGGCCGCTGCAGCAGCCAGTTCAGCGCCACCTGAGCCGGTTCCCGCCCGATCTCCTTGGCCACCGCCGTCAGCTCGTCCAGCACCCGCCAGGTGCGGTCGTTGTCGTAGACGCCCCAGCGTTCGCCCCAGTTCTGAGCCTCGGCCATGCCGATCCGGCTGTTCGCCGGGGCCGAGCCGCCCCGCGTGTAGCGCCCGGTCAGCCACCCGCCGCGCAGCGGGCTCCACGGCAGCACGCCCAGCCCGGCGTCGGCCGCCAGCGGGCCCTGCTCCCATTCGAACTCGCGGTCGAGCAGGTTGTAGCGGGGCTGGATGGCGGCGAACGGTTCCCAGCCGCGTTTGTCGGCGACGCCGAGCGCCTTCTGGATCTGCCAGGCGGCCCAGTTGCTGACGGCCAGGTAGCGCACCTTGCCGCTGGTCACCAGCAGGTCGAGGGTGCGGACGACCTCGTCGACGGAGGCGGCCGGGTCCCAGCCGTGCACGTGGTAGAGGTCGATGTGGTCGGTGCCGAGCCGGCGCAGGCTGCCCTCGGCCGCGGCCAGCATGTGTTTGCGGCCGAGCCCGGCGCGGTTGCCGCCGGGACCCCAGCGCACCTTGGTCGAGATCACCCAGTCGTCACGGTCGTGTTGTTTGAGCCAGCGGCCGACGATTTCCTCGCTGCGCCCCGCCCCGTAGGCGTCGGCAGTGTCGAGGAACATGCCGCCGGCTTCGGCGAACCGGTCCATCAGGCGGATGCTGGTCTGTTCGTCGGCCTCCCGCCCGAAGGTCATCGCCCCGAGGCAGAGCTCGCTGACGGCCAGGGAGGTGCGGCCCAGAAATCGATAGCGCATGGTGGCGACCCTACGATCGGATCGGTCTGCGCCTACGATCCATTTCCATGCCGGTTTCCCGTACCAATCTGGCCTGGGAGACGCTACTCGAGCTGCCCGCGCGAGGTCCCCGGCACGTCGCCCTGGCCTCGGCTCTGCGCTCGGCGATCCGGTCGGGGCGGGTGCCGGCCGGGGCCGCGTTGCCGCCGAGCCGGCTGCTGGCGCCGGCGCTGGGCTGCTCGCGGTGGGTCGTCACGCAGGCGTACGCCCAGCTGGCGACGGAGGGCTACGTCGAGGGCCGGACGGGTTCGGCCACGCGGGTGCGGTATCAGGGCAGCCAGCCACCAACGGTCCCGATGACTCCGGACAAGAAGCCGCTCGACCTGGCCCCCGGCCTGCCTGACCTTCGATTCTTCCCCCGCCGCCAGTGGGCCGACGCGTTGTCCGCAGCAGCCGCCACCGCCGACCTCGGCTATCCACCCCCGGACGGCCTGCCGGAACTGAGAACGGTCCTCGCCGAATACCTGAACCGCTCGCGGGGAGCCGCCGCCGACCCGTCCTCCGTCGTGATCTGCAACGGCATCCGCGACGCGGTCGGCCGGCTCTGCCGGGGCCTGTTCGCCGCCGGTCATCGAGCGATCGCCGTCGAGGATCCGGGTTGGGGCGCCCTGCGCGCGGTCGCCGCCGACGCGGGCCTGCGGCCCTGGCCGGTCCCGGTCGACAGTGACGGCTTGCGGGTGGCCGAGCTTCCTTCCCCCGTACGGGCGGTGCTCCTCTCCCCGGCCCACCAGTTCCCGACCGGGGCCGTCCTGTCCCCGGCCCGCCGGGCGGCCCTGATCGACTGGGCGCGGTCGGTCGACGGGGTGATCGTCGAGGACGAGTACGACAGCGAGTTCCGCTACGACCGCAAGCCGGTAGGGTGCCTGCAGGGCCTCGACCCGTCGCGGGTGGTGCTGGTCGGCTCGGCCCACAAGACGCTGGCCCCGGCGGTCGGGGTCGGCTGGGCGGTGGCGCCACCGCAATGGCGTACGGCGTTGGCCACCGGCGCCCCGGCGTCGCCGATCGACCAGGCGGCGTTCGCCGGGTTCGTCGCCGCGGGCCGGTACGATCGGCATCTGCATCGCGCCCGTCAGCGTTACCGCGCCCGCCGTGACCTGCTGATCGCCTCGCTCCGGGAAAGCCTGCCCGGCTGCACCACCCAGGGTGTCGCGGCCGGTCTGCACGTGGTCTGCTCGTGGCCCGGGCTCGACGAGGGCGCGCTGGCGGCGGCCGCGCGGTCGGCCGGCGTCGCCGTGATGACGCTGGCCGACTACCGGGTCGCGCCGGGGCCGCCGGGGCTGGTGCTCGGCTACGGCAACATCGGCGACGCGGCCGTTCCGCGGGCGGTCAGTGTTCTCGCACGCGGCCATCGCGAATCAGGAAGTGGGCCTGCTTGACGCGGGCCAGCAGCGGCACCGTCTCGACTGATTGCACGCCCGGGATGGCCGCCACCTTCGTCGTCAGGTAGTGGTAGAGCGCGGCCGCGTCGCGGCACATGGCTGAGGCCATCAGGTTGGTCTTGCCGGTGACGGCGGCGGCGTAGGCCAGTTCGGTGTGGTCGGCCAGCTGGGCGCCCACGTCGGCGAGGTGGGCCGGGGCGACGGTGAACCACAGGGTGGCCACGGTGTGGATGCCGACCGCCGTGTTCGCCACGTCCAGGTCGAAATAGACGGCGCCGGCCGTGGTCAGCGTCGCTACCCGCTGCGCGACCTGGCGTTGCGTCCAGCCGGTGGCCGCGGCCAGCGAGGCCCAGCTGGCCCGGCCGTCGCGCACCAGCGCCTCGAGCAGCGGGGTGTCGGCCTCCTCAACCCGTACGGACTGGTCGTGGTGGATCTCGGGGACGCCCTCGAGCAGAGCCGTCCGCTGGCCGGCGTCGAGCTCGTGGCCGGGCGCCAGCCAGTCGGACTCGCCGCGGCCCACGAAGCGGTGCAGCAGCTGGTGGGCGCTGAAGGTGAGCACGCTCGACGCCCGGGGCAGCTGGTGCAGCAGGCCGGCCCGCTGGTCGTCGACGAGGGCCTGGCAGGTGATCTCGGCCCCGCCCGCGCCGATGCTGACCCAGGACGTGTCGTCGCGGCGGGCCAGCGCGTCGGCCAGGGCCTGCGCGGTGCCGGGGCGGCAGCCGATCCGCAGCGTCCAATACGACTTGCCGGGCTGACGGGTCGGGTTGGCCCGGGCCAGCACCCGCACCACGCCCGCCGAGCGCAGCCGCTGATAGCGCCGCGCGACGGTCTGCTCCGAGACGCCGATCACGGCGGCGACGCGGGCGAACGGCGCCCGGGGGAACAGCTGCAACGCGTGCAGGATCTGTTGATCGATCCGGTCGGGCGCCACCAGGGGATTCTACGGGTCCGGGCCGAGGTGACCTTGTCCCCTCGGCGAGGGATGGGAACACGCCGGATGACCGTCTTAGGGTCGTTCAACCGATTTGCCACGCTGGATCGAGGAGCCGCCGATGTCCACGTTCCGCGCGACCAGCAACACGCCGCCCAAGGCCCGCGACCCGTTCCCGGCGGGCCCGCCCAGGAGCGAGATCCCGGACGGCCCGACCGAGAAGCTGGGTGAGGGGCCGCCGGTCAAGCGCCGCAACTGGGGGTTGTTCCTGGCCACCGCGCTGGCCCTGTTC
This sequence comes from Paractinoplanes lichenicola, assembly GCF_016785085.1. Taxonomy (GTDB): domain Bacteria; phylum Actinomycetota; class Actinomycetes; order Mycobacteriales; family Micromonosporaceae; genus Actinoplanes; species Actinoplanes lichenicola. Next base: position 47,338 of record NZ_JAENHO010000018.1, read on the forward strand.
GCGCTGAACGTGGCCGGGGTGGCGATCTTCGTGGCCTGGCGGGCCTCCTACCTGGCCCGGGCGGCGCTGCAGCAGCAACCGGTCGCGGCAACCGCCGCCGCGCCGGCCGGGGACTTCGACGTCTCGTACGCCCAGGAGCCGCTGCGCGTGCAGGTGGGCTGCTCGGCCGTGCTCTTCCTCGACCTCGACGAGCCCCGGTCCAACGCCGGCGAGAAGGTCAGCGACCTGCGTTACGACAGCCGCTGCGGTGATCAGCTGCCCAGCCTGACCCTGGGCTCCGGGGCGGCGGGCGGCAGCCAGGTCAGGAGCAACGACACGGACGCGGCGGGGTGCGCGCGGGCGATCCGCACCAGCCCCATCGGGCCGGGGGCGAGCGTTCCCGTACGCAAGGGGGCCGTGCTCTGCGTGCTCACGGCGGCCAGCCCGGCCCGGATGGTGCTGGTCGAGATCACCGACGTCGGCAGGACCGGAACCGCTGGTATGCGGGCGACCTCCTGGAAAGTAGCGGCCTGACGGCGGTCGCGTCGGGCGCCCCTGACAGAATGTGCAGGCGCCCCGTGACAGCTGTGAGGAGACCTTCCCGTGATCCGTACCCATGAAGCCGGCACTCTTCGCGCGAGCGACGCCGGCACGACGGTGACGCTCGCCGGGTGGGTGGCCCGCCGGCGCGACCACGGCGGGGTCATCTTCGTCGACCTGCGGGACGCCTCGGGCGTGGTGCAGGTGGTCTTCCGCGAGGAGGACGCGCACGCGCTGCGCAACGAGTTCTGCGTGCTCGTGGTGGGCGAGGTCAACGCGCGGCCCGAGGGCAACGCCAACCCCGAGCTGGCCACCGGCGAGATCGAGGTCGTGGCGTCGCAGCTGACGGTGCTCTCCGAGGCCGCGCCGCTGCCCCTGCCGGTCGACGACGCGATCACCGCCTCCGACGACCTGCGCCTGAAGTATCGCTACCTCGACCTGCGGCGCTCCGGCCCGGCCAAGGCGCTGCGCCTGCGGTCGCGGGCCAACCAGATCGCCCGCGAGGTGCTGCACGCCCGCGACTTCAACGAGATCGAGACGCCGACCCTCACGAGGTCGACTCCCGAGGGCGCGCGTGACTTCCTGGTCCCCGTACGGCTTCAGCCCGGCACCTGGTACGCCCTGCCCCAGTCGCCCCAGCTGTTCAAGCAGCTGCTGATGGTGGCGGGCATGGAGCGGTATTACCAGATCGCCCGCTGCTACCGCGACGAGGACTTCCGGGCCGACCGGCAGCCCGAGTTCACCCAGCTCGACATCGAGATGTCGTTCGTCACGCAGGACGACATCATCGCCCTCGGCGAGGAGATCGTCTCCCGGCTGTGGAGCGAGCTCGCCGACTATCAGGTGCAGCTGCCGATCCCGCGGATCACGTGGACCGACGCGATGAACCGCTACGGCTCCGACAAGCCCGACCTGCGCTACGGCGTCGAACTGGTCGAGCTCACGCAGTTCTTGACCGGCACGGAATTCCGGGTGTTCGCCGGCGCCATCGCCGCTGGAGGGTATGTCGGCGCGGTCGTCATGCCGGGTGGCGCGTCGCAGACCCGCAAAGAACTCGACGGGTGGCAGGACTGGGCCAAGGCGCGGGGGGCCCGGGGCCTTGCTTATGTCGTGCTGGACGCGGAGACCGGCGAGGCCCGCGGGCCTGTCGCGAAAAATCTGTCGTCTGAGCATTTGTCTGGATTGGCCGATCAGGTCGGTGCCAAGCCGGGTGACGCGATCTTCTTCGCCGCCGCCAACGAGCGCCGCGAGGCCCAGGAGCTGCTCGGCGCGGCCCGCATCGAGATCGCCAAGCGGTCCGGCCTGATCGACGAGTCGGCCTGGGCGTTCTGCTGGGTCGTCGACGCCCCGATGTTCGAGAAGACCGACGAGGGCGGCTGGACGGCCGTCCACCACCCCTTCACCTCGCCCAACAACGAGTGGGTGGACCGCTTCGAGGAGGCGCCCGACCAGGCGCTGGCCTACGCGTACGACATCGTCGTCAACGGCAACGAGATCGGCGGCGGCAGCGTCCGTATCCACCGTGGCGACGTGCAGAGCCGGGTCTTCGACCTGCTCGGCATCTCGCCCGAGGAGGCGCAGGACAAGTTCGGCTTCCTGCTCGAGGCCTTCAAGTACGGCCCGCCGCCGCACGCCGGCATCGCGCTCGGCTGGGACCGCACCTGCATGCTGCTCTCCGGCAACGACTCGATCCGCGAGGTCATCGCGTTCCCCAAGACGCGCGGCGGCTACGACCCGCTGACCACGGCGCCCACCCCGATCACCACGCAGCAGCGGCTCGAGGCGGGCATCGACGCCAAGCCCAAGCCGGCGGCCGGCACCCCCGGCACCGACGGCCAGGCTGTTCCTGTGGAGCGCTCAAACTGATTTGATCAGAGCATGAGCGAGCTTGCGAGCGAATCATCAGGCACAGTGCCCGGCTCAGGCCTCCGCCGTAGCGAAGCGGAGGCGGCGGCATGAGCACACTCATCGTCGGCGCGTCCGGTTTCCTCGGCTCCGAAGTGGCCCGTCAGGCGATGGCCACCGACCAGGCGGTGGTGGGGACAGCCACCACCGTCGCGGGTGGGTGGGTGCCGGTCGACATCACCGATCGCAAGGCGGTGCGGGCGCTCATCTCCGCCGTACGGCCCAAGCTTGTGATCAACAGCACGCGGGGCGGCTGGCGGGTCGAGGCGGACGGGGCGGCCACTGTGGCCGCCGAGGCGGTGGCGGTCGGGGCCCGGCTCGTGCACGTCTCCACCGACGCCCTGCACGCGGGCCGACCGACGCCGTACACCGAAAGCGACGAGCCAACCCCCGTTTCCCTGTACGGCGCGGCCAAGGCGGCGGCCGAGACGGCGGTGGCCGCGATCGACCCGTCCGCGGTCATCGTGCGCACGTCCCTGATCTACGGCGGCGACACCAGCGGGCACGAGTCGTTCGTGCTCGGCCTGCTCAACGGGCACCGCGGACTGCTGTTCAGCGACGAGATCCGCTGCCCGGTCCACGTCGCCGACCTGGCCGCGGCGCTGCTCGAACTGGCCGACTCGCGGTTCGCGGGCATCATCAACGTGGCCGGCCCCGAGGCGATCTCGCGGGCCGACTTCGGCCGGCTGGTCGCCCGCGCCCGGGGCCTCGACGCTGACGCGCTCCCGGTCGGGCTCAGCGCCGAGGGTGGGCTCGGTCCGCGCCCGCTCGACGTGCGGCTCGACATCTCGCTGGCCCGCTCGGTGCTGCGGACCTCGCTCCGGCCGGTGTCGTCCATCGTGTAGCCCGGCCCGATCCCGCCGGTCGTGTGAGACTGACCGGGTGGAGCCGAAGATTGTCGAGCTGGCATTACAGCCGTACGTGGGCCGTCGCGAGACCATCACGATGACCCAGTTCGCGCGGGTCGCCGATCACCTGCCGACGATGTTCGCCCGGCTCGGCGAGCGCGGGGTGCCCGTGGCCGGCGCCCCCTTCTTCCGCTATCGCGTGATCGACATGTCCGCCGACCTGGTCGTCGAGGCCGGCATCCCGATCACCGCCCCGGTCGAGGTCGGGCCGCCGATGTTCGTCGAGTCGCTGCCCGCGGGCCGGTACGCGACGGTCAGCCACATCGGCCACCCCGACGAGCTGATGCAGGTCACCGCCCGCCTGCTCGACTGGGCCCGCGAGCAGGACCTGCGGTTCGACATGCACCCCACCCCGACCGGCGAGGTGTGGGGCTGCCGCCTCGAGGTGCTGATGAGCAACCCGGCCGAGGAACCCGACATGCACAAATGGCGTACCGACCTGTTTTTCAAGCTCGCGGACTGAGTTTGGTTTCGATGGCCTTCGGGGTATCTGCCGTGACAAGGCTCTCACCCCCCTCGGAGGACATAAATGCTTGCCATCGCCGCCGCCGTCGTCTTCGGGGTCTGGCTCCTGCTGGACCTGCTCGACACCAACCTCGGCGCCCCCGACCTCTTCAACTTCCCCACCATGGCCTCGCTCGGCCTCCTGCTGCTCGCGCTCTACCTCGCGGGTGTCGGCAGCGGACCGCGCGCCGGCAGCGGCTCCTCGGGCCGCCGCTTCTACGGCCGTCGCCCCGGCCGCGGCTGACCTCCGCAGACCACCCCCTCGAGCCACCAGCGCCCCGCATGGCACGGCTCGAAACCGGCCCGTCGACCATTGTCGGCGGGCCGGTACTGTTTTTGCCGATGACTGAACCCGCTGAAGGCCTCTTCTCCGTGGCGCAGCCCGGGGTCCCGCAGGCCCCGGCACCGGCCGCCGGCTTCACCACCCCCGCCGCCGACTCGCCGCTGCCGGTGCGGATGCGGCCCGCCACCCTCGACGAGCTGGTCGGCCAGGAACACCTGCTCGCCCCCGGCGCCCCGCTGCGGCAGCTGGTCACCGGGTCCAGCCCCATGTCGGTGATCCTGTGGGGCCCGCCCGGCACCGGCAAGACCACCATCGCCCACCTCGTCGCGGGCGCCACCAACCGCAAGTTCGTGGCCATGAGCGCGCTCTCGGCCGGCGTCAAGGACGTGCGCGCGGTGATCGACACGGCCCGCCGCGAGCGCCGCTACGGCGGGCCGCCCACGGTGCTGTTCATCGACGAGGTGCACCGCTTCAGCAAGACCCAGCAAGACTCGCTGCTGGCCGCGGTCGAGGACCGTACGGTCACCCTGCTCGCCGCGACGACCGAGAACCCGTACTTCTCGGTCATCTCGCCCCTGCTGTCCCGCTGCGTGCTGCTCACCCTGCAGGCGCTCGACGACGACAACGTCCGCGGCCTGCTGCGCCGGGCGGTGACCGATGAGCGCGGGCTGGGCGGCGAGGTCACCCTCTCCGCCGAGGCCGAGGAGCATCTCGTACGGCTGGCCTCCGGCGACGTGCGCAAGGCGCTGACCGCCCTCGAGGCCGCCGCCGGCTCGGCCGTGGCCCAGGGCGTCAAGGAGATCGACCTCGCGACCGCGGAGAAGGCGGTCGACGTGGCCGCCGTGCGCTACGACCGGGACGGCGACGCGCACTACGACGTGACCAGCGCGTTCATCAAGAGCATGCGCGGCAGCGACCCCGACGCGGCCCTGCACTGGCTGGCCCGCATGCTCGTGGCCGGCGAGGACCCGCGGTTCATCGCCCGGCGCATCGTCATCTTCGCCAGCGAGGACATCGGCATGGCCGACCCGCAGGCGCTGCTCGTGGCCACCGCCGCGGCCTCGGCCGTCCAGTTGATCGGGCTGCCCGAGGCGGGGCTCAACCTGGCCCAGGCCGTGATCCACATGGCCACCGCCCCCAAGAGCAACAGCGCCACCACCGCGATCGGGGCGGCCATGGCCGACGTGCGGGCCGGGCGCGGGGGAGCGGTGCCGTCCGCACTACGTGACGCGCACTACCCCGGCGCGCGCGGATTAGGGCACGGCCGAGGTTATCGCTATCCGCACGACGACCCTCGCGGGGTGGTAACTCAGCAGTATCTGCCCGACGATCTGGCGGACGCGGAGTATTACCAACCGACCGACCACGGCGCCGAACGGGCGATCGGCGAACGGGTCCCCCGGCTGCGGCGCATCGTGCGTGGTCGCGCGGCTACACCGCGTACGGGGGACGCTTCGGTGGCCGGGACCAGCCGGGCGGCGGGTGGTGCGACCTTGACCCCTGCTGCCAACATCACACCGGAAAAGACCGAGATCCCCGTCGGCGCTGATCCGGAGCCGGGCGAGTCCGCATCGACGGCCGCCACTGACTCCGGGGGCGACTCCGATGGGAGCGTGTCCACAGATGGGACTGGTAGTCTCGCCCGTCCGCCCGCGGCAACCGAGCGGGACGGGACGACGCCAGACGAAAGCGGCCCAGCCGCCGGAGAGGAACAGCCGTGACCCCGCGCGGTGCCGATCGGCCCGACGACGACGCTGACCTGCGCAACGAGCAGGCCGGCGGGCGCAAGGGGCGCCGCTTCGGCCGCGGGCGACAGGAGCCGATCGAGGACGAGCCGGTCGCCCAGGAGGAGACGGGCTGGCTCGACGACCTGCGCACGGCCAAGCAGCAGCGCTCCGCGATCGGCCCCGGCACCCTCGCCGGCGAGACCCGCTACAGCAAGTCGGGCCGGGTCGCCCCCGGCCCCGACGACAAGCCGGACGACGACCTGGCCGCCCCGGGCTGGCAGTCCGGCAGCGGCGAGTTCCCGGTCGACAACGGCCGGCCCGGCCAGCGGTCGGGGGCCATCCCGCCGCAGGCGCCGGCGCCCGGCCCTGGTCCGGGGCAGACCTCGGGTGCGCGGCCGGCGCCCGCATCTCCGGGCCGCGCGGGAGTGCCGCCGCAGGGTGTCGCGCCGGGCGGACAGCAATACGGCACCCCGGCGCAGGACGGTCCGGGCTATGGCAACCCGGCTCCCGGCGGGCAGCAGTACGGCCGCGCGGCGGCACCCGGGCGACGCGATGTCGAACCTCGCACGCCCGACGCGGGCTCAATGGTTCCGCTCTCGGGCAACGCGCCCGAGGTTCCCCCCGTACGCCCGGTGTCTCCGGCCTCACGCCCGGTTTCTCCCGGTGGGCCCACTCGCGGCCGCGACCGCTTCCGCCCCGACGGCGCTCCGTCGGGCCGTCCGGTATCCGGCGCCGGTTACGGCGAGGCCGGCTCTTCACGGCCCGTCTCGGGCTCACCGGACGGTTACGGCGGGGCCGGGCGGCCGGTCTCGGGTGCGCCGGACGGTGTGGGCTTCGGTGGGCGCGGATCGGCGCCGGGGCAGTACGGCGGGGCTGGACGGCCGGTTTCCGGTGCGCCCGGGCAGGCCGGATCCGGGGCCTATCCAGGGGCCGACGGGCCGGGGCAGAGCACCGGCCGGCACGGTCGCGGTGCGGACGAGGCGCCGGGCGAGCGCACCGGACGGCACGGCGGCGGCGCCGAGCCGGGGGAGCGCAGCCGACGGACCGGGCGGGGCAACGTGCCTGCTCAGGGGCCTCGACCGGGCGCACCCGAACCAGGCAGCAGCAGCCAGAACATCCCGCGCCACGGCGGTCCCGCTCAGGGTGTCCCCCAGGGCGGCGGACTCCACGGCGGTCCGCCAGGGGGCGGGGCACAGGGCCCTGGTTCCCGCGGACCGCAGGGTTACGGTCCCCAGGACGGGCCGCAAGGTCCCGGGCCTCAGGGCGGGGCGCATGGTCCCGGGCCTCAGGGTCCCGGGCCTCAGGGTCCCGGGCCTCAGGGTGCCGGCCCCGGAGTGCAAGGTCCTGGTTCCCACGGTCCGGGTTCGCAGGAGCCTGGGCCGCAGGGCGGTCCCGGGGCGCCGGGGCGTGGCGGAGCGCCGGGGCAGCCGGGAGCTCCCGGGCCGGGCGGGCCTCAGGGGCGTGCCCAGGGCAACAATCCGCAGCAGGGCGGGCGTGGGCCGGGCATGTCCGGGCACACGGGCAGCTTCCCCGCGGCCAATCCGGGCACCGGGCCGGTGCGGGCCGCGGCCGTCGTGCCGCCGGTGGTGCCGGGGCGCGAGGGTGTGCGGGCCCCCGCCGTTCCGGGGCGGGCCGGTGCCATGGCCGGGCAGACGTCCGGAGTGGTTCCGCGTCCTGGTGACGCTTCCGGGCGGATTCCGGCCCGTGGCGGACAGCAGCCGGGGCCTGGTCAGCCGGGCCCAGGTGCACAAGGGCCGGGCGCGCAGGGCCCAGGACAGCCGCAGGGCCGGGGCCGGGCCGTTCCCCCCGGTCAAGTTTCGTCGCCGGCTGGACCGGTGTCGCCGGGCCAGCCCTCGCAGAACGTCTACGGCCGTATGCCGGCCGGGCCGGTCTCACCCGGGCAGAACGTCTACGGGCCGCCGTCGCAGGGACAGGCCCCGGGCGAGTACGGCCAGCCGCAGGGGCAGGCCCCGGGTGAATACGGTCAGCCACCGCGAGGCCAGACCCCAGGTGATTACGGTCAGGCGCCGCGGAGCCAGGCTCCGGGTGAGTTCGGCCAGCTTTCGCGGGCGCAGAATGTGCCGCCCCCGCCGCGGGGCGACGCCGATCAGGTGCCGGGGGAGTACGGGCAGCTCTCGCAGGCTCAGGCCGTCCCCGGGCAGCCGCAGCTCGAGCCGGGTCAGTCGACGGGCGCCGTGCGCGGCGGCCGCAACCCGAACGCCCCAGGTGCCCCCGGCCGCAACCCGAACGGCCCCGGCGGCCGCAACCCCAACGCTCTGGGTGCCCCCGGCCGCAATCCGAACGCTCCCGGAGGCCCCGCGCGGGGAGCCGCAGGCGCCGCCGTCGTGGGCGGGATCGCGGGAGCCGCCGTGGCCAGTGGTGCCGCTTCCGTCGGCGCCGCCCCGGTGCGTGGCGCACGCGGCCCGGCCCTGGACGATGCCAGCAGCGGCGTGGCCCCCGTCCGGGGCGGGCACAGGTCCGCCAGCCTGGACGACGCCGACAACGGTCGCGGCGGTCGCGGCCGGTTCGGCGTGGACGACAGCGGCGATGTGCGTGGCGCACGGGGCCGGTTCGGCGTGGACGAGGCCGACAGCGGCGACGTGCATGGTGGGCGTGGCCGGGCCCGGGTGGATCAGGCCGGCGTGGACGACGCCGACAGCGGCGACGTGCATGGTGGGCGTGGCCGGGCCCGGGTCGATCAGGCCGGCGGCGACGACGCGGACAGCGGCGCGCACGGTGCGGCCTCGCTGCGTGGTGCCCGCGGGGCGGCGAGCCTGGCCGACGCCGACGGCGGCGCCCATGGTTCGGCGTCGGTTCGGGGCCCGGAGGGCGCGCTCGGCGCTGCCCCGGTGCGACCTGCGCGTGGGGCCGCCGTTCCGCCCGAGGCCCCGAAGGGCAGCGCGAGCGTGCGTGGCGCCGCCGGTGTGGCCGCGGGAGCAGCCAAGGCCCGGGCCGCCGCGCCCGGCCGGGTGGTCGTCGAGACCGGTGGCGGGCCGTTGCCCGGCGCGTCCCCGGTGGTCGGGGCCAAGGCGGCCGCCGCGCTGCCGCCCGGCGAAGTCGACGAGCCGGCGGCCGCGGGCGGTCTCAACGGCATTCGGGAGCAGCTCAAGTCGCAGCGGCGGCTGCGCGTCGTGACGCTGGTGTCCCTCGCGGTGGTCGTCCTGATGGTGCTGCCCGTGTTCTTCGGGCTGCGCGCGGCCGGCAACGACCCCGTCTTCGGCTCGCTCGACTCGCTGAACGTGCCCTCGTGGGCCGAGCAGAAGGTCGACGACCAGCAGTTCGGCAGCCAGTGGTGCTTCGAGGAGTGCACGTTCCGCGAGCGCACCGCCGACTCGCAGCGGCCGTTCAAGGAGACCACCGCGGCCTACACGTCGGCCCTGACCGCGGCCGGGTGGCAGCCCTGGAAGGTCGCCGACTGCCCGGAGCAGGCCGTCAACCCGGCTGAGAGCACGTACACCTGCTTCAAGCGGGACGAGTTCACACTGGATCTGCAGGTGAGCCCGCCGGACTGCCAGGTCGACCAGGTGACCGCGAACGACCCGGCCGTCGCGGGCTCGGTGGCCCCGACCCCGCCGGCTCCGGGCTCGTGCAACGGCTCGAACGTCAGCATCAAGGTGCAGACCGCGATCGCCGACACCCGGGGCAAGGTGGATCCCGAGAAGAGCCCGTTCACCGGGGAGACGCCGGAGCCGGTCATCTCCGATCTCGATCCTCTCTTGGAGCCGACACCCACAGCGTCGTGACGCGGGCTGTGGTCACGGACGGTAGGGTCTGCACGTTGACCCGCCCACCCGTGACTTTTTGAGGGAGACGCGCCTGATGGACGCCGGAGAAATTGCAGGCCTGATCGCGGCGGGCGCCTTTCTGATGCTCGTCATCGTGCTCGCCGTTCCGCTGCTCAAGCTGGGGCGCACGGTCGACGCCGCGACCAGGGCCATCAACGACGTGACCGACCGCACCGGCCCGCTGCTGACCGATGTCAACGAGACCGTCCGTGGCGTGAACGTCGCGCTCGGTCAGGTGCAGGTCTCTTTGGACGGTGTGAACGTGCAGCTCGGCAAGGTCGACACGATCACCGAGCACGCCGCCCACGTCACCGCCAACGTGGCCAACCTGTCCACCGTCGTGGCCGCCGCCGCGGCCAACCCGCTGGTCAAGGTGGCCTCGTTCGGGTACGGCTTGCGCAAGACCGTCCAGGCTCGCCGCAACGCCGACGAGGCTCGCGAGGTACGCGAGACCATGAAGCAGCGCCGCAAGGCAGCCCGCCGCTAATCGAAAAGAAGGGAACCAACCCGCCATGAAGCGGCTGCTCTGGCTGGGCGTCGGCCTCGCCGTCGGCGCCATCGTCGTTCGCAAGCTCACTCAGAAGGCGAACGAGTTCACCCCTACCGGCATCGCCACCTCGCTGTCGCAATCCGCTGGCGGCCTGGTCGAGTCGGTGCGTAGCTTCGTGGAGGACGTGCGCGTCAACGCGGCCGAACGCGAGGAACAGATCAACAAGGCGTTCGCCGAGGGTGAGCTGTACGTCTCCGAGGACGAGGACGGCCAGGACGGCCAGGAGGGGAAGCGATGAAGACGGCGGAGATCAAGCGGCGCTATCTGGCGCATTTCGAGGCCAACGGGCACACGGTCGTGCCGAGTGCCCCGCTGCCCGCTATCGACGACCCCAACCTGCTGTTCATCAACGCCGGCATGGTGCAATTCGTGCCCTACTTCCTGGGCCAGCGCACCCCGCCCTTCCCGCGCGCGGTCAGCGTGCAGAAGTGCATCCGCACGCCCGACATCGACGAGGTCGGCAAGACGTCGCGGCACGGCACGTTCTTCCAGATGAACGGCAACTTCTCGTTCGGCGACTACTTCAAAGAGGGCGCGATCAAGCTCGCCTGGGAGCTGTCGACCAACCCGGTCGAGCAGGGCGGCTTCGGCCTCGACCCGGAGCGCATCTGGCCGACCGTCTATCTCGACGACGACGAGGCGTACGGGTATTGGAAGGCGATCGGGGTCCCCGAGTCGCGGATCGTGCGCCGCGGCAAGAAGGACAACTACTGGTCGATGGGCATCCCGGGCCCGGCCGGCCCGTGCTCCGAGCTGTTCTACGACCGGGGCCCCGAGTACGGCAAGGACGGCGGCCCCGAGGTCGACGAGGACCGGTTCATGGAGTTCTGGAACCTGGTCTTCATGCAGTACGAGATCACCGACGTGAAGTCGAAGTCGGAGTTCACGGTCGTCGGTGACCTGCCCAAGCAGAACATCGACACCGGCATGGGCCTCGAGCGCGTCGCGTCGATCCTGCAGGGCGTCGACAACCTGTACGAGATCGACGAGGTCAACCCGATCCTGGCCCGCGCGGCCGAGATGACCGGCAAGCAGTACGGCGCGAAGTCGGGTCACGTCGCGGGCGAGTCCCACCCCGACGACGTACGGCTGCGGGTGATCGCCGACCACGTGCGCACCGCGCTGATGCTGATCGGCGACGGCGTCACGCCCAGCAACGAGGGCCGGGGTTACGTGCTGCGCCGGATCATGCGCCGCGCGATCCGGGCCATCCGCCTGCTCGGCTGGCAGGCGCCGGCGCTGCCCGAGCTGCTGCCGGTGGCGCGCGACTGCATGGCCCCGTCGTATCCCGAGCTGGCCGAGGAGTTCGGCCGGATCTCCACGTACGCGTATGCCGAGGAGGACGCGTTCCTGTCCACGCTGCGGGCGGGCACGACGATCCTCGACACGGCGATCAGCGACACGCGGGCCAAGGGTGGCAAGGCGCTCAGCGGCGACCAGGCGTTCCAGCTGCACGACACGTACGGCTTCCCGATCGACCTGACCCTGGAGATCGCGCAGGAGCAGGGCCTCGAGGTCGACCAGGACGGTTTCCGGCGGCTGATGGCCGACCAGCGGGCCCGCGCGAAGGCGGACGCGGCCGCGCGCAAGACGGGTCACGCCGACCTCAGTGCGTACCGGAACGCTTTGGATCTGGGCGGCCCGGTCGAGTTCACCGGTTATCAGGAGGTCACGCGCGAGTCGCGGGTGCGGGCGCTGATCGGTGGCGGCGGCGCGGTCGAGGTGGCCGGCGAGGGTGACTTCGTCGAGCTGGTGCTCGACACCACGCCGTTCTACGCCGAGGGCGGTGGCCAGCAGGCCGACACCGGCGTGATCAAGGTCGGCGGCGGCCAGCTCGAGATCGTCGACGTGCAGCAGCCGCTGCCGGGCCTGATCGTGCACAAGGCGCGGGTGATCCGCGGCGAGGTGCGTACGGGTGAGGCGGCCGAGGCCGAGATCGACGTGACCCGGCGCAAGGCGATCTCGCGGTCGCACACCGCGACCCACCTGATCCACCAGACGATGCGCGCGTTCCTCGGCGAGTCGGCGACCCAGGCCGGCTCGCTCAACGCGCCGGGCCGGCTGCGCTTCGACTTCAACACGCCGGGGGCCGTCTCGCCCGCGGTGCTGCACGACGTCGAGCAGCAGGTCAACGAGGTGCTGCTGCGCGACCTGGAAGTTCACGCGTTCGTCACCTCCCAGTCCGAGGCGCGCCGGTTGGGCGCGATGGCGCTGTTCGGAGAGAAGTACGGCGACGAGGTCCGAGTGGTTGAAGTCGGCGACTACGCGCGTGAGCTTTGTGGTGGCACGCACGTGGCGCGGTCGGGTCAGCTGGGCCTGGTGAAGATCCTCAACGAGTCGTCGATCGGCTCCGGCGTGCGCCGGGTCGAGGCGCTCGTCGGCATCGACGCGTTCGGCTTCCTGGCCAAGGAGCACCTGCTCGTGGCGCGGCTGGCCGAGATGTTCCGGGTGCCGGGCGACCAGGTCGCCGAGCGGGTCGAGCAGACGGTGACCGCGCTGCGCGACGCCGAGAAGGAGCTCGAGAAGATGCGCGCGCAGATGGTGCTGGGCGGCGCGGGCACGCTCGCGGCCCAGGCCAAGGATCTGCGCGGGGTGGCCTTCGTCGGCACCGAGGCTCCCGAGGGCGCGGCCGGCAACGACGTGCGTACGCTGGCCCAGGAGATCCGCGGCAAGATCGATGCGGTGCGGCCCGCGGTCGTCGCGGTGGCGGCCCGGTCCAACGGCAAGGCGTCGCTGATCGTCGCGATCAACGGCGCGGCCAAGGATCGCGGGCTCGCCGCGGCCGATCTGGTCAAGGGCGCGCTGTCCGGCCGGGGTGGCGGCAACGCCGACCTGGCCCAGGGTGGTGGCGTGCCGGCCGACCAGGTGCCGGTACTTTTGGCGGCGGTCGAGAAGGCAGTAGGAGACGCCGCTGCATAGCTGAGACTACGGAGGGTGGCCGGATGAGCGCGCTGTCGCGGGGTAGGCGACTGGGCGTCGATGTCGGTAAGGTGCGCGTCGGGGTCGCGATCAGCGACCCTGACGGGATCCTGGCCACCCCCCTGGTCACGGTGCCCCGTGACATGGGTGCGGCAGATGATGCCGTGCCTAGCGACATAGCTGAGCTCGTCCGCCTCGTGGGGGAACACGAGGTGGTGCAGATCGTGGTGGGGCTCCCGGTTCGCCTGAACGGGGCCGAGGGACCTGCCGCCATCGACATTCGTGCGTACGCTGGGCGACTGGCGGCTTCGGCCGGTGAGGTTCCGGTTGCCTTTGCGGACGAGAGGATGTCGACGGTGGTCGCAACCCGTAGGCTTGCCGAGCGTGGCGTCCGAGGGAAGCGCCAGCGGGCGGTCGTCGACCAGGCGGCCGCGGTGGAGATCCTGCAGAGCTGGCTGGACGCGCAGCGGAGGCAGAGATGATCGACGAGCTGGATCTGGCGTTCGACGAGCACGCCGACAAGACGAAACCCCGGCACCGCCGGGGCCGGGGCGGCAAGAAGAGCTCCGGCAAGTCCGGCATCGCCTTCGTCATGGCTTTTGTCCTGCTGGCCGCCCTCGGCGGCGGCGTCTACTTCGGCTACAACAAGGTCAAGGACTTCTTCACGGCCGCCGACTACGACGGCGCGGGTGGCGACCCCATCCAGGTGACCATCGAGAAGAACGCGACCCTCACCGACATCGGCAACGCGCTGGTCGACGTCGACGTCGTCAAGAGCACCAAGGCCTTCGTGAACGCGGCGGATGCGAACCCCAAGGGCAAGAACATCCAGTCCGGCACCTACAACATGAAGAAGCAGATGTCGGCCGAGAGCGCCGTGACCCTGCTGCTCGACCCCAAGACACGGGTCACCAAGGGCCTCACCTTCCGCGAGGGCCTGACGATGATGCAGACGTTCGCTCTGCTCTCGAAGGCCACAAAGATCCCGGAAGACGACTTCGTGCAAGCGGCGAAGGACCCCATCGGCCTGGGCGTGCCCGAGTTCTGGTTCAACCGGCGGGACGGCAAGGCGGCCAAGAAGACGGTCGAGGGCTTCCTCTTCCCCGACACGTACGAGTTCGACCCCAAGATGGACGCCAAGGCGATCCTCGAGGTGATGATCGGGCGCTTCAACGACACGGTCACCGAGCTCGGCTTCGTCGACACCGTGCAGAAGAACCTGTCGGTCTCGCCGTTCGAGGCGCTGATCGTGGCGTCGCTGGCCGAGGCCGAGTCCGGCGTGGCCAAAGACCTGCCCAAGATCGCCCGGGTCGCCTACAACCGTACGTACAAGCAGCAACCGGCCATGCCGCTGCAGTTCGACGTCACCGCGAACTACTGGTTGCAGCTCAAGGGCAGCGCGGCCAAGCACTCCGGTCAGCTCTCGCCGCAGGAGCTCAACGACCCCAAGAACCCGTACAACTCGGTGAGCCAGGCCGGCCTCACGCCGGGCCCGATCGACAACCCGGGCCGGGCGGCACTCGAGGGCGCGATGAAGCCCGCGGCCGGCCCGTGGCTGTTCTTCGTGGCCGTCGACAAGGCGGGCAACTCGGCCTTCGCCGTCACCGACGCCGAGCACGAGAAGAACATCGACAAGGCGTGCGCGAACGGCATCAACCTGAACTGTGCGAACCGTTAGTAGCCTGTCGGCGTGACCGCGACCCCGTCCCACCGCGCCGCCGTGTGCGGCCGGCCGATCGCCCACTCGTTGTCGCCGGTGATCCACAATGCCGGCTTCGCGGCGGCGGGCCTCTCCGGCTGGGCCTATTCGTCCTTCGAGTGCGCCGAGGCCGACCTGGCCGCCCTGGTCGGCGGGCTCGGCCCCGAGTGGGCCGGGCTGTCGCTGACCATGCCGCTCAAGGAGGAGGGCCTGCGCCTGGCCGCGGTGGCGACCCCGGTCGCGGTGGCGATCGGCGCCGCCAACACCCTCGTACGGCGGGACGACGGCAGCTGGCACGCCGACAACACGGACGTGGCGGGCATGGTGCGCGTGCTGCGCGACGCCGGCCTCAAGCCCGCGCCGACGGTCACCGTGCTCGGCGGCGGTGGCACGGCGCGCGCCGCCCTGGCCGCCGCCACCCAGCTCGGCGCCTCGGCGGTGACGGTCGTGACCCGCCGGCCGGACGCGCTGACCGAGCTGGCCCCGGCCGCGGCGGCGCTCGGCATCACGATGCTGGGCGGATCGTGGGAGGCCGGGCTCGAGATGATGCAGGCCGACGCCGTGATCTCCACGGTGCCCAAGGGCGCGGCCGACCACCTGGCCGGCCGGGTGGCATGGCGAGACGGGACGGTGCTCTTCGACGCGATCTACGACCCGTGGCCGACACCCCTCGCCGCCGACGCGCTGGCCCATGGCGTACGGGTGCTGTCGGGTCTTGACCTTTTGCTGGCGCAGGCGCTGAGCCAGTTCGAGCAGTTCACCGGGGTCACTCCGGCCCCGGAAGAGGCGATGCGGTCGGCCCTGCTCGCCGCTGCGGCGGCCCGTTAGCGCCGCTCAAGCGGACCATGCCAGACTGTGTCCCGTGTTGCGCTGGCTAACCGCAGGTGAATCGCATGGTCCGGCACTCGTCGCGCTCCTCGAGGGGGTCCCCTCCGGGATCGAGGTGACGAGCACCGAGATCGGGCGCGATCTCGCGCGCCGACGGCTCGGTTACGGCCGCGGCGCCCGCATGAAGTTCGAGCAGGACGTCGTCGAGATCATCGGAGGCATCCGGCACGGGCTCACGCTGGGCAGCCCGGTCGCCATCCGGGTGGCGAACTCCGAGTGGCCCAAGTGGGAGACGGTGATGGCGGCCGACCCGGTCGCCCCCGAGGAGCTCGCCGCGCAGGCCCGCAACGCGCCGCTGACCCGCCCCCGGCCCGGCCACGCCGACCTGGCCGGCATGCAGAAATACGCGCACACCGACGCCCGCCCGATCCTCGAACGGGCCAGCGCCCGCGAGACGGCCGCCCGCGTCGCCGTCGGCGTGGTGGCCAAGGCCCTGATCAAGCAGGCGCTCGGCATCGAGATCGTCTCGCACGTGATCGAGCTCGGCTCGGTCGCGGCCAAGACCGGCCTCATCCCCACGCCGTCCGATTTCGACCGCATCGACGCCGACCCGCTGCGCTGCCTCGACCCCGAGGCCAGCGCGCGCATGGTGGCCGAGGTCGACGCGGCCAAGAGCGACGCCGACACCCTGGGCGGCATCGTTGAGGTGCTGGCCTACGGCGTACCGCCGGGTCTGGGCTCGCATGTGCAGTGGGACCGCAAGCTCGACTCGCGCCTGGCCGCCGCCCTCATGTCGATCCAATCGGTCAAGGGCGTCGAGATCGGCGACGGCTTCACCCAGGCCCGCTCGCGCGGCTCGGTGGCCCACGACGAGATCGTCCCCACCGACGACGGCGTCAAGCGGGTCACCGACCGGGCCGGCGGCCTCGAGGGTGGCATCACCAACGGCGAGCCGCTGCGGGTGCGGGCCGCGCTCAAGCCGATCTCGTCGCTCAACCGCGCGCTGCAGACGATCGACGTCACCACCGGCGAGCCCGCCACGGCGATCAACCAGCGCTCCGACGTGGTAGCCGTGCCGGCCGGCGCGATCGTGGCCGAGGCGATGGTCGCGCTGGTGCTGGCCGAGGCCGCGGTCGAGAAGTTCGGCGGCGACTCGGTCGGCGAGATCCGCCGCAACCTGCAGGGCTACCTCGACAACCTGGTCATCCGCTGATGGCGCCGCGGGCCGTATTCGTGGGCGCCCCCGGCGCCGGCAAGTCGACCATCGGCGCCGCGGTCGCCCGGCTGCTGGGGGTCCCGTTCGCCGACGCCGACGCGATCATCGAAGTGGAGGCGGGCAAGCCGATCCCCGAGATCTTCATCGACGACGGGGAAGAGGCGTTCCGTGCGCTCGAACGCTCGGTCATAGCCACGGCGCTCGAGTCGTACGACGGCGTGCTGGCCCTGGGCGGCGGCGCGATCCTCGACGCGGGCACCCGCGAGCTGCTGCGCAAGCAGACGGTGGTCTATCTGTCGGTCGAGCTGAGCGACGCGGTCAAGCGGGTGGGCCTCGGCGCGGGCCGGCCCCTGCTGGCCATCAACCCCCGCGCCACCCTGAAATACCTGCTCGACCAGCGCCGCCCGCTCTACGCCGAGGTGGCCACGCACACGATCAAGACGGACGGGCGCGAGCCCGACGATATCGCGACCGAGGCCGCCGCGCTGTTGCAGCGCTAGCTCGCGTTGGCCTCCAGCCGCTCGATGCGGGCGATCAGCGGGGCGATCTCGGCGCGGACCGCGGTCAGGAGGGCAGCCGGGCCGGGCGCGCCGGGTTGGCTGATGTTGGCCCGCAGGTGGGCATAGCCGGCCAGGGCCACCCCGACCGCGCGGCGGGTCGCCTTGGCGTCGGCGCCGCGCTCGCGCAGCAGCTTGCCCGCGGCGCCGTCGGGCTCGGCGGCCAGGGCGACCAGCAGGTGCTCGCAGCCCACGTAGTTGTGTCCGAAACCGATCGCCTCGGCCACCGCCTGCTCCAGCGCGATCGCCGCGGGCCGGCTGAACCGCAACCCCTCGCTCGCGCCCCCCGGTTCGGGGCCGGCGGGTGCGGTGAGGGAGGCCGGCGCGACGTCGATCGCGGTCAGGATCTGCAGCGCCAGATTGTTGCCCTCGGCCAGCACGCCGTGCAGCAGGTCGCCCGTCGACACCGAAGGGGCGCCGGCCTCGCGCGCTCGTTCGGCCGCCAGCGTCAGCACGGTGACCATGCGGGCCGTGAAGGACTGCAGGCGCTGGCTCAGATCGTCGGCCGACAGATCGTCGAGGATGGCCGCGCGAATCGTGGTCACCCGCTGCACCGCCTGCTCCAGGGCCCGCTGGCAGATGGCCGAGACCGGGATGCCGCTCTCACGGACGGACTCGGCCAGATCGTCGGGAAGGTACACGTTGATTTTCGGCATGAGGTCTTTGTAACCCCTGTGGGGGTAGAAAGATATAACCCCATTTCCGCGCCGATAGGGTGACCGCCGTGGTGACACGGATTCAGGTGAGTGGTGACCGTCCGTACGACGTGCTTGTCGGCCGGGCGCTCGAGGATGAGCTGCCGGCGCTGATCGAAGGCGCGGCCCAGGCGGCGGTGCTGTTCTCGGCGCCCCTGCGCGCACGGGCCGAGCAGATCGCCGAGGCGGCCGGGGTGCCGGCCCTGCTGATCGAGGTGCCCGACGCCGAGCGCGGCAAGACCGTCGAGGTCGCCGCCATGTGCTGGGACAAACTGGGCGACAACAACTTCACCCGTACGGATGTGGTGGTCGGGGTCGGCGGCGGCGCCGTGACCGACCTGGCCGGCTTCGTGGCCGCGGGCTGGCTGCGCGGCGTGCGCTGGGTGCCCTGCTCGACGTCGCTGCTCGGCATGGTCGACGCGGCGGTCGGCGGCAAGACCGGGGTCAACATCGCCGCCGGCAAAAATCTGGTCGGCGCCTTCCACCCGCCGGCCGGCGTGCTCTGCGACCTCGACGCGCTGGGCACCCTGCCCGCCGACGACCTGCTGGCCGGCCTGGCCGAGGTGATCAAGTGCGGGTTCATCGCCGACCCGGCGATCCTCGACCTGATCGAGGGTGACCCGGCCGCCGTCGTCGACCCCGAGTCGCCGGTGCTGCGCGAGCTGGTCGAGCGGGCGATCCGGGTCAAGGCCGAGGTGGTCGGCGTCGACCTCAAGGAGTCGGGGCTGCGCGAGATCCTCAACTACGGGCACACGCTGGGCCACGCGATCGAGAAGCGCGAGAAATACACCTGGAAGCACGGCCATGCCGTCTCCGTCGGGCTGATCTTCGCGTCGGCTTTGTCGCATCTGTCCGGGCGGCTGCCGGTCGACGTCTTCGAGAGGCACCGCGCGATCCTGTCGCTGGTCGGCCTGCCCACGTCGTACGCGCCCGAAGCGTGGCCCGAGCTGCTGAGCGCGATGCGCGTCGACAAGAAGGCCCGGGCGGCCACGTTGCGCTTCGTCGTGCTCGACGAGCTGGCCAAGCCCGGCATCCTGGCCGGACCGGACGAGGCGCTGCTGGAGCGGGCGTACGCGGAGGTGGCCCGATGATCTACGTGCTGAACGGGCCGAACCTGGGCCGGCTGGGCACCCGCGAGCCCGAGATCTACGGCTCCACGACGTTCGCCGACCTCGAGCGGCTCTGCCTCGGGACGGGCGCCGAGCTCGGCGTCGAGGTCGAGGTGCGCCAGACCGACGCCGAGCACGAAATGATCAAGTGGCTGCACGATGCCGCCGACGAGGGCGCCGACGTGGTGCTCAATCCGGCCGCCTGGAGCCACTACAACATCGCGATCCGGGACGCCGCGTCCATGCTGCGCGGACGGCTCGTCGAGGTGCACATCTCCAACATCCACACGCGCGAGGAGTTCCGGCATCATTCGGTCATCTCGGCCGTCGCCACCGGTGTCATCGCGGGGCTCGGAATCGATGGGTACCGCCTGGCGTTGACGCACCTGGCCCGATTCGCCGGGAACGCATAAGCGCCGGTAAACTCGGTCGGTCACCGATGGTTCTTTCATAACTCAGAGGGTTTGCAGACAACATGGCTTCCACGAACGACCTCAAGAACGGCCTGGTGCTCAACCTCGACGGCGACCTCTGGTCGGTCGTCGAGTTCCAGCACGTGAAGCCGGGTAAGGGCGGGGCGTTCGTGCGCACCACGCTCAAGAACGTGCTCTCCGGCAAGGTCGTCGACAAGACGTTCAACGCCGGCACCAAGGTCGAGACCGCCACGGTCGACAAGCGCACGATGCAATACCTGTACCAGGACGGCGAGGACTTCGTCTTCATGGACCTGGACACGTACGACCAGATCACCGTCCAGGGCGGCACGGTCGGCGAGAACGCCAACTACCTGCTCCCCGAGGCCGAGGCCACGGTCGCGCTGCACGAGGGCGTCCCGCTCTACATCGAGCTTCCGACCAGCGTCTTCCTCGAGGTCACCTACACCGAGCCCGGCCTGCAGGGCGACCGCTCCACCGGCGGCACCAAGCCGGCCACGGTCGAGACCGGCGCCACGGTCAACGTGCCGCTGTTCATCACCACCGGTGAGAAGATCAAGGTCGACACCCGCGACGGCCGTTACCTCGGTCGTTCCTGAGATGTCGGAAGGTCCCAAGACGCAGATGCCCGCGCGTCGCAAGGCGCGCAAGCGGGCCCTCGACGTGCTCTACGAGGCCGACCTGCGCGACCTGCCGCCCCGGCAGGTGCTGGCGACCTACCTCGAGCGGATCGCCAAGCCGCATCCCGACCACCTGGAGTATGCGGTCGGCCTGGTCGAGGGCGTGGCCGAGCATCTCGACCGCATCGACGAGCTGATCGCCAGCTACGCGGAGGGCTGGACGATCGACCGCATGCCAGTGGTCGACCGCAACCTGGCCCGGATCGCGGTCTACGAGCTGCTCTACGTCCCCGAGATCGACGACCCGGTCGCGATCACCGAGGCGGTCGAGCTGGCCAAGACGATGTCGACCGACGACAGCCCGCGCTTCCTCAACGGCATCCTGGGTCGAATCGCCGAGTTCGCCACGCGATAGTTCGGTTTGAGGCTCCGACCGTTGCTTACGGTCGGAGCCTCTTGCGCTTCTAAGATCAACCTCATCCCGTACGAGTCGTCGGCTCCGGCAACCGCAGGTGGGGCGGCTCTGGGCGTGCCGGCGACCTGGGTGCAACACCGGGCCGTAGCGCCCGCACGTGATGTTGCCGATGGTGTTCCTTACAACACTTGGTAGTAGCGGACCAGCGGGAGTGCGGTGAAGCCGGCCTGTTCGTAGGCCGCCCGAGCGGGAGCGTGACCGGGGTCTCCGCCGGTGGCGACGATGGCCAGTTCGAAGCCCTCCTGACGCATGTGTTCCAGGGCGAACTCGGTCAGTGCGCGGGCGATGCCGCGGCGCTGGGCGGCCGGGTCGACGGCGATCATCTCGATCTCGGCGCTGTTCGGCTCGCTCGGTTGTTCGCGGTGATGCACCACGGCGACGAAACCCAGCGGCTGACCGTTCTCGACAGCGACCCATGTGGTTTCGGTCAGCTCGCGGCACGTCTGCTCGACCGCCTCGGCCTGGATCCGGCGCCAGTCGGGATAGATCCGCTCGAAGATCCGCCGGCCCAGCACCTGCTCGAACGACGCGAACACCGGGGCCCAGGCGCGTAGGGAGAACTCGACTACAGCGGGTAGGTCGCTCTCGGTCAGCGGGCGGATCTCGATCGACATGCCGACAGCCTGCCAGCCCTGTCCACCTGTTTTTCGTGCCCGCCGGCCCGGGAACGGTCACGTTCCGGTCATCGATGGGCGTCGTAGGGTGTGGTCATGCCTCGCTATGCCCGTCGCTCGGCCCGCGTCCTGCTGATCGATGCCGAGGATCGGGTGTTGCTGCTGCGGTCGGCGTTGCTGTCCGAGCCCGGGTTCGCGTGGTTCACCCCGGGCGGCGGCGTGAAGTGGTGGGAACGACTCAGGCCGGCCGCGGCCCGCGAGCTGCGCGAGGAGGTCGGGCTCACGGTCCGGCCGCGCGAGCTGCGGGCGGTCGCGTTCACCACCGGGTATGCCGATCTCACGTTCGCGAAGGGCCTGTTCCGGGACGACTTCTTCGTGCACCGCGTCGACCGGCACGAGGTGGACACCAGCGGGCACACGGAGCTGGAACGAAAGCACTATGCGGGATTCCGGTGGTGGTCGGCCGCGGACCTGATGATCACGGACGAGACCGTCTACCCGTTCCGGCTGGGTGAATTGCTCACCGAACTCGTGGCCGGGCGGCCGTCGGCACGGCTCGTCGAACTGCCTTGGCACCACGCCGGCTGATCGGGCTCGCCGGCGGCCCGGCTGGGCGCGGGCCTGCCACATGTGCGGCAGATGGACGCGGGCGGGCCGGGTGGGGTGTGTGCGGCGGGTGATCACTCAAGTGGCTGGTCAGGTAGCGCGAAAAAACTGACCGTGTGCGGCGCCGTCATCACTGATCGCGCAAATTCCGGCGGCAAAGTTGATCATCGTAAACGCGGCCGACACGATCAGTGATGTCGGCTGTGTTCGTTGCTGTACCACCGGGAACATCACGTGCGGGCCCTATGGCCCGGTGTCGCACCCAGGTCGCCGGCACGCCGGGGGCTACCGCGAATGCGTTTGTGGGAGCCACGACTCGTACGGGATGAAGTTGATCCTGGAAAGCGAAAAAGCCCGCTAATGAAACAGCGGGCTTTTCGGGCTCGGGACTCGCGCCGATGGTGGATTCGGCGTGGTCGAGGATGGGGGATGTGACCGGTTGGGGGCCGGTTGTGAAGCGGACTAGCTGGCGAAGAAGGCCCGGGGGTCGGCCACGAGAACGCCCTGCTCGGTCAGGCGCTCGATCAGGCCCGACGGCGAGATGTCGTACACGATGGCCAGCGCCCGCAGGTCGTCGGCGCGGATGGAGAGGACGCGGCCGTTGTAGTCGCCACGCTGCTGCTGGATGGCGCGGGCGTAACGGGCGACGTAGGCGAGGTCCTCGCCGGTGGTGTCGTAGAGCTTCTCGAGGTCGAGCACGATCTTGTTGGTGGCCTCGAGCCGGACACCGCTGCCGTCGGGCAGCAGCTCCGAGACGGGCACCCGGTAGAAGTCGGCCAGCTCGGCGAGGCGCGAGACGGTGACGGCACGGTCGCCGCGCTCGTACGAGCCCACCACGACGGCCTTCCACCGGCCGTTCGACTTCTCTTCCACACCCTGCAGGGACAGGCCCTGCTGCTGCCGGATGGAGCGCAGGCGCGCACCCAGCGACTTGGCATACTCAGACGGCATTGAAGAACACTCCCACTGTGCTGGCCCCGAGGGTTCCCCTCGGCGATCGCTACGCAGCGTGACGGTACGGAGTTTGCGACCCCTGGTCAAGTGTCGGTTACCTATGAGTCGCACCTACGCGGGGCGAAGTGTCTGATTCGCCCGGCGTGTTCTTAGGTCGGCCACGTCACCATGGTCATCGCCGCGCCCACTGGTAACGTAGCGTCAGCCATAGGGGCCGACCCCTGAAAGGGTCGCTCCGACGACATCCTTTAACGACCCGTCCCGTGAGGCGGGGAAGGAGGTCCGCCGTGGCATCGCCACGCGCCGACGCGCCCAGCAAGATCATTTTGAGTGCGTCCGACCTGCAGCGGGTCGTCGATCGCATCGCTCATCAGATTCTCGAGAAGACCTCCGGCGCGACCGGCACGGTGCTTCTCGGCATCCCCACTCGTGGCGCGCCGCTGGCCCAGCGACTGGCCGCCCGCATCCACGCCTTCGAGGGCATCGACGTCCCGGTCGGCTCGCTCGACATCACGCTCTACCGCGACGACCTGCGGTTGCAGGCCACCCGCGCGCTCGGCAAGACCGAGCTGCCCGGCGGGGGGATCGACGGGCGGCGGGTCGTCCTCGTCGACGACGTGCTCTTCTCCGGCCGTACGGTCCGGGCCGCGCTCGACGCTCTGAAGGACGAGGGCCGGCCCAGCTCGGTGCAGCTCGCGGTGCTGGTCGACCGGGGCCACCGGGAGCTGCCGATCCGCGCCGACTACGTGGGCAAGAACATTCCGACCTCGCTGTCCGAGAGCGTCCGGGTCTCGCTGACCGAGATCGACGGCCTCGACGAGGTCAAGCTGACCGGGGGTGACCTGTGATCAAGCATCTGCGCTCGGCCGCCGACCTGGACGCGGCCACCGCCACCCTGATCCTGGACACCGCGGGCGAGATGGCGGCGCTGGCCGGCCGCGAGGTCAAGAAACTGCCGACGCTGCGCGGCCGGACGGTGGTCAACCTCTTCTACGAGGACTCGACCCGTACGCGAATCTCGTTCGAGGCGGCGGCCAAGCGGCTCTCGGCCGACGTCATCAACTTCTCGGCCAAGGGCTCCAGCGTGTCGAAGGGTGAGAGCCTCAAGGACACCGCGCTGACCCTGCAGGCCATGGGGGCCGACGCGGTCGTGATCCGGCACCCCGCCTCGGGCGCGCCGCACCGGCTGGCCGCGTGGGTCGACGGGTCGGTGGTCAACGCCGGCGACGGCACCCACGAGCACCCGACGCAGGCGCTGCTCGACGCGTACACGATGCGCTCGCGGCTGGGCCGCCTCGACGGTCTGCGGGTTGCGATCGTGGGTGATGTGCTTCACAGCCGAGTCGCCCGCTCCAACGTTCTGCTGCTCACGACGCTGGGCGCTCAGGTCACCCTGGTGGGACCGCCGACGCTCATTCCGGTGGACATCGCCGCCGCGCTGTCGCCGCAGACCAAAGTGTCGTACGACCTGGATAGCGTCCTGCCCGACATGGACGTTGTGATGATGCTGCGAGTGCAGACCGAGCGCATGCAGGATTCGTACTTCCCCTCGTCCCGGGAGTACAGCCGCCGCTACGGTCTCGACCTCGCGCGCATGCGCAAGCTGCCGGAGCACGCGATCGTGATGCACCCCGGCCCGATGAACCGCGGCATGGAGATCACGCCCGAGGTGGCGGACTCGTCGCGTTCCACGATCGTCGAACAGGTCGCCAATGGGGTCAGTGCCCGGATGGCTGTTCTTTATCTGCTGCTGGGAGGCAAGGCGTGACCTCATATCTGCTGCGCGGTGTTTCGGTGCTGGGCGCCGCATCGCAGGACTTGGCCCTGGTTGATGGTCGCATTTCGGACAAATTGCCCGCGGATGCCGAGATCATCGATGCCGCGGGCCTGGTTGCGCTCCCGGGCCTGGTCGACCTGCACACCCACCTGCGCGAACCCGGCCGGGAGGACGCAGAGACGGTCGAGACCGGCTCCCGCTCGGCCGCGCTCGGTGGTTACACGGCGGTCTTCGCGATGGCCAACACCTCCCCGGTGGCCGACACGGCCGGCGTGGTCGAGCAGGTCTGGCGGCTCGGGCGTGAGGCCGGCCTGGTCGACGTGCAGCCGATCGGCGCGGTCACGGTCGGGCTGGCCGGCAAGCAGCTGGCCGAGCTGGGCGCGATGGCCAGCTCCGCGGCCAACGTGCGGATCTTCTCGGACGACGGGCACTGCGTCGCCGACCCGCGCCTGATGCGCCGCGCGCTCGAATACGTGAAGGCGTTCGACGGCATCATCGCCCAGCACGCCGAGGAGCCGCGGCTCACCGAGGGCGCGCAGATGCACGAGGGCGAGGTCAGCACCCGGCTCGGGCTCACCGGCTGGCCGGCCGTCGCGGAGGAGGCGATCATCGCGCGCGACGTGCTGCTGGCCGAGCACGTGGGCAGCCGCCTGCACGTCTGCCACGTCTCGACGGCGGGCTCGGTCGAGGTGCTGCGCCAGGCCAAGGCGCGCGGGGTGCGGGTGACGGCCGAGGTCACGCCGCACCACCTGCTGCTGACCGACGAGCTCGCCGCCTCCTACGACCCGGTCTACAAGGTCAACCCCCCGCTCCGTACGGCCTCCGACGTCGAGGCCCTGCGCGCCGCGCTGGTCGAGGGCGTGATCGACATCGTCGCCACGGATCACGCGCCGCACGCGACAGAGGACAAGGAATGCGAATGGGCGTACGCCCGGCCGGGCATGGTGGGTCTCGAGACCGCCCTGCCGGTGGTGCTCTCCGTGCTGGGTGACCGCTGGGATCTGATCGCCGAGCGCATGTCCCGGACGCCCGCGCGGATCGCGGGCCTGACCGGCCACGGCACCGACCTCAACGTCGGCGACCCGGCCAACCTCACGCTGGTGGACCCGTCCGCCCGGCGGGTCGTCGACCCGTCCGAGCTGGCGAGCCGCAGCCGCAACACACCGTACGCGGGCACCACCCTGCCGGGTCGCATCGTCGCGACCTTCCTCCGGGGAGAGCCGACGGTCCTGGACGGGAAGGCAGTGAAATGAGCAAAGCGATCCTCGTGCTCGAGGACGGACGGACGTTCACCGGTCTCGCTTACGGCGCGCTGGGCGAGACGTTCGGCGAGGCCGTCTTCACCACGGGCATGACCGGTTATCAGGAGACGCTGACCGACCCGTCGTATCACCGGCAGGTGGTCGTGCAGACGGCTCCGCAGATCGGCAACACCGGGGTCAACGACGAGGACGACGAGTCCTCGAAGATCTGGGTCGCGGGCTACGTCGTACGGGATCCGGCTCGCCGGCCGTCGAACTGGCGCGCGACCGGCGACCTGGGGGAGCGGCTGGCGGCCGAGGGCGTGGTCGGCATCAGCGGGATCGACACCCGGGCGCTGACGCGGCATCTTCGGTCGCGGGGCGCGATGCGCGTGGGCATCTCCTCGGTCGATCTCGATCCGCAGTCGCTGCTGGCCCGGGTGCAGGCCGCGCCGCAGATGATCGGCGCCGACCTGTCGGCCGAGGTCACCACCTCGTCCCGCTACACCGTCGACGCCGTCGGCGAACACCGGTACACGGTGGCCGCGCTCGACCTCGGGATCAAGCGGAACGTCTCGCAGCGGCTCGCCGCGCGCGGGGTGACCACGCACGTCTTCCCGGCCACCTCGTCGATCGAGGACCTGCTCGCGGTGTCGCCCGACGCGGTGTTCTTCTCGCCCGGCCCCGGCGACCCGGCCACCGCCGACGGCCCGGTCGCGCTGGCGAGAGAGGTCATGCGCCGCCAGAAGCCGCTGTTCGGCATCTGCTTCGGCAGCCAGATCCTGGGCCGCGCGCTCGGCTTCGGCACCTACAAGCTGGGCTACGGCCACCGCGGCATCAACCAGCCGGTGCTCGACAAGACCACCGGCAAGGTCGAGGTGACCAGCCACAACCACGGCTTCGCGGTCGACGCGCCGCTCAACACCGTGATCGACACCGAGTTCGGCGGCGTCGAGGTCTCGCACGTCTGCCTCAACGACAACGTGGTCGAGGGCCTGCGCGGCATCGAGGTGCCCGCGTTCACGGTCCAGTATCACCCCGAGGCCGCGGCGGGCCCGCACGACGCCGACTACCTCTTCGACAGGTTCGTCGAGCTCGTGGAACGGAAGGCCTGATCATGCCGAAGCGTGAAGATCTCAAGCACGTCATGGTGATCGGCTCGGGCCCGATCGTCATCGGCCAGGCCTGCGAGTTCGACTACTCGGGCACCCAGGCGTGCCGGGTGCTGCGGGCCGAGGGCATCCGCGTCTCGCTGGTCAACTCCAACCCGGCCACGATCATGACCGACCCCGAGTTCGCCGACGCCACGTACGTCGAGCCGATCACCCCGGAGTTCGTCGAGCTGGTCATCGCCAAGGAGCGCCCCGACGCGATCCTGCCGACGCTGGGCGGCCAGACCGCGCTCAACACCGCCATCGCGCTGCACGAGAGCGGCGTGCTCGAGAAGTACGGCGTCGAGCTGATCGGCGCGGACGTCGAGGCGATCCGCCGCGGCGAGGACCGCCAGCTGTTCAAGGAGATCGTGGCCAAGGCCGGCGGCGAGACCCCGCGCTCGCGCGTCTGCCACTCGATGGACGAGGTCAAGGCCACGGTGGCCGACCTCGGCCTGCCGGTGGTCATCCGGCCCTCGTTCACCATGGGCGGCCTCGGCTCGGGCATGGCCCACACCGACGAGGACCTCGAGCGCATCGCGGGCGCCGGCCTGGCCGCCTCCCCGGTGCACGAGGTGCTCATCGAGGAGAGCGTGCTCGGCTGGAAGGAGTACGAGCTCGAGCTGATGCGCGACAAGCACGACAACGTCGTGGTCGTCTGCTCGATCGAGAACGTCGACCCGATGGGCGTGCACACCGGCGACTCGGTGACCGTGGCCCCGGCCATGACCCTGACCGACCGCGAATACCAGAACCTGCGCGACCTCGGCATCGCCGTGCTGCGCGAGGTCGGCGTGGACACCGGCGGCTGCAACATCCAGTTCGCGATCAACCCGGACAACGGCCGCCTGGTCGTCATCGAGATGAACCCGCGCGTCTCGCGGTCGTCGGCGCTGGCCTCCAAGGCGACCGGCTTCCCGATCGCCAAGATCGCGGCCAAGCTGGCCATCGGGTACACGCTCGACGAGATCCCCAACGACATCACGCTCAAGACGCCGGCCGCGTTCGAGCCCGCGCTCGACTACGTGGTCGTGAAGATCCCGCGGTTCGCGTTCGAGAAGTTCCCGGGGGCCGACCCCGAGCTGACCACGACCATGAAGTCGGTCGGCGAGGCGATGTCCATCGGGCGCAACTTCGCCGAGGCCCTCAACAAGGCGATGCGGTCGCTCGAGACCTCGGCCGCGGGCTTCTGGACCGCAGTCGACAAGTCGGACTCGGTCGAGGATGCTCTCGCCGCCTTGCGGGTGCCGCACGACGGCCGCCTCTACACGGTCGAGCGGGCGCTGCGGCTGGGCGCGACGGTCGAGCAGGTGCACGAGGCCAGCGGGCGGATCGACCCCTGGTTCCTCGACGAGATCAAGGCGCTGGTCGACCTCCGTACGGAGATCATCGACGCCCCCGTGCTCGACGCGGAGCTGCTGCGCCGGGCCAAGCGCTCGGGCGTCTCCGACAAGCAGCTCGCGGCCCTGCGCCCCGAGTTCGCGGGCGAGGACGGCGTGCGCACCCTGCGGCACCGGCTGGGTATCCGCCCGGTCTACAAGACCGTCGACACCTGCGCGGCCGAGTTCGAGGCCGACACGCCGTATCACTACTCGACGTACGACGAGGAGACCGAGGTCGCGCCGTCGGCCCGGCCCAAGGTGCTCATTCTCGGCTCGGGTCCGAACCGCATCGGCCAGGGCATCGAGTTCGACTACTCCTGCGTGCACGCGGTCATGGCCCTTCGCTCCGCGCCCTTGACTTCCGGCGAAGCCGGTCTAGCTGGCCCAGGCTTCGAGACCGTCATGGTCAACTGCAACCCCGAGACCGTGTCGACCGACTACGACACCGCCGACCGGCTCTACTTCGAGCCGCTCACGTTCGAGGACGTCTTCGAGGTGTTCCACTCCGAGGACTCCAGCGGCAAGGCGGCCGGCGGCCCCGGCGTGGTCGGCGTGATCGTGCAGCTCGGCGGGCAGACCCCGCTCGGCCTGGCCAACCGGCTCAAGGCCGCGGGCGTCCCGATCGTCGGCACCACGCCCGAGTCGATCGACCTGGCCGAGGACCGTGGCCTGTTCGGCGCCGTGCTGGCCAAGGCCGGCCTGCGCTCGCCCGACCACGGCACCGCGACCAGCTTCGACGAGGCCAAGACGATCGCCGACACGATCGGCTACCCGGTGCTGGTGCGCCCGTCGTACGTGCTGGGCGGCCGCGGCATGGAGATCGTCTACGACGAGCCGACGCTGCAGGGGTACATCGAGCGGGCCACCGAGATCTCGCCGAACCACCCCGTGCTGGTCGACCGGTTCCTCGACGACGCGGTCGAGATCGACGTGGACGCGCTCTGCGACGAGACCGGCGAGGTCTATCTGGGCGGCGTGATGGAGCACATCGAGGAGGCCGGCATCCACTCCGGCGACTCGTCGTGCTCGCTGCCGCCGATCACCCTGGCCGGCTCGCACCTGGCCGAGGTGCGCCGCTACACCGAGGCGATCGCCCGCGGGGTCGGGGTGCGCGGCCTGCTCAACGTGCAGTACGCCCTCAAGGACGACACGCTCTACGTACTCGAGGCCAACCCCCGAGCCTCGCGTACGGTCCCGTTCGTCTCCAAGGCGACCGCGGTGCCGCTGGCCAAGGCGGCCGCCCGGATCATGCTGGGCGCCACCATCGCCGAGCTGCGGGCCGAGGGCCTGCTGCTGCCCGAGGGCGACGGCGGCACGGTGCCCGAGGGCGCGCCGATCGCGATCAAGGAGGCGGTGCTGCCGTTCAAGCGGTTCCGCACCCCGGCCGGCCAGGGCGTGGACAGCCTGCTCGGCCCCGAGATGAAGTCGACCGGCGAGGTGATGGGCATCGACGCCGGCTTCGGGCAGGCGTTCGCCAAGTCGCAGGCCGCGGCGTACGGGTCGCTTCCGACCGCCGGCAAGATCTTCGTCTCGGTGGCCAACCGCGACAAGCGGGCCATGGTCTTCCCGATCAAGCGGCTGGCCGACCTCGGCTTCACAATCGTCACCACGGCCGGCACCGGCGAGGTGCTCCGGCGCTACGGCGTGGTCTGCGAGGTCGTCCCCAAGCATTACGAGAGCCCCGGCAAGAACGCGGTCGAGCTCATCCTGGCCGGCGAGATCGCGATGATCATCAACACGCCGTCGGGCGCCCACGCCCGCAACGACGGGTACGAGATCCGCAGCGCGGCGGTCACCGCGGACATTCCGAGCATCACCACGGTGCCGGGCGCGGCGGCCGCGGTGATGGGCATCGAGGCGCTGATGCGCGGCGACATGTCCGTGCGGCCGCTGCAGGAGCTGCACGCCGTCCTGCGGGGCACGAAGTGACCTTGTTCGAGTCCGCCGTCCGCCCGGTCCTGTTCCGGGTGGGCGGCGGCGACGCCGAGCGGGCGCACGAGTTCACGCTCAAGCGCCTGGCCGCGCTGCCGGCTCCGGTTCGCGCCGCCCTCAAAGCGCGCTACGCCACGGCCAAGCCGGTCGAGGTGTTCGGCGTGCGCTTCCCCAACCCGGTCGGGCTGGCCGCGGGCATGGACAAGAACGGCGTCGCGCTGCCGGCCTGGCCCGCCCTCGGGTTCGGCTTCGTCGAGGTCGGCACGGTCACCGCGCACGCGCAGCCGGGCAACGACAAGCCGCGCCTGTTCCGCCTGCGGGACAGCGAGGCGATCATCAACCGGATGGGCTTCAACAACGCCGGGGCGGCCGCCCTGGCCGAGCGGCTGCAGCGACTGGGCCCGCTGCGTTCGTCCAAGCTGGGAGTGCCGCTCGGCGTCTCGCTCGGCAAATCCAAGGTCACCCCGCTGGGTGAGGCGGTCGAGGATTACCTCACGTCGTATCGGCTGCTGCACCCGTACGCGGACTACATCGCGGTCAACGTCTCGTCGCCCAACACCCCCGGGCTGCGGACGCTGCAGGACAAGGACGCGATCGCGGACCTGCTCGGCGCGCTGCGCGGCGAGACCCCCGTACTGGTGAAGATCGCCCCCGACCTCACCGAGCCGGCCATCGCCGAGCTGCTCGAGGTGTGTCTCAGCCACGGCGCGGCCGGGGTGATCGCGACCAACACGACCCTCGCGCGGGAGGGGCTCGCCCCCGCCGACCAGCCCCGTGCGGTCGAGGCGGGCGGGCTCTCCGGGGCGCCGCTGACCGAGAAGGCCCGCAAGGTCGTCCACTTCGTCCACACCGAGACCGCCGGGCGGCTGCCGATCATCGGGGTCGGCGGGGTGATGTGCGCCGACGACGCCGCGCGGCTGTTCGACGCGGGCGCCGCCCTGGTCCAGCTCTACAGCGGGTTCATCTATCGCGGGCCGGCGCTGGTGCGGGCGGCGGCGCGCTCGATATGACCGACCTGCTCGCCCTCGACCGGGCGCACGTCTGGCACCCGTACGGGCCGATGCCCGGACGCAGCGAGCCCTACCTGGTCGAGAGCGCGCAAGGCGTACGGCTCCGGCTCGCCGACGGCCGGGAGGTGGTCGACGGGATGTCGTCGTGGTGGGCGGCCATCCACGGCTATCGGCACCCGGTGCTCGACGCGGCGCTGGTCGAGCAGTCGCAGCGGATGAGCCACGTGATGTTCGGCGGGCTCACCCACGAACCCGCGATCCGGCTCGCCACCACGCTGGTCGACCTCGCGCCGGACGGCCTCGAGCACGTCTTCCTGTGCGACTCGGGCTCGGTCGGGGTCGAGGTGGCGATCAAGATGGCGCTGCAGGCCCAGCTCGCCCTCGGGCGGCCGGGCCGGCGCAAGCTCGCCACGTGGCGCGGCGGCTATCACGGCGACACGTTCCACCCGATGAGCGTGTGCGACCCGGTCGGCGGCATGCACTCGCTGTGGACCGGGGTGCTGCCGGCCCAGATCTTCGCTCCGCCCCCGCCTGTCTCCTTCGATCAGGCGTACGCCGACCAGCTCGCCGACCTTGTCGCCCGGCACGCGGACGAGATCGCGGCGGTGATCGTCGAGCCGGTCGTGCAGGGCGCCGGGGGCATGCGGTTCCACGATCCGGCGTATTTGCGTGTCCTGCGCGACGTGACGGCCGCGCACGGCATCTTCCTGATCTTCGATGAGATCGCGACGGGCTTCGGGCGTACGGGGTCGTTCTTCGCGGCCGACCTCGCCGGGGTGACACCCGACATCATGTGCGTCGGGAAGGCCCTGACGGGTGGCTACCTGACGATGGCCGCGACGTTGTGCACTCCCGAGGTGGCCGCGGCGATCTCGGCGGGGGAGGGCGGCGGGCTCGCCCACGGGCCCACCTTCATGGGCAACCCGCTGGCCTGCGCGGTGGCCAACGCGTCGCTGGGCCTCCTGCGATCCGGTGACTGGGCCTCCCGCGTACGGGTGATCGAAAGCGGTCTCCGTACGGGCCTGGAGCCGCTGCGGGACGCGCGCGGGGTGGCCGACGTGCGGGTGCTCGGCGCGATCGGGGTCGTCCAGCTGGACCGTCCCGTCGACATGGCGGCGGCGACCGCGGCGGCCGTCGAGGCGGGCGTGTGGCTGCGCCCGTTCCGCGACCTGATCTACACGATGCCGCCGTTCGTGACGGCCCCCGAGGACGTCGACCTGATCGTCTCGGGGATCGCCGCGGCGGTGGCGGCAACCTGACTGACCACTTGACCACCCACTTTTGAGGAGTCCCTGTGCAGACCTTCGGCAAGCGCCTCGCGGAGGCCACCGAGAAGAGGGGCCGGCTCTGTGTCGGCATCGATCCGCACGCCGCCCTGCTGACCAGGTGGGGCCTCTCGGACGACATCGCCGGCCTGGAACGCTTCGCCCGTACGGTGGTCGAAGCCCTGGCCGATCGGGTGGCCGTGCTCAAGCCGCAGTCGGCGTTTTTCGAGAGATTTGGGTCACGTGGCATCGGAATTCTTGAGTCAACTATCCGACAGTCCCGCGAGGCCGGTGCGCTGGTTCTTCTCGACGTGAAGCGCGGCGACATCGGCTCGACGATGGCCGCGTACGCCGGCGCGTACCTCGATCCTGCAAGTTCGCTGTGTGCTGACGCGATTACTGTGAGTCCCTACCTCGGAGTGGGCTCGTTGCAGCCGGCATTCGACGTCGCGGCGGCCAACGGCGGCGGCGTGTTTGTCCTGGCCCTGACGTCCAATCCGGAGGGACCGTCCGTCCAGCATGCTGTCGCATCGGACAAAAGGACCGTGGGGCAGACCGTGATCGACGAGATTTCCCAGCTCAACGCCGGTGCGGAGCCGCTCGGAAGCCTCGGGCTCGTAATCGGAGCGACGATCGGCGATACCGGCCACGATCTGTCCCGAGTGAACGGTCCGCTGCTCGCTCCGGGGCTCGGCGCGCAGGGCGCCACCCCCTCCGACCTGCGGTCCGTCTTCGGCGAAAGCCTGCGCAACGTGCTGCCGTCGTACTCACGGGAAGTCCTCGCGGCGGGACCCGGCGTGGTCGAGTTGCGGGCCGCCGCCGAGCGTGCCGCGGCCGACTGTGAGACCGCTCTCGGGTGAAACGCGCCTGCTTATCAGGGCGTGGGAGAGCCGGGTCAGGGGTACCCCCACGTTGCCGAAAGCGCCGTTGACCGCTAGTTTTCCCGGCGCCGGGAACCACATGCCCCTTTGGTTCCCTGGCACACCACGTTTCACAGAAGCGCCGGTATTCGACTACGGCGCGATAGGGACCTGAGGAGAACTGGTGCCGCTCCCGTCACTGAGCCCCGAGCAGCGCGCTGCCGCGCTGGAGAAGGCCGCGGAAGTTCGCAAGGCTCGGGCTGAGCTGAAGGAACAGCTCAAGTCCGGCAAGACCACCCTCGCCGCTGTGCTTGACCGCGCGGAGGAGGACGAGGTCGTTGGCAAGCTGAAGGTCTCGGCCGTGCTTCAGGCGCTGCCGGGCATCGGCAAGATCCGCGCGACCCAGATCATGGAGAAGCTCAAGATCGCTGACAGCCGCCGGCTGCGCGGTCTCGGCGACCAGCAGCGCAAGGCCCTCCTGGGGGAGTTCGCTGCGAACTGACTCATGGGCTCGTGTTGAATGAGCCTGTGAGCATGGATGACGACGCGCGCCCGGCAGCCCGCCTCACCGTCCTGTCCGGCCCCTCCGGGGTCGGCAAGGACAGCGTGATCGAGTTGATCCGGGCGCGCTCGCCTTGGATCAAGCTGTCCGTCTCGGTGACGACGCGGAAGATGCGCGACTACGAGACCGACGGCGAGCACTACCACTTCGTGAACCGGCAGGAGTTCCAGCGGCTGATCGACGGCGGTCAGCTGCTCGAATGGGCCGAGTTCGCCGGCAACCTCTACGGCACGCCACGGGCGCAGGTCGAGGGGTGGATCTCGCAGGGCCGGCCGGTCCTGCTCAAGATCGACCTCCAGGGCGCCCGGCAGGTACGGGCCACGATGCCCGACGCCCAGCTGGTCTTCCTGGCCCCGCCCAGCGTCGAGGAGCTCAAGCGCCGGCTGATCGGCCGGGGCACCGACGACGAGGAGACCATCCGCCGCCGGCTGGCCCACGCGGACGAGGAACTGGCGGCCGAGAAGGAGTTCGACCGTACGGTCGTGAACGACTTCGTCGAGCGCGCGGCCGATGAGCTGGTAGGATTGCTCGGTTCGTCATTTCTGACGCCAGCGCAAGCCCCAGAGCATTAAGGACTTTGAAACTGTGGGAACCATCGCGAACCCCGAAGGCATCACCAACCCGCCGATCGACGAGCTGCTCGACAAGACCTCGTCGAAGTACTCGCTGGTGATCTTCGCGGCTAAGCGCGCCCGCCAGGTCAACGCCTACTACAGCCAGCTCGGCGAGGGCCTCCTCGAATACGTGGGCCCGCTGGTCGAGACCACGCCGCAGGAGAAGCCGCTCTCGATCGCCATGCGTGAGATCAACGCCGGCCTCCTGACCGCCGAGGCGACCGACAACCCGTGACCCGGGCTGCCTGACCGGCGCCGCGCCCCCAGCCGGGGCGGCGCCGTCACCCATCGATCCCGCGTTCCCGATCCTCGGGCGCGGGATCTTTGCTTTTGAGCGTTTCTCCATCGGTTCGCAGCCGATCCTCCGGTGCTGCGCGCGACCATCCTGTGGACGCCGGGTCGTGGTTGTCCACAGGCCGCCGGGTCCGGTCCCTGCGCGACGCCGTGGCGGGCTAGCGTTGGCTCCGACGGCGCTCGAAGGGGGTCCTGCGGTGACTGAAGTGGTGCTCGGGGTGGGCGGTGGCATCGCCGCCTACAAGGCCTGTGAACTGCTTCGGCTGTTTACCGAGTCGGGTGACCGGGTGCGGGTCGTGCCGACCTCCGCCGCGCTCAACTTCGTCGGGGCGCCCACGTGGGCCGCGCTGTCCGGGCAGCCGGTGGCGACCGAGGTGTGGGACGACACGCACGAGGTGCCGCACGTGCGGATCGGGCGGGCGGCCGAGCTGGTCGTCGTCGCCCCGGCGACCGCCGATCTGCTGGCCAAGGCCGCCCACGGCATCGCCGACGACCTGCTGACCAACACGCTGCTCACGGCGACCTGCCCGATCGTGTACGCGCCGGCCATGCACACGGAGATGTGGGAGAACCCGGCCACCCAGGCCAACGTCGCCACCCTGCGGGCCCGCGGCGCGGTGGTGATCGAGCCGGCGGTGGGCCGGCTGACCGGCAAGGACACCGGCAAGGGGCGGTTGCCCGACCCCTCGGAGATCTGGGAACTGGCACGACGCGTACGGAAACGCGGTCTTGATCTTGATCTGGCCGGGCGGCACGTGGTGGTGACGGCGGGCGGCACGCGTGAGCCGCTCGACCCGGTGCGTTTCCTCGGCAACCGGTCGTCCGGCAAGCAGGGGTACGCGCTGGCCAAGGCGGCCGCGGCGCGGGGGGCGCGGACGACGCTGATCGCGGCCAACGTGACGCTGCCCGACCCCGCGGGGGTGGACATCGTGCGCGTCGGGACGACCGAGGAGCTGCGGGTGGCGGTCGTGAAGGCCGCGGCCGACGCCGATGTGGTGGTGATGTCGGCCGCACCGGCGGACTTCCGCCCGGCCACCTTCGCCGCCGAAAAGATCAAGAAGACCGACGACGGAATTCCGGCGCCGATCGCACTGGTGACCAACCCGGACATCGCCGCCGAACTGGGCGCGAGCAAACGACCCGGGCAAATCCTGGTGGCGTTCGCGGCCGAGACACACGACGCGATCGAACACGCGCGGGCCAAGTTGATCAAGAAACGCGCCGACCTGATCGTCGTTAACGAAGTCGGAGTGGACCGCGTCTTCGGCGCCGACCACAATGAGGTCACGTTGCTGGGGGCCGACGGAAGCGCGGCCAGCCATGCCGAACTCCCGAAAGACGACGTGGCCGATATGATTTATGACCATGTCGTGACGCTCCTGGAACGCCAGGTGGCAGACGATGGGACGGCGTAGCACCCGGACGCCCCCGGTCCGGCGCGGTGGCTACACTTCCGCGTTACGTTGTATTCGACAAATCTGAGGAGCACCGTGGCACGCCGCCTGTTCACCTCCGAGTCGGTCACGGAAGGCCACCCGGACAAGATCGCTGACCAGATCAGCGACGGCATTCTCGACGCCCTGCTGGCGCAGGACCCCCGCAGCCGGGTCGCGGTGGAAACCTTGATCACGACCGGCCAGGTGCATGTGGCGGGCGAGGTCACCACCCAGGCCTACGCCGACATCCCGAGCATCGTGCGCGACACGATCCTGAAGATCGGATACGACTCGTCGAAGAAGGGCTTCGACGGCGCGTCCTGCGGCGTCAGCGTGTCGATCGGCTCGCAGTCGCCCGACATCGCCCAGGGTGTCGACAGCGCGCTCGAGCTGCGCGAGGGTGACAGCGAGCACGTGCTCGACGCCCAGGGCGCCGGCGA
Source organism: Paractinoplanes lichenicola (assembly GCF_016785085.1). Classification (GTDB taxonomy): domain Bacteria; phylum Actinomycetota; class Actinomycetes; order Mycobacteriales; family Micromonosporaceae; genus Actinoplanes; species Actinoplanes lichenicola. The sequence goes on from NZ_JAENHO010000018.1 coordinate 84,209, forward strand.
CCAGGGCATGATGTTCGGCTTCGCCTGCTCGGAGACCCCCGAGCTGATGCCGCTGCCGATCGCCCTCGCGCACCGCCTGGCCCGCCGGCTCTCGGCCGCCCGCAAGGACGGCACGATTCCCTACCTGCGGCCCGACGGCAAGACCCAGGTCACGATCGAGTACGACGGCCTCAAGCCGGTCCGCCTCGACACGGTGGTCGTCTCGTCGCAGCACGCGGCCGACATCTCGCTCGAGTCGCTGCTCACGCCCGACATCCGCGAGCACGTGATCGCGCCCGAGCTGGAGGGCCTGGGGCTCGACACCGAGGGCTACCGCCTGCTGGTCAACCCGACCGGCCGCTTCGAGATCGGCGGCCCGATGGGCGACGCCGGCCTCACCGGCCGCAAGATCATCGTCGACACGTACGGGGGCTACGCCCGGCACGGTGGCGGCGCGTTCTCCGGCAAGGACCCGTCCAAGGTGGACCGCTCGGCGGCGTACGCGATGCGCTGGGTGGCCAAGAACGTCGTGGCGGCCGGCTTGGCCGAGCGCTGCGAGACCCAGGTGGCCTACGCGATCGGCAAGGCCCACCCGGTGTCGCTGTTCGTCGAGACGTTCGGCACCGAGAACGTGCCGGTCGACCGGATCGAGAAGGCCATCAACGCCGTCTTCGACCTGCGCCCGGCCGCCATCATCCGCGACCTCGACCTGATGCGCCCGATCTATCAGCAGACGGCCGCCTACGGCCACTTCGGCCGCGAGATCCCCGAGCTCCTCTGGGAAAACACGGACCGCGCTCAGGACCTGAAGAACGCCGCCGCCTGATCACAAGCTCCACCGGCGCCCCCGCGGAATTCGCGGGGGCGCCGTTCTTTCTCCTCACCCAGCCCCCCGTGTCTCTTCCGCCCAGGCCTCCCGTGCCTCTTCCGCCCAGGCACCTCCGCCCATGCCTCCGGCGCCTCTTCCGCGCCGGTTCTCGTCTGCGGCGGCCTGTTCCGCGCCAGCACTGCTCCGCGCCAGCACTGCTCCGCGCCAGCCTCTTCCCCGCCTGGCTCGCCTTTCCCTGCCTGGCTCGCCCTTCCCTGCCTAGCTCGCCCCCTCTTCGCCGGGCCGCTAGAAGAGGGCGGACGGGTCGATCTCGATGCGGACGACGAGCGGGGCCTTCTTGGCGCTTCGGACCGCGGCCGCCTCGTGCAGGGCTCGTGCCAGCGGGGCCAGCTTGGAGCGGGGGACCCGCAGCAGCATGCGTTCCTGCTCCTCATCGGCGGGGACAGGGCCCAGCAGCTCCGTGTCGGGTGGCAGCTTGGCGATGTTGAGGAAGTCGGCCACCGCCTCGGCCTTGCCGGTGAGGCTGGCCATCCGGGAGGCCGGCGGGAACGACAGCTCGCGCCGCTCGGCCAGCTCACGCGAGGCGAACCAGGCCGGATCCCAGCGGATCAACGCCTGCACCGTGGCCAGCGAGCCGTCGGCCACCACGACGACACGCCCACCGGCCGGGGCGGGCTTGGCCAGGGCGGCCGCATTAAGCCAGCGGCGCATCGTCTCCTCGGCCGCGCGCAGGTCGGAGCGGGTGAGCAGCGCCCACGCGTCCAGCAGGAGCACCGCGCCGTAGCCGCCCTCGGCCACCGGCTCAGCCCCGGGCGTCGCGACCACGACGGCGGGCTCGCCCGGCACTGTGTCGAGGATCTCGTCGCGGCCCGACGTGCGTACGGGGGAACCGGGGAAGGCCCGGCCCAACTCCTCCGCCGTCCGTTTGGCGCCGGTGATCGAGGCCCGCAACCGCCGGCCACCGCAGGCAGGACACGCGTAGGCAGCGGCCGCGCGGCCGCACCAGTGACAGGTGGGAACCTCGCGGGCCCCGTGCAGCCCCAGCGGCCCCGAACACTGTGGACAGCGCGCCGGGGTGCGGCAGTCGTTGCAGGCGATCGACGGCAGATAGCCCCGCCGCGGCACCTGAACCAACACGGGCGCGCCCGTTTTAAGGGCCTGCCGAGCTGTTTCCCAGACCAGGCTGGGCAGCCGGGCGGTGGCGGCGGCCGGGTCGCGGGCCATCTGCGGGTCGTCACCGGTGGGCGCGATCGCGGGCGCGTGCAGGCGGAGCACATCATGGGCGGCGCCGATCTCGCGGGCCCAGCCGGTCTCGAGCAGCAGCTGCCCCTCGCCCGTACGAGCGAAGCCCCCCACCAACGCCGCGCAGTCGGCCAGCTGGGCGCGGGTCAGCAACACCTCGCGGGCGTGCGGATACGGCGAGCGGGGCTCGGCGTGCAGATCGTCACCGTCGTCCCAAATCACTACCAGCCCGAGCTTGGCCACCGGCGCCCACATCGCGGCCCGGGTGCCGACCACCACCGGAACCTGGTGACGGCTGGCCTTCAGGAAACGCCGATAGCGCTCGCCCGGGCCCAGCGCAGCGTTGAGCGCCACGTGCCGCCCCGGCCCGAGCACCACGCCAAGAGCCCGATCAACCCGCTCGAGGTCACGCGCATCGGCCACCACGATCACGACACCGCGCCCACCCCGCACGGTCGCCTCGGCGGCCTCAGCAATGCGCGCCGCCCAATTCTCACCCGGCAGCGCCCCCCAAACGGCCCGAGCATTCCGCCCGTCGGCCAACGCCCGCAAAAACGCAGGCCCAGCGACGTACTGCCCCCACCGACCATCGCCCCCCGCGGGGCCGCCCCCTCCCGCGGGGCCGCCCCCTCCCGCCGGGCCGCCCCCTCCCGCGGGGCCGTCGGCACCGCTCACACCCGGGGGCGCGGCGCTGGCGGTCGTCCGGGTGGCGGAAGGTGCAGTGGCGCCGGAATTGGCGGCTGCCAGCGCGGCGACTGGCCCGGCTACGGCAGATCCCCTATCCGACTCGCCGCCGCCCGGCTCACCCGCGCGCGGCCCACTAGCGCCCGACTCGCCGCCGCCCGGCCCCTCCGCGTCGGAGCGACTGAGCGGCTCGTCGGTGACCTGCTCGCCGGCCACAGGGCCGGCTCTCTCCGGCTCAGTGGTGCCGACTTCGCCGTCCAAGGCCGCGGCAGCTTGCGTGTTGCCGTTGGGGTCGGTCCTCGGCTCGGTGGTCGCCGTCGAAGCGGTGCCGGCGGCGAGAGCTGATTCCCCGCCGGGGACGGGCGTGTCCGGGGTGTCGTAGGTGGGCGCGGGGGCGGTGCCCGTTTTGGGGGGCTGGGCCTCGACGCGGGCGTGGCGTGGGGGGACGGCCAGACGGAGGACGTCATACAGATTGCCCGCGTAGCGGTCGGCCACCGCCCGGGCCGCCTGCGCGATCTCGGGGTCGAGGACCCGCTCGGGGGAGACCACCCGGTCGAGATAGGCCAGCTTGCCGCCGTGGGGCGAGGACTCCGCCCGCTCGAGCAGGAAGCCGCTGATCAGCTGGCCGGCGAAGCGCACCCGCACCCGCACGCCCGGTTGGGCCGCCTCGTCGTCGGCCGCGGGCACCAGATAGTCGAACGGGCGGTCGAGGTGGGCCAGCGGCACATCCACGCACACGCGGGCCACGGGTAACCGTTCCGCCGGCACCCGTTCGCTGCGTCCGCCCTTTGTCGCCATCGCTGAACATTCTGCCCGCCCCCTCCGACAATCCTGGTCGCTCCCAGATCCTTGCCGGATCGCGTCGCCGTGTCGTCAACCCACGGGTCGACGCGAAAGTCGAACCCCGGGTTGACGCGGACCCGGCCCCTATTCCCTACGGTGGGTGGCGTCAGTTCCTCGATGGACCGTGGGAGGTAGAGCGCAGTGGTGACGATCACCCACGGGGGTCCGATGGATGCGGCCGCGGCGGTCGCGATGCTGCTGGATCCGCGCGCGAATCACGACCCCGTCCCGGCGTACGAGGCGCTTCATCACCACGGCCCCGTCGTGCGGGCGGGCCGCGGTTACTACTTCGTCTCCGGCTATGCCGAGGTCGACGCCGTGCTGCGCGATCCGGCGATGGAGGCCTACGACGCGCGCCGCCTCGACAGTCAGTGGTCCGATTGGCGTGACAACCGGGCGGTCGCGCTGTTCGCCGACTCCATGCTGCGGACCAACCCGCCGCGGCACACCCGCATGCGCCGCCTCGCCGCCGGGGTGTTCACCGCCCGTCGGGTGAGCGCCCTGCGCGAGGTGATCACGGCTCAGGTCGACGAGGCGATCGCGGCGCTGCCCGAGCGGGCCGAAAGCGGGGTCGTCGACCTGGTCAGCCACCTGACTTACCCGCTGCCCATCGGGGTGATCACCGCCCTGCTCGGGGTGCCCGCCGCCGATCGGGGGCGGTTCCGGCGGCTGGCCGAGGCGCTCACGGCAGTGCTCGAGGTGCGCTGGACGGAGGAGGACAGGCGGCTCGCGCACGAGGCCGCGCTCGAGCTCGAGGCGTATTTCACCGACCTCGTCGCGCTGCGCCGCGAGCAGCCGGAAGACGACCTGGTCACCGCCCTGGCCGCGGCGCACGACGCCGGCGGTGAGCAGCTGACCGGCGCGGAGCTGCTCGGCAACCTCGCGTTGCTGCTGGTGGCGGGTTTCGAGACGACGACCAACCTGCTGGGCAACGGCATCGTGTTGCTGCTCGAGCACCCGGCGCTCGCGGAACGCCTACGTGCCGATCCGGCGCTGGCGACGGCGTACGTGGAGGAGGTTCTGCGGGTCGAGTCGCCGGTGCAGCTGACCGAGCGTTACACGTCACGACCGGCCGTGATCGGCGGGACGGAGGTGCCGGCCGACGCCGAACTCGTGCTGCTGCTCGGGGCGGCGAATCGGGATCCGGCGCGGTTCGGCAATCCAGGTGTCTTCGATCCGGACCGGCCGGGCAACGCGCCGTTGTCGTTCGGCGCGGGCGCCCACTACTGCCTGGGTGCGCCGCTGGCCCGGCTGGAGGCGCAGATCACGCTCCCGGCCCTGCTGACACGGTTCCCCGAGCTGGCGCCGGCCGGGCCGCCCACCCGCCGGCCGCGAATGAACCTGCGTGGCTGGTCCGCGCTGCCGGTGACGCTGGGCGGACCTGCGGCGCTGGGCCCGTCGGGGACGCAGGTCACGTCGGCGGCGCCGGATGTCGCCGTGACGCCGGACACCTCGGGGGCGCCGGGTGCGGTCGTGACGCCGGGCACCCCGGGGGCGGCTGGTGTGACGCGAGCCGTGCCTGGTCCGAGCCACTCCGTAGACTAGTCAAGTGCCGAGCCGAGATGTCAGGAGTCTGCCCGCGTGACCGTCCAGTCCATCCGTCTGTTCGGCGATCCGGTCCTCCGGACTCCGGCCGATCCCGTCGTCGATTTCGACAAGGAACTGCGCACCCTGGTCAAGGACCTGACCGACAGCATGCTGGAGGAGGGCGGCGCCGGCCTGGCCGCCCCGCAGATCGGTGTCGGCCTTCGCCTGTTCGCGTTCGACGTGGATGACGTCGTGGGCCACATCATCAACCCGGAGCTGTCGTTCCCCGACGACGAGGAGCAGGACGGGCCGGAGGGCTGCCTGTCGATCCCGGGCATCTACATCGACACGAAGCGCCGGCAGAACGTGGTGGCTGCCGGGTTCAACGAGCACGGCGACCCGATCCAGATCGTCGGCACCGGGCTGATGGCGCGCTGCGTCCAGCACGAGACCGACCACCTCGACGGCGTGCTGTTCCTCGACCGGCTCGACGCCGCCTCGCGAAAGGACGCGATGAAGCAGATCCGCGCCGCCGACTGGTACGACGCGGGCAAGCCGCCGACGATCAAGGAGAGCCCGCACGGTCGTGGCCTCTTCGGTCTGGGGCGGTGACCGGGATGCGCCTGATCTTCGCCGGCACGCCGGCCGTCGCCGTGCCCAGCCTCGACGCGATCGCGGCCTCGGGTCACGACCTGCTCGCCGTCGTCACCCGTCCCGACGCGCCCGCCGGCCGGGGCCGCCGCCTCGTGCGCTCGCCCGCCGCCGCGTGGGCCGACGAGCGTGGCATCGAGGTGCTCACGCCCGAGAAGCCGCGTGAGCCCGAGTTCCAGGAGCGGCTGCGCTCGCTCGCGCCCGACTGCGTGCCCGTGGTGGCGTACGGGGCTCTGGTGCCGCCGAGCGCGCTCGAGATCCCGAAGCACGGCTGGGTCAACCTGCACTTCTCGCTGCTGCCCGCGTGGCGGGGCGCGGCTCCGGTGCAGCATGCCGTCCTGCACGGCGACGAGGTGACCGGCGCGAGCGTGTTCGAGCTCGAGGCCGGCCTCGACACCGGCCCGGTCTACGGCACCCTGACCGAGGACATCCGTCCCACCGACACCTCCGGTGACCTGCTCGAGCGGCTCGCCACCGAGGGCGCCGGCCTGCTCGTGGCGGTGCTCGACGCGATCGAGTCCGGCACGGCCCGCGCGCATCCGCAGCCGGCCGACGGCATCACCCTCGCGCCGAAGCTGACCGTCGACGACGCGCGCATCCGCTGGAGTGATCCCGCGTTCGGCGTCGATCGGCGGATCCGGGCGTGCACCCCGGCGCCGGGCGCGTGGACGACCCTGCGCGACGACCGGCTCAAGCTCGGCCCGGTCAAGCCGGTGGCCAACGGGCCCGACCTGGCCCCCGGCGACCTGCTCGTCGAGCGGACCCAGGTGCTCGTCGGCACGGCGACCACGCCGGTGGCGCTGGGCGAGGTGCGGGCCGCGGGCAAGAAGCCGATGGCGGCGACCGACTGGGCCCGCGGGCTCCGCATCCAGCCGGGGGAGAAGCTCCAGTGACCGAGCACAGGGCAGATCGGCCCCACGGTTCGGGGCGGCCACGGCGGCCCGGGGGCCCGGGATACGACCGCGATGCGCGCTCGGGGCGGGCACCTCGGGGTGGGCGGCCGCCGTCGGATCCGGCGCGTCAGGCCGCGTACGAGGCCATTGCGGCTGTGCACCGCGACGACGCGTACGCGAACCTGGTGTTGCCTGAGATCTTGCGGGGCATGGCGCTGGCCGGGCGGGATGCCGCGTTCGCGACCGAGCTGACCTACGGCACGCTGCGCATGCTGGGCACGCTCGACCTGATCGTGGCCGACGCGGCCGGGCGCGAGGTGTCCCGGATCGACCCGCCGGCCCGCGACGCGCTGCGGCTGGGCGCCTATCAGCTGCTGCACACCCGCGTGCCCGCGCACGCCGCCGTCAACCAGACCGTCGACCTGGTGCGGTCGGTCGCGCCGGGGGCTTCCGGGTTCGCGAACGCGGTGATGCGCACGATCGCCGAGACGCCGCTGGAGAAGTGGCTCGACAGGCTCGCGCCCGACTACGAGGCCGACCCGGTCGGCAACCTCGCGGTGCACCACAACCACCCCGAGTGGATCATTCGGGCGTTCTCCGAGGCGTTGGGCGGCGATCTGGCCGAGACCACGCGGCTGCTGATCGAGGACAACCAGCCGCCCGTGGTGCACCTGTGCGCCCGTCCGGGCCGGGTCGACGCGGTCGATCTGGCCGACGAGGTCGGTGGGGTGCCGGGGGCGTTCTCGCCGTACGCGGTCTATCTCAACGGTGGCTCCCCGCGCGAGCTGGCCGCGATCCGGAGCGGTCGCGCGCACGTGCAGGACGAGGGCTCCCAGCTGGTGGCGGCCGCGCTGCTGGCCGCGCCGATCGAGGGGCAGGACACGCGCTGGCTCGACCTGTGCGCCGGGCCGGGCGGCAAGACGGGCCTGATCGGGTCGATCGCCGCGAGCCGGGGGGCCGAGGTGACCGCCGTCGAGGTCGCCGAGCATCGGGCCCGCCTGGTCGAGCAGGCCACCGAGGGCATGCCGGTGACCGTGCTGCCGATGGACGGACGGTCCGTCGGGCGCGATCCCGACCTGCCGGAGGAGTCGTTCGACCGGGTGCTGGTCGACGCGCCGTGCACCGGGCTGGGCTCGCTGCGGCGGCGGCCCGAGTCGCGCTGGCGCCGTCAGCCCGCCGACCTGCCGCCGCTGACCAAGCTGCAGCGGGAACTGCTGGTGGCGGCCCTGCGGGCGGTCCGGCCGGGTGGCGTGGTGGCCTATGTGACGTGCTCGCCCCATATGGTCGAGACCCAGGTGACCGTGACCGAGGGGTCGCGCCGCAGCGGGGTCGAGGTCGACTTCGTGGACGCGCGGCCGCTGCTGCCGCCGGGCATGCCGGGCCTCGGCTCGGGGCCGACGGTGCAGCTCTGGCCGCACCGCCACGGCACCGACGCGATGTTCCTGGCCGTCCTGCGCCGCACGAGCTGACCGCGGCACGCAGCAACGGCCGGCGCGGACACGGCGTCTGCGGCAGCTGGGCCGCGGCGGGCCCAGCGGTAGATGCGGGGCCTAGCGGTAGATGTAGTGGATTTTGAGCTTGCGGGTGCCGGCATTCCGGTAGGAGCCGGTCATCCGCTCGCCGTTGAGCCACAGGAAGCAGCGGACCGCGCGGTCGCCCAGCTTCCATGACGTCGCGTCCGGCGGGAAGCCGAGCCAACCCACGCGGTTGCGCACGGTCCCGTCGTTCGGGATGCCGGCGAACTTGGCGATCGCCGCGTCGCAGCCCCTCTCGAGCTCGCCCGGGGTGAGGCCGGCCACGGTGGCGCGCGAGCTCACGAAGAGCCCGGCGAACTCCGACGTGTGCGCGCCCGAGCAGGCCACCGGGTGCATCGCGGTCACCCGCTCGTCCACGACCTTCGGGTTGGCGCAGGTCATCCGCATCTTGCCGGCGCCGCCGAGCGACCCCTTGAGGCTGCCGGACCGGCGAACCAGCTCGCCGTCGACGGGTGAGGTCTCGACGAGGTCGCAGCGATACCACCGGGCGCCGCCCTGCCACGCGGCCTGGCTCGGCAGCACCGGCTGCAGCACCAGCCAGCCGGTGCGCCAGTCGCCGCCGAGGAACGTGTTGACCCGCTTCGAGCACTCCCGGAACGCCTGGCCGCGATGGGTCGAGGCGGTGCTGCCGGGTGAGCCGTTCGCGACCTCGGCGATCACGGCCGTCTCGGTCAGGTGCGGCCCGGCGCAGGCCACCGGGGACCAGTTGTCGATCGTGCCCTCCTCGACGACGTCGGGGTGGCAGCCGGGCGTGGGCCGGAACTGCTGGGCCGCGGGCGGGGCGGGCCAGCCGCCGGTGAGGTCGCCGTCGACGCCCTCGGGCAGGTCGGCACAGCCGCCGAGGGCGAGCACGAGCGCAGCGGCAGCCCACCGTCGCATGCGGTTCCCCCAGTCGAGCGGTCAAGGGCCGTCACTCTATCGGTAACGACAGTGAGATCGGTCCATGGAATGCGAGCAACCGAAGGCGGAGGCGGCCGGGGCGGAGGGGAAGAAGGCAGGAGGAAGGGGAAGAGGGCGGGGAGGGGCAAAGGGCGGGGAGAGGGGAGAAGGGCGAAGCGGAAGAGAGCGGGAAGGAAGAAGGGCGAAGCGGAAGGGGACGAGGAGGGAGAGGGAAAGGCGGTGAAGGGGAGAGACGGAAGAGGGAAGAAGGGGAGGGTGAAGGAGGGAAGCAGGGGCGCGGGCAGAGGGAGGCCATAGACTTCGTCCCGTGGAGCCATCACTGATCATTGCCCCCAGCATCCTGGCCGCCGATTTTGCTCGTTTGGCTGATGAGGTGCACGCCATCGAAGGGTCGGCCGACTGGGCGCATGTCGACGTCATGGACAACCACTTCGTGCCCAATCTGACAATCGGGCTCCCGGTTGTGCAGAGTCTGCGCAAGGCGACCAGCATCCCGTTCGACGTGCATCTGATGATCACCGATCCGGAGCGCTGGGCGCCGGGTTACGCCGAGGCCGGGGCCTACAACGTCACCTTCCACGCCGAGGCCACCGACGACCCCGTGGCGCTGGCGAAAACCCTGCGTGCGGCGGGGGCCAAGGCCGGCCTGGCGATCGACCGGGACACCCCCGTCGAGCCCTATCTCGACCTGCTGCCCCATGTGGACACCCTGCTGATCATGACGATCAAGGCCGGGTTCGGCGGTCAGAAATTCTTGCCCGAGACGCTCGGCAAGGTGCGCGAGGTGCGCCGCCGCATCGATGCCGAGCAACTCGAAGTGCGCCTGGAGGTGGACGGCGGCATCGCGGCCGACACAATTGAGCAGGCGGCCGAGGCGGGCGCCGACGCCTTTGTGGCCGGCACGGCGGTCTACGGGGCGCAGGATCCCGCCGAGGCCATTCGTAAGCTGCGAGCACTGGCGGGAGGAGCCGGATGAGCACAGGGGTCGCCGATCCCAAGCCGGAGGAGCTCGGTCCCGAGCCCGAGGACCGCCCCGATCTGATCCTGGTCGTCGACGACGATCAGGACATCGCGAGCTTCGTCGAGTTCAACCTCAAGGTCCACGGCTACGAGGTGATTCGCGCCCCCGACGGCCAGGCCGCGCTCGACCTGATGCAGAACAACCGGCCCGACCTGGCCGTGGTCGACTGGATGATGCCGCGCATGGACGGCGTCGAGCTGACCCGCCGGCTGCGCGCCGAGCCGCTCACCTCGGCCCTTCCGGTGATCATGCTGACCGCCAAGAGCATGACCGTCGACAAGGTGGTCGGGTTGACCGCCGGGGTCGACGACTATCTGGTCAAGCCGTTCGACACGGCCGAGCTGATCGCCCGCGTGGCCTCGACCCTGCGCCGCAACAAGGAGTTCCGCGAGGTCTCGCCGCTGACCGGCCTGCCCGGCAACGCGCGGGTTCGGCGTGAGATCTCCGACCGCATGAAGCTCGGCGGCGAATACTCGGTGGGCTACATCGACGTCGACCGGTTCAAGAGCGTCAACGACGTGTACGGGTTCGACCGGGGCGACGAGTTCATCACCGCGCTCGCCCGCAGCCTGCACCGCGCGGTCACCACGGTCGGCCCGCCCTCGATCTTCCTGGGCCACATCGGCGGCGACGACTTCGTCTTCATCTGCACCCCCGATCAGGTGCTGCCGCTGACCAAGCTCACGGTCACCGACTTCGAGCAGGCGGCCGACCAGCTGTACGACGCCCGCGACGCCGAGCGGGGCTACATCGAGGTGCCCGACCGCCGCGGCAACAAGAACCGCGCCGCCCTGGTCACGCTGTCGATCGGCGTGGCCCAGGCGACGCGCGACGGGCGCCGGTTCACCGACCCGCGCGTGGTGATCGCCGTGGCGTCCGAGATGAAGAAGGTGGCCAAGTCGCAGCCCGGGTCGTATGTGGCGATCGACCGCCGCCGCGCCGAGGGCGAAGAGGGCTGAAAGCGCTGGTCAACCCCCGTCGAGTCGACCAAGGTGTGAGATGCCTCGCCCCGGGGGTGTCAAAATTTCGTTGTCGTGTCAAACTCGGGATTGACCCACCACGCGCTGGCGGGACTCGGTGAAATTCCGAACCGGCGGTGATCCGATCTTGTGATCGGTAAGCCCGCGACCCGGACGTCGTCACCCGACGACGCACGGTGGACCTGGTGAGAATCCAGGGCCGACGGTTGATCAGGCAGCAGCCCGATCAGACAGTCCGGATGGGAGACAGCGCGCGGAATCGGACCATGGCCTGGCCATGTCCGGGGTGCGCGAAGCGTACCCTTGTGCCCGATTCCCGGCGTTTCCTCCCACTGCACAGCGCGTGATTCGACCGCGTTGTGAGAGGAAGACGGCGATGGTGACCGAGGACGAGGCGATGCGCCGCGCGATCGCGCTGGCCGCCCGGGGCCTCGGCACGACCAGCCCCAACCCGGTGGTCGGCTGCATCCTGCTCGACAGCGATGGCGAGATCGTCGGCGAGGGCTTCCACGCCTACGCCGGCGGCCCGCACGCCGAGATCGTCGCGCTGGCCCAGGCCGGCGAGCGGGCCCAGGGCGGCACAGCCGTCGTCACGCTCGAGCCCTGCAACCACACCGGCCGCACCGGCCCCTGCAGCCGCGCCCTGATCAACGCGGGCATCCGCCGCGTGGTGATCGCCGTCGACGACCCCACGCCCGTCGCGGCGGGTGGCGCGGTCACGATGCGCGCGGCCGGGCTGCAGGTCGAGACCGGCGTCCGCCGCCTGGAGGCCGCCGAGGGCAACGTGGCCTGGCTGACCGCCGTGCGCCGCGGCCGCCCGTACGTGACCTGGAAGTTCGCGGCCACGCTGGACGGCCGCTCGGCCGCCGAGGACGGCACCAGCCAGTGGATCACCTCGGCCCCCGCCCGCTCGGACGTGCACGTGCTGCGCAGCACGGTCGACGCGATCGTGGCCGGCGTCGGTACCGTCATCGCCGACGACCCGCAGCTCACCGTGCGTGACCTCAAGGACGGCACGCTCGCCATCAAGCAGCCGCTCCGCGTGGTCGTCGACTCCGAGGGCCGTACGCCGGAGAAAGCGCGAGTGAAGGACGCCGCCGCTCCCACCTGGATCGCCACGACGCGCGAGCTCGGCGCCGGCCCGGACGGCCGCGTCGACCTGCACGCGCTGCTGGCCGCCCTGTTCGGCCGGGGCATCCGGTCGGTGCTGCTCGAGGGCGGCCCCACGCTGGCCGGCGCGTTCCTCGAGGCCGGCCTGGTCGACCAGGTGATCGGCTATGTGGCGCCCAAGCTGCTCGGCGCGGGCAAGGCGGCCCTGGTCGACGCGGGCGTGGCCACCATCGGCGACGCCATCGAGCTCGACCTCAAGGACATCGCGCAGATCGGCCCCGACCTGCGCTTCACCGCATCGCTCCGGCAAAAGGAGAGCTGATGCGCACATCCTCGCAAAACGGGCAAATCGGGTGTGGGTGGGGTAGGGCAAGGCGGCAAGGCAGGCAAGTCGGTAAGGCAAGGGCCGTGAGGCACGAGGGCAAGGCGCCCAAGAAGGAGATCGGATGTTCACGGGCATCATCGAGGAGCTGGGCGAGATCGTCCGCCTCGAGCACACCACTGACGACTCCGCGGTGCTGGCCGTTCGGGGCCCCCTGGTCACCGAGGACGCGAAGCACGGCGACTCGATCTCGGTCAACGGCGTCTGTCTCACCGTGATCGACAACGTCGACGGGGTCTTCACCGCCGACGTCATGGGCGAGACGCTGCGCCGCTCGTCGCTGGGCGCGCTCGACGTGGGCAGCCAGGTCAACCTGGAGCGGGCGGCCGCGCTGGGCAGCCGTCTCGGCGGTCACCTGGTGCAGGGTCACGTCGACGGCGTGGCGCGGGTCGTCGGTCGCGAGCCCGCCGCGGACTGGGAGGTCGTGCGCTTCTCGCTCCCCGCCGAGCTGGCCAAATACGTGGTCGAGAAGGGCTCGATCACCGTTGACGGCGTGTCGCTCACGGTCATGGCCGTTGACGACGAGACGTTCAGCATCGGGATGATCCCCACTACTTCCAAGCTGACCGTCCTGGGCAGCAAGCAGCCGGGCGAGCCGGTGAACCTCGAGGTCGACGTGATCGCCAAGTACGTGGAGAAGATGCTGGGAGGCCGCAATGTTTGAGCAGGTCGAGCGGGCGATCGCGGACATCGCGGCCGGACGCGCGGTGATCGTGGTCGACAACGAGGACCGCGAGAACGAGGGTGATCTGATCTTCGCGGCCGAGAAGGCCACGCCGGAGCTGGTCGCTTTCATGGTCCGCTACACGTCGGGTTACATCTGCGTGCCGATCACCGAGGACGAGGCCGACCGGCTCGACCTCCCGCCCATGTTCCACACCAACCAGGACGCCCGCGGCACCGCGTACGCCGTGACGGTCGACGCCCGCGAGGGTGTCGCGACCGGCATCTCGGCCGCCGACCGGGCCCGCACCATCCGCCTGCTGGCCTCGGCCGAGACCAAGCCCTCGGATCTGTCCCGCCCCGGCCACGTCGTGCCGCTGCGGGCCAAGCCGGGCGGGGTGCTGCGCCGCCCCGGCCACACCGAGGCCGCGATCGACCTGTCCGTGCTGGCCGGGCTGCGGCCGGCCGGCGTGCTGTGCGAGATGGTCAACGACGACGGCACCATGCAGCGCCGCCCCGACCTCGAGAAGTTCGCGATCGAGCACGACCTGGCGCTGATCAGCATCACCGAGCTGATCGCCTACCGCCGGCACCGCGAGACCCAGGTCGAGCGGGTGGTCGAGACCCGGCTGCCCACCGAGCACGGCCTGTTCACCGCGGTCGGCTACCGCTCGCACACCGACGACAGCGAGCACGTGGCGCTGGTCTACGGAGAGCTCGGCGACGGCGAGGACGTGCTGGTCCGGGTCCACTCCGAGTGCCTGACCGGCGACGTCTTCGGCTCGCAGCGCTGCGACTGCGGCCCGCAGCTCGACGCGGCCATGCAGCGGGTGGCCGAGGCGGGCCGGGGCGTCGTGCTCTACATGCGCGGGCACGAGGGCCGGGGGATCGGCCTGCTGCACAAGCTGCAGGCCTATCAGCTGCAGGACCGCGGCTTCGACACCGTCGACGCGAACCTCGAGCTGGGCCTGCCGGCCGACGCCCGCGACTACGGCACGGGCGCCCAGATCCTCTACGAGCTGGGTGTGCGCTCGATGCGGCTGCTCACCAACAACCCGGCCAAGCGGGCCGGGCTCGAGGGCTACGGCCTGACGATCACCGGTCGCGAGGCCCTGCCCGTGCGCCTGCACCCCGAAAACGTGCGTTACCTGCGAACCAAACGTGACCGCATGGGGCACCTGTTCGAAGCATTGGGCTGATTTTCCCGCCCGGTACGGGTGAGGATGAACTTTCACAGAGGGGGACACATGGCCGGCTTCGGGGATCCGCATTTGGAGACGGTCGACGCCGCCGGGCTGCGGCTCGGGATCGTCGGCTCGCGCTGGCACTCGGACCTGGTCGATCACATGATCGAACGGGCGCAGGCGGCGGCGGAGGAATGCGGCGTCGAGGACGTCGTGGTGGTGCGGGTGGCGGGATCGGTCGAGCTGCCGGTCGTGGCGCAGGCGCTGGCCCGCCAGTGTGATGCCGTGGTCGCCCTGGGCGTGGTCATCAAGGGCGAGACCGACCACTTCAAATACGTCTGTGACTCGGTGACCGCGGGCCTGACCCGGGTCGCGCTCGACGAGCAGACCCCGGTCGCGCACGGCGTGCTGACCGTGATGAGCCTGGGCCAGGCCCGGGATCGCGCCGGCCTGGAGGATTCGGTGGAGGACAAGGGCTGGCAGAGCACGGTCGCCGTGCTCGACGCGGCCCTCGTCCTCCGCGAGATCAGCAAGCCGAGCTAGTTCTGCACCTGGATCTCCTGGTTGACCGGCACGACGAAGCAGTCCTGGTCGTTGCAGCCGGTCGCCAGGATGGCCAGCGAGGCCTTCCCGACCTGGAACGGGGCGCCGCTGATGTGCGCGGTGACCCGGCCCATCTCCAGCACGCCCGTGCCGGCGCAGGTCAGCTGCTCGGTCACCGTGCCGCTGGCCCGCAGCCCGTCCTTGCGAACCTGGTCGAGCGAGACGGTGACGGTCGCGTTGTAGCCGGCCGGGCAGGTGATGCCGTACGACACGTCGACGGCGGCGCCCCGGGCGACCCGGAAGGCGAACATGGGGCTGACGGTGGCGTCGGCGGCGGCCTGAGCCGGGGCCGCCCCGAGGGACGCGAAGGCGAAGGCGGACAGGGCGGAAGCAAGAGCGATACGTCGGCGCACAGCAGCCTCCTCAGCTGATCCGGATGGTCTCGTCGAACGGGATGGTCTCGCAGCTCGTGTCGTCGCAGACCGTGCGCACCGTACGCGCGGTGGCCAGGCCCACGATGAAGATGGCGCCCGCGAGATCACGGTCGATCCGCATCTCGGTGGCCGCCCAGTCACCCGTGCAGTCGACCCGCTTCTGCCGGGTGCCCTGCGCGATGCGGTCGCCGTTGGCCCCGGTGACGGTCACGACGAGCTGAATGCGAGCCCCCGCCGGGCAGTTGTAGCTGAGGTTGACCAGAACCCGGTCGCCCTGCTGGCGACGGTCGACGGAATCGATGCGGGTCGACGACGGGCCGGTGGCCGCGTTGGCGGCCGGCGCGACGAGCAGGGACCCGGTGACGAGAGCGGCCAAGAAGCCGGAGAATGCCAGAATTCGGCGCATTACGGTCCTCTCCAGGGCAGAGGGCCGCCTCCCCGTGTTTCGGCGGTTCACCCCCGTGCCCGCGGTGACACCATGTCATGCACCAGCTTCGATCCGCTAGGCCTTAAAGACGGCCCGCCTCGATGATCCGGGCCAGGAACTGCCTCGTGCGGGCCTCGGCCGGATCGCCCAGCACCTGCGACGGCGGCCCCTGCTCGAGGACGCGCCCCTTGTCGAGGAAGGCCACCCGGTCGGCCACCTGCCGGGCGAACCCCATCTCGTGCGTGGCCAGCACCATCGTCATGCCCTCGCCCTTGAGCTCGCGGATCATCGTGAGCACCTCGCCCACCAGCTCCGGGTCGAGCGCCGACGTGACCTCGTCGAGCAGCAGCAGCCGGGGACTGTTGACCAGCGCCCGCACGATCGCGACACGCTGCTGCTGCCCGCCCGAGAGCCGGTCGGGATAGCTGCCCGACTTGTCCGCCAGGCCCACCCGGGACAGCCACTCCATGGCCTGCGAGCGCGCCTCGGCGACGGGGCGCTTGTGCACCCGTACGGGGGCCAGGGTGATGTTGTCGAGAACGGTCATGTGCGGGAACAGGTTGTACGACTGAAAGACCAGGCCGATCTTCTGCCGTACGAGGTCGGGGTCGACCCGCGGATCGGTGATGTCCTCGCCGTCCAGCCGCACGACCCCGTCGTCGATCTCGGTGAGCAGGTTGACGCAGCGCAGCAGGGTCGACTTGCCCGAACCGGAGGCGCCGATCAGCGCGACCACCTCGTGCTCGGCCACGTCGAGGCTGAGGTTGTCGAGGACCACGTTGGCGCCGAACGTCTTCCGGACGTCCGTGCAGGAGAGCAGCATCAGTTACCCGCGTTCTGCCGGCGTGCGGCCCGTAGCGTCACCCAGTCGGTGACCCCGATCAGCGGCAGGGCCAGCAGCACGAAGAGCACGCCGGCCACCACGTACGGGGTGAAGTTGGCCGTGCCCGCCTGGTTGATCTGCGCGGCCCGGATCGCGTCGATCGGGCCCGCCAGCGAGATCAGGCCGACGTCCTTCTGCAGGGCCACGGTGTCGTTGAGCAGCGGCGGCGTGACCCGCCGGATGGCCTGGGGCAGCACCACGTGACGCATGGTGCGGCGATAGCTGAGCCCGAGCGAGCGGGCCGCCGCCACCTGGCTCGGGTGCACCGACTCGATGCCGGCCCGGAACACCTCGGCCAGGTACGCCCCGTAGGTGACCACGATGGCCGCCGCGCCGAGCACCGTGACGCTCGGCGTGCCCTGCAGCCGCAGACCCGGGATGCCGAACGCGAACAGGTAGATCACGATGATCAGCGGCAGACCCCGGAACGAGTACGTGTACGTCGTCGCCAGGGCCCGTACGGGGAAGGTGACCGGCCCGCGCAGGGTGCGCAGGATCGCGATGAGCAGCCCGAGCGCGAGCGCGCAGGCCGTGCAGATCACCATCAGCCGGATGTTGAGCCACAGCCCGGACAGGATCGACGGGTAGTTGTCGCGGCCGGTCAGCGCCTTGACGGCGATGTCCCAGTCGAGGAACGACGACTTGACCCGCGCCCAGCCCGGCGAGCCGGTGACCCCGAGATAGAGCAGCAGCCCGACGACGGCGGTGGAGAACGCGGCGATCAGCGTGGAACGGATCGCCCGCTTGCGGCGATAAGCGATCCGTTCCAGCTGGGTGCGGCTCGGTTGATGAGGAGCGGTCACTGGAGCTCGGGGGCCCCGCCCGAACCGGACAGCCACGTCTTCTCGAGCACGGCCAGCGTGCCGTCCTGGCGCAGCTGGTCGACCGCGGTGCCGACGCAGCTGGTCAGCGCGGAGCCCTTGTCGAGCACCAAGCCGAACTGCTCGGGCACGCCCACCTGCGGCAGCTGGCCGACGATGAGGCCGTCCTTGAGCTCGGCCGCGGTCATGTAGAACGCGGTCGGCAGGTCCACCACGATGCCGTCGACGGTGCCGTTGACCAGCGCCGCCTTGGCGTCGTCGTTGTTGTTGAACACGGACGGCTGGTTGCTGGGCTTGATCAGCTCGGTCACGGCCTGATAGCTGGTCGTGCCGACCTGCGCGCCGAGCTTGGCCTCCTTGAGGTCGGCCAGCGTCTTGGCGGCGGCGATCTTCGAGCCCTTCGTGGTGATCACCGTTTGCCGTACGAGGTAGTAGGGCGACGAGAAGTCCACCGCGTTACGCCGTTCGGGCGTGATCGAGAACTGGTTGATGTCGAAGTCGAACGCCTTCGGACCCGGGGCCACGGCGTTGTTGAACGTCACAGAGGTCCAGATCACGTTGTCCGGCGAATAGCCCAGACGCTGGGCGACCTGGTACGCGACGGCCGATTCGAACCCCTTGCCGTTCTTGGGGTCGTTGTCGGAGAACCACGGCTCGTAGGCCGGGGTGTCGGTGCCGATCGTCAACTTGCCGGCGGTCTTCGTCGGAAGGGCGCCGGCAGGGCAAACGTCCGCGGAGGCACTGGCCGACGCGGTGGGGGCGGCGTTCTCCTCGACGGGCGAGCAGCCCGCGAGGGCGGCGAGCGCGAGCACGGCGCCGCCGGTGGTGAGAAGGGTGAATCGGCTGACCATGTCCGGGAGCCTAGAACACGTCTCACCTGCTGGGGCCGTTCGTCGCCATCCCGTGACGAGTTGGCAAAATGGCCGCCGTGAAGACGTTCGAAGAGCTGTTCGCCGAGCTCCAGGCGAAAGCGGCGGAGCGGACCCCGGGTTCCTCCACCGTCGCCGCGCTGGATCGCGGAGTCCACTTCATCGGGAAGAAGGTCGTCGAAGAGGCGGCCGAATCCTGGATGGCCGCCGAGCACGAGGGCCCCGAGCGGGCCGCCGAGGAGATCTCTCAGCTGCTCTACCAGGCTCAGGTCCTGATGATCGCGACCGGGCTCGACCTGAAGGACGTGTATCGACATCTGTGACGTGCCGCCTCGCCTCCCGTCAGTGGAAAGAGAAGGAGCACGCCCGTAATGCTGCGCATCGCCATCCCCAACAAGGGGACCCTGTCCCAGCCCGCGTCGCAGATGCTGCGCGACGCCGGTTACCGCCAGCGCACCGACCCCAAAGACCTGCTCTGCCGGGACGAGGCCAACAACGTCGAGTTCTTCTACCTGCGCCCGCGTGACATCGCGACGTACGTGGGCTCGGGCGACCTCGACCTCGGCATCACCGGCCGTGACCTGCTCGTCGACTCCGGCGTGCCGGCCACCGAGATGCTCGACCTCGACTTCGGCGGCGCCACGTTCCGCTGGGCCGCCCCGGCCGGCTCGCTGACCACGGCCGACGAGATCGGCGGGCGGCGCATCGCCACGGCCTACCCCGGCGTGGTCGAGCGCTATCTGGCCGAGCACGAGCTCAAGGCCGACGTCGTGCGGCTCGACGGCGCGGTCGAGAATGCCGTCCGCCTGGGCGTGGCCGATTTGATCGCCGACGTCGTCGAGACCGGTGCCACGCTGCGCCAGGCCGGCCTGGTCACGATCGGCGAGCCGCTGCTGCGCTCGTCGGCCATCCTGATCGGCCCGGCCGGCGGCACCGAAGCCGCCGGGGTCGCCCAGCTGACCCGCCGCCTGCAAGGCGTGCTGGTCGCCCGGTCCTACGTGATGCTCGCCTACGACGTACGGGCCGATCTGCTCGACAGCGCCGGCGCGCTCACCCCGGGCATCGAGTCGCCGACCGTCTCGCCGCTGCACCGCGAGGGCTGGGTGGCCGTGCAGGCGATGGTGCCCCGCAAGGATGTGCACCGGGTGATGGACGAGCTCTACGAGCTGGGCGCCCGCGCTATCCTCGTGACCGATATCGCGAATTGCAGGTTGTGATGGTCACGTATCGCCCCAAGAAGATCCGCCTGGTCGCCATCCCGATCGCCGTGGCCGTGGTGATCCTGTTCACCGTGCTCAGCTTCGGCCTCAAGGGGTCGGCCGGGTTCGACAACTCGGGCTCGTTCCAGCGCGGTGACCAGGCCGCCATGATCGGCCTCGGCGTCCTCATCGGCATGGGCGTGCTGGCGTTCCTGCGCCCGCGCGTGATCGCCGACGAGGAGAAGATCCGCATCCGCAACGTCGTCGGCGGCTACGAGCTGCCGTGGTCGGTGGTGCGGGCCGTGCGCTTCGACCGCAACTCGCCGTGGGCCCAGCTCGAGCTGCACGACGAGGAACAGGTCTCGATCCACGCGCTGCAGGCGGCCGACAAGGACTACGCGGTCGAGGGTGTGCGCACCCTGCGAAAGCTGCACTCGGCCGCGGTGGAGGCGTGACAACAAGCACCTGGTAGGCTAGGGAACGTCGACCACGCCTGCCTCTCGCAAGAGAGCAAGCGCGAAAGAGGAGCCCGCTGGTTCCCACCCGCCGCCCTTTCCTTGAGGGCCGGGTCCGGTCACCTGAACGCTGGGGAATAACCAGCGCTCGGGGAGCGTCCTCATGGGCGCCGATGACCGGTCGAGCGGGCCCTGGCATACCCATGCCGGGGTCTTCTGCTTTCCCGGCCCTGCAACAAAGGGGCGACGGGGCCGACCGACATTGGCATGTGTAACCGTTCTGAGGAGGCCCCATCAGCGTCGAACCACGCGTTAACGAACAGATCCGGGCACGTGAGGTCCGACTGGTCGGCCCCGAGGGTGAGCAGGTGGGCATCGTCCCGCTCGAGCGCGCCCTCCAGCTGGCCGCGGACGTCGATCTGGACCTGGTCGAGGTTGCTCCCATGGCGCGGCCGCCGGTGTGCAAGCTCATGGACTTCGGCAAGTTCAAGTACGAGAGCGCACTGAAGGCACGCGAAGCACGGCGCAACCAGCAGCAGACCGTCATCAAGGAGATGAAGCTCCGCCCGAAGATCGACCCGCACGACTACGAGACCAAGAAGGGTCACGTAGTGCGGTTCCTCAAGGCGGGCGACAAGGTCAAGGTGACGATCATGTTCCGCGGTCGCGAGCAGAGCCGCCCCGAGCTGGGATTCCGGCTCCTGCGCAGGCTCAGCGAGGAGATCTCGGAGCTCGGATTCGTGGAGGCCAGTCCGAAGCAGGACGGCCGAAACATGATCATGGTGCTCGCACCGCACCGGGCGACCAAGGCCGCGGCCGTGGCCGCGGTGACGGGCAAGCCGGGGCGCGAGCCGCGCGAAGGCGAAGCACCCGCCGAGGCATCGGCGGCTGCTGCCGAAACCACCGCAGAGTAGACAGCTTTTCCGCGCGTAGGGGGCCGCAACGGGCCCCCTGACGTGCGGAAAGATCAGAAAGAGGCTCCAAGTGCCTAAGTTCAAGCCCCACACCGGCACCGGCAAGCGGGTGAAGGTCACGGGTTCGGGCAAGATCGTCCGACAGAAGGCCGGCAAGCGCCACCTGCTCGAGGGCAAGTCGTCGCACGTCACCCGCCGCATGACCGGCACCACGGTTGTCGACGAGTCGAACCTCAAGCAAGTTAAGAAGCTGCTGGGCCGCTGACGCGCGCGCCACACACGTTCCCCTGTTAGGAGTACCGAAATGGCACGCGTCAAGCGGGCAGTCAACGCCCAGAAGAAGCGTCGCACGTTGCTGGAGACCGCCAGCGGATATCGCGGTCAGCGCTCCCGCCTGTACCGCAAGGCCAAGGAGCAGGTGCTGCACTCGATGCAGTACTCGTACCGCGACCGCCGTGACCGCAAGGGCGACTTCCGCCAGCTGTGGATCACGCGCATCAACGCGGGCGCCCGGGCCAACGGCCTGACCTACAACCGCCTGATCCAGGGGCTGCGGCTGGCCGAGATCGAGGTCGACCGCAAGATCCTGGCCGACCTCGCGGTGAACGACGCGGCTGCCTTCGCGGCCATCGTCGAGGTGGCCAAGGCTGCTGTTGCAGCTGAGGGTACGGGCGGCGCAGCTGCCCAAACCGCATAAGTAAGTCTCTCCGCAGGCGTCTCCCGGAAATGGGGGGCGCCTGCGGTGTTTTAGCGCCTCCTCCCGGCAAGATCAAATTCAACAGCTGCAAGATCAAATGCTTTTTGTCCCAGCGGGGTGGTGGGTACGGGCCGTCGCTCCCGCGGGGACCCGGGCGGCTTTCGCTGGCCGCTGGCGCGTCCAGAACGCGAAATCCGCCCGGGCGACGTGAGTGAGTGGTTGCGCCCAAAAAGCGAGACCCCAAAGCCAAATCCAACATCAAGATCAAGAACCTGGATCGGTTGATGACGTTCACTTCTCGCACTCCTCGGGTTGTAGCCGCGCGGAAACTGCAGCGCCGGCGTGATCGCGATCAGAGTGGCCGGTTTTTGGCCGAGGGGCCGCAGGCGGTGCGGGAGGCGTTGGCGAGCGGGGTGGTGGTCGAGTTGTTCGCGACCGCCGACGCCATCGAAAAGCACGCCGATCTGGCTGCGCACGCGCCCGTGGTGTCGGTCGTCGACGACGAGGCTCTGGCGGGGCTGGCCGACACCGTACAGCCGCAGGGTCTGGTGGCCGTGTGCGAGCAGGTGGATGTGTCGCTGACGGATGCGTTGGCCAAGCGGCCGCGGCTCGTGGCGGTGGTGGCGGAGATCCGCGATCCCGGGAACGCGGGGACGGTCCTGCGCACGGCGGATGCCGCGGGAGCGGGGGCGGTCATCTTCGCGGGGGACGCGGTGGACCCCTACAACGGCAAATGCGTCCGCGCGTCGGCCGGCTCGTTGTTTCATGTAGATGTGGTGCGAACCCCTCTGGATGTTGTGACCCCCCTGCGCGAGGCGGGCCTGCAGGTGCTCGCCACCAGCGGCTACGGCGCGGACGACCTCGACACGCTGGCCGACGACGGCGTCCTGCGGCAGCCGACCGCGTGGCTGTTCGGCTCGGAGGCCCATGGCCTGCCCGACGACCTGCTCGACGGGGCCGACCGGCAGGTGCGGGTGCCGATCTACGGCGGCGCCGAGAGCCTCAACCTGGCCGCGGCCGCCGCCGTCTGCCTCTACTCGTCGGCCCGGGCGCAGCGCTGATGCGGGCGATCGTCTACGACGCCGTCGGGGCCGCCCCGCGCGTGGCCGAGGTGCCCGAGCCGATCTGCCCGCCCGGCGGGGCCGTGATCGACGTGCGGGCCACCGGCATCTGCCGTTCCGACTGGCACGCCTGGCGCGGCCACGACCCGGTGCCGCTGCCGCACGTTCCGGGGCACGAGTTCGCCGGGGTCGTCGTGAGCACCGGCCCGACCGTCAAGGACTTCGAGATCGGCGACCGGGTGACCGCGCCCTTCGTCAACGGCTGCGGCGCCTGCGAGTTCTGCGCCGAGGGCCGGGCCCAGATCTGCCCCGACCAGACCCAGCCCGGCTTCACCCACGCGGGCTCGTTCGCCGAGCGGGTCGTCGTGCGTGCGGCCGACACCAACCTCGTCCGCCTGCCCGACAGCGTCAACTTCGTGCAGGCGGCCTCCCTGGGCTGCCGGTTCGCCACCGCCTTCCGCGCCCTGACCGGCCACGGACCCGTACGGGACGACGCCGTGATCGCCGTCTACGGCTGCGGCGGCGTGGGCCTGTCGGCGATCCTGATCGCCACCGCCCTCAAGATGCGCGTGCTCGCCGTCGACCCGTCACCCGCGGCGAACTCGCTGGCCGCCGCGCTCGGGGCCGTGATCGTCCACGAGATCAACGAGGAGGCCGACATCGCGATCGACGCGTACGGGTCGGCCGCCACCGCCGAGGCCTCGGTGCGTGCCCTGCGCCGCGGCGGCCGGCACGTGCAGGTCGGCCTGATGCTCGGGGCCGACGCCCGTGCCCCGCTGCCCTGGGATCTGGTGGTGGCCCGCGAGCTGCAGGTGGTCGGCTCGCACGGCATGGCCGCGGCCGACTACGCGCCGATGCTCGACCTGGTCGCGCGGGGCCGGCTCGACCCGGGCCGCCTCGTCGGCTCCGAGATCCCCCTGGAGGCGGCCGGGGTCGCGCTGACCGCCATGGACTCGCCGATCCCGGCGCACGCGGGCATGGTCGTCGCCGTCCGGCCCGGGTGAGGCGATATGCTCGACGACGTGCAGACCCCGATGACGCTGTTTAGCCGGCCCGCTGGTCGCGGGCTGCGGGTCTGACACACCCTCGTCTCCCTGACCGGCGGGCTGCGGCCCAGCCGCGCCTCCGTAGAATGCCGTCCGGCATGACCGTGAGGGAGACAATGTCCTACCGCAACGATCCATACGACCCGAAGCAGGCCGCCCTGCTCGACCCGGCCGCGCTCGAGGGCGCCGTCGACGAGGCCCGCAAGGCCTTCGACGCCGCGTCCGACCTGGACGAGCTGGCCGCGCTCAAGTCCGCGCACCTCGGCGATCGCGCCCCCGTGTCCCTGGCCCGCCGCGAGATCGGCTCGCTGCCGCCGGCCGCCAAGTCCGACGCCGGCAAGCGGGTCAACCTGGCCCGGCAGTCCGTCCAGGGTGCGTACGACTCCCGCCTGGAGGAGCTCGAGATCGAGCGCGCGGCCCGGGTGCTGGTCGAGGAGCGCGTCGACGTCACGCTGCCCTGGGACCGTCGCCCCCGCGGCGCGCGGCACCCGCTGACCACGCTCATGGAGCACATGGGCGACCTGTTCGCGGGCATGGGCTACGACATCGTCGAGGGGCCCGAGCTCGAGCTGGAGTGGGCCAACTTCGACGCCCTCAACATCGGGCCCGACAACGCCGTACGCGGGTCGATGGACACGTTCTACGTCGACCTGCCCGGTCTGGTCATGCGCACGCACACCTCACCCGGTCAGGTGCGCTCGATGCTCACCAGGCAGCCACCGATCTATGTGGTCAGCCCCGGCCGGGCCTACCGCTCGGACGAGCTCGACGCCACCCACTCGCCGGTCTTCCACCAGATCGAGGGCCTGGTCGTCGACGAGGGCATCACGATGGCCCACCTGCGCGGCACGCTCGACCACTTCGCCAAGGCGATGTTCGGCCCCGACGCGCGCACCCGCTGGCGCCCGCACTACTTCCCGTTCACCGAGCCGAGCGCCGAGTTCGACGTCTGGTTCGCCCAGCATCGCGACGGCCCGCGCTGGGTCGAGTGGGGCGGCTGCGGCATGGTCAACCCGCGGGTGCTGACCGCCTGCGGCATCGACCCCGAGCGTTATTCGGGCTTCGCGTTCGGCATGGGCGTCGAGCGCACCCTCATGTTCCGCAACGGCGTCAGCGACATGCGCGACATGGTCGAGGGCGACGTCCGGTTCACCGCCAACTTCGGAATGGAGGTCTGAGCACATGAAGACTTCACTGTCCTGGCTTCGTGAATTCGTCGAGCTGCCCGCGGGCCTCACCGCCGAGCGGCTCGACGAGGCCCTGACCAACCTCGGCATGGAGGTCGAGTCGATCGTCGACCAGGCCGCCACCGTACGGGGTGAGCTGGTGGTGGGCCGGGTGCTCACGATCGAGGAGCTGACCGGGTTCAAGAAGCCGATCCGCTTCACCACCGTCGACGTCGGCCGGTCGGAGCCGCAGGAGATCGTCTGCGGCGCCCGCAACTTCGCCGAGGGCGACCTGGTGGCCGTCATCCTGCCCGGCGGCGAGCTCCCCGGCGGCTTCAAGATCGGCGCCCGGAAGACGTACGGGCGGAACTCGAACGGCATGATCTGCTCGGCCGCCGAGCTGGGCCTGAGCGGCGATCACGACGGCATCATCGTGCTCGGCGAGGGCGCCGCGAAGCCCGGCGACGACGCGCGTCCCGTGGTGGGGCTGGCCGACGTGCTGGTCGAGGTCGAGATCACGCCCGACCGCGGCTACGAGATGAGCCTGCGCGGCCTGGCCCGCGAGCTGTCCTACGTGTTCGACGCGGCCTACACCGACCCCGCTGCGCTGTCCTTTCAGGGCGCGACGGAAGAAGCCCCGTATGAGGTCAAAATCGAGGACACGGTTGGCTGCGACCGGTTCTCGGCCCGGGTCGTGCGCGGCATCGACCCCAGTGCGCCCTCGCCGGCGTGGATGCAGCAGCGCCTGGTCGCCGCGGGCATCCGCACGATCTCGCTGCCCGTCGACATCACGAACTACCTGATGCTCGAGCTCGGCCAGCCGATGCACGTGTTCGACCTCAACCGGCTCAACGGCGGCCTGGTCGTGCGGCGCGCCCGGCCCGGCGAGAAGCTGACCACGCTCGACGGCGTGGCCCGGGTGCTCGACGCGGAAGACATGGTGATCTGCGACGACACCGGCCCGATCTCGCTGGCCGCGGTCATGGGCGGCGAGACCAGCGAGTGGCAGGCCGACACGGTCGACGTGCTGCTCGAGGCGGCCCACTGGGACGCGGTGATGGTCGGCCGCACGGCCCGCCGGCACAAGCTGTTCAGCGAGGCCGCCAAGCGCTGGGAACGCGGCGTCGACCCGCAGCTCACCCTGGTCGCGCTCGAGCGTGCGGTGCGGATCCTGACCGAGCACGCCGGCGGCACGGTCGACGAGCGGGTGCTCGACATCGACCACGTGGCCGCCCCCGCGACGATCACGCTCGACCCGGCCCTGCCGACGCGGCGGATCGGCCTGGCCTACGACACCGAGCAGGTGACCGCGCTGCTGTCGCGGGTCGGCTGCCAGGTCACCGGGGCCGGCCCGCTCGAGGTCACCCCGCCGTCGTGGCGGCCCGACCTGCTGGCCCCGATCGACCTGGTCGAAGAGGTGGCCCGGCTGGGCGGCTACAACGACATCCCCTCGCTTCTGCCGCCCGCGCGCGGCGGCAGCGGCTTCACCGCGGCCCAGCGTCGCCGGCGCACGGTGGGCCGGGCGATGGCCGAGAACGGCTACGTCGAGGTTTTGTCGTATCCGTTCGTGGCGCCCGCCGCGGCCGACCAGCTCGGCTATGCGGCCGACGACCCGCGGCGCAGCGCCGTGCGGCTGACCAACCCGCTCAGCGAGCAGGAGCCGCTGCTGCGCACGTCGCTGCTGCCGACGCTGCTCGGCACGCTCCGCCGCAACCTGGGCCGGGGCAAGCGCGACGTGGCCCTGTTCGAGATGGGCACGGTGTTCCTGCCCCGCCTGGCCTCGACCGCCCCGCCCGCGATGGGTGTCGACCGCCGGCCCACCGCCACCGAGTGGTCGGCGGCCAACGAGATCGTGCCCGTGCAGCCGTGGCACCTCGCGGTCGCGCTGACCGGCGAGATCGAGCCCGCCGGCTGGTGGGGCCCGGGTCGTGCCGCGTCGTGGGCCGACGCCGTCGAGGCGGCCCGGATCGCCCTGTCGGCGGCCGGAGTCACCGCCGACCGGGTGTCGGTGGCCGCGGCCGAGCTGGCCCCCTGGCACCCCGGCCGCTGCGCGGCGATCTCGGTCGACGGCGCGGTCGTCGGGCACGCGGGCGAGCTGCACCCGGCCGTCGTGTCCGCGTTCGAGCTGCCCAAGCGCACCTGCGTGGCGGAGCTCGACCTGGACGTGCTGCCGCTGCCGCCGGTCACGCAGGCCCCGGCGATCTCGTCGTTCCCGCCCGCCCTGATCGACGTGGCCCTGGTGCTCGACGCCGCGGTGCCCGCCGCCGACGTCTCCGCGGTGCTGGCCTCCGGCGCGGGCACCCTGCTCGAGTCGGTGTCCCTGTTCGACCTGTACGAGTCGGAGCAACTCGGCGAGAACAAGAAGTCGCTCGCCTACAAGCTGACCTTCCGCGCGCCCGACCGCACCCTCACCACGGAGGAGACCCTGGCCGCCAGGGACGCCGCCGTGGCCGCGGTGACGTCCCGCTTCGGCGCCGTCCTGCGCGGCGCCTGACGGGTTGCGCCGGGCGGGGCATTCCCCGCCCGGCGCTGCCTAGGGCAGAACGACCGTCTCGATCGCGTCCGTCAGCTCGTCCGGGCGCGACAGGAACGGCGAGTGCGACGAGTCCAGCTCGAAGACCTTCGTGGGCGCGGCCGACACGGCGTCGAGCTCGCGGATCAGCCGGCGCTGCAGCTCCGGTCGTACGGCGTTGTCCCTGGTGCACATCACATAGCTGTGCGGCACCGCCCCGAACCGCGCCCGCGTCACCGGGAACGCCTCACCCGGGATGCCCATCGGGCCGTCGACGCTGAGCAAGGCGATCGCGGCCTCGGCCCGGGCCGGCTCGACGTCGCCGTAGAAGCATTCACGCAGGGCCGCGTGGTCGTCCGTCCGGATGCGGAGCGCGCCGACCACGGCCGGGTCGGCGGCCAGCAGCGGGGCCACCAGGTCGCCGGCGTTCTCCGGCAGCCCGATGTAGTCGGCGGTGGCGTGCCCGCTGACCGGCGCGAACGCCGACACGTACTGGATGTGAGCGAACAGGCCGGGTTCCCGCTCCGCGGCCAGCGTGACCACCGGCCCGCTCATGCTGTGCGCCACCACGACGCACGGCCGGCCGCCACCGATCGTCCGGACCTGCTCGATCAGCGTCGCCGCGGCCGACGACGCGGTGATGCCGGCGACCGGTGACGGCTCGGTGGCGTACGTCTGTGGGTCGAACGGAACCGACCAGCGGGAGCGCGGCGCCCGCGCCCCGAGGCCGTGACCATCGAGGTCGACGGCGACCGAAGGGATGCCACGCGCGGCGAGACGAGCGGTGATCGGGCTCCAGCACCAGCTGCCGTGCCAGAAGCCGTGCACGAGAATGACGTTACGCATGCGAAGGACGCTAGGGACGGCTCGCCTCGTCAACCACGTCCTGATGGTGCGGGTCTGGCCGGTGGGCGTGCAGCGCCGCGATCCGGTCGGCGCTCGGGCTGCCGGCCGCCGGTTTCATCATCAGCATCCGTTGCCGCGCGCCCGGGCTCATCACGATCTCGCAGTCGAGGTCGAGCCGGCCGACGCGCTCGTCGTGCACCACCTTGGTCGCACAGTGCAGGGTGGCCACCGGGTGCTGCTCCCACATCGCCCGGAACTCGCCGCTGGCTGCGGTCAGCCGCTCGACCAGCCGCTCGGCGCGGCCGCCGGGCCCGTGCTCGGCGAGGACGGCGCGCAGATCCGCCACGTACGCGTAGCCGGTCTGTTCCTGCGACTCGGGCGGGTCGAGCCGGTCACGCCAGGCGGGGCTGGTGAACCA
Source organism: Paractinoplanes lichenicola (assembly GCF_016785085.1). Taxonomy (GTDB): domain Bacteria; phylum Actinomycetota; class Actinomycetes; order Mycobacteriales; family Micromonosporaceae; genus Actinoplanes; species Actinoplanes lichenicola. The sequence goes on from NZ_JAENHO010000018.1 coordinate 112,923, forward strand.
GTGCCAGACCAGGTTGCCGGCCAGGCCGGGCCGCCCGGCGAACCGCCCGAACAGCGTGACGTTGAGCCAGTTCTGCGCGAGCACGGTGCCCAGGTCGTCGGTCACGAAGGCCGGGGTGGTGTCGGAAACCGCGTCCAGCAGGTGCGCGAGCCCGGGATCGACCTCGACCGGCCGCTCCGGCTCGGCCGGGGCCGGCGCGGACTGCCCGGCCAACCGGAACAGGTGGGCCCGCTCGTCACCGGTGAGCCGCAACGCCGCCGAGATCGCCGCCAGCACAGCGGCCGACGGATGCGGCCCGCGACCCTGCTCCAGGCGTTCGTAATAGGTGGCCGAGATGCTCGCGAGCTGCGCCACCTCCTCGCGCCGCAGCCCCGGCGTGCGCCCCGTGGCACGCGTCGGCAGCCCCGCCGCCACCGGCGAGAGGGCCTCACGCCGGCTCCGCAGGAACTGACCCAGCCACGCCCGATTCATCCCCGTCAGTCTACGGCGGGGTGATGACGACCGGGGCGCCCGCACGGGGGCGGCCCAGCGCGTCGGCCGCGTTGCCGCCCCGCAGCAACAACTCGTAGAACGGCCGCCCCCACCCGGAACTGCCCGGCGCGAACGACACGACCCCGGCCGCAACGGGCTCGCGCCGGACGCCACCCCGACGAGCAGCACACCCGAGTCGAGCCGGGCCGCGCCAGCCGCTCACCGGCGTTGTCCGGCCGCGGATCATCCTCATCCTCCCGCGGCGCGACATTCGCGAAGACGACGCGGTCGGCCGGCCCGTCGGTCAGGGCCAGCTTGGCCACGCAGAACCCGGCACTCACGGTGTCGAACGCCGGCACGGGCACCGCCTGGACCTCGGCCCGCGGCATCAACCGGGCAAACCGCTGCCGCACCTCGGCAAAGGCCAGATCCCCGACCCGTAGTCGGCCACCACCGTGATCAACATTTCCGCAGATCAGCGGGTTAATCGATGGTGTAGCCGCCGTTGACGTGGATGCGTTCGCCGGTGATGAAGCGGGATGCGTCGGAGGCCACGAAGGCGACCACGTCGGCGATGTCCTGCGGGGTGCCGAGGCGGCCCAGCGGGAGGCCGGCCACGTAGTCGCGGGTGTCGTCCTCGGTCAGGTCGCCGTGGCGTTCGACCGGGATCCAGCCGGGGGCGACCACGTTGACGGTGACGTTGTCGGGCCCTAGTTCGCGGGCCCACGTGCGGGCCAGCACCAGTTGGGCGCCTTTGGCCGCGTTGTAGGCCGAGAAGCCGGGCAGTGCCCGCCCCACCATCTCGGAGCCGATGTGGATGAACCGGCCGCCGCCGAGACGGCGCATGTGGGGGAGGGTTTCGTGCAGCAGCAGGGTCGGGCTCTTCACGAAGAACGTGAGCTGGTCGAGATGCTGCTGCCACGTCGTGTCCTCGGCCCGCGACGCCGGTTGCGGGCCGGTGGCGTTGGCGACCACCACCCGTACGGGGGCCAGGGTCTGCACCACCTCGGCGACCAGCCGGCGCACCTCGTGCTCGTCGGTGACGTCGGCCTGGAACGCGGCTGCCGTCCCGCCCGCGGCCTCGATGTCGGCCACCACCTTGGCCGCCCCGTCCGCGTCGGAACGGTAGTTGACCGCGACCGGCCACCCGTCCGCGGCGAGCCGCCGGCAGATGTGCGCACCGAGGCCACGCGAGGCCCCACTGACCAGGGCACTTCCCTCGTTCTTCACGGATCGACCCTATCGGGGGCCGGTCGCCGTCACCGCGCTCGCGCGGCCCCAGGGCCCGCCGTACCAGAAGCGCGGGCCCAGATCGCGCACCGCGACGTCGGTCAGGCCAAGACCGATCAACTGCTTCCCGTACGCCGGTGCGTGCCGGAAATCCACGATGAGCAGCCGCCCGCCGGGGCGCAGAATCCGGGCGGCCTCGGCGATCGCGGCCGTGCGTCCGGCGTCGTCGGGGATGTTGTGGATGGCCAGGCTGCTCAGCACCACGTCGACCGACCCGGTGGCGATCGGCAGGGTCCGCAGGTCGGCCGTGATCAGCTCGACGGTGACCCCCTCGGCGGCGGCGTTGGCCAGCGTGCGGGCCGGATCGTTGCCGGACTGGTCGACCGAGCGCCAGAGGTCGACCCCGATCGCCCGACGGGACGCGAAACGACGTGCGCACGATCATGCGTCCTACTCTGGAACGCATGACGTCGCGACCACTGCGCAAGCTCGGCTTCCTGACGATCGGCCTGTTCGACGGGGACGACCCGCGGCCCGGCCACGAGTCCACCCTCGAGGTCATCAAGCTGGGCGAGGAGCTGGGCTTCGACAGCGCCTGGCTGCGGCACCGCCACCTGCAGTACGGCATCTCGTCGCCGATCGCCGTGCTGGCCGCGGCCTCGCAACGTACGTCCCGCATCGAGCTGGGCACGGCCGTGATCCCGCTCGGCTGGGAGAATCCGCTGCGCCTGGCCGAGGATCTGGCCACCGTCGACGTGCTCTCGGGCGGCCGGATCAACCCGGGCGTCAGCGTCGGCCCGCCGATGAACTGGGAGACGGTCAAGGAGGCGCTCTATCCGGACACCGCCGGCGCCGAGGATTTCAGCTATCGGCGGGTCGAGCGGCTGCTCAGTCACGTCCGGGGCGAGCAGGTCACCGATTTCAGCGGCGCCCAGGGCGTGGTCGAGGTCTTCTCGAGCCGGGTCGAGCCGCACTCGCCGGGCCTGGCCGCCCGCATGTGGTACGGCGGGGCCAGCCTGCGCTCCGCCCAGTGGGCCGGCGAGCACGGCATGAACTTCCTGACCAGCAGCGTGGTCAAGGCCGAGGAGGCGGAGGACTTCGCCGAGATCCAGCTGTCGCACGTGCGGGCGTTCCGCAAGCACCATCCGGCGGGCGAGCAGGCCCGGGTGTCCCAGGGCCTGGTCGTCATCCCCACCGATTCGGCGTCGTCCGAGCAGAAGGCCAAATACTCCGCGTACGTCGAGAAGCGCACCCCCCGTACCAGGGAACCGCAGGGCCCGGCCCGGATGCTCTTCTCGCCCGACCTGCTCGGCTCGTCGGCCGAGATCGCCGACCGGCTGCACGCGCACGCGGCCTATCGCGAGATCGACGAGGTGGCGTTCGCGCTGCCGTTCAGCTTCGAGCACGCCGACTACGTGCAGATCCTCACCGACATCGCCACCCACCTCGGCCCGGCGCTGGGGTGGCGGCCCGCTAATTGAGGGCGGTCACGGTCACGTTCTGCCCCTCGGTCAGGCTGGTGACCGGGATCCGCGCCGACGGCCCGCTGCCCATCAGCACGAGGGTGGTGGCGCCGGGGTTCGCGGCGGCGATCCGCTTGAGCCCGGCCACGTCGCCCGCGGCCACGGTCACCTTGCCGTCCTTGCGTTGCGCCTCGACCTCGCCGAGCGGGCCGCTGAGCACGATGCACAGCTTCCGGTCGCCCTCCTCGGCGTAATAGGTGTCGGCGTCGCACATCCGGAACAGCCCGGGGTCCTGCTGCGTCTCGCCCGTGAGCTCGTCGTCCTGCGCGTACACCTCGACCGTGTGGCTGCCCGGGAGCTTGAGCGGATCGGCCCACACCGCCGTGCCCACCCCCGCGCCCGCCACCGCCGCCGCCAGGATCGCCGCCGTCCAGACCATCTTCCGTCGCTTCGTCATGGGTAAGAACCTATGAATCAGCGCCCGCCCGAGCCTGAGTAGCGGCACTCAACCCCACCCCCCTAATGGGCCTAGCACTACCCAGGTTGGGGTGCTGGCCGTAGGGACTTCGGGGCCGCTCCTGCATAGCGTTTTCCTCATGACGACGACGCTGACCACCACAAGCAATGCCATTTCCCTGTACGGCGTGAGCCGGGTCTTCGGTCGTGGCGCGGCGGCCGTCCACGCGGTCGACGACGTGACCCTCGAGTTCCCGCGCGGCGGCTGGACCGCGGTGATGGGTCCCTCGGGCTCGGGCAAGTCGACGCTCCTGCATTGCGCGGCCGGGCTCGAGAAGGTCGACTCCGGCCGGGTGCTGCTGGGCGACGCCGACCTCACCGCGGCGAGCGACGCCGAGCTGACCGCCCTGCGCCGCACCCGTATCGGGTTCGTCTTCCAGAGCTTCAACCTGATCGGCGCGCTCACCGCCGAGCAGAACGTCGCGCTCCCGCTGCGGCTCGCCGGGCAGCGCCCGCGCCGGGCCGACGTGCGCGCCACCCTCGACGCGGTGGGCCTGGCCGACCGCGCCCGGCACAAGCCGCGCGAGCTCTCCGGCGGCCAGCAGCAGCGCGTGGCGATCGCGCGGGCCATGGTGACCCGGCCCGAGGTGCTGTTCGCCGACGAGCCCACCGGCGCGCTCGACTCCACCGCCGCCCGCACGGTGCTCGACCTGATGCGGGCCATGGCCGACGCCGGGCAGAGCATCGTGATGGTCACCCACGACCCGGGCGCGGCGGCCCGCGCCGACTCGGTGGTCTTCCTGCGGGACGGCCGGGTGGTCGACATGCTCGCCGGCGCGACCGCCCACCAGGTCGCCGACCGTCTCGCCGAATGGGAGCGCTGACATGCTGGGGATGAGCCGGGCCGGCCTGGCCGAGCGCTGGACGCTGTTCGTCGGCGCGTTGCTGTCGGTCGCCCTCGGGGTGGCGCTGGTGCAATCCTCGTTGCTGCTGCTCATCTCGGCGGCCACCTTCGACCCGCCGCCCGGGGTGAGCGAGGCCGAGCGGATGCAGATCTCCGACGGCGCCACCGCGGCGGTGTCGATGCTGGGCGTGGTGCTCGGCGGGGCGGTGTTCCTGGCCGGCTTCGTGATCAGCTCCACGTTCGCCTTCACCGTCGATCAGCGCCGGCGTGACCTGGCCCTGCTGCGCCTGGTCGGCGGCGGCCGCGGCCACGTGCGGCGCCTGCTGCTGGGCGAGGCGCTGCTGCTCGGCCTGGCCGGGGCGGGCCTCGGCATCCCGGCCGGGCTGCAGGTGATGGCCCTGCAAGCGTGGCTGATGCGGCGGTTCGAGTTCGTGCCCGAGGGCTTCACCGGCCAGTGGCGCATGTGGATCCTCGGCGTCTCGTTCGGCACGGGCATCCTGCTCGCGGTGGCCGGGGTGCTGGTCGCCGCGCGTCGGGCGGCCCGGGTGCGGCCGCTCGAGGCGCTGCGCGAGAGCGGCCCGGCGGCCCGGGTGATGACGGCCGGGCGCTGGATCGCGGGCCTGATCTTCCTCGGGGGCGCGCTGGCGCTGATGATCGTGGCCCCGCACGGCGGCCCGTCCGGCGGCGTGGCGATGGCGATGAACGTGGCCATGCCGGCCTCGGTGGCCGTGGTGGCGTTCGCGCCGCTGCTGGTGCCGCTGATCGCCCGGCTGATGCCGGTCGGCGGCGGGGTGCTGGGCTCGCTGGCCCGGGCCAGTGTCCGCGACGCGCGCCGCCGCTCGGCCTCGGTCGCGGCCCCGCTGATCGTGCTGGTCGCCCTGGTGGTCGGCAACACCGCGGCCGGGGTGTCGTTCACGGCCAGCGGCGTCGACGAGCTGAAGCGGACCACCCACGCCGACTTCGTGGTCGAGGGCCGCGGCCCGGCCGGCGCGGTGCCGGGCGTGGCCGCGGTGTCGACCGAGCTGGCCCTGCCCGGCGAGGTGACCTACGGCGAGGGCGAATATGAGGAGGTCGTGGGCGCCTCGGTGCTGGTGGTCGACCCGGCGGCGTATTCGGCAATCCACGGCACCCCGGTGACGCTCGCCGGCCGGACCGCGGTGGCCGGGCCCGGTGGTGACGTGCCCCGCGTCGGGCCCGTCCGGCTGCGCCTGCCCGGCGGCGACCTGGGGGAGCTGCCGGTGACGGGTTCGGTGCCGGCCGCGCTGAGCGGCGGGGCCAGCCTGCTGCTGCCGCGTGGCCTGGTGCCCGAGGCGCAACTGGCCGAGGCGTCCGCAGTGTCGTTCGTGGCGCTCGAGCCCGGCGCCGACCGCGCCGCCGTGCGGGCCGCGCTCGCCCGCACGGGTCCGGTGTCCGACCTGGACGACTGGCTGCGCGCCGACGCCGCCACCCGCGACGACACCAACCGCAAGGTCATGCTGATCGTGCTCGGCCTGGGCGGGCTCTACGCCCTGATCGGCGTGGTCAACGCGATCGTGATCGGCGCGGCCACCCGGCGGCGCGAGTTCGCCGAGGCGCGGGTGACCGGCCTGACCCGCGGCCAGGTGATCCGGGCGGCGCTGCTGGAGGCGTACGCGGTCACCGGCGCGGGCCTGGTGCTGGGGGCCCTCGCGGCGGGCGGCGCCTTCATCGCGGTGCTGGCCACCACGTCGGCCGTCACCGGCACGGCCAACCTCGACATACCCTGGACGCTCGTGGGCGGGGTCGTGCTGGTGGCCCTGACCGTCACCGGCCTGACCAGCCTGATCACCTCATGGTCGGCCACCCGCCGGGCCCCGGTGACCCTGCTGGCCGCCCGCGAATGAGGCGACCAACACGTCAGGACGGCAGCCGGACGACGTCGGCGATGACGGCGTCGTCCTCGGTCAGGCGCACGGCGGCCGGGCTGTCATAGACGATGAGCAGGCGGCCGTCGCCGTAGTTGCTCAGGCCTTCGGCGTGGTCGTCGCCCTCGCCGAAGGTCAGCTCCAGCACCCGGCTGATCAGGTCGCCCCGCACGATCGTCGGCTGCTCGGAGCGGCAGGCGCCGTGCCAGCGATAGACCCGCACCGGCCCGTCCAGGTCCATCGTCGGGCCGGCCAGGATCAGCAGGTCCTCGCCGTCGGGGCACAGGTCGCGCACGCCCAGGCCGTCGAGCTTGAGCACGTGCTTGCGATAGGTGAAGCCGTCGTCGAACTCGTGCAGGCGCAGCCGGTCGGGCTCGTCCGGGTCGATGTAGGGCCGCAGTTCGAGCACGAAGGCCCAGCCCCGCAGCACCGGACCGCGCAACCCCAGATAGACCCGGTCGCCGCTGACCGCGATGCCCTCGATGTCGAGCCCGTTGTCCTTGCCGGGGATGGGCAGGAACGGCGCCAGGTGGTCGTCCTTGCGCAGCAGGTGCCGCAGGTCGTCCTTGCCGCCCAGGGCCGCCGCGAGGTGCCGCTCGCCGTCGATCTCGATCTCCCGTACGGGCGTGGGCAGCCCGTCGACGTCGGCGATCGGGAGGCGTACGAGGATCTGGCGGTTTTCCTGACCCTCGATCCGGGCCAGCCGGCGCAGCGCCTTCTCGCCCTCGTGCCGGTCCTTGATCTGCTTGCGGCGCAGGCTGTGCGAGCCGATCGCCCACAGGAAACGGCCGGTGCGGGCCAGCCCCTCGACGTCGGCCTCCTCCTCGATGTCGGTGCCGGGCAGGCTGATGAAATCGCCGAGCCGATAAGTGGTCTCGGCCCCGAACTCGGTCGGCGCGTCCGGGTTGTCGGCGACCAGCCGCTCCACGGTCGCGGTCTCGTCGCCCGCGATCCACAGCACGGGCCCGTCGAGACGTACGGCGGAGAGGTTGGTGTGTGTCTCCGCCGCGCGCGACTTGTCCCCGAAGCGCAGCCGGACCGTGTGATCGAGCGTCATGATCCCATCGTGGCACCGGAAGACCACTCAGGGTCTCAGCTGGACGGCTTAGGTGCCGCCACCGGGCTGCGGTGTCCGTCTTTGTCCAGCGCCCGTACGCCGAAGAACACGTTGTCCTTCGACAGGTCGATCGTCACCGTCGTCACCTTCCCGACCGCCCGCGAATGTTCCCAGTCGGGCGCGGTCGTCTCCCGCCACACGACCTCGTAGCCGGCCAGATCCGGTTCGGTGCCCAGCTCCCAGCGCAGGGTCGTCTCGTTGGTCAGCTGCGTCGTGTCGATGACCACGCCCCGCGGCGTGCCCGGCGCCTCGGCCAGCGACCACAGCACCGCCGCGTTGACTCGGGCCACCCGCGCGATGTAGTCGAAGTCGCAGAACTCGATCAGATCGCCGTACTGGATGCCGTTCTCCACCCGTACGTCCTGGTGCTCGTGGGCGAAATTCTCGCGCGGCTCGGTGAACCGGGCCGCCGGATAGCCCCGCAGCAGGAACGAGATGTGGTCGCTGCCGCGCAGGTAACGGTCCCGGCGCCAGATCACCCGCACGTCGGTGCCCTCGGGCTCGACGTCCTTGACGAACCGCCCCAGCTGCCGCGACGGCCCGTCATTCTCGCCACCCACGCTCTTGCGGGTGGTCGCCTCGGCCGCGGTCTCCGAGGTCGGCACGCCCTCCACGAAAAGCCGTACGGTGCGGTTGGCGGGCCGGGTGCCGTCGTGCGCGTCGCCCGTGCCCACGATGTCGTTGCTGAACATGGCCTGGATGTCGGTGCCGCGGTCGCGATAGACCTGCGCCATGTGATCGGAGCCGTAGAGTCCCTGCTCCTCCCCGGCCACCGCGGCGAAGACGATCGTCGCCTCGGGCCGCCGGGTCGCCATCACCCGGGCCAGCTCCATCGCCACGGCCACCCCCGAGGCGTCGTCGTCCGCCCCCGGCGCGTCCTTCACCGCGTCCATCACGTCGGTCACCCGCGAGTCGTAGTGCCCGGTGACCACGTACGTCCGCTCGGGGGTGACGCTGCCCCGCAGGGTCGCGATCACATTGGTGATGGTGGTCGGCACGGGCACCCGCGGCGACACCGGCTGCACGAACGACTGCAGCTCCACGGTCATCCTCTGGTTCGACGTCGCGGCATAGCGCTGCAACTCGGCGAAGATCCAATCCCGGGCAGCCCCGATTCCCCGTACGGGATCGTCCTGGCTGGACAGCGTGTGCCGGGTGCCGAACGACACCAGCTTGCGGACGATCGCCTCGATCCGCCTCGGGTCGATCTCTCGCAGGATCGCGCGCAACTCCCGGCTGGGAGCAACCCCGCCGGCCCGGGCCTCCCCGGCCACCAGCGGTGCGGCCGCGGCAGCCGCGGTCACGGACAAGAAAGCACGCCGACTCGACTTGGCCATGCCCCTCACTGTGTCCCGCCCAGTGGGCAGATGTCTACAGTCATCGATGCTTAGGTGCAGCGGGCGCCCGCGTCCTCGTGGTCGGCCAGGAAGACCTCGTAGAGGCCCTCGGCCGGGAACGACACGTTCACGTACGTCTGTGGCTTGCTCGCGCACAGGGCGGCCGCGTTCGGGCCCGGCTCCGGCACCCGGTCGGAGATCCGCCAGGCGGCATCCTCGAGGGCCCGGCGGTAGAAGGCGGTGACCGCCGCCCGGTCGACCGTGGCCGTCGAGCGCCCGTCGAGCCGGTCGACGCCGGGGCCGCCGACGGCGATGAACTGGCGGGTCGCGTACGCGACGGCTCGGTCCACGTCGCAGCCGGAAGCCGGCGGGTCGGGCCGGAACCCGTCCGGCCCCTGGCCGAGCAGGTCGATCCCGGCCAGCCGGGCGCTTTCCCGATCGCACCGCTCGATCCGCCGGTCGTGCCACGAGTCGACCGCGACGAGCGCGGCGGCGCCCAGCACCAGACTCGCCCCGACGGCGATCAAACGTCTGCTCATGGCCGGGAGGATAGCCTCCGTGGGGCCTGGGTTCTTTCCCATCCGGCCGCTGTGTGCTTGATGGCGCCGGCCTCGGCGAACGCGTCGAGCCAGCCCCGCATCGGCCAGAAGCCCCACCGGTCGGCGAAGAGGCGGCCGTTGCGCAGGATGTCGTCGAGGTGCTGCCACGGCGGGGACGAGGTCGGGTGGTGCTGGTGGTAGGCGTGCGCGCCGCCGGTCCAGACCAGCGGGACGCCGGCCTGCCGCGCGGTCCAGGCGAGATCGGTGTCCTCGCCGCCATAGCCCTCGTACGCCTCGTCGAAGCCGCCGAGCACGCTCCAGGTCTTAGCCGTCACGGCGAACGAGAGCGACCAAAACAGCCGGTAGTCGTCCGGGCCGGCCACCACGTTCTCGCCCGCGGGCGGGGCCGGGCGGGCCGCGTGCGGTGCGGTCAGCGGCGGCAGCGCGTCCGCGTGCTCCGGGCGTACGCCCTCGGGCAGATAGGTGACCGGCCCGCAGAGCAGGGCGTCCGGATGCGCGTCGGCCGCCGAGCGGTAACGGGTGAAGAGCTCGGGGCCGGGCAGGCAGTCGGCGTCGAGGAAGACGAGCAGGTCGGCGTCGGCGGCGGCGAGGGCGCCCCGGTTGCGACCGGCGGCCAGCAGCATGCCGTGCCGGCCCGGCGGGACGTGCACGACCTCGGCACCCGGGAAGGGCGGTGGCGCGTCGGCGTCGAGCCACACCACGATCCGGCGTACGGGCTCGGTGGTCAGCAGGCGCTGCTGCCGGCGCACGTGGTCGAGCCGGGCCGCGGAGCAGAGGGTGATGACGGCGGTCACGCGCCCACCTGCGCGATCGCGTCGGCGGCGCGGCGGGCGGCGCCGGTGACGCCCCACTGTGACCAGTCGGGGCGTAGGTTGCGGGCCTGGTCGAGCAGGGCGGGCCACGCGTCGGTGCCGGGCCACGCGGGCGCCACGACGGCGAGCCGGCGTGCGGTGAGGATGCGCCCGGTGGCGACCTGCTCGTCGAACGGGCGTGGCTGCGGCACGATCACCGCGCGGGCGCCGGCCGCGGCCAGGTCGGCCACGCTGTTCTGCCCGGCCGCCGCCACCACGACCTCGGCCCGCTGCAGGGCGTCCCAGGGGTCGGCGAGCCAGGTCCGGGCCGAGCTGCCGGCGTGCTGCCAGCGGGTGCCCGGGGTGGCCGCGGCGGCGGCGTCGAGGTCGCGTTCGGCCACGCCCCCGCCCAGCACCAGCACTGTGCCGGGGGTCGGTTCGACTTCCCGCGTACGGCCGTCGAAGCGCGAGATGCCACCGACCTCGACCAGCGTGGGCGCGGCGGGGGAGTTGTGCACGCCCGCGGGCCACGGCGCCAGCACCCGGGTCGCCGACGCGTAGGCGAGCCGGTGCGGGGCGTCGCCGCGGTCGCCGGGCTGGGTGACCACGACCGTGGCCACGCCGAGCAGCCGGACGAGCAGCGCCACCTCGACCGATACGTCCACGACGAACCGGTCGAAGCGCCGCTCGGCGATCGCCCCCGCGACGGCCGCGAACCGGCGCGCGTGCCCGGTGTGGCCGAGCGGCGCCCAGTGCAGCAGCCCGCCCACGGTCGGGTCCGCCCCGGCCGGGTCACCGTCGTCGTCGCGGTCGAGGCGCACCCAGGTCGTCGCGGGCGGCAGAGCGTCCGGTCGCGGCAGTGAGCTGAAGACCACGACCTCGCCCGGCAGGTGCGGGCGCACGGCGAGGAAGCGGGTCAGGTGCCCCGCGCCGTGGTGGTGGACGTACCAGCCGGTCAGACCCATGCGTCGGCTCCTGCCAGGTCGAAGACGGTTTCGAGCTCGGCGGCCCGGTGGTCGAGGGAGAACCGGGCCAGGGCCTCGGCCCGCGTCCGCTGCCGGTGGTGGCGGCCCACCGGCACGAGCCGCTCGGCGGCCTGCGCGAGGGCCTCGGCGTCGCCCATCGGCACGAGCCCGACCGCGGCCGCCCCACCCGCGACCTCGCCGATGCCGCCGGCGTCGAACGCGGCGACCGGGGTGCCGGTGGCCAGTGCCTCGGCCACGACCAGGCCGAACGGCTCGGGCCAGAGCGGGGTGACCAGGGCGCAGGCGCTGCGGCCGACCAGGTCGGCCAGCGCGGGCTGGCCGAGGGGACCGAGGTAGTCGACGCCGCGACCGAGGAACGGGCGGATGTGCTCGCGGAAGTACGGGACGTCGCCGACCCGGCCCGCGATCCGCAGCTTGCGGCCGGTCAGCCGGGCCGCCTGCACGGCGACGTGCACGCCCTTCTCGGGCACGATCCGGCCGAACCAGACGAGGTCGCGGCCGCCGGGGCCGAGCCGCCAGCGGTCACCGTCGACGGCGTTGGGCATCACGAGCGCCTCGACGCCGTGCTCGCGCCACTCGGCGGCGGTGTGCGAGCTGACGGCGAGCAGCTTGCCGTGGTGCTCGGCCGCGCGGGCCGCCGGGACGAGCCGCGGCAGCGGGGGCGTGTGCAGGGTGGTCACCATGGGCACGCCGAGCCGCCCGGCCCAATTCAGCGGCTGCGGGTGCAGGCTGTGGTTGTCGACCAGGTCGATCGTGCCGGCGTGGCGCCGGATGAAGTCGAGCGCCGCCTCCAGGGCCGGGATGGCCCGCTCGAGGTGCCCCGGGGGGAACGTGGAGTCGGTGGCGTCGCGCTCGTCGGGCCAGACGACCGGGGGCAGCCGGAACTCGGCCGGGCCGCCCTCCTGGAACTGCGAGCCCGCGACGGCGCACAGCAGCACCCGGTGGCCACGGGCGCGCAGCATCCGGACGCGGTCCCACACCATGGCCTCGAGGCCGCCCGCGTGCGGTTCCTGGATGGGGTGCCGCAGCGGGGCGATGACGGCGATCGTGCGCGTACGGGTGCTCATGCGACGCGCTCGTAGAGGGCGGTGTGGGCGGCGGTGATGGCGGCCGCCTGGGCGAGGCGCTGCCGGCGGCGGTCGGCCAGCCGCACCCGGCGAGCGGCGGAACCCGGCCGGGGCGCGCCGGCGACCAGCCCGCGTACGGCGTTCGCGAGCGCGGCGCCGTCGCCGGAGCCGAAGACGGCGAAGTCCTCCGGATGCTGTTCGCTCGCGTACCCGACGGGTGGTCCGGCCACCGGGACGCCGAGGTCCCAGCAGAGCTCGGTCCAGCCGGAGTGCGTGCCGGTGCGGTACGGCAGGACGGCCACGTCGAGGTCGGCGATCGAGCGGGCCAGGGCGTCGTCGCTCAGCCGTTCGGTGCGGCGCAGCTCGGCCCCGGGGTGCGTCGCGATCAGGGCCTGGACCTGGGCGCGGGCGGCCTCGTCGCGGACCCGCTCGTTGACGTGGACCCGGCCGGTGGCCGCCACGCCCTGCGCCCGCAGGCGGTCGACGGCGTCGAGCAGGGTCGCGACCGCGCGGACGGCGTCGGTGCCGGGCCGGATGTCGCGCAGGTGCACCCCGATCACGTACGGGTCCGAGCCGGTCCCGGCCGGGGCGTGCGCGTCGAGTGGCAGCACGTGGGGGTGCGGGATGACCTCGGCCGTACGGCCCCAGCGGCGCTCGATCGCGGCGGCGGCGCCCGGGGTCAGGGTCACCACCTCGTCGGCCGCCGGGACGAGCACGTCGAGGTGCTCGCGGTGGGTCGTCTGATCGGTCAGCTGCGGGTTCTCGAGGTCGTGCAGCGTGTAGACCAGCGGGCGGGCGGCCGCGCGCAGCGCCCGGACCAGCGAGCGGAGGTGGGCGGTCGGATACGACTCGGTGCCGAAGTGGATGTGCATGACGTCGAAGCGGTCCGCGTGGGCGGCGACCCAGGCGGCGTCGCACATGACGGGCGGCCACCAGCGTCCGTCCGTGGCGCCGGGCGGGGGCGGGTCGGGCAGCAGGCCGACGCCGGTCCCGGCCACGACGTTGCGCACGTACGGGTGGCCGGCCGGGATGGCGGCCACCTGGATCGTGGAGACGACGGGTGCGACAAGCGTCATGGTGACGTCCTCGGGGTCGGTCGGACAGGTGCGACCGACGCGAACTCACCAGGCGTGTCGAGAGGGTCGGGAAGCCTATTCCCTTGCCATAGGGAAAATATTGCTGTGAACGACAAAGATCACTAAGACGTGTCCGGGTGCCTTCGGACGGCCGTCACCTGGGTAGAGGGAGACCATGGCGGCATCCGAACCCGATCCCCGTACGCGGCACTACGGGGTCTTCTACGGCCTCGACGAGCCCGGCGGCGACGGGCCCGTCGTGCTCGTCGTCGGCAACTGCCAGGCCGAGTCGCTGCGCCTCATGCTCGACGGCGGCGGCCTGCGGACCGTACGGATGCCGCCCGTGCACGAGCTCGTCGCGGCCGACCTCGTGCACCTCGCCCGCTGGCTGGCCCGGACGGCGCTGCTGATCACGCAGCCGATCCGCGACAACTACCGTGGCCTGCCGCTCGGCTCGGCGCAGCTGCGTGAACCGCTCGGCCGCGGGGCAAAGACCCTGCGTGTCCCGGTGATCCGTTTCGCCGGCCTCTACCCGGCCCACGCGATCGTCCGCCCGCCGTCGGACCCGAGCCTCGCCCCGCCGGTCGTCGCCTATCACGACCTGCGCCTGCTGGCCGAGGCCGCCGGCCTGAGCCTGCGCACGCCGTTCGACGTGCCCGCCGTACGGGCCATCGCCGAGCACTCCCTCGAGCAGTTGCGCACGCGGGAGGCCGCGCACGGCACGGTGGTCGTCTCCGACCTGTTCGCCCGGCCCTCGTTCGGGCAGATGCGCACGCTCAACCACCCCGGCAACCCGATCTGGACCGCCCTCGCGGCGCGGGTCCGGGCCGCCGCCGGCCTGCCCGAGCACACCGTCGACCCGGGCCGGCCGCTGCTCGACTCGGTGCACGCCCCGCGCGAGGCGGTGGTCATCGAGGCCTGGGAGATCGACGAGCCGGAACGCCCGCACTGGGTCGTCGCCGGCGAGCCCGTCGAGGCCGGGGCCGTCCGCGAGGCGCACCTGGAGTGGTATTCGCGGCACCCCGACGCGGTGCAGGCCGGCCTGGCCCGGCACGCGGACGCGCTGCGGATCGCGGGTCTCGCGTGAGCGGGCTGCCGGCGCTGGTCGTCACCGCCGACGAGCGGCACGGGGTCACCGTCGCCGCGCGCGATCTCGCCACGGCCACGGAGGCGGCGACCGGCCGGCCCCTGGCCACCCCGGCCGCCGCGCTGACCAGCGCCGACCCGCCCGAGCGGGCCCACCTGCACTTCACCGACCGGCTCTGGGCGTCGTCGCCGGAGGAGGCGGCCGCGCTCGTCGAGCGCATCGCGGGCCGGACGGCGCTCACCGTCACGCTGCACGACGTGCCGCAGGCCTCCGACGGGCCGCGCAACCGGCCGCGCCGCACCGACTGCTACGCCCGGGTCGCCGCGGCCGCGCGGGGCGTGGTCGTCAACAGCCGGCACGAGGCGGCGCACCTGGCCGAGGCGGGCATCGTGCCCCGGGCGCTCGGCGTCGTCCCCCTGCCCGTCGCCCCGGCGCCCCCTGCTTCGCGTCGCTTGCATGATCATCCCGACGTTGCCGTGCTCGGGTTCTTCTATCCGGGCAAGGGTCACGCCGAAGTCGTCGAGGCGCTGGCCCCGGGGGCGCGGATGACCGTGCTGGGCGGCCCGTCGGCCGGGCACGAGGAGGACCTGCGCGCCTTCACCGAGCAGGCCGCGGCCCGGGGAGTCACCGTCGACGTGACCGGATTCGTGCCGGAGGAGGACCTGATCGCGCGCTGCCGCTCGGCCGCGGTGCCGGTCGTGGCCCACCGGCACTTCTCGGCCTCCGGCTCGCTGGCCACCTGGATCGCCGCGGGCCGGCGCCCGCTGGTCGCCGACGGGCGCTACACCCGCGAGATGGCCGAGCTGCGGCCCGGCACCGTCCGGCTCGTCGACCCCGACCGGCTCGGCGTGGCGATCGCCGAGGCGCTGGCCGACCCCGATTCGACGTGGCTGGCGGCGGACGCGGTGACCCGCCCGCATCTCGACGACACCGCCGCCGCCTACCTCCGCTGGTGGACAGGAGACATCGCATGGTGAACGGACGTTGCGTGCCGGGCAACCGCTGGGACCTGCTCGACGGGATCGACCCGGCCGAGCCGCCCGCCGTGTCGGTCGTCGTCGTGCACTACCGGCAGCAGGCCGAGCTCGACCGCACCCTGGCCGCGCTGCGCCGCCAGACCCACCCCGCAGCCCGTACGGAGATCATCGTGGTCGACGACGGCTCGCCGGAGCCACCCCAGGTCCCGTACGGGGTCCGGCTGTTGCGCCAGGCCGACGAGGGGTTCCGCGCGGCGGCGGCCCGCAACCTCGGCGCGGCGGCCGCGAGCGGGGACGTGCTGTGCTTCCTCGACGCCGACACCGTGCCCGAGCCCGGCTACCTCACCCGGATGGCCCGGCTGCCGGCGCTCGCGCCCGAGGCGGTCGTGGTCGGCCGGCGGCGGCACGCGGAACTGGCCGGGCTGCCCGTCGACGCGCCCGTGGAGGAGGCGGGCCCGGCCGCCGAGCTGCCCGAACCGCAGTGGCTGCGCGACGGCTACCGGCTCTCCCGCGACCTGCTCGACGCCGACGACCGCTCCTACCGATACGTGATCAGCGCAGCCCTCGCCTGCTCGCGCTGGTTCTTCGAGCGGGTCGGCGGGTTCGACGAGAGCTTCCGTACGTACGGCGGCGAGGACTGGGAGTGGGCGTACCGGGCCTGGCTCGGCGGGGCCGTGCTCGCGCACGTGGCCGACGCCGTGGCCTGGCACGACGGTCCCGACTGGGCGGGCCGCGACCTCGAGGACCCCGCCCGCCGGGCCCGCAAGGACGACGAGACGCTGCTGCTGGCCGAGCGCATCCCGGTCGCCGGCTCCCGCGGCCACGGGCTGCGCAGCGCCGGAACGGACGTGCTGATCCGGCTCGGCGCGGCGCACTCACCCGCGGCGGCGTTCGTCTGCGTCGACTCGCTGCTCGCCGTGCTGCCAG
This sequence comes from Paractinoplanes lichenicola, assembly GCF_016785085.1. Lineage (GTDB taxonomy): Bacteria > Actinomycetota > Actinomycetes > Mycobacteriales > Micromonosporaceae > Actinoplanes > Actinoplanes lichenicola. The sequence goes on from NZ_JAENHO010000018.1 coordinate 129,255, forward strand.
CCGCAGTGGTGACCGTGCCCGACGAGTTCGCCGACCTGTTCGCGGCCGATCAGCGGGTGCTCGGCGCGGGTTCGGAGCCGCCCGCTCGCGTGGTCGTCGACGTGCCGGAAGCGGTTCGCGCCGACCGTACGGGGAAGGAACTTCGGGAAGCGGTGGAGTCGGTCGGCGTCGGCACGCTCGGAACCGTTTTGCTCGGACCGATCCGCATCGACTCCGCGCGCGCCCGAGCCCGGCGGGCGACGTGGGGCAAGGATCTCTTCGAGACCCGCGTCAGCACCGACGCCGAGATCGTGGCACTCGACGCCGACCCGGGGCTGGCCGGTTATCTAGGGGGCTGGGCCTAGCTCAACGCTTCCTGCACGGTGGTCTCCTGGCGGCCCAGGAAGACCGGGTCACGGCGGGTGACGACGTCGGCCACGGCCTTGAGCACCGCACCCCGCTCCCGCACGACCGAATTGCGCCACGGCTCGGTGTAGATCCGCACCGAGTCGTCGCCCACACCCGTCGCGTCGATCCCCAGCGTGCGGCAGAGAGCCACGGCCCGGTCGATGTGGTAGCTCTGCGTCACGACGATGGCCTCACCCACGCCGAAGATCCGCTTGGCCCGCGCGCACGAGTCATACGTGTCGAAACCCGCATAGTCGAGGGCTATTCGGGCCGCCGGCACCCCCCGGGCCACCAGATAGACCTCGGACGAGCCGGGCTCGTCGTACTCCCAGCGCGAATGATCGCCCGACACCAGGATGGCCCGCACCTTGCCCGCGTCGAGCAGCCGCTTGGCGATATCGAGCCGCGCCGCCAGAAACGGCGAGGGCGTGCCGTCGTCGTAGACCTGGGCCCCTAGGACGATCGCCACCGGGGCCGCGGGGACTTCGGCCTCGCTGTAGACGTGGCCGTGCGCGGTGCCTTTCGTCCAGAGTTCGCCGCCCGCCGAGGTCAGCACGCCTAGCGCTACCGCGAACGCTCCGGCCGTCAACACCCGACGGATCCAACGCCGGTTCAACGCCGTCCTGATGCCTGCCGTCTTGATCCCCACCCGCGAGACGATGCCAGCCCCTGTCAACACCATCGCCGCCCTGTCGCTGCTCGCCTCGTCTCGCAGGCAAGGACTGTCGACGGCAAAGCGGTCTGCTCCGTCTACCTGGACGTGCGCGGGAACGCCCTGATCGAAAGCACTCGAACGTCGCTGACCCGCCTCGCCGAGAGCCCATGACCGCGGACCACGGCTCAGCCCGCCGTTTGATCACTGACGCTGACCGGCGTCGCTGCGGCACCGCCCCGCTGCACCACCGCCCCGCTGCACCACCGCGGGCCGCGCGCATTGCATGCGGCAATCCGGGTGGTTGGCCGGCGTCGGGAAAGCCTGGTGCCGAGCTCAGGATTCAGTCGCCTGGACAAAGAAACAAGATCGCGGGTGCCTCTGTCTCTAGGGTGAGGGCATGGCGGGACGGGGCCGGGTCGCAGAGCGTGTGGCGGCGGTACGGCACGCGAGTGCGGAGTCACTGATCGCGTACGCCGGTGATACCTCACCGGCTGTCCGGCGTGCGGTCGCATCGCGCTCCGACGCGCCGGGCGAAGCATTGCGGACATTGGCCGCCGATCGGGATCTCGCCACCCGCGAAGCCGTCGCGGGAAACCCAGCCGTGCCTGAGGCTGTGCTGATCACCATGCTGGCGGATCGGCATTGGCGGGTGCGGCTGACCGCGGCCGGCAACCCGGCCGCCACCCTGCCCGCCCGCCGGGCCATGTGCGTCGCCGACGACCCGGACATTCGACTGGTCCTGGCCCAGCAGCCGGGCCTGCCGCCGGAGATCGGTGACGCACTCGCCCGAGACGAATCCTTCCAGGTCCGTGTCGCCCTGGCCGAGTGCACCGACCAACCCGCCGTCGTCGCGACCCTGCTCGCCGACAGCGACGGCCGCGTGCGAGCCACCGCCGGTCAAAACGGGTTGACCACGATGCCGCAGCTCCTGGCCCTGCGACACGACAAGGACTGGCGGGCACGTAACGCCGTCGTCCACGCCAACTCGAACGGCCGCGAGGTACCGGTCGAGGATTTACTCGCACTGGCGCACGACCGCTCGGTCAACGTCCGCTACTGGCTGGCCAACCTTCCCGGCGCCACCCGCGAGATCTACGAGATCCTCTCCCACGACCAAGACGAGATGGTCGCCGACACGGCGAAACGCTGGCTGCTCGCGCCCAGCAATCCCGCCTACCCCGCCAACCATGACCACGTCCAAGCGCTGTTCGGCAGCCTCGTCACCAGGAGCAGCTACTCCGACCCGGCCAGGCTGGGCGAACCCACACCACACCTCGCAGCCTTACCCGACGAACTGACACAATCCTCCCCGGAAGAACTGTTCCGCCGCCTCACCACCCCACCGCCGAACGCCTGAGCACCATTCCCGCGCCCCTACGACGACCAGGGCCCGCATCGCCCCGGTTAATCGGGCGACGAACAAAGGCGGATCGGCAAGGATCTCTTTCCTTCGCAGCACAACCGCATTCGCCGGCGCAACCGATCACGACACAGACGAGCACGCGGATCGCGGCATGATAGTGCATCAAATCTCCCATCACCCGAAAGCACCAAAAATGCTCAGGTGGGAATCCATCTTGAGACTATGGCACTATGCAGCAAGCGCCATGGTGGGTTTTGGCCTACGGACCCTCCCTTGCCGCCGCGATAGGCGCGCTGATCGCGCTTGGCGGCCAATATATTGCCGGGCGACGGGAGAGGGGCCGCGAAAAGGAGCGAAGTGCGCGCGAAGACAAGTATAGAAATCATGCAGATCGCCGGGTTGCATACGAAAAATTGATGATTGTGCTCGTGAACTGGCAGATCGCTGTTCAAGAAATTACAGTGGCAGGGAGGAGGGAATGGGACACAAAAAGGTCTCAGTTGGATGAGCGACTTGTCGAGTTCATGCAGCTCAGAGAGGCGATGAGACTCCTGGCTCCCCTCGAAGTGCGGCAAAGCTGGGATATTGCCGGCATCAAAATTCAAAAGATTACGACGGAGTTAGAGGAGGGATCCGTCATTGATGCTAAGTCGGTTGGCGAAATCATCGCCAACCCGCTCAAGTCAATGAGGGCGGACCTGGGTATCGCAGACGCTGCATCGCCGGAAATCCAATAGATGCCGAAGCCTTTGATCGACGCGTCGTCATGTAAGCCCTATGGTATTTTCAGATAATGGCTCGATCGCGCAATGGCACTGGACTGCGCCGTATTATCTGCCTCGAGTAGTATTTGAACGCACTGAAATCTGCATATCCGGATGTTTCCCGCTGACACCTTAAGGCGTTATTGGGCTGCGGTACGCCCGAACTAGTGAGACCTGCGCGGTCGGCGGGCAGGATGGGCGCGTTTTGAAGGTTGCCGAACTTGCCGAGGTGGCCGGGGGTGATCCGTTGACGATGTGGGTGGCGGAGCAGCCGGGCGCGGTGATCTGGACCGCTGCGGGGGCTGCCGCGGTGGCCGCGCCGGGGTTGTCGCGTCGGGACCGGCTGGCGATTCACGGTGAGGCGGGTGCGGTGGCGACGTTGTTGGGGAAGGTGGGGCCGTCGTTACGGCCGCTGGGTGCCTAGGGTCTGGTGGTCGCGGTGGCCGGGCGGCTGCCCGGATTGACCGTGGCGGGCCGCTTCGCGTGGATGGAGACGAGCACGTTGCCGGGCGCGGCGGGCGGTATGGACTCTGTGGCCGGGCCGGGTGGTGGCAGGGGCCGGTCGCAGGGTGAGTGTGATGCGGCCGGGCCGGATGGCATGGGTGGGTGCGGGGCGACGGCGATGCCAGGGGAGCCGCGCTGGCTGGCGGAGGGGAGCTCGACGAGGCGGCCGCCGTGTTGGCGGAGGCGTTCCCCGAGTCCTACGCGCAGGTCGGTGGGGCCGGTGTCGCCCGGCCTGCGAGGCGAGGACGGCCGACTGGTCGCGGTGGCGGCCGATGCCTGGTCAGGGCGACGTACGGGGTTTCTGGCGGGCGTTGCCACCCGGCCCGGCCAGCGGGGGAAGGGCCGGGCGGCGACGCTCTGTGCCTTTGTCATCAGGGAACTGCTGCGCGGACGGGAGCGGGTGGCCCTGTTCGCGGATTAGTGGCGACGTACCGGAGGCGGCCGCCGCCTATCAGGTCACGTGATCGTGAATGGGGCCCGCAGCAGGTCGCGTTCGCGGGAGTTTGGGCCTACCAGCAGTTCGAAGTCGCCGGGTTCGACTACTCGGTGGCCGTCGGCGGTGACCAGTGAGCAGTCCGCCGCCGGCAGTTCGAGGTCGACCGTGACCTGTTCGCCCGGCGGCACCGAGACCTGCCGGTACGCCTTGAGCTCGCGGCCGGCCCAGGTGACCGACGTGACGAGGTCGCTGATGTAGACCTGCACCGTCTCGAGGGCCGGGCGCGTGCCGCTGTTGGTCAGTGTGACCGTCGCGCGCACGGTTTCCGTGGAGTTGACCGACGGCGTGGTGACGGTCAGATCCCCGTACGTGATCGTGGTGTAGGAAAGGCCCTCACCGAACGCGAACAGCGGGTCCTGCGTCAGGTCGGCGTATCGGCTGCCGTGCTGGCCGCGGATCGTGTTGTAGTACACCGGCTGCTGCCCGACGTGCCGGGCGACCGACAGTGGCAGGCGGCCGGTCGGGTCGATCAGGCCCAGCACGAGCTCGGCGATCGCCCGGCCGCCGCGCATGCCGGGGTTGAAGGCCTGGATGATCGCGGCCGCGTTCAGGGCGGACGGCGGGAGCACCGAAGGCTTCGAGTTGACCAGCACGACGATCATCGGGGTTTTCGTGGCCGCGATCGCGTCGAGCAGGGCGATCTGGCCGCCCAGCAGTTCCAGCGTCGCGGTCGACTTGTGCTCGCCGGTCAGGTTGACCGTGTCGCCGACCACCACGACCGCGTAGTCGGAGCGGATCGCCTTGTCGCGAGCCACGTCGATCATGTGGTGGTCGACCGGGGCGCCCTGTGAGATCGGCGGCCGTGGCTGCCCGTCGGGGTAGGTGTCGCCCTCGGGGTCGGCCACCAGGCGCTCGATCTCGGCGCCGCGGGCGTATTCGATCACCCAGCCGGTCGGGGCGACCGCCTTGAAGCCGTCGAGCACCGTCTCGGTCAGCTCGCGCGGGTGACCGTCGGGCAGCCAGTCGACCTGGCCCGAGTCGCCGGCCCAGTCGCCGAGCTGCGCGGACACGTTGTCGGCGTTCGGGCCGATGACCGCCACGCGGCGGAACTTCTCGGTGGAGAGAGGCAGCACGCCGTCGTTCTTGAGAAGCACCAGCGAGCGCCGGGCCACCTCGAGGTTGAGCTCGGCATGCTCGGGGGAGCCGATCACCGTCTCGATCAGCGAGGGCGAGGGCGCGCGCGGGTTCTCGAACAGGCCCAGCTCGAACTTGAGGCGCAGGATCCGGCGTACGGCCTCGTCGATCTCCTCCTCGGCCAGCAGCCCGCGCTCGACCGCCTCCTGCGCGCCCTCGAAGAAGCCCGGGGTGACCATGACCAGGTCGTTGCCGGCCTTCACGGCGACGGCGGCGGCCTCGGCGTAGTCGGCGCAGACCTTCTGCTCCCAGACCATGCGCCCGACGTTGTCCCAGTCGGTGACGAGCGTGCCGGTGAAGCCCCACTCCTCTTTGAGCACGTCGTTGAGCAGCCACTTGTTGGCCGTGATGGGCACGCCGTCCATCGACTGGTAACCCAGCATGAAGACCCGGCAGCCCTCCTTGGCGACCCGCTCGAACGGGGGCAGGAACCACGAGCGCAGCTTGCGCCGGCTGATGTCGGCCTCGCTGGCGTCGCGGCCGCCCTGGGTCTCGGAATAGCCCGCGAAGTGCTTGGCCGTGGCCAGGATCGCGGTCGGGTCGCTCAGCCCGCCGCCCTGATAGCCGCGGATCATCGCCGAGCCGAACTCGCCGATCAGGAACGGGTCCTCGCCGAAGGTCTCGTCGACCCGGCCCCAGCGCAGGTCGCGGGTGATGCAGAGGACGGGGGAGAAGGTCCAGTGGATGCCCGTGGCGGCCACCTCGACGGCGGTGGTGCGGGCGACCCGCTCGAGCAGGCCGGCGTCCCAGCTGGCGGCCATCCCGAGCTGGGTCGGGAAGATCGTCGCGCCGGGCCAGAACGAGTGGCCGTGGATGCAGTCCTCCGCCGTGAGCAGCGGAATCTGCAGCCGGGTCTTGGCCACCAGGTCGATCGCCTCGAGCATCTTGGCCGGGGAGGTGTGCAGGATCGAGCCCGCCAGCTTCTCGCTGACGATCTCCTTCACGTCACCCCGGGCATCCAGCTGGAGCATCTGCCCGACCTTCTCGGGCAGGGTCATGCGACCCAGCAGATCGTCGACACGCTGGTCGACGGGGAGCGATGCATCCCGGTACGGGACGTCAGCAGGCACGAGCGCCTCCGGTCGTCATGACCGCGGTGGCACGGTCTGCGAAACACGAACAACCGGGAGTCTTCCAGCCCGGAACCGGTTACGGGAGACCGGTGCGGTTCCGGAACTTTTCACTTAGTTGTCAGAATCGGTCTCCTCGATGCTCGGCACTTCGATGCCGGCCGCCTCCAGCGCGTCCCGCCGGGCCTCGGCCGCCTCCTTCTCGCGCTCGGCCAGCGTGGCGTATTCGACCAGCACGGCCGGGTCGTCGGTGTCCTCGACCCGGTCGAAGTAGCGCTGAGTGGTGCGGACCGCTTCCGCGTATGCCGCGGCGGCTTCCCGGAGAGCTTTGATCGTGTCAGCCATGGGTGAAGTCATATCACCAGGGCACGACACCGGCCCGGTCGAAGAAGCCACCCGTCGGACCTTCGGGGCCGACCTGAGCCAGCCGTACGACGGCCTCGGCGCCCTCGGCCACGGTCTGCGTGCCCTGGTGCCGGTTGAAGTCGGTGGCCGTGAAGCCCGGGTCGACGCAGTTGATCCGGAACGCCGGCAGCGCCTTGGCGTACTGCACTGTGAGCATGTTCACGCCCGCCTTGGCCGCCCCGTACGCGAACGGCGTGAACGACGACGCGATCGACTCGGGGTCGGTGGCCAGGTGCAGCGAGCCGAGCCCGCTGGTCACGTTGACGATGACCGGCCGGGCCGACTTCTCCAGCCGCGGCAGGAACGCCTTGGTCACCCGGACCAGGCCGAACAGGTTGACCTCGAACATCGGGCGCATGGGCTCGGGGTCCAGCTCGAAGGCCGTGGGCAGCGGTCCGGGCACGCCGGCGTTGTTGATGAGCACGTCGAGCGCCCCGACCGTCTCGGCGGCGGCCGCGACCGAGGCGTCGTCGGTCACGTCCAGCTGGACGGAGCGCCCGCCCAGCTCCCGGGCCGCCGCCTCGCCCCGCGTCACGTCGCGGGCGCCGATCCACACGTCGTGACCCGCGGCCAGCAGCTGCTTGGCCGTCTCGAAGCCGATTCCCTTGTTGGCGCCGGTGATCAGTGTTGTTGTCATGCGTCGAGCCTGCGGCGGCCCCCGGCGGGGAAGAAGGCACTGCCAGTGCCAGGCAAAAGTGCCCGCGGCAAGCGAGAGTGGGGGTATGGCAACCGAGTTCGCGCGCGCGGTGCGGCGCTTCCGCGAGAGGCTCACCCCGGCCGAGGCGGGCCTGATCGCGGGTGGCCGGCGGCGCTCGCCGGGGCTGCGCCGCGAGGAGCTGGGGCGGCTGGCCGGCATCTCGGTCGACTACGTCAACCGGATCGAGCAGGGCCGGGCCACCGCGCCGTCGCCGCAGGTGGTGGAGGCCTTGTGCCGGGCGCTGCGGCTCGACGCGGCCGAGCGGGAACAGCTGTTCGGGCTGGCCGGGCTGCGCGCGCCGGGCCGCGGCACGGTTCCCGGTCATCTCACGCCGGGCGTCCAGCGCCTTCTCGACCGCCTTTCCGGTACGCCGGTGGCCGTCTTCGACGCGGCCTGGAACCTGCTGCTGGCCAACGACTTGTGGCTGGCTCTCGCGGGTGGCCCGCCCGACCGCAACGTCGCCCGGATGCACTTCCTCGGCGACCCGCCGCAGGTGCACCAGACGGCTGAGGACAACGCCGCCTTCGAGGCCGCGATCGTCGGCGACCTGCGGGCGGCCCGGGCGCGGTATCCGGCGGACGCCGGGCTGCGTGCCCTGACCGACGAGCTGCTGGCGGGCAGCGAGACGTTCGCCACTCTGTGGGAGCGCGGCGACTCCGGCACCCACACCGCGTCCCGCAAAACGGTCAACCATCCCGTGGTCGGGCCGATGGAGCTCGACTGCGACGTGCTCACCGCGCCCGGCAGCGACGTGCGGATCGTGGCCTACACGGCCGCCCCCTATTCCGAGGCCGAGTCCCGGCTGGCGTTGCTCGATGTGATCGGTCGGGAGCAACTCGCAAGGAGAATGGTGTTGCCGGGTCCTATGCACGGTTGATACGGTCTCCTGCATAGTCATGCGGAGGTTGGTATGGGAATCCGGGTCGCGGTCGCTGGGGCCAGTGGATATGCGGGCGGCGAGCTGCTGCGCCTGCTCGCCGGTCACCCCGAGTTCGATCTCGTGGCCGCCACGGCCCACTCGCAGGCGGGGGCGCACGTCACCGCCGTACACCCGCAGTTGGCCGGTCTCGACCTCACGCTGACCGCGACCGACGCGGCCGGCCTGAGCGACGCCGACCTGGTGTTTCTCGCCCTGCCGCACGGGCAGTCGGCGGCGATCGCGGCGCAGCTGCCCGAGACCGTCAAGATCGTGGACCTGGGCGCGGACTTCCGGCTCAAGGACCCCGCGCTGTGGGAGCGGTATTACGGCGGCGAGCACGCCGGCACGTGGACGTACGGCTTGCCCGAATTGCCCGGCCAGCGCGAGCTGATCGCCGGCGCGAACAGGGTGGCGAACACGGGCTGTTATGCGGCCACCATCACACTCGCGCTGGCGCCGCTCATCGCCGCCGGCGTGGCCGACCCGGCCGACGTGGTCGTGGTGGCGAGCTCCGGCACGTCCGGCGCGGGCCGCGGTGCGAAGGTGAACCTGCTGGCGAGCGAGGTGATGGGCGACCTCTCGCCGTACAAGGTGGGCGCCCACCAGCACGTGCCCGAGATCAAGCAGGCCACCGGGGCGACGTCGCTCTCGATGACCCCGGTGCTGGCCCCGATGCCGCGCGGCATCCTGGCCACCGTCACGGCCCGCCGGCTGACCGGCGGCGACCCCCGCGAGGCGCTGCTGCAGGCGTACGGGAATGAGCCTTTCATCCATGTCCTTCCGGCGGGCACGTGGCCGCACACGGCCGCCACCGCCGGGTCCAACTCGTGCCACCTGCAGGCCACGGTCGACGTCGACTCGGGCCGCATCGTGGTCGTGAGCGCGCTCGACAACCTCGGCAAGGGCGCCGCGGGTCAGGCCGTGCAATGCGCCAACCTCATGTCCGGCCTGCCCGAGACGACGGGCCTGTCCGTGTTCGGAGTCGCACCGTGACCGTCACCACCCCCAAGGGCTTCCGGGCGTCGGGCGTCGCCGCCGGCCTCAAGCCCTCCGGCAACCTCGACGTGGCCCTGGTCGTCAACGACGGCCCCGACTTCACCGCGGCGGGCGTCTTCACCGGCAACCGGGTCAAGGCCGCGCCCGTGCTCTGGAGCCAGCAGGTGCTCAAGGGCGGCATCGTGCGCGCGGTCGTGCTCAACTCGGGCGGCGCCAACGCGTGCACCGGCAGCCAGGGCTTCCGCGACACGCACGCCACCGCCGAGCACACCGCGACCGTGCTGCGCGGCGGCCCCAAGCCTCAGCTGATCGGCGCGGGCGACGTGGCCGTCTGCTCGACCGGCCTGATCGGCGAGCTGCTGCCCATGGACAAGCTGCTGCCGGGCGTGTCCGCTGCCGCAAAAGATCTTTCTGAATCAAAAGGCGACAAAGCGGCCGAGGCGATCATGACGACCGACACCGTGGCCAAGAACGCGGTCGTCCAGCGGGAGGGCTGGTCGGTCGGCGGCATCGCCAAGGGTGCCGGCATGCTCGCCCCGGCCCTGGCCACCATGCTCGTGGTGATCACCACCGACGCCAGCGCCGACAACGAGGTGCTCGACGCGGCCCTGCGCGAGGCGACCCGGCTGACCTTCGACCGGATCGACGCCGACGGCTGCATGTCGACCAACGACACCGTGCTGCTGCTGGCCAGCGGCGCCTCCGACGTGCAGCCCACGCCCGAGGAGCTGACCGCGGCGGTCACCCAGGTCTGCCACGACCTGGCCCAGCAGCTGATCACCGACGCCGAGGGCGCCACCAAGCACGTCGCGATCGAGGTCAAGGGCGCGGCCAGCGAGGCCGACGCGGTCGAGGTGGGCCGCACGGTGGCCGGCAACAACCTGGTCAAGACGGCCCTGTTCGGCAACGACCCGAACTGGGGACGCATCCTGGCCGCGGTCGGCACCACCCAGGCGCGCTTCGAGCCCGACCGGATCGACGTGGCGATCAACGACGTGTGGATCTGCAAGGGCGGGGCGGCCGCGGAGGACAGGTCCAAGGTCGACCTCTCCGGGCGCGACGTGCGGATCACGATCAACCTGCGCGAGGGCGAGATGGACGCGACGATCTGGACCACCGACTTGTCGCACGCCTACGTGCACGAGAACTCGGCCTACTCGTCGTGAGCTCGGAGAAGGCCGCGGTCCTGGTCGAGGCGCTCCCGTGGCTGGAGCGCTTCCACGGCTCCACAATCGTGATCAAGTACGGCGGCAACGCCATGATCAATCCTGAGCTGCAACAGGCCTTCGCGGCCGACATGGCGTTCCTGCGCTACGCGGGGATCAAGCCGGTCGTCGTGCACGGCGGCGGCCCGCAGATCAGCCGGATGCTCGACCGGTTCGGCATCGAGAGCGAGTTCCGCGGCGGCCTGCGCGTCACGACCCCGGAGGCGATGGAGGTCGTCCGGATGGTGCTGACCGGGCAGGTCGGCCGCGAGCTGGTCGGACTGATCAACCGGCACGGCCCGCTGGCCGTCGGGCTCTCCGGCGAGGACGCCCACCTGTTCACCGCCGTACGGCGGGGGGCTCTGATTGACGGTGAGCTGGTCGACATCGGACTGGTCGGGGACGTGGACCGGGTCGACACCTCGGCCGTCGACGACCTGATCGCGGCCGGCCGCATCCCGGTGATCGCCAGCGTCGCCCCCGACGCCGACGGGGTGGTGCACAACGTGAACGCCGACACCGCCGCGGCCGCGCTGGCCGAGGCCCTGGGCGCGCAGAAGCTGGTCGTGCTGACCGACGTGCCGGGCCTCTACACCGACTGGCCCGACACGTCGTCGCTGACCACCGAGATCGACGCCGACGCCCTGGCCAAGCTGCTGCCCCGGCTCGAGTCGGGCATGGTCCCCAAGATGGAGGCCTGCCTGCGAGCCGTACGCGGGGGCGTGCCCGCGGCCCACGTCATCGACGGCCGGGTCGCCCACTCGACGCTGCTCGAAGTCTTCACCCCGGAAGGAATAGGAACAATGGTGGTCCCGTCATGAGCTCGCTGATCGAGCGGTGGCAACAAGCGGGCATGAACAACTACGGCGCCCCGCAGGCCGCGTTCGTCCGAGGCGAGGGCGCGGTGATCACCGATGAGGACGGCAAGCAGTTCGTCGACTTCCTCGGCGGCATCGCGGTCAACGCGCTCGGTCACGCCCATCCGGCCGTGGTCGCCGCCGTCACCCAGCAGGTGCAGCAGCTCGGGCACGTCTCCAACTTCTACGTCGCCGAGCCGCCCGTGGCGCTGGCCGAGCTGCTGCTCGCGCTCGCGGGCCGGGCGGGCCGGGTCGTCTTCACCAACTCGGGGGCCGAGGCCAATGAGGCCGCCTTCAAGATCTCAAGACTGACGGGCCGTACGCACGTGGTCGCGACCCACGGCGGGTTCCACGGACGCACGATGGGTGCCCTGGCGCTGACGGGCCAGCCCGCCAAGGCTGATCCGTTTCGGCCGCTCCCGGGCGACGTCACGCATGTGACCTTCGGTGATTTGTCCGAGCTGGAAGCGGCCGTGAGCGGCGACACTGCCATGGTCATCCTCGAGCCGATCCAGGGTGAGAACGGCGTGGTCGTGCCGCCGCCCGGATACCTGGCCGGCGCGCGGGAGGTCTGCAACAGAACGGGCGCGCTGCTGGTGCTGGACGAGGTGCAGACGGGCATCGGCCGTACGGGACACTGGTTTCACCACCAGAGCGAGGGCGTCGAACCCGACCTCATCACCCTGGCCAAGGGTCTGGGCGGCGGCCTGCCCATCGGCGCCTGCATCGCCTTCGGCCCGGCCGCCGAGCTGTTCACCCCCGGCTCGCACGGCACCACCTTCGGCGGCAACCCGATCTCGTGCGCGGCCGGCCTGGCCGTCATCCGCACGATCGCCGGCGAGGGCCTGCTCGACCACGTCAAGCGCGTCGGCGAGCAGCTGCGCCACGGCATCGAGGGCCTGAACCACCCCCTGATCAAAAACGTGCGCGGCGCCGGCCTGCTGCTCGGGATCGTGCTCGGCGAACCCGAGGCCGCCCGCGTCGCCGCCGCCCTCAAGGAAGCCGGGTTCCTCGTGAACGCCCCCCAGCCCGACGTCATCCGGCTCGCCCCGCCGCTGATCATCAGCCCCGAGCAGGCCGACGCGCTCATCGCGGCCCTGGCGGGTGTGCTGTGACCCGCCACTTCCTGCGCGACGACGACCTGACCCCCGACGAGCAGAACGCCGTGCTCGAGCTGGCCGCCGAGATGAAGGCCGACCGGTTCGCGTACCGGCCGCTCGAGGGGCCGCGCTCGGTCGCCGTCTTCTTCGACAAGGTCAGCCTGCGCACCCGGTTGTCGTTCGAGGCCGGCATCGCCGAGCTGGGCGGCCAGCCGATGATCGTGGACACGCACGCGACGCACTTCGGCCGGGGCGAATCGCTCAGCGACGCCGGTCGGGTCGTGTCCCGCTACGTCGCCGCCATGGTCTTCCGGACGACCGGGGACGAGCGCCTGACCGAGCTCGCGTCCGACGTCAACGTGCCGGTGATCAATGCGCTGACCGACGGGTTCCACCCCTGCCAGCTGCTGGCCGACCTGCTCACGATCCGCGAGCGCCTCGGCGCGCCGCAGGGCAAGAAGCTCGCGTACGTGGGGGACGCGGCCAACAACATGGCGCACTCCTATCTGCTGGCCGGGGCGACCGCGGGCATGCACGTACGGGTGGCCGGTCCGTCCGGTTTCGACCCGGCGGCGACCGTGGTGTCGCGCGCGGCCGAGATCGCGGCCTGGACCGGCGGCTCGGTCGAGGTGCTGCGCGACCCGTTCGAGGCGGCCGACGGCGTCGACGTGATCGCCACCGACACGTGGACCTCGATGGGGCAGGAGACCGACGGGCGCGACCGGCTCACCCCGTTCTGGCCCTACCAGGTCAACGGCAAGCTGCTCGGCGTGGCCGCGGAGAACGCGATCGTGCTGCACTGCCTGCCCGCGCACCGCGGCGAGGAGATCACCGACGAGGTCATGGACGGGCCGCACAGTGCGGTCTTCGACCAGGCCGAGAACCGCCTGCACGCGCAGAAGGCCCTGCTGGCCTGGCTGCTGGCGGTGAACAAAGCATGACCGGGCCGGTGACCCGGGCCGGCCGGCCCGGGCGGAACGCCTCATGACCGGCCCGGTCACCCGGGCCGGGCGGCACGCGCGGATCGTCGAGCTGATCCGCGACAAGGCGGTCCGCTCGCAGACCGAGCTGGCCGAGCTGCTCTCCGACGAGGGCGTCCAGGTCACCCAGGCCACCCTGTCGCGCGACCTGGAGGAGCTGGGCGCCGTCAAGGTCAGCGGCGCCTACCTGATCCCCGAGGACGGCAAGCGCCCGCTGCGCGAGACCAGCGGTCAGGGCCCGGCCCGGCTGCTGCGGCTGCTGCGCGAGCTGCTCACCGGCGTCGACTCCAGCGGCAACATCGCCGTGCTGCGCACCCCGCCCGGGGCCGCGCACTTCCTGGCCAGCGCGCTCGACCGGGCCGGGCTGACCGACGTCGTCGGCACCATCGCCGGCGACGACACGATCCTCGTCGTCTCCCGCGACGTCACGGGCGGCAAGGCGCTGGCGGCCAAGCTCGCCGACTGGGCCGGTCACAACCACGAAACGGACCACGGCGGTGAGGAGCGAAATGACTGAACCTATTAGGCTCAGCAATCGGCCTCGGGCCGCCTCCCGCACGTCGACCAAAGGCAGCAATGACTGAGAAAACTTCGTTGTGGGGTGGCCGGTTCGCCGGTGGTCCCGCCGACGCCCTGGCCCGTCTCTCGGTGAGTGTCCAGTTCGACTGGCGGCTCGCCCCGTACGACATCGCCGGCTCCCGCGCCCACGCCCGGGTGCTCGCCGCGGCCGGGTTGCTCGACCCCGACGAGCTGGGCCAGATGCTGGCCGCCCTCGACGACCTCGAGGCGGCCTGCGCGTCCGGCGAGTTCCGGCCGACGATCGACGACGAGGACGTGCACACCGCCCTAGAGCGCGGCCTGCTGGAACGGCTCGGCACGCTCGGCGGCAAGCTGCGCGCCGGTCGCTCCCGCAACGACCAGGTCGCCACCGACCTGCGGCTCTACATGCGCGACCACGCCCGTGGGGTGGCCGTGGCGCTGGTCGAGCTGGCCGACGCGCTGACCGAGCAGGCGGCCCGCAACGTCGACACTCCCGCGCCCGGCCTGACCCACGTGCAGCACGCCCAGCCGGTCTCGTTCGGCCACTGGCTGCTCGCCCACGTGCAGCCGCTGCTGCGTGACCTCGATCGGATGAAAGACTGGGACGCCCGTACGGCGGTGTCGCCGCTCGGCAGCGGCGCGCTGGCCGGCTCGTCCCTGCCCCTCGACCCGGCCGCCGTGGCCAAGGAGCTGGGCTTCGCGGCGCCCGCGGCCAACTCGATGGACGCCGTGGCCGACCGCGACTTCGTGGCCGAGTTCCTCTTCATCACGTCGCTGATCGGGGTGCACCTGTCCCGCCTCGGCGAGGAGGTCGTGCTCTGGACGTCGACCGAGTTCGGCTGGGTCGAGCTCGACGACGCGTTCGCCACCGGGTCGTCGATCATGCCGCAGAAGAAGAACGCGGACATCGCCGAGCTGGCCCGGGGCAAGAGCGGACGGCTGATCGGCGGGCTGGTCGCGGTGCTGACCATGCTCAAGGGCCTGCCCCTGACCTATGACCGCGACATGCAGGAGGACAAGGAGCCGGTCTTCGACGCGATCGAGACGCTCGAGCTGCTGCTGCCCGCGCTGGCCGGCATGGTGTCGACCATGACCGTACGGGTGGATCGCCTGGCCGCGGCCGCGCCGGTCGGCTTCTCGCTGGCCACCGAGGTCGCCGACTGGCTGGTGCGCAAGGGTGTGCCGTTCCGCGAGGCGCACGAGATCACCGGCAAGCTGGTCGCCCTCTGCTCGGTGCGCGAATGCGAGCTGGAGGACCTGACCGACGACGACCTCAAGACGGTCAGCGAGCACCTCGACCCGTCCGTGCGCCAGGTCCTCACGGTCGAGTCGGCCCTGGCCTCGCGCACGACGCCCGGCTCGACCGGCCCCGGCCCGGTCGCCGAGCAGCTGGCCCAGGTGCAGCACCACCTCGACACCTGGCGGCAGTGGGCGGTCGAGAAGGTCGTGCCCCGCTAGGTCTCAGGCCGCCCGGGCCAGCGGCGGCGCCACGTCGTGGACTGACTGCAGAAGGGTGTGCGGGTCGACACCCTTCTGCAGGAAGCCGCTGATGCCGGCGGACAGCCCGGCCGAGACCAGGTCGTCGGTCAGGAAAGCGGTGTGCAGCAGCACCCGGACGCGGGCCAGCCGCGGGTCGGCGGTGATCTGGTGGCTGGTCTCGATGCCGCTGAGGCCGGGCATGTGGTTGTCCATCAGCACGACGTCGACCACTTCGGACCGGCAGACCGTGAGGGCCTCGACCCCGGTGGCGGCCTCGGCCACGACGGTGATCGCGGGGTCGAGGCCGAGGATGAGCCGGAGGGCCTGCCGCACGTGGGGCTGATCGTCGGCGATCAGCACTTGGATGGTCATGGGGTTTCCTCCCTGTCGTCGCTGAACCAAGCGTGGCTCGGAAACCCCCGACCGAAATCGTCCGTACGCAGTCTTCGCCCTACCGCATCCGCAGTACCCAAACCTCGACGAACCGGACGTCCGCCGCCTTGCCGTCCGCCGCCTTGCCGTTCGCCTCCCTGCCTTCAGCCGACGACGCGGGTCTTCGGGGTGTCGCCGGGCAGGCCGCCGGAGTCGTACTCGAACATCGGCACCGGCGTGGTTCCCAGGTCAACCCCGGTTTCCCCGTACGCCGTGACCCGCGCCTCCGCCTGCGGCGGCGCCGACGTCGTGGCCGCCCCCGTCGCGTCCGGCGTCAGCTCCACCGGCTGGGCCGAGCCCACCTGCAGGGTCAGCCGTCGCGTGCCGGCCGCGCCCACGACGACCACTTGGTTCGTCTTGTCGTCCTTGCCGTCCGCGCGCATCCGCCAGGCGATCGGCCGCTCGGTCACCCCCTGGGCCGGCAGCAGCAGGCGCAGGTCCTGGCGGTAGGAGTCGGCGCTGCCGTGGAACGCGTACGCGAGCACGCCGCCCCCACGCGGCTGGACGGTCAGCAGCGCGGCAGGCTGCCCGTTGACCGTGCCGGTCCAGCGGACCGTGAGCGCCGTCCCCTCGGCGGAGAGCCGGCCGTCCTGCAACGCGGAGTTGGCCCAGCGGGTGATCGTGGCCCGGTCGAACGTACGGTCGCCGAGCGCCTCGGTCACGGTGGCCGCGGAGAACTCGTCGGGCCGGTAGTCCTTGTTGCTCGACCACCCGGTCGAGGCGCCGCCCTCGAAGAGCACGTCCGCCCCGTCGGTCACGGTGACCTTGGTTTCCGGCGGCTTCGGCGCGGGCGGGAGCACCAGCTCGGCCAGCCCGGTGCCGGCCTTCTGCACCTGCGCCGGGGCGTGCTCGACGCGGCCCTCGGGGGTGTAGCGGAAGCCCTCGCTGACCGAGACCGTCGTGCCGGCCGGGGCGACCACCACGAGCGGGCCCGGCTTCTCGGCGCTGCGCTGCGAATACGTCACCACGGTGTCGCCGGCGTCGGTGCGGCCGCCCTCCGTCATCCTGCTCGCCGGGGCCCCGGCCGGGCCGTCGTACCAGATCAGCGCGTTGTCCTCGAGGAAGCCGAAACGCAGCGGGACGACCGCCAGCACGAGCCGCGTGTCGCCGACGTCGGCGGCGTACACGAACTCGATTTTGCCGCGGTCGGCGATCCGCCAGGTCTCGTCCGGATCCTCGACGTCCTGGAACTGCTGCCGCATCGCCTCGAGGAACGCCTTGTCGCCGGCCAGCGAGCCGCGGACCGGGCCGTCGGCCAGCACGGCGTTGAACCCGGCGACCTGGATGCCGGGGGCCCAGCCGGGCAGCGGGATCACGCCGGCCTGCACGCCCGCCCCGGCCGCGACCACGGCGGCCATCCCCGCCAGCGCCGTCCGCCGCCGGTTGCGGTGCTTGCGCTCACGGCGCTCGAAGCCGGGCCACGGGTTGTCGATCGCGCCGAGCGCGTCGGCCTCGGCCTCGAGCGCGTTCTTCAGCATCGTCTCGGTGTTCATGCGCGCGTCCTCTCCAGGGCGGCCGGATTGATCAGCTCACGCAGCCGGTCGAGGCCGCGGGAGGACTGGCTCTTGACGGTAGTCAATGAACGAAAAAAGCCTAGATTTCTTCAAGGCGTCGAACATCGGCGCTGACCAGGGACATCCGGTCTGGTGCGACCAGTCGCTGTGCACCGTTGACCCCGCTAGTCAGGCCGATGGCTACCGATCCGGCGTCGGCGGTGAACACCGGTCGGCCGCCGCCCCGCTGGACGTACGACCGTGTGAATGGCCGGTGCCGGACCAAATCGAGGTGTTTCTTACCCAGGCGGTGGCGCCGTGGCGGTGCTCCACGATCATGCGAATCGTTGCCGACGGCGAGGATGTGGTGTCGCTTCCGGTCGAGTCGGCCGGCCCGATCATTGCGACGCTGACTGGCCTGGTTGGCGCGGCGGAAGCGGGCGAGTGGGTGAGCTCGCGATGAAGACCCGAACAGACAGGATCCTCTTGGTGTTGACCGCGTTGTTCGTCGCGGCTCTGGCCATCGTCGCGGGTGCCATCAGTTTCTCGCACATGCGAGAACTCGCGACCCATCACGGCCAGCTTGGGTGGAAGTCGTACGCGTTCCCGATCAGCGTTGACGGGTTGGAGATCGTGGCCAGCCTCTACCTGGTGGCACAACGTCGCGCTGGCCGCCCTACTGGTTGGGTTCCGTGGCTTACGTTGATCATTGGTACCGCTGCCAGCCTCGCCGCGAATGTCGCCGTAGGTGGCGCGGACGTGGTCGGCAAGCTGCTTGCTGGGTGGCCCGCGCTGTCCATGCTGGTGTCGGTGAAGCTTTTGTTCGCCATGTTTGATCACGAGCCAGAAGGCGGTCATCGCGAGATCGTCCGGGACGATCAGCGGACGGCGGTGCCCGTCACGGACGGTCCGGAGATTGTCCCGCGGAGCGGACTAGGCGACTCGGCCCCGTCCGCGACCGACCCGGCCGAGCGGGCGGCAGCAACGCCGGCCGCCTCAACACCTCGCGACAACCGTTGCGAGGTCGATCCGGTGGACGTGAGGGCCGTGGCGCATCTGATCCCGGCGGCACGAGGGGCCCGTGCCACCCTCGCTGAAGCTGGCCAGTCGCTGTCGCGGGACCACCTCGCTGACGCCCTCCGCGACCTCGGCCACGGAGTGTCCAACGAACGTGCTTCGGTCCTACTCAAGATCCTCAAAACGGAACAGAAGGCCACGACCGGTCCTGAGGCCGTCGGGAGCCGTGGGCCGATTTAACAAGCAGCGCCCGGCGGCGAGCCGGGCGCTGGTCAGCAGTGGTGTTACCGCTGTGAACGGTTCGCGGGGCGGGTGAGCGCGGCGCGAGCGAAGCGGCGCTGTTTACCAGCTACCGCTCGGTCGAGGTGACGGCGTTCGCGAGCTACCGCTCGGGCGAGGCGCCGGTTCTCATGGTTGGCGCGGATCTTCGGGCTGGCCGCCAGTAGGGCCACGGTTAGGTTAGCGAGCGCGGCACAGAGCGAGAGTGCGGCGGCCACAAGGGCGATCAGTGCGGGGGACATCGGGCGTCTCCGGGAACTCGGTTGGCAGGACGCCGAACACCGGTTGTGGCAGGTACGCCGGGCAGAAGACTTTGCCGCACTATTTCTCGGAGAAATTTTGCCTCGTGATCGCGGCGGTCCGTCCCAGCGCGATCTCGCTGGTGCCCGCGGAATCGTCGCGCGTCGGTAGCGAAGTTGGCGCTGGCGCATCGGCTGTGCCACCTTGCCCCTAACGAACTCCGGCTGCGCAGCGTGCACGGTGGCACGCCTCAGAGCCGACGCGCTGGTCAGGGCCGACGACTTTGACCAGCTGACGCCCGGCGGGGCGGCATGCCGTCGCCTGGCCTTCGACCGTGCAGGACGGTCGGCATCTCGACGGCCGCGGGCCAGGTTGGCGTCCATGATCTCGACCGTACGCGTCCGGCTGGACCAGGTCAGCCAAGCCACATCCGGAACTGATCCCCGAGGCTGGGGTGGTTCAGCACCCTGTTGATGGTGGGCACGGCCGGCTGCTCCAGGGTGGCGTCGACGATGGTGAAGTGGGTCGGCATGACCTGGTGCTTCTTCCACCGGGCGCCGAAATCGGTGATCCTGCCGTTGAGAGTGTCGCGGTGGGGATCGCCTGCGCGGTTCACCAGGCCGTAAAAGTGCAGGTTCCGGGCGCTGCGCCAGGTGTTGTCCTTCAGCCCGAACTGGCCGCGGTGTTTCTGCAGCACGAAGACGCCGGAGGCGCTGTGGGGCCCGGGGTAGTAGGCCCGCCGCGACGACAGCGCCAGGAAGGTAGCGATCTCGGTGTTGGTCAGCGCGAACACCCACGAGCTGGTGAAGAAGTGCCGGGAGACGTACACCCCGGTCGTCGGCACGGTGTACCGGGGCCGGGTAACCGGCGTGCTGGCCTCGGACAGCAGCGTGATCCGGTCGAGGTCGCGGCGGTTGGGGCGTTTCTTGTCCGGCCCGATGCTCACCAGGTGTTCCTTGTAGAGCGTCCGCAGCGCGTCCTTGATCTGCCGACCCCGCAGGGCTGTGGCGTCCCGATAGTCGGAGGTGGTGTCGGCGAGTACCACCTTCTGCCAGCTCCGGATCGGCGCGTTGGTCTCCACGTCCTCGAAGGTCCGGTTGAGCTGAACGGGTTCGTTCGGGCCGAACCGGCACTGGGCGTCGAAGAGCATGAGCAACTGCAGGCGCAGAGTCAGCCCGCGGGCAGGGACCAGGCGGGGCAAGGTCGGGCTGTCCTCGAGGTCGGGCTGCTGCATCAGGAACGGCGGGCGGATCAGGATCCAGTCCGGGCGCCGACCGGGGGTCTTGCCGTCGCGGTTGTTGCCGTACGACCACAGGTGCTGCAGGTTACGGTCGACCTCCTCGTGCAGCGGGGTGCTGCCTTGGGGTCCGTCGCATGCGTTGAGCAGACGGTTGTTGAGGGTGACCCGGGCGGGCCGGGCCGCCCGGGGACGGCCCGGCGGCACCGGGGTCACCGCCTGCTCCGCAGCACGCTGGCAAACCGGGTGAGCTGCGTGAGGATATCGACGCAGTGGCGCCGGGTCCGTGGACGGCGGGCCGCCAGGGCTAGGACCGCCACCAAGACCACGCCGAGCGATACCACCGCGATGGGGAACGCGGCCAGCAGGACGGCGGCGATCCATCCGTGCTGGTCATTGAGGCCGAACATGTGTCATTCTCCGTTCGATTGGGTCTCCCGCCTGCCGCCCAACTTCCTACGGTCGACGGCGGGCGGGGGACCTTGCTCCGGCCCTGCCGAGCAGCAGGACCAGTGCAAGAGTGACGGCTCTCAACCAGGTTGTCCTTTTCCCGATCTTGGAGGGCCTGTGCCCGCTGACCACACCAGAATGTCAACGTTGCTGCTCCCGAAGTTCTGGTGTGGTCAACGGGTAGAGGTGAATGCGTAGACAGATTCTGGGTGATCTTGGCTTTTGCGGCTAGCGATCGAGCGGCGGATGCATCTGTTCGGCCGCCGACCGCGATCCCGACTCACCTTCGGCCGGACGATGTTCGGGTTGTGGGTAATTGCCCGTTCGGTGGACGTCGGTCCGCGGCGACATTGGTCATCGTTGCGAGTATGGGAGTTGTAGCGGGCGGTGGGCGGGTTGATGTCTTCGTCAGTTATGCCGGTCCTGACCGGCCGTGGGCGAACTGGGCGGCGCAGCAGCTGACGCGGGCGGGTATGTCGGTGGAGCTGACGGCGTGGGACTGGTCGGCCGGGGACAACTTCGTGTTGCGGATGAACGATGCGCTCGGCCGGGCAGACTGTGTGCTGGCGTTGTACTCGATGGCCTACTTCGCGCGGGATCGGTTCACCAATGACGAGTGGGCGGCGGTGTTGGCGGAGCCGCCGGACGGACAGGGTCGCCGACGGTTAGTGCCGGTGCGGGTGGAGAAGGTGACTCCCCCTCCGATCCTGCGTGCGGTGACCTACCGGGATGTGTTCGGCGTGCCCGAGCAGCGTGCCCGGCTGGTGCTGCTGGAGGCGGTCACCGGCCGGCGCCGGCCGGCCGGCGACGCCCGGTTCCCCGGCGTTGCATCGGGCGCGAGCGATGGCGGGGTCCGGGTGCCGGGTTCACTGCCGGAAGTGTGGAATGTGCGCCGCCGGAATCCGGCGTTTACCGGCCGCGGCCGCGAGCTGGCCGAGTTGCGGGAACGGCTTTGCTCGGGTGAGCGGGCGTTGGTGCAGGCGCTGCACGGTATCGGTGGGGTGGGTAAGACCGAGCTGGCGGTGGAGTACGCACACCTATTCGGCAATGAGTACAACTGCGTGTGGTGGATCGACGCCGAGCGCCCGGAGTTGGTCGGCGAGCAGTTGGTTGCGCTCGCCGTCGCGGCAGGCTGGGTCCCAATGGATGCGCTGGCTGCGGTTACGAGGGATACCGTGCTGCATCGTTTGCAGCGCGAGTCCGGATGGCTGCTGATCTACGACAACGCGGAAACCGTCGATGCGATCGCCGCGCTCATCCCGGACGGGAATGGCCATGTGGTGATCACCTCCCGTAGCCAGCAGTCCGGCGGCGTAGCAGCCTCCCCCATTAGCATCGACCTGCTAGACCAGGCAGCGTCGTCGCGCCTAGTGCGCGAGCTTGCCCCGACTCTGCCCGCCGCAGACGCGGATCGGCTCGCCGCCGCGGTCAACGGCCTGCCCCTGGCGCTGCGGCAAGCAGCCGGCTTGACAGCTGAGACTGGAATGAGTGTCGACGAATACCTAAACGAATTGGCGGCGAACCCAGCGGAGCTACTGGGGGAAGGGCCGACCGGCCGGTATCCGCAGTCGCTTGCCGCGGTCGTCACTGCGTCAATGCGGCACCTGTCCGGGCAGGACGAGGCGGCCGGGCAGCTGATGCGCCTGGTTGCTGTCCTGGCGCCGGAGCCTGTGCTGCTGTCCTGGCTGACCGGTACTCCTGACGGGACACTGCCGCAGCCCCTGGCCACCGTCGTCGCGAGCACGATCGCGCGGCGGCGCATGCTCGGCCGGATCGCGGCATACGGGCTGGCCCGCGTGGACACCGACACCCTGCAGGTCCACCGGCTCACCCAGGCCGTCATCGCCCCGACCGCCACCAGCTTGGAAACCGAGCACGCCGACCGGCTGCTGACCGTCGCCGCACCCGGTGACGAACGCGACCCGCATCTGTGGCCGGGATGGGCGGCCCTCCTACCGCACCTGCTGATAAGGGCCCCGATCACCGCCAGCCCCGCACTCCAGACGGCCGCCGCCCATGCTCTGTACTACTTGCTGCAGCGCGGCGAACATCGCACCGTGCAGATCCTGGCGACCAGCTGGCACCAGCAGTGGCAACGCACCACAGGGCCTGACGAACCAGTCGTGCTGGATGCAGCCAACCAGATCGCTAACAGCTTGAGCATGCTGGGCGAATACGAACAGAGCCGCCGCCTCAACGAAGACATACTGGCCCGGCGGCAGCGGGTCCTCGGCGACGACCACCCCGACACCGTGCGCACGGCCGGCTGCCTCGCCATCAGCCTGCACGACCTGGGCGAGTACGAACAGGCCCGCCGGCTGCACGAAGACACGCTGACCCGGATGCAGCGAGTTTTCGGCGGCGACCACCCTGACACCCTGCTCATGACCGACCATCTCGCCCAGAGCCTGCACATGCTGGGCGACTACGAGCAGGCCTGCCGCCTGCACGAGGACACGCTGACCAGGCAGCAGCAGGTCCTCGGTGACGACCACCCCGACACCCTGTTCACGGCCGGCAACCTCGCCCAGAGCCTGCACATGCTGGGTGAGTACGAGCGGGCCCGCCGCTTGTATGCGGACGCGCTGACCCGGCAGCAACGGGTCCTCGGTGACGACCACCCCGAGACTCTGCTGACGGCTGGCAACCTCGCCCAGAGCCTGCACGCGCTCGGCGACTACGAGCAGGCCCGCCGCCTGCACAAGGACACGCTGACCCGGCAGCAGCGAGTCCTCGGCGACGACCACCCCGACACCCTGCGCACTGCCGACAATCTGCAAACACTGGGCGACCACGAGTAGGGCCGCCGCCTGCACGATCCGCGGGTGAGGCTGGGGCATACGCTCCGCCTTCCGGAGACCGCCTGACGGCATTGGGAATATGCACGCCAGCCGGAACAGACAACCGACCCCATCGGCGGCAAGGCTCGTCTTGAATGGAGCAGATATGAGTCAGTCGGAGACGGCAACGTTGGCCTACTGGAGCGAACACCGCGATCAGTTTCGCCAATCTGAAACTCAACGAGCAATGCTGACAAATTACCTACTAGCCGTCGCCGCCGCGCTAAGCGCGCTGATCGTGCAACAGAAATTCGCCGCCTATACCCTCCCGCTCTCCGTGTTGATCGCGGTTATGGGGCTCTACGGCGCGCTTGCCACAGCCAAGTACCATGAACGCGCCGAATATCACCTTCAGCAAGCCAGAGCGCTCACCGAAATACTAGTTGACAGTGGCGCACTAACCGACGACGCCAAACTTAACGAAGCCAGAGACAAGCACTACAAGCGCTACCCGAAAATGCACAGATTTCGCCTGCATAAACTGTGGACGGGCCTTCATTTCGGCATCGCCGCCTACGGCCTGGCGCTCATCATCACCACCGTTACTCGATGACCATTCCAGGACAGCGTCCGCGGCTCAAATTCGACCCCAGACCGATCCATCGGCGCAGCCGTATTGCCGACAACACGTCCGCGTTCTTGATCACTCTCCCAGGCCACGGCCAGCTCGAAGCACACTGCCACTGATCCCACGCAGCCGACCGGCCGGGGTTTCGGCGTCAAGATCGGGCCGGAAAGCAACACGAGTCTCGACAATCATCGAGGCCGCCCTCCGTCTCCGTCGGAACCCGAACACGCCGCTTGCGAGCTCAGTTGACGCTCCTCGCGGCGCCCACCATGGCAGCCGCCGCGAGAGCGTTGCCTGCGGGCCAGGAGACCACTCCCTGCCGCGAAGAACTTCGCATTCTGCCGACCAGCCCGTCGAGTATCAACAGGTCAACGAGCCGCTGCCGGGACCGAACCAACAAGACGCGAAGTTGGTTCTAGATTTCGTTAATGATCCACTTCCGGTACAGGCGGCCCGGGGCCATCAAGCACTGACACCGCATAAGCCCAGCTAGGAAGGCGTTCGCGTTACGGACCCGTCGCCGAGACAGAACCGGATGGGGTTCGAGATGCCGTGACCGAGCCAGTCGGGAACGGGCTGACGTCATCCGCACTGCCTGCGGTGCGGCGGCCTGCTGTTTCGTTCACCCTTTGGTATAGAGGACGCTTCGAGGGAGGTCGCGTGGCAGGGTTGGACGGTTGGTGGGCTGACGATCCGATCGAGTCGGCGGCGGACGAAGCGCTCGGCCGCGGGCCGTTTGTTAAGCGGTTCGCTGAGATGCTGGACTTGGTCGGGGGTCAGCAGAGCAGTTCGGTCGTTGCGTTGGTCGGGCCGTGGGGAAGCGGGAAGACGAGCACCGCCAATCTTGTGATTGCCTGCCTAGATTCGGCGGCCTGGGGTGGCATAGGGCGGCTTACGCCTTGGGCGTTGAGCACACCAGACGCGATTGTCGGCGAGTTGCTCGGTGCGATCGCGGGAGCGCTACCACAGGACCGGAAGGCAACGAGGGCACTACGCCGGATCAAGGACTACGCCCGCACGTATGCCGTTCCTGCGCTCTCGCTCGTGCCCACTGTGGGGTCGGTCGTGGAAAAGATTGGCGAGCAGGTACTTGCTGCTGACGACACCACACTCCTGGCCCGATTCGAGCAAGTTCGCGAGGCCCTCGCCGACCTTGCCCGGCCAGTCCTTGTCTTCGTGGACGACGTTGATCGACTTCAGCCGGAGGAACTACTGACCCTGTTCCGGGCGATCCGCGTGGTCGGCCGGCTGCCGTACGTGCACTACTTCATCGCCTACGATCAGCGGACAGTGATTGACCTTCTCAAGGCGACGCCTGTCGCGTCCGACCGGGAAGACCGCGCGCTTGCCTTCCTGGAGAAGGTGGTGACGCTGCCCATCGACCAGCCCGCCCTGCGCGAGGTTCAGTCGGCCGATCTCTTCAACGCTGGCCTGACTGCTCTCTTGCACGACCTCGGCATCTCGTTGGCCGAGGAGCAGCGGCGACGATTGAACGTCGATTGGGAGGGGCTACTCGCCGCAGACTTGGCCGAACCGCGCGGCATTCGGCGTTTGCTTGCTCAACTGCGTGTTCATCTGCCGCTGGCTGGTGTGCATGACGTCGATGTGGCTGACTTCGTCGCAATGACTCACCTCCGGCTGGCGTACCCGCGACTCTTCCAAGCGTTGCGCACAGACCGTGTCCCGCTGGCTTCGGGAGGCCCGCGCGCCGAGGCGCGACTCAAGCAATGGCAGAAAGTTACGGCTTTGACTGACTTAGCCGTTGCCGAGAATCGTAGCGAGGCGGTGTGGGCCACGCTGCGACGGCTCTTTCCTGTACTTGCCGACGGTCAGGACGTGAGCCCACGGCATCGGGGCGTCGACAACCCGGACTACGCGACTCGCTACTTCGCCTTCGTGCCAGAGGACGCCGAACCTAGTGACGCCGAGCTGATCGAGTGGTTCAAACCGCCTGTGATCGAAAAGGTACTGCGGCCTGACAGGAGTGACCGGCAGGCTGTCAGCAGGAGCGCCGGAATGATACGCCGGCTCGCGAATGTAGCGGCGCAGTTGGGCGCTTCTCAGGCCGCAAATCTGCTGGACCGGATCTTGCCCTACCTCCCTCTGCCCGCTGACTCGCACCAGCTCTTCGGCGGGCCGGACGCTGCCATGAATCGTTTGCTCACCACGCTGCTGAAGAAAATCCCGTCTGCCGACTTCAACTCAGCTGTCCAGGGGGCAGCCACCGCTGGCATCGATGTCCTGGCCACTCTGGTTGAAGCAGTGGAATCTGGCAGCCGATTCGCCAACGAGGCAGGCAACCGGGCCTGGGCGGCGTTCATCAACAACGTGCAAGAAGGAGACCGGGCGCCACTCGGACCTACATCAATCTTGTTCGCCCAAGCCGACCGGCTACTCGGCAGTACAGAAGTCAACCGGCGTCTGGCCCGCACCGTCGACGACAAGACCGACCTCGGCGCGCTGGCGTCCCGACTAGTCGAACGGGGGTACGGTACCGACGGGGCACCGGAGATCGTTGGCTTCGACGCAGAGGCACTGATCGAGCGGCTGGGGCCAAGAAGGTTCTCGCAACACGTACCCCAGCCTCAGCCACTGCCAACGTCCACCGGAGCTAACGACTGGGAGAGTTACCGATTCCATGCGGTCGTAGAACTTAATGAGGCGCTGCCTCACGCCGTGGTTCAGGTGCCACGTCAGATGGCGAGCCACCGGGTTGAGGTCTTGAGCGCTCCGAATGGCGAGGTTCCGGACTTCAAGATCTCGGCAACCGTACTGGTACCTGCCGGGGAGGAATTTCCGACGGGCATCGCAATTGCACCGGGCCCAACCGACCGCGACCGCGAGGACCTCATTCAGCAGCAGTTGGCTGAGTGTGCTTTGACTCGCTGGCTGCGCCGCGAGCCAGAATTGAGATGGCCGTTCCGCTTCGACGCATGGCAGTTAACCGACGTTGGAGATGGGATGCGCCACACTCGGCTCGGCACCCGCCTGCATGACACGAGCGGCGCGGGCGGAGGCTGGAGGCAGCAGACGCCTGTGTTGGCCGGCGTCAACGTACGAACCGGCACAACGGGCGAGGAGGGTTACTTGGTAGCCGACTTCGCGGTGGGTTTATGGCTGACAGAACTAGACGGCAGCCGCCGCCCTGCTGGCCGACGGCACGATGCACGTCCTCTGCCCGCCGCATTGGACCCGGGTGAGCTGCATGAATTGCTAGACGCCATGACGCTCACCGCGCTCGACGTGTCGACCGCCCTGTATCAGGGCCTGCTGCGCCGAAGAAGGCCAGACCCGGACATGATCGTCCATGTGGTGGCGGAGGCCAACAACGGCTTGGACAGCGTCGTCGACTTCACCGGCCTGAACCGCCCTGGCGCTGGCACCGGCTCCGGGCAGCACGCCGACGATCTCATCTTCCGGCCAAGCCGCGAAGACTCCGCGCCGATCGCCCGGGATTGGACGAACAAGTTCCTCCGTGACTGGCTGGTGCGAGCTGGCTACCGCGACTATGACGTCAACCTCATGAAGGCTTCACCGTCCAAGGCCTGAAGGCCACGCAGGCACGGTTCTGGTCAACCGCAACTTTTCCACGGACCGGCCGAACCGGCGCTGGGTCGCTGACTCCACCCGCAACCCTGCGGTGAGGGGTGTTCTGGCTGGCCGCGGTACACGACGTGTTCTCCCGCCGGATCATCGGCTGGAAAACCTCGAACCGGTGCGACACTGACTTGGTCCCGGCCGCCTCGAGTACGGCACCTGGTCCGCGATGTCCGCGACGGCGACTTGATCCACCAGTCGACTGCAGGAGGCTCTCCGCCTTTTGAAGAGTCTGGCGATGTTGGCTTTACCGCCGACATTAATCGCGAGTTCCCTCCGACGAGCGGCGGGAAATCTGACTGAAAGGAGATTGTGGGACACCTCATGCAGCGAATTCCCTCCTTCGCCGTCCACGGATGTCCACAGTCGCCATCGGTGCATGTCCCCCAGGTAGTCACCTGAGGTCGTCGACGTCGTCGCTACTCTCCTCGCGCATCGGCAGGCCGGAATTGTTGGCGAGTGACTCATGAATGGCTTTTCGGGTTGCTATTCTAAATAGCTCGTCTCTGTCATTTCGGAGTTCCGCAGATATGATCTCTGTAGAGTCGGGGTATTTGCGAATGTATTCGACATGCACGCTGAAATAGCTTTCCGATTGAAATATAGCGTAGACGTTATCTCTCCGAATTCGACTCAGCGGCATTCCATCAGTCCGAATCTTGGCTCCACACTCGGGCTTATCGAAGTTTGCGGGGTAAAACCATACGAACGACTCGCATGATTCCGCCACCCCGTCCTGCTTCTTCAGTATTTCGACCCAGTCATCAACCTGCTTGCGTGCAATAACTTGAAATAGAGCGTAATCCCCTGCCATTAAAAAGTGAGATCCGTCCAAGGTTCGAGGCAAGTTGGGTACTTCATCGCCGGTGAACGGATGCTTACCGGCATAAAACTGTAAGCCGTCAGCAATGACTCTGACCGGTTCATTTCCGAAGTTGTACAGAAAGCCATGAGAAACGAAGAATGCATCCCAAGCCCACTGTGGCCAATGCTCTAGGCGAACCTTCTTGAGATTCGGCAGACTTTCCGTCGGCAGCGGGATGCGATAGCTATTCTCCGCCAGTCCAGCATGGTCGACTTGACTATGCATCACCACAGCAACTCGGGGCATTGCTGCGTCAATACGCGCACGCGCCGTTTCAAGAGCTGAAATTTCAGTCGAATGACTCGCGATTCCGGCTTCTGTGCTTGCGGAATTGGCCTCGTCCCTTGCTGCGACTGCCTGCTGCTCTGCCGACTCTGCCTGTCGTGCGGCATGGCCAGCCTGCAACTCCGCTGCAAACGCGCTTCGCTCACTTGCGCGCATGCTTCGTCGCGAAATCACCGCAGCCCAAACAGATATTAAGATCGCAACGAATGCGAACGTTAGCGGCGCTGTCTCGCCGTCGAAAAGGTCGCGAAGTATTTTGACGAAGTCGAAGAACTGTGGGGGAAGATCTAGCGCGGTGCTCGACGAGGGATTCACCACATAAGCTTAATGTGGTCGTTCCACTACTTAGCATCTTGATCTTTAGCTTCACGGCGTGGTTCGTGTCATCTCGTCGCACTCGACGCGCCACCCGTGGGAGCGGGCCGCCGCTGGCACCCGCCTCGTAGTGGCGCGGCGCCTCAAATGTCGTCAATGTTCAGGCGGCACGAAGATTCCGGATCAAGTCCGACATGGCGTCGGCGAGGTCTGTCCAGGGGAACAGGTCCGCGGCGGGGGCACCCATGTTCGGGGTTGGTAGGGGCCAGCGGGCTGGGTCGAACATCAGGTTGACGCCCCAAGACCGCAGAGCTTCGACGCTGTGTTGAAATGCTGGGTGTCGAGCGAGTGCGACGTTCGGGGTGGGTACGGCGACGATCGGCAGACCAAGCCCGATTGCCTCGTTGAGCATTCCCAGGGCAAGGGTGTCGCTCGCACCGGAAGCCATCTTGTTGATGGTGTTGAAAGTGGCCGGCGCGATAACGAACGCGTCTGGCAGAGGCAGTGCGTCGGGCTCGTCTGGCTGCTTGTAGTCGTAGCGGACCTTATGTCCGGTGAGGGCCGAGAGCGTGTCCAGATCCATGAACTTGAGGGCGGATGGGGTTGCGATCACGCATACGTGCCATCCGGTGGCTTTCATCTGCGTGACGAAAGCGGGGAGGTCGCTGGCGGGGCGTCCGCCGCAGGCGACGACGTAGAGCACCGGCTGATCAGCGTGCGGCATGTTGCTCCATCATCTCGGGGTAGTTCAGGCTCATACGCTGACGTATCGTCGTGCCATGGTTGGGGACCGGCAGCCAGCGAGCACGAGCTTGGATCACATCGGTGTCCGAGTTCGCCGTTGGCGGCTAAAGCGTAACCTCAGCCAGCGTGTGCTGGCTGACCTGGCTGGGCTGACGCAGGGGTACATCGCACAGATCGAGAGCGGACTGTCGCCGCTCGATAAGCGCAGCACGCAGCTTGTTCTCGCCAGGGCTCTGCAGGTGTCGCTAGCCGATCTGACCGGCCAGCCGTACGATCCCACGACCCTGGAGCACTCGGCAGCAACCCGTCATTTCCCGGCGCTTCGCGCAGCGATGGCCGAGTTGTCGTTCGGTGTTACAGAGCCTGCAGAGGACCCGCCCGCCGATCTTGACGCGGCCATGGCAGAGGTGACTCAGCTGCACAACGCGTGCCGGTATGACGACCTCATGGCGCGATTGCCGGGGCTGATCTTGACGCTGGGAACTGACCGCGAGAACCCGGTGATGGCCCGTCGGCTCGTGTGGGTCATGTATGCGGCGACTTTCGCGGCCAAGTACCTGGGCCACGCTGACTTGGCGATGCTCGCCGCGCAGGAGTGCCGCGCGACGGCCTTGGCGGTGTCAGATGAACCGGAATGGCTCGGCATGGCGGAGTTCGCCATCGTCCACACCGTGCCGTCGGAGGCTCGTTCGCTCCCCTTGCGGCGGGCAGCCCAGGCGATCGACCGCCTGGACTTCGCCGCGGGCCACCGTCGCGCTGGGCAGGTCTACGGGATGCTCCACCTCAGTTCGGCAATGCTGTCCGCCGTAGACGGCAACGGCGAACGCAGTCGTGACCATCTCCAACAGGCAGCAACAACGGCTGCCCGTCTGGGAGAAGGCAACTTCGGTCAGCTGTGGTTCGGGCCGACCAACGTCGGCATCTGGCGGTACGGCGTTCTCGCTGAACTCAACGAAGGTGGCGCGGCAGTCTCCTTGCCGCCCATGGACGTCTCGCTGATCGGCTCCTCCAACCGGCAGGCGACGATGTACGCCGACCTCGGCCGCTGCTTAGCTCAAACGCGGAAGCATGACCTGGAAGCGCAGACTGCGCTCCTGAGGGCCGAGGAGATTGCGCCCCAGCGAATCCGGCTGTCGCCGCTGGTCCGGGAGACAGTCGGGTCGATGCTTCGACGTGCACGTCGTTCGGCCGGCGGCCGAGAGCTCCAAGCACTGGCCGCGCGCATCGATTCGGCGTGATTAGAGCGGCTAATACTTTCGGCGTTGCGAGACCCTAGCGTCACACCCGTTGGCGGGAATTGATACTTCCCACTGCGATGACGGGAGGGCTCATGCAGGACTGCGGGCGTCGATCCACACCAACGGCGAGCGGGCGGTATGACCGGTTGCGAACTGGTGCTGCCGCGAGTGCGCCGGCTGGCCTCGCCATGCTCCCCGACCATCTCGGTTGAGTAGTTCCTCATGGTTGGTCAAGGGGTTTCGGTCGCTCTGCGCGACGCGATTTCCTGCC
Source organism: Paractinoplanes lichenicola (assembly GCF_016785085.1). Classification (GTDB taxonomy): domain Bacteria; phylum Actinomycetota; class Actinomycetes; order Mycobacteriales; family Micromonosporaceae; genus Actinoplanes; species Actinoplanes lichenicola. The sequence goes on from NZ_JAENHO010000018.1 coordinate 160,677, forward strand.
GTCAGTTCGGTCCTGATTCGAGTTGAGGTGATAGGTGCATGGATCCCCAGACCGCGTATCGCCATGATCGGCAATTGGCTGGCAATGGTGATTTTCCGATGGTGCAAGAACGTTTCAATGACCGAAGCGCGGTTCGCGGACGGCGACGAGATTTGACGCTGTCACGCGGGGATTCGAGCGGTGGCGGTCGTCATTGGCAGTTGCTGGGTGATGACCTGTTCCGGATGGTGCACCGCAGCAGCGACGGTGCCTGCCTGCTGGACGAGCGCATGGCCGGTTTCGCGATGGCGGCCGCGCTGCTCGGCGAGCTGACTGTGGCCGGGCGTCTGACGGTGAACGCCGGCTTGGTACACGTCTTGGACCAGCGCGCGCCTGCCGATGTTGTGGCGCACAGCGTGCTGGATCAGGTTGTTAGGGAGCGGGCTGAACACCCTGTCCGTACTTGGCTGGTCTATCTGGGTGACAGTGCCTACGTAGAGGTGGCCGGTCGGATGGCCCGTGCCGGCCACGTCGAGAAGCAACTGTCGCGGCGCTGGTGGAACCGGAAGATGCGGTATGTGCCGACGGACATGAACGCGGCTGGATGGCCGTGGGCACGGCTGACCGATGCGTTGCGGCGTAGCGAGCCGCTGCAGATGTTCGATCTGTTGCTCGGTGGGCTGGCTGTCGCCACGGACCTGCATTGCAGCGCGCTGGTCGGTGACGCCGGCCCCTTCGCCTCCGCGATCAGCTCGCAGTTGAAGGCTGCACCGGCCCCGGTCCGTGAGTTGGTCGCTCTGACCCGGGCGGCCGCGGGCGACGCCGTGATCACCCGAACCTGACACACCCACTCTTCCAAATTCATTCCTAACGGCATATGCCAGATCTAAATCTCTTCTTCTCCGGTCGATTTGGAGTACTTCCGTGATGTCCTATCCCTCGCGACATGCACCGGCCAGCCCGATGGCTGCAGCCCTGGCACGTGCCCGGCTCGGAGTGTGGCCGCTGGTATGGATCGTGATGGCCGCCGCAGCCCCGCTGACAGTGGTGGCCGGGGGCGCCACTGCCGGCTTCGCAGTTACCGGCCTGACCGGTATCCCGCTGGGATATGTGGTGGTCGCGGTGATCCTGGCGGTCTTTGCGGTCGGCTACGTCGCGATGTCGCGCACGATCGTGAACGCGGGAGCGTTCTACACCTACGTCACCCGCGGTCTGGGGAAACCCGCCGGGGTCAGCGCCTCCTTCGTCGCTGTCGTCGCCTACAACGTGATGCAGACCGGCCTGTACGGCGGGTTCGGGGTTGCCGCCCACGACTTCGCCGCAGCTCATCTGGATCTGTCGGCGCCGTGGTGGACATGGGCTCTCATGTCGTGGGCGCTGATCGGTTTCCTGGGCGGGCGGCGCATCGATCTCAACGGCCGGGTCCTAGCGGTGCTCCTGATCGCCGAGATCTGTGTCGCGATCATCCTCGCCATGGTTCAGGTCGCGCACCCGGCCGACGGGCTCGTCTCGTTCACCACCCTGTCACCGGGCAACCTGTTCACCGCCGGGCTGGGCGCCGCGCTGGCCACCGCGATCGCGGGGTTCGTCGGGTTCGAGGGCACGGCGGTGTTCAGCGAGGAATCCAAGGACCCGCAGAAGACCGTCGCCCGCGCCACCTACCTCGCCCTCGCGATCATCGGCGTGCTGTACGCGTTCTGCGCGTGGGCGATGTCAGTGGCCACCGGCCCGGACCAGATCGTCGACAAAGCCACCACAGACGGCTCACAGCTCATCTTCAACCTGGCCGGACCCTACGTTCCCTCCGCGGTAGTCACACTCGGGCAGCTGCTGTTCGTCACCAGCTTGTTCGCCGCGTTACTGGCGTTCCACAACACCGCCGCCCGCTACTTCTATGCCCTCGGCCGCGAAGGTGTCCTGCCGGCGGGGCTGGGCCGTACGAGCCCGAAGACCCGCGCCCCGATCGCCGGATCGCTGCTGCAAACCCTGATCGGTGCGTCGGTCATCGCCGTGTTCGTGGTCAACGGCTGGGATCCGTTCACGCAAATGTTCTTCTGGCTGACCGTACTCGGCGGAGTCGGTGTGCTGATCCTGATGACCGCCACCTCGGTCGCCGTGTGCGCCTACTTCGCCCGGCCCGCCCACCGTGACGGCGTGAACATCAGCCGCGGCATCCTCGCACCCGCCTTCGCCGCACTCGCACTGGGCGCCGTACTGGTGGTGACGCTGGGCCAGATGCCGACCCTGCTGGGCGTGGACCCAGCCTCACCACTGCGCTGGCAACTACCCGCGATCTTCGCCGTGGCCGCCGTGCTGGGCGTGAGTTGGGCACTGATCCTCAGACAGCGTCGCCCGCAGGTGTATGAAGTGATCGGGCTCGGCGCCAACAGCGCCGCCGCCGAGCAGGCCAAACCGGTCTCGGCAGGCCGGTGACCACCATGACCGTCTCGAACGCCACCATACGTTCCGCCGTCCGCGACGACGCCATAGCGATCGCCGACGTGCTCACCACAGCTTTCCTGTACGGCGACCTCGCCACCTGGCTCATCCCGCACCCCGACACCCGGGCACGGGTCTACCGCCCGTACTTCGCTCTGCTCACCGAGCAAGCCCTGGACCACGGCCAGATCGACATCACCTACGACCCCGACGTGGGCGTCACCGCGGTCGCCCTCTGGTACCCGATCGCGGACAGACCCGTTCCTGCACCAGATGGCTATCAAACCCGCCTCGCCCAGATCACCGGTGAGTACCTGCACCGCTTCACCGCCCTCGACCAGGCAACACACCGTCACCACCCCTACACCGATTGGCACCACTACCTCGGACATCTCGCGGTCCGCCCCGACTTTCAACGCCGAGGTCTGGGCGGCGGCCTGCTGCGCCATCACCACCGTGAACTCGATCGCACTGGCACTGCGGCGTACCTGGAGGCCACCGGCTCGGACAACAGCCGCCTGTACGCGCAGTTCGGCTACCAACCCTGCGCCACCTACCACGTCACTCCCGCCGGCCCAGCCCTGTTCCCGATGTGGCGGCCTGCCCGGCTCGCGACGCCACAGCGCCACAAAGCCGGCCGATCTGAAGCGACGACTCCCTTTGCACAGCAGCCGTCCAGGCCAACCTGAGCTGTTCGAGACGAAGCCATCATGACCGCACCGGATTCGAAAGTTCCCACCGTGACCCCCGACCAGGCGCCGCCCGAGGCGGAAATCAAGCGGTTCGACCCGACCCAGGCGACACCCGCACGCCGCTACAACGCTCTGCTCGGCGGCAAAGACAACTTCGCTGCTGATCGCGTCGCCGCCTCCGGCATCCGCAATGCCTTCCCGGACGCGCACATCGCCGCTGCGGAGAACCGCCGGTTCGTCTTGCGGATGGTGCGTCACCTCGCCCACGACCACGGTGTCCGGCAGTTCCTCGACCTCGGCTGCGGTCTGCCCGCCCGCGTCGACGTGCACGATGTTGCCCAAGAAGTGCATCCCGACGCCCGGATCGTCTACGTGGACAACGATCCCCTGGTCGCCGTCCATGCTCGAGCACTCATGCAAGGCGGCCCCCAAGGCCGTACCGAGTTTCTGGTCGGCGACCTATGCGAGCCGGACTCGATCCTCGCGCACCCCGCTCTACGGGCCACCTTCGACCCCGGCGAGCCGGTCGCCGTTCTGGTCATGGCGGTACTGCACTTCATCCCTGACACCGCGCAGCCCCACATAGCGATCCACACCCTTCTGGAGGGGTTACCGGCCGCAAGCTACCTGGCCATCTCCCACGGCACCGCCGAGCTGCTCCCCACTGCGATCCGGGACCAACTGCGGGTTGTTGCCAAGGATGCCGCTCAAGGAACGCTCGTTTCCCGCACTCGCGAACAGGTTGCCGCGTTCGCCGATGGGCTCGACCTGATAGGGCCTGGTGTCACTCCGATCGTGGACTGGCTGCCCGATCTCGATCCACAGCCGACCAGCACACCCGAACAAGCACCCTGCTACGGGCTACTCGCGCGCACCTCGGCTGAGGCCGTCAGCTCCGCGTGCCCCGCAGCACAGCGAGTTCGCGCATGCGCTTTCCCCACCGCCATGTCAAAAGTTGGACGATCACCGGCCATCGCGCCGGCCGTCGATAAATCCCATCCGGTTCCATGAGAGGACAAGGCAATGGGTGACACTGTCACTGCCAATCCGACCCTCAATGCGTACGCCGGTCCCATCGATCTGAGCCGTCCTCATTTCGTCGGGGTCGGCGGGTCGGCGATGTCCGGTCTGGCGCAGCTGTGTGCGGCCCGGGGCTCCGACGTCAGCGGCACCGATGCCGTCGACTCGCCCCGGCTGTCGGCGCTGCGGGAGGCCGGCTGCTCGGTGAAGGTCGGGCATGATGCGGCCGCGATCGACGGCGCGTCCTGCGTGATTTACACGTCGGTTGCGGGCGAAGCCCCGGAGACCGCGGCGGCGCGCCAGCGGGGCATCCCTGTCGTGCACCGCATGCAAGTCGTTCAACATCTCGCGCACGGCCGGGAGTTGGTGGCGGTCGCGGGCACGCACGGCAAGTCCACCACCACAGGCATGCTCGTGGCAGCGCTGCGTCAACTCGGGCAGGATCCGTCGTTCCTGGTGGGGGCGGACCTGACCGAGCCGGGTACGGGCACGCACAGCGGCGGCGGGGACCTGTTCGTGGCGGAGGCCGACGAGTCCGACCGGGCGTTCCATTTCCTGACTCCGGCGGCGGCCGTGGTGACCACGATCGCTTTCGACCATCCGGAGAACTACACCGGCCTCGACGACCACATCGACGCCTACCTCCGGTTCGCCAGCGGGATCCGCGCCGTGGGTGTGCTGGTCGTCAACGCGGACGACCAGGGCTGCCGGGACTTGACGCGCCGGGTACGGGTGCTGCGCCCGGACCTGCGGGTGGTCACGTTCGGCCGGTCCGCGACGGCCGCGGTGCGGTTGGAGAACATCAGCCGCCAGGGCTGGAGCAGCCAGGTCACCGTGGCGGTCGCCGATGCGGGCCGGTGCGTGATCCGGCTGGCCAGCCCGTCGGCGCAGCACGCCCAGGATGCGGTCGCCGCGCTGGCGCTGCTGGTCGCGCTCGGCCACCCGCCGGTGTCGGCCGCCGAGGCGGTCTCGGCGTTCGCCGGGGTCCGTCGCCGGTTCACCCGCGTCGGTCAGATGGCCGGGGTCACGGTGATCGACTGCCACGCCGACCACCACAACGAGATCGCCGCCGACCTGTCCTCCGCCCGCGCGGTGGCCGGGGACGGACGGGTGATCGCGGTGGTGCAACCGTCCGGCTACGCCCGCGTGCAGGTCTTCGGCGCGGACATCGGTGCAGCCCTCGCAGCCGGCGCCGACTGCACGATCATGCTCGACGTCGCCGGCGCGGCACCGATCGCCGGGGTCACCCGTTCGATCGTCGGTGACGCCGTGATCATGGCCGGGGCCAGCGTACGGTTCGCCACGCACGAACAGGTACCTGCTCTGGTCTCGGCCATGGCCGGTCCGGGCGACGTGGTGGTCCTGCTCGGTGTCGGCAATGTCGGCACGCTCGCTGCTCCGATCATTGCCGCGGTGGGCGCGACCGTCGAGGTGCCCGTCTAGAAGATTTGTCCGTCGTGTACGGAGGTCAGCAGGGGGCGCCGAAACTGGCGTCCCCTGCTTTGTCTCGTCGCCGGATCGGCTACCGGGATACCCCGGCAGCCAGGTCATCAGCGACCGGCATCAGTCCTACAGCGTTGGACGCCTTGAACAGCACCACCTCACCCGGCCGTACGTGTTGGGCAACCAGCTCGGCCGCCGCGTCCTTGTCGGCCGCGTGCACCACAGCGACCCCCGCCTCGGCCGTGGCCGCTCCCAGCCGTACGGCATCTTCGTTACCTACCGTGATCAGCAGGGCAGGCCGTAGTTTGCCGACGGCCCGGCCGACTTCGATGTGGTCGTCGGCGGAGGTGTCACCCAGCTCGTTCATCTGCCCCAGCACGACCACCATGCGCCGCCCGGCGGCGATGGTCTGCAACGACTTCAGCGCGGCGATCACCGATACCGGGCTGGCGTTGTAGGCGTCGTTGATGACCGTCACCCCGGCCGGGTTCTCGGACACCTGCATCCGGCCCTGCGACACCGGCTCAGCGTCGTTGAGTGCCTGTGCCACCAGCGGGAGATCATCGGTGAAGTGCAACGCTGCCGCAGCCGTGGCCAGGGCGTTGGAGACCAGGTGCTCGCCGTGCAGGCGCAGACTCACCCGGGCCGTACCGTGCGGAGTGACCAGCGTGAAGGCCGGTCTGCCGGCTGCGTCCACGCTGACGTCCTCGGCCCGTACGGTCGCCTGTGGGCTGCGGCCGAACGTGACGACCCGCGCGACGGTCCGGGCCGCCATCGCCGCAACCATCGGGTCGTCGGCGTTGAGAACAGCCGTCCCATCAGCGGGCAAAGACTCGACCAGCTCGCCCTTGGCTTGAGCGATAGCTTCACGGCTGCCGAACTCGCCCAGATGCGCGGTGCCGACGCTCAGCACGACACCGACCTGTGGACGCACCACGGAGGTGAGGTAAGCGATGTCTCCGACGTGCCGGGCGCCCATCTCGAGGACGAGGAATCGTGCGTCCGGGGTCAAGCGGGAGACGTTCTCCGGCATGCCGACCTCGCTGTTGCGATTGCCGGGCGGCGCGGTGGTGGGACCGAACTGGGAGAGCACCTGACCGACGAGGTCCTTGGTGGTGGTCTTACCAACCGAACCGGTGATGCCGACGACGCCGAGCCCGGGAAGCCTGCGTACGAGGGCTTTTGCGAGCCGCCCGTAAGCAGCTTGCACGTCGGAGACCACGATCGCCGGTACGCCGAGCGGACGCGCGGCCAGAACCGCGACGGCACCAGCCTCGATCGCCTGATCGGCGAAGTCGTGCCCGTCGACACGCGCCCCAGCCAACGCCACGAACAGGCTGCCCAGCTCAACATGCCGCGAGTCGAAAGTGACCAGCCCGGTCACAAGCGTGTCCGAGGAACCGTCGTGCAAGGTCCCACTAACGTCGGCCGCAAGCTCGGCCAGAGTCAAAGGCAACACCGACAAACCCTATCGTTCCGGCGGCTGCTCGCTACGCGCCCGGCACCACCGACCATGGCAACGTTAACCGGCTCGCCAGATGGCCGGCACAACCAGCACGCTCCACCCAACCCATTTCGGGTCGCGGCGGGCGGATCGAAACCGCGATCGTTGACACCGAAGTCGCGCTGCTCCGGCTTTCGATCTGACGATCCGTACGACTGATACACCCATATTTGTCATCGTCTTTTCGGTTGATCAGATGGACACCGGTGTTCGGGTAAGCGCTTTCCTGGCCGTATGTGTAGATGAGGTTTGATTGACGGTCGGCACGTCCGGCACCTCGGGCGTCAGGAGCGATGATCGGAGGCGAGGGGTGAGCCGCCGTTACGAGGTAGGCCCTGAGCAGAGCTCTCGTCTCCCGCCGTCGGCTTCTGTCGCTGCTGGCGTTGATCTTCGGGGGGTGGGGGAGCGGCATTGGCGGCTGCTCGGGTTGCTGGCGGAGCACGGTGTGCTCGACACCTGGCAGGTCGCTGAGTTGATGTTCAGGAGTCGGCCGTCGGCGGTGCGGCACCTGCGGGTTCGCATACAGGCAGGTCTGGTGTGGCGGTTCGTCCATGACAACGACTCGACGCATATGGCGCACTATGAGGTCAGCGCAACTGGTGTGCGGCTGCTGGCGGGACGGTTGCATAGTGCGGGGTTGGCGGTGCCGGTGGCGTTGGGTCGTGAGCATCGCGATCAGTTCGAGGTTAACGAGTTTCTAGTTGGCCTGACCCGGGCTGCTCGGGCGTCGGCGGGTTCGGCGTGGCTGTACGGGTGGCGGCGGGGTGAGGACGTCACGGTGTGGCTCTTCCGGTTGGGTATCAGTGGGGTCCAGCCGGGTGCGGCGGGTGTATGGCTGCAGGACGGGCGGGCGTTGCGGTTCCTGCTGCATGTCGACGAAGACCACGTCCGCGCCGGCGCAGAGACCTCAGCGCCGCGGCCGGTTGACGCATTGAGCGGCTACCGTGCGGCGTCGGGGGTTCCGGCGGGTTGCGTGTTGCTGTTGTGCCCCACCGACCTGCGGGAGCAGCAGGCGCACGAGGACCTAGCCGCTGATTCGCTGCCTGTCCCGGTCGCCACCACCTCGATAGACCGGTGGGCGAAGGCGCCGGACCCGTCAGGACCGATCTGGACCGTCACCGGTCAATCCCGGCGGCGGCTGATCGACGTCGCTTCCTCCTGACCGATGGCGTACCGGTTCCAGCCGGTTCGTAGTGGCACCGTGAGTGACAGGACTGACCGATCACGAGGCAGTTCGGTGCGGCAGCCCGCTCGGCTGTCGGTCCGGCGGTCGGTGCGGGTGTCCGGCTTGATCCGGACCCCTAAACCGACCCCCGCCTCCACCCAACACCGCAGCTCACGCCTGCTCTGAGGAGTGCTGCTGATGTCGCTACAGACCCTCTCTATGGGGGTCTCCCGATGGGGAAAGGAACCACACCTATCTACTGCTCTCGAAAGGACCCTGCGTATGGAGGAAGACCTCCTCGCGATTCAAGCTCATCTCACCGATCGTGACCATGTCCTGCTCGGCTGGCTGGCCGAGCACGGCGTGCTCACCTCGTTCCAGATCGCCCACGCGTTGTATCCCTCGCTGGACTTCGCTCAACGGCGACTACGAGCGCTGTGTCAGACCAAGAAGGTGCTGGGCCGGTTCCGGCCGTTCCGGGCCGAGGGCGGCACCTTCCCGTACCACTACGTGCTCAGCCAGAAAGGCACCGACGTCGTCGCGGCTCAGCGCGGCGACCCGGTACCGCGCCGAGACCAGGCCCGGCAACGGCGCTGGCACCTGACCAGCCGGGCGAACCTGCCCCACCTGCTGGGCGTGAACGGGTTCTTCACCGATCTCGCCGGCTACGCCCGTACCCACCCCGAAGCTGCGTTGGAACGGTGGTGGCCGGCGGCCCGCTTCACCACGATGGGCGGCTTCGCCGAGCCCGGCGACCCACCCACCCTGCTGATCCGCATCCCGAAGGTACGCCCCGACGGGCACGGCATCTTCACCGAGCGCGAACGACGAGTCCCGTTCTACCTAGAGCACGACACCGGCACCGAACCCCTGCCGGTCCTGGTCGACAAACTCGACGCCTACGAAGACCTCGCCGTGGCGACCGGGCGGGTGTACCCGGTCCTGTTCTGGCTGCACTCGAGCCTGCGTGAACGGCATCTGCATCAACGGCTGACCGACGCACGCATCCGCCATCCCGTCGCTACCGCTGCCCGCGACCGGGCAGCCAGGATGAACCCGGCCGAAGCGATCTGGTGGCTGCACGGCCGCCCTGGACCACTGCAACGACTCACCCAGCTGCCCGCGTCCGCGCCCGCGGCCGCGGATTAATGAGCGACCCGTACAACGCGACGTGGCGGCAGAAGGGCGACGGGCCCAACCCGTCCATCCAATCGGAAAGGCGGCCACCCAACAGGCAGCCAACCACCGGATCCGACAGAGCCCAACACCGCCTGACAGAGCCCACTGACAGAACGCGAACCACCTGACACAAACGATGCTCGGACGGAGATCCTCCGTCCGGGTACGGCAACCCGATGATCACCTCGACCCGGTCTCAAACCGGGCGAACCCGCGAAGGAGCAACAGATGTCCATCATCCTGCGCCGTCGGCCCGCACCTGTTCGGCGAGGAGGGCGATGGCGCCACGCCGTCCCGAGAAGCGACTGACCCCGCAACCACCGACACCCGGCACCACCGGCGGCAACCACCGAGCCGGAAACCCGCACGCCGACACGCCAGGCCATTCCCATGCGCGAGGCACCCTGCCGATGGCTAGACATTTGACCGACCCGGCGATCGAGGAGGAGATCCAGGCACTCGCAGCTGAAGCAGCACTTCCCACCCCAGATCAAGCCGCCCGCCTTGCCCGGCTCCTCCGGCTGCACCACCGTCAGCATCGAAACGCAGCCTGACCGGATCTTGCCCGCGGGGTGACGCGCATGCGCATAGCACGTCGCCCCGTGGAACCGGGGTATCGGCCGGCGAACGACGGTGGGCGAGCCGGTGTGCGCGTCTAGATCTAGCTTCACCTCCCCACCAAGGGGACGGCAAAGCTGGTCTTCGCGATGGCCGCGGGCAGCGAGCCCGGAACAGAGCCTCGCCCCAACCTCTCGCGACGACGGTCATTGCCTGGCCGGCGGCTCGGCGACGGGAATTACTCACCAATGCCGGAGCACCCTGGCTGGATGGAGGGCGCGAGTGGCTAGGCTCAAGCATGCTCCCACACTATGCAAAATATGGCTTATGGATGGCTTTGGGAATTGTGATTGGTTTAATCATGAGCCGAGCGGTCTCCTTGGATATGGTCAAATCAAAACTTGCTCTCAAAAACCTAGATAGCCTGCAAATCTGGCAGAAGATAGCTGTGACGCGTCGAATTCCGAAGGCAGCCAGAAGGTTTGCGCAAGATCGTGCCGCGTTGCTCTGGGTCTCTCGGATGCAGCAGCGAGAGATCGGCGCTCCGAGAAACGAGAAAATGGTTCTGCCGCCGGGTGAGAGCGTCGAGGTCCCGCTAATGTGGGTGACCGAGCTATATACGCCAACCTCCTTTGAGAACCTTCGGGCTGGGCTGTACCGACTCTTGCGTGCGGCGGACATTCGAGACATCGATTCTAAATTGTCGTCAATCGAAGCTTGCCGACGAGGGGGCGGTTACTGGTCGAACCTTGTCTGGCTTCAATCTCGTACCTCAACGAGGTTCAATCCCCAAGCTGTCAGAATGGATCTTCCAGATGGAATCGAAAGTATTCGTTTGGAAATCGCATCAGTCACCTCCTCAACTACCGCATTGGTGGGAAGCTTCACCTTTAACGATGACCGTAGCCGGGAGTTGAATGCAATAGTGAGTCGGCCGCCCGCCGGGGCTGTTGAGAGGAAGTCGGGACGCCAAGCATCATATATCTATGCCGATTCGGCACGGGTGAAGGAGGTCCAAGATTGGTTCCTGCAACTTCAGAATTTGGCAACAAAGTTCATTTCGAGCCGGATGCCCGGATCTTTGTCAAGACTATCCCGTTCGCCTCTTCCGGCGGTGACGATTATGGTGGCAAAGGACCTAGAGCCATGGCAGGAGCGCCCAGCTGGGCCATCGACCTATCTGGAAATCCTTGGCCTGACGAGTCTTGATGGATATTGGGAGAATAGTAAATTCCCCGGCCTCAGGCTCAATGATGCAAGGTCCACTTTTCACTTTGGTAAGCCTTTCGGGCGGCACCTAATGCTTGCTGTGAGACGAGAAGCATTAGTCGCGATGACTACGAATCGCCATAGCTCTCATCTGGAAGACGCTGACTCTAGGGCTCGTGAATCACTTCACACTTTGGATGCCTATCTGATCGCGGGAACTTGCATACGATGGGCCGTGATCGAATGGTTAAGTTCTCTGGAGGCTGACCTGGCAGAGTTGCGAGACTTGATTGACAAGAATGCGAAGAACCGTTCAGGAAGGTGGCTCGAAGAACTAAGAGTGAGGCATATCAGAACTTCGCTGGATGGTCGCATCGTTGTGAAGGAATTAATTGATCGTGCCAACCTTAGGCGCATGAAATTCCCGATGGATACAGATTTCGTCAAAGTCCGGCCAGGCCATGAGGACGAAGGCTCGAATCTTTCTGACGCAATGATGACTCAAATCGAAGCTCGTGGAAAGCGAGTGGTGGAGTTCGAAGCCGACTTAGGTGAACTGCTTTCGACGAATGCAGATTTGGCGATGGCGGATCAGAATCTTAGGCTCGCGCGCAAGGTGAGTTTGCTAACAGTGGCGTCAGTCGTAGTCGCGGTGCTTTCCCTTCTGGTTGCGGTTGGCGCAATTATTGTGACCGTGAGACCGGATTTCATAGGGTCCGGCTCAACGCTTTCGCCAGGAAACGGGAGTGGTACGAAATGAGATTCTGATCGACGGATGGCAAACGACACCGGAACTCGTGAAGCAGCGATCGTGCCCGTAGATTGGTGCTAAATCTAGTACCTGCCGAACGCGCCATTCGAGCGCCCATAGATGTGAATGAAAACTGCTTTCGCCTTTAACGCGCGGAACTTCGGGGCCGCCAGCCACCGGGGAGCGGATACTTCGGCGGCGGCGCCGGCCAGGAACTGCCAAAGCTCATTGCGGCCGAGTACCAGATCCCACACAGTGATCTGGGCGGCACGGGAGATGTCTTCGAGGGCATGCTGCGAACAGCCCAGGTACAGAGAGCCTTTTTCAACGTGGCGAGGGCCTCGCTTGCCCGCACTGGGCAACGGCTTGGCACCCTCAGGACCGATGGCAGTTTGAAAATTGCTCAACTCATTGATCAACGAGTAAGGGCGAGGTCCCGCGTTGCCCTCCGTCGTTACATCGTTGGCATGCGGGCGATGACGTCGAACGTGTGTCAATGCTTGGTGCCGCGGTAGGCAGGGCCGTCCTCCTCGACCTCGGTGAACCGTAGAACGTCGAGTCCGTCGGACAGTGTGCGGGCGGCGGATACGTCGAGGAAGACCTCGTCGGTACTACCGGCCCAAGAGTCACGTTCGCCGAAGAGGTTAACTCCTAGCCAAGGCACCCGGTCGCAGCCGAGTACGGATCAGCCGCTACACGGGATAAAGATGGTCGGCGCCGACGTACGGCAGTGAATAGGCGGCGTAGATCAGATCCGCCGGCGGCAGGTCGCTGAGGGCACGCAGGTCGGTGACCTGGACCGTCAGCCATGCTGGATCTGACTCGTCAGTCGCGGCCAGGACTCGCTCGCGCGTGCCAGGCACACCGTCGGCGGCGTAAACCCGCCAGCCGGCACGCAGTAAGGCCCGGGTCTCGATTCCGGCGCCACAACCCAGATCGATGGCATCACGGCCGACCCCGTCGCCGGCCATCGCGATCAGCTCAGCGCACAACGGCCGGACCTCACGCTCCCGCTGACTGTCATTGTATTTCGCCCAGTGTTCCCCGCCGCGCACCGCTATCAGCCCATCCTTCGCTTGGTAAGCCGGTCTATCTTGCCCGGCACAGCGAGGTCGACTTTGAAGAGGGCGGTGTAAGCGCGAGCCCTCCGAGCGTCCACACAAACCCGAGTAGCCGCACTTAGGTTCTGAGTGACGGGGATAGCCCACCGCGTCGAGTACCACTTCAACCGCAGGTACGGTGAGAGCCGACGAGACGTCTTCCTGCTCCGGACCGGGACCGGCCTGGCAAAAATCTCGGCTGCGAGGGCGGTGCCGACGGTCGCGAGATGACCCACTACTTCGACGACTAGTCCGACGCCCGCAGGATGCTGAAACGAATGCTCGACGCCGTCCCGCCACAGCTGTCGAACTGGGCGAAGATGTCACCGACGCGTCCAGGGAGCCGCTGAGCCTTCGCCGCGTAGAGACTTGCACGGCAACGCCGGCCCCATACCTCGGCGAGAACTCGGCATGTCACAGGTCTCCGCTAGCCTTCGTAGCGTCATGGATGAGATCGAATCAAGGCGCTCTGTCGTCTTCCACAGCACCGGTTCGGGCAAGACAGCCGCTTTCGCCAGGGCCCTGCGGGAGCAGATGCGAGGGCTTCACTCGCGCGGAAGGCGGAACAGCAGCTCGACGAGCTGCTTGACGTGGCCGCCGCCACGAGCCGCCTAGCTTTTTGCGCCGTCTAGATCGCGCATGTGTGCCCCAGTGCCAAGAATCTGTGCCGGTCCCGTCACCCGATGGGCCTCCGATCGTTGCTTGATCGACCTGTGCCCTTGGTCCAACGGCACCGGAACTCAGCCCTGACGGGTCGGAGCGGACGGTCGGCGGATCTAGCTTGAGCGCGGTCGGCTCCAGGTTCAGTCGCCCGCCGGACGGCGAACCTCGGTAGGATGACTACTTCGGCGGAAGGAGCCGTACCAGATGGAGCCGGGCTACTACGGAGTTGTGTCCGTGGACTCCGCCATAGGCATCGGCGTGACGGCGTCCAGCTGGTGCACGCTGGCGGGAGTCGTTAAGCAGGACACATCGGTTCCGTATACCGTTGCCAATGAGTACATCTGCGGATCTTTAGGGCAAGCCGTCGGGTTGCCCGTTCCTCCCGGCACTATCGCAAAGCTCAACGACGACAGCTACGCGTACGTTGCTCTCAAGTTTGGGATCAAAGGCGACTCCTTGCCTCCCGTTGACGCGGCGGCTATGGTCTTAGCCAAGCCGACTACTGCGGCTGGCATCGCAGTATTTGACTGCTGGATTCTAAATTCCGACCGGCACAATGGAAATCTGGCGTTTTCTCCGGCAAGTGGAACCGTCAGCATGTTCGATCATGGTCATTCTCTCCTTGGCCCCAACGCTGGCAACGGTATCGCCCACTTGGATGGTCTGCGGGATCAGCCGTATTGGTACGGTTGCCTGCCTCCGGAACTTCAATATTCGACCCATCTGCATCGTTGGGCCGAACGGATCTCGTCCGTCCACGACGACCTTTTAGCCGAGATTCCGCAGCGAGCGGCTGACCTTAGGCTTTGCTCGCCGCCGGAGGCGGCAAAGATCTCCGAGGTTTTGACTTTCCGCAAGAAGCGCCTCGCGGACTATCTTGACCAAAGCAAGGCGTCTTTTCCCAAAGTCAATGATTGGGGAGGGGGAGTCCTGTGACAATCGAATGGATGCTTGCAAAATACATCCCGGACGTTCAGCGTAACGAACCGGTGAACGTAGGTGTCGTCCTTCGATACAACGACGAGACACTGTGCAAGTTCGTCGGGGAAAATGCGGCCGGCAATATCGACGGACGGAAGACCGGCACCAGGTTCGCTTCGCCAGAGGCCTACAAGCTTTGGGTGAAGCACTGGAGATCTGCGATCAGGAATGCTCCAAGCTTCCAAAAGCTCAGCGAGAGTCGGCGAGGCGGTGACAATTATTACCTGGAGCCGGGTGGCCAATTTATGATTGGCAATCCGGAGGCGGGTCCGAACGCCCTGCTGGCCGAACTCTTCGAGCTCCTCGTTGACAAAGACGACGCCGCGGCGCCCGACGTCTTGCAGCTAAGTGAACGAGCAATCCGAACTCTTCCGATGGCCAAAGAAATTCAACGAGACTCGGACATTCTCGTTCATCATGCCGGTGGAGAGGACGAGTTGCGATTCCATTATCGCTACGACAACGGTCGACCTCACCTGATGCAGAGGGTAAATCTGTCGCCCGATGCACGAACTTGGGACCGAGTACATTCTATGACTTGGTCATTCGAAAAGGTTGTTGCCGCTGAAGATCCTGAGCTAAAGGAGTCGCAGTGTATTGCTCTGGTGAAATATTCGTCGGAGGAGAGCGCTGGGCTGCATCGCCAACTAGGGCAGCTGTCTCGGCTAGCTCAAGTTGTAAATGTCGGCGACGTTAGCTCGGCCCAAGCCGAGCTTCTTGTGTTGCTTGAGCACTAAGCTAGAACCGGTCGAGTGCCGAACGGTGCAATGAGCCATTTCCATCGTGACGGTGCAGGTCACGGAGGCCAGCGGTCCGATGTGGACGTGCGGCGAGGCTCCCGGTAAGAAAGCAGTCGACCAAAATCCGATGTCCCCAACCGGGAGCCTCGCTGTGCTGTCTTACCCTGCCGCGATTCCGCTGCCCACCCGGACTCTGAACCACCTCGCCGGCCTCATCCCGCCGTCGGCGCGACCAGCGCCGATCGCGTTGGCGGCGCCTCGACCCAGGACGCCAAGCCCTGCTCGCCTGGCCCATCTGCGAAACGGTGACATCTACACCCGCCTGGCCTGGGGTTTCGAGATCAGCGTGGCCACCGCCTGGCGCTACGTGCGCGAGGCCGTCGACCTGCTCGCCTCGGCCGCCGATGATCTGGCCACCGCGATGGGCCGGATCCGCGCACTGGCGTACGCCATCCTCGACGGCACGCTGATCCCGATCGATCGAGTCGCCGATCAACGACCTGACCGCCGCCCGTAGCCACGGCATCGTCGGCGCGTTGAGCAGCGCAAACGTGATGACCTTCGCGGACAAGGCATACCAGGGAGCCGGCGGTACCGTCCGGACGCCGTTCAAACGCCACCGCTACCGGCCAAAACTGTCTCGCAGGCAGAAGGCCGTCAACCGCTCACACGCCCGCATCCGAGCCCGCGGCGAACGCGCCAACGCCACCCTCAAGACCTGGAAGATCCTGGCGAAACTGCGCTGCTGGCCCCGCCGGGCGACCGCGATCGTGCAGGCCATCCTCGCCCTGCATCACGTCGAGGCGGACCGCTACCGAGGATGAAAATAACTCAGAGATTCGGCGATCGCGGCGGCGTCGCACGCCCGCCCGTACCAGGTGTATTCGACACCGTCTCGGCAAGTGACTGGAACGTCCACGTCTTCGTTGACCAAATCGCGTTGGATGCGGAACCGACCGTTAACGGCAACTACGGCAGTGAGCCGCGCAAGCTGGCCGGCGTGGATGAACCCGGTCACCGCAGCCAGCTGCGTCCAGCGGGCACCGTCGAAACCTATCCCGTCAAATCCAGCCTTCGAGTCGTTGGTCAAAAAAAACCCGCCCTGTTACATGCGATTAGAGCGGCAGTGAGCCCTTGCGCGTCGTCCTCGTCTACGTCAACCGTTCCGCCGTAACCCGGCTGACTCCTGATACCGCCCGAAAGCCACCGCGCGGTCAGCGCAGCGACCTCATCGAGGCTTTCCGCGGCCCGCCACAACGGCCGATCCTCGGGCAGCAGGCCGTCATCGATCTCCGCCACCGCACCTCCACCTTGATTTGGGCGCCTTTTCAGGGCGGCACATCATCGTGTCGCACCGATCCGACGGCTCGACTGGTCCTGGAGCGGCGTGTCACGCTGCCGCGTCGTACTCTGGCCCGAACTTCCACCGCCAATCAAGACGGTGCCGCCCGAACGGGCGGCGGCTGCCCTTCCCGGCGGGCTTCAGGCGAATGTCGGCCACGGTGCGGATGATGTCGCGCTTCACCGCTACCTCGTCGCCGAGCTCAGCCCACGCCTGCACGGCCTGTTCTCCGATCCGGCCGCGCAGCACCGGTGGGATGCCCGCTTCGGCGGCGCGTGCATCGTGTGCGGCGATCTGCTCCAACAGGCCCTTCTCCGCCCGCGCGAACGAGATCGGGGTGACCTGGCCGGTCTCGGCGAGCTTGCGCCAGTCCTCCAAGTCGCCGCGCAGTCGGTCCGCCTCGGCGTGCGCGTGCGCGACGTCCGCGTCGGTGGCGGTCTGTGCGGTCAGCAGGTCGTAGATGTCCGGGCGTGACAGCCACGCCACTACAACCCGCTGCACGTACTCGTCCAGCACCTCCATCGGTACCGCCGCGCACTTCTTCTTCAGGCATGCATACAGTTCGCTGGTCCAGCCGCGCCGTGTGGCGGTGTTCCGGGATGTCGGCCCGCCGCAGACGTCGCACAGGACGATGTAGGACAGCAGATGTACGGCCCGGCCGGAACGGGTGGTCGTCCGGGACGGGTCCTTCAGCAGGCGGACGGCCGCCCAATACACGTCGGCGTCCACGAGGCCGTCCCAGACGCCGTCCCCGACGATCTCTCCGCGCAGGACGCGCTTGCCGATGTAGGCCGGGTTGAGCACCATTTTGCGGATCACCCCGCGCCGCCATGTTGTCTCCGCCGGGGACGGCACGCCGCGGGCGTTCAAGTCGTTCTCGATGGTGATCAGCGGGGTTCCGCCGGTCACCTTGTCGAAGATCTCCCGTACGACTCCCGCGCGGGTGTAATCGGAGGCCGTGCCATCGGCCGCCGTCGCCTGGCGGATCTCCTCGTCGGCTTCCTGTCGCTCCAGCGCCCGGGTCCGGCTGTGGTAGATCCGCCGGTACCCGTAGGTGATCTTCCCGTGTGGGCGTCCGGCTTCGGCTGCGCCGACGATCCCGCGTAACACGTTGTCGCGGATCGAGTCGGCCATCCACTCGGCCTGCACGGCCTGGAAGCCGAGCATCATCCGGTCGTTCTTGTCGCGTAGGTCGAACAGCACGCCGCCGACCAGCCAGAAGTACATGCCAGCCTCGACGCACATGTCCCGGATCTGGACGTAGACCGCGAGGTCGCGTTCCTTGCGGGCCATCTCCCAGATCACGAGCACGTCGCCCTTGCCGGAGCGGACGGCCTCGATCAGCAACTCGAACTCCGGCCGGCCCTTGGTCGCATGCCGCGACGCCGACCGGTCGTTGTCGGTGAACGACCCCGCGTCCGACCAACCGTGCGAGGTGATCTCCTTCGCGTTCAGTACGCCCTGGTCGTGAACGCTCTTGCCCTGTTCCTTCTTGTCCTGGCTGGCCCGTTGATACCGCAACGCCCGCACCTCGGCACCACCGGCCAGCAGCGCAGCCTTGGTGTCGAACCGCGTCGCACCCCGCATCTGTCCTGTCCGCCGTACCATCGATCGAAGTCCTTCCGATCACACCGCCTATCGATTAGTGTCAAATTTAGCTGTTAACGACCCTTGGGAGTGCCGACCGAGCAGCCGAGCGTCTCGGCGACCTCGGTCTCGCTCAGGTCGCCGAAGTAGCGCAGCACCAGCACCGCCCGCATGCGTGGGGGCAGGGTGCGCAGCGCGGCCACGACCTGCTGGCGGTGCTCGACCGAGCCGTACGGGTCGGGGCTCGGGCCGTCGGTGCTCAGCAGCGGGACCTCGCTGACCCGGCGCCGGCGTCGCCACGACGTCGCGGTGTTGACCATGGCCTTGCGGACGTAGGCGACCGGCGCCTCCATCCGCGCGACGCGTCCCCACTTGCGGTGGGTCTTCTCCAGGGCCGCCTGGACGAGATCCTCGGCGTAACCGCGATCGCCGGTCAGCAGATAGGCGAGCCGCACGAGCGGCGCCCAGTGCAGCTCGACGAAGGCGCGGAAGCCGTCGTCCGGCGGTGCATGTGATGACATGTGAAGCTAACGCCGCCCCGCACTCAAAAGGTTGACTGCGATTCTAGGGCGCGCGACCCCCATCACATTCGTCTCATATCACCATGTAGCGCCTCGGTCAGGACTAACTTGAGAACCGGATCTAACAGAGGGTGATGAGAGAAAGACAGAACGTTGCTGGAGTGGCTTGTCGTCGCCGGGGGCCTCGCCCTGTGCGCCCTGATCGCAACGCTGCTGCGTCGCACGGTCCGTCCCGCTGTCCACTCCGGTTACCACGCGATGCATGCGCGCGTGCAGCCCCATCTGCCCGAGCGCGTACGCCGCCTGGCCCGCTGGTGCCTCGACCGGATCGACGGCGCCGCCGCCCGGACCGTCCTCGTCTCCGCCGTGGCCGCGGGCCTGGCCTGGTCCGCGGCCGGACTGCTGCACCTGGCCGGCCCCGTGATTGCGGCGATCTCCGCCACCCTGTCCGTCCAGATCAGCTCGCACGCCTCGGTCCGCGAGGGCGCGCGGCGGCTGCTGGCCACGGTCGCCGCGATCGGGGTGGCGGTCGGCGTGTGGCACTTCTTCGGCCTGCACTGGTGGTCGGTCGCGGTGATCGCGGGCTGTGGCCTGGCCGCCGGGCGGCTGCTGCGGCTCGGTGACGGCGCGGTCGCGGTGCCGGCGACGTCGCTGGGCATCCTGGTCGCCGGCAGCTCGATCACCGAGGCCCTCATGTGGCAGCGGGTGGCGGCGACCGCCCTCGGTATCGTCGTCGGCGCGATCCTGTCGCCGCTGGTCGGCGGGGAGACGCCGCTCGAACGGGCCCGGCAGAAGCTCGCCCACCTCTCGGCCGAGATCGCGCTGCTGCTGGGCGACCTGGGCGCCGGCGCCCGCGGCGGCTACACCCGCGAGGCGGCCGCCGAGTGGCTGGCCCGTTCCCGCGGGTTGGGCGAGGACCTGGCCGACGCGGTCACCGCGGTCGACGACCTGAGCAAGCAGGCCCGCTGGTCGCTGACGACGCCGGTGGCCCACGTGGTGCCGCTGCAGCAGACGCTGCGGGCCCTGGAGCACGGTGTGGACCAGGTCAACTCGGTGGCCCGGTCGATGTTCGACGCGATCGCGACCCCGATGACCGCCGGCGTGCCCGAGCAGATCGGTCATGTGCTCACCACCGCGGCCGAGGCGTTCGCCGCGCACGCCGATCTGGTGTCGGAATCCGATACCGACGTCACGAAGGACGCCGGTCATCTCGACGACCTGCTGGCCGATCTGCGCGAGGCGCCGCGCCGGACGCTGCGGACCGTGCGCAGCGAGCTCGCCGACACCGGCGTGCTGGTGCTCACCGGCTCGATCATGAACGACGTCGACCGGATGGCCGGCTCGCTGGCCGGGTCGGCGCCGGCCCTCGCGGTCGGGGAAACCGCACCGGAACCGGGCATCCCGGCGGTCTCCGAGGTGCTGCCCGCCGTCCGCCGCCTCTGGGACCGCCGCCGCGAGGAGACGTCCGTCTGATTTGGACGGCGTTACGGGCTGATTTCCGGGGGCCCGCTCAGGAGATCCGGTGTACTTGGGTCATTTGATCGGACAGCCCTGTCGCCCCAATGTGACGGAGACGTTACGGTGAGGAGGCGCCGGGGCGCGTGTGACCGGTGGCACAAGCGTGTCATGAGCTGGCTGGATCGAAAATTCTTCGTCCCGTCCGCCCATCCGCCGACGCGAGCACGACGAATAGACAAGCAGGAGTACACAGGAAAAAAGCTTTCCGGGGTGCCTGCCGGATCACGGTCCGGGCACGGGTGCTGGCGTCCATCGGCGAGGTGATGTGGTGATCCGGGTTGCGGTGGCCAGAGACGAGGGATATTTCGGCGTCCCCGTCCGTGCCCTGCTCGAGTCGAACCCCGACATGCATTTCATCGGCACGCTCCCCTTCGGCAACGACTTGCCGCAGGTGGCGTCCGAGATGTGGCCCTCCGTGATCGTGATCGACACGGAATACATGGTGAGCCAGGTGCTGCCCGTGGCCAACGCGGTGCGCTCGGCCAACCCCTCCTGCGCGCTGCTGCTGCTGTGCGATCCGAACAAGCGGGGCATGCTGCCGCCGCGACATCGCTCCGGCCCGCTCAACTTCCTGCCCAAGGACGCCTCGGCCAACCTGCTGGCCGACTCGGTGCGCCGGCTCGCGGGCGGCGAGCGGGTGGTGTCGGCCCGGCTGCAGACGGCCTCGCTGCTCACCGACAAGGGGCTGACCACGCGCGAGCTCGAGGTGCTGGGCCTGGCCGCCGAGGGCGAGCCGGTCAAGGAGATCGCGCGCAAGCTGTTCCTGTCGGGCGGCACGGTGCGCAACTACCTGTCGGCGATCATCGCGAAGACCGGCGCCCGCAACCGGCTCGACGCGATCCGGATCGCGCGCAAGGACGGCTGGCTCCGCTGATAGGTACCGTTGGTGCGGTGCCGTCCGGTCAACTCGAGGTTCCCGCGCTCCCGGTGCTGATCCCGCTCGGAACGGCGCTCATGGTGGTCGCGGCCGTCGTGCTGCACCGCCGGCGCGCGCTGGCTCCGGGCCGGCTCGTCGCGGCCTGGGCCGCCGGGTGGTATGCGGTGGCCGTGCTCGGCGCGACCATGCTGCCGCTCGACATCGCCTGGGGGCCCGAGGCGGGTGGCCCCGAGCTCTTCCGCTTTCTGCTCGTCCCGTTCCTCGACATGCGGGTCGACGACTTCATCCTCAACGCCATCATGCTGCTGCCCCTGGCGGCGGCGCTGCGCGTGGTGGCCGGGGTGCGCGACCGCCGCCGGGTGGTGCTGACCGGCTTCCTGCTCAGCCTGTCGATCGAGACGATCCAGGCGCTGCTCCTCGTCTTTCTGCACGGCGACCGCTGGGCCGACGTGAACGATTTGATGGCCAACACGCTCGGCGCCTGGCTGGGCTGGCTGATCATCCAGGGGCCGGCCGTGTCGCACGCACTGGATCGCTGGGCCATGACCGGTCAGGCGGAAGAGCCCGATCCGATCACCCGCTCGTAGAGGTCGCCGGCCTCGGCCGCTCAGGTTGAGCCGATCACCCGCTCGTAGAGGTCGCCGACCTCGGCCGCTCAGGTTGAGCCGATCACCCGCTCGTAGAGGTCGCCGACCTCGGCCGCCATCCGCTCCGCGTCGTACCGGTCGCCGGCCGATCGGGGCTCGAGCCGCCCGCCCGCCCGTTCGGCCAGGCAGAGCACCTCGGCCCGCAGCTTGCGGGGCAGCGACTCCGGGTCGTGCGGGGTGAGCCGCTGGGCGCCCTCGACGGCCTTGTCCTCCAGGGGCTCGCACGTCGCGTACAGGGCCGGCAGCCCGGCCGCGATCGCCTCCAGCACCACCAGCCCGAACGTCTCGCGGCCGGGCGAGGCGAAGACGTCCATGGCGCAGAGCATCGCGCGCGCGTGCCGCACCGGCCCGGCGAACAGCACCCGGTCGGCCACGCCCTCGATCGCCGCCAGCCGTTCCAGCCCGCGCCGGGCCGAGCCGTCGCCGACCAGCAGCAGCACCGCCCCGGGCACCTCGGCCACGGCCCGGATCAGCACGTCGAACCGTTTGCGGGGCTCGAGCCGGCCCAGCCCGCCGATCACCGGGGTGCCGGGCGCGATGCCGAGCCGGGCCCGGACCTTGGCCCGCAGCGCCTCGTCGAAGCCGAACTCGCCGGGGTCGAGCGCCTTGGGGATCACCGTCAGCCGGTTGCCGGGCACGCCCCACCGGCGCAGCCGCTCGGCGATGAGCGCGGACACGGCGATCGTGAACCGGCCCCGGCCCCGGTGGGCCAGTACCGTCCGGCGGCCCTCGTCGAGGTGATATTCCGTCGCCACGACCTGCGCCGTCCCGGCCAGCCAGGCGGCCAGCCGGCCCTGCACGCTCGCCCGGAACAGGTGGGTGTGCACCACGTCGAAGCCGCCGCGCCGGGCCAGCCGGCGCAGCCGGACGATCGCGCCGAGGTCGAGGTCGCGGCTGCTGACGATCTCGTGCACGGCCGTGCCGCTGGCCCGCAGCCCGGCCAGCACCGGCCCGGGCGGCGACAGGGTGACCACCTCGCTCTGCTGCGGCAGGTGGCGGATCAGCAGTCGCAGCTGATGCTCGGCGCCGTCGCCGGCCCGGGCGCTGATCACATGCAGCACCCGAACGGCCATTTCTGACTACCCCGCTATCGCATTGTCGACACTTCGATTGCGTGCACCGCAGAATGGACGTTCGCAGGGGTCGGGGTATGAATGACAGTCGCAAATGTCATGCCTAAGTAGAGAGACTTTCACGTTTTGTGAATGGCTGCTCGATCATAACTTGCCTGGCCACGTGCGGTGTCATGCGAAACATGAGTGATCCTCGCATCGCGCATGACAATTGCCACTGTATTCACCCGGCCCCTCCTGGCACGCTCGGAACGCAGGCGAAGAAAGCGTGCGGATCACATTCCCGGCCGCGGTGATTGATATTACCGGGCGCCTTTTCCTTGCCTTGTGAAGAACCTTCCCGGCAGGAGGAATTCATGCAGGTACGCAGTGCGGCGCCCCGCGCGGAGACCGACGAACCGGGGGGTCGATGGCCGGGCTCGCGCCGGCTGGGCACGATTCTTCCGGGCCGTGCCGCCCGGGCCGCCGTCGACGCGCTGGCCCTCGGGCTCGCGCTGGCCATCGCCACCGTGCTGCGCCACGACGGCGACCTGGCCGAGTCCCACCTCAACGAGGTGCTGGCCCTGGCGGCGGTGGCGGCCGTCGTGCACACGCTCGTCGGGATCCGCTTCGGGCTCTACACCGGCCGGTGGGCGTACGGGTGCTTCGAGGAGATCGCGGCGCTGGCCAAGACCGCGGCGGTCACCACGCCGGTGCTGTTCGTCCTGGACACGTTGCTCGGCCGGCTGGTGCCGCGGTCGGCCATCATCGCGGCCGGCCTGATCGGCCTCGTTCTCGCGGCCGGGGTGCGTTACGCCGTACGCGTCGCCCGCGACCAGCGCCTGCGGCCCTCACCCGTGCACGGCGGCCGCGTGGTCGTGATGGGCGCGGGCGAGGGCGCGGCCCAGGTCGTCCGGGCCATGCTGCGCAACCCCGGCAGCCCGTACGTGCCGGTCGCCCTGCTCGACGACGACCCGGCCAAGCGCACCCTGCGCGTGATGGGCGTGCCCGTGGCCGGCGACCGGCACGCGATGGCCTCGGTGGTCAGCCGATACGAGGCCGACATCGTGCTGATCGCCATCCCGAGCGCCGGCGCCGACCTCGTCCGCGAGCTGACCGACCTCGCCCGCCCGACCGACGTCGAGGTCAAGGTCGTGCCGCCGGTCGTCGAGCTGTTCGGCCGCACGGTCAGCGTCGACGACATCCGCCCGGTCAGCCACGCCGACCTGCTGGGCCGCCGCGAGATCGGCCTCGACCTGCGGGCCATCGCCGGCTATCTGACCGGCAAGCGGGTGCTCGTCACCGGCGCGGGCGGCTCGATCGGCTCGGAGCTGTGCCGCCAGCTCGTCCGGTTCGAGCCGGCGGCCCTGGTGATGCTCGACCGCGACGAGTCCGGGCTGCACGCCGTACAGCTCTCGATGGACGGCCGGGGCCTGCTCGACGACCGCAACCTCGTGGTCGCCGACATCCGCGACCAGCAGCGGCTCGACGAGGTCTTCGCCGAGCACCGGCCGCAGGTGGTGTTTCACGCGGCCGCCCTCAAACACCTGCCACTGCTCGAGATGCACCCGTCCGAGGCGCTCAAGACCAACATCCTCGGGACGTACCAGATCCTGCAGACCGCGCTCCGGCACGGCGTCGAGCGGCTGGTCAACATCTCCACCGACAAGGCCGCCGACCCGGGCAGCGTCCTCGGCTACTCCAAGCGCATCACCGAACGCCTGACCGCCGCCGCCGACGAGTCCGGCCGCGGCACGTACTGCAGTGTCCGCTTCGGCAACGTGCTCGGCAGCCGCGGCTCGGTCCTCACCGCGTTCGCGGCCCAGGTCGAGGCGGGCGGGCCGATCACGGTCACGCACCCCGAGGTGTCCCGGTTCTTCATGACCGTCCAGGAGGCCGTACGCCTGGTCGTGCAGGCCGGTGCGCTCGAGAGCAACGGCGAGGTGCTGGTGCTCGACATGGGCGAGCCGGTCCGCATCGCCGACGTGGCCCGCCGCCTGGCCGACGCCGCCGAGCGGCACGTGTCGATCGTCTACACCGGACTTCGGCCCGGCGAGAAGATGCACGAGAGCCTGTTCGGCGAGCGCGAGCACGACCGCCGCCCGAACCATCCGCTCATCTCGCAGGTGCCGGTGCCGCCGCTCGACGGGGCCGCGCTCTCCCTGCTCGACCCGACCGCCACCCGGCCCGAGCTGATCGCGGTCATGCGCTGGCTCGCCGAGAGCCCGGCCCTCTCCGTCGCCCGTCAATACCTGAAAGCCAGCTAAGGAGCCCACATGCGGGTCGTCATCGTCGGTCAGGGATACGTGGGGCTGCCGCTGGCCGTCCGCGCCGCCCGGGTCGGTCACACGGTCGTCGGCTTCGACGTCGACGACGAGCGGATCAAGCGGCTGGCCGCGGGGGAGTCCTACGTGGACGACGTCGCCTCGGCCGACCTGCGCGAGCTGCTCGACGCCGGAACGTTCTGCCCGTCGGCCGATCCACGGTCCTGCGCGGGCTTCGACATCGCGGTCATCGCCGTGCCCACGCCGCTGCGCGAGGGCACCCCCGACCTCAAATACATCGAGGAGTCGGCCCGCACGCTGGCTCGCTACCTGCGGCCCGGCGCGACCGTGGCGCTCGAGTCGACGACCTATCCGGGCACCACCACCGACCTGGTCGCCCCGCTGCTCGAGGAGGGTTCCGGGCTGATCGCCGGCGCCGACTTCTACCTCGGCTACAGCCCCGAGCGCATCGACCCCGGCAACCGCGAATGGACGCTGGAGACGACGCCCAAGGTGGTCTCGGGCATCAACCCGGCGTCGCTGGAACGGATCGACGCCTTCTACAGCTCGGTGGTGGCCAAGACCGTGCCGGTCGGCGACTGCCAGACGGCCGAGCTGGCCAAGCTGCTCGAGAACACGTTCCGGCACGTCAACATCGCGCTCGTCAACGAGCTGGCCGTGTTCGCGCACGCCCTCGGCATCGACGTCTGGGAGGCGATCGACGCCGCGTCCTCCAAGCCGTTCGGCTATCTGCGGTTCGTGCCCGGGCCCGGGGTCGGCGGGCACTGCCTGCCGATCGACCCGTCCTACCTGTCGTGGCGGGTGCAGCGGACGCTCGGGCAGAGCTTCCGCTTCGTCGAGCTGGCCAACGACATCAACAACCACATGCCCGACTACGTCGTACGGCGTCTCGTCGCGGCGCTGAACGAGCGGCGCAAGGCGGTCAACGGCTCGACCGTGCTGCTGCTCGGCCTCGCCTACAAGAAGAACAGCGGCGACGCCCGTGAGTCGCCCGCGCGCCGGGTCGCCTCGCTGCTGCTCGACATGGGGGCCGACGTACGGGCTGCCGATCCCCACGTCGTCGAGGACGCGCAGGTCGATCGCCGGGTCACGCGGGTCACCCTGACGGCCGACCAGGTCGCCGCGGCCGACGCCGTCGTGCTGCTGGCCGACCACGACGTCTTCGACCTCGACCTGGTCGTCGAGCACGCCGCGTACGTGCTGGACACCCGCCGCCGCCTCACCGGAGAGAACGTGGAGACGATGTGAAACCGCTCTGGGGTCTGCTCAACCAACTGGTCGCCGCCGTCGCCCTCATCCTGCTGTCCCCGGTTTTGCTCGCCGTCGCGCTGTGGATCCGCGTCGCCGACGGCCCCGGCATCCTGTTCGTGCAGGACCGCGCGGGACTGCGCGGCAAGCCGTTCCGGATGCTCAAGTTCCGCTCGATGGTGCACAACTCGGTCGCGCTGAGCTCGCAGCTGGGCATCCACGACCCGTACGGCCTGGTCGAGAACGACCCCCGGATCACCGCGTGCGGCCGGTTCCTGCGCCGCACCAGCCTCGACGAGCTGCCCCAGCTGATCAACGTGCTGGCCGGGCAGATGCTGCTGGTCGGTCCCCGCCCCGACGTGCTGCCGCAGGTGGCCAACTATTCGCCGCTGGACGCCCGGCGCCTCGAGGTCAAGCCCGGCATCACCGGCTGGGCCCAGGTCAACGGGCGCGACGACATCGACTGGCCGCAGCGGTTCATCCTCGACCGCTGGTACGTCGACCACTGGTCGCCGCTGCTCGACCTGCGCATCATCGCGCGCACCTTCACCGACCTGCGCCGCGGCGAGCCGCCGGTGCACGTCGACACGCTCAACATCGCCCGCGCCCAGGACCCTTCGGCGCAGCCGGCCGCGGAAGCCCGCCGTGCTGCCTGAATCCCGGGAGATCGGCTCGGAGTTCCACTGGGACCCGGCCGTCCTGCTCAACGTCGCGCAGGACGGCCACCTCCCGCCGGTTCATTCCCTGTACGCCACCGGCTGCGGGGCGCTGACCGCCCTGCTCCGCCGGCTCGCCCCGGCCGGCCGCTTGCACGTGCCGTCGTTCTTCTGCCTGGGCGTGGCCGAGGCGTTGAGCGCCCACGTGCCGCTCGCCTGGTATCACCACCGTCCCGGCGGCCTTTCCTTGGAGACGCTGCGGACCCGCCCCGGCGACGTGGTGCTGGCGCAGAACCTGTTCGGCCGCGAGGACGGCACGGTCTGGCGCGACTGGATCGCCGCACACCCCGGCGTCACCGTCATCGAGGACCATTCGCACGACCCCTTCGGCCCTTGGGCCAAAACCAGCACGGCCCCGTACGCCGTAGCGTCGCTCCGCAAGACCCTGCCCGTCCCCGACGGCGGCCTGCTCTGGTCGCCCCGCGGCCTCGACCTGCCCTCGCCGGCTTCTGGTGCCGCACCGGGCAGTGACTTGAAGCTGGCCGCCATGGTGCTCAAGGCGGCCTGGCTCGACGGTCACCCGGTGGCCAAGGACGCGTTCCGCACGCTGCAGCAACAGGGCGAACAGGCACTGCTGGGCAGCGAAGCCCCGCCGAGCGCCTTCACCGCGGCCGTCCTGCCCGCCCTCGACATCGCCGGCCTGCGCGCCGCCGCCACCCGCAACGCCCGCGCCCTCGAGGTCCTGCTGCCTAGCCACCTGTTGCTCGCCACCCCCGGCGCCTTCCCCCGCGGCGCGGCGCCTTTCCGAGTGCAGCTGCTCTGCCCCGATGAGCCCGCTCGCGACAACCTGCTCCGCCACCTGGCCGCGCACGGCATCTATGCGCCGGTCCACTGGCGCCAGCCCACCGACGCCTTCTGGAGCGGCGACCCCGAGGCGGCCGCCCTGGCCACCCGCATCCTGACGGTCCCGGTCGACCACCGCTGCACCTCGGCCGACGTCCACCGCATGGCCACGCTGCTGAAATAGCTGCACCAGCGGCTCCCGCCACCACGTCCGGATGAACGGTCTTCCCGCCCGGCCGAGCCGGTCGTACCTTGGATCGGCACAGCGGCGAGAGGGCCCGGACATGGTCAAGAAGGCGACGGTCGAGCCGACCGGCGAGGGCGCCGACGACCGGCAGTCGGCTCACAAGACCGCGAAGATCGGCTTCTGGGGCACCGTCGCGGCGGCGGTGATCGCCGGCGTGGTCACCCTCACCAACACCCTCATCACAAAGCCCAAGGCGAGCGACAAGCCGGTCGTGACGGCCTCGCCGTCGGCCGAGACGAGAACGCCGATCAGGTTCGATACCGTCGACCACCGGGTCGGCCTGTGCAACACCTTCAACGGCACCGGCGACTGGAACCCCGCCGCGTTTGATCTGCTGGTCTTCAATCGCCCCTGGGACGCACAGAAGAAGGTCGGGACGGGCGACTACTACCTGGACGGCGCCGCCAAGAAAGCCGCGGACGGCAGCTGGAAGGGGCCGCACCAGGAGATCGGTCGCGATACCGAGGCGGGCTTCGCGGTGGAGGTCTCGGCGGTCCTCGTGAGCCATGCCTGGGCCGAATTCCTGCTGGACAAGGTCACCGCCCCCGCAGGGCAGTACTGGGCCTCGAAGGACCTGCCGCCCCACGAGGCCGTCGCCACCCTCGTTGTGACCCGGGACGGCACCGACGGCGGATGTTGAGTTGAGCCGGCTTGGGGTGAGTGGGCCCGCGCGGACGAGCAAAACGCTGTGGAATCCGGGCCGCGCGGGCTGCTAGCTTCGAGACACTAGTCATCGAAGAAGGGGCAGGCCGTTGTATCTGCGCTGAGACCTTCCACCGTGCCGCGCCGGGGTCACCCGGCGCACCGACGTCCGCACCGGCCGACCGAGTGCGGCGTGCCGCCATGACACGCGGCTCGTCACTCGCCTGCACGCCGTGCGCGGACCCTTTCGTGAGCAACGGAACTGTCGCAGCAGATAGGTACTCCAGCGTTGATCAATATCGAGACCCCGACGCTCGGCTGGGACGGCGCGTGGATCCTGCGCCGGACGGCCTTCGACTTCCCGGAGCCCCGGCCGATTCCCGCACCTCGCAGACGCATCTGGAACAGAGACTTCGGCCGGCCCGGCGAGGCACGAGCCGCCCTGCGCCGCCAGTGGTCCCGCTCGGCCCGCCGGGACTACCGCCGCCGGTGGCGGTAAAGCCCCGACGACCCCGCCGGGCCGGCCAGGCCTCGGTCCGGCGGGGGCTACAGGACTGGCCGTGCCAGGCGCGCCTCGGTCCGGCGGGGTTGAAGGATCAGCCGCGCCGCGTTGGCGTGATCGGCTTATGAGCGCCCGGCAGACGCGAAGCAACGGGTTGCTGGTCCATCGACACGGGCTGCGGAGCGTGGGCTCGGTGCCGGCCGACCTCAGCGGCGCGCCGATCACTTTCGGTGCGCCCGCTTCGTCGTTCGGTCAGCCGGTGCTGAGATGCGGGGCGCCGGCGGTGTAGAGCAGCAGGGCCAGGCTGGCGACGGTGGTGGCGGCGAGCATCAGGCGCTGCCGGAGGGACGTGCGGTTCATCGCGGTTCTCCCGAGAGTCGAAGGGTCAGCCGGGGCTGATGTGCGGGGCGCCGATGGTGTAGAGCAGCAGGGCCAGGCTGGCCACGGTGCCGGCGGCCAGGGTGAGGCGTTGCCAGGTGCGTTGGGCGGTCATGGGCTTCTCCTTGTCAGGCGGTGGCGGGTACGACGGCCGGTGCGGGTGCCGCGTGGTCGCGGCGGGCTCTGCGCATCGTCAGGGCCACCAGGGCAACGGTGCCGCCGCCGATCAAAACGTCGCCGGGGCTCGCTATCTTGTTGACCAGGGGCACCGGGATGATGTCGCCGAGCGGAGCCAGTCGGGTGGCGGTGTCGGCCGGTGCGTTCTTCGGGCCTTCGAGGCCGGGCGTGCTCCCGATCGCGGCGGCCGCCGCCGGGTCGTACGGCATCCGGTCGTTCAAGCCGATGACCAGGGCGTTCATGGTCGCGCCGAGGATGATCGCGACGCCCGCCAGGCGGATCGTGGCGGGCCAGTGGCGCAGGTTGACGGCCAGCCAGGCGAAGACGATCGCGAAGACCAGCGCCAGCATCGGAATGCCGGCCACGTCCTCGACGAGATGGCGGACGCCGGGCGCGGAGTATTGCGCGAACTGCACTGCGGCCGCGAGCCAGATCAGCCAGAGCGCCCGGATCCGCACGGTGCGGAACCCGGACAGGCGCCCGACACACAGATAACCCAGCAACACCCCGGCCATCGGCGGCGCGGCGGTGAGCAGAAGGAAACTGAACGACATGGCCTGTTTCTAGTGCGCTGCGAGCCGCGCCACTATCGCCAGGACGACATCCGTCCCCTTCGGACACAACGAACGGCCGGCGCTCGGGGACCGGTAACCTGCCGGACGGCTGTCAGCAGTCGCCCGAGATGGTGGTTGTCTGCACGATCTCGCCGGAGTCGGCGTCGATCACGGTGACGCCGGCGCCGGGTTGGCCCGTTGCCGCCAGGTAGCCGCAGAGGTCGTCGAAGACGCTGGGCAGGTGGGCGGCCTCGCCGGGCACGCCCAGAAGGAGGGCGGCTGCCGCCGCGATGATCAGCAGATGAGGACCGCGCCGGGTGCGGCGGGGCCGGTCGGCCGGAGGGCGCGAGTCGAGGTCGATGACGGGCACGAGCGCAGCATAGGCGGATCGTGCCCGCCGGTGCGGGCCGGCGGGCACGTCGTACGGGGGTTATCGGTAGGGCGGGAATCGCCCGGTCATCAGCTCGGGGGTGGGTGGGCCGGCCAGCTTCTCGAAGTTGCTCTGGTCGGTGATCACCCGCCAGGTGTGAAACTGCTGACGGCCCGAGGCGAACTGCGACTTGTAGCGGAACAGCGAGTCGGCCGTGCCGCCCACGCCGCCGCCCAGGTGGTAGATCCAGTTGCCGCGGGCCCGGCCCCACGTACGGACCTCGTGGT
Organism: Paractinoplanes lichenicola; assembly: GCF_016785085.1. Taxonomy (GTDB): domain Bacteria; phylum Actinomycetota; class Actinomycetes; order Mycobacteriales; family Micromonosporaceae; genus Actinoplanes; species Actinoplanes lichenicola. The sequence continues at coordinate 191,833 of NZ_JAENHO010000018.1, forward strand.
AGAGCAGTTTGTCGGCGTAGTGGACGGGCGCGTCGGCGGTGGATTGCAGGTGGGTGTGCATCAGGCCGGCGTACTCGAAAAACAGGTTGCCCCCGAGCACCTGGCCGTCGAGAGTCGCCACGGCGAGGTGCACATGCTCGGCCAGGGCGGCCCGCAGGCGGTGGAAATGGCCGGCGCCGAAGAAGTAGAACTCGGTCGCCCCGACCCGGCGCATGGTGGCGTGGTAGGTGTCGATCCAGTCGTCGAACAGGTCCCAGTCGTCGAAGACGATCTCGACCCCGGCCCGCTTGGCCTTGTTGATCTGGTTGCGGTGGCTGCGGTGGGTCTGCGACCAGAGCTCGTCAAGGCTGAGCGTCAGGTCGATCGATACTGTCTCACCATGGTTGACCACCGTGCCCGCGCCGGCCAGCGCCTCCGGACAGCCGGGGAGCAGCGGATGGAGCCGCGCGAACGCGGTGACCACCCCCTCGGCGCAGAGCAGGCCGGTCATCGTCGCGGTCGCCCGCGACCAGAAGGCAGCGTCCGCACTGCCTACGGGGCCCGGATACCCGTACGGGGAAATCGCGTCTTGGAGGTCGCTGTCGGGCACCGGCCGCAGCAGCAGTGGGAGCAGGAAGACGCGACCCGCCTCGTCGTATCGGTAGGCCACCGGTGTTGCGCCGGTCAGGCCGGCGTCGAGCCGCACGTACTCGGGGATGTGGTAGATGTCATGCCGGACCCGGTCGAGTGCCTCCGTCCATGCCGGGTCCTGGGGTGACAGTAGTGCGGCATCGGCCATAGTCAACCTCCTGTGAGTTGGGGGATCCTCGGCTCGGCATCGGGGCGGCGCCGGGCCCGGCTCCGTCGGCGGGCGTTCAGGGCCGAGCGCAGCATCGCTCTCGGCACCGCGCGCTGGGTGCTCAGGTGCAGCAAGTATCGCCACAATGGATACTCGCCGCGGCGGTCGGACAGCGCGTACGAGAAGCGGATCGACGGCAGATCCGCGTATTCGGGCATCCGCTCGAACCAAACGCTACTGGCCAGGGCGGCCCGTTGCAGCGGCGCGAGGGCGGCCCGGCGGCGGTGTTCGTAACGTTCGAGGGCGGGCGCCAGCGGTCCCCCGGCGGCCAGGCTGTCGGCCAGCGCCATCGCGTCCTGCATGGCCAGTTTGGTGCCGGAGCCGATCGCGAAGTGGGTGGTGTGCGCGGCGTCGCCCATCAGCACGACGTTGCCGTTGTCCCAGCGCTGGTTGGTGACCCGGCGGAAGTTCATCCAGCCGGTGCCGCCCGTGTCGGCGCGGTGGTCGATCAGCCGTTGCCCGCCGAGATGCGAGGCGAAGATGGTCTCGAGCCGCGCGCAGCCGGCCGCGGCGTCGAGCGTGTCGAGTTCCAGCGCCGACCAGACGGCGGGGGTGCACTCGACGATGAACGTGCTCGTCTCGTCGTCGAACGGGTAGGCGTGGTACCAGATCCAGCCGGCGTGCGTCTTCTCGAAGCCGAACGTGAACGTGCGGAAGACCTTCGGGGTGCCGAGCCAGATGTATTTGTTCGTGCCGGTCGCAACCTCGGTACCGAAGTGGGTGGCGTCGGCCGATCGCAGCAGGCTCCCCGCGCCGTCACACGCAACCACCAGATCAGAATCCGAAAAAACGGAAATATCCGAACTGGGGGTGAGGCTTGGGGCGGGGTGGGAAGGGGAGGCGGGGTGGGAAGGGGAGGCGGGGTGGGAAGGGGAGGCGGGGTGCGAAGAGAAGGTGGGGTGCGAAGAGAAGGTGGGATGGGAAGTTGTGGAGAAGGGGGTGGCGGGAGAGGAGTACTGCACGTCGACGCCGAGCTCGACGGCCCGTTCAGCCAGAATCGCCAGCAGCTTGTGCCGGCCCAGGCTGAAGCCGTAGCCGGCGAGGTGTGTCACCTCCTTGCCCGTGGCGCGGACCTCGTATTCGTCCCATTGGCAGGCCGCATCCCAGATTCGTTGGGCGCTCACCGGGTCGTACGCGAAAAGGTCGTCCAGGAGGTCGTCCCAGAACACGACACCCCAGCCGTACGTGACGCCGGGTGGGTTGCGTTCCAGCACGGTCACTTCACAAGAAGGGTCGGCCAGTTTGGCCAGCACCGCGAAGTAGAGTCCGGCGGGCCCGCCGCCGGCACAGGTGATCCGCATGGCGTGCTCCTCAGCGATAGGGCGGGAAGGTTCCGGATTCGTCGGTCTCGCGGCCCAGGGCGAAGACCATTTCCTCGTACGCGGGCCGGTCGGCGACGAGGCGCCAGGTGTGGAACGGATGTTCCCGCGGCGAGAACCCGGCTTTGTACGAGAAGAGCGAGTCCCGTGCCCCGCCCTTGCCCCCGCCGAGGTGGAACACTGTGTCGCCGCGGGCCTTGCACCAGCGCCGCACCTCGTCGTAGAGCAGCTCGTCGGCGTACCGCTTGGGCGCCCGCCGGGTCGACGAGACGTAGCCGGTGGCGATGCCGTGATGCTCGAAGAACGTGTTGCCCCCGACCACTTCGCCGTCCTCCAGCGCGACGGCCAGGTGCATCCGGTCGCCCATCGCGTCGTGCATGGCGGCCAGGTGCTCGCGGGTGAAGAAGTAGTAGTCCGTCGCCCCGACCCGGCGCATGTTGTCGTGGTAGACCTCGACCCAGTCGCCGAGCCGGTCCCAGTCGTCGAAGACCACCTCGGTGCCGGCCCGGCGCGCCCGGTTGATGTGGTTGCGGTGGTCGCTGCGGGTCTGTTTCCACATCTCGTCGAGGCTGACCGTGAGGTCCATCGAGACGGTCTCGCCGTGGTGCACCAGCGTGCCGAAGCGGCGGAGCAGCTCGAGCGGCGCGGGCAGCAGCGGATGCATCCGGACGAACGCGGTCACCACTCCCTCACCGCGCAGCGTCTCGAGCATCGCCATGCAGGCCCGCTCCCAGAAGTCACGGTCGCCCGGCATGGCGTCGCTGACCGGCCCCGGATACCCGTACGGGGAAAGCGCGTCTTTCAACCCGGTGCCGGGGATCTCGCGCAGGATCAGGGGCAGCAGGAATTGGCGGCTGCCGTCGGTGTACCAGAACGCGGCCGGGGTGCCGGAGCACAGCGCCGCGTCCAGTGTGACGTAGCCGGGCAGATGGTAGGTGTCGTGCCGGGTGCGGTGCAGAGCCTCCTTCCATTCCCGGGCCGCCGGTCCCACGAGCGCTGCGGTCATTTTCCGTTCTCCTTCAGAGAATTCGAGCGTTGAGCGCCATGTTGGCGGCGAACTGGTCGTTGACGACCTTGTGATTCTCGAGCCGCTGCTGCACCGCCGCGTCGTAGCGGCCGAGCTTGACGAAACCGTCGGAGAACCAGCCGTTGTCGGCCCCGGTGCCGTCCACATAGGCCCGATAGGTGGTGCCGCCGGGCCAGACGACCCGGGTCAGCAGCCGGGAGAAGGCTGCCATGTCGGCCTTGGTCCAGGTGGTGCCGCGATCGCGCGCCTCCACCACGTACGCCATGACGCCGTTGCCGTGGCTGACGTCCTGCCCCGGCCGCTGGCCCGAGCCCCACACGTCGCTCCAGAAGTACGCCGTGGCCTCGGCCGGGTTGCGGCGCATCTGCTGTTTGAGGCCGCCGCCGTAGCCGGGCACGTGCTGGTCGACGTCGGCGATCACGGCGGCGTAGCGGGCCCGGCGGCCGGCGTCGGTGGTGCAGCGGGCCAGGTTGGTGGCGATCAGGCCCCAGTGCGCGGTCATGTGCGTACGCTCGCGATAGATGGTCTCGTCGGGCCCGCGCGAATACCACTTCTCGAACACGTGCTTCTCGGCGAACGACAGCAGGCGGTTGTAGCGCGTTCGGTAACTGGCATCGGCGTACGCGGAAGGGTTTTCTCGCAGGGCGACGAGCAGCGCGGTGCCGTAACGCCAGAAGTAGCTCTCGTAGAGCGGCACCTCGTCGCCGTCCTCCTGAGCCGAGACCCAGCCCAGATAGCCGCCGCGCCGGGGGACGGCCGTGGCCACCACGTTCTCGGTGTACTGCAGGGCCCGGTCGAGGTAGCGGCGCTCGCCGGTGGCCCGGAACATCGCCACCAGCGCGTCCACCGTGTACGAGACGTTGTAGTGGTCCCAGCTGTCCGCGGAGCGGGTCATCGGCAGGGCGGTCTGGGTCTGGTAGTTCCAGGACCGCAGGAAGAGCCCGGCCCAGTAGCTGACCGGTTTGAGCGGCGCGGCGGCCTGGGCTTCCGGTTCGGCCGGCAGCGGGCTGAGCGCCCCGGTGACGTCCTTCTCTTTCGCGCTGCAGGCGGCGGCGACGGAGCCGAACGCGGCCAGCAGCAGCGCCCGGCGACTCAGGTGCGCGCTCACGCGGGGACCTCTTCCAAAGTATGGGCCGGCACCACCGCGGCGGCGGCCGCCATGGCCGCGAACAGCCAGGCCAGCCGGGAGTCGTAGTAGTCGCCGGAGAACAGGCTGCTGAGCCCGACGAAGACGGCGGCCGCGACGGCCAGCCCGGTCAGCCGGGGGCGATGCCCGCCGCCGCGCACGGTCGTGGCCCACAGCAGCACGGCCGCGGTGAGCAGGCCGATGCCGATCAACCCGCCCTCGGCCGCCACGCCGAGCACGTAGTTGTGCGGATACTCGACGAACTGGTTGACGCCGACCAGCCCGTAGAAGCCGTCCAGCCCGGCGCCGGCGATCGGATGGTCGACCGCCAGCTGCCACGCGGCGGCCCAGATGTCCGTACGGTCGGAGAGGTAGCGGTCCTGCACCGTCTGCTCGACGAACCGCTCCTGGAACAGGCTGGTGAAGGCGGGCGGCGCGAACGCCCAGATCGTGGCGACGGCGACGGCCACGAACACCAGCGCGCCGGCGACCGCGCCCGGGTGCAGGCGGCGACGGATCTTGAACAGCGCCACCGCCCCCACGGCCGCGCCCGCGAGCAGACCGGCACGCGAGCCGGAGAGCACGGCGGCCAGGCCGAACAGCGGGGTGGCGAGCAGCGGCCACAGGCGCCGGCGGAACAGGGCCAGGGCGATCGCGCTGATGATGCCGAGGATCTCGATCCGGACGAACACGTTGGGGCCGCCGCCGAACGCCGAGTAGCGGCCCTGCTCGCCGGGGCCGTTGACGAACAGGGCGGCCAGCGCGAACACGATCGCGGCCAGATAGAACAGCAGAAACGCCGTACGCACGACCAGCTCGGGGTCGCCCACGGCGTACAGGTAGAAGGCGACGACCAGGGCGCCCATCAGCACCAGGTCGACCGTCTGCGGCCCGACCCGCGAGGCCGCCGGCGCCCACAGGCCCGAGGCGATCTGGAACAGGAAGAACAGCACCGTGGCGACGAGCCAGCCTTCTCTTTTGTTTATGGCATTTTGGGACGACGGCCGGCGGGTGATGTCGACGATCAGCACCGCCAGCGCCACCAGCAGGCCGATCACCCGCAGGTCGACCCAGGCCAGATCGGTGTAGCCGGCCCGATCGAGCGTGAACCGCCCGCCGATCGCGACCAGGATCAGCACCAGGCCGGGGGCGAGGAAGACGCGCGGGGTGTGCAGCCACGTCATTCGCGGTCACCCGTGACCTGGTTGGTGACCAGCGCGAAGAGCAGGCACGAGCCGTAGCCGATCAGCGAGCCGTAGGCCGCGCCGAGGATGCCGAACGGCGGGATCAGCAGCAGGTACGCGGCGAAGCTGACCACGAACCCGGTGATCTCGGCCGCCGACACCAGGCTGCCGCGGCCCTTGGCGATCAGCAGGCCCAGCGTCACGCGAGAGATCGCGTACAGGCCCGCGGCGGCCACCAGCGGCACCACGACCGCCTTGGCGTCGGAGTATTCGTGGCCGAAGACCGGGACGATGAACAGGTAGAGCCCGCCGGCCGCGATCGGGGCGACCACCAGGCAATACAGGGCCACCGCGAGCAGGATCGGCCGGGTCGGCAGGCCGCCGTTGTTGTGCTCCTTGCGCCACTTGCCGAGCTTGGCGTCCGCGTAGGCCCGCACCGGCCAGGCCAGCAGCTCGGTCATCGTGGCCACGGCGGTGTAGATGCCGAGCGCCGACGTCGACGCGAGCGCCGGCAGGGCCAGGCGGTCCGACCGCAGCATGGCCATGTTCGAGATGGCCGCGGGGAAAAGCGAAAGACCTTCCCGCCGTACGGCCTTGTTGTGGTCTTGCAATGAGGCGCTCGGGCCGCGCAGCCACAGGACGATGTAGACGGCCGTCGGCAACATGCCCGCGATCAGGTAGGCCACGATCCACATGGCGGGCGTGGTCGTGTTCGCCAGATAGAGCACGACCAGCAGCCCCAGCAGCAGAAACGCCTCGACGACCCGGCAGATCAGGAAGTCGCGGACCCGCCCGGCCGCGATCGCGATCGACCGCGTGGCCAGCCCGGCCACCTCGACCAGCGTGTAGGCCGCGATCAGCCCGATCACGAGCAGACCCGGGTTGTAATGGTCGGGCGCGAGGATCTCGAAACCCGCGGCCAGCAGCAGCCCGGCCGCACAAGGCACGATCAAGAGCTTCCCGTACGCCCGGACGGCCGCCCCCGGCGTGGCCTCGTGATAGTTGGCCACGAAGCTGCGTTCCGTGCCCAGCAGCATGAACTGGGTCGACAGGTAGACGACCTGCAGCATCAGCGCCACCTCACCGCGATGCGCCGGGGCCAGGGCCCGCACCATGAGGATGTTGGCCACGAAGGCCACGCCCCCGGTGAGCAGCTGAGAGGCGAAGAGCTGCACGTACGGTTCCCGCAGCTGAGCGCCGAGGAAGGCCGCCGGTCCCGGGCGCCGGGGTGGGGCGACCGCGGCCGGCGCGTGCTCCGCCTGGAGCTCACTCATCCCCGGATCCCGGCTCGTCCCGCTCCTTCTCGGCCTGCTTTTCCTCGGCCTGCTTTTTCTCCGCCTGCTCCTTCTCGGCCTGCTCCTTTTCCGCCACGACGGCCTGTCCGCGGATGACGGCCTTGCCGTGCCCGTTGAGCGAGACCGACTCGGTCGCGACCTTCATCGCGCGCACCGGCGGGATGATCACCTGCGTCTGGGACGCCTCGTCCTCCCGCACCGGGCGGGGCTTGGGCGGCACGATCCGCTGCGTCGTCGAACCGTCGGCCGGCCTGCCCTCCGGCCGGCGCGGCTTGGTCACCGAGTGCGGGATGTCGACGGTCGTGATCACGGCCTCGGTGACCCGGGCCCGGCCGCTGACCGGGTTGGGCGGGTGCGGCGGGTCGTCCGGCTCGTCGGGCGCGCCCAGCAGCGTCGTGACCAGCCCCGGGCTGTCCATCGGGGCCGGGATCGTCGGCCGCGCGGGCCCGGCCGACGTGTCCGGCAGCTTGCGCGGCAGAGCGTTGAGCACGGCCCCGACCAGCTTGGCGCCGACCCGTTCGAGCAGGTCGGTCGAGCGCTGAACGTCCGCCGTACGGGTGCGGTTGGCCCTGACCACCAGCAGCGCGCCGTCGGTCACCTTGCCCAGCACGGCCGCGTCGGCCACCCCGTGCAGCGGCGGCGCGTCCACGATGACGATGTCGAACCGTGAGGTCAGCTCGTCGAGGGTGGCGGCCAGCCGGGGCGACGCCAGCACCTCGCCCGGATCGGCCCGCCGCTCGCCCGGCGGCAGCACCGTGAGCCGCCCGCCGAGCGGGTCGCGCAGCACGTCGTTGAGGTGGGCCCGCCCGTCGAGCACGTCGGCCAGCCCCGGCCCGCGCTCCATCGACAGATAGCGGCCGACGCCCGGTGCGCGCAGGTTGGCGTCGACCAGCAACACCCGCGCCCCGGTCTCGGCCATCGCTATCGCCAGCCCGCACGAGACCGCGGTCGTGCCCTCCTTCGAGTTGGCCGCCGTGATCATCAGCGCGGTGCCGCTGCCCCGCACCAGGTCGGCCGGGAGCAGGCTGCGCAGCCGGCGGAACGCCTCGGCCAGCGCGGAGTCGGCCTGCCCGGACCGGGCCCAGCGCCCGCTGAGCGAGATGACGCCCACGGTGCCGATGCCGAGGCGGCGCAGGTCGTCCTCCTCACCGACCGTCTTGCGGGTGGCCTCGCGCGCCGCCACCCCGACCCCACCCACGAGGAGTCCGAGCACGGCGGAGAAGCCGATGTTGCGGGCCAGGTTGCCCGGCTCCTGCACGGTCACCGCCTCCTGGGCCACGGTGATCTGCGGCGGCGGCCCGCTGTCGGTCGCGGTGCTCGGCGGGTCGAGCTTCTTGGCCAGCGCGACCAGCGCCGTCGTGGCATTGGTGACCATCGTGCGGCTGCGCTCGGCCGACGGGTCCTTGGCCGTCACCACGAGCAGGTCGGTGCCGGCCTGCACCTCGGCCGACAGGCTCTTCTGCACCTGCTCGGCGGTGGCCGGCGGGCCCAGCTTGGCCGACACGGTCGCCGCCACCCGGGGCCCGGTGAGCAGGGCGATGTACGAGTTGAGGCGGCTCGCCTTGGCGTCCGGGTCACCCGCCCCGGTGCTGACGAACAACACCATCGACGACCGGTACGCCGGTTCCTGGGTCAGCGACAGCCCGGCCGCGACCCCGGCCGCCAGCAGCACCGGCACGACGATCCAGGCCCATCGACGCCGACAGGCCCGTACGTATTCGCGCAGTTCCACGCCCTAAGCCCCTTTGCCCGCGGTGATGGCCGCCCGGTCGAGCACCGCGGCGAACTGGTCGAACAGCAGGTCGCGGGAGAACTGCTCGACCGCGAGCTTGTGCGCCGCGATGCGGGCCTGGGCCAGCCACGACTCGTCGCGGCAGTAGCGCGCGAACAGCTCACCCGCCGCGTCCGTATCGGTGGGGTCGAGCACCAGCCCGGCGCCGGTCTCGTCGAGCAGGTCGGCCTGCCAGCCGCCGTAGTTGATGGCGATCGGGCGGCCCGCGGCCAGCGCGTCGAAGAACTTGTTGGCCGAGTTCTCCCACAGGGCGCGGATCGGCCGCACAAGACTGGTCGACATGGTGGCCGCGCCCAGGATCACGGGCAGCTCGCTCTTGGGCACCTTTTCCCACATCCGTACGGTGTCGTCGAGCAGACCCAGCTCGGCGGCCAGCCGCTTCGTGGGCTCCCACTCCTTGCCGTGCCCCACGATCAGCACCCGGATATCGGGGTCGAGCCCGCGCATCCGCTTGGCCGCGCGTACGAGGTATTCGACGCCGTTGACCGCGCCGAGCGCTCCGGTGTAGACGATCAGCGGCCGGTCCCCGAGCCACTCGTGCTTCGCCCGGAACTCGGTTACTTTTCCGTCCGCGACGGCGAACATCTCCATGTCGGCCGCGTTCGGGATCACGGTCGTACGGGTGGCCGGTCTTCTCTTTCTGACGCCGGCCGCCATGCCGGGCGAGAGCGCGACAACCTCCCTCGCGTTGCGGTAGGCGAAGGTGGCCAGGGCGCCGGCGGCCTTGCGGGCCAGGGGATTGCGCAGGGCGCCCATCTCGATCGGCACCTCGGGCCACAGGTCGCGCACCTCGAACACGAACGGGACCCGGCGCAGCTTGGCCGCCAGCACGCCGGGGACGGCGACGGTGAGCGGGGTGCTGGTGGCGAAGACGAGATCGCCCTTGAGCGCCGCGGCTTTTGTCGTAGCGACCGCCATGAACTGGAAGAACGCGCGGATCCGACGGGCGTACGACATCGAGTTGTTGTAGGGGATCGAGAACCAGTGCACCCGTACGCCGTCGTCCTCGGTCTGCCGCCAGCCGCGCTCGGTGCTCGTGCCCGTGATGTCGGTCGTGATGACGTCGACGGTGTGGCCCCGGGCGACCAGGCGGCGGGCCTGCTCGTAGGAACGGATGCCGCCCGCCATACCGGGATTGCAGTAGTACTGGTGGATGTAGACGATGTGCATGCCCGGCCGACCCCTCTTGTCGCTTCTCTTTTCGCGCGGCCTCGTCTTTATCGCGCGGCCTCGGTGGCGACCGCTCGGACGGCGGCCACGACTCGTTCCCGGTCGTGCTCGGTGAGCGCGGAACCGCTCGGCAGGCACAGCCCGCGGCGGAACAGATCGGCGCAGACCTCGCCGCCGCGCATCACGCAGTCGTGGAACACCGGTTGCAGGTGCATCGGCTTCCAGGTGGGCCGCGCCTCGATCTCGTGGGCGGCGAGCCGCTCGAGCACCCGGTCGCGGCTCGCGCCGAACCGCTCGGGGTCGATCAGCAGACAGGTCAGCCAGAAGTTGGCCTCGCCGTAGCCGGCGATCGGCATGAACTCCACGCCCGGCAGGTCGCCGAGCGCGGCCCGGTAGTAACGGCCGGTCTCCCGCCGGGCGGCGATCATCGAATCGAGCCGCTGCAACTGGCCGCGGCCGACGGCGGCGAGCAGGTTGCTGAGCCGATAGTTGTAGCCGACCGAGCGGTGCTCGTAATGCGGGAACGGCTCGCGGGCCTGCGTCGACAAATGCCGGGCCTTGCGGGCGATCCCGTCGTCGTCGGTGACGAGCATGCCGCCCCCGCCGGTGGTGATGATTTTGTTGCCGTTGAACGACAGGACGCCGGCCAGCCCGAACGACCCGGCCGGCCGCCCCCGGTACGACGCGCCGAGCGCCTCGGCCGCGTCCTCGATCAGCGCGACCCCGTAGCGGTCGCACGCGTCGACCAGCGGCTCGTAGTCGGCGCACTGGCCGTACATGTCGACGGCGATGACCGCGCGTGGCGGGCGGCCCTTGGCGCAGCGCCGCTTGAGCTCCTCGGTGACCAGGGCCGGGTCGACGTTCCAGCTCTCCGGCGTGCTGTCCAGGAAGACCGGGCGGGCGCCGAGATACATGACGGCGTTGGCGGTCGCGGCGAACGTGAACGACGGCACCAGCACGGTGTCGCCGTGCCGCACCCCGGCTGCCACCAGCGCCAGATGCAGGGCGGCGGTGCCGCTGCTGAGGGCGACCGCGTGCCGCACGCCGACGATCTCGGCCAGCTGCGCCTCGAACGCGTCGAGGTCGGGGCCGACCGGCGCGACCCAGTTGGAGTCGAACGCCTCGAGCAGCAGCTTGCGCTCCAGCTCGCCGACGTCGGGCGGGGACAGCCAGATGCGTGTCTCAGTCATGGACTCTCGTCCTCACAGCCCAGATCGGCCAGGCCGGGTGCAGGCCCTGGCGGTGGATCATCATGGGGGAGTCGCCCGGCCGCATCGCGGGTCGCAGCGTGCTGGCGAAGCTGGTGTAGCCGGCCTCCCGGGCCACCTCGACGTCGCGCCGGCCAAAATCGACGGCGGGATGCCCGTACGGGGCCGCGAAGTCTTTGATTCTGATGCCGAGCTCGTCCTCGATCTCACGCTGCGAGTCGACGATCTCGTGCCGCGCCTCGGCGTCGGACTGGTCGGCCAGCCGCTGATGCGTCACAGTGTGCGACCCGAAATCGAACCCGGCGGCCGAGATCGCGCGGCAGTCGTCCCAGGTGAGGTTGCCGGGCTGCCCGACCAGCCCCGTGGTCAGGAAGAACATCGCCGGGACGCCGAGCTCGCGCAACACCGGAACGACGACGTCACGCCAGCTGGCATGCCCGTCATCGAACGAGAGACAGAAGACCGGCCCGCTTTTGGCCAGGACTCCCTTCCCTCCCCCCAAGATCGCTAGAGCCTCGGACCAGCTCACCAGCGGGCCGCGCCTGCGGAAGGCGAGCAGGTGGCGGCGCAGATCGTCCGCGTACTCCGGCAACACGTCGTGATAGAAGGGGAAATAGAGCCCCCCGGTCTCCGGCAGCCGCCGGAAAGCCCCGGCCGGCGCCAGAATCCGGCCCTGCACACGGGGTCGGGCCCGGAGCTTGCTGCGCAGCCCGAGCTCGTTGAGGCGTCGCTTGATCAAGGTCGGGGACGGCATCGGCACCCTCCGGCTCACTTCGTCCTCATCGACCCTCGCAAAATCGGGCCGAGCGGCGTCAGTAGCAATTGTCATAAGGTACGTGAGGATCTTTCACATCATTTATGACGTGCTCGCCCTGTCCTTCCGGCCCCATTGCGGAATAGCCTCGTGACGACTGGATATCGTGCGTCTTTTTCGCGGAGGGTGACGCATGCTGCGACTGCACCGGGTGACCCCGACGGCCGGCATCTGGGCCGAACGCGCGACGTACGACGACCGCCTGATCTTCCACACCGAGCCCTGGCTCGACTTCGTGGCCGAAGCCCAGCGGGCCGAGCCGGTGCTGGCCCGAGTGACAGACGGTTCGGAGACGGTCGGCCACTTCACCGGACTGGTCACCAAGCGCTTCGGCCTGCGGATACTCGGCAGCCCGATGGCCGGCTGGACAACGTCGTACGTGGGATTCACCCTCGCGCCCGGGGTGCCCCGGCGGGCCGCGCTGGAGGCATTGATGCCCTTCGCCTTCGACGAGCTGGGCTGCGCCCACCTGGAGGTCCGCGACCGCTTCGCGACCGTGTCCGACCTCGACGGCCTGGGCCTGCGCTGGACCGAGGCGCCGACCGCGGTGATCTCATTGGAGCCCGTCGAGGACGCGTTGTTCAACGCCATGGCAAGCGCCTGCCGACGCAATATCAGGAAGGCCACCCGAAGCGGCGTAATTGTCGAGGAAGTTGTCGCTGATCCGACATTCGCCGACGATTTCTACGACCAGTTACGCGACGTTTTCGCCAAACAGAATCTCGTCCCCACGTATCCGATCGCGCGAGTCCGTTCCCTGATCAGCCACCTCGCGCCGGCCGGCCAGGTCCTGCTCCTGCGGGCCCGCGACGAGTCCGGCCGCTGCATCGCCACGGCCGTGCTCCCCTGGTACCACCGCACGATGTACTTCTGGGGCGGGGCCAGCTATCGCGCCGACCAGCACCTGCGCCCCAACGAAACCCTGATCTGGCACGCGCTGCGCTGGGCCAAGTCCCATGGCATGACCGAGTTCGACTTCGTCGGCGGTAATGCTTACAAGTCCAAGTACGGCACGGTTTCCGTCCCTGTTCCTTGGGCTCGGCGGTCCCGGTCTCCTCTTGTGGCCAACCTTCGTGATGCTGCTGCTCAGGGGTTCGCCCTCAAGCAGCGTGCCGTCGCCCGGTTGACCGCTGCCCGTTGAGGTCTTCCTTCTTTTTGGGTTTCCTCGTCTTGCTTGCGCTTGGACGGTCGGGGGATGGGGTGCCCACTGAAGCTAGGAGGAACGTTTTTACGCTTTCAGTGGTCACCCCATCCCCCGACCTTGCATGGGAATCCCTGACGGCCAGGCGTTTGGTCACCCGCTGCTGGGTGCATGCTCGGCGTGAGTAATCCCCTTGCGCCGGGTGGTCGGGCTGCCGCGCTGTGGACGAAGCGCCGTTGCTTTCTCACCCGGGCGGGCCTGAGTGGTGGGTTGCGCCACCTAACCGTGCCGCCTTGCGCTCCGACGCTTCGCGCCTGGGGTCTTCGCTTCGCTCGGGAACCGGCAACCAGCCAGGTGCGTGGCCGGGGCCGCCGGTGCCGTCACGCTGCGCAACCTCGTACGGCGAAGCCCGGCGACGAACCTGACGCCACAATGCCCGGTGTTCCGCACCGCCGGCCGTCCACTTCGACTCGCCGCCACCCGCGCCACGGCCACCACCCGCCAACCGATCACCAACCCTCAGCCGCCCAACCCGTCGGCTGTCCTCCGCTCTGCCTCGCCTTCCCAGCCAGCCACCACCCAGCTTCCAACCGCAGGTCAAACCGCATAGCCAGCCCACGGGCGCGACACCCGGGGCAGGGTTATCGCTTAGGGCAGCCCACGGGCGCGACACCCGGGGCAGGGTTACCGCTTAGGGCAGCCCACGGGCGCGACGGTCTGGGCTGGGTTACCGCTTTAGAACAGCCTGCGGGCGCGACACATAGGCCGAGTTCCCTGCCTAGACAGCCGACGGGTCCGGCGCCCAGGCCGAGTTTCCCGCCTACGAAGCCGGCGGGTGCGATGCCCCGAGCAACTTGGCTGCTTGGGACAGCCGGTCGGCGCGGCACCCAGGTCAAGCGCAGCCGGCACGCGCGGTACCCAGGCCAAGCACACCCGACAGGCGCCACGCTCAGGGCAAGTTGGACGGGTTGGCGCAACGGCGGGCGCGACGATCAGCGCGGGGTAAACGACCAGCGCAGTCGGCGGGGCGACGCCTGGTGTGCGTTGGCCGGTCGGCGTGAGGGTGGGTGCGCGCTGAGGGAGTTGGGTGGTTGGCTCGGTCGTGCGGCAGGCTGCCTGAAGCGACGTGGTGGCGTGACGGCAACTGGGAGCTCAGCCATGCACTGAGGCCGTTGCTGGTTTCCGAGCGAAGCGAAGACACCAGGCGCGAAGCGTCGGAGCGCAAGGCGGCACGGTTAGGTGGCGCAACCACCACTCAGGTCCGCCCGGGTGAGTGAAAGTCCTGGCTTTGAGTTCCCCCCGTTTCGACGGAGCGGTGGTTACCTGCTTCCGGTCGGGGCAGGGGTGAGGTTATCTGGCTCGGTTTGGGCGTGCCAGGCCGCCTCGTATTCGTCGGGGCTGAGGTAGCCGAGTTCGCGTTGGATGCGGCGGGTGTTGTACTAGCCGTCGATGTATTCGAAGATCGCGTTCTCGGCCTCGTCACGGTTCCGCCACGACGTTCGGTAGACCAGTTCGATCTTCAAGGTCGACCAGAAGTTCTCCATCAGCGCGTTGTCGTAGGAGTCGCCGACCGAGCCCATCG
>NZ_JAENHO010000019.1 GCF_016785085.1 Paractinoplanes lichenicola
CGCTGGGTCGCTGGGTCGCTGGGTCGCTGGGTCGCTGGGTCGCTGGGTCGCTGGGTCGCTGGGTCGCTGGGTCGCTGGGTCGCTGGGTCGCTGGGTCGCTGGGTCGCTGGGTCGCTGGGTCGCTGGGCGACATCTCATCGTGAGGTGGATGCCTTGGACTTCCAGAGCCTGCGAGGCTCCGCCCCTTCTGGCATGTGCGTCGGAGCGGTGGTGGGTCTTGAGTTGCACGACGTATCGGGTGACCTGAGCTCGAGGAGATACCACCTGGAGTTCGGCCGTTCGAGCATGCGAGCCTAGGCCGGTTCAGGATCTTGCGGCGTGGAGTTCCGGTTTAGAACGGGCTCCGCCATGCCTCGGCCAGAGACTGACTAAGCCGCAGTCGTATTGCCGCGACGCCGCGGGACGGTCCAGTGGATGCCGACCCGCCAACACCGCTGGTATTCGCGGTCGCCGGCGTTGTGGCGTCTCGGGGCGCGCGAGAGATCGAATCCAGCGGTCCATGGCGCTATTGGCTTGGTAGCGCCTGAACTCGGCATGGTGTGCTAAGCGCTGGCTTGGATCGCCGCGAAAGGCCAGCGCGGTCTCAGTCCTACGCGCAGGTCGGCATGGCCCCGGCCGTGCACAAAAACCGCGGCAGCAGTGAGCCGGCTAGTCGGTGTGCGGGTGATCGCTATGGCGAACAGCACAGGCAATGTGTCACCCATACGGGCTTTGCTTGTCCTCATTTGAATCGTCGAGTCGTGCCGGCCCGCTCGTTGCCAACAGGTTGGCGTCCGAGTCGAAGTCCGCGCCGGCCGCCATGCCGGCGACCGGCAGCGATGGCGAGCCGTGGTCCTGTCGATGCGGCCAAGGTTCGCCCGGGATTCGAGACAGCCGACCGCGAGCGCGGTTCAGCGCGGCTCAGTTTTCCGCCTAGCTGCGCGGTGGTCGTGTACGTGCTTTGAGGGTAAGAGCTGAAACGTAGAGAGTGATCAAGCCGGCCATCTAGGATGCTCGCTGGGGCCACGCCTGAGTTCCCGGAAACCATGCGCCGCGGCGTCGATAATGCGAGAAGACGAGCCGCAACTCGACCGCGAACTCCTTCGGCCTCAGCCCGCCAAGATCAACCAACAGGGGCCACCATCGTCATCGGACCCTCTGTGTCGCGGGAGAGCTTGGCAGAGGCGCCTTAGCCGGTGAACACAGAGATGACCACGCGGGGATGCAGCAGACGAGCCCGTGGTCCGATATCTGACCGACGTCGAACCGCGTAAAGATCTGTGGCCGGCGATGGATGCGGGCGACCCGCTACGTGAGATCAGCTCGCCTTACGGCGGCGCGTTCAATGTCAGCCACCATCTGCGCTCGCATGATCACGGGGTTGAGGGCGGATCACGCAGGGGGCGGCGGAGTTATCCACAGGCTGTGGGTAAAGCCTGTTGAGAAACCAGCCGGGCCCGTTTCACGTGAAACAGCGTTGATGTGGTGAACGGTGTCCACTGCGGTATCCACAGGCCGTGCAAGCCTGCGACGTCGTGTTTCACGTGAAACGGGGCAGCCTGTGGATAACTTCTGTGGATAACTTTGGCCGTGCGGTGACGCCCACAGACGGTGACGATCGTCTACGTCGTCTGGGTGAATGCATGGTTGTCGGACTTCCTGTCTGGGGCGAGTTGCGTACCGCAAAATTGACCCGGGACAGCGGCTCTGGCCTCGGCTAAGGTCACGTCGTGCCCGAGAACATCGCCCCGCTGCCGGACTTCACCCGCTGGCCCTCGTTCCCTTTCGAGGGCGACATGCGGGTCAAGCCACTCGCCGACCCGGTCGAGGTCGAACCGCCGCGCAGCGGTGAGGACGCCGCCGACTGCGTCGCCTGCAACACCCCCGACGAGTCGTACATCTGGGTGAGCGAGCGCTGGCGCGTCCGTGCGATGGACCGGCCGACGGGCCTGCCGATGGTTCTCATCCTCGAGTGCCGCTCGCACCTCGACATCGGCGACCTCCCGAACCTGCTCGCGGCCGAGCTCGGGGTCATGACCGTCCGCCTCGAGCGCGCGGTCCGCTCCCTCGACGGCGTCGCCCGGGTTCACGTGAATCGGTGGGGCGACGGTTCCGCCCACCTCCACATGTGGTTCCTCGCCCGCCCGTACGGCCGGCTTCAGCTACGCGGCACGTTCCTCACGCTCTGGGACGACATCCTCCCGGTGATCCCCGAGCAGCAGTGGCGCGAAAACCTGGCCCACGTCGCGGCATGGCTGGCCGAGTTCGGCGGGAAGGCGATCGCCGAGCCGCCGCACATCCAGTGGGAGTCCCCCTCCACGATCACCTACACCGACACCGAGCCGGCCGAGCAGCCCGCCGCTCCTCCGCCCGCCGAAGTGCCGCAGCCGAACACGCTCAACGACGTGAACCGCCAGCAGTCACCGGTCGACGGCCCGATCAGCGAGTCGATCCCCACCCAGCGCACCGCCCAAGACCCCGGCGCAACGTCCACCCCGCAGGCCCAGGCGCCGAGTCATTCTTAACCCTTTCCCGTACGCCACCAGCCCGCCCTGATCCGACGAAACCTCGCCGGTCTGGCGCGGACGCAACCGTGGACGGGTCCCGAACTCCACCAGGCCAGCCGTCTCCAACCGGTGAGCCAATCCGGTCGAACCGGGGCCGGAACGTTGGTCCCATCACCGGCCTGGACCCAAATGGCGCTTCGTCGACCGAGCCGATTCCGCCAAGCCCCCATGATCACGTGTTCCAGAAATCCTGAGAGAATGGCTCTGACAGAACCGGCAAACAGCGTGTCGAGACGGTTCTGGATCTTGCCATCGCCGGTGCCGACCCGTTCAATGCGAACTCGATCGACTCGAAGCGGGGCCGGGCCGGGTGGGCGATGACGCCGCGCCGCACCGCCGACCCCGGAGATAGAGCAGCAGTGGATCGGCGACCCTGCCCGTCATCGTCCACTGGAATGCCGATCAAACTTGACGTCCCTTCGGCCCGGCCGCATCCTCGCTGGCCCTGTTCCGCCGCCGCGGCTTCGAGTCGGAAACTTCGGGGGCTACAGCCGCGCCTCAAACCCGAGCGCAGGCGAGTTCGTCGGTCGTGTCAGTGAGGATGGATCGACAGTCGGTTCCAAGCTGCAGCCGCAGCATCGAGTTGGAGTGATGGGCGAGCAGTAGTCGTGCCGCCGACTGCCGGCGTCATGGTCGATCGCGGCTGCTGGTGGACTCGATCGTCCCGGGCGTCTCGGGCGAGGGCTTCCCGGATGCTCTGGGACGGCTCGCTACCGGACGAGTGACACCGATACTCGACGCGGCAGTCGAGAATTGGTCAGCCATCCGCCGCCTGGTGATCAGCGTCTGGACGGTGCCCGGTAGTCGTGGTGCCTGGCCAGATCGAGCGCTTCGTGGCCGTTGGAGCCCCGGCGACCGCCGACTGCCAGCTGCCGGCGTGACGGTTGAGCGGCGTGGCGGCTGAGCGGCGTGGACGGTTGAGCGGCATGACGCGGCGTGACGGCTGAGCGGCGTGGCAGCTGAGCGGCGGTTATGGGATCGAGTGCGACCGTGACGGCCGACGGCATCCGTAGGGCTGTGAGTAGAAACGGGAGCCGACCGGTAGTCGCGGGCATGATCGTGACAGCCGGGCGGTTATCCGTGGCGCCTCGTGCGGGTGTCGCGATCAAGCGGTAGGTAGTAGAGCCGAGCCGACGCAAGCGCGACAGCCGGACGTATTCGCGATGAGCGAGCGCGGGGTATCGCGCTCAAGTGGTGGTTCACGGAGCCGGCTGTGGGCGTAACGCCGAAATTCAAGAGCTGAGAAAACCCGGTGGGACCCACGTGGCAGATCGCCGCCCGCAGCGTCGTGTGGTGCTCGACGGCCTCGGCGGGGCGGCCCGGCCGGTCAGCGTTGGTGGGATTGGGCCATGTCGCGGATTTGGGGGTCTGGGTCGGTCGACAGGGCTTCCAAAGTGGCGGCCAACTGAGTCCGCGGCAGGTCGGTGAACTCCTCGACCAGGGCGTACAGGGCGTAGAACCGCGTGTCCGGATCGTCGTCGCGGCAGAGGGATTGCAACGTGTCGACGGCTTGCGGTGAGGGGCCATCCGGATCGGTCAGGGACGTCAGGGCGGCGGCCACCGAGAAGCGGACCCGCGAGTCGGGATGGGTGGCGTACGGCAAAACGTCGTCCAGGGCGTCGGTGGCCGTGTTGTAGGCCAGCGCCGAGATCAGCTGGCCGATTACCCGGGGGTCGCGTTCGGCCTTCAAGCGGGCGCGCAGCAGCGGGACCGCCGAGTCGGTAAAGGGCCGTTGGCCGGCGTCGTCCTGGGGGCCGAGTTCGCGGAGCACCCGGGCGGCCAGCTCGCGGTCGGTGGGGTTGTTGTCGTCGAGCAGGGCCGCGGCGGTGTCGAATACCTCCCGGGTGGGGCGATCGGCCAAGGCGACCAAGTAGGGGACGGGGGCCTCGGGATCGTCGGCCACAACCTCGGCTCGGGCGGCGGCAAAGAGCTCAGCCGGTGACATCCCGGTGGGGTCTGGGCGAACGGGGCGGAAATCCACCACTGCATTGTTGCTCAGACGCGCCACGGTCCGGACCTGCGGCCGTTCGAGCTTCATCGAGCCGACCCGCCCGTGGATGTCTAGCCGGGCCGGTCCCCGAGGATGGATCACTCAGGAGAGGGCGAAAAAGAGAAAGAAAGAGGGCGCGGCACAGGGCTCGCAGCAAGGAAGGCAGTGAGAGCTAAGGCGGCGAGCGTGAGGCGGGGAGGTCACGTCCACCGAAGTGGTGTATGAGCTGGGCTTTTCCAGTGGACAGAGGCGGCCATCGCAGATCCTTCGGATTGCTTGAAGATCACGAAGGAGAGACCTGCGATGGCCGCAGAACCGAGTCTGAACGTCGCGAACCTGTTGCGCGAGCATCTGGAATCGGCGAGCCCCGATCTACTACGGGCGATGGTGCAAACCTTCGCCGAGACGCTGATGTCGGCCGAGGCCGACGCGGTGTGCGGCGCTGAGTACGGCGAACGCAGCGACGAGCGGGTCAACTCACGTAACGGCTACCGGCATCGCGACTGGGACACCCGGGCCGGAACCGTTGAGCTGGCGATTCCGAAGCTGCGGCAAGGCTCTTACTTCCCGGACTGGTTGTTGCAGCACCGGCGCCGCGCCGAACAAGCCCTCGTCAGCGTGGTGGCGACCAGCTATCTGCTCGGCGTCTCGACCCGCAGGGTCGAAAAGCTGGTCGAGCAACTCGGCGTCAAGCAACTGTCCAAGAGCCAGGTCTCCGAGATGGCCCGCCATCTGGACGCCCAGGTCGAAGCCTTCCGGAACCGGCCGCTGGACGCCGGCCCGTACACGTTCGTCTGGGTCGACGCCCTGGTCATCAAGGTCCGCGAACATGGCCGCACGATCAACGTCCACGCCCTGGTCGCGGTCGGCGTGAACGCCGACGGCGGTCGCGAGGTCCTTGGCCTCGAGGTCACCTCGGACGAGGACGGGGCCGGCTGGCTGGCCTTCCTCAGATCGCTGACGGCCCGGGGCCTGTCCGGTGTCCGGCTGGTCGTCTCCGATGCCCACCGCGGCCTCGTCAATGCGATCGGGGCAGCCTTACCCGGCGCGTCCTGGCAGCGTTGCCGCACCCACTACCTGCGTAACCTCCTCGCGAAAGTGCCCAAGACCGCGCAGCCGTGGGTTGCCACCCTGGTGCGCACCGTGTTCGACCAGCCCGACACCGACGAGGTCCAAGCCCAGTTCGCCCGCGTGCTGGACACCATCGGCGACAAATTCCCCGACGCCGCCGAGCACCTCGACACCGCCCGAGGCGACCTGCTCGCCTTCACCGCGTTCCCGCGCGAGCTCTGGCGCCAGATCTGGTCGAACAACCCACAAGAACGGCTGAACAAAGAAATCCGTCGCCGCACCGACGTCGTCGGGATCTTTCCGAACCGGGCCGCGATCATCCGCCTCGTCGGCGCGGTTCTGGCCGAGCAGACCGACGAATGGGTCGAAGGACGCCGCTACATGGGCCTCGACCTACTCCGCAAAGCCCGCCTCACACCCATCACCACCGACGCTGACCAGCCAGAAACCGACCAGATCGTCGAGATCGCCGCCTAGCATCAATACACACGGATCTGCGGTGGCCAGCTCTTACACCACGTCAGCGGACGTGACCGGCGGGGAAGGCGTGAGGCAGGCAGGGCGCGAAGCCGGGACAGCGTGAGGCGGGCAGGCGCAAGGAGGCGGGCAGGGCACGTGGCGGGGAGGGCGCGTGGCGGGAAGAGCGCGAGGCCGGGGAGGCGTGAGGCGGGTAGGGCGCGAGGCAGGGAGGCAGAGGCGGGAGGCAGAGGCGGGAGGCAGGGAGGCAGAGGCGGGAGGTAGGAGGCGGAGAAGGTAGCGGCGAGGGGACGAAGGGGTAAGAGGGCGGGAGGGCGAAATCAGGTCGCCAGCGGCCCGTGAGAACGGCCACGATCGGGTGATGGACATAGAGGCCGTCATCGAGCGCTTCGACCTAGGCCGGCTGGAAGCTGACCCTCTCAAGGTGCCGGGCGGTCTCTCCAACGACCTGTGGCGAGTGCGAACCACCCAGGGTGACTTCGCTATCAAGCGAATGGTGGTCAACGCCCACCACCCGCAGTTCGTTCCCAACGTCGAAGCCGCGTTCCGAGTGGAGCAGCAAGCTTGGACCAAGGGCGTCCCCATGCCCGAGCCCGTCACGAAGAACGGCCGCGCCCTGGCCGGCGTGGGGGCCGACCTCTACCGCGTCCACCGCTGGGTCGACGGGCTGCCAGGCCAAGCGACCGTACGCGAGGCAGCCGACCTGCTGTCCACGATCCACGCCGCGGGCCGCCCCCGCTATGAGGCGACCCCCGCAACCGTCTGGGACGGCAGGCGGTGGGGTCCCAAGCTGAACAGGCTGGCCCAGCGCGTCGCCCAAGCTCCCCCACAAACCCTGGTGGTCGACAGCCACCGCGATCTCGACCGCAAGAACACGCTGCGGGACGGGGGTGGCCGACTTCTGGCCCTCGACTGGGACGCCGCCGGCCCGATCAGCGCTATCCACGAGGCGGTGGCCCTGGCCCTGGATTGGGACACGTGGCCAACCACCTGCGCCGGCCAGCCGATCCCGGCGGAGCCATGGATCTTCGGCGGTTGGGTGGCCGCACAGGGCGGCTGGCTGGATTACCAAGCCGACCACGACCAGGGCGAGGCGGCCGCCGCCAGGGCCAAACTCGAGCAGCTGGCCGACCGACTCGACGACCTGCTCAACGAAGACGACCTGCTCAGCGAGCTCGCGCGACCGCCCGCTCGACCAGCGTCTTGAGAATGTGCCCCAAATCGTCACCGGCCGCCTGCACCGCCAGCGGCAGCAGCGACGTCTCGGTCATGCCGGGCGACACGTTGATGCCCAGCACCTGCGGCGACCCGTCCTCGGCGACGATCAGGTCGACCCGGGAGAGGTCGCGCAGGCCCAGCGCCTTGTGCGCGGCCAAGGCCGTCTCGGCGACCTGCGCGGCCACCGGCGCCGACAACCGGGCCGGCGCGTGCCACGTGGTCAGGCCGGCCGTGTATCGCGCGGCATAGTCGTACACCCCGTCGCGCGGGACGATCTCGACGGCCGGCAGCGCCTGCGGGCCCGCGCCCAGGTCGACGATCGAGACGGCCACGTCCATGCCGGGCACGAACTTCTCGACCAGCGCCGTCGAGTCGTAGGCGAAACAACCGACCATGGCCGGGGGCAACGCGCTCTCCTCGCGCACGACCGCGGCGCCCAGACCCGAACCGCCCTGGGCTGGCTTGACCATCAGCGGCAGCCCGAGGCGGTCGACGATCCGGTCGAGCACCGCCACCGCCCCCAGCTCGGAGAACCGGTCGTGCGGCAGGGCCACCCAGTCGGGCGTGGGGATGCCGGCCTCGCGCAGCATCGACTTCGCGGACGGCTTGTCCCAGGCCAGGCGGGCCGCCCGAGCGTCGCAGCCGACGTAGGGCACGCCGCACAGGTCGAGGACGCCGCGCAGCGAGCCGTCCTCCCCCGTCGCGCCGTGCAGGGCGATCACCACGGCGTCGGGCGGATCCTCCTGCAGCGACGGCAGCAGCGTCACGTCGGCGTCGCGCATCTCGGCGCTCAGGCCGGCCGCCCGCAACGCGTCGAGCACCCGGCGCCCCGAGCGCAGCGAGACGTCTCGCTCGTACGAAAGGCCACCGGCCAGAACCATTACGCGCACATCGCCACCCGCAACCATGGAGAAGATCATGCCAAGTCGGGACCGGGCGCATCAGCGGCGGCCGTGCCCCGGCGCGGGGCGGACGCGAAGCCCGAACCGAAGACGGCCCGCATCGCCAGTTCCTGCTCCATCACGCCGGACAGCCGCCGGATGCCCTCGCGGATGCGTTCCGGTGCGGAGAACGAGAAGTTGAGCCGCATGTTGGACCGGCCCGTGCCGTCAGCGTAGAAACCCGTTCCCGGTACGTAAGCCACGCGCGCGGCGATGGCCCGGGGCATCATCGCCTTGGAGTCGAGACCCTCGGGCAGCGTCGCCCACACGAACAGGCCGCCGGTCGGGTGGGTCCACGACGTGCCGGGCGGCATCAGGTCACGCAGCGCGCCGAGCATGGCGTCGCGGCGCTCGCGATAGATCTCGCGATAGACCTTGATCTGCTCCTGCCACGGCATGGTCGACAAATATTGCGTCACCGCGCCCTGGGCGAACGCGCTCGGACACAGCACGTTCGCCTCGCTCATCATCACCAGCTTTTCCCGTACGGCGTGGGGGGCGAGGATCCACCCGACGCGCAGCCCGGGCGCGAACGTCTTGGAGAACGTGCTCACGTAGAACACACCCTCGCGGCGACGGGCCCGCAGCGGCCGCGGCGCCTCGGTCTCGAACGACAACATCCCGTACGGGTCGTCCTCGACCACCAGGAGGCCGGCGCGCTCGCAGATGTCGAGCACCTGTTCGCGCCGCTCCTCGGTCAGCGTGACGCCGGCCGGGTTTTGGAACGTGGGGATCGTGTAGAGGAACTTGGCCTTGCGACCGGACCGCTCGACGGCGGCGATCGCCTCCTCGAGGGCGGCCGGAATGAGCCCGTCGTCGTCCATCGGCACGTGCTTGACCTGGGCCTGGGCGGCCTGGAAGACCCCGAGGGCGCCGACGTAGCTGGGGCCCTCGGCGAGCACGACGTCGCCCGGGTCGAGGAAGAGGCGGGCGAGCAGGTCGAGCGCCTGCTGGCCGCCGACGGTCACCACCACGTCGTCGGGCGAGGCGCCGCTGATGCCGGAGAGCGCCATCACCTCGCAGATGCGCTCGCGCAGGTCGACCGTGCCCTGGCCGATGCCGTACTGCAGGCTCTGGGCGCCCTGCTCGGCGGCGAGCTGGTTGAGCATCTCGCCCACCGCGTCGAGCGGCAGGGCGGCGATGTAGGGCGAGCCGCCGGCGAGCGACACGACCTCGGGACGACTTGCCACTGCGAACAGTGCGCGAATCTCGGAGGTGGTCATGCCACGCACCCGCCGCGCGTACCGATCGGTGTAGTCGTCCTGGGTTGTGCCGGTCATCCGGGCTTCACCTCGCAAGAAAGGAAGGGACGAGCCCCGATGGTAGTCGCAAGCACCGACAGAAGCCCTCGGTTAACCGGCCACAGTGCCCGACCTGGTCCCGTTCAAGAGTATTGCGGCGTAGGATCCGACCCGGGAGCGGGCAGGGAAAGCCGAGGGGGATGCAGTGTCGCGACGCCTGGTCAGCCTCACGCTGGACACGCTCGGAGATTTGCCGAGGCCGTGCAGCCAGTGTGTGTACTGGGAGCTTGATCCGGTCGCGGCCGAACGCGCGTGCGCCTCGGGCGATCCCGGCCTGGAGAAAGAGGCCTGGGTCTCGCAGACGCTGCTCGAGTGGGGCTCCTGCGGCAAGCTGATCTACGTCGACGGCATGCCCGCGGGCTATGTGATGTATGCCCCGCCCGCGTACGTTCCCCGTTCGATGGCCTTCCCCACCTCGCCCGTGAGCGCCGACGCCGCCCTGCTGACGACCGCCCACGTGGTGGCGTCGTTCGCCGGCGGCGGGCTGGGCCGCATGCTCGTGCAGGGCGTGGCCCGCGATCTGACCAAGCGCGGGGTCAAGGCGATCGAGGCGTTCGGTGACGCGAAGTTCGGCGAGGCCGACGAGGAGAAGCAGCCGGGCTGTGTCGCGCCGGTCGACTTCTTCCTGTCCGTCGGCTTCAAGACCGTGCGGCCGCACCCGCGCTTCCCGCGCATGCGGCTGGAGCTGCGCACCGCCCTGTCGTGGAAGTCCGACGTCGAATACGCGCTGGAGAAGCTGCTCGGTTCGATGAGCCCCGAGACGCTGCTGCGACCGGTCCGCCCGGCCACAGCCACCCGCAACGTCGAGAACTGAGCCTCAGAAAGATCAGGCGCGGTTCGAGAGCGCCATCCGCAGCTGCCGCACGTCGATCGAGCCGGTGGGCACATCGGCCTCGACGGGGTAATACATGCGCTGCACGGCGGCCAGCACGGCCTCGACGATCTGCTCGCGGAACAGCGGGTTGATCAGCCGGTCACGGTCGACTGGCGACGTGAGATAACCCAGATCCACCCGTACGGCGGGCATGCGGGTCAGGCGCAGCAGCTCCCACGTCTTGGCGTGGACGCGGCAGTCGCGCAGGCCGGTGCGCACGGCGATCTCGCGCTGCACCAGGTTGGCCAGCCGCTCCCCCACGGTCGAGCTCAGGCCGCTGCCCGTGCCGTAGTGGTAGGTCGCCACACCGTCGGCGTTCTCGTTGTCGTGACCGTCGAGGTGCAGCGAGATCAGCAGGTCGGCGCCGAGACTGTTGGCCAGCGCGGCCCGGTCGGCGCCGCTCATCGACTCGGCCGGCTTGGGGCCGCGGGTCAGGTGCACGCGCATGCCGGCCGCGGCCAGGCGGCCCTCGAGCCGGTTGGCCAGGTCGTAGACCAGGTCGGCCTCGCTCCAGCGCAGCGGGCCGTCGGGCACCACGACGCCCTGGTCGTCACCGCCGCCGTGGCCGGGGTCGATCACGATGGTCTTGCCCACCAGGTTGGTGCCGGCCTGCCGGAACGCCTCGGCCTCGCGCAGCCACTGCGGGCGGCCGCCGACCACCTTGCGGCCGAGCCGGCGCAGCGCCTTCATCGTCTGGGGGCCGCACGAGCCATCCGGAGTGAGACCGACCTCACGCTGGAACTGGGCGACCGCGCGGGCCGTGCGGGGACCGTAGATCGAGTCGGCCCGGCCGGAGTCGTAGCCCATCTCGAGCATCCGCTCCTGCAGCGTGCGAACATCCTCGCCGACCAGCGCGTCGGGCACCGAGTGGAACAGCGTGCGTGCGCCGAGCCGCCAGCGGGAGGCGTCGAGCGCGCCCCACGTCTCGTCGCCGACCAGGCCGTCGATGCCCAGGCCGCGGCTCTGCTGGAAGGCCCGCACGGCGGTGTCCACGGCGTCGTCGAAGACATCTCCGGCCGCATCCAGCAGTTCCAGACCGACCAGGATCGATCGGATCTCGGCAACGGCGGGGCCGCTGTCTCCACGTCGGATGGAACGCACGCGCGACTCCCTAGAACGAAGAACGACTCCGGGCAGCGTACTCCGGGCCAACCAAAGACGCCCCGCACCCGGGAGGGCGCGGGGCGTTGTGGCCGAACGGCTCAGAGAGCCGACTCGATGAAGTTGACGAGGGCGCTCTTGGGCTTGGCGCCGGTCACCGAGTTGACCGCCTCGCCGCCCTTGAAGATGGTCAGGGTCGGCACCGACATCACCCGGTAGGCGCGCGTGGTCTCCGGGTTCTCGTCGATGTTGACCTGCACGATCTCGATCTGGTCGCCCATCTCCTTGGCGATCTCGGCGAGCAGCGGGTCGACCTTCTTGCAGGGCGCGCACCACTCGGCCCAGAAATCGACGAGCACCGGCTTGTCCGACTGCAGCACGTCGCTCACAAAAGTGGCGTCGGTGACCGCCTTACCTGCAACTCCCACTAGGACCCTCCTGGTCTGTTCTGGCTTACAGCTCGACGAATGAGGCGATGAACCGCTCGGCGTCCAGGGCCGCGGCACAACCCGTGCCGGAGGCGGTGATCGCCTGGCGGTAGGTGTGGTCGACCAGGTCGCCGGCGGCGAACACGCCGGGGATGTTGGTGCGGGTGCTCGGCGCGTCGACCTTCACGTAGCCCTCGTCGTCCAGCTCGACCTGGCCCTTGAAGAGCTCGCTGCGCGGGTCGTGCCCGATCGCCACGAACACGCCGGTCACGTCGAGGGTCTTCTCCTCGCCGGTCTGCGTGTTCTTCAGGCGTACGCCCGAGACCTTGCCGTCGTGGCCGAGGATCTCCTCGACCTTGGAGTTCCACTCGACCTTGATCTTGTCGTTGTTGAGCGCCCGCACCTGCATCACCTTGCTGGCCCGGAACGAGTCGCGCCGGTGCACGATGGTGACCGTCTCGGCGAAGCGGGTGAGGAAGGTCGCCTCCTCCATGGCGGAGTCGCCGCCGCCGACCACCACGATGTGGTGGTTGCGGAAGAAGAAGCCGTCACAGGTGGCACAGGACGAGACGCCGTGGCCGAGCAGCTCCTGCTCGCCGGGCACGCCCAGCGGCCGCCAGGCCGAGCCGGTGGAGAGGATGACCGCGCGGGCGAAATACTGCTTGTCGCCCACCCAGACGGTCTTGAGGCCCTCGGCGCCGGGCTCGGTCGGCTTGTCGCCCAGCTCGACCCGGGTCACGTCGTCGGTGATGAACTCGGCGCCGAACCGCTCGGCCTGCGCGCGCATGTTGTCCATCAGCTCGGGACCCATGATGCCCTCGCGGAACCCGGGGAAATTCTCCACCTCGGTGGTGGTCATCAGGGCGCCGCCGGACTGGACGCCCTCGATCACGAGCGGCTTCAGGTTCGCCCGGGCGGCATACAACGCCGACGTGTATCCGGACGGTCCCGAACCGATGATGATCAGATTGCGGACCTCGTCCACTGCCGACTCCTCAAGTCTGCTCTTCGCCGGGAAATCCCCACGGCGACACTGCACGCTAGAACGCCATGCCAGGCCCCCACCATTCCCGCGGGCACGTCCGTGGCGGACCTCACGCGGGATGCTTTGGGGTGTCGATCAGCGTACCGGGAGTTTCTGGATCGTGTCGGCGTCGCCCGCGGGCGTGCCGCAGTCGGACCCGGCCGCCCAGCCCCACTCGCCGTTGCCCGCGGTGAAACGGACAATCACGGCGGGAACGCCGCCGAAGCGGGCGTAGTCGACGGTCTGCACGGTGAGCGGGCCGTTCGCATTTTCCTGCTCGATCGCGGCCAGGCACTCGTCGAGGGCCTCCCGCACGGTCAGCCGGGCCAGCGCGGGCTCGGCCGACAGCGTGGTCGCCCGCTGGCTGCCCTGCCCCTGACCCTCGTTGGCGAAGGCCTCGCTCTTGGGCGCGCTCATCGGGGTGACCGGCGCCGGCCGGGCGAGCAGGACGGCTGTGTAATCCAGGCCACTGGCGGTGATGACCGTGCCGCCGGCGGAGTCGGCCAGCGACGTGGCGGTCTCGGCGGAGCCGGCGGCCGAGTCGGCCGCGGTGTTGTCGCTGTTGCGGCCGGCCAGATAGTCGGCGCCGAAGCCGACGAAGGCGATGAGACCGGCGGCGATGGTGATCGGTGTGGCCCAGCGCATGCGGCGGCGGCGCTTGTTTTCCCGTACGCCCTCGGCGGCGCCCCCGGGCACGACGGTGAGCTGCGGCACCGGGGCGAACATGCCGTCGAGCCGGGCGGCCACATCATCCGGCATCGGTTCCGGTTCGAGGCGGCCGAGCTCGGCCCGCACCAGCTCGACCCCGCCGCCGAGCTGGTCGTACGCCTCCCGCCAGGCCGGGTCCTCGGCGATCAGGGTGGCCACCGCGGACTCGTCGGGCGTGCCCTCGAGGGCGCCCCCGATGTAATCCGCCAGCAGGTCGACGTCGACCCCGCTGAAATCGGCCCCGGTCACCTCTGGTCCCTCCGATCGTGCCCGCCGGGCGGTGGCTTCACCGCTGCCGGTCCGGATGAGACGGTTTCGGACGTGCCCTGGTTCCCGGGCGGGGCGTGATCGGTGTCTCTTCCCCGCAATTCGCCCAGGGCCAGCGCCATCCGGGCCCGGCCACGGGCGCAGCGGCTCTTGATCGTGCCGACCGCGACGTCGAGGATCTCGGCGGCCTCGGCGACCGGGTAGCCCTGCACGTCGACCAGCACGATCGCGGCCCGCTGATCGGCCGGCAGGTCGGCCAGCGCCTGCCGCACCAGCAGGGCGGTCTCGTGATCGGCGACCGGGGCGGCCGGTTCCACACCGGACGGACGGTCGTCGGAGCGGCTGCCGTCGGGCAGCGGCACGGTCGGGTGGGCCTGGCGCTTGCGGATCCGGTCGAGGCAGGCGTTGACGACGATGCGGTGCAGCCACGTCGTGACGGCCGAGTCGCCGCGGAACCGGGCGGCGTTGCGGTGGGCCGAGAGCAGCGCGTCCTGCACCGCGTCGGCGGCCTCCTCGCGGTCGCCGATCGTGCGCAGCGCGACGGCCCACAGGCGGTCACGATGCCGGCGGACCAGCTCGCCGAAGGCCTCCTTGTCGCCGTCGACGTGGGCGCGCAACAGCTCGGCGTCGCTGGGTGCGACACCCTGCGCGGCGTCCCCGGAAGTCACGCCAGCAATCTAACCGGATGAGGCGAGCGGGCGTGCACCCGACGCTCAGTAGCCGGAGATCGAGATCTCCTGGACGTCGACCGAGAAGCGGCCCTCGCCGTCGGACGGCAGCTTGGTCATGAAGACCAGCACGTAACGGTAGGTCTGGTCGGGGTTGAAAACCGAGAACACCTTGCGGTTGCCGGTCGTCACCGTCTCGGAGTCGCCCAGCCGCTTGTAGGTGTCCATGATCTTTTGGTCGCCGGCCGAGGTGTCGCCCGTGTCGTCGCTGCCGGCCCGGATGTCCATGGTCACGCCGGGCTGCGACATCAGCACCTCGACCTCGGACAGCTTGCGTGCCGTGCCCAGGTCGATCAGCACGCCCATGCCCGGCTTGCGGGTGCCGAAGTTGGCCTGGTTGAAGTGCTGCAGCTCCCACGCGGTCTCGTCGTCACCGTCGACCGTGTATTTCGACTCGCCGGTGTCGTCGCGGTCGCCGTCCGGCGGGTCGACGATGCGCACCATGTCGGCCGTCAGCGGGATCTTCTTCGGCTGGGGCGCGGGGGCCTGCGTATCGGTCGTGCCGTCGGGTTCGGTGCCGGCGCCGGCCTGGTTGGTGACGGTCGGCTTCGGGTCGCCCGAGCTGTTGATCGCGTTGATGCCGAAGATCAGGCCGACGACCGCGATCACGACCAGGGCGGCGACGCCGACGATGATCTTCGACGTGCTGCGGGTGGGCTCGGTCGTCGTGCTCTGCGCGAACCGCAGGGGGCCGGCTTCCTCGTACTCCTCCTCGGCGGCGGCGTCGAGGCGGGCCAGCTCGGCGGTCAGCGAGTCGGCCTCGGGCGTGGCCACCCGGGCGTCGAGCAGATCCATCGTGAGGTCGTCGAGATAGGCCGGGACGCCGGCGCGGATCTGCCGGGGCGCGGCCGGGGCGCCGGTGCCGTCACGGTTCGCGTCGGGCAGGGCGGAGCTGCCGACCTCGTTGTGCGGCCAGTGACCGGTCAGCGCGAAGTAGAGGATGCCGCCGACCGCGCGGATGTCGGACTCGACGTTGTCGGCCGAGTCGGCCCGCGCGTCGGCCAGCACGACCCGGCCGTCGTCGGCGATCAGCGTGGTGCCGGGGTGGACGTTGCCGTGGACCATGCCGGTGGCGTGCACGGCGGCGAGGGCGTCGGCGATCGAGTGCGCGATGGCGGTGGCGCGGGCCGGGTCGAGCGGGCCGTCCGAGCTGACCATCTCGCGCAGCGACTCACCCTCGACCCACTCGCGCACGACGTACGCCCGGGCGCCCTCGTCGATCGCGTCGTAGACCCCGACGAGGTTGGGGTGGATCACGCGGCTGGCGTCGACCGCGGCCTGCAGCATCTCGGTGGCGGAGTCGCCGCCCGGATAGCGCAGCACGACGGCGACCGGCCGCCGGAGGATCACGTCGATGCCGCGCCAGACCTGCCGGCCCGCGCTGTCGTCGTTGACGTGCTCCTCGAGCTGGTAGCGCTCGGCCAGGACCTCACCGGCGGTGGGGGCACCGAACGTCATGACCGGTCCGTCCGCATCGGCCGCGGTCTCGTGGCCTTCGCCGACCTGGGTCACCAGTCCTCCTCGGTGCTCCACGCACGGGTTAGCCGTGCTCGGTGCAAATGACGATGCGCGAAGAGCACATGCCGACACCGACCATACCCGCCCGGGGCTATCCGGCGGCAGGTCGTCCCCCCGGCGCGGCAAGCTCGATCAAGCTCGGCCCCGTGCCGCAGGGGGCCCCTGTTGCGGGTGAAACTGCTGGTCAACGGCCGATTTTGCGGCGAACCATCCCGATCACCTGGCTGACCTCGCCGACCCGCAGCACCGTGGCCGCGGCCAGGTAGGCGATCAGAATTACCGCACCGCCGGCCAGCAGTTGCAGAATCGCCTCGCCGCGGCCGCTGGGCGCGCCCGCGCCGGGCAGGAAGTGCACGACCAGGAGGCCGAGCGCGGCGGCGATCGCGGCCGCGACGAGCACCTTGATCAGCGCGACGGCGACGCTGCCCAGGTTGAGCCGGCCGATCTTGCGGCGCAGCACCGCGAGCGAGATCAGGGCCGAGATCAGATAGGAGAACGCGTTGGCGGCCGTCATGCCGGCCGCGGACAGCGACGCGCCCAGCACGGCGGCGAGAAGGAAATAGCCCGCGATCCGGACGGCGACGACCGGCAGATTGATCAACGCGGCGGTCTTGTTGCCCTGCAGCGAATAAAAGGCATAGGTGCAGAGATAGCTGACCGAGAGCGGAAGCACGGCGAAGGCGGCCACCACCAGCACCGCACCGGTGTCGAGGGCGGCGTCGTGGCTGAACGCGCCACCCTCGAACAGCGTGACGGCGATCGGCTTGCCCAGCACGCCGTAGACGACGGCGATCGGGGCCAGGGCGGCCACGGTCAGCTTGATGCCTCGGCTGAGATCGGCGCTCACCTCGGCGAACCGGCCCTCGGCGGCGGCCGCGCTCATCTTCGGCAGCAGCGCGGTCATCACCGACACGCCGATGATGCCGTGCGCCATCATCGTCAGCAGGAAGACGTTGTTGAAGGCCAGCACGCTGGCGCTGTTCTTGCCGGCGACCCCGTTGAGGATGCGGACGACGGCGAAGATCGCGATCTGGTTGGCCCCGACGTAGAGCAGCATCCAGCCGGCCAGCCCGCCGATCTCGCGCAGGCCCAGCGAGCGCGGATCCCACCGCCACTTCCAGCTGAAGCCGACCTTGCGCAGGGCCGGCAGCAGACCGATCGCCTGGACCACCATGCCGAGCAGCGTGCCCAGGCCGATCAGCAGGATCCGGCCGTCCGTCATGTCCTCGGGCTGGAAGCCCTTGGTCGGGCCGAAGGTGACGATGAAGACGCCGCAGACCGCGATGACGACGATGTTGTTGAGGATCGGCGCCCACATCGGGGCCGCGAAGTGCCCGCGGACGTTGAGCACCGCGCCGATCAAGGCCGAGAGCCCGGTGAAGAAGATGATCGGCAGGATCAGGTACGCGAAGTGGGTGACCAGGTCGCGATAGGCCGGCGAGGCCTTGTCGTCCGACTGGATCGCGGTGATGACCGGGGCCGCGATCACCACGAGGACGGTGGCCAGGCCGAGCGTCACGACCGCGAACGTGAGCAGCTTGCGGGTGAACTCCAGGCCGCCGTCGGGATCGGCCTTGCGCCGGCGCACCAGCAGCGGGATCAGGACGCTGGACAGGATGCCGCCGAGCAGCAGCTCGTAGATCTGGCCGGGCAGGAACTGCGCACTGGTGTACGCGTCACCGATGCCGGCGCCCAGCGTCATGCCGATCAGCGCGTTGCGGACGAAGCCGATGATCCGGCTGACCAGGCTGCCGATCGCCATGATGGCGCTGTTGCCGGCGGTGCCTCCGTCCCCCGCGGGCGTGGGCGGCACATCTTCCGGTGGGAGTGCCTGATCCCCGGCCGCGGTCGTGTGACCGAGCTCGGAATCGACCGAGATCACCGTGACGCCGTCCTCCGGCCGCGGTGGCTGACCGTCGGGCGTGGCGTGCGCGCTGCGGTAGAGACCGCCGTTCACCGATCCTCCCGAGCCCTCTAGCGGAACACCCGACACCTTACGGTGCCCGTCACAGTCTGTGCCGCAGGAGCGTGCCCGGCTCGGCCCCGGCCAGCGTCTCGACCATCCAGCAGGCCTCGGCGGGCACCAGCGGCTCGCTGAGCGCGTCCAGCACCGTCGGATGATCGCAGCCGGCTTCGGTCAGCGCACCGAGCAACTCGGGAACGGGCCGCAGATCACCGGAGTCGAGGATGTGCCGCGCGATCGGCCGGGTCTCGGCGTACCACTGCTGGCTGGGCACCGCTCGCAGCAGGGCGGCCGCCCGGCGTACGAGATCGGCCAGGTCCTCCCGGGGAAAGCGCGAACCAGCCCGTACGTCTCGAACTGCTCTTTCCGGACGGGTGAGCTCGGCGATCGAGGCCTCGTCGAGCACCTGGGGCGAGGGAACCGGCGGGGCGGGCCACCAGTCGTCGGTGGTGAACAGCGGCAGCGGGGCCTGCTCGGGGCCGGACGGCGCGGCCGGTGGCACCTCACGGCGGAGCGACCGGTACGCCGCCTCGCGCATCGCCGCGATCTCGGGCTCGTCGTCCTCGGCGGTGGCCGGCGCGAACGGCGACAGCAGCGCCACGACCAGGCCCGGATGCGGCAGCGTGGGATCGCCCCAAGCGATCACCCGGCCGCACAGGTCGAGCTCCCACCAGCGCAGGGCGGCCGGGGCGGGCTCGCCGAGCAGCGCGTAACCGAGTTGAACAGGTTCACTCGACGCGGGGATCCGCAGGCCAAGAGTCCGCTCGCCGGTCTTGAGGTCGATGTCCAGCACCAGCGCGTAGCCGCCGGTCACCGGAAAGGTCGTCCGCAGCTCGGCCGGCTCGTCGTCGCTGGTCACGCAGCTTTCGCCGGCCCAGAAATCCGGATTCTCGGCCAGGCGGAGCAGCGTGTCGGTAACGGGCACCCGCCCATCCTGCCCGGTGCTCCTCCGGACTGCCACGCCCACGTCCGCCGCCCCACCCGCCACCCTTGACCTGACTAAAGGCCGATAGGCTAGTCATCCCATGTCTGTGTTGAATGCCGCCCAAGAGAAAGCCGTGGCCGAGCTGCTGCGCGTCTCCCCGCTCGCCGACGAGCTGGGGCGGCTTTTCGACGCCGCCGGTCACGAGCTG
Organism: Paractinoplanes lichenicola; assembly: GCF_016785085.1. Classification (GTDB taxonomy): domain Bacteria; phylum Actinomycetota; class Actinomycetes; order Mycobacteriales; family Micromonosporaceae; genus Actinoplanes; species Actinoplanes lichenicola. Next base: position 19,289 of record NZ_JAENHO010000019.1, read on the forward strand.
CACCTGGTCGGTGGCTCGGTGCGCGACGCGCTGCTGGGACGCCTCGGCGACGATCTCGACTTCTGCACCGACGCGCGTCCCGAGCAGACCCTCGCGGTCGTGCAGGGCTGGGCCGACGCGATCTGGGAGACCGGTCGCGAGTTCGGCACGATCGGCATCCAGAAGAACGGCCTGCGGATCGAGATCACCACGTTCCGCGCCGAGGCGTACGACGGGGTCACCCGCAACCCCGTGGTCGAGTACGGCGATTCCCTGCTGGAAGACCTCGAGCGCCGCGACTTCACGATCAACGCGATGGCCGTCTCGCTCCCCGGGCACACGTTCACCGACCCGTACGGGGGCCTGGATGATCTTGCGGCCCAGGTGATCCGCACGCCGGCCGCACCGTCGCAGTCGTTCGGTGATGATCCACTTCGGATGCTGCGGGCCGCGCGGTTCGCCGCCAAACTCCGGTTCACTGTGGATCAAAAGGTCATCTCGGCCATGCGGGACATGGCCGCCGATCTCGACCGCATCACCGCGGAACGGATCCGGGACGAGTTCACCAAGCTGATCTGCGGCGCCGACCCCATCGCCGGCCTGCGCCTGCTGGTCGACACCGGCCTGGCCGACCGCTTCATCCCCGAGATCAGCGGGCTCAAGCTCGAGATCGACGAGCACGCCCAGCACAAGGACGTCTACGAGCACACGCTGATCGTCGTGCAGAATGCCATGCGGCTCGAGGGCGACGAGGGCCCCGACTTCACGCTGCGCATGGCCGCGCTGATGCACGACATCGGCAAGCCGGCCACCAAGGCGGTCGGGCGCGACGGCCGGGTCAGCTTCCACCACCACGAGGTGGTCGGCGCGCGCCTGACCAAGCAGCGCATGCGGGCCATGAAATACCCGAAGGACGTCACCTCGGACGTGGTCGAGCTGGTCGGCCTGCATCTCAGGTTCTACGGGTACGGGCGGGGTGAGTGGACCGACTCGGCCGTGCGCCGCTACGTGACCGACGCCGGCCCGTTGCTCACCCGGCTGCACAAGCTGACCCGCTCCGACGTGACCACCCGCAACAAGCGCAAGGCGGCCAACCTCGCGGCCGACTACGACGCGCTCGAGGAGCGGATCGCCCGGCTGGCCGAGGAGGAGGACCTCGCCCGGGTCCGCCCCGACCTCGACGGCAACGCGATCATGGAGCTGCTCGGGGTGCCGCCCGGCCCGATCGTCGGCCAGGCCTGGCGCTTCCTTAAAGAGCTGCGCCTCGACCGCGGGCCGCTGACGCGCGACGAGGCCGAGGCGGAGCTCTACAAGTGGGCCCGCGACAACGGGCACCTTTCTTCTTAAGGCATTCCGATGCTCACCGTCCGGTTGGCGAAGGACCGCGGCAGGCTCATCTCCTCGAGCACCCGCCCCCGCACGTCATAGAGGCGGACGCGGGCGCCAGGCCGGTCGAACCCCAGCAGCCGACCGTCCGGCAGGAAGTGCGCGTCCTGCTCCCCCAGGTCGGCCAGGATCTGCTGGGTCTCGACGTCGAAGATCACCCGGTTGGCCCAGCCGCTCTCCGACGTGTGCTTCAGCACTACCCGGCGGCCGTCCGGGGACCACGCGTCCTGGTCGGCCGGCGCGCCGGGAACCGGGATCGTCTCCAGCCGCTTGCCGGTGGACGCGTCGTGGATCGCGACCTTGACGGCCATATCCAGTTTCGCCTCGCTGCGGTCCGCGGTGATATCGCGTACGGGGATCGCGACGCGCTTGCCGTCCGGCAGCCACGTGAAGCGGCACTCGTCGGGGCAGGCGTACGTCTCGTCGAACGTGGCGTGCCGGCTCACCGCGCCGGACGCGGCATCGATGATCGCGAACCCGTCACCCGACGTGGCCAGCACGCGCGTCCCGTCCGGTGACCACTGCGGGTCCGGTCCCGGGGTGACGTCCGTCCAGGTGATCTCGCCGTTCGCGGCGATGATGCCGAGGTGCCGATCGCCGCTGACCACCGCGCGGTTGACCTTCGGCGCACCCCAGACCCGGTGATAGTCGTCCGGCAGCTGAACATAGCGGCCGGTCCTGCGGTCGAGCACCACGCTGCCGTCGGCCGAAGGGACGTCGGCCAGGCGTGGGTCGATCCGGCTCACGGCGGTGACGATGACCTTGCCGGGCAGCGTCAGCGGGCTCTTCCCCCAGTCGATCGGCCTGCTCGTCGTGGCGGCCGGTTGCGGTTGTGGCTGCGGCGCGGGTTCGTCCCGGTGGAGCAGGGCGTACGGGATCGAGGCGGACGCGACGAGGGCGACCGCGGCCGCCGCCACACCGGCCTGGCGGCGCCGGCGGATGCGCCGGCCCCGCTGCCGGGCCCCGGCGGCGAGATCGTCCGGGAAACGGGCGCCGTCCGCCAGGTCGTGGACGGTGACCCGCACCTTGTCCTCCAGATTCATCGTGATCCCTCCATCGACCAGGAGTGCTCGTCGAGATCGCCGCCGACCAGCTCGCGCAGCTTGGCCAGCGCGCGGGAGGCCTGACTGGCCACGGTGCCGGGCCGGCAGCCCAGCACCTCCGCCGTCTCTTCGACCGTGCGGTCCTCCAGATAGCGCAGCACCAGCACCGCCCGCTGCCGGTCCGGCAGGGTCAGCAGGGCCTGCCGCAGCGCGAGCCGTTCGGCGATGTCGGGCTCGCGTCCCGGCCGCTCGGGCAGCTCGGCCATCGTGATCTCGCGCTGCCGGCCGGCGCGGCGCCAGCCCGAGACGCGGTCGTTATAGAGGATCCTCCGGACGTACGCCTCGGCGTCCCCGTGGATCCGCGGCCATTTCGCGTACGCCTTGGCCAGCGCGCCCTGCACCAGATCCTCCGCGGCCCGCGGGTCGCCGGTCAGGGCATGCGCGATCCGGAGCAGCACCGGCCCCCGTTCCGCGACGAACGCGGTGAACTCCGTCTCGAGCGACTGTTTCACCCGTCACCTCCGCCCGGTAAGACGCCCCGCCGCCGGAAAGGCTTGCACGGATTCGCGAAGTTGTTGCGGGCCGTAGCTAGGGTCGCCGGCGTGGCCTGGCTCGTCCTCTTCGTTCTGCCCGCCGTGATCGTCGTGACGTGGATCGGGCTGTGGTGGCGCGGCAGCCAAGGCGTGCGCCTGTGGTTTGCCGCCCTCTCGGTCGTGGGCGTGGTCCTGACCTGCGCGCTCGGCATGTACCTGCTGCGTTATGACAGCGAGCCGATGCCCTATGGGGACGGCGGGGCCTATTGGGCCCGGAGCATGTCGACCATCTCGGAGGAGACCGTGCTGGTGGGTGGGAACGCGATCCTGGGCCTGATCGTCGCCGTTCCGCTGGCCGTGATCTCGGCCATCGCGGACCTCGCGCGGTCGCGGCCGCCCTCGCCGCAACGAGAGGAAGCCGCCGACGCGCTCGAGCAGTGGGGCCGGGACAACGGCTACCTCTAGGACTTGTCATACCCCGGGAGCAGAATCGGGGCATGTTCGTCGTCGACTCGCCCATCGGTCCGCTCGGCGTCGCCGTCGAGGGCGACACCGTCGTCAGCGTGCGCTTCGCCGCCCGGCCAGGGCCGTCCGGCTCCCATCCGGCCGTGGCGCAGCTCGAGGCCTATTTCGCGGGCGAGCTCACCGACTTCTCCGTGCCGTTCGAGCTGCGCGGCGGCTCGTCGTTCGAGCGCGCGGTGTGGGGCGAGATCGCCAAGATTCCGTACGGGGAAATGGTCACCTACGGCTCGATCGCGACCGCGCTGGGTGATCCGGGGGCCGCGCGTGCCGTCGGGACGGCCTGCAACCACAACCCGATCCCCGTGATCGTGCCCTGCCATCGGGTGGTCGGGGCGGGCGGCAAGATGGTCGGCTTCGGGGGCGGGCTCGACCGCAAGCGCAAGCTGCTCGAGCTGGAGGCACGGGTCGCCCTGGCCCGGGCTTGGGGTTGACCCATGCCTATGGTCACGCATACGAACGTTCTATGACAACGCGCGCAAAGGCCGACCCGGGAAGCCCGGGCCGGCCTTTATTACGTTGTGCGGCTGGTCAGCGCTCGATGTCGCCGCGGATGAAGGCCTCGACGCTTTCCTTGGCGTCGTGGTCGTTGTACTGCACCGGCGGGCTCTTCATGAAGTATGACGAGGCCGACAGGATCGGGCCGCCGATGCCGCGGTCCTTGGCGATCTTCGCCGCGCGGACGGCGTCGATGATCACGCCGGCCGAGTTCGGGGAGTCCCACACCTCGAGCTTGAGCTCGGCCATCAGCGGGGTGTCGCCGAACGAGCGGCCCTCGAGCCGGATGTAGGCCCACTTGCGGTCGTCGAGCCACGGCACGTGGTCCGACGGGCCGATGTGCACGTCGCTCTTGATCATCTCGTGCGGGATCTGGGAGGTCACCGACTGGGTCTTCGAGATCTTCTTCGAGACCAGGCGGTTGCGCTCCAGCATGTTCATGAAGTCCATGTTGCCGCCGAAGTTGAGCTGGTACGTACGCAGCAGCTCGACCCCGCGGTCCTCGAACAGCTTGGCCAGCGCCCGGTGCACGATCGTGGCACCGACCTGGCTCTTGATGTCGTCGCCGACGATCGGCAGGCCGGCGTCGGTGAACTTCTGCGCCCACGCCGGGTCGGAGGCGATGAAGACGGGCAGCGCGTTGACGAACGCGCAACCGGCGTCGATCGCGGCCTGGGCGTAGAACTTGTCGGCCTGCTCGGAACCGACCGGCAGGTAGGAAACGACTACATCGACCTCGGCGTCGCGCAGGGCCTGCACGACATCGACGGCCTCGGCCGACGACTCCTCGATGATCTCGCGGTAGTAGGTGCCCAGACCGTCGAAGGTCGGTCCACGCTGGACCGAGACACCGGTCGGGGGCACGTCGGTCAGCTTGATCGTGTTGTTCTCGCTGGCGACGATCGCCTCCGCGAGGTCCATGCCGACCTTCTTGGCGTCCACATCGAACGCCGCGACGAACTTCACGTCGGATACGTGGTAGTCGCCGAAGGTTACGTGCATGAGACCCGGGACGCGGTCGTTGGGGTCGGCGTTCTTGTAATACTCCACGCCCTGCACGAGGGACGAGGCGCAGTTACCCACACCGACGATGGCGACGCGGACGGAGCCCATCGCGTTTGCCTCCTTGTTCATCACGGCCGGTCCTGATGCGGACGCGGGGGTTCGGGGGATGCATCCCCGGCCGTCCGCTGCGGTGGCGGCTCGGCGGAAGGGATGTCGAGTTCCCCGGCGGTTCCCGCCGGGGCTCGGCCGGAGCGCTCGTTGGTGATGAGCTCCTCCAGCCAGCGGACCTCGCGCTCGGCGGCGTCGAGTCCGTGGCGTTGCAGTTCGAGCGTGTAGGCGTCGAGCCGGCCGGCGGCGCGGGACAACACGTCGCGCAGGCCCTCCCGGCGTTCCTCGACGCGGCGGCGGCGGCCCTCCAGGATGCGCAGCCGGGTGGCGCGGTCGGTCCGGGAGAAGAACGCGAAGTGAACGCCGAAGCCGGCGTCGTCGTACGTCTCGGGGCCGGCCTGGGCCAGGAGATCGGCGAACCGCTCCTTGCCGTCGGCAGTGATCTTGTAAACAACCCGGCCCCGTTTGCTGGTCATCGGGGGGATCATCGTCGGATCCGACTCGGACTCGGTGATCCAACCGGCCGTCCGAAGCCGCTTGAGGGTCGGGTAGAGGGTGCCGTAGCTGATCGCGGCGCGGATCGTGCCCAGCTTGGTGGCGAGTTCCTTGCGGAGCTCGTACCCATGCATCGGGGTCTCCTGAAGGAGGCCGAGGATCGCCAGTTCCAGCATCGGCCGCCTCCCCTCGCCTGTCCCGATGTATCGGCCCGATACATCGCAACCGTAGATCCGTCGTCACGAGTCCGCAAGCTGTTCATGTGTGAGCTACACGCGCGCCACGCTGCGTGATGACTGTCGCTCCTCGCCGTTGGACCGCGTACGCTTTCCGCCATGCGCACGCAGCGGCAGCTTGTCGACTTCTCGCTACAGAAGCGGGCAGTGCTGCGTGACGTGCACAACGGCAAGATCGGAACGCTCGAGGTCTGCGATGCCTCGCCATACCTCAAAAGTGCTGCTCGATTCCATGGCGAGCCCACCGAGGAGCGCTGCCCGATCTGCCGGCGCGAGAACCTGACCCTCGTGCACTACATCTACGGCGACGAGCTCAAGCAGACCGCCGGGCAGGCCCGCAAGCTCGCCGAGCTGCCTGTCCTGGCGATGACGCTGCGTGAGTTCCAGGTCTTCGTCGTGGAGGTGTGCCAATCTTGCGCGTGGAATCACCTGACCCAGCAGTATCTGCTCGGCCGGGACGCGCTCACCGCCGACGAACTCGATCGGGTCGAGGCGGTTGCCGCCTCGTCCGCCGCGGGCCGCCACCGCGAAATCGGGTCATCGTCACACAGTTGGGACGGCCGCAACTGATGCGGATCGATCTCGCTACCGTTGACGTGACCCCGACCGGCTCGCGCATCCAGCGCACCAGCCGGTCATTTCCGACATCAGTCAGGGCGGCTGCCGGTATGCAGCCCGAATCGTCCGCCTGCGACGTCGCGGGGAAGGGCCTCTCCAGGGCTCTCCTCGCGTGCGTCCTCGCGACCGAGGTGTAGACCGCATGAACCCGTACGGCGAACCGCAGTCTTCGCGTGCCCGGGCCCGAGTGCCCGGGTCCGCCGGCTCAACGCCTGACGACGACCAGCCTCGTTCCTCCTATTCCGGGTCGGCGCGGCCCTCGGGCTCCGCTCGGCCCGCGCCCGACGCGTACCGCCGTGGGGCCGGCGGACGCGCCTCGGTAGGCAACGGCACCTCCGGGCGGGCATCGGTCGGCAGTGCCTCCGTGGGCAGCGCATCCGTGGGCAGTGCTTCCGGTCGCGTCGGTGGCTCGGCTCGGGTCGGTGGTTCGGCCCGCGTGGGCGCCGCCGCTCCCCCGCCGGGCCGCGCGTCGGTCGCGCGTGCCGCCGTACGGCCGGGAACTTCTGGTTTTGGTCCTGCCGACGGCCCCGATGACGAGGGCAGCTTCGGCGGTGGCCGGTCGGTCAAGGGCAAGGACAAGTCGAAGGCGGCCAAGCGCCGTCGCCGCACGAACATCCTGACCGCCGCCGCAGCCGTGATAGTCATCCTGCTCGGCGCGGGCGTCGTCGGCGGCACGTATTTCTTCGACGACGTCGACCTGCCGCCGCTGGCGACCGAGGAGCAGTCGAATGTGATCCTCGACTCCAAGGGCACCGTGCTGGCGAAGCTCGGCGATCAGAACCGCACGGTCGTGCCCGAGGCGAAGATCAACAAGGTCGTCGAGCACGCCGTGGCCGCCGCCGAGGACAAGAACTTCTACAAGCACCACGGCATCGACATGAAGGGCATCGTCCGCGCCGCGTGGAACAACTTCACCGGTGGCGCCACCCAGGGCGCGTCGACGATCACTCAGCAGTACGCCCGGCACGCGGCCGAGCTGAAGGAAATCAGCATCAACCGCAAGCTGCGCGAGGCCGTCATCGCCCGCAAGCTCGAGGGCAAGTACGACAAAGACCAAATCATGGGGATGTACCTCAACTACATCTACCTGGGCGAGGGCCGATACGGCATCGAGGCCGCGGCGCAGGGCTACTTCGGCAAGTCGGTGCTCACGCCGGCCGGGCAGAAGAACGCCGTGACGCCGTACGAGGCCGCGGTGCTGGCCTCGATCATCAAGCAGCCGGAGCCGACCGACACGCACAAGGGCTACGACCCGAACTACAACCTCACCGATGCCAAGGATCGGTGGGAGTACACGATGGCCAACATGCTGGAGATGGGCTGGATCTCGAAGGAGGTCTACGACAAGCGGGCCTACCCGAAGGTCAAGCCGATCAGCAAGAGCTCGGCCAGCAAGAGCACGGCGGGCAAGCCCGTCGGCATGGTCATGCGGCACGTCCGGGCCGAGCTGGCCGAGATGGGCATCAGCGCGACGGAGTTCGACAAGGGCGGTCTGACCGTCACCACGACGATCGACCCCGACGTGCAGAAGGCGGCCGAGGAGGCCGGGTCCCGCAAGAGCGAGGACTCGCCGATGAACGGCAAGCCGGCGACCTATCAGGCCGCGGTGATCGGCATCGACCCGAAGACCGGCCGGGTGCTCGGCTACTACGCCGGCGACGACCCCGACGGCCTGGACTACGGCGGCTATCTCTCCGGCAACGGCAAGGAGATCACCGGCGGCCAGTCCCCCGGCTCGACCTTCAAGATCTATACGTTGGCGGCCGGGCTGAGGGAGGACATCTCCTTCAAGACGACGTGGGACGGCACGAAGCTGCGGCCGAACGGCACGAAGATCAGCAACGCCGGCGCGGACCCGGGAACGGTCTGCAAGGGCAAGATCAAGTTCTGTGACCTCGAGACGGCCACGGTCAAGTCGTACAACTTCCCGTTCTACTGGATCGCCGACGGCATCGGCCGCGACAAGGTCATCACGGCCGCCCGCGACGCCGGCATCAAGCACATGTACACCGACGGCAACGACCAGTTCCCCAACGGCAAGCTGGTCGACCTGACCAAGACCGACAAGTCGACGTGGGAGCAGAAGGGCTACTTCGACAACGAGGTCGCCTTCGGTCAATACCGGGTCGTCCCGCTCGAGCACGCCGAGGGCGTCGCCACGATCGTCGGCAACGGCGTGCACCACGACGCGCACTTCATCAAGTCGGTGACCAAGCTCGACCCCGAGACCGGCAAGAAGACGGTCGTCGGCGGTGAGAAGACCGAGGGCAAGCAGGTCTTCGACCCCGACCAGATGTCGAACCTGCAGTCGGTCCTCAAGGAGATCGTCCGGGTCGACGACCGCGACCTGCGCAACGGTCAGCAGAGCATCGCCAAGTCCGGCACCTGGGAGTTCAAGGAGGGCAGCGGTGACACCTGGTTCGTCGGGGGGATGCCGCAGCTCGCCGCGACGGTCTGGGTCGGCGGGGCCAAGGGCAAGGTCGAGCTGAAGGAATCCAACGGCCGCGACATGTTCGGCGCCGGCACCCCGTCCAAGGTCTGGAAGAAGTTCCTGGACGCCGTGATCAAGGCGAAGGACCTGCAGAACGAGGACTTCCCGAAGCGCGTCGAGACCGGCAACCCGGACAGCCCGTTCGCCAACGGCCAGGAACCGCCGCCGCCCCCGCAGAACAACAACGACGGCAACAACAGCGGCGGTGACTGTGTGCTCGGCGTCATCGGGCCCGACTGCAACCAGAACAACGGCGGCGGGAACAACAACGGCGGCGGCGAGAACAACGGCGGCGACGACAACAACGGCGGGGACAACAACGGCGGTGACGACGGAGGCGGTGACGACGGAGGCGGCGACCAACCTGGTGGCGGGGCTCCCGAAAACACCCCCGAGACTCAGTTGCCGACCCTCAACCCCACACTCCAGCCGGAGAACTAGCGCCCGGATCGCCCCGTGCTTCCCGATCCGCCCGCAGGGCGTTGACGGAAGCATGGGGCGAAGTACGGCATGATGCCATGTCATGAGCACGCAACCGTCCGAGGACATCGACCGCCCTGACAAGCCGAGCGCACCGGCGACGTCGGACGGCTTCGTGCGCGGCATCTCCCAGGCGATCGGCGGGCCGCTCGGCTCGCACGCCGTCAAGCCGGACGCCCGGCGTGGACGGTTCTGGACGGCCACGCGCATCATCCTCGCGCTGACGTGCCTGACCCTCGCGTTCTCATGGGTGCAGAAGTCGCCCTGCCAGAGCGGTGACTGGCAGCAGAACACGCAGTACACGCGGTTCTGCTACACCGACGTGCTGGCGCTGTACTACGCCGAGCACCTCAACGAGGGCGCAGTTCCGTACAAGGACTGGCCCGTGGAATACCCGGTCGTGACCGGTTACTTCATGGGCGCCCTGGGGCTGCCGATCCACTCGTACGGGCAGGACCACCCCGAGATCAACCAGGGCACGTGGTTCTACAACACCAACGCGATCATCCTGTCCGCCCTGGCCGTGGCGACCGCCGCGATCATCCTGGCGCTGCGCCGACGCCGGCCCTGGGACGCGGCGATCTTCGCGGTCTCCCCGATCATCTTCTTCACCGCCACGGTCAACTGGGACTTCCTGGCCATCGGGCTGGCCGCGGTCGGGCTCTACCTGTGGGCCAAGAAGCATCCGGCCTGGGCGGGGTTGTTCCTGGGGCTCGGCGGCGCGGCCAAACTGTGGCCGCTGTTCATCCTCGGGCCGCTGCTCGTGCTGGCCCTGAGATCGAAGTCGCTGCGCTCGTGGACGGCGGCGATGGCGACCGCGGCGGCGGCGTGGGCCGTGGCGAACTTCCCGGTCTTCTACCTCTACCACGAGAGCTGGCTGAAGTTCTTCCGTCTCAACAGCGACCGGCCGATCGACTGGGGCACGCTCTGGTACATCGGGCGCTACCTCGACGGCAAATGGAACTCGGGCGCCGAGGGTGATCAAGGCCCCTTCCAATGGCTCAGCAACCACGTGCCGCAGCTCAACCTTCTCTCGTACGCCCTCTTCGGGCTCGCCTGCGTCGGCATCGGCCTGCTGGCCTGGCTGGCGCCGCGCCGGCCGCGGGTCGCCCAGCTGTCGTTCCTCGTGGTGGCCGCGTTCCTGATCACGAGCAAGGTCTGGTCGCAGCAGTACGTGCTGTGGCTGCTCCCCCTGATCGTGCTGGCCCGGCCGCGCTGGGGGGCGATCATCGCCTGGACGGTGGCCGAGTTCGGCTACTTCACCGCGTTCTACGCCGAGCTGATGGGCGCCGGGGGTAAGCCGGTCATCCCCGAGGGAACGTTCGTGCTGGCCTCGAGCCTGCGGCTGATCACGGTGGCGGTGCTGTGCGGGCTGGTTATTCGCGAGATCTGGCGGCCCGAGCTCGACCCGGTGCGCGAGTCCTACGACGACGACCCGGACGGTGGGCCGCTGAACCGGCCGGACGCCCCGTGGATCGCTGGCTTGCGGCGGCGGTTCCGGTTGGACCGCTCCCCTACGCCCACGCCCGCCGACCCACCAGCACCACCGGTCGTGGCGAAGGTCTAGGTTTTCGCGCTCTCACTGGTCTTCGCGTTCGGATTCTTCGTCGCGTTCGGGCTTCTCGACGCGTTCGGGTTCTTCGTCGCGTTCGAGTCCCACATCGCGCTTGGGTTCTTCGTTGCGCCCGGGTTCCTCATCGTGCTCGGGTTCTTCGTTGCGCTCGGGTTCTTCGTTGCGATTGGGTTCTTCGTCGCGTTCGCCGGTGATGATGTCCTCGGGTTGGAGGTCGTCGCCGCCCGAGCCCGTGACGATCACGTACGACTCGGTCAGCTCGACCACGGCGAGGTCCACGACCCGTTCCCCGCGGCCGTTCTCACTGCAGGCCCGATCGAACCGGTCCCCCGGCCTCGCCCAGTGCTGCGTGTGGAAGCCGGGCTCACCCTCCAGCCGCCAACCACCCGAAACAGCCCGAACCGAAGCGACGAAGAAGCTCAGCCGCACGACACCCATCTGCCTCTCCCCCGGCCATTTCCGCCGCCCGTGACCCGGCCCGCGCCCGTCACCCACTGCGCGCCGTTCGTCGCTTCCGACCCGCCGCCCAACTTTTCTTGATCTTGCCCGTGTACGGCCATCCCTAGCCCCCACCCGCCCTGGGGACGTTAGCGGGGCGGGGGGATCGGTGCACGGTCCCCTGTGGATAACCCGGAATTGTGGATAACGGGGCGATCTTGACGGAGGGCGGGCAGGATGGCGGGACCTCGAAAGGGCGGTGGATCTGGGATGTCAGCGCAGGTGGAAGAGGACGGCGTCGTCTATGTCTTCGCGGCGGATGTTCAGGGCGTCGACCGGGATGTCGCCGGCGCGTTCCCAGGGGGTGCCGGCCGACTGGGAGCGGAGGAGCAGGACGCGGTCGATGTTGAGGGAGCGGAGGTATTCGATGCTGGCGGCGTCGGGGAACGTTTCGACATTGCGGCGCAGCTCAGCCTGGCGGGTCGCGGCGAAACCGCCGTTGCTGCCGTTGACCATGGGCTGGAAGCGGGTGGTGGACCAGAGCATGACGGTCTGGTCGGTCAGGGCGGCCGTGGGCAGCACCAGCATCGGGCCGCTGACCGTGCGCATGGCCGTCGGCTGCGACGGGACGACCGGGTGGGCCGTTGCGTTCCAGCCCTCGACGAGCACCAGCATCAGCGGCACGAAGGTGGCCAGGCGCAGCCACGGGCCGGGCCAGGGTGGGATGCGCTGCTCGGAGAGGTGTTCGGCGCGACGGACGAACTCGGCCACGGCGCCGGCCGCGAGGATGGCCAGCAGCAGCGTAGCCCAGATCATCAGCCGGCCCGGGATGCGCAGGCCGAGCGAGGCGGGGAGGTGGCCGAAAACGGGCAGGTAGGTCCAGCGGCCCTCGTAGAAGTTGGTGCCGAGGGTCAGGACGATGGTGACGGCCAGGGCGGCGAGCAGCAGCAGCCGCTGGCGCAGCGTCCAGATCGAGAACGCCAGGCCCGCGAGCGCAAGTGCATAGAGGACGAAGCCGGGCAGCAGGCCCATCTCGGCCGGCCAGCCGAGCGACGAGCGCGGCACCTCGTGCGGGGCGCCCCAGATGCGGGATTCGGCGGGGCCGATGAGCAGGCTGCGCAGCGGGGGCGAGAAGAAGGTGATCTCGGTGGTGGCCGGGCCGGTGTCGGGGACGCGGAAATAGGGAATCGCGATCAGGCCGCTCACGGCGGCCAGGAACAGCGGGCCCAGCGTGTCGGTGAGCATGAGGCGCCAGCCGAGCACGGGCCGTTCGGCGGGGCGGCGCAGGCGGCGGATGGGCACCCCGAGGAACAGCACGATCAGGATGAGGCCGAGGACGATCAGGAACGGGCCGCCGAGCGAGAAGCCGAGGCTGACCTGCCACGTCGCGACCAGCCACCCGGCGGCGGCCCACTTGGCGCTGCGGGCCGCGGGGCGCAGGCCGCGACGCAGCGACCAGCCGTGGCCGCGGGCGAGCATGGCCAGGGCGAGGGGGATGCCGCCGGCCGAGATGATGTCGAGGTGGCCCTCCTGGGCGAGCCGCCAGGGCGCGTAAGCGATGGCCACGGCGGCCACTGCGGCTCCCGTACGGCCTGCGCCGAGCTGGCGGACCAGGGCGTAGCCGCCGATCGCGAGCAGCGCGTGGGCCAGCACGAAGAGGATGTTGTAACGCAGGATCGCGGCCAGGGGCCCGTCGCCGATCATGCCGAACGGGGCGTAGCCGAGGAGGCTGTTGCCGTACGCGAAGGTGTCGGTCAGCGGAAAGAAGGCGTTGGACTGCCAGAGACGGGCCGGGTCGGTCAGCAGGATGTGCCCGGACCAGGCGATCTGCCAGGCCTGGCGGGACGGGTCCCAGACGTCCTGCGGCAGCGTGTGCAGCGGGTAGCGCAGGGTCGGCCAGGTCAGGGCGACGGCGAGCAGGATGCCGGCGTAGGTGACCAGGGCGTACTCGTGGATCAGCGATCGGAAGAACCGGCGGGTGCCGCGGCGGAGCCGGCCGGGCGGGCGCTCCGAGGTGGTGGCGAACGCCTTCCACGGGTCGGGCGGGGTGCCGGGCGGGCGCTCGGACGGCAGCGGTTCGGCGTGCTTCTTCTTGGTCTTTTGTGGAGCCTCGTCGACCTTGGGCAGGTCGACCTTGGTCTGGGTCGCCCCGGACCCCGCAGCGGGTCCCGCCGCGGGAGTTGCAGCCGACGCAGCGGGTCCCGCCGCGGGGGGTGCAGCCGACGCAGTGGGTCCGGCTGCCGACGATGCGGCGGGCGGCGGCGGCGCTTTCTCCTGCGACGGCGGGCCGGGCTGGGCCGGGATCGCGGATGACGTGGCCACGGCGCCGGGTGGGGCGGCCGGGCGCGAAGGATCCGGGGCGGTGGGGTGTTTCGGCTGCTCGGCGGTCATGAGCCTCTCCCCGTGCGGCGCGTCAACGACCCGTACGCTCCCGCAGGAGCGCGATGTCGGCGGTCTGTCCCTCGCTGCCGCCCGGTGTCTCGACGACGGCCGGTGCGTCGGCGGCCCGGATCGCGGCCACGATGAGGTCCGGGTCGATCTTGCCATTGCCGAGGTTGTCGTGCCTGTCCTGGCCGGAGTCGAATCCGCCCTTGGAGTCGTTGGCGTGGATCAGATCGATGCGGCCCGTGATCGCCTTGACGCGGTCGACGATGCCGACCAGGTCTTCGCCGCCCGCGTAGGCGTGGCAGGTGTCGAGGCAGAAGCCGGCGCCGAACGAGCCCACCGCCTCCCACAGCCGGGCCAGATCGTCGAAGCGGCGGGCACACGCGTTGTCGCCGCCGGCTGTGTTCTCGATCAGGATCGGCAGTGGCAGCCCGCCGTCGTTCTCCGCGTATTCGAAGGCCTTGCGCCAATTCTCGAAGCCGGCCGCGAGATCCTCGCCCTTGCCGACGTGACCGCCGTGCACGATCAAGCCCTTCGCCCCCAGCTCGGCCGCGGCCTTGGCGTGCGCCACCAGCAGCTTGCGGCTGGGGATGCGAATGCGGTTGTTCGGAGAGGCGACATTGACGATGTAGGGCGCGTGAATGTAAACGTCCACCTCGGACGCGCGCAGCGCCTCGGCGTCCTCCCGCGGTTTGGGGCTTTTGTAACCCTGCGGGTCGGTCAGGAAGAACTGCACCGCCTCGGCGCCGCGGGCGGTGGCCTCCTCGAGCGGGGCGGCGGGATCGACATGGGCTCCGATGCGCATGGGACGAGACTACGACGAGCGTCCGACACTTTCCTCCGCGCGTCACCGCGCCTTGCCGGGTCTCGTTAGCTCCATTGATCACGTTTGACCGATATCGGCCAGGGGCCGGTGCGAAGTGGGAGATGGTGCATGTCGCGGCAGGTCCGACAGCGGGTGACGGCGATCGTGCTGGGCGGTCTGATCTTCGGTGCGCCGATGCTGGCGAACGGGACGGCGAGCGCCGATCCGGTGCCCGAGGGCGTTCGCCAGGTGACGTTCTCGGGCGGCGGGATGTTCGGCATCTCGTGCCACTCCCGGCCGAGCGTCGAGTCGATGACCGTGCCGGCGCAGAGCACCATCCGGGTCGTCAACCAGACCGGGTACGCCGCTGACCTGCTGCTCGGCGCCGACTCGAAGGGCACGGTGCCGGACGACAGCTCGACCGAGGTGATCTTCCGGCGGGGCACGACCTCGGTGACCCTCAAGCCCGACTGCCCGATCGGCGACGAGTCCGACCCGGTGCTGATCACCGCCTCGCCGGCCGTTTCGACGGCCACCGACCCCGAGCCGGCCCCGGATGCCTCCGCGGACGACGCGAAGCCGATGTCGCTGGCGCCGAGCGATCCCGACGACCCTTCCGGCTCCCCGTCCGGTTCCCAGGCCGCCCCGGCCGAGCGTCCGACCCGCGACCGGGCTGCAACCACCCGTCCGAGCACCCGTGAGCCATGGACTCCGCGGACCGGCGCGACGGCGCAGGTGGCCTCGTCGGCGGCCCAGGGTCTGCCCCACGGCGGTGCCGCTCACCGGCCCAAGACCAAGACCGCGGCCGGTACGCCCGGAAGCGCGGCCCCCGCCTTCGCCGGGATGCCCCCGGGCAGCGAGCCGACGCTGCTCCCGGGCGAACCGCAGGTGGATCTGGAGCCGATGACGGTCGACGCCGCCCCCGTCGTACCGGCCCCGCCGCCCGTCCCGCCCACGCAGATCGCCGCGGCGGAGCCGGTGGCCGCGCTGCAGCCCCTGCCGGAGGGCGGCAACCCGCTCGGCCTGCTCGCGCTGACCGCCGCCGTCTGTGTGGTCGGAGTAACAGTTGCCGCAATTCGGGCAATCGTGTCGCAACGTGCAAATAGGGCGGGAATCGCGTAGTCTTCTGCTCATAGGCTCCGCGGGGCGGCCGCGTCCAACCTCATCGGTGTGGTCGTTCCTCCCCAGGTCCCACCCAGCGAATGCGGATCGGGCGCCCCGCGGCTTCACCAGGAAGGACCTCGTCGTCAAGGCGGGGTCCTTCTTTTTGGTGCCGCGACCGTCGCGGGTATGCTTGCTCGGTTCGCAGTGCGGCCGCCGTGGGTCAAGCTCCCACGGCTTTCTCATGCGATCGACACAAGACCTCCTGCCACGGAGAGACCGTGGCCGTTAGCCCACAGGAGGTGAGAACGTCTTGCGTCATTACGAACTCATGGTGATCCTCGACCCTTCGCTCGAGGAGCGCACGATCGCCCCGTCGCTCGATCAGTACCTCAAGGTGATCACGAACGCGGGTGGCTCGGTGGAGAAGCTCGACGTCTGGGGCCGTCGCCGGCTCTCGTTCGAGATCAACAAGAAGGCCGAAGGCATCTACGCGGTCGTCGACCTGCAGGCGACGCCCGAGGCCGTGGCCGAGCTGGACCGTCAGCTCCGGCTCAACGAGTCCATCCTGCGTACCAAGGTCATCCGGCCCGAGACCCGCTGAGCCTCGTTTTTGTCAGGGGGTTCTGAGAGCCTCCACCGAACGAGCAAAGCGGCGAGGAGAAGATCATGGCAGGAGAAACCGTCATCACGGTCGTCGGCAACTTGACCGACGACCCCGAGCTGCGCTTCACCCCGTCGGGTGCGGCGGTCGCGAAATTCCGCATCGCTTCGACGCCGCGGACCATGGACCGTGAGTCGGGCCAGTGGAAAGACGGCGAGCCACTCTTCCTTGCGTGCAACATCTGGCGTGACGCCGCCGAGCACGTCGCCGAGTCGCTGCAACGCGGCTCCCGGGTGATCGTGCAGGGCCGGCTGCGCCAGCGGTCTTACGAGACGCGCGAGGGCGAGAAGCGCACCGTCTACGAGCTCGAGGTCGACGAGATCGGCCCGTCGCTGCGGTATGCCACGGCGAAGGTGCAGCGGATGAACCGCTCCGGCGGTGGCGGGGGCGGCGGCTTCGGCGCTTCCGGTGGTGGCGGTGGCGGCAATCGCCCGCAGCAGTCCAGCAACGGTGGCGGCGGAGGCAACAACTTCGACGACCCGTGGGCGACTGCGGCTCCGGCCTCCAACAGCGGCGGCCGCTCCGGCGGCAGCGGCGGTGGCAACTCCTCGTTCGACGACGAGCCTCCCTTCTAGCCCGTCGGGTCTCGTGCAGACCCCAGGGCTCACTGAGTTCAGGAGTAAGAGCAATGGCTAAGGCTGCGGCGCTTCGCAAGCCGAAGAAGAAGGTGAACCCGCTCGACAAGGACGGGATCACCTACATCGACTACAAGGACACCGCCCTGCTGCGGAAGTTCATCTCCGACCGGGGCAAGATCCGTGCCCGCCGGGTCACCGGGGTGACCTCCCAGCAGCAGCGGCAGATCGCCCGCGCGGTCAAGAACGCCCGCGAGATGGCGCTCCTGCCGTACACGGCGACGGCGCGCTGAGGGGGATCACCAATATGAAGATCATCCTCACGCAGGAGGTGTCGGGTCTCGGCACCCCCGGCGACATCGTCGAGGTCAAGAACGGCTACGGCCGCAACTACCTGCTGCCGCAGGGGTTCGCGATCCAGTGGACCAAGGGCGCCGAGAAGCAGGTCGCGGTCATCAAGCGGGCCCGTGACGCCCGCGAGATCCGTGACCTGGGCCAGGCCAACGAGGTCAAGGCCCAGCTGTCCGGCCTCAAGGTCACGCTGACCGCCCGCTCCGGCAACGGCGGCCGGCTGTTCGGCTCGATCACCCCGGCCGAGATCGTCGACGCGGTCAAGACCGCCGGTGGTCCCGCCCTCGACCGGCGCCGCCTCGAGCTGCCCGGCCACATCAAGACCACGGGCGCGTACAACGTCCAGGTCAAGCTGCACCCCGAGGTGACCGCGACGTTCCCGGTGAACGTCGTCGCCGCCAAGTAACAAGCGGAACGCCAGGAGGCGCGCCGGGATCGCATGATCTCGGCGCGCCTTTTGTTCATGGGTGACCGCTAGTCTGCCCCCGTGCGGATCGCGAGTCCCCAAGCCGAGCGGCGGCGAGTTCCCCGTGATGGCGTCCCGCCTCGAAACGGCCGGTTGGCGCGTGGGTGGGACCGGTGGTGACGAGCTCACGGCGGCGTACCGCGACTGGCGGCTCGTCGTGCGGCAGCCCACCGCGTCGGGCGAACCGGTCGTGGTCCGGGTGGAGCGGTCCCAGCCGAGTCTGGCTCTGCTGCTCGCCGTGCTCTTCTGGCTGGCGGGCGCGCTGCTCGGCGTCGGAATCGTGCGCCTGCTCCGGGGCGTCGGCGGCTGGGGCGTACTCGGTGTGGCGTTGTTGGCCCCGCACACCGCCCTGGTCAGCATCTATCTGGTCATGGGCATGGTGGAGACCAGGGGAACCGGCCCTTTCCCGCTGCCGTGGGCACCGATCATGGACGGCGCGGTACGCCCATTGACCGTACTGGGTGCTCTGCTCGCCTTCGGTGGACTGACCGGCTCTCTGGTGATGCGCCGTCGCACCGGCCGGCCGGAGGCCGCGGTCGGCTGACGGAGTGCGGGGCCGTCAGCTCAGGCTGTTGCCGGTGATGGCCGAGGTCAGCACGGTGGCCAGGCCCCCGCCGACCACGGCCGCGGCCAGGCCCACGCTGATCGCCTTCCACGAGTGGCTGACGAAGCGCAGGCCGATCGCCACGACGACGCTCAGCACCAGCGAGACCAGGAACTGCGGGGCCGCCTTGGCCAATGTGGACAACGCGTGGCCCTGGGCGCCGGTGCCGACGACCAGCATGTACGCGACGAACAGGACCACCGGAACGCCGTACCAGATGACGGTGTAACCGACCGCGGCGAGCGGGCCGCCGGACTCCTGTTCGCCCTCCTCATCGTCCGGATCGAGCAGATCGCTCTTCCGGACCGTCGGGTAACCGCCCGTGACCGGGCGACGCTCGTATGCCCCCGAGGGGCCGTTCCAGCTCGCACCGCCCCGCGCGGGCGCCGCCGAGACGTCCCGCGCAACCGGCGAGATCAGCGACGTCGACGTGGTGGATAAGTTTGATTGTCCCTGGACCGCGGCTGAGCCGCCGGCCCGAAAGGGCACGTAATCCGAGGTGCCGAATCGTCGGGACTCGCCCTCGGCCAGATCACTTTGATCGGCCAGATCGCGTCGCCAGTCCCCGCCGCCGCCCTCGCGATAGATGGCGCTGCCGCGGGCGCGTTCACGACGTTCCTCGAGCGCCCACGACGCCGGGTCCGGTTCCGCGCCGCCGGTCGGGGCCGGCTCACGCAGCGTCCACGGCGCGACCTCGTCGGAAGCACCCTGACGGCTCGAGCCGGGCTGCCAGACCTCGGGGCTCAACGGCTCCGCGGCGTACGCCGAAGGGTCGACCGCGTCGCGACGACGGCCGGACCGGGTGGGCTCGCCGTACGGATCGTCCTGCGGGATGCCGCTGGCCGGGGCCGACGACGAGTAACGGGGGGTCGAGCTGACCGGCACCGAGGCGGCACCCGAATAGCCGGGGCCGCTGCGGGGGGCCGTCGACGACCAGTCGTTGACCGGGCCGCCGGGCATGCCGCTGGCCGGGGCGGCGGGATACACCGTTGTGGCGTCGTCGCCGTAGCCGGGAGCGCTGCGCGGGGCGGCGGGGTAGACCGTCGTGGCGTCGTCGCCATAGCCGGGCGCGCTGCGCGGGGCACTCGGAAGCGCCGGTCGGCCCCCGTACGGCGGTGCGGACGCGCTGCCGTAGGCCGTGCCACTGCGCGGAGCGTTGCCGGGCTCGTCGCGATAGCCGCGGCCCGACGGCGGCTCCTCGTAGCCGCGACGGGGCGGCTCTTCGCCGTAGCCGCGAGCAGGCGGCTCTCCATAGCCACGACCGGTCGGCGGCTCCTGATAGTCCTGATAGCCGCGACTCGGCGGTTCCTCATAGCCGCGGCTGGGCGGCGGCTCCTGGTAAGCGCGGGCCGGAGGCTCTTGGTAAGCGCGGGCCGGGGGCTCCTGATAGCCGCGACCGGTTGGCTCGTCGTAACCACGCCCGGTCGGGGCCGCGCCGTAGCCACCGCCCTGGGGCGGGTCGTAACGATCGTCGTCGCGGCCGCGACCCGGGACGGAGCTCGCCGGGTTCACGCCGTAGCCACGCGCCGGGTCATCCGGATAGCCGCCGGGCATCGAGCTCGTCGGCGCGGCACCGTACGGGCCGTCGGAATACGGGCTCGCGCTGCGGGGCGCGGGCGCCGGGGGCAACGGCGGCGGAGGCGTGTTGCGCCAGCCGCCGGTCGTCGGCTCGGGACGGGCCTCGGGCTGCTCGGGAGCGGCCGGCGGGGCGGGCAGCGCGCGCGGACCCTGGCCCATCGCCTCCCGGCGGTCGGCCTCGCGCCGCCAGGCCAGGATGCGCGGATCGTCCTCGGAGCGGCTCCACTGGCCCGTGTCGGGATCGCGAACCCAGCTGCTGGTGTCGGGCTCGGCCTCCCACGAACCGGTCTGCTCGCGCCAGTCGCTGCTGCCGCCGCCGTATTTCGCCCGGCCCGTGGGGGAGCCGGTGGGACCGCTGCGCGGGGCGGCCGCGGGTGCGCTGCGGGGCGCGACCGGCGGAACGCTGCGCTGGGCCGACGGGGGCGCGCTGCGCGGCATCGGCGGGGCGCTGCGCTGCGCGGGCGGCGGGGCCGGCATCGGGACGGCGCTGAACGTCGCGGTCTCGTCCTGCTCGGGACGGGCCCGGCGCGGGGCACGCGGCTCGGCCACCGGTGGCGGATAGGCCGCGGCGGCACTCGTCGGGTAGGACGAGCTGGGAGCGGCGCCGGTCGGATAGCCGGGCTCGTCGTCGGCATACCGGTGGGGGCGCTGGCGGCGGCCGGTCGAGGCGGGATCGTCCTCGGGGGCGTACCGGCGCGGCGCGTCGTCGTAACCGGCCGGGAGGGCACGCGAGGAGGTGTCGTCACGGCGCGGCGGGCGCGGAGGCGGCTCGTACGGCGCGGCGGGCGGCATCTCGTAGCCGGGACTTTGCCCGTACGAGGTGGGTGGGGGTTCGCGGCGGGCCTCGTCGCGCCGGTTGACGTTGCGCGAGCCGAAACCCGTGCCCCAGTTCGTCGTGGACGAGGGCGGAGCGGGCGTGTCGCCGTACAGCTGGATGCTGCCGGTGTCGGTGTGACGCGCCCAGTTGCCGGTGTCTTCCCAGTTGTCCGCGTCGGAGCGGGCGCCTGACCACCCCGTACCGCCGGAAGGAGCGGAACCCGGCTCGGGAGCGCGACGGCGCCCCACCGAGGGTGACCCGGCGCTCGCATCGCGTCGCCAGGCGGCCCGGTCGTCCTCGCGCACCAGGTGGCGGCCGTCATCACGCTGCTCTTCGGAGCGCAGCCAGCTCGGGCCGGAATCCGCGGCGGCCGAGCGCTGGTCGGTCAGGTCGGTCCAGGTGGCCGAGCCCTCGATCGCGTCGCGCTGCCACGACGGGCGAGAGCTCCGCGACGGCTGCTGCGTGGGCTCGACCAGCTGCTGCCACGACGGGGAGCTTTCCGCGGGCGTACGCGGGGAAGGTTGTTGCCACGACGGCGTGGTCGTCTCGCCGGGGCTCGAACGCTGCCAGCTCGGAGTCGACGTGCTCGCGTCGTTGTTCGACGAGTCGGTGAACTGCTGCCAGGCCGGGCGGGAATCGTCGCGCGAGTCGTCCGACCAGGCCGTGCTCGAGAGCGCGGGCTGGGCCATCGGGG
This sequence comes from Paractinoplanes lichenicola, assembly GCF_016785085.1. GTDB lineage: Bacteria > Actinomycetota > Actinomycetes > Mycobacteriales > Micromonosporaceae > Actinoplanes > Actinoplanes lichenicola. The sequence continues at coordinate 40,731 of NZ_JAENHO010000019.1, forward strand.
TCTCGGCGGCCGGCGGATAGGACTCGTTGCCACCCGTCTGCCAGGCCTCGGTGGTCGAACGCCAGACGTGGGTGCCCGTCGTGGAGCGCCACTCGGTGGTCTGCCGCCAGCGGGCACCGGTCGCGCGCCACTCGGCCGTCTCGGTGCGCCAGCCCACGCCGTCGGCCGGGAAGGTCGTGCGGCCCGTCTCGGCCACGTCGGACCAGCGGTTCGCCGGCTCGACGGCCTGATGCGGGTCGGGCTCCGACTGCTGCGCCCACGCGTCGGCCCGGCGCTGCCAGTCGAGAGCCTCGGCGCTGGGCTGCATGCTGCCCGTGTCTGTCAGCGCCGACCATTTCTGCTCAGGCTCGGCGAAATCGGACGAATCCGGGTTACGGGAGGAACGCGGCTCGCCCGCTCGTCGCTCACGCGACATGCGGGCACCGTAGTCCCACTCCCGTTGGTCCACCTGAAAAGCGTGCCTTCCGCGCGTCGGAACCGCAACGCCTCCGCGCGACGGCTTGCTCACGCCGGGCACCTTTTCGCACTTGTGCAGGTGTTTTTCCCCCTCCACAGGTGGGGACTGCGAAATGCCTGCTCGGCAAGGCAGAACCTTAGCCGTCCCCAGGAGTTATACACAGGCTGTGCACAGGGCTACCCACAGGATCTGGCGGGATGTCCACAGGTTGTCCCGAGGCTCGTCCACCGGTGCAGTTGGGCAGGTCGGGGGCCGGTTCGTAGAGTGGGCCAGCCGCGAGCGCGGGGCTTGATCGGGAGAAATTTGCCGATCATGGTGGTGAGTCAGCCGAAAGTGTCATACCCGGGCTGTTTGATCTGGGGTGCGCGGACGGCGAGCCAAGGGGGGTCCGGGGTGTCGATCGACGAGCAACGGCCACCGGCCAAACCGGCTGGTGGTTCTGGGGGCGGTTCCGGCGGCCCTTCTCCCAGCAGCGGCGCCTTCGACAAGTCCCCACCGCAGGATGTGGCGGCCGAGCAGGGCGTTCTCGGCGGCATGCTGCTCTCCAAGGACGCGATCGCCGACGTCGTCGAGATCCTCAAGACCAACGACTTCTACCGTCCCGTCCACGCCACGATCTTCGACGTCATTCTCGACCTGTACGGGCGGGGAGAGCCGGCCGACGCGCTGACCGTGGCCGCCGCCCTGGCCGACTCGGGTGATCTGCAACGCATCGGGGGCGTGCCCTATCTGCACACCCTGATCGAGAGCGTGCCCACCGCGGCCAACGCCGCCTATTACGCCCGCATCGTCGGCGAGCGCGCCATCCTGCGCCGCGTCGTCGAGGCCGGCACCAAGATCGTCCAGCTCGGCTACGGGGCGAACGGCAACGGCGGGCGTGACGTCGACGACATCGTCGACCTGGCCCAGCAGGCGATCTACGACGTCACCGAGAAGCGGGTCAGCGAGGACTACGCCGCCCTGGGCGACATGCTGCAGCCCACGCTCGACGAGATCGAGGCGGTGGGCGCGGCCGGCGGCGTGATGAGCGGCGTGCCGACCGGCTTCTCCGACCTCGACCGGCTGCTCAACGGCCTGCACCCCGGCCAGTTGATCATCGTGGCCGGGCGCCCCGGTCTCGGCAAGTCGACCGCCAGCATGGACTTCGCCCGCAACGCGGCCATCCGGCACAACTGCGCCAGCGCGATCTTCTCCCTGGAAATGAGCAAGATCGAGATGGTCATGCGACTGCTCTCGGCCGAGGCCCGGGTCCCGCTGCACGTGCTGCGCTCCGGCCAGCTCACCGACGACGACTGGAGCAAGCTGGCCCGCCGCATGGGCGAGATCAGCGAGGCCCCGATCTTCGTCGACGACACCCCGAACATGAACCTGATGGAGATCCGGGCCAAGGCCCGCCGGCTCAAACAGCGCAACAACCTCAAACTGCTGGTGATCGACTATCTCCAGCTGATGTCGTCACCGAAGCGCACCGAGAGCCGGCAGCAGGAGGTCTCCGAGCTGTCGCGTGGCCTCAAGCTGCTGGCCAAGGAGATCGAGTGCCCGGTGATCGGCGTTTCCCAGCTGAACCGTGGCCCCGAACAACGTACGGACAAGCGCCCCCAGCTGTCTGACCTGCGAGAATCCGGCTCGATCGAGCAGGACGCCGACGTCGTTATTCTGCTGCACCGCGACGACTATTACGACAAGGAGTCACCACGGGCGGGCGAGGCCGACTTCATCGTGGCCAAGCACCGAAACGGCCCTACCGACACCGTGACTGTGGCCGCGCAGCTGCACCTGTCCCGCTTCGTCGACATGGCCATCGTTTAGCGGGGAGGCCCATAGCTCCAGCCGTTGCGCTCACCCTCCTCGCAAAGAGCAAGGAGGGCGCCTTCGGACGGGAGATCGTGACGAAGAACCTCAGTGGCGATCCGTTCGGCCTCCGCGCGGTCGACGGCATCAGTCTGTGGGTCGTCGTCATAAAGTGCCTCCGCGGCGATCGCCGGCGCGAAGATCCATTGCTGTCGGGGAACGCTCCAGATGACGGCCCGGAATGGTGCGCCCGCCCGTTCCTGGTAGGCGATGATGCTGGTCGTCGCGCCGTCGTCGGACCGCAGTGCGTCGTAGGCGAACTCGCCGTCATTCATCGAACAGTCCCAACTCCGCAGCACCAGGGACGTCGTCGCGATCGAGATCATGACGGCGCAGGACGTCCTCGAAGGAAGTACCGCTTGAGACTAGGTGCTCGCGGTAGGCGCGAAGCAGCACACGCTTCTTCCTGAGCCAGCCGGCCAGAGTTGTGTCGACCGGGCGTGGGTCGTCCGGCATGAACCGGTCGAGTAGTTCCAAGCCCTGCGGTGGATTGGAGTAGATCCCGCTGTCTTTGTTGGTTTTGAGGATGCGGAGGAAGGCCTCCACCCGCTGCTCGGGGGAAAGACTCTCGCGACGGACATCCTCATAGTCGGCGTGGGTGTGATGCCCCACGTCCAATGACGACGGTGTGGGGAACTGAACTTCCAAGACAAATCCGTCAGTCGTGGTCAGATTGACGTTCAGTCCGTTGTGACGGCCGTGGTCCGCCCAGAAGCTCTCCATCACGATGTCGCGATAGCCAAGATCAGTCAGCTGACTCAACGTCGAAGCAACCATTTCTCCATATCGCTCCGGCGGCACCTGTATCGAGAACCGCACCCGATCTTTGATCGTTGCGAGGGCGGCTTCGGTTGTGAGGCCCTTCAGCTCGATACGAGCAAGAACCTTCCGGGCCAGTGACCCGAGTTCCTTGACTCGATGATCTTCGCCGACAAGGACAGGGCGATTGTGGCGGTCGAATTCCGGCAGACCCGCAGTCACATGGCGCAGGTCCGCGGCGACCTCGCCCGCCCTGACCTCGGCCTCCGTCACCGACCGATCCAAAATCTCGCGTTGATCAACTGTGAGCGATCGGAGGATGCGGTCGTCGTCGGCGGCGCCGGTGGGTGGGGTGGTGGACCAGTTGCCGGGGGCGTGGTTGGGGAGGGGGGTGGGGGTGGCGTTGGCGTCTACTACCAGGGCTTCCAGGGAGACCACGTTGATGGGGGTGGGGACTCCGTGGTGGCGGTACATGGGGACGTGTTCGGAGATGCGGCCGATCTGGGGGTCTACGTAGAGGACCGTGCCGTTCTGGTTCAGGGCTGCCCAGGAGTGGGAGCCGCCGCCTTCCAGGTCGGTGACTATGAACGCGAAGGCGCCGTGGCCGGTGTTCAGCAGGTGGTTGGTCAGGTTTTGTACGGCCTGGTCGATGGCGGGCTTGGCCTGGGCGGGGTCGGCGTCGGCTACGTACGGGCATAGGCCTTGGAAATCGCCGCCGGTGGCTTGGCGGATTCTGTTGATGCCGTTGGTTTCGCCGCCCAGGGGGCGGTCGGGGTTGCCGTTCGCGTAGACGTCGAAGGTTCTTGGAGCGGCTACGCGGGGGCGGCCGTGGATGTAGGTGTCGAAGAGGGACAGGACGCCGTCGACGCAGTTCAGGCCGCGGGTGGGGTCGGCTGCGGGGCCGCCGTCGTTGGCCAGGCGGAACCAGCTTCCGGAGCGGGGGTCGGGCAGGCGGGACACCCGGCCGTCGGCGTCGCGGGGGACGGCGTTCTCGAGGTCCACCTGGTGGACGGCCAGTGGGGGACGCAAACCGCCGGTGACGTTGTAGTGGCGGGTGCGGTCGATGGGTGGGCGGCCGGCGAAACCGTCCAGGGCCGAGACGTCGCCGGTGCGGACGCCGCCGGGGGCCAGGTTGCCGACGTCGCGGTTGATGCGGGCCCAGTCGGGTGGGTCGACCTCGACGCGGTCGGGGACCAGCTCGCCGGAGCGGATCCGGGTGATCTGGTCGTCCAGCTCGGCGACGATCTCGCTCAGCTCGACGGCCTGGCGGCGGTGTTCACGGGCGCGCAGCGAGACGCCGGTGCGGTCGGCCTCATCGGCGCGGCGGCCCAGGTCGAGGATTTTGGCGCGGTTGTCCTCGGCGATCGAGTCCAGGTAGTTGGCGTACTCCTCGCGGCGGTTGCGTTCGTGGGTCTGGCGGGCGTGCTCCACATAGCCGAAATAGGCCTGCTCGTCGCGGATCTCGGGTTGGGGGGTCGGGGTGGGGGCGGGCTTGGTGGGGAGGGTGCGGGGGAGGGACGCGTCGATCGGGCGGCGGGGGCTGGGGATGGTGGCGCGGGGGCCCAGGGCGTCGGCGATGCGGTCCAGGTCGGAGAGGGGGGAGCGCTGGGGAGTGGGGGAGCCGGGGGTGGTGTCCGGGCGGGGACGGGGGCGGGTCGGGGAGCCGGGGGCGCCGCTGAGATGCGGGGAGTCGGGGGCGCGGTGGGCGCCGGGCCGGCGGGCGGAGTGCGGGCCGGTGGGGGTGAAGAACGGGCCTAGGGCGGGAGTGGTGGGTGTGGAGGTGACGGCCGGGGTGGAGGGCTGCGGCGGGGGCGGCGCGGTTGTGGGGTCGGCGAAGCCCAGGGTTGCTGTGGAGGCGAGGACGTTTGAGTTGTCGGGCAGCGCCGGGGAGGGCAGCGACGGGGAGGGCAGCGACGGGGAAGGGGAGGGCAGCGACGGGGAAGGCGATGACGGGGAGGGCGGGGTGGGAGACACGGAGACGGACGTGGACGGAGTCGGTGTCGGTGTCGGTGTCGGGGCGGGGGATGACGGGGAGGTCGGCTGCGCGTCGGGGGATTGGGGCGCGGGCGTGGCGGGGGACGACGAGGACTGAGGCTGGGTGGTGGGGGACGGCGCAGTGGGGTCGGGAACCGGGGGCTGGTCGGTGGGGGCGGCGGCGAGCGGGGACGGGGAGGAGAGCGATGGGCCCTCGGTTGCGGTTGTGGGAGTGGGCCCGGAAATCGAGGTCGCGCCATCCAGGGCCACACCGCTCGTCAGCTCGGCGCCGGAACTCGTACGGGATCCGGGGTCGAAGTTTTCTCCGAGGGACGAAGGCACGTCGAGGTGACCGATATCGATCGGGGAGTGCATGCCGTGGATGGCCGAGCCGGTGGCGCCCGAAGTGGCGGATTTTGCCAATCCCGTGGCATCGGGCAGTTGCCCGAACGTGGCGGCCGCGCTGAACTCGGCCAGGACTTCGCCGCCGGCGCCGCGGGCGATGCCGCCGTGGCCGTGTGAGCCGACGTGTGCGGCGGAAGCGCCCGCCCCTCCGGCGAAACCGGCCAGCGCGGAACGTCCGAGATTGTCCAGGTCGAAGCCGTCTGAGCGGCCCGTCGACTGCTGATAGAGCTGGATGCCGCCGTTGGTGGCGAACTCCTCGCGAGCCTCGTCGAAGCCCTCGCGGACCGCGCCGTGACCGAGCTTGCGCAGGCCCTCGCGCGTGGAGAGCTGCTTGATCGCGCGGCCGGCGGTCTGCTTGAGCGCCTTCTTGCCGAGCTGCTCGACCAGCCGCTTGAAGATCTGCTGGATGGCGAGGCGGGTGGCGACGATCAGCCCGCCGGCGGCCGGTGACGCGGCGCCCAGCGTGAGCGTGACGGTGATCGCCATGCCGACGAGCTCGACGAGGAAGATGCCGATCTCGATCCAGGCCTCGAGCTTGGCCGCCTCGATGTCGGCGCCGCAGCCCTCGACGAGCCGGCCGAGCTCGCCCGAGACGCGCAGCAGATCGTGCAGCGGGGCGTTCTCGTCACCCGCGACCAGGTGCCACGCGTCCTCGAAGCCCTCGGCCGTGACGCCCGCGCCGCCGTAGCCGCCCAGGAACCGGTTGGCGGCGGCCATCGCGGCCTCGTTGGGCGCGGCCAGCGTCGAGGCCAGCGAGAACCAGCGATCGGCGACGTCCCAGGTGGCGACCTCGTTGCCGGCCGGCCAGTCGAAACCGACAACCCATTCCAGAGCCTCGTACGCCCAGGCCGGCACGTCGAACGGGCTGAACTCGAGCGGGTGGGGCACGGGGCTGGGCAGCACGCTCATGATCGGAACCGCCTCGCCGTGTCGACGTCGGCGCCGACGTTGTCGTGCACGGACTGCGCCGCGGCGTCGCCCAGCCCCGACACGTACGCCGCGAGCCGCTGCCACGCCTCGAGAACCTGCTCCTCGAACGGCCGGTAGTGCGTCTCGAACGACTGCCCGTACTGGTCGCGGCCCCACGGCGTGGCCGAGCTGGCCGCGGCGATCTCGGCCCCGGCCCGGTTGCGGCGCGCCGCGAGATCCTCGCCGGCCGCGCTCAGGGCGCGTGAACCCGCGAGAGCCTCGTCGGCGTCGAGCCGCAGCCGGTTACTTGTCATCGCGGCCGGCCAGATCCTGCACGATCTCGTCGGACCGTCCCAGCAATGAGCCGAAGTTGTTGTCGCGCAGGTAGCGAAGAGCGCCGGAATCGGCCGGGAGATAGTCGCCCATCAAAGTCTGAACGCGTTCCGCAGCCTGCTCGGCAGCACTGTGGACAGTTGCCACGATCGTCCGGGAAACGTATTCGTTGTCCATGTTCCGAGTGGCGCGGCGGATCAGCTTCAGATCGATCAACTGACCCCGCGGGCCGACCGTCACGCGGACCAGTCCGTCCGCCGAAACAACGGTGACGCGGAGCGCGTCCAGGCGCCTTTGCAGATCGTCCAGATCGGACCGCATGCGGGTATACCGCTCGTGTACCTCCGCGAGCCGATCGCGCAGTTCCCGATTCGCGTCGCGATTCGCCGTTACAGCCACCGGGCCCACACCCCTCGTCAGTACCGAGACTTTGCGTGTTCGGTTAACTTCAATCTGCGAACGTCGCGACTGACGATCGGGTTCAGTCCTCCGGAGGGAGAGCGGGCAGATGATCACGCGGGAGGAGGCCGAGGCGGTCGCCGCGCGCTGGGCGAGCAACGAGTCCGAACAGCGCGGGTACGGGTGTGAGCCGATGCTCGCCGAGTTCGACCTCGGGTACGTGATCTGGACGCGGCAGCCGTCCACCGTGCTCTCCGTGCCGGGCGACGTTGCACGTACGGTGATCGACCGCGAGACCGGAGTGCTGTCGACGTGGCCCGGCGTGCCGCCCGAGGAGATCGCCGCCATCTATCGCGAACGCCGTCCGACCCCGCCCGGGACGGTCGATCCGGCGGTCTCGCTGCTGCGGCTGACGCGGCGGCGGCCCACCCCGACGACGGTCGTGCACCTGACGGTGGGTGACCGGCTGTTCCGGGCTCAGGGCGCGAAGGGTGATCAGCACATCAACCATCACCCGCTGGTGATCGACCGGCTCGAGATGCTCGGGGCGGAGGCCCACGTGCGCGGGGTCGACCGGCACGCCGAGTTGATCGCCCTCTCCGACGCGCTGCACGACGCCTCCCGCGCCCGGGGGCGCGAGATCGCGCTCGACGAGGCGAGGGCCTGGCTGACCGGGGCGACTTTCGCTGCTTTCCTCGTACGCGATCAGGCCGACCCCGTGGCCGGCCAGGAGAGCCGCCCGTGCGAGACCTGCACCAGCGTGCTCGTGGACCTGGCTGTGCTGCCCTGGTCGGATCTGGCGTTCGCCTCCGAGTGGCGGCACGGCTCGGACCGCATCCCCGTGACCGGGCGCTTCCCGTACGAGGTGGCGCGCACGCTGGCCGGGGGCGGCTGGATCGGGCCGTCGAGCGGTGACGACGCCGTCGAACGGGCCGTCGAGGCGTCCGGCGGGCGGCTGCGGCCGTTCGAGGCGGCGCGGGCGGCGATCGCCGACTTCCCGGGAGTGCGCTGCGCGCGGCGCGGGCCGGGGCTGCGCAGGGCCATCCGGCTGCTGCGGCTCGACCCGGTGCCGGGCGCCTACTCAGCGGCCGCGCTGCTCGAGTTCGCGCAGGTCATCGGGGTGCCGCTCTTCCCGGTCGGCATCGAGGGCGGCGACGCGGTGGTGGCGCTCGACGAGCTCGGCCGGGTCTTCGTGCTCGATCAGGCGGGCGAGTGGTTTGTCGGGAGCACGCTCGACGAGGCCCTGACCGGGCTGCTCACCGGCGACGGGCCGGCGCGACGGGTGCGCGACGACGGCAGTTGGTGAGCACAACTCGCCGCCGGCTCCCGCATCGGAAGCCGGCGGGTGTCGCTGCCGCCTGACTCAGTCGAACAGGTTGTGCAGGAAGCTCTTGCGGCGGTGATAGTGGCCGTGGTGGCCATGCCGATAGTGGCCGTGATGCCCGTACGCGGCGGGGGCCGGATAGCCGTGGCTGGGCTGGCCGTAACCCGGCTGGCCGTAGCCCGGCGCGGGCGGCGGAGGCGGCGGAGCGTAGCCACCGGGCTGAGGCTGGCCGTAACCCGGCTGCGGAGCGGCGGCGGGGCGCGGCGGGGTGCCGGGAGGCGGGGCCTGGCGAGTGTTGAAGTTCGACTCGGCCTCGAACAGCTTCTCGAGCTCACCGCGATCCAGGAAGATCCCCCGGCACTCGGTGCACTGGTCGACCGTGACGCCGCTGCGCTCGTACACCCGCATCTGGCCGTGACACTTCGGACAGGTCATCTGCATCTCACAGACGGTACAAGGCTGTGTCATCGGACGGGCTACTTGTGGCTGTGTGGTTCCTGAGTGCCGGGTGCAGCGCGGCGGCCCAGACCAGGAACGCGATCGGATACAGAACGTAACCGAAGCGGGTCGTCGGCATGAGCAGAATCGCCGCCAGAAGGCCCCACCCGCAGATCGAGGCGGCGGTGCTCGCGGTTCGTGGGGGCGACCAAATAATGCGTACGGTGATGAGGGCCGCGACCGCGAGCAGCAGCCCGAGCGCGACGAACCGGCCGCCGGGCACGTTCTGGGCGATCAGGTAGCCGGGGAACGGGGACTGGGCGGGGCTGGTGACCAACCCGTGGCCCAGGGGGAAGCGGATCACGTTTTCGAGGAAGGCGTCCTGGTCGACCTGGAACGGCGGGATCAGGACCAGGATGGGCAGGCCCAGGGCGCCGGGCAGAAGCTTGCCGCCGCGGGCCATGGCCAGGGCCAGCACGGCCAGGACGGCCACGGCCGGGAGCGCGAAGAGCTTGCAGGCCGCCGCGGCGCCGACCGCCAGGCCCGCCCAGCCGTAACGGTTCGTAGCGGCGAACGTCAGGGCCAGGATGCAGAGCGCGAGCACTGGGATGTCGTCGCCGCCGGTGGCCAGGGTCAAGGCGCAGACCGGGACGATCGTTACCGCCTGTATGGCTCGGACGGTGGCGAAGGAGCGCCCGGTCGTTTCGTTCGGCTTTGTTCCGCGTGGGCGCAGGAGCAGCACCGCGGTGATCAGGACCAGGGCGGTGAACAGGGCGAACCAGATGCGGGCGTCGGTCCACCAGGCGTCGCCGGCCAGCGCGCGCGGCAGGCCGAAAACCGACATGCCCGGCTGGTAGGGGCTGTAACCCATGAGGCGCTCGTCGGCGGGCAGGGCGGCGATGGCGTCGCGGGACAGATAGGGCGTGCCGTCGTTGAGCAGGCGTTCGCCCATGCGCTCGACGACCAGCACCTCCTCCTGTGCGCGGTCGGTGCGGCCGTCGGCCCGCTGCACCGCCTGCACGACCAGCGGGAGCAGCGCCGCGCCGGCCCAGGTGAGCCAGGTCAGGGTGGCGCGGGCGCCGTTGCCGACGAGCAGCCGGACCAGGCGCCAGAGCCGGGTGGTGGCTTCGTAGCGGTCGCGGAGCAGGCGGAAACCGAGCAGCTGGAGCAGGGCCAGCAGGAAGGCGTCGGCGTAGGCCCAGGCCGCGATGGAGCCCCAGGCCCGGTGCGGGAGCAGCGTCGAGGAGAGGGCGGTGATCAGGGCGAAGATCGCCGAGACGCCGTAGAGGGCCAGGTCGGCCGCGTAGCCGCCGGCGGCCTGGTCGATGCGGGCCAGAAGGCGGCCGGCGCGGGTCTTGGGGGTGTAGTCGTTCGGCGGGGGTGGGGCTTTCTTGGCGGGGGCGGCCTCGGGCTTCGCGGCCACAACCGGGTCGGGCTCGGTCGCGGCGGGCTCCGGCTCAGCGACTGGCGCGGGCTCCGGCTTCAACTCGGCGGGCGTGGGCGGGCCGTCGTCGGCAGGCTCCGGCTCGTCTTGGCCGGCTATCGGCTCGTCCGCTTTGTCGGCGGTGGCGTCGGGCGCGGGTTTGTCAGAAGTGACGTCGGGTGCGGCGTCCTGGGCGGCGTTCTTGGGAGCGGCGTCCTCAGCGGCCGCGGCCGGCGTGCTGCTGTCCTCTGTGGTCTTCGCGTCGCTTTCCGGGGCGGCGGCGGACGATTCCGACTTATCCGTCTCGGTCGATGGGGGGCTGCCCTCCGGCGTACGGGAGGAAGGGTCTTCCGCGGCGGAGTCGGCCCGGCTGCCGGGATCGGCGATGGACCCCTCAACTGCGGTTTCGCTCGCCGTCCGGCCAGAATCTGTCACGCGGGCAAGTGTGGCAGAGCCGATCTCCCCGAACCGCCCGACCGGCGCCGCGACATGCGGACCACCGCGCCGCCGTCGTGCAAGGAGGCCGCCAGCACGCCCGGACGACCGGCCGTGCCCCGCTGCAGCGTTGCCAGCAGGCGGGCCGCCGACATCGGCCGGGCGAACAAGTGGCCCTGGCCGGCCAGGCAACCCAGGCTCCACAGCGCATGCCGCTGCGGCTCGCTCTCCACACCCTCGGCGATCACCGTCAGGTGCAGGCTGCGGGCCAGGTCGACAGTCGACCGGATCACCGCCGCGGCCTCGGAGGACGTCTGCACGGCGCCGACGAACTCGCGGTCGATCTTGAGCTGGTGGACCGGGATGTGGGACAGCACCGACAGCGGCGTCACGCCCGTGCCGAAGTCGTCGAGCGCCAGGCGTACGCCCGCCTCGCTCAGCTCGGCCAGCGCCTTGCCCACCACTTCGAGCTGGCTCAGCGTCAGGGTCTCGGCCAGCTCGAAGATCAGCCGGTCGGCGGGGACGGCGTGGCGGCTCAGGCGGCTCAGCACCGCCTCGGGGAAGCGCGGGTCGAGCAGGCTGCGGGGCGACACGTTGACCGCCACGGGCAGGTCGAAGCCGGCCTCGCGCCACAGGTCGGAGGCGTCGAGCGCCTGGTCAAGCACCGCGTCGGCGAACGCCTGGAGCCGCCCGGACCGCTCCACGGTCTGCAGGAACTCCATCGGCGTGAGGTAGCCGTGCTCGGGGTGATGCCAGCGGGCCAGGGCCTCGGCCGCGACCACCTCGCCGCTGCCGAGGTCGACGATCGGCTGGAAGTCGACCACGAACTCGTGCTCGGCGACCGCGCGGTGCAGTTCGCCGCCGAGGGCGAGCCGGCCGATGTCGGCCGTGTCCTGCGCGTGCACGTATGTCGCCGTCTGCTGCCCGGCGCGCTTGGCCTGATACATCGCGACGTCGGCCCGCCGCATCAGCTCGTTGACGCCGCCGCTGCCGGCCGCCAGCGCGATGCCGCCGGCCGCCTCGACGGTGATCTGCATGCCCTCGACCGCGATGCTCCGCTCGAGCGTGGCCAGCATCGTCTTGGCCCGGTGGGTGGCCAGGGCGGGCGTCGGCAGGTTGACCAGCAGCACCGCGAACTCGTCGCCGCCGAGCCGGGCCACCAGATCGCCGGGGGCCGCCGCGTCGGCCAGCCGCCGGGCCACCTCTTGCAGCACCGCGTCGCCGGCCGCGTGCCCGAGCGTGTCGTTGACCTCTTTGAAGTGGTTGAGGTCGATCAGGAGCAGCGCGACCACGCCGTCCTCGGTGCTGCCCCGGAAGTGCGTGCCGGCGTGCTCGTAAAGCTCGCGGCGGTTGGCCAGGCCGGTCAGCGGGTCGTGGGCGGCGTCGTACGCGTTCTGCTCGTTGAGCCGTCGCAGTTCCGCGTACGCCGTGGCGTTGCGGATCGCCGTGCACAGCGCGGCCGCGAACGTCTTCAGCTTGTAGTGCTCGAACTCGTTGAGCTTGACCCGGCCGTGGAAGCCCAGCACCAGCTCGCCGGCCTGATAGCTGCGGTCGCTGGTCTCGAGCTCGGCGGTGATCTCGACGCCGGCGAACGTGCGCGGCCCCGGCCCGTCGTAGACCACCTCGCTGCCGTGCGCCCGGACCACTCGGTCGATGCCGCTCGCGGTCAGGTCGATCTCGACGACATCGGACGAGAAGACGCGGGCGCCCCGAGTCGCCGCGATGTGCAGCACCTGGGTGAGTTCGACCGAGCTGAGCTCCTCGGTGGTGGTGGCCAGCTCACGCCAGGAGTGCCGTTCCTCTTTCGTCCGCAATTGCCGGGAATGCCACAAGTGGAGGCAGGCGATGAGCAGCGGCACGAAGCCGAGCAGGAGCGGGCTGGAGCCGGAGGCGAGCACCTCGATGAGATAGATGATCACCACGAGGCGGAACGCGTGGGCGATCAGCTTGCTGTCGAGGTCCTTGCGAGCGACCTGGGTGATCGTGGTGTGCGAGGCGACCGCGATGACCGGCATGAACACCAGGTCGTCGACAAAGGACATGGCCAGGTAGGCCAGCACGACCGGGACGACGGTGGCGCTGATCGAGTTGGGTGTGCTGTCCAGGCCGGTGACCGTCAGCACGAAGCTCGCCGTGCCCGCCGTCAGCACTTCCTTGGCCACCGAGAACACCGTGCGGTGCGGGGGGAGCCGCGTGACGATCTTGAGGATGGCGACGCCCGCCGCGGCGCACAGCACGACCCACGCGTCAGGCAGGAAGACCAGCCCCATCAGCACTGGGACCTCGCCCCAGGCCGTGCCGTTGCGGCTGGAGCGGATGCGGACATAGACCTTGACCTGGTTGGCCACCGCGGAGCCGGCCACGATCAGCGCGAGCAGGCCGATGTGCGGGATCGGCTGCGGGTGGGTCACCGCATGCCAGACGACCAGGGCCGCGACTCCCATCGCCAGAACGACGACGAGACCGATGAGCAGCAGGAGCTGCCGACCGGTCGCGTCGTCGTTGGAGCTATGGGTCTTTCGCAAAGGTGCCGTCCAGTCGCCGAGCACATCGGACACAGGGCCGAGCTCAAGCGTATGCAAGGGCGCGCTTTCGCGCACCGTCTCAGCTCCAGTCGTTCGACTTCATGGTTCTTCTCCTCGCGGTTGGGGGAATCCGGGGAAGCCCGATCCCTCGTTAGGGGTCGGAGTGCGTCGCGACGAGAAGAACCATATGCGAAGAAGGCCTCGGTTGGGGGGGATTTGTGTCGCATTGCGCAGAACACGATAACCGGAGGGGATTCGATTACGGGCTGTCTCGCCAACAAAACTCTGAGCTACTTGAATAGTCGTTTTGGCCGCAGTGTCCGCATCGCTGAACGTGCTGTTTGACTAACGCTCCGGAATGTCAATACCTATTGCTGCTCAACGGTTGTCTCAACCCCCGTATATGGTCGCTGACCTGCGTATAGATCGCCATATAGCGAGTCCGGAAAATCGTGAGTGACGAACCACTATTACGCGAACGAGTTTCCCGGTGAAGCTTCTATAAACTCCCGGTATGCCCGACGAATCCCTGACCCATGTCGACGAGACCGGCGCCGCGCGCATGGTTGACGTCACGGCCAAGACGGTGACGGCCCGGCGCGCCGAAGCCGCCGGCCGGGTGGTGACGACACCCGAAGTGATCGCCTTGTTACGCGGTGACGGGGTGCCCAAGGGTGACGCGATCGCCGTGGCCCGGCTCGCGGGCATCATGGGCGCGAAACGCACCCCCGATCTCATTCCGCTCTGTCACCCGATCGGCCTGCACGGCGTCGTCGTCGATCTCGACCTGACCGCGACCACGATCGAGATCACCGCCACCACCAAGACGGCCGACCGCACCGGCGTCGAGATGGAGGCGCTGACCGCGGTGGCCACGGCCGGCCTGACGATGATCGACATGATCAAGGCGGTCGACCCCGCCGCGAGCATCGAGTCGGTGCGGGTCCTGCGCAAAGAGGGCGGCAAGACCGGCGAGTGGGTACGACCGGAGGACCGCCCGTGAGCATCACCGCGCGCGTGATCGTGGCCAGCAACCGCGCGGCCGCCGGGGTCTACGCCGACACGAGCGGCCCGCGCCTGGTCGACGGGCTGCGCGAGCTCGGCTGCACGGTCGGCGAGCCGGTCGTCGTGCCGGACGGCGAGCCGGTGGCCGACGCCCTGCGCCGCGCGATCGCCGACGCCGTCGATGTCGTGCTGACCAGCGGCGGCACCGGCGTCACCCCGACCGACCGCACGCCCGAGGCGACCCGCGGCCTGCTCGACTTCGAGATCCCGGGCATCGCCGAGGCGATCCGGGCCTACAGCCGCGACAAGGTGCCCGCCGCCGCGCTCTCCCGCGGCCTGGCCGGGGTGGCCGGCCGCACGCTGATCGTCAACCTGCCCGGCTCGACCGGCGGGGCCAAGGACGGCCTGGCCGTGCTCGGCCCGCTGCTGCGGCACACGGTCGATCAGATCCGCGGCGGTGATCATCCCGCGAGCGCGGCGAGTGGATAGGCTCGGCGGGTGACCGTCGACTGGGAAGAAGCCCGCGAGCTGGCGTACGCGGCGGGTCGTGCGGCGGCCGGGGCAACCGAGCCGGTCGCGCTGCCCGACGCCGACGGCCGCACGCTGGCCGAGCCGCTGCGCGCGCTGACCGACCTGCCCGCGTTCCCCACCTCGAGCATCGACGGCTGGGCCGTGCGCGGTCCGAAGCCCTGGCGCCCCGTCGGGCGGGTGCTGGCCGGTCAGGTCGCGCCGCCGCTGACCGACGACGGCACCTGCTTCGAGATCGCCACCGGGGCGATGGTCCCGGCCGGCACCGAGGCGCTCGTACGCATCGAGGCGTCCACTCGCGACGGTGACGGCCGGGTCAGCGGCGAGCCCCGCACCGGCTTCGTCCCGGAGTGGCGCGCGCCCGGCGAGGAGGCGCACAAGGACGAGGTGCTGCTGCCGGCCGGCACGGCGATCGACCCGGCCGTGATCGGCGTCGCCGCCACCTGCGGATACGAGTCGCTGACGGTGTTCTCACGGCCCCGCGCCGGGCTGCTCGTCTTCGGCGACGAGCTGCTCACCGGCGGCACCCCGGGCGCCGGGCGCGTGCGGGATTCGCTCGGTCCCCAGGTGCCCGGCTGGCTGCGGCGCTGCGGTGCGACGGTCGACCCGGCCGCGGTGGCCGGCCCGGTGCAGGACACGCTCGAAGCGCACCTCACCGCCGTACGGGAAACGCTCTTGAAGTCGGATCTTGTCTGCACGACCGGGGGCACGATGCACGGCCCGGTCGACCACCTGCACCCGACGCTGGCCGAACTCGGCGCCGAATACCTCGTCAACACCGTGGCGGTCCGGCCCGGGTTTCCGATGCTGCTGGCGCGCGTGCCGGGGGCGGACGGGCGGCCGCGCTTCCTGGCCGGGCTGCCGGGCAACCCGCAGTCCGCCGTGATCGCGCTCATCACCCTGGTCGCACCGCTGCTGGCCGGTCTGCAGGGCCGTCCCGCCCCGGTGCTGCCGACGGTCGAGCTGACCGAGGCGGTGCGCGGCCGGGGTGGCGACACGCATCTCGCGCTGGCCCGGCTCGGCCCCGACGGACGGTCGGCCACCCCGGTCGGCCACGTCGGCTCGGCGATGCTGCGCGGCCTGTCCAACGCGCACGGCTTCGCCGTCGTCCGCCCGGGCACCGAGGCCGCGGCGGGCGACCTGGTGCCCTTCCTCCCACTGCCGCTCGTCATCGGGGAACGCCCATGATCGCCATCGCCGACGTGCTCGACACCCCGCTCGACCTGGCCGCGCACGAGAAGGCGGTGGCCGACGCCCGGGCCGGGGCCGTCGTCTCGTTCCAGGGCGTGGTGCGTGACCACGACCACGGCCGCGGGGTCACCCTGCTCGAATACGAGGGCCACCCCAGCGCGGCCGCCGTGCTGCGCGAGGTCGCCGCCGAGATCGCGGCCGACCCCGACGTCTACGCCGTGGCCGTCTCGCACCGCGTGGGCACGCTGGCGATCGGCGACGTCGCGCTGGTCGCCGCGGTGAGCACGGCCCATCGGGCGGCGGCCTTCGCGGCCTGTGCCCGGCTGGTCGACGAGGCCAAGGCCCGGCTGCCGATCTGGAAGCGGCAGGTGTTCACCGACGGCAGCGACGAGTGGGTCAACTGCCCCTAGGCCCCGGAATGGCGGGCACCCGGTGCGGCACGACCGGCCGCCGTACGGGTGGGGCCGCCGAGGCCACCCCGGGCCGCCAGGGCAGCGCGTTCATCAGCACGATCACGGCGAAGGCGTACGCGTTCCAGCTCATCGCCCACTGGGCCGGCACCGCGAACAGCACGTACGTCGCGAGCCCGGCCGACGCGTAGCCGGCCCCGGCGAACCGGCGGGGCCGTCCGGGTCGCCGCGCGCCGATCCGGGAGCGGGCCGCCGCGTCGACGAGGATCAGCACGGCCGGCAGCACCCACACCAGCTTGTGGCTCGGGCTGACCGGGGCGGCCGCCGCGGCGGTCAGGCCGACCAGCGTGAACGCCGCGATCTCGTCGCCGTCGGCGTGCGCCGCGCGGGCCCGGATCAGGCCCACCGCGAGCAGCAGCACGGCGAACGACAGCCACACCAGCACGGGCGTGCTCGACGAGTCGTACAGGCGGGCCAGCAGCCCGGCCAGCGACTGGTTGGCCGGATCGCCGACGGGACCCGACCGGTCGACCTGGAACAGGACGGTCGAGAACCAGGCGCCGGTGGCGCCGGGCGCGATCAGCAGGCCGCCGAGCATGAGAGTGGCCGCCGTGCCGGTCGCGGTGATCGCCGCTCGCCACTGCCGGGTCACGGCCAGATAGGCGATGAACAGGGCCGGCCCGAGGGCGAGGGCGGTCGCGATCCCGACGCCCACGCCCGCCCAGGCGCCGGTCGACCAGACCCGGCGCAGCAGGCCGAGGCGTCCGCCCGGTGGCCTCGAGGCGGGCGGGCCGGGCCACCAGGCGGCCCGGCGGCGGGCCCAGGCCGAGCGGCGCAGCGCGACCACGTCGGCGGTGATCAGGCAGAGCAGCAGCAGGTCGAGGTGGCCCAGGCCGAGCACCGCGCGTACCGGCTCGGTCAGCAGGGCGAGCGCGGCCGCCGCCAGCACGGCCGTG
Organism: Paractinoplanes lichenicola; assembly: GCF_016785085.1. GTDB lineage: Bacteria > Actinomycetota > Actinomycetes > Mycobacteriales > Micromonosporaceae > Actinoplanes > Actinoplanes lichenicola. Next base: position 58,053 of record NZ_JAENHO010000019.1, read on the forward strand.
AACCGGGACCGGCCGTAGCGGCGGGCCACCGGGCCGGCCAGTGCCACCAGGGTCAGCACCAGGGCGGCCAGGCCGGCCAGGGCCAGCAGCCAGGCCACCACCGGCAGCGGCAGGAAGGCGGCCGGGGCCAGCAGGATCGCGGTGACGGGCGGACGGCCGGTGCCGTACCCGTACAGGTCGCCGCCGGTGAGCCAGCCCCGGACCGCCGTGTGGTCCACGGCGAGATCCGGGACCCCGTACGCCTGAAGGTAGAACCCGGCCGCCCAGAGTGCGGCCAGGCATCCGAGCCCGATCAGCACGGATCTCGTCCGCACGCGTTCCATCGCCGGCATGGCGCGACCCCCGTCGCTCTCGCGGCCGCGAAGCCGCGAGCCCCTCGCTCGCTTTAACGCGGAGATCGCGGCGAGGTTGTTAGCCGGGCAGTTTGCGCGCCGTCGCCGCGCTCATCGCGGCGATCTTGGCCTCGCGCCGGGCCGTGCGGACGGCCCGCTTGACCGAGCGCTGCGACCGCTTGATCGACCGCTCGGACCGGTCGGCCGCGTGCTTGAGGGCGAGCTGCGAGCGGTCGACGGCGTGGCCGGCCCGATAACCCAGGCCCGGGCGGCCCTCGGTGTCGACCGCGGCCAGCAGCAAGCCGCCGAGCAGGCCCAGGTTTTTGAGGAAGTGGCTCTGATCCTCGCGGGCGTGGGCGATCGTCGCCGGCACCAGGCCGGCGGCCAGCACGGCCGCCGCGGGACGGGTGAGGTGACCGGTGGCCAGCGCGAGCCCGGCGATCACGTCGCTCGCGCCCTTGATCCGCACCAGCGTGCGGGTGTCGGTCGGGATGCGCGGATCAACCTTCTCGAGGAGCGGTTTGACCCGCTCGGTGACGAGACCGGCGGCCTCCACGGAGTCGTCCGGCTTGGTGAACGAGCGCACCCCCTGGACGACGAAGATCGAGGCGAGCAGCGCGCGGGCGGCCGTGCGTACGGGCTTCATGAATCTGGTTATACCCGCCGGGCGCGGCTCACACCGGCTGCGTGCGCAGGTAACGGCCGAAATGCGGCACGGTGAAGGCGACCGTGCCCCGTTCGCCCGAATAGATCAGGCCCTTCTTGATCAGCGCGTCGCGCGCCGGGGAGAGGCTGGCCGGCTTGCGACCCAGCGCGGTGGCGATCTCGGCGGTGGGCACCGCGGCGTCCATGTCGTTGTCGGGCTCGCCGGAGAGGGCGGCCATGGCGCGCATGTATTCGCGCTCGGCCGGGGTGGCCCGCTCGAACCGGGAGCCGAAGAAGCCGACCGCCAGCTCGGCCTCGGCCTCGGGGGCGGCCACCCGCACGTCGGCGTCGGTGACGGGGGACTGCGGCGCATGATCCCAAGTGGCTTTCCCGTACGCCTGCACGAAGTACGGATATCCGCCGGACTTCTCGTAGAGCAGGTCGAGCGCCTTCGCCTCGTATTCGACCTCTTCGCGGGCGGCCGGGGCGCAGAGCGCGAAGTCGGCCGCCACCCGGTCGAGCCGGTCGATGCGCTGATAGCGGAAGAGGCGCTCGGAATACGACTTCGCGGCCGAGAGCACGGCCGGCAGGTGCGGCAGCCCGGCTCCGACGACGATCAACGGGGCGCCCAGCTGGGACAGCTCGTGGCAGGCGGCGCACAGCGCGGAGACGTCGGCCGGCCCCAGATCCTGCATCTCGTCGATGAAGAGCGCGATGCCCGTGCCCACGTCGGTGGCGAGGGTGGCGGCGTCGGTGAACAGCTCGACCAGGTCGATCTCGATGTCGCCGGAGTCGGCCCGGCCGCGGGCGGGCGGCACGTCGATGCCCGGGGCCCAGCGGTCGCGCAGCTTGGCCGAGCTGTCGTTGGCCCGCAGCGCGAACGCCTTGAGCACGGCCAGCACGTCGTCGACCCGCTCGGGGTCGCGGTGGTGCGGGGCGAGCTCGCGGATCGCCATGTGCAGCGCGGCCGAGACCGGGCGGCGCAGCGACTGGTCGGGGCGGGCCTCGATCTTGCCGGTGCCCCACAGCTGGCCGATCGCCGCCGAGCGGAGTGTGTTGAGCAGCACGGTCTTGCCGACGCCGCGCAGGCCGGTGAGCACGAGACTGCGCTCGGGGCGGCCCCGGGCGATCCGCTCGAGCACCACGTCGAACGCGTCGAGCTCGCGGTCACGACCGGCCAGCTCGGGTGGGCGCTGGCCGGCGCCGGGAGCGTACGGGTTCCTCACCGGATCCACGGATAGCACCGTATCGGGTCGTCTAGCAAAATAGCTAGAGTGCGCTAGTAAAACCTCGCGATTGCCGTCGAGGAAGGTCTACCGCTCTCTAGCCTGAGCGCTAGAAAGGGCTAGAGGGGTCTAGCTCGTCGGGTGCTCCCTGAGACAGAGCACGAAGTCGAGGTCGTCGAGCGCGCTGTCGTAGAAGAACCACTTCGTATACCCGGACACTTTGGAGCACTTGCGCTCGGCGTCCTTCTCACCCGTGGCCTTGCCGACGAAGTGCGCCAGCACCTCATAGGTGCCCGTTGTGCAGGGGGTGACGCGCATGTTGGGCTCGTCGTCGGTGCCCTCGTTGACGACGCAGTCGCCCTTCTTCACATAGAACCGTGCGTCCTCGCTGCCCTGCGGCACCGGCCCGGCCACCTGCTCGCTGGCCGACACGTCGGGCGAGGCCTGCTGCCGCTGGGTCTCGGCGCGCTTGTTGAGCAGCCACGCCGTCGTGCCGAGGCCGATCACGATAAGCACGCCCAGAGTCACGACCAGGGCGATGATCGGGGTGTTGCGCTTCGGCGGCACGGGGGTTCTGTCCCATGAGGAGCTGCCGCCGCTCACCGGGGCCATCGGCGCCGAGTGGAAGCTCACCGGCTGCTGCGGGATCGACGGCGGGTGGCCACCCCAGGAATTCTGCTCCGGAACCTGTGCCCCGGGATCACCCCACGGGTCGGAGGGCTCCGCATACGGCTCGTCGGAGCTCCCGTGCGACCACGGCGGGCCGGAATACGGGCCGTTCTGGGACATCAGAATTTCCTCCGGAAGCGGGCTACGCTGCTGCCACCGTAGCGTGCGGGGCCGACACAAACCCGGACGGAATCGCCGCCGGTGTCAACAACACGACCCGCACTTCGCCCGTCCGGCCACTACGGTCCCGATCCGTGCCCGTACCAATCGTGATCCTCGCAGCCGTTTTCGGCGGTTCCATGGCCGTCCTTCTGGCCCGCACCCCTTACGCGGTGCTCGCCGGCGCCGCGGTGTGCGCACTGCTGGCCAGGGCGCTGGGCCCGGCCCCGATGCTGCCCTTCTACCTGCTGGCCACCATCCCGGGGCTGTTGCTGGCCCTGATCGACCTGCGCTGCCTGCGCCTGCCCGACCGGCTGGTCGCGGCCTTCGCGATCGTCACCGTGCTGCCGCTGGCGATCATGCGACCCGAGCGGATCGGCCTCGCGCTCGTGGCCGGGGGAGTGGTCCTGACGACGTACCTGGGAATTGCTCTTCTGCCCGGTCGTGGCCTGGGACTCGGCGACGTGAAGCTGGCCGCCGTGATCGCCACGATGCTCGGCTTCGCCGGCTGGCCCGCGGTGCTCGTCGGCCTGGTCGTGCCGCATCTGATCAACGGCCCGATCGCGCTGGTCATGCTGCTCGCCCGCCGCGGCCGCCCGCTGCCGTTCGGGCCCGCCCTGCTGATCGGGGCCCTGATCGGGATCACAACAGCCTGAGCTGCCGATCCTTCGGGCGGGACGGCACAGTGTCACCCAGCCGCTCGAACAGGCCGGAGTCGATCACGTCGAGGAACGGGGTGGGGCTCTGCTCGCGCTCGCTGCCGTGCCGGAACCGGCGGGCCGCGTGGCTCACATACAGCCTGTCCTGGGCCCGGGTCAGGCCGACGAAGAACAGCCGGCGCTCCTCGGCGATCTCGTCCGGCTCGGGGGAGCCACCCGGCCAGCGCAGCGGCAGCAGCCCGTCCTCGCAGCCGACCAGGAAGACCACGGGGAACTCGAGACCCTTGGCGGCGTGCAGGGTGAGCAGGTTGACCGCCTCGGCCCGCGGGTCGAGCGCGTCCACCTCGGCCCCGGTCGCTATCTCCTGCAGGAAGCGGGGCATGTCGTCGCCGATCCGCTCCGCGAGCGGGCGCAGCAGGTCGGCCGCGGTCCAGATGTCCTCGGGGGCGAGCTGCTCGCCGTCCAGCGTGGGGGCGGCGAACCGCTGCGCCAGCTGCTCGGCGGTCTGCTTGACCCGAGTGACGAGCGCGCCCGCGCCGGCGTGGCGCAGCTCGCGGGCGATCAGCTGCACGCCGGGGCGGTCGCGCAGCCGGTTGTGCGAGCGCTTCTGCACCGGCACGCCGGCCCGGGAGAGCGCCTCGACGATCGCGCCGGACTGCGAATCGGTGCGGTAGAGCACGGCGATGTCCGAGAAGGACAGGTTGCCGGCCGCGATCGAGCGGGAGTCGACGCGGCCCGAGTCGAGCGACCGGTGCGACAACCCGCCGACCATGTCGTCGATCGTGCGCACCACGAAGTCGGCCTCGTCGGCGACGCTGGCCGCCGGGTAACGACCGACCAGCGGCGCCTCCGGGTCGAGCCGGGCCGGGTCGAGCCGGCGCCCGTTGACCAGCGAGGACGGGGCGATCGCCTGCACGGCCGCGGCCACGATGGGCGCGGACGAGCGGTAGTTGCGGGTCAGCCGGACGAGCCGGGCGTCGACGAAATCCTCGTTGAAGCGCAGGAAGTACTTCACGTCGGCGCCGCGGAACGAGTAGATCGCCTGGTCGGGGTCGCCGATCGCGCAGAGGTTGCCGTCCGACGGGCTGAGCAGGCGCAACAACTCGTACTGGGTCTCGTCGACGTCCTGATACTCGTCCACGAAGATCCACTGCCAGTGCTTGCGGTACTTCTCGACCAGCGCCGGGTCGTCGCGCAGCAGGGCGACCGGCAGGCTGATCAGATCGTCGAGGTCGACCAGGTCCTGCTGGCGCAGCAGCTTCGCGTACGCGTGGTCGTCGTCCCCGGCCTGCTCGCGCGCCTCGGCCCGCTCGCTCTCGTCGGCGATCCGCCAGTTCGCGCCCAGGCCCGCGGCCTTCGCGTTCTCCTTGAGGATGGCCAGCCCGACCGAGTGGAACGTGCCGACCGTGATGTCCTCGGCCACGTCGCCCAGCAGCGAGTCGAGGCGTTCGCGGAGCTCACCGGCGGCGCGGCGGGTGAACGTGATGGCCAGGCAGCGGTGCGGGAAGACACCCAGCTCGGCGCAGAGATAGGCGATTCGGTGGGTCAGCGTGCGGGTCTTGCCGGTGCCGGGGCCGGCCACGATCAGCAGCGGGCCGCCGGGGGCCGAGGCCGCCACTCGCTGCATCGCGTCGAGGCGGTCGAGCAGGCCGGTGCCGACCTCTTCCATGCCGGCCAGCATGGGCTCGAACGGCTCGTGCGGGCTGGCCGGAACCGCGATCGGCGGGGCCGGATTTTTCGTAACTTTGGGCGTTTTGGCGGGCTTCGGCTTGGCGATCGGCTCGGGCTTGCGCTGCTGCGGCACGTCGAAGAGCGTCTCGACCTGCGGCGCACTGGCCCGATTACGCAGCTCACCCGGCTCGAACAGGGTGATCACCCCGTACTCGCCGTCGTAGCCGGCGACCCGCCGCACATCCCCCCGCCGCAGCCGTTCGATGCCCTCGCGCAGCTCGTCCCCGCCGGCCTGCTTGATCGCGTCGAGCGGCACCTTGCGCAGGATGTCGAGCTCGGCCCCGAGCGTCGCCACCAGGTGGTTGAGCCGGCTCTCGACCGTCTTCGACTTCGGGCCGACGCCCTCGATCTCGCCCAGGATCTCGTGCAGCTGGATCAGGTGCTCGACGTGGCCGCCCTTGTCGAACCCGAGCGGCCGATCCGCGAGATCCTCGACCCGGCTCAGCACGCCCACGGTCAGCGGCTTGCCACACTCGGGGCAGCGGCCGCCGTGCTCGCGGGTGCGCTCGGGCGCCCAGTTCACCCCGCAGGCGCGATGCCCGTCGGCGTGATACTTGCCCTCCTCGGGGAAGAACTCGAGCGTCCCGGCCAGCCCGATCCCGTTTCTGACGGCCTCGTAATCGGGCTCGCCGGTGAACAGCGTCGCCTCCCGGGCCAGCGCGGCCGGGGAATGCGCGTCCGAGTTCGAGACCAGGCGATAACGGTCGAGGCTGGACACCCGCCAGTTCATCTCGGGGTCGGACGAGAGGCCGGTCTCGACCGCGGTGACGTGCTCGGCCAGGTCGGCATAGCAGTCGGCGATCGCGTCGAAGCCCGACTTCGAGCCCAGCGCCGAGAACCACGGGGTCCAGATGTGCGCGGGCACGAGATAGCCGCCCGCCTCCAGCGTGATCTCGAGCAGGTCGCGCGAGTCGAGGCCGAGGATGGGGCGGCCGTCGGCGGTCAGGTTGCCGATGCGGCCCAGCGCGGTGTTGAACTTCGCGGCCGCCGCGAAGCCGGGCATGTAGATCAGGTGATGCACCTTGCGCGTACGGTCGTCCCGCTTGTAGATCGTCGAGATCTCGACGCTGAGCATGAACGACGCGGCCGGCGCGGCCTGCAGCGAGCCGGGCAGCCGCTTGGTGACCTCGGGCTCGTCGGAGAAACCGAAGAGCCCGGGTCCCTTTTCCACGAGGCTCTCGCGCAGATGGTCGAACCAGGCCGGGTGCGTGAAGTCGCCGGTGCCCAGCAGGGCGATGCCTTTGCGCCGCGCCCACCAGGCCAGGTTGGGCAGCGTCAGGTCACGGCTGCAGGCACGGGAGAAGCGCGAGTGGATGTGAAGATCCGCGACGTAAGCGTCCGCGGCGACCGAGGACCCTGCGATGTCCGAGGGCACGCGCTGCATCCTGTCACGCCCCCCATCGCTCGCACGAATCGCCACGCCTTGACGAAATTACGGATCTTGATGTTCGTCTACTTCGTGCGCAGCTCGACCACGCTCACCTGAGGCGGCGCTCCCACCCGGACCGGCGGCCCCCAGAAGCCGGCGCCGTTGGTGACATAGACCGGCACCCCGTCGACCGTGCCCAGCCCGGACGTCACGGGCTGTTGCAGGCCCACCAGCAGGTTGAACGGTGCCATCTGGCCGCCGTGGGTGTGACCGGAAACCTGAAGATCGACCCCGTACGGGGCCGCGTCGTGCACGGCGACCGGCTGGTGAGCCATCAGCACCACGGGCCGCGCGGTGTCACGGTCGCCGAGCGCCTTCGCGAAATCCGGCGGGTCGCCCGCGTCGGCGCCCCCGAGGTCGTTGACGCCGGCCAGGTCGAGGCCGCCGAGCTCGAGGCGCTCGTTGCGCAGGGGCCGGATGTTCAACCGCGCGACCTCGTCGACCCACTCCTGGAAGCCCGAGTAGTACTCATGGTTGCCGGTCACGAAATACGCCCCCTGCCGCGACTGGATCTCGGCCAGCGGTGCCGCGAACCGCCCCAGCTCCGCAACGCTGCCGTCAACAAGGTCACCGACGACGCACACGATGTCCGCCTGCACCGAATTGATCACGTCGACGATCCGCCGGGCGTGATTCATGCCGGTCAGCGGGCCGAGGTGGATGTCGGACACGACCGCCAGCCGGGTGCCGTCCATGGCCCGGGGCAGCTTGGCCAGCGGCACCTGGATCCGCGCGATCTGGGGGCCGCCGAGCGCCGTCTTGACGCCGTAGCCCGTGACGCCGGCCGCCGTCAGTCCCGCGAAGATCGCCGCTCCACGGGCCAGGAGCACGCGCCGCTCGATTCCGCCGTCGCCCTCGTCGGGCTTGTCCACTGCGGTGAGCACCTGTCCGGCCTCGGCGGGGGCAGGCTCGACCGTGATCCTGCTTGCGCTTGCCTTCCCCGTACGCCTTCTGGAGCGCCACCAGAGCACCAGCGCGAGCCGGGGGATCTCGAGCACCGCCAGCGTGACCAGCAGGTAGAACATGAGCGCGATCCACAGGTAGCCCGGCCAGGCCAGCCACGGCACCGCCCCCGACCGCACCCCGATCAAGGTGGCCGGCGCCAGCACGGCCAGCGCGACCGCGATCACGGCTCCGATCCGACGAGCCCGCCCCGGCGGCAGCGGATCCTTGACGAGCCGCTTCCACAGATAGAAGTGGATCAGGCCGATGACCACCATGATCAGCCCGACGAATACCACCAAGACGTCCTCCCCAGCTTTACCTGCCGCACAGTGTCCAGGCTCTTCCTGAAAGCAGACTGACGAGCCTCCCCGCAGTGTGCGTCGTCTCAGGGCCGGTAACTCTGCAAGTACGGCATTTCGGCGATCTGCTCACCCGCCTGACGGCCACCGGCTCGTGCGGCCCGAGCTCCTGACCGCCGAGCGACATCCGGAGCCCGCAGGAGTTCAGCTAGCCGGGCGGCGCGGGCGATGCCGTCGGAATGGCCCGCTCGCGACGCCCGGGCCGCTGTGGCTTTGGTGCCGGTGGCGGCAACGGGCTGCGTTGCCTGTTCAGCCGCCCGTTCAGCCGCCCGCGAAGGGTGGCAGCACGTCGATCGTGGCGGCGGCAGGCAGCGGGGCCGCCTGGTCGTGGCAGGTCAGGCCGTCGACGAGGAAGCTGGCCGCCTTGAGCACCACGCCGAGGCGCTCGCCGTGGCGGTCGGTCAGCAGCTGCTTCAAGTCGTCAAGCGTCGCGGCTTCGACGGTCTCGCTGCGCGTTCCGCCGGCCGCGGCGCGTGCTCCGGCGAAGTAGCGGACGGTCAGCGTGGCCACGGAAGTCTCCGATCGCGAGCTTCGGGCACTCCGGCCCGGCAATTAAGAGTGATCACGACGGCCTCCGCTCGCAACCGCCGCGCCCGGAACCGATGCTGAACGACGCGGTGACCGTTTTGACCGGGCGCCGGTCCAGGCGACCGCCGTGATCAGTGGCGCTGTCGTGGTGGCCGCGGTCGGTGGCGCTGCCTTGGCGACCGTGATGAGTGGTTGCCTTCGTCCAGCGTTCGTGGCGGTCGGTGGCGCTGTTCTGGCGATCGTGTTGGTGGGTAGCGCCCGCCGAGCGGTCGTGGCGGTTGGTGGCGCTGTTCTGATGACCGTGATGGTGGGTAGTGCCCGCCGAGCGACCGCGGCGGTGGGTGGTGCCGTTGTGGCCGGTGGCGCTGTTTAGCGCTCGCTCAGCGGTCGTGGTGGTGGGTGGTGCGGTCGTGGCGATCGCGGCGGTTGGTGGCGCTGCTCTGATGACCGCGATGGTGGGTAGTGCCCATCGAGCGACCGTGGCGGTGGGTGACGGCGTCGTGGCGATCGCGGCGGTCGGTGGCGCCGTCCTGGCGATCGTGGTGATGGGTAGCGCTCGTCCAGCGGTCGTGGTGGTGGGTAGAGCTCGTCTAGCGGTCGTGGTGGTGGGTGGTGCGGTCGTGGCGCTCGCGGTGGTCGGTGGCGCTGTTCTGATGACCGCGGTGGTGAGTATTGTCCGCCGAGCGACCGTGGCGGTGGGTGGTGCCGTCGTGGTGGCCGCGACTGGTGGCGCTTTCCTGGCGATTGTGGTGGTGGGTAGCGCTCGTCCAGCGGTCGTGGCGATAGGTGGTGCTGTCGTGGTGGCTGCGGCGGTCGGTGGTGACGTCGTGGTGGCCACGGTAGGTGGCGCAGTCCTGGGGACCGCGACGATGGGTAACGCTCGCCCAATGACCTCGGCGGTCGGTGCGGAACGCACGATCACCTCAACCGCCAATGGCAGACATAGGCCGGGTGGGCTGGAGGAACGCAGGGTCGTCGATGCCGTGGCCGGCCCGTTTGCCGCTCATGGCGACCCGCCAAGCCTCGGCCACCTCGGCGTCAGGAGCACCATCACGCAGCAGTTTGCGAAGATCGCTTTCCTCGCGAGCGAACAAGCAGTCGCGCACCTGGCCGTCGGCGGTCAGGCGGGTGCGGTCGCAGTCGCCGCAGAACGGCCTGGTCACGCTGCCGATGACGCCGACCCGGGCCGGTTCGCCGGCGGCGTCGACATGGCCGGGCACGAGCCAGGTCTCCGCGGGCGCCGTTCCACGTGAAACCAAATCCGGCAGCAGCCCGTACGGGGAAAGGGACGCCAGGATCTCATCGGCCGTGACCATGGTGTGCCTGTCCCACTGGTGCTGGGCGTCGAGCGGCATCTGCTCGATGAAGCGCAGCTGATAACCATGATCGAGCGCGAACCGCAGCAGCGCGGGGGCCTCGTCATCGTTGATCCCGCGCATCAGGACCGTATTGATTTTCACGGGAGTGAGCCCGGCCGCGGCCGCGGCGGCCAGCCCGCGGAGCACGTCGTCGAGCCGGTCGCGCCGGGTCAGGGCCTGGAACCGTACGGGGTCGAGGGTGTCGAGCGAGACGTTGACCCGGTCGAGCCCGGCCTCGCGCAGGGGCCCGGCCAGCCGTTCGAGCCCGATCCCGTTAGTCGTGAGCATGAGGTCGGGCCGGGGTGACAGCGAGGCCGCGGCCCGCACGATGCCGACCAGGCCCCGCCGCAGGAGCGGTTCGCCGCCGGTGAAGCGCACGTCCCGGACGCCGAGCATCTCGACCGCGATCCGGATCAGCCGGCCCACCTCGTCGTCGGTGAGCTGCTGCTCGCGCGGCATCCACGCCAAGCCCTCTTCGGGCATGCAGTAGGTGCAGCGCAGGTTGCAGCGATCGGTCAGCGACACGCGCAGATCGGTCGCCACCCGCCCGAACCGGTCGGCGAGCGGGATCACAGTACTCACAGATCGAATCTAGCCGCTGAATCGGCCGATGACCCCTGGCGAAGAACGGGGATCACACGCCGCGCAGGGTGGACAGCGCAGCCGCATGCACGTCCGCGCGATAGCTGCCGCCGAACGCCGCCGTGTGCACGAGCAACAAATGCAGTTGGTGCAGCGGCACGCGGGCCCGCCATCCGTCGGCAAGCGGAAACACTTCCCCGTACGCGGTGAGGATCGTCGACAGGTAGGGCGCTCCGCCGAAGAGGGCCAGTTGGGCGAGGTCGGTCTCGCGGTGACCGCCCTGCGCGGCCGGGTCGACGAGCCGGGCCCGGCCGTCGGCGGCCCAGAGCACGTTCCCGGGCCAGAGGTCGCCGTGCGTGCGACTGGGTGCCTCGTCACCGCCGTACGCGGGAAGGGTGTTGATGATCTGCTCGACCAGCGTGATCTCGGTGCTGGTCAGGGCGCCGCGATCGGCCGAGGCCCGCAGATAGGGCAGCAGCCGCCGCTCGGCGAACCAGGTGCTCCACGGCCCGGTCGCCGGGGTGTTGTCGAGCGGGAGCGGGCCGATGTAACCGATCCACGGCGCCCCGAACGTGTCGGCGCCGGAGCGGTGCAGCTCGGCCAGGTCGCGCCCCAGCTGCTCCGCGGCGGCCCGGGTCGGCTCACCCGGCTCGATCCACTCGGTCGCGATCATCGTGGGCAGCGCGACGATGACCTCCGGCGCCGGGACCCCGGCGGCCCGCAGCCAGGCCAGGCCGGACGCCTCGGCCGTGAAGAAACCGGTCGGCGGTTCGCCCGAGGTCGACGGCCAAATCTTGGCGAAGATCGAGGTGCCGTCGTCGAGCGTGAGCCGGCTGGCCGAGGACACACTCCCGCCGCCCACCGGTGTTTCACGGATGCGCTGGTGGGTGAGAAATGTCGGGAGGTGCTCGGGGTGCGCGCGCAAGTACGCCTGGTCCACGGGCTTATCTTGCGCTTCGGCTTACGGATGCCCGAAATCGGAGTCAAAATGTCGGCATGAGCCCTGTCACAGTGCGTTCGTACCGTCCGAGTGACCACTCCGCGGGTCGTCGCCTGTGGGCCGAGCTGACAAATCAGCACAATCAGATGTACGGGGTGCCCGATCAGGACGGCGGCGAGGGGTTCGAGGAATACCTCACCCGGCTCGACCTGGGCGGCCTGTGGGTCGCCGACCATGCCGACGACGGGGTGATCGGCCTGGTCGGGCTCGTGATCCGCGGGCGCGGGGGCGAGGTCGAGCCGATCGTCGTGACGATCTCGCACCGGCACAAGGGCGTGGGCCGCAAGCTGCTGCGTCACGTGGCCAACGAGGCCCGCCGCCGCAGCATGACCTCCCTGACGATCTCGCCCGAGTCGCGCAACGTGGAGGCGATCCGCAGCCTGCACGCGGCGGGGTACGACGTGGTCTCGTCGATCGAGCTGACCCTCGACCTGAAGAGCTCGGAGCCGGACCGCCAGCACGACAGCCTGGAGCTGCACGAGCTTCAGTTCCGGTCGTAGGAACGCTCCGACCTGCGGGCCCGTGAATCGGGCCGGTGGACAACCCGGCGTGTCGTCCACAGGCCGGGCCGAGGCCGAGCGGCGGGGCCGCCTCGAGGGCCACTCTGCCCGGCATGAAACCCGACTGCCGGATCACCGTCCGGAACACCGCCGACCTCATCGCCATCACGCCCTATCTGCTCGGCTTCCACCCGTCCGACTGCGTCGTGGTGATCGGCACGGTCGGCTCGGCGGTGCACTTCGCCGCGCGGCATGACTTGGTGGCGCCGGACGACGTCGCCGATGCGACAGCGCCGCTGATCGCCGCTCACGAGGTGGAGGCGGTGTCGGTCCTGGGGTTCGGGCCGCCCGATCCGGTCGACCGCACGGTGCGGAGGTTCTCCGACGATCTCCGGCGCCACGGTGTCCGGGTTCTGGATCGGGTGCGCGTAACCGCCGGGCGCTGGTGGTCGTACGACTGCACCAAGCCGCACTGCTGCCCGCCCGACGGCAATCCGGTGCCCTCGCCGCATTCGCCGATCGCCGCCGCCGCCGTCTATCAGGGCCAAGTCGCGCTGCCGAATCGGAAGGACCTGGTGGCGCAGGTCGCGGGCGTCGAAGGCGAGCAGCGGGAACAGATGCGGGCGCTGACCGCGGAGATCTGTTCCCGGGGCTCCGGCCCGCCCGAGGGGATCGAGTGGACCGGCCGTCTTCTCGTTCAGCTGGCCGAGCAGCGGTACAGCTCCGGCTCGACGCTGACCCTGAAGGAAACCGCCCTGCTGGGGGTGCTGCTGGCCGACCCGGTGGTGTTCAACTTCGCCGTCGAGCGCACCCGCGAGGAGTACTGGCGGGTCGCCCTGTGGACCGAGGTGACGCGCCGGGTGGAGCCGATCTGGGTCGCCCCGGCGGCGGCCCTGCTGGCGTATTCGGCGTGGCGGGCCGAGCTCGGCCCACTGGCCCGGGTCGCGCTCGACCGGGCCCTGCTGCACAACCCGGCGCACCGCTTCTCGTGGGCGCTCGACCGTCTGATCGCCGCCGGGGTCAGCCACGAGCTGGTCGACGAGCTGTTCGAGGCCGTCCAGGCCGGGCCCGAGGATTCCCGGTGAGCAGGTCAGACGGTCACGCGTTCGGCGCCGGAGTAGACGTTCATGCTCGGGCCGCGCAGGAAGCCGACCAGCGTCATGCCGGCCTCGTCGGCGAGCTCGGCGGCCAGCGTGCTCGGCGCCGACACGGCCGCGAGCAGCGGCAGGCCGGCCATCCAGGCCTTCTGGGTGAGCTCGAAGCTGGCCCGCCCCGAGACCAGCAGCAGGTGCCCGGTCAGCGGCAGCCGGCCCTCGCGCAGCGCCCACCCGATCACCTTGTCGACCGCGTTGTGCCGGCCCACGTCCTCGCGCAGCACCAGCAGCTCGCCGCCCGCGGTGAACAGCCCGGCCGCGTGCAGCCCACCCGTACGGTCGAAGGTGCGCTGGGCCGCGCGCAGGCGGTCGGGCAGCTCGGCCAGGGTGGTGGCCGGGACGCGGAGCGGGTCGCCCGCGACGTCGAAGCGCGACCGGGTGCGGACGGCGTCGATGCTGGCCTTGCCGCACACCCCGCACGAGCTGGTCGTGTAGAAGTTGCGGCTCGGGTCGGTCACCGGCGGCGGCACGTCGGCGCCGAGCACCACGTCGACCACGTTGTACGTGTTCGGGGTGTCCGTGCCCGCGCAGAGCTGGGCGGTGACCACGTCGTCGGCGTGGCCGATCACGCCCTCGGTCAGCAGGAAGCCCATGGCCAGGTCGATGTCGTGCCCGGGGGTGCGCATGGTGACCGCGAGCGGGGCCTTGCGCACCCGGATCTCCAGCGGCTCCTCGGCGGCGAGGTCGTCGGGCCGGCGCCGCGGGTCACCGGCCGCGTCGAGGTTGATCTTTACAACTGGCCGCCGGGTCATCGTCCTCGCCATGCATCGAGAGTAGGCCCGTGGGACCGCCGGGACGGGAGTGATCCACGTCTGGTTACTGAGCGCGCGCTCACGCTCGACACGCGGTCGGGATACGGTACGTACGTGGGGGGATTTGCGGCGGTGGTGCTGGCCGGCGGAGCTGCGCGGCGAATGGGTGGCGCGGACAAGCCGACCCTGCCCGTGGCCGGTCAGTCGATGCTGACTCGCGTGCTGGCCGCGGTGCACGACGCCGACCCCCGCATCGTCGTCGGCAAGGTCCCGCCCGATCTGCCCGTGCCGGTGCATTCCACCAGGGAGGATCCGCCCGGCAGCGGCCCGGTGGCGGCCACCGCGGCGGGTCTCGCGCTGGTGCCCGACACGGTGACCTACACGGCGCTGCTCGCGGCCGACCTGCCGCTGCTCACCGGTGAGGCGATCGATGTGCTGCGGCTGACCGCCGAGTCGGTGCCGATGCAGGGCGCGGTCTATCGCGACGCCGAGGGCCGGCGGCAGATGCTCTGCGGCGTCTGGCGCACGGCGGCGCTGCGCGAGGCGGTCAATCAGCTGGCCGAGGAGCGCGGCAGCCTCGACGGCGCCTCGGTTCGTGACCTGATGAACCATTTGCGAGTGGCCGAGGTCTCGTGGCGCCGCCCGGGCCCGCCGCCGTGGTTCGACTGCGACACCGACGACGACTTGCGCACCGCCGAAGAATGGGCACGTTGATCCACTTGTAGTGGCCGGAAACACGATGATCAACTCGGTCGGCAGCAGGAAAGATGGCGGGAAATTCGCAGCATGAGCCGACGGGATATGACGACGATGAACGAGCTCGACGCCTGGCTGATCGCCGCCGCAGGGGAGGCGGGCATCGATCCCGCCGACGTCCCCGTCCAAACAGTGCTGGATCTCGCCCGCGACGTGGCCCATGGCGTGGTGCGCCCGGGGGCGCCGGTTACCGCATACCTGCTGGGCTTGGCCGCGGGCCGGGGCGCCGACCCGTCCGCGCTCGCCGACAAGCTGAGCGACCTCGCCCTCGACTGGCCCAGCGAGGCGAACGTGGGGGAGGAATCGCCCATCTCCTGAGAGAGGGGGAGAGCGGGCGGACACGGCTCGATAGGGTGGCGGGAGCGGAGGTGACGATCATGACGGCAGAGAGCGCCGAGGGCGGCGAGACCAACGAGGGTGTGCTCCTCGACGAGCCGACCACGGCCGATCTTCGGGCCAAGGTCGGCGAGGCATGGCGTGAGTTCGCGCGAGCCCTGGCAGACCTGCTGCCGACGCTCGCGCCGGGAGCCCACATCGACCTGACCCTCGATCCGACCGCCTCCGGCACCGGCATGGCCGTCTATTCGGTCAGCATCCGTGTGCTGGAGGGCGGCGTGGTCGAGGCGCTGGCGATCGGCAACGCGGGCTTGCCCGAGGGCTATCGGATGGATCGCGCCTCGATCGCCGACCTGGTCGCGCTCGGCTGGTCGCCCCCCGGGGTGCTGGCCGGCTCGGGCGACTCGTTCGGCCTCAGCTCCACTCAGGACAGCTCGAAGCGGCTCGCCACCGTGGTCGCGCGCACCATGCGCGACGTCTACGGCGCGCCGCACCCGGCGTTCCTGGTCTACCTCGTGCACGACGAGAACGACGAGCCGATCGAGGCGGCGCCGCTGGCCACCGCCCGGCACGAGCCGAGCATCGACGGCGACCTCAACCTCGACGACCTCGACGACGACGGTGCGCTGTCGGCGGCCCTGGCCGACGCGGCCGACGAGGTCGTCCCGCTCGAGGAGCGGGTCCGCACGGTGGTCGCGACCATGTCCAAGACCGCCACCGACCAGCTGCAGGTGGATGCGGACGGCGACATCGGCATTCGGGCCGGGTCGGCGATGGTCTTCGTCCGGGTGCGGGAAAATCCGCCGCTGGTCGACGTCTTCTCGCCGATCCTGACCGAGGTCGAGCCGACCGAGCAGCTCTACGTGAAGCTGTCCGAGCTGACCAACCGGATGCCGATCGGCCGGCTCTATTGCGCGCAAGACACGGTGTGGGCGTCCATCCCGGTCTTCGGGCGCAACTTCCAGGCCACCCACCTGATGCTGGCCGTGCAGGTCATGACCGGCCTGGCCGACGAGCTCGACGACCGGTTGCACGGCGAGTTCGGCGGCAAGCGGTTCTTCGGCGAGGGCGACAAGCCGTCCCCGGCCAAGGCCCCGGCCGACGAGCACCGCACGGGCATGTATCTGTAGCGCCCAAAGCCACCCGGTCCGTCGGGGCGGACGGAACCGGGCGGCTCGGCAGGGCTGTCGTGCCGGCCACGCGGGGCTGAGGCGGACCGATGCGGGCAAGCCCTGTTACGGCGTCACGGACTACCTCATATCCACCCAGGCGACGCGGTCCAGGGTGGACGCATTGGTGGCGAGCAGACCCTCGCCGGTGATCGACCAGAGCACGTCGCCGACGACCACGGCGCGGCGCACGGGCCCGGCCGAGGCGGCGGCCGGGGCGAGCCTGGTGTCGCCGCCCAGCCGGTCGCCGGTCACCCGCAGCGTGAGCGCCGCGTCGTCCACCGGCAGCACCAGCAGGTTCGTCGCCGGCCACCAGAGGATCGCGTGCGGGTCGGCCTCGGCCTCGGACTGCCCGCCCGCCACCACATGCTGGTCGAGCCGCTTGGGGGCGGCCGGGTCGGTCACGTCGAACAGCGACACCTGCAGGCCCAGGGGCCGGCCCTGGTCGTCCGCCTCCTGCCCGATGCCGATCAGCCGGTTCTCGCCGACCGGCTGCAGGTGCGACGAGAAGCCGTTGATCTTCAGCTCGCCGGTGACCCGGGGCTTCGCGGGGTCGGACAGGTCGAGGCTGTAGAGCGGGTCGGTCTGCCGGAAGGTCACCACGTAGCCGCGGGGGCCGATGAACCGTACGGAGTAGATGCGCTCGCCCTTGCCCAGGCCCTCGGCCGCGCCCACCTCGACCAGCTTGCCGTCCCGCTCGGCCAGCACCCGCACCGCCGAGGCGTCGTCCTTCCAACTGGTCGTGGCCACCCGCAGGTGCCCCTCCCAGGCGGACATCGAGTATTGATTGAGCAGATGGCCGGGGACCTTGCCCGAGGCCACGTACGCGGGCTTGCCGACCGGCGGCAGGCTGAAGCGGTAGATGTCGGTGCCGTCGGGCGGGGCGACCCGCGACGTGCCGGAGGCGGCCGTGTTGAACCGCCAGGTCTCGTTGTTCGCGACATAGAGGCTGTCGCTCGTGCCGTAGACGGCGTCCCCGTCGGCGACCATCGCGACCGGATCGCCGGCGTCGAGCTCGGCCGCGCTCAGGTCGAACGAGAGCACCCGCAGCATCGTCATGCCCGAGAACGACTCCGGCCGGCTCACCGCCGCGCAGTCGAGCTGCCCCTTGGTGGTCGTGCCGCCGGTGGTGATCTCCCAGTCGGGCAGCCAGGCGTCGACCGGGGTGGCCGCGATGGCGTTCCGGTCGTCCTGCATCACATTTTCGGGCACGGTGTCGCCGCGGAACGGGAGCCGGAACTCCGGCCCGCTGCTGAGCACGACCCGGGCCGTGCTGCCCTGCTGGCGGGCGTCGATGATGCGGCCGTCGCCCCGATAGCGGCTGATCAGGCGGGGCTGGGCGGCGGCGAGGTCGATCAGCAGCACCTCGGAGCGGCCGCTCGTCGGACGCATCATCCGCGAGTCCTCGCGCAGCATCGGGCCGCCGCCGCCGTCCGCCAGCACCAGCGCGCGGTCGCCGGCGAGAAGCAAAGTCGGTTCCCCGTACGCCTGGACGCCGAGCTCGAGCCGCCCGACCTGCGTACGGGAGGCCGTGTCGACCACGCGCAGCACGCCGCCGGAAATGGTGACGATGCGCTTGCCGTCGGTCTTGACGATGTCGGGCTCGTCGACGCCGGCCTCGTGCACGTTGGTGCCCGAATGCGCGGGACCGGCCACCGAGTCGGCGGCGCGGGCGTTGTCGGGCACCGCGAGACGGGCGCTGCCCCGCTCGGCCGTGCTGCTCAGCTCGGCGGCGGCGCGCAACTCCTTCTCGAGCTGGGCGCACGAGTCGAAGGCGACAAGTTTCAGGGGTGGGGCGGGCGCGGGCGGCGACGCGGAAGGAGCGGACGCCGTGCAGCCCGCCAGCGGCAGAACCGCGAGCGCGGACCAGAGCCAGGATCGACGCGACATGTCCGGTTGGACGCGCCGGCCCGCGGCCCGGTTCCCCTCGCTACTCCGGGGCGGGAACCGGCGTGGGGGTCTCGACCAACCGGGACAGGACGATCATGCTGCGCGTCGAGGTGACGAACGGCTCGGCCCGCAGCCGTTCCAAGGCCTGTTCGAGATGCCCGATGTCGGCCGCCCGCAGGTGCACGAGGGCGTCGGCCTGACCGGAGACCGTGTACGCCCCGACGACCTCGGGATGCCGCCGGGTGGCCACCGTGATCTGGGCCGGAGTGGTGCGCCCGGTGCAGAAGAGCTCGACGAACGCCTCGGTCGTCCACCCCACGGCGGCCGGGTCGACGACGGTCGTGAACCCCTTGATCACCCCGCGGGATCGAAGCCGGTCGACGCGGCGCTTGACAGCGGGAGCGGACAGCGAGACCTTCGCGCCGATCTCGGCGTACGAGGATCGCGCGTCGGCCATCAGCAGCGCAACGATTCGCTGGTCTACGGCGTCCAGTTGCAACGATTCGCCCCCAACGGACAAGATTTATGGCTGTTTCGTGCATCGCAGCCTACCTACGCTCTAACTCGTGAACCACACCGAGCGCCTGCCGCGAAACCGGACATATCTCATGTGTCCCCCGAAGCATTTCACGGTCGAGTACGCCATCAACCCGTGGATGGACACGACGGTGCCGGTCGACGCCGTCCTGGCGCTCAAGCAGTGGGAGATCCTCCGCGACACCCTGGGCGACCTCGGTCATCAGGTGCACGTGCTGGACGCCGTGGCCGGTCTGCCCGACATGGTCTACGCCGCCAACGGGGCGTTCTCGGTCGACGGCACGGTCTACGGCGCCCGGTTCCGCCACGCCGAGCGCAGCGCCGAGGCCGACGCGCACCGCGAGTTCTACGCGACCCAGGGCTGGAGCTTCGCCGGGCCGCAGCACATCAACGAGGGCGAGGGCGACTTCGCGTACCTTCCCGCGGCGTACGGGGGAATGGTTCTCGCCGGCTACGGCTTCCGCACCGACCCGGCCGCGCACGCCGAGGCGCAGGAGGTGCTCGGCCGCCCGGTGGTCTCGCTGCGCCTGGTCGACCCGGCCTTCTATCACCTGGACACCGCGCTGGCCGCCCTCGACGACCGCAACGTCACCTACTACCCGGGCGCGTTCTCGGCCGCCTCGCAGCGGGTGCTGGCCCAGCTCTTCCCGGACGCGGTGCACGCCGATCGCGCCGACGCCGAGGCGTTCGGGCTCAACCTGGTCAGCGACGGCCGGCACGTGATCCTCAACACCGAGGCCATGGCCATGGGCGACAAGCTGCGGGCGGCCGGCTATCTGCCCGTCCACGTCGACCTGTCCGAGCTCAAGCGCGGCGGCGGCAGCGTGAAGTGCGCGGTGGCCGAACTGCGGGGGTAAAAGACTCAAGCGGACGGCCGCGGCCCCGAACAGTCGTGACGGCAGACACGCGAACAACGGCATGGGCGCTGACGAATCATTGGTGGCCGTGCGGGAAGATGGTCCGCATGACCGACGAACAGCGCACCGCGGAGAAGCAGGAAGACGGCTCCGTCATCGTGGTCGGCCCGGACGGGCGGCCGATGGGCACGATCGACGCCGACGGGACGGTCAACCCGGAGGAGCCCGGCAACCTGATCGAACAGCCGGCCAAGGTCATGCGGATCGGCAGCATGATCAAGCAGCTGCTCGAGGAGGTCCGCGCGGCTCCGCTCGACGAGGCCAGCCGGGGCCGGCTCCGCGAGATCCACCAGCGTTCCATCACCGAGCTCGAGGACGGTCTCGCCCCCGAGCTGCGCGAGGAGCTGGAGCGGCTCTCGCTGCCCTTCGAGGGTGAGACCCCGCCCAGCGAGGCCGAGCTGCGCATCGCGCAGGCCCAGCTCGTCGGCTGGCTCGAGGGCCTCTTCCACGGCATCCAGGCCGCCCTGGTCGCCCAGCAGATGGCCGCCCGGCTCCAGCTCGAGCAGATGCGCGGCGGCAACGGCGGCCGGCCCGCCCTGCCGATGGGCGCGATCCCCGGCATGCCCACCCCGCGCGACGGCGGCGAGGGCGGCCGCACCGGTCAATATCTCTAGATGTCGTAGAGGTCCGCGAGGTAACGCGCGACCCCGTCCTCGTCGTTGGTCGGCCCGATCTCGTCGGCCACCTTCTTGAGGGCGGGGTGAGCGTTGCCCATCGCGACCGAGTGGCCCGCCCAGGCCAGCAGCGGGATGTCGTTGGGCATGTCGCCGAACGCCACCACCTCGGATTTGTCGACGCCGTAACGCTCGCAGTGCCAGGCCAGACCGGCCGCCTTGGTGACGCCGGCCGCGCTGATCTCGACCAGGGCGCTCGACGACGAGTGCGTGGTCGTGGCGATATCGCCCAGCGTGCGGCTGACCAGCTCGTAGAACTCGTCCGCCTGGTGGTTGGCCGAGCGAGCGAGCAGCTTCACAGCCGGCACCGAGGTCAGCTCCTCCGGGGTGGCCAGCACCCGTACGGCCTGGGTGTCGGACTCCCAGCGCACCGGCCAGGCCTCCTCGTACCAGAAGGAGCGGCCGTCCTCGACCTCCACGGCCAGCGCGACGTCGGGCACGGCCTCGCGCAGCCGCTTGCTGACGTCGAGCAGCAGCTCGACCGAGATCGGGTCGGCCCGCAGCACCTCGTCGCGCTCGGCGTCGTAGATCACGGCGCCGTTCGCGCAGATCGCGGGGACCGGCGCCGCCATCTGCGCGAAGAGCTGGTGCAGCCACCGCACGGGCCGGCCCGTGACGACCACGAACGGCACCGGAAGAGCGTCGAGCACCTCGATGGTGCGCTTGCTCAGCGTGCCGTCCGTACGGATCAGGGTGCCGTCGATGTCGCTGGCGACGAGCTTGTAAGGGGTGGCCATCACCTCGACAGTAGCCGGTCGAGATAGACCGCCACGCCGTCCTCGTCGTTGGTCAGCGTCACGTCGTCGGCGACCGCCCGCAGCTCGGCGTGCGCGTTGCCGACGGCCACCCGGCCCCACCCCGCCCACGCGAACATCGGCAGGTCATTGGGCATGTCACCGAAGACCAACACGTCGGCCGGGTCGACCCCGACCGCCTCGGCGACCACCGCCAGCCCGGTGCCTTTGTCCACGTTCGCCGGGCAGATCTCGACGTAGTTGAGCCCGGCCTGGGTGACGGATGCCACCTCGGGCGGGACGATCCGGCGGGCCACGGCGAGCAGGTCGTCGACGTCGTACGCGAAGGAGCGCGCGAACGCCTTGATCACGTCGGACGTGCAGCACTCGGCGCGGCTGCGGCGCTCCACGGTCACCGGGTAGCGCCAGGTGGGGTCGTAGTCGCCCCAGAGCGGCGAGTCGTCGTGCTCCAGCGCCTCGACCATCACCGACAGCTCGCCGACCTCGGCCTCGAGCTCGGTCAGCACCCGCTCGAGCGTCGCGCCGGGCAGCCGCGACTGCAGCAGATACGTCGACTCGGCCTGGTCGAGCACCCAGCCGCCCTGGGCCATGACCAGGAAGTCCGCGTCCCGGATGTCGTTGCGGGTGAGGGTGGTCAGCCGCGGGCCGCGGCCGGTGGCGCCGACGACCCGGATGCCGGCGGCCCGGACCCGGTCGAGCACCTCGTGGGTATACGCGGACACGGTGTCGTCGTTGCGCACCAGAGTGCCGTCAAGATCGGTCGCGATGAGCTTGGGGAGACCAGGCTTGACCATGGAAACCTCCGAGGGTTTTGCGAACCCCCGCGGAGGGCGGAAGGAGAACGGTACACCCGTGCGACTACCAGCGGCTATGACTTCTGGTAGCCGACGGGTGTATTGACAGTTAGCGTGCGGGCTCCAAGATGTCGCGTCCGCCAACGTACGGTTGCAGCGCTTTCGGAACCCGTACAGAACCGTCGGGCTGCTGGTGATTTTCGAGGATCGGAATCAGCCAGCGGGTGGTCGCGAGCGTGCCGTTGAGCGTGGCCGCGGTCTGCGGCTTGCCGTCGGCGTCGCGATAGCGGATGTTGAGCCGCCGCGCCTGGAACGTCGTGCAGTTCGACGTCGAGGTGACCTCGCGATAGCGGCCCTGCGACGGCACCCACGCCTCGCAGTCGTATTTGCGCGAGGCGCTGGAACCGAGGTCGCCGCCGGCCACGTCGATCACCCGATAGGGGATCTCGACCTTGGCCAGCATCTCCTCCTCCATCGCGAGCAGGCGCAGGTGCTCGGCGGCCGCGTCCTCCGGCTTGCAGAACGAGAACATCTCGACCTTGTCGAACTGGTGCACCCGCAGGATGCCGCGCACGTCCTTGCCGTACGACCCGGCCTCGCGCCGATAGCAGGACGACCAGCCGGCGAACCGCTCCGGCCCCGCGGCCAGATCGATGATCTCGTTGGAGTGGTAGGCCGCCAGCGCCACCTCCGACGTGCCGACCAGATAGAGGTCGTCCGCCTCGAGCCGGTAGACCTCGCTCGCGTGGGCGCCGAGGAAGCCGGTGCCCTCCATCGACTCCGGCTTGACCAGCGACGGCGTGATCGACGGGATGAACCCGTGCTCGACCGCCTGGGCGATCGCCATCTGCAGCAGGCCCAGCTGGAGCAGCGCGCCGACACCGGTGAGGAAGTAGAACCGCGAGCCCGAGACCTTCGCGCCGCGCTCGGTGTCGATCGCCCGCAGCGCCTCGCCGATCTCGAGGTGATCCTTCGGGTCGTCGAGCTGTGGCTTGTCGCCGACCTCGCGCAGCACGACGAAGTCGTCCTCGCCGCCGGGCGGCACGCCGTCCTGCACGACGTTCGACACCGCGAGGTGGGCCGCGCGCAGCGCCTCGTCGGCCGTCGTGGTCTCGGCCTCGGCCGCCTTGACCTCGGCCGCCAGCTCCTTGGTGCGGGCGAGCAGGGCGACCCGCTCGTCGCCGGACGCCTTGGGCACCTGCTTGCTCAGCGACCGCTGCTCGGCCCGGAGCGCCTCGAACCGCTGGGTGGCCGATCGGCGCGACTCGTCGGCGCGCAACAGGTCGTCCACCGCCTCGGTGGACTCGCCACGCAGCCGCTGGCTGGCGCGGATCCGGTCGGGGTCTTCGCGAAGCAGACGCAGGTCAATCACGAGAGTCGAGCCTACCGGCGGCCCCGTCCGGTCAGCACCCGGATATCCCCCGACGGTCAGTTCGGGCGATCCCGATCGTCCTGGAACGACGTGAACGGCTGCGACGGGGCCACGGTGAGGTCGAGCGCCTCGACGTCGGGCTGCTCGTCGCGGCCGGGAGCGGGGCGGCGCCAGGACCAGACCGCCTCGGCCGGCTCGAACTCGGTCGCGGCGGCCTCGGGCGCGTCCTCGGAGGTGGGAGCGCCGGCCAGATGCCGCCCGGCGAGGTAGAGCGCGGCCAGCGCGAACAGCACCGCGGCGAAGGCGCACCACACCCCCCGCCCGTACGAGAGGGTGGTCTCGGCGCCGTCGAAGGCGATGCGATAGATCGGGTCGATCAGGTAGCTCTCGGAGGTCAGCCGGGCCGCGATCGCGAGCAGCACCCCGAACAGGGTGCCGGCGACGCTCAGGCCGGCCAGCCGGAACGCGCGGCGCGCCGCGGGCGGGCCGAACAGGGTCAGCACCACCGCCGGCACGAGCAGGAACAGGCCGAGCACATAGCCGATGCCGAGGGTGCCGAGGTCGTCGAGGCCGCTGGGCACCGTGCGGATGCCCGACGCGTTGCCGATCGAGTCGGCGTCGACCACGGTGACCTGCCACTCGGACAGCGCCGAGACGAGCGCGGCCAGCGCGGCCAGGCCGGCGGCCAGCGGCACCGTGCGGCGGTCGGCGAGCACGTCGCGGCTCAGACCCGAGAAGTCCCAGCGCCGGCGTCGTTCCTGCGGCTCGGGGCCGAACTCGACCACGGTCTCGGGCGAGGTCACGTCGATCTCGACGGGCTGCTGAGGCGAGGCCGGCTGTTGCTGCGAGGGCATGGCCCCCATGGTGCCCTGTGCCAGGTCGAGCGGCCAGCAGTCGCCGGATGGACTAGCGTTCAGGTATGCCTATTCGTTCTGCTTCGGCCCGCTGGCAGGGGAACCTCACCGAGGGTTCCGGCACGATCAAGACCGGCAAGGGTGGCATCCAGGGGAACTACTCGTTCAAGTCTCGTTTCGAGGAGGGCGAGGGGACCAACCCGGAGGAGCTGATCGGCGCCGCGCACGCCGGCTGCTTCTCGATGGCCTTCTCGAAGGCGCTCGCCGACGCCGGCTTCACGCCGACCTCGGTCGAGACCGTCGCCAAGGTTCACATGGACAAGACCGACGCCGGATTCAGCGTCACCAAGATCGACCTCGAGACCGTCGGCGACGTGCCCGGTGTCGACGACGGCACGTTCCAGAAGATCGCCGAGGACGCCAAGGCGAACTGCCCGATCTCCCGCCTGCTCTCGCCGGGCGCCGAGATCACCCTGAGCGCCAAGCTCTCCTGATCCACCGCGTCCCACGTGCACCGGCCGCTCTCAGGTGGCCGGTGCACAATTGCTCGTGTGCCGGTCGAGATGAGTCGGGAACGCTTCGAGGACCTGGTCGGTGAGGCGCTCGACGAGGTGCCCGCCGAGCTCCTGAAGGTCATGGACAACGTGGTCATCGTCGTCGAGGACGACCCGCCGGACGGCGAGGACCTGCTCGGGCTGTACGAGGGCACGGCGCTCACCGACCGCGGCTGGGACTACGCAGGAGTGCTGCCCGATCGCATCACGATCTATCGCAACCCCACGCTGCGCGTCTGCGACACCGAGACCGACGTGATCGACGAGGTCGCCATCACGGTCGTGCACGAGATCGCCCACCACTTCGGCATCGACGACCACCGCCTGCACGAGCTGGGCTGGGGCTGATAACTACCTGAATGGGGGAGAGCGCGTTTGTGCAGCTCTCCTACCCTGACCACATGCGTAGCGAGCTTTTCTCCGCCGAGAACCTCGAGAAGGAATCGGCCCAGCCCGGACTCCGGCTCCAGAACTCCAAGCTGCTCAAGGCCGAGCTGAACGGCGACTTCATGGCGCGCGTCGGCTCGATGGTCGCCTACCAGGGTCAGGTGCAGTTCGAGGCCCTCGGCTCGGGCGGTATCGGCAAGTTCCTCAAGCAGAAGCTCACCGGCGAGGGTGTGCCGCTGATGCGCGTACGGGGGAACGGTGACGTCTTTCTCGCCGACAACGCGGCCGACATCCACCTGATCGACCTCGAGCCGGGTGATGCCCTCTCGATCAACGGCGCCAACGTGCTCGCCTTCGACTCCTCGCTCAACTACGACATCAAGATGGTGCAGGGCGCCGGCATGATGTCGAACGCCGGCCTGTTCAACTGCGTCTTCAGCGGGCACGGGCGGATCGCGGTCACCACCAAGGGCACCCCGGTCGTGCTCACGGTCGACCAGCCGACCTACGTCGACCCGCAGGCGGCGATCTGCTGGTCGGCCGGCCTGCAGACCGGCTATCACCGCGCCGAGCAGCTCGGCCTGGGCACGCTGCTGGGCCGCACCACCGGCGAGCGGTTCACGATGAGCTTCTCCGGTCAGGGCTTCGTGGTCGTCCAGCCCTCCGAGGAGCCCCCGGCCGGTCTGGCCGGCACCGGAGGCGGCGGCAACCAGCAAGAGGGCGGCATCCTGGGCAACATCTTCGGTAATTGACGGGTTAGCTGAGGTCGCCCCGGCGCAGGCGGGCGAGCCAGGCCGCGGAGTCGGCGAAGTCGGCGTTGGAGAGCCCTCGTGGGGATGCCACGGGTGCCTCGGGCGTCAGCCGGTGGCGGGGATAGCTGCCCAGGAAACGCACGTCGGCGCAGATCCGGCGCAGGCCCTGCAGTGCCTCGCCCAGGCTGGGCTCGGCCGCGTGGCCGGTGCAGTCGAGGAAGAACACGTACGTCCCCAGCTGCACGCCGGTCGGGCGGGACTCGATGCGGGACAGGTTGATGCCCCGTACGGCCAGTTCGGTGAGCACCGCGAGCAGCGCGCCCACCTGGTCGTGCCGGATCGACACGGCCAGCGACGTGACGTCGTCGCCGGTCGGGCCGCCGACCGGGCCGGGCCGGCTCAGCAGCGCGAACCGGGTCACCGCGTCGGCGTGGTCGGCGACCTTCTCGGCCAGCACGGTCAGCGCGTTGCGGGGCACCCCGATCGGCGCGCAGAGGGCCGCGTCGTGCTCGCCGGAGGCCGCGGCGATGGCCGCGGTCGCGTTGGAGAGCACATCGACGATCACCGCGTCGGGCACGTTGGCCATCAGCCAGTTGCGGCACTGGGCCGAGGCCTGCGGGTGGGCCGCGATCGACCGGATCTCGGCGAGCGGGGTCAGCGCGCGGGCGGCCAGCACGAACTCGACCGGGATGACCACCTCGCGGGTGATCACGAGCGGGCTGCCGGTGACCAGTTCGTCGAGCGTGACGGGGATGGCGCCGCCCACGGAGTTTTCCAGGGGGACGAGCGCGGCGTCGGCGTCACCCGCGCGAACGGCCTCGAGCGCCTCGGGCACGCTGCGCGCCGGAGTGCGCAAACCGTGCTCGGCGGCGGGGATGGTGCGAAGGGCGGCCTCGGTGAACGTGCCTTCCGGCCCGAGGTAGACGAAGCGCGTGGGTGGCGTTCCCGGCATAGTGGGGAGTCTAGGCCGGGCCGCCTCAGAAGCCGCAGGCCAGCACTCGAATCCCGCTAGGGGCGGTGGTCTCGACCCGGCTCACGCAGACGTCCGAGCCCGCGGCGACCAGCGTGAGCGTGGCGCCGGCGCCGGTCGCGACCACCATCAGCGGTTCGAGATCGTCGGCGTCCTCGCCGGTGACCTCGACGGTGGCGAACGACCACTGACCCGAGCAGAACGGGCCCTCGTAGATCCGCATCGGCTTGTCCGGGATGCCGGCATACCCCTTGATCAGGGCCAGGATCTGTGGGCCGGTGGGCTGCGCCGGGCATCGGGGCGCGGGTGACGGCCGGGGTGTGGGCGACACCGTCTCGGTGGGGGTGACGGGTGCTGTCGTCGGCGGGAGCGTGGTGACACCGCCGGTCGGATACGCCGGTGTCGTCGGATAAGCCGGCCCCGTCGGATAGGTGGTGGTCGGCACGGTGGGCAGGCCGAGCCCGTCCGAGGGGCCGATCGAGATCGGGCCCGCGCTGGGGGTCGCGTACGGCGGGGAGGTGGGCAGCGGCCGCGGCGGCTCGCCGCACGCGCCCAGCAGCATGGCCGCGCCCGACAGCGCGGCGAGGATCAGGGGTGTGCGGGGGGACACGCGCACATGGTAAGACCCGGAACGCCCGATGTGACCAGGGTCAGGACGCGATCCGGTGGCCGGCCGCCAGGAGCGTGTCGACCGCCTCGGTGAGCCGCACGGTCGGCACCAGCAGATAATCGGTCGAAAACGTCGAAAAGGTGACGATGTTGACGCGCGCCTGGGCCAGCGGCCCGATCAGGGACGCCAGCACTCCGGTCAGCGCGAGATCGAGCGGGCCGACCACCCGCAGGCAGCGCCAGGCGGTGTCGACCTCCGCGCCCGGGGGCACCCGGTCGGCCGGGCAGATGATCGAGAACTCGTCGGCGTCCCAGCTGAGCGAGATCACACTCTTCTCGTCCGGACCCCCGCTCAGCGAAGCAGGGATCGGCGAACCGGCCGGAAGCCGGCACACCGCGTACTCCGCGGGTAGCAGATCTAGATCGAGCATGAGGGCAGACTACGTTTCGGGATCAGGGTTGCCCAATGCCCGCGGGGTGCGTCAAACACCACAAACCCGAAACGTGCTCGTAATGCTCGGCTCTCAGCAGCGCACGTCGGCTCTCAGTAGCGCACGGCGGAGAAGAACGTCATCGAGCCGGCCACGCGCTCGTTGTCGAACAGCGGGGTGGCGATCGCGTCGACCGTCAGCGGCGTCTCGCCCGGGCCCGGCAGCACCCGCAGCAGCCCGCGCGCGAGGCGCTCGGTGCGCAGGGCCAGCAGCGGCGGGATCTTGTCGGCGTCCGAGTCCTCGAGCTCGCCGGCCGTCGCCGTGAAGTCGATCAGGTGCAGCACCGAGCCGAGCGGCTTGCCGATCACCTCGGGCGGCTTGCCCACGCCGAGCAGCTCGCCACCGGAAACCGAGACCGCGACGATCGCCGTGGACGTGTCGATGATCAGGCACGGCTCGGGAGCGACGGCCACGGTCGCCGTCCACCTCTCCAGGCTCGGGACGAACTCGGCCTCGGACGGCGTGCGCGCCTGGGGCACGAACGCTCCCGAGAGTGAGAGTTCGACGTGCGCCACCCGGTCCTCCTCGCTCTTGCCGCTCGACGGCGGCGCCGCGGCCGCGCCCGGTGACCCGAGCACCCGCCGCGGCGGCCAAGCCGTCGACTACAACCGGAAGGAACGTTACCGGCGTGCTGTCCGCTTGTCAGCGGCCGTTTGTCCGTCGGCGTGCCAGCGATAGTCGCCGGCCGGCCGATAAGGCGCGTTTGCCCACGTCGCGGGGTGGTTGGCCACGGCCGAGAGCTTGCCCGCGGTGGCCGGCGAGATGCGGGCACCACCGGCGATCAGCAGCCGATCGAGTTCCTTGTCGGTGGCGACGAGCACTTCCTTGGGCAGGCCGTGCACGCTGATTACGCCGGATCCGACGAAGGTGAGCACCGGCGTCACCGGCACACCCAGGCCGACCGCGGCGGAGAGCGCCTTGCTGGCCCGGCGGGCCTCGCGACGGGCCTCCGCGATGTATTGCGGGCGCTTTCCGTTGATCTGCACCACGTCACCCGCGATGAGCACGCGGGCGCGGCCGTGGTCGGCCACGGTCACCGCGTAGACGCCGCCGGGGCCGATCGCCAGGAATCCGGCGCGGTCGTCGGCGGGGTCGGGCTCGTAGTAGCCCAACGCGTCGGTGCGCGGCCAATCCACGATGTGCCAGTTGGGTCCGAGTCGGTCGAGACGAGTCAGCGCGCGGGCACCGGCGGCCTCGAGGCGGCGGGCTTCACGCTCGGCGCGGCGCCGGCGTGCCCAGTCGGCGGGCGACTGGCGGGCCGGGCCCTCGAGCGCCTGCGTCTCGGTCATACGGCGATCGATGACGCGCTGGCTGTTCGGTGGGACGGGAAGAGCAGGGCGTGCTGGGAAGACAGTCACTGCGACCTCCGGCAAAAGGTCCTTCGGGCTCTCTTTTCACTACCGTAAGTGCTCGACCCCATACGGAAGCAAGACGTAGGTGTGTCAAGAAAGTGGAATGAGGGGGTGAATGCGACATTCACGCATCGCGCTTTTTGCGGATGGTGCATCACGACGCCTGGTCCCCTGATCGAAAGAAGTTTCAAGACCAAGTTAGTCGGCGAGTCGCGGTCGTGCACAGATGTCTCATGATCTAGGCAGAACGTCATCGGCCGGTAGCGGGGAGTGCCGGGCGGGTGCCGAGAGATCGACGAGTGGGCTAACGTCGGCTCGTGGTGCACAACGTCGACAGTGAGGTGGGCCGGCTGCGAACGGTGCTGCTGCACCGCCCGGGGCCGGAACTGGCCAGGCTGACCCCGCGGAACAACGACAGTCTGCTCTTCGATGGTATTCCCTGGGTGAGCCGAGCCCAAGAGGAACATGACGCCTTCGCGGCCGCCCTGCGCGAGCGCGACGTCGAGGTCCTCTATCTGGGTGACCTGCTGGCCGAGACGCTGGCCGTCGAGGCCGCGCGGGCCGAGCTGACCGCGGGCGTGCTGGCCGACCGCCGCCTGGGCGACACCCTGCGCGACAGTGTGGGCCGCTACCTCGCCGATCAGGACCCGCGCCGGCTGGCCGGGGTGCTGATGGCCGGGCTGGCCCACGAGGAGCTCAAGCCGGGGCCGGGCGGCCTGGTCTACGAGATGATGGACCGCCTCGACTTCGTCATCGACCCGCTGCCCAACCTGCTGTTCACCCGCGACTCGTCGGTCTGGGTGGGCGACCAGGTGGCGGTGACCAGCCTGGCCATGCCGGCCCGCAGCCGCGAGACGACCCTGACCCGGGCCATCTATCGCTACCACCCGCGGTTCGCCGGCACCGAGCTGCTCTACGACCCCGCGCTCGAGCTGCTCGAGGGCGGGGACGTGTTGCTGCTGGCGCCCGGGGTGCTGGCGATCGGGGTCGGCGAGCGCACCACCCCGGCCGGCGCCGAGCGGCTGGCCCGCCGGGTCTTCGCGGCCGGGCTGGCCCGCACCATCCTGGCCGTGCCGATCGCCCAGGAACGCGCCACCATGCACCTCGACACCGTGTGCACGATGGTCGACGTCGACGCCGTGGTGATGTATCCCAACATCGCGGACACCCTACGGGCGTACACGGTGACCGCGGACGCCGACGGCGAGCCGCGCGCTCAGGGGCCGCGGCCCTTCCTGGAGGCGGCGGCCGAGGCGATGGGCATCGACCGGCTGCGGATCATCGACACCGGGCTCGATCCGGTCACGGCCGAGCGCGAGCAGTGGGACGACGGGAACAACACGCTGGCCATCGCGCCGCGCCTGTGCGTCGCGTACGAGCGCAACGTCGAGACCAACGCCCAGCTCGAACGGGCCGGCATCGAGGTCGTCCGGATCAGCGGCTCCGAGCTGGGCAGCGGCCGCGGCGGGCCGCGCTGCATGAGCTGCCCGATCGAACGGGTTCCGCTACGAGCCGCGGACGTGTGAGACGACCAGCTCGGGCACGGGGACGGGCCCGTCGACCAGGTGGGCCTTGTCGGGGAAGTCGAAGACGGCGATCTCGAGCTGGACGGGATAGTCGGGGGCTTGGCCGACCCGCTTGACCACCTCGCCGTCGACCGAGAACGCCAGCGAGCCGGGGCGCCAGTTCACCCCGTACGTGTGGAACTCGGACACGTCGATGGGCAGGGTGACCGCCTCCCAGTCCTCGGTCAGGCGCGGGTCGCGGAAGCGGTGCAACCCCATCCCGACCGCCTGCGGGGCCGAGCCGAAGACCTCCATGACGCAGATCTCACCGGACAGCTCGGGCGCGGTCTCGATGCCGGAGAGCCAGAAGGCGATCATCGAGCGCGGCGTGATCGTGCCCCGCATGCGGATCTCGATGTCGCCCTGAACCGGCGTGTAGCCCCAGAATTCGCCCTGCTCCTCGAGCACCCGCTGCTCGGGCAGGAAGGGCTGGCCGCCGATCGTGCTGCCGACCGGCCCGGAGTAGTTCGCGCTCTGGATGCCCGACACCCGCAGCGGCGTCTCGTGCACGCCCTCGGCCCACAACGGCTGGTCGACAGGGATGCTCAGGCGCAGCTCCCCGCCGCCCACCTCGTACGTGGCGGCGGAGGCGGCGCGAGAGCTCCAATGGGGCAAATACCACGGCACCCAGACAGACCGGTCCAACTCCTGCGAGTCGAACCGTTCGTCGATCATCGCAACGTCAGCTGGCGGCCGATCAGGCCTTGCTTGGCGCGCCGGGCGTCCGCGTCGAGCGGGCCGGTCTCGGCGAGCGTGTCGGCGTAACGCTTGGCGAAGTCGGCCAGCGGCGCCTCCCAGTCGGCGCCCTCGGGCTCGCCCGGGATGTCCCACACCGGCACCAGCAGCCCGTGCGCGCGGAACATGCCGGCGAACTTGGTCTGCTCGCCCAGCCGCAGGTCGCCCGCGGCGGACAGGCGGGCCAGCGTGTCGAGCGCGCGATCCTCGGCGTCGGGCAGCACCCAGCGCACGTGACCCTTGTCGGGGGCGACCCGGCACCAGTACGCCGCCCGCCCCGCGGACAGCCGCAGCGTGGGATAGATCGACGCGTTCGCCCGTTCGAGTGACGCCTTCACGTTCGCGTCCTCGGCCTGCTCGGCGTCCAGCCAGTACTCGAAGCTCTCGTGCATGGTGATCTCGAGCGGGCCGTCGACCAGAATGTCCTGCAGGCGGGGGCCCTCACCGGGCAGGGCCGGCACGGAGACCGTGTCGCCCGGCTTGGTCTGCAGCGCGCTCAGGATCGCCACCGCCAGGTCGCGCGAGACGTCACCCGACTGCACGTGGCGCTGCAGGCCGATGAAGACCCGCCCGTCCTGCCGGGTCATCGCCGGCCAGGCCATGGGCAGCACGGTCGACAGGGTGATCGAGCGGTCCCCGTACTCCTCGACGATCTCGGGCCGGAGGGTCAGCGGCGCCGAGGCGGCGGGCACCAGCTCGCGCAGCGCGATCCACTCCGGTTCGTCGGCCAGGCCCTCGAACGGCCGGGCCACGAAGATGTCCCGCACCTTCTCGCGCTTGGGTGCGGACTGGCGTTGGTTGCGACGCTTGCTCACGGCGAGACAGCCTAGGCGAGACGGGCCCGAAAAGGACACACCACCCCGCCTCAAGCACGCGGCAGACGGACCTCCGCCGTGGTGCCGCCGCCCTCGCGGGGACGCAGCGACACCCAGCCGTGCTGCCGTTCGACCAGCCTGCGAACGAGATAGAGCCCCAGGCCGGCGCCCGGATGATGCCGCCGGTCGCCGCCCTCGGCCTGCCAGTAGCGCTCGAAGGCCCGCTCGACGTGCTCGGGCCGGATGCCCGCGCCCCGATCGGCCAGCCGGAACCGCAGCGTCTCGGCGTCGGCCCCCGCGCACAGCTCGACGATCGACCCCGGCGGCGAGTGCTTCTCGGCATTGGTGGCCAGCTCGGTCAGGATCGTCGCGATCGAATCCCTTTCCCCGTACGCCTTGGGCAGCTCACCGGGCAGGTTGTCGAGCACGATCCGGCGGCGGAGGTCGGCCGGCAGCTCCTCGACCGCGCCCCGCAGCGCCTCGGTCAGGTCGAACGGGCCGGCCGGGGCGGCGCCGACGTCGCCGTCCTCGCTGGCCGCCGAGAGCAGCCGGTCGACCAGCCGGGCCAGCTCGCCGGCGCGGGTGTTGATGATCCGCACCGCCTCGTGCCGGCCGACGTCGCCCAGCGTGTCCCAGTGGTTCGACAGCGTGTCGGCGTACCCCTTGATCACCGTGACCGGGGTGCGCAGCTCGTGGCTGGTCACCGCCACCCAGAGATCGCGATTCTCCTGGCGGCGGACCTGCTCGCCGCTGTGCGCCGGGAGGCCGTCGCGGGCCGCGTAGAGCCGGCCGACGTAACCCGCCAGCAGCTCGAGGACGGCGTGATGCTCGGGGCCGGGCTCGTCGTCGCCCTCGCCGAAATAGACGTGCAGCGAGCCCACGATCGTGTCGCCGACCTCGCAGCGCGCGCCCAGCATGCGCTGCACGTCGCCGCCCTGCACCTGCTTGGCGAACTCGTCGTTGAGCGAGTCGAGCGGGATGAGCAGCGTGCGGCCGTCGCGCAGGCGGGTGTCGGCGCGATCGACCCGGCGGCCCAGCGCGGGCGTGCAGGCCCCGGTGGCGGCGACGATGCGGCCGTGGTCGGGCGCGTATTCCGCGAAGCCGGCGCCGCGGCCGCCCAGCGTCTCCTGAGCCAGGCGGACGATCTGCTGCAGCACGGGAAGCCCCGCCTCGCCGGCGTTGATCCGGTCGAGGACCGCGATCTGCCCACGCGTCAGCGCGGGATAGTCGGGGTGCTCCGGCATGTCTGCGAGTCTGCCTCGCTTCTCCGGCGCGGGATAGTGTCCCACGTCACAAAGCGCTCAGGGCGTCGAGCACGAAGCGGGGCCGGTCGGTGATGACCCCCTCCACCCGATGCTCGAGCACCATGTCGAGATCCGCCTGGTTGTTGACGGTCCAGACGTACGCCTGGTGGCCCGCGGCCCGGATGGCCGGGATCAGCCCCGGGCGGGACCGCACGAGCGCGGCACCCGGCCCGGCGATCCGCGCGCCGAACGGCAGGCGGCCCCGGCCGATCCCGGGCGGCAGGATCTCGATCAGATAGACCGTCGGCAGGGCCGGCGCCTGGGCCCGCACCCGGCGCAGGGCCAGCGCGGCGAACGACATCACGGTCACCTGGACGGGATCGTCCGGCTTCGGCTCGTCGAGGCCGTAACGGTGCAGCAGCTTGACCAGCCGGCGCTCGACCTCGGCTCCGTACCGTGACGGATGCTTGGTCTCGATGAGTAGCCTCACCGGTCGCCCGCTGTCACGCACCGCAGCCAGCAGCCGGTCGAGCGTCAGCAGCCGGGAGAACTCGGGCAGCGGCTCCTCGTCGACCGGATAGCCGGGATGCCAGGAGCCGA
Organism: Paractinoplanes lichenicola; assembly: GCF_016785085.1. Lineage (GTDB taxonomy): Bacteria > Actinomycetota > Actinomycetes > Mycobacteriales > Micromonosporaceae > Actinoplanes > Actinoplanes lichenicola. The sequence continues at coordinate 92,209 of NZ_JAENHO010000019.1, forward strand.
AGTCGAGCGAGTCGAGCTCGGCCAGCGTCTTGGCGCTGACCCGGCCGCGGCCGTTGCTGGTGCGGCCGAGCTTGCCGTCGTGCACGCAGACGAGGTGACCGTCGCGGGTGAGCCGGACGTCGCACTCCAGCCCGTCCACGCCCTCCTCGAGAGCGCGCATGTACGCCGCGAGCGTGTGCTCGGGCAGCGCGTCGGCGCCTCCGCGGTGGGCGAAGACGAGCGGGCGGTAGTCGCTCACAGAACTTGTGCTTGCTGCCCGTTCTCGCTGACGACCTCGCGGCCGGCGAACGCCCAGGACTGCATGCCGCCGTCCAGGTTGCGCACGTTGTCCCAGCCGTTGCCCATCAGATAGGAGACGACCTGGCCGGAGCGGCCGCCGGAACGGCAGACGACCACCACCTCCCGATCGGTCGGGACCTCGGCCATGCGGGCCGGGATCTCCATCATCGGCAGGTGGTGGGCGCCGGGAGCGTGCCCCGCCGTCCACTCGTCGGGCTCGCGCACGTCGAGCAGATAAGCGTCGTCGCCGACCTCGGCGGGGGTCACGCTGGGTACTTGGGGTCCGAACACGACCCCAAGCGTACGGGGATCAGTTGCCGCCCGCGGCGTCCGACCCCTTCTTGAGGTTCGCCGCCATCCACGTGTCCATGTCGTCGGCCGCGACCGCCTTGAACAGGGCGAGCGCCTTCTCCTTGTCCGAGACCACCACGGACTGGCCGTCGATCGTGTCGCTGCCCTTGTTGGGGCTGGTGATGAACGTCAAGTTGTTGCCGCGGACGCCGCGCATCTCGGCCGCCATGTCGGTCAGCGAGAAGTCGTTGTCGACCGTGACGGCCGCGGTGACCGCCTTGAGGAACGAGTTCAGCTTGGCCGGGTTGGTGATCGTGCCGCTGCTGGCCGCCTTGTCCATGATCGCCTTGAGGAACTCCTGCTGGTGCTGCATGCGGGCGAAGTCACCCCGGGCGAACTGCTTGCGCTGCCGCACCCAGTCGAGGGCCTGCTCGCCGTTCATGTGCATGGTGCCCTTCTTGAACACCCGGAACGGCTTGTGGATCGACGTGACGGTCTGCTCGACCTTGAGGTCAACGCCGCCGAGCGCGTCGGTGACCTCCTTGAAGCCGCCGAAGTCGATCGCCATGACGTGGTCGATCTTGACGTCGGTCAGGCACTCGACCGTGTGCACGGCGCGGGGCAGGCCGCCGAACGCGAAGGCCGCGTTGATCTTGGCCCGGCTGCCGTCGCCGCACTCGGCCTCGTTGCTCTTGGGGATGACCACCCAGAGGTCGCGCGGGATCGAGATGAGCTGCGCGGATTTGTGGTCCTCGGGGATGTGCATGAGGATCAGCGTGTCGGCGCGCCACTTGCCGGCGCCGTCGTCCTTCGAGTCGGGGTCGCGGGAGTCGCTGCCCACCAGCAGCATGTTCTGCGCGCCCTCGATGGCCTTGGCCGGCCGGTCGGCGTTGATGCCGGTGAAGGCGTCGGTGCGCTTGAGGTCCTTGTCGAGACCCGAGGCGTAGCCGTAGAGCGAGATGCCCGCGATGATCGCGATGATCAGGACGGCCAGACCGGCCAGCAGGGCGATCCGCCCCCACTTGGGCTTGGGCCGGCGGCCGCGATAAGAGGTGCCGCGGCCGGGGTCACCCGGAGGAGGGGTGCCGCCGCCTCCGCCGCCAGCGCCACGGGGCGGCCAGTTGTCGCGCTGCGGCGACGCGTTGCCACGGTATGCACCCGCAGGGCGGGCGGAGGCCCGGCCCGACGACGGGACAGAGGCTCGACCGGAACCGGAACTCCCGTAAGGGGACGTAGGCGCTGACATGAAACTAGATTACGTACCCGGCGCCCGAACGCCCTGCCATCAAACCGACACGGCACGAAGTCGGGAGAACGCTCAGCAGGAGAAATGCGGGCCCGGTGGCGGCCGGGCCCGCATGTCGAATTAATCCAGACTTAGTGCGCGCCGTGGCCCGTGAGCGACCGGACCTCGAGCTCGGCGTACTTCGCGGTGTCGTCCTCCTTCGAGAGCACCGTGCCGATCCAGCCGCACAGGAAGCCGATCGGGATCGAGATGATGCCCGGGTTGGAGAGCGGGAAGAAGTGCCAGTCGCTGTCCGGGAACATGGCGGTGGCCGAGCCGGAGACGACCGGCGAGAAGAACACCAGGACCACGGCCGCGATCAGGCCGCCGTAGATCGACCACAGCGCGCCCGAGGTGTTGAAGCGCCGCCAGAACAGGCTGTAGAGGATCGCCGGCAGGTTGGCCGAGGCCGCCACCGCGAACGCGAGCGCGACCAGGAAGGCCACGTTCAGGCTCTGCGCGAAGATCGACAGCGCGATCGCGACCGCGCCGATGACCAGGGCCGAGATGCGGGCGACCCGCACCTCGTCGCGCTCGTTGGCGTTGCCGCGCTTGATCACGCTGGCGTAGAAGTCGTGCGCGAGGCTCGACGACGAGGCCAGGGTCAGGCCGGCCACGACGGCCAGGATCGTGGCGAACGCGACCGCCGCGATGATGGCCAGCAGGACCGCGCCGCCGGTGTCGCCGCCCAGATAGTCGACGCCGAGCGCCTGGGCCAGCTGCGGCGCCGCCGTGTTGCCCGCCTTGTCCTGCGCGGTGATGTTCGCGCCGCCCACCAGGGCCGCCGCGCCGAAGCCGAGGGCCAGGGTGAACAGGTAGAACGTGCCGATGATGCCGATCGCCCAGAGCACGCTCTTGCGGGCGATCTTGCTGGTCGGCACGGTGTAGAAGCGGGTCAGGATGTGCGGCAGGCCGGCCGTGCCGAGCACCAGCGCGATGCCCAGCGAGAGCAGGTCCATCTTGCTGTAGAAGGTGGCCGACGCGCTGGCCGACTCGATGCCGTAGCGCAGGCCCGGCTCGAGGAAGGCGTCCCCCTTGCCCGACTGCGCGGCGGCGTCGCCGAGCAGCTGCGACAGGTTGAACTTGTAGTGCGCGAGCACCAGGATCGTCATCAGCAGGGCGCCGGTCATCAGCATGAACGCCTTGACGATCTGGACGTACGTGGTGCCCTTCATGCCGCCGACGATGACGTAGACGATCATCAGGGCGCCGACCAGGATGATCGTGGCGACCTTGGCAGTGTCCGCGTCCATGCCGAGGAACGTGGCTCCGGGCTTGATGCCCAGCAGCAGCGAGACGAGCGCGCCGGCGCCGACCATCTGGGCGATCAGATAGAAGATCGAGACCACGATCGTGGAGACGCTGGCCGCCGTACGGACCGGGCGCTGGCGCATCCGGAAGGCGAGCACGTCGGCCATCGTGTAGCGGCCCGAGTTGCGCAGATACTCGGCGACCAGCAGCAGCGCGACGAGCCAGGCGACGAGGAACCCGATGGAGTAGAGGAAGCCGTCATAGCCGTACAGGGCGATCAGGCCGGCGATGCCGAGGAAGGACGCCGCCGACATGTAGTCGCCGCCGATGGCCATGCCGTTCTGGAACCCGGAGAACTGGCGGCCGCCGGCGTAGAAGTCGGTGGCCGTCTTGGTCTGCCGGCTGGCCCAGATCGTGATGGCCAGCGTGATCGCCACGAAGACCAGGAACAGCGTGATCGTGAGACCGCGGGAGGTCGAGGTGGAGACCTCGGCCGCGAACAGATGCGGCTCCATCACTCACCTTCCTTCTTCACGTCGGAGGCGGTGGTGGAGGAGGAGTCGGCGGAGAGGTCGGCGTGGATCTTCTCGGCCAGCGGGTCGATCTTGCGAGCCGCGTAGCGCGAGTAGTACCAGGCGATCAGGAACGTGGACACGAACTGGAGCAGGCCGAAGACCAGCGCGACGTTGATGTTGCCGACGATCTTGGCGCCCATGAAGCCGCGGGCGTACGCGGAGAGCAGGACATAGAGGGCGTACCAGAGGAAGAACGCGACCGTCATCGGGAAGACGAAACTGCGTACGGCATGACGCAGCCGGCCGAATTCCTCGGAGTCTTGGACGGCCCGATACCTCTCGGTGGAGGACGAGGGCACTTCGGTAGTCACCGGGGTTCACCACCTTCGGGGTGAGGGCGGACTTTCCGGCAACCTATGAAGAACTCCGGGCGCCCGAGAGCGACCGGTCGGCCCTTGCGCCGAGTGGCGGTCTGACTGCGGTGAGCGGGGCGGCGGTCAACCGCCCAGCGTGCGATATCGACCGCGATAGTGGATCAGGGGATCGGCCGGCGGCCCGGCCTCGACCGTCTCGATCACCGCCTCGACCAGCAACGCCCAGCCGGCGACCCGGGAGGACTCGAGCCGGCAGCCCGCCCACGTCCGCGCGCCCGCGGGCACCGGGCCGTACGCGGTGTCGGCCCAGTCGTCGCCGGCGAACAGGCCGCCCGGCGCGGGCATCAGCCCGGCGAACCGGTCGGCCAGCTGCCGGTCGGCCGGGGTCAGGGTGACCACCGCGAACCGGCCGCTGCGCTCGGCCGCCGCCCAGAAGTCGCTCTCGTCGTCGATCAGTCCGAGCACGCGGCCGGGGTCACCGTCGGCGACCAGCGTCGACGACACGGTGAGCCCGGCCGGCCCGGCGGCGGTCCAGAGCGTGACGGGGGCGGCCAGGCGCCCGCGCAACCGCCGGACCGGGGACTTCTCCTCGTCGGGTGTGGCGAAGGGATCGGTCGAATGAATCGTCACGGACACCATTCTCACTTTGGTTACAGAAGGTGCACATAGCTATCCCTCTTGATTGATCAACAACTATCTTCTGTGCGGAGGGGGTCGTCCGTGCGTCAGCAAGTGCAGCTGGAACCCGGCGAGGTGCTGCACATCGGCGACGAGGCGAGCGTGCAGTTCGCCGGCGATCGGGCCCTGACCTTCCGGCTGATCCGGGTCGACCAGCGCAGCACGTACGACGGGTGGTTGTGGCTCGAGGGCTATGTGCTCGGGGCCGACGGCTCCGCGGTGCAGCGCCGCCGTGTTTTCGTCCGGCGGGAGGGCCTCCATCCGGCCAACGGGTGAGACGCGTTCGGGGCATGGGGGCCCGAACGATTCCTCGGTAGCGTAATCCCCTTCGTCATCGCGGACGTATGAAGCGACATGGGGGACAGGCGGATGGCCGAGCCGTTGCCGAAACCCGGCGACGTGCTCTTCGTGGGTGGCGCGGCCAGCGTGCAGTTCCAGGGCGACCGGGCGCTCACCTTCCGGGTCATCCGGGTCGACCCGCGTATCACGTACGACGGGTGGTTGTGGCTCGACGGCTATGTGCTCGGCCCGTCCGGCGACGCCCTGGAGCGCCGCGTGATCTTTGTGAAAAAGGACGGGCTGGTCAAGAAGCGGTGACGGCGGCCAGCAGCTCGGGCGACCGCCGATCGAGCCAGTCGGCGGCCACTGCCGAGCCGATCAGATAGCCCGCGCAGCCGAACGCCGCACCCGCGGGCAGTCCGATCCACAGCCACACGCCGCCCAGCGTGTACGCCAGGATCTGCAGCGGCGCGGTGGCGACCAGGGTGCCGATCATGACGGCGATCGTGAGCAGGCCCTTGGCCATCCCGCCGCCCGACGAGACGGCGAACGGGCTGGTCGACTCGGGCAGCGGATAGGCCGCGCGGACCGACATCGGCAGCACGAAGCCCAGACCCACGCCGTACGTGGCCAGCAACAGCCCGAGATCGCCGGCGATCCGCTCGGGCCGGGCCGACACCGCGCCCACCACGACGGCGACCAGCAGCAACAGCGGCAGCACGAATAACGCGTGGGCCGTGGCCCGGGAGTGGATCTCGACCCGCCCCGGCACCCCGGCGGTCAGATTGGCCGCGTACGCGCTGCCCTCGTACCCGAACTGGTTGGCCAGCGCGATCGCCGCGATCGCCCCCACGAAGACCGTCATCGGCCCGGCCGGCCCGCCGCTCACCGTGAGCGACAGCGGCAGGAAGAGCCCGGCCACGGTGAACGTGATCAGCGCGGCCCGGCGCCGGGTCTCGCGCCACCAGTACCGGCTCTCGCGGGCCACCAGCGCGCCGAACCGGGTGCGCGGCAGCCGGCGGCCCAGCAGCAGACCGGTCGGCGAGGTGATCTCCTCGTTGCTGCCCGCGCGCCGGCCGCCCTCGGTGCCGACCATCGCGCTCTCCAGCGTCGCGCCCCACCATCTGAGCAGCCCGGCGATCGTGGCGGCGACGATCAAAAGCCGCAGCGGTACGGCCCAGAGGCGGCCCTCGACCACGTCCATGCCCATCGCGTAGGGGGCGGCCAGCGGGGTCCAGCCCAGCACGTCGGCCAGCACGGCGAACGCGTTCCAGTCGGCGCGCTCGGCCCCGGCCAGCAGTGCCAGTTGCAGCGGCCCGAGCAGCGCGGCCAGCACGGCGAACAGCACCACGGCCAGGTCGCGCGACCGGCGCGAGCGCAGGGCGGTGGCGAACGCGCTGGTCACCGCGCGGCTCACGGCGACGCAGACGAGCAGGCCGCCGAGAATGCCGACCAGCTGGACCATGGCCGCGAGCGCGCCGCCCAGGTCGGCCACCGTGTTGACCATGCCGGCCGTGGCGGCCAGTGTGGACAGCGCGGGCAGGCCGGCCAGCGCGGCCGCGAACAGGCCGGTGATCAGGGTGCGGCGCCGCAGCGGGAACAGCGCGAACCGGGCCGGGTCGAGCGACTCGTCGACCCCGAAGAAGATCAGCGGGAGCAGCAGCCACCCCACGACCAGGGCCGCGCCGCCGAGCTGCAGCATCAGTCCGGCCACCCGCTCGTCGCCGGCCACCCCGGGGATGGCGAAGAGCGCATAGCCCGCGATGGCGAAGAACCCGGCCATCACCGCGCCGAGGACGAACAGCGCGACCCGGGACGGGCGGCCGCGCATGCCGTTGACCATGAGTCGCAGCTTGAGCCGGACAAACGTGCCGGCGCTCACAGCCACGCGAGCTCCGAGCCGGTGCTGACCCGGCCGCCGACGACCTGCACGAAGACCTCTTCCAGCGACCGGTCACCCCGCACCGCGTCGAGCGTGCCGTGCAGGCGCAGCACCCCGTCGGAGAGGATCGCCACGTGCGAGCAGAGCCGCTCGACGACCTCCATCACGTGACTCGAGAAGATCACCGTGCCGCCCCCGGCCACGTAGCGCTGCAGGATGTCGCGGATGCGGGCGGCCGAGACCGGGTCGACGGCCTCGAACGGCTCGTCCAGCACCAGCAGGCGCGGCGCGTGCAGCAGCGCGCAGGCGAGCCCGATCTTCTTACGCATGCCGGCCGAGTAGTCGACGACCAGCGTGCGGTTGCCGGGGCCGAGCTCGAGCACGTCGAGCAGCTCGCGGGCACGCTGGTCGACGGTCGCCGCCTCCATCCCGCGGAGCAGGCCGTGATAGGCCAGCAGCTCGGGGCCCGTGAGCCGGTCGAAGAGGCGCACGCCGTCGGGCAGCACCCCGAGCCGGGCCTTGGCCGCGGCCGGATCGGCCCACACGTCCGACCCCAGCAGCACGGCCTGACCGGCGTCGGGCCGCAGCAGGCCGACGGCCATCGACAGCGTCGTGGTTTTGCCCGCGCCGTTGGGCCCGAGCAACCCGTAGAAGGAGCCGGCGGGCACCTCGAGGCTGACCTCGGAGACCGCCAGCTTGGTGTCGAATCGCTTGACCAACCCGCGGAGCGACATCGCCGCGGCCTGGTCCCCCTCGCGTGGAGCCGGCACCGTCATGCGTGCAACCTATCGGCTGCCCGTGGGGCTTGAACAGCGCAATCAGGCGCCTTCAGGCCCGCAGCGTCTCGGGCGCGTGCAGCCGCAGCATGGTCGCGCCGACGTCGCGGGGGACCCGTTTGCTGGTCAGCAGCGAGCCGCTGATCATGACGATGAACGCCAGCGGAACGGTCCACGCGGCGGGCTGGCCCACGGCGTCGGCGAGCCAGCCGTCGAGGGGCGGGCCGAGCACGGTGATCAGGACCGCCGCCATCGAGGCGCCCCCGCCGGCCAGCACCCCGGCCACCGCGCCGACGTCGGTCAGCCGCCGCCACCAGATGCCGAGCACCAGCAGCGGGCAGAAGCTGGAGGCGGCGACCGCGAAGGCCAGGCCGACCACGCGCGAGACGTCCATGTTGGAGACGTACAGCGAGAGCAGCACCGGCACCGACGCGGCGAGCACGGTGGCCAGCCGGAAGTCGCGGATCGAGCCGCCCCGCCCGGCCCGCAGCACGTCGGTGAAGACCACCCCGGCCACGCTGGTCAACAGGCCCGACGAGGTGGAGAGGAAGGCGGCCAGGGCGCCCGCGGTGACCAGGGCGCCGAGCAGCTGGCCGAGATGACCGCCGCCGAGCGCGGCCTCGGGCAGCAGCAGCACCACGGCGTCGGTGCGACCGGTCATCAGCAGCTGCGGGGTATAGATGCGCCCGAGAACCCCGTACAGGGTGGGAAGGAGATAAAAGGTGCCGACCAGACCGAGGACCACCAACGTGGTGCGCCGGGCGGACGCGCCGTCGGGGTTGGTATAGAACCGGACGAGCACATGCGGCAGGCCCATCGTGCCCAGAAATGTGGCCAGGATCAGCGAATACGTCGCGAACAGGCTGCCGTCGCCGCCGGGACGCAGCCAGTCCGCGCCGAAGTTCGCGTCCACAGTGCTCACCTTGGGCACCGGGGCGCCGGCGTCGTAACTGAGCTGCTGGCCCTTCTCCAGGGGGACGCCGTCGACCACCGCGTCCTGCTCGAGCACGACCGTGGTGGCCACCGGGAATGTCGCTCCGGGCTGGGGCGTGACCGCCGGGCGGCCGTCGGACTGCCACTGCAGCGCCAGGAAGATCACCGGGACGGCCAGCGCGGTCAGCTTGAGCCAATACTGGAAGGCCTGCACGAAGGTGATCGCGCGCATGCCGCCCAGGGCCACGTTGGCGGTCACCACAACGCCGACGAGCAGGGCGCCCCAGGCGTACGAGCCGCCGGTGACCGTGGTGAACGTGAGCCCGGCCCCCTGCAACTGCGGCACGAGGTAGAGGCAGCCGATGAAGACCACGAACACGCTCGCCAAACGGCGCAGCAGGGGTGAACCGAGGCGTACCTCACAGAAATCGGGCAGCGTGAAGGCGCCCGACCGGCGCAGCGGCGCGGCCACGAACAGCAGCAGGGCCAGATAGCCGGCGGCGAAACCCACCGGATACCAGAGCACGTCGACGCCGTAGCGCAGGATCAGCCCGGCCACCCCGAGGAACGAGGCCGCCGAGAGATATTCGCCGCTGATCGCCGCGGCGTTCCAGGCCGGGCTGACCGAGCGCGACGCGACCAGGAAATCCGAGGTGGTGCGGGCGAACCGCAGGCCGTAGACGCCGATGCCGACCGTCACCAGCACCACGACGATCAGACCCGGGACGAGGTACGGGTTCATCACTGCTCGGGCCGGCGGATCAGCGCGACGAAATCCTGCTCGTTGCGTTCCGCCCAGCGCACGTAGGCCCAGCCGACGCCGATCAGGAACGGGAACGACAACAGGCCGAGCAGCAGCCAGGGCAGATAGATGCCGAACAGCTTGACGCCGCCCACCCCCGGGGCCACCGCGAACAGCAGCGGGAGCGCGCCCAGACCGGTCACCACCACCAGCGCGAGCCGCAACGCGAGCGCCAGTTGGGCCCGCATCAAGCCCTTGACCAGGGCCTCACCGATGGGTGTCTGCTCGGCGAGGTCGGTGCCGGCCCGGTCGGCGGGGCGTCTGCGGGCCGCCGCCTCGCCCAGCACCACCCGCGTACGGGCTGGTCTTTCTGGGTTGACGTCTGTCTTTGCTTTGACGTCGTCGTCGGCGGCCATGCCCGGAGTCTGGCCGCCGACGGCCGGATGTCAAGGGGTGCAGTCGTATGTGGGGTTGCCGTGGGTGGAGATCAGGACGCGCGCCCGGGCCAGGCCGACGCTCCAGCTGCGCCAGTCGTCGGCCATGGTCATCGGACCGGTGTTCATCCGCCCCAGCACGCAGATGAGCTGCGTGTTGGTCAGCCGGTCGCTCTCGGTCAGCGCGGGCACGGCGTCGGGCGAGAGGTCGCCGAGATAGCTCAGATCGATCGCACGGTCGCCTGACGGCCGCAGGTTGCGCTCGGCGATCATGCCGTCCGGGTTGGCCACGGCCAGGCCGAGCAGGGCGGCCACACCGGCCGCGACGGCCACCCGGGGCAGCCACGCGGCCCGGATCCGGCGGCCCGCGATCAAGACCAGGAGCAGCACGAACACGAACCACAGCTCGCAGCAGAAGACCAGCAGGCGCAGCCGGGTCAGGCCGTATTCGGCGGTGTAGAGGACGATCCGGTGGATCGCGGTGGCGGCGATCACCAGGGTCAGGGCGGTCAGCGCGCCGAGGATGACGCGGATCAGCAGACGGTCGGCCGGCGTGGCCCGCGGCGCCCACCGGGCCGCACCCGCGAGCACCACCAAGGTCAGGCCGACGACCCAGCTGAGCTGCCAGAACCCGCTGCGGGCCTCGTCGGCGTACTCCTGCACGCCGAAGTCGCCCCGGAACAGGGTGACCGCCTGCACGGCGACGAACAGGCCGAAGAGGACGGTCAGCAGGCCGAGCGGGACGGCCCATTCCCAGCGGTGCACCTTGCGGCCCTCGGTGCGGTCGAGCCGGGAGATGTCGGGCGGCGCGACCCGCAGGAACGCGGCCCCGCCGACGCCCATCGCCACGAAGCCGCCGACGAAGACCCACCGGAAGATCGTGTCGACGCCCAGGTCGGGAACGAGCCGTTCGAGCGCGTTCGCGAAGGTGCTGTCGGCCGAGATCAGCAGCCCGCCGAAAGCGAGGAGCAGGCCCACCGAGACTCCGGCGGTGGCGACGATGCGGACGCCCTTGTTCGGCCGGGACAGGCCGTGGGCGAGCCACGGCACCGCGCGGAAGGCGGCGGCCACCGGGATCGCGTACGCCACGAAGATGCTGCGCATCGAGCGGCCGCCGATCAGGGCCAGCGTCGCGGTCAGGGTCGAGACCACCACGCACAGGGCGAACAACCAACCCGCCGAGCGGAAAGTGCCCACGGCGAGCAGGGCCACGGTGGCCGCGGCCCAGCCGAACTGCTCGGCCCGCAACGCCGGGATCGGCCGGTGGACCAGCGGCTTCGGGCCCTTCGTGGGCTTCGCGACGCCGGCCACCGACACCGCGGCCACGGCGGCGATCGCGGTGATCAGCCAGCCGATGCCGGTGCTGTCGAGCGGAAGGCTGAGCGCGGCCACGACGGCGGCTCCGGCCACGGCCGCGATCGTGAGCAGCGAAGCCGGGCGGGCCGGGCCGATCCAGCTCTTCCCCCAGGCCGAGGGGGCCGGCCAGGGCCCGTGCAGCGGCGGCGGCGTCGTTTTTTGGGCAGGGGCTACCGTCATGACAACTCTCGATTCCGGTTTTGGAGTTATTTCCGGATCAGGGGAAGTTCCACATTGATCTGACAGCCGGGGTGCTCGGGGTCGACCGCGGCGATCGTGCCGTGATGCAGCTGCACCACCCAGCGGGCGATCGCCAGCCCCAGCCCGGTGCCGCCGCCGCCCGGCCGCTCGCCGCGGGTGAACCGCTCGAAGACCCGGTCGCGCTCCTCGGGCGGGATGCCCTCACCCTCGTCGGCCACCGCGATCAGCACCCGGTCGTCATGGCGCTCGGCCCGGACCTGCACAGTGCCGCCCGGTGGGCTGTGCCGGGCCGCGTTGTCGAGCAGGTTGGCGAACACCTGATGCAGCCGCTCGCGGTCACCCGTGACGACGATCTCGGCCGCGGCCACCTCGAAGCGGACGTCCCGCCCCGAACCGGCCGCGTTGACCTCGGCCTCGCGCACCACACCGTCCAGGAAGGACGGCACGTCGATCGGGTGCCGTTTGAGCGGCGCCACCCCCGCGTCGATGCGGGACAGGTCGAGCAGCTCGGTGACCAGCCGGCCGAGCCGCTCGGTCTGGGCCAGCGCGGTCTGCATCATCTCGGGTTCGGCCTTGGCCACCCCGTCGACGATGTTCTCGAGCAGACCCTGCAGCGCGGTGATCGGCGTCCGCAGCTCGTGCGAGACGTTCGCGATCAGCTCGCGCCGCTGCCGGTCGGCCGCGGCCAGGTCGGCCGCCATGTGGTTGAACGCGGCGGCCAGCTCGCCCACCTCGTCGGCCGCGGTGGCCCGCACCCGCCGGTCGTAGTCGCCCTGGGCCATCGCCCGCGCCGCCGCGGTCATCTCGCGCAGCGGCGACGTCATGCCGCGGGCCAGGAACTGCACGATCGTCACGCCGATGATGGTGGCGGTGACGCCCGTCCAGATCGGGAACCAGCCCAGCCACAGATAGAACCAGATGAGACCGCTCAGGCCGCCCGCCAGCAGCACCATGATGATCTTCATCTTGAGCGAGCGCACCGGGTCCAGCGGCCGCGGCAACCAGCCGAAGGCCCGGCTCACCCGATTACGCCAGACCATGGTCGCGGCCGGCGCATAACGGACGGCGCCGTCGTCGTTCACCGCTCCACCTCGAGGGCGTAGCCAACCCCGTGCACCGTACGGATGAGGTCCGACCCGAGCTTGCGGCGCAGCCCCTTGATGTGGCTGTCGACCGTGCGGGTGCCCGACGCGTCGGCCCAGCCCCACACGTCGGCCAGCAGGCGTTCGCGCGGCAGCACCGTACGGGGGTGGGCGGCCAGGTGCACGAGCAGGTCGAACTCGGTCGGCGTGAGATGGGCCTCGACCCCGGCCCGCAGCACCCGCCGCTCCGACTGGTTGATCTCGAGGTCGCCGAACCGCAGTATCTTTGCTTCCCGCTCGGGCTGGTGGCCCTTCTGCGCTCGCCGCAGCAGCGCGTGCACCCGGGCCGCCAGCTCCCGCATCGAGAACGGCTTGACCATGTAGTCGTCGGCGCCCACCGCGAGGCCGACGAGCAGGTCGGTCTCGTCGTCGCGGGCGGTCAGCATGAGAATCGGGACCGGGCGCTCGGCCTGCAGGCGGCGGCAGACCTCGAGACCGTCGAAGCCGGGCAGCATGACATCGAGGACGACTACGTCGGGCGGCGTCCGCCGGGCCGCGGCCACCGCACCGGGCCCGTCCCCGGCCACCTCGACCACGAAGCCCTCGGCCCGCAACCGCGCGGCCACCGCCTCCGCGATGGTCCGCTCGTCCTCGACGACCAGAACGCGCCGCTCCGTCTCCACGCCCGCACCCCTTCGACCAGGCGGCCGGTGGGCCCCCGTGACCCACCGACCGTACGGCGGTGAGCCTATTGATCACCCGTGCAGGCGGGGCGGTGAGTTTGTGAACAACCTGTGGAGGTCTGCGGCCAAGCTAAGAAACGCACCACCCAGATGCCGCCGTGCAGGGCGACCACGCGCCGGCCGATGCTTCGATCGGCCATGAAGCTCCGTGGAGGTCTGTGCATAACAGGTTCGTGCGGAGCCTGCCTGTGGATAACTCTGTGGAAAAGGGTGTGGGCCTGTGGACAACCGTGTGGATGGTTAGCGGGTCCAGTCGTGTTTTACGGCTCTGATCAGGCGGTCTTTGAGTTCTCGGGTGTGCCTGCGGCTGACCGGGAGCTCGATGCCGTCGACCGCGACCACGTAGCCGGAGCCGGTCAGGCGGAGCTCGGCGATCAGGCGGATCTGCACCAGGTAGGACCGGTGGATGCGGACGAAACCGGCGTCGGCCCAGCGTTCGGCCAGGGTGGCCAGGGAGACCCGGACGAGGTGGGAGGCGTCGGACGTGTGCAGGCGGGCGTAGTCGCCCTGGGCCTCGACCCAGCGGACCGACGAGCGGGGGAGCATGCGGGTGGTGCCGGCCAGCTCGACCGGGATCGTGGGCTCGTCGACCGGTGGGACGGGCGCGGGGGTGGGGGCGGGACGGGTGCCGGCGACCCGGCGCAGGGATTCGCCCAGGCGCTCGGCGCGTACGGGCTTGCGGACGTAGTCGGTGACGCCCAGGTCGAAGGCGTCCACGGCGCCGTCGTCGTACGCGGTGACGAAGACGATGGCCGGCGGGCGCGCGAACCGGCGCAGGATGCGGGCCAGCTCCATGCCGTCCAGGCCGGGCATGCGGATGTCGAGGAAGACCGCGTCGACCTCGGTGTCGCGCAGCACGCGCAGGGCCTCGGTGGCGTCGCCGGCCCGGTGCACGTGTGCGACCCGGCCGTCGGCGTTGAGCAGGTAGGCCAGCTCGTCGAGCGCGGGCGGCTCGTCGTCCACCGCCAGTACGACCAGACTCATGCGCGGACTCCGGGGCGTCGGCCTGCGGCGGGCAGTCGCATGCTCATGCGCGGACTCCCGGGCCTCGATCTGCGGCGGGCACTCGCATGCTCATGCGCGGACTCCCGGGTGGAACTTCGGCACTCGCATGCTCACCTTCGTGCCGGCTCCGGGCGCGGTCTCGACCACCAGGCCGAAATGGTCGCCGAAGACCGACCTCAGTCGTTCGTCCACATTTGCCAGGCCCACGTGCTGCCCGTCGTCCGTCTCGGGCATGCCGGCCGCGAACACCGCCGGGTCCATGCCGACCCCGTCGTCCTCCACCGTGATGTGGCATTCGGCGCCGGCGTCCTGGGCTTCGATGCTCACCATACCGACGCCCGGCTTGCGCGACAGGCCGTGGCGGACGGCGTTCTCGACCAGCGGCTGCAGGCAGAGGAAGGGCAGCCCGACCGGCAGCACCTCGGGCGCGATCTGCAGCCGGACCTGCAGCCGGTCGCCGAACCGGGCCCGTTCGATCGTGAGGTAGCGGTCGATCGAGCGCAGCTCCTCGGCCAGCGTCGTGAAGTCGCCGTGCGCGCGGAACGAGTAGCGGGTGAACTCGGCGAATTCGAGGATCAGCTCACGCGCCCGCTCGGGGTCCGTACGGACGAAGGAGCCGATCGCGGTGAGCGCGTTGTAGATGAAGTGCGGGCTGATCTGGGCCCGCAGCGCTCGCACCTCGGCCTTGGCCAGGCGCTCGCGCGACGAGTCGAGCTCGGCCAGCGCGAGTTGCGAGCCGGCCCAGCGGGCGGCCTCCAGGGTGGCCTGCACGAGCCCGGGCGCGGGGTGGTCGTCGGCCACCGCCACCAGCGCGGCCGCGGCCCGGCCGTCGGGGCGGCTGGCCAGCGGCGCCACCACGGCCCCGCGGACGACACAATCGACCCGGTCGCAGGGCAGGTCGGAGGCGGACAGCACGATCGAGCGTTGCGAGTCCAGGGCCCGTACGGCGGCCGCGGTGAACTGGTCGCTGTGGTGGCTGCCGCGGCCGTCGAAGGCGAGGCAGCTCTCCCCGTCGGTGATCGTCAGCCCGGTCGCGCCGACGAGCGTGCGCAGGGGGCGGGCGGCCTTGGCGGCGGTGCCGGGGCTGAGGCCGGCGCGCAGCGGGTCGGCGGCGAGGGCGGCGGTGTGCAGCACGTCGTAGGTGGCCCGCTGCATGGCGGTGGCGATGCCGCGGCGGGCGCGCAGCCGGACGACGGCCACCACCGCGGCGGCCAGGGCGGCCAGGACGGCGACGACCGCCAGCACACTGCCCACTTGTCCGGCCACGCAGCAGATAGTAGGCGGTCATACCGTATTGGCAGGGTGTCAATTGGGATTACCAGCTAGTAACAAGCTGATCAACGATGTGACATACATCGATCCCTAGCTCTACCCACACCCAGGGAGAGTTCCATGGTCAAAGCCCGTGTGGCGGCCGTTCTCGCAGCCGTCCTGTTCGCGGTCTCACCTGCCGCACCAGCTCTCGCGGCCAACCCGTACGAGCGTGGCCCCGCCCCCACGACCAGCAGCATCGAGGCCGCCCGCGGCTCCTTCGCGACCGCCACGACCACCGTCGCCCGGTCTGCGGTCAGCGGTTTCGGCGGCGGCACGATCTACTACCCGACCAGCACCGCCGAGGGCACGTTCGGGGCCGTGGCCATCTCGCCCGGCTTCACCGCCTCGCAGTCCAGCGTCTCGTGGCTCGGCCCGCGGCTCGCGTCGCAGGGCTTCGTGGTGATCACGATCGACACGCTCAGCACGCTCGACCAGCCCGCCAGCCGCGGCACCCAGCTGCTGGCCGCGCTCGACTACCTGACCCGTACGAGCAGTGTCCGTACGCGCATCGACGCCTCTCGGCTCGGTGTCATGGGCCACTCGATGGGTGGCGGGGGCAGCCTCTCGGCCTCGGTCAGCCGCCCGGCCCTGCAGGCGGCCATCCCGCTGACCCCGTGGCACGGCACCAAGAGCTGGACCAGCGACCGGGTGCCGACCCTGATCATCGGGGCCGAGAACGACACCGTGGCGCCGGTCAGCTCGCACTCCGAGCCGTTCTACACCAGCCTGCCGGCGGCCTCGGACAAGGCGTACCTGGAACTCAACAACGCCTCGCACTCGGCGCCGACCTCGACGAACGTGACGGTCGCGAAATACAGCATCTCGTGGCTCAAGCGCTTCATCGACGACGACACCCGCTACGACCAGTTCCTGTGCCCCAACCCGTCGGGTACGGCGATCCAGGAGTACCGCTCCACGTGCCCCTACAGCTGAGCTAGTAGGCGCCCTTGCGCTTGAGCACCACGAAGATCGTTCGCCAGAGGATGCCGAGGTCGTACGTCAGGGACCAGTTGTCGACGTAATACAGGTCCAGGCGTACGGCCTCGTCCCACGACAGGTCGGAACGGCCCGACACCTGCCACAGGCCGGTGATGCCCGGGCGCACCAGCAGCCGGCGCCGCACGTCGCCCAGGTAGTCACCGTCGTCGGCGGGCAGCGGGCGCGGGCCGACCAGCGACATCTCGCCCTTGAGCACATTGATCAGCTGGGGCAGCTCGTCGAGCGAGGTGGCCCGCAGCTTCGCGCCGAACGAGAAGATCCGCGGGTCGTTCTTCATCTTGAAGAGCATGCCGTCGGACTCGTTGAGCTCCTCCAGCGTGCGCTTGCGCTCCTCGGCGTCGACATACATCGTCCGGAACTTCCACACCCGGAACGTGCGGCCCTCGTGCCCGACGCGGGGCTGCCGGAAGAAGACCGGGCCGGGGTCGGAGAGCTTGATGCCGATCGCGATGGCGATCAGGATCGGGCTGATCACCAGCAGGCCGAGGCCGGCCGCGACCCGGTCGAGCAGGTTTTTCACCAGCCAGCCGGGGCCCGACAGGGTCGGCTCCTCGACGTGCAGCAGCGGCAGGCCCTCGATCGGGCGGATGTGCACCCGGGGGCCCGCGATGTCGGTCAGCTGCGGGGCGACGACCAGGTCGACGCCGGTGCCCTCGAGCTGCCAGGCCAGCCGGCGCAGCTCGCCGGGCTCGGCGCTGGCCGAACCGCAGACCGCGATCGTGTCGGCCCCGACCTCGCGCACCAGGGCGAGCACGTCGCGGGCCGCGTAGACCGGGACGGGCGTCTCGATGCCGCGGGCGGCGGCGTAGCCATCGGTTATGTGGATGGCCACCGGGATCAGGCCGGCGGCCGGGCTGCGGGTGACCGCGGTGTAGACCTCGAGCGCCTCGGGCAGGGTGCCGACCAGGATCATGCGGTGGGCGCCATGGCCGGTCTTGCGGCGGGCGAAATGCAGCACCTGGCGCGCGGCGACGCGACCGACGAGCAGGAAGGCCACCGCCATCAGCGAGACCGCGGCGACCGTGCCACGCGACAGCGGGGCCTTGGTGGCGAACGCGAGCAGCGACACGGCGGCCACGATGGTGACCGAGGTGCGCACGATCCGCTTGAACTCTTCGCTGCCCAGGCCCAGGTAGCGCCGGTCGTACGTGCCGTTGGCCCAGAGCAGGATCATCCAGCCCAGCGGAAGCACCACGTACGCGAAGAAGATGAACAGCTCTTCGTTGTGCAGGAAGAACAGGCTCTTGCCGTAGAAACCCGAGCGCGACTTCTCGATGTACGTCGCGGCCAGGTGACTGGCCAGGACGGCCGAGATGAGATCGAGGAAGACCAGGACCAGGGTGTACGGGCGGTGCCAGCGCGAGAGGCGCTTGTGCTGCCGGTTCCACGCGGATCGGGGTACGCCGTTGCTCGGTGGCGGCTGCTGCTGCCACTCGAAGCTGTCGTACGACACGGGTTTGCTCCGGCTGCTGTCGGTAACCGGGCGATGCAGGCTAGCGGTCACCTCGCCTACGTCCTCCCGCATCCGGAAAAGATTACGCACCGCGACGAGTCGGAACGGAGAACCGCGCCGCGGAAACGTGGGACCGGGCCACTATACCGATGGATCGGGCGGAAAGAAGCGGACGTTGTGCCCGGTTTACCAACCGTGTACGTAGCGTGACCGATACGCCGCTATCGGATCAACTTGGACAGCCGTCGATCGGCCAGCGGCTTGCCCCCGGTCTGGCACGTCGCGCAGTACTGCAGGCTCTTGTCGGCGAACGACACCTCGCGCACCGTGTCGCCACAGACCGGGCACGGCAACCCCGTACGGGCGTGGACGCGCAGGCCGGCCCGCTTCTCGCCCTTGAGTTCGGCCGCCTTCATGCCGACCGACCGGGCCACGGCGTCGTTCTCGACCTCGCGCATGGCCGCGTACAGGGTGTCGATCTGCTCGTCGGTCAGTTTTCCGGTGAGTGCGAACGGCGACATCTTCGCCACGTGCAGGATCTCGTCGGAGTAGGCGTTGCCGATGCCGGCCAGCACCTCCTGGTCGACCAGCACGCCTTTGACCTGCCCGTTGCGGCCCTTGATGCGCTCGGCGAACTCGTCGCGCGAGACCGCCAGCGCGTCCGGGCCGAGCCGCGAGACGCCGGGGACCTCGGCCGGATCCCGTACGAGATAAGCGGCCAGCGACTTCTGGGTGCCGGCCTCGGTCAGGTCGAACCCGGAGCCGTCGTCGAGCCGCACCCGGATCGCGATCGGCCCGCTGCCCGGCTTGAGCGGCGCGGGCGACTTGAACGCGTCGCGATAGTGCAGCCAGCCGGCCCGGGCCAGGTGGACGACCAGGTGGATCTCGTCACCCAGGCCCACGTCGAGGAACTTGCCGTGCCGACCGGCCGAGGTGATCGGCAGGCCGGCGATCGCGGTGGCCGGCGGGTCGTACGTCTTCAGCGCGCTGAACGAGGACACCTCGAAGCGCTCCACGGTGTGGCCGACCGCGCGCTCGCGCAAGTAGGCCGCGAGCGCCTCGACCTCAGGAAGTTCGGGCACGACCTCAACGGTAGCGTCTCTGGGCGTGAAGGTCGTCGTTGCGCACAACCGGTATCGGGAAGCGATGCCGTCCGGCGAGAACGTCATCGTCGACACCGAGATCACCCAGCTCCGCGAGGCCGGGATCGAGGTGCTGCCGTTCCAGCGCAGCTCCGACTCGATCGGTGACCTGCCCCTGGCCGAGAAGGCGCTGCTGCCGCTCTCCCCGATCTATGGCCGGGCCGCCCAGCGCGACCTGGCCGAGCTGCTCGAGGCCGAGCGCCCCGACGTGCTGCACCTGCACAACCCGTACCCGCTGCTCTCGCCCTGGGTCGTGCGAACGGCCCACGCGCACGGCGTGCCGGTGATCCAGACGGTGCACAACTATCGGCAGGTCTGCTCGTCGGGCCTCTATTTCCGCGACGGGCACAACTGCCAGGACTGCCGGGGCAAGCTGGTCGGCTGGCCCGCGGTCAAGCACCGTTGCTATCGCGGCTCGGCCGCCCAGAGCGCGCTGATGGCGACCACCCTGGCCGTGCACCGCCCGACGTGGCGCTCGGTCGACCGGTTCATCGCGCTGACCGACCGGATCGCGGCGCACCTGCGTGACTACGGCATCCCCGACGAGCACATCGTGGTCAAGCCGAACGCGCTGCCCGATCCCGGCGAGCCCACGGCGCTGGGCGAGGGTTTCCTGTACGGGGCCCGGCTGTCCCCCGAGAAGGGCCTCGACCTGCTGCTGGAAGCCTGGCGGCAGCACCCGGACGGCGCGCTGGGCACCCTGCGGATCGCCGGCGACGGCGAGTTGCGCCCGCTGGCCGAGCGGGCCGCCGCCGAGCGTACGGACGTGGTCTACCTCGGTATTCTCGACCGCGACGGCATGCGCCGGGCGCGCGACGAGTCGGCAGTCGTGGTCGCCGCGCCGACCTGGAACGACACCCTGCCCACGGTGATCCTGGAGGCGCTGGCGGCGGGCCGGCCGGTGCTCGGCACCGACGTCGGCGGCATCCCGTATCTGGTGGGCGACGAGGCCGGATGGGTGGTGCCGCCCCGAGCCGACGCGCTGGCCGGCGCGCTCCCGATCGCCCGCGACCAGGCACAGGCCGTGGCGCCTGCGGCCCGGGCCCGCTACCTGCGCGACTTCCACCCCGACGTGCTGACCGGCCGGCTGATCGACATCTACACCAGTCTCACAGCAAACTCTGATCACTCCCGCAGGTAGATCTTGCGGGACCCGGGAACGCTCGGAAACGTGAGCATCTCCCGGAGAAATGTCCTGCTCGGCTTGGGTGGCGCGGCGGTGACCGGGGTCGGCGGTTTCGCACTCGGCCGTCTTCCCTGGGGCGAGCCCGCTCCCGAGGAACCAGCCGCCGTCGAGGATCCGAAATTCCGGTCCCGGCCGGATCTGCGCACTCTGCCCGACGTCACGATCACGATGGCGGCCGCCGGCACCGTCGCGGGCTCGATCTTTCTGACCCCCGCCTCCGGCACCGGGTTGTGGGGGCCGCTCGTCGTCGACGAGAAGGGCTCGCCGGTCTGGTTCAAGAAGGTGCCCGACCCGGCCACCGTCGCGATCGACCTCAAGGCCCAGCAGTATCGGGGCAAGCCGGTGCTGACCTGGTGGGAGGGGACGATCGGGGGCACCGGCGGGCAGGGCGTCGGCCAGGGCGAGTTCGTGATCGCCGACCAGTCCTACCGCGAGATCACCCGGGTCCGGGCGGCCGGCACCGAGCAGGCCGACCAGCACGATCTGGTGCTCACGCCGCAGGGCACCGCGCTCTTCTGGGTCTACGACCCCATCCCGTACGACCTCAGCGCGCTCGGCGGGCCGACCGACGGCGTGCTGCACGACGGCGTGATCCAGGAGATCGACATCGCCACGGGCAAGAAGGTCTTCGAGTGGCGGTCCAGTGATCACGTGGGGCTGGACGAGTCGTACGCGCCGCGCCCGGTCGGGGAGTCGGAACATCTCCCGTACGACTATTTCCACGCGAACTCGGTCGGCCTGGCCGCGGACGGCGACATCATCATGTCGGCCCGGCACACGTGGGCCGTCTACAAGATCGATCGCCGCAGTGGCGAGGTCAAGTGGCGGATCGGCGGCAAGAAGTCGGATTTTGAGGTCGACGAGCGCACCGCGTTCTCGTGGCAGCACGACTTCCGGCAGCGCCGCGACGGCTCGTACGGGCTCTTCGACAACGGCGCCGGTGTGACCAAGGAGAAGGAGTACTCGCGTGGCGTCGTGTTCCGGGTCGACGAGGCCGCGCGGAAGACCACTTTCGTACGCGAGTTCCTGCATCCCGACCGGCTGTCGGCGCCCACGCAGGGCAGCTTCCGGGAGCTGGCCGACGGCGGCTCGTTCGTCGGGTGGGGGCAGATGCCGCACTTCACCGAGCACAACGCGGACGGGACCGTGCGGCTGGCCGGGCACTTGCCGCTCGACAACCAGTCCTACCGGGCGTACAAGGCCGAATGGACCGGCACGCCGCTCGACCAGCCCGCCCTGGGGCTGCGCGTCGAGGGCGGCAACGTGATCGTCTCGGCCAGCTGGAACGGCGCCACTCGCGTCGCGCGCTGGCGGGCGCGATGGGGGACGCAGCCCGGCGCCCTCGCCGAAAGCCAGGTCGAAGTGGCGCGGACCGGCTTCGAGACAACCCTGACAGTGCCCGGCACGCCCGAGTACGTGGTGGCGGAGGCGCTGGACGTCGGCGGCAATGTGTTGGGCACCTCATCGGCGATCCCCGTACGGGTTTGACATTCCTGGCTAACGGCATTAGCTTTTAGCTAACGGAGTTAGCCAAACCCAGGGAGTTGTCATGACCGAGTTCCTCACCGTCGACGGCGGCACGATCGCGTACGAAGTGACCGGCGCGGGCCCGCTGGTCGTCCTGGCCCACGGCATGGGCGACAGCCGCGAGTCCTACCGGTTCGTCGTGCCGCAGCTGGTGGCGGCCGGCTATCGGGTCGCCAACGTCGACCTCCGCGGGTGCGGCGAGTCGAGCGCCGTGTGGCCTTCCTACACCCGTACGGACATCGCCGGTGACCTGCTCGCGGTGGTTCGCCACCTCGGCGGCCCGGCCGTGCTGGTCGGCCAGTCGATCTCCGGCGGGGCCGTCACGGTCGCCGCGGCGCAGGCCCCCGACCTGGTCGAAGGGATCGTCGAGATCGCGCCGTTCACCCGCAAACAAGCCATCAACCTGGGCGACCTGCGGGTGAAGTCGTACCGCACCGGCATGACACGGCTGCTGATGATGGCCATGCTGGGCAGCGTGAAGTGGTGGCACAAATACCTCGACCTGGCCTTCCCGGGCCGCAAGCCGGCCGACTGGTCCGCCCAGCGGCAACGCAACGCGGCGATGCTGGCCGAGCCGGGCCGCATGAAGGCGCTGCAGAAGATGGGCCAGACGCCCGCCAACGACGCCGGAGCACAGCTGGGCAACGTCCGCTGCCCCGTCCTGATCGTCGAAGGCTCGCTCGACCCCGACTGGGCCTCCCCTCGCGCCGAGGGCTCGGCGATCCTGGCCGAACTGCCGGCCGGGCTGGGCAAACTCGAGGTCATCGAGGGCGCCGGCCACTACCCGCACACGCAATACCCGGACGAGACCGTCGCGGTGCTGCTGCCCTTCCTCAAGGCGTACGCCCGTGCCTAGGGCCGGCCTCGACCCGGCGGCCGTGACCCTGGCCGCCGCCGCCCTGGCCGACGAGGTAGGCCTGCACAACGTGACGATGGGTGCCTTGGCTGAACGGCTTGGCGTGCGGGCGCCGTCGCTCTACAAACACATCGACTCCCAGGCCGACCTCAACCGGCGGATCGCCCTGCTGGTGGCCGAGGAACTGGGCGACGAACTGCGCACGGCCCTACAGGGTCGCGCCGGCCGCGACGCCCTGGCGGCGGCGGCCCGCACGATGCGCGACTACATCATCAAGCACCCGGGCCGCTACGCGGCGACCGTGCGACTGGGCGTGACCGGGCCGGACGACCCGCTCGCCCTGGCCGGGGCGCGAGTGCTCGAATCGCTGGCCGCGGTGCTCTCGGGCTACAACATCGACCCGGCCGACACTGTGCACGCCCTGCGACTGCTGCGCAGCTTGTTCCACGGCTTCGCCACCATCGAGGCCCAGGGCGGCTTCGAAATGGATACAAACGTCGACGAAAGCTTCAACTGGCTAATCGACTTCGTCGACCGCGGCCTGTCCCTCAAATCGCAGTAGCGCTCTACTCTTCTTCGGCTACTTCGCGGACATAGACGCCTACACCGGAGAGCGTCTCGGTGAGTCCCTTGACCCGAAGAATCAGCATCGCGCGGTCGATTACCGGCTCGGTGACCTCGTACTGCTCGATCAGCTGACGTCGACTCGCAGCGGGCCAGGCGGAGCTCCGGGCTTTCGCCTCTGCGCACTTTACCGCTCCGCTGCTCGCGGCTTCCTGACTTTCCCTGGCTCCGTTGAGGGCACAGGGGCTGTCTTCGTCGGTCTTGAAACGAGTATGGGGAAACTCATCATGGGCTCGAACCCACGCCCTCCGCACAATCTTGAACAGCGAGGACCCCCGTTGGCCTGCACGTGGGCAGACCAACGGGGGTCTCGGTTTTTACACGCGAGTCTCACGGGTTGCACCACGGGCTACTCGTTCTCTTGCCACGACAAGGCGCGAAAACGAAGCCCCCGCTCTTCACGGGTAGGGCGTGCGGCTTCTCGCCAGCTCCAAGGCCGCCCTCTTCGCGGACACTTCAAGTCAGGCCGCAGGCGCTTTGGCCGGCCGGCCGGGGCCAGGCTTACCGCTCACCAGTCCGATCGCTACCGCAGCCGCTCGTTCACCCAATGGGGCAAGCGCGCGGTCCTGCTGTGCGAGGTGGCGAAGAACCTTGTCGATAGCGGGTTGGTAGTTCGATCGAGTCGCGCCGCCGGTGCCGGCCCGCCAAGCTCCAGCCTTGTTGTCGTAGGCGGTCGACGCCAGGGTGCCCTCAAAGAAGTCGTGGACCATGATGCCCTCGCCACCTTCACCAGTCGCGTGACGCAGACTAGTCCGTTCCCAAGGCAACCGCGCTAGGCCGTCGACAACAAGCTGCGGGCTGAGGCCTTGAGACCTCCCAGCGGCGATCACGTTCGCGATGACATGAAGGCCCGCCGCGGATGAGTGGACGTACTTCTTCTTGAAGTCGGCAGCGGTCAACGTGCCTGCGCTCATCTGCTTCCAGCCCGGGATGCGCTTATACGCATAGTCCAGAACCTTGACAACGTCTCGCCCGATGAGTTCGATCGCCGCGTCTTCGGTCAGGCCCTCGATCTTTGCCTTTGCGCCGACGATGTCCTTCAGCAGGCTCTCCCGCTGATCCGGTGAGCGGTCTCGGACCCCAACCCCCGCCATGGAAGAGGCAGCTGATCGGACTGCCGCAGCCGGGTAGAGGGCTTCGAACTTGCGACCCTTCTGCTCAGCCAACTGGCGCGCAGCAGTCGTCGACAAGTAGGTCACTCGATCACTTAGCAGCTTCGACTGCCGGGTGACATAGATACCGAGACGGTTCTGAATCGTGCTCCGGTCCATGACTGCGATCAGGTCCGCAGAGATGGGCTTGGTGGAGCCCATCCGCACGAAGATCGTGCCAAGCGTCTCTGGGTCGTTCTCCAGAAGTACGGTCATCTCAAGGGAGGTCTGCTCCAAAAGTTGGCGGAGCTCCAAATCGGGACCTTCCACCGCGTCCTTCACCTGCGGCCAGAGGTTAGTAGCCATGGCGATTCGGTGCTGACCATCCTCGACAATCGGGTTCGGCGCGCTCTCGTAAACCGTGACCTGTACGAGCCAGACGAACGGGGACATCTCCTTCAACTTCTCGACGTGACAGTCCGCCTCGGCCAAAGCGACCGTGAGGGTGCCGAGGTAGGGAAACTTCGTCGTTTTGACGCCTTCGACAATCTTCTTCCAGTGAGACTCAGTGATGTCGCGGTTACCTGGAAGGCTGTTGTTGTCGAGGTCGTAGTCGTGCCGGCTAAGAAGCCGGTTGAAGGTGAACCGCTCAGCCACCTCCTGAAAAGTGACCGGGAACGTGATCTTCTTCATCTCACCGGCCTGAGTGAGGAAGCCGACCTTCTGGAACTTGATACCCGACCGAATGTCTAGGGACTCGATCCAAGAGGTGTCCGTGGGCGCGCTGGTGTTGTACAAGGGGTAACCTCCGAGATGTGCGAACTATGTTCGCGCTTGTGCGGCCCGGCGAGTGCTTTGGCGAGTCTCGCGCCGGGCCGCGATCTTGACTGGCCTCGACCGTAGCAGCGGGAAATGGATCCGAAAATAGGCCTGGCCTATTTCTGAGCAGCAACCTTGAGGCTCGAGGGCGTTACGCTTAGCGACCTCAGTGATTTTGGTTTACCTCGACATCCAACCGGCTAGGCAGGGTCATCGGAGGGGCTGCCTCTACCACCAAACGCCGGACCCAGGCCGGCGCGGCGGGCAAATCGTCTTGACCGAACGTAGCGAGTCCCTCGGCAACCCGTGCTCGTCCATCTCGTCGCTTTAGGCCGCCATAGACGAAGGCTGTGTCGAACTTGAAGTCGACGTAGATCAGCCTCGCCGTATGCGGGATGATCAAGACTGCTCTCCGGTTGTGAACCGCTTCCAGTTCGGGCTCTCCGTTGACCGCAAAGAAAAACTCAGTTTGACCGGTCAGCCACGTGACACTCAAGGAGAGGCCCTTCTCAGTTGTCCGCGTATGCCCATACAGGCTCCGTTACCACCTCCGGCATGGTCGGCGGACACGTCGCTGGGTTGAGGGTTCAGGCCTTCGCAATGACTTCTAGCTGAGCAGTTGTTAGCGCGTCAACGTGCGGCTTCCGCTCGATCGCCGAGGTCCGAGACCGGAATCTCGGCCCATGCGCAGCGACGGCATCAGCGTGGGCTCAGCAGGCAGAACTCGTTGCCTTCGGGGTCGGCCAGCACCCGCCACGGGACGTCTGCGATGCCAAGGTCCACGGCGCCGAGGGACTGGAGTCGCGAGACTTCGGCGTCGAAGTCGGCGTCGGCGTACGGGCGGAGGTCGAGGTGCACGCGGTTCCACACCGTCTTCTCATCCGGCGTCCGGACGAATTCGAGGTACGGCCCGACGCCCGCGGATGAGCGCATTGAGGCACCCTGGTCGGTGACCGAGTGCACCTGCCAGTCGATGGCCTGCGCCCACCAGCCGGCCATCGCCCGCGGGTCGGCGCAGTCGACCACGATCGCGGCGATCGGGCCGGTGTCCTGATAGATGGCCCGCGGTTCGAGCACGCAGAACTCGTTGCCCGCGGGGTCGGCCAGGACGACCCAGGGCACGTCCTTCTGCCCCACGTCGACCGGCGTCGCGCCGAGCTCCTGCAGCCGGGCCACGAGAGCGGCCTGGTGTGAAGGCGACGTCGTGGCCAGGTCGATGTGTACGCGGTTCTTGACCGTCTTGGGTTCCGGCGCGGCGACGATGTCGATGAAGAGGGCGTGCGGGTCGGGGTAGGGCAGGCCCGGCGGCTCGAGGTTGATCACGCCGGGGCCCTCGCTGTCGACGCCCCAGCCCAGGGCCTCCGCCCAGAATCGGCCCGCGGCCGCCTCGTCGGGAGCCTTCATGTTGATCTGCACCAGCCGGGTCGCCATAAGCAGATCTAAGCAGGCCGCAGCAGCTTGATCCGCACCAGCGCGGTCGATACGAGCTGATTTAGGCAGGCCGCAGCAGCACTCGGGGGCCTGTGCCGTCGGCGGCCAGGGCGTCGTCGGGGTTGATGAGTTTGCAGCGGTGCAGCGAGAGGCAGCCGCAGCCGATGCAGCCGGAGAGGTCGTCGCGCAGGCGCTGCATCAGCATGATCTTCTCGTCGAGCCGGTGCCGCCAGCGGTCGGACAGCTGGGCCCAGTCGGCGCGGGTGGGCGTACGGTTCTCGGGCAGTTCGGCCAGCGCCGCGCGGATCTCGTCGAGGGAGACGCCGACCTGCTGGGCGATCCGGATGAAGGCGACCCGGCGCAGCTCGGCCCGCTCGTAGCGGCGCTGGTTACCGGTCGTGCGGGTGGAGCGGATCAGGCCTTCGCGTTCGTAGTAGCGCAGGGCGGACGGCGCCACCCCGCTGCGGGCCGCGAAGTCCCCGATGGTGAGTGTTTCCACGGCCGTCCTTGAGTTGAAGTGAACTTCAAGTTGCACTCTAACCCCATGACAGCGACAGCAGTGCACACCGACCGGCTCGGCCCCCTGCTGCAACGCATCACGGGGGACCGAAAACACTTACCGAGCGCCCATTCGACCCTGGACGTGCTGTGGGTGCTCTACGACCGCGTGCTGCGGATCACGCCGGACACCGTCGACGCACCCGACCGCGACCGCTTCCTGCTCTCCAAGGGGCACGGCCCGGCCGCCTACTACGCCGTGCTGGCGGCCAAGGGGTTCTTCCCCGAATCGTGGCTCGACGACCTCGGCGGGTGGGACAGCCCGCTCGGCCACCACCCCGACCGCGTCACCATCCCGGGCGTCGAGATCGGCACCGGGTCACTCGGGCACGGGCTCGGGCTGGGCGTGGGTGTCGTGCTCGGCCTGCGCGCCCAAGGCTTCACCCGTACGCGGACCTTCGTGCTGCTGGGTGACGCCGAGCTCGACGAGGGCTCCAACCACGAGGCCATCGCGTACGCCGCCGCGACGCACCTGCCGATCACGGCGATCGTCATCGACAACCAGTCGTCGACCCACGGCTGGCCGGGTGGGATCGCGGCCCGCTTCCCGGGCTGGGACGTCTCCGTTGTGGACGGACGCGACCGGGACCGGCTGGAACGCGCGCTGAAGCCGCGGCACGACCGCCCCAACCTGGTCGTGGCCACCGTCGAACGCAAGGGGAGCTGAGCCGAGATGATGAGGGAAACGTTCGTCGCGACCACGACCGCGCTGCTCGACGAGGACCCGCGGACGGCGCTGGTGCTGGCCGACATCTCCGCCGAGGCGTTCGCCCCCGCGCGCCGCCGCCACCCCGACCGGGTGCTCAACGTGGGCATCCGCGAGCAGCTGATGACGGGTGTCGCGGGTGGGCTGGCGCTCACCGGGCTGCGGCCCTACCTGCACTCGTACGCCCCCTTCGCGGTCGACCGGGCGTACGAGCAATTGAAGCTCGATCTTGGCCACCAGGACACGGGGGCCGTGGTGGTCAGCATCGGCGGCTCGTACGACGCGTCGGAGGAGGGCTACACGCACCAGTCACCGGGCGACGTCGCGCTGCTCGACACGCTCGACGGCTGGACCGTGCACGTGCCGGGGCATCACGACGAGGTGCCGGCGATGCTGCGCGCGGCGGCCCGGCACGACGACCGGGTCTACGTGCGGCTCGGCGTGCAGGAGAACGACCGCGCCCACCCCGACGGCGGCCGGCTGCGCGTGCTGCGCCGGGGTGGCCCGCTGGTGGTGGCGGTCGGGCCGATGCTCGACCCGGTGCTCGAGGCCACGACCGGGCTCGACGTCACGGTGGCGTACACGAACACGCCACGCCCGCTCGACGCCGACGGCCTGCGCGTGCTCACCGAGAGCGAGGTCGTGATGGTCGAGCCGTATCTGGCCGGCACCTCGGCCGCCGCGGTCAGCAGCGCGCTGGAGGGACTGCCGCACCGGGTCATGCACCTGGGTGTCGGGCGCCGGGAGGTCCGGCGCTACGGCAACTGGCGCGACCACGCGCGGGAGCACGGCCTCGACGCGCCCGGCTTACGAGCGTCGATCGTGGACTTTCTCGCCTAAAAACGTCAGGCGGCCAGGGCGTGCCTGGCGTGGAACACCTCACGCAGGCGCCCGTCCATATGACGTACGGCCTCGGGGTTGCTCAGCCGCAGCCGGAACCGCTCGCGCACCCCGTCGACCGCCGTCGCGGCCAACTCGAGGGCCGAGCGGGACGCCGTCGGGCTCCACGAGACGTTGCTCAGGTGCCGCAGGTTGGTGTTGAGGTGCAGCCGCAACCGGTGCAGCACCTTCGTCTCCTGCGTCACCACGAGCCGCCGATGCGTCAGCACCAGCATGAACTCGCCGGAGAGGGGCGCCTCGGGGCGCTGACATCGGCCGACCAGCACGGTCGACTCGTCGGGCTCGACGCAGCGCCGGAAGATGGGCATGTGCCGGCTGACGGTCGGGATGGCGACACCGGCCTCGGCCGCGGCGGGGAGGAACGTACGGGAAAACACGTCCATGTGGCGTTTAACGGCGACCACTCGGGGAAGTCGCTGCCGCCGGGCGATGAATGTCGAATTACAAAGCCTCGACAATCGTGGCGTTCGCCATGCCGGCGCCCTCACACATCGTTTGCAGGCCGTATCGCAGGCCGGACTGTCGCATGTGGTGCAGCATCGTCGTCATGATGCGCGCGCCGGATGCCCCCAGCGGGTGACCCAGGGCGATCGCCCCGCCCCGCGGATTCATCCGGGCGCGGTCGGCGCCGGTCTCGGCCAGCCAGGCCAGCGGCACCGGCGCGAACGCCTCGTTCACCTCGTACACGCCGAGGTCATCGATCTTCAGGCCGGCCCGGGCCAGCACCTTCGCGGTGGCCGGGATCGGCGCGGTCAGCACGATCACCGGGTCGTCGGCGGCGATCACCGCGGTGTGCACGCGGGCCAGCGGGCGCAGGCCGTGCGCGGCGGCCCACTCCGAGGTCGTGACGGCCAGGGCCGCGGCGCCGTCGGAGATCTGCGAGGCCGTGCCCGCGGTGATCCGGCCGCCGTCACGGAACGGGGTCTTGAGCCCGGCCAGCTTCTCGAGCGTCGTGTCGCGGCGGATGCCCTCGTCGCGCTTCACACCGGCCAGCGGCTCGATCTCGGCGTCGAACTCGCCCGCATCCTGCGCGCGGGCGGCCGCGGCGTGGCTGGAGAGCGCGAACTCCTCGAGCTGGGACCGCGAGAAACCCCAGCGCTCGGCCACCATCTCGGCGCCGACGCCCTGGTTGAAGAAGTCGACGCCATATCGGGTCCGAAGCGTTTCCCCGTACGGGTCGGCGTCCTGCCCGCTCGAGCCCATGGGCACCCGGGTCATCGACTCGACGCCGCCCGCCACGACCAGGTCGGCCTGCCCGGAGATCACCGTCGCGGCCGCGAAGTGCAGCGCCTGCTGACTGGAACCGCACTGCCGGTCGATGGTCGTGCCCGGCACCGCCTCGGGCCAGCCGGCCGCCAGCACGGCATTGCGCCCGATGTTCCACGACTGCTCGGCGACCTGGGAGACACAGCCCCACATCACGTCGTCGACGTCGGCCGGGTCGAAACCCGTACGCTCGGACAGGGCCCGCAGCACGTGCGCCGACAAATCGACCGGGTGCACACCGGCCAGGCCGCCGTTGCGCCGGCCGATCGGGGTTCGGACAGCTCCGACGATCACCGCATCACGCATGGGTCGACGGTAGCCCGACTGCCATAGTGGTGGCATGCAGTGGCGGATCAAGCCTGTTCTTCCGGTCAGCAAACTCATCGCCGCGGTCGCCGTGGCCGTGCTCGCGTTCGCCTTCGCCGGCCGCGACCCGGTGCGCTGGGTTCTCGCGGCGGTGCTCGTGCTGGCCCTGCTGCTGTGGGCGCTGCGCGACGTGCTGCGTCCGGTGCGCCTGGCCGCCGACGCGGAGGGCGTGACGGTGGTGACCGGGTTCCTGGGCCGGCGCCGGGTCGGGTGGGCCCAGATCGAACGCGTACGGGTCGACCGCCGCAGCCACCGGGGCCTGCGCAGCGAATACCTGGAGCTGGACGCGGGCGACGCGATCTATCTGTTCAGCGCTAACGACCTGGGCGAGCTCCCCGAGGACGTGGCCACCGCGCTGGCCGACCTGCGACTCAGCCCCGCCTAACCGAGCAGGACCGTGGTGCGCATGATCGCGGCTAGCAGCAGGATGACGAAGACGGCCGCACAGCCCGCCGCCTGGATCCGGCTGCGGTTCTTGGTCGGGGCGTAGGCGAGGACGAACGCGACCACCCCGCCGATCACGAGGCCGCCGATGTGACCCGCGATCGAGATGTTGGGGACGCTGAACGTGAAGAGCAGGTTGACCACGAGCAGCGGGATCAGCTGGCTGATGTCGAGCCGCAGCCGCCGGTTGACCACGATCATCGCCAGGACCAGCCCGAAGATCGAGGTCGAGGCGCCCGCGGCCGGGGCGTTGGGCGCGGTGAAGACGTACGCCGCGACGTTGCCGCCGATGCCGGCCAGCAGATAGAGCGCGGCGAAGCGCAGCGGGCCCAGCTTCTCCTCGAGATAGCGGCCCAGCTGCCAGAGCAACATCATGTTGAGCAGCAGGTGCAGCACGCCGTAGTGCACGAACATCGCGGTGAACAGCCGCCACCACTCGCCGGCCGCGATGCCGTGGGGTTCACCGCCGATCACGTACGGCGCGTAGCCGAGCACCGAGGCCCAGCGGGTGACGTCGGTCTGGCCGCCCATCAGGCCGAACCAGCCGCCCGCGCCGGCGATCGCCCGGGGCCCGCCGATGACGGCCGAGAGCACCATCACGGCCACGTTGATCGCGATCAGGCCGCGGGTCACATAGCCCGCGCGGCCGGCGAGGCTGCCGCCGAACGCCGTACGGGCTTGGCGCTGGGTGCGTTTGCCCTCGGCCACACACTCGGGGCACTGGTGACCGACCGACGCCTCGTTCATGCAATCGGGGCAGATCGGCCGGTCACACCGTGTGCACCGGATGTAAGTCTCCCGCGACGGATGGCGATAACAGACCGGAGCCGTCGACGGAGCCTCACTCATGTTCCAAGGTTACTTCAAATGAGAATTATTCAGGGCGGTGGATATCTGCGTTGCCAGCTACGGTTAGTCGCTGGTAGCGGTAGGCCCTGAATAACCCTCAGTCTTGCGTGCGCTCGATTTCCACGCGCTCGATGACGACGTCCTCGCGGGGCTTGTCGCCCGGACCGGTCGGCGTGTTGGCGATCGAGTCGACGACCTTGGCCGACTGCTCGTCCGCGACCTGGCCGAAGATCGAGTGGCGCCGGTTCAGGTGCGGGGTCGGGCCGACCGTGATGAAGAACTGCGAGCCGTTGGTGCCCGGGCCCGCGTTCGCCATGGCGAGCAGGTACGGACGGTCGAACTGCAGCTCGGGGTGGAACTCGTCGGCGAACTGGAAGCCCGGTCCGCCCCGGCCGGTGCCGGTCGGGTCACCCATCTGGATCATGAAGCCGGCGATCACGCGGTGCGAGATGGTGCCGTCGTAGTACGGCCCCGAGCCCTTCTGACCGGTGTTCGGGTCGGTGTAGTCCTTCGTGCCCTCAGCGAGCTCCACGAAGTTGCGCACAGTCGCCGGGGCGTGATCCGGGAACAGCTGCAGCCGGATCGGGCCATGGTTGGTGTGCAGGATGGCGTAAAGCTTCTCGGCCACGGGTACTCCTGTTCTGTGTCACGGTCGCCCCGTGGCGTACCTCGGCGGGGCGATTGGACAGTTCCTTGCAGTTCGGATCCTCCCCCATGTGTCTGAAGCGGCAGCGAGGGGGTACCAAAACAGGGCACCATGCATGGCAGAGACTGGAGAGGTGGGCACTGGTGATCACGACGATGCGCCGTAAGAACCGCAGCCGGCGGATGAAGAACGAGCTCGGGCAGAGTGTTGACCACTTCAAGCGTGCGGCGTCGCTCGCAGCGCAGGAGACCAGCGCGACGGTCGGTCCGACCCTGAGCGCCGCGGTCGAGCGGGTGCAGCCGGCCGCCGTCAAGGCCAAGGACGCGGCGTCGAGCGGCTGGGGCAGCGCTGTGGCGACGATCACCCCGCTGGTCGCCGCGGCCAGCGAGAACGTGCGGCAGGCGGGCGAGACCGCCCGGCAGCAGGGCGAGCTCAGCCGGCGCAAGGCCAAGAAGGCGGCCAAGAAGAACAAGAAGGCCGCCAAGGACCTGCAGAAGCGGGCCAGCAAGGCCATCGGCCGGGAGCAGAGCAGCGGCAAGGGCAAGAAGCTCGTCGGCTTCGCGCTGCTCGGCGCCGCGATCGGCATCGCCGCCGCGTACGCCGCCAAGCGTCGTCAGGCCGCGCAGTGGGACGAGTACGACCCGGCCGCGCCGATCGCCTCGTCGACGACGGCTCAGGCCGGCGCGGACGACGCGGCGTTCGAGCCCGAGGTCACCGAGAAGGAGATCCCGCAGGCGTACAGCTCGCAGAACGGAACCTCGCCGAACACCCCTCGGTAGAGGTTGTGAAGCCCAAACGGGCGGGTTGCCCTCGGCGGCCCGCCCTTTTGTGCTGCCTGGCTACAACCAGCCGCTGCGGCGGAACACCCGATACAGCAGCACCGAGGCAATCAGGATGATCGTCCACCACGCGGGATAGCCGTACTGCCATTTGAGCTCGGGCATGAACGAGAAGTTCATGCCGTAGATGCCGGCCCCCGCGGTCCACACCGTGGCGATGGCCGCCCACGCCGCGATCTTGCGCATGTCGTTGTTCTGGTCGACCGTGACCTGCGCGAGCCGTGCCTGCAGGATCGAATTGAGCAGATCGTCGAAGGACGAGACCTGTTCCACCGTACGGGTCAGGTGGTCCTGCACGTCCCGGAAGTATTTGCCGATCCGCTTGGGCACGAGCGCAACGATCATCGCCAGCGGGCGCTGCAGCGGCACCACGGCCCGCCGGAACTCGACCAGCTCGCGCTTCATCTGATAGATCGCCGGGATCGGGCTCGCGTGGTCGCGTGAGAACACGCCCTCCTCGATCAGGTCGAGGTCGGCCTCGACCCGGTCGGCCACCGCGACGTAGTGGTCGACCACCCGGTCGGTCACCGCGTAGGCCACCGCCCACGGGCCCTGCTCGATCAGGTCGGCCCGCTCCGATTCCAGGTCGGCGCGCACCGAGCCCAGCTCCGAGGCGTCGCCGTGGCGGACCGTGATGACGAACTGCTCGCCGACGAAGACCATCATCTGGCCGGTCTCGACCACCTGCGACGTCTCGGTGATCTCACCGTGCGGCACGTAGCGGGCGGTGCGCATGACCAGGAAGTGCACCGAGCCGAACTGCTCGAGCTTGGGCCGCTGCTCGGCCTTGACCGCGTCCTCGACGGCGAGCTCGTGCAGCCCGTACGTGTGGGCGATCTCGCTCATCTCCGCCTCGCCCGGCTCGTGCAGGCCGAGCCAGACGAACGCGTCGTCGCGCTCGCACGCGATCCGCAGCGCCTCGTCGGGCGTGACGTGACCCGGCAGGCGCCGGCCGGCCGCGTAGACCGCGCAGTCGACGACCGCGCTGCCGGCCCGGCGACCCGTGCTCGGGCCGGGGCCGCCGTCGGCCGTACCGAGAATCCGGGTCATCGCGCGGACGGGAGCGGTGAACGCTCGCGACAACGGCCGGTTCCGATTGCGATCGCTCACGATGACCTCCCCCACCCGGACGACACAAACCGCCCGAGGCTACGCCCGGCGGGTCTTCCACACACCCACCGGGCGTCCGCCTTTTTAGGCGCGCACTTCTTCGATGGCCTCGGCCAGACGGCGTACGCCCTCGTCGATCTGCTCGACGGTGACGGCCGAATAGGCCAGCCGGACGGAGCTGTGGCCGCCCTCGAGCAGGAAGTCGCTCCCCTTGACGATAGCCACACCCTTCTTCATCGCCGCCGGGAAGAGCTTTTCCACGTCGACGTCGGAGGGCAGGTCGACCCAGAGGAAGTAGCCGCCGTCGGGCTCGGTGAAGGTGGCGCCGGGGATGTGCTTGCGCAGCGACTCGGCCAGCACGCGGGCCCGCTCACCGAGGGCGGCGCTCACCGTCGCCACCGAGCGCTCGATGTCGCCCGAGACGCAGAACTGGTGCACGATCGCCTCGGACACCATGCCGGGCGAGATGTAGAGGTTGGTGGCCTTCTTGGCGATCGCGTCGATCAGCGCGGCCGGCCCGACCAGGTAACCCACGCGGACGCCGGGGCACACCGTCTTGGTGAAGCTGGAGGCGTGCACAACCAGGTTGTCCGTGTCCTGCGAGAGCATCGAGGGCAGCGCGTCGCCGCGGAACCGGATGTCCACGTACGGGTCGTCCTCGAAGATCGTGAACTCGTACTGAGCGGCCAGCGCGAGCAGGGCCTGGCGCTTCTCGGCCGAAAGCGTGATGCCGGCCGGGTTCTGGTAGTTCGGGATGATGTGGGCGAGCTTGGGGCGGACGCCCGACTCCAGCAGCCCGCGCAGCTCCTCGACGTCGATGCCGTCGGACTGCAGCGTGACCTGGTGCACCTTGGCGCCGAGATTCTGCAGGCTCAGCAGCGTCCGGTCGTATGTGGGCTTCTCGACCACCACGTCGTCGCCGGGCTGCACGAGGTGGTTGAAGAGAAACGCGTCGGCCTGCAGGGAGCCGTTCGTCACGATGACCTGGTCCGGCGAGACATTGTGCTTCTCGGCGATCCACTTACGCAGCGGGACGTAGCCGACGGACGTGCCGTAAGCGGTCACACCAGCGGGATCGGCGTCGAAGGCGCGCGCGGCGGCGGCCTTGAGGCCCTCGACGTCGATGATGTCCAGCGACGGAGCGCCCCGGGCAAAGGAGATCAGCTGCTCAGCGGTCATGCGCACAAGCTTACGAGCCGCCTCTACGGGATTTTCCGCTGGCTCGGGCCGTCCGAGCCGTGGGACGCCACCCGCTATTCTCCTGGAGTTCACCAATTAGAGGGAGAGACTCCGATGATCGGTCTGGTACTTGCCGCCGGAGCCGGGCGCCGACTTCGTCCGTACACGGACACGTTGCCCAAGGCCCTCGTGCCGGTCGACGGTGAAACGACGATCATGGACATCTCACTGCGTAACCTGGCGGCGGCCGGGCTGACCGACGTGACGATCGTAGTGGGTTATTGCGCGGGCGCCGTCGAGGAGCGCCAGGCCGGCTTCGAGCGCAAGTACGGCGTCAAGATCTCGCTGGTGCACAACGACAAGGCCGAGGAGTGGAACAACGCGTACTCCCTCTGGCTCGCCCGTGACCACTTCGCGCAGGGAGCGTTGATGGTCAATGGCGACACGGTGCACCCCGTCAGCGTCGAAGAGACCCTCCTGGCCCAGCGCGGCCCGGGCATTTTGCTCGCCGTCGACAATGTGAAGAAACTCGCCGACGAGGAGATGAAGACGATCTTCAGCGACGACGGACGGCTGACCAGGATCACCAAGCTGATGGACCCGGCCGAGGCCTTCGGCGAATACATCGGCGCCAACATCATCGAGGCCGCGGTGGCCGGCGAGCTGGCCGACTGCCTCCAGGCGACGTGGGAACGCGACCCCGACCTCTACTACGAGGACGGCTTCCAGGAGTTCGCCAACCGCGGCGGCGAGGTCCGCGCGGCCACCATCGGCCAGGTCGACTGGGTCGAGGTCGACAACCACGACGACCTGGCCAAGGCCCGGGGCATCGCATGCCGCTACTAGCCCGGAGCGTTCAGGCGCCGCTGCACATCCACGTGCGCCGCGGTGCCGTCGCCGACCTGGGCCGCCTGCTCGCCGACGGGCGCATCTCCGCCGGCGGCGACGTGGCCGTGGTCGTCGGGCCCGGGCTGGGCGAGCGGGTGGTCGAGCTCATCCGGCCCTCGCTGCAGACGGCCGACGTCTTCACCACCACCGGCGGCACCCTCGACGCCGCCCTCGAGCTGGCCGCCAAGCTGCGCTCCCGGCCGTACGACGCGGTGGTCGGCATCGGCGGCGGCACAACAGTCGACACGGCCAAATACGCGGCCAACCGCTGGGGACTGCCGATGATCTCGGTCGCCACCAGCCTGGCCAACGACGGCATCGCCTCCCCGGTGGCGAGCCTGATCAACGAGGGCGTCAAGGGGTCGTACGGGGTGCACATCCCGTTCGGCGTGATCGTCGACCTGGACTTCGTCGAGACCGGCCCCGACCGGGTCAACCGCGGCGGCATCGGCGACGCGATCAGCAACATCAGCGCGCTGGCCGACTGGGAACTGGCCCGCCAGATGCGCGGCGAGCCGGTCGACGGCCTGGCCGCCTCGCTGGCCCGGATGGGCGCCGAGGCCGTGCTGACCATGCCGGGCGACCTCGACGACGACGCGTTCGTCACCGTGCTGGCCGAGGCGCTGATCTCCAGCGGCCTGGCCATGGCCGTCTGCGGCAGCAGCCGCCCCGCCAGCGGCGGCTGCCACGAGATCATGCACGCCGTCGACGCGCTCTACCCCGGCACCGCCTCGCACGGCGAGCTGGCCGGCCTGGGCGCCCTGTTCTGCACGTTCCTGCGGGAGGACGAGCGCCGCTTCGCCCAGATGTCGGACTGCCTGGCCCGCCACGGGCTGCCCCGGGTGCCCGCCGACGTCGGCCTGACCGACGCCCAGTTCGCCGAGGCTGTGGAGTTCGCCCCGCGCACCCGCCCCGACCGCTACACGATCCTGGAACACCTGGCCATGACCCCCGACGAGATCAGCAGAAAGCTGGCTTCCCATGTCGCAGCCGTCGCCGCCCGCTGCCGCTGATTACTACGCCGTCAACCGAGGCGGTGGTCTGTTCAGCGAGGCACTGAGTCAGCGCATCGGCGCGCAGATCGCCGTGTACGCCCACAAGCACCGGTTGGCCCCGACCGTGCTGACGGTCTTCAACCTGGGCATCGGCGGCCTGGTCTCGATCCTGGTGGTCGCCACCGCGATCCCGATCGCCGACGGCCGCATCTGGGCCTGGCCGATCGGCCTCCTCGCCCTGCTCGGCTGGCAACTGGCATACGCCTTCGACTGCGCCGACGGCCAGCTGGCCCGCGTCACCGGCCAGACCAGCGCTGCGGGCGCCCGCCTCGACGTGCTCTGCGACGTGGCCGTGCAGATCTCGCTGGTGGCCGCCCTGGGCGCCGTCGCGGAGGCCCAGGTGCCCGACACCCCGGCTTGGCTGCTGGCTGCCTTCGCCGGCACGTGGATGGTCAACCTGGTCACCTCAGTCATGCAAACCAGCGACAAGGCAGCCAGCATGGTGACGAGCCGCTCCCTACCCGTACGCCTGGTCAAGCTGGTTCGCGACTACGGCGCTGTGATCGCCCTGGCCGGCCTGGTGCTGACCGTCGCGCCACAGTGGACGATCTGGTTTGTTGGGTTGTTTACGCTGGTTAATGCCGCCTTCTTGGCCGCCAGCGTGATGTTCTCCGCCCGCGAGGCCCTGCACTCCTGACCCCGCTCCCGGTGGGGCCGGAAACGGCAGATCCTTCGATGGAATGCTCTCCTGCGATCTATTCGATCTGGCGAGCGGCACGGATCTCACGCGCACGGCGCAGCAGCGGTTCGGCCTCGGCCACCCGGCCCAGCGCCTGCAAGCTGGACGCCAGGTTCTTCCTTGCGATGGTGACGTTGGGGTGGTGGGGTCCGAGGGCGGTCTCGCTGATGGTCAACGCGCGGCGCAGCAGCGGTTCGGCTTCGGCCGCCCGACCTAGCGCGTGCAAGCTGGACGCCAGGTTGTTCAGCGTGATCGCGACGCTGGGGTGGTGGGGTCCGAGGGCAGTCTCGGCGATGGTCAGCGCGCGGCGCAGCAGCGGTTCGGCTTCGGCCGCCCGATCCAGCGCCTGCAGGCTGAGCGCCAGGTTGTTCAGCGTGGTGGCGACGTCAGGGTGGTGGGGTCCGAGGGCGGTCTCGCTGATGGTCAGCGCGCGGCGCAGCAGCGGTTCGGCTTCGGCCGCCCGATCCAGCGCCTGCAAGCTGGACGCCAGGTTGTTCAGCGTGGTGGCGACGTCAGGGTGGTGGGGTCCGAGGGCGGTCTCGCTGATGGTCAGCGCGCGGCGCAGCAGCGATTCAGCTTCGGCCGCCCGGCCCAACGCCCGCAAGCCGAGCGCCAGGTTGTTCAGCCTGGTGGCGACGCTGGGGTGATCAGGTCCAAGGGCGGTCTCGCTGATGGTCAACGCGCGGCGCAGCAGCGATTCGGCTTCGGCCGCCCGACCAAGCTCCTGCAAGCTGTTCGCCAGGTTGTTCATCGTGATGGCGACGCTGGGGTGGTCAGGTCCGAGGGCGGTCTCGCTGATGGTCAGCGCGCGGCGATGCAGCGGTTCGGCTTCGGCCGCCCGGCCCAGCAATTGCATGCTGTTCGCCAGGTTGTCCAGCGCGGTGGCGACGTGACGGTGGTCAGGTCCGAGGGCGGCCTCATAGAGAGTCAACGAACGCTGTTTCTGTCGGAAAGCGTTGCGATAGCGGCCCTGGGACTGTTCGAAGACCGCGCATTCATTAAGCAGAAACCCGAGATCAACACCGCCGATGTCCTCCGGGCACACCAGTTCGACGGCGGCGATGTGCGGGGCCAGCGCTGACCATTGTGGCCATGTCGCAGGCAGCTGCCCTGCGTTACCCGAGGGCGCCGCCGCTTTCAATGCCCGAATCGTCGCGGACAAGACATCGCCGTGCTCGGACGTGGCGTCCTGCTCACCTGGCGAGCTGGCGCTGGTGTGGCGCAGGTGATCGGCGACCACGGCCTGTACTAGTCGATGCACACTGACCGTCGTCTCGGACAGGGTGATCATGTTGTACGAGGCCAGCACGCCCAGCCCCTGATCCACGGCGACCGCTTCGAGGTCAAGGCCAGCCAGCACATCACGCGGCACAGGGTCCGGCCCGAGGCACGACAGCACACGTAACAGGCGAGCCGCTATCGCCGACTGGCCACCGATCTGTTCCAGGGTCACTGACCAGACCTGCGCGACCGCACGCCGCGCCGAGTCCCCCGCCGCGACCGAGCCCAACACCCCACCCGGGTCCTCGCGTAGTCGGCGCAGGTAGCTCGCAATCGGCGTCCGGGTCTGCCGCAGATAGGCGCCCGCCTGCTGCAACGCCAGCGGCAGGCACCCCAACTCGCCGGCCAACACCGCCGCCGTGGCCTCGTCCGGCTGTTCCGATAGGCGCACCAGCAACGCGACCGCCGCAACCGGGGTCAGGACTTCCACCCGCAGACACCCATCGGTGACCCGCTCCCACCCCACATCCCGCCGGGTAGTGATCACCACGTGCCCGTCGGCCAGATCCGCCAGCAAGCCGTCCACGTCTTCGCGACGCTCCACGTTGTCGAGGATCAGCAGCCACCCCGGATGGGCCTGCAGCCATCCAACCGCCCACCCGGCCGCGTCCGGCTCCTGCGCCACAATCCGCGCGTCGGGATGCAACCGGTACGCCAGTTCCGCCAACCCGGACTCGATCGACTCCGGCGAGTCCGCGTTCACCCACCACACCAGCGGATACTCCCGCCGATGGGTGTGCGCGTACTGCAAGGCCAGCTCGCTCTTGCCCACCCCGCCCAGCCCGTGCACCGCCTGCGATTGCGCCACCACCCCGGCACCCGCCTCGACCAGCCGGCCCAGTTCGGCCAACTCCTCGTCGCGGCCCACAAACGACTTCACCGGCAGCTTTGGCAACCCCACCAACCCGGGCACCGGCACCGGCACGTCCCCCGGTTGGCCCAGCGGCACCAACTGGCCCTGCACCGCACGCGCCCGATCTCCGGTCTGCACGATCCCCGAGCTGTCGCGCAAGGCCGCCGAGCGCACCCCTTCCGCCGCCACGAATTCGCCGCCGGTTCCGGTCATCGCGGGCCCGGGCCCTGCCACGCGGCGCTGCCGTCTCCGGTCTGCACAATTCCCGAGTTGTCTCGCATCGCCACTGAGCGCGGCCCCGACGCGGTCACCGCGATCCCGGCCTCACTCAGCAACCCAGCGACGTCGGCCGCCAACTCCGCATCTGCCTGCAACGCCCGCCGCAACTCCGCGCGCAGAACCGCCACCCGATCGGCATCTTCCGGCAGCTCCGCGACCTCCTCCACCGCCTGCTGCACAGCCGCCGCCGACTCCTTACGGCCCAGCACACGCCGCAACACCCGGCCACCCAGATTCACGGTCGCCGAGGCCGTAGCTTCTTCCACCTTCGACGCCACCGCTGCCCCGTACGCGCCGATCGCCGCCAAGACGTGCGGAACCGCCGCTGCCGCCAAAGCCGCCGCATCCACGTCCACGACACACACTCCTCACAGGTCACCCGACCGAAACTCGATCAGTACCACCTGTGAACACGGAATGTGATCGCTCATTCGACGGAAGCAGCGTGCCAGATCGGCTTGCTCTACCAGCCAGGCTGCCTAAAGCCCGGCCCACGACGATGGTCAGCTCTCATCCTCGGCGTCGGCTGCTGCCCACATCTTCTTGAACAATCGATCCACTGCCGGGATCACCTTGGCAACTTCGATTGACCGGTGACCTACCCACACAGTCGGCTCGCTCGAAGTGCCTTCTAGCCGAGTCGTATATTGCTGAGCAAGTGATGCCCGCGTCAGGCTCGGGTCAGCATCA
Organism: Paractinoplanes lichenicola; assembly: GCF_016785085.1. GTDB lineage: Bacteria > Actinomycetota > Actinomycetes > Mycobacteriales > Micromonosporaceae > Actinoplanes > Actinoplanes lichenicola. Next base: position 133,345 of record NZ_JAENHO010000019.1, read on the forward strand.
AGCTCATCGTCTTGGAGACGGCCCTCGCCGACTGCGTACTCGTCGAAGTGCTCGATGATGTCGCGGGCATCCACCAACTCAGGTAGGTCCGTCCGGAATCGCTTCAAAGCGGAATTGAGGATCGCCCTTGCTCTGTCGTTGGTCAGCGAGTCTCGCGACATCTCGGCCGCACGGATCATCTGCCGTAAGGCGACCAGCAGCAGATATCCGTCCCAGATGCTGCTCCCGTTGAGCAGCCGCTCGGCCTGCACCATCGACGCTCGGCCCCAAGTCCACGCATGGTTCACGGCGAGGTTGTGTCGAGCCTGGAGCTGTGGCAACCCGGATTCCACGGCGATCAGGTTCCTCTACCGGCACGCCTCTGCGCCAGCAATATTTCGGGCGAGAGCGAACACGCAAGCCCGCGGTCTCCTAGTCGCGACAAGGTCGCGATGAGTGAGCTTGACTGATCCGCGATCAGATCGATGAGGCTCAACAGGAAAGTGCTGAACCCCGATTCGACCTGCCTTCGCACGGGTGGGCCCGAGGGGTTTACTGCTGGTGATCGTGCGGAGGGCGTGGGATTCGAACCCACGAAGAGTTTCCCCTTACCGGTTTTCAAGACCGGCGCCATCGGCCACTAGGCGAGCCCTCCCGATGTTGCTGTCCCAGTGTGCCAGATGGGGACCCGTGAGCCTGACACAGCCCGTACGGAAACTTAAATCACGACTCTGAAAAGGCATCTGAGCTGCTGATACACGTGTTCCGTAACTGTTACAGGTAGTTGACACGGTATCGATGGACGTGGTTACAGTTCAGAGCCTTTACCTATCCCGCCCAAGGCCCCCACCTACGGCAAGGGAGTCCCCGTCATGTCCATCCCCAAGAAAGTGGCGTGGGTCGCGACCGCGGTCCTGAGTTCGACCGTCCTCGCCGCCCCCGCCGCGTTTGCCGCCAATGAGACGGTGAACGTGTATCTGACCACCACCAGTGACGCCGGTGGCCGGACCGTCACGCGCGGCTTGCAGCAGCAGTCGCCGGTTGCGTTCGGCAGCAGCAGCGGGTCGGCCAACCAGACCATCACGGTCAACGAGAACACCAGCTACCAGCAGTTCGAGGGCGCCGGCGCGTCGATCACGGACACCGCGGCGTTCAACATCCGGGGCAGCGGCGCGCTCTCGGCCGCCACCCAGAACGACGTCATGACGAAGTTGTTCAGCCCGAGCGCCGGCATCGGGGTGAGCGCGATCCGCAACGTCATCGGCTCGTCCGACCTGGCGCAGAACAACTTCTCGTACGACAACACGTGCTGCGACGTGAACGACTTCTCGCTGGCGCGGGATGCCGACGTCATGGCGTTGACCAAGCAGGCGGTCGGGCTCAATCCGGCCGGTTTTGTGATGGCCTCGCCGTGGACCGCGCCGCCGTGGATGAAGGACAACAACGCGTACAGCCAGGGTTATCTGCAGGCCCAGTATTACAAGGCGTACGCGCAATACTTCGTCAAGTACATCCAGGGTTACCAGGCCCAGGGCGTACCGATCCGGTATGTCACCTCGCAGAACGAGCCGGGGTGCTGCCCCGGTTACCCGTCGATGCAGTGGCCGGTCTCGGGGCTGCAGTCGTTCGCGAAGAACGACCTGATGCCCGCGCTGCAGGCGGCCGGGCTCAACACGAAGCTCCTCATCGGAGACTGGAACTTCGACACGTACGACCAGTGGGTGGCCCCGCTTGTGGCGGACACCGCGATCCGCAACCACCCGAATTTCGGCGGCATCGCGTGGCACGACTACGGCGGCAGCCCGTCGACCGCGAGCACGGTGCGTAACCAGTATCCGAACGTCAACATGTACATGACCGAGCACTCGGGCGGCACCTGGGTCAGCAATCAGCACGCCGAGGACATGGGCGACCTCATCGAGTATTTCCGCAACTGGGGTCGCGCCTGGACGAAGTGGTCGCTGGCCGTGGACCAGAACATGGGCCCGCACAACGGCGGCTGCGGCACCTGCACCGGCCTGATCACCGTGCAGCGTGGCGGCAGCCGAAACGGCCAGGTCGACTACACGATCGAGTACTACACGATGGGTCACCTGACCAAGTTCGTGAAGCCGGGTGCCGTACGGATCGACTCGAGCGCGAACAGCACCGTGTCGAACGTCGCTTTCCGTAACACTGACGGCTCGAAGGCCCTGATCGCCTACAACACCAGCGGCGGCGCCCAGAGCGTCAAGGTCAACTGGGGTGGGCAGTCCTTCGTCTACAACCTTCCCGCCCGTACGTCGGCCACGTTCACCTGGAGCGGGGCGCAATCGGGCGGGCCCGCGGCGAGAACCGGCACGATCACCGGGCTGGGCGGCAAGTGCCTCGACGTCACCGGCGGGTCGACCGCCAACGGCAACCAGCCGCAGCTGTGGGACTGCACGTCGGGCAACACGAACCAGCAGTGGACGGTCGGCGCCGACGGCACGATCCGCGGGCTCGGCAAGTGCCTCGACGTGGCGAACAACTCGACGGCGGACGGCGCGGTGGTTCACCAATGGGACTGCATCGACTCCGTCGCGAGTCAGAAGTGGACGGTCACGGCCGGCCGCGACATCGTGAACAACGCCTCCGGCAAGTGTCTCGATGTGAAGGACAACAGCACGGCCAACGGCGCGAAGCTACAGCTGTGGGCGTGCACCGGGGCCGCGAACCAGAAGTGGACGGCGCCGTAACAGGGCAAGCTAGGGACCATGCACGCCATCGTGATCGAGGACAAGCAGCTCGTCCCGCGTGAGGTTCCGGATCCCGAGGCCGGCGACGGTGAGGTCGTCATCGACGTCACCGCCGCCGGCGTCAACCGCGCCGACGTCGCCCAGCGGCAGGGTTTCTATCCGCCGCCGCCCGGCGCCTCCCCTTATCCCGGCCTCGAATGCGCCGGGGTGATCAGCGCGGTCGGCCCCGGGGTCACCGACCGGCACGTCGGCGAGCGGGTCAGCGCGCTGCTGTCCGGCGGCGGATACGCCGAACGGGTCGCCGTTCCGGCGGGGCAGTTGTTCCCGGTGCCGGCCGGGCTCTCGTTGACCGAGTCGGCCGCGTTGCCCGAGGTCGCGTGCACGGTCTGGTCGAACGTCGTCGACCGGGACCGGCTCCGGAAGGGCCGGACGCTGCTGGTGCACGGCGGCGGCAGCGGCATCGGCACGTTCGCGATCCAGCTCGGCAAGGCCCTCGGCGCGTCAGTGATCGCCACCGCACGGGCCGGCAAGCACGAGGCGCTGCGGGCGCTCGGCGCCGACCTGCTCATCGACTACACGACCGACGACTTCGTCAGCGCCACCCGCGACTTCAACGGTCAGGGCGCCGACGTGATCCTCGACATCGTCGGCGCCAAGTATCTGAGCCGCAACATCGAGGCGCTCGCGCCGAACGGCCGGATCTCCGTGATCGGCATGCAGGGCGGCCGCAAGGCCGAGCTCGACCTGGGGCTGCTGATGGCCAAGCGCGGCTCGGTGTCGTCGACGTCGTTGCGGGCCCGCCCGGCCGCCGACAAGGCCCGCATCGTGGCCGCCGTCACCCGTGACGTGTGGCCGCTGGTCGAGGCGGGGGCGGTCAAGCCGGTCATTCAGACCACGATGCCGCTGGCCCGGGCGGCTGAGGCGCACGAGCTGATGGAGTCGAGCGACCACCTCGGGAAGATCCTGCTAACCCCCTAGCCGCGTCCTAAACGTACACTTTCGGGCGATAGTTCGGCAAATTTTGTGTGGCTTTGACCGCTTTTTGCGGCGCGGCGAAACGCTGTCGGAGGGCAAGCCGCTCAGCATGGTGTCACTCGGGCCGAGTGATCGGCCGGTGGGTTCGCGGCTCGCGAAACCCGCCTGACGAGCGACACCGGGAGGTCTCGTGACCAACACGCCGTTGCGCCCCGCGCGGTCGGCGCCCGCCGATCGGAAGCCGGCACCGGAGCCGGCCCGCCGCGGTCGGGCGCCGTGGATCGTGGGTGGAGTGTTTGCCCTGCTCGTGGTCGGGGTAGGGGGTTATGCCGTGCTTGGCCGAGGTGGCGACAAAGCTCCCTCGGAAACGGTCACCACCGACAGCGCGGCGCTCGACAGTGCCGCGCCGATCGATGCTGTGCCGACCCCGACTGTTGCCGAGCTAACGGTGCTGCCGGTGGGCCGCAAGGCGACGGAGGGCACTCTTTCGATCGCCGTCACCAAGACGGAGTGCGGGGTCGCCGAAGTCGGCCCGCCCGATCTTCCGCTTCCCGCCGAGGGTGAGTTCTGCCTGGTCAGCATGGCTGTGCAGAACACCGGAAAGGAAGCACGGCTGCTCGATCCGGGTGCGCAACGCGCGCTCGACGGGCAGGGGCGGTCCTATCGCGTGGCCGAGCAGGCCGCCGTTTTCGTCAACGACCAGGATCCGTCGTTGCTCGACGAGATTCCGGCCGGGGCGATCCGGCAGGGCGTGGTTCCGTTCGACGTGCCCAAGGGCGCCCGGCTGACGGAGCTGCTGTTGCACAAGTCGCCTTACAGTACGGGCGTACGGGTTCCTCTGTCCTGATCACGGACGTATTTCGGAGATCCACAGTCACCGATCGAGTGCGTAACTCGCATTCTTTTTCTCGATCGAGCAAGGGTGATTGTGCCATTTCGACCCCACGACATTCCTGATGTGTGTTGGCATGGTCGACGGAATTAACGAGTAGTCCGGGTTCCCATTGCCGTCCGTAATGGCCGGCGCCGGCGCGGTGCACGCTAATGCCACGCCGTCGGGATTCGCGCGAGAGCCCCGGACCGATGTCGGAGGCAACACTGCACTGTCCGTCCCCGAGCCGGGCGTTCACCGCCGGCGCACTCGCGCTGGCTGTCATCTCGCCCGCTCTTGACCCGACCGAGCACGCTGCCGAGGCCGTGCCGCCCACGAACCCGGTGGGACCCCAAGCCTCGGACGACATCCGCATCGAGGAGCGCACGACCACCGCCGAGCGCGCCTCACGCGCCGCCCCCCGGCGCTTCTCACTCGCGCGGGCCGCGACGACGGCCCCGCCCCGGATCAATCCGTTCGCCGCCCCGGACGGCGGCCAGGCCCTGCGCAACGCCGTTGAGCTGGCCGTGGCCGACGAGCGGGTGGCCCTGCGCACCGCCGAGACCCTGGCCGCGGTCGAGCTGCGACAGGGCCTGCGGGGCGGCGAGGTCACCGTCGAGGCCGGCGTGCCGGCCTCGGACGAGTTGCTCAGCCGAGCCGACGAGACCGCTCGTCAGCTCGCCGAGCAGCGGGCCCAGGCCGAGCGGGAGGCCCACGCGACCGCTCTCCGCGCCGTCGAGGAGGCGGCCGAGAGTGGCGACGGCCCCCGTTACGTCGTGGCGCCCGAGACCCGTACCAGCGGGCGCTACCAGCGTCAGGTCCACCGCCAGTACCAGCGTCAGTACCAGCGTCAGCGCCAGGTGACGGTCCGGTACGCGCCGGCCAAGGCGCAGGGCCAGCGCGTCATGCGGCTCGGCAACGGGATGAACGCGGTCATCGCGTTCGCCCGCTCGCAGGTCGGCAAGCGCTACGTCAGTGGTGGGAGCGGCCCGGGCGGTTTCGACTGCTCCGGGTTCACCAAGCGGGCGTACGCGCTGGCCGGCATCAGCCTGCCGCACTCGTCCGGTGCGCAGGCGGCCCGTTCGCGCGGCATCTCGCGGGCCCAGGCCCGCCCCGGCGACCTGGTCGTCGGGCCCGGTCACGTGGGGATCTACATGGGCCGCGGGATGATGATCGACGCGGGCAACCACCGCACCGGAGTGGTGTACCGCAAGGTGTATTCGGGGCTGCGGACCGCGCGTATCGGTCAGCGCTGAGCCGCGACCGAAAAGCGCCGGGGAAATGTTCCCCGGCGCTTTTCGGCGGCCGGCGTTCAGCGCGGCAGCGTCAGGCGGACCGTCGTGCCGACGCCCGGCTCGCTCTCCAGATGAACGCTGCCGTGGTGCGCGTCGACGATCGATTTGACGATGGCCAGCCCGAGCCCCGGCCCCTGCGCGGCCATCACCTCGGCCGCCGTGCAGCGATAGAACCGGTCGAAGACGTGCGGCAACTCGTCGGCGGCGATACCCACCCCGGTGTCCGTGATGATCAGCTCCGGCTCGCCCGCAGCGGTGGAGTCGATCGTGATCTCGCCGTCCGGGTGGGTGAACTTGATCGCGTTGACCAGCAGGTGGTTGAGCACCTGGGCGATCCGCTTGCCGTCGGCCCGGGCCGGCACCGGCTGGTCGGTGCGGTCGCGCAGCTTGACGCCGCGGTGCTCGGCCAGCGCCCGGCAGGCCGCGATCGCCTGGTGCGCGAGGTCGGCCAGATCCACCTCGCCCAGGTCGAGCTGGATCCGGTCGTCGGTCATCTTGGCCACCATCAGCAGCTCGTCGATGAGGCGCAGCAGCCGGTCGGAGTTGCGCGACATCACCGACAGGAAACGGCGTGACGTCTCGGCGTCGAAATCGTCCTCGAGCAGCATCTCGAGATAGCCGCGGATGGTGGACAGCGGCGTCCGCAGCTCGTGACTGACCGTGGCCAGGAACGAGTCCTTCATCCGGTCGAGCTGGCGCATCCGGTCGGCGATCTCGCCCGCGTGCCGGGCGTACCGGCGCAGTTCGAGCTGCACCGACGCGTGGCGGGCGAGGCTGCGCAGGGCCCGCCGCTGTGCCTCGGTGAGCACTCGCGGGGTGTGGTCGACGACGCAGACCGTGCCGACCGCGTACGTCCCGTCGAGCACGACCGGCGCACCGGCGTAGAACTTGAGCCCGTGCGCGTTCACCGCGGGATTTTCGGCGAACCGCGGGTCGGCCGCCGTGTCCCGAATCTCCAGCACGTCGTGCGAGGTGATCGTGTACGTGCAGAACGACAGATCACGCGGCGCGCCCTCGAGATCCGTACCGACCTTGGCCTTGAACCACTGCCGGTCCCGGTCGACGAGGCTGACCGCCCCGAGCGGGGTTCCGCAGATCTGCGAGGCGAGCAGCGCGATGTCGTCGAAGTCCTCCTCCGGCGCGGTGTCGAGCACGCGAGCGTCGTGCAGAGCCGCGAGCCGGCCCGGCTCGTCGACAGGCAGAGGCGCCCTCATGTTTCGATCGTCTCAGGTCGCCCGCCCGATTTGGTCGAATTCGTCGGACAACAGGGCTATACAGCAGTCGGCACCCGCCTCGACCGGCGGGTGCCGACTTGCGTATCGCCACCAGGCGCGGGGATCTCTGCCGCTCGCACCCGGTCGGATGTCAGACAGAAGCATCACCCGACCCGCGGGTTTGCCTACGCACCGGCTGTGCGTCCGCCCGATCGGGTGACGGCGACTCGCAATCGACGCGAAAGGCGGGCGATACCGGATGGGACTAGTCTTCGTGCGGAGAAGGCCTGCACACCGCCGGAGGACATCACGATGAGTCTCGAACGCGCCGTTGCCCCGGATCCGTACGATCTTCTGCCCGCCGTCCCGTCCTTCACGGTGACCAGCGCGGACATGACCGACGGCCAGCCGCTCGACGAGTTGTTCGCCCACCAGAGCGTGGGCGGTAAGAACCTCTCACCCCAGCTGTCCTGGTCGGGCTTCCCCGCCGAGACCCGCGGCTTCGTGGTGACCTGCTTCGACCCCGACGCCCCGACCGGCAGCGGGTTCTGGCACTGGGTGCTGGTCAACGTGCCGGTCGGCACCACGGAGCTGGAGCGTGGCGTCGACCCGCTGCCCGGTGACGCGTTCTGCGTCCGCAACGACTACGGCGACAGCGCGTACGGTGGCTCGGCCCCGCCGCCCGGTGACCGCCCCCACCGGTACGTCTTCGCGGTGCACGCGATCGACGTCGACAAGCTCGAGGTGCCGCCGGAGGCCTCACCGGCGTACGTCGGCTTCAACCTGGCCTTTCACACCCTGGCCCGGGCCACCATCCGCCCGACGTTCCAGGTCAAGGGCTGATTTCCCCGTACGAGGAAAGGCCGCCGTCCCAGGGACGGCGGCCTCGACGTTCAGTGATCGTCAGGCGGGCGTGCGCGCCACGACGAAGACGGACTGGCCGAACGGCGGCTTCACGACGCTCTCGGCGGCCTTGGTCACCGGCAGCACGATCGAGTCGTACACCTTGACCATCGGGCCCTCCTTGGGGGCCAGCTTGAAGATGCTGGTCGCGCCGTAGTAGCCGATCAGGCCGAGCGCGTTCGCGTAGTGCATCTTCTCGATCTGCAGGCCGGCCTCGGTCATGGCGGCGCTCATCGTCTTCTTGGTGTAGCGGCGGATGTGCCCGGTCGCGATGTCGACGTTGCTCATCGCGAACATGAACGCCGGCACGATGATGATGATCCGGCCGCCGGGGCGCACGAGATCGGCCATGCTGCGCAGTGCGCCGACGTGGTCCTCGATGTGCTCGAGCACGTTGTACGAGACCGCGGCACTGTATTCGCCGTTGGCGTCCGGCGACGGCAGAAGCATCTGGCGCACGTCGATGTTCGGGTGGTCGGCCATGCGCTCCTTGAGCAGCACGAGCCGGTCCGGGTCGGCTTCGGTCGCCGTGAACCGCGGAAGGTGCTCCGCCCACTCGATCGCGTAGTCCCCGAGACCGCTGCCGATCTCGATCGGGTTGTCCCCGAGGTACGGAAGAGCGAGCTCGACGAACCACCGGCGGTGGTTCACGGCCGTGGCGAGGCCTTCGAGCACTTCGGACTGGATCCGCTGGTCTCCAGTGATGTCTGCCATATGTAAGGTTCCCTCGTCTTGCCGATCCGAGCTGACAGCGGGACCGGAAGAGTTAACCATCCGCCGCCCGTAACCGAAAGTTGAGCCCGGTGCGGGCCCTCATTATTTGCCTGATTGAGACATAGCTCGGCTGGGTACAGCACCTGGTTGCTTCTCATGCGCCGGACCGCACGGATGTCGCGAATACACCGTTCATATCGGCTCGATCACGCATGGGCCGCTCGTCACTGCAACGTTACCAACCTCGGTTAGGCTCGCCCTCGCTATGACGATTACGGGTAATGCCTCGACAGGCCAACCGGCTGGCGGGAACGTGTCGCCGCCCCGTCAAGTGACCGAAACCGAGGATCTCGACGCGGAGCTGATCGCGCTCGGGACCGACGTCGCCGCGACCGCTCCCATCTCGGTCGTGCCCGATGTCGAGGCGGCCCCTGAGCAGGAAAAAACGCCTGCCAAGCGGTGGTGGAGGCGCCGTCCGGACTGGCGCGACGTCCTTGCCACAGCGACGTTCATCGTTGTCGCGCTCTACTTGACGGCTCCCTTGTGGCTCAATCTCGATCACCAGTTGCGAGATGATCCACAGGATCAGGCTTTCTTTGAGTGGATGATGGCGCATGGTGCGCGCGTGCTCACCGATGGCGCATATCCGTTCTTCTCCGATCGCATGAATTACCCCGATGGGGTGAACATGATGGCCAACACCTCGGTGTTGGCCGTTTCGCTGCCGATGGCGCCGGTGACCCTTCTCTTCGGGCCGCATGTGGCGTTCAACTTATTTCTCACTCTGGCGTTGGCACTTACCGGTATCGCGTGGTATTTCGTCTTCTCCCGAGTGTTCGTCTCGTCACGTATCGCGGCATGGGTCGGCGCACTCTTCTGCACATTCGCGCCGAGCATGGTGTCGCACGCCGGCGGTCACCCGAACATCGTCTCGCAATTCCTGGTCCCGCTGATCATCTGGCGGACGCTGCGCCTGCGGCAGCCGGGCCGGGCCGTACGCAACGGCCTCATCATGGCCGCGCTGCTGATCTGGCAGGCGTTCATCAACCTCGAGGTCCTCTTCATGACCGCGGTCGGCCTGGGCGTGTTCTGCCTGATCATGGCCATCGTGCGGCGCAAGAGCCACCCGGGTGAGACCCGCCGCTTCCTGCGCGGACTGACCGTCGCCGGCACCGTGACGCTGGCCGTCCTGGCCTACCCCCTGTCGGTGCAGTTCTTCGGCCCGCAGAGCTACCACGGCCTGCCGCAGTTCGTCCGCAACTTCGGCGCCGACCTGGCCTCGTTCACCGCCTATTCGAGCCACTCGGTAGCCGGTAATGCGGTGATCGCCGAGCGGCTCGCGCAAAATCCGGCCGAGGAGAACGCATTCTTCGGCTGGGGCCTGGTCATTCTCTTCGTCGGCCTGATCGTGTGGATGCGCCGCTCGGCCGTCGTTCTCTCGCTGGGCCTGCTGGCCGTGCTCTTCGGCGCGATGTCGCTCGGACCGCGCATTTTCCTCAACGGCATCAACACCGGCATCCCCGGCATCTGGGCGGTTCTGCACAGCGTGCCGGTGCTCAACTCGGCCGTGCCCACCCGCTGGGCGATGGCCATCGCCCCGGTCGTCGGATTCCTGCTGGCCTTCGGCGTGCAACGCGCGATCGACCTGGTGAAGACCCAACCGGCCGCCCGCGGCCCGATCCGGGTCGCGATGATCACCGCGGTCGCGATGGCCCTCGTGCCGCTGGTGCCGGTGCAGCTCAAGACCGCGCCGATGGCCCCGACCCCCGAGTTCGTCACGTCCGGCGCCTGGAAGCAGTACGTCGACGACAACCACACCGTCGTCGCGCTGCCCCTGCCCGACTCGGGCTACCCCGACCCGCTGCGCTGGACCGCGATCACCGGTCAGGATATGCGCATCGCCGGGGCGTACGCGCTGCTGCCGAACCAGAACCCGCTCAACCCGGACGACCGTACGGCGTTGTTCTCGCCGCCATGGCGCCCGACCAGCGGCCTGATGGCGTCGATCCGCCAAGGCAACCCGATCCCCGAGATCAACGACACCCGGCGCGAGATGACCCTGGCTGACCTGCGCTACTGGAAGGCCGCGGTGATCGTGCTGACGCCGCAGCTGCGCGACACCGAGATGCTGCGTGCCATGACCGGCCTGCTCGGCTTCCAGCCGACCTGGACGGGCGGCGCCTGGGTCTGGGACGTCCGCCACCTGGTCGACAACCCGAACGCGGTGCTGACCGGCCCCGACATCGGCTGAACACAGAAAAATGGGCGGCCCCTTCAACGGGGCCGCCCATTTTTTATCGGTCAGCGGCGGCGACCCTGCAGTTTGGTCAGCAGGCTGCGCAGCTTGCGCTGATTTTCGGGCTTGGCCAGCTGGCGCTGACCCTGCTCGATCATGCGCCGGCCTTGCGGGCTGGACAGAAATGCGCGAAGACGCTGAGACAGCGACGGCATCCGTGACTCCTTTCGTCGAGATCGGCGAGTTGAACACGGACTCTTTGAGGGTGACACGCTTTCCTGACAGCCAGTTGTATGCCCAGACCCCAACTGGCGGAACCTCAACTATGTGAGTGCTTACTTACCGGGGTTGGGGTGGGGAGCGCCGCGTCCGTTAGCGATGTGAGTACTCACTTACCTGATAGCTGCCGGCGGGCGGGCCGGCTCGGCTCACGAGCGATGTGAGTACTCACTTACCTGGTTTGGGGGCGGGCTGGTCGGCTAGCTCACCAGCGATGTGAGTGCTCACTTACCTGATGGGTGCGGGGCAAGTCGGCTCGGCTTGCCAGCGATGTGAGTACTCACTTACCTAGTTGGGCGGGTGGGCCGCCTCGGTCTGCGAGCGGTCGCGTCGCCTCATAGCGATGTGAGTGCTCACTTACCTGCTGAGGGCGGGCTGGTCGGTTCGGCTTACGGGCGATGTGAGGACTCACTTACCTGGCCGGGCGAGTGGGTCGCCTCGGTTTACAAGCGTGGTCGGGTGCCGTGTTCGTTGGCGATGTGAGTACTCACTTACCCGGTTGGAGGTGGTGGGGCGCCGCGGGTCGCGTCCACCGAAGTGGTGTATGACCTGGTCTTTCCCGGCGAACTGAGGCGGCCACCGCAGATCCTTCGGATTGTCTAGATCACGAAGGAGAGACCTGCGATGGCCGCAGAACCGAGTCTGAA
>NZ_JAENHO010000001.1 GCF_016785085.1 Paractinoplanes lichenicola
GCAGAGGAAGACGCCGACCCCAAATCACGCACCGTGCCAGCAGAGGAAGACGCCGACCCCAAATCACGCACCGTGCCAGCAGAGGAAGACGCCGACCCCAAATCACGCACCGTGCCAGCAGAGGAAGACGCCGACCCCAAATCACGCACCGTGCCAGCAGAGGAAGGCGCCGCGCCGGAGTCACGCATCGTGCCAGCGGGCGAAGGGTCCACGCCGTCACGCGGATCGGACGCGGGAACTGCCACCCCACGCGACGCGACAGCCGCTTGGACGGCCGCCGGTGCTGCCCAATCACCGGTGAGTGCGGGCAGGTCGAGGGTGTCGATCCGGCCGTCCGGCGAGACCAGGAGCGCGAATCCGGGCGTACCGGGAAAGAGATAAACGAGTGCGTCCGCACCCACCGAACGCAGCGCCGCTCCGACCTGCTCGACCGTTGGCGGCTCGAACAGCGTGGCCTCACGCGCGAGCACCTGCAGGGCCCGGCGACGCGCATCACTGGGCATGACCGGCGTTCCCGTACGCCAGTCGCCGCCCGCCGCCGGGGCAGGGTCGGCGCTCCACTCGTCGGCGAGGTCACCCGCGTCCGCCGCCCGCAGCAGGTCGGGCACCGTGCCGGCGACCGTCGCCGCGTGCAGCACCAGCCCGCGCCCGGTCTCCAGGGCCTGCCACGCCCCGGCCCGGTCCCCGGCGTTCAACGCGGCCCGCGCGACCTGCAACGCGTCGGCCGAGCTGCGCCGGGCGGTTGTCATCGCGTCGTGCGTACCGGATTGCAGCAGCACCTGCCAGGCCCGCGCCCGCAACGCCAGCCGCCCGGTCTCGGCCGCGGCGGCCGGGTCGCCGTCGGCCGCTTGCAGCGCGGCGAGCGCGATCCCGATCTCGGCGGCCCCGCGCTGGCCCGGCTGGGCGGCGGCGATGTTGAGGGCTTCACGCAGGGCGGCGACCGCCCGGCCGAGGTCCCCGGGCTGTGGGGCGTGCTCGTACAGCGCGGCCAGTCCCATGCCGTACTGGGCGAGGTGGCGGCCCCGCAGCATCTCGCCGGCCGGTTCCCGCATGGCGACCGCGATCAGGTCGACGCCCTCGCGCACCATGTCGAAGCGGTCGACGGCCCGGCCGGCCAGCACAAGCGTGCTGCCCGCGCTCATCCGCATCATCGCCGCGATCGGCTCGCCCGCCCGCCACGCGACCACCACGTCGCGCGCGTAGCCGGCCGCCTTCAGCCAATGCTGCCGCGCGCCGCCGCGCAGGGCGAGCAGCGCGTGGGCGGCGGCGAGGCTGCGCAGGATCTGCACCCGGGCGGGCTCGCCGGGACGGGTCATGGCCAGCGCGTCGCCGAGGATCGCCGGGGTGTCGGCGGGCAGTGCCGCGTCGGTGATCTCGGCCCACATGAGCCGGGCCTGGGCCAGGCTGAGCAGCAGCTCGTACCGGTTCGGGTCGTCGGCGGCCTCGTGCCGCGCGTCCCGCAGCAGGTCGAGGCTCCAGCGCAGATCGGCCAGGTCGCCCCGCATCTCGAACCGCATCATCAGCGCGGTCGCGACCGACGCGGCCAGCGCGACCCGGTTCATGTCGTCGAGGCCGGTCTCCTCGAGCGCGTCGTGGGCCAGGGTGATGGCCCGGTCGAGCTGGGCCGGGTCGCCTCCTCGATAGTGCAGGCGCCAGACGATCGAGGTGGCCAGCTGGGCGGCCGCCGCGGCGCGCACCTTCGGGGTGGCGGCCGGATCGGTGACCACCTCGTCCAGGAGGTCGATCGCGGTGTCGGCCTGCTCCCGGCTCATCAGCTGGAACGCCAGGTGATAGGTCACTTCGGCGCGCTCGGCCGAGCCGCGGGGCAGGTGCTCGAGCGCTCGCCGTGCGAATGCCTCGGCCTTGTCGGCGTCACTGCGATTTCCCGTACGCCGGGCCCGCTCGGCCAGCATCCGGGTGAGCTGGGCGTAGGCGATCCGGCGCGACCCCGGGTTCAGCAACGGCAGGGCGGCCTCGATGTCGGCGATGATCTCGTCGATGGGCGCCATCCGCTCGTTGGTTCGCGACGCGTGTTCCAGCCGCGCGCTTGCCCGCACCCAGCGCGCCTCGGCCCGCATCGCCGGCTCGAGGCCCGGCTGCGCGACGAGCCGGTCCGCCGCTCGTACGGTGGCCTCGGTCTCGTGCCGCCGGAACTGCACCACCATCGTGAGGTAGTGGTACTGCTCCAGCATCGGCGCGGGCAGCTGACCGAGGTCCGCCCCGGCCAGGATGCCGGCCGCCGCGTCCAGGTCGTCCGTCGTCGGCTCGGCGCCGGAGTTGACGACAGCATCGGCGAACGAGACCGCCAGCAACGGATACCGCGACCCCTCGGCCCACCCCGCGCGCAAAATCTCCAGCGCCCGCCGGTGATCGCCGGGATCGCCCCGATGCCGGAACCGTTGCTCGTACAGCGAGCCGTGTCGGTGCCAGAGCGAGGGCCGGTCGGACTGGTCGGTGGCCAGCACGGTCAGCACGGCCCGCTCGGTCGCGGCGAAGTCGTCGTCGCGATGCTCCTTGCAGTAACGGGCGAGGTATCGATGACCCAGCTCGTTCATGGCCTGCGTCCACTCCGCCGAGCCGGGCGGGAAGCGCCGCGCGGCCTCCCGCATGACGTCGATCGCCCGGTCGAGGTCGTCGCCCCGGTCCCGCATCGTCAGCGCCTCGGCCACGATCTGCAGCACCGCCGATTCGAGCTCCGGGGCCCCGCCCTCCCACTGGCGGAGCAGGCTGAGCGTCTTCTCGCCGGCCCGGACCGCCTCGTCCAGGTCGCCGGGGGCCGACCACCGTCCCGGCATCATCACCGCCTGCGCCGCCCGCAGCACGTGCAGCATGGCCCAGATGTAGAGCATCTCCTCCTCCGCGTCCCGCGGGAGCGGAGTCATCCTGGCGATGGCCGAGTCGATCACCTCGGGCGGCGTGTCGATCCCCAGGTCGTCCAGCCCGTCCAGCCAGTCGTCACTCATGTCCAGTTCTGACGGACAGCAGCCCGCCCACTTCGGTACGCGACGAGACGCCCAGCTTGCGCAGGATGTTGGACACGTGCACGGCCGCCGTCTTCGGCGAGATGTAGAGGCGGCGGGCCAGCTCCGCGTTGGTCAGGCCCTCGCCGATCAGCACGGCCACCTCGCGTTCGCGTGGAGTGAGCGCCTCGGGCCCGGTCGGCGCGTCGGCGGTCAGTCCGAGCCGGGCCCGCAGCTGCTCGAGCTGGGCCACCCGCCAGCCCAGCCAGCCGGCGAGCAACGGCGTGGCCAGGGCGGCCTGCTCGGCGGCCTCGGCCGGGCGGTCGGTCGCGAGCAGGCAGCGGGCGGCCCCGACCCGTACGGTGCCCTGGGTGGCCGGACCCAGGATGTGGGCGTCGACGATGGACAGGTAACCCTCGAGCGCCTCGGCGGGCCGGCCGTGCGCCTCCGCGAGCTGGGCGCCGACCAGGATGCGATAGGCGTCCCACACCTCCGCGTCGAGCAGGTCGGCCGCCAGCGCGTCGAGGCGGTCGAGCGGCAGGCCCAGGTCGAGGGCGGCCGAGACCAGGTCGTGGGCTTGTTCCCCGCTGCGCCAGGCCTGCTCGGCCAGCTCGGTGACGAACTGCGCGAGGGTGGCCTCGGCCCGGGGCAGGTCGGCGCGGCGGCAGGCGACGTGGAACTCGAGGCCGGAGATGACGGCGGGCGGGTTGTTGGGCAGCGCGGCGAGGTCGGCGGTCACCTGGTCGACCCGGTCGAGCTCGCCCGCCTCGAGATAGAGCCCGGCCAGGAAGACGCCGTGGTAGTCGGCCCAGCGGCCCCGGCGGCGATAGTTGCGATCCTGGTCGCGGCCCTCCTCGAGCGCGGCGATGGCGGCCCGCAGGTCGCCCTTGCGCACGGCGAGCCGGGCCCGGCCCTGGAAATACGTGGCGACCGAGAGCGACTCGAAGCCGGCCCGTTCGGCGTCGACCCGCATCCGTTCGAGGGTCTCGGCGTGCTCCTCGGGCGAGGCCGGCTGCTCGCCGTAGAACAGGTTGTTGAGGGCGCGCGCGGCCAGCACCCACTCCCCCGCCTTCTCGGCCTCGTCGACCAGCGCGGTCAGGATCTCGCGGCCCTCGGCGGCGGTGGCCGGGCGCTCGGTGAGGGCGCCGCCCTTCTCCATCAGCGCGGCCAGCCGCACCGCGGGCAGGTCGAACTCGTCGGCCAGGGCCAGGGCCCGGTCGGACCAGAGCACGGCCGTGTCGAGCTCGTCGCGCATGTTCTCCGACTGCGCGATCGCGGTCATGGCGCGGGCCTGGTCGGCGCCGCGGGGCAGCTCGGCGATCATGGTTTCGATGTCGTCGGTCAGGGCCCGCATCTCGTCGAACTCGCGGGACTCCCACGACAGCCGGACCAGCAGGTAGAGCGCCTCGGCCCGGTCGCTCGTGGCGGCGGCCAGGTCACGCCAGCGGCGGCCGTAGCGCAGCGCGTCGTCGAGCAGGCCGGCCAGCCAGGCCGCGCGGGCCGCCCCGGCCAGCAGCTCGGTGTCGTCGGGCACCTCGTCGAGGCCCATCTCGGCCAGTTGCAGGGCCTGATAGGCCGAGCCGATCGATAGATAGAGCGCGGTGCCCCGGCGGGCCGCGGCGACCAGGTCGTCGTAGCGGCCCGCGCCCCGGGCGTGATGCGCGACCATCGCCGGGTCGGAGCCGCCCGCGCCGAGCAAAACGTCGAGCGCCGCCTCGTGCAGCCGGCGGCGCTGACGGCCGAGCATCTGGTCGCCGATCGCCTCGCGCAGCAGCGCGTGCCGGAACGTGAACTCGTCCTCGCCCGACTCGACCAGCACCCCGCCGGTGACCAGGTCGCGCAGCACGGCGATGAGCTCGTCCTCGCCGGTGGCGGTGACCGCGGCCAGCAGGTCGAACGGGATGCGGTGGCCGAGCACGGTGGCCGCCTCGACGATGCGGTGGGTCACCGGGTCGAGGTCGTCGACCTGCCGGCGCAGCACGTCAGCCAGGCTCCACGGCAGCGGCTGCTCGACCAGCGCCTCGACGTCGTAGCCGGGCAGCGCGCGCAGCAGCTCCTCGAGGAAGAACGGATTCCCACCCGTACGGGCGTGCAGTGCCGTGGCGGCGCGCAGCGGGGCGGGGGCGCCGGTGGCCGCCGCGAGCAGTGCCGCCGTCTGCGAGGGGGTCAGGCGATCCAGCCGTACGTGGGTGACGGCGTGCCGGCGCTCCGTGCGGGCGAGCAGGCCCGCGACCGGCTGGCGGCGGGTCACCTCGTCGGGCCGGTAGGTGCCGATGAGCAGCCGCGGGCCGCGCTGGTCGGCGATCCGCTCGAACAGGGCCGCGCTCTCGGAGTCGGCCCAGTGCAGATCCTCGAAGACGACGACCGCGGGCGCGTCCCCGATCAGCTCGTCGAGGATGGCCAGGCCGGTGTGCAGCCGCTCGACGGGACTGCGGGTGGCGTCGGCCAGCTCGGCCAGCCGGGCCTCGCCGACCTCGGTACGGTCGTCGATGGCGTCGAGCAGCACCTCGTACGGCCGGGAGAGGGAACCGGGCTCGGCGTGACCGACCAGCACGACCGTGGTGGCCGGCAGCGTGCTCAGCAGCTCGTGGACCAGGCGCGTCTTGCCGATGCCGGGCTCGCCCGCGATGATCGCGACCGCCGGCTCACGCGCGGAAGCGAGCCGCGCCAGGCGGCGCAGCTCGCTCTCTCGGCCGATCATCACCGGGCCGGCGCCGCCACGGAAGGGTCGTATGCCGACAGGCTACCGGTCGGGCGTCCGCGGGCCGCCAGGTTTTTCGCCGCCCTGCGGGCCTTGCGGGCGGCGCGGGCGCTGGTCAGCAGGCGCTCGCGGTCACGCTCGGCGATCAGCTCGCGGTGGTGCTCGTTGGCCAGGGTCAGCATCAGGTCGGGGTGGATCATCATGACTCGCTCCTCGGTGTTGGCTATGCACCAATCCTCGGCTCCGCAGCGAGTCACCACATCGGAAGCGCCTTCCTATTTCCCCTGGTCGGGGCGCGTCTAGGTATACCTAGAGACGGCCTTCATCAACGTACGCCAGAAGGCCTCGGCCTCGATTCCGACGGCGATCTGGGCGTTGTCGGCCCGGCCCGTACGGTGGTGCAGGTCGACGACCGTGGCGCCGCGTGTGTAGGTGCCGGTGAGCTCGATCGCCAGGGGCGCGGTGACGGTCTGCACCAGCGCGGGGTCGAGCACGCAGGCCACGGCGACCGGGTCGTGCACGGGCGGGTCGGCGAGCCCGAAGTTGCGCAGGTAGGCGCCCGCGAAGAACGTCATCAGCTCGGCGCAGACCCGCCCCGTACGGGAATCAAGGCCGTGGAACTCGCCGATGATCTCGGGAGTGGCCCGGACCTGATGCGTGACGTTGAGGCCGATCATGGTCAGGGGCAGGCCGGAGCGCACGACGATGTCGGCCGCCTCGGGGTCGGTGACGATGTTGAACTCCCCGTACGGGGTCGTGTTGCCGCGCTCGGTCGACCCGCCCATGAACACGATCCGGCGTACGCGGGAGTGCACTTGCGGATGGGTGCGCAGCAGCAGGGCCACGTTGGTCAGCGGGCCCAGCGCGACCAGGGTGACCGGCTCGGCCGACTCCGCGAGCAGCCGCCGCATCAGCTCGATCGCGTGCACGTCGGCCACCGGCGCGACCGGCACGTCCAGGTCGGGGCCGTCGAGCCCGGACGTGCCGTGGATGTCGGCGGCCACGGTCAGCTCTCCCAGCAGCGGCCGGTCGCAGCCCGCGGCCACCGGAACGTCGGTCGCGCCGGCCAGGGCCAGGATCCGCTGCGCGTTGCGGGTCGTCTTGTCGAGGGTCTGATTCCCGGCCACGGTGGTCACACCGAGCAGCCGGAGCCGGGAATCGCCCGCGGCGAGCAGCAGGGCCAGGGCGTCGTCATGCCCCGGGTCGCAGTCGATGATCACGGGGTGGGGCATGGGACTCCCTCGTCGTCGTTACTCCGCTCCGAGGTCGCTGTGCTTGTCGAAGCCGATGTAGAGGCGCGCGGCCGCGTTCGTGCCCAGCGAGCCGAGCGTCTCGAGTTCGCGCAGGCGCAGCAGGGCCGGGTGCTGAGCGTACGCCTCGGCCGCCGCGGCCAGCCGGCGCAACGCGTCGACCTCGGCGTCGGCCCGGATGCGCTTGGCCTCCGCCGCCGCCTCGGCCGCCACCCGCTCGGCACTGGCCTTCGAGTTCGCCTCCAGGGTCTCGCGCTCGGCCCGCGTGCGAGCCTCGACCATCTGGGCCTCGGCCACGCGCTGGGCCGTGAGCACCCGGTTCATGATCTCTTGCAGGTTGCCCGGGAAGACCAGGTCCTTGACGTCGGCCCGGACGATCTGCACGCCGTAGCCGGCCGAGACGCCCTCGACGTCGCGCAGGATGTCCTCGCTGAGCTGGTTGCGGTTGGTCAGGATGGCCTCGAGCGTCATGGAGGCCAGCGAGCGCCGGGCGGCCAGCTGCACGTCGCTGTAGATGCGGTCGGCGTAGTCGGCCACCTGCTCGACGGCGGCCCGCGGATCGACCACCCGGAAGTGGGTGACGATGTTGACCCGGACGGCCACCTTGTCGGCGGTCAGGATCTCCTGGCCCTTGATGTTGAGCTCGCGCTCGCGCACGTCGATCGGCACGATCCGTACGGTGGGCACGCGCCGGCCGGTGAAGCGGCCGCGCTTGGGCAGCTCGTAACGGCCCGGCTCGAGCACCTCGTCGAACCGGCCGTCGCTGTAGCGCAGGCCGCGGAATCCGCTGTGGACGATCACCTCGGGAGTGTTGGACATGGTTTCACCTCTGAAAAAGCGTTGGGGTGGCCCCGGAGCGGATCCGATGGGAAGGATCGGTCGCCAGGAGGGCAGCGAATCAGCGTGGTTTGATCGCCAATGCATCCGCTGCGGAGGCGCTTTCTTCTGAGCCCGCCGGGGCCAAGATCAGAGTGACACCGATCGCGGTGCGCCACAACGCATTTTCAGCGCTCCCCCGCGTAGCGCATGACCGCGTCGATCAGCCGGGCGGTCGAATCGTCGGTCAGCGAATAGAACAGATAGCGGCCCTGGCGACGCCGGCGCAGCAGGCCCGCATCGACCAGGTTGCGCAGGTGGTGAGCGACGGCCGACTGGTGGGCGCCGATCGCCTCGGCCAGCGCGGTCGGCGTCTTCTCGCCGTCGCGCAGCAAAGTCATGATCTGCAACCGGCTCCCGTACGCCAACCCGCGCAACGCATCGACCGCGCGATCCAGCGCCCCCGCAGGGAGGCCACCACCTGGCCCATCCAGCGCCGGCTCCTCCTCCGCGCGCCCGGGCACGGCCGTCAGGCGGGTTTCGGTCATGCCGGGACCCGCTTTAGCCCCGCTCGCATGCGCAGCCGCGTGCCCATCCAGGACACCAGCAGAATCCCGGTCGCCGTCAGCGAGATGCTCGCCCCCGCGGCCACGTTCCACTGCGTCGACACCCACAACCCGGCCACCCCGCTGCCGATCCCGAACAGCACCGCCAGCGCCGTGATCACCGCCAACCGATCCGACCACAACCGGGCCGCCGCGGCGGGCGCGACGATCAGCGACAGCGCCAGGATCGTCCCCACCGCGGGCACCAGCGTGACCACCACGACCTCGATGGTCAGCAGCAGCACGATGTCCCACGCCCCGAGCGACACCCCGGAAGCCTGCGCCCCCGCCCGGTCGAAGGCGATCTGGGTCAGCGGCCGGGCCCCGGCCAGCAGCACCAGCGCCACCACGGCCAGCACGAGAGCGGTGGTCAGCAGATCTTGCGGGCTCACGGTCAGGATCGAGCCGACCAGGAACGAGGACAGGTCACGGCTGAACCCGCTCTGCGTGGCGACCAGCGCCGCCCCCAGCGCGAACCCGGCCGACAGCAGCACCCCGGTGGCGGCGGCCGCGTCCTGGCCCCGGCGGCGGGTCAGCGCGGCCACCCCGAGCGCGACGACCGCCCCCGCCACCACGCCGCCCAGCATGATGTTGACGCCGATGATGGACGCGGCGACCACGCCCGGGAACGTCGCGTGGGTCAGCGCCATCGTGAAGAACGACAACCGGCGCAGCACGACCTGCACCCCGATCAGCCCGCCGAGCGCACCGGCCAGCACCACCTCGGCGGTCGCGCGGTGCAACGCGTCGTCCCACCAGTTCATGTGCGTGCTCCTGCCGAGCGGATCAGCCGTACGGGAATCAACAACAGGTAGAAAGCGACCAGCAGCAGCACGACCGAGGAGGCCGACGTCAGCGCGACGCCGTATTCGAGCGAGGCCGTCCAGCTCAGCAGCAGGCCCGCATAGCCGGCGCCGGCGATCAGCACGGTGCCCAGGACGGCCATCACGGCCAGCCGGTCGGACACCATGCGGGCGGCGGCGGCCGGGACGATCAGCAGCGCGACCACCAGGATCGTGCCGACCGCGCGGACGGCGGCCACGACGACGAGGGCGACGATCACGTTGAGCCACAGGTCGATCCACGCGATCCGGTAACCGGCGGCCGCGGCGCCCGCCGGGTCGAACGTACGGAAAATCATCACCCGCGCGCCGATCAGCAACGCCACCAGAACGACGGCGGCCAGCACCGCGGTCTCGGCGAGCTGCTGCGGTGTCACGGTGAGCAGCCGCCCGAACAGGAAGGACGTCAGGTCCGAGGTGTACGAGGACCGGCGCGAGACCAGCACGACGCCGATCGAGAACATGGCCGTGAGCACGACGGCCGTCGCGGCGTCGTCGCTGATGCGGGCGCCGCGGGTCAGCACGGTCAGCACGACCGCGGTGAGCAGCGCGGCGACCAGCGCCCCGAGGAACACGCCCTCCAGGCCACCGGCGACGAAACCGATGACGGCGCCCGGGAAGACCGTGTGCGTGAGCGCGTCGGAGACGAAGGACAGGCGGCGGGCGTACACGAAAACGCTGACGGGACCGCAGATCAGGGCCAGCAGCGCGATCTCGGCCAGCGCCCGGCCCATGAAGGGCAGCTGGAACGGCTCGATCACAGCACTGCTCTTTCCCCGTACGCCTTCCGCAGCGGCCCGGCCGTCAGGGTCTCGTCCGGTGGACCGGCCGCCCATTGCCGCCCGTTGACCAGGCACACGAGGTCGGCCAGCTCACCCGCCATGGTCAGGTCGTGGGTGCTGATGACCAGGGCGGTCCCCTCGGCGCTGAGCTCGCGCAGCACCCGGACGATGGCCTCCTGGCTCAGCACGTCGACCCCGTTGAACGGCTCGTCGAGCAGCAGCAGCCGGGGCTCGGCGGCGATGGCCCGGGCCAGCAGCACCCGCTGCTGCTGGCCGCCGGAGAGCGTGCCGAACCGGTGACCGGCCTTGTCCGTCAGGCCGACCCGATCGAGCGCGTCGGCGACGGCCCGGCGGTCCTCGGCGCGGGCGGGTCGCCACCAGCCGATCCGGCGGTAGCGACCCATCATGACGACGCGGCGGACGCTGATCGGGAAGTCGGCGTCGAGGCTGTCGGTCTGCGGCACATAGCCGGCCCGCCCGCGGGCCGACTTCGGGTCGCTGCCGAACACCGCGGCGTCACCGTGGAGAACGTCGACCAGCCCCAGCATCGACTTGATCAGCGTCGACTTGCCCGCGCCGTTCGGTCCGACCAGAGCCAGCCGCTGCCCAGGGTGCAATGTGACGTCGACGTCGGTCAGGGCCGGCTTGCCCTGATAGCCCAGGCTGACCCCGCGATACTCCACCGCCGTGCTCATGCTCAGCCGCCCAGACCCGCGACGATCACCTCGGTGTTGTGCCGCTCGGCGCCCAGATAGGTGCCCTCCGGCGTGCCCGGCTCACCCAGGCTGTCGCCGTACAGGGCGTCCTCGCCGCCGATCACCTTGACGCCGGCCTGCTGCGCGATGGCCTCCACGGTCTTGGGCGGCAGCGAGCTCTCGGTGAAGATGGCCTTCGTCCCGGTCGCCTTGATCCTTGCCACGAGGTCGCTCAGCTGCTTGGCCGAGAGCTCGGCCGAGGTGTCCAGGCTCGGAATGGCCGACCCGACGAACTCCAGCTTGTATCGATCGATGTAATACCCGAGCGCGTCGTGGTTGGTCACCAGCTTGCGATCGGCCGCCGGCAGCTTGGCGAAGGCGGCCTCGTTGTCGGCGTCCAGCTTGTCCAGTTCTTTCCCGTACGAGGTGAGGTTGCTCGCGAACGCACTGGCCTGGCTCGGGTCGGCCGCGGCCAGCCCCTTCTCGATGTTGGTAACCATGATCTTGGCGTTCCGCGGATCGTGCCAGATGTGCGGATCGTGCTCATGCCCGTCCTCCTCGGCGTGCTCCTCCTCGCCTTCTTCGTGCTCGTGGCCGCCCTCACGCAATTTCACGCCCGCGCTGGAATCGACGACGTCGCCCTGGAATCCGGACGCCTCCACGGTGCGGTCGAGCCATTCCTCGAGCCCCACGCCGTTCTTGACGACGACCTTGGCCTCGGCGATGGCCTTGATGTCGGCCGGGGTCGGCTCGAAGTCGTGCGGGTCGACATTCGGCTTGATGATCTGCGTCACCGAAACCGCGTCCCCGCCGATGTTGCGCACGAAGTCGGCCACCTCGGGAGTGGTCGCCACGACGGCCAGTTTCGGCGCTGCGCTGGCCTCGGTGGCTCCCGCCTCGGCTCCGTCGCCGGACCCGCAGCCCGCCAGGACGACAGCGCCCGCCGCCGCTACGGCGATTCCCAGCAGGCTCTTCCGGTTCTTCATCATTCCGCTCCCGTCGCTCAGGAGCAAAACGATAATCGTTTCCACTATTTATGCCCTAATGGCGAGATGGCCATTCGTGCATGGTTCCCGGACCCGTTTCAGTGGGGCGGGGCCAGGTCGGCCAGAAAATACTTCTGCATCATGTGCCAGTCCTCGGGATGCGCGGCGATACCTTCCGCGTACGCGTCGGCCAGCGCCTGCGTCATCGCCGCGATCTTCTCCCGCCGGGTGCCCTCGGCCGGCACCGGAATCTCCGGGTGCACCCTGATCCCCATCCGCCCCGGAGCCGTGAACCACAGGTTCACCGGATGCAACGCGCAGCCGGTCAGCACGGCCAGCGCGGCCGGCCCGGCGGCGATCCGGGTCGTCTCGCCGAAGAAATCCACCGGCACCCCCGAGGCGCTGAGATCCCGATCGGCGACGAGGCAGACCGTACGGCCCGCCCGCAGCCGCCGGGCCAAGGTCCCGACCACGGATGCTCCACCGTCGTGTGGCAGCACTTCCATCCCGAGCCTGCGCCGATAGTCCCAGAACCGCTCGGCGACCGCCGCGGGCTTGAGATTCTCGGCCACCGTGGTGAACTCGATCGAGAAGGCCGCGACAAGCCACGCCCCCGCATGGTCGTAGTTCCCGGTGTGACCGAGCGCCATCACGGCCCCCCGCTCCGACCCGATCGCGGCGGCGAGGCGCGCCCGGTCCTCGTCCGCGATGTCGACACTGTCCACGATGCGGCTCCGGTCCCACCTGTTCAGCCGGAAGGCCTCGCAGTAATACCGCATCGCCGACCGCATCCCCCTGCGCGACATCGCCGCCAGCGCCTCCGGCGGCGTGTCCTTGCCCAGCACCCGCAGCAGATTCGCCTCCAACTGCCGGACCCGCGCGCCGCGCCGCTTCCACAGCCGATCGGCGACGCGGTCGAACAGCCAGTAGGCCGCCCGCTCCGGCATGGCCCCGATCAGCGACCAGGCAGCCCCGTAGCCCCACACAAGGGCCCGGTCCCTAACGTTCATGCGGATACTGAACCAGTTCGGGCAGCGAGGAGCGAGTGGTCTCTTGAGCGTGATTCAGATCGCCGACTACGACCCCGCCTGGCCGGCGCCCTTCGCCGAGCCCCTGCAGGAGCTGGGTTTCGTCTTCCGGCGGGACAATCCCGAGCTGACCAAGCGCTACTTCCGCGAACCGCCGGGCACCCCGCGCACCCACGTGCACGTGCGACGGCTGGGCAGCTTCAGCCAGCAGTTCGCCTTGCTGTTCCGCGACTACCTCCGGGAGCATCCCGCGGCGGCGCGGGCCTACGCGGCCGAGAAGCGGCGGCTGGCCGACGAGTTCCGCGACGACCGGCACGGCTACACCGATGCGAAGGACCCGTTCATCTGGCGCACGATCCAGCAGGCGGACCGCTGGGCCCAACGCGTGGGATGGCGCGAGGGGCCCAGCGACGCCTGAGCTAAGGGTTGAGCCTGCGGAAGACCGCGCCGCAGACGTCGACGCAGTGGGCCAGCACCACGTCGGCGGTCAGCCGTTCGCCGAGGGTGAAGGCGAAGACCTCGCGCTCGACCCGTTCGACCGAGTCGACCCACTCCGCGGCCGCCAACTGCTGCTCGAACAGGTCGCTGCCGGGGTGGGACAGGTCGAAGACGGAGAGCATCCCGTCGTCGAAGCCGAGCGTCCAGTCCTCGCCGTCGCGGGTGGCCAGCGAGAGGTATTCCGGCAGGTCGGTCAGGGCGGGATCCTGGGGCAGGCGCGCGACGGCCGAGGCCACCGCGGCCTGCCCGGCCAGGATCTCACCCGGATAGCTGTAGGCGCCGTTGCTGCCGCGGTTCGGCACGACGCCCTTCACCTCAAACGACCGGCTCATACGCCCATTCTCCGGCGAAGGGCCAGAACGCCCCGGTCGACGCGTGGATCTGGAACGGGATCCGGTTGCGGCGCAGGCAGTCCAGCAGGTCCTGCGGGATCCCCTGCGACCCGTTGGCGTGCGGCAGGAAGTGCCACAGCACGTTGTCGACCTCGCCGGTGTCGAGCAGGCTCCGGTCCTGGTCGCATTGCTTGAGATACGACTCGGGGTGGCCCGGTTCGCCGGTCTTGACCTCGTGCAGGTTCGTCGGCGGGCCGGTCTCGAGGAAGTCCGGCTCGCGGGCCGAGTTCGGCCTGGGCCGCCCCGGCATCGGGATCCGCGCCGCCTTGCCGCGCGTGCCCTGGCGACCGGCCATGATCACGGTGGCGAAGTAGTCCTCGCCGGCCTCCCAGCCGCGCAGCCACGGTGTCGCCGCCGCGCCCGGCACCGCGTCGGTGAGCGCGTCGGCCAGCCGCTTGAGGCTGTTGCTGCTCTTGCGGGCCATCCGCAGGATCACCGCGTCGGACATGCCGGCCGCGGTCAGCTTGCCGTAGTCGCCCAGCATGATCGCGCGGATGGTCAGCGTCTTCACGCTGTCGGCGATCTTGTCGTACTTGGCGACGAACGTGATCACCTTGTCCAGCCGGTGCAGATACCGCAGGACGAACTTGGCCGCCTTGCCGGGAATGGCGACGGCGTCACCCACGTACGGGACCAGGCCCATGATGCTCAGCCCGGCGCCGACCCAGTCCGACTTGATCAGGGCCGCGATGGTGTCCCGCAGGTCGGCCAGCCCGCCCAGCACCCAGCCGACGACCGGGATCAGGCTCAGCCCGCCCGAGCACAGATAGCCGGCCAGCCACGCCATCGAGTCGCGGGGCGAGAAGTCACCGGCGATCAGGCCGACGACAAAATCGGTCACGTACGTCCACTTGCTCACCCGTTCGTCCGCGACCACCGGGTCCAGGCCCTGGTCCTCGGCGTGGGCGACCTCGTAGCCGTCGGCGATCCCGTCGCCGTCGGTGTCGGCCCGGACGGGGTTGGTCAGGTGCTCGCTGATCTCGGCGCCGTCACTGAGGCCGTCCCCGTCGGTGTCGGCGTTGGCCGGGTCGGTCTCGCTGTCGTCGGTCTCGGTGCCGTCCGGGATGCCGTCGCCGTCCGTGTCGACGTCCGTCGGCGTGGTCTCCACCGGCGCGGTGGGCTCGCTGACCGGCGGGGGCGGGTTGTCCGCGACCAGCGGGTCACGGCCCTGCGCGACCTCGGCCCCGTCGGCCAGGCCGTCGCCGTCGGTGTCGGGATCGGTCAGCCTGGTGCCCAGCTCCTGCTCGCGCAGGTTGGTCAGCCCGTCCCCGTCGGTGTCCTCGGCTCCGTCGACGACGCCGTCGCCGTCCGAGTCGGGGTTGTTGGGCCGGGTGTCGGTGGCCAGCCGCTCGATCTCGGTCTTGTCGGTCAGCCCGTCACCGTCGGAGTCGGCGATCAGCGGGCTGGCCCCGAACCGCAGCTCGGTCAGGTCGGCCACCCCGTCGGCGTCGTGATCGCCGGCGTAGGTCAGCCCGAACCGGCCCAGCACCGCGAACCCGTGCTTGCGGGCCTGCGCGGCGGCCTCGGTGGCGTCCTCCGGGTCGGCCTCACGCAGCTGCGCGTCGGCTTCCTTGAGCGCGCTCTGGGCCTTCTTGATGTCGTCGAGCGCCGCGGTCAGTCCGGCCGGCGCGGGCGGCGCCGGCTTGATGATCTTCCACGGGTTGACGATGGCGTCGGCGTCCTGGATCGACGCGTCGGCCAGCAGCCGTACGCCGGTGAGCGTGCCGACGAGCGCGTCCAGGAACGGCTGCTTCTCGTCGGCGTCGTCCTCGAGCTCGTCGAGCAGCGGCTCGAGATGCCCGTACGTGGCCTTGGCGTCGATGTCGCTCTTGAGGCGCGCGCCGTCGAAGTAGCGCGCGTCCAGGTCGTCCACGACCGGCTGGAGGATCTCGCGCACGTCCTCGCCGTCGAGGTACGGGCGCACGCGCTCGGCGGCCTGGCGGATGTAGGTGGGTGCGTCCCGGGTGTACTTGGCGGCCGGGATCTTCTTGACCGCGGCCTCCCAGTCGAGGTCGCTCGCGTAAGCGGGCGTGGCGACCAGGAACGTGGAAACCATCAGCGCGGCGGTGCCGGCGACTGCCGATCTTCGGGCACGACTCATCAGAAACCTCCCCGTGGTTGCCGGGAAGGCTATCGATGCTCATCACTACAAGCAATGGATTGTCGTCTATGTTTACTTCTGCTGCACCGGCGGGTGAGCACGGCCAGGAACAGCCCGATCCCGGCCGGCCCCAGTGCCTCCACCCCGCAACCCGGGCCGGCCGTGAGCAGCACCGCGACCAGGCACCAGGCGGAGACGGCCCAAGCCGGCGCCCCCGACCACCGCAGCCGGTTCTGCTGCGCCGCCGAGAGCATCCAGCCCCGCCGCACAAGCCGGGCCCCGGCCGCCCGCGCGGACCAGCCTGTGCCGGAGCAGCGCGGTCAGTCCGGTGTAGACGACCAATCGGTGGCCGCCCTTCAGATAGGCCACCTCGACCGGGCGGGCCGTGTGGTCGCGGTTGGCTCCGCGGCGGATCCGCCACCGGGCGACGCCGATCACGCCGAGCGAGGCGAGCGCCAGGGCCAGATGAAGCAGCAACTCCTGCGCCGCGGACAGCCCGGTCATTCCGCCGTCGTCGCAAGATTCTGCAACGGTCAGCCGCGGGCCCGGAGCCGGCCCAGCTCGATCGCGCCCAGCAACTCGGCTCGCGGGCCCAGCGTGCTCTCGACGACGGTCATGTTGTCGGCCACGGCCGGGGGTGACTGCACGGCCAGCACCTCGCGGATGCCCGCCACCACGTGCGCGGCGGCCGGGCCCAGGGTGCCGCCGACGAGCAGCAGCTCGGGGTCGAGGAACGTGCACAGGTGAGCCAGCGGGCCGCCGAGCGCCCGGCCGACGTCGCCCAGCATCCGCGCCGCGCCCGGGTCGCCGGCGGTGGCCAGGCGGGGCAGGTCGGCGAACGTGATGGGCGCGGCATACGCGGCCTGGGCCGAGGCGACGACCCGATCCCGTACGCGGAAAACCAGACAGCCCCGGCCCCCGCACGCGCACAGCGGCCCCTCACGGTCGACCTGCAGGTGCGGCAGCTCGCCCGCGAAACCCCGGGCACCCCGGGCCAGGGCGCCGTTGACGATCAGGGCGCTGCCGAAGCCGTGACCGGTAACGATCAGCGACACCGCGTCGGCTCGCCCGCGCAGCGCACCCCGGTACAACTCGCCCAGCGCCCACACGTTCGCGTCGTTCTCGAGCACCACCGGCAGCCCGTACTCGGCCGACAGCACCGCCGCCAGGTCGCCCGGCTCGGTGATCAGGAAGCTGGGCGCGTCCCCGTCGGCGAGCGACCGCCGCTGCGGGGCGCCGCGTCCGGTCAGATAGGGGGCGGGGACGCTCATCACCACCGTACGGAGGAAGTGGTCCTCGCAGCCGTCGGCGATCGCGATCACCTGCTCGATCGCGCGGCGCGGATCGGGCTCGGCCAACGCGACGTCGCCCATGACCGTGCCCTCGACGTCGGCGCAGGTGGCCCGCAACCCGACGCCGTCCCAGCTCACCATGCCGACGAGGGTGGGCGGGCCGCTCAGCCGGAGCACCCTCGGACGGCGGCCGGCGCTCGCCCGGGCCCGGGTCACCTCGGTCTCGACCAGGTCGCCCGCGGCCAGCAACCGCCGCACGGCGCTGACCACGGTCGGCGCGGGCAGCCCGAGCGCCTTCGCCAGTTCGCCGCGGTCGGTGCCGGGCGAATAGGCGACGTACTCGCGGACCCGCTGTTCGGTATCCATTACCGGCATCCTCTGCTTACACTCGGCAAAGAGCCAGGAAATACAGATGATTTCATCGCTATTGGCCCCGCGGACCGCGCAGCCCCGGCTGGCCGCCCTGCTGCTGGTCACCGGCACGGCCGCGCTGTCGACGGACACCTACATCGCCGCGCTGCCGTCGATGCAGGCGTCACTGCAGACCTCGGCCTCGGTCGTCCAGCTCACGTTGACCTTCTTCATCGCCGGCATGGCGGTCGGCCAGTTGTTGTCGGGCCCGGTCAGCGACGCGCGCGGGCGACGGGCCATCGTGCTCGGCGCGTGCGTCGTCTTCACGATCATGTCGATACTGTGCGCGATCGCGCCGACCGGCGGGCTGCTGGTCGCCGTACGGGCCGTGCAGGGCGCCGCGGCCGGGGTGGCCACGGCGGTCGGGCGGGCCGTGGTGACCGATATCTATCGTGGTCGCGAGGCGGCGGCGCTGTTCGGCACGTTGTCGGCCGTCGGCCTGCTCGCCCCGGTCCTGGCCCCCGCCATCGGCGGCGTGCTGCTGACCTTCGGCGACTGGCGGGTCGTCTTCTGGTTCCTGACCCTGGTCGGGGTGGCCATGACCGTCGCCGCCACCGTCGCCCTGCCCGAGTCGTTGCCGCCCGAGCGCCGGCATCCCGGCGGCCTGGCCAACCTGCTGCGCCGCTCTCGTGACCTGCTGACCGACCCGCACTTCGCCGTGCCGGTGCTCGTGCAGTGCCTGACGGTGGCGGGCTTCTTCGTCTACATCGGCGGCTCGTCGTTCGTGCTGCAGGAGGACCTGGGGCTGAGCGCGCGCGAATACACGATGCTGTTCACGGTCAACGCCCTGACCATGGTCACCACCAGCGTGATCTTCCGGCTGCTGGTCAAGCGTACGGGCGCGGTTGTCCTGCGCCGCTGCGCCGTGGTGCTGCAGACCGCCGCGGTGCTCGTCCTGTTCCTGATCACCCTGCTGGCCGCCGGCCACCGGCCCCCGCTCACCGTCGTCTGGACCGCGCTGGCCCTGATGACCGCGGGCCTGGGCCTCTACTTCCCGTCCAACGCCGCCATCGCCCAGAACGCGGGCCGCCGCTTCTCCGGCACCGCCTCAGCCCTCAGCGGCGGCCTGCCGTTCCTCACCGGCGCCCTGACAACCCCGCTGACCGGCGCCTTAGGCAGCCAGACGGTGATGACGATGGCGCTGTGCATGGCGACCGGCTTCCTCCTGGCTGCCGTCGTGGCCGCGCTGGGCCGCCGCTACACGGTCGAACCGGTGGACTGAGTCGCTGTCCGTCAGGTTCTCACCGATGGACGAGATCCGGCGGCTCCAAGCGGAACTGTACCGAGCGTTCGTGGAGCGCGACCTGGCCACGCTGGCCGCCATGCCGGCCCGCGTCGCCGAGTTGCGCTCCCGGCTGCCCGCGGAACTGGCCGGCAGCGACGAGTTCGCGCACCTCGAGGGGACGGCCGACCTGGGTGCCGCGGTGGCCACCGGCCGCGCCGAGCGGGTCGACACCGAACTGGCGCGGCTGATCGACGGCGGGGTCTTTCCGGGCCTCTCCAGCAACACCCTGCGCCGGCTGCACCTGCACGCGGTCGGCGGCCGGATGACCCCGGCTCAGCGGGCGGCCCTCTTCACCTGGCTCGCCGTCGCCACACACGACCATTCCGAGACCGCGGAACACCTGCTCCCGTACGCGGTTGAGCACGCGCGCGCCGCGGTTCGCGTGGCCCCGGACGGCGACGTCCACCTCCCCCAATACCTGGTGCTGCTGGCCACCCTCCTGCTCGACAGCGCCGACCGCACCCGGACGGCTCCCGGCTGGCGCAAGTGGCTGGTGCGCCCGTCGATCCGCCCGCTCGCCGGAGCCGACGCCGACCAGGCCGAAGCCGTGACCGTGCTGGAGCGCGCGGTCGCCGAGGCCGCCGAACCCGGCCACGCCTACTGGGCCATGGCCGGCATCGAGCTGGCCCGCCTCTACCGCCGCCTGGGCCGCGACAGCGATTCCCGTACGGCGGGTCTGACCGCTCTTCGCGGCCACGCCTGGCGCGTGCTCCTCCAGTCACACACCCCCGCCGCGGCAGCGGCAGTGGGCCGGGCCGTCACCGACGCCATGCTGGTCGCCCGCTGGCATTGCGAGGACGGCGACGCCGAGGGCGCGGCCCTGGCCCTGGACGCCTGCCGCGGCCTGATCCTGCACTCCGCCAACGAGTTCCGCGACGTGCCCACGCGACTGACCGCAGCCGGCGCCACCGACCTGGCCCAGGCCTGGCGCGAGCACCCCGGCCGCCTCGACGACGTCCCCACCGCTCTGCGCCGCGCCACCCTGGACCACCTGACGGGCCCCCGCCGGCTGTTGGATCCCCCGCCACTGCCCGAGGTCCGGACGGCACTGCGAACCCTCGGCGCCGACGCGCTGATCTACCTCATTCCCGGCACCGCGGTGCTGCTCCCCGCCTCGGGCCCGGCCCGGATCGTGCCCCTGCCCGAGCTGGGCACCCCGCCCTCCCCCGGCACCGACTGGCCGGAGGCGGCAACGCGGGACCTCGGCGCACCCGGCGGCTCACCCGTCCTGGATGCTGTCTGCGACTGGGCCTGGCCCGCCTTCGCCGCCCCGATCCTGACCCGTTTCGCGGACCTGGACCGCCCGCCCCGCCTGATCCTGGTTCCGATGGGCGATCTGGCCCGCGTTCCCTGGCACGCCGCCCACCACGAGTCCGACGGCTACGCCTTGGAAAGAGCAGTCTTCTCGTACGCCCCCTCGGCTCGACTGCTGTGCAGTGTCGCCGCCCGCCTCCGCCCGCAACCCGATCCGGCGCCGGTGCTGCTGGTCGCCGACCCGCCGACCTCCGCCCCGCCCCTGCCCGCCGCCCGCGCCGAGGCCCAAGCCCTGCTGGCCCTCTATCCCGAAGCCCACCGCCTGGGCCGCCTGCCCTCCCCCGACGGCCTCGGCCGCCCCCAGGAGATCCTCGACTGGCTGGCCACCCATCCCGGCGGCCGGCTCCACCTGGGCTGCCACGGCACAGTGGTCCTGGACGCCCCCGAGGAGTCGTCCTACCTGCTGCTGGCCGCCGACGAGCGGCTGACCGCCGAACACCTCCTGACCGCCCCCGCGATCAACCCGGCCATGGTCGTCCTGGCCGCGTGCAACACCGCAGTCTCCGGCCGCGGCTACGACGAGGCGTTCAGCCTGAGCACCACGTTCCTGACCGCCGGCGCCGCCACGGTGATCGCCGCCCAGTGGAACCTCCCCGACGAGGCCACGGCGACGCTGATGCTCCGCTTCCACGAGGCCCTGCGCACCGAGCCCCCGGCCGACGCCCTCCGCACAGCCCAACTGCAGCTGCTCGACCACCCCCTCACCCACTGGGCCGGCGTCATCCACCTGGGCCGCTAAATTGCCGCGGTGACCTTCCTCGATCGTTACCTGCGCGGCGACCACGAGCAGGTGTGGGCCGACCTCCGCGAGCTCGGCCCAGAGGCGCGCACCGACGACGCCCGCGCGGTAGCCATCGAGACCATGCGCCGTGTCCGGCGCAACGTGGAGGCCGTACGGGCTCGCCTCGACGCGGCCGGGTACGCCTTTCAGGAGCCCGATCAGGCGCACGTTCCGCCAACGCCCGAAGCCGATGCCGAACTCGACGTCTTCGAACAGCAGCACGGCCCGCTCCCGCTGTCGCTGCGTGCCTTCTACGAGATCGTGGGGACGGTCAACTTCATCCAGTCCTGGGATCAGCTGGTTCAGCAGCGCCGGCGCGAGCAGTCGGCCGATCCGGTGCCCGAGATCCTCTACGCCGGCGAATTCGATCCCCTCGCCGTCGAGGCGCCTGTGTGTGCGTACGCGAAATGGAAGTCGCCATTCAACCGGCGAGCCTGGCCGTTGGCGTTGGACGAGTGTCACAAGGCCAACTACAGCGGCGGCGAGAACTATGCGGTGCTGCTGCCCGACGCCGGCGCCGACTTTCGCATTTACGGGATGATCTCGAACGAGGAGGACATGTTCGGCGACTGGTTCGTCGACTATCTGCGGGAGACTTTCCGGGGCGGTGGCTTTCGCGGGACGGTTGACGGCGACGAATTCGGGATCGTCGGGCGGAGGCTGCCCGAGCTGCGGATCACCCGGGAGCTGGCGGAGGGGCTGGACTCGTTGTGAGTCCAGCCCCTCGGTGATGCGTACGGGCTAAGCGATCTTCTTCTTGTAGGCCATCATCGCGAAGGCGTAGGCGACGAGCAGGAGGCCCACACACCAGGCGAGGGCGACCCAGATGTCGTTGCCGACCGGTTGCTGGTCGAACAGGGCCCGGATCGAGTTGACGATCGCGGTCACCGGCTGGTTCTCGGCGAAGGCGCGCACCGGGCCGGGCATCGTCTCCGTGGGGACGAAAGCCGAGCTGAGGAAGGGCAGGAAGATGATCGGGTAGGAGAAGGCGGAAGCGCCGTCGGGGGTCGACGCGGTCAGGCCGGCGATGATCGCGAGCCAGGTCAGGGCCAGCGTGAAGATGGCCAGGATGCCGGCCACGGCCAGCCAGTTGAGGATGCCGGCCGAGGTGCGGAAGCCGATGCCCAGCCCGACCAGCAGGATCACCACGACCGAGATGGCGTTGGAGACCAGCGAGGTCAGCACGTGGCCCCACAGCACCGATGAGCGGGCGATCGGCATCGAGTGGAAGCGTTCGAAGATGCCGCTCTTCATGTCGTTGAAGAGCCGGTACCCGGTGTACGAGATGCCGCTGGCGATCGCGATGACCAGTACGCCGGGCATCAGGTAGTTCACATAGTTGTCGGTGTTGGCCTCGATCGCCCCGCCGAACACGTATCTGAACAGCAGCAGGAAGGACAGCGGCATGATCGTGACCGTGATGATCGTGTCGAGGCTGCGCGTGACGTGCTTGATGGAGCGGCCGAGCATCACGCTGGTGTCGCCGAGAACGTGGGTGGTCATGGTCAGGCCTGCTTTCCGACGACGGAGAGGAACACTTCCTCGAGGGTGGGCTGCCGCTCGACGTATTCGACCTTCGCGGGCGGCAGCAGCTTGCGCAGGTCGGCCAGGGTGCCGGAGACGATGATCGTGCCCTCGTGCAGGATCGCGATGCGGTCGGCCAGCTTCTCCGCCTCCTCCAGGTATTGCGTGGTCAGCAGCACTGTCGTGCCGCCGCCGGCCAGCTTCTGGATCTCGTTCCAGACTTCGATGCGGGCCTCCGGGTCGAGCCCGGTGGTGGGCTCGTCGAGGAAGATCACCGGTGGGTCGCCGATCAGGCTCATCGCGATGTCGAGCCGGCGCCGCATGCCGCCGGAGTAGGTGCCCACGCGGCGCCCGCTCGCCTCGGTCAGGCTGAACCGGGCGAGCAGGTCGTCGGCGACCCGCTGCGGGTTCTTCACCCGCCGCAGCTTGCCCAGCAGGATCAGGTTCTCACGGCCGGTGAGGATCTCGTCGACCGCCGCGAACTGGCCGGTCAGGCTGATCGCGCCACGCACTTGGGCCGGCTGCTTCACGACGTCGTAGCCGTTGACGGTCGCGCTGCCGTCATCGGGCTTGAGCAAAGTCGACAGGATCCGTACGACGGTGGTCTTGCCCGCGCCGTTCGAGCCGAGCAGCGCGAAGATGCTGCCCCGGGCGACGTCGAAGTCCACGCCCTTGAGCACGTCGAGTTTCCCGTACGACTTACGCAGGCCGTTGACGCTGATGACAGGGTTCATGAGGGATGCTCCGTTCTCAGGAGTGGTGGATGACGATGTCCCCGTACGAGGTGCGGCCGCGCACCTCGACGGTCTGGCCGGCCTCGTCGGGGGCGACGGCGTTCTCCATCTGGTTGCGCACGTGCCCGTACGAGGTGTTGACCTCGAGCCAGGCCGCGGTGCCGGGGGCGATGCCGATGTCGAGGCCGCCCATGGCCGTGCCGAGGACGACCGACCCCCGTACGGCCTCGCCCAGGCGGATGTCGCCCGCGGAGGTCTTGGCGTCGACGCCCGCGCCGGCCCGCCCGATGTCGATGCGGCCGTTGGCGTTGCGCACCCGCACGTCACCGGTGACCGCGTCGATGCTCGTCTCGCCGTTGGAGTTCTTGGCCACGACCGTCCCGTCGACCCGGCCCAGCTGAATCGTCCCGGTGCCGGTGGAGACGTCGGCGTCCCCGGCGACGGTGCCCGCCGTGATGTGGCCGACGCCGGTGTGCAGGCGCAGCGGCCCGGTGTGGTCGAGCGAGACGTCGCCGGTGGTCTTGAGCCGGCACTCGCCGAGCCGACCGGCGGTGCGGATGCCGCCCATCTGGAAGTGCGCCGACAGCGACGAGCCGGTGGGCAGTTCGACGGTCACGTCGACCGAGCGGGTCTTCTTGCTGAAGTCGAACATCCGCTTGGGGCCGGTGATCCGCAGCTGGCCGTTGCTCAGGTCGACCTTGATCTGCTGGGCGGCCTCGACGTCGGACTGGTCGTTCTCGTCGCTCGGCCGGACCTCGACGACGGTGTCGGTGCGGTCGGTGGCGGTGACCCGCAGGCTGCCGACGTTGAACTCGGCGGTGACGGCGATCGGTTCCGGGGTGTCGAAAACAGGCATGGTGGTCCCCACTTCATGGGTCGGTGAGTCGTCCCCGCAGGTCAGGGACGCGGAAGGAAAACGGAGGGAGAGGGGGTCAGCGCACCCAGCCGGTGAAGCCCTGCGCGGAGCGCTTCACGGCGGCGCGGGTGTCGGGACGCTGATCGGGGCGCTGCAGGCCGGTGGCGGCGGCCCGGACGAGCCAGGCGTTGACCGAGCGGCCCTCCTTGGCCGCGGCCTCCTCGATGGCGATCTTGAGCTGCTCGGGCATGCGGACGTTGATGCGGGCGGCCGGGCCGTCCTCGGCGAAGGGCAGGTCGTCGGCGGGGGTGGCGTTGTCGCCGGCGGCCGGCGCCGGGGCCTCGGCCGGCGGCGCGGTCACCACGAACTCGGGGTCGCGGCCGCGCAGCCGCAGCTCGACCGAGCCGGGCGCCAGGTCGCGGGTGATCTCGTCGGCGGCGGCCGACAGCGCATCCAACAGGGTCATCCGAATGGCCGACTCGAGCGAGCCGGTCAGGCGCTCGACCAGCGCACGCGACTCCTCTCCACCGGCTTCGGCCAGCGTCGCGAACTCGCGTCCGAGGTTGCTCACATACGAGGTCAGGTCCATGGCACCACTATGGCACACGCGTGGCACCACGTGCAATCGATGTGGCACACAAGTGGCACCACCTGGCACCGCGTGGCACCACGGCGCTGTCCGTCAGGTATCGGCGTGGAGATCTGCGAGTGGGTGCGGCAGGTCGTCGGCCGATCGCGGGCCGAGCCGGAGCCGGTCACGGGCAAGGTGCACGCCGTCCTGGTGCCGGCCGGGCTGGTCGAGGTCGGCGGCGTGGTCGAGCCGGCGGTCTGGGCCGGGCCGGGCGATCCACCGGGCCGCGGCGGTCGCGTGTCCGTCACCTATGACTCAGAGGGCGGCGCGTGGACGGCCGCGCCCCTCGACCGGGAGGACGCGCGCTGATGACCGACGGCATCGGATTCGGCTTCGAGCCTGACGACGACCTGGACGACTTCGAGCCCAACGAGGAGAGCCACCGCCGCCGGCTGGTTCTGCTGCTGTTCGACCTGTCCGGCTCGATGGGGGTCACCCGCAACGCCGTACGGCCGGTGGACTCGCTCAACACGCACATCGAGCGGTGGCTGCCCCAGGTGCACGAGCGCGGCGCCGACGAGCTGCGCAACGTCGAGTTCGCGGTGCTCACCTTCGGCAGCAAGACGGTCCGCCTGCACGCCCCGGGCGGCCGGGTCGAGTTCGGCGAGGACGGCGCGGCCACGACGGGCCAGGTGCCGCAGGACGGCGGGTTCATGCCCGCGGCCAAGCTGCGGATCGACCGGTTCACCGCGGGCGGCACCACCCCGATGGTGTCGGCCCTGCGGGTCGCGCTGCGCCTCGGCGACGAGCGGGCCGCCGCGCTGGGCGCCGCTGGGGTGACCACCGGACCCGTACGGCTGATTCTGTTCACCGACGGCAGCCCCAACGACAAGAACCTGCCCCGCGACGCCTGGCACGAGGTCGCGGCCGACCTCGCCGAGAGGCGCGAGAAACGCCGTACGCACCTGCTGGCCTTCGGCGTGCCGGAGAGCGACGACCGGGTGCTGCGGGCGCTGGCCGGCGATCGGGGCTACTTCCCGCTGTCCGGGTTCGACTTCGGCAAGCTCCTCGAGCTGATCACGATCGCTTCCTCGGCCCACGACCCGTACGACGGCCTGCGCTCGCTGTTCGAGGACGAGCAGGCCTGATGGGACAGCGCTGGCGGGTGACCGGGGCGGCCGTCCCCGGGCTGCAGCACGTCCGGGCGACGACCGACTGCCAGGACGCGTTCGCCGTCCGCGCCGGCGACGACCGCCTGGTGATCGCGGTCGCGGACGGCGGCAGCAGCGCCGCGCTGGCCGCGGTCGGGGCGCACGCGGCGGCCGCCCTCGCGGCCGAGACGGCGTGGACCCGGCTCGACCCCACCCCGCCGGACGGCCCCGCCTGGGCGGCCTGGCTCGACGGCGTGCTCAGCACCGTGCTCGGCGCGTTCGCCGGGCTGGCCCGCGACGCCTCGACCGCGATCCTCGGCCGGCCCGACCCGGCCGCGCTGGGCACCACGCTCACGCTGGTCGTGCTGGCCGAGCCGTGGGTGGCCGCGCTCGCGGTCGGCGACGGCTTCGCGGTGGCCCGGCGCGGCGGCCACCTCGACCTGCTGCTGGCGCCGGACGAGCCGCACCCGCCCGACCCGGGCGCCGACCTCGGCCGCACGGTCTTCGTCACCAGCGGCAACGCGCACGGCCGAGCTCGTACGCTGGTCGCCCGGCTGCCCGGCCTGGACGGCCTGGCGGTCAGCACGGACGGTTTGAGCGAGGTCGGCCTGACGTACGCCGGCTCGGTCGCCCAGCGCCCGCATCCGCCGTTCTTCGACCCGGTCTTCGCCAAGGCCACCGGCGACGACGAGACCCTGCTCGTCCGGCTGCTCGCCTCGGAACGGATCAGCCGGCTCACCGGCGACGACAAGACCCTGGTCGTGGCGGTGGCGCAGTGAGACGGTTCGTGCTGGAGAGCGACGGCCGCCGCCGTACGGTGTCGCTCGGCGCCCGGGTCGGGACGGTCGGCGCGCAGGGCGACGTGTGGCGGATCGTCGACGCCCCCGGCCACGTCGCCAAGATCCTCCGGTCGTCGCACCGGGACCGCCTCGACGAACGCCTCGACGCCCTGGCCGCCCTGCGCCCGACGGACCCCGACCGGGTCGCGTGGCCGGTGGCCCGGGTGCTCAGCCCCGGCGACGAGGCGCTGGTCGGGCTGGCGATGCCGTATCTGTCGCCGGCCACCCATCGCCCGTTGACCGATGTGCTGCGCGGCCCCCGCAAGGGACCGGACCGCACGTTCGCCACGGCCGCGGCCGACCTGGCAGGCACGCTGGCCCGGCTGCACCGGGCCGGGGTGGTCGTCGGCGACCTGGCCCCGGCCAACGTCCTCACCACCCGGCAGGCCCGGCTCACGCTGATCGACGCCGACGGCTGGCAGCTGCCGGGCCGGCCCGGACGGCCGCCGCTGCCGTGCCCGTTCTCGCGTGACGAGTACAAGGCGCCGGAGCTGCTGGGCCGCCCGCCCGGGGTGGCCCGCACGGATTTCAGCGACCGGTGGGCGCTGGCCGTGATCGTGGCCGAGCTGCTGGTCGGGCTGCACCCGTTCGCCGGGGTCGCGCCGGACGCCCCGCCCCCGTACGACGAGGTCGCCAACGTCGAGGCGGGACGGTGCTGGCTGCTCGGTCATCCGATGACGCTGCCCGACGCCGGCCCGCCGCCGAAGCCTCCCGCCTCCGTCCAGCGGCTGTTCGAGGCCTGTTTCGGGCCCGGCCGCACCGATCCACGCCACCGGCCGACCGCATCGGCCTGGGCGTACGCACTCAGCGAGGCCGCCGCATGAACCTCTCCGTCAGCCGCATCGCCGACCGCACCGAGGTGCTCGGACCCGGCATCCGGGCCGCGCTGTGGGTGCGCGGCTGCCCCCTCAACTGCACCGGCTGCATCTCCGCCGAGGACATCCCGTTCGAGGGCGGCACGCCGTGGTCCGTCGACGACCTGGCGGCCCGCTTCCTGAGCCTGCCCGACGAGGTCACCGGGATCACCTTCTCCGGCGGGGAGCCGATGGCCCAGGCCGCCGGGCTGGCCGCCCTGACCGACCGCATTCGCGCCGTACGGGACTGGTCGGTCATGGCGTACTCCGGGTTCACGCTGACCCACCTGCGCCGGCACGGCAGCGACGACCAGCGGGCGCTGCTGTCCCGGCTCGACGTGCTCGTCGACGGCCCGTACGTGCGGGCGCAGCACGCCCCGCTGCGCTGGCGCGGCTCCCGCAACCAGGGGCTGCACTACCTGACCGACCGGCACCGGCCCGACGAGCGTGACGACTTCGCCGGGCTCGAGTTCGCCGTCGACGACGGCCGGATCAGCTGGATCGGCGTGCCGCCGGTCGCCGGTTTCCGCTCGAACTTCGAGAACGCCATGCGGACGCAGGGCGTCAACTTCTCCGTGGAGGGACCAGATGTCTCGTAGCCCGAAATACACGAGCGCCCAGCTGGCCGAGGCCCAGGAGGCCGAGATCCGCCGGCGGCAGCAGGAGCGCGAGCGGATCCGCGCCCAGCAGGAGCACGAGGCCCGGATGCGGCGGCTGGCCGCGATGCGCGACGACCTGGCCGGCCGGGCCGACGCGCTGACCGACCGGGCCCGGCGGCTGAGCGCCGACGCGGCCGACACCGGGTTCGCGGCCCGCCTCGACGAGGTGACCCGCGAGCTGGCCGCCGTCCGCGAGGCCGCCACCCGGGCGACCGACGAGTCGCTCGGGGCCCAGGTGGCGCAGCGGGTGGCCGCCGCCGAGGCCGCCCTGCAGCAGGTCACCGCGAAGGTCAACGACGTGCTGGCCCGCCGCCGCCGCGATCAGGCGCTGGTCCTCGTGCGGGCCGGCCTGGCCACCGAGCCCGACCGGCACGAGCTCGACCCGGCCGACCGGGGCCGGGTCGACGCGCTGCTCGAGCAGACCACGGCGGCGGCGGGCGACGAGGCGGCCTTCGACCGGCTCTATCCGGAGCTGGCCCGCGCGGTCGACGAGCACCTGACCCGGGCCCGGGCCCGCCGGATCGAGCTGGCCGAGATGCGCGCGGCCGCGACCGTGGCCACCGGCACCCTGCGGCGGCTGCTCGACGAGATCACCAAGGCCGAGGCGGCCGCCGATGTGGACGGTTTCACCGCGGCCGAGGACGTTTTGCGGCGGCTGCGGGCGGCGGCGGACGCGGGCGACGTGCCGTCCGCGCGGGGGCTGACCGCGGACGCCGAGCGGGCCGCGGCGCAGGTCACCGCGACCTTCGACCGCTGGCAGGTCGAGCAGGACCGCACCACCGAGATCTTCAAGGCCATGCAGAAGGCGCTGCCGGAGGCCGGGCTCCAGGTCGACAACGGATCGCTGGAGTTCGTGGGCTCGGGAACCCGGTTCACCGCGCACGACGCCGGCCGTCACCCCGTACGGATCGCGGTGACCCACAACGAGGAGGGCGCGCGGATCACCTATCACGCCGACGGGCACGACTTCACCGTCGAGCACACCGCGGAGGGCGACGTGGCGGTCTGCGACCTCACCTCGGCGATGCTGGAGCGGTTCCACGCCGAGCTGGCCAAGAACGACGTCGAGACCGGCGAGCTGATGTGGCAGGACAAGGACCCCCTGCGGGTCAACCAGACCAGCAAGCAGCTGCCCGGGGGGCGCCACGAGGACCGGCGGGACGGCCGATGAGCAGCAACCAGCGGATCGGCCGCTCGGCGGGGTGGGTGCGGCGGTTCTTCGCCGACGCCGTCCGCGGGCGGCACATCATCCTGCACGGCAACGTGCACGACTCGGTGCTGTGGAACAACCGGTTCGTGCCGTTGCGCGAGGCGCTGCCCGAGATGCTGACCTCGCTGCGCTACCGCCTGATCGGCTCGTACGACCAGGTGGACGGGCTCACGTTCGCCTCGCCGGACGGCGCCGAGCGGCTGCACACGCTGCTCGGCGGGGGCACCCCACCGGCGCCGCCCGGCGACCCGGCGGAACCGGCCGGCGAGGGACCCGCGGAGGCCGCGCGCAGCCGCCGCGAGGCGATGCGGGCCAGCATGGCCGCCGGGGCGGCGACCCCGGTCACGTACGCGACCCCCGAGCAGGCGCTGGCCGCGATCCGGGGCGCGCTGGCCCAGGACCGGGAGCCGGCCGCGTTCCTGGTCGACTTCGCCGAGCTGCTGCTGACCGACGCCGAGCACGCCGACCGGCCCAACCGCGACCTGCTGGTGCTGGTCAAGAAGGCGATGCTGGAGGCGGCCGAGGTGGAGAACGGGCTGGCCCGCAACCAGCTCGTGCTGATCACCCCGGAGCTGTCGGCGGTGCCGTCCTGGCTCTACCGCAACGAGCCGTTCGTGGTGCCGCTCGAGGTGTCCCGGCCGACGTTCCGCGAACGCCAGGTCTTCCTGTCCCGCGACGCCGACAGCTTCTTCCGCACCGCCCCGGCCGCCACCTCCGACCAGGTCAACCAGTCCGTACGGACGTTGGCCAACCTGACCGAGGGCATGAGCATCACCGACCTCGGCGGGCTGCGCCGCACCAGCGTCCTGGAGCGGGTCCCGCTGACCGAGCCACGCGAACTGGTCAACCGGACGCTGTTCGGGGCGCGCGAGGATCCGTGGGCGCGGCTGTCCGGGCGTACGGCCGACGGCGCCGAGCGGCTGGGCCGGCGGGTGATCGGCCAGGACGCCGCCGTGCGGCAGGTGAGCCGGGCGCTGACGACCGCGACGAGCGGGCTCGGCTTCGTCGCCGACCCGTTCAGCCTGGAGGCCAGGCCCAAGGGCATCTTCCTGTTCACGGGCCCGACCGGCACCGGCAAGACCGAGCTGGCCAAGGCGCTGTCCGAGCTGATCTTCTCCGACGAGAGCGCGATGATCCGGTTCGACATGTCCACGTTCGCCGAGAAGCATTCGGCCGAGCGGCTCACCGGCGCCCCGCCCGGCTTCGTCGGCCACGAGAACGGCGGCGAGCTGACCAACGCGGTCAACGCCCGGCCGTTCAGCGTGCTGCTGTTCGACGAGATCGAGAAGGCCGACTCGCGGGTGCTGGACAAGTTCCTGCAGATCTTCGAGGACGGCCGGCTGACCGACGGGCTCGGGCAGACCACGTACTTCTCCCA
The DNA here is from genome assembly GCF_016785085.1 of Paractinoplanes lichenicola. Classification (GTDB taxonomy): domain Bacteria; phylum Actinomycetota; class Actinomycetes; order Mycobacteriales; family Micromonosporaceae; genus Actinoplanes; species Actinoplanes lichenicola. Next base: position 30,516 of record NZ_JAENHO010000001.1, read on the forward strand.
GACCCTGATCATCCTGACCTCGAACATCGGCGCCCAGCAGGTCGCCGGCTGGCTCAAACCGGGTCAGGAGCTGCCCACGTACGAGCAGGTCAGCGAGCACTTCCAGAACGCCGTACGGGACCACTTCAACAACGTGCTGCACCGCCCCGAACTGCTGGGCCGCATCGGCAACGGCATCGTCCCGTTCGACGTGCTCCGGCCCCAGCACGTCGACGCGATCGCCACCAAGTTCCTCGGCCAGCTGGTCGCCTCGGCCGACCGGGTCGGCACCACCGTGAACATCGACACCGACTCGGTGCTCGAACTGATCCGCACCGAGATGGCCGACCCCCGCTCGTTGCAACTGGGCGGCCGCATGATCCGGCCCGCCCTCGACCGGGTGGTGCTGGAACCCCTGGCGGAGGCGATCGACCGCAAGGGGCGCGACCACATCTTCGAGGTCTTCGTGGAGCCGGGCGCCCGCATCGCCACGGTCTCCTGACCAACCCAGAAAGGACCCCCCGATGGAATCGACATGGCCAGTGGTCGCGGCGATCGACTTCGGCACCCACGGCACCGGGTACGCCTGGTGCGAGGTCACGGAAGCCAACCGGGACACGAGCCAGCGCCGGCTGGTCCTCCGGGAGCGGTGGCCCGGCTCGGGCATGCGTTACCCGAAGAACCTGACCGCGCTGCTCCTCGACGCGGAGGGTGAGGTCACCGAATACGGACACCTCGCCCGGCAGCGCTGGCTCGATCTGTCGCAGGACCGCGCACACGATCAGTACACCTACGTCAGTGGCTTCAAGATGGCCCTCAAACCCGACTCGTATCAGGGGATGAGCCCGCCCGGCATCGGTGCCCGCACGATCGACTCGCCCCGCGACGCCTACCCGCTCGTGGTCGCCTACCTGCGTTACATGTACGGCATCGCGATGGACGAGATCGGCCGCAGCGGTTACCTCGACGATCAGGTGCGCTGGTGCATCACGATCCCGGCGATCTGGGACGAGCAGGAGAAGCAGCTGATGCGGGACGCGGCCGAGGAGGCCGGCCTGCCCAAGGATCCGGACCGGTTGCTGCTCGCGATCGAGCCCGAGGTGGCCGCGCTGCACTGCCTGATTCATCTGACCCGGGTGCTGGGCACGCAGAACGACGTCGACATCACGGCCGACAACCAGCGGTTCACCGTGGTGGACTGCGGTGGCGGCACGGTCGACATCACTTCGTATCGGGTGAACCGGTCGGGCGCCGACAACCGGCCCCGGCTGGCCCAGATCGCCCGGGCCGCCGGCGGCAAACTCGGCTCGGAGTACATCAACCAGGCGTTCGTCGAAGAGGTGCTGGGCGAACGGTTCGGCGGCCCCGAGGTCATGGCCCGGATCCAGCAGGAGTGCCCGCACGCGCTGGCCGCGATGGTCGACGCGTGGGAGTCCTTCAAAGTGACCGCCGAGGCCGAAATCGGGCCGGACGGCGAGCCGGTGTTCCAGCGCCCGGTCTTCCTGCCCATCCCGGGTGAGATCAACGAGCTGCTCAGCGAGGAGGTGAAGGAGCGGCTGGCCGGGCTCCCGGGCGGCGCGCACCGGCTCGCCGTGCAGCCCGACGAGTGCCGCCGACTGTTCGACTCGGTCGTGATCAGCATCATCGAGCTGGTCGAGGAGCAGATCCAGGAAGTGCGGGAGAAGGACGGCCCGGCCGGCGGATCGGAGCGATTGCTGCTCGTCGGCGGGCTGTCCGCGGCGTCCTACCTGCAACTGCGGCTGCAGAACCACTTCGGCGCGAACGCGACGCTGATGGTGCCGACCGATCCTGCCGGGGCCGTGCTGCTCGGCGCCGCCCACTACGGCTACGACCCGTCGATGATCCGGTCGCGGCTGGCCCGCTACACCTACGGCTGCGACTCGGCGATGGCGTTCCGGCCCAACGTCGACCCGCAGACCAAGCGGTGGCTCGACCACAACGGCAAGGCGTGGTGCACCGGCCGCTATCAGATCTTCATCCGCAACGGGGATTCGGCCGAGCTGGACGACATGGTCAACCACTCCTTCTCGCCGCTGGACCCGGAGCAGACCTCCCTCAGCTTCACCTTCTACCGCACGGTGCCGCGGGATCCGGTCTACGTCGACGAGACGGCCGCCGAATCGATCGGCAACCTCACGGTGCAGCTCGGCGACGCGATGAGCCTGCCGCTCGAACAACGCAGCGTCCGGGTCATGTTCCGGTTCGGCAACACCGAGATCGAGGTGGAGGCCGTCAACGAGCACACCGGCGAACAGATGACCTGCACCCTGCGGTTCGACACGGCCTACTGACACTTCTCGCGAACGGACTCCACAGAGATGGAAGCAGACATGGGCATTCTTGAATATCTCGGCCTTGCCGGCAAGGCCGCCGAGAAGGAGATCAAAGAGCTCCGGGACGAGGTCAAACGGCTGCGCACCGATCTCGACCACGCGGCCAAGGACTACTACGGTTTCCGGCAGGTGGTCAGCGACGTGCTGACCAACCCCGCGGCCCCGGACGCGGTGCGTCAGCAGACCGCGCTGGAGCAGATGCTGGTCCGCCACGACCTGCGCATCAGCAAGCTCAGCCAGGAGATGACCCGGCAGCGCAACGACCTGGTGTCCGCCGACCACCTGCAGCACCAGGAGATCTTGCCGCGGCTCAAGCAATTCATCCAGCAGGACCTGGTGTTCGCGGTCTCCGGGCTGGCCAAGACTGAGCACCACCGCGCCTTGATCATGCAGAACCTGTCACGGCTGCTGTTCGATCGCGCCTATGACCTCCAGCCGTCCGAAGAATTGCTGGCGGACCTGCAACAGCACCACATCACGATCGCGCCGGCCGAGTTCAGCCGGCTCCGCGACGCGGCCACCGACCTCAAGGACCGGGCGAACGCGACCGGGCACGGTCACGCATGGACGCTCGACTGTGTCGAGGGCGCGGCGATCGACGACAGCAGTCAACAGCTCTGGGACGGAGCGGACCGGGACCAGGCGGTGTCGGTGGTGGTCGCACCCGGCTACCGCGTCGGCGACAAAATCTATGCCAAGCAGTGGGTCTTCACCCAGCCGCTGCCCGAGAAGACCCCCGGACGCCACTCCGACGGACCCGTCGCGCCCGCACGCGCCGGGAAGACGCCGTCGCCGCGCGCCAGAGATGAGGAGACGGCCGGCCACCAGGCGCCCGAATGAGCCCGAAGGGGCTACTGGGCCGCCTGCGGCAACGTCGTCTCGACCACCGGGCCGCGGCGCGATCGCCTCGGACACGGCGGCCGTGCTGCTGGAGCACGGCGAGCGCGCCGGCACAGACGCCTCGGCCGACGCGCTCGCGGCGCTGGAACAGGGGCGCACCCTGCTGCTGGACGGTCCGCGACTTCTACGCGGGCCGACCGGCCGAGGACCCGGCGCGGGAGCTGCACCGGGCCGTGCTGCGCGCCCGGAAGCGTGACCCGGGGCATCCGACCGCCTGGGCCCAGTTCGTGCACGTCGGACCCTGATGGGGCCGCGGGGTTTGAGTGGGGGTGGGACGGGCATCCCGTGCGGTGACGACACGATCAGCAAGGAAGTGATGAACGATGTCTGGCGCGGCACCTGCGCGCAACCGTACGCGAGTTCGTGAGCTGCAGTCCGGCACCGCCTGGTACGGCGTGAACCGCCGCCGTGTGCCGCCCGGCCTCGACAATCGCGGCAAGCACCGATGGGACGAGCTCGAGAACGAGCCCCCAGATCAATCCACCAGCGCCACGTAGAGCGGGGAGCCCAGCAGCACCCGCTCGCCTTCCGGGCCCGGCTCGTCCATCAGGCGCTTGGCGATGAACTCCATGTTTTGCTCCGGGCCGCGCAGGGCGTCGGTCGCCGCGCGGACGGCCTCGGGGGCGTCGGCGCCGTCGACCCGGGTGATGCCCTCCAGCAGCGACGGCAGCATCGACCGGCCGACCGGCAGCACCTGCTGGTCGGGGCCGGGCGGGGCGCCGAAGACGTGGGCCCGGGAGCCGCCCAGGCCCAGGATCGTCTTGCCCGCGCGGCCGCCGAAATAGATCATCGGGAAGCCGTCGGCTCCGACGGTCGGGCCCCAGCGCAGCGGGAGCAGGCCCCAGAAGAACTGGCCCGGCTCGTCGATCGTGCCCAGGTCACCGAAGTCGGTAAGGTGCCGCACGACCCGCTCGAGCCGCGCCGTGCGTTCCGCCCCGGCCAGGGTCTCGCCGGCCCGCTTGGCCGTGAGGAATTGCAACCCCAGCCCGACCTCCGACGTGTGCTTGCGCAGGGCGCCGGGCTCGATCTGCTGCAGCAGCATCTCCACTTTGGCATCGCTGATGTAGACGAAATACCGGAACGACATCCATCCCCCTCGGCGGCGACCCCGAGTATCCCATTCCCTGTCGACCCTCTTGGCCGCCGCCGGAGGAGAGCTGTCAGTCCAGGCTCATGTAGAGCCGCCGGCCGGCCGGCCGATAGCCGACCCGCTCGTAGACCCGCCACGAGTCCTCGCCGGACGCCTCCAGCCAGGCCAAATCCGCGCCCGCGGCGAACAGCCGCTCGGTGACGGCCGCGGTGATCGCCCCTGCCAGCCCCCGGCGCCGGTACGCCGGACGAACGCCGATGCCGCCGACCTCGCTGACCCCGTCGTTCGGGGCGACCGCGGTGCCACCGCCGGCGCAGGTGCCGTCGGCCGCGACGGCCATGATCGCCACCCCGCCCCGGGACTGCGAGCGCAGCACCCGGGCAGCATCCTCGTCGGTGGCCGTCGGCTCGCCGCCGAAGGCCTCGTTCTGCGCGGCGACCATCGCCACCCGCTCCGGGTCGGCGTCCGGCTCGCGCACGGCGAACCCCGCCGGCACGACCGGGAGCGTCAGCGTGCCGGCCTCGCAGACGAGATATTCGTGCTGCTCCTCGACGCCGAACCCGGCCGCGGCCAGGAGCGCCTCGAGGCCCGGGGCGCAGTTGACGACATATTCCAGACGCGGCCGCCGACCGGCCGCGCGGAACGCCGCCACCAGCTCGGTGACGTCGGCTTCGGTGACGGCCGCGCCGGGCCGCGGGCTGGCGTAGTTGATGTGCGGGCTGTCGGTGCTCGGGTCGAGCCCGAAGACGAACGGCCCGACCTCGGCCGCCGCCGGTCGACCGGACAGATTGGCCACGACGGACTGCTGAATACGAGAATCCAAGTTCAAGCTAGTGAGAACCCTCTGTGCGTTCGCGGACGAGACAAACGTCGGGCCGCCGCACCTGGCACCAAGTCAGGCGGCCGCTGGGTCCACCGAGATCACAGGCGTCATTCCCTCGAACAGAGCGCCGCACCCACCGTGCGGCCCCTGGAGGCTACCAGAACTTGGCCCATCCCCCTTCCGTTCGAGGAGAACACTGTGGACGAACGTCACGGGGAGGAGTTGCGATGAAACGCGTGTTCGAGGCTGTCCGGCCTGGGCCGACGCGGTCGAGGGACCTTCGCGAAGGCGATCCTGGCCGCGTACGGGGAACTGGTTGTGACCTTGGTCGATCTGCCCGAGGTGGCGGCGGCGGTCGGGGGTGGCGGGCCGGCTGGGTGAGACCGGCTGGCGCTGCCCCGCCGTCGGGTGTCATCGAGGCGGTTCCGGCGTGAGCGGCTCGGCGGTGTACCAGTCGAACGCGGCCGTGCCGGCGGTGACATAGAGGCCGATCACGCGGCCCGTGAAGCCGGTGGCCACCTCGGTCGACAAATAACGGCCGTCCAGCTCGGCCAGGGGCGGGCCGTCGGCGACCCGGAACGCGATCAGATCCGGGGCCTGAAGCGCGTCGGCGGTGCGGGTCTCGACGGTCAGGTCGATCGGGCCGGGCGGCACCGGCTGCTCAGCCACGACCTGACGCAACGGGCCGATCCGGGCCACCACCCGGGCCCGGCCGTCCGAGAGCTCCAGATCGTAGTGGTGGGCCTCGTCCAGGCGTACGGAGAGACCGGCCGTGGCCGTCCCCGGGTCGAGCCGGGTCGTGACGCGGGTGTCGTGATGCTGCTGGCGGCGGCCGAGGAACGTGCAGCCGGGCCGGTCCAGGGTGTCACCGGTGGCGTGCAGGGTGAGCCAGCCGGGACGGTCCGTGAGCGACCATGAGTCGTCCGGCCGCCGGCGGGGAGAGACCCACTGCGGGGCCAGGGCAGCGGAGTCGAAGTCGTCGCGTTCCGCGGCCGGGGGCGGCCCGCTCGGCGACCCCACCTCGCCCATCTGGGGCCAGCCGTCGACCCACTGCACGCGGGCCAGGAACGTCTCGCGGCCGAGCACGTGGAAGGCGGGCGTCTTGCCCCTGGGCCGGGTGGCGAGCAGCACCATCCACCAAGTGCCTTCCGGATCCCGTACGAGGTCGGCATGGCCTGTGCTTTGGATCGGCTTGTCGGTGCTGCGGTGGGTGACCAACGGGTTGGCGGGGGCGGGCTCCCACGGGCCGAGCGGGGTGCGCGCCCGGGCCATGGCGACGGTGTGACCGCGCTCGGTGCCGCCCTCGGCGATCAGCAGATACCACCAGCCGCCGACCCGGTAGAGGTGCGGCGCCTCCGGATATTGCAGGCCGGTGCCCGCCCACGCCGGGAACGGGCCGTCGAGCACCTTGCCCGCGACGGGGTCGATCCGCGCGATCTGCGTGCCCGAGACCGCCGCCCAGCAGGTGCCGTCGTCGCCCCAGGCCAGGTCGGGGTCGATGCCGGGCAGATCGATCCAGACCGGCTCACTCCACGGGCCCTCGGGCCGCTCGGCCGTGACGATGAAATTGCCGCCGCCCGACACGTTGGTCGTGATGATCCAGAACCGGCCGTCGTGGTGCCGCAACGTCGGCGCGTAGATGCCGCCCGACGCCTCGGTGTCGTCGGGCAGCGGCAGCTGGGACGGCCGGTCGAGGGCATTGCCGATCTGCCGCCAGTTGATCAGGTCGCGGCTGTGGAACACCGGCACGCCCGGGAAGTATTCGAAACTGGAGCAGACCAGGTAGTAGTCCTCCCCCACCCGGCACACGCTCGGGTCCGGGTGGAAGCCCGGCAGGACAGGGCGGCCCATCAGAGCCGGCCGCGCAGGAACTCCAGGGCGCGGGCCTCGTCGAGGATGCCGCCGCCCTCGTGGCCGTTGAACTCCCAGACCTCGATCTCCTTCTCGCCCCCGTATTCGTGGAAGGCGCCGAACACGGTGGACGGCGGGCACACGGTGTCGCGCAGCGCGGCCGAGAACAGGGCGGGCGCGGCCGCGCGGGCGGCGAAGTTCACGCCGTCGAAGAAGGCCAGCGTGCGGCGTACGGGCTCGACCTCTGTCCGGTGCACGACGAGATAGTCGATGATTTCCTTGTACGGATACGACTCCGTCACCTGCAGCGCGCGCGGGAAGTCGCACAGGAACGGCACGAACGCGACCGCCGCGGCCAGGTCGTCCCGCAACCCGGCGACGGCGAGCGCGTTGCCGCCGCCCTGACTGCCACCGAGCACCGCGATCCGGGAATTGTCGACCACGTCGAGGCTGCGCGCGGCGTCCACGGCCCGGACGGCGTCGGTGAACATGCGCCGGTAGTAGTAGGTGGCCGGGTCGAGGATGCCGCGCGTCATGACACCCGGAACCTGCGGCTGCGAGGGCGCCTCGTCCGGGGTGTCGCCGAGGCTCCAGCCCGAGCCCTGGCCCCGCGTGTCCATCTGCAGATGCGCGAACCCGGCCGAGGCCCAAAGCAGGTTTTCCAGGGCGTGGCCGCGACCACCGCCGTACCCGACGAACTGGACCACGGCGGGCAGCGGACCGGTGGCGTGGGCGGGCACCCGCAGCCAGGCCCGCACATCCTGACCCGCGAAGCCCCGGAACGTCACGTCGTACGTGGTGATGGTCTCGAGGTTAGTGGCGACCTCTTGCAGGCGCACGTCGACATCGTGCTTGGCCGCCTCGGCGAGGGTCTCGGCCCAGAACTCGTCAAACCCGTCGGGGGCTTTCTGGCTGCTGCGATAGGTGGCGAGCTGATCCGGGGAGAGGTCGGTGAGCACAGTGATCGTTCCTCCGTGGGGTCCGGCAGACGAGCGGGTGATCGCCCGGCTCGATCCTGGCACGGCTCAGCGCTCGGGGGTGTCACCGTTTCCCGACAAGCGGCCCCCGTACGACTCAGCGTCGTCGAGCCAACCCGGCTGATCCGCAGTCGGCGCGTCCCATTCCATCGCTCTCGCCGCGCGGTGGCCCGCCGCGCCCCATCTGGCCGCGGGTCCCCACGCGTCACCGTTACTCGGCCCGCTGTAGTGACGGAAGCCGGACATCGCCGTCCACCGCCGTCGCCGTCCGCCGAGTCCTGACGTGATCCCGGGCCGCCCTCTTCCGGCATCCTAGGAGGCTAGTCTGGTTCGCTTTGGGCCGCCGCACAGACGCGAGTGCTAAAGGCGTCCTCCGCAGGAGGTCACGGCGCCTCGCGGCCGCCGGGCAGGGGCTCTCTCACCACTCGGGACGGGGAAACCGGGGATCGACGGGTCTTGGTTAGCGTTCGGACATGAGAGTGGCTGTGGTGGGTGGCGGCGTGGTCGGGCTGTCGACGACGTTGGCGCTGGTCGAGCGTGGGATCGACGTGACGTGCTTCGAGCCGGCGGCGCCGATGGCGAAACGGTCGGCCGGGGAGACGCGCATCTTTCGGCACGCCCACGCCTATCCCGACATGGTCGAGCTGGCGACCGAGTCGGGGCGGCTCTACGCGGGGTGGAGCGAGCGGGCCGGCGTGCCGTTGATCGACGTGGTCAGCACCGTCGTGAGTGGCGGGCCCGTCGAGGCGTGGGCCGCCGCCATGGCTGAGGTGGGCGCCCTGCATGAGGTAGTCGACAAACAGCCGGAGCAGCTTCGGTTGCCGGCCGCCCGGATCGATGGGCCGTCGCTCGTGGATCCGGCGGGTGGGGCGATTCGGGTCGACCGGATCCGGACGTTTCTGCTCGACGCGATCGGCAACCGCGTGCGGCGAGCCACGGTCGAAAGCGTCGAAGAATCCGGCGGCCGAGTCCGGGTCCGCTTCAGCGCGAACGACCTCGCCGATTCACTCGGCACGGCCTCGGACGCCGGCGTGGACGAGTTCGATGCGGTGGTTGTTTGTGCGGGGGCGGGGACAGCCGGGCTCACCGCAGGGCTGGGGCTGGCGGTTCCCGATCGGCTGGAGCATCACGTGCGGTTCAGTTTTCCGGTGCGGGCCGACATGAAGGGGCCGATGCCTTGCTGGATCAACTCGGACTCCTATCAGCATCTGACCACGGCGGGTACGTGGGCGGTCGGCTATGACGTCGAGGCAGCGGACGTTGCCTGGGAGTTGGGGACGGAGGTGGCCGAGCGGAATTCGCGGGCGGCGGTCGTCGACTACGTGACCCGGGAGCTGCCGGGGCTCGAGCCGCGGATCGTGGATCGGCTCTACTGCAGCAACAATCTCGGGCTGAGTGACGGCTTCCGCTTTTTGCGCAGCGGGGCGGTCCTCACCGCGTACGGGGAAAATCTCTTCAAGTTTGCCCCGCTGCTCGGCGAGTGGTTGGCGAAGGCCGCGATCGACGGATCCACCCCGGCTCATGCGGGTCCCTAATCCCTACGAGGTGAGTAGGGTTGGGTCATGAGTGTGACCGACGAACTTCTGGTTAATGCGGAGCACTACGCCGCGGCGTTCGACAAAGGGGAACTGCCGCTGCCGCCGGCCAAGCACGTCGCCGTCGTAGCGTGCATGGATGCGCGGCTCAACCCGTACGGGCTGCTCGGTCTGGCCGAGGGGGACGCCCATGTGATCCGCAACGCGGGCGGGGTGATCACGGCCGATCAGTTGCGGAGCCTGGCCATCAGTCAGCGGCTGCTGGGCACGACCGAGATCATTCTGATTCATCACACCGGGTGCGGGATGCTGACCTTCACCGACGACGAGTTCAAGGCGGCGATCCAGGCCGAGACCGGGATCAAGCCCGCGTGGGCGGCCGAGGCGTTCCCCGATCTCGACGAGGACGTACGGCAGTCGGTGCGCCGGATCCTCGACGATCCGTTCATTCCGGTGAAGGACTCGGTGCGCGGGTTCGTCTACGAGGTCGAGACCGGGCGGCTGCGCGAGGTCAAGCAGGGCTGATTCCGGCGACCGTCAGGTGCAGGAGGCGGTCGGCCTCGGTGGCGGCGTGCGGGTGGTGTTCGGTGGCCAGGGCGATGCCGGTGACCAGGTTGAGCAGGTCGGTGATGGTGACGCCGGGGGTCAGACAGGGCGCCGCTCGGTGGGTCAGGGGGGTGCCGGCCGCGGTCAGGCGGGCTGTGGCGCAGTGTTCGTGCGGTTCGCCGGGGGCCGCGGTGTGGTCGCGGTTGAGGGCCTCGGCCAGGCCGCGCGTGGTGGCGGCGAACCGCAGCACGCCGCCCAGCCAGTCGAGCAGGGCGGCCCGGGCGTCGGGGTGTTCGGCCAGGTCGCGGGCGTGGTCGGCGAGCGTGTCTATCTGCTTGCGGAAGACCGCCTCGAGCAGGGCATGCCGGGTCGGGAAGTGCCGGCGAGCGGTGCCCGAGCCGACCCCGGCCGTGCGCGCGATCTGTTCCAGGGACGCGTCGGCGCCCTCGGCGGCGATCGCCTCCTCGGCCACGGCCAGCAGCAACGCGTAGTTGCGGCGGGCGTCGGCGCGCTGGCCGGTCATCACGTCTCCTCACGGTTGCCAAGTGGCGGGGTCCGCCGTATCTTAGCGGCACGGAAACGGCGGGGGTCGCCGTTTGGGGAGGCGAGAGATGACCGCGCCGGTTCTGGTGGTGGGCTCCACGGGTCAGCAGGGTGGGGCGGCCGCTCGCGCGCTGCTGCTGGCAAACATTCCCGTACGGGCGTTGGTGCGTGATCCGGCGACGGAGCGGGCGCGGGCCGTCGCCGAACTGGGGGCCGAGCTTGTCACCGGCGACCTGAAGGACCGTGACTCGCTGCTCGCGGCGGCGCGCGGGGCTCGAGCCGTCTTCTCGGTGCAGATGGCCGAAATCGTCGACGGAGCCTTCGACTTCGACGGCGAATTGCGGCAGGCCGTCAATCTCATCGGGGCCGCCCGAGCCGCGGAGGTGCCGCAATTCGTGCACACGTCGGTGTCGGGATCGGATCGGCTCGCTACCGCGCCGGGGCACGAAACGGGACGGTGGAAGGCGCTCGAACCGTACTACGCGGCCAAGAAAGGCATCGAGGACCGCGTACGGGAAGCGGGTTTTCCACGTTGGACGCTCATCAAGCCGGGATTCTTCATGGAGAACTTCCGGCTCGACGCGTCCTATCTGATGCCGCGCGGGGTGGCGGGCGGCATCGTGACGGTGCTCAAGCCGTCGACCCGGTTGTCGCTGGTGGCGGTGCACGACATCGGCGTCACGGCGGCGGCGGCCGTGGCCGAGCCGGAGCGGTTCCATCGGGTCGAGCTCGAACTGGCCAGTGATTATCTGCCGATGACGGCGATTGCCGAGACGCTGGGAAGGGCGCTCGGTGCCCCGCTGAGCGCGCCCGACATGACCGAGGCGGAGGCGCTCGAGGCGGGAATGCCGGCGTACGCGGGGCTTTCGATGGAATTGATGAATCTGGCGGGGCAGCCGGCCCGGCCCGAATTCGCGCGGGCGCTCGGCATTCCGCTCACGTCGTTCGAGGCGTGGACGCGGAACGGGCTGTGAGATAACGGCCTCCCCCGCCTACGACCGAATCGAGTCGCAGGCGGGGTCGCCGTTGGGTCATGCGGGCAGGGTCACCCGCACCGGGGCGGTCCGCGCGGTCGTGGTGCCGTCGCCGACCTGCGCGTTGTCGTTATTGCCCCAGCACCACAGGCTTTCGTCCGTACGGATCCCGCACGTGTGATGCCCGGCCGAGGCGTTGCCCGTCCAGCTCGTGGCGTCGCCGATCCGCACGGGAGCGTAGCGGTGCGTGGTGGTGCCGTCGGCGAGCTGACCGGATGCGTTGTTGCCCCAGCACCACAGGCTGCCGTCGGCCCGGGTCGCGCACGCCGTGTCGAAGCTGGCGACGACCCCGGCCCACGTGGTCACGCTGCCGACCTGCACCGGCGCGGCCTGGTAGGTGCCGCTGACACCCAGCTGCCCGTAGCCGTTCTCGCCCCAGCACCACAGCGACCTGTCGGTGCGGACCCCGCAGGTGAACAGGTAGCCGGCCGTCACGCCGGCCCAGTTGGTGCCGGTGCCGACCTGGGCCGGCGTGGTGCGGTAGCCGAGGACGCCGACGCCGAGCTGCCCGGTCGAGCTGTCGCCCCAGCACCACAGCGAACCGTCCGTACGGGTGGCGCAGGTGTGGGCGTAACCGGCCGTGACGCTGGCCCAGTTACTCGCGGTGCCGACCTGCAGCGGCGCGGACGCGGTGTAAACGGCCGCGCCGTCACCGAGCTGCCCGAAGCGGTTGAAGCCCCAGCACCACAGAGTTCCCTCCGTACGAATGGCGCACGTGTGACTGTCGCCGGCGCTCACACTGGCCCAGCCGGCCGATGTGCCGACCTGCACCGGGGTGGTCTGCCGGGTGGTCGCGCCGTTGCCGAGCTGCCCTCGCGTGTTCCCGCCCCAGCACCAGAGCGTTCCCCCCGTACGGATGCCGCACGTGAAGCTCGTGCCACCGTCGACGCTCGTCCAAGTGGCGGTGCCGACCCGTACGGGCGAGGTCTTGGCCACGATCGTGCCGTCGCCGAGCTGGCCGCTGTAGTTGCCGCCCCAGCAATACAGGTTGCCGTCGTCGATCGTGCAGGTGTGGCCGTAGCCGGTGGCGATCGTGGTGGTCGCGGGCGGGGCAGCTTGGGCCGGGGTGGCGATGAACATGGCGATCAGGGCCGCCACGAGGGCGGCGATCGTCCTTTTTGTCACGTAAGGACTCCTCAATCTCACTCGCCGAACCCCGGCGTGGGGATGCGGGTCGGCTGCATGGGGGAATTCGGGCCGCTCAGAGGTTCCTCCGGCACCGGCGTATTGATGAGCATCGTGACATGGGAGCGCTCCCATTGCAACGCCGTGTCCGTCGCGTGAAAACCGGGCCACGACCTGCCGAGACTGATCAACCAACGCTCGCGCGGTGAAGCAGCGGATCAGAGTCACAGGCGCGGACCGCACCGCAGGGGCCGGGCCGACGGGCCGACGGGCGGTGATGCGACGGGCGGTGGACGATGAGCTGTGGGGGTCCCGAGCGGCGGGCCAATGAGCCGTGGGATCCGCGGGCGGCGGGATCGGCGGGCCGAGGAGCGGTGGCGTCGTTCGCCTGCCGGAATGGGGGATCCGTCGCGGCTGGTTGAGAGCCGGGCAATCTGTCAGCTGACGAAACGGCGAGTCGGACATTCGCGAACTGACCGGCAAGCCGTCGGCCGGTCCGCGGGATGGTCAGTCGATCAGCGAGTCGAAGAAGGCGGACTTTTCACGCTCGTATGCCGGCGGATCATCGCAGTGTCGGAGCTTGACGGCGTTGTAGGCGGCAACCAGCGCCGGGTCTGCGGACAGGAGTTGCCAGGTGCGGGTGAAGCGGAGGTCGTGTGCCGAGCCGATCGGCGTTAAGGCAACGCCGATCGGCAGGTCCGGGGCACCGGCGTCCGGCCGGGATGGAGGGGTCGCGGCCACCCCGGGCGAAACAACTGTTGCCGAACCCGGCGGAGGCACAGTGATCGGGCCATGCGAAGCCGGCTCGGGCGTGGCCGCGGCTGGCGACTCAGGGTGAGGTGCTGCGGTCGGGACGGCGAACGTTGCCAGCGTGGACTGCCAGATCTCGGCATGGACCTTTGTGTAGATCTTGCTCAGTGCGGCTATCACGGCGGGGAAGTCCTGGTCGGGGACGCGTAGGTGGAGGTCGACGTCGCCCTTGGTCAGGGTGTTGGGCAGGGAGCTGCCGCCGACCAGGAGAAGTTCGTGGCGGGCGGTGAGCAGGGTGGCCAGGCGTCGGCGTTCCGCGAGCAGGATCGTTTGGGCTGCGGCGTGGAAGTCGGCGCCGGGGCGCAGTGTGGACACGGGTTGAGCGTGCCGGAAACCGGCTGTTCACACCATTGAATTGGGAGCGCTCCCATGTAACGATGACGGTCAATCCCCGAGGAGATGCCCATGAAAGCCCGTGCCCTCCTGGCTGTCCTTGTTCTCGGCCTTGTCTGGCTCGCCGCGCCCGGCGGTGCGGCGGCGGCCCCTACCGGAACCGCTGCGGCCCGGGCGGGAGCGGCGGCACCCGGCGGGGCAACTGCGGCCCGGGCGGGAGCGGCGGCACCCGGCAAAGCGACCGCGGGTCAAGCGGCAATGGGTCAGGCGGGAGCGGCCGCGGCGCCCGCCTACAGCTACGGCGAGGCGCTGCAGAAGTCGCTGTTCTTCTATGAGGCGCAGGTTTCCGGCAAGAAGCCGGCGTGGAATCGGGTTTCCTGGCGGGGTGACTCGGCGATGCGGGACGGGCAGGATGTCGGGCTGGATCTGACCGGGGGCTGGTTCGACGCGGGCGATCACGTCAAGTTCGGGTTGCCCATGGCGTTCACGACCACGATGCTGGCCTGGGGTGCGATCGAGAACCGGGCCGCCTACTCGAATTCCGGGCAGCTGACCCACCTGCTCAACAACCTGCGGGTGCCCAACGACTACTTCATCAAGGCGCATCCCTCGGCCAACGTGCTCTACGGCCAGGTCGGCAAGGGCGATGACGACCACAAGTGGTGGGGCCCGGCCGAGGTCATGCCCATGGCGCGGCCTGCTTACAAGATCGATGCCAGTTGTGGCGGTACGGAACTCGCGGCGGAGACGGCGGCGGCCATGGCGGCGAGCTCGATGGTCTTCCGGGCGACCGATCCCTCGTACGCGGAAACGCTTTTGACTCATGCGAAGCAGCTCTACACCTTCGCCGACACGGTGCGGAAGAGCTATCACGAGTGCATCACCGACGCGACGTCGTTCTACCGGTCGTGGAGCGGTTACGCCGACGAGCTGGTGTGGGGCGCGATCTGGCTGCACCGGGCCACCGGTGACGCGGCCTATCTGGCCAAGGCCGAGGCCGGCTACGACGCGCAGGGCAACGAGAACCAGACGAGCACGAAGATGTACAAGTGGACGATCTCGTGGGACAACAAGCAGTACGGCAACTACGTGCTGCTGGCCAAGCTGACCGGCAAGCAGAAGTACGTGGACGACGCGAACCGCTGGCTCGACTGGTTCACGGTCGGCGTCAACGGTGAGAAGGTGCGCACCTCCCCCGGCGGCATGGTCGTCGTCGACACGTGGGGCGCGCTGCGGTATGCCGCGAACACCGCGTTCGTCGCGCTCGTCTACAGCGACGCGATCACCGACGCGACGCGCAAGCAGCGCTACCACGACTTCGCCGTACGGCAGATCGACTACGCCCTGGGTGCCAACCCGCGCAACTCCAGCTATGTGATCGGGTTCGGGGCCAACGCTCCGCAGAACCCCCACCACCGTACGGCTCATGGGTCGTGGTGGGACAGCCAGCAGGTGCCCGAGCAGACCCGCCACGTGCTCTACGGCGCCCTGGTCGGCGGCCCGTCGGCGCCGGACGACAAATACACCGACAGCCGGGGCGACTACGTGATGAACGAGGTCGCCACCGACTACAACGCCGGGTTCACGTCGGCGCTGGCCCGGCTGTACGGCGAGTTCGGCGGCCCCGCGCTGGCCGGCTTCCCGCAGGCCGAGCAGCCCGACATCCCCGAGCTGTCGGTCGAGACCACGATCATGCAGAACGAGACCCGGTCCACCGGCGTCAAGGCGATCGTCTACAACAAGTCGGCGTTCCCGGCCCGCGCGCTGACGGCCGGCAAGTTCCGCTACTACTTCACCCGGGACAGCGACGCCGCCCTGGTCGTGAGCTCGCCCTACACGCAGGGCTGCCCGGGGCCGACGAGCGCGAAGCAGTTCTCGGGCGCCGTCTGGTACGTCGAGGTCGACTGCACCGGCTATTCGATCGCCCCGGCCGGTCAGTCCGCCCACCGCATGGAGGTCCAGCTCAAGATCGGCGTCGCCGAGGGCGGCACGTGGAACCCGGCCAACGACCCGTCCTACCAGGCGGCCGCCGGCCTCAACCGCGGCGTGACGCTCTACGACGGCAACACGCTGGTCTGGGGCGCCGAGCCGGACGGCACCCCCACTCCCGAACCGACGCCGACGCCCACGCTGAGCCCGAGCCCGAGCCCGACGCCCACCCCCACTCAGCCCGCCGGATGCCGGGTCGCCTACTCGACCAACGACTGGGGCAGCGGCTTCACCGGCTCGGTCACCATCACCAACGGCCCCACCCCGGTCACCGCCTGGTCCCTCGTCTTCCCGTACGCCGCGGGTCAGCGGATCACCCAGGCCTGGTCGGCCACGGTGACCCAATCCGGCACTCAAGTCACCGCGACCAACACCTCCTGGAACGGCACCCTCGCCCCCGGCGCGACCGTCACGTTCGGCTTCAACGCCACCCACACCGGCAGCAACCCCCGCCCGTCCTCGTTCACCCTCAACGGCACCCCCTGCACTTCGTCGTAGCGACGCACGCCGGTGTCAGGCGCGTCGAAGCGGCGCGCACCTGACACCGGCGGCCACCCGGCAAGCGGTTGGCACGATCCCGCCGGCCGTGCAGAGTGACGGCATGACATGCATCGTCGGGATCACGGACGGCCGCACAGTCACCGTCGGCGGCGACTCGGCCGGCAGCGACGGCTGGCATGTCGCGGTGCGCTCCGACTCCAAGGTGTTCCAGGTCGGGCCCTACCTGATGGGCTTCACCACCAGCTATCGGATGGGTCAGCTGCTGCGCTACTCGCTGGACGTCGGGGAGCCCGACACCTGGGACGTCGACCGGTTCATGGCCACCACGTTCATCGACGCCGTGCGCGAGTGCCTCACCAAGGGCGGCTACGCGCGGACGGAGGACGGCCAGGAACAGGGCGGGCAGTTCCTCGTCGGCATCCACGGCCGCCTCTACGTCGTCGGCGACGACTACCAGATCGGCCACACGATCTCGGGTTATGCCGCGGTGGGCTCGGGCTATCTGGTCGCCCTGGGCTCCCTGCACTCCACGGCGAAGTCGGCCGTCAGCAGCCGCGACCGCGCGGTGATGGCGCTGGAGGCGGCGGCCGAACTCACCGAGGGCGTGCGTCCGCCCTTCACCGTGGTGCAGTCGGAGTAGAGCGGTCATTGGGCCACGGCCTCGTATTCGTAGCGTGGGCGGGCCAGGATTGCGGCCAGGGCGATCACCGCGAAGCCGTACAGCGGTAGCTGCTGGAAGTCGCTCGGCGTGAGATACCACCCCTCGCCCATGTCGTAGACGCGCATGAAGTCGAGGGTCGGGCCGAAGGCGAACCCCTGGGCGTGCACCAGGCCGCCCGTGCCCAGGGGGTCGGCCACGGTCAGGTAGCTCCACAGGGAGGCCACGAAACCCACCGCCGACGGGGCGACCAGCGCCAGCCCCATGGTGAGCAGCACCCCGCTGCGCAGCGGGCGGCGGGCGGCCTGGATGCGATGGGCCAGCGCGACCCCGGCGAGCCAGCCGGCGAGCAGCCCGAGCAGGGTGCCGGCGATCGTCAGCGGCACGTACGACGCGGGGCGGGTGGGCCAGCCGGCGACCGTGACGGTGCCCAGGCTGGGATACGCGTAGACGTCGAGGCGCACGCCACCCTGTTCCGCGGCGAAGTGGACGTTGGTCAGGACGCCCTCGCGGGACCCGATCGGGCCGGGTCGCCAGCCGTCGGCGGCCAGCGCTCGGCGGCTCTGCTCCACGGCGTAGGCGGCGTCGGCCCCGGACGGGAAAGCGGCCTCGGCCCACAGATAGCGGTCGGCCACGTTGACGTGGGTCATCTTCTCGCCGACCGGGATGGTGGCAGGCAGCTCGGCATAGCTCAGCGTGCCCAGCCAGGACCCGGCCGCGGCGCCGAGGGCCCCGCCCACCAGCAGGGCGAACACGGCGGCGAGCAGGGCCATCGGGCGGCGGCGGACCGGCGGCCGGAACCGCTCGCGCAGGCCGTCGAGCACGAGACGCGTGCGGTCGGACATAGGCGGGCGGCCGTCAGTCATCTCGACCAGGGTCGCGATCAGCTCGTCGCCGTGTTTGCGGCGCAGCCGCGCCGGATAGGCCACCAGCAGGCGGTTCATGCGGCACCCCCGGCGGGACCGGGGCGCAGGCCCAGCTGGCGTTCGGCCAGGGCGGCCCGGCTGCGCAGCCGCTCCGCCTGCGAGGCCAGGACGACCGCGCCGTGATCGCTGAGCCGGTAATACCGCCGGAGCCGGCCGTCGACCTGCTCCTCGCGGTCGACGGCGATCAGGCCCTGCTGATCGAGCCGGTCGAGCGCGCCGTAGAGCGTGCCGGGGCGCAGCTTCACCTCCCCGTCGGAGAGCGTGGCGACGGACTGGACGATGCCGTAACCGTGCAACGGCTGGGCCGCCAGCGCGGTCAGGATGAGGAAGGTCGGCTCTTGCACGGCGCCGATAGTACGGCGGCGAAGGTATACCGTCAACCAAGCTATAGCCGGGGCAGTGTGAGCCGGAAACAGGCGCCCTGACCGGCCTCCGTCGCGAGCTCGACGTCGCCGCCGTGCGCCCGGGCCAGCGAGCGGGCGATGGCCAGCCCCAGTCCCGCGCTGGCCCCACCCGTACGGCTGCGGGACCGATCCGTGCGATAGAACCGGTCGAACACCCGCCCGGCCTGCTCGGCCGTCATGCCCGGCCCGCTGTCGGCCACCTCGAGCACGGCCCGCCCGTCCACCGTGCCCACACCGACCCGTACGGATGTGCCGGGCGGGGTGTGCGCGATCGCGTTGCCGACGAGGTTCGTCACCACCTGCCGCAGCCGGGCCTCGTCCGCGTCGACCGGCGCCGGTCCCGGCGGGCCCGCACCGCCCGGCCCGGTCACCGAGATCGGGCGCGACGGGTCGAGGGCGTGCAGGTCGTGCCGGGCGTCGGTGGCCAGCGTGCGCAGGTCCATCGGGGCCCGGTCGAGCTGGCTCTCGGGGGCGTCGTCGAGCTGGGCCAGCAGCAGCAGGTCCTCGGTGAGCGCGGTCAGCCGGGTCGCCTCGCGCTCGATCCGGCGCATCGCGTCGTCCACGTCGGACGGCTGGGCCAGCGCGCCCATCCGGTGCAGGTCGGTCGAGCCCTTGATGACGAACAGCGGCGTGCGCAGCTCGTGGCTGACGTCGGAGACGAACGTCCGCATCCGCGCCTCGGACGCGGCCCGGTCGGCGAACGCGCGCTCGAGCTGGCCCAGCATGGTGTTGAGCGAGCCCGCGAGATGCCCGAGCTCGGTGCCCGTACGGGCCAGGACCGGCACCCGCCGCGACAGGTCGCCGGCCGCGATCGCCGCCGCGGTGTGCTCGATCCGGCGCAGCGGCCGCAGCCCCCGGCCCAGGGCGAACCAGCCCAGCCCGGTCAGCACGACCAGCAGCACTCCCCCGCCGGCCAGGCTGGTCAGGCGCAGCTGGGCCACGGTGGCGTCGGCCTCGGCCATCGGGGACGCGGCCACGACGGTGCCGTCCCAGCCGGCCGTCCGGGCGACGACGGCCCGCCAGCGCTCCGAGCCGTCGGCGGCCGGCAGGAAGGCGCCCGTGCCGTCGATGGGCAGGGCCAGCAGGTCGGCCGCGGACGGCAACACCGACGGCTCCAGCCGCGACGAGCTGGCACCCCGCAGTACCGTCCCGTCGGGGTCCAGATAGACGAGGTACGGGGCGCCGATCAGGTCGAGCGCGGGATCCAGCACCGCGGGGTCGGCGGCCGGGCGGGGCTGCACCGCGGGCACGCGCGCGAGCAGCTGGGTGAGCGAGCGGAGCTGGGTGTCGAGACGGTCGACCTGGTAGTGCGACAGCCGGCCGGAGACGACCGTGCCGAACAGCCCCAGGCCGGCCAGCAGCAGGGCGGCGGTGATGAGCAGGAGGCGTACGCGAAGGCTCATTGGCGTGGCTCCCGCAGCACGTAGCCCACGCCGTGCACGGTCTGGATCAGCCGGGGCTCCCCAATGTCGACCTTGCGGCGCAGATAGGAGATGTATGTGTCGACGATGCTGGCGTCCCCGCCGAAGTCGTAGTTCCAGACCCGGTCGAGGATCTGCGCCTTGGTCACGACCCGGCCCGCGTTCTCCATCAGGTAGCGCAGCAGCCGGAACTCGGTCGGCGAGACCTTGACCGGCCGGCCGTCGCGCGTCACCTGATGCCCCTCGGTGTCCAGCGCCAGCGCGCCGACGGTGATTTCGCCGGTGTACGAGCCGCCCGTACGACGCAGGATCGCGCGGATCCGGGCGATCAGCTCCTCCAGGTCGAACGGCTTGGTCACGTAGTCGTCGGCGCCCAGCGACAGCCCGGTCACCTTGTCGGCCTGCCGGTCGCGCGCGGTCAGGAACAGCACCGGCACCGGGCCGCCACGGCCACCCGTACGCTGTTCGCGCAGCCGCCGCACCACCTCGAAGCCGTCTATGTCGGGCAGCATGACGTCGAGCAGCACGAGGTCGGGCGGCTCCGCGGTGGCCGCGCTGATCGCCTCGGCGGCGGTTCCGGCCGAGCTCACCCGGAAACCGGCGAACCGCAGCGTCGCCGAGAGCAATTCCCGTACGGTCGCCTCGTCGTCCACGACCAGCAGGTGTTCGGCGTCAGCGCGCGATGTCATGCCGTCAGCCTATGAAAAGCGTCGACCAGCAGGCTCGCCACCGAACCCACAACCAGGCCGACGAGCAGCGCGATCCCGGGGTTCACGGTCAGCCGCACGTCGAGCAGGGGCAAAGCGAAGATCAGCGCCCGTACGCCGAGAGCGGCCGACACCGAGGCCCCGAAGGCGATCGCGGCCAGGGCCAGCCCGGCCGCCAGCGCGACACCGGCAGCTCGCCGGAAAGGGCGGCCGGGGCTGACGTGACGAGCCGCGACGGCCACGATCACGCAAACCGCCAGGAGGACGATGACACCGGCGAGATGCACCGGGATCGGAGTCGTGCGGCCTTCCAGCGCGCAGGCGAGCATACCGTCGGCGTGCAGCGACGAGGGCAGGGCCAGCCCGAGGGGCAGCGCGAGCAGGAGCCCGCCGGCCGCCGGGGGGCCGACGACGACCGCCGCGGCCGACAGGCCGACGGCCATGATCCCGAGGGCCGGCCACCGCAGGGCCCGAACCCCGGCCCGTGCGGCCGGGAACCGCAGGATGACCCAGCACAAGGCGGCGACGGCAAGTGCCAGCATCGCGGCGCCACCCACCGCGGGGCCGACGCTGACGGTGAAGCCCGCGTCCAGAGCCCCGCGGCCGGGCAGCCCCGGCGCAGCAGCGCCGCGGCCGAACAGCCCCGGCAAGCCGGCCCCGCCGCCGGCGGACAGGCCGGGCAGACCTGTCGCGTCAGACGGGCAAGCCCGCAGTTCAGCGACGTCTGCTCCGGCGCCCGCCGGCAGCGTCAATGCGCCCCGCGCGAACCAGGCGACCATCCCGGCGCCACCGGCGAACACCGCAACTGCCGTCCCGCCGCGCAAGAGCAAGCCCGCCCGGCCGCCGCGGGCGAGAAGCACGCCGAGCACGACCATCCCGGCCAGGGTCACGCCCAGCGGCATCACGTCGAGGCGACCGCTCACGGCCACCGGCAGCCCACCCGACGGCACGGCGCCGACCTGCAGCGGAGCGCCTGCCGCCAGCCCGACCACCGCCGCGGCGAGCCGGTCGAGGCGACCCACCCGCCCGGCGTCGAGCAGCAGCAGCCCGGCGAGCGCGACGCCGCTCATGGCGAGCAGCGCCGCGGCCGCCGCGCGGGCACCGGCGTACGGGTGCCGGAAGGTCTTGGCCGCCGGGGGCATCAGACGACGTCACGCCGGCGGAAGACGAGGAACGCGGCCACCAGCACCCCGGCCACGGCGAGGCACATCCCGGCCAGGTTGACCCACGGGTGCGGGTAGTCCGGGTCGGGCACGACGTTGAGCGCGGCCGCCCCGCCGAGGGTCGGCCAGAAGTCGAAGATCCCCCGTAGCCACGACGGGAACAGCCCGGCCAGCGCGGGCACCAGGAAGACGATCCCGACCAGCGTGGCCAGCGCTCCCGCCGTGGCCCGCAGCAGGGCGCCCAGACCGACGGCCAGCAGACCGATGGCCGCGAGGTAGAGCCCGCCCGCGAGCACTGCCTTCAGCACACCGGGGTCACCGAGCGCGGCGCTGGGCACTCCTTGACGGGAGATCAGCGGCTGCCCGATCAGGAAGGCGCCGAACATCAGCGCCTCGCCCGCGACGAGGGCGACCACCGCGGCCAGGGCCACCTTGGCCGCCAGCACCCGGGTGCGGCGCGGGGTGGCGGTCAGCGTGGTGCTCATCAGCCCGGTCGCGAACTCCGAGGTGACCACGAGGATGCCGAGCACCCCGACGATGAGCTGGGCGACGATGTACGCGGTCAGGCTGTGCCCGGTCGGGTCCCACACCTGCCGGTCGGCCGCGGTGGCCTCGGCCCAGATGTCCCCGGTGGCGTTGGCCGCCAGCGCGGTGATGCCCAGCCCGACGACGAAGAGACAGGCCAGCGTGAGCCACGTCGACCGCAGGCTGCGCAGCTTGATCCATTCCGAGTGGAGCGTCTTCATGCCGCCACCCCCTGGAACTCGACGCTGTCGCGGGTGAGCGCCATGAAGGCGTCCTCCAGCGAGGCCCGCTGCGGGGTCAGCTCGCTGAGCACGATCCCGTGGAAGGCGGCCAGCTTGCCGATGTCACCGGCGGAGATGCCCGCGACGATCAGCGACGACTCGAGCCCCTCGTGCACCGTCGCGCCGGCCTCGGTCAGCCTGCGGGTCAGCCCGCCGGGGTCGCCCGCGCGGACCAGCACCGTGCCCGCCCCGCTCGTCCGGGTCAGCTCGCTGATGGTGGTGTCGGCGATGAGCCGGCCCCGGCCGATGACGATCAGGTGGTCGGCGGTCTGGGCCATCTCGCTCATCAGGTGGCTGGAGACCAGCACGGCCCGGCCCTCGGCGGCCAGCGAGCGCATCAGGTCGCGCACCCAGCGGATGCCCTCGGGGTCGAGCCCGTTGACCGGCTCGTCGAAGATCAGCACGCGGGGGTCGCCGAGCAGGGCGGCCGCGATGCCGAGCCGCTGCCGCATGCCGAGGGAGAAGCTGCCCGCGCGCTTGGCGGCGACGCTTTCCATCCCCGTACGGGAAAGGACCTCGCCGACCCTCGTGCGGGGCAGGCCGTTGCTCACCGCGAGGGCCAGCAGGTGGTCGTGGGCCGTACGGCCGCCGTGCACCGCGCCCGCGTCGAGCAGCGCGCCCACCTCGAGCAGCGGCACCGGCAGCTCCCGATAGCGGCGCCCGCCGACCGTGACCGTGCCGCGGTCCGGCGCGACCAGCCCGATGATCATGCGCATGGTGGTGGACTTGCCGGCGCCGTTGGGGCCGAGGAACCCGGTCACCTGGCCCGGTTCGACCGTGAAACTGAGATCGTCGACCACCGTCGCGGGCCCGTAGCGTTTGGTCAGGCCCCGTACGTCAATCATGCTCATGGCCCGATGCTGGGGGCCGCGGCTGGCCGGTTCCGCAGAGGTTCTGAGCGAGTTCTGTGAGATTCCGCGGCCGCGGCGGGGTCCGCGGCCCGGTGTCACAGGAAACCCCCATGATGGGCAGGTGGAAAGGCACCAGGTCACGATCTATCTGTCGGCGATCGCCGTCGGCGTCACTCTGGGCCTGCTGGTGCCGGGCGCCGGTCTCGAGCCCGCGATCAACCCGCTGCTCGGAGCCCTGCTCTACGTCACGTTCCTCCAAGTGCCGATGAGGGACCTGGTTCGATCGTGGCGCGATACCCGGTTCCTGGCCGCCGCCCTCGTGGTCAACTTCGTCGTGGTGCCGCTCGTGGTGGCCGCGATGTTCGCTTTCCTGCCGTCGGATCAGGCCGCACGGGTGGGGTTCCTGCTCGTGCTGCTGGCGCCCTGCGTCGACTACGTCATCGTGTTCAGCGGGCTGGCCGGGGGCAGCAGCGACCGTCTGCTCGCGGCCACTCCGCTGCTGCTGATCGCCCAGATGGTGCTGCTGCCGTTGTACCTGCTGGCGTTCCTCGGCTCGGACCTGGCCGACGTGGTCGAGGCCGGCCCGTTCCTCGAGGCGTTCCTGGTGCTGATCGTCATCCCGCTCGCGCTGGCCTGGGCCACCCAGACGTGGGGCCGCCGTTTCGCGCCGGCCCTGGGCACCACCATGGTCCCGCTGATGGCCGCGAGTCTGCTCGTCGTGGTCGCCTCGCAAACACCCCGGCTGACCGCCGACGTGTTCGGCGTGATCCCCTTCTACGTCCTGTTCCTGCTGGTCATGGCGTTCGCCGGGCTCGGCGTGGCCCGCCTGTTCCGCCTCGACGGGCCCGCCAGCCGGGCGATCGTGTTCACCGGCGCGACCCGCAACTCGCTGGTCGTGCTGCCGCTGGCCCTCGCCCTGCCCGAGGCCCTGTCCCTGGCGGCCGCCGTCGTCGTCACGCAGACGCTGGTCGAGGTGATCGGCATGGTCGTCTACGTCCGCGCGGTGCCCCGCTTACTACCCGCTGCGCCATCCTCGGCCGCATAGGCACGCAGCATGACCAGTGCGCCGTCGAGCACGGCCGCGAGGGGCTCGATGTCGTCCTGCGACTGCATCACCAGCAGGCCGCCCTGCAGCGAGGCGAATACGGTCAGGGCCAGCCGCTCGGGGTCGGCCGAGGGTCGCAGGAGGCCACCGTCGCGCATCCGCCGCAGGCCCGCGGCCAGGTCCTCGCGCCACTGATCGGCATACGCGGAAACCTGCGCGGCCAGCTCCGGTTCAGTCGGGGCGACGTCGTTGACCAGCGCGGTCACCGAGCAGTATTTGTGGGTGAGGTTGCTGTAGTACGCGACGACAGCGTCCCGCCAGCCCTGCCACGATTCCCATGAGTCGAGTCTTTCGAGCCACGGCTGCTGGGCCGCCATCACCCGGGAATTCTGATATCCGGCGATCGCGCCGACCAGCTCGCTCTTGCCGCCCGGGAAATAGTGGAACAGCTGACTCTTGCTGGTGCGGGTGCCCACCCGGATCTCGTCGAGCGTCATGCCGGTGACCCCGCGGTCCAGGATCAGCTCGGTGGCGGCCCGCACGATCCGGTCCCGCGTGGCCGCCCCCTTGCTGGTCAGTCCAGTCATGGGCCAGACCCTACTGCCGTACGGCGTTGAAGACCGGCTCGTGGTAGCCGGCCGGCTTGTCGCCGATGCCCAGGCCGGGGCTGACGATCCAGTTCTGATATTCCGGCGTGAACATCGCGTAGGGCAGGGCCGGCGGGATCGCGCTCGCCTCGTCGAGCCGGCGCCGGGCGTCGGCCGGGATCTCGAAGTCGAGCGCGCCGAGGTTGCTGGTCAGCTGATCCGGGCGGCCGCCGCCCAGCACCACCGAGGCCACGCCGGGCCGGGTGGCGACCCAGTTGATCGCGACCTGCGCCATCGGCCGGCCGAGTGCGGCGGCCACGTCCTCGAGGGTCTCGATGACCCGCCAGTCGTGCTCGCTGACGGTCGTGCCCTGACCGGCGAGCCGCCCGGTGCCGTCGACGCCGCCCGCCGACCTGCGGTACTTGCCGGTCAGCAACCCGCCGGCGATCGGGCTCCAGACCGTGATGCCCATGCCCAGGGCCTGCGCCATCGGCACGAACTCGGGCTCGATCGCACGGTTCACCAGCGAGTACGGCAGCTGCAGGGTGACCAGGGGAGCCATCCCGGTCGCCTCGGCGTAGCTCTGCGCGCGGGCCGCGTACCAGGCCGGGACGTCCGACAGGCCGCCGTGCCGGATCTTGCCCGACCGCACGAGGTCGTCGAGCGTGCGCACCACCTCCTCGACGGGGGTGATCCGGTCCCAGGTGTGCAGCAGGTAGAGGTCGAGGTAGTCGGTGCGGAGCCGCCGCAGCGAAGCCTCCACGGCCCGGATGATGTGCTTGCGTCCGTTGCCGCTGGCATTCGGGTCGCTCGGATCGACGCTGTTGGTGAACTTGCTGGTCAGCACCAGCCGCTCCCGGTTGCCGGCCCGCTGGATCAGCCTGCCGAGGATCCGCTCGCTCTCACCGGCGGTGTAGAAGTCGGCCGTGTCGACGAAGTTGCCGCCGGCTTCCACGTAAGCCCGGAAAATCGGCTCCGAGTCCTCCTCAGTCACTCCGTACGTCTTGTGGAAGCCGTCAACGCCGAAGTTCATGGTGCCCAGGGCGAGCCGGCTCACCCGCAGTCCCGAACGTCCGAGCAGGTAGTACTGGTTCATGGCCGATCCTCCGTCTCCGCGCGGCCAGATTTAGGACCGCTAGGTCCATACTTTTCCTCGTGAAAAGTGAACCGCCAAGTCCAAACTTCAGTTCGGAGAGGTGACGTGCGCTACTGACGAGCGCTTCCGGTCAGGCCGGGGCGGGCATCGTGAACCAGATCGACGTGCCCTCCTCGACGTCGAGGTCGAGCCAGATGCGGCCGCCGTGGTATTCGACGATCTTTTTGCCGATCGAGAGGCCGATGCCCGTGCCGTCGTAGGCCTCGCGCGGGTGCAGCCGCTGGAAGATGACGAAAACCTTGTCGGCGAACTCCTTCTCGATGCCGATACCGTTGTCCCGCACGTTGATCCGCCACTCGTCGCCGTCGCGCTCGGCGCTGACCCGGACCACGGGCGGCACGTCGGGCCGGCGGAACTTGAGCGAGTTGCCGATCAGGTTGACGAACAGGGTCGTCAGCAGCGGCTCCTCGCCCTCGACCGTCGGCAGCCCGGACCAGCTGATCTCGGCATCCTCGCCGGCCCGCGGCTCGAGCTGCGACTTCACCTCGGTCAGCACCCGGTCCAGAGGCACCGGCGTGAACTCCGACGTGAGCCGCCCGACGCGGGAGAACGCGAGCAGGTCGTTGATCAGCCGCTGCATCCGCTGGGCGCCGTCGACCGCGAACGCGATGTACTGATCCGCGCGCTCGTCGAGCTGTCCCGCGTACCGGCGCTGTAGTAACTGGCAGAAGCTGGCCACCTTGCGCAGCGGCTCCTGCAGGTCGTGCGAGGCGACGTAGGCGAACTGCTCGAGGTCGCGGTTCGACCGGCTCAGCTCCTCGGCTTTGAGCTCGAGCTGCTGATTGGCCGACTCCACCTGCGTACGGGCCTCGCGCACCTCGGTCAGCTCGGAGGCGATGCGCCGCCGCATGCCGTCGACGTCGCCGGCCAGGCTGGTCAGCTCGGGCGAGCCGGCCGAGACGATCCGGCGCTCGTAGTCGCCCCCGGCCACCCGCCGCACCTGCCCGGCCAGCTCGGCGATCGGACGGCTGACCAGCCGGTCCAGCAGCCACAGCATGAGCCCGCCGACCACGACCAGGATCACGGCGGCCGCGATCTCCAGCCCGACCAGCACCGACGACGTACGCCGGGCCGCGCTCGCCGCCTCGTCGCGCAGGGCCAGGATGTCGGCCTGCAGCGTGTCCACGCCCGCGCGCAGGGCGTTGAACCGCGTGTCGTTGGCGGCCTCGTCGATCGTGCCGGCCGCGATCACCGGCTCGGCCACGTCGGCGCGCCACTGCTCGGCCAGCTGCCGCACCCGCTCCAGGTCGGCGCTGATGTCGGCCCGCCCGCCGGTGGCGTTGAGCTCGTCGATGCGGGCGAGCAACTGCTTCTCGGCGGCCACCCCCTGCTCGTACGGCTGGAGGTTCTTCTGCGCCCGGCTCAGCGCGTAACCCCGTACGCCGGTCTCCTGGTCGAGATAGGCCGAGTAGAGCTCCTGGCCGGCGACGCGCATGGGGCCGGTCTTCTCCAGCAGCACGTCGAGATTCTTGTTGCTGTCGACGGCGGTGATCGCGGCGAACACGCCGATGCCGGCCAGCAGCAGCCCCGCCACCGTGAACAGCATGAGCACGCGGCGGCGCATCGTCCAGGACTTGACGCGCAGAGTGTCCACTGTGAGGCCGTCCTGTCGGTGGGCTTTCCCGGGGTCGTGAGACGGGAAGTATGCAGCATGCCATTTGCCGCAGAGCAATTAACCCGTCCGTGTTGCCCCCGCCCCACCCCCGGCCCGCTTCCGTCCCCCTCGGCGCTTGTTTCCTAATGCCTTTAGGTTGTAGCCTGAATACCTTAGGGAGGGGTTGCGATGGCACGGATGGGCCTGACGGCCGAGCGGGTGACCCTGGCCGGGGCCGAGCTGGCCGACGAGGCGGGGTTCGCCCAGGTCACGCCGTCGGCGGTCGCGCGCCGGGTCGGCGTGCAAGTGGCCAGCCTGTACGCGCATGTCCGCAACGCCGAAGACCTGCGCACCCGCATCACCCTGCTGGCGCTGGCCGAGATGGCCGACCGGGCCGCCGCCGCGCTGGCCGGCCGCGCGGGCAAAGACGCGCTGGTCGCGCTGGGCACGACGTATCGCGACTACGCCCGGCAGCATCCCGGTCGCTACGCGGCGGCCCAGCAGCGGCTCGACCACGCGACCGCCATGGCGAGTGCCGGTCCGCGCCACGCCGAGATGATCCGCGCGATCCTGCGCGGTTACGCCCTTCCCGAGACCGAGCAGACCCACGCCGTACGGCTGATCGGCAGCACTTTCCACGGCTACATCACCCAGGAATCGGGTGGTGGGTTCGACCACAGCACGCCCGGCCCGCAGCAGTCGTGGGAGCGCATCCTCGACGCGCTCGACACCCTGCTGCGCCACTGGCCCCACGAAGGATGAGTCCGATGACCGACCTGACCACCACTCCCCTGACCGCCGAGCTGATCCGAGGCGCCGCCGAGCTCGAGCCCACGGCCCACGGGCTGCTGCCGCACCGGCTTCCGGCGTGGGCGCGGGCCCAGTCCGCCGACCCCCAGCTCGCGACGGTCGAGGCACAACCTTCCGGCGTACGGGTGGTGTTCCGCACCTCGGCCACCCACGTCGAGCTGGTCGCCCTGCCCACCCGCCAGATCCTGCGTGGCGTGCCGGAGCGGCCGCTCGGTGTGTGCGACCTGCTCGTCGACGGCGTCCTGACCGACCGCCAGACGATCGCCGGCGGCACCACAGTCACCGTCGACATGGCCACCGGAGCCGTCGACACCGTCCCCGGCGAGCCCGGCCGCGCCGTCTTCACCGGCCTGCCCGGCGCCGACAAGACCGTCGAGATCTGGCTGCCGCACTACGAACGCACCGAGCTCGTCGCGCTCCGCACCGACGCCCCGATCACGCCCGCGCCGCCGTCCGGGCTGCGGCAGTGGCTGCACCATGGCAGCTCGATCAGCCAGGGCTCCAACGCCGCCAGCCCGAGCACCACGTGGCCCGCAGTCGCGGCCGCGCTCGGCGGTGTCGAGCTGACCAACCTGGGCTTCGGCGGCAGCGCCCTGATCGACCCGTTCACCGCCCGCACGATGCGGGACACGCCGGCCGACTTCATCAGCGTCAAACTCGGGATCAACGTCGTCAACGCCGACCTGATGCGCCAGCGCGCGTTCGGCCCGGCCGTGCACGGCTTCCTCGACACGATCCGCGACGGCCACCCCGACACGCCGCTGCTGGTCGTCTCGCCGATCTACTGCCCGATCCACGAGAACACGCCCGGCCCCGGCGCTTTCGACGTGGCCGCGCTGCGCGAGGGCCGGATGCGCTTCGTGGCCACGGGCGAACCGGGCCCGGGCAAGCTCACGCTCACCGTCATCCGGGCCGAGCTCGCCCGCATCGTCGCCGAACGCGCCCAGACCGACCCGCACCTGACCTACCTGGACGGCCTCTCCCTGTACGGCGAGCCCGACCACGAGAAGCTGCCCCTGCCCGACCAGCTACACCCCGACGCGGAGACCCACCAGCTGATCGGGCGCCGCTTCGCCGAGCAGGTGTTCGGTTAGTCGTCCTGGTTCTTGGTCAGCACCTTGAAGGCCGTGTCAAGCTCGACGTCCCACTCCTTGTTCGCGGAGTCGCGGACCTCGGCCTCGTAGGCGACACCCTGGTCATCGCTCGCCTCGACATCGAGGATCGTCCCGCCCGGGAAGGCGTCCAGCACGGCCTTCTCGGCCGAGGTCCGCTGGGCGTCGGTCAGGGCAGGGCCGGCGGTGTCGGTGTCGGGGGTGTCGGCCTGCTGGCTGAGCACCTTCAGGTCCTTGTCGAGCACGACGTCGACCTCGCTGCCGTCGGGCTTGCGGACCTCGGCCTCGTACGCCTCACCCTGGTCGTCGCTGCTCTCCACGTCGACGACGGTGCCGCCACCCACGGCCTGGACCGCGGCGTTGCCCACCCGGTCGCGGTCGGCGCCGCTCACGTCGGCGTCGGCGTTCGCGGCGGTGGCCCACACCCCGCCACCGACGGCGAGAGCGGCGACGGCCGCGGTGGTGACGATGACGCGCTTGCTGCGAAGCTTGGCGGTGTTCATGAGCTTGTCGGCCTTCCTGGTCGCGTTGATTACTCGACCACCATGCGCGCCGGTGCCTGAAGCCAACCTGAACGCGGAAACCGAACGACAAAACAGGCGCCACCCAGGGCCGACGGTGACACGGCAACGGTCCCGCCGTGCGCGGTCACGATCTCGCGGACGATCGCCAGGCCCAGCCCGCTCCCCCCGTCGTCGCGGGCGCGGGACTCGTCCAGGCGCACGAAGCGGTCGAAGACGCGTTCGCGCTGGTCGGGCGGGATGCCGGGGCCGTCGTCGTCGACTGTGAGCTCGACGGCTTCGGGACCCGAGCGAACGGCGATCGCCATCGTGGCGACGGCGTGGCGGGCGGCGTTGTCGGTCAGGTTGCGGATCACCTGGGCCAGCGCGACCTCGTCGCCCCGGATCCGGCCCGCGCCGACGCCGGCCGTGTCGACCCTCAAGCCCGTACGGGAGACGCGTTTTGCCTCTGAAAGGGCCAGGTCGTCGAGGTCGACGTCGTGGAAGGCGCGACGGGCACCGCCGTCGTCGGCTCGGGTGAGCAGGAGCAGCTGGTCGACCAGGCGTTGCAGGCGGGCCGACTCCTCGAGCACGGTGGCGGCCAGTTCGCCGTCGGGCAGGGCGGTCGGGTGGGTCTGCGCGACCTCGGCCACCTGGCGGATGCTCGCGACCGGGGAGCGCAGCTCGTGGGAGGCGTCGGCCACGAATTCGCGCTGACGGTCACGGGATTCCTGCAACCGGCCCAGCATGCGGTTCATGGTGCGGGCCAGCCGGCCGATCTCGTCGCGCGACTCCGGTTCCGGCACGCGGCGGTCGAGCCGGTCGCCGGTGATCGCCTCGACCTCGCGGCGGATCCGTTCGACGGGAGCCAGCGCCCGCGACGCCACCACCCAGGTCGTGGCCCCCACCAACAGCACGAGCAGGGGCACGCCGATCAGCAGCGGGGTCAGCAGCGCCTCGGTGGATTCGTCGACGTCCTCCAGCGAGACCGCGACCGAGACCCGATAACCGTCGCCGTCGTCCGTGACCACGAGATAGGGGTGCTCGCCGCCGGGCAGGTCCGCCTCGCCCTCGGTGCCGGGCAGGGGTCCCGCGGAGGCGACGACCGTGCCGTCCGGGGCGGTCACCTGCCAGCGGACGTCGTCGTCGACGTCGTCGCCCTCGGGTGCCCGTACGGATTCCGCCTGCTGCAGAAGCTCGGCCGCGCGCTGCTCCGCGGTTGCCTCCACGCCGTCGCGCAACGACCCGCGCATCAGCACGACGAGGGCGACCGCGCCGAGAATCAACGCCACCGCCACGACGAGTACGGCGGCCGCGGTCGTACGCAGCCGGACGTCAGCCACCGTCACGCGCCAGCCGATAGCCCGCGCCGCGCACCGTTTCGATCGCCGTACGTCCGATCTTGTTGCGCAGGTGCCCGATGTAGACCTCGACGATGTTGGGGTCGCCCTCGAAGTCGCCGTCCCACACCCCGTCCAGGATCCGCCGCTTGGAGAGCACGTCCCCCGGATGCCGGGCCAGGAAGAACAGCATCGAGAACTCGCGCGTGGTCAGCTCCACCTCGGCCCCGCCGCGCCACACTCGCCGGGCCGCCGGGTCGAGCCGCAGGTCGCCCACGAGCAGCTCGGTCGGCCGTTCCCGGGCACCACGCCGGCTCACCGCCCGCAGCCGCGCCACCAGCACCGGGAACGAGCACGGCTTGGTCAGGTAGTCGTCGGCTCCGGTGTCGAGGCCCTCCACCTGATCCCATTCGCCGTCCTTGGCCGTGAGCATGAGGATCGGCGTCCAGTCCTCCTCCTGCCGCAGCGTCGCGCAGACCTGATAGCCGTTGAGCCCCGGCAGCATGAGGTCGAGCACGATCGCGTCGTACTTGTTCTCGCGCGCCAGCCACAGCCCGTCCACCCCGTTGTGGGCCACGTCGACGGCGAACCCCTCGGCCTCGAGCCCGAGCCGCAACGACCGGGCCAGCCGCTGCTCGTCGTCCACGACCAGAACCCGCATCAGCCCACCTCCGTAAGACCCCGGTCCGCCATCCTCCCCCGCCCACGCTGAATCCCACCTGAAAACCGCCTACGGTGTGGGGCATGTCAGTGATCGGCGTTCCCTATCATCTCGACGAACACCTGCCCGACCTGGACTTCGCGCTGCGGCCCGACAAGACGGTGACCGCGGAGCCGGCCGCCGGTGACCTGTGGGCACGGCTCGCGCCGCTGTATTCGGCGGTCGCCGACGCGGTGGCCGCGGCAGGCGACGGCAACTCCCCGGTGGTGGTCGTGACGGGGGACTGCCTCACCGCGCTGGGCACCGTGGCGGGCCTGCAGCGCGCGGGCGCGGATCCGAGCGTCGTGTGGTTCGACGCCCACGGCGACGTGCAGACGCCGGAGACGACCACCTCGGGCTACCTGGCGGGCATGTCGCTGCGCATGCTGACCGGCCACCGCCCGGAGCTGATCGCCGACCGGCTGGGCCTGCGCCCAATCCCGGAACGACGGATGGTGCTGACCGGCGCGCGCGACCTCGACCCGGCCGAGGCCGACTACTTGAGCGGCGCCCAAATCCGCCGGTGCGAGGTCGCCGACCTCACCGCCGCCGGGCTGCCGGACGGGCCGCTCTACGTCCACGTCGACATGGACGTCATCGAGCCGGCCGACGTGCCGGGCCTGCGCTTCCCGACCCCGGGCGGCCCGTCCGCCCCGGAGGTCGCCGACGCGCTCCGGCTGCTGGTCGGCACGGGACGGGTGGCGTCCGTGGGGATTGCCTGCAGCTGGATGCCCGGGCAGGGCGCGGCGGCCGCGATCGGCCCGCAACTGGCGGCCGCACTGGGGGTGGAGCAGTAGCCCACTGCCAGGTGAGTATTCAATGTCGGCGATCTACGGGTGTGAGTCGGGCGCCGTCGTTTCAGCGTTCGCAGTTTCCCGAAAGAGGCTGCGAACGAGGGCCTGGCCGACCTCGAGGTCTTGGAGGACGTTCTCGCGGATGTCGTGCGTTGTCCGGATGCCGTCGCCCAACCTCAGGAGCCCGCTCAAATGAAGCCGCCAGAGGCTGATCAGTGCCCCGGCGAGGATGTGGACCTGGGGCGCGTCGACGGGTAGGCGAGCCTGGTGCGCGACCGCCCTCATCGCTGAGTTCGTGAGGAATTCCTGGCGCTCGGCAGTAGCGGCACGGAGGCCGGGGTTCGCACCTACGAGCAGCGCGAACGCGCGGACCGACCCGATGACCTCGCTGTCGCGGCCGGCTGCGACCGGTTCCTCGTCAAGCAATGCGAGCTCACTCTTGATGCACGACACGACGACGTCGAGGACGTGCATTCCTCCCGTCGGCTCCGGCGGGCCATCCGCTGCCCTGGCAAGGTCGGTGGCAAGCCGCTCGCCCCTGTCGAGGATGAGCGATTCCTTCGTCGGGAAGTGGTTCCAGACGGTCTTGGTCGACACTCCGCATGCTTCGGCGATGTCCGACACTCGAACCGCATCGAACCCGTCGGCCAGGAACATCGCCGTAGCCGTATCGGAAAGCCTGCGTCGTAGCGCCTGGCGCTTGCGCTCGCGAACCCCGGCAGGGCGTTGCTCGTCACCGGTCATTGTTCAGTCGTCACCCTCGTCGATCGCTTTCTGTGATGCATGCGTCATCTTACATTCAGTGTAGGAAAATTCTTACACTGAGTGTAATGATTCGGAGGACAGCAATCCGAGCCCGGAGTGTGTGAGATGAGTGGCGAAGCCGCGACCGACCCCGACCTGAGCCCACCAGGCAGCCGTACGGCAGATAAGAACCGCTGGGTGGCTCTGCTGGTGCTGAGTCTCGTTCAGCTGATGGACGTTCTCGACGGGACGATCATCAACATCGCGCTTCCGAGCGCCCAGAACGACCTGGGGTTCAACCTGGACAACCGCGAGTGGCTCGTCACCGGGTATGCCCTCACCTACGGCAGCCTCCTGCTGTTCGGCGGCCGCTTGGCCGATCGCTTCGGCCGGCTGCGACTTCTTTACATCGGCCTGGTCGGCTTCGCCGTGTCCTCTGCCATCGGTGGCGCGGCCGGCAGCTTCGAGGTGCTTCTAGCTGCTCGAATCAGTCAGGGCCTGTTCGCAGCCGCGTTGGCACCCGCGGCGTTGTCCTTGGTCTCGGTGACGTTCGCCGGCAACCCGTCGGAGCGTGGCAAGGCGTTCGCGGTCTTCGGCGCCGTCTCCGGGATGGGCGGAGCGATCGGGCTGACCGCGGGCGGCGTGCTCACCGACCATCTTTCCTGGCGTTGGTGCCTGTACATCAACGTCGCCATCGCGGCCGTGGCCATCCTGGGCACGCTCGTGTTCGTCCGGGATCGCGAGGGAGTGTCGAGAGACGCATCGTCCAGGTCGATCGACCTCCCCGGCGCCGCGCTCATCGCCGGAGGACTCGGGGGCATCGTCTTCGGCCTGAGCAACTCCGCCAAGGACGGATGGGGGGCACCGGTGACCTGGCTGCCGGTACTCGGAGGAGTCCTGCTCATCGTGGCGTTCTTGGCACGGGAGATGCGTAC
This sequence comes from Paractinoplanes lichenicola, assembly GCF_016785085.1. Lineage (GTDB taxonomy): Bacteria > Actinomycetota > Actinomycetes > Mycobacteriales > Micromonosporaceae > Actinoplanes > Actinoplanes lichenicola. The sequence goes on from NZ_JAENHO010000001.1 coordinate 65,159, forward strand.
CGAGCACCCCCTCATGCCGCTTGCGGTGATCCTGGATCGCAACCGCGGCGCGGCCTACTTGAGCATCGCCATCTCGGGTGTCGGCTCGTTCGCGATCTTCCTCTACTTGTCGTACTTCCTTCAGCAAGCCCTTGGCTTCTCGGCCACAGCTGCCGGCTTCGCTTTCCTGCCCTTCGCCGGAGCGTTGATCATCGGGGCCGGAGTCTCCGGATCAGCGCTGCTGCCCCGCTTCGGCCCGCGCCCGATCATCCCCGCGGGCTGCCTGTCCAGTGCTGCGGCCTTGCTGTTGCTCACCCGCATCGACCTCGACACCGGGTACGTGACCGGAGTGCTTCCCGCCGTCCTCCTCGCCGGGTTCGGCACGGGACTCATCTTCGGATCTGCTCAGAACGTCGCTACGGCGGGCGTCGCCCGCTCCAACTCAGGTGTCGCATCCGCCTTGGTCAACACGATGCAGCAGGTGGGAGGCGCGATCGGCCTGGCGCTGTTCACCTACGTCAGCGCAACGGCGACCGACCGATACCTCTCCGACCGCGGCGACCAGCCCGGCCAAAAGGCGCAGGCGCTCGCTGCACTCTCGAGTTACCACACTGTGTTCTGGGTTGCCATCGGCGTCTTCGTCGTCGGAGCAGTCGTCACCGCCGCCACCTTCCGATCCGGCACCATCGAACTGAACGAGAACGCCGCGCCGGCGCATTGACACGGCCGAGGGGCGACGCGAGGACGGCCCGCGTGTAAAGATCACCGACCGGCTCGGCCTGGGCGCGATCCGGCCTAGCCCGCAGCTGGTTCCCCGGACAAGGCGCGGCGGCAGCGATCGGGCCGCGACTGGCAGCCGCGCTGGGGGTCTAGAGAGGCCAGAGCTCGATGTCGGCGATCCGCACCATCGCGTCGGGCGGGCCGGTGAAAGCGCGCGCGTCCGACGGTTCCACCCCGGCCGCGTCGCAGCAGTAGGCGAGCGCCTGATGGGCGTACAGGTAGATCCGCAGCACCTCGTCCGCCGGGTCGTCGGGTGCGGCCTGGCCGCCGCCCGGGTGCAGGTCTGAGCCCAGCATGACGCCGTCGCGGAAGCTGTCGCCCTGGTTGCCGCTCTTCGGGTTGGCATACATGCCGTAGCCCCTGGTGCCCGCGGTGAGCAGCGCCAGCACCCCGGGCGCGGCGGCGGTGTAGCCGGCCCGCTGCGCGACCACGCAGCCCCCGGCCACGTCGGTGACGCCGACGGTGCGGTCGAAGTCGTCGTCCTCGAAGGGCCGGCCGCCCAGCCGCCGGATCGCCTCCGCGGCGTCGATCTCCGCGACGCACGCGATACTCATGCCGTCGAACTCGAGGTCGGCCAGGGTTCCGATCAGGCGCCCGCTGCGCCGCACGGCTTCCCGTTCCTGCTCGGTCAGCCCGACGCCCGCCGGCACGGGGCCGAACAGGCCGGGTTCCGGACCGGCCAGGTTGAGCCGCCCGGGCGACCAGCCGTTCATCTGCGGCCGCCACGGGTCGGCACCGGCGGCGACCAGCCTCAGCGCGGCCGGATGGTCACGGGTCATCACCGCTTCGAACAACGCCGTACGCCCCCACCACAGCGCGTCGATGTCGGCGGCGGCTCGGATCAGGTTGTCGAACGCGTCCAGTGGCAGCCCGAAACTCACCGCCTGGTGCAGCTCCGGGGGCTCGGGCACCTGTGCTTCGTCCACGTCAGGAGTCTGGCAGAGGCTTGACCAGGATGGCCCGGGCGTAGAGCAGGTCGAAGCCGTTTCGTTGGGCGTTCTGGTGGGACTTCGAGCCGGGTTGGGTCGTGACTACGGCGATGTCGCAGCCCTCGGCGGCCGCGGCCGTCAGGCGGGTGGCGAGCAGCGCCGACTGGACGCCGTGGCGACGGTGGGCGGGGACGGTGGCCGCGCCGGTCAGCTGGGCCACGCCGTCGACCACGTGCATGCTGGCGCCACCGGCCGGGACGCCGTTGCGCAGGGCGAGGTAGTGGCGCAGGCCGGCCGCGGCCATGTCGCGCATGGCGTTGACCACTGCTTCGCGGGGGAACTCCTCGTGCGAGGCCACGCCCTGGGTGTCGGCCACGGCGAACGCGTCGACGACGAGGTCGAACCACATGCCCAGTTCGTCCGCGGTGACGGGCCGGACCTCGACGTCGGACGCCGCCGGGGGCACCGGAGCCGGCCGGCAGCCGAGCACGTTCTCGAACGACACGAGCCGATAGCCGCGCCCGGTCAGCAGGTCGCCGATGGCCGGGTCGGCGAGGGTGGCGACCTCCGCCTGGACCGGGCTGCCGCAGGCCGCGAAGGCGCCCTCGATCGCGTCGAGCTCGGCGGCGGCCGGAACGCCGGCGAAGCCGAGACCGGCCACTTTGTTCAGGGGCGAGTCCACGTCGGCGAAGCCGGCCACCCCGCCGGCCAGGGGCCGGGTGAACCCGTGCGGGCCGGCGCCGCGGCGGCGGGCGGCCTCGCCGGCCCGGGCGATGAGGCCGGCCTCGAGGCGTTCGAGGCGGGCAGCCAGCTCGACGTCGCAGAACACGCTCATGAGGTGTAGGAGAACACGATCATGTCGAGCATGGGGATGCCGTTCTCGGTCAGCGGCGGGTCGATGTAGTCGAAGTAGTCACGCTTCACCGAGTGCATCCGGAAGCCGCAGCGCTGGTAGAAGGCGATGTTGTCGAGGGCGCAGTTGGCCGTGCCGACCAGCATCGTGGTGCCGTGCCGGGGCAGTTCCGCCTGCAGCGCGGCCACGATCCGGCGGCCGTGGCCCTGGCGGCGGGCGGTCGCGGCGACGGCGAGATAGAGCAGCTCGGGCGGGTCCGTCCAGCGCATCACGGCCGCGCCGACCGGTTCGTCGCCCTCCCGCGCGAGGTAGCCCTGGCAGGCGGGGTCCCGCAGCGCGGCCCGGATCCGCTCGTCGTCCTCCTCGGCATCGTGCAGCAGCGCGACGAGAGAGTCGTCCGCCGCGACCGGGAGGCATTGCCAGTCGGTGTCCACACCAAGAGTCTCGCAGCGGGCACAAGTGTTCAGTCGGTGTTCAGTGGCGTCCGGCAGCCTCGGGGCATGAGTCAGGAGGCGGGGCCGGGGCTGGGCGACGAGCAGTTCGGGCGGCTGGCCGCGTACGGGGAGAGCGAGCACGTCGAAGCCGGCCGGCACCTTTACGAGGCCGGCGACAACGCGTACGACTTCTTCCTGCTCGGCACGGCCGCGGTCGACATCGTGCGGGACGCCACCGTGGCCGAGCCCGAGCGGCTGGTCTATCGGGCCGGGCCGGGCGATTTCCTGGGCGAGCTCAGCCTGCTCACCGGCCAGCACGTCTACCTGACGGCCCGCGTGATCAAAAGTGGCACGATCGTCCGGATCGGAGCCGCGGCGCTGCGCCGGGTCATCGCCGAGCACGCCGACCTCGGCGATGTGCTGATCGAGGCGTTCCGCGTGCGGCGCGACTTCATCCGTACGGTGGCGGGCGGCGCCCTGGAGCTGGCCGGCCGCCCGGACGCCGTGGAGTCGCTGACCCTCCGCACGTACGTCAACCAGCTGCTGCTGCCGCACACCTGGCGCGACGCGACCGGCGACGACCTGCCCGTGGCGATCGTCAACGGCCGGACGATCCGCCGCGCCACGCCGGGCAGCGTGGCCGAGGCGCTGGGCCTGACCTATCGCCCCGGCGGCGACCCGCCCGACCTGGTCGTGGTGGGTGCGGGCCCGGCCGGGCTGGCCGCCGCCGTCTACGCCGCGTCCGAGGGCCTGTCGACCGTGCTGCTCGACCGTAGCGGGCTGGGCGGGCAGGCCGCGAAGAGCGCGCGGATCGAGAACTACCTGGGCTTCCCGCAGGGGATCAGCGGCGAGCACCTGACCCGGCTGGCCATGGCCCAGGCGCTCAAGTTCGGCGTCCGCATCCACGCGCCATGCCCGGTCGAGGGCCTACATAAAAGAGCCGTGCTGCTGGCGGACGGCACGAGGATCGAGGCACGGGCCGTCCTCGCGGCCACCGGCGCGCACTACCGGCGGCTCGACCTCGCGCGCTGGGCCGAGTTCGAGCGGTCCGGCGGCATCCGGTACGCGGCGACCGAGCTCGACGTGCGGGCCTGCGCGGCCCAGCCGGTGGCCGTGGTCGGCGGGGCGAACTCGGCCGGACAGGCCGCGCTGTCGCTGGCCGGGCACGACGCCACCGTGGATCTGATCATCCGGGGCCCCCGGCTCGAGGCCGGGATGTCGTCCTATCTGACCGAGCGGATCCACCACCACCCGCGGATCCGGCTGCACACCGAGACCACGGTTCGCGAGCTGGGCGGGGAGCATGCGCTGGACAGCATCGTGGTCGAGCGGGCCGCGTACGGGAAACAGCGGCTCGACTGCCGGGCACTGTTCTGCTTCATCGGCGCCGACCCCGCCTCGGGCTGGCTGACCGGTGTCGACAAGGACGCGGCCGGGTTCGTCCGCACCGACGGCGCCCTGCCCTATCTGACCAGCGTGCCGGGGGTGTTCGCGGTCGGCGACCTGCGCTCGGGCTCGACGAAGCGCGTCGCCACCGCGGTGGGCGAGGGTGCCGCAGCCGTATCGTCCATCCACAGCGTGCTGAACCGTTAAAGACAGGGGCGGTGCTGGTGCTCTAATGTCAGCCACGCGGTGCCTGATCGGACGGCACGGGGTGGTTGGGAGCAGCACGGTGACGACGTCATCGCCCGGCGACGAGGGCCTGCGCCTGCAGGTGCTCGGGCCGCTGCGGCTGTGGCGCGACGGCGCCGAGCTCGACGCGGGCCCCCGCCAGCAGGCGTTCCTGCTGGCCCTGCTGCTGGTGCGGGCCGGGCGCCCGGTCAGCACGAGCGAGCTGATCGACGTCATCTGGGGCGAGGACGCCCCGGCCTCGGCGCTCAACATCCTGCAGAAGTACGTCGGTGCCCTGCGCCGCATCCTCGAGCCCGACCTGCCGGCCCGCGGCCCCGGCTCCTATCTGCAGCGCCGCGGCAACGGCTACCTGTTCGTGCCCGGCCCCGGCATGCTCGACGTGGTCACCTTCCGGACGCTGGTCGCGGAGAAGAAGCTCGACAGTTACGTCCGGGCGCTCGACCTCTGGTACGGGCCGGCCGGCGACGGGCTGGCCCACACCCCGGCCGCCACGGCGATCTTCGAGACGCTCGACGGCGAGTTCTTCGAGGCCTGCGTGGCGGCGGCCCGGCTGGCCGTCGAGCAGGGCCGTCCCCGCCCGGTGCTGCCGGCCCTGCAACGGGCGGCCGCGATGGCCCCGCTCGACGAGAACGTGCAGGCGGCCCTGGTCACCGTGCTGGGGGCGACCGGTCAGCAGGCCCGGGCCCTGTCGGTGTTCCAGGCCGTCCGCGAGCGGCTGGCCGACGAGCTGGGCATCGACCCCGGTCCGGCCCTGCGGGCCGCGCACGAGGGCGTTTTGCGGCAACCACCGCCGCCCGCCGCCGAGCCGCCCGCCGAGGTGCTGGTCGGCCGGTCCGACGAGCTGGCGGTGCTGCGGCAGGCCCTGACCGGCCCGACCAGCCTGGTGATCGTGGAGGGCGAGCCCGGCGTCGGCAAGACCCGGCTGCTGGAGGAGTTCGGGGCCGAGGCCCGCGGCCGGGGCGCCACAGTGGTCTGGGGCAGCTGCCTGGAGGGCGACGGCACCCCCTCGATGTGGCCGTGGGTGCAGGTGATCGGCGCCCTGATCGACACGCTGCCGGTCGAGGCCCGCGCGCCGTGGCAGACCGGCGAGCTGCACCGGCTGGTCGGCTCGCCGGCCGGGGTGCCCGGCACCCCGGTGCTGCCCGACAGCGGCGCCCGGTTCCGGCTCTTCGAGCAGGCGGTCGCGCTGGTCACGCAGGCCGCTGCGGCCCGGCCGGTGGTGCTGGTGGTCGACGACGTGCAGTGGGCCGACGTCGCCTCGCTCGACCTGTTCAGCCATCTGGCGGCCCGGCTGCCCGACGGCACCACGATGGTCGGGGCGCTGCGCGACCGGGCGCCGGTGCCGCGGCCCGAGGTGGCCCGCACCCTGGCCGCGGCCAGCCGGCAGCCCCGCCACCGCCGGATCCGGCTCGGCGCGTTCGGCCCGGCCGAGGTGGCCGAGCTCGTGCGCCGCGAGACCGGCCGCTCCCCCACCCCGGCCGCGGCGCGCAGCATCCACGCCCGTACGGGTGGGAACGCCTTTTTCGTCAGGGAGTTGTCGCGCTACCTCGCCGACGGGGGCGAGCTGACCGAGGACGCGGCCGTGCGGGCCGGGGTGCCGTCGACCGTGCGGGACGTCGTACGGGATCGGGTGGCCGGGCTGGACGACGACGCGCGGGGGCTGCTGCAGATGGCCGCGCTGATCGGCCGCGACGTCGACCTGGGCCTGCTCGCGCGGGCGGCCGGGCTGGAGGTGCAGAGCTGCCTCGACCGGCTGGAGCCGCTGGAGGCGCTGGGCCTGGTCGAGCCGCGGCGCGACGACCCGTTCTCGTTCCGGTTCGCCCACGACCTCGTCCGGGAATCGGTTGCCTTCACCACCTCGACGCCGCGCGTGCCGGGGCTGCACCTGCGGGTGGCCGAGGCCCTCGAGCGTACGGTGGCCGACGACGACCCCGTGGTGGAGCGGCTGGCCCATCACCTGTGGGCGGCCGGTCCCCTGGCCGATCAGGCGCGAACGGCCGAGGCCCTGGTCCGGGCGGGTCGCTGCGCCGGGGCGAAGTCGGCGCTGGAGGCCGCGGCCCGGCATCTGCGGCTGGCCGCGCGGGTGGCCCGGGCGGCGGGGCTGGCCGACCTCGAGCTGTCGGCGCTGTCGCTGTTCATCGCCGTCGACGGGATGCGCGCGGGCTATGTCGGCTCGGCGCTCGACCTGCTCGAACGGGCCGAGCAGCTGGCCCGTGAGCTGGGCCGGGAACGCGAGGCGGCCGATTTCCTGTTCTCCCGCTGGGCCGCGCACTCGCAGGGCATCCAGCTCGATCGGGCCGGGCGGCTGGCGCTGCGGCTGCTCGAACAGGGCGAGAGGTCCGACGATCCGATCGTGCGGGCGTACGGGCGGCACGCCTGGGGCATCCATCAGTGGGACGTGGGCAACATCGGGGAGGCGTACCGGGCGCTGCGATTGTCGCATCCGGCGGTGACGGCGGCCCGCGAGCAGGCGCCGCTGCGGCACGACCTGCAGATGTTGTCGCCGGTGATGCTGGGGCTGATGACCGCGCTGCACGGCGACCTCGACGAGGCCCGCGAGCAGCTCGACGCGCTGGAGGCCGCGGCGGGCGACGACCCGTACGCGATCACGGTCTGGTCGGCCTTCTCGGTGACGGTCGGGGCGCTGGCCGGCGACCCGGCGTGGGCGCTGCGGGCGGCCGCCCGGGGCATCGCGCAGGACCACGAGTTCTCCTTCGTCTTCCTGGGCAGCTATCAGCGGCTGGCCCGCTGCTGGGGCCGCGCGCTGACCACTGGCGACCCGGGGGCGGCGGCCGAGGCGGAAAAGATCATCACCGCGGCCCTGCTCGACCCGCCGCGCTCGGGCCTGGCCACGTGGTGCGGGCTGCTGGCCGAGATGTGGCTGGCGGCCGGGCGGCTCGACGAGGCCGCCGGCGCGCTCGACCGGGCCGGCAAGTTCCTCGACCGGCACGGGCAGCGCTACGCCGAGGGGCTGCTGCTGCTCCTGCGGGCCCGGCTGCTGCGGGCCCAGGGTGAGCCCGTCGCCGCCGTGCGGGCCATGGCCGAGCGGGCCCGCGCCTTGTCCGTCGAGCGTGAAGCCCACCTGTTCGCCCACCGCGCCGAGCAGCTGCTGTCCGAGTTGGACTGAACGTAGGCACGCGCACTGGACGAACAATGGACGCGCTCGTGCACAGTTCGTTCAGTGCGCGCATCTAGCGTCCCGGTCCATGGTCGATCAGGAAGAGGCCGACGTCGTCGTCATCGGCTCGGGCATGGGCGGCCTGGCCGCGGCGCGCGCGATCACGCAGTTCGGCGGGCGGCGGGTGCTCGTTCTCGAGCAGCATTACACGCTCGGCGGCATGACCCACGAGTTCAGCCGGGGCGGGCGGTTCGAGTTCGGCACCGGGCTGCATTACATGAGCGCCGACGCCGGCCCGTTCCTCGGGTTCATGACCGACGGGCGGGTGCAGCTCAACCCGCTGCCCGACGACTACGACGCCCTGCACTTCCCCGGTTTCGACTTCACCGTGCCCGCGACCAAGGAAAAACTCCGGCAGCGGCTGGCCGAGCAGTTCCCGGACGAGACGAGTGCCGTCGACGGCTTCCTCAAGACTGTGCGCCGGGCCATGACCGGGTTGGCCGCGCGCAACGTGCTCGCGACGGTGAGCCCCGGCGGGCGCGGCACGGGTCTGCTGCCGCGCCTGTTCCCGGCGACCTACCGGTCGGTGCGGGAGCAGGTCGAGCTCAGCTTCCGCGACCCGCGCCTGCGAGCGATCATGGCCGCGCGCTGGGGCCTCTACGGCACGCCGCCGGAGTCGAGCGCGTTCGGCGCCCACGCGTCGGTGCCGCTCACGTTCTTCATGGCGGGCACGGCCCATCCGGTCGGCGGTCCCAAGGAGCTCGGCCGGATCGTGTTGGAGATCCTTTCCTCGTACGGGGTGGAACTGCGCCCCCGCCAGCGGGTCAACGACATCGTGGTCGAGCGCGGCCGGGTCACCGGGCTCGACGTCGAGGACACCGCCACCGGGCGCCGCTACCACGTGCGTACGGGAACCGTGGTCTCGGCGGCGGGCGTGCGCAACACGTACGGGCTGATCGGCCGCGACGAAGACCTGGCCGGCCTGCCCGCCGAACCGTCGGCGCTCATGCTGTTCCTCGGCATGCACAAGTCGCCGGCCGAGTTCGGGCTGCGGGGCGAGAACCACTGGCTCATGCCCGACCTCGAGGGCCGGCACCAGCCACCCGGCGAGGGCACCCTGTACGTGTCGTTCGCCTCGATGAACAACCCGGCCGCCCGCTTCCACACGGTCGAGGTCGTCGAGCTGGTCGACCCGCGGGTGGTCGACGAGTGGCGCGGCACCCACGACGAGGAGCGGCCGGAGAGCTACCGCAAGCTCAAGGCCGAGCTGACCGAGCGGCTGATCACCCGGCTCGACCAGCGGTGGCCCGGGTTCCGATCGGCCATCGCGTTCGCCGAGCTGGCCACGCCGCTGTCGTTCGAGACGTTCCAGCACAGCGTCAAGGGCTCGTTCTACGGGCTGGCGGCGACCCCGCAACGGCTGCGGTCGCCCCACGCCTCGGCCCGTACGCCGGTCAAGGGCCTGTTCGTGGCGGGGCAGGACGTGTGGGGGCCGGGCGTGGTCGGCGCGCTGGCGGGCGGCCTGCTGGCGGCCGGGGCGGTGCTCAAGGGACGGCAGGTCGGCCGGATGTGGCGGACGGTCCTGTCGTCGTCCTACCCGGCCCCCACGCCCTGGCAGGGCTACCTGCGGGTGACCTCGGTCGAAGACCTTTCCCCCACCGTACGGCGAATCCGGCTCGCACCGATGCAGGGCTCGACGATGCCGTTCACGTTCGAGGCGGGGCAATACCTGAAGGTCTTCGTGCCGGTGGCCGTCGAGCCGATCGAGCGGTCGTACTCGATCTGCAGCTTCGGCGGCGACGGTTTCGTCGAGATCGCCGTCAAGCGCGAGCCGGACGGGCTGGGCTCCGGCTTCCTGCACGACGAGCTTTCAGCTGGTCTGGCCTTGCGAGTCAGCGGCCCGCACGGCGAATTCACGTGGTCCGGTCAGCTCGGCGACCTGCTGCTCATCGGGGGTGGCATCGGGATCACTCCGCTGATGAGCGTCCTCACCGCGGCCGCCGAAGCCGGGCACACCGGCCGGATCGTGCTCCTGGTCAGCTTCCGCACCGACGACGAGGTGGTGTTCGGGCCCGAGGTCGAGGCGCTGCGATCCCGGCTGCCCGGCCTGGAGGTGTCGGTCGTGGTCACCTCACGACAGGGGCGGATCAACGTCAACACCCTTCGCCCGTACGCGGGACCGGCGACCCGGGTGCACCTGTGCGGCCCGGCGGCGATGATGCAGGACCTGATCGGCGCCCTGACCGAACTGGGCGTGCCGCGCACGGCCGTGCACACCGAGGCGTTCGTGTCGGAGCGCAGCAACGAGACCCGCCGCGAGAAGGCCCACGCGATCGCCCTCGCCGCCCAGGTCAGCTCGTTCACGATCGGCCTCGGCGGGGGTTCGTTTCCCTGCCGGCCCGGCGAGTCGGTGCTGGTGGCGGCCAACGAGGCGGAGGTCGACCTGCCGCAGTCGTGCGGGGAGGGCGCGTGCGGGACCTGCCGCGTACGGGTGCTGGACGGCTCGTACGAGACCGACACCCGGGGCATGTTCTCGGACGGGGAGCTGGCCGAGGGGTGGCGGCTGGCCTGTCAGACGTTGCCGACCTCGGATCTCACGATTGCCCGTTAACAAACCTTGCCAATTCACATCCACGTTCATCAATATGTAGGTCGTGAAGCGCGTACTCGTCGTCGTTGTCACGTTTCTCGCCGTCCTCCTCAGCGGCACGCCCGCTCTGGCCCGGCCCGTCGATCCCGCCCCCGTCGCCGCCGCGGCCGTCTGCTCGGTCAACTGCGACCAGCTCGACCCGTCGAAGGCCGAGCAGGACACGTTCCCGGTGCCCGGCAAGACCCAGAACGGCCGCCGGATCGCGCTGCACCTCTCCGAGGCCGACGCCATGGCCTGGGGCAGCATCGACAACGGCGGGGCCGGCGACTCGGTGTGGGTCGATCGCAGCTTCGACGGCGGCGCCACCTGGGAGGGCCTGCTCGGCAAGGCGACGGTGCCGGGCACGTGGACCGGCACGCGCACGCTCATGTACAACCTGGCCGACCCGGTATTCCACCGGCGCGGCCTGATCCGGGCCTGCGGCGACGCGTCCGGGGTGCAGTGTACTGACTGGGTGCGTACGGCGGCCTGTGACGTGGTGTGCGACGGCGCCACCACGCCGGTCGGCGACTACCAGCCGGTTGCGCCGACGACGTTGAGCGGCCGCACGATCGCGCTGCACATGGATACGCGCGGCATGGCCTGGGCCACCATCACGGGCGGGGCGACGGGCGACGAGGTGTGGCTCGACCGCTCATGGGACGCCGGCGCATCCTGGCCCGGCGGCTCCTCCCTGGGCCGCGTCACCGGCACCCGCACCGCGCTGTTCGCCACCCGAGACCCCAAGAGCCTCCTGTACGGCGGAGCCCTGCGCGCCTGCGGCCGGGCGGTCACGGGCAACAACGGCAGCTGTACGGCGTGGGCCCGCCCCTCCGACAACCGGGCCGCGGCGGCCGTCGACGCGCTCATGTATTCGTACCGGCCCGACACCGCGTGGTGGCCGTCGAGCTGGTGGAACTCGGCCGACTCGATCGCCACCGTGATGGCGTGGATGAAGCGGACCGGCCGCACCGACTACCTGTGGGCCGTCGACCGCACCTTCACCGTCAACCGGGTCGCCTTCCCGGCCGGGGTGAAGAGCAGCGACCCGATCGAGGGCCACTTCATCAGCCGGGCCGTCGACGACGCGGGCTGGTGGGGACTGGCCTGGCTGCAGGCGTACGACCTGACCGGCGAGCGCAGATACCTGGACGAGGCGGTGACGATCGCCAACTACGTCGCCTCGTTCTGGGACACGTCGACCTGCGGCGGCGGCGTGTGGTGGGACCGGGAGCGTACATACAAGAACGCGGTGACGATCGGCCTCTACATCCGGCTGTCGGCCGCCCTGCACAATCGCCTGCCCGGCGACACGACCTGGCTCAACCGGGCCACCACGGGCTGGAACTGGTTCCTGGGCAGCGGCATGGTCAACGCGTCCAACCTGGTCAACGACGGCCTGCTCAGCTCGTGCGCCAGCAACCGGGACACGGTCTGGACCTACAACCAGGGCCTGGCCATCGGCGGCGCGGTCGAGCTCTATCGCGCCACCGGCAACACCACGGTGCTGGCTCGCGCCCGCACCCTGGCCGACGCGGCGCTGAACGGCCCCCTCACCGTCAACGGCATCCTGACCGAGGCCTGCGAGCCCCCCTGCGACGACAACGGCAAACAGTTCAAGGGCATCTTCATGCGCTACCTGATGGAGCTGGCCGACGTCACGGGCCAGGCCTCCTATCGCGCGTACGCCCGCACCCAGGCCGACCGCATCTGGACCGCCGACCGCGACTCCTTGAACCGGCTGGGCCACCGCTGGACCGGCGCCACCCCGAACCCCCAGGACTGGCGCACCCAGACCTCGGCCCTGGGCGCCCTGCTCGCCGCCACCGACCCGCCGGCCTCCACCCCACCGGCCACGCCGCCGCCGTCCCCCACACCATCGCCTACGCCGTCCCCGACCCCTTCTCCCACGCCGTCCCCCACGCCTTCTCCCACGCCGACAACGTCCCCGTCGCCGTCGCCCACTATCAATGCGTGGGCGGCGGGTGTCTCCTACCAGGCGGGTGAGGTAGTGACGCACCTCGGCCTGACCTACTCCTGCCGGCAGGCCCACACGTCGCAGACAGGATGGGAGCCGCCGGCCACCCCGGCCCTGTGGACAATCAGGGCGTGAGGCTGCTCCGGTAGGCGGCCAGCATGCCCGCCGGGGCGACCAGGCCGGCCTCGGTCAGGTACGAGGTGATCAGCTCGGCCGGGGTGGGCTCGAAGAACTGGTTCGACACGTCGACCCGGCCGCTGTCGGCCAGCTCCCACCCGGCGCTGAGCTCGGAGCCGGGCCGCAGCTCCATCCGCACCTCGGCCGGGTCGCCGTCGACGACCTTGGCCAGCTCGGTCACGCCGTAGAACGGGACGCCGTGGTAGCGGCAGGCCAGAGCGAGCGGCATCGTGCCGGTCTTGTTGACCAGGGTGCCGTCGGCGAAGACCGCGTCGGCGCCCACGAGCGCGACGTCCGACCGGCTCGCGGCGACCGCCATCGCGGCGTCGGAGAACAGCGTCACCGGTACGCCGGACTCCGCGATGCCCTCGACCAGCCGGCGCGACTCGCGGTACGGCCGGGACTCGGTCACGTTGATCGACACGTCGGGGATGACGCCGACGACGCGCCGTAGGACGCTGCGCAGCGAGCCCGAGTTGGAGTGGCAGAGCACCCGGGCGCCCGGCTTGACGACGTCGGTGATGCCGTCGGCCAGGGCCTCGACCGCCTTCTCGGAGCGGGCCACGAAGCCCCGCATGGCCGACGCCACCGCGCGGGCCGAGCCGTCGGTGGCGTCGGCAGTGGCGAGCGCGAGGATCACGGCATTGCGTACGGTGGCCATCGTCGGCTTGGTGCGGTTGGCCCAGGCGCACACGGCGGCCAGCTCGGCCCGGACGACCTGCGGCCCGGCGTCGCGCAGCGGTTCGACGGTGAGCTCGATGATGCGCGCGACCGTGCGGCCGAACAGGCTCCCGCCGGCCACCGTGTTGTCGGCCACCGCCCGGGTCAGTTCCTCGAGCTCGGTCATGGTCTGCCCTTCGTGGACACCGGTCATGGACGAAACATTATGAGTCCGCGCCCGGCGGCCGTCGGCAACCCACCCGCGCTGTTCCACCACGCCAGGATTGTGCAAGTCAGGGCGACGATTGCCAAAGCATCTGCCCAGCTCAGCGCGAAATACTAGCCGTACCGCGAAAGAGTGAATGGGAGAATCAGATGCACGGCTTTCACGCCACGATGACTGCTCGAACCGGCCTCGGCGACGAGGTGGTCGCGCTGCTGCTCGACGCGCCGTCGCTCGCCAACCCCGACTGCGTCGTCTTCCTGGTCGCCCGCTCGGCCGCGAACCCCGACGTCGTCTCGGTCACGGAGGGCTGGACCAGCGCCGGCACCCACGCCGCGTTCTTCGGCTCCGCCCCCGCGCAGGCCCTGGTGGCCAAGCTGCAGTCACTCCTGGACGGCGACTCCACCTACACCGACGAGGTCCCCGTCGGCGGCAAGGCGGCGTTCTGATGCCCCTCGACCCCGAGCTCCGCACGCTGCTCGCCACCATGCCCCCGGCCCCGCCGCTCACCGCGGAAACCCTCGACCAGATCCGCCCGTACGCGGCCCCGCCGTTCACCCCCGGCGACGCGATCACGCAGCGCGAGGTCACCATCCCCGGCACCGGGATCCCGCTGACGGTCCTGAGCCCCGCGAGCGTCCTCCCCGCCGACGCGCCGTGCGTCTACTGGATCCACGGCGGCGGCATGGTGATGGGCAACCGCTACTCGCAGATCGACATCCCCCTCGAATGGCTGGCCGAGCTCGGCGTCGTTGTCGTGTCGGTCGACTACCGCCTGGCCCCCGAGGCGCAGGGCAGCACCCCGGTCGAGGACTGCTACGCCGGCCTGGTCTGGATTCTCGAAGAGCTGGGCGCCGACCCGTCCCGCGTGGTCGTGGCCGGCGCCAGCGCGGGTGGTGGGCTGGCCGCCGGGGTGACCCTGCTGGCGCGCGACCGTGGCCTGCCGTCGCTCGCCGGTCAGATCCTCATCGGCCCGATGCTCGACCACCGCAACCGCGCCACCACGAGCGAACCCGGCACGTGGACCCGCGAGGCCAACGAGTTCGCCTGGCGCAGCCTGCTCGGCGATCGGAACGACATTTCCCCGTACGTCTCCCCCGCGCTCGCCGACGACCTGTCCGGGCTGCCCCCGGCGTACATCGACGCGGGTTCGGCCGAGCTCTTCCGGGACGAGGACGTGGCGTACGGAAACCGGATCTGGGCCTGCGGCGGCCAGGCCGAGGTGCACGTCTGGTCGGGCGGCTTCCACGGCTTCGACGCGCTCTTCCCCGGCGCGGCCCTGTCGGCGGCGGCGCGAATCACCCGTACGGGCTGGCTGTCCCGGCTTTTGAGTCGGAACCGTCATATGTCCGGAGCATCGTCGCCACGTCGCGGGACGAAGCTTCCACGCTGACAAAAGAACCTGCGTGCGGCGAGGAGCGGCACAGATGACCATGTGGCCGATGCCCGACTTCGGCAGCCTCGGCGGGCCGGACGACGCCGACGCGCGCCTCAGGACCGAGGTTTCGCAGCGGCTGCGGGCCGACGAACGTACGAGGGAAACGGTTTTCGACGTCGAGGTCCAGGCCGGGGTGGTGATGCTCGCCGGCTGGACGGACCGGGCCGGCGTGCGTCAGGCGGCCGCCGAGGTCGCGCACGGCGTCCCGGGAGCGCGGGACGTCGCGAACGGCATCGTGGCCACCGGCGACGACCCCGACCCGTTTCTCGAGCTCGTCCGCTTCCTCGAGCTCGTCCGCGATGTGCCGCAGGGCAGACCCTCCCGTACGCCGGGCTTGGCAGTGGCTCTCGCCACCGGCGCACTGCTGATCCCGTTCGTTGTCACGTCGCGCTGGGTCGGCGCGGCGGTGCTGGGAGCGGCCGGCGTCCTCCTGACCGACCAGGTCTGGCGACGCCGGCCGCGGCCCGCCCGATGACCCGCCTGGTGCTCACCATGGTGAGCCGCGCGCTCCGGGTCGAGGGCCGCACCCGCGAAGAACGCCTGGCCGAACTGCGGGCCGAGATGACCGCGGACCCCGGCGACATCGACACGCTCGTCATCCGCCACCTCGACTGGGCCATCCTGTGGGGCGTCATACTCATCCTCGTCTCGGCCGTCACGCTGCCCCCGCTGCCCGTCATCAACCTGCTGGCCGACCGCTCGTTCACCATCGCGGCCGACGTGGCTTTCCTGCTCATCTTCACGGCGCTGTATCTGAGCTGCGTGCAATTCGCGAAGGCCCTCTTCGCCGCATACGTCATCCGCGACCGCTGGAACCCCCGCAACCGCCTCGCCCGCGCCGCGATGCTCGCCTGGCCCCCGGACCTCATCGTGGCCGTCGGCCTGGCCGCGGTGTCGGTCTGGCACTGAGGCGCCCGCCGGGCCCGCCACCAGACGTCATGGGTGCCGCGGGTCCGCCCCGGATCACCGAGACCCTATTCCGAGCGCCTGGTCCACGTTCCACGAGACGAGCGGTTCCTTGGTGCCGTCAGTGTGCACAATCACCAGCTGGCATCGCCTCGGCCCACTGAGGTTAGAGACCGCGAAGGAAATCTGAGTACCCCAGTCTCTCTTTTCCAGAGCTACGCCGGCCTGCACGCCGGTGCGCGGATCGCTGGCGTCGAAGCGTTCTGCGGTCAGGTCAGGGCCGCCGAGACCTGGCCCGTCCTGCGAGTTCGGCAGCGGATCGACCTCGGGGATCTCCTCGACGACGGTGTCCGCCCGGCGACCTTTGCCCATGATCTCTTCGCGGCGACGATCCAGTTCGCAATCGCTACGCCGCCTTCTCTCGATCCTTCGCGCCTCTGCGGCACGTTCGTAAGAGGTGGACCAACCCGGGCGGGATTTGTGAAGAGTCGCTGATCAGGACGGCCTGGGCGAAGGTATGAGCAGAGTTGGACAGGCATCCCGAAGCGGAGGAAGAGCAACGGGCCGGCGGAGGCCAGGCGCGGCTCGACGTCGGTCGTTTCGGCGACCCCGTTCGGGATCCGTCAACGCGGCAGTAATGTCCGGCATTTGCGTCAATGGAGTTCGTTGTCATCGCGAAACTACCTTGTGGTCGTCGAAGAATCCGCGACCTCAGGGAGTTTCCGAATGCGTACCAAATTGGCTGTGGCCGCGGCCGCGGCGGTCGTGACAGCAGGGGCCGTGGCCACGCCGGCTCAGGCGTCGACCGCCCGCTACTACAACAGCGACGAGACGGTCCAGATCGTCCAGAACCTCCTCAACGGGGCCACCGTCGGGTCGGTCACCTGCGGCATCACGGCAGTGGTGAACAAGATGAGGAAGTTCAAGGGCAAAGCCGGCCTGGCGTCGATCGCCGCCTACTCGGGTGAGATCAGCGCGAAGACGGCGGGCACCGCCGCCACCTGCAAGCTGGCGAAGCAGTTGGCCCTGGCCGCCGCGTGGACGGCCGCGCTGGGCCAGGACGGGGCACCGGTCTACATCGAGGACAACACCCACACGGCCGACTGCGGCATCGTCAGCAAGAAGATCACCTTCAGCTACCGCATCGGCCCGTCGCAGGAGAGCACCCAGCCCTTCTCGGGAAGCGTCAAGGTGCCCTGCTGACCGAGGGAGGCGTCAAGGTGCCCTGCTGACCGAGGGCTGACCGGCCGGAGTGGACCACCCTGCGCGGCGCTGGCGACCAGCCGAGTCGATACGCTGCCGGGGTGGCCGCGACGAGAAGTCTTCGGATCGGTGTCGCGCAGACCGAGATCACCACGGATCCCGCGGCGAACGGCGAGGCGATCCGGGCCGCGATGCGCCAGGCCGCCCAGCAGGGGGCACGCCTCGTTCATTTCAGCGAGGGGGCGCTCTCCGGCTATGTCGGGCCGGCGAAGGCGTACTACGCCGGGTGGAACATCGATTGGGCGCCGGTCACCGAGGAGCTGCGGGCCACCATGGCCTTGGCCGCGGAGCTCGGTGTCTGGGTGGTCGTGGGTGGCAATCATCGGCTGTCGGGGGAGCATCGGCCGCACAACTCGCTGTGGGTGATCAACGATCGGGGTGAGGTGGCCGACCGGTACGACAAGCGGTGGGTGTCGTACAGCGAGATCACCGGCTTCTACACGCCCGGCGACCACGCCTGCACCTTCGAGGTGGACGGTTTCCGGTTCGGCTGCCTGATCTGCATCGAGGTCAACTTCCCCGAATTGTGGATGGAACAGCGGGCCCTCGGCGTGGACTGCGTGCTGTTCTCGACGTACTCCGAGGACCCGATCTTTGAGGTCCTCGCCCGCGGGCACGCCGCCGCGAACGGGTTCTGGGTCAGCATCGCGGTGCCCACCTCATGCGCGCCGGCCGGCTCGTCGGCAGTGATCGGCCCGCACGGGTACGTCCTGCGCCAAGCCCGCACGGACGGCTCCGAGGTGATCTGCGTCGACCTCGACCGCGCCGAACCCGCGCTCGACGTCGCGTTGAACAAGGCCCGCCCGTGGCGAGAAACCGCCCGCGCCGGTCACATCTATGCCGCCAAGCGGGTCACCGACCCGCGAAGCGCCGACCGCACCCGCATCTGAGCCCCGCTAGGTCAGGGCCGCGAATTGCTGCTTGACCAGGGCTCGCGCCTCGTCCGGGGGAAGGGGGCGGTGGAAGAAGAAGCCTTGACCGATCACGCAGCCCATGTCGATCAGGGCCGTAGCCTGGTCGGCAGTCTCGATGCCCTCGGCCACGACGTTCATCTTGAAGGCCTCGCCCAGGTGCACCACGGCCTCGCAGACCGAGCGCGCCTCCGGGTCGTCGGCGATGCCGGTGACGAACGAGCGGTCGATCTTCAGCATGGTCACCGGGAGGCGGCGCAGGTAGCTCAGGGCCGAATAGCCGGTGCCGAAGTCGTCGACCGCCAGCTGGATGCCCAGGTCGCGCAGCGCCTGCAGGCGGCTGATGGTGAGCGGGTCGGGCTGCAGGATGACGCTCTCGGTGATCTCCAGCGTGAGCCGGTCGGGCGGGAAACCGGTCTCGGTCAGGATGGCCTCGACGGTGGTCACCAGGTCGGCCTGCGCGACCTGTTTCGGCGACAGGTTCACCGCCAGCCGCAGCGGGCCGGCCCCCGGGATTCCCGTACGCCACCCGGCCGCCTCCCGGCACGCCGCGCGCAGCACCCAGGCCCCCAGCGGCACGACCGCCCCGGTCTCCTCGGCGAGCTCGATGAACTCGCCGGGGCCGAGCAGACCCCGTACGGGATGGTTCCAGCGCACCAGGGCCTCGACCGCACGCAGCTCGCCGGTGGCCAACGCGACCGCGGGCTGGAAGTAGACGACCAGCTCGTCCTGGGCCACCGCACGGCGCAGCTCGGACTCGCGCGCCTTGGTGTCCATCACGTCGGAGTAGTACTCGAACCGGCCCCGCCCGGCGCGCTTGGCGGCGTACAGGGCCGTGTCCGCCTGCTGCAACAGGGTCTCGCCGGACGCGTCCGGGTCGTCGCGGATCGCCACGCCGATGCTGGCCTCGACCATCAGCACGTGCTCGCCGAAGATCACCGGTTGGCGTAGCTCCTCGAGGAGCCGGGCGGCGATCGAACCCGCGGCCTCCCGGTCCGGCAGGCTCTGCAGCAGGACGGCGAACTCGTCGCCGCCGAGCCGCCCGGCCAGGTCGCCGTCGCGGATCACGCGGCGCATGGCGTCGGCCGCGGCGACCAGCACGGCGTCGCCCGCCTCGTGCCCGAAGGTGTCGTTGATGGGCTTGAACCGGTCGAGGTCGATGAGCAGGACCGCGCTGTGCCGCCCGGGCCGCACGGGCTGACCGGCCAGCATGTCCAGGCGCTCGGTGACCAGGATGCGGTTGGCCAGGCCGGTGAGCCCGTCGGTGACCGCCATCTCGCGGTTGTCCCGCAGGGCGTGCGACTGGCGGGCCATCACCAGCAGGGTGAGCACGGCCGAGCCGAGGATCATGCCGCCGTACGGGTTGATCGGCAGGTGGGACGACTGCACGGCGAGCAGGACGTACGCGGCGACGCTGGCGGCGTACGGGAGCAGGAAGACCGCGTTGCGATCGCGCCGCCTCGGCCGGGGATGACGCGGGCGGCGGTATTGCTGATCGGCCGCCAGCACCAGCAGGAAGCAGCCGGCCAGCCACAGCAGGTCCGGCCAGGAGCCGCCGGTGAACCCGCCGTTCAACTGGATCCAGCTGTACGACACGTCGGCGGTCACGGTCAGGGCGATGGCCCCGGCCAGCAGCCGGATCGGGGCCGGCACCTCGGGCTGGTGCCGGCGCAGCATGGCGGTCGACACGGCCAGCACGAGCAGGAGGTCACCGATCGGCAGGGCCGCCGTGAAGGTGCGCTGCAGCGGGGTCAGTCCGGGCGCGTTGAGGATCGGGCCGAGCAGCAGATACCAGATCGCGATGAACCCGCCCGCGCCGACAATCAGCGCGTCCAGGGCCAGCTTCTGCCGGTCGCGGCGGCGCCGATGCTGGCCGGGCAGCATGAGCAGACCGGCGAACATGAACGGGGAGAACAGCAGGAAGCAGTAGTCGGCGGTGGAGGGGTAGGCCGTGGTGAGCAGGATGTGGGACTGCACGGCCCAGGCGCAGTGCGCGGCCAGCTGGCAGACGAACGCGATGGTGATCACTCGCCAGGCCCGCCGGGTCCGCGGTTCCTGCCGCTTCGAGACCGCGACCCGTACGGCCAGCACGGTGAACGCGAGCGCCAGGGGCACGTAGGTGACGTCCGTGACCAGCGTACGGAATTCCGGGCTGCCCCATTCCGCGAAGTAGCCGACCTGCTGGAAGAGCAGCAGGGCGGCGCAGACGAGCACACACGCGGCGCTCGCCCGGCCGGTCCGGAACCAGGTCACCATCAACGTAGTCCGCGCCGCCGCATCACTGTGACGACGGCCGTCCCGATGAGAATGAGGACGATTCCGCTGACGGTGATGGTCGCGGCGATGGTGCCGGTGATGGGGAGCGCGGGCGGCCGTCCGGTCCCGGCCAGCTTGATCGGGGCTTGGTTGTTGGCGAGGTCCCGGTCGACGTTGACCCCGTCGTCGTACAGGTAGAACTGCACGGAGCCTTCCTCGTCGCGCGCGGCCGGTGCGCTGCGTACGGTGAAAGTGAAGAGCAGGCGCTGCCCGGGGCGGAGCGCGGCCGGCCGCAGGGCGCAGGAATACTCGGGCGGACCTTCATCGGGAGCGGCGGAGGCCGGCGGGCCATAGTCCTCGGCCAGCGACTTGCAGCGCTCATCCGCGGTGACGACGGACATCGGTGCGGGCAGAGTCACGTACGCGTTGCCCAGGTTGTTCGGGAACGGCGGGTAGCGCAGGGTGCCCGGGCCCTGGTTGACGACGCCGACGGAGATCGTGTGCTCGCCGGCCGTGCCGGGGACGGTGGCGCCGATCGCCACCACGTCGGTGCGGCGACCGGAGACGGTCACCGTCGTGGTGGAGCCGTTGTCGTCGTGGTCGAGGTCGGCCTGGGGCACGCCGGCCGCCGACAGGGCCACCTCCTCGAGCGTGAGGTCGGGTCCGGTGCCGGCCCGGTCGCCGGGCAGCGGGCCCTCGTCACCCAGCCAGTCCTCCCACTCGGCGGCAGTCATCCACTGCACGCTCACGGAGACTCGGCTGGCCGCCGCCGCATCGCCGGGCAGTCGCAACGTCAAAGGCGAAGAGAGCCCGTACGTGGCCCCCGCCGTCAGCGTCGTGGTGAAAGTGCACGCGATGGCGAAGCCGTACGTGCAGTTGCCGAAGTTCGTGTCGGTCAGGGCCCCCTCGGCGGCGCTGATCACGGCGGTCAGGCCGTTGACCGCGGCCGGGCCGGTGTTGCGCACCTGGGGTCGCAGTGCCGCCGAGCCGCCGGGCGCCACCGTCAACGGCTCGTCGTCGACCGCGGTCAGGTTGACGGCTTCGCCGATGCGGACTGTGGAGGTCTCGGTGGTCGCGGGCTGGTCGTCGACCTTCGTCGCGATCGACAACGTGCCCGTGTCGCCGGCCGCGGCGCCCGGCTTCGAGGTGAAGCTCAGCGAGACCGCGCCGAAGGTGACGAAGCCGTACGTGCCGTCGTCCGGCGGGCGCTCGAAGACGCGATGCGGACCCGGCAGCACACACCGCAGGACGGGACCGGTCGAGCACTCCGCGGCCGTCACCGCGGCCACATTCAGGCCGGACGTGTCGATCGTAAGCGTGACGCTGTCGGCCCAGCCCGCCTCGTCGGCGAACAACAGCGGGGCGAGGCTCTCCTCGACGACCTTGCCACCGGCCGGCAGCGTGAGGTTCCGCAGGTGGACGCCGCCTTCGACGCCGGCCGGGGCCGCCTGCACCGGCGCCGGGAGCAGGCAGGACGCCGCCATGAAGAGCATCGCCAGGGCGGCGAGGCGGCGTGACCGGGTCATGCCCCATGCCTACCAAAAGCTGCAAAGGCCTACATACCGTACGGGGTTATCTCTACGCCGGTTCGGGCGCCGGGGGCTGGGTCTTGTAGGCCATCACGAGCCCGGCGACGAACAGTCCGACATTCAGCTGCCACAGCTGGGCGGGGTTTTCGCGACCGTCGGCGGTCAGCACCGTGCCGAGGACGAACGCCGCCCCGAGCAGACCCGCCGCCCACGTCGCGTAGAACCGCCGGCTGCGCGGACGGGGAGCCGGGGCTTCCGACGTGCTCACCCCGGGATTGGCGGCCACCCATTCCAGCGCGACCGTCACGGGCACGCGGGGGATGCGCACCTCGCCGGTGTGCGAGCGATCCGGAGTCTGGTCGGGCAGGCCGCGGCCACGCATCAGCGACAGGACCGCGAGGGCGGCCAGGGAGACCAGCAGCGGGTGGTATCCGCCCCCGGGCAGGTCGACGAAGCCGGCCACCGCCCAGTCGACCAGGACGACGACGATCGGCAGCGGCGTCCACGGCGCGTACCGCAGCCACCGGCGGACGTCCTTGGCGCGGGCCGGATCCATCGGGAGGCGGAGCGAGGGCCGGCGCCGGAAGCCCCAGCGGCCCACCGGCGCATCGACCCATTCCGGGTCGGCGGCCCCGGTGGTGACGGCCAGCGGCGGGATGACCAGGCCGGGCGCCAGCGCGGCCGGGATGACCAGATCAGTGCGTTCCATGACCACCCCATGGTAGTAGCAGGCGGCACTTCAGTTTCTGCTTATATAAGCTCGCGCCGAACCTGGCATGATGGCCCCGTGATCGACTGGGCGGAGTTGCGGCACGCGTACGGCTCGGCGGAGGACGTCCCCGAGCACCTGGCCGCCCTGCGGTCGCAGGACGAGGACGAACGGCGCGAGGCGTTCGGCGAGCTCTACGCGAGCATCACCCACCAGGGCAACCGCTACTCGGCGACCGCGGCAGCCGTCCCGCCCCTGCTCGAACTGATCGCCGACCCCAAGACCCAGGACCGCGATCTCCTGCTGCACTTGCTCGGCCTGATCGCGGTCGGCGACGACGCGGCCTGGCTGCCCGGCCCCGTCGACCGGGCCCGGCTCGACCCCGACGAGGCGAAGGCCTACGACGCGGTCGGCGCGGGCCTGCCGGTGCTGTACGCGCTGACCACCGACCCGGAGCTGGCCGACTCGGCGGCGTACGTGATCGGCTGGTATCCGGGCCGCCCCGAGTCGGTGCCCGTGCTGGCCGCGGTGGACAGCCCGACCGCGGTCGTCGCGCTGGGGCTGCTCGGCGAGCGGCCGCCGACTGACGAACGGCCCCTGATGCGCTGGGCCGGGGCGGTCGCCCGGCGCGACCCTGGCGAGCTGCTGCCCTGGGCGTCGAGCGACCACGACATCGAGCCCACCATTCCCTATCTGCGAGGCGACATCGCGGGCCTGGCGCTGCTGTCCCTGACCGGCGAGCCCGCCCTGGACGCCGCCCTGGCCCGCCTGCGGCACGTCAGCGCCGAGCCCGCCCTGACGACGATCGGGGTCGCCCTGCGGGAGGTCTTCCCGCACGGCTCGATCCCCACCGGCACCCCGTACGGCGACCTCACCGAACCGCAGCAACGAGTCGTACGGGCCCTGGCCGAGACGCCGGAGGCCTGGCTCTACGACGGCGCCGAATACGTGAACGTCAGCCTGCTCGTCTCGGACTACGGGCTTCCGCACGGCCGCGCCCGCCTGACCGCCTACGCCGCCCGAAGGAGCTAGGTTGTGACACACCCCGAGGTCCGTACGGTCGATTACCACACCGGTGGGGAGCCGTTTCGTCTTGTGGTGCGGCCGCCGTTCCCGATCGAGGGCGCGACCGTGGCCGAGCGCCGGATGTTCGCGATCGGCGACCCGCGGGTCGACGGGCTGCGCCGGATGCTCTGCCTCGAGCCGCGCGGGCACGCCGACATGTACGGCGGGTTCCTGACCCCGCCCGACGACGACGGCGCGCTGCTCGGGGTGCTGTTCTGGCACAAGGACGGCTTCTCGACCGCCTGCGGCCACGGCACCATCGCGCTCGGCGCCTGGGCCGTCGAGTCCGGGCTGGTGCCGCCCGACCCGTCCGGCGTGACCCAGGTCGTCATCGACGTGCCGTCCGGTCGCGTACGGGCTCGGGTCCACCAGGATGGCGTCGACTTCGTCAGCGTGCCCAGCTATCCGATCGCCCGCGGCGTCGCCGTGCCGACCTCCCGTGGCGAGGTCACGGCCGACATCGCGTACGGGGGTGCGATCTATGCCCACGTGCCGGCGGCGGCGGTCGGGCTGACCGTGGAGCCGGCCGCGATCGACCAGCTGATCGCGATCGGCCGCGAGATCAAGTGGGCGCTCGACGACAGCGCGCTGGCCCGCCACCCCGACGACGACCGGCTGAGCGGCATCTATGGCACGATCCTGTACGACGACCTGGGGCAGGACGCCGACGGCAACCCGCACCAGCGCAACGTCACGATCTTCGCCGACGGGGAGGTCGACCGCTCGCCGTGCGGGTCGGGCACGGCGTCGCGGGTGGCCTTGCTCAGCGCCACCGGGCAGCTGCGCGACAACCAGCAACTCGTCCACGACTCGATCGTCGGCTCCCGCTTCCACGCCCGCGTCGAGCAGCACGTGACCGTGGCCGGCCGCGACGCGGTGATTCCGGTGGTCACGGGCACGGCCCACAAGACGGGCGAGCACCTGTTCGTGGTCGACCCGGCCGACCCTCTTTTCCCAGGATTCGTGCTCCGCTGACCATTGTCTTGCTGCCCCCGTACGTCGCATTTAGCGTCCGGGGGCATGACGGTGAGCGAGCGGGACGTGAAGGAGATCGGGTCCGGGTACGACCCCGACCCGGCGCTGTCGATGTCGTTGCGCGCGGCGGCCTACACCGAGCCGAAATGGCACGACCTGGATGTGCGGGCGGTTCTCGGGCGTACGTGGCAATGGGTTTGTCACGTCGAGAAGCTGCGCGCGCCCGGCAGTTATGTGGCCGCGACGGTGGCGGGAATGCCGGTCGCGGTGGTGCGGGACCGGGCGGGCGAACTGCGCGCGTTCTACAACGTCTGCAAGCATCGGGCGCACGAATTGCTCTCCGGCGCGGGCGTGACCGGCACGATCGTCTGCCCCTATCACGCCTGGGTCTACGACCTGGACGGCTCGCTGCGCAACGCCAGGCACACCGCGAGCATGCCGGGTTTCGACCGGGCGGCGATCTGCCTCGACCGGATCGGCGTCGAGGAGTTCGGCGGATTCGTCTACGTCAATCTCGATCCCGTGGCCGAGCCTTTACGTGAGCAGGCACCTGATCTGGCCGAGGACATCGCGCGTTGGGCTCCCGACGTGGCCGGGCTGACGTTCGCGAAACGGCTCACGTACGACATCGGGTCGAACTGGAAGAACGTCGTCGACAATTTCCTGGAGTGCTACCACTGCCACATCGCGCACCGTGAGTTCGTGGCCCTGGTCGACATGGACACCTACGAGGTGCGCACCCACGGCATCTGGTCGAGTCATTTCGCCGAGGCCGGAAAGAGCGACACCTCCCCGTACGACGTGTCGGGCGCATCGGTGACTCAGCACGCGGTGTGGTGGCTGTGGCCGAACACGTGCCTGCTGCGCTACCCGGGGCGCGGCAATTTCATGGTGCTGCAGATCCTGCCCGACGGCCCCGGCCGTACGAAGGAGACCTGGGATTTCTTCTTCGAGACGGACGAGCTGGAACCGGCCGAGATCGAGGCCGTGCGCTACATCGACGACGTGCTGCAACAGCAGGACATCGCCATTGTGGAGAGCGTGCAACGGGGCATGACCACGCCCGCCTTCGAGCAGGGGCGGATCGTGTACGACCAGGGTTCCGGCCTGTCCGAGCACGGCGTGCACCACTTCCACGGGCTGGTGCTGCGGGCGTACGAGGAATTTGTGCTCAGCACCCGGTGAGTCCGGGGCGCGGCGGGGATCCGTACGGGAAGGAGGTGTGGTTTTGACTCTGGAAGTGACGGGGCCGCTGCGGCGGGAATTGCTGGCGCACTGCTATCGGATGCTCGGCTCGGCGGCCGACGCGGAGGATGCGGCGCAGGAGACTTTGCTGCGGGCGTGGCGGGGATTCGACCGGTTCGAGGGGCGCTCGTCGGTGCGGACCTGGCTGCATCAGATCGCCACGAATGTGTGCCTGCGAGCGCTGGAGAAGCGGGTGCTGCCGGCCGCTCTGGGTGCGCCCGAGACGCATTGGGAACGGCCGGCGCGGGCGGCCGATCCGGAGACCCGCTGGCTCGGCCCGCTGCCGATCGACCCGGCCGAGGCGGCCGCGAACCGGCAGCAGGTGCGGCTGGCTTTCGTCGCCGCGCTGCAGCATTTACCGGCCCGGCAACGCGCGGTTCTGCTGCTGCGCGACGTGGCCGACCTGCCCGCCGACGACGTCGGAAAAGCGCTGGGAATGACGACGATCGCGGTCAACGGCGCTTTGCTGCGGGCCCGCAAACGCATCGCCCGGGAGGCGCCCGATCCGGCCGGGATGAGCGAGCCGGACAGCGCCGTGATGCGCGCACAATTGCAGCGCTACGTCGAGGCGTTCGAGCACGCCGACGTCGGCGCGCTGCAGAATGTGCTGCGCGAGGACGTCACCCTGGAAATGCCGCCGCACGCCACGTGGTTCGCCGGCCGCGACCCGGTGCTGGGTTTCCTGGGCACTCACGTTCTGCGGTCACCGGGTCTGTTCACTGTCCGGCCCGTGTTTCCGCCGGCCAATGGCCAACCCACCCTGGCCCTGTACGCCCATGGCCGGGCCCACGCCTTGCAGGTGCTCGACTTCGCCGCCGGCAGGGTGCGGCACATTCATATTTTCCTGCAGCCCTCGCTGTTCCCGCTTTTCAGGCAGCCGGTGATTCTCCACGCGGTGCCGGATCTCCCTAGCTGAACGCACACGCTATGGAGGTTGCAGAAATGTCCATTCAGTCTGTGGTGGTGGTCGGTGGCACCCGAGGCCTCGGGCTCGCTGTCGCGCAGGCCTTCCGCTCGTCCGGGGCCCGCGTGGTGACCGTGGCCCGCGGCGCGTCCGACGTCACCGGTGACGCGACCGACGAGACCCTGGCCGACAAGGTCCTCACCGAGCACCGCCCCGACCTGCTCGTGATCACGGCCGGGGCGGTGCCGCCGATGCATCCGCTCACCGAGCACACGTGGGAGTCGTTCTCGGCGAACTGGCATTCCGACGTACGGATCGCCTACACCTGGCTGCGTTCGGCGCTGCGCGTGCCCCTGCGGCCCGGCTCGCGCGTCGTCGTGTTCGGCAGCGCGGCCGAGCTGCACGGTTCCCCGCTGAGCGGCGGCTACGCCGGGGCCAAGGCCACCGTCCGCCTGATCACCCGCTACGCGGCGGCCGAGGGCGCGAACCTGGGCCTCACGATGACAACCGTCCTCCCCGTGATCACCCCCGGCACCACGATCGGCGACACCGCGATTTCCTCGTACGGCCCGCGACCCGGCCCGACCCCGTCGGCGCTCGCCGCATCGGTCGTCTCGCTTGTCGCCGGAGACTTCATTACCGACGCCTACGTGGCCGACCCCGAGGGCCGGCTACAGCCGCTGGTCCGCTGATTCGCGGCGCAACACAGTCAGCACCGCCGCACCGACCAGCTCGGTTGCGGTGAACCGGTAGTCGCCGATCGGCAGCCGGTCACCGCCGCCGGCCACGGCGGGAAAGGTCAGCAGGCGATACTCGTCGACCAGCCCCGCCGTGGCCAGCGCCCGCACGAGGCTCGTGCTGCCGATCACGACCACGTCCCGCTCCTCCTCGGCGGCCCAGACGAGCGGGTCGCCCTCGATGGCGGCCGAGTTCTCCCAGGCCGTCGCGTCGATGCCCGTACGGGTGGCCACGCGCTTCGGCACGGAGTTCATCACTTTCGCGTAGTCGCTGTCGCGGCCCGGCCACAGCCGCGAGAACTGCTCCCACGTACGCCGCCCGTACAGCTGAACGCCTTTGGTCATCCGCTCGCCGAGCCGGAACTTGTCGTCGGTGACCGGCCCGTACTTGAACGCCCAGTCCTGCGGGCCGGAGACGACGCCGTCGAGCGTGACGAACTGGATGACGATGATGTCGCCCATGGTGGGCTCCCCTCTGATCGTTGACACCCCCACATACCGGCGCCCGGCCCGGAACTCATCGGCATAGGCTCGCGACCATGGACGCGTGGGACGAGCTCTACCGGGCCGACGTGCTCGCCCTCTGCTACCGCATGCTCGGGTCCTTCGAGGAGGCCGAGGATTTGACGCAGGAGACGTTCCTGCGGGCCTGGCGGGCGCACGACCGCTACGACCCGGCCCGCGCTTCGGTGCGCACGTGGCTGCACCGCATCGCGACCAACGCCTGCCTGACTTTCCTCGAGGGCCGCAGCCGGCGCGCCCTGCCCAGCGGCCTCGGCGCCGCCGGCGACGACCCTTACGCGCCGCTGACACCTCGCCCGGACATCCCGTGGTTGCAGCCGTTCCCTGACGATCCGGCGGCCACCGTCGAGCAGCGCGCCGGTCTCCGCCTGGCCTTCGTCGCCGCCCTGCAACTGCTGCCCGCCCGCCAGCGGGCCGCCCTGGTGCTGCGCGAGGTTCTGCAGCTGCCCGCGGCCGAGGTGGCTTCCGTGCTCGACACCAGCGTTGCCTCGGTCAACAGCAGCCTGCAACGGGCCCGAGCCACCCTGCACTCCTCGGGCCTCGCCCTCGACGACCTGCGCGAGCCCGAGTCGCCCGATGATCGAGCCGTCATCGAGCGTTACGTGAAAGCCTTCGAGGCGGCCGACGTTCCCGCCCTGACCCGCCTGCTGGCCGAGGACGTCGTGCTGGAGATGCCGCCGGTCGCGCTGTGGCTGTCCGGCCGAGACCACTACCGTACGTTCCTCTCGCGGGTCTTCGCCCTG
Organism: Paractinoplanes lichenicola; assembly: GCF_016785085.1. GTDB lineage: Bacteria > Actinomycetota > Actinomycetes > Mycobacteriales > Micromonosporaceae > Actinoplanes > Actinoplanes lichenicola. Next base: position 93,754 of record NZ_JAENHO010000001.1, read on the forward strand.
CGTGGCACCGGCTGGCGGATGCGCCCGGTGGCTGCCAACGGCACTACGGCGTTGGCGGCCTACGTTCCCCAGGCGCATTCACTACAGGTATTCACGGTGTCGGACGGCCTGATCCGCCGCTGCGCGACCTTCGCCGACCCGTCACTCTTCCCCCGGTTCGGCCTGCCCGACTCTCAGAAGAACAACTGATTCTCGGTCTGGCCGCAGCTCCACACCTGAAGCCTCGTCCCGTTCCGGATGCCCCAGTCCGGTACCGCCCGGGCGCCAATTCTGGCCCGGTCCGCCGTTGCAGGTCCACTACGTATTTCTTCCCCCGTGATCGATTGCTGCAGCGCAGAATTGGCGTGGACCGCAAGCTGACAAGCCCTGCCAACTCGCCACCGGTCGAATCAACGACGGTGGGAGTACCTTTTCTAGTGGCACAGAAAAGGGCTCATCAGGGGTGCCACAATGCCCGAGTGGTCCATGATCCAACTCCCGCGGCGCTGACCGCTCTGGCCGAAGTCGTATACGTGACTCTGCCCGACGACCCGGCCTGGCTCCTGGCAGTCCAATTCGGGTTCGCCGAGGGATGCCTCCAGATCGAAGTCGACCCGGGCACCGACACGATCGAGGTCTCCTTCGATCCGTCACGCCCGCCGCCGCTTCGCCACTGGGGTTCGGCCGTCATGCCACGGCAGATGAACCAGCACTATGGCGGCCTGGTGGGTCAGGACGCTTCCTGGTGGTGGATACTCCGCAACCAGCAGCAGTACGAGGACGCCTTCCAGATCGAACTCAGCACCTCGGCGTCGATGACGACAACACTGCAATACCTCGCCATGGCCTCACGCCTCTACCTCCGCCACGTCAAAGAAGCACCGATGCCGTAGTTTCGACCGTGATGGCCGCCCCACTTATTTTCGTGGATGTCGATGGCACGCTGATCCCCTTCAAGGCCAGACACCTGCAAGGCGTACCGGCCGAGTTGGGCAATCCGTTGCTCGAGCGACTCGACCCGCAGGACGGGCCGAGGCTGCTGGCGCTGGGCGGTCACCTCGTCTGGGCCACCACGTGGATGGCGGACGCCAACGAAACCCTCGCGCCCCGCCTGGGCCTGCCTCCCCTGCCGGTCGTCGAATGGCCGGACGAGGACGGCGACGGCCGCCTGCACTGGAAGACGGTGTTCCTGACCAGGTACGCGGCCGGCCGCCCGTTCGTCTGGCTCGACGACGAGATCACGGCCGCCGACCGGCGCTGGGTCGCCGACCATTACCCAAGCCCGGCGCTGCTGCACAGGGTGGAACCGTCGGCCGGGCTGACCGAGGCCGACTGCACCGCCGTGAGCCGCTGGATCGGGGCACTGCCAGACTGACACCGTGGACATTCAGGTAGTTGAAGGCGACCTCGTCGAGGTGCCGACGGCCGACGTCACGGGCATGGACCGGCGAGCGTTCGGCGAGTTCGTGGGGCCGCAAGGCGAACTGGCCTCGTACGCGTTCGGCTGGACCACCGGTGCGGACTCGCACGTGGCCCGGTTGTCGGTCGGGATCGGCGCCGGCAATCCTGGCGGGGGCACGTTCCACGCCGTCATCTTCGTCAACGACGACGGTCACGCGTTCTCGCTGGTCGACGAGCCGTTCGAGCGGGTGCCGGAGGGCGGGCCCGACCTCACCGCCGACCAGGCTCGTGCCCACGAGGACCTGCCGTTCGTCTGGTGGGTCACCGACCACGTCATGGAGCACGACCGGCGGGCCTGGTGGATGCGGCACTGGCTGCTGGGCACCACTTGCATCCAGACCCACCAGGTCTTCGAGCATGACGAGCCCGTGCTCCTGGTCAGCCACGACGCCGACGACGGGGTCTGGCAGCTGGTCGGCCCCTCGGACGCGGACGCCGCCACCGGCAAGCTCGGCCACCTGCACCACGCCGTCGACGAGGACCCCACGCTCATCGACGTCCTCGACCTGCCCCCGGGCCGGAGCGCCACCCGAACCGCCCTCGGAAAGCCCTGGACCGGCCGCCTCTGAGCGCCTTCGCTGTCGTAGTCTTGCACCTCATGGGGACCCCCGCGCAGGACGTCGAGCAGTATCTGGCCGACCTCGAGCACCCGCTCAAGGAGGGCGTGCTGCTGCTCAGGGCCGCGATCCTGGCGTCCGATCTGCCCATCACCGAACACATCAAGTGGAACGCTCCGAGCTTTCGTTACGAGGGCGAGGACAGGGTCACGTTCCGGCTCCAGCCTCGCGGAAAGCTCCAGCTGATATTCCACCGCGGCGCCAAGGTGCGTACGGACACGGCCGTCTTCGCCTTCGGGGACCCTTCCGGGCTGATGACGTGGCCGGCGCCCGATCGCGCCGTCATCGACTTCCCGGATCTCGCCGCCGTCACCACCCACAGGGAGCAGGTCAGCGCGCTGGTCGACCGCTGGGTGCAGACCTGACGCGGCTCCTACTCCCCGAGCCAGGACAGACCGGCAGCCGGCACCCGCGTCACGGCAGCCTCGCGGACCTGCCACGTCTCGGCGCCCTCACGTCCCTCCGCGGTCACCATGAACAGACCTCTCGGCCAGTCCAGGTCCTCGTCGACCGGCGTCATCCGGGCCAGTTCCTCGACGATGCCGTAGAGCCACGAGACCTCGCCCTGCCTGATGTCACCGCCGTAGAAGAGGTACAGCGTCCAGTTGAAGGGGGCCCGCGGGAACGCCCACCCACCCGCGTACAGGTCGTGCGGATGGCTCGTGATGATGCGCTCGGCCTCGTCGCGCTGCTCCCAGTCGATCTCGAGCCAGCCCCGCACCGACGCGTACATCCCCATGACCGGGCATCGTATTGGCTGCCGTCATCGCCGCGGCTGGAACCACAGGTAGTTAGGCAGATCGACCCGGCTCAGGCCGAGACCGTCGAGGGCGTCGCGGGTGGATTGCTCGGCGGGCAGGCATCGGAACAGGTAGGTCTTCAGCGGCCACGCGGTCAGCAGCCACGTGTTGACCGCCGCGACGACGGTGTCGGGCAGGCCGGTGTGCTGCCGATCCTGCCGGAGCCAGAACGTGACCATCGCGGCCGGGGCCGGGAACCGGGCCACGGTCGGCGCGTCGGCGCCCGTACGGCGGAGGTAGTCGTGCAGCGGGTTCAGGTAGAGGCAGCCCCACGACTCGTCGCGAGCCGGACTCAGCAGGACGAACGCGAACGACCGGCGGGCCTCGTGATCGGCTTGATGGGCGGCCACCTGCTGCCGGTCGTCGTCCAGAGTGAACCCGTCGACCGGCCATCGCCCGTTGCTGTGCACCCTGATCACGTCGGGACTGGCCATGTAGGCCGCGTAGTCCAGCTCGGCGGTCTCCGCGGTCAGCGGCGTGGCGACGAACGCCTCATGGATCAGTTCGGCGGGAATCGTCGCGTCAGCATCGAACATGGCCGACACACTATTCGCCGGCCACCAACCCCAGGCCCTCGCCGGCCACGGAATCCACGGCGCCGTTCCACCACCAGGCGTTGCCGTTGACGTAGAGGCACGGCGCCCGCGCGGTGATGTCGTCCCGGATCAGCGTCAGCTCCACGCCGGGCATGAGCAGCCGCACGGCCCGGTCGTCGGACATCGGCAGATCCCACCCGAACCGCCCGTCCCGGTCGGCGCCCGGGTCGCGAACCGGGTCCCCGGCAATCCCGGCCACCCGCCGCCGGATGGAGACGCCGTCCAGTTCCCCCGTACGCCGCCGGACCGCCCCCAGAAACACGTCCAGATTAGCCCGAGCGAGCTCCTCACTGGCCCCCTCAACCGGCTCAGTCCCCGGATTGATCATGCCCGGACGCTACGGACCCCCGGCACCGCCCGATGCCGCTCGATCCGCGATCACCCGTCCGAGTCCCCCATCGGTGCGGGCCTGGCGTGCTAACGTCCGTGCGACTGCTTGCAGAACGCAATCACTCGGAGGGCACAGTGCCGGATACGACCTGTCATATGTCGATCTCGTTGGACGGTTTTGTTGCCGGGCCGGAGCAGAGCCGGGACAACCCCCTGGGCGTACGGGGGCGGGAGCTGCACGGCTGGCACATCGGCGATCCGCGGGCGACCGAGGCCGACAAGCGGGCGGCCGAGTGGCTGATGCGGCCGCGGGGTGCGTACGTGATGGGGCGGAACATGTTCGGGCCGGTTCGGGGGGCCTGGGACGAGGAGTGGAGCGGCTGGTGGGGTGCCGAGCCGCCGTATCACGCGCCGGTGTTCGTGTTGACTCACCATGACCACGAGCCGATCCCGATGGAGGGTGGGACGACCTTCCACTTCGTCACGGGCGGGTTCGACGCGGCCTACGCGGCGGCGCTCGAGGCGGCCGGCGACAAGGGGGTGGACATCGCGGGCGGAGCCTCGACCGTACGGCAGGCTCTGAACGCCGGCGTGATCGACGAGCTCACCCTGGACATCGCGCCGGTGCTGCTGGGGTCGGGGGAGCGCATGTTCGACGGGGTCGAGTCGTTCGGGTTCGAGCCGGTCGAGGTGCTGCACTCGCCGCTGACCACGCACATCCGCTATCGCAAGGTGGGCTGAGGGCCGGACAGTGTCGCCGGGTGGGCTCGAACCACCGGCCTCCGCCTTATCAGGGCGGCGCTCCAACCTGCTGAGCTACGGCGACGTGGCGGAGAGCGAGGGATTCGAACCCCCGGCGAGGTCTCCCCCGCTACGGCTCAGCAAGCCGCCGCCTTCAACCGGACTCGGCCAGCTCTCCACGCGCGCCCCGTGCCGGGATCGAACCGGCGGCCTCCCGCTCGACAGGCGGGCGCTCTCCCATTGAGCTGACAGGGCCGAGCTGCGGGCGGAGGATTCGAACCTCTAACCTTCCGGTTCAGAGCCGGACGTGCTGCCAGATTGCACCAGCCCGCATCGCAAACAAACTAGAAAGAGACTCGAACCTCCGCTCTTGAAGTGGGGTCTGGGGTGTCCCCAGGCAGATTCAGTAGAGCCGGACGTGCTGCCAGATTGCACCAGCCCGCATGGGTAATGCCGTGCCGCGAGCGGGATTCGAACCCGCACTGAGCCGCGTTTGAGACGGCTGCCTCTGCCTTTGGGCTACCGCGGCATCGAAACCGCGTCCTCGGAGAGATTCGAACTCCCGGCCCTCGGATCCGTAATCCGATGCTCTATCCGCTGAGCTACGAGGACAAAAAGGGGACAAAAAGCCGCCGTCCCAAGCGGGCGGCGGCGTGAGCTGCTGGTGAGAGCTAGCTACGCCACCGGCGCCGGCCGGAGCGACTGATGCGGCGCCGGGCAGCCTGACCGCGCGACACCTGTCGCTGCTGATCAATCGTGGCTTGGCGCAACATCTCGAGCTCCTCCGTAGTGGTGTCCTCAACGATAGGGAGCCCCGCCGGCCGCGGCAACGCATTAAACCAACACTTAGCCCTTGCGCTAACTATCGCGGCCGCCAATACTTAGCCGCGTGGCACAGTATGCGGAGGAGCTCGACACCGTCTTCGTCGCCCTGGCCGACCCGACCCGGCGGGGCGTCGTGCGGCGCCTCGGCGAGGGTCCGGCCAGCGTGGGAGACCTGGCCGGGGCCTTCCCGATGACCCTGCCCTCGTTCATGAAGCACGTCCACACCCTCGAGTCGGCCGGCCTGATCAGCACCGTCAAAACGGGCCGCATCCGCACCTGTGTGCTCAACCGTGAGCGCCTGGCGGTGGTCGACGACTGGCTGGCCGAACAGCGCAGCGTGTGGGAGCGGCGCACCGACCGACTCGAACGATTCGTCACGGAGGAAGAATGAACCCCGACCTCGACCTGAGCCTGCAGCGCATCATCCGCGCCCCGCGGGCCAAGATCTGGCAGGCCTGGACCGATCCGGCCAAGTTCGCGCGGTGGTTCATGCCCGCGCCCAGCGTGCTCCGCGTCGACCGGCTGGAGGTGCGGCCCGGCGGCGGCCTGGTGACCCGGATGAGCGACGACGGCGTCGATTTCGTCCCGCACCTGGACGCGGTGTTCCTGCTCGCCGAGGAGCTGGAACGGATCGTCTTCACCAACGCGCTCGACAGCTCGTGGCGGCCCGCCGACGCGCACCCGGTGCCGCTGACCGCGGAGATGACGTTCGCCGACCACCCGGACGGCACCGACTATCGCGTGCTCGTCCGGCACGGCGATCCGGCGGCCCGCAAGCGCCACGAGGAGCTGGGTTTCGCCGAGGGGTGGGGCACGGTCACCGAGCAACTCGCGGCAGCGGTGGAAGCGCCGGGCGGTCAAGCCACTCGGTGAACAGCTCGCTCAGCGACTCGGTCGCGAACCGCTCGGCGTGCTGCCGGAACTTCTCGGTCGTGACCAGCGAGTGCCGGTTCTCCCCCACCCACGAGCGCAGCATGGGGAAGAACGCGCCGTCGCCGAGCCGGGCCCGCAGGGCGTGCAGGGCCACCGCGCCGCGCTTGTAGACCAGCGGGTCGAACATGCGGGCCACGCCCGGGTTGGCCACGGCGATGTCGCGGGGCTGGGCCGACAGCCAGATGTGCCAGCGGGTGGCATGGCTGTCGGCCGACGCGCCCCCGGAGGCGGCCGACCAGAGCCATTCCGCGTACGTGGCGAAGCCCTCGTTGAGCCAGATGTGCCGCCAGTCGGCGACGGTCAGGCTGTTGCCGAACCACTGGTGGGCCAGCTCGTGCGCGACCAGGCGCTCGTGGGTGCGCCGCCCGTCGAGGTGGTTGCGGCCGAAGACGGCCATGCCCTGCGCCTCGACCGGGTCGTCGAGGTCGTCGTCGGCCACCACCACGCAGTATTCGCGGAACGGGTACGGCCCGAACAGCCGCTCGAAGGTGCTCATGATCTCGCCGTGCCGGCCGAAGTCGTGCCGGAACAGGGTGCGCAGCCGGGGCGGGATGGCGGCCCGCTGGGTCACCCCGCCCGGCGCGAGCTCGATCTGCTCGTACCGGCCGATCTGAACGCTCATGAGGTAGGGCGCGGTCGGCTCGGTGCGCTCGAACACCCACGTGGTGGTGCCCGCCCCGCGCCGCCGCGAGACGAGGTCACCGGTGACGACGACCGTGTACGGCGTGGCCACCGTGAGCCGGACCAGGAAGGTGGCCTTCTCGAGCCGGTCGTTGCACGGGAACCACGACGGCGACCCGTTGGGCTGACTGGCCACGAGCACGCCGTCGGTCAGCTCGTCCCAGCCGAGGTCGCCCCACCGGCCCGACAGCGGCACGGGCTTGCCGGCGTACCGGACCTCGATCGTGAAGATGACGCCGTACCCGATGGCCCGTTCCGGCTTGATGCGCAGCTTGCCCGCGCGGTGGGTGAAGGTGACCCGGCGCCCGTCGACGCGCACGTCCTCGACCCGGAACTGGCCGAGGTCGAGGCTGAACCGGCTCAGCGACTGGACGGCCTGGGCCGTGACGATCGCCTTGCCGGCCAGCCGGTTGGAGACGATCCGGCAGTCCAGGTCGAGGTCGTAGTGCAGGACGCGATAGCCGCCGTTGCCGTGCCTGGGGAGGTACGAGTCGGTCGAGTGATCGGCGCCCGGTGGGGTCATGCCCAGTTCGCGATCGGGTTGCCGAGCCACCGGCTGTCGGCGGGCACGGCGTCGCCGCGGGTGACCAGCGAGCCCGGTCCGACGGTGGTGCGCGCGCCGATGCTGGCGCCGGGCAGCACGATGCCGTGCGGGCCGAGCGTGGCCCCGGCGGCCAGGGTGACCTCATCCATGCTCATGATCCGATCATGGAACAGGTGGGTCTGCACCACGCACCCCCGGTTGACGGTGGCGCCGGGCCCGAGCCGCACCAGGTCGTACTCGGGCAGCCAGAAGGTCTCCAGCCAGACGCCGCGGCCGATCTTCGCTCCGAGCGTACGCAGCCACAGGTTGAGCAGCGGGGTGCCGGTGGCGAAGCGGAACAGCCACGGCGCGGCCAGCACCTCGACGAACGTGTCGGCCAGCTCGTTGCGCCAGACGAACGACGTCCACAGGGCGTGGTCGGTGACCTTGAACCGGCCCACGAGCAGCCACTTGGCCAGGCTGGCGATGAGCGCGGCGACGATCGTGGCGGCGAACATGACGGGGCCGGCGGCGAGCGCGGCCGCCCAGGCGCCGAACTGCTCCCAGACCACGGCCAGCGCGGCCAGCACGAGCACGGCCAGGGCGCCGAACAGCATGACGGGGACGATCCGGCACAGCTCGATCGCGGCGCGGGCCAGCTTGAGCCGTACGGGCGGGTCGTAGGTGCGGCTGGTGTCGGCCGACTCGACCGTGCGGCGCAACGGCATCGGCGGGGCGCCCAGCCAGGACGAGCCCTTCTTGGCCTTGCGCGGCGCCGACGACAGCACGCCGACCAGGCCCCGCTTGGGCACCGAGCGACCGGGGGCGGCCATGCCCGAGTTGCCGAGGAAGGCCTGCTTGCCGATGCGGGCCGGGGCCACGCGCATCCAGCCGTGGCTCAGCTCGTACGTGGCGACCATCGTGTCGTCGGCCAGGAACGCGCCGTCCTCGACGGTCGTCATCTTGGGCAGCGCGAGCACGGTTGACACCTCGGCGTTGCGGCCGATCTTCGCGCCCAGCAGCCGCAGCCAGACCGGCGTGAACAGGCTGGCATACATCGGGAACAGCGCGGTGCGGGCCATCCCCATCAGCCGCTCGGTCGTCCAGACCGACCAGGCAACCCTTCCCCGTACGGGGTGGAAGCCCTCGCGCAGGCCGATGCCGAGCAGGCGCACGCCCGCCAGCACCAGCAGCGCGTACGTGAGGAAGTAGGCGACGGCGGCCAGCGGCACGACGAGCAGCGCGCCCCCGAGCGTCGACCGGCTCAGCACCAGGGCCAGCGCGGGCAGGATCGCCGCCACGGGCAGCAGGCCGAGCAGCTGGGCGGTCAGGCTGTAACCGGCCACCCAGAGGCGGGCCCGGCGCTCGGGACGCTGCGCGGGCCAGGCCGCCTTGTCCTTGTCGACGGTCGGGGCGGCGGGCGAGCCGGCCCAGCGCTTGCCGGCCGGGACGGCGCCGGTGACGGTCGAGCCGGCGTCGATGTGCGCGCCCTTGCCGACCCGGGCGCCGGGCATCAGCGTGCTGCGCGAGCCGACCCGGCCACCCGCGCCGACGCGGACCTTGCCGACGCGCACGATGTCGCCGTCGATCCAGTAGCCGGACAGGTCGACCTCGGGCTCGATGGCGGCGCCGCGGCCCAGCTTGAGCAGGCCGGTGACGGGCGGGGCGGAGTGCAGGTCGACGTCGGGGCCGATCTGCGCGCCCAGCGCCTTGGCGTACGTGATCATCCAGCCCGCGCCGGCCACGCCGGTGGCGCCGGTCAGCTCGGCCAGCCGCTCGGCCGCCCACAGCCGCACGTGCACGCCGCCGCCGCGCGGGTATTTGCCGGGGCGGACGCCGCGCAGCAGCAGGCGGGCGCCGGCCGCGGCCACGGCGATCCGGCCGGGCGGGCTGAACAGCACCAGCCAGGCCGCGCCGACCCACCACCACGACACGTTCGGGGCCCAGGCGGCCGGGATCAGGTTGCCCACGGCGGCCAGGATCGTCAGCCAGCGCAGCCCGACCAGGGCGAACATCGGCGCGACGAGCAGGGACTGGAGCACACCCGTACGGCGGGGGGTGGGTTTGACCTCGCGGCGGACCCGGGCCGTGGTGTCGAGGGCGTCGAGCACCGCGGCCATCTGGGACAGCTTGGGCTGCTGGTAGACGTCGGCCACCGACACCTGCGGGTGCGTCCGCCGGATCCAGGCCACCAGCTGCGCCGCGTTGAGGCTGCCGCCACCGTTGAGGAAGAAGTCGGCGCCGGGCTCGGACGGGCGGACCCCGAGGATCTCCTCCCAGCCCTCGGCCAGCCACGACTCGGTCGCGCTGAGCTCGGCCGAGCCGTCGCCCGCGGTGGCCAGCGGCCAGGGCAGCGCGGCCCGGTCGACCTTGCCGGAAGTACGGGTGGGCAGGTCGTCGACGACAGCCAGCAGCGGCACGAGCGCGGCGGGCAGCTGCTCGCGGATGCGCTCGGAGGCGGCGGCGGTGTCGAAACCGGGCTCACGCGGCACGAGATAGCCGACCAGCAGCTGGTTTCCGGCGGCGGTGCGCTTGATCGCGGCGGCCGCGCCGGCCACCCCGGGCAGCGCCTGCAGGGCGGCGTCGACCTCGCCCAGCTCGATCCGGCGGCCACCCAGCTTGACCTGCTCGTCGCCGCGGCCCAGGAAGAGCAGGCCCTCGGGCTCGGCGCGCACGATGTCGCCGCTGCGGTACGCCCGCTCCCAGCCCAGGGCCGGCAGCGGGGCGAACTTCTCGGCGTCCTTGGCCGCGTCGAGATAGCGGGCCAGGCCGACCCCGCCGATGACCAGCTCGCCGGTCTCGCCCATGGCCACCGGCATGCCCGACGCGTCGACGACCGCGAGCTCCCAGCCGGCCAGGGGCAGGCCGATCCGTACGGGTCCCTCGCCGGTCATCCGGGCCGCGCAGGCGACGACGGTGGCCTCGGTCGGCCCGTACGTGTTCCAGACCTCGCGGCCCTCGACGGCCAGCCGCTCGGCCAGCTCGGGCGGGCACGCCTCGCCGCCGAAGATCAGCAGGCGGACGTCGTCGAGCGCCTCGGCCGGCCACAGCGCGGCCAGGGTCGGCACGGTGGAGACGACGGTGATGCGCTGCTCGGCCAGCCACGGGCCCAGGTCGACGCCGCTGCGCACCAGCGAGCGGGCCGCCGGGACCAGGCAGGCGCCGTACCGCCAGGCCAGCCACATCTCCTCGCAGGAGGCGTCGAAGGCGACCGAGAGGCCGGCCAGGACGCGGTCGTGCGGGCCGATCGGCTCGGCGTCGTCGTCGGCCAGGAAGAGCTGCGCTTCGGCGTCGACGAACGCGGCCGCGGAGCCGTGCGAGACGGCCACGCCCTTGGGGGTGCCGGTGGAGCCGGAGGTGAAGATGATCCAGGCGTCGTCGGAGGGGGCGGGGCGGCCGGGGCGGCCCTCGGGCGTACGGCGCAGGGTGATCTTCAGGTTGTCGCCGATGATCGCGCTCACGTCGGCCTCGGCGAAGACCAGCTCGGCCCGCTCCTGAGGGTCGTCGGCGTCGACCGGCACGTAGGCGGCGCCCGCGGCCAGCGTGCCGAGGATGGCGAGGTAGAGCTCCGAGGTGCCCGAGGAGACGCGGATGCCGACCCGGTCGCCGACGCCGACACCCAGGCCGGCCAGGTCGACCCGGACCAGCTCGATGCGGTCGGCCAGCTCACGGTAGGTCAGCGCGGTGCCGCCGGCGTCGAGCGCGCGGGCGTTCGGGTGGGCCTGCACGGTGGCGTCGAGCACATCGACGAGGGTGCGCCGGACGGGGGCCGATGCGGAGTGGAAGAGGGCCGGGGATTCCGGCTCGACGTCGATCGCGGGAAGGTCAATAAGACGCAGATCAGTCGTCGTTACGGTCACCGGGCGTGCACCATCCCTAGCGCTAGGTTCCTGTCGGCCGTTCGCACGGCACAAAGCCGCCCGGGGCAGCAACCAACATTACGGGCAGGAAACAGAAAATGACGTCCAGATGACGGAGACGTGGCCACTGACACACACGTACGGCGGCGCGGGTTGACCGAATGGCGGATGATGAACGACATGACTGCGCGGCGGTTCGTCACTGTCCTGGCCACCCTGCTCGCCGCGCCCGCCCTCGGCGCCTGCGGCAGCCCCGCGCCCAGCTCACCGGCCCAGCGCAGCGAGCCCGCGGCCGCCGTCCGGGCCGACACCCGCGAGGCCCGCCCCGTCTCCCGGCGCGACGCCACCACCGTACGGAACGTGCCGTCGGCCTTCCCCCTGCCACCGGGAAGCCACGTGACCGATTTGTCCGACCGGCGCTCGGGCGCGTCGTTCACGCTGACCGCTCCGGACCCCGAGGCCGTGCTGTCGTTCTACCGCAGCCAGTTGCCGCGGGCCTTCACGATCGTCGCCGACCGGTCCTCCCCCGACGGCGCGACGAGCCTGGCCTTCCACGACCCTGACGGCTGGGCCGGCACCATCTTCGCCACCGAACGCCGCGTCACGGTCGCCGTCAAACGCGCCTGACAAATGGACCTTCTCGACCCGCTGCACCAAGCGGCCGCCCTGGTTCCGGACGGGGTGGCCAGTGCGACCGGGGTCACCCTGGCCGATGCCGTCGAATACCTCGAGCACCGTGAGCTGGAGGTCGCGCACGGCATCCTCACCGAGCTGGGTGAGGCCTTCCCGGCCGGGACGGCGTACTGGGAGCTTCTCGCCGCCTCCGCGGCCGAGATGAACCTGCCGCGGGCCTGGTGTCTTTGGCGCGCGGCCGAGACTCGGCACGGCATCATCCGCGCCGACCTCCAGCTGTTCGGCCCGGACCGGCCGGGCGCGCGCCGGGTCGCGATTCCGGCCGACGGGGTGGCGCGGCCGCTCTGGGACATCGGGCTCGTCATGCCGGAGGGTCACCCCGACCTGCGCATAGCCCGCATCTGGGTCGAGGGTGGACCGGAGCTGGCAGCCGGCGGCCGCGGGCCGGTGCGACTCGCCCCGCTCGGCCCGGAGGGGTGGCGCCACCTCCGGCCGGGCGACCGGATCACCATGCACGAGCAGAGCCCACCGGCCGGCATCGCCACCGTCACTCAGGTCTCGTTTCCGGCCTGATAATCACCCGTCCGCCTGGTGCGGGTGCAGGCCGAAGGCGCTGCGGTGGAAGACCAGCGGCAGCGAGTGGTCGGCCTGCTGCACGGCGTGCAGGCGGAGCAGGACGATCGTGTGGTCGCCCGCCTCGACCTCGCGATAGATCGTCGTGTCGAACTGGGCCAGGCCGTCGGGCAGGGTGACCGCGCCGTCCGGGCTGAACAGGCAGTCCACGTTGTCGAAGCGGGACGCCACCGGGCCGGCCAGCTGACGGGCCAGGCCGCCGTGCCGGTCGGCCAGGATCGTGACGCCCAGGTGGGCCGCGCGGCGCAGGTCGGGCCAGGTCTTCGACGTGTTGGCGATCGAGAACGAGACCAGCGGCGGGTCGAGGCTGACCGACGTGAACGAGCTCGCCGCCAGCCCGAGGCACACGCCGTCGACCTCGGCCGCCACCGCGACCACGCCGCTGGGGAAGATCCCGAAGGCCTGCCGCAGCCGGATCGGGTCGAGGTCCTGGTTGGTGGTCAGTGCGTGCTCGGTCATGAGAGTCCCAGATTCTCGCGCAAGGTCTCCCCCTCGTACGCGGTCCGATAGATGCCCCGTTCCTGCAGCTCGGGGACGAGCCGGTCGACGACGTCCTCGATCGTGCCGGGCAGCAGCTGGGGCAGCAGGTTGAAGCCGTCGACGGCCCCGGCCGCCAGGTAGCGGGCCCACTCGTCGGCCACCTGCCCCGGCGTGCCGACGAAGCCGTTGTGCCGCGGCGTGACCTCGATGACCAGGTCGCGAATGGACAGCCCGCGCTCGTCGGCCAGCCTGCGCCAGCCCGCGATGCGTTCGGCCTTGCCCGTACGGTGCTCGATCGAGATCGTGCCGCGCGAGGGGTCGAGCTCCCCGTCGGCGGGCTCGATGTCGGGCAGCGGCCCGTCCGGGTCGTAGCCGGAGAGGTCCTTGCCCCAGTACTGCTCGAGGAACGCGATCGCCCGGGGCCCGTTGGTCTGCTCACGCTCGATCCACCGGTTGCGCTCGGCCGCGTCCTCCGGCGTGTCCCCGAGCACGACAAAGGCCCCCGGCAAGATCCGCACGGAGTCCGCCGAGCGCCCGTACGCCACCAGCCGCGAACGCAGATCGGCGGCGTACGCGAGGGCCTTGTCGAAGTCGGTGTTGGCCGAGAACACGACGTCGGCGTGCCGGGCGGCCAGGTCGCGGCCGCCGGCCGAGTCGCCGGCCTGGAACAGCACGGGCCGTCCCTGCGGGCTGGGCGGCACGGTCGGGCTCGCGACCAGGTCGATCAGGTCGGAGTGGCGTTCCACGGCCTGCCCGGCCCACAGTTCCTTCGCCGCCGAGACGAACTCGCCGGCCCGCTCGTAGCGGCGTTCGTGCGGCAGCCATCCGCCGTACCGGAAGTTCTCGCCGGTCCAGGCGTTGTCGGTGGTCACGATGTTCCAGCCGGCCCGGCCGCCCGAGACCAGGTCGAGGCCGGCCAGCCGCCGGGCCAGGTCGGCCGGGAAGTTGTAGGTCGTGTTCTGGGTGGCGACCAGGCCGATCCGCTCGGTGACCGCGGCCAGCGCCGCGAGCTGGGTGATGGCATCGGGCCGGCCGGCGACGTCCAGGTCGTGCACGCGTCCGCGATTTTCCCGTACGCGCAACCCCTCGCCGAGGAAGAAGGCGTCGAACAACCCGCGCTCCAGCGTCCGCACCGTGGCGGCGAACGTGTCGATGTGGGTGTGCGCGGCGAAGTTGTCGGCGCTCCAGATCAGCTGGGGTCCGACGCCGGTGAAGAACAGGCCCAGGTGCAGCTGCCGGCTCATCGGGCCACCGCCGCGAATCGGTTGGCCGGGCGGGCCAGGCCCAGCGCGGCCCGCAGGGTGGGGCCGGACGGCGGGCGGATCGGCACGGCGGCGGCGATCCGGGGCAGGTCGGTGGCGAGGTCGGCCGGGTGCAGCCGGACGCCGTCGACGATCCCGGCCAGCCGGTCGAGCACCTCGCGCAGCTCGTCGTCGCCGGTCACCCGCAGCCGGCCCGACGGCTCCCCCTCGTCCGGCCGCACCTCGACCTCGGCGAAGACCAGCGGCGCCCCGGCCGTATGGGCGACATGGGCCCGATCAGCCAGCTCACCCAGGTCGGCCGCGGCGATCAGCGCGATGTCGAGGTTCTCGGTGACGCCCAGCGTGTCGGAGCCGAGCACGACCACCTGGCCCTGCGGCGGCCGCGGGGTGATCAGCGGGCCGACGACCGAGAACCGCTCGCCGGTGAAGTTGATGTGGTGCACGCGGTCGCTGTCGAGGAACCGGCTGGTGGCGACGTCGCGGATGACGGCGTCGTCCTCCCACGAATCCCACAGCTGCCGCGCGACCTCGATCACGTCGGCCAGTTCGCGGCGCAGGCCGTCCGGCTCGGCGAGGGGCGTGCCGCCGATCGTGGCGTGCGCGGCCGCGCTGTTGGCGGCGCCGACGACCCAGCCGGCCCGGCCCAGCGACGCGTGGTCGAGCGAGGCCAGCTGGGTGGCCAGGTGGAACGGCTCGGTCACGGTGGCGTGCAGGGTCGGCGCGAGCCCGATCCGGCTGGTGCGGCGGGCGGCGAACGCGGCCCGCACCCCCGCCTCGATCCGCCCGCCGGCGACCGGCAGCGGCGTATCGTCGAACGTGGCCAGGACGAACCCGGCCGCCTCGGCCGCGCTCAGGTGGCCGATCAGCGCCGCGACGTCCGTCCCCGCGCCCGGTGGGCCCGAGCCGTCCACCTCCAGCGCGAAGAGTAGATCCTGGCGTCCCGACATAGAGCCCTCCCCAAGCTCGAGCTGCCCACAAATCCTATAGCCTTTATAGGTAAAGGGAACAGTCACGAGTGTGACGAAAATCGAGAACCGGGTCAGCCGGCACCCGGCGGCCACCACGATGTGGCCGCGCCGATCGGTGCAGAGCTCGAGTAGACGCGCATCTCCCATGGGCTTTATAGACTTTGGGGGCCGGAGAACCTAGGGTCGGGCCATGAGCACACCGCTGGCCGTTCTCGATCTCATCCCGCGCAGCAGTGGCGCCACCACCGCCGACGCGCTGCGCAACCTGGTCGATCTCGCGCAGCAGACGGAACGCTTCGGCTACCGCCGCTACTGGTTCGCCGAGCACCACCTCAACCCCGGGGTGCTGGGCGCCTCCCCCGCCGTCTCGATCGCGCTGGTCGCCGGGGCCACCAGCAGCATCCGGCTCGGGTCGGCGGGGGTGCAGCTCGGGCACCGGCAGCCGCTGGCCACGGTCGAGGAGTTCGGGCTGCTCGACGCGGCCTATCCCGGCCGGCTCGACTTGGGGCTGGGCCGATCGATCGGGCGGCCGAAACCGGCCCCGGCCGACGATCGGGCCGCGGTTCCGGCCGCCGTGCAGGCGTACAGCGCACAACGCGGCGGCGGCGACCACAGCACCGAGCAGCGCGCCGAGAACGGGCTGCTGCTGCCCAAGCGGTACGACTTCAACAAGCTGCTCAAGAGCTCGGGGGCCAAGGTGGCGGCCCTGCTCGACCTGCTGCAACAGCCCGGCGCCTACACGCCCGGCTACGAGTCGCAGGTCGAGGACATCCTGGCGTTCCTGGCCGGCACGTATGTGAGCCCGGAAGGGGTGGCGGTGCACGCCTTCCCCGGCGAGGGCGCGCAGATCCAGGTGTGGATCCTCGGCGCCTCCGGCGGGTCGAGCGCGACGGTGGCCGGGGCCAAGGGCCTGCGCTTCGTGGCCGGCTACCACCACACGCCGAGCACGGTGCTCGACGCCGTGGAGGCGTACCGGGCCGCCTTCAAGCCTTCGGCCGAGCTCGACGAGCCGTACGTCTCGGTCTCGGCCGACGTCGTGGTGGGCGAGACCGACGAGCAGGCGGCCGTGCTGGCCTCAGGTTACGGCCTGTGGGTGCGCAGCATCCGCAGCGGGCTGGGTGCGATCGCCTTCCCCACGCCCGAGGAGGCGGCCCGCCACGAGTGGACCGCCGAGGACCGCGAGCTCGTGCAGGACCGGCTCGACACCCAGCTGGTCGGCTCCCCCACCACGGTCGCCGACAAACTCGAGCAACTACGCGACGCGACCGGCGCCCAGGAACTGGCCATCACCACGATCACCCACGACCACGCCGACCGGGTGCGCTCCTACCAACTGCTCGCCGAGGAATGGCAGCGCCGATGAGATTCCAGGTCCTCGACATCCTGCCCAACCTCAAGAACCCGGTCACCGGGCGCGAGATCCGGCCCGACGAACGCTTCGCCCAGGCGCTGACGTCGGCCCGGTACGCGGAGCAGTTCGGCTACGACGCGGTGGCGCTGGGCGAGCGGCACGCCGGGTCGTTCCTCTCCAGCGGGGTCGGCGTGCTGCTGGGCGCGATCGCCGCCACCACCAGCCGGGTCCGCCTGCAGACCGGCGTCTCGGTGCTGTCGATCCTCGACCCGCTGCGGGTGGCCGAGGACTACGCCACGATCGATCAGCTCTCCCGGGGCCGGCTCGAGCTGGTCATCGGCAAGGGCAACGAGCTGCGCCAGCTGCCGATGTTCAACATCTCGGACGGCGAGCAGTGGGCGGCCCTGGCCGAGAAGTACGAGCTGCTGCGCCGCCTCTGGCGCGAGGAAGACGTGACGTGGAAGGGCCGGTTCCGGGGCCCGCTCGACGGGGTGACGAGCCTCCCCCGCCCGTACGCGGGTCCGCCGCGGATCTGGCACGGCTCGGCCACCACCACGACGTCGGCCGAGCTGGCGGCCAAGTGGGGTGACCCGCTGTTCTCGGCCAACGCCATCCAGCCGCGCGACAACTACACCGTGCTGATCGACCACTATCGGCAGCAGTACGCCGACCACGGACACGACCCGCGGTTCGCCTACGTGGGGGCGGGGGCGGGCTTCCTCTACCTGGCCGACACGACGCAGGAGGCCCGAGAGGCGTTCGGCCCCACGTACGAGAAGATCGTGGCCTACTTCAACCAGCCGGGGAACCACACGCCGGGCAACGCGATGACGTTCGCGACGATCGACGACGCCATCGCGCGCGGGCCGGTGCTGGTCGGCTCGCCGCAGCAGATCGCCGAGAAGATCCTCTGGTTCCACGAGGGCTTCGGGCACGATCTGCAGTCGTTCAGCCTGCCCACGATGATCCCGCACGAGCAACAACTGACCATGCTCGAACGACTGGCGGCCGAGGTGCTGCCGATCGTGCGCAAGGCGGCGCCGACGACGCTGTGGACCGACCCCGACCCGTACGGGCGCCGGCCGGCCGCCTACAGGTAGGCCAGCAACGCCTCGGGCCGATCCAGCGGCACGATGTGTCCGCACTCGGGGATGACGTGCCCGTCCAACTGGTCGGCGATCGGCGCCAACTGCCGATACAGCGCGTCACCGACCGGACGGGCGCCAAGCGCGATCACGGGCATCGTCAGCCGACTGCTCGACTGCTGCGCGGGTTGGCCGTTGTTGCTCGTTTGGTGCGCGAGTTGGCGGGCGCTGAGCGGCATTGCGCGATAGTGCTCGAACGCGCATCTCAGGCTGTCCCGCCCTCGATAGGCGGCCACAAAATCGTCGCGCACATCCTTCGTGACGCCCGTTCCGTCGTACGTTCCTGCTCGCAGGAAGAAGTCCAAGTACTCGCCCTCGTGGCCCGCCAGCACGCTCTCGGCCAGGCCGGGCACACTATGGAAGCCGAACCACCACGGCGGCGTGAAGTCGCTCGGCAGTCCCCCGAGGACGGCCTCCATCACGACGAGCCGGCGCACCCGGTGGGGATGGCGCAACGCCAGCAGCACGGCCGGGGGCACGCCCAAGTCGAGCGCGATCACCTCGGTGTCGGTCACGTCAAGCGCGTCGAGCAGCGCCACGGCGTCGTCGGCCAGCGTTCCAGCGTCGTAGCCGTCGGCCGCCCGGGTGGTGCCGCCCAGGCCGCGCAGGTCGGGGGCGATGACCCGCCTCGTACGGGCCAATGAGGGAACGACGGCGGACCAGACCCGCGAGGTGTGCGGGAAACCGTGCAGCAGCAGGATGGCCGGGCCGGCGCCGGTGACCGTCACGTTGATGTCGATGCCGTTCGCTCTCATTTGCGCGCCTCCCGCACCTCGAGGTCGATGCCGTCGAGCTCCAGCACCCGCGGCCTTAGGGGTAACCATCAGTTACCTGGTAACCGTAGGAGCGGTTAGGCTGGCTCGGAAGAGCGCACCTCGCCGAAAGGTGGTAACCCCGTGGTGACTGCCCGCCGGGGCGATCTGTTCGATCCGGCCTGCCCGACGCGGCGGCTGCTCGACCGGGTCGGCAGCAAATGGGTTGCCATGATCGTGAAAGTGCTGGCCGAGGCCGGTCAGGACGTGACGGGCCGCGCCTCGCGATCGGGGAACGAACCGACGGCCGGCCGCGACGAGCTGGGCTTTGCCGAGCTGCTGCGGCGGGTCCCGGGCATCTCGCACAAGATGCTGTCGCAGACGTTGCGCGCCCTGGCGGCCGACGGGCTGGTCGACCGCCGGGTCGAGGATTCGGTGCCGCCGCGGGTCTACTACCGGCTGACGGCGCTGGGACGGTCGCTGGACGAGCCGCTGGCCGCACTGCGCGAGTGGGCCGAGCGGCACATGCCCGACGTGGACGACTTCGCCCGGCGTACGGGGAACCGGTCTTAGCCCGGATGGCCGTCGCGCAGCTCGCGGACCAGGGATGACACCACCGCTTTGAGGCTGCCGTCGTTGGCCGCGGCCACCCGGAGCTGGCGCTGGTAGCTCGCGCCGGCCGAGATGATGTCGCGGATGCGTTCGAGCTCGGCCGTGCAGCCCAGCGACTCGGCGATCGGCGCCAGTGACGGCAGCAGCTGCTCGAGGTCCTTGGTCACCAGCAGCTCGTCGCCGGCCGCGTTCTGGATGATGATCGCCTCCATGCCGTAGCGGGCCGCCCGCCACTTGTTCTCGCGCACGAACCACGGCTGCATCGGGGGCACGCCCCGGCCCGCGTCGAGCTCGCGGGAGAAGTGCTCGACCAGGCATTGGGTCAGGGCGGCGAGCGCGGCGATCTCCCACGCCGTCGGGATGCCGTCGAACGTACGGACCTCGATCGTGCCCCATTTCGGCGACGGCCGGATGTCCCAGCGCAGCTCGTTGAGTTCCTCGATGACGCCGGTGTGCAGCAGGTCGGCGGCCAGCGCCTCGTACTGCGACCATTCGGTGAACTGCGGCGGCAGCCCGGCCGTGGGCAGCTGCTGGAACATCAGGGCGCGGTTGGAGGCGTACCCGGTGTTCTCGCCCGCCCAGAACGGGCTGGACGCGCTGAGTGCCTGGAAGTGGGGCAGATACGTGAGCAGCCCGTCGATGATCGGCAGCACCTTGCGGCGGTCCTCCACCGCGACGTGCACGTGCACTCCCCAGATCATCATCTGCCGGCCCCACCACCGGGTGCGGTCGATCAGCGTGTCGTAGCGCGGCTTGCCCGGCGTCACCTGCTGCCGGAACCATTGGCTGAACGGGTGCGTGCCCGACGAGACAAGATCAATACCCCGAGGTTCCGCGTACGCGCTGACCCGCTCGACCAGGCGCGTCAGGTCGTCGACGGCGTGGCTCACCCGGTGATGCGGCGCACTGACGATCTCGATCGTGTTGGTCAGCAACTCGCCCGTCACATGCGGAAAGCCGTCGGGCGGTCCCATCCGTGCGAGCAGCTCCGGGGCCGCGGGGGCCAGCTCACCGCTGCGCCGGTCGACACAGGCGATCTCCCACTCGATCCCTAGACGCGATCTTTCCGATCGGGCGAAGTCGATTCCCATCGCCTCACTCTACGAACTTGTCCGGCCTCATCCTTCCGGCTGACAGACCTTCGCCGTACGGGGTGAGGGCCGTATCCTGCGCGAGTGTCAGCGCTCGTTCCGATCGCGCGCGCCGTCATGGAGTCGCGTGACCTCGCCGAGGTGCACGACCTGTTCAGCCGGCGTTACGTCGAGCACAGCCCGCGGGTGGTCGGCGACCCGCGCGGCTTCCGGTTCTGGTCCCGCTCGGCCACGGCCGGCGACCTGACCGTCGACCGCGCGCAATACCGGGCCCGGATGGCGATCACCACCGACCCGTTCGAGTCGATCCTGCTCGTCTCGGTGCTCGGCGGCCACTTCGACGTGACCGCGGGCCGGCAGCACTCCCGCGTCGGCACCGGCGGCTCGCTGCTCCTCCCGACCGGCAGCAGCCTCGACCTGATCATGGACAGGACCACGCAGCAGGTCGCCCAGCTGCCCGTCGCGGCCTTCGCGCGCATGGCCGCCCGGTTCGGCGTCGACCCGGTCGACTTCCGGTTCGACGCGATGACCCCGATCTCGGCCGCGGCCAACCGCCGCTGGGCGGCCACGGTCACCTACCTGACCCGGATCCTGTCCACCCCCGGCGACTCCGGCATCCACCCGCTGATGCTGACCGCCGCCGTGGACGCCGCGGCCACGGCCGCCCTGACCGCCTTTCCGAACTCCACCATGGCCGTGGCCTACGTCGCCGGCCCCGGCCCGCTGGCCCCGGCCGTGATCCGCCGCGCGGTCGCCTACATCGACGCGAACGCCGCCGACCCGATCACCCTGGACCACATCGCGGCCGCGGCCGGCATCGGCGTACGCGCCCTGCAGACCGGCTTCCGCCGCCACCTCGACATGACCCCGGTCGGCTACCTGCGCCACGTACGCCTCGAACGCGCCCACCGCGACCTCCAAGCAGCCGACCCCACCAGCGGCGACACGGTGGCCGACGTCGCGTATCGCTGGGGCTTCACCAACCTGGGCCGCTTCGCCGCCAGTTATCGGTCAGCCTTCGGCCGCCGCCCCAGCCAAACCCTGCACACCTGACACCCCGGCTACTGCCCGGCCATCTCGGCGGCAGCCCGCCCCGTGGCCTCGTCCTCCGAGCGCAGCGTCACCCAGCCCAGGTCCTGCTCGACCAGCGCGGCCGCGATCAGGCGCACCAGCTCGGTGGCGCGGGCCGGGTCGACCTCGATGTCGAGATTCCATCCGCTCGCTCCGCCGCCCGCCCCGGTGATCTCGCCGTCCGGCCCCAGCACGCCGGCGACCAGATCCTCGACGTCATCCCGATCGACGTCGTCAGGCAAGGCCCGCCGCCCGACCACCTCGACGAAGACCCGCGGCGGGGCTCCCTCGACCGCGGCCGGCTCCGCCATCAGCTCGCGCGGCAGGCGCAGCGGCGCCGGCATCTCGGGGCCTTCGATCGGTACCGGGGCGGCGTCATCCACGCGTTCGATCCTGCCAGGCCGGGGTGGACGGCGGTTTGTGGACAGGTTCCTTTACCGTTTCGGGCGTGGGGGATGAATCGAGGGGCTTCGAGTATTTCGTGGTCGCGTTGGTCGTGGGGGCGCCGGCGGTCTTCGGGCTGCTGGCGATCGTGCTGGGGGTCCGGCGGCGGCAGCGGGTCCGGCGACTGCTCGCCGACGGGGAGCGGATCACCGCGGTCGTCGACGGGAATCAGCGGATGTCCAACCCGGAGAGCGGCGACACGTTCCGGCCGGTGGTGCGGTTCCGGACGCGTGAGGGTCGCGAGGTGCGGACGGCGCTCGACGGCCGGGCCAGCAACGTGTCGCACCTGACCGAGGAGCCGATCGACATCGTGTACGACCCGGCCGACCCGAAGCGTGCCATGCCTGTCGGTGAGCGCGACGGCGGCATGATGGCGGTCGTGGCCGGCCTGGTCTTCTTCGCCTTCTCGGTCGGCGCCTACGTCTTCGTGACCACTGCGGGCTTCCTCGACTAGCTTCGCGGCACGCTCAGGCCGGCCGCGCCCAGCACCTCGTCCGTCTCCACCTCGGCGACCGTGAGCTTCGGTTCCCGTACGCGGGGAAGTGCCCACGCGACCACGGCGGCGGCCACGAGGGCCAGGCCGGCGCCGGTCATGAAGACCGCGTTGAACTGGGATTCGTGGGGCAGCGCGGCCGGTCCCGCGCCCGGGCGGGTCATCATCGTGATGACGAACGCGGTGCCCAGCGACATGCCGACCGAGCGGGCGATCGAGTTGACGCTGTTGGCGATGCCGGTCTCGGCCGGCGCGACGTGGGCCACGAGCAGGGCGGGCAGGGCCGCGTACCCGAAAGTGACGGCCGTGTTCACGATCAGGGCGCCCACGATGACCTGCCAGGTGGCCGAGTGCAGCGCGGCGAGCAGGCCGAAACCGGCGGCGGCCAGGATCGCCGCGATCACCAGGGTGGCCTTGGCGCCGAAGCGGGCGACCAGCCGGCCGCCGAGGGGCGCGGTGACCACACCGAGGGCCGTACCGGGAAGCAGGTAGACCAGGCTGGCGGCGAGCACGGAGGCGCCGAAGCCGTAGCCCGCGAGCTCGGGCGGGGTCTGCACCAGCGCCGAGACGGCCAGGAAGACGGCGAACATCGAGAAGCCGAGGAACAGACCGGCCGCGTTGGCCACCACGATCGGGCGGTGGCTGAGCATCCGCGGGCTGACCAGCGGGTGGGTGACGCGCCGCTCGTACAGGACGAAGGCGAACAGCACGACGACCGCGGCGGCCAGCGAGCCCAGCACCCGGGCCGACCCCCAGCCCCAGCCGTTGCCCTCCTCGAGCGGCAGGATGAGCAGCACCAGGCCCAGCCCGAGCAGGGCCGCGCCCGCCCAGTCGAGGCGGCCGGTGGCCGCACCGGCGCGACGCGGCAGCTGCCACACGCCGGCCAGGCCGACCACGGTCAGCGCGGTGGCCAGCCAGAACAGGTCGTGATAGTCGCCGCCGTCGCGCATCAGCAGGCCGGTGACGGCCAGGCCGAAGCCGGCGCCGACCGAGAGCATGCCGCTGACCAGCGCCATCGCCCCGGTCAGGCGCTGGGGCGCCAGCTCCTCGCGGAGCACGGAGATGGCCAGCGGGAACAGCCCGAAGCTGGCCGCCTGGGCCACCCGGCCGATCAGCAGCAGCGGGAGGCTCGAGGTGGTGGCGGCGAGCACCGACCCGAGCAGCACGACGATCAGCACGCCCAGCATCACCGGGCGGCGGCCGTAGAGGTCGCCCAGCCGGCCCAGGGTCGGCGTGAGCACCGCGGCGGCGAGCAGGTTGGCGGTCACCACCCAGCTGGCCGCGCTGGTGGTGACGCCGAGGTCGGCCTGGATGTTGGCGACGACCGGCACCACGAGGGTCTGCAGCGCCGAGACGAGCAGCACCGCGTAGCAGGCGACGGGAAGCACGAGGCGTGCTTTGAAGGTCATGAGCCCGAACGCTAGACCCGTCGTCCAGCTTTCTCAACACCGTGTCGAAAATTCACGATGTGACGTCGATTGGTTTACAGTCGTCGTGTGCCAGCCATCAAGAGCCGCCGGGCCCCCACCAAAGGCGACCAGCGTGAGCAGGCCCTGGTCGACGCGGCCCGGGCCGTGTTCCGGGAGAAGTCGATCGCCCAGGTCACGATCGACGAGCTGGCCGGGGCGGCCGGCATCGCGCGCTCCGGGTTCTACTTCTACTTCGAGTCGAAGCAGGCGCTGCTGGCCGCGCTGGTCGATCAAAACCTGGCCGAGGCCGACCTCGAGATGGCCGAATGGCTCGCCGCCGACGGCATCGACCGCGACGCGCTGCGCCGGGGCCTGACCGCGGGGCTGGCCCGCTGGAAGGCCGACGGCCGCTGGCTGCGCGAGGCCTTCATCACGCCCGACCCCGGCCCCGAGGTCAAACACGTCCGCGACCGGCTGATCGACCAGGGCTGCACGCTGTTCAGCAAGCGCATCGAACGCGACGCGCAGGCCGGCCGCACGGTGCCCGGCCCGCCCGACCTGATCGCCAAGATGGCCGTCAACCTGCGCAGCATCACGTTCGCCGACGCGTACGCGAATCCCGGCGCCCACAACGAGGACGAACTGCTCGACACCTTGACCGACGCCATCCTGCGCCTGGTCTACGGCGTGACCCCAGCCGCCTACGACGAGGACGCACCAACCGCGGCGTAACCCCAGCCGCCTCCGACACAGACCCGCTGAACGCCGCGTTCGGGTCAGCCCTCACACCACCGCCTGGCCGTTCGTCCGAGTTGTCAAGGTCGCTGAGCAGCCACCGCCTCCCCCGCCCGCAGAGACGAGCGGCAAGCCACCTTGGCGCCAGAGCCACATCGGGCACCAGATGTTCGCGACTTTAGGCACCACTTTGGCGATACTGCCCGCCACGACGTCCGTGAGAACCGGCATCACAGGCTGGCGCCCGACGGTCCACCTGGAGCCGCTCACGCTACGGGCACGCGATCGTGAAACCACTCTGAGTGCGAATACGCGGATCTGCCGATGAGCGTGTCTTGGTCATATCGGCGCGAGCCATTCCGGGTGCTCTATCCTGAGGCCGTTGCGTGGGTGCGCTGCGTTTGTTTCTGCTTTTGTCGAGCGTGTTGTTTTCTGCTGTTTGGTGGGCGACGTCGGTGATTCAATGGTGCGTTTCGGGTTCGGTCGGTGTGTCGGCGTCGCGTAGTTGTTGATAGTGCCGGCTGGTCATCATGGTTCGGTTTCGGCCGGTGGCCGCGGTTCTGGCGCGTGAGACTGGCTCGGTTCGCGGGAGCGGGTCGGCGGGCGCTGTGCACCGGGCTCGCACGTCCGGCTTGAGTCGCGAGTATGGCTTGCGCTCGGCCGTCATCATGCAGAACACCCTCGGCCCTCTCATCGCGCTGCTGCTGGGCGGCTGGGGTGACAGTCTTGTAGGTTGCGGCCTCGCTTGAAGCCGACGACGCATCTTGGAGTGCGGGTGCGGCCCGCGTGACGGGCGCGGCTTGCGTTATGCGCGCGGGAGTG
This sequence comes from Paractinoplanes lichenicola, assembly GCF_016785085.1. Lineage (GTDB taxonomy): Bacteria > Actinomycetota > Actinomycetes > Mycobacteriales > Micromonosporaceae > Actinoplanes > Actinoplanes lichenicola. The sequence continues at coordinate 119,001 of NZ_JAENHO010000001.1, forward strand.
TTGCTGGGCGTTGGCTGTGCAAGCGAGGCAGCGGACACCTGACCAGCGGCAACCGGTTGATCCGCCGAACGCGGCGCAGCGCACTGCCGGTCGTGATCACCGGCTGCCGCGACGGCCGGTTCGGCGGTCTGGTTCGTGCGGCGCACCGCCGCGACGTCTGCGCCCGGCGCCGGCGCTGACGGTCGTGCGCAGCTGGCCCCTTCCGGCCAGATCAGCGGCGGGATCGCCGCGACCTGGTCATGCAGGCCCAGCTCGGCGCACCGTTCGGAACAGCCCTGCGACCGGCACAACTTCCACCCGTGCCGCCGGGCGAGGCCCCACCGCCTCTGACGCGCGTGCTCACGGCGAAACTCATCCCCCGACGGAGAATAGTTCCGCTTTTTCGTACGATCCCGCATCGCAGCAGTCACCGGCCGGGTGAAAAAGGAAAGCTGCTGGTACCGCATGCCAACAATTATCCCCGCCTCCCATATTGCCCACCAACAAAAGATCATGCCATTCTCGAATGGCTTTCGCGGCGACGAGGGAACTGTAACAACACTTGTTACATGAAGCGTGTAAGGATGCTCGCTGAGTCCCCGGTCGATGTTGCACGACATCCGGATCTGCCGCAGACAAGGCGTGCACTACCTCAGATGACCTCACCGTGCGTGAACGAGGCGCCGGCCGACGAAGCGGGAGCAAGTCCCACTGGCAGGGCCCAAACTTGCGAACACGATAGGTTAGATCTTCGTGGCGCCGAACTCGGCGACATCTGGTGCCCAACTTACGAACAAACCACTACCTCGCCGTCAAGCTACGGCCCGAGTTGTCGGCAGCGCGGGTTTCCATGAAGCTCCGCTGTGGACAGGTTTGATTTCTCGGTAAGGGCGGGACGAGCAACGGAAGGCGCGGTCAAAAAGCTTCCGGCGTGTTCTCTACCGCGAGGAACTGATTAATCAGATCCGCCAAAGCCTTAGGGTTCTCCAGCATCGGCAGGTGGCCGGTGTTCAGGTGGTAGGAGGCGCCGCCCTTCTGCTGGGCTGAGCGGCGTTGCACGGCGAGCGGCAGCTCGCGGTCCCGGTCGGTGAAGACGTAGCCGCGCGGACCGCTCCACGAGTGGTCGCCGACTCGGTCCCGATAGAGCGCGGCCGGCTCGGGGACGAAGTCGGCGATGAGCCGCTCGGTGACCTGGCCGTCGAGGCCGTGCGCGAGACCCCCGCGGATGGCCGAGGCCGGCGGTCGCGTCCCGGCCAGCCGCATCACCGCGCTGAGCACCCAGCGGTTCGGCGCCGGCATCGACGACAGGAACGAGCCGCCGGGCCGGGGGATCACCGCCGACACAGCCAGGAAGCCGCTGACCCGCTCGGGGGCCAGTCGAACGACCTCGGCGCCGACAACGCCGCCGGCCGAGTGGGCGACGATCGCGAAGCGGCCCTCGGGCGCGGAGGCCAGTGCGGCTTCGGCGTAGTCGCGCAGCCCGGCGCCCTCGAGCGAGGCCGGCCGGGCGGCGACCCGGGAGCCGGTGGCCAGCTGGGCTCGGACGTCGTCCCAGATCCAGGACGGGAGGCCGGCGCCGCTGAGGAAAAGGATGCTCATGCCCACCATCCTCTTGGGCACTGATGTCACCGTCATGTCACTATTTGCCGATGAACCGCACCGATCGGCTGTACGCGTTGCGCGAGGAGCTGCGCAGGGCCGGCCCCGCCGGGCGTACCGCCGAGCGGCTGGCTGAAGTGTTCGAGGTCAGCACGCGCACGATCAAGCGGGACATCGCGGCCCTGCAGCAGGGTGGTTTCCCGGTCTGGGCGCGGCCGGGGCCGGGCGGGGGTTACGTCGTCGACAAGGCCGCCACCCTGCCGCCGATCAACTTCACGGATGCCGAGGTTGCGGGGCTGGCCGCCGCCGTGGCTGCGCATCGGGGGCAGCCGTTCGACGGCTATGCCCGGGCGGCGTTGGTCAAGGCCCTGAGCGTGATGGACACTCAGGCCCGCAAGCGGGCCACCCTGGTCAACGATCGGGTCTGGATCGACTACACCGACCCGCCGAGTGACGCCCGCATCCGCCGTACGGTCGAGCGCGCGCTCCACGAACGACGAGTGCTGGTCGTGGACGACGTGCGGGTCGACCCGGTCTTCCTCGCCCGTACGGATGGGTCGTGGTTCTTAGTGGGGCGCGCCGGCGGGGTCATCAAGTGGTTCCGCCTCGAGAGCATCACCGCCGCCCGGCTGACCCGTGAACCGTCGGTCGTCATCCCGGTCGAGGAGATCGGCATCCCGCCCGTCACGGCCAAGGCCAGCGCCGACTTCTAGCCCGAGCACTGCGGCGAGGCGTAGCGGCCGCGCTGGACGGCGTTCGACAGTTCCTTGCCGCGGAAGGTGATCGAGCAGGTGACCGGGCCGGTGCCGCCCTGCTTGCGCTGGGCCACGATCACCAGCGGGGGCTTGTCGCCGGTGATCCGGAAGGTGTGGCGCCAAGGCAGCTTGACCTCGCCCTTGCGGATGATGTCGCGGTCCTGGTCGGTGTAGGAGACGCTGGCTACGTCGCCCTTGTTGGTCGAGGTGACCAGATAGACGACCTCGTCGGCGGGCGGCCGCGTGACGTTCTTGGCCGTGACCCGGGCCGGGGCAGCGGCGGCCGAGGCAGAAGCAGCGGCCGACGTGGGAGCGGCGGTGGCCGAGGTGGGAGGAGCGGTGGCCTCTGTCGAAGGAGAGCCGGAGAACGGGTTCAGCAACAGCCCGCCGACACAACCCACCAGGGCCAGCGCAACCAGGGCGAACCACCACCAGCGCCGGTTTCGCTGCGCCGGTGGGGCGTCGAAGAGCGTTTCCGCGTACGGGAAAGAACCGAGCGGTGAAGTGGGTGCCGTCTCCAGCCAGGGGTCGGCGGGTGGAGCGTTCCGGCGATCGTCGTTGCCGTTCGTCACGTCTTCAAGGTAGAACGCGCCGCCAACTACCCGACCCAGCGATACCGCCGCTGCGGGCGCCCCGCCGACCCGTACCGTAAACGCACTTCCGCCTTTCCCGCCGCGACGAAATGCTCCAGGTAGCGCCGCGTGCTGACCCGTGACAACCCGATCCGCTCGGCGCACTCCGCCGCCGACAGGTCACCGTCGCTGGCCCGCATAGCGTCCGCGATCAGCCCCGAAGTATCGGCGGTAAGCCCCTTGGGCAGCGGCGCCGCCGTGGTCCGCAAGGCCACGAACAGGTCGTCGACGTCGGCCTGGTCCACATCGGCCGACGAAGCCAGCCGCCCGTACGCCGCCGCGTACCGTTCGAGCCGGTCCCGCAGCACGTCGAAGGTGAACGGCTTGAGCAGGTAGTGCACGACTCCCCCGTGCAGCGCCGTCCGCACGGTCTGCACGTCCCGGGCCGCCGTCACCGCCAGCACGTCGGGCCCGTCCCCGCCCGCACGCAGCCGCTTGAGCACCTCGAGCCCGCTCAGATCAGGCAGATAGATGTCCAGCAGCACCAGATCCGGCCGCAGCGTAGCCACCTGATCCAGCGCGTCAGTCCCCGTGTGCACAGTGCCGACCGTCGTGTAACCCGGAACCCGATCGACGTACCCCCGATGGATCCGGGCCACCATGAAGTCGTCGTCCACCACCAGCACCCGGATCACGACGACGCCCCCAACCGGGCCGTGAAAGTCGACCCCGACACCCGTACGCTCCCCCCGCGGTGCACGCAGATCAGCCGGATCATCGCGAGTCCGAGCCCGTGATGCCCCTGCTGCGCGTCCTTGGTGCTGTAGCCCTGCTGGAAGACCCGCTCGGCCAGGTCGGGCGCCACCCCCGGCCCGCTGTCGGTCACCGTCACCACCACCTCGCCGCCCTCCTCCCGTACGGTCACCGCAATGGACCCGCCCGGCGCGAGCGCGTCGAAGGCGTTGTCGATCAGGTTGCCCACCACCGTGACCAGGTCGGCCGAGAGCCGGTCGTCGACGGGCGGCAGGTCGGTGCCCTCGCCGATCGACAGCGTCACCCCCTGCTCGCTCGCGAGACTGGCCTTGGCGATCAGCAGCGCCGCCAAAGCCGTGTCCCGTACGACCTGAGTCACCTCGCGGTCGAGGCTCTCGTGCAGCTCGCTCGTGCGCGTGATGTAGCGGACCACCTCGTCGTGCTCGCCCAGCTCGACCAGCCCGGCGATGGTGTGCAGCCGGTTGACGAACTCGTGGGCCTGCGCGCGCAACGTGTCGGTGGTGTGCCGGCTGACGTCGAGCTCGCGGCGCAGCGCGGTCAGCTCGGTGCGGTCGCGCAGGGTGGTGACGGACCCGACCGTACGGTCGCGCATCACCACCGGCTGCCGGTTGAGCACCACCACCCGGTCGTCGCTCAGCACCACCTGGTCGACGCCCTCGGAGCGGCCGGTGAGCACGTCGAGCAGGGCCGGTTCGAGCCGCTGCTCCTCCAGCGAGCGGCCGACCAGGTCGGTGGGCATGCCGAGCAGCCGGATCGCCTCGTCGTTGGCCAGCGTCACCCGATGCGCCGAGTCGGTGCCGATCACGCCCTCCTTGATGCCGTGCAACATGGCCTCGCGGTGCTCGACCAGCCCGGCGATCTCGCGTGGTTCCAGGCCCAGGGTCTGCCGTTTGACCCGCCGGGCCAGCAGCAGCGAGCCCCCGACGCCCAGGGCGATGCCGAGCACCAGGTACGTCACCAGGTTCGTGACCGCCGTGCCGAGCTGCTCGACCAGGGTCGGATAGGTGCGCCCGACGATGATCAGCCCGATGAACGCGCCGGTCCGCTCGTCGAGCACCGGCACGTGCGCGGCCAGCGACTTGGCGCCGTCGGTGATCACGCCGACCCACGACCGTCCGGTCAGGCCGGTGCTCTCCCCCATCGGCGCCGCGCGGCCGGCGTCGGGGCCGGTCACGATGATGCCGGCGGCGTCGGCCACCACCACGTACGAGGCTCCGGAGACGGCCCGGGCGCTCTCGGCGACGGTTTCGAGCGCCTCGCGGCCGAGCGGGTTGTCCAACCCCAGCCGTACGGTCCGGTTGATCGCCGTGTTCTCGCCGACCGAGCGCAGCCGCTCCCCCTCGACCCGCCGGAACGACGCGTCGGCCTCGGCGATCGACACCGCGGCGACGGCCCCGACGACCAGCAGGACGATGGCCAGCTGCAGCAACAACAGCTGACCGGCGAACGACAGTCGATGCCGCACGTGACGCCTCCTTGCCGAGTGTGGGACCGTCCACAGCACAATGTTTCCGGGCGGTGAACGCAAGGGGGTAAACGGTGCGAAGGCGGACGATGCTGAGCGCCGCGCTGGCCGCGGCCCTCGCCGGTTGCGCCCGGCCCCGCGACGACCTGCGGCTGATGGCGCCCAATCCGCCCGGCAGCGGTTACGACATCACGGCCCGGGTGCTGGCCCGCGCGCTGGAGTCGTCGGGCGTCGCGCGCGGCGTCGAGGTGTTCAACCTGCCCGGCGCGAGCGGCGTCGTCGGGCTGCGCCGGCTGGCCTACGAGCACGGCAACGGCCACCTGGTCATGCTCATGGGCCTCGGTCTGGTCGGCGCCGAGCTGGCTGCCGGTCAGCCGCCCGTCCTGCCGAGCACCACACCGGTCTGCCGCCTCGTGCAGGAGCCGGCCATCGTCGTCGTGACACGCGATTCCCCGTACGGGAGCCTGGACGAGCTCGTCGAGGCCTGGCGCGCCGATCCCGGCCTGCGCGTGGGCGGCGGCTCGGCCGTGGGCGGCCCCGACCATCTGGCCGCGATGCTGTTCGCCGAGGCGGCCGGTCTCTCCCCGGCCCGCGTGGCCTACACCCGGCACGACGGCGGCGGCGACCTGCTGGCCGCGATCCTGAGCCGCCAGGTGGCGTTCGCGCTGTCGGGGCTGAGCGAATACGCCGACCAGATCGAGTCGGGACAGCTGCGGGCCCTCGCCGTGACCAGCGAGCGTACGGTCGGCCGGTTGGCGGTGCCGACCGTACGCTCGGCCGGGCTCGACGTCGTCGTCGGCAACTGGCGCGGGCTGATCGCGCCACCGGGACTGCCGGCGAGGGACGCCGAGGCGATCCGGTCGCTGTTCGCGGAGGTGGAAGCATCCGCGGACTGGGTGGGGGCCCGCGACCGGTTCGGCTGGACGGGTGCCTATCTGGCCGGTGACGACTTCCGCCGGTTCATCGCAGACGAGAGCCAACGGGTGGCGCGCGTCCTCAACCGGCTGGGCGTCACCTAGTTTCAATCCTCCTCCGCGAAGGTCAGCCGCTTGGTGTCGGTGGAGCGGCCCCGCAGCCGGGCCACGATCCGCGGCAGATACGGCACGAGCAGCGCCACGACGACCAGTCCGAGCAGGATCGCGGTCAGCGGGCGAGTCACGAAGACGGTCAGGTCGCCGTTGGAGACCAGCAGCGCCCGGCGGAACTGCAGCTCCATCATCGGCCCGAGGATCAGGCCCAGGATCACCGGCGCGATCGGGAAGTCGAAGTGCCGCATCCCGAAGCCGATCACCCCGATCCCGTACGCGATGAAGACCTGGTTGACGCTGCCCGTCGACGCGTAGACACCGAGCGTGGCGAAGACCAGGATCCCCGCGTACAGGATGGGTCTGGGGATCTGGAGGACCTTGACCCACACGCGGATCAACGGCAGGTTCAGGGCCAGCAGCAGCACGTTGCCGACGTAGAGCGAGGCGATCAGCGCCCACACCAGCTCGGGCGAGCGGTCGAAGAGCTGCGGGCCGGGCTGCAGGTTGAAGATCTGGAACGCCGCCAGCATCACCGCCGCCGTGGCCGAGGTCGGGATGCCCAAGGTCAACAGCGGCACCAGTACGCCGGAGAACGCCGCGTTGTTGGCCGCCTCGGGGCCGGCGACCCCCTCGATCGCGCCCTTGCCGAACTCGGCCCTGTTCTTGGCCCGATGCTTCTCGTACGTGTAGGACAGGAACGTCGGGACGTCGGCGCCGCCGGAGGGCAGGGCCCCGAACGGGAACCCGACCGCCGTGCCGCGCAGCCACGGACCCCACGAGCGCCGCCAGTCGTCGCGGGTCAGCCAGCCTTTGCCGCTCGACCCCGGTTCCAGCGGCGTGATGTGCTCGGGCAGGCTGCGCATCCGGCTCGCCACGAACAGCGTCTCGCCGATCGCGAACAACCCGACGATCACCACCACGACGTCGATGCCCTCGAGCAGCTCCATCGTGCCGAACGTGAAGCGGGCCTGGCCGGTCAGCCCGTCGATGCCGATCACCCCGAGGAACAAACCGAAGATCAAGGACAGCAGACCCCGTACGAGGGAACGCCCCACCAACGCCGTGACGGCCACCATGGCCAGCAGCGCCAGCGCGAAGTAGTCCGCCGCCCGGAACGTCGTGGCCAGCTTCGCCACCGGCTGCGCGAACAGGCTCAGCAGCAGGGTCGAGATCGTGCCGGCCACAAAGGAGCCGATCGCCGCCGTGGCCAGCGCGGCCTTGGCCCGTCCCCGGCGAGCCATCTGATAACCCTCGATGGCCGTGGCCACCGACGCCGACTCGCCCGGGGTGTTGAGCAGAATCGAGGTGGTGGACCCGCCGTACATGGCGCCGTAGTAGATGCCGGCGAACATGATGAACGTGCCGATCGGGTCGTCCAGGCTGAACGTGACCGGCAGCAGCAGCGCGATGGTGAGCGCGGGGCCGATGCCGGGCAGCACGCCGACGAAGGTGCCGAGGGTGACGCCGATGGCCGCGAAGAGCAGGTATTCCGGCTGCAGGACGGTGCCGAAGCCGGAGAGCAGGTCGCCGAAGACGTTCACAGCGGGAACACCCCCGCCGGCAGGAAGATGTCGAGCAGGCGGGTGAAGCTGAGGTAGATCGCGATGGGCAGGACGATCGCCACGATCACGTCGCGGAGCAGGTTTCGGCTGCCGAGGACGCGAGCGGTGACGACCGTGAACAGGGCGGCCGAGACTACGAATCCGGCGTATTCCAAAGCGATCGCGAAGCCGGCCAGGGCGGCCAGGACGCCTAGCGGGGCGAGCCAGCCGGGCCTGTCTGGCTCATGTTCCTCGCCTGCCCGCGCCTCCTCCTGCGCCTCGGGCCGGGGCCGCAGCTGCATGATCAAGTGGACTGCGGCCGCCACCACCCAGGCTGACGTTATGACAACCGGGGCCAGGCGCGGTCCCTGCAGGCCGAAGTCGCCCTCGGCGCGCACCGCCGACCACAGCAGCAGCCCGCCGACGATGAGAAGGGCCGCCGCCAGAAGTGTCTGGGAATTCCAGCGGCGGCCCGGCTCGGTGCGGACCGTCATCTAGCCCAGCCCGATGTCGGTCAGGACCGTCGTGATCCGCTCGTTCTCGCTGGCGAAGAAGGCCGACGCCTCGTCCCCGCTCTTGTAGAAGTCCTCCCAGCCCTGCGCCTTCATCGCGGCCGTCCACCCGGCCGAGCCGTGCAGCTTGTCGACGAACGCGGTGACCGCGGCCTTGTCCCCGTTGCTGATGCCGGGCGGCGCCACCACCCCGCGCCAGTTCATCAGGTCGACGTCGAAGCCCTGCTCCTTGATGGTCGGCGCGGGCTTGCCCTCCCCCACGTCGACGCCGGTGGCCCCGGAGACGGCCAGCGCGCGCACCTTCTTGGCCGCGACCAGGTCCTTGAACTCGCTCTGCCCCGACACGGCCGCCGTCAGGTCGCCCGCGAGCAGGGCCGCCTTGGCCTCGCCGCCGCCGGAGTAGGCGACGTATTTCATCGCCTTGGGGTCGGCCCCGGCCGCCTTGGCCAGCAGCCCGACGAGGATCTGGTCGGTGCCGCCGGCCGACCCGCCACCCCAGTTGATCGAGGCCGGGTTGGCCTTGGCGTCGTCCATGAGCTGCTTGAGCGTCGTGTATTTGGAGTTGGCCGGGACGACGACGACCTCCTGCTCGGCGGTCAGCGTCGCGATCGGGGTGACCTGGTCGAGCTTGACCGGCGACTTGTTGGCCACCACGCCGCCCACCATGACGAGCCCCATCACCATCAGGTGGTGCGCGTCGCCGCGGTTCTTGCTGACGAGCTGGGCCAGCCCGATCGTCCCCGCGGCCCCGGTGACGTTGTAGACCTCGACCGGCTTGGTGGCCAGCTTGTCGTCGGTCATCGCCTTCTGCATCGTGCGGGCCGTCAGATCCCAGCCCCCGCCGGGCGCGGCCGGCACCATCAGCTGCAGCGTCTTGCTCGGGTAGTCGACCGCCCCGGACGCGTTGCCGCCGCCCGCGGTGTCCTTCTGGCAACCCGCGAGAAGCAGGCCCGCGACCGCGATCGCGGCGAGAATCCGGCTGTGTCTGGTCCGCATGCGCCGATGCTGCTGCCAACAGTGGCGCAGGTCACTCTTACGGTCGCGAAGGTCGTTTTGGCCTTTTTGGTCGCGCCCTCATTCGGCGAACCGATGGCTGTTCGCCGCCGCCCAGTCGGCGAACGCGGCGGGCGGCCGCCCCAGCAGCTGCTCAACGGTCGGGTGCACGGTGGTCTCGTCGATCAGGCCACCCCGATAGAACTCGTGGAACGCGTCGGCGTAGGCCGGGGGAACCCCCTCGCGAGCCTCTTCGTCGGACGGCACCTCCACCGTCAGCGCGCGACCGAGCGCGGCACCCAGAATCTCGGCCCGTTCGGCCGCGGTCAGCGCCTCGGGCCCGCTGAGCCGGTAATACCGTCCGTGGTGATCGGCACTGGTCAGGGCGAGCAGGGCCACCCCGGCGATGTCGGCCGGGTCGACGACGGACAACGCGACGTCGCCGAACGGCTCCCGGATCACTTCGCCGGCCAGGATCTGCGGCCGCCAGCGCAACGCGTTGGACATGAAGGCGTTGGGCTGCAGGATCGTCCACTCGAGACCCGACGCCCGGACGGAGTCCTCCGACTCGAGGTGATATTTGGCGACCGCGTTGTCCCGCTTGCCCGACGGCGCGGACGACGACGACAGCAGGACGACCCGCCGGACCCCGGCCCGGCCCGCGTCGGTCAACGTCTCGGCGAGGCCGCCGTACCCGGCCAGGGTGAAGACGGATTCCACGCCGTCGACCGCTCGTGTGAGGGTGGACGCGTCGTCGAGGTCGCCCACGTAGCCATCGGCACCCTCCGGCAGGTCGCCGCCGCCACGCGATACCGCACGCACCTCGTGTCCGGCGGCGAGAGCGGCCGCCACGACCGCTCGGCCCACATTGCCGGTCGCGCCCAGCACCAGGATTCGCATGCGTCACGTCTAGCACATGGACCAGGCCCGGCGGTGGGTGCGGATGGCTATCCAGTTCTGCCGCATTGCTGCCACCGGCCGGGCCGCTCTTTCCACCATGATGTTCGTGCAGCTCAGCGGCAAGATCGGAGAGCGAAGAACAGGCTTGTAGTTCGGAGATTCGTGCCCGCCACGACCCGGGGGTCCTAATTTTTGTCCAGCGCCATCGCGACGAGATCGGCGGCCGCGGTGGTCGCGGGGCGATCGCTGACCTGCCCGTCGCCGAGCTCGATGACGCGCCACACGCCGTCGGCCCGGCGGGCCAGGTCGACGGTGACGAACGGCAGAGCGAGCCCGGCCACGGCGTCCGCCAACCCGGCCGGCAGCTCCAGCGGCGGCAAGTCGTCGGGGGTGTCCGGATGGGCGGTCACCAGCCGGCACGTCCCGCCGACCCACCACGTACGGGCCTCGGCTTGCTCGAATTTCTCGAAGCGCCGCAACACGAAGCCGCCCGTGAACTCGTCGTCGCGCAGTTCACGCATCCGCTGGGCGACTTTCCACGCCCGTGAAGCGTCGGCCAGATCGGGGATGTACGCGGCCTCGTCCCAGTGGTGCTTCATCGACTTCGTGTAGTCGCGCAGCACCGCCGGCCCCTCCCCCAGCGCCGCCCGGGCCGCCTCGAACGCGTCCCGGCCGTCGCCGCTCGTCCAGCGCGTCTCCGGCGTGAACGCGGCCAGCGCGTCGTACCAGCCCGGCAACTCGTGCGCCCTTCGGTACTCCGCGGCGCCGGTCCGCAGCGTGAGCCCCTTGGTGGCCAGGGCCGCGGCGAACCCGGCGTACGCGAAGGAACTGAGCATCCACCCGCGATAGACAACCGCTTCCCCGTACGCCGGCACCCGCGCGACCGCCCGCTCGGCGTCACCCGCCGCGAGCGCGTCGTGGTCGACCAGCCCCACGACCGGCGCGGCGGCCGCCTCCTCGGCGAAGTGCTCATCAGGCTGGCGGGGACGCAGAACATCGTGCGGGACGAGCAGCATCCGAGGATGGTAGTCAGCCCGCGAAGGCCTTGCGGCGGCACTCCTGAATCTTGGGCGAGTTGTAGTCGCCGTTCGGGCCGACCTCGGTGAGGCCGAACTCGCCGGTGCCGGGGTCGGGCGCGGTCAGCCGGTAACCCGCGTCCTGGGCGCACTTGTACCACTTACGCTGGTTGTCCCTGAACGTCGTGAGGTCGGTGCGCCGCTGGTGCTCCTCGTACGTCTCCGGCTGCTGGGGCTCGCAGGCCTTGTAGACGGCCTTCTCGCGCGCGTCCTCGGTGTAGACGCCGCCCTTGACGATGAGCACCTCGGCGTTGCCCTTGAACTTCGCGCCACCCTTGCGGACGAGGCAGTCCTCCCACGGCTTGGCCATCGCCAGGCGGTCGTCGTCGCTCGCGTCGAACGGGAACACCGGTCGTGGCGCGGCGACTGTGGACGGTGCGACCGGCGCCGCCGACTGCAGGGTGGCGACGCCGGGCACCTCTTCGGTGCCCCCGCCGGCACACCCGGCGGCGAACAGCGTGACGACGACAAGGCAACTGAGCAGGGTTCTGTGCGACATGGCGCGCACCTTCACACACTGATGTCAGGAACCCTTTAGCGTGCGCCGCTCGTCAGTGCCAGGCGTTGTCGAACGCGTCGAGCAGGACCGCGCACGGGCTCGGGTAGTCGCCGCGGTTGTTGACCAGCAGCGACGCGTCGACGTGGATGTGGAACGACATGGCGCAGCTGCGCATCCCCCGGTTGCCGGACTGCGCCCAGACGCCGTTGTGGCCGTGGTACGTGCCGTAGGCGCCGGTGTACGAATACATGCCGACGTTCTCGTCGACCATCAGCTTGCGCGCGGCCGCCGAGATCACCTTGTCGGTGTAGCGGATGTGCGACAGGAACGAGGTGATCCCGTTGGCGGACATGTTGTAGCCGTAGCCGCCGCAGCCGGTGGTGTAGTCGGCCGGGCCCCAGCCGGCCTGGCCGCCGGTCGGGAACGCGTACAGCTTGGTCGGGTTGGGATCGGAGTTGGCGCAGCCCACCGAGGCCTTGGCCAGCTCGAGGACCGGCTTGAGGTAACCGAGGAAAACGATCCCGGTCAGGTAGTCGATCTGCGCCGCGGTGACGTTGGCCGGCGGCGCGTCGTACTGCGGGCTCAGATCCACCCCGTACGCGATCTTCGGCACCATGATCCGGAAGATGCTGAAGTTCATGTTCGCGTACTTGAAGCCCTTCGACCCCGAGTCCTGGCCGATCGCGATGCGGATGTTGTCCCACGAGCCGGTCGACTTGCCGCCGGTCGTGCCGGTGGCGGTCTGGTAGTTCTGCAGCAGGCCACTGGTGTGCGTCATCAGCTGCCGGAACGTGATCTTGTCGACGCCGGCGCCGCGCTTCCAGGCCGACGGCAGCCACGGCCCGATCCCGCTGTCGACCGAGATCTTCTTCTGCTCCAGCAGGCGCAGCACGGCCGCCGTGGTGACCGGCTTGCTGACGCTGGCGATGGTCATCGCCTTGGTGGCCGACTGGGCGGTGACCGGGTTGTCCGGCGCCACCCGCGCCAAGCCGACCCCGGCCTGCCGGTCCAGCTGGCCGTTCTTGCCGATCGAATACGCGTACCCGACGGTCCTGCCGGCCAGCGCGGCCCGCAGGTTGCGCTCGAACCAGGCCATGTCGAACGTCTTGCCCGGCGTGCCGACCTTGCCGGACCGGGGCCGGTCGGCCTCCTCGGCGGTGAGGTCGAGACTGCTCGGATCGGCCGTCCGGGTGGCCCGCTGCAGCCCGGCCAGGGTGCCGTCGGCCGCCAACGCGCGCAGCGAGACGTGCCGGCCGACCTGATCGAGCAGGCGTTGCAGCTCGGGCGACAGGCCGGCGACTGCGGGCGGGCTTGCTTGAACGGCGGGACTCACCGCGACGAGCCCGCCCGCGCCGAGCAGCACTGCGGTGACGACGGCGGCTTTAGTGATGCGCATGTGGCTCTCTTCCTCAACGATGGCCGCGACGGTGCGACCAGGAAGAATCAACCACGCAAAACTCCAATTAGTACCCTTTTGTCCGCGAATCAACCGACCGATCGTCCGGACGGCGCGGCTTACCGCGTCCGGGTTCAGAAGGTGGCGATCGGATTCACCGGACTGCCCGACGTGGCGGCCAGCCGCAGCGGCGCGACGGCGAGCTGGAAGTCCCACTGTCCCAACTCGGCCGCCGTCGCCGCGCAGGCCTCCAGGTCGCAGTTGTCGAGCATCCACAGGCCCATCGCGACCAGGCTCACCGCGTGCACCGGCATCAGCACGCCCGCGTAGCCCGACGGCTGCACGTCCTGCGGGGTGTCGGCGCCGATCAGCGCGACCCCCCGTTCATGCAGCCAGGGCAGGCAGGACGCGTGCCAGCCGGCCTGGTCGAAACCGCTCGCCTCGTCGCGCACCCGGCCACGGCCCGTCCGCAACAGCACCGCGTCACCCGAGCCCACCCGTACGCCCTGGCGCCGCTCGGCCTCCTCGAGGTCGGCCGGGAACACGCCCTGCCCCGGCTCGAGCCACGGCACCCCGCGAACCGCCGCGACATCCAGCAGCACACCTCGCGTGACGATCCCGGCGGCCGCCGCGGTGACGGTGGCCCACGCCGAACCCGTCTCGGCGTCGACCATCGAATGCGGGCGCCCGTTGTACATGCGGCCGTCCCAGAAGATGTGGCAGGGCGCGTCGAGGTGGGTGATGGTGTTGCCGTGGTACGCGATGCCGAGCCGCTCGTTCGTGAAGCCCCAGCGCTCGTCGGCGTGGAACCGGGCCGGCATCTGCTCGGCGCCCGGCATCTTCACCGCGTACGGGCACGTGGTGGTTGATCTCTCCAGATCGCCGGGCGCGGTGACCTCCCACGCACACGACACACTCCGCCCGTGACGCACCGCGCGTGCCGCCGCCACCCGAACGTCGTCGGTGATCAGGTTGAGCGTGCCGAGCTCGTCGTCGTCGCCCCACCGCCCCCAGTTCGACAGCGTGTCGAAATAGCCGAGCACGTCGTTCTGCGTGGGCATCGTCATGCCGGGCAGGGTAGCCGGGGCTAGGCCCTGTTTCGCAGTTGGGGCGGGGCTGCGGCAGGGCCCAGATCCCGCCTGGCGGCGTCCCGCGAAAGCCAGGTTCCAACACCGGGAGCCAGGCTTCCCCGGGCCACCACCAGACGAAATCTGGACCCGGCCTCGCACCCACCCCAACTACGAAACAGGACCTAAGCGGGCAGGGTGACCGTGAAGGTGGTGCCCACGCCCGATTCGCTCGTCACGGTGAGGTCGCCGCCGTGGGCCGTGGCGATCTGGCGGGCGATCGGCAGGCCGAGACCGCTGCCCCCGGTGCTGCGCGAACGTGACTCGTCGGCCCGCCAGAACCGGTCGAAGACCCGGGTCAGATCGTCGGGGGCGACGCCCTCCCCGGTGTCGGCGACCGCGATCGCCAGCCGTCCGTTCGTGACCCCCGTACGGACGGTGACCGTGCCGCCCGTACGGCTGTGCCTGATCGCGTTGGACAGCAGGTTGCCGACCAATTGCCGCAGCCGCACCGGGTCCACCGTCACCACGGGATCGCCGTCGTGCTCGGTGACCAGCCGCACCCCGGCGGTGGCGGCGTTGGGCAGGTGGGCGTCGGCCACCTGGTCCACGGTGTCGTTGACGTACGTGGGCTCGGGGTGCATGCGCAGCGTGCCCGCGTCGGCGGCGGCGAGATCCCGCAGGTCGTCGACGATGTGCTGCAGCTGGGCGGTCTGGTCCTGCAGCAGCGTCAGCACCGGGCCGTCCACGGTGGCCAGCCCGTCGCGCACCGCCTCGAGCCAGGTGCGGACGTTGGTCAGCGGGTTGCGCAGCTCATGGGCGACGTCGCTGACCATGGCCTGACGCTGCTGCTCGGACTGCTCGCGCCGATCGGCCAGCTCGTTGAGCGCGGCCGCCAGCGAGCCGATCTCGTCGCGGCCGGTGACGGGCACCCGCTGGTAGTCGCCGGGCCGCCGGGCCGCCTCGGTCAGCGCGCGCAGCGGCCGCACCAGCCGCCGCCCGACCAGCACGGTGACCAGCACGGCCAGGAGCAGCACAACGGCGGTGACCGTGCCCGTCCGGACGAGGTTCTCGCGCGAGAGCGGGAAGACCGGCTCGGCGGCCGGGTCGGCAGGATCGGTCACGAACAGCAGCGCGGGCGGGGCCACGTACGGCTCGAGCTGGGTGCGCCGGGCCTTGTCGAGGCAGCCGGCGGCGCGCGCGGTCCGGTCCCGGTCGGCCAGCCCGAGGTCCGGGTCGACGACAATGACCGTCAGGTCCGGCGCGATGCCCACCTGCTCGGCGTCCTTCTCGCCGGCGCAGGCCGCGACGAGCTTGCGCAGCGCGGCCAGCGGACGCTCCTCCGACTTGGCCACCGGCGGGGTCAGCGGGCACGTGGCGGTCTGCTTGCCGAGCTGGGTCACGACGACCTTGGGACGGGCGTGGGCGCCGGTGACGACCTCGCCCGTGCTGCCGAAGCTGTCCAGGCACGAGCGCGCGGCGGCCAGCTGGTCGCGCATCGTCCGCTGCTCGGCCGCGGTCAGCCGGTACGGCCCGACGATCCGCGGGTCGATACGCCCGGTGCGCCCGGTCAGGCCCAGGTCGACCGCCAGCGGGTCGACGGTCGCGGACGGGCGGGCGGCCGCGAGCGAGGGCCCGGTCGCGGAGTCGGCGATGGTCTGCCGGTCCTCGGTCAGCAGGGTGATCCGCCGGTTCAGCTTCGCGGCGCGCGCGGCCACGACGGGCTGCACGGCCGACCAGTCCTGATGGGTGGCGGCGTAGGCCAGCAGCTCGTCGTAGACGCTCTTGTCCTCGCTCAGCGACCGGCCCAGCTGCTGCTTGATGGTCTGCGAGGTCGACTGCGAGGCCAGCCAGGCCGTGGCCAGCACGGCCACCGCGGCGATGGCCAGCGAGGCGGCGAGCAGCCGGAAAGTCAGGCTCCGGTACGGCGGCACGCGCGGGACGTCCATCAGGCCGGCCCGGCGGTGAGCTTGTAACCGACGCCGTACACGGTGACCAGCCGGGACGGGCGGCGCGGATTGGGCTCGATCTTGCGGCGGAGGTTGAGGACGTGCACGTCGACGCTGCGCTCGACCGAGTCGCGCTCCACGCCGTTGGTGTATTTGAGCAGCTGGGCGCGGGTGAAGACCCGATCCGGGGCGGCGGCCAGCGCGGCCAGCAGGGCGAACTCGCCGGGCGTGCACTCGACCGGGGCGCCGTCGAGGCGGACCTCGTGCCGGGTGGCGTCGACGACCAGACCGCCGACGGTCAGCGGGGCGGCGGCGTCAGCCCGCCCGTGACTGCGGCGCAGCAGCGCCCGGATCCGGGCCACCAATTCCCGCGGCGAATACGGCTTGGTCAGGTAATCGTCGGCGCCGCCGTCGAAACCGGACAGCAAATCGTCCTCGCCGGAACGGGCGGTCAGCATCAGGATGGGAATCTCGGATTCGTCGCGCAGAATCCGGCTCAGGCTGAACCCGTCCAGCTCGGGCATCATCACATCGAGCACCAGCAGGTCGGGCGGGCGCTGCCTGACCTGCTGAAGCGCGGCCCGCCCGTCGTGCACGACCACCACTTCGTGGCCGTCGGCGACGAGATAACGACGCATCCCCTCGGCCTGAGCGGGATCGTCCTCGGCGATCAGCAAATACGCGCGCACGGCGACGACTATAAGGGCCGCCGACCATTCCGGGAGGCAGGCTAACAGGTTCCTAAATATGTTCGGTCATCATGCGCCGCATGCGCAAAATCTGGGCCGTTCCCGTGGTGGTGGCCGTCCTGGCGGGCGGGGGCTGGTTCGGGCGGGACGTCTTCACGGCCTCACCCTCGGCCGCTCCTGCCCCGGCTGAGGCGGCCACCGTGGCGCTGGCCCGGCAGGACCTGACGTCGAGCGTCGCGCTGACCGGGCAGCTCGGGTACGGCACCGCGCGGCCGGTCAAAGGGGGGAAGCCGGGTGTCGTGACGTGGCTGCCGGCGCCGGGCACGGTGATGACGCGGGGGAAGACGCTGTACCGGATCAACGACCAGGCGGTGCCGGTTTTCTATGGGACGCTTCCGCTGTTCCGGCCGCTCGCGCAGCCTAATCTGGTCGGCCGGGACGTCCGGGTCGTGCGGGAGAACTTGAAGGCGCTCGGCTACTCGGTCGGCCGCCGCTACTCTCCGGGCGACCGGGTGCGGCAGCCCGCCGCTTCACCCACCCCGCCTCCCGGCGCTTCGCCCACCCGGCCGTCCGCCGCCGCTTCGCCCACCCGGCGTTCCACCACCTCGCCCGCTCGACCCCTAGTGTGGGTCGAGGTCCGGGCCGGCGAGGACGTGCTCACCGCGTCCCTGGTCGCCGCGATCAAGCGCTGGCAGGACGACATCGGGCTCCCGGTCACCGGCACGATCGGCCCCGGCGACGTGGCCGTGCTGACCGGCGCGGTGCGGGTGGAGTCGCTGGCCGCGCTGACCGGTGACGCCGCCGAGGCCCCGCTGATGACGGTCACCCCGGTCGCGAAGGTCGTCACCGTCCAGGCCGAACCGGACGAGGCCGGCTCGATCCACCGCGGCGACAAGGTCACCGTACGGCTGCCCGACGAGCGCACCGTGCCGGGCCGGGTCGGCGGGGTCGCCACCACCGTACGGGCGGGTGAAGACGGCTCCCCACCCACGGTGACCGTCTCGATCAGGCTCGACAAGCCGGCCGCGGTGGCCCGGCTCGACGCCGCGCCCGTCCAGGTCGAATTCCCCGCCGAGACCCACGCCGACGTGCTCGTGGCACCGGTCGGCGCCCTGCTCGCGCTGGCCGAGGGCGGCTACGCCGTACAGGTCGAGGGGGCCGGCATGGTCGCAATCGAGACCGGCATGTTCGCCGGCGGCCTGGTCGAGATCAGCGGCACCGGACTGACCGCGGGCACCCGCGTGGTGACGACCTCATGACCCCGGTGCTCGCCGTCCACTCGGCCAGCATGGTCTATCCCGGCGGCGTCACCGCCCTCGACCGGGTCACGCTCACCATCGACCCCGGCGACCTGCTGGCCATCGTCGGCCCGTCCGGCTCCGGCAAGTCCACGCTGCTGCACATCATGGGCACCCTGGACCGCCCGACCTCCGGTTCGGTGCTCCTCGACGGGCAGGACGTCGCCCGCCTCTCCGACCGCCACCTGTCCCACCTGCGCGCCCGCCGGCTCGGCTTCGTCTTCCAGCAGTTCCACCTGACCCCCGCCCTGACCGCGACCGAGAACGTCACCACCGGCCTGCTCTACGCCGGTGTGCCCCGCCGCAGGCGCCGCCCGCTGGCCCTGGAGGCACTGGCCCGCGTCGGCCTGTCCCACCGGGTCGACCACCGCCCCCACCAGCTCTCGGGCGGCGAACGCCAACGTGTGGCCATCGCCCGAGCCCTGGTCAACGGCCCGGCGCTGGTCCTGGCCGACGAGCCGACAGGCGCCCTGGACACCCGCAACAGCCAGGCCGTGCTCGACCTGCTGCGCCGCCTGAACGCCGAGGGCACCACCATCGCCCTCATCAGCCACGACCGCGACATCGCAGCCGCCCTCCCCCGCCAAGCACAAATCCTCGACGGCCGCCTGGTGACCCCCCAATGAACCCACTCGACCTGCTGGAGCTGGGTCTGCTCGGCATCCGGACCCGGCGCACGCGCGCGGCCCTGTCCGCCCTCGGGATCGCGATCGGGATCGCCACCATGGTCATGGTGACCGGCATCCCCGCCTCCAGCCAGGCCGCGCTGGACGAGCAACTGGCCGCGCTCGGCGTCGACCTGCTCGAGGTCGTCCCGGCCCAGCACGAGGGCGAGGCGGCCGGGCTGCCCACCGAGTCGGTCGCCATGGTGGAACGGATCGCCCCCGTCACCGCGGCCAGCGCAACCGCCACCACCGGCGCGATCGTCCGCCGCTCCGACCGCACCGATCCCCGGGACGGCTCCGGCCTGACCGTACGGGCCGCCCAGCCCGACCTGCTCGCCGTCCTCGACGCCCGGGTCCGCAGCGGCCACTGGCTCACCCCGGCCGAACAGGGCTTCCCGGCCGTGGTGCTGGGCGCAGTGGCCGCGACCCGGCTCGGCTTCGACACCCTCCCCGCCACCGGCCCCGCCCCGCAGGTCATCATCGGCAAACGCTGGTTCACCGTGACCGGCGTGCTCGACCCGATCCCACTGGCCCCCGACGTCGACCGTTCGGTGCTGGTCGGCTGGCCGGCCGGCCGCCAGGTGCTCAGCTTCGACAACCGCCCCACCACCATCTACGTACGGGCCCAGGAATCCCTGCTCGAAGCCGTGCGCGGGGTCCTGCCGGCCACGGTCGACCCGGCCGCGCCCGACAACGTCCGGGTCACCCGCCCGTCCGACGCCCTGGCGGCCAAGCGGGCCACCGAGGCGACGTTTTCGGTGCTGCTGCTCGGCCTGGGCGCCGTGGCCCTGCTGGTCGGCGGCGTCGGCGTGGCGAACACCATGGTCGTCTCGGTGCTCGAACGCCGCGCCGAGATCGGCCTGCGCCGCGCCCTGGGCAGCACCCGCGGCCAGATCCGGGCCCAGTTCCTGACCGAAGCGGCCGTGCTCTCCGTCCTCGGTGGCGTCGCCGGCACCGCCCTCGGGGTGCTGCTGACCGCCGCCTACGCCACCCATCAGGCCTGGCCCGTCTTCGTGCCGCTGCCCGCCACCCTGGCCGGCCTGGGCGGCTCGGCACTGGTGGGCATCGTGGCCGGCGTCTGCCCGGCCGTCCACGCCTCCCGCCTGACCCCGACGGAGGCCCTCAGCATTTGACCGCCCAGCCCCACATACGGCGCGCCGCACGGCTCTCGACTGCTCATGACCGCCCACCCGCACACACGGCGCGCCGCACGGCTCTCGATTGCTCATGACCGCCCAGCCGCACACACGGCGCGCCGCCGGCTCTCGACTGCTCATGACCGCCCATCCGCACACACGGCGCGCCGCACGGCTCTCGACTGCTCAGCCGCACACACCGCCCGGCCCGCCCTCGGGCTCGCACCCCGCACCCCGGCCCCGGCTCTTGACCTTGGGGGCGATCTCGCATAAAAGCGACGCATGGCTGATGAGGCGCTGCTGCGCGCGACCCTGCCCGGCGAGTGGCGCGTGCTGGCGACCACCTTTCCGATGTGGCTCTCCGGACGGCGGGTGCACCCCCGTTTCTCGTACGAGGAAGTGGAAGGCTCTTCGCTCGTGCTGCGCGACGTGGTCAGCTATCGCACGAAGTCGGGCGCGACCCGGCGGATCGTGGGTGTCGACCGCTACGACGCGGGGACGGGGCTGTTCACCTGGCGGGGCAAGGGCGTGCTGGGCGTGCTGACCAGCCGGTGGCGGGTGACCCACGTGAGCGACGACCGCGAGCTGGTCGTGCTCGCCTTCGAGAAGTCGCTCGTGACGCCGGCCGGAGTGGATGTGATCGGACGAGGCGATGTGCATAGGCCCGATGCTAGGACGCTTCTCGGCGACGAGCCTGGTCCTGGCATGACCTGGCTCGGATAGCGACAACGGTCCAAGATGTACGCATGACCTTGCCACCCGCCGCGCCCGGAATCCCCGTACTGGGAAACGCTCTTCGGATGATGGGTGACGTCCAGCAGTTCTTCGTGGACACCTATCGCGAGATGGGCCCGGCCTATCGCGTGCGCGCGCTCAACCAGGCGTTCGTCATCCTGGCCGGCGAGCAGGCCAACAGGTTCCTGCTCGAGCACGGCGACGAGGTCTTCTCCAGCGAGGAGAGCTTCGGCGGGCTCAACCGCGAGTTCGGCATGCGGGTGCACGTGCTGCGCGGCCGCCCGCATCGGCATCTGCGCAAGGTGCTCGCCACCGGCCTGTCCCGCGACCTGCTGGCCGCCCGGTGGGACGATGTGGTCGCCGAGAGCGAGCGCCTGTTCGACGAGTGGCGGGGGCAGCCCGCGTTGCCCGTGGTCGACCGTTTTCAGCGGCTGGCCGCGGCGCAGTTGTCGATCGCGCTGACCGGTTCGAGCTCCGCCGCCCAGTTCGAGACGCTGCGGTCGGCGTTCGAGCTGGTTCTCGACGTCACGATCGCCGGCAAGTGGCCCGCCGCCACCCTGAGATGGCCCGCCTATCGTCGCGCCCGGGCGCAGATCCTGTCCTTCGCCCGCGCCGCCCTCGAGCAAAGAGCCACCCACCCCCGTACGGGTGGGCCTCGCGACCTGCTCGACCGCGCGCTCGACGCGGTGGACGAGAACGGCGAGCCCTACCCGATGGACGTGCGCGCCGGCATGGCCCTGCAGGGCTACTTCGCGGGCATCAACACGCTGGCCTACCTTTACAGCTTCATGCTGCACGCGCTCCTGCAAAATCCCGACGTGCTGGCCCGCGTGACAGCCGAGGCCGACGACGGCCCGCTCGCGTTCGATCGCCTGCGCCACATGCCGGCGTCCCAAGGCCTGGCCCTGGAGACATTGCGCGTCTATCCGCCGGCGCCGGGCTCCGCCCGCACGGTGACCAAAGATTTCGAGTTCGAGGGCTTCCACATCGAGAAGGGTCGGCGCGTTCTGGTCGCCACCTCGGTCCCCCACCAACTGCCCGAGCATTTCCCCGATCCGGCCCGCTTCGACATCGACCGAGATTTCGCGTCCGCGCGCAAGGCTTCGGTTTACGCCCCGTTCTCGGTCGGAAGCCATACGTGCCTGGGCGCCGGGATGACCGAGGTGCTGTCCGTCGCCACGATCGCGCTGATGCTGCGCCGGCTGACGGTCACCCCGTCCCAGCCGGAGCGGCCGCTGCGCATCACTGCCACCCCGGGCCCCAATCCGGGCAAGCGTTTCAAGGTTGCCGTCGAGGGGCGCCGGTCCCATTCCTCGGTGTAGCTGGGCCGCCCGCGGCGGCACTCATCCGCCCAGAGCAGGTCGCCAGTCGCCCGTCGTGGCCTTGTTGAAGCGGTCACCCGCGGCGGCTCTCCTGCGCCCGGTGCAGTGGCCCCTTCTTACGCCCCGCCTGAAGCGGTCACCCGCGGCGGCTCTCCTACGCCCGGCGCGGATTCAGGGTCGCCCGTGGCAGTTGGCCGGTGGGCCCGCCGAGGCCTCAGCTCAGCTCGTAGGTGTGGGTGCGCTCGACGGCCTGGAAACCGTACTTACGGTTGACGCGCAGCATGGCCGTGTTGTCTTCGCCCGTCCACGTGTGCAGGAAGCGGCGAGACCCGCCGTGGGCAGCCAGCTGGGAAAGGTTGGCCGACTTGAGCACCGCGGACAGACCCCGGCCGCGGTGTTTGCGGGCCACGAAGGTGTCCTCCTGCAGCGCGTTGTCGGGGTCCTCGCGGGGCACGAGGATCTGGGTGTAGCCAGCCGGTTCGCCGCCGGTCGTGCGGACCAGGGCGACCAGTGACAGGTAGCTCCTCGCCGTGCGTTCGTCGTTCACCCGAACCCGGTCGGCGTCCCACACTGCCGTCTCATGGGTCGCTTCCCCGGCCGGCACGTCCTGCGACATGGTCGTCCGCATGGCCGCGAGGTCGGCCAGCCGGTCGGCGGGGCACAGACCCGCCCAGCTGACCACCTCGTAGCCCTCCGGCGTGGGTGCGGGCGGCACTGGTGCGGGCAGTGCGAGCACGAAGTGGTCCTCGACGTGGACGCTGCGGAAACCGCGCCGCTCGGCGAAACGGGAGCCGGGCCAGTCCGCAGGTGTCCGGCCCGCCGGGACGTTGATCTCGACGCTGAGCACAGGGCGGGCCTCGGCGATGGTCCGGCTTCGCGCCCACTGCCAGAGAGCCTCCCCGACGCCACGGTCGCGATGCGCAGGCGGCACGTTGATCTCGACCACGGCGGTAGTGAGGTCCTCCCGCAGCGGCATGTCGATCAGCAGCGCCCCGACAGTCCCACCATCCTGAACCGCGGCGACGGGCAGCCGCCGAGTGTTCGGCCCGGGGCTGCGAAACGAGTTCGCCATCGAGTCGTACGTAAAAACAAGCGGCGCCACCCGCCCGGCGCTCTCCCCCTCGCGAACCGCCGCGTGCCAGGCCCTCAGCGCCGCATCGTCATGCACGTCGACTTCCCGGATCTCCAGCATCCGCGGAGTCAACCCACCCTCCAGCCGACGGTCAAACCGTTTTTCGTCGACGACCTGTCAGCGGACGGTGCGGATCGGCACCAGAGCCTCTGAGCAAGAGACAAGAAGTCGCTTGACTACTAGTCACACGTCCGGCAAGCTGTCCCTCGAATCGGAAGGGGGAACCGATGAACGACAGCAAGCCAGCAGCGGCTCGCGACTTCGACGGTCTATACAAAGCGCTGCTGGAGGCCCATCCGCGAGACGCCCTACGCCAACTCTGCGGCGTCAGACTGAACGGCGAGGAGGTCATTCTCGACGGGCCGACCGAATTGCCACGGCAACGCAACCGCCAGACCGACAAAACGTTCCTGGTCCGCCACAACGACGGTGCACCCACGGACATCTACCACTTCGAGTTCCAGGTCCGGCGCACTGAAGATTTCCAGGAGCGCATGGTGTCTTACTGGGCGTCGCTGGCGCTCAAATACCGCCAGGACGGCCATCGGATCCACCAGGTCGTGCTCTGGCCCGTGGGCGGCGGCTACCCGGGCCGGTTCCGCCGCGACCGGGTGCAGATCGACTACCGCTCGGTCAATGTCCCCGACGACTTGGACCCCGCGGCGCTCCTGGCCGGCCCCTTGGCGCCGCTCGCCTTATGGTCCGAGAAACCCCCACCCGACCTGGTCGAACGGGTGGTCGACCGGATCGAAGCAACCGGCGCGGCCGAGGAACAGCTGGTCCAGATCGAGCTGAGTATGCTCGTGAGAGGTCCCCTGGCAAACGAGGTCCTGAATGCTTTGCGAAGGAGAGGCATGAGCAACGTTCTGGAGCAGTCGGAGTTGGGCCGCGAGATCCTTGAGAAGGGCCTCGAGAAGGGCCGTGTCGAGAGCATGCGGACTGCCCTGCAGGCCAAATACGGTGAAATCGCCGACCTGGACGAACTCGCCCAGCAGCTGAGCGCCAGTGACCACAACGGCAACCTTGCCCGCATCATCGGCGGTGCCTCATTGGCGGAACTGCTCTCCTGAGCGAACTGCTACGCCCGAACGCTCACCACCTCGGCTCCGGCATCGACCCCAGGTCAGCGGCCCGAGTGCCGCGCACTGAGAGCTGCGCGGCACTCGGGACTGTCACGTCACTGGTAGGGCAGGGTCACTGTGGAGAGGGCGCCCAGGGAGACTGTGCTGGGGGCGGAGCCGATGGCGCTCCAGAGTTCGACCTTGACGGTGCCGTTGGTCAGGTTGCCGAGCGAGCCGGTTGTGGTGATCTGGCCTGCGGCGTCGGTGTAGCGTTCCCAGCCGGTGACTGGGTCGGTGGCGAAATAGCGGTACGTTTCGACGCGGTCGAAGGTGCCGTTGCCGGTCAGGTCGTACGAGATGCGGACCTGGGTGGCGTTGCCGACCGAGGTGCCGGCGTCGACCGAGAGGGCGAACGCGGTGGCGGACCCGGAGCGGTAGGTCAGGTTCAGGCCCGTTGCGGTGAACGTGGTCGGTGAGTGTGGCTGGTTGTCGTTGGCGCCGGACGATTTGGCCACCGTCGCGGTGCCGGCCGTGCCCGCGGTGCCGGCCAAGGCGCCACCCGTCTGGAGATAGCGCACGGCACCGCCGCCGGTGGGAGGCGGAGTGGTCGGAGGCGGCGTAGTGGGAGGCGGAGTGGTCGCAGGCGGGGTGGTCGGCGGGGTGGTGGTCGGCGGCGCTGTGGGCGGGTTGACGCCGCCGCCGGTGGCGTTGCCGCCGCTCCAGTTCTGCGCGCCGGTCGCGACCGTGCGGCCCGCCGGCACCGAGAGCACCTTGCCGTCCGAGAACGTGACGGTCAGCGCGGCATTGGTGATGTTCGAGGCCACGTACGTCTTGGCGCCGTTCTTGCTGAACACCCGGTAGAGCGGATGGTTCGCCGTGACTGACAGGTCCGCCGTGCCGAGGGCGGCCAGGTTGCGAATCCAGTGGAACGTGTGCGCCTTGGTCTCGCCCTCCTCGGGCGTGTAGCCACTGTTGGCCCGGAACTTCGACAGGGCCGCGTCCCCGTCCCCGAGTGCCAGATACTGCCAGGCGATGTCCTGCCACAACGCCGGCTCATGCCCCGCGTTGCGCACCATCTCGGCGTAGTTGCTGCGGACGTACGCGGGGTCGTTCCCCATGTAGAAGTGCCCGCCGGAGACCGGCAGCTGGTTGATGCCGTGAATCTGCTCGGGCGCGGAGGCGAACCAGGTCGCGTACGCGCCGCCGTCGCCCCAGACCATGCCGACCGTGCCGTGGCCGAAGGCGGCCGGGAAGTTCTCGTTGCGGGTGTCGAACCAGTATTCGTTGATGGCGGCCGACTGGGTCGTCCACAGGAAGATGCCGGCGTCGCGGATCGCGGTGTTGCCGGTCGCCTGGCCCCACTGGATCAGGCCGTTGGCGAAGTTCATGCCCTCCGACGACGATTCCTGGTTGTTGCCGGCGAAGAACGCGCCGTGCCCGGCCGCCCAGTCGTGCCCGGCGAAGATGTCGAAGTCGCGCAGGTACGGGAACCGGTTGTCGCCGCGGTCGTAGTTGTTGGCGTCGCGGATGAGCAGGTCGACCATGCCGCCGTATTGGGAACTCGACGCCCAGCTGGGGTCGAATTTGGCCAGCGTGGCGGCGGCCGCGATGTAGTAGCCGTAGTGGAAGTGGTGGTCGTTGAGCTCGGTGTCGGACCCGTACGACGCCGGGTAGCCGATCAGCGTGCCCCAGTTCCGATCGTAGTAGAAGAGGCTGCCCGGCTGGGAAGTGAACCAGCTGGTCAACCGCGTACGGATGGCCGACAGCGCACTGTCGCGCACGTCGGCGCGGCCGAGCTGGTCGGCGATCTCGGCGATGCGCGCGCCGACGCCGAGCGCCTTGCCGGTCCAATACGTGTCATTTCCCCGTACGGGAACCGGGTTGTCCTCGACCTGATCGAGGAACCCGTTGAGGGTCGTGAGGTCGGCACCGCTGCTCGTGGCGACCGCGGGCACCTCGGGCAGCACTCCGTTGTAGGCGGCCGACGTGGTGAACGACGACGCGCCGACCAGCGTCTTCATGGCGCCGCGAGCGGTCACGTAGCTCTGCGCGATCGGGGTGGCGCCGGTCAGAGCCCGCCACTGGTGGGGGTAGAGGCCGATGACCGTACCGGTGCCGGAACCCTCGCGCGCAGTGGTCGTGTAGGCGTACGTGGTCGAAACCTGGCTGGTGGCCTGGTTGTACGAGTACGAGAGCTTGGTGCCGGTGACGTGGTTGTGCGCGTAGCGGCCGTAGCTGTCGGCCAGGGTGACCTTGTCGGTGCCGCTGGGCAGCACGGCGATCGAGAAGTAGCCCTTGCCGGCCAGCGAGGAGCTGAGCACGTTGCCGCTGACCGTCCAGGTGGACCCGGTCGGCCCGTACGCGACGTAGTCCTTGCCGGCGACCGAATAGCCGATACGACCGCCGGTGTTGGACCAGATCGTCGGGGTGCTCTTCGCGGTGATCTGCGCGTTGCCGCCGGTGATCTGGAAGTACGCGAACGGCAGTCCGTGACCGATGGTCGCCTTCATCGTGCGCGTGCCGTCACTCCAGTACGGCGTGACGGTCCAGTCGGTCCATCCGTCGACCAGCGTGCGGGGCGCGTTCAGCCCGGCCACGCCCGCGGTGAAGTCCTCCTGGTAGATGTAGTGGTATTCGCCGACGCCGGTGGACGAGCCGCTGATCTGCGGAGTCGTGTTGTAGGAGAAGCCGAGCCCGCCCGCCGTGGTGTCGTAGCTGGTCGGGTGGGCGTGCAGGTTCTCGCTGTAGGCGCAGTCGAACTTCTTGAACACCAGCGACGACCACCAGTCGTTGGTGGGCACCGGGCCGGCCGGGGCGTTGGCCGTCATGAACTGGCGGGGGTTGGTGGCCAGGTCGCCGCAGCCGACGGGCAGGCTCGCGCCGGCGGGCAGGGTCTCGGTGTAGCTGCCGGCACCAACGGTGGCCGCGTCGGCCGTCCCGCTCAACGCCACCGCGCCGAGTCCGGCCACCAGCGCCGCGGCTATCGACAGGCCAATTGATCTTGTACGACGGACGACCATCACGCCTCCACTGAGTTCGACTGTGCAGCCGGATCGTGAGAGCGCTCTCACGTGCCTGGAATTGGAACTTTAGGGCGGGCAGTGAGGGCCGTCAATGTTTCAAATCAGTTAACAAGGCATGCGAAAGGCCCGGACCGAAGCCCGGGCCTCTCGTGACGAATCAGCAGGTGGGTTCGCCCGACTGGGCGGGCAGGCTGACCGCGTTCCAAGCGGCCTTGACCGCGTTGAACTGCGTGCAGCTGCCCGGGTTCAGGTTCTTCGCGGCCTGCAGAGTCCAGACTCGATACTTCGCGTACGAGGAACTCGACGTCTTCAGCAGCATCGCGTTGTACATGATCTTGATCGCGGACTGGATGCCGACGCCGGTCACCGTGGTGCCGTTGCAGGTCGAGCTGGCCGGCTGCCCGTTGCCGCCGCTGCCCTGGGCCAGCAGGTAGAACCAGTGGTTGCCGGGCCCGGCGGCCGAGTGCACCTCGGAACCCGGGGTGCTGCTCGAGTAGCAGTTGGCGTCACCCGCCAGCGAGGGGTTGTACATGTAGCGGATCGGGCCGCTGCCGACCAGGTTCACTTCCTCGCCGACCTGGTAGTCGAACGGGTCGTTGGCGTTGGCCGCGAAGGCCTCGGTGGCCGCCCCGATCGTGTCGGCGACGAACTCCTGGGTGCCGCCCTTCGAGATGCCGCCCGGGGTCCGGTCGTCGATGCCGTGACCCAGCTCGTGGCCGACCACGTCGAGCGACGAGATCCAGCGACCGGCCGTGTTCTTGCCGATCTGCACCTGGGTGCCGTCGTAGTAGGCGTTCTGCTGGTTGAGCCCGACCCGGATCGGCCAGGCGCCGCCGCTGCCGTTCGCGCCGTTGCGGCCCAGCCACGACGAGAGCATCGCATGCTGCCGCTGCGCCACGTAGAGGGCGTCGACGCAGCCGGTCTCCTTGCTTGTGCCGTTGCCGTTGCCCCACACGTTGTCGGAGCCGCTGAAGGTCACCCGGGTCGAGGCGTCCTGGCAGCTCAGGTTCGTGACCGTCGGGTCCTTGAGCGAATACGTCGAGCCCGACTGGGTCGTGTTGAGCGAGACCGTCCCGTTGATCCAGCCGGTTCCGGTTCCGGTGGCCTCGGTGACGTGCTCCTCGGTCGACAGCACCTTGCCGGTGACCGCGTCCACGTCGACGGTCAGGCGGCTGATGCCCTCGGCGCTGGTGCCGTTGACCGTCGTCTCGTACGCGAGCTTGGCCGCCGCGCCCTCGGCCGCGACCACGACCAGGCGGGTGCCCTCGACGTCGGTCACGGTCTTGAGCTGGGCCTTCGAGGTGGCGACGGCCGCGCTCTCGGCGATCTGGGCCACGGTCGACAGCTCGCCGATCGGGGCGCTCTGCGCGACCGACGTGTATCGGGTCGCGCCGGCGTCGTCGGTCACCACGACGAAGTCGCCGCCCTTGACCGGGAAGCCCTTGTACGTACGGTCGTAGGCCGCGTACGTGAGGCCGTGCGACTTGTAGACCTGCCGCCGCTGGAACGTGTCGTGCTTGCTCGCCCGCAGGACGGACGGCCTCGAGGCGACCACGGCGTCGGCCTGCGCGACCGCGTCCACGCTCGGGCCGGTGGGCTGCGCGGCGGCCGGACCAGTCACCGCGACCAGCGCCGACGCGGCCGCGGTGCCGGCCGCCAGGGCGATGGCCAGGGGTTTACGCACCATTGTCGGTGTGCTCCTTTCCCGCCCGTCGGGGGGTGTGCTGGGCGAGACACAGGAGACGCTATATACGGACGTCGATGCGCGAATCAGGGAAAACCCTCGCGCTGCGGAATGCGTCCATTGTGCGGTGACGAGAGGCATCGATACTCTCAAATCTCTTGGACTTCACGGGGAGAAACCATGAGAAAACTCGTCACTGTCGTCGCCGCCATCGCCGGCCTGGTGCTGGTCACGGGTGGGGCCGCCGCCGGTCCCGCCGCGGCCGCCGCGCCCTGCTCGGGTCAGGTCGTGCCCAACCCGAGCTTCGAGCGCGGCGCCACCGGCTGGACCGCCGGCCCCCGCATCATCGTGGTCGCCGACAGCGCCCGGCCCGCGCACACCGGCCGGGCGTACGCGGCCCTCGCCGGCCTCGACGTCACCCACAGTGACCTGATCCGGACCACCGTCACGGTGCCGGCCAACTGCGCGCTCACGCTCGGCTTCTGGACCCGGGCGACGACCACCGAGACGATGCGCGGCGACTACCTCAACGTCGGGCTGTCGGTGACCGGCGTGCCGCCGAAGACCATTTACTCGTTCGCCTACGACCACCCGCAGCAGTGGACGCAGCACACCACTACCTGGTCGGCCGCCGCCACCGAGCGCAGCGCGATCGTCAGCTTCGTCGCCGCGGAATCGGCGGGCAGCGGCGTGACCGCCTTCGACGTCGACGACGTGACCGTCACTCTGAGCTGAGCTCGAAGCTCACACTCTCGGTTGCGACGCCGTTGACCTGCAACGCGATGGCGTGCGGGCCGGGATAGTAGCGCCGAGTGGTGATCACGCGGAACGAATGCCTGCGGCGGATCTGCAGGGTCTCGCCGGGGGCCAGGGTCGCGGTCGTCAGCTTGAACGTCTTGGCGGCCTGGGTGCCGTTCGACTTGTGGTGGTGCACGACGTAGTCGATCGACAGCCGGGCCGCCGAGTCGCCCGCGTTGCGGATGGCCGAGCGGAACTCGATCGTGTCGCCGATGGCCACAACCGTGCTGTCCAGGGTGGGCCGCTCGACCGTGAGCAGGGTGTGGTCGGCTGTGAAACCGAGGGCGGCCAGCGCTCCGGCGTCACCCTTCTTGATCAGAGTACGAAGACCCCGCCGTACGGTGGAAAGGATGTTCTCGTCGGGGGCGGCGAGCCAGCGGGCGGCGGTCTCGACGACAAGCTCCGGATGGTCGCGGCTGAGGTCGTTGAGGTGGTTGGCGACCGAGCGGCGCACGTATTCGCTGGGGTCGCGGTAAAGCGCGTCCAGGATCGGCACGGTCGCCTCCGGCCGCCGCAGGAGCTCGGGCACCCGCACCGACCAGGGCAGATACGGGCGGGAACCCTCCGAGGCCAGCCGCCGTACGTCGTGGTCGTCCGACCCGGTCCAGGTCAGCATCGTCGCCAGTGCCCGCTCGAGGTCGTGGCGCAGCAGCGTCCGGATCGCGAACTCGGCCGTGAGCCGGCCGGTCAGCTCGGCCAGCAGCGTCATCGCATCGTCGAAGGCCGCGTCCCCACCGTCCTCGACGGCCCGGGTCGCTACCGCCGCCGTGACCGGCCAGATCATCCAGCCGGTCAGGCCCAGGGCGGTCCGCACCACCAGGGCCAGCTCGGGATAGCCGCCCGGGAGGTCGGCCAGCAGGGCGTCGCGCAGCAGGTCGGCCCGTTCCCGCAG
The DNA here is from genome assembly GCF_016785085.1 of Paractinoplanes lichenicola. Lineage (GTDB taxonomy): Bacteria > Actinomycetota > Actinomycetes > Mycobacteriales > Micromonosporaceae > Actinoplanes > Actinoplanes lichenicola. The sequence continues at coordinate 149,541 of NZ_JAENHO010000001.1, forward strand.
CGCCAGGCCGTCGAGCTGCTTCGAGGCCGAGCGCAGCGCGGGCAGCTGGTGCTCGGGCGCGGCCGCGTGCACGGCCCGGGTCAGGCTCTCGGCCGTCCCGCGGCTGATCAGTTCGTCGGCGAAGGGCATGCCATGATTCTCCGTCGCGGATCACGGAAGCGGCCGGGCGGGTGCGGCCGAGCTGAGATGCTCGGCAGATGCGCCCGCTCCTCTCCGGCGTCCTGGTCGCCGTGCTGGTCGGCGGTTGCGGCAGCGAGCCCCGGGCCGAGCCGGCCGCCCCTCCCCCGCAGCTGCCCTCGCCCGCGCCTTCGCCTGCGCCGTCCCTGTCGCTGGGCGGCCTGGGCTTGTCGACACCGGGGCCGCTGTCACTGGCGCCGACCACCGCGTCGAGGCAGGCGGGCCCGAGCAGCGAAACAGCCGGTCGCAACAGTGACGGGTGGGAGGTCACCGTCTACTACACGGCGGTCGAGAGGTTCCACGACGACGAACCGACCGATGTCACCGGCTGCCTCAAGCTGGACTGCGCCCACGGCGACGACGACCTCGGCAGCTACCCGGCGAGCTTCGTCCAGGCCGTCCAGGACGAGGGCACCGGCCACACCACCGCGGGCAAATACCTGAACTGGTCGTACGACGTCGGCTACTGGCTCGACACCGCGCCCCGCAGCGCCGACGGCCGGCGGCTCACCCCGTTCGTCTCGGCCGCCGCCGACCCGGGCGTCCTGCCGTACGGCACCCGCTTCACCCTCGCCACCTGCGGTCACCAGGACGACGGCTCGGCCCCGCCCGCCGCCACCTGCACCGCCCTGCGCGACGGGAAGTGGCTGATCACCGACGAGTTCACGCCGGGCCTGGGCGGCAGCAAGCACATCGACGCCTACATCGGCCCCGAGACCGGCCCCGGCTTCACCGACTCCGCCTGGTACGTCAGCCTCAGCGGCGTTCGCCTGACGCTCTCCTGACCACGTCGCGGCACGCCGCAAGCACCTCGTCGGGGTGGGTGAGCTGCGCGTTGTGGTCGGCGCCGGGCCACGAGACGAGCGAGCCGCCGAGCGCGGCGGCCAGGCGCTGGTGGGCCCGGCGCATGGGCGCGTCGGGCTTGCGATCGGCGGTCACGACCACGGCCGGCAGGCGGGGCAGGTCGGTCTCGCGGAACCCGGCGGCCAGCTCGTCGAACCCCCGTACGGCCTGCGCCAGCTGCGGAATGTCCAGCTCCTTCATGCGCTGCCAGGCCGCGCGGACGTCGGGCCGGGTCGCGCGCCTGAGGTGCTTGTTGGCCCCGGCCGCGCCGACCAGCGGCTGGACGACGCGGCCGAGCACCGGGAGGCCGTGCAGAGCCGAGACCGTACGCATGGTCTGCGTGATCCGCCGGGCCAGCGCGACGTCGTTGACCGGCGACGGGTCGATCAGCACGAGCCCGGCCACGTCCCGCGGGTGGTCGCGGGCGAGCAGGGCGGCCACCGCCCCGCCGAGGCTCTGCCCGATCACCACCACCGGGCCGAGCCCGGCCTCGGCGATCGTGGCGTGCAGGTGGCCGGTGACGCCGTCGAGGGTGGGCGGGCGGTCGTGCCGGAGCACGCGGCAGCCGGGGTCGGCGATCAGCCCCTCGGCCAGGCCGGGAAAGAACCCGTCGACGGGCGCGGCGCCGCCGGGGAGCAGCAGGACACCGGGGATGTGCGGCATCGGCCCAGGCTATGTGGTCAGGGCGGCGAAGACATGGTCACGCCAGAGCCCGTACGAGGCCTCTTCGGGGTAGGGCGCCACGACGCTGGGCTCGTCGAAGATCTGGGTCAGCTGCTCCTCGGGCGTGTAGGCGGGCCAGCCGGGATCGCCGGTGGTGGCGAAGCGGGTCCAGGCCGAGCGCATCTGGGTGGAGACGGCGGCCGCGCCAGGGTTGTCGCCGAGCAGCTGGGCGGGCTCGTTGCCGGTGAGCGTGCCGAAGACGAGCGGGACGTCGAGGCCGTGGCACGCCCCGAGGAGGCCGGACCAGGTCAGCTCGTACAGGAAGGCCCGGCCGCCACCCGCGAGCCGGGCGTCGGCCAGGTGCACGCTGGGCATGCGGAACAGCCAGTCGGAGTGGATGAGCTCGTTGAGCCGGGCGTCGGTGGCGTCGGGGAAGGCCGCCCGGTAGCGCTCGACGCCGCCGGGGGCGAGCAGGTCGAGGTCGGTGCCGGGGTGACCGCCGTTGATCACGGTGAAGAGCCGGTGCTCGTCGCGGGTGTGGCCGACGATCAGCGGGATGTCGCGGGCGGCCCCGGCGGCCAGCGCCTGCCACGGGGTGCACGGCAGCACGTCGCCGTCGACAACCGGGGCGAACCGCATCGTCGGATAAGCCGCCGGACCACCGCGCAAGGGGCCCGGCGAGTCGACTGAGCTGTCAGCCGGGTCCGCGGCGATGCGGGCGGCCAGTTCCGGCGCGAAGAACGTGCCCGGCATGCTCTGGGCGATCGCCGCGTGGAAGAGCCCGGCCGCGCGCGGCATGGCCAGCAGCGCGGCCACGCAGCCGCCGCCCGCGGACTCGCCGAAGATCGTCACCCGGCCCGGGTCACCGCCGAAGGCCGTGACGTTGTCGCGCACCCACTCCAGCGCAGCGACCTGGTCGAGCAGCCCCAGATTGGCCGGCGCGGACCCGAACCCCTCGGCCGCGAGCCGATAGTTCAGGGTCACGACCACGATCTCGCCGTCGTTGGCGAGACGGCCGCCGTCGTACTCGGGCCGGCTCGACGACCCGATCTCGTAGCCGCCGCCGTGAATCCACACCATGACCGGAAGTTTCGCGGCCGGGCCGGGGTCGGGCGTCCAGACGTTGACGGTCAGGCACTCGTCGTCGGGACCGCGGTCAGAAGCCTCGGTAGAAGGCCCGAAGGACGCCGCGGACCGCACGCCGTCCCACGGCGCCACCGGTTGCGGGACGGTGAAAGGGAGCGGCGGGACCGCGTACGGGATGCCGCGAAAGACTGCCACGTCGGATTCCCAGCGTCCACGAACGATCCCGGCTACCGTTTTCGCCTCAGGCACAGCGGCATCCTCATCCGGAAGCCGCCGCCGCGCCACCGATTTACTTCTTCTTGAGCAGAACCTTGACCCCGCCCGACAGCAGCGAGTCGTGCAGCTCGACGACGGTCAGCCGGGTGGAAGAAGGCACGTCGAAGACGAGCTTGCCGGTCACCCGCTCCCCCGGTTCGAGCTTCTCCAGGAACGTCTTGGTGTCGCGGTTGGCGTAGATCCCGGCCAGCTCGTCATTCCCGTACGTGGTGCCGCGCCCGTCGATGGCCTGCTGCGCCCGGCCCAGGAAATACTTGGTGTCGCCGGAGAAGTTGCGCACCGACAGGCTGACCACGCAGTAGCGACCCTTGGCGGTGCGCCGCAGGAATTCGGGCCCCACGGTCGTACGGGAGCAATCGACCCCGGAGACCACGAACTCGAACTTGCCGTCGCGCACCTTGTCGCCGAAGCGCGGTGACAAGGACGGCGCCGGGGACGGGGTGACCGCGGCCGCCCGTGGTTGCGGGTCGCCGACCGCCTGCATCGCCACGCCGGCCAGGAACAACGCGACGATGGCGACGACGGCGAACAGGCCGGCGAGAAGCGGGTGGAGAGAACGTCTCACCCTCCTCACTCTGAGTCAGCACCCCGCCCCGGGCCAGCGTTTTCCGCCGATACGACACGGCAGATCTACGACACCAGCTGATCGCGGCGCCGGGTCAGATAGGCGGTCTCGGCGGTGTTGCCTGCCAGCTCGATCGCCTGGTCGTACGCCGACCGGGCATCGCCGCTGCGGCCGAGGCGGCGCAGCAGGTCGGCCCGGGTCGCGTGGAAGGCGTGATAGGCGGTCAGCTTGTCGCCGAGCCGGTCCACGGCGGCCAGGGCCACCTCGGGGCCGTCGAGCTCGGCGACCGCGATGGCCCGGTTCAGGGCCACGATCGGCGACGGGTCGAGGCGTACGAGCTGGTCGTAGAGGGCCACGATCTGCGACCAGTCGGTGTCGCGCAGGTCGCGGGCGGAGGTGTGCACGGCGTTGATCGCGGCCAGGATCTGATAGCGGCCGGGGGCGACCCCGCTGGCCAGCCGCTCGCGCACCAGCCGGTGCCCCTCGGCGATCAGGCTGGTGTCCCAGGCGCCGCGGTCCTGCTCGCTCAGCGTGATCAGCTCGCCGGTGGCCGAGATCCTGGCGGCGTGGCGGGCCTCGGTCAGCAGCATCAGCGCCAGCAGCCCGGCCACCTCGCCGTCGGCCGGCAGCAGCACGCGGATCAGCCGGGTCAGCCGGATCGCCTCGGCGGTCAGGTCCTGGCGCACCGGGTCGGTGCCGGGTCCGGTGGCCAGATAGCCCTCGTTGAAGACCAGGAACAGCACGGCGAGGACGCCGGAGAGCCGTACGGGAAGGTCTTCGCTCGACGGCACCCGGTACGGGATGCGGTTCGCCTTGATCTTGGCCTTGGCCCGGGTGATCCGCTGCTCCATGGCGGTCTCGCGGACCAGGAAGGCGCGGGCGATCTCGGGCACGGTCAGCCCGCCGACCATCCGCAGGGTCAGCGCCACCCGGGACTCCGGGGCGAGGGCGGGGTGACAGCAGGTGAAGAACAACCGCAGCCGCTCGTCGTCGATCGCGCCGGTCGGCTCGGGCGGGGTGTCGTCGTGCAGCATCAGGGCCTCCCTCTGCTTGTCGTCGCGCTTGCCCTCGCGCCGGATCCGGTCGATGGCCTTGCGGCTGGCGGTCGTGGTCAGCCAGGCGCCCGGGTTGGGCGGCACCCCGTCGGCCGGCCACTTCTCGACCGCCGCCGCGAACGCCTCGGCGGCCGCCTCCTCGGCGATGTCGAGGTCGCCGTACCGCCTGGTCAGGGTGGCGACGATCCAGGCCCACTGCTCGCGGTGGACCCGGGTGATCGCGTCGGCGACGGTCACAGGAAGGGCCGGACCTCGAGCCGCCGGTTGCACGCCTTCGACCCGGCCGCGGCGAGCTTGAGGGCGACGTCGAGGTCGGCGGCCTCCCAGACCCAGAACCCGGCCACGAACTCCTTGGTCTCGACGAACGGGCCGTCGGTGAACAGGGCCGGCCCCTCGCGGCCGTCGATCACGGTGGCGGTGGCCGGGTCGCTCAGCCCGCCCGCGAACACCCAGTGCCCACCGGCCACGAGCGTCTCGTTGAACGCGTCGATGGCGGCCATCTCCTCGTCCGTACCGGAATTGGCCTTGTCGTGGATCACCGAAACGAAGAACTGCATGTCGGATCATCTCCCGTGCCTCGGGCGGCCCCTCGCGGGCGGCCTCTCACCCCTACCACGATCGGGCTGCGCTCGATCCGACACCGGCCCCGGAGTTTCTCCGGTTTTCGGCATGCCGTTCCCCCGTACGATGCTGGGCCAGGGTCTGGAGAAGGGAGTAGGGTGCGGGTGTTGAACCACGTCGGGGCCCCGGCCCTCGGGCTGTCTTCTCGGCACCGGTCAGCGCCCGCTGACCGGTCCACACGAAGCACGCCTGAGCCGGAGAGGTTTTCTGTTATGCGCAGACTATTCGAACGCGTCCCGCTCGACGTCAGCATCGGCGATCGCCGCGACGACCAGGTCGTCATCGCCGTGCGCGGTGAGATCGACAGCGACAACTGTGCCGAGCTGCGGTGCGAGCTTTCCTCGGCGTTGACCGAGGCCGGCACCCCGCACGTCGCCCTCGACCTGAGCGCGCTCACGTTCATCGGCTCGGCCGGCGTCCGGGAATTGCTGCGCTGCCGAGAGGAGGCCGAGCAACGTGGCGGCACCTTCAGGATCACCCAGGCGCACGACCACGTACGCCAGGTCTTGACCCTCTGCAGCCTCACTGAGCTCCTCCACCTCTCGGCAGCGCCGAACGGCTAGACCGGCTCGATCCAGATGTTGCGGTAGCGCACGTTCGCGCCGGGGTCACCGTGATCCTGCAGGCGGATCGGCCCGTACGCCGAGGTCTCCGCCGCGCCGGCCCCGGTCGGCCCGTCGATCGTCACGTTGTTGTGCACGGTCGTGCCGTTCCAGACCAGCGTCACCCGGGCATCCTCGACCTTGGTGGAGCCGTTCCAGCGGGCGGCCCGGAAGGTGATGTCGTACGTCTGCCAGGTCTCGGGCGCCGTGCCCGCGTTGGCCGTCGGCGCGCGCTTCTGATAAATCGCCGCGCTGTCGTCGTTGGCCAGAACCGCTTTCCCGTACGTGTCGAGCACCTGAACCTCGTACCGGTCCTGCAGGTAGATCCCGCTGTTGGCCCGCTGCTGCCCGGTCACGTCGGCCGGCAGGTTGGGCAGCCAGAACTCGACGTGCAGCTTGAAGTCCCCGTACGCCTGTTTGGTCCGCAGGTCGCCCCCGAGCACCTCGGCCGAGCCGCCCGACACCGGCCACGTCGCCGCGCCGCCGCTGGAGTTCACGAACGAGTTCAGGTTGCCGCCGTTGAACAGCGTGACCCGGCTCGGGTTGTTGTGGGTCCACCGCTGCTGGGCCACGTCGGCCCACTCCCAGATCTGGATCTGCGTGCCGTCCGCGGTGGCCCCGCCCGCCACGTCGAGCACCTTGCCCGAGGCCGGGTTGAGCAGCGAGCCGTTGGCCTGGGCCTGCCACACCTGGGCGGCGCTGCCGTTGCACCCGTAGAGCTGCACCTTCGTGCCGTTGGCGGTGCCGCCGTTGTCGATGTCGAGGCACTTGCCGTGGGCCCGCAGGGTGTCGCCGATCCGGGTCCAGCTCTGCGAGGACGAGTTGTTGCAGGTGTAGAGCTGGATCTTCGTCTTGTCGGCGGTGCCCGCGTTGTCGACGTCGAGGCACTTGCCGCCGATCCCGGTGATCGTGCCGGTCTTGTCGGTGCCGGTGCTGCTGCCGCCGGTGCCGACGGTCAGGCTGTCCAGGTTGACGTGCCCGACGTCGCCGGTGTCCACCTTGTAGGCGATCGTGTTGCCGCCCGCTTTCAGGGTCACCGTGTCGGTCTTGGTGGCCCAGGTGTCCCAGTTGCCCGTGTCGGCCAGGCTGACCTGCCGCAGCTTGACCCCGTTGACGTACAGGCTCACGGTCTTGGCCCCGGCCGACGGGTTCGGCCCGTTGCTGAAGCGCAGCTCGACCGGGTAGGAGCCGGCCGTGGGCACGTTGACGGAGAACGTGGTGGCCGCGCCGACCGAGCCGTAGCCGGCGACGAAGCCCGAGCCCGTGTATCCGGTGTGGTCGGTGGCGATGGCCGCGCTGCCGCTGAGCCCGCTGTGCTCGGCCTCGACCTTGTCCGTACGCAGCGTGGTGCCATCGACCAGGCTGTTCAGCGTGTACCAGGCCTCGGTGCTCCACAGTGACGCGCCGGTGGTGCTGGTGAACGGCCGCGGCGAGCGTACGTGCACGACCCGGCCCGGCTTGAGCCCGGCCAGCTGGATCGTCACCTTGAGCCGGTCGGCCGACAGCGTCGCCGAGCTCACCGTGAGCTGCTCCTCGTCGACCTTCGGACCCCCGTACGCGGGAGTCGGGACGTACCGCCACTGCTTGGCCTGATAGCGCGCGGCCAGTGAGGCGGCGGTGGTGGCCGAGACGGGCTGGGTGTATTCGAGCTCGAACCCGCCCGCGACGGCCCGCATGGCCTTGATGTCGAACACGCTCGCGTTGTTGGGCGTCAACTTCTGCAGCCCGTACCGGAGCTTGCCCTCCTGACCCCAGTTGCCGTCCGCGCCGAGACCGCCGGCGTAGAGCGCGCCGTCCGGGCCCTGGCTCAGCCGCAGCACACCCATCTCGAGGCCCTGGGTCAGCCGGAACACCGCGCCCTGATACTGGCCGTTGACCTTCTCGAGGAACCCGCGCTGGATGCCGCCGTACGTGACATCACCGAAGAGCATCTGACCCGCGTACGGGCCCGAGTTGAGCAGCAGCGGGGTGCTGGGCGAATTGGCGATCTCGTTCTGCGGCAGCCACAGCACGGGCTGGGTCACCGGCTGCGAGTCGAACGGGCCGTCCGGGTTGGTGTAGTGCCCGAAGAACCGGTCCTGCTTGATCTGCACCAGCTTCGACGAGGGCAGCCAGCCGCCCTGGTTGTCGGTCACGAAGATGTCGCCCTCGGGTCCCCAGCCGATCCCGTCCGGGGTGCGCAGCCCGCCCGCGATGTACTGCACCGCGCCCGTGCTCCGGTTGATCTTCAGGGTGGTGCCCCGGTTCGGCGACCCTTGCGGCTCGGTGGTGGCGCCGCCCAGGTTGATCGAGACGGAGAGGTTTAGATAGAAGAACCCGTCCTGATAGAGCAGCCCGAACGCGAACTCGTGGAAGTTGCCGTCGAAGGGCCACGTCGCGACCCGCCGGTACTGGTCGATCGTGCCGTCGCCGTTGGTGTCGTTGAGCTCGGTCAGCTCATGCTTCTGCGACACATAGATCTTGCCGTCGACCACCTTGAGCCCCATCGGCTCGCGCAGCCCGGTGGCGATTTTCTTGTACGTCACCTGGCTCGGCGACGTGCTGCCGGTGACCCCGCTGAGCAGGTAGACCTCGCCAGCCACGGTGTCGCTGCCGCCCCAGGTCGCGATCGCCAGGCGGCCGTCGGGCATCCAATCCATCGCGCTGACCTGCGGGTTGAAGCCGGACGGGCGCAGGTTGGTCAGCGTGTAGCCGGGGTGCACGCCCGTCAGCGGCAGGCCGTCACCCGGGCTGTCCCCCGCCTGCTCACACTCCTTGCGGCCGGGGGCGGTCACCCGCACCACGCCGGCGTCGGTGCTGAGGACGGAGTTCGGCATCACCGCGTACGCGGTCTGACCCGGCGGGCGCCACTCGAGCGTGAGCTGCTGGCCGTTGTCCCGCTCGAAGAAGTCAATCTTGAGCGCGTGATACCCGGTCGTCAGCGCCTTGCTGCCCTCGACCGCGACGGCGCCGTGCAGCCCGTCGTTGTTGATCACGAGGGCGTCGTCGAGGTAGAGCCGCGAGCCGTCGTCACTGGTCAGCCGGAAGGCGTACGTGCCGGCGGTGGCGATGTTGAGGTTCGCGATGACCTCGGACTGGAACCGGTCCTCAAGCCCGAAGTCGGCCGCCGTAGTCCAGTTGATCACCGGCAGGAGTTTGTCGACGTTGGGGGTCTGACCTGGCTTCAGGGTGCAGATCGCACTCTGCGAGGTCTGCAAGTCGTACGTGCGTAGGGTGACGCCGGGCTCTTGGGTGGGGACGGCGGCGGCCTTGGGGGTGCCGGCCGCCGGGACGGCTCCCGGGTTGTCGGCCGTCGGGACGGCTTTTGCATTGCCGGCCGTTGGGACGGTGGCGGTCACCGATCGGGCGTTGTTCGGGCGGGCGGCGTTCGGGTGAGCGGCGCTCGGGGACGCGGCGCTCGGCGTGGCGGGGAGGAGGACGCCGACCAGGGCGGCGGTGGACAGCAGCACCAAACTCTTCATGAGGCGCTCCAGGGACGGATGCAGGAATCGACTCCTGCCGATGTCCGTGGACGCTAAGCGCCTTCCGAAACAAAGTAAACAACTTCTAACGTTTCATAGAGAACTTTCGATCATTCCGACTAAAGTCTTGCCCTCCCGAGCCAAGCCGCTCCGCCATTGCGGGCAGCCAGCAGTACACGACGGCAGGCAGTTGCCCTTAGGCCGTCCTAGGAAGATAGGAAGCCACCTTCGGCCACTGACGTGACCGGGTCTGCGCTCGGGTCGCGCGGGTGGGCGGGCCGATCACGCGGGCCGGTGCCTGGGGCCAGGCGGACCGGCGCCTGAGTTATGCGAGCGGCACCTGGGTGGCACCGGCAGGTGCCTCGGTGACGCAGGCAGGTGCCTCGGTGACGCAGGCAGGTGCCTCGGTGACAGGCACTGCCTGGGTAACGCGGGCAGTGCCCGTGTGGCGCGGGCGGGTCCGGCCACACAAACAGATGCCCGGGCAATGCGGGCAGGCGCCTGAATGACGCGGGCGGACCCGATCACACGGACAGATGCCTGGGCCATGCGGACAGGCACATGAGTAACGCGGGCAGGCCCGACCACGCCAGACAAGATGCCTGGGTCATGCGAGCAGGTGCCCTATAGGACACGCGGGCGGGCGCTCGGATCACGCGGGGCAGGTCCCTGGGCCGCGCGAACGGGTTCCTGGGGCGTCCGGGGTGGCGATCGGTCAGGCGAGGCAGGAGCCCGGGGGCAGCTGGGGTTCGCTGAGCTGGGCCAGGGACTGGTTGACCTCGGTGCGCGTGGCCAGCTGCCGATACTCGGCGCCGACCACGATGTCGATCACGTCGCTGGTGCGCTTCGGGTTGTATTGCGGCTCGGCCTGGCCCAGGAAGAACGCCCGGATCCAGTGGGCCGCCCCAACGGTCTTCGGGCCGTACCGGACGACCGCGATCTTGGCCAGCTTCTTGTTGTTCTCGCCGGCCTTCTGCATGACGAAGCCGCGGTTCTTGAACTCCTGGGTGACCTGGTCGGCCAGGCCCGGGGTCTTGGTGCCGTTGAGCACCCGCAGCTTCACCTGACCGGCCTCGTCGGGCAGGGTCAGCGTGACCCGGGGCGCCCCCGCCGGGCATTCCTGGGCCGCGGCGGCGCCGGCCTGGGTGTCGCGGGCGATCGCCACCACGACGACGATGATCGCGGCCAGGACCAGGACACCGAGAACGAAGAACGCTCGCACGCGCGTGAAGCTCATAAAAAGGAAGATGCCCAGCAGCCCCCATTTTGTTGCGCCCTCCCGCGTGACTTGACCAAATCGTCACCCGGCGATGTCGCGGGCCCACGGGATCAGCACCCGCTCCAGGGCCGTCACCGCATAGAAGAGCGCCACGCTCAGCGCCGCCAGCAGGATGATCGCGGCGAAGGCGAGCGGCGTATCGGCCGACGTGCTGCTGAGCACCACGACCGCGCCCAGCCCGGCGTCCGGGTTGCTGATCTCGGCCACGACCGCGCCGATCACGGCCAGCGAGACGGCCACCTTGAGCCCGACGAAGATCTGCGGGAGCGCCCACGGCAGCCGCAGCCGCAGGAAGGTCTGCCAGAACGAGGCGTCCAGCGAGCGGGCGAACTCGGTCAGCTCGACCGGGGTCGACGTCAGCCCGGCCGCCGAGGCCAGCACGATCGGGAAGAACGAGATCAGCACGACCAGCACGATCTTGGGTTCGGGGCCGAAACCGAGCCAGACCACGAGCAGCGGGGCCACGGCCACCTTGGGGATGGCGTTGACCGCGATGAGCAGCGGCAGGATCGCCCGTTCGACCGTGCGCGAGGTGGTCAGCACGACGGCCAGCAGCACTCCCCCGGCCGCGGCCAGCGCGAAGCCGGCCGCAGTGGAGGCCATCGTGCTGCCCAGCTCGCGCAGCAGATAGCCGGGTTCGCGGCGGAAGGCGGCCACGATGTCGGGCGGGGCCGGCACGAAGAACGGCCGGATGTCCCACGCGGCCGTGGCCGCCCACCAGAACACGACCGCCAGCACGGCCGCCACCAGCGGGGCCGCCAGCCGCGCCACCCTCACGACCGAGCCCGCCCCAGCGTCGAATAGACCAGATGCCCGCGCAGCACTGTCCCGGGGTCGGCCATCAACGCCACCACCCGATCGAGCGCGACGTCCGACACGCCCGCGTCGAGCAGGGCCTGCCGCTGCTGCGCGATGTTGGCCACGATCAGCGCCGCGCCGGGCGAGCCGCCGGGCCACGAGCGGGCGTGCACCTCGGTGTCCACGCTGGTCAGTCCCGCGCCCAGCATCTCCGCGTGCACGCGCCCGGCCCACGTCGGGTCGTTGCCCAGCGCCGGCAGCACCTTCCCGATCAGCGCCGCGTGATATTCCTCGTACGCGGCCACGTCGGCCTCGCTCGGCGCGCGCATCACCCCTTTCCCGTACGTGGTCTCGAAGTCCTCGATGAGCAGGGCGCCGCCGGGCGCGAGGGCCGTCACCAGGTCGCGCAGGATCTCGTGGCGCTGCGGCAGGTGCAGCAGCAGCAACCGGGCGTGGATCACGTCCCACGGCCCGGCCGGCAGCGGTTCCCGGGTCAGGTCGTGCCGCAGCACCTCGAAGGGCGGGTCGGGTGGCAGGTGGCGCAGGTTGACGTCGGTGGCGGTGACCCGCGCGCCGTGCCCGGCCAGCCAGCTCGCCACGCTGCCGCCGCCCGCCCCCAGTTCGAGGCAGCGCCGCCCGGCGAGCGGGTCCAGCCCGGCCAGGCGCCGGGTGGTCAGGTCGTCGAGCATCGCGGCCAGGCTGCTGTGCCGGCCCACCGATGCCGGGTCGTCGTTGTCGAAGGCGTACGTCATGACGCGATCACCTGCTCGGCGGTCAGCCCGGCCGGGAACAGGCCGGTGTCGGTCAGCACTTTGATGGCCCGGGTGACCTTTTCGGGGTCGAGCTCGCCGAGCGGTTCCGTGTACGGCGTCATGAGCCGGATCTCGGCCTCCGCGGCCTCGGCCGAGCTCGCCGGATGGTCCTTGTGCAGCAGCGCCGCCGCGGTCTTGGGGTCGGCGATCGTGTCGGCCAGGCCTTTCATAGCGGCTTCACGGAAGCGTCGAACCAGATCCGGGTCGCTTTCCAGCAATTTCGTGCTGGTGACGATCCCGTTGCCGTACAAGTCCGGCAAGAATTCCTCGTAGGGGAGAACGGTCATGGGTTTTCCGGCCGCCTTTTCGATGCCCGGTCGTCCGATGAGGAACGTGCTCAACGCGTCGACCCGTCCCGCGGCCAGCAATGCGGGCACCTGCTGCGGGCTGGCATTGACCCAGCGCACGCTTTTGGGATCGAGACCGGCCCTTTTCGCGTACGCGGGAAAGAGCGCCTGATTGACCGAGCCGGTGGCCGCCCCGATCGTCTTGCCGGCCAGATCGGCGGGCTTCTTGGTCGGCCCGTCGGCGGGCGTGACGATCGAGACGACGGTCTGCTGGTGCACCGCCGCGATCGCCCGGAAGTCGGTGTATTTGCCCTGGCCGGCCATGATGAAACCGCCCACGAGATCGAGCATCGAGAAGTCGGCCTGCCCCGCCGCGAGGGCCTGCAAATTGTCGCTGAGCGCGGCGCCGAGCTTGATCTCGACGTCGAGCCCGGCCTCGCGGAAGTAGCCCTTCTCCCGAGCCATCCACGCGTACGCGTCCCGGCCGGCCGCGCCGAAACCGGTGAGATAAGTGATGTGCCGCAGTTCCGGCTCGGCCTCCGCGCGGTCATTGGTGCCGCACGCGGCGAGCAGGACCGTGGTCGCGGCCAGCATTCCCAGAATCGTCTTCGCCCGGCCCATGGTGGGCCTCCCCGTGAGTCGGAAGAGTTGGAATTCCGACGCTATCGACCCCTTTCGATGATCGGTACGGAGTGGCCGTCCCGCATCGTTCCCGGGAACGACACGGGAGGCCGGGAGCGATAGATTGCGCCCATGTTGCGCACACGATTTGTTCCGGCCGTCGTGGCGGCGGGCCTGCTGCTCGGCTGGGCCGCGCCGGCCGCCGCCGAGCCGGGTGACGTGCCCGAAACCGGGGTGGCCCGCGCCGACGGTACGTCGCGCACGCTGATGCTCGGCGGCAAGGCCACAGCCGTACGGGGAATCGAATTGACCGTCGCCGGCGGCACCACGGTTCCGGTCTTCTCGCTCGCGTTCGGCGGTGTCGTCCCGGCCGGCGCGGCTTACCACGACGCCACGTACGCCGAGGCCGGTGTCACCACCCCGCGCATCTCGGGCGTCCTGCTGCTCGGCTATCCGTCGGGCGACCGCGCCGACCTGATCCGCAACGCCGGCGTGAAGAAGCCCGCCGCCACCTCCGAGGCGACCTTCAACCACCTGCTCAAGCTGGGCACGCAGGCCGCCCTGTGGCATTTCACCAACAAGGTCACCCTCAACCCGTGGCGGGCCGGCGCGGGCCTGGGCGCCCAGAACGAATACCTCGTGGTCAAGAAGGTCTACGACTACCTGGTTCGCGAGTCGCTCGACCTGCCGTTTCCGCGGCGCGAGATCGAGTTCGTCGAGCACCCGTACGCGGACGCCCCGCCCTGGATCATCTACGGCCCCGGCGGCTGGATCTCCCTCGAGGCCGAGAACGCCACGGTCCTGCGCCCCGACAGCGTCGTGCCGATGACCCGGATCCGCACGTACGAGGGGTTCGCCGTCTGGTCCGAGAAAGGCGGCCCCGTACGCGTCACGGCCCGCGCCCCGCACGCCATCTCCCCTGGCGAGTTCTTCCTCGCCGACGACGGCCGCGCCGCGGGCACTCCGGTGACGCTCGCCCAGGGGTACGGGCCCGAGGCGACCGCCACCCTCGAGCTGAACCTGGGCGCGGCGGGCCCGCTCTCGTCACCCACCGCGAGCCCGGCTCCCACGACGACCAGCGCCGCCCCGGCCCCCGTGCCCGGCGACAACGACGGCGGCACCGGCGGCGGCCTTCCGGTCACCGGAGCCCCCGCCGCGGCCTTGCTGGCCGGCGGCCTGTTCCTGCTGGTGGCTGGCGCGGCCGCCGCCCTCCTGGTCCGCCGCCGCCCCCGCTTCACGTCCTGACCCGGCGCGGCTGGGCCCAGCGCGGCTGGGCCCGCCGTGGCTGGGCCCGCCGTGGCTGGGCCCGCCGTGGCTGGGCCCGCCGTGGCTGGGCTTGATCAGTGGGGGACCTCGCCGGTGTTGACGAGGCGTTCGGCCACTGACACGAGCCGCTCGTTCGAGTTCTGCGAGATGGCGGCCAGCAGGTCGAAGGCGGCGTCGGGGGTGATCCGGAGCCGCTCGATCAGGATGCCCTTGGCCTGCCCGATCAGGTCGCGCGTCTCGAGCGCGGCGGTCAGCTGCGCGACCCGCCGCCCGTCGGCCAGGGCCAGCGCGGCCAACGTGCCGTAGACGGCGGCCAGGCGCCGCTCGGACTCGCCGAACGCGCCGGTCTGCTGCCCGTAGAGGCTGAGCGTGCCCAGCCTCAGGTTGTCCACCCACAGCGGCACGCACAACATGCTGCAGACGCCCTCGCGCACGGCCGCGGCCGAGAACTCGGGCCAGCGGCCGTCGGTGGTCATGTCGTCGACGACGATCACCCGCTGCTCACGGGCGGCGTCGACGCAGGGACCGGCGCCCCGCTCCTGCTGCAGCCGGTCGAGCACGCGGGGCGGATCGCCGAGCGTGACCCGCGGCACCAGCCGGGCGTCCTCCAGCTCGATCAGCCCGGCCCAGACGGCCGGCGGAATCGTCGTCGTGGCCTGGGCCACGATCGCCGTCAGCCCGGTCGGCTCCTCGGCCCGCATGGCCCGCGCCGCCCGGGAAAGCTGCTCCAGCACCTCATCGGGCTGAACTTCCAGCTCAGTCATGCCCTCCCCCAGAAAATCTCCGAACCCGTTCGGATGAGTTGCGTCGATTGATGCGTCGATTCGCGACTATTCTAATACCCGATGAGGGCGCCGTCCTCACGGCACACGGGGAAGGGTGATGGCCGAACAGGACGGGCCGGCGATAGTCGAGGCGGCCAGAAGACTCCAGGCGGAAGCGGCGGACCTGTGCCAGCGCGCCGCCAGCGCCGTCACGGCGGCCGACGCGCAGCGCGAACGGGCCCGCATCGCCCGCGCCCGCCGGCGGTTCACTGCGAGCTGACCGCCAACGACCCGAACCCGGCGGCCGCCGTCACCTCCAGGCCCGACCCGTCACCCGCGGTCAGCGTCGTGTTCTGCCCGACGCCGCGCTCCCGCTTGCCGTACAGGCTCACCTCCCCCGCCCCGAACCGGGCCCGCACCTGCACCGGAACCTCCCCCTCGGTGCGAATGCTCCACTCCCGCACCCCACCCGACATCCGAATCGGCAACGCCCGGTCCGACCGAGGCAACGCCAGCACGACCGAGTCGGCCCCACCGGACAGCTCGACCTCCCGCACCACACCCCCGGTCAGCACAAACGTCGCCGCCCGCACCCCACCGTTCATCCGAATGGTCCACGCGATCCGCTCATCAAGCACCACATCGAGCCGCCCCGCATCGGGCCCGGCGGAGAGCCGCACCTGATCCCCGGCCACGCTCACACCCGGCGCCGGGCCACCACCCAGGCCGTTGACCCCGATCGGACCGTCACCCGGCCGCCCCAGCGTCAGATTCAGCTCGGGCACGCTGCTCACCAGCTCAAACGTGCCGACATCAAAGGCCGGCCCCGGCACGCCCGGCTGCGGTGCCCCCGGTGACACGAAGACCGGCGCGCCACCGGCCCGCGGCGGTGCGGGCGGCCGCTCCCCTCCCCCGGCCAGCCCGGCGACGACGACCATGCTCACCCCGCCGAGAACCGCGGCCCCCACGAGCAACGCGGCCACCCGCGGCCGAAGCTTCCTTCCCCCGTACGGGGTACGAAGGGGCGGGACAACCGGGAACTCCTCGGTCGGCGGCTCGTCATCCCCGGCCGGTGCCGGAGCTTCATCGTCACGAGAGGGTTCGGCCGCTGCCGGGGGCTCGTCGCGGTAGGCGAACCCGGCCGCTCCCGACAGAAACGGATAGGTGTCCTCGTCGTCGCGTGCGGGATCGCCCACCGTTGTCTCCTCGCTGGCCGGCAAATGTCACCAACGGGTACGGATCAGCCCCACGCGATAGTTCGATCCGGCCGGGTCCGCGAGAGTGTGGCCCGGTGGAAATGCACCGGCCCGCGCCCCGGGAAGGGCGCGGGCCGGTGTTGCACAACTGTCGGTCAGCCGCCGATGCCCAGTTCGATGCGCGGGCCGGGGATGCCGGTGGCGGTGCCGGGGTAGAGCCACAGCTTGCCGCTGCCGTTTTCGGTGGCTACTACGTCGTCGAAGTCGTCGGCGTTGAAGTGGCCTGCTGTCAGTTCGTTCATGCCGTTCCAGCCGCCGTTGCCGATCTGGAAGCGGGCGCCCAGCGTGCCGTTGGCCGCGCCTGGGTAGACCCACAGTTTGCCGGTGGACTGCTCGACCGACACGATGTCGTCGAACGCGTCGGCGTTGAAGCGGCCCACGGTGTGCTTGGTGTTGCCGCTCCAGCCGCCCGAGTGCAGCACGACCCGCGGGCCGGGGATGCCGGTGGCGGTGCCGGGGTAGAGGTAGAGCTTGCCGTCACGGTTGTCGACCGCGGTCAGATCCTCGTACGCGTCGGCGTTGAACTTGCCGTAGGCCAGCTTCTCCATGGAGTTCCAGCCGCTGTTGCCGATCTGCACCCGATCGCCCAGCGTGCCCGCGGCCGTGCCGGGGTAGAGCCAGAGCTTGCCGGTGGACTTCTCGACCGCGGCGATGTCGTCGAACTCGTCGCTGTTGATGCGGCCGGTGGCCAGCTTGTCCATGCCGTTCCAGCCGCCACTGCCGATCATCACGCGGGCGCCGAACGCGTCCCGCGTACGGGTGCCGGGGTAGAGGTAGAGCCGGCCGGTCGGGACGTCGGTCGCGATCAGGTCCTGGAACGCGTCGTTGAACGACACGGCTTCGAGGTTGACCAGGCCGCGGGCGCGGACGTTCCAGCCCGTCGACGGCACGGTGGCCGAGCAGGCGAGCTGGGTGATCTTCGCGCCGTTGGCCGTCGAGGCGTCGAGGACCGAGAGGCATTTGCCGCTGTTGACGTTCTTGAGCCGGGTCAGGCCGGTGCTGTCCTGCTGCGGCGTCCACAGCTGCTCGTTGCCGTTGTTGCAGGTCCACTGGATGACGCGGGCCTTGTCGTCCTTCGAGCCGCCGCCCACGGCCAGGCACAGGTTGCTGTTGACGTTGCGCAGCTCGTAGTTGCCGTTGGCCTTCGGGAAGTACGTCCAGCCCTGCTCTTTGCCGGCGCCGCACGGCCACTGGATGAGCTGGATGTTGGTCTCGAGCGAGCCGGACGGCACGGCCAGGCACTGCCCGGTGTGCCCGGCCTGCAGGCGCTGCGGCAGGTCGGGGCGCACCTGGTATTGCCCGACGCGCAGGAAGTCGGCGACCGCCTGGGCGTTGCCGGCCAGCGCGTTCCGGCCGGCCAGGGCCAGGTTGCGGTGGGCGGCCTTGTCGGCGCGGGCCACGACGTCGGTGGCGGCGACCCGGTCGGCGGCTTCGGCGGCGGCCAGGGCCTTCTGGATGTCGCGGTCCTTGGCCTGGTGGATGCCGGCGTCGATGAACGCCTTCCACACCGCGGGGTCGTTGCTGCGGGCGGTCGCGATGGCGGCCGCCTCGACCTCGCTGCCCTCGACGGCGAAGTTCCAGACCTCGGTCACGAAGTCACGGTCGGGCAGGCTGAGCAGTTCCTCGGTGACCGGCAGGCCGATCCGGTTCGCGGCCAGCTGCTTGGCCGCGCGGGCCAGGGCGGCCAGCTTCTCCGCTTCCGTACGCGACTCGTCCTCGGCGATGCGGCGGTCGACCGCCTGCTTGGCCGCGGCGGCCAGGCCGGACGCGATGAACTGCGTCTGCTGCTCGGCCGAGCCGGTGCGGGCGGCGGCCGCGGCCTCCTTGACCTCGCGCCAGTCGGCGTCGTCGGCCACCCGCTCCCAGATCAGCCGGATGAAGTCGGCGTCGCTCGCGTTGAGCAGGTCGGCCCCGGCCACGATGTCGATGCTGGCCGCGGCGGCCGCGCGCGCGGAGTCGGAGAGGCGCTTGGCCTCGGCCTCGCGGCGTTCGCGCTCGATGTCGCGGTCGAACGCGGCGAACACGCCGGTGGCGATGAATTCGTAGCAGGCCAGGTCCGAGGCGTCCGGGTTGGTCTCGTCGGAGACGGTGCCGAAGGCCTGCTCGGCGGCGGCCCGCACCTCGAGGTAGTCGCCGTTGTCCTTGACGTGCTTCCAGATCTCGATCACGAAGTCGCGGTCGGCCCGCTCGATCAGGGCGAAGTCGTCGCCGCGGCCGAACTTGACCGCCACGGCCAGCTTCTGGTCGTACGAGGCCTGGCCGGCGGCGGCGAGCGCCTGAACCGGCGCGGGGGCGGCGTAGGCGACCCCGGCAGTGGTGGCGGTCAGGGCGGCCAGCGCCACGGCGGCGGCCAGGACCGGCCGCGCCCAGCGGGCGCGGTGCATCGATGTCATGAAATTGTCCCCGTTGATGAGTCGCCCTGACCTGGGCACGGCAGTGCCACGCCACCACTCAGGGATTGATATCGATGGGTACGGTAGCGGCCCGCGATCGGCCCCCGTACGCCGGGGTCAAGGACGGTCGTCGATGAACGCGGTCCACGGCTGCTGCGCGGGCCGGTGTTTCGGCGGGGCCGGCGGAGTGGCGGCGCGGGCGGCCAGCCAGGCGGCCAGGGCGGTCGTGATCGGGACGGCGGCGATCAGGCCCAGCGTGCCGACGCCGCTGCGCACCAGTTCCTCGGCAATCGGCTGGCCGGTCAGCAGGCGGGACACGGGAGTGCCGCCGACCGCGAACAACAGCATCAGCGGGAGCGAGGCACCGGCGTACGCGAGAACGATGGTGTTGACGACGGAGGCGATGTGCGCCCGGCCGACGCGGGTGGCGGCCCCGTAGAGCTCGCGGAAGCCGTAGCCGGGGTTGGCCCGGGCCAGCTCGCGTACGGTCTCGGCCTGGGTGACCGTGATGTCGTCGAGCACCCCGAGCGCGCCGATCACGATGCCGGCCAGCAGCAGGCCCCGCATGTCGACGCCGCTCTGGCTGACGCTCAGGAAGGTAGTGGTGTCGTCGGCCACCCCGGTCAGGTGCACGAGGCTGGTGAACAGCGCGGACAGCAGCGCCGTGACGGTCAGCGCGATCAGCGTGCCGGCCACCGCGACGGTCGTGGTGAGCGTGAGGCCGTGGGTCAGATACAGGACGATCAGCATGATCGCGGCCGCGCCGACCACGGCCACCAGCAGGGGCTGCCGCCCGTCGAGGATGGCCGGCACCACGAAGATCAGCAGCACGGCGAACGTGACGGCCAGCCCGGCCAGCGCGCGCAGCCCCCGCCAGCGGCCGAAGGCGATCACGGCCAGGGCCACCGCCGCCCCGAGCAGCCACAACTGTTTGCCTCGCTGGTGGTCGGCGATCGAGTAGTCGTTGCCGGTGAAGCTCTCCTCGAGATAGAGCAGCACGATGTCGTCGCCCGGCTCGACGGTGACGGCGCCGGGGCCGGACGGGATGTCGGTCTCCACCGTGCGGCCGTCGTCCAGGCGGACCTGCACCGTGCCGCACTCGGTGGGGGCCGGCGTGCCCTCGGGCAGCTCGACCTCGGGGCAGGCGGCCGGCTGGACGGCGACGACCCGGCCGTTCACCTCGGTCGAGTCGCCGGATTCGGTGGGCCGGTCGGCGCCGGTGGGCCACAGCAGCGCCATGCCGATCGCGGTCAGCACCACCGCGGGCACGAGCACCAGCAGCAGGATGCGGCGGGCACGAGGCGTCAAGGAGCGCAGAGCATCACTGCCCTCGCCGTGGCTGTGCGGCACCCGACGATACTAAGCGAGCCTGGTCAGGACCTCGTCGACGGTGACCACGTCGGCGTACTTGGCGCCCAGGTCGAACAGGTTGGCGTCGTGCACCTCGGGCGTACGGTCGCCGCAGGCGTCGCCGGCCACGACCGGGTGGAAGCCGTGCTGCATGGCGTCGGTGGCGCTGGCCCGCACGCAACCCGACGTGGAGACCCCGGCGATGATCGTGGTGTCGATGCCGCGGGCGGTCAGCGTGGCCGCCAGCGACGTGCCGAAGAACGCCGACGCGTACTGCTTGGTCACGACGACCTCGCCCGGCCCGGGGGTCAGCTCGGGGACGAACTCGGCTGCGTCCGCACCTTCGACCAGGGCGGCCAGGGCGGGGACCTTACGGACGAACAGGCCCCCGTCGCTCAGATCGGGCGAGAACCGTACGCGGGTGTGCAGCACCGGAATGCCCGCCGCGCGCGCAGCTTCAAGCAATGTCGCGCAGCCGTCGAGCGACCGCCGGGAGCCCAGGTCGAACGGGCTGCCCGGGGTGAAGTAGGCGCGCATCATGTCGATCAGCAGCAGCGCCGGGCGGCGCCCCCAGCCGAGGGCGCCGCCGAACGGGGTGTCCGTCATGTCCAGACCGGCTTGCGGGGAGCGGGAAGCCCGGTCTCCTCTTCGCAACGGGCCAGGATGTCCTCCATCGAGCCGCCCATGTCGAAGACCGGGAGCTCGGCCGGCCGGCCCGCCCTGAGCGTCCGCCGCAGTTCCGACGTGGCCGGCTCGTCGACGCCCCCGTCGCCGGTCACCACCACCCCGTACGCCTTCGCGCCCTCGGACGTGACGAGCCCGCGCCGGACCTCCTTGGCCACCAGCGCCGGGTCGCGTTCCAGGGGGTCGCCCCACCCGCCGCCGCCCCACGTGACGAAGTGCAGCACGTCCCCCGGCCGTACGGGAATGTCGTGGCACTTGCTCGGAAGCACCTCGCGCGAGCCGTCGGCGCGGTCGATCCACTTGGTGCCGCGGGCCCCGGGCGCGCCGCCGTTGACACCCCACGGATACATCAGCCAGCGGTCGTCGTGGATGGCGATCGTGCCCGGCTCCAGGAACCGGTACGCCACGTCGACGCCGTTGCCGCCCCGGTGCAGCCCGGCCCCGCCGGTGTCGGCGACCGTCTCCCACTTCTCGATGCGCAGAGGGTAATACGACTCGAGGAACTCGCACGGGATGTTGACGAAGCTCGGCCACAGCGAGTGACCGTCGGGGCCGTCACCGAGCGGCCGCCCGGGGATGCCGCCGAACCCGATCGAGTAGAGCTGGAACCACTCGCCCTTGCGGTCGCCGCCCGAGTAGTTGCCGGAATACATGAAGTGCGGCGACGACGAGAAGCCGGCCGCGTTGAGCAGGGCCGGGTTGGTCTGCCCGAGCAGCCCGCCGAACAGGTCGAAGACCCGGCCGATGCCGTGGTTGCGGGCGTTGAGCGCGGCCGGGTGCTTGGGCTTCCAGTACGAGCCGTCGGGGATGGTCACGTCGACCAGCGGATAGAAGCCGTCGTTCCACAGGATCTGTGGGTCGGCCACCGTGATCATGTAGATCCCGAAGAACATCCGGGCCAGGTTCTCGTTCAGGTAGTAGTTGACCGGGCCGATGGCCTGCGGCGAGGAGCCGCTGAAGTCCAGGTGCACCCGCTCGCCCGTACGGGTCAGGGAGAGCTTGAGCTCGTACGGGCCGTAACCGACACCGTCGTCACAGATGTAGTCGGTGAACGAGAGCGTCCTACCCTCCGCGAACACGACCTGCAGCAGCGTCTTCATGGCGTCGTAGTTGCGCTGCAGCAGGGCGTCGAGCGCGGACAGGTACGTCTCGACGCCGAACCGGGCGCACATCTCCTGCACCCGGCGCGCGGCCGTGCGGCAGGCGGCGACCAGCCCGTTGAGGTCGGCCCGGTTCCAGTCGGGCACCCGCACCTGGTTGAGGATGATCCGCAGCGCGTCCTCGTTGATCTTGCCGCCGTCGTACAGCTTGAAGGGCGGGATGACCACGCCCTCCTCGTAGATCGTCTTGGCGTCGGTCGGCATCGAGGACGGGGTCTTGCCGCCGACGTCGGACATGTGCCCGAACATCGAGGACCAGCCCACGACCCGGCCCTCGAAGAAGATCGGCACGACCACGAGCCAGTCGTTGGCGTGGCTGATCGCGGCCCCGCAGGCGTACGGGTCCGAGGTGAGCAGGATGTCGCCCTCGCGGATGTCGCCGGCGAACCCGGCCAGGAAGTCGGGGATGGAGAGCCCGAACTGGCCGACGACCATCTTGCCGGCCGGGTCGGCGATCAGCGGGAACTCGTCGTGCTGCTCGCGGATGCCGGGCGACAACGCCGTACGGAAAAGCACCTCGTCCATCTCGTAGCGAGCGTTGCGCAGGCCGTTCTCGACCAGGTCGAGCGTGACCGGGTCGACGTCGCCCTTGGTGATCGGCGCGGTGTTGGTCTCCACGATGGTCGCCATGTCTCAGGCCTCCGTTGCCGGGGTGATCAGGAGGCTGCCGCTGGCGTGGGTGGTCGCGCGGTGCCCGGGGAGGACGAGGGTCGTCGAGTCCATCTCGGTGATGATCGCCGGACCCTCGACAACGTCGCCCGCGTTCAGCTTCAAGCGGTCGTACAGCGCTGCCTCGACGAAGGCTCCCTCGACATAGATTCGGGTATGTCCGGATGTTTCCGGCGGTCCGGCACTCTCGCTCAGGCGGATCGGCGCGACGTTCGGACGCTCACCGGTCACCGCCGCCCGCGCATTCACCAGCTCATGGTCGACCGGCAAGGTGAAGGAGAAAAGGCGCTCATGCTCGGCGTCGAATCGGGCCGCGAGCCCCTTCGGGCCATCGGCAAGATCGAAGGTGACCGGCAGCTCGTTCCCTTGTCCGACAAACCGGACATCGGCGGAGTAGGTTATCGTCTGCTGGCTGCTCGGGATCCCTTGATCAACAAGGCGCTGCGCCGTGGTCTCCGCCAGCTCGGTGAAGATCTCGGCGAACTCCTGCGCGGACAAGTCACCAAGTTTGCGCAGAACTGTCCGCGCGGATTCGTCACGAGCGGACGTGGTCGCGTCGCCGAGCGCGCACAGCACGCCGGGCGACGGCGGCACGATCACCGGCCAGGCCCCGGTCAGCTTGCCCAGCGCGTTGGCGTGCAGCGGTCCCGCCCCGCCAAAGGCGACCAGCGCGAAGTCCCGCGGGTCGAACCCCTGCTGCACGCTTACCAGCCGCAGCCCGCCCAGCATGTTCTCGTTGACGATGTCGATGATCCCGGCCGCGGCCGCCTCGGCGCTCTCCAGCCCCATCGCGTCGGCCACCGTCTGCACGGCCGCGCGGGCCGCCTCCCGGTCCAGCGTGATCTCGCCGCCCGCCAGCGAGCTGGGCAGATACCCGAGCACGACGTTCGCGTCGGTCACGGTCGGTTCCACCCCGCCCTTCCCGTACGCGGCGGGGCCGGGCTCGGCGCCGGCGGACTGCGGGCCCACGCGCAACGCCCGGGTCAGCTGCGGCACGTGCGCGATCGAGCCGCCGCCCGCGCCGACCGTGCGCACGTCAACGGCCGACGCCCGTACGCTCAAATCGCCGACCTTCGTCTCGCGGCCGATGCGCGCTTGCGCGTTCTGCACGAGCGCGACGTCGGTCGACGTGCCGCCCATGTCAAAAGTGAGCAACTCGGTGTGCTCGCTTTGCTCGGCCACCCAGACCGCGCCGGCCACTCCCCCGGCCGGGCCGGAGAGCAGCATCGTCACCGGGGCCGCGATCGCCGCGTCAGCCCCCGACAATCCGCCGTCGCTGCGCAGGATCGACAGCTCGGCCGGTACCCCCTCCGCGCTCAACTTGGCGGACAGGTTCGCTACATAACGCGCAACTTGGGGCTGCACGTATCCGTTCGCGACGGTCGTCAACGCGCGCTCATATTCGCGCATCTCCGGCAGCACGACGCTGGACAGCGACACCTCGATGCCCGGCAGCTCCTCGGCCGCCAGTTGCGCGATCCTGCGCTCATGCGCGTCGTTGGCGAACGCGTTGATGAGCGAAACGGCCAACGCCTCGACACCGTTGTCGCGCAACTTGCGCAATGCCGCGCGGGTGGCCTCCTCGTCCAGTTCCTGCACGACCGTGCCGTCGGTGCCCATCCGCTCGGGCACCTCGACCGTGTTCTCCAGCGCCGCCAGGGGTTCGGGCTTGGGCCAGATGATCCAGCCGGCCAGGCCGCCGGGCACGAACGAGCGCGCGATCTGCAGCACCTGCCGGAAACCCTTGGTGGTCACCAGGCCGACGGTCGCGCCCTTGCCCTCCAGGATCGCGTTCGTGGCCACGGTGGTGCCGTGCAGCACGTGCGCGACCGCGGCCCGGTCGATGCCGGCCTCGGCGCACACCTTGTCGATACCGTTGAGAACGCCGACGGACTGGTCGCTCGGCGTCGAGGCGGTCTTGGCCCGCCAGGTTGCTCCGGAATCCTCGTCGGCCAGCAGCACGTCGGTAAACGTGCCGCCCACATCCACACCGAGCCGATACGACATCGCTCTCCTTAAATGATTTTGGCAGTGCGCAAACGCGCGCGCTCCGTTTCGTCCAGGCCCAGAAGGCCGCCGTAGATCTCGTCGTTGTGCTCGCCCAGCGCCGGACCGGCCGTACGGACCGAGCCGGGGGTGGCCGAGAGCTTGGGGGTGGCGTTCTGCATCGGCAGCTCGCCGAAATCGGGGTGCGGCACGTTCACGATCGCCTGCCGGGCCGCGAAGTGCGGGTCGGCGAACATGTCCTTGGCCCGGAAGATCCGCCCGGCCGGGACACCGTTCTCGTGCAGCACGGTCAGCAGGTCCTCGGCGGTGACGGTCGAGGTCCACTCGGCGATCAGGTTGTCGAGCTCGGCCATGGCGGCGCCGCGGGCCGAATGCGTGGCGTAGCGCGGATCCTGGGCCAGCTCCGGTTGCTTCATCGCGGTGGCCAGCCGGCCGAACACGGTGTCCTGGTTGGCCGCGATCAGGATCAGGTCGCCGTCGCCGGTCGGATAGACGTTGCTGGGCGACACATTGGGCAGCGTGGCCCCGGTGCGCTCACGCTGATAGCCGGCGACCGCCCACTCGGGCAGCAGCGACTCCATCATGGCCAGCACCGCCTCGTAGATCGCCGAGTCGACGATCTGACCGCGGCCGGTGTTCGTGCGGGCGTGCACGGCCACGAGCGTCCCGATGCACGCGTACGTGGCGGCTAGCGAATCACCGAGCGAAATGCCCGCCCGTACGGGTGGCCCGTCCGGATCGCCCATGACGTAACGGATCCCGCCCATCGCCTCGCCGATCGACCCGAACCCGGCCCGGCTGGAGTAGGGGCCGTCCTGGCCGTAGCCGGTGACCCGCGTGATGATCAGGCCCGGGTTGGTCTGCCACAGCGTCTCGGGCGCCATGCCCCAGCGCTCGAGCGTGCCCGGCCGGAAGTTCTCGACCACGATGTCGGCGGTGTCGATCAGCTTGCGGACCAGCGCCTGACCTTCCCCCGTACGCAGGTCGCACGTCACCGACTTCTTGTTGCGCGCGACGACCGGCCACCACAACGACTTCCCGTGCGGCTTCTCCCGCCCCCACTGCCGCATCGGATCCCCGCGGCCCGGATCCTCGATCTTGATGACCTCGGCCCCGAAGTCGCCCAGCAGCTGCCCGCAGAACGGCCCGGCCAGCAACTGCCCGAACTCGACAACCCGCAGATCCCCCAGCGGCCCGCTCATGCCCGTACCCCCATCGTCGTCGCGTGCCCGGTCGTCGCCTCTTGAGCGCCGGCCCCCTCGGAACCACGCCCGGTCGTCGCCTCTTGTGCGCCGGCCCCCTCGGAACCACGCCCGGTCGTCGCCTCTTGTGCGCCGGCCTCCTCGGGACCGTGCCCGATCATCGTGGCGCGGGCGTTGTATAGGTGGGCCCGCATGATCGCCTCGGCCCATTCCCCGGCGCCCGCCCGCGCGGCGGCCACCATCTCGACGTGGTGGTGCAGACTGCGTAACAGCGCGGCGGGCGCGTAGTCGTGGAAGTTCTGGGTGACGACCGCCGCGTGTGTGACCCCGCGCAGCGCCTGCGCCAGCGGTGGCGAGCCCGCAGCGTCGATGAACAGCCCGTGGAACCGGCGGTTCAGCTCGACGATCGCGGCCAGGTTCTGATTGCGGCCCGGCTTGCCGACCCGCATCATCTCGGCCGCCAGCTCGTCCAGCTCGGCGATCTGCTCCGCGTCGAGGTTCGGCACGGCCTGGCGCACGGCGTACGGCTCGAGCCGAAGGCGCAGCTCGAAGATGTCGCGCAGCTGCTCGGACGACCAGCTGGCGACCCGGGCGCCGCGGTTGGGCTGGATCTCGACCAGGCCCTCGGCGGCCAGGCGGGACAGCGCCTCACGAATCGGAGTGCGGCTCACCGACAACCGGCCGGCCAGTTCCGCCTCGCCCAGACGCGCGCCCGACGGGATGGCCCCCGACAGGATCTCGTCCCGCAGGGCTTGCGCCGCCTGCTCCGCCGCTGCTCGCACTTTGCTCCTCGTCTGTCGTGGCCGCTCTCGCCGCCCGCTGCCGCCCGTGATCCGTCGCCGTTAGCCGCCGGCGCCACCGACCGCTTGTGTCGGCTGTCACGAAAAGTTGTATGCAATCCTTGCCATGATCGGGCCGATTCCGCAAGAGTGGTGCCATGTTCAGCTTGGGTTGTATGCAATGAGCGTCTCGATCGTCGAGGTCTCGCCGCGCGACGGACTGCAGAACGAGTCCGCCCTCGTGCCCACGCCCGACAAGCTGGCCCTGATCGAGACGCTGGTGTCGAGCGGGGTCCGCCGCATCGAGGCGGTCAGCTTCGCCCACCCGAAACGCGTCCCGCAGATGGCCGACGCCGAAGCGGTCGCGGCCGGCCTCCCCCGCGGCGACGTTTCGTGGATCGGCCTGGTCCTCAACGAACGCGGCCTCGACCGCGCGATCGCCGCCGGCCTGGACGAGGTGAACGTCGTCGTGGTCGCCACCGACACGTTCAGCCAACGCAACCAGGGCGTTCCCACCTCCGAAGCGATCGCCGCTTGGTCCCGCATCGCCGCCCGGGCCCGGGACGCCGGCCTGCGCACCACGGTCACCGTGGCCGCCGCCTTCGGCTGCCCCTTCGAGGGCGAGGTCCCCGTCTCCCGAGTTCAGTCAGTCATCGCGCAGTGCCTGGCGGCCGCCCCCGACGAACTGGCCTTGGCCGACACGATCGGCGTCGGCGTCCCCGCCCAGGTCCGCGCCCTGCACTCCGTAGTCCCTGACGACATCCCGCTGCGCTGGCATTTCCACAACACCCGCAATACCGGCTACGCCAACGCCCTGGCCGCCGCCGAGTTGGCCGGCGGCCGCCCGGTAGCCCTCGACAGCAGCGCCGGCGGCATCGGCGGCTGCCCGTTCGCCCCCAACGCCACCGGCAACATCGCCACCGAAGACCTGCTCTACCTGTTGCACCGCAACGGTTTCCCCACCGGCGTCGACGTCGAGCCCCTGCTCCCCCTGGGCGCCCGCCTGGGCGACCTGCTCGGCCACCAGGTTCCCGGTCAGCTGGCCCGCGCCGGCCTCTTCCCCGCCTGACCCCTTTCCGCCCGCCTGCCCGGCAACCGTCGAGTGCCGCTTGGCTACTTCGTGGCCGTTTCGAGCAGGGTCTGTGCCAGTTCCCGGGGGCGGGAGAACATCGGCCAGTGGCCGGTGTCCAGCTCCACCAGCTGCCAGTGGTAGCCGGCCAGCACGTCGGCCCACTCGGCTGGGAGCACGCCGTCGGGCAGACTGCAGTGGATGTAGGTTGCCGGCATCTCGTTCAGCGGGCGGGTCAGCGCGGCGGGCTCGGTCAGGGTGGCGCCCGGGTGCGGCGTGGAGCCAGACACGATGCGGGCGATCTGGTGCTCGGTGAGGCCATGACCGCCGAAGTGGTTCGGGGACGCGGGCGGCCAGAAGCCGTCGTTCGCGGCGATCGTCGCCGCCAGGGCCGCGCCGCCGTCCGACGAGTCCGAGGCGAACGACTCGCCGTCGGCCGGGAGGCTGGCGTCGACGAAGACCACGTGGGCCAGCCGGTCACCGATCCGCTCGGCGGCCTGACCGACGGGAATGCCGGCATAGCTGTGCCCGACCAGGACCACGTCGCGCAGATCGTTACGCTCGATCTCGTCCACGATGTCCTGGACGTGGGTCTGCTGCCCCGCCGGCAGACCCCGCTTCTCGGCCAGACCAGACAACGTCACCGGATGAGCAGCGTGGCCGGCGGCGCGAAGGTGCGGCACCACCTCGGCCCAAGCCCAAGCCCCGAGCCGTGCGCCCGCAATCAGCACGAAGTTCGCCATCGCCACACCGTAGACAGACATTCCGGCCCCCGCCGCCCCGGCACCACCGAGGCCGCTCAGCGCAGGTGGCTCGACATCTCGCCGAGGAACTCGACGGCGTCCAGGTCGAAGGCGATGTCCTGGTCGCCGCCGTGGTTGAGGCCGCCGAGCCGGTTCACCTCGACATACCAGGGCGAAAGGTCCGTACGGGTTCCGTCCGGGTTCATGCCGGTGCCGCCGAGGTGCTCCATGCCGTACCGGTCGTACCGGTCGCGGACGTCCGTGCGCTCGTCGATCGGGGCCAGGCCGGCATTGGGGTCGTCTCGTTCGCGCAGCCGGATCGGCCCGACTGTCGCGGGCGAGAGCGGCTTGCCGTCCGGGTCGTCCTCGCCCTCCGCGGGTGCCACGGCCGTGGCCGGCCCGTCGCCCACGACGATGTCGTATGCCTTCATGCGCTAACTGTCCCTGATCTCCCGGACCCCGTCCCGCACGATCACCGCCTGATCGTCACGCACCGGAACGAATTCGTACCGGTCGCCCTCCTCGGCGATGATTCGCGCGTAAAGCTCCTCGCGACCACGGTTGGCGTGCGACAGCGGATAGAACGAGACGAGCCCCAGCCCGGTCGTGTCCGTCACCTCACCGGGGTCGTCCTCGTCGTGGTAGCCCGCGAGGTCCGCCACCGCCAACGCGGCCCCAGCCGACATCCCCGCGTAGGCAACCCGCCCAGACGTGACCCCCAGCCGGACCGCCTCGGCGAACCCGGACCGCTGGGCGTGCTGCAGCAAAAAGATCGGATAGCCCCCGGTCACGAACACCAAATCCGCCGCGGCCACAGCCTCGGACACCTCACCGGCCGTAGCCGTTTCCAGGTCGAGCCGCCGCACCGGCAACCCCGCATCCGCCAGCGCCGCCTCGGCCACGTCGACCCAGGGCATCGCCGGCAACGGATTGCCCGCGGTCGGAACAAGAACCGCCCGCCGCGGCCGCGGGTCCAGACCGTCGAGCCAACCGCTCAGAGCACCGAGCCCCTGACTCCCCAGAAAGACATCCACGGTCTGATGCAACCACGAACTGCCTTTTCAGCGCGGAGTGGGCGGGATCGTCCGGCTCGGCTGAAGCACGGAGGGAGAGGGCGGGCCGGTCGTGGAGGGGGATGCCGGGTTGGTCGCGGAAGGAGACAGCGGTTCGGTTGTGGGGGCCAAGGTCGCTGGGGCGGACGTCGAGGGGGTCGGCGGCGAGGCGGGCGGCCGAGTGGCTGTTGGTGAGGGGCTCGGGGCGGTGGACTGAGTCGGCGAGGGCGGGGACACGGGTTGGGTGGGCGGCACGTTCGACGGGCGGAGCAGGATGAACGCCAGGATCGAGACGGCTGCGGCGGCCAGGCCGGCGGCGGTCGGTGGCCGCGTCGACGACGGTGAAGGCGCGACGGTCGAAGCCGGAGCCGCGGTCGACGGCGCGGGGGCCGGGGCCGTGGTGGTCGGGGCTGGGGCGGTCGGAGCGGTCGGGGCCGGCGTGGGGGGCGCGTCGTCGGCGAAGGCGGCCGCTGCCGATACCCCGCCGATGGCGACTACGGCCACGGCTCCGGCGGCGACCGCGAGGGTCCGGGTGGATCTGCGCATCTCAAGCTCCAGCACTGTCGGTCGGTGCACTGTCGCCTGGGAGGACGCGCGAGCGGGGAAAGGGTTGGCGGTTCAGCTGTGACCCGCGGCACACCTCACGGGGCCTCACAAGTGCCGGGCGGGAGGGTGGGCACGCTCAGCTGGGCCAGCGCCTGGTTGACCTCGGTGTATGTGGCCAGCTGGCGGAAGCGGGGGCCGATGATGATGTCGATGACGTCCGTGTTGCGGGTCGCGCTGAACTGCGGTTCGGCCTCGTCGAGGAAGTAGGCGCGGATCCACTGGGCGGCGCCGACCGTCTTGGGGCCGTAGCGGACGACCGCGATGTCTTTGAGCTTGCCCTTGTTGTCGGCGGGCTTCGACATCACGAACCCGCGATTCTTGAACTCCTCGGTGACCTGCTCGGCGACCCCGGGCGTACGGGTGCCGTTGAGCACTCGCAGCTTCACCTGGGAGGCGTCGCCGGGCAGGTCGAGGGTGACCCGGGGCGCGCCCGCGGGGCACTCCTGACCGGCGGCGGCGTTGGCCTGGGTGTCGCGCACCACGGCGACCACCACGACAACGATCGCGGCCACCAGAAGGAAGCAAACGACAACAAGCGAACGCACACGACTGAAGCTCACGCCGAGCCAGACGCTCCGCGCCCCCGTTTTGGACGACAGATATGACGTAAGCCACACCTCACCGCCTCCCCCGGCGTCCCACCTCGGCCATCACATTCGCGGCTCCCCCGCTGCCTCCCCCGGCGTCCCCACCCCGGCCATCACATTCGCGGCCTCCACCCGCTGCCTCCCCCGAGCGGGCCGGGGCTGGGGATTGAGGGGCAGAGGCTGAGGGCGGCTTTCATCACCGCCTCCCCCGAGCGGGCCGGGGCTGGGGGTTGAGGGGCTGGGGTTGAGGGCGACCTTCACCGCCGCCTCCCCCCGGCGGCACGGGGCTGAGGATTGAGGGGCAGAGAGAGTTCAAGAGCTGGAGCTGAGGGGCTGGGACTGAGAGCGGCCTTCACCGTCGCCTCCCCGAGCGGGGCGGGGCTAGGGGTTGTGGTCAGGGGTGGCCGTACAGGAAGCGGGTTGCGTTGGTGGTTAGGAGCTTCTCGCGCTGGTTGTCCGAGAGGAACGATGCGGACCGGACGACCTGGCCGGCCGGGCGCTCACCCAACGGGTACGGGTAGTCGCTGCCTACGACGACTTGGTCTTCGCCCATCGTGTCTACCAGTAGGCGTAGGGCGGGCTCGCTGAAAACTACCGAGTCGACGAAGATGCGGTCTGCGTAGGCGCTGGGTGGGCGGGTGGAGCGACCCCGGACGAGGTCACCGCGACGTTCCCAGGCGTTGTCGGCTCGGCCCAGCCAGTACGGGAAGCTGCCGCCGCCGTGGGCGAAGCATAGGCGTAGCGTGGGTGGGACCTGGTCGAGCACGCCGCCGAGGATCAGGGCCAGCGCCGACAGGTGGGTCTCGGCGGGCATGCCGGTGAGCCAGCGTGCCATCCAGCGGTCGAGCCGCGGGCCCTCGGGCATGTCCCACGGGTGGACGAAGACGGGGGCGCCGACCGCCGCGCAGTGCTGCAGGAATTCGACGATGCCGGCCGCGTCCAAATCTTGGTCGCCGACGTGGTTGCCGATCTCGACGCCGACGTGGCCGGCCGCCATCGAACGATCCAGCTCGGCACACGCGGCGTCCGGATCCTGCAGCGGCACCTGACAAAACGGGATAAAGCGGGAGTTGTCAGAGGTGACAGCCAGCGTCAGGTCGTTGAAGATCCGCGACAACGCTACGGCCTGAGCGGGAGTGCGGTCGTAGCCGAAAAATACGGGCGTCGGCGAGACGACCTGCTGGACAACGCCGTCGGCATCCATGTCGGCGAGCCGCACCGCAGGGTCCCACGCCGATGAGTCGACGCGACGGAACTCCGTCTCACGGATCATGATGATCGCCTCGCGCTCGGAGGTGACCTTGAGCCAGGGCCAGCCGGTCCCGCCGCACGCGTCGGCGAGATCCGGCCACCCCTTCGGCACGACGTGCGTGTGAACGTCGATGGTCAAGCGTCAGCCCTTCCCCGGGTGCACGGCGCCGCAGTTGCCGCACGTACGGGCCTTTTCGTCCTCGTAGAACGCCGTGAACACCGGCGGCAGATCCTCGACGATGTCGCGCACCTGCAGTTCGACCTCGTGCACCAGGTGGTTGCACTCGAAGCAGTACCACTGGAACTTCTCGAGCGTGCCCTCCTCGCGCACCCGCTCGACGACCAGGCCGATCGAGCCGGCCTCGGGCCGCTGCGGCGAGTGCGGCGTGTTGCCGGGCAGCACCCACATCTCGCCCTCGCGGATGTGCACGTCCTTGGGCCCGTCCGGGGTCATGGTCTTGACGTGCATGTTGCCCTTGACCTGATAGAAGAACTCCTCGTACGGGTCGACGTGGAAGTCCGTACGCGAGTTGGGCCCACCGACGACCATGACGATGAAGTCGTCGCCGGTCGGGAACATCTGCTTGTTGCCGACGGGCGGCTTGAGCAGGTGCTTGTTGTCCTCGATCCAGCCCGGGAAGTTGATCGGGTCGGTCATGACGCCTCCTTCGACGGCAGAGCGGCGACTGCTTGAATCTCGATGAGCAGGTGCGGGTGCGGCAGCTGGTGCACGGCCACGGTCGTACGGGATGGGCCGTTGAAGTCGAAGAACTCGGCGTAGACCTTGTTGTAGCCACCGAAGTCGTTCATGTTGACCAGGTAGGTCGTGACTTGAACGACGTCGTCGAGGGACGCACCGACCGAGTCCAAGATGTCGGAAATATTCTTGATCACCTCGCGCGTCTGCACGGCGATGTCGAGCGTGGCGGTGCCCATGGCGTCGACCGAAGCCCCGGCGATGGAGTTGTCCGGCCGCCGGCTGCTCGTGCCGCTGACGAAGGCGAACCCGTTGGCCACCTTGACGTGCGGGAACTTGCCCCGCGGGGTGGCCTTGCCCTCGACGAGCCGCCCGGTCACGACGAGGCCTTCAGCGCTGCGGCGCCAAGACCAGCCACTTCCACCCGTACGGATTGACCGGGCCCCACCCGTACGGCGGCAGTCGCCGCTCCGGCGAGCACGATCCAGTCGTCCTCGAGCGTCCCGGCCAGCCGCAGCGCCTCGGAGAACGCCTCGCGAGGGTCACCCAGGATCGCCGAGGTGGAGCCTGTCTCGACCACCTGACCATCGATGAGCAGCTGCACGGAGAGATCATCAACGTCAGCAGGAACCGGCTGCCACGAGCCGACCACAAATCCGGCGGCCGAGGTGTTGTCCGCGATCACCTCGTCGAGCGTGAACTTGAAGTCGAGCCAGCGGGAGTCGATCACCTCGAGCGCCGGCGCCACGGCCGCGATGGCCCCACCCCGTACGAGGAAAGCGACTTCCGGCTCGACCTTGGGGTGGATGCGCGGACCGAGGTCGAGCACCCCGCCGTCCTCGATGCGCATGGCGTCGGTCAGCCAGCCCCAGATGACCGAGTCGACGCCCATCTGCTGCATCTTGGCCTTGCTGGTCAGCCCCAGCTTGACGCCCACGACCTTCTCGCCGCGGGCCAGCCGCAGGTCGACGACCTCGCGTTGCACGGCATAAGGATCATCCGCGGGAAAGGAGCCGGAGGCCAGCTCGGTGGCGGTGGTCAAGGCGTTGTCGAGAGCAGCGGCGAGCGAGGTCATGACATGTCCAAGCAGACGTTGGTGTATTCGGAGTAGAAGTCGAGCGAGTGCCGGCCGCCCTCGCGCCCGACGCCGGAGGCGCGCATCCCGCCGAACGGGGTGCGCAGGTCGCGCAGGAACCACGTGTTGATCCAGACCAGGCCCACGTCGAGCTGCGCGCCGGCCCGCAACGCGCGACCCACGTCACGGGTCCACACCGTCCCGGCCAGCCCGTACGCGCTGTCGTTGGCCAGCGCGAAGGCCTCGTCCTCGTCGTCGAACGGCGCGATGTGGCAGATCGGGCCGAAGATCTCCTCCCGGACCGTACGGGCGTCCTGGCCGAGCCCGGTGATCACGGTGGGCTCGATGTACGACCCGCCGTCGCGCTCGTCGCCGAAGTGCGGCACGCCCCCGCCGGCCAGGAAGGTCGCGCCTTCCTCACGAGCCAGGTCGTAATAGCCGAGCACCTTGTCGCGGTGGGCCTTGGAGATCAACGGCATGGTGCCGGTGGCCTCGTCGGACGGCCAGCCGTAGGTCAGCTCCTTGGCCTTGGCCGCGAGCCGGGAGGTGAACTCGTCGAAGATCGACCGGTGCACGTACAGGCGCTCGGTGCACAGGCAGACCTGCCCGCCGTTGGTGAAGCTGGACCGCACGCTGCCGGCCACCGCCGCGTCGAGGTCGGCGTCGGCGAAGACCAGCCCGGCGTTCTTGCCGCCGAGCTCGAACGACACCGGCTTCACGCCCGGGGCCGCGTTCTTCATGATCGCCGAGCCGGTGGCCGACTCGCCGGTGAAGGTGATCGCGTCGACGTCGGGGTGCGTGGTCAGCCACTCCCCCACCGCGTTGGGGCCGTGGCCGTGCACGAGGTTGAACACGCCCTCGGGCACGCCGGCCGCGGCCATCACCTCGGCCAGGACGGTGGCCGAGGCCGGGGTCTCCTCGCTGGGCTTCACGATGACGGCGTTGCCGCAGGCCAGGGCGGGGGCGACCTTCCACGTGAGCAGCAGCAGGGGCAGGTTCCAGGGCACGATGATGGCGACGACGCCCATCGGCTTGCGCACCGCGTAGTTGAGCGCGCGCCCGCCGGCGGCGGTGGCCGTCGTGAACGATTCGGTGCCGGTGGCCGCCACGACGTCGGCGAAGGCGCGGAAGTTGGCCGCGCCGCGCGGGATGTCGAGCGTACGGGCCTGGGTGTAGGTCTTTCCGGTGTCGGTGACCTCGGCCGTGACCAGATCCTCGAAGCGGCGCTCGAGCTCGTCGGCGATGCGCCGCATCATCGTGGCGCGCTCCTGCTCGGTGGTGCGACCCCAAGGCCCCCGTACGGCGGCTCGGGCCGCGGCGACGGCGTCGTCCACGTCGGACCGCTCGGACTCGGTGACCGAGAAGACCGTCTCGCCGGTGACCGGGGACGCCTTGGCGAACGTGGTGGTGGCCGGGCGGAACTCGCCGGCGATGAAGTTACGCAGCACGTTCATCGTGCGATCCTCCGAATCACCGCGGCCGCGGCCAGGGCGACCAGTGTTCCCGCGGCGAGCCCGAGCACCTGGTGCTGCTGCTTGACCCGGCGGCGGACATCCGCGTACGGGGTTGTGGAGAACGAGACCAACTCGTAGCGCGACACGTATTTGCCGGGCAGCAGCCGTTCCAGGGTGTGCTCGACGTTCTTGCCCAGCTTGAAGAGCGGGTCGGCCACCTTGTCGCGCATCTCGACGAAGTTGGCCAGGGCCATCTCGGCGATCGCCTCGGAATTCTCGCGGCGGCCCTGTTCGTACAGGGGAAGCGCCTCGGCCCAGTTGTCGCCGGTGGCGTCGAGGCAGCGGTCCAGCTCGACCACGTCCTCGAAGGAGGCGTTGGCGCCCTGGCCGTAGAACGGGACGATGGCGTGCGCGGCGTCGCCGATCAGCGCGACCCGGCCCAGCATCTGCCAGGGCGCGCACTTGACGGTGCCGAGCAGGCCGACCGGGTTGTGCCGGTAGTCGTCGACCAGGTTGGGGATCAGCTCGAGCAGGTCGGGGTAGTTGTCGCGGAAGTGCCGCTCGACCGCGGCCGGGCTGCCGATCGAGGCGAAGCTGTTGCTGCCCGAGCTGGGCCAGAACAGCGTGCCGGTGAACGAGCGGTCCGGGTTGGGCAGCGCGATCATCATCGAGGTGCCGCGCGGCCAGATGTGCAGCGCGCCCGGGTCGAGGGCGTAGTCGCCGTCGCGGGCCGGGATCGTCAGCTCCTTGTAGCCATAGTCGAGGAAACTCACCGTCTCGGAAAAGCTTTCCCCCGCGTACGCCATGAGCAGTCCCCGCGTGGCCGAGCCGGCGCCGTCCGCCCCGAGCACGATGTCGGCCTTGGCCTGGCTGCCGTCGGCGAAGCCCAGCGTGCCCAGCGAGGGGTCGAGCGAGGTCAGCGCGCGGTCGAAGTGGATGGTCACGCCCTCGGTGGCGCCGGCCGCGTCGAGCAGCGCGTCGTTGAGCGCGCCCCGGCCGATCGAATTGATCGCGCGGTCGCCGTCCAGGCTGTACGGCTGGAAGTTCGTCTCGCCGCCCAGCGGGTGCACCATCCGGCCCCGCATCGGCAGCGCGTCCTTGAGGACCTGCTCGTCGAGGCCGATCCGGCGCAACGCGTCGATGCCCCGCTCGGAGAGGGCCAGGTTGATCGACCGGCCGCGCTCGGCCCCGGTGACTCGCGGGTCGGGGCGGCGCTCGTACAGGTCGACCGTGTAGCCGCGGCGGCCCAGATAGCAGGCGAGCAGGCTGCCGCAGAGCCCTGCGCCGACGATGGCCACGTGCTTCACTGGGTCTCCTCCACGCAGGCGGCGAGCGCCGCGGCGGCCCGGCGGCAGTCCTCTTCGGTCGAATACAGCGGGACGGGCGCGAACCGCACGATGTCGGGCTGGCGGGCGTCGGCGATCACCCCGTGCTCGAAGCGCAGCCGCTTGGTCAGCGCGCCGGCGTTGCCCTCGTGCAGCCGTACGGACAACTGGCAGCCGTGCCGCTCGGGTTCGCGCGGGGTGATCACGGACAGCGGGCGGGTGGCCACGACCTCGTCCAGCAGCTCGCGCAGATACGTGGTCAGGTGCAGGCTGCGCTCGCGGAGGACGGGCATGCCGACCTCGTCGAAGATGCGCAGCGACGTGCGTACGGGACCCATGGCGAAGATCGGCGGGTTCGAGACCTGCCAGGCGTCGGCGCTGCGCGGCGGCCGGGACTCGGGGGTCATCTCGAAGCGGGTCGTCGCCTCGGTGCTCCACCAGCCCTCGAAGCGCTGCAGGTCGGCGCCGTGGTGACGCTCGTGGACGAAGACGCCGGCCAGCGCACCCGGCCCGGAGTTCAAATATTTGTACGAGCACCAGGCGGCGAAGTCGGCGCCCCACTCGTGCAGGTCGAGGGGGATGTTGCCGGCCGCGTGCGCGAGATCCCAGCCGACCACCGCGCCCGCGGCGTGTCCGGCCTTCGTGATCGTGGCCATGTCCATGACCTCGCCGGTCAGGTAGTTGACCCCGCCCAGCATCAGCAGCGCGACCGTGTCACCCTCGCGCTCGAGGAACGCGACGACGTCCTCGGTGCGCAACGTGTCCTCGCCGTCGCGCGGCTTGAGCCGTACGACGGTCGTCTCGGGGTCGAGGCCGTGGAACCGGGCCTGACTCCGGACGGCGTAACTGTCGGACGGGAACGCCGCGTCCTCGATCACGA
Source organism: Paractinoplanes lichenicola (assembly GCF_016785085.1). Taxonomy (GTDB): domain Bacteria; phylum Actinomycetota; class Actinomycetes; order Mycobacteriales; family Micromonosporaceae; genus Actinoplanes; species Actinoplanes lichenicola. The sequence continues at coordinate 186,956 of NZ_JAENHO010000001.1, forward strand.
TGCGGGTGCGGGCGCCGGCCGGGCGGTAGAACGACACCATCAGCAGGTGCAGGTCGACGGTGAGCGAGTTCATCACCACGACCTCGGACGGCAGCGCGCCGACGAGCCGGGCCGCGGGCTGGGTCAGCAGCTCGTGATACGGCAGCCAGGGCCGGGCCGCGTCCAGGTGGCCCTCGACCCCGAGCCGGGCCCACTCGTCGAGGTCCTCGTTCAGCTCGACCCGGGTCGCCCTGGGTTGCAGTCCCAGCGAGTTGCCCGCGAAGTAGGCGACCTCCGGATAGTCGCCCCCTTCAGCCGGGGGGATGTGGAACAGATGGCGAAGCCCCTCAAAGCTCATTACATCTCCGTCCGCGAGGTCCACAGCTCCGGGAAGACCGGCCGGCTCATACTGCGCTGCAGGAAGGCCAGCCCGTTGGAGCCGCCCGTGCCGCTCTTGGCCCCCATCGTCCTCTGCACGGCCTTCAGGTGCAGATAACGCCAGTCGCCGAAGCGGTCGGCGACCTCGGTCAGCGCCTCGCCCAGCAGCCTAAGGTGGTTCTCGGGGCCGGTATCGCGATAAACGCGCACCCAGGCGTCCGCCACCGACTGATCCGTCTCGTGCTCGTCGGCGACGTCCCGGTCGAGCAGGCCGGGCTTGATGGCGTGACCCTGACGGGCGAGCAGCGCGATCACCTCGTCCCACAGGCTCGGCCGGTGCAGGGCCACTTCCAATTCCTCGTACGCCGCGGTGCCCCGGAACGGGCGCATCAGCGACTTCGTGCGCAGCCCGAGCAGGAACTCGACCTGACGGTACATCGCCGACTGGAAGCCGGAGCCCTCGCCGAGCAGGTCCCGGAACTTGTTGAAGTCGGCCGGGGTCATCCAGCGCAACGTCTGCCAGGCCGCGTTCAGGCCCTCCAGGTGCAGGGCGGCCCGCTTCAACGGGGCCAGCGCGGGCCACACCTCGCCGGCGCGCACATGCTCGCGGGCCTGCTCCAGCTCGTGCCGGATCAGGCCGAAATACAGCTCCATGATCTGGCTGACCATGAGGAACGACATCTCGCCGGGGTCGCTGCTCAGCGTGCGCTGCAGGGTGTGCAGGGTGCTGGCGTGCACATACGCGTCGTAGGGCACCCGCCGGCCGAACTCCAGCGTGGGCGCCCCCTTGTTGAGCGCCGTCCTGGCGTCGCGCTCTTCGGCAGTAGTCGGCCGCACGGTTTCCACGATCTCTCCTCTGGCGCTTTTTGCTGGCTACATGATTTCGTCGCCGGCACCCTCACCGGAATGCCGATTTAACGGCGCTGACCTCCGAGAACGGTTGATCGACGGCTAGATTTGCCGGGGCGGTTAACGAACGGAAGGTGGCGGGGTTGGACGCGATGGACTGGGCCCTGCTGCGCGAGCTGCAGGAGGACGCGCGCCTGTCCTACAGCGAGCTCTCCCGGCGGGTGCACCTGTCGCCGCCGGCGGTGGCCGAACGGGTGCGGCGGCTCGAGGAGACCGGGGTGATCCGCGGCTATCACGCCCACGTCGACCTGGCCAAGGCCGGCCGTACGGTGCTCGGGCTGATCCGCATGTCGTGCTACGGCCCGACGTGTGTGCTGCGCGACGACAAGGTGGCCCTGTGGCCCGAGGTGCTGGAGATCAACCGGGTCACCGGTGACACCTGCTGCGTGCTCAAAGTGGCGGCCGTTTCGATGGAGGCGTTCGCCGAGGTCACCGACCGGCTCGGCAACTACGGCACGCCGTCCAGCACCATGATTCTGGCGACCCCGCTGGATTGGCAGCCCATCGCGCCGCCACCCCGTTTTTAGTACCATCGAACGCGTGACCGAACCGCTCGAAGACACCTCGGCCGTGCAGGTCGGTCCGCGCATCCGCGAGTTCCGCAAGCAGCGTGGCCTGACCCTGCGCAGCCTGGCCGCCCGGGCGGGCCTGTCGATCGGGTTCCTGTCGCAGGTCGAGCGGGGCATCTCGTCGATCGGGCTGACCGCGCTGGGCAGCGTGGCGAGCGCGCTCGGGCATTCGGTGGCCGACTTCTTCGACGCCCCGGCCGCGCCCGGCGCCCCCGACCCCGTGGTGGTGCCGATGCCGCGGCATTTCACGCTGACCCGGGGCGAGAACGCCGCTGTGCAATACGTGTCGGGCCAGCAGACCTATCGCATGCTGTCGGATCGCGGGGCCGGGCTGGTGCTCGAGCCGATGGTGGTGCACATCGCGCCGGGCGGGCGGCGGGAAGTCGCGTACGGGCACGCCGGCGAGGAGTTCGCGTACGTGATCTCGGGCGAGCTGCTCTACGAGGTCGACGGGGTCGAGCACCGGCTGCACCCGGGTGACAGCGTGCATCTGCGCTCGTCGGTCCCGCACAGCATGTACAACGACACCGACGAGGTGACCACCGTCGTCTCGGTGGTCACCCCGCGCCTCTTCTGACCCACCGCTTGTTCACGTACGTGAAACAACGGCCTCCATCGTGGCGGCCCAGATCGGCGAGCCCGGGGCGATCACGTCGAAGTGGTCGCCCGGCAGCTCCAGCAGCGTGATCTTGGAAGCCGCGGCGAACCGGCGGTTGATGTCGATCAGGTCGAGGCTGTCGCCGCTGCCCTGCACGAGCAGCGCGGGCGAGGCCAACGGCAGCCGGGTCATCGGGTCGCTGGCCGCGTAGACGTCGGGCACCTCGGCCGGGCCGCCGCCGAGCGCGGTGGTGATCGCGCCCTCGCCGAGGAAGCGGCGCTGACCCTCATGCAGGTCGAGCACCCCGGCCAGCGAGACGGCGAGCGTGATGTCCGGGTCGTCGGCGGCCAGGCGCAGCGCGAGCTGACCGCCCGCGGAGTGGCCGAACAGCACGATGGGGGCGCCCGGGTGGCGTTCGCGGGCTTTCGCGAGCCCTGCTGCCAGGTCTTGCGTGGTGGCGGCCCAGCCGTTGCGGTCGGGGCGGCGGTATTCGAGGTTCCAGCTGACCCAGCCGCGGGCGGTCAGGTCGATGGCCAGCGCGTCCATGAGGTCGGCGGCCCAGTTCGACCGCCAGAAGCCGCCGTGGATGAGGATCCCGACCGGCGCCACGGAGGGGGCGTCTGCGGCGCCGGTCGGGAGATCAGTGGATACCGGCCCGGTCGGCAGCGCAGCGGCTGCCACCCCGGCCGGGTTTTGCGTTGTCTGCGCGGGATCGGGTCGCGTCGGCAGGCGTTCGTCGGCCCACTGCTCGGCGTGGCCGCCGTAGGCGATGCGCTCGGCCGGGTGCCGGAGCCGGTGCACGGCGTGCTTGATCGCCCAGGCCAGACCCCACACGCCCCGGCCGTGCAGGTGCTGCGGCGACGCCGGGTGGGCCACGGTCAGGTCGTAGAAGACCGTGTTCGCGGGCGCGGCCGCCATCAGCGCCGGATCGGCCGGCACGACCACGGCCGGCCCGTCGTGCGCGGCCAGCTCGGCGGCGGTCGCGGCGTCGACCACCTGGAGGCCCGCGTCCAGATCCCAGGCCGTGTCGCCGGCCAGCTTGGTCAGCAGCTCACGGTCGGCCACCAGATCAGGGCCGAGCACCAGCAGGACGTCCATCGGACTCCTCACAAGACGATCATGGGCGTTACTGGTGCTGGACAGGGACCCGCCCTCCCAGGGGGGCCACCGCCACGCCAGTAATTCTGACGAAATCTGGCCGATCTTGCCGGACGGCCTGTGGACAAGTGCCGACTGTGGATAACTCTTACGCTGTGGCCGGATGTGCTAAGCGACGGTCATGTCGTTCCTGTGTCCCGGCTGGGCTGGATGACGCGGGCGGGCACGAGCGAAGCGGGCACGGCGGGGCGGGCACGGGCGGGGGCGGGCACGAGCGGAGCGGGCACGGCGGGGCGGGCACGAGCGGGGGCGGGCATGGGTGGCGTTGTCATCGGTTCAGCAGGGGCAGGACTTCCGAGCCGAGCAGGTCGACGCCGCGATCATCGGTCAGGCCGTGCGGGGTGCCGAACTCGACTCGCCGCACGCCGGCGTCGATCAGCTTCTGGGCCTGGGCGGCAACCTGCGCGGGCGTGCCCGAGAAGGCGAACCGGTCGAGCACATCGTCCGGGATCAGCTTGCCCGCGGCCTCGTCGTGGCCGCCGTCGACGAGCCGGGCGACCTCCTCGACCAAACCGGAGGGCAGCGTCACGGTCGGGTCGAGGTCGGCCACCACGGCCAGATACATCGCCACTTCCGTACGGGCCTTGGCCCGCGCCGCCTCGCCGTCGGTGTCGACCACGGTGACCGCGCCCAGCACGATCCCGACATCACGGTCGGACTGCAGCCGTTCTCGGATCACCGGGACCATGTCGGGGTTGGCGCTGCCCCCGACCTTGATCTCGTCGGCGATGCGGCCGGCCAGCGCGGCGCCCTGAGCACCCCACGCGCCGATCAGCAGCGGCACCGAGGGGCGCTGCCGCTCGTACCGGAGCACGGTGTCCGCCGCCAACCGATGAATCCGCCCGACGTATTCAGCGCGATCGCCGCGCAGCAGACGAGCCACGACCTCGGCCGTCTCCGCGAGCGCGGTCAGCGGCCGGGGCTGTTCGAGACCCACCGCCCCGAGCCACGTGCCGCGGGCCAGCCCCAGATAGGCCCGCCCGTGCGACGCGAGATCAAGGGCGGCGATCTGCCCGGCGATCTCGTAGGGCGCCATCGAATACGGGTTCAGGCAGGCCGGCCCCAGCCGTACGCGAGTGGTCGCCCCGGCCATCTCCAGCAGTGGAAAGATCGGCGGCTGGTACATCAGGTCGCCGAACACGGTGAGGACGTCGAAGCCGGCGGCCTCGGCCGAGCGCGCGAGCCGGGCGTACGCGCCCGCGGGTTTGTCGCTTTGCAGGCCCAGACCGATTTCCGTACGCATCAGGTCAGGTCCTCCGAGTTCATCGTGCGCTTGCAGGTGCGCTCGACCTTCATGACCAGCCGTTCCTCGGGGTCGGGGCAGATGAAGTGCGAGTCCTGGGCCAGCCAGTCGCCGGATGCGAGGTCGCGCTGCTTGGCCGCGAGGAACGGCAGCACGGAGGCCAGGGCGTACACGCAGAAGTGTTTGCCCTCGGGGATGGTCAGGTGCGCGCTGTTGGTCAGGTCGAAGTGGTCGCCCACGTTCATGCCGCAGACCGACCGGCCCTCGATCCGGTCGACGCTGACCCGCAGGTCGTAAATGTCCATCTCGCTCATGACGCCTCCTCGTTGACACGCACGATGATCTTGCCGGTGGTACGCCGGGCAGCGAGATCCGCCAGGGCGGCCGGCGCTTCCGACAGAGACACGACCCGCGTGATCGGTGGCCGCAGCTCCCCGGCGGCGCACCGGCGGAACAGCTCGTCATAGGCGGCCCGCACCTCCACCGGCCGGGCCCACGGATAACGAGATCCCCAGGAGACCCCGATCAGGTCGGCGTTGCGGGCGATCAGCCGGGCCGGATCCACGGGCGGCGGCGGTCCGGCGGCCATGCCCACGCTGACCAGCCGCCCCTCGAAGGCCAGGCAGTCCAGCGACCGCGAAAGCAAGTCGCCGCCAACCGGATCGACGACGACATCGACGTCCCGAGCGGCGTCCTCGAAATCGTCGTAGAGCACGGCTTCGACAGCGCCGAACTCGCGGCATTTATCCAACTTGTCACCGGAACCCGCCGTCGCGATCACCCGCGCACCCCGAGCCACCGCCAACTGAATAGTGGCAGTACCGACTCCGCCGGCCCCGGCGTGCACCAGCACGGTCTCACCAGGTTGCAGACGCGCACGGGTCAAGGCGAACCAGGCCGTCTGATAGGTCACCGGCAACGCGGCCGCCGTGATCGGATCCACGTCGGGCGGCCGCACGACCACGAGCGATGCGTCGATGGTGACGGTCTCGCCCAGCGCCCCGTGCGGCAACGCCGGACACACCACCACATGCTCCCCGATCAGATGCTCGGCCCCCGGTCCCGCATCCAGCACCCGCCCCGAAGCCTCCACCCCCGGAGTCATCGGCGGCTCCGGCCGCACCGGATACTCGCCCCGGCACAGCGACACGTCCAGGAAGTTCAGCCCGACCGCATGCACCGCCACCTGCACCTGCCCCGCCCCCGGCAGCGGGTCGTCGTCCACCGTGGCCACCCGCAGCACGTCCTGCGGCTCCCCGGTCGACGTGGCGATCAGCCGCCGGATCACGGCCGGACCAGCTCCGCGTGGTGGTGCACGATCCGCCATTCCCCGTCGAGGCAGCGCAGCACGTCGGTCACCCGAGTGTGCTGCTCCTCGCCACTCGCGGCGTCCCGCGTCACCAGCACGTAGCGGGCCACCCCGGTGTCGCCCCAGACGTCGATCCGCTTCTCGGTGGCCGCCATGACGTCGAGCACCGGCCGCTTCCCCGCCGAGTCCCGGGTGTCCCGGTACGAGTCGAGCTCGCTGCGGGTGCGCAGCGGCCCCGGCAGGTGCGTCTCCCACGTGGTGACGTCGTCGTGCAGGTGGGCGTCGAAGCCCTGCCGGTCGCCCTTGAGGAACGACGCGTACATGTCGTCGATGCCGGCCGCGATGGCCGCGGCCCCGATCTCGGCGAAGCTCATCGCTGGTCCTCCCGGCTGACGACGCCGCCCTTCATCACGAACCGCACGCCCCGGAAGGCCGAGGTGTCGTCGAGGGGGTCGGCGTCCATGGCGATCACATCTGCGTACTTGCCCTGCTCGATCGTGCCGAGGTCGTCCTCGAGACCCAGCCAGCGGATCGGCCCGCGGGTGCCGGCGTGCAGCGCCCGCTCCGGCCCGAGGTGCTCGGCCAGGTTCTCCAGCTCCCGTACGGTGGCGTTGGTGCCCTCGAACGACCAGAACGGCGGCATGTCGCTGCCGAGCAGAATCTCCACCCCGGCGTTCAGGGCCATCTGGAAGCTCTCGATGTGCCGCGGGCCGGCGCCCAGCGAGCGGCACTGCATCCACTCCGGCACCCCGAGCTCGTCGAAGAACTCCTTGCACCGGGTGACCAGCAGCGTCGGCACCAGCGCGGTGCCCTTGGCCGCCATCAGCTCGGCCACCTGCGGGGTCAGCTGGTAGCCGTGCTCGACGCAGTCCAGGCCGAGCTCGACCGCGGCCCCGATCACCTCGGCCGGGCCCGCGTGCGCGGTGACCTTGCGGCCCCAGGCGTGCGCGGTCTCGATCACGGCGGCCATCTCGTCGGCGAACAGCTGCGGCGTCGAGATGGCCTCGTGCTCGCCGGCCAGCCCGCCCGAGATCATCACCTTGATCAGGTCGGCCCCGGCCTTGAGCTGGCTGCGCACCCCGTGCCGGAACCCGACCGGCCCGTCGCACTCCATGGTGTCGCCGCTCTCGTGCCCGTGCCCACCGGTGCAGACCAGCGCGCGCCCCGCCGTGTACATGCGCGGGCCTACCGCCCGGCCGGCGTTGATGGCCCGGCGCAGCGCGAAGTCGGCGTGGTCCTTCTCGGCCACGTTGCGCACGGTGGTGACGCCGCAGTCGAGCGTGCGCCGGGCGCCGTCGGCCATGTAGAGGGCCAGGTCGTGCGGGCCCATGTCCTTGACGCTGTTGCCGCCCTGGCCGGGCAGCGACAGCGAGAAGTGAGTGTGCATGTTGGTCAGTCCGGGTGTCACGAACGCGCCGTCCATGTCCCGCTCGGCGACCGGTCCGGCCGCCCGGGCCTGAGCGGCGACTTCCCCGTACGGGCCCACGGCCGCGATCCGATCCCCGGTGACCCAGAGGCCGGCGTCCTTGATCGGTAGCGCCCGCGCGTCCACCACGGTGCAGTTGCCGAGAAGCTGATTCACGCGATCACCCCGTACACCTTCCGGGCCGCCTCGTCCGAGACGTACCCCTCCTGAACGTCCTGCCGCACCGCCGCCGGGTCGCGCAGGCTCGGCTCGCCGTGCCCGCCGCCACCGGCAGTGAGCAACGTGATCCGGTCGCCGACCCGGACGGGGGTGCGTTTGGTGCTGACTCGCTTCTCGCGATCGGTTCCGGGGAAGACGACGACCTGGTTCGGCTCGGGTTGCCGGCCGCCGTCGAGCGCCCACGGCGCGCTCTTGGTCTTCTTGATGACCGACAGGAACTCGCCGTCGGTGACGAACTTGATGTCGCGGCGCAGCCCGCAGCCCCCGCGGAACTTGCCGGCCCCGCCCGAGTCCGTACGGATCTCGACGCGCTCGAAGAACATGCCGGTCTTGGCCTCGAGCACCTCGACCGGGGTGTTGCGGGCCTGGGTCTGGCACAGGTGGTTGGCCGGGCCGATGCCGTCGTGGTCGGGTGCGCCGCCCCAGCCGACCGGGTCGTTGTTGCTGACCGCGAACATCGAGCCGGTGTCGGGGTGGACGCCGACCATCATGAACCCGGGCACGTCGCCACCCGTGCTGGCCGGCAACCGGGAAGGCATCCCCTGGGCCAGCGCCTTGTAGATGAGCTCGAGCGCGACCGTGCCGGTCCACTGGGTGAACGTGGCAGCCGGGTAGACCGCGTGGAACAGCGTCCCCGGCTCAGCCGACACTCGCAGCGGGGCGAAGTGGCCGGCGTTGGTCTGCTCGTCGGGCGTGGTGATGGCCTTGAACGCGACCCGGCAGGTGGCGATGGTCGAGCCGATCGGCAGGTTGACCGGGCCGGGCACGGCCGCCGAGGAGCCCGCGAAGTCGACAGTGAACGTGCCGTCCTGGATGGTCACCGTGCAGCGCATGAGGATCGGGTCCTCGGTCACGCCGTCGTCGTCCAGCCAGTCCTCGGCCGTCCAGGTGCCCTGCGGCAGCCGGGCCACCGCCTCCTGGGCGCTTTCCTCAGCCGCGGCCACGAAACGGTCGACAACTTCCGTGACCGTGTCAAAACCGTAGCGATCAAAGAGCTCGGCCACCCGCCGCTCCCCCGTACGCAAGGCCGCGATCTGGGCGTTGAAGTCACCCAGCACCAGGTCGGGCATGCGGGAGTTGAAGCGGATCAGCTCGATGATGTCGTGCACCAGCGAACCGCCCGAATACACCTTGGTGCCCGGAAATATCAGGCCCTCCTGGTGCATGTCCGTGGAGTCGAGCACGTACCCGGGGTCCTTGGCCCCCAGGTCCATCCAGTGGGCCCGGATGCACAGGTACGCCACCAGCTCGCCCTGCGAGAACACGGGCGCGAACATCGTCGCGTCGTACGAATGGGCCGCGTTCCAGTAGGGATAGTTGAGCAGCACGACGTCGCCCTCGGCGAGATCGCCCACGTATTCGACCCCCTTGCGGATCGAATAGTCGTTGGCCCCGAGGAACCGCGACAACCCCGTCGACTCGGCGACCAGCCGCAGCGACCGGTCGTAGATCGAGATCCCGAAGTCGTGCACCTCGTAGATGACCGGGTTGAACGCCGTACGCACCAGCGCCGCCCGCATCTCCTCGGCCGCCGACACGAGGTGGTTGCGGATGACCTCGACAGTGGCCCCGTCAGTCATCGAGCCCCACCCCGTAGATCTCCCGGGCGGCGGCCGCCGACACGTACCCCTCGGCCACGTCCCGGCGTACGGAATCAGGGTCTCGATCGGCCGGCCGCCCGTGACCGCCGCCGCCCGCGGTGAGCAGCGTGACCCGGTCGCCCGGGGCCACGGTCAGGCGTTTGGTGCTGATCCGTTCCTCGCGGTCGGTGCCGGGGAACGCGACGATCTGGTTGGGGTCGGGTCGCTGCCCGCCGGCGAGCGCCCACGGCTGGGTCTTGGTCTTCTTGATGACCATGAGGAACTCGCCCGGCGTGACGAACTTGATGTCCCGCCGCAGGCCGCTGCCCCCACGGAACTTGCCGGCCCCGCCCGAGTCCGTACGGATCTCGACCCGCTCCATGAACATGCCGGTGCGGGCCTCCATGACCTCGATCGGCGTGCCGCGGCCGGTGCTGCCGGAGACGTGGGTGGCCGCGTCGGTGCCGTCGTGCTCGGCCGTGCCGCCCCAGCCGACCAGGTCGTTGTTGCTGACCGCGAACATGGCCCCGGTGTCGGGGTGCACGCCGACCATCATGAAGCCGGGCACGTCGCCGCCGCTGCTGGCCGGCAACAGCTCGGGCATGCCCTGGGCCAGGGCCTTGAGGATCAGCTCGAACGCCACGATGCCGGTCCACAGCGTGAACGTGGGCTGCGGATAGACGGCGTGGAACAGCGTGCCCGGCTCGGCCCGCACCTCCAGCGGCGCCACCGTGCCCGCGTTGGAGGGCTCGTGGGGCGAGGTCAGCGACTTGAGGATCACCTTGCAGATGGCCTCGGTGGCCCCGAACGGCATGTTGATCGGACCCCGTACGGCCGGGGATGAGCCCGCGAAGTCGACGAGGAACGTGCCGTCGGCGATCGTGACGGTGACCCGCATCTTGACCAGCTCGTCGCTGATGCCGTCGTCGTCGAGGTAGTCCTCGGCGCTCCACGTGCCCTGCGGCAGGGCGGCCAGAGCGGCCCTCGTACGGGCTTCACCGTCGGCGATGATCTGGTCGATCGCGGCCGCCACGGTCTCGTGGCCGAACTTGGCGTAGATCTCCAGCAGCCGGCGCTCGCCCGTACGGATGGCCGAGATCTGCGCGTGCAGGTCGCCCAGGATCGCGTCGGGCATGCGGGAGTTGAATCGCAGCAGCTCGTGGATGTCGTGCACCGGCTCGCCGCGGGAGACGACCTTCGTACCCGGGAAAATGAGGCCCTCTTGGTGCATGTCGGTGGAGTCGAGCACGTAGCCCGGATCCTTGGCCCCGAGGTCCATCCAGTGCGCCCGGATGCACAGGTAGCCGATCAGCGTCTCGCCGTCGAACACCGGCGCGAAGAGGGTGGCGTCCGAGGCATGCGCGGCGTTCCAGTACGGGTAGTTAAGCAGCACGACGTCGCCCGGGTGCAGGTTCTCGACCCCGACGTATTCGACGCCCTTGCGCAGCGAGTAGTCGTTGGCCCCGAGGAACGCGGTGAGCCCGGTGGCCTCGGCGACCGGCCGCAGCTGCGCGTCGTACAGGGAGAGACCGAAGTCGTGCACCTCGTAGATGACCGGGTTGAACGACGTACGGATCAGGGTGGCCCGCATCTCCTCGGCCGCCGACAGCAGATAGCTGCGCACGACCTCGACGCGAGCACCGTCCAGTGTGGTCACTTCGCAACCTCCGCCAGGGTGACGTGCAGGTAGCCGTGCTCGTCCACGGTCACGTGCTGACCGCTCGGCACGACCGTCGTGGACGTGCCCTCGTCGACCAGCGCCGGGCCGGCGAACGTGTTGCCCGCCTTGAGCTCCGCGCGGTCATAGACGGCGAACGGCACGATCTTCCGGGTGCCGAAGTCAAAGGCTTCCCGATGCGTACGGGGTGTGGCCTCGCCGCCGGCCTCGATCGTGGGCAACTCGGGGCGTGAGGTGCGGCCGATCCCGCGTACGCGCAAATTGAGGATCTGCAGCGGGTTGGTCATCGTGTGCCCGTAACGGGCGTGGTGCACCTCGTCGAACGCCGTGCGGACCGCCTCGGCGTCCAGCGTGGAGCCGACAGTCACCATCAGGCTGTGCTCCTGACCCAGATAGCGCAGCTCGAACTGGCGCTCGAGCACGCCCTCGCCGGCCGGAACCCCCTGCGCGTTCAGTGAGGCGATGGCCTCGGCCTCGGTCTCCTTGAACAGCGGCTCGAGCTCGGCCAGGTCGGCGCCGTCGAGCGTCGTCATGACCGTACGGGAGAAGTCGTTGACGATGTCGGCGCTCAGCATGCCCCAGGCCGAGAAGCCGGACGGCGCGAAGGGCACGAGGACCTCGCCGATGCCCATCTCGCGGGCCAGCAGCGGGGCCAGCAACGGACCGGCGCCACCAAAGGCCAGCAGCGAGAACACCCGCGGGTCGTGGCCGCGCTCGACGGTGATCTGGCGGACCGCGCCGACCGTCTTGGCCAGCAGCACGTCGAAGATGCCGGCCGCGGCGTCGGGCACGGACAGGCCCAGCGGCTCGGCCAGCTGCTCGCAGATGGCGTCGCGAGCGGCCTCGTCGGCCAGGCCCATCGTGCCGGCCAGGAACCGCTCCGGGTCCATGAAACCGAGCACCACGGCGGCGTCGGTGACCGTCGGCTGGGTGCCGCCACGGCCGTAGCAGACCGGGCCGGGCGCGGCGCCGGCGCTCTGCGGGCCCACCTTGAGCAGGCCGCGATCGAGCCAGGCGATCGAGCCGCCGCCCGCGCCGATCGTCCGGATGTCGTACGTGGGAATCAACAGCGGGAAGTGCTCGAGCTGGGCCTCGTAGGCAGCGACGGCGCTGCCCTTCTCGATCACGCAGGCGTCGAGCGAGGTGCCGCCGATGTCGAACGTCAGCAGGTTGTCGCGGCCCAGCTCGTTCGCCAGGTAGGCCGCGCCCACGATGCCGCCGGCCGGGCCGCTGAGCACGGTGTGCGTGGGCGACGTCTTGGCCACCGCGCCGGTCATCGAGCCGCCGCCCGACCGCATGATCAGGAACCGCCCCGCGAAGCCCTGGTCGGCCAGGCCCTTCTCCAGCTCGTCGACATAGCGCTCGAAGATCGGCCGGATGTACGCCTCGAGCACGGTGGTGCTGGTCCGCTCGTACTCGCGGTACTCGCGCACGATGTCGGTCGACAGCGACAGGCTCACATCGGGGTGGGCCTCGCGGATGATCCGGGCCGCCTCCCGCTCGTGCGCCGGGTCGAGGAACGAGTGCAGGAACGTGATCGCGATCGACGTGACGCCCTGGTTCTCGATCAGCTCGCGGGCCGCGGCCCGGACGGACTCGGGGTCGAGCTCGTCGACGACGTTACCCTTGTAGTCGAGCCGGCCCTTCACGCCCGCGGTGAACCGGCGCTGCACCAGGCTCTCCGGGCGCTGGTAGCGGAAGTCGTACATGTGCTCGGCCGGCACGTTGCCCCGGCCGATCAGGAAGATGTCACGGAAGCCCTCGTTGGTGATGATGCCGGTGTTGCCGCCGCGCCGCTCCAGCACGGCGTTGAGGCCGAGCGTGGTGCCGTGGATGAACAGCTCCACCTGGCTCAGGTCGGTGCCGAGCGCGGCGATCGCGTTGAGCACACCCTCGGCCGGGTGGGCGGGCGTGGTCGAGGCCTTGCGGAAGCGGACCTTGCCCGTACGGGTGTCGAGCTCCATCGCGTCGACGAAGGTGCCGCCGATGTCGACGGCCAGCCGGATGCTCATGCTCAGCTCTTTTCGATCAGGGCGGGCAGCTCGGGCACGCGCCAGCAGGCGGCCCGGCTTTCGCCGTACGACTGGAGGGTCTGCTCCTGCGACCGGCAGGTGTCGGTCACGAAGGGGCAGCGGGCGGCGAGGGCACAGCCGGTGGCGGCGTCGGCCTCGTCCAGGTCCTTGACGAGCTGGACGGCCGCGGTGCGAGTCTCGCCGAGGCGAGGCGCACTGCCGAGCAGGGCTCGGGTGTAGGGATGCTTGGGGCGGTCGAAGACCTCGTCGACCGGGCCCTCCTCGACGACCCGGCCGAGGTAGAGCACGACGACCCGGTCGGCGAAGCCGCGCACGGTGGCCAGGTCGTGCGAGATGAACACGGACCCGTGCCCGGCATCCGCGGCGACGTCGGCGATGACGTCGAGGATCTGCGCCTGCACGGTGACGTCGAGGGCGCTGGTCGGCTCGTCGAACACGATCAGATCGGGCTGCCCGACAAGCGCCCGCGCGATCCCGATCCGCTGCGCCTGCCCGCCCGACAACTCGTGCGGCAGCCGGGTCAGGATCGAGCCGTCAAGCTCCATCCGCGCGAGTGCGGCTTCGGTCTTCTTGGCCCGCTCGGCCGTGGACACCTTGGCCGCCCGCAACGGCTCCGCGATGGAGTCCCCCACGGTCCGCCGCGGGCTCAAGCTCCCGATCGGATCCTGGAACACCATCTGCGCCCGGGTCCGCTCGGCCCGGCTCTGCTTCTTGACGCTCTTGCCGGCCACCTCGACACTGCCCTCGGACGGCTCGACAAGCCCCATGATCAGCTTGGCCAGGGTGCTTTTGCCGCAGCCACTCTCCCCCACGACCCCGAGCGTCTCCCCGGTCTTGAGCTCGAGACTCACCCCACGCAGGGCGTGATGCCCGCCCGACCCGAACCGGCTGCGATAGACGACGTGCGCGTCCTCGATCTTCAGCACGACGTCGCCGATCCGCGTGTCGGCCTTCGTCGGCTCGCCGCTCGTGGCCTCGGCCAGCGGCGCCTGCTGCGGGTGGAAGCACGCCAGCGACCAGCCCGGCTCCAGCGCCGTCGTCTCCGGCCGCGTCGAACGGCAGTCGTCGCCCGCGTGGGCACAGCGCGGGGCGAACGGGCAGTCGTGCGGGGCCGCGGTCATCAGCGGCATGCCGCCGGCCGTGGCGACCACGCGGCCGCCGCCGACATCCGGGACCGAGCGCAGCAGGGCCCGCGTGTAGGGGTGCGCGGGCTCGCGCAGCACCTTGGCCGCCGGGCCCGTCTCCACGACCGTGCCGGCGTAGAGAACCACGACGCGGTCGCAGACCTCGGCGATCGAGGCCAGGTCGTGCGAGATCAGCAGGACGCCGCGGCCGTCGGTGTCGGCGGCGTGGCGGAACTGGCGGAGGATCTCGCGGGTCAGGGTGACGTCGAGGCCGGTGGTGGGCTCGTCGGCGATCAGCAGGCCGGGGGCGCAACCCGTGGCGAGCGAGATCATCACGCGTTGGGCCATGCCGCCCGAGAGCTCGTGCGGGTAGGCCTCCAGCCGCCGCGCGGGGTTGCGGATGCCGACCGACTCGAACAGTTCCTTGGCGGTCTCCCGGGCGCGCTCCCCGGTCATCTCCTGGTGCGTCACCAGCCGGTCGATCAGCTGCCGGCCCACCGTACGGGTGGGGCTGAGCGCTCCTCGGGGGTTCTGGAAGCAGATGGCGGCTCCGCGTCCCCGGTGCGCGGCCAGGTCGGCCGCGTCCATGCGGAGCACGTCGGCGCCGTCGAAGCCGACCCGGCCGGTGGCGTGCGAGCCCGACGGCAGCATGCCGACGATTGCCCGCGCGACCATGCTCTTGCCGCCGCCGCTCTCCCCCACCAGCCCGACGACCTCGCCGGGAGCGACCGAGAAGCTGACGTTGCTGAGCGCCGCGACCTGCCGCCCGGGCCGGTGGATCACGACCGAGAGGTCCTGGATGTCGAGCATGGTCACCGCCTGTTCGCGAGTGCTCGTTTCGGAGGGCACGGTCACCGCCTCCTCGCGTCCGCGCGTTCCTGCAGGCCCTCGCCCAGCAGGCTGAAGCCGAGGACGCAGACGAGCAGGGCCAGGCCGGGCGGCACCGAGGTCCACCAGCGGCCGGCCACGACGTCCGACGTGCCGAGGCTGATCATCGAGCCCCACTCGGCGGTGGGCACCGTGACGCCCAGGCCGAGGAAGGACAGGCCGGCCAGCGTGAGCATGGCCCAGCCGCAGTTGAGGGGCGCGATCACCCGTACGGGCGTGAGGCTGTTGGGCAGCAGGTGCCGCCACATGATCCCGATCGTGGACGCCCCCGAGGTCTTGGCCGCGTCGATGTATTGCATCTCGCGCAGCGTGCGCACCTCGGCCCGCACCAGCCGGGCGTACGCGGGTGCGTTGACCGCGGCGATCGTGATGACGAGGTTGACGAAGCCGCCGCCGAGCAGCGCGCTGACCGCCAGGGCCAGGATGAACGTGGGGAACGCCTGGAAGATGTCGACGATCCGCATCAGCACGTCGTCGACCCAGCCGCCCAGATAGCCGGCGAGCAGGCCGAGGATCGTGCCGACGACCACGGCCAGGGCCACCGCGAGCACGGCGATGCCGAGGTCGAGGCGGGCCGCGTGCAGCACCCGGCTCCACACGTCCATGCCGTTGCCGTCGGTGCCGAGCAGGTGCTCGCCGCCCGGCGCGGCCAGGGTGCCGGACGGGTCGATCTCGGTCGGGCCCCACTTCGTCAGGAGCGGCGCCAGCAGGGCGGCCAGCGCGGCCACCACCAGGATGCCGCCGCCGATGTAGATGAGGGCCTTGGCGAAGCGGCCGTCGCGGTTGACGGAGACCACGGGGGTCATCTCGATCGCGGCCATCAGATTTTCACTCTCGGGTCGAGCCAGGCGTGCACGACGTCGGCGATGAGGAAGACCAGGACATAGGCGAACGCGATGATCAGCACGGACGCCTGCACGACCGGGTAGTCGCGGTAGAGCAGCCCGCGCAGCGCCCACTGGCCGAAGCCCTGCCACGAGAAGACGTATTCGACCAGCACGGTGGAGCCGAGCGCGGTGCCGAAGACCAGCGCGGCCAGCGACGGCAGCCGCACCAGGGTGGCCCGCCGCAGATAGCCGCGCAGCAGCGTCCTCTCGGGCAGGCCGTGCGCGGCCGCGGCGGCGTACGCCTCGCTCCGCAGAACTTCCAAAGCCGATGCCCGTACGCTGCGCAGCAGTGGCGCCAGGACGCCGATGACCAGGGTCAGCACCGGCAGGACCAGGTGCGCGGCGGCCGAGCCGATGGCCGGCCCGTTGCCGGTGAGCAGCGCGTCGATCAGGTCGGCCCCGGTCAGCGGGGTCAGGTCGGTGTCCGGGTCGACGCGGCCGCTCGGCGCCGGGAACCAGCCCAGCGCGGCGTAGCCGACCAGGATCAGCACCAGGCCCAGCCAGAACTCGGGGATCGAGTTGCCGAACAGCGCGAAGATCCGTACGGAGTGGTCGCCGAACCGGTCGGCCCGGCGCGCCGACCAGATGCCGAGCCAGATGGCCAGCAGTACGGCGATCGTGACCGCGATGACCACCAGCTCCAGGGTGGGGCCGAGCCGCAGCGCCATCTCGCCGGTCACCGACGCGCCACTCTGGATCGAGGTGCCGAAGTCGCCGGTGACCAGCCCGCCGAGATAGTCGAGGAACTGTTTCCAGATCGGCTGGTCGAGACCGAAGCGGACGCGCGCGGCCTCCGCATCGGCCTCGGTCGCGTTGGGCCCGAGGATGCTGCGGATCGGGTCACCGGGCAGGACTCTCACCAGCAAGAAGGTCAGCACGACCACCCCGAGCAGAACCGGGATCAGCTGGAGCAGCCGGCGACCGACGAAACGCAGAATTCGCACAGGATCAGGCCGATGCGCTCAGGTACCGGAGACGGGCCAGGCCGTCCATCGGTTGCACCCAGCCCGCCACCTTCTCCCGTACGGGAAGGTTGAAGTTGGGCTGGCAGATGATGACCCACGGCACGTCGGCCGCGAGGATGGTCTGCACCTGGGCCCAGAGCTGCTGGCGGGCCGCGTCGTCCACGGTGGTGTGCGACTTGGTGTAGATCTGCTCGAGCTCCGGGTTGGTGTAGTTCGAGTAGTTGAGCGCGGCGCCCTTCACGAAGCTGGTGGCCAGCATGTATTCGACGTCGTTGACCCAGAGCTGACCCGTGGTGATCTGCAGCGGGATGCTCTTCTGGGTGCGCCGCTCGCCCAGCGTGGCCGGGTCGAGCGGGGTCAGCTTGAGCGTGATGCCCGCCTTGGCCGCCTCGGCCTGCACCTGCACGGCGATCTTCTGCTGCTCGTCGCTGTCGGCCGCGAAGACCAGCTCCGAGTTGATGGCGGTCTTGCCCGACGCCGCGAGGGCCTGCTTGGCCTTCTCGATGTCGTACGTGAAGGGGTAGCCGGTCTCGGCGTAGCCCGGCATGTCCAGCGGGACGAGGCTCTTGGTGGGCCGCGCGTCCCCGCCGTACACGTTCTTGATGATCTGCTCGTACGGCACCGCGTACGCCAGCGCCTTGCGCACGTTGACGTCGTCGAACGGCGCGGTGGTGACCGACATCTGGATCGCGACCTGGTTGTTGCTGGCCGCCGAGAGCACCTTGACGCCCTCGACCTTCTTCAGGTCCTGCAGGTCCTGACCGGTGATGCCGAGCGCGATGTCGATGTCGCCGGCCTGCAGCTGCAGGCGCTGGTTGGCCGCGGCCGGCACGACCGAGAGCCGGATCGTCGGGGTCTTGGCGCCGTCCGTGCCGGGGTAGTCCTTGTTGGCGCTGAGCTCGATCTCCTGGCCCTGGGTGGCCTTGGTGACGTTGAAGTAGCCGCCGGTCGGGGCGTTCTTGGCGAACCACTCCTTGGCCCACGGGTCGGCGTCGGTGGCGTGCTTCTTGGCCTCGACCGAGTCGAAGACGTAGAGCGAGATGGCCTGGATCTGCTTGGTCAGGGCGCTCGGGAACTCCTGGTGGAACTCGACCGTGTAGTCGTCCTTGACGATGACCTGCTCGGGCTTGGTCAGGCCGATCGTGCGGTAGATGCCGGCCACGTTGGCCTGGGCCGCGAACGCGCGGTCCTTGGACCACTTGACGTCGGCCGCCTTCATCTCGTTGCCGCTGGCGAACTTGACGCCCTGGCGCAGCTTGAGCGTCCAGATCTTCTGGGTGCTGTCGGGCTCGAACGACTCGGCGAACGTCGGCGCGATGTTCGCGGTGTCGAGGATCTGGCTGTCCCCGGCGCTCGTCACCCCGTAATCGATCATGTAGGGGTACACGTTCTTGAACAGCATGAGCGCGGTCAGGTCGAAGCCGACGAAGTCCTGGTCCCAGCTCGACAGGTAGCTCGAGACGGCGATCCGCAGGGTGCTGGCGGCGGGGCCGGCCGAGGCGTTCGCGTCCGGGTTGTCCTTGCTGCCGGCGGCGCACGCGCCGGTCGTCATCAGAAGCGCCACGCTGCCACCGAGCTGGAGCAGGCCGCGACGAGAAATGTTTGGCGGAGCCATGGTGGTCCTCCTAGAGCCGAACGGCTGGCGACCCCCAAAAGGGCCGTGAACGGAGTTCTACCGGATAACGTGAGAGTGAACAAGAGGCCGACTGTTGTTCACAGCCAAGCCGCAACCATTCGCTCGAAGGCTCGTCCGAACAGCCGATGACCAGCGCCGGAAGAGTTCACACGCGTTCACACAGCCGATACAAACTCGTGTTCACGGTAGGCCCTGCTCGGGCGGGCCGAAGGCGTTTCGAGCAGGTGCTCAGGAAGTCTGGCGGGCCGACGCGTCGGCGCTCAGGAAGCTTGGCGGGCCGGCATGTCGGCCAGCCAGGCGTCGGCCAGGTCGGCCAGGGGCACGTCGAGGGCCTGGCTCAGACAGACCACGGTGCCGAACGCAGGGGCGGGCATCCGGCCCGCCTCGATCTTGCGCAGCGTCTCGGGCGAGATGCCGGCCGCCAGGGCCACCTCGACGATGCTGCGACCGGCGCGGGCGGCCCGCAGGGCGACCCCGAGGCGGCGGCCGGCGGCGATCTGCTCGGCGGTGAGCGGCTGGCGAACCATGCCTGCACCATACCGCCCGCCGACCCCCGTGGTATAAAAATACCGGTATAGAAATTCGAGGAGGCAGTCGTGATCGAGCTGAAGTCGGCCGAGGAGATCGACCGGATGGCGGTGGCCGGCCAGTTCGTCGGCGAGCTGATCGAGGAGCTGAGCGGGGTCGCGGCCGTCGGCGTCAACCTGATGGACATCGAGCACCACGCCCGCCGCCGGATCAAGAAACGCGGCGCCGACTCCTGCTACTGGGACTACGCCCCCTCGTTCGGCCGCGGCCCGTTCCGCAACGTGCTCTGCCTGTCGGTCAACGACGCGGTGCTGCACGGTCTGCCCCACGACTACGTGCTGCGCGACGGCGACCTGCTCAGCATCGACATGGCGCTCGGCATCAACGGCTGGAACGCCGACTCGGCGTACTCGTTCGTCGTCGGCACGCCCGACCCCGAGGACCTCAAGCTGATCGAGGCGACCCAGGTCGCGCTGGAGGCCGGCATCGCCGCGGCCAAGCCCGGCGGCCGGATCGGCGACATCTCGGCCGCCATCGGCCAGGTCGCCCACTCGTACGGCTACGGCGTCAACCACGAGTTCGGCGGTCACGGCATCGGCCGCACGATGCACGAGGCCCCGCACGTCTCCAACGACGGCCGGGCCCGCCGCGGCATGCGCCTCGACCCCGGCCTCACCCTGGCCATCGAGCCCTGGCTGTGCAAGACCACCGACAAGATCCGCTACGACGAGGACGGCTGGACGATCCGCTCGGCCGACGGCTCCCGCACGGCCCACTCCGAGCACACGATCGCCGTCACCCCCGCCGGCCCCCGGGTGCTGACCCGGCGCCCCGGAGAAAGCCCGGCCGGGACGGCGGCGGCGCCAGGATCCCGGGCCGAGCGTCAGGCCTGATTCGGAGTCAGAAGAGTTCGATGACGGGGCCGTCGTCGACCGCCGCGGCCTTGGCGCCGGCATGTTCGCTGTGGGTCACGCGCTGGCGTGACATCACGTGCTTGTCCCGCAGGTTGTCGACGGAGACCGCACGTTCCCGCAGGGTCGCCTCGGGCACGGTGCCGCCGGTGTAGGCGATCACGTCCTCGGCCCCCTGCCTTACCTGCCCGATCGTCTCCGCCACGTGCTCGAGC
This sequence comes from Paractinoplanes lichenicola, assembly GCF_016785085.1. Taxonomy (GTDB): domain Bacteria; phylum Actinomycetota; class Actinomycetes; order Mycobacteriales; family Micromonosporaceae; genus Actinoplanes; species Actinoplanes lichenicola. Next base: position 207,189 of record NZ_JAENHO010000001.1, read on the forward strand.
ATCTGGCGGGTGATGTCCTGGAACTGGACGTGCCCGACCGCCCCGGTGGTCTCGGCAGTGAGCGCGGCCGAGCTCTGCTCGACCTGGCGCAGGGCCTCCATCGTGTCGTGCAGGACCCCGCCCACCATCTGCGACATCTCGCGCTGGGCGTTGGCGATCTCGGTGAGCCGGCGGGTCATGGCGGTGTCCGCGGTGCCCAGGCCGGCCTCGCCGGCCTCCTGGCCGAACGAGGAGTCGTCGGAGAGCACCTTGTCGAGCCGGTTCGTCAGATCGGCGATGCTGCTGCCGATGCCCTGCGCGGCCTTGGCCGAGCGATCGGCGAGTTTGCGGACCTCGTCGGCGACGACTGCGAAGCCCTCGCCGGCGTCACCGGCCCGCATCGCCTCGATCATCGCGTTGAGCGCCAGGATGTTGGTGGCCTTGCTGACCTCCTCGATCTGGCTGACGTGCCGCTTGAGGCCGCGCATCTCGTCGACCAGCTCGCGGATCTGCTCGTCGCGGTACAGGAAGTACCGCACGAGCCGCTCCACGAGCTGGTCGTTCGACGAGGTGGCCTGGCCCAGCTCCGATTCCGTGCGCTCGAGCGTGCCGGCCAGCCGCGCTACGTCGTCGATCAGGCCGTCGGCCAGGCCGTCGACCTTGATCATCTGGCCGACGATCGACTCCGCGGCGGTGCCGGTCTGCCCGATGACGTCGTCGATGTGCGCGGCCGCGACCTCGCACACCGCGGGCACGTCCCGCAGCACGTCGCCGACGATTTCCGCCCGTACGCGCGTCTCCTCGGAGACATCGGGCGCACCGGACCGGCGGAGCAGGCGGGACATCGGAACCTCCTGGAAGGGCGCGCTCAGGCGCCGGGAACGACCTGCTTGATCACGCCGAGCAGCTGGTCGGGACCGACCGGCTTGACCAGCCAGCCGGTCGCGCCGGCCGACTTGGCCTCGTTGCGCTTGGTCTGCTCGGACTCGGTGGTCAGCATGAGCATCGGGGTGAACCGCATGCCGGGGGCCTTACGGGCCTCGCGGACGAAGGTGATCCCGTCCATCTGCGGCATGTTGACGTCACTGATGATGAGGTTGGGCTTGACGCCCTTGGCCAGCTTGTCCATGGCCTCCTTGCCGTGCCCCGCGGTCTCGACCGTGTAACCGGCCTTGGTCAGGATCGACTTGAGGCTCATGAGCATGGTGGCGGAGTCGTCGACAAGCATCACAGTGGTCATGGAGGTTCGCTTTCTGCTGAGGAAACCCCGCTGCTCCCCCTGAGCAGCGGCAACACCTGCGTGGCCAGGAAGGCGTCGGTCGGTGTTGAACTAATCCTCGGCTGGAAAAGCAGCAGAGCCTGGAGCGCGCCGGTGTGCATATGGTTGCAACGGCGCAGATTGACCTTGGGTTTGGACGTGGTCCGCAGCCAGGCGACGAGCGACTCCACCTCGTCGACGGTGACGACGTCGATCAGCGACGCGGTGTGCTCATTGAGTTCGAGCGGCAAGGCTGAGCACCTCCTTCATGTTCAGCACCAGCAGCACCAGGCCGTCGCCCAGCAGCGCGGTGCCGGAGAACTCGCCGGCGTAGGCCAGCAGGCCCTCCATCGGTTTGAGGATCACGTCGACCTCGCGGTGGAACTGCTCCACCAGCAGCCCCACCCGCTGGCCGTGCAGGCTGACGATGAGAACGCGCTGGTCGGCAGCCGGGTCGGGGGTCCACGGCATGTCCAGCACCCGGGCCAGGTCGATCACCGGGACCACTTCGCCCCGCAGCACAACGACATCCTGGTGCAGCACCCGGCCGATCTCGGCGGCCGGCACCCGGACGGTCTCGACGACCAGGTCGACGGGGATACCGAAGCGCTGCCCGGCCACGCTGACCACCATCACCTGGGTCACGGCCATCGACAGCGGCAGCCGCAGGCGCGTCGAGGTGCCCCGGCCGGGCTGGGAGCGCATCGTGACCGTGCCGCCGAGCTTCTCGACGCTGGCCCGGACGGCATCCATGCCTACCCCCCGCCCGGACAGGTCGGACACCTGATCGGCGGTCGAGAAGCCGGGCCGGAAGATCAGGTCCACGGCGTCCGTCTCGGTGAGCGCCTCCAGCTCGTCCTCCGAGATCAGACCCTTCTCGTACGCCTTGCGCTTGACCTTGTCCGGGTCGATGCCCCGCCCGTCGTCGGCGATCTCGACGATCACGGCATCACCGTCGGCCACCGCCGTGAGCGTGATCCGGGCCGCCGGCGCCTTGCCCGCGGCCACCCGCTCGGCCGAGGTCTCGATCCCGTGGTCGAGGCTGTTGCGCACCAGATGCACCAGCGGGTCGCCGAGGGCCTCGATGACGTCCTTGTCGGCCATGGTGTCGTCGCCCTCGGTCACCAGCTCGACGGTCTTGTCGAGCCGGCGCGAGAGGTCCCGGATCAGGCGCGGGAAGCGGGAGAACGCCACCGACAACGGCAACATCCGCACGTCCATCACCGCCGCTTGCAGCTCCTCGGCGATCCGGTGCAGGCCGGAGTACTGGTCCTTGATCCGGCGGCCCAGCACCCGGCTGCCGAATTCCTCCTCGGCCGCGTCGGCCAGGAAGGTCAGGCCGTTCTTGGCCACGTTGAGCTCGCCCACCAGCTCCATCAGGTGGTCGACCTTCTCCTGGTCGACCTTGAGGATGCGGGTGCCGACCTGACCACCGGGATCGTCGGCGCGGCCACGGTCGGCCGTCGCCCGCTCCACGGGCGGCGGCGGGGCGGCCGGTGGCGGTTCCTCGGGCGCCGCCGGTGTCTCGGCCAGCAGGGTGGCCACGCGGGCGGTCAGGGCCTCCACGTCCGGCTCGACGGTCTCGGCCGGGGCGCCCAACGCGGCCGCGGCGGCGGCCACCGAGTGGGCGACGGAGGACAACCGGGCGCCGGACGGCGAGTCGGCGGTCAGCGACCGCTGGGCGGCAGCCAGGATGGCGTAGGCGTCGCGGGCCAGCTCGAGGTTCTGCGCCTGCGACTGCACCACGGCCTCGGCCGCGGCCTGCGCCGGCCTCGGCGGGGGTTCCTCGCCGCTGAGGTGGCGGCGGATCGCCGCCCCGTCCAGCTCGACGATCTCGACCTGGTCGGGCACGTAGCGGAACAGGTGGTTGAGCTCCCCGACCGCGGCCCGGGTGGCCAGCACGAAGCCGATCAGGCACTGGTACTCGTCGTACGTCTCGGGCGGGGGCCACTCGAAGGGCTGGATCAGGCCCAGGCCGGCCAGCGCCGGCACCTGACGGACCAGATGCAGCGGGTCCTCGGCGCGGAAGAAGCAGCCCTCGTCCGGGGTGTAGCGCGCGAAGCGGATCGTCGCCGACGTGGTGACCAGCCACGAGGCGGTGCTCTCGAGCCATTCCGTCTCGAAGGCGCTCAGCCAGCCGGGCGCGCTGTCGGACACGGCCGTGGGGGCGACCGCGCTCGCCGAGTCGTCCGGCGCCGCCTGCTCGCCGCCCAGCGGGCCGCGCAGCTTGGTGATCAGGCTCTGCGCGGCCGGGCCGGCGGTCGCGGGCAGTTGCTCGTGCGTGGTGACGTAAGCCAGCCAGCCGCGGATAAGGTCGAACGCGGCCAGCAGGTCGTCGGTCATGCCCGAGTCGAGGGCGAGCCGGCCCGAGCGTACGGCGTCCAGCAGGTCCTCGGCGGCGTGGGTGAGCCGGGTCAGCTCGGGGAAGTCGAACAGCCCGGACGAGCCCTTGAACGTGTGGGCCGCCCGGAACACCTCGTTGACCAGCTCGGGGTCGCCGGGGTCCCGTTCCAGCTGCAACAGGCCCTCGTCGACCGAGGTCAGCAGGTCGGCCGCCTCCGCGAGGAACTGGGCCAGCAACGGGTTCATGCCGCGACACCCGAGGTGAGCATGCGGGCGACCCGGGCCAGCCGCTCGGCGTTGACCGGTTTGACCAGGTAGAGGTTGGCCCCGGCGGCGTAGGCCCGGTCGGCGTCGCCCGGCCGGTCCTCCGTGCTGATCATCAGGATCGGCGCGGGGGTTCCCACGGTCTCCGAGCGCAGCGTCTCGACGCAGGTGTAGCCGTTCATCTTGGGCATGTTGACGTCGACCACGAACAGGTCGAACGCGGTGGACATGGCGGCCTCCACCGCTTCCAGCCCGTTGGCCGCCGCGGCCACCTCGAAGCCGGCGTCGTCGAGCAGCTTCGTGTGATACATCCGCACCGTCGCGGCGTCGTCGACCACCAGCACCTTGGGACGGTTGTCGCTCATCGGGGGCCTCCGCTCGGCCGTTGGTAGACGATGCCCTCGGGCAGGCGCGAAGGCGTGAAGATCGGCGAGATGCGGCTCATCGACTCGGAGTGGCCGAGAAACAGGTAGCCGCCGGGGCGCATCGCGCCGTAGAGGTTCTCGGCGGCCCGTCGGCTCGACAACTCGTCGAAGTAGATGAGCACGTTGCGGCAGAAGATCACATCGAAGTCGCGGAACGCCCGCATCGACGTGGTGTCGCAGACGTTGATCTGGTGCAGGGTGACCGCGCCGCGGATGCCCGCGTCGAGCTGGTAGCGGCCCGCGCCGACCGGGGCGAAGTACTTGGCCCGCCAGGACATCGGCACCCGCTGCAGCGAGCGTTCCCCGTAGCTGGCGTGGGCGGCCTTGTCGAGCACGGCGCTGTCGATGTCGGCGCCGTGGATCTCCACGTCCACGTGGTCGATCTGGTCCCACTCCTCCAGCAGCCGCAGCGCGATCGAGTAGGGCTCCTCCCCGGTCGAGCAGGGCAGCGACAGGATCTTGACCGGCCCGGTCATCCGGCCCGCGCCGCCCCGGGCGGCCAGCACGTCCGGCAGCACCGTCTTGAGCAGCGAGTCGAACTGGTAGTCCTCGCGCAGGAAGTACGTCTCGTTGACCGTGAGCTGGTTGATCAGGTCCTGCAGCAGTCCGGACCGGTCGCTGAGCCGCAGCGCGGAGAACCACGCGTTGAAGCCGGGGAACCCGGCCTGCTTGATGCAGGTCTCGATCCGCTTGTCGACGAAGTATCGCTTGGACTCGGTGAACTGGATGCCGGTGCGCTTGTAGAAGAACTCGCGGAACTTCTCGAAGTCGACGGCGCTGAGCCCGGCCGTCGTCGAGCTGGTCATCCGACCGCCGCCTCGACCGTGAACCGCAGGAACGGGTCGTCGGGGAAGCGGCGGACCGCGTCACGCAGCAGTTCGGTGTGCTCCGGGCCGAGCGAGGGCAGCAGCGCGTCGACGGCCGCGGTCACGACGTTGGGGTGCGGGTCCTGGCGGATCATGTCGGCCAGCCAGGTCAGCGACCCGGGGTGGGCCAGGTCGGCCAGCACCATCGCGGTCATCACCCGTACGTCGTGGTCGGGGTCGTCGATCAGGCGCGGGATGATTGCCGGCACCGAGCCCGGCATGGTCGACAGGGCTTCGGCCACCGACGTCCGCAGATCGGCCTCGTCGCTGGCCAGGTGGATTGCGAGCGCCTCGGCGACCTCGGTCGTGTCGTGCGCGGCGAGCGTTGTGAGCAGGGCATCCCGTACGGTCGAGGCCGTTTCCGGCCCCACTCGGGCGAGCAGGTGCGGCACCGCCTCGGCCACGCCGTCCAGGCCCAGCGCCGCCTCCCGCCGGCAGTCCGGGTCCGGATCGTCGAGCTGCCGCAGCAACGTCTCCACGGACGGCGCGGCCTTCGCCTCGGCTGGTTGCTGTTCCCGACGGACAAGTCCCACGATTCCCCTCCTCGTTCCTCAGCGGACCCACTGGGCCAGGCGGTCCGCGATCGCGTACGACGGCAGCACCTCGGTGGCGCCGCCCCGGCGGGCCAGCTCGCCCGGCATGCCCCAGACCACCGCCGTCTCCTCGGACTCGGCGATCGTCCGGCCGCCCTCGGCCCGCACCGCGGCCATCTCGGTCGCGCCGTCGTCGCCCATCCCGGTCAGCAGGGCGCAGACCAGCCGCTCGGCCGCGACGTGCCGGCGGGCCGAGGCGACCAGCCGGTCGACGCTGGGATGCCAGCGGTACTCGGCGCCGGCCGGGACGCTCTTGACGATCAGACCGTCGGTGCGCCGGGCCACCACCACGTCGTTGCTGCCCCGGCCCAGATAGATCGAGCCCGGGTGGACCGTCATGATGCGGTCGACCTCGTGCACCCGCAGCGCACAGCTCTCGTCGAGGCGCCGGGCCAGCGTGGCGGTGAACGACGCCGGGATGTGCTGCGCGATCACCACCGGGGCGCTCAGCGTGCCGGGCAGCTGGGGCAGCAGGTCGGCCAGCAACGCCGGGCCGCCGGTGGACGAGCCGATCACCACGAGGTCGGTCTTCCGGCCCGTAACGGGCTCGCGGGGCGGCGGCGTCTGCCGGATCCGGGCCGAGAGCCCGTGGGCCCGGCCGATCCGGGCCTTGGCCGCGGCGCGCACCTTGCCGGTGATCTCGGTGGCGATGTCGCTCATGTTCAGCGACACCGTGCCGCCGGGCTTGGCCACGTAGTCGACCGCGCCCAGCTCCAGCGCCTCCAGGGTGATCAGGGCGTTCGCCTCGGTCAGGGACGACACCATGACCACCGGGGTGGGGCGCTCCGCCATGATCTTGGCCAGGCAGGTGAGCCCGTCCATCTCGGGCATGTTGACGTCGAGCGTCACCACGTCGGGACGGGCCCGGTCGAGCTGGTCGAGGGCGTCGGCGCCGTTGCGGGCCGTGCTCACCTCGAACCCGCCGGCCTCCTCGAGGATGCCCCGGATCGCCCGGCGCATCAGCGCGGAGTCGTCGACGACCAGGACCGATGTGTTCGACATCGGCGATCCCGTCAGACCGGCTCGAGGACGTCGGCGACGACCTCGTCGAGCACGGCCTCGAGGTCGCGAGCCTGCTCGGCCGCCAGCAGCTCGCCCACCTGCACCAGCAGCAGCATCCGTTTCTGCTCGGGCAGGTTGGCCACTCGCGAGACGATCCGGGCCTGCTCGGCCGAGAGCTGCGGGGCGGGTTCGAGCACGTGCCGCCCGACCCGGGCCACCTCGGCCACCGAGTCGACGATGAAGCCGGTCCGGACGCCGCCGATGATCAGCACCACGATCCGCTGACGCTCGTCGCGCTCACCGCGCGGCAGCCCGAGCCGGGTCCGCAGGTCGACCACGGGCAGCACCGTGCCGCGCAGGTTGACCAGCCCCTCGACGAACTCGAAGGACCGGGGCACGCGGATGAGCGCCTCGGGCACGCGGATGATCTCCTGGACCGCGTCGACGTCGACCGCGTACTCCTCGGCGTCCAGCCGGAACACGACGAACAACTCCTCGTCGCCGCGGCCGTCGTCGTCCCGCTGTTCCTCCGTCATCGGTGGCCCGTCCTCCCGGTCCTGGTGCTCGGCGATCTCGTTGCGTACCTCGGGCGAGTCGAACATCCGGTTGACGCTCAGGACCGACACCAGCCGTTTGCCGTCCTCGAGCCGGCACACCGACTCCACCTCGCTCTTGCGCCCGTCCCCGGCCATGAAGGCGGGCAGCGGCGCGACCAGCTGGTGCGGCACGCGGAGCACCTCGCGCACGGTGTCCATCACCACGCCGACCACCCCGCCGTCGAGCGAGACCACGACGATCCGGTTCTGCGGCTCGAGCGGGGTGACCGGCAGCCCGAACACGCGGCGCATGCTGACCACCGGCAGCAGCCGGCCCCGCAGGTCGATCACGCCCAGCACCCGGCCGCCCGAGTTCGGCACGTGGCTGACCGACTCCGGCGCCTGCACGATCTCCTGCACCTGGTCGATCGGCAGCGCGTACTCCTGGCCCTGCACGGCGAAGCTGACCAGCTCGAGCGTGTCGTCGCTCTCGGTCTCCACCTCGGACTCCGGCATCCGGGCCGCCGTGCCCGCCGGCTCCCGCGCCGCCGCGGCCTCGGCCAGCCCGTCGAACTGGCTGCCGACCAGCCGGTCCACGTCGAGGACGCTGGTCATCAGGCCGTCCTTCGACTTGATCACGCCGACCAGGACGTCGGAGCGGACCGTCGACTGCACCGAGTCGGCCGGCTCCATGTCCGCCGGGTCGATGCTGATCACGCTGGCCACCCGGTCGACCACGAAGCCGAGCGGCACACCGCCGTCCACGATGATCACCCGGGTGGTCTCGTCGTGCTCGGCCGTCTCCATGGCGCAGCACTCGCGCAGGCTCACCACCGGCAGCACCCGGCCCCGCAGGTTGGCCAGGCCCTCCAGGGCGGGCGGGCCGAGCGGCACCTTGACCACGGCGGGCATCCGGATGATCTCCTGGACCTGGCTCATCGGGAAGGCGTAGCGCTCGCCGGCCATGTCGAACGTGACGTAGTCGGCGTTGCCGCCGTCGGTCTCCTCGTCCCGGTCGTCCTCGCTGGTCATGAGCGCGCTCACCCGGCGTTCTGCAGCTCGTCGGCGAGCGCCGCGATCTCCTCGACGGCGGCCGCCAGTTCCTCCGCACCCTGGGCCTGCTCGCGGGCCGCGGTCGAGGCCTGGCCGGCGAGCTGCTCGGCCTGGTTGGCCGCGGTGGCGATCTGCTCCAGGCCGGACTTGACCTCGCCCAACGTCCCGGCGATCGACTGCGCGGACTCGCGGACCTCGTCGTTGCCCGCACGCACCTGCTGCATGTCACGCTCGATCTCGCTCAGCCGCTCGGTGGTCACCTTGGCCGCCTCGACCTCGGCCAGCGCCTGCCGGCTGGTCTCCTCGAGGTCGCCGCGCACTTCCACGATGCGGTCCTGCACCGACTTGACCAGATCCTTGATCCGGTCGGCGTTGTCGGCCGAGTCGCGGGCCAGGTTGCGGATGTCGGTCGAGACCACCGCGAAGCCCTTGCCGAACTCGCCCGCCCGGGCCGACTCGACCGAGCCGTTGACGGCCAGCATGTTGGTCTGGATCGAGACGTTGGCGATGGCGTCGACGATCTTGTCGATGCGCCGGGAGATCTGCTCGAGCTCGGAGACCTTGCGGACGTTCTCGATGCCGTCGCGGGCGGCCTGGCCGATCGCCTGAATCATCGAGTCGACCGACACCTTGTTCGCGCCCAGCAGCTCGAGGATGGCGTCGGCCCGCTCGACCGCGGCACCGCCCCGGGTCGCCGACAGCTGCGCGCCCTGCTCGATCTTGGTGACGGCTTCGCTGGTCTGCTGGGCCTTCTCGGCCGCCGTCCGGGCCCCCGAGTTGATCTCGGAGATGGCCGTGTTGATCTGGGCCGCGGCCCGGTTGATCTCCTCCACCGCGGCCGACAGCTCCTCGGCGGTCGAGGCGACGTCCTCGGCACTCTTGGTGATGTCGGTGCTCGACCGCAGCGTCTCCGAGACCTCGGCCAGCGCCTCGGCCGCCTGCTCGCTCTGCCGCAGCGCGCCGGTCTGCTGATTCACCGTCTGCAACGACTGCTCGCACGCCGCCGACTGCTGCTCGGCCGCCGCGGCGATCTCCTCCGACCGGGCCTTGGCCGAGCCCGCCGCGGCCTGCGCCTGCACCGCCGCGCCGGCCATCTCGGTCGCGCCCGCCATGATCGAGCCCATGTCGGCCCGGATGGTCTCGAGCTGATCGGTGATGGTCTTGCCCTTCTCGACCTCGCCGCGGGCCGTCTCGGCCGAGGACTGCACGCCCGAGGCGATCACGGTGACGCTCTCGCGCACCTCGTCGATCAGGTCGCGGATCTGCCGGGCGCTGCGCTCGCTCGTCTCGGCCAGCGTGCGCACCTCGTCGGCCACCACCGCGAAGCCCTTGCCGTGCTGGCGGGCCCGGGCGGCCTCGATGGCCGCGTTGAGCGCGAGCAGATTCGTCTGGTCCGCGATGTGTGCAACTGTTTTGACAATCTCGCCGATCTCGTCGGCCTGCTTCTCGAGCTCGCTGATCGTGCCCACCGAGGCGGTCTGCCGGGTCGAAGCGTTGTCGACGTTGGCCAGCAACATGCTGATGCCGTTACGGGTCTCCTGCAGCAGGCCCTGCAAAGCCTGACTGAGCTCGGCGACCTGCCGGGTAGTGGTCTCCTGCCGGCCGACCTGCTCCTCGACCTGGTTCATGGCGGCCAGGCTCTGCTGGGTCGCGCCGGAGGCCTGTTCGGCGCCGGCCGAGATCTGCTGCATGGCTTCGGTCAGCTGACGCGAGGCCTCGGCCGCCTCGGCGTTCTGGGCCGAGATCTCGGCCGTGGCGGCGGCGATCCGCTCGGCCGCCTGCTGCTGTTTGGCGACCGAGCGGGCCTGCCGCCGGCTCGCCTCGGTGTCGCCCGCGCCGGGGCCCCCGCCGCGGGCCGGGCGGGTGGACACCGGCGCGGAGACCGGCCGGCTCGCGCGAGCGGGGTCGGTGGCCCGCCCGTTGGCGCTACTCGTAGTCAAGGGCATGGAGGTGGGCTCCCCTCTCCTGGAAGCTGCCGAGGACGCCGGACCAGGCCGGACCAGGCGCTTTCCTCACCTTCGGATCCTGGCACCGGCCACGGCGGCAGGAGTGGCGTTCGAAGGACTTGCAACTGCCTGATTTTTTCCGCCGTGTGGCAGGTTGCACGGCCCCGATGAGGACCGGAGCTCAGCCATGTCCTCGGCGGGCGCTCGAGGACGGGGCGGCGTCGCCCGGGAGCCAGGGCCGGCCCGCATCCGGCTTCGTACGGAGTTCGCCACCGGCTGGATCTTCCGCGGAAAGATCCAGTCGTCATGGCGACACATCAACCGTCGTTTCTGCGGATGCGACGAAGATGGCAGGCAGACGCTAGGAGCAGCATTTGACTGTCCACCTCCGGGGGCGAACCGCGATCGCCGACCGGCCCGTCGACGGCCCGCTGGACCATCTGCGCACGATGATCCAGGCGCTTCCGGTGCCCACCGCGCCGCTGACGTTTCCCAGCCGGGAGGCGGCGCTCGGGCTGGCCCTGATGGACCTGTCGTTCCGGCTCGACCACGTGCCCCGGCTCTCGGAGCACCTGACGCTGATGGACCGCGGGCACATGAGCCGCACGATCAGCGTCGACGTCGACCTCGACCTGATCTCCGGGCGGCTGCGCGACACGCTGCTGGTGCCCGGCGATCCGGAACGGGCCGGGCCGCCGTCGCTGTGGGTGCCGGTGTCCCGCTACAGCCGCCGCGACCTGGCCCCGGTGACGATCCGCGACTCCAGCGGCGAGGTGGTGCCGCGCCTGTCGCACCGCGACGCCAACCGGGTCACCGCGGCCGCCTTCGTCAAGCTGCTGAGCATGCTGATCAACGCGCACGACGACGTGTCGGCGCCGGCCAGCCCGATCCATCAGCTGCGCCACACCCACCAGCGGTCGCGCTGGCTGATCGAGGCCGCGATCACCGAGCTGATCATGGTGGGCGCGCCGGCCGGGCCGCGGCTGCACACCCCGCTCGACCACGCCGACCTGCTCGACACGGGCGGTGGCGGTTCCCGAGCCGTACGGGATCTGGCCCTGCTCGGCCTGGACGACCTGTTCGCGTCGGAGGGCGGCGAGGTGCCGTTCGCCCGGCTGCTGCAGCTCGCGATCCGGCAATACGTGCTGGTCGCGCAGCTCGGCCTGGGCCGCCCGCGCCGGTTCCTGACCTGGGACGCGCCGCTGCTGCCGGCCCAGCACCGCCCGGCCCCGCTGCAGTCGCTGGCCAAGAGCGTGCTGCCGGTCAACCGCGAGTTCGTCGTCGAGTACGAGACCGAGATCCCGCGGTCGGTCAAGGCGTACCACCTGACCCTGGAGACCCGGCAGGAGATCAGCGTCCGCCGGTTCCTGATGTCGTGCGACGTCGACGAGGAGTTCGTCGAGGTGCTGGCCCAGGATCTGGAGTCGGTGGCCCACCGTGCGGAGGCGCTGGGCAGCCACCACAAGCTGCTCGAGCTCGAGATGCAGAGCATCGCCTCGCGGCTGGCCGAGCTGGGCCGGCGGCGGCTGGTCGACCTGGCCGGCTACGAGGCCTATCTGGCCCGCCTGCCGATCCCGGTCGGTCCCGGCTCGGCGCCCCCGCCCCGGCCGCTCAGCGCCAAGCAGGTGGTCGACGCGCTCTCCGCGGGCGACTGCTCGCTCGAGGTGCTGGCCGCCTTCTGCGCGCATTACGCCTCCGACGGCATGCAGCACCTGGCCAAGAGCGACCTGGCCGGGCCGGCCCTGCGCAACATCGCCGCCGGGCTGCGCGCCTCGCAGGTCGGGCGCGACATCACCACCGACAACGACCCCCGCGAGTACGGCGCGCACGCGAACTGGCGCCGCCCGTCGGTCGAGCTCAGCCCGCAGTCGACCGAGCCCGTACGGGTGTTCGCCTTCATGACGCTGGCCGACGAGGCCCCGGCGCTGATCGAGAGCATCACCCGGATGGTGGCCGGGCTGGCCCTGGTGGTGCTCGGGATCGGCACGCTGCTCTCGGGCGGGGTGGCCTGGCTGTATTCGCCCGAGATCCCCGAGGACTTCGTGCCCGAGCAGGCCGACGCCGTGGTCGCGGTGCTGCTGCTGGTGCCCGGCCTGCTGCTGGCCCGGCTCGACCTGCCCAGCACGAAATCGGTGCTGGGCCAGCTGCACCAGTTCCAGCGGACCCTGGCCGCCGCCTCGGTCGTGGTCACCACCGCCCTGGCCATCGTGGTCGGCACCGTGCAGTCCGACCGTGAGATGACCCGGCTCTTCCAGCTCGCGCTGGCCGTGCTGATCGGCATCCTGATCTGCTGTGTGTGCGAGTTCTACGCCCGGCGGATCCACCGCAGCAGCCCGGTGCCGCGCTCGACGAAGATCCCGCGCTGGCTGCGCGACGCCCGCCGCTCGACCCGCCCGCCGGTCGAGCCGGACGACTTCTTCGACGCCCGTGGAGAGGTGTAGATGACGTCCCCCGCCAACTCCACCAAGTCGTCCGAGCTGGCCCGGATCGCGGCCGAGGCGGCCGGCACGTACTTCTCGTCGGTGCAGTTCACGCTGACCCACGGGCTCGGCAACGGCCCGCCCCCGATGCCGGTCATCGACCCCGACAAGGACGACCCGAACGGCTGGCCGACCGACTTCTGCCACTTCTCGGCGGCCGGGCTGTCGGTGTCGGTGTCGACGTGGCCGTCGGCGATGTCGGCGTTCAGCGGCCGGGTGCAGATCGGCACCGACGAGGACGCCGGTCACCGCGACACGTATTCGTACTTCGGGCACGCGGTGCCCAACCCCGGGTTCCTCAACCAGTCCACCCGCAAGGTCGAGGTGCTGATCACGCTGGGCACCGCGCACTGGTCGCCGACCTACCGCGAGGCGCTGATGCAGGCGCTGATCATCGAGAAGCTGACCGCCCTGGCCGCCGAGCGCGACGCCCCGGTGCTGCACCTGCACACCCCGGTCGCGCCGGTGCCGCTGAGCATCAAGAGCGAGCGCGGCGACGGCTCCAACGAGCGGCTGCGCGACGCGATCGCGCCCTGTCTGCGGTTCTCGATCGGGGTCGACCCGCAGATGTCCGGCGCCCGGCTCGACTTCGAGACCGAGCTGGCCGCGCTGGCCGAGGAGTACGGCTTCGGGCTCAAGCTGAGCGATCAGCGGTTCAACCGCGTACGGGGGGAATGGTTCACGATCCGCGGCTTCGACCGGGAACGCTTCCGGCAGGCCCGCAACCGGCTCTTTCCGCGGGCGTCGTCCAACACCCCGCGGCGGGCCGCCGTCGTGAGCGTGGTCGGCCCCTCCCGTACGGGAACCACGGCGACCGCGGTGGCGGCGCTGCGCGAACGTGGGGTCGGGGTGCTGGCCGCGTCCATCTCGAGCATGCGCAAGACGACCTTCATCAACCTGGTGCTGCCGGTCGACCCCGAGGTGCCCGAGGAGCTGCCGCCGTGGTCGGGTGGCTGGCTCGACGCGCTGCCCAGGCTGAGCGGCTTCGCCACGCTGCGCCCCGCGGTCACCGACCGGGCCGACGACAGCCTGATCGCGGACTGGAAGGTGGCCGTCAGCCCGCCGATGCGCTGCACCTATCCGAACTCGAGCCAGCAGACCGGCGCCACCACGACCGGCCGGGTGCCCTACCCGATCTGGCTGTGGTGGCAAATTCCCCACCGTACGGTCGACACCCCGGCCCTGCTCGGCGTGGTGCAGGCCGCGCTGCAGCCGCACACCCGGCGCTGCGAGATCGCCTACGCCCAGTCCCGCCTGTGCCGGGGCGACGTCGTCCGCGGCCGGGCCAAGCTGATCGTGATGCTGTCGCAGGAGAAACGCGACCACGCGGCCGTGCAGCGCCTGCTGACCGACGCCACCGAGACGGCCCAGCTACGCATCCGCGAACAACTGCCCGCCCTCGGCCGCGTCGACCCGAGCAAGGTCCGCCTGCGCCTGTCACCGCGCGAGCGATGGCTGACGTACGCGGGCATCTCGGCCTAACGTTCGTACCAGCTCAGGTCGGCCACGACGGCCCGGTGGTCGGAGGGGTGCAGGCCGTCGACCGGCTCGCCGGCCAGGTGCACCTCGGTCACCCGGACGAGCTGGTCCTCGCGGCCGGGGCGGAAGAAGATGTGATCGATGCGCTGGTCGATCAGCTGCGGGCCGGCCTCCAGCGGCGCCGACGGGTGCGTGGACGGCAGGGTCACCGCGTCAGCCGCTCCCCCGCCCGCGGCCCAGGCGTCGATCAGCACGTCACCCGCCCGCCGCAGGACCGGGGAATCGGCCGCCGCGTTCAGGTCCCCCATCAGCAGGACCGGGCAGGGACCGTCGAAGCGCGGCTCGGTGGCCAGGTCGGCGACGAAGGTGCCCTGCGCGATGCGGTCGTCGGTGTAGGCCACGCCGTAGTCGAGACAGGCCGCCACGATCGGCAGCGGGCCTTGGGGATGGGCAACCCGGACGGTCAACGCGACCGGATCCCAGGCGCGGTGCCGGGCCGGCATCGGGAGCACCTCGTGGTCGAGGACGGGCCATTTGCTCAGCACCGCGATCCCCAGGTCTGCTGCGGGCGGGTAGGACGGCGCGGCGAACACGGCGTGCATTCCCAGCGTCTCGGCCAGCTCGTCGGCCTGGGTCGTTCCTTCGCCGGCCCACACCTCCTGCAGCGCCACGACATCCGGCCGAAACCGTTCCAGCGTGGCCCGGATGCCGGGCTGGCGGTCCTCCCAGTGCGGCCCGAACCGCCACCACAGGTTCCAGGTCATCGCACGAACCGTGCTGTCAGTCATGACTGACGTCCGTACCCCTCCGGCAACCGACGCCACACCTCACACGGTCATGCCTATCCCGACTCGTCCCACCCGGTGCATCAGGTCGTGCTGGCCCACCGGCAGTGGTTCCTCGAGACGGTCGGCGAGCTGATGGCCGAGATCGCGGAGTCCGACTCCGAGGCGGCCGCGCAACACTTGGTCATGCTCCGGGACGGCGCCATGGCCGCGGGCTGCCTCTTCGACCCCGACACGATCAGCGAAACCTTCCTGCGCGGGGTCAACGGGATGGTCGAACGCCACGGCGCCCGCTCATCCCAGCCGGCCGCCTGACGCCGGTCGCCCTCGCGGCGGATGAACGGGTTGGGGCCGTTCGAGCAGGACCGGTCAGCGTCGCGATGGCGCCGGGCGGCGCAGGCACGGCCTGCCGACTGCCACGGGTTCCGAGCACAACGTGCACCAGGAAGCCGGGACGGTCTCGTGCCACAGGGCCGCGAAGATGGCGGGGGCGGCGTCGTACAGCACCAGCCGGGGGTGCCGCGCGAAGTACCGCACGGCCCAGCGGTCGCGCTCCGGCGGCCACCCGACCAGCCGCGCCTGGACGGCGACGTCCGGCCCGCTCCACCACAGCTCAGCCGGGCCGCCGGCCTCCGGGACGGGTGGGGGCAGGCCGGCCTCGTCGGCGATCAACCCGACGTTCGACGGGGTGAAGCACTCGAAGGGCTGGTGGTACCACTCGTGCACCTCGTACAGCATCGCGTGCCGCTCGAGTCGCTGCTCGAGGGAGCGGTCGACGACGCGGGAGGGCCACCGTCCGGGACCCATGGCGGTGCGGCCGTCGAGCAGGACATCGACGCCCCACGTCCAGTGGCCGTCGACGATGCCGGTGAAGGCGAGCCCGTACGGGGTGTCGTGGGCTGATGTTTCACCCTCGAGGCCGTAGTCCATGGTGTTGCCGCCGGTGATGGAGTAGGACAGCCCGCCGTAGCGCTCCTCGAAGGCGACCATGGCGTCGGCCAGCCGAGGGTCGTCGGCCGTCGAGCGGATGGCCGCCTCGGTCATGTGCGGGAGGCGTTGCCCGCGCTCGGCGAGGAGGCGGCGGACGCGCGGGGAGATTCGCGGATCGTCAGCGATGTATATGCGACGAATACTAGCGCTTGCAGATCAGCCACTCGCCGTCGCGCTTGATCAGGTGGACCTCGCCGTTCTCGCCGATCAGGCCGAGCGGGCGGGGGCCGTTGGCCTGGTCGAGGAACTGCCGGCCGGCTTCGGAGGCGTCGTCGGTGCCCTTGACGTCGATCGTGATCGTGGCGACCGCGGTGTCGGCGGTCTCCTCCGTGATCTCGCCGGCCTTGAAGTCGTAGCCGAAGTCGTCGAGGGCGGGGTCGGCCTGCACGGCTTCGGCCTGGGCGTTGGCGATCGTGTTGTCGGACGGGCTGAGCGCCTCGTCGCAGATCAGGGCTTCGATCGCCTTGTCGTCGGACTTGTTGGCCGCCTCGGCGAGGGCCTTGAGCGTGTCTTCGGGCGAACCACTGTTGCCGCAGGCCGACAGGGCAGCGACGGCCGCGAGAGCGACCAGGACCCGTACGGGGGAAGTCACCTCGGTGAGCATAGTGGACGATGCCAAATCTATCGACGTGGGTTGATATCCGGACAGAGGGCTGCGATGCTCCCATTGGGAGCGCTCCCACTCATCCCCCATCCCCGACGAACGGAGGACCGACATGACACCCCGTCCCCGCTGGGTGCTCGTTGTGCTTCTCGCTCTCGTAGCCGGCCTGCTCCCCTTCAGCGGCGCGGCACAGGCCCACGGCACCATCATCAACCCGGCCAGCCGGGCCTATCAGTGCTGGAAATCCTGGGGCAGCCAGCACACCAACCCGGCCATGCAGCAGCAGGATCCGATGTGCTGGCAGGCGTTCCAGGCCAACCCCGACACCATGTGGAACTGGATGAGCGCCCTGCGCGACGGCCTCGGCGGCCAGTTCCAGGCCCGTACGCCCGATGGCCAGCTCTGCAGCAACGGCCTGACCCGCAACGACAGCCTGAACCGGACCGGCGCCTGGCGGACGACCGACGTCTCGCGCAACCTGACGGTCCAGCTGTACGACCAGGCCAGTCACGGCGCCGACTACTTCCGGGTCTACGTCAGCAAGCAGGGGTTCAACCCGGCCACGCAGAGCCTGGGCTGGGGCAACCTCGACTTCATCACGCAGACCGGCCGGTACGCCCCGGCCCAGAACATCTCGTTCAACATCTCGACGTCCGGCTACACCGGGCACCACCTGCTCTTCGTCATCTGGCAGGCGTCGCACCAGGACCAGACCTACATGTGGTGCAGCGACGTGAACTTCACCGCATGAAGCGTTACGTAGGAGTGGCGGCGATCCTGCTCGCGGTGGCGGGCGGGATCGCCGTCCTGCGCGATTCCGGGGAAGATGTGGCGGCGCAGGTCACGAACCGGATGCGGGGCATTCTCGAGGAGTCCGATCCGGGCACGCACAACCATGCCGGGCAGCAAGCCGAAGGTACGGTGATCTGCGGAGTCCGGGTCTACGGCTACGAGCCGCCGGACGCGAGCGCGCTCACCGCCGTACGGGAAATCTATGGTTTTCACCTGTGTGGCGTGGCCGAGGACAAGCAGCCGTGGGACGTGGCGGTCAAGCTGGCCGGGCCGGTGATCCTCGACCTGTCGGCCGAGCCGCCCGGCATCCGGGTCGTGGAGGCCACCGCCGAGGTCAAGTACGTCGACCGGCTGCGTGAGATGTTCCCCGCGAAGTATGCCGACCTGGCCCAGAAGGAGGCGCTGACCGAGGACGAGATGGCCGACCTGCGCCGCCGCTACGACGACGCCGCCGGCCTGTGACTCACCAGTCCATCCACCCGTCCAGGCTGGGTTTGCGCAGGATCGCGGGCTCGTCGTAGTCGATCGCGGTGAGCCATTGCCGGTCCGGCAGCGCCCGATAGCCGAGCCCGGCCAGATCCCGTACGACGATGGGGATGTGCAGCGCCCCGAAGACCACCGCGACCTCCGTGTCCTCGGCCGCGAATTCGGTGTCGATCTCGTGCATCACGTGCAGCAGCTCGTCCTCGCGCTGGACGTCGAGCTCGTCGCGCGGCACCACGGTGTGGTCGTGCAGGTTCTTCCAGTCGACCTCGGTGGCCATCCAGTCGCCGGCGCGGGCCATGTGCCAGGCCAGGAACGGCGTGCTCAGGTGGGCCAGCATTCGCTCCTCGGCCGACATGCGGCGCTCGGGGTCGGCGTCGGGGGCCAGGAAGGAATCCGGGAAGATGATCGGGACGCCGAGGGCGCCGTAGTCGATGTCCTGCGGCACCAGATCACGGGCGGTGCGCTGACGGGACAGGCGCATGGCATTGGCGTACGTCATGCCGGTCGAGCTCGGCCCGTCCCAGATCTCGGCGATGACCGCCGAGCACGAGCGCAGCCGCTGCCAGATCGCCCAGTAGTAGTCGGCGTGGCCCATGTGGATCGTCGGGATGATCACCCAGCGCAGCCCGCCGGCGGGTCGCTGGAAGACCGACACGGACGTCCGGAATCCGAGCTCGCTCATCTCGGTCAGCTGCATGCCCCCAGCGTAGGAAGCGGTAACCAGCCGACTACGCCGCACATGCGCACTGGAGTTGGGCCGCGCGGCCGACCAGAGTGCGATGCATGCCGACCAGATACGCCGACCCGCCGATGGAGCAGCTGCTGCTTCGTCTCCCGGCCCGGCATCGCGAGGTCCTCGTGGCCACGTATTTCCGCGGCCGGACGACCGACGAGGCCGCCCGCGTGCTCGGCCTGCCCCCGAGAGCGGTCAAGGCCCGGCTCTACGAGGCGATGCGCGAGCTCTGCGACATGCGAATCTGCTGACAGCAGACCCGCGTCTGCTCACGGCAGATTGGCTTGGTGCCGGCCCGTACAAACTCCCATGGTGGTCCCAGAGAGCGAGGGGATCACATGACTCAACCGATTGCCGGATCGATCGACGACCAGGTGGCCGCGCGGCTGCTGCACCAGCGGATCGTCGTGCTGGGCCAGGAAGTGGACGACCAGATCGCCAACCGGCTGTGCGGGCAGCTGCTGCTGCTGTCGGCCGAGGACCCGCGGGCCGTCATCAGCCTCTACATCAACTCGCCGGGCGGGTCGGTCAGCGCCGGGCTGGCCATCTACGACACCATGCGGCTCATCCCCAACGAGGTCAGCACGCTGGCGCTGGGGCTGGCCGGCAGCATGGGCCAGTTCCTGCTGACCGCGGGCGCGCCGGGCAAGCGGTTCAGCCTGCCGCACGCGCAGATCCTGATGCACCAGGGCTCGGCCGGGTTCGGTGGCACGGCGGCCGACGTGGAGATCTACGCCGACCAGCTCGACCGGGTGGGCACGACGCTGCTGCGGCTGACCGCCGAACACACCGGGCAGCCGATCGAGGTGGTGGAACGGGACAGCCGGCGCGATCGCTGGTTCACCGCCGAGGAGGCCCTGGCGTACGGGCTGATCGATCACGTGCTGGACAGCGTGGACGACGTACGCCCCGAGATGACCCGCCAGCCGATGGGTCTGAGCGCATGAGCGAGCTTGCGAGCGAATCATCAGGCTCAGTGCCCGGCTCGGGCCTCTGCCGTAGCGGAGCGGAGGCGGGGGCATGAGCCAATACACGATTCCCACCGTCGTCGAGAAGACCCCCAACGGCGAGCGGGCGTACGACATCTATTCGCGGCTGCTGTCGGACCGGATCATCTTCCTCGGCACCGAGATCGACGACGGCGTGGCCAACGTGGTGATCGCCCAGCTGATCCACTTGGAGTCGGCCGGCGAGCAGGAGATCGGGCTTTACATCAACTCGCCCGGCGGTTCGTTCAGCGCGCTGACCGCCATCTACGACACCATGCATTTCGTACGGTGTGACATCGCCACGATCTGCGTCGGTCAGGCTGCCTCGGCCGCCGCGGCCCTGCTCGCCGCGGGGACGCCGGGCAAGCGGTCGGTGCTGCCGCACGCCAAGGTGACGCTGCACCAGCCGTCGAGTCAGGCCCGGGGCACGCTGCCCGACCTGGCGGTGGAGGCGAAAGAGGTGGCCAAGGTGCGGGCCGAGATGGATCGGATCCTGGGGCGGCACACGGGGCACCCGGTCGAGAAGATCCGCGCCGACACCGATCGGAGCATGGCGCTGACCGCACCCGAGGCGGTCGCCTACGGCCTGGCCGACCGGGTGATCACCTCACGGCCGGAGCGGGCGTACCGGCTGACCGCGGCGAGCTGATCAGGCGGCGAGCATCATGACGCCGCCGGACCGGCCCGGTGCCGGCGGCGCGACCGGGGCGAGCCGCAGCACGGGGGCCACGTGGCCGACGAGGTCGAAGCGGACTTCGGCCAGCAGATCGGACAGCTCGATCTGCAGGGCGTCGCAGACCGCGGCCAGGATCTCGGAGCTGGGCTCCTTGCGGCCGCGCTCGACCTCCGACAGATACTGCACCGACACGTTCGCCTCGCGGGCGACCTCGGCCAGGGTGCGGCGCTGCTCCAGCCGGTGGCGGCGCAGCACCCGGCCGACGACCGTACGTAGCAAGGGCCGTTCGTTGTCCGCCATGCGGCTCACCGTACCCAGCCCGCCGACGCCCCCGATACCCCGGTTCGCCAGCAGCGTAGAGCCGGCTGTCAGCCGCCGATCTCGACGGCCTGGCCGGTGACCGTGATGCCCTCGGCGAAGTCGACGACCTGCTCGTCGCTGAGCCCGACCGTCTCGGGCACCTGCACATTCACCTTGCGGCCGCTCGCATCGGAGAACAACAACCAGCGGGTCTCGGACAGCTTGCCCGCCGACTCGAGCGGGTGCCCGAGCTGTCCCGGGCGCCCGTTGACGTCGACCTTCTTGATCGGCGACTCTCGGGGGAAGGTGGACAGGCCCTGGAGGGAGACCGAGATACGCCCCTCGAGGCTGAGCGTCGGCCGCCTCGGCGACGGTCAGGCCCTCGACGTAGCGCAGCACGACGGCGGCCCGCTGGCGGGGTGGCAGCGTGGCCAGCAGCGCGAGCATGGTCCGGTCCTCGTCGTCCGACGCGGAGGCCGGCAACTCGGGCAGCTCGGAACGCACCTGCTCGCGCCGGCGGAACAGGCTGCGGTGCTCGTCGGTGGCCGCGTTGACGACACACCGCCGCGCGTACGCGTCCACCGTCTCCGGCCGCACGCGGGGCCAGGCCAGATAGAGGTTGGTCAGCGCGGTCTGCACCACGTCCTCGGCCCAGGCGGTGTCGCCGGAGACCAGCAGCGCCGCCGTACGCACCAGCGCGGCGCGGCGGGCCGTCACGAACTCGGTGAACTCGCGTTCCCGATCGGGGTGTTGCTTCATGGCTCTTCTACGGATCGGCCCCCGCGCCAGGTTGCACGCGGGGGCCGAATTCTGGATCACATCAGAGCGGCAGCCACTCCATGCTCGTGGTGATCTCGGCCAGGATCTCGGGGATCGGCTGGACGCCCAGGCCGGGGCCGGTGGGGACGGGCAGGTGGCCGTCCTGGAGCACGAAGGGTTCGGTCACGTCCGTACGGAAATAGCGGTCCGAACCCGACGTGTCGCCGGGGAGGGTGAAACCGGGCAGGGCGGCCAAAGCCACGTTGGCCGCCCTGCCCAGGCCTGTTTCGAGCATGCCGCCGGCCCACACCGGGATGCCGTTGGCGACACACACGTCGTGGATGCGGCGGGCCTCGAGGTATCCCCCGACGCGGCCCGGCTTGACGTTGACGATGCTGCACGCGCCGAGGCGGATGGCGTCGGCCGCGGCCCGGGCCGAGACGATCGACTCGTCCAGGCAGATCGGCGTCCTGACCCGCTTGGCCAGTTCGGCGTGGCCGAGCACGTCCTCCTCGTCGAGCGGCTGCTCGATCAGCAGCAGGCCGAACGGGTCGAGCGCGGCCAGCAGCGGCGCCTGCCCGACCGTGTACGCCGTGTTCGCGTCGACCTGCAGCAGCACGTCGTCGCCGAAGCGCTCGCGAACCGCCCGTACGGGCTCGACGTCCCAGCCCGGCTCGATCTTGAGCTTGATCCGGACGTAGCCCTGGCCGAGGTAGCCGTCGACGGCGTCGAGCAGCTCGGGGATCGAATCCATGATGCCGACCGACACCCCGCAGGGCACCCGGTCGCGGGTGGCGCCCAGCTCGCGGGCGAACGACCGGCCCTCGGCCCGCAGCTCGGCGTCGAGCACCGCGGTCTCCAGGGCGGCCTTGGCCATCCGGTGACCCTTGAACTTGTGCAGGGCCGGCGCGACGGCGGTGGCCGCGGCCGGCGGGCGGGCGGCCAGGGCGGGCACCAGATAGCGGCGCAGCACGTCGGCCGCGGCCTCGACATATTCGCTGGAGTAGAGCGGGTCGCTCATCGCGACGCACTCGCCCCAGCCCTCGGCCTCGTCGGTGACGGCGCGCAGCAGCAGGACGTCGCGCTCGGTCTCGGTGCCGAACGACGTGCGGAACGGCGCCACCAGCGGCATCTTGATGCGCCGGAGCTCGATCCCGGTCAATTTCATGCGTCTGCCCTCTCCACCACATACCAGCCGGCCCGGTCGAAGCCGGTGACCCGGGCCCCGCCGTCGATCAAAGAACCGAGCACATCCCGTACGGCGATCCGCCAGCGCCGGGCGCAGGCCGGATCGGTGCGGCGCAGCGACTCGATGTCGGTCGGCACCGCGACCAGCAGCGTGCGGCCGTCGGCGGGGCCGATGACCGGTTCGCCGCCGGGCGTACGGTCCAGGGCGACCGCGGCGCCGGCCAAACTCAACGGCTGCGGACGCCCCGGGACGGTCAGGTCCCAGCGCAGCAGCAGCCGGTCGGTGTCGTCGGCGCCGTTGATGCCGTCGCTCATGGCGCCGTAGAAGTGCGGCAGATATTGCACCGGGAGGCCGCCCAGCTTGGCCATGTTGAAGTAGGCGTTGCGGCTGACCAGCGGGTCGTAGGTCCAGCTGATCGTGTGCACGCCGAGGTCGAGCGCCCAGGCCCGCTGGTGCAGCTTGAGGGCGTAGCCGATGCTGCGGCCGTGGGCGGCCCGGCTGACCCCGGCGATGTGGCTGTGCATCTCGCGCCGCCCGGGCGGGCCGAAGAAGGCGATGCACGCGCCGACCATGCCGGTGGCGTCGAACGCCCCGGCCACGTAGTTGCCGGCCTTGGTCATCGCGCGCAGCAGGTCGCGGGTCACCGGCGGGTCGGCCGGGTCGGACTGCCAGATGGTGTCGAACAGCCGGCACACGTCGTGCAGCTCGGCCAGCTCGGTCAGGACGCGCACCTCGACCCCGGCCGCACGGGCGGCCGCGTCGGCCGCCGTGGCCGGGCTGAGCAGGTCACTCATTGCCCGTCACCTCCACCACGAGCGCCGCCACCAGCGCCGCCCGGCGCGGGATCTCGGCGATCACCACGTGCTCGCCGGCCGCGTGGGCGCCGCCGCCCACCGCGCCGAGTCCATCCAGCGTAGGCGTGCCGGCACCGGCGGTGAAGTTGCCGTCGGAGGCGCCGCCGACCGCGGCCCGGGCCGGCGGGGGCAGGCCGAGCCGGGTGGCGATCGCCTGGGCCCGCGTGAAGAGCGCGTCGGAGGCGGTGGCCTCGAGCGGCGGGCGGTTGGGGCCGCCCTCGATCGTGAGCCGGGCCTCCGGCAGCGCCGGGGTCAGCGCGCGCAGGGCGGCGTCGACCCGCTGCTGCTCGGCGATGGTGCGGGCGCGGACGTCGACGGCGAACTCGCCCGCCGCCGGGACGGTGTTGGTGGTGGTGCCCGCGGTCATCCGGGTCGGCACCACGGTGGTTCCGAGCGCCGGGTCGGCCAGAGCCTGCACGGCGAGCACCTGGTGGGCCAGCTCCACGGTGGAGTTGACGCCCGCCTCGGGTTCGAGCCCGGCGTGCGAGGCGCGGCCGGTCACCCGTACGCGGTAGAGGGAAACGCCTTTGCGCTCGGTCTTGAGGGCTCCCCCGTCGGCCGCGCCCTCCAGCACCAGGGCCGCCGCGCACCCGGCGGCCTCCTTCTCGATCAGCTCGCGCGACGTCGGCGAGCCGAGCTCCTCGTCCCCGGTGATCAGCACGGTCACCCCCGTACGGTCTCTGAGCGACGCCACCGCGTGCAGGGCCTGGACGACGCCCGCCTTCATGTCGAAGCAGCCCGGCCCGCGCAGCGTCTCCCCCGTCATGTCGTACGGGGTGTGCGCGAGCGTGCCGATCGGCCACACCGTGTCATGGTGGCCCAGCAGCAGCACCCGGGGCGGGCCGACGCCGAAACGCCACCGCAGATGGGTCCGGCCGTCGATCACGATCAGCTGGGGGCCGGCGCCGAACAGCCGGTGCCCGACCGCGGCCACGACCTCGGCGCTGCGGGCCACGGCGGCCCGGTCGTCCGAGGGCGACTCGCAGGTCACGAGCTCCCGCACGTCGGCCAGCATCGCGCACAGGTCCACGTCAGGCCACCTTGGGAGTCGCCCGCACACCCAGGTGCACGTATCGCTCACCGGTGGGCAGCCGATAGAAGTAGACGGGGAACCACGTGTCGCTCTGCGGCATCCGTACGAGGAAAAGGTTGTCCTTGACGCCGACCAGCGGCAACTCGTGCACGGGCTCGGGACTGAGCTCGGCCAGCGGCCCAGTCTGAGTCATCCTGAGCGTCGGGCCTTCCAAGACCTCGAGCCGCGTGCTGGCCCGCTCGTAAGTGCCCAGGTGGGGCGTGATGTCGACCTCGACCGGGGGCGAGGGCGGGGTGAGCGGCCGCGGCATCGTCACCCCCGCGACCTCGGCGAAGATCTCGGCGAACAGGTCCTGATAGAGGTCGCGGGCGCCCTCACCGTTGGTCAGCAGCGTCACGGCCAGGTTCTGCTCGGGGAGCAGGCGCAGGAACGCCGACTGGCCGATGGTGTTGCCGTCGTGCCCGATCAGCCGGTGGCCGTCCCAGCCGAATCGGATCCAGCCCAGCCCCCACGAGTCGCCCAGCGTGTATTTCTCGGGCAGCTCGACCTGCTCCTCGGCCATGGCGGCGGCGCCGGCCGCGCTCAGCACGTCCCCGCCGGAGTCCAGGTGCATCTTGGCGAACGCCAGCAGGTCGGCCGCGGTCGAGTTGATCAGGCCGGCCGGGCCGAGCGCGCGCGGCAGCATCCACACGGGCGCGACCTGCGGGCCGGGCACGTGACCGGTGGCGGCCCGGTGCAGCAGCGCCTCCTCGGGCAGGGTGCCGGTGCGGCGCAGCCCGAGCGGGGTGCTGATCCTTTCCCGTACGGCGGCATCCCACGTGCCGCCCGTCAGCTTCTCGATCACGCGCCCGGCCAGCGAGAAGCCGGAGTTGCAGTACGACCAGGTGGCGCCGAGCGGATGGTTCTGGGCCACGTCCTTGAGCCCGCCGACGTACTTCTCGAGGCAGTCGTCGCCGCGGCCGGTGTCGGTGAAGACGTCGCCGTCGATGCCGCTGGTGTGCGTGAGCAGGTGCCGCATGGTCACCTTCGCTGCGACGCCGGAGTCGGCCAGGGTCAGCTCGGGCAGCACGTCGGCGATCGGCGCGTCCAGTTCGAGCTTGCCCTCGTCGACCAGCTGCTGCACGAGCGTGGCCGTCCAGACCTTGCTGATCGAGCCGATCTGGAACACCGACTCGGTGGTGGTCTCGACGCCCGTTTCGACATTGAGCACCCCGTACGCGGCCTCGACGAGCTCGTCGCCCCTCGCGATGCCCAGCACCGCGCCCGGCACGCCGTGCCGCTTGGCGAGCACGTCGAGCCGCCGCTGCCAGTGATTCTTATCAAGCGGCTTGCGACCCGTGCCCGTGTGCCGTTGCACCCACTCGGCGATCCGCCGGTTGAAGTCGAGCCGCTGCGACGGCGGCCCCTCGACGATCAGCAGGTGCGAGCCACCCGGATAGAGCACCAGCTCGGCCGGCACGCCACGCTCGCGCAGGGCGGTGTGCCACTGCTGGGCCTGGCCGACCGGGCAGCGCAGGTCCGAGTCGCCCTGGATGATCAGCGTCGGGGTGTTGACGTCGGCCACCCGGGTCAGCGGGGACATCGCGGCGTACCGCTCCGGCGTCTCCCACGGGCGCCCGCCGAGCTCGATGTCGGCCAGCAGGTGCCCGTCGTCCGAGGCGCCCGCCATGCTGACCAGGTCGCTGACCACACCGCCGGTGACGGCCGCGGCGAACCGGTCGTCGATCGCGGTCAGATAGCAGGTCATGAAGCCGCCGTAGCTGTACCCGGCCACCGCGAGCCGGGCCGGGTCGGCGATGCCGTCGGCGACGAGCTGGTCGAGCGGTTCGAGGAAGTCGCGGGCGTCGGCCGTGCCCCACCCGCCCAGCGCGGCCTTGAAGAACTTTTCGCCGTAGCCGTCGCTGGCCCGCGGGTTGAGCAGCAGCACGGTCCAGCCGTTGGCGGCCAGCTCCTGGTGATACAGGTGAACGTCGTCGGCGGCGCCGTTCCACGCGTTGTGCGGACCGCCGTGAATGTCGAGCAGCAGCGGCCCGGCGCCGGTGGTCTCCGGGTCGCGGATCAGCCAGCCCTGCACGACCGTGCCGTCTTCGATGGTGAACTCGCGCTCCTCGCGCACGAACAGCTCGACCTGGTTCTCGGTACGCCTGGTTTCTTCCCCGGTGCTCGCGTTCACGGTGACGATTTCCCCGTACGAGGTGGGGGTGGCCAGGACGATCGCGGCGGTGTCCCCGGCCGTCGACAACCCGGCCACCACCCGTCCGGCGCCGGCCACGATCGGGCGAGGCTCGCCGCCGTCCATGTCGACCGCGTACAAGTGCGAACAACCCTTGTCCCGTACGCAGAAAAGGGCCTCATTCTTGATGAACCGTGGCACTGCCCCGGGGTAGGCCGGACCGCCCGGCATCACGTTGCGATCAAGGCTCGCGGCCAGGTCGCGTACGGGTCCGCCGTCGAGCGGGACGAGGAGCAGGCGCGCGTGGCCGACCGGGGCGCCCGGGTAGCCGACGACCACCAGCGCGTCGCCCTGCGGCGTCCACACCGAGGGACCGGCCACGCCGTCGGCCAGGCCCACGACGTACGGGCGGGCCTTGGGGTCGGTGATGTCGAGGACGTGCAGGGGCGCGCGCCACACCAGGTCGGCGTCGGGGGCGGTGGCCGCGGCGAAGGCCAGCCGGGTCGAATCGGGCGACCAGGACGGGTCGCCGGCGTGCCAGTCCCCCTCGGTCACCTGGCGCAGCTCGCGGCTCTCCACGTCGAGCACGAACAGGTGCTTACGCAGGTCACGCAGCCAGCCCGCGCCGTCGGCCTGATAGTCGAGCCGCTCGGTGACGATCGGGTCGCTCGCTTCGGCCCCGGTCGTCGACACGGCCGCGGCGAAGGCGATCTTCGTGCCGTCCGGGCTCCACACCGGCGCCCCCGCCCCCGTGGGCAGGTCGGTCACCGGCTCGGCCTCACCCCCGGCGGTCGGCAGGAGCCAGACCTGGGGCTTGTCCCCTCGCAAGAACGCCAGCCGCGTGCCGTCGGGCGACCAGGCCGGCGAGGTGTCGGCCGGCCCACGCGTGAGCCGCCGCTTGCCTTCATCGTCGGCGAGCCAAATACCCCGCGTGACCCGATCTTCCTTCACGTCGTTGGCCCGCACCACGTACGCGACACGGCCGCCGTCCGGGCTCAGGGCAGGCTGCTCCGGCATAGTCACCGACACCAGGTCATCAATCCGCGCACGCCGTGCCATAACCGCTCCCCCTCGCCTCACGGGTCTTAGCGCGAAGCCTGCCCGCCCGGGGATGCCGTGTCATTGTGCGCGCCAACGAGTCAAAGCATCTCGACTCGTCCGCTCGCACCTAACTCGCTCTGTTGCCCGCACGCACGCAGCTTCCGCAGTCACCCGCGCGGCAGCCGATCGCTCGCCCGCAACTTCCGCAGTTACCCACTCGCATCTAATTCCCGCAGTTACCCGCCCAACGGCCGATTCGCGCGCACGGCAGCGTTTGGCGGCCGCGCGATTGTTCGCCGCACGAACACCGGCCGCCCCGGTCCGGTCCTGGACCGCCGCCGCACGATCACCGTTCGGTGGCCGTGAGCGGTGCCATGACCTGCCGAACCGCCGTTACTGCGTCCTAGGATACTAGCCTGGAGCTGTGCCGCCCCAAGCCCGAAGGGGACGGCACCAGATAACAACAAGCGTGCGTCCTGCGGCGGAAATCGCTGCGTGGGATCCGCAACGCTGCGAGGCGTGCCCGAGGTGGCGAGATGCGCGGGATGCACGAAGCTGCACCGGATGCGCAAGGGTGCTCAATGCGCGGGATGCACGAGGCTGCACAACAATGCGCGGGGCGCGCAAGGGCGCTCGGTATGCGCAAAGCTACGCGGGATGCACGAAGCTGCGCCAGATGCGCAAGGGTGCTCGGTGTGCACAAAGCTGCGCGACCTGCGCGGGATGCGCGAGGGCGCGGATGCACGAAACTGCACGAGAGTGCACGACACTGGGCGAAAGTGCACGAGGCTGCGCGGTGTCACGGAGCCGCGCCGGGGAGATGCGCGGCACCGGTCGATCGTGCGCGACGCGGGCGGCGTTGAGCGGGTCAGACGGAGAAGACGCGTAGTTGCAGCATGGCGCCGAAGCGGGCCTCAGGATCGGCGAGGTCGAGGTCGCCTACCTCGGCCAGGCGGCGCAAGCGATAACGGAACGTGTTGGGGTGTACGTGCAGGGCCGCGGCGGCGGCTACGGCGTCGCCGAAGGCGTCGAGCCAGGCGGCCAAGGTTTCGACCAGGTTGGCGTGGTGTTCGGCGTCGTAGGCGATCAGTTTGGCCAGCGGGCCGGTCGGGGTGTCGCCGCGGGCGGCGATCAGGTCGCGTAGTTCCAGGACCATCGCCTTGGTGTAGACGTCGCTGAGCCGGGCCACCCGCAGCCCGCAGTCGGAGCGCAGCACCCGCAGGGCACGGTCGGCGCTGGCCCGGGCGGCGGCCAGCTCGGCGACCGTGGCGGCGGGCGGGCCGACCCCGATCAGGGCGGGCACCCGGTCGCCGACCCGGTCCAGGAATTCGCTCGCGACCCGGGCGGCGCGTTCGGAGGTGGCCACCGGCAACAGCCCGTACGCGACGTCGCCGAGCAGGGCCACCGCGCTGCCGGCGTGTACTGCGCTCAGGTGCATGGCCAGCGCGTCGGTCAGGCGCTGGCGGTCGGCGGCCAGGCCGGAGCGGTCGGCCGTGCTCTCGGGGGCGGCCGGGGCCAGGGCGAGCACGATCAGGGGCTGGTCGGCCAGGCCGAGGCGGGCCAGGGCCTCGCGGGCGCCGGTGCCACCTTCGAGGGCGGTGCCGACCAGGTCCGTACGGAGGCGCCGTTCGACGTCGGCGCCGGCGCGCAGCCGCAGCATGTGCAGGGCGACCAGCTTGGCGGCGTCGCTGAAGGCGCGGGACCGGTCGGGGGTGAGCGGCTCGTGCACGGCGGCCCAGATCGAGCCGAGGAATTCGTCGCCGGCGCGGACGGCCACCGCGACGCGGGGCACCGAGAACTCGTCGGGGGCGGTCTCGGGCGGGGAGACGAACACCGGGTCGGCGCTGCGGTGCAGGTCGCGCAGCACGCCGGCCCGGGAGAGGATGCGGGCGAACCGTTCGGGCACCTGCCGGCCCAGGATGGTCTCGACCCGGGACGGGTCCGCCTCCTCCTGACGGCCCGAGAAGGCCAGCACCCGCGAATCCGGGTCCTCGATCGTGACCGGCGCGTCGACCAGCGCGGCGACGGCGTTGGCCAGCGCGAACAGGTCACCCGAGGGCAGCCCGCCGAGCATCTCGGGGCCGGCGTCGCCGACGTCGCCCTGGCTGAGCATCGACCGGAGCAGCGCGGCCAGCTGGGCCCAGGAGGCACCGCGGGTCAGGGCCAGCAGGGCCACCCCTGACTCCTCGGCGGCGGCGCGCAGCTCGTCGCCGCCGGGCACCGGGGCCCGTACGATCAGGCCGGCCGCACCTTGGGGGCCGAGCGCACGCAGCAGGGCCGCGATCTCGTCGGGCTCGCGCAGGCCGACCCCGAGCACGAGGGCGGGCGTGGGCAGATGCGGTTCGTCGTACGGGTCGTGGATGGCGATCCCGGCGATCGGCTCGGTGGACCGGGCCTCGCCGTGCACCAGGTCGAGCAGCGTGGCCCCGAGGTCGTCGAGGACTCGCCCGAGGCTGGCGCGCGGCAGCTGGCTCATGCCGCCTGAGCCTAGTGGCATGCGATCAATTTCCGAGGGGTGCGCCGGGGCGCGGAACGGCCTCGAGCAGTTCGCGCGTGTATTCGTGGCGCGGGTCGAGCAGCACCTGCTCGACCGGGCCGCACTCGACGATCCGGCCTTGGCGCATCACGGCGACGATGTCGCTGACGTAGCGCACCACGGCCAGGTTGTGCGAGATGAACAGCATCGTCAACCGCATCCGGCGCTGCAGTTCGCGGACGACGTTGAGCACCGTGCCCTGGATCGAGACGTCGAGGGCCGAGGTGATCTCGTCGGCCACGATCACCTCGGGCCGGCCGGCCAGGGCGCGGGCCAGCGCGACCCGCTGCCGCTGGCCGCCGGAGAGCTCGTCGGGGCGGGCGCCGGCCCGGTCCGCGGCCAGGCCGACCAGCTCCAGCAGGCGGCCCACCTCGGCCCGCCGGTCCACGCCGCGCGGCATCGGTTCGGCCACGGAGGCGCCGATGCTCATCCGCGGGTCGAGCGCGGAGTACGGATCCTGGAAGATCATCTGCAGCGGCCGGGTCTTGAGGGCCTGCACGGGCCGGCCGTCCAGCAGGATCCGGCCCGCCGTCAGCGGCGCCAAGCCGACCGCGGCCCGGGCCAGGGTCGACTTGCCCGACCCGGACTCGCCGACCAGCCCCACCACCTGCCCGGCCGGCACGACCAGGTTGACGCCGTCGACCGCGACCGTGCCGTGCCGGCGCGAGCCGAACCGCACGGTCACGTCCTCGAAGGTCAGCTCGCGCATCGCGGCGTCGCCCTCGCGCCGAAGTGCACGTACTTCTCGCCGGTGGGCAGCTCGTAGAAGGTGGCCGGCACCCAGTTGCCGGTCTCCGGGTCCTGGCAGACGAACAGGTCGGGCGCGACCGCGACCATCGGGTAGTCGGTCGGCTGCTCCTGCAGCAGCTCGGCCATCGCGCCGGTGATGCTCACCCGCATGACCGGACCGTTGGCGCCGACGCTGATCTCCT
This sequence comes from Paractinoplanes lichenicola, assembly GCF_016785085.1. GTDB lineage: Bacteria > Actinomycetota > Actinomycetes > Mycobacteriales > Micromonosporaceae > Actinoplanes > Actinoplanes lichenicola. The sequence continues at coordinate 238,285 of NZ_JAENHO010000001.1, forward strand.
GCCGGATGCTCGCCCGCTCGTACACACCCACGTACGGGGTGGGGTCGACCTCGACGGGCGTGGACGGCGGCCCGAGCGGGTGCGGGACGGGCACGTCGACCAGCTCGGCGAAGATCTCGCGGTACAACTCCTCGTACAGCTTGGCGCCGTTGCCGCCGTTGGTCAGCAGCGCGACCGCGAAGCCGCGCCCGGGCAGGATGCGCAGGAACGCGGCCTGGCCGATCGTGTTGCCGTCGTGCCCGATCAGCCGGTGCCCGGCCCAGTCCGCGCGTTCCCAGCCCAGGCCCCACGAGTCGCCCAGCGTGTGCTTGTCGGGCAGCTCGACCTGATGCTCGGCCATGGCGGCGACGCTCGCCTCGCCCAGCACCCGCGCGCCGCCCGGCGAGACGCCGCCGTCCAGGTGCATCTTGGCGAATGTCAGCAGGTCGGCCACGGTCGAGATGATCGAGCCAGCCGGGCCCGCCGAGCGCGGGATGGCCCACACGGGCGCCACGGTCTGCTTGCCGTCGTGCGTGACGTGCCCGGCGGCGGCCCGGTGCAGCAGCGCCTCCTCGGGCAGGGTCACCGTCCGCGTCAGGCCGAGAGGAGCGACAAGCCTTTCCCGTACGGCGGCATCCCACGTGCCGCCCGTCAACTTCTCGATCACGCGCCCCGCCAGCGAGAACCCGGAGTTGCAGTACGACCAGGTCGCCTCGAGCGGATGGTTCTGAGCGGCGTCGGCCAGCCCCGCCACGTACTTCTCGAGGCAGTCGTCGCCGCGTCCGGTGTCGGTGAAGACGTCGCCGTCGATGCCGCTGGTGTGGGTCAGCAGATGCCGCATGGTGACCTTGGCCGTGACACCGGGGTCGCTCAGCCGCAGCTCGGGCAGCACGTCCACCAGCGGCGCGTCGAGCTGCAGCTTGCCCTCGTCGACCAGCTGCATGACCAGCGTGGTCGTCCACACCTTACTGATCGACCCGATCTGGAACAGCGAGTCGGTGGTGACGTCGACGCCGGTCCGCAGATTCAGGACCCCGTACGCGGCCTCGCCGATCTCGCCCTCGTGCAGGATGCCCAAGGTCGCGCCGGGCACGTCGTGCCGCTCCGCGATCTCGGCCAGGCGCCGGTTCCAGTGCTCGGTATCAATGGTCATTACCGTTCTCCTCCCAGGGAAGCGGCGGGCTCGTCGTCCGGCACCGCGGTCGATCCGTGGTCCAGCTCAGTCGTTCTGTTATCCGGGACCGCGGTTGCTCTGTTGTCCGGCACTGCGGCGGGGGCCAGGTCGGCGTGCCAGCAGGCGACCCGGCGCCCGCCGCCGTACCAGGCCAGCGGCGGGTCCTCCCGGCGGCACTGCTCGGTGGCGAGCGGGCACCGCGTGGCATACGGGCAGCCCGCGGGCAGGTCGTGCGGGTCCGGCGGCCGGCCCGGGATGACCGCCAGCGGGGCGTCCCGGTCGGTCGTCATGTCAGGGACGGCGGCCACCAACGCCCGCGTGTACGGGTGCCGCGCGTCGTGCAGCAGCGCCCCGGTGGGCAGATCCTCGACGACCCGACCGGCGTACATGACCAGCACCCGATCGCAGACCTGCCCGACCACCGTCACGTCGTGACTGATGAACAACAGCCCGACATCTTCGGCCGCGCGAATGTTCGCCAGCAACTGCAAGACTTGACGCTGCACGGTCACATCGAGCGCCGTGGTCGGCTCGTCGGCAATGATCAGCTTCGGGTTGGCCATCACGCCCATCCCGATCATCGCGCGCTGCCGCATCCCGCCGGAGAACTCGTGCGGCAACTGCTTGGCCCGCCGTTCGGCATCGGGAATCCGCACCGCGGCCAGCCGGTCGACGGCCCGCCGCCACGCCGTACGCCGATCCGCCCGCTGATGCTCGCGCACAACTTCGGCCAACTGCCGGCCCACCCGATGCGTGGGGTTGAGCGAAGTCATCGGATCCTGAAAGACCATGGCCAGCGAGGTCCCGAGCATCCGGCGCCGCTCACTCGCGCTCAGCCCACCGCCTGCACGCAACTGCTCGCCCCCGCGCGAACGAGCATCATCGCGCAGGTCGGTGCCGAGGAACTCCAGGCGGTCGGCCTGCGCGTGGCCGGGGCGTTCGATCAGTTGGGCGATGGCCAGGGCGGTCAGGCTCTTGCCCGAGCCGCTTTCGCCGACTATGCCGATTGCTTCGCCGGGGCGCATGGTGAGGCTCACCCCACGGACGGGGGTGACCTCGCCGGCCGCCGTGGGGAAAGCGACGCGCAGGTTGTCTACGGCCAGGAGCGGCTGGTTGGTGTCTTCGGTATCGGGATGTTCCGCTGGGAGCCGGTCCAGACCCGGGGTCGTACGGGTGCGCTCGTTCGTGCGGGTGCGTTTGTTGCGCGTTTGCTTGCTCGTGTGCGGTGTGCGGACGCCGATGGCTCGGGCTACGGCCTCGCCGGACAGGTTGAACGCCATCGCGGCGAGCACTACGGCGACACCGGCGGCCAGGGCTCCGGCTGGGTGCACATAGATCTGGGCCAGGCCCTCCCCCAGCAGCCGGCCCCAGTCGTAGCTGGGTGCCTGCACACCGAGGCCGAGGAACGACAGGCTGGCGAAGGACAGCAGCGCGCTGCCCAGCGCCATCGTGGCCGAGACCACCAGCGGCTCGGCGATGTTGGGCAGCACGTGGCGGACCAGGATGCGCAGGCGGCCGATGCCGGCTACGCGGGCGGCGGCGATGAAGTCCCGGCTGGAGATGCCGGCGGCCATCGTCTGGGTGAGGCGGGCGAAGCCGGGGGCGGTCGCGAAGCCGATCGCCAGCACGGCACCGCGCGCGCCGACGCCGAAGATGACGGCGAAGAACAGGGCGAGCAGCAGCGACGGGAACGCGACGGCGATGTTGATGAACGCGCTGATCCAGCGGCTGACCCAGCGACCGATCCAGTGGCCGGTCGAGCTGGCCAGCAGCACGGGTGCGGTGCCCAGCAGCAGGCCGGCGGTCACGCCGATCGCGGTGGCCAGCAGGGCCAGGCCGACCGACAGGCGGGTGGCGACCAGCACGCGGGCGAAGATGTCGCGGCCCAGCAGGTCGGTGCCGACCAGGTGCGCCGACGAGGGTCCCTGCAAGATCGCGGTGGAGTTGACGGCGTCGGCGCGGTCCTGCCAGATCAGCGGGGCCACGATCGCCAGCACCACCACCGCGAGCAGCAGGACGGCGGCGGTGATGCCGAGCGGGCTGTGCAGCGCGCCGGTCCAGCGCCGTCCGGCCCGCGCACGCGGCGGCGCGTCGGGCGAAGCCGGCGCGTTGAGCAAGGCCGGCTTATTGAGCGGCGCCACCGTGTCGAGCGGCGCCACCGTGTCGAGCGGGTCCGGCGTATTGAGCGAGGTCGGCGTCGAGGCGTCCGGAGACTTATCGGGCGAAGCCGGTGTCAGGTCGTCGGGGACGTTGCCGAGCGGGGCGGCCATCAGCTCTCCCGAATCGCCGAGCGGGGGTCGAGCAGGGCCAGCGCCAGGTCGACCACCAGGTTGATCAGCAGGACGCCGATGCCGTAGACGAGCACCACGCCCTGCACGGTCGGGTAGTCCTTGGCCAGGATGGACTGGACGATCGTGCCGCCCAGGCCGGGCCAGGCGAAGATGTTCTCGATCAGCACCGTGCCCGCGACCAGCGCGCCCAGCAGCAGGCCGCCGATGGTCAGGGTGGCGGTCAGCGCGTTGGGCAGGGCGTGCCGCAGGTAGACCGCCGTGGCGCGCAGGCGCTTGGCCCGGGCCGTACGGATGTAGTCGGTCTGCATCACGGCGAGCAGTTCCACGCGCACGATCCGCGCCAGTATGAAGGCCGGGCCGATCGCCAAGGACAAGACCGGGAGCACGTACGAGTCGGGGCCGGAGCGGCCGGCGACCGGGAACCAGCCGAGCTGGACGCTGAAGACGAACACCAGCCCGACCGCCATCAGGAACTCGGGGATGGTCGCGACGACGACCCCGGCCGAGGTGAGGAACCAGTCCCCGCCGCGGCGGCCGCCGTGCCGGGCCAGCACCGTCATCAGCGTGCCCAGCGGCACCGAGACGACGACGGCCACGGCGAACGCCAGCAGCGCCATCTCGACCGTGGAGCCGAGCCGGGCCGAGATCACCTCGCTCACCGGCAACCCGGAGGTCATGGAGACGCCCAGGTCGCCGGTCACGAGGTTGCCCAGGTAGTGCAGATATTGCAGCCAGAGCGGGTCGTTGAAGCCGAGCGCCTCGCGCCGCTGCTCGATCAGCGCGAGCGGGGCGGTCGGGCCCAGTGCCGCCCGGACGGGATCGCCGGGCAGCACGTGAATCATCAGGAACGCGGCGGTGACCAGCACCCAGACCGACACCACCAGCCGCGCGGCCCGGCGCAGGCCGAACCGTACCCACGGATTGTCGGCCAGGGTGACCGGCCGAGACGCCACGAGAGTCATGGTCAGCCCAGCATGCGGAGCGACGACGGGTCGACGTCACCCTCGGAGAGGTTGAACTCGGCCCCGTTGCCGATCGACGGCGCGTTGGAGTTGGCGAACGGCACCAGGTCCAGGTTCGATACCACCGCCTTCTCGGCCGCGGCCCATTGCGCGCAGCCGCTCTCGCCGGGCAGCTTCTGGGCCTCGGTCACCGCCGTCGTGTAGTCCTTGTTGTCGAAGGCGGCGAAGTTGGCCCCGTTCGGCGGCGTCGGCCCGGAGAGGAACGGCACGAGCTGGCTCGGCAGGGTCACGCCGATCGGGAACATCGCCACGTCCCAGGCCAGCTGCCCGGCGGCGATCTGCCCGACCTGCGTCGTGGTCACCGATTTCAGTTCCACCTGTACGCCCGCCGCCTGCCACTGCTGCTGCAGCAGCTCGGCCGCGGCCTGCGCGCCCGGGTTGCCGGTGGCGCCCCAGGCCACGACGAGCTTCTTGCCGGCGGCCCCGGTGGCGGCCAGGGCCGTCTTGCCTCCCGCGGCGTCGAAGGCGGGCACGTTGCCGCCCACCGTGTCGCCCTTGCAGGGAGTCAGTGCGGGCGCGACCAGGCCCGTCGCCGCGGTCCCGCGTCCGCTGGTGAAGACCTGCTGCATCTGGTTGAGGTCGAGCGACTGGATCAGCGCCTTGCGCACGGCCAGGTCGGCGGTGGGCAGCCCGGCCTTCTGGTTGAACCAGATCTCGCCGGTCGGGGCCAGCACGTCGCGCTTGAGGAACTGGTCACCCTGCAGCCGGGCGGTGTCGGGGCCGGTGAACCGGGCCACGTTGACCTCGCCCGAGAGCACCAGGTTGGCCGTGGTCGTCTCGTTGGCGATCACCCGGATCACCACCTTGTCGGGCAGGCCCACGGTGTCGGCCTTGTAGTCGCCCGGCCCCCACGCGTACTCCTTGCGCCGGGTCAGCGTGTAGTGGTCGTCCGGCACGGCCTCGGTCACCGTGTACGCCCCCGTGCCGTCGGACGCCTGCTTGAGCTTCGTCCGGTCGGCCATGCCCTTCTCGCAGACGATCGGCAGGCCGCCCAGGTTGCGCTCGAGGAACGCGTCGGGCGTCGGCGACGTCACGCTGACCGTGCCCGCGGCGTCGTCGGCGGTCGCCTTGGCCCCGGCCGGCACGTAGAGCCCGATCCGGGTCGACGAGTTCTTGGCGTCGCCCACGAACGAGATGTTCTTGGCCACCGTGGCCGCGGTCAGGGGCGTACCGTCCGCGCAGGTGATGCCCTTGCGCAGGGTGAACGTGGCCGTCGTGCTGGTGGACTCCCACTTCTCGGCCAGGCCGGGCAACGTTTTGCCGTCCGGCGCGAACCCGAGAAGCGTGTCGTAGAGGAATCGGTCGACCTGGCCGGTGACCGACAGGGACGTGAAATGAGGGTCGAGGTTGCCGGGGTCGCCCGCGACAGCCATCGTGAATGTCTTGCCGTTGACCGGCTGACGGCCGCTCGCGCCGCCCCCGCCGTCGTTACCGCAGGCGGCCGCGAGCACCACAGTGCCCAGCGCGGCCGCGTATCGCAAAGCCTTCATCGTGCCTCCACGTGCTGCGTGTCACAGCAGCCTGCCGAGCGCACGGGTCCCTTGTCTTTGGTGCCGCCGACAACATGACACCGGTCCAGTTGTCCTGCGGGACCACTCCGGTTAAGCCGCCGTTTCAGACCAGACGAGCAACAGCACGGACCACAGCCGTACGGCGGTGGGTCTGCTCGCCCCTGTCGGCCGACGCGGCGAACTCGGGGTTGAGCGAGTCCCACGACGCGGCCATCGACTGGATCAGGGTGAGCAGCTCGGCCGGGGTGAAATCACGGCTGACCCGGCCGTCGGCCTGCGCGGCGGCCAGGGCGGCCAGGCGGTCGTGGTTCGCCGTGTGCACCACCGCCAGGCCGGGACCGTGCGGGCGCTCGAGGCGATACCACATGGTCAGGCGCTGGGCGTGCGGGTGCTCGGCGAAGTAGTCGAACATGCGGCCCGCATAGCTCGGCAGATCCGCGGCGTCGAACCGTACGGCCTCGAGGGTCTCCTGCGCGCTGGCCGTGAACACGATGTCGAACAGGTCGTCCTTATTGCCGAAATACGTGTAGATGCGCTCCTTGCTGCTGGCCGCGCGTTCGGCCACGCGATCCATCCGGGCGCCGGCGATGCCGTAGTTCGCGAACTCGGCGGTGGCGGCGGCGAGGATGCGACGGCGGGCGTCCTCGGGGTTGCGTACGGGCATGGAACCGAGCTTACTATGGAACCAACCAACTAGTAGGTAGGTAACTCGCATGTCTCGAACCTGGTTCATCACCGGCAGCTCGCGGGGCCTCGGCCGGGAACTGACCGCCGCCGCCCTCGCCGCCGGGGACAACGTCGTGGCCACCGCCCGCCGGCCGGCCGAAGACTCCTCCGACCGCCTCTTCCCGGTGGCGCTCGACGTGACCGACCCGGCCGCCGTCACCGCCGCCGTGGACGCGGCCGTCGACCGGTTCGGCCGCATCGACGTGGTCGTCAACAACGCCGGCTACGCCAACTCGGGCTCCATCGAGGACACGCCGATGGACGACTTCCGGGCCCAGATGGAGGCCAACTTCTTCGGCGCGGTGCTGGTCACGCGGGCCGCCCTGCCGATCCTGCGGCGGCAGCGGTCCGGCCACTTCCTGCAGTTCTCGTCGATCGGCGGCCGGGTCGGCGGCACCGCGGGCAACGCGGCCTACCAGTCGGCCAAGCACGCCCTGGAAGGCTTCTCGAACGTGCTGCACACTGAGGTCGCGCCGCTCGGCATCAAGGTCACGATCGTCGAGCCCGGCCCGTTCCGTACGGGCTATGGCTCGTCGATGCGGTTCCACCCGGTGAGCCCGGACTATGAGCAGACGGTGGGCGCGGTGAACGACTTCCGCACGAAGACGGAGGGCACGTGGGCCGGTGACCCCGCGCGGGCCGCCCGCATCCTGGTCGACGTGGTCGGCAACCCGGACCCGCCGCTGCGACTGCTGCTGGGCGCGCAGGCGGTCGAGGTCGCGGCCCGGGCGTCGGCGGAACGGGCCGCGGAGGCCGAGAAATGGGCCGAGGTGAGCCGCTCAGCCGACTTTCCGAGCTAGGGAATCCTGGCGGCGGCGGGCGTCGCGCATCACCTTCGGGATCAGGGGCAGGGCCAGCCGGGGGAAGAGGTCGACGAAGCGCATCATCGGGGCCCGCCGCCGAGGCACGACCGTCACCGGGCGGGGCCGCTCGGTCAGACGGCCGACCACGCGGCCGATGTCGTCCGCGGTGAGCAGCGGCGCGGTGAACGAGGCGGCGGCCTCCGGGTTGCCGACGCGACCGCTCACCAGCGGGGTCCACACGCCGCTCGGGCAGACCGCGCACATGGTGATGCCCCGGTGGCCGCCGCGGCGCAGGTCGAACGCCGCGCTCAGCGTGTAGGCCATCGCCGCGTGCTTGCTGGCCGCATAGACCGCCTGGCCGGGCGTCGCGACGATGCCCGCCATCGAGACGATGTTGATCACTAGGCCGCGTCCGGCCGGGACCATGTGGGCCAGGGCCGCGTTGGTGCCGTTGATCGTGCCGGTCGCGTTGACGGCCATGACGTGCTCGTTGGCCGCGTCGTCGACCTCCCAGGCGTAGCCGGTGGCGAGCACGCCGGCATTGTTGACCCACAGGTCGAGCCGGCCGTGCTCGGCGACCACCGCATCGGCCAGCGCCCGGCACGCCCGTACGTCGGTGACGTCGAGCACCACCGTCTTCAGCCCCTCGCCGGCCGGTTCGGTGACGCCGGTGGCCCACACCGTGTATCCGCGTCGCGTCAGTTCCGCCGTGATGGCCCGGCCGAGCCCGCCGCCCGCCCCGGTGACTACTGCTGTTCTCGTCGAGTCCATGGCCGGACGCTAGGACCGCGCACTGGACGGACACTGAATCGCTGTCGTTTTCGTCCAAGACGGCGCGGTGATCGTTTTCTACGCTGGGGCCATGCGTGAAATTGTGTACACGGGGTTCATGTCGCTCGACGGTGTCATCGACTCCCCCGGCGGCGTGGTCGAGGGTCACCGCAGCGGCGGCTGGGTCTTTCAGGACCTCGAGTTCGTGCCGGAGGCGTGGACGATCAAGGGCGAGGAGCTCGCGGAGACGTCGGCCCTGATGTTCGGCGGCCGCAGCTACGAGGCGTTCGCCGCGGTCTGGCCCGGCTCGGCCGACCACGCCGACTACAAAGACCTTCCCAAGTACGTCGTGTCGAGCTCGCTGTCCGAGGACGCGCTGGTCGACGGCTGGGGCCCGCAGACGATCCTGCGCTCCACCGACGAGGTCGCCGAGCTCAAGAGGGGCGAGGGCGGCGCCATCTTCATCCACGGCAGCGCCGAACTGGCCCGGCGGCTCTCCGAGGCGGGCCTGATCGACCGCTATCACCTGCTGGTCTTCCCGGTGCTGCTGGGCGCGGGCAAGAGCCTGTTCAGCCGGGCGGACAACGACAAGCGCATGCTGACCCTGCGCTCCTCCGAGGCCTACAAGAACGGCATCCTCAAGCTGATCTACGACGTCAACTGACCCTCGAGGTTGAGCGAGATCGCGCCGCCGGCGCCCGCGCGCAGCTGTTTCGAGGTGCGGCCGACGTAGCGGCGCAGGGCGCGGGCCAGGTGCGGCTCGTCGAAGTAGCCGAGGCCGGTGACCACATCGGCCGCCGGGGTGCCCGCGGCCAGCAGCGTCGAGGCCTCGGTGACGCGTTCGATCTGGTGGACCGTGCCCCGGGTCAGGCCGGTGGCGGCGCGGAAGCGGCGTTCGAGGGTGCGCGGGGTGACGTCGGGCCGGCCGCCGCGGCGGACCTCGGTCACCAGCGGGTCGCGGACGACGGCGCCGGCGCGGACCAGCCGGTCGACCAGGGCCTCGGCGTCGTCGGGACCCGGGGTCTCCCAGCGGTCGCCGGCCAGCGAGAAGAACCGGCCGGTGGCGCCGGGCAAGTCGAGACCACCGTTGACCAGGGCCGGCGTGGGCATGATGCGCAGTGACGTGCCGACGGCGAACTGGATGCCGACGAACGTGGCGCCCTCGGGCACGGGCGCCGCGCTGGGGCCGGTCTCGGGGCCGGTGACCGCGGCGTACGAGCGGCCGTGCTGCTGCCAGAACACCAGGCCCCAGTGCACGCCCGCCACGGACGTCATCGCGCTGACCCGCTCACTCGTGCAGGTCCAAACCTCGCTGACCCACGGCGAATCCGACTCGCGCGTCCGGAATCGCAGGTGCATTCGCCGAAGCGTACGGGAAACGGTTCGCCTGACACACCGCTCGCGGCATTGCATCGATGTTTCCGAATGGTTGACAACGCTGTCACGCTCACGCAGGCTTTGGGAGCGCTCCCAGTCCCCCTATCCCCGAGGTGACCACGTGAACATGCGAAGAAGATGGCTGGCCGGACTCGCCGCCCTGGCCGCGGCGGCCGGGCTGGCGCTGACCGTCGCCACCCAGCCCGCGGCCGCGGCGACCGGCATCAAGGTCAGCGGCACCCAGATCCTCGAGGCCAACGGCAACCCGTTCGTCATGCGCGGCGTCAACCACGCGCACACCTGGTACGCCGACCGGTTCTCGTCGCTGGCCGACATCAAGGCCCTGGGCGCCAACACCGTACGGGTGGTGCTGAGCACCGGCGACCGGTGGACCCGCAACGACGCCGCCGACGTGTCCCGGGTGATCGCCGAGTGCAAGCGGCTCAAGCTGATCTGCGTGCTCGAGGCCCACGACACCACCGGCTACGGCGAGGACGCGGCGGCCACGACCCTGGCCAAGGCGACCGACTACTGGATCGGCATCGAGAGCGCGCTGGACGGGCAGGAGAACTACGTCGTCCTGAACATCGGCAACGAGCCGTACGGGAACCAGAACGCCACTGGCTGGATCAACGACACCAAGACCGCGATCAGCCGGCTGCGGGCCGCCGGGTTCGCGCACGCGCTGATGGTCGACGCGCCCAACTGGGGCCAGGACTGGCAGTTCATCATGCGCGACAACGCGGCCTCGGTGTTCGCCGCCGACCCGCAGCGCAACACGATCTTCAGCATCCACATGTACGGCGTGTTCGACACGGCGGCCGAGATCACCGACTACATCGGGCGGTTCCAGACGGCCGGGCTGCCGCTGGTGATCGGCGAGTTCGGCTTCAACCACTCGGACGGCAACCCCGACGAGGACACGATCCTGGCCACCGCCCAGGCCCGCGGCATCGGCTATCTGGGCTGGTCGTGGAGCGGCAACGGCGGCGGCGTCGAGTATCTCGACATGGTCACCGGCTTCAACCCGGCCCAGCTGACGACGTGGGGCACCCGGATCTTCAACGGCGCGAACGGCATCAAGGCCACGGCACGCGAGGCGACCATCTACGGCGGCACCACCCCGCCGACAACGCCGCCGACCACTCCCCCGACAACGCCTCCCACCACCCCGCCCGCGTCTGGCGCGTGCACGGCTACCTATGCGGTAACCGGTTCTTGGGGCAGCGGCTTCCAGGGCGCGGTGACCGTCACCGCCGGCTCGGCGGCGATCCGCGGCTGGACCGTCACGTGGACGTGGCCGAGCGGTCAGCAGTTCACCAACACCTGGAACGCGTCGGTGACCACCTCGGGCAGCGCGATCACCGCCCGCAACATGCCCTACAACGGCGCTCTGGCCGCGGGGGCGAACGCGACCTGGGGCTTCACCGCCTCGAGCACCGGCACCAACACGGCGCCCACCGCCGTGACCTGCGCCGCCGCCTGACGCACTCCATGGCCCCGTCAAGATCGCCCGACAGAGCGGCTTGATCGGATCGGGGTCCCGCGACACACGGCCGCTCCGGGCCCGGTCCAACCACCCGGAGCGGCCCCAGTGCAGGGGCACCGAGTGAAGCCGATGTGCTGTGATGGTCGTCTTGAGACCGGAAGATCCGGTACGCCCGGCCGAAGGAGACCACTGCAGATGTCCTCGGCGGCTCTTCTGGCGGAGCGGTTGTCGCGGGCGGGGATCGACGACGTCGTCACCGTCGAGCCGGTGAGCGGCGGGCTGGCCGCGCTCGCGGGGAGAGCTCTTCGCAGGAACGGGCCGCCGGTCTTCGTCAAAGCCTTCGCCGAAGCAACGGGCACCAGCGCTTTTGTCGCGGAGGCCGAAGGGCTGGCCGCCCTGCGTGAGCTCGGCGGGCTGGCGACACCCGACGTCCTGGTGGCGAACCACGAGGTGCTCGTGCTGTCGCTTTTGCGGCCGAGGCCGGCCACGGAATCCTTCTGGGAGCAGTTGGCCCACGCGCTGGCCCACCTGCACACGAACACGGTCCACCCCCGCTTCGGGTGGCACCGTGAAAACTGGCTGGGTCGCCGCCGGCAGGTCAATACGTGGTCCGACGACGGCTTCGCCTTCTTCGCCGAGCGCCGGCTGCTTCGCTGGCTCACCGAACCGCGCGTCGAGGCCGCACTCGAACCCGCCGACCGGCTCGCGCTGGAACGGTTGTGTGATCGGCTTCCCGACCTGCTGCCCGACCGGCCCGCCTGCCTGACGCACGGCGACCTGTGGACCCAGAACGTGCTGGCCACCACGGACGGGCGGCCGGCGCTGATCGACCCGGCGGTGTCATACGCCTGGGCCGAGGTGGACCTGGCGCACCTCTGGACGACGGTCCCGCCACCGGAGTCGCACCGGTTCTTCGACATCTATGCCGAACTCACCGGACTCGACGCCGAGTGGCGGGCCCGCATGCCGATCATCCAGCTGCGCCAGCATCTGGCGGTCGTGGCCCAGTTCGACGACGACTGGGGCGCCGCCGAGACGATCCGGGCCACGCTGGCGCCGTTCAGAGCGAGGGGACTCAATCCTTGACGGCCACCCCGCAGAACTGGTTGACGTCGACGTCGCCTGTTTCGGCGTCCGGGCGCCAGCGGTTGCACGGGACGACGCCGGGTTCGAGCAGGCGCAACCCGTCGAAGAAGCGGCCGATCTGCTCCGCGCTGCGATATTTGATCTTCGGGGTGCCGCGTTCGTTCCAGAAGTCGACGATGCGTTTGGCCTCGTCGGTGTTGATGTCGTCGCAGCCGTGCGCGACGACCAGGTAGCTGCCGGACGGCACGGCGTCGACCAGGGTGCGTACGGCGGCTAGGGCGGCCTCGTCGTCGCGCAGGAAGTGCAGGATGCCGAGCAGGGTGATCGCGACCGGCCGGCTGAAGTCGAGCGTGCCGGTGGCCGCGCGCAGGATCGCGGCGGGATCGTTGAGGTCGGCCTCGACGTATTCGGTCTTGCCCTCGGAGGTGCCGGCCAGCAGCGTCAGGGCGTGCACGAGCACGAGCGGATCGTTGTCGACGTAGACGACCCGCGTGTCCGGAGCGACGGCCTGCGCCACCTGGTGGGTGTTGTCGGCGGTCGGCAGCCCGGCCCCGATGTCGAGGATCTGCCGGATCCCGCCCTCGCCGACCAGATGCCGCACCGAACGGCGCAAGAACTTCCGATCCTCCTGGGCCAGCGTGACGATCGACGGCAGGATCCCGGCGATCACGTCCCCGGCCTCCCGATCGACGGGGAAGTTGTCGGTGCCGCCCAGCCAGTAGTTCCACAGCCTCGCCGAGTGCGGCGCGTTCGTGTTCAAACGCGGGTCCGTCACGCTCTCCCCCTGAGTCCACAGTGTCCGGACCTCACATGGTGGCACCGGCGAGCCCCGGCCGGAAGAAGCCGAGTGGATCGCCTGGTGATTGACCCCGCGATTGGCTACGTTGCCCTCACCGCGGCCGAATCTCACGGGGAGGAGTCGCAGCCGTGCGGCAGGAGCACAAGACCTTCCGGGCGATCGAGGTCGGCGACGGCGGCGACGGGCGGTGGAAGACGTACGCCCAAAGCCTGTGGCCGGAGATGGCGGGCCTGCTGACCGAGGAGGGCCGGACTCCGGAGGGCGCGGATCGGGTTCGGGCGCTGTTCCATGCGCACATGCCGGAACTGGTCCCGGTTCTCGACCGCCTGGCCGGCCAGCTCGACCGGCCCGAGGCGGAAGCCTTCCTCACCCACGCGGCACTGCGGCCGTTCTCCCAGGCGTGCACCCAGATCGCCCGGAACGGCACCCTGCTGCGCAACTATGACCTACGGCCCGATCAGTGCGAAGGGACCATCGCCTCCTCCCGCTACCTGCGCCCCGTGATCGGGATGCAGGACATGCTGTGGGGCCTGCTGGACGGGATGAACGACGCCGGTCTCGCGATCTCGCTCACCTGGGGCGGACGTTCCGCGTACGGACGTGGTTTCGCCATTCTCATCGTGGTGCGCTACCTGCTCGAGACGTGCGACACCGTCGACGAGGCGGTCGGCAGGCTGCGATCTCTCCCGATCGCCGTCCCCCAGAACCTCACCCTCGTCGATCCCACCAAGGCGGTGACAATGTTCGTGGGGCCGGACATGGCACCGACGCCGGCGCCGGATGCCTGCGCCGCCAATCACCAGCACCTGCCGGTGACCGACGAGCAGGAACGAACCCTGCGGACGCAGGAGCGGCTGCGCACCATCCGCGCCGCAGGCACGAACGTGGCGGCGATGCTGCAGCCGCCCCTCTACCGATCCGTCGACGAGCAGGGTTCGAGAACGCTCTATACAGCCCACTACCGGCCCGCCGACGGCCGCGTGACGTACTACTGGCCCGGCGACTCCTGGCACCAGTCCTTCACCGACTTCACCCCGGGATCCCGCACCGTGACCTTGGGCCGGCCCAGCTGAACGGAAGTCGATCGAACGCGGGCTACAGGGGCAGCCAGAGGGCTGCCACGTTCGGCGGCTCCCAGGTGACCAGCGACGTGTGGGCGATCCGGCATTCGTAGCGCTTGCCCTGGTAGGTGACGACCTGACCCCGGGCGTACGCCACCCCGGGCGCCCACGCGGTGCCGCTCGGTGCGGGCGTGGTCGGCTGCGTTGTGGGAGGCGTAGTCGTGGGGGGCGTGGCCGGGCGGGTCGTCGGGGGTGTCGTTGCGGGCGGGGTGGTCACCGTGCAGTCGCCGGCGATGGCGATCGTGTCGGTGTGGGTGGTGCCGGCCGCGCGGTAGGAGGAGATCGCGGCGGTGGCCTGGGCCGGGGTGAGGATCTGGTTCTTGGCGTGGAAGACGTAGTCGACGGACTGCTGCCAGACCGCGGTGGCCCCGGCGGCCCGGCCGGCCAGGTCGATGAACCACTGGTTGAAGTCGATCGACATGGCCTGGCGGGGGTAGACCTTGCCCGAGTGGTCGCCGACGAGCACGCCGTCGATGTAGTACTTCACGTGGCCGTCGCCCACCGTGGCCTGGACGTCGTGCCAGCCGGCGATGCTGCGGGCCTGCTGGCTGTGCTGGTTGTCGGCGTACCAGGGCTCGGGGACGTACGTGTACCAGCTCGTCTGATAGTTGATCGGCCCGGCCTCGCCCCAGCCGCCGTTGGGCAGATATTCCGAGAAGTCCAGCTCGGAGTAGGCCGGGTCCATCGGCGCGGCCAGCGGCGAGATCGTGTAGAAGGTCTGGTTGACGTGATCGCCGTCGGGGCCGCTGACCGGGGCGTCGGCGAACTTGACGCGGGCCAGGTAGGTGCCGGCCAGGAAGCGGCGCTGGCTCTGCGAGAACTCGGCGTGCGACGTACCGGCCGCTGTGCCGTTGGTAGTGGCGGTCAGTTGCGCGACCTTCTGACCGTCGACCGTGGGGAAGGTGACGTTGTCGGCGCGCCAGCCCGCGCCGGGGACGCCCGGGCCACCACTGGCGGTGCGGATGCTCCAGCCTCGTTGGGTGAGGGCGGGATCCGTACGGGAACTGTAGTTGAAGTCGTCGAAGAGCGCGCCGCACGCCGCGGCCGCGCTGCTGGACGAGGTCGCGGCGACGCCGAGTGCGACGGTGACGGAGGCGACGGTGGCGCCCAGGACGATCTTTCGGGTGCGGCCCATGGGGGTGGGGCCCTTCTACGTGGGGGAAAGTTGACCACTGGTAAAGAACCCCACGTCAACGGCGTACGTCAATATGCTTGGGTCGATTTAAGGCGTGGCACAGGTGACTCGGCCCGGATGAACCGGCAGAGTTGGCCCGATGAGGCGGACCGAGGTGCGCGAGCGGCTGCGCGAGATCGTCGGCACGGTCACCCCGGGTGAACCGCTCCCCTCCGAGCGTGACCTCAGCGTCCGGCTCGGCACGTCGCGCCCGACGCTACGCATCGCCATCGAGGAGCTGACCCGCGAGGGTCTGCTGGTGCGGCGCCACGGCCGCGGCACGTTCCGCAACCTCCGCAAGATCTCGCAGGAGGTGCCGTCGTCGGCCGACCTGCCCCCGGCCGAGGGCGATTGGCAAAGCGAATTGCTCGAGTACGCGGTGACGACGCCGGACGCGATGGTCCGCGCGCTACGCCTGCGGATCGTCGACGGCAGCCCGATGGCGCTGGAGGAGATCCGGGTGCCGCTGGCCGTCGCGCCGGGCCTGACCGAGGCCGACTTCACGGGCGACTCGCTCTATCAGCGGCTGCGCGACCACCACGGCGTCGTCCCGGCCGAGGCCGTGCAGACCACCGAGCCCACGCTGACCACGCCCGCCCAGTCCCGGCTGCTCGAGGTGCCGCCGCACTCCCCCGCGCTGCTGTTCGAGCGGACCACCCGCGACGCCGAGGGCCGGGTGATCGAGCATGCCCGCTCGGTCTATCGCGGCGACCGCTATCGCATCACCCAGCACCTGCGCTTCGGCCCCGAATCAGGCTGAGACCAGCTCCTCGCGAGCGGCATTACGCGAGCGGCCGCAGTTCGTGCACATCACGTAGTGGCGAGCCGGGCGGACCGGGAACAGCGGCACGAAGAACAGGCTGAACTTCGTCGTACGCCGTACGAGCGTCTGCGCCGCCATGGCCCCGCACACCTCGCAGTGCCCGGCCCGCGACCCGACGATCTTGTCTTTGCTGCGCAGTCCGAAGATGAAGAACACCCTGCCAACGGTACGTCAGCCGCGCTCGGGCTCCGGGACGGCGTGTTCGGCCGCCCGGCTCACCTTCTCCCAGCCGGCCCACGTGTCGAGGCGCCGCTGGGTGAGGTCGAACGCGACGTCGTAGACCATGCTGCCGAGCAGCAGGCGCAGCGGCGGCTCGTCGCTGTCGACCAGCTTGAGCAGCGCCTCGGCGGCCAGACGGGGCTCGCTGTCGACCGAGCCCTCGGCCCACTGCCGCTCGAGCTCGGCCCGCAGACCGGCGTAGTCGTCGCTCGGGGTAGTCGAGGTCATGTCGCGATAGAGGTCGGTCCAGTAGCCGCCGGGCTGGACGATGCTGACCTTGACCCCGAACGTCGCCGCCTCGAGGGCCAGCGCCTCGCTCATGCCCTCGAGGGCGAACTTGCTCGCACTGTAGAGGCCGGTGCTGGGGAAACCGCCGAGCGCCGCGATGCTGGAGACCTGCACGATGTGACCGGCGCCGCGGGCGCGCAGATGCGGCAGCGCGGCCTGACTGACCCACAACGCGCCGAAGAAGTTGACCTCGAACTGGGCCCGGGCCTGCTCCTCGGTGAACTCCTCGACCATGCCCATCGACATCGTGCCGGCGTTGTTGACCACGATGTCGAGCCCGCCGAAATGCTCGGCCGCCCGGTCGACGGCACTGTGGACCGCAGCGCGATCGGTCACGTCGAGCGTCAGCGGAAGTAGCCGGTCGTGATGGCGCTCGTTTGTGGTGATGTTGCGGGCGGCGGCGGCGACCCGGTCGCCCCTTTCGAGCGCGGCCTCGGCGAACGCCCGGCCCAGTCCGCGGCTGGCACCGGTGATGAACCACGTACGCATCTTGTGCTCCTCCCCAAGTGCGAGACGAGACGGTTCGTCTCGTCACCTCACTGTAGCGCGGATCAGGGAGGTGCGCCCACGTCGGTCAGACAGGATCAGTGAACGAGACCGGCTTGCCGGTGGCGCGGGCGTAGGCGATCTCCCGGCTCGTGGACTCGCCGACATATCCGCCCGGGTTGACGACCAGAACCCGGTCGGCCAGGTCGATCTTGCGCAGGTGGAGGGCGCCCAGCGCGGTCTTCTGCTCGTCGGTGATCGGCTCGTCCCCGCCGGTCGGGGCGACGCTCGGCGCGACGACGATGACCCCGGCCAGGGTGAGCGCCCGGTTCGCCGCGCTCAGTTCGTCCACGAAGCGAACGGAGCCGCAGATGCAGACGATCTCGGGCCGGTCGGGCACGTGTCAGTCCTCCATGGTCGAACGGGCAGCCGAGCGTGATGCCCCGCTGGTGGTAGTGAGTACTCACTTACCATGCTGAGCGTTTGGTCGATGAGCCGAGCGGCATGGTTGGACTGCCCGATGAGATGGCCGATGTGAGTACTCACTTACCTCGCTGGGCGTTGGCCGATGAACCGAGCGGCGTCGCTGGACTGCCCGACAAGTCGGCCGATGTGAGTACTCACTTACCTCGCAGGGGCGTTGACAGATGAACCGCGCCGCAACGCCGGACCACCCGACGAAACAGCTGTAGTGAGTACTCACTTACCTCGCTGGGCGTCGACTGATGAACCGCGCCGCAACGCCGGACCGCCCGACGAAACAGCCGTAGTGAGTACTCACTTACCAAGCTGGGCGTCGACTGATGAACCGCGCCGCAACGCCGGACCACCCGACGAAACAGCCGTAGTGAGTACTCACTTACCAAACTCAGCCCCAACCGATAACCCGCACCGCAACGCCCGGATCGCCCAACCAGACAACCGATGTGAGTACTCACTTACCACGCTGAGCGTCGACCGATCAGGAGCTGAACCCGTCGGTGACCACCGCGGCCGGGGACGGCATGGCCGCGATCTCAACGCGAAGCGCGGCGGCGCGCAGGCCATGTCCCGACTCGCTCAACAGGGCCCGAGCGGCCGCCGCGACCGCCTCCGGGGTCCGGCCGTCGAACGGCACCGTGCGGGCCACCCCGGCCCCGGTCAGCCGGTCGGCGATCTCGAACTGGTCGCCCATCTGCGGCATGACCAGGTGCGGGACCCCAGCCGTGAGTGCCGCCATCGCGCTGTTCGAGCCGCCGTGGTGCACGAGCAGCGCGCAACCGGGCAGGAGCAGATGATGGGGCACCCAGCCGATGCGGCGGACGTTCGCGGGCAGGTCGGTCAGGGCCTCCGCGCCGCTGCCGGAGACGATCACCTCGGCATCCAGGTCGGCCAGCCCGCGCACGGCGGCGGTGAGCCCGTCGACGCCCTCGGCGATCGGCACGGTGCCCATCGACACCGCGATCCGGGGCCGCTCGGGCGGGGCGCTGAGCCAGCCCGGGGCGGTGCAGGCCGTGCTGTAGGGCACGTAGCGCATCGGCCGCACAGTCGGCCCCGGAGCTTGGGCCCGCAAGCTGGGCGGGCAAGTGTCCACAACGGCGATGGGCTCGTCGGCCGGGCCCAGGGCGGCCAGCCGGTCGGCGACCTCGGCCCGGGCCGCCGCCATCAGGTGCTCGGGCACGGGCAGGCCCCACTCGTGGCGTACCCAGGGCACGCCGGCCTTGGCCGCGGCGACCGGCCCAGCGAACTCGACCGGGTCGCTGACGATCAGGTCGGGTCGCCACGACTGGGTCAGGGCCAGCACGTCCGGGAGCATCCGTTCGGCCACGGCCGCGAAGACGGTCAGGTCGGTCATCGGCTGCCCGGTCAGCGGGGTGCCGCCGGGCCAGCAGGAGAAGAACGTCGCGTCCCCGCCCGCGACCGCGGCGGTCAGCCCGGCCCGGCGGATGCACTGGGTCAGCACCCGCGGCGCGGCCACGATCACCTGGTGACCGTCGAGGTGCAGGCTCCACGCCAGCGGCACCATCGTGAAGAAGTGGCTCGCGGCCGGGTTGACGGTCAGCAAGACACGCATGCACTCTCCAACGACACGGGCAGGTCGTCGATGCGGCGCAGCATCGTGCCGGGCGCCCGATAGCGGACCGGCCCGGCCGCCCGCAGCTCCGGAAACCGTTGCAGCAGCCGGGTCAGCAGCACCGCGCACTGCATCCGGGCCACGGCCGCGCCCGGGCAGTAGTGCCGGCCCGCCCCGAAGCTCAGCGACGGCCCGCGGACCGTACGGGTGATCAGGAACCGGTCCGGCTCGTCGGTGTGCTCGGGGTCGCGGTTGGCCGCGGCCAGCACGGCGTGCACCTTGGTGCCGGCCGGGACGTCGACGTCGCCGTACCGGCGGGGCTCGGTCGCCACCCGTACGGCGATCTGCACCGGCGGGTCGAGCCGCAGCACCTCGGCGACGCACGCATCGCCCAGCGCGGGGTCGTCGCGCACCAGGGCGGCCTGTTCCGGGTGAGCCAGCAGCAGCCGCAGCGCCGCCGAGATCAGGCTGGCCGGCGAGTCGTGCGCGGCCCCGAACAGCATCGCCACGTCGCCGAGCCCGCGTTCCTCATCGCCCGGGTGCTGATCGTGCACGACACCGGCCAGACCCGTACGGCGGCCGCGCAGCTCGGACAGCATCGCCGCCCCGGCGTCCTCGAGCCCCGCCCGCTGCCGCGGTGTGCTTGACGGCTCGAGCACCCAGGACATGGCGCCGACCAGCTCACCCAGGCGCAGCGCCTCGTCGTCGCGTAGCCCGAACATGCGCCCCGTGGTCAGCGACGCGAACGGAACGGCCAGGGCCTCGGTCGCGTTGACCACGCCCTCGGCCAGCCGCGTCGCGAACTCGTCGAGGAGCCGGTCGGTGATCTGCTCGGCGTCCTCGCGATAGCCGTCAGCCCGGCGCGGACCGAGCGATCGGGCGAGCGACGACCGTACGGGGGAATGGGCTTGACCTTCGCGCACGAGGAACGAGCGCAGGGCCGCGGCCCGGAACGACCCCGCGTCCCACCCGGGCGGCAGCTGCTCGGGCGCCTCACCCACGGCCACACAGGTGCGATCGTTGAGCATCCGATGACAGTCGGCATGGCGGGTGAGAAACACCGCGGACCCCAGCCCGGGCCGATCGAGCAGCGTCACCGGGGCCGTCGCACGCAGGGCGGCATAGATCGGGTACGGGTCCGTGGCCGCACGCGGACGCACGATCTCGAGGCACAGTCGCTCCGCCCGCTGCCGATCGGCCTCGCCCCAGAACGCGACGAGCCGGTCGGCGGTCTCGTCGGGCCGCTCCAGCATCGGACTGTGCCCACTCTCCGGCACGATCTCATGCGACGCGCCGGCCGCCTCGGCATAATCCGCCATCTCGGCGTGCGGCCACAGCCTGCGGTCCCGCGCGCCGTGCAACACCATTTTCGGGTACGCGGCCCGGCGCAACTCGGTGCTGCGATCGGTCTCGTGCGCCAGCGACCGCAGCATTCCGCACAAGAACGGCAGCCGTACGCTGTCGAGCCGCCGCCGCCACAGCCCGCGCCGCTCGGCATCGTTGCCGGGCAGGATCCGGGCGATGACCGGCCACATCAGCCCGGCCCCCTGGGTCAGCAGCGCCTCGTCAAAGCTGAGCAGGGTGGCCCGCAGCCGCTCGCTCGACATCTGCGGTCCACAGGCCACCATCGTCAACGACCGAAACTTGGCCGGCTCACGCAACGCGGCGGCCCTGGCCACGAAGCCGCCGAGCGAATGCCCGACTACGTGCGCCGGCTCACCACCCGCAAACGCCTCCACCACCGCCAGCAGGTCTTCCGCATGCCGCTCAACACTGTGCGCGCGCTCGTCGACGGCCTCGCCGCCACCGCGGGGCTCGTCGAAGTCGTCGCTCTCGTCGAAGTGGCCGCTCCCGTTGTAGTGGCCGCTCTCGTCGTAGTGGCCGCTCTCGTCGTAGTGGCCGCTCCCGTCGTAGTGGCCGCTCCCGTCGTAGTGGCCGCTCTCGTCGTAGTGGCCGCTCTCGTCGTAGTGGCCGCGGAAGTCGTAGGCGATGGCCCGGAACCCGGCTGCCGCGATCGCCGGCAGCACCGGCGCGTAGTCGTCGGCCGAGCCCACCAGCCCCGGGCAGAGCACCACGGCGGGCCCCTGATCCCCCACGACCAGCGCCCGGACCGTCCCCCGATAGGTCTTCAGCACCGAGCCACAGTAACGCCCATTCAGGCGTAAACCGGACACCACGCGCCCGAGGGGTCCCGCCCGGGCATGATGTTTTCGCGGTGCCGCCTGCCCGCTGGCGACATGGAGCGGAACGGCCTCGCCGGCCGGTTTGACTAGCATCGGCGTTGTGGCCCCTTCGGAATCCAAGACCTGCGCCTCGTGCGGACGAACGATCACCTGGCGCAAGGCTTGGGCCGACGACTGGGACAACGTCCGCTGGTGCAGCAGCGCGTGCCGCCGGCGCGGTCTTCGCGACAGTGACCGGGATCTGGAGGTCCAAATTTTGACTGCGCTCGACCGTACGCGGCGTTTCCCGCTCACCGGCATCAACGGTGAGCGGGAAGATGTGCGGCGAGCCGCCCGTCGGCTGGCGGCGGCAGGACGGGTTCGATGGCTCCAGAACGGACACCCGGTGGATCCGAGCACCGCCCGGGGAGACGTCGACATCAGCAAGCCGTAAGGCGTTTACGGCGGTGCGCGGCTCGCCCACTGTCGTCGCGGACGACGGCCCGGTCCTGCTTCGTGCGGTAGTGGTCACGGAGCGGGCGGTCAATAGCTCCAGCTGTAGAGGCCGCCACCCGTTTCCATCGCGGTCTTCGCGAGACGGGCAACCTCCCGCAGAACCGCCGGCAGATCATCGTCGGTCATGTCGTCCCCGTCGGCAGCCCGGAGGCGTTCGATCCAGCGGCCCGCGAGTTCTTCCAACTCAGCCGGGCTTGCGTTTGCCAGCGCCCGGGTCAGCCGCGCCGGCACAGCGAAGATCTCAACGCCATCGTTCATCGGCTCTCGGACATAGTCCGGCCATACCCACCTGAAAAGCTGCTCGTCCGTCGGCGCTTCGGCCGAAGGCGCCTCGAAAAACATGTCCCACTCGGCAATGGCCGTGTCCGGCTCTAGAAAACGGCAGCTCACCGAATCTAAGCCCACACCCGGCCCCCGCAGATACGTCGTAGCGGCAGTCACGTTATCAGGGGCGAGGAAGAACACGATGTCGCGGGCCATCCAGGCATGATCGCAGGTCACTGAGCAGACACCGACGTACGGATGTCCTTGCCGCCGATAAATTCACGAGAGATCGACGCTCGTCATTTTTAAATTTCCTGGATGCGACGACAAGGGATTCTGTTGGCATCCCGTCAACAGCTTTCATGTTCCGGAATGTCGCGGCCGGTAGCGCCGCCCTCACCCTATGCAGAGGGGTAAGGGGTCTTTACTTAACCGGTTCGCCAGATTGGCCTGCCACTACTTGCGAGTAACTAAAAATAGCCGACTCTGGCTGGTCGGATAGGTGTCACATGCGGGTAACCTCCTCCGCAGCAATCGATGAGTATGCTCCCGTACCCAGGTCAGTTCGCACTTTTTCATGAAGAAATCTCAGAACGGGGACCGCTCCACATGCCCAGTAGGCCGCTCCGGCCCGGAGACCCACGGCGGCTCGGCGACTATCACCTGCTCGCCCGCCTCGGCGAGGGCGGGATGGGCACCGTCTACCTCGGCCGCGCCCCCGACGGGCAGCCGGTGGCGGTCAAAGTCATCCGCCCGGAATTCGCCGACGACGACGAGTTCCGGGCCCGGTTCCGCAGCGAGGTCAACCGTGCCCGCGAGGTTCCGTCGTTCTGCACCGCCGCCGTCCTCGCCGCCGATTCCGACAGCGACGCCCCCTACCTGGTCGTGGAATACGTCGACGGCCCCAGCCTGCAGGAGATGATCGACGAGCGCGGCCCGATGGCGCCCGGCGACTTGCACAGCGTGGCGGTCGGCGTCGCGGCCGCCCTCACCGCGATCCACGGCGCCGGCGTCATCCACCGCGACCTGAAACCGGCCAACGTGCTGCTTTCACTCGGCCTGCCCAAGGTGATCGACTTCGGCATCGCCCGCGCCCTCGGCGGCAGCACGCACTACACCCGGCCGGGCGATTGGATGGGCACCGTCGGCTACATGGCGCCCGAACGGCTCGACTCGAGCCTGGGTCCCGACTCGCCGGCGGCCGACATCTTCGCCTGGGGTGCGGTGATCGCCTTCGCCGGCACCGGCCGCGCCCCGTTCGGCGGCGACACCCCAGCCGCCGTCGTAACCCAGGTCCTCACCCAGCCGCCAAACCTGTACGGCCTTCCGGCGTCGCTGGCCGACTTGATCGCCGAGGCGCTCGACAAAGACCCGGGCAAGCGGCCGACCTCGAACGAACTGCTGCAACGGCTGCTCCTCGTACAGACGCCGACGCTGCTCACCGTCGACGCACCGAGCCCCATCGCGGCCGAACCGGTCCTGCCCGCCTTGCAGGACCGCCGGAGCGCCGGCCGTTTCGATGCCCGCGACCTGCTGGAACAGATCATCGCCGAGAACCCGTCGCAGCCCCCTTTCGTGGCCGCGCCGATGTCGCCCTCGGCCGATCGCCGCCTCGGCCCGGCGCGGCGCGATCGCTCCCATTCGGGGCCGAACCGCCGACACGCGAGCGGAAAACCGAATCGCGGCCGGAGCCGGCGAATAGTTTTAGGCGCTGCGATCCTGCTCCTGTCCGCGGGCACCGGCGTCGCCCTGGCCTCCGCCCAGAACCCCGGCAACAATTCGTCGACCGGGGCCACAACGACGACGGACCTTCATCCCGACGCGGCGTCACCGGTGGCGGAACGACGCGGCCCGTCGTTCTCCGACCCGCTGACCGCCCCGAACCGCTTCCACGAAAGCGCGGCCGACGGCGGCAGCTGCACGTTCCGCAACTCCCGCCTGCACGTACGAGTCGCCGGCCGGTCGACCTACCAGTGCCCCGGCCCGACTGACGAGTTCAGCGGCGACCAAACCATCACCGTCAACCTCAGCCTGCTCGGCAACGACTCCTGCGCCATGGTCTGGTTCCGCCACCACGAAACCCGCGGCTACCAACTAACTGCCTGCGCCGACACCCTCGAGCTCGAAGAGCGAAACGGCGCGGTGCTGACCTCACTCGGCCGCACCTCCGCAGTCCCACTGACCCCCAACGCACCCCACAACCTATCCATCACGATCAGCGCCATGCACGCCACCGTCTCAGTCGACAACAACCCAGCCGTACAGGCATCAGTCGCCGACCCCGGCCTGGCCTCAGGCCAGGTCCAACTCGGCGTATTCAACAACGACCCGGTCAAGCCGGCCGAGGTGTCTTTCGCCGACATGGAAGTTCGTTCCAACTAAGAAGCCGCCTGTCGGTAATCCCGGCCGCCCCCTGAACCTCCCGCTACTCTCAGACCCCGCGGCACTGGTACGTCGGTCGGGACCCGCGGAACGCTGCGTCGCCGAATGCGAAGATGCCGCCGTCGCAACCGTTCAGCCAGTAGCCGACCGCGGTCGGCGTCACTGACATCCCGGTGACGCGGCCATTGAGCGGGCGGCCCGCCATCGAGCCGAAGAACCCGGCATTGCCGAACGCGAACACGCCGCCGTCCTCAGCGGTCATCCAGTAACCGCCGCCGTCCGGCGTGACGTCCAGGTCAACGACCGGCTTGTTGAGCGGCTTGCCGCCCATCGAGCCGAAGAACCCGGCGTCGCCGAACGCGAACACCCCGCCGTCCTCGGCGGCCAGCCAGTAACCGCGCCCGCTCGCCGTGCTGCCGATCGCGGTCACCGGCTTGTCGAGCGGCTTGCCGCCCATCGAGCCGAAGAACCCGGCGTCGCCGAATGCGAACACTCCGCCGTCGGCCCCCGCGAGCCAGTAGCCCTTACCTGTCGGGGTGACCGCCATGCCGACGACCGGCTTGCTGAGCGGCTTGCCGCCCATCGAGCCGTGAAAGCCCGCGTTGCCGAACGCGAACACTCCGCCGTCGCTGCCGACCAGCCAGTAACCACCGTTGTCCGGGGTCCGCGCCATCCCGATGATGTTGGTGATGCGCACGTTCAAGCCGGGCAGCGAACCGTGGAACGGCGCATCGCCGTAGGAGAAGACGCCGCCGTACGAGTCGACCTGCCAGTAGCCGCCGCCGGTCGACGTGGCGACGACATCCGAGGAGGTGGGCAGCATCGCTACAGTGAACGACGTGGCACCGGTGGCCGTCTGGCCGCTCGGGTCGCGGACTGTGACGGTCACCCGGTACTCGGCGCCGGGGTCGAGCCGGTGCGGGGGCACCTTCCAGGTGAGGCCGGTCTGCGCCGAGGACAGCTCGACCGACGGCCCGGTGACCCGGAACGTGGCGGTGAGGGGATCGCCGTCCGGGTCGGTTGCGGCGACGCTCAACGACGGCATGGTGTCGCCCACGACGGTGCCCTTCCGTGGGGTGACCACCGTGATGCCGGGCTTGCGGTTCGGCAGCGACAATGTCCTGGTCACGCTCGCTGTCGCACCCCTGTTGTCGGTCACCGTCAGCGTCACCGCCGGGGTGGCGGCGTTCCCGAACGAGGCCGTTGCGGTTCGTCCGGTGGCGAACTGGCGCCCGCCGGTCGACCAGGCCCAGGCGGTGATCGTGCCGTCGCTGTCGGATGAGGAGCCGCCGTCCAGGGCGACCCGGTTGCCGGCCCCCGTCAGCCGCGAGTACTGGAACGCCGCGACCGGCTTCCGGTTGCCGGGTACGGGTACCGGCGCCGGGCCGGGAACAGGCGGCGCGGGGAGCACCGGACGCCCCCGCAGATACGTGGCGACCCGGTCCCTGATGGCTGCCTGTCCCTCGCGCAGCGGATGCGCGGACAGCGTGTTGTATTTGCCGCTGGCGATCGTGATGCTCCGCACCCAAGACTTGCCGGTGCACAGTTCGTGGCCCTTGAGGGACTCTTGCACGTCGACATAGTCGACGCCGGCCGCGTCGGCCTCGGCCCGGATCTTTTTGTTCATGGCGACGACAAGATCGTTCATCTTGCCCAGCGACTCGAACGGCGCCCAGGAACAGTGTTTCGTATACGCGGCGAATGAGGTGTCGAAGAGCCGGGGATATCCCACGACGACGAGCCGGCCGTTGGCGACGTGGCTTCGCAATGTGGTGTAGACGCTGCGGAGCTCCATCGTCTCGATCTTCTTGCGGGCCGACGAGATCTCGTCGAAGCATTTGTAGTTCTTGAAGCAGGCCTTGGCCACGGTGGAGAAACCGGCGTCGTTGCCGCCGATGGTCACGGTGGCCAGCGCGGGTCGTGGGCTCATGGCCGCGAGCTGCTGCACCTGGGAACGGTCCGAGTGCTGCCCCTCCGAGACAAGGTGCTTCTTGACCGCGCCCGAGCAGGCGATGTGCCCGGCGATGGCAGACTGCCCGTTGCCCAGCGTCAGGTTGAGCGCCGGGTCGGTGGTGAGCATCCGCGCCCATCCGAGGTCGCTGCGGTGACAGTTCTCCGTCGTGCCTTTGTCATAACCGGAATTTGCGAGATAGGTACCTTCGCCGGACGAGTAGGAGTCGCCCAGCGCCACATAGAAATTCGCGGTTGCCGCGGCGGCCGGCTCCGGATCACGCAGATCGACTGCGATTATTGTGCCGGCGGCCAATACCGTGAGAACGGCCGCGCCGGACTTGATCTTCCATGCCAAGGGAACTCCTCATGACGAGATGGCCGGACGCATTCCATCAATGACGGGGTGCGGACGGCATCGGGTCACGGCCTTGAGCATCGCATCGAATATGGGGAACATTCAGGCTGAACGGCGTACCCCGTCCGCGCCACCGGCCGCGGAGCTCGATCTCGTGCGGAGGTGGGCGGGGGTCACGCGCCTGGGTTGGCGGGGTTGAATTGGCCGGGGACCATGCTCTGCTCGGCCCGGATGATGTGCATCACGGCGTTGATCAAGGCTAGGTGGGTGAACGCCTGCGGGAAGTTGCCCAGGTGCCGCCCGCTGTACGTGTCGATCTCCTCGGCGTACAGCTCGAGCGGGCTCGCGTACGCCAGCAGTCGTTCGCAGAGTTTGCGGGCCTGTTCGACCTCGCCGATCTCGACCAGGGCCGAGGCCAGCCAGAACGAGCAGATCGTGAACGTGCCCTCCTCGCCCGACAAGCCGTCGTCGGTTTCTTCGACTCGGTAGCGCAGCACCAGGCCGTCGACGGTCAGTTCCTCGGCGATGGCCCGTACGGTGGTCCGGATCCGTTCGTCGCTCGGCGGCAGGAAGCGCATCAGCGGCAGGAGCAGCAGTGACGCGTCGAGGGCCTCGGAGCCGTAGCGCTGGACGAACACGCCGCGGTCGTCGACGCCGCGGGCGCACACCTCGGCGTGAATCTGGTCGGCCAGGGTCTGCCACTTGCCGGCGTATTCCGGCTCGTCGTAGAGGCGGGCCAGCCGGGCGCCGCGGTCGAGGGCGACCCAGCACATCACCTTGCTCGACACGAAGTGCTGCGGTTCGCCCCGGACCTCCCAGATGCCGCGGTCGGGCTCCTCCCAGTGCGCGGCCGCCTGTTCGACCTGCTGCTTGAGCACCGGCCAGAGCGATTCGGGCAGTTGCTCACGCGAACGGGCGTGCAGATACACCGAGTCGAGGACGGCGCCCCACACGTCGTGCTGCTTCTGCTTGTAGGCCGCGTTCCCCACCCGTACGGGGAAGGCTCCTTCATAGCCCGAGAGGTGGGGCAGGGATTCCTCCTCGATCTCGCGCTCGCCGCCGACCCGATACATGACCTGCAGCTCGTGGCCGTCGCCGCACGCGTCGTGAATGAAGTAGAAGAAATCATTGGCCTCCCGGTCGAAACCGAGCGTGTAAAGGCCCCACAGCGCGAACGTCGAGTCGCGGACCCAGGCGTAGCGGTAGTCCCAGTTGCGTTCGCCGTGCGGCGTCTCGGGCAGGGCCATGGTCGCCGCGGCCAGCAACGCGCCGGTCGGGGCGTACGTCAGGCCTTTGAGGGTGAGGGCGCTGCGCTGCAGGTAGCTGCGCCACGGGTGGTCCGGGAAGTCGCCCAGCGTGATCCACTGCCGCCAGTACTCGGAGGTGCGTTCCATCCGGTCGCGGGCCTCGTCGAGGGTGCGCGGCGGGGGCAGCGCCGACCAGGACAGCGCGACGAAATGCCAGTCTCCTTCGACCATCCTCGTACGGGCGTGCAGTCCCCGCCCCTCGATGCCGGGCCGCAGGTCGGTGGTCAGGCGCAGCGCGAGCTCGCTGTCGGGGTGCTCGGCCACGACCTCGCCGTAGCCCTCGCCCTCGTAGCGCCAGACGGGCTCACGCCGGCCGTAGTCGAAGACGGGTTCGCAGGTCATCGACAGGTCGACGGATCCGCTGACGCATTTGACCGTACGCAACAACACGTGCTCGGCGTCGTAGTCGGTGGGTGAGCGGCGATGCGTACGGGACCGCTCGTCGACGTTGTGCCAGGGGCCCATGCACAGCGCGTCCCGCACGATCAACCAGCCCGTACGGGTCTGCCAGGTCGTCTCCACCATCAAGCTGCCCGGCATGTACCGGCGGGCGGCCGGCACCATCTCGTCGTACGGGCCGAGCCGGAACGAGCCCGCGCTGCGGTCCAGCATGGTCGTGAACACACTCGGGGAGTCCGGCCGGGGCAGACACATCCATTCGACGGCCCCGTTGGGGGCGACCAGGCAGGTCGCCTCGCAATCGGACAGAAACGCGTAGTCGGCGATCGGCGGGAAAGGGCTCCGGGCCCAGGGCTGCGACGGCGCCTCGCTCATACCGGCGATGCTCGTCGTGCCCGGCGCCGCCCGCCACCGCGGTCCGCTAAATCGAGGCAAACAGACATTCCGCTGCGCGGGGAGACGAAGGCGCTGTCAGACGAGGGCCTTGCCCACCAGGTCGGGGTGGGCCGCTACGAACTGCGGCAACTTCTCCTCCCGTACGGCTCGGAACAGCTGCTGGGCGGCCGGGTCGAGCACCTCGCCGAGGTAGTTGCCGGCTGGGTCGTGGCGGCCGTGGCCCGGGGTGCGCAGCATCGTGATCCGGTCGGGGTTGATGCCGCGCAGGGCGAAGGCCAGGTCGATCGGCTCGGCCGGGCCGGTCGTGACGGTCATCGCGTGCCCGGCCGCGCGCAGCAGCGAGTCCAGCTTGACCGGGTTGGCCGCCAGGTTCTGCCGTTTCGCCTCGGCCGCGATCGAGCCGATGAACTGCTGCTGGTGGGCCTGCCGGCCGTAGTCGCTGCCCTTCACCTTCTTGCGCTGGCGCAGGTAGTCGATGGCGTCCTCGCCGCTCATCTTGCGGCACCCGGCCCGGAACAGCTTGTGCGTGTGGATCGAGCGCACGTCGGCGTCGACGCACACGTTCATGCCGCCGAGGGCCTTGACCACGTCGGAGAAGCCGTAGAAGTCGACCAGCACGGCCGCGTCGAGCCCGGGCAGGCCGGTCAGCTTGCGCACGGTCGCGGCCAGCAGACGTCCGCCTCGTGCACGATCCTGCTCGATCCCCGCCCCGTACGCGAAGGAACTGTTGAGCCGGTCGCGACCGCCGCGGAAGCCCGTGTCGGCGAGCGGCGGGATGTCGACGATGGTGTCGCGGGGCAGCGAGAACAGGTACGCGCGGTCCTTCGCCTTCGGCACGTGCAGCACCATCACCGTGTCCGAGCGGATCATGCCGGTCTGGCCCTTCCGCCAGTCCACGCCGATGAGCAGGATGTTCAGCGCCTTGTCGAGGCTCCACGAGCCCGGGTCGGCGTGATAGGCCGCGGCCTCGCCGAGCAGGTCCTCCCGCGACACCGCGTTGGCATAACGGTCGGTGAGCATCATCCCGCCCGCCCACGCTCCGCCACTGATCAAGACCAGGACCATTCCCACCCGTACGGTCCAACGCGCCCAGCGGGGATCGCGATAGATGCCCAATCGGATCAGCCGGACGAGGCGCTGCGTACGGGCGGCCTTCGCGTCCTTGGTGGTGACGAGGGCCGCCGCGCGCCCGGTCCGCTTGGAGACGTGCCAGCGCAGCCCACTGCCGGCCAGCGCGGTCACCGCGGACTGGATGGTGACCAGGTAGATCAGCTGGCGGTAGCCGATCTGCAGCAACGGCAGCGACCACAGCGGCCCGGCCGGCTCCTTGTCGAGCCGGAACGCGTACGCCGCCACGGCGACCTGAGCCACGTGAATGCCCAGCCAGAACACTGCCTCCAGCCCCGGCGGCCGGAACAGCAGCGAATAGACCAGGTAGACGTCGATGATCGGCGCCAGCAGCGGCTGCAGGATCTGGAACGCCGCCACGTAACCCAGCCCGCGCCGCCCGAACCGCCCGGCCGGCCCTTTCTCGACCAGGGCGTGCCGGTGCTTCCACATCGCCTGCGTCGTCCCGTAGCACCAGCGGTAGCGCTGCCGCCACAGCCCCTTCCACGTGCCCGGGGCCTCCGTCCAGGCGCAGGCCATGTCGTCGTAGACCACCCGCCAGCCGGCCCGCACGACCGCCATCGTCAGGTCGGTGTCCTCGGCCAGGGTGTCGCTGTGCACGCCACCCGCCGCCTCGAGCGCGGCCCGCCGGAACCCGCCGAGCGCCCCCGGCACGGTCGTCATGCAGTCCGCCATCTCGAACACACGCCGGTCCAGGTTGAACGCGACCACGTATTCGAGGTGCTGCCAACGACCGATGATGCCCCGCCGATTGGCCACCTTGGCATTGCCCGCGACGGCCCCCACGGCCGGGTCCGCGAACGAGCGCACGAGCATGCCGATCGTGTCCGGTTCGACGATCGTGTCCCCGTCGATCAGCACCAGGATGTCGTGCCGGGCCGCCGCCACTCCGGCCCGCAGCGCGGACGCCTTGCCACCGTTGCGCCGCCGCAGAACCCGTACGGGAAACTGCTCTTCCACCAGGTCGGCGGTGCCGTCGGTCGAGCCGTCGTCGACCACGATGATCTCGAGGCCGGGATGCTCACTGGCCAGCAGGGACCGAACCGTGGCGACGATGTTGGCCGCCTCGTTGAACGCCGGCACGATGACCGAGACCGGCACCTCGTACGGGGGAAGCGGGTTTTTGCGCCGGCGCCGGGCATGCCGCCACGCGCAGAACGCCTGGATGACCATGCGCGTGCCGGCGAGCGCGGTCGCGAAAATCATCAACCAGAACAGGCCCGTACGGGTCCAGCCCGCCCCCCGCTGCACGAAGGCGAACGCGCCACCCTGCAGCTTGGCTGGCGTGGTGGCCTCGGATGTCGCGCCCGGGACGAGCACCGTGGTGCGACCGTCGGCGGCCAGGCGGGGCAGCAGCAGGTCAAGGGCCTCGACGGTGTTCGACCGGTCCCCGCCCCCGTCGTGCATCAGGACGATCGCACCCTTGGTGTTCGGCGGCATGGCCAGGTTCGCGATCGTCTTGGGGGTCGGCCGCCGCCAGTCGGTTGTGTCCCGATCGGCCAGCACGGTCGTGTAGCCACTGTTACCCGCGTCGGTGATCATGTCGAGCGCCCGCTTGTCGACCTTGGCCGGGGACGCGAGGTAGGGCGGCCGGAACAGCCGGACGTCCAGCCCCGTGGCGTGCGCGACGGCATTCCGGGTCAACGCGAACTCGACCCGCCGCCTCGGCTCAGACATCGTGGCGAGGTCGCGGTGCGTGAACGAGTGCAGGCCGAGCTGGTGCCCCTCGGCCACGATCCGGCGTACGAGCTCCGGGTGCTGGTTGACGTGGGCGCCGACCACGAAGAAGGTCGCCTTGGCGTGGTGCCTTTTCAGCGCGTCGAGGATCTGCGGAGTCCACACGGGGTCGGGCCCGTCGTCGAAGGTCAGCGCCACCGTTCGTGGGGGCAGCCGCTCGGCCACCACCCGGTTGTTGTCGACGCGGATGATGGGACCGTCCACGGCGGAGCCGCGCTCGACGATCTCGGTCTCTCCCGGCGGCACGGTGCCGCCACCCGTCTCACGGGCGTAGTCATCCAGGAAGAGCGTCGCTACCAGGGCCGCCAAGGCCAGCACAAAGATCGACCAGTGCGCCCGCGGGCGCCCGGTGTTGCGGTGTCGCGGCAACTCGGTCAGCCGCTCCTCGCCGCCAGCAGGACGCCGGCCACGATAAGCACCAGCCAGCCCGCCAACGCCGTCCCCACCACGATCCCAATCGCGACGACCACCCGCCGCCGCAACCCCCGCCAGTCAGTAAAAACCGGCTTCTGCGCCACCCGCAGCCGCCGAGTGTCATCGATGTCGCTCATGATCCCCCATGCTGTGCCGAGCGATCCTAAACGACGGTGGTCAACGCCCGCCTCCCAAAAACTGTGCCCTCCCCCACGGTCCGGTCGCAGGTCCTCAGCGCCAACGTGTGTGGGGTTCAAGTCCCCCTCCGGACACAATCGATCATGACTCGAGCTGCGGGTATGTTGTGGGGCTGTTCGCCTGCGCGGTTTGTTCGTCGAGGTCAGTGCTGCCGGGGGTTCAAGTCCGGCCCCACTGTTGCGGAGCACACCG
The DNA here is from genome assembly GCF_016785085.1 of Paractinoplanes lichenicola. Classification (GTDB taxonomy): domain Bacteria; phylum Actinomycetota; class Actinomycetes; order Mycobacteriales; family Micromonosporaceae; genus Actinoplanes; species Actinoplanes lichenicola. Next base: position 270,880 of record NZ_JAENHO010000001.1, read on the forward strand.
GCGTCGTTCACTCACCTATCGGGGCTCGACGAAGCTGAGCGCTCATCGCGAGGCTAACCCGCTGACGACGCTAGGTGAGGCCGCGCGTCCTTGATACATGGGTGAAGCCCAAGGTCACCCCCAAGTGTTTGACCAGACTCGCCGAGAGCTCCGGGCAGACATTCCCGCCGGCGAGGGCCGCGCAGATATGCGAGGAAAGGCCAAGTACCCCTGGCCGAGTCGGCCGCGCAGCAATATCGCGTCTCCAGCCCGGCTCGGCGGCGATCAGCAGGAGGCTGACATACAGGGCCGGCTTCACGACGTACACGCGGGCGAATATCGCCAGACGGCTTTGGATGCCGGATGTCTCTGCCGAGGCAGGCACCGACGGCGTCGCGCGGTGCGCCTCATCGAGTTATCGGAATCGGTATCTCCCGCTCACCGCAGCCGGCATGCGCCGGGAGCTGCCCGCGCCGCACACGTCGTATGGCCGGAGGCGCGCCCGACGAACTACCGGTGTAGGCCGAAGCCGGAGTCCGGCCTCGGCGGCGGCAGGGACGGTTCGGTCGGCGGCCGCTGGCAGCAGCGGCAGTCATAGTCCTGGCGGATGCGACAAGGTCTGCCGGGCTGCCCAGGCGATTTCGTCGGTCAGCGCTGTGCCGGGCGCGGCTAACGGCATGCCGGGAACTGCGGTGGTCGCGAGCAGGTGAGCTGTCGCGGCCAGGACAGTTTGTGGACGCCCGGCCCGTTCGCTCAGAGCAATGAGCAGGCCCGGTAGGACTGGAAGGGCGTCGGCGAGAGCCGGCAGTCTGATGACCAGGGGGCCGTCGTGGCCTTCGGCTCGGGGGTGCGGCGCTGGTGCTGCGCGCAGATCGAGCAGGACAGCAGCGTCCTGGGTCACCTGCTCCAAGGGAACAGCCGGCGCGTCGGCTTGTCGCCAGAACACCATGTTGCGGATGCCGATGGCGGTCAGAAGGGCGCCGATGGCGGGCAGTTCGTCGCTGTCGGCGACCACCACTGCGCTTCGATCGATCGCCCATTTCCTCCGATGCAATTCCGTCAGGAGGTGGGCGGCCGCCACGACGGCGCGAAGATCGTCGTCGGTGACGACAACGTGCCCTGTGTGTTCGAGGGCCTGACGGACTCGCCAGGCCTGGTCGGCTTCGGTGTGCACGAGGTAGAAGGCGGACACATCGCCGCGTACCGCGCCGAGAGTATGGGCGGACGCGACGAGGTCACCGGCGCGGAGCTGCGCCGTCGACGTGTCGAATCCGAGATCCTCGAGCCGGTGGGCTTGGCCGGCCAGCACGGCGCTCAGTTCGGATCCCCGGGGCAGGCGACTGCCGTCGCTGACCACCAGGATCCGCCGGGAAGCGGAAGTGCTTTTCACCTGCCGAGAACCTCTCACATCTTGATTGCGCCTAAGCGTTCCCGGTGACCGATGTACATGTCAACGCGTTGGACGACGGCCGCCGGCTCTCCTGCGTCACGCCGTCAGGCCTCGCTGTGCGACACAAGTCACTGTCCCCTCGGCCAGCCGGTAGGACAGACCGACGACCGCACAGCGGCCCGCGGACACCTCGTCGGCGAGCAGGACGGAGCGCCCGACGAGTGCTGCGACGGTGCGGCGGATGTGTTCGTCGACGAAGTCGTCGACTTCGGTGAGTCCTTGCGAGCGCCCGGCGAGCACACTGGGCATCACGCGTTCGACGACGTCTCCGATGTAGCCGGGCGGGGCGACGCCTCCCCGTTCGGCGTCACTGGCGGCGGTGACAGCGCCACAGGAGTCGTGGCCGAGGACGACGACCAGTGGTGCGCCGAGCACGGTGACCCCGTACTCGATACTGCCGAGGACTTCGGCGCCGGCCACGTGCCCGGCGGTGCGTACGACGAACAGGTCGCCCAGCCCCCGGTCGAAGATGATTTCGGCGGCGAGACGGGAGTCGGAGCAGCCGAAGAGCACCGCGAACGGGCGCTGTCCGGGTGCTGACTTCGCCCGGCGGTCGGCGTCCTGGTTGGGGTGCAATCGTTCACCGCGGACGAAGCGGGAGTTGCCTTCGAGGAGCACGGTGTACGCGTGGGCGGGGGAGGAAGGACTGAGATCGGCCACGCGGCCAAGCTACCCGGCGGCGCGTCCGCGGGCACGCGGCGGATGGTCTTCATCGCCGAGCGGACGCGGACCTTGGATGCAGCAGTCCTGGCAGGACAAGCTGGCCGCCGGCTTCACCAACTCCGGCTCGATGAGCGGCGACAAGCTGCACACCCTGCAATACCTGTCGCTTCTCGCCGCCCAGCACGGCATGCATTGGATCAGCCTCGGACTGCTGCCCGGCTGGAACACCACCGTGGCCAGCGAGCACGACGACAACCGTCTCGGCTTCTACCTCGGCGCAGGCGCCCAGTCCTGGAACGACCAGGGCCCCGACGCAGCACACAGAGCCGACCTGAACACCGCCCGCCACATCGGCCGCCGCGTCGCCTCCGTGACCCACACCTTCGCCGCCGGACACTCCGCTACGTCAAAGGAGACGGGAGTGCTCAGCCGAGGTATTTCTCCCACGGGCCGGTGATGGCCAGGGTCAGGCCCGGGTCCTGCATGTTGACGAAGAGGACGCGGCCGTCGTCGGTGAAGGTGGGGCCGGTGAATTCTGAGTCGTTGAGTTCGTTGCGGGCGATCGCGTACGTGGGGCCGCCCGGGAAGGAGCTCAGCACGTGCGAGGCGCCGGCGCCGTCCTCGGCCAGCACCAGGCTGCCCCAGGGCGTGACGGAGACGTTGTCGGGGCCGTCGAAGGTCAGGTCGGTGTATTTCGCGGGGGCGCCTTCCTCGGCGGTGACCTGGTGGGGGAAGTACGTGACCAGCTGGATCGTCTCGTTGCGGTAGTTGTAGAACCAGACCATGCCGTCGTGGGGGGCGGCGTCGGCGGGGAGTTCGCCGTCTTCCCAGGCGTACGAGTTGACGACGTAGACGCCCTCGTCGGTGCCCCACACGCCTTCGAACTTGCGGCCGCGGGTGACCTGGTCGTTGGTGAACTGCTCACGGACGGGCTTGGTGCGCGCGTCGCGCTCGGGGACTTCGATCCACCGTACGGGGAAAGGTCGTCCCAGCTGGGCCGAGGTCAGGTAGGCGACGTCGGGCAGGACCGAGCCGTCGTCCATGATGATCTGCATGGCGGCCAGCGTCCCGGCGTTGGCGGGCAGGCGGGTCAGCACGTGCGGGCCGACCTTGACGCCGCGCGGGGCGGTCCAGCGGTAGAACAGGCCGTTGGGCTGGTCGGCGTCCTCGGAGAGGTAGATGTGGGTGCGGTCCTTGTCGATGGCGAGGGCCTCGTGGGCGTACCGGCCCAGGCACTTGATCGGCCGCGGGTCGGTGGTGCCGTCGGACCAGACCTCGAAGACGTAGCCGTGGTCCTTCTGGAAGACGCCCGTACGGCCTCCCTCCTCCCACTTGTCGCCGGCCCGGTCCTCGGTCTCCTCGCAGGTCAGCCACGTGCCCCACGGGGTCGGGCCGCCGGCGCAGTTGGAGACGGTGCCGGAGATGGCGACGAACTCGCCCAGGTTGCGGCCGGCCCGGTCGGTGGTGATGACCGTGCAGCCGCCGGCGTCGAGGGCGCCCGGGTCGTAGACGGTGCCCTTGATGTGCGGCACGCCGAACTCGGCGCCGGGGTCGTTCTCATGGTTCTGAATCAGCGTGTAGCGGCCGCGGCCGCGGCCGGCGTCGAAGACCGCCATGCCGTCGTGGTCGGAGGGGGTGACGCCCTGGCCGCGGTCGAGCTTGGTGACGCCCGTACGGGTCACGATGGCGTACTTGAAGCCCGTGGGCAGGGCCAGAATGCCGTCGGGGTCGGCGACGAGCGGGGGAAAGGGGACGCGGTCCTTCTTAAGTGGGTGGGCCTGGGCCAGCGAGGGAACGGAACCGGCAACGGCAAGACCGACACCGGCGGCGGCGCCACCGGCGAGAAAAGTGCGACGAGAAGCAGGCATGCCGATCAGCCAACCGTCATGGACCAACACCGATACGCCGCTCAGGTGAGGGCTCGGCGACGCGGGTGTGAAGAGTCCGCGTGCCTCAGGGGGTGACGGTCGCGCTGCCCCGGGTGACGAGGTGCTCGAGGACTGCCGAGCCGGGCATCGGGCGGGCGAAGTAATAGCCCTGCCCGTACGTGCAACCCATCTCGACCAGGCAGCGGGCCTGCTCGGCGGTCTCGATGCCCTCGGCCACCACGTACAGCTGGTAGGCCTGGGCCAGGCGCACCACGGCCTCGGCGACCGCGTACGTGCCGGGGTCGGTGTCGATGCCGGTGACGAACGAGCGGTCCATCTTGAGCACGGTCACCGGCAGCGTCCGCAGGTAGCTGAGCGCCGCGTAGCCGGTGCCGAAGTCGTCGACCGAGATGCCGATGCCCATCTCGCGCAGCGTGTTGAGCCGCTCGACGGTCTGGTCGTCGGGCTGCAGCACCACGCTCTCGGTCAGCTCGAGCACCAGGCGATCGGCCGGGAACCCGGTCTCGTCGAGGATGTCGCGGATCGTGGCGACCAGGTCGGCCTGCACGACCTGCCGCGCGGAGAGGTTGACGCTCACGTACAGCTCGTCGAGGCCGGGGTGCTCGGCGCGCCACCCGGCCGCCTGCCGGCACGCGTCGCGCAGCACCCACTCGCCGATCGGGATCACCGCGCCGGTCTCCTCGGCCAGGTCGATGAAGGCGCCCGGCATCAGCAGGCCGCGGGTCGGGTGGTTCCAGCGCACCAGCGCCTCGACGGCCGTCCGGTCGCCGCCGTGCAGGTCGACCACGGGCTGGAAGTGCACGACGAGCTCGTCGTTCTCGACCGCGCGGCGCAGCTCGGCGTCGCGGGCCTGGGTGTCCAGCTCAAGGTTGTAGACGCGGAAGTGACCGCGGCCGGAGCGCTTGGCGGCGTACATGGCGGCGTCGGCGTGGGCCATCAGCTGGGTCATGTCGGTGGTGGTCTCGTCGTGGAAGGCGACGCCGATGCTGGCCTCGACGCTGAGCACCAGGTCCCCGAAGATCACCGGCGTGCGCAGCGCGTCGACCAGCCGCTGGGCGATGCCCTCGGCGGCGGCCGGGCTGGGCAGGGCGGGCAGCACGACGGCGAACTCGTCGCCGCCGAGCCGGCCCGCGGTGTCCCCGGAGCGGATCACGGCCCGCATCGCGGCCGCCACCGCCCTGAGCACAGCGTCGCCGGCCTCGTGCCCGTACGCGTCGTTGATCGGCTTGAAGCGGTCGAGGTCGATCAGCAGGACGGCGCTGTACCGGCCCTTGCGCGGCGGCTGGTGGGTCACCTCGGCCAGCCGCTCGGCGATCAGGGCCCGGTTGTAGAGCCCGGTCAGCGGGTCAGTGACGGCCAGGCGGCGGTTCTCGCGCTGGGCGTACATCTGCCGGGCGATCACCAGGCTGGTCAGCACGACCGCGCCGAACATCATGCCGCCCAGCGGATAGAACGTCTGCTCGCGGGCGACGAAGGTCATCAGCCCGTACGCGAGGGCGACCGCCCCGTACGGAAGCCAGCCGAGCCGGCCCCGGCGGCCCTGGTGCACGCCCTGGCCCAGGCCGTCGTGCTGCAGGCGGCGGTGCACGGCCAGCAGGGAGAGGAAGGCGCCCGCGGCCCACAGCACGTACGGCCAGCTGCCGGGGCGGAAGTAGGTGTCGAACTGCACGTACGCGATGGTGAACGTGCTGTCGGCGATCACTTTGAGCGCCATCGAGCCGCTGAGCAGCCCGATCACCGAGTCGATCTCGGGGCGGCGCAGCAGCAGGGTGATGAACGCGAAGACCAGCAGCAGGTCGAGCACCGGGACGGCGGTCGAGAAGACGAGCACCTCGAGGTCGGCCCCCGGCATCTGCACGAGCGGGCCGATCTCCAGATACCACAGGGCCATGCACGCGCCGGCCACGATGATCAGCGAGTCGATGCCCAGCTTGAGGCGCTCGGAGCCGCTGCGCTGCCCGACCGGCATCACGAGCAGGCCGGCCACGACGAACGGGATGGCCGTGGAGTACACGTAGTCGGACAGGGCCGGATACGACGGCAGGCCGGGCAGGTAGTGCTGGGCCAGCGAGGCCGCGTGCGCCACCACCTGGGCCACGAAGGAGACCTCGAGCAGGATCCAGGCCCGGCGCTCCCGCCGGTCCAGCCCGTTCTTGCGGATCACCCGCCACCCCAGCACCGCCGTCAACAGGGTGACCGGGATGTAGGCCACGTCGTTGAGCAGCTTCGCCTGGTCGTCGCTGCCCCACCCGGTGACGTACTGCACCAGGATCGTCGCGAGCACGGCGCCCGACCCCCACACGGAGGCGGTCAGCAGCCGGGACGGGCGCGCACGCAGTTCTGCCATAACCTCCAAGATCGGTGCAGCAGGCCCCGGACTGCGCGGGTATTCGGTTGCGAGCCGGGTGCAAACTCGCTCAGACCGGCACCGAGAAGGCGACGCGGTACCCGCCGTCGGGGCGGGGGCCGGTTTCGAGGGTGCCGCCGGCCAGCCGAGCCCGCTCGCGCATGCCGACCAGCCCGTGACTGGCCCGCGCACCCACCTCGATCGGCCGGGGCGTCTGGGCCGGCAGCTCGTTGACGACCTCGACGAGCAGCTCGTCGGCGGTGAGCGTGACGGTCACCCGGGTCGCCGCGCCCGGGGCGTGCCGGATGACGTTGCTCAGCGACTCCTGCACGATCCGGTACGCGGTCAGGCCCAGCGGGCCGGGCACGGCCGTGAGGCCGGCGGGCACGTCGAGCGTCACCGGGACGCCGCCGAGGCGGGCCGACTCGGCCAGCTCGGCCAGGTGGCGCAGGTCGGGCGCCGGGCGCAGGGTGGCGTCGTCCGCCTCGTCGCGCAACAGGGCCAGCAGCCCGCGCATCTCGTGCATGGCCGACCGGGTGCCGGCCGCGATCCGCCCGAACTCGGCCCGGGCCGGGGCGTCGAGGTCGCGGAGCCGGTACGACGCCGAGGTCGCCTGCATGTGGATGACGGCCATGCTGTGGGCGACGATGTCGTGCAGCTCGCGGGCGATCCGGTTGCGCTCCTCGACGAGCGCCCGCTGCGCCTGCTCGACCTCGACGTCGCGGCGGGCCGCGGCCAGCTGCCGGTGCACGGCGCCGCGCTGCCGCCAGGCCATCGCGGCGAACAGCACCAGCATCGCGTTCAGCGGGAAGAGGATCAGCGTGGCCTCGTCGTCGGTGAACACGGTGGCGGGGCCGAGCAGGGCCAAGATCAGGGTCAGCAGCACGCTCGACCACCAGACCACCACGGCCGTACGCCAGGTGTGCCGCAGCCCGATCCAGCCGACGTGCGCGGCCAGCACCACCAGGGCCGCCTCGGGCAAGGGGCGGGCCCAGGCGGCCAGGGCGACCCCGGCGAACTGCAGCAGGGTGGCGAGCCAGGGCCGCCGGACGGCCAGCGGGAACGCGGCGCACTGGACGGTCGCGGCCACGATCGCGACCAGCATCATTCACTCCGGCTGCCCGCGCCGACCAGGGCCGGGGCCTCGGGTTCGGGCATCCGACGGGAGCGGCGGCGGCCCCACCACCAGCGGGCCAGCTCGCCCAGCCCGGTGATCGAGAGCGCCAGGCCGATTCCCATCGCCAGCCCCAGCGCCGGGTTGGACTCGAAGGCGGCGCCGCCGAGATAGCCGATGAGCCCGGAATACGTGGCCCACAAGGCAGCCGCGATCGCGGTGAACAGCGAGAACTTGGCCAGCGGGTAGCCGGTCGCGCCGCTGGTGGTGACGACCGCGGTGCGGCCGCCCGGGATGAACCGGGCCGCGATGATCAGCGCTCCCCCGCGGCGGTGCAGGTGCGGGGCGAACTTGTCGGCGAGCCGGGCCAGCCTGCCGTCCCGGCCCCGTTTGCGTACGAGATGGCCGAGCCCGTACCCGACGTGATCGCCGATGAAGGCGCCTACGGCGGCCAGCACGATGATCAGCGGGAGCGACGGAATGCCGGACACGGCGAAGACCGCGGCCGCGATGACGACGGTCTCCGACGGGACGATCGGCAGGAACGCGTCGAGCAGGGCCAGCACGAGGATGGCCAGATAGATGACCGGGGAGGTCATCACGCTCTCGAGCCAGCTCATCAGGTCCATCGCGACCTCTCCTCTCCTTCGAGCACCCACGCGCACAGCCCGACGACCACGAGCACGAGCGCGAGCAGGATGCGTTCGGCAAGACCCGCGTACGGGGGAAGGCTTTGATCGAGCAGGACGGCGGGCCCGTTGACGACGGCGAACGCCAGGCACGCGGTCACGGCCGACCAGCCCGCCGCCCACAGCGCCCGGACCCGGCCGGTCACCTCACGACGCCCGGCCAGATGGGCCACCAGCAGGGCGATCAACGGCGGCAGGGCGGCCATCGCACCCGCACCGACCCGGTGGATGACCGCGGCCGGCCCGGCCTCGGTGCCGGGCAGGTTGGTGGGGAAGACGGCCAGCGCGAGCAGCGACACCGACCACGCCCCCAGCAGCACGGTGAGCAGGCCGGAGCGGGGCAGCGCGCGCCGGGCGCCGGCCAGCAGCCAGGCCCCCGCCGCGGCCAGCCCGCACGCGGCCAGGGCGAGCAGCACGGCGCCGGGCACGGTCGAGATCGAGTCGCTGAGCATCTGGTTCATCGGGTCGACGTGACCCACCACAAGCAGCCCCGCCCCGGCCACGGTAGCCAGGGCCAAACTCAGCTGGGTGTGGCGATACCAGCGGCTGGTGCGGGCTTGAACGGTCGCGGTGGTCACGGGGCCTCGTCGGGGATGCGCATCAGAGAAGTGCCCTTTCGCTGGTGATAGCGCTTCATGGCCAGGTGGAAGGCGAAGACCGGCACGGCGACGGCCCCGGTCAGCAGGAAGATCCCGCCGGGCAGCGCGAGCAGGCCGGAGAGCTGGGTGCCGAGGAGCGCGCCGAGACCGATCAAGAGCAGCCCCCGTACGGCGGCAGTGGCCCCCACCCAGGCGGCGAACCGGCGGTAGGAGATCCGTTGCAGCCCGGCCCACACGAACGCGGGCAGCGCCAGCACATCGACGATCTTGGCCGTGATGACCAGCCGGGGCAGCGGGACCTCGGCCAGCCGGGCCAGCTTGAGCTTGCGCAGCCGCGCGGCCACCCAGGGCCGGCGCGCGGCCCGGCCGATCAGGTAGAGCAGCGTGTCGCCGAAGACCTCGGCCAGCACGACGATCAGCCAGATGGGCCAGAACTTGGCCGCGCCGGCCGCCACGAGCGTGCCCGCGGTGATCGTGGCGGCCGGCCCCTCCAGCAGCACGAGGGGACCGAGCACCAGATACGGGTGCTCGAGCACGGCCTGCGTCAGATCCATGCCAAAAGAGTCGGGGCAGGGTCACGACCCGGGCGTCCCTCCGCGGGGCCGTTCGCCGTAGCTCCGTCGTAGGGGGTCCGCTGGTTCGGGAGTACGACGCGTACCGTCGCGGAGGTGACAACGGCATCGCGCACCCGGCTGCTGATCGTCGGGGCGGTCGCGGGGTTCCTGCTGGTCGTGACGTCGCTGCTGATGGCCTCGGTCTACGACGTGCCGCTGCTGATCTCGTACGCCGCCGCTACCGCCCAGTGCGCGGCCCTGCCCCTGGCCCTGCGCCGGCCGTGGCCCGCGCTGGTGCTCCAGCTGGCCGGGGTGGCCGTGTTCAGCCTGGGCAAGCCGGGCGACGAGGGGCTGTGGCCGTTCCCGTTGCCGGTGATGGTGCTGCTGATCGCGCACGTGGGGCTGATCGGGGCGACCCGGCCCTGGCGCGACGCCGTGATCACCTGGTGGGCCAGCGCGCTGACCGGCATCGTGCTGGTGCTGACCGACCCGCAGCACCGCCCGCTCGACGAGGCCGACTTCCCGCTGGTGCTCTATTCGATGACTTCGCTGCTGGCCGTGTTCGGCGCGATCGCCTGGAACCAGCGCGGGGCGGCCCGCCGCCAGCTGGCCGAGGTGCGGCGCGACGTCGAGCTCGAACAGGCGCAGCGGGCCCTGGTCGAGGAGCGCAACCGGATCGCCCGCGAGCTGCACGACGTGGTGGCCCACAGCATGTCGGTCATCCACATGCAGGCCACCTCGGCGGCGTACCGGATCAAGAACCTGGACCCCGAGTCGAAGGAGGAGTTCGGGCGGATCGCCGCGGGCACCCGCACGGCCCTGCACGAGATGCGGCAGCTGCTGGCCCTGCTGCGTGACGAGGAGGCCGACCGCGAGCTGGCGCCCGTGCCCGACCTCGAGCACCTGGACGAGCTGACCGACTCGGCCCGGCGCGGCGGCATCCCGGTCGAGCTGACCGTCACCGGCGACCTGGCGGGCGCGGACCTGCCCGACACGGTGGGGCTGGCCGCGTACCGGATCGTGCAGGAATCGCTGAGCAACGTCATCCGGCACGCCCCGGGCGCGGCGACCCGGGTGACCGTCACGCTCACCACCGACGAGCTGCTCGTCGAGGTCGTCAACGAGCTGCCGGCCCAGACGCCCCGGCCGATCGAGGTGGGCGCGCGGGTTAGCCACGGGCTGGTCGGCATGCGCGAACGGGCCCGGCTGGCCGGCGGTTCCGTGCAGACCGGGCCGCGACCCGACGGCGGCTATCGGGTCACAGCCCGGTTTTCCCTGGGCGAGGCCTGATCCGGGGTCTTACAGGAGACCCTCGAGCACCGCGTCGACCGCCCCGTACAGGGTCTCGGTCTCGGACGTGAGAAGCGCATCGTCGTGGGGCAGGGCGCGCTCGATCGACAGTCCGTTGAGGACCGTGTTGAGGAAGCGCGCCCGGCGCGTGTTGTCGCCCTCGGGCAGCGCGCCCTCGCGCACGAGGACGGCCAGCCACGACTCGACGCGGCGCAGGCCCTCGCGTTCCATGGCCAGATAGGCCGCGTCGGTCTCGCCGGTCGGCTCGGGGACGAGGAACGCCTCGAAGACCTTGACCCAGGCCGCCCGCAGCTCGCCGCCGGGCGTCAGCACCTGCCGCAGGCAGCCGGCCAGCCGGTCGCGGGCCGGGATCGACCGGTCGTGGATCTCGTCGCCCGACGCGATGTAGTCGTAGATGCCGGCCAGCACCGCGTCGCGCAGGGCGCGCTGGGTCGGGAAGAAGTGGCGCAGCGAGCCGGTGCTGACCCCGGCCCGCGCCGCCACCGCGCGGACGCTCAGCGTCGAGCCGGCGTCCTCGCCGAGCATCTCGGCCGCCGCAATCAGGATCTTGTCGCGCGTGCTGCTGCCCATGCCCCTTTCTAGCACACTGTGATAACGTCGGTTCTAGTACAGCGTGATAGACATCGACCGCCGAGGAGGCGACGACCATGTTCACCGAGCTGAGGCGACGCAGGGCCCTGGAGCGGGTGAAGCCCGGCAACGGCCGGCCCTTGAAGCGTTTCCGCTGGTGGCAGCACCTGTCGCGGGCGCTCTACTCGATCCGGCTGGACGGCGATCTCTACACGGTCGACGTCCCGCTCTGGCGCCGGCTCACGACCGAGGACGGCAAGGCCAGTGCCCACCTGTACGTCAATGGCCGGCACTACGCCGAGTCGAAGCTCCCGGCGCTGTTCGAGGTGCCGGGCGGCACGATCGAGGTCAAGCCCTCGTCGTTCGGGCTCAAGCGCAGCCACTACGTCACCGGCGACGGCGCCGAGCGGCAGCTCACCCCCGACCCCGCCTCGGCCGAGGGCCGCCGGGCCCGGCTCGCGGCCGAGCATCCCGTGCTCAGCGGGGCCATCGGCGGGCTCTCGCTGCTCGTGCTCGTCGTCTCGCTCGCCCTGCTCCTGATGCAGCTGGCCGAGAAGCTCAGCCAGATCCCGCCCGTGGCCGAGCAGGTCGGCACCTTCACCTCGTTCGTCACCCTGACCGGCTGGGCCAACTTCGCGCTCGGCGTGGCGGCCGCGGTCGCCAGCACCGAGCGGGCTTTGCGGCTGCGTTACAGCCGGATCCTGGACGGAAGCTAAAGCCAGCCCGCGCGTCTCAACAACCGGTGCAGGACGAAGGCGCTGACGAAGAGCAGCGCCATCACGATCGGGTAGCCGTAGTGCGAGTTCAGCTCGGGCATGTTCGTGAAGTTCATGCCGTAGATGCCGGCGATCGCGGTCGGCAGCGCGGCGATCGCGGCCCACGAGGCGATCTTGCGCATGTCGTTGTTCTGCTCCACGGTCAGCTGGGCCAGGCGGGCCTGAAGCAGGGCGTTGAGCACGTCGTCGAACGCGACGACCTGCTCGACGGCGGCGGTGTGGTGGTCGGCGACGTCGCTGAAGTAGCGGCGGATCTCCTTGGGCAGCTCCTTGCCGGCCAGCACGGCCAGCGGGCGCTGCAGGGGCAGCACCGCCGCCTTGAACTTCATCAGCTGCCGTTTGAGCTGGTAGATCTGCTCGACCGTGACCGGGGTGCCGGGGGCGAACACCTCGGCCTCGGTCAGCTCGATGTCGGTCTGCATGGCGCCCGCGATGTCCACGTACGCGTCGACGAGCCGGTCGAGGATGGCGTGCACCACGGCCCACGGCCCCTGAGCCAGCGCGCGCGGGTCAGCACTGAGGTCGGCGCGCAGCGAGCTGAGCTCCATCACGGTGCCCTGCCGTACGGTGATCACGAAGTGCGGGCCGACGAACAGCCGGACGAAGCCGGTGCTGACGATCTCGCTGGTCGCGGTGAGCCGCTCGTGCTCGACGTATTGCGCGGCCCGGACGACGAAGAACACCACGTCCTCGTACCGCTCGATCTTGACCCGCTGCTCGCGGTGCAGGATGTCCTCGACGGCCAGCGGGTGCAGCCCGAACACCTCGGCCACCCGGCTCAGGGCGGCCTCGGTGGGCTCGTGCAGCCCGAGCCAGACGAAGGCGCCCTCCTGCTCCCGGGCTCGTGCGTAGAGCCCGGCCAGGTCGGCCGCCGGCCCCGGGTCGTCGACGGCCACCCCGTCGACGAACAGGCCGCAGCCCACGATCGCCGTGTGGTCGGCTCGTCCGCGGCCCACCGGCCGGGGCGGCTGCCAGACGCGCCGGGCATCCAAGATTCCTTCACCCCCGCCCGGCAGCCTACTTCGCCCCCGCCTCAGGAGGGCAGAACCAGTTCGGCCAGGCGCTCGATCTCGTCCGGGTCGTCGGTGGTGGGGTGCAGGATCAGCTCGTCGGCGCCGATCTCGGCATGACCCCGCACCGCCTCCCGCACCTGGTCGGCGGTCTGCGCCAGGCTGCCGACCACCAAATTCACGAAGTCGTCGCCGCCGTGGCCGAAATAGTCGCTGACGTTCTTGATCCCCGCGGCCGGGTTGCCCAGCGCGAAGTAGGCCATGGCGACCAGTCGCGGCCGGCCCTCGCGACCGGCCGCCTGCCAGGCCGCGCGCGCCGCGTCGAAGGCGCCGGCCACCATCGGCACCGGCACTCCCCCGGTGGTGTAGCCGGCGCCCCACCGGGCCATGCGGGCGAACGAGGCCGGGACAGTGCCGCCGAAGATCAGCGGGACCGGGCGGGTGCCGGCGGGCACGGCCGGGTTGCCCCCGCCGACCGGCTCGCCGGCCCAGACGCGGTGATAGACCTCGAGGTCGGCATCGAGTCGCCGGCCCCGGCCGCGGGCCGGATGGGCCTCGGCCACGTAGTCGTCGGCCCGCCCGCCGAGGCCGACGCCGACGGTGAGCCGCCCGCCCGAGACCGCGTCGATGCCGGCCAGCTCCTTGGCCAGCAGCACCGGCGGCCAGACCGGCGCGACCAGCACGGTGCTGACCAGCCCGACCCGGCTGGTCGCCCCGGCCGCGGCGGCCAGCGCCACGGTGTCCATCAGGCCCGGGTACGACACCCGGCCCGACGTCGCGACCGAGCTGAAGCCGGCCGCCTCGGCCCGCCGGGCCCAGCCCGGAACGACAGCCGGATCCATGTCCCGCACCTGATTCGGAAGCCCGATACCAATTCTCACGCGGCAATGGTTTCCGCGTTCTCCACGGGCGTCCAAGACCGATTCCGGTCGCCCTGATGCCGCATCGGCATGAGCCCGCGGCGACGCATACTTGCGGCGTGGATCTGGACCTGCGCCGCCTGCGCCATTTCCTGGCCGTGGCCGACACGCTGAACTTCGGCCGGGCCGCCGAGACTCTGCACCTGGCGCAGCCGGCCCTGTCCCGATCCGTCGCCGCCCTCGAACGCGAACTCGGGGTCAAGCTGTTCGACCGGTCCCGAGCCGGCACGAGCCTCACCCCGGCCGGGAAGCTGCTGCACGACGAGGCGCGCGTACTGCTCCGCAGCACCGACGCTCTGCAGCGGCGCCTGGTCGTGGCCGCCCGCGAGGGGCGCGGCGTGACGATCGGCTTCCGGCCCGGTTCCGTCGTGACGGCGATGGTGCGGCACCTCGAGCAGCGGTTCCCCGGCCTCGCGGTCACCACCGTGCCCACGTCGGAGGCCGATCAGATCGCCGGGCTGCGCGACGGCCGCCTCGACGCCAGCCTCGCGCTGCGGCCGTTCAACGAGCAGGGCCTGACCGTGGTCGAGCTGACGGATCACATGTGCCTCGTCGTCGAGGCCGGCCGCGACTCCCCCGTGCTGCGCGAACTCGTTCGCAACGCCCACGCGATCGGCGACTACTGCGGAGCGCCGCCCAAGATCGGGGGTGCGGTATAACTGCCTGATGCGCTCCGCCCGTCCGCACCCGGCGCGGACCGTGACGGTGGCGTTCCTGGGCGCGGTCATGGTCGGCACGGCGATCCTGCTGCTGCCGGTGTCCCGGGCCGGGCCCGAGTCGCCGTCCCTGCTGACCGCGTTCTTCACCGCCACCTCGGCCATCACCACGTCCGGCATGACGGTCGTCGACACCGCCACATACTGGTCCGATTTCGGGCATGTGCTGCTGGCCGTGCTGACCCAGGCCGGCGGCTTCGGGATCACCACTATCGCGACGCTGGCCGGCCTGCTCGTGTCGCAGCGGCTGGGGCTGCGGGGCCGGATGATGACCGGGGTCGAGACCAACACCGGGCTGGCCCACGGCGACGTACGGCAGGTGCTCGTGCTGGCCGCGATCGTCATGTTCGCCGGTGAGGCCGTGATCGCGACCATCTTCGCCACCCGGCTTCACCTCACTTACGACGTACCGCTGGGTCAGGCGATCTGGGAAGGCGTGTTCAACGCGATCCAGGCGTTCAACAACTGCGGGTTCTCGCTGCGCGGCGACGGCCTGACCAGTTTCGTCAGCGACTGGTGGATCTGCGTCCCGCTGACCCTGGGCGTCATCGTCGGCGGCATCGGCGTGCCCGTGCTCTACGAGATCGGCCGCCAGTCGCGCCGCCCGGCCGCCTGGTCGACCCATACGTGGCTCACCGTGGGCGGCACGCTGGTGCTGCTCGTCGTGGGGTTCGCGGCGGTGCTGGCCTTCGAGTGGGGCAACGACGAGACGCTGGGGCCGCTCGGCGTACCGGGAAAGATCCTGGCCGCCTTCGTGCAGGGCACGATCCCCCGCTCGGGCGGCTTCAACACGGTCGACTTCGGCGCGATGAACGAGGACACCTCGGCCATCATCGTCGGGCTCATGTTCATCGGCGGGGGCAGCGCGAGCACCGCCGGGGGCATCAAGGTGACGACGTTCTTCCTGCTCGCGTACGTGATCTGGACCGAGGTGCGCGGCGAGCGCGACGTCGTGATCGGGCGCCGCCGGATCGCCGAGGCCACCCAGCGCCAGGCCACCACGGTCGCCCTGCTCGGCGTGGCCACGGTCGCCACCGGCACGCTGGTGCTGCTCGCGATGACCGACGGGGTGCCGTTCGACCGGGCCCTGTTCGAGATCATGTCGGCCTTCAGCACGTCGGGCCTGACCACCGGGCTCACCGCCGAGCTGACCACGGCAGGTCAGCTGGTGCTCAGTGCGATGATGTTCATCGGCCGGGTCGGCACGGTCGCCGTCGCCTCCGCGCTGGCGCTCAACACCCGGCACCGGCTGTACCGCTATCCGGAGGAGCGTCCGATCGTTGGCTGAGAAAGACATCGCGCGGGACGAGAACGTCGTCGTCATCGGCCTGGGCCGGTTCGGCGGGCAGGTGGCCGGCTCGCTGCTGCAGCTGGGTCACGAGGTGCTCGGCATCGACGAGAACGACCAGCTGGTGCAGCAGTGGTCGGACAAGCTGACCCACGTCGTGCAGGCCGACTCGACCGACGAGGACGCGCTGCTGCAGGTCGGCATCAAAGAGTTCCCGCGGGCCGTGGTCGGCATCGGCAGCGACATCGAGGCCAGCGTGCTGACCGTGCTGACGCTGAGCGAGCTCGGCATCCGCGACATCTGGGCCAAGGCCGTCTCGGCCAAACACGGCCGCATCCTGCGCTCGGTCGGCGCCCACCACGTCATCTACCCCGAGGCCACGATGGGCGAGCGGGTGGCCCACCTGATCGCCAGCCGGATGCTCGACTTCATCGAGTTCGACGACGGGTTCGCGATCGCCAAGACCCGCGCGCCGCGCAACTCGGCCGGCCGCACCCTGGCCGACCTCGCGCTGCGCACCCACTACGGCATCACGGTCGTCGGCATCAAAACCCACGGCACAGACTTCCTGTACGCCGCACCCGAGACCGTCGTGCCCGACCACGCCGAGCTGGTGGTGGCGGGCAGCACCGAGCTCGTCCAGAAGTTCGCCGCCACCACCTGACGGGCCACTTTTGTCGGGGGGTGGCACTAGCGCCTGTTTCGTAGCTGGGGCGGGGCTGCGGCAGGGCCCAGATCCCGCCTGGCGGCGTCCCGCGAAAGCCAGGTTCCAACACCGGGAGCCAGGCTTCCGCGGGCCACCACCAGACGAAATCTGGACCCGGCCTCGCTGCCACCCCAGCTACGAAACAGGCGCTAGCCTGCCGGTCATGGCGGAACGCGAGTTGGACGAGCTGGTGGTGGCCGACGCCGAGGGGCTGCGGGTGTGGCTGCTGGAAAACCACGGCAGCTCGGCCGGGGTGTGGCTCGCCCTGGGCCGCAAAGGCGGGACGGTCACCACGCTGACCTGGCAGCAGGCGGTTGACGAGGCGCTGTGCGTGGGTTGGATCGACGGTCAGGCGCGCAAGGGCGACGAGTCGATCTCGTGGATCCGCCTGACGCCACGCCGGGCCCGGGGCGCATGGTCGCAACGCAACGTGTCCCACATCGGGCGGTTGGAGGAACAGGGCCGCATGCTGCCCGCGGGCCGGGCCGCGGTGGAGGCGGCCAAGGCGGACGGGCGATGGGCGGCGGCCTACGCCCCGCCGTCGGAGGCCGAGGCACCCGCCGACCTGCTGGCCGCGATCGCCGCCGAGCCGGCCGCACAGGCCATGTTCGACGTCCTCACCAAGACCAACCGCTTCGCGATGATCTACCGCGTCCACGCCGTCAAACGAGCCGAAACCCGCGAACGCAAGATCCGCGAGTTCGTCGCGATGCTGGCCCGCCACGAGACGATACATCCGCAGAAGGCCAAGCCCGAACCCAGCTGACGCCCTTGGGCCGGGCCGGTCGCCGCCACCTCCGCGCCGCCATCCCACGCCGCCACTCCCGCGCCGCCGCCTCCGTGCCGCCACCCTCCACGCCGCCACTCCCGCGCCGCCACCTCCGCGCCGCCACTCCCACGCCGCCGCCGCGCCGCCACTCCCACGCCGCCGCCTCCACCTCCACCTCCACACCGTCACCCCCACGCCGCCACCCCTCCACGCCGCCGCCATCCCCGCTGTCAGCGTTCGCAGGATCGCTGTGGTGATGGCGATTCGGCCGAGTGGCGGGAAGGTGCTTTCGGTGCTGGCGCGGTGGGCTTCCGGGTCGCGGTCGGGCATGGCGTCGACGGCGAGCGTGACGTGGTAGCCGTGGTCGTGCGCGGCCCGGGCCGTCAACTCCATGCCGACGCTCTTGGTGAGGCCGACCAGCCGGTGCTCTTGGTGAGGCCGGCCAGCCGGTCGAGGTCGGTGTCGTGGAAGGCACCCCACGTTCGTTTGGTGTTCCTTGTGTCGTCGGGGTGGTCGTTCAGTTCGTCGACGATGACGTCCCAGCCCCTTCGGGCAACAGGATCCGATCCGGTGACGCGGACCAGGACGACGGGTGCCTGAGAGGCACGGGCCAGCTCGACGACCCGGGTCGCTACGTCGGCCCCGGCGTACGAGGTTGTGGCGGGGGCAAGTGCGTCCCTGTCATGACGGGATCTTCCTGGGTGTGGCGGGGTAGCAGGAGCGGGGTGGTCAGGAGCAGGAGGCCGGCGGTGGCGATGGCGACGCGGGGGCTGGTGGCGGTGGCGAGCAGGCCCCAGAGGGCGGTCAGGGCGGCGACGGTGGCGTTGCTGGTGACCGACCACGCGGACAAGGTGCGGACGACCCGGTCGGGGGCGGTCTGGTCGAGGCGGTAGGTCGCGAACACCGGGTTGAAGACGCCCACGCAGGTGACCAGGGCGAACTGGACGACGAGAACCAGGATCAGGCCGGGAGTGCCGGGGCCCATGAAGGCGAGGCCGATCGGCCAGCACGCTCGTAGGGCGCCGGCGGTGCGCAGCACCCGATGCTGGCCGAAGCTTGCGACGAGGGGCCGGGCCAGGCGCGAACCGAGCAGGCCGCCGAGGCACGGTATGCCGAAGGCGAGGCCGTACTGCCAGGAGGCGAAGCCGAGCTGGTTGAGCATGAGCACGGCCAGCAGTGGCGCGGTGGCCAGGATCAAGCCGTTGACCAGCACCGTGTTGAAGAAAAGCAGGCGCAGGGCGGGGTGGTTCAGGATGTGCCGCCAGCCGCCGAGCAGGTCGCGGGCTCGGAGCCGGGGGGCGTCGGCGCGGGCGGGGCGGGGCTCGGGGCCGCCGATCGCGCGGAGGCCCAGGGCGGAGAGCAGGTAGCTGAACGCGTCGATGACCACGGTGGTGACCGGTCCGAGCAGGCCTAGCGCCGCGTTGCCGAGGGGCGGGCCGAGCACGGTGGCGGTCCAGGTGGTGGCCTCTCCCCCGGCTCCGAATGGACCGCCTACTACGACGAGCTGGCGGCCGAGTTCGGCCTCACCATCGAGGCGACCGGGCCCAACCTGGGCGCCGACGCGCTGCTCGACACCGTCGCCGACACGCCAGCGCTGGCCACTTTCATCGGCGCGCAGACCCGGCTGGTGTGGCCGGCCGGGCACGGTCTGCGCCGCATTCCGGTGACCGACCCGACGCCGGTTTATCCGCACTCGCTGCTGTGGCATCGCGACAACGCCCATCCGGCGCTGGCCGCCTTCCGGAAGCACCTCGCCGCCGCGATCCCCCGCCTCGCCACCGCCGGGACCTGGGTGCCGAGCTGGGCGACAAGGGTTCAGCCGACTGGATGAGGCGGCGGTCGGTCTGCTGCCTCGAGGCCGGTGGCGGCTCGCCGGGTGTACAGCCACCAGGCGAGCCAGGCGGCGGCGATCGCGCTGAGGACCATGTCGTATTGGCCGACCAGCGCGATGAGCAGGTCGAGCAGCACGAAGAAGGCGAGCAGACCGGCCACCACCCGTCTCCCATCTGACCCGTACGGCCCAGTCACGGCGAGACGCGGCACCAGGACGAGACCGATAGCGACCGGCAGCAGTGACAGCGCCACGCCCAACGGCCAGACCAGTCCCGTTTCGGCGACCGCGTAGGTCAGGATCCAGTGTGCGGCCAGGCAGGCGAAGGCGAGCACCCCGAGTCCCCGTCGCGGCCGGGGCACATCATCGCCGAGCATCGCGGTATCTGGACGCCGCCGGCTGAACGTCGCGGAGGCCGACCGCCGCCTGCGGCCGACCAGGAAGGCGGTCACGACCACCGCTATCAGCAGGGCCCCGGCCGCCACGAGCACCGGAATCGGCGGGCGCTGGTCGAACTCGCCGTAGATCACCGGTGTTGCGGCCAGCACCAGCCCGGCCAGCACGAGCCCGGGGCGGCCGACCCACGTACGGGCTCTGGCTTGTGGGAGGAACCACTCGACGACCAGGACGGACGCACAGATGCTGAGCGCCGTGTGGAACACCGTGAGGTGCGTCGCGAGCAGCACGTTCGTGTGCCAGACGACGCTGTAGGTGCCGACCCCGGAGTCCGCCCAGAACTGCGGGAAGAACCAGTACCGATCGACGAGCGCCTCCTCCCACACGGCGTACGCGATCGCGAGCAGAACCAGCCCGGTGAACCCGAGGCCGAAGCGGTGGGCGACCTCGCGGCAGACGAGAGCCCCGCAGCCGTACAGGGCGGCCATGAAGGCGAGATTCCAGGGCAGCAGCAGCTCGAACGGCGGGCTGGACCCCGACAACCCCTCCCCGAAGAACGGCGCGACGAGCAGGACAAGCAGCACCGGACTGCGCACGACTCGGCTGGCACCCATCGCCCCAACCTCGCAGAACGGCTCCCGGCGGCGCATCGGTCCGGAGTCGATCGCGGCTCGACCAAAGTCGACGCCCGGCCGAACCACCTACCTCCTTCAGTCCACCCAGGTGCCGACCACGGTGATCACGGCTTCGATGAGGGCCGCATCGGCGGAAGCGTGTTCGATTGTGCTGCGGTAGTAGATCGGGCCGATGGCGAGGGCCGCGGCGTCGCGACTGGGCAGGGACAGGCGCAATTCGCCGCGGGTCTGGGCCGCGTCCAGGGCGTCGGCGAGGCGGTCGGCCAGGATCTTGGCGAACTGGGCGCGGCGGGCGTTCATCTGCTCGTCCCAGGGTGCGGTGCCGGCCAGCGTGACGGCCACGGCTCGTACGTCGTCGAGGTCGAGTTGACGGGCGAGCGCGGTCAGTTCGCGCGTCAGCCACTGTCGCGTCGGGACGGTCGGGTTGTCCAGCAGCGGCATCCGTACGGTGGCCATCGCCTCGGCAAGCAGCTGATCGGTGCGCGGCCAATGCCGGTAGACGGTCGCCCGTCCCACCCCGGCCCGCTCCGCCACCTGCACGTGCGTCACCGCGACCGGGCCCTTCTCGAGCAGCAGCTCCCGGGCGGCGGTGAGGATGGCCTGCTGACTGCGCTGGAAGCGCGGGTCCGTCTCGGTGTTCACCGCCTCAGCTTACGAGACAACTTGACTCATAGTTTCCCGCGACCCCATACTCCAACTATGAGACAGGATGTTTCACAGATACTGAAGGTGGCCGTCGTCGGAGCCTCCGGGACGACCGGACGCCACGTGGTGACGTCAGCGCTCGAGCGGGGGCACACAGTCACAGCCTGCGTACGGCGTCCCGCGACGTTCGCCGGGCGCGAGCGGCTGACCGAGGCGATTTGGCCGGACGTTCACGCCACGTCGGCGCTGACCGAGGCCCTGACCGGCGCGGACGCCGTGATCAGCACCCTCGGCGGCGCCGGGAAGGGCCCGACGACGGTGTGCACCGACGGCATCCGCACCACGCTGACCGCGATGAAGGCGGCCGGGGTGACGCGCCTGATCGCCGTCAGCGCCCACGGGGTGCTGGAGACGCACGACCGGTCGCTCTACTCCCTCGCGGTGTGGGCCGGCGTGGCCGACCGCATGCGCGACAAGGAGACGATGGAACCGCTGATCGCCTCCTCCGATCTCGACTGGACGATCGTGCGCCCGCCCAAGCTGTCCGACCGTCCGGCCACCGCGACCAACCGAGTCGGCACCGATCTGCCGATCCACGTATGGAGTTCCGTAGGCCGCGCCGACCTGGCCGCCTTCCTGATCGACGAGGCCGAGCACCCCCGATACGTGCGCGCCTACCCGAGGATCGCCCGATGACCGGTCTCTCGCCGCGCACCGCGGTCGTCACCGGAGCCACCGGCGGCATGGGCAAGATGATCGCCGCCGCCCTGATCGACGCGGGCGCCCGGGTCGTGACCATCGCCCGCGACCCGGCCCGCGCCGACGCCCTGCGCGCCCACGTCGGCCCGGACAACCAGCACCGGCTCGACATCATCCCCGGCGACCTGTCCCGCCGCGACGACCTCCGTACGGCGGCGCAAGTCATCGAGGACCGCTACGAGCAGATCCACATCCTCGTCAACAACGCCGGCGCCCACTTCCCCGACCGCCGCACCTCGGCCGACGGCGTCGAGATGCACATCGCGCTCGACTACCTCGCCGCGTACGGGCTGATGACCCGCCTGGGCGCACCGCTGCGGCGCGGCCGGGCCCGCGTCGTGAACGTCGCCAGCGACACCCTCAACGACACCCGCCAGCTCAAACTCGCCGGAAAGCCCCGCCCGGCGACCCTGGACCTCACCGGCGTGGACGACCTGGCCGCCCTCAACCCACCGGACGGTTTCGTTCCCTTCGAGGCGTACGCGCGGGCAAAGCTGATGACCGTCACCGCCGGCTACGCCCTCGCGCGCTCCTTCACCCCCGACGGCGTCACCGTCAACGCCGTCCACCCCGGCATCGTCGCCACCGACATCATCGACGACCTGGTGCCGGCCCTGCTCCGCCCGTTCGGCACCCTCATCCGCCGCACGATGCTCACCCCCACCGACGGCGCCGCCACCGCACTGCGCATCGCCACCGACCCCGCTCTCGAGGGCGTCACCGGCCAGTACTTCAACCAAGGCCTGGCCGCGACCACCCCACCGATCTCCCACGACGTCGCCATGCAGGAGCGACTGCTCGCCCTGAGCGAGTCCCACTTCGCCACCTGACCGCGGGCGTCCGGGATCGTCCGGACTTCAAGAGGGGCGCCGATTCGTATTCAAGACTCGTTGCGGGCCCGTAAGTAATGACGGGGTCGCCGTTCGTGCTCCACAACTGGAGCACGAGAAGTCGTTGACAGCTCGCTTCAGGAGATCGGAGAAGTCAGATGCGCCTACGAAAAATCCTGGTCATGGGCACGATCGCCATCACCGGTTCATTGTCCGCCGTCGCCCTGACCGCCGCGCCTGCACAGGCTGACCCTTGCGGCGCCAACAGCTGGGTGCAGGGTAACGACAGGTATGTCGGATACCGCAACTGTGGCTCGTCTACCGTCCGCCTGCGTGCCGTCGTCGGCGGCAACCCCTCGCCGTCCTGCGTGCCGGTCGCCGGTGGCAGCTCCGCCCTCCTCGGACGATTCGCCGACGGCGCGCCGCTGAGCTGGTCCGTCCAACCCTGTTGAGATGCTGTCTTGGGCCGGGCCGCCGACATGACGCGCCGTCAGCCCGGTCCAGGTCGATCCCGGCGAAGCGGCCCTTCAGTCCGCATCGATTCACACGTCGCCGAGCGACCGATGCCGCCGTCCGGTTCATTGCGAATCATGACGCACAAAGCACCGCTGGCCTTTTCTGTCTACAAGAGGTCCCGTGCCCGCTGCGCCGAGCGCCTCTCATCGCCCGGTCGTTCAAGAGCGATCGGTTCGGGCCCTCATGAATGCACAGTCAGGGGCTGTGGGGAGCCAGAGGGCCTCAGCCGGTGAGGCCGGCGTCGACGGCTGGTGCGTTCTCGCCTCTCGTCGCCGGACCGTTTCAGGGAACGGTCGGTTCGGTCCAGCCGACGATGATCGACCCGGTGATGTAGTAGCCGGCTTTGTCGATCATCGTTGCCACGGCGAGGCGGACCGACGTCGAGGTGACTCGCAGGAAGTGGGTCTCCCAGTCGGCATAGCGGAGGTCCTGCAGCCAAGCTTGCTCGATCTCCGCTGCTACTCGCTCCGGTGACGCCGCTTGTTCGGCTTGGCAATGGGCCGTCAGTAGACGGGCCGGGTCCTCGCCGGCAGTGACGTCGACGTGCCGGATCGACGGGCACCGCCACAGGTAGTGGTCGAAGTCGACCGCCATGCCGGAGAGGTTGTCGGGATCCGCCGGTGGTGCCATGGCGGCGACGGCCCGGACCGCCTCGGCGAACCGGGCATCAGCGTTCGCGTCGAACTTCAGGGCCACGGGTGGGATCCCCTGCCACCAGGACTGGCGCCACCAATAGAGGACCGTACGGTCCTCGGGCCACGGAGCCAACGGGCCGCCGTGCGGTTCGAACCGATCATGGCTGAGGTCGATCGGACGCCAGGAGGGCTCGCGTTCGTAGTCCGCTCGATCCGCGGGGCGGAGTGCTCGCTGGGCCTCGATCAGCGACGGCTCGTTCGCGCCACCGGGCCGGTCCGGCCAGCGGAGCTGATGGATGTCGTCCTCCCAGCCGCAGACGGGGCAGATCTCATGCGATCCCGGCGGCTCCGAGATCGTCCGACAGCCGCAGCACACGCAGGCGTAGGCAAGGTCCACGGAGGATACTCTGCACTACCTGAGCAGCCCCGTGGGCGTGGGCTGAGCACGGCGGGGTAACGCGATGCCGGGCGCACGGCCGGCTCCCGCCGAGCGCGATCTGTGGGACCATGAGGCGCTTCCTCGCACCCTTCCTCGAAAGGAATGGCCATGCGCGCTCGTCGTACCCGATTCCTGGCCGCGATCGTCTCGGCCGTCGTCATCGCCCTGTTCGCCCCCGCGGCGGCCGGGACCGCCCAGGCGGTGACGTGCCCCGGCAGCACCAGCTG
The DNA here is from genome assembly GCF_016785085.1 of Paractinoplanes lichenicola. Lineage (GTDB taxonomy): Bacteria > Actinomycetota > Actinomycetes > Mycobacteriales > Micromonosporaceae > Actinoplanes > Actinoplanes lichenicola. The sequence goes on from NZ_JAENHO010000001.1 coordinate 295,143, forward strand.
GGACAACATCCTGCAACGCTGCGTCTGAGAACCAGGGCTGAGAACACGCCGGGGTCCGCGAGGGCCCTGGCTCAGCGCTCCCAGACGGCGGCGGCTTCGCGGTCGAGTTGCGGGACCCAGCCCAGCGCCATCGGCTTCGCGGCGGTCTTGGGGAAGGTCAGCTTGAGGGTGCCGGTGCCGTGCTCGAACCGTACGGGCTTGGTCTGGGCCGGGTCGTTCTCGTAGCCCTGCAGGTCGTAGACGGTGAACAGCGACGGGTCGATCGTGAACGGGCGGGTGGCCTTGACCGAGAGGACGGCCCGGGCGGACTTCGCGGCGTAGGTGACCGAGGTCAGCGTGACCGTGGCGACCCGGGCCGAGCCCTTCTTGACGGTGACGACCTTGCCCGACTGGGAGTAGGTGAGGCCCTTGTCGGCGGACTTGACGGCCGGCGCGGGAACCTTCGTCGCGGGAGCGGGCGCGGGTGCGGCCTGAACAACGGCCGGGGCGGGGCGCTCCTGGGCGGCGGCGGTGCCGGCGATGGCGGCCGTGGAGCCGGCCACGGCGACGACGATCAGCGCGACGAGGGACTTCTTCATGCAGGCAACTCCCGAAATCAGCGGTGCAGTCTCGCAGGGTAACGGATGGAGGCACCCCGCGGTTCTGTCTCCGTCTTAATTCGCGGTGTCGAGTTTATCCCGTACGGCCGAATCAAGCTTGACGTCGCGCGCGGCCATGACCTCGTCGAGCCGGTCGACCGTGCTCGCGCCGACCATCGGCCACACCTGCGGGTCGCCGCCGAGCAGCCACGCCAGCACGACCTGGTTCTGCGTGACGCCCAGCTCACGGGCCACGTCGATCAAGGCCGCCGTACGCCGGTCGGTGCCGGGATGGTTATACGCCTCCTCCAGGGGACGGTCGGCCCGGCCGTACGCCCCGTTGATCAGCGGCGAGTACGCCCACAGGTCCAGCCCGGACGTGGAACGTACGTAATCCAGGGTCTCGGGGAAGACTTGCCGGTGCGACCACGACTCCAGGGCCGCCCCGGGACGCGGCTGGACGTAGGAGTGCCGCAGCTGTAAAGCCGACCAGTCGCAGCCCAGCCCCCGCGCCTGCTCGACGCGCCAGGCCGGGGTGTTCGAGGCCCCCGTACGCCGGGTCAGCCCCTCGCGGCGCAACTCCTCGAACGCCCCGGCGGTCTCGGCGAGCGGCACCGACCGGTCCTCCACATGCGCCCAGTACATGTCGACGTGGTCGACCCCGAGCCGTTCGAGGCTCCCGGTCATGGCCTGCCGGATCGTGGCCGCCGACAGCCCCTCCATCGCGTCGAGCCCGCGGGCCGGGTCGGTGGGTTCGGCCCCCACCTTCGTGCTGATCAGCACCCGGTCGCGCATCCCGGGCCGCGCGGCCAGCCAGCTCCCGATCACCCGCTCGCTGTGCCCGCCCAGCCCGGACGGGTGCAACCAGAACGCGTAGTTGTTGGAGGTGTCGATCCACCGGCCGCCGAGCTCGACGAAGCGGTCGAGCAGGGCGTGCGAATCCCGCTCGTTGATGGTGGTTCCGAACAGCATGGCGCCCAGCACGATCTCTGTCATGCCGATCGATGCTGCCCCTTCGAGTGCGCTCGAAGTCAAGGTCTACTATCCGCGCGTGCGAAAAGCTTGGGTGGCCGGGGCCGGAGTGGCAGTGCTGGCCGCGGTGGGGGTCGGCGTGGTCGTGCTGCCCGCCGACGCCGCGACCGTGCCGGGGATCGCGTCGATCGCGGGCACGCTGGTGCAGTACAAGGCGGCCGAGATGCAGGCCGTCAAGGTCAACAACAATGTGGTGGTCACGCGCTCCGGGCTGACGGTCACCATCGACGACGTGGTCGCCATCAAGGCCGGCACGGGGTGCAAGCTGGTCAGCGGCGACAAGACCAAGGCCCGCTGTACGACGAAGTCGACGCCGACGCGGGTCGCGATCTACACGTACGAGGGCAACGACGTCATCGTCAACAAGAGCGACCTGTCGATGACCGCGTACGGGGGTTATGGCAGCGACCGGATCACCGGCGGGCCCAAGGCGGACATCCTCGAGGGCGACCCGATCACCGGCGGCCCGGTCGGCAACGACGCGATCTGGGGGCTCGGCGGTAACGACCGGCTGCAGGGCGGCGGTGGCAACGACGCGCTCTCGGGCGGGGACGGCAACGACGCGCTCTTCGGCGAGCACGGTGTGGGCGGCGAACCGGGTACGGGCGCCGACCGGCTCTACGGCGGCAACGGCAACGACTCGCTGCGCGGCGGGCCCGCGGGCGACCACCTCTACGGCGGGCCGGGCAACGACGGCCTGTACGGCGAACGCGGCCGCGACCTGCTCGACGGGGGCACCGGCGACGACAATCTGAGCGGCGAGTTCACCGTGGCCGAGATCGACCGGGACGTCATGCGGGGCGGGCCGGGTCGCGACAACGTCGACTACTCGAGCCACGTCGAGCCGGTGACGGTCGACCTGGACGGGGCCGCCGACGACGGTCAGGCCGGCGAGGGCGACCTGGTCGGAGCCGACGTCGAGACCATCGAGGGCGGCCGGGGCAGCGACGTGCTGACCGGCAACGCGGCGGCCAACGTGATCTTCGGCGGGGCCGGCAACGACGTGATCCGCGGCGGCGCGGGCAACGACGACCTGAGCGGCGACGAGGGCCGCGACAAGCTCTACGGCGAGGCCGGCGACGACATGCTGCGCGGCTGGGACGTCGTCGACAAGGCCACCACAGACGTGATCGACGGCGGCGTGAACACCGCGGCCGGCGACGAATGCGGCCACGACGCCGGCGACACGGTGGTCAACTGCGAGCGCCTGCTCTCCTGATCCGGAGCCGCCGCTCCACCTCGGTGGAGCGGCGGGCCCTACGCTCACTCGGCGCGCAGTGGCTTGAACAAGGCGTGCGGGGCCTTCTCCGCCCGCAGCGGCTTGGCCTCGACCGTGCTCGACGAGGAACCCGGCACGAGCTCGGCTCGTAGCGGCTTGGCGTTGAGCGCGGCCGCCGCGACGCCGATGACGCCGGTGGTCGCCACGAGCGCCCCGGCCACGGCCACCGTGCTGAGGGTGCGATGGAATGTCGATCTCATAGCGGTACCCCCGTTTCGTTGTTGCGCCGGATGCTATCGCCGTGGCCGCTTGATCGGCTCTGAGCAGCGGCTTTCTGTCCACCAAGGAGAAAATCGCGCCGCGAGCGCAACCGCTGTCAGCTCCGCCGCGATCCAGATGGGAGCCGTCGCGCCGGCTCTGGTGGTGAGCGCGGCCGCTCCGAGCGCCGGTCCGGCTGTGGCCCCGATGTTGAGCGCGGCCGCCGCGTACGACCCGCCCGTCGTCGGGGCGGCCGTGGCGGCGTACAGGACCCGGGTGATCAGCGTGCTGCCGACCGCGAAGGACAGCACCCCCTGCGCGAGGACGAGGCTCAGGAACGCCACCGGATGCGCGGCCAGCAGAGCGAGGGCGGCCCAACCGGCCGCCAGGAGCGGGCCGCCGACCCCGATGACCAGGCCGGGCTGCCGGTCCGACAGGCGACCGGCGATCATGACTCCGAGGAACGATCCGGCGCCGAAAAGCACCAGCACGACGGGGATCCAGGCCGCCCCGAGCCCGGCTACCCCGGTCGCGACCGGCGCCAGGAAGGTGAAGGCCGCGAAGGTTCCGCCGTTGATCAGCGCGGCGAACAGCATCGCGAGGAGGAGTTGGCGCGACCGCAACACGCGAAGCTCCGCGGCCAGGTCCGGCGGGCGGCTTTCGGCCGGCTCGGGTGAGGGGCCGACGTTGGCGCCGGTCAGCCGCCTGGAGAGGCCGAGGGCGAAGGGCATCGAGTGCTCCGAGGTGAGAGATCAACGAGGGTCTTCTCGTCACCACGGCCAGCCGCCCGGGCAGTCAGCGTTGCGCGGGGCTGGCGGTGTGACCGGCAGCCCCCGAGGCATCCGACTCGGGACTCGACATGCCGTGCACCCTACCTAGGCATCGCTTGCCGATGCGCGGGCCCAGCCAGCCCCACGACGATTTCGGGCATGATCTATCACCACTTTCGCAGCACGTTGAAGGATGGCGTCACCGAGGCGCAGCAGGGTGAGTTGCTCGCCAGCCTGCAGAATCAGGGCCGCGAGATCTCCGCCGTCAGGCAGTTCCTGGTCGGGCGGGAGGTCGGTGGCGAGTTTCAGTGGGGCGCCACCTTTGTCTTCGACGACCTTGACGGGTACTGGGCCTATCTGATGCATCCGGCGCACCTGCGCTCCGACGAGATCGGGCTGCCGCTGGTGGAGAGGTTCATCTCGTACGACACCACTGACGACCCGGATCCGGAGTTCGGCGCCAAGGTCGCGGCCCTGCACCAGCGGCGGTACGCGGCGTTGCCGGAGCTGGCCAGGCTCGTCCGGGACCTACCCAACAGCGGCTCCGGGCTGGAGGGCTGATCGGTGCGGGCAGTGCGATTTCACGCGTACGGGGAACCCGGCGTGCTCACCGTGGAGGATGTGCCGGAACCGCACGCCGGGCCGCACGAGGTTCGGATCCGGGTGGCCGCCACCAGCGTGAACCCGATCGACTGGAAGATCCGGGCCGGTCACCTGGCCGAGGCTGTCCCGACGCCGCTGCCCGCGATCCCGGGGGCCGACGCGGCCGGGGTCGTGGACGAGGTCGGTGACCAGGTGAGCGGCGTGCGGGCCGGCGACCGGGTGTTCGGGCTGACCCACGCCGGGGCGGCCGAGTTCGCGGTGCTGCCGTTCTCGGCCCGGCTGCCCGGCACGTGGTCGTTCGAGCAGGGGGCCGCGGCCGGGCTGGTCTCGGTGACGGCGATGGCCGGGCTCGAGGCGCTGGGCGAGCTCACCGGCCGCACGTTGCTCGTCGAGGGGGCGGCCGGCGGGGTCGGGTCGGCCGCCGTGCAGATCGCCGTGGCCCGGGGCGCTCGGGTGATCGGCCGGGCCCGCCCGGAGCACCACGACTATCTCCGTACGCTGGGGGCGTCGCCGGTCGCGTACGGGGAAACGCCGGACGGCATCGAGCTGGCGCTGGACACCGCGGGCGCGGGCACGCTGGCCGCCCTGATCGCGCTGACCGGGGACGCCGCCCGCGTCGCGACGGTGGCCGACTACACCGCCGCCGCGCTCGGGGTGACCCTGGCCGAACCGCTGGCCAACGCGGCCGCGCACCTGGCCGAGGTGTCATGGCTGGGCCAGTCGGGCGACTACACGCCGCGGGTCGAGGCGAGCTATCCGCTGGAGAAGATCGCCGATGCCCACGCCCACGTCGAACGCGGTCACCGCCACGGCAAGATCGTCGTCATCGTCTAGAAATCGGCGATCAACTACCGTTTGCTCCATGCAACCAGCCCCGCAGCGACCCGAGGCGCCCGCCAACCGCGACGGCGCACGCGTGGGCCAGGAGCTTTCCCGTACGCGCGAAGCCGGCACCCGGACACCCCGGGACAACGTGCGGGCGGGTCGTGACGGCGCGCTGGTCGGTCGGGAGGTGGAGGCGGGCCGGGTCGCTCAGCTGATCGCGGCCGCCTCCGCGGGCCAGGGCGGCGCGCTGGTGCTGACCGGCGAGGCGGGCATCGGCAAGACCGCCCTGCTGGACCAGGCGGAGCAGGTCGCCACCGGTTTCCAGGTCGTGCAAGCGTCGGGGGCCGAGTTCGAGCAGGAATTTCCGTACGCCGCCCTGCATCAGCTCTGCGTGCCGATCCTGCACCATGCCGACGAGTTGCCGGACCGTCACCGCGAGGCGTTGCGGGTGGCGTTCGGGCTCGCGGCCGGCGTTCCCGATCCGTTCCGCGTGGGGCTGGCGGCGCTCGAACTCGTGGCCGCGGCCGCCCGCGAACGAACCCTGCTGTGCCTGATCGACGACGCGCAATGGCTCGACACCGCCTCGTCACGGGCCCTGGCTTTCCTGGCCCGCCGGATCGGCGCCGAACCGATCGCCATCCTGATCGCCGTCAGACAGTCGGCGCCCCATCATGAGACGCCTCTGTACCTTTCCGTCTCGCGAGAAGAGACGGGCGTGGCAGCCGGCGAGATACCCGAAGCGGGCGCAAGGCAGCCGACTACTGGTGGCGAGTCGGTTGTCGGGGAGCAAAGTGCGCTGCCCACGCTCGCAGTCACCGGGCTCAGTGACGAGAGCGCCCGCCACCTTTTGACCGCCCGCAGCCCGTTCGCGCTCGATGAGCGGGTGCGGGACAGGCTCGTCGCCGAGGCCGGTGGCAACCCGCTCGCCCTGCTCGAGCTGCCCCTGGCCGGGGGCTTCGCGCTGCCCGCCACCGGGTCGGTGCCCAACCGCATCGAGCAGGCGTTCCAGTCCCGTCTCGACGGCCTCACCCGGGACGCCCGCCTGCTGCTGACCGTCGCCAGCGCCGAGCCGACCGGCGATCCCACCCTGGTCTGGGCGGCCGCCGGTCGGCTCGGCGTCGAGCATGCGGGCGCCGACGCCGCGGCGGTCGAGCTGGCCGAGTTCGGCACCCGGGTCCGCTTCTGCCATCCGCTGGCCCGGTCGGCGGTCTATCGGGCCGCGAGCGCCCAGGACCGCCGTTCCGCCCACCGGGAACTGGCCGAGGTCACCGACCCGGTCACCGCCCCCGACCGGCGGGCCTGGCATCGGGCCCAGGCCACCGTCACCCCGGACGCCGAGGTCGCCGACGACCTGCAGCGGTGCGCCGCGCGGGCCCAGGCCCGGGGCGGAGTGGCGGCCGCGGCGGCGTTCCTGCAGCGGGCGGCCGAGCTGTCGCCGGACGCCGACCGGCGGATCGACCGTACGTTGGAAGCGGCGCAGGCCTATCTGGAGGCGGGCAGCGGCGGCACGGCCGGCGAGCTGCTGACGACCGTCGAGACCGCCGGGCTGGACGGCGTCCGGCACGCCCGGGTCGAGCTGCTGCGCGGCCGGATCGCCTTCGCCCGGCCCGGCGACGGCAGCGGGCCCGCCCTGATGGCCGCGGGCGCCCGGCGGCTGTCGGTCCTGAACGCGGATCGGGCTCGCGAGACCTACCTGGACGCGCTCGAGGCGACCCTGGCTGTCGGCCGGGGCGGCGGCTTCATCCCCGAGATCCTGGCCGCGGCCCGGTCAGCGCCGCCGGCGTCGGAGCCCGACCTGCTCGGGGCGTTGCTCTCGCTGGCCGCCGGGCAGTATCGGGTGGCGATCCCGATGCTGGCCGAGCTGCTGCACGCCGACCGCCGTCCCGCGTGGACCCTCCGGCCCGCCCTCGCCACGATGATCTCGACCGAGGTGTGGGATCCCCTGACGATCGCCGCCATCGCCGAGTGGCTGGTCAAACAGGGCCGCGAGTCGGGCTCACCGATGCTGTTGCGGCTCGGCCTGGCCCAGACCGCGACCGACGCGACGTTCACCGGCGACGTCGCCAAGGCCCTGGCCGCGCTGGCCGAGGAGGCGGCGATCGCGGACGCGGCCGGTGACCAGCCGCTGCTCTATCCGCGGCTGCAACTCTCAGCGTTGCGGGGTCGCCGCGACGAGGCCCATGAGCTGCTCGCCGCGGCGGAGCGGGCCCGGACCGCCGACGGCAGCGGGCAGGTCACCAACGTCCACTGGACCACGGCCCTGCTCAACAACGGGCTGGGCGACTACCCGGCGGCCCTGGCGGCGGGTCGTGCGGCTACCGCCCCGGATGAGTTGTTCCTGGCCGGGATCGCGTCGGCCGAGCTGGTCGAGGCGGCCGTCCGCACCCGGGAACTCGACGTCGCCGCCGACGCGCTGGAGTCGATGACCGAGCGCACGCGGGCGAGCGGAACCGAGGCCGGGCGGGGCATCGCGGCGTACGCGCGGGGGCTCGTGACCGGCGTCGAGGAGCACTTCCGGGAGGCCGTCGAGTGCCTGGCCGAGACCCCGCTGACCCCGTACGAGGGTCGGGCGCACCTGCTCTACGGCGAGTGGCTGCGGCGTCAGGGCCGGCGCAACGACGGCATCGAGCAGCTGCGCCGGGCCCACGACCTGCTCTCGGCGGCCGGGGCGGAGGGCTTCGCGCGACGGGCGGCCGACGAGCTGCGCGCCTCCGGCGTGGGCGTGCAGCCGCGGTCGGAGCGCTCCTTCGACAGCCTGACCGCGCAGGAGGCGGCGGTGGCCCGGCTGGTCGCGTCGGGCGCCACCTCGCAGGAGGCCGCCGTGCAGTTGTTCGTCAGCAAGCGCACCGTCGACGCCCACCTGCGCAACATCTTCCGTAAGCTCGGCGTCACCTCCCGCCGCCAGCTCAAGGATCACCCCGCGCTCACTGCCTAGGCCGTACGGGATAGGCAACGGTTGCCGACGCGCGGAGGCGCGGCCGGGCGGCACCGTGGTGCGGTGCAAGCAATTCTGATCTATGTCGATCTCACGCTGGCGGTCCTGACACTGGTCGCCGCGCCCCTGGCCGGTGTCAAGGCGTCAAGGCTTTGGCTGTACGTCCTGGCCGGGCTGGCCGCGGGCCGCCTGCTCGTCGCAGTCCTGCTGCTGGTCACGGGCGGGCTGCTGCTGGCCGACACCCGGCTCAGCGTGCAGGTGCCGCTCGCGGTGCTGCCGGCGGCCTGGGCGGCGTGGCGGGCCAGCCGGACGGCCGCGCACGTCGCCGCGGCGGGCTCGGTGCTGGCGGTCTGGTGGTTGCTGGCGCCGTTCGCCCCGCAGGACACGCCGCTCGTGCTGGCCGGTTCGGCGGCGGCGCTGGCGGCCATCGCCGGGCTCTCGATCGCGGTCGGCCGCTGGCGCGAGTCACGGACCCGGCTGTCCCGCCTGCCCTGGCTGACCACGGCCTTCCTGCTCGTGCCGGCGACCACCCTGGCCCTGGCCGGGCAGGCCAACGCGTCGGCGCCGGGCCACGACCACGGGGGTTCGGGACAGCTCAGCGTCGACCAGCTCACCGGGCCGCGCGAGCAGAAACCCGACGTACGGGTGGCTCTGACCGCCGCCCGCACCCAGGTGCGTCTCGCGTCGGGCGCCACGGTGGACGGTCTGAGCTTCAACGGCACGTCGCCGGGGCCCGAGATCCGGGTCCGCAAGGGCCAGCTGCTCGAGGTGACGCTGGTCAACACGAATGTCGAGGAGGGCGTGACCGTGCACTGGCACGGCGTGGACGTGCCCAACGCCGAGGACGGCGTGCCCGGGGTGACGCAGAACGCGGTCCCGCCCGGCGGCCGGCACGTCTACCGGTTCATCCCCAACCGGGCCGGCACGTTCTGGTATCACACCCACCGCGACGGCCTCCTCAACGTCAAGAAAGGCCTGTTCGGCGCGCTGATCGTCGAGGACGGGCCGGCCTCCGGCGAGCTCGAGCGCACGGTCTTCACCCACGCCTGGCCCGGCTCCGGCGGCGACGTCACCGCCCTCGACCGCGACGACCGGCCGGCCACCCAGGCCGCCGAGGCCGGGCAGAACGTTCGCCTGCGCGCGATCAACAGCTCCGAGGAGGCACAGCAAATTCGAGTTTCCGGTACGCCGTTCCACGTCGCCGCCATCGACGGCAACCCGGTCGAGGGGGCCACCCCGCTCGAACCCGGCACCACGCTGACCCTCGCGGCGGGCGGCCGCTACGACGTGACGTTCACGATGCCGGCCGGCCCGGTGACGGCGGCCCTCGCGAGCACCTCCCTCACGTTCGGTCAGGGCGGAGCGGCGCCGGAGGGTGACGGCGGGCAGTTCGACCCCCTGACGTACGGCTCCGGCTCGCCCCCGGCCGCCGAGGCGTATCAACGGACGTACGACCTGCGCCTGGACGACGGTTTCGGGTTCAGCCAGGGCCGCCTGGGCTACGTGAGCAGCCTGATCAACGGCCGCCTCTACCCGGCCGTGCCGTCGCTGCAGGTCACCCGGGGCGACCGGGTCAGGGTGCGGATCGCCAGCCGCAGCATCATCAACCACCCGTTCCATCTGCACGGCCACCGCGTACGGGTGCTCTCGCGCAACGGTGAGCCGGCGACCGGGAGCCCGTGGTGGACCGACACGCTCAACGTCGGCCGGGGCGAGCTGTACGAGATCGAGTTCGTGGCCGACAACCCCGGCATCTGGATGGACCACTGCCACAACTTCCAGCACGGCGCCAACGGGATGATCATGCATCTCGCGTACACGGGTGTCACGACGCCGTTCACGGACTTTCCCGAATGACTCCCCTTCCTGAGAAAGAAGACGAAGCAGTGACCCTCGCGACCGAAATCGTTCTGCCGGGCATCGTGGAGCCCGACGGCCTGCAGGTCCGTACGCGTGAAGTGCCCGCCCCCGGCCCCGGCCAGGTCGTGCTGCACGCCGAGGCCACCGGCGTCTCGTTCGCCGAGCAGCAGATGCGCCGCGGCAAGTACTACGGCCAGCCGCCGTTCCCGTTCGTCCCCGGCTACGACGTGGTCGGCACCGTGGCCGCCGTGGGACCGGGCGTGAACTCCGCGCTGGTCGGGGGCCGCTACGCCGTGGTCACCAAGGTCGGCGCGTGGGCCAGCCACGTCACCGTGGACGCGGCCGACCTGGTCGCGGTGCCCGCCGGCGTCGACCCGGCCGCGGCCGAGACCGTGGTGGTCAACGGCGTCACCGCGTGGCAGATGCTGTTCCGGGTGGCCGAGGTGCGTACGGGGGGAACGATTGTGGTCCTCGGCGCCAACGGCGGGGTCGGCTCGACGCTGGTCCAGCTGGCCCGCCACGCCGGCATTCGAGTCATCGGCACGGCATCGTCGCGCCACCACCCGGCGGTCGAAAAGCTCGGCGCGATCCCGGTCGACTACCGCGACCCCGACATGGCGCGCCGGATCGCCGACCTGGTGCCCGACGGTGCCGACGCCGTATTCGACCACGTGGGCGGCGAGGGCCTCAAGCAGTCGTGGCACCTGCTCAACAAGCACGGCACGCTGGTCTCATACGGGATCGCGTCAATCAAGGACGAGCCCGGCTCGGCGCAGCTGGCCTACATGAAACTGTTCTCGCAACTGTTCGTATGGAACAACTCACCCAACGGCCGCAGCGCGAAGTTCTACAACTTCTGGGCCGGCCAGCGCAAACTCACCACGTTCCGCGAGCGGCTGTCCACCGACCTGACGTCAGTCTTCAGCCTGCTGGCCGACGGCGTGATCACGCCCCAGATCGCGGCCACACTCCCCCTGAGCCAAGCCCCCGAAGCAATGAAACTAGCCGAGTCAGGCACAGTCACCGGCAAGGTCATCCTGCTCCGCGACTAAGACCGAAGCGGCGGCGGTCAGGGGGCCGCCGCCGCTTCCCCGCCGGCACGCCGTCCTCACTTCCGTCCGCCTCGACGCAGCCACCATGATCGACCGCCCCCGGCCCCCTGAGACGTTCCGCTAAGTGAGCCCGAGAACGGACAGCAGGAACGGGCTGTCCGCCTCAACCACGTCAGCCGGCGGTGGCACAGCGATGTCGGCCCGCAACCCGAAATGAGCGAAGGTGAACGTGGTCTTCCGATTCGCCGCGTCGCTGAGCCCGATCCCGGTGAACCGCCCCCGGTCGTCGAGGTCGACCCGCACCCTCAGCTTCCCGCCCTCCTTCACCGCGAGCGTGCCCGCGAATGCCCGGTCACCGACCCGGCGAACGCCGGTGGCCCGGGACGCCGGATTGGCCAAGTTCCAGGGGAACGCGTCATTGAACACGACCGAGTATTCGTGGCCGACAGGCAACGGCGTGCGGAGCCACCCGCCGGCAGCAAGCCGATCGGTCGTCTCCGGCGGCGCCGGCATCTCTGCCAATATGCTGCCGCTCACGCGCGTGTACACGACCTGCCCGACCCGCCGCACAACGAACTCCTTACCGACGATCTCCCAGTTCCGCGTCGCGGCATCGACCACGCCGGTGTAGTCAATCCGGTCGTTGACGCTGACCTGCGCGAACCGAGCCGATTCCCGGCCGAGGCTGGCTTTGGCCGCCGCGAGCGCAGCCGCAGGTTCAGACGGCACAGCGACGGGAGGCGGAGGTGCCTGGCTCGGGACGGCGCTTCCAGCCGTGGAGGCACCCGCCCCGGCGTCACTGCTTGCGGCATCACCGCAACCTGCAACCACCAAACAAACGACCGCCGTGGCGATCCAGTGTCGTGCCCGCATCCCGTGCTCCCCGTTCGACGACCTCGAAGAGGCGCACTGTAACGGCCCGCACGACAACGCCCACCACGACCCGCACCTCACCGCAACCCAGCCGCTGGCCGCGCTGCCCTTCAGGCCCCCGATGACCGCTCGACACGGCTGGCGCCTGCCCGTCCCCGATGCCGCCAACACTTTGGACTGCGCCACCGGAAACGGCGGCCGGGCCACGATTGTGCGCTTGAGCCGGTTCTTCGCCGGGAAGGTGGCCCGCGCCTATCTGGTCAGCCGTTGAACTCGTTGACGCCGAGGGCGAAGTCCCAGTGGCCGACCCCGTTGGCGGCCAGGCCCATCGTGATCAGGCCCATTCCTTCCAGCCAGTGCGCCATCGGCAGGGCGCCGACGTCGAGGGGGCGCAGCCCGAGGCTTTCGATGAACGTCGCCACGGCCGCCTTGGATCGCGGGTCGTCGCCGGCCAGGAAGACGGTGGGGCGGCCCTTCTCGAGGACGCCGCGGAAGATGGTGTTGAACGCCTTGATCACGTGGGTGCCGGGCGGGGCGATCTTGGCGGCTTCCTGTGCGATAGAGGTCTCGGTGGCCAGGCCGTCGAAGGTGGCGTTGAACGTGTTGCTGATGTCGACGAGGGCCTTGCCCGCGAGTGCGTCCCCGAGCTCGGTGACGACCGGCAGGACGCCCTGGTAAAGCAGGGCCAGGATGACGATGTCCCCGGCCGGCGCGGCGCCCCATCGGCCCGTCGTCGCGCCGCCGCCGAGGGCCTGGGCCAGGCTCTCGGCCTTGGCCTGGTCGCGGCCCATGACTTCGACGGTGTTGCCGCCCGCCACCGCGAGCGCGCCGATGGTGGCGGCCATGTTTCCCGTACCGATAATGGTGATGGTGCTCATGACGTGTGCTCTTTTCGTCTCTAAATGGCGGTGGTGCCGCCGTCGGCCACCAGTTCCAGGCCGTTGACATAGCTGGAATCGTCGGAGGCGAGGAACAAAGCGACGGTGGCGATTTCCTCGGGGCGGCCCATCGCGCCGCGGGGAATGAGGGATTCGAATGCGGTGCGGGTCGCCTCGTCGAACAGTTCGGCCTGTTTGGCGGTGGCGACCTGGCCGGGGGTCAGCACGTTGACCCGGATCTTGCGGTCGCGCAGTTCGTTGAGCCAGACGCGGGCCCAGGCCTGCTGCACGGCCTTGCTGCCCGCGTAGAGGCTCCAGCCGGGGAAGGCGCCGAGCGAGGCGTTCGACCCGGTCATGAGGATCGAGCCGTGGTCGTTGATCAGCGGCAGGGCCTTCTGCACGGTGAACAGGGTGCCGCGCGCGTTGAGCCAGAACGCGCGCTCGAACTGCTCCTCGGTGATCTCGCCGAGGACGGCCGGCTCGCCCATCCCGGCGCTGGCCCACAGCACGTCGATCGAGCCCCGCTCGCGCTTGACCGTGTCGTACAGGCGGTCCAGGTCGGCCAGGTCGGCCGCGTCACCCTGAACTGCTGTGACATTACGGCCGATCCGCTCGACGGCCTCGTCCAGCACGTCCTGCCGCCGGGCCTGAATAAAGACGTGCGCTCCTTCCGCGACGAACAGTTCGGCGCCGGCCAATGCCATTCCGGTCGACCCACCGGTGATTACCGCTGTCTTGCCGTCAAGCTTTCCCACGATTGCTCCATCGCATGAATGGTTCGGTTACTCCTCGAGAATGGCAGCGGCCGGAATGGGCGTCCAAGACCTTTTTCGGCGGCTGCGATACCCTCGGGGCATCGCCGGATCGGGGAGGCACCGTGGATCTGGACCTGCGCAAGCTGCGCTATTTCGTCGCCGTCGCCGACAAGCTGCACTTCGGCCGGGCCGCCGAGGAGCTGCACATCGCGCAGCCCGTGCTGAGCCGGCAGATCCGGGCGCTGGAGCACGACCTCGGCGCCGCCCTGCTGACCAGGGACAGCCACGGCGTGGCGCTGACCGACGCCGGTCGGCAGCTGCTGACCGACGCGGGCCCGCTGCTGGCCTCGGCGCAGGCGGCCCGGCACCGGGTGACCGTGGCCGCGCGGGGCAGCCGGCGGCTCGTGGTCGGCTTCCGGGCCGGCATCGTGGTCACCCCGGCCGCCCGCGCGTTCGCCACCCGCCAGCCGGAGGTCGTGGTGGACGTGCAGCGGATCGAATGGGACGACCAGGCCGCGATGCTGCTCGACGGCCGCATCGACGTCGCCTACGTCCGCCTGCCCATCGACGAGACCGGCCTGCGCGTCACCCCGCTCTACACCGAGCCGCGGGTGGCGGTGCTGCCCGCGGCCCACCGCCTGGCCGGCAAGGAGCAGATCACCGAGGCCGACCTGGCCGGCGAGCCGTTGGTCTGGCATCCCGACGCGAGCACGCAGCCCACCCGGCGCCCGCACCCCAACGCCGGCTATCTCGTACGCGGTGTGGACGAGACCCTCGAGCACGTCGCGGCCGGCCGGGGCGTCTCGTTCCTGGCCCGCTCGGCGACGGTGTTCTACACCCATCCGGAGGTCGTGTTCGTGCCCGTCACGGATCTGGCGCCCGAGCAGGTGTGCCTGGCCGTGCCGGCGGCGCGCACCTCGCCGGCGATCGACGCGTTCCTCGCCGCGGCCCGGGAGACGGCCGAGATCACGGCGGAGTGCGGCAACAACGAGATGTGGCAGCCCTAGGTACAGCAGGCTGTACCACGGTTTCTCCCGGCAGCGGGATCGATCGGCATCGCTGAGGACGGCAGGCTTCAGGGTGTCTGAACGACAGCGCCGCACAAGGAGAAACCGATGCGCAAGACTCTCACCTCCCTCGTCGCCCTGGGCGGAATCGTGGCCGGGGGTGCGGTGGCCGGTCCCGCGGCCGCGGCCGGCGATCCGGTGCAGCGGAGCCTGAGCAACCTGGTCAGCGGAGGCAGGTTCCCGGGGGCGTCGGCGTCGGTGCGGCAGGCCGACGGAAAGGTGCGCACCTACGCGGCCGGGGTGGCCGACCTGCGTACGGGAAGGAAAATGCCGGCCGACGCGCGGGTGCGGATCGCCAGCAACACCAAGATGTTCACCGCCGTGGTCGTGCTGCAACTCGTCGGCGAGGGCAAGATCCGGCTGGACGAGCCGGTCGAGACGTACCTGCCGGGGCTCGTGCGGGGTGCCGGGGGCATCGACGGGCGGCAGATCACCGTACGGCAGTTGTTGCAGCAGACGAGCGGGCTGCAGGACTACGACGAGGAGCTGTTCGCCGACTTCATCAACGCGCTGCACACCTATTACGAGCCGCACGACCTGCTCAGGGTGGCCTTCGCCAAGGCACCGGAGTCGCGGCCGGGCGAGAAGTTCGTCTACGCCAACACCAACTACATCCTGGCCGGGCTAATCGTGCAGAAGGTCACCGGCCGCCCGGTCGGCGAGCAGATCACCAAGCGCGTCATCGAGCCGCTGGGGCTGCGCCGCACGTACTGGCCGGCCGAGGGCGAGACGACGATCCGGGGCGCCCACCCGCGCGGCTACTTCCCGGCGGTCAACGGGCAGGAGCCGATCGACATCACCGAGTCGGAGCCGTCGGCCGGCTGGGCCGCGGGCGCGCTGGTCGGCACGCCCGGCGACATCAACACGTTCCTGGCCGGGCTGCTCGGCGGCAAGCTGCTGAAGCCGGCCGAGCTGGCCGAGATGAAGAAGACCGTGGACGCGCCGGGCTTCGACACGGTCGGCGGTTCCCGGTACGGCCTGGGCATCGCCACGTTCAAGCTGAGCTGCGGCGGGTTCGCCTGGACGCACGGCGGCATCGCGCCCGGCTACGTCACCTACGTCGGGATCGCCCCGTCGGGCAAGGCGGCGTCGATCGCGGTCAACTCGATGGTGGCCGAGCCGTCCGCGGCCGAGCATCTGGACCAGTCGCTGGACACGGCGCTCTGCCGCTGAACCTGAAGCAGGGTGTGCCCGGTCAGGCGTTTACACAGGTAGGCGGCGCGCTCATAGGAGAGGCGCCGCCGACCCGTCTCCGGGCACAGATCGGCCGCCGCGGGTGGGCGGCCGGGACCGGGACGGCGGCCGGCGAGGAAGAGCGGGCCCCGGGTGCGGCCGGCGATCAGCTCCGGAAGCAGCGCGGCCGTGCCGGACCGCCAGACGATCGTCGCGTCGCGGGCGCTGCGGTCGTCCAGGTTCAGCTCCTCGACGTTGAGCGCCAGCACGGCCCCGACTTTCGCCCCCGACTCCCGCAGCAGACACCAGAGCACCCGCTCCCGAAGCGCTGGAACCGCACCGACCGGTTCTGAAAGAGACGCCGCACCGAGGGTCGCCGGCAGGGGGCGGGGCTGGAGAGCGGCGGCGAGCGACGGTTCGCCGGCCCAGGTGGTGAAAGACCGGATCGCGGCCACGTGCCGGTTCCAGGTCCGCGGCGACACCTCGGGCCAGCACAGGGCGAAAATCTCGGCCAGCCGTTCGGAGGTCAGGCTCGCCACCGGCGTACGGTCGCCGGCCAGCCGGACCACACGGTGCAGGGTCTGCCCGTACGCGCGAGCGGTGGCCGGTCGCAGCGGGCCAAGGTACTCGGCCACCGCCGGGCCGAGCGGGCGACCCTGATCCTCGGGCACATCCAGAGCCGCCGCCCGCCGCCGCAGGAAGTCGCGTTCGGCCGTGTTGTGGGCCAGGGTGGCCGCCCGCTCCAGCTCGCCCCGGGCCTCGGCGGCACGACCGAGCCGGATCAGCAGGTCGCCCCGCACGCCGGGCAGCAGGTGGTAGCCGGCCATCCGCGGGTCGGCGTGCAGCTCGTCGAGCAGGTCGAGTCCGGCCTGAGGCCCGTACGCGAAAGCCACCGCCACCGCCCGGTTGAGCCGGACGACCGGGGTCGGCAGCAGCCGCTCCAGCGACTCGTAAAGCGAGCTGATGCGTACCCAATCGGTCTTGTCGGCCGTGTGGCAGACCGCGATCGCCGCCTGCAGCACATAGGGCCCGGCCGGGCCGCCCGCCTCGCGCGCCCGCAGCATCGCGGCGAAGCCCCGGCGGATGAGCAGCTGATCCCAGCGGCCCCGGTTCTGCTCGTGCAGCGGGATCGGCTCGCCGGCCGGCCCGGTGCGCGCGGCCGACCGGGACTGCTGGATCTCCATGAGCGCCACCAGCCCGTGCACCTCGGCCTGGGCGGGGGCGAGCTTGGCAAGCATCCGCCCCAGCCGCAGCGCCTCCAGGCACAGGTCGGCGCGGATCAGGTCGGCGCCCGAGGTGGCCGCGTAGCCCTCGTTGAAGATCAGGTAGACGACCTCGAGCACCGACGACAGCTGCCCGGACGGCTCGTAGGCGGCACCCGACTCGGCCAGCGTGCGCTTGGCCGCGGCGATCCGCTGCGTGATCACCTGCTCGCCGACCAGGAAGGCGCGGGCGATCTCGGCCGGGCTCAGGCCGGCCACGACCCGCAGGGTGAGCGCGGCCCGGGCCTCGGCCGGGAGCACGGGATGACACGACGTGAACATCAGCCGGAGCACGTCGTCCTCGGCCGGCTCCGGCCGCCGGGCCAGGTCGGGGGCGAGTCGTTCCCGCGTACGGGCTCGCCTGATGTCGTCGACGGCCCGGCGCCGGGCGGTGGTCATGAGCCACGCGCCGGGATTGTCGGGGATCCCGGTCGCCGGCCACTGCTCCAGGGCCGCCACCAGCGCGTCCTGGGCCAGCTCCTCGGCCCGGCCGACGTCGTGCACCAGCCGCAGGAGCCCGCCGACGATCCGGGCGGACTCCTGCTTCCAGACTGCGCCGACCGTGGCCGGGAAGTTGGTCACGGACCGTAGACCTGGTGGATCAGGCTCTCCCCGTCGCCGACGATCCGGCGGAAGCGGCGGCAGAGCTCGATCGCCTCCTCCTTCGACCGCACCTCGATCAGCGCGAACCCGCCGATCGCCTCCTTGGCCTCGGTGAACGGCCCGTCGGTGACGGTGATCTCGTCGCCCGCCGAGGTCATCTTGAAGCCGACCGGGTCGAGGCCGCCGGTCGCGAGCAGGACGCCCGAGGCGGTCAGCTCCTCGACGAACGCGGCCATGTCGGCGTAGAGCTTCTCGTCCGGCTCGGCGTCACCGGCCTTCTGCATCATCAGGTAACGCATCGTGCTCTCCGTTTCGTCGTGACTGCTTCTCGCACCGACGTCGAACGAGCCGATGTGACAGGTAATTCGAGCATTACCTGTCACATGAGCGCATCCGACGTCCGGGCAACAACCGACGAAGGAGCTCGACGATGACATCCGCAATTGCTTCCCGTACGGCTTCCGTCCCGCTCGGCCGAGCCGCGCTCATGGCCGCCGGGCCGTTGTGGGCGACGGTGTCGCTGGCCCAGGTCGCCACCCGCGACGGTTTTGATCTCATGCGGCATCCGCTCAGCCTGCTCAGCACCGGCTCGCTGGGCTGGCTGCAGATCACCAACTTCGTGGTGGCGGGCCTGCTCATGGTGGCGGGCGCCGGTGCCCTGGACGGGACGTGGGCGCCGCGCCTGACCCGGGTCGCCGGTCTCGGCATGATCGCCGCCGGGCTGCTGGTGATGGACCCGGGCGGCGGCTTCCCGGCCGATCACCCCGAGGTGCCGGCGACGATGAGCCGGCACGCGATCGGGCACATGGCGGCCGGGACGATCACGTTCGCCGCGTTGATCGCCGCCTGTTACGTGCTGGCGCGGCGGGCCCCGGCCCGGGGCTCGGCGGCGGCCGCGGTGATCGCCGGAACCGCGCTGCTGGCCGGGGATCTGTGGGCGATGTCCGGCGGCGCGGCGGGCACGCTGACGCTCGCGATCGGCGCGATCACCGCCATGCTGTACGTCTCCTGGGCCGCTAGGCCTTCAGCAGCTCGGACACGGTGACGAACCGGAAGCCCTGGTCGCGCAGGCCCTCGATCATCGCGGGGAGGGCCTTCAGCGCGACCAGCCGGCGCTTGTCCCCGGCGTCGTGGGCCAGCACGATCGAGCCCGGGCGCACGGTGTCGATCAGGTCGCGGGCCTGGGCGGCGGGGTCGGTGACGAACTTGCGCTCGCGCATCTGGTGCGACCACAGCGCGATGTCGTAGCCCAGCGCGTCGGCCGCGAGCACGGTCGAGCCGCCGAGATGCCCGTACGGGGGTCGCATGAGCCTTGTCTCCCGGCCGGTGTGCCGCTTGATGGCCTCGTGCGTACGCTCCAGCTCGCGCCGGGCCCGGCCCAGGTCGAGCGTGGCCAGGTCGTCGTGCGACCAGGAGTGGTTGCCGACCTCGTGCTGGTCGAGCCGGTCGCGCAGCAGCCCGGCGTGCTCCTCCAGATGCCGGCCGACGAGGAAGAACGTGGCCGGCACCTGGTGGCGGTCGAGCACGTCGAGAAACTGCGGGGTGTAATCCGGCAGCGGCCCGTCGTCGAAGGTCAGCGCGACCAGCTTCTCGGTGGTCGGCCGGAAGTAGTGGATCTGCACCCCGCCGCTGGCCACGGCCCCGAGGTCGTCGGCGGCCGACGCGTATCCGCCACACAGCGGCGGCCGGTCCCAGCCGAGCCAGCGCTTCACGTGGCCGGACCCGGCAAAAGCCGTGGCCGCCCCGCCCGCGGCGAGGAGCGTCCCCCGCAGCATTGCCCGTCGAGTAAGCATCGTTCCCCCATGACTGTTCCGGCTCGACAGCCTGGTTGATCATGGGAGAGACGCGCCTCGGCCACCGGACTTATTTCAGCCGGGGGCTTCCTCGGCCGGAAGTAGGAGAGTCCGCCGCGCGAACCAGCGGACCGAGACCTTGGCCAGCTCGAGCCCGCGCACGTCGCGGTGGGGTGAGTCGAGCGAGCCGTCGATGAGCAACAGGGCGATGCCGTGCACGGTCGCCCACGCGGTCACGGCGGCGACCTCGCCGTCGGGCTGAAGGCGGATCAAGTCCCGGATCGGCTGGAACGAGGCTGACCGTGGGCGCGGTCGCCGGGGCGGGCATCATGTCGGCCTCCTCCGCCCCGGCGCCGACCGTCCTCGACGGCAATCGCCGGTTCGCCGGCAAGGTCGTGCTGATCACCGGCGCGACCTCGGGCATCGGCCGGGCCTCGGCGCTGGCCTTCGCGCGGGAGGGCGCCGCGCTCGCGTTCTGCGGGCGCCGCGCCGAGCTCGGGCGTGGCCTGGAGGACGAGATCCGCGGCACCGGCGGGCAGGCCCTGTTCGTGCGGGCCGACGTCCGCGACGAGGGGCAGGTCCGCCAGTTCGTGAACGCCGCGGCCGACCGGTTCGGCCGGGTCGACGTCGCGCTCAACAACGCCGGCATCACCATCGAGAAGCCGCTGCACGAGTTCACGGCGGCCGAGTTCGGCGACGTGCTCGACACCAACGTGCGCGGCGTCTTCTACGCGATGAAATATCAGATCCCGCACATGCTCACTGCCGGCGGCGGGACGATCCTGGTCACCTCGTCCACAGTGGCCAACACGACCTCGGCGAAGCGCAGCGTCTACACCGCCAGCAAATCGGCGCTGGTGGGACTCGTACGGGCGGCGGCCTTGGACTATGGCGACAAGGGGATCAGGGTCACCGCGATTCTGCCCGGCACGACCGACACCGCCCTCGTGCGGGGCAGTGCCGGCCTGACGAGCGTGCCCGACGCGGCCTGGCGGGTCGGCGCGGCCCAGTGGGGCCGGTCCAACGTGCCGGGGCTGCGCCGCATGGCCACCCCGGAGGAGATCGCGGCCTTCGCCGTCAGCGCCGCCTCCCCCGAGCTGACCTACCTGACCGGCACCGCGCTGGCCGCGAGCGGCGGAACGGGTGCCGGGTAGGAACTCAGAGGCTGCGGTCGAGGAAGTCGCGGATCAGCGGGCCGGCCACGTCGAGCTGGTCCTCGAGCAGGAAGTGGCCGGTGTCGAGCAGGTGCAGCTCGGCCTTGGGCAGGTCGTTCAGGTACGGGTGGGCGCCGTCGGCCGGGAAGATGTAGTCGTTCTGGCCCCACACGATCAGGGTCGGCGGCTGGTGCGTACGGAAGAAGTCCTGGAACTGCGGGTACAGCGTGACGTTGGTGCCGTAGTCCTTGAACAGGTCGAGCTGGATCTCGTCGTTGCCGGGGCGGTTGAGCTGCGTGATGTCGTGCAGCCAGGCGTCGGGGTCGAGATGCGTCAGATCCCGTACGCCGTCGGTGTATTGGAACTTGGTGGTCTCGTCGGACAGGATCGGGCGCAGGGCGGCGCGACGCTCGGCGGTGTCCTCGGCCCAGTACGCCTTGATCGGGTCCCAGAACTCCTTCAGACCTTCCTCGTACGCGTTGCCGTTCTGCACGATCAGCGCGGTGACCTTGTCGGGGGCCTTGAGCGCGAGCCGGTAGCCGGTCGGGGCGCCATAGTCGAAGACGTACATCGCGTACTGCTCGATGCCGAGCTGGTCGAGCAGGCCCTGCATCAGGTCGGCGTAGTTGGCGAACGTGTAGTCGAACTCCGAGCGGTCCGGGGTGGCCGAGTGGCCGTAGCCCGGGTAGTCGGGCGCGATCACGTGGTACTTGTCCGCCAGCAGCGGGATCAGCGTGCGGAACTGCGCCGACGACGTCGGGAAGCCGTGCAGCAGCAGCACGGTCGGGCCGTCGGCCGGTCCGTCCTCGCGATAGAAGATGTCGAGCCCGTTGACCTTCGTGGTGTGGAAGCGCGTTGACATGGCGGGAATCCCTTCGGTAGTCGCCGTAACCGGTGAAACCGAAGTTACCGGTTGCCCCCTCGCGAGGGCAACCGGTTAAAGGCTTTTTAGCGGTTAGCTAGCTCACGACGACCTCCACGCGGACCGTCGCCCCGGCCGGCCCGGGTGACACGACCGTGCCGTCGATCCGCTCGCCGTCCACGACGACAGTGGGGACCGGACCCCGGCGTACGGAAATCTCGTAGGTCGCACCCCGGAACACGCGGGTCGCCGTGAACCCCGGCCAGTCCGACGGCAGCACCGGATCGATCCGCAGCCCGTCGAGCTCGGGGCGGAGGCCGAGGATCCACTGGGTGATCGCCACGTAGTTCCACGCCGCCGTGCCGGTCAGCCACGAGTTCTTGGCCTCGCCGTGCGTGGGCGCGTCCCTGCCCGCGATCATCTGCGCGTAGACGTACGGCTCGCAGCGGTGCACCTCGCTGATCGCCTCGCGGGCCGACGGGTTGATCCGCCGGTAGTAGTCGAACGCGCGGTCACCGTTGCCCGCCATCGCCTCGGCGATCATGATCCACGGGTTGGTGTGGCAGAAGATCCCGGCATTCTCCTTGTAGCCGGGCGGATACGACGAGATCTCGCCCAGCTCGATGCGGTAGCTCGTGTACGCCGGCTGCTGCAGCACGATGCCGTGCGGGGTGGCCAGCCGCTCGGCCACGCTGTCGAGCGCCTGCGCGGCCAGCCCGTCCTCGAGGCCGACCCCGCCCAGCACGCACATGCCCTGCGGCTCGATGAAGATCTGCCCCTCGTCGTTCTCGCCGGAGCCGATCGGGTTGCCGTAGAAGTCGTACGCCCGCCGGAACCAGGCGCCGTCCCAGCCGTGCTCGACGATGACGCCGGTCATCTTCTCGGCCGCGGCCAGGTATTCGGCCGATTCCGCGCCGAGCCCGCGCAACCCGGCCAGCCCGGCCAGCTCCTTGGCGGCCAGCACGAACTGCCCCGCGATGAAGACCGACTCGGCCGTGCCGCCGGTGACGTTCTCGGTCGTCTGGAACGGCTCGCCCGGGGTGTCGGAGAAGCAGTTGAGGTTGAGGCAGTCGTTCCAGTCGGCCCGCCCGATCAGCGGCAGGCCGTGCGAGCCGAGCCGCTCCTGGGTGTAGCGCAGCGACCGCTGCAGGTGCTCGTAGAGCGGCGCCTCGCTGCCGGGCTCGTTGTCGAACGGAACCGGCTCGTCCAGGATCGCCGCGTCGCCGGTCTCCTTGACGTACGCGGAAACGCCGAGGATCAGCCAGAGCGGGTCGTCGTTGAAGCCGTCGCCAATGTCGTTGTTCCCGCGCTTGGTCAGCGGCTGATATTGGTGGTAGGCCCCGCCGGTGGCGAGCTGGGTGGCCGCGATGTCGAGGATCCGTTCGCGCGCCCGCTCCGGCACCATGTGGACGAAGCCGACCAGATCCTGGTTGGAGTCGCGAAACCCCATGCCCCGCCCGATCCCCGACTCGAAGAACGACGTCGAGCGGCTCAGGTTGAAGGTCATCATGTTCTGGTACGCGTTCCAGACGTTGACCATCCGGTCGGTATCCGGGTCCGGCGTCGTCACATGCAGCCCGCCGAGCAGCTCGTCCCACCCCGTACGCAGCGTGTCGAAGCCCTCGGCGACCGTTTCGGGGCGTAGCCAGCGTTCGATCACCGGGCGTACGTGCCGCTTGTTGAGGGTCTGCGAGCCGGGCGGGTCGAACTTGTCGTCGCGCGGGTTCTCGGCGTACCCGAGCACGAAGTTGATCTCACGCGTCTCGCCAGGAGCCAGGCCCAGCCGTACGTGGTGACTCCCGATCGGTTGCCAGCCGAGCGCGACGGAATCCTTGGTTTCGCCGCGCTCGACGACTTCCGGCCGGTCCCAGCCGCGGTAGGCGCCGAGGAACGCCTCGCGCTGCGTGTCGAATCCGGCCAGGGGCTCCGAGCAGGCGAAGTAGGCGAAGTGGTCGCGCCGCTCGCGGTATTCGGTCTTGTGATAGATCACCCCGTCGACGACCTCGACCTGGCCGGTGGAGAAGTTGCGCTGGAAGTTCGTCGCGTCGTCCTGCGCGTCCCACAGGCAGAACTCGACCGACGAGAACAGCGAGAGGTCGGCCGCGGTGTCGCGCTCGTTGGTGACCCGTACGCGCCACACCTCGAGCGTTTCGCCGAGCGGCACGTAATAGAGGGTCTCGGCTTTCACACCGTTCCTCTTCGAGGCGATGCGCGTGTACGACAGGCCGTGGCGGCACTCGTAGTCGTCAAGCTCGGTGCGGGTGGGCTGCCAGGACGGTGACCAGTAGTCGCCGGTGGCGTTGTCGCGCACGTACAGGTAGCGCCCACCGAGGTCGAACGGCGCGTTGTTGTAGCGGTAGCGGGTGAGCCGGCGCAGTTTCGCGTCGCGGTAGAACGAGTAGCCGCCCGCCGTGTTGGAGACGATCCCGAAGTACGCCTCGGTGCCCAGATAGTTGATCCAGGGCAGCGGCGTGTCCGGCCGATCGATCACGTATTCACGCCGCTCGTCGTCGAAGTGTCCGTAGCGCAACAGATCCTCCTCGATGCTTTGCTCGCATGTGGGAGCGCTCCCATGAGCGATTCACCTGCCATGCTATGTGTGACGCCGTTCACTTGGATAGGCCTGCCTCGGGCCTGGCGCTAGGCACAGGCACGAGCCCCCGCCCTCCACCAGCCACCGGTGCGCCTCAGGCAACGACCTTTCCCGTACGCAGGGTGAGGCGGCCCGCAGCGGCCAATGCGGACAGTTCCGTCAGCCACGCGCCGTCGACAAACACGTCCCGCACGACGACACGGGTTGCGCGGAGCGGCGGCCGACTCCAGAACCATCGTGCTCACTCCCCCGCCGCAGCCCGGCCGGCGCGAGGCATCGGACGGCGGTCAGGTTGATCAGCGGAAGCGTCGCCGCGTCGACCAGCGAGGCACCCGCGGCGACCGCAGAATCGTCGAGGACGACCGATTCGGCCTTCGTGCCCGGGCCGACAGCACATCGCGTAGGCCGATCACCGCGTCGCCTGGCGCTGCAACGCGCCATCCGTGGCCGTAGCGAGACCAAGTTTGCGCGATCCACGAGGCTTGCGCCGCCCAAGACGAGCGGTAACTCGGCAGCACGAGCGAGACCCACGCGCGTCCACGGCGGTGAGAGCGAGACCTACGCGCGTCCACGGCGGTGAGAGCGAGAACCGCGCGCCTCCACGGCGGTGAGAGCGGGACCCGCGCGCCTCCACGGCGGTGAGAGCGAGACCCGCGCGCCTCCACGGCGGTGAGAGCGAGACCCGCGCGCCTCCACGGCGGTGAGAGCGAGAACCGCGGCGATAGCGTTGAGCGATGACGACCGATACGCCGGCCGAGCTGAAGGCGGCCGCACTGTTATTCGCCGCGCGGACGCCGGCCGCCCCGGCCCGGTTCCTGGGACGTCTCGGCGCGCCGAGGGAGGCCGATCCGCACGGGCCAGTGTGGAATCGGGAGCAGCAGCGGGCGGCCGACGAGCCGGCGTCCGAGTTGCGCGCGCTCGGTCAGTTGCCGGTCGAGCGGCTGCTGGGCGCGCTCGAGCTGACCGTCGGCGCCTACGACTGGAGCGGGTGGCCCGACATGCTCGCCGGCCTGCCCGAGCCGCCCGCCACCCAATATGCGTTCGTCGGGCAGATCGTCGGGCAGGGTGAGACGCAGGCGGCCACCGGTCTGCTCGACCGGCTGCGACCCGGCGTGCCCGGCGTCGTGTTCGCTCGGGTCCGGGAGTTCGCCGCGCAACCGGACGTGGCGGCGATGCTGGCGCCCCCGCCCGAGGTGACCGACGAGCCGGCGATGGCCGCCGCGCACGGCGCCGCTCACCTGGGCCTGGCCGTGGCGGTGGCCGGCTCGGTGGTGCACCAGGTCGGCCCGCCGGTGGTGATCGACCGGGTCGCGGCCGCCATCGGCCTCGGCATCGGCGCGGCGGCCCGGCTGCTGCGCGAGACGCCGATGCCACCCGCGTACGCCGCGGCGCTGCTGCACCGGATCCGCGCCGAATACCTGCTGCCCAGTCACAGCTCCAGCCGGATCACCGTCACCGGGCAGCGGTTCGGGCTGACCGAGCGCGAGTTGCCGGAGACGGCCGATTTCGGCGCCAACGGCCTGGTCGCCACCGTGGACGGCGGCGCGCTGATCCGGACCGGCGTCGAGCGGGGCAGCGTCCGGGTCGACCTGGTCGTCCTGGCCGAAGCCCCGACCGAGGTCGAGCCGAACTGGGAGGAGATCGTCGAGGTGAGCTGGCACGCCGCCGAGGGCCGGGCCACCCTCATGCCCTCGGACTCTCGCCGGCCGTCCACCACCCCGCCCTGGCCGGGCGACTATCGGCTGCGGGTGCACGCCCGCGGCCGCGACGAGCAGGACGCCGACCTGGAGAGCTACCGGCTGGTGGTGTGGGCGGCCCCCGCCGCACCGGCGCAGGCCCTGCTGCGCAGCGAGCCTGGTGGGCCGCCCAAGCCCGAACGGGCGTACCGGTGGGTGCGGCGGAGCCGACTTCAGGTGGCCGCCACAGTCACGCTGGCCACCGGCGTGAGCGTGGCGGAAGCGCTGCGGGCCTTCGGCGCCGAACCGGACCGGCCGGTGCCCATCGACGAGCTCGGCTACGGCGGTGGGTGGGCGATGGCCCTCGACGTCGGCGGCGCGACGCTGGTCGTGGAGGAGAACGGCTACCAGGGCTCCCGGGCCGAGGTGCTGCGGGCGGTGTCGACCGGCGGCCGGGCGGCCAGCATGTTCTGGAACGTCAACGCGCTCACCCGGCTCTCCTTCGCCGAGGCGGGCGAGGTGATCAGCTCGTCCGAGCCGTTCGGCCGTCTGGACGTGCCGCCCGAGGTGGCCGGGCTGGATTTCGGCACCCCGGGAGGGCGTACGGAGTTGGGTCTGGTCGCGGTCGAACGCTTCACCGGCCACGCCATCGCCGAGGCCGACGTGACCCGCCTGTACGACGCCGGTGTGGGCTATCGGCTATCGCGGGGGTAGGGCCGGCTGCTGGGCGGTGACATGCACGGGTGGCTGCTGGGCGGGCAGATAGCCGGGCGGCCAGGGCTGCCCGAACAGTGTCGCGCAGATGACCACGGTGGCCCACGGCACCCACGGCCCGCGCAGCGACAGCGGGTAGGCGCCCTCGAAGTGCAGCGACACCGAGTAGTTGACCGGGTTCGGCTCGATCATGAGCAGCGCCCCGAAGTCGTACGTGGTCCACTGCTCGGTCATCAGCAGCAGCCGCTGGTTCGTGAGGATCGCCGGGAACTGCCCCCACGGCCGCCACTGGGGACGCGACGCCGCCTCCGCCTTGCGCCGGTTGTTCGCGTTGACCGCGGCCGACGCGGCGAGCGTGGCCGCCGTGAAGAACAACCCGCCGGCGGCGAACATGCTGCTGGAGTATTCGACATCGGCTCCGCAGTAGACGTGCGTCTCCGTCAGAAGCGCCCCAAGCTGCTCCTCACCCCGCCGGCACATGATCGTCGGCGCCACCCGAGCGGGCAACCCGCCCCGCTCCACATGCGCGACCAGGTGCTCCATCGCATGCCAGGCGTCGACGACTTCCTGCTGCTGCTGGATCTGCCGGTTGTCGGCCATCCCGCCCCCTCTCCTCGGGGCCGACCCTGCCACCCCGGCGGCGGCGATGACAGGACCTTTCCTCCGACAGTCGGGAGAAATGTCCGTTCCGAGGGGGCGAGCTAGGACGTTCGGCGACCCGTTCCGGCTAAGGCCTGTTTTATGACTGGGGCGGCAGCGAGGCCGGGTCCAGATTTCGTCTGGTGGTGGCCCGTGGAAGCCCGGCTCCCGGGGTTGGAACCGGGTTTTCGCGGGACGCCGCCAGGCGGGATCTGGGCCCTGCCGCAGCCCCGTCCCAGTCATAAAACAGGCCTTAACCCGGGCCGAGGGCGCGCAGACCCGCCGCCAGCAGGGCCGGGACCGCTTCTTCGGCGCGGGCCGAGGCCGGGTCGGCGGCGCGGTAGCTGATGCCCTGGGCGATCACGGCCAGCTTGAAGTTGGCCAGGGCCAGATAGAACGGCCAGTGGTCCAGGCCGACCCTGCGCCGCGTGGCGTAGGCCTGGGCGATCGTGTCGGCCGTGGGCAGGCGGGGGCTGGCCCAGGCGGCGTCGAGGCCAAGGATCGGGTCGAGCTCGGGCTGGCGATAGACGCACATCAGCGCGATGTCGGTCAGCACGTCGCCGACCGTGGCCAGCTCCCAGTCGACCACGGCCAGCACCTTGCTGACGTCGGCCGTGTCGAGCAGCGTGTTGTCGATGCGGAAGTCGCCGTGCACCACACCGATGTGCGCCGACCCCGCAGGCAGCGCCGCGACCAGCCGGGAGTGCAGGCGGGTCGCGTCCGGCAGGTCCTGGCTTTTGACCTCGCTCCACTGGCGCCACCACAGCCGGACCTGCCGCTCGAGGAAGCCGCCGGGGCGGCCGAGCCCGCTCAGCCCGACCTCCTCGACGTCGAGCGAGTGCAGATCGGCCAGCACCCGTACGAGTTCCGTCACGCACGCCTCGAGCTCGCGCGCGCTGTACGTGTCGAGCTGGGCCCGGGTGCGCACGACCAGCCCGGTGATGAAGGCCGACACGGCGAACGGGGCGCCGATGTAGGACGGGTCCTCGCACAGGGCGACGGCGGGGGCCACGGGCACGGCGCTGTATTGGAGGGCCTGCATGACCCGCCATTCGCGGGCGACGTCGTGGGCCGAGGGGGTGAGGCCGGTCAGCGGCGGGCGCCGGACGATCCAGCGGTGGGTGCCGTCGGTGACCGCGTACGTGAGGTTGGATCGGCCGCCGCTGACCAGCTCGCTCGTGAGCGGGCCGGCCACGGGCACGTCCTGCTCGGTCAGGAAGGCCCGCACGCCCGCCACGTCCAGCGTCATGCCTCGTACCCCCTGGTGCCGGCCCGGCTCAGGACGATCTCGTTGATCACGGTGCGCGGGGAGAGGTCGAGCAGCATGGTGACCGTGGCGACGACGTCGGCGACCGGGATCATCTGGTCGGGCGGCACAGTGTCGTGGATCCAGGCGCTCATGTCGGTGTCGACGTAGCCGGGGGCGATCGCCGTCGCCGTGACGCCGTGGCCGGATTCCTCGGCGTTGAGCCCGCGCACGAGGGCAAGCAGTGCCGCCTTGCTCGCCCCGTACGCGGAAAGGTTGGGCTCGGCGTAGACCCCGCCGATCGAGGCCAGGGCGATGACCCGGCCGCCACCGTCGGCCCGCAGCAGCGGCAGGGCCCGGCTGACCAGCACGAACGGCGTACGGGTGTTGAGCGCGAACTGCTTGTCGAAACGGGCCATCGGATAGCCGTCGATCGGGGCGGCCGACCCCACGCCGGCCGAGAGCACCAGCGCGTCGAGCCGGGAAGGCAGGGTCAGCTCCTCGGCGGCACCCGGGGCGGCGAGGTCGGCCGCGATGGTCTCGACGCTCGCGGCGCCGGCTTCGAGCGCCTCCGACGCCACCTCGGCCGGCTTGCGGGCCACCAAGGTCAACGCCCAGCTCTGCGAGGCCAGCGCCAGCGCGATCCCCCGCCCGATGCCCCGGGACGCGCCGGTGATCAGCGCCGACCGCACGCCGCTCATGACGCGGTCTCGACTATCGAACGCGCGATCTGCTGATACCGCTCGAGCAACGCCTCCACCGGCAGCGACCCGTCGGGCCGATACCACGACGCGACCCCCACACAGAGCGACGCGATGGCCCGGCTGGCATCCTTCGGATAGGGCGTGGAGAAAATTCCTTCCCGTACGCCGTCAAGAATGACCCGGTCGAGCATCCGCTGCTGCTCGTCGCGCTTGGCCACATACCTTTCCCGGTTTTCGGGTTCGAGGCTGCGCAGTTCGGCAGTCGAAACCGTCGCCCCCGTACGCCGATACATGTGGAATCGCAGCAGCGACTCGACCAGCGCGTCGAACTGCGAGCGCGGATCGGCCGACGCCGCCGCCAGAGCCTGCCGGCTGCGGGTGAGCAATTCGTCGATGATGACGTTCATCAGGTCGAAAAGAATGTCCTGCTTGGACGGGTAGTAATGGTAGACCCCCGGGACCGACAATCCGCTGCGACGGGCCAGATCCCGGGTTGTGGTGCCGTGATAGCCGTGCTCGTAGAAGGCCTGCAGGGCGGCCTCGAGAATGCGCGAGTAGTCAAGTTCCTCGTACGCACGCCAGTCGTCCATCGGCACGGTCGCCGCCTCTCTCATCGGGCCCCCCGTCGTTCCCGCGCCGCGGCGACCACCAGGTCGAGCGCGCCGGCGTCGTCAACGGCACCGCGATCGATGACCCGCCGCGGGTCGGCGCCCTGCAGGATACGTTTCACGGGAACTTCGAGGCGTTTGCCCGTCCTCGTATGCGGCAAACGCGCCACCACGATCACGTCATCCGGCACATGCCGCGGCGACGCCCGCTCCGCGATCGCCCGCTTGACCTCCCCCGGTTCGACCACGCCCACCACGAACAGCGGCAGCCAATACCCGCCGTCCGCTTCCTCGACCCCCACCACCAGGGCGTCGCTCACTCCCGGCAGGTCACCGATCGCCGCGTAGATCTCGGCCGACCCCAGCCGCACCCCATGCCGGTTGATCGTGGCATCCGACCGCCCATGAATGACATAGGTGCCCCGCTCGGTCCGCTCGATCAGATCCCCGTGCCGCCACACCCCCGAAAACGTCCCGAAGTAGCTTTCCCGCAGCTTCACGCCCCCCGGATCGTCCCAAAACCGCAACGGCATCGACGGCATCGGCTCGGTGATCACCAGTTCCCCCGCCAGCCCGTCCGCCGCCGGATTGCCGTCCTCGTCCCACACCTCGACGGCCGCCCCCAACGCCGCCGCACTGATCTCCCCGTCATACACCGGCGTGTTCGGCGCGCTGCCCACGAAGATCCCGCAGATGTCGGTCCCGCCACTCATCGAGCCCAACTGCACCCGCTCGCTCACCTGCTCGCGAAACCACACATTGGCCGACGCCGGCAACACCGACCCGGTCACCCCCACGAGCCGCAACCGCCCCGCATCGACTTTTGTCCGCGCCCGTCGCGACGCCTCGAGAAACCCCGGACTGGTCCCGAAAACCGTCACCCCGTTTTCGGCAACGACCCGCCACAAGTCCTCAGTCGGCTTCCCGTCGTACAGGATGATGGTCGCCCCGAGCAGCAACCCGCACACTTGCGCATTCCACATCATCCAGTTAGGCGTGGTGTACCAAAAGAACGTGTCCTCGCCCCGCAGATCCATATGCAACCCCGGCGACACGAGCTGCTCCAGCAAAATCCCACCATGCCCATGCACAATCCCTTTGGGCCGCCCAGTGGTCCCCGACGTGAAGAGCACCCACAGCGGATGGTCAAAAGCCAAAGCCACCCCTTCCCGTACGGGCTCCGCCCCCAACGCCTCTTCCCAAGAACCCTCATCAGCCCGTTGTTCAGTGCCGCCGCCACCCTCAGGACTGCTGTCCCAGTGCGGGATGACGCTAAGTTCGGGGCTGACGCCGCCGTCAGGAGCCGTGCCGCGGATCTGGCCGGCGCCAGGCGCAGGATCAATGCCACCGTCAAGGCCGGGGCCGCCGTGAGGGCTGGAGCCGGTGCTGCCGCCGCCGTCCGGGTCGGCAGTTGCCACTCCCGCGGTTTCGATCGTGATGGTGTGCTGCAGTCCCGGAAGCAAGTCGCGCAGCTTGCGGACCTCGGCCCGACGGTCGTGGACCTTACCGCCGAACCGATAACCGGTCCCCGCGATGAGCACCC
This sequence comes from Paractinoplanes lichenicola, assembly GCF_016785085.1. GTDB lineage: Bacteria > Actinomycetota > Actinomycetes > Mycobacteriales > Micromonosporaceae > Actinoplanes > Actinoplanes lichenicola. The sequence continues at coordinate 326,418 of NZ_JAENHO010000001.1, forward strand.
GCGGCGACAGCTGCCCCATCCGCTCGGCCGCCGAGGGCGCCGCGTAGTCGAGCCCGGTCTGCGCCCACACCGCACCCACGAGCGCGGTCGCCACGAACGCCACTACGCCCTCGACACAGTTCGGCAGGTAGGCCGCCACCCGATCACCGGGCTCGACCCCAAGCGCGCGCAGATGCCCAGCTACCGCAGCCGCTTGCGCACGAAGTTGCGCATATGTGAGCGAGTTCCGCTCCCCGTCCTCCCCCACCAGGACAACCGCATCCTGCTCGGCGACCCCAGCGCGCAACAAATGATGGCCGAAGTTGAGCGTTCCCCCCGGAAACCACTCAGCCCCAGGCATCCGACGTTGCGCGAGTGTGTCGCTCGCCGGCGCAACCCAGTCAACGGCGAAGAAGTCAGCAACCGCCCCCCAGAACTCGCCCGGCGACCCCACAGACCACGCATGCAGCTCGCGATAATCAGTCACGTCCGCAAACGAGGCCCGCCCACGATCGACCACCCACTGCGCAAACTGCACGATCCGCACACCCCGAACCCCGCCCGGATCAGGCCGCCACTGCGCAAGTTGCGCGCCCCGAGCACCTTCGGCCATCGCCGCGTCAGACTCTCGCTGCGCAGATTGCTCGACCCGCGCAACTCGCGCATCAACGGCCGACACCACGTCGGACGCCCGCTGCACAGTTCGCGCGACTCGCGCACCTTCGGCCATCGACCCGCGAGCGCCAGGCTGCGCCAACTGCGCCAGCTCGGCCAGGCGAGCCTCCACCTCGCCCGCTCGCGCATCAACGGACAACACCGCACCGGGTTCAGGCTGCGCAGATTGCGCGACTCGAACATCTTCGGCCATCGACCCGGCAGAGCCGGGTTGCGCAGACTGCTCGACCTGCGCAACAACGGCCGACGCCACGTCATGTTCACGTTGCGCAGGTTGCTCGAGGCTCACATCAACGGACAACTCCGCGCCGGACGCACGATGCGCGGATTGCGTGAAGCGCGCATCTTCGATCGTTGGCTCGTTGGACGCAGGCGGCGTTGACTGCACGGGTTGCGCATCATCGGACGGCTCGGCGGCGTGTTGCGGGGTGGGCTGTGTGTTGGCGGCCGTTGGTGGAGTGGTGTGACGTTGCGCGTCTGCGGCCGTTCGTTGGGGCGGTGTGGAGTGGGGGTCGGCGGGGGTCGGTTGGGGGGTCATGAGCGGCGGCCCGGCCAGAGGGAGCCGCGGGTCAGGACTACGTCTACTGCTACGGCGATGATGAGGACCGAGCCGGTGGCGAAGTATTGGACTTCTGTGGTTAGGCCTAGTAGTTGGACGCCGTTGCTGATTGAGCCGATTACCAGGGCGCCCAGGATGGCTGACCAGATGGAGCCGCGGCCGCCGAAGAGGCTGGTGCCGCCTACTACCGCGGCGGCGATCGCGTTGAGCATCAGAGGGCCGGCGCCCGACGTAACGGAGACGCCCAACTGGCGGGAGGCGTCGACCATTCCGGCGACAGCTGCGCAGGCGCCCAGAATCAGGAATGAGTAGACGACCATTCGGCGTACGGGAATGCCGGCGCGCTGGGCTGCCTCGCGGTCGCCGCCTACTGCGTACAGGTGGATGCCGTAGCGGGTTTGGGTGGTGAAATACCAGGCGATCAGCAGCATGACGGCGACGATCAGTACGGGCATGGGCAGGCCGCGTTGGCGGGTGAGGATGTAGACGCCGCCGAAGAGGACTGCGGCGACCAGGGCGGCGGGGACGACCACCGAGACGGGGGACGTGCGGGCGCCGGTGGAGAGGCGTTCGCGGTATTGGTAGGCCTTGTAGAGAGCGAACGCCAGGGTGCCCAGGGCGGCCAGCACATAGCTGGTGCCGGCGGGGACGGCCGTGCTGGCGATTTTGGCGAAGGACGTGCCGGCCACGCTGACGGTGAACTCGGGCGGCAGCACCACGAGGATCAGGCCTTGCAGGATGACCATGCCGCCCAGGGTGACGATCAATGACGGTACGCCGAACGTGATGACCAGCGCTTCTATGAGCGTGATGGCCATGCCGGAGGCGATCGCCACCGCGATGGCCACGGGCAGGGGCAGGCCGCTGTTGACGGCCAGGCCGGCCGCGATCGCCGCGCAGACGCCGGAGAGTACGGCCGAGGAGAGGTCGATCTCGCCGACCAGCAGGACGAAGACGACGCCCAGGGCCAGGATCGCGGTGGTGGCGATCTGCAGGGTCAGGTTCGTGATGTTGCGGAAGCTCAGGTAGGCCGAGCTCTGGCTGTAGAACACCGCCCAGATGATGGCCAGCACTACCAGCACGGGAATGCTGCGGTGGCCCCGGCCGGCCAATTCGATGACCCGGCTCGCGGGCGTACGGGCGGCAGTCTCGGTCGCGACGCTCACAGGTCCCCGCCTTCCTCGTGTGCGCCGGTCATCGCGCTGACCAGGTCGGACGGTGTGTATTCGCCGCGGCGGAACTCGGCCACCTTGGTGCCCAGGCGCAGCACCACCACGCGGTCGGCGATGTGCCGGACGTCCTTCATGTCGTGCGAGATGACGACCACGCCGCGGCCCTGCTCGCGCAGCCGGCCGATCAGGTCGAGCACCTCACCGCGCTGGGAGACGCCGAGGGCCGCGGTCGGCTCGTCGAGGATCACCACGGCCGGGTCGCTGATCAGGGCGCGGCAGATCGCGATGCCCTGCCGCTGGCCGCCCGAGAGCGCGACGACCGGCGTGTGCAGCGAGCGCAGCTTGACCGACAGCGACTCGAGGATCCGCTGCGCCTGCTCCTCCATGACGTGCCGGCGGATGCGGCGGCCGGTCAGCACCGAGCCGGACCGCTCCTGGCCGAGGAACAGATTTTGAACGGCGTCCAGGTTGTCGCACAGGGACAGATCCTGAAACACCGTACGGATCCCCGCCTCGGCCGCCGCGCGGGGTGAGACCAGGCGGGCGCTCTCGCCGCGGACCCGGATCTCCCCGCTGTCCGGCGACTCCACCCCGGACACGATCTTGACGAGGGTCGACTTGCCGGCCCCGTTGTCGCCGATCAGCGCGACCACTTCACCCTGGTCCACGGTCATGTCGATGTCGTGCAGAGCCCGTACGCCGCCGAAGTGTTTCGAGATATTGGTGAGCTCGAGCAGACTCATGGTGTCCTCCCCGCACGGGTGGCCGACGCGGGCCGGCCACCCTGATGAAAGCGGCTACTTGTTGCGGGTCTTGCAGGTCTCGGTGCCCTCGGCCGGGCCCACGCAGATCTGCGCCCAGGTGAAGATGCCGAGGTCGACCGCCTTCTGCACGGCGTCGCCGGGGTCCTTGCCGTCCTCGAGGTGGATCAGCGTGGATTCGAGCTTGGCCGTGGGCACCTGCATCGCGCCGTTGTCGATCGTGTCCTTGACCAGGTCGGCCGGGGGCTGTTCGCCCTTGACCGCGGCCAGCGCGATCTTGGCCGCCCCGTCCGCCTCGACCGAGAACGCCTTGAGCACGTTGTCCTGCTGGTCGCCGGTGAGCATGTATTGCAGGCCGGTCAGCTCGGGGTTCTGACCCCCGTACACGGGCGTCTTGAGGTTTTTGTCCTTGAGGGCCGCGATGATGCCGGCCGTGATGCCGTCGTAGAACCCGAAGAACGCGCCGACCCCGTTCTGCGTCTTGGTCAGGCACTGCTCGGTGGCCTTGGTCGCGTTGTCGGGCGCCCAGTCCTTGATGTAGTCCTCGCAGACGACCTGGATGTCGCCGCTCTGGATGAGCGGTTCGATCACCTTGTTCTGCCCGGCCAGCATCTGGGTCGTATAGACGTCGCCCTTGTTGCCGTACTGGCGGGCCACCTTGACCGGCTTGGCGCCCAGCTTGCCGCCGGCCACTTGTGAAGCGAAGTAGGTGGCCTGCTGCTCGCCGACCTTCTCGGGGTCGAAGATGACCTGGGCGTACAGCTTGCCCTTGACCGGCGGGTTCTCGTAGCCGATGACCGGCACGTTGGCCATCTCCGCCTGCTGCAGCAGACCGGCGCTGGTGTTGGGGTCCGCCGCCACCACGACCAGCGCCTTGGCCCCGGCCGCGATCGCCGCGTTGGCCTGCGCGAGCTGCTGGTTGGAGTCGCCGCCGGCGTTGACGAACTTGACCTCGACGCTCGGGTCCAGGGCCTTGATGGCCTTCTCGAACGCCGGGCCGTCCTGCTGGATGTAGCGGGTGGGGGTGGTGTTGGGGGCCATGAAGTAGACGAGCTTCGGCCCGTCGCCGGAGGCGGTGCCGGACGGGTCCGAATCTCCGTTACCGCAGGCCGAGACGAGAAGAAGGCTGGCGCAGGCTATGGCTCCAAAGGTGCGTTTCATGAGCTGACTCCTCGGTGCGAGGGCATGGGGGATCACGCCGCGGCCTGACAAAGACCGCGGCGGGTGCGCGAAAAGGCGGTTACTCCGGCTGGATCCCCGCGTGCTTCGCGGTGATCTGGAGTGCGAGGTGCTTGGAGTAGATGCGGACCCAGGCGAGCGGGCCGCCCATGTACCAGAACGCGGGGTGACCCGTACGCCGGTAGAGTCCGCCGATCTCGCCGTCCTCACCGATGCCGAGGACCAGCGGGAGCCGGTCGGCGACGCCGTCACCGAAGAGCCGGCGGGCCGTCTCGCGCATGTTCCGGTAACCGGTCGCGAGCACGACGAGGTCGGCCTCCAGGGTGCGGCCGTCCTCCAGCCGGATGCCGTCGGGCGTGAACCCGGCCAGCCCGGAACCCTGGGCGATCTTGATCTTCCCGTCGGCGATCAGCCCCGACGCGCCCACGTCGATGTAGTAGCCACCCCCGTACGCGAGCGCGTAGCCCATCAGCCCGGTGCCGTCGGGCCCGTCGTTGCGCTGGAAGCCGGCCGCGTCGAGCCGGGCCAGCAGGTCGGCGTCCTTGCGGGCGGTGTCCTTGACGCCCTCCTTGGCCATCTCGAGCACGAGCGGCCACGGGGTGCCGGCCGCGAGCAGGTCGGCGTACTTGGTGGGCGGGCCGCCCTCGACGAAGTTGCTGCCGAAGATGGCCGGGATGCCGTGTTCCTGGCTGATGATGTGCGTCGATGAGCGCTGGACGAGAGTGACGTCGGCGCCCGCCTCGTACAGGTCCTGCGCGATGTCGTGGCCGCTGTTGCACGCGCCGACCACGACGGCCTTACGTCCCGCCCAGCGGCCGCCCGCGGAGTGCCGGCTGGAGTGATAGCTGGTGCCCTGATAGTCGTCGCGGCCCGGCACGTCGGGGACGTTGGGCTCGCCCGCGGCGCCGGTGGCCAGGATGACGTCGCGCGGGTGCAGCACCCGCTCGCCGCCGGGCAGGCTCACCCGCAGCGTCCAGCGGCCGGTCGTCTCGTCGAACTCGTTGGAGGTCAGCTCGGAAGAGGTCCAGACGTTGAGCTCCATGGCCGCGGCGTACGACTCGAACCAGTCGGCGATCTTGTCTTTGGGACAGTAGACCGGCCACGACTCCGGATACGGCAGGTACGGCAGCGCGTCGGCCCAAACCGGGTCGTGCAGCACCAGCGAGTGGTAGCGCTTGCGCCAGCCGTCGCCGACCCGCTCGCTCTTCTCCAGGATCAGCGTGTCCACGCCCATCAGCCCCAGGTTGGCGGCGACGGCGAGCCCACCTTGACCGGCGCCGATGACGACCACGTCGGGGTCGGTGCCCTCGTAGCGGACGTGCTCCTCGCGGTCGTCGCGCCAGTTCCTCGTACGGGAGGGCTCGTGTCTTGGCCCTTTCGACCGGTGCGGGCCGATCCGGCGCTCGTGGCCGCGCAGATCGTCGAGCTCGGTCATCAGGGTCCAGGCGACCCATTCGTCATTCTCAGACCGCAGCCGTACGGCGGCCCGGCCGAACCCGAGCGGGGTCTCGAACGTCAGGAAGCCCTCGACGGTGTCGCCCTGGAAGCGGGGGCCGAACTCGGTGACCAGCGCGATGTTCGTCAAGGAGCCGGGGGTGAGGTGCTCGGTCAGCATCGCCGCCACGTCCTCGCGGCCCCGGTACGTGCCCAGGTCCCACGTCAGCGCGAGCAGGTCGCGCCACCAGCAGTCCGCGGCGAGCAGTGCGGCCGTGCCCGCGGCATCGGCGACCTCGAGCGCCGCGGTGAATCGGTCGAGCCAGGCGGCGAACGTGGCCTCCGCCGTGACTTCGGTTGTCATGGCTTGATGTGTCTCCGTCGCCATTGACGCGCCCTTCCCGTCCGTATCAGAGTGGTACGGCCCGAGCGATCGCTCGGTAGGTAGGAGTGTGGACCTCCATGAACGTGATAAGCAACACTCCCGGAAACTTTTTCGCAACGAGATCGACACAACCGGTGAGTGCCCTGACGGCCCAGGTGCGGGCCTTCATCGACGCTGTTGTCATCCCCGTCGAGGACGAATCGGACGGCGATGTCGCGGCGGCCGGCGGCGAGGAGCTGCGCCTGTCGCTGCAGGCGAGCGCGCGCCAGGAGGGGATCTTCGCCCCGCACGCTCCCACCGCGTACGGGGGCCTGGGTCTGGGCATGGTCGAGCGTGCGCCGGTTTTCGAGGCGGCCGGGCGCTCGCTGTTCGGGCCGATGGCGCTCAACATCAACGCGCCCGACGAGGGCAATGTGCACCTGCTCGACCAGATCGCGACCGAGGCTCAGCGGGCGCGCTATCTGGAACCGCTGGCCCGCGGGTCGGTGCGGTCGGCGTTCGCGATGACCGAGCCACCGCCGGGCGCGGGCTCCGACCCCAGCGCCCTGCAGACGAGCGCGGAAACCGTTCCCGGCGGCTGGGTGATCAACGGCCGCAAGAAGTTCATCACCGGGGCCGACGGGGCCGGCTTCCTGATCGTCATGGCCCGTACGGCGGCCGGCGCCACCATGTTCCTGATGGCGGCCGACCGCCCCGGGATCCGCCTGGTCCGGCACGTGACGACGATGGACAAGTCGATGCTGGGCGGGCATTGCGAGCTGTCGCTGGAAGACGTACGGGTCGGGCCGGACGACGTGCTGGGCGCGGACGGCGAGGGTTTCCGGTACGCCCAGGTGCGGCTCGGGCCGGCTCGGATGACGCACGTGATGCGGTGGCTGGGCGCGGCCCAACGGGCCCACGAGGCGGCGGTCGCCTACGCCGCTTCCCGGTCGGCGTGGGGCAAACCGCTGGCCAGCCTGGGCATGGCGGAGCAGATGATCGCCGACAACGAGATCGACCTGGCCGCCACCCGGGCCCTCCTGATGACGGCGTGCCGGGCCCTCGACGAGGGGAAGCCGGCCCGCGAGGAGACATCCCTGGCCAAGGTCTTCGGCGCCGAGGCCCTGGACCGGGTGGCCGACCGCGCGATGCAACTGTGCGGCGGCGCAGGCGTCTCGACCGACCTGCCGGTGGCCCGCATCGCCCGCGAGATCAGGCCGTTCCGCATCTATGACGGGCCGTCCGAGGTGCATCGCATGTCGCTGGCCCGCCGCGCGGTCCGGAGGTACGGCGCAGACTAGATCGTATGGCACATGTCTTCATCACCGGCTCGGCCGACGGGCTGGGGCGGGCCACCGCCGAGGTCCTGCTGGGCGAGGGGCACAAGGTCGTCGTTCACGTCCGCAACGAGAAGCGGCGGAGCGCCGTCGAGGACCTGGACGCTTCAGTCGTCGTGGGTGACCTGGCCGACGCGGACGAGACGCGGTCGGTGGCCGACCAGGTCAACCGGCTCGGTCCGGTCGACGTGGTGATCCACAACGCGGGCGTCTACCCCAGCGGGCCGATGATCGCGGTCAACGCCGTCGCGCCGTACGTGCTCACCGCCCTGATCCACCGGCCGCGGCGGCTCGTCTATCTGACCAGCGGCATGCACCGCGGCGGCCGGGACGACCTGCGCGCGCTCAGCGGGCACGGCTCCTACTCCGACAGCAAGCTGTACGTCACCACGCTCGCCCTCGCGGTGGCCCGGCTGTGGCCCGAGGTGCTCAGCAACGCCGTCGACCCGGGCTGGGTGCCGACCCGGATGGGCGGCCCCGGCGCCCCCGACGACCTGCGCCTCGGCCACCTCACCCAGGAATGGCTGGCCACGAGCGACGACCCAAGAGCCCTGACAACCGGCGGCTACTGGTATCACCAGCGCCGCCAGAACCCACACCCCGCTGCCGCACGGGCCGACTTCCAGAACGAGCTGCTCGCCGCCCTGGCCGACCTCACGGGCGTCACCCTCGACGGGGCCAAAGCCTGAGCCTCTCGCCGCCTCCGCAACCGGACGGCCCAGCGGGGAGCGCTTTTTCGTTGCCGAACGGCTCGACGCGGAGCGGCCCGTTGCCCGCCGGCTCGGCGCGGCACGTTGCCCGCCAGCCCGGCGCGGAGCGGCCCGTCGCCGGTCGGCTCGGCGCGGAGTGATCTGATGTCATGGACGCATGGACGTCGAGAGTTTGAGTGCGGGCGCTCTGGAGTGGATGGTCGCCGCGGCCGACGTCGGGGATCGGTCGCTCTACAGCGGCGGGGCGGGGATCGTACTCGCGCTGTTGGAGGCCCGGCGGCACTTCCGCGATGACCGGTACGGCGAAGCCGCCCTGCGCGCCGCCGCGAACCTGGGCGGCGGCGGGGAAGACTGCTCGCTGTATTTCGGCCTGACCGGGGAGGCGGTCGCCCTACGTGCGGTGCACCGCGAGCTCGGCGACGAGAAAGCGGCGCGGACGGCCGAGGGCGCGCTGAGCCAGGTGCGAGCCCGGTTCGACGGACGGGGCTGGGGTGACATGTTCGAACTGCTCTTCGGCAACGCGGGCATCGGACTCGGGGCGCTGCACGCGGGCGATCTCGACCTGGCCGTCCTCGCGGTGACGCCCTATCTCGAGACCGCCGACCCGACCCCCGGCGGCGTCAACTGGGCGGTGCGGCCCAGCCCAGCCCGCTCCCACCACATCGCCCACGGCACGCTGGGCATCGTCTACGCCCTGGCCGCCGTCGGCGCGGCAGCCGGGCGAGACGACATGGTCGAGATGGCGATGGCGGGGGCGGCCGATGTGGTATCCCGCGACGAGGCCGGGCCATCGGGCTTTCTCGTGCCGCACTCCGATCCGCAGCATCGGCCCGACCTGATCGAGCGCTACAGCTACGGCTGGTGCAACGGCCCGGCCGGCGACGCCCAGGTGTTCCGGCTGCTCGGCACGCTGACCGCGGACGCCACGCAAGCCACAGCGACCGGGGACGACGTCTGGGCCGCGCTCGCCGACCGGTGCTGGCATACGGTCACGCGCAGCGGACTCCCCCAGCGCCTGCGGCCCGGCTTCTGGGACAACAGCGGCCGTTGCTGCGGGACCGCCGGTGTGCTGGCGCTGGCTCTCGACCGGCACGTCGAGCTGGGTGAGCCGCTCGACTTCGCCCATACGCTGGTCGACGACCTCGTCAAGCGCGCCACTGTCGACGCCGGCGGCGTGCGCTGGTCCAACTTCGAGCATCGCGAGACGCCCAGTGACCTGGAACCGTTGGCCGGCTGGGCGATGGGCAACGCGGGCATCGTGCGGGAGCTGCTGCGCTACGCCCGCATCACCGCGGGGGCCGAGCAGGCGTACGCGGTGCCGTGGCCCGACCATCCGCCGGCCCAACCGCTCAACCAGCAGTAGGCACGGCGGCTGTCACGAAAGGGCCAGTTCCACGATCCGATCGGCGACCAGGGCGGCGGCGCGCGGGGCGAACAGGATCGTGTAGTGGTTGACGTCCGGGACCAGCTCGGTCGGGAAGGCCAGGGCCGGATTCTCGTACAGGCCGGGGGTTTGGTTTTGCAGGCCGCGTTCGGCCCAGAGCAGGCGGGCGGGGCATTTCAAGTGATGAACGGCGTCGACCGTGGTGCGGTCGATCAGCGTGTCGGTGGCGTCGGCCCGTACGGCTTCCAGGGAGCACGACGAGCGCAGGTCAGGCGGGGCGCCGGTCAGGTCGCGGGCGACGTACGCGGCGACGGCCGGTGACCAGTCGGCGCGCAGGGCGGGGTGGGCGCGGAAGAAATTCAGGTAGGCCTGTTCGTCGGGAAACGTCATGCCGAGCCGGCGGATCGCGGGACCCACGACGGCGGTCAGCACCTCGTCGACGTCGGCGCCGGGCGGGGCGGGGATCGTGACGCCGCCGTCGATGAGCAGCACGCCGTTGACCCGGCCGGGGTGGGCCGCGGCCGTCGCCGCCACGACGAAGCCGCCCATCGAGTGGCCGGCCAGCGTGACCTTGTCGAGCCCGAGGTGGTCGGTCACGGCGATCAGGTCGGCGACGTGCGCGGCCATCCCGTACGGGCCGGGCAGGTCACCGCTGCGAGCCCGTCCGCGCAGGTCCAGGGCGATCAACTCGACCCGCCCGGCCAACGACGAGGCCACGGCGGCGAAGGACAGGGCGTTGGCGGTGATGCCGTGGGCGGCCAGCACGACCGGGCCGTCGCCGGGCCAGCGCACGCCGCGCAGCGTTCCACCCCGTACGGGGAACTCGAGCTCTTGCATCAGTGCGCCGTCCAGCCGCCGTCAAGCGCGATCGACGCGCCGGTGATCAGCTCGGCCGCGGGCGTGCACAGGTAGGCCACGAGCTCGGCCACCTCCTCGGGGGTGATCAGGCGTTTGATGGCCGTACGTTCCAGCATGATCTTTTCGATGACCTCGGACTCTTCGATGTTGTGGGCCGCGGCCTGGTCGGCGATCTGCTTGTCGACCAGCGGCGTGCGGACGAAGGCGGGGTTGACGCAGTTGGAGGTGACCCCGCGGCCGGCGCCCTCGAGCGCGATCGTCTTCGACAGCCCTTCCAGGCCGTGCTTGGCCGTCACGTAGGCCGACTTGTACGGCGAGGCGATCAGCCCGTGCACCGACGAGATGTTGACGATCCGCCCCCAGCCGCGCTCGTACATGTGCGGCAGCACGCGGCGGGCCAGCCGGAACGGCGCCTCGACCATGACCCGCTGGATGTGTGTGAAGCGCTCGGGCGGAAACTCGGGCAGGGGCGCGACGAACTGCAGCCCGGCGTTGTTGACCAGCACATCGACGTTCGCCGGCAGGGCATCGATCGCCGAGGGGTCGGAAAGATCGGCCCGGTACGCCGCCGCCTCGTCGACGTCCACGACCAGCACCTCGGCCCCCGCCTCGGCCAGCCGCTCGGCGCAGGCCCGGCCGATCCCGCTGGCCCCGCCGGTGACCATGGCTGTCCGTCCGGACAGGTCGAGCGCGACCACTCGTGTCGTCGTCATGATCCGAACCTATGACGACGGGCCCGTCCCCGGCCAGTGTGTGTCAGGATCGGCCGATGGAGACCCGTGATCTTCGCGTCCAGGCCCGCGGTATCGCCCAGAACGTCCTGGTCGGCGGCCCCGAGGACGGCACTCCGGTGCTGCTGGTGCACGGCAACTGTTCGTCGGCCGACTTCTGGGCGCCGCTGATCCGGCGGCTGCCCGACGGCGTCCGGGTGGTCGCGCCGGACCTGCGCGGCTATGGGCGCAGCGAGACCGCGCCGGTCGACGCTACGCGTGGGCTTGGCGATTTTGCCGATGACGTGGCGGCGCTGCTCGACGATCGCAGCCTGTTTCCGCGAGGTGGGCCGGTTGTCGTCGCCGCGCATTCCATGGGCTGCGGGGTCGTGATGCAGATGCTCATCGATCGGCCCGACCGGTTCTCGTCCGTCTTGTTAGAGGCACCCCTCAGCCCGTACGGGTTTGGGGGGACCCGGGATCTGGCCGGAACCCCGACCACGGCTGATTTCGCGGGAACCGGGGGCGGGACTGCCAACCCGGATTTCGTGGCCCGTATTCAGGCCGGGGACCGCTCTGCCGACTCGCCGACCAGCCCTCTGTCGGTTCTGCGGTCCGCCTATGTCGCCGATCCGGGGTCGCTCGGCGAGGACGAGGAGTTGTTGCTCGACACCGTATTGAGCACGGCGATCGGGGACGACAACTATCCGGGCGACGGGACCCCGGTGGAGAGCTGGCCCGGTGTCGGGCCGGGCGACCGGGGCGTGCTCAACACGATGGCGCCGAACCACTTCAACGTGGCCGCCGGCCTGGTCGAGGTGGCGTCGAAGCCGCCCATCGTCTGGGTGCGGGGGGATCGGGACGCCATCGTTTCCGACACTTCGCTGTTCGACCTGGCCTATCTGGGCTCGCTCGGCGCGGTGCCGGGATGGCCGGGGGCCGAGGAATGCCCGCCGCAGCCGATGGTGGGGCAGACCCGGGCGGTGTTGGTGCGTTACGGGAATTTCCGTGAGGTTGTTTACGAGAACTGTGGGCACTCGCCGCATGTGGAGCGGCCGGATGAGGTTACGGCTGAATTGGTTGCGCTGATCAAGGGCGACTGAGGTTTCGCGTGGTTGCTTGCTTGCGCTCGTTGCATTTCACCGGTCGCGCTTGGCGGAAACCGCGCGGCCAGCGGCTTATTGGTTACTTTGGTCCCGGTCCGGCGGTGGCTGCGGTGACCACTCGCGGCCGTTATCAGGCTGCGGCTAAGTAAAACTCGCTGTGCTGTGGTAGAGCTCAGATCGGGACAGAACGGGCCGCTCAGCCGCGGGATTCTGCTCTTAGGGACATAAGTCTTTGGCCGTGACCACCGAATGATGAGTTTTACTCAGCCGAAGCCTGAAAACGGCATCGAGGGGCCACCGCGACCAAAAACAAAGGGTGACCAGAGTAATCTCATTCAAATGCAACGAGCGCCGGTGAGTCACCAAGCCGAGCCACCGCTCCAACTTTCGTTGTAGGCCAAGGTCTGTCGATGCCCTGACGATGTCGGCGGCGATTTTGGCCAGGCTGGTGGCATGAAGAAAGCATTCATCGTCATCGCCGTCATCCTGGTCGTCTTCTGCGGCGGCGTCGGCTGGTTCGTCTACCAGGCGTTCGGTCTGGGCAAGGAGCTCGTCAACGCCGCCGTCACCCAGGAGCAGTTCGACGCCCAAAAGGTCGGCGCCGCCGAGGCAACAGTCCGCGCCGCCCTCCCCGACCCGCTCACCGACCTCAAGGACGAGGACCTCTACCCCGGCGATCCCACCCGCAACGGTCTGCCCGCCGACGCGAAGTGTGCCTATCACCCGATCAAGCCGATCCAGGGCGAGGGTGACGAGCTGTTCCGGTTCTGTTTCGCCGGCGGCAAGCTCGTCAAGAAGAACCCCCTGACGATCCCCGAATGATCTCGCCGTCACACTGTGGGGCGATGATGTCGGTGATCGCCCGCTGGTACAGACAGCACGGGGCGTGGCGCCTGACCTACGAGGTCGGCGTCGTCGCCCTGGTGACGTTCGGCGCGGTGTTCCCCTCGGTCGCCGCCGCCTGGTTCCCGCTCGCGCCCTGGCTGGTCGGGGTGACCACGCCGGTGCTGATGGTGCTGCGCCTGAGGTATCCGCTGGCCGCCTACATCGCCGCGGCCGTGGTCGGTTTGGCCACCGGCGGGCCGAGCAGTCTGCTGCTGGTCTTCCTGAGCGCCTCGGTCGCCTATCGCGTGGCCCGCTGGTGGCAGGTCGCCGTCGGGCTCGGGGTGGCCTGGGTCTGTTTCCTGGCCTCGATCTTCTGGGAGGAGACGCTCGGCATCGACTGGGCAGTGCTCGGGTCGCTGCTGTTCGCCGTGCTGGCGGTGTTGCCGGCCGGGGTGGCGCGGCTGGTGCGGCGGCGGCGCACGTTGCTCGACGCGATGCACGGCCGCAACGTGCAGCTGCACAGTCAGCAGCAGGAGATCGCCCGGCAGGCGCAGTCCCGGGAGCGCGCCCGCATCGCCCGCGACATGCATGATTCGCTGGGGCACAAGCTGACCCTGATCTCGCTGTATTCGGGCATGCTGCGCACCGCCGACGACGAGCAACGAGCCGAGACCGCAGACCTCGTACGGCAGACCTCGTCGGCGGCGATGACCGAGCTGCGCCAGATTCTCGGGCTGCTCGGCCAGGACGACCCCCAATCCTCCGTACGCCCCCTGACCGGCCTCGACGAGCTGGCCGAGCAGGCACGGTCGTCGGGCGCGCAGGTGCAGCTGGTCCGCGAGGGCGAGCCCCGGCCGCAGGCGTCGATGACCGAGCATGCGGCGTACCGGGTCATCCAGGAGGGTCTGACCAACGCGTTGCGGCACGCCCAGGGCGGCGCGATCACGCTGCTGCTGCGGTACGAGGCCGACGCCCTGATCGCCGCCGTCACCAACACGCCCGGGCAGCGGGTCGTGCGGGCCACCAGCCGGCAGGGATTGCTGGGGCTGGCCGAGCGGGTCCGGATCGCCGGCGGCATGCTCTATCACGGGGCGACGCCGGACGGCGGTTACCGCGTGGCGGCCACGCTGCCCCACCTCGCCGACGACGCCGCCACTCCTCCCCCGGCGGCGCCCGACCGGCAGGACTTCGCCGAGGTGATCGACCGGCACCGCCGCCGGTCCCGGTTCGTGCTGATCGCGACGACGCTGTCGGTCGTCGCCTTCCTGGCGTTGTGCGTGGCCGGGGTCTGGCTGCTCACCGCGTTCACGGTCGTGGACCGCGAGAAGTACGACGCCGTACGGGTCGGCGCGCCCGAGGCCGAGGTGCGCGAGATGCTGCCGGACCCGGAGGCCGCGACCGAGACGAAGGACGGCTGTGTCGAATATCCGGCGTCGCTGACGGAACAACTGCGCGAGGAGTCCGGCGAGTTGAGTTACCGGTTCTGCTTCACCGACGGCAAGCTGGCCGACAAACAGATCATCCGGGGTGAGCCGTCATGACCGAACCGTTGCGGGTGTTGCTGGCCGACGACGACTCGCTGATCAGGACGGCGATCGACGCGATCCTGCGGCCGGCCGCCGGCATCGAGCTGATCGCGCAGGCGACCGACGGCCGGGCCGCGATCGACCTGACCGTGCGGCACCGGCCCGACGTGGCGCTGCTCGACATTCAGATGCCGGTGCTGGACGGCCTGGCCGCGCTGCGCGAGATCCGCAAGCTCGCTCCCGCCGTACGGGTCGTCGTGCTGACCACGTTCGGCCAGGACGACTACGTGGCGCAGGCGCTGGCCTCCGGGGCGGCGGGGTTCCTGCTCAAGGAGTCCGCGGCCGACGAGCTGGAGTACGCGATCCGGGCCGCCGCGGCGGGCAACGCCTACCTCTCGCCGAAGATCACCCGGCAGGTGCTCGAACGGCTGCCGGCTCCGGCCGCGCGCCCGACCGAGGAGCTGGCCAAGGTCGGCACGCTCAGCGAGCGCGAGCGGGAGGTGCTGATCCGGCTGGCCCAGGGCCTGTCGAACGCCGAGATCGGCAAGCAGCTGTTCGTCTCCGAGGGCACCGTGAAGACGCACGTCTATCACGTGTTCGCCAAGCTCGAGGTGGACAACCGGGTGCAGGCGGCCATGCTGGCCCAGCGCACCGGGCTGCTCGACGGCTGAGCATCAACGAAAGTTAGAGGTCGTTTCCGCTGGTCGGCAGACGCCCGGAGGGCCTGGTCACGGCCACACTTTGAGTCATGACCGTCACTTTCGAGTCCTGGGAACTGCCGGCCCGGATCGCGCTCAGCGACCAGGGGGTCCGCTACCACGAGGCCACCCCGATCATCGAGAACGTCAAGGATCACTGCGCCCGTACGGGGGAAAGCCCTTACGAGGCGTTCGGTGAGCCCCGCGATTTCGCCGTCCGGGCGGCCGCCGACGTGCCCGCCGAGCTGCGCGACCCGGTCGACCGCGAGGGCATGACCCCGGGCGACTACCTGGGTGGCCAGCTGCTCGTGGTGACGGGCGTGGTGATCCCGGTGGTGCTGCTGTTCGCCGCGATCGACCGCACCTGGACGTTCCCGGCCACCGCGGCCGGCCTGACGGGCAGCGTGCTGCTGCTGGTCACCTTCTTCTGGGCGGGTGCGGTGCCCAAGGCCGTACGCGCCTCCGGCCGGCCCCACCTGGTCAAGTTCGCCTGGGCCGCGGCGGCGCTGCTGGTGCTGGGCACGGCGACCGCGTTCACCACCCTGCCCCGCGAGCACCTGTTCGACCTGCCGGTCCTGGCCGTCGCCGGAGTCGCCGCGGTGGCCGTGGCCCTGCAGCTGCGCGGACCCTCGCCGCGGCGGCGCCGCACCCCGGAGCCGAAGGGCGACTACTTCGAGCGCCTGCACGGGCTGCTGATCGGCCGTTACGACCTGACCCCGGAGCGGGCCGCCGAGCTGACCCGCGAGGCCCGGGCGCGGGGCGGCGACCTCGGCCCGGTCGAGGAATACGCCCGCCGGGTGCAGGAGGGTGAGCCGGTGCGCAAGGACCCGTTCTGGCGGACCCGCCCGGCGCAGATCATCGGCATCCTGGTCGGGATCAGCCTCGCCGTGCGGGCCTTCCTCGGCTGGCAGGCCGACGGCGTGTGGTGGGCCGCCTACCTGATCGCGCTGCCGGGCGCCCTCGGCGGCCTGTGGTTCCTGATCCAGGCCCTGCGCGGCAAGAGCTAGCCGAGTCCGAGCGACTCGCGCAGCGCGGCCACCCGCTCGAACTCGCGGGTGGCCGCAGTCTCGCGTCCGGCCGCCCGGTAGGCCTCGGCCAGGCCGGTCACGATGGCGATGTGCAGCCGGTGCCGGCTCGCCCGGCGTCCGATGATCTCGGCCGCCCGGCGGTACTCCTCGATCGCGGCGTCATGGTCGCCCAGGCCGCTGCGGCAGAGCCCGATGCTGTCGATCACCGCCGCCTCCGCGACCGGGTCGTCCGCACCGCTCGCGTGCAGCCGGGCCAGCGACTGCTCGCACAGCTCCAGACCGCCGCGGAAGTCTCCGGAGCCGGCCTGGAACCAGCCGAGCGCGTTGAGCGCACCGGCCTCGCCCATCACCTCACCGTGCTCGCGGTAGTAGGCCAGCGCCGTCCGCGCATGAGCGATCGCTTTCGCCTTGTCGCCGCCCTCGAAGAGCACGTTGCCGACGTCGAGGCGCGCGTCCGCCGCCGCCCCGGTGTCGCCGCGCTCCTGCGCCAGCGCGAGGGCCCGCCCCAGATGCCGGGACGCCTCGGGCGCGAACCCGTACGCCTGATAGATGCAGCCCAGACCGTAGTGCAGCTGTTGCCGGCCGTACGGGTCGGCGGTGGCTTCCAGTTCGGTCTGGTGCAGCACGATCGCGTCCTTCCAGTGGCCGCGCCAGTGCAGGCTGATGCCGATCGCGCAGGCCAGCCGCCACGCGTGCCCGGGCAGGCCGGCGTCGCGGGCGCGGGCGGGCAGCCCGTCCAGGTTGGCCTGCTCGGTCCCGAACCAGGCGAGCGCCTCGTCGCCGTCGCGGAAGGTTCCGGCGCTCACCGGCACCGGCAGCACCACCCGGGCCAGGCGGCGAGCGGTGCAGACACTTCCCGCGTACGCCGTGGCCAGGTAGTAGTCGAGCAGGCGCCGCAGCGCGGGCCGGTGGTCGGCGTGCCCGATCTCCCGCGCGTACGCCCGCAGCAGGTCGTGCAGCGCGAACCGCCCGGTCTCGTGCTCGGTGGCCAGATGCCCGCGGGTCAGCTCGCGCAGCGCCCGCGTCACGACCACCGGCGGCCGGTCGCTGAGGGCAGCCGCGGCCGGCACGGTGAGGTCGGGCCCGGCGTGCGCCCCGAAGAGCCGGAACAGGCGTGCGGCCTCCTCGCCGAGCGCCGCGTACGAGACGGACAGCACCGAGCGCACGTCGAAGGCGGGCAGCCCGGCGTCGAGCACCTCGAGCGGGCCGGCCGCCGCCAGCTCGCGGGCGAGGGTGCCGAGCGACCTGTCCGGCGTGGCCAGGGCCCGAGCCCCCAGCACGGCCAGGGCGAGCGGCAACCCGGCGCAGCGCCGGATCACCTCGTCGGTGGCGCCGGGATCCGTGGTGAGCCGGTCCGCGCCGAGCCGCTCGGCCAGCAGCGCCCGCGACCGGGTGGCGTCGAACGTGCCCAAGGTCAGCGGCGTGGCCGTGCCCCCGGCCACCAGGCCGGTCAGCTCGGTGCGGCTGGTCACCAGCACCAGGCTGCCGGGAGCGCCGGGCAGCAGCGGGCGGATCTGCTCCTCGTCGCGGGCGTTGTCGAGCAGCAGGAGCAGCTTGCGACCGGCGACGATGCTGCGGAACTGCGCGGCCCGGCCCTCCTCGTCGCCGGGAATGCGCTCGGCCGGCACCCCGAGCGCCTCGAGGAACCGGTGCAGCACGTCGCCCGCCCGCAGCGGCGGGTGCAGGGTGTCGTGCCCGCGCAGGTCGGCGTAGAGCTGCCCGTCGGGGTAGCGCTCGGCGACGCGGTGGGCCCAGGCGACGGCCAGGGTGCTCTTCCCGATCCCCGCCGTGCCCAGCACGACGATCGCGGGCCGGCCCGGCGCGGCCTGGCCGAACGCGGCGGAGTCGAGGGCCGCCACTTCGCGATCGCGGCCGATCAGCGCGGGCACCGAGGCCGGCAGCTGCCGCAGCGGGGCCGTCCAGGCCGGGGCCGGCGGCTCCGGGTCGAGGTCGGCCCGCAGGATCTCGGTGAACCGTCGTTCCAGCAGCGGCCCCGGGTCGACGCCGAGCTCGCCCGAGAGCGCCTCGGCCGTGCGCCGATAGGCGGCCAGCGCCTCGCTCTGCCGGCCCGCCCGGCTCAGCGCGAGCATCAGTGCCGCCGTGAACCGCTCGCGCAGCGGGTGCTCCGCGTGGGCCTGGGTCAGGTCGGCCAGCGTGCGCGGCCCGCCGCCGTTGCGGGCCTCGTGGTCGAGGCACTCCTCGAGCGCGGCCAGCCGGGCCTCTTCGAGCCGGGCGGCGTGCGCCCCGAGCCGGTCGCCCAGCCCGGCCAGCGCCGGCCCGCGCCACAACGCCAGCCCGTCGCGGAAGGCCCGGACGGCATCGCCCGGCCGGTCGGCGCCGAGCAGCCGGTGCGCCTCGCCGACGGCGGTCTCGAAGCGCAGCAGGTCGACCCGGGTGGGGTCGATGTCGAGCCGATAGCCGGCCGGCTCGGTGCGCAGCGAGCCCCAGCCCGGAACGCCGTCGAGCCGCCGCCGCAGCGCCGAGATCGCGGTGTGCACCTGGCGGCGGGCGGTCTCGGGTGGGCGCTCGCCCCACACCGCGTCGACCAGGCGCTCGACGACGACCGTGCGCCCGGCCTCGAGCGCGAGCCGGGCCAGCACGACCCGCTGCCGGGGGCCGCCGACGTCGACCGGTTCGTCGTCGCAGCCGGCCTCGAACGGGCCGAGCAGGCGTAACGCGAAGCCGCCGTCCATATCGAACAGTCTAGGGACTGCAACCGAGAGCGAACGGAGGCCGTGTGAAGACAGTGACCGGCGAAGCTTCCCGCCACGAGAAGGGAGACGCGGATGCTGCGCAAGGCACAGACGACACCGGCGTAAGCGCTAGAAGGGCAGCTCGCCGTTCTCGTCGCTGAGGGTGCCGGTCGGGCCGCCGGGGCCGAGGGTGGCCAGGCGGACGACCGTCCGGGCGCTCTCGTGCGGCGGACGGCCGATGCCGAAAGCGGCGGTCATGTCCGTGGCGGTGGCGCCGGGCTCGATGGCGTTGAACTTGATGCCCGGCTCGGACTTGGCGTAGTGGACGGTGAGCATGGTGGCGGCCGCCTTGGACGCCGAGTAGAGCGGGAGCGGCAGGCCGTGCTCGGGCCGCTCGGGGTTGGTCACCGCCCAGAACGAGCCCATGCTGCTCGACACGGTCACTACGTTGGGGTTGTCCGACTCGCGCAGCAGAGGCAGCGCCGCCTCGGTGACGCGGACGATGCCGACCGCGTTGGTGTCGAACGCGCGCAGCGCCGCCGGCCCGCCGGTCTCCCCCGCGGCCAGGATGCCCGCGTTGTGCACGAGCACGTCGAGCCGGCCCTCGGCGGCACCGATCGTGGCCAGGGCGGCGGTCACCGAGGCGTCGTCGGTCACGTCCAGCTGGACAAAACGGGCACCGAGCTCGGCCGCGGCCTTCTCGCCGCGTTCGGGGTCACGAGCGCCGACATAGACGGTGTGGCCCAGCTCGAGCAGCTGCTTGGCGGTCTCGTAGCCGATGCCCTTGTTGGCACCGGTGATCAAGGTGACGGTCATGCGGCAAACGCTAGGCACGCCCGGGCGGCCCACCCAGAGCCCTGCTCAGCCTGGGGTGTGACAGGACCCCCTCTGTTCGCGGGCCGCCGACCTAGGCTGGTTCCGTGAGCGAGTCGACGAACGCCCTCGGGTCGTACCTGCGGGCCCGGCGCGAGCTGGTGACCCCCGAGCAGGCGGGCATCCCCGACGTCGGCGTGCGGCGCGTGCCCGGGTTGCGGCGCGAGGAGGTCGCCATGCTGGCCGGCATCAGCGCCGACTATTACCTGCGGCTGGAGCGCGGCCGCGACCGGCACCCGTCCGTGCAGGTGCTGGAGGCGATCGCCCGCGTGCTGCGCCTCGACGACGACCACTGGGCGCACCTGTTGTCGCTGGTTGCCGAGGGTCCCCGGCGGCGGCGCCGGCGGCCGCGCAAGGAGGTGCCGCCGACCGGCATCCTCAAGCTGCTCGACTCGCTCGACCAGCCGGCCTTCATCGAGGACCGCTACTTCGACATCGTGGCCTCCAACCCCCTGGCCCGGGCGCTGACCCCGCGTTTCGCGGCCGGTGGCAACCAGCTGCGCGACCTGTTCCTCGACCCGTCGGTGCAGGCCCTGCACCCGGAGTGGAAGAACGTGACCGAGTGCTTCGTGGCCAACCTGCGGCAGGCGGTGGGCACCGACACCGACGACCCGCGGTTCATCGAGCTCACCGGGGAGCTGTCGCTGGCCAGCCCCCGGTTCCGGCAGCTGTGGGGCCGGCACGACGTACGCGGGCAGATCGGCACGCCGATCAAGATCAACCACCCGCAGGTCGGCGAGATGACCCTCAACCGGGAGCGGCTGGCCGTGGGCGGCACCGAGGGCCTGCAGCTCATCGTGTTCCACCCCGACGTCCGGTCGGCCGACGCCGACAAGCTGGCCCTGCTGGCTTCCCTCGGGCAGGACACCACGGAACGGAATCCTCTGGTAAATATCGTCAATGATTAATGCCTTGGCGGCCGCCACCGTGCCGCTCGTGTTCGCCGGCGGCTTGTCCGCCCCCGCCGCCCCCACGGTCGCCGGTCAGCTGCTGCCGGTGCCCGCCGGGGCCGTCTCGGTCACCGCCGTCGACGTCTCCCCGCTCGGCGTCGTCGCGGGCACGGCCGACGGCCGTCCCCAGCGCTGGGCCAAGCTGCCGCGTGTGGCCTGGCAGCGTCAGGCGCTCGCCCTGCCCGCGGGCGCGACCACGGCCACGGTCGCCGGCGTGACCGATCTCGGCGAGGCCGCCGGCTCGGCCACTGTCGACGGCACCTCGCGGGCGGTGCGCTGGTCGATCGGCGGCCTCTCCGCGACGCTGGTGCCCGGCACCCGGGTCGACGCCGTCGGCCCGCGCGGCACCCTCGGCGTGTTCACCGCCGGCACCGAGCCCACCGGCGAGTCCGACCTGGTCGCCCGCGACGGCAGCCGCACCCCGCTGCGGGGCACGCCCGAGCTCGACAGCGGCTACCGCCGTACGGTGGCCTCGGTCGGCGGCCCGCAGACCGCGGTGGTGTGGGTGACCGACGGCATCGGCAAGGGCACCACGGCCCGGCCCGTGCTGTGGAAGGACGGCGCCACGCTGCGGCTGCCCCCGTTCAGCTCGTTCTTCCTGGGCAGCGCCTGCGTCTCGCGGGTCCTGCCGGACGGCACGGTCGTCTCCAGCGGCTACAGCAACGAGGGCGGCACCGTCGCCTTCCAGCTGGTCAAGCACGTCGGCGGCGTCCCGGGCACCGACGTGGTGCTGAGCCGGGCCACCCAGACGGGCGGCCAGTTCGCCGGCCTGACCTGCGACTCGACACAGTCCTCGCTGAACGCGCTGGCCTCCGACGGCGGCATCGCGGGCCAGGCCGTCCAGCAGGCGGCTTACTGGACGCCCGCCGGCGAGGGCAAGAACATCCCGTACGCCGAGGGCGAGCGCGCCTCGACCGGCGTCGCCGCGGCCTCGGGCGGGCGCGTGATCGTGCGGGCCGAGCGCGAGGACGGCTCCCTGAGCTACTCGCTGTGGCACAACGGCGTGCGCACCGCGCTGACCGCCCCCGCGGGCTGGACGATCAGCAACGTCGTCGAGCTGACCGACGCCGGCCTGCTGGTGGCCAACGTCCGCAACGCCGACGGCGTGACCCGCCCGGCGGCCTGGAAGCTGCAGGACTAAGGCGCCTTTATGCGTTCCGCCGCGGCGACGAGTGACTCGTTGCTCGCGGCGGACGCGGCGGCGCTGTCGTGTTCACGGGCCGCGTCGATCAAGGCCTGCTGTTGGCGCCGGGCCGGCCGAGGGCGCGGTCAGCGGCGCCAGGCTGTCGGCGCACGCCACTTCCGGGCCATCGCGACGACACGGAACGCGAAGATCAGCACGACCGTCACGACCCCGATCCACGGCGCCCACCAGCCCAGCTCCCAGGTGACAGCCACGATCAGCGCGCCCACCACCGCGGGCACGGCGTAGAGCTCGGCGTCCGGCCGCACCAGGGCCGGCACCTCGCGGGCGAGCACGTCGCGCAGCACCCCGCCGCCGACCCCGGTCAGCACGCCGAGCGCCGCCGCCGGGAGCGGTCCCACCCCGTACGGGAGGGCCTTGAGGGTGCCGAGAACGCAGAACAGCCCCACGCCGGCGGCGTCGAAGACCAGCACCGCGGTGGTGAGGCGCTCGAACGCGGGGTGGGCGAAGAACGTGATCGCCGCCGCGGCCACGGGCATGAGGAAGTAGCCCAGGCTGGTGAAGGCGGCCGGCGGGGTGGCGCCGAGGATGACGTCGCGGGCCACCCCGCCGCCGAGGGCCGTGATGCCCGCCAGCAGCACGATCCCGACGACGTCGAAGTCCTTGCGGATCGCCGTGAGTGCGCCCGACACCGCGAAGGCGAAGATGCCGGCCAGCTCCAGAACGGTCAATGTTCCTGCTCGTCGACCGAGGGGATCGCCTGAGACATGGGGGTCGGGTGGCCTTCCGTGAAGCGGGACGGCTTGAAGTCGAGCAATGCCTCGTCCGGCACCAGCGGGGCGATCCGCGGGTCGTCCGGCAGCTCGATGGTCGCACGCAGGCGCGGATCCCGCGACGAGGCGCCGACCTCGATCGTGAACTCGCCGCCCTCGCGCCGCCAGTCGTCCACGGCGACGTCCCAATACGCGAAGTCGCGGCTGCTCAGCTCGAAGACCACCCGAGTGCTCTCCCCCGGCTCGAGGGCAACCTTCTCGAAGCCGCGCAGCTCGCGCTCGGGGCGGCGTACGGCGGCATCGGGATCACCCACGTAGAGCTGGACCACCTCGCGCCCGGCCACTCTGCCGGTGTTGGTGACGGTGCACGAGACCCGCACGGCACCGGCGGCAGCGTCGATCAGATCAACGTCCAGTTCCCCGTACGCAAATGAGGTGTACGACAGCCCGTGGCCGAACGGATAGCGCACCGGGCGGCGCAACGCGTCGTACCAGCGGTAGCCGATGAACACGCCCTCGCCGTAGAGCACCGTGCCCCGCTCCCCCGTCCAGGTCACGTAGCCCGGGGTGTCCTCGACGGCCAGGGGGAACGTCTCGGCCACCTTGCCCGACGGGTTGACCCGGCCCAGCAGCACGTCGACGACGGCCCCGGCGCCGGCCTGCCCGGGCAGCCACGCCTCGACGATCGCGTCGGCCCGGTCGTGCCACGGGTCCATCGTCACCGCGGCGCCGTTCGACAGCACCACGACCAGCGGGGCGGGCAGCTCGCCCAGCCGCCGCAGCAGCTCGGCCTGGTCGGCGGGCAGGGCCAGGGTCGTCCGGTCGTCGGCCTCCTGCTCGAACGCGAGCGGCAGGCCGGCGAAGACGACGATCACGTCGGCGTCCCGGGCCACGACGACCGCGTCCTCGATGAGCGACTCGGCGCGGGCCGACAGCGGGCCGGCGGCCACCCGTTCGGCCGCCGCGGCCAGGCGCAGGGCCCTCGCGAGCGCGGCCGACCGGCGGGCCGGGCCGGTTCCGTCGTCGGCGAAGGTGGCGTCGTGCGCCGCGAGATAGGCGTCGAGGTCGTCCTGGTAGGCGTCCAGCGGGGTGTGCACGTAGCCCGGGGCGTAGAGCGCCTCGGGAAGGAAGTCGAGGGCGTTGTCGACGCGGGTCGGGTCGACGCCGGACGAGCCGCCGCCCTGGATGCGGGCGTGGGCGGCGAACGCCCCGATCACGGCGACCCGCTGGTCCGGGTTCAGGGGCAGCACCGCGTTCTCGTTGCGCAGCAACGTGATGCAGCCCGCGGCCGCCTCGCGGGCCAGGTTGTGGTGCTCGTCGGCGCGCAGCAGGGCGAGCTGCTCGTCCGACAGCCGGTCGCCGGGTGCGACGCCGAGCTCCATGATCGGCCCGTGGACCAGCTCCGGGCCGGGGTACGCACGCTCCACGAGCCGCAGCACCCGGCTGACGGCCGCGTCGACGATGCGCTCGTCGAGCTCCCCCGCCCGTACGGCGTCAATGATCTGCTTGTCGGTCACCCCGCCCGTGCCCGGCATCTCCAGGTCGAGCCCGGCGGCCAGGGCACGCACGCGGTGGTGCACGGCGTTCCAGTCGGAGACCACCACGCCGTCGTAGCCCCACTCATCGCGCAGCACGGTCGTCAGCAGCCAGTGGTTCTCGGAGGCGTGCACGCCGCGCAGCCGGTTGTAGGAGCACATGATCGTCCACGGGTCGGCCGTCTTGACGACCCGCTCGAAGGCGGCCAGGTAGATCTCGCGCAGCGTCCGGTCGTCGGCCTCGACCGAGATGCGGGTGCGCTCGATCTCCTGGTTGTTGGCCGCGAAGTGCTTGAGCGACGAGCCCACGCCGACCGACTGGATCCCTTCCACGTACGCGATCCCGAGCTCGCCGGAGAGCAGCGGGTCCTCGCTGAAGTACTCGAAGTTGCGCCCGCACAGCGGTGACCGCTTCATGTTGACGCCCGGCCCCAGCACCACCTGCACGCCCTCGGCCCGCGCCTCCTCGCCGATGGCCGCGGCCACCCGCCGTACGAGGTCGCGGTCCCACGAGGCGCCCATCGCCGACGCGGTCGGGAACCCGGTGGCGGGCACCCACACCATGTCGACGCCGGTCTCCTTGCGCAGCCCGTGCGGGCCGTCGCCGACCTCGATGGCCGGGATGCCGAGCCGGTCGACGGCCTCGGTGAACCAGTCGTCGTGGCCGGAGAGCAGCGACGCCTTCTCCTCCAGGGTCAGATCCATCTCGGTCCTCACGTCAGCAGGAAGTCTTCGGGGTGCGCGTCCCGCACCCGGGTGAGCAGGGCCGGCACGATCTCGACGCCGCCCTCGGCCAGCGCGTCGAGCACGACCCCGCTCAGTGGGGAGGCGTCGGCGACCACGACGCGCTCGACGTCACCCAGCTCGGCCCGCAGCGCATCCCGCATGGCCGGGTGCTCCGAGGTGACGACCGACCCGTTGAGGAGAACCGGCAGATCGCCCAACGACGTGCCGACCCGTGCAGCACACCAGCGTGCGTAACGGACGAATGCCTCGGCTTGGGTTCGGACAATTTGCCCAGCAACGGGATCGCCGTCGCCTGCCGCCGCGAGGACCACGCGCGATGCCCGCCACAGGTCGGTGGCGGGGCGGGCCCCGAATCTCCGCGTGAACTCGTGCCGCAGATGCCAGGCGTCCGGGACGTCGTACAGGTCGCACAGGGTTTTGGTGAGCGACGTCGGCGGGGCGATTCCCATCCAGGCCTGGCAGACCGCCTTGACGGCCGCGTTGCCCAGGCCCCCGCCGCCGAGGTGGTCGAAGACGAAGAAGCCGGAGTGCTCCTCGCGGCCGTCCTTCGCGCGGGCGGCCACGGCGGGTCCGGTGCCGACGGTGATGGAGACGGCCACGCCCGAGCCGTCGAGCAGCCGCAGGGAGGCGTACGCGTCGTTCTTGATGCTCCACCGGCCCATGTCGCCGAGCCGGGATCGGACGTGCCCGTCCCAGAACTCGGCGTCCTCGGGGTAGTCGACGCCGGCGATCCGGAAGGCGGCCGAGGCGATGTCCGATGCGGTGAGCCCGGCGTCGGTGAGTGCGGCGGCGACGGCGTCGAAGACGGACTCGAGGGCCTCGGGCACGCTCGGGGCGCCGTAGATGTCGCCGTTCCCGCCGCGTCCGCGGCCCAAGACGGCCCCCTCGGCGTCGTTGACGAGGGCGACCGTCTTGGAGTTTCCGGCGTCCACCGCCAGGTAGGCGCGGCTCACTTGAGCAGACGCTCCGGCAGGTAGGCGCGGTGGGCGTACGCCATCTCGTCGTACAGCTCCTCGGCCACGGCGAGCGTGGGCACCATCGGGTTGGCGGCCATCGCCCGGATGCCGTCGGCGCGGGTGCCCCGCCAGGCGGCCTCGGCGGCCAGGTATTGGAACTCGGCCAGCTGTTGCACCAGACCCCGTACGGCATGGGGCAGTGGCTTTTGCGGCAGGGGGCGAACCCCGTCGCCGTCGACCGTGCACCACATCTCGACCACCACGTCGTCGTCGAACCCGGGCAGCGCCCCGCCGGCGTTGGGCAGGTTGACCGGCAGGCGGGCGCTCTTGTTGTTGTAGTACGAGCTCATCACGTCGATGGCCAGTTCGAGCTCGTGGATGCCGCCCCGGGAGCGAGCCGGGTCCAGCTCGGGCACCTCGACGTTCACCTGCTCCTCGTAGTGCTGCCAGTAGCCGGGCAGCGCCGCGAGGAGGTCCTCGGCGCGGGTGGTGCGGGCGGCCTGCAGCTCGCGCAGCACCTCCTCGCGGAAGTAGTAGTACTGGAAGTAGTCGGCCGGCACCGAGCGCATCGTGGTGGCCAGCCGCAGCATCCGCTTGGCGTGGGTGCTCAGCGTCGGGTCGTCCTTGCGCGCTTCCCAGGCCGCGTCGAGGAGCGGCATCAGGTCATGGCCCTCGTACGTGTGCTCGACCGACCAGATGTTGTGGTTGATCCCCGACATCACGATGTTCGCCTTGGCCGGGTCGAGGCCGGCCGCGTGGAGCACGGTCTTGGGGAAGACGATCGGGCCCTCGCACATCGACCAGATCGTCCGGTCGGTGAAGCGGGTGACCGCCTGCGAGACGATGTTGACCGGGTTGGTGTAGTTGAAGATGACCGCGTTCGGGGCGACGGCGTCGAGGTCGCGGATGATGTCCTCGTAGATGTGGATCGAGCGCAGGGCCATGAAGAAGCCGCCCGGTCCCTGGGTCTCCTGGCCGATCACGCCGTGCTTGAGCGGGATCCGCTCGTCGAGGGCCCGGGCGTCGAAGTTGCCGGGGCGGAAGCTGGCCAGCACGGCGTCGGCGTCGGTCAGGGCGGCCCGCCGGTCGGTGGTCGACGAGATCGTGATGTCGAGGCCCTGCGCCTTGGCGAGCTTGCGGGCGATGGTCTCGACGGCGTGCAGCCGGTCGGGGTTGACGTCCTGGATGACGATCTCGGAGCCGTCGAACTCCTTGCCGTGGGCCAGGATCGAGGCCATGGTCCCGGCGCCGCGCGACGAGCCGCCGCCGATGTAGACCAGCTTGATGCCTGCCATGGTCAGTTGCCTCCAAATGCGGCGCGGTCCGCGATTAGCGTGGGGTTCTTGCATTCGACGACGACGGTGGCCGGCCAGTCGGGCTCGTAGGCCTCGGCCTGGACGATTCGGTTGTACGCCTCGTGTTTGTGCGCGCCGCAGACGATCATGATGACCTCGCGGGACAGGGCGGCGATGGTGTCGACGCCGACCGTCACCCCGTGGGTGGGCACCATGTCGAGCCGGGTGAACTCGGGGAACGTCCCCATGTTGTCGCGCCGGGTCGCCTCGCCGAGCGCGGTGACGTGCGTACGGGCGTCTCGGGGTGTGCCTGGTTGGTTGAACGCGATGTGCCCGTCACCGGCACCGCTGGCCAGCAGGAACAGGTCGATCCCGCCGGCCGCGGCGATGGCCTCGTCATAACCTGCCGGGTCGGCGGGGTCGGGCACCCAGATCTCGTTCTTTCCTCCCCAGGGACCCACGATCTCTCGTTGTGCGAACCCTAAACACGAATAGGACATTTCCGGCGACACTCGCCGGTCACCGTCCAGATAGTCGTCCATCATGACGATGACGAGGCGTGACAGGTCCACGCCGCGCCCGGCCAGGGCCCGATAGACCGGCATCGCCGTGCGGCCGCTGGGACAGCCGAGCAGGAACGGCCGGTCGCCGGTCGCGGGCAGGCGGTCGAGGATCGTCGCCGCCACCGCGTCGCCGACCGCGCCGGCGTCGGGCAGCACAAGGGGTTGAAGAGACACGGTGTTACTCCTTGATCGCGCCGGCCAGCATTCCGGAGATGAATTTGCGCTGGAAGACGACGTAGAGAACGAGGACCGGGGCGGCGACGATGAGGCCGCCGGCGGCCATCAGGTTGATCTGGGTGACGTACTTGCCCTGGAAGACACCGAGCGCGACGGTCGCGGTCTGGTTGTCGCCGTGCAGGAACACCAGGGACAGGAAGTAGTCGTTCCACGTCCACATGAAGCTGAGCAGGATCAGCGTGTAGATCGCGGGCCGGGCCATGGGCGCGGCCATCGACCGCAGCATGCGCAGCGGTCCGGCCCCGTCCAGCTCGGCCGACTCGAACGCCGAGCGGGGCAGGGCACGGAACGCGGCCCGCATCCAGAAGATGCCGAACGGCACGCCCATGCCGAGGTGGATGAGGATGATGCCGGGCAACGAGTTGGTCAGCCCGAACGTGCGGAACTGGTAGTAGAGCGGCACGATGATGGCCTCGAGCGAGATCATCATGCCGAGCAGCACGACCGGGAACAGCCACTTGTCCCCCACCACGCCGAGCACCCCGAAGGCGTACCCGCCGAGCAGCGCCAGGACGACCTGGCCGGCCACCACGCAGACGGCGATGACCATCGAGACCGTCATGGCCCGCGAGAACTCGGCGTCGCGCCAGGCGGTGGCGAAGTTGGCCCACGCGAAGTCGGCCAGGCCGACCGGCTTGCCCGAGCGGTCGGGGCTCAGGGCCGCCGCCAGGAAGGTGCCGATCGGGAAGAGCACCAGCGCCGCGAGGACCGTCAGCACCACGTAGTTGATGACGCGTTCCGTTCTGGAGATCATGATCAATCCCTTTCCGCGACGCGGGTGATGACGACCGCGATGACCAGGCACAGCAGCGCCATCACGACGCCGATCGCGGCGGCCAGGCCGACCTGCGGGTTCTGGAACGCGGCCTTGTAGAGCGCGACGGCCGGGGTCAGGGTCGAGGTGCCGGGGCCGCCGTGGGTGGTGACCCAGACCAGGTCGAAGGTGCGCAGCGCGGCCGTGATGGTCAGCGTCAGCGCGACGGCCATCTGCCCGCGCAGGCCGGGCAGGGTCACGGCGAAGAACTCCCGTACGGGGCCGGCGCCGTCGATGCGGGCCGCCTCGTAGAGCTCGGGTGCGATCGCCGACGTGCCGGAGATGAACAGCACCATGCAGAAGCCGAAGGTGACCCAGGTGCCGATCATGCCGAGCGCGGGCAGCGCCCAGGTGAAGTCGCCCAGCCAGGTCTTGGCGAACGAGTCGAGCCCGACCGCCCGCAGCGCGGTGTTGAGCGGGCCGTCCGGGGCGTAGATCCGTTTGAAGACCAGGGCGATGACGACTGTCGTCATGACCTGGGGCAGGAAGAAGATCCAGCGGTAGACGGCCATGCCCGGCTGCCTGGCCCGGGTGAGCAGCGCCGCCGAGAGCAGGCCGAGGGCGATCGGCAGCAGGGCGAAGAAGCCGATCAGCACCAGCACGTGCCCGAAGGTCGAGCGCAGCACCGGGTCGGTCAGGAACGTCCGGTAGTTGTCCAGCCCGGCCCAGGTGGAGGCGCTCACCCCGTCCCACTTGTAGAACGAGAACTGCACCGACTGGGCCAGCGGGACGAGCACAACGAGGGCGTAGACGGCCAGTGGCAGCGCGGCGAAGGCGAGGCCGATCCACCGGTTCCGACGCCGGTGGGCGCCGCGTTTGCCGCCCTCCGGCGCGGTCGCGGTGGCGGTCATCCTCAGCTCTGCCCGGCCAGGAAGGCGTCACGGTCCTGGTCGACGGCCTCGGTGAACTTCTCCGGCGTCAGCTTGCCCGCGTACACCAGCTGCAGGTTCTGGCTGATCTTGTCGAGCATCGTCGGGCTGGACCAGTCGAAGTAGGGCACGTAGCCGTCGTTCTCGTCGAGGGTCGCCGCGCCCTTCGACTCGTCGGTCAGGCTGAGCGACGTGGCCGGCACCTTGACGTCGGGCGACAGGGCCGGCACCAGACCCCGGTCGGCGGCCAGCTGCCCGGTCTCGGCCGACATCAGGAAGTCGAGGAACGCGGCGGCCACGTCCGGGTTCTTGCTCTTCGACGAGATCACCATGGCTCCGGGCGCGGCGCCGACGCCGACCGTGCCGCTGCCGCTCGCCTGCGGGAGCTGCAGATAGCCGTACTTGCCCTGCTTGGCCGCGTCGAGACCGAGCGATCCTGTGTATTCCCAGCGGAAGACGCCCTTGCCGCCCACGTAGTTGGCCACCGCGGTCTGGTAGTCGATGCCCTCGAACTTGGGCGGGAAGTAGCCGGCGTCGGCCCACTTCTTCGTGAGCGTGATCGCCTCGGTCATCCCGACGTCGGTCGCCTTGACCGAGGAGTCGCCGTAGATGTAGTCGTTCAGCTTCTTCTTGTCGGCCAGCAACGCCTGCGTGCCGAGCAGGATCGTGGTCGACCCGTCCAGGCTGCCGTACTCGAAGGGCACCTCGCCGGCCACCTTGGCCTTCGCCGCCACGGATTCGAGGTCGGCCAGCGACTTCGGGGGCTCGACGCCGAGCGACTTGAGCTTGTCCGCGTTGTAGTAGAGGCCGATCAGGGACGTACGGGCCATGGGGGTGGAGAACCAGGAGCCGGCGCCCATCGTCTTGAAGTCGGCACTGAACTGGTTCTGCCGGGCGATGGTGGTCGGCACCTCCTTGTCCCAGCCATAAGCCTTCGCGTACGCGTCGAGGTTGCGCACCAGGCCGCCCTTGGCCAGGGTGCCCAGCGACTGCCAGCCGTTGTTCGCCGTCGCGATGTCGGGCCCGCTGTCGTCCTGCAGTTGCAGGTTGAGGGTGGAGTTGAGCTGACCCCAGTCCTCGTTCGTGCGCTGGATCTTGACGTTCGGATACTTCTTCTGGAAGTCGGCCACGACCTGCTTGATCCATTCGCCCTCGGCGCCGCCCCAGAAGTCGGTCAGCTTGAGGGTCACGTCGCCCGCCTTGGCCACGTCGGTACTCACGGCGGACGGTGCTTCGGTCTTGCCGGTCGCGCTGGTGCCACTACCCGGGGAGCAAGCCGTCAGGCCCAGCGCGAGTATCGCCGCCGCCACGCCCGCTTTATAGATCTTCATCTGTGCACTCCGTTGTGTCGCTCTGGCCTCGCCCGGTGGGATCGCGTGGCCGATGATCCGGACACTAAGCCTTCCTATACCAGTTAGTCCAGTGCCGAACCAGAATCCACAACTGGTCCCACCAATGAGCGAACTGGTACAGTGCTCGGCGTGACCGCTTCGACGCAGGCCTACGAGCAGCTGACTCGCGACCTCACCGTCGGCCGCTACGCCCCCGGCACCCGCCTGCCGGGCGAACGCGACCTGGCCGGGCAACTGGGGGTCAGCCGGGCCACGCTGCGATTGGCTCTGGGCCGGCTGGAGTCCGAGGGCACACTGCAGCGGTCGGCCCAGCGCGGGTGGTTCGTGCCGACCCAGGTGCTCGGGGAGCCGCCCAGCACGCTGCAGTCGTTCACCGAGATGGCCCGCGCTCGGGGGTTACGACCCACCGCGCGGGTGCTGCGCCAGCAGGTCCGGCCCGCGAGCATGGACGAGGCGGGCCAGCTACGCATCGCCCCGGCCGCCCCCGTCATCGAGATCGACCGCCTGCGCGGCATGGACGGGACACCGGTCTGCTTCGACGTCGTGGTGCTACCCGAGGCCACGGCCGCGCCGCTGGCCGGCACTGACCTGACGGATGCCTCGCTCTACGACGAACTGCGCCGGTTGTGCGGGATCGAGGTGCACCGCAGCGCCTACACGTTGGTCGCCGAGAACGCGGATGCCGAGCTGGCCCGGCTGCTTGGCATCACCGCGGGCGCCGCCGTTCTGGTCGGCGATGAGGTCGCCTACACCGCCGACGGAACCCCGGTGTTGATCGGCCACAACAAGTACCGGGGCGACGCATACCGCTTCGAGGCCGACCTCTTCCGCCGCGCCTGACCACCGATACGCGGTCCGCATGGCAGCGTCGCCGTACACATTGGAGGGTGCTCGCGAGATCCTGTCCCCTCCGGACAACAAGTCGTCGGCCAACCGGAACGCTTCGCCGCCGAACGCACGGAAGTCGCTGCTGGCACGCGACGCGCCGCCCATCCAGTCCGGCTGGCGTGGGATCTCCGCTCGCGTCGTGGCCGGTTACTTGGAATCAGCGTTCGAGAAGACCAGGCGCAAGATCCGCATTGATCCCGGCGTCGCGGCGACGCCTGAGGACGATGGCGAGCCAGACGCAGCCGACGGCCAGGAGGATGCCGTGGGCGATGCGGCCGGCGGCGGGCAGGAAGAACTGGGGTAGGAAGAGCACGTAGCCGGCCGCGAAGAGCATTCCGGCCGGGCCTCGGACGGTCAGGGCGGTGGCGACGCCTGCGACGGCCAGCAGAATCAGGCCGATGCCGAACATCGTGACGGCCACCGGCTGGTAGCGGACCTCGTCGACCACGGTCAGCAGGTCGGGTGCGCCTGAGCGGGCCAGGGCGTGTAGGCCGAAGTCTTCGGCGCCGTAGTAGGGCAGCACCAGGCCGGTGCCGATCCAGGCTGTGATCAGGGCGGTCAGCGAGCTGCGGGACGACACCCGGGCGTGGAGGGCGAGCAACCCCAGACCCACGGCGATGAAGCCGAGCATGGCGAACACGTGCGAAGCCACCCAGGCCGGGGACGACATGGCCTCGATCGCACCGGGCGTGGTCGTCTCGTCGGTCCACGGGCGTAGGGCGGGGTAGAGCAGGAACATCAGGCCGGCGAAGGCCAGCGCGGCGGCGCTCACTCGAGGCTCCTCAGCACCATCGTGACCACCTGGTCGAAGCTGGCCTCGACGTCCTCGGGCAGGCCGAAGCCGCCGCCCGTCTCGAGGACGACGAAGCCGTGGACTGTCGCGCGCATGCGGCGGATCGCGTGGGTCGCCTCGGAACCTTCCAGCCCGTACGCCCGTAGGACAGCACCGAAGACGGCGAGCAGTTCGGCGCCCGCCGCGGCCACGGCTGGGTCCTGCAAGGCGTTGAGCGGCACCAGTGCGTACCGTCCGGGATGTTCGACGGCGAACGCTCGGTAGTGCCGCATCAAAGCCTCGACCGCGTCCTCACGGCTGCGGCCCATGACAGCAGTCGTGCACATCGCGGTGAGTTGCCGGACGACGGCCAATGCCATCAGGCCCCGCAGCGAGGCCAGGCTGCCCATGTGTTTATAGAGCGAGGGGCCGGCGACGCCCGCCCGGTCGGCCAGGGCCGCCAGGCTGAGCGCCTCGAGGCCCTTCTCGTCGACCAGGTCGAGCGCGACGCCGACCAGCACCTCGGTATTCAGTCCGGCCCTAGGCATGAAAGCTACCCCGCATAGCTTTCAGGCTAGCTCAACTAGCCAGATCGGACAAACCTCATACGCCGAGTTCGGAGGGCAGGAAGCTTTTCGACCCCGAGGAGGTGTGCACGACGACGCGGACGCCGTCGGCCTTGCCGCCCTCGTGGCCGGGCCACCAGGCCACCCACCAGCCGTTGCGCACGCTGGCCTGCACGTTCGTGCCGTCGGGGAGTTCAATCTCGAGCTTGGTGACGTCGGCCCCGGCCCGGCCGATGACGTCGGAGTACCAGCCCTCCTTGCCCTCGGTGGCGCCCATCGTCTCGATCCGGGCCCGGCCGTTGACCGGTTGCGGGGTGGCGGTGTCGAGCAGGTCGCCGCCGGCCGCGCCCTCGGCCGGGTCGAGCACGAAGCAGGCGGTCAGGCCGGTGCCGTCCTTGCGGACCAGCGCCAGGGTGGCCCGGCCGCGCCGTTCGGCCAGCAGGATGTCGGCC
The DNA here is from genome assembly GCF_016785085.1 of Paractinoplanes lichenicola. Taxonomy (GTDB): domain Bacteria; phylum Actinomycetota; class Actinomycetes; order Mycobacteriales; family Micromonosporaceae; genus Actinoplanes; species Actinoplanes lichenicola. Next base: position 360,202 of record NZ_JAENHO010000001.1, read on the forward strand.
GCCGTGGGCGGGGTCGCCCAGTCGGCTCCCCAGCCGGCCGCGCATCGCTGCGCCTCGGGCAGGGCGTCGGCGCCGGCCAGGGCTTGCGGCTTGGCGGTCCACGCGTACGCCTTGTCGCCGTGCTCGCCGGGCAGCACGATCATCCCGGCCACGGCGACGGCCGCCGCCAGCCCCACCACTGCGCCGCTGAGAACAAACCGCCGGGCGGACCGCCGGGCCGGGGCCGCGTCGCCGAACGAGAACCGGCGGCTCGGGGCCGGGGCGGGCTCGTGGAAAACCTTTTCGAGGGCCGCCGTAGCCCGAGCGCGCCGCGACGGGGACGGCTCGTAGTCGCGCATCGGGTCGAGTACGGCCAACTGCTCGAGGTCGTTCATGCGTTGCTCCAGGTTGCGACAGCGGGAGGAAGGTCGGTGGCCGGCTCCAGCGCGTCACGCAGCCGGCGCCGGGCGCGGTTGAGCCGCATCCGGAACGTGGCCCGGCGGCAGCCCAGCACGGCCGCCGCCTGCACGTCGGTGAGCCTGTCAAAGGCGACCAACGCCAGCACCTCACGGTCGGCGGCGCTCAGCGCCCACCACGCCCGTACGAGGTCGAGACGGGCGTCGACGCCGGGCGCGCGGTCGGCCTCGGCCCGGCTGAGGTCGGTCACCATGCGGACATCGACGACACGGCGGCGCAGCCGTGACCGCGCCTGGTTGGCCAGGATGTTGCGGGCGATGCCGAACAGCCAGGGCCGGGCGTCCTCCGGCAGCTCGGCCGAGCGCTGCCACGCCACGAGGAAGGTCGCCGACACGACGTCGTCGGCGTCGTCGTCGGGGATCCGCCGTTTCACGAAGCGGAGCAGGTCGGCGTAGGTCGCCGCGTGAAGAGCCCGGAAGTCGTCGTGGTCCACACCCTCTACCTGTCGCGAGACGGCCGAGTGTCACACCCTAAAGATTGCGGGCCTCCCAGGTGAACGTGGCCGAGGCCGACGAGCTCTGTGACGTGTCCGGGATCGAGCTGTCGACCGTGATGGTGAAGCGGTACGTGCGGGCGGCCGGCCCCGACCAGGAGGCCAGCGCCGAGACGACCCCGTTGGTGTAGGTCGACGGGAAGACGGTCAGCAGGTCGGAGGCGGCGTTCGGGTGGGTCGCCGTGTCCCACAGCGTCGTGACGGTGCCGCCGAAACTCGCGCAGCCGAACCCGCCCGTCGTGCCTTCCTCGATCTTGACGTGCAGGTAGTCGCGCAGGCCGGTGCCGCCCGGGCCGGGAGTGTCACCGGTGGTCGAGGCATACAGCCGTACGGTCGAGGCGAGCGAACCGGCGTACGTGACCCGGACGCAGTTGACCACCGTCTGCCCCGGCTTGAGCACACTCGCGGTGACCTGGTTGGCGCCGGCGCCCGAGGTGACGAACATGGCGCTGCCCGAGTCGTCGTCGGTCAGCACCACGTTGCCCGCCGCCCAGTTGTTGCCGGTGTTGTCGGTGGTGCCGCTGAACACCGAGTAGCTCGAGCCGAGCACGATCCCGACCGCGGCGATCAGACCGCCCACGACCGCGACGACCGTCATCCGCTGGCCGTGCCACCACGCGCTCGGGCGTCGGCGACGACCGGCTCCGCGGCGCGGGGTCGTTCCAGGTTGTGGCGGCACGAGCTGCGCTCCCGTCAGAGAAGCATGCCTCTACTACCCGCTTCGACGGGGCCCGCCGAGATCTGAGCGGCTCACCCGATGGCGTACGGGCTGAACCGGCCGACGGCGAACCGACAGCCGGTCAGCCCGGGATGGTGCGCCGCCCCGGCCGAGCCGGATACGCGCTACCTCCGTACGGTCAGCACCGCGGTTTTGGGCTGGCCGACGTGGGCCACCTTGGCCGTGAACGTGACCGCGGTGTCGGCCGAGACCCGGCCCGTACGGATGGTCATGGTGTAGCGGGTGGCGCCCGGTGGCACCTGCGAGGAGCTGATGTTGTTGGCGACGAAGGCGTTGTTGCTGGAGAGGTTGACGATCAGGCCGTTGCGCGGGGCGGGCGAGCTGAAGGTCAGGGTCGCGGTCGCGTTCTTGCCGCCGTTGACCGGGCTGGGCGAGACGGTCAGCCCGGTCACCACCGGCGCTGGGGCCGTCGCGGTGAGCCGGACCCCGTAGCGACCGGCGTCGCCCTGCACGGTCTTCGTCGTGATGACGTTGTCCTCCGGATAGATCTCCTGGTCCATGGTCGCCGCCACGATCCGGTAGCGGCCGGCGTGCAGCGGGCCGGTCACGACCAGGTCACCGTCGATGCTGAAGGTCTGCTCGACCGACGCCCCGGTGCCGTCGGGCCCCTGGATGCCGACCGACAGGCCGCCCGCGCCGGCCCCGTTGTTCGCGAGCAGCGCGCCGACGTCGACGGCCTCGGCCGTGTACGCCTGGCCCTCGACCGCGGTGAACTCGAACAGGTCGATGTCGTGCGCGTAGGGCTTGCCCGGCAGCGGAGTGCGCTCCTGGCAGATCGCCCGGTGGACCGTCTCACCGACGGCGATGGGCGCGGCGCTCTGCCCGCTGTCGTCGATCTCGTACGCGTCCGGCGCGCAGGTCACCGCGGCCTGGGCGGCGCCGGCCGGCACCAGTACGGCCGCCAGCAGAACGCCCGCGGCGACAAGAATTCGGGGCATGTGGCTCTCCCTTATGGAGGTTTGGTGGACGCCCCGAACCCTGCCGCACGCATTGATATCGGTGAGATAATTGAACCTTAAAGCGACGCTAAGAAGCCTCAGACCCGTACGGCCGGGAAGTCGAGCGCCGTCTCGCCGACCGAGTTGAAGTAGTTGGTGAACGTGTTGAGCGCGACCGCGGCCACGATCTCGCCGATCTCACCGTCGCCGTAGCCGGCCGCCCGCACCCCGTCGAGGTCGGCGTCGCTGACGAAGCCCTTGGTCGCGATGACCTGCTTGGCGAAGGTCAGCGCGGCCTCGGCCTTGGGGTCGGACGCCTGCCCCTTACGCCCGGCGACCAGGTCGTCCTCGGAGACACCGGCCTTGGCGCCGAGCACGGTGTGCGCGGCCAGGCAGTAGCCGCATTCGTTCTCGACCGCCGCGACCAGGGCGATCTGTTCCTGCACCCGGCCCGGCAGCGAGCCCTTGGAAAGCGCGCCGGAGAACTGCAGATACGCGTCGAGCACGGCCGGCGAGTTGGCCATCGCCCGCATCATGTTCGGCGTGACACCCAGGGCGCGCTCGACCCGGCCGAGCAACGTGCGGGCCTGACCCTCGGCGGCGGCGGGGTCGACGGTGGCGATACGAGGCATGACTGCGCTCCTTCGTTCGATGTTGTTTGGCAGTGCCAACTATATTGGGCGCACGAGGTAGCAGTCGATATGACCCGGGTTACACGTCCTTCGGCTCGTGGTCGGGGCAGGTCACCCGGAGCTCGGCATCGCCGAACGGGGCATCGACGAAATTGCAGTGATGCGGCCGCTCGGGATCCTCCGGATGTGCCCGCGGCGCGAAGAAGCGGCACGTCAAGCACATCTGCGAGATGGGGATGGCCTTCCGGTCCTGCAGCTCGCGCATCAGGGTGGCCGTGCCCCGGAGCATCGCCGCGAAGTCCTCCTGCGACAAGGCGGCCACGGCGCCGCTCAGCGTCTCGGACTCGCCCCGCAGCCGCTCGGCCTCCTCGCGACCGGCGTCAGTCAGCCCGAGCAGCAACGCCCGCGCGTCCCCGGGGTCGCGGCTCGCCGCCAGTAACTCCTTCTTGCGCAACACTTTCACAGCGTCGGAGACCGTGGGCGGCGTCGACGCCAGGGCGGACACGATCTCCCCCTGCCGGATCGGGTGCGGCTTGCCCTGCAGCAGGGTGACGATGTCGGCCTGCAGCGGCGACAGATTGTGCGGGCCGGCGTTGCGCCAAGCCTCCATCCGTACGGCCTGACCGAGCCGGGCCAGCCCGATCAGCAGCTGACTCGTCGCCGGCGGCCCGGGAACCTCCGCCATGCGGGCCGTCCTTCCTCGAGATGCGCCGGCTCAGCCTACCCGCATTGTTGGCACTCCCACCGTTCGCGCGGCGGCCAGCATCCCTACGCCGAGCGCGATCAGCAGGCGTACGCCGGTGGTGTGCATCAACTCAGCCCCGGGCAACAGGGGAACCAGCAGCACCAGCGGCAGAGTCACCCCCACTACGACGGCCCAGAACCGCCCCGGTTGTGCGGGCAGCGATGGCGGCTCGCCGTGCCATCGGAGCAGCAGCCGGCGACGGCCGACGTGCAGCATGAGAGCCAGCAGCCCGAACGCGCCGACCACGTGGAGCACCGGCTCGAGCACCGGCACTTGCAGCTCGGCGAAATCGAGGAGCAGGTGGCTGACCGCGCCGATCAACGCCGACCAACACGTCACCGGCAACGGGTAGCGGCCGCGGGCGAGCACGCCGTAGTCGCGAAGGGCGAGCGGGCCGGCCTGGGGTAGGTGGCTCGCCACCACCGGGGCGGCTCGGCGGATCAGCCAGGTCAGGAGCAGCGTTACCGGTAGGCACCAGAGGACGAACCCGCGCAGGCCGTGTGAGAGCTTCCAGACCGGCCAACCCGAACCGTCCAGGGCGTACGCGAGATCTGGCGCCATCGAGCCGATGACCAGCGCGACGCCGTCGAACCAGCGGGGCCGCCACAGCTTGAGCACCGCAACCAGCGGATGGGTCGGAACCGTGAGCGCCATGCGGGGCACGCTATTGATCACTTGTGGAGATCCCGTGCGCGAATCGGGGGAACCTCGCGCCGATCGCACCTGCCGCTCCGGGCCGTTAAGCGCCGATCTCCCGAGCCGCTGGGCACGTCGCCTTGAGCATCCTAGGAACCTAGTTCGCCAGGCTTGGCCAGGCTTGGCCAGGCTTGGCCAGGCTTCGCCAGGCTTGGCCACGCGGACAGTCATCGTGATTGAGCGCGGCAGCGCATCGAATGAGGAGACTGCTGGAGTCGGTTCGTGGCGGGCGCGGGCCGGATGAGCCGTTGTGGCGGCCGACAGGCTGCGCGCGGAAGGCAGCCGAAAGTGATCGAGCGCCGCGGATGAAAGCGAAAGTCTGCTCGAGGCGGGCGCGGCCCAAATGAGACACGGCGGCGAACAAGCACGGCGCGCCGGCTGAGGTGCGATCGAGCGCCACAGGCGCGGAGCGGTTAGCGGCCGCCAAAAGCTTGTGCAATTGACATACGTCAATGCGTGGGTGACCATACGTCTTCGTGGGAGCGCTCCCGGATGAGGAGATCGGTCATGCGACGTAGTTGGCGTGGGTGCGTGTGGGCGGCCTCGGTCGTGCTGCTGGGGCTGGGCAGCTGGAGCTTCGCGCCGCCCGCGGCCGCCGCCCCGACGATGGTGCAAGCGGCCGGCGACGGCTCCCCCGGCGACAGCAACATCAGCTTCGTCGGGCGGTGGAACAAGAGCAACGCGACGGCCTACGTCCCCTACTGGGCCGGCGCCTACCTGCGGGTCGGGTTCACCGGGCGGACCGTCAAGCTCAAGCAGCGCAACACGATCCAGCTGTGGGCGAGCATCGACGGCAAGGCGTTCACGTCGTTCACCGGTTCCGGCACGATCAATCTGACCCCGACGGCGCTGGCCGCGGGCAGTCACACGCTCATCGTGAGCTATCGGCAGGTGGCCGGCTCTTACCAGGGGGACGCGGTCTTCCAGGGCCTCACCCTTGACGCCGGCGCGAGCACGGTCAAGGCGCCTGCCCGCCCCAAGATGGTCGAGTTCGTCGGTGATTCGATCACGGCGGGCACGACGAGCAGCCAGCTGGCGGTGACCGATTACGGCTTCAAGGCCGGCGAGCGGCTCGGCTTCGACCACAGCCAGATCGCGATCGGCGGCATGTGCCTGTCCGAGACGACCGACGGCTGCTGGGCCCACGAGACCCGCTACTGGATGTCGAGCGGCGGCCAGGCCGGCACCGATCAGTGGGACTTCACGCGCTACACGCCCGACGGCGTCGTCATCAACCTCGGCACCAACGACAAGAGCCACGGCGTGAGCGGCCCCGACTTTCAGGCCAAGTACACGGCGTTCCTGACCAGGATCAGAGCCAAGTTCCCGTACGGGAAACTGTTTGCTCTTCGCACTTTCATCGGCCGGTACGCGGCGGAGACCCAAGCCGCGGTGCAGGCGCGTAACGCGGCGGGTGACGTCAACGTGTTCTATGTGGACACGACGGGGTGGCTGCCGTCGGACGGGCTGAGCGATTCGGTGCATCCCAACGACAAGGGCCATCAGGCGATCGCCGACCGGCTGGCCCCGATTTTGAGCGCGAGGCTGTGATGAGAAGAGCATTCCTGATCGTCGTGGCCCTGGTCGCTGCCGTGGGCGGCGTGGCTACCGCGCACGCGGCCACCGGCTGCAGCGTCGCGTACAAGGTGACCAGCCAGTGGGCGGGCGGCTTCGGGGCCGAGGTGACCGTGACCAACCTCGGCGACCCGGTCACCGGCTGGACCCTGACGTGGACCCTCGCGAGCGGGCAGGGCATCACGCAGGCCTGGAACGCCGGGGTCACCGTCTCGGGCACGACCGTGACCGCCACCAACGCGAGCTACAACGGCTCGGTGGGCACGGGTGGGTCGGCCGCCTTCGGGTTCAACGGCACGTGGAGCGGCAGCAACCCGGTCCCGGCGGCGTTCACGTTCAACGGCACGGCCTGCACCGGCGGCACGGCTCCGACTCCGACCCCGACGCCCTGCACCGGCCCGAGCACTCCCCCGGCGACCGCGCCGGTCAAGGTGTGGATGGCCGGCGACTCGACGATGATGAACGCGAGCGCGTGCCCGATCGGCTGGGGCAGCCAGTTCGCGCCGTATTTCACCACCAGTGTCACCGTGCAGAACAGCGCGGTGGGCGGGCGCAGCATCCAGACCTGGCTGTACGAGGGCAACGTGACGTCGACCAAGAACGCGGCCGGCGAGTGCACGCTGAGCTCGACCGCCTACAGCTCCCGATGGACGGCGATGCTGAACGGCTTCCAGTCCGGCGACTATCTGATCGTGCAGTTCGGCATCAACGACGGCGACTCGGCCTGCCCGCGGCACGTCGGCTCGGCGCGCTTCAAGGAGCTGCTCGGCGTGATGGCGTCGGCCGCGAAGGCCCGTGGGGTCAAGCCGATCCTGGTCACGCCGGTCGCCGCGATCACGTGCAGCGGGAGCACCGCGGTCGGCAACCGGGGCTTCGTCACCGAGACCAAGGACGCGGCCACGGCCAACGGCGTACCGGTGATCGATCTGCACGCCCGCAGCGTGGCGCTCTACAACTCGCTCAAGCTGTGCCCTGACAACGGCGACTACACCACCGGGGCGGTCGGCGCCTTCTTCTGCAACGACCACACCCACTTCGAGGCGGCCGGCGCGAACCAGATCGCCGGGCTGATCGCCACCGCCCTGCGCGAGCAGAACATCGGCCTGGCGGCGTACCTGAGGAGCTGAACGTCAGAGCGCCTGCTCCGCGCTGCACCACCAGCTCGTACGCCCACCGACCGCGCTCATCGTCATCGGGGCGCCGTCGCGGGGGCAGCGGCCGCCCGCCCGGCGGAACGGGATCACCTTCAGGGTGTGCACCCCGCCGTCCCGGATCGCCGAGCTCACCGCCCGGCGGGTGGCCCGCAGCAGCCGGGCGACGTCGTCGTCGGTCAGCTTGTCGACGCGGCGGCCCGGGTTGATCCGGGCCGCCCACAGGATCTGGTCGGCCAGCAGGTTGCCGATCCCGGCCACGGCCTCCTGGTCGAGCAGGCGGGCCTTGACCGGGGCGGTGCCGAAGGCCAGCGCCGCCCGGAACTGGGCCGGGGTGATCGTGGCGGCGTCCGGCCCGAGCGACTCGACCGGCGGATCGAGCCGCACCCGCCCCAGCCGGCGCGGGTCGACCAGCATCAGCCGGCCCCCGTCGGCGAAGTCCAGCGCGAACCGCGACCATCGGTAGTCACCGGCCTGCCGCCGGCCCTCCCAGTAGTCGCCGCCGTCGACCTCGCCGCCGTCCGCGTCGGCGATCACGATCTTGCCGGACATGCCGAGGTGGATGCCCAGCTCGGGGCCGCCCTCGCCGGTGTCGCACCACATGCTCTTGCCCCGCCGGTGCGCGACCACGAGCGACCGGCCCACCAGCGCGTTCTTGATCTGCCCGGGGCTGTGCGGCCGGCACACCCACGTGTCGGTGTCGTCCACGCCGACGATCGCGCGCCCCAGCCCGGACCGCTCGATCACCGCCCGCGCCGACTCGACTTCCGGCAGCTCCGGCATGGTGTCCTCCCGTACGACGTCCCGCTCCACCGGTGCCCCGAGCGCGCGTCCCCAACCCTCGGTGACCCGATCGAGCGTTTCAGGAGGCCATTCGATCACGCAGTGAGCGCGGGCGCAGGTCGGTCCAGGTGCGTTCCACGTAGTCGAGGCACGCGGCCCGGGACTCCTCGCCGAACGCGACCGTCCAGCCCGCGGGCACGTCGACGAACGAGGGCCACAGCGAGTGCTGGTCCTCGTCGTTGACCAGCACCAGGTAGCGGCCGTCGGGGTCCTCGAAGGGGTTGGTCATCGGACGGTCCTTTCGTAGAGGGCGGAGAGGGACAGGTCAGGGTCGGCGACCGCCGCGGTCAGCAGGCGCCGGAACTGCGAACCGAGCGCCACCATGTCCGCGTGCGTGAAGCGACCCTCGGCGTATTCCAGGTCGCAATGCACCGGACGGTCGTCGGCGGGCTCGTAAAAGCTCAGCGTCAGCTCGGCCCGCAGCGCCCCGGTCGGCAGCGACTCCAGCGCGAAGCCACCGACGTCGGCCAGCCGCGCCTCCTCGTGATGCACGATCATCACGTGTGGCGTGCGGCCGAGCGCGTCGAACGGCAGGTCCTGACGGTCAAGAGCGCCAAGATCGGTTTCCCGTACGCGGGACAGCAGCTCGGCGAACGTCGGATCCCCGCCCGTGCCGGTCCGCAGCACCACCGTGTTGAGGAAGCAGCCCACGAGGTCGGCCAGCGCCGGTTCCGAGCGGCCGGCCACCAGCGCCCCGATGGGCAGGTCGGGGCCGGCGCCCGAGCCGGTCAGCAGCGCGGCCAGGGCGGCGTGGAAGACCATGAACATGCTGGTTCCCGTACGCCGGGCCAGCTCGTCGACCGCACGGTGGGTCGCCCCGTCGAGCACGATCGGCACCAGCCCGCCACGCCCGGTCGGCTCCCCCACCGCGCCCGGCAGTTCCAGGCGCGGCATTCCGTCGAGCTGTGCCCGCCACTGAGCGAGCTGACGGGCGTACACGGAGGCCGGGTCGGCCGGGTCGCCGAGCAGCGCGTACTGCCACTTGGTGTAGTCGGCGTAGTCGACCGGCAGCGGCGGAACCGGGGTGCCCTCGTACGCGGCGGCCAGGTCGCGGATCAGCGGCACCACCGACCACTCGTCCACGCCGAGGTGGTGCACGGTCAGCAGGACGGCCTGGTTGCCCAGCATCCGGGCCCGCAGCGGCGCGCGCCCGAGCATGTCGACCGGTTCGCGGCTGAGCCGGGCCAGCTGCTCCTCGAGGGACTCGTCGGTGCGGTCGACCCGTTCCAGCTCGGGCCGCTCGACGTCGACCCGCCACAGCTCGCCGGCCGCCCAGCGATACCCGGTGCGCAGCGGCGCATGCCGTTCCACCACGGCGTCGAGCGCGGCCGCGAACGTGTTGCCGTCGACCCCGCGGAAGACAAAGGCCAGATCCCAGCCCCCGTACGGGGAACTGGCCAGGCTTCGCTGCACGGGAGCGGCCCGCCCGTCGGCTTCCTCGGCGGACGGCCGCGCGACCAACGCAGGCCGGTCGGAGTCGGCCCGGTCGATCAGGCGGGCCAGGCCGGCCACGGTCGGCGAGTCGAACACGTCGCGCACCCGCAGGTCGGCCCCGAATGCCGAGCGCACCCCGCCGATCAGGCGCATGCACGACATCGAGTGCCCGCCGAGCGCGAAGAAGTTGTCGTCCACACCCACCCGGGGCAGCCCCAGGATGTCGGCGAAGAGCGACGCCAGCCGGGTCTGCACCTCGGTGGCCGGGGCCGCGTCGCCGGCCAGCGCCGCCCAGTCGGGGGCGGGCAGCCGGCGCCGGTCCACCTTGCCGTTCGGGGTGCGCGGCAGGTCGCCGTCGACCGCCACGATCAGCGCGGGCACCAAATAGCTGGGCAGCCGGGCGGCCAGGTCGTCGCGCACGGCGACCGGGTCGACGGCGCCGTCCGCGGCCGTCACGTAGCCGATGAGCCGGGTCGCGTCGCCCGTGCCGTCGACGACGATGACCGCCTGCGCCACGTCCGGGTGCGCGGTCAGGGCCGTCTCCACCTCGGCCGGCTCGATCCGGTGGCCGCGGATCTTCACCTGGTCGTCGACGCGGCCCAGGAAGTCGATCAGGCCGTCGGCCCGCCACCGGGCGCGGTCGCCGGTGCGATACATGCGGGCGCCGGCCGGCCCGTACGGGTCGGCGACGAACCGCTCGCTGGTCAGCCCGGGGCGGCCGAGGTAGCCGCGGGCCAGCCCCCGGCCGGCGATGTAGAGCTCGCCGATCGCGCCCGGCGGCACCGGCTGCAGCCGCCGGTCCAGCACGTAGGCCACCGTGTTGGGGTCGGGCACCCCGATCGGCACCGCGCCCGCCCAGCCCGGCTGAGCCCGCCACAGCGTCGAGTTGACCGTCGCCTCGGTCAGCCCGTACGCGACGAACAAGCGCAGCGTGGCGGCCCAGCGCGAGATCACCTCGGGCGGGACCTGCTCGGTGCCGACCAGCACGGTCAGCCCGGCCGGCAGCTCGCAACCCGGCGGCAGCGCGGCTACCAGCGAGGGCGGCAGGATCGCGTGACTTACCTCGTACCGGGAAAGCAGTTGAGTCAGCGCGGGACCGGGGGTGCGCGCCTCGTCGGGGGCGATCACCAGGCGGGCGCCCGAGGCCAGGGCCATCGAGAGCTCGAAGGCGAACACGTCGAAGCCGATCGAGGCGAACTGCAGGATGCCGCTCTCAGCCGTCACGCCCATAGGGTCGATGCCCGTGGCGACCAGGCTGCCGATGCCCTCGTGGGTGACGGTCACGCCCTTGGGTCGGCCGGTCGAGCCCGAGGTGTAGATGACGTACGCGGCGTGGTCGATCCCCTCCGGTGCTTTGGGAACCTCGCCCTGCGGATGATCATCCTCGACGAGGATGCGAGCGACCCCGTCCACGTCGGGCAGCGTGCAGGCGACCGCATCCGTGGTGAGCACGTGCCGGGTGCCCGAGTCGGTCATCATGAAGGCCAGCCGGTCGGCCGGGTGCTGCAGGTCGAGCGGCAGGAACGCGGCGCCCAGCTCGAGCACGCTCATGACGGCCACGATCGTCTCGAGCGACCGCGGGGTGGCCACGGCGACGATGCTTTCGGGTCGTACGCCGCGGGCGGCCAGCACCCCGGCCAGGCGACGGGCGCGGTCGGCGAGCTCGGCGTAGGTGAGCGTGCGGTCACCGTCGACCACGGCGAGCGCGTCAGGGTTTTCGCCGACCCGCTGGGCGAACGCGGCGGAAAGGCTCAGTTCCTCGACCGTACGGGCTGAGTTGTTGAACTGGCGGAGCACGCGCTCGCGCTCGTCGTCGACCAGGATGTCGAGCCCGCTCACCGGCTTCTCCGGGCTCGCCACCGCGGCCGTGGCCAGCGCGACCAGCCGCCGGGCCAGCAGTTCCACCGTCGGCCGGTCGAACAACTCCGTGCGGTAGGTAAGCCGTGCGGTCATCGCCTCCCCGCCACCCTCGGCCAGCTCCACCACCAGGTCGAACCGGGCGGTGCCGGTGTTCAGCGGCTCGTCCTCGACCTCGATCCCGGCCAGCGTGAACGCGTCAGCCGTGTTGTTGCGGTGCACGACCATGACCTGGAACAGCGGGTGCCTCGACAGCGACCGAGGCGGGTTGACCGCCTCGACAACTGCCTCGAAGGGCACGTCTTGGTTCTCGAAAGCGGTCAGATCGCCATCGCGGACTCGGGCCAGCAATCCGGCGAAGCTGGGATCGCCGCTGAGGTCGGTTCGCAGCACGAGCGTGTTGACGAAGAACCCGACCAGGTCGTGAAGGTCGTCCTCGGTGCGGCCGGCGATCGGCGCACCCAGCGGGATGTCGTCACCCGCGCCGATCCGATGCAGCAGAGCCGCGGTCAGCGCGTGGGCCACCATGAACGGGCTGGCCCCGATGTCGGTCGCCAGCCGCCGTAGACCACGGACAACCTCAACGGGCAGGTCGACTGTCACCTCGTCGCCGTCCGCGCTGGGCTCGGCCGAGCGAGGGCGGTCCAACGGCAGCAGGATCTCTTCAGGCGAACCCTCCAGGGCGGTGCGCCAGAACTCAAGCTGCTTCTCTTCCACCTGAGCGAGCAGGTCGCGCTGCCACAGGGTGTAGTCGGCGTACTGCACCGGCAGCGGCTCTTCATGCCGGCCCTCGTGCGGGCCGGTGATGTCGGCTCGGCCCTCATAGGCCGCGGCCAGGTCGGCCAGGAACGGGCCGTCGGACCACTCGTCGGTCACGATGTGGTGCAGCAGCAGGATCAGCACGTGCTCGTCGGGGCCCTGGCGGATGAGAGTGGCCCGCAACGGCAGGTCGGCGGCCAGGTCGAACGGGCGGGCGGCGATCTCGGTCACGTCGCCGTCGTTTACCACTTCAAGCGGAGGGCGGGCCTCGTCCACGGGCAGGATCCGCTGGTACGGCTCGCCGTTGTCGGAGGCGATGACCGTACGGAGAATCTCGTGTTTTGCCACCACGGCGTGCAGGGCGTCGTGCAGCCGGTCGACGTCGAGCGGGCCGCGCAGGCGCAGGGTCAGCGGGAAGTTGTAGGCCGCCGACGGGCCGTGCATCTGGTCGAGCACCCACAGGCGGCGCTGCGCGAACGACAAGGGCAACCTGTCGGGCCTGGCCATCTTTTTCAGCGTCGGCCGCTTGGACTGAGAGCCGGTGACTCGCGCGGCCAGTTCGGCCACGGTGGGCGCCTCGAACAGGTCGCGGATCGACAGTTCCGCCCCGAGCGCCGTACGGGCCCGGCTGACCAGGCGGATCGCGAGCAGCGAATGGCCGCCGAGGTCGAAGAAGCTGTCGTCGACGCCCACCTCGGGCACGTCGAGCAGGTCGGCGTAGATCTCGCAGAGCGCGGTCTCGGCCGGCGTGGACGGGGGCCGGGTGGCCGCCGTGGTCTGCACCGTGGCCGCGGGCAGGGCCCGGACGTCGAGCTTGCCGTTGACCGTCAGCGGCAGGTGATCCACCGCGACCAGGGCGGCCGGGACCATGTAGTCGGGCAGGCGCTCCTTCAGATACTGGCGGACCTGCCGCAGCACCGTGTCGTCCTCGTCCCACTGCGGACCCCGTACGAGGTAACCGGCCAGCCGCTTGCCCGCGTCGACGACCACCGCGGCCTGCTTCACCGACGGGTGCCCGGCGAGGGCCGACTCGACCTCGCCCAGCTCGACCCGGTAGCCGCGGATCTTCACCTGGTCGTCGGTGCGGCCCAGGAAGTCGAGGTTGCCGTCGGGGCGCCGGCGCACGAGGTCGCCCGTGCGATACATCCGCTCCCCCGGCCCGCCGTACGGGTCGGCGACGAACCGCTCGGCGGTCAGTCCCGCCTGCCGGTGGTAGCCGCGGGCCAGGCCGATCCCGGCGATGTAGAGCTCACCCGGCGCACCCGGGGCGGCCGGGCGCAGGAACTCGTCGAGGATGTAGGCGCGGGTGTTCCAGATCGCCTTGCCGACCGTCGGGGTGGCGCTGTCCTCGGTGCCGCCGCCGAGCGTGTTGATCGTGTATTCGGTCGGACCGTACAGGTTGTAGCCGGTCACCCCGTCGGTGTCGCGCAGCCGGCTCCACACCGTGTCGGGCACGGCCTCGCCACCCAGCAGCACGAGCGGCGGCCGGTTGGTCAGCAGCCCCTGCTCGATCAGGTGATGGGCGTACGTGGGGGTCACGTTGACGACGTCGATGCCGTGCTCGTCGCAGTAGGCGACCAGGCCCGCGGCGTCGCGGCGCAGCTGCTCGTCGCAGACGTGCACCTCGTGCCCCTCGACGAGCCAGAGCAGCTCCTCCCACGACATGTCGAAGGCGAACGAGACGGTATGCGCGATCCGCAGCCGCCGCCCGGCCGCCGCCACGACCGGCCCGAAGATGGCCTCGCGGTGGTTGAGCAGCATGTTGGTCAGGCCCCGGTACGGCGTGACGACGCCCTTGGGCCGCCCGGTCGACCCGGAGGTGTAGATGATGTACGCCGGGTGCTCGAGCCGGCCCGCGTCACCCCGGTTGTCCGGCAGCGCCACGTCCGGGATCTCGATCGGCGTGTCCAGCTCGACCACCGGCACCTCGCTCGGCGGCAGCATCGCCCGCACCGACGAGTAAGTGAGCACACACATCGGTTCGGTGTCGGCCAGCATCAGCCCGAGCCGCTCGGCCGGCAGGTCCAATTCCAAAGGCAGATAAGCGCTTCCCGTACGCAGCACGGCGAACAGCGCGGCCACCATGTCCAGCGTGCGGGGCAGCGCGAGCGCGACCACCTGCTCCGGACCGGCCCCGCGGGCCACCAGCAGCCGGGCGATCTGGTCGACCCGCTCGTCGAGCTGCGCGTACGTGAGCCGCTGCTCGCCGGCCACCAGCGCGACCGCGTCGGGCGTACGGGCGGCCTGGTCGGCCAGCAGGTCGGCCACGGTGTCGGTGCCGACCGGGTTGCGCGTGCGGTCCCAGTCGTCCTGCAGGGTCGCCCGGTCGTCCGCGGTGAGCAGATCGAGGGCGCCGACCGGCCGTTCCGGGGTGGTTGTGATCCGGTCGAGCACGGCGGTCAGGCGATCCAGCAGCGCCCGCGCGGCCGGGCCGTCGACCACCTCGGGGCGGTGGTCAAGAGCGATCCGGAACCGGCGGCCCGGCGTGACGACCAGAGTCAGCGGATAGTGCGTGGCGTCCACACTGTCGACGACCTCGAAGTTGTGCCGCCGTTCCAGGTCGGCCGACTCGTTCTCGTCGACGAAGTTCTGCATCACGTACAAGGTGTCGAACAGCTGGGCGTGCCCGACCGCGCGCTGGATGTCGGCCAGGCCCACGTGGTCGTAGCTCATCAGCGTGAGCCGCTGCTCCTGCAGGCGCCGCAGCAGGTCGAGCACCGGCTCGCGGGGGTCGGGCGCCACCCGTACGGGAACGGTGTTGAGGAACAGTCCCACGATGCTGTCGACCAGCGGGACATCACCGAGGCGCCCGGCCACGGTCATGCCGAAGACCACGTCGCGGCGCCCGGCGAACCCGCCCAGCACCAGCCCCCAGGCCGCGCTGAACACGGTGTTGAGGGTCAGGCCGTGCGCCCGGGTGGCGTCGCGCAGCCGCGCGGACTGCTCCTCGTCCAGCTCGACCGTCTGCCGCGCGGGCAGGGCCGGGGCCAGCCTGCGATCGGCCGGGCCCACCATCGTCGGCTCGGTCAACCCCTCCAGCGCCGTACGCCAGTGCTCGATCGCCGTCGTCTTGTCCTGCCCGGCCAGCCAGGCCAGGTGGTCGCGGTAGGAGCCCGCCGGGGCCAGGCCGGTGGCGTCGCCGTCCTGCTCGTACAGGGTGAACAGCTGCTCGACGAACAGCTCCTCGGACCAGCCGTCCCACAGGATCAGGTGGTGGCTGACGATCAGCCGGTCCCGCCCACCCGGCCGGCGGATCAGCGTGAGCCGGCACAACGGCGGGTGGTCGAGGTCGAACGCCCGCGCCCGGTCCTGCGCCATCGCCTCGGCCACAGCCTCGTCGGAGTCGGCTGTCACCTCGTCGATCGGCAGCTCCAGGTCGTGCGGAACGAACTGCACCGGCCGGCTCAGGCCCTCGCTGGCGAATCCGGCCCGCATGCCGTCGTTGCGGGCCAGCAGGGCCCGCCCGGCCCGCCGCAGCCGCTCGAGGTCAACCCGGAACCCGAGGTCGAACGCGTCCTGCCCGGTGTAGACATCGAGCGCGTCGTAGCTCGCGTGAAAATAGAGACCCTCCTGCAGCGGCGAGAGCGGCCAGACATCCCCGTCACTGATTTCCCGTACGCGGGCCAGGTCGTCCTCGGACAGCCGGAGCAGCGTGGGCCCCACCCCTTGCAGGGCCGTGGTCCACCCGTCGGCGATGGCCGTGACGTCCTGCTCGCTCAGCGGCCCGTCGGCCCACGTCCAGGTGGTGACCAGCTCGGGGCCGTGCGCTGTCTCCTCACAGACGACGTCGACCTGCAACAGGTGGGCCAGGTCGAGGCCGCCGTTGACCTCGGTGGGCAGGTCGACCGGCGTCCACGGCTCCCCGGTGCCGGCCGGGAACCGCCCGTAGTAGTTGAACAACACCTGCGGCGCGGGGTAGCGGGCCAGGATGGGTGCGGTCTGCGCGTTGAGGTGCCGCAACATGCCGTAGCCGAGACCACCGTCGGGCGCGGCTCGCAACTGCTCCCCGATGGTCTGCTTATCCGCGCCGCCCAGCCGCACCGGCTGAACGGCGGTGAGCCAGCCGACCGTACGGGCCAGGTCGAGGCCGGGCTCGATCTGCTCGCGCCCGTGCCGCTCGACCTCGACCAGCAGGTCACCCCCGTTCGCACCCCGAACACCTCGGTAGAGCGCGGCCAGCAACGTCTCGGTGATCTCGGCACTCAGCAACGCCCGGGTCTCGGCCGTGCCCAGCCGAGTGACGCGTCGACGGGCGAAGGGGCCGGACGCGCCACTCGGCAGCGACTCGGCACCGGGGGCGAGCGCGCCACCTGGCAATAGCTCGGCGCCGGGGGCGAGGACCTGCATCCAGTGCTCCAGCTCGGCCAGGCGTTGCGGGGCCTGCGCCTGGGCCTGCACGGCCTGGGCGTAGCGGCGCAGCGACGTGCCCGCGGGCGGCAGCGGCGCCCCAGCGGCGGCCGTGGCCAGGTCGTCGAGGAGGATGCGCCAGGAGACGCCGTCCACCACCAGGTGGTGGGCCATGAGCAGCAGCCGCCCGGGCCGGTCACCCGCGTCGAACCAGACGGCCTGCAGCATCCGCCCCTCGTCCGGATCGAGCCGGTCGACAGCGGCGGACGCTTCGGCGGCGACCAGGTCGGCCAGCTCGTCTTCCGGCAGCGCCGACACGTCTACCCGCCGCAGAAGGTCACCGGCGTCGACCGACGGCGTGGCCTCCTGGGTCCAAAGCACCGAGGCGATCCGGCGCAGCCGCAGCCGCAAGCCGTCGTGCCGGTCCAGCACCGCCTGCAGGACACGCCTCACGTCGGCGTGCGCGGGCACGTTCAGAAGCACAGGCAGCGTGAACCGATCGATCGACGCCCCGGTGTCGCGCAGCCAGTGCACGATCGGCAGCAACGGCACGTCCCCGACGCCGTCGGACTCCAGCGGCTCAGGCATGGCCGGCGCCTGCTCCGCAACGACCGGGAGGCTGGCTACCAACGCCCGTGGCGTCCGCAGCGCCAGCACATCCCGCGGCGCAATCGGCAGGCCAAGCCGCCGGGCCCGACTTGAAACAGCGATCGACAGGATGCTGTCCCCGCCCAGCGCGAAGAAGTCGCTGTCGGAGTCCACCTCGGAGACGTTGAGGACCGTCGCGAAAACCTCGGCCAGCACCCGCTCCCGGTCGTCACCCGGAGCCGGCGCGGCGGCGGGTTCACGTGAGACAGCGCCGGTGGACGCCTCGGGTGCGGGTGCCGAGGCGAGGGCGGCGATCGCGGAACGGTCGACCTTGCCATTGGGGGTCAGCGGCAGCGCGTCGACAACGACTACAGCCGAGGGAACGAGGGCCGCGGGCAGGGCCGCAGCGGCCGCGGCGATCAGCGCCGGCCCATCGGGGCGCGGGGACCCGGGCGCGGGCACGACACAACCGACCACCCGCACGCCGCCGGTCACGGTGGTCTGCGGGGCGACGGCGGCCTGGGCCACGCCGGGCTGGGAGGTCAGCCAGGCCTCGATCTCGGCGGGGTCGATGCGGGCGCCGCGGACTTTGATCTCGGTGTCGGCTCGGCCCACGTAGGTGAGAGTGCCGTCGGGGGTGCGGCGGACCACGTCGCCGGTGCGGTACATGCGGGTGCCTGGGAGGCCGAACGGGTCGGCTACGAAGCGGTGGGACGTCTCGGTGGGGCGACCCAGGTAGCCGCGGGCCAGCTGGGGACCGGCCACGTACAGCTCGCCTTCGGGAGCTGGCTGCAGGTGGTCGTCGAGGACGTACAGGCGGGTGTTGCCGACGGGGCCACCGATCGGGACGGATGGGCCGTGGGTGCCGTCGTTTGGCCACCACGTGACCTGGACGGCGGTTTCGGTGGGGCCGTAGAAGTTGTCGAGGTGGGTGCCGGTGAGGTCGTGCCACTGGCGGGCCAGGTCGCCGGTGAGGGCTTCGCCGCCGCTGGAGACCCAGCGCAGGCTTGATGCCCAGGTGGTGTCCTCGCGGACCCCATCGGAGAGCAGGAAAGCCGCGGCCAGGGACGGCACCATCGTGAGGGCGGTGACGCGGTGGCGGCGGATCAGGGCGGCCAGATCGGCGGGGTCCTGGGCGGCGTCCGACGGGGGCAGCACTACTGCGGCGCCGGTGTAGAGGGGCCAGAAGATCTCCCAGACCGACGTGTCGAAGCCGATCGGGGCGAGCTGGAGCATGCGGTCGGTGTCGTCCAGGGGGAACTGGCGGCGGGACCATTCCAGCTGGTTGACGATGGCCCGATGGGTGACCAGTACGCCCTTGGGGCGGCCGGTCGAGCCTGAGGTGTAGAGCAGGTAGGCCGGGTGGTCCGGCCCGGCACCTGACGGGACCGGCGGGGCGGTCGCCGGGCGGTCACCGACCAGCACGAAGTCGCGGCGGGGCAGGCCGGCCACCAGGTCGGCGGTGGTGACGATCACCGTCGCACCGGCGTCGTTGAGCACGGTGGTCAGGCGGTCGACGGGGTGAGCGGGGTCGAGCGGCAGATAGGCGGCGCCAGACTTCATGACACCAAGCAGCGCAACGATCAACTCCACGCGACGGGGCACCGCCACGGCCACAATCGGTTCGGGGGAAGCCGCGGTCACGCTCTGGTCCGGGGACGCCGCGGCCACGACCCGGTCCGGGGACGCTGTGGCTGGCGAGTGTCCCGGCTCTGGCCTGGCGGTTCGCTGGGCGATCAGGCGGGCGGCCAGTTCGTTGGAGCGGTCGTCGAGTTCGCGGTAGGTGAGGCTGCGCTCCCCCGCCAGGACGGCAATCGCATCCGGCGTGCGGGCGGCTTGCGCGGCGATCGCGGCGGGCAGCGTGGTGGCGGGTACGTCGAAGAGCGGGCCCTCCAGCGCGGGCAGAGCCGTGTCGTGCAGGGCGATGCGGCCGACCGGCTCGGTGGGCCTGTGGACAACGGCGGTGAGCAGGCGGGCCAGGCCGGTGCGGACCCGGTCCAGGGTGGCGGGGGTGATGCGGGCCGGGTCGTATTCGACGGTCAGGCCGAGGCGGGGGCCGGGGGCCACGAGCAGACTGATCGGGTAGTGCGTGGCCTCGCGGAAGGAGACGTCGGTGACCCGCAGGTCCCCGGAGGCCAGTCCGGAGTGGTCGGGGTAGTTCTCGAGCACGACGAGCGAGTCGAAGAGGTCGCCGACCCCGACCAGGCGCTGGATAGCGGCCAGGCCGAGGTGCTGATGGTCAAGCAGGGCGGCCTGTTCGTCGGAGAGCCTGGTCAGCAGGTCGACCAGCGGCTCGGCGGCGTGCCAGCGCACCCGCACCGGAACGGTGTTGATGAACAGCCCGATCATCGACTCGATGCCGGGCACGTCGGCCTGGCGGCCGGAGACCGTGCTGCCGAAGGCGACGTCGCGCCGACCGGTGAGCCGGCCGAGCAGCAGACCCCAGGCGCCGTGCAGCACGGTGCCGAGAGTGAGCCCATGGGCCCGGATCCGCTGCGTCAGCCCTGTGGCTACGTCGTCCGGCAGCTCCACCGCGACCTGCCGCACCGAGCCGGAGGCCGCGTCGAGGCTCACACCGTCAACGCGGTCCGTATTGACGGCGGCCGCGTCAACACGAGCCGCATCAACATGGACAGCATCAACACGAGCTGAATCAACACGAGCCGCATCAACGTGGACTGCGTCAACATGGACAGCATCAACACGAGCTGAATCAACACGAGCCGCATCAACGTGGACTGCGTCAACATGAGCCGCGTCAATATTGATTGCGTCAACACGAGCCGTATCAACATGAGCCGGGGACGACAAGGCGAGCAGGGCCGGGTTGGAGAAGCCGGACAGGGCCGCGCGCCAGGCGTCGGTGGCGGCTTCCTGGTCACGGGTGGCCAGCCACTCCAGGTAGCGGCGGTATGGGGTGACCGCGGCCAGGCGCGGTGGCTGGCCGTGGGGGGCGTAACCGTCGAGCAGGTCGCGGAGGAACACGGCGACCGACCAGCCGTCGGTGACGATGTGGTGGTGGGTCAGCACCAGGGTGTGCCGGTCGTCGGCGTGGCGGACGAGCAGGCAGCGCAGCAGCGGCGGCGTGGCGAGGTCGAACCCGGCGTCCCGCTCCGCGGCCAGCAACGATTCCAGGTCGGGGCCGGAGTCGACGACCCGCCACGGAGCGGCCACCCCGTCCACGATGACCTGGACGATCCGGCCGTCGGTCAGTTCGCGGAAGCCGGCCCGCAGCGGCGCGTGCCGGTCCAGCACGCCCTGCACGGAGCGGCGCAGCGCGTCGGCGTCCAGCGGGCCGTCGAGGGTGACTAGCTGCTGCACCTCGTAGTGGTCGGTGCTGTCGCCGGCGTGGAAGTAGAAGCCCTGTTGCAGCGGCGTCAACGGCAGCACGTCGTCGGCGGCCAGCGCGTCGACGTCGTCCTGGGTGAGCGGCACCAGCGGGAAGTCGGACGGCGTGTGACCCCCGGCGCCGGGTTCGGCGGCGTGTGACACCAGTGCGGTCAGGGCAATGAACCAGCCCTCGGCCAGCTCGGTCACGGCCGCCTCGTCGATCAGGGCCGTCGGGTACGCCCAGGTCACGCCGAGGCGCGGGCCGTCCGGGTAGTCCTCGGTGAAGGCGTTGACCTCCAACGTGTACGGGGCGACGGGCATCTCGGCGTCGTAACCGCCGGCCAGCACGCCGGCGCCGGGCACGGGGGTCCACGGGGCGTCCTGGTTGGTGGCGACGGCGAACCGGCCCAGGTAGTTGAAGCTGATCTGCGGAACGGGCAGCTCGGCGAGCACGGCCGCGGTCTCGGGGTTGAGGTAGCGCAGCAGCCCGTAGCCGAGGCCGTGGTCGGGCACGGCGTTGAGCTGCTCCTTGACCCGCTTGAGGGCAGTTCCGACGTCGGTCGTGCCGTGGTCCAGCCGTACGGGGAAGATGCTGGTGAACCACCCGAGTGTGCGCGACAGACGCACCGACGGGTCGATCTGCTCCTCGCGGCCGTGGCCCTCGAGCGCGACCAGCGGCGGCGGCGTGTCGATGCCCCGGGAGCGCCGCCAGTCGGTGATCGCCAGCGCCAGCGCGGTCAGCAGCACGTCGTTGACCCCGGCGTGGAAGGCCGCGGGCACGCTGGTGAGCAGCGCGGTCGTGCGCTCGGCGGGCAAACGCAAAGTCAGCCGCCGTACGGTCTCCAGGTCCCCGACCATGTCGAGCTCGCGGCTTCCGAAGGCCGGGTCGGGGCCGTCGAGCTGCCCGGTCCAGTGCGCCAGCTCGGCGATGCGGTCGGGGCGGTGCGCGTCGGCGGTCGTGAGCTCGGCCCAGCGCTTGAGGGGCGTGCCGATCGGGGCAAGGGCGGCACCCGCGCCCGCCTCGGCCAGGTCGGGCAGCAGGATCCGCCACGAGACGCCGTCGACGACGATGTGGTGCACGACCAGCACCAGATAGCCGGGGTCGAGATGGACCGCCTGTGCCATGATCCCGGCCGACGGGTCGAGCCGCCGCCCGGCCTGCTGCGCCGCGTCGTCGGCCAGGGTGCGGATCTGGCTCTCGGTCAGCCCGGCGGCGTCGATCCGGTGCAGCCATTGTGCGGCGTCGACCGAGCCGGGCGGCGCGATCACGAGCCGGCCGGGAGCGTCGGCGGTGGCCCGGACGAGCCGGGAGCGCAGCACGTCGTGGCGGTCGGCGATCGCTTGGAGCGTACGGGGAAGGTCTGCGCCCGCCGGGACGCGGACGAGCAGCCACTGGTTGAACGCCCGGAAGTCGCCGCCGCACTCGTCGAGCCAGGTCATGATGGGCAGCAGCGGCATCTCGCCCACGCCCGCCGACGGGTCGTCCTCGATCTCGTCGCCGGTGGTGGTGAGCACCGGGGCCAGGGCGGCCACCGTACGGTGCTGGAACACCTGCCGCGGGGTGACGACGAGGCCGGCCTGGCGGGCCCGGATGACCAGCTGGATCGACACGATGCTGTCGCCGCCGAGCGCGAAGAAGTCGTCGTCCACACCCACCTCGGGCAGGCCCAGCACCTCGGCGTAGAGGGCGCAGAGCACTTCCTCGCGGGCGTCGCGGGCGGCCCCGCCGGTGGTCAGCGCGGCGAAGTCGGGGGCCGGCAGCGCGGCCCGGTCGACCTTGCCCGCGGTGGTCATCGGGATCCGGTCGAGCGGCACGAACGACGACGGCACCATGTAGTCGGGCAGCCAGCTGCGGGCGTGGGCGCGCAGGACGGTCATGAGCGCGTTCGCGTCGCGGAAGGGGGCCGGCCGGTTCGCGTACGGGGGAACCGGGTTTTGGCCGGGTCGATAGGCGGGCTGCGGCGGGAGGCCGGGCGGCGTGAAGACGACGTCGACGCGGCCGTCGGAGGCGCCCGCGGTGAACGTGACCTCGGCGTGCCAGCCGTGCCGCTCGGCCAGCCGATAGAGGTCCTCCGGGTCATGACCGTCCGGAGCGGAACCCTCGAGGGCCGCGACGTCGGCGGTGAGCCGGGCGTTGGGGAGACCGCTGACCCGCATCGGGGTCTCGCCGGTGAAGGACAGCTCGTCCCACGTGATGTCCTCGGGCGCAACGAGCGAGGGAACAGGAGCGGTCCGCAGCACCACGTCGTAGCGGTGGCGGGTCAGCTCGTTGTGGAAACGCCCGCGCTTCACCCACACGGCGGCGGACGTCACGCCGGGCAGGGTGGCGAACAGGTCGGGGTCGACGAGCAGCTCGCCCTCCCACAGCACCGCGCGCCGCACCGCGTCCGGGTCGACCACCCCATGCCGTACGGCCTCGATGCCCGCCCGCAAGGCCGGCAGCGTCCGCAGGTGCCGCACGTCGCCCAGGAACAGCGAGCCGCCCGGCGCGAGCAGGCCGAGCGCCTTGGTCAGCACGTCGGTCAGGTAGTCGCCGGAGGGGAAGTACTGCGCGACCGAGTTGATCACGATGGTGTCGAAGTACCCGGTCGGCAGCCCGTCCACATTGTCGGCGGGCCGGGCGGACAGCTCGACGTCGGGGAAGTGCCCCCGCAGCGTGTGGATCGCCTCTTCCGAAAGATCAGTTCCCCAGTACGCCTCCACCTGCGGGGCGATCCGCGACAGGAGCAGCCCGCTGCCGACGCCGATCTCGAGCACCCGCCGCGGCTGCAGCGCCATGATCGCGTCGACGGTGGCATTGCGCCATTCGCGCATCTGCTCGACCGGGATCGGCAACCCGTCGTAGCTGCTGTTCCACCCGGTGAAGTTCTCGGCGTAGGACTCGGTGCGGCCCGCGGTGTAGAGCAGCTCGTGCAGCTCCTTCCACTGCTCGACCTGCTCGGCCGTGCCGTCCAGCCGGGGCACCACATAGGCGGCCAGCCGCACGTCGCCCGGCTTGTCCTCGCGGGCCACGACGGCGACCTGGGCCACCGCCGGGTGCTGGCCGATCACGGTCTCGATCTCGCCCGGCTCGATCCGGTAACCGCGCACCTTGACCTGGTTGTCGGCCCGCCCGACGAACTCGAGCAGCCCGTCCTCGCGCAGCCGCACCAGGTCGCCGGTGCGATAGAGACGTTCCCCGGAGCCCCCGTACGGGTCGGCGACGAACCGTTCCGCGGTCAGCGCGGGCCGCCCCAGATAGCCCCGGGCCAGCCCCGATCCGCCCAGGTAGAGCTCGCCGACCGAGCCCGCGGCGACCGGGCGCAGCGCGGAGTCGAGCACGTGGCAGGTGGTGCCGGGGTCGGCCACGCCGATGGGCACGGTGGCGCCGGGCGGGGTGTCCGGGTCGCACAGCCCGAGCGTCGAGTTGACGGTGGCCTCGGTCGGCCCGTACGCGTTGAACATCGGCCGGCCCTGCGCCCACCGGTTGACCAGCTCGGCCGAGACCCGCTCGGTGCCGGCCAGCAGGGTCGCGCCGGCGGGCAGGGTGCAGTCGGCGGGCATGGCGGCCAGCAGGGCGGGCGGCAGGATCATCATGGTGACGCCGTGCTCGTGGGCGTAGCCGGCCAGCTCGGGGCCGGGCACCCGGCGCTCGGCCGGCACGACCACCAGGCGGCCGCCGGTCAGCAGGCCGTTGCACAGGTCGAAGAACGCCACGTCGAAGCTGGGCGACGCGAACTGCAGGACCCGGCTGTGCGGCCCGAGCCCGAGCCGTTCGGTCGCGGTGGCCAGCAGCTTGGCCACGCCCGAGTGCGACACGACGACGCCCTTGGGCCGGCCGGTCGAGCCGGAGGTGTAGATGACGTACGCGGCGTTGGCCGGGGTCAGCGCCGGGGCCGGCTCGGTGGCCGGGTGCGGCTCGGCGGCCAGGTCCTCGAGCAGCACCGCGTCGGCGGGCAGCGCGGACGCCAGGCCGGCGGTGCTGAGCACGCAGATCGGCGCGGCGTCGCCGAGCAGGTAGGCGATCCGCTCGGCCGGGTATTCGGGGTCGATCGGCAGGTAGGCGGCGCCCGCCTTGAGCACGGCCACCTCGGCCACGATCAGGTCGGCCGACCGGGGCAGGCACAGGCCGACCACCCGCTCCGGTCCGGCGCCGCGGGCGATCAGCGCGTGGGCCAGGCGGTTGGCCCGCTCGTCGAGTTCGGCGTACGTGAGGGCGGTGTCCTCGTAGACCACGGCCACCGCCTCGGGCCGTTGCCGCACCTGGGCCGAGAACAGTTCGGGCCAGGTGGCCAGGGTGACGACCGCGTCGGTTCGCGCGAATTCGGGCACAGCGAAGTACCGCCCCTCGAAGGTGACGTTGGTGGGGATGGATGGGGGCTTACTTGGCGAGCAGCGGCACCATCTGGTCGAGCGCGTACGG
This sequence comes from Paractinoplanes lichenicola, assembly GCF_016785085.1. Taxonomy (GTDB): domain Bacteria; phylum Actinomycetota; class Actinomycetes; order Mycobacteriales; family Micromonosporaceae; genus Actinoplanes; species Actinoplanes lichenicola. Next base: position 385,187 of record NZ_JAENHO010000001.1, read on the forward strand.
GATGCTCAGCACGGTGCTGAACGAGAGCGCGGCGCCCAGCGGCGGTTCCTCGTACGGGAGGAAGACCGCGCGGTTCTGCTTGGCCACCGCGAGCGTGCCGTAGACCTTGTCGGCCTTGACGGTGGTCTCGGTCGAGGCGTCGCCGGTGAGGAAGACCAGCTTGTCCACGTCGACCAGGGACAGCTGCTCGGAGCCGATCTCGGCCGCGTACTCCTTGCCGACCGCGTCCACGATGGGCTCGGGCGTGACGAAGCCGAGCTTGGTCAGCAGCACGACCTTGGGATCGTTGGGCGCGAAGACCGCGTACTTGCCCGGCTCGTACGGCTCCACGACGGCCACCGACTTGCCCTTGAAACCCGGGTTGGCCGTCGCCAGCTGGGCCAGCTTGGCGTCGATGCCGGCGATCAGCTTGTCGGCCTCGGCCGGCTTGCCCAGGGCCTGGCCGACCATCTTGGTCATGTCCTGCCAGGGGGCGGTGTAGTCGTCGAAGCCGACGGGCTGGGCCACGGTCGGGGCGATCTTGGAGAGCTTGTCGTACTGGTCCTTGCTCATGCCCGAGTAGAGCCCGATGATCAGGTCGGGCTTGAGGGCGGCCACCTTCTCCAGGTTGAAGTCGTCGCGCTCGCCGACGATCTCGGGGGCCTTACCCGCCCAGAGGGGCTGCGCCCACGGCCATTTGCCGTACGGGCGCTCGAGGAACCAGTCGATCGCGCCGACCGGGACGACGCCCAGCGCGAGCACCGGATCCTGGTCGCTCAGCCCGAGGGTGACCACCCGGCTGGGCGCGGCCTTGATCTCGGTGCTGCCGTATTTGTGCTCGACGCTGACCGGGAAGGCGGAACCGGCGGCCTCGCTCGACTGTGGGGTGGAGGCGGCCTCGTCGTCACCCGCGCAGCCGGCGAGCGAGAGAACGGCGGCGGCCAGCACGGCGGTGAACCGGCGGCGGGCAGAGGTGAGCAACGGGTTCCCTCCGATGGAGACATGGACGCCGTCATCGTAAGGTTTGCCTAACCTAAGTCACAAGCGGTCCCTGCGCGCTCGGTAAGGGTTAGGCAACCCTTAGCATAGCCACCATGTCCACCGTGGAGGAAGCATGACGACAACGGCCCCGGTCAATGCGGCCGTGGCGACCGTTCCGAGGCGTACGGTGTTGTTGATCACCGCTGTCGTGGTGCTGGCGGTCCTGTGCGTGCTGTCGCTGGCCGCCGGGAGCAAGGCGGTCCCGCTCGACGAGGTGTTCCGGGCCGTGTTCGACCGGTCGGCCGCCCGGGTCGACAACCCGCAGGTCGAGGCGATCGTCTGGGGCGTCCGGGTCCCCCGCACCATCTGCGCCGTGCTCGTCGGGCTCGCCCTGGGCCTGGCCGGCGCCCTGATGCAGGGCCTGACCCGCAACCCGCTGGCCGACCCGGGCCTGCTCGGGGTGAGCGCGGGCGCGTCGTTCGCCATCGTCGTCGCGGTGGGCTTCCTCGGCGTGACCGCGGCCGCCGGCTATGTGTGGTTCGCGCTGGCCGGGGCGCTCGCCGGGGCCGTGGCCGTGCAGGTGCTGGGCAGCCTGGGCCAGGGCGGCGCCACCCCGGTCAAGATCGCCCTGGCCGGGATCGCGCTGACGTTCCTGCTCGGCTCGTGCACCAGCGCGATCGTGCTGCGCCACCCCGAGGCCCTCAACCGCTTCCGGTTCTGGTCGGCCGGCTCCCTGACCGGCGCCGACCCCGCGATGCTGTGGCGCATGTCCCCGTTCCTGGCCGCCGGGGTCGTGCTCGCCCTCGCCGCCGGGCCCGCGCTCAACAGCCTGGCGCTGGGCGAGGACACGGCGATCGCGCTGGGCCGCCGGGTCGGGCTGATCCGCCTCCAGGCCGTCGTGGCGGTGACATTGCTGGCCGGGACGGCCGTGGCGATCGCCGGGCCGATCGTCTTCATCGGGCTGGTGGTGCCGCACGTGGCCCGGCTGATCACCGGCCCCGACCACCGCTGGCTGCTGCCGGCGACCGCCCTGCTCGCTCCCTGCCTGCTGCTGGTGGCCGACATCCTGGGCCGGGTGATCACGCGGCCCGAGGAGGTGCAGGCGGGCATCGTGGTGGCCTTCCTGGGTGGACCGTTCTTCATCACGCTGGTGCGGCGGAGCCGGGCGGTGGAGCTCTGATGACGAGGCGCGACACCGAGCCGACCACTCACGACGCCGCGCCGGCCGACCGCAACGCCACGCCGACCGACCGCGCCGCCACGCCGACTGCTCGGGCCGGCACCCCGCCCGGCCGCGGCCCCGCGCTCCGGGCCGGCGCCTTCCGGATGTCCGCGCTGCCGATCTCCGGGGTCGTGCCGCCCCGAACCGTTGCCGTCTGCCTCGCGCTGATCGTCGCCACGTTCGGCGTGCTCTGCGTGAGCCTGGCCCTGGGCGACTATCCGGTCAGCCTGCCCGACGTGCTGAGCGCGCTGGTCGGCGGTGACAACGGCGGTTCCGCGTTCATCGTCCGCGAGCTGCGCCTCCCCCGCGCGCTGACCGGCCTGCTGGTCGGGGCGGCGTTCGCGGTCTCCGGCGCCATCTTCCAGACGATCACCCGCAACCCGCTGGCCAGCCCCGACATGATCGGCATCAACGCCGGGGCCACGACCGCGGTGGTCGGCGGCATCGTGCTCGGCGTGGGTTCGGGGGCCTGGCTGGGCGTGCTCGGCGCGCTGGCCACGGCGGCGCTCATCTATCTGCTGGCCTGGCGGCGCGGGGCCAGCGGCTACCGCATCGTGCTGGTCGGCATCGGCGTCGCCTGGATGTGCACCAGCGCCACCGATTACCTGCTGACCCACGCCAAGCTGCACGAGGCCCAGGAGGCGTTCGGCTGGCTGGTCGGCAGCATCAACGGCCGCGGCTGGGAGACAGTCGGCCCGCTGGCCCTCGCCGTCGGCCTGCTGCTGCCGCTCGTGCTGCTGCTCACCTTGTGGAGCCGCACCCTGGCCCTCGGCGACGACGTGGCCCGCGGCCTCGGCACTCCTGTGCAGCGGGCCCGGTTCGGCCTGCTGCTGGCCGGGGTCGGACTCGTCGCCTTCGCCACGGCGGCCGCCGGCCCGGTGCTCTTCGTCGCCCTCGCCGCGCCCCAGGTGGCCCAGCGGCTGGCCGGCCAGGCCACCCCGCCACCGGCCACGTCCGCGCTGACCGGCGCTTTCATGGTGCTCGTAAGCGACCTGCTGGCCCGCTACTTGATCCCGGACGCCGACCTGCCCGTCGGCGTCGTCACCGGCGCGCTGGGCGCAGCCTTCCTGCTGTGGCTGCTCGCCCGCGCCAACCGAGCCGGCGCCGGAGGCTGACCATGACCCCATCGCTGAGGCCCGCCATCCACAAGCCCGCCATCCACAGGCCGACCCTGGCCACCCGCCATGGAGGACGATCTTGACCGCGCATCAACCCGAGCTGCGGGCCGAGGGGCTGCGCCTGGCCTACCCCGGCCGGATCGTGGTGGAGGATCTCGATCTCGAGCTGCCGACCGGCCGCATCACGGCCATCGTTGGGGCCAACGCCTGCGGCAAGTCGACGCTGCTCCGAGCGCTGGCCCGCCTCATGCCCCCGGCCGCCGGCTGCGTCAGGCTCGACGGCGAGGCGATCCACACGCTGCCGACCCGGCAGGTGGCCCGGCAGGTCGGCATCCTCCCCCAGTCCCCGGTGACCCCGGCCGGCCTGACCGTGGTCGACCTGGTCAGCCGGGGCCGTTCACCCCATCAGAGCTGGTGGCAGCAGTGGTCGGCCGCCGACGAGGCCGCGGTGAGCGCCGCGCTGGCCGCCACGGGCATGACCGATCTGGCCCACCGCCCGGTCGACGAGCTCTCCGGCGGGCAGCGGCAGCGGGCCTGGATCGCGATGGCCGTGGCCCAGGAGACGCCGGTGCTGCTGCTGGACGAGCCGACCACGTTCCTCGACCTGTCGCACCAGATCGACGTGCTCGACCTCGTCGTCGATCTCAACCGGCGCGACGGCCGGACCGTCGTGATGGTGTTGCACGACCTCAACCAGGCCGGCCGGTACGCCGATCATCTGGTCGCCCTGAAGGCGGGCCGGATCGCCGCACAGGGCGGTCCGGCCGCCGTCATCACTCCCGAGGTGGTGGCCGACGTGTTCGACGTCGACTGTCAGGTGACCGTCGACCCGGTCAGTGGCACGCCGCTGATCATCCCGGGCGGGCGGCACCACCTGCTGGGGGCGTCAGCCGAGGAATAAGGCGAACGAACAAAAGCTCGTCAGCCGATGAATGACGGGTGACGGACCTCCGCGTTGGCGACCACCGAGGCCAGGATCTCGGCCGAGCGCACCGACGTGTTGGACAGCAGCGACGACGAGATGCCGTGGGTGTGCTCCGTCCCGCCCTGCAGATAGACGCCGGCCCGCACCCGGGGCCCGAGGTCGATCCGATAGTCGCGGGCGACCACCACCTGCCCGGCCTCGTCGCGCCGGCACTCCGCGGCGAAGTCACCGAGCAGCGCGGCCGGGTCGGGCTGGCGGTAGCCGGTGGCGAACACCACGGCGTCGGCCTCCAGCACCTGCCGCTCGCCGCTGATCATCGATTCGACCACCGTCTGCACCTTGTCGCCCAGGCGGACGGCCTCGGTCACCTTGGACACGTTGAGCAGCCGCAGCCGCTCCTCGCCGCGCACCTTCTCCTGATAGACCCGGCGGGACAGGTCCTCGATCAGCTCCTGGTCGACCACCGAATAGTTGGTGTTGCCGTGATAGTCGAGCATCATCTGCTTGACCTGCGCCGGCGCCGCGAAGTAGTCGTCCACGGCGGCGGGGTCGAAGATGCGGTTGGCGAAGGCGCTGTCGTCGGCCGGGCTGTAGCCGTAGCGGGTGATCACCGCGTTGACCTCGGCCTGCGGGAACTCGCGGTGCAGATAGTCGACGGCCTCGGCCGCGCTCTGGCCGGCGCCGACCACGACAAAGCGCTTCGCCGAGGGCGCCTCGACCTTGAGCCGCTCGGCCTTGGGCAGCAGATCGCGGGTGTGCCAGATGCGGTCGTCGGCGGTCACCCCGTCGGGCAGCCGCGGCGTCAGGCCGGTGCCCAGCACCAGGTTGCGGGCCCGGTGCACCAGCGGCCCGGCGTCGCCGGTGACGTCGGCCGAGACCACGTCGAACCAGGCGACCTCGCCGTCGCGCAGCACCGGGCGGATCTCGACCACCTCGCGGCCGTACGTGACATCGCCGTCGACGAGCTCGGCCGCCCACTGCAGATAGTCGTGGAACTCCATGCGGGACGGGAAGAAGTTCTTCTGATTGATGAAATCGATCAGACGGTCCCGGCTCTGCAGGTAACACAGAAAGCTGAAGTCACTCTTCGGATTGCGCAGCGTGACCAGGTCCTTGAGGAACGAGACCTGCATCGTCGCATCCTCGAGCAGCATCCCCCGATGCCAGCCGAATCCCCGTTGGCGCTCCACGAAGGCCGCGGTCGCCGGGCGCGTTCCCGGCGTCGGCGGAAGCTCCGCATTGTGTTCGGCGATCGCGATCGCCAGAGCCAGATTGGACGGACCGAACCCGACGCCGACCAGATCGTGAATCGACCGGTCGCCGTCGAAAGGTTCCTCTGACATACGTGTCCCATCACGTGGGCCGGGCATGCCCGGGGCGCGGAAACGGATACCACTTCGAGCCGGGTGTATCCACTTGAACACCCTGCGTGCCTTAGTTAGGCAAGGCTAACTATAGTACGATCGCCATCGATCGTGAACACCCGGCCGCACGCCGTCCATCAGGGACCGTGGCTACGAGGAGGACATCGCCCATGCGGGTCACAATGTTCGGATATCAGACCTGGGGGCACCGCACCCTGCAGGCGCTGCTCGACTCCGAACACGAGGTGACGCTGGTCGTCACCCACCCCAAGAGCGACCACGCGTACGAGAAGATCTGGGACGACTCCGTCGCCGATCTCGCCGAGAAGCGCGACGTGCCGGTGATCCTGCGCAACCGGCCCGACGACGACGAGCTGCTCCAGGCGCTCAAGGCGGCCGATCCGGACGTCATCGTGGCCACCAACTGGCGCACGTGGATCCCGCCGAGCATCTTCAACCTGCCCCGGCTGGGCACGCTCAACGTGCACGACTCGCTGCTGCCGGCGTACGCGGGCTTCTCGCCGTTGATCTGGGCTTTGATCAACGGGGAGAAGGAGGTCGGCGTGACCGCGCACATGATGGACGAGACGCTCGACGCGGGCGACATCGTGCTGCAGCGCGCGGTGCCGGTCGGCCCCCGGGACACGACGACCGATCTCTTCCACCGCACGCTCGAGCTGTTCGGGCCGATCACCGTGGACGGCCTGGCGCTGATCGCCTCGGGCCGCACCGACTGGGTCAAGCAGGACAGGTCGAAGGCCAGCTTCTTCCACAAGCGGGCCGACGAGGACTGCCGCATCGACTGGGGCTGGCCCGCGGAGGATCTCGACCGGCTCGTCCGGGCCCAGTGCGAGCCCTACCCGAGCGCGTACACGTTCCACCGCGGCCGCCGGCTGGAGATCGTCGCGGCGGAGGTCTCGACCGGCATCTACGGCGGGACGCCCGGCCGCATCTTCTATCGCGAGGGCGACGGCGTCGCGATCGTGGCCGGGGCCGACGCCCGCCACGGCCGCAACCACGCCCTGCTGGTCACTCGCGTCCGCACCGACGACGGCCACGAGCTGGCCGCCCACGACTACTTCACGTCGATGGGCGGCTATCTCACGAACCAGGCCTAGGCCCTGTTTCGCAGTGGGGGCGGGGCTGCGGCAGGGCCCAGATCCCGCCTGGCGGCGTCCCGGGAAAGCCAGGTTCCAACACCGGGAGCCAGGCTTCCCCGGGCCACCACCAGACGAAATCTGGACCCGGCCTCGCTCCCACCCCCACCACGAAACAGGGCCTAGATGAACTCGCTGCGATAGTCCGCGGCGAGTTCGGCCGCGCGGCGTCGCCGTTCCAGCAGCTCGTCCTGCGACAGCTGCGGGGGCGGGGCGTCCGCGCCGGCGATGACGTCACCGATGCGCAGGAAGTACTCGTCCTGGCCGGCCGGGGTGCACATGCAGAGCATCCGGGCCGGCGCGCCGGAGACGTTGCGGAAGTTGTGCGGCGCGTTGGCCGGGATGTTGATCGTCGACCCCGCCCGTACGGTGTGCTTCTCGCCCCGGAACATGAACTCGATCTCTCCTTCGAGGAGCGTGAACATCTCCTCGAAGTCGTGCCGGTGCGGGGGCGGGCCGCCGCCGTCGGGCACGCGCATGTCGATCAGGCAGTACTGGCCGTTCGTCTGCTCGCCGGTGATCAGCATCGCGTACGTGTTGCCGACCAGCGAGATGTACGTCGTGGCGGGGTCGTCGGGGTTGGCGACGGTCAGCGACCGGGACGGATCGTCGTCGGGAATCATGCGACGACCTCGACCGTGACGACGACCTTGCCACTGGGCAGCGTGCCCTCGGCGGCCGCGGCGTGCACGGCGGGCAGCTCGGCCAGGGGCACCCGCTGGGCCACCTCGACCCGCAGGTCACCCTGGTCGATCAGCGAGACCAGGTGAGCCAGCTGCTCGGCGTCGCTGCGGACGAACATGTTGATTCCCCGTACGCCGCGGACCTCGTCGCTCGGGGCGGGCATCCACACCGCGGTGTTGACCAGCACGCCGCCGTCGCGGATCAGGGTGACCAGCGCGGCCAGCTGCTCCGGGGCGATCGGGGCCAGGTTGAGCACTACGTCGACCGCCGCGATCCCGTCGGCCTCGCCGTGCCCAAGCACCTCGTCGGCGCCCGCCGTCCGGACCCGCTCGGCGCTGCGGGCACCGGCCACCCCGATCACGTACGCCCCGGCCTGCTTGGCCAGCTGCACCGCGTAGTCGCCCACCGCGCCCCCGGCCCCGTTGATCAGCACCCGCTGCCCCTTCTCCAGGCCGGCGTGCTCGAACAGGGCCTGCCAGGCGGTCAGCCCGACCGTCGGCAGGGCGGCCGCGTCGGTCAGGGGGATGCTCGTGGGCGCGGCGGTCAGGGTCTCGGCCGGGGCCAGCACGTATTCGGCGGACGCGCCGGCGCCGTTCATGGGCGGGAAGCCGATCACCTGGTCACCGATCGCCAGGCCCTCGACGCCGTCACCGAGCGCGTCGACCGTGCCCGACACGTCGATGCCGGGCGTGTGCGGCAGCGTCACCGGGATCGGCCCCTGCATGAAGCCGCCGCGGATGTTGCCGTCGACTCCGTTGAACGACGTGGCCGCGACCCGGATCCGCACCTGACCGGCGCCGGGGACGGGTTGCTCGACGTCCTCGTACCGCAGGACGGACGGGTCGCCGTACTCGTGGAAACGCACTGCCTTCATCGTGATCCCTCTTCTTTCCCCATCGGTTGCTACGAACTCGAAGCATACTTTGCTTCGAGTTCGTAGCAACCCTTTGTGAGCACCGCCTCAACGGAATCAACCATCGCGGCAGTGGGAGACGGGGTGAAGGCCGTACTTATCCAGGGACAACTCGTCCGTGGATGCGGATCAGCGCGCGGCGGGCAGGGTGAACGACGGGCGCTGGGCGGTCAGGTTGACCTGGTGGCGCTGTAGATAGGTGGCCATGAACAGCGACGGGTCGCCCTGGGTGGCCACGTCGCGGGCCGGGTCGCCGAGGGCCAGCCGCAGCCGGGCGTCGGCGACCCGGACCGTGTCTCGCGACGGCAGGTCGTACCAGGAACCGGTCTGCACGGCCCCGATCTCGACCCCCAGCACGTGCCCGGGGGCCAGGGTCCAGTCGGTCGACTTGAGATCGAAGGTCGTGCGGCCGCGGGACAGCAGCGACACGTTCTCGTTGATGATCACGGCCTTGCCGCCGGGGGCGACGTCGTACAGCTTGACCATCATGTTGCCGCTCCCCCGGGCGTCCAGCGAGACCCGCGGCGTACCGGTCAGGCGGGTGGCCTTGGCGACGGGTTGCGAGAACTTGTACAGCGCCGAGGTGACGCGGCCCTGCTGGGCGCGCTTGACCTGCAACGCCGCCAGCTCCTTGGGGATGACCGGCTCGAGCCCGCCGGCGCTGGCCTCGCTCGGGTTGTCGGGGTCCGGCGCGGGCGGCGGCGGAACGGGCAGCCCGGCCTCGGCCAGCGCGGCGTACGCGTCGGCGCCGCCGTCCTCGAGGTAGGCGCCCCGGCCCAGCGACACGGTGACGTCCCGGCTGGTCACCGGCCACTGCTGCTGGGCGCGCCACTTGCCGGTGCTGTCCTGCACCGCGAACGCCGGATACTTCGCCGTCGGCGCGATGCCCTTGAGGTGCTCGTCGTAGAACGCGAACACCTCGGCGAACCAGCCGGCCCGGCCCATCTTGAGCCGCCCCTCCTTGTCGCGGTCATTTCCCCGTACGTGGTCCCACTGCCCCATCCACGCCCGCTTCGGCCCCCGGTGGTTGGCCAGATACTCCTGCATGTCCTCGGGCTTGGTGTTGTCCTCGATGAAGCCCTGGGTGAAGAACAGCGGCGTGTCGCTGCCCTTGGCCTGCGCCGGCACGTCACGGGCCCGCCAGTGCGGCGATCGCTGGTCGTTCTCGAGATAGCCGGCCGTGTAGGCGTCCAAGCAGTACGGGTGGCTGGCCTCGTAGGCGGCGTTCGCCTTGTACTTCGCGTCGTCGTCGGGCAGCTGCGGCAGCGCGGCGATGCTGCTGTAGGTACTGGGCACCAGGAACATGTTGAGCCGCTGGATGCCGTTGGAGTGCGGATTGCGGTACGGGTCCCAGACCGGCTCCTGCGCCACGACCGCCTTGAGCGCGTCCTGGTTCAGGTTGTTGCCGATCAGTCCGGTCAGGGCGTCGTACGACTTGCCGTACATGCCCACCGCCCCGGTCGACCAGGACCGGCTCGCGGCCCAGTCGATCGCCGCCCGCACGTCGGCCTGCTCGTCCGGCCCGGCGAAGTCGATACAGCCGCTGGAGCCGCCGAAGCCGCGCGAGTCGACCATCACGAAGGCGTACTTCTTCTTGAACAGCCCGCCCTCGGTGAACAGGTCGGAGAAGCGGGCGGACGGCCCGGCGTGCTTCCAGTCCTCCTTCGACTTCTGGCCCGAGTGCCCGAAATACGGGCCGATGGAGAGGATCACCGGCACCTTCTCCCCCGCGGCCAGCCCCTCGGGCAGCAGCACGTCGGCGTGCAGCTCGGTGTCCGAGCCGTCCGACGACGGGAAGTAGTGCTGGGTCCAGGAGGCGCCCTCGGGCACGCGCTCGTTCTGCTGGTGGGTGACCGCTTTGGTCGCGGTGGCCACGGCCGGTGCGGCGCCGGCATCGGCCGCGCTCACGGTCAGGAACGCCCCGGTCAGGGCGGCCGCCGCCACGACGGCGACGGCCGAATGCGTCGTCATGCGCAGTGTCTTCACGAGCCGAGTGAAAGGTGTGCCGTCGGGGCACAGTCAAGCCATCGACCCCGATCGGTCTAGGACGTCACAAACGGGCCACAGCGTTTGACAGCATCGGCGCCGGGCGGCCGTAGAGGTAGCCCTGGGCCTGGTGGCAGCCCAGCTCGCGCAGCACGGCGGCCTGCTCCTCGGTCTCGACGCCCTCGGCCACGCAGTCCAGCCCGAGCCCGCCGATCAGCGTCATGATCGTACGGACCAGCACGGTGGCCTCCGGGTCGCGGTGCAGCTCCGCGACGAACGACCGGTCGATCTTGATGCCGTCGACGGGGAGGCGGCGCAGGTAGGTCAGCGAGGAGTAGCCGACGCCGAAGTCGTCCAGAGCCACCCGTACGCCGAGGTCCCGCACGCTCTGCAGCAGGCGCGCGGCGACGTCGAGGTTGCCGATCAGCGCGGTCTCGGTCACCTCCAGCGTGAGCGCCGACGGCGGCCGGCCGGTCTCGGCCAGGGCCCGCGCGACGTCGCCGGGCAGCGTCCCGCCGGCCAGGTATTCGGCCGAGACGTTGACGTGCACGTTCGTCCCCGGGGTGGCGGCGAGCGCGGCCGTGAGCACCCAGCGATCGAGCGCGCGCATCAACCCGGCCTCGCGGGCCACCGGCAGGAAGTCGTCGGGCGGGACCGTCCCGTGGCCGGGCCGCCGCCAGCGCACCAGGGCCTCGACGCCGACCGGCCCACCGCCGCGCAGATCGACGATGGGCTGATAGACCAGGTGCAGCTGCTCGCCGGCCCGGATCGCGTGGGCGAGCTCGTCGCGCAGGGCCCGCCGCCGCCGGATGGCCGTGTCGAGCTGCTCGTCGTACGGCCGCCAGCCGCCCTTGTCGAGATCCTTGGCCTGATAGAGCGCGATGTCGGCGTCGCGCAGCAGGCTCTGCGCGTCGGCTCCGGGTCCGGCCGCGGCCACCCCGATGCTGGCGCGCACCGCGGTCCGGCGGCCGTGCAGCGTCGTCGGCTCGCCCAGGCGGTCCACGATTCCGGTCGCCACGTCACGGCCCAGCTCGGCGCCGCCACGACGCAGCAGCACCGCGAATTCGTCGCCGCCCAGCCGTACGGGCAGGGCGTTGTCACCGTGGGCGGCGGTGACCTGGCGGATCCGGTCGGCGGTCAGGCGCAGCAGGTCATCGCCCGCGCCGTGACCCAGCGTGTCGTTGACGATCTTGAAGTCGTCGAGGTCGATCAGCAGGAGCGCGGCCCCCGGGCGTACGGTGGCCAGGGCGCTCTGCAGGCCGGCCCGGTTGGCCAGGCCGGTCAGCGAGTCGTGCGCGGCCTCGTGGGCGTAGCGCTCACGCTCCGCGGCCAGGTCGCGGGAGAGCGCGGCGTTGGCCCGCAGGGCGAGGAACTGCCGGCCCAGCACGGCCCCGACCATCAGCAGGGCGGCCCACACCACCTCCGGGTCGAGCGCGCGCCCGCCCGCCGCCTGCACCGCCACCACGGCGACGTAACCCACAACCGGCACGTAGGGCAGCACCGGGCTGGAGGCGGTCGGCGCGGCCGGGGCCGGCAGGGGCGCGAGCGGCGCGATGCTCATCAGCACCGCGGCCGCGACGTAGCCGCCGAGCACCCAGGGCCGCAGCCAGCCCTGCCCCAGCACCTGGCCGACCACCTCGACGAGCAGGGTGACGGTGAGCACGACGATGCCGCCGCTGATCGCGGTGAGCGCGGTGGCCCGGCGCAGCGGCTGACCGGCCAGCTGCACGAGCGAGATGGCGAGCAGGGCGACGGCGGCGATCGGATAGGCCAGGTCGACCAGCGCGTTGGAGAAGGACCCCGACACCTGGATCATCGGGGCCAGCACCAGCGTCCAGGCCGTGCCGAGCAGGGCGCTGGCGGCGACGATGCCGTCCAGCCCCATCCGCATCTTGCCGACGGCCGTGCGGGGCGCGGTCGGGATGCTCAGCATCGCCACGACCGCCAGCACCAGCGAGCCCAGGTTGAGGATCGTGGCGATCGTGCCGCGTCCGGGGGCCACGCCGTCGCGCAGCGCGGGCACGCCCACCGAGATCTCGGCGAACGCCCAGCAGGCCAGGCCGGTGGCGGTCGTCGCCCACACCAGGCGGGTCACGCCGCGGCCGCGCCACGCCGTGACTGCGTGCAGCGCCACGCCGGCCACCGTGACCAGCATCATCGCGCAGCTGTAGAGGACGACCATAGTTGTGCCAATCGGCCCGGAACTTCAAAACTTGAAGATTCCGCGGGCGGCCGGCATCGAGGAACGTTGTATCGTCCTGCGCGTGACTGATCCCCTCCTTCCGGGCGATCCGGCCGAACTGGGCGGCTACCGGCTGCTCGGGCGGCTCGGCCAGGGCGGGATGGGCGCGGTCTATCTCGGCGAGCGCGCGGACGGCCGGCTGGTCGCGGTCAAGATGATCCGGCCCGAGCTGGCGCCCGACACCGAGTTCCGCGCCCGGTTCCGCAGCGAGGTCAACCGGGCCCGCCAGGTGCCGCCGTTCTGCACGGCCGAGGTGCTCGACGCCGACCCCGATCACCCCACGCCCTACCTGGTGGTCGAATACGTGGACGGGCCGAGCCTGAGCGAGGTGATCGCCCGCGGCCCGCTGAGCGGGGGCAGCCTGCACAGCGTGGCCGTCGGGGTGGCCACGGCGCTGGCCGCGATCCACGGCGCGGCGGTGATCCACCGCGACCTCAAGCCGAGCAACGTGCTGCTGCCGCCGGGCACGCCCAAGGTCATCGACTTCGGCATCGCCCGCGCGTTCGAGGCGACCAGCAAGCACACCCGTACGGATCAGATGGTGGGCACGGTCGCCTACATGGCGCCCGAGAGCATCGACAACGAGCACTTCGGTGAGGTCGGGCCGGCCGCCGACGTGTTCGCGTGGGGCGCGGTCGTCACGTACGCCGCCACCGGGCGCACCCCGTTCCGGGCCGACTCCCCCACCGCCACCGCGGCCCGCATCCTGACGCAGCCGCCCGACCTGACCGGGGTGCCCGAGCCCCTGAAGAGCGTGGTCGCCCGCGCCTTGGCCAAGAACCCGGCCGAGCGGCCCACCGCGCCGGAGCTGCTGCAGCTGCTGCTCGACCTGGACACCAGCGACAAGACGGAGCTGATCCGCCCCGAGGTGCTCAAGGCGGCCGCGGCCGCGCGGAGGAAGCGACGTCGTAGGCTGCCGCGCCGGGCCCTCGTGGCCGGCGCGGCCGCGCTGGTGCTGGCCGCGGCCGGTCTCTACATCGCCGACGCGCCGGACGGGACGTCGCGGGCCGCGACCCCCGAGCCGGCGGTGAGCGCGCCGGCCTGGCAGCGCAACGAGGGCGGCCCGGCCCTGGTCGACGGCCTGGACCGGCCCGGCCAGTGGCAGGAGTCGCTCTACGAAGCCGAGGGCCGCTGCGTCTTCGACAACGAGCGCTTCGAGGCCAGCACCGGGATGGCCTCGATCTTCGCCTGTCCCGGGCCGGCCGACTCGTTCGCGAAGGACCAGGCCGTCCGGGTCGGCGCGGCGATCCTCACCTCGGGCTCGTGCGCGGAGATCTGGTTCCGCAAGTCCGGGACGAACGCCGCGCTCGTGTCGCTCTGCGAGTCCGAGGTTCGGCTGGGGATCGACACCAAGGACGGCGTCATCGGCGAGGAGCAGGCCGACGTGCCCGAGGCCGAGCTGGGAGACGTACGGCAGGTGGAGATCGTCGTGCGCGGCAGCCAGGCGACCGTCTCGGTGGACGGCGCGGCCCGGTTGACCAAGCAGTTCGGCAAGGCCCTGCCGTCCGCGGGCCGGGTGACGTTCGGCGCCCTCGACGACATCATCGGCGGCGACGCCCGGGCCGCGTTCACCGGGGCTTCGGTGGTGTCGATCGCTTCCCCCTCCCCGTCGGCCACGTCGACCGGGCCCAGGCCTCGCTTCGCCGACCTCACCCGGGGCAGCGTCCGGTCGGTGGTCAAGCTGCACTCGTACGACGTCAAGAACGCCTCAGCAGTCGTGGAGCCGATGCTCTTCATGACCGGCGAGGCGTACTGCCGCACGTTCAAGGTCCCGCCTACGGACGGCCGGTGCATTCACGAGGCGTACGTCACCGAGGACAGCCGCACCAAGGCCGCCGTGCCGATCGCCCCCAACGCCGAATACTTCACGTGGGAGGCTGCTGACGGCCAACCCACATTCGAGGCGCCCGAGGAGGGCGGCACCGTCCCGATGAGCGCGAAGCAGTTCGCCGAGTGGGCCGCGGCCAACAAGCAGGCCATGGTCGCGGTGAACACCCAGGACGGCGTGATCACCCGGATGGCCGTCGTCTACACGCCCTGAGCGGGACGATAGGTTTCTCCCCATGAGTTCCCTCGAAGACGTGGGCGAGCGCGACGGCTGGCGCTGCTGGGTGTGCGACGAGCCGGTCGACGCAGGCAAGTCGGTCAACGACCCGCGCGGGCCCAGCGTCGACGCCCGTACGGCCGACCGCAAGGCCAAGATCGCGGAGCGGCTCGCGCACCGGGCCTGCAACACCCGCAAGGGCGCGGTCAAGGTCGTCATCGCCTGGCCCGACCGGCTCAACGTCATCGAGCCGGCCCCGCTGATCACCGTGGCCGAGCGGCTCGAGCGCAAGGGCGGGCGCGAGCTGGTCGCCCGCTGCCCGCGCCGGCAGGACGCGCAGGAGGCGGCGGACTGGCTGGTCGACCGGTTCTCCCGGCTGACGCCCGGCCTGCCGGTGACCGCGACCGTCGATGCGGGCGGCGGCCAGTTCCTCGTGGCCCTCGCCGCCCGGCGTTGACGTAGAGTAACAATCCTCACGTAACCGGCGAAAAAGGGAAACGACGTGGACCCACGGGGTTATGTCCAGGCGACGCTGGCCAAGGCCGAGCAGGGCGGGGCGCACCCGGCCGAGCTGGCCACGCTGCGCCGGCGCCTCGAGCAGCTCGACGAGCCGCAAGCCGGCGTGCTTCCGGGCAGCGAGCTGGAGCCGCTGCGCGACGTGGCCGAGCTCGAGCAGCTGCCCGAGCCGCCGGCCGAGCGGGCCCGCGAGCTCCTCGACCAGCTGGTGGTGGTCAAGCTCAACGGCGGGCTCGGCACCAGCATGGGCCTGACCGGGCCGAAGTCGCTGCTCGAGGTCAAGCCGGACACGAGCTTCCTCGACGTCGTGGCCCAGCAGGTGCTGGCCGTCCGGCGGCGCTACGGCGTACGGCTGCCGCTGTTGCTGATGAATTCGGCCGCCACCCGCGGGCCGTCGCTGGCCGTGCTCGACCGCTACGACGAGCTGCGCGAGCAGGACACCCCGCGCGACTTCCTGCAGGGCCGCGAGCCCAAGCTGCGCGCCGACGACCGCCGGCCGGTGGAGTGGCCGGCCGACCCCGAGCTGGAGTGGTGCCCGCCCGGCCACGGCGACCTCTACACCGCGCTGGCCGCCTCGGGCACCCTCGACCGGCTGCTCGACGCCGGCCTGCGCTGGTGCTTCGTGTCGAACTCGGACAACCTCGGGGCCACCGTCGACGTCCGGGTCGCGGCCTGGGTCGCGGCCAACGAGATCCCGTTCGCGATGGAGGCCGTCCGCGGCACCCCCGCCGATCGCAAGGGCGGGCATCTGGCTCGGCACGACGGCCGGGTCGTGGTGCGCGAGACCGCCCAGGTGCCCGAGGGCGACGACTCGTTCGGCGACGTCGAGCGCTGGCGCTACTACAACACCAACAACCTGTGGATCGACCTGCGCGCGCTGCACGACCTGCAGGCGGCCGACCCGGCGGCGCCGGCGCTCCCGCTCATCGTCAACCGCAAGACCGTCGACCCCAAAGACCCTTCCAGTACGCCGGTGATCCAGCTCGAGACGGCGATGGGCGCGGCGATCGGGTCGATCCCCGGGGCGCAGCCCGTGCTGGTGCCGCGCACCCGGTTCGCCCCCGTCAAGACCACCGACGACCTGCTCGTGGTGCGCTCGGACGCGTACGAGCTGACCGGGGACGGCCGGATGGTCCCGACGTACGACGGGCCCGGCCCGGTCGTGACGCTCGACCCGAAGCACTACCGCCTGATGCCCGAGTTCGAGAAGCGGTTCCCGGCCGGCCCGCCGTCGCTGCGCGGGGCCACCCGCCTGCGGGTCGACGGCGACGTCACCTTCGGCGCCAACGTGGTCGTGACCGGCGAGGCCGCGGTGACCGGCCCGCGGCACATCGAGGACGGCGTCACACTGCCGTAGTCACCTTTTCTCTCAGGAGCGGGCCGGCCGCGAGGCCGGCCAGCACCACGACGATCAGGAGCTGCTGCGTCTCGACGCCGAAGCCACCCGACAGCAGGGCGGTGCTCAGCGGGACCAGCACGACGTTGTTGCCCGCGTGGGCCAGGCAGGCCGGCCAGACGCTGCCGCTGCGGGCGCGCAACCAGGCGAGCAGCACCTCCTGGCAGACGATCCACAATGTCCAGCCGGCCAGCCCGTACGCCAGGTGCCGGTATTCGGAGTAGCCGAGGAACGCCAGCGGGAAGTGCCACACCGCGGCGATCAGCCCGGCGACGATCGCGGCCCGGCGGGGCCGGCCGGGGCAGACCCGCACCAGCAAATAGCCGGTCCAGCCGAACTCCTCGCCCCAGAACGCGAATGTCGCGACCGCCGCCAGCGCTAGGAGCAGCAACACGAAGGGGACTCCCGGCAGCGCCGCCGGGTCCCAATGGCCGGCGGCCACCCCCACCACCGCCACCGCCGCCGCCACGCCCAGGGGGCCCAGCCAGGCCAGCAGATAGACCCGCCAGGCGGCGCGGAACCGGGGGCGGGACCCGGCGTCGGCGAAACCCTCGCGGGTGACCCAGCGCCGCACCACCAGCGCCGCCACCGCCGGGGCGACCCCGGCCGGCGCCTGCACCAGCGGGTTGACCAGGGACCAGCCGAACCCCAGGTGGGCCACCACCTCCCAGCCCCAGGCGATGCCGAACGCGAGCGCCAGGAAGGCGAGCAAGCCGCGGCGGCGGGTATCGATCACTTTTGTCATGCCGTCCATGCCACCAACGCGGGCGCCCGGCGTCATGACGGCGGGCCACCAGTCGCGGGGTGGGGCCAGCCCTACCTCCGTACGGGGGTCAGCATGCTGTCGCCCGGCGCCGCCGAGCCCCTACCGTCCGGAGGATGTTCGCCCGACGCGGCCCCGCCGTGCTCTACGCCGTCCTGCTGGTGACCGTGCTGCCGCTGGCCTACGGCGCCGTCGGCCTGCTGCTGGCGATGCTGGCCTTCGTGCTCGCCGCGCCCCTGCTCGTGCATCTCAGCGGCCCGATCGCGGTCGGCTTCGGCACCCTCCACACGGTTCCCCAGGCCGCCGGGTGGGCGCTGGTCGCGCTGCTGCTGGCCCCGGCCGCCCCGATGGTGGTGCGGGCGCTGGCCGGCAGTCACACCGCGCTGGTGCGCCGGCTCGTCACCGGGCGGCCCGAGTTCCTCGCCGTGACCCGGTCGCGCACCCGGCTGATCGACGCGTTCGACGCCGAGCGCCGCCGCATCGAACGCGACCTGCACGACGGCGCCCAGCAGCGGCTGATCGGCATCACTCTGCAGCTCGGCATCGCCCGCAGCGACCTGCCGCCGGACGCGCCGGGCGCCGCCGCCGTGGCCCGCGCCCACGACCAGGCCCGCGCGCTCTCGGTCGAGCTGCGCGAGCTCGTGCACGGCATCCACCCGCACGTGCTGACCGATCTGGGGCTGCCGGCCGCGCTGCGCGACCTGGGCGACCGGTCGCCGGTGCCGGTCGAGGTCGACGCCGCTGTCGCGGAGCGCCTGCCCGAGCGGGTCGAGGCGACCGTCTACTTCGTAGTCGCCGAGGCCCTCACGAACGTCGCCCGGCACGCCGCGGCCACCGCCGCGCGGGTGACGGCCCGGCTCGACCACGGCACGGTGACGGTCGAGGTGCGCGACGACGGCCGCGGCGGGGCCGACCCGGGCCGGGGCAGCGGGCTGACCGGACTGGCCGACCGGGTCGACGCCACCGGCGGCCGGCTCACGCTGGACAGCCCGCCCGGCGGCCCGACCGTGCTGCGGGCGGTGCTGCCATGCCGGTGAGGACGGTCCTGGCCGAGGACGAGCTGCTGCTCAGCGCGGGACTGGCCGAGCTGCTGGCCCGGTTCGGGTTCGCCGTGTGCGCGACCGTCGGCGACGCCGCCGGGCTGGTCGCCGCGGTCGCCGAGCACCGGCCCGGCCTGGTGGTGACCGACGTGCGGATGCCGCCGGGCTTCCGCGACGAGGGGCTGCGCGCCGCGATCACGCTGCGGGCGGACCACCCGGAGCTGGCGGTAGTGGTGCTCAGCCAGTACGTCGAGCCCGGCCTGGCCGCACGGCTGCTCGACTCGGGCTCCGGGCGCGGCGTGGGTTACCTGCTCAAGGAGCGGGTGGCCGACCTCGGCGAGTTCGAGGCGGCCCTGCGTACGGTGGCGGCGGGCGGCACGGTCGTCGACCCGGAGGTCGTCCGCCGGTTGCTGCGCCGCCGCCGCGACCCGATCGGCCGGCTGACCCCGCGCGAGCGGGAGGTGCTGGCGCTGGTCGCCGACGGCCACTCGAACACCGCGATCGCCCTGCGGCTGCACATCTCCGACACCGTGGTCGGCAAGCACATCGGCAGCGTCCTGGCCAAACTCGACCTGCCGCCCACCGACGACGTGCACCGCCGGGTGATGGCCGTCCTCACCTACCTGCGGGCGGATCAGTAGCCGGCGTTGTAGCGCTCGACGCCCCGGGCGGCCGAGATCGGGCCCACGACGAGGAAGACGATCCAGGTCACCGGGTAAGTGAACCAGCCGATGACGATGAAGGTGAGCATGAAGTTGATCCAGAAGAGGACCCAGAAGCTGACCATGAGCGCGATGCCGGTGCCGATCCGGCCGGCGTAGAGGTTGCCGACGCCGAAGATCCCGAAGATGCCCAGGACGATCTCGAGGGCGACGGCCGTGCCGGACGAGCGCTGCGGGCGGGCCGGCACGGGGTTGTACCCGTACGGCGCTGGTTGGTAGGGATGTGTCACCGCTTCATCCTGGCCCGGGGACATTCCGGAACCGGTCACCCGGTCAGCCGGATCACATCGCCTCTCGGCCCTGGATTCATCCCATCATCCCATGATTTGATGGCTGGGTGACCACGACCGTTCAAGCCCCGCCCCGGCTGCATCGCGGCATCCTGCTCGCCGTCGCGCTGACCGCCCTCAACCTGCGCACCGCGGTGACCGGTTTCAGCGTGCTGACCGGTGAGGCCGGCGCCGACCTGCGCTTCGGGCCGGTGGTCACGGGCGCCATCGGCACGATCGTGACGGCCTGCTTCGCCGTGGCCGCGTTCGCCGCCCCGCCCGTGGCCCGCCGGCTCGGCCTGGAACGGGCGGCGGCGCTGGCGGTCACCGCCACCACCGTCGGCATCCTGCTGCGGGCCGTCGCCTGGTCGCCGGCGGTGCTGATCGTCGCCACCGTGATCGCGTTCGCCGGGGTGGGCGCGTGCAACGTCATCCTCATCCCGATCGTGAAGCAGCACTTCCCGGAGCGGCTGCACACGGTCAGCACCATGTACATGGTGTTGCTGCAGGTCGGGCAGCTGGCGGCGCCGCTGATCGCCGTGCCGCTGACCCACGCGTACGGGTGGCGGGTGGCCGCGGGCGGCTGGGCCGTGGTGACCGCGGTGGCGGCCGTGCTCTGGTTCGCCGTGGTTCCCCGCTCCGCTCCGGTTTCCGCACCCCCGGCGGCCGCGCCCGTCGATCGGCGCGACCCGCTCGTGCTCGGCCTGATCGGGCTGATGGCGATGACCACCCTGCACGTCTACACGCTGGTCACCTGGTTCCCGGCCATGCTGGAGGACGCCGGGCTGAGCACGACGGCAAGCGCGCTGCTGCTGTCCTGGTTCGCCGGGCTCGGCCTGATCGCCGCCTTCGTGGTGCCCCCGCTGACGACGCGCCTGCGCAGCCCGTACCCGATCGTCGTGGTCTGCGTGGCCCTGATGGCCGTGGGCTATGCGGGCATGCTCGCCGCCCCGGCCGCGGGCGCGTTCGTCTGGGCCACCGCCTTCGGCCTCGGGGTGAGCACCTTCCCGCTCTGCCTGACCCTGATCGGCGCCCGGGCAGCCGACCCGCAGAGCGCCTCCCGGCTCTCCGGCCTGGTGCAGGGCGTCGGCTACGGCATCGGCTGCGTGGGCCCGCTCGCCCTGGGCGCGATCCACCAGGCCACCGGCGGCTGGACCGGCACCTACTGGCTGCTCGCGGCCACGCTGCTGATCACGCTCGGCGCCGGCTGGGCCGCGTGCCGTCCGGTTAGGCTGCAGCGTGCCCATTGATCGCGCCGGCCTCGGCACCCAGGTCACGGAGCTCTTCCGCGCCCAGATCACCGACGGCGCCTGGCCGGTCGGCAGCAAGATCCCGACCGAGCCCGAGCTGGTCGAGTGGAGCGGCGCCGGCCGCAACACGGTCCGCGAGGCGATCGGCTCGCTGGTGCAGGCGGGCATCCTGCGGCGCGAGCAGGGCCGCGGCACCTTCGTGGTGTCCACCTCGGAGCTGCGCTCGTCGGTCACCCGGCAGGCCGCCGTCACATCCCGGCGCGACAGCCTGGAGTTGCGGCTGGCCCTCGACGCCGCCTCGGCCCGGATCGCCGCCACCCGCCGCACCCCGGCCGACACCGATCGCCTGCGCACGCTGCTCGCCGAGCGCACGGCCGCCTGGGCCGCGGGCGACCTGCACGAGCGGGTGCGCGCCGACTCCGCCCTGCACCGCGCGGTGGTCGCCGCCACCCACAACCCGCTGCTCCAAGACGTCTACGAGGGACTGCTCGGCGTCTTCGAGGAAGTCCAACTGCACGACGTGGCCGGCGACACCGACGACCTGGCCCAGCTCCATGCCGACCTGGTCGAGGCCATCACCACCGGCGACCCCGACCGCGCCGCCACCGTCATGTCGACCCTGCTCCAACCCATGATCAACCAAGCCTCGTCGTGACGAGCCGGACAACCTCGGCCGATCATCCAAACCCGGCCACCGATCATCCGACGGGACCTTCCCCCTCCCGCCGAGTAGCCGCACAGTGACGGACATGCAACCCGCACAGCCGGCTATCACCGTTTTCGCCGACACCCCCAGCCCGGCGCCGAAGACGCGGCGGCGGCCCGCCCGGCACCTCCTCGCGATCCTCGCCGGCCTGCTTGTCGGCCTCCTGGTCGGCGTGCTCGGCGAGATCGTCTCCGCCGGGCCCGCAGGCGGACACGACACGGATCAGCTCAACCGTTCATCTACAGTGAGTCACCGATCATTCTGATCCTCGCCCGCCCAATCGCTCAGCGTGGCCGCGTGCTCCACCCTGTGATGACCAACATGTCGAGCAGGGAATTACCGATGAGCTACCAACCCCCGCAGCCGCACGAACCGACAACGCCTGTCCCTTACAGCCCTGAGCCCTACCCGCCAGCCAGGCCCGGGCCGCCGGCTTTGCCCGGCCCGCCGGAGGGGTACGCACCGCCGGCCGGGTACAACTCGCGGGACGGATACACCCAGCCCATCGGGTACGGCCAACCGGACGGGTACGCGGCGCCGACCGGATACGGCCCGCCGGGCGGGTACGCGCAGCCGACCGGATACAGCCCGCCGAGCGGGTACGCGCAGCCGGACGGTTACCTGCCGGCGGCCACGTCCGGCTCGCCGGCCGGTTACGCACAGCCGAGCGGCTATGGGCAACCGGCCGGGTACGGTCAGCCGGCCACCTACGCGCAACCGGTCGGATACGTGCAGCCGATCCTGGTCCCCGCGCGACCGACGTCCGGTATGGCAGTCGCGAGCATGGTCCTCGGGATCATCGGCGTCCTCGGCGGCTGGTGCGCCTTCGCCGTCCCCTGCTTCCTCGCGATTCTCTTCGGGCACATCGGCCTGTCCCAGACGAGGGACGGCACCAGCGGCGGGCGCGGGATGGCGGTCACCGGTCTGGTGCTCGGCTATGTGGCGGTCGCTCCGGCGATCATCCTGTTCTTCATGTTCGTGGCCGGCGGCCTCGGCGCGGCGGCGACGCCGTAGAGCCGTCTCACCGAAGTCGTCGGCCGCCGCGGCACCTCCTCGTGATCCTCGTCGGCGCGCTCGGCGAGATTGTGTCGGCCGGGCCGGCCGGCGGCTAGGCACGAAGCGGCTCAGAGCCAGGCGCCGGGCCTGATGGAGGCGCTTCTGGCCGCCTTCCAGACCGGCCGGAGGTCGACGGCCGGGTGCCGGCCCGCGGGCGCCTCGCGGGGACGGATGAACGCTGAGCCAACAGTGCCGGATCATCCGATACGCCGGAGCGGCGGGGCGCGAGGACGCTGAGCAATGGCCCGCCCGCCCAGCCGAACGGAGACCTCCGATGACGATGATCCGCAGCTCACGCGTCTTGGTCACGGCCGTGGTGCTGGGCCTGTTGACGGTCGGCACACCCGCGCGGGCCACGCCGCCGGGGGCGAACGGCCGGATCGCCTACAAGGGTTATCTCGACGCCGCCCGGACCACCGGGGCGATCTTCACGGTCCGGCCCGGCGGGGATGGCGTACGCCAGCTCACCCGGCCCGGCCCCGGCGTCGTCGACGACCAGCCCGACTGGTCGCCCGACGGTTCCCTGGTCGCGTTCCGGCGGTGCGCGCCCGACGAGGCGTGCGCGATCTTCACCGTACGGTCCGACGGGTCGGGGGTGCGCCGGCTCAGCCCGCCGTGCGTCCCGGGCCGGCCCTGTGCGGACGAGTCGGAGGTCGCGTTCCTGCCCGACGGCCGCCGGGTCGTCTTCACCCGGTCCAGCGGCGCGGTGCGCGAGTTCCCCGACGGCAGCAACTGGATCGAGAACTCCGACATCGTGATCCGCGACCTCACCGGCGGCAACGCCCGGGTCGTCCTGCGCACGGCCCCCTTCTCGAGTGACAACGTCGAGGTGGTGGCCTCCCCCGACGGCCGGCGCATCGCTTTCCAGCGGGCGAATTCACCGCTGGCCGAGCCCGCCGGGGGCATCGCCGTGTTCGTGATCGGCGCCGACGGCCGGCACCTGCGACGGGTGACACCGTGGTCGTTGCAGGCGGGCGATCACCCCGACTGGTCCCCCGACGGCCGCTGGCTCCTGTTCCGCTCGCACGTCGACCGCGATTTCCTCGACTCCCAGCTCTACGTCGTCCGCCCCGACGGCCGCGACCTGCGTCAGGTCACCCACGTCAGCCCGGACACGATGCTGCTGTCCAGCTCGTTCTCCCCCGACGGCCGGAGCATCGTCTACGCCCGCACCGGCGCCGCCGGCCAGCCCGACATCTTCACGGCCAGCGCCGACGGCACCCACGTACGGCAGGTCACCCGCACCCCGCTCTGGGAGAGCGCCCCCGACTGGGGTCCCCGCTAGCGGCTCAGAGCAGGGTCTCGGCCAGGCGCCGGGCCTGGTGCAGGCGCTTCCGGTCGCCCTCCAGGCCGGCCGGGGCCATCGCACCCGCCAGCAGGAACGACAGGCACTCGGCCGGCGCGCGGGACCAGGCGGGGTCGTCGGGCCAGATGATCGGCGAGCAGGGCGGCGGACCGTGGCGCGCCCCGGGTCGCCGACCGGCAGTTCGGCGGCGGCGTTGAGCAGCCCGCAGCCACGGAAGCCGTGTTCGTAGGCGAGGGCGGCATGGTCGGCGTAGGCGTCGAAGATCGCGAGCACCCCGGCCCGGGCGTCCTCGGAGGAGCCCAGGCGGCGGCGGTAGAGCTCGAGCCACTCCTCGTGCCGGGCCTCCAGGTAGGCCTGCACGAGCTCGGCCTTCGAGGAGAAGTTGTTGTAGAGGCTCATCTTGGCCACCCCGGCCTCGGCGGTGATCGCGTCGATGCCGGTGGCGGCGACCCCGCGGTCGTAGAAGAGCCGGGCCGCGGCCGAGAGCAGCCATTCGCGGGCGGTGATGCGGCCCATTCGAGGCTGCCTTGAAGCCTCAGCTTGCTTAGGCTCCGGGCATGGCGGTCATCTCTTCCCCGGTCCGGGCCCGGTCGAGCGGGCTCGGGCTCGCGCAGGTGTGCGCGGCCGGCGTGCTGTGGGGCACGGGCGGGCTGGCGGTGACGGTCCTGCACGAGCGCGACGGCCTGGGCGCCATGACCGTGAGCGCGTGGCGGATGCTGCTGGCCGCCGTCGCGCTGATCGGCTTCGCCGCGCTGACCCGGCGTACGGGAACCGCTCTTGACCTGCTGCGCCGGCGCCCCGGACTGACCGTGGCCGTGGGCTGCGGCACCGCGGCCTATCAGGGGCTCTATTTCGTGTCGGTGCTGCTCGTCGGGGTCAGCGTGGCGACCGTGGTCTCGCTGGGGCTGGCCCCGATCCTGGCCGCCGTCTGGGAGCACGTCCGGGCCGGCACCCGGCCCGCCCCGCGCCAGGTCGTCGTGCTGCTGGCCGCACTCGCCGGCCTCGTGCTGATCAGCGCCACCGCCGGTCACGGCACAGGCGGCGGCGACTCCCCCTATCTGGGCCTGACCCTCGCCGTGGCGGCCGGCATCACGTACGCGGCCACCACCGTGCTCGGCCACTCGCTGGCCCGGCAGACCGACCCGATCACGCTGACCACCTGCACCACCACGGCCGGCGCGCTCGCCCTCGCGCCGTTCCTGCTGATCGCCGCGATCGGCCGGGAGCCGGTGCTCGGCACGAGTCTGCCGTCACTGGCCCTGCTGGCCTATCTGGGCCTGGCCACCATGGCCCTCGCCTACGGCCTGCTCTACGCCGGGCTGCGCACCACCAGCGGCTCCGCGGCCACGATCGCCACCCTGCTCGAGCCGGTGGCGGCCGCCCTGCTCGCCGCCACCCTGCTGCACGAGCGCCTGCCCTGGCCCGCCATCGCCGGCGGGGTGTTGATCCTGGCCGCGGTCGCCGCGCTGAGACCTAGCAGTTGAACCGGGCCACGCCGGCCGCCATCCGGATGCCGCCGAGAAGGTGGGCCAGCAGCAGCCGGTCGGAGAAGTATTCGGCCTTGTGCCCCATCGCCGTGTAAAAAGCGCGACCCCCGTCGTACGGGTGGCACCACGTGATCGGGTGGTGCGGGCCCATGCCGGGTGACCCCTCGGGCTCGCTGTAGCCGCGTGGGTCGTACGTGCGCTCGTCGACCTCGGCCAGAACCCGTACGGTGCCTCGGGGGTTGGTGCGGAAGTTGTACCACTCCTCCTCGCGCACCCAGCGGCGGGGCAGCGGCTTGGTGGCGGCCGTGTCGTGGCCGAGGACCTTCACGGTGGCCGTCTGGAACTGCGGGTTGACGCCGCCCGGGTGGTCGCGGAAGTAGGCCCCGACCAGGCCGCCGTACCAGGCCCAGTCGTATTCGGTGTCCGAGGCGGCGTGGATGCCCGCGTAGCCGCCGCCGGCCCGGATGTACCGCTCGAACGCGCCCTGTTGGGCGTCGTCGAGCACGTCGCCGGTGGTGCTCAGCCAGATCACCACGTCGTACCGGGCCAGATTTTTGTCGGTGAAGGCCGCGGCGTCCTCGGTCGCGTCGACCCGGAAGTGGTTGCGCGCGCCGAGCTGTTTGATCGCGGCCACCCCGGCCGGGATCGAGTCGTGCCGGAAGGCCGCGGTCTTCGAGAAGACCAGGGCACTGAATCGTGGATGTCCGGATGCCGCGGCCGGGCCGGTCGGAACGCTCAGCCCCGCCAACACCAGGATCGCGGCCAACAAAAGACGTCTCATAACCCCTCCTCAGATCGAAGGGTATGACTTTCTGCGGGCGACGAGGAAGGGCCGGCAAGTCGTTGATCCGACTCGGCGACACTCCCCCTTAGGGCGAAGGTCTATTGCGGAGCCCCGGGCGCCGCGTGACGCTGTCGGTCATGAACGCTGAGCCGACGGTGATCCGCGACGTCGTCGTCGTGATCCCGGGAATCATGGGCAGCGCGCTCGTCGACGCCGAGAAGCGTCCGGTGTGGTCGCTGGGCGCCGGTTCGCTCGTCAACGCGATCCGGACTCTCGGCCGATCGGTGCGATCGCTGGAACTGCCCGAGGGTGTCGGCGACGACCATCCGGGTGACGGCATCGAGGCGGTCGGCCTCATGCCCGGTCTGCACGTGATCCCGGGGTTGTGGAGCCCGGTCGCCGGCTACGCGGGGCTCCTGAACTTCCTCCGCGGCCGCCGCTTCCACCTGATCGAGGCGGACCGGCCGGGCCGCATCCCGAATCTGATCACCTTCCCGTACGACTGGCGCCTCTCCAACCGCTACAACGCCCGGCTCCTGGCCAGGGTGGCCGGCGACGCGCTGGCCCGATGGCGGGAGCAGCCGGGGATGGCGGACGCGAAGCTGGTCATCGTCGCCCACTCCATGGGTGGCCTCGTCGCCCGCTGGTTCCTGGAGCACGAGCAGGGGGCCGCGCTGACCCGCAGCCTCATCACGATCGGCACCCCGCATCGCGGCTCGGTGAAGTCGCTGGACACGCTGGCCAACGGGATCCAGCCCGGGGTGGGCCCGCTCCGGCTGCGGCTGACCCCGATGGCCCGGAGCATGCCGTCGATGTATCAGCTGCTCCCCACGTACGCCTGCATACGGGCGGCGGACGGCGGACGGGTCGCGCTCGGGCCGGGCGCGACGGCGGGCCTCGCCGGCGAGATGCTGGCCGACGCGGCCGCGTTCCACGCGAAGCTCGACACCGTCACGCCGGAGACGTATGTGCTGCACAAGGTCGTCGGGATCCGGCAGCCCACGCTCACGACAGCGCGGCTCACCGGCGACCGGCTCGTGGCCGCGCTCGACATCGACGGTCAGCTGCAGGCCGGCGACGGCACCGTGCCGCGGCTGGCCGCCGAGCCGGAGCCGGGCCGCGGCACGGAGGTGCACGAGGTGGCCGAACAGCACGGCGAGCTGCAGAACTCCCGCTCGGCCCTCGACCTGCTGGACGGCATCGTCACCCGGGAGGACATCATCTGGCAGGGCGCGGATCCGGAGGCGTTCGGGGTGGCCATGCCGGAGGTGTGGGCGCCCGGCGTCCCGCCCGAGCTGACGGTTCCGGACCTCGGCGACCGGCGCCTGCTGGTCAGCGTCCTGGACGAGCAGGGCCGGCCGGTGGGCCCGCCGCACAAGGTACGGCCGGACGGCCGGGCGGTTCTCGATCCGCTGCCCGAGGGCGGGTACAAGGCGGTCGTGAGCAGCCCGGTCGCCGGCGGCCCGCCCGCGGTGACCCGCTCGTTCCTGGTGTGGGACCCGGATCCGGCGCTCGTGGAGCCGCCCCGATGACCGGCCCGCTCGCGGTGGCGGTGGCCAACGGCGACTACGCGACGCTGGCCAAGCTCGTCCGGGCCGTTCCGGACGCCACGAGCCTGATCGGCCTGCTCGAGGACCAGCACGGGTTCGGCGGCGTGGTCCTGGCCGACATGCGCCGGGGCGCGCTGCTCGACGAGATCGACTCGGTCCTGCCGAAGCGGGCGATGCCGGGGGCCACGCTCATCCTGCTGTGGACCGGTCACGGCGAGATCGGACCCGACGGCCGGCTGAAGCTGCTGGTCCGCACCACCGACACCGCCGACGACGAGATCGCCACCGCCGGGAAGCTGGGCGAGTGGGCCACGCGTACCGGGGCCAGACAGGTGCTGGTCGTCGTCGACACCTGCTATTCCGGCGGCGGGGTCGTCGACGCGGTCGCCATGGCCGACGCGGTGCTGGCGGGCCGGGCCGACACTGAGTGGGCCTGGTTCGGCGTGGTGGCGGCCTCGCGTGGCGACGAGCCGGCCCGCAGCGGGGCGCTGGCCCGCGACCTGACCCGTCTGCTCACCCACGGCCCCACCAGTGACGAGCTGCGGATCCGCTGGAACGCCTACCGCGAGCAGATCCGCGGCGACGACCTGATCGACGCGCTGCTGAAGGATTGGTCCGAACCGAGGCACTCCCCGCAGCCGGCGGCAATCGGCAACGCGTGGCCGATGTTCCGCAACCCGCTGCACCGGCCCCGGGCCACTCACGTCGTGGTCGAGCACCTGCTGCAGGCAGCCCGGTCGAGCTCGACGACCGACAACTTCTTCACCGGCCGGGAGCGGATCCTGACCCGGGTCGTGGCGTGGCTGTGCCGGGGCACGCCGGGCCTGTACGTCGTGACGGGGCCGCCGGGCTCGGGCAAGTCCGCGATCCTCGGCCGGATCGTCAGTCTCTCGGTGCCCGACGAGCGGAACCGTCTCGGCCCGCTCGCCGCCGAGCTCGACCCGGGCGAGCACAGCGTGGACGCCCACCTGCACGCCCGGGGGCTCGACGTGAAGTCGGCGGTCGAGACCCTTGTCCGGCAGCTGGGCCTGCCGCCCGAGGCGGGCGTCTACGACCTGCTCGCGTTGGCCGCGCGGCGCCGCGCGGACGGCGAGCCGCTGACGGTGGCGATCGACGGCCTCGACGAAGCCGGCGATCTCGAGTGCCGCAACATCGCCGTCCAGGTCGTCGAGCCCTTGGCCCGCGAGGCCCTGGTGCTGATCGGCTCGCGCGAGATCTCGGGCGGGGTCGGCGAGCCCGGGTTGCTCGCGCTGCTGGGCGCGCCCGCGGAGACCGTCAACCTCGGCCAGTGGGTCGAGGAGACGATGCACGACGTGCGGCGCTACGTGGTGCGCCGCCTGCACGAGATCTCGGCGTCGATGGACCCGGCCCAGGTGGCCGACGAGATCCTCCGGACGGCGCGGGCCGCGGACCCCGCCCGCGAGGGCCCGTTCCTGCTGGCCCGGCTGATCACCTCGCAGCTGCGGGCGGTGCCGGTCGACACGTCCGGCCGGGACTGGCAGACCCAGCTGGCCGGCAGCGTGGAGGCCGCGCTGGAGGCCGACCTCGAGCGCACCGTCCTCACGGTCAACGGGCGCGAGCACCCGACCGCGGCCCGCGAGTTGCTCCGCGCCCTCTGCTGCGCCCACGGCAACGGCCTGCCGGCGGACGACGTGTGGCCCGCCATCGTCACCGCGCTCTCCCCGACCGGCGTCCGCTACACCCGCGACGACGTCTACGCCCTGCTGCTCGCGCTCGGCCGCCACATCGTGGTGGGTACGACCCGCGGCCAGGCGGTCTACCGGGTGGCCCACCAGCGCCTGATCGACCACCTGCTGCCCACGCTGGGCAAAGGGGTCGGCCGGGCGCTGCCGCCGACGATGGCCTGGCCAGTGGCCGAGGCGGTCGCCGGCCTGTACCAGCAACTGCTCGACGAGGGCCAGGAGCCCGATCGCCATGCCTACTTGTGGCTGTACGCGTGGCGGCATCTGGCCGACGCCGACCTCCCCGGGCTCGCGCTGCTCCGGACGTTCGTCGACCGGGACCGCGACGCCTTCCTGCCCGACCTGTCGATGGCGATCGACCTCGTCGCCAATCGGTCGTTCCTGGCCTCGCGGAGCGATGCGGTCTCCCTCCATGAGGAGTCCGTGCAGCTGCATCGTGACCTCGGCGATCGGATCGACCTCGCCGCGTCTCTGTTCGAGCTGGCAACCGTCCGCGCCGTGGCCGGCGACACCGAGGGCGCCGAGGATGCGGCCGCCGAGGCCTCGGAGCTGGCCCGGCAGGCACACGACGATCCGGCCGGGCGGCGGGTGCTGGCCGGCAGCCTGTCCGCGCTGGCCCTGGCCCAGCTCCGCAGCGGGCACCCAGCCGCTGCGGAGCGCTCCGTGGTCGAGGCGATCACCCTGATCGAGACGCCCGACTCGGATCGGCCGGAACATGTGAACGTGGCGGCGCTCTCGAACGCCTGCGTCATCCTCGCCATGGCGGCGATGCTTCAGGGTGATCTCGACCAGGCTGACGAGGTCAGTCGTCGGGCCGTCGATGTACTCGACAAGCTAGCCGAGTCCAACGAACTTGTGGAGTCCGGCCGCTACGACTTTCTGCTGCTCGATGCGCTAGTAGTACGGGCCCGTCTGGAACTCGTGCGGATACTCGACACACCGGCTGACGGCGCATCGACCACGCCCGGCTCCACCGCGGCCGAACGGATCGCGAAGTACTACCGCCGTAACGGACCTACTGGCAGCATCGCCGACATCGTCATAGCCGAGGGCATGCGGATGCTCGCCCTGGGGATCTGGTTCGCGACGACCTATCGAGGCGCCCGCCCTGGCCCGTTCTCGACCTCCGAACTGCTCGACAGTGCGATCGGACTGGTAATGCCGTTCGCGGAGGGCAGCCTGGACGCTGCCGTCGTCCTCGCCGGCTGCCTGACACAGCGGGTCCGGCTGGCCACGTCTCCGAACCTGGCCAGGGCGCTCGAGGACCTCGAACTGGCCGAGCGTCATCTGCGGCGCTTCGAGGTGTCAAACCCGTTGGTGGCTCTGCAGCTCGGTGACACGATGAACGAGCAGGTCAAAACCGGTCTGTCCGCCGGAGTGGCAGATCTGCCGACCCTGATCGAGCGTCAGACGGAAGCGGCCAAGATGCTCAACCTCAACCTGACCGTCGCCCGGGTGCCGCGCATCATCGCGCTGGAGAGCCTCGCCCAGCTTCACAACATGGCGGGTCAGCCGGACGAGTCCGTCGCCGTCCGCGAACTCGCAACTGCAACCCGTCGCGAGATGCTCGACGGATCTGAGCAGGCCACCATAGGGCTGGCGGCAACCCTGTCGGACGTGGCCGCGGTCATTTCGGCGACCCGCCCGCTTGAGGCGATCACGTATATAGCGGAGGCCCTCGATCTCCTCGAGCCGTTCCGGAACGCGAGCCCGACAGTCATCTCGCTCCGTGGCCTCCTCGAACTCAACCGGTCCATTGCCCAGGTGGGAATCGACTTGCTCGCCGATGCGCGCGGCTCAGTGGAGCGTGCTCTTGAGCTGCTCGACACCGACGATCTTCCGATCATGCCCGCCATCCGGGCGCTGGCGCTCGCGCACGCGGCCAGCCTAGATCTCAAAGACCATCACGCCGAGCTGGCTCTCCGTCGTATCCGACGAGCCGTCGAAGTATTCGACGACCCGATGGTGGAGCCGGACAGCCCGTCCCGGATTCCCCTCATGCGGATCATCCTCGGGCAAGCGCTGCGCGAGACCGGTAGCGAAGCCGAAGGGCTGGAGCAGTTGAACGCGGGCATCAACGCGCTCCGGGATCAGCTGTCCGACAACGATCTGAGCGTGATGCTCCTGGCCATCGGGCTCAATACCGCCGGCGCCGCGGTCTGGGACAAGGTTCTCGCGGACCTTGGCGACCAGCCCGTCGTGGCCGCGATGCTGCTCGCGCGCCGGATTCGTCCCCCAGCCGAGGCCGCGTTGACGGTTCGGGACGTCCGGGCCGCGCTGACGGCCACCGACAGTGACCCGACGGCCAGGCGCGGGGTGCACTACCTGGCCCGGCAGCAACGCGCTCGCGATCCGAAAAGCTTCGAGACCGCCTGGACGGCGACCGGGGACAAGATTCCGGAGTGGATCCGAATCGACCCGGCTCTGCACCACTTGGTGGTCGCCTGGTGGAACCAACCGACGTGGGCGCAATCGCGGACCTATCTTCTGGAAAAGCCGGAGTTGCTGGCCCCGGCCACCGACATGCTGCTCGAAGAACTGCGGAGCGTCGGCTTGGACGACGACACGGTCGACCTGCACCTGGAACTGCGGGCCGACGCGGCCGCGCGAGGCGTCGAGGCCGCGTACGCGCCGCTCCTCTCCGCGGCCCTCGTCGACGAGTGGATGAGCGCTGACGACTCGGAGGCCTTCCTGGCCGAGCACTACGACGAGCTGCTCGGCCCCGGCGTGGCGGCGGCCGTCGCCGGGCGCGCTGCCGCCGGGGATCCCGGCTCGAAGGCCGCGGAAGCCGTCCTGGTCCTCACTCGCCGGGCGGACCAGTCCGTCGCCTTCCGGGTGCTGGAGGACGCCGAGTACGGCGTGACGCTGCTTCAGCCCGCCTGGCGGTCCGTCGACGTCGAACGGCTGGCCGCCATCGCCACCCTGTGCCTGCACACCAGCTCGGCCGCCGACCCTAACGGCAGGCTCGCCACGGTGGCGCTGGCCATCTCCCGGGCGATCCTGGGCGACCCGGACGAGGCGGCCGAGCTCGTCTCGTCGGCGCTGGCCGAGGTCACCGACGCCGACGAGCGGGGCCGGCTGATCGCCGCGGTCTCCGACGCACTGGCCTTCCAGCCGGAGAGTCAGGACAGCCTGTTCCGGCTGCTCCAGGCGACGCGGCCGGCCGCTGACCAGTAACCGGCGCCGGTCAGCCCGCCGCGTGGACCGGGCGGCCGAGCAGGGCGGGCAGGTCGGCCATGTTCGTGAAGATGTGGGTCGCCCCCGCGTCGAGCAGCGCCTTGGGCGGGTGGTGGGCCGGGCTGTCCGGCGGGCAGAAACCGAAGACGGTCGCGCCCGCGGCCACGCCGGCCGTCACCCCCGGCACCGTGTCCTCGACGACCGCCGCCCGTACGGGGTCGATGCCGAGATGCGCGGCGGCGGCCAGATAGACGTCGGGGGCGGGCTTGCTGTGCGGTTGATCCATGCCGCTGAACATCTTGCCCGCGAAGACCTCGTCCAGGCCGACCTTGCGCAGCTGCAGCTGGACCTTGCCCAGGTCGGCCCCGCTGGCGCAGGCGATCCGGCCGTCCATCAGCGTGTCGACCGCGTGCACCGCGGCCACCGCCCCGGGGATGGGCTGCAGCGACGCCGCCAGGGCCTCGTTGCGGCGGCGACGGAACTCGCCCAGCCACTCGTCGGTGACCTCGAACCCGGTGTGCGCGGTGATGATGGCGGTCTCGTCGCTCAGCGCCCGCCCGACGAACAGCGCGAAGCTGTCCTCCGCGCTGATCGCCCAGCCCAGTTCGTGCAGCATCGACCGGAGCACCCCGTTGGTGATGCTTTCCGAGTCGACCAGGACACCGTCACAGTCGAACAACACACCGTCGAACATGCGGCGACCCTACCTGGGCTGGGCGATCCGGCGACTAGGCCGCCGCGACGAGACCGGACGACACCGGCTCGAGGGCCGTCTTGAGGATCTCCCGTACGTCGGAGACCACGTGCACGGTCAGCGCCTTGAGCACGTCCTCCGGCACCTCGTCGAGGTCGGGCTCGTTGCGCTTGGGCAGGAAGACCTCGGTCAGCCCGGCCCGCTGCGCGGCGAGCAGCTTCTGCTTCACGCCGCCGATGGGCAGCACCCGCCCGGTCAGCGACACCTCGCCGGTCATCCCGACCTCGGCCCGCACGTTCCGCCCGACCAGCAGCGAGACCAGCGCCGTGGTCATCGTGACGCCGGCCGATGGCCCGTCCTTGGGCACAGCGCCCGCGGGCACGTGCAGGTGGATCGGGTGGTCGAGCTGCTCGGGCGAGATGCCCAGCTCCTCGGAGTGGGCCCGCACGTAGGAGAGGGCGATCTGCGCCGACTCCTTCATCACGTCGCCCAGCTGGCCGGTGACCGACAGGCCGCCCTTGTCGCCGGGCAGCAGCGACGCCTCGATGAAGAGCACGTCACCGCCCATTCCCGTGACGGCCAGACCCGTGGCGACCCCGGCCACCGCCGTACGCTCGGACGACTCGGGCGTGAAGCGCGGGCGCCCGATCAGGCCCTTGAGGTCGGCGGCGTCGACGGTGACGGGCAGGTCGCCCAGCGCGGCCTTGCGGAACGTCTTGGCCAGCAGCCGCTCGAACGACCGTACGCCGGCCTCCCGGGTGTAGTTGGCGGCGATCTCGCGCAGGGCCTCCTCGGTGACGGTCACCTCACCCGGCTCCAGCGCCGCCCGTGAAAGCTGCCGGGGCACGAGGAAGTCGCGGGCGATGGCCACCTTGTCGCTCTCGGTGTAGCCGTCGATCGAGATGAGCTCCATCCGGTCGAACAGCGCCTGCGGGATCGTGTCGAGCACGTTCGCGGTCGCGATGAACAGCACGTCGGACAGGTCGAGGTCCAGGTCGAGGTAGTGGTCGCGGAACGTGTGGTTCTGCGCCGGGTCGAGCACCTCGAGCAGGGCCGCGGCCGGGTCGCCGCGGTAGTCGCTGCCGACCTTGTCGACCTCGTCGAGCAGCACGACCGGGTTCATCGAGCCCGACTCACGGATCGCGCGCACGATGCGGCCGGGCAGAGCGCCCACATACGTACGGCGGTGGCCGCGGATCTCGGCCTCGTCGCGGACGCCGCCCAGGGCGACCCGGACGAACTTGCGGTCCAGGGTGCGGGCGACCGACTCGCCGAGCGAGGTCTTGCCGACCCCGGGCGGCCCGGCCAGCAGGATCACGGCACCGGACCCGCGCCCGCCGATCTTTTCCAAGTGACGGGACTCGCGCCGGGCCCGTACGCCCAGATATTCGACGATGCGGTCCTTGACCTCGTCCAGGCCGTGGTGGTCGGCGTCGAGCACCGCCCGGGCCGCGGCCAGGTCGGTGGTGTCGGTGGTGCGCACGCCCCAGGGCAGGTCGAGCACGGTGTCGAGCCAGGTGCGGATCCAGCCCGCCTCCGGGTTCTGGTCGCCCGCGCGTTCGAGCTTGCCCACTTCGCGCAGCGCGGCCTCCCGTACGGGGTCGGGCAGGTCGGCCGCCTCGACGCGGGCGCGATAATCGTCGTTGCCCTCGGCCTCGTCCTCGCCGAGCTCCTTGCGGATGGCCTTGAGCTGCTCGCGCAGCAGGTATTCGCGGTTGCGCTTCTCGACCGACTCGCGCACGTCGTGCTCGATCTTGTCGCTGACCTCGGACTCGGCCAGGAAGTCGCGGGTCCACTCGATCAGCCGCTCGAGCCGGGCCTCCACGTCGGGCGTCTCCAGCAGCTCGCGCTTGCGGTCGTTGGTCAGGTAGGGCGCCCAGCCGGCGGTGTCGGCCAGGTCGCCGGGGTCGTCGATGGCGCTGACCGAGTCGATGACCTGCCACGCCTCGCGGCGCTGGAGGACGGAGACGACCAGCTTCTTGTATTCGGCGGCGAGCTCGCGGGCGTGCTCGGTCGGCGCGACGGCCGCGACCGGCTCGGCCTCGACCCACAACGCCGCGCCGGGGCCGGTGACGCCGCTGCCGATGCGGGCGCGTTCCCCCGTACGCAGCACGGCCGCGGGGGTGCCGCCACGGGACTTGCCGACCTGCTTGACGCTCGCCACGACGCCGTGGGACGCGTAGCGGTCCTCGAGCCGCGGGGCGATGAGCAGTTCGGACCCGGCCGAGGTGCGGGCCGCGTCGACGGCCGCCTGGGCCGCCTCGTCCAGCTCGACCGGCACGACCATGCCCGGCAGCAGAACGATGTCGTCAAGGAACAACACGGGGAGTCGTTTGGTGGCCACCCGGCACCTCCGAAAGGTTGAGTATGTGCGGCTCAACCTCGGCCCCTCCGCGGATCTTCCGGCGTTCACTGCGAGCGAACAAGGATCAAGCATCGATCCTGGTCAAAACCTCGATGGCTGTCGTTCCGCTAGGGTGTCCGCCATGCTGAGCAGACGACTCCGTCTCCCGCTGGTGTTCGCCGCAGCGGCGGTTACCGCGGGTGGCGCCTTCGCCTTCGCCCGCCACTCCCCCGCGGAGACCGAGCCCGTGAGCAGCACCGCAGCGCCGACGACGGCCGCTGCGACCTCCGCGACGCCGTCACCGTCAGCAACCGTCAGCGTCGCCCCGAGTCTGGGCACGGCCGCCTACCTCACCTCTCCGCCCGCGCCGAAGGCCACAGCCGCGGCGGTCAAAGTCGACATTCACGTCGATTGCAAGAAGGGTGACGACGGTAACAACGGGTCATTCGCCAAGCCGCTGAGGAGTGTCGACGCCGCCACGTCGCGGTCGCTCGACGCGGGCACGGTCGTCGGGCTGGCCCGCGGGTGCAGCTGGCAGACGCTGGTCCGGCTCCGCGGCGACGGCACCAAGGCCAAACCGATCAAGCTCACCGCGTACGGGTCGGGGGCGCTCCCGGTCATCAACGGCGGCCGGGCCGACGACGAGAGCGTCGTGCTGCTGTCGGGGGCCTATCAGGTCGTCGAAAACATCCGGGTCACCAACGCCCTGAAGAACGGCATCGTGGTGCACGGCTCGAACAGCGGCGTGCGGTCCAGCGTGGTCGACGACGCCGGCGTGGGCGTGCAGTTCCGGGCGGCCAACACGTTCGCCGACAAGGTGACGGTGCGCGACCTGCACATGATCAAGGACACTCCCGGCGGCGACGACGACTACGGCGCGGTCGGCTTCCTGGTCGAGGCGCACAACGTCGAGATCGGCTACAGCAGCTGCACCGACTGCCGCGCCCCGAGCCAGGACTACGGGCACGACGGCGGCTTCGTCGAGGTGTGGAACTACGCCGACAACCTGGACGTGCACCACAGCAAGGGCTCGAACACCCAGGGCGTGCTGGAGATCGGCGCCGACCAGCCCGACTCGTCGGCCAACAACATCCGCATGCGCAACAACACGTTCCGCAACGCGCACGGCGGCATGGTGCTGCACACCGACAACAACTTCGCCATCGCCTCCGCGAAGATCTCCTTCACCGGCAACACGATCACCAGCACCGGCTCCCAAGACCCACCCATCCTCGACGGCGACCTCAGCCACGTGACGTTCGACGGCAACACAGTCACGACGGCCAGCTTCGTCGCCCACCGCACCCCGGCCAGCCACCGCTGCAACAGCCTCTACCTCAAGAGCGGCGCCGAGGTCGGCTACCAGCGCCACAGCACCGAAAAGGTCAACGGCAAAGCCTCCTGCTGACCGTCGCGAGATCAACGTGACACGGCGTGCTGCAGTGGGGGTATGCGTCGATGTCTTGCCCTTCTTGCCGTGATTTTCCTGGCGGCCTGCACGACCGAAGCGCCGTCATCACCGCCACCGTCGGCCTCCTCCGCACCGTCGGCCTCCTCCGCACCGTCGGCCTCCACCGCACCGTCGGCCTCACCGTCGCCCTCCCCGACTGGGCTGCCGCGGGCGGCGGACGGGACCAAGCTGGCCGCCTGCAAGGACAGCAAGTGTGAGGTGGTGGTGAGCCGTGAGAAGAGTATTGAGCTGCCGCGGAGCAGCGGGCTCTACGCCGTGGCGGCCTACGACGTCAAAGGTGACGAGGTCGGGCTGTTCTTCAGCGTGCGCCCCGGGGGCAGCGTCACGTTCTCGTGCGACAAGGACGATCGCTGCGGCGTCTCGGTGCGCGGTGAGTCCGCTCAGTTGCCGGCCTCGGCCCAGGTCGACGCGCATCCCGGCGCCGAGCTGCACGTGGCGAAAGTGAACGTCAAGGTGGTCGCCGTGGCCGACGGGAAGGCCGTTCTGCGCCTGACCGTGGCCAAGTAGCCCGGCCCGCCGCCCTTTGCACCGGCGGAGGGTAAGGTCGCCCTGCGCCTCTCAGTAGCGAAATAGCTACTCTCAGCAACAGCATTGCCGAAAATAGGACGTGCCCGCCCGACAGCCGATCCTTGCCGACCGGGTGTTTCAGGCCGTCACGGCATTGCTGGTCGTCAATCTGGTCGCGTTCGTGGCGCAGGAGTACGCGGGGCGGTTGTGGCCCGCGTACGTGAACTGGCTGCCGATGATCGCGATCATCGTGCTGACCCAGGTGCTGTGCCGGCGGGTGCAGACCGATCCGGCCGCCGCGCCCGTGGTGCGGCGCTACTGGCGCCAGATCGAGCTCGGGACCTGGCTGTTCACCGCGGTCGCGGTGCTGCGGATCACGGCCGAGCTGGGTGCCGCCGGCTGGGTGGTGCCGGTATCGGTCGTGGTGCACATCGTCGGCGGCATCATGCTCACCACGCCGCTGATCGGGCTGCCGTTCAGCGCCCGCAGCCGCGCCCGCAAGGTCGGCGTGTGGCTCGACCTGGGCACCCTGTCGGCCGCGGCCGGGCTGCTCGTCTGGCACTTCGCCGCGTCGCAGCAGTTCGCCGACGGCCACGTCACGCCGGCCCGGGTGCTGGCCGCGGTGGTCATCATGGGCGCCGGCCTCAACGGGGTCTACCTGGCGGCCCGGGTCGTGCTGTCGGGCGTCGACTCCTTCGCCCGCCGCGGGCTCAACTGGATCGGCGCGTCGGCGGTGATCGGCGGGCTCGGCTCGGCGATCGCCTTCTTCGACCCGCGGCAGCCCGTCGTCAACCTGCTCGTGCTCGTGCTGCCGCTGGCCGCCTGGACGGCCGCGGTCGGCGCCCGGGTGCAGGTGGTGGACACCGCCGCCGGCGGCCGGCCGCGCCGGGCGCGGCGCGGTTACAACCTGATGCCGTACGTGGCCATCGCCGCGGTCGACTCGATGGTGGTCTACCACAACCTGCGGGGCACCGGGGACGGCATCCTGATCGACGGCGTCGCGGTCACCTTGACCGTGATCGTGGTGGTGCGTCAGCTGATCGCCTTCCGGCAGAACGACGCCCTGCTGGCCCGGATCGGGGTGCAGGAGGAGCGGTTCCGCCGGCTCGTGCAGAACTCCACCGACATGGTCACGATCGCCGCGCCCGACGGCACGCTGACCTACGCCAGCCCGGCCGCGCAGAACGTGCTCGGCGTCCACCCGGACGACCTGGTCGGCACCGACCTGACACCCTTGCTGCACCCCGACGACGTGGCCGTCCGAAGTCAGTTCGAGGCGGTGGCGGCCGAACCGGGCCGGACGGCGACGTTCCAGTTCCGCCTGCGCCACGCCGACGGGACATACCGGTGGCTCGAGACGATCGTGGCCAACCTGACCCACGAGCCCGCCGTGGCCGGCGTCGTCAGCAACGCCCGCGACATCACCGAGACCCGGTCGGTGCAGGACCGGCTCAGCTACGAGGCCAGCCACGACGCCCTGACCGGCCTGGCCAACCGCGCCCTGTTCGGCGATCGGGTCGCGGCCGCGGTGGCCGCCGCCCGGCCCGACCAGCCGGTCAGCATCGTGCTGGTCGACCTGGACGACTTCAAGCTGGTCAACGACACCCTCGGGCACGCCACCGGCGACGCGCTGCTGGTGCACGTGGCCGGGCAGATGCGCGCCTGCGTCCGCCCGGCCGACACGGTGTCCCGGCTGGGCGGCGACGAGTTCGCCATCCTCTTCGACGGGCTGGCCGGGGCCGACGTCGACCAGGTGCTGACCCGGATCGCCGCGAGCCTGCTGGAGCCGGCCGTGATCGACGGCGAGCCGATGACCGTGCGGGCCAGCTTCGGCGTGGTCGACGGGCACGGCGGCGACGACGCCGGTGACCTGCTGCGCCGGGCGGACATCGCGATGTACGCGGCCAAGGAGCGCGGCGACGGCGGCTACGAGCGCTACCGGGCGGGCATGGAGGCCCGGGGCGCCGAGCTCAACCGCCGCGCGGCCGCCCTGCGTACGGCAATCCTCGACGACCAGATGGTGGTGTTCTTCCAGCCGGTGGTCACGCTGCCGGACGGCCGGATCACCGGCGCCGAGGCCCTCGTGCGCTGGCAGCACCCGGCCGACGGCCTGGTCGGGCCGGGAGCCTTCATCGAGACCGCCGAGCGGTCCGGCCTGATCGTGACGCTCGGCGCCTGGGTGCTGCGGGCCGCGACCCGCGAGGCCGCGACCTGGCCGGGCGAGCTGACCGTGTCGGTCAACGTCTCGGCGCGGCAGCTGCGCGAGGCCGGCTTCCCCGAGGTGGTGGCGGCCGCCCTGCGCGACAGCGGGCTCCCGCCGCACCGCCTCACCGTCGAGATCACCGAGTCGGTCGCGGTCGGCGGCGGCGCCACCGCGGAGAACCTGCAGGGCCTGCGCGACCTGGGCGTACGGCTGTCGCTGGACGACTTCGGCACCGGCGCCTCCACGCTCAGCCTGCTCGCCACCTGCCCGGTGCACCAGATCAAGCTGGACCGCTCGTTCGTGCCGGAGAGCGGCGGCTCGGTCGCCATCGCCGACGCCGTGGCCCAGATGGCCCGCGCCTTCGCCGTGCAGGCGGTGGCCGAGGGCATCGAGACCGCCGAGCAGGCGACCCGGATGGCCGCCCTGGGCTACGACCGCGCCCAGGGCTTCCACTTCGCCCGCCCGATGAGCGCGGCCGACATGCAGGCCCGGCTGAATCAGAACCTGGCCCAGGTTCAGAGCTTGGCGCCCACCGACTGACCGTTGGCCGGCACCAGGAAATTCGAGGACCGGATCGAGCCGTCGGCGTTGCGGGGACCGGTGATCGTCGACGGGTCGGTGCCGGCCAGGGTCCACGTGCCGCCGAGGTTCCACGAGTTGCCGGAGGCGGTCGACGAGCCGAGCGCCACCGCCGTCTTGTTGGCCACCGCCAGGTTGCCGGTCAGCCGTGACGTGGACCCGCCGTCGACGTCGAAGCCGGTCTTCGTGTTCTGATACGCGGTGCTGCGGCTGAAGACGAGGGCGCCGGTGTTGCCGTTGTCGGTGAAGCCGTGGGCCGCGTTGCCGAACGCCACGCTGTTGGTGACCGTGTGCGCCGCCGCCGGTCCGGTGCCGCCGCTCCCGCCCATCTTGAAACCGTTGCCGTCGCCGCCACCCTCCTTGATGCCGAGCCCGTCGGCGCTCTCGCCGTTCTTGCGCGGGTCCCGGTTGTTGTAGCTGTCGAGGTTGACGATCTGGTTGCCGGCCGAGCTGTTCTGCAGCTGGAAGCCGGTCTCGTAGTTGTCGTGCGTGCTCAGCCGCTCGAAAACGTTGTTGTTGCAGTTCGCGCAGTACACCCCGTACGGCCCGTGGATGATCTCCAGGCCCGAGATGCGCCAGTACGAGGCTTCCATGTGCACGGCGCCCCGCTGAGCGGCCGGAATCGTCGACCCGACCGCGCCCGGGGTGTAGGGCAGCGCCTCGCCGTCGATGACAACCTTCTCCCCCGCGTACGCGGTCAGGGTGATCGGGGCCGAGGCGGTGCCGCTCTTGGCGATGGTGATGTTCGTGCTCAACGCGTACGTGCCGCCGCGCACCGCGATCGTCCCGCCCGCCGCGACCAGGCCGACCGCCTTCTGGATGGTGGCCAGCGGCGCGCCCTGCGTACCGGGATTGTTGTCGTTGCCCCCGGGTGCCACGAACAGGGTCGTCTCGGCGGCGGCCTGCGCCGGTGCGGCCAGGGCGCCCACGGCGGTCAGGGCGGCGGCGAACAGCGTCCACTTCATCGGTCTGATCTCCTCGAGCATGACTGGGGGCCGCCCACGCCAGCCCAGGAATGCGCTTTCCTCAGCGGAAACTACGTTACTCACTGAAGTACGTCAATGTGCCCTACCATGAGCCATTGTGGAGACTGCAGCCGATCGCCGGCCCGTCCTCGACGTCGGGTTCGATGAACGCGTTCCGCCGCCCAAGCTGGGGCTCTTCGCCGTCCAGCATCTGCTGACCCTGTCGGCCATCTGGGTCTTCCCGGTTCTCATCGGCATCACGCTCGGGCTGGCCACCGGCGACGTGACCCACATGATCCAGGCCTCGTTCCTGCTGGCCGGGGTCGTCACCGTGCTGCAGTCGAGCCGGATCGTACGGCTACCGATCGTGCAGGGGCCGACCGCCGCGTTCTTCGCCGCACTGCTCGCGGCCGGGGCGGCGTACGGGCTCGACGCGGCCTTCGGCTCGATGATCGTGGCGGGGCTCATCTTCATGCTGCTCACGATCCCGGTCGGCCGGCTCGGGGTGCTGATCCATGTGCTGCGGTTCGCCACCGACCCCCTCGTCTACGGCACCATGTGCGTGATCATCGGCGCGCAGCTGGCCACCCTCGGGCTGCCCGGCTGGTTCGGCGCCGAGGGCGAACCCGCGTACGGGTGGAAGTTGTTCTGGATCGGCCTGATCACGCTGCTCACCGTGGTCGCCTGCCTGCTGCTGGGCGGCACGACGCTGATCCGGCGGGCGGCCGTGATCATCGGCATGGCGGTCGGCTCGGTGCTGGCCGCGGTGTTCGGGCTGTGGAGCCTGCCCGACATGTCGGGCGTCGCGTTCGTCGGGCCACCCGCGCTGCTGCCGTTCGGCTTCGCCGTGGCCTGGCCCGCCGTGCTGCTGATGCTGCTGGCCTTCCTCGAATCGAGCGCCGAGGCCGTCGGCATGTACACCCTCGTGTCGCGCTGGGGCGGCACTGAGCTGACCCGCGAGCGCATCAACCGCGGCCTGTTCACCGAATACGCGGGGTCGGTCGTCGGCGCCCTGTTCGGCGGGATCGGCACGGCGTCGTACCCGGAGAACGCCGGCATCGTCCGCGTGACCCGGATCGGCAGCCGGTTCGTGACGATGACGGCCGGCTTCATCGCGATCGCCCTGGCCTTCCTGCCCGTGTTCAGCGCCTTTGTGGCTGGCCTGCCGGGTGCCGTGCTGGCCGCCGCGTCCACCGTGCTGTTCGGCATCATCGCGATGAGCGGCGTGCAGATCTTGGCCGCGGTCGACTGGGACGACCTCAACATCACGGTCGCCGGCACCGCGTTCATTCTCGCGCTCGGTGGTCAATGGCTGCCCGAGGCCATGGTCGCCACCATGCCGGACTGGGTGCGGGCCCTGGTCACGACCCCGATGATGTTCGGCGCCGTGCTGCTGATCGTGCTCAACGCGGCAGTCAACTACGGCCTGCGCCCGATGCTGGCCCGCCGATGATCACTCTCCGGCTCAACCATCAGCAGCGCGCTTTCCTGCAGATGGTCGTCGACCGGGATGGTGTGCTGGGCGACATCGGCGATCTTGTGCGGGCCGCGGTGCGCGACGCCCCCGACCCCGCGCCGCTCACGTTTCCCGCCGTTTCAACACCCCCGGCCCGTACGGCTGTGGCTGATCATCTCTTGGAGCCGGGCACCGGCAAAGCGGTCGAAGTGGCCGCGGGCCAGGTGCTCCGAATCGTCCAACTCGAGGGCCACCAGTGCGTCGACCTCAACGTCTTCACGCTGGCCGACCGCCGCGAACGCCTGCACGTCGGCCGCACCCGGGGCATGCAGGGCCCGCACCCCGCCCCCGGCGACGTGCTGTGGTCGAACGCCCCGTGGGAGCGCCCGATCATGGCCATCACCGGCGGCAACGCCACGACCGACACCCAGTTCCCGTTCTGCAGCCGCCTGATCTACAGCGCCTTCTTCGGCCTGCACGACCGCACCAACTGCCAGGAGATCCAGAACGAGGCCCAACGCGAATACGGCCTCGGCCCGTGGGACATCCACGAATCACTCAACCTGTTCATGCACACCGCCCCCGGCCCCGACGGCTCCCCAGTCATCCGCCGCAACCTGGCCCGCCCCGGCGACTACATCGAGTTCACAGCCCTCACCGACGTCCTGGCCATCCCCAACGTGTGCGGCGACGACCTCTCCAACTGCAGCAACTTCAACCTCCGCCCCGTACGGGTCCTGGTCGAGGATCCGCTTGCCGAAGACGCCACCCGCGCCCGGGCCGCCCGCGACCGCGCAGTGGTCCTCGGCCTGCCCCAGCCGCGCGACGTCCCCGACCCACAACCGCTACGCCGCGACCCGGGATATGTGGCGGACTTCCCCTACCTCCCGCTGCGCCCGGCCGACGTGCAGGTCGACTTCGACGAAAGCCGCTTCCACCAGGTCAAAAACGTCCCCCTGTACGCCGGCGACGACGCAGCCGCCCTCCGCGACCTCACCCTGTCGTGGGCGATCGAACGGCTGGGCGCCTTCACCGGCAACGACTGACCGCCCCCGGATCAGTGCACCTGACACCTGCATATCCGTGTCCGGAAGAATGATCGTCGTGAGTTCCTGGGCTGGTCGCTTGTGGTGGGTCGTGGCAGCTCTGATTGCCGGGCTGCTGCTGGGGTTCGTCGATTCGGTGGTCAATCACGTACCGGTGTTCCTCGGTGAGGTGGGTACTGCGCGTGCTGAGCGGGGTGGCTGGTCGCAGGTGGCCGAATTCGCGAGCTTGATTCTTGATGCGGGGTGGGTCTGGGCCGCTTTGGCCGTGCTGGCGGGCTGGTTGGCGAGTCGCCGTGTGCAGCCGGTGGCAGGTTTGGCGTGGGGAGCGGCGGCTGGAG
This sequence comes from Paractinoplanes lichenicola, assembly GCF_016785085.1. Lineage (GTDB taxonomy): Bacteria > Actinomycetota > Actinomycetes > Mycobacteriales > Micromonosporaceae > Actinoplanes > Actinoplanes lichenicola. Next base: position 429,130 of record NZ_JAENHO010000001.1, read on the forward strand.
GCCTGTCGCTACTGTGTGCTACCGCCGCCTATTACGGCACGGACCTGCTGTTTGACGGCGGCTCTTGGTGGGGCTGGGTGACGAGATACTGGCTGATCGGCAGTGTGCTGCTCGGTCCGCCGCTCGGGGTTGTCGGCGCGCTGATCCGGCGTGGCGGTGCGATCGGCGTGGTAGCCGCAATTGTCGTCCCGGTCGGTGCGGCATTGCAGATGGTGATTCTGCCGCCGCCTGCCGAGAGCCGGATGGCGGAACCGATCCAGTGGAGCGTCTGGGTCGCGGCTGTGGTCTCGGTCGGGTTGATCGCCCGTTCGGGCGGCCGTCGCCCCCGGAAAGCATCGGCGCTCAAGTCCACCTGACGGCCTGCGGTCTGAGCGCGATCGTCAGGCGAGGGTGACGAAGTAACCCGATCGTCGTCACGACCAGCGGATGAGTGCCCTTCGGTCCGTGACGCATGGAAACGCTGTCCGGAATTTACGCGGTTGCCGAGCAGGGCGAGAAATGGATGAAGCAGCTTTTGGCCGGCGATCTGCCAGTGGAGGCAGCCGTTGCCCAGGCTGAGGGCTCCGACCCGGGCGCGAAGGCTCTACCGGCGGGCCGAGATGGCATGAAAGCAAGGCCGCACACCCGGACTCAGAGTGTTCGCATTCTGCTGGTCCGTCATCGAACTGATGACGGACCACCCGCGGCCCCACCACGAGAGCCTCAGAGTTCGGGTCCGGCGTCGCTCGGCGTCTGAGGGCCGGTGGTGGCGGGCGGGGTCGTCGGATCCGGCGGGTTGGTGGGCTGGGTGGTCGGTTCCGTCGTCGGCTCGGCCGGGGGCGGCGTGGTCGGGGCCTGGGTCGGCGCCGGCGGCTGCTGCGAGGGCTTCGAGGTTGGTGGGGGCGTCGTCGGCTTGGCCGGTGGGGTGGTCGGCTTCGGCGACGCGGGGGGGCTGCCGGTGCCGGTGGGCGTGGGGGACGTCGGCCTGTCGGTCGGGGTGGTCTTTTTGCGCACGGAGACCGTGGTCGTCTCGTTCGTCTGCCGGGTGCGCACCGAAGGCGACGGCGCGGGGGCTGAACTGCTCGGGGTGGCCGATGCCGTCGGCGGGTGGACGGCCTCGATCGCGGCCTCGGCCTCCTGGCCGCCGGGGGTGGCGGTGCCGTTGACCAGTTGCACGCCGACGATGCTGAGGATCGCGGCGACGACCGCGGCCGAGCCGACGACCGCGACGCGGCGGCGGGGGCGGCGGCGCGTCGTGGCCGGGCCGGTCAGGGTGATGGGCGCGAGGGCGGGACGGACCGGGCGGGCCGTCGGCGCCGGGCCGAGGTGGAACGGGGCGTGGGTCTGGCCGCCGCCGAAGCCGATGCGGCGCAGGGTCTCGGCGATGTCGCCGGCCGTGGGGCGGTCGGCCGGGTCTTCCGCCGTGCACGCCTCGTAGAGCCGGACCAGGTCGCGGGGCAGGCCGGCCAGGCGGGGCAGCCGCGGGGCGGGACGGCCGTGCCGGGTGCCGAGCACGGCGCCGAGGGTCTCGCCGGGCCACGCCTTCGCGCCGGTGAGGCCCTCGAAGAGCACCAGGCCCAGCGCGTAGACGTCGCCGGCCGGGAAGCTGGGCTCGCCGCGCAGCTGCTCGGGCGCCACGTAGGCCGGGCTGCCCCACAGGGCGTCGCCGCCACCCGAGCCGGACACGGCGGCGATCCCGAAGTCGAGGACCTTCACGCCCTCGGGGGTCAGCATGATGTTGCGCGGGTTGACGTCGCGGTGAACGAGGTCTTGCGCGTGGGCGACGGCCAGGGCGCTTGCCGTCTCGGCGCCGATCTCGGCCGCCCGGCGCCAGCGCTGCGCACCCGTGCGGGCGATCCGGTCGGCCAGGGTCTCGCCGCCGACGAACTCCATGACCAGGTAGGGCGTGCGCTCGTCACCCTCGATGAGCTCGCCGTAGTCGTAGACCTGCGCGATGTTCGGGTGGCTCAGGCCGGCCGCCGTGCGCGCCTCGCGCAGCACCTCGGTCGCCGTGACGTCGAACATCTTGATGGCCACCGGCCGCTTGAGCACGGTGTCGAAGCCGTAACGCACCACGGAGTTGCCGCCGTGACCGAGGGCCTCACCTACCCGGTAACGCCCCGCCAGCTTTTGCACTGCGACCTCCCCGTTGGCCGCCGCGGCACGCCACCGCCGGGACCATGATCGTGAGCGCAGCATACCCGGCCCGTACGACAGAAAAACGTCGCTGTGACGGCCCTCGCGGCACAAACGATCACGAGCCCACAAATCGCCCGCACGCAGCGGGGATGTCCACACAAGAGCGGCGGAGGAAGCAACAACCCGTACGGGTGTCGCGACGTTCTTCGAGGCGGGCCGATGATGACGGAAGGTATCTGGCCCGGCACCGTCGGCACCTCTCCGGTGTTCCGGCATCGGCGTGCTCCAGGAGGAATCATGAGGAAGACCTATCGGGTCCTCGCCTACGTCGTCGCGGCCGAGGTGGTCGTGCAGGCGATCGCCATCGCGTGGTTCGTCGCCGGGCTCGGTCATTGGGTCACCGGCGGCGGCGTGCTCGACAACGCGGCGATGGAGAGCGACGAGATCGCGTTCCCCGAGGTGTACGGCGTGATCGTGCACGGCATCAACGGCAGCATCGTCGTGCCGGTCGTCGCGCTGGCGCTGCTGATCGTCTCGTTCTTCGCCAAGATCCCGGGCGGGGTCAAGTGGGCGGTGGCGGTCTTCGTGCTCACCCTCGTGCAGGGTCAGCTCGGCTATCTCGGCCACGAGGTGCCGGCCGTCGGCGGGCTGCACGGCCTGAACGCGCTCGCGCTGTTCGCGGTCGCCCTGATCACCGCGCGGCGGGCCCCGGCCCGGCAGCCCCGCCCGGAAGCGGCGGCGGTCTGACATGCGCAGGTGGCGGCTGCTGGCCGCGGGCGCGGCCACGGTCGCGGTCGTCGGGCCGATCGGTTATCTGTGGCAGGACAGCCTGCTGCCGGAGACGTACTCGGCAATGAGCATGGGGCACGCGGACGGCGGGGGCGGGCCGGCCCACGGTGCGCACGGCGGGGGCCGGCCGGTCTCCGAGTTCACCGTGGCCGCGGGCCGCCGGGCGGACGTGTCGATGACGTTGGTGACCCGGCTCGACAAGGGTCGATACACGGTCAACGGCACGACGCCCGGTCCCCCGGTGCTGGCCGCGAAGGGTCAGCTCGTCGAGGTCAGGCTGGTCAACGAGAACGTGCCCGGCGGCGTGACCCTGCACTGGCACGGCGTCGATGTGCCGGGCGCGATGGACGGGGTCGCCGGCGTGACCCAGGACGCGGTCCGGCCCGGGCAGTCGTTCGTCTACCGGTTCGTCGCCGACCGGGCCGGCACGTACTGGTATCACTCGCACCAGATCTCGCACGAGCAGGTCATCAAGGGCCTGTTCGGCGCCGTGGTGATCGGCGGCGGCCCGACCGACGTGACCGCGCTGATCCACCTTTACAGCGGCGGCCGGCACACGGTGAACGGCGTCGCGGCGGACCTGCCCGTCACCGCCGCCGCCGGGGCCAAGGTCCGGGTGCGGATCGTCAACACCGACAGCGGACCCACGTACGCCTGGACGGGCGCCCCGTACCGGCTGCTGGCGATCGACGGCACCGACGTACGGGAACCGACTTTGATCGCCGGGAAGTCCGTGCAGATCACCGCCGGGGGCCGGGCCGATCTCGAGGTCGTCGCGCCCGCCCGGATCCAGCTCGGCGGCAGCCCGGCCATCGTCCTCGGCTCCGGCGCCGCGCCCATCCCGAAGCCGCCGGCCACGCTCGACCCGCTCACCTACGGCACGCCGGCGCCAGCGCCAGCCGTAAGCGCAAACAGGACATTCCGCTACGACATAGGGCGGCGGCTCGGCTTCGTCGACGGGCGGCCCGGCAACTGGTGGACGGTCAACGGGCACATGCTGCCCGACGTGCCGATGTTCGAGGTCAGCGCGGGTGACGTCGTACGGATGCGGATCAGCAACGACAGCGGCGAGGTGCACCCGATGCACCTGCACGGCCACCACATGCTCGTGCTGGCGCGCGACGGGGTGGCGGCGACCGGCAGCCCGTGGTGGACCGATTCACTCAACGTCGCCGACCACGAGACGTACGAGGTGATGCTCGTGGCCGACAACCCGGGCATCTGGTCGGACCACTGCCACAACCTCAAGCACGCCAAGGAGGGACTCGTCGTGCACCTGATGTATGAGGGCGTCGCCACCCCGTACGTGATGGGTGGGGTCAACGAGCCGGAGTGAGCGGCCCGGCCGGCAGGGTGAGCACCATCGTCAGGCCGCCGCCCGGGGTGTGCTCGGGCATGAGGGTGCCGCCCATCGCCTCGGTCAGGCCGCGCGACAGGGCCAGGCCGAGGCCGACGCCGGTGTGGTTGTCGCGGTCGCCGAGCCGCTGGAAGGGCAGGAACACGTCGCCCCAGCGATCCTCCGGGATGCCCGGCCCGTGATCGATGACCCGCAGCTCGAGGGTTGCGCCGAGCGTGCTGGCCGTGATCACCGGGGGCCGGCCGGGCGGGCTGTAGCGCAGGGCGTTGGCCACCACGTTGATCAAAACTTGCTGGAGCAGGCCGGGGTCGGCGTGCACGGGCGGCAGGTCGTCCGGGATGTGCACCACGACCGTACGCCCGTCCGGGCCGAGCTCGTCCAAAGCGCGGGGCACGGCGTCCTCCGCCCCGATGTCGACGGCCTGGACGCCCAGCGCGCCCGCCTGCAGCCGGCTCATGTCGAGCAGGTTGGTGACCAGCCGCACGAGCCGGTCCAGCGACTCGTCCGCCGTGGCCAGCAACTCCCGCCGGTCCTCCTCGCCGAAGTGCACCTCCTCGCTGCGCAGGCCCTCCACCGCGGCCTTGGCCGACGCGAGCGGCGTCCGCAGGTCGTGACTGACCGCGGCCAGCAACGCCGTACGCATCCGGTCGGCCTCGGCCAGGGGCTTGGCCGTGGCCGCCTCGGCCGCCAGCCGCTCCTGGCGCAGGGCGACGGTGGCCTGGGCCGCGAACGCCTCCACGATGCGCCGGTCGGACGCCTCGAGCGGGTGGCCGCGCAGCAACATCGTCACGTTGTCGTCGACCTTGACCTCGACGTCGGGCTTCCGGGTCGACTCCCCCACCTGGGCCGCGACGACGCCGTGGTCGAGCAGCGTCACCGCGTCGAGGGTGAACGTCTCGCGCAGCCGCTCGAGCAGGGCCATCAGCGGCCGCTCGCCACGCAGCACGCCACCCGCGACGGTGGCCAGCGTCTGCGCGTCGGCCGAGGCCGCCGCGGCCTGCCGGGTCTTGCGGGCCGCCGTGTCGACCACCCAGCTCACCGCGAGCGCGACCACCACGAAGATCGCCAGCGCCAGCAGGTTGTCCCCCTCGGCGATGGTGAACTTGCCGAACGGCGGCGTGAAGAACCAGTTCAGCAGCAGCGACCCGGCCACGGCGGCTAGTAGCGCGGGCCACAGCCCCCCGATCAGCGAGACACCGATGACGGCAGCCAGGAACAGCAGGATGTCGTTGGTCAGAGAGAGCGCCGGGCCGGTCGCGAGGACAGCGGTCAGGGCGGGCAACCCGAGAGCCGTCGCCCCGAATCCCGTCACCTGGCGCCGCCGGGAGAGTGCGGCCGGACGGTTCTCTCGGCGGCCGTGAGCCGCACGTTCGTGCGACACCAGATGCACGTCGATCGAGCCCGACATCGCCGTGGTGGTCACCCCGACCCCCGCCGAGAACAGCTGCGCCAGCTTCCCCCGGCTCGACGCGCCCAGCACGATCTGCGTCGCGTTCACGGCCCCCGCGAAATCGATCAGCGCCCGCGGCACGTCCGCCCCCACCACCTGGTGATACGTGCCGCCCAGGCTCTCCACCAGCACCCGCTGCCGGGCCAGCACCGCCGGATCCGCCCCGGCCAGCCCGTCGTTGCGGCTCACGTGCACCGCCATCAGATCGGCACCCTTGTCCCGCGCGGCGATCCGAGCCGCCCGGCGGATCAGGGTGTCGCCCTCGGACCCACCGGTCAGCGCGACCACGATCCGCTCCCGCGTCTCCCACGTGGCGCTGATCCGATGCTCGGTCCGATACTTGTCGAGCTGCTCCTCCACCTTGTCGGCCAGCCACAACAACGCCAGCTCGCGCAGCGCGGTCAAGTTCCCCGTACGGAAATAATTGCCGAGCGCCGCGTCGACCTTCTCCGGCTGATAGATGTTGCCGTGCGCCATCCGCCGCCGCAGCGCCTCCGGCGTCATGTCGACCAGCTCGACCTGCTCCGCCGCCCGCACCACCGCATCCGGCACGGTCTCGCGCTGCTGCGCCCCCGTGATCTGCGCGACGACGTCGTTGAGCGACTCCAGATGCTGAACGTTGACCGTGGTCAGCACGTCGATCCCCGCTTCGAGCAGCGTCTCGACATCCTGCCAGCGCTTGGCGTGCCGCGAGCCCGGCACGTTGGTGTGCGCCAGCTCGTCGACGATCGCCAGCTCGGGCCGCCGCGCCAGCACCGCATCGAGATCCATCTCGGTGAACTCGGCCCCGCGATACCCGACCCGCCGCCGGGGAACGACCTCCAGGTCGGCGATCATGGCCTGCGTGTGCTTGCGTCCGTGCGTCTCGACCAGCCCGACCACGACGTCGGTGCCGCGCTCAGCCCGCCGGTGCGCCTCCTCGAGCATCGTGTAGGTCTTGCCTACACCGGGCGCGGCACCGAGGAAGATCCGAAGCTCACCTCTTGGCATGTGCGGGTCTCCGAGTTCAGATGTTGTCGCTCAGGTCGCCGGGGGCGCGGTGTTCCCAATTAGATGTTGTCGCTCAAGTCGCCGGGTGCGCGGCGTTCCCATTCAGATCAAACCCGAGATGTCGTGCGTGGGTGGGGGGTTCGGACCGTCGCTCCCGCCGGGACGCGGGCGGGCTTCGCTGGCCGCTGACGCGTCCAGAACGCGAAACCCACCCGCGCGACGTGCGTAAGTGGTGACGCTCAAAGCCAAACCCCGACCCAGCATCGACCGCCCCCATTCGGCACACCACCGATTGGAATGCCGCCGCTCGGGCCACGACCGCCCGGTCCGCCCGATCCGGCCGTTGCAGCCGTCCGGTTCCGCACGGCCCCGCCGTTCCAACCGCCCGGTGCCGCCGCCCGACCCCGCACAGCCCGGCCGTTCCAGCCACCGGGCCGAGGATCGTGAAGCGCCACCGGCCAACCGGGCCGACCGCAAACCGATCCGACCAGCCACCGCCCACCCGGCTTGCCACAGCGAAGATCGTTGATCTCCTCGGCGCCCCCGGACCGCCCCCACCCCGGCACTGGGTGGGGACGAGTTGAGCATGGGGGTACGACAAGTTTGGGTGGGTGTCCACAGGGTCAGCTCTTGCCGTCGAGTGCCGAGTTGAGCTGGAGGACGTTGACGGTGGGGTCGCCGAGGAAGCCGAGTGCGCGGCCGGCTGTGTGTTCCGCGATGAGTTCGTGGACTCGGTCGAGGGGCAGGCCGCGTTCGCGGGCGACTCGGGGGGCTTGCAGGTTGGCGTACGCGGGGCTGATGTGGGGGTCGAGGCCGCTGCCGCTGGCGGTGACGGCGTCGGGTGGGATGACGGGGTGGGAAGGTGCGGTGCCGCGGATCGGGGTGATCACGCCGCCCTGGGCGCGGTAGTCCTGGCCGGGTTGGGCGGGTTCGACGGGCACGCCCTGGTAGGTGGGGAGGAACGGGGTGCCGGTCTGGTTGACCGAGACGGCTCGGGTCACGGGGCCGGTCAGGCCGTCGCGGTGGAAGACGGCTAGTACGGCGCCCACACCGTCAGGCGTGCAGTACGGGCGGCTGCCGTCGACGCCCTCCAGCTCACCGATCGCGAGGCTGCGGGCGCAGACCTGAGAGAGCAGGCTCGGGGCGGCTTCCTCAGGGTCGGCGGAAAGGGTGTCGACCACGCTTTCCGGGCCAAGGTTGGAGGCGCCGGTTGAGGTCGGGTCGTAGCCGTCGCCTGCCGCGGACGGGCGGCTCTGAAAGTAGCGCGGAACGGGGTTGCCGTCGGCGTCGGTGAAAGACTGGCCGATCAAGCTGCTGCCGGCGGTGACGAGCGAGCCGGCTGCGTTGTCGGCCAAGCCAGGCACTCGGCCCAGGGCGACGAAGGCGAGCGGATAAGCGAATCCAAGAAGGACGGTGAGGACGAGCAGCGCGCGGAGCGCCGCGAGGTGCTGGCCGAGCCAGGCGGGAAGGCGCATGTCAGATCCCAGGGATGAACTGGATGAGCAGGTCGATGAGTTTGATGCCGAGGAACGGCAGGACCACGCCGCCCAGGCCGTAGATCCAGAGGTTGCGGCGCAGCAGGGCCGAGGCGCTCGACGGCCGATACCGGACGCCCCGCAGGGCCAGCGGGATCAGCGCCACGATGATGAGCGCGTTGAAGATGACCGCGGACAGGATGGCCGAGCCCGGCGAGTGCAGCCGCATGATGTTGAGCGCGTCGAGGCCGGGATACACGGCGGCGAACATGGCCGGGATGATCGCGAAATACTTGGCGATGTCGTTGCTGATCGAGAACGTGGTCAGGGCCCCGCGGGTGATCAGCAGTTGTTTGCCGATCTCGACGATCTCGATCAGCTTGGTCGGGTCGGAGTCGAGGTCGACCATGTTGCCGGCCTCCTTGGCGGCCGACGTGCCGGTGTTCATGGCCACGCCGACGTCGGCCTGGGCCAGGGCGGGGGCGTCGTTGGTGCCGTCGCCGGTCATCGCGACCAGTCGGCCGCCGTCCTGCTCCTTCTTGATGTAGGCGAGCTTGTCCTCGGGGGTGGCCTCGGCCAGGAAGTCGTCGACCCCGGCCTCGGCGGCGATCGCGGCGGCCGTGCGCGGGTTGTCACCGGTGATCATCACCGTACGGATCCCCATGCGGCGCATCTCGGCGAAGCGTTCGCGCATGCCGGGCTTGACGACGTCCTTGAGGTGGATGACGCCGAGCACGCGGCCGGTCTCGGCGACCACGAGCGGCGTGCCACCCTCGTCGCTGATCCGGTCCACGATCTCGGTGACCTCCGGCGACGGTTTGCCGGCCCACTTCAGCACCGCGACCGCCGCGCCCTTGCGGATCTGCCGGTCGGGCAGGTCGACGCCGCTCATCCGGGTCTGCGCGGTGAACGGCACGAACACGGCGTCCGGCATCAGTCCGGGCTCGCGCGAGGGAAGGGCCGCTAACTGAACCACCGAGCGGCCCTCGGGCGTTTCGTCGGCCAGGCTGGACAGGTGCGCGGCCTCGACGAGAGAGGAAAGAGGAACCCCGTTGACCGGTACGAACTCAGCGGCCTGCCGATTGCCGAGCGTGATGGTGCCGGTCTTGTCGAGCAGCAGCGTGGTCACGTCACCCGCGGCCTCGACCGCGCGCCCCGACATGGCCAGCACGTTGCGCTGCACCAGGCGGTCCATGCCGGCGATGCCGATGGCCGAGAGCAGCGCACCGATGGTGGTCGGGATGAGGCAGACGATCAGCGAGACCAGCACGATCCCGGTGACCCCGTCGGCGTTGAGGGCCACGGTGTCGGGCGCCGCCGCCTGGAACGCCTTCGAGAAGATCGCGAGCGGCTGCAGGGTCACCACGGAGAGCAGGAAGATGATGGTCAGCGCGGCCAGCAGGATGTTGAGGGCGATCTCGTTCGGCGTCTTCTGCCGGTTCGCGCCCTCGACCAGCGCGATCATGCGGTCGACGAAGCTCTCGCCGGGGCGCTGGGTGATCCGTACGACGATGCGGTCGCTGAGCACCTTGGTGCCGCCGGTGACGGCCGACCGGTCGCCGCCCGACTCGCGGATGACGGGCGCGGACTCGCCGGTGATGGCCGACTCGTCGACGCTGGCGATGCCCTCGATGACGTCGCCGTCGCCGGGGATGACCTGGCCCGCCTCGACCACCACCACGTCGCCCAGGTGCAGCTCGGTGGCCGGGATCTCGCGGCCGTTCTTCAAGTAGGCGACCGTGTCCTGCTTGGCTGCCCGCAGCGCCGCCGCCTGGGCCTTGCCGCGGCCCTCGGCCACCGCCTCGGCCAGGTTGGCGAAGACGACGGTGAGCCACAGCCAGCCGGTGATGATCCACGCGAACACGCTGGGGTCGGCGATCGAGAGCACAGTCGTGAAGACGGCGCCGATCTCGACGATCAGCATGACGGGGTTGCGCCACATCGTGCGCGGGTCCAGCTTGGTCAGCGCCTGCGGCAGGGACCGGCGTAGTTGGGCAGGAGCGATAGTTCCCGCCGAGACGGGTTTGTCGAGAAGCATGGTCATGACAGGCCCTCCGCGATCGGACCGAGAGCAAGGGCGGGCAGGAAGGTCAGCGCGACGAGAACGACGGTGACGCCGACGACCAGCCCGACGAACAGGGGTTGATGGGTGGGCAGGGTGCCCTCGGACTCGGGCGTGACCTTCTGCCGGGCCAGCGAGCCGGCCAGGGCCAGCACGAGCACCATGGGCAGGAAGCGGCCGAGCAGCATGGCCAGGCCCAGCGCGGTGTCCCACCACAGGGTGTTGACCGTGATGCCCGCGAAGGCCGAGCCGTTGTTGTTGGCGGCGCTGGTGAAGGCGTACAGGACCTCGGAGAGGCCGTGCGGGCCGACGTTGAGCGCCGTGCCGTTGTTGCCGGTGGCGAACGCGGCCGCCGTGCCGGTCAGCACCAGCGCCGGGGTGATCAGGAAGTACGACGACGCGAGCTTCATCTCCCGGGCGCCGATCTTCTTGCCGAGGTATTCCGGCGTACGCCCGACCATGAGCCCGGCCACGAAGACCGTGATGATGGCCAGGATCAGCAGGCCGTAGAGCCCGGATCCGGTGCCGCCCGGGGCGACCTCGCCCAGCATCATGTTGACCAGCGGCATCATGCCGCCGAACGACGTGTACGAGTCGTGGAACGAGTTGACCGCACCCGTCGAGGTCAGCGTGGTCACCGCGGCGTAGACGGCCGAGCCGGTGACGCCGAAGCGGGTCTCCTTGCCCTCCATGGCCGCGCCCGCCGCCTGCGGAACCGTGCCCGCGCCGTGCACCTCGAAGGCGACGGTCAGCGCGACCGACGCGAGGGCCAGCACGGCCATCACCGCGACGACGGCGTACCCCTGGCGGTTCTGCCCGACCATGCGGCCGAACAACCGCGGCAGGCTGAACGGGATCAGCAGGATCAGGAACATCTGCAGCCAGTTGGTCCACGTGGTCGGGTTCTCGAACGGGTGGGCCGAGTTGGCGTTGTAGAAGCCGCCGCCGTTGGTGCCGAGCAGCTTGATCGCCTCCTGCGACGCGACCGGGCCGCCGGTGATGTGTTGCGTGGCGCCGGTCAGGGTGGTCACGTCGGTGCCGCCCGAGAGGTTCTGCACCACTCCGGCCACCATGAATACGAGCGTGGCCAGCACACAAACCGGCAAGAGCACCCGTACGGTGATCCGGGTCAGATCCACCCAGAAGTTGCCCAGCGTGGCGGTCTTCTTGGCGGCGAACCCGCGGACGAGCGCGACGGCGACGGCGATGCCGACGGCCGCCGAGACGAAGTTCTGCACGGCCAGGCCGTCCATCTGCACCAGGTGACCCAGGGCCGACTCGCCCGCGTACGCCTGCCAGTTGGTGTTGGACACGAAGCTGACGGCCGTGTTCCAGGCGACGTGGGGGTTGACCGGGTCGACGCCGAGCGACAGCCAGAGCTTGTCCTGCAGCCGCAGGAACAGGAAGAGGAACAGGATCGAGACGGCCGAGAAGGCGAGCACGCTGCGGGCGTAGACGCCCCAGGACTGCTCGGTGCCGGGCTCGACCCCGACGACCCGGTAGACGCCGCGCTCGACGACGTTGTGACGCGTGCCGGTGACGACCCGGTGCAGGTAGTCGCCGAACGGCCGGTAGACCGCGACCAGCGCGAGCACCAGCGAGCCGGCGAAGATCCAGCCGGTCATCAGAACTTCTCCGGGAACAGCAGGGCCGCGACCAGGAAGACGGCCAGCAGGACGGCCACGATCAGGCCGACGACGTTGACGGCGCTCACCAGCGTTCGACCGCCTTGATCAGCACGGCCAGCGCTGCGAACAGCGCCACCGTGATCACGACGAACACGAGATCAGCCACGGTTCTACTCCTAGACGAGGGGTGTTTGTTGCTTCGTGCTGAAGCACAGCGCGCCCGGAACCCCTTGTCATCGGCGTTGACGCGATGACTACGCCGATCGGCCCATCGTTAACGCGCTGTTGACGACCGGGGTGTCCGGCGCCACACCCGCGGCCCCGGAGAATGCCGATTTCAATAATCTCAATGTTGATCTTGATTTGTTTAAGCTGGGGGCTTGGATTGATGAAGATGGAGCGGTATACCTATGGGGCACCACCAAGCGGAGAGGAGCCGGCGTGGACTGGCAGGAGCTGACCGACCTGACCCAGGGGCAGCCGTTCACGGTCGAGCGGGTTCGCCTGACCGGCAGCGGCATCACCGTCGAGGGCGCGTTCGAGCCGCCGCAGCTGGCCCAGCTCGGCGTGGACGATCAGGTGTTCGTGGCCGCGTTCGTCCGCGCGCACGGCTCCATCAAGGAGATGGAGCGGATCTTCGGGGTGAGCTATCCGACGATCAAGTCCCGGCTCAACCGGATCGCCCAGCGACTCGACTTCGCCGAGCACGTCGACGCGGCCGAGCCCGAGCCGGCGCCGGCCGGGGCGGACGTCATCGACCGGCTGCAACGGGGAGAGATCACCGCCGAGCAGGCCCTGGCCGAGCTGGAGCGGTCCCGGTGATCCCGCAGCTGGTCACCGTCCGCTACCGGCCGGAGCCCGACCTGCGGCACACGTGGCACGTGCCGGTTCTTCCCGTCGCCTTGCTGCTCGCGCCGATCCTGGTGCTCGCCCTGCTGAGCGGGCTGATCGCCTGCGTCGTCTTCCGGATCAACCCCGTGGCCGCGCTGTACGGCCTGGCCCGGGTGGTGTGGGCGCTGCGGGGCACCACGTTCGACCTCGTCGACGGCCGCACGGCCTTCGGCATCAGCTTCAGATGACCCTCAAGGAGCCGTCCATGAACGAGCAACGCCGTCAGATCCTGCAGATGCTGGCCGAGGGCAAGATAACCGCGGACGAGGCCGAACGCCTCATCGACGCCCTGGAACGGCAGCAACCCGAGCCACCGCCGGAGGCGTACGACAGCCGGCCCAAGAGCCGCCCCAAATACCTGCGCGTCGTCGTCCACTCCGAGGACAACGGGGCCGGCAAGGGGCCGAGCCGGATCAACATCCGGGTGCCGATCCAGCTGCTGCGGGCCGGGGTCAAGCTGGCCAGCCTCGTGCCGCCGCAGGCGCTGCAGAAGGCCAATGCCGAGATGGCGAAGTCGGGCCTGCCGATCGACCTCACCCAGCTCAAGCCGGAGCAGCTCGAGGAGCTAGTCGACCAGCTCAACGAGGTCACGATCGACGTCGACGACCCCGGCTCCAAGGTCCAGATCTTCGCGGAATGAGAGGCGCCGACTCATGGAGCACGCGATCGAAGTCCGGGCACTGCGGAAGTCGTACGGGAAACTCGAAGTGCTCAAGGGGGTCGACCTCGAGGTGGAGCGGGGCAGCATCGTCGCGCTGCTCGGGTCGAACGGCGCGGGCAAGACCACCGTCGTGCGGATCCTCGGCACCCTGCTCAAGCCCGACGCCGGCACGGCGAGCGTCAACGGCTTCGACGTCGTGGCCGAGCCCGCCCGCGTCCGCGCGTCGATCAGCCTGACCGGCCAGTTCGCCGCGGTCGACGAGATCCTCACCGGCCGGGAAAATCTGGTTCTGATCGCCAAGCTGCGCCGCGTGCCGAAGCCGCAGGCCGTCGCCGTCGGCCTGCTCGCGCGGTTCGGCCTGACCGACGCGGGCGGCCGTCCGGTGTCGACCTACTCCGGGGGCATGCGCCGGCGCCTCGACATCGCGATGAGCCTGATCGGCGACCCACCGGTGATCTTCCTGGACGAGCCCACCACGGGCCTCGACCCGGAGGCCCGCCTCGACGTGTGGAAGGTGATCCAGGAGCTGGCCGGCGGCGGCACGACCGTGCTGCTGACCACGCAATATCTCGACGAGGCGGAGAAGCTGGCCGACCGGATCGCGATCCTGCACGAGGGCACGATCATCGTCTCCGGCACTCTGGCCGAGCTGCGCGGGCTGCTCCCGCCGGCCAAGGTCGAATACGTGGAGCGGCAACCCACCCTGGAAGAGATCTTCCTGGCCACCGTCGGCCGGAAGGAGAGCCGGTGATGACCACGCACGCGGTCAACGACACGAGTGTGCTGCTCGGGCGATCGATCAAGCACGTCACCCGCAGCCTCGACACGATCATCACGGTCACGATCATGCCGATCGCGTTCCTGCTGCTGTTCCGCTACGTGTTCGGCGGCGCGATCCAGGCCGGCACCGACAACTACGTCAACTACCTGATGCCGGGCATCCTGCTCATCGCTATCGCGAGCGGTGTCTCGTACACGGGCTTCCGGCTCTTCAACGACATGCGGAACGGCATCTTCGAGCGGTTCAACTCGATGCCGATCGCCCGTTCGTCCGTCCTGTGGGGACACGTGCTGACGTCGCTGGTCTCCAACGGCATCTCCGCGGTCGTCATCGTCGGGACGGGCCTGATCATCGGCTTCCGCAGCTCGGCCGGCGTGCTCGCGTGGCTCGCCGTGACCGGCATCCTGGCCCTGTTCACCCTGGCCCTGACCTGGCTGGCGGTGCTGGCCGGGCTGACCGCCTCGACCCCCGACGGCGCCTCGGCCTTCTCCTACCCCCTGGTCTTCCTGCCCTTCGTCAGCTCCGCCTTCGTGCCCACCGCGACGATGCCGGGCCCGGTGCGTGCGTTCGCCGAAAATCAGCCGGTCACCTCGATCGTCGACTCGATCCGGGCCCTGCTCGACCGGCAACCGGTCGGCGGCGACATCTGGATCGCGCTCGCCTGGTGCGCCGGCGTCTGCGTCGTCGCCTACGCGCTCGCGCTCATCGCGTACCGGCGCAGGATCTCCTGAATTTCCGGCCGTTGACACTCGCGGATCGCACGATTCACGATGGTCGATGGACAGCGAGGAGTTCCATGGTGCGAATGCTCTCCGTCGCCGCGATCCTGACCGGCGTGTGCGTGCTCGCCGCCGGTGCGGCCCAGGCCCGTTCGAGCGTTCGTCCCCCGCAGATCGTCGACGCCACCGTGATCACCCAGGTCGAGCCGGACGGCTACCGGGTCACCGCGCTCGAGGTCCGGTTCGACCGGCCGGTCTTCCCGGCCCATCCGTCCACTTTCGCCGTCCGCGCCACCCTGACCAGGCCCACCGGTCAGACCGTCACCGGCGTCCGCACCATCACGTCCGTACGGGGGCATGGCCGCACCCTCGTGCTCAGCCTCGACCCGAGTGAGCCGCTCGCGCTCGGCGCGTACAGCGAGGGCGGCTTCACCCGGCTCTACGACCTCGCCGGGGCCTACCGCGTCACCCAGGCCGGCGCCGGTTCGGCCGTCAACAGCAAGGTGTACAACCGGATCGTCGACGAATACGGCTCCGGGTCGTTCACCTCCGCCGCGGGCGTGACGCTCCCCTACCGGCACTTCACCCCCGGCGTACGGCGGGGCCAGAAGTACCCGCTCGTCGTGACCCTGCACGGCTACGGCGAGAGCGGCACCGGCAACGTCAGCCAGATCGCCGGCAACCAGCTCTCGGTCGCGTTCGCCAAGCCCGGCAACGCCTTCGTGCTCTCCCCCCAGGCCGACCCGGGCTCGGCGACCGGCGGCGCGTGGTGGGACGCGCGGGTGCAGGCCGCGGTGGTCGAGCTCGTCCGCGACTTCCTCGCGACCCACCCCGCCGTCGACACCGACCGGGTCTACCTGACCGGGTTGTCGATGGGCTCGTACGGGTCCTGGGCCATCCTGCCCGCGGCCAAGGGACTGTTCGCCGGGGCCGTGCTGGTCTGCGGCGCGGGCGACGAGGCCGCCGCGGTGGCATCGCTCGGCGACTTCCCGATCTGGGCCGTGCACTCGGCCGACGACTCGGTGGTCGCCTACGACGGACCAGGCTCCGACTACCGCATCTTCCAGGCGCTCGAGGCCGCCGGCGAGCCGGTGACGTGGAGCGAGTGGTCGGGGCTGCTGTCCGATGCCGAGCAGGAGGCCCTGGCCGCGAAGGCCCGCCGGCAGGCCGCCCGCACCGGCAGCAAGCACCTCTTCACCACGCTGCCGGCCGGCACCACTCCCCTGTTCGCACACGCTTCGTGGATCCCGGCCTACACCCACGCCGTGATCCTGGACTGGCTGCTCGCCCAGCACCGCTGAGCGCGATCACCAGGCCGCCGATGAGCTCGACCGGCCGGGCCCCTGCTTGTGGAGGGCTTCTAGAAGCGGCAGGTGGCACCGCGGTTGAGGCAGGTCACGATCTTGTTCATCGTGCGGGTGGAGTTGACGTTGACGAAGTCGTTGTGGTCGGAGAACGGGTTGTGGTCCTCCTCCGGGAACGAGTCGAGTGCGTACTGGCCCCGGGTCTGCACGTCGCGGGGGATGTCGTACGAGATGGTGATCCGTAGTTGCGGCACGGCGACGAAGCCCTGCGGGCAGGCGCCCTTGGCCCGGTCGGCGAAGGCCAGGTGGTCGCGGTGGTTGGCGCTGTCGGTGTTGCGGCCGTCCCAGCAGCCCGGGAAGTCCTGGACCCGCTGGACCCGGCTCCCGGCGGGGCAGATCGGGTAGCGGTCGGCGAGCCGGTCGGCGAAACCGGAGCAGCTCCACGTGGCGCGGGCGTTGGCCGGGCCGCGGCTGGTGGGCTTGGCGTCGCCGGTCAGTGCGCGCAGGAAGCGGGGCATCGCGACGACCTGGCCGGCGGGGTTGCCGCGGTATTCGATCAGCACCGAGGCTGGGCGCACGATGGTGCCGGTGTTGCCGGGCAGCTCCCGATTCGGGCCCTGCGGATCGGGCAGCGCGCCGGCGGTCGGGGAGGCGGTCGGGGCGCCGCTCGGGGCGGACGGAGAGACAGTCGGAGAGGCGGTCGGGGCGGATGAGGGCGGCGCGCCCGGGTGGTCGCCGCGCTGGTCGAGCGAGCACCCAGCCAAGGCGTTCAAAGAGCCCGGACGGCCGAGGGCGGCGGCGATGCGGTCGAGCACCGCGGCCCGCGACGCCCGCAGCGGGCCCAGCAGCGAGGTGCGACCGGCGACGAGCCGCTGGTTGGCCACGGAGACCTGCCGGTCGAGCTGGGCCAGGGCCCGGTCCACCTCGGCCAGCGCCCGCCGCGGCACACCCGGCAGCTGATCCCGGACGTTCGGGCACCGCACCTGCGCGTTGGCAGAACCGGCCTCGCTGCCGTGGCTCAGGCTCGCGTGGATGGCGTCGTAGCTGACGTCGCAGTCGGTCAGCGAGACCAGGCCGGCCGGGCGGCGCCCACCCGCGGAGCGGATCAGGTCGCCGATCTCGGCGAACGCGGCCGACCGCTGGGCCCGCAACCCTTGCAACACCTCGCCGTTGACCTGCAGGTTCATGCCGCGGACGGCGAGCACGCGCCGGTTGGCCGCGACCTCGGCCCGGTCCAGCTCGGCCAGCCGCCGGTCCACCGCCGCCTTCACGGCCACGGGCACGGCGGGCATCCGCGAGCGCACCGAGGGACAGACCACCGAGCCCGAGGTGTTAGCCAGGGCCTGCCGTACGGTGTCGTCCCCGGCCCGCACCGAGCGGTCGATCCGCACGACCGGCCAGAAATACGACGACTTGTCGCCGTTGCGGCAGGTGGTGCCCCCGGCCGCCAGGTCGGCGTCGGACGAGTCGGCCGTGATGGCCTGGTTGCCGACGAAGTCGTGCAGGTGCTCGGCGCCGTTGCGGATGCCGGGCTGCGCGACCGGGTTGTCCGGGCTGAACTTGCCGTTCCGGTTGACCCCGCAGTCGACAGTGAAGCGGCCGGTCGCGGCGCCGGGGCCGGGTTTCGGGGTGACGACGTTGGCCCGCACGTCCTCGATCGGCACGTAGTCGGAGAGCCGGGTCGCCGCGTCGGCCGAGCCCTGACCGCCGCCGGAGACGAACGTGACGGTCAACGCCCCCGTCGCCGCCAGCACCGCCGCGGCCAGCCCCACCCGTACGGCCCGCGCTCTCGCAGGTGTCTGCCACCGACGCGTCCTCAACGTCCTCATAGCCTTCTCCTAGTTCGCGACGACCGGAGCTGCAGGGCACCGGCTTGCGCGATCGGATACGGCGGCGGACCGGCGCGGCGATCGATATAACGGGCTCACGTCATCGATCCGTAAGGACTGCGTACGCTCGTCGGCATGGTTGCGCGGATCCACGACGAGCTCGGCCTCGCCCCGTGGCGGCGCGACCCCGGCACGGTCGTGCGCCGCGCGGTGTCGGCCGGTGATCCGGCGCCGCGGGCGATCGTCGCCGAGTCGGAGGCCCCGGGCGTGCCGACGGAGTGGCCGTCGCACGCGCACCCGATGCACGAGCTGGTGTGGGTGCGCGGCGGCACGCTGACCTCGCGGATCGGCAACCGGATCCTGACCGTGCCGCCCGGCTTCGGCCTGTGGCTGCCCGCCGGTGTGGTGCACGGGGGCCGGCTCACGGCCGCCGCCCGGCTCCACGACGCGTTCTTCGCCCCCGGCCGCACCCCGGTCGAGTTCGCCGAGCCCACCTCGATCACCATGACTCCCCTGCTCGAGTCGCTGCTGCTCCGCCTGGCCCGTACGGATCTGGACGACGAGGCGCGGGCGCGCACCGAGGCGGTCGTGTTCGACGTGCTCGAGCCGTCGGGCCGGCAGTTCGAGCTGGAGCTGCCGGGCGACCCGAGGATCGACGCGATCGCCGAGACGTTGCTCACCGATCCGGCCGACGATCGCGGCTTGCAGGAATGGGCCGCCTTCCTGGGCATGAGCGAGCGCACCATCACCCGGGCCTTCCGCGAGGCCACCGGGTTGTCGTTCGCGCAGTGGCGGCAGGCGTTGCGCGTGCACGCGGCGCTGGCCCTGCTCTCGGAGGGCGTCGATGTGCAGGGCGTCGCCGAGCGGCTCGGCTATTCGCAGCCGAGCACGTTCATCGCCGCGTTCCGGCGCGTGATGCAGGTAACGCCCGGCGCGGTGATGTCCGGAATCCCCTATCAGCTGTCCTGACTGCGGGATTGCCGACATCTTGATCAACATCTAACGTCCGTGAGGCAAGGCAACCCTTACCGATGCGGAGCCGTTCGATGCCTGCCCTTCACGCACGACTCCTGGCGGCCACCGCCGTGGTCCTGACGATCACGGCCTGCGGCACCACGCAGGTCGACGAGCCCTCCGCCACCGGCTCGGCCACGCCCGTCTCGCAGACCTGTGCGAACGACACCACCGCGACGGCGACCGGCCCGGTCTCGATGACCGACGGCGTGGGCCGCAAGGTGGAGCTCGCGAAGCCGGCCCAGCGGGTCGCCGTGCTCGAATGGCAGCAGACCGAGGACGTGCTCACGCTCTGCCTCAACCCGGTCGCCGTGGCCGACCCCAAGGGCTACGGCACGTATGTGAAGGCCGAGCCGCTGCCTGCGAACGTGACCGACGCGGGCGAGCGCGGCCAGCCCGACCTCGACGCGCTCTACGCCGCGAAGCCCGACCTGATCGTCGTGGAGGCGTTCAAGGCCGACGACGAGATCATCAAGAAGCTCGAGAAGCGGGGCGTGCCGGTGCTGGCCACGGTCGGGGCCGACGCCTCGGGCCAGATCGCGAACATGAAGAAGGTCTTCTCGATGATCGGGCAGGCCACCGGGCGCACCGAGCGGGCCGACGTGGTGCTGCGCCAGTTCGACGAGCACCTGGCCGAGGCCAAGCAGAAGGTGGCGGCCACGAACGTACAGGGGAAGGAATTTCTGTTCTTCGACGGCTGGATCGAGGGCGGCAACGTCGTCGTCCGCCCGTACGGGAAGGGTGCCCTGTTCACCGAGCTCGGCGAGCAGCTCGGCATGACCCTGGCCTGGACCGACAAGATCAACGCGGCGTACGGCAGCGGTGGCGTCGACCCCGCGTACGGGCTCGCGCAGACCGACATCGAGGGGCTGACCGCGGTCGGCGGCGCCACCCTGTTCTACGGCGACGACGAGACGCCGGACAGCTATGTCAAGGAGCTGACCAAGAGCCCGATCTGGACCGCGCTGCCGGCCGTCAAGGAGAAGCGCGCGTACGCCTTCCCGGCCGGGGTGTGGGGCGCGGGCGGCCCGATCTCGAACGAGCAGGCGATCGACGCCTACGTGAAGATCCTGACGCAGCAGTGAAAGCGGCTCGCGGGACGGCCGTGCTGGCCGTCCTGCTGGTCCTGGTCGTCGTGACCGGGTTGTGGCACATCACGCAAGGCACTTCAGGAGCCGGGCTCGCGGATCTGCTGGGGGCACGCACGGACGTCGGCGGCGTTCCGATCATCGATGTGCTGACCGGTTCCCGCTTGCCGCGTGTGCTGGCCGGGATCGCGGTCGGGGTGGCGCTGGGCTCGGCCGGGGCGCTGCTGCAATCGGTCACCCGCAACGCGCTGGCCGCCCCGGACACCCTGGCCGTCACCGCCGGTTCCTACTTCACGCTGTGCGCGGTCGCCGCTTTCGGGCTGGCCGTGCCGGTGTGGGCCTCGGGCGCGGTCGCCTTCGCGGGCGGCCTGCTCGCCGCGGCCCTCGTGCTAGGCCTCGTCGGCACCACGTCCCACCTCCAGTCGACGCGGCTGGTGCTGGCCGGCTCGGCGGTCGCGATGGCCCTCGACGCGGGCACCGCCACCCTGCTCATCCTGTTCAAGGAGAACACCACCGGCCTGTACGCGTGGGGCAGCGGCTCGCTGGCCCAGCTCAACCTGGACGCCGCCGCCCGCGCCACCCCGGTCATCGTCGTCGTGCTCGTCGCCGCCCTGCTGCTGTCGCACCGGCTCGACGTGCTCCGGCTGGGCGACGACGCGGCCGCCTCGCTGGGCGTGCCGATCCGCTCGACCCGGGTCGTCGCGGTACTGCTGGCCGTGCTGCTGACCAGCATCTCGGTCACCTTGGCGGGCCCGCTCGCGTTCGTCGGCCTGGCCGCCCCGGTGGCCGCCCGCCTGGCCGCGAACCGCATCGGCGGCCTGGGCCGGCATGCCTTCCTGATCCCGGCCTGCGGGCTGATCGGGGCACTGCTGGTGCTGCTGGCCGACGCCGTGCTGCGGGCCGTCATGGGCGCCCAGGCCGCCGCCTCGATCCCCACCGGCATTCCGACCTCGCTGCTCGGGGCCGTGGTCATCGTTATGCTGGCGCTCCGGCTGCGCGACGCGGGTACGGCCCGCGAGGCGCCCCGGACGGCCATCCGCTCCCGCCGGCGCTTCCTGACCGTCGCTGCCCTGGCATCCGTCCTGCTCGTCGGCGCCGCGGTGGCCGGGCTCCTGGCCGGCAGCCTGTGGCTGCGTACCGGCGACATCGTGCTCTGGCTGCAGGGCGCCGCGCCGGACCTGATCGACCTGGCCCTCGACGACCGGGCCCCGCGGGTGGCGGCGGCCGTCGCCGCGGGGGCCGCGCTGGCCCTGGCCGGCAGCGTCGTGCAGGGCACGGTGCGCAATCCGCTGGCCGAGCCGAGCATCCTCGGCATCACGGCCGGCGCCGGGCTGGGAGCGGTGTTCGTCGTGACCTCGGGCGTGCCCGGCGGACGGCCCACGCTGATCCTCACGGCCGTCGCCACCGGGCTGGTCACCTTCGCCCTGATCGCGGTGCTGGCCTGGCGGGGCGGGCTGCTCCCCGACCGGTTCCTGCTCATCGGCATCGGCTGCGGTTACGCGCTCAGCTCGGTCAGCACCTTTCTGCTGCTGCGGACCGACCCGTGGGACACGCCGCGCATCCTCACCTGGCTGTCCGGCACCACGTACGGCCGGGAATTTCCCGACGTGCTGCCGGTGGCTCTCGTGCTGCTGGTCGCGACCCCGATCGTGCTGAGCCTGCGTCGCGAGCTCGACCTGCTGGCGATCGACGAGGACACCCCGCGCATCCTCGGCGTGCGGCGGGAGACCACGCGGTTGTCGGTGCTGACGATCGCGGCCGTGGCGGCGGCGGTGAGCGTGGTCGCGGTGGGCGTGGTCGGCTTCGTCGGGCTGGTCGCCCCGCACATCGCCCGGGTGCTGGTCGGTGCGCGGCACGGGCGCATCGTCCCGGTCGCCATGCTGCTCGGCGGGTTGCTCGTCTGCGTCGCGGACACCCTCGGCCGTACGGTCATCGCGCCCGCGCAGATCCCCGCCGGGCTCATGATGGCGCTGATCGGTGCCCCGTATTTCGTGTGGCTGCTGCGCGCACAAAATCCCGGATCAGCGCGCTGACCAGCTCCGGCCGCTCGGCGACCAGCAGGTGCGAGGTGCCGGGCACGATGCACAGCTGCGCGCCGGGGATCGAGGCGGCGATCAGCAGGCTGTGGCCGGGGACGATCGTGTCGCGGTCGGCCGCCATCACCAGCGTCGGCGCGGCGATCCGGGCCAGGTCGGCGGGCTTGATGTGCGGCTCGGTCGTCCAGAGGCGAAAGAGCTTTCCCAGTACGACGTCAGCGCGCTCGGGGCCGTCCGGGGACAACCGCTCGTAGTGCATCCGCTCGACGTCCGGCCTCGGTTCCGGCTCCATTGCTGACAAGGCCCCGGCGGTGTCCTCGAACGCCGACGGGTCGAGGTTCGCGCTGATGGCGACGAGCGAGCGCACCCGTTCCGGGTGGTCGAGGGCCAGCAGCAGCCCGATGATCGCGCCGTCGCTGTACCCGACGACGTGCGCCGACTCGAGACCGACGGCGTCGAGGTAGGCCAGGGTGTCGGCGACCATCCGCTGGTAGTCGTACTCGCCGTCCAGGTCGGCCGAGCGGCCGTGCCCGGGGCGCTCGAACGCGTACACCCGGTGATCGGGGACGAGCGCGTCGGACTGGGGCCGCAGCGACTCGAGCGAGCAGAAACCGCCGTGCAGCAGCAGGACCGGGTCACCCGCGCCGGCGATCTCCGAATACAGGTCGGCGTCGCCGATCCGCAGGTAGGCCATGGCATGACAGTAGGAAGCCGCCCCGGCCGAGTGACGACCGGGGCGGCGTTCAGCGTTGCCGGGTTACTGCGGGGCCACGACCCACAGCAGCTGGTCGTCGACCACAACCGTCTCCCCCGAGGCGACGGTGATGATCTCGGCCGAGTCGTAGTCGGGCTGCTGGTGCGCGTACTGGCGGCCGTCGGCGTTGCTGAACCGCACCTTGTAGCGGCCCGGCTCCAGCAGGCCGCTGAAGTCGTACGTGCCGTCGGCCGCCGTGGTGGTGTCCGACTGGTTGATGGTGTCGACGTTGATGAAGCTGACGTTCACGCCACCGGCCGGCGCCCCCGCGGCGTCGGTCAGGCGGCCCGAGATGCCGGCCAGTGCGGCGGCCCGGTCGGTCAGGCGGACGGTCTGGCCCGAGCGCACGAAGAATCGCGTGGCCTGGGCCGGGTCGAAGGTGTGGGGCACGTACTGGCCGAGCGCGCCGGCCTGGTAGTTGACGATGAAGGTCTGGTTGGGCTGGACCCGGAGCCGGAAGGTGCCGTCGGCCTCGGTGAGCGTGGCGTGCTGGGAAGCGGTGTTGTCGTTCGTCACGTTGACCGGCGCATTGGCCAGCGGCTTGCCGTCGGGGGCGAAGAGCCGGCCGGCGAGGAAGCCCGTCGCGGTGACGACGCTGTTGGCGGTGGTGGTGCGGTTGGCCCGCACCCGGTAGGTCTGGGCCTGGTCCGGGTTGCTGATCCGGCCCGGGGCCCACTCCGACCAGCCGCCCAGGCCGATCTGAATCTTGTAGGTGCCGGCCTCGAGGCCCGAGATCGTGAACCGGCCCCGGCTGTCGGCCTGCAGCTCCTGCACGGCGTCGCTGGACGGGTTGACGTAGACGGCGACGGAGGCGTCCGGGACGACGGCGCCGCGGGTGTCGCGGACGATGCCGGTGATGCTGCCGGTCGGGTCGGCGGCGAGGGCCGGCCCACCGACGGACGTCGCGGCGACGACCCCGGCCAGGGTGGCGGCGAGGATCGAGCGGCGGCGAACTGCGTTCAACTGCACGTGAGGTCTCCCTTGCGGTGTGTGAGGTGAGGGAGACGTTATTGAGGCGGGGCGGCCCTCCGGCGTACGGGGAAAGGGTTTGGCACGAAGCCAGGAGCACGAAGGTCCACTCGCGACTCGTCAGGCCGCGGCCGGGCGGCGGATCGCGCGTTTTGTGCGATACATGGCGGCGTCGGCGGCCGCCAGCACCTCGTCCGGGGACTGACCCGGGGCGGCTACGGCACATCCGATGCTGCCGCCCGCGCGGGCCGGTCCGCCGTCCACCATGAACTCCTCGCCGAAACACGAGCGCACTGCCTCGGCCGTACGCTCGGCCTCGGCGACGCCGGCCCCGGGCAGCAGCACGGCGAACTCGTCCCCACCGAGCCGGGCCACTGTCGCGTCCGGCCCGCAGACCCCGCTCACCCGCTCGGCCACCCCGCGCAGCAGGTCGTCGCCCGCCTGATGCCCCAGCGTGTCGTTGATCGCCTTGAAACCGTCAAGATCGATCAAGAGCACCCCGTACGACTCCCCGGCCGTCTCGAAGCGCTGCCACAACAGGGCGCGGTTGGGCAGCCCGGTCAGCGCGTCGTGGAAGGCGGCCCGCTGCAGCCGCTCCTCGTAGTCGCGCTGCGCCGTCACGTCGGCCAGCCCCACGATCGTGCCGTTCTCGACCCGTACGGTCTCGGCCAGCGCCCGCGCGACCGTCCCGTCCCCGCGGACCAGCCGCAGCTCCAGCCCCGCCGACCCGGCCGGCAGCCGCCGCAGGTCGACCGGGGCGCCGTCACCGCCGTACGCGCGCAACTGCTCGAGCGGACCGGTGAGCGCCGCCGCGGCCGGGTTGCTGAGAATGATCTCGCCGTCGTCCCCCACCACGATCACCGGCGACGGCAGCCGCAGCAGCAACTCGGCCCGCTCGCGGCTCTGCGCCTCGATGCGCCGCAGCAGCACCTGCATGCCGTAGACGAGAAAGCCGACCAGCATGCCGCCGGTCGCCCCCGGCTGCACCCCGATCCCCGCCACCAGCGGCACGACGATCGAGACCACCATGTAGCCGACGATCATCGGAACGAGCCGCCGCAACGACCCGGAGACGGCCCGGAAGAACAGCAGGAAGTAGATCGGGCCCAGCACCGGGTCAAGATTGCCCACCACGACGATCGCGACCGAGAAGGCGGCCAGCTCCAGCAGGTCAACCACGATCGGGGCCAGGCGGCCGAGGCGATACTCGAGGAACCGCACCAGCACCACCATGGTGAGCACGCCACCCCCGACGACCGCGGCGAACCACGAGGCGCCCGTCAGGCTCACGTGCACCACCGACATCAGGGAAGCGGGCAGCATGCACAGCAGGAACGACAGACGCAGCGTCCGCAACAGGTCACGACTCACCGCCTGATCGTGCCCGACCCGCCTCACCGTCCCGGACCATCCCGGGTGCGATCCGGTTAGCTCGTTTTTCGCGGGCCCGGACCAGCCCGGCACGTGCGCGGACCACCTCGTCGCGGGTATCGCTCTCGGTCGCGCTGACCAGCGCCTCGGCGTAGAACTCGGCCGCGTCGTCCGGACGACCGGCGGCCAGGGCGGCGTCCCCCAGCCCGTTCAGCGACAAGGCCTGCCCGGACCGGTCACCGGTGACCCGCGCGACGGCCAGCGCCCGGCGGTGGTGCTCCGCGCCCTCGTCCGGCCGGCCCATCCGGATGCACAGATCGCCGATGGTGGCGATGACGTCGCTTTCGGCGTCGCGATGCCCGGACTGCCGAATGGTCTCCAGCGCCTGGCGCAGGTGGCGGCCCGCCGCCTCGAGCCGGCCGAGCCGCATCTCCGTCTCGCCCAGCCCGTGCAGGGCGTACGCCTCGTTCGACCGGATGCCTAGGCTTCGCGCCTGGTCCGCCGCCTCGATGAAGAAGCCGGCCGCCGCGGAGAACTCGCCCCGGTGCAGCGAGACGAAGCCCAGGGCGCACAACGAGCTCCCCCGTCCCTCCAGGTCACCGGCGAGCCTGTAGAGAGTCAAGGCCTGGTGGAGAACGCCGGCCGCCTCCTCGTAGCGGCCGGGCTTGATCAGTGACATGCCCAGACAGTCCAAGGCGCGGGCCTCGCCCGCTTGATCCCCTGTCCGCCGGAAGACCTCGCGGGCGCGACGGTGATACGCGGCCGCCTCGCCGTGCTGACTCAGCCAGAAGTGCGCGACACCGAGATCGGTCAGGGCGTGCCCCTGCCCGATCTCGTCGCCGGTGCGCACGGCGACACGGTAGGCGTGTCCGTGCACGGCCAGGGCGTCCGTGTGGTGGCCGCCGCTGAGGTAGAGGAAGAGCACGCGGGCCAGGGTGACGGTGTGGGCCGCGGACTCCTGCGCGGCCGCGGCGATCAGGTTCGGGCGCTCGGTGTCGAGCCAGTCGCGGGCGGCACCCGGCTCGGCCAGGCGCGGGTCGGGGACGGCGCCGGGCGGCACCGGACGCCCCTGGAGATAGCGGGTGACATCCCCGTACAGGGTGGTCACCGCGGCCGCGGACGTCGCCAGGTAGTGGTCGAGGAGGCGATCGAGGGTGGCCCGGCGGTCGCCCGGCGGGTCCTCGTCGCGGGCCCGGCCGATCGCGTACGCACGGACGAGGTCGTGGAACGCGTACCGGCCGGGCGCGGCCGCCTGCAGCACGTGGTCGGCGCGCAGCCGGTCGAGGCGGCCCTCGGCGGTGAGCAGATCGCTGTCGTCCAGCGCGGCCGCCGCGTACGCGTCGAAGTCCTGCCCCGGGTGCAGCGCGAGCCGCCGCAGCAACGCGCGGATGTCGGTGGGCAGGCGCAGATACGACAGGTCCAGCGCGGCCTCGACCCCGTTCTCGAGGCGCCGGTCCGCGTGCCGCTCGTCGAGCCGGTCGGCGTGGTCGGTCAGCGTCCAGCCCGGCGTCCGGCGGATGTGCCCGGCGACCAGGCTCAATGCCAGCGGCAGGCGCCCGCAGCGATGGGCGATCCGGGCGGCCGCCTCCTCGTCCGCCTTGGTGCAGGCGGTGGGCAGCAGAAAGGTCTGCGCTTCCTCGGCGGTGAAGACGTCCATCGTGAGGTGGGTGGCCGGGGCCAGCTCGGTCAGGCTGTGCCGGCTGGTGATCAGCGTGGCGCAGCCCGGCGTGCCCGGCAGCAGCGGCGCGGCCCCGGCCATACCCTCGATCGCCGAGATGACCACCGCGTCGCCGCGCGCTCGGCGGCCCGGCACAGCCGATCGAGCTCCGCGGCCCGGCCGGTGAAGTCGGCCAGGTCGGGCGGCAGCCGGTCGTGCACACGCACCTGGGACGCGGCCTCGCTCTCGCCCGCGATCGCGCGCAGCGCCTGACGCCACTGGGCCACATACCCCACGTCGGGGTGCAGCGCCTCGACGACCGCCGCCACCAGATCGTCGTTGAGCCGGCGCCGGCCGGGACGGAAGCAGTCGGCCACCGTGGACCGGCGCGCCAGCTCGAGCTCCGGGCGCCCGGCCGCGACCCAGCCCGCGTTGACCCGTTCGGTGATCGTCTCGTACGACGGCCGGCCCGCCCACGCCTTCAACCGGCGCAGCTCCTCGACGACGCCGTCGACGTCGCCCGCCCGGGCCGGATCGGGAGGACCCGCCATGCATCCGAAACTATCAATCTCCGTGGCCCGCTCTGTCGGTCAACGGACTCTTGGCACCATCTGTCTTGCTCCGGGGTCATCCGGACTTCGGTTCTCCCCGGCCGGGTCCTCCGACACTCGGCTCATGGACTGGGACGCGGACATCGAGATCGTCACCGACCTGGACCCGGCCCGGGTCGACGACATCCTGGCCGAGGTCGAGGAGGACGTGCTGGCCCGCTACGACCCGCGGGAGGGGGTGCTGCGGCTCCGCCACCGGCTGCGGGCCGCGCACTACGGCGCCGCGCTGGTCGAGACCGCGGCCTGGCTCACCGGCGAGGCGCTTCCGGCCGTACGGCGGCAAGCCCGCGGCGGCCTCGTGCTGCGGCTCACTATGGCCCCGCGCGGTCTACCTCTCGCCGACCTGGAAGGTTGAGACCGGCGTGCCCAGCTCCACGGTGCGCGAGACGGTGCACAGGCGGTCGTGCGACAGCCGGATCACCCGGGGGGCCGCCTCGCGCGCGCGGTCGCCCTCCGGCCCGGGCGGGAACTTCAGGTCGAATTCCACCTCGAGATTCTCCATCCGGTTGGCGCCGTCCTCGTCCCGGACCTTGTCGCCCCGCACCCTGATCACAAACCGCTCCGGCTTCCCGCGACGGCTGGTCACCACGTCGACGTCGATGCCGGAGCAGCCGCCGATGGCCGCGAGCAGCAGCTCGACCGGGGTGAAGTGCTCGTCGTCACCGGTGCCCAGGGCCAGGACCCCACCCCGTACGTTCCGGATCTCGTACGCGCCGACACTGGTCCGCTCGATCTCCACCGACCGCTGGTTCTCACTCGTCATGCCCGGGGACGCTACGCGCCTTTGATCAACGCCCGGAATACGGCACACCGGTTTTGGTGTCGCTCCCTGGCGAACGGGTAGGCAAACATCGATGGATTGGTCGGGAGGTGGATTGTGGCAGTTCAGCGCGCTGCCCGTCTTCTTTTCATGATCGGATTGGTGGGGGCCGCGTATTTCGCGCTCAGCCTTTTCGACCATGCCGCCCGCGCCGACAATAGTCAGACCGATCCACTCGTAAAGGCGGCCACAGCCGGCATTGGCACGTCCGATTCGCCCTCGAAAGCCGAGTCCTCGCGGCCCGCTCCGGCCTCCGGCAAAACAGGGCGGCTGCTACGGCCGACGACCGATCACGCCAAGCCGGAACGCCAAAAGATCACCTCCGGAGAGCAGTCACGCCAAAGCGTCCCGCTCAAGGCACCTCACCAAAAGGCAGCACCGGCCGAATCGACGCCGCAGCGGGCTGCGCCCCAGAAAACGACACTTCAGAAGGTCGCCGCTCCGACAACGACCCGCCAGCCAACCGCCGCCCGCAAGCACACGCCACAGAAGGCCCTACCTCCGAAGACAACGCCGCGGAAAGCCACCGCCCTGACGGCGTCTGACCAGCCGGCCGCCTCGCCGAAGAGAACGCCAGACCGAGCCGCAGCCGAAAAGGCGACGCCGCTGAGGGCCGTCATCCCGGAAACAGCCTCCCCAAAAACCACCCCTCCTAAGCAGACGCTGCAGCGGGCCGCATCCCGGACGACGAAGGCCGTTGCTCGGACGACGACCGCGCGGACGGCGCTGCCTCTCAAAGTGGCCCACCCGGGGATCACGCTCCACAGCAACCCTTCCTCGAAGATCTCGTCCCCGAGACTCGCCGCGCCGAAGACAACACCGCTCAACGGGTCCTCGCCGAAGACAACACCGCTGAACACGTACTCGATGAAGACGGCGCCGCTCAGGACTACCGCGCTGGAGACCGCAGCCCAGAGGACGGCGTCGCTGCGGACGGCCCGGCTGAAGGCGGCTCCCCTGGACGCCATCCCTTCGAAAGCGGCCTCGCTGAGAAGCGCGCCCCTTGAAGGCGCCATCCCTTCAAACGCGGCCCCGCTGAGGAGCGCGCCCCTTCAGGTGGCCCCGTGGAAAAAGGTCGAACGGCTACGGCTCGTTGTCACTCAGGCGGACAGGCCGGAGGGCGTGGCGCCGATTCTCCAGGCGGACCTCGGCCGGTGGGACCCGTCTCGTGGGGTTCAAGCGGAGGTCGATTCCTTCTTCGGATTCGGCGGCCACCCGGTATCGGCCCTCCGGGGTACGGCGCGGCCGACCACCGACGCGCTCGCGACATCGCTCACTCAGCGTGTCACCGTGCGGGTATCGGCCCTTCGGGCTACGCCGCGACCGGCCAACGACGCGCTCGCTCAGCTTGTCACCCTGCGGGTGCCGGCCCTCCGGGCTACGCCGCGACCGGCCACCGACGCGCTCGCTCAGGTTGTCACCGTGCGGGTGGCGGCTATTACCGGGACGACGGAGCGAGTCGACGTTCCGAGACTCACCGTTCGCACCCTTCCGGATTTATCCAACCGCGCGCTTCTCTCTCGATTGATCGCCGATCTCTCAGCTCTGGCACCACGGGCGACGCCGGCCCTGCCGGGACCGGTTCGTCCGGTCATGGCGATGATCGAAGAGCTGACGCACCAGGGCCCGTCGACCGTCCCGGTCACAACGGCACTCAGCCGACTGACACAACAAGGCTTACCAGCTCCTCAGACCGCAGCGGCACTCGATCGGCTGACAGGACAGAGCTTGCCAGCGTCTCAGGCCACTGCGGCACTCGACCCGCTGACAGGACAGGGCCTACCAGCTCCCCAGGCCACAACGGCACTCGACCCGCTGACACGACAGGGTCTGCCCGCTGCCCCCACCACAATTCCGCTTGATCGACTGACGGGGCGAGGTCTGCCGGCTCCTCCGGCCACGGCAACGCTCGATCAGGTGACACAACGGACATTGCTGGCTGCCCCGGCTCTGGCGGCTCTTCAACAGTTGACGCGGCAGGCCCTTCCGGCGCCTCGAAACCAGCCGGCGTTGGTTCGGGAGCTTGAGCGTGCGGCATCGAGTGCTTCCGCGCCAATCATTCGCGAGCAGGCAAAACGGTCCAGCGGGCCCATTCCCGCGCCTGCCTCTCCCCCGCGGCCTGTCAACGGTCAATCGGCCGGTGGCGGGCATCTGCGTGACGCCGGTGGTGGCGCCGCGCCTCCGACGGGCACTGTCCCGTCCTCGTGGCGGCCGGAGATCGCCTCCGGCGCCGCCGAACAGCCCGCGGACGTCGTCGCCGCCGGGCGAAGTGTTCGTTACAGCGGTCCTCCCAGCTGATTCCGCGGTTCGGAATCGGGCCGTCGCCGAATCTGGCGTCGGTCACCGGCCGGCTCCGGAAAACCGAGGACGCCGGCCTTCCCACCGCGAAATCCTGGCTGGGAGGCCATTGTGATCCGCATTCTGCTTGTTGAACCGATGAATCTGTTGCGCGGCGCCCTGGCCGCGACCCTGTCGTTGGAAGAGGATTTCTCCGTCGTCGCCGAGGTCGGCTGTCTCGCCGCCGCGGTCGACATGGCCCGCGCCGTGCCGCCCGAGGTGGCGGTGGTCAACGTCGAGTTGCTGACCGAGGACGGTTTGCCGCTGCTGGCCCGCCTGGGTTGCGCCACGCTGGTGGTGGCCGGTCCGGAGGCCCGCGTACGGCTCAATCGCGCGCTCGACGTGCACGTGGGCGGGGTCGTCGGCACCCACGCCGCGCCGTCGGAGCTGGTGCGGGGCATCCGGCGGCTGGTCCGCGGCGAGCGGGTCATCGACGCCGGGCTGGCCGTGGCCATGGTCGCCGCGCCGCGCAGCCCGTTGTCGGAGCGGGAGCTGCATGTGCTCACCGTGGCCGCGTCGGGGGTGCCGGCGGCCGAGGTCGCGGCCACGCTCAACCTGACCGCGGGCACGGTCCGCAACTACATCTCGGTGATCCTGCGCAAGACCGGGGCCCGCAACCGGCTCGAGGCCGTACGGGTGGCCGAGCACGCGGGCTGGCTGCAGTGATCATGACTGATGTCATGCCGGCCGATGACACCGCTCACTGGGACCGGACCCGGCGGGCATCGAGGCTTATCGGTGGAAGTCACACAAATCCTGATCACCAGGAGGAACGATGACACACCGGCAACGAATCTCGATGATCGTGGTGGCTGTGGTCGCGGCGCTGGGGCTCGCCTCGGTGGGCGCCAACGCGGCCGCCGCCGCCCCGGTCACCAGGGCGCCCGCCCCGGTCGCCGCGGCCGCCGTGCCCAGCACCCCGGTCACCGGCACGTTCACGGACGCGGCCGGCGGCACCGGCACCTTCACCGGCGCCTTCACGCCCACGAAGTTCGTGGCGCAGAACGGCAACCTCCTGGCGACCGGCAAGCTGACCGGCACGATGACCGACTCGACCGGCACCTCCCTGGGCACGGTCAACCAGTCGGTCAACGCGCCCGTCGCGATCGCGCAGGCCACGTGCCGGGTGCTCGACCTCGTGCTCGGCCCGCTGCACCTCGACCTGCTCGGCCTGACGGTCGACCTCAACCAGCTGCACCTGGTGATCAACGCGGTGTCGGGCCCGGGCAACCTGCTCGGCAACCTGCTGTGCGCGATCGCCGGCCTGCTCGACCCGGTCCCGAGCGCCGGCGCGCTGGCCGCACTCCTCAACTTCTTGCTCGCCCTGCTCGGTCAGCTCTGATCGGCCGCACCAGCAAGAGCCGCGCCCGTCCCCCCGGGCGCGGCTCCGCTGTGTTCTCGATCAGGAGGTCACCGGCGGAACTGGATCCAGTTGACGTTGACGAAGTCGTTGGGCTGCCCGCTGGTGAAGGTCAGGAAGACCGTGTGCCGCCCCGACACGTTGGACACGTTGCCGGGCACGGACCGCCAGCTCTGCCACCCGCCGGTGTTGCCGAGCGCGAAGCTCCCGATCGGCGCGTTGCTCCGGTTGTCTATCCGCACCTCGACCAGCCCGCTGATGCCGGCCGCGGCCCCCGACGCCACCCGGGCCACGAAATCCCGTACGCCGCCCGAACCGAACTCGACGTTGTTGAACTGCACCCAGTCGCCGCTGCGGATGGCGCCGATGTTCTGCCCGCCCTCGCCGGCCGTCTCGACGATCACGCCGGACTGCGCGTCGAACGATTCGGCCTGGATTTGCGCGTACGCGTCCCGGACGCCCCCGGGCGGCGGGGTGGTGGGCGGTGTCGTCGGCGGCGTGCTGCCCCCGCCCCGGGTGTAGACGGCGACGTAGTCGACCAGCATCGGCGCCCCGGGCACGGTGGCCGAGGTCGGCGTGCCGAAGCCGGCGACCCCGTTGGGGAACCCGCCGCCCATGGCCACGTTGAGCAGGATGTGATAGCCGGCGTGGTTGGTCATGTTGCCCCAGTGCGGCTCGCCGATCTGGTTCTGGTTGACCGAATGGAACTGCTGACCGTCCACGTACCACCGCAGTTGGTTGGGCGACACGCTGCGGTCCCACTCGAAGGCGTACGTGTGGAAGTTGCCCTGGCAGGTCGAGCCGGGGCAGGCCCGGCTGGCGCCGATGCCGTTGGTCTCGTTGCACGGCCCGCCCGGGTTGACGCCGCAGTGCAGCACGCCCCAGACGGAGTTGATGCCGTTGACGTTCTCCATCACGTCGAACTCGCCGATGGCGGGCCAGCTGTAGCGGTCGTTGCGGTACGGCGCGCCGAGCGCCCAGAACGCGGGCCAGTAGCCGAGCGCCGCGTTGCCGGTGACGTTGGGCATCTGGATGCGGCCCTCGAGGCGCAGCACGCCGCCGGCCGGGGCCTTGAAGTCGGTGCGCT
Source organism: Paractinoplanes lichenicola (assembly GCF_016785085.1). GTDB lineage: Bacteria > Actinomycetota > Actinomycetes > Mycobacteriales > Micromonosporaceae > Actinoplanes > Actinoplanes lichenicola. Next base: position 462,288 of record NZ_JAENHO010000001.1, read on the forward strand.
GGGTCTCGATCCGGGCCGAGGTCCACTGGCCGGAGCCGTTGCGCAGCGGCGTGATGCGCAGGTTGCCCGCGCCGTCGTGCGCGACGTTGCTGGTGCTGTTGGTGTAGGTCTGGATCTCACCGGTGCCCCACTGCGGCGGCCCGCCGGGATAGCTGGTGCCGGTGTCGATGATCCAGTTGGCGCCGCTGGGGAGGGTGTTCGCGGCGCCGGTGAAGTCGTCGGCCCAGACCTGGGTCCAGCCGCTGGGCGGTGGGGGCAGGGCGGCGTTGGCGGCGACGGCCATGGCGGCCGAGCCGGTCAGGGCGACGGTCGCGGCCACGACGGCCAGGAGACGGGTGCGGATAGTCATGGACTTGCCCTTCTCGTCGGGCTTCGCACAACTGAGGGAGCGCTCTCAGAGAAGTTTCGAGTCCGTTAAGTGACCATGTCAAACATGAACTGATGTCGATGTCCGTTCGGGCAATGGGGGCCGGAGCGACGCTCGGGCACAATGCCGCAGCATGGACTCGCCATTGACGACCGTCGGTCTGCCCGTCGCGCTCGGGATCATCATGCTCGGCCTCGGTCTCGGCCTGACGGTGGCCGACTTCTGGCGGGTCGTGGCCTATCCCCGGGCCGCCCTGATCGCGCTCGGCTGTCAGGTGCTGCTGCTGCCCGCGCTCTGCTTCGCCCTCGTCGTCGCGCTCGACCTGCCGGCCGTGCTCGCGGTCGGGATGATGTTGCTGGCGGCGTCACCCGGTGGCACGACGGCCAACCTCTACAGCCACCTGTTCGGCGGGCACGTGGCCCTCAACGTCACGCTGACCGCGGTCAACTCGGTGCTCGCGGTGGTCACGCTGCCGATCGTCGTGAACCTCTCGGCGGGGTACTTCCTGGACGGCGCCGGATCGCTCGGCCTGCAGTTCGACAAGGTGGTCCAGGTCTTCGCAATCGTGCTCGTACCCGTGGCGGTCAGCCCGGCCCTGCTCGGCAACACCGAGATGGCGATCCCGGCCGCCGTCTACGGCGTGGTCATGTTCTTCACCGCCGCCGCCTTCGGCTACCTCGTTACCCGGCAACGCGAGCGTGAGGTGGCCGAAGGCGGCAGCAGAACGGCTTAGGAGCGGACGCGCTTCTCGGCGCCGACCTCGTACGGGATCGGCTCCCAGGCGGCGTTCTTGCCGACCGAGTCGTCGCCCTCGATCTCCGCGGCCACGTCCCAGATGTTCAGGCCCGCGTTCTTGGCCTCCTGCCGGGTCTCGTCGTCGTAGACCGAGGCCTTGAAGGAGTTGATCAGGTACGTACGGGTCTTCATGTATTCGACGTAGCGGTGGTGGTGCGCGTCGTCGAGGCCGAGCGCGGCGAAGACCGCCACCCGGTCGCCGTCGGCCTTGGCGACCCGCCACTTGGGCAGGGTCGGCACGTCCTTGGGCTCCGGGAAGACCCACTTCGGGAACTTGTAAAGCGCGCCGTTGCCGCTGTGCGTCGTGCGCATGCTCCACACCGCGAGATCACCGGGACGCGTACGGACATAGATGTTCTTGCCGTAGTTGTGATCGGTGGTGTTGTGCGACTTGGCGCGCAGGTTCAGGCCACCCGTGTGCGAATAGTGGTCCTGCAGGTAGATGCCGAACCGCAGCAGCGTGTAACGGCCCTTCCAGTCCGGCCCCTTGGGGTCCTTGCGGTCCACGTTGTCCTTGTGGAAACCGCGCTGGCTGGAATTGATCGTGAACGAGCTGTCCCCCGAATACCAGATGTCGTCGCTGCCGAGAAGCTGCTTGGCGACGCTCACGAAGCGGCCGTCGGTCAGCGTGTGCCGCATCTTCGGGTTGGAGAGAAGATCGCCGGGACCACGACCGCGCGAGGCCATGGCGGCCTCCCGGATACGCTGGATCTCATCGCGCGTGTAGGCGTTACGGATGATCTGATATCCGTTTTCCCAGAACGCGTTCGTGTCGACGTTCAACTCGTTGGCCATTGATCCCTCATCCGCTTGCTCGACGTATTACCGAAGGCAACGAAGCCGGATTCGGCTCCCCCGTTGCACGCAGTGAAGCTTCGGTGGCCGACGCGCACGGCACAACGGCCGGATCGAATAAATCTCGCTTTGCAGGCGTCGTGAAACCGTCGTGAAGCCGAATTGAAGCCACCCGTCCGCGGATCAAGCGACGCGGGCTACCGGGGGTGGGTTGAGACGAGCGAATCCTTCCTGCCGCTCGTACGGGAAATAGGGGTAGGGCGCCGGGCGCGCGCTCGCCGCGTCGAGCCGGGCCACCTGCTCGTCGGTGAGCGCCCAGCCGACCGCACCGATGTTCTGCCGCAGCTGCTCCTCGGTGCGGGCGCCGATGATCACGGTGGCCACCGAGGGCCGGCGCAGCAGCCAGTTCACGGCGATCTGGGGCACCGCCCGGCCGGTCTCGCGGGCCAGGTCGTCGAGCACGTCGACCACGCGGAACAGCTGCTCGTCGTCGACCGGCGGCCCGTACGCGGCGGTGGCGTGCAACCGGCTGGCCTGCGGCACTGGCACTCCGCGCCGGATCTTGCCGGTGAGCCGGCCCCACCCCAGCGGGCTCCACACCATCGCGCCGACCCCCTGGTCGAGCCCGAGCGGCATCAGCTCCCACTCGTAGTCGCGGCCGATCAACGAGTAGTAGACCTGGTGGGCGACGTATCGGGAACGGTGGTCGCGGTCGGCTACGGCGAGCGACTTCATCAGCTGCCAGCCGGAGAAGTTGGAGGCGCCCAGATAGCGGATCTTGCCCGCCCGCACGAGATCGTCCAGCGCCGACAGCACCTCCTCGACCGGGGTGCCGGCGTCGAAGGCGTGCAGCTGGAACAGGTCGAGGTGGTCGGTGCCGAGCCGGCGCAGGGCGGCCTCGACCGTACGGATCAGCCGGGCCCGGGAGGTGCCCAGGTCGTACGGACCCTCGCCCATCGGCAGCCCCGCCTTGGTCGACAGCAGCACCTCGTCGCGCCGGCCCTTGATCGCCTGCCCCAGCACCTCCTCGGACGCGCCGCCGGAGTAGACGTCGGCGGTGTCGAACATGGTGATCCCGGCCTCGAGGCAGATGTCGACGAGGCGCCGGGCCTCCCGAGCGTCCGTGCTGCCCCAGGCCCCGAACAGCGGCCCCGAGCCGCCGAAGGTGCCGGCGCCGAAGCTCAGGGCGGGCACGGTCAGCCCGGAGGCCCCCAACCGTCGATACTCCATGACCACTCCTCCACCTAATGGAACTGCGGTTCCGTTAACGTGTGGCTACGATAGCAGCGAAACGCCTTAACGAAACTGGAGTGTCGTTATGACGGTCGGCACTATCCGGCCCGGGGGACGGACCGCCCGCGTACGGGCCGCTGTTCTGGAGGCCGCCGCGGACGCGCTCGTCGAGGGCGGGTTCGACCGGCTCGACCTGGCCGACGTGGCGCGGCGGGCCGGGGCCGGCAAGACGACGGTCTACCGCCGGTGGGGCACGGCGGCCGGGCTGGTGGCCGACCTGCTGGCCGACATGGCGGAGCAGTCCTCCCCCCGTACGGACTTGGGGTCGTTGCTCGAGGACCTGCGGGCGAACGCACGACTGGTGCAGCGCACGCTGACCGACCCGCGGCAGGGCGCGTTGTTCCGGGCCGTGATCGTGGCCGCCGCCGGGGACGCGCGGGCCGCCGAGGCGCTGCACCGCTTCTACGCCGTCCGCATCGCCGAGTGGTCGTCGTGTGTGGACGACGCGGTCGCCCGGGGCGAACTGCCGGGCGGCACCGACGGCGCCGAGGTGATCCGGGCGGTGTCGGCGCCGCTCTATTACCGGCTGATGATCAGCAAGGAGCCGATCGACGAGGCCGCCGCCGACCGGGCCGCCGAGGCCGCGACCGCCGCGGCGCGGGCCGGGGTGTTCGTGCGCTCAGCAGGCGCGGTCGAGTAGGGTCCGTTTTATGACTGGGGTGGGTGCGAGGCCGGGTCCAGATTTCGTCTGGTGGTGGCCCGGGGAAGCCTGGCTCCCGGTGTTGGAACCTGGCTTTCCCTCAGGCGCCGCCAGGCGGGATCTGGGCCCTGCCGTAGCCCCGCCACAGTCATAAAACGGACCCTATGGCGCAGTGCCGCCCGTACAGGCCCGCCAGCAGGCTCACCCTGTACAGGTCGTGGTTGAGCTGCTCGACCAGGTGCACCCCGACGAGGCGGTCCAGCTGCTGGCGTACGGCGGGAATGGGCAGCGTGGCCACCCCGGCCGCCTGCTCCGTCGTGAACGCGCGGGTGGTGTGCGCGGACAGGCACCGCATCAGCTCGGCCGCGTCGGGATCGAGCCGCCGATAGGACCAGGAGAGCGAGCGCGGCAGGTCGCCGGACGCGCCGTCACCGGCGTCGAGCGCGGCCAGCCGGCCCGCCTCGCCGGACAGCTCGGCGATCCACGACGCGGGCGACACGTGCGGCAGCCGGGCCATCCGCTCGGCCAGAATGCGCAACGCGAGCGGCGTACGGTCGCAGAGCTCGGCCAGCCGGGCCGCCTCCTCGGTGCGCGGGTTCATGCCGAGCAGGACGGGCGCCTCCGCCGGCTCCAGACGGGGCACGGTCACCCGCACCGCGCCGTCGTGCACCACCAGGCCGCGCAGCTGATTGCGGCTCGTGATCACGACGACGACACCGGCCGCTCCGGGCAGCAGGGGGCGCACCTGCTCGGCGTCGAGCGCGTTGTCGAGCAGGACGGCCAGCCGGCGGTCGGCCGTGAGCGTGCGGAACAGCTGGGCCCGGGCCGCGACCCCGCACGGCAGCTCGGCCTCGGCCACGCCCAGGTCCCCGAGCAGGGTGGCCAGCGCGTCGGCCGGCTCCAGCGGCGGCTCGTCGGCATAGCCGCGAAGGTCCACATAGAGCTGCCCGTCGGCGAAGTCGGCCGCGTTGTCGTGCAGCCACCGCAGCGCCAGGGCCGACTTGCCGATGCCGGCCGGCCCGTCCAGCACGACGACCCCGGCCTCCTCGTCGCGATGCCAGTCGAGGGTGGCGAACTCCTCGGCCCGCCCCACGAAATGCGGCGGTCCGGCCGGCAACATCCGCGGCACCGCGGGCGGGGCCGGCGCGACGTGCACCGGGGCGGGCGCGGCGGCTGGTGACAGCAGCGGGTGGTGGCCGGAGCCGCGCAGGATCTGCTGATGCACCTCGCGCAGCTCCTCGCCCGGCTCGACCCCGAGCACGTCGATGAAGCGGTGCGACAGCGTCTGATACGCGCTGAGCGCCTCGGCCTGCCGCCCCTGCCGATACAGCGCGGCCATCAGCTGCACCCAGAACCGCTCGCGGAACGGGTGCTCCATGGTCAGCCGGCGGAGCTCGGGAACGAGGCCGTCGGCCTGGTGCAGCCGCAGGTCGACCTCGATACGCCGCTCCAGCGCGAGCAGCCGCCGCTCGTTGAGCGCCGGCAGGTCCATTTCGTGCAGCCAGGGCGATGCCACGTCGGCGCACGCGGGGCCCCGCCACAACCCGAGGGCCTCGCGCAGCAGGCGGGCCTGGTCGGCCGGCCCCGGCGCGGCCGAGGCCTCGTCGACGAGCCGGTCGAAAACGTGCATGTCCAGTTCGCCGGGTTCGACGGAGAGTGAGTAACCGGCCGGGCCGGTGACCACCGAACCGGGCCACGGCAGCTCGTGCCGCAGGCGGACGATGTTGGTCTGCACCACGCGGCGCAGCGAGTGCGGAGCATCCCCCGACCACATGCGCTGAGCCAGCTGCGCCACCGAGAGTTGCTGGTTGGCGTGCAGCAACAGGGCGGCCAGCATGGTCCGCACCTTGCCCCCGGTCACCGACCGCGTCTGCTGCTCGTGCTCCACCAGCAGCGGGCCGAGGATCTGATACCGCATGCCCACCTCCCCGTGAGGCGCCGCCCGCCCAGAAGGGCACCGTAGACATCTCGGCGCGACCCCGCTACCCCACTGCCCCGAACGGCCCGGCCGCACCGGGCCGTTCGGGCCGGCGGTCACCGCAGGGGACGGAAGGCGGCCCGCACCTCGGCCGCGAACAGCTCCGGCTCCTCCCACGCGGCGAAGTGGCCGCCCCGCTCGGCCTCGCCGAAGTAGTTCAGCGTCGGGTAGGCCTGCTCGGCCCAGCTGCGCGGGGTCCGCCAGATCTCCCCGGGGAAGGCGCTGAAGCCGACCGGGACCCGCGGGTCGGGCAGCGGGGCGTTACCCGCGGCCGAGCCGTCCGGCCCGTACGCCTCCCAATAGGACCGGGCCGCCGACGTGCCCGTGCCGGTCAGCCAGTACGCGGTGATGTTGTCGAGGATGTGGTCGCGCGTGAGGTTGCCCGAGACCTGGCCCTCGACGAACGCGCGGGCGATCTTGTAGTACGCGTCGGTGTCGTGGTCGATCATCCAGGCGGCCAACGCGACGGGCGAGTCGAGCAGGGCGTACCCGATGGTCTGGGGCCGCGTCGCCATCTCCACGAAGTAGCCGTTGCCGCTGGTCTGGAACGTCTTGAGCGCGGCCAGGGCGGCCTGCTCGTCCGCCGTCTCGTGGGGCAGCGAGGCCGGGTCGTTGAGCGCCGTCACCAGCAGGTTGGTGTGGATCCCGGCCAGCCCGTCGAGCCCGAGCCGCCCCATCGCGTCGGTCACTCCGGCGCCGACGTCGCCGCCCTGAGCCACGTAACGGTCGTAGCCCAGCCGTTCCATGAGCGCGCCCCACGCCCGCGCGGTCCGCACGAGATCCCAGCCGGTCTCGGCCGGCTCCCCCGAGAACCCGTAGCCGGGCAGCGACGGCAGCACGAGATCGAACGCGTCCTCGCCGGACGGCGGATCGGTGAGCGGCCCGATCGAGTCGAGCATCTCGATGACCGACCCCGGCCAGCCGTGCGTCATGATCAGCGGTAGCGCGTCCGGGTGCTCGGACCGCACATGGACGAAGTGGATCGTCACCCCGTCGATCTCGAGACCGAACTGCGGCAGCGCGTTGAGCCGCGACTCGACCCGCCGCAGGTCGTACTCGGTCGCCCAGTAGCGGCGAAGCTCCTGCATCACGGCCAGCTGCACCCCCTGCGTACGGTCGTCGACCAGCTCGCGGCTCGACCAGCGCGTCGCGGCCAGCCGGCGTTGCAGGTCGTCGAGCGCGTCCTTGGGCACTTGCACGGTGAAGGGTTGGATGGTCATGTCCGGACCTGCCTCTCCACGAACCCGGCGTGAACTCACCCCCAGTTTCGTCGCGCCGGGCCCGGGCGCGACGAGCGACTAAAGTCAGGTTCAGCACATCCGGACAAGTCGATGGGGTGACGATGCCGCCGGCTGAGCAACCGCTGCCCGACCCGGACCAGGCTGCCGGCCTGGACGATGTGGCCGAGCGGCTGCGCGCGCTCAAGGCGGCGGCGGGTGACCCGTCGTACGACACGATCAAGGACAGGGTGAACGCGGCCTGGACCGCGGCCGGGCGCCCGGCGCGGGAGCTGACCCACCGGACGACCGTGGCCGACTGCTTCCGGCCCGGGCGGCGGCGGCTCAACGCGGATCTCGTCGTGGCCGTCGTCGCGGCGTTGCACCCCGATCCGGCGTACGGGGAACGCTGGCGCCAGGCCTTGCGCGCGGTCGGCGCGGAGATCGACGCCGGGTCGCAGGTGCGGGTGCAGGAGGAGCTGCCGCAGGATCTGGTCGAGTTCACCGGACGCGCCGACGAGCTCGACCGGTTGCGACAGGCGCTCGGCGACGCCGGGCGGAGCGGCAGCGCGGTGGTGATCTCGGCGATCGCGGGGATGGCCGGCGTCGGCAAGACCCAGCTCGCCGTGCACGCCGGTCACCTGCTGATCCGGGCCCACGTGGTCGACCGGGTGCTCTTCGTCAACCTGCGCGGCTTCCACCCCGATCCGGGCCAGCCCCCGGCCGATCCGGCGGCGGTGCTCGACGCCTTCCTGCGCCTGCTCGGCGTGTCCGGCCATCGGATCCCGTACGGGCTGGAGGACCGCGCCTCGGCCTACCGCGGTCGCCTGGCCGGCAGCCGCACGCTCGTCGTGCTGGACAACGCGGCCACCGCCGAGCAGGTCCGCCCGCTGCTGCCCGACACGCCGGGCTGCCTGGCCCTGGTCACCAGCCGCCGGACGTTGACCGGGCTCTCCCCCGCCGCCGTCGCGCTGGCCGTCGACGTCTTCACCCCCGGCGAGGCGGCGGCCTTTCTCAGGGCCAACCTCACGCAGCCGGACCCGGGGGCGGTCGACCGCATCGCCGCCCTCTGCGGCTATCTTCCCCTGGCGTTGAGCCTGGTCGCGGGGCACATCCGCAGCTTCCCGCACTGGACTCTGACCGATCACGCCGACCGGCTGGCCGAGCGCCACCGCAACCGCCGCCTCGACTCCGGCGTCGAGCTGGCCCTCGATCTGTCCTATCAGGATCTGCCGGCCGAGCAGCAGCGCCTGCTGGGCCTGGCCGCGCTGCACCCGGGCCAGGATTTCGACGCGTACGCCGCGGCCGCGCTGCTCGGCACCGACCCGCGCGCTTCGCTCGGCGCGCTCCTGCGGGATCACCTGCTGCAGGCGACCGCGCCCGGGCGCTACACGTTCCATGACCTCGTGCGGGCGTACGCGACCGATCGCGCCCACGACCAGATCGCCCCGGCCGCCCGCCGCGCCGCCCTGACCCGCCTGTACGACTACTACCTGGCCACGGCCGCGGCGGCGATGAACACGCTGCACCCGGGCGAGGCGCACGAGCGGCCGCCGGTGCCGCCGTCCCCGGTGCCCGGCCCCGGCCTGACCGACCCGGGGGCCGCCCTGGCCTGGCTCGACACCGAGCGGCCGACCCTGGTCGCGATCGTGGCCGGCACGCCGGGTCACGCCGTCCGGCTGGCCCGCACCCTGTCCCGCTATCTCAAGGGCGGCCACCACGGCGACGCGCTGACCGTGCACGGCCACGCCCTGCGGGCCGCCCGCGACGCCGGTGACGTCATCGGTCAGGCGTACGCGCTCAACGGTCTCGGCGTCGCCCACCGGCGGCTCGGCTCGCCGAAGCGGGCGACCGACGACCTCGAGGAGTCGCTGGAGCTGTTCCGCCGCACCGGCGACGCCGTCGGGCAGGCGGCCGCGCTGTACGACCTGGCCACCGTCATGCAGTGGGTGGGCGACTATCCCGGCGCCATCGACTACAAGCGGCAGGCCCTCGAGCTGTATCAGGCGGCCGGCGACCGGGTCGGCGAGGCCAACATGCTCAGCGGCATCGGCCTCGTGCTGGAACGCGCGGGCCGGTTCGCCGAGGGCATCGACTACTGCGAGCGCGCCCTCGCCCTGGACCGCGAGCTCGGCAACAAGGGCGGCGAGGCCCAGGCGCTGAACATCCTCGGCGACATCGAGACCCGCGCCGGCCGGCCCGAGGCGGCCGCCGAGCACCTGCGCCAGTCGCTGGCCCTGTTCCGCGAGATCGGCAACCGCAACAACGAGGCCGGGGCGCTCGACAGCCTCGGCATCCTGCACAACCACCTCGGCCGCCCGGAGGAGGCCATCGGCTACTTCGAGCCCGCCCTGACCCTGTTTCGTGAGCTCGGCAACAAGGGTGGCGAGATCGGCGCGCTCAACGGGCTGGGCGAGGCCGCCCGGGCCGCCGGCCGCCTCGACGACGCGCTCGTCCACCACGCCGACGCCCTGACTACCGCGATCGACGTCGACATGCCCGACGAGCAGGCCTTCGCCCAGGCCGGCCTGGGTCACGCGTACCGCGCCCGGGGTGACGAGGACCGGGCGCGCGAGCACTTCCAGCAGGCGCTGAGCCTCTACACCGCGCTCGGCATCCCCGAGGCCGACGAGGTCAGGGCCCTGCTGGCCGAGTGATTACTGTGAGGGAGTGAACCTCGACCCCCTGGCCGTGACCCGCGCTCTCTCGAACGAAGTCAGGTTGCACGTCCTGCAATGGCTGAAGGACCCGGCGCGGAACTTCCCTCCCCCGGACGACGACGCCGCCGAAGGGGTCGGTGTGTGTGTCAGCGACATCCAGCGCAAGGCCGGGCTGGCCGCTTCCACGATGTCGGCGCACCTGTCCGTGCTGCACCGGGCGGGGCTGGTCCGGGCCACCCGCGCCGGCCAGTGGACCTACTACCAGCGTGACGAGGATGCGATCAAGGCCTTCGCCGGCTGGGTGATGACAGAGCTCTGAACCCGGGGGTAGCATTTCGGAAGTTCGCGAAATGCAGAAGTAAGGAGCCCTCTCATGCGCGCCATGGTCATGACCGACTTCGGCCCCGCCGACAAGGTCTTCGTCCAGGACGAGCTCCCCACCAACGCCCCGGGCCACGGCGAGCTGCTGGTGCGGGTCCACGCCACCTCGGTCAACCCGCTGGACCTGCAGATCCGGCGGGGCGACTACCGCGAGGACACCCGGCCGCCGCTCGTCATCGGCTACGACGTCTCCGGCGTCGTCGAGCAGGCGGGCGCCGGCGTGACCCGCTTCAAACCGGGGGACGAGGTCTGGTATCTCGCCCGCTTCTTCCACGGGCCCGGCGCCTACGCGGAGTATCACGTCGTCGAAGAGTCGATCGTGGCCCGGAAACCGAGCTCGCTCAGCCACGTCGAGGCCGCGAGCCTGCCCCTGGTGGCCGGGGCGCCGACGTGGTGCTGGACACGCTGGGCGCGGAGACGCTGACGAACAGCCCGCACCTGCTGGCCCCCGACGGCCGCGTGGTCAGCATCGTCGACACCGCCCAGCCGCAGAACCTGCTCGCCGCCTGGAACGTGAACGCCTCGTACCACTTCCTCTTCACCAGGCCGTCAGCGGAACGCATGGAGAAGCTCGGCCGCCTGGTCGACCGCGGCCTGCTGCGCCCGGTGGTGGGCGCGGTCCTCCCCCTCACCCAGGTGGCCGAGGCGCACCTCATCCTCGAGGGCCGCTCCGACACCCCCCGGCCGCGCGGCAAACTCGTCCTCAACGTCGCGGACTAGGCTTTGCCCATCGAGATCAGCCCGCGTGCCTTCCGCTACTTCCTGGCCGTGGCCGAAGAACTCCACTTCGGCCGCGCCGCGGCACGCCTCTACATCTCCCAGCCGTCGCTGAGCCACCAGATCCGCAAGCTCGAAGAGGATCTCGGCACCCCGCTCTTCGTCCGCTCCAGCCGCCGGGTGCAGCTCACCGCGGCCGGCCGGACGCTGGCCCAGGAGGTGCCGCCCGCCCTGGCCGCGCTGGAGCACGCCGTCGAACTCACCCGGCTGGCGGGCTCGGGGAGAACGACGACGATCCGGCTGGGTTACACACCCGTCGCGAGCTTCGGCACGCTCACCTCGCTCCTGGAGGCGATCGAGGCGGATCACCCCGAGCTCACCGTCGACGCTCGCGAGCTTTTCAGCGCCGAGATTCCCGTACGGCTTCAAGCCGGCGACCTGGACGTCGGTCTCGCCCTGTTCCCGCCGGCCCCGGACGGGGTGGCCGGCGAGCCCGTCCGCGCGGAACGCGTCTCCGCGATCCTCGGCGCTCGCCACCGCCTGGCCGCCGCGACGGTGCTCCCGCTGGCCGACCTGCGGGACGAGACCCTGCTGCTGTTTCCCCGGCACCTCGCCCCGGCGTACTACGACGGCATCGTCGCCGCATGCCACCAGGCCGGGTTCACGCCCCGGCTGCGCGCCTTCGACGAGCCCCCGGTGAACGCCATGCTCTCGCGGCTCGCCAGCGGACGCGAGGTCGGCCTGGCCCCCGCCTCGTTCACCGAACACGCGGCGAAGGCGGGCACCGGGGTCGTCCACCGCGACATCGTCGACCCATCCATCACCGCGGAGTTCTCGGTGCTGTGGCCCACGACCGACCCGTCACCCGCCATCACCGGCGTCATCGCCACCGTCCGCCGGCATGCCCGGCTCCACGGCTGGCTGGGCGATCCTCAGAGCTCCGCGGGCGCCGCCATCCGATAGACGAACGGCCCGAGCCCGCCCTGCGCGATCGCGACGACGGCGTGCGCGAGGCTCTCCTGGGTCGCGGCCATGCTCAGGTCGCCCAGCCGGACGGCCTCGTAGCCGGCGTCGAGACTGAGCTGCTCGACGAGGCGCCGGGCCTCCTCGTCACCGGACCACAGGTTGCTCGGCCGCACCCGGGTGCCGGCGATCTGCCCGTACAGGGCGGCGATGTTGGTGTTGAACACCTTCGCGGTCGGGCCACCGGTCACCGACTTGACGTACTCGGCGTTCGACGGGAAACCGGCCGGCGGCTTCACCTCGCCGTACAGGTTGGTGGCATCCAGGATCGTCTTGCCCGAAAGCCCGGTCACCGACGCCAGCGCCGCCTGCACGGCATCTCCGGGAACGGCGAGCAACACCGCTTCGGCGGCGCCGGCATCGCCACCCGTACGCCCGAGCCGCTCCACCTTGTGCCCGGCCCGCTCCCACAGATCGGCCAATCCCCCGCCGATGTTGCCCCGTCCGATAACGGTGATGTTCATGGTGGTCCCCCTGCAAGTCCAGGCGCGCCTGTCGCGCAACGAGAAGGACACTAAGTCGGCCCTCGGACAGAGGTCCAAGACGAAAACGAGCACCGATCGATAGGGATTGCCTATCGATCTCAGCCCAGGGGCAGGCCGGCCAGGAGGGCGTACGTGATGGGGTTGGCGTATTCGTCGATGTGCACGATCTGCCCGTCGCGCGTCTCGATCTTGAAGACGTAGACGTTCCGGTATGCGGCATCGGTGCCGGCCTGCACGAGATCGCCCTCCGCCTGCAGGAACACGGTGTTGCCGTCGTCGGTCACCGAGTAGCGTTTGCCGGCGAGAAGCACGCGCGAGAAGTTCGTGACGATGGTTCGGAGATAGTCGAGCACCTCGGCCTTGCCGGTGAAGACATAGAACGGCTCGGGCTTGCCGGTGTTCGAGTAGGGAATGACCTCCACGACGTCGTCCGCCAGGTAGCGGTCGATCAGCGAGATGTCGCGGGTCTCGAGCGCCTCGAAGAAGGTCTCGGCGAGTTGTGTTGCGGTGGGTCGGTCGTTGCTCATGATCGCTCCCGGTCCGGCTGGATGTGATCTTGAGTGTCGGCAGCGCGAACGGCGGCATCCAGGCTCAAGTGATCCCCGGATCTTTTGTGCCTGCCGCCCGTCGCCGTCCGTGCCGCAGGGTGGGAGCATGACGATCAAGCTTCTTATCGGCGCCGCCGACCACACCATTCCGATCACCGTGCAGCAGCGGAGCACCCTGGCGCCCGCCGACGCCTTCCGGCTGATCATGCCCATCGACCTGGCGACCGTGTTCAAACCGGTCTGGCCGTTCCCCGGGATCCGGTCGATCGCCAACCAGACCGAGACCTGGGACCACCCCGGGCCGACCCGCAATCCCCAGTTCGACGACGGATCGCAGGCCGACGAGCAGCTCACCGAATGCGTCGACGGCGTCAGTTTCGCGTACCAGCTGACCGGGTTCACCAACGTGCTCGCGAACCTGGCCTCCGGCGTACGGGGGGAATGGAATTTCAACCCGGACGGCGCCGGCACGCTGATCCGGTGGACCTACGAGTTCAAGCCGCTGCCGGGCCGGGGATGGATCGTCGCGGGCCCGTTCGCCCCGCTCTGGCGGCGATACATGGTGGCCGCGCTCGATCGGATGGTGCAGTCGAGCGAGGCGGCGCTGCGAAACCCGGCCGCCTGAGCAACCCCGTCCCGATGTGGCACAGCGGCGGCAGGCCGGGCGGACCGGCTGAGCGGAAAGTCCTTTAGGCCGCTTTCTGGATCTTGCACAAAGTGCTCATCCGGCCGAGCAAAACCCTCCTATACGGTGGGAATCGCCGATCGGCCGACGCCGCCGGCGTTCGCACATCGAGCGGCGGAGGGTGACGTGGATCGGGCGCAGCTGGCCGATTTTCTGCGGGCCCGCCGCGAGGCACTACAACCGGAGGATGTGGGGCTGCCGCGCGGTCCCCGGCGGCGGACCACGGGGCTGCGGCGCGAAGAGGTGGCCGCCCTGGCCGGCATGTCGGCCGACTACTACGGCCGGATCGAGCAGCAACGCGGCCCGGTGCCGTCCGGGCCCATCCTCGCCGCGCTGGCCCGGGCCTTGCAGCTCAGCCCGGGCGAGCGGGACCATGTGTTCGCGCTGGGCGGGCATTCCGCGCCGCGCCAGGGCGGGGATGACAGCCGGCCCAGCCCCACCATGCGGCGCATCATCGAGCGTTTCCCCGACGCTCCGGCGCTGGTCTTCACCCGGCTCGGCGAGACGCTGCTGCAGACGCGGCCCGCGGTGGCGCTGCTCGGTGACTACACCCGGTTCAGCGGCATGTCGCGCTACCTGGTCTATCGCTGGTTCACCGATCCGGCGGCGCGCGAGCTGTACCCGGAGGAGGATCACGCCAAGCGCGGCCGTGTCTTCACCGCGGAGCTGCGTGCGGCGTACACCGCGGACCCGCACGGCCGGGCCCGGGAGATCGTCGCGGAGCTGCTGCGGGTGAGCCCCGAATTCGCCGAGGTCTGGAAGTTGCACGAGGTGGGCGTCGTGCACCACCTCGATCTGAAGCGCTACCGTCATGCCGAGCTGGGCGAGCTCGAGCTGTACAGCCAGCTGCTGATCGACCCCGACCAGGCCCAATATCTGCTGGTCCTCACCGCTCGGCCCGGCTCGCCCAGCGACGAGAAGCTCCACCTGCTGTCGTGGTCCTAGCCGGAGGCGCGGTTGTCCCATCATGAAGAGGACGGGCTCGAGTCCTATCTGCGGCAGCTGGCGGCCGTGGTGGAGGCCGCGAACAGCTCCGCGGGGACGGCCGGGGTCGCGTCGGCGCTGGCCGAGGCGCAACGCGTTGCCGCCTGGGGCCTGCGCGAGGCCGTACGCCTGGGTCGCGAGCGGGGGCTCAGCTGGCGGCAACTCGCCGAGCTGCTCGACATCCCGGCCTCGACGCTGCACCGTCAGTACCGCAGCGGGGCCGCCATCCTGACGACCACCGAGTCACCGCCGGAGCTGCCCGGCGCGCCGCCGAGCGCTTCGCGCGGGACGCCACCGGCGTACGACGTTTTCGTGGGTCGCGAACGCGAACTCGCCGACCTGTCCGCCCTCGTGCACCAGGCCCGCCTGCTCACCGTTATCGGCCCGGTCGGCGTGGGCAAGACCAGGCTCGCCGCGGAGCTGGCCCGGCGCGTCGAGCCCACCCTTCCCGGCGGGGTCACCTGGGTCGACCTGGCGCCCGTGACCAAGCCGTGGCACGTCGCGACGGCGGTGGGCGCCACCGACCGCTTCGCCGATGCCGGGGCGGCCCTGCTGGTCCTCGACAACTGCGAACACGTCATCGACGCGGTGGCCGAGGTCGTGGCGAAGCTGCGGGCCGCCGCGCCGGAGCTGCACATCCTGGCCACGAGCCGAGAGGCCCTCCGTACGCCCGGGGAGACCGTCACGGAGCTCGAGCCGCTCCGCGCCGACGCCGTACGCCTGTTCAGCACCCGGGCGCGGGAGGTGAACCCCGGCTTCGACCCGGACCCGCACGCCGTCATCATCGCGGAGATCTGCGACCGGCTCGACGGCCTGCCCCTCGCGATCGAGCTCGCCGCGCATCACCTGGACGTCCTGACGCCCGAGGCGTTGCTGTCCGGCCCGCCGGCACGACTCGACCTGCTCGTCGACGGCCGGCGCGGGGCGATCGGTCACCGGCGCGGTCTGCGCGACGCGATCCGGTGGAGCTACGACCTGCTGGACGACCGGGAGCAACAAGTGTTCGCCCGGCTCAGCGTCCTGCCCGGTGGCTTCGACCAGCGCAGCGCCGCCGCCGTCACGGCCGACCTGGGTCTGACCCGGCCGCAGTTGTGGGCGCTGCTGGCGAGCCTGGCCCGCAAGTCGATGATCGCCACCGACCCCCGGCATCCGGGCCGCTTCCGCATGCTCCAGTCGCTCCGGGCGTACGGGGAAGCGGTCTTGGTCGACGCCGGCGGCCTCGGCGCGGCGCAGAACCTGCTGCTGAACTGGCTCGCCGCGTTCGAACTGCGGTTGCGGGACAGCCCGCGGGGTGACGACCTGACGATCATCGAGCACCAGGTCGTCGCCGAACTCGACAACCTCCACCACGGCGTGACCGTCGCCGCCGCCGGCCGCCACCCCGCCCACCCGGCCCTGGCCCTCCTGCTCGCGCGTTTCCTGGCCAACGTCTTCGATCTGACCGAGGTCGGCCGGCTGCTCGCCGACGTGCTCGACGACCCGGCAACGCCGCCGCTCCCCCGCGCGCACGCCCTGGTCTGGCTCGCGAAGAACGACGCCCGCCGCGGCGATCACGACGCCGCGATCCGCCACTCGACTCTCGCCCTCGAACTGGCCCGCGGGCTCGACGACGTCGGCTCGCTGGCCCTCGCGCTCACCAGTGTCATGATGACGCGCGGCAACACCGGCGACCTCCCCGGCGGCATCCGGGCCGGGCAGGAGCTGATCGCCCTGCTGCGGCAGCGGGACCGCGCGGAGATGACCGGGCAGATCCTCACCAAGCAGGCCTGGCTGCTCATGGCGAGCGGCGACCTGGTGGCCGCGCGCGAGGCGATCACGGAATCCATGCGACTCTTCGAGGCAGGGGCCGACCCGTCGCTCCCGCCGGCCGCCCGCTTCGCCAACCACTACGGCATGACACTGCTGCACAACGCGGCCATGACAGCCGTGCTGCAACGAGACGACGTGGCCGCCGCCGAATACCTGACGGCCGTCCTCACCATGCCGGTGCCCGACCGCGACTACGTGCTCGGCGCCATCGAATGCGCGGCCGTCCTCGCCGCACGACGTAAGAAGTACACGCTGGCGCTCACCCTGATAGCCGGAACGACGTCGGTGGGCCACCCGGTGCACGCACGCTGGGAACGCCAACTGCAAGCGACGACCGAGGCGGCCCGCCGGGCCCTCGGCCCCAGCGCGGCCCGGGACGCCTCCGCGGACGGCTCGGCCATGACCGTGGCCCAGCTGATCGACCTCGCACTCACGGGCGACCCGCTGCTCGACGAGGATGTGAGCGGCGCCTTGACCCGCCGCGAGCTCGCCGTGGCCCGGCGGGTGGCCGACGGGCTGACCAACGCCCACATCGCCAAGGAACTCCACGTCAGCACCCGTACGGTCGCCGGCCATCTGGCCAACATCCGCAGGAAACTGGGCGTGCGGGGGCGGGTCGAGGTGGCTTTGTGGGCCGCCCGTAACAGCAATCCGTTGTCCTAGCTCGAAGGCCTTGGATCCGCCGACGGGTTGAGCGAGCTACCGCGTAGGTTTACCCCGTTCATCCACCTGTCGCCGGACGCGTGCGAGTTATGGACGTCGATACGTTTTGTGGCGCCCGAAAGCAACGCACCGTGACAGCAAGGAGAAACCGATGCGTATGACGACCAGGACCCTGCGCGCGTTCGCCATCACCGGGGCGGCCGGTGTGGCCGCGTTGAGCCTGTCCGCGCCCGCCGCGCAGGCCGCGCCGGCCGGGGAGCCGGGGGTGGGCATCGCCGCCGCGTGCGTGTCGCTGACCAACACGTACGTCAGTGGCTCGAGCAAGTACGCCACGGCGAAGAACATCTGCGCGGGCACGTACTCGGTCAAGTTCGTCGTCAACAACTGGCCCGACACCAGCTGCTTCTCGATCGGCGGCTACGGCACCGTCACCCGCCGCACCGGGGGCATCTCGAGCCCGGCCGCCGCGCGTACCGCTTACTGCTGACGAGGAATGGCTGCGGCGTTCGCGCCGCAGCCATTTGTTCATGAACGATCCGTAGATATTGACGGGCTTGAAAGTGTTCGGAGAGCATGCGCTCTATGCCCACTCGACGCGCACTCCTTGCCCTGATCGGTGCGGCCGGCGGCGCCCTCGCCCTGCCCCTTCCCGCGCCGGCCGTGGCGGCGGACCCGGTCGCCGACGAATATCACCGGCTGCTGCTCGCGCACACCCGCTGGGTGCAGCAGCAGTGGGATGCGGCGACCGGCGCCTATCGGGCGGACGATTTCCGGTTCGCGGCCGTGCTCGGCAACGCCGTGCTGCTGACCACCGACGGCTACGACGCCGCGCTGGCCGGGGTCGACGCGGCCACCCTGCGGCAGCACACCCTGGCCACCATCACCCGGTTCGCGGCCACCAACCGGCTCGCCGGCGGCACCGAGTGGGGGCAGCGCCTGTTCTGGGATTCGACGTTCGAGTTGTATTTCGTGCTCGCGGCCCGCCTGATGTGGGCCGATCTCGACGCCGCCACCCGCGCCGACGTCGACCGCATCGCCCGCGGGCAGGCCGCGTACGCGTACGGGTTGGGCACCGGCAACGACCCGCTGAGCGGCGCCTGGACCCCGAACGGCGGCACGGGCGGCTATCGCGGCGACACCAAGCTGGAGGAGATGGGCGTCTACGCCCAGGCCATCGCGCCCGGGCTGGCGTGGGCCCCCGCCGGTGACGCGGAGGCGGCCCGCTGGCGGGAACGGTTCGTGTTCTGGGCGGCCAACGCGAGCGGGCTGCCCGCGGCCGACCGGGCCAACCCGGCGCTCGTCGACGGCCGGGCGGTCAGCGCGAACACCGCCCACAATCTGCACGACTCCTTCGTGGTGGAGAACCACGAGTCGGTCAACCCGCACTACCAGGCCGAGTTGTGGCGCACCGCCGGGCGGGCCGCCGCGCATTTCCTCGCCGCCGGTAAGCCGTTGCCGCAGGTGCTCACCCGCCAGCCGAACGGCCGCGAGCTGTGGGCGACCTTGCGCCTGCTCGCCAGTGACGCCGGCGAACCGGTGATGCCGATGGTCGCCGACCGCTACCACCTGTACGGCCGGGACGTCCTGCCGCTGGCGTTCCTCGCGCAGGTGCAGGGCGACCGGCACGCCGCCCGGGCCGAGGCCGACCTCGCGGCCCGGCTCATGCCCTACCTGCGTTACGCCCCCGACTATCGGCTGACGAAGTTCAGCGGCGAGGAGAAGTACGAGCCGGAGGCCCGCGCCGAACTCGCCATCGCGTTCCTCTTCCACCGCTGGCGGACGACGCCGGTGCAGCCGGTGACCAGCAGCGAGTTCTTCGCCGCGGCGGCGGGCGTCCGCACCTTCGGCCCGGCCGTCGGCCTGACCGCGCAGCAGACCGAGGCCGGCTTCGCGGCCGCCGTGACCAAGCCCGGCCACGTCGGCTTCCTGTGGCAGCCCGGCCACGACAACTGGCTGATCGACACCCGGGCGCCCGCCTTCCTGCCGGCCCTGACCACACCGCCGACCCGCACGTGGACGGCCGCCTACATTGCGGCCCGCGACGGCGCCGACGCCACAGCGACCGTGCTCGAGACCGCCGCCGGCTGGGCCGGTTACGCTACCCTGCCGACCGGGACGGTCGTCTACTCCGGACCCGGCCCGTCCTCGCTGACCCTGTTCAACCTGAGCATGCCCGGCGTGCCCGGCCTCGACGGCAACCGCTCGTTCACCGGCTCGGCCGGCACCGTGACCCCGGCCCCGGGGCTCGGCGACGGCGGCACCGACAAGGTCACCTTCGCCGCCCGCGCGGCCCGGCACGTCCGGTTCCTCGGCCGGTCCGCGTCCGGCCAGTACGGCTACTCCCTGTTCGGCTTGCAAGCGTTCGACACCGGCGGCACCGATCGCGCCCTCGGCCGTACGGTGACCGCCTCTTCGGCCGATCCCACATATCCGGCCGCCAACGCCGTCGACGGCAACGCCACCACCCGATGGGCCGTCGCCCGCGAGGAGCGTGGCCGCGCCGACAGCTGGCTCGCCGTCGACCTCGGCGCCACCGTCCAGCTGACCGGGGTCACCCTGACCTGGGAGGCCGCGCACGCCACGTCGTACCTGGTGCAGACCTCCCTCGACGGCACCACCTGGAGCACCGCCGTGGCCGCGCCGAGCACCTCGAACCTGGGCGCCTGGGCCGTCATCGACGGCCGGGCCGGACTGGTCGCCCACGGCGCCACCGGCTCCATCACCGCATCGTCCACGCTCGTCACCCTCCCGCCCGCCACCCTCATCGAGGGGTATTGCGGCGCCGGCACCGACCTGGCCGCCGCGGCGAGTCGCCGGCTGCCCACCGGAGGACCGCCGACCCTGCGGCTCAGCGACGCCGACGGCTTCCTGACCCTGCTCAACCTCTCCTCGGCGCCGATCACCGGTGCGTTGCTGACCCTGCCGCGCGGTGACCGCCTGTATCGAGGGGTTTCCGTGGCCCGCCCCGACGGGGGTCTCGATCTCACCGCGTCGGTGCCCGCCGGCGGCGGCGCGGTCCGGGCCGTCCGGTTCACCCTCACCGGACGCGCCCCGGCCGGCACCCGGTTCTCCGTCGCCGACTCGCACCACGTCGCGATCACCGCACCCGCCGGCGCCGCGGTCGACGTGACGCTCACCGCGGGCGCCTGGTCGGCGCGCGCCCAGGTCCCCGGCGGGCAGAACCGGAGCTTCGCCGTGCCGGTGACCGGACCGGTCACCCCCACCACGGACCTGGCCCGCGGGCAGACCACCTTCCCCACCTCCCCGCTGCCGGCCGGCATGGGCGAGCCGTCGCACGCCGTCGACGGCGACCCCGGCACCGCCTGGCGGCCCGGCCCGAACGGGCGGATGGTCGTCGACCTCGGCGCCTCCCGTGCCGTGGCCACTGTCTCGCTGACCTGGACCAGCGGCCCGCGCCCCACGGCCCGTCTCGAGACCTCCCCCGACGGCGTGACCTACGCCCCCTTCACCGGAGCGACCTCGGCCCGGTACGTCGCCGTGGCCGTACCCGGCTGGACCACCGGCAACGCGGAGCTCGCCGAATTGGCGGTGACCGCATGAAGAAGCTCGTCCTCGCGGTGGCGGTCCTCATCCTGTCCGCCGCTTCACCCGTGGCCGCCGCCCCACCCGGTACGCCCGTGGCCGACCCGGTGCGCACCGAGCCGGTCACGATGGGCCTCGGCGTGGTGCTGACCCAGTACGCGCAGTTCCCGCAATCCCAGCCCGACCCGGCGCCGACCGACCCGCGGCTCATGCGTACCGCCCGGATCAACACGATCATGGAGATGCCCGACGGCTCCGGGCGGCGCGCGGTGCCCGATCTCAACGGCAAGCTCTACCTCGTACGCGATGGGGTGCCGTCGGTGTTTCTCGATGTGGCGGCGCAGTTCCAGCCCCAGTTCTTCTCCGGCCGCGGCCTCGGTCAGGGCTTCGGCTACGTGACGTTCCACCCCGGCTTCCGCACCAACGGCTTGTTCTACACCGTGCACAGCGAGGAGTCCGCGCAGACGACGGCCCGGCCCGACTGGCAGCAGTCCGGCACGTTCCTGCACAACGTCGTCACCGAGTGGCGGGCCACCAACCCGGCCGCGAACACGTTCGCCGGCACCCGCCGGGAGGTGCTGCGCCTGGGCTTCGGCGGCCAGATCCACGGCATTCAGGAAATCAATTTCAACCCGTTCGCCAAGTCCGGCGACCCCGACTACGGCCTGCTCTATCTGGCGGTCGGCGACGGCGGTCTCGGCGTGGGCAACACCGAGCCGCAAAACCTTTCCCTCCCGTACGGCAAATTGCTGCGCCTGGATCCGCGCGGTACCGATGCGGCCAATCACAAGTACGGCATCCCGCCGCAGAACCCGTTCGTCGGCCGCGCCGGTGCGCTCGGCGAGGTCTACGCTTACGGCTTCCGTGACCCGCACCGGTTCAGCTGGGACAAGGCCACCGGCCGGATGTATCTCGGGCACATCGGCGAGAAGACCATCGAGGCCGTCTACGAGGTGCGGGCCGGGGACAACCTCGGCTGGAGCAACCGCGAGGGCACCTGGGTCTTCGACCGGGCCGCGACCAACCCCTGCGACCGCCTCTACCCGCTGCCCGCCAACGACGCCCAGCTCGGCTACACCTATCCGGTCGCCATGTACGACCACAACCCGCCGCCGGGCTGGAACTGCACCGACGACGTCGGCGTAGCGATCGCCGGTGGCTTCGTCTACCGGGGCACGGCCCTGCCCGCCCTGCAGGGCAAATACGTCTTCGGCGACCTCGTCGACGGCCGGCTGTACTACACCGAGGCGAGCGCGATGGTCCGCGGCGGCCCCCTGGCCACCATCCACCGCCTGCACGTGTTCGACGCCGCCGGCACCTCGGTGCGGATGCGGGATCTCTCCGCTCCCGGCGCCCCGGGCGACCCCGACCGGGTCGAACCGGCTCGGAGGTCGTGCTCGCCCAGCCCGGCACCGCCCGCCCGGGCCCACGCCGCCCCCACGAATACGCCGTGCTGACCGCGGGTCCGCGTTTCGGCGCCGTCGACGTCACGGCCGACGTGCGCATCGACACCCCGGTCGAGGTCACCAACCGCGACGTCATCATCGTCTTCGGCTATCAGTCGGACACGCAGTTCTACTACGCCTCGCTGTCGACCGACAACAAGACCTACCCGCACAACGGCATCTTCAAGGTCGACAACGCCGACCGGGTACGCATCGACTACCAGTGGAACGGCCGCTCCCGTGGGGCGAATCCGTCGATCACCGACACGAACTGGCACACCGTACGGGTCAAGCACCTGCCCGCCACCGGCGAGATCGCCGTCTATGTCGACGGGGCCGCCAACCCGCGGATGACCGCCGTCGACAAGACGTTCCGCTCCGGCCGGGTCGGATTCGGATCGTTCGACAACATCGGACGCCTGCGGTCGTTCCAGGTGACCGGCACACCATAACTATTAGTATTGATTACTGTCGTCGGGTCAGCTTAGGGTCCGTTTCATAACTGTGGCGGGGCTGCGGCGTCTGCGAGCCCTGTTCGCGAGAGGGCCGCCACGGCTGATGAACGGACCCGACATGGCAACGATTCGTGATGTCGCGCGGCTGGCGAAAGTATCGGCCGGCACTGTCTCGCGGGTCCTCAATCACAGCGACAACGTCAACGAGGACCTGCGACGGCGGGTGCGCGCGGCCGCCGCGGAGCTGGCTTACACGCCACCGGCCCGCGGCGACTCGACCGTGGTGTCCACGATCGGCTTCCTGCTCGCGAGCGCCTACCTGCCGGCCCAGGACGACCTCATGAACCCTTTCTGGCGGCAGGTCCTGCGCGGCGCGGAACGGGAGGCGGCGCGGTGCGGCATCCGGCTCCGCTACCGCACCCTCAACGCGGACACCGCCTCCGCCGGGCTGGACGCGGTGCTGCTCGTGGGGTCCGCGACGGACGAACTCCTGGGTGCCGTTGTCGGCCTGCGGATCCCGACCGTCCTGATCGACTTCAAGTCCCGGCACTACGCGACCGACTCGATTCTCTCCGACGGCCTCGACGGCGCCCGGGTCGCGGTGGAGCACCTGCTGGCCAACGGTCACCGCCGGATAGCCTTCGTCGGCGGACCGATGACCAGCCCGGAAGCCGGGATTCAGGCGGTGCCGGCGCTGCAACACCGCTACCTCGGCTACCGCATGGCCCTCGCGGCCGCCGGCATCGCCTTCGACCCGGCACTGATCGCGCCGTGCCACCTGCGGCCCGACGATGTCACCGCGGCCACCGGCGCGCTGCTGAGCCGGACCACCTGCACCGCGATGTTCTGCGCCAACGACCAGACCGCGGCCGGCGCGATACGCGTCCTGAACAGTGCCGGAATGCGCGTTCCGCAGGACGTCTCCGTCATCGGCTTCGACGACGAGATCGCGCCGCACACCACCCCGCCCCTGACCACCATGCGCGTCGCTCAGGCAGCGATGGGCCGCATCGGCGTACGCCGGCTGCTGGCTCGGGCCAAGAACCCCGGCGAACCGCCGTTCACCATCACCCTGCCCGTCGACCTCGTCGAGCGGGCCTCCGTCGTACGGCACCGCTCTTGAATGGTTTTATCGACGTGTCGTCATCGCCGCCGAACGGAGGCACGGAAGCTGTGCTCGCGGGCAATCTGATCACCGAGACGCTCGACTTCGACGGTGGGCGGCAGGTCACCGCGTACATCCCGGCGGGTGCCGCCGAGACGGTCGTCTTCACCGGTGACGGGCAGTCGGTCCCGGCGTGGGCCGGGGTTCTGGAAGCAGCGGACCTGCCACCCACGATGATCGTCGGGGCGCATCACGCCGAGGACGAGACACTGCGGCTGCATGAATACTCCCCGGGCTTCGATCCGCGGCGGTTCGCGGCCCACGAGCGGTTCTTCGTCGAGGACGTACGGCGTTGGGCCGCGACCGGTCTGCCCGCGAGCCGGACCGCGGTGTTCGGCGCCTCGGCCGGAGCGGAACTCGCGCTGGCGCTGGGGCTGCGCCATCCCGACGTCTACGGCGCGGTCCTGGGCGCCTCGCCCGGAGCGGGTTACCGGCCGCCCACCCCACTTCCCGTACGGCTTCCGCAAACCTACCTCGTCGCGGGCACCGGGGAGCCGTTCTTTCTGGCCAACGCGACCCGGTGGGCCGACGCCCTCCGCGAGGCCGGTGCCGAGGTCGTCATGACCGAGCGGGCCGGCTCCCACGGCGATGCCTTCTGGCAGGACGAGTTTCCGCTGATGGTGGCGTGGGCGTCCGGACGCTGACGGGAGGGATCATGGAAGACATGCTGACGATCCAGGAGATGTCGCGGCGGTCCGGGTTCAGCGAGGCGACCCTGCGCTATTACGAGCGGATCGGCCTGCTCGGCGCGGTCGACCGGGATTCGGCCAGCGGCCACCGGCGGTACGACGGCGGCGTGGTCGAGCGGGTGGAGGCGCTGGCCTGCCTGCGGTCGTCCGGAATGTCGATCGACGGCATGCGCACCTATGTGCGGCTGCTGGGGGAAGGCGAGGCGGCCGGCGAGCTGCGCGACCTGTTCGCCGAGCAGGCCGGCCACCTGGCCGCCGAGCTCGACCGCCTGCGCGTACGGCTGGAATACCTGCAGCTGAAGGCCCAGCTCTGGGATGCCCGCAGCCGGGACGACACGGCCGCCGAAGCCGAGACGGTGCGCGAGGTTCAGGAGGTCGTGAGGGCCTTCTGAAGGCTCTCCACGGTGTCGGCGATGGTGGTGGCCACGTCGCGTGGTTGCCAGCCGAGGATCCGCCGGGCCTTCTCGTTGCTGATCTCCGGGAGTTGCGGCGGCTCGCCCGGCTGTTCGGTGACCGGGGGCGCGCCGGGCAGGAGGCGGCTCAGGCCGGCGTAACTGATCGGCCGGCCGCTGACGGCGATGAAGCGCTGCCCGGCCGCCGCCGGGTTCAGCATGGCCCGCAGGTGCAGGTCGACCACGTCGCGCACGTCGACGACGCCGAAATACTGCCGCGGCACGACGGGCATCGAGCCCTCGAGCATGGCCTTGACGAGGCCGATCGACGCGGACAGCTTGTGATCGAGCACGGGGCCGAAGATGCCGGTCGGGTTGATCACCGCGAGCTCCAGGCCGGGCTGGTCGGCGACGTAGTCCCAGGCGGCGCGCTCGGCCACCGTCTTCGAGCGGATGTACGGCGGCAGGTCGTCGTCCGGGTTCGTCCAGTCGTTCTCGTCGTAGCGGCCGCCGGGCTTGGCCGAGTAGCCGACCGCGGCGTACGAGGAAGTGAGAATCACGCGTCGCACGCCCGCCGCGCGGCCGGCGGCCAGCACCCTGAGCGCGCCGTCGCGGGCGGGGACGATCAGCTCGTCGGCGTCGCGCGGCTGCGTGGCCGGGAAGGGCGAGGCGTGATGCCAGACATAGCGGACACCGGCCAGCGCTTCGTCCCAGTGGGCGTCGTCCGTGAGTTCCGCCGTACGGAATTCCAGCCGCTCGCCGGGGTCGAAGGCGAGCCGGGCCCGGACCTCGTGCTCCTGCTCCGGGCGCCGGACCACCGCCCGTACGGAATAGCCTTCGGTCAGCAGCCGTACGAGGGAGTGGCCGCCGAGGTGGCCGGTGGCGCCGGTGACCAGGATCGGTGCTGTTGTGTCGTTCATGGTGACCGAGTGTTCGCGCCCTCAAGCGCTTGAGGTCAAGAGTGAGCCGGCACACCCTCGGGGGTCGTCGCCCGTCGCCACGAGACCGAGATCAGGGCGACCGCGATCGTGCCGAGCACGCCGCTGGCGCCGATCACGACGGCGGGGGCGAGGCCCGCCTCGACCACGGCGCCGGCCACCAGGAAGCCCAGGCCCTGGACGACCAGCAGGCCGGACGCGGCGACGCCCATCGCGCGGCCGCGGAACTCGGGAGCCACCCGGCGGACGAAGACGGCGTTGAGCGGGGCGCCGAACGAGGCCCCGGCCCCGGCCGCGGCCAGCAGGATCAGCACGATCACCAGGCCGGGGGCGAACAGGGCCGGGATCAGCGCGGCAGTGGAGAGCAGGGCGGCCGGCACGATCATCCGGTCGCGGGTCTCGGGCGACAGGACCCGGGTCAGCACGAGCGCGCCGGCCAGGAAGCCGACGCAGGGCGCGGCCAGCAACAGGCCGGCCGCCGCGGGGCCGCCGCCGAGCTCGACCGCGTACGGGTAGGCGATGGCCTCGGGCGCGAAGGAGAACGCGCTGGCGATCCAGACCAGGGCCAGGCAGGTGCGCAGCCACGGATCGGCCAGGATGTAGCGGATGCCGTCGCGGGTCTGGGCCAGCAGCCCGCTCGTCTCGCCCTCGGGCAGCGCGGCCGGGCGGTTGGCGACCCCCACCGCGATCAGCAGGGCCGACAGCGCGAAGGTGACCGCGTTGCCGGCCAGCGACCAGACCGGGCCGACGGCGGCGACGATGACCCCGCCGGCGACGAAGCCGAACAGCTGGCTCAGCTGCGAGGTGATGTTGCTCAGGCCGTTGCCGGTGATGTAGGCCTCGCCGGGCAGGATCTCCGGCATGACGGCCGCGCGGGCGGCGACGAACGGCGGCGAGAACAGATGGGCCGCGTACAGGAGCACGATGGCTAGCCAGAGCGGCAGGCCGGGCACCGCGACCAGGGCGATCAGAACCGCACGGGCCAGGTCACAGCCGATCAGCACTGCGCGGCGGGGCAACCTGTCGGCGTACGTGGAAAGAATTGGTCCCCCGAAGACGCCGGGGAGCCAGGCGCTGGCGTAGGCGATCGCGGAGAGCAGCGCGTTGTTCGTCCGGTCGAAGACGAGCACCGCCACGGCCACCGCCGCCACCTGATCGCCCAGGTAGGACAGCACCTGACCGCCGTACAGGAAGCGGAACTCCCGATAGCCGAACAGCTCGCGATAGGTCGCCACGACACCCCTCGAGATAGCAAAAGGTGCCGCCCGACGTCCCGGGCGGCACCGTCCCCCGTCATGCTAGGGCTTCGTCAGCCCCAGGTCTGACCCTTGCGGCCCCAAGACTGGCCTCCGGCGTGCGTGCTCATGTCACTCCCCTTTCGTCCGGCACGAGTACTGGTGAGCGACGTTACGAGGCGGCGATTACCGATCTCTTACCGTGACCGTGGATGATCGACAGATGTCGGTGGAGGTCAGGGTGCTCGGCACCGTCGGGCTGGGGCACGACGGTGAGTGGCACGCCCCGCCCAGCGGTCTGCTGCGGGCCCTGCTGGCCGCCCTCGCCGTGTCCACCGAGGAAGTGTCGGCGGCGGCCCTGATCGAGACGGTGTGGGAGGGCTCGGCCCGGGAGGCGACCGTCGCCGTGGCCGTGCACCGGCTGCGGCGCTGGCTGGCCGAGACCGTCGGGGAGGCGGCCCGGGTCACGCGGCCGACCAGCGGTTATCTCCTCGAGATGCCCAACGGCGGCACAGACGTACGGCGGTTTCGCGCGCACGTGACCGCCGCGCGCGGGCCGGAGCTGGGCGACCGGGAGCGTGCCGGGCTGCTTACGGAGGCGCTCGCGGTCTGGCGTGGACCGGCGCTCGACGACGTGCCGCCGAAGTTCACCCTGGACGCCGTGGTGTCGCAACTGGAGGGTGAGCGGCTCACCGCCACCACGGAGCTCGGCCGCACCCTGCTGCGTCTGGGCGAGCCGGGCCGGGCCGTGGAGCTGCTCACCGCGGCGGCCCGCCGGCACCCGCTCGACGAACTGGTGCAGGGCCTGCTCGTCGAGGCGCTCGACCGGGCCGGGCGCCAGGCCGAGGCGCTGCGCACGTATCGGACGGTCCGCGACCGGCTCGTCGACGAGCTGGGCGTGGAACCCGGCCCCGAGCTGCACGGGGCCTACCTGCAGGTGCTGCGGCAGGATCCGGCGGCGACCCCGGTGCCGAGCCCGGAACCGCCCGTGCCGGCCCAGCTGCCGGCCGACGTCGCGCACTTCATGGGTCGCGAGGACGCCCTGCGTGCGATGGACCTGCACTCCGGCCGGCACGGCGGTCCCCCGGCCGGCATCTCGGTGGTGACGGGCACCGCCGGAGTCGGCAAGACGGCCCTGGCCCGGCGCTGGGCCCACCGGTCGCGGGCGCGGTTCCCCGACGGGCAGCTCTTCGTCGACCTGCGCGGCTACTCCGACGGCGCCCCGGCCGACCCGCTCGACGTGCTCGGCACCCTGCTGCGGGCCCTCGGCCTGCCCGCCGACCGGGTGCCGGCCGCCCTCGAGGAGGCCGCTGCGGCGTACCGGACCCGGCTGGCCGACCGGCGCATGCTCGTCGTGCTGGACAACGCCCGCTCGGCCGACCAGGTGCGCCCGCTGCTGCCCGGCAGCGCCTCCTGCCACGTGGTCGTGACCAGCCGGGACAGCCTGGCCGGGCTGGTCGCCGTGGAGGGCGCGCGGCCGGTCACGCTCGGGCCGCTGACCGCGGCTCAGGCCGGACGGTTGCTGGCCGGGCTGCTCGGCGAAGACACCGTGCGGGCCGAGCCGGAAGCCGCGCGGCGGCTGGCCGAGATCTGCGCCTACCTGCCGCTGGCGCTGCGGATCGTCTGCGCCCGGCCCTCGGCGAGCCTGGCCGAGCGGGTGGCGGCCCTCGACGGCGGGGATCGGCTGGCCGCGCTGGAGCTGCCCGGTGACGAGCGGGCCGGGGTGGCGGCGGCGATCCGGCACTCGTACGACGCCCTGCCGCCCGCCGCCCGGCGGCTGTTCCGGCTGCTCGGGACGGCGCGGGTGCACGACTTCACCGAGGCGGCTTTCCCGGGGCTCGGCACGCTGGCCGCCGCGGGTCTGCTCGAGGAGCGCCGGCCCGGCCGGTTCGCCCTGCACGACCTGCTGCGTGATTACGCGGCCCGGCTGCCCGAACCCGAGCGCGACGCGGAGCGGGCGAGGCTGCTCGACTGGTATCTGACCCGGGCGCGAGCCGCCACCCGGCTGCTCTATCCGCACATCTGGCAGATGGCCCCGGCCGACCCGGCGAGCGACCGCGAGGAGGCCCTGCGCTGGCTCGACGACGAGCGGGCCAACCTGGTCGCGGTGGCCGGCACCGGGCCGCACGCCTGGCTGCTGGCCGACGCGCTGCGCGGCTACCTCTGGCACGGCGACCACCACACCGAGTGGCGGGCGCTGACCCAGGCCGGGCTGGCGGCGGCCGAGCGCCACGGCGACCAGTTCGCCCAGGCGGTGATGGCCCGCGGCCTGGCCCAGCTGGCCACCGAACGGCGCGCGCCCGACGCGATCGAGCAGCAGCTGCGGGCGCTGGAGCTGTGCCGCCGGTGCGGCTGGCGCGAGGGCGAGGCCCAGACGCTGGGCGGGCTCGGCCGCAGCTACAGCGAGATCGGCCGTCCCGCCGTCGCCGTCTCCTATCTGGAGCAGGCCCTCGAGATCACCGAGGCGATCGGCGCCGTCGCCGGGACGGCGGCCACCCTCGGCAACCTCGGGATCGTGGTCGTCGAGCTGGGTCAGCTGGCCCGCGCGGCCGAGCTGCACGGCCGCGCGCTGCAGCTGTTCCGGGCGATGGACGCGCGCCCGGCGGTCGCCAACGCGCTCAACAACCTGGCCACCGCGCTGTGGTCGCTGGGCCGCGCCGACGAGGCCCGCACGCTGCTCGAGGAGGCCCTGACGCTGACCCGCGAGGCGGGCGACGGCGGCAGCGAGGCGTACGCGCTGGGGGTGCTGGCCCGCATCGAGACCGACCCCGACCGGGCGCTGCGCCACGCCCGCGACGCCCTGGTGCTCGTGCAGGTGGCGGGCGACGAGCGGCAGCAGGCCGAGATGCTGTGCGAGCTGGGCGCCCTGCATCTGGAACAGCACGACACCCGTACGGCCCTGGACTGTTTCCGCCGGGCCGCCGCGCACGCCGAGCACGCGACCAGTCCGCTGCCGGGCCTGCGGGCGCTGGTCGGGATGGCCGCCGCCGAACACCGGCTCGGCAACACCACGGAGGCCGACTCCCTGGTGCGGCGCGCGCTGACCGGCTGCCAGGAGCACGGCTACCGGATCGTCGAGGGTGAGGCGTGGACCGTACGGGCCGAACTGGACCTTGCTCGCAACCGCCCGGCCGAGGCTCGCGCCGCCGAGGAACAGGCCCTCGAGGTGTGGCGCGAGACCGGTCATCGCCCGGCCGCCGGGGTGACCAGGCCGGTCTCGTAGGCGAGCACGACCACCTGGGCCCGGCTGGTCAGCCCGAGCTTGGTCATCAGCCGGTTGAGATGCGTCTTGACCGTGGCCTCGCCGATGAACAGCGTCTCGGCGATCGCCTCGTTGCCCGCGCCCGTGGCGACCAGCCGCAACACCTCCAGCTCGCGCGTGGTGAGCTCGGCCAGGTCGGCGTGGGCGCCGGGCCGGGCCGGCATTCCCACGTACGCCTCGACGAGCCGCCGGACGACGCTGGGCGCGAACAACCGGCCGCCCCCGGCGGTGATCCGGATCGCGTCGAGCAGGCCCTCCGGCGAGATCTCCTTGAGCAGGAACCCGCTGGCCCCGCAGCGCAACGCCTCGGCCACGTGCTCGTCCACGTCGAGCGTGGTCAGGATGATGACCCGCGGGGCCGGGCCGGGCTCGCCGTCGAGGATGCGGGCGGTCGCCGTGAGCCCGTCCAGCTCGGGCAGGTGCACGTCCATCAGCACCACGTCGGGCCGCAGCGCCCGGGCCAGCCGCACCGCCTCCACCCCGTCGGCCGCCTGCCCGGCCACCTCGACACCCGGCGCCGCCGTGATCAGGGCGGCCAGGCCACCCCGGATGAGCGGCTGACTGTCGGCCACCAGCACCGTGGTCTTCGATCCGGGCACACGCGCTCCTCGAGTCGGGTGAACTCGCGGTAGTTTGGCCCGGTCCGGTTGTGGGATTACTGTGGCCGCCCCGCACTCAGTCTGGTTGTGCGATTACTGTGGCCGCCCGCGCTCAGTCGACCTCGACGACCGCCTTGCCGTGCAGCGTGCCCTGGCGCAGGGCGTCGATCGCCTCGCCGGCCCGGCGCCAGGAGCCGCGCCAGCTGATGGAGGGCTGCAGCGTGCCCCGGGCCACTTGCTCGTTCAGCCAGGCGAAATCGGGCGGCAGGGGCGAGCCGTCGAACTGGTGGAAGCTGACGATGCTGCGGTTGTTGCGCTGGGGATCGGCCATCAAGGCGGCGTACGGGAAAGACTCGCCCTCGGTGGCAAGGTGCCCGAGCGAGACAAGGACACCGCCGTCGGCCAGCCGGTCGAACGCGCGCACGAGCAGAGCCCCGCCCACGGTGTCGATGACGGCGTGCACGGTGTCGTCGTAGTCGGCCGGATCGGCCACCACGACCTCGGCGCCCAGCCCGCGCAGCTCGTCCGAGAAGCGCCGGGCCGACCTCGTCACCGCGACGGGCCGGGCGCCGCCGAGCCGGGCCAACTGAACCGCGAAGCGCCCCACGCCGCCGGTGGCGCCGGTGACCATGATGCGCCGGCCCAGCGTCGGACCGGCTCGGCGCAGGGCGCGCAGGGCACTGTTCGCCGCGATCGGCACGGTGCTGATGGCTGCCAGGTCGGCATCGGGCGGGGCGACGCCGAGTATCGCGGTGCTGACGGCCCTGAACTCCGCCCAGGCCCCGCCGTCGCCGAACGTCGTAACCAGCGTGCCAACGGCCGGCCCCGACCCGTCGGCCGCGGCCTCGACGACCCGGCCGGCGGCCTCCCAGCCCGGGACGCTGCCGTCGGCCAGGCCGCTCGCGGTGGCCAGGTCGCCGGCGTTCAGGGCGAACGCCTCGACCTTGACCAGGGCCTCACCGGGGCCAGGGACCGGTTCCGGCGCCACGCCAAGGGTGACGCCGGAGGACGATGTGTGATCCACAATCAATGCGCGCATGATCAGTCGATCAAACACCCTGTTCCCGGCACACGGTCTCGTTTCCTCGTCGACCCAGGACCCGCGAAGTCGAACACGTGGCGGTCGCCGCTCGGTCGTAGACGACGCCCACTTCGCGCTAGGGCAGGCCAAACTCGCGGTCCAGGTTGGTGACGCGGTCGAGAGAACGGGCTGCCGGGTCCACTCCGGGACGAGTTCGTGCAGGTGCCAACGAAGCCGGTTGATGGCCCGGGTGCGTTCGGCGACCAAGTCTTCGCGGTGGTCGACCAGGAGCCGCAGGTGGCGGTCAGGCCCGTCGAGATGTGCGATGGGTGCGAGGGCGATCTCGGCGGCCTCGGCGCATGGGCGTCAAGGTAGCCGGGGCGCCCCGTCGAGGGGGCGCCCCGGGTGTTGGGTCAGAAGCCGAGGGCCTGGCGGCCGCCCACGATGGGGAGGTCGAGGCGGCTGGCGGTGGGGTCGATGGTGATCTGGGTGCCGGGCAGGGGGCGCAGCGTGTAGTCGTAGTCGGTGGACAGGAGGGCTACGCCGATCTGGTGGCCGGCCTTGAAGACATAATCCTCGGGCTGCATGTCCCAGCGGATCTTGTACTTCTTGCCGGGCACGACGGGAAGCGAGTGGGACTTCGAGGCGCGGTTCTGCGGGTCGATCCAGCCGCGGGTGACGATGACCGGGTCGGCGCCCGAAGGGCCGTAGTCGACGAGCACCGCGGTCAGGTTGGCGGCCGTGCGGTTGTCGATGCTGACCTTCAGATCCACGTACGGGGTGCCGCTGAGCCGCACGTCGCGGGGCAGGGTGGGCCAGCGGTAGACGAGCCGGTGGGGCGATTCGGCGGCGATCAGCTGCTCGACCGTCTGCGTGCGGCCGTTGTCGGTGAACGTAGCGGGGCCGGCGGTGAGCGGCAACGAAGCCGTACGGGTTCCGGGCACCGGCCACGACGTCGTGCGCTCGGTGACGGTCCCGTCGGCGTCCTCGAGGGTCACGCGCGGCTCGCGGTTGACGCCGTTGTCGGTGCCGTAGATGTAGTGGTCGATCCACCGGTCGACGGCGTCGCTGAATTCCTGCGACTGCGGGCTGCCGTGCCCGCCGTCGTACAGCCAGAGCTTGCGGTCGCCCCGGAGCGCGGACCAGAGCTGGATGCCCTGCTTGGGCTTGACGTTCCAGTCGGCGAGACCCTGGGCCACGAAGACGCTGGCCTGGATCTTCCCCGCCTGCGCCGTATAGTCGCGTTCGGCCCACACTCGGGAGTAGTCGCCGGTGACCCTGTCCTGGATGCGGGTCAGCCGGTCCATCGCGGCCGCGCAGACCTCGGGATTCTCGCGGGTGAGGATGTATTTCGACATGACGTCGAGGTCCTCGCCCTGCCAGCCGCCGGGGGCCACGACCAGGCCGTTCGCGCGGTAGTAGTCGTACCAGCTGGTGACGGCGGACATCGGGATGATCGTCTTGAGGGCGGACTTGCCGGTGATGGCGGCCATGATCGGAAGCGTGCCGTTGTAGGAGACTCCGCTCATCGCCACCCGGCGCAGCGACCAGGTCGCGGTGACCGGCTTGCCCGCGGCGTCGTACGCGCGGCCCTTGCGATCGAGCCAGTCGACGACGGCCCGCATGGCGGCGGTCTCGTCCTTGCCGCCGGTGTCGGGGCAGCCGGTCGACAGGTTTGTGCCGAGGCTGTCCGCGGTGATGATGGCGTAGCCGCGGTTCGTGTAGTGCCGGAAGGCCGCGACCGCCTTGCCCTGGCCGCGCTTGGCCGCGCCCCGCATGACGTCGGCCAGCCCGGCGGCCGGGGTCTCCTGGGGCAGCCGGTCGACGTCGACGCTGGGATACGGCACGTCGACACCGGGACCCGCGTACGGGGTGGGCAGCACGATCGAGCCGACCTTCTGGTCCGAGGCCGGCCGGGTGATGTTCAGATGGACCCGGTCGCGCACCCCGTCGCCGTCGGAGTCGAGCGGGACCTCCACCCAGACGTCCTCGACGATGTCGCCGGGGGGTGCGGCCGAAGCGGGTGCGGCGAGCGGGACCAGAGCGCCGATCAGGGCGAGGGAGATCACCGTCGCCAGCTTGCGTCGCATCGATGTCATCCAATGAGGATGCCCCGTCGGGTCAGCCCGCGCTGCCCCGTCCGCGGACCGCCACGAAGAGGGCCGCCGCCGAGCACGCCAGCATGGTGGTGCCCATCGCGACCGCGGTCACCGTCCCCGGCAGGGTCATCGCCGAGGCGGCCAGCCCGCCCACCAGGAACTGCAGCAGCCCCTGCAGCGACGAGGCGGATCCGGCGGCCGACCCGTGCCCGTCCAGGGCCAGCGACGTCGCGTTGGCCAGCACGAGCCCGAGCATCGACACCACCAGGAACAGGCCGGCCAGCAGGAACGGCAGCGGCAGGTCGAGCACGGCGCAGGCCAGCACCCCGGCCGAGGCCAGGGTGGCCACCGTCAGCCCGATCCGCAGCAGCGCGCGCTCCCCCGCGACCCGGCCGACGAGCATGCCGTTGACCTGGCCGAGCAGCACGATGCCGAGCCCGTTGAGCCCGAAGACCAGGCTGAACTGCTGAGCCGTGAGCCCGTACGCCTCCTGCAGCACGAACGACGACCCGGAGATGTACGCGAACACGGCGGCGAACATCAGCGCCGCGGCCAGCACGTAGCGCATGTAGTGCGGGTCGGTGACGAGGGTGCGGAAGGCGCGCAGCGTGCCCCGCGGATGGGAGCGCGCGTGGTGCGACTCGGGCAACGTGAACAGCACCGCGACCAGCAGGGTCAGCCCGATCGCGGCCAGCACGAGGAACACTGCCCGCCAGGTGGTGACCGTCAGCAGGAAGCCGCCGAGCACGGGGGCCAGGATCGGCGCCACCCCGTTGACGACCATGAGGGTCGAGAAGAACCGGGTCATGGCTGTGCCCTCGAACAGGTCGCGGACGATGGCCCGGGCCAGCACGATGCCCGCCGCCGCGCCCAGCGACTGCACGATCCGCCCGGCGATCAGCCACTCGACGGTCGGGGCCAGCGCGCACCACAGCGATCCGGCCAGATAGAGCGTGATGCCGGTGAGCAGCGGGCGACGCCGGCCCCAGGCGTCCGACAGCGGCCCGACGATCACCTGCCCGACGGCCAGGCCGACGACGAACACCGTCAGGGTCAGCTGCACCAGCGACGGGCTGGTGCGCAGGTCGTCGGCCATGCCCGGCAGCGCCGGCAGATACATGTCGATCGTGAGCGGCCCGAAGCCGCTGAGCGACCCCAGGATCAGGGCCAGCCGCAACCGCCGTCGAGTGAGAGACACATGATCATTGTCAGCGAACGGTGACCGTGGCGTTCAGGTTGTTGAATCCGGTCGCGGCTTCCCACGTGCCCTCGTTGGCGAGCCGGATGGAGTATTCGGCGCGGGCCGGCAGCAGCGGGTCGGGCAGTTCCAGCAGCAGCCGGTACGACCCGGGGGTCAGCGAGGAGGGCACAATGACCGTTTGCGCCAGGGTCAGGGCGCCCGGCTGCCAGGTGCGCGGGTCGGCGTTGAGCGGGATCCGGGTGATCGCCCCGGTGGCCGCCGACCGCAGCACCAGCCGTACGGCTCGCGGGTTGTAGGGCGCGGCCCAGCCGTCGTTGCGGAGCCCGACACTGATCGCCAGCGGTCCCCCGCGACTCGCGCTCGACGGGTAGGTGCCGTTGACCAGCGTCAGCCGATAGCCGAGTTTGCGCTTGATGTCGTTGAGGCAGCCGCCCGCCGCGAAGCCCGCGATCACATCGGGGTTGTAATTGACGTTCAGGTACGACCAGTGGAAGCCGGACAGCTCCGAGACGGCGGTCGGGCATTGCGAGCGCGGCGGGTTCACCACGCACGTCTCGCCGCCCATCGGATTGGTGCGCGTGTCCTGCTGCAGATACGGGTATTCGACGGCCGGGTTCTCATAGGTGCCGAAGTCGTCCGGGCTGGCCAGGAAGCAGTCGTTGTGATGCCCGATCCGGGCGACGGCCCCGGTGCCGTACATGGTGCGTTTGAATTTCGGCGTACGGAGTTGGATCGCTCTCGAGGAGGGCAGCACGCTCAGCAGTTTGTCCGTGACCCGTTTGCGGTCGGCCCAGTTCTGCGCGCTGATCACCCCTTCGTCGCCGAAGTTTCGGGTGTCCCACCATTCGCCCCACGTGCCGATGAAGCCGGCCTGCACGACCGAGATCACGTCGGCATTGCGCTGGAAATAGGGCGCGAGCTGATCGAGGTGCGCGACGACCTGGGCCGGGGTGGCGTCCGCGTCGTCGGTGTCGGAATAGGCGAACCGCAGCACGACTTTCAACCCCGCCCGCCGTACGGTGTCCAGTTGGTTTTGCAGTTGGGTCAGCGCGGCGGCACTGATCGGCGTGGTGCGGAAGTCGCGCAGATAGAAGATGCACATCACCAGCGAGATGTTCTCGGTCGTGCGATAGCTCCGCAGCACGTTCTCGTCGAAGGCGCCGGCGTCACAGCTGCTGGTGTGGTGATAGAGCCCCCGTTCATTTACTCACCCCTTTATTCCGGTCTGTGCGATGCCTTGGATGAACTGCCGCTGCAGGAAGATGAAGACGACGATGACCGGCACCGAAGCGAGCAAGGAGCCGGCCATGAGCACGGGATAGTCGGTCTGGAACTGGCCCTGCAGCGAGGCCAGCCCGGCCGAGAGCGGCATGGTGTCGGGGTCGCTGTTGACCACCAGCGGCCAGAACAGGTCGTTCCACGACCACAGCAGCACCAGCACGGCCAGTGCGAGCAGCCCCGGGCGGGCCAGTGGCAACATGATCGACCAATAGATCCGTACGGGTCCGGCGCCGTCGAGGCGGGCCGCCTCCTCCAGCTCCGGGGGCAGCCCGAGGAAGAACTGCCGCAGCAGGAAGACGCCGAACGCGCTGAACAGGCCGGGCACGATCAGCGCCTGCAGAGTGTTGAGCCAGCCCAGGGCCGACATGATCTGATACTGCGGGATGATGAACAGCTGCGGCGGCACCATGAGCACCGACAGGAACAGCCCGAAGAGCACCTTGCGGCCCGGGAACCGCAGCCGCGCGAAGGCGTACGCCGCCATCGAGCAGAGCAAGACCTGCCCGGCCGTACGGGCGAGGGCCACGATCACCGTGTTGCCGAACTGGGCGCCGAAGGGCAGCAGGTCGAAGACCCGCCCGTAGTTGCCCCACCGGCCGCTGGGCAGCAGCGTGGGCGGCACCGCGGTGGCCTCGCTCAGCGACTTCAGCGACGTGACGAGCTGCCACACGAACGGCGCCACCATGACCAGCGACGCGGCGATCAGCACGGTGTGCAACAGCACGCGGGACCGGCTAGGCATAGTGCACCCACCGTCGCTGGAGCCGGAACTGCACGAGGGTGAGCGCCGCGATGATCAGGAGAAGCACCATGACGATGGCGGCCGCGTAGCCGCGCTCGTTGGTCACGAAGGCCCGGTCGTAGAAGAGCGCGACGACGGTCTGCAGCCGGGGGTAGGCCGGGTTGGCCCGCGCCGACGCGCCCGACCCGGCGATCACGAAGACCAGGTCGAACAGCTGCAGCGAGCCGATCACCGAGATGACCGAGACGAAGAACGCGGTCGGCGAGAGCAGCGGCAGGGTGATCCGGAAGAACTGCCGCACCGGGCCGGCCCCGTCGAGCGCGGCCGCCTCGTAGTATTCGGCCGGGATGGCCTGCATGCCGGCCAGAAAGATGATCAGGTTGTAGCCGAGGCTGCTCCAGATGCCGATCACCACAAGGGCGTAGAGGGCCGTGGCAGGATCGGCGATCCAGTTCGGGCCGTCGATCCCGGCCAGCGACAACAGATAGTTGATCAGGCCGTAGTCGCCGTTGTAGAGCCAGCGCCACACCATCGCCACGGCGACCGGCATGGTGACCACGGGCAGGAAGAACAGGGTGCGATAGACGCCGGCGCCGCGCATCTTCCGGTTGAGCAGCGCGGCGAAGACGACGGCGAGCGGGATCGAGACCAGGCCGAGCACGGTGTACGAGATCGTGTTGACCAGCGCCCGGCCCACCTCGGAGTCGTGGATCAGCCGGACGTAGTTGTCGGCGCCCGACCATTCGTGGCCGCCGAACGCGCCCCATTCGGTGAAGGAGAAATACGCCGTCTGCAACACCGGCCAGAGATAGAAGACGCCCAGTCCGAGCGCGATCGGAGCGATGAACGCGTACGCCCACAACGCCTCGGTGATCCGGTCCCGCCGTCGTGTCACCCGCTCACTCCTTGGCGAGCAGGTCGTTCATCGTCTTCGCGAGGTCGGTGGCGGCCCGGTCGACCGGCTGCTCGCCCGACCACGCCTTGGTCAGATGGGTCAGCTCCGCCTCGTTCCAGGCCGCGGTGTTCTTCGAGACCGGGTACGGAACGGCGTAGTCGACCGCGTCGAGGAAGGTCTGGAGATTCAGGTCCGGGTGCGCCTTGACCCAGTCGGACTGCGTTCCCTCGTACGCGGGAATGGGTCCTTTCTTCCCGAGGATGTCGGCGGCCGGCTTGGAACCGAGATACTTCACGAACTCCCAGGCCTGCTTCGGGTGCTCGGATTTGGCCCCGACGACGTTGGCCACGCCGTGAATGATGGTCGCCTGCTTCTCGCCCTTCGGCAGCGG
This sequence comes from Paractinoplanes lichenicola, assembly GCF_016785085.1. Classification (GTDB taxonomy): domain Bacteria; phylum Actinomycetota; class Actinomycetes; order Mycobacteriales; family Micromonosporaceae; genus Actinoplanes; species Actinoplanes lichenicola. The sequence continues at coordinate 500,681 of NZ_JAENHO010000001.1, forward strand.
TGCGACGTCGACCTTGTCCTTGGTGTAGTCGTTGCCGGTGAACTCGCCGACGTTCCAGGAGCCGCCCCAATACATGGCGAGCTTGCCCGCCTCGAACAGTTGCAGCGGCACGGTGTCGGTCATCGTCTTGAGGTCGGGCGAATGCTTGTTCGCGATCAGGTCGGTCCAGAACTTGAGCCCGGCGATCGTCTTCGGGTCGTCGTATCCGGACTTCTTGCCGTCGGGCGAGATGACGAAGCCGCCGGCCTGCGCGATGGTGTCGTACTGGTATTCCTGGAAACTGCTCAGCGGGGCCCCGACGCCGAAGACACCCGTTTTGGCGTCGGTCAGCTCGGCCGCCGCGTCCTGGAAGTCGGCCCAGGTCCACCCGTCCTTCGGATAGGGCACTTTCTTGGCGTCGAAGAGCTTCTTGTTGAACCAGACGCCCACGGTGTCCATGTCCTTGGGCAGACCGAAATTCTTTCCCTCGTACGTGTAGAGGTCGACCAGCGGTTTGGGATAGACCGACATGTCCGCCTGTTCGGCGTTGGGCGCGATCACGCCGTTGGCCGCGTAGAGCTGGAAGTTCGGCCCGTTCATCCAGAACACGTCGGGGGCCGCGCCGCCGGTGGCCGCCGCCTTGAGCTTGGTCCAGTAGCCCTCCCACGGGGTCAGCTGGACGTCGATGGTGGTGGTCGGGTGGGTGCGGGTGAAGTCGGCCGCCAGTTCCTGCATGGCCGCCTTCTGGTTCTGGTCCCACACCGCGTAGGTCAGCGTGACGTTGCCGTCCGCCTCGCCGTCATCGTCGCCGTCGCCGCCGGAGCAACCTGACAGTGCCAGCCCTGCCGCCAGCAGGGCAGCACCTACTCGCATGAAGGTGCGCATCTCATCGCCTCAAAAGATCGATGCCGGGAATTATCATGGGGTGCATGGAAATTAATGCACGTCATCCATGACTCACAAGGGATGACCGGCAAACGCTCAATCTCGATTGCGCGCGAAGCGCTGCGGCGAGCTCATGTCGAGCGCGAGCTTGGCCGCGCCCAGGGCCACTCCCTCGTCGGCCAGCACCGAGACGCGCAGCTCGGGCGTGCGCAGGCACCAGCGGTCGAGCTCGGCCCGCAGCGGCTCGAGAAACACGTCGGCCGAGCGCGAGAAGCCGCCGCCGATCACCACCAGCTCGGGGTCGAGGGTCAGCACCAGCGCCGAGATGCCCTGCGCGAGGTCCTTCACATAGCGCCGCAGCGCCGCCGTGGCCGCCTTGTCGCCGGCCCGGCTCGCGGCGAAGACGTCGCCGTCGTGCAGCCACGCCCGCAGGTGCCCGGGCGCGCGCTGCCAGCCCGCCGCGGGCAGGGCGCCGATCTCGCCGGCCGCGTTGCCGAACCCGCGGTGCAGCTTGCCGCCGATGACCAGGCCGGCCCCGGTGCGCCAGCCGGCCAGGATGAAGACCATGTCGGCGGCGTGCCGGGCGACGCCGCGCCAGGTCTCGGCGAGCGCGGCGACCTTGCAGTCGTTCTCGACCCAGACCGCCCCGCCGACCCGGTCGCGCAGATGACCGGCCAGGTCGACGCCGGTCCACTCGGTCAGCGCCTCGGACAGCATCACCCGGCCCGTGCCGTCGACCAGGCCGGTGGTGGCCACCCCGGCGCCCCACAACTCCTCGCCGGTCAGGCCCGCCGAGCGCAGCACCCCGGCGACAGCCTTGTCGACCGCGGCCAGCCGCTCGCTGCGGCCCAGCTCGGGCGTCACCGCGACCTGCCGGCTGTGCCAGACCGTGCCGTCGAGGTCGGTGATCACCGCGAGCACCTTGTGCCCGCCGACGTCGACGCCGAGCAGGTGACCGGCGTCGGCCCGGAACCGGTAGCGCCGGGCCGGGCGGCCGACCCCGCCCGCGGCCGGCTCCATCTCGGCCACCCAGCCCACCTCGAGCAGCTCCTGCACGACGTCCTCGGTCGAGGCGCGCGACAGCCCGACCCGCTGGGCGAGCTCGGTCAGCGTCTGCGGCCGCTCGTCGCGCAGCACCCGCATCACCGACTCCGCGTTGAGCTGCCGCAGCCGGGACAGGTCCCCGCCGTTCAGGTGTGCCGTCACGCCCGCCCCCTTGAGCTTCCGCCCCTGCCCCTTGAGCTTCCGTCCCCGAGGCCTTTAGATGGAGTCCTGGATAACTTGCCGAAGGGACACCATGTCTGCGGTGACTCTAGCTCTCGTCGGTGCGGGCCTCCGGGGCCAGGCCTACGCCCGGCACGCGGTCAGCACCGGCGCGGCCCGGGTGGTGGCCGTGGCCGAGCCCGACCCCGGGCGGCGCGCCGCGGCCGCGGCCGAGTTCGGTGTCGAGCCCTCCCTGGTCTTCGACTCGTGGACCGGCCTGGCCGACCGGCCCCGCGCGGCCGACGCAGCCATCGTGGCCACCCAGGACCGGATGCACCGCGACCCGGCCGTCCGGCTGGCCGACCTGGGCTATCACCTGCTCATCGAGAAACCGCTGGCCCCGACGGACGAGGACGCCGCCGCGATCGTGGACGCGGCCCGGCGCAACAAGGTGATCACCGCCGTCTGCCACGTGCTGCGCTACACGGCGTACACCCGGCTGTTGAAGTCGCTGCTGGCCGAGGGCCGGATCGGCAAGCTGGTCAGCGTGCAGCACCTGGAGCCGGTCGGCTGGTGGCACTTCGCGCACTCGTTCGTGCGCGGCCACTGGCGCAACACCGAGCTGTCCGGGCCGCTGCTGCTGACCAAGTGCTGCCACGACATCGACTGGCTGATGTATCTGTTCGAGCAGCTCCCCGACCGGGTCAGCTCGTTCGGCAGCCTGTCGCACTTCCGCGCCGCCGAGCGGCCGGCCGGGGCGACCGAGCGCTGCCTGGACTGCCCGGTCGAGCCGACGTGCCCCTATTCGGCCAAACGCCGCTACGCGCAGGCGCTGGCCGACCCCGACGAGCACTTCTGGCCGCTGGGTGCGGTCACCCCGACCGCCACCGCCACGGCCGTCGAGGACGCTCTGCGCGACGGCCCGTACGGGCGCTGCGTCTACGCCTGCGACAACGACGTGGTCGATCACCAGGTGGTCAACATGGCCTTCCCCGACGGCGCGACCTGCTCGTTCACGGTCAGCGCGTTCACCCCGATGGAACACCGCCGCACCCGGCTGCAGGGCACGCACGGCTATCTCGACGGCGACGGCCGCACGGTGCGTCACCTGGACTTCCTGACCGGCCGCGAGGAGATCCTCGACTCCGCCACGGAGAGCGGCCCGTCCGCCGCCGACGGCCACGGCGGCGGCGACGAGGGCCTGGTCGACGCCTTCCTGCGGGCGGTGGCCACCGGCGACGACTCGGCGCTGCTCTCCGACCCGGCCGAGAGCCTGGCCACCCACCGCGTGGTGTGGGCGGCCGAGCGGGCCCGGCTCACCGACCAGGTGGTGCGCCTGCCGGTCGGCACTACGCGTGGTCGATGAGGTCACGTCGGCCGGTGGCTGGCCGGGCCCGAGCGACTTGACGACCGTCATCCCGCGGCGGCAAAACCTTCCGCCGTACGGGCTTGGTTGATCGGCAGCTCTTCGGCGCTCTCGGGCAGGCCGCTCGTGTGCTGCAGCAGCTGCCGTACGGTGATCTTCGGCCCGTCGTGGCCGTTGCCCTGCACCACCCCGGGCAGCAGCTGCTCGACGGTGTCGGTGAGTCTCAGCCGGCCCTCGCCGACGAGCTGCAGCACGGTCGTCGCCGTGAAGATCTTGGTCGTGCTGTTGATGCGGTGGTAGGCGTTCCAGGGCACCGGTCCGCTGCGGACGACGGTCGTGTGGGTGCCGGTCCGCACCTCGGCCAGCACACCGGCCGCCCCGGCCCGGACGATCGCGTCGGCGTCGCGCTGCAGTTCCGGCTTGGGCGCCGCGCCGGCCGTCGACGCGGTCACCAGGGCAACACCCATCAGAACCAAATTTCTCCACATGCCCACGACCTTGCGGTGACGCGGCCGATCCCGGCAGAGCCCGATGTCACCGCCGGCGATGACAGCAATCACTCGACGGCGTTCATCAGGTCGGCGGCGTCCAGGTCGCCGCTGTGTCGCAGGGCGTGGACGGTCATCTCGCGCATTCCCGTACGGGAGGCCAGACGGCGCAGTGTGTCGATCCACACCGGCGTGTCGGGGTGCCCGTGCCGGCGGCCGAGCGTGCACTGCGCGTCGAGGATGTGCGCGTCGAGCCACACGTACGGGTCGGCCAGGCGGTTGGACCGGGCGCGCGCGTCGGCCAGCAGCTCGAACGCCCGCCCGCTGTGCCCTTCCGCCTCGGCGACCAGGGCCAGCGACCGGGCCGCCATCCCCTCCCAGCAGGGGTCGCCGAGCTGGCAGGCCCGGGCGAACGCCTGGCGCAGCATCCGGGCCGCGGCGGCAGGGTCGCCCGCGGCCAGGAGGGTCTCGCCGCGCATGGCTTGCGGCCAGGGCAGGAAGGCCAGCCAATGGTCCCGCGACGCGACCTGGATCGACTCGTCGAGACGCGCGGCGGCCGCGGTCAGGTCCCCGGTGAGCAGGTGCACCCGGCCCAGCATGGACAGCGCGTACGCCTCGGTGCGCGCGTCGGCGGCCAGCCCGATCGCCTGCTCGAGCCGCTCCCGGGCCCGCGGGTAGGAAGCGCGGTCGCTCTCCACCGAGCCGAGATAGGTGCTCACCCGGGCGACGACCGCGGGCGAGTCCTCCCCGGCGGCCAGGGCCTCGGTCAGCCATCGTTCGGCCCGGTCGTAGCGGGCGCGCAGGAAGTCGACGTACCCGATCTCGGCCCGGGCCCGCGCGGCGGCGGCCCGGTCGTCCGCGGCGAGCGCCAGCCGGTCGGCCTCGTGCAGGATGGCCAGGCCCTCCTCGTCGAGCCCGCGCAGCGAATGGATCAGGGCCTCGGCCAGCCGGAGCCGGGCCGCGAGCCGCCACCGCGTCGACCCGGCGCGGTCGGCCAGCCGGACGGCGGTCCGCAACGAGCGGACGCCGGTCTCGACCGAGCCCGCCGAGATCGCCGCCGCGCCCGACTCGACGATCGCCTCGAGCGACGCGTCGTCGGCCTCCTGGTGGGACTCGCGTGTCGTCGCCAGCGCGGCCCGCACCGCGATGCCGGGCCGGGCGTCGAGCTCGCGGGCGAAGAGCTCGGTGACCGCCGCGTACTGCTGTTCGGCCGCCCGGTCCTCGCCGGCCAGCCGATACAGCCGGATCACCAGGGCTTGATGGTTCTCATCGAGCGGGTTCATGCCGGCCGCCCGTACGGCGAGGTCGCGCGCCGCCGTCAGGTCGCCCGCGGCCAGCCGGCCCAGCGCGGCCTCGTGCAGGATCGCCTCGGCCGCGGCGGCTATCCGGCGGCGCTCGGAGAGCAGCCACGACTCGTACGCGGGAGCGCTCTTGACCGTGACCCCGTCGAGCAGCTCGGCGCCGAGGCCCGGCAGCTCGACCGCGGCCGCCCAGGAGCCGTGCCGCAGCACATCGACATCGACGACCGCACCCGGCGGCAGCCGCAGCCGGACAGGGTCGCCGTCGACCTCCACCCCGAGGGCGCGGCGAATCTCGGCCAGCCCCCAGCGCAGGGCCCGCAAAGGATCGTCGGCCTCGGCGTAGAGCAGGCCGGCCAGCCGGGACCGGGTCAGGGGCCGCTCGCTGAGCACCAGACAGGCCAGCAGGGCCCAGCTCTTGCGGCTGCGCACCTGATACGAGACCCCGTCGGACCGGTCGACCCACGGGGACCCGAGCAGGTGCACGGCCAGGCCCATGTCAGCCCTGGGCGCTGATCGGATAGATCTCGTCGGCGACCAGGCCGTGGGCCTTGCGGTGCACGGTGCCGGCCGCCTCCGCGTCGGGCGCCTCGACCAAGCAGAAGATCTTCCCCGCCTCCTCGTCCACCCAGTACTTCAGGTATTCGACCCCATACTCCCCCTGGGTGGCCAGGTCGGCCTCGTGCGCGGCCGCGACGTCCTTCGCCGTGACGCCACCTTCGACGTGGTGAATGTCCATGAACACGGGCACGGTTCGCTCCTGACTTGTGCGGTCCCGGGCGTCTCCCGGGCTCCGCACTCATCAGACGCCGCCGGTGTTTGACAGGCCGTTTGACGCTCAACGATCGGCCCGGGCCGGCAGCTGATCCGCCTCGTCCACAGTTGCTGGCGCCGCGTCCTGCTCATCGTTGCGCTGCCGATCGCGGCCCGCCGCGCGGCGGCGGGGAACAACACCACCACTCCGACCGGCCGAACCCGACCGGCCGACGCACCCCAATAGCCTAGTAAGACTATGGGATTTGAGGTTATGGTCTTACCGGCACCGAGCCTGGTCGGGCTGATCGAGGAGTGAGTCATGAAGCGTCTGTGGGACACCTTCGTCGACGCAGTGATCAGCATGGCCGTGCTGCCGCCGGAGCCGGAATGCGCCGACGCCCTGCGGTATCAGGCACCGCGCAGGTGGGACCGGATCGCCGCGGCACCCGACTCGTTGAGCCACTGGGCCAGGGTGCGCAGGCCGGGGTGAATGACGCGCAGCGCCTCGACGTCGGCGTGCCAGCCCTGCCGGCTCTTCCGGGCCCGGGCCACCACCGGCCCCAGAGCCGCCGCCTCGTCCTCGGTCAGCTCCTCGTAGCGGACCGGAACGCCGGTCGCCTCGCTGATCAGGGCGGCCGCCTCGACCGGGGTCGGCTGATCCCCGGCCAGCTCCAGTGTGCGCCCGGCGAACCGTTCGGGGTCGGCGAAGGCGAGCGCGGCGAACTCGGCGATGTCCTCGACCGCGATGACCTGCATGGGCTCGTGCGGCGCGAACAGGTGCCGGTGCACCCCGTCGACGATGCCGTCGATGCCGGCCACGCCGCCGAGATAGTTGCTCATGAAGCGCACCGGGCGGAGCACCGTGGGCCGCGCGACGGTCTCCCGGAGGTGCTGTTCGATCAGGCCCTTTCCGGCCGAGCCGGGCTCGCCCCTCGACGTCGAGGCGACGGTGCTGAGGACCACCTGCTCGACGCCGGCCGCGGCGGCCGCGTCGATCAGCGCCCGGCCCCGCCGGGCCTCCAGCTCGGTGCCGGCCCCGGCCGGGCCGAACGCCACCGGCGGCACCGCGAAGACGGCGGCCACCCCGTCGAGAGCCGGGGGCAGGCTCGCCGGATCGTCGAAGTCACCGCGCACGAGGACGGCGCCGGCCGCGGCCAGCGTGGCCGCCGCGGGTGTGGCCGGGTCGCGGACGAGGGCCCGCACCGGGCGGCCCTGGGCCAGCAGCCTGCGGGCGGTGGCGCCGCCCTGCTTGCCGGTGGCGCCGGTGACAAGAACGGGAGTGTTTACTGACATGAGACGGAATGCTCCGCCCGCTTCGCTCACACCGACAAGGCTTTCGTGACATGACAGATGCACCGGTCCGGGCCGACGCCCGCCGCAACCGGGAGCTCGTGCTGCGCGCCGCGGCCGACGTCTTCGCCGCCGAGGGGCTGGACGTGTCGCTGGGCCGGATCGCCCGCCGGGCCGGGGTCGGCGCGGGCACGGTCTATCGGCATTTCCCCAGCAAGGAGTTCCTGCTCGAGGCGGTGCTGGCCGAGCAGGTGGACGGTTTCACCGCGGCCGCCGAGCGGTGGGCGGCCCAGGCCGGCCCGGCCGAGGCGCTGTCCGGCTTCCTGCTCGAAGTGATCGAGAAGTCGGCCGGCCGCAAGCTCATCTGCGACACCCTGGCCGGCGACCGCGGCTGGCCGCACGCCACGCTGGGAGCGGCGACCCAGCGGTTCGGCCGGGCCCAGCAACGCCTGCTGGGCAACGCGATCCGGGCCGGCGTCGTCCGCCGTGACGTGCGGGCCGACGACCTGGCCGCGCTGATCGCCGGTGGCGCCGCGCTGCGCTCGGCGCACCCCGACCGGGCTCGCGGCAGCCGGCTCGTGCACGCGCTGCTGGCGAGCGTGGTCACGAAAGAGCCCACCTTTCGTGACAGCACCCGGGATCGAGGTCACGAAACCACGGCCTGCCAGGAGTGCGGCGCCGCCCTGCAGCCGCGGCCCACCGGGCGGCCGCCCAGCTATTGCGGGCCCACGTGCCGCCAGCGGGCCCGCCGCCGGCGACGGTAGCGGGCCGGGCTCAGGCCACGTCGATGAAGATCGGGTTGGTGTAGAGCCAGGTGTCCAGCCACGGGTCGCCGTCGCCCGGCGGGTGGGCGATCGGGCCGTGCGGGTCGACGCGCGCGCCGAGCAGACCCGCGCCGTGCCGGTTGCCGTCGGACCCCCGCAGCCGTACGTATCCCGGGCCGGTCGCCGGGGCCAGCGGGATCCGGACGGTGTAGCGGCCGCTGCGGCGAGACACGTCGGCCGTCTCGACCACGCGGGTCTGCGGGGCCCGCCACGAGTCGGGGTCGGCCGGGCGGCCGGTGACCGCGCCCCGGATCACGTCGAGGTGGGCCAGCCGGGGCAGGACGCCGTGGAAGTTCGGGCGGGTGGCGCTGTCCACGGTGACGGTCAGCGTGAGGCGGTCGCCGCGGCGCACGCGCAGCCGGCCGCCCAGCGTCGCCGACCCGCCCCGGGCCGAGGTCAGCCGCACGTCGAGGCCGTCGACGAGCTGGCCGTGGTCGACCCAGACGCGGCCGGCCCGCAGCCCGGCCAGCACCTCGCGGTAGCCGTACCGGGTCACGCCGACGTGCGTACGGCTGAACTGGCCGGGCCAGAAGTCGCTGCCCGGCTGCGCGACGCCGGTCTCCAGCGGGTCGGGCACCTTGCCGAGGCTGTCGAACGTGGCCCCGGGCGGGTAGTCGCCGTTGCGCAGGGTGTCGCGGACCGTCCGGTGGTTGTCCGAGTTGCTGGTGATCGTGAACAGCCGGCCCTCGGCCAGCAGCGCGTCCCACAGGCCGCCGACGGTCGCCGTCATCCAGTCGAAACCGCCGTACGTCACGTACGCCTCGGGCGGGTAGCCCGCGTACGACTGGGCCGAGGGCTTGTTCTCGTATTCGCCGCGGATGCTGTTCGCGCCGCGCAGACCGGGCAGGGCGGCCCCCTGAGCGCCCGGGGCGCCCTCCATGCCGATCATGACCGCGGGGGCGGCGTCGCGCCAGGCCCGCAGCTCGTGCGGCGAGTCGATGCCGAGCCGGGACGGGTGGTTGGCCAGCGCGAGGACGTCCTGGGGCTGGGCGGCGAGCCACTTGATGGCGGCCACCGCCAGGGCCTCGTTGGCCGCGGTGCCGTCCGTGCGGCCGAGCAGCTTGCCGTCGCACGTGCGCTCGAACTGCCGCAGCAGCTCGACCTCGTGCTCGCCGGGCGCGGTGAAGACGGTCGCGTGCTCGGCCCCCGGGATATACCACTCGAGACCCTGGAAGATCAGCAGGCGGGGGTTCTCGGCCCGGGCGGCCACGATGTCGGCGTGCTCGAGGGCCGCGCCGATCGCGTCGTGGCCGAGGTTGCTGTGCTCGGTGCAAACCATCCAGTCGAGCCCGAACTGCGCGCCGCGCCGGGCCGCCTGGTTCAGCGTGTACTTCGCGTCGTGGCTGTACTGGGTATGCACGTGGTGGTCGCCGACCAGGTAGACCAGCTCCGGGTCGTCGGCCGGGCGCGATCCGCCCGCGGCCGCGGGAGCCGCGCCGGGCAGGGCGCTTGCCGTCGCGAACGCTGCGCCGAACAGCCCGGCCCGCTTCAGGATGCCCCGGCGGCTGAGCCCCTGCGGATCGAGGTCGGCGGCGGGAACGGCGGGATCGGCCCAGCGGGGCAGCACACTCATGGCGTCCGACCGTAGCCACCGGCCCGGCCCCGGAGGCGAACCCGACATGAAGTATCGATGATCTTACCCGTACGCACCCCCTTGCCCCCGGCCCGTACGGTGGCCGTGGTCGATGCGTCTCAGAGGCGGGAGGGCGCCACCATGGCCGTGGACTTCGCGCTGCTGGGCCCGGTCCGGGCGCGTGTGGACGGACGGCTGGTGCCGTTGCCGCCGGGCCGGCTGCCCACCGTGCTGGCCGCGCTGCTGCTCGCTCGGGGGCGGGTCTCGACCGAGCGGCTGATGGGCGCCCTGTGGGACGAGCCCCCGGCGTCGGCGGTGCCCAACCTGCGCACGTACGTCGCTCAGCTGCGCCGGCTGCTCGGCCCGCACGCCGACCGGCTGACCCGCTCCGGCGACGGCTACACCCTGCGGGTCGAGGCGGGCGAGCTCGACCTGCACGTCTGGGAGCAGTCCCTGGCCGATGCCCGGCGCGCGGCCGGCGACGGAAACCCCGCCGAGGCGGCCGACCTGCTCGCGGCCGGGCTGGCCCGGTGGACCGGGGCCGCCGCCGAGGGCGTGCCCCGCCGGGGAGCGACCGGCCGTGGCCTGCACCTGCTGGACGAGGCCCGGTGGGGCGCGGTCGAGCGGCACGCCCGCGCCTGCATCGACGCCGGCCGGCCCGGCCAGGCCGTGGAGGGCCTGCGGGCGCTGGTCGCCGAGCAGCCGGCCCGGGAGACCGCCTGGCAGCACCTGGTGCTGGCGCTGGCCCGCGACGGCGACCGGGCCGCGGCGCTCGTGGCCTGCTCGGAGGCCCGCCAGGCGCTGGTCAGCGAGCTGGGGGTCGAACCCGGGCCGGTGCTGCGCGACCTGCAGGCCCGGCTGCTGCGCGGCCCGCGCCGCGAAGCGCCCGCCGGGGCGGCCGCCCCCGTCGTCCGGACGCTGCCGCCGGACCCCGAGATCGTCGGCCGGGACGAGCTGATCGAAGCGGTGACCGGGGCCGAGCCGGGCACGGTGGTGGCGTTGCACGGGCCGGCCGGGGCGGGCAAGTCGGCGCTGGCCGTGCGGGCCGCCTGGGCGCTGGCCCCGGCCCACCCGGACGGCCAGCTGCACCTGGACATGTGCGGCAGCAGTCCCGGCCTGACCCCGATGACGACCGGCGACGCGCTGGCCTCGCTGCTGCAGGCGCTGGGCGTCGCCGCCGCCGGCTCGGCGGCCGAGCAGCTCACCGCGCTCGGCACGGCGGTGCGCGGCCGGCGGGTCGTCGTGGTGCTCGACAACGTGGTGGACGCGGCCCAGGTGCGCCGGCTGCTGACCGGTCTCACCGGCGCCACGGTGCTGATCACGAGCCGGTCCATGCTGTCCACGCTCGACGTGCGGCGGCAGGTCGCCGTGGGCGAGCTCAGCCCCGCCGCCGCGGTGTCGCTGCTGGCCCACCTGAGCGGGCGGCCGCGGGTGGCGGCCGCCCCGGACGACGCCCGGACGCTGGCCGGCCTGTGCGATCACCTGCCGCTCGCGCTGCGGATCGTGGGCGCCCGGCTGGCCGGCCGGCCCGACTGGCCGCTGGCCGCCATGGTGACCCGTCTCGCCGACGAGCGCCACCGCCTCGACGAGCTGGCCGCGGACGACCTCGCGGTCCGGGCCGGGCTGTCGCTGACCTGCCGCGCCCTGCGGCACCGGGCCGGCGGGGCGGAGGCGCTGCACCTGTTCGACGCCTGGGGCGCGGTCGGCGCGCCCGTGATGAGCCTCGGCCTGGCCCGGGCGGTCACCGGCGCCGACGCCCACGAGGCCCGCGCCGCGCTGGACCGGCTGGCCGAGGTGCGCCTGATCGAGCCGGTCGCCGAGGACCGGTACCGCATCCACGACCTGGTGCGGATCTACGCGATGGAACGGGCGGCCGGCCACCCGTCGGACGCGCTGCACCGGGCCCGGTGCTACTACCTGGGGACCGCCCGGCGCGCCCGGGACCTGCTGCGGAGCAACCTGCACCGGCAGCCCGACGACTTCGCCGAGAAGACGCCGACGGTCGAGCTGGCCGACGACCAGGACGCGCTGCGCTGGTTCGAGAGCGAACGGGTCAACCTGCGCGACCTGATCCACCGCTGCGCCCGGGAGGCCACGACCGAGGGCGACCGGTTCGCCGCCCGCCTGGTCGTCGAGCTCTACCCCTTCCTGCCGATGCGCGGCTACTACACCGACTGGCACGACCTGGCCGAGGCGGCGCTGGCCGGGGCCCGCCGGCTCGGCAGCCCGCCCGACGAGACCGCGGTGCTGATCCAGCTGGCCGGGGCGCTGTCGCGGGCGGGCCAGCACCCCGAGGCGATCGGCACGCTGCGGGCCGCGCCGGCGGTGACCGAGGCCCCGATGACCGCGCTGGTGCTCGATCACCTGGCCGTCGCGCTCACGCACGGCGGCCGGCTGGCGGAGGCCAAGGAGTGCTTCGGCCGCTGTGTCGAGCTGCACCGGGCCGGCGGTCAGCGGTCGTCGCTGGGCATCACCCTGAACAACCTGGCCGACCTGCACCGGCAGCTCGGCGAATACTCCGACGCGCTGCGCCACCTCACCGAGAGCCTCGCCCTGCGGCGTGAGCTGGGCGACCGGCTCGGCGCAGGCATCACCACGCTGACGATCGGGCAGGTGTACGCCGAGGACGGGCGGGCCGGCGAGGCCGTCGCCTGGCTCACCGACGCCCTCGACTTGGCCCGGTCGACCGGGAACACCGAGTCGGAGTGGCGGGCGTTGACCGTCCGGGCGCGGTTGTCCCGGGAAGCGGGCCGGCTGCACGAGGCGCGCGCCGACCTGGCCGACGCGCTGCGACTGTCCGAGGCGGCAGGCGACGAGCAGGGCGCGGCCGAGGTGCGCCAGTCCCTGCTCGACAGTCAGTAGTCGCTTTCCCGAGCCGCCGCCCGCGATGATCGGGGGCGGGTGGTGAAGCATGAGCGATGAGGCCGAACCCGCGACGAGCGCAACTCGCCTGCGACCGCCGCGTCATCCCGTCGATCGCCGCGCCGTCGGCTGGTGGACGACGAATCTGGTGCTGCTGGTCGCCGCGCCGGTGGCGGTGCTCGACCGTCCCGCGGGCCCGGCGGCCGAGGGCAGCCTGGCGGTGCTCGGCCCCGGCTAGATCCGCTACGCGCCGCTGTCCTTCGTCACGCCGCTGCTCGGGTGGCGCGCAGCGGGTCGGTGCGGCGGTGCACTGTGACCCTGCAGCGGCCGGGCATCATCGGCTGGACTGTGCGGCAGTCGGTCTTTCAGCGCCGGGCCGGGCCGGCCACCGTACGGGTTACTACGGCGGCCGGTGCGGGGGCGTATGCCATTCGTGATGTGGACGCCGGGGTCGGGCTCGACGTGACTGATGCCGCTGTTCCGGGGCTGTTGACGCCGTTTTTGGAACGCGTCGACTTTTGGAACGCGTCGGCTGACCTCCGAGTCAGGCGGCGATGGCTGCCGCGTACTGGTCGGCGACCGCGGTGAGGTCGGAAAGCTCGGGCCCGATCGCGGTCAGTCCGAAATCGATCACGTCGGCGCCCAGCTCGCGCAGCAGCCGGGCCAGGAACGCCTCGGTGATGTCGGCCTGCTCCTGGAAGCCGGCCGTGACGACCGGGATCGCCAGCACGCCGGCCAGCGCGTTCGGCGGGAAGTGCTCGAAGAGGACCTTGAGCAGCCCGCTGTAGCTGCCCTGCAACGTCGGCGACGCCACGATCAGCACCGACGCCTCCTGAATCGTGGTCAACGCCCGCCGGGTGACCCGATCGTCCGCCCGGAACACGTGAGCACCCAGCTCGGCCACGTCGACGACGACCGGCGCCCCGCGCCCCTCCCGCGCCGCGAACCGGCGCCCCACCTCGGCCGCAAGCTCAGTCGTACGCGATCCCGACCGGGGATGACCGGAAACGATGACAATCTCGGACATGGGCGACCTCCCGTCGTCCGTCAAACTTCCCGCCATCCTCCCCCGCAACCTCGATGATGTCATCACCTGGGAGTAGCCAATTCGCTGCCTTCAGTAGCCAAGGAGGCGCCGCGACTCTCCACCACCGAACCGGCCGCCGGTCAGGTACGCATGCCGGCGATCGTGAAGGCAACGAGCCGGTCGGCCCTCTCCACCGACTCGTGTTCGCGCAGCCAGGCCGCCGAGTTCATCAGGGCGAACACGTCCTCCCCGGTCACCTCGGCCCGGATCGCCCCAGCATCACGCGCCTCGGCGACTAAGGCCTCGCCGATCGACTCCATCCGCACGCAGCTGGCGTGCAGTTCGGACGCCTCGTCCCCGAAGCCTTCGACCAGCACCCCGGCCAGCCCCGAATAGGCGGCGGCATGCTCGACCACCGCGCGGACCCATGCCGCCAGCCGCTCGGCCACATCGTGGCCCTCCTTGCCGAGCCGCCGCCCGGCCGCGCCTTGGGACTTCTCGCCGAGCGGCCGCCGGGTCGCATCCTGGACCTTCCCGCCGGGCCGCCGCCCGGCCGCATCTTGGACCTCCTCGCCGGGCCGCCGCTGGGTCGCATGCTGCACCTCTTCGCCGAGCCGCGGGGACTCCTCGCTGAGCAGTCGAGACTCCTCGTCGAGCAGTGCGGACTCCTTTCCGAGCAGGCGGTCGCCGACGGCGAACAGCGCGTCGTTGCGCTCGCGCAGCAACGCCCCCAGCAGGGCCCGGCGGTTCGGGAAGTGGCCGTACAGCGTGCCGATCGCGACGCCGGCCCGCCGGGCGATCTGCTCCAAGGGCGCCTCGACCCCCTGCTCGCGGAACGCGGCCTCGGCCGCCGCAAGCAGCCGCTCGGCGTTGCGACGGGCGTCGGCCCGGGGACGGCGGGTTCGCGCCGATAAACCGTCTGTCAAGGCATCTCCTGGCCAACTCAAGATGAGCTCGACCTTGCTAAGTCGAGGCACCCTCGTTATGTTTTCGAGGCACCCTCATCTTATCGCCAGGTCGATTCGAGTCGAGTCGGGCCGCGTCACGTCGGGCCGTGCAGTCCGGGTCGGGCGGGTCGCAACGGGCCGTGCGGGTCGGATCGGGCCGGGTCGGATCGGGCCGGGTCGGATCGGGCCGGGTCGGATCGGGCCGGGTCGGATGCGACGGTCCGGGTCGAGCCGGCCCCGAGGGGTCTGGGCGGACATGGCGCGGGGAGGACTTTCATGATTTTGGTGGGTGGGGCGACCGGATCGATCGGGCGGCACTTGGTTCGTGAGCTGCGGGCATCGGGGGCCCCGTTTCGCGCTCTGGTTCGCGACGAGGGGCGCGGCGCTGAGCTCGGTTGTGACTTCGTCGTCGGGGACTACGACTCGCCCGTTTCGATCGAGGCCGCGCTTGAGGGGGTTGATCGGCTGTTTCTCAACGCGGGTGGGGCGGTGCCGTCGGATGGGGCGCAGCCGATGGTTCGTCAGCAGGTCGGGGCGATCAAGGCGGCCGTGGCGGCCGGGGTCGAGTCGATCGTCAAGGTGTCGGTGTGGGGTGCGCGGCGGGGCGGCAAGCTGGCCGAGGGTGCCCACTGGGAGATCGAGCAGCATCTCAAGGCTGCCCCCGTGGCGTGGTCGCTGTTGCAGCCGAGCGGGTTCATGCAGAATTTTGTGACCGGCGCGGGCGGCCTGACCAGCCCGGACGGCCTGCGCGGCCCGGCCGGCGACTGGCGGGTCTCCTACATCGACGCCTACGACATCGCCCGCTGCGCCGCCGCCCTGCTCACCGCGACCCCACCCGAGATCGGCGGCGTCCACGTGCTGACCGGGCCCGAGGCGCTGACCCAGGCCGAGATCGCGGCAAAGCTGTCAGCCGCGTTCGGCCGCCCGGTCCCGTCGCGCGAACTGACCGCGGCCGCAATGGTGGCCGAGCTGACCGCCCAGGGCCTGCCCACCCCGTTCGCGGCCGACATCGTGGACCTGTGGGGCGCGGTCACCGGCGGCTCGCTGTCCACGACCACGTCCGCCGTACGCGACCTGACCGGCCGCGACCCCCGCACGTTCGACGAGTTCCTGGCGTCACGCCCGACCTTACGCCGCCCGCCGCCACACCTGACTCCATGCCGCCGCCAAGCCCGGTCCAACACCGCCCGCCGCCACGCCCGACCCAGCGCCGCCCGGCAAATAACGCTCGTCGCCACTCGCGACTCAACACCGCCGCCGCCACGCCGACCTATCGCCGCAAGCCCCACGCCCGACCTATCGCCGCAAGCCCCACGCCCGACCCAGCGGCGCACGCCCCTACGCCCGGATCCAGCAGCGCCCGACGCCGCGCCCGGCCCAGCGCATCCCGCCGTCACGGACGACTACCGCCGCCTGGCTACCGCTGAGACGCGGCCCGGGCTCGGCGGTGCCTGTTTCGTCACCGCCGTCGCCATCGGACGCGTAGGCCCGCACGCCGACCGATCACCTAACCGCCGACCGGCTGCCGCCCTGTCCATCGCGTCGGGGCTGCGCACGTTCGGCCAGGTCGGGCGCACCTTCAAGACCGCGATCTAACTGCTTAAAGCATATCGGTTCGATAGGTTAAGTTGGTCACAACCTCTGCGGAGAATGCATTCTGAGCAGCTACGTTGCCCTGCGTGAAGCCCAAGATCAGCCGTCGAGGCATTCTTCTGACCGCAGCCGCCACCTCTGCCGCGCTCTTGCTGGGCGCCTGCGGGCAGGATGAGGCGGCGACCGGCGCTGCCGGGGGCGGGACCACGAAGCTCAAAGTGGCGCTCGACTGGACGCCCAACACCAACCACACCGGCCTCTACGTCGCCCAGGCCAAGGGCTTCTTCGCCAAGCACGGGCTGGACGTCGAGATCGTCCAGCCGGGTGACGCGGACGCCTCGGCCCTGCTGGCGGCGGACAAGGTGCAGTTCGCGATCAGCGCGCAGGAGTCGCTGACCCAGGCCCGCGCGCAGGACGTCCCGATCGTCTCGGTGGCGGCCGTCGTGCAGCACAACACCTCGGGCTTCGCCTCGCCCAAGGGCAAAAACATCACCAAGCCTTCCCAGTACGCCGGCAAGACGTACGGGGGTTATGGCGGGCCCGTCGAGGAGGCCCTCCTGCGCACGCTGGTCGCCGCGGACGGTGGGGACCCGGCGGCGGTCAAGGTCGTCAACGTCGGTAACGCGGACTTCTTCACGGCCACCAAGAAGGACATCGACTTCGAGTGGATCTTCTATGGCTGGACCGGGGTCGAGGCCGAGCTGCGCAACGAGCCGGTCAACATCCAGTACGTCAAGGATTATGACAAGGCGCTCGACTTCTACACCCCGGTGCTGGCGACCAGCGAGAAGCAGATCTCGCAGAACCCGGACACGGTCAAGGCGTTCCTGGCCGCCACGTCCGAGGGCTACAACTATGCCGCGGACAACGCCGAGGAGTCGGCCGGCATCCTGCTCGGCGCCGCCCCCGACCTCGACAAGGAACTGGTGAACAAGAGCCAGGCCTGGCTGGGGCCGAAGTATCGCGACGACGCCCCGCGCTGGGGTGAGCAGTCGCCCGAGGTGTGGACGAGCTTCACCGACTGGCTCTTCGAGCACAAGGTGATCACCAAGAAGATCGACCCGAGCAAGGCCTACACGAACGATTTCCTGCCGGCCGGCAATGGCTGATCTCGGGCGACGGGCGGCAGTAGTGAGTGAGTCCTCACAAACACACGAGGCCGCCGGTCGGGGACGGGTGTCCGGCAAACGGGGACTGGTGACCGACGTGCGGCGAGAAGTGGACGGTGGGCGGGAAGAAACCGCCAAAACGCAGCGCGAGGTGGGGGTGGCCGAGACGCGGCGTGGGGTGGCGACAGGCGCGGCCGTACGGCGGTGGCTGGCGCCCGGCGCGGCGGTCGTGCTGCTGATCGCCGGCTGGCAGGCCTTCACCACGCTCTCCGGCACCGACGCCTGGTTGTTGCCCAGCCCGGCCGACGCGCTGGCCGCGGGCCGGGAGGATCGGGCCGCGCTGCTCACCAACACGGCCGCCACCGCGAAGCTGGCCCTGGCCGGGCTGGGCGCCGCGGTGGTGATCGGGCTGGCCCTGGCGGTTGTGCTGCACCTGGTTCCCCTGCTCGGCTCGGCCCTCTACCCGCTGCTGGTGGTCAGCCAGAACATCCCGACCGTGGCCCTGGCCCCGCTGCTGGTGGTCTGGCTCGGCTTCGGGATGCTGCCCAAAGTCGTCGTGATCGTGCTGGTCTGCTTCTTCCCGCTGACCGTGGCCACGCTGGACGGCCTGCGCCGCAGCGACCCGGTGATCGCCGATTATCTGCTGATGAGCGGGGCTTCCCGGGGTCAGTTGTTCCGCAAGCTGGAGTTGCCGGCCGCGCTGCCGCCGATGTTCTCCGGGCTCAAGATCGCGGCCACCTACAGCGTCGTCGGCGCGATCATCGCCGAGTGGATGGGGGCCGATCAGGGGCTGGGCAAATACATGATCGTGGCCAAGTCGGCGTTCCGGGCCGACAAGATCTTCGTTGCGATCGCGGTGACCGTCGTCCTCAGCCTGACCGTGCTCGGCGTCGTCCTCCTCTTGGAACGAGTGATGGTGAAGGGACGTGGCCGTGCCTGAGAACGCCTTGGAAGTAGCCGGGTTGCGCAAGTCGTTCGGGTCGTTGGACGTCCTCGACGGCATCGACCTGACCGTCGGCGACGGCGAGTTCGTCTCGGTCGTCGGCCCCTCCGGCAGCGGCAAGAGCACCCTGTTCCACCTGGTCGGCGGTCTGCTGCAGCCCGACGCGGGATCGATCCGGATCGCCGGGCAGGACGCCGTGGGCAAGCGCGGCCGGATCGGGTACATGCCGCAGCAGCCGGCCCTGCTCCCCTGGCGCACGGTCGAGGACAACGTCGTGCTGGCCCGCGAACTGGCCGGCACCCCCCGCCGCAAATCCCGCGCCGTGGCCCGCGACTGGCTGGACCGGGCCGGCCTCGGCGGCTTCGCCCAGGCGTACCCGGATGCTCTTTCCGGCGGCATGCGCCAGCGCGTCGCGTTCCTGCGCGCCCTGCTCAGCGACAACCCGCTGCTCTGCCTGGACGAGCCGTTCAGCGCCCTCGACGCCATGCTGCGGGCCGACATGCACCGCTGGCTGCTCGGCATCTGGGAGGAGAACCGGCGCTCGGTCCTGTTCGTCACCCACAACATCGAGGAGGCGCTGCTGCTCTCCTCCACCGTCTACGTCTTCACCCGCCGCCCGGCCCGCGTGCTCGAACGCGTCGAGGTGCCGTTCGCCCGCCCCCGCTCCGACGAGGCGGTCGACGACCCCGAGTTCGTCCGCCTGCGCCGCCACATCACCGACCTGCTCAAGACTGAGCCGCTAAAAGGACCACTAGCCCAGTGACACATCTCCGCCTGATGCTCGAATACTTCCACCCGTGGCCCAACGCGGCCGGATTCCACGTCGCCAGTCATGAGGGCTGGTATCGCGACGCCGGGCTGGACGTCGAGATCACCGTCTTCGACCCGTTGCGCGGCGACACCCTCGAGCATCTGCTGCGCGGCGACGCCGACTTCGGGGTCTTCCCGACCAACCGGCTGCTCGTGCGCCGGGCCGCCGGGCAGCCCCTGAGCGCGGTCGCGTCGATCAACCATCGGGGCATGGAGACCATTCAGGCCGTACGGGGAAACGGGGTGGACCGGCCGCGGGATCTGGCCGGGCGGCGGATCGCGCTCAACCCCACGCCGCGCGGGGTGGCGATGGTGCGGCATCTGGTGGCGGCCGACGGGGGCGACCCGGACGCGGTCGTGCTGGTGGACAGCGGGCATCGCGAGCTGAGCGTGGACGACATCGCGGCGGGCGACGTGGACGCGACGTTCGGCGGCTACTGGGCCTGGGACGCGTTGTTCGCCCGGCTGCCCGTCGAGGAGCGGATCATGTGGCCGGTCGACGAGATCGGGGCGCCGCCCTATCACAGCTACCTGCTCGGCATCGGGCCCGCGCTGCGCGACCGGCCCGAGGTGGTGAGCGCGTTCCTGGCGGCGACCGCGCGTGGCTATCAGGCGGCGCGCACCCGGCCCGAGGACACTCTCGCGGTGCTCAATCGAGTCATCCCGTACTTCCCGGCGCCCGTGCTGGCCCGCTCGCTGGAGCTCATCGCGCCGACCTGGGTGCACGACGGCCGCTGGGGCGAGATCCGCGAAGAGCTGATGCAGCCGTACGCCGAATGGCTGTCCCGCTACGGAATTCTGCCCGAGGGCGGCCCGTGGCGCGACGCCGTCGAGAAGAGCGCCTGGTGACGGCGGACGAGGTCATCCTGGACGCCACCGTCGTGCTGCCGTCGCCGCAGTTCGACGGTGACCATCGGGCGTCCAGCGGCTACGACGACTGGCTGGCCGCGCACATCCCGGGTTCGGTGCACGCCGACCTGCTGCACGACCTGAGCGACCCCGCCGCCTCTTACCACTTCGCCCGGCCATCGGCCACGGTGCTGGCCGAGCGCCTCGGGCAGCTGGGCGTCGACGACCGTACGCCGGTGGCGGTCTACGACAACGGCGGCGGGATCTGGGCGGCCCGGCTGTGGTGGCTGCTGCGCTGGATCGGCGTCGACGCGCGCATCCTGGAGGGTGGCCTCGACGCGTGGGTCGCGAACGGCGGGGCGGTCGCGCACGGGCCGGCCACGCCACGTGTGGGAAGCGTGACTCCCCGCGTACGGGAAGGCCTGTGGGTCGAGAAGGACGATCTGCGGCGGTGGCTGGCCGGCGAGGCCGAGGCGACCGTGGTGTGTGCCCTGTCCCCCGCGGCATTCCAAGGCGAAGTGCCGACCCGGTACGCCCGTCGGGGCCACATTCCCGGAAGCGTGAACGTGCCCGCGCGCGGTTTGGAGTCGGCCGGTGAGCTGGCCGGGCCGGTGTGGGCGTACTGCGGTGGTGGGATATCGGCCGCCGGGCTCGCGTACGCGCTGGTGCGGGACGGCCGCGAGGACGTGGCGATCTACGACGGCTCGCTGGAGGAGTGGTCGGCCGACCCCGAGTTGCCGCTGTCGACCGACCGGCTGCCCCCGCCCGTACGGGAGCTTCTGGATCGCCCCGAATTCGGCGTGCTGACCACGCTGGACCCGGACGGGACGGCGCACTCGACCGTGATGTGGGTCGGCCGGGAGGGCGACGAGCTGGTGCTGGCCTCCAAGGACGGTCGCCGGCAGGTACGCAACCTGCGCCGTGATTCCCGGGCCACGGTGCTGGTCTACGACCGGGCCAAGCCGACCCGGTACGCCGAGATCCAAGGCGCCGCCAGCGTGCACGACGAGGGCGGCCGCGAACTGGTCGACCGGCTGGCCCGCCGGTATGTGGGGGCCGACCACGAGGTGGGCACCGAGGCCGAGGAGAACGGCCGGGTGCTGATCCGGATCGTCCCCGAGCGCGTGCTGCACCGGACATGAGCGTGATCGCCGACCTGCTGGCCGAGCGCCCGCCACGGGCCGGAGCGGTGAAGGTGCTGGCCGTGGAGGGCCGTTCCGGGGCAGGCAAGTCGACCGTGGCCGACGCCGTCGCCGCCGAGCTCCAGGCGCCCGTCGTACGGATGGACCACCTCTATCCGGGCTGGGACGGGCTCGCGAGTGGCGTCGACGCGCTCGTGCGCTGGGTGCTGGAGCCGCTGGCCGCGGGCCGGCCCGCCCGGTGGCGGCGCTACGACTGGGCCGCCGAGCGCTACGCCGAGGCGCACCGGGTGCCCGGCTGCGACGTGCTTGTCGTCGAGGGGGTCGGCACCGGCGCCCGGCAGGTCACGCCGTACGTGAGCGCTCTGGTCTGGGTCGAACTGGACGGCCCGGAACGCCGGCGCCGGGCGCTGGCCCGCGACGGCGACACCTACGCGCCGCACTGGGACCGGTGGGCGCGGCACGAGGACGAGTTCTACGCGGAACACGAGGTGCGCTCGCGGGCGGATCTCGTCATAGGAGGACAGGCATGAGTGACCAGCGGATCCGGCTGCACGGGCTGCGGCAGTCGACGGTCGGGCACACCGCCAGCGGTTTGTGGCGGCATCCGGACAGCCAGGCCCATCGCTACCGCGACCTGGACTACTGGCTGGAGACGGCCCGGATTCTGGAGCGCGGCAGGTTCGACGCGTTGTTCATCGCGGACGCGCTGGGCCCGCTCGAGGTCTATCAGGGCCGGGTCGACGCCGCCCTGCGCGACGGCATCCAGACGCCGACCGACGACCCGCTGCTGGCGATCTCGGCCATGGCCGCCGTCACCGAGCACCTCGGGTTCGCGGTCACCGTCTCCTCCACCTACGAACAGCCGTACGCGTTCGCCCGCAAGATGGCCACCCTGGACCACCTGACTCGCGGGCGGATCGGCTGGAACGTCGTCACCTCCGCGCTGGACAGCGCCGCCCGCAACCTGGGCCTGACCAAGCAGCTGCCGCACGACCAGCGCTACGCCGTGGCCGAGGAGTTCATGGCGGTCGCCTACAAGCTGTGGGAGGGCAGCTGGGAGGACGACGCGGTGGTGTTCTCCGGTGACACCTTCGCCGACCCGGCCAAGGTGCACCCGGTGGGCCACGACGGCACGTACTACCAGGTGCCCGGGATCGCCCTGTTCGAGCCGTCGATCCAGCGCACGCCGGTGATCTATCAGGCGGGCACGTCGCCGGTCGGGCGCGCGTTCGCGGCCCGGCACGCCGAGGGCGTCTTCCTCAGCACCTACCGGCCCGACATGGCCCGCACGCTGACCGACGACATCAGGGCCCGGGCGGCCACCGCCGGACGTGACCCCGGCGCGCTCAAGTTCCTGGCCATCGCGACCGTGATCGTGGCCGAGACCGACGCCGAGGCGCAGGCCAAGCTGGCCGACTATCAGCGCTACGTCAGCGTCGAGGGCGGCCTGGCCCGGTGGAGCGCGCTCATGCACCTCGACCTGTCGGTGCTCGACCCCGACAAGCCCCTCGAATACGTCGACACCGACGGCATCCGCGGCATGCTGGAACTGTTCACGACGCTCGACCCGACCCGCCGCTGGACCCCACGGGCGATCGCCGAGTTCGTCGGCGTCGGGGGCGGCGGCCCGGTGATCGTGGGCTCCCCCGCGACGGTGGCCGACGAGCTGGAACGCTGGATCGACGAGGCCGGCATCGACGGCTTCAACATCGCCGACCCGATCCCGCCGGTGACGTTCCGCGACTTCACCGACCTGGTCGTCCCCGAGCTGCAACGCCGCGGCCGCGTCTGGACCGACTACGAGGGCAGCACGCTGCGCGAGTCCTTCCACGGCCCCGGCGTGACCCGGGTACGCCCCGACCACCCGGCCGCGCAATACCGTTGGAAGGAGCCGCAGTCGTAGCCGTCGCAGACAACGGCCGTACGGTGCTGGAGAACCGCTCACGCTAGGAGAGCTGTCATTCGCTACGTCAATGTCACCCCGTCCGCGGCGATGGCCGTGCTCGAGCTCGGTGCGGGTGGGCCGGTGCGGGTCTACGTGGGCGGGCTGGGTTCGGCCACCACGGTCAGTTTCGCTCAGGTGGCCGGGCATCCGGCGCTGGCCGGTTCGGGCCGGCATGTGCTGGTGGACCTGGTCGGCAGCGGCTGGAGCGACCACGACGACAGCTTCGGGCACAGCATCGACGAGCACGCCGCCACCGTGGCCACCGTGCTCGACGAGCTCGGGCTGCGCGGGGTCACCCTGATCGGGCACTCGCTGGGCGGGTCGATCGCCATCAGCCTGGCCGCGACGCGACCGGAGCTGGTGGGCGAGCTGATCGTGGCCGAGCCCAACCTCGACCCGGGCGTCGGCACGCTGTCGGCCGAGATCGCGGCTTTCGACGAGGACACGTTCGCCGAGTCGGGGCATCAGCGCCTCATCCGAAGCCAGCGGGTGGCGGACGGCGGTGAGGCCGCCGAGTTCGCCCGGACCCTGGCCCGCTGGTCCTCGCGCGGCCTGCACCGCACCGCCGTCTCGTTGCTGGCCGAGCGGCCCGCGACGTTCCGCGAGCAGCTGGCCGCCTTCGCCGGGCCTCGTCGCTACATCAGCGGGGAGCTCTCGCACGAGGAACTCGAGCCCCTGCGCGCGATCGGCTGCGACGTGCGGGTCGTCCCCGCCGCCGGCCACGTGCTGATGTGGGACAACCTCGACGGCTTCGTCAAGACGCTCCTCTGACGTCGTCGCGGAGCAGGGGCAGCAGCTGGTCGCCCTGGCGTTTGATCTCGCGCAGGTACGGGGTGTCCGAGAGCACGAAGTGGGTGATCCCCAGGGCCTGGTATTTGCGCAGCGAGCTCGCCACCTCGGCGGCCGAGCCGACCAGCCACGTGGTGCCCGCGCCGCCCCCGCCGTAGCGGCCGGGGGCGGTGTAGAGGTTGTCGTCGAGCACGTCGCCCCGCTCGGCCAGGTCGAGCAGGCGTTGCTGGCCGACGGCGGCGTGCCGGTTGGGGTCGCGGGGCAACAGGCCACGGCCGGCCGCCATGTCGGCCACCCGGGCCTCGGCGCCGGCCCACGCCTCGTCGCTGGTGTCGCGGACGAACGTGGTGATGCGCAGCCCGAACTCGAGCGGGGCGTGCTCGCGGCCGAGCTTCTCGCTCAGGTTGCGCAGGCGTTCGATGCGCTCGGCCACCCCCTCCAGCGGCTCGCCCCAGAACAGCTGCACGTCGGCCTCGGTGGCCGAGACGCGTTCGGCCGCCTCGGAGGCGCCACCGAAGTAGAGCCGGGGCGGCCGGGCCAGGCGCGGCACCACGGTCGAGCCGGTGACGCCGAAGTGCTCGCCCTGGAAGGTGACGTCCTCGGAAGTCCACAGCCTGCGGACGAGCTGCAGAAATTCTTTCGTACGCCCGTAGCGCCGGGCCTGATCACCCTCGCTGTCGCCGTACGCGGCCGGCTTGTCCTGCCCCGACACGATGTTGATCAGCGTGCGGCCGCCGGTCAGGTGGTCGAGGGTGGCCGCCGCCGAGGCGAAGTGGGCCGGCTGCCAATACCCCGGCCGCACCGCGATCAGCGGCCGGAAGGTCGTGGTGCGGGCGGCCAGGGCGGTGGCCACGGTGAACGTGTCGGGCCGCCCCCAGCCGGTGCCGAGCAGGGCGCCGCCCCAGCCGTGGTCCTCCAGCGCCCGCGCCTGCTCGGTCAGCGTGTCCAGGCTGTTGTGGCCGGCCACCACGTCGTCCCCACGATGACCGGGCTGCACCTGATTGGGGATGTACCAGAGCAGTTCCATTGATCTCCTTAACAGGTCTGTCGCGCACGTAACCTTTAATTCCTATCGAGCATATAGTTATTGTATGGATCAAGAAAGCCCACCCGGAGGAGCCTCCCCATGTCCGATGCGGACGATCTTCGTAGCTCGATCGAGAACGCCACCCGGAGCCGCCGACGATGGCCCTGGATCGCCGGAGCCGCCGCCGCGGTGCTGCTCGTCGCCGGGATCGGCTTCGCCGTCACCCGGGGCGGGACGAGCAGCAGCGCGGCCACCAGCGGCGAGCCCGTGCGCGGCGGCACGTTGCAGTTCGCGCTGATCGACTATCAGCGCAGCCCCGACCCGCAGTGGGGCACCAACTATGCCGAGTCGCTGATCGGCAACAACGTCACCGACAAGCTGACCTGGCAGGACCCGGACACCGGGGAGATCACCCCGTGGCTGGCCGAGTCGTGGGAGTACAACGACGCGCTCACCGAGTTCACCTTCCGGCTGCGCAAGGACGTGACCTTCAGCGACGGCACCCCGTTCGACTCGGCGGCGGTCAAGGCCAACTACGACCAGTACGTGCGCGGCGACGAGAAGCTGGGCATCAGCCCCAACGGCGCCACCCTGCTGCCCGGCTACATCGAGACGCGGACTCCGGACCCGTACACGGCGGTCGTTCGCTTCGAGAAGCCGCTGGCCAGCTTCCTGCAGGCCTCCTCGTTCACCGCGAACGCGCAGCCCGGCTTCCTCGCGCTGTCGACGCTGAAGCTCAACGCGGAGCAGCGCACCGACCCGACCAAGGTGATCGGCACCGGGCCCTTCGTCTACGAGTCGTGGGAGTCGCAGGTCAAGACCGTGCTGGTCAAGCGCAAGGGCTACAACTGGGCGCCGCCCGCGCTCAAGCACCCGGGCGAGGCCTACCTCGACAAGATCGTGTTCAACACCATTCCCGAGGCCAGCGTACGGACGGGGTCGCTGGAGTCGGGCACGATCGACGCCACGCTCGACGTCGGCACCACCGACGAGGCGCCGCTCGAGGCCAAGGGCTACGAGATCATCCACCGCGGGGTCTCGGGCACCGCGATCCTGTTCAACTTCAACACCCAGCTGTTCCCGACCGACGACCTGGCCGTGCGCAAGGCGATCCAGCGCGGCTGGGACCGGTCGGCCGTCGAGAAGACCGTACTGACCGACTCCTACAAGATCGCCACCTCGGTCATCGCGCCCTCGGTGCAGGGCTACGCCGACTACAGCGGCTCGGTGCTCAAGTACGACCCCGACGCGGCCAGGAAGCTGCTCGACGACGCCGGCTGGGCGCCCGGGCCGGACGGCATCCGGGTCAAGGACGGCAAGAAGCTCACGGTCAAGCTGCTCGGCATCAGCAACCTGGTGGTCAACAAGCCCGCGTACGAGTCGGTGCAGCAGGACCTCAAGAAGATCGGCGTCGACCTGCAGCTCACCGTGGTGCCGATCCCGGACTACGCGGCCAACGTGGCCAAGGCCAAGACCGACTGGAACGTCACCGCGGCCAACCGGTCCCGCAACGACGCCGCCGTGCTCAACCTGCAATACAACCCCGAGCTCGGCAACAGCAACTTCCTCACCGCCGACTCGACCGGGATCGACGTACCCGAGCTGACCGCCGCCCTGGGCAAGCTCGAGACCACCCTCGACCCGGCGCGGCGCAAGGAGTTCGCGAAGGCCGCGCAGGACCTCGTCGTCGACAAGTACGCGCTGGTCAACCCGGTCTACGACCCGGCCCAGGTGATCGCCCACGCCGGCTACGTGCACGGGATCCTCTTCGACGCCCAGTCCCGCAACCACTTCGTCAACACGTGGAAGAACGACGGCAAGTAAGGAGCACCGTGCCGCGCTACATCGCCCTCAAGCTGGGCCGGGCCGTCTTCGTCGTCTGGGCCGCCTTCACCGTCGCCTTCGTCCTGCTCTTCGTGCTGCCGGCCGACCCGGTCGACCTGCTGTTCGACCCGGCCGAGCTGAACAGCGTGCCGCCCGAGGTCAAGGAGCAGATGGCGGCCAACTACGGCTTCAACGAGCCGGTGATCGTGCAGTATCTGGACCGGCTCGGCCACGCCCTGATCCTCGATTTCGGCAACTCGGTGCAGTCGGGCCAGCCGGTGCTGCGGGCCGTCGTGGACGTGCTGCCGAGCACGCTCGTGCTGGCCGCGGCCGCGCTCGTGCTGGCCGTCCTGATCGCCTTCGGGGTCGCCCTGGCCGCCACCTCGACCCGCCGGGTGTGGCTGCGCAACCTGATCGAGGCGCTGCCCTCGGGCGCGGTGTCGGTGCCGGTGTTCCTCTCCGGCATCCTCATGCTGCAGGTGTTCTCGTTCCGGCTCGGCTGGTTCCCGTCGTTCGGTGACGGCGGGTTCCGCAGCCTCGTGCTCCCGCTGATCACCCTGGCCATCCCGGTCTCCGGGCCGATCGCCCAGCTGCTCGTCCGCAACTTCACGACCGAACTGCATTCCGGGTACGTCACGACAAGCTGGGCCAAGGGCTCGACCCGGGCCGGCATCGTCATCCGCGACGTCTTCCGCAACGCGAGCCTGCCCGCGCTGACGATCGCCGGCATCACGTTCGGCAACCTGATCGCGGGCTCGGTCATCACCGAGACCGTGTTCGCCCGCAAGGGCATCGGCCGGCTGACCCAGACCGCGATCAACACGCTC
The DNA here is from genome assembly GCF_016785085.1 of Paractinoplanes lichenicola. Classification (GTDB taxonomy): domain Bacteria; phylum Actinomycetota; class Actinomycetes; order Mycobacteriales; family Micromonosporaceae; genus Actinoplanes; species Actinoplanes lichenicola. The sequence goes on from NZ_JAENHO010000001.1 coordinate 528,037, forward strand.
GACGTGCCGCTCGTGGCCGGGATCGTGGTGCTCGTGGCGGCCACCTTCGCCCTGATCAACCTGATCGTCGACCTGATCTATCCGGTGCTGGACCCGCGCCTGCGGGCCACCCTCGCGGCCGGAGGATCGCGATGACCGTCCCGCTCGCGCTGCCGCGGCCCCTCTCGCTGCGCCGCCTCGGCGATCTCGTGCACCAGCCGATCCTGGTGCTGAGCTGGCTGATCGTCCTGGTCGTGATCGGCTGGGCGGTCGCCCCCGGCCTGTTCACCGAGTTCAGCCCGTACGAGGGGGACACCGGCGCCAGCTTCGCCCCGCCGAGCGCCGAGCACTGGTTCGGCACCGACCGGCTCGGCCGCGACCTGTTCGCCCGCAGCGTCTACGGCGCGCACACCACGCTGACCGCGACCCTGCTGGCGGTGCTGCTTGCGTTCGGCGTCGGCGTGCTGGTCGGTTTGATCGCCGGGTTCTCGGGCGGCCTCGTCGACACCGCGATCATGCGGCTGGTCGACGTGTTCCTGGCCATCCCGAGCCTGCTGCTGGCCATGGTGGTGGTCTCGGTGCTCGGCTATTCGACCAACAACGTCGCCCTGGCCGTGGGCATCTCGTCGATCGCCGCGTTCGCCCGGGTGATGCGGTCCCAAGTGCTCGCCGTCGTCACCCAGGACTACGTCAAGGCCGCGTACGGGCTGGGGGTGGGCCGCCTCGGCGTGATGGGAAAACACGTCGTGCCCAACGCGCTGAGCTCGGTCATCGCCCTGGCCGCGCTGGAGGTCGGCACGGCCGTGCTCGCGGTCGCCTCGCTCGGCTTCCTCGGCTACGGCGCTCCCCCGCCCGAACCCGAATGGGGCCTGCTGGTCGCCGAGGGCCGCGATTTCGTGGCCGTGCACCCGTGGGCCTCGATCCTGCCCGGCATCGCCCTGGCCGTCGTGGTCATCGCCACCCACCGGATCAGCACCTCACTTCGCAAGGAGGCCCGCCGATGACCGACACTGTCGCCGCCGCAACCGAGGTCACCTCGGCCACGGACGCCCAAGAGCCGCTGCTGGCCATCAGCGGGCTGGCGATCGACTATCGGACCGGGCGCCGCCGCTGGAACCCGGCCGTGCGTGGTGTGAGCCTGCGGGTCGAGCCGGGCGAGTTCGTGTCGCTCGTCGGCGAGTCCGGTTCGGGCAAGACCACGCTCGTGCAGGGCGCGCTGGGGTTGCTGCCCGCGGCGGCCCGGATCCGGGGTGGCTCGATCGCCTACTCCGGCGTCGACGTGACCGGCTGGAACGACAAGCGCATGGCCCTCGTGCGCGGCAACTACGTGGGGTTCATCCCGCAGGACCCGAACACCTCGCTCAACCCGGTCAAGCGGATCGGCGTGCAGGTGATCGAGGCCGTGCGGCTGAACCGGCCCAAGGCCGACTATCGCGAGGCAGCCCTGGAGAGCCTGCGCACGGCCGGGCTGCACGACGCCGAACGGGTCTTCCACCAATACCCGCACGAGCTCAGCGGCGGCATGAAGCAGCGGGCCTTGATCGCCATCGCGCTGGCGGGCCGGCCGAAGATCATCGTGGCCGACGAGCCGACCAGCGCCCTCGACGTCACCGTGCAGAAACGCATCCTCGACCACCTGGTCGGGCTGCGGGCCGAGCTGGGCATCGGCATCCTGCTGGTCACTCACGACCTCGGCGTGGCCCTCGACCGCTCCGACCGGATCCTGGTCATGCAGCGGGGCGAGATCGTCGAGGAGGGCCCGGTGGCCCGGCTCTCGGCCGTGCCCACCGCGGAATACACCAAGCGCCTGCTCGATGCCGCACCCGGCCGGCACACCGGTCGTTTGGCGCCGCCCACGGCCGGCGACACCCCGTCCGTCCTGACCGCCCGCGCCCTGACCAAGACCTATCAGCTGCGCGGCCGGCAGGAACTGCGGGCGCTCGACGCGGCCGATCTGGTGCTGCGTAGAGGAACCACGCACGCGATCGTCGGCGAGTCCGGGGCCGGCAAGTCGACCCTGGCCGGGATCCTGGCCGGCTTCACCACCGCCGACGGGGGAAGCGTCCAGGTCGGCGGGCGCGAGGTCATCGGCCTGCGCCGCAAAGAGCTGCGCGAGGTGCGACGCGACCTGCAGTTCGTCTTCCAGAACCCGTACACGTCGCTCGACCCGCGCTTCACCGTCGCGCGGCTGATCGCCGAGCCGCTGCACGCCTTCCGGGTCGCCGGGGACCGCAAAGACCGCGTCCGCGAGCTGCTGGCGGCGGTGTCGCTGGACGAGGAGTTCCTGCACCGCCTGCCGTTCCAGCTCTCCGGCGGGCAGCGCCAGCGGGTCGCGATCGCCCGGGCCCTGGCCCTCAACCCCGAGATCCTCGTGCTCGACGAGGCGGTCAGCGCGCTCGACGTCTCGGTGCAGGCCCAGATCCTGCGGCTGCTGGTCGACCTGCAGGCCCGGCTCGGCCTGAGCTACGTCTTCGTCACCCACGACCTGGGCGTCGTCCGGCTCATCGCCGACGACGTGACGGTGATGAAGGACGGCGCGGTGATCGAGACCGGGCCGGTCGAGCGAGTCTTCCACTCCCCCGGCCACGACTACACCCGGCAACTACTGGATTCGATCCCGGGCGTTCGCTGAAGGAGCCGCACGTGCTGCACATCAACGTCAACATCCTCAACGCCGGGGTCTTCGGGGGTTCCTGGCGCTTCCCCGGCACCGACGGCCTGGCCAGCTTCGGCATCGACCACTACACGGCCATCGCCCGCAAGGCCGAGCAGGCCAAGCTGGACGCGGTCTTCCTGGCCGACGGGCCGTCACTCGACCCCAACATCAGGCACCGTACGGCCAACAACCTCGAGCCGACCACGGTGCTGGCCCGGATCGCGGCCCAGACCGAGCGGATCGGGCTGATCGGCACGCTGTCGTCGTCGTACAACGACCCGGTCGAGCTGGCCCGCCGGCTGGGCGACCTCGACGTGGTGACCGGCGGCCGGTTCGGCTGGAACGTGGTGACCACGGCCGGCCCGATCGCGGCCCGCAACTTCGGCCGTACGGGCGAACCCGAGCACGCCTGGCGCTACCGTCGCGCCGCCGAGGTCACCGCGCAGGTGGTGGCGGCCTGGCACGCCCGCACCGAACTGGTCTCGCCGCAGGGCCGCCCGGTGATCGTGCAGGCGGGCGGATCCAGCGACGGGCAGCGGCTGGCGTCGCGGGTCGGCGAGGTCATCTTCTCGGCCGACCAGGACCTCGAGCACGCCGTGGCGTTCCGCTCGGCCGTCCGCACCGGCGCCCGCGAGTTCGGCCGCGATCCGGGCGAGATCGTGGTGCTGCCCGGTTTGTCGACCGTGGTGGGCAGCACCGAGGCCGAGGCCCGGGCCCGCCGCGAGCTGCTCGACGAGATCCTGCCCGACGCGTACGCCCGCAGCCGGCTCGCCGGGCAGCTCGGCTTCCCGCTCGACGGCCTCGCCGACGACGAGCCGATCCCGGCCCACCTGCTGGTCGACCCGGACGAGGCGGGCGGCTCGCAGACCTTCTACCGGGTCGTCAAGGCGATCATCGACCGGGACCGGCCCACCCTCGGGCAGCTGCTCAAGAAGCTCTCGGGCGGGGGCGGGCACCGGATCGTCGTGGGCACCCCGGCGCAGATCGCCGACGACATCGAGCGCTGGTACCGGGCCGGGGCCGCGGACGGCTTCAACGTGATGCCCGACGTGCTGCCCTCCGGCTTCGACGACTTCGCCGACCACGTCATCCCCGAGCTGCGCCGGCGCGGGCTGTTCCGCACCGACTACGACGGCCGCACCCTGCGCGCCCACCTGGGGCTGGGTCTCCCGGCCGTGCCCCGGATCAACGATCTGGAGGCGATCCCCTCATGACCACCGTGCTGCGCCTGACCGTGCGCGATCTGGCCTCGGCCGAGGCGGTCGCGGCCGCCGCCGAGCGCGCCGGCGTCGCCGCGATCCGGCTCGCCGACGCCGGCGCCATCGACCCGACCGTGGTGGCCGCCTATCTGGCCGGGCGCTATCCGGGCGTGAGCTACATCCCCGAGGTGCCGACCACCCATCAGGCGCCCTACAACGTCGCCCGCCGGGTGCTCTCGCTCGACCGGGCCACCGGCGGCCGGATCGGCCTGGCCCTGCTGGCGGGTGACGGCGACGAGGTGACCGACGCGTCGGCGGTGGCCGGGGTGCCGCCCGATCCGATCGCCCGCTGGGCCGAGTACGCCCTGGTGCTGACCCGCCTGTGGGAATCCTTTCCCCGTACGGCCCTGATCGGTGACCAGGAGGCCGGGGTGGTGGCCGACGACGCGCTGATCCGGCCGATCGGGCACGAGGGCGCCTACTACCGCGTGGCCGGGCCGCTCGACGGTCCGTCGTCGGTGCAGGGCCGCCCGATCCTCGTGGCCGACCTCGGTTTGCTCGACGCGACCGCGGCGGCCGCGGCGGCCGACATCGTCGTGGTCGAACCCGGGCGGGCCACCGAGGCCCACACCGCGCTGACCGAGGCGCTGACCGCGGCCGGCCGGCACCGCGACGACGTGGTGCTGCTGGGCCGGGTCCGGGCGGGCGACCGCATCCCGCTCGACGAGCACGGGCTGGACGGCGTCGAGCTCGAGGGGGACGCGGCGGAGCTGATCGCGGCCCTGTCGGCACCCACCCTGCGGTCAGTGCTGGGCCTGCCCGTGCCGGCGGTGGCCCGATGACGGCCACGGTCTACTACACCGTCGCCGGGATCCGCGAGGCGGCCGAGCCGATCCTGCACCGCCTGGCCGCGGGGGCGGCCCGGCGCGAACGGGACCGGGCCTACGCGTTCGACGAGGTGCGCGCGCTGGCCGAGCAGCGGATCACCCTGACCGGCATCGCCACCGCGGACGGCGGGGCGGGCGGCACGCTGCGCGACGTGGCCGAGCTGATCGTGGCGATCGCGCGGGCCGACTCCAACGTGGCCCAGGCGCTGCGGTCCAGCTTCCTGACCGCCAACCAGGTGGCCGCGCGGCCCGACCTGCCCCACCGCCAGGTCACGCTGGAACGGCTGCGGGCCGGGGATCTGTTCACCGGCACCAACAACGAGCGCACCGGCGGGCCCAGCGGCACGGTCAACACGACGATCCGGCCCGACGGCGACGGGTTCGTGATCAACGGCGAGAAGTACTACTCGACCGGCGGGCTCTACGCCACGTGGTTCTCGGCGTCGGCCCGCGACCCGCAGGGCGTCGTGCACTTCTTCACGGTGCCGACCGACCGCGCGGGCGTGCACCGGCTCGACGACTTCGACGCGGTCGGGCAGCGGCTCACCGCCAGCGGCACCACCCGGCTGGTCGACGTGCGGGTGACGCCGGACGAGGTGGTCGTGCGCGACAACTCCAGCCTCGACAGCCCCTGGCTGGGTTCGTTCGCCCAGCTCTACCTGGCCGCGGTGGAGGCCGGCATCGCGGCCGCCGCGCTGGACGACGCCGTCCGGTTCGCCCGCGAGAAGGCCCGGCCGATCAAGCACAGCTCGGCCACCCGCAGCGTCGACGACCCGTACGTGCGGCAGACCGTGGGCGAGATCGGGGCCCGCGCCCACGCGGCACGCTCGGCCGTCCTGGTCGCGGCCGAGCAACTGCAGGGCGTACGGGAAAGGTCTGGTCCCGAGGCCCGGAAGGCGGGAGCCGACGCGTCGGTGACGGTGGCCCAGACCGGCGTGATCGCCATCGAGTCGGCCCTGCGCGCGGCCGAACTGCTCTTCGACGTCGGCGGCGGCTCGGCCACCAACCGCGACCTGGCCTTCGACCGGCACTGGCGCAACGCCCGCACGGTCGCCAACCACAACCCGCGCCAGTGGAAGGCGGCCGTGGCCGGCGCATACCACCTCACCGGCGAGGAACCGCCGACCACCGGACTGTTCTGAAGGAGAAGCAGATGACTGTCACCCCCGACCGCGTGCTGGGCCGCACCGGCGTTCTGATCAGTCCGCTCACCCTGGGCGCGATGAACTTCGGCCGGCACCAGGAGGAAGCCGGGAGCATCCGGATCATCCACGCCGCGCTCGACGCCGGTGTCACGTCGGTCGACACCGCCGACGTGTACGGACAGGGGCAGTCCGAGGAGATCGTGGGCCGAGCCTTGCAGGGCCGCCGCGACGACGTCTTCCTGGCCACCAAGTTCCACGGGCAGATCGGCGACAACCCGGGGCACGCGGGCAACTCGCGCCGCTGGATCGTGCGGGCCGTCGAGGACAGCCTGCGCCGCCTGGGCACCGACCACATCGACCTCTATCAGGCGCACCGGCCCGACCCGCGCACCGACCTGCTGGAGACGCTGCACGCGCTCAACGACCTCATCCGGCAGGGCAAGATCAGCTATTACGGCACCTCGGCTTTTCCGGCCCACGAGCTCGTACGGGCGCAGTGGCTGGCCGAGAAGCACGGGCTGATCGGCCCGCACACCGAGCAGCTGCCCTATTCGCTGCTGGTGCGCAGCGCCGAACGCGAGGTCTTCCCGGTGGTCCGCGAATACGGCGTGGGCGTGCTGAGCTACGGCCCGCTCGCGGCGGGCTGGCTGTCCGGCGGCTACCGGGTCGGTGGCGAGCAGCCCGCGTCGGCGCGGGCCGACCTGATTCCGGGGCGGTTCGACATCACGCTGCCTCGCAACGGGCGCAAGCTGGCCGCGGCCGACGCGCTGGCCCGGCTGGCCGAGGAGAACGGGCTCAGCCTGGTCGACCTGGCGCTGGCCTTCGCGCTCAACCACCCGGCGGTGAGCAGCGTGATCATCGGGCCGCGGACGATCGAGCACCTGGACGCCTATCTCAAGGCGGCCGCGGTCACCCTCGACGCGAGCGTGCTCGACCGGATCGACGAGATCGTCGACCCCGGCACCCACTTCCTGGAGCGCGACACCGGTCGCGACACCCCGTCCCTGCAGCCGGCCGCGCTGCGCCGTTCCTGACTCCCGCCCTTCCACCCTCGCCTCTCCGCGACTCGTCTCTCCGCGACTCGCCCTCCGCCACTCGCCCTCCGCCACTCCGCCACCCCGAAAGGCCTTTCATGACCTACCACGCTGCCGATGACCGCTACGCCAAGGCCCAGTTCCGGCGGGCAGGCACCTCCGGCCTCGACTTCCCGGCGCTGTCCTTCGGGCTGTGGCAGAAGTTCGGCACGGACCACCCGTACGAGAAGAACCGCGCGACTGTGCTGCGCGCGTTCGACTTGGGCATCACGCACTTCGACAACGCCGACCGATATGGACCGCCGCACCGGGCCGCGCAGCAGTTCTTCGGCCGCGTCCTCAGGCAGGACCTGGCGCCGTACCGCGACGAGCTCATCCTGACCACCAAGGCGGGCAACCCGATCGGTGCCAGCCCCTATCTCAAGGGCGGCTCCCGCAAGTCGCTGCTCGGCTCGCTCGACCACAGCCTGCGCGACCTGGGCACCGACTACGTCGACATCTTCTACAGCCACAGCCCCGACCCCACCACCCCGCTCGAAGAAACGGTCGGCGCGCTGGTGAGCGCGGTGCAGCAGGGCAAGACGCTGTACGTGGGCATCTCCAACTACCCGACCGACCGGGCCCACGAGGCGGCCCAATTGCTGCGCCGGGCGGGCGTGCCGCTGCTCGTGCACCAGCCGCGCTACTCGCTGTTCGACCGGCGGCCCGAGGAGAACGGGCTGCTCGACTTGGCCGCTGCGGACGGGTTCGGTCTGGTGGTCTACTCGCCGCTGGCGCAGGGGCTGCTCACCGGCAAGTATCTGGACGGCATCCCGGCCGGCGCGCGGGCCGAGAACAGCGCCTTCCTGTCCCCCGACGCGATCGACGACGACTACCGGCGGCGAGCGTCCGCCCTCAACAAGATCGCCGAGGCGCGCGGGCAGTCGCTGGCCCAGTTGGCGCTGCAGTGGGTGTTGCGGCGACCCGAGGTCACCTCGGCCATCGTCGGGGCCAGCTCGGCCGAGCAGCTGGAACACAACGTCCAAGCCCTGAGCTTCGCGCCGCTCACCGCGGAGGAGCTCGCCCTGATCGACGAGGCCCTGACGTGACCGAACCGTTCCGGCTCGGCTTTCTGCTGCACCTCGACAGCGACATCCCGCCCGGCCGGGCCTACCGCGAGGCGATCGAGCTGTTCCGCACGGCCGAGGACCTCGGGTACGACTCGGGGTGGGTCATCCAGCGGCACTTCCGCCAGGGCAAGGAGCACGTGTCGGCGCCACTGGTGCTGCTGGCCGCGATCGCCGAGCACACCACGCGGATCCGGCTCGGCACGGGAGTGCTGGTGCTGCCGCTGGAGGATCCGATCAAGGTGGCCGAGGACGCGGCGACCCTCGACGAGCTCAGCGGCGGGCGGCTCGAACTGGGCATCGGGTCGGGGCCGTTCCCGGGGGCCTGGGAGGCCTTCGGGCGCGACCTGGACGACCGCCACCGGCTGTGGGACGAGTCGGTGGCCCGGCTGCACGAGGTGCTCGGCGGGACGTCGCTGAACAGTCTGGGCGAGGTGCTACACCCGCCGGGCACGGGCGTACTGGGAAGGTTGTGGCAGGCCACCACAAGCGCGCCCGAGCAGGCCCACGCCGCCGCGGCCGCCGCCGCCCGGGCCGGGGACGGGCTGCAGCTGTCGCGGGCCACTGGCTGGCGCGACGGCACGATCCGGGATGCGCAGCGCCATCAGGCCGCCTGGATCGAGACCTACAAGGCGGCCTGGTCCGAGCCCGATCGGCCGCCGCGCGTGCAGGTGTCACGGGCGGTCTATCCGCATCCGGACAAGGCCGAGGCGGTACGGCTCGTCACGCCGGGCGCCCGCCGCTGGCAGAGCTGGCTGTCGGCCCGCCGCGACGTGGCCGGACTCAGCGTCGAGGAGTATCTGGCGGCCGATCACGCCCTGCTCGGGCCGCCGGCCGGGATCGCCGCCGAGCTGGCCGCCGACCCCGCGCTGCGGCAGAGCACCGACCTGCTGGTGAGCTTCGTGCCCGGCGTACCGGATCTGACCGAGCACAAGCGCCTGCTCACCTCTACCGCCGAAGAGCTGGCCCCGCTACTGGGTTGGAAGCCATGACCTTTCACTTGAACCTGTCCCTGTTGACGCCCGGGCACTTCCGGCAGGCCTGGCGGCTGCCGCACGTCGACCCGCTGGCCTATCTCGACATCGACCACTTCCACCGGCTGGCCCACGTCGCCGAGGACGCCCGGATCGACGCCGTCTTCCTGGGTGACGGGCCCGCGCTGCGCGGCGAGATCGCGGACGCCCCCGGCACCGGGCTCGACCCGCTGGTGCTGCTGGGCAGCGTGGCCGCGGTGACCAGCCGGCTCGGAGTGATCATCACCAGCTCCACGACCTACAACTCGCCGTACAACCTGGCCCGCCGCTTCCAGGCGCTCGACCACGTCACCAAGGGGCGGGCCGGGGTCAACATCGTCACCACGGGCACCCCGGCCGCGGCGGCCAACTTCGGGCTGTCCGAGCACCCCGACAAGCCGACCCGCTACCGCCGGGCCCACGAGTTCCTCGACGTCGTGACCCGGCTCTGGGACGCGTGGAAGCCGGGCGCGATCGTCGCCGACAAGGCCACCGGCCGCTACGCCGACCCGGCGCTGATCCGGCCCATCGACCACCAGGGCGAGTTCTTCTCGGTGGCCGGGCCGTTGCCGGTGCCGGCCGGGCCGCAGGGGCGCCCGGTCGTCGTGCAGGCCGGTGGGTCCCCGGGTGGGCTCGACCTGGCCGGCCGCTACGCCGACGTGGTCTTCACGGTGGCCCAGACCCTGGTCAAGGCGGTCGAGTTCCGGGCCGACATCCGGCATCGGGCGGCCCGGGCCGGTCGGCATCCGGACGACGTCAAGGTCTCCCTCGGCGTGGTGGTGCTGGTCGAGGCGACCGAGGAACGGGCCCGGCAGCGGGAGCAGGAGCTGTACGCGACGTTGCCGATCGAACAGCTCAGCGTGGTCGTGACCCGCGGGCTCGGCCTGCCCGACGGCCGGTTCGGCCCGGACGACCCGATCAGCGTGGCCGACCTGCCGGCCGAGGCCCCGGCGGCCGCGTTCTCGGCCGGGTTCGGCGTGTCCACCCGGGCGCTGCTGGCCGAGGGGCCGCGCACGCCGCGCGAGCTGGTGCAGCGGGGCGCGGGCGGGGCCGGGCACCGGCTGCTGGTGGGCTCGGCCGAGCAGGTCGCCGACGACCTGCAGACCTGGTTCGAGGCGGGTGCCGCGGACGGCTTCACGGTGATGCCGGCCGACACGTCGGTCGACTTCGAGAACTTTGCCCGGCTGGTCGTGCCCCTGCTGCAGAAACGAGGCCTGTACCCATGCGAGTACACCCATCCGACGCTCCGCGCCCGGCTGGGCCTGACCTGATGGCCGTGCTCCCCCGCTACGGCGACGCCGTGCACGGCCTCGGCGCGCTCAACGACGTCCTGCGGCTGCAGCTCGGTCACCGCTCGGTCCGCAAGTTCGGCCCCCGCGACGTCACCGAGGAGGAGCTGACCGCGTTGGTGGCGGCGGCCCAGTCGGCGCCCACGTCGTCCAACCTGCAGCCGTGGAGCGTCGTGGCGGTGCGCGACCCGGAACGCAAGCAGCGCCTGGCCGCCTTGGCCGCCAACCAGGCCTTCGTCGCCCAGGCCCCGCTGTTCCTGGTCTGGGTGGCCGACCTGGGCCGGGCCCGCCGCCTGGCCGCACGGGCCGGCACCGAGGTGGCCGCGGCCGACTATCTGGAGACGACGCTGATCGGCTTCGTCGACACCGCCCTGGCCGCGCAGAACGCGGTGGTGGCGGCGCACTCGCTCGGGCTGGGCTCGGTCTTCGTCGGCGCGGTGCGCAACCACCCCGACGAGGTCGCGGTCGAGCTGGCCCTGCCGCCGCACACGGTGGCCACCTTCGGGCTGGCCGTGGGCACCCCCGATCCGACCGAGCGGGCCGGCGTCAAGCCGCGGCTGCCGCAGGGCGCGGTGCTGCACCGGGAGCAGTACGACGCGGCGGTGGCCGACGCGCACATCGGGGCGTACGACGAACGCCTTTCCGCCTACAACGCGCGCTTCGGCCTGCCCGGCGACTGGAGCGGCCGGGTGCTGGCCCGGTTGCAGGGCCCCTCCTCGATGGCGGGCCGCCACCGGCTGCGCGCGACCCTGGAACGGCTCGGGCTGCCCTCCCGCTGAGCCCTTCTTTCCGGGGCGGCTTTCTTGAACGATCGCTCCAGATAAGCTAGCGTCGGGTGCATGGCACGGACCAGAGAGTTCGACACCGAGGCCACGGTGAGCCGGGCGATGACGCTGTTCTGGTCGCGCGGCTACGAGGCGACCTCGATGCGCGACCTGACCCAGCACCTCGGGCTCGGCCCGGGGTCGATCTACGCCGCGTTCGGCGACAAGGACGGGCTCTATCGGGCCGCCCTCGAGCACTACCGGGCCACCCTCGCCGCCGACGCCCTGCGCGACCTGCGAGCCGGCGGTGACGCCCGGTCGGCGATCCGGTCGATGATGCTCGAACGGGCCCGGATCGCGACGGATGAGGGGGGCCGGGGCTGCCTGGCCGTCAACGCGGCCTGCGAGCGCCTGCCCCACGACACGGCGACCCGAGACGTCGTACGGGATATGCAGGCCGCCAGCCGCGAGGCACTGGCCGACGTGTTGCGAGCGGCCCGGGAACGCGGCGAGCTGGCGGCCCGGCACGACCCGGACGCCTTGGCCGGCTTCCTGGTCACCTTCCTCAACGGACTGCTGGTGGCGGCCAAGGTCACCCCCGACGTGCCCGCCCTGGAACCGCTCGTCGACGTCGCCCTGACCACCCTCGACTGACCCCGCCGGCGGGCCCTGAACGCACTCGACCGCTCGTCGGCGGGGCCCTGACCGCACTCAACCCCCGGAGGCCACTCATGACCCTCGCACTCGGCGGGAGCCGCTGGCACACCTTTCCCGCGACCGGCACCGTCATGACGGCGCGGGCGTTCCTCACCGCCCTGGAGCCGCTGCTGCAGGGCGTCATCGACGACAACTCGCTCACCGCCGCCGACGGCCCGGTCCTGGAGGCTCAGATCCACGCGACCCTCGCTCTCGGCGCCCGGGAGTCGGCGCTGCCGCTGCGGGCGGGGCCGGGCAGCTCCCGGGCCGCCCGGGAACTGGCCGGGCGGGCCGAGGCGATCGGGCGGGAGCTGGCCACGCTGGCCACCGAGGCGGTGACCCGGCTGCTCGACGACCGGATCGAGCTGGCCGCGGGTCCCCTGGTCGTGCGCAGCCACTGCTACGGCCACCTGCTCACGCCCGACGCGGCCGACCTGCTGCTGCGCCGTCGCGGCGGGCCGGTGACGATGCAGCTCTACAACGAGTGGCTGCACCAGGTCGTCCTGCTGCGCGACGCCTTGCTGCCGTTCACCGCCTGGCCCGACGTGCCCTTGTTCGTCGGCGAGACCGGCCTGCGGCATCTGGAACCGGCCCGCGACGCGTTCCTGACCGAGCTGCTGGTGCGGCAGGTCCGGCATTCCAGCATCGTGCGCTTCGCCCGGCAGGCCGTCACCGGCGCCGACGGCCCGTTCGGGTATGGCTTCGACGCACCCGGCGGCACCACGTTGCCGGCCGTCCTCGACCAGTCACCGCTGACCGCGCCCCGCTATCTGCTCACCTGGCGCCCCGACGCGACCGTGCGCACGACGGCCACTTACACGTACGAGCTGCCGGACTACTACGCGGCACCGCGGACCCCGGCCGGCGATCTGACACCCGCCGACGCCACCGGCCCGCTCACCGCTCGCGTGGTGACCGGCCAACCCGGCCCGGCCTGGATCGAGGTCACCGACGGCCGGGAGGTCACCCGAGTCGACCTGGGGCAAGCGTTGCGCGGCCACCGCTTCGCCCGGATCGGCCCGGCGGCCGGGGCGGCTCACGGCGGCGAGGGGCCGGAGGCTGGTCCCGCCGCCCACGGAGGCGAGGGGCCGGGGGCCGGCGCCTGGACCGTCCTGCGAGCGCCGGGCCTGGTCCAACCGGCCGGCGACCCGCTCGTCGTGGATGCCGCCGGGCAGGACGGCCTCGTCGTGCTGGCCCTGCTCGGCCGCCTCTACCCCGAGGACGTGACGCTGCGCTCGGCCGGCGACCGCGGGGCTCGAGTCGTCGTCCGGCTCTGACCTAGACCCGGCCCTGCCACCATTCGGGGGCGGCGGCCAGGATCACCTGGGTCAGGCGGTCGGGGTCGGCCGGGTCGGTGAGGGCCAGCCATTCCTCCAGCACGCCGATCGTGCCCGCGGCCGCGTAGGCGACCATGCCCGCGCGGTCGAACGGGCCGGGGCGGGCGGCGCCGATCGGGGGCGCGATCTCGGGGTGGGCGTCCAGGTGGGCGGCCAGGCCCCGGCTCAGGTTCTCCATCAGCAGCTCGCGCAGGCGCGGGTGCAGCCGGGGCTGCAGGGCGTGGCGATACACCGCCGCGCGGTGGCTCACATGGGCGACCAGGGCCCGGGTGGGCTGCAGGAAGACGCTCTCGCCGGTGGTCGAGACGGCGGGGATCTCCGGATTTTGCGCCTGCAGGGCTTCCAACTCGGCGCCGAGCGCGTCGGCCACGGCGTCGGCGACGCTCGCCGCGTACCGGTAGAAGGTTTCGCGGGTGATGCCGGCCCGTTCGGCCAGCGCGGTGACGGTGATGTCGCTCAGCGGCGAGGCCGCGGCGAGATCGAGCGCCGCCTGCGCCATCGAACCTTTTGTCCGGGTCCTTCGCTGCATCGGCTCAACTTAGTCGCATGCTTAATCTGACATCTGTCATATTAAGCGGTTACTGTGGGGGTGACCAGGGAAGAAAGGAAAGACCATGCGTGCATTGCGGCTCGTGTCCCCCGGCAAGATCGAGATTCAGGACGTGCCGATCCCCGAGATCGCCCCCGACGAGGTGCTCGTCCGGGTCGGCGGGGCCGGGCTCTGCCATTCCGACCTGCACGTCCTGCACGCCCCGGAGTTCCCGGTGCTGACGCTCGGGCACGAGACGTCCGGCTGGGTCGCCTCGCTCGGCGCCGACGTCACCGGTTTCGCCGAGGGCGACCCGGTGCTGGTCTACCTCGTGTGGGCCTGCGGCCGCTGCCGGCCCTGCGTCGAGGGCCGCGACAACGTCTGCGTCAACCAGGGCGGCCGGCTCGGCATGCCGCCGTGCCCCGGGCTCGGCCCCGACGGCGGGATGGCCGAGTTCATCAAGGTCAAGGCGCGCTACCTCGAGCCGCTGGGCGCGCTCGACGTGGCCTCCGCGGCGCCGCTGGCCGACGCCGGGCTGACCCCGATGCACGCGATCAACGGCGCCCGGCACCGGCTCACCCCCGGCGCGACGGCCGTCGTGGTCGGCGTCGGCGGGCTCGGGCACATGGGCCTGCAGATCCTGGCCGCCACCACCGGCGTCCGCATCATCGCGGTCGACTCGAGCGAGCAGAAGCTCGACCTGGCCCGCGAGCACGGCGCCCACGAGACGCTGCTCAGCGACGGCGGCACGGCCGAGGCCATCCTGGCAGGCACGAGCGGCTACGGCGCCGACGCGGTGTTCGACTTCGTCGGCATCCAGCCCACCGTCGACCTGGCGACCAAGGTGATCGCCCCGGACGGCGCGCTCCGCTTCGTCGGGCTGGGCGGCGGTTCCTTCCCGTACGCCGCCGACTCCCTGACGACGCCGCTGCCCTGGGGCGTGGACGTCCGCCGCTCGTACGGGGGCACCCGCGCCGACCAGCGTCAGGTGCTCGACCTGGCCCGTCTGGGTGCCATCTCGGTCGAGACCAAGACGTACTCGCTGGACGACGGCGTGCAGGCCTTCACCGACCTCGAAGCCGGCCAGGTGCCGGGGCGCGCGGTGATCGTGCCCTGACCGCCTAGCAGCTCGACTTGTAGGCGGCCTGGCCGCCCTCGCCGTTCAGGTTCTCCTTCGTGATCGTGGTGAAGCCGGTCTGGATCTTGGGGGTGCCCTGGCCGCCGTCGAGGGCGGCGACCGCCTCGTCGACGCCGAACTGGCCGATGTTGCCCGGCTGCTGGGCGATCAGCGCCTGGACGGTGCCCTCCTGCAGGGCCTTGATCTGGTTGGGACCGGCGTCGAAGCCCACGATCTTGACCGTGCTGGCCTTGCCGGCCTGCCGGACGCCGGTGGCGGTGCCCTCGGCGGCGAACAGGTTGGCCGCGAAGACGCCGATGATGTCGGGATCGCGCTGCAGCGCCGAGCTGATCAGGTTGGCCGCCGTGGCCGGGTCGTTGTGCGAATACTGCACCGGCAGGTATTGGAACTTCGAGTCGGCCTTGGCGGCGTCCTCGAAGCCCTTGATCCGCAGGTCGACTGTGGAGACGCCGGGGTCGGTCGACATCACCATGACCTTGCCGCCGCCGGGGTTCAACTCCTTGATGGCGTCGAACGCGGCCTTGCCCCCGCCGACGTTGTCCGACGCGATGGCGCTGGCCGCGTACGACGGGTCCTCGGTGGTGGTGTCGACCAGGATCACTTTGATGCCGGCGGCCGCCGCGGCCTGCAGCGGGGTCTGCATGGCGGTGACGTCGGTCGGGGCGATCAGGATGGCGTCGGGCTTGGCCGCCACGGCCGAGTCGAGGATCGGCTTCTGCAGGGTGGGGTCGAACTTCTGCGGGCCCTGCGTCTTGACGGTGACGCCGAGCTTGGCCGCCTCGGCCTCGATGCCGCACTGCATGGTGATGTAGAACTCGTCGCCGGTGACGCCCTGGATGAACTGCAGGTTGTAGTTCTTCGAGGCCTTGGCCGGCACGACGGGGGCCGAGGCGGCGGGGGCGCTGGGGTCGCCCGCGGCCGTGTTGGCGGCGCTGCCGGTGGGCTTCGAGTTGGAGCATCCGGCGAGGGCCACGACGGCCACGACCACCACTGCTGAGGACTTCTTCATCAGAGTTGTCCTAACTGCTTGGCCTTAAGCGGAACGAGACTTGATCAGGGAGAGGATCGAGGGGCGGGAGCCGCCTCGCTGGGCGGCGGCGCGGCGGGACTGATCGACGTAGACGGCGGCCACGAGCACGGAACCCACGGCGACGCCCTGCCAGAAGGCCTCGACGCCGATGATCACGAAGCCGGCCTGGAGCACTGCGGGGATGAAGAGGCCGACGACCGTACCGAAGATGGATCCCTCGCCGCCGAAGATCGAGGTGCCGCCGATGACCACGGCCGCGATCACGTTGAGGTTGGTCAGCGACTGCCCGGCGATGGTGGTCGTGCCGAACTGGGCCAGGGCCAGCACCGCGCCGAGGCCCGCGCACGCGCCGGTGAGGGCGTACACGTAGATCAGGTGCCGGTCGACGTTGATGCCGACCCGGCGGGCGCCGAGCTCGTTGGAGCCGACGGCGAAGGTGTAGCGGCCGAATCTCGTCCTGTGCAGCACGATGCCGCCGATGATCACGACGATCAGCGCGACGAACGGCAGGGCCGGGATGCCGGCGATCTTGATGTAGGTGTTGAAGTCGGTCAGGGCCTCGGGCACCGAGCGGATGTCGATGCCGCCGGTGAGCACCTGGGCCAGGCCGAGAGCCACCGACAGGGCGCCGAGGGTCACGATCAGCGGCGGGATCTTGGCCTTGGCGATGAGGAAGCCGTTGAGCGTGCCCCAGGCGATGCCGGAGACGAGCGCGCCCAGGATGCCCAGGAACGCGGTGGACCAGCCGTCGCCGCCGACCGCGTCCATGATCTTCGCGGCGACGACCGACGAGAAGACCAGCACGGAGCCGATCGAGAGGTCGATGCCGGAGGTGATGATCACGAAGGTCATGCCGACGCCGAGCACGGCCCAGACCGCGATGTTCTGCGAGATCAGCGAGAAGTTGCTGGTGGACAGGAATTTGCGGCCGGCCGCCACGGAGAAGGCGGCCACGATGACGAGCAGGACGCCAAGGATCCACACGGACTGCATGCCGCCGATGCGCCTGAGGAAGCCCGTCATGCGAGATCCAAGGCGCCGGTCATGGCCCCGACGAGCTGCTCGACGGTCGTGCCGCGGGCGGGCATGGTGGCGACCCGGGTGCCGAGCCGCATCACCTGGATCCGGTCGGCCACCTCGAGCACGTGCGGCATGGAGTGCGAGATCAGCACGACGGCGATCCCCTTGTCCCGTACGCGTTTGATGGTGTCGAGGACGTTCTTGGTCTGCACGACGCCCAGCGCGGCCGTGGGCTCGTCCAGGAAGACGATCTTGTCGGCCCACGTGATGGCGCGGACGATCGCGATCTGCTGCCGCTGGCCGCCGGACATCGAGCCGACCGGCGCCCCGAACGCGGTGACGGTGCCGCCGAGCTCGGCGAACCCGGCCTCGGCGGACGCGCGCATCCGCTTCTCGTCCATGAAGCCGAGGAACCCGAGCAGGCCGCGGCGGGGGATCTCGCGGCCGAGGAACATGTTCTGCACGGGGTTGAGGTGCGGGGCGAGGGCGAGGTCCTGATAGACGACCTCCATGCCCATGGCCGACGCCTGATGCGGGGTGGCGATGGTGACCTGCTCGCCGCCGAAGAGGATCTCGCCGCTGTCGACGGCCAGGTTGCCGGTCATCGCCTTGACCATGGTGGACTTGCCGGCCCCGTTGTCGCCGATCAGGGCGACGACCTCGCCGGGCTCGATGTCGAACGACGCGTTGTCCAGGGCGCGGACGTGTCCGAAACTGCGGGAGAGGCCGCGTGCCTCGAGAAGGTAAGCCACGATCTGTAACCTCCTGGAAACACACAGTAGGTCATTGATCGGCCGTTGTCGCTGTCAGCGGCTGGAGTAACCCCCGTCGATCGGCAGGCAGACCCCGCTGATCATGGCGGCGGCGTCGCTGAGCAGGAAGACGATCGGCGCGGCGATCTCCTCCTCGGTGGCGTAGCGGCCCAGCGGCATCTGGCTCAGGAACGGGCCCTGGATCTCGTCGCGGCCCCAGTAGAAGGCCGACATCGGCGTCATCACGACGGTCGGGTTGACGCTGTTGACGCGGATGCCGTGCGGCCCGAGCTCGAGCGCGGACACCCGGGTGATGCTGTCCAGGCCGGCCTTCGAGGCGGCGTACGAGACGTGGCCGGCCAGCCCGACCAAGGCCGCCTGGCTCGAGACGTTGACGATCGCGCCGCCCCGCCCGGCCGCGATCATGGTACGCGAGGTGTACTTCGTGACCAGCAGCGCGCCGCGGGTGTTGATCGCGATCGCCTTGTCGAACACGGCGATGTCCGTCTCGGCCGGGTTGGCGATCTCGCCGCCGAACCCAGCGCAGTTGACGACACCCCGTACGGGCAGGTCTTGCAGTGCCTCGCGGACACTGTCCTCGCTGGTCAGGTCGAGCGGGAGCGGGCGCGCGCCGGTCTCGGCGACGATCGGCGCGAGCGATTCGGCGCTCGTGCCCGAGGCGATGACGTCGGCGCCGTGCGAGACGAGCAGCCGGACGACGGCCCCGCCGATACCGCCGGAGGCGCCGGTGACCAGGACGGTGCGATCCGTGAAGTCGAACATCGGCCTATTGTGACGCACGCCATAGCAAATGGAGATCCGCGAGCCCGCCGCCGTCGTCTTACTCGACGTGCGAAGGATCTTCCTCATCGAGCTGCGCCGAACCCCTGCCGTCTGGGCGGCGCTCGCCCTGCTGGCCGCCGGGGCCGGTCTGCTGTACGCCGCCCCGCAGCGCTGGACGGCGGGCTACATGATCCTGGCGATGGACCAGCGCTGGTATCTGTCGGTGCTGCTCGGGCTGGCCATGGCGGCCGGGGCCACGCAGGGCCGCCGCGACCACCGCTCCCGGGTCACCGAGCTGTTCGCCGGCATCCCCCGGCCGCGCCTGCAGCGGGCCACGCCGATCCTGCTGGCGTACGGCGGTGCCGCGGCCCTCGCGTACGTCGGCGCCATCGTCGCGGCCGCGCTCCGGATCGCCGGGATCGCGGAGTATCTGCCCGTCCTCGCGGTGGCCGGAGTGGTGGCGGCGGGCGCGACGGCGATGATCGCCGCCACCTGGTTCGGCCTCGCGATGGGCCGGCTGCTGCCCTCCGCCGCCACCGCCCCGGCCCTGGCCATCCTGTCGATCGCCTCGCCGCTGGCCGCCCGCGGCATCACCGGGCATCGCGAGTGGCTCAGCACCCTGCTCTTCCCCGCGTACACGCTGGGCGGCTCCACCGATTTCCACACCGTTCCCGTACGGCTCAGCCTGGCCCAACTGCTCTGGCTGGGCGGCCTGGCCGCGGGCGCGGCGCTGCTCTACGCCGCCACCACCTGGCGGGCCCTGGTGCC
Source organism: Paractinoplanes lichenicola (assembly GCF_016785085.1). Lineage (GTDB taxonomy): Bacteria > Actinomycetota > Actinomycetes > Mycobacteriales > Micromonosporaceae > Actinoplanes > Actinoplanes lichenicola. The sequence continues at coordinate 547,162 of NZ_JAENHO010000001.1, forward strand.
CCCGGCCCTGGGGTTGGTGGCCGCCGTGCTGGTGCTGCAGGGCGGGTCGGCCTTCGTCAAGTATCCGATCGACCCGGTGGCTCGCGAGCTGGTCTGCACCGCGGACGCCCCGCAGGTCTGCGTGGCCCGGATGCACAGCGGGGTGCTGGACGAGGTGACTCCCCCGGCCCGGGCGGCGCTGGCCAAGCTGGCGCGGCTGCCCGGCGCCCCGACCCGGGCGATCGAGCAGGTGGACACCCAGAGCCGGGTCGTCGACCAGCCCGCCGACGTCCTGCTCATCCCGGTGGCGATCGCCGACGACGGCCACGCGATGTACGACGGCCGGCTCGAGGAACTCATGCTGTACAACGTGGGCGTGACCCCGTTCGTCTGCCCCGACGACTCCCCCGGCACCGACGAGGCGGTCGTCGAGGCCGCCACCGCCTGGCTGACGGGCACCCCGGCAGCCGACGACCTGTCGCGCGACCTGCAAGAACTCGACGAGCGGGAGGCCGCCACCCGGGTCGCCGCGGTCCGCCGGGCGATCCTGAACTGTGAGTCCGGGACCGGGTTGCTGACGAAAAACTAAACCAGCCCGCGGCGGTAGGCGTAGACGACTGCCTGCACCCGGTCGCGCAGGCCGAGCTTGGTCAGGATGCGGGAGACGTACGTCTTGACCGTCTCGTGGCTGATCACCAGCGTCTCCGCGATCTCGGCGTTGGACAGCCCGGTCGCGATCAGGCGCAGCACCTCCAGCTCCCGCGCGGTCAGCGGCAGATCGCCGGGCACGTCGTCGGCGGCGCGGATCCGTGTCGCGTAGCGGCCGATCAGCTGCCGGGTCACCTCGGGGGCGAGGAGCGCGGCCCCCGCGGCCACCGTACGGATGCCGTGCAGCAGCTGGGCCGGCGGCGCGTCCTTGAGCAGGAAGCCGCTCGCTCCCGCGCGCAACGCCCGGTACACGTACTCGTCGATGTTGAAGGTGGTCACCACCAGCACCTTGACCGGCCGGGGCACCTCGGCCCCGGCCAGCCGGCGGGTGGCCTCGATGCCGTCGATGCCGGGCATGCGCACGTCCATGACGACCACGTCGGGTTCGAGCCGGCGGGCCTCGGCCACCGCGGCCAGGCCGTCGCCGCACTCGCCGACCACCGCGAGGTCGGGCTGGGCGTCGATGATGGTGGCGAAGCCCGTACGGATCAGCGCCTGGTCGTCGCAGACCAGCACCCTGATCACGCGGTCACCCCGACGGGGATGCGGGCCGTGACGACGAACCCGCGCCACCGGTCTGCGGCCCGGCGCTGAAGTCGCCCCCGAGCGTGCCGACCCGCTCGGCCAGCCCGGCCAGCCCGCGGCCGCTGCCCCCGGGCGACGCCGTGCTCGTGCCCGAGCCGTCGGTGCTGATCCGCACGTCGATCTCCTGTGTTCCGTAGCGGACCGTGAGCGTGGTGCGCGCGCCGTGGTCGTACTTCAGGGCGTTGGTCAATGCCTCCTGGGCGACCCGATAGACGGTGACGTCGGCGCCGCCGGGCGGGGCGGTCGAACTGCCCTCCTCGATCAGCTCGACCGGCTGCCCGGCCCGGCGGCTCTGCTCGACCAGGGCCCGCAGCTCGCCGCCGTGGCCGGGGTTGAGCAGGTCCAGCAGGTGCCGCAGTTCGGTGATGGCCTGCCGCCCGGTGTCGGTGACCGCGGTCAGGGTGGTGTCGAGCCGGTCGGGCGCCGCGGTCAGGTAGCGCGCCGCCTCGGCCTGCACGACCATCGCGGTCACGTGGTGAGTGACGACGTCGTGCAGCTCGCGGGCGATCCGGATGCGCTCGGCGGCGCGGGCGGCCTCCTCGAGCTGCTGCCGGCGCTGGGTTTCGGCCTGCCGGCTCCGCCGCAGCGCGGATCCGATGCCCCACATGGCGGCCAGCACGATGTAGAAGAACACGAGGTCGCCCACGCCGGTCGGGCCGACCCGATCCAGAACCACGGCGAAACCGACATAGGCGAGCGAGGCTCCGATCATCACCGCGCGCCGGTGTGCGGCTTGGTGGGCACCGGCGCTGAACAAGGCGACCGCCAGCGCGGTGCCGCCGATCGTGTGGAAGCCGAGCAGTTGGTCGAAGGCGAACCCGACGGCCACCAGCGACAGGGCGAGAGCAGGCAACTTCCGCCGTACGGCCAAGGGCAGGCACTCGAGGGCGATGACGAGCACGCCCAGCCAGTCGAAGGGCTGCTCCGGCACCAGGTCGCTGAACCGGGTGCCGTGCCGGTGCCAGGCCGGGACGAGGGCCAGCGCGAAGAGCAGCAGCGCGAAGGGCAGGTCGCGGACGGTCACGTCGCAGCGCCGCAGGAAGCCGATCACCGCACGAGCGTAGAGGGCTCACGGCGGCGCAGCGGCACGATGTTCCCCCGGCGGTGGGCCAGCCACAGGAAGACCCCCGTGACCACCACGCCGGCCATCAGCGTGGACAGGCTCGCCTCGGGACCGAAGTCGCCGCCGCTGAGCCACGTGCTGCCGGTCAGCTCCGAGTCGAGCAGGCCCCGCTTGAGGCCGTTGCCCGAGACCTCGGTGCTGAAGATGGCGGCCTGCGCGTAGTTCCAGCCGAAGTGCAGGCCGATCGGCAACCACAGGCTCCGGGTGGCGATGTAGGCGGAGGTCAGCATGCCGCCGCCGGCGAACGCGACGCACAGCGCGCCCCACAGGCTGGCGTTCTCGTTGAGCAGGTGGACGGCGCCGAACACGAGGGCCGACAACGCCAGCGCGAGCCAGGTGCCGGTCACCTTCTCGACGTGCCGGAACAGCACGCCGCGGAACATCAGCTCCTCGGTGACCGCGGCGGCGGCCATGAACCCGATCAGCCCCAGCGCGGCGAGCGGCTCGTCGCTCAGCCCGTGCACCCGGTAGCCGCCGTTGGCCGCGATGTTGCCGATCACGGCCGCGAACAGCGCCAGGCCGAGCAGCGTGCCCCGCAGCAGACCCGAGGCCGCCGTACCGGCCGACGCCTCGATCACCTCGCGTTTCTCGGTGAGCCGGACCACCCAGTAGTAGGCGAGCATCGCGAGCACCGAGCCGACGACCCCGGTCACGAGGAGCAGCCAGACGTTGTCCTGGGTCGCGGTGACGACCTGACCGGCCAGGAAGGCGACCGCTACGACCGCCACAAGTTGCAGCACACGCATGACTGAAAAGGTAGAGATTTCCGGGCCCCGCGTCGTCACCGTGCAGCGGACACCGCGGGTAGCTCGCGCGAGCTACAAGATCACCAGATCGGATCGTCCAGGGAGGACTCGGCGAGCATCGCGGTGACGTACTGGCACTGGCGGTTGGCGCAGTCCGGGGCGGTCCACGTGAGGGCGACGACGATGCGGAACATCTCGACCCGGGACGAGCGCAGCAGCGCGGGGACGGCGGGGACCACGACGCAGTCGCCACCGGTCTTCGGCTGCCAGCACCGGCCCACATACCACCAGCGCTGGTAGGGGGTCGCGCCGTCGGCGGGCTGGATCGTCTCGGGCGCCGTCGGCAGGCCCGCCACGGTGGCGGACGCCGGTGTCGACGGATCCTGCCAGGCCAATTCCGTACGGGCGGGGTCGAGATAGACGCTGGTGCCGGGCGCCTGCCACTGGGCCTGCACGGCGATCTGATCGCGGCCGAGCAGCACGTTCTCGCCGGGCAGCTGGCTGACGTAGTCGAGCGAGTTGGCCGCCAGCTGCGCCGCGACCTGCACGTCGGCCTGCCGGTGCTGCACGGTCGAGCTGCGGATGAAGAACAGGGCCAGGGCGCTCATGACGACCCCGACGACGGCCAGCGCGACCATCGTCTCGATCAGCGTGAAACCCTCGTCCGTACGGCGTCTCATCGCTCGACCACCCCGCTCAGCCCCGACGTGCTGACCGGCGGCACCGCGTTCCACTTCTGCAGGTAGTCGCCGCTGCACGGGGTGAAGCCGATCCAGTCCGCCTGCACCGGGTTGCCCGCGGCGGGCATGGGGGCCAGGCACTTCCCGGCCCAGGCACCGGTGCCCTCGATGCGGTATTTCTCGTCGTACGTGGCCGCCTTGTCGCCCCGGCTCAGGAAGATGAAGTCGGCGGCGGCCGTGGCCGGGTTGGCCGGGCAGACGACGACGGTGGCCCGGGTCTGACCGGCCGCGGGCGCCTTGAGGCAGTTCTTGGTGACGTTGTCGGTCCGGGTCACGTAGACCAGCCCGCGCTCGTTGCTGCCGGGCAGCGTCCAGACCTGGTTCCAGACCTGGCTCATGTCGCGGAACTGGATGTTGGGCGACTGCTTGCACGGGAAGGCCCAGTTCAGCCCGGCGCTGTAGTTGTAGTCCATGCACTTGCCGAACTGGCGGAAGTTGACCAGCTGGCCGGATTCGGGGCCGGCGGCGCCCGAACCGGCGTCGGCCGTGATGTTCCACGACTGGTAGTCGGTGGTGGTCAGCCCGCACCGGCGGCCGGCGTCGTTGTTGAGCGTCCCGGTCGTGTTGTTGAGCACGATCTGCTGGCTCGCCGCGACGATGTTCCAGCAGAAGGCGTTGAGGTTGCGCCCGTCCGAGGTGCCGCGCAGGTTGCTGGAGGAGTCGAAGCTCCACTGCTGGGGGATCTGGGTGGTCAGGCCGCAGTCGCGCAGCTCGAGGCGCTGCCCGACCGCCTGCAGGACGCCGGCCTGGGCGCACAGCCCGTTGGGGTAGAGCGACGTGTTGACAGTCATCAGCCGGATCGTGATGTTGGACATGTAGCCGAACTTCTGCCGGTCGACAGTGGTGCCGTCGGCGTTGGTGGCGCACACCGACATGGTCAGCGGCGCCCCGATGGCGGCCGTGGCGGCGGTCAGGCAGTAGTCCTGGGTGGCCGCGGGCGTGCGATAGACCCGGATCTGCCCGCCGGGCATGTTGCCCGCCGCGCGCAGCCGGAACTGGTAGTTGCCGATCAGGGTGCGCTTGTACTTGCCGTCGGAGGAGGTGCCGATCGAGATCACCTGGGCGTAGCGCGGGATCTCGAGCATGGTGGCGGCGCAGGTGACGCCGTTGGCGCGCACCCAGGCCTCGTCCTGCTGACCCGGGTCGGTCTTGAGATACCAGATGGTCGCGGCGTAGGTGCCCGCCTTCGCGGTGGCGGTGCCGTTGACCTGGGCCGCGCCCGTCGAGCAGGGCAGCGCCGCGAGCGAGCCGGCGTTGGCCAGGCCGACCGCCGCGCGTAACGACGCCAGGCCACTGGCCAGACCCGTACGGGCTGATTGCAGTGCCGTGGTGCGCCCGATGGCCGAGCGCGTGTCGACCTCGCCCCGCGTGATGGTCGTCGCGGTGAGGATCGTCAGCCCCAGCCCGATCACCACGATGAGCATGGCCAGGGGCATCGAGCCGTCGTCGCGGCGGTGGACCCTCATGGCCGGCTCATCTCGGTGCAGACGCCGGTGCTCACGGTGGTCAGCGACGTGTTGACGGCGGTGAACGAGAAGGTCGAACTGCGGCCGGTGCGCACCGCGACGTCGACGGTCAGCCGCTGGTGGGGATAGCCGCTCGTGCTCGAGGGCTCCAGCGTGAACGGCTGGGTGCCGCCGCCGAGCGAGGAGGCGATGGTCGTCCAGGCGCCGATCGGCTCGTTCGCCGGCTTGCGCCGCTGCTGGAGCACGCCCGTGTTCGCGTTGAGCCGCAACTGGCTGCACATCTCGGTGGTCGTGGTGAGCGAGCGCCACTCCACATACCAGCCGCCGGTGCTCGTGGGCGCGGCGTTCGGCTGGCTGATCGCGTACGCGTAGCGCAGGGAGCGGTCGAGCTGCTGGAAGGCGCTCTGCAACTGGACCATCTCGTTCGAGAGCACCTCGTTGCGGGTGTGGAAGCGGTACATCTGCACGACGGCGGTGGTCACCATGGCCATCACGACCGAGGTGACGCCCATCGCGACCAGCACCTCGGTCAGTGTCACACCCTCGTCGTCACGGGACGAGAGGGGGCGGACGCTGCGCATACGGGGGTTATCGGCGCTCCGGGTGCGCGCCTTAGCGAAGTGCGAACGCCTTTTGTCAGAGGCTTCGTAAGTTTCGGCGACGCCTTCCGATTGATCAACGATCAAGAATCCACGTGAGCGTCATGGGCCTGCTAGGAGTGCTCCCGATATTTCCGGCAGGTGTCCGGAAGTTGTTGACAAGCGGTCGCCGAGCGGCCACGCTTTTGCAGTGACGGACTTCGATGGGGCCGTTTCCCCAGCGGCCCCGACCCCGAGGAGGACGACTCACATGACCGCAGCAAGAAATCCCCGGCGCGGCCGCCTGCGCCTGCTGGCCGGCGCCGCCTGCGCCCTGGCGATGACGGTGTCCGGGGTGCTGGTGGCCGGCGTCGCGCACGCCGAGGCCGACCGCACCGTCAGCTCGAACCTGACCGGCACGCACAACGGCTACTACTTCTCGTTCTGGAAGGACAGCGGGAACGCCAGCGTGACGCTGCGCGAGAACGGCCGATACACCAGCAGCTGGGACCGCAGCACCAACAACTGGGTCGGCGGCAAGGGCTGGGCCACCGGCACCCGCCGCACGGTCAGCTATTCGGGCAGCTACAACCCCGGCAACAACAACACCTATCTCGCCCTGTACGGCTGGACCCGCAACCCGCTGATCGAGTATTACGTCGTCGAGAACTTCGGCAGCTACAACCCGAGCAGCGGCGCCACCCGCCTGGGCACGGTCACCACCGACGGCGGCACGTACGACATCCTGCGCAGCCAGCGCGTCAACCAGCCCTCGATCGACGGCATCCAGACCTTCTACCAGTACTGGAGCGTCCGGCAGCAGAAGCGCAGCTCGGGCACCATCACGACGGCCAACCACTTCGACGCCTGGGCGCGGGCCGGGCTCAACCTCGGCACGAACCACAGCTACCAGATCATGGCCACCGAGGGCTACCAGAGCCAGGGCAGCTCCGACATCACCGTCCGCGAGGGCAGCGGCGGCGGCACCAACCCCACCACTCCCCCGCCCACCGGCGGCAGCAACTGCACGGCCACCCTCTCGGCCGGCCAGCAGTACGGCGACCGGTTCAACCTCAACGTCGCGGTGCAGAACACCAGCAACTGGACCGTCGGCTTGACCCTCAACGGCGGCCAGAGCCTGCAGAACAGCTGGAACGCCGCGGTCAGCGGCACGACCGGCACGGTCACGGCCCGCCCCAACGGCAACGGCAACACCTTCGGCGTGACCATCATGGCCAACGGCAACTGGACGTGGCCCACGGTCACCTGCCGCACGAGCTGACCCCCGTCAACGGCGCGGCGGCCCCGGCCGCCGCGCCTCGCCGGTCACGGGCCGACGGTGATTTTCCATTCCTTGAGCTCGCGGTTCTTCGTCACGTCGTGGCGGGTGTACGGGTCCTGGTCGATCAGCGCCTGCGCGGCCTCGGCGTCGGGGGCCGCGAGCACGATGATGCCGCCGCTCAGGTCGGCGAGCGGGCCGGCCAGCAGCAGCGAGCCCTCGGCCTGCAGCTTGGCCAGGTGGTCGAGGTGCTCCTGGCGGCGCGCGGCGCGTTCCGGGGTGTCGTTGTACGCGTACGTGAGGATGAAGTGGCTCATGACGGTGTCCCTTCCCTCTTTCCGAGGCCGTAGACCCGGCGGGCCGTACGGGCAAAGATGTCGGCCTGTTCGTCGTCGGTGCGATCTTGCAGCGCGCGCCGCCACGCGCCGGTCAGCTCGGCCGCGTTCGTCCACAGTGTCTCGACCGGCAGGTTGGTGCCGAACATGGCGCGGGACGAGCCGAACAGCGCCAGCACCTCCTCGGTCACGAGCCGCATGAGCTCCGGGTCGACGCGGTGGACGAAGGTGCCCTGACCGGTCAGCTTCACGACGACGTTAGGGCAGGCGGCCAGTTCCCGCAGCCCGGCCCGCCACTCGGCGACGACGGCCGGGCCGGTGTGATCGGTCAGCATCCCGGCATGGACGAGCACAAATGTCACGTCCGGGTGCTCGGTGACGAGGGCGGCCGCGTCGTGCATCTGGCCGGCGAAGACCTGCAGCTCGAACAGCCAGCCGAGCTCGGACAGGGCTGCGATGTTGCGGCGGAACACCGGGTCCTTCATCCGGTCGGGCCCGTCGGCGAAACGGAACTCCGGACGCTCGTGCCAGTGCAGCTGCAGGCGGGTGCCGACCACGAGCGGGCTGACCGCCTGCTGCTCCCGCATCACCTCGGGCGCGTCCTCGGCGAACAGGTCGACGCAGCCCACGACTGCCGTCGGCCAGCCCGTACGCTCGTGCAGCCCGGCAACCCAGCGGATCTCGTCGACCACGCGGTCCAGCGGCCAGTTCGGCTGCACGTAGACGGAGGCCCGGATGCCGGCCGCCTGCGCGTCGCCGATGTACTCCTCGATGAGGTAGTCGCGCCGGATCGGCTCGTACGGGCCGAAGATGCGCGGGACCATCGGGCCGGACAGCCATGGCATGTCGGCCTGCCGCCAGACGTGGTGATGCGAGTCGACGATGTCACCGGAATACATGAGCAAACCTTTCCCGTACGGCGGTGAGCGCGGTTTCCAGGTCCCGGACCCCCGTCAGCGCATCGAGGTCACGCCGCACCGCGGACATGCCCCGGGTCAGCGGCCGGTATTCGGGAGCGCAGGCGAGCGGCGACCACCAGCACAGGCGGTAGGCCAGGCGGGACAGGCGGCGGGTGCCCGCGGTCATGGCCGCGCAGTCGCCGCGTTCGAGGCCGTCCGAGAGCACCAGCACGAGCGCGCCGCGCGACATGGTGACGAAGCGCGCGCTGCTCAGGAACGTACGGAGGCTCTGGCCGATCTGGGTGCCGCCCTCGGCGTCGAGCACCAGCGGGGCCAGGGCGGCCAGCGCCGCATCGGTGCCGGGGGCGCGCAACGCCGGCGTGATCCGGGTCAGCCGGGTGCCGAACGTGAAAACCTCGGCCCGCTCGCAGGCGGCGACCATGGCGTGCGCGAACCGCAGGTAGTCGGCGCTGTACTGCTTCATCGACCCCGACACGTCGACGAGCACCAGCACCCGGCGCTGGTGGGCCGGCCGGTGCCGCCACTGCAGCCGCACCACTTCCCCGTACGTCCGCAGGGACCGGTGATATGTGGCGCGCAGGTCGACCCGTTGCCGACGGCCGCCGGGGCGGGATCGCCGGGAGCGGGTCAGGGGCACGGCTCGCGGCAGCTCCTGAGCGATCTGGTCGAGGGTCTCGCGGGCGGCCGGAGTCGTGGCCGGGAACCGGACTGCCGACTCGGGGCTGGTCCGGCCGGCTTCGAGCCCGTTCCCGCCGCCCTGTTCGACGCCGGCCTCGCCGCTCCCGCTCGCGCCCGTCGTCTCGCCGCCCTCCACTTCGGATTCGACCACCTCGGTAGCCGTCCCGAAGAATTGCCGGAAGACCTCGTCGTAGATGCCCCGACCGGTCTCTCCGGTGACGAGCGTCGCGAAACCGGTCCAATACAGCTCCCCCACGGTCGACGGGGGCAGGGTTTCGAGGCCGGCGAAGAAGTCGAGCTGTTTCGGGGGCGGGACGGTGAGGCCCCGGGCGTGCAGCCGCCGCAGGAACGCGTACAGGTGGTCCTCGACGAGCTCAGCCGTGATCATCGGGGAAGACCTCGCCCGCGTGCGCCAGCACCAGCGCCACGTCCTCGGAGTTCTTGAGCACCAGGCCGAGCGTGGCGCGCAGGGCCTCGGCGGCCTCCGCGCCCTCTTCGCTGAGCGCGAGGGAGCCTTGCGCCCACGCGATGGCCTCGGCGATCCCGGGCCTCTTCAACAGTTGCAGCGAGCGCATGATGTTGATCGACTGCACCAGCCGGGCCGCGGCATCGGTGCTCAGGCCGGGCGCCTGCGCCTCGACGATCGTGCGCTCGCGCTCCGGGCTCGGGAACGGGATCCAGTGGTAGAGGCAGCGCCGCTTGAGGGCGTCGTGCAGCTCGCGGGTGCGGTTGGAGGTGAGCACCACCAGCGGCGGGACGGCGGCGGAGATCGTGCCGAGCTCGGGGATCGTGATCTGGAAGCCGTCGAGGAACTCCAGCAGGAACGCCTCGAACTCGCTGTCCGCGCGGTCGATCTCGTCGATCAGCAGAACGGCCCCCGTACGGCTCCGGAGCGCGCGCAGCAGCGGACGTTCGAGCAGGAACTCGTTCGCGTACAGGTCGGTGACCGCCGCGCCCCGCACCTCGGCCGCGCGCAGGCTCAGCAATTGCTTGGGGTAGTCCCACTCGTAGAGCACCTGCGACACGTCGATGCCCTCGTAGCACTGCAGCCGGATCAGCTCGCGGCCCAGCGCGTCGGCCAGCACGTGCGAGATCTGGGTCTTGCCGACGCCGGGCTCCCCCTCCAGCAGCAGCGGGCGGCCGAGCGCGATCGACAGCCGTACGGCGGTCAATAACCCCTCGTCGGCGAAGTAGCGCCGCTCCTCCAGCTGCCGGCTCAGGGTGTCGCGGTCGGGCGGCCTCATGCGCGCAGGGCGTCGAGCCCGCGCAGGATCGACTCCGGGGTGAACGGCATGGTGGTCAGCCTGACCCCGCACGCGTCGAAGATGGCGTTGGCGATCGCCGGGATCGGGGCGTTGGCGGTCATCTCGCCGATCCCCTTGGCGCCGAACGGCCCGTTGGAGGCGGGACGTTCCAGAATCACGCTTTCCTGTACGGGTATCTCGGCCGGACCGGGCATGAGGTATTCGCAGAAGTCGACCGGCCCGTGGTCGCGCGACGCCGGGTAGTAGGGCTCGGTCGACTCGAAGATCGCGTGCGACACCCCCATCCACCCGCCGCCCTCGACCTGCTGGGCCGCCATCGCCGGGTTCAAGGCCCTACCGATCTCGTACGTGTTGTGCAGGCCGAGCACGGTGACCACGCCGGTCTCGTCGTCGACCTCGACGTCGGCCACGGTGCAGGCGTGCGCCTGGCACGAGTCGGGGTCCATCTCGCCGGTCTCGGGCACGGGATAGTTGCGTTCCTTGAGGAAGATGCCGCGGCCCGAGATCGTCTTGCCCTGCTTGAAGTGGGCGGCCAGCGTGATGTCCTGGATATGGATCCTCGTTTCGGGGCTGCCCTTGAGCCGCACGAAGCCGGTGCCGTCGGTCTCCAGGTCGCCCGCGTCGACCTCGAGCTCGTCGGCCGCCACGGCCAGCATCACGTCACGGGCCTCGCGGGCGGCCATGATGACTGCGTTGCCGACCCGGTGGGTGCCCCGGCTGGCGAACGTGCCCATGCAGTGCGGGCCGGTGTCGGTGTCGGCGGTGTCGACAATGACGTTCGCCATCGGCATGCCCAGCGTCTCGGCCGCGCACTGGGCGACCACGGTCTTGAGCCCCTGCCCGAGGTCGACCGACGACAGGCTGATCACGAAGGCGCCCATGGTCGTCGCGTGGATCAGCGCCTGGGACGGGTCGCCGCCGAGGTTCATGCCGGTGGGGTAGTTGACCGAGGCGTACCCGCGGCCGCGCAGCAGCGTCATGCTGCCTCTCCTCTCGGGGTGGTCGAGCTCAGTGCCCGGTATTCCTCGGGCAGGTCGTGCCCGACGAGGGCGGCCGCGCGCTGGATGACCTCGATCAGCGCGGTGCCCTCGGCGACCTTGCGGTGGGCCTTGAGGTCGCCGTCGCGATAGGCGTTGCGTAGCCGGAACTGCAACGGGTCCAGGCCGAGGGCGCGGGCGATCCGGTCCATCTGCGACTCGAGGGCGAAGTCGGCGATCGTGACCCCGAAGCCGCGCATGGCGCTCGACGGGGTGCGGTTCGTGTAGACGCAGTGACAGTCGGCGTAGACGTTCGGAATCGTGTACGGGCCCGGGAGATGCGCGCACGCCTTCGTGGTCCCGTACGGGGAATGGCGGGAATAGGCGCCGGCGTCGACGTAGAGCATGACCTTGCGGGCGACGATGCGGCCGTCGTTCATCACGCCGTCCTTGATGTAGATGCGCTCGGCCGCCCGGGGCGACGACACCTGCATCTCCTCCGCGCGCGAATAGACGAACTTGACCGGCCGGTTCGTCAGCGCGGCGGCGATGCAGGCCAGCGGCTCGACCATCACGTCGACCTTGCCGCCGAAGCCGCCGCCGACCGTGCCACCCTTGACCTGCAGGTCGCTGAACGGCCGGTCGAGGATCAGCGCGGTGTTGTCGAGCGTGAAGAACGCGGCCTGGGTGTTGCTGTGGATCAGCAGGCGCCCGCTGCTCTGCGGCACGACGATGCAGCCGGTGGTCTCGGTCGGCGCGTGCTCGATCGGGGCCGAGCTGTAGCGCCAGTCGAAGATGTGGTCGGCCTGCGCGAAACCCTGCTCGACATCGCCGAACCGCAGGCGGCGCGCGTGGTGGCCCTCGTAGACGAAGTAGTTCGTGCCGGCCTGCTTGATGATCGGGGCGCCCTCGGCCAGCGCCTCCTCGACGTCGAGCACCGCGGGCAGCTCGGTGTAGCTGACCCTCACCCGGGCCGCACCCTCGATCGCGGCCGCCTCCGAATCGGCCACCACCGCGACGACGGGCTCGCCCTTGTAGAGCACTCGATCCTCGGCCAGCACGGGCTCGTCGTTGGGTTCGATGCCGATCAGCCGCAGCACGACATACCAGTTCGACGGCACGTCCCGATGGGTGATCACGCGCAGCACGCCGGGTACCCGCTCGGCCTCGGACGTGTCGACGGCGTCGATCCGGGCGTGGTGATGGGCCGAGCGGTGAATCTTGATGTGGGCGAGGTCGGGGAAGGTGCGATCCTCGAAGAACTCCGTACGGCCGGTGACGTGGCCGAGGGCGTCGGAGCGCTGAACGGTCTTGCCGATGACCTTGAAGTCGCCGTCTTTGCGCTCGTCGCGGAAGTAGTCGCCGTCGATCGGGTTGACGCGGGGCATCAGAGATTCGCCCCCGCCCGGCGACGCTCGGCGGCGTCGAGGATGGCGCTGACGATCGGCTCGTAACCGGTGCACCGGCACACGTTGCCGCTGATCGCCTCGTTGACCTCGTCCCGGGTCGGGCTCGGGTTCCGGTCGAGCAGCGCCTCAGCCGACATGATCATGCCCGGGGTGCAGAAGCCGCACTGGGTGGCGAAGCCGTCGAGGAAGGCCTGCTGGACGTCGCTCAGCACCGGGCCGTCGGCCAGGCCCTCGACGGTCGCGACGTCCCCGCCGTCCACTGTCATGGCCGGGATCAGGCAGGAGACCACGGGGTCGCCGTCGAGCAGGACCGTGCAGGAGCCGCAGGCGCCTTGGGCACAGCCGCGCTTGGCCCCGGTGAGGCCTAGTTGTTCGCGCAGGGCCAGCAGGAGGGTGGTCTCGGGGCGGGCGATGAACGTCTTGCCGACCCCGTTGACCTTAAGATTTACGATCTTCATCGGCGGCCTCCCTCGGTCAGCGACGGGCAATGCTCGCCGCGGCTGAACTCCTTCGCTGGTGACACTCGCCGCTCCTTCACCGAGTGGCGCTCACTGCTCATTTGCTCAGAGGCCCAGAAGTGCTCGTCGCAGATGGACGGGGAAGACGCGGCGGCGATACCAGGCGGACGCGTACGCGTCGTCGGCCGGCGACAGCTCGGTCAAGCCGGCCTGAGCGGCGGCGGCCACGGTCTCCTCGGTCAGCGGACGCCCGGCCAGCGCCTGCTCGACCCTGACGGCGCGGACGACGTGATCGCTGACCCCGCCCAACGCGACCCGCACCCCGCCTGCCTCGGTGATCGTCGCGGCCACGGTGACCAGAGACGCGGAGTTGTAGCGGCGGCGGGCTGCCTTGAGATATCTGAAAGCTCCCGGCGCGGTCAGCTCGAAAGTGACGGCCGTGACCAAAGCCCGCTCCTCCGCCGCCGTCACCGGGGCGCGCTCTTCCAGCCCCGCTGTCGCCGTGTCGCGCTCCCCCAGCCCCGCTCTCGCCGTGTCGCGCTCTTCCAGCCCCGCTCTCGTCACGGCGCGCTTTCCCAGCCCCGCTGTCGCCGGGTCGTGCTCGCCCAGTGGCAGCTCGACCGGAGCTTCCTGGCTGGCCAGCACGGCTTTCGCGTTAAGGGCGACCAAGGCGACGGCCAGATCCCCGTACGGCTGGCGGGCGAACAGGTTGCCGCCGACGGTGGCGAGCGTGCGTACCGGCACCGAGGCGATCGAGCGGACGACGGGGTGCAGGATCGCGAGTCGTGGGTCGTGCTCGATCTGGGCCAGTGTCGTGGTCGCGCCGATGGTCACTGTGGAGCCGGTGACCGTGATGCCGGCCAGGCCGGTGCGGCGCAGGCTGACCAGTTCGGTCGGTGGGGATCCGTGGTTGTTGAGCGCCGGCATCACGAGGGTGCCGCCGCCGATGATCGTGGCGCCCGCGGCGATCAGACTCACAGCCGCGGGCACGTCCTCGGGGACATGAACCTCAGTCAACATGCGAGATCCTTTTATCGATAATCGATAATCTCACCGTAACCGGGGCTTACTAAGCTGGTCAATGTCCCGTTCGATCCGGCGGAGAAGGTGAGCACGCTGTCGAGGCCGACCCTCAGCGAGAGCATCCGCGACGGCCTGGTCGAGATGATCGTGGCGGGCCACTATCGCGCGGGTGAGCGGCTGGTCGAGACGAGGATCGCGGCCGACTTCGGGACCAGCCAGGCCCCCGTACGGGAAGCTTTGCGGGAACTCGAAGGACTGGGCCTGGTCGAGAGCCGGCCCCGACGTGGGCGGCATGTCCTGCCGTTCGTGGAGCAGACACTGCGCGAGGCGTATGTGGTGCGGGCCGCCCTGGAGGAGACGGCGACCCGGCTGGCCATGCTCGCCCACAAGCTCCCGCTCGACGAGATGCGCGAGGACGTCGCCGACATGCGCCGCTCCGCGACGGCTGGTGACGTACGGGCAATCGGCCTGGCCAGCACCCAGTTCCACCGCCGGGTCGTGCTGGCCGCGGGCAACTTCCTGCTCGAACGCGCCTGGGAGGCGTTGCAGATCGAGGCCCGTACGGCGATCACGCTGATGGTGATCCAGCCCGACCTCACTCATGTGGCCGAAGAGCACGCCACCCTGCTCCACATCCTCGAGACCGGCGACGTCGAGGCCGCATGCCTGCACACGCGCTCCCACCAGTGGGCATACGCAGACCTCCCCCATGACATGCACGGAGCGGCCCGGGCGGTGCGCTTCCCCACCTCGCCCTGACCCTTCTCGCCACCACCTGCGCCCGCGCCCTCGTCGCCTGCAGCCTCCCTAAATCGAACTCTTTCGCTGTCTTGCTGCCTCCCGACCCTGGGGTTACCGTGTGGGAGCGCTCCCAACCCGACATTCCCCTTCGGAAGGAAGCACTTTGTCCCCCACCGCTCTCCGGCGCTCCCTGCTGGCCGCGTCCGCCGTGTGCGTCACGGCCGGCGTCTGGCTCGCCGCCGGCACCGCCTCGGCCGGCACGCTCACCGGCACCCTCTACCGTGACCCCGACACGGCCGTCGCCCGCTGGGTGGCCGCCAACCCCACCGATTCCCGTACGGCGTTGATCAGTTCCCGGATCGCCAGCCAGCCCGCCACGCGCTGGCTGTCCAACTTCAACCTCGGCACCGTCGAGTCCGAGGTCGCCACCTACGTCGGCGCGGCCACCAACGCCGGCCAGGTGCCCGCCCTGACCGTCTACGGCATCCCCAACCGTGACTGCGGCGGCGCCAGCGCGGGCGGCGCACCCGACCTGGCCACCTATCAGACCTGGGTCAACGGCATCGCCCGCGGCCTGGCCGGACGCACCACGCTGATCATGCTGGAGCCCGACTCGATCGCCCTGCAAACGTGCCTCAGCGCCGCCGAGATCACCGCCCGCGACCAGGCCCTGGCCACCGCGACCCGCACCCTCAAGGCGTCCGGGGCCAAGGTCTATCTCGACGGCGGCCACTCGGCCTGGAACGCCGCCGCCGAACAGGCCCGCCGCCTGGCCAACGCGGGCGCCGCCGACAGCGACGGCTTCTACACCAACGCCTCGAACTTCCAGTCCACCGCCAACGAGACCACGTTCGGCCGCGCGGTGCTGAGCGCCCTCTCCGGCCGCGGCATCACCGGCAAACGCCAGGTGATCGACACGAGCCGCAACGGCGGCGCATCCGGCGACTGGTGCGGCGACGACAACACCGACCGCCGAATCGGCCGCTACCCCACCCTGAACACCGGCGACGCCAGCATCGACGCCTACCTCTGGATCAAACCCCCCGGCGAAGCCGACGGCTGCGCCTACCCCGCCGGCTCGTTCCAGCCCGCCCTCGCCGCAAGCCTGGCCACCGGCGCGGCGACCCCGCCGACCACTCCCCCGACCACACCGCCCACTACCCCGCCGACGACGCCTCCCACGACGCCGCCGACCACACCGCCCACGACACCGCCGACGAACCCGCCGACCGGCGCCTGCAGCGCGACCTACACGACCTCAAGTTCATGGCAGGGCGGCTTCCAGGGCCAGACCACAGTCAAGGCAGGCACCAGCGCAATCAACGGCTGGGCAGTCTCCTGGACCCTCACCTCAGGCCAGTCGATCACCCAGGTCTGGGGCGGCGTCCTGACGGTCATCGGCTCAACGGCCACCGTCCGCAACGCAGCCTGGAACGGCTCCCTGCAGCCAGGCGCCACAGCCGAGTTCGGCTTCATCGCCTCCGGCCCGGCCGGCACTTCCGGCCTCGCTTGCTCGGCCTGACCACTCCACGCACCCCCGCGCGGGCCGGGATCTTCCCGGCCCGCGCTGCTCGGCCAACTCTTGAGTAAGCACTCACTTACCGGACCCCGGTTGACGCCCGGTCCGGAAGTAAGTACTCACTCACAAGGACCGACCGTTGGTCCCTCCGAAAGGTATGTGAGTACTCGCTCACAAGGATCGGCGCGACTCTTTAGTAAGCAATGACCCGCCGGACGACTCACCGCCTCACCGCCGAAGTGACCACTCACTCACAAGTCCGACCCATGCGCCCACAATCAGGTATGTAAGTACTCACTCACAGACAATGCCCTGTTCTGCGGTCGGATCGGTGGCTAGGTGCGTGAGCCGACCGGCGCGCCCACAAAGAGGTATGTGAGCACTCACTCACAAGCGAGGCCCCGCCCGGTGCCCGGGTCGGCGGTTCGGTGCGCAAACTGACCGGCACGCCCACAACCAGATACGTGAGCACTCACTCACCAGCCGTGCCCTGCCAGGCGCCCGGGTCGGTGGCTTAATGTGCGAGCCGATCGGCATGCCCACAACCAGGTATGTGAGCACTCACTCACAAGCGGATCCGGGCACCAGGATCTCGCGATCGCCGCGGCTCGCCCACTGAGCGGGAGCTCGCGATCTCCATGGCCGCGACATTTGAGTGAGCACTCACATACCTCGCCGGAGAGCGGGGCCGGTTCGGCGCGTTACGCCGCCGCGACGAAGTGAGCGCATCGCCCTACCGGACCGGCAGGCTGACCCGTCGTCCCAGGCCGACCTTTGCGGCGTCGGTTGCGGTCACCATCGCGTACGCCCCCGATGGCACGCCCTGGCGCGTAGCCACCCGGGAGGCCGCCCGCAGCAAAGTCCGCTCGTTGGCGCCGGCGATGAAGAAGACGAACTCGTCGCCGACTTCCTCACCGTCCTCGTATTCTTCGATGCGGAACTCGTTCTCCAGGTCGATCATGAAGTCGCCGACATCGTCGATCCACTCGTCGTCCGCGGTCACCGGGAAGTGGATCTCCACCATCACTGCCATGCCGATGATGATTCAGCACCGGCCCCGGGCTCAGTACGCCAGGTTCACATGTGCGCGGTGGTGGCTGCCCTTCTCGATCAGGTCGACGAAACCCAGCGCGTAGTCGGCGCCCGAGATCGTGCCGCCGCCGTCGGGCTGGACGGCCACGTCGTCGCCGAGTCGGTATTCGCCGCGGGACGTGCCGGGGGCGTGCGCGCCGAAGCCGCCGGCCGGGCTCACGAACACCCAGTCGAGCGACGGCGGCGTCGCGGGCAGGTCGTCGGTGATCAGCGCCGCGGTGATGACGATCTCGCCGTGGAACGCGGCCGGCGCGTGGCTAAGGTCTTCTGCGAACCGGGGCGCCCCGGCCGCGGGGCGCAGCGACGAGAAGCCGCCGACGACGTACAGGGGCGCCCCCGCCGCGTCGGCCAGGCGCGCGATCGTGCGATAGACGTCGCGGTAGGCGGACCCGGCGAGCGGACCACGAGCCGCCAGCGCGCCCACGACGACGTCCGCGCCGGAGACGACGGCGGTGAGCGCGGCCTCGTCCTGGGCGTCGCCTTGCACGTAGGTCACGTCGGGAACCCGTACGGCGGGAATTGACCGGCTGAACGCGGTGACCTCGTGACCGCGGGCGGCGGCCTCAGCGACGATGGCCGATCCGGCATAACCGGTGCCACCGATGACAACGATGCGGGACATGTTTTCCTCCTGATTTCTTGCCGACTCGGTTACCGTAGGAGACCAACTACCTCTCGGGAAGTAGGCACTTTGTGGTAACCGCGGACCCCTATCAGGCCGGCTGCGCGACCCGGCGCATTCTCGACCGCATCGGCGACCGGTGGACCGTGCTGATCGTGGGTGTGCTGGGCGAGGGCGACGCCCGCTTCTCGGAGCTGCGCCGCCGCATCGACGGCGTCTCGCAGAAGATGCTGACCCAGACCCTGCGCGGCCTCGAGCGCGACGGCATCGTCCGGCGCACGGTGCACGCCGAGGTTCCCGTACGGGTCGTGTATTCCCTCACCGAGGCCGGGCGCACGCTGCTGGAACCGCTGCGCGCGCTGCAACGCTGGTCGATCGAGCACCTCGGCGAGGTCGCGGCCGCTCAGGACACGTACGACCGGGCCGGG
Source organism: Paractinoplanes lichenicola (assembly GCF_016785085.1). GTDB lineage: Bacteria > Actinomycetota > Actinomycetes > Mycobacteriales > Micromonosporaceae > Actinoplanes > Actinoplanes lichenicola. The sequence goes on from NZ_JAENHO010000001.1 coordinate 565,833, forward strand.
CACGGACCCTAGCGGCGTATCGCCTCGCGCAGGTTGACCAGCAACACCCCGGCCGCGGCGGCGAGCAGGCCGAAGGCGACGACATAGCGCCCCTCGAACCACAGCACCACCAGCAGCGCCACCGAGACCGCGGCCAGCAGCAGGCGCAGCAGCAGAGCCAAAAGCTTTCCCCGTACGAGGCCCTCCACGCACAACAGGCCCAGCAGCCAGATGACCGCCAGGTCGAGCCCGCCGGTCGCCAGGGGCGAGATCGCCACCCCGGCGGCCACCAGGATCAGCGGGGTGCTGAGGACGGCCCACCACGACATCAGCTGACCGCGGAAGCCGGGCGGCGTCTCCATGGGCAGCCGGCGGTGCAGCAGGTGGGCGTGCGGGGGCTGGGCCACGATCTCGGCCATGACCGTACGGGCCTGCTCGTCGGCGAGCCGGGTTCGCTCCATGCGCAGCCCCAGCAGCCGGCGTTCCTGCTGGTGCAGCGCTCGCACCTCGGGCGAGGCCACCGGCAGCCCGGCCGCGGCCAGGGTGAGCTCCCGCTTCAGCGCGCCGATCTCGTCGTCGAGCGCGGCGAGCCGTTCGTCGTTCTCGCGGCGGCGCAGCTCGACCAGGGCCAGCTCGGCGGCGGGGCTGGGGGCGACCTTGGCCAGCCCGGCCCAGCCGACGGGGTCGGCCCACGACTGGCGGGCGGTGCCGTCGCGTTCGTAGCGCGGGCCGGCCGGGCCCCGTTCGCCGCCGAGCCGGTCGCGGGTGTCCCGGCCCCACAGGCCACGGAAGTCGCGCACCCAGTCGGTGTCGTCGTCGATCACGACCGCGTGCCACGCCTCGGGCTGGCCCGCGCCGACCGTACGGCCGTCGCCGCGCGCGTAGTCGACGTACGGGATGCCGAGGCCCTGCTCGCCGTGCACACCCCAGGGCGCGAACAGCCGGGCCGTCCAGCGCAGGGCACCCACGATTCCCCGCAACCGCGGCGGCCGTACGGTGATCAGATAGTCCCCGGGCAGGTAGGCGCCGGAATGGGAACCCGCCCCGACGTAGACCACCGGATGCCGCCCGCCGACCAGGGTCAGGTCGGGATCGTCCCAGCGCCGCCGCAGGTCGTCGCCGATCTCGTCGTGCGCCGAGAAGACCACCCAGCGCGGCTCGGGCAGGCCGTCCGGCCCCGTCTCGCCCGTGCCGTCGAGGTAGATCGTGACCTGCTCCCAGTCGGCCTCGTGCTCGTTGACCCCGCCGAACGCCGACCGCCAGTTGTTGAAGCTGTAGAAATACCAGTACTGGCAGACGATCCACAGGTCGTCGCGCAGCACCCGGCCGTAGTAGACCGGCTTGTCGGGTTCGAGGTGGTCGCGCTGCAGCAGGAACGAGTGGGCCGCGCTGCCGCCGGGCACGCTGCCGCGGAAGAGCAGCGAGATGCGGTTGGCCGTGTCGATCAGCCGCGCGGTCAGCCCGACCGAGGCCAGCCGGCTCGACCGCCGCAGGTGGGGCGGCCGTTCCCGAAGCGGGATGTGGGCCACGCCGAGCCGCCCGCGCGCGCCGGCCACCCCCGACAGCGACAACTGCAGGCCCTGCCCGGCACCCGCGGCCTCGGCCAGCCCGTCGAGCGTCAGCCCGCCCGGCGCCACCTGCTCGACCGGGCTCTCCCCGGCCTCCAGCCGCCACAGCCCGGCATTGCTCACATAGCGCTCGGCCGAGACCGGAAAGAAGTACTCCCCCTGCGTGAACCGCGCCACCGGCTCGTAGGCGCGCAACAGCCGAAGATCATCCTCAGTCCCCACGCCCGGCCACGCTACCGCCCTCTCATGACAGCGGAGCTGTTGCGGTGACCATTGCAATTTATGGCGCTGCTGGTAGTCGCAGGTTCAGTAGTTGTGTGACATGATAGTCGCATGACTAGACGTCGTAACGTCGATACCGGACCAGTGGTGCACCGCACCGCCCGTATCGGCCTACGACTGACCCGCGCCCAACGGCAACGCTGCTTCGGGCTTCTGCGCTCGGCCGGAGACGTGTGGGCATGCGTCCTGGAAATCAACGCCTGGCGCCGGCGACGTGGTGACAGACCTGTGGCCAGCTTCTACGAGTTATGTGGGCTGCTGTCAGCGTCCGGGCCGGGCACGTTCGGCGAACTGAACACCGCCGGGGCACGGTCGGTGCTGCGCCGCTACTCCGACGCTTGGTTCTCCGCCGCCGCCCGGCGCAAAGCCGGACACAGCGAGGTCCGCTACCCGCGACGACGACGAACCCTGATGCCTGTGCGCTGGTACCACGGCACGTTCGCGTTGTCCGGGCGTCAGGTGCGTCTGCCTGCCGCGCGGGGCTGCCCACCGTTGCTGGTCCGTTTGGACCGCACCGTGCCCTACCCCGCGGGCACGGTGCGGTCGGTAACCCTGGTGTTCGACGCCGGCCGGTTGTGGCTGGACGTCACCGCCGAACTCCCCATCGCTTCCTACCGACCCGGCACCGCACGCGATCAGAACCGGGTAGCCGGAGTAGACCTCGGGATCATCCATCCGTACGCCGCCGCCAACCCGGCCGACGGCACCGCGCTTCTCGTCTCCGGGCGAGCCATCCGAGCCGAACACCGCATGCACCTGGCCGACACCAAAGCCCGTCGTCGCGGCACTGCCCGCCACGCCCCTGGCAAAGGCCAGAAGGGGTCGCGACGTTGGCGCAAAATGCGGCGCCGGGCCCGGCTGATCGAAGCCCGGCATCACCGCCGAACCCGCCAAGCCCTGCACGAAGCAACCACAACGTTGATCTGCTGGGCCGTCGAACAGCGCATTGGCACACTGACCGTCGGCGACCCCCGCGATGTTTTGAACAAGCCCGCCGGGCGGCGGCACAACTTGCGGCTACGTCAGTGGCAGATCGGCCGCACCCTGCAGATTCTGCAGGACAAGGCCGCTCTGGCCGGGATCCAGGTGCATCTGGTCGACGAACGAGGCACCTCGTCAACCTGCCCTAACTGCCACAAAAGGATCAGCAAACCCCGCGGCAGGAATATGACCTGCCCCCATTGCACGTTCGCCGGGCATCGCGACATCGCCGCGGCGTTCACCATCGCCACCCGCACCCCGGGCGGCGCCATCACCCCGGAAGCACTTCGTTGTTCTGGGGTGGTCACGCATCGTCGAGCTGGACGGCATCTCCCCGGTGCCGGACCAGCACGGCGTGACCCACGCCGCCGGCCATCACGGCCGTCGGCACCAGGGTCCTTTGGCCGGCGGAGGCCCGCCTCACCATCCGTGGTGGGGAGTCGCTCGCTCACACTCGTGAACGAGGATCCACAACAACGCCGGGACCAACCCGGTGGACGTTCGTGGACACCGCACTAGGTTGGGAACATGGAATACCGCACGCTTGGACGCAGCGGATGCGCCGTCTCCTCCCTCTGCCTGGGCACGATGACCTTCGGCAACGAGTCCGACGAGAAGGTCTCGCACGCTCAGCTCGACCGGTTCGTCGAGGCCGGGGGCACGTTCGTCGACACCGCCGACGTCTATTCGAAGGGCGAGTCGGAACGGATCATCGGGCGCTGGCTGGCCGCGCGGCCGGCTGACGTGACCGACGCCGTGGTGCTCGCCACCAAGGGCCGCTTCCCGATGGCGGACGACCCCAACGGCGCGGGGTTGTCGACCCGCCACCTGACCCGCGCGCTCCACGCCTCGCTGGACCGGCTCGGGGTCGACGCCGTCGACCTCTATCAGGCGCACGCGTGGGATCCGATCACCCCGCTCGACGAGACGCTGCGCACCCTGGACGGGTTCGTCCGGGCCGGCAAGATCCGCTACTACGGGTTCTCGAACTTCACCGGCTGGCAGCTCACCAAGGCGGTGGCCCTGGCCCGCGAGCTCGGCCTGGCCGGCCCGGTCAGCTTGCAGCCGCAATACAACCTGCTGGTTCGCGAGATCGAGTACGAGGTGGTGCCGGCGTCGCTCGACGCCGGGCTGGGCCTGCTGCCGTGGAGCCCGCTCGGCGGCGGCTGGCTGACCGGCAAGTATCGGCGCGACCAGCGGCCCACCGGCGCCTCCCGGCTCGGCGACAACCCGGAGCGGGGCATGGAGGCGTACGACCGGCGCAACGTCGCCCGTACGTGGGACGTGGTGGAGGCCGTGCAGCGCGTCGCCGAGGCCCGGGGCGTGTCGATGGCCGAGGTGGCCCTGGCCTGGGTGACCGACCGGCCCGCGGTGACCTCGACGATCCTGGGCGCCCGAACCCTCGACCAGCTCGACGCCAACCTCAAGGCGGCCGGGCTGCACCTGACCGCCGAGGAGACCGGCGCGCTGAACGAGGCCAGCGACCCCCGGCCCAACGACTACCCGTACGGGCCGCTCGGTGTCGACCAGCGCGGCCGGAGCATCTGACCGGTCTCACGGCGGCCGGGCCGGGTTCGGCCACTCACCCGGTTCGGTCGGCGCGGTCGCACGTGTCCATGCCGCTCGCCTTGAGGCCGGTCCGGCTGAATCCCGGCCGGGGATCCTCGTCGCCGGCGTGCGGCACGGTGATCAGGAAGGCCGCCCCGCACGGTTCGTTCGGGCGGTAGCCGACCGTCAGCCCGCTGGCCTCGGCGAGCTGCCGCACCAGGTAGAGGCCGAGACCCGTACCGCTCGCGCCGACGGCCACCCCGCTGTCGGCGCGGGCGAACCGGTCGAACAGCTGCGGCACGAACGCCGGCGGCACGCCCTCACCGTGGTCGGCCACGCGGATCTCGACGTGGTCGGCCCGGTTCGCCACGGTCACCTCGAACGGCGGTTCGCCGTACTTGACGGCGTTGCTCAGCAGGTTGCCGAGGATCAGCTCGAGCAGCTTGCCGTCGGCCAGTCCGCGGATCTGGTCGGGGGCGACGACGGTGACCGGGGTGGTCCCGCCGGACTGGTGCGCCGCGACCGCGGCCCGGGCCAGCTGGGCGACGTCGAGGCCGACGGGCCGGGCCCGCATCGCGCCGGCGTCCAGCCGGGCCAGGGTGAGCACGTCGTTGACCAGGTCGCTGGCCTGATTGCCGGCGCGAGTGATCCGCTGGACGTCGTCGTGCTTCTCACCCGCGGACGACACGTCCCAGTCCTCCAGGAGCAGCTCGCCCAGCCCCACGATCTTGGTGAGGGGCTGCTGGACGTCGTGGCTGAGCATCGCGATGAAGTCGGCCAGGTGGGCGTTGGCCTCCTGCAGCTGCTGGGCCCGCTGGGCGAGCTCGGCCTCGTCGGCCAGCCGGGCCCGTTCCAGGGCGTTGCGCTCGGTCATGTCGACGATCTGGGTGGCGAAGTGGGTCGGCTGCCCCTCACCGTCACGCAGCAGTGCGCAGGTGGTCCCGGTCTCGAGAATGTGCCCGTCGGCATGCACGTAGCGAACGTCGAGCCGGAACCCGTCGGCGTGCCCGGCGAGGCAGGCGCGGCCGTGCGCCCGGACCGCCTCCACGTCGTCCAGGTGCATGATGTCGGCGTACCGGCGGCCGGCCAGGTCGGCCTCGGCCCGGCCGAACAGCCTGCAGGCGGCCGGGTTGACCCGGACGAACCGGCCGTGGTCGTCGGTCAGGGTCATGCCGATGGCGGCGTCGTCGAAGACCTTGCGGAACCGTTGTTCGCTGGTGGCCAGGTCCTGGCGGCTGCGCCGGGCCCGGGCGATGGCCGCCACGACCAGCAGCCCGACCACCGCGGCGCCGATCAACCCGGCCCGGCCCGCGATGTCGCTGCCGGCCTGGGCGGCGTAGAGCACCTCCTCGCTCACGGTGGCCGACAGCCGCCACGGGGTGCCGGTGATGGGGGTGGAGGAGAACCGCCACCACCGGTCGCCGGCCTGGTAGCGACCGTGCTCCTCCTGCCGCACAGCGGCCGCCAGCGGCCCGTTCTCGGTGGCCAGGGTGGGGATGCCGGCGTCGAGATGCCGGTTGGCGGCGACGATGCTGCCGGCCGAGTCGACCAGCTGGATCTGAGCCCCGGAGAGCGACAACGCGCTGCTCAGGTAGGCCGACAACGGGCCCTCGCGGATGGTGACCGCCCCGGAGAACACCCGCCGGCCCGAGATGGAGTCGAACGGCACGGCGAACGCGACCACCGGTTCACCCCGGACCGCCGAGCGGACGACCGGTGACACCGCGGGCCGGCCGTCGCGCAGCGCGGTCCGCAGATGCTCGTACTTCGAGGCCAGTTCCTTGCCGATCGCCTTCGGGTCGGCCGGGACCGCCTGCAGGGTCCGGCCCCGGTCGTCGATCAGCACCGCGGCCGGATAACCGAAGCCCGCAACCGCCTGAGCGAACTGGCCGGCCCCGACCGTGGCGCCGGTCAGCGATGCGCGGGCCTGCACACCCTCACGCTGGATGAGGTCGGCGGTGTAGCTGGTCACGAAGTCCCGCATCAGGGCGACGCGCAACTCGAACCGCTGGTCGGCCGCCTGCCGGCTGTTGTGCTGCTGCCACAACAGCCCGGTCGTCCCGGCCGCGACCAGCAGCAGCCAGATCAGCAGCGGCAACGCCGCGGATCGCCACCACCCTCGCGCACTGCGAGCTAACCGCACACACTCCCGTTCGGCACCCGACCGGAACCGGCTGAGTGCTATCCGCCGCTAATTGTCAGGCTTTCACCGGGACCCGGGAGAAGGGGGTGGCCAGGACGGCCGCCGCGCCGAGCAGACCGCTCAGCCCGACCACGGTCGCCGGGGTCAGGCCGGCCTGCACCGCGCCGCCCGCGACCAGGAAGCCGAGGCCCTGGCAGACCAGCAGGCCCGAGGCGGCCACGCCCATCGCGCGGCCGCGGAACTCGGGGGCGACCCGGCGGACGAAGACGGCGTTGAGCGGCACGATGAAGGAGGCGCCCGCGCCCGCCAGCACCAGCAGGAACAGCAGCACCGGCAGGCTCGGGCCGAGCAGGGCGGGGGCCAGGGCCACGGTCGAGAGCAGGGCGGCCGGGCGCAGCAGGCGGTCCCGCGTCCCCGCGGCCAGCACCCGGGTCAGCGCGATCGCGCCGAGCAGGAAGCCCAGCGAGGGCGCGGCCAGCAGCAGGCCGGCCTGCACCGGGCCGCCGCCGAGAGACTCCGCGTACGGATAGGCGATGGCCTCGGGCGCGAAGGAGAAGCCGGTGGCGATCCAGACCAGGGCCAGGCAGGTGCGCAGCCACGGGTCGGCCAGGATGTAGCGGATGCCGTCGCGCGACTGGGCCAGCAGCCCGGCCGTCTCGCCGTCGGGCAGCGCGGCCGGACGCCGGGCCACGCCGAGGGCGATCAGGGCGGCCGACAGGGCGAAGGTGGCCGCGTTGCCGAGCATCGACCAGACCGGGCCGATCGCGGCCACGACGAGGCCGCCGGCGACGAAACCGAGCAGCTGGCTCAGCTGGTGGGTGACGTTGCTCAGGCCGTTGCCGGTGATGTAGGCCTCGCCGGGCAGCACCTCGGGCATGATCGCCGCCCGGGCCGCCACGAACGGCGGCGAGAACAGATGGGCCGCGTACAAAAGCACGATGGCCAGCCAGAGCGGCAGGCCGGGCACCGCGACGAGGGCGATCAGAACCGCCCGGGCCAGGTCACAGCCGATCAGCACTGCGCGGCGGGGCAACCTGTCGGCGTACGTGGAAAGAATTGGCCCCCCGAAGACGCCCGGCAACCAGGCGCTGGCGTAGGCGACCGCGGAGAGCAACGCCGAGTCGGTGCGGTCGAAGACGAGCACGGCCACGGCCACCGCCGCCACCTGGTCACCCAGGTAGGAGAGGACTTGACCGCCGTACAGGAATCGGAATTCTCGATATTCGAAGAGCTCGCGATAGGTGGCCATCAGCTGGGCGGCGCCGCCCGACGTCCCGGGCGGCGCCGGTCTCCCTAACCCCAGGTCGCCCCGCGGGTCCAGTTCGCACCCTTGCTCGCGTTCATGGCGGACTCCTTTCGCTGACGTCGGGTCGGGATCGACGATCGTCCACCGGCCCTGTGGAATTCCTGCGGCGGCGTCAGGACAGGCGGGTGCGCACCTCGGCCGCGTTGGCGTGGCCGAGTTCCTCGTAGAGGCCGAGCGCCTCCCGCCAGGCCGCCGTCGCCAACGCCTCGTGCCCGCGGTCGCGGTGCACGTCGCCCAGGTGGACCAGCGTGTCGGCCACCCAGTAGAGGTCGCCGACCCGGCGGTACAGCTCCAGCGCCGTCGCGTAGCACTCGATCGCGGCGTCGTGCTCGCCCATACCGTGGCGGATGAAGCCGAGGCTGTCCCAGATGGCGGCCCGGATGTCCTCGTCGCTCTCCTCCGCCAGCGCCAGGGCCCGTTCGCAGGCCTCGAGCGCCCCGGCGAAGTCGCCCAGCTGCGCGCGGTAGAAGCCGATCGTGTTGAGCGTGTTGACGCTCGAATGGTCGGACAGTTCCAGGGCCCGTTCCGCGTGGGTCAGGGCCTCGCGCATCCGGCCCTGCCGCTCCCGCAGGATCGCCATCTCGTGGTGCACCTGGGACTGCCCGCGGGTGTCGCCGGCCCGTTCGTAGACCTCGAGCGAGAGCCCGTAGTGCCGGTCGGCCTCGGCGGCCCGGTCCAGCAGGGTCCACGCCCGGGCCAGCCGGTAGTGCGCGTACGCCCGGGCCGGCTCGTCGCGCACCGTGGCCAGCGCCGCCTCCCACACGGTGACCAGGTCGTGCCACGGGCCCTGGCGATAGAGGTAGGTGTCCAGCGTCCAGGCCACCTGCCAGGGCCGGTCGCCGCCGGTGCGGGCGGCCCACGCGAGCAGCACGGCCCGTTCCGCGGCGAACCAGCGCATGGCCGCCGCGGCGTCGGCGAGGCCCGCCGCGGGCTCGATCGGCAGGATCGGCGCGAACCGGGCGGGCGCCAGCAGCTTCGCCCCGGCGGCGGCCAGGCCGAGATAGTGGTCGAGCAGCCGGGCCGCCGCCTCGTCGCGCGCGCCCGGGTCGGTCTCCAGTTCCTCCGCGTACGCCCGCATGAGGTCGTGCAGGCGATACCGGCCCGGCGTGTGCTCGGTGATCAGGCTCGCCCGGGCCAGCTCGGCCAGCTCCTCGGCGTGCCCCACGGCCGCGGGCGTGAAATCCGGGCCCGGATGCGCGCCGAGCAGCCGGAACAACCGCGCCGCGGCCGGGCTGAGCGCCTCGTACGACCAGGAGAACACCGCCCGTACGTCGGTGCCGGGGGTGTCGCCGGTCAGCGTGGACCACCGCTCCCGGGTGCCGGCCAGCCCGTCGGCCAGCGCCGCCAGGCCGAGCCGGGGCTGCATGACCGCGTGCGCGACGGCCAGCGTGAGGGCCAGCGGCAGCCGCGCGCACAGCCCGATGATGGCGTCCCCGGCCGCGGGCTCTGCACCCGTACGGTCCGGGCCGAGCCGGCGGTCCAGCAGCTCCCGCGCCTCGGCCGGGCTGAGCACGTCGAGCCACAACGGGTGGGCGCCGTCCGCCGCGACCAGCCCGGTGAGCTGATTGCGGCTGGTCACCACGGTCATGCAGGAACCGGCCCCGGGCAGCAGCGGGCGCACCTGGTCGCTGTCGCGGGCGTTGTCGAGCACCAGCACGAGCCGCTTGCCCGCGAGCCGGCTGCGCAGCAGGGCCGACTGCGCGGCGGGCTCGGCCGGGATGCGCGGGGCGGGCACGCCGAGCGCGCCGAGGAAGCCGCGGACCGCCTCGCCCGGGTCCATCGCCGTGCCGTCCGGGCCGAACCCGCGCAGGTCGACGTAGAGCTGGCCGTCGGGGAAGCGGGCGGCCGCCCGGTGCGCCCAGTGCAGGGCCAGCGCGGTCTTGCCCACCCCGGCCGAGCCGCCGACGACCGCGAGCGTGGGCACCTTGTCGAGCGTGGCCAGCGCCTCGGCCCGCCCGGCGAACCCGGCGACGTCGGCCGGCAGCTGGGCCGGCGCCGGCTCGGCCGGGCCCGTGGCCGCGTCACCGTTGCTGGTCAGCACGGCGGCGTGGGCGGCCTGGGTGGCCGGGGCAGGGTCGGCCCCGAGCTCGTCGGCGAGCCGGCGGCGCAGCGCCTCGTACTGGCCGAGCGCGTCGGCGGTGCGGCCGATCGCGTGCAGCGCCCGCATCAGCGCGACCGCGACCGGCTCGACCAGCGGCTGCTCCTGCACGAGCGCGCCCAGCGGCCCGATCACCGCGACCGGATCCTCCACCTCGGCCCAGGCCACGACGGCGGCCAGGCGCTCCCTGTCCCAGGCGGCGCGCATCGAGGCGGCCCACTCGCCGGCCAGCCCGGCCAGGGGTTCGCCCCGCCACAGCCCGACGGCCTCGCGCAGCCGGCCGAGATCGCCGTGCGCCTGATCGGCCAGCGCGCGGAAACGCAGCAGGTCGACCCGGTCGGCGGGCAGGTCGAGCAGGTAGCCGCCGGAGCGGCGGACCAGCGGGTCGGCCCCGCCGCGGCGCAGGGCGGCCCGCACCCGGGCCAGATGCGACTGCAGCGTGTGCCGGGCCCGGGCCGGGGCGGCCTCGCCCCAGACACGGTCGATCAGCGTCTCGGCGGTGACCACCCGCCCGGCGTCACAGGCCAGCGCGGCCAGCACCGCGCGCTGACGCGGCTCCCCGACCGGCAGGGGTCGTGAGCCGGCCCAGAGCTCGACCGGACCCAGCAGGCGCACCTCGAGCACAGCACTCCCGGCGACATGAGACATCCACCCGCAACGATCTCACACGCGCGAAAGGCGGCCGGTCAGCCGGGGGCGATCGGCAGGCGCTCCCCCGCCAGCAGGCGCCGACCGGCCATGACCTTGGCGTCGGTCGGGTCGTCGAGGTGCCACAGCCGGGCCAGCTTCTCGGCCTCGGCCCAGTGGTAGCCGGCGTTGAAGAACGCGTCCAGCTCGCGCCGGCCCGGGATCTCCTCTTCCGTTTTCGACGGTGTGGGCGCGGGGGCGGCTTTTGACGGTGAGGGGTCGGCGGGGCGTGCCGCCGGGCTGGTGACCTGCGGCGTCGCCGTTCCGCCCTGCAGGAAGTCGTGCATCTGGACCAAACCGGCCATCAATCCGACCCCGAGCACCGCGCTGCCGGCCGACTGCGCGATCCGGCGCCGCCGCCGGTACGACAGCGACAACTCCTGCACACGCGCATACACCACGGCGGCATCCGTCGGCAGCCGCTCGCCCTCGGCCATACCCTCGCGGATGCCGTCGTCGAACTGGTTCACGCTTCCTAAGACGTACGCGGGAAGGATTCTGTGCATCGGCGGGGCGCCCGGCTCACGTCTGTCGATCTTCCGACCACAAAGGACACGATCCGATACCAACCTCACCCACGCTGGCTGTGAGTGGTTAATGTCTCGCCAACGGTGACCAGCGACACGGGTCTATGAGGTGAGCGAATGCGTGCATCACGAATGCGGGCGACGAGGCTCCGGGCGGTCATCGCCGCCGGCGCCGTAACGGCACTGACGATCGGGCTGGCCGGCTGCGCGGACAGCGATCGCGACAACGGCGGCGGGGAGGGCTCGGCCAGCGGCGGCACGTTCATCTTCGCCGGCGCGGGCGACCCGAAGAACTTCGACCCGATCTTCAACGACGACGGCGAGTCGTTCCGGCCGATCCGGCAGCTGTACGACACCCTCGTCACCCACAAGCCCGGCACCGCCGAGCTGGTCGGCGGCCTGGCCGAGAGCTGGGAGAACGACCCGAGCGGCAAGGTCTGGACGTTCAAGCTGCGCCAGGGGGTCAAGTTCCACGACGGCACCGCGCTCGACGCGACGGCGGTCTGCGCGAACTTCGACCGCTGGTACAACATGAAGGGCGAGGCCGCCCAGTCCCAGATGATCTATTACCAGGACGTCTTCGGCGGGTTCGCGGGCAGCCCCGACGCGGTCTACGACAACTGCAAGGCGCAGGACGCCTCGACCGCGGTCGTGACCATGAAGAAGTACAAGGGCGCCTTCCCGGGCGCGTTCGCGCTGACCGCGTTCTCGATCGTCAGCCCCGAGGCGATCAAGAAGTACGACGGTGACACGGTGACGCAGAACGGCGACTCGTTCTCGTACAGCGCCTTCGCCAACGAGCACCCGACCGGCACCGGCGCTTTCACGTACGGGGGCTGGAACAAGGCCACCGGCGAGATCACGCTGAACAAGAACCCGGACTTCTGGGGCGACAAGGCCAAGGTCGACAAGATGATCATCAAGATCATCAAGGATGAGAACACGCGGAAGCAGGAGCTGCGCGCGGGCACGGTGCAGGCGATCGACTATCCGGCCCCGGCCGACCGCAAGGCGCTGGCGGGCGAGGGTTACAAGGTGCTCGACCGGCCCGCCTTCAACATCCTCTATCTGGGCATCAACCAGAAGAACCCCAAGCTCAAAGACCTGCGCGTACGCCAGGCGATCGCGTACGCCCTCAACCGCGCGCAACTGGTGCAGACCAAGGGCCCGGGCGGCGCCGCGGTGGCCGACCAGTTCCTGCCCAGCACCGTGCTCGGCTACGCCCCGGACGTGCAGAAGTACGAATACAACGTCGACAAGGCCAAGCAGCTGCTCAGCGAGGCGGGCGCGACCGGGCTGACGCTCAACTTCTACTACCCGACCGAGGTCACCCGGCCGTACATGCCGAACCCGCAGGAGATCTTCACCGTGCTGGCGAACGACCTGCAGGCGGCCGGCATCAAGGTCAACGGCGTCCCGCGGCCCTGGAACGGCGGCTTCAAGGACGACGTGCAGCAGTTCGGCAAGCAGGACCTGCACATCCTGGGCTGGACGGGCGACTACAACGACCCGGGCAACTTCGTCGGCACGTTCTTCGGCCGGGCCAAGCCCGAGTTCGGCGACGACGCGATGACCGAGATGTTCACCGCCATCGGCAAGGCCGACGCGACGGTCGACCAGGCCGGCAAGAAGACGGCGTTCGAGCAGGTCAACCGCGATCTGGCCAGCAAGTGGCTGCCGGCCGTGCCGATCTGGCACGCCCCGCCGGCCGTGGTCACGACCAAGAACGTCGAGGGCCTGGTGCCGAGTCCGCTGACCGCCGAGACGTTCAACACGGTCTCGCTCACCAAGTAGGTCTGCTGCGGCCCGGCCCCCGCCGCGGGGCCGGGCCTTCCGGCGTGAACAAAGGATTCGTCATCGCATGGTGAGAGTCATCCTGCGCCGCCTGATCCAGCTCGTCGTCACCCTGATCGCCCTGACGACCCTGGTCTTCTTCTGGCTGCGCAGCCTGCCCGGCGGGCCGGTCGACGCGCTGCTGGGCGAGCGCGCGACCCCGCAGACCCGCGAGCTGCTGACCCGGGCCCTCGGCTACGACCAGCCGATCTGGGTGCAGTACGGCCGCTTCCTCAAGAACGTCGTCACCGGCAACTTCGGCAATTCCATCCGTACGGGCGAGCCCGTCACCGACGTGATCAGCCGAGCCTTCCCGGCCACCGTCGAGCTGTCCGTCGCCGCCATCATCATCGCGGTCGGGCTGGGCGTCCCGCTGGGCTACCTCGCGGCCCGGCACCGCGGCCGGCTGCTCGACAACACGACCATCATCGTCACCCTGGTCGGCATCTCGATCCCGATCTTCTTCCTGGGCTACCTGCTCAAGGACTGGCTGACCCAGGGCCTGCACATCTTCCCGCCCTCGGGCCGGATCAGCACCGGCATGGACAACACCGACGTGACCGGGTTCTTCGTGCTCGACGGGCTGCTGACCCGGGAGCTGGACGCCTCGGCCGACGCGCTCTGGCATCTGGTGCTGCCCGCCCTCACCCTCGCCACGATCCCGCTGGCGATCATCATCCGGATCACCCGGGCCAGCGTGCTCGACGTGCTCGACGAGGACTACATCCGTACGGCGGACGCCAAGGGCCTGCGCAACCCGACCATCCGCAAGCGGCACGTGCTGCGCAACGCCCTGCTGCCGGTGGTCACGATCATCGGGTTGCAGACCGGGGCGCTGCTGGCCGGCGCGGTGCTGACCGAGAAGGTCTACAACTGGGGCGGGCTCGGCACGCTGATCACCGACTCGATCGGCGGCAGCCGCGACTATCCCGTGCTGCAGGCGCTGATCCTGCTCGCGGCGGCCGTCTTCGTCGTGGTCAATCTGGTGGTCGACCTCTCGTACGCGATCATCGACCCGAGGGTGCGTGTGCGGTGACCTCAGGTGGCATCTCGGCCCTCTCCGACCACAAGCGCCGCCGGATCGACGAGCTCATTTCCCGTACGTCCGAGACGGGCGGGGTCAGCCTGCTGCGTGACGCCGGTCGCCGGTTGGTGCGCAACCCCACCGCGGTCGTCGGCGCCGTCATCATCCTGCTCTTCCTGGTCATCGCGATCTTCGCCCCGCTCGTGGCGCCGCACGACCCGGTGCAGCGCTTCCCCGAGCTGACCCAGAATCTGACCGTCGACAGCATCCCGGGCGCGACCGCCGGCCACCCGCTGGGCAGCGACCCGCTCGGCCGCGACTTCGCCTCCCGCATGATCTTCGGTGCCCGCCAGACGCTGTTCGTGGGCGTGCTCGCCACGCTCATCGGCCTGCTGATCGGCGTGCTGCTGGGCGCGATCGCGGGGGCCGTCGGCGGCTGGCTCGACGTGCTGATCATGCGGCTGACCGACGTGATGCTGGCCCTGCCGAGCCTGCTGCTGGCGATCACCCTGGTCGCCCTGGCCAGCCGGTCCACCCAATGGACGGTGATCATCGCGGTGGCGGTGGTCAACGTGCCGATCTTCGCCCGGCTGCTGCGCGGGTCGATGCTGGCCCAGCGCGAGAGCGACCACGTGCTGGCCGCCCGCGCGCTCGGCGTCAAGCGGCACACCATCGTGCTGCGGCACATGCTGCCCAACTCGCTGACCGCCGTGATCGTGCAGGCCACGCTGACCTTCGCGGTGGCGATCCTGGACGCGGCCGCGCTGTCGTTCCTGGGCCTCGGCGACCCCGACATCAACCGGGCCGAGTGGGGCCTGATGCTGGGCGTCGACGGCGTGCGGTATTTCGAGGTCCGCCCCGAACTGGCCTACTTCCCGGCCCTGGCCATCATCCTCGTCGCCCTCGGCTTCACCCTGCTCGGCGAGAGCATCCGTGAGGCGCTCGACCCGAAGAACAGGCGGTGATCAGAGGTGCCTCTGCTGGACGTACGGGATCTCTCGGTGGTGTTCAATCGCCGGGGAACCAAGCCCGTCACCGCGGTCGACGGCGTCAGCTTCACGGTGGAACCCGGCCAGACGGTCGGGCTGGTCGGCGAATCGGGCTGCGGCAAGTCGGTGACGAGCCTCGCGATCATGGGCCTGCTCCCCCGCCGCGGCAACAAGGTCACCGGCGAGGTCCGCTTCGACGACACCGACCTGCTCAAGCTGCGCCCGCAAGACCTGCGCGACTGGCGCGGCCGCGACATCGGCATGATCTTCCAGGACCCGCTGTCGTCGCTCAACCCGGTGCTCCCGCTCGGCATCCAAGTGGCCGAGGTGCTCGAACGCCACCAGGGCCGCACCCGGCAGGCCGCGCTGCGTGAGGCCCGGGGCCTGCTCGACGCGGTCGGCATCCCCGACCCGCAACGCCGGCTCAAGGACTACCCCCACCAGCTCTCCGGCGGCATGCGGCAACGGGCACTGATCGCGATCGCCCTGGCCTGCAAGCCCCGCCTGCTGATCGCCGACGAGCCGACCACCGCGCTCGACGTCACCATCCAGGCCCAGATCCTCACCCTGCTCAAGGAGCTGGTCGACGACTCCGGCACCGCGCTGGTCATGATCACCCACGACCTGGGCGTGGTGGCCGGGCTCTGCGACACGGTCAACGTCCTGTACGCGGGCAAGGTGGTCGAACGGGCCTACCGCCACCACCTGTTCGCCGAGCCCCGCCACCCGTACACGGATGGTCTGTTGCAGTCGGTGCCCCGGCTCGACGTGGACCGTGGCCGGCGGCTGCACCAGATCCGTGGCTCGGTCAGCGACAACATCCCGTGGCCGGAGGGCTGCGCCTTCGCCCCCCGCTGCGACCGCGTGATCGACGACTGCATCGGTTCTGTCGTGCCGCTGGAACCCACTTTCCGCGGCGGCGCGTTGCGCTGTGCCAACCCCGTCCCGCTGGAGGTGCCCGCGTGACCGACACGCTGGTCTCGCTCGACAACCTCAAAGTCCACTTCCCGATCAAGAGCGGACTGCTGTTCGACCGTACGGTCGGGCACGTGTACGCCGTCGACGGGGTGTCACTGTCGATCGCGCGCGGCCAGACTTATGGACTGGTCGGCGAATCCGGCTGCGGCAAGTCGACCCTGGGCCGTGGACTCCTGCGGTTGGTCGAGCCCACAGCGGGCGGAATCACCTTCGACGGTACGGACGTGCGCGCTCTCTCGGGCGAACGCCTCCGCCAATTCCGGCGCCGTATGCAGATGGTGTTCCAGGATCCGATGTCGAGCCTTGATCCGCGGCAGTCGGTCGAGTCATTGCTTGTCGAGGGTCTGAAGGCGCACGGTCTGCAGGCCGACGCGTCCGCACGGCTGCGCTCCACGCTCGACTCGGTAGGCCTGCCGGTGTCGGCCCTGAACAAGTATCCCCACGAGTTCTCCGGCGGCCAGCGACAACGGATCGGCATCGCCCGCGCCCTGGTGCTGGGCCCCGAACTGATCGTGGCCGACGAGCCGGTGTCGGCGTTGGACGTGTCGATCCAGGCCCAGGTCGTCAACCTGCTCGACGACCTGCAGGAATCGCTGGGGCTGACCTACTTGGTGATCGCCCACGACCTGGCGGTGATCCGGCACATTTCGGACACCATTGGCGTGATGTATCTGGGGGCGCTGGTCGAGGAGGCGGGGGCTGATCAGCTTTATGACCGGCCACTGCATCCCTATACGCGGGCCCTGTTGTCGGCCGTGCCCATCCCGGACCCGCAGGTGGAGGACCAGCGGGAACGGATGTTGCTGGCCGGTGACCTGCCCTCGCCGGCCAACCCACCGAGCGGCTGCCGCTTCCGCACGCGGTGCCCGTGGTCCCAGGAACGCTGCGCCTCCTCACGCCCCGAACTGCGGGTCTTCGACGCCTCGGGCCAACGCGTAGCCTGCCACTACGCCGAACAAATCCTCAGCGGCGAGCTGCGCCCCCACGAGGTCCACGCAGAACTGGTCCGCCCAGACTCAGACTCAGACGTCGCCGGCGAGTTGATCCCGACCCAGCCCGATCTCCCTACGCCTTAGAGTCCGTATCGCGTTTCCGGAAAGCCATCGCGGGAGTCTCGGTAGCCTGTGCTCATGCACCAGCCGCCAGCATTGGATGAGGATCTGGTGAAGCTGCTTCACGATCGTGGTGGTGTGGAGACCATCGTGACGCTCCAGGACGGTCGTTGCTTGGTCGTGTACGACATCGCTTGGGGATACGACATCGGCGAGCAGTGGGCTCACGTGACGACGAATGTCAGCCCCGGCCGGGAGGGCGCTGCTGTGGACGTGTTCTCGACCAGCGAGGTGGCATCGTTGACTGATCCCGGCACCGCCCGGAGGATCTACACCGCTTCGTAGCCAGCCGTTCGTCCAGCGGACCAGAGTTCGCCGGCAGGTGAGCACGCAAGCGAGTCTGACCCCGGCCTCGGTCCGGCGCTGCAGCTGACGTCGGTAGGCGTTGCGGTCAGGCGGTCAGACGGGCCGTCCAGATTTCTTCGCTGGGCCAGTGGTGGGACCAGGCGGCCGGGACGTTGGCGTAGTCGCGGTGGGCGGGGTCCGGGGCTTGGATCTCGATCAGGTCTTCGACGACGAAGCCGCACGAGCGCAGCAGGCGCAGCATTTCGCCGTGGGGTAGGACGAACTCGACGTGGCTTCCCCAGTCCAGGCGGGACAGGCCGAACTGTGGGCGCGTCAGCTGAGTGGTCACGGGGCCCGACGCGGGCACGCATAGGGCGAACAAAGGCGAGTACCGCATGAACACCAGCCGGCCGCCGGGGGTGAGGAGCCGGGCGGCCTCGGGGATCCACAGGTGGGGGTCGCACCATAGCGAGGCGCCGTATTCGCTGATGGCCAGGTCGAAGGAGTTGTCCGGGTAGGGGACCGTCTCGGCGTTGCCCAGCAAAAGGGGGAAGTCGAGGTTGAACTCCTGCTGCATCGCGCGGGCCGTGGCGAGCTGTGGAGACGAGACGTCGATGCCGACGGGGTGGGCGCCGGCGCGGGCCAGCCACGCCGACACGTAGGCGGTGCCGCAGCCCAGTTCGATCGTGCGCATCCCGGTCAGGTCGTCGGGGAGCACGTGGACCTGGGATTCGGGGGTGGCCCACAGACCCCAGCGCGGCGAGGGCTGGGACCAGTGGTCGCGGGCGAGCGGCCCGTGCCAGGCGGACGCCTGCTCGTCCCAATAGCGCTGGTTCTGGGGGACGTGGGTCATGCCGGCATCGCACCGGTGAGCAGGGCCTCCAGGGGTGCCAGCGGGACGATGCCCTCCGCCTTGGCCGCCAGCGAAGGGTCGATCGTCACGAGGGCGTCGGCCTGCAAGCGGGTCACCGCCAGATACTCGGCGTCGCGCAGGGTGTCCCAGTCCTGGTCGCGGGCGATCCGCCAGGCCGTCGTACGGGAAACGCGGTCGCCGAGGACGCGCATCTTGAGTTCCGTGAGGCGTTCGTGCAACTGCATGGCCTCGCGGTCCGAGCGCTTCCCGGCGCGCACGTCGTCCAGCAGCAGGTGCATCGCCTCCGAGCGGATGGTGTTCGGCGCGACCAGTTGGTGACCGCGATCGACGGCCAGCTCGTGGGCGACCAGGTGGAGCAGGGTGGGGGCGTCTATCCCGTACCGGGCCATCACATCAGCGTAAGGCGTGGGCCCGCAGCGTGCGCCGGGCGGCCCAGATGTGGATGGCCAGGCCGAGGCCCCAGAAGACGATCGACCACAGGGGCCAGAAGAAGATGTCGGGGGTGGCGTAGTTCCACGTGAAGACTTGGCCGACGTTGGCCAGCACGTACCAGATGATGTGGGACCAGAGACCCCATTTGATGAGCGAGTCGTTCTGCTTCATGCCGGAAAGCTAAGGCGGCGCACTGGACGAAGAATGAATGCCCGCGTCCACAAAGTGTTCAGAGGGCGGCGGCCAACCTGCGACGGGACGTGATGCCGAGCTTTCGGTAGATGCGGGTCAGGTGGTATTCGACCGTCGACGTGCTGAGGAACAGGCGGGCCGCGATCTCGCTGTTCGTCGCCCCGGCGGCGGCCAAGCCGGCGACCTGCCGTTCCTGCGGGGTCAGGTCGGAATCGAAAGGTAAGTGGCGCGGACGAGGGTGTTCGCCGGTGGCGAGCAATTCGGAACGCGTACGGGAGACGAAGGCCGCGGCGCCCATGCGGGTGAACAGGTCGTGGGCCAGGTGCAGCTGGGTCCGGGCGTCGGCGCGGCGGCGCCGGCGGCGCAGCCACTCGCCGTACAGCAGGTGGGTTCGGGCCAACTCGGTGACGATCGTGGTCCGGCCCAGCAGGTCCAGTGCCTCGCGGTAGAAGGCGTCAGCGTCGTCGGCCAGCAGGGCCCGGCAGCGGGCGAGCAGGCCCAGCGCCCAGGGCGTGCCGCTGAGCGGGGCGCGGTCCTCCAAGCGTACGAGGGCCGCTTTTGCCACCTCGTGATCGCCGCTGCGGACGCCGGCTTCGACGATCTCGTGCAGCGACCTGGTGGCGGCGCCCGGCTTGTCCCAGTCGAACGACGGCAGCACGCAGGCCAGCGCCGCGGGATAGTGGCCGAGGCTGATCTCCAGGACGGCCAGGGAGTTGCGGACCAGGAAATCGAGCCCGGTGGCGTCGGCAGCCAGCGCCCGCACCGCGGACTCGCGGCCCTGCCAGGCCAGCAGCTCGATCCGCTGGGCATCGCCGCAGTACGGCTGGCCGACCACGCGCGACAGTTCGGCCAGTTCCTCCTGCAGCGCCTCGGCGGCGTCGAAGCGGCCGGCCCGCAGCTCCCAGGCGACGCCGACGGCCAGCGTCGTGCGCAGCGAACCCAGGGCGCCGTGCCGCCGGTCGTACGACTCGAGCCGGCGCCACGCCAGGCGGCCGGCGTCCTCGTCCCACAGGTCGTCGGCGGCGAGGACGCTGATGACGGCCAGCGGCAGCCCGTCGTCGGTGTCCACTGCGGCCAGCGCCTCGCGCAGCAGCGGCACGGCGGTGCGATAGTCGCCGGCGATGCGGGCGGCAAAGCCGAGCAGGAACGGGTCCGCGTACGCGGGTGAGGCCAGCACCGTGCGGGCCAGTTCCCCCATGGTCGCCTGATCACCGCTGATCAGCATGGCCTGCAAAGCCTCGAACATCATGGTGCGGGAGAGCGCGGGGTCGAGGGCGGCGATCGACGCGGCGGCCTCGAAGAGCGTGCCGGGGGCGGGCCGGCCCGCGTACATCTCGGCCCGGGCCCGGGCCTGCCGGGCCAGCGCGCGGGGCACGGGCCGGTCGAGGCCGGGTTCGGCGCGGTCGAGCATCCGGCTGGCGGTGGCCGGGTCGCCCAGCACGAGATGGGCCCGGGCTGCGGCGACGAGACGGGCGGCCTGCGCGCGGGGGTCGGGCGTCAGGTCGGCCGCGCGGGCCAGGAAGGCGGCCCGCACGGAGTGGCCGCCGCGCTCGGCCGCCCGCTCCAGCAGCGCGGCCACCTCCTCGTCGAGCCCGATCGTGGCCTGCGCGCGATGCCAGGCGTGCCGGTCAGGTTCCCGTACGGGGTCGTGGACGGCGGCCAGGGCGGCGTGCACGCGCCGCCGGTCGGCCGGGTCGGCGCCCCGATACACGGCCGCGCGGATCAGCGGGTGCCGGAAGTCGAGGGACTCGGTCAGGATGCCGGCCGACAGCGCCACGTCGGCCTCGTCGGCGGCGATGCCCAGCTGCAGCGCGGCCCGCCAGAGCAGCGACGGGTCGCCGGGCGGCGCGGCCGCGGCGAGCAGGAGCAGCAGCCGGGCCGGGGCCGGGAGCGGGTGGAGCTCGCGCAGGAAGTGGGTCTCGAGCAGGTCGCCGACCGGCAGCGGCCCGGGCAGGGGGACGAGGCCGGCCAGCTGTCCGGGGTCGAGGGTGCGGGCCAGCTCGACCAGGGCCAGCGGGTTGCCGCCGGTGCCGTCGACCAGCTGACCGGCGACCGCGTCGTCGAGGTGCCCGGCGACGCTGGCCGTCAGCAGGTCGCGGGCGTCGTCGCCGGGCAGGCCGGGCAGCGTGATCGCCGGCAGGCCGCCGAGCGGGGCCAGCCCGTCGGGGCGGGTGGCGAACAGCAGGCCGAGCGCCTCGGCGTGCAGGCGGCGGGCGACGAAGGTGAGCGCGTCGGCCGACTCGCGGTCGAGCCACTGGGCGTCGTCGATCACGCAGATCAGGGGTTCCGGTGTGGACGCCTCGGCCAGCAGGGTCAGCGTGGCCATGCCGACGAGGTAGCGGTCGGCGGGGCCGCCACCGAGGTGTCCGAACGCCGTCCGCAGGGCATCACGCTGGGGACCGGGGAGCGTGTCGAGAAGGGGCAGCCAGGGTCGCAGCAGCCGGTGCAGTGCCGCGTAGCCGAGGCACATCTCGGGCTCGGCCCCGGCGATCGCGACGACCCGGACGTCGCCCACCCGGCCGAGCAGGCTGGTCTTGCCGGTGCCGGGCTCCCCCACCAGCACCAGCGTGCCGCTGCACCCGTCCCGGACCCCGGCCACGAGTGCGGCCAGGGCTTGCTGTTCCTCGTGCCGGCCGACGAACATGCGGCACCACCCCCGCGCTCCAGGGGACCATCCGCCGCCCGTACGGGGGCCAGGGACGAACCCTAAACGGTGGGCCTAGGGTCGCGGAGCGCGTCGGCCAGCAGCCGGCGGGACGAGATGCCGAGCTTGGCGTAAATGCGGGACAAGTGGTATTCAACGGTCTTCTGGCTGACGTACAGCTCGGCCGCGGCCTCCTGGTTCGTCCGGCCCTGGGCGATCACGTGGGCCACCGACAGCTCGCGCTCGGTCAGCGTGAGCGGTCGGCCGGGGTTGCTCGCGGCGGCGGTCAGCCCGGCGGCGGCCAGATCCTGCTCGCAGCGCTGCCTGAAGGGCTCGGCCCGCAGCGTGCTGAAGCGGCGGTGCGCCCGGGTCAGCCAGGTCGCCGCGTCCCGGCGCGACCCGCTTCCCGTGGCCAAGAGCAGTTTCCCGTACGAGTGTTCCAGCAGCCCCCGGTAGAGCGGGGCGGTGTCGCCGTCGACCTCGACGGCCAGCGCCCGCCGGTAGGCCTCCCCGGCGTCGCGGGGGCGGTTGCGCAGCTCGGCGATCTGGCCGGTGAGCCGGGCGACGACGTCGCGCAGGTAGCCACCGTCGTGCTCGTCGCGCAGGTCGTGCAGCACCGCCTCGGCCTCGTCGAGCCGGCCGGCGCCGGTGAGCGCCTCGACCAGCAAGGACTGCTGCCACAACCGGAACGGCTTGTAGCGCAGGCCGGTGTCGCCGAGCAGCGGCTGCAACGCCCGGTGGACGGCGGCGTGGTCGGCGCGGGCCTGGGCCACGGTGGCCGCGGCCAGCGACGAATAGACGATGTCGGGCGGGGATCCGAACGACTGCACGATGCCGGAGAGCTCGTCGAGGCGGGTGCGGGCGCTCTCCCAGTCGCCGCGGCCGGCGTCGACGCAGACCGACGCGAACCGGCCCGCCGCGTCGAAGGCCAGCTGGTCCTGCGAGACGGCGACGGCCCGGGCCCGGTCGGCGGCCGACGCGCTCTCGTCCCACTCGCCGGCCAGGTAGTGCACGACCGACTGCAGGGCCAGCGTGGCCGGGCCGAGCCGCGAGCTCGCGCCCTGCTGGTCGCGCAGCGCCACGGTCCGCAGGTCGGCGCGGGCGCCGGGCAGATGCCCCAGGAACAGCCGCATCACGCCGCGGGTGGCCAGGGTGTCGAGGTTGTCGTCGCGGACGTCGACGCTCGCCTCGGGCAGGTGGGTCAGGTCGTCGAGCGCGGCCCGCGGGCCGAGATGCCACATGCGACCGGTGGCGACCAGCGCGCGGGTGAGGTCGGTGGTGGCCGGGTCGAGGTCGCCGAGGGCCAGGGTGCGCTGGGCGATCTCGACGGTGTCGGCGCCGCGGCCGCTCGCGATCGTGATCTGGGCCAGGAACAGGCCGGCCAGGGCGGCCACCCAGCCCGCGCCGGGCACCTCGCGGGCCTCTTTGAGGTGCGCCTCGGCGGTCGGGATCCGCCCCGTCATCATGTCCATGATGCCCAGCACGCAGCTGCGCAGCGGGCCCGGCGCGCAGTCCTCGACCTGCGGCCGCAGCGGCAGGGCGGCGTCGGCCCGCAGAGTGAGCAGGAACTGGGCGCACGAGGTGAGCAGCCGCCGCTCCCGGTCGTCGCGGCCCGCCGAGAGCGCCGAGGCCCAGCGCAGCCGGGTGGCGGCCACGGCGTTGCGCCCGATCGCGGCCTCGGCCAGCCCGGACTCCTCGAGCTCGGCGGCCAGGGCCGCGTCGGTGGTGGACGCCGCGGCGACCCGGTGCGCCCAGCTCGCGGCCGTGCCGACCAGCTCGGCCGCGCCGGCGTGCAGGAGGCGGCGGCGCTCGGGGCTCAGCGCGTCGTAGAGGGCGTCGCGATGCAGGGCGTGCACCAGGCCGACCGGGCTTTGCGGCTCGTTCGGCGACCACACGGCCAGGCCGGCCGTCAGCGCGGGGCCGAGCGCGTGGGCCGGGTCGGGCAGCCCGGCGAGGCGGCCGGCCGACGCCAGCGGCACCTGGGCGTCCAGCACGGCCAGCGCGTCCAGCAGCGCGCGCGACTCGGCGGGCAGGCGATCGAGCTGGGAGTTGATGGCGACCAGCAGCGAACGCGGCACCGGCCAGCGCTGGACGCCCTCGTCGCGCAGCACCTCGGTGGGCACCTCGGCCAGCACCGTCCGGACGTGCAGGGGGTGGCCGCCGGTGTAGGTGTGCAGCCGCTCGCTCAGGCCGGCCGTCACCGGCCCCCCGAGCATCGCCCCGGCCAGCCGCGCGACGTCGTCGCGGGCCAGCCCGCCGAGGTCGATGCGGGTCGCCCGGCCGGAGGAGCGCAGCAGCCGGTCGAGCGACTCGTCGGCGACCGGTCGGGTCGCGAGCACGGTCAGCACGCGGTCGGACCACAGGCGGCGCAGCACGAAGCCGAGCGCCTGCGTCGACTGCCGATCGGCCCAGTGCAGGTCGTCCACGATCACGGCGACCGGGCGGCCCGGCTCCTGCAGCTCGCCCAGCAGCAGGAGCAACTGCCCGCCGATCACGTGCGGCGAGGTGTCGGCCGCGGGCGCGGTCAGCAGGGGGAACCGGTCGTGGGCGACCCGGCCCGTCAGTTGCAGGATCACCCCGTACGGGAAATCGGTCTCTGACGAGTCGGCCGTCGCGCGCAGGATCGTGAAATCGTCGAGCGCCGCCGAGAATGTCTGCACCAGCGAGCTTTTGCCGATGCCGGCCTCGCCCTCGACGACGGCCAGCCGGGAAGCACCGGCCCGCACCTCGTCGGCGCACGCATTGAGCTGGTCGGACTCCCCCGCCCGGCCGACGAAGAGCGTCACATGACGACCTTATGGATCCCCGGTTCGCCCGCGCAACCCGCCCGTACGGACTGTGGGGTTTCCCTGATCCGCGGGCGCGCCCCGGGTGGTGGTCTGACGGTCATGACGACACCGCTTGTGTTCATTCACGGCCTCTGGCTGCACGCCACCTCGTGGAACCCGTGGATCGAGATGTTCGCGGCCGAGGGGTACGCGCCGATCGCCCCCGGCTGGCCCGGCGACCCCGACACCGTGGCCGAGGCCCGCGAGACCCCGGAGAGCATCGCCGACCACGGCATCGACGACGTGGTCGAGCACTTCGCGCAGATCATCCGCGGCCTCGACGCGGCCCCGATCCTGATCGGCCACTCGTTCGGCGGCATGATCGCGCAGAAGCTGCTCGGGCAGGACCTGGCCCGCGCCGCCGTCGCGATCGACGCCGCACAGATCAAGGGCGTGCTGCCGCTGCCGCTGTCGGCGCTGCGGGCCACCCTGCCGGTGTTCAAGAACCCGGCCAACAAGCACCGCGCGGTGTCGCTGACCGCCGAGCAGTTCCGGTTCGCGTTCGGCAACGCGATCCCTGCGGAGGAGTCCGACGCCCTGTTCGAGCAGTGGACGATTCCCGCCCCCGGCAAGCCGCTGTTCGAGGCGGCCGCGGCCAACTTCGACCCGCACTCGCCGGCCAAGGTCGACACGGCCAACCAGAACCGCGGCCCGCTGCTGCTGATGACCGGCGGCAAGGACCACACCGTGCCCGAGGCGGTCACCCGGGCCACGCTCAAGCAGTACCGGCACTCCGACGCCGTCACCGACATCACCGAGTTCCCCGACCGGGGTCACTCGCTGACGATCGACAACGGCTGGCGCGAGGTGGCCGGCACCGCGCTGGCCTGGCTGCGGCGACAGGGGCTCTGATGGATCTCGGACTGACCGGCCGGCGCGCGCTGGTGACCGGGGCGAGCCGGGGCATCGGCCTGGCCGTGGTGACCGCGCTGGCCGCCGAGGGCGCGTCGGTGACGGCGGTCTCCAGGAGCGGCTCGGCCGAGTTGAAGGCGCTCGAGGAGACCGGCCGGGTGGTCTCGGTGCTGGCCGACCTGACCGACCCGGAGGCGCTCGTCGCCACCGCCTCCGACGTGGACGTGCTGGTCAACAACGTCGGCGCGGTCAAGCCCCGTACGGGCGGGTTCCTCTCGGTGACCGACGCCGACTGGGCGGCCACCCTGGAGATCAACCTCTTGAGCGCCGTACGGATGACCCGCGCGGTGCTGCCCGGGATGCTCGAGCGCGGCGCCGGCAGCATCGTCACGGTCAGCTCGGTCAACGCCGTGCTGCCGGACCCGCTGGTCATCGACTACAGCGCCGCCAAGGCCGCCCTGTCCAGCTTCTGCAAGTCGCTCTCCAAGGAATACGGACCGGCGGGCATCCGGGTCAACACGGTCAGCCCGGGCCCGGTCGCCACCTCGCTGTGGCTGGGCGACGGCGGCATCGCCGCGAGCGTCGCGTCGGCCACCGGCGGCGACCCGAAGGCCGTCGCCGCCGGTGCGGCCGGCGACTCGGTCACCGGCCGCTTCACCCGGCCCGAGGAGGTCGCCGCGCTGGTCGTGTTCCTGGCCGGCGATCAGGCCACGAATGTCACCGGGTCCGACTTCACCATCGACGGCGGCCTCGTCACCACTCTTTAGGGGGATGTTTTGTCCGATCTGCCGTTCTGGTTCCTCGGCGGCCAGGTCCGGGTGCTCGTGCCCGGCGAGGCGACCGGGGGCGCCCTGTCGGTCATGGAGTTCACCGACGTGGCCGGCCACGCGCCGCCGCTGCACATCCACGACGACGAGGACGAAGTGTGGATCGTGCTCGACGGCAAGGTGAGCTTCTTCGTCGGCGACCAGAAATTCGACCTCGAGCCTGGTCAGGCCGCCCACGGGCCGCGCGGGGTCGCGCACAGCTATCTGATCCGCAGCGACAAGGCCAAGCTGGCCGCGGTCTTCGCCCCCGGTCACGTCGAGAACTGGTTCACGGCCAACGGCTCACCGGTCGCCCACGTCGACGAGGCCCCGGCCGCCTTCGACATCGGCGCGATCCTGGCGTCGGCCGACAACTTCCACGTACGGGTGGCCGGGCCCCCACCGGCCGGCTAAGCGCGCACGACCAGAACCGGCTGCTCGGCCGTGGGTGCTTCGAGGGCCGCCACCACCACCGGCAGCGGGGCCGGAGCCGGCGGGGCGGGCGCGACGGGCGTCGCGTCGGCGTTGCGGAACACCACGGTCGGGCGGGCGCCCACCAGGGCCGGCAGCTCGACGGTCGGCTCGTGGAGGGCCGCGGGAGCCGGCGCCGCGAATCCGGCGACGGCCGAGGCGAGGTGCAGGACGCTGCGGTCGCGGGTGGCCGGGTCGAGGCGGGCGACCAGGTCGGTGGCGAGGTCGTGCAGGCGGGGTGTGAGCGCGGGGTCGGCGTCGTCGACCACCACGGCGTGCCCCGCCGGGTCGGCCACCCGGGCCCGTACGGCCGCCGAGTGGCGCGGTGCCGAAGGTGGGCGGATCCACAGGCCGGACTGGATGAGCTCGACCACCGCGTCCCCGGTGTAGCGGTAGACACGCGGGGCCACCTCCTCGGTCAGCACGGCCGGGGGCTGGTAGCTGAGCACCCGGGGCAGGGTGGTGCCGGAGCGCGGCAGGTAGCCCAGTTCGCGGATGTGCGTGGGCCAGCCGTGCCGCCCGTCGAACGGGACCGTCAGGAGCCGCGAGCCGGTCGGGACGCCGGCGAAGCAGACCACGGGGGCGTCCAGCAGGTCGGCCAGCGCCTGCCCGAGCGGGGCGCCGGCCAGCCGTACGGGTCCGTAGTGGACGAAGCGGGCCTGGTCGCGCCCGTCGGCGGGCAGGCCGCGCCAGAAGCGGGCGACGTCGTCGAGCGGTAGCTCGGGGGTGCCGGGGCAGCCCAGCAGCACGGTCAGGGCGTCCGGCCGGCAGGGCACGGAGGTGGACAGCCACTGCCAGTGCGCGGCCACGGCGGCCTCGTCGCGGGTGTCGCGGATCCAGACCCCGCCCGGCAGGGGCTCGGCCACGGCGTGGGCCCCGGTGGGCCGGTAGTCGGCCGCGGCGGCGTCCCACGACGGGCGCGGGTAGCGTTTGCCGGCCCAGCCGGGGCCGCGGCCGGGCTGGTGGCGCACCCAGCCGCTGTCCCGCGCGGCGTGCACGAGCAGGGTGCCCGCGCTGCCCCGGACGACATGCCCGTGCGGCGCGGTGACGGGGCGGCCGAGCCGGTCGGAGAGCCACTGCCCGGCCAGCGCGACCGTGTCGGGCGGGGCCCCGCAGACGACCAGCCGGATCCCGCGGCGGCGGCGGGGCAGCTCGCGGCCCACCGCCTCCCACAGGCCCATCGGCAGCTCGTCGTGCAGGTCGAGCACGACCAGGTCGTTGTCGTCGTCGGCGGGCAGGCCGATCGCGATCGACAGCGCCTCGGCGCCGATCTTCTCGCGGGCGTGCAGCACGAGCGCGTTGCCGACGGTGTGCCGGCCGATCGGGGTCACCGGCGCGGGCCTGCGCATCCGGTTCAGATCATTCCGGCCCGCAGCGCGTACGCGACCGCGTGCGACCGGTTGCGCAGCTTGAGCCGGTGGGTCAGGTTGTAGATGACGTTCTTGACCGTGCGCTCGGAGTAGCAGAGCTCGCCCGCGATCTCCTGCGTGTCCTTGCCGTCGGCCATCAGCCGCAGCACGTCGACCTCGCGCGGGGTGAGGCCGGAGGCGTTGAGCCCGTTGGGCGCCAGCACCTCGCGCTGCAGCCGGTCGATGTGCTTGAGCAGCTCGCCGACCATGTTGGGCGGCAGCACTCCCCCGCCGGTGGCCGCGGCCTGCACGCTGTGCGCGAGCCGCTCGGCGCTGACCGCGCCGCGGGGCAGGATCGCCACCACCCGGTTCTCGATCGCGGCCAGCAGCTCGCTCTCGGTGATCTCGTTGACCACCAGCACCACCGGCAGGCCGGCCTCGAGGGCGGTGCGGCGCAGAACGGTCACCACGTCGGCGCTCACCTGCTCGTAGGCGAACACGAAGACGTCCGCGTCGCGGCGCTCGGCCGGGCGCAGCAGGGTGATGCCGGGCGCGGACTGCAGCAACCCGGCCAGCCCCGCGTGGCTCAGCGGGTCCGAAGCCTGCAGGACCACCCGAACTCGTTCCACCGAAACCTCCGTCTGCGTTGAGGGACGGCGGCCAGTCAACGGAGGCGATCTTCAGAAAATCTCCAAGCCACCTTCACGACCGCCAATAGGCAGCCATTTTCACAATGAGGGCCGTCGATGGGTAACGGAACGCTGATCAGTGCGTGACTACGGCCGGCGGCGCGCCCGGCGCAACGCCTCGATGTATTTCGGAATCTCCACTGTGGCCAGTTCCAGGCGCCCGGGGGCCAGTTGATCAGCGAAGACGGCGTCCACCACGGCGTCGGAAAGATCAGCTGCCGAGCCCGGCTGCCGGTGCTCGAGCAGGCGCAGGCGGGCCCGCACCTCGGACAGCGTGCGCTCCAGGCCCGCGATGGCCGCGTCGGCCTGCCCGGCATCCAGCCGCAGCCGCCCCTCGGCCGCCAGCGAGCGGAACAGTTCGCCCGCGAAGGGGCTGTCGGGTCGGGCCGGCACCCGCCGAGTTGATCAGGCGGGCGGCCCCCGGGGAAGCGCTTTCGCAGTTCGCTGCCCGCTTTACCCCCACCGGCCGCCCAAGCGAACATCAGGTGCAGCCCCTTGTAAAAGCACGGGAAAGACAGTTAAGAATGTAGGGCGCACGGCTCGAGGGAATGTGCGGCATTGGTGAGACGAATCACTGACGCCGCATGCGAAGCCGTGCATGGACGACTACGGGGGACACGGAACGGACCGGAAACGAGAGCTTTTCTCATTCGGTTCGGAAAGCGGGAGCGATCCCCTGGCGACAAGGTAAACAAAAGGAAATGGACCTGCGTCTGCTGGGACCGGTCCGGGCGACCCGCGACGGCGTCGAGATCGCTCTCGGCTCGGCCCGCCGCACGGCCGTGCTGTGTGTGCTGGCCCTGCACGCCGGGCGGGCGGTCTCCCGCGAGCAGCTGATCGCCGCGGTGTGGGGTGAGGACGCCCCGGCCAGCGCGACCGCCAACGTCTACACGTACGTCTCGGCGCTGCGCCAGGCGCTCGAGCCGGCCCGCGACCGCTGGGCCTCGGGTCAGCTGCTGACCTCGGGCGGCGGCGTCTACGAGCTGCACGTGCGGCCGGAGTCGGTCGACGTGCTGCGCTTCGAGGCCCTGCGCGAGACCGCCCGCGCGCACCGCGCGGCCGGCGACCCGGTGGCCGAGCTGACCGCCGTACGGGCGGCGCTGGCGGTCTGGGACGGCGGCGAGCCGATGGCCGGGGTGCCGGGCCCGTTCGCGGCGGCGCAGCGGCTGCGCCTGACCGAGCTGCGGCTGGCCACCGTCGAACGGCAGGCGGCCCTCCTGGGCGGCGACACCCCCGCCGCCGTCCCGAGACCGGCGCCACCGGCCGCGCGGCCACCGGTCGCCCGGCAACGCCTCTTCCTGATCGGCCGGACCACCGAGGTGCGCCGCCTGCGCCACGCCGCCACCGCGGCCCGGGCCGGGCGCGGCGGCAGCGTGCGGGTCGAGGGCGGGCCCGGGTCGGGCAAGACGGTGCTGGTCGCGGCCGCGCTCGACGGGCTCGACAGGGTCGGCTGGGCGGCCGGCGACGAGCTGGCCCGGCGGGTGCCGCTGGGCGTGCTGATCGAGGGCGCGGCCGAGGCCGACCACGGCCTGGCCGACCGCCTGCAGGCGCTGGCCGACGATGAGGGCGCGGGCGCTGTCGTGGATCGGGCCGCCGCGCTCGTCCGCGCGGCCGCCGCCGAGGCCCCGCTGATTCTGGTCGCCGACGACCTGCACTGGGCCGACCCGCTGACCGTCCGGGTCTGGGCGGCGCTGGCGGCCGACGTCGAGCAGACGTCGTTGCTGCTGGTCGCGACCACCCGGCAGGAGCACGGGCCGGCCGCCGAGGTGATCGTGCTGCCGCCGCTCGACCCGGGCGCGGCGACCGCTTTGATCCGGGCGGCCGCGCCGGAACCGCCCGAGCCGCGGCGGCTGGCCCGCATGCTCGACGACGCCGGCGGCAACCCGCACTATCTGCGGCACCTGGCCGAGGACCCGGCCGGGGAGAGCCCGGCGGCCGCGGTCGGGGCCCACCTCGCCCCGCTGCCCGAGGCCACTCGGTTCGCCCTGCGCGGGGTCGCGTTCCTGGGCGCGTACACCTTGAGCCTGCCCGGCCCGCAACCGGTCGCGTGCCGCGTGTCGGAGCTGGCCGTCGCGGGCGACCGCGACCCGGACGAGGTGGCCGCGGCGCTGCTGCCGGCCCGCGACGCCGGGCTGCTGATCCTGGACGGCGACCGGGCCGAGTTCCGGCACCGGGTGGTCGCCCGCACCCTGCACGAGGGCACGCCCGGGGCGCTGCGGGTCGCGCTGCACCGCTCGTTCGCCGACCGGCTGGCCGCCGCTGGCGGGCCGCCCGAGCTGGTGGTGGCCCAGCTGCTGGCGGGCGACGTCCCGCTCGACGACAACGTCGCCACGTGGCTGGCCACCCACGTCGAACCGCTGGCCTGGCGGGCGCCGCAGATCGCGGTGACCGTGCTGCAGCGAGTCCGCGCCCACCACGGCCTGGCCCCCGAACGCCGCCTGCCGCTGACGGCGTGGCTGGCCCGGCTGCTGCTGCGCGAGCACCGCAACGCGGCGGCCGAGGCGGGCTGGGTGGCCGCCCGCACCACCGACCCCGACCTGGAGGGTGAGATGCGCTGGATCGCGGCCCGGTCGCACGAGCAGCGAGGCCGGTTCGAGACCGCGGCCGAGATCGCCCGGGCGGCCCTGCGGGAGCAGCGGATCGCGCCGCTGTGGGCCGAGGCGCTGGAGACTCTGCTGACCCGGGTGCGACGCCCGGCCCTGGTCGGTGAGCCCTCATGACCGGCGAAGAGCGCTTCACCGTACGGGTTCTGGGGCCGGTCCGGGCGCGGATCGGCGAGCACGAGCCGGCGCTGGGCGCGGCCCGCCAACGGGCCCTGTTCGCGCTGCTGGCCACGGCGGCCGGGCGGCCGGTGGGTCGCGACGAGCTGATCGCCGGCATCTGGGGCGCGTCCCCGCCGGCCACCGCGGCCGGCAGCGTCTACACGTACATCTCCGGGCTGCGGCGGGTGCTCGGGGCCGACCGGCTGCTCTCCGAGGCGGCCGGGTACACGCTGCGGGTGCGGCCCGAGGACGTGGACTGCGAGCGGTTCGCGGCGCTGTGCGAGCAGGCCGCCACGCGGGACGGCAAGGAGGCCGCGGCCCTGCTCGACGAGGCGCTCGCGCTGTGGCAGGGCGACGAGGCGTACGCCGGGCTCTCCGGTCACCGCTTCGAGCTGGCCCGGGCCCGGCTCGCCGAGCAGCGGCTGGCCGCCGTCGAGCAGCGCGCCCGCGTGCTCACCGAGCTGGGCGACGACGGTGTGGTGGCCGAGCTGGCCGGGCTGATCCGCGACCACCCGCTGCACGAGCCGCTGCACGAGCTGCTGATGACCGCGCTCGACCGGGCCGGGCGGCGGCCCGAGGCGCTCGAGGTCTATCGCTCGGCCCGCCACACGCTGCGCACCGAGCTGGGCGTGGAGCCGAGCGCCGGTTTCACCGCGGCCTACGAGCGGCTGCGCGCCCCCGCGGCCGAACGGCCGGTGCCGTCGCTGCTGCCGCCGCAGGTCGCACGGGCCCGCGACGAGGGGACGCCGCTGCCCGGGCGCGAGGGCGAGGTGAGCCGGCTGCGCGGCCTGGTGCGTGATCTGGCCGGTGGGCAGGGCGCCGCGGTCTGGATCGAGGGCGAGCCCGGCATCGGCAAGTCCGA
The DNA here is from genome assembly GCF_016785085.1 of Paractinoplanes lichenicola. Taxonomy (GTDB): domain Bacteria; phylum Actinomycetota; class Actinomycetes; order Mycobacteriales; family Micromonosporaceae; genus Actinoplanes; species Actinoplanes lichenicola. The sequence goes on from NZ_JAENHO010000001.1 coordinate 597,934, forward strand.
GCTGCTGACGGCCGCGTTCGCGGACGCCGGCGTTCAGGTCGCCTGGGGCATCGCGGTCGAGCTCGACCAGCACGTCCCGCTGCAGGTGCTGATCCGGGCGCTGGGCCTGGACGCGTCCTCGCCCGACGAGCGGGTCGCGGCCGTGGCGGCCACGCTGCACACCGGCGGCGAGGAGGAGGCGGCCGACCGGCTGCTGGCCTACGTGCGGGGCGCCTGCGCGATCGCCCCGCTCCTGCTGATCGTGGACGACCTGCAGTGGGCCGGCCCGGCCGCGCTGAGCCTGTGGGACCGCCTGGTCGGGCTGACCCGGCGGCTGCCGCTGCTGCTGGTGGCCGCGGCCCGGCCCGAGCCCGACGGCCGCGAGCTGGCCCAGCTGCGGCGCCGGGTGCAGGCCCGGCACGGGCATCTCGTACGCCTGGGCGCGCTGCCCGCCGAGGCCGTCGAGCAACTGGTCGTGCGGCTGGCCGGCGCCCCGGTCGGGCCGAACCTGGCCACCGTCGTGCCGAAGTCGGGCGGCAACCCGCTCTGCGCCCGCGAGATGACCACCGCCCTGCTGCGCCAGGGCGTCGTCCGGGTCGCGGACGGGCTGGCCGAGATCCCCGACTCGGTCGAGGTGCAGGCCCCGGGCTCGCTGCTGGCGATGATGTACGCCACCGTCGACCTGCTCTCCCCGGCCACCCGCGAGGTGCTGCGGATGGCGGCGCTGCTGGGCGCCCAGTTCGCCGTCGACGACCTGGTCGCGGTGACCGGACGGCCGCCGTTCGACCTGGTCGGCGATCTGGAGGAGGCGCTCAGCGCGAACATCGTGGTCGACGCCGGGCCCGCCCTGGCCTTCCGGCACCCGTTCCTGCGGCAGGCCCTGCACGACGGCATCCCGGCCGGCGAACGGGCCGGGCTGCACCGGCACACCGCCGAGGTGCTGGCCCGGCGCGGGCCGGACGCGGTGACCCGGGTCGCCGAGCAGCTGGCCGCGGAGACCCCGGTGATCGACGAGTGGGTGGTGTCGTGGCTGGCCGAGCATCACGCCGAGGTCGTCCGGCGGGCCCCGCGCATCGCCGGTGACCTGCTGCGGGGCGCGCTGGGCAGCGCGCTCGCGGACCCCCGGCAACGCGAGGTGCTGCTGATCGCCCTGGTCAAACTCGATTTCCGGTACGAGCGGTGGCCGATCGACGAGGCCCGGGAGGCGGCCGGGCTGGCCACCGACCCGGCCGACCGGGCCGAGATGCGCCAGCTGCTGGCCGCGATGATCTTCCGGCGGGGCCAGGCGGCCACGGCGATCCGGCTGCTCGAGGACGCGATGTCCGACATGCGGACGCCACCCATCTGGCACACCCGGCACCGCGTGCTGCTGGCCAACTTCCACCGGGGGCCGCTCGACGACCTCGACCGGGCCGACCGGACCGCGGCCGAGATCCACAAGAGGTCGCTGGCCACCGGGCGGCTCTACGAGGCGGCGTACGCGCTGCAGACGTCGTGGCTGACCTACTCGATCCGCCGCGACCACGAGGCGGCGCTGACCTATGTGGACCGGGCGCTGGCCCTGATGCTGGACCACCCCGACCTGCCCGGCATGTATCTCGACCTGCTCGACAACCGCATGTTCACGCTGCAGAGCCTGGACCGGCTGGACGAGGCCGAGCAGACCCTGCGCTCGGCCGCGCTCTACGGCATCCGGCACCGGCTGCCCTCGGGCCTGCCGGTCGCCTCGGCCGTGCAGTTCTATTGGCGGGGCCGCTGGGACGACGCGATGGCCGAGGTCAGCGCGGTCACCGAGGACGCGCCGGGGATAACGTTCCTGGGCATGCGCGAGCCCGGCGCGGTCGGCATGCTGCTGCACGGGGTGGGCGCGCTGATCGCCGCCCGGCGCGACGACCCGGTGCTGGCCCGCGCCCACCTGGAGCAGGCCGAGACGCTGCCGGCCAGCGACGCCGAACGCGAGAGCTGCGACTTCCTGCTGGTGGCGCGGGCGCTGGTGGCCGAGCAGGAGGACCGGGCGGAGGACGCGCTGGAGATCCTCGGGCCGCTGCTGACGCCCGAGTACGCGCCGCTGATGCTGCGCCACCAGTGGTTGCCCGCCGCGACCCGGCTCGCCCTGACCGCGGGCCGCCGCGACATCGCCGAGCGGGCCGGGCAGATCTGCGCCGAGGAGGCCGCCCGCGAGGTGAAGCCGGTCCGCGCGTTCACGGCCGCGGCGCGGTGCCGGGCCCTGCTCACCGGCGACCCGGAACCGGCGCTGGCCGCGGTGGCGCAATACCGGGCGGCGGGCCGGGTCGCGGAGCTGGCGTCGGCCCTGGAGGACGCGGCGGTGTTGCTGGCGACCAGCCGGCGTCCGCACGAGGCGGCCCGTACGGGCGGGGAGGCGGCGGCGATCTTCGAGCAGCTCGGCGCGGGCTGGGACGTGCGGCGGGTGCGGCGGCGGCTGGCCGAGTGCGGCGTCGACCCGGTCAGTGCAGGGTGATCTCGACCGGGCCCATCTTCTGCTCGGCCAGGCGCCCGGCGTTGGCGGCCGCCGCCCGTACGGCCTGGGCGATCGCCTCCTGCAGGGCGGGCGCGTCACGCTGCTCGAAGACCACCGGATCCACCCGTACGGTGTGCAGTTTGCCCATGCCGGTGGCGAGCACGGTCACCGTCCCGTCGGCGGACCGGCCGGTGACCAGCGACCGCTCCAGATCGCCCTGGGCGTCGCGCATCTGCTGCTCGAGGGCCTGCGCACGCTCGAAGAACTCCTCCATGCCGGGCACGGGTGCCTCCTTCAGGAAACGGCGGCCAGGCCGACGCTGTGCCGCTGGACGGTCAGGTCGGCGAGCGCGAGGGTGCGCGACGCCGCGGTGCGGGTGAGGCCCCAGGAGAGCAGGTGCGCGGCCCGGACCGTACGGTCGGTCAGCCCCGACGCCATCTCGGCCAGCGCGGCCCGCACGTCGTCGGGCACCTCGTGGCCCCGCCGCACCAGGTGCCGCACGACGATCTCGCCCAGCTCGGGCGCGGTGTAGGCGGGCATCTCCCAGCGCCGCCCGAACACCTCGTCGAAACCGGGCACGCTCAGCTCGCCCGCCGCACCGGGCTCGGCCAGCAGCACGACCACCGGGTCGCCGGGGCTGCGCCGCATGGCCTCGACCAGCTCGGACACGATGTCGGGGCCCGCGCCCGTGCCGTCGTCGCCGGCGTAGTCGACCAGCAGCACGCCGCCCTCGGCGTCGGCCATCGCCGCCTCGACCAGGCTGCGGGTCTGCCCGGGCCACTGCGGGGCCAGCTCGCGGCCGGTGCCGACCCGGATCAGCTGGCCCACCGGCAGCAGGTCGAGCTCGGACAGCCCGGCCGCGTAGAGCCGGGCGAACTCGCTGCGGCCACTGCCGGTCGGCCCGGTCAGCAGCACGTTCGCCTGTTTCCCGTACGCCCGGCGGCGGTTGCGCAGCTCGCACACCTGCAGCAGGGCCCCGCCGACGGCGTCGCGCACCCCGGCCGCGCCGACCAGCCCGCACACCCGGCGCCAGCTGCGGGTGGCGTTGATCGCCGCGGCCGGGTTGCCGGCCACGTCGGGCTGCCCGGACTGCTCGACCGGCAGGTTCTCCAGCAGCTCGAGCTCGGGCGCTAGGTCGAGCGCGGTCAGCCGGTTGAGTTCGCTGTCCTTGGCCGGCGGGGCCAGGGCCAGCCGCGACGCCTGGTTGTTGATCATGGCCTCGAACAGCTTGCGGGCCACGCGGCCGTTGCCGAACGTCGAGTTCTTGGGCACCCGGCCGAAATAGGTGCGCAGCGCGTCGACGGCGTCGTCGGTCAGCTCGTAGTAGTGCTTGCCGCACAGGTTCGACGTGATCGTGACGAGCTCGTCGACGGAGTAGTTGGGGAACTCGACCGTACGGGTGAAGCGGGAGGCCATGCCGGGGTTGGACTCGAGGAACCGCTCCATCAGCTCCGAGTAGCCGGCCACGATCACCACCAGCTCGTCGCGGTGGTCCTCCATCATCTTCATCAGCGCGTCGATGGCCTCCTGACCGAAATCCGGCCCGGCGCCCCCGGTGCCCTGCGACAGCGTGTACGCCTCGTCGATGAACAGCACGCCGCCGAGCGCCTTGGTGACCAGCTCGGTGGTCTTGATCGCGGTCGAGCCGATGTACTGCCCGACCAGGTCGGCCCGGGCCGCCTCGACCATGTGCCCCTTGCTCAGGATGCCCAGCTCGGCCAGCACCGAGCCGTAGAGCCGGGCCACCGTGGTCTTGCCGGTGCCGGGCGGGCCCGCGAAGACCAGGTGCCGGCTCATCGGCGGCATCGGCAGGCCCATCTGCTGCCGGACCTGGGCCATCTTGATCAGGTTGATCAGCGCGGTGACCTCGTGCTTGACCTCCTTGAGGCCGATCAGCGAGTTCAGCTCGCGCAGCGGGCCGTCCAGCTCGCCGGGCGGCTCCTCATTCTTGGCCTCCTCGTCGGCCGGCTCCGGCGCCGGCGAATAGGACGGGGCGGGCGAGTAGGACGGAGCGGGCGAAGTCGGGGCCGAGCTTGGCGACCCGGCTCGGCCCGCGCTCAGCAGCTCCCCGGTCACGTCGGCGCCGGCGGCCTTGCGCACCTGGTCGCCGCCGTTCTCCTGCACCACGCACCGGGTCAGGGTGACCGGCTCGGTCGTCTCCACGTCGAACCCGGCGCCGCCGCTGCCCAGCACCTCGCAGTCGGTGAACTCGCCCCGGCTGCCCGGGCCCAGCGCAACGCCATGCCGGCCGGTTCGGCGGATGCGGGTCTCGGTCGCCAGCACCACCGCGCCCGCCCCCGCCTCGATGCCGTCGGCCGGCGCGTCGGCGATCTCGGTGTCACGCAGCCGCAGTTCGCCGCCGGAAACCCGCACCCCAGCCGTACGCACCACAGCCGACCGCAGATCCAGCGAGCCGCCGCCGAGCACGACCGTGCCGCCGAGCCGGGCCTCACGGACCGTGCCGCGCGCCCCCTCGCTCAGTTCCAGAGCCGTGGTGCAGTTGATCTCAAGATCGACGCCGTCCAGCGTGGCCCCGCCCTTGACGGTCAGGCCGCCGTCGGAAGCCCGCAGCCGCTTGATCACGGCCGTGGACGAGCCGCCGATCACGGCCGGGGCGCGCAGGGTGGCACCCTCGAAGCGCGGCGCCGACTCGTCCTCGACGTTGATGCCGGTCGGCGCGCCCGCGAACGTGCAGTCGGCGAAGCTGGGCTTGGCCTTGCCGGTGATGTGCACGGCGGTATGCCCCGCGCCCTCGAAGTCGCAGCGCTCGAAGCGGGGCGCGGCCCGGTCGGCGACGTGGGCCGACTGCAGCGCGGCCCCCGTGAAGCGGGAATCGCTGAACAGCACGTCGATGTCGCCCCGCAGGAACAGGTCGACGTTGCCGCTGCCGGTCACGGTGAGCCGCTGGAACCGGGCCCAGCCGCGCTGCTCGACCACGACCGCGGGCTTGGCGGCGTCGCTGATCTCGCACTGCTCGGCGGTGAGCCGGCCGTCGCCGTTGACGCAGACACTGTTGGCGGCGGTGCCCCGCACGGCGCAGCGGCGCAGGGTCAGCACGCCCTTGTCGGTGACCACCACGCCCGAGGTGCCGACCTGGGTCACCACGGTGTCCTCGATGGTGCTGGGCGCGGCCGAGGTGACCACCACCCCCGCGCCGGCCGGACTGCGCACCTCACAGTCGCGCAAGGCGAGCGAACCCTCGAGGCGGGCCAGCAGCGTGGTCCAGGACCCGCCGGTGATCACGCAGTGGTCGAGCGCGACCTCCCCGGCGTAGACGTCGACGGCCGCCAGCTTCTCGTCCGCGCTGGCCAGGGTGATCCCACGCAGTTGGGCACCCTCGCCGTGGACGACGAGGACGCTGCCCTCCTCGACCCGCACCTCGACCGGGCCGTCACCGGCCGCGCTGATCGTGACGCGGTTGCCGATCACCAGCCGTTCGGAGTAGCGGCCGGTGTGGACGGTGATGGTCGCGCCGCTCTCGGCCCGGGCCAGGGCGGCACCGATCGTCGAGTAGGCGCCGGGCTGCCCGCCACCGACGACCAGGTGCCGGGTCATTCCGCCGCCCCCGTCCGCTCCGAGGCCGGTCGCTCCGGCCCGGTCCGGGCCGCGGCCGCGTCCGGTCGTCCCGCCGTCGGCTCCGGCTCGGACCGGTGCAGCCCCGGCAGCAGGCCGAAGCGCTCCCCGGCGGCCGGGCCGACCCGGCGGCGGGGGTCGGCGGTGGCCCAGCGCTCGATGCTGCGGCGCAGCGAGGTGACGGCCAGCTCGTCGAGCGACACCTTGTCGGGGTCGACCCGGCCGTCCTCGCCGATCTCGTTGGCGCCGATTTCGCGCATCAGCACCGCACCCCGTTCGTCGCCGGACGGCTCACGCAGCTCGAGCACTTTGAAGTGGGTGCCGGGCAGGAACAGCACCCGGTCGTCGACCCGCTCATCGCCTTCGGGCTCGAGCAGCGCCGTGCGGCGGGCCGTCATCGACCACACCAGCACGTCGGTGTCGCCCTCTTGGCTTTCGCAGGGTCCGGTCAGCGCGTTGACGAACGACCAGTCGGTGACCAGCTTGCGCTCGCGGTAGCGGTCCCATTCGGCGCTCTCGGGCGACGCGCGGTAGACGGTGGTGCCCCGGAAAGAGGGCAGCCGCGACAGGCCCGCGACCGCGCACCGGGCCAGCGGCACATGCGGCCCGGCCACGCCCGACCGCAGCCCGGCGTCAATCCCGGCACCCCGGCGCGACAGGTAGAGCCGGACGGCGACCGAGTCGGCCAGGATGTCGTCGGCCTTGACCGCGCCCGAACCCTGCAGACCCGGGTGCTCGCTCATGATGCGGGCGACCGAGCTGGCCATGGTGTCGAACTCGCGGCTGAGCGTGCGCCGCAGCCAGGAGCGCTCCTCGTCGAGCGGGCGCCGCTTGGGCAGCAGCGCCGACGCCGACGCGGCAGGCACGGGTTGCCGCCGCACGGCGTCGACGGCGGCCTCCGGTCCGGTCGGGGCCTCCGCGAGCCGGGCGTCCGCGGGCCGGGTCTCCGCGGGCCGGGTCTCCGCGGGCCGGGTCTCCGCGGGCCGGGTCTCCGCGGGCCGGGTCTCCGACGAAACGGGAGCGGCCGGGAGCGGAACGGCCGGCGCGTGGATCGCCGGCACGACGGGTTCGGGGATGACGATCGGCTCGGCCGGCGCCACCCCAGCCGAACTGGGCGCAACGGGCGGCGCAGGGGCAACCGGGGGCGTGAGTGCGGCCGGCGAGGCGACCGGATCCGCCACGGTGGAGGCGCTCGACTCGCTCGGAGCCGCGGACCGGCCGGCCGCAACATCGGATATGCCCGCCGCAGCACGCGGGGCCGGTTGCTCAGGCGAAGAAACCGGCCCGGACGAGGAGAGCGATGTGTGCGAGGAAAGCGGCGAAGGCGAGGAAAGCGGCGAAGGCGAGGAAAGCGGCGTAGGCGAGGGCGTTGCGCGCGAGGCCGGCAAGGCGGGCGGGCGCGAGGAAGCCGACGCAGGAGGTTCCGCCGGGGCGACGGCGATCGGGGCGGGGACCGGCGGCGCGAAGTCGACCGGCGAAACCGAGACCGGCGAGACCGACGACACGGAGACCGGCAGCGCGGGCGCCTCCGGAGGCGCGGGCAGCGCGGGCGCCGTCGCGGGAGGCTCGAGTTCGGCCACCGGCTCGACCGCCACCGGCAGGGCCGCCGAGAGCACCGCGTCGGCCCGCCCGGCCGGTTTCTGACCCGGCACCAGCACCGAGGCCGGGAACAGCGCGCTCTCCTCCCCCAGCGCCGGGTCGACGCGGGCGGCCAGGTCCTCGGCCAGCTCGCGCATGCGGGCGCTGCGTTCTTTGAAGGAGTCGTCGAAGATGAGCGTGCTGCCCTCGGGGTCGAGCCGCGTGGCGCGGACCCGTTCGGCGTTCGGCGGCTCCTCGGCCGGCCGCACCCACAGACCCGCCTGCACGACCTCGACGACGGCGTCCGGGGCGTACCAGTAGACGCGGTTCTCGACCTCCTCGACCCAGAGCAGCGGCCCGCGGTGGCTCAGGATCGACGGGCGGCGGCCCTTCGAGTTGGGGTGCGCGCGCGGCTGGTAGCCGAGCTCCAGCGCGAACGGGGGCCAGCCGAGCACCCCGTCCTCGCGTACGGTGCGAATCTCGAACTTGGCCGGGGAACCGATCGGCACGCCCGTGTAGCAGATCACCGGGGTGGCCAGCAGGTCGGCCAGGGCCTGCCCGAACGCCTCGCCCTCGGGCAGCCGGATGTCGCCGTACTGCACGAAGCGGGCGCGGGCCTTGCTCTCGTCGTCGAGCTCGCGCCAGAACCGCACGACGTCGTCGAGCGAGAGCGGGGCGGTGCCGGGGCAGCCGAGCAGCACGGTCATCACGTCGGGCTGGCAGGGCACGTCGGCCACCAGCCGCTCGCGGTGCTCGGCGACAACTTCCGGTTCCCGTACGTCGTGGATCCACACGCCGCCGGGCAGGGGCTCGATCTCCCCCGTCGAACTGGACGCGCGCCGTTCGGTCACCGCCTGGTCCCACAGGGGCGTCGGATAGCGCTTGGCGTGCCATGCGGGCGCCTTGCCGGGCCGGAACCGCACCCAGCCGCTCCCCGGCGTGGAGTGTACGAACAGCCCACCGGCCGCCCCGCGGATCAGGTCGCCGTCAGGGGCGATGACCGTACGGCCAAGCCTTTCCGCGAACCACTGCCCGGCCATCGCTGCCGCGTTGCGCTGCTCGCCGCAGGCCATCAGCCGGATGCCGCGGCGGCGCCGGGGCAGCACGCCGGCCATCGACTCCCACGAGCTGATCGGCATGCCGGCGCCGAGGTCGAGCACCACCACGTCGTTCTCGAGGTCCTCGACCACGGTGAGGGCCAGCGACTGGGCCTCGGCGCTGATCGCGTCGTCGGAGTGCAGCACGACCGCGTTGCCGACGGTGTGCTGGACGACGCCGTGACCCGGGTTGTCCCGGTCACCGCGCAGCAGGCTGCGGATGGACACCACGTTTCTACCCTCTCGCCAGGCTGGTGACGGCTTCGCGGCTCAGCACGGGCCCCTGGGGCAGGGCCGCGAGCAGTTCCTTGGGGAACGGGACGGGCGGGGTGCTCGCGAGCTTGAGCGAGGCGACCGTGGTCTGGTCGGCCAGCCGGTACGCCGTGCCCTCGTCCGAGATGAAGGAGATCTTCTTGGCGGCCACCTTGGACGCGAGCGGCACCGGCAGCACGGCCATGCCGCTGCCTCGCTTGGCCAGCACGGTGGTCTTGCCGTCGGGCCAGACGCCGGCGGCCCAGGCCGGGGCGAGCACCACCGTGCTGCTGAACGCCTCGGGGCCGATCGGCCGCTGCTGCATGCACACGGCCTGTCCCGCGGCGTCGGCCAGGCGCAGCGCGGCCAGGTCGGGCAGCCGGTCGAGCAGCGTGCGGTCGGGCGAGCGGCGGGCGCCCACGACGTCGGCCGGGTCGACCTGCACCGGCGGGCCGGGCGTCTTGGCGTCGGCGATCAGGAACTCGGTGCGGCTCATCGGGGCCAGGCCGTCGCGCCGGAGCACGAAATGCTGGTCGGTGCCCTGGCGGAAGAGCGTTCCCACCGCGTACGGGCGTCCGCCGACCTCCGGTCCGTCGGTGCCCGCGCCGGGGATCGCCGCGGGGGCCAGCGCCGGGCCGTCGCCGAGCCAGCCGAGCCACATGGCCGGGGCGGCCGGCGGGTTGCTCGCGGCGGCGCCCAGCGCGACCAGCACGGCGTCGTCGTCGATGCGGTACTTGAGATAGTTGGCCAGCAGATACGGGGTGCCACCAGGGTCCCGTACGACGAGGAACTTGCCCTCCGCCAGCGGCGTGGCCGGGGTCTCGGGCTCCAGGTTGACGCCCAGGCCGGCGACGCGCTTGCCGGTCACCACCGACCCGGGCAGGCAGGTCAGCCACGGGCCCTTGGCCAGCGCCTCGGGGGCGGGCATCTGCTGCGGCGCCCCGGCCACCCCGAGCGGGAGGCCGCGGGGCACGTCCTTGAGCGAGTTGCGCGAGATCAGTTTGATCTTGCCGGCGCCGCCCTGGATGAGCATGGCCGAGGTCAGGTCGGGCGTCTGGTGCAGGGCGCCGTCAAGGTAGACGTAGCGGTTGCCGGTCTCCTTCTCGACCAGGATCGCGCCCGCCTGCCGGTAGGCCTTGCTGCCGCCGGGCACGATCCAGCCGTACACGGCGAACCCGCCGACCAGCAGCAGGAGCAGGATCAGGCCGACCAGCAGCCCGGTCTGGGCCCGGCGGCCCGGGATCTCGGCGCCGGTCGGGTCGCCCTCGACCAGGGCCGAGCTGAGCCGGCCCATCATGAAGGTGTGCGCGTGGACGTGGTCGCGCTGGGTCTGCACGGCGGCCTACCCGAACAGTCCGCGGGCCCAGGCGTACAGGCCGAGAATCTGCGCCAGGATCGGGAGCACGGCGACACCGGTGGCCACGTCGAGGAACGTCGCCGCGTACTCCCAGAACGGCAGCATGCGCCGGGGCCAGGGCCGCATCGCCGCCAGCACCAGCGGGAGAAGCATTGCGAGCAGCCCCGACAGCAGCACCCAGCGCCAGCCGCCGGTGAGCATCGAGGACAGCCGCATGATCACCATGAGGAGCCCGACGGTACCGGCGGCGGTGAGCGCCAGCCGCTGCCACAGGCCGAGGAAGGTACGCGCGCGCAACAGGATTGCACCCGATACCACCAGCACGAAGGTCCAGCCCGGCCAGCCCGGCGAGCCGATCGCGTAGTGGAACAGCACCGGCAGCACCAGGGCCGAGGCGACCAGCGCGACGGTCAGGTAGGTGTCGGCGTCATCGGTGCGGCGGTGGACCACGTCGGACGGGGCCGGCTCGACGTCGTACGCCATGTCGGAGCCGGTCTTGGGCAGCTGCGGGCCGCGCAGCCGGGCGAACTTCACCGCCGCCCGTGGGGCCAGCACGATGACCGCGAGCAGGATCGCGACGGCGATGGCGGAGGTGCGCGCCACGGTCATCGCCGAGCCGCGCTGCATCAGCAGGACCCCGGCCACGACGGCCGCGGTGACCGCGACGACCAGCATCGGCGGGAACGGCAGATGCGGGGTGAGGGTGCGCTGGGCGATCAGCAGGACGGTGGCCACCGCGACCACGGCGGTCGCGGCGGCCAGCGTGATTCCGGCGGCGTCGCCGTCATTCGCGCGGGACGCCGACAGGGCCGCGAATGCCGCAGCCCCGAACCCGAAGAGCAGCGAGAACGCGCCGTCGGGAACCTTGCGGGCATACATCAGGGCGGCCGTCAGGAACGCCGCGGCCAGCACGCCCGCGGTGATCACCTGCGGCAGCACCGGGCCCCGATCGGTGAGCACGGCGGCCAGCACGGCCATCGCCACAACCGACAGGATCAGGAACAGCACCCGCCGGTATTCCGGCTGCCAGCGGTCCGAGCGGCGGTTGACCGTGGTCGCGATGCCCTCGGCGACGTCGTCGAAGTCGAGCTCGGGCAGCGGATCCTCGGCCCGCCGCAGGTGCAGCTCCTCCCCCTCGAGCCAGTCCAGGCTCTCGGGGGTGCCGGTCAGCTCGAACGGCGTCTGGCCCAGCCGCTGCAGCACCCAGGCGCCCTCGGGCTCGTCGCTCTCGAGGCGGCGGCCTGAAGACGTGTGCTGCAGCAGCACGGGCAGCAGCCCGGCCACCGGGGTCGCCGACGGCACGGCCAGATCGATCTTGCGGTCCGGCCCGATGACGGTGATCCGGCACAGCTGCCGGTCCATGGCGGTGGTCATCCGCTCAGTCCTCTTCTCATGCCACGATGCCGGTCTGCATCAACGACACGCCGCGGCGCGTCACCAGCTGGGCCCGCCCCGGGGGCAGTCGCCGCGGCGGCGCCTCGCCCAGGAACTTGCCTTCTTCCTTGGGGTACGACAGCAGCGTGGCCGGGGTGCCCAGCTCCCACATGCGGCGGATGACCGGGTCCATCATGGCCCGCATCGCGCCCGAGGTGCTGCGCGCGACGATCACGTGCAGGCCGATGGTGAGCCCCTGCGCGAGCAGCGGCAGCAGCGGGTCGAGGGTCGAGCCGGCGCCGCTGCCCTTGGTCATCAGGTCGTAGTCGTCGACCACGACGAACAGCTCGGGCCCCTCCCACCAGTCGCGGCGGCGCATCCGCTCCGACGAGATCTCCGGGCCCGGCACCCGCCGGTTCATCGACACCGAGGCCTGCCCGGCCAGCTCGTACAGCTTGTCCCCGGTGAACCCGAACCCGACCTGATACTCGGCCGGCAGCGCGGTGTCGAGGTCGCGCCGCGAGTCGCCCAGCACCACCTTGGCCTGCTCGGGGGTGTAACGCTGCTGGATCGCGCGCAGCACCAGCCGCAGCAGGTTCGACTTGCCGGTCTCGTTGTCGCCGAAGACCAGCATGTGCGGCGTGGCCATGAAGTCGTGCCAGACCGGGGCCAGGCGCTGCTCGTCGAGGCCGAGACAAACCTTGAATTCCTTCCCCGGTACGGGCAACTGCTCCACCGGGAGGCGGGTCGGCAACAGCCGTACGCCCGGAGCGGGCTCGCCGGGCCAGAAGGTGCCGATCTCCTCGGTGACCGCCTTGGTCGCCTCGGCCAGGTCGGCCACCTCGGAGCTGCCGTCCATCCGGGGCAGCGCGCCCAGGAAGTGCAGCCCGTCGGCGGTCAGGCCGCGGCCGGGCTGGTTGGGCACGGTGGCCGCCTTGCGCGAGCCCACCTCCGACTCCATCGCGTCACCCAGCCGCAGCTCCAGCTTGGTGCCGATCAGGTCGCGGAGCCAGGTGCGCATCTCCGACCAGCGGGTGGCCGTGGTGATGACGTGGATGCCGAAGGACAGGCCGCGCGACACCAGCTCCTGGAACCGGGTGTCGAGCTCGGCGAAGTCCTGCTTCATCGTGTAGAAGCCGTCGATCACCAGGAACACGTGGCCGAACGGGTCCTCGATCTCGCCGCGGCGCCGGGCGGCCAGATAGGCCTGCATCGAGTCGAGCCCGCGGGCCGCGAACTCGGCCTCGCGCTGCTCCATGACCTGCCCGATCTCCTGGATCGTGCGGACCACCCGGTCGCGTTCCATCCGGGTCGCGATCGAGCCGATGTGCGGCAGCCCAGCGATCGACGACAGGCCACCGCCGCCGAAGTCGAGCCCGTAGAACTGCACCTCCTGCGGCGTGTTGGTGAAGGCCAGGCCCAGGATCAGGCTGCGCAGCAGGGTCGACTTGCCGCTCTGCGGGGCGCCGGCGATCCCGACATGACCGTCGGCGCCGCCCAGGTCGGCCATCAGCAGCTCGCGCAGCTGGTCCTGCGGGCGGTCGACGACCCCGACCGGCACCCGCAGGCGGCCCCGCGCGTCGGGATCCTCGACGGTCATACCCCGTACGGGATCGGGAACCACGCTCGGCAGCAACGAGTCGAGGCTCGGCGCGCTCGACAGCGGCGGCAGCCACACCTGACGCGCCGGCGGACCCGAGCCGGCCAGCCGGTCGAGCAGCACCTCGGCCAGGCTGGGCCCGGTCTCGTCTTCTTTGATCACCGGCGCGGCCGGCTTCACCCGGCCCGGATCGCGGCGCACGTCGACCTGCCGCGTGGTGAAGGGCACCACATCCAGCACCGAGAGCTCGTCGTCCTCGGTGCGGTCACCGATCGCACCGCTGCCCGAGTACGGCCCCGAGACGTACGCGGACTTGAAGCGCACCAGGTTGGTCGTGTCCAGCTTGAGGTAGCCGTTGCCGGGCTCGGGCGGCAGCTCGTAGGCCTTGCCCACGCCGATCACCGAGCGCGACTCCATCGACGAGAAGGTGCGCAGAGCGATCCGGTACGACAGGTGGCCCTCGACGCGGTTGATCCGGCCCTCGTCCAGGCGCTGACTCGCCAGCAGCAGGTGCACGCCGAGGCTGCGGCCCAGCCGGCCGATCGAGACGAACAGGTCCATGAACTCGGCCTTGCTCGACAGCAGCTCGCTGAACTCGTCCACGATGATCAGCAACACCGGGAACGGGACGAGATGCGCCCCGGCCGCGCGGGCCTTCTCGTAGTCGAACAGCGACGCGTACCCGCTGGCCCGCAGCACCTCCTGGCGGCGGGTCATCTCGCCCTGCAGCGCGTCCTGCATGCGGTCGACCAGGGGCAGCTCGTCGGCCAGGTTGGTGATGACGGCCGACGTGTGCGGCAGCTTCTCCATGCCCAGGAAGGTGGCGCCGCCCTTGAAGTCGACCAGCACCAGGTTGAGGATCTCCGAGCTGTGCGTGGCGGCGAGCGCGCACACCAGCGTACGGAGAAGCTCTGATTTGCCCGAGCCGGTGGCGCCGATCAGCAGGCCGTGCGGGCCCATGCCACCCTGCGCCGACTCCTTCAGGTCGAGCTCGATGACCTCGCCGTCCTCGGTCACGCCGATCGGCACCTGCAGCCGGTTGCGCTGCGGCTGACGCGTCCGCCACAGGGCCGGCACGTCGAAGGTGTGCCCGTCGCGGATGCCGAGCAGCGCGGTCAGCTCGAAGCTGGACTCCATCGGCTCGTCCACCACGTCCAGGGTGCCGCTGGTCCGTTTGGGCGCGATGATCCGGGCCAGCGCGTCACACTGATCCGGGCCCAGCGCGTCCCGGTCGGCCGTGCCCGTCGTGTCACCGGCCGGGAACTGCACCTGATCGCCGTCGAGGGTCAGCCGCAGCACCTTCGGGCCGCCCGGCATGTCACCGGTCAGGTCGAGCAACACCACATTGCGTACGCCGGCGCCCAGCAACCGGGAGCTGTCGGGCAGCTCGGCCAGGTGCGCCACGATCACCAGCAGCGGCTCGGTCGCGCTCGGCCGAGCCGTGCGGTCGTGGTCGCCCCGGTCGTTGATCTCGGGGCCGAGCAGCTCCATCAGGTCGTCGTGGCCGCCCGCGAACAACCGCACCGGCCCCGCCGCGTCGAACGCCGTCGGGTGCGCGTTGTGCGGCAGCCACTTCACCCACTCCCACGGCCCGCTGTGCACCTCCTCGGCCAGCACGGCCACCCGCAGCTCGTCCGGGGCGTGAAACGTGACCAGCTGGGCCACCATGGCGCGGGCCAGGTCGATGGCCGGGTCGACCGGGCCCTCGAACTCGATGCTCGTGAAGCTGCGCAGCCCCACCGAGATCGGGATGCCGTTCACCGTCCGGTACGCCTCGGAGAACCGCCGCAACGAGATGGAAGCGAGCGGTTCCAGGTCCTCGATCGGCTTGGTCGACGGCGGGCTGAACGTGAGCATGGCGTTCTGCCGGCCCAGCCCGATCCGGACCCGGCCGAAGTCGTCGTGGCTGGGCCGCCGCTCCCACAGCCGGCTGCTCATGGCGAGCGACCACAGCCAGCTTGGCTGCGGGTTGTTCCACAGCACATGGCGGCGTTGCTGATCGGCGGCCGTACGGGCCTGCTTGCGCAGCTGGGCGATGTACCGCAGGAAGTCGCGCCGCTCGCCCCGCATCTTGCGCTTGCGGTCGCTGGCGGCCCGGCCGATCTGCATGACGCCCATGAGGAGCATGCCGGCCGCCATCGCGCCACCCATGACATACATGACCGGCGCCCGGCTGTAGAGCCCGAACATCGCCATCATGGCGCCCATGCCCAGCCCCATCGGCACGATCATGGCGAACGACCGGAAGTCGAGCGGAGCCTCCTCCGCCATCAACGGCGGCTCCTGCAGCTCGATCCGCCCCTCGGGGGCCTCCGGCCCGGCCGCGCGCGGTGGCCGCTTGACGGTGACAGTGCTCATCCGAGCGTCCCCGTGCTCTTGGCGCCGCCGCCCCAGGCGTCGTCGTCCTGCTTCAGGAGCTTCACCGAGTAGCGGTCGTTGCGGAAACGCTCGGCCGCTTTGAGGTCGTCCTCCTCCTCATCCGCGGGCTCGTCCTTCTTGACCGGCTCCTCCTTCTTGGCGGCCAGGCGTCGTTCACGCATCAGCTGATAGCGCTCCTCGACCGACATCTCGGGGCCGCCGCAGCGCCGCTCCTTTTCCGGCGTGTCAGAGGCGTTCGTACGCCGCCACACCGCCCGCCCGGTCATCGGTCACCCGCCGCGGTCAGCCAGGCGGCATCCGCGTCGTCCCAGCCGGACATGTCGTCGTCCTCCTCATCGGGCCGCACCACCGGCACGTAGTCGTCGTCGCGCTCCTGCCTGTTCCAGGCGCGGTCGTCCTCGCCCAGGAAAGCGGCTGCGGTGGGACGTTCCGGGTCTTCGCGGTCGTCCTCGCCCGGCTTGAGCGGAGCGCCGCCGACCATGCCGCCCCCACGGTTCTCGACCGGCGCTGCCACCTCCCGAACCGGGGCGAGTGGCTGATTCTGCGCGGCTGAAACGGGTGTCGCTTGCGGGGCATTTCCGGTCGCGGCCGGGCCGCCGCCGGTCGCCGCTGTGCTCCCAGCCGGGCCGCCCCCGGTTACCGCCGCCGGGGCGTTTCCGGTCACCGCCGCCGGGGCGTTTCCGGCCGTCGCCGCCACGGCCGCAACCGCACCGGCGGCGACGGCCGTTGCCGCGGCTGCCGTTTCGGGAGCGATTGTTGGCGAAGTGCCTTCTCCAGCAATCGGTTTTGCCGGGTCGGTCGGCGCCTCAGCAGCCTGCGGGGCGGGCGGGGCCGGCTGGTTGGCTTCCGGGGCAGCGGGGTCCGGCGCGGCAGGTGTCTCGGGGAGAGCCGGGGCTGGCGTGTCCGGACCTGCCGGAGCAGGAGCATCTGGAACCGCCGGACCGGGTACGTCCGGAGCTGCCGAACCGGGCGCATCCGGAACCGCCGGGACAAGTACGTCCGGAACCGCCGGGACAGGTACGTCCGGAACCGCCGGAGCGGGCACGGTCGGACCAGTCGGAGCGGGCCCGGGTGGAGCGGGCGTCGAGGGCGCCACGGGCTCGGTGGCGTCCGGGGCGCCCGGTTCGGAGGCGATCGGATTCGGTGCGTCCGGCGTGGGTGTCTCCGGTGCGGAGACATCGCCGGTGACGGGCTCGGGTGCCCACGAGGCGAAGATGTTCTGCGAGACGGGCGGTGTCGGGGCGGAGACAGCGGGCTCGGCCGCCACACCGCCGAACTCCGCACCCGAGCCGACTACGTCCGCAGTCGCGGGAGCCGGGCCGGTGGCCGCGATTTCGCCACCGCCGCCGGAGACCGCTTCCTCTTCGGTGCCGCCAGACATCACAACGTCCGCGGTGGCAAGTGCCGGAGCGTCGGCGGGTGCTCCATCGGGGGTCTGGCCGTCAAGACCGGTCCCGCCCGTTGGGGTGCCCTGGGCTGCTAAGGGGGTCTCCCCCGCCGGGCCGGTCGGACGCCAATCGGCGGTGTCCGCGTCGACCAGGTCGGATGCCGTGGAACGGTCCGCTGTGCTCGTGTCGCCCGGGCCCGCGGTGCTTCCGGGGAGGCCTGGCATTCCGGGCATCATCGGCACGCCGTTCGGAGCGGCCGGCGCGGCTGTGGTGTCGGTTGTGGGGGTCTCGGCTTCGGGGAGCTCGACCTCATCGGCCGAGTCCAGCGACGGGCCGTCGGTGACTCCGAAGTCCGTGGCGCCGGTCCACTCCGGGACTACGAGGCCGGAGCCACCCGCGCTCGTCCCGCCGGGCGCAGCCGGGGCGTCCACCTGCGGTCCGGCCGGAGACCAATCTCCGACGTCCGGTCCGATCAGGCCGTTGGCATCGGGTGTGTCCGGGATTCCCGCACCACCGGCTCCACCAAGCGGCCCGGCTCCCGGTCCTTGCCCAGGCATCACCGGCGTACCCGCACCGGGCTGCCCTCCCCCGGCCGTCGGTGCGCCGTCGGGCAGGTCCACCCCGGCGCCGATCGCGCTTCCGTCAGCCGCGCTGGGAAGTCCGGGCCCCACAACACTTCCCTGCGAGCCGTCGCCGGCCTCCGGAAGTCCCGGCACATCTACGCCTTCGCCCGAGAGGCCCGGCGGGTTGACACCCACTTCCGGGACCACTGGCAGATCAACTCCACCAACCGGAGGCGCCAGCGGATTGACGCCGGCCTCCGGAACGCTCGGCAGATCAACACCATCAGGCGTTCCCGGGACGTCCTGCGGAGCCATGTCGGCGAAGCTCGGGGCGGTCAGGCCGGACTCGGGTGCGACTGGCAGGTCGGGGAGCACCAGACCAGTGCCGCCGGCCTCGGTGCCCGTCGGGGCGCTTGGCAGGTCGATGTCGGCGGCCGACGGGGTCCAGGAGTCGGCTTCGCCGGTGACGAGGCCCTGCGCGTCGGGCGCGTCAGGGAGGCCCGCGCCAGGACCACCCGGACCGCCGCCCGTGCCAGGCATGCCCGGCATCATCGGCACACCGCCACCCGGCAGGGCCGCGCCGGAAGCAGACCCGTCGCTCTGCGAACCCGGCACAGCGGGCAACTGCGGTTCGGTCAGGCCGACTCCACCGGCGGACGCACCACCGGGCGCCGCCGGACCATCCACACCGGCGCCTGGCGAGTCCCAATCTCCGACGTTTCCGGTCACGAGGCCCTTCGCATCGGGGGCATCGGGCAACCCAGCACCGGCGCCACCGCCCAGACCGCCACCCGCGCCCGGCATACCCGGAGTCATCGGCATGCCCGCACCAGGCACACCCGGCGCCGACGTCTCGGGAAGCTGCGAACCCGGCAGTGTCGGCAACTCCGGCTCCGTCAGACCAACACCACCGGCCGACGCGCCACCAGGAGCGGCCGGGCCATCCACACCAGCACCCGGCGAATCCCAATCGGCGGCATTCCCGGTCACCAAGCCCTTCGCATCCGGCGCATCCGGCAACCCGGCACCGGCACCACCGCCCAGACCGCCACCGGCACCAGGCATGCCTGGCATCATCGGCATGCCCGCGGCGGGCATACCCGGCGCCGACGTCTCGGGAAGCTGCGAACCCGGCAACGGAGGCTCCGTCAAACCAACGCCCCCGGCCGGCACACCACCAGGCGCCGCCGGACCATCCACACCAGCACCCGGCGAATCCCAATCAGCGGCGTTCCCGGTCACCAGGCCCTTCGCGTCGGGTGCGTCGGGCAGACCGGCGCCACCGCCAAGGCCACCACCCGCACCCGGCATGCCGGGCATCATCGGCATCCCGCCGCCCAGACCGGCACCGCCCGGCAGCACACCCGACGGCGCCTCAGGCGCACCGATCTCCGGCACTGACGACTGCCAATCGTCGGCGTCGCCGGTTATCAGGCCGCCCGCGTCGGGGGTGTCGGGGATGCCTGCGCCGCCGCTGCCGAGGCCGCCGGAGCCGGGTGCGCCGGGCATCATCGGCATGCCGCCGCCCAGGCCCGCGCCGCCTGCGCCGATGCCGCCGGGGGCCTCGGGGGCGCCGACGATCGGGGCGCCTCCGCGCCAGTCGTCCTGGTCGCCTTCGAGGAGGCCGTTCGCGTCGGGGGCGTCCGGGATGCCGGGAGCGTTGAAGCCGCCCGCGCCGTTGCCCGCGCCGGGGGCGCCGCCGATCGGCATGCCGGCGCCCGGCGCATTAAAACCGGGGGCGTTGACGCCGGGAGCGTTGACACTGGGAGCGTCGAAGCCAGGGGTATTCGCGCCGGGGGTGTTGAGACCGGGCACGTCCACACCGGTGCCGAGACCGCCGGCGGTGGGCGGGCCGGGGACTGTCGGGGACTCGAAGGCGCCAACGCTGCCGGGAGTGCTGACCTCCGGCGTACGGGAATTGTTTCCGGGGCCGCCCGCACCGGGGATCGCCGGAGGCACGAAGCCGCCGCCCGCGCCCGGAGCGTTGGGAACCACCGGAGGCACAAACCCGCTGGCGCCGCCAGGCCCCTCGAGACCGGGAAGCCCGCCACCAACGCCGCCGGGGCCACCGCCCACGGGCAGGGACAAACCGGTAGGCGGAGCGGTCACTTCGGGCGTGGCGAAGGCATTCGTGGCGGGACCGTTGCCACCGGGGTTGAAGGCCGGCGTCGACACGGTCGGCGGGGTGACCGACGGGGTCGAGATGTTCGGCGTGGACACGTTGGGGGTCGAGATGTCGGGGACGGAGATGTTGGGGGTGCTGATGTTCGGGGTCGAGATGTTCGGCGTACTGATGTTGGGGGTGGAGATGTTCGGGGTCGAGATGGTGGGCGGCGCGGTGATGTTGGGGGCGCTGAACGACGGGGTGGTGAAGTTCGGCGTCGTGAAGTTGGGGGTCGTCAGCTCGGGCGTGCCGGTGCCGTCCGGCGGCACCACCGAGCTGTAGGTGAAGTCGTACTGCCCGGCCACCGTGCCGACGACCTGCGACATCTGCCGGGCCATGGGCTTCTCGAACTGGGTGCCGCTGATCGGCACCATTTTGCCGCTGCCGTCACCGACGCCGTTCTGCGCGGCGATGTTCGCCCATGACGCGTCCAGGTGGTGCATGGCCTGCTGTGCCCACGACAGATAGTTGGCGCTGGTGTAGAGCTGGTTCGGGATCGAGTTGATGTTGTTGGTGCCGGCCGCGCCCGCGATGCGTTCGGACTGGTTGCCCAGCCAGTCGGCGAAGTGTTGCATCTTGGCCAGGAACGCGTCGGCGGCCTGACCCTGCCAGGCGCGGTCCGGACCGGCGACGGCGTCGGACTGGCGGCGGACGAAGTCCTCGAGCCACGTCAGAGTTTCCTGCGTACGCTGGAAGGCCACCGCCGCGTCCATCACGGACTGGGCGCTGACCAGCTCGGCCGCCGCGTTCTGGCCTTCCTCGGTGGCCAGCGCGGCGCCGCCGTTCACCGAGGCCAGCAGCTTGCGCCAGCCCCGCTCCTCCTCGGCCCACGCCTCGTAGTCGAGCAGGTTGCTGGTGTCGACGGTCTGAGGACGGAAGGTCGCTTCTTCCTCGGCCGAGTTCGACCATTCTTCGTTGTCCGCCATGTTTCCGTCCTCGTGACCGCGGTGGAAAAGGAACCGTTACTGGTTTCCGCCGGTGGTGGTGCCGCTGCCCTGCCCGTAGTCCGCGAGGCCGTCGATCTTGCCCCAGGCGTTGCCCATGTTGTCGCCGAGCTGGGTCGTGGTCATCTCGTTGAACTCCTCGGCGTTGTCGTAGCTGTCGGCGATCTTGAGGAGTCCGTCCTTGACCGCGAGCAGCGCCTCGTGCGAGGCCAGCAGCAGGCCCATGGCGTCGCCCCGCAGGCCGGCGTCGTTGGAGCTGACGCCCTCGATCTTCTGGCGCAGCACCTCGGCCTTGGCGAACCCGCCGGGCCGCATCTGGATCTGGCTCAGCTGCGTACGGGCCTGGAGGATGAGGTTGGAGCCGTTGTCGTCGAGCCCGACGATCGCGCCGATCTGGTTGGCCACGTGCCGCAGCGCCTCGGTGCTGACGGCGAGCTCCTGGTTGGGGTTGTTGCCGCCGGAGTATTCGGTGTCCTCCGGGTGCTCGAAGGTGTTCTCCGGCATGTCGTACGGCGGATTGTCCTCGTCGTACGGGTCGACCGTGACGTTGTCCTCGTCGGTGACGTTCTCGTTGTGCTGCTCGACGATCGCGTCCCACTTGTCGGTCTCGATGACGTCGTCGCGATACCAGTCGAGCAGCGCCTGCTCGTCGTCGTCCCAGTCGATGTCGCCGTCGTAGTCGTTGCGCCACCGCTCGATGACCGAGCGGGCCCAGCCGCTCTCGAAGCCGTGTTCCTCGTCGTACTTGGGCAGCACGCCGACCGCGTCGACCGCCTCGGGGTTGGCGTAGCTGAAGTCGATGCCCACCGGGTCGTTCTCCCATCGCAAGGTGGAGGAGGCCGGCCGCCGAGATCAACGGCGGCCGGCGTACGGGCTGGTCAGCCGCCGCGGACGTCGTTCCAGATCTGCGCGTGCCGCTGCTCGGTCGTGCCGTAGTTGTCGGAGATCTGCAGCAGCGTGACCCGGGCCTGGTCGAGGTAGACGGTCATCTGGTCGGCCGACTGGTTCCAGGCCGCCTTCGACACGTAGTACTGCTGCTGGGCGGCACCGGTCCACTCGGCCAGGCTGGCCTCGACGGTCTGCTCCATCTGCCCGAGCGCCGACTTGATCCGCTGGTTGATGGCGTTCATGTCGTACAGCACGGCGTCGGCCTGCTGGAAATTGAACGTGTAGTTCGACATTCGATCCTCCTTTTATTTCCGTACGGGGGTCAGACGCCGGGCAGCGCGGCGCCGAAGGAGGCGGCCGTGTTCGACGCGTCGTCCTCGGCCTGGATGTAGCCCTTGGTGGTCACACCCATCACGTCGAGCATGTTGATGAGCTCGTTGATGACCCGCTGGAAGGCGCCCTCCCAGCTGTCCATGGCCTGGTTGAAGCCGGCCGAGGCCTGCCCGGTCCAGGACGACTGCAGCGTGGCCATCTGGCTGTTCACGGCCTGCAGCGAGCCGGTGAACTCGGTCGCCTTGTCGCTGAACTCCTGGGCAGCACGCTGCATGCCCTCCTCGGTGGTTTGCACCTGTGGCATCGTCACGGCTGAAACTCCTCACGTCGGCAAAGTCGTGTGCGCCCTCGGCAAAGTCGTGTGCGCCCGAAGAGTTTTGACGGATCGGGTTCGGCCCCGGCAAGAACGGCGAGTGCCCGGATGTACGAAAGACGGGCAAGAGTGCACTCGATCGCCCGATTGCGGGGCGGCCCCATGACGTACGGGGAAAGGCGGCTGCACGAATGTCCCCTGGAATCGCGGCGGGCCTTCCGTCGCCGGGATCGGCCGAACTTCACTTTCGGGCGTGGACTTCAACGAGCGCATCGAGAGCCTGTTCGAGGAGTATCAGCGGCAGCGCAACAGCCTGACCGAGATGCAGGCGAAGATGCGCGCCCTGACGGCCACGGCCACCTCACCGCGGCGTGAGGTCACCGTCACCGTCGGGCAGAACGGGGTGCTCACCGACATCCGCTTTCCGACCTCGGCCCACAAGCGCCTCACGCCGGCCGACCTGACCGAGGTCATTCTGGCCGCGTACGGGGAAGCCAAAGAGGACGTCACGACGCAGGCCGCGGCCGTACTGGCGCCGATGCTGCCGGACGGGGCGGACGCGCGGGCGATGGTCGACGGCACCGCGGGCACCGACGCGTATCTGCCGGCCCAGCCGCGGATGGCCACGAGCGTACGGGAAATGCTCGGTCTTGGGCGTGAGCAGCGATGACGCAACCCAAGGGGCGCCTGTCCGTCAACCCGGACGGGGTGGTGTCGGTCGGCGACGCTTATGGCGAGCACGTGCAGATTTATGACACGTACATGGCGAATTTGGTGTCGTTGCGGGAGCGCTATGCGAATGCGTGGGGCGACGATGACATGGGGCAGCAGTTCTCGACGAAGTTCCTGGCCGGAATGGACAACCTCGAGGGGCTGATCGGCGGGGTCCGGGGCACGTTGAAATACACGGCTGAGGGGCTGACGTCGTTCGGGAAGGCGTACGCGGAAGCCGACGAGAGCGCGATGGAGGTCGGGCGGCGGATGCAGGGCGACTTCGAGGAGTCGTTCGCGCCGCGTCAGCCGCTGCAGCGGGCCGTACGGGCTGAGATGGCGCCGGCTGTCGAGGGTGAGCCCATGCTTGCTCTGCGGCGGACGGCGGTGGCGCGGGTCGAGCCTGTCTCACCCGACTCGGCTGAGCCGCTCGAGCCGATGCGGGCCTTCACTCGGAGTGTCCGTGCGCCGCTCATGCCCGCCATGCCCGCGATCTCCAGCATGATGATCAAACCCGATTTCGCGTACGCCCGGATCGGCGGCGAACCGCTGCCCGAGGGGTACCGGTTGCAGGCGCTCAACACCTTTCCCGACGGCACGACCCGGGTCGACGCCAACCTGTACGAGTCGATCACGCCGCTCGCCGGCACGCCGGTGACCACTGCCGACGGCCGCCCGATCGACCCCGAGGGCCGGCACCTGTTCGTGGTCAAGGAGAACCCGGCGGCCGACCCCACGGCCCCCGGATACCAGCCGCTGGTGCTGAGCTACGCGCCGGACGGGACGCCGAGCCCGCTGATTCCGGGCGATGCCTGACTTCCACATTCCCAACGACCCCGAGTGGCAGTGGGCTTACGACCTCATCCTGTACGGCGTAGGTGAGGAGTTCCCCGAGGCCGACCCGACGGCGTTGCGGGCCATGGGCGAGGAGCTGTACGGCTTCACGAGCCAACTGCTGAACGGGGTCGGCGCCACGGCCAACCTGGGCAACTCGCTCGGCAACAGCCTGACCGGCCCCGCCGCGACCGCGTTCGCGCAGTTCCAAGGCAACATCACCAAGAACGTCCCGACCGGCGGCCAGATCTCCACGTCACTCGGCGACGCCGCGTACCAGTTCGCCCTGGACTCGGAATCCACGCAATACAACATCGTGATCGCGGCCTTCACCCAGGTCGTCGAAATCGCGATCGCCATGGCCACCGGCTTCGGCGCGGCCGCGGTGCCCGGCCTGATCAAAATAGGCCAGGAGATCGTCGGCGCCCTGGTCAACTTCCTGCGGGCCCGCCTGCAGAACCAGCTCATGCGCCTGATGTGGGAAGGCCTGGAGGAGGGTCTGGAGGAGCTGTGGCAGAGCGCCGCGGCCCAGCTGACCCAGATCGCCGAAGGCAACCGCAAGGACGGCCTCGACTACAAAGACCTGGCAATGTCCTTCGCCGGCGGCGTCTTCATCGGTGCCGGGGTGAGCGGCATGCACCAGATCGCCGGCAAGTTCTACCCGAAAATCAACAAGAACGTCTACAGCCGCGAAACCCTCTCCGGCCTGGCCGAAACCCTGTTCGAGGGCCTGTTCTCGATGATGGTCGGTGGGGGCGGCTTCAACCCGTTCGCCACGTTCTCGAGCTCCATCATCGGCGGGATGGCCCACCACTACGCCCAGGAGTTCGGCAACCAGTTCGGCCCCACCCCCGACCCGAACTCCCTCAAACCACCCCCCACCCTGAACACAGAACCCGGCCCCAACAACCCGAACCCGACGGCGATCGAGGGGCCGGAGGTTCCGACCGGAGCGGGCCCCATGGGCGCAGGGCCGGCGGGGGCGGGGCCGACGGGCGCAGGACCAACAGGCGTAGGCCCGGCCGGGGCGGGGCCGACGGGCGCAGGACCAACAGGCGCAGGACCGGCCGGGGCGGGGCCGACGGGCGCAGGACCAACAGGCGCAGGACCGGCCGGGGCGGGGCCAACGGGTGCGGGACCCACAGGCGGTGGGCCGGTCGGCGCGGAAACGCCTACGTCCAGCGCCAACGAATCGATGACGCCGGGCGATGCAAATACTCCTCCGCCAGTCGGGTCGGGAACACCCTCGAGCGGCGCGCCGTCGCCCGCCGCAGGCTCAACACCGCTTCAGGGCGGCGGCCAACCGTCCTCCGTCCCGTCGCCGAATGGCACAACCACGCCCGCAACAGACACGCCGTCCAGCGCGAACGTTCCGGCCCCCACCGGAACCCCAACCCCGACAGTGGGCGGAACAGAGACGCCAACACCAGCCGGGGCCAACACACCCAATCCAAGCGGCTCCACCACGCCCAGCCCGACCGGCACGACCACGCCCAGCCCGACCGGCACGACAGCGCCCACCCCCACCGGCACGACAACGCCCGCCCCGACCGGCACGTCAACACCCGGACTGACTGGCACGCCAACGCCCGCCCCGGCCGCAACCGACATGCCCGGCGCAGCCGGAACCGCCACACCCAACCCGGCCAGCCCAAACGCATCCGCCCCGACTGCGGTCGACCTGCCCGGCCCGGCCAACGCCACTCCACCCAACTCGGTCGGAACCCCGGCCGCGGTCGACCTGCCCGGTGCAACCGGTACCTCTGCACCCAGCCCGGCCGCCACCAACCCACCGGCCTCTGACGCCGTCGGCACCAGTGCACCCGGCCCGACCGGTACCGACTCCCCCGCTCCGAGCGGCGCGACACCGACGGCCCCGGGCGCCGTCGGCACCAGTGCACCCGGCCCGACCAGTACCGACTCCGCTCCGAGCGGCGCGACACCGGCCCTCGGCGGCACCAATGCGCCCCCTCCAGCGGAAACGACGAGCGGGACCACCCCCGACGGCACCCCGGTCGTACCCGGAACGCCGACAACCACCAGTCCAAACGCACCAACTCCCGCCGGCGCGTCCATGTCGCCGCCGGCCGCCGACGCCCCACTCCCGTCGGCAGGTGTCATCGCCCCGCCCGGGAACGCTACCGCGCCGACCGGCGGGACAGCCGCGGTTCCGCCGCCTCTCGCTACGACCGCTCCTGGTGAACCTCAGGTCGGAGCACCTCCAAGCAGCCCCCCGGCAGCCGTGGCCCCACCCACTCTGACCGGCGGTCTGCCCGGGTTCGACTCCCCCGCGCCCGTCACACCAGGCCAAGTCGCAGTACCAACCCCCAACGAATCGACGACACCCGCCGGCAACGCAGTCCTCGAGACACCCACGGGCTCAACGACCCCCACCCCACCCAACGCCACGCCGCCCGCTGCCACCGCCACTCCCACACCCCCGGCGTCCTCGACCACACCTGCCCCAGCCCTGGCCGGTCCCACGCCCGAGGCCCCAAGCTCCGACGCTCCCCGAACGCCAGCCCCGGCGGTCGCGCCCACATCTCCGGCTGCCCCGATCGCGACCACAACGGAACTGCTACCTCCGGCCGCGTCCCCCACCTCGAACCCGCCCGCCGCGTTGGCGAACACGTCGGGATCAGTCAGCAACCCGCTTGCGCCCTCCCCCGCCCCGGCCGTCAATACGCCGGGCGCCAATCCCGCCTCCGCGCCGACGACCGGGACTCAGACGACGCCCCCGGCTTCGGGAGCGGGCGTTCGGGAGGGCGGCAACAGTCCAAGTGTCGTGCCGCCGGTCAACGGACTGACCGTCGAAGGACCGTCACCCGAGAGCACGCACCCGAGCGGGCCTCGGGTCGAGACGAACGCGAACGATCCGAACGCTCAGACGCAGCCACAAGTCGCGCCTACCACGACTCCATCGGGTTCAAGTACTCCCGCTATGCCCACAGGCGACACCGAGGCAGAGACAGTTGCCGACATACCGACCTCGGGATCAACCGCCACCCCGGACACGGGCGTCAACACCGACTCAGCCGCCGAGAGCGACACTGCAACTCCGCGCACCCCAGAAACCGGCGCGCAGAGCCAACCCACCGGCGCCCACAACTCCACGCCCGACACGGCATCGACACCCGCGCCGGAAACCAACACGCGCGACGAACCCACCGCCCCGAGCGACACCACACCGATCCCCGCGCCCGAAACCACCGCCCACCACGAACCCACCGCCCCGAGCGACACCACACCCAACACGACACCGACCCCCGCGCCCGAAACCAACACGCGCGACGAACCCACCGCCCCGGCCGACACCACCACCGAGAACTCAACGTCGCCGGGGTTGGAGGATGACTCGCGGAGCGATGCCGAGCCGGATTGGTTCGACGATGTGGATTCCGATATCGCGTCCGAGGTTGATTCGGTCTTTGACGAAGTTGACGGGTCGGACACGGACTCCATCTGGGACGAGGAGATGGAGTTCGCCGGCGAGCCCACGCTGCCCGTCCACGACACCGCGCCCACCCCGGGCAAGGTTCCCGGCGGTCTGACGCTGCTCGATCCCCGGGACAACGCGGCTCAGGAGGCGGCGGCCAAGGTCCCCCCGCGGCAGGACCAATACCTGGTCTTCGCGCACGGCACCCCCGACGGCGTCGTTGTGGACGGCAAGTTGGTGACGGCGCCGCAGTTGGCCTCGCTCGTGCACAACGATCCGGATTCCAAGGGCAAGCGGATCGTGCTGGTCTCGTGTGACACCGGGCGCGATCCGGACGGCTTCCCCGCCGACCTGGCCCGCGAGGTCGACAATCTGCGCCGGGACGATCCGGGCTACAACGGGGACACATCGGTCACCGCGCCAAGTGACACCGCGTTCGTCACGCCTTCGGGCAAGGTCATCACGGCTGCCGTGACGGTCGGGGATCAGCATGCGGTTCCGGGGCAGTGGACGACCGTCTCGGCCAAGGGCATCGACACCGCGCCCGAGACGGAGACAGCCGACGACCTCGAGCTGGCCGTGGCGTTCCCGTCCCAGGTGCCACCCTTCGCGGGCGCGGGGCGGATAACCACCAATTACGCCGTACGGGCGGGGAAGGGTCCCCCGTTCACGCGCACCATCCCCGAGCCCGAGATAGTCGATCGCGGGCCGGATGTGGTGCCCAGGTTCGTCGTGCGGCGGCCCACGATCGCCGATCAGCATCCGCCGATTCGGGTGTCGCCGGACGGCACGATCGCGATCAACGCGGAGCCGGACGGGCGGAAGAACGAGTTCTACACGACGCCGGAGCGGCTCGACGGGCTCAACCAGCAGCTGCGCGCGGCCAACAGTGCCGTCACGCTGACCGCCACGCCCGAGAACACCGTCACGGTCGGCGGCGAGACGCTCGTGATGGTGCAGCCGAGGTTCGACCGGGCCATGCCGTCGGTGTGCCGGGACTTCGCGGCCAACGTGCTGGGCGGCGATCCGAGCCATGTGGTGCTGCGACCCGACGGGCAGAAGGCGCGCGCCATCCCGGTGGTTGCCAACGACGGCATGGAAGTCACCGGTGTCTTCCACCTGGCCGAGGCGCTGGCCGGCGACAAGAGCCCGCAGACGACCGGTCAGGCCCGTGACGTCATGGCCCAGGACCAGCGCAATCACGGCCGGATGGACGGCGCCCCGCGTCCCGGTCGCGATTACGGTCTGGCCGTCAATCAGAAGCCGGGCACGGTCGACGCGTCGAAGGCGATCGGGGTCAACCAGTTCGCCCGGGCGCGGGTCGGCGAGGGCTATCTGACCCAGTCGATCAGCGACCGGGGCCCGGGACGGGATGCCGCGTTCGACATCGATCATTCGCGCACCGGTACGCCGGAAACGCGCAAGGGAGCGTACGGGTATCACTTCGCCGGTGTGGTGGCCGAGAGCGCCGACACTCAGATGCACGTCACGCTGGAGAACTCGCGGCCCAACTCCAAGGTCGAGGACCTGGCGACCGAGGCTCTGCGCCGCAACGTCGAGCAGTTCGTGGCCGATCCGAGCAAGACGGACGACCGTTATCGCGCGGAGTTCGAGAAGCTGGCGCCGAAACTGAGCGATCCGGACGCCTTCGCGCAGTCGGCGACGATCGCGCGGCTGCAGCTGCTCAACGACTCGCCCGAGGTCATCAACAACGAGAACCTGTGGCACTTCCGGGCCTGGGGCAGCACTCCCGAGCAGTCGCACTTCGCCGCGCAGCAGCAGTCGCCGTCGTTCGTCAACCCGATGACGCTCGTCGTGGTCGGGGGCCACGCCGCCCGTACGGCTTCGGTCGACTTCGCGCCCGGCGAGCAGAACGTCGACCCGGAAACGCCGGCGATGCGCTCGTTCGTGCAGACCGCGGCCAAGGTGGCGGCGTGGCGGGACGCGCAGGGGCTGGGTCCGCCGGCGATCAGCGTGGAGTCCGGCGCGAACGGCCGCGGCCTGGTCCGCCTCCTGCCTGACTCGATGCCGAACACGCACGCGACCGAAATGGCCCAGCAGCGCGCCGATTCGGTCCGCGCCGCGCTCAAGCACCAGCTCGACCAGCAGGGCGGCCCGGCCAAAGACATCCCCATCCAAACCGGCACCCGCGGCCGCCGACCAGCCCCCGGCGCGGGCCCGAAAGAACACCGCCGCCGCCGTACGCTCGTCGACCTCGACATGTCCCCGTCCGGCTCCCGAAGCACCGAAACGCGCAACACCGCCCACCGAGACGGTGAAACGCGCAATTTCGGCCAACGGGATACCGAAACGCGCAACTCCGGCCAACGAGAGCCCGAAACGCGCAACTCCGACCAGCAGGATGCTGAAACGCGCAGCATCGACCAACGGGACACCGGAACGCGCAGCATCGACCAACGAGACGGCGGAACGCGCAACTCCGGCCAGCGGGACGCGGGAACGCGCAACTTCAGCCAGCAGGACGGCGGAACGCGCAGCTTCGACCAACAGGACACCGACACGCGCAACACCGGCCAGCAGGATGCTGAAACGCGCAACATCGGTCAACGAGGCGGCGAGCTGCGCAGCGACGCTCACTCAGAGGTTCATGCGAGGGGCACGGAATCGGCGGACGGCGGGGACGGGCGGCGAGCGAGGACGATCGACGGGCCTTGGGCGGCGTTCGGGGCGGACGGGCGTACGGGTTCGGAGATCCGCTCGGCGCTGGACAACGGGTTCCGACGGTTCGATCTGGCCGACAGCTACCGCAACACCGACACAGTGGCCGACGTGCTCAGCGGGCCCGGCGCGCCGCCCCGGGACGGCCTGGAGATCGTCTACAAGTTCGACGTACGGGAAAACGAATCTGCCGATCAGCTCACCGAGCGGCTGACGAGCGTGGCCGACCAGTTCGGTGGGCGCCTCGACAGTGTGCTCGTGCACAACATCGACGGTGGCAGCCGCGACGCGACGCGGCGGGCCTGGGATGTGCTCGCGAACCTGCAGTCGGACGGCCGGATCGATCGGATCGGGCTTGGCAACGTGCGCGACGAACATGTCGATCAGCTGAACGAACTGAACGAACGCTCACCTGTAGGCATTCTGGAGAACTCGCTCGACAGCCTGTTGCGCGACACCGGCGTGCAGGACTTCGTGGCGAGCCGGCGCGGCGACTCCTCGCCGGAGGTGTACTACTACGGCGTACGGCGTCTGGCCTCTTCGATGGGTCTGGACGGGCCGGCCGATCTGCGCGGACTGGCCAGCGCGGTGTCGACCTTCTACGGCGACGCACCCACCCGCATGATCGTCAGCAGCGGCGATCCGGGGCGTCAGGCGGCCGCCCGCGACGACTTCGCCCTGGCCCCGGAGCATCCCGATCACGACGGGGTCGACCAGTTCGACGCGCAGGTGAAAGTGTTCAACTGGCGACAACGGCCGACGTTCGCCACGACCAACGGCCCCGATGTCGAGCTCGACCCGCCGCTGCGACAGTGGCTCAACGACGCGGTGACCGACTCGGCGAACGTGCGCGCGAAGATCACCGCGGACGCAAACGCGCAGAATCGCGCAGTCGACGCAGACTTCATCGCCCACTGGCTGACCGATCGCGGCGTCATCGCCGATCCGGACACCCTGGACGACGTACGCATCCCCGAGCGCTACGGCCTGCGCAGTCAGCACGTGGACCGGCCGCTCGGCAGTGTGCTGCGCGACCTGCTGGGCAACACGAGCTGTGACTGGAAGGCCGCGATCGAGCTGACCCAGCTCACGCTGACCCCGGTCGACGACTGGAACAACCTCTACCCGCACTTCGGCGAGATCGTCACCACGCAGGCCGGCACGGGCAGCGACATCGCCTCGGACGCGGGTTCGCGCACGTCGAGCTGGGCCACCAACGAGGTGCCGGCCGAGGTGCACGATGTTCCGCCGGCGCCGCGGGACGTTCCGGCCGGCATCACGCTGCTCGACGACTCCGAGACGCTGAACAACGAGGCGGCCCGGAGTTTCGCGCCGCGCGACGGGCAGTTCCTGGTCTTCGCCCACGGCACGCCGAAGGGCCTGGTCGTGGGGGGCAAGCTGGTCACCGCCCCGCAGCTGGCCCGGATGCTGCAGGACCATCCGGGCGCCCAAGGCAAGCAGATCGTGCTCGTCTCGTGCGACACCGGCAGCGACCCGAACGGCTTCCCGGCCGAGCTGGCCCGGCAGGACGGCATCTCGTCGGTGACGGCCCCCGACCGTACGGCGTTCGTCACCCCGTCGGGCCGGGTGCTCACGACCGACGCCACCACGTTCGGGCCGGACGGGCGGCCCCGGCCCGACCTGACCAGCCCGGGCCACTGGAACACGTTCACGGGCACGACCGCCGAGCCCGCCGAGTCCGGCCCCGACCTGCCGACAGCCGAAACCGTCCGCGAACTGGTCAGCCGGATCGCCGATGTCGAAAGCCGCACCCCCGATCCGGCCGGCGCAACGACCACCGATCCCCCAGGTCCGGCCGCTGATCCACCGGACGCGCGGAACGACTTTGAGCAGGCCGTCGACTTCGGGCCGAAGAAGGTCACCAAGAAGGAGCTGCTCGAGCAGATCGACGGGGCCGCCAAGCAGTTCACCAAGTCGTACGGGGGTGGGCAGTCGGGCCGTGCGGTCGATCAGTTCCGGCTGCGGTTCTCGCGCGACAAACGAGCGGAACGCGCCGCGCAAACGCTCAGTCACCTGAGCTTCCAGTTGCACGACACCTTCCGTGCGCTGCGCGACGCCAGCCCCAACCGGTCGAGCCTGCCCAAGGACCTCGAGGTCCAGGGCATGCTGATCAACAACCGCCTGGTGTTCGCGACGAACTTCAACGCCACCGTCGACCTGCTCGATGGTGTTCGTATTCCGCGCGGTGACGGTCCGCCGTTGCAGCGGCTGCTCAGCATCGATCAGAGCGACGATCGCCGGCGCGCGCATCTGGCGCAGCAGGATGCCGACGAATACGTGGGCCGGATGGACCGCAGCCGCACCAAGCTGAACGCGGCGTTCGACGGGGCCCGGGACAGCGCGACCGCGCGGGCCATGCGCGCCAACCAGTCCATCCGGATCGCGGACGCCGCCCCGGCGAGCGCGACCGAACGCGCGAACCTGCGCGATCTGCTCACCGACCCGCGCCACGAGGGCTCGGCGATCATGCTGCGGCTGGACGACGCGGGCGACGGTTCGGTGCACGCCGAGCAGAAGCTGATGCTCGCCGTGCACAGCGCCGGCCTCGACCCCGACGACATCCACGGCACCCACCTGGTGATGGGCAAATATCGCCCCTGCCTGGGCTGTTGGGCCGCCCTCAATGCGTACGCGTCCGAGGGTTTCCCGGTCAACTTCAACGACAACCACGGCAACTACTACACCGAGTCTGTTCGTTCGATCATCGACTACCTGCCGCGGCTGGCCGGCTCGGTCGCGCAGAACGTCCGGGGTGCGGCCGATCGTTTGATGAGCGTTTCGGCGCTGTCCCGGCAGTCGCCGCCCGCGGACGCGGTGGACAACAACGGACGGGAAACGGTCATCCCCGCGCACGACGCGCCCAACCGGGGTTACGTCACGCCGTCCGACAGCGAGACCGAATACTTCGACAAGCAACGCCGGTACGTCACCACGAAGCGGAACCTGGACTTCGCGACCAGCAGCCGCACCCGTACGTTGGGGGTGGGCCGGGAGAAGCCGTTCGCGCCGCGCGCCGCCCAGCGCGTGCTCACCGACGCCGAGCGGGCCGACCTGGCCGCGGCATGGAAAACGCGCAACTCCGCGCAAGCCACCGCACTGTTCAAGCACCATGCGGCGCGCGGGGTGAGCAACCAGGAGATGTCGGAGGCGTCCGGGGCCAGCGCGGGGCACGTGGGGCGGCTGGTCAACGACAAGGACGGTCACGAGAAGCGCGACGGGCGCGAGAAAGTGCATCGCCGGGTGCAATCGCGCAGTGGGCGGTCCGAGGCGGGTTCGTCGACGAGCAAGTTCACCAAGCGGCCCGACCTCGACAAGGCCGGCGAAAAGGCGATCCGCGACGCCATGGACGGCACGAAGTTCAAGAGCGCGTGGAAAGAAATCGAGAAGCAGCTGCTTTTCAAGGGCACGTTGCGGGCCGGGCAGCTGCCGGAAACGCTCAACCAGGAGCTCGCCGGGCTGCGGCATCGGCACAACATGCAGAGCATCGCGGATTACCTGCATATCCCGCGCAAGAGCCTGCAACAACACCTGGACAAGCGGTACGGGTCGGTCAACGAGGCCGCTACGAAAACGGCGGCGACAACGAGGCAGCCGAGCCCGATCGACGAGGAGATGCCGGACGCGCCGCCGTTCTCCTCGCCCGCCTTTGGCTACAGCGACGGGCCGCCGTCCTCCTCGCCCGCGTTTGGCTACAGCGACGCACCGCCGTCCCGGATGCCTGGGGTCAATTACAGCGACATTCCCCGTACGACCGGGCCGGCTCGCATGGACGGCGTCAGCTACAGCGACATTCCCCGTACGGTCGCGACGAGCAGCAACGCGCCGATTCGGTACACCGCGCAGCCGGTGACGGCCATGCCGGATGCGCCAGCCAACGCTCGGCCCATTTACGTCGACGAGGACGGCGACACGATCTTCGAGAACGACCGGGGTACGCAGTTCTATCTGAACCGTAATACCGGTCGCTGGCAGTATTTCGACGACGGCGACAACGAGTGGCACGACTATCGGCCCGACGACCCGTACGGGAAAGGAAAGAACACCCGCTGGGCGGCGACCGATGTCACCGGCACGCACGACACCGCGCCGCCGATCACCGAGGTGCCTGCCGGGCTGGCGATGCTCGACCCCGACCAGAACGAGAACTGGCAGGCCGCGCGCAACTATCGGCCGCGGCCGGACGAATATCTCGTGTTCGCGCACGGCACTCCGGACGGCGTCGTCTTCCAGAACAAGCTCGTCACGCCCGAGCAATTGGCCGAGCGGATCACCGCCGATCCGCGCTCGCACGGCAAGCAGATCGTGCTGATCAGCTGTGACACGGCGGCGAGCGATTACGACGTACGGCTGGCCCAACAGCCCGGGATCACCGCGGTCACCGCGCCGACGCAGACGGCCTGGGTGACGCCGAACGGGCGGGTTCTCAGCGCGTCACCCGACCTGCGGCAACCCGGGAATTGGCGGCACACGAGCGGCCACCCGCCTGTTTCGCACATGCTGCCCGGTCAGGACCTGCCCGCCGAGAAGGAAGGTGCGGTCGCTTTCGGCAAGACCAAGAAGGACCTGCTGGCCGAGGTCGACGGCATCGCCAAGAGCTTCACCAAGTCGTACGGGGGTGGGCAGTTCGGCCGGGCGGTCGACGAGTTCCGGCTGCGGTTCGCGCGCGACAAACGCGCAGAACGCGCCGCGCAAACGCTCAGTCACCTCAGCTTCAAACTGCACGACACGTTCCGCGCGTTGCGCGATGCCAGCCCGAATCGGGAGGCCCTGCCCAAGGACCTCGAGGTGCAGGGCATGCTCGTCAACGACCGTCTGGTGTTCGCGACGAACTTCAACGCGACGGTCGACCTGCTCAATGGTGCTCGTATTCCGTCCGGCGACGGCCCGCCGCTGCAACGGCTGCTCAGCATCGAGCAGAGTGACGCACGCCGCCGTGCTCACCTCACGACGCAGGACGCAGACGAATACGTGGGGCGGATGCGGCGCAGCGGGGAGAAGCTCGACGCCGCGTTCGACGGCGCACGCGACAGCGCCACTGCGCGGGCGATGCGCGCCAATGAGCGTTTGCGCATCGTCGACGCCGCGCCGAGCACCGCGGAGGGCAGGCAGCAGCTGCGCGATCTGCTGACCAATCCCGCGCATCGGGGCACGACCATCGTGCTGCGGCACGCGGACAGCGGCGCGGATTCGGTGCACGCCGAACAGAAGTTGATGCTCGCCGTGCACAGCGCGGGGCTCGATCCGGATGACATCCGCGGCACACATGTGGTGATGGGCAAATACCGCCCGTGCCTGGGTTGCTGGGCGGCGCTGAACGCGTACCGGTCCGAGGGTTTCCCGGTCAACTTCAACGACAACTACGGGAATTACTACACCGAATCCTTACGGTCGTTGGTCTCCTTCATGCCGCACCTGGCCGGCTCGGTCGCCGCGCAATTGCGGAGCGCCGCGAACCAATTGATGAGTGTGTCGGCGTTGTCGCGGCAGGCGCCACCCGCGGACGCGTATCAGAACAACGGCCCGGAGAAGGTCATCCCGGTGCACGATGCGCCGAACCGGGGGTACGTCACGCCCTCGGACTCGGAGACCGAATGGGTCGAGAAGCGTCGTGCGTATGTGACCACGAAACGCAACCTCGACCTGGCCACCGGCAGTCGCGTTCGTACGCTCGGGGTCGGTTCCGACAAGCCGTTCGCGCCGCGGGCGGCCCAGCGGGTGCTGACCGAGGGCGAGCGGGGTGACCTGGCGGCCGCGTGGAAGATGCGCGACACCGCGCGGGCGACGGCGCTTTTCAAGCATCATGCGGCGCGCGGGGTGAGCAATCAGGAGATGTCCGAGGCGTCCGGGGCCAGCGCCGGGCACGTGGGGCGGCTCGTCAACGACAAGGACGGCCACGAGAAGCGCGACGGGCGCGAGAAAGTGCATCGCCGGGTGCAATCGCGCAGTGGGCGGTCCGAGGCGGGGTCGACGACGAGCAAGTTCACCAAACGGCCTGACCTCGACACGGACGGCCAGGAAGCACTGCGCGACGCGATGCGCGGTAGCGACTTCTACAGCGATTGGAAGAAGCTCGAAAAGGGCGCGAAGGGCAACCTCCAGGCCCGGCACATTCCGTCGGACCTGAATCGGGCGCTCAATCAGGCGCGGCAGCGATACAACATTCAGAGCATCGCGGACTACGTGCATGTGGCGCGCAAGAGCCTGCAGCAGCATTTGGACAAGAAGTACGGCTCGGTCAACGAGGCGGCCGTGAAGCGCGAGCCGAGCCCCATCGACGAGGAAATGCCCGACGCGCCACCCACCGACTCTCGCTGGGCTGATCCTCGCGAGGCCGAATTTCGCTGGGCCGATCCTCGCGAAGCCGAGTCTCGCTGGGCCGAGTCTCGCTGGGCCGAGTCGAGCCGGGCCGAGTCGAGTCGGGCCGAGTCGAGCCGGATGGCGGCAAATCGCTTCCCGAACGTCAACTACAGCACCGCGCCTATCCGCTACACCGCTCAGCCCGTCACGACTCAGGCGCCGCCGGCCAACGCGCATCCTCTTTACACCGACGAGCACGGCAACACGATTTACGTGAACGACCGGGGCACGCAGTTCTATCTGAACCGTACGACGGGCCGGTGGCAGTATTACGACGAGTCGGATCAGCAGTGGCACGACTATCGGCCCGGCGACCCGTACGGCAAGGGCAAGGGCACGCACTGGGCGGCCACCGATGTTCACGGCACGCACGAAACGCCACCCCCGCCCGTACGGGTGCCTGCCGGTCTGGCCCTGCTCGACGACTCCGAGACCGCGAACTGGCAGATCGCCCGCGACCACCAGCCCCGCCCCGGCGAGTTCCTCGTGTTCGCGCACGGCACGCCCGACGGCATCGTCTTCCAGAACAAAATCGTCACACCCGAGCAGTTGGCCGCGCGCATCAACGAGGATCCACGCTCACACGGCCGGCGGATTGTGCTCGTTTCGTGCGACACGGCCGCCAACGACTACGACGTGCGGCTCGCCCAGCAGCCCGGCATCGCCTCGGTCACCGCCCCCACGCTGACCGCCTGGACCACGCCGTCCGGCCGCATCCTCTCGGCCTCCCCCAACCTGCAGCAGGCCGGCAGCTGGCGGCACACGAGCGGTCATCCGCCGGTCTCGCGCACTCTGCCCGACTACGAGCTGCCCACCTCAGCGCACATCTTCGCGCAATCGGACCCGGCCGCGGACAATGCCGTCGCGTTCGGGCCGGGCACACGCACCATGAACGACGTCTTGTTCGACGCCAAGGTGCGCTATGTCGACGAAGCGCGCATCTTCGAGCAACGGCTGGGCAACTATCTGGCCGATCGCGCGGACCTGAACGCCGAAGTGGGCAAGGTGCTCGACAAGGCCTGGCAGGAGTTGCCCCGGCGGTTCAGGCCGCTGGTCGGCGAGCGCGACCCGCACCTGATCGGCTCGGTCGGCGGTGATCATGCGTACGCGCGGAACTTGGAGGTTGTTCGCGAGGGCACGCTGCGCGAACGGATGACGCTGCTGTGGTCGATCGCGCGCAACGAGGCCCTCGCGGACAAGCTCGGCCCGATCGACCGGCACCCGACGATCGCCGCCGAGCGCGACTTCCGCCGCCAGTATCCGGCCGACAGGGACGGCATCGAGGATCACATTCGGACAGATCAAACCCCCGCTTCCGTACGTCCCCCGCTCAGCTCGCGCGAGCTCGCACATGCCGTGGACGACCAGGGCCGGCTCCGGTGGCGGGCCGCCGACAAGCAGATGCACGTCGCGCTCACGGCGCCCCTGCACCACGACGCGGAACAAACCGGCGGTCTGGTACGCACCGGAACGTCCGGTTCGACCTACCTCGTGCTCTCCCTGGCCGACCGCATGCGTACGCAGTGGGGCCTGGACGTTGATCTCCCGGCCCTGCAACTCGCCTTGATCGCCTACCTGGTGCCGAACGAGGTGCACAGCGTCCACGAGGTGATGGCGGCCGGCCAGCTGGTCGACCCGTCGCTCACCTACGACGACAGCTGGACGCGCTACCGCTCACTCCCGGGCCTGACCGAGGACGAACTACGCACAAACGTGGCCGTCGAGGGCCAGTTCCCGGACGAACGCGCATACGAGGAGCTGCTCGCCCAGCCGAACCGCCCGCAAACCACGTGGTCCGAGCTGCTGGCCAAGCTGGACTCCTTGGACGACTTCTTCAACGACGTCGAGGACGCCCAGCCCGACTCCGACGAGCCCACCCACGCCTCACATATCGTGTCCGATCCCGGCGCCATTGATGGCGGCGCAGACACGCTGCACAGCATGGGCGATCTGGGCGGATTCGATCGTGCCGCGGACACGCAGCACAGCATGGGTGATCACGGTGGCTTAGTCACTGCCGCAGACTCGCAGCACAGCATGGGCGATCACGGTGGCTTAGTCACTGCCGCAGACTCGCAGCACAGGTCGGATGATCTCGGCGGTCTGGATGGCTCAGCCGACGTTCCGACCACCGATGCCGATCTAGCGACCAGGCTCGACGAACTCGACAGCTTCTTCGACGACACGCCGACGACGATGGCCGACCTGGTCG
This sequence comes from Paractinoplanes lichenicola, assembly GCF_016785085.1. Taxonomy (GTDB): domain Bacteria; phylum Actinomycetota; class Actinomycetes; order Mycobacteriales; family Micromonosporaceae; genus Actinoplanes; species Actinoplanes lichenicola. The sequence goes on from NZ_JAENHO010000001.1 coordinate 636,445, forward strand.
CGAAGCTGGACAGCCTGGACGACTTCTTCTTCGGCGAGGAGGACGCGGCCGAGACCGCCCTGAAGACCCAGGCGGAGATCGACGCTGAGTTCGCCGCGCAACTGAACGACGTGACCACGGCGAACGATTCGCTCACCAACGCGCTCCCTGCGACGCCACCGGCTCGGCAACACCCGATCGCCCTGTTCGCCGCGCTCGGCCGCACCGAGGACGCCATGGACCAAGCCGCGGACAACGTCTCCGCGGCCCGCGACTTGGTCATCGCGGCCGAGCGACGCCACGAGGACACCGGCGGCCGCGTCGACCCGCGTCTGCGCGCGGAAGCGGTCGCCCAGCTCAACGCCGCCCTGACCAACCAACGAGCGGCTCGCAACACCAACACGACAACCCTGAACGCCCTGCACACCGCCTTCGGCGAGCCACTCCCCCCGCCTCGACCCGCGCAGGGACGAGGCCTCGGCGCCCCGACCGTCACCCAGCCACAGCGCAACGCCGCTCAGCCCACGCCCACAACCGCGCAACCCACGCCCACAACCGCGCAACCCACGCTCACAGACGCGCAGTCTGACATCACAAGCGCGCAACCCGAGCACCCGACGCCCATCATCGCGCAGTCCACACTTGCAGACGCGCAGTCCGGCTCCGAGAGCGCGCAACATACGCTCACAAACGCGCAGTCTGAGTCTGCGGCTTTGTCACCTACGTCCACGAACACGCAGCCCACGTCGGCAAGCGCGCAACCTGAGTCCGCCAACGGGCAACTAGCGGACACCGACGCTCGGGCTGAGTTGGCGGGCGTGCAGCATGCGACGACAAGCGCGCAATCTGGGTCCGCAAGTGTGCAACCTGTGGACACGGACGTGCGGGCTGGGGCGACTGGCGCGCAACCCGCGTCCTCAGATGTGCGAACTGGGTTCGACGGCGGGCGAGGGGCGCGGACGGCGGTGAGCGGGCCTCGGCGGGGGGCCGGTCCGAGGCGAGCGGCTGGTCCGGGGCGGGCGGATAGTTCGTGGCGGGGACTTGACGTGCTGGCGACCGTTGCCGAGGACGTTGAGGCGGAGAGTGCGGCTGAGGCTGAGCCCGTCAAAACGCCGGCCAGTGTGCGGCGGGATCTGCCGGGCTACCTGCGGGAGAGCCGAAGCCTGGGCCTGGCCAAGCAGCTAGGGCGCACCGAGAACGTAGACCTGCGAACCCCGCTCGGCGAGGCCGGCGTTGACAACACCACGGTGGAGCGGATTCAGCGGCTGGCCGAGGGTGGGGTGGCGCCGTTCCTCGGGGAGGGGCGGCCGTTTGCGGTGACCGTCGGTAACAGGCCGGCCGAGCTCGTCGTGCGGGCGGTCTTTGACTGGTATGGCATGACTGTGGGCGACAAAGCGGCCAAGCCCAACAAGGCCGAAACCAAAACCACGGCCAAGGACAGCCGTACGGCCACGGTCAAGCATGACGGGCAGGTGGAGGGGCGGGTGGCCTTCGCGGCGCTGCCGCCCCTGGTGGCTGACATCGCGGGGCAGGTGCCGGCGGGTGCGACCGAGACCAGGACGGCGGCGCACGAGAACGAGTTCACGCAGAAGAGCACGGTCGACGTCGACAACGGGCTCGACACCAAGGTGCCGGTGCGGTTCGTGTTGACGTTGCGGGATGCGCGGGGGCAGATCGGGCAGCGGGTGGCCCAGGCCGATGCGACCGTGCGCGTGCCCAAGGGGCTGACCGAGCCGGTCGGGCCCGCGGCGCCGGTCACGACGTTGCCGGCGCTGTTCGGGGTGGAGAGCGCGACCGGGCGGCCGGCGGGGCACCGGGACTTCTTCGAGCAGGTCGCCGCCCTGTTGCCGGGTGAGGTGACGGCGGTCGGAGCGCCGGGGCGGGAGACGCTCAAGCAGTTCCTCGACGACGCGACGATCGCGGCCAAGCTGCCCACGATGGTGGCGGCCGACGGCGACGCGCATCCGGAGGCGGGCTGGGTCACGTCCGATCCGTTGCTGCACGCGCCGCGGCACGGGCGCAATCGGCTGCACAAGGCGCGCGACGGGGTGGTGCAGATGCGGCTGGTGCCCCGTTACGCGCGGGTGACCGACTCCGTGGCCGAGGCAACGCACACCGACACGCAGACCCGCTCGGGCGAGGACAAAAACACCAACACCGCCGCCCGTACGGTCGGGTTGACGGGCGGCGTGGGGGCGGGCACCGAGGCGGGCGCGGTCCGGTTCGCGGTCGGGCCGCGCGTGGGGTTCAGCCGCACGGTCGAGCACGGTCAGGAACACACGGTGGCCACCTCGTCGACGGAGACGAGCACGGTCACCGGGCCCGCCGGGCGCTATCAGGTGGTCTACGACCTCGAAGTGCGCACGATCGGCCAACCGGCGACCCGGCTCAACGGCACGGTCGAGGGCTTCCAGTGGGCCCGGCAGGACCGGATCGACCGTACGGGGATGTCCACCGAGACCCGGAACTGGCGCGGCAACCACGGCCCCGACCGCAAGCTGTTCGCCCCGGCGCACGTCGAGCAGGGCAGGTCGTTCGGCGGGACGATCGTCGACGACTTCACCACCGGCGACCGGCTGTACGAGGCGGTGTCGCGGGCGCTGCGCACGGTGCCGGGCCGCCACGATTACCACGTGTTGTCCAACGCCTTCGTGGGCCAGTTCGACGATCCGGCCCTCACCGACGGGCTGACCGCGGGCGTGCAGGCCGTGATCGCGCGGGACACCAAGGCCCGTAACGCGCTCTCCGACCGGCAGCTGGCCATGCTGCTCGACCGCATCGTCGGGCCGGGCCTGGAGGTGCCGCTGGTCAAGAACGGTCACCTGCACGACTACCACACGGTGGTCAAGGTGACCGGCGAGGTCGGCGCGCTGTCCGACGGCGGCGTGGTGACCAGCGGCGCGTTCGGCACCGGGAGCAAACTCAAGACCAAGACGGGCACCCAGGCCGGCCGCAGCCGTACGGACAAGGCCGAGGTGAGCGTCGAGGGCCGGCTCTACGGCGCGCTCAGCAGCCTGTTCGGCACCCTCACGTTCGGGCCGAAGATCACCCGCACCGGTACGGAGGCGCACACGCTCGGCGTCACGCAGAGCGGCTCGCACACCCACGACCACGGCGGCACGCTCGACGAGGACGGCTCGATCGCCGATCAGCGGATGGTCGAGTTCCTGGCCCCGCTCACGCTGAGTACCACGAGCACGTCGTACCGCAGGCTGAACACGAGCGGACGGCGGCTCACGCTGGGCCGCCCGGGCCGCGACGTTCCCCGTACGGTCGAGCCGGCCGCCCTGCCCGCGCAGAGCCACCGCGTCGACGTGCGCCTGCTCGTGCCCGAACACCGGGTCAGCAAGACGCCGCCCCCGCCCGCACCCGCTTCGGCGCCCCCGGTGAGCACCCCGATCGAGCAGCCCGGCCCGGTCAGTCAGCTGCCCGGCGGCTACTCCCGCGATCTCGACGGCAACCGGGTCGAGGCCTTCACGGCGGCCGCCGACCTGCAGGCCGCGGTCAAGGAGGCGCTGGTCACCGCGTCGGGCGATCCGATCTTCGGCTTCCCGGACGGGGTGTTGTCGTCAGCGATCGCCGACACGTTCTCGCCCGAGAACCTGCGCGGCGATCCGCACGTGTTCAGCCGGCCGATCGTGCTCGACGGCCTCGTCCACCCGCGCCGGGTCGCCGACGTGCACGGCCGGGCCGGCGTACGGCTGCGCCCCTCGAACCCCCAGGTGCTCGACGGGGAGGAGTACGAGCAGGCCAAGCAGAGTCTGGCCGGCGGTGTGGTCGGCAAACAGAGCCGGGGCCATCAGTGGGAGGCCTCGGCGTCGACGACCGGGAGCGCGTCGATCGCGAAATCCGCAGGTGGCCTGCTGATGGCCCAGTTCCAGCCGTTCGCCCGGCGCTGGGGCAAGGCCCGCGGCCAGGAGCTGACCGGCAATTCGCGGCTGCGGCTGACCGGACGGCCGGAACACCGCGTTCCCGTACGCCTCGACGTGACGGCCGAAGTGGTCGCGGAGACCCGCCGACGGGGCAACATCGACCGCTTCGACGTGTTCTCCGACGACAGCGTGCACCGCACCGGCAGTCAGGTGCGGCTGCCGGGCTCGGTAGTCATGTGGATGACCGAGGCGCAGGTTCACCGCATGCGCGAGGCCGACCTGGACCGCGCGCACGTCGACCGCGACGTCGCCCTCGGCCGGGAACAGCTGGCCGAGGCGAATCGGTTGCTGCGCGACCAGCGGGACGCGCTCGCCACGCTCGCCCGTCGGCAAGTGATGGAGCGGGCCGCCGACCCCGACCTGCTGCGGATGCACCGGAGGGCGTACCGGGAACTGCGGTTGACTCAGGGCCGGGACCGGCTCGACCTGCGCACCCGGCACGCGGCCGCGATCGACGCGCTGACCGAGGGCAAGCGGCGCGAGCTGCTCGACCTGGCCGCGCAGCGACCGGCGGAAAGGGCCGACGCAGCCACCGGAACGCTGCCGCCGCCGCCCCGGTCGCTCGGCCTGGGCGGGGTGAGCACACCGATCGACTTGACCGACCGCATCCCGCACCTACGCCGCCGCCTGTCCGAGGCCTTGGGCGAGCAGGCCGCCGAACGCCTGCTGCCCACCTCACCGCTGCGCACGCCGCACGACAACGCGCGCACAGTGCACGACTTCCTGGCCGACCTCGACCGCCACCTGCCCGGCGCGCTCAACGGCGGCCGCAGCCAGCCGTTGCGTCTCGAGGACAAACTCAGCGGCCACACGTACTACCTCACCGCGCAGGCCCGCTTCCCGACCGAGCCGCGGTTCGCCGGCATCGAGCACGTCGAGCAGCTCGGCACGGCGGGCAAGGTGGTGCTGACCACGACGGACACGCGGACCTCGCAGCGTACGGCGTTCGGCGTCACCGGCGCGGCCCGGCTCATGGGGCTGTTCCGCGGCGCCGATCCGGCCGGCCCCGGGCACGGCCCGGCCACCGGCACGCTGGCCGCCGGGCTGCGCGCCACCGCCAACCTGTTCGGCCGCGACAGCAAACGCGTCGAAACGGCCAAGGTCACGCACAAACGCGCAGCCTCGACAAAAGGCCCGGTGGCGACCTGGGACGGCGATGTCGAGATCGACCTGACGATCAGCCGGGGCGAGAGCTTCGACGACACCGGCCGGGGCAACGGGACCGGCCGGGGCGGCGAGACCGGCGGCGTGGTGGTGGCCCGCGACCTGCAGGTGCGACCCGTACGGCTGCACACGCTGGCCGGTGACACGCTGCCCGAGCCGGTGCCCGGCGACGACCGGCTGGGCCTCGCCGACCCGCCCGGCGCGCTCCCCCGCGCCCAGCGCACCCCGGCCGCCCGGCAGGCCTGGCGCGACGCCCCCGGTCATCCGACCCTGCCCGAGGCCGGCCGGTTCGGCGTCGAGCACGTGCTGGCCGACCTGGGCGACCTGCGGGCGGCCGCGGCCGGGGCGATCACCGACTCGGGCGGCGCGGTCGACGCCTCGACGATCGCCGCGCTGCGTGACGGGCTCAGCGTCGACAACCTGCGGACCGCGCTGCCGGCCATGCTCGGCGGCACGTTCCGGGTCCCCCTGCCTGGCGGCGGCGACCGTACGTTGCACGTGGACGCCCGGCTCGTCCCGCGGCCGCGGCTGGCCGGCGTGGACGCCCGGGTCGAGCTGTCCGGCAGCCGCACGCATGACGACGAGACCAAGCGCGAACAGACGACCGGCACCACGTACGGGGTTGGGGCTGTGCTGCCCGCGGCGGCCGGCGGCGTGGCCCACCCGTCGGGCGACCGGCCGAACTTCGGGGCCATGTCCGGCTCGTCGCAGCGTGAGCAGGCGATGTTCGACTCGGCGGCCGCGCAGCAGCTCAAGACCGAGGTGACCACCGGCAAGACGTCGGCTCAACAGCAAACCAGCGCCGAGGTCGCCGCCGACTCGAGCAAGCTGACCCAGACCCTCTCGTACGGGTTGGAACTGCGCTTTGTGGTGACCTCGGAGCCGACCCGCCGGGCGCCGGCCGGGCACCACTCCGGGGGCACCGAGCTGCGGGTGCACGACGCCGTGATCATCCGCCGGGCCGGCGACGACGTGCCGCCGCGGCTGAAGGAGACCGCGGAGCAGGTGGCCGAGGCGTCGAAGGCGTGGACCAAAGCCGTGGCGGCCCGCGACGGCCTGCGTGCGCAGGGTGCCGACCTGACCTCGGCCGACACCGCCGTGGCCGGGGCCGAGCGCGCGTGGTGGACGGCGATCGAGGCCCACCGGCGGGCGTTTGCGGGAGAGAGCGCGGGGGTTTGAGGGCAATCCGGGTCGCCGGGCGTCGATCATGCGGGAACGACCGTGGTCGAATGGCGCCATGGCTGAGTTCCGGACGGTGACCTACGGGGCGGAGTTCCATCGGCTGCTGCTGCGGCTGGCCGGGCACGCCCCCGACGCCGAGCTGGCCGCGGCCCGGCTGGCGCTGGCCGAGGGCCGGACCTCCGACGTCGCGCGGGCTGTGGGGGCCATCGCCGCGGCGGCCCGGCTGGCGCCCACCGACGAGGAGTTCGCGCTGCTGGCCGCGGCCGAGCCGGAGTCCGTGGCCGAGCTGTCGGGCACCCAGCCGGGTCAGTGGCCGCTGCCCGCGGTCGACTTCCAGCCGGCGCTGGCCGATCCCTCGGTGTTCGCCCCCGAGGCGCCGCCGCCGCTGCTCGACCTGACCGACGTGCCCTACTCGTTCGCCGCCTCGGTGACCGATGAGACGGATGCGAAGGCGATCGAGGCGATGGCCCGCATTCCCGGCGTACGGGCGTTGTGGCGGGCCTGGCGGCTCAGCGATCCCCGCGAGACGCCGGTCCGGGTGTTCGTGCTCGCCGCGGACGTGCCGGGCGCGGACCTGCCGGTGGTGGCGGCGCTGCTGCAGCGGGAGACGGGCGCGCCGGTCGAGGCGTACGCGCCGGGTGACGAGCTGCCCGCCTATCAGGTGCAGGCCCGGGGTGCGGCCGCTCTCTTGTGGACAGAACAGGAGCCGTACGGGATCGGCATTGCCCGGGTGTTCGACGGGGTCGATCCGGTGACCGGGCCGTGGTTCGCGCCGGACCATCCCCGGCTCGACGAGGCCGAACGGGAACGGGTCGCCCGCTATCTGGAGTCGGGCCGCCCGGTCCTGATGACGACGCAGCGGATGGCCGACGTGGTCGACCCGGCGCGCGGGGCGGTGGTGCCGATGTCGTACCGGACCGACGGCATCTGGGTGTGGACGGACACGGTCGCCTATTACGCGCGAACGCACAGTCTGGCCCCGGATGCCGAGTTGCTCGACCATGCGCGCGAGCGCCAGTTCCGCGCGCCGACGGTCGACGACGTCGCCGAGCACCGCACCCTCGCGGCCCTGTTCCGCCCGTCGACGGCGAGTGTGCGTTGAGCGTCTTTGTTCCGGCGCTGCCCGATCCGAATACGTTCGGCTCGGCCGTGCCGCCGCTGCTCGACCTGGCGGGCCGCGACCTCGGCGACGACGAGGACCGCGCCGCCGTGGCCGCCGTGAAGGCGCAACCCGGCTCAGTCGCGTTGTGGCGGTCGTGGCGCGTCGCCGAGCCGCCGCCGCAGCGGGTCTACGTGGTGGAGACAAGCGGTCCGGCGCCGGCCCTCGAGGCCCAGGTCTACGCACCCGGGCACAAGCTGTCCGCGGAGACCCGGGCGGCGCGCAATTCCGGCGCCCTGCTGTGGACCGCCCGGCCCGTACGCCCGATCCGCATCGCCCGGGTCTTCGACGACGGCGGCGGGTTCACCTCCGATCATCTCCGTCTCCGCGATTGTCAGCCGATCCTGGATTACCTGGACGGCGGCGCGCCCGTGCTGGGCACCGAGGGCCGGCTGCCCGACGTGGTCGAGCCGGGCCGCGGTGAGGTGGTGCCGATGAGCTATCGCACCGACGGGCAGTGGCTGTGGACCGACTCGGTGGCGTACTACCTGCGGGTGTACGGGCTGGCCCCGGAGACGGACCTGCTCGCGCACATTCGCGCATCCGGCGAGCGCCCGATTGTGGACGCCGTCGACGAGCATCGGGCGCTGGCCGCGCTGTTCCAGTCGCACGCCTTGGTGGCGCAGTGACCATCTTCGTGTCGGTGGCGTCCTATCGCGACCCCGAGCTGGTGCACACGGTGCGCGACTGCCTGGCCAAGGCGGCCCGCCCCGGCGACCTGCGGATCGTGGTGAACTGGCAGCACCGGGGCGACGAGGACGTGTCCGCGCTGACCGGCGACCCGCGGGTCGAGCTGCTCGAGTTCGACGCCGGGCAGAGCCGCGGCGCGTGCTGGGCGCGGGCCCAGGTGATGCGGCACTACGCCGGCGAGGACTGGTTCCTGCAGGTCGACAGCCACACGCGCTTCGCCCAAAACTGGGACGAACGGGTGCTCGCCCTGGCCGCGGCCACCGGTGCCGCCAAACCGATCATCACCTGCTATCCGCCCACGTACGAGCCGGCCCACGAGTTCGCGGGCACCGGCGTGCCCACCGAGACGATGGTGAGCGGCTGGTCGGGCGACGGGTTGCCGATCTTCGGCCAGCGCGAGCTCCCGGTCCTCGACGGCCGCCCCGCACCCGCGCGTTTCGTCGCCGGCGGCTTCCTGTTCGCCCCCGGCTCCCTGGTGCAAGAGGTCCCGTACGACCCCTATCTGTACTTTCACGGCGAGGAGCTGACGGTCTCGCTGCGCGCCTACACCTGGGGTTACGACCTGTTCCACCCGACCGAGGTGCTGGCCTGGCACTACTACATCCGCGAGGGCAGCCCCCGGCACTGGACCGATCACGCGACGGGCTGGCTCGCCCGCGACAAGGCCAGCCGCCGCCGGGTCAACACGCTGCTCCGCTACCCCAACTACGGCCGCTACGGTCTCGGCCGGACCCGCCCGATGGCGGACTACGCGGCCTGGGCCGGGTGCAACTTCCTCCGCCGTACGTGGACCGACTGGCGCGCGCCGGCCCCGGTATGACGTAGGTTGTCATCGGGAGGTATCGATGCGTGTTTCCACGTGGCGTGTCTCGTTCCTGGCCCTGATCCTCGTCCTGGCGACCGCGCCCGCCGCGCCGGCCCAGGCCGCAACCACGGGCGGCACCCGCATCCTGACCCTCGGCGACTCGATCACCGACGGCTTCAATGTGCCCGGCGGCTACCGGATCGCCCTCTGGCGCACGCTCACCGGCGCCGGTCACCGGGTCGACTTCACCGGCTCGCAGGCGAACGGCCCGGCCGACCTGCCCGACCGCGACCACGAGGGCCACTCGGGCTGGCGGATCGACCAGGTGCACGCCCAGGCCACCGGCTGGGTCACCGCCGCCGCCCCCCGCAGCGTGCTGCTGCACCTCGGCACGAACGACATCGTGCAGAACTACGACCTGCCCAACGCCCCCGCGCGCCTCGCCGCGCTGATCGACCGGATCCGCGCCGCCGCGCCCAACGCCGACGTCTTCGTGTCGTCGATCGTGCCGCTCAGCGACCCAGCCCGCGAGGCTGCCGCTACCGCCTACAACGCCGCCCTGCCCGGCATCGTGCGGGCCAAGGGGGCCAAGGTGCACTTCGTCGACCTGCACGCCGCGCTCACCACCGCGCAGCTGGCCGACGGCGTGCACCCGACCCGCGAGGGCTACGACCGGATGGCGGCCGGCTGGGCCTCGGCGCTCGCCTCTGTGCCCGGTGCCGCCGGGGACGACGGCGCGACGACCACCATCCCGACCGGCCTGCGCTCGCTACGCGTCACCACGACCGGCTACACCGACCGCTACGTGCGCCACCAGAACGGCCTGGGCTACACCGCGCACGTCGACGCCGGCAGCGCCGCGCTGCTCAAGCAGGACGCCACCTGGCAGGTCGTCCCGGGCCTGGCCGGCGGCTGCTACAGCCTGCAGGCGCGCAACTATCCCGGCTACTACCTGCGACACCAGAATTCCCGCGTACGCATCTCGCCCGACGACGGCACCACCCTGATGCGCGCCGACGCCACGTGGTGCCCGCGCACCGCCCCCGGCGGCGTACGCCTGACGTCGTGGAACTTCCCCGGCTCGTATCTGCGCCACTACGCGAGCGAGCTGTGGCTGGCCATGCCGGGCGGCCCCAACCCGTGGGACAACGTCACCAGCCTGGCCCCCGACGTCACGTGGTCGTTCGACGCCCCGTGGAGTCCGTGACGGCCAGGAACGGGTCCACCGCGAACCGGAGCGCCTCGGGGAAGAGCCCGGCCGGCGGGATGTGCTCGTTGAGTTCCAGGCTCACCATGCCGTGCACGACCGACCACAGGTGCAGGGCGACACGCTCGGCGCCGGGCTCGTCGCGGAACACCCCGGCCGTCCGGCACCTCGTCACCGCCTCGGTCAGCCGCCCGTACGTCGCGTCCGCGGCCTCCCGGGGCTGGTCCTCGGCCGGTGTTCGCCCGAACATCAGGCCGTACAGATGCGGGCTGGCCAACGCGGCCTCCCGGTAGGCGAGCCCCAGCGCGATCAGGTCGGCCAGGGGGTCGTCAGTGGGCCGGACCGCCGCCAGCTTCGCGTCGAGCCGGCGGAACCCTTCCTCGTGCATGGCGTTGAGCAGGCCGCGCTTGTCACCGAAGAGCGTGTAGACCGGCATCGTCGAGACGCCGCAGGCCGTGGCCAGCCTGCGCAGCGACAGCCCGGCCGGCCCGAACGCGGCCCTGGCCGGTCGCGCTGCGGGGCGGGCTGGCCGCCATGTTCCTGATGACCGGGGTGGCGCACTTCGTCGGATTACGCGCCGAGATGGTCAGCATGGTCCCGCCCGGCCTGCCCGCCCCCGAGCTGCTGGTCACCGTGACCGGCGTGCTCGAGCTGGCGGGCGCCGCGGGGCTGCTGTTCCGGCGTACGGCCCCGCTGGCCGCCACCTGCCTGGGGCTGCTGCTGGTGGCCATGTTCCCGGCGAACGTGCACGCGGCCCGCGCGGGAATCACCACCGCACCCGGCGACGCCCTGCTGCCCCGCACGCTGATGCAGGTGGTCTTCGTCGCCGCGTGCGCCGCGATCCCGGTCCGCTACTGGCGGCGGCCGGGATCGAATGAATAATGGACCAACTCGCGCATACGCGGCGCGGCCGCAGGGCACCCTCCAAGGGAGACACCACTCGGGAGGGTTGTCATGGCGCAGCGGATCGGACGGATCGCGGTGACCGGCGTCGGGCCGGTCGTCGAGCACGGCGACCGACCGGCGAAGTCGGTCACCGGCGAGGAGTTCGAGGTCACCGCGACCGTGTTCCGCGAGGGGCACGAGGCGGTGAACGCCACCGTCGTGCTCACCGATCCCACCGGGCAGGAGCATCCCGTACGGATGACGCGGGTCAACGCCGGTCTCGACCTCTGGTCGGCGACCGTGAGCGCCGACCGGCCGGGCACCTGGTCCTATCGCGTGGAGGGCTGGACCGACCCGTACGGCACCTGGCACCACGACGCGGTGATCAAGGTCGGGGCCGGGGTCGACGTGGAGCTGATGCTCGAGGAGGGCGCCCGCGTTCTCGAACGGGCCGGCGCCGAGCGACTGGCCGAAGCGATCACGGCGCTGCGGGACACCAAGCAGATGCCCGAGGCGCGGCTCGCCGCCGGTCTCTCGGCCGAGGTGCGGGCCGAACTCGAGGCGCGCCCGCTGCGCGACCACGTCACCGCCTCCCGCGAGCACCCGTGGCTGGTCGAGCGGGAGCGGGCCCTCTACGGCGCGTGGTACGAGATGTTCCCGCGTTCCGAGGGCGCCTACTTCGACGAGGGCAGCGGGCGCTGGGTGAGCGGCACGCTCCGGACCGCCGCGGCTCGCCTGGACGCAGTGGCGGGCATGGGCTTCGACGTGGTCTACCTGACCCCGATCCACCCGATCGGCCGGGTCAACCGCAAGGGCCGCAACAACTCGCTCGACTCCGAGCCGTCCGACCCCGGTTCCCCGTACGCGATCGGCTCCTCCGACGGCGGGCACGACGCCCTCCATCCCGATCTCGGCACCTTCGACGACTTCGGCGCCTTCGTGGCCCGCGCCCGCGAGCTGGGCCTGGAGGTGGCGCTCGACCTCGCGCTCAACTGCGCGCCCGACCATCCGTGGGTCGCCGAGCATCCGGAGTGGTTCACAACGCGGGCCGACGGTTCGATCGCGTACGCCGAGAATCCGCCCAAGAAGTATCAGGACATCTATCCGCTCAACTTCGACAACGACCCCGAGGGCCTGTACGCCGAGGTGCTGCGCGTCGTGCGGCTGTGGCTCGGGCACGGGGTCACGATCTTCCGGGTCGACAACCCGCACACGAAGCCACTGTGGGTGTGGGAACGGCTGATCGCCGACGTGGCCGTCGACCGGCCGGACACCGTCTGGCTGTCCGAGGCGTTCACGCGGCCGCCGATGATGCACACGCTGGCCCAGGTCGGCTTCCAGCAGTCGTACACGTATTACGCCTGGCGGCACGGGCGTGACGAGCTGCAGGAATACCTGACCGAGCTGTCCGGCCCGGCCGCGGCCTACATGCGACCGAACTTCTGGCCCACCACGCACGACATCCTGACGCCGTTCATGCAGCGGGGCGGGCCGGCGACGTGGAAGATGCGGGCGGCGCTGGCCGCGACCCTGTCCCCCAGCTACGGCATCTACGCCGGCTACGAGCTGATGGAACGGGTGGCCCGGCCCGGCGCCGAGGAGCAGATCGACAACGAGAAGTACGAGTACAAGGACAGGCGGTGGGCCGAGCACGACGCCGCCGGCTCGACCCTGGCCCCTTACCTGAGCCGGGTGAACGAGATCCGTCGCGCCCACCCGGCCCTGCATCGCCTGCGCAACCTGCGCTTCCACCACGCCGACGACGATCACATCCTGGTGTTCTCCAAGGCCCGGCAGGTCTACGACCGCGACGACGTCATCGTGGTCGTGGCCAACCTGGAACCGGAGCACACCCGCGAGTCCTTCGTCCACCTGACCATGCCCGACCTGGGGCTGGGCTGGGACGACAGCTTCATCGCGCACGACCTGATCACCGGCGAGCACTGGAACTGGTCACAACACAACTTCGTCCGCCTCGGACCGGACACCGAGCCCGTCCACATCATCCGGGTGCGCCGTTAGGAAGTCTTGTACGCGGCGATGTCCGCCTTGTACTTGGCCGGCGCGTTGGGTCCGATCGGCGTCACCGACAGCGCCGAGCGGATGTACGGGCCGGGCTCGTCGAAGTACGACTCGAAGGCCAGGTTCGAGGCGTTGTTCTTGAAGTAGGTCAGGTAGTCGTGGACGTATTGCGGGTTGTCGCCGCCGGCGTGACCCGCCCACTGGCAGTCCGGGGCGACGTTGCAGCCCAGGCCCCACTCCGGTACGGCCCACTTCTTGCCGTTGGCCGCCGCGTAGTCGCGGGTGTCGTTGAGCCGGGCCAGGTGCTCGGCGGTGCCGGCCGTGCCGATGTCCGGGTTCCACGAGTCGTACGTGTCGATGGCGTAGACGCTGATGTACTGCTTGACCGCCTGGAACACCGTACGGGCGCAGTTGGTGCAGGTCTGGTCGCCGCCGTAGTTCGGGTTCCAGACGATCCGCAGGTTCGGCTGCGCCGCCTTGATCCACTGGGCGGCCTGCAGGAAGGACGCCTGCCACTGGGCCTTGTTGTTCGGGATCAGGTTGCCGTCGTAGTCGTACTTGGTGCCGTCCCCGATCATCCAGTACGAGCTGGGCAGGTTCATCTCCCAGCCGAGCCGGACGTAGGCGTTGGCGTCCTTGGCCGCGATGACGTTGGCCAGGTTCTGCCACTGGGCCTGGGTGCCGGTGTTGCCGACGCTGTTGCTGCCCGGCCACAGCGGCACGGTCATGACCAGGTCGTCGCGGGTGGCGTTGAACCCGGTCGGCAGGCCGTTGGCGATCCAGGCCGGGTCGGAGACCGTGCTCCAGTTGTCCCGCGGCGGGAAGAGCACGACGTTGTCGACCGCCGCGCCCCGGTACGCCGCGAACTGGTCGGCCCGGGCCCGGCTCTGCTCCTGCGGGCCGACGCCCGAGCTCCAGGGCAGCCCGCTGGCCCGCCCGCTCGCCGGCGGCGGCGTGGTGGTGCCGGTCGTGACCACGGCCTTGTCGAAGGTGATCGCGTTGCCGCCGGTCGACGCCGGGTTACGCCGGCTGGTCATGGTCAGCTTGAGCGTGTGGGCCGCATCGGTCAGGGTCGGCGACGTGTAGACCGGCACGGTGGTCGCGGTGACCGCCGAGGCGTAGAAGTCGACGTCGACGGCCGCGCCGCCGTCGATCGACACCGTGGCGATGTTGTCCCACGGCTCCTTCATGCCATAGAGGGTGACCTGGCTGCCGGTGAAGCTGACGGTCGCCGCCGAGCCGGCCGTCGAGGTCCAGCGGAAGCTGTTGTCGGCCGCCTTGCCGCAGTTGCCCGAGCACGCGGCCCAGGTGCCCGACCAGGTCACGGCGGAGCTGGTGTCCTCGACCGTGGTGGTGGCGGCGGATGCGCTCGGCGCGGCGACCAGCACTCCCCCGGCCCCGGCGGCCAGCGCGCTCACCGCGACCAGGCATGTACGCAACTTCATGTTCGATGCCTCCCGCTCGTATCGATTGAGGGCTATCTACCTATAGGGCAGTAGGATGGTATGCCACATGCTGTATGTCAACATCGTGTCCCATCGATTTCCGGATTGGTACGGTGGCATGCCATGGAGAGACTTTCGCGCCGCGTCGTGACCCTCGCCCCCGGCCGCATGGAGCTGCGCACCGGGCCGATCCCGGTGCCACCGCCGGGCCACGCCCTGCTTCGCGTCGAGGCCGTCGGCCTGTGCGGCTCCGACTATCACATCTTTGACGGCACCCACCCGTACGCCGTGTTTCCGCAGGTGCAGGGGCACGAGTTCGTCGGCCTGGTGGACGGCGAGCGCATGGTCGTCGACCCGCTGCGGGGCTGCGGCAAATGCTTTCCCTGTACGCGGGGACGCCCCAACTGCTGCGTCGACGTGACGGTGCTGGGGGTGCAGGCGCCGGGCGGGCTGGCCGATCACGTCGTGGTGCCTTCCGGTCAGCTCGTGTCCGCGCGCGGCCTGCCGGCCCACCTCGCTGTGCTGGCCGAGCCGCTTGCCATCGGGCTGCACGCGGTCAACCGGGGCGCGGTGGCGTCCGGCGACGACGTGGTGGTGATCGGAGCCGGGCCGATCGGGCTTGCCGCCGCCCTCGCCGCCGCCGACCGGGGCGCACGGGTACTGGTCGCTGACCGGGTGGCGTCGCGGCTCGAGAAAGCCGTCGCAGTCTGCTTGGTTGACACTACGACCGAAGATTTGGCCACGGCGGTTGCGGAGTTCACGGGTGGCGCGGGCCCGGCAGTCGTCGTGGAGGCGACCGGCGTACCGGCTCTGGTGCGGCTGGCCGTCGACATGGTCGCGCACTCCGGCACGGTCGTGGTCGTCGGCATCTCCACCGACGACGTCGGGCTCAAGGTCAGCGATCTCAGCCGCAAGGAGCTCACCATCGTCGGCTCGCGCAACAGCGCCGGCGAGTTCCCGGCCGCGGTCGACCTGATCGCCCGGCGGCCCGAGGTCGTGGCGGGCTGGGTCACGCACACGTTCGGGCTCGGCGAGGTGCCGCAGGCGATCGCCTTCGCGTCGGCGAACCCGCACCTCGTCGAGAAGGTGGTCATCTCTTGTCTCGCTGACTGATGGAATGCCACTATACCAATCCAGTGGAGGAGATGACTGGATGACTGAACTGCTCACCGCCGAAGCCCTGCTGCAGGACCGCAGCATCGCGATGCGCCTGGCCAATCTGCGGCTCGTCGAGGTGGCCGGGTCGGGCCACTACGGACCCTGTTTCTCCTGCATGGAGATCCTCGTGTCGCTGTATTACCGGTTCCTGCGGGTCCGGCCCGACGAGCCGGACTGGGCCGGGCGCGACCGCTTCGTGCTCGGCAAGGGGCACGCCTGCTCGGCGCTCTACCCGATCCTGGCCGACCTCGGGTTCTTCCCGGACAGCCTGCTCGACACGTTCACCCGGCTCGGCAGCCGGCTCGGCGACCACCCCGACATGCGCAAGATCCCCGGCATCGACTTCTCGTCGGGCTCGCTCGGCCACGGGCTGTCCATCGGCACCGGCATGGCCGACGGCGTACGGCTGGCCGGCCTCGACAGCCGTGTCGTCGTGCTGATGGGCGACGGCGAGCTCAACGAGGGCCAGGTGTGGGAGGCGGCCGGCTACGCGAGCCACCGCGGCCTGTCCAACCTGCTGGCGATCGTCGACGCCAACCGGGTCAGCGTCGACGGCACCACCGCCGAGCTGCTCAGCTACGAGCCCATCGACCAGCGGTTCGCGGCGTTCGGCTGGCACGCCGAGCGGGTCGACGGTCACTCCCACCACGACCTGCTGGCCGCGTACGAGGCCTTCGACGCGCGCCGGGCCGCCGACCCGGACGGCCCGCCCACCGTGCTCGTGGCCGACACCGTGGCCGGCAAGGGCGTCGACTTCATCGAGGGCATGGCCGAGTGGCACGTCGGCTATCTCGGCGGCACCGACCGCGAGCGGGCCGTGGCCTCGATCCGCCGCATGTTCTCTTCCGAGGAGCAGTAGATGCGCACCGCCATGACCTTCTCCCCCGACGGCCGCCGCAACGCCGCCGACCTGCACGACAGCTCCTCGTTCGACCACGTCGGCCGCGACGCCGGGGCCGATTTCGCCGCCGGGCGGGTGCTGGCCGACCTGGCCGACGCCGACCCGCGCATCGTGGTCGGCTGCGCCGATCTGACGTACGTGACCAGGCTGTCCACCTTCGGCGCGCGGCACCCCCGCCGGTTCCTCTACTACGGCATCTCCGAGCGCAACATGATCGGCGCCGCGGCCGGCCTGGCCACGACCGGCCACATCCCGTACGTCTGCACGTTCGCCTGCTTCTCGGCGATCCTGGCCTACGAGAACATCCGCACCGATCTCGCGTATCCGCAGGTCCCCGTGCGGATTCTGGCCACCCACGCGGGCATCTCGATGGGCTTCTTCGGCACCTCGCACCACGCCACCGAGGACATCGCGGCGCTGCGGGCGGTGGCCGGCCTGACCGTGCTGTCCCCGTGCGACCCGGTCGCCACCGAGGCGATGCTGCGAGCCACGGTCGGCCACGACGGCCCCATCTACTTCCGGATCGGCCGCGGCCGCGAGAAGGCCGTCTACACCGACCCCACCCAGCTGCGCCTGGACCGCCCGACCACGCTCACCCAGGGCGGCGACGTCCTCCTGCTGGCCACCGGTGTCATGGTCCAGGAGGCCCTGGCCGCCGCTGCCACCCTGGCCACCGACGGCATCGGCGCCACAGTCGTCGACGTCCACACCCTCAAACCCTTCCCCCGTACGGTCATCGCCGAGCTCGCGGCCGCCCACAGCAGCGTCGTCACCGTCGAGGAGCACACAATCGAGGGCGGCCTGGGCACGCTCACGGTCGAGGCACTGGCCGCCGCCGGGGTCGGCACGCCGGTGCACAAACACGGCCTGCGCGACGAGTTCGCCATCATCGGCCCGCCGACCCACCTCTACCAGTACTACGGCCTCGACCCGCACGGCATCGCCACCGTCGTACGGCGGATGCACGAGCACCGCGCCCGCACTCCCCTGGTGTCCGAGCCGTTGTGGACCCCCGACGACCGCGCCGCCGTGCTGGCCGCCCGCTCATGAAGGTCCTCATACTCGGCGGCACCGGCCTGATCAGCACCGCCATCACCCGCGACCTCCTGGCCCGCGGCGACGAGGTAACCCTGCTCCACCGCAACCCCGGCAGCCCAACCCACCCTGTTCCGCCCGACAACGGCGCGCCTATCCCCGTCCCGCCTGACCGCGGCGCGGCCCTCCCTCCCCCGCACAACCGCGACGCGGCCTCTCCTGCCCCGCACAACCGCGACGCGGCCTCTGCTGCCCCGCACAACGGCGACGTGACCCTCCCTGCCCCGGATGATGACGGCACGCCACTCTCTGGCTCAGGCGGCCCCGGCTCGGCCCGCTCGGTCCGGGGCGACCGGGGCCATCCCGAGGCGCTGCGGGCGGCATGGGGCGACGGGCACGACGCGGTGATCGACATGCTCTGCTTCACCCCGGCCGACGTGAACGTCGCGCTGACCGCCTTCGGCGACCGGGTGCCGCACTACATCATGTGCAGCACGGTCGACGTCTACACCAAGCCGGCCCGCTACCTGCCGGTCGACGAGCACCACGAGCGAAACCCCGACAAACGTTTCCCGTACGCCCGTGACAAGCAGCTCGCGGAGCAACGCCTGCTCGATTCCGGCGTCCCGCTGACGATCCTGCGCCCGGCCGCCACCTATCTCGACACGGCAGTCCCCTCGTACGGCTCGTTCGACCTCGCCGTCGAGCGGCTACGCGCGGGCCTGCCGGTCATCCTGCACGGCAACAACTTCTGGGCCACCTGCCACCGCGACGACGTGGCCCGGGCCTTCGTGTCCGCCACCGCCGTGCCCCCGGCCGGGCGGGCCTACAACGTGACCGGCCACGAGCGCCTGACGTTCGAGCAGTACTGGCGTGCGGTCGCCGACGCCCTCGACGTCAAGCCGAATTTCATCCGAGTCCCGCCCGCCCGGATCGGTGGCTGGTGCGAACTCAACTTCCAGTTCGACAACGTCTTCGACTGCTCGGCCGCCGCCCACGACCTCGGCTTCGCCAGCACTGTGCCCTGGGCCGAAGGCATCACCCACGCCCTCCGCCACCGCCCAATGTCACCCGTGACCCAACAGGAACGAGACGCCTACGAGGAACTACTGAATTGACAGCTACCACGCCCAAACCCGAGCCGAACTGACATGACAGATGCCACCCATACAGACCGAGGCGAACTGACATGACAGATGCCACCCACCAGCGGGACGACTGAAATGTCAGATACCAGGCATGGAGACGAAGCGAGCTGACATGACAGTTCTCGTGCTCGACGATGATCCGACCGGCACGCAATGCGCTTCGGACGTTTCGGTGTTGCTGCGGCCGTATGAGACCGGGCCGTGGACGACGGGGTATGTGCTCACCAATACGCGCGCGCTGGATGCTGACGATGCGGCGGCGCTTGTCACCAGCGTCAAGGAGCGGGCCGGGCCTGGCACCGAGCTGGTGCTGCGCGGCGATTCAACGCTGCGCGGGCACGTGTTCGCCGAGATGAACGCGCTCGGCCTCGAGAACGGGGTCGGCCTGATCGTGCCCGCGTTCCCGGCGGCGGGCCGGATCACCGTCGGCGGCGTCCACTTCGTCGACACCGGCGACAAGGGCAACGGCGGCAACGGCGGCGGCAACGGCAGCAGCAGCGGCGGCAACGGCGGCGGCAACGGCAGCAGCAGCGGCGGCGGCAGCAGCAGCGGCAGCGGCAACGGCGGCGGCAGCAGCAGCGGCAGCAGCAACGGCGGCAGCAGCAGCAGCGGCAGCAGCAACGGCGGCAGCAGCAGCAGCGGCAGCAGCAGCAGCGGCAACGGCGGCGGCAACGGCGGCGGCACCCGGATCAACGTGGCGGACACCGAGTTCGCACGCGACCCTGTGTTCGGCTTCACGGCCCGCACCATGCGCGACTGGGTGACCGAGCTCGGCGGCCCCCGCCCGTATGCGTCGGTTGGCCCCTCTGGGGTACGCGAGGCTCTCCTACGCCTCCCGAACGGCGGGGTGGTCGTCCCCGACGTGACCGACGACGCCGACCTGATCCCGATCCTGGCCGGCCTGACCGCGGCCCGCCAAGCCGGACGCCACGTAGTTGTCCGCTGCGCGGCACCGCTCGCAGCCCTGCTCGCCGGCGTCACCGGCCGTCTGGTCCCGGCCCCGAAACCCGCCCGCCCCGGACTGCTGATCGTCTGCGGCTCGCACACCGCCGCCGCCACCGCTCAGCTCGCCGCACTGGCCGCCCACACGCCACCACACTTGGTCGTGCCGACCGACGCCCCCGGAACGTCCGCGGCCACGCGAGCACGAGCCACCAGAACGAGCACCGACGCGCTTGTTGAGGTTGCGCGGAGGCAGCTGCGGGAAGCGGGCGTTGCCGTGGTTACTACCGAGCGGGTTCGGCGGGCGGAGCACGGGACGTTGGCCGACGGCGCGCGGGTCATGGCCGCGCTTACCGGCGTCGTTGCGCGACTGGCCCCGTACGTGGGAATGGTTGTCACCAAGGGCGGCATCACCTCGGCCGAGGTTGCCACGAGTGGGCTCGGCGCCAGCGTCGCCACCGTGCGGGGGCAGGTCGAGACCGGGGTGCCGCTGTGGGACGTGGGTGGGGTGCCGGTCGCCGTCGTGCCCGGGAACATCGGTGACGCCGGCACGCTCGTCCGGATGATGCGCTACTTCACCGGGGGCAGAGGGCCTACGTCGACCTTGCCTCCCATGTGAAGGCGATCGTTGCGGACTTGGAGGTCATGATGTTGTCGTCCTGGAGCTGCCAGTTGAACTGGTAGCTGCGGGTCGCGCTGGTGGTGGCGATCCAGCGGCTGACGCCGGTCGCGTAGCTGTTGGATGCGGCCGAGAACGCGGCGACGGTGTAGGCGGTGGCGTTGAGGTCGTTGGGGTTGTAGAGGGTGGCGGTGCTGGTGAAACCGGCGCAGGATCCGGTGCTCTCCTTGATCTGCAGGGTCAGGTAGGAACCCAGGCTGCCGCTCAGCCCGCTGGCCGGCAGGTAGAGACGGACTTCCGCCGGCAATGACCCGGTGTAGGTGGTCGTCAGGCAGCTGGTGCCGTAGCTGCCCGGGATCGGGCCGGAAACGTTGATCACCGGGCTGGTGGACGAGTTGCTGAGCGTGACGGAGCCGGTGGTCAGGGCGTTGGCGCCGTTCGTCGCCTTGCCGCTGAAGGAGGCGTCCGCGTATCTCCACAGCATTGCCGTGCCGCCCACCGCGAGGAGGGCGACCGCGATGCTCAGCCGGCGGCCGAAGGAGCGCTTCATAACCTTCCGATCGGCATCGAAACGGCGGCCCTGAGCCCGCCCTGCCGCTATCCGGTCTTTGAGGCGTTATCGGCGCGTTTACGGGTGGATTGCCGCAATATGGCAAGCATGCGCAAACCGCTGCGCCGCCGTTCGGCGCTGGCCGGGTTCGCCGCGCTGGTGCTGCTGGTGAGCACATTCCTGCTGCCGGAAGCGTACGCGGTGTTCAGCGGCACGGTGAAGAACACCAGCACGGTGACCGCGGCGGCGGCTTTCCCCACGACCCGGCAGCTGACCGACACCGACGCGGCGACCATCGCGCATCGGCTGGACGAGGCCCCGTCGGCCGCGTTGACCCCGACGCTGGCGGACTCGGCCGGCACGTCCGAGCCCGGGACGGCGTACGGGCCGACCAACGGTCCCGCGCTCCGGTGGGATCTCGACGAGGCCGCGGGCGCCACCGTCACGGACCGTTCCGGTTCGGCGAATCCCGGCGCGCTGGGTTCGGGCGCGTCGTGGACGACCGCGTCGCGGGAGCGCACCGGGGCGCTGCTGCTGGACGGATCCGCCGACGGCTACGTCGCCGGCGCGGGTCCCGCGGTCGACACCACCAAGGCGTTCACGATCTCCGCGTGGGTCTACTTGACCGGCTCGACGGTGCCGTCGTCGAACGCCTGGGTCGGCAGCCAGGGAGGTTCCCAGGCGTCGGCCTTCGGCCTGGGGCTCAGCTCGGGCAGCTGGGCCTTCGCGATGTCGGCCGCGGACGCCGCCGCCCCGGCCTTCGACAGCGCGGTGTCCCCGGCCGCCGCGGTCACGCAGACGTGGACCCAGCTGGCCGCGGTGTTCGACCCGAGCCAGGCCGGGGCGCAGCTGCGGCTGTACGTCAACGGGGCGCTCGCGGCGACCGCGGCGCACACCAGCACCTGGTCGGCCGGTGGGGCGTTCCAACTCGGCCGGCTGCTCGCCGGTGGCGGCTGGCGGGAGCCCTGGCCCGGCCGGATCGAGTCGGTGCTGGCCTACCGCCGCGCCCTGCCCGCCGCGGAAGTGGCCGGTCTCTACACCGACAACCCGACCGGCGTGTTTCACCTGCAGGAGAACAGCGGCACGACGAGCCGCGACGGCAGCGGCAACGGCAACACCCTGACGCTGTCGGCCGCGGCGACCTGGACCGCGCTCGGACACAACGGGCCCGCGCTGTCGTTCGACGGCACGGCCAACTCCTTCGCCTCCGGCGCGACGACGGCCGTCGACACCACGGCCAGCTTCAGCGTCATGGCCTGGGTCTTTCCGACCAGCACGAGCGGCTCCGGCAGCAGGACGGCGGTGAGCCAGGACGGCAACCAGCTCAGCGGCTTCTTCCTGCAGACCAAGAACAACCGCTGGGCCTTCGCGATGCCGGGCTACGACATCGCCGGCACCGGCACCGATGCGATCGTGGCGCCCGGAACCGCGACGCCCTATGCCTGGACTCATCTCGCCGGTGTCTTCGACAGCTCGGCCGGCACACTGACCCTCTACGTCAACGGTGTCAGCCAGGGCAGCGTCTCGCACACGTTGACCCCCAACCAGACCGGGCGGCTACGCATCGGGCGGGCCCAGTACAACGCCGTTCCCGCCGACTTCTTCATCGGGCGCGTCGACGAGGTGCGGATCCACCGGCGGGTGCTGTCCGCGACCGAGGTCGCCAACGCGATGGGACCCGCGCCGCTCAGCGCCGGGATGCCCGGTGCGCTGCAGGGCCCGCAGCAGGGCCTGACCGCCACCACCGCGATGGCGTTCAACGGGACGACCACCATCGCCAACAGTGTCGCGGTGACCAACCCCGGGCCGTTCACGGTCGAGTGCTGGTTCAAGACGACGTCGACGCTGGGCGGCGGCATCATCGCGTTCCAGACGTCGCCGTCGCAGACCCTGCCCTCGACGGCCGGCGAGAACTTCGACCGTGTCCTGTACATGGACGCCCAGGGCAAGCTGCGGTTCTTCGCCTATCCGAGCGGCACCACCAGAACCATCACCTCCACGGCCGCGTACAACGACGGGGCCTGGCACCACCTCATCGCCGAGATCGGCCCGGTCGGCATGCGCGTCTACGTCGACGCCGCGCAGGCGGTCACCGACGCGACCATCACGACCGCGCAGAACTTCACCGGCTACTGGCGCTGGGGCGGCTCCTCCCTCGGCGGCTATTTCACCGGCAGCATCGACGAGATCGCCGTCTATCCCACGGAACTGCTGGCCCAGCCGATCTCGTGGCACTACCACGCGAACCACTGACGCGATCACCGGCTGAACAGGATCAAGCTGTCCGAGAGGTATTCCGGCTGCTCCACGACCGTACGGCCGTTCTCGTGGCGGACGACGGCGCGGTCCTCGTTGCGGGCGCCCAGGTTCCAGCACGTCACCGCCCAGTCGCGCAGGTCGACGTCGAGGGTCACGGCGAACGGGTGGGGCAAGTAGAGCGCGGCCCGATCGGCGCCCAGACCGAAGTGGGCGCCGCTGCGGTCGGCGAGCACCAGGTCCGTACGGGAAACCAGGTCGTGAAGATCGTGGGATTCGACGATGCGGCGCAGGAGGCCGACATCCCACGCGCCGTCGAAGCGGAGGGCGACGTCGGCCGGGAACGGGGTGCCGGAGAAGTGTTCGCCGTTGAAGGGCTCGCCCGCGCGGTGCCAGGACCAGACGCCGTGGGCGCCGTAGCCGAGACCCGCGCCGGAGCCGGACAGCACTGAGGTCCACGAGGCCAGCCGTACGTCGTACGCGGTGTGCCGGCCCGCGCCCTTGCCGTAGCCGTGGCCCTCGTAGCAGGGCTCCATGCTGACGATCGGGTGCCGGACGGGCAGTTCCCGCAGGGCGGCCGCCTGAAGCGCGGGCTGGGTGTCCCACTCGTCGTCGTGACCGGCCTGGTACGCGTAGAAGTCGATCAGCTCGGTCAGGTGCGGCGGCTGGGTCACGAAGACGCCGGGGTGCAGGGTGCGCAGGTTGTCGGGCGCCTTGTCGCGCAGCCGGTGCAGCACCCGCTCGTAGCGCTCGACCGAGCGGGGATCGGTGAAGTTCTCGTCGCCGCTCGCCGCGAAGAGCACGCCCAGGTCGGCGAAGGTGGCGATGACCCGGTCGACGTGCTCGTCGGTCTGTTCCTCGGTGAGCACCAGCTCCGGCGTGAGGTCGGCACCCCACGTGCCGGGCACGTAGTTGCACCAGAGCACAACCAGGATCGGCAACAGGCCGTGCTCGATCGCTTCCTCGCACATCGACCGGGCCTCGGCGTAATACGCGGGGTCGGGCCGGTCGAGGTCGCCGTCGAGGAACGGCTCGCGTTCGCCGGCCGAGGCGCTGCGGTCGTGCGGGATCGGCAGCACGTTGATGTTCAGCGCGTTGAACCCCTGGCGGCGCCGCAGCCGCAGGTAGGAGCGCCACTCGTCGCGGGTGGGCCGGGTGAACGCGCCCCAGATCGTGTCGGCCAGCAGGAACGCGGGCTCGCCGTCGACGAGAAACCGGGGCGTACGGGGATCGATCGTGACACGCGGCATGGGGCGCGGCTCCATTCGTGCGGCTGGATGGAAATCCACTGTTTACATTCGACGAATTGGCATGTCAGCATACGGCATACCATCCGACCGAGTGACACCCGTTGAGGAGTGACCCGACATGAAGCACCTCAACCGGAGGACCTTTCTGGGCCTGACCGCCGGGGTGGCGGGCGCCGCCGCGCTGGGCGCGTGCAGCGACAGCGGAAGCGGCAAGTCGAACGTGCCCTCCGGCGACAACGCGAGCGTCAAGCTGCCCGACGCCGCGCCCCGCAGCCCCCTGCCCGGCCAGCTCACCAGCACCGTCCCCGGCGTTCCGGCCGCGTACACGCAATATCCGGCCGACCCCGCCCGCACGGTGACCACGCCGCCCGGTTCCGGCGGCGAGATCACCACCATGCAGATCAACTTCGGCGCTCCCCCGCCCGCGAGCAGCCGCTGGCAGGAGGCGATCGACAAGGAGCTCAACGCCCGGATCAAGGCGACCCTGGTCTCGGACGCCGACCTCGCGCAGAAGACGCAGACCTACATCGCCGGCGGCGACATCCCGGACGTGTTCTATCTGCACCTGCAGAAGGTGCCGGCCGCCCTCAAATACGTGCAGCAGGGCGCGTTCATCGAGCTGTCGAAATACATCGGCGGCGCCGCGGCCAAGGACTACCCCAACCTGGCCGCCCTGCCCGAGATCACCTGGCGCAACTCGGCGGTCGGCGGCGGGCTCTTCGGCGTGCCCCGCGCGGTGCCGGCGGCCAACACCGGGCAGCCCTTGTTCCGCGGCGACTGGCTGGCCAAGCTCGGCGGGAGCGCCCCGACCGACGCCGACTCGCTCTACGCGATGCTCGAGGCCTTCTCGAAGGGCGGCAACTACGCGTTCGGCGCGATCACCCCGTGGGACCAGGAGTTCGTGCTCTCGATGTTCGGCGTGCCCAACCAGTGGCGCCAGAACGGCGACGGAACGCTGGTCAAGGACCTCGAGACCGACGAGTTCGCGGCCGCCCTGGAATATCTGGCCAAGCTCTATCAGGCCGGCGGCTTCCACCCGAACGCCGTCGGCAACGGCTGGTCCGAGGCGCAGGACCTGTGGACGAGCGGCAAGACCGGCTTCTTCGGCGGCAACATCCTGGCCTCGATGACCTATCTGCGCGGCACGCCGATCAAGGGCGTGGCCGACATGGTGGCCGACATCCGGCCGTTCATCGCGCCCGGGCGCACCAGCGGCGCCAAGCCCGGTTTCTACGAGGGGCCGGCCGGCTACGGCATCTTCGCGATCCCGTCGAAGCTGGAGAAGGACGAGAAGAAGGTCCGCGAGCTGCTCGGCGTGCTCAACTACTTCGCGGCGCCGTTCGGGAGCGCCGAGTTCACGCTGATCAACTATGGCGTGCTGGGCCACAACTACACGGTCAAGGACGGCATCCCGACCCCGTCGCAGGACCCGGCCCGGCAGGCCGAGCTGGCCGCGCAATATCTGCCCAGCCCCGGTGAGGCCAGCATCTACATCCCCGGGCCGCCCAACCAGTCGCAGCAGGTGCAGAAGTATTTCGAGCAGGTGCAGCCCGACCTGATCCCGAACCCGGTGATGACGAAGGTCTCGCAGACCAACATCTCGAAGGGCACCACGCTGGAGAACCTCGTCAAGGACAACTTCAAGCAGTTCGTCAGCGGTCGCCGGCCCCTGACCGAGCTCGAGGAGTTCCGCAAGACCTGGAGGGAGCAGGGCGGCGACGCCGTACGCCGCGAGTTCCAGGACGCGCGGTGAGTCTCACCACGGCCGAGCCCGTACGGGAAACCACGGCAGCGCCGCCGGAGAAGCCGAAGAAACGATCACGGATGCGTCAGCACCCCTGGATGTATCTGTTCATCCTGCCCGGCGTGCTGTACTTCACGGTCTTTCAGTACCTGCCGCTCCTCGGCAACCTGGTCGCGTTCAAGGACTACTCCCCGTTCCTCGGCTTCTCGGCCAGCCCGTGGGTCGGTTTCAGCAATTTCACCGGCTTGCTGACCGACTCCGAGTTCCTCACCGCGCTGCAGAACACCCTGCTGATCAGCCTGTTGCAGGTCGTCGTGGCGTTCCCGGCCCCGATCCTGCTCGCGCTGCTGCTCAACAGCCTGCTCTCCGACCGGGTCAAGCGCTGGGTGCAGTCGGTGGTCTATCTGCCGCACTTCTTCGGCTGGGTCATCGTCATCTCGATCTGGCAGGCCGTGTTCGGCGGGGTCGGGCCGATGGCCGAGCTGCTGCACGCGCTCGGCTTCGGCCAGCAGAACGTGATGGCCAACCCCGACACGTTCCTGGCCCTGGTCACGGCCCAGGTGGTCTGGAAGGAGATCGGCTGGGGCACGATCGTCTTCTTCGCGGCGATCTCGGCGATCCCGGTCGAGCGCTACGAGGCGGCCGCGGTCGACGGGGCCGGCGGCTGGCGGCGTACGTGGCACGTGACGCTGCCCGGCATCAGCAGCGTCATCGTCCTGCTGCTGATCCTGCGGCTGGGCACCGTGCTCAACGTCGGCTTCGAGCAACTCCTGCTGCAACAACACGCGGTGGGCGCGGACGCGGCTCAAGTGCTCGACACGTACGGGTATTTCCGCGGTGTTGTCGGCGGGGAGTGGGGGCTGGCCACCGCGGCCGGACTGGTCAAAGGCATCGTCGGCACGGCTCTCGTGATCGCGGCTAATTCGATCGCCAAAAGGGCCGGGCAGGGAGGGCTGTTCTAGTGACTACTGTGAGCCGGCCGCCGTGGATGGCCCGGCCGTCCTGGCCCGTCCAGGCGCTCAAGGCCGTCGTGATCGGCGCCATCGTCCTGGTGATGCTCTATCCGCTCGTCTACGTGGTGGCGACCAGCTTCTCGGCCGACACCGGCACGGTCGCCGGCACCGGGCTGCTGCCCGAGCACTACTCGCTGCAGGCGTACAGGTCGATCTTCGCGGGCAACGTGGTGCTCCGCTCGCTGCTGGTCTCGATCGGGGTCACGCTGATCGGCACGGCGCTGTCGATGGTGGTGTCGATCGGCATGGCCTGGGGGCTCAGCCGCACCCGGGACGTCCCGGGCAGCCGGTTCGTCCTCTACGCGGTGCTGGGCACGATGCTGTTCACCTCGGGCATCATCCCCAACTATCTGCTGGTCAAGTCGCTCGGCCTGCTCGACTCGTACTGGTCGATGGTGCTGCCGGTGGTGGCCAACGCGTTCAACATCGTGGTGCTGCGCAACTTCTTCATGGAGATCCCGCGCGACCTGATCGACTCGGCCAAGATGGACGGCGCCTCCGAGTGGCAGGTGCTGGTGCGCATCGCGCTGCCGCTGTCCAAGGCCGTGCTCGCGGTCATCGCGCTGTTCTACGCGGTCGGCTACTGGAACGACTTCTTCAACGCGCTGATCTACGTCAACGACCACGCCAAGTGGCCGATCCAGCTGGTGCTCAACCAGTACGTCGTGCTGGGCGAGAGCATCAACCAGGCCGGCCCGCCGACGACCGCGCACCTGCCGGTCGAGTCGCTCAAGATGGCCGTCGTCGTCATCGCGACCGCCCCGATCCTCGTCGTCTATCCGTTCCTGCAACGGTATTTCACGAAGGGCATGCTGACCGGTGCGATCAAAGGTTGACACGGGCTGGACGCTGCACGGCCCGATGGAGGCGCCGGCCACTGTCCCCGGCTGCGTCCACACCGACCTGCTGGCGGCGGGGCTGATCGAGGACCCGCTGCTGGCCGACAACGAGAAGACCAGCCAGTGGATCGGCTGGGCGGACTGGGAGTATCGGACCGTCTTCCCCGGCGTCACCGCGGAACAGGCCGACCTGGTCTTCCACGGGCTGGACACGGTCGCGACGATCACCTTGAACGGGATCGTGATCGGCACGACCGAGAACATGCACCGCACGTATCGGTTCCCGGTGCGCGAACTGCTGCGCGACAGCAACGAGCTCAGCGTGCATTTCGCGTCGGCCGAGCGCTTTGCGGCCGATCGGGGCGGCGAGGACTGGCCTAATCCCTTTCACCGGCCCTACCCGGTGATCCGCAAGAACGCCTGCAACTTCGGCTGGGACTGGGGACCCGACCTGGTCACCGCGGGCATCTGGCGGCCGGTCGAGCTGCACACCTGGCACACCGCGCGCCTCGACTCCGTCCGGCCGGTCGTCCGGCGTACGGGGAAGGGTTGGTCTGTCGCCGTGGCCGTCGAGATCGCGCGGGCCGCCGACGACGAGGTGACAGTGTCGGCCGACGTGGCCGGAGTTTCCGCCCGTACGCGAATCGACGGCACGACGGCCGAACTCGTGCTGGAGGTGGCGGATCCGGAGGTCTGGTGGCCGGTCGGGCATGGCGAGCAGCCGCTGTACGAGTTGACCGTCCGGCTCGGCGACAACCTCGACGTGTGGCGGCGGCGGATCGGCTTTCGCACCGTCGAGCTGGACACCAGCCCGGACGAGATCGGGTCGCGGTTCGTGCTGAAGGTCAACGACAAGCCGGTCTTCGCCCGCGGCGTCAACTGGATCCCCGACGATGTGTTCGTCAGCCGCGTCACGCCGCAGGACTATCGCGAGCGGCTCGGTCAGGCACTCGAGGCCAACGTCAACCTCGTACGGGTGTGGGGTGGCGGGCTGTACGAGAGTGACGACTTCTACGACGTCTGCGACGAGGTTGGGCTGCTGGTGTGGCAGGACTTCCTCTTCGCCTGCGCGGCCTATCCGGAGGACAAGTGGCTCGCGGGTGAGGTCGAGGCCGAGGCGCGCGAGCAGATCGTGCGGCTGGCCCCGCATCCGAGCCTCGTGCTGTGGAACGGCAACAACGAAAACCTTTGGGGGTACGAGGATTGGGGGTGGCCCGCGCAGTTGCAGGGCCGGGCGTGGGGCGCCGGCTACTACCTCGACCTGTTACCGCGGCTGGTGGCCGAGCTCGACCCGGCGCGACCGTACTGGGCCGGCAGCCCGTGGTCCGGCTCGCAAGACCTGCACCCCAACGACGACCGGCACGGGGTGAGCCACCTGTGGGACGTGTGGAACGACAAGGACTACCTGGCCTACCGCGACCGTACGCCCCGGTTCGCCGCCGAGTTCGGCTATCAGGGGCCGCCGGCGTGGTCGACCGTTGTGCGCGGCATCGGTGACGCGGCCGAGGGACATCAGAAGGCGGCCGACGGGCACGCCAAGCTCGCCCGCGGGCTGACCGAGCACTTCCGGTCACCGGACGACGCGCACTTCCGCACCCAGGTGGTGCAGGCCCGAGCCGTACGGGTGGGGGTCGAGCATCTGCGGGCGGCCCGGCCGACGTGCATGGGCGCGATCTGGTGGCAGCTCAACGACTGCTGGGCCGGGCCGTCGTGGTCGGTGGTCGACGGGGACGGACGGTTGAAACCCGCCTGGTACGCGCTGCGGGACGCGTACCGGCCGCGGCTGATCGGGCTCGACCCGGACCTGGTGGTGGTCAACGACACCGACGCCCCGTGGACCGGGACCGCCACGGTGACCCGGTACGACCTCGCCGGCACGGTGCTCGAGTCGGTGCTCGTCGACGTCGACTGCCAGCCCCGCTCGGCCCTGCGGATCCCCACGCTGACGTCGGCCTTCGTCCGCGCGACCTTCGACGGGGAGACGGCCGATTGGCTGCCCGACCTCGGCCTCCCGGTCGCCCGTCTCACCGCGTCCTGCGTTCCCGCGCCGGGAGGTTACGTCGTCGAGGTCAAGGCCCACACCCTGCTGCGGGAGCTGTGCCTGTTCCCCGATCGGCTCGACCCGGCGGCCACGGTGGACACCATGCTGGTCACACTGCTGCCGGAAGAGCAGACCCGATTCACCGTACGGTCCGGGAAGGCGCTCGCGGCGGCGGACCTGACGACGGCGCCCGTGTTGCGCTGCGTCAACGACGGCCTGTCCATTCCCTGATGCATTTGGCATGATGGAATGCCACAGACCTGGAAAGGCGGACCGTTGACCTCCGAAGACGTGCAGTTCCCGACGCTCGAGCGCAGCCCGACCCTGTCGGACCGTGTCACCGACAGTGTGCTGCAGATGATCACGAGCAACGCGCTCAAGCCCGGCGAGCGGCTGCCCTCCGAGCGTGATCTGGGCATCAAGTTCGGGGTGTCGCGCACGGTCGTCCGCGAGGCGCTGCGGTCGCTGGCCGCCAAGGGTGTGCTCGACGTGCGTACGGGCAGCGGGGCGATCGTGGCCCGGGTCGGGGTCGAGACGGCCAGCCAGACGCTGCGCCTGTTCGTCCAGGGTTCGCGCGCCGGCTCGGATGCTCTTCACTACGACCAGATCAACGACGTACGGGAAATGCTCGAGACCCGGGTGGCCCGGATCGCCGCCCGGGCCGCGCAACCGGCCGACCTCGACCGCCTGCGCGAGCTGCACGAACAGATGAAGAAGGCCAAGAACGACGTCGAACTGGCATCGAGCCTCGACGTGGCCTTTCATCGGGAGATCGCGGTGGCCACCGGCAACCCGCTCTTCGTCGTCATCATCGACTCGATCGAGCCCGCGCTGCTCGAGATCCGCCGCAAGACGCTGGGCTCGGCCGGGCGGCCGACGAAGGCCCTGCGCGCGCACGCCCAGATCCTCGAACGCATCGTGGCCGCCGACGCCGAGGGCGCCGAGTCGGCGATGAACGAGCACCTGGCCGACTCGCGGGCGGTCTGGGCCCGGCTCGAGAGCTGAGCCTTGGCCACCCTGCGCGCCCCGGGCGCAAGCCTCACCCTCGACGGCGGCGCGCTGCGTGACCTGCGCATCCACGGGCATCGGGTGCTCGACGCCATCACCGTGGCCGCGCGGGACGCCTCGTGGGGCACGTTCCCGGCCTCTGTAGACGCTTCCGTCGACGGCTCGGCGGCCGCCTTGAGCGGTACGCACGGGGACGTCTTCGCCTGGAGCGGGCGGGTCTCGGTGGCCCCCGGCGAGATCCGGTTCACGATGCGCGGGCGGGTGCTGCGCGACTTCGACAGCCGGCGTGTCGGGGTTTGCCTGCTGCATCCGCTCTCGCTGGCCGGAGTTGATTTTCACACCGACACCGGGCCGGGCGTCTTCGGCATGGCCATCAACCCGGGGACGCCGGCCAGCGGCTTCCGGCGGCTGCAGTACGACGTGGGATGCCCGGTGGAGATTCTGCTCGAGGGGCCGGCCTTCGAGATGGAGGACCATCGGAACTGGTCTGATCCGGGGTGGAAAAGCTACTGCCCGCCCCTGAGCGACCCGCAGCCACTCCGTCGCCACGCGGGTGAAGAAGTGGTGCAGGCGGTCACGATCCGCGCCCGCCCCAGCCTTGTACCCGTGATCTCGCTGGTCGGCCGCGGCGCAGTCAGGCTGTCATTGACCGGCCACAGCGCCTCCTCGCTCAGCCACGCCCATATCCCACCCGCCCCGGCCGGGCACGACCCCACCTCCCGCGGCCCGGGCGGCTCCACCCAACTCCTTCCCGCTCCAGCTGGCCACGATCCGGTCTCGGTGGCTCTGATCGGCCGGGGGCCCGACGAGCTTGCTGCGGGTGCGCGGGTTTTGGCGGGGCGTCCCGGCCTGCGGCGGGTCGCGGTTTTCGACCCGGAGACGCACACCACCGCGCCCGGCTCGGTCGAGCTGGTCCGGTCGGTGCTGCGCGAACATGGCTGCGCGGCGGCGGTGGGCGGCGGCTCGCGGGCTCACCTGGCCGAGCTGAACCGGCTCGACGAGATCGGCGACTGGGACTTCTGCACCTTCCCGATCACCGCTCAGGCCCACCACAGCGACGACGCCTCGATCCTGGCCACGGCCCGGGCCATGCCCGCGATGATCGCGACGGCCCGCCGCATCCTGCCGGGGCGGCCGATCGTCGTGGGGCCGCTGGCCTTCCGCCGTCGGGTTGACGCGAACTGCCCCGCCACGCCGGACGATCCGCCCGACGACCGCGAGACCGAGCCGCTCGGCGCCACCTATCTGCTCGGCGCGCTGCTAGGGCTGCGCGGGGCCGAGGCGCTGGAAGTGCTGCTGGCTACGGACGGCCCGTCCAACGCCCGGCCCGCCCCAGCCGAGGCGCCGCCCTCTCCGCACCGCCCGCGCGGGGTCTCGAACACAGGCCTGGTCGTCACGGCCTCACCCGGCGCGGCGCTCTCTTCGTATGGCATGACCTCACCCGGCGTGCTGCTGGCTCGGCTCGGGGCGCTGAGGGGACGGCCCTTCGTCGATCTGCCGACGGGCCACCCCGATGTGCTTGCCGCCACCGTCCTCGGCGGACCCGTGCCGATGACGCTGGTGGCCAATCTTGGTCGGGAACCGTTCGAGATTCTCGGGCATGTGGTCGCCGGGCACGGCCATCTTGTTGTCGAGCAGGAGTAGCCGCATGTCCGGGTTTACCTCGCCACCCATCGGGCGCCGGCCACCAACCAAACTCGTTGTCGAACAGGAGCAGTCGCATGTCCAGGCTGAGCGGGAAGTCCGGTGTCGTCACGGGGGCGGCTGGGGGGATCGGGGCGGCCGCGTGCCGGGCGTTCGCGGCCGAGGGGGCCTTTGTCGGTCTGCTCGACCGGCCGGGGCCGGGCCTCGACAAGCTGGCCGCCGAGCTGGGTGACAGGGCGATCGCTCTGCCGGCCGACGTCACCAGTGAGCCCGAGGTGTCGGCGGCGTTCGGCACGTGGGGGCGGCCGGCCGATTTCGTCTACGTCTGTGCGGGGCAGCAGCTGCACGACGTCGACGGTCCGATCGGCGATGTGACGCTGGAGACCTGGGACTCCACGATCGCGGTCAACCTGACCGGGGCGTTCCTCTGCGTCAAGCACGCGATCGGCGCCCTGTGTGCGGCCCCGGCCGGGTCGTTGATCCTGTGCGGCTCGCCGACCGGGCTGACCATGTCGGGTGCGGGCAACACCGCGTACGGGGCCTCGAAAGCCGGAATGATGGCGCTGGCCCGCATCGTCGCGGCCGACTACGCCGATCGGAACGTCCGGGCCAACATCATCGTGCCCGGCACCACCCGCACCCCGCTGATCGAGCCCCTGCTGGCCGACGACGACATCCACGCGGCGCTGCTGGCCGGCGCCCCGATCGGCCGCATCGGCACCCCCGACGACCTGATCGGCATCGCCGTCTTCCTGGCCTCCGACGAGTCCCGCTACGCGACCGGCGCCACGTTCCCCGTCGACGGCGGCCTCACGATCCGCTGACACATTTGCGACGTACTGTTCGGGTATGACACAGAGAATCGTCAGCGTGTGGCAACCGTTCTTCCTCGGCGCCGAGAGCCCGCAGGCCGCCCGCGAGGCCGCGATCGAACTCGAGGAGCTCGGTTACTCGCGGATCTGGTTCTCCGCGGGCTTCGACGAGCAGATTCCCACTCGCTTCCGGGAGCTGCTGGACGGCACCCGGAGCATCGGCGTCGCCACCGGGATCGCCTCCATCTGGCACACGACGCCGGCCGAGGTCGCGGCGCTGACCGAGGACGCGGAGAAGGCCCACCCCGGCCGGTTCCTGCTCGGGCTCGGCACCAGCCACGCCGTGCTGGTCGACGGGGACGGCGCCCGCTACCGCAAGCCGTACTCCAAGATGGTCGAATATCTCGACGCCCTCGACGAGGCCGGCCTGGCCCCCGAGCGCCGCGTGCTGGCCGCGCTCGGGCCGAAGATGCTCGAGCTCTCCCGCGACCGTTCGGCCGGCGCCCACCCGTATTTCACGACCCCCGAGCACACCGCCGAGGCCCGCGCGACGCTCGGCCCCGACCGCCTGCTCGCGCCCGAGGTGGCCGTGGTCGTCGAGCCGGACCCCGACCGCGCGCGGGCGATCGCCCGGCAATACACCGCCGGCTATCTCACGCTGCCGAACTACACCAACAACCTGCGCCGGCTCGGCTGGACCGACGCCGACCTGGCCGACGCCGGCAGCGACCGGCTGATCGACGCCGTGATCCCGTGGGGCACGGCCGAGCAGGTCGCGGCCGGCCTCGAGAAGCACTACCAGGCCGGCGCCGACGAGGTGGCGATCCAGGTGCTCAACGGCGGCGACAACACCGCCTTCCCCGCCGACGCCTTCCGGGCCCTGGCGGGCTACTTGCAGCCCAAGCCCTCCTTGTAGCCGCGGGGCTCCTGGCCGGCCACGGCCTTGTCCGCGTACTCCCAGAGCACCTCGGACCAGTCGCCCGGCGCCTCCATCTCCTTGAGGACCTTCCAGTTGTGGGTGCCGCGCAGTGCCTGAGTCGCCTTGGCCAGCGCGGCAGAGTCGCCGGCCTGCTTCGCCCGCGCGTGCTCCTCGAGCCAGCCGCAGGCGACCGGGCCGGTGACCTGGGCCCCGAACTGGTAGGGGTCGTTGACGCCGAGCCCGCTCAGCACCGACTTGTCGAAGCCGGGCGGCAGCGGGATGTCGGCCAGCACCTTGTCGAGCGCCTCGTCCTCGCGTTCGGGGGTGACGATGCTCGCGGGCAGCGCGGCCAGCCAGGTCTCCACGTCGACCTGCTTGACCTTGGCGATCGTCTGGTCGAAGGTCGCCCTGGTCCAGCCGCCGCCGGTCCGCAGCTCGACGAAGCTGCCGCCGTGGGGCTCGGTCATCGCCGCGAAGTCGTCCTTGCTGTACGTGAAGACGTCGGCGTCCCACCCGGCGACCGTGGTGGCCTCGGGCTTGCTGACGTTCTCGCGGTCGCGGTGCCGGTCGTCGTAGCCGTCGGCCGGATACCAGTTCATCTCCAGGCTGCGCTTGCCCTTGACGAAGTTGATCGTGCCGGAGTCCTCGGTGAAGCCATAGACGTGGTCGGCCGTCCAGCCGGGCTCGTCGATCAGCAGGCGCGGGTTCCTCTCAGCCGCCGCGAGGGCCACCGGCGAGAACCGGGCGCCCTTGCCGGCGGTGGCGGGCAGCGAAGTGGCGGGGGCCGCCTCGGGGCCGGCCGGGGCGGCGGGGTCGTCGCGCATGACGAACGTGACCGCCAGCAAGCCGGTGACGGCGGCGGCCGCGGCCAGGGCCGGTCCGAGCCGTCGGATCAGGGAAAAACGGGGCTGGTCGCCCATGATCTCCTCCAGGAGAGCTTGCTTCTCCGCGCCCACGTCGATCCGGCGGTACGGGTCAGCCGCGCGGATCACCTCATCGATCATGTCCTCGGTCATCGGCCCTCCTCCGGGGTGATTGCGGTCAGGACGTCCAGCACATGTCCGTCGTAGCGCGGATCGTCACCGAGAATCTCGCGGACCCTCGCGCGGGCCCGGGAGAGCCGGGTGCGGACCGCCGCGGCGCTGATCCCGAGCACGACCGCCGCCTCGCGGGGCTTGAGCTCCTCCCACACGGTCAGCGTCAGCACCTCGCGGTCGAGGTCGCCCAGCCGGGCCAGCGCGTCGTGCACGGCCAGCCGCTCGGTCACCTCGGCGCTCGGATCCCTGGTGGCCAGCGACAACCGGCGGCGCAGCCGGGCCCCCAGCCGCTCCCGGCGCAGCCCGGCCCGATGATGATTGGACAGCACCAGGCGGGCCACGCCGTACAACCAGAGCCGGGTCTCGTCGTCGGCGGGCACCTCCGTACGGCGGCGCCAGGCCACCAGGAAGGTCTCGGCGACCACGTCGGCCGCGTCGGCGGGCTGCTCCACCCGCCGCGTCGCGAACGCGAGCAGGGAGTCGAAGTCACGCTCGTACGCGCGTCGGAAGCGTTCCTCGTCGTTCACGCTCACCCCATGTCCGGCTGCCCTCCCATCGTTACCGCGAGTTCACGAACGTGCGAATCGCGGCCGCGATCGCGTCGGGGTGGTCGAGCATCGTGAAGTGGTCGCCGGGCACCTCGACCCGCTGGTGGGGGCCGGAGCGGGTCGCCCGCCACTCCCCCGCGGGCATGCCGGCGCGCGGTGCGGAGGCCGCGATCAGCAGGGTCGGCGTGGTCAGCGGGCCGGGGCGCCAGCCGTGCATCAGGCGCAGATAGGTGCCGACCGTCAGCATCGCGGTCTGGTCGAGATGACCCCGCAGGCGACCCAGGCCGTCCGTGATCAGGGCGGCCACCCACTTCGCGGCGTCAAAGCCCAGATCCACCTCGTACGTGTCCAGCAGCACCAGCGCCGAGGCCGGGGTGCCCGCGGCTTCCAGGCGGGCGGCCACCGCGTGGGCCAGCAGGCCGCCGCTGGACCGGCCGACCAGCACGAGCGGACGGTCGCCGGCCGCTGTACGGGCTGCGGCTGTCAGGTGGTCGAACAGGTCTTCGCGGGTCTCGGGCAGGTGGGCGCGGGTCGCGAAGCCGGGCAAGGTCAGCACCGAGGCGCCGCCCAGCGTGCGGGTCAGGCCGTGGAACTCGGCCGCCCCGGCCGGGCCGAGCGACGGGACGCCGACGATCGCCGGGCTGGTTCCGGCATCGTCGCGGCGGGCGAGGGACAACGGCGGGGCGGTCCGGTCGGCTACCGGGAGACCGGAGGCGCTGATCAGCAGGTTGACGGCGAGGCGGGGGTCGGCGTCGGCGATCGCGTAGAACATCTCGGGCAGCGAGTGCTCCAGCTCCACTGCGGGCACCGAGTAGGCGGAGGCCCAGGGAGCGGAAGCCGCGACCGGAGAAGCCGCCACCGGAGAAGCTGCGGCCCGTGAGGGCGCGACCGGGGTGGGCGAGGGCGTAGCCGTGGCCGCCTTGCTCAGCTCCCCCGCGATCCACGCGGCCAGGGCGGCGGGAGTCGGGTGGTCGAAGACGACGGTGGCCGGCATCGCGACCCCGGTCGCGGCGACCAGGCGGGTTCGCAGCTGGATCGAGCTGACCGAGTCGAGGCCCTGGTCGGTGAACGCGCCCCGCACGTCGACGGTCGTGGCGTCGGCCTGGCCGAGTTCGGCTGCCACCTCGTCGCGGACCAGGGTCTCGAGGGCGGCCGTCAGCTCGTCGCCGGTGAGGGCGCCCAGGTCGGGCCGGGCGACGACGGGGGCCGGGGCGGCGGGGGCCCGGGACGGCAGGTGCAGCGGGGCCAGCACCGGCTCGTCGGAGCGCAGCGCGGCGTCGAAGGCGGCGGTCACCTCGGACGGCGTCATCGGGCGGATCCGCGTACGGGAAATGGGCATGCCCCCGTCGAGTGCGAGCGGTCCCCAGGCCAGTGAGAGTGCGGGCTTCCCGGCGGAGTGGCGGCGGCGGGCCAGGTCGTCGAGGAAGGCATTGCCGGCGGCGTAGGCGGCCTGGCCGGCGTTGCCGAGCAGGCCCGAGGCGGACGAGCAGAGCACGAACGCGGCCAGGTCGCCGGTCAGCTCGTCGAGGTGCCAGGCCGCGTCCACCTTGGGTCGGAGCACGGCGTCGGCGCGTTCGCGGGTGAGGGTGGCCAGCGGGCCGTCGTCGATCACGCCGGCCGTGTGCACGACGGCGGTGACCGGCGGGTCGGCCTCGGCCAGCACGGCGGCCAGCGCGTCCCGGTCGGCGACGTCGGCGGCCCGTACGGTGACGGTTGCGCCGGGCGCCTCGAAGGGCGTGCCGCTGCGGCTGACCATCAGCAGATGCTTGACGCCGTGCTTCGCGACCAGGTGCCGGGCCAGCACCCCGGCCAGCGCCCCGGATCCGCCGGTGATCAGCACCGACCCGTCCCCGAAGCCGGTGGCCGGGCCGTCGGTGGTGGCTCGCACCAGCCGCGGCACTTCAGCTCCTTCGACCTGACCCGGGTATTCGGCGGCGGCGACCCGGGCCAGGGCCGCGACGACCGGCGAGGTGTCCTCGACCACGACCCGGTCGGGCCCGCTCAGCGCCTCGCGCAGGCGGGTCGCGGCGGACCAGAACTGCTCGTGGACCTCAGCCGGTGTCCGAGCGGCAACGAAGTCAGGTGTCCGCACCGGAACGGGGTCGGATGTCCGCGCGGGACCGGGGTCGTGCGTCCACACCGGCCGATGGAGCGGGACGGGCAGCGGCCGCAGGGTCAGCCGGGACACCTCCAGCAGCGGCCGCCCCGACGGCTCGGCCAGCTGCACGCCCAGCGTGTCCGGCCCGCTCAAGGTCAGCCGGACCCGAGCCGCGGGCGTACCGGAGCCGTAGCGACGCACGCCCGACCAGACGAACGGCAACCGGGGCGTGGCGTCCCGCTCGGCGGCCAGGCGGGCCGGGTGCAGGGCCGCGTCCAGCAGCGCCGGGTGCAGCCCCGACCGTCCCCCGGCAGCGGCGGGCAGCCTGACCTCGGCGTAAACAGTGTCGCCGACACGCCAGGCCGCGGTCACACCCTGGAAGGCGGGCCCGTAGTCACCATCGTCGTAGAGCCCGGCCAGGTCCAGCGCTTCCGCGGCAGGCGGCCACGCCGCGGCCCAGTCCCAGGACGAAGCCGAGTCCGTGCGCGGCGAGCAGTGACCCGAAGCGTGCAGGTCGTCGCCCGCGTAGATCTCCAAAGTGCCGTCACGCAGCACCAAGCGCAGCTCGATCTCGTCGTCGGTGACCGGGAGTGGGCGGGTGATGGTCAGGTCGTCGAGCACGGGCAGGCCCGCCCGTTCGCCGAACGCCGTGGCCAGCTCGACGAAGAGCGTGCCGGGCACGATTGTCTCGCCGCCGATCCGGTGGTCGCGCAGCCACGGGTGGGTCTCGGGCGACAAGTGGGCGGTGGCCACGTGCTCGCCGCTGCCGGGCACCTCGACCACCGTGTCCAGGCCGGCGGGCACGCGGCGCGCGGTCGACGACAGCCAGAAGCGCTTACGGTTGAACGGATAGGTGGGCAAGTTCGCGGCCGTCCGGGCGTCCGCGGGCCCGAGCAGGGCGGCCCGGTCGAGGTTCACCCCGTGGGCCCACAGCGCGGCCGCCCCCGCCTGCGACGCCACGAGCACCCCCTGCGGGATCAGCGGGGTCAGCGACGCCGCCGGGCTCATCTCGACGACCAGGGCGGGCAGGGCGGCCACGGCGTCGCCGAAGCGCACCGGCTGCCGGATCTGCCGCGTCCAATATCCGGCCGAGCGCAGGTCGTCGCCCACGGCCAACCGGCCGGTCACCGTGGAGAGGATCGGCACAACCGGTTCCCCGTACGGGATCGTGGCCGCGACCCGCTCGAACTCGGCGAGCACGGGCTCCATCCGTACGGAATGGAAAGCGTGACTGACCCGCAGGGCCGTGGTCCGGTGGCCGTTCTCCCGCAGGGAGGCGGCGAGCGCCTCGACCGCCGCGGTGTCGCCGGAGATCACGACCGAGCGGGGCCCGTTGATCGCGGCCACGTCGACGCCCGGGGTCAGCAGCGGGCGGATTTCGGCCTCGGAGGCGTCCACGGCGATCATCGCCCCGCCAGCGGGCAGCGCACCCATCAGCCGGGCGCGGGCCGACACGAGGGTCGCGGCGTCGGCCAGGGTCAGGATGCCGGCCACGTGGGCCACCGCCAGCTCGCCGATCGAGTGCCCGACCAGCACGTCCGGCCGCACGCCCCAGGCCGTCAGCTGCCGGTATGCGGCCACGCCGTACGCGAACAGGAAGG
This sequence comes from Paractinoplanes lichenicola, assembly GCF_016785085.1. Taxonomy (GTDB): domain Bacteria; phylum Actinomycetota; class Actinomycetes; order Mycobacteriales; family Micromonosporaceae; genus Actinoplanes; species Actinoplanes lichenicola. Next base: position 676,078 of record NZ_JAENHO010000001.1, read on the forward strand.
GCTGGACATACTCCGTACGGGAAAGGTCTTGATCTGGATTGCCCAGGGCGTCCATCGCCTCGGCGAACGCGGACCGGAAGACCTCGTGGGGCAGCGCACCCGGCCGTTGCGCGCCCTGCCCCGGGAACGCGAACGCGACCTTGCCCGCGGGCCGCCCGTCACCGGTGACCAGCTCCGGATGCGCGTGCCCGCGAGCCAGGGCGACCAGCGCGTCCCGGGTTCCCGCCGCCCGGAAGCGTTGCGCCGCCTTGACCCCGAGCGCCGCGGGCGACAAGCCACCGTGCGACAGCAGGCGCTCGGCCTGCCGCCGCAACGTGATCGCGTCGGCCGCGGACACCAGCAACGGACCGTCGGCGAGTTTGTTGTCACGCGCCGGAGACGCCGGCGCCTCCTCGAGGATGACGTGCGCGTTCGTGCCCGAGATGCCGAACGCCGACACCCCGGCCCGGCGCGGCGCCGGCGACGCGGGCCAGTCGCGGGCGTCGGTCAGCAGCGTGGCGTCGCCGGCGGTCCAGTCGACGTGCGGGTTGGGCCGGTCGACGTGCAGGGTGCGGGGCAGCCGGTCGTGCCGCATCGCCTCGACCATCTTGATCACCCCGGCGACCCCGGCCGCGGCCTGGGTGTGGCCGACGTTCGACTTGATCGAGCCCAGCCACAGCGGGCGGCCCGCGGGCCGGTCGCGGCCGTAGGTGGCCAGCAACGCCTGCGCCTCGATCGGGTCACCCAGCAGCGTGCCGGTGCCGTGCGCCTCGACCGCGTCCACGTCGGCGGCGGTCAGGCCCGCGTCGGCCAGGGCGGCCCGGATCACCCGCTGCTGGGCCGGGCCGTGCGGGGCGGCCAGCCCGTTGGAGGCGCCGTCGGAGCCGACCGCCGAGCCGCGCAGCAGGCCGAGCACGGGGTGGCCGTGCCGCTGCGCGTCGGAGAGCCGTTCGAGCAGCAGCAACCCGGCGCCCTCGGACCAGACCGTGCCGTCCGCGTCGGCCGAGAACGCCTTGACCCGGCCGTCCGGGGCGAGCCCGCGCAGCCGGCTGAAGGCGACGAACGGGGCCGGGGTGGCCATCACCGTGGCGCCGCCCGCGACCGCCAGCGCGCAGTCCCCGGCGCGCAGGGCCCGGGCGGCCTGGTGCAGCGCGACCAGCGAGGACGAGCAGGCGGTGTCGATCGTGACGGCCGGGCCGGTGAGCCCGAACGTGTAGGCGATCCGGCCCGACGCCACGCTGCCGGCCGAGCCCAGCCCGAGGTGGCTCTCCAGTTCGGCGCTCGGCTCCTCGGCGCGCCCGGCGTAGTCGCGATACATCAGGCCCACGTACGTGCCGGTGTCGCTGCCGCGCACGGTGGCCGGGTCGATTCCGGCGCGCTCCCACAGCTCCCACGCCGTCTCGAGCAGTAGCCGCTGCTGCGGGTCCATGGCCAGCGCCTCGACCGGGCCGATCCCGAACGGTGTGGGATCGAAATCGGTCACGTTGTCGAGGAAGCCGCCCGCTTGGGCGTACGTGTGGCCGGCCGCGTCCGGGTCGGGGTCGTAGAGGTCCGGATCCCAGCCGCGGTCCTGCGGGAACGGCGTGATCGCGTCGATCTCCTTGTCGACCAGCGCCCACAGGTCCTCCGGCGACGTCACCCCACCCGGGTAACGGCAGGCCATGGCCACGATCGCGATCGGATCCTGAGCGACCGATTTGTCGCTCTTTAGTTCATGCCTGATCACCTTCCCGGATGCGGTGCGCGGGATTTCCGTGATCAGATGGATCTCGTCGGGCGCCTTGGCCGCGGACATCCTCTTCCGTACGTCCTTGAGCAGCGCGCTCGGGTCGACGTATCTGTCCGCAGGCACCACATAGGCCACGGCGACCTGCCCGAGCCGGTGGTGCGGCCGCCCGGCCACGGCCACGTCGGCCACCCCCGGCAGCTCCCGCAGCACATTCTCGATCTCGGCCGGGTGCACGTTCGCCCCGCCCCGGATGATCAGGTCGCCGGCCCGCCCGGTCAGCACGAGCTGGTCGCCCTCGAACCGGCCCAGGTCCCCGGTGCGATACCAGCCGTCCAGGTCGGGCTGCCCGCGATAGCCCCGCATGACCGGGCCGCCGACCAGCACCTCGCCCTCGGCGCTGATCCGCACCGGGGCCAGCGGCCGCCCGACCGAGCCGTCGGCCACGATCTGCTGACCCGGCTGCTCCATCGCGATCGAGCCGCACGTCTCGGTGCTGCCGTAGCTGTTGACCAGCGGCGCCCCCAGGGCCCGGCGCACCGCGACGCGCAGGGCCGGCGGGCAGGGCGCACCCCCGGTGACGCACATCTTGAGCGTCGGCACGTCGAGGGTTCTGTCCTTCAGAGCCGCCAGCAGACTGTGGTACGTCGTCGGGACGCCGGTCAGCACGGTCGGCCGCACCCGTTCCAGGGCCTCGATCAGCTCGCCCTCGGACGGGTGGTCGAGGATCGTCGCCCGCGCCCCGAGCACCAGGACGCCGAGCACGCAGCGCGCGTGCCCGAGCGCGTGGAACATCGGCAGCGGCCACAGCAGGTGATCGTTCGCGGTCATACCCAGGTGGTCGACGAACATTCGCCGGGTGTTGGACAGCCACACGCCCTGGCTCGACACCACGCCCTTGGGCCGCCCGGTGCTGCCCGACGTGTAGTGGATCCACGTGTCCTCGTCCGCGCCCAGGTCGTCGCGGGCCGTCCCGCCCCGACCGGCCTCGACCAGGTCGTCGACGGTGACGCCGTGCGCGCCCACCACTACGGCCGGGTGGCAGTCCTCGGTGAAGGCGGCCAGCTCGGCGGTGGACGCCCGGGGGTTGACCGGCACCCCGATCCCGGCCGCCCGTACGGTTCCGAGCACCGCCACGGCCAGGTCGGGCCCGGCGGGCAGGCTGATCAGCACGGGCTCGCCCCGCCGATGCCCGCGAGCGGCCAGCCCGGCCGCGAACCACCGGGTCCGCTCCTCCAACCGGCCGAACGTCAACTCGTCGTACGCAGCGTGGTCCGGCCGCTCGGCAGCGTGACGACGCAACAGGTCCGGGATCGTCTCCAGCACCCGGCAACCATGCCCGACCGTGTCAAGACCGTCGAATTTAGACTGTGCGGAGGTCCAACGCGTGCCGCAGGAACGACTCGGCGTTGCCCGTCGACCACCACAGCACGCCGTTGCGATACCAGACGTCGGTGGCCTCGGGGCTGATCCGTACGGTGCGGTTGGTCTCGATGTCGTAGATCAGCAGCTCGTCGCGCCCGCTCAGCTCGGAGGCGGCGGTCACCCGGGCGAACACCTCGAAGCGGCCCAGCACCGCGACGTCCGAGATCACCGTACGGGCCGTTTCCCTGGCGACCAGGCGGCGATCATTGCCGTCGGTGCGCACGACCTCGATCTTGGGGTACCCGTCCTCGTCGAGCGAGACGGCCCGGCACCACAGCGGGCTGCAGGCGGTCTCGCTGAGCCGGGTCGCGGGCATGGCGCGTTCCTCGCCGGTCACCTGGTTGCGCAGCCGCCCGGCGCCCGAGACGTCGGCCAGGCCGTCGACCATCCAGGGCCAGCCCGTCAACGCCCAGCTTCCTTCCACCGTACGGGTCCGGACTGCGCCCCCGGTGAGCGCGACCGACCGCACTTCGGTGTCGTCGTCGGGCCCGGCCGCCACCCAGTGCACCCGGCCCTCGGCGACGACCAGGTCGTACTGGGTCTGATAAAACCGCGAGTCGCCGGTGTCGGCGGTCAACCGGCGGGCCGGGCGCTCGCCACGCAGGTCGACGGCCCACAGCTGCTGCCCGGCGGCTGTCCCACTCACGCATGCGCCGTCTCCCTGGAATGTGCCAGCCCGCCCCAAGATCCGGTAAGCGGGGTGGCCGCGGGCGGACGGTGGGGTCATGAAGATACTTGCCTCCGTCCTCACTGTCGCCGCGGCGGGCGCTGCCGTGATCTCGCCCGCCGCGGCCGCCACCGCGAGCACCCCACGCTGCGCCCCGACCCGGCCTGCCACCGACTTCTACGCCGCCGGCCGGGTTGCCTCGGCTCCGATCGACTCCCGGTGCACCACCATCGCCGTCTCGGGCGTGCGTGACGCCGCCCGGCCCGCCGACACGTGCCAGACCTTCCTGGTGGCCCTGCTGTCGGCCGACGGGCGCGACCCCACCTACACCGAGCCCGTACGGGTGTGTTCGCGTGGGGTGATCGCCACCGGCGTCCCCGCCGGCACCCGGTTCCGCGTGCTCTACGAGGTCGACTACATCGAGCCCCGCCCGCAATCCGTGCGCTACATGGTCTGGCGCTGAACGGGGAATGAGAGAAGACATGTCTTTGCGACCGCTTCGCCGCGCCCTGCCCTTGCTGCTCGTGGCCGCGACCGCCGCCGCGTGCAGCTCGAACGGCCGCGCCGAGACCCCACCGGCTTCGAGCCCGCCGTCCGCGGTGGCCGCCGCCGGCAGCGCGCCGTCACCGTCGGCGGCGCAGACGATTCCCGCCTCGGCGTTCTTCCAGATGCCGGGCGACATGAAACGCGAGCAGCAGAAGGCCGACGGCGCCACCGCGGTGCCCAAGCTCTGCGGCCGCGAACTGGCGGCCGGCAAGGGCGTCGTGGCCAGCGCGGCCCTGATGAACCTCTATCAGGCCCCGGAGGCCCCCGAGGGCTCGGTGCCGCAGGGGATCCTCTATCAGACCATCCGCTCGTACGAGGGTGACAGCGCGGCCGCCTTCATGGACCGGGCCCGCGACGGCCTGGCCGCCTGCAAGTCCTACAAGACCGCCGAGAACACGGTCAAGGTGCAGACGAAGCCGCTCCCCGGCACCGCCGACGAAGCGCTGCACATCAACCTGGTGCAGCCCCAGCTCGACCTGCCCGGCAACCCGACCGGCGGCACCCAGACCAACACCGTGGTGGTCCTGCGTTTCGGCTCGGTCATCACCATCCTGAACGACGCCGAATACGAACGCAGCAGCAGCGACCACGACTTCGTCCTCATCTTCACCGACGAGGCCACGAAGGCCATCCGCTCCTGGCGCGGCTGAGACACCGTACGGCCGTGGGCGGGGTTCTGATGATCGAGAACCCCGCCGAGCCCCTTGCCGATGTTCCGCAGCCGTGACTACATTCGGTGGTGACGTGATCACGCGTTGACCCTGCCGGGGGTGCGGATGCGCGCGAAAAGGCCATTTCGGACGGGGTTCCTTCTCCTGCTGATCACGATGTCCGGGCTCGGTGCGTGTTCCCGGGCCACTCCCCTCTGCGCCTATGGCGACGCGCTGGCGAAACAAGCGAACCTCACCCAGGCGTCGGACGCGTACGCCCAGGCACAACGCAACGACGAGGGCGATTGCGCCGACGACGGGCTCGAAGAGGTCGCCGACGACATGGCCGCGGCCCGAGCCGGGGACGCCAAGGGCCGCGCCGCGCTCCGGGCCGGCGACACCGCCGCCGCCAAGGCCGCGTTCGAGAGCTCGTTGAAGATCGATCGCGGCGACCCGGTGGCCATCGTGGAGTTGCAGCGAATCGGCTCGACCGTGCCCAGCGCCGCCCCGACGCCGCCGCCGCTGGTGGTGACCGCCGCCCGTCCGAGCGGCACACTCGCCTGGACCGGCATCACCATCGCCCTCGTCATGAGCATCCTCACGGCGGTCGCCTGGTGGCGGCTGCGGCGACACGTCCGTGCGGTCGACGAGCGCTGGGAACGGTCCGACCGCAATCGAGAATACAAGTACGACAGGGCGAGCCGGCCCCTCGACGACGCGTCCTCGCAACTGAGGGACCTGACCGAGCAGTTGAAACAAGCACGGACTCGGCAAGACCAACTGGACGGCAAGATCGGCACCTTCGCCACCGAGGTGTCCGAGGTTCGGAGCGCGCTGAGCCAGCTGACGACAATCTCCACCCGGCAGAAGGCCGCTCTGGGCGGAACGATGCGGGACACCGCGAGCCTGAGGGCCGAGTTGAAAGCTGTCGCCGCGGAGTCGGCCCTCCAAAGACGGCAACTCGAGACGCTCGCCTCCCTGATGATCGACGGACGGCCGAGGTTCCGCACCGAGCGTTTCGGGCCGAAGCCGAAGCTGGAGGATGATCGTGACTGACCGGGAAGTCGAGATCGACGTCCGGCTCGGGTGGGTCGACGCCGGGCCGCCGGGCTGGCTTCTCCTGCACCGATGCATCCGCCGCGGCACGAGCGAGTTCCACGAATACTGGCGCGCGGACAACATCACCGCCCTCGACCTGGTCACGCTTCGCCAGAGCGCGGAGCGGACGAGCCAATGGTCGGCCGTCCTGGCGGGGTTGGTGGTCGAGAGCATCACCATCGCCACCGAGCCCCGCCCCGTAGTGCTGCGCCTGCGCGACGTCGACGCGGTGACAAGGGACGCATACGAGCAGGAACGTGCGAACAGAACGGTGGCGCTCGACGACGTCACCGTCCGGTTCACCGTGCGCGAAGGCCGCCTGACCGTTCAGGATGCGACCCTCCGGACAGCCGATCACAGCGTGGCCGCTCCGGCCCTGCGCGATGCGCTCGACAGTGTGGACGTGGAGACTCGGACGCCCGATCGTGATCTGCGACAGCGCCGGACCGCGGATCGGACCGAACAACTGGCGGCGCCCCGGATCATTTTGCGCGACGTTCGCGGCGTCCAGATCGGCGACCACAATGTGCAGATCAATCGGTTCATCGCCCGCAACGAGGAGCTGTCGCTCGATTTCGAGGAGGTGCTCAGGCGCACGGACGTCCGGGTGGCGATCCGGAGCCTTCAGCGAGATCCGAGCGACAACGACCGTCGTAAAGATCTGGAGCGGGTTCTGCGGGACAACGGGTGGAGCTTCTTCCCGAAACGACAGTTCTTGGAAGCCAGAAGTGAGGGGGAACGGGGCCTGCTCCGCGGGCTCGTCAGTTTCGAGTCGCGCGGGCTGCAGATCGGCGACGGCGGCGAGCAGCGAAACACCTTTGTCTACCGGGCCTGGTCGCCGGACGCCGCCGAGCTGCTCCGAGGCGATCGCGACGTGGCCCGAGCGCTGACCGTCTATCTGTGTCCCCGCACGGACGGCGACCGCGATTTCGAGGTCTTGCGGGGTGTTCTGGAGAGATCCATCAGCGAGCTGCCGATCAGGTGGGACAGGGACCGGCTGGTGCAGTATCGGGCGCCCCGAGCCGGCGAGACCGTACGGGTGGAACGGGCGGACGCGGTCAGCATCGGCGATTTCCGCTCAGTGCGGTCTACCGAGGAAAGAGACATCCGCATCGCCCGAAGAAGAACAGCGATTCCCAAACCGACCCGCGATCTGCCCGATGAGGACGAAGGCCGGAAGGCGCCCTCGGTCGAGAGGACGCGTGACGCCGAAGACGACGTGGACATCCGACAACGTCAGGATTGGCGTGCGGATCGCGACGATGATTTCGGGTTCGACAGAGGTTACTGAGGAGCAGGAACGAGGGAGCGATCATGGTTGATGTCGGTGATCTGGCCGGAAACGCGATGCCATACCTGTCGGCGGTCGCCGCCGCGTACGGCGCCGGTGTTGTGGAGCGCGTCAGCGAGAAGGCCGAAGACGCGACCGCCGACGCCACCTCCCGGTTCGGCGGACGTCTGCTGCGCCGGCTGCTCGGCTCGGCCCGGGCCAAGCAGGTGCGAGAAGCGGCGACCGAGCTCGGCGAAAACCCCGAGGACGAGTCGGGAGCCGTTGTCCTGCGGGCCCAGGTGCACAAGGCACTGGCCGAGGATCCTCAGCTGCGCTCGGACATCGCGGCCCTGCTGGCCGAGGCGCCGGCCAAGTACAACGTGCACATCACCGGCTCCCAGGGCATCCAAACAGGCGACGGCAACACCCAGTACAACAAATTCGACAGCTAGGAAGGCGTCAGCGGGTGCCGATGCGGGGGGCCAACAGCACCAGGCCGGCCACCGCAGCGGCGGCGACTGCGCTGGTCAGATAGGCGATCGGGTCCAGGAGATAGAGGTCCCCGGTCGGCGGTGGCATGAAGTACGACGGCCCGGCGGCCACGCCGGCCGCGAAGAGGATGGCGAACGGGCCGCCCGCCGCGGTCAGCACCAACGTGCGCAGGGTGTGGCCGGTGCTCAGGCCGATCACCCCGCCCAGCGCGATGAGCAGCGCGGTCTGCGCGACCATGAAGGCGGCGTTGTTGAGGTGCAGCAGCTGCAACATCTCGTACGTGTCGTTCGCCAGCACGGTGTAGCGGGTGGCGACCAGGCGGTGGAGCAGCGCCACAACGGCCGAGCAGGTCAGGCCCGCGGCCAGGGCCCAGCCGAACTTGACGGTCACCCAGCGCCGCCGGGTGATCGACTGGGTCAGTGCGAAGGCGAGCGTGTCGTCCTCGCGCTCGCGGGCGAACAGCGCCACGCCGATGATGAGCCCGAGCAGCGGCGGGACGAAAGCCGCGACGAGCTCCATCCGGAACACGGCGCCCACGGCCGCGCCATGCGGGTAGCAGACGTTCGGGTCGAGGCAGTCGGCCAGGTCCGCGTCGGCCAGCTGCCGGCGGACGATCGAGACGCCGTGCAGGGTGACAGCCGCGGATCCAGCGGTCAGTAAAGCGGCCACGAGCAGGTAGGGGCGGAGCAAGCGGAGCGCGAGCCAGGTCATGCGGGCGTCACCTCGTCGATCGGCTGCGGCACCCCGGCGCGCAGGTAGGCCAGCAGCAGCTCGTCCAGGGTCGGGCGATGCCAGGTGACCGGGCCGGCGAGCGGCGCCACGGCCCGGACCAGGGCGGTGAACTCGTCGCCGTCGCGGCGCAGCTCGATCACGCCGTGGTCGTCGAGGACGCCCAGATCCCGTACGGGCCCGGCCGCGACCCGATGCTGGTCGAGGGCCGGCTCGATCTCGGCGGCCAGGCGCACCCGCCCGTCGCCGAGCACCACGACGTGGTCGCAGACGCCCTCGATCTCGGCCACCACGTGCGAGGACATGAGCACGGTGGTCCCGCGGTCGGCGACGTCGGCCATCAGCGCCCCGATCAGCTCGGTGCGGGCCACCGGGTCGAGACCGGCCAGCGGTTCGTCCAGCACGAGCAGGTCGGGCCGCTTGCCCAGCGCCAGCACGAGGGCGAGCCGGGTGCGCTGCCCCACCGAGAGCGAGCCGACCCGGGCCGTGGCGCGCAGCCCGCCGACGCCGAGCAGGGAGATCGCGTGCGCCCGGTCCCAGCGCGGATTGAGCCGGGCGCCGAGCCGCAGCGTCTGCGCGACCGTCAGCATCGGATAGAGCGCCGCCTGCTGTCCGACATAGCCGATCCGCGCCAGTCCCCTCTCGACCGGCTCACCAAAGATCAAGACCCTTCCCCCGTACGGCCTGAGCAGCCCGGCGACGGCCCGGAGCACCGTGGTCTTGCCCGCGCCGTTGCGGCCCAGCAGAGCCACCACCGCGCCCCGCCGGACCGTGAAGGAGCAGTCGCGCAGCCCGTACGAGTGGCTGACCCCCTCGACGGCCAGCGCCTCGTCAGGCGTTCGCATGCGATTCCCCCACGTCGGCGATGAGCGCGTGAATGTCGGCCGGCTCCAGCCCCGCGGTCCGGGCCCGCTCGAACCACTCGGCCAGCTCAGCCCGCAGACCGTCGAGGTCGGCCGCCGGCCGGGCCAGGCCCGCCCGCACGAACGTGCCCGACCCCTGCCGCGGCTCGACCAGCCCGGCCACCTCGAGATCTCGATACGCCCGCAGCACCGTGTTGGGGTTGATGCCGGCGCGCTCGGCCACCTCGCGCGCGGTGGGCAGGCGATCGCCGGGCGCCAGCCGCCCGGTCCGCACGGCCTGCTGCACCTGCCGCACGAGCTGCGCATAGACGGCGGTGCCGGACCGCCGGTCGACCCGGAACACGATCACCCTGTCACTCAATCCACTAGTTCATTAGTGGACCGAGTATCCATTGCCCCTCTTCCAGCGTCAACAAGTCGACGCTGGTCGTGGCCCACCGGCTCAGCAGCATCCGGGCCGCCGACCGCGGTGGTTCTGGAGGACGGCCGGATCATCGAGGACGGCACCATAGCCGACCTGCTCGCCGCGGGTGGCCGGTTCGCCGAGTTCTGGGAGGGGCAGAGCGCCGCGTCCGGCCGGCGCCTCTCAGTTCTCTAAAAGCGGGGCGGCTCCGGCCGATCCTGCAGGTGTGGAATCGAGCACACGGCGCCGGGCGGACGAGGGCTTCACGCTCGTCGAGCTGACCGTCGCGCTGGCGATCATCACGGTGGTGATGACCTCGTTGACCGTGTTCCTGGTCCACTCGCGCGACGCCGGCCGGTACGCGACCCAGCGCGACACCGCCGTGCGGCTCGCGCTCGACGGCATGGAGAAGGCCCGCGGCATGCGGGGCTCGGCGCTGCTCGGCGGCCGTCAGCAGTGCCTGACCCCGTGCGCCGACGTCGTGTCGGCCCAGGCCGGCACGCTGCTGGGCACGAACACGACCCGCTGGGACGCGGCCGGGCCGGGAACCCTGGCGGTGCCCCAGCCCGGCGCCCAGTCGGACGGCTCGGTCGTCGCCGCGCCGGGCGACCCGGAGATCCTCCAGCTCGACGGGCTGCCGTTCAAGCGCTTCTACTATCTCGGCGCCTGCTGGCAGCCGCCGGTCGGCTCGGTCACGACCGGGATCGCCTGCGGCCCGGCCACCACCACGGCGCCGCTGGTCCGCCTGGTCGTGGCCGTCACCTGGAGGGACTCGCAGTGCCCGGCCAACACCTGCTCGCATGCCGAGGCGGCGCTGTTCAGCACCGCGATCGTCGACCCGTTCCTCGTCGGATGAGGCGACCGCCCGGCCGCGCCGACTCCGGTTACAGCCTGATCGAGATGATGGTCGTCCTCGGCATCGTCTCGGTGATCGGCACGATGTTCACGACGGCGGTGATGCAGGTGTATCGCACCGCGGACGCGATCGAGGCCGACTCGGTCGTCCAGTCGCAGCTCAGCGTCGCCCTGCTGCAGCTGGACAAGACGATCCGGTACGCCTATTCCATCTCCGCCGTGCACACCGAGGGCGGCAACCCGTACGTGGAATATCTGGTGCTGGCCGTCCCGCCGGGAGGCTCCACGCAGGTCAAGCGCTGTCTTCAGCTGCGGCTGACGGGTGCGGATCCGCAGAACCTCCAGCTGCAGTCGCGGTCGTGGACGGTGGGGCCGACGGTCACGCCGAGCGGGTGGACGCCGCTCGCCTCGAACATCACCACCGTGGCCGGCGCCGCGCCCTTCTTCCGGACCCAGCCCACCACCGCGCTCAACCACCAGAGCCTCGGCATCCGGCTGTCGGCGCGGCAGGGATCGACGAGCCGCACCAGCTCCGTCACCTACACCGCGCTCAACACGTATGCGAGTACCGCGCTGGACGCCGCCGGCCAGCCGCTCGCACCCTCGGCCGAGCCCTGCTACAACGCGGCCGCGCGCTCATGATCCGCCGGCTGCGGGACTCGCGCGGCTCGCTGCCGCTGGCGATGCTGCTGAGCATCGTCGGCGTCGGCGCGGCCGCCCTGCTCGGCGCGGTCGTGGCCAGTCAGATCAGCACCACCCGCTACGACACCAACCGCGCGGCCGCGATCAGCGCGGCCCAGAGCGGCGTCGAGACCAGCCTCGCGCAGTTCCGGTCCGTGCCGATCAACTCCTCCGGCGACGCCGCCCTGGCCACCGTGCCGTGCGCGGCCACGCCCGGCGGCCCCAGCCTCAAGCTGAGCGGCAGCGTCAGCGCGGGCACGCCGGCCGGTTACGCCGTCAACATCTACTACCTGACGCTGAGCCCACCGGCCGGGGCGGACCCCGAGACCTGGGCCAAGTCGAACCGGCTGGGCTGCGCGGCCGGGGGCGGGCCGGCCCTCGTGCCGCTGTACGCCCTGATCGCCTCGACCGGCACCGCCGCCACCGCATCGCGCACGCTGCTGGCCACCTATCTCTTCCAGAGCCGGACGAAGCCCAACGTGCCGGGCGGGACGATCAAGGTCTACAACAGCGACCAGTGCGTGACCGCGCCGCGCGAGGTCACCGGGACCAACCCGCTGACCGTCGGGTCGCCGGTCGTGCTGGCGACGTGCGACGCCTCCGACCCGAAACAGAACTTCACCTACAACCCCACGCTGCAGGTGCAGATCAAGGGCAGCGAGGGTTCGGTCAACTTCCCCAACGGCGCCTGCGTGTCGGCCGTCAGCGTCGACAAGACCCCGGTGACGTTCGTCGACTGCGACGCGACCAAGCGCACCCAGATCTGGAGCCTCAACAACCGCGACAACTTCGAGGGCACCACCGACGGCGTCAACCCCAACGGCAAGTGCTTCAACGTCGACTGGACGACCCTGCCGCCCCGGCTGCTGATCAACAACGTCATCGCGGGCAACGCCAACCGGGTGGCCGGCACCCAGGGCGACGGCACCGACGGCACCCCGTGCAGCGGCACCTCGGGCGACTACACCAAATACAAGACGTTCTTCCCGGACGCCAGCGCGGGCACCGGGGCCGCCGGCGACGTCACCAAGCAGCTGGTCAACTACGACCAGTTCGGCCGCTGCCTCGACGTCACGGGGAACAACGTCGGCTCGGCGTTCCTGGTCGTGTTCCCCTGCAAGCAGGCCCCGAACAAGGTCATCCAGTGGAACCAGGTCTGGTTCCTCCCCGCGGTCGCCGTCGGCAGCACATCGGCCCAGGGCCGCGTCTACCTCAAGGCCGCCGACGGCATCACCACATACTGTCTCTACAGTCCCGGCTCCACCGCGTGGGGCCAGTACGTGAGGGTCGCGCTGTGCAACCTGAGCAGCGCGATCCCGGCCAACCAGCTGTGGACCAGGAGCGTCTTCACCGGTATCAGCCAGACCTCGTACCGGATCGAGTCGACCTTCGGCACGTCGGCGACGGCGCCGTACTGCATCATGCCGTCGCCGACGGACTACTGGGACCAGTTCAGCGCCATGCACATCAGCAAGCTCGTCCTCGGCGCCTGCACCGGCTCCAACCTGCAGAAGTGGAACGCCTCCCCGAGCATCCTGAGCTCGGTGGTCTCCGACTACCAGGAGAAGTAGCTCAATCTCCGACCTGCTCGGCGGCGGCCAGGATCGCCTCGACGGTCACCTCGGGGTGCGAGACCAGCGACAGGTGCGAGGCGGCGACCTCGAAGGTCTTGGCGCCGGCCCGTTCGGCCATCGACTTCTGCGTGGCGGCCGGGATCACCAGGTCGTCGGTGCCGATGACGGCCCAGCTGGGCAGGGTGCGCCACGCGGCCGCGGCCGACGGGGTGGCGTTGGCGCTCAACGTGATCGGCCGCTGCCCGGCGGCGATCAGCCAGCCGTCCGCCTCGGGCAGGTCCTGGGCGAAGAACTGGAACACGGTGTCCGGCTTGAGGTAGGCCTCGGCGTCCCCCTCGGGCGCGCCCGGGTAGCCGATGACGTCGAGCACCGTCGTCGGGTCCGGCACGTCGAGGGCCGAGCCCGAGCCGCCGAGGATCCCGAAGATCGCCTCGCCCTCGGCCGGGATGAAGGCGTTGACGTAGACCAGGGCCTCCGCCGTGGGCACGTCACCGGCGGCGTTGCCGATGACCACACCCCCGTACGAGTGGCCGACCAGCACGACCGGGCCGCTGGTGCGCTGGTTGACGAACGAGGCCACGTACGCGGCATCGGACGCGACACCCCGCAGCGGGTTGGGCGGCGCCAGCACGGGAAAACTCCGGGCGCGCAGTTCCGCCGTCACCGCGTTCCAGCTCGAAGCGTCCGCCCAGGCCCCGTGAACCAGAACGATGGTGGGTTTGGCCATGGTGTTCCCCCTGTGATCAGTTGAGCGTCGTCAGGCGGAGCATGGCGGAGCGCAGTGGAAATCTAGTGAACGGCCGTGATGATCCGGGCCAGCTCCGTGCGCGAGCTGACGTTGACCTTCGGATAGATCCGGTAGAGGTGGGTGCTGATCGTGCGGGGCGACAGGAACAGCCGCTCGCCGATCTCGCGGTTGGTCAGCCCGTCCGCGGCCAGCCGGGCGATCTGCTGCTCCTGCGGGGTCAGCACGGCCAGCGCGTCGATCGGCTTGCGGCGCGTCTCCCCCGTCGCCCGCAGCTCCGCCCGGGCCCGGTCGGCCCACGGAGCGGCGCCGAGCGCGTCGAAGGTGGCGACGGCCGCCCGCAGCAGGGGCCGGCTCTCGGTGACCTTGTAGGCGCGGCGCAAGGCGGCGCCCGCGGTCAGCTGCAGCCGGGCCCGCTCGAACGGCCAGCCGGTGAGGTCGGCGGCCAGCGCGGTCTCATAGTCGCCGGTGAGCACGGCCCGGGCATAGCCGAGACCGGCCAGCAGCGCCGGCGACTGGCTGCGCGCGCCCACCGGCTCCAGGGCGGCCACGATCGGGCGCAGGTCGTCGAGCAGGCCACCCAGCATCGCCGCCTCGGCCAGGTGCCCGAGCAGGTGCAGCTGCTGGTGCGGGAAGTAGGCGGCGGCGCCCGGCTCGAACACCCGCTGCAGCTGCCCGAACGCGTCGTCGGCCCGGCCCTCGGCCAGCGCGGCCACGCCCCGCGCGCGCTGCACGAGGGCGAGCATCGGCAGCATCCGGGCGGCGTGGATGACCTGCTCGGCCGAGTCGGCGCGGCGCCGGGCCCCGGCCGCGTCGCCGCGCAACGCCTCGACCAGGGCTATGGTCAGGCCACCGCCCATGGCCCACATCGGCTGCCCGGCCTCGTTCGCCACCGCGATGCACTCGGCCGCCAACGGCAGCGCACCCCGGGTGTCGCCGAGGCCCGCCCGCGCCGCCGCGGCCGTGTTGAGCGCCTGCGACAGGCCGCCGATCCGGCCCTGCGCGCGGAAGTCGGCCGCCGCCGACAGCGCGAACGTGCCGGCCAGGTCGAACGCGCCGACCGCCCAGGCCGACATGGCCAGCTCGCTGCGCATGGCCGGGGCCAGATCCATCCGGTGCACCAGGCTGCGCAGCCGGGCCAGCCCCTGCGCGCCGTGGGCCGACGGCGAGACCATGGGCAGGATGGCGGCCGGGTTCGGATCGTCGGCGGGCAGGCCGAGAGCCACGGTGACCTCGGCGAACCGGTCGGCCACGGCGGCCGGCACGGCGGAGTAGTAGACCCGCAGCGCGACCTCGGTGAGCGCCTTGACCGCGAAGCCGGCCTCGCCGTCGCGGCGCATCTCGTCGATCAGATCCGCGTACGCCAGCAGCCGCTCCGGCCCCGACCAGGCGTTCGGATAGTAGGTGTCACGGATCCAGGTCAGCCGGGCGCGGTCGGCCCGGCTCAGCGGCTTCTCGTCGATCTCGGCCAGCAGCCGCCGTACGGTGTCCGCGTCGCCCTGCTCGTGCGCCAGATCGCAGGCCCAGATCTGCCGGTTGCCGCGCTCGGCCGGATCCTCGCTGAGCTGCACCGCACGCTGGACCGCGGCCAGCGCCACCGACACCGCCTGCCGCTCGGTCGCGCCGAGGGCGCTCTCGGTGAGCTCGCGGGCCAGCGCCTCGTCGGGCCCGGTGACCGCCCACGCCCGATGCCACAGCCGCCGGTCGGGGCTGCCCGCCACCACCTCGGCCAGGGCCGCGTGCACCCGCCGCCGGTCGCCGGGCGCCGCCCCCTGGCGCAGCGCCGACCGCAGGAGCGGATGCCGGAAGCGCAGCTCGTACGCGTCGTCGACGCTCACCAAACGGGCCGTGACTGCGGGCTGAATCGCGTCGGTCGGCACCTCGCCACCGGTCAGCACCGCGGTCGCGGCGAGGATCTCGTCGAGCCCGCCTCCGTCGTCCAGCGCGGCCACGAGCAGCAGGTCGCGGGTCAGGGGCGGCAGGTCGGCGACGAGACCGGCGAACGTCCGCTCGACCCGGCTGCTCAGCGGCAGCGCCGACGGCAGCAGCGCCGAGCCGCCGAGCCGGGCCGCCGCCGCGCCGAGCTCGACGACGCCGAGCGGATTGCCCGCGGCCCCGCTCAGCACCCGCTCGCGCAGCACGTCGGTCAGACCCGGCGCCGTACGCTCGAGCAGCCGGTCGGCGTCGGCCGGTTCCAGCGGTTCCAGCCGCAGCTCGGGCAGCCCCGCCGCGGCCAGCCGCTGGTCGACGTCCTCGCCGTCGCGCACGGCCATGACCACGGCGATCCGGTCCGACTCGATCCGCCGGGCCAGAAACGTCAGCGTCGCCCAGGTCGAGGCGTCGAGCCAGTGCGCGTCCTCGATCGCCAGCAGCACCGGCTCGCCGGTCGCGGCCAGCAGATCAACAACTTCAAGCGCCCGCCGGTACGGTGACTCGGCCGCCACCCGGGCCGGGCGCAGTGGCCGCAGCAGGTGGTCGAGTCCCGCGTACGGGATGAGCACCTCGACCTGGACCCCGGCGACGCTCAGGATCCGCAGCCCCCGATCGCGCCCGGCCGCGACCGCGTGCTCGAGCAGCGCCGACTTGCCGATGCCGGCCTCGCCGCGCAGCACCACCGCGGCGCCGCGCCCCTCGACCGCCTCGCCGAGCAGCGACTCCAGCGCCCTGACCTGGTCGTCGCGCCCAACGATCTTCCCCATGCCTCATCTTGCAACGACGCCGGGCGACCCGCCGGGTGACGATGACCTCAGTTCAGGACCGTCACGGCTTGGTCGGTCAGGCGGGCGGCCTCGGCGGTCAGGTCGTCGTGCGAGACCGGGCCCGCCTCGGCGAACAGGGTGACGGTGATGCCGTCGTCGCCGGACTCCCAGGTGCCGGCGACCCGGCCGGCGCTTACCACCACCGGCGAGATCCAGCCGGCCGCCTTGCTGATCAGGGACCGGCGCTGCGGCGCGATGATCTCCTCGTTCTTGGTGCCGGGGCCGAGCACGAACTGGTCGAAGGCGGGCAGCAGACGGACGCCGGGGAAGGGTTCGGCGGCCTCGATGCCGGGGATGTCCGCCGTACGGGCGAACGCTTTTCTGCCCTCGACGGTCACCTCGGTCAGCTCGCCCGCCTCGGTGAGCGCGGCGAACCACTGCTTGAGCGCGGCCTTCCTCGACTGGCCGCGGATGAGCCACTGGTCGAACGTGTCCATCGTGGCCGGCCCGTAGGCGCCCAGATAGGCCGGGATGATCCGCGCGGCCGCCGCGTCGGGCTCGGGCAGCCCGGGCCAGCCGTCGAGCCACGTCGCCGGGCTGGTGAAGGTGACCCTGGTGCCGTCGTTGGGGCCGTTGCACAGCAGGCCCTGCCAGGCCAGCGGCTTGAGCACGGCACCCCAGCCCGAGCCGAGCAGGTCGGCCAGCGAGTCGTCGCGGGTGCGCTCGAGGATCCGCGCGGCGAGCTGCTCGCGGGTCAGCACCGCGTCGTGCAGCACCTCGCGCACGGCGTCGGCGATCGCGTCGATCTGGGCCACGGTGGCGAAAGTCTTCTGCCAGGCCCCTTTCTCCCACGTACGGGCGGCGGCGAGCAGGCTCAAGCAGGCGGCCGCGTCGTCCGGGGTGAGCAGGTGCAGCGTGCCCCGCATGGCCCACACCTTGATCAGCTTGCGGTCCCGCAGCGCCTTGGCCGCCAGCCCCTTCGCCGCGGTGGGCCGGCGCGCGGCGACGGCCTGGTCGGCAGCCGCGGCGACCTGGGCCTGCACCCCGCACAGGCGCCGGACGATCCGCTCGGCCGAGATCCCCTTGGGGCGGTCGAGCAGCTGCCGCCGCATCCGCCACGCCAGCACCTGATCCAGGTCCAGGTTCATCGGCCGCCCTTTCCGTAGGTGACCGTGCGGCCCGCGTCGCGGAAGCCGATGTGGTGATAGAGCTGCCGGGGCACCGGGTAGGCCGCGTCGCCGCGCGGGCACACCTTCGCGCGGGTCGCCCCGGCCTCGCGCATCGCGTGCAGGCAGGCCAGGCTGACGGCGGCGCCGAGGCCCCGCCGGGCGTGCCGCGGGTCGGTGCCGACCGGCTCGAGCAGGGCGGCCCGGTTGACCTCGTCGAGCCAGCCGAGGGCGGACGCGGCCAGGGTGCCGTCGGGCGCCTCCACGACGAGGTCCAGGTCGCGCCGGTAGGGCCGGGTGGCCGCGATCATCGCGTACCGCTCGGTGGTCATGCCGGACTCGCCGTCCCCCAGGTCCACCGGGGGCACCTGCAGCTCGCCGATCCACTTCGGGCGCCAGGCGGCCCGGTGCACCGCGGCCCGCTCCGCGAGCTCCCCGGGGCGGACGGCGCGCACCGCGTACCCCTCGGGCAGCCGCGGCGCCGGGAGGTCGTCCAGCTCCCGCACGCAGTGCCGGAAGAACGGCTCGTCCACCTCGCGGAAGCCGGCCTCGAGCAGGGCAGCGAGCAGCTCGGTGTCGGTGTCCATCGCGGTGGCCGTCGTCGTCTCGGGGAACCGGCCCAGCACCTCACGCACCAGGTCCGGCGGGGCGTACAGCTCCAGGTGGCCCGGCGCGGGCACCCAGCCCCAGGCTGTCACCTCGCCGTCCGGCCCGCGCCAGAGCTCCGCCGTGCCGTTCGCCAGCGCCGGGCTCTGCCAGGCCAGGTCGCCGATGTGCCAGTGACTGTCCACCGTCCAGCCACGCTGCACGGCCTTTGCATGCCGAGGAGCTCCGCGGGAGAGATCACGCACCGATTCTGCCGTAGGCGCCGGCCGCGATGTCGTCGAGCAGGGCCGGGCCGGTCGGCTGCCAGCCGAGCAGGTCGCGGGTGCGGGCGCTCGACGCGGACAGGTTCAGCGCCAGGAAGCCGCCGACGAAGCCGAAGTGGGCCGGGTCGGCGACCGGCGCCACCGGCAGGTTCAGGGCCCGGCCGAGCGCCTCGGCGATCGTACGGGTGGGGATGCTCTCCTCGGCCACGGCGTGCAGCCGGGCCCCGGCGGGCGCGCCCTCGACGGCCAGCCGGATCAGCCGGGCCGCGTCGCCGCGGTGGACGGCCGACCAGGGTGTCGAGCCGTCGCCGAGAAAGGCCGAGACGCCCGTACGCCGGGCCGCGTCGGCCAGGAACGTGACGAAACCCCAGTCGCCCATGCCGTGCACGGTCGGCGCGAACCGGACCACGATCGTGCGGGCGCCGGGGCCCGCATGCTGCTCGTTGCCGTGCGGGTCGACGTCGTCCTCCACGATCGGCCGGTCCCGGGCCAGGCCGGAGAGCCCGTCGACGACGACGAGCGGCCGGTCGGGGTCGGCCAGGGCCCCGATCGCGGCCCGGTCGGCGCGGTCGTTGCCCTCCGGGTCGGCCCAGTCGTGCTTGTTGGCCAGATGGACGACGGCGTCGGCGGGCTCGGCGCCGCGGCGCAGGGAGGCGAGGTCGTCCAGGTCGCCCCGGACCACGACGGCGCCCTTGGCCGCGAGCGCGGCGGCGGAGGTGTCGGACCGGGCCAGCCCCGAGACTTTGTGACCCGCCGCGAGAAGGTCGTCGACGGTGGCCGAGCCGATCCAGCCGGTCGCGCCGGTGACGAAGACGTGCATGAGAGGGGTCCTTCCATTTCGAGTCACAGTGTCTCGAAACCATAGCAGATAACGATGCACGGTGTCTCGATATACTTCGGGCATGAACCAGCCGAAGGCGGGGCGGCCCCGCAGCGAGCAGGCCCGCGAGGCCGTCCTCCACGCGGTCGACGACATGCTGCTCGAGGTCGGCTATGCGGCGATGACGATGAAGGCGATCGCCGAGCGGGCCGGGGTGGGGCGCCAGACGGTCTATCGGTGGTGGTCAACCAAGGCGGAGATCCTGTTCGAGGCGAGCGTGGCCGACGCGGAGGAGGAACTGGCGGTGCCGCCGGCGGACGATCCCCGCGCGGAGGTCACGGCGTATCTCGACGCCCTCGTGGTGTTCCTGACCCGCTCCCCGGCGGGCGCGGCCTATCGGGCGCTGCTGGCCGCGGCCGAGCACGATCCGGCGGTCAAGGCGCTGGTCGCCTCGCGGGACGTGCTGGGCGACAGCGCGCGCGCCGTGCTGGACCGGGTGTCGACCGCCTCCGACCAGGCCGTCGCCCGGCTCGTCGGCCCGCCGTTCTTCTGGGTGATGAGCGGGCGCGACCCTGCGGCGCTGGACACGGCGGCGCTCGCCGGCGACTTCCTAGACGGCTAGCTCGGCGCCCGTCGTCAGGGCCAGCAGGGTCGGGCGGGGCTGCGGGCCGCAGACGGCGATCAGGTCACCGGCGATGTCGATCGAGCGTACGGACATGGTGTTCAGCGTGGTCTCCCAGCGGACCGTGCCGCTCCGGTCGACCGCCACCGCCCACGTGTCGCCGCACGAGGCGACCAGGCGGCCGTCCTCCGAGCAGGCCAGCGCGCGCGGCCGCTCCCGCGCCACGCGCAGCGCCTGCACCGAGCGGAAGTCGGCGTCGAAACAGGTGGCCTGCCCGTCGACGCCCGCCGCCACCAGCAGCGTGCTCGACCAGGTGCAGGCGCTCACCGGCTTGCCGGTCAGCCGGACCCACTCCCCCGGGCGCCGCTTGGGATGCCACGCCCGGGCCCAGCCGCTCTCGGTGACGATGACGACCTCGTCGCCGCGATAGTGCGCGGCCAGCACGGGCCGCCCGCCGCTCAGGTCGGCCAGGCCCACGCAGGCCCCGCTGCCGACGTCCCACACCGACGTGCGGCCGTCGCCGGTCATCACGTAGACCCAGGACCCGCCGGCCACCCAGCCCACGTGCCGGGGCCGGTCGGGCAGCGCCGCCCAGCTCACGAAGAGCTGCGGCGGCCGGTCGTCGCGCAGCCGCCAGACCGCGCCGGTGCCGTCGATCGACGCCGTGGCCAGCATGTCCTCGACGGCCGGGTTCCACGCCGCCGCGACGATGCCCCGGCCCAGCCGCAACCGGCCGGCCCGCCGCGGGCGCTCCGGGTCCGACGTGTCCCACACGGCCAGTTCGCCGTTGGGCGCGCTGACCGTGAGCCGGCGCGCGTCGCGACGGAAAGCCATCGCCCGGTACGGAGAAGTCCTCACTTGATCTGCCCCTGGTCCGCTTTTGCTCGACGCGTTCCGTGGCCAGGACGGGGTGCCTCACGGTGGCGGCCGTGAAGCACCCCGTCGCTTGTGCGGCCATGGCGAATCGGGCCGCGCCGATCGCCGCCGGTGAACTATTTCTGGGAAACGCATGGTGGACACACCAGGGAGTGCGCGCCAATGCGGGAATGCCGCGGCGCGCGGGTGTGCTAATTAGACACTTAACTCAAGTAACAGTAACTCCGGCCCTCACGTTCATGACCTCCGACCAGGCCATAAATTCATCCAGGCATTGCTTAACAGTCCTCGGGTATCGCGAGCCGCCGCCACGGCAATGGGCTCGAACGATGTACACCGACATGCTTCTATATAGATCGACGATGTGCAAGCGCCGATCAAGGGTGAGTCGCGCATTGGGGTCGCCGGTCCGCTCTTCTTATCTGCTGACCGGGGACCTGGTCCGGGCACCCCACCGGAACACGCCGGAAATGGCGCACGGTCGAAACCGGCGCCACCGATGTTCCCGGCTCTTAATGCCCGGCCGACCCGGTTATGAGGTCGAGGCGTTGCGGTCGTTCGAGGGCTGGCTGTTGTGGTGCGTACGCCGGGACAGCAGCTCGGCGAGGTCGATGCCGATCAGGTCGGTGCCGAGTTGCAGGCCCTGGGCCACGTTGCCGGCCACCGACTTGGTCAGCGCCGACGCGCCCTCGGTGGAGATGACCGTCATCTTGTCGATCGCGCCGATGGGCCGGCTGGCCGCCTCGACGACCTGGGGCAGCACCCGGGCCAGCAGGTCGAGCACGGCCGCCTCGCCGTACTGCGCGAACGCGTCGGCCTTGAGCCGCATCGACTCGGCGTCGCCGCGGCCGCGGGCCAGGGCCGCCGCCCCCTCCGCGTGGCCCTCGCGCTCGGTCGCCTCGGCCAGGGCCGAGCGGCGGGCCCGCTCGCCCTCGCCGACCAGCCGGGACTGCTCGGCGTCGGCCTGGGCCGCGGCGATGGTGGCCTGCCGGCGGGCGTCCGCGGCGAGCACGTCCGCGTTGCGGGCCGCCTCGGCCGCCTGCTCCACCCGGTAGCGCTCGGCGTCGGCCGGCCGGCGGACCTCGATGTCGAGCTCGCGCCCCTTGAGCTCGGCCCGGCGCTCGGCGAGCTTCTGCCGCTCCAGCACGACCCCCTGCTTCTGCTGGGCCTCGGCGAGCGGGCCGGCCGCGGCCGAGCGGGCCTGGGCCGCCTCGACCTCCGCGCGGATCTGCGCCTTCTTGAGCTCCAGGTTGCGCTCGGCGGTGGCGATCGCCTCCTCGGCCAGCAGCCGGGCCTCCTCGGAGGCCTGGGTCGCGATCGCCTCGGCCACCGCCGCGTCCTTGAGGATCCGGGCCGCCTCGGGCCGGCCCAGGTCCTGCAGATAGCTGCCCTCGGTGAGGATGTCCTGCACCTGGAACGTGTCGAGCACGAGACCCTGGTTGGTCATCGAGTGCTCGGCCTCCTCGGCGACCGCGCTGGCGAACGTCACCCGATCGCCGATGATCTCCTCGATGGTGAGCCGGCCGACGATCGCGCGCAGCGAGCCCGCCAGCACCTCCCGGGTGAACTGGTCGATCTCCTTCTGCTGGTGCAGGAAGCGCTGGACAGGTCGGTCAAGCGGGCGCCCTGCGAGTCGGTGACCGAGCGGCCCCGGCGGCCGGTGATGATGAAGGCCTCGTTGGGCCCGGCCACCTTGATCCGGGACAGCACCAACATCACGAGGAGGAAGACGACCAGGACGCCGCCGGCGGTCGCGAGCAGCAGGGACATTTCGGCACCCCTTGTCAGACGGGTGGAAGTGGTTCGACGACAACGCTGGAGTGGCTGGTCGCCTCGATCACGAAGACCTCGGCGCCCAGCGGGAGGGCACGGGCGGCGCGGGCGTGCAGCTTCACCTGCTGACCGGCGACCCGTACGCGGACCTCGCCGTACCCGTGCTCGGCGATCGGGGTGACCACGACGCCGATCGCGCCGACGAGATCGGCCCGGCCGGGAGTGGCATCGGTCGGGATGTTCTGCGCCCAGCGGGAGAGCCGGACGGCGAGGTAGGCCGTCGGCAGCGCGGCCGCCAGCCCGATCGAGCTCGCCGCGGCCACGCCGCCGGGCGTACCCACGCCAAGCAGCTCGCCGGCGATGGCCGCGGCGAACCCGAACGCCCCCAGAAAATCCGCTACGGTCTGCGTCGACGCGCCCCCGACCCGGCCGCCCCCGATCATCCCGAGCAGACCCGAGCCGAGTACGCCCAGCAGCAGGATCGCGGCCCCCGACGCGCCGATCAGCAGGAAGACCAGGGTCGCGCTACTCGTCACACCAGTCTTTGACGTCGTCGTCGGTGAGCAACCGGATCAACCCGCCGTTGACGGCGGCGCCGACGATCGCCGGCAGGATCGCGCCGGTGAAGAGCAGCACGACGGCGCCGATGATGTTGATGACGCTGATGCCGACCGCGGTGCTCCGGGCCCAGGAGCGGCCGAGCCAGATGAACACGCCACACGCCAGCTGGGTCGCGGACAGCCCCAGCTGCGCCAAGTACAGCAGGAAGACGATCGCGGGCACCGAGGCGCCGTGCGAGTCGAGGACATCGGCGAACAGGACCAGGCTGAGCAGAAGACCCAGCAGGCCGAAGCCGCCGACCAGGCCGGCCGCCGTCTTCGCCTTCCGTGGACGGACCGGCTGGATGGGCTCGGGATTGCTTTGCACGCCCGCGTCGTACAAAGGAAACGCCTCCTCCGTGCAACTGTCGATTGTGGTCGGTGTGACCTCTGTCGATGAGTGTGGGCCGCCCGGACGGGCCTTTCCATGCCGCACCGGTGCGGCATGGACCGGGCTTCGGAGCCGTGTCAAACTGCGGGCGTGGACAGCGAGCCGGACCTGCTTCGGGCGGTTGACCTGCACCAGCGCATCCGGGCCATCACCACCGGCGTGATCCTGCTGTCCCGGGTGGGCACGCTGGGCATGGTCGGCCTGAGCATCGTGGCGATCGCCCGGGCCGACGGATACACCGACAAGCCCGCGGCCACGGTCATCTACGTGGCGGTCGCGGCGTGGAGTGTGGTCTTCCTGCCCGCCGCCGCGACGCGCGACCCGATCCCCTGGTGGGTGCTGACCGTCGACGTCACCGTCACCGCCACCGCCGCCGCGACCCTGCCGTGGACGCTGACCGACGAGGCGTTCGCCACCGTGGCGGTGCCCGACTTCGAGCCGGTCGCCGTCTCCACCGCGGTCGCCGTGGCCCTGGCCAGCGCGTCCTGGCGGGCCACGGCGGCCGGCTGCCTGGCCCTGGCCGTGGCGTTCTTCGTGGGTCAGTTCTCGTCGCCGGATTACTACGAGCTCGCCTCCGTGGCCAACATCGTCGGCTGGCAGGTGGTCACGGCCGCCTGCTGCTGCCTGTTCATCCGCCGCCTGCGGGCGGTCGCGGACGCGGTCGACGTGGCCACCGACCGGGTGATCGCCGCCCGGGAACGGGTCGCCGCCCGGCGCAGCCAGGACGTGGAACGGATGCGCCACTTCCAGGAGCAGCTGCTGCGGCACCGCGCGCTGCACGACGGCCCGCTGCGGCTGCTGACCGCGATCGCCGGTCAGGGCCCGGCCGGGCATCCCGACCCGCGGGTGCGCAGCCAGGCCGCGATCAGCGCCAACGTGCTGCGCGGCACCACCCCGGACGACGCGGACGGCTCGCTCACCGAGCTCTCGCTGGCCCTGATCGAGGCCGGCAACGACAGCGCCACCCAGGGCCTGCGGGTGGAATACCACTTCGCCAACCTGCCCGACACGCTGCCGCTCGAGGTGCTGCAAGCGTTCCGTCAAGCGACCGGCGAGGCCCTGGCCAACGTGGCCCGGCACGCCGGCAGCAGCCGGGTCCGGCTGACCGCGCTGTCCGACCGGCAGCCCGCGCCGACGGTCACGGTCGCCGTTGTCGACCAGGGCAAGGGCTTCGACCCGGAGTCGACCCCGTACGGCTACGGCATCCGGCACTCCATCACCGCGCGCATGGACGAGGTGGGCGGTACGGCCTCCGTGGACAGCCATCCCGGCCAGGGCACCCGCGTCGACCTGCGGTGGCCGGCATGATCCGGGTCGCCATCATCGACAACGACAAGCTGGTGCCGGCCGGGCTGCGGGCGCTGCTGGCCGAGGCCGCCGACATCCGGATCGTGCACACCGCCACCAGCCTGGCCGCCCATCTCGCGGCCGCGCCCGAGGCCGACGTCGTGCTGCTCGATCTGAGGCTCGAGGACGGCACCGAGGCGGCCGCCAACGTCGCGGCGCTGCGGCGTGGGGGCGTACGGGTGCTGGTCTTCTCGGTGCACGGGGACAGGCGGCACGTGCGCGCCACCGTGCGGGCCGGGGCGGGCGGTTATCTGGTCAAGGACGACGACGCGGCCAAGCTCGCCGACGCCATCCGCAACGTGCACGACGGCCAGCCGGCGCTCACGGCCGAACTGATGACCATCATCAACGACGACCCGCCCGAGCTGTCGCCGCAGGAGGCGCGCGCCCTTTACCTGTACGGCACCGGCAGCACCCTGGCCGCCACGGCGCGCCGCATGGGCGTGACGATCCCGACCGTACGCTCGTATCTGACCCGCATCCGCGCCAAGTGGGCCGCCATCGACGAACCCGTCGACGACGTCCGCACCCTGATCGACCAGTATCAGCCGCCGCCACCGTCGCCGTGACCGGCGGCGCGGATGCCCGCCACGAGCAAGCCAAGGCCGTAGCGGAACTGCTCCTCCGACCCGGTGACCGGCAGCGCGTCGCCCGGTGGGGCACCGGGCAGGGCCGAGATCGCGGCCTTGACCTGTTCCCAGCGCTCGTCCGGGGCGCCCGCCCGCGCGGCCATGGCCAGGGCCGCCGACAGGTAGGCGACGAGCGCCTGGACCGTACGCACACCGTCCTCGGGGGACAGTCCGGCCTCGGTGAGCGCGGAGGCCATCGCCCCGAACAGCGGCCGCGCGCTCGGGCCGAGCGGCGGGCGGGCGGCGAGGTGGCCCGCGATGCCCGGATGCTGCAGCGCCGCCGCGCGGATGGCCAGGAACAGCTCGGTGAGCCGCTCGTCCCACGGCAGCTCCGGGGCGGGCAGCGGCAGGCCGGTCAGGGCCCGGTCGGCGACGGCGTCGAGCAGGGCCTCGCGGTCGGGGAAGTGCCGATACAGCGCCATCGGGTCGCAGCCCAGCTCGTTGGCGATCCGGCGCATCGACATCGCGGCCGGGCCCTCCCGATCGCCGACCCGCAGGGCGGCGGCGGTGATGGCGTCGGTAGTCAGGGTGGCGCGTCGTGGCATGCGGAGACTCTACGCCGTAGACAATCCGGCGGCCGTTTGTCTACGCTGTAGACATGACAGCGTTGACGATCGCCCGTACCGCCGCCGTGCTGACCGCCGTGGGCACGGTCGGCTACCTGTTCCCGGCCGGCCTGTTCCGCACCGACAACATCTTCCTGATCCCCGACCTGCTGCTCAGCCTCCTGCTGCTGCTCGCCGCGGCCGCCCCGGCCCGGTACGCGGTGACGGACCTGCTCTGCGCGTTCTGCTTCGCGGGCGGGGTGCTGGTCACCGCCGTCTCCTGGTATGCGGTGGACGGGCGGGTCGGCCCGGGCGCCCTGCTCGGCGCGGTCACGTCGGCCGTCATGGCCGCCGTCCTGATCCGCCGGCGACCCGCGTGACCGCGCGGCGGGACGGTTCCGGGAGGTGCTCGCCGCCCTCCTGACGAGCAACCTGACCCCGTACGTGGCCGCGCGGTTCGCCCTCGACGACGCGGCCGCCGCCTACCGGGCGGACACCCGCGGCACAGTCCTCCTGATTCCCCGAGGCGCCATTGACTGCCTTCTATGCGGACGGGCAGGATCGCGGCATGCGTCCCCTCGCTCGCCTCGGAGCCGTGTCCGGCTTCGCCGCCGTCCTCCTCGCGGTGGCGGCCACGCCGGCGTTCGCCGACCC
Source organism: Paractinoplanes lichenicola (assembly GCF_016785085.1). Classification (GTDB taxonomy): domain Bacteria; phylum Actinomycetota; class Actinomycetes; order Mycobacteriales; family Micromonosporaceae; genus Actinoplanes; species Actinoplanes lichenicola. Next base: position 702,771 of record NZ_JAENHO010000001.1, read on the forward strand.
GCCCCGCACCCTGCCGCAGAACGCCAACGGCTACGAGCAGTCCTTCTCCCCCGCGTACGACTACGACACCGACGGCTGTTACGCGGTGCCCGCGATCGGCCCCGACGGCACGCTCAACGGCGGGCTCAACACCACCGGCGCGGTCAACGGCAGCTGCCGCGACCAGTCCGACCTCGACAACTCCCAGACGTACGCCCGCTCGAAGTGCAACAACGGCTGGTGCGCCATCGTCTACGCCAGCTATTTCGAGAAGGACCAGGCCGTCGCGGGCAGCGGGCTCGGCGGCCACCGGCACGACTGGGAACACGTCATCTCCTGGGTCAGCCAGGCGTCCAACCAGGTCGAATACGTCAGCACCACGCAGCACAGCTCGCAGCGCACATACGCCCGGTCGCAGGTGCGGTTCGACGGCACCCATCCGAAAGTCGTCTATCACAAGGACGGCGCCTCGACCCACTTCTTCCGGCTGGCCAACGGCAACGACGAGCCGCCGGAGAACCACTACCACAACTGGCGCTACCCGCCGCTCGTCGGCTGGGACGGTTTCCCCAGCCTCCAGCTGCGCGACAAGCTGACCGCGGCCAATTTCGGGTCGGCCACCCTCAAGACCCGCGACGGCTCGTTCGAGTCGCTGCTCAACGCGGCCAAGCCGGGTGGCGTCCCCTTCAACCCGTACGCCTGATCAAGCCGTCACGCGGTCGGGGCCGGCGTCGGCGCCCCGCCCTCCGACGGCGCCCCGCCCTCCGACGGCGCCCCGCCCTCCGACGGCGCCCCGCTTTCCGACGGCGCGGGCGCGCCCTCGGGGCCGGGGCGTCCGTGCTTGCCCGGGCCCTCGCCGCGGCCGCCCGGACCCCAGGGGCCGCGCTTGCCCTCGGGGCGGTCCGGGGCGAGGGTGACCGAGGTGGCGTCGAGCGAGACGCCGTCGGCGTTCACCGTGCCCTCGGCGTGCACCCGGACGCCGACCTTGACCTCCGACGGCACCGTGGCGATGTTGATCTGGCGGGTGAAGCCGTCGCGGTCCTCGATGAGGATCTTGCCGCCGTCGATCGAATTGACCGTGCCGCCCAGGTGCGGCTTGTGCTCACGCTGGGCGGGGCCGCGGGCCGGATCGCCGGGCGACGACGACGTGGACGGGCCCCCGGGCGACGACGTGGACGGGGACGGCGACGGGTCGGCCTGGGCCAGTCCGGCGACGCCGAGGGCGAGCCCGCCACCGGCGACGACGGCGATCGCGATCCGGCTGAGCCGGCCGGCGGTGGTGGCGGATTCGGGCAGGGGCAGCTTCAACGTCGGCTCCTTGTTCGGGGCGCCGCCACGGCCGGGGCGCCTGATCACCACGCTGACCGGCGGGCCTGAAGACGACCTGAAGCGGGCCGCTTCTTCAGCCGGTCTTCAGGTTGGTGACGGCTCGGGCATAGGCGGCCGGGTCAGACTGGGCCGATGGTCGCTCGGGTGCTGGTGGTGGAGGACGAGGGGGCCATCCGGGAACCGCTGACCACGGCGCTGCGGGCCGCCGGGCACGAGGTGCGGGCGTGCGCCGACGGCACCGGGTTCGAGGCGGTGGTCGACTCGTTCCGGCCCGACCTGGCCCTGCTCGACGTAACCCTGCCCGGCGGCCGGGACGGCTTCGAGCTCGCGCGGGCACTGGGCGAGCGCAGCGACTGCGCCGTGCTGATGGTGACCGCCCGCGACGCCGTCGCCGACCGGCTCACCGGTTTCGCGGCGGGCGCCGACGACTACGTGGTCAAGCCGTTCGCCACCGTCGAGGTGCTGGCCCGGGTGACGGCCGTTCTGCGCCGGCTGGGCCGGGTGCCGGCCACCGTCCAGGTCGGCGACCTGATCGTCGACGAGGGGGCGCAGGTCGCCGTGCGGGCGGGCACGCCGCTGACGCTGACCGGCACCGAGTTCAAGCTGCTGGCCTATCTGATCGGGCACCGCGGCCGGATCCTGTCCAAGACACAGCTGCTGACCCAGGTCTGGGGCTACGACGAATACGATCCCAACCTGGTCGAGGTGCACGTCAGCGCCCTGCGCCGCAAGCTCGAGCAGCACGGCCCGCGCCTGATCCACACCGAGCGCGGCCTCGGCTACGTGGTGCGGCCGTGAGGCGGCCGGCCTCGCTGCGGGGCCGGGTCACCCTGGGCGTGCTCGCGCTGCTGTCGGTGATCCTGGCCGGGTTGTTCACGGCGGTCGACGTGGCCCTGTCGGCCCGGCTGCACGCCGACGCCCGCACCCGGCTGACCGACCGGATGGCCCTGGCCGAGCAGTTGCAGGGCACGCTGAGCATGCAGCGGCTGGCCGACCGGCTGCGGGGCGACGGCGTGGTCGTCCGGCTGTGCACCGCCGACGGCGCGACCTGTGCCACCGCCGCCTCGGACGCGCCGCCACCCGGAGCGGGCCGCCCCCGTGGTCCCCGCCCCGGGCGCCCCGAGACGACCCGGACCGCGACCGTGCCGGTGGAGACGGCGGGCAGCGTGATCTTCGTACGCTCGACGCTGCCGGGCGACCAGGTGCTGACGCTGAGCCTGGACACCACCCAGATCACCGAGGCGGTCAACCGGCTGATCGCGTTCGAGGTGGCGGGCGGGGCGCTGGCCCTGGTGCTGGCCGGTCTCGCGTCGGCCCGGATCTCGCGCCGGGCGTTGCGGCCGCTGGAGGACATGACCGCGGTGGCCCGGCAGATCGCGTCGGGCGACCGGGGGCAACGGCTCGACGTGCCCCGGTCGGACACGGAACTGGGCCGTACGGCCGCGGCCTTTGACGCCATGCTCGACGAGCTGGAGGCGGGCGAGGTGCGGATGCGCTCGTTCCTCAGCGACGCCTCGCACGAGCTGCGCACGCCGCTGGCCGGCCTGCAGGCCAACGCCGAGCTGCTGCTGCGCGAGAACCCGGACCGCGAGGAGCGGGAACGGATCGCGGTCGCGATGGTGCGCGAGTCCCGCCGGGCCGCCCGGCTGGTCGACGACCTGCTCACGATGGCCCGGCTCGGGCAGGGCATGCCGCTGGTGACCGAGCGGGTCGACCTGCTCGCCCTGGCCGAGGCCGAGGTGGACCGGGCCCGGTCGCTCTCCCCCGGGCTGACCTTCGAGGTCACCGGGGAGCCCGGCGTGCGGACCGACGGCGACCCCGGGCGACTTGGCCAGATCGTCACCAACCTGCTCGACAACGCCCGCTATGCCACCCCGGCGGGCGGCCGGGTCTCGGTGCGGGTCGGCCGCGACGGGCCGCGGATCCACCTCGAGGTCGCCGACACCGGCCCGGGCGTCGCACCGGGCGAACGCGCGCTGATCTTCGAGCGGTTCGGCCGCGGCGACGCCTCCCGCTCCCGGCACACCGGCGGCGCCGGCCTGGGCCTGCCGATCGCGCGGGGCCTGGCCCAGGCCCACGGCGGCGACCTGACCTACGTCGAGGGCGGGCCCGGTGCGACCTTCCGGCTGGACCTGCCTAGGCCGGGGGCGTGACTCGTAGGCTGGGCAGCTTGCGCCGGCGGATGAGGAACTCGGCCACGACGAGGTTGGGCAGCCAGCACAGGAACGGCACGGCGGCGTAGGCGTCGACGTGCATCTGCTCGCCGCCGACGTCGCGTCCGGCGAGCAACTGCCTCAGGGCACCGCGACGGGCGTGATCGAGTCGTCGCCGTGCAGGGCCCAGCCGGGGCCGGTCGTCTTCGCGCGCTTGGCCTCGTACATGGCGGTGTCGGCTCGCTGGAGCAGCTCGTCGGTGCCCGCCCCGCCGCCGCCGACCGCGATGCCGATGCTGGCGGTGCAGCGCAGCGTGGCGCCGCCGATCGTGACCGGCTCGGCCAGCGCGTGCAGGATGCGGGTGGCCACCGCGACCGCGTTGTCCGGCATGCTGATGTCGACCAGCACCACCGCGAACTCGTCGCCGCCGAGCCGCCCGACGGTGTCCGCGCCCAGCACCGACCGCTGCAGGGCGTTCGAGGCCGCGATCAGCATCTTGTCGCCGGCCTCATGCCCGTACGTGTCGTTGACCGGCTTGAAGTCGTTGAGGTCGATGAACAGCACCGCCACCCGGCCGTCGGCGGGCAGCTCGGCGAGCGCCCGGTCCAGCGCCTTGAGGAACGCGCCCCGGTTGAGCAGCCCGGTCAGCACGTCGTGGGCGGCCTCGTGCTGCAGCAACTCCTGGAACTCACGGCGCTCGGTCACGTCGCGGTGGCTGATCACCAGGCCGCCGACCGCGGGGTTGGCGGTCAGGTCGCGCAGGGTCACGTCGTGCCAGTGCCAGCTGCCGTCGGCGTGCCGGGTGCGCACCTCCGTACGCTGCTCGGTCGCCCCGCCCCCGCCGAACGCCCGCAGCGCGGTCACGTCGTCGGGGTGGATGAGCTGGTAGTAGTCGGTGCCCGCCAGCTCCTCGGGCCGGTAGCCCATGACCGCGAGCGCGGCCGGGCTGACCGAGTCGATCACACCGTCCTCGTCGACCACGTTGATCACGTCGGCGGAGTCCTGCACCAGGGCGCGGTAGCGTTCCTCGCGCCGCCGCAGCTGCTCGGCCGCCGCGTCCTGCACCTCGTGCATCTCGACCTGGGCCCGGTGGATGAACCGCCAGTAGGCGAGCTGCACGGCGCACATCGCGAGCACGAACCCGGCGTGCAGCAGGCTGAACGCGACCGGGTGGGCCCAGGCGCGCGGGTCGGAGAAGACGACCTCGGGCACGAGGATGCCGACCACCACGTGATGCACCGCGACCAGGGTCACCGAGAGCACCAGCGTCAGCCACTCCTGATAGAGGCTGATCAGCCCGAGCACCACGAAGAACGCGAAGTGCAGGTCGGTCAGGCCGCCGCCGGCGTGCACCAGTGCGGCCGAGCCGAGCAGCAGCCCCAGGGAGACCACGAGCGAGGCCGCGAGCTGCGACCGGACCCAGGTGGCCAGGGCCGCGCAGACCGCGGTGGCGGCCACCATGCCCCACACGATCGCGAGGCCGCCCCCGTGCCCGGCATGCGGCTGCTGCAGAAGCGCGGCGATCCGCTCCTGGAAGGCAGCCCCCGCCACGATGACCGGCAACGACATGATCAGCACGGCGCGCAGGGCCCGGTGCCGGGCGGTGAAAGCACCGTCCGGCAGCCGGATGTCCGGCACTACCCTGCTGATCCAGTTGGCCACGCCCTATTCATCGGACGCCACCCTCAGCATTCTGAGCAGATCTTGGCGTGGCTTCCCGCCGCTACGGCGGGCCTGCGGGGAGCAGCCGGTTCTGATAGGCGGCGACGACGGCCTGGGTGCGGCCGTGCACTCCGAGCTTCATGATGACCCGGCTCACGTGGGTTCGCACGGTGGCCTGGGACAGGAAGAGCCGGGCGGCGATCTCACCGTTCTCGTAGCCGCGGGCCATGTGCTCGAGGATCTCGAGCTCGCGCGGGGTGAGCCGGTCGAGCACACTGGGCGACGGCGGGCCGGGCTCGGGCGCGACGGAGGCCGCGGCGGCGATCACGGCGCCGGTGACCGCCGGATGCAGGAAGCAGCCGCCGCCGGCGATCTCCCGGATGCCGGTGGCCAGGTGACCGATGGCGCCACTGCGAACGCAGTGCTTGAGCAGATAACCCGAGGCGCCGGCCCGCAGCGCCTCGGCGACCGTGCCGTCCTCCTGAGAAATGGTCAGGACGGCGACTCGGGGATGGTACGGATCCCCGGGGATCAGGTCGGGACCGGTGATGACCTTCGTCGCGGCGATGCCGTCCATGACCGCCATGCGCAAGTCCATCAGGACGACGTCGGGGCGGTGCCGGCGGGACAAGTCGATCGCCTCGCGGCCGTCGACGGCCTCCGCCACGACCTCCATGTCCGGTTCCCGGGTGAGCAGGATCTTGACGAAGGCCCGGTTGAGCTCCTCGTCGTCGGCCACCAGCACGGCGATCACCGGACTGGTTCCCGTTCGGGCCGGGCCGGCGGAAGCCGTGCGGAGAACGCGGCCGAGATGATCGGGACGGCGAGCGGTTTCTCCACAGTGTCCATGAACCGCACCACCGGGCGAATACGGTGATCGACTTTCATCGCTCGCTACTCCCCGCCTCGTCGGCGACGCCGGAGGAACGCGACCGAAAAGTCAGATTTATTGGTATCCATACCTACATTCTGGTCGCGTTCCGGAACGGGCGGGTCGTTCCGCCGACGTACTGGCCGTTCGGCCGAGTACCGCAGCTGACGTACGACCACGACACGGTGTTTACGCAGCCGAGATGACGCCCGGCGGGGCCACCGGGGCTGATCCTGGAGCGGTCCGGAAGTCCGGACATATCGGGAACAACTGGAGGACGACATGACGGTCTCGACGGTCCGGCGCATCGGCACTCGCACGGTGTCGATCGGAGTCCATGAGGACCCTGACGTGACCCCGGCGGAGACTCGGCGCAATTACCCCGCCGCCCGGATCGGCCGGGAGTTCATCCCGCCGCTCAAGCCCGGGGTGAACCCGCGAAAGGTGCTCGACAAGATCAAGGAATTCGCCGAGAAGTGGAGCGACGGCGGCGTCTACGTGTCTTACAAGCCGCCGCCCCGCGAGGTTCGTGCGGGAGCGTGGACCGACGTGCACCGCGGGATCGGTCAGTGGCTGGCCAAGCACCCCGAGGTCGCCGTCATCGTGCACCACGAGCCGGAGGGCGGGGCCGGCCGGCTCGAGGGCCCGGAGTTCGCCCGCATGTTCAAGCAGGCCCGCGACGAGATCAAGGACGGCTGGTCCGGCGCGCGCGTGGTCTATTGCGCCATGGCGTACCAGTGGGGCCCGTCCGGCGACGTGATGAAGAACCCCGCCCCTTGGCGCGGGGTCGAGGCCGATGAATACCTGTGCGACGTCTACTCGGGGAAGACCTTCCCGACCGAGTTCATCCTGCCCAAGCACCCCGGTTACGTCGCCTGGTACGACCAGATCGTCCGCCCGCGCCTGCGCAACGGCGAGACGGTGGCGTACGGCCTGGCCGAACGCGGCTTCATGGGCAACGATGAGCTGCGGGCCAAGGCGATCCGCCGCGAGTCGGCCTGGCTGCGCGGCGTCTTCGAGAAGTACGAGGCCAGCGGCGACCTGCTCGACCTGCCGCCGTGCGCCTACCTCGCGTGGTCCAGCGTCGGCTGGGAGAACGAGAAGGGCTGGCTCCTGCACGGCGATTCGGCGGTCGCCATGCGCGAACTGCTCGCCGACTTCGACGAGCACGTGCGCTGACGGTCAGTCGAAAAGCGGGCGGCCGACGGTGCGGCTGCGGCCGCGGAACTCGGCGATGGGCTCGCCGGGGGTGCCTTCGGGGCGCAGCCGCGACACGGTGACGTCGTAGAGGCCGGTGCGGCCTTTGACGGCGCGTTCGTCGGCGCGGGCCAGCAGGTGGTCGCCGACCCGGCCGGGTTCGAGGAACGTGATGTCGAACCCGGCCGCCGGGGCCAGGACGCCGTACGAGTTGCAGGCGATCGCGAACGCCGTGTCGGCCAGCGTCGCGATCACCCCGCCGTGGCAGGTGTCCCAGCCGTTGACCATGTCGGGGCGGACGACCATGGTGACCTCGCCCCCGCCCGGCCGTACGCTGCGCAACACGATGCCGAGCAGTTTCGCGGCCTGGTCGGCACCCAGCATGAGCTCGGCCGAGCGCCGGGCGATCTCGTCGGCGTTCAAGATGGCTTCGGCCGGGCGACGAGCGAAGTCAGCGTTCAAGATGGGCTCGGCCGGGCGACGAGCGAAGTCAGCGTTCAAGATGGGCTCGGCCGGGCGACGAGCGAAGTCAGCGTTCATGCCTGGGTGAATCCCATCCGGGCCAGCACGGCCGACTCGACCACGCCGACCAGCTGATAGATCAGCAGGGTGGCCAGGGTGATCAGCACGGCCAGGCCCCAGACCGCGTTGATCCGGGACTCGCCGACGGCGGCGACGATCGCGTAGCCGATGCCCTGACCGGTGGCCAGCCACTCGGCGATCAGCGCGCCGGTGATCGCGCCGGGCGCGGAGATCCGCACCGCCGCGAACAGGGCCGGCACCGCCGCGGGCACGGCCACCTTGCGCAGCGTCTGCCAGCGGCCGGCGCCATAGACGGTGACCAGGTCGAGCGCGGCCGTCGGGGCGCTGCGCAGGCCGAAGACGATGTTGACGAGCGCCGGGAAGAGCACCACGAGCCCGCCCATCACGGCGACGGTCACCGACGTACGGCCGAAGATCAGCACCAGGATCGGCGCGATCGCGATCAGCGGCACGGACTGCAGCAGCAGCACCATCGGCAGCAGCGCGCTCTCCAGCGGGCGGAAGAGCAGGAACACGGCCGCGACGACGAGCGCGACGGCGAGGCCGGCGACAAATCCGAGCAGCGCGTCGGTCAGCGTCGTGCCGAGCAGCCCGAGCGCCTCCGACCGGTTCTGCGCCGCCTTGGGCAGGGTGAAGAAGTAGTCGGCGACGTCCATCGGGCTCTTGCCGACGAAGGCCGGGATGTCGAAGACGCGCAGGGCGGCGATCCACAGCAGCAGGACGGCCGCGATCGAGATGGCGGCCCGGCCGGCGCTGCGGCCGACCGCCCGGGTGACCCGCAGGCCGGTCATCGGCCCTCCTTCGCTCCGGCCGCCCACGGCGCGGCGAACCGGCCGATCAGCGCCACGATCAGATAGCCGGCCAGCGAGACCAGCCCGGCCACGAGGGCGATCCCCCACGTACGCGGGATCTGCAGCGTCTGCTGCGCGTTGATCAGCGCCGGGCCCACGCCGACGTCGACCCCGCCGAGGTATTCGCCCAGCACCGCGCCGAGGAACGCGGACGGCGCGGCCACCTTGAGCGCGGTCAGCAGGCTGGGGATCGCGGCGATGAGCCGCACCTTGACGAGCTGCTGCCAGCGCGAGCCGCCGTACGCGGCGACCAGGTCGAGCGCCGCCTTGTCGGCCGCCTTGAGACCGAGCAGGGCGCCGACCACCGTCGTGAAGAAGACCAGCATCCCGGCCAGGAACACCGCGGTGCCGGCGACCTCCCCGCTCTGCGGCGGGTCGATCAAAATCCGCAGGATGGGGCCGATGGCCACGATCGGGATGCAGTAGGTGACGACCGCGAACTGCGAGACGACCCCCTCGAGCTGCCGGATCACCATCACGGCCGCGGCCAGCGCGATCGCGATCAGGTTGCCGAAGACGTAGCCCAGGGCGGCCTCGCGCAGCGTCAGCGACACGTTCGGGCCGTAGAACGAGAAGCCGTCGGTGATCGCCGTGCTGAGCACCCGGGCCGGGGTGGGGATCGACCCGCCGCCGCCGTCGGCCGAGGCGGCGCCGACATTGCGCAGCACGGTCGCGGCCAGCAGCCACCAGATCGCGACGACCCCGACGGCGCCGGCCGCCACCCGGCCCCCGGCGCCGGCCCGCCGCCACCGGCTCACGAGGTGCTCACCGCGGGCGTCGCGCCCTCGAACAGCAGCGCCGACGCGCGGTCCTGCAGCGCGTGGAACTCGGGCGTGCGCATCATCTCGGCGGTGCGCGGCCGGGGCAGATCGACGTCGAGCACCTCGACGACCCGGCCCGGCCGGGCGCTCATCACGGCGACCCGGTCGGACAGGAAGATCGCCTCACTGATGCCGTGGGTGACCATCAGGGTGGTGGCCGGCTTGGCGGCCAGGATACGCAGCAGCTCGCCGTTGAGCCGCTGCCGGGTCATGTCGTCGAGGGCGCCGAACGGCTCGTCGAGCAGCAGCACCGACGGCTTGAGGACCAGCGACCGGGCGATCGCGACCCGCTGGCGCATGCCGCCGGAGAGCTGGGCCGGCTTGGCCTTCTCGAAGCCCTGCAACCCGACCAGCTCGATCAGGCCGGCGATGAGGCCGGGCTCGGGCTTGAGCCCGGCCACCTCGAGCGGCAGCCGGATGTTCTTCTCGACCGTCCGCCAGTTGAGCAGGGCCGCGTCCTGGAACGCGATGCCGAGCGCGTGCGATTCGCGGAGCTCGCGGGGCGTCTTGCCGTCGACGGTGACGGTGCCGTCCGAGGCGGTCTCCAGGCCCGCGAGGATCCGCAGGATCGTCGACTTGCCGCATCCGCTCGGGCCGAGCAGGGAGAGGAACTCCCCCTGCTCGGTCGCCAGGGACACGTCCTGCAGCGCCGTGACGACCGATCCGCGCAGGGTGAAGCTCTTGCTCAGGCCGCGGATGTCGATGCCGGTGTGTGGCATGGGGGTCTCTCCGATCGACGGGTCGACGGGTCGGCGGGCGGGTTACTTGAGCAGGTCCGGGTGGTCCTTGTAGACCTCGGTGATAAGCGAGGTGTCGAAGAGGTCGCCGCTGGTGATCTCCACGCCGGTAGCCTTCAGCGACGCGAGGCTCGTGTCGATCGCCTGGTCGGAGATGGTGAGCAGGCCGTTCGTCGCGGTCTCGTCGCTCTGGATGAGCTTGTTGGCCTCGGTCGCCTGCAGCTTCTGGGTCTCGGCGTCCAGGTTCAGCGCCTTGCCGTAGTTGTTGACCGCGAGGTCGACCGCGCCGTCGACATCGGCCACGGCGTCGTTCCAGCCGCGGATGGTGGCGTACAGGTAGTCCTTGAGGGCCTGGCGCTTGTTGTCGATCGAGTCCTGGCTGACCACGAAGGCCTCGGTCACGAACGGCAGCCCGTTGTCGGCGAACGGCAGGTTCTGCACCTTGAAGCCGCGTTGCTGCAGCGTGATCGACTCGCTGGTGACGAAGGCCAGATAGCCGTCGACCTCGCCGTTGGTCAGCACCGAGGGGTCATATTGCACCGGGACGACGGTGACGTCCGACTCGGCGACGCCGTTGGCGGCCAGCAACGCCTTGAACAGGCCCTCGTTGCCGGTCTGGACGCCGACCTTCTTGCCCGCCAGCTGCTTGGCCGTGGTGATGTTGGCCTTGTCGGCGAGCGAGAGGATCGTGAACGGGTTCTTCTGATAGGTGGCCCCGATGACCTTCAGCGGGGCCTGCTCGTTGTTGATGGCCTGGGCCACGGTGATCGGGTCGCTGATGCCGATGAGCGACTTGCCCGACGCGACCTGGGTCTCGGTCGAGCCCGGCCCGGCGACCAGGTTGACCGAGCTGAACCCGGCCTCCTTGTAGTAGCCCTTGGAATCGGCGAAGTACTCGCCGGCGAACTCGATGTCCTTGACCCAGGACAGCTGGACGGTCAGGGCGCCGTGGTCGGCGGGGCCGGACGATTCGGCGGAGGAGTCGTCGCCGCCACCACAGGCGGTCAGGGCGAGGGCGGCGGCGGTCAGAACGACGAGGAATCGGCGGCGGGAAGACATTGAGAAGGACAAAACCGTCATGGCGGCGGCTCCTAAGCTCAGAAAAGGGAGGGGTTGAATTCCATCAATAGCGGAACCACGAACACCTATACCGAACACTAGGGATCGCACGTTTCCCCGCGCGTCGACAGTGTTTCGGAGTCGTAAACAGCTGGCCTGGCCAGCAGTGATAAAGATCAGTACGAGGGTGGGGCGCTGGAGAAGAGCAGCACGACGGGCTCGTCGGTCGGGTTCTCGAGCCGGTGCGGGGTGCTCGGGTCGTACGACAGGGTGTCGCCCTCTCGCAGATCGAAGCGCTCGGGGCCGAGCCAGACGTCGACCCGTCCGCGCTCGACGAAGACGGCCGTCTCGGCCGCGCCGTACGACAGCATGCCCTCGCCGGTGGTGCCGCGCGGGGCCAGCGTCGAACGGATCACCTGGAGCTTGGTGAACGCCCGGGGCGTCAGCAGCTCCTCGTCCCACTCCGAGTTGGGGTGGACCAGCCGCGGCCCCTGCCCGGCCCGCACCAGCCGGCTGTTCGAGCGGCTCTCGAACATGCTGCCGATGGTCTGGCCGAGCGCCTTCGCGATCCGCATCAGGGTGGCGATCGACGGGCTGGCCTCACCCCGCTCGACCTGCGACAGGAAGCTGACCGAGACGCCCGACTCGGCCGCCAGCGCCCGCAGCGACACCTTGCGCTCGAGCCGCAGCTCGCGGATGTAGGTGCCGAGCTTGCGCTCGAAGCCGGCGGCGTCGGTCATCAGGTCCTCGGGCGTGGTCACGTGAGCACAGTAACGGCCGGGTGCGTTCCGGTCAGCGGAGTCCACGCCGCCGTCAGCGTGTCCACCGCCGCCCCGATCTCCTGCACGTCGACGGTCAAAAGCTTCCCTTCCCGTACGACGGTCCGCCCGCCCACGACCACTCGCTCCACCGCCTCCGGCAGCATCGAGTAGACGACGTTCTGGGTGGCCGTACGCCGGGGTCGCAGCGACGGCGCGGTCAGGTCCAGCCCGACCAGGTCGGCCCGGTAGCCGGGGGCGATCAGCCCGACCGGCAGGCGCAGTGCGCGGCCGCCGGCCGAGGTGCCCAGCCGCAGCGCCTCGGTCGCCGTCAGCGCCGTGCCGTCGCGGCCGACCGCCTTGGCCAGCAGCGCGGCCATCCGCATCTCCTCGAACAGCGACTGCCGGCTGTTGGCGCCCCCGGCGTCGGTGCCGAGGCAGACCGGGATGCCGCGGTCGAGCATCTTGCGGACGGGTGCGATGCCGCCGCCGAGGAACGCGTTGGCCGACGGGTTGTGCACGACCGTGCTGCCGTGCTCGGCCAGCAGGTTGAGGTCGGCCACATCGACCCGTACGGCGTGCACGGCCAGGGTCCGCTCGTCGAGCGCGCCGAGCGCCGCCATCCGGCCGATCGGCGTCGTGCCGAACCGGGTGATCGACGCGTCCACCTCACCCTGGCTGTCGGCCAGGTGCACATGCACGGGGACGTCGAACTCGGCGCCCAGTGCGGCCCCGAGCTCGAGCATCGCCGGCCCCGCCCCGAGCACCGAGTGCGGCGCCGGGTGCACGTCGACGAGCGGGTCGCCGGCCACCGCCGTACGGAGCTCGCGGAAGTTCTTTTCGTAGAGCGCCGGGGACTCCTGATAGCGCCGCGGGCCCGGATCGGCGTCGAACATGCACCGGGCCAGCACCGCCCGCAGGCCGACCTCGCGGGCCGCCTCGATGATCGCGAAGGAGTTGTCGTTGCCGTCGTCGTGCAGATAGAAGAACTCGACGGCGGTGGTGATGCCCATCCGGAGCATTTCGGCGAAGTCGTAGCGGGCGGCCAGGTTGATCGCGTCCCGGTCGAGCCCGGCCGCGGTCGGGTGCACCAGCTTGCCCATCCAGTCGCCGAACCGCAGGTCGTCACCGAAGCCGCGGATCAGCGCCTGGAACGTGTGCCCGTGACCGTTGACGCCGCCGGGCACGATCGCCCGGTCGGCCCAGTGCTCGACCTCGGCGTCCGGGAAGTCGGCTGTGATCGCCGAAGCAGGGCCGGCGGCCACGATGGTGTCACCGTCGACCGCGATCGCCACGTCGGCCACCCACTCGTCGGAGACGAACCCCAGGGGCGCGGTGATCAGCCGGGTCACGGCGTCAGCACCTTGTCGACGAGCTCCTGATCACCTTCGAAGAACCGTACGGTGGCGAGCTTGTTGTCGCGGACCGTCGACAGGATCAGCCGGCGCCAGCTCGACCCGTTGGCCGAGGCGGTGGCCACCGTGACCACGTGCTCGTCGCCGGCCAGCAACTCGTCCGGGGTGAGCCGGAACGTGCCGTTGGTCAGGCAGGCCATCGTCGCGCCGAACTCCCCCACCCCGGCGTGCCCGTGATAGGTGCCCGACGCCGGATGCGAGCCGGGCACTTCGAGCACGACGTCGTCGGCGTAGAACGGCATCGCGGCGGGCGGTCCCCCGGCCTTCATGGCGTCGAAATAGCCCTGCAGTACGGCGAGGTTGCTCATCGGATGTACTCCCCGTAGCCGGACTTGCCGGTGAGCTCCTCGTCGCGCACCACGAACTGACCCCGTACGAGGGTGTGCCGGGGCCAGCCCTTGAGCGGCATGTCCTCGTAGAGCGAGTAGTCGGAGAACGTGCCCAGCCACTCGGGGTCGGGCGTACGGGTCTTCTGCAGGTCGACGATCGCCAGGTCGGCGTCGAGCCCGACGGCGATGTCGCCCTTGCGGTGGTCGGCCTTGATCAGCTCGGCCGGGTTCTTGGCGGTCAGCTCGGCGATCCGCTGCAGCGGCAGACCCCGGCGGTGATGGCCCTCCGACAGCAGCACCGGCAGCGTGGTCGGCGCGCCCGGGAAGCCGGCGCTGGCCTTCCAGATGCCGCCCTCCTTGGCGACCCGTTGCCGGCCGACGTGGTCGGAGCCGAGGGTGTTGACGGTGCCGTCGGCGAGCGCCGCCCACAGCGCTTCCGGGTGCTCCGCCGTACGCAACGGGGGGTTGACCTTGCCGACGATGCCGCCGGACCAGTCGGACGTGTGGGTCAGGTAGTGCGGGCAGGTCTCGGCGAACAGCGCGTCGGAGGCGAACTCGAGCCGGGCCTTGCGCAGCTGGTCGAGCGAGTCGGCCGTGCTGACGTGCACGAAATACATGCGGCAGCCGGTCCGCTGGGCGAAGAACGTGGCCTTGCGGATCGCCTCGGCCTCGACGAACGGCGGCCGCGACTCGTCCCAGGCGGCCAGGTCGTCGCGGCCGTCGGCGATCAGCTTGTCGCGCAGCACCCAGACGATCTCGGGGTTCTCCGCGTGCACCAGCAGCAGGTCGCCGCGCTCGGCGACGGCCTGGGCGATGCCGAAGAAGCGCCCGTCGTGGGTGCCCTCGACGTTGAGATACGCGCCCTCGTCGCCGCGGAAGTGCATGAAGTACTTGAACGAGCGCAGGCCGTACCGGCTGCGGTACTCGTCGATCTCGCTGATGTGCTGGTCGGTCATCAGCGTGCAGTGATAGCCGAAGTCGATGTACGCCAGCGAATCCGCGGTCGTCGTGTGCTCGGAGAGCATCGGCAGGTAGGAGCCGCCGTTGGAGAGCATGTACATCATCGTGGTGACGCCGCCCTTGGCCGCGGCGGCGGTGTCGGTGCGGTATTCCTCGAGGCCCGAGGTCGACAGCGCGATGTGGTTGTGCGGGTCGACGCCGCCGGGCATGACGTGCAGGCCGGTCACGTCGACGCGCTCGGTGGCGTCGACCGCCGTGCCGGGCGTGAGCACCGCCGCGATCTTGCCGTCCCGCACACCGACGTCGGCGAGGCGTGGCACGTCGCGGGGGCGGACGACCGTGCCGCCGGTGAGCACCAGGTCAAAGGGGGGCTGCATTCAGATTCTCCTTCAAAAGAGCAGGCTCAGCGGGCGGTCGTCGATGATCGACTCGAGCAGGGCAGGGTCGAAGTCCAAGGCGCGGAACTGCGCCAGGCAGTCGGCCGGGCGATAGATGGGGAAGTCGGAGCCGAACAGCACCCGGTCCTGGACGCCGTAGTCGAGCAGGTTCTGCAGGATCTGGGTGAGCTGCGCCGGGCGGCCGTAGCGGGCCGAGAGGTCGGTGAAGACGTTGGGGTTCTTGAACATCACGGCGGCGGTCTCGAACGACCACGGCTGGCCGGCGTGCGCGATGATGATCTTGGTGTCCTGGAAGGTGCGGGCCACCTTGTCGAGCAGCATCGGCTGGGCGTACTCCAGATAGCCGCTGCGCAGGAACACCCCGCCCTGGTGAAATGTCAGCGCCAAGCCGTGGTCGGCGGCGGCCCGATAGACCGCGAACGCCTCGTCGCTGTGTGGATGGAAGCCTTGATAGGGCGGGGAAAGCTTGAGACCTTTGAGCCCGAGGTCAGTGGCCGCGTAGTGGACCTTCTGCACCGCGTGGCGATCGGACGGGTCAACGCTGCCAAAACCGACATATTTGTCCGGATTTTTCGTGACTAGTCCGGCGATGTGCTCATTGGGAATGTCGAGGTCGATCTCGCAGGCGACCAGGCCGAGGATGACCGCGGCGTCGATGCCGGCCTCGCGCATCGCTTCCTCGTACGCGTCCCAGTCGCCGTCCGCGCTCGGGTGGGCCGACACGTTGGCGTCGAGCTCCGGGCCCCAGTGCGGGCCGAGATGCTCGGGCAGCCAGGTGTGGCTGTGCCAGTCGACCCTCATGCGATCGTGCTCAGGTAGTCGCCGGCCGCGTCCACGGTGATGACGTCGGCGTATTTGGAGGCCAGGTCGAAGAGGGCGACCTCGTGCACCACGTCGAGGCGGTCGAACACCGCGTCACCGATGACACCGACCCGGAACCCGTACGAGAAGGCATCGACGGCGCTGGCCCGCACGCAGCCGCTGGTCGTGGCGCCGGCCAGCAGCACGGTGTCGACGCCGCGCTGGACGAGATGAGTGAGCAGGCCGGTCGCGAAGAACGCGCTCGGATGGTCCTTGGCGATCAGCGGCTCGTCGTCGCGCGGGGCGGCGCCGGGCACGAAGTCGTACGCGCCCTCGCCGGTCGAGGCCAGGGTCGGCGTCTTGGCCGCGTAGCCCCCGGGGGTGAGCTTGGTCTTGGGGGCGACGTGCGGGTGGAAGACCGGGATGCCGGCCGCGCGGGCCGCCTTCAGGAGCTGCGCGATCCGGTCGACGGCAGCCCAGCCGCGGTCGCCGGTGGCGGTCGGGAACTCGGCCATGGCCTCGGCGATCGGCGCCCGCTCGTGGCCGACCGTGCGGTACTGCACGTCGATCACCAGCAGGGCCGGGCGTACACCTAGACCGGACACTCGGCCGAAGCCGGCCCGTTCATAAAGCGTCTCGTCCGCCGCGCTGATCGCGGTCGGCCACCAGGAGTTCGGCATGGCGCCGAGGCTAAAACCCCTGTTCGCAGCCTGTCAATCATTACAGGAATTAATAAATCAGGACTGGACACCGGTTCGTCAGGCCTGTAAGTCTGTCCGCCATAGGTTCACTGCCGCTGGGAGGACGCGCTGTGCAGTTCGACTACCTGTTCACGATGGATAACCCGGGAAACGAACGGTCCTATCGCGAGCTCCTCGACATGGCCACCGAGCAGATCGTGCACCTGGACGAGTCCGGTTTCGGCACGCTCTGGCAGGGTGAGCACCACTTCGGCGGCGAGGGTTTCGAGATCAACCCCAACCCGATCCTGGCCGGGGCGTATGTCGCCGGCATTACGACGCGACTGCGGATCGGGACGGGCGCGGTCACCCCACCGTTCTGGCACCCGCTGCGCCTGGCCGAGGACCTGGCGCTGCTCGACCAGATGAGCCGGGGCCGCCTCGACATCGGCGTCGCCCGCGGCATCCAGCGCCGCGAGTTCACGAACTTCTACCCGCAGGCCGACCGCGGCGCCGACGAGCAGCGCAACTGGCGCTTCTTCCTCGAGCACATGGAGATCCTGAAGAAGGCGTGGACCCAGGAGGCGTTCTCGCACAAGGGCGAGTTCTGGACGTTCCCGGCCCCGGGCATCCCGGACGGCGCGACCTGGTATCCGCGCAACCCGCTCTGGCGGGCCGAGGACGGCGAGTACATCGCCATGTCGATCATCCCGAAGCCGTACCAGAAGCCGTACCCGAGCCTCTGGAACCTGCTGGACAAGACGCCCGGGTTCGTCACCTCGGCCCAGGAGCGGATGAACGTGATCACCTGGCTGCGCTCCCGCGAGGGCCTGCGCGAAGTGATGGACGCCTACCAGGGCGCGCTGACCGAGACGCTGGGCCGGCCGGCCGCGCGCGGCGAGGGGGTGTCGCTGATGCGCATGGTCTACGTGGCCGAGACCGACGCGCAGGCCGAGGCCGACACCCGCGAGCTGATCAACGCGCTCTACTCGTACGTCGGCGGGGTCCGCCCGCGCAACATGTTCGCCAACCCCGGCGAGAAGCTGAGCGACGAGGACCAGACCGGCGAGTGGTGGAAGTTCCTGTTCCCCCGCGAGCACCTGTTCATCGGCTCGCCCGACACCGTGCGGGCGCAGATCAAGAACCTGCAGGACGAGTACGGCGTCCAGCGGCTGGTGCTGTGGTCGTGGATCCCGGGTCTCAACCAGGAGCAGGTCATGCGGTCCAACCGGCTGTTCGCCGACGAGATCATGCCGAACTTCCCGGAGCCCGCGCCCGAGCCCGTACGCCCCGAGCTGCCGGCCGGTTTCGGCCCGCTGACCGGGGACTGATCGCCATGCGCCGGATCATCCGGGTGCCCGAGGGCCCCCAGTACGACGAGTCGTACCCGCTCTCGCAGGGCGTCGAGACCGAGACGATGGTGTTCGCCAACGGGATGGCGTTCGACAACGATTCCCGTACGCGCATGGCCGCCGCCGTGAGCATCGCGGACGAGACGCGCATCGTGTTCGACGCGCTGGCCGCGATCCTGGCCGACGCCGGCGCCTCGCTCGCCGACGTCGTGAAGACCACGGTCTACCTGACCGAGAAGTCGTTCTACGACGAGATGAACAGCGTTTACCGCACCCATTGGGCGCCGGGCGAGTTCCCGACGCGCGCCACTGTCTACGTAGGAATCGGAAGTGAGTGCCGGGTGGAGATCGACGTGATCGCGGTGAAGCCGTCACTCCCTCGGGAGTTGTCATGACCGAGCGGGCCGTCAACCTGATCGGCGGTTCTCTGGAGCCGTCGACCGGCGCTGAGATCCCGGTGACCTCACCCTGGACCGGGGAGACCATCGGGGCGGTGGGGGCCGGGGACGCGGCGGCCGTGGATCGGGCCGTGGCCGCGGCGCGGGCGGCATTGCCCGGGTGGGCTGCTCTGGCGTCGACCCGGCGAGCCCGGATCCTCGTCCGGCTGGCCGGTTTGATCGAGGCCAACGCCGACGAGCTGGCCTCGGTCATCTCGCGGGACAACGGGAAGACCCTGGGCGACGCGCGGGCCGAGCTCGAGCGGGCCCGCGAGCATCTGGAGGCCGCGGCCACCGCTCCCGCCCTGCTGGCCGGCGAGCACGTGGTCGACGTCGTCTCCGGCATCGACGCCACGCTCGTGCGGGAACCGATCGGCGTGGCCGCGATCGTGGCGCCGTTCAACTTCCCGATCATGACCGGGCTGATCTACTGGTCCTGGGCCTTGGCCTGCGGCAACACCGTCGTGATCAAACCTTCCGAGCAGACCCCGTACGGGGGTGCCGCGCTCGGCCGGCTGTTCGGCGAGGCGGGCTTCCCGGACGGCGTGGTCAACGTCGTGCAGGGTGGGCGCGCGGTCGTCGAGGCGCTCTGCGACCACCCGGATGTGGCCAGCGTGTCTCTGGTCGGGTCGTCGGCCACCGCGGCTGCTGTTTATGCCCGGGCCTCGGCGGCGGGTAAGCGGGCGCAGGCGGCCGGGGGTGCGCGGAATCCGCTTGTGGCTTTGCCGGACGCTGATCCCGACGTCGTCGCCTCCGCCGTCACCACGTCCTCGTTCGGCATGTCCGGGCAACGCTGCTTGTCCAGCAGCATCCTCGTCACCGTGGGCTCGCAACCGGCCCTGATCTCCTCCGTCGAGGCTCTCGCCCGCGCGACCACGGTCGCCTCGGCCCCCGACGCCGCAGGCTCGCCGCCGATGATCTCCCGCGCCGCCGTGGATGCCGTCGCCGACGTGCTGACCAAGGCGGGAGACGACGTGTTGGTCGACGGCCGTTCTGCTGAAGGCCCGGGATTTGTGATCGGCCCGTCGGTGGTGCGCGCAACCGTGGACAGCCCACTGCTGACCGAGGAGATCTTCGGCCCGATCCTTTTCGTGGTCGAGGTGCCGACGCTCGACGACGCCATCGCCTTCACGAACGCCAGCCCGTTCGGCAACGCGGCCTCGATCTACACCGCCGACGGGGCCGCCGCCCGCGCGTTCACCAGCCGCGCCGACGTCGGCAACATCGGCGTCAACGTCGGCGTGGCCGCCCCGACGGCGCAGGTCGGCTTTGGCGGGCGGCGCAGGTCTTTCCTGGGCACGATCCACTCCCAGGGCCGCACCGCCGTCGACTTCTTCACCGACCTCAAGTCGGTGTCGGCGAGGTGGGTCGGCTGAACACAGACCTGTCACCCCTGCTGACGTCGTTCGATCTCGGCCCCGCCCGCATCAAGAACCGGATCTTCGTCGCGCCGCACACGACGAACTTCGGGGCGGCCGGCCGCAACCTGGTCACCGAACGCCACCTCGACTACCACCGGGAACGGGCCCGCGGCGGGGCCGGACTGATCATCACCGAGGGCATCCGGGTGCACCCGACCAGCCTGCGCCGGCTGGGCATCCACGCCTACGACGACGAGGCGCTGGCCGGGCTGACCGCGCTGGCCGACGTGGTGCACGCCGAGGACACCCGGCTGTTCGCCCAGCTGCTGCACACCGGGCGGCATTCCGGCGACGAACACCAGGGCAGCTGGGGTGCCGGGCCGGCGCCGTGGAGCACCGGGGCGCACTCGCCGCACGTCATGAACGCGTACGACCTGGACGCCGTGATCGCCGGGTTCGCGGCGGCCGCGGCCCGGGTCGTCGAGGCCGGGTTCGACGGCATGGAGGTGCATCTGGGCCACGGGCATCTGCTGCAGCAATTCCTGTCCCCGCTCACGAACGACCGGCGCGACGGCTACGGCGGCTCGTTCGAGGCGCGGGCCCGGCTCGCCCGCGAGGTGCTGGTGGCGGTGGTCGACGCGGTGGCCGGCCGGGCGGCGGTCGGACTGCGGCTGTCGGCCGACGAGTTCCTGCCCGGCGGCCTCGGCCCGGACGACGTGGTCCGGATCGTCGCGCACCTGCGCGAGGTGGCGCCGGTCGACTTCCTGCACGTCAGCCATTCCGCGTACGTGGGGGCGGCCTCGCTGAGCACGCAGATGGCCGACATGAGCTACGGGCGGGCGCCGTTCCGGCATCTGCCCGCCCGCTTCAAGCGCGAGTTCCCCGACGTGCCCGTGCTGGCGATCTGCCGCATCGACACCCTGGCCACGGGCGCCTCCATGGTGGCGGCCGGCGAGGCCGACCTGGTCGGCTTCGCCCGCGCCCACATAGCCGAACCCGCCCTGACCCGCCGCACCCTCGCGCTGACCGGGACCTCAAACGCGCAAGCCAGCGCCGCAAACGCACAAGCCGCAGGCACTTCTGCGCGGGATGGGGGCGCGGACGGGCCGGGTCTCGTCCGTCGGGCCCCGCGGCATTGCATCGCCTGCAACCAGGGGTGCAACGCCAACCTGGAGGCGATCACCCCGATCACCTGCACGGTCAACCCGGCCGTGGGCGACGAGCGGGCCTGGGCGACGGCCGAGGCGGCCCACCCGTCGCCGCGGTCGGTGCTGGTGGTGGGGGCCGGCCCGGCGGGCCTGGAAGCGGCGATCACCGCGGCTCGGCGCGGACATCGAGTCGTGCTCGCCGACGCCGCTGACGCTCCCGGCGGTTCGCTGCCGGACGTGGCCCGGATCCGGCCCGGGTTCGCCCTTCTGCTCGACGACCTGCTGACGGAACTCGACACCAGTGACGTGATCCGCCGCTTCGGCGCCGAGGTCACTGCGGCCACGGTCGCCGCACTGTCCCCCGACGTAGTCGTCCTCGCCACCGGCGCCACCACCCACCCAGCCGACGCGCTGACCCTCCTCAGCGGGCCACTCCACGCCCCAAGTGGCATGCAACCCGATGACACACCACGCCGTTGCACCCCACGGATTGTCGCCGGTGACACATCCGCCCAGCACGGCGACGCAACCTTCATCGCCAGATCCGCTGCACCGCTCGGAGATGCTCGGGTGGCGGGTAACGGGCCGCCGGTGCTGGAGCTCCGCGATGTCGTGCGGGACCCGGAGTCGGCGGGTGCGGTCACCCTCGTACTGGATGAACTGGGGTCGTGGGAGGCCTTTGCCCTGGCCGAATATCTTGCGGCGCGCGGCACGACGGTCCGGCTCGTGAGTCCGTTGGCGAGCATGGCCCCGCGCATCACTGTCTATTCGCGGCTCGGTCTGGCCGAACGGCTGCGGGCGGCCGGTGTTCGCGTTTTCACGATGCACCGGCCCACGGCCGCGGACGGTGACGCCGTCACCATCACTCACACGGTCGACGGGTCGGCGCAGACGCTGACCGGCATCGACTCGATCGTGCACGTGCGGCCGGCCCGGGCCCGCGCCGGGCTGCTCGACGAACTCGCGGCCGAGGGCTGGACCGGCGAGGTGCATCTGGTCGGCGACGCGTTCGCGCCCCGCACCGTGCAAGAAGCCGTCTACGAGGGGCGAGCCGTCGGGCTGCTGATCGGCGCCCCCACCCTGACCGAAGGACCCGCCATGCGCCCTCCTTACGCCTTGGTCGCGGCATGACGACCGCCCTGATCACCGGCGCCGCGGGAGCGATCGGGCAGGCCATCGCGGCCGCGCTCGAGGCAGCGGGCCGGCACGTGATCCGGGCCGACTCCCACGAGGCACCGGGCGTCCGGCATCTCGACGTCACCGATGACGAGTCCTGTGCCGAGCTGGTGGCCTCGATCGACGACCTGTCGCTGCTCGTCAACGCGGCCGGGGTCATGGTGCGCCGCACCGCCCTCGACACCGACGTCGCCACGTTCCAGCGGGTGCTCGACGTCAACCTGACCGGCGCGTTCAGAATGGCCCGAGCCGCGCACCCCGCGCTGGCGAAAAACGGCGGCTCGATCGTGTCGATCTCGTCCACGCACGCCTTCCTGGCCGCCAAGGGCTCCTTCGCGTACGGGGTGAGCAAGGCCGGCGTGAGCCACCTGACCCGGCTGCTCGCCCTGGAGTGGGCGGCCGACAACATCCGGGTCAACGCGGTCGCCCCGACGGTCGTGCCCAGCGCGATGACCGCCGGTGTGCTGGCCGACCCCGCGTACGTCAGCCGGAAGCTGGCCGCCATCCCGCTCGGCGCGCCGATCGCCCCCGAGCACGTCGCCGCGGCCGTGGCCTACCTGGCCTCCCCCGCGGCGGCGTCGACCACCGGTCAGATCCTCGTCCTCGATGGTGGTGAGAGCCTTGCGTAAGACAGTCGTGGTCATCGGCAGCGGCGCCGCCGGCCTGTTCTGCGCGGACGGCCTGGCCGCCCGCGGCGACACCGATGTCATCCTGCTGGAGGCGGGCCCCGACCCCGGCACTCCCCCGCCGGCTTGGATGCGCACCGACCTCGCGACCCCTGGCGAGTTCGAGTGGGGTTATGTCGACGCCGACTCCGGGCGGCCGCTGCTGCGGGGCCGGGTCACGGGTGGCTGCACGTCGACCAACTCAGCGGCGGCGCTGCGCGGGCAGCCGTGGTGCTTCGACGACTGGGGCGTCGAGGGCTGGCGCTGGGACGACGTCGCGCCCTTCTTCCGGGCGCTGGAAACCGATGTGCAGTACGGCGATCGGCCCTGGCACGGCGACAGCGGCCCGATCCCCATCACCCGGCTCAGCTTCGGTCCGGTCGACACCGCCTTCGCGCAGTGGGCGGCCGACCGGGGGCACGCCTGGGTCGACGACCAGAACGAGCCGGGCGTGCTCGGCGTCGGGCACTGGCCGACCAACACGGTCGACGGGAACGTGCGCTACGGCGTACACGAGGCCCTGATGCCCCGGATGCGCCCGCACCTGCGCGCTGATACCACTGCGGAACGGCTGCTGTTCGACGGCGATCGGTGCGTCGGCGTTCTCACCGGGGCTGGAACGATCCGGGCCGACCACGTCGTGCTCTGCGCGGGCGCGGTCGAATCGCCGGCGCTGCTGCTGCGCTCGGGTATCGGGCCGGCCGCCGACCTGGCCGCGGCCGGCATCCCGCTGGTGCACGACGCGCCCGAAGTCGGGGCCAACCTGCAGGACCACCCGTGGACCGTGCTGCAGGTGCGGGCGGCCGACCCCGCGGCGCCGGGCCGGCGGCCGGTCAACGGCGTGCTGCTGCGCTACGAGATCCTGGCCGACGACCGGGTCGAGGTGCACCTCTATCCGCATCAGGCCCAGCCGTATCTGCCCGGCGAGGATCCGGCCGAGGTGTTCCTGGGGCTCGGCCTGATGCGGGCGATCAGCCGGGGCTCGGTGCGGCTGGCGGCCGACGGGTCGACCGAGGTGCACCTCAATCACCTCGGCGACCCGCAGGACGCCAAGGCGTTCGACCTGCTGCTCGACGACGCCCAGGCGGCCCTCGATGCGCTCGGGGACGTTCTGGTGGAACCCGAGGACGCGTGGTGGCGGGACCGTTCGCGGCTCTCCGACCACCTGGAGTCGTACGGGCATCTGGTCGGCACCTGCCGAATGGGAACGGACGCCGCCGCTGTCGTCGACCCCGCCCTGGCCGTACGCGGTGTCACCGGTGTCTCGATCGCCGACGCGTCGATCATGCCCGCCAGTCCCCGCGCCAACACGATGCTCGCCTCCATGATGATCGGCCTGCGCGGCGCCGCGCTGGTCCCGTTGCAACCAGAGGACCGCCATGCCACTTCTTGATTCCGGCCGGATGGCCAAGACGCTGTACAGGGGCGCCGCCCAACCGGCCACCGTCACCGGCGACATCACCGAACCGGCCACCGGGGCCGTGCTCGGCCAGATCGCCGCCGCGTCCACTGAGGACCTCGACGGCGCCGTCGCCCGGCTCGTCGACGGCCAGCGCGCCTGGGCCCGGCGGCCCGCGTTCGAGCGCTCCGGCATCCTGCGCGAGGCCGGACGCCTGATCGAGGCGAACATGCCCGAGCTGGCCGACTGGCTCGTCCGCGAGGGCGGCGCCACCGTCGGCAAGGCCATGTTCGAGCTCACCATCAGCGCGCAGGCCCTGCACGCGGCGGCCGGGCTGGCCCTGGAGCCGACCGGCGAGACCTATCCCTCCCCGGAGGGCCGGCTCAGCATCAGCCGCCGGATCCCGGCCGGTGTCGTCGGAGTCATCGCGCCGTTCAACTCCCCGCTGTTTCTCGCGCTGCGCAGCGTCGCCCCGGCGCTGGCCGTCGGCAACAGCGTCGTCGTCAAACCCGACCCCCGTACGGCGGTCAGCGGCGGCGCCATCATCGCCGAGGCGCTGTTCCAGGCCGGCCTGCCCGAGGACGCCCTCGCCGTGCTGCCCGGCGACGGCACGCTGGGCGCGGCCCTGGTCGACCACCCGGACGTGCCGATCATCGCGTTCACCGGCTCGACCACGGCCGGCCGGGCCATCGCCGTACGGGCGGCTCAGCGGCTCAAGCGCGTGCACCTCGAGCTCGGCGGCAACTCGGCGCTCGTGGTGTTCGACGACGTCGACCTGGACGCCGCGACCAGCGCCGGGGCCTGGGGATCGTTCCTGCACGCCGGGCAGATCTGCATGTCGTCGAGCCGGCATCTCGTGCACGAGGCGATCGCCGACGAGTACGTGGCCCGGCTGGCCGCCCGCGCCAGCGCCCTGCCGGTCGGCAACGCGGCGCTCGACCCGTCCGTCGCGATCGGACCCATCATCGACGCCCGGCAGCGCGACGCCGTCCACACGATCGTGACGGACACCGCCGACGCGGGTGCCACGGTTGTCACCGGTGGCACGTACGACGGGCTGTTCTACTCCCCGACCGTGCTCTCCGGCGTACGCCCGGGCATGAGCGCGTACGACCTGGAGATCTTCGGCCCGGTCGCGCCGGTCACCACGTTCGCGTCCTTCGACGAGGCCGTCGAGCTGGCCAACGGCACCGAATACGGCCTCTCGGCCGGGGTGCTGACCGCCGACGTCGGCCGCGGGCTGGCCTTCGCCGACCGCATCGTCAGCGGCAACGTGCACGTCAACGACCAGACCCTGGTCGACGACGTGCTCCAGCCGTTCGGTGGCGTACGGGCCTCCGGCAACGGCAGCCGCGTGGGTTCCAGCCGGTACAACGCCGACGCCTTCACCGAGCAGCAGTGGCTCACCAGCCGGCCCACCATCGCCCGCTACCCCTTCTGAGGAGTTCCCGTGTCGCACATCTACACCGCTAAAGCCCACGTCGCGGGCGGGCGCAACGGCCACGGCCGTACGGACGACGGCAAGCTCGACGTCGGCCTGTCCCGCCCGGCCACCGGCGGCCCCGGCACCAACCCCGAGCAGCTGTTCGCCGTGGCCTACGCCGCCTGTTTCGAGGGCGCCCTGGCCACCGTGGCCCGCCGGGCCCGCGTCGATTTGGGCGAGACCAGCGTCGAGTCGTCGGTCTCGCTCTCGTCGGTCGACGACGGCAGCTTCCGGATCGGCGCCACCCTGGCCGTGACGATCCCCGGCGTGACCGACCCGGCCGAGGCGGTCAAGCTGGCCACCGAGGCCGACCGGGTCTGCCCGTACTCGAACGCGGTGCGCGGCAACGTCGAGGTGGCCATCACCGCCAACGGCCAGTGGGTGGCGGGCCCCCGTGACTGAGCTGAGGAGGGCGTTCACCCTCTATCCCCGCGGCGTGATGGCCGTGGCCGCCCAGATCGACGGCGCGCCGGTCGGGCTCGCGGTCAGCGCGTTCGTGTCGGTGTCGCTCGACCCGCCACTGATCGCCCTCTGCATCGACGCGGCCTCCCGCACGTGGCCCGCGCTGCGCGGCGCCGACACGATCGGGGTCAGCGTGCTCACCGAGGAGCACGCCTGGCTCGGCCGCCAACTGGCCAGCCGCAGCCGCGACCGTTTCGCCGACGCGAAGTTCGACGAGACGGCCCGGGGCGCGCTGCTGCTCGACGGCGCCGCGGCCCGCTTCGAGTGCAGCCAGGAATCCGAGCTCCCCGGCGGCGACCACCTCATCGCGCTGCTCCGGGTGGAATCGATGACCGCCGACCCGGATCGCAAGCCGCTGCTCTGGCACGACTCGGAATTCCGGGCGGTCGCCCCGCTCCCCTGACGTGGCGCGGGGGCGCGACACCGTTCGCGCCCCCGCGCTACGCTCGGGCGTCAACCGAGCGGCGGTGCACAACGATGACTGACCCGGCACGACGCCCCCTCAACCCCGGCGGCGGCCCGATCCTGCGTCGCACGTACGGCCGGCTGCTGGCCATCTCCGTCGTCACCGTACTCCTCGTCTGGGCCATCGCGATCTCGGTCCTGGCCATCTCGGACGGTCACGCGGTGCTTATCGCGCTGGCGTACGCCGTGCTCGCCGTCGCCTCGCTCTGCCTGCTCGCCGCCACCGCCCGCGCCCGCGCCGCGATCCACGACGACGTCGCCGACCTGCCCGGCCTGCGCCTCTCCGCCACCCTGACCCGCATCGCCAGCTACGCCGGCTGGGCGGGCGCCCTCCCCGTGGTCGTCACGGGCATCGTGCAGGACGCCGTGCTGGCGGGCATCGTGCTCGCCGCGACCGCCCTGATCCTCGGCACCGCCGCCGACGGCACCCACCGCATCACCACACGCATCCTCACCACCTGACCTCATTCCCCGTACGGCGGAGCAAGAGTGAACGGCGTACGGGCCAGCTCCAGCGCCGCCTCCGGGAACCGCGCCCCTTCGGTGTAGTAACGCGCCCGCGTCCGCCCGACAGGAGCCAGCAAGCCGGCGGTCACCAGGTCACGCAGGTCGCGCTGGGCCTGCTGCAAAGTCAGCCCCTCCGCCTGCTCGTACCGTGAACGGCGGACCCGACCGGCGACAGCGACGTCGTGCAGCGCCGAGATCACTCGTTCGTCCAGACCGGCCGGGCCGACGAACGAGGCGAGCAGATCCCAGACTGCGCGGGACTGGTCCAGCCGCTTCTGCACAGTCTGCGCCTGCTGGTGATAGGCGACCAGATTGAACCGGATCCAGCCCGAGACGTCCTGCTCGGGCCGATAGGTGGCACCTCGGCGCTGAAGCTCCTGGTAGTACTCCCACGTGTTGCCGGGCCGGCCCAGCCACGCCTCGATGGACGAGAACTCCGGGGCCAGGGTGCCCTCGCGAGCAATCATCAACGTCTGCAGCGACCGCGACATCCGGCCGTTACCGTCGGCCCACGGGTGGATCGACACCAGGTGCAGGTGGGCCATGGCCGCGCGGATCAGCGGATGGATGTCACTGTCGGCGTTGAGCCAGTCGACCAGCTCGGCCATCAGATCCGGCACGTCCCCGGCGTCGGGAGCGGTGTAGGCCGCGACCCGCGGATCGCGGGGGTCGGTGACGTAGACCGGCCCGGCACGCCACTGCCCCGCCGGCTTGTTCCGCGTGTGGCGGTGTCCTTGCAACATCCAGTGCAGGGCGTTCAGCAATCCCTTGCCGTACTCGAAATCGGCTACGTCGTGCAGGGACTGCACATAGGTCATCATGCGCTGGTAGGCGAGCGTTTCCTCGCGGTTCTCGTCGGACACGTCGACGTCCCGCTCGCCGTCCATCAGGTCCTGAACGTCCTGGGTGCTGACCCTGAACCCCTCGATCGAGTTCGACGCGGCAACGGCATCAGCCGTCAAGAACTTGCGCAGCCCCGACGTCCACTTGCCAGGTCGATCCTGGACCTGGTGACGTAGGCGTTCTCGCATCTCATCAATGGCAGCGAGCACGGTCTGGTCGGATGCGGTCAAGCGCGGCGTCGGAAAAAGCACTGTCCAATGATAGAATGACGCAATCATTACGTCAAAGGGCCGCGGCTGACTGCAGCAGGGGCGAAAGATCAGACCGCCACCAGCACGACGCTGACGATGAGGCTGCCGAGCAGGTTGTAGGGGCCGGAGATGGCCGCGTAGGCCAGCGGGCGGGGGAAGTTGGGGTTGATGGCGATGTTCACCGTGTTGGCGGTGAGGTAGCCGAGGCCGACGATCAGACCGAACAGCAGGGCATCCCCGTACGTGTCGATGCGCAGTGCCGCCATGAGGATCGCGCTCGTGATGGTGATGATCAGGGCCGTCAGCGGCGGGCCGGCGTAGAAGAGCGGCGTGCCGAGCGGCTTGGCATCGGCTTCGCGGCCAAGGGACCGGTTGTAGGGCTTGGGAAAGAGCGCCGCGAACCAGACGCCGCCGAGCAGCACGAAGGCGATGAAGGCGAGCAGGATGCCGAGCCAGTTGAGGTCGTCCAGAACGTTGAACATGTGAGCAAGATTGGCAGCGGTAGGTGTCAGGGTGTGGCACCTACCTCGGGCAGAATCGCGGGTATGCCGAAGACTTCCGCGCGGCTCCTGGCCCTGCTCTCGCTGCTGCAGGCGCGCCGGGACTGGCCGGGCACGCTGCTGGCCGACCGGCTCGACATCAGCCTGCGCACCGTGCGCCGCGACGTCGACCGGCTGCGCGAGCTCGGCTATCCGATCGCCGCGATCAAGGGGCCCGACGGGGGTTACCGGCTCACCGCGGGCACCGAGCTGCCGCCGCTGCTGTTCGACGACGAGCAGGCCGTCGCGCTCGCCGTCGCCCTGCAGGTCGCCGCGACCACCCCGGGCAACGGGCTGGCCGAGTCGGCCGCGCGGGCGCTGAACACGATCCGCCAGGTGCTGCCGGCCCGGCTGCGCAACCGCATCGAGGCCGTACGGGTCACCGCGGTCGAACGGCCCGCCACCCGCCCGGCGGCCCCGGTCGACGGCGACGTGCTGCTGGCCCTGACCGCCGCCGTGCACGCCCGCGAGGTGCTGCGTTTCGACTACGGCCCGGAAGACCTGAGCCGGCCGCCCCGCCGGGTCGAGCCGCACCACGTGATCACGTGGGACGGGCGCTGGTATCTGGTCGCGTGGGACCTCGACCGGGCCGACTGGCGCACTTTCCGGGCCGACCGGATCACCGTACGGACCCCCAACGGCCCCCGCTTCACCCCGCGCGAGCTGCCCGGTGGCGACGTCACGGCGTACGTGATCGGGAAGTTTCGCGGCTCCGAGGACGGGAGCTGGCCCTGCCAGGGCACGGTGCTGCTCGACCTGCCGGCCGCCACCGTGGCCCTCTACACCCGGGAGGGCATCGTGGAGGAGGCCGGGCCCGGCCGCTGCAGGCTCACCGTCGGCTCCTGGTCGTGGCCCGCGCTGGCCGCCACCATCGCCCGCTTCGACGCCGACATCGAGGTGGTCGGCCCGGCCGAGCTGACCAACGCCTTCGCTCGCCTGGCCGATCGGTTCTCGAGAATCGCGCCGGCGAACTAGCTGAGTGTGGCCGCCTGAATATCGACGTTGCCGCACGACGGATGGAACGGGAGAACGTTGGCCCAGGTGACCCGGAGCAATTGCCCGGCCGGGGCCTTGAACGTGAGAACGAATACCGCGGTGCCGTTCGTCTGCTGATTCTCCAGGCTCGCCCGCACGGTCCGCCCGGCGAGGGTCGCCGTCAATTGTCCCCGGGCCATCCACACCCCGGCATAGAGGCGCAGGGTGCGGGTGGTGGGCGACGCGGCCACCGAGAAGGCGAAGCTTCCGTCGGCCTGACAGACGTACAGGCCGGTGGGTGACGGCCCGGTCGTGGTGGTCGGCGCGCCGCCGGTCCAGCGGAAGCTCTGCGGGTTGTTGTCGTAGCGGCTGCGGACGCCCTTGACGCTCAGCTCCTTGATCTCGCCGGTGCCGCCGCCGCGCCGGTTGACCGCCTCGGGGCTGGTCAGTCCCCAGTGGACCCAGTCGCGGGCGCCCAGCGCCGAAAGGTCGACCACGGCGGGAACCGGGGCCTGGCTGACGCTCAAGGCCGGCGTGACCGGCTTCGGGCTGGGTTTGGCCTTGGGCGGCGTCGTGTCGGCCGTCCCCACCGTCGGCACGGGCGGCTCCTCAGGCGAGGGCAAGGCCGAGGGTGGTGGCGCCGACGACTCCTCAGCCTCCGGCAACAGGGGCGGGTTCCACGGCGTCGGCAGGGCGACCGCCGGCGGGGCGGGCTCGGCGGGCCGGTTCACGAGAAACACGACCAGGGCGGTCGTCGCGAGCAGCACGAGGCTGCCGGCCACGGCGAACACCAGGGTCAGGCGGGCCCGGCGGGAGCCGTCCGGCTCGGCGTACAGGCCGGCCAGTTCCTCGCGATGTGTCGGCACGGATTACCTCGTCAGGTCGCACGGCGTTCCGGCGAGTCAGCGTACCGATACCAAAGGTGAGCCGATAGGTCTGAATAAATGGTTTCAGGAGGACTGCGTTCGCCAGTCCTGCACGTCGATCTGACTGCCGCCGTAACGGGGGGCGAAGATGCTCAGGACCCCGAGCGACCGGAGCCGTTGATGGTCGATCAGCGGATCGGAGTAACAGACCGGGCCCGACGTGTAGCGAATCGTCCAGTCGGTCCAGCCGGAGGCGCGCGACGCGGTTTCGATGTGCAGCTTGCGCGTGCTCGAATCACCGCTCGCGACGTACAGGTTGTCGTTGGCGTCGACGGCTATGTCGCCGCGCGCGGAGCGTTCGAGGAACGGCGTGTAGGTCTGGTGCCAGACCTTGCTCTCCTTGTCGCGCCAATAGTGGACCAGCACGGCGGTCTCCCGCGCGCTGGTGAAGTCGGGGTTGCTCGGAGCGGCCGCGGGCAGGTGGGAGGCGAGCACGTGCACGATCCCCGCCGCGTCGACCACCTGCGACTCCTGGTTGATCAAACCGCGGTTCTGGCCGATCCCCCACACTTTCAGGTTCGCCGCGGCCGACGCCAGCGGGTTGCTTCCGGTCGTCGCGACCACGGTGCCGGCACTGTTGCGCCACGTGCGGCCCTTGTCCTTGCTGTACGCATAGAAGAGGTCGTGATTCGTCGCGGCGTCCGAGGTCTCCCGGACGGTCCAGGTCACGTGCAGCAGCGGCCCGCTCGGGTCGAAGTTGTCGTATTCGATGCCGAACAGGTAGGCGTTGTTGTTGTAGGTCGTGCCGTCGATGAACTCGCCGAGATACGTCCACGCGCCGGCCCGATATTCGTAGAGCACCTCGTCACCGGTGCCACTGACCCCCGTACGGATGGCTAGTTGCAGCGTGCCGTCGGGGTGCGCGAAGAACTGCGGGTACGTCACGACGGCCATGCTCGTGCTGGTCAGGCTGCTCTGCACGGCGCCGAAGCGGTCGGCCGTCCAGGCGTGCGCGCCCGGCGTGGTGGCGAGCCCGGCGACCGACTTGCGATAGCGGAACACCGACGAGTGCGTGTCGAAGGCCAGGTGGATGGTGCCGTCGGCCGGGGCGATGCCGATGCTGATCGTGTTGTGCGAGTCGGTGGAGGTGGTGCGGTAGTCGGTCAGGCGCAGGTTGGCCCACGCGCCGGAGGGCAGCTGCCGCCGCGAGAGGTTGACGTAGCCGTCCTGATCCCAGAACGCCGCATACTGCCAGCCGTTGACCGTGACGATGCCGTCCTGCTGGAAGGACTCGCCGTTCATGTAACCCGTGTACGTCAGGGCCGTACGCCCGTTGGTCGTCAGCACGGTCGTGGAGATGGCCGTCACCGTCGGCGCGGCCGGGACTGCGATCGACACCGCCGCCAGTACCGACGCCAGCGCGACCTTGACATAGATAGCCATAAATGGATGCTACGCCTGTGGGCCGAACCAGGTAATGACAGAACCTCCCGGGCCCGGTGGCGACGGGTCTACGGTTGCCGCATGCAGAAGCGCATCCTCGGCAACGACCTCGAAGTGTCCGCCATCGGCTTCGGCGCGATGGGCATGAGCCAGAGCTACGGCCCCGGTCCCGATCGGGCGGCCAACATCGCCCTGCTCCGCGACGCCGTCGAGCTCGGGGTCACGTTCTTCGACACCGCCGAGGTCTATGGGCCTTTCGTCAACGAGGAGCTGGTCGGCGAGGCCCTCTCCCCCGTACGGGATGAGGTCGTCCTCGCCACGAAGTTCGGGTTCGCCTTCGACGCCGACGGCAAGCAGACCGGCCTGTCGAGCCGCCCCGAGCACATCAAGCAGGTCGCCGACGCCTCCCTCAAGCGGCTGCGCACCGACCGCATCGACCTGTTCTATCAGCACCGGGTCAACCCCGACGTGCCGATCGAGGACGTGGCGGGCGCCGTCAAGGAGCTGATCGAGGCGGGCAAGGTCAAGCATTTCGGCATGTCCGAGGCGGCCGCGGCCACCGTGCGCCGCGCCCACGCCGTGCAGCCGGTCACCGCCCTGCAGAATGAGTATTCGCTGTGGTGGAAGCGCCCCGAGGCCGAGATCATCCCGCTCTGCGAGGAGCTCACCATCGGCCTGGTGCCGTACAGCCCGCTCGGCAAGGGCTTCCTCACCGGCACCATCACCGCCGACACCGCGTTCACGCCGGGCGACATCCGCGGCACGATCCCGCGCTTCGAGGCCGACGCCCGCAAGGTTAATCAGGAACTGGTCGAGCTGCTCGGCACCATCGCCGCCGGCAAGAACGCGACGACCGCCCAGATCGCCCTGGCCTGGCTGCTCGCCCGCAAGCCGTGGATCGTCCCGATCCCGGGCACCCGCCGCCCCGAACGCCTGCGGGAAAATCTCGGCGCCGCCGACGTCACGCTGACCAGCGACGACCTGGCGGAGATCGACGCCGCCACGGCCCGGGTCGAGATCCAGGGCGGCCGTTACGCCCCGGCCACCGAGGCCATGACCAACCGCTAGAAGCCCTGGGGGGCGAGGCCGGTACGGTCGGAGCAGTGACGTTGCTGCTCCTCAAACTCACGCTCGCGCCGCTGCTGGTCGCCGGGTCGTCGCTGGCCGGTCGCCGCTGGGGCAGCCACGTCACCGGCACACTCGTCGCACTACCCATCGTGGCCGGCCCGATCCTGCTGATCACGTGCCTGGAACAGGGCACCCGTTTCGGCGCCCGAGCGGCGTCGTCCGCGCTGCTCGGCCTGGTCTCGCTGGCGGTCTTCGCAGTGGTTTTCGCGTACGCGAGCCGCCGCGCACGCTGGCCGTCCGCCCTGACCGTGTCCTGGACGGCGACGGTGCTGGCCGACATCCTGCTGGCCCAGGTGACGGTGACGCTGCCCGCCGGCTGGGCCCTGCTGCTGGTGCTGGCCTCCGTGTGGGCCGGCACCCGCCTGCTGGCGGCCCTCGACCGGGACCAGGGTGATTCGCCCCCGGTGACGCCGCCGTGGTGGGACCTGCCGGCCCGCGCGGCGGCAACCGCCGTCCTTGTCCTGACGGTCACCGGAATCGCCGCGACCGCCGGCCCGGTGGTGACCGGCATCCTGGCCCCGTTCCCGATCGCCACCAGCGTGGTCGCCGCCTTCGTGCTGGCCCAGCAGGGCTCCCCCGCGGTGATCGCCACGCTCGGCGGAACCATGCGGGGCCTGATCGGCTTCGCGTTGTTCTGCTTCCTGGTGGCCGTGCTGCTCGGCCCCCTGGGCATCGCGTTCGCGTTCGTAATCGCGACCGCAGCCGTGCTCCTGGTGCAGGCGACGTGGACGGCGGCGGTCAGGCGAACGCGCGCCGGGTCACCAGGATGAGGCCGGTCGCGGCGGGAAGTTCGGCCGCGATCAGGCGCGGATCGGTCAGGAGCCTGCGGCGGACCTCCGCGACCGCCGCGAGGTGGGCGGCCTCGGTGTAGCGGGCCGGGTCCATGTCGTCGACCACCAGGGTTCCGCCCGGCCGCAGCGCCGCGATGGTGCGGTCGAGCCCGGTCCATTTGCCACCCTCGGCATCGGCGAAGATCAGCTCGTACGAGCCGAGCGTGGCCAGCAAACCCTCGGCGTCACCGCTGTGCACCCGCACCGGTGACGGCCAGTCGGCCTGCGCCGCGAGGGCGGCCAGCTCCTCGTCCCGCTCCACAGTGTCGATCACCACGCGGGATCCGGCGGCGGCCCCGTACGCGAGCCAGGCCGTCCGACACCCGACCCGGTTCCCAGCTCGAGAATGCGCCCACCGGCCGGAACCGCCGCCGCCAGCACCGCGAGCAGCGCCCCGGCCGCCGGCTCGCACGAGTAGGCGAACCCACGCTCCGCGGCGCGCCGAGCAGCCTCCCGTCACACTCCGCACGATCGGTTCGGCCAGCATGACCGTCATCGTCTCAGCTTCGGGCGGACCAGGCCGCCCAGAGATCGGCGTAACGGCCGCCCGCGGCGACCAGGTCGGCGTGGGGGCCGGATTCGACGATCGTGCCGTGCTCCATGACGATGACCCGGTCGGCCGCGGCGGCCTGGGTGAGGCGGTGAGCGACCACCAGCGCGGTGCGCCCCTCCAGGGCCGCGGCGGCCGCCTGTTCCAGGTCGCGGGCGCCCGCGCTGCCCGCCTCGGCCGTGGCCTCGTCGAGGACCACGACCGGCGGGTCCAGCAGCACCACCCGGGCCAGGGCCAGTTGCTGGGCCTGGGCCGCGGTCAGGGCATGCCCGCCGTCGCCGACCACCGTGCCGAGGCCCGCGGGCAGGTCCCGCGCCCAGGTCAGCGCGCCGACCCGGGCCAGGGCCGCGGTCACCTCGTCGTCCGTCGCGGCGGGACGGGCCAGGCGCAGGTCGTCGGCGAGCGGGCCGGCGAAGACGTGGGTCTCCTGGCTGACGATGGCGACGGTGCTCGCGGGCAGGTCGGTCACCGCGACCCCGCCCACGGTGGCCCGGCCGCGATCGGGCCGCAGGATGCCGGCGGCCAGCGAGGCGGCGGTGGTCTTGCCCGCTCCGGTCGAGCCGACCAGCGCGACCCGCTCCCCGGGGGCCACGCGCAGCGAGACCCCGTCCAGCACGGGCGGGCCGTCGCCGTACGCGAAGCTGACGTCGTCGAGCGCAAGTTCTCGGCCCGGCGGCGGCTCGGCCCCGTCGCGCTGCTCGACCGGCATGCCGAGCACCCCGACCAGGCGGGCCAGGCTTGCGCCGGCGTCCTGGGCCCGGTCGAAGGTGGCCATCAGCATCGCCATCGGGTTGAAGAGCCGGTGGAACAGCAGGGCGGCCGCGGACACCTCACCCACGGTGACCTGCCCCGACCGTACGAGAAGGAAGCCGGTCACGAGCACGGCGCCCAGCCCGATGAGCTCGGCCCGGTTGATCCGCCCCACGAAGCGGGTGTAGAGGCCGAACACGCTCATCGAGATGTCCCGGGCGCGGGCGGAAGCGGTCTCGATGTCGGCCCGGTGCCGGTCCTCGAGGCGGTAGGCGTGCACGGTGGCCAGGCCCTGCATGCCCTCGACGAACAGCTGGGAGCGGTCGGCGATGGCGACCCGCTCGGCGGCGTAGGACGGGGCGGCGCGCGGCAGATACCAGCGCAGCCCGATCACGTAGAGCGGCACCGACAGCGCCCCGGCCAGGCCCAGACGCCAGTCGAGCCCGGCCATCGCGATCAGGCTCAGCGTGGTGAGCAGCAGGGCCGAGATCATGCCGGGCAGGAACTCGGACACGGCCCGGCCGATCGCGGCGATGTCGGCGCTGACCCGCGAGAGCAGGTCGCCGCGGCCGGCCCGGTCGAGCACCAGCGCGGGCAGCCGGAGCGCGGTGGCGACGGTCTGTTCGCGCAGGTCGGCCAGGATCCGGGAACCGAGCCGGCTGATCAGGTGGCCGGCCACCCCGGTCGCGACCCCACCGGCGACGGCGGCGGCCACGATGGTCACGGCGACGCCGAGGATCGCGCCCGGTTCGCTGCCGGCCCGGATGCGGTCGACCAGCAGACCCAGGGCGTACGCGGGAATGATCGACGCCCCCGCCGCGAGCAGGCCGGCGGCCAGGGTGACCGCGCTGCTGCCCTTGCGCTGCCACAGCTCGGCGCCCAGCCAGGCCCGGGTCCGGCGGCCGTCGGCGATCGGCAGGATCTGGCCGGTCATCGCAGCACCGCCCGCCGGTAGGCCTCGTCGGTCGCGCTGAGGCCGGCGTGGCTGCCCTCGGCGGTGACGGCGCCGTCGGCGATCACGACGACCCGGTCGGCCGCGGCGAGCAGGGCCGGGCTGCTGGTGATGACGACGGTGCCGAACCGGGCCTGGTCGTCGTGCCGCAGCGCGCGGATGCCGCCGGCGATGACCTGCTCGGTGACGGCGTCGACCGCGCTCGTCGGATGGTGCAGCACCAGCAGCGGCGGCCGGGCGAGCAGGGCCCGGGCCAGCGCGACCCGTTGCCGCTGGCCGCCCGACAGGTTGGTGCCGCGTTCGGTGACGGGGGTGTCGAGCCCGGCCAGCTGGTCGGCCGCGGCGGCTCGGAGCGCCCGTGGGAGGTGGTCGCCGCCGTCCGCGCGCAGGTCGATATTGCTGCCCAGCGTGCCGGTGAACAGGTCGGCCTGGTGCGGCTCGACGTGCAGCAGCCGGCGGGCCCGGTCGCGCTCGACGGTCTCCAGCGGCACCCCCGAGAGCAAAATCGTTCCCTCGTACGCGTCGGGGACGGCCAGCAGCCGCACCAGCGCGTCGGCGTCGGCCGCCCGGTGGGCCACGACGCCGACGAACTCCCCCGGGCGTACGTGCAGGTCGAGTCCGCTCAGCGGGCCGTGCTCGACGCCCGTCAAGCGCAGCTCGCAGGCCGGCTCGTCGGGTTCGGCGGTGCCGTCCGGCAGCACCAGCCCCGACCCGATGACCCCGGCGACCCGGTCGGCCGAGGCCCGCGCGGTGGCGTACCAGCTGGGCACGATGGCCAGCGTGCCGAACGGCTCGATCAGGAACTGGGCGGAGCCGATCACGGTGATGAACTGGCCGATCGTGATCCGGCCGGTCAGCGCGAACCAGCCGGCGACGATCGCGATACCGCCCGCCAGCAGCGTGCTCAGCATCGTCGAGGCGCCCTGGTACGCGTTCTGGGTGCGCGACGACCGCAGGGTGGCGGCCAGCGAGAGCCTGCTCACCGCCCGGTAGCGCTCGGCCGCCGCGTCCTGCGCCCCGATGCCCCGCAGCGGCCGCAGCCCCGTGACCAGGTCGGTGGCCAGCGAGGTGGCCCGGCCCGCCTGTTCCTGCTGGTCGGCGACGCGGCGGGCGATCAGCGGGGCGGTCAGGTTGAGCACGGCCAGCACGATCGGGGTGGCGATCAGCACGATCAGCCCGAGCGGCCACGAGATCACCAACAGCGTGATCGCGCTGACCGCCGCCGCCACCAGCGCGCTGGTCACCCGCGGGATGTGGTCGAGCACGTACGAGGTGTATTCGGCGTCGGTGGTCGAGACGGTGAGCAGGTCGCCGGGCCGCCGGTCGGTCCGCAGCCCCCGCGGGTGCAGGATCTTCGCGGCGACCTCGACCCGCAGCAGGTGCCCCTCGCGGGCGATCGCGCGCTGCAGGTTCCGCGCGCCGAAGCGGTAGGTCACCGTCAGCACCAGATACGTCGCGGCCAGCACGCCGATCCAGAGCAGCAGCGCGCCCACGTCACCGGTGTCGACCGCCCGGTCGACGATCACGCCGATGAGTACCGGCACGAGGGCCGCGCAGAGCTGATAGACACCGGCCAGGACGGTTCCGGCCCAGAGCCGCCGCCCGTTGCGGGCGACCGCCCGGCGCAGCACCGCGGCGCCGGGCTTGGTTGTGCGCGACACCGCGAAGCTCCTCACCCAAAGATCAAGTAAGGGGAGCCTAACCGTCGATGTCGTGGTTCGCCCTCGGCGGTGACGCCCGCCACCTACCGGCCCGCAAACTCCCGGGGCGAGAACTTGCCCTGTTCCAGCCGGTTCTCGATCTCCTCCAGGCTGCGGCCGGTCAGCTCGGGCATCTTCCGGTACAGGAAGACGAACGCGATGATGTTGAAGGCCGCGTACATCCAGAACGTCTGGCCCGTGCCGATGGCCTTCATGGTGCTCAGCAGCGTCAGGGTGATGAGCACATTGGTCCCCCACAGCGACGCCGACTGCGCCGCGGCGCCGGCCGCCCGGGTCGCCAGCGGATAGATCTCGGAACCGGTCAGCCAGCCCATCAGCTGGATCCCGCCGGCGGTGAACGCCATGAAGGCGATCAGGGTGGCGACGATCCACGGGATCATCGACTTGCCGTCGTGGCCGGTGACGAAGAACGAGCCGAGCACGATGAGCGCGATCGCGGCGCACGGCAACGTCAGCAGGGTCAGCCGGCGCCGCCCGACCCGGTCGATGATCGACAGGCCGATGAGCTGGGCGATCAGGTAGGTCAGGCCGAGCGCGACGGAGACCCGCAGCGCGGTCGAGTCGGAGAAGCCGTTGTCGGTCAGGATGGTCGGCGTGTAATAGACGATCATCTCGATGCCGGACAGCTGCGTGAAGACGGCCAGCCCGCAGCCGACCACGAGCGCCGGCCGCACCCAGGCCGCCCTGAGCCCGGCCCAGCCGCGGGTGCCGGCCCGCTTCTCGGCCTGCGCGTTGTCCTCGATCTCGCGCATCTCGCCGGACAGGTCGCTGCCGTGCGGGCGCACCCGCTCCAGCGCCTGTCGCGCCCGGTCGAGGTGGCCCTCCCGGGCGAGCCAGCGCGGGCTCTCCGGCAGCTTGAGCATCAGGGCGAACATGATCGCGGCCGGGACGGCGGCCATGCCGATCGCCACCCGCCAGTCGATGATCTCCGCCGCGCCCACGATCGTCGCGATGACGATGCCGACCCCGATCGCGATCTGGAAGAACAGCACCAGGCGCCCGCGGTAGGCCGTCGGCGCCAGCTCGGCCACATACACCGGGGCGGTCTGCGTGGCCCCGCCGACCGCGAAGCCGAGCACGAGGCGGCTGAGCGACAGGGTGATCGGGTCGGGCGAGAGCGAGGCCGCGAGCGACCCGATCACGAAGACGACGCCGATGAGCAGCAGGGTGCCGTGCCGGCCCCGCCGTTCGGCCAGCCGGCTGCTGGTGAGGGCGCCGATGACCGCGCCCACGAGGATCGAGGCGGCGATCACCTGTTCCCACACGTGATCGATGTCGAAGTCCTCGCCGATCTGCAGCAGGGCGCCGGAGATGATGCCGGTGTCGTACCCGTACAGCAGGCCCGAGACGGCCGAGACGAGGGCGACCGCGACCACCGAGCCGGTGAGCCGATCGCCGCTGGTCGCCTGACGCGTTCCCGCGTCGTCGTGACTGGTTCCACCCACCATGAACCAGCCTGTACCCCAATGATCGATGTCTATGCAGCCGGTTCAGCGGCCGCCGGTCTCCTCGCGCAGCCGATCGGCCTCCTGCCGGGCCAATTCCGCCTCGGCCGGGCGGCCCAGGCGGCGGTGGAGCGCCGACAGCACGGTGAAGGCGCGGGCCAGCAGCACCCGATAGCCGCCCGCGCGGGCCCGCTCCACCGCCCGGTCGACGGCCACGGCGGCCGGGGCCAGATCGCCCCGGGACAGGTGGGCGGCGGCCAGGCCGGTCGTGGCGTCGATCTCGACGTAGACGTCGGAGGCCTGCGCGGCCAGCCGCACCGCCGCCTCGTACTGGGTGATCGCGTCGTCGGTGCGGCCCAGGGCCAGATAGGCCGGGGCCAGCGCGTTGCGGGCCTGGCACTCGCCGCCGACGTCGCCGGCCGCCGAGCTCACCTCGGCCGCCTGTTCGGCGTGCCGCCGGGCCTGCTGCGGGTCGCTCGTCGCGGTGGCCAGGGACACCCGGGCCACGGTCTCCAGCAGCGGTTCGTCGAGCTCGCGGGCCAGGCGCAGCGCCTCGGTGGCCTCGGCCACGGCCTCGTCGGCGGCGCCCTGCTGACTCAGCACGAGCGCCAGGTTGCCGCGGGACAGAGCCACCGCCGTACGGGCGCCGCCCTGCTCGGCCAGGGCGATGGTCTGCCGCAGGTAGTCGTGGGCGGCGGCGAGCCGGCCCAGGCTGAAGTGGGCGCCGGCCAGCATGTTGAACGCGTCCCCGGCGGGCGCCCCACCGGTGCGGCGGGTGACGTCGAGGCTGCGCTCGATGTGCTCGACGGCCTTCTCGAAATCGCCCCGCATGAAGGCCAGCGACCCGATCGCGCTCTCGGCCACCGCCTCGGCCTCGGGCCAGCCCGCCTCCCGGCTCAGGCGCAACGTCTCCACGTACTGGACGTGGGCGGCGGGCGCGTCGTGCTGGCGCTGGTAGTAGTTGCCCAGGCTCAGCGTGGCCATCGTCCGGGCCGGCAGGTCGTCGGCGGCCGACGCCGCGGTGGCCACCGCCTGCCACTGCTCGCCGAAGCCGCGGCCCCAGAACCAGCCGCGCAACAGGTCGGCCACGTGCCAGGCGCCGGGCTGCAGGGCCACCGCGACCAGGTTGTGCAGCTCGGCGTTGAGCCATGCCACGACCTCACCGACGGGGGCCGGCTCGGGGTCGCGCGGGTGCTCCGCGGGGTAGGGCAGGCGGATCATCTGCGGATACATGGCCCTTGCGGCACTGTCGCAGCGGCGCAGGTAATACGCGTACAGGCCGGTGGCGGCGGCCTCGGTCTCGGCGGGCTCCGCGCACCCGCGGGCGTATTCACGCAGCAGGTCGTGCGGCGCGAACCGGCCGGCGCCGCGCGCCTCGACGAGGTGGGCCCGGGCCAGCCTGCGCAGCCGGCGCCCGGCCACGTCGACCGGCTCGCCGGTGGCGGCCGCGACCGATTCCGGGGTGAAGTCGTGGCACGGCAGCACCCCGAGGGTCCGGAAGGTGCGTTGCTCCGCCTCGTCGAGGCTCTCGTACGACAGGTCGAAGGTGGCCGCCACCCGCAGGTCGCGCTCGCCGTCCACCTCGAGCGCGGCGAACCGGTCGAGCCGCAGGTCGGACAGGTGGGTCGCGATGTCGCGCCGGCCGTCCTCGGCCAGGTTGGCGGCGGCGATGCAGACCGCGAGCGGCAGCCGGTCGCACGCCTCGACCAGGCCGGCCGCCGCGGCGGGCTCCTGGGCGACCCGGGTGTCGTCGAGGAACCGGCCGAGCAGGTGCACGGCCTCGGCGGGCGGCAGCGGCGGCACTGTCAGCAGGCGGGCCCCGTGCCCGGCGACCAGGCCGGTCAGCCGGTTGCGGCTGGTCACCACGGCCGTCGCCGACGGGCTGCCGGGCAGCAGGTCGCGCACCTGCTCGGTCGAGCGGGCGTTGTCGAGCACGATCAGGATGCGCCGGCCCGAGACCATCGACCGGTACAGCTTGACCGCGTCCTCGTAGTGGGCGGGCACGGCCCGGGCCTCGACGCCGAGCGAGATCAGCAGATGCCCGACCGCCTCGGCCGCCGGCATCGGCCGCTCCCGGTGGAAGCCGTGCAGGTCGATGAAGAGCGCGCCGTCCGGGAAGCCGGGCGCGGCGTCGTGCGCCCACTGCACCACCAGCGCGGTCTTGCCGACGCCAGGCGGACCGACCACCGCCACCACGGGCAGGGCGGGCCGCTCGGCCGACGACACCAGCTCGTCGAGGCGCTTGAGCTCGGTCGTGCGGCCGGTGAAGCAGGCCACGGCCGGGGGCAGCTCGGCCGGCGGGCAGGCCGCGGCGTCGGCGGGCTGGTCGCGCAGGATCGCCTGCTGCAGCTCGGTCAGCTCGGCGCCGGGTTCGATGCCCAGGTCGGTCACGAGCGTGTCGCGCAGCTCCCGGAACACCTTGAGCGCGTCGGCCTTGCGCCCGGAACCGCTCAGCGCCCGCATGAGCTGGCCGTGCAGGCGTTCCCGGTACGGGTTCTCGCTGGTCAGCACGGTCAGCTCGACCACGATGGCGGACCCGGCGCCCAGCTCGAGCTCGACGTCGAACCGGCGCTCCGACGCGGACAGCCGCAGCTCCTCGAGGCGCAGCCCGTACGTGGCGAGGGCGGGCTCGTCGGCCAGGGCGCCGAACGGGCGGCCCTTCCAGCGGGCCAACGCCGTACGGAAAAGGTCTCGGGCTTTTTCGAGCTCACCCCGCGCGGCGGCCTCGTCGGCGGCGGCGATCTCGGCCTCGAACTCGCCCGCGTCCACCGTCGACGGCTCCGCGACCAGGCAATAGGTCACGCCCTGGCGAACGACGGCGGCACGCCCGAGCGTACGGCGCAGCTGGTGCACGTAGTTGCGCAGGTTCTCCACGGCGGACGCCGGCGGCTGCTCACCCCAGACGGCATCGACCAGCTCGGGCACCGGGACCGGCTCGTTGAGCCGGCTCAGCAGCACGGCGAGCAGCAGCCTCGGCTTGCCCGGTGACAGCCCGAGGGGCCGGCCCTCGTCCTCGACCTCGAAACCGCCGAGGATCCTGAACCTCAAAACCGTCCCCTGTCGCAGGCGTCCGTTCATTCACCCGCAACGATAGAAAACGCATGCTTTCCGGGTCGCGGCGCAGCGATCGATATCACTTCACCGTGCGGGCGGAACACGGCCGTCCATCCTGATGTGCTGGGCCGTTCCACCGAGGGGCGTTCGGATCAATCGACAATCACCGCTCCCGGTAGCGTCCGCCGTCGTGCGTGCGTTGTTCGTGGTTGCCGTGGCCGTGCTGGCCGGCTTTGTCCTCAGTCCGATGTTGAAGGCCGACGCCGAGTGTGCCTCGGCGGCCGCGGCGCCGGCGCCCAAGGGCTGGAACAAGGAGCAGGTGGCCAACGCGCGCCTGATCGTCACCGTCGGCCACGACCGGCGGGTGCCCGGCGCGGCCCAGGTGATCGCGGTGGCGACCGCTATCCAGGAATCCAGCCTGCGCAACCTCAAGGGCGGCGACCGCGACTCGATCGGCCTGTTCCAGCAGCGGCCCAGCCAGGGCTGGGGCACGCCGAAGCAACTGTCCGATCCGGCCTATCAGACCAACAAGTTCTACGACAAGCTGCTGCGGATCGACGGCTGGCAGAAGATGCGGGTCACCGAGGCCGCCCAGGCCGTGCAGATCTCCGCCTTCCCCGAGGCCTACCAGAAGCACGTCCCGGCGGCCACCAGCCTCGTCGGCTCCTTCAGCGACGACCAGGAGCCCTGCACCGCGAACTCTTGAGTTTGACCTCAAGCGTGCCGCGGCCGCCGACGCCCTGCCCGGCCTGATCGACAATGTCGCCTCGCTGACCGCCGACAACGCCGCGCAGCAGCAGCGGATCGCCGACCTCCGGCCGCTCGTGCACGCCCTCTCCCGGTTTCGTGCCACCTCGTCCGGCTTTATCCGGGCCTTATCGGCGCCTGATCATCGTCTTTCTCGTGAAGTCTTACGAGGGAATCCCGCAACTGTCGGTAGTCGTGCCGGTCTTCAACGAGGAGGACGTGCTGCCGCTGTTCGCCGAGCGGCTGCGTCCCGTGCTCGACGGCCTCGAGGTGCCGTACGAGGTGCTCACGGTCGACGACGGCAGCCGGGACGCCACCCCCGCGGTGCTGGCGCGGATGCGTCAGGAGTGGCCGCAGTTACGCGTCGTCCGGTTGCGCCGCAACGCCGGGCACCAGAACGCGCTCACCGCCGGCCTGCACCGGGCCCGCGGGCGGTATGTGGTCAGCATCGATGTCGACCTGCAGGACCCGCCCGAGGTCATCGCCGACATGCTGCGGCTGGCCGAGAGCGAGGGGCTCGACGTCGTCCACGGCGTACGGACCGACCGCAGCACCGACAGCCCGTTCAAGCGCTGGACGGCCGGGCTCTACTACCGGCTGATCCGGCGGGTGGTCGGCGCCGCCGTGCCGCACAACGCCGGCGATTTCCGCCTGCTCAGCCGTACGACCGTGGACGCCCTGACCGAGTTGCCGGAGCAGCTGCCGGTCTATCGCCTGCTCGTGCCGTGGCTGGGGCTGCCCAGCGGCGAGGTGCCGTACGCCCGGCAGGTGCGCGCGGCCGGTCGCTCGAAGTATCCGCTGGCCAAGATGATCCGGCTGGCGCTGGACAGCATCACCGGGTTCTCGGCCGCGCCGCTGCGGGTGGCGACGTGGCTGGGCTGCGCGGGCATCGCCCTCTGTTTCGTGATGGCCGCGGCCGTGCTCGGGGCCTACCTGTGGGGCAGCGTGGTGCCCGGCTGGACGTCGATGTTCGTGGCGCTGGTCTTCCTCGGCGCGCTGCAGCTGCTCTGCCTGGGCCTGCTCGGCGAGTACG
The DNA here is from genome assembly GCF_016785085.1 of Paractinoplanes lichenicola. Taxonomy (GTDB): domain Bacteria; phylum Actinomycetota; class Actinomycetes; order Mycobacteriales; family Micromonosporaceae; genus Actinoplanes; species Actinoplanes lichenicola. The sequence goes on from NZ_JAENHO010000001.1 coordinate 746,896, forward strand.
TGGCCCGCATCTTCACGTCGGTGCAGGGCCGCCCGCCGTACGTCGTCACGTATGACTCCGCGGTGACCCGTCGCCCGGCTGGAGTGTCGTCATGACCGCGACGCTCATCGTCGAACCCGACCTCGTCATCAGGGCTCGCAGTCCCTGGCGATCGGCGGCGCTGGCCGCCCTCGCGGTCTGGTCGGCCACGGCCGCGGTCCACCTGCTGGTCGGCGCGTTCGCGTGGCTCACCTATCGGGGCGCCGGGCCCGCCCCCGACTTCTGGTCAGGGTTCCTCGGCTGGAACAACTGGGACGCCCAGCACTACGTGCGGATCGCCGAGCACGGCTACGCCGGCCTCACCGCCGGCTACCCGGCGTTCTTCCCGCTGTATCCCCTGCTGATCAACCTCGCCGGCGGCGGCATGATCGGCGCCCTCCTCGTGGCCAACGCCGCCGCCATCGGGGCCCTGGCCGTGCTCTATCGGCTGGCCGACCACGAGTTCGGGCCGCGGGTGGCCCGGCGCGCGGCCTGGTATCTCGCCGTCTTCCCGATGGGGTTCTTCCTGTTCATCGGCTACAACGAGTCGCTGTTCCTGCTGCTGATGGTGGGTGCGCTGTACGCCGCGCGCCGCGGCCACTGGTGGCTGGCGGGCACGCTGGGCGCGTTCTCGTCGGCCACCCGGCTGTTCGGCCTGCTGCTGGTCCTCCCGCTGGCCGTCGAATACGTGCGCCAGGTCGGCTGGCGGCCCCGCCGGGACGTGCTGGCGCTGGGCCTGGTGCCGCTGGGCGTGGTGGCGTACAGCGTCTATTGCCTGATCGAGCTGGGCAACCCGCTGCAGTTCAGCATCGCCCAGGACGAGTGGGGCCGGAAATACACGTTCCCGGGCGGGGCCTGGCTGAGCTCGGTCACGCAGATCTTCGGGCACGGGCCGCTGCACAAGGACACCCTCGGCGCGCTCCTCGACGCGGGCACGATCCTGCTCGCGATCGTGCTGCTCGTCATGTGCGTCAAGGGCCCGTTCAAATTCCGGCCGGACCAGCGCTACCTGGTCGTGCAGGGCGCGATCACCCTGGTCATGCTGATGTCGACCGAGGTCGCCGGCCGCTCGATGCAGTCGGCCGCGCGCTACGCGATGGAGGCGGTGGCGATCTTCCTGGTGCTGGCCCGGATGGGCGCGAACCAGACGCTCGACCGTACGGTGCTGGTGGTCGGGGCGGGTCTGCACACGCTGCTGCTGGTGGTCTTCATGGCCGGCACCTTTCTGGTGGCCTGATCCGTGACCTTATCGTCGCCTTATCCCGATCATGGCAGCATGGCCCGCGTGCGAGTTCTGGTGGCGGACGACGAGCGGCTGCTGGCCGACACGATCGCGGTGGGTCTGCGGCGCGCGACGATGGCGGTCGACATCGCCTACACCGGCGGCCAGGCGATCGAGAAGATCCAGGTCAACCGGTACGACGTCGCGGTGCTCGACCGGGACATGCCGAACGGGACCGGCGACGACGTGTGCCGCTGGATCGCCGACCACGGGCTCGGCACCCGGGTGCTGCTGCTCACCGCGGCGGTCGGCGTCTACGACCGGGTCGAGGGGCTCGGGCTGGGCGCCGACGACTACCTGACCAAGCCGTTCGCCTTCGCCGAGCTGGTGGCCCGGGTGCAGGCCCTGGCCCGCCGTACGGCCCCCGCCCTGCCCCCGGTGCTCGAGCGCGACGGGGTCGTGCTGGACGTGGCGACCCGCACGGCCAGCCGGGACGGCCGTGCGCTCGACCTGACCAACAAGGAGTTCGGCGTCCTGCACACGCTGATGCGCGCCCAGGGGCAGGCCGTCACCACCGAGGACCTGCTCGAACAGGTCTGGGACGAGAACACCGACCCGTTCACCAACGTCGTCCGGGTGACCGTCTCGACGCTGCGCCGCAAGCTCGGCGAACCGCAGGTCGTGCAGACCGTGCCCCGGGCCGGATATCGCGTCGGGCAGTCCTGATGGGCCTGCGGGCGCGGCTGGCCGTCGCCATGTCAGTCACCGTGACCTGGGTCTTCGTCGCCCAGTTCATCGTTTCCGAGCTGCCCTGGCCGCTGCCGTCCTACTACCCCTGCTACGACAACATCGACGGCATGGGCTGCCGGATCACCCGCAAGATCCCGATCGACAACCTCGTGGAGTCGGGCGTCATCCTGGCCGCCACGCTCCTGCTGTTGCCGCTGCTGATCTGGTGGGTGCTGGTGCCCCTGCGCCGCGTGTTGCCGATCATCGCCCAGGTCGGCCCGCAAAACCTCGGCCACCGGATCCGTCCCGGTCAGGGCCGCGACGAGATCAAGCGGCTGGGCCGGGCCCTCGACACGATGATGAACGGCATCGCGGCCGGCTACGAGGGCCAGCGCACCTTCGCCGCCAACGCCTCGCACGAGTTGCGCACCCCGCTGGCCCTGCAGCGCACGCTGATCGAGGTCGGCATGGCCGAGCCGCTCACGCCGGAGCAGTCGGCCCTGCTCGCGAGCCAGTTGCTCGAGACCAACGCCCGCAACGAGCGCCTCATCGAGGGCCTGCTGGTGCTCAGCCAGGCCGACCAAGGCCTAGCCGTACGGACCCCGCAGGCGCTCGACCGCATCACCCTGGCCGTCGCCGATGCCCACGCGGGCGCCGCCGCCGAGGCCGACGTCAAAATCAAGACCGAGACCAGCCCGTACGAGGTGGAAGGCGACGGTGTGCTGCTGGAGCGCCTCGTCCGCAACCTCGTGCACAACGCCATCAAATACAACCGCCCCGGCGGCACGGTCGTCGTGACCGTCGGCGCCGCCCTGATCGTCGAGAACACCGGCCCACTCGTGCCGGCCCAGGACGTGACCCGCCTGTTCGAGCCGTTCACCCGCCTGGCCACCGACCGCATCGACCACAGCGGCGGCAGCGGCCTGGGCCTGGCCATCGCCCGCTCGATCGTGCAAGCTCACGGCGGCACGATCACCGCCACCCCGGTCGAGGGCGGCGGCCTGCGCATGGCCGTCCACCTGCCCCGAGCCACCACCTGACGGCTCAGACAAAAAAGGCGTTGATCGCCTGAACAATCGCCTCGACGATGGTGCCGAACCGCCCCCGCCGCCCGTGCAGGGCCCGGTGAGCCCGCATGTCAGACGGCCGGACGGGACGCTCGAGCTGAATATCCGAAGTCATGCCCGTCAACCTATGAGCTCACCCCGGGCGCCCGCGTGAGCTGCCGTACTCAACTGGCCTGAGCCCGTGCGCGGTCCGTCGCTAGATGAGGAATCCTTTGACCAGGATCGTCGCCAGCAGGCCGACAGCACCGAGAACGAGGCCTGCGAGGGCCTGACCCTTGCCGACAGGTCCAAGCCCCGCGGCCGTGAAGGCGCCGGAGCGTCTGATGCCGACGATCCCCCAGACGATTGCCACGATCGCCGGCAGGCAGAACGGGTTCACGACGAGCGAGATGATGCCGAGGACCAGCGCGTTACGAGCCGGCGTGTTCCGCCCACTACTCAGATCGCCCGCGGCGTCGTACGGGTTGTAACGCTTGGACTTCGACTCTGTCGACTGCGGCAGCGCGGTGGTCGCCGGCTGCTGCGCTGCCGCAGCCGAGTGCACGTGCTGAGTCCAGCCCCGGCCGTCCCACCACCGCAGATTCGCAGGACCGTTCGGGTCGCTGTACCAGCCGGGCGGAGTAATTGTGGGCGGCCTCACCGCGTTCTCCAACATTCGCGCTCCGATCCGTTCGCTCAGTTCGTGTGCCCTGACCATCGACGCGCCGCATCGCCCCCTGAGCAGAACTTTCCGTAGTTATCTACTAACCCTGAGTAGCTGAGCGCCGATCCTCCCAGTGCGGCTGACCATCAGCCCAGTCAGCCCACGACCGAGGAGCCTGGATTGTCGTACCCGCCTTCGTCCGACCCGCAGCAGCCGTCGCTCTGGCCGCAGGCTCCGGGCCAGTCGTCACCGCAGCCCACGACGCCGTGGCTGCCGGTGTCCGCTGAGCCGCAGCCGACGTTCCAGGCACCGCCGCCGCCTTACGCGCAGCCGATGGGTTACGGCCAGCCGATGCCGCAGGGTCCGAAGAAGCGCAAGAAGCTGCCGTGGGTCCTCGGCGGCGTGGGCGCCGTCCTGATGCTGTGCATGGGCGGCACCGCCATCGCCGCGATCGCCGGCAGTGACACCAGCACGAACGGGGCTGCCGCGACTGCCGAGAGCGGGGAGTCCGCCGCGCCGGCCGTCGAGGCGACGGCGAAGACCACGAAACCCGCCACCACAGCGTCGAAGAAGCCGGCCACGGCGGCACCGGCAGCCACCGCCAAACCAGTGGCCACCGCCAAACCAGTGGTCACCAAGGCCACTTCGGACACATACGCGAAGCTGTCGATCCGCCAGTGGCGCCTCATCACCAAGAACCCGGACGGTCACGCCGGCGAGAAAGTCGTGGTCTACGGCGTCGTCACCCAGTTCGACGCGGCCACCGGAACCGAATGGTTCCGGGCGAGCGCCGGCGCCACCAAGAACGAGGACGCGTCGGATACCAACACCGTTTTCGAGGGCTCGGCCGATGTGCTGGCCGATCTCGTCGAGGGTGACGTGTTCCGCGCGGAAGCGGTCGTCGTGGGCGCCGAGGACTACGACATGCAGAACGGCGGCAGCACCACCGCCCCGAAGCTGCAGGTCGTCTCGATCAAGGTCCTCTAGACCAGAGCCGCACCACTGGACCTCGCCTGTCAGCTGCGACAGGCGGGGTCCGGCTCGCGTTTCCGGCCGAAATGGCCCTAATCGATCCGCCGCCGAGCCCGGTTCAGCTCGACGACTTCGCCGGCTACTCGCCGGTTTCGCCGTCGATGCGTTCGCGGAGGAGGTCGGCGTGGCCGTTGTGGCGGGCGTATTCCTCGATCATGTGCAGGTAGATCCAGCGCAGCGTGTAGTCCTCGCCGGGGCTGCGGTCGTCGAGGCTGCGTCCGGCTACGGCGGCTCGTGAGCGGGCGACGCTGGCCTGGTAACTGGCGAGGTCGTCGGCGGCTCGGGTGATGTCGACGTTGTCGGAACGGTTCTTGGAGCCTGGGAGGTAGTCCCAGAAGAACTGGTGGTCCGGTTGTTCGTCGTAGGCGTGGAACCAGGCCTCGACCGCGGACAGGTGCCGGACCAGGCCGAGCAGTGACAGCCTCGATGGTGGCACCGACCGCAGCGCCAGTTGTTCCGGTTTCAGCCCACCGCATTTGAGCAGCAACGTCGTGCGCTGAAATTCGAGCCGATCGTCAAGGGCGGCCCGCTCGTCGACCGGGTCGACCGGCGGCTCGAGGCGGTCGGGTTTGATCCAACGCGACATGCCGACACCTTACGTATACGTCGATCCCCCTGGCCGACCAGTTAGGAGGCGAGCATGCGCGCGGCTTGGGAGGGGGCAGCTCATCAGGTAGGGCGTGCCGGCTTCGGCCCTGACGGAGTGACTCGAACCGAGGCGCGGGCGTCATGTTCGGCTCGGTGGGCGAAGACGTCATCCATGTTCTCCTGCGCCCAGGTTTTGAGGCCGCGCATCATCTCGTGCAGGGAGAGGCCCAGGCCGGTCAGCTCGTAGGTGACCGTCACGGGCACCGTGGGGGTGACTGTGCGGGTGACCAGGCCGTCGCGTTCCAGGTTGCGCAGGGTCTGGGTGAGCATCTTCTCGCTGATGCCGGCCAGCTGCCGTAAGAGCTCCGAGTAGCGCATAGGCTGAGGTTCCCCGTCGTGGTGGGGGCCCAGGCCCAGCGCGGCCAGGATCAACGTGACCCATTTGTCGGAGATCCGGTCAAGCAGCTGGCGACTGGGACATCCGGCCAGGAAGGCGTCGTATTCGGCCTTGGCCTGCGCCTTCTTCTGGGCCGCGGTCATGGTTGCCATCGCCTGCTCCTCGAACCCTCAGGTGCTCTACGAACTTGGAAGTGCGTACTTCCCGACAGTAAGTTACTCCCCGACAGTAGGGTGCATGAGTTCATCTTCACTACCCGGCGGTCTGTGGACGCTGGGCGATCTGTCCGTCACCCGGTTCGGCTACGGCGCCATGCAGCTCGCCGGGCCCGGAGTCATGGGGCCGCCGGCCGACCACGACGGCGCGCTTGCTGTGCTGCGCGAAGCGGTCGAGCTGGGCATCACGCACATCGACACGGCCGGTGTCTACGGGCCGCACATCGTCAACCGGCTCATCCGCGAGGCGTTGCACCCGTACCCGGACACGTTGCACATCGTCACCAAGGTGGGCGCGAACCGCGACGCGCAGGGCGGCTGGCCGCCGGCCCGCAAGCCCGACGAGCTGCGCCGGCAGGTGCACGAGAACCTGAAGGAACTCGGCGTCGACGTGCTCGACCTGGTCAACCTGCGCCTGGGCAACGCTCAGGGCGTCGTTCCGGGTTCCCTTGCCGAGGCGTACGAGACGCTTGTCGAGCTGCAACAACAGGGGCTGATCCGGCACCTCGGGGTCAGCAACGCGACCGCCGAGCAGGTCGCCGAGGCGCAGTCGATCGCGCCGATCGTGTGCGTGCAGAACATGTACAACCTGGCCCACCGCGACGACGACAAGCTCATCGACACACTTGCCGAGCAAGGCATCGCGTACGTGCCCTTCATCCCGCTGGGAGGCGGCTTCAGCCCGTACCAGACGTCCGCGCTGGCGGCCGTGGCGGCCCGGCTCGGTGCGACCCCGTTGTCGGTCGCGCTCAGCTGGCTCCTGCGCCGGTCGCCGAACATGCTGCTGATCCCGGGCACGTCGTCCGTGGCGCACCTGCGCGAGAACATCGCCGGCGCGGCCCTCGAACTCTCCACCGATGACCTGGCCGACCTCAACGAGATCGAGCTGACCAAGTAACCCGGAGGCCCAGCGCGAGCGGCCACAAGGCGGTGGGCGAGAGGGCGAGCCCGGGACCTGGTCCCGGGCTCGCGATCGGTTACCGGTGGGCCAGAGCCGGCGCCGGGGCGGGAGTGCCGACCGGCAGCGTGGTCCAGTCGGCGTGGCCGGGCATGGCCGGGGTCTTGGTGCCGTAGAGCCAGTCGTTCAGGAAGCCGCGCAGATTCTGGCCGGAGACTCGCGAGGCCAGGGCCACGAAGTCAGCCGTAGAGGCCGACCGGCCCTCATACACGGACACCCAAGCGCGCTCGATTCGCTGGAACGTTGCGGCGCCTACCTTCTGGCGCAGGGCGAACAGGACGAGGGCGCCGCCGTCGTAGACGTTGGGGTTGAAGACGTCCCAGATCGAGGTGGACTTGAGCGGGCGAGCCACCGGGCCGTAGCGGGCACGATACTGGTCGCCGCGGGAGTACACGCGCTTGTAGTACGCGTCGAGGTCGGCGACACCGGCGTACTGCTGCAGGTTGCCGGTCTCGTACGAGTAGAGCACCTCGTACCAGGTGGCGTGGCCCTCGTTCTGCCACACGTCGCTCCACTCGTACGGCGCGACGCTGTCGCCGAACCATTGGTGGGCCAGCTCGTGGTTCATGATCGGGTCGAGGATGTACGACGGGATGCTGAACAGGCCGGTGTCGTACAGGGAAAGGGTCTGGGTCTCGAGGGCGAAACCGAGGTCGGCGTCGATGATCAGGGAGCCGTAGTTCTCGAGTGGGTAACGCCCGACCTTGCCCTCCATCCAGGCCAGCTGCGACCGCTCGACCTCGGCCTTGGGCAGCAGCGTGGCGGCGAGCCGGCGGGGCACGACGTCGCGGATCGGCACGCCGTTGACCGGCGCCCGCTTGTGCACGACGAAGTCACCCACCGCGACCTGCACGAGCTCGCTGGCCATGGGCTCCGACTCGCGATAGGTCGACGACACGTACCCGCCGTGGGCCTTGTCGCGCAGGTGGCGGCCGTTGGCGACGCCGATCCAGCCGGTCGGCGCGGTCAGCGTGATCGTGTACGTGGCCTTGTCGCGCGGGTGGTCGTTGCTCGGGAAGAGCTGGTGGGCCGTGTTGGGCTGCGCGGCCAGCACGGTGCCGTCGGGGGTGCGCACGAAGCCGGCCGGCGAGTCGGCGTTGGGCGGCACCGGGGTCGCGGTGAAGCCGCTCACGGTCACGCGGAACTTCTTCTTCTTGGCCAGTGTCCGCTTGGGAGTGACGACCAGTTCGTCCCCCGTACGGGTGAAGGTCGCCCGGTGCCCGTCGACGGTGACCGCGCCGACCGTGCCGCCGCCGAAGTCCAGGTTGAAGCGGGACAGTGCCTGCGTGGCGCGGGCCGTGATGGTGACCTCGCCGGTGATGCTCTGGGCCGGGTCCTTCGCCGGATAGCGCAGGCTCAGGTCGTAGTTCTGGACGTCGTAGCCGCCGTTGCCCAGCAACGGATAGAGCCGGTCGCCGAGTCCGGCGGCGCCCGGCGTGCCGCTGCTGCCGGCGTAGGCGGGGGTCATGGTCCCCGCGACCATGACCAGCACCGTGCCGGCAGCCGCGGCCCATAGACGCTTACCTGTGAAAGCTGTCATGGGCCGGAGGCTACGCCCGGAACGCGTTGATCGATATCAGATAATCGCGTCGGCATTCTGTCTGACGCGTTGTCGCGGTACGACCACAGCGGCGGCGGTTGCGAGCGCCTCGTCGGAGAACACACGGCGCACCACCCGCTCGGACGCGTGGCCGTCGTCGAGGTGACAGAAGCGCTTGCGGAAGAGGGCCCGGGCGCTCGTCGCCGCCGGGCCGGTGACCGCGCCCGAGACGAACATGTCGGCCAGCTCGTTCTCGTCGTCGGTGGCGACCCCCGGGCCCTCGGTGAAGACGTCGAGGTAGGCGCCGCGGGTGGCCCGGTATTTGTCCCAATCGGCCGCGTAGATCGCGATCGGCCGGTCGAGCACCGCGTAGTCGAACATGACCGACGAGTAGTCGGTGATCAGCATGTCGGCGGCCAGATAGACGTCCTCCACCCGTGGGTGGTCGCTGACGTCGAGGATCCGCGGGTGATCGGCCGGCACGTGCGAGCGGTCGAAGTGGTGCACCCGCACCAGCAGCACCGTGCCGGCCGGGAGCCGGTCGGCAAAGCTTTCGACGTTGAGCAGGGCGTCGCGGCCGAACTCGTAGTCGCGGTAGGTCGGCAGGTAGGCCACGGCGACCTGACCGGGCTCGAGGCCGAGCCGTTCGCGGGCCGCGGCCACGTCGGCGGCGGTCGCGTTGACCAGCTCGTCGTTACGCGGGTAGCCGGTTTCGAGCGTCTCGTAGTTGCACGGGTAGGCCCGTTCCCAGATCTCGCTCGTGTAGGCGTTGGGGCTGATGCTGTAGGTCCAGCGGTCGCTCCGCCTGAGCAGCTTGTCCATGTCGAGGTCGCCCAGGCCGGCCGGGAACTTGAGCTGGTCGACGCCCATCGCCTTGGCCGGGGTGCCGTGGTTGGTCGACAGGTGGATCGCGCCGTCGCGCTTGGCCACCCAGTTGTGGAAGTTGACGTTGGTGATCAGGTATTTGGCCCGGGCCAGCGCCCGGTAGTGCGCCCTCGTGCCGATCGTCACCGTCTCGACGCCGGCCGGCACCTCGGCCTTCGCGCCCGGCTTGATCTCCCACACACCCCGTACGCCGGGTGCCAGCTCGGTCATCCTCTCGTAGACCGCGCGCGGGTTGCAGGCGTAGCCCTTGCCCCAGTACGCCGAGTAGACGGCCAGCTGCTCGTCCATCGGCCGGCGCAGCTGGAACCGGTAGTAGAGCATGTTGAGCCGGGTCCGCAGCCGGACCTGGTTGCGCAGCTCGAGCAGGCGGGGCTTGGCCGCGCCGGCCAGCTGCAGGCCGTTGTGAAGGGCGCGCCACTGCGTCCATGAGCCGCGGGCGGCGACCTGGTGCCGGACGCCCTCCCAGCCTGCGGGGAACTGGTAACCGCCGGCCGGGACGTGTCGCCGGTAGGCCCGCACGATCGCGCGGAAGAACTCCTTGCGGTCGGACCGGGCGATCCGCTCGGGGTTCTCCAGCACCAGCAGCAACTGGTAGAGCATGCGCTCGAAGACCAGGTTGCGGAACGGCGCGGCGCGCTCACCGATCGCGTCGAGCCGCTCGAAGAGCTGGTCCCACTGGTCGAGCACCTGGAAGTGCCCGCGGCCGGGGGTCGACGTGATGGCCCCGCGGCGGCGCTGGCGGTAGTACACGCAGACCCGGTCGAGGACGCTGATCCGATCGGCCAGCATCAGCACCGGGTAGCCGACCGGCACGTCCTCGTAGAGGCCGGTCGGGTAGGTGATGTCGTGCTTGAGCAGGAAGTCCCGGTTGTAGACCTTGTTCCAGGCGACGTGGAAGATCCTGATCGCCCGGGGCTGCTCGGCCAGCGTGAACGTACGCGGGAAGTTCGCCGAGGCCACCAGGGCCGAGAGCTTGCTGTGCCGGGTCGTGGTGTCCCACCACACCTTGGCGTAGTCGACCACCAGCACGTCGGGTTCGGCCGTCCGCAGCCGGTCGGCGATCGCGGCCAGCGCGCCCGGCGCGAGCCAGTCGTCACTGTCGACGAACCAGACGTACCGGCCGAACGCGTGCCCGAGGCCGGCGTTGCGGGCCTCGCCCAGGCCGACGTTGTGCTCCAGGTGCACCACCCGGACCCGGCTGTCGCGCGCGGCGTACTCGTCGAGGATCGCGCCGCTGTGGTCGGGCGAGCAGTCGTCGACCGCGATCACCTCGAAGTCGGTGAACGTCTGCTCGAGGATCGAGTCGAGGCACTCCCGGAGGTAGGCCTGCACCCGATAGACGGGAAGGACAATACTCAGCAGCGGCATGCGTCTGACCTCGCGACAGGGGGAACGGCGGCGTGACGCTACCAGGTGGATCGATGCCAGTCAGATACGCGTAATGCGTTGTTTACCTTCAGCCCGGCTGAGGTCGCGTACTCAGACAGGTTGAGTAGCTGCTGGGAAGCGCCGGCCACCTGGGAATTCATAGCGTCTAACCCGTGATCTCGACCTTCCGGCAATGGACGCTGCGGCTCGGCAGCCACGCGCTCAGCGGCATCTACGCCCTCTATCGGGCGCACCCGGCGGTGTGGCGCTTCATGGCCCGCCACTACCGGCCGCGGATGGCCGCCTTCGCCCGGCTCAACGCCTGGATGACCTGCCAGTTCGCGGCGCTCGACGTGCCCGCGTACGGGGATTTCCTGCGCCGCCACGGGTGGGAGTTCCGCTGGTTCGACCTCGGCAGCTACCCACCCACCACGAAGGCGTCCTACGTGAAGGCGTACCCGGAGCACGAGCGCTGCCGCCACGGCCGGCTCGAGATCGAGGGCAGCGTGGTCGACGAGTCGTCGGGGTCGTCGGGGCAGCCGTTCAACTGGGTCCGCAGCCGGGCCGAGCTGCAGGCCGTGCATCGCAACCTGGCCGCGTACGCCACCATGATCTTCCCGGCCGAGCGGCGGTTCGTGATCAACGCGTACTCGATGGGCGCGTGGGCGACCGGCACCAACACCGGCATCGCGATGAGCCGGATCGCCATGGTCAAGAACACCGGACCCGACATCCGCAAGATCGTCGACACGTTGCGGCATTTCGGCCCCGATTTCGAGTACGTGGTGACCGCGTATCCGCCGTTCCTCAAGCGCCTGCTCGACGAGCTGGACGCCGAACGGTTCCCGTGGGACGAATACCGCATCTCCGGCCTGGTCGGCGGCGAGGGGATGACCGAGGCGCTGCGCGACTACCTGGAGAAGCGCTTCCGCAAGGTTCGCTCCGGCTACGGCGCCAGCGACCTCACCATCGGCATGGCCGGCGAGACCGAGCTCAGCGTCTGGGTCCGCCGCCGGCTGCGCACCGACACCGAGCTGCGGGGCCGGCTGCTCGGCCCGGACGAGGAGCGGCTGCCGATGGTCTTCCAGTACAACCCGCTGGAGACGTACCTGGAAACGAACGCCGACTCGGAGCTGCTCTGTACGATCAACTCGACCTCCGTGGTCAACCCGAAGGTGCGCTACAACATCGGCGACGAGGCCCGGCTGACCACGCTGCCCGAGGTGCTCGCGGCGATCGGCGATCCGGGGGCGCGGGCCGAGGCCGAGGCGGCGATGCGGGTCGACGGGATGCGGCTGCCGCTGCTGTTCCTGTTCGGCCGCAAGGACAGCACGATCTCGTACATGGGGGCCAACATCTACCCCCAGGACATCGAATACGGGCTGTACGACGGGAACCCGTACGCGCATCTGCTCGAAGGTTTTTGTCTCGAGCTGGTGGAGGACGAGCGGTTGGAGAGCCGTCCCACGATCCACTTGCAACTGCGTTCCTCCGTACGGGTGGAGCCCGCGCAACGGGAGCTGCTGGCCGACTCGTGTCAGGCCGGCGTGCTCGCGCACCTGACCCGGGCCAGCCGGGACTTCGCCGAGTCGCTGGCCGAGGACCCGTCGGCCGCCGACGTGCGGATCGCCGTGCACGACCACGGCACCGGGCCGTTCGCCGGCGCCGCCGCCAAGCTCAAGAACGTCTACCTCGTCAAGGGAACAGCCGCATGAGGACCACCGACTTCACCGCCGCCCCGCCGCAGGGGCAGGCGACCGCCATGTTCATCGGGGCCACCAAATACACCGGGCCGCTCGCGATGCTGCACACGATCCGCACGTGGTTCCCGATGGTGCGGCAGATGAAGCGGATGTCCGGCTACCGCTGGCACACCGTGTACTACCAGTTCCCGTACACGATCGGCACCATCGCCTTCTTCGAGGACCAGGACGCGATGCTCAAGTTCGCCCGCAGCCGCCACCACCGCGACCTGATGTGCTGGCTCACCGACGAGGGCGCGAACAACGCGACCGCCGGTTTCATCCGCTTGTTCAGCGCCCAGCCGCACGGCTACAGCAACGGCTCGTGGCGCGCCGAGGACGGCAGCATGTCGCACATGCCGACGTGGACGCCGCTGTCCACCGAGAGCGCCGGCCCGCCGGTGCACCGCTCATGAAAGCCTCGCCCGTTCTGACTTCCGCGGATCTCCGTGACTTCCAGTCGTTTCCCGTGCGGCTGCATCCCCGGGACCTGTATGTGCCCCTGCCGGCCCCGGTCATCGCTCGCCACAGCAAGACCGCTTCCCTGTACGTGGTAAGAGACGGCACCGGGCACGTGGTCGGCCGCACGAGCACCTACCGATACGGCACGTGCCAGCTTTTCGGGCACACGGAGTTCACCGACGACGACGCCGTTTTCGCCGCGCTGATGGACGTCGTGACTCAAGAGGCCGAGGGCCGCCCGCTCTTCGGCCCGGTGGCGTTGCTGCCCAACCAGACCGGCGGCGTCATCACCAGCGGCTTCGAGTCGCGCGGGTTCGTCGACTCGGCGTGGAACCCGGCCTACTACCCGGCCATGTACGAGCGGCACGGCTTCACCCGCCGCTTCGAGGCCGACACCTGGGCGATCGACGTGCCCGGATCGGCCGGCGCGTACCAGTTCGACGACAGCCGGATCGCCGCCGAGCAGCTGGTCATCCGGCACGGCACCCGCCGCGGCCTGCACCACCAGCTGCCGATCCTGCGTTCGATGCTCAACGCGAGCTTCGCCCAGCTCGGCTACTACACCGAGATCTCGGCCGCGCAACTCGCCGAGCAGACCGACGGGCTGGCCTTCCTGCTCGACGAGGGTCTGCTCGTCTGGCTCGAGAGGGCGGGCCGGCCGGTGGCCTTCGTCGTGGCCGTTCCGGACATCTCCGAGTTCCTGATGCGTACGGGTGGCAAGCTCGGCCTGCTCGACCAGGTGCGGCTGCTGGCCACCCGGTCGCGCTACCGCCGGGACGCGGTGCTGGTCATCAAGGGTGTCATTCCCGAGGCGCAGGGCCAGGGTTACATGACGCTGCTGAGCCGGGAGGTGCACCGCCACCTGGAGGCGAGCGGCTATCGGACGTTGCGCAGCACCTTCGTGGAACGGTCGAACACGGCTTCGGCCGCCTCCTACCGCCGGGCCGGTGGCCGGCCCCTGCACGGGTACACCTTCTACGAGCGGGGTGCGGCATGAGCTGGGTTTCCGTTCTGCGCGAGCGCGAGTCGCTGTTCCGGCGGGCGCCCAGCGCGCACAACACGCAGCCGTGGACGATCGACTACCGGGCCGACGAGATCGTCATCGGCGCCGACCCGGCCCGGTCGCTGCCCGATTCCGACCCGACCGGCCGGGACTTGGCGCTCGGCCTGGGCGCGTTCACCGAGACCTGCCTGATCGTGGCGGCCGACGCCGGCCTGTCCGTGGGCTGCGACCTGAGCGACCCGCGGCGGATCCGGCTGGTGCCGGCGGCGCGACCCTACGAGACAATCTTCCACCGCGCCGACGTCGACGCGCGGCGGGTCGCTCGGGGATCGTACGAGGAAGGCCTTTTGGATCTGGTGATTCTGGCCGCCCTGGAACCGGGGATCACGCACGTGCGCAGCCGCGCCCTGGCCGGTGACCTGGCCGTCGCCGACCGCTGGATGTTCGGCACCCCGCCGGTGGCCCGTGAGCTGCGCGACTGGCTGCGCCTCGACCCGCGCGACCCGCGCTATCACCGCGACGGGCTGACCGACCGCGCGCTCGGCCTGGGCCGGACCGAGGCACGAGTTCTGTCCGGCGCGCTGCATGCCTACCCGCTGACCCGCCGGCTCGGTCTGCCCCACTTGCTCGCGGCGAGCGGCCGAAACCTGCTCCGGTACGACGGCAGCGTGCTCGTGCTGACCGGCTCGGAACGCGACCTGCGGCAGTCCGGCCGCCGCCTGCTGCGCACGTGGCTGCTGCTGGGCCGCTTCGGGCTGGCCGTCCACCCGCTAAGCCAGCTGCTCGACTGCCCCGCCACCGCGGCCCGCCTGGCCGACCGGGTCGGCGCTACGCCGCTCGCCGTCTTCCGGGTCGGCCACCCGGTGCACGAGCCGGACCGCTCCGCCCGACTCCCCGCCTCCGCGACTTGACGCCGCCCTCCGGCCCCCGCCGGGCCGCTTCCTCGCCTCCTGCGACTTGACGCCGCCCTCCGGCCCCCGCCGGGCCGCTCCTCGCGGCTGCGTCTTGACGCCGCCCTCCGGCCCCCGCCGGGCCGCTTCCTCGCGGCTGCGTCTTGACAACGGTCGATGCCGGGCCTTGTATGTTACCGGGAGGTAACGCCATGATCCGGTGTCGTGCCGCAGTCGTCGCCCTAGCCCTGCTCGTGTCGATCTTCGCCGCTCCCGCCGCGCACGCGGCCGTCTGTGCCGCTCCGGCCCTCAGCTCGACCCAGCCCGGCTACCTGGTCGCCGATCCCGCCTGCAACCTCGACGGCACCCCGTTCGCCGCCCTGCCCGGCGCGAAGGTCCACACCGGCATCACCGGCGGCGCCGCCTACCGCATCGAGGTCCCCGGCGCCTGGAACGGCGGCCTGGTCGTCTTCGCCCACGGCTACCGCGGCACCGGCACGACCGTCTACGTCGACGATCCCGGCCTGCGCGCCCACTACGTCGCCCGGGGCTACGCGTGGGCCGCCTCCAGCTACGCCACCAACGGCTACGACGTCGGCCAGGGCGTACGCGACTCGGTCGCCCTGATCGACGTCTTCCGCCGCGTCACCGGCACCAGGGCCCGCTCGGTCATCATGTCCGGCGCGTCGATGGGCGGCCACGTCACCGCCGTCGCCATCGAGGAACATCCCCGCGCATTCGTCGGCGCCATGCCCTACTGCGGCGTCCTCGGCGACACCGCCCTCTACGACTACTTCCTCGACGCCAACGTCACCGCGGCCGCGCTCGCCAACGTCAAAATCGAGTTCCCCCGTACGCCGGACGCCTCCTACCAGCAACGCTGGCGCGACCAGGTAGGCCGCATAGTCCCCGCCCTCGGCCTGCCCACCGGCTCCACCCCCGCCGGCCGCGCCTGGTCCGCGGTAGTCGAACGCCGCAGCGGCGGCGACCGCCCCGGCTTCGACAGCGCCTTCACCTACTGGAACGCCGCCCCCTCCCTGCCCCCACTAGCCGACCTGCCGTTCCTGTTCGGCCTCTATCCCGGCCTGCAGGGCGGCACCGCCGGCATCGCCCCCGGCAACGTCACCGACAACCGCCACACGCTCTACCGCACCACCGACCGCCTGTGGCCCACCCCCGCCGAATGGCAACTCAACCGCGACGTCCTACGCGTCCGCCGTACGGCCTCGGCCGACCCCGGCCTCTCCGGCATCCCCCGCGTCGACGGCCGCCCACCCGTGCCAGTCCTCTCCCTGCACGACATCGGCGACCTGTTCGTGCCGCTCTCGATGGAACAGAAATACGCCACCGAGGCCGCCCGCAACGGCCGCTCCCACCTCTTCGTCTCCCGAGCCATCCGCGGCGTCGGCCACTGCGACTTCACGGCCCCGGAACTAACCGAAGCCTTCGACGCCCTCACCACCTGGATCCACACCGGCCACCGCCCCGCCGGCGACGCCATCCTGAACCGCCGGGCGGTCGCCGATCCGGCCTTCGGCTGCCCCTTCACCCGAGGCACCCACCGCAACTTCGTCGCCCCGCCATGCCCGAGTACCTAGCTGGAAGCGGTTCATGACCGAAGCCTCGGCATCGGCGTCACCACGAACCGGCCCCGGACCTTGGGTGCGACCGGGCTCACCTCCCTTCATTTCCGGCGTGTTGCCACCGCTTGGTTTCAGGCGAGCACCTGTCGACTTTTGTTGAGAGCAGCAGCCGAAGCGCCTCGAGACAATCACCTCTTGTGGTGCCTGGTCAGGACCGCTAGTGCGGCTTTCGAGGCGCAGACAGAGTGATCGCTAGGGAGTTCGTTCGATACCGTTAGAGCCGCATTTGGCGCCAACGTTGCAGGTCGAGGACCACTTCGACCGTTTAGGCGTGATCGAATGGTGCTCGACTCCGGTGCGCCATCTGAACTGTGAGCACGTGGCCACGCGGCTTGTACAACGCACTTGGTCAACACCTGGAGTCGGCACGGCTGACAGTGCGATCTGCGACTGCGCTCGGGTGCCGACGGTGGCGCCAGGGGCACAGAACGTGAAGACATCCGCCACCCCGCGGCTTGGCGGGGGGGCACGCAGTATGGCGCGCGTATCGACTCGGTCGGCTGGTCACGTCTGGACATCACAGCTAGCCGACTCCCGTACCGTCGCTCCTCGGACGAGGCCGCGCCTCGAGACCGTTGACGGCCTTTGCGGGTCTGCTCGGTCACCAGCATCGATGATGAGCGAGGTGTGCCGTCCAGGCTAAGTTTGCCCCGACGGCCAGGGTGTCGCCGGCGGCGTCCGTCGAGCACCTGGTCCAAGAGCCTGCCGGGTGCGATCGGTCGGCAAACACTCCCCGACGGGCACCTGAAACACGGCCCATGGCGCGCCGAGCCGGCCACTCCGAGAACTGCCTCTCCGCCTGACACGTGGCGGCGGGCACGCAGGGTGGACGTCGCGGATGTCAGCGGTCTTGGCGCCGATGAACAGGTTCGGCAGTGACCAGAGGACAGGTGAGTCAGGGCCAAGTGGGCGACACTCGCTGTCGGGATGGTGTTTGTGGGTGACCACCGGGAACATCCCGGTCGCGCGCTACGGCCTTGACGCCCGTGGTGGCCGCGGGAGACTCCCGGTTCTGTCCTATTGCGGTTGGGGGCTCGACGTGGCGTACGGAAATCCGGGTTTGACCGTTACGATTCCGTGACCTGATCACGAGAACTAAGGCGCCAGGGACCGCATCGCACCAAGTAACAGAGTCACATGAGCTATGAACGGGGTTTGAGATGCGTAAGTCCTTCCTGGTCGTTGGTGCCGCCGCCGTCGTCGTGCTGAGTGGGTGTTCCGGCGGCGTCGAGCGGGTCGACGGCGTGGCGGCGCCGGTTGCCGCGCCGGCCACGTCCGCTCCAGCCGCCACCGCCACCACCACGCCGCCGGCTACCACCGCGACGAGCCCGGCGAGTGCGATCTCCGCGCCCACCCGCCGGACGTCGAAGCCGACGGCCAAGGCCTGCCCGGTGACCAACGCCCAGCTGCAGAAGGCCCTGCGAGCCAAGCCCGACGACGGCGTGTTCCCCGACTCCACCTTCACGAAGATCGTCTGCTTCGAGGGGTACGCGGCGACCACGGTGCCCGAGCGGTCCAACTCCGACGAGTCGTACGTGGTCTGGAAGCACTCCGCCGGTTCCTGGTCGGTTCTGAGCAGCGGCACCGCCGACATCTGCCCAGGCGTCCCGGCCGACGTGGTCCGGCACTTCCGCGCGGCCCGTTACGGCGCCTGCGGCCAAGGCTAGGACAGAGCGTCGATAGGTGCTGCCCGGGCGGCCCGCCGGCCGGGGAGCACCGAGGCGAGTACGCCGGCCAGCAGGGCCACCGAAGGTCATGAGCCTTGACCGGTACGGTCACCGAGCCCGACGGTCCGGTCAGGGTCACCCGGGTCCCGTCCCGGACGCCGGCGTCGGCCAGCAGGTAGGGGCCGGCCAGCACGGTGTTCCGCGACGACGGCACCGCGATCGGCGCCAACGCCAGCGCGTCCGGGCCGGGGCTGTGCACGACGACGTCGGTGGGGTGCCCGCGCAGGGCGGCCCGGGCCCGTGTCGAGGGCAGCGCCGCCACGCCTTCGACCCCGGCCACCCCGGCGACGTCTCGGATCGTGCGCTCGGGCAGCGCACCGCTGAACACGGAAACCGTCACGTCCACCGGGAACTGTTCGCTCAGGTTGCGTTCCGACGTGGCGGTCATGCTCGCCGCGCCGACTTGCAGGGTGACCGCGGTGCTGGCCGAGGCGGGCTCGCTGGTCGACTACGTGCAGATCGCCGACGTGCCGGTCCGGAGTGAACCGGGCAGCGGAAGCCTCGACTGGCCCGCACTGCTGGCGACGCTGCACGACGCGGGCTATCGCGGGCCGATCGGGCTGGAATACGTCCCCGCCACCGACACGGTCGCGTCGGTGGCGGGGATCCGTGCTGTTGTCAGGAGCGTGCCTTCTCCCACATGACCGTGTACGCCTCGGCTCCGCTGAGCAGTTGGCGGCGGAGCTGGGCGGCGTCCGGGCCGGCCTGGTTGATCAGGTCGGTGATCCAGTCGGCGTACAGGCCGTACTGGGCCACGCCGTCGGTGTTGAGGTCGAAGGTGCGGGAGCCGTAGACCTGCTTGCTGACCCGGGTGCCGTTGGTCGCGGTGAACGGGTAGACCAGCGGGCGGGAGGCGGCGTCCTGGCGCGGGGCGGCCTGCGTGCCGAGGCCGTTGACGTCGGTGCCGACCCCGTAGCCGATGATCTTCGAGCCGTTGGCCAGCCCGTTGTTGGTGCGCCACTCCTGCAGGAAGGTGGGCGTGTCCTGGCCGTCGGGGGTGGCCGAGAACGCGTAACCGGCGACGAAACCGCCGACCCCGAGCATCCGGTTGATCATCGACGGGTCGGACCAGCTGTGCACCGACGCGACGCCCGGATAGTTCGCCTGCTGGGCCATGTCGAGCACGGCCGAGGCGGCCTTCACGCTCATGTGGTCGATGTGGATGATCATGCCGCGGTCCATCATCCGCTCGACCAGGTAGCGGCCGAGGTCGGTCAGGCCGCGGACGTTGCAGATCTTGCCGCTCGGGTAGACCGGCAGGATCGCGCCGGCCGGCAGGTTCACCCCGAGCTGCAGCAGCCGGGCGAAGTCGTCGCTGACGATCGGCTGCTCGTTGTCGGAGGGGCCGGTGCACGAGGTCGCCTGCCACCAGTGACCGGTGGAGATCAGGTTGCCGACGTTGACCGCGGCGCCGGTGACGCCCTCGTCGAAGCGGGTGCCGCCGAACGCGTTGTCGAACTTGTGCACGGGATAGAGGCCGCTGACGCCGATCGCGGCCAGCTCGTCGAGGCCCGCGTCGATCTGCGCCTTGGTGCACTGCGGCACGTCGTTGACCTCGCGGCAGCCGAAGATCTCGGAGTTCTCGACGCCGATGGTGACGGCCAGCTTGCCCTGGGCGGCGATCTGGCGCACCTGGGCCGGGGTGGTGGCCAGCCGGAACCAGCCCTTGCCGGGGCCGCCGCTGCGGGCGTCCACATAGTCCTGCATCTTGCGCAGATAGTCGGCCTGGGCCCGGATCTGGTCCATCTCGTCGCACGAGGTGTGCTCGAGGGTCAGCCCGCAGATCACCCGGTTGGCCACCAGCAGCACGTTGAGCACCCGCTGGCCGGACTGCCAGGCGCGCTCGAGGCTGCGGAAGTAGGAAGCCTCGTGCAGCATCGTGTCGTACTGCGGCCAGTCGCCGAAGGTGGGCCAGCCGTCCTCGGCCGAGTTGATCGGGTCGGTGCCCGCGATGATCGCCTCGAGCAGCGCGCCCCAGCCCAGGGTCGCGTGCGACGGGCAGCCCTTGAGCGCGACGGGGGCGCCGCCCGGGGCGTACGCGTCGCCGCAGTGCAGCGAGCCGCCGAACGCCTCGCCCGCGGTGATGTGCGCGTGGGCGTCGATCCAGCCGACCAGCTTGCCGTTGGCATCGACGCCCGGGGCCGGGGTGCCGGTGACGCCGGTGGCGATGTCGGGCACTGCGGCGCAGCCGGTGGCCGGGGCCAGCGCGACGGTCGAGTTGCTGTTGCCCGCGCCCAGCCCGCCGAGATAGACGCCGAGCTGCTGATTGGTCGCGGTGGAGAGGAAGCGGTACTTGCCGTCGGCGGCGCTCACGGTCCAGTCGGCCCGATCCCCGTACGAGTCACCGGCCCAGACCCAGCCGACCACGGTCTGATAGATCGGCTTGCCCGTGGCGTCGCGCAGCATGTACCGGCCGAGCTGCGTGGCCTCGAACCGGAACGGCTCGGCGCCCGACGCGGTGCCGGTGAAGCCGTAGCCGACGGAGTCACGCTTGACGTAGCCCTTCGACGTCGTGCCGTCGAAGACCTGGAGCGTCGCGCACAGACCTTCCAGGTCCTGCGCGGGACTCCAGGCCGGGGCCGCGGAGACGGGCGCGGGCGCCGCTCCGACAAGCCCGGCCACCAGTAAGGCCGCCGCCAGTTTGCGCCATCTCGCCACCGGTAAAACCCCCTCCGATTGATCACCGTCGGGCGAGTGTAAGAAGAGTCACACGCTATTCATAGATGTAAATGTGAAATTTTCTCTCAGCCGCACTCTCAACTGCACCAAGTGGCACATCAGGCCGAGGCGGGCGGCCTCGTGCCAGCGGTGCAGGGCGACGGCGGTCGCACGCGGCTAGGCCAAGCGGCGTTGACCAAGCAGCCTCATCAGGGCGCGGTGCCGAGCGACGGCGGCGGCGCTCTCGAGCGGGCCAAGCAGCACGTCGGGACGTGTGCCGGCCGACGGCGGCCGCGCCCTCAACCGGGCCAAGCAGCACGTCACGGCGCGGCGGGCCCACCCACAACCGGGGCCGAGTGGCGTGCCAGAACCTAGGCGACGGCCCTCGCGTCGAAGGCGGACCAGCCGCCCTCCTTCAGCAGTGCGCCGTCCTCGCTGCGCAGGGCCGTGTGGGCGCCCCGCACCTCGAACAGGCCCGAGTCGCCGGCCGGGGTCAGCGTCCACGCCTGGGTGGCGTCGCCCGGGCGGCAGGGTTGCATTCGCAGGACGGTCTCGCGGATGTCGGTGAGGCAGGTCGGCGTCCCGGCCGCGGGCACCTTGGGCGTGGCCACGATCTGGACCTGGTTCTGGTTCGCCTCGGAGCGCTTGCGCACGCGGGCCGGCTTGATGGTCATCCGGGTCGACTCGGTGACCCCGGTGCCGGTCAGGTCGACCGATCCGTCGGGGTGTGAGCGCAGGTGGTGGGAGCCGCCCGAGTCGGCGGTGAGGGTGATGACGACCGGGACGCCGAGGGCGACCCCGAGGTTTTTCAGCACGGACACGTCGGCGTCGACGAGCTTGGGGCCGCTGGGGGCCACCGTCGACGGTTTCGGGGCGGCGGGCGCCGATGTGGACGCCGGGGGCTCGCCGCGGTCGACGAGGGTGTATTTGTCGGCGTACCGCGGCTCGCCGATCTCCTCGACGCTCGTGCGCCGGGCCTGCGCGTTCCACTGCAGGAACCCGTAGTCGTTGCCGATGCTGAAGGCGGGCCGCCCGGCGGCGTCGCGGCCGGCCTCGATGAGCGAGAACAGCGTGGCCTTGGTCGGGGTGCACGCCGTGCCGACCAGCGGGGCGATCGGCTCGTCAGGGTCGATCTTGACGCCGAGGCAGACCGGCGCGGCGGCGTACCCCTCGTTGGTCAGCGACTGAATCATGTAGTCGACGCCCACCGGCTCCAGCACGAACTGCGAGCGCGAGCCCGTGCCGTCGGAGAGCTCCAGCTCGGCGGGGGCGTCCTCCAGCATGAAGAACCGGTCGGACTCGCTGAGCTGCATCGAGAAGCGCCGGTTGCCGGCAAGGATCGCGGTGAGCGGGTCGACGGGGGCCGGACCCGACGACGCGGCGGGGCCGGCCGCGCCGGTCGAACCGGTCGCCCGGTTCGCGCTCAGCATGTGCCCGCCGACCAGGCCGGCGGTCAGCAGCGTGGCCAGGGCCACCCCGGCCACCGCCCACTGGCGCACCCGGCTGCCGGCTTTGCGGTGCGGCGCCGGCTCCGGGGGCAGGGCTGAGCCCGGGGGCAGGGCTGAGTCCGAAGCGTGGGCTGAGTCCGGGCCCCGGTCCGGGTACGGGTGAGGGGTCCGGGCCGAAGTCCGGGCCGGGGCCGGCACGATGTCGGCCGGTGGAGGCGGCACCGGCATCGGCCGGACCGCAGCCCGGGTCGGGCCGTCCAGCAGCAGGTCGAGCAGCTCGCGGGCGGTCGGCCGGTCCCGCGGATATTTGGCCAGCGCGGCCTCGACCACACCGCGCAGCGGCTCCGGCACACCCGAGGTGTCCGGCTGCTGGGTCAGGATGCGCATCGCCGTCACGGTCGGCGACTCCCCGGCGAACGGGGTGTGACTGGTGGCCGCGTAGGTGACCACCGCACCCCACGCGAAGACGTCGACGGCCGTGGTCACCTCGGCGCCGAACGTGGGGTCGAGCCGCTCCGGCGCCATGTAGGCCACCGTGCCGACCATCTGATCGGTGCTGGTGTGCCGGCTGGTCGCCTCGAAGGCCCGGGCGATGCCGAAGTCGATCACTTTGATGCCGCCCAGGGCGAACAGCACGTTGCCCGGCTTGAGGTCGCGGTGGATGACCCCGGCGCCGTGGATCGCGGTCAGCGCGGTGGCCACGCCGACGGCCACCCCCTGCAGGGCGGCCCCGGAGAGTGGGCCCCGCTCGTTCACGTACGCGGTCAGTGACGGGCCGTCGACGTACTCGACCACCAGGTACGGCGGGTCGTGGTCGGGGGCCGCGTCGAGCACCGCGGCGGTGGAGAACGGTGGCACCTGCCGGGCCCGGCTGACCTCGCTGCGGAAGCGGCCGCGGAACTCGGGGTCGTCGGCGAACTCGGGGCGGACCATCTTGATCGCGACCAGGCGCTCGTCGGGCGCACGGGCCAGAAAGACGCTGCCCATGCCGCCCTGGCCGAGCCGGGCGATCAGGTCGTAGACCCCGAGCCGAGTGGGGTCGCCGGGACGCAGCGGCATGCTCATGATGTGGTCAGAGCCTGTTCTGTCAGCGGACCCGGCGAAGACTACCGACGCCCCGCCACAGCAGCAAACGGACCACCCCGTCCCGGCCGCGGGGATCGGCGAGGTGCGATCGGGAAGATCGACAGTAATAATTTCCTGCAAAGTTGACCAGTGGTAAAAAAGTTTGTTCACATCCATTGACGGGCGTCGACGGGCAACCGGATGCTGTGGGCACTCCCCCATCCCCTTTCCCCGAGGATGTCCCCGATGGCCCATGCCCTGATACGCCGTACGCTCCACGCTGCCGCCGCCGCCGTCGTCGCCGCCACCGGGCTCGTCGCGGCCGGCGTCACCACGGCCGCGCCCGCCCAAGCCGCCGTCACCTGCGGCGTGCTGTTCGACGATTTCTCGTACGCCTCCGCGTCCGACCCGGCGCTGGCCCAGCGCGGCTGGCACATCCGCACCAACGCGGGCGGCCCCGGCGTGCCCGGCGCCACCTGGTCGGCCGGCAACGTCTCGTTCCCCACGGTCGACGGGCAGACGGTCGCCCGCCTGCAGGCCACCACCAACGGCACCGGCGGCGGCACGACCCACGCCGAGATGTCGCTGTCGGACCGGCGCTTCTTCGAGGGCACCTACTTCGCCCGGATCAAGTTCGCCGACACCCCCGTCTCCGGCAACGACGGCGACCTGGTCAACCAGACCTTCTACACGATCTCGCCGCTGCGCTACGCGATGGACCCGATCTACAGCGAGCTGGACTTCAGCGAATATCTGCCCAACGGCGGCTGGGGCGCGGCCGGCCCCACCAACTTCCAGACCACCTGGTACACCTACCAGCCCGACCCGTGGGTGCAGGACCGCCAGTACAGCAGCCAGAGCCGCAGCATCGCGGGCTGGCGGGACGTCATGGCGACCGTGGCCGGCGGCGAGGTCCGCTACTACATCGACGGCCAGCTGGTCGGCACTCACGGCGGCAAGTTCTACCCCCGGCAGAACATGTCGATCGACTTCAACCAGTGGTTCATCGACCTGACCGGGCACAGCGGCGCCACCAGCGTCTGGCACGAGAACATCGACTACGTCTTCCACGCCAAGAAGCAGGTGCTCACCCCGGCCCAGGCCAGCGCCCGGGTCAACGCCTTCCGCGCGGCCGGCACCCGGCACACCGACAACGTGACCGCGGACAACAGCTGCACGCCGACCGACACTCCTCCGGCGGGCGGCACGACCCGGATCGCCAGCAACTGGAACAACAAGTGCATCGACGTGCCGAACTGGAACTTCGCCGACCGGCAGCGCGTGCACGTGTGGGACTGCACCGACGGCACCAACCAGAAGTGGCAGTTCGTCGATGGCACCGTCCGCACCGAGAACAACAAATGCCTGGACGTCGCCGACGCGGCCACCAACGACGGCGCCGCCGTGCAGATTTACACCTGCAACGGCACCGGGGCCCAGCAGTTCGTCCTGAGCGCGGCCGGTGACCTGGTCAACCCGCAGGCCAACAAGTGCGTCGACATTGCCGAGTGGAACCCGAACAATGGCGCCGTCCTGCACCTGTGGACCTGCGTCGGCGGCGCCAACCAGAAGTGGCGCCGCGCCTGATTCCGTCCCGGGAACGACCCGGGAACACACTGCCCCCGATCCGACACGGTCGGGGGCAGCCCCGCGGGCACGGCCGTGTTTGCCTGGAGCGACCTGCTCATTTCGTCCACGGGGGACTCCGAATGCGCAAACCAGCACTGTTACTCACCGCCCTGGTCACCGGTCTCGGTGGCCTGCTCGTCGCGCCCGCCGCCGCCCAGGCCGCGCCGGTCGTCACCACGCTGCCGTTCGCCAATCCCGCCGACGTCGTCTCGTCCGGTGACCGCGTGTTCATCAGCGGCGGCCGCGACGAGAAGCAGATCGTCGTCACCGATGCGGCCGGCACGATCACCGCCACCGTCGACGGGCTCGACGGCCCCACCGACCTGGAGCTCAGCCACGACCGCCGCACCCTCTACGTGGCGTTGCCCCGGGCCAACGCGATCGCCGCCTTCGACACCCAGACGCTCGTGCTGTCGGCACGCTATCCGACGGGCGCCGGCACCTGCCCCGACAAGCTGGCCTTCGGCGGGCGCCACCTGTGGTTCGGCTACGGCTGCGAGGCCTGGCAGGGCGAGGTCGGCCGGGTCGATCTGGCTCGGCCGTTCTCCGTCGTGGCGACCCGGCTGACCGGCATCTCCTTCTTCACCCCGCCGCTGCCGGCCACCGCGGCGCGTAACGGGAGTGTGCTCTTCGTGGGCCAGCAGAGTCTGAGCCCCTGGACGGGATACTCGTTCGCGATCGGCGCCACCGGCGCGTTGACCAAGGTCAGCCAGACCGATCACGGCTCGGTGGGCTCCGACCTCTGGGACGCGGCCCTCGACCCGACCGGCGAGACCGTGTACACCGCGAGCAGCACGCCGTCCGCCGCGCAGTCGTTCGTGACGGCCGCCCTGACCAAGGCCGGCCGCACGTACGACACCGGCGCCGGGCCGAACGCGATCGAGCTGAACCCCGGCGGCTCACGCCTCGCCGTGGGCAGCGATGCCCCGTACGGGCCCGATGTCTTCGTCTTCGGCGTGGGCGGCACCGCTGTGGCGCGGTTCGAGCTCGGCACCATCCTGCGGCCGGGCGGCCTGGCCTGGGCTCCGGACGGCCGCCGGCTGTACGCGATCGGCACCGCCCAGCTTCACGTGCTCCCCGTCCCGGCCGGCGTTAGCGTGGGCGCATGACAGTAGGCCACGTGCTCCCCGTCTCCGGCGACGTTAGCGTGGGCGCATGACAGTAGGCACGGAAACGAAGACTCTCGCCGACGGCACCGCGATCCCCGTGCTCGGGCTCGGCGTCTGGCAGGTGCGCGACGGCCGCGATTGTGAGGACGCGGTGCGGTGGGCGCTGGAGGCGGGCTACCGCCACATCGACACCGCCCAGGCGTACGGGAACGAGGGCAGCGTCGGCCGGGCCGTGCGCGACAGCGGCCTGGCCCGCGACGAGGTCTACGTCACGACCAAGTTCAACCCGAGCCGGCGCGATCCGGTGGCCGAGCTGGAGCGCAGCCTCGAGCGGCTCGGCCTCGACGCGGTCGACCTCTATCTGGTGCACTGGCCGGCGGGCGGCCCGACGTGGGCCTGGAAGGGCATGCAGCGGGCGCACGAGCTCGGCCTGGCCCGGTCGATCGGCGTCTCCAACTTCAGCGCGGACGACATGGCGGCCGTGCTGGCCGGGGCGGACGTCGCGCCGGTGGTCAACCAGGTGCAGTTCAGCCCGTTCGAGTTCCGGCGGGGTCTGCAGGAGGTCTGCGCGAGCCGGGGCGTGGCGCTGGAGGCATACAGCCCGCTGGGCACCGGGCGGCACCTCGACGACCCGCAGATCGCCGGCATCGCCCAGCGGCTCGGCCGCAGCCCGGCCCAGGTGCTGATCCGCTGGTCGCTGCAGCGCGGCCTGATCGTGCTGCCGAAGTCGACCCACCGGGAGCGGATCGCCCAGAACGCCGACGTCTTCGACTTCACTCTCGCTGACGAGGACCTGGCCGTGCTGGACGGGCTCGACCGTACGGGCGGCACGGACAGCGCCCTCGAGCGGCCGTGGTGGTGATCAGCCGGCGTCGCGGCGCAGCCACTCGCGTGGGGGCATGCCGTGGGCAGCCGAGCCGGCGGGCGACGAGAGAAGGCGGGTGCCCGTACCACATCAGGACGCGCCTCGGTCATCCACGCGACCGTGGGACCCGGCCCGCGCCGGGGGCGAAGTGACGAGGCACACGAACACGGTAGGTGCCCCGCCGCGCCCGCAGGAAGTTATGCCGTCCAGAACGGGTCGCGGCCGATGAAGCCCAGCAGCCGGGTCTGCCCGTCGGCGCCGGCCGGCACGGGCACCCGGGGACCGTACTGCCCGGAGTTGCGGATCAGTTCCTCCATCGGCTCCATGCCGGTCACGAGCAGCTCGGCGTAGTCCGCGTCGAGCCGGTCGTCCTGGCCGGTGGCGCGGGCCAGATCCCACGTGTGCATGAAGACGTCGGTCGTGTAGAAGCGGTCGATCGCCTGGTCCAGCGGCAGTTCGCCGGTGTGCGGGTTGGTGAACTGCCGCGTCGGCGTCGCCGGATCGTCCAGCACCGCCTGCACCCCGTCGGCGTGGACCTGCCAGGCGGCCACCGGATCCTCGTCCACGCCCGGGCCGCGGGGCAGCTCGATGCCGGTGCCGCCGGCCAGGAAGCCGGGGAACCACTCGACGAGGTGGCGCACCACGTCGCGGGCGGTCCAGCCGGGCACCGGCGCGGGGGCGTCCCACACCTTGGTGGCGCGGACCCGCTCGGTGAACGTGCCCGCGATCGTGCGGTGCCGCTCGGCGGCGGTCAGGTCAGCCAGCGTCATTGCTCAGCATCCTCTCCAGTTTGCGATATCCGTCCTGCACGCCGATCTCCATGCCGCTCTTCAGCCAGCTGTCACGCGACTCAAAGCTGTCGACCAGCGACTGCGTGCGGAGCCGGGTGCGGCCGTCGCCGAGCTCGTCGAACCACAGCGTGTTGAGCGCCACCCCCGTCGGGATCGCCCTCGTAGGTGAAGGTCTGCACCAGGCGGTCGGGCCGGATCTCGTGGAAGCACCCGCGGAAGGCCCACTCCTCGCCGTCGCGCTCCGAGACATACCGAAAGCTTCCCCCCGTACGGGCGTCCCAGTGCTCGATGCGGGTCCGCAGGCTGTCGGGGCCGATCCAGCGGGCGAACAAATCGGGCTCGGTGTGTGCCCGCAGCAGCCGCGCCGGGGTGGCTTGGAACTCGCGGGTGATCCGGATGATCGGCAACGCCGGATCCGCCTCGATGTGGGTCATGGGCCGGGCTCCTCGTCGTCCATCTCGGCCAGCACCCGGTCGAGGCGCTGGTAACGCTCCTCGGCCCGGCGCCGGGCCTGCTCGAGCCACCCGTCCAGCTGATCGAGCGAGCCGGGCTCGAGGCGCACCGGACGCGGCTGGCGTCCCGGGGGCCGGCTCACCACACCCGCCTCCTCCAGCACCCGCAGGTGTTTGTAGACGGCCTGCAGGCTCATCGCGTACGGCTCGGCGAGCTGGTTGACCGTGGCGTCGCCCCCGGACAGGCGGGCCACGATGTCGCGCCGGGTCGGGTCGGCCAGCGCCGCGAACGTCCTGGACAGCGTGTCGGCGGGCATCGGCGACCCTTTCAACTCATCGGTTGAAAGACAAGCTAGCCGTACCGGGGTGACGGCGCAACCGGTTACCGGCTTTAATCTGCGCATGCCGCACGCACCATCGCTGACCGAGCTGATCTGCCGCTACCTGCCCGCGGCGACCGAGGCGTGCCCGACCTTCACCGAGAATTCGCTGTTCGAGCCGATCATCGACGGCGTCACCTACTTCACCGAGCTGGCCGGGCACATGGCGGCCCTCGGCCCCGACGACGCCGTCTACATCGCCAGCTATCAGGCCGACCCGCAGCTCGACCTGACCGGCCGGATCGCCGGCGAGGCGGGCTACCGGCCGTTCACCGACGTGCTCGCGGAGAAGGCGGCCACCGGCACCGACGTACGGATCGTGTTGAGCGCGGCCGAGTTCTCCGGCGGCATCCCGTGGCTGCCGTTCGGGCCGTTCCGAGCGAACACCCTGGCCGCGCGGGTGATCCGGGCCTGGAAGCCGTCGACCGCCGACGACGCCGTGACGCCGCTGGAGAACCGGGTGCTGCTCGACTGGTCGGGTCCGATCCTCGGCTCCAACCACCAGAAGCTGGTCGTCTTCCGGCACGAGGGCGTCCTCACGGCGTACGTGGGCGGTCTTGATCTGTCGCCGACCCGGTTCGACCACTCGCCGCACCACCGGCTGAAGCTCGGCGCCCACCGGTGGGGCTGGCACGACGCGGCGGCCCGGCTGCACGGACCGGCCGCCGTACGGGTCTGGGAGACTTTTCAATTCCGCTGGCAGAACAGCGCCGCCCTGCCGCCGCGGCGGATCGCCAAGAACCTGCCGCCGGAGTATTTCCACCTGCCCAGCGGCGAGCTGACCGAGCTCAACCCGATCGACCCGCCGCTGGTCGTGCCGCCCGTTCCCGAGCAGCCGGAGCACCCGGCGGAGGGCACCGCGGTGCAGGTGGTGCGGTCGTATCGGCCGTGGAGCCTGTATCGCCACCGCGGGCTGCGCCGGCTGCGCCCGGCCAACGTCGTGCGGGCCGGCATCCAGGAGATCTTCCACTCGATGACCACCGCGATCGGCGCCGCGGAACGCTACATCTACCTCGAGGACCAGTATTTCCACGAGGCGCCCGGCGGCGACCCCCGCTTCCAGCTGTACGGCCAGTTGCGAGCGGCGGCCCGGCGCGGCGTGAAGATCATCCTGGTCGGCTCGGGCCGCAAGGACCCGGCCGACGGCGGCGACAGCACGGTCCACCCGGTGATCACCCACGACCTGCGGTGGCGGGTGCTGGCCCGGCTGCCGGTGGCCGCCCGGCGCAACGTGGTCATGTATCGGGTCGACAACCTGACCGTGCACACGAAGCTGATGCTGATCGACGACGTGTTCGCCAGCATCGGGTCGGCCAACTTCTTCAGCCGCTCGATGGTCGGCACCGACAGCGAGATCACGTCGACCTTCGTCACCACCGGCCCGCTGGTGCGCGACCTACGCGTACGGCTGTGGGCGGAGCACCTGCGGACGCCCCTGGACGCGGCGCTCACCCCGGCCCTGGCCGACCTCGACACCGCGCTGGGCATCTGGCGCCGCGAGTGGCTGCCGGCGGGGCATCCACCGGAGACCTGGCGCCGGCCCGGGTCGCCGACCGGTTTCGCCCCGGCCGAGTGGGCCCTGACCCCGGCCCGCTACTCGTCGTCGGTGTTGCGCCGGGAGACGCGCCAGCGCAGGTGAAGCACGCGGTCGCCCTGGATCACCACGTCGGGGTCGTCCAGGAGGTGCTGCCGGTCGACCGGTCCGAAGAAGCGCTTGCCGGCGCCGAAAACGACGGGGGCGACGTCCATGCGCACCTCGTCGACCAGGCCCGCGGCCAGCGCCTGACCCCCGACGTCACCGGCGGCGACCTCGACGATGCGGTCACCCGCCAGCTCCTGCGCCTTGGCCACGGCGGCCTCGACGCCGCCGACGAAATGGAACGGCGCCTCGGCGTCCCAGCCCTCGGGCGGCGGCCGGTGGGTCACGACGACGACGTGCTCGACCCCACTCGGCGGCTTGCCGTCCCAGCCGTCGGTCAGGTCGAAGACGTGGCGGCCGGCGATCGTCACCCCGATCTGATCCCAGTACGACCGGGTGTAGTCGTAGGACGGCTGTGCCACCTTGAGCCCGCTGCTCTCGTCCAGCGGGACGTCACCGCTGGTCAGCCAGTCGAACAACGGCCCGGGCTGGTCGTTCGCGTCGGCGATGAAGCCGTCGACCGACACCGAGCCGTACATGACCACCTTGCCCACGGGGCGCTCCTCTTGCGTTGGGTGCACCCAAATTAGCGTGTCGCGAGCGGCCGCTCTTGTAAGAAATCAATCGGCCGGCAGCGGCCAGCCGTCCAGCATGTGACCGGGATGTTCGCGCAGGAAGCGGCGCCGGACCTCGACGTACCGGGTCGGCGTGAGCCCGGTGAACGCGCGGAACTCGTGGCCGAAATGGGCCTGGTCGAAGTAGCCCGCTCGGCAGGCGACGGCACCCCAGTCGACCGGTTCGGTGGGGTCGATCGCGAACACCGTGGCGGTAAAACGGTGCGTGCGAGCCAGCCGCTTCGGGGTGACGCCGACGAGCTCCTTGAACCGCTTGGCCAGATGAGTGCTGCTGACCCCGGCGGCCTCGCTCAGGTCACCGATCGCCACGCCGCCGCCGGTCGCCGCGAGGACGCTGCTCGTGTGGCGGACCAGCCTTAGACCCGCGGTCTCGCTCAGCCGCCGGATCAGCTCGTCCTCCAGCAGCGTCAACATCTCGTCCGGGCCGGGCGCCGAGGCCAGCCTGTCCCGCAGCTCGGCCACGGCGGGCCGGCCCCACACCTGCTCCACCGTTACCGGCCGGTCACACAGCTCGGCCGCGGGCATCGGCAGGAACGGCGCCGGGCCCCACGGCTTGAAGTGCACCCCCACAGACCGCGTACGGGGTGGGTAGCCGAACTCGTACGCCCGCGTGGGCATGGTGATCACGCAGCCGTCGGCATACTCGGCCGTCGCGAGGTCGGCGCCGCCACGGATCCGGAACGGCGCCCCGAGGTTGATTTTGAGCAACGCCGTCGGCGCGGGCGGCAACGTCAGCCGCGCGTACGGCGGCGCCCCCTCCAGGTAGTAGAGGTCGTCAATCAGCCCGTCCAGCGGCGGCCGCGGCTTCCGGGACACGTACTCCATGCGTACAGCATGGCTGGTGGCGTTCCCCGGTGCGCTATGTCCTCGGGGCGGTGATCGCGGTTGTCGTGGTGGCGGTGCTGCGCGCCATCTGGAAGGGCACGCTTTTCCTGCAGGCCGCCCTGCCGGTGCCGGAGCGGACGGCCCGGCGCATCGTCACCGACCTGCTGGGGATCGTCCTTCCGCAGGTGTCGTGACACTCCTCAAAGCGGCGAGGACGAGCCTGGTCGCCTCGGCGATCAGCGCGTCGTCCGACTTCGCGTCCGGCGTGCCGCGGTCCGACTGGACGGCGATGACGAGCGGTGCGCCGGTGGCCGGCCAGACGACGGCTATGTCGTTGCGGGTGCCGTAGCCGCCGCTGCCCGTCTTGTCGCCGACCCGCCACCCGGACGGCACGCCCGCCCGGACGTACGGGTCGCCGGTGGTGTTGCCGACCAGCAGCTCGGCCATCTTCTGCCGCCGGGCCGCGGGAAGCGCATCGCCGAGCACGAACCGGCGCAGGTCGGTGCCGAGCGCCCGCGGCGTGGTGGTGTCCCGCCTGTCCCCCGGCACGGCCTCGTTCAAGGCCGGCTCGGTGCGGCTCAGGTCGGTGGTGGCGTCGCCGAGTTCGCGCAGTTCGCGCTGCAGACCCTCCGGGCCGCCGACCTCCTTCAGCAGCAGGTTGGCGGCCGTGTTGTCGCTGTGCTGCACGGCGGCGGCGATCAGGGCGTCGACCGTCATCCCGCGGGCCACGTGCCGCTTCGTGACGGGCGCCCACTCCAACAGGTCACCCTCGCCGTACTGCACGACCCGGCGCAGGTCAGCATCGGACAGGCGAGCCAGCAGGACCCCGGCCAGCAGCGCCTTGAAGGTCGACGCGTGCGCGAACCGCTCGTCCGCCCGAAAGGCCACCGTACGGTCGGTGCCCGTGTCGACGGCGTGCACCCCCAGCCGCGCCCCGAACCGCCGCTCAAGCTGCTCAAAGGGCCGGGTGTCGACGGCCGCCCTCGAAACGGCAGCCGACGGGGCCGCCGCCTCCTCCAACTCGCCGCCGCAGCCACCCAGCAGCGCGCCGACCAGGAGAACCCCAACGATCCTCATGTATCTCATGCCCCGAGGATGCTATCCGCCACTCGCAGGTCCCAACCCGGGCAGCCCACACCCTCGTACGGCGTAGGGGTTGGCGCGTAGCGAGAAGCGCCGGGCCGCCCCGCCCGTCGAGCCACCCTCTAAGCGCCGCAAGAGACGGTGACCCGGCGCGGTCAGCGACGGCGTCGACGGTTGTCAAAGCGGTTGTCCAGCCTCCCGGAGTAGTGCCCACGGGCGACGGTAACGGACGAGCGAGCGTGAGTAGTGCCGCGCCGCCGTCGGTTGTCAGGGCGGGGAGGCCGTGCTGGTCGCGGGCAACGGTCGACATTTCCGGCGGGATCATCACGTAGCTGAGGCCCTGGGTGAGGTTGGAGCGGCCTGGTCCACGGTCCTTCGGTCATCAGGCGGACCGGCCGATCGCGACCGTCGCCGCCAGGGCCAGGAACAACAGGTTGACGATGATCGGCTTGGACTCGCCGCGGCGCAGATGGACGATCGCGGCCCCGGCCATCAGGAGCACCAGGCCGACGGCGGCCAGCGGGACCAGCACGGGCACGATGTCGAGCGCGGCCGGCAGCACGAGCCCGACCGCGGCCAGCACCCCCGACAAGCTCCGCCTGTGGCGCTGAATCCCCGTCAGCGGTGGGTCGGGTGCTCGTGGTCGGCGTGCCCGGCCGGTTCGAGCTGGAACGTCGAGTGTTCGACGTCGAAGTGGCCGGCCAGGCAGGTCTGCAGCGAGTCGAGCAACTGCGGGGCGTGGCCGTCGTGGAAGCAGGAGTCGTCGACCACCACGTGCGCGCTGAGCACCGGCAGCCCCGAGGTGACCGTGAGCACGTGCAGGTCGTGGATGTCCTTGACGTGGTCGAGACCGGTGATGTGGGCCCGGATCTGGTCGAGGTCGATGTCGGCCGGCGCCGTCTCGAGCAGGATGCTGACCGCCTCGCGCAGCAGCTTGACCGCGCGCGGCACGATGATCAGGCCGATCAGCACCGAGACCATCGGGTCGGCCCGGGTGAAGCCGGTCCAGGCGATCACGGCGGCCGCGATGAGCACCCCGACCGAGGTGGCCGTGTCGGTCGCGACCTCCAGGAACGCGCCCTTCATGTTCAGGCTGGCCGAACGGGCCCGATAGAGCAGCGCGACCCCGATCAGGTTGCCGACCAGGCCGATCACGCCGAACAGGGCCATGCCGCCGGGCTCGACGTCGGCCGGGTCGACCAGGCGGCGGATGCCCTCGATGAACACGTACACACCGATGCCGGACAGGATCAGGCCGTTGACCGCCGCGGCCAGGATCTCGGCGCGGGCCCACCCGAACGTGCGGCGCCCCGAGGCCGGCCGGGCCGCGAGCAGGGTGGCGCCCAGGGCCAGCGCGACACCACCGGCGTCGGCCAGCACGTGACCCGCGTCGGCCAGCAGCGCGAGGCTGCCGGTGACGATCGCGCCGACCACCTCGACGGCGAAGATGCCGACGGAGATGGCCAGCACCCCGGCCAGCAGCCCGCGGTGGCTGCCCGTAGCGGTGTGCCCGTGGTCGTGCCCGTGACCCATCAGTTCGGCCCGCAGCCGTGCGGAAGCATGTTCACATGCGCACTCTACTATGTGTCAGGGGCCGGCGGCAAAGGACCCGCTCAGTCGCCGGAGTGCAGGCGGCGGTAGCGGCTGCCGTGGAAGACCAGCGGCGCGGTCAGCGGGTCGGCGTCGAGGTCGTGCACGCGCAGCAGCACGATGTCGTGGTCGCCGGCCGGGATCTCCTGCTCGATCGCGCAGTCGAGCCACGCGCTGGCCTCCTCGATCACGATCGCG
This sequence comes from Paractinoplanes lichenicola, assembly GCF_016785085.1. Lineage (GTDB taxonomy): Bacteria > Actinomycetota > Actinomycetes > Mycobacteriales > Micromonosporaceae > Actinoplanes > Actinoplanes lichenicola. The sequence goes on from NZ_JAENHO010000001.1 coordinate 781,392, forward strand.
CCGTCCGGGCTGGTGCGCCGGGTCAGCCCGGCGAACCGGTCGGCGCCGCGGGCGCTGACCCGGCGGCAGATCTGCTCCTGGTGCGCGCCGAGCACGCTGACCCCGACCCGGGCCGCCTGCCGCAGCCGCGGCCACGTGCCCGAGGTGTGGGCCACGCACACCGACACCAGCGGCGGGTCGAGCGACACGGACACGAACGAGCTGGCCGCCAGGCCGAGGGGCACGCCGTCGACCTCGGCCGCGACCACGGTGACCCCGGTCGGGAACGAGCCGAACACTTGGCGCAGACGGGTCGGTTCGAGGGCTGACTGCATGGTCATCCTGCGCTCCTTCGTCGGTGTGACTGTCATCGGTGCCAGGCTTCGATCAGGGCCGCGTACGGGCCGGGCCGGCGTACGAGGTCGTCGTGCCGCCCGGTCTGCACGACGCGGCCGTCGTCGAAGACCAGCACCCGGTCGGCCGCCTCGGCGGTGAGCATGCGGTGCGCGATCGACACCGTGGTGCGGCCGCGGGTCAGCACGGCCAGGGCCCGCTGCACGGCGACGTCGGTGGCCGGGTCGACGCCCGAGGTGGCCTCGTCGTAGACGACCAGGTCGGGGTCGGCCAGGGCGGTGCGGGCCAGCGCGACCAGCTGCCGCTCGCCGGCCGACAGGCGCTCGCCGCGCAGCCCGACCTCGGTGTCGAGGCCGTCGGGCAGGGTGGCGAACCAGTCGTGCAGGCCGAGCTCCTCGAGGATCTGCGGCACGTTGCCGCCGGGCGAGCCGAGCCGCACGTTCTCGGCGAGGGTGCCGTCGAACAGGAACGGGTCCTGCGGCACGATGACCACCCGCCCGGCCGTCGGCGCGAGCCGGTCGAGCGGCACCCCGCCGAGCAGCACCGTGCCGCCGGCCGGATCGAGGCGCCGGGTGAGCAGCTTGGCGAAGGTGGACTTGCCCGAACCGGTACGCCCGACCACCGCCACGTGCTCACCGGCCGCGATGTCGACCGTCACGTCGCGCAGCACCAGCGGCCCGTCCCCATAACGGGCCGAGACGTCACGCAGCCGCACCTCGACCGGCCCGCCCGGCAGCCGTACGCCACCGGGCCGCTCGGCGCTCGGGGTGCCGGCCAGCTCGAGGGCGCGGCGCCAGCCGGTCAGCGCGTTCTGGGCCTCGCCCAGGCTCTGCACCAGGAACTGCAGCGGCCGCACGAAGAAGGTGACCAGGAAGACCATGGCCACGACCTGACCCGCGGTGAGCCGGGGCGGGTCGCCGCCGAGCGACCACCAGACGCCGCCCAGCAGCACGGTGACCGTCATGGCCGAGATGGTGAGCTCGCCCAGCGACGTGTTGCCGTGCAGCGGGGGCAGCGTCCGCAGCAGGCTGTCGCGGGCCCGGTCGACCGCGTCGTCGAGCTTGGCCCGGGCCCGTTCCTCGGTGCCGGTCGACCGGATCACGGCGCCGCCGGTGACCGACTCGGCCACCACGCTCTGCAGCCGCGACAGATCCCGACGGGCCACGTCGTAGCGGCGGGCGATCACCCGCTGCATCCCCATCATGACCGCGATCAGCAGCGCGGCCAGCACGAGCACGGGCAGGGCGAGCTGCCAGCTGTAGACCAGCAGGATCACGGTCGCGATGACCAGCTGGGCCGCGTTGGTGACGAACTGGATGCCGCCGCCCTGCAGAAACGTCGTCACCTGATCGACGTCGCTGGTCAGCCGGGCCACCAGGTCGGCGCTGGGCGTACGGTCCACGGTCGCGGCCGGCATCTCGTGCACCCGACGCAGCCCCGTACGCCGCAGGGCGGCCAGGTGCCGTTCGATCCGCTCCTGCAGGCGCCGGTTCAGCAGCATCGACGAGGCGCCCGCCACCACCACCGCCCCGGCCCCGACCGCAACGGCCGGCCCGACGGAGTGCGCGGTGAGCCCGGCATCGATCGTCCGCTGCACAGTCAGCGGCGCCACGATTCGCCCCCCACCGGCCAGCAGCGCCAGCACCGCCGTCACCACAAGCCCCTGCCGCAGCTCCGGCGGCACCAGGTCAAGACCCTTCCCCCGTACGGGTGTGCCTGCCCCACCAATCCCCCGGCGCTCACGAACGGGCGCGCTCATGACCGCTCACCCCAGCCTGATGCGGCCGCGCCGTGGGTCGTCGCATCTCTCCCACTGTCGCCGTCCCCGTCGCCGGTGACCACCCGTGAAGTCGTCACGCCGCCCCCACCGACGGCCGCCGTCTCCCAAGGCCCCAACCGGCCCAGCTCGCCACCCTCATCCCCGGCGGCCGGCCGCGAAGTTGCCGCGTCGCCGCTCGAGGCCCGCGAGTCAAGAGTCGACGCGGTCGTGTCGTAAGCCGTCACAATGCGGCGGTATTCGTCGATGGCGAGCAGGTCGGTCGGGGTTCCCGCGGCGGCGATTCGGCCGGCGCTGACGAGGACTACGCGGTCGGCCAGTTCGACGGCGCGGGGGCGGTTCGTGGCCAGCAGGACGGTGGGGCCGCCGGGGGTGGCCAGGCTGTTGAGGACCTGACGTTCGACGCGGGAGTCGAGTGCGGACGTGGCATCGTCGAGGATCAGCAGGCGAGGTTCGCGCAGGACCGCGCGGGCGATGCACAGGCGTTGGCGTTGGCCGCCGGAGAGGGTGGCGCCGCGTTCCCCGACCACCGTGTCGAGGCCGTCCGGCAGCTCGCGGACGAAGTCGTCGGCCGCCGCGACCCGTAGGGCGTCCCAGATTTTGGAGTCGTCGTAGGAGCGGTCGAGCACCAGGTTGTCGCGGATCGGTTCGGCGAAGAGGAACGGCGTCTGCGAGACGACCGCTACCGTCGCGGGCACCACGCCGGCGGCCAGGTCGCGTACGTCGATGCCGTCGAACAGCACCGAGCCGCCGGACGGGTGGCCCTGACCGCCGGCCAGGTCGAGCAGCGTGGACTTACCCGAGCCGACGGCGCCGACCACCACCGTCACCGTGCCCGGTTCGAGGGTGAGATCGGCGTCGCGCAGCAATCGGCGGCCGGAACGGGTGACGCCGGCGCCGCGCAGTTCGACCCGCAGCGGGCGATCACCGGTGAGCCTTTCTCCGCCGTACGGGGAAAGGTCTTGACTCTGGAGCACCGACTGCACGCGCTCGTGGCCGGCCGCCGACATGGGGAGCATCGACAGGAACCGGCTGATCACGTTGAGCGGGATGGCCACGGTGATCAGCAGGTAGACCACGCCGACCAGATCGCCGACGCTGAGCGTGCCGGCCTGCACGCGCGGGGTTCCGGCGGCCAGCACCACCAGAACGGCCGCGGTCGGCAGCAATTCGAGCACGGGGTCGAAAACGGAGCTGATGCCTGCCATGCGCAGGTCGGCCCGGCGCAGCCGCTCGACACCAGGGGCGAAACGCGCGTCCTCGACGTCGGTCAGGCCGAGGCTGCGGACCACGGGGTCGCCCTCGATGGACTCGTGCGCGACTCCGCCGACGATGCCGCGGGCCTGTTGGGCCTCCCGGGCGCGCGGGGCGAGCAGACGCTGGTAGACGACGTTGAGGCCGAGAACCAGCGTCACCAGGGCCAGGCCGATCAGGCCGAGGGCGAAGTCGCGGAGGAACAGCTCGGTCAGCGCGAGCAACAGCATGAAGACCATGCCGAACGCGAAGTAGGCGAACTGCATGGGCGACCACAGCGCGTCCACATCGGAGATGGCGTGGGCCAGGAGGCGGCCGGGTGGACGGTCTCGGTGCCACTGGCGGTCGAGCACCAGGAAGCGGCGGACTACGGCTCTGCGGGTTTCGGCCTGCGCCCGATATTGCACATGGCCGGTGGCCAGGCCGCGTAGGAAGATCGTGCTCCAGCGGACGGCGGAGATGCCCAGGATGAGGGCGGCCGCGGTCCACCAGGCGCTGGGCGGCACGGGGTCGGCTCTCAGGGCCGGCACTACTACGTGGTCGGTGGCCCAGCCGATGGCCAGCGCGCCGGCGACCATGGTGGCGCCGTTGATCAGGCCGGTGATCATGGCGAGCAGGGCGGGGGCGGGGTGGGCTCGGGCGCCTGTGAACTGAGCTATGAGCGCGGAGAGGGTGGGTGCCGGGTTCGGCGGAGTTTCAAGCGGCATTGGCGCGCCGGCCTGGGATGGCTTCGACCAGTTCCCTCGTACGGGGGCTGCTCGGGTTGGTGAAGACGTCGGCGACCCGGCCCTGTTCGACGATGCGGCCGTCGCTCATCACCGACACCGTGTGCGAGATGCGGGCGACGACGGCCAGATCGTGCGAGACGAAGAGGTAGGACAGGCCGAGTTCGCGTTGCAGCTCGGCCAGCAGCTGCAGGATCTGCTCCTGGACGAGCACGTCGAGGGCGGACACCGGCTCGTCCAGCATGATCAGGTCGGGCTGCAGGGCCAGCGCGCGGGCGATGGCAACCCGTTGGCGTTGACCGCCGGAGAGCTCGCGCGGGCGCCGGTCCAAGTAGGACACCGGCAGGGCGACCTGGTCGAGCAACTCCCGGGCGCGGGCCTCGCGGCTGCGGCGGTCGCCGACCCGGAACGAGACCAGGGGTTCGACTATCGACTGGCGTACGGAGAACTTGGGGTCGAGCGTGGCGAATGGGTCCTGATGGACGAGCTGGGCCTTGCGCCGCAACGGTCGCATGCGGTTCCACGACAGGCCGGCGATCTCGTGCCCGTCGAGGCGGACGGAACCGCTGGTCGCGGACTCGAGGCCGAGGGCGATGCGCAGGGTGGTCGTCTTGCCGCAACCCGACTCCCCGACCAGCGCGTGGGTGCGGCCGCGGGGGACCTCGAAGGTGACTTTGTCGAGCGCGTTGAAGCCACGGCGGCCGCGCCTGGGGTCGCTGACCGGGAAGATCTTGCTTACCTCGTTCAGGGCCAGAACCGGGGTGGGGCTTGTCTCGGTTTTGCCCTGTGGATAAGCCAGAATCGCCGCCCCGTTCAAGCTAGGGTCACCCACATCTTCCCTGGGTGGGCGGGGGAGGACGGTGGCTGCTCCGCCTGCAAAACTGGACAAATCGGGTGGCGGAGTCGGGGAGCCGGGTGGAACGGCTTTGGCCTGCGGAAATGCGGGCGAGGCGGGTGCTGGGTCCGAAGTGGGGCGCGATACCGTTGCGGGGCCAGGGACATCGGGCGCCGCGGGGCCGGAGAGTGGAGCCGCGGGCGATCCGAGTTCGGCGTGCGCCGCCGGCTCGGGACTTGGGGCTGCGGGCTGCTCGGCTTCGAGACGCGGCACAGCGGGCGACGCCGGCTCAAAGCGCGAGAGGGGCTCGGCTCGCGGGCCTGCGGGCGATGCCGGGGTAGAGCGCGGGACTGCGGGCGATGCCGGGGTGGGGCGCGGGATTGCGGGTGTTGCGGCTTCGACCAGGCGGCGGGTGTAGGGCTCGGCCGGGAAGTGCAGGATCTGGCCGGGGTTGCCCTCCTCGACCTTGCGGCCGTCGCGCATCACCGCGATGCGGTCGGCCCGGTCGGCTGCTACTGCCAGGTCGTGGGTGATGATGAGCAGCGCGATGCCCTGGCCGCGGACCAGGCCTTCGAGGTGGTCGAGGATGCGTTTCTGGACGGTGACGTCGAGGGCGCTGGTCGGCTCGTCGGCGATGATCAGCTTGGGTTTGCCGGCCAGGGCGATGGCGATCAGCACGCGTTGGCGCAGGCCGCCGGAGAGTTCGTGCGGGTATTGGCGGGCGCGCATTTCGGGGTCGGGTACGCCGGCCTCCTCGAGGAAGGCCAGCGCCTCGGTGTGGGAGCCGCCGCGCAGGCGTACGGCCTCGGCGACCTGGGCTCCGACGCGCTGGGTGGGGTTGAGGCCGACCATCGGGTCCTGCGGGATGAGCCCGACGACCGAGCCGCGCAGGCCGCGGAGCACACGTTCCTTCGCGCCGGCGGTTTCGACCCCATCGACTACGGCCGAGCCGGCGGTGATGCGGCCGTTGGCGGGCAGCAGACCGATGAGCGCGTTGGCCGTGGTGGTCTTGCCGGAGCCGGATTCGCCGACGATCGCTACTACCTCCCCCTGGGCGACGGTCAGGTCCAGCCCGGTGACGGCAGGCGAGATGGTTCGGTGCCGGGCGTAGCCGACGTCGAGCCCTTGGATGTGGACCAGCGTCATCGAACCGGCTCCAGAGTCGGAGAAAGCGCAGAAAAGAGCGGCGTCAGAGTCGGAGAAAGCGCAGAAAAGAGCGGCGTCAGAGTCGGAGAAAGCGCAGAAAAGAGCGGCGTCAGAGTCGGAGAAAGCGCAGAAAAGAGCGGCGTCAGAGTTGGAGAAACCGCAGGAAAGGCCAGCGTCATCGGGTCAGCTCCTGCAGGGTCTTGGAGATGTGGTTGAGGCTGAGCACCAGCAACGCCACGAACAGGCCGGGCAGCAAAGACAGCCACCAGGACGTGATGAGGTAGTTGCGGCCGTCGGCGATGAGGGTTCCCCATTCGGCGGCGGGTGGGGCGGCGCCAAAGCCCAGGAAGCTCAGCGAGGCGATCGCGATGATGGCCACGCCGGCGTCCAGCACGGCCAGCACGGCCACCGGGCCCCACGAGTTGGGCAGGATGTGCCGCAGCAGCACGCGGGTCCACGACGCTCCCCCGGCGCGCGCGGCCTCGACGTACGGGAGGGTTTTGACCCTGAGCACCTCGGCCCGGGTGGTGCGGGCGAAGCCGGGGACGATGCCGACGCCGACCGCGACCGCCACGGGGACGGTGCCGTAGCCGAGCGCGGTCACGATGGACAGGGCGAGCAGCAGGCCGGGGATGGCCAGCAGCACGTCGACGAAGCGCATCAGGATCGAGTCGGTGTAGCTGCCGAAGAAGCCGGCGACGATGCCGAGCGTGAGCCCGGCCACCACGGCGATGCCGAGCGCGATCAGTGTGGCCTGGATCGTCAGCGCGGACCCGTGCAGGACGCGACTCCACAGGTCGCGACCGTAGATGTCGGTGCCGAAGAAGTGGTCGAGGCTGGGTGGCAGGGTGACCGCGCCGGGGTCGGTGTCGATCGGCCCGTACGAGGTGAACAGGCTGGGCCAGAACGCCGAGACCACGATGAAAGCCACGTAGAGCAGCGCCACCAGAAACAGCGGGCGGCGGACCAGCACGGAAGTCAGCCGACCGCCGGACGGCGCGGGCGCGGCCTCAACAAGAGGTGCTTCCAGGAGAGTGGCGGTCACAGCGCAGCTCCCTCGGTAGAAACGCGAACATGAGTGATCCGCGGATCCAGCAACGGATAGAGCAGATCAACCACCAGATTCACCAGTACGAACATGGCCGCGGCCACGGTCACGACGGCCAGCACCACCGGCACGTCCTGGGCCAGCACCGCCTCCTGGGCCAGCTTGCCCACGCCCTCGCGGGTGAACACCGTCTCGGTGACGATCGAGCTGGTCACGGTGAGCCCGACGATGACCCCCAAAATCGTCATGGCCGGCAACGCCGCATTGCGAAAGGCGTGCCGCAGATGCACCGCCGACCGCGACAACCCCTTGGCCCGCGCCGTAGTGATGTAGGGCTGCGCCAGCGTCTCGTCGAAGCTCTTGATCAGCACCTGGGCCAGCACCGCCGACGCCAGCACCGAGATGGTCAGCACCGGCATCACCAGCGACGAGAACCCGGTGGTGCCGGTGGCCGGGAACCAGCCGAGCTGGAACGAGAAGAACTGGATGAGGAACAGCGCCACGAAGAACTGCGGGAACGAGGCGCCCAGCGCGGGCAGGCGGCTGAGCAGCGTACGCAGCCAGGGCAGCGAGACGAAGGTGGCCAGATAGGCCAGGGCCGAGCCGAGCACCAGCGACACCACGGCCGCGCTCACGCTCAGCTGGAGCGTGGGCCCGATCCGCTGGGCCAGCAGGTCACCCACCGGCACCTGCTGGGTCAGCGAGGTGCCGAAGTCGCCCTGGAGCAGCCCGGTCAGATGATGCCAGTACTGCGCCCAGATCGACTGGTCGAGCCCGAACTGCTGCTTGATCGCGTCCACCTGAGCCGCGGTGAGGCTGTCCGTCTGCACCCCGGCCGCGGCCAGCTGCAGCTCCATCGGGTCGCTGGGCAGCAGGTAGAGGATGGCGAAGGTCAGCGTGTACGCGGCCCACAGCACGGCCACCGCCTGCCCCACCCGGCCCAGCACATACCGAGTCATGACCGGGTCACATCGTTGAGGCGCAGGAAGCTCTCCGAGGTGAACGCGAAGCCCTTGACCTTGTCGCTGACCCCGGCGTACTGCAGCCGCTCGAACAGCGGGAACACCACGCCCTGGTCGAGCAGGTAGTCCTGCAGCTCGGCGTACGCCTGCGCCGTCTGCTTCTCGTCGGTGGTGGTGAGCGCCTTGGCGAACAGGTCCTGGATGCCCTTGATGACCTCGGGCGAGGCCGAGCGCTGGGCCAGGGCCTTGGAGTTGGCGACCTCGGGGTTGAGGATGAACTGCAGCGCGCCCGGGTCGGCCCGGGTGAAGTAGGTCTGGGCCAGGTCGTAGGCGCCCTCCTTGGTGTAGGTGGCCTGCTGGGCGGTGGTCAGCGTGCGCAGTTCGAGGTTGATGCCGACCTTCTTGAGCTGGGCCTGCAGCAGCTCGGCGCCCGCGCTGCCCACGGTGATCGGGTATTCGAGGCTGAGCGCGGCGCCGTTCTTGGCCCGGATCCCGTCGGCGCCTGCGGTCCAGCCGGCGTCCTCGAGAATCTTCTGGGCGCCCTCGGGGTCGTACGCGAGCTTGTCGGTCTCGGCCTTGAAGTAGGGCGTGGTCGAGTTGAAGGCCCCCTGCACCACGGGGTAGTCAGGGCCAAAAACCGTTCCCGCGTACGTCTTGAGGTCGATCGCCTTGTACAGCGCCTTGCGCACCGCGGCGTCGGCCAGCGGCTTGCCCGCCGTCGTGTTGGCGTAGAGGGCGTACGCGGGCCCGGGCAGTGCCCGCTTCTCGACCGTGTCGCCGCTCTTCTCGATCAGCTGCCGGTCCTGCGGCGTGAACGGGTTGCGCGGCCAGGCGATGTCGGTGGCCCCGCTGATCAGGTTGCCGGTGCGCACGCTGTCCTCGGCCACGTAGTTGAAGACGACCCGGTCGACCTTCGCCTCGCCCTTGTTCTGCACCAGCTCGGAGCCCCACGAGTAGCCGGCCCGCTTGGTCAGCACGGTCTCGACCTTCGGCGTGTAGTGGTCGAGCTGGAACAGCCCGGAGCCGACCACGCCCTTGCCCGTGCACCGTTCGGCCGGGGTCAGCGCGAACTCGGCCGGGTCGGTGATGGCCAGGTTGGTGGTCGAGGTGGCCTGCAGGAACGACGAGTTCGGCCGGGACAGCTCGAGCTCGACGGTCAGCGGGTCGACCGCCTTGGCCCCGGTCAGCCCCTGCACGTAGGAGGACCCGTACGCGGCGCCGTTGGTGGCTTTGACGGTGGCGATCCAGCCCGTCGCGTTGTCGGCGACGGCCTGCGCGTCGAGCTTCTTGCCGTTGGCGAAGGTGACGCCGTCGCGCAGCTTGAACGTGTACTTCTTGCCGTCCGGGCTGATCTCCCAGCTCTGGGCCAGCCAGGGCACGATCTTGCCGGTCTCCGGGTCCTGGTCGGTCAGCGAGTCGGCGAAGTTGCGGATGATCGAGCGGTGTTCGATCCAGTAGACCTGGAACGGGTCGATGCACGGGAACGCCGCGTTGTCGGGCCAGAACGAGACCTTGAGCGTGCCGCTGCCGGCGCCCGCCTGGTCGTCGCCGCCGCTGCCGCAGCCGGTCAGCGCCAGCGCTGCGACGGCCGCGACGGCAAGGGGTTTCACAAGCTTCATCGGGGAGTGTCCTTACTAAGAACTCGGCGGCCCGCGGCCAGCAGGACGGCGTCCTCCTGGGGCGGGTGCACACGGATGCAGAGGGCGTCGCGCAGGTGTCGTTCGAGGCAGTGGTGGCGGGACAGGCCGGGGTTGCCGAGGGCGGCCACCGCGGTCTGCGTCGCGGCGATGACCGAGCGGGCGATGGCCACCTTGATCGCGGAGAAGTCGGGCTTCTCCCCCGCCTCCGCGCGCAGCAGGGCGCCGTGCAGCAGGGTCTCGGCCTGGGTGATCTGCAGGTCGATCTCGCCCGCCACGGACTGGATCCGCTCGGTCTCGGCGATCGGCTTGCCGAGCGCGGCGGGCACCCGGTCGCGGGCGAACTCGGCGAACGCCGTACGGGCCGCGCGGGCCACGCCGATGTAGAGCGCGGGGTGGCCGAAGCTGCCGGGGCCGGCCACCGCCGCCGGGTCGCGGTAGACGCCGTCGGGGCCGCGCGGGATCTCGACGAACGCCTCGGCCGGCACCGCGACGTCGGCGTAGACCACGTCGTGGGTGTTGGAGGCGCGCAGCCCGAGGTGGTCCCAGGTGTCGATCCAGGTGATGCCGGGCGCGTCACCGGGCACGAGCACGTGGCCGACCCGGTCGCCGGCCACCGCCCAGACGACGTGATAGGCCAGGCCGGCTCCGCCGGTCCCGTACGCCTTCCGGCCGTTGAGCAGCCAGCCGTCGCCGCTCGCGGTGAGCGTCGTCCTGGGCAGGCCGCCACGGGCCGGGGCGCCCAGCTCGGGTTCGGCCCGGATCGCGTTGACCAGGGCCGGGCCCGACCGCGAGCGGCGCAGCAGGTCGTCGTACAGCGCGGCGGGCCAGCTGCCGGTGGCGGCCTGGGCGGCGTGCGTGTTGAGCGAGTTGGCGGCGAGCAGGCCGACCGAGGCGTCGCCCTCGCCGATGGCGGTGAGGATGCGAGCCGTCGCGCGGGGGCCGAGGCCCGGTCCGCCGTACTGCGGGCCGACGGTGGCGGTGAGCAGTCCGGCGCGGTGGGCGGCCTCGATGCCGGCCCAGGGCAACTCGGCGCTGCGGTCGTACTCCCCCGCGGTCTTGGCGATCTCGGCGGTGACCGCGGCCAGGGCGGCGTCGGAGAGATCGGGCGCCGGGAACGCGTACGTCACGGGGTGCTCGCGAACTGCGCGTACTCGGGGCGATAGTTGCCCAGGTGCTCGGCCTGCAACCGGCCCCGCCGCCCGGTCGCCTTGCGGTGCGCGATCTCCTCCCGTACGAGGGGAAGGACGTACCGGCCGTAGTCCACCGCGTCGGCGAGCGTGTCGTAGCCGCGGATCGAGACCAGCGACGCGCCCTGGTCGACGTAGTCGAGGATCGCCGCGGCCACCGTCTCGGGCGAGCCGACCAGCGCGGTCGAGGCGCCGGCGGCGTTGGTCACGGCGGCCGTACGGGTCCACAACGCCCGGTCGTACAGCTCGGACTTGTTGGCAAAAGCGAGCGCGCGCTGCGAGCCGACGTTCTGGGGCGTGCCCTGAAGGGCAGGCCGCGCGATCCGCTCCACGTAGTCCTTGGCCTTGCGCCAGGCCAGCTCGTCGGTCTGCGCGATGATCGGCCGGAACGTGACCCAGATCCGGGGCAGCGTGGTGCGGCCGGCGTCGCGGGCGATCCCGTTGACCCGGTCGATCTCGCTGCGCAGGTCGGCCAGCGGCTCGCCCCAGAAGCTGAAGATGTCGGCCTTGGCCCCGCCCACGGCGAAGGCCTCGTCGGACTGGCCGCCGATCGAGATCGGGATTGGGCTCTCGTACGGCGCGAAGCCCGGCCCGAAATCGTCGAACTTGTAGAACTCGCCCTGGTGGCTGAACGCGGCGGGCTCGGTCCACGAACGGCGCATCACGTCGATGTATTCCGACGTACGGGCGTACCGCTTGTGCTTGGGCAGGTAGTCGCCCTGCCGGGCCTGCTCGGCGTCGCTGCCCCCGCTGATCAGGTGGACCACCGCCCGGCCCTCGGTGAGCTGGTCGAGGGTGGCCAGCTTCTGCGCGGCGACGCTCGGTGGGGTGGTGTTGGGCCGCAGCGCGACGATCGGCTTGATCCGCTCGGTCAGCTGCCCGACCGCGCTGGCCACGACGAACGAGTCGGCGCTGCCCGCCCCGTACGGGAGAAGGGTGTAATCGAAACCGCCCTCCTCGAGGGAGCGCACGTAACGCCGGAAGTACTTCAGGTCGATGCCGCGCGACGGCACCGGGTCGAGCTCGGTCGACGGGTTGAGGTGGGAGAGGCTGATGAACTCCACCTCGGGCGTGGCCGTCGGCGGGATGGTGGGATCGAAGTCGGTCATGCGGGCGTCCTCTCTGCGAATGCCCCGGGGTGTTCGTCCTGCAGGGGGCCGCGCTGCCCCGTGGCCTCCCGATGGGCCAGCTCCTGGCGGACCAGCGGCAGGATGTGCCGGCCGTAGTCGATGAGGTCGTTGAGGTTGTCGTAGCCGCGGATCGAGATGAGGTCGGCGCCCAGGTCGACGTAGTCGAGGATCGCCGCAGCCACCGTCTCGGGCGTGCCGACCAGGGCGGTCGAGGCGCCGGCGGCCCCGGTGGCCGTGGCGGTCGGCGTCCACAGGGCGCGGTCGTGCACGTCCTGGCGGCCGGCGATCTCGAGCAGGCGCTGCGAGCCGACGTTCTGGGGCTCCACCCGGGGACCGCCGCTCTGCAACACGGCCAGCGTGCGCTCGGCCTTCTCCCAGGCCAGCTCCTCGGTGGCCGCGATGATCGGGCGGAAGGTGACCCAGATGCGCGGGCGGTCGGTGCGTCCGGCCGCCGCGGCCTGCGCGTTGACGGCGTCGATCTGGGCCCGGGTGTCGGCCAGCGGCTCGCCCCACAGCCCGAAGATGTCGCCGCGCGAGCCGCCGACCCGGTACGCCTCGGCCGATGACCCGCCGACCGAGACCGGGATGGTGCCGCGGGTGGGCCGGACCAGGCTCAGGAAGTTCTCGAACTTGTAGAACTCGCCCTCGTGATCGAACGGCTCGGTGCTGGTCCAGACCTTGCGGACGACGTCGATGTATTCCGCCGTACGGGCGTAGCGCTGCTCCTTGGTCAGGTAGTCGCCCTCGCGGGCCTGCTCGGCGTCGCTGCCGCCCGAGATGAAGTGCACCACCGCCCGGCCCGCGCCGAACTGGTCGAGCGTGGCCAGGGCCTTGGCCGCGACCGTGGGATAGATCGTGTTGGGGCGCAGGGCCACGATCGGCGCCACCCGCTCGCTGCGGGCCACGATCTGGTTGGCGATCGCGAACTGGTCCTGGAACGACGACGCGTACGCGCACAGCGTGTAGTCGAAGCCGGCGTCCTCCAGCGCGTTGACGTAGCGGGTGAAGAACGGCAGGTCGATGCCGGCCCGGCCGAGCCGGTTGAGCTCGTTGCTCGGGTTGACGTTGACGGCGCTGATGAACTCGACGGTCATCGGGTCACCGGCACGGCGATCGGGGCCAGGTCGCCGCCGTTGCGCAGCCGCTCGAGGAACAGCACGATCGTCGCGGCCACGGTGCGGTGGGTCTGGTCGTTGAGCACGTCGTGCGGGCCGCCGGCGATGCTGACGAGCTCGGCCCGGGGCGCGGCGGCGTAGAAGGCGGCGGCCTCGGCCAGAGGGCTGACCGTGTCGTCGCGGCCGTGCAGGCCCAGCACGGGGAGGGCGACGGTCGCGGCCGCGCCGGGCGAGAACCAGTCGGCGGGCAGGTCGGTGAAGAGCTCCCCCGGGCGTACGAGGGAAACGGTGTTGATCTTCCCCCGGTGGGTCGGGCAGAAGCTGCGCGCGTCGAGCTCGTCGTCCCAGTCGCGGCTCGCGCCCGCCGTTGCGGTGGTCGGCAGCCCGGCCAGCACCAGGGCGTTCACGCCGGGCAGGGCACCCTCGGCGGCCAGGTGGGCCGCGAAGGCCGCGCCACCGTCCGAGCCGGCCACGATGCGCGGCTTCTCGGGGTCGGCCTCGGCCAGCAGACCGTCGAGCTGCTCACGGGCCTGCTCGGCGGAGTCGCTGGGCGAGGCGACGACGTGCACCCGATAGGCGTCGGCGGCCAGGCGCTTGCCGAAGCGCTCGTAGACCTGAGGCGACTCGCCACGCCCGGGGAACAGGATGAACGTGCCGCGCAGGGGGACGGGGTCGGGCTCGTTCCAGGTGCGGACCACGGTCTCGTGGGCGAGCGTCATGACGGACCTTCCGGCTGATCGGATTACCTATAACACCTACCAAGCTAGTAGGGCTTTGGGAAGGGCGTCCAACGCCGATTCGCGATCGAACCGATCACATCCGCTTATCTTTTCCGCGGCGCCCGCTTGATCGCTCCGGCGGCGCCGTTTGATCGCTTCTGTCGGCGCCGCTTGATCGACTTCTACCGGCGGCCCTGGGCCAGCACCGTGTGCAGGGCGTCGGTGACCGCTGTCACGACCTGCGGATCGGCCCCGGAACGGGCGCGCAGGCTCATGGCGGCCGGCTGCACCGCGGGCAGGTCATCGCGGACGCGCAGACCGTCGGGCGTCGTCGCCGCGGTGGCCATCAGGGCGACCCCCAGCCCGCTGCGCACCGCCTCGAGCACGCCCGCGACATAGCCGCTGTCGCAGACCACGTACGGCTCCAGGCCGCGCGCGGTCAGGGCGGTGAGCGCGCGGCGGCGCAGCACGCAGGGCTCCTCGATGGCGACCACGGGCCAGGGGCCGGGCGGCGCGGCCCAGCCGGTGGCCGCATACCAGGTCAGGGGCAGTGAGCCGACCGGCACGCCGTCGGCCGCGGACGCCTCGGCCAGATGCACGGCGACGTCGATCGCGCCCCGATCGACCGCGGCGTCGAGCCGTCGGGTGCGGTCGATGCGAAAACGCACCTGGTGACCCGGCAGCGCGGCGGTGATCGCGGGCAGCAGCAGGTCGGCCGCGTGCTCGGTGGTGCCGACGGTGACGGCCGGACGCTCCGGCCCGACCAGCAGCCGGCGCAGCGCGTCGTCGTGCGCCGCGAGGATGCGCCGGGCCTCCCCCAGCAGCGCCTGACCGTCCGGGGTGAACACCGTGGCCCGCCCCTGCCGCTCGACGACCGGCCTTCCGATCACCTTCTCGAGGCGCCGGACGTGCTGACTGACCGCCGACTGGCTGACCTTGAGCGCGGCCGCGGCCCGGTGAAAGCCGCCACAGTCGGCCACCGCGATCAGGCTGCGCAGCGCGAGAATGTCCAGCACAGGTCCCATGTCGCCGGACGCTAACAGCCGATTGATAAGAAGTTGTGTTCGATCCGATCGGGTTTTCGCGCTGGACAGCGACCACCAGTCACGGCCATGCTGCTAATTCCTAGTGAGTCCATAGGTGGGAAGGTATTTGATGAGCCGTTACGTGGTGATCGGGGCCGGCGCGGTCGGCGCGTCGATCGCGGCCGAACTGCACCGGGCCGGCATCGAAACCCTGCTGATCGCCCGCGGCGCCCAACTGGCCGCCCTGCGCGCCCACGGCCTGCACTACCTACGCCCCGACGGCGCCCATGACGTGCGGCTGCCGGTCGCCGCAGGCCCGGCCGAGATACAACTAACCGCCGACGACGTGCTGCTGCTCGCCACGAAGAGCACCGACACGGCAGCAGCCGTCCGCGAATGGGCGTGGCGCCCGGTCAAACGGTCCGACGGCGGCACCGGCGTCGCAGCCACCGACCTGCCCGTAGTCACCCTGCAAAACGGCCTCGACAACGAACGCACGGCCCTACGCTCGTTCGCCCAGGTGATCGGCGCCGTGGTCTGGATCCCGGCCACGTTCGTCACCCCCGGCGAGGTCGTCAACCACGGCTGGCCCGCCCCGGCCGTGCTGTGGCTGGGCCCCTACCCGGCCGCGCCCGTCGCCACGCCTGCGCCCACCTCTCTCGCGCCCGCTTCTCCCGCGTCTGCCTCTCCCACTCCCGCGCCCACCCCTCTCGCGCCCGCCTCTCCCGCGCCCACCCCTCTCGCGCCCGCCTCTCCCGCCTCCGCCTCTCCCGCGCCCGCCTTTCCTCCGTCCACCACTCCCTCACCCGCCGCTTCCTTGGCGCACAACCCCGCCGCTGTGCCTGGTGTCGCCGACGTGTCCGGCACCACGAGCTCGCTCGACGACACGGTCGGGCGGATCGCCGCCGATTTGCGCCGGGCCGGATTCGTCGCACACGAGACGGCCGACATCGTGGGGCACAAGGCGGCCAAACTGCTCGGCAACCTCGTCAACACGCTCGACGCCCTTTACCCGCCGAGCGAGCTCCGCGACGCCGCCTTGGCCCTGCTCAAGACCGAGGCCCGCGCGGTCTACGCCGCCGCCGGCATCACCCCGGCCACCCCGGTCACCGGTGACTTCCGGGTGGCCGACGTGCCCGATCGGCCCCGCGCCGGCAACTCGACCCGGCAGAGCCTGGCCCGGGCCGGCGCCCCCGAGACCGACTACCTCGACGGCGAGATCGTGCTGCTCGGCCGGCTGCACGAGGTGCCGACTCCGACCGCCGCCGCGGTGCAGGCCCGCATTCACCGGGCGGTCGCCGAGGGCACGACCCCGGTCTCGCTGGACGACGCCGACCTGGCGGCCACCCTGCCCGGCCTGACCGCCACCCCCGCAGCCCAACCCGGCCCCGCCGCCACCACCCCCGCGGCCCAGCCCGGCCCCGCCACCATCGCTCAGCCCAGCACCGCCCCTACGGCCCAGTCCACCCGGGCGGCCGGGCGGGACGGGACGGCCGGGCGGGACGGGACGGCCGGGCGGGACGGGACGGCCGGGCGGGACGGGACGGCCGGGCGGGACGGGACGGCCGGGCGGGACGGGACGGCCGGGCGGGACGGGGCGACCTCGACGACCGATCGACCGGTCCTGATCAGCGTCGACGAGCTCTATCACCGGGTCGCGCAGCCCGAGCCGCCGCTGTTGCTCGATGTGCGGTGGGCGCTCGGCGACCCCGACGGGCTCGCCCACTACCGCGAGGGCCACCTGCCCGGCGCCGTCTTCGTCGACCTCGACACCGAACTGGCCGGGCCGCACGCCCCGGGCGCGGGCCGCCACCCGCTGCCGTCGATCGACCGGCTGCAGACCGCCGCCCGCGGCTGGGGTCTGATCCAGGGCCGCTCGGTGGTCGTCTACGACAACACCGGCGGGCTCGCCGCGGCCCGTGCCTGGTGGCTGCTGCGCTGGGCCGGGGTGGCCGACGTACGCCTGCTCGACGGTGGCTTGGCCGCCTGGCGGGCCGCCGGGCACACGGAGGCGACCGGAGAGCCCCGCCCCCGCCCGGCCGGCAATGTGGTGCTCAGCCCCGGCCACCTGCCCACGATCACCGCCGACGAGGCCGCCGACCTGCCCTCGTACGGGACGCTCCTCGACGCCCGCGCGGCCGAGCGCTACCGCGGCGAGGTCGAACCGATCGACCCGCGAGCCGGGCACATCCCCGGCGCCGAGAGCGCCCCCACCACCGGCAACCTCGACGCTGACAAGCTCTTCCTCCCGGCCGCTCAGCTGCGGGAACGGTTCGCCGACGTGACCGGCCCGGTCGGCGTCTACTGCGGATCCGGCGTCACCGCGGCCCACGAGATCGTGGCACTGGCTGTCGCCGGCATCGACGCGGCTCTCTATCCCGGCTCCTGGTCAGCCTGGTCCTCCGACCCCGCCCGACCCGTGGCATGACCGGCCTGCAAGCGCCGCCCACAACAACCGGCCGGCAAACGCCGCCCGGAGTGGAATGGTCGACCGAGGCCGACGTGAGGGCCGAGCGCCGACTTGACCGCTCCGGCTGGGAACCCGACGGCATTCCCGAAGCAGTGGCCTTCCCCCGTACGCCCGAGGAAGTCCAGCAAATCCTCCGAGAAGCCACCCTCTCCCGTACGCCGGTTGTCCCCCGCGGAGCCGGAACCGCCCTGACCGGAGCGAGCGCCGCCGGCACCGGCACGATCGTGTTAGACCTGAGCCGGATGGACCGAATCGTCGAGATCCGCCCGGCCGACGGCGTCGCCATCGTGGAACCCGGTGTGGTCACGGCCGAGCTCGACCGGGCGGCCGGCGCGTACGGCCTGAGCTACGCCCCCGACCCCGCCAGCCTGGCCGTCTCCACGATCGGCGGCAACATCGCCACCAACGCGGGCGGCCTGCGCTGCGCCAAGTACGGCGTGACGCGCGACGCCGTGCTCGGGCTCGATGTCGTGCTGGCCAGCGGCGAGCGGATCAGCACCGGCCGGGCCACCCTCAAGGGCGTCGCCGGCTACGACCTGACCGGCCTGTTCGTCGGCTCGGAGGGCACGCTGGGCGTGGTGGTCGGCGCGACCCTGCGGCTGCGGCCCCTGCCCGAGCCCACCGCCACCATCGCCGCGTCCTACCCGGACATCACCACGGCCGCCGCGGCGTCGGTCGCGCTGGCCGAGGCGCGGATCCAGCCGGTGCTGGCCGAGTTGCTCGACGAGGCCACCCTCAACGCGATCGACCCGGCCCTGCGCGCGGCGGGCGCGGCCCTGCTCATCGTGCAGACCGACGGCGGCCCCGACGAGGCCGCCCGCGCGCTGGAGGTGCTCACGAAGGGCGCCACCACGATCCGCAGCGCCACCGACCCGGCGTCGCTGCTGGCCGCGCGTCGCCAGGCCCTGCCCGCGATCGAACGCCTGGGCCGCCCCCTGATCGAGGACATCGCGGTCCCCCGCTCGCGCCTGGCCGAGGCCGTCCGCGAGATCGAGACGATCGCGGCCCGGCACGAGGTGCCGATCTGCACGCTGGCCCACGCGGGCGACGGCAACGTCCACCCGATCATCGTGGCCGGCCGGCACGGCGAGCCGATCCCGGCCTCGGCCCACCGCGCCGCCGACGACATCTTCGCTCTGGCCCTGCGGCTGGGTGGCACGGTCACCGGCGAGCACGGCATCGGCGTACTGAAGAAGGCCTGGCTCCGACGGGAACTGGGCGACCTGTCACTGGACCTGCACCACCAGATCAAGGCCCTTTTCGACCCGCACGGCATCCTCAACCCCGGCAAGGCCCTGGCATAACGGCTCAGAGATTTCGCCGTACGAGGGTCACGCCGCACGCGAGCAGGAAGAACAGCGCAACCGTGCCCAGCCGCAGCCACGGGGTGTCGGTGATTTTGCGGTCGGTGCCGATCGAGACGCTGATGCCGACGTTGGCCGCGAACATGACGGCCAGGAAGACGGTGATGAACCGCTCCCCCGCCGACCACCGCGACCAGTAGAGCGACGCCCCCACGACCGAGCCCGCCAGGAACAGGCCCGAGAGCAGGATGAGTGGGATCGCCAGGCGCCACCGCGTCGTCGTCCTCACCGGTCGTTCTCCTCGGCCAGGCGGCGGGCCTGCTCCTCGTACGCCGACCGCTGCTCCGGGGTCATCTCGTCGCGCTGCCGCTGGGCCGCCGCGAAGCCGTTGGCCAGGCCCTGCGCGTGCCACGGGTTGGCCGCCGCCTCGCGCAGGGTCGCCTCGCCGGAGAGGACCGTACGGGCGAAGGAGCCCATCGCATCGTCCTTGCCGCGGCTGTCGGCCAGGTGGCGCAGCACCGCCCGGGCCAGCGGGTCGTTCTCGAGGTTGCCGCTCATGAGGGTCCCTTCGGGGTCAGTAGCCGGCCGGGTGATGGTACGGCTGCACGGGCGGCAGGTCTTTGACCGCGAGCTGGGCCTTGATGGCGCCGATCGAGCCGGCGATCACCTTGAGCAGGTCTTCGGTGTTGCCGTAGAAGTCGGAGATGTGCTTGTAGAGGTCGTACGCCTGCCAGGCGTAGTAGGCGGCCACCGTGTAGCCGGCCAGCGCGCCGATCCCGGTCTCGATCAGCGCCGTGCCCGCGACCGAGGCCGCGTTGATGATGATGAGCAGGTCGAGCAGGTCGCTGATCAGGCCGGCCGTCACGTCGACCAGGCTCTTGACCGCCTCGGCGGCCTGCAGGTAGAGCTGCTTGTACTGCCGGCAGGCGTCGTCGAGGCCGGCCGCCGCGAGCCCGAGCGCCAGCTGGAACTCCTGCTCGGCCTCGGCCGCCCGCCCGCGCCACACGGTCCGCACGTCCTCGGCGCCGCGGAGCAGGTTCGCCCCCACGTCCTTCGACGCCGCACCGATGTGGCCCATCGCCATCGCGCAGTGGGTGTAGCCCTTCCAGTCGCCGCTGACGCTCTTGGCCCACCCCTCGAGCGGGTCGAAGCTGAACAGCCAGATGCTGATCTGCCGCAGCCAGGCCGCCGGGCTGACCAGGTCGGCCAGCGGGTTGATCGACCACATCTCGATCGCGACCGCGTATTCCGGGCTGGTCAGCCGGGCCGTCGGCTCGGTGACGTCGGCGAAGCTCGCGTGCGGCCCGGTCAGGTCGGGTCGGCCGGGCGCGAGCATTCCCCCCACGTACGCGGGGTTCTTCGCCCCCGGATAGGTCGCGTCGACCTTGGCCGCCGCGTCCTGATCGGTCTTGGCGTAGTCGAGCTGGGCCAGGTTGACCTGGCTGCCCGCGCCCCGGGCGAGCTCGGTCAGCTTGGCCAGCGCCTCGGTCAGGCTCTCGTACGCCTCCTTGTGCGGCCCGATGACCATCATCAGGAAGCCCTCGGTCACGGCGGGCAGATCGCAGTGCTGCCGCGTGTAACCCAGAATGTCGGTGGCGTCGCCCGAGGCACGAACGAGCTGGTTGTACAGCCCGTTCATGCCGTTCGGATCCACGAAGAACTCGGTCATGTCACCCCGTCACGGTTCGTTGCCCGACACCGCCCCATCGACCACTGTCGCAGGTCATGGCGAGCGGGCACGCGGCCGGGTCAGTGCTTGAGGCGGCGGCTCCCGGCGTGCCAGTCCTCGGTCCGGCCGGGCTCCTGCGCCGTGACCCCGAACGACCGCAGCTGCGGCTGCTCGCGCAGGCTGCGCTTGAGCTCGGCGAATCCGGGGAACCGGGCCAGCCCGACGACGTGGTCCCACAGCACGCCGGCCTGCTCCTCGTCGGGCAGCCGGCTGATCACCGGCCCGAAGAACGCCACCCCCTGCGGCGGCTCGAAATGGATGATCGGCGTGCCGACGTCGCGACCGGTCAGCGCCAGCGCCTCGTCCGACTCGGCCTGGATCTCGGCGTCGCGCGAGGTGTCGTCGAGGAACTCGGCCAGCGCGGCGGGCAGCCCGGCCTCGGTGAGCGCGTCGGCCGCCAGCGCGGGCGTGCCTTGCCAGCCCGGCTGGCGGCTCTCGTCGGGCGCGGTCTCCAGGATCCGGGCGCCGAACGCGGCGTACAGCGGGCCGATCGCCTCCCGCCCGTGCTTTTCCCGTACGGCCGAGGCCACGCGCAACAGGCGCAGACCGGCGGTGTGCTGAGCCTCGTACTCCGGCGGGAAGTGGCTGTCGTAGTCGAGGTGCGCGTTGATCTGCCGCAGCGAGATGAACCGCCAGTCGACGGTGTAACCCCGCTGCCCCTGCACGATCCGGATCCACTTGCTGGTCATCCAGGCGAACGGGCAGATCGGGTCGAAGTAGAAGTTGATGTCAGCCATGCCTAAGCCTCTCTCTCGTTGACGAAGTACGGCCAGCGCCGCATGTGGTTGATGAAGCGTTCGCTCAACCCACCCGTACGGAGGAACTGGGCTGTGACGGGCAGCTTCGGGCTCTCGTACGCAGGGTTCGCCCGCACCTGGCGGGGAAAGTCGCGCCGGAGGATGCCGGCCCGCCCGATCACGACGAAGTCGGCCCCCTCGTCCAGGATCCGCCCGGCGCGTCGGGCGCTCGTGATTTTCCCGGCCACCCCGACCCGTACGCCGCGGCGGGGCAGACCGGTGAACACGCTGAGCATGCTGCGGCCGCGGAACACCCCGCCCTGCACGATCTGGGCCGAGTCCCACAGGGCCAGGTCGAGATAGTCGATCAGCTCGCGGTCCAGGATGTCCGCCGTGATCTCGCGCAGCTCCTCCAGCCGCAGCCCGTAGCGCTCGACCGACAGGCGCCAGCCGAGCTGGAACTCGGGACCGGTGGCCCGGCGGATGCCCTCGATCACTTCCAGGGTCAGGCGGGCCCGGTTCTCGGTGCTACCGCCGTATTTGTCGGTGCGGTCGTTGAGCAGCGGCGACAGGAACTCCGAGAGGATCCACCCGAAGGCGCCGTGCAGCGAGACGCCGTCGAACCCGGCCCGTTCGGCTCGCAGCGCGGCGGTGATGAAGCTGTCGCGGATCCGCTCCACCTCGCCCGTCGTCAGGTCGGTGGCCCGAGCGGGCACCCCGCCCAGGCTCGGGTCGGCGCGGTGACCGGCGTGGTGCAGTTGCACCGCGGACAGGCCGCCCCCGTCACGGATGAAGGCAGCCATCTTGGCCAGCCCGGGCACATGGTCGTCGCTGTGGATGCCCAGTTGCCGCTCGTACGCGATGCCGCCGGCCTCGACGGTCGTGGCGCCGGTCGGCATCAGCGCGTAACCGCCCTCGGCGACCTGGCTCATCCAGTCCAGGTCGTATTCGGACGCGGAGCCGTCGTGGGCACTCTGCTGGTTGACCAGCGGGGCCAGCATGAAGCGGTTCCGCATCGCCGGGCCGTGCTTGAGGGTGAGCGGCTCGAACAGGTCGGCGACGCTCATCGGCGCGGCCGGATCAGGCCGTACAGGTTGAGCAGGAAGCCGGCGACGGCGACCGCGGTGACCAGGATCAGGCCGGGGCGGAAGCTGGTGAAGCTGCCGGCGGCGGTGGCCGAGGCGACGAGTGTGCTGGTCACGGCCAGCACCAGGGCCATGCCGACCTGCCCGCTGGTCTGCACGAGGCCGGAGGCCAGCCCCTGCTCCGCGTCCGCGACCCCGTCGGTGGCCTGGGTGACGATGGTGCCGTAGCCGAACGCGAACGCGCCGCCGTTGAGCAGCATGGTCGGCAGCATCTGGGCCAGGTAGTGCGGGTCGCTGCCCGCGGTGAGCAGCAGCCACAGGTAGCTGAGGGTCAGCAGCGCCATCGAGATCGTGATCAGGCGGGCGGTGCCCCACGAGCTGACCAGCCGCCCGACGTACGGGGAGCCGAACACCACGACCAGGCCCAGCGGGAGCACGGCCAGGGCCACCTGCAGCGGGGTCCAGCGCAGCACGTCCTGCAGGTAGAGCGTCATGATGAACTGGAAGCTGACGTACGAGCCCATCAGCGCGATCATGCTGGCGTTGGCCCGGACGATCGAGCCCGTACGCAGCAGGCCGAGCCGGACGAGCGGGTGCCGCACCCGTTTCTCGATGAGCACGAAGCCGGCCAGCAGCGCCACGGCCGGGATCAGCAGCAGCCAGCTCGCCGTGACCACCGCGTACACGGTCAGCAGCATGCCCGCGGTGAGCGTGACGGCCCCGCCCAGATCCTGCCCGCCGGCGGCCGCGGGCCGGTCGCGGGCGATCAGCAGCACGCCCCCGATGAGCGCGGCCAGCGCCAGCGGCACGGGCACGAGGAAGTTCCAGCGCCAGCCGATGGTGGTCAGCACGCCGCCCAGCAGCAGGCCGGACGAGAAGCCGCAGGCGCTGAACGCCGTGAAGATCCCCAGCGCCCGGTTGCGGGCCGGGCCCTCGGGGAAGGTCGTGGTCAGGATCGACAGGGCGGTGGGCGCGGTGAACGCGGCGGCCAGGCCCTTGACGAAGCGGCTGGCGATCAGCAGGCCGCCGTCGTCGACCAGCCCGCCGGCCAGCGACGCGACGGTGAAGACGGCCACCGCGACGAGGAACACGCGGCGCCGGCCGAGCAGGTCGGCGGTGCGACCGCCGAGCAGCAGCAGGCCACCGAAGCCGAGCACGTAGCCGTTGACCACCCACTGCAGCGCGGTGGTGGACAGGCCCAGCTCGGCCCCGATCGAGGGCAGGGCCACGCCGATGTTGGAGATGTCGAGGCCGTCGAGGAACACGACGGTGCACAGGACCGCCAGCACGCCCCAGAGCCGGAGCGGCCAGCGCCCGGCATGCGCCGCGCCGGTAAAACTGGTTTCAGTGGTTGTCATGCTGAGGAAGTTACATGCACGCGCATTGAATGCACATGCATATGAGTCGCACGCAACAAAAACGGGTAGGATGCCGGGCATGGAGCCCGAGACCTGCGTGATCGACCGCTGGCGGACCCTGCTGTCCCGCTACAACGCGGTCGCCTCGGCCCTCGAGCGCGCCCTGCAGGAGGAGCACGCGCTCACCCTGAGCGACTTCGAGACGCTCGACCGGCTGGCCGAGGCGATGGAGCGCCCCCGCATGCAGGAGCTGGCCGCGTCGATGTATCTGAGCCAGTCGGCCCTGTCCCGCACGGTCGCCCGGCTCGAGAAGGCCGGGCTGGTCGAGCGCATCCACTGCGTGGCCGACCGGCGCGGCGTGGTGGTCGAGCTCACCGAGGCCGGCCGGCAGCGCCACAAGGAGGCGCGCGTCACCCACCTGGCGGTGCTGTCCGAGCACCTGGCCGACGCCGAGGACAGGACCGGCGCTCAAGCGAGCTTCTAGGCCGAGCCGGTCAACTGGGGCACGACTCCACCTCAGCTTGACCAGCCCTCGGATGGGAGATCCGTATGTCGAGCAACTTCCCGGCCTTCGCCGAACTGATCGCGCAGACCAAGTACTCCGCCGTGCACCTGGAGATGCGTGACGTCTACACCCCGAAGGGCCCGGTCTTCGTCGACTGGCAGAAGGGCATCCCGATCGAGTACGACCGGCACGGCGACTGGATCGAGCTGGTGGGCGACGCGGTCAAGCGCGGCGTCGACTGGCGCCGGGCGCGGATCGTCTCCGAGCCGGTGACCGACTTCATCCAGTACGAGTGGGAGACCACCACGATCGTCAACGTGCCGGCCGGCGAGAAGGTGCGCTGGCTGCCCCGGCGGCGGGCCTCGGAGCTGCTGCTGCCGGGCAACGACTTCTGGGTGTTCGACGACAGCCTGCTGCGCTGGACCTCTTTCCACGGCGACGGCTCGTGGGGCCCGCACGAGTTCTCCGAGGACCCGAAGCTGATCCGCCGCTGCCGGGAGGCCTTCGAGTCGGTGTGGGAGCTGGCCATCGACCACGCCGACTACACGCCGCCGGGCAAGGAGCCGGTGGCGGTCTGAGCGTTCGCGCCCGACGGACCGCCCGGAGAGGGAACACCATGACGGCACCCCGCCTGATCCGCCTGGACAGCGACGACAAGGCGCGTGAGCGGCCGCCGGGCGCGCGCAACGACATCCACTTCACCGAGGCGCAGATCCGGCCGCTCGTGGCGGAGCTCAGCCCGCCCGGCGGCCGGGTGCTCGACCCGTTCTCGGGTTATGGCACCACCATCGTGGTCGCGGACCGGCTGGGCCGCGCCGGCACCGGGATCGAGCTGCAGGAGCAGCGCGTCGCGTCGAGCAACGCGCGGCTGCCGGCCGGGTCGCGGAGCCGGTTCATCGCGGGTGACGTGCGCGACTGGGACGGCCTCGGGCTGGGCGAGTTCGACCTGTGCCTGACCAGCCCGCCGTACATGGCGCGGCACGACCACCCGGAGAATCCGCTCACCGCGTTCCGCACCCTGGACGGCTCCTACGAGCGCTATCTGGCCGAGCTGGCCGACATCTTCGGCACCATCGGCAAGCACCTGCGCCCGGGCGGCCGGATCGGTGTCTGCGTCGGCAACTTCCGCGACTCCAGCGGCAAGATCACTCCATTGGCGTTCGACGTCGGGCGCGCGCTGTCGGCGGTGCTCGAGTTCGAGGGCGAGATCTACTTCGACTGGAGCCGCCCCTCGGCCGGCGTCACCGGCGACTACTGCCTGCTGTTCTCCGCTCCGGATGCCGTTTCCGGACCTTGGTAAAGCCGCGCTCGAGAATGCGATTCCGGACCCCGGACATAGCTGTCGATCATGGACATTCCCCCGGCCCGGCCTTGCCCGAAAACGCTGGCTGACCTGCCCCCACAGCCGGACCCAAGCGTTGACGGTCTTCGAATCACCGATTGTCCGCAAACGACAGAGGACATTACGGGCGAACCATTCGACCGTTCAGCCGAGCCCCCCACCGCCGATACGGAGTTAGGTAGGATCCAAAGACTTTCCCGTTTGGGGAAGAAACGGGGGAAGCAAGAATGATACGGATCCTCCTGGCCGAGGATATGCACATGGTGCGCGGTGCACTGGTGGCTCTGCTCAATCTGGAGGACGACCTGCAGGTGATCGCGGAACTGGAGCGCGGTGATCAGATCCTGAGCACGGCCCGCGAGCTCCGGCCCGACGTGGCGATCATCGACATCGACCTCCCCGGCCTGGACGGTCTGAGCGCGGCCGAGCTGCTGCAGGCGCAGGTCCCCGACTGCCGCACCCTGATCCTGACGAGCCTCGGCCGCCCCGGCACGCTGCGCCGCGCGATGTCGGCCCGCGTCGCCGGCTTCCTCCTCAAGGACGCCCCGCCCAGCGAGCTGGCCCAGGCCGTGCGCCGGGTCGTCGCCGGCCAGCGGGTGGTCGACCCGCAGCTGGCCCTGGCCGCCTGGGGCGAGACGGACAGCCCGCTGACCACCCGCGAGACCGAGGTGCTGCAGCTGGCCGCCCAGGGCTCGGAGCCCCACGAGATCGCCAAGAGTCTGCGGCTCTCGGTCGGCACCGTCCGCAATTACCTCACCACCGTGGTGACGAAGCTGAACGCGCGCAACCGGGTCGACGCGATCCGCATCGCCCGCGAGTCCGGCTGGCTGGTGTGACGGGCCCCGGTCAGCCGGCCGCCACCGTCATCCCCGCCCCGGCCAGATAGCCCAGGATCGCCAGGGTCAGCTCGGCGGGCAACGGCAGCACCTCGACCATCGCGTCCGGCGTCATGGGCCAGGCCAGCAGCGACACCACCCACATGGCCTCGGGACGGTGAATCTCGACCCGGTGCTCCAGGGCGTGGCTCCGCACCACGAAGACGTCCTTGCGGACGGTGATCGTGACAGTGGGCCGCAGCCGCACGCTTTGCTGGGCCGACAGCCGGACGAGCGAGAAGCGGGCGGTCCGGCCCTCCGGCACCACCGACAGCACCGGTCCCTTGAGGTCCTCCAGCGACAGCGTCCGGATCACCACGTGCGAGATCCCGCTCAGCACCGACAAGATCACCGTGTACGCGTCGGGACCGGCGCCCGTCTCGCCGCTCGGTTGCACCAGGTTGGCCAGCAGCACCGGGCCGAGCTCCATCCGGCGCAGCGCCTCGGCCACCGCCGGTTCGGGGTCCTCGACCCGTTCCGTGCCCAGCGGGCCGCTGAGCACCAGCGTCCGCCCTTCCCAGCCGACCACTGTGTCCTCCCGCAGGGACCACAGGTGGTGCAGGCGCGGGGCTGAGCCTTCCGTGGATGACATCACGGTCAACCGACCCCCTCGAGTCAACGGCGCCGACCGGAAAGTGCGGCTCCTCCAGCCGACCCGTTTCGCGCCTCCAGTATGGAACCGGCCGCATCGTCCCAGCAGTGAACAAATCACAGCGGGGACATGAGAATCACGAAGCTTTCCCCGCGCCCACCGGGACGGGCAGACCCGCCGGCACCCGGGTCCGCTCGGCCCAGCGCACGGCCGGACCGCTCGCGGCCAGCAGGCCGAGGAACAGGCCGCCGATCAGCAGCCAGCCCAGCCCGCCGAACCGGTCGGGCACCGCGGTGACCAGGGCCGGCCCGGCGATCAGGGCGAAGGCGTCGCCGGTGGCGAAGGCGCCCAGATATTCGCCCTGCACGTTCGCCGGGGCCAGCTCGTACCGCAGCCCCCAGCGGGCGGCCTCGCCCCAGATCTCGCCGAAGGTGAACAGCACCGCGGCGCCCAGGAGCACAACGGCGGACGCCCACCCGGGCAGGGCTCCGGTCACTGCGGTGACACCACAGGCGACGGCCAGCACCACCGCGGTCAGCCGCTGCAGCCGGGCCGCACCCCGTACGGTGTCCGCGTCACGCGCCATCCGCACCTGGAGGAACACCACCATCAGCGTGTTGATCAGCATGATCCAGGCGGCCAGGGCGCGCGGGGCGTCGGTCTGCACCACCAGCCACAGCGGCAGGCCCACGGCGAGCGCGGTCGGCCCGATCCGGGCGATCCCGGCGAGCTGGGCGACCAGCAGGTAGGGGACGTCGCGGACAGCGGCACGCGGCTGCTGGTCGCGGGGCGCGCGCGGAATGCCCGGCACCCGCGGCAGCCGCAGATAGAGCCCGGCCACCAGCACCATGGCCAGCGCGTTGCCCCACAACAGGGCGAGGTAGGCCGGTCTCGAGTCGGCCGCGATGACCAGGCCCGCGGCCAGCGCGGCCAGCGAGAAGCCGCCGTTGAAGACGCTGCGCATGTACGCCGAGATCCACACCCGGCCCTCCCGGCCCATCACCCCCGACACCAGCGCGTCGCGGGAGACGTTGCCGCTCTGCTCGAACAATCCGAGGACCACCGACATCGCCAGGTAGGCCCAGAGCGACTGCACGAAGACCGCCGCCACCAGCGCGGCCGCCTTGCCGAGCACGAACAGCGCGCTGACCTCGCGCGGCCCGATCCGGTCGGCCAGCTTGCCGGCGGGCACGCCCAGCGCCAGCGCCACGATGCCGGCCAGCGACAGGCCGAGACCCACCTGCCCGGCCGACAAGCCCACGACCTGAACGAAGTAGACGGCGCCGCCGGTGACGTAGAGTCCGTTGCCGAGGCTGGCCACGGCGGTGCAGAGCACGAGCACCCGGCCGGGGCCGGGGTCGGGCAGCAGACGGGAGATCAGGCGACGCACGGCCGGCACCTCACTGAGACTGAACAGGAAACGGGGAGGCAATGGAACCGATCAAACCCATCGGCTTCGTCCGCGGCGGACGCGAGCGGGTCTTCGAGGACGGCTGGGGGCCGGTGGTCTCGCGGATCGAGCTGGACCCGGCCGTGTTCGACGAGTCGGCGACCATGGGCCTCGACGACTACTCGCACGTCGAGGTCGTCTTCGCGTTCCACCTGGCCACCCGCACGTGCACCGGCACCCAGCATCCGCGGGGCAACACCGCCTGGCCGCCGTCGGGCATCCTGGCCCAGCGCGCGCCCAACCGGCCCAACCACCTCGGGGTGTCCGTGTGCGGGCTCGCGGGCGTCGACGGGCTGACGCTGACCGTGCACGGGCTCGACGCCCTCGACGGCTCCCCCGTGCTCGACGTGAAGCCGTATCTGCCCGAGTTCGGCCCGCGCGGCGAGGTGCGGGGCCCGGCGTGGTCGCGTGAGCTGATGCGCGATTACTTCTGAGCGTCGGCTCACGGCAGGGCCACCAGGTCGGTGCGGGCCGCGGCGATCAGGGTGTTGGCCTCGTCGCGGGGCAGCTCCTCGTCGACCAGCAGCGCGATCGGCAGCCCGGACTGGCTGCGGATCCGGGCCGCGGGGGCGCTCCGGGTCACCCGGCCGCCCTCCGGCCGGGCCCGCACCGCGAGGAAGTCGATGCCCGGCAACAAACCGTCCGGGGTCCGGTCCACGACCAGTCCCACCGCCTGGGTGCCGTCGGCGCCGCGCAGCACGCACCGGCCGTCCCGGCGTTCCAGCGCGACGAGCCGGTGCCCCAGGCGCACCCGGCCCACCGTCAGCGGCACGTCGACCGGCTCGGCGTCGGTGGGGTGACCGGCCAGCCGGGCCACGGTGCGCGCGACGAACTCCGGATCCCGCTCGCGCAGCCGGCTGAATGTGTTGGCCGCCCGGCGGCTGCGCAGCGCGAAGACCGTCTGGTGCCCGTGCAGCCGCTCGCCGCGGCAGAACTGCTCGAACCACGCGGTGCTCTCGGCCGCCTCCGCCTGCATCCGCTCGGCGATCGGCCGCCGTACGCTGTCGTACTCGGCCACCGCATCGAGCGGGTCGTCGTGCGCGGCGACGGAACGGGCCAGGCACAACGCGTCGTCGATGGCCAGGGCGGTGCCCGAGCCGGTCGAGAAGTGCACCGTGTGCGCGGCGTCGCCGGCCAGCACCGTCCGGCCGGCCGACCAGCGGCGGTTGACGACCGTACGGAAGGCTTGCCAGCCCGCCGTCCGGGCCGTCAGCGGGGCGCCGCCCAGCTCGGCGCGGAAGATCGTGGCCAGCTCGCGCTCCGCCTCGGCGGCCGGCCGGTCGAGCAGCCCCAGGGCGGTCAGGGTGCCCGGGTCGGCCTCGACGATGAAGGTGCTCTCGCCGGCCGCGTGCGGATAGGCGTGCACCACCAGGGGGCCCGGCCCGAACTCCTTGATGAGGAAGCACGGTTCGAGCACCGTGGGCGTGCTCAGCCACAGATAGCGGGTGGCGCCCGCGGTGACCGAGGTGCCGAACTGCTCGGCGCGCTGCTGACGAAGCACACTCCCGGCGCCGTCGGCCAGCACCACCAGATCCGCCGGCTCGGGCGTCGCGGTGACGGTGCGCCGGATCAGCCGGACGTTGGGCCGGCGCGCGGCCAGGGTGCGGACGTGCTCGTGGAAGACGTGCCGCGAGATCCCCGACATGCCGAAGGCGCCGGACGGGATCCGTTCGCCGTCGATCGACGTGATCGTCTCGTCCCAGGTGGCGTACGCGGATTCGGGCAGCCGCAGCGCCTCGGGGTGGACGGCCCGCACCTGCCGGGCGACCTCGTCGGCCAGCACGATGCCGGCCCCCGGCCCGCGGTCCTCACGGTCGTAGAGGTCGACGGTCACGTCCGGGAGCAGCCGGGCCAGCTCCAGCGCGCAGAAGGCGCCCGCGGGGCCCCCGCCCACCACGGCCACCGTACGGACTCCGGGGCCGCTCATGCCGGGGTCCCGTCCCAGTGGAACCGCTCGCGGCGAACCAGCGCGGCGCCCCGCGACACCGCGGTCATCTCGCCGCTGGCCACCTTCATGATGGTGAGGAACTCGCCGAAGTGCGGCTCGGGCGCGTCGAGCTGGGTGCCGGCCTCCCGCATCAGGGCCAGCCAGCGCAGCCGCTGCTCGCGGGTGATCAAAAAGTGCGCGTGGGCCCGGTGCATCCTCGGGTCCCAGGCCGCGGTCAGGTCGTTCTCGCCGTAGATGCGGCGGAAGTGGTCGTAGAGCCGGGCCGCGTGGCGCTCCCAGTCGGGCACGGCGAAGAGCGGGCGCAGCACCTCGTCCTGCGCCACGAGCTCGTAGAACCGGGTGGTGAGGGCCTGGAAGAAGCCGGCCCCGCCGATCCCGGTCCAGAAGTCGGAAACCTTCCGGTCGACCTGGGCCGCGCTCATCTGCTCGCCGGACTGCAGGCCCTGGTCGGCGACGAGGAGCACTTTTCCGTCGTGGCGGGGGGCCGGGGTGATTGGCCTGGGCGACATCTGCGTACTCCTTCAGTCGGGTCGGTCGAGCAGCAGGCCCGCGGCGGACAACATGCTGACGGTGCAGCCGCGCAGCTTCTTGGCCTGGACGGTGCCGAGCCCGTAGGCGATCGTGGTGATCCCCTGCGCGGGGGCCAGCTCGGCCGGGCGGTAGAAGACCGTGGCGAAGTAGGTGAACGAGGCGTCGGGATGGGTGTAGTCGGTGCCGCTCATCAGCACGGTCCACTGGTCGCCGTCGCGCACCAGCATCGCGAAGGAGAGCAGCGCGCCCCGCTTGCGGGCCTCGACGATCCAGACGTTCTCCGGTCCGAAGTGGTCGCGCAGATGCCGGAACGAGTCGGCCTCGCGCCGGGCGTCGGGCACCCCGCCGTACTTGGTGACCAGCTGGGCCCGCAGCGGGAGGAGGTCGGGCTCCTCGGCCTCGATCGGGCGCTCGCGGATCTCGATGCCCCGGGCCGCGATCTCGCGCAGCTCGCGCCGCACCGCGAAACGCTGATTGCGGCGCAGCCCGGCGATGTAGCCGTCCAGGTCGTCCCAGGTGACGTCCATGTCGCTGCGGTCCACCATCGGGACCACCGTGAACCCGGCCTCCCGCAGCACGTCGAGGAACTCGGGATAGTCGGGGCGCAGGAACAGCGCCGACACGCTGCGCACGCCCTGGTCGCGGCACCAGTCGAGCTGGGCCTCGAGATAGGCCCGCAGCACCCGCGGATCGCGGGCGCCCGGACCGACCGGGGCCGACTCGTAGTTGGTGCCCATCAGCACGCAGGCCGGGAACAGCTGCTCGGCCGGGCGCCCCTGCCACGGGTGCGGTCCGTCGGCGACCACGCCGTCGGCGACCGAGCCGCCCGACAGCACCCGCTGCGGGTCGAAACGCACGTGCCCGGTGGGGCCCTCCATCACCCCGCCGACCAGGGCCACCTGGTCGCCGCCGGGGCCGGGCAGCGCGAAGGTGCGGGCGCCGCCGGGGATCCGGCTGTCGGCCAGCGAGATCCAGCGCCGGCGCAGGGTGACCGGGGCGCTGCCGATCCAGCCGTCCCAGCTCTCGGGGATCTCGGTCCGCACGGACAGCCGGGCGGTGGACAACGTCACGACAACTCCCTTCCGGCCGTGCGGCGGGTCCGTCCGGCCCGGCAGCACACAGGACTGCCGGGCCGGACGGGCGGTGGGTCGATCGTCAGGCCGCCTGCAGCGCCTGCGCCCGGTCCCAGACCGACAGGTCCTCGTTGAACCGGTCCCACACCTCGTCGGTGCGGTCCCAGACCGTGAGGTCCTCGGAAGCGCGGTCCCAGACCTCGTCGGCCCGGTCCCACACCTCGCCGGCCCGGTCCCACACCGGCAGGTCCCACACCGTGCGGTCCGCGGTGATCCGGTCCCACACCTCGAGCTCGTCGGCCGACAGTTGGATTACCTTCGAGTCGCGCATGCAGCATCCCTTCGAGGATTTTCCAGAAGGCGATCCGCCGGACCGCCGAGAACCGGCCCTCGCCGCTCTCGTAAAAGAGCTTCGCAGCCTGAGTCACGACGTGTCTTCTCCTCAATTGCTGACTTACCGAAAGCGAATCGCGAGCCATTTCTGGAATTGCGCTGGACGACGCTCAACAAATACTTGAATCCGCTCGACGGCCGCTTGAACCCGGCTGGAGAGCGGGCTCCTCGAGGCCCGGCACGGCGAACAGGACGGGCGGCTGCGACCAGTCCCGGGGGCACAGCACCAGGTCCACCTCCGGGCCGGCGCACGGTTCGACGGGCAGCGGTCCCAGCGTGGCCGTGAACAGCACACCCCCGGCCCGCATGGCCGCGTGCAGATACCACATCCCGTACGGGACCTGGTGCAACACGAAGGGGCCGGGGTGCTCGAGGGTGGCCCAGCTCGACGGCCGCCCCTGCAGGATGGGGCTGTCGAAGGTGCCGATCGAGACCGGCGAGCGGGCCGCGGCCCGGGCCACGCCGCGCACCGGCCGCCCGCCCGGGTCGCCCACGGCCCGTACGGGGAAATCGCCCGCGCCCCGGCTCACCTGCCGATAACGCACGGGCGGAATACCCACCGACTCGGTGAAGCGGCTCGTGAAACTGCCCGTGCTGCTGTATCCGACCAGGCACGCGATCGCCGCCACGCCGCGGTCGGAATCGCGCAGCAATCGTTTCGCCTCGTCGATGCGAACGGCGCCCAGAAAACGCCCCGGGGTCACTCCGACGGTCTGCCGGAATACCCGCAGCAGATGGAACTTGCTGACCAGGGCGGCGCGGGCGACATCGTCGAGGCTGAGGGTCTCCGCATAGCGCTCACGAATGGTCCGTACGGCCCGTTCCACAATCTGGTCCATACCGATGGGGACCTTCCGGGTCAGATGCCGATGATCTCGAAGGGCATCGCCGGCACGTGGCCGAAGCGCTCGCCGAACCGGGTGAGCTTGGTCGTGAGATAGCCGGCCACGTCGCCCATCGGGTTGTCCGGGGGCAGCGACGCCAGATAGCCCGCGTGCGCGGCCAGCGCCTCGATCCCGGCGGCCAGCCCGTCGGTGACGTCGACGGCGTGCCCCGACTCCGGGGAACCGCCGACGGCCAGGAACCGTACGCCGGACCAGGGCTCGAGGCCCTCGTCGGCGAGCTCGGGGAAGACCCAGGGGTTGCCGGCGTCGTTGGCCGCGTCGAGCAGCGCGACGCCGACGTTGCGATGGTCGGCCGTGTTCCAGTCGCCGCTGCGCCACCGCTCGTAGAAGTTGATGGTGACCAGGATGTCGGGGCGGTACTTGCGGATCGACCGGGCGAGGTCCCGGCGCAGCGGCAAGCCGTATTCGATGGTGCCGTCCGGGTGGTCGAGGAAGTCCACGTCGTGCACCCCGACCGCGGCCGCGGCCCGCAGTTGCTCCGCCGAGCGCATCTCGCCCGTGTCGGCCGGCTTCATGGTGGCGATCCCGGCCTCGCCCCGGCTCACCACGGCGTAGGCGACGAACTTGCCCTCCGCCGTCCACCGGGCGATCGCGCAGGCCGGGCCGTACTCCAGGTCGTCGGGGTGCGCGACGACGCAGAGCACCCGCTGCCAGTCCGCCGGCATCGGCTCGTACGGCTGGGTCATGACGCCTCCCCGGCGGCCTGCAGGCACTCCTCGAAGAAGGCGAACGCGCGCAGGTGATAGGTGCGGGCGGCCCGGCCGAGGCTGATGTTGTGGCCCGCGCCCGGCTGATGCTCGATCCGCAGCAGGGGCGCCTTGACCAGCCGGGCCACCAGGTCGTCGACGTCCGCCTGCTCGTGCTGCCACCACGTCTCGTGCTCGGCGAACGTCAGCCGCAGCGGGATGTCGATCCGCGGCGCCAGCTCCTCGAACATCTCGGGCCAGAGCGGCACCTCGGCGCCCTCCCGCTCGGGGACGGGGGCGACCAGCGCCTGGGCCGCGCGGAAGGTGCCCGGGGCGTACAGGCCCAGCGGCCCCCAGTTGCGCTCGAAGTCGAGGTGGCGGCGCGCTCCCTTCCGCTCCGACGGGGCGACGCCGTAGTGGTGACCGACGCCGGACGCGTCGAGGGCGAGCACACCCGGGTGGTCCGCGACGGTCGTCAGGGCGAGCTTGCCCCCGTACGAGTGGGCCAGCATCAGGAATCCCGCGCCGGTGTCGTAGCGCCGGGCGAACGCCTCGAGGGCCCCGGACACCACCACCGACTGCTCGGCCAGGGTCATGCCCCCGGGCAACTGCGCCGCCGACCAGCCGTAGCCGGGGCGGTCCAGGGCCAGCACCGTGAAGCCGAGCCGGGCCCCCAGCGTGAGCAGGGACAGGTCGGGGTGGACCTGGCCGTCGAAGTAGCCCGAGCGCATGCCGCCACCGTGCACGGCGACGACGGTCGCCCGCGGCGGACCACCCGGCGGCTCGGCCAGCAGGCCGGACAGCGTCAGGCCACCGGTCTCGAGGAGGAGCGGGCGCACCCCGGCCGAGTGGGCCGGCAACGTCTTCTTCCGGTCTGTCCTGGCAACGCTCATGGGTGGTCCTTGTCGGTCGGCAGTTCAGGCGAGCCGACGCTAGGCCGCTCCCCTCGCGCTGCGCTGGAGCTGCCTCTCTCGGCGCCCCGACCTGGCAGTACACCCCGGATCAAGACCGGCTCCAGTCCCGCGCCCAACCCCTTGTCCCACAGTGGATCCAGCTCGCCACCATCGCCGAACGGACAAGGGAGACTTCTATGGAGCCGGACAATCTCTATCGGCTGCTCATGGCGCCCGCGGCCGCCACGCCGGACCAGCCCGCGGTGGTGCAGCCGGACGAGGACGGCGTCCTGGAGGAGATCTCCTACCGCGCTCTCGACGACCGGATCCGCGAGTACGCCACGGTTCTGGACGGCCTGGGCCTCGACGTCGGCGACCGGGTGGTGGTCGAGGCGGACACCTCGGCGGCCGCCGTGGCCATGCTCCTCGCCTGCGCGAAGCTGGGGCTGCCGTTCGTGCCGGTGAGCCCGCAGACGCCGGATTCCCGGCTGCGCACGATCCTGCAGTCGGTCGGCCCGGCCCTGCACGTACGGGCGGACGGCCTCGCGGACCGCGAGCTGGCCGAGGTCGGCGGCCGCGGGCGCTTCGGCCGGGACGGGCTCGTCGTCGAGCTCCCGCCGGTCCGCGGGCCGCGCCGCCGGCGGGCCGTGCTCGGCACCGACACCGCGTACATCGTCTTCACCTCGGGCTCGACCGGCCGCCCCAAGGGTGTGGTGATGAGCCACCGGTCGATCGTGACGTTCCTGCGCGCGATGCGGGCCGACGGCCTGGCCGGGCCCGGCGACCGGGTGGCGAGCACCTCTCCCCTGCAGTTCGACTTCGCGCTGTTCGGGATCGGCGTGGCCCTCAGCAGCGGCGCCGCCCTCGTGCCGGTCCGGCGCGAGCAGCTCGACTCGCCGCGGCGGATGGTCGCGTTCCTGCGCGAGGCCGAGGTCACCCAGGTGCACGGCGTTCCCTCGCTGTGGCGGCCCGTCCT
Organism: Paractinoplanes lichenicola; assembly: GCF_016785085.1. Classification (GTDB taxonomy): domain Bacteria; phylum Actinomycetota; class Actinomycetes; order Mycobacteriales; family Micromonosporaceae; genus Actinoplanes; species Actinoplanes lichenicola. The sequence continues at coordinate 817,140 of NZ_JAENHO010000001.1, forward strand.
GCGGCACGACCCCGACCTGCTGAGCGGGCTGACCCGGCTGCGCTCGGTGGTCTTCGCGGGCGAGGAGTTCCCGCTCCCCGAGCTGCGCCGGCTGCAGGAGACGCTGCCCGCGGCCCGCCTCGTCAACGGCTACGGCGCGACCGAGTCGATGGCCGCCTCCTTCACCGACGTCCCGAACCCGCTGCCGGCCGGGCAGGACCGGCTCTCGATCGGTCACGCCCACACGGGCGCCGAGATGACCCTCGTCGACCAGCACGGCGCGGCGGTCACCGAGCCGGGCCAGGTCGGGGAGATCTATCTGCGCAGCCCGGCGCTGTTCACCGGCTACTGGAACGATCCCGGCGCCACGGCCGGCGTGCTGGTGCTCGACCCGATCGAGCCGCGGCACGGGCAAAAGGTGCTCCGCACGGGCGACCTGGCCCGGCTGGGCGAGCAGGGCGAGCTCTACTTCATCGGCCGGGCCGACTTCCAGGTGCAGATCCGCGGCAACCGGGTCGAGCTGGGCGAGATCGAGGGCACGCTGACCCGCCTGCCCGGCGTCACCGCGGCCGCGGTCAGCCTGGTGCCGCGGCTGGGCAACCACGTGCTGATGGCCGCCGTCGTCCTCGACGACCCGGCGGCCGGCCTCGACCAGGCCGAGGCGATCGCCTTCTGCGCCAAGGAGCTGCCCGCCTACATGGTTCCCCGCTCCGTCCACGCCCTGTCCGAGCTGCCCCTGACCGAGAACGGGAAGGTCGATCGCGCTGTCCTCAACCGGACGCTGGCCGCCCCCCGCAGTGCCCCGAAAGTCCTCGTCACCAACGCTTAGGAGCTACCCGTGAGCTACACCTTGTCCCTGGGCCGGCGGGTCCGGCTGGCCGACGTCGCGTCGACCGCGGCCGCCTCCGCCCCCGTGGCCATCGACGACGCCGTCCGCACGCGTGTGCAGGCCTCCCGCGGCACGCTCGAGAAGTTCGTCGCCGAGGAGCGGGTCATCTACGGCGTGAACACCAGCATGGGCGGCTTCGTCAACTGGCTGGTGCCCATCCCCCAGGCCCGCCAGCTGCAGGAGAACCTGCTCAACGCGGTGGCGACCAACGTCGGCAACCACCTCGACGACACCACCGTCCGGGCCATCATGATGTCCCGCATCGTGTCGCTGTCCCGCGGCAACTCGGCCATCTCGATCGGCAACCTGGACAAGCTGATCGCGATCCACAACTCCGGGGTCATCCCGTGCGTGCCCGAGAAGGGCTCCCTGGGCACCAGCGGCGACCTCGGCCCGCTGGCCGCGATCGCGCTGGTCTGCATCGGCCAGGGCAAGGCCCGGCTCGGCGGTGAGGTGCTGCCGGGCGCCGAGGCGCTGCGCCGGGTCGGCATCGAGCCGATGGAGCTCAGCTTCAAGGAGGGCCTGGCCCTGATCAACGGCACGTCGGGCATGGTCGGCCTGGGCAGCCTCAACATCGGGCGGGCCCGGCGGCTGCTGCGGACGTACCTGCTGGTCTCGGCCCTGTCGGTGGAGGGCCTGGCCGGCAAGACCAAGCCGTTCGACCCGCGGGTGCACAAGCTCAAGCCGCACAAGGGGCAGCAGGAGGTCGCCCAGTTCCTGTGGGACACGCTGGCCGACTCCACGCTGGCGGTCGAGGAGCTCGACGTCGAGCACCTGCTCTCGGGCGAGATGGGCGACACCGCGAAGGCGGGCTCGCAGTCCATCGAGGACGCCTACTCGATCCGGTGCACCCCGCAGATCCTCGGCCCGGTCGTGGACAGCCTGGCCTCGATCGAGCAGACCGTCGAGGACGAGCTCAACTCGTCCAACGACAACCCGCTGATCGACCCGGACGAGGCCGAGGTGTTCCACAACGGGCACTTCCACGGGCAGTACGTGGCGATGGCGATGGACCACCTGGCCATCGCGCTGACCACGCTGATGAACCTGGCCAACCGCCGGATCGACCGCTACCTCGACGAGAACAACAGCAACGGGCTGCCGCCGTTCCTGTGCCGCGAGAACCCGGGCCTGCGCCTGGGCCTGATGGGCGGCCAGTTCATGACCGCCTCGCTCACCGCCGAGACCCGGGCCAAGTCGATGCCCATCTCGATCCAGTCGCTGACCTCGACCGGGGACTTCCAGGACATCGTCTCGTTCGGCTTCGTCTCGGCCCGGCGCGCGGCCGAGGTGCTGGACAACGTGGCCCACGTGGTCGCGTTCGAGCTGCTCTGCGCCTGCCAGGCCGTCGACATCCGCGGCACGGAGGGCCTGTCACCCGCGACCCGCCGGCTCTACGAGCAGGTCCGTGAGGTCGTCCCCTACCTCGACCACGACGTCACGATCACCGACTACGTGGAAGAGCTCGCGCGGCGCCTGCTCGCCGAGCCGGGCCTGGGCTGAGGATCGCCATGCCTGCCTCTTCCCGGACGGCGACGGTGTTCGACGCGCTCGGCCACCCGCCGCGAACCGAGCCGTCCGCCGAGGGCACCCGGGTCACGCTGCGACTGCCCGTGACCCGGGCGATCCCCCAGCTCGCCGGTCACTACCCGGGCTTTCCCATCCTGCCCGGGGTGCTGCTGATCGACAGCGTGCGGCAGGCGGCCGGCTTCGCCTGCGGCGCCGAGCTGCGGCTGTGCGGCATCGACCGCGCCCGGTTCGCCCTGCCGCTGCTGCCGGGCGACGAGCTGGAACTGTCCCTGGTGGTGACGCCCGCGGCGGACGGGCGGGTCGCCGTGCGGGCGCGGGGCACGCGGAGCGACGGTCAGACGGCGGCGGAGCTGTCCGCCACGCTCGAACCGGTGGTGGCCGATGCTTGACCACAGCCAGGTGCGGGCGCGGCTCCGCCAGCGGCCCCCGATGCTCCTGCTCGACACGGTCCGCGAGTTCACGCCGCCCGCCTCGCTGGTGGCCACCAAGGCGATCACCGGCGGCGAGGACTGCTATCGGGGCGTGGCCGACGGGGCCGGCATCGACGGCTTCGCGTACCCGGCGGCGCTGCTGCTCGAGTCGTTCGGCCAGGCCGCCTCGCTGCTCTGGTCGCTCGCCGAGCTCGGGCCGCCGGAGGAGGTGCCGCTGATGGTCGGCCTGCGCGACCTCGCCTTCGCCACGCCGGCCCGGCCCGGCGACCTCCTGGAGCACCACGTGCGGCTGCGCCACCACTCCGGCGCGCTCGCCGAGTTCACCGGCGAGACGCGGGCCGCCGGCCGGATCGTGCTCACCGCGCGCTCGGTGCTGGTCGTCTCCCGCCCGGCCGCGAGCCTGCTTCCCACCACGCCAGAACCCGTCGCAATCGAAGGATGACTGATGACCGACATCGACAACTCGACCTCGACGATCCGCGCGATCGTCGCCGACGTCCTGGAGCTGAACCCGGACGAGATCGACGACGCCGAGGACTTCGTCGACCAGTACCAGGCCGACTCGCTCAACCTGATCGAGATCGTCGCGCAGCTGGAGAAGCAGTACCAGGTGATCCTCCCCCAGCGCGAGCTGCTGCAGGCACACACCGTCGCCGCCCTGCGCGACGTCGTCCGCCGGCACACGGCCTGACCGCCGGCCCCTCCGGGCACACAGGAGCCAGTAATGACTGTTCCGACCAGCCGGGCGCCGGCCGCGCCCGGCCCCCTGGCCGTGCGCGCCGTGCGCGGCGCCACCCAGGTCGCCTCCGACGACCCCGCCCTCATCGAGCAGGCCACCGGCGAGCTCCTCGGTGAGATCATGCAGCGCAACGAGCTGAGCGAGGCGGACCTGATCAGCATCGTGTTCACCGCCACCGACGACCTGCGCTCGACCTTCCCGGCGGCCGCGGCCCGCAAGCTCGGCCTGACCGACGTGCCGCTGCTGTGCACCGCCGAGATCGCGGTCCCGGGCTCGCTGAATCGTGTCATCCGGATCCTGGCGCACGTGCACAGCACCCAGCCCCGCGACGCCGTGCACCACGTCTATCTGGGCGCCGCGGCGGCGCTGCGCCCCGACCTGAGCGCGCCGGCGCCCGCAAACTGACTCCCCTCTGTCGCAAGGAGCGTGACGATGTCCGCGATGTCCCTCGCCTCACCCGTTCGTGAGCACGATCCCCAGCCGGTGGCGACCGCCATCGGCGAGGAGGACCTGCTCGTCGCGGCGGAGCAGCAACCCGTGTGGGCCGACCCGGAACGCGCGGCCGACGTGCGGGCCGAACTGGCCGCCCGGTCCGGCCTGGCCGGCTGGGAGGAGGTGCAGCGGCTGCGCACGCTGATGGCCGAGGCGGCCGCCGGCACCTACCAGATCATTCAGGCCGGGGACTGCGCGGAGGATCCCGACGAGTGCGGGCCGCGCGCGGTCGACCGCAAGATCGACCTGCTCAACGCGCTGGCCGGCGTCATGAAGATCAACACCGGCCGGCCGGTCATCCGGATCGGCCGGATCGCCGGGCAGTTCGCCAAGCCGCGCAGCTCGCCGATCGAGGTCGTCGACGGGCGCGAGCTGCCGGCCTACCGCGGTCCCATGGTCAACGGGCCCGCCGCCACGCTCGAGGCGCGCCGGGCCGACCCCGACCGCATGCTCACCTGCTACGCGGCCGCGGAACGGGCGGCCACGCTGCTGCGGCGTGGCAGCGGCGCCCTGGTGCCGCCGATCGGGGCCCCGGTGTGGACCAGCCACGAGGCGCTGGTGCTGGACTACGAGCAGCCACTGCTGCGCCGCACGGGGGACGGCCGCACCTTCCTGGCCTCCACCCACCTGCCCTGGATCGGCGAGCGCACCCGGCACGTCAAGGGCTCGCACGTCCGGATGCTGGCCGAGGTGGCCAACCCGATCGCCTGCAAGGCCGGGCCCACCATGACCCCCGCGGAGCTGGTCGAGCTGTGCGCCCGGCTCGACCCGGACCGCGAGCCGGGCCGCCTCACGCTGATCGCCCGGATGGGGGTCACCCACGTCGCCGCGAAGCTGCCGGCCCTGGTCGCCGCCGTACGGGAGGCCGGGCACCCGGTGTCCTGGCTGTGCGACCCGATGCACGGCAACACGATCAAGACACCCAGCGGGCTCAAGACCCGCTCGGTGCGGAGCGTCATCGAGGAGGTCGAGGCCTTCCAGCAGGCGGTCGCCGAGGGCGGGGGGATCGCGTCCGGCCTGCACCTGGAGACCACGCCGGACGACGTCACCGAGTGCGCCTGGAGCCAGGGGCAGATGTCCGACGTCGGCCGGCGTTACACCACGCTGTGCGACCCGCGGCTCAACCCGCAGCAGGCCATCGCCGTCGCGGGAGCCTGGACCACCGCTTGACCGACGCTCCGCCGCAGCCCCGCACGCAGCTCGTGCGGGGCTGCGGCGTTGTCCGCCTCCATCGCGAACAGCCCGGGGGCAGAGCGGTAATCAAGGAGCGCTGCACCGGTCACCCGTAGTTTCCCGACAGTGAAGGGATTTGGGTGATCTTCGATGGAGCTCCGCATACTGGGATCGATTGAACTCTGGACGGGCAGTTCCCTGGCCGACATCGGCCCCGCACGGCAACGCGGCATCCTCGGTGCCCTGCTGGTCGATCCCGAACGGCCCGTGCCGCTGGAATCCCTGGTCGACCGCGTCTGGGGAGACCGGCCGCCGACGGGAGTCCGCAACGTCGTGCACACGTACGTCACCCGGCTGCGCCGCGCGTTCGCCCGGGTCTCGGCGGAGCTGCCCGAGCCGATCAACGTGGTCCGGTCGCCGGCCGGCTACGTGGTCGCGACGGATCTCGGCGCGATCGACCTGGTGCGGTTCCGCCGGCTGCTCAAGAGCGCCCAGCAGGACGGCCTCGGCGACCAGGAGCGCAGCACGCTGCTCCAGCAGGCGCTGCACCTGTGGCGGGGCGACGCGCTGGGCGGCATGCACAGCGACTGGGCGGCCCGGGCCCGCGAGACGCTGCGGCAGCTGCACCACGAGGCGCTCAGCCAGTGGGCGGACGCCGAGATCCGGCTCGAGCGCCCCGGCACCGTGCTGCCCGACCTGCGGGCCGCGCTGCTGACCGACCCCCTCTCCGAGCAGATCTGCGAGCGCCTGATGCTCGCGCTCTACATGGAGGGCCGCAGCGTCGACGCCCTCGAGTACTACCAGTCGATGCGCCAGCTGATCGCCAAGGAGCTGGGCACGGATCCGTCGCGGCGGCTGCAGCAGCTCTACGGGACGATCCTGCGGGGCAAGGCGGCCGATCCCGCGCCGGCGCCCGCCCGGAGCGCCGCCCCGCCGGAGACCCCCGTACCGCCGCCCGCCGTGGTCCCGATGATGCTACCGCTCGACCTGCCCGACTTCACCGGCCGCGAGCGCGAGCTCGACGTGGTGCAGCGGACCCTGACCCGGCCCACCGCCTCCCAGCCGCCCGCCGTGCTGCTGGTCGGTGGCGGCGGCGCCGGCAAGACCGCCCTGGCCGTACGGGTGGGGCACCGGCACCGATCCGCCTTCCCGGACGGGCAGTTGTACGCCGCCCTGCGCGGCAGCGGCCCACGTCCGGCCGACCCGCACGCGGTGCAGGGCCGCCTGTTGCGGGCCCTGGGCACGGGGCCCGACCGGATCCCGGCCGACCCCGACGAGCGGGCCGAGGTCTACCGGCTGGCCCTCGCCGGGCGGCAGCTGCTGCTCACGCTGGACGACGCGGCCGACGACGAGCAGGTGCAGCCGCTGCTGCCGGGCAGCGGGGAGACCGCGGTGCTGATCACCAGCCGGGGCCGGCTCAGCACGCCGCTCGGGGCCCGCGTGGTGCCGCTGGCCGGGTTGCCCCACGGGCACAGCGTGCGGCTGCTGGCGCAGATGCTGGGCACGGAGCGGGTCAACCGGGAGCCGGCCGCGGCCGCCGCGATCGCCCGTTACTGCGCCGGGCTGCCCCTGGCCCTGCGCGCCGCGGCCGTCCGGCTCAACACCCGCCCCCACTGGTCGCTGCACCGCTTCGCGGAACGGCTCAGCGACGAGTACCGGCGGCTGGACGAGCTGGCCCACAGCTCGCTGAGCGTGCACGCCAGCTTCACGGCGTCGTACAACGCGCTGCCCGACGACGCCCGCGAGGCGCTGCGCTGCCTGGCCGACCTGGCCGTGCCCGAGTTCGACGCGCATCTGGCCTGTCCGGTGCTGGGCAAGGACTTCGCGACGGTCGAGGACGCCTGCGAGCAACTGGTCGAGGCGCACTTCCTGACCGTGGCCGAGTCCGAAGTGGCCGGTCTGCCGACCCGCTATCGGCTCGACGGCCTGCAACGCAGCTTCGCCTACGGGCTTCGCACCGCCGCGGCCGTGCAGCCGTCGGTTTAGCGCGCCGACCAGGCAGTACACCTGCGGTCAAGACACGCTCCAGTCCCCCGCCCACCGCGGTGTCCCACTGTATTTCCAGGGCCCCGCAGCGACAGGGCAGGACAGAGAGGAATCTCGATGGCTCTTCCGGACGCTCCCCAGGCCGTGTTGGCGGGGCTCGGCGAGACCAACGCCGAGACGCCGCCGGCGACGGTGCCGGACCGCACGATGGCGGACCTGGCCGACGAGCTCTCCGTCCGCCGGTCGGCGGCCCACTTCGGGCACGATCCGGAGGCCGACGCCCACCACCTCGCGCAGGGCAAGCTGCTGGCCCGCCAGCGCATCGACAAGCTGCTCGACCAGGGCACGTTCACCGAGCTCGGCACGTTCGCCGAGCACCCGGCGGCGGGCCTCGGCCCGGCCGACCCGCGGCCCGAGGGCGACGGCGTCATCACGGGCTGGGGCGAGATCGACGGCCGCAAGGTCTTCGTCTTCGCCCACGACGCCCGGGTGCGCGGCGGCGCGCTGGGTGCCACGTTCGCCGCGAAGATCCACCAGCTGCTGGACTTCGCCGACTCGGTCGGCACCCCGGTCATCGGTCTCAACGACGGTGGCGGCGCCCGCATCCAGGAGGGGCTCGACGCGCTGGCCGGCTTTGGCAAGCTCTTCGCCCGCAACGTCCGCGCGTCGGGCGTGGTGCCGCAGATCAGCGTCGTGCTCGGCTCCTGCGCGGGCGGCGCGGTCTACTCCCCGGCGCTGACCGACTTCACGTTCATGGTCGAGGGCATGGCCACCATGTTCATCACCGGCCCCGACGTGGTCCACGCGGTGACCGGCGAGAAGGTCACGCCGGAGGAGCTCGGTGGCGCCTACACCCACGGCACCCGCACCGGCGTGGCCAGCTTCGTGACCCCGGACGAGGAGTCCTGCTTCTCCGGCGTCCGGGAGTTGCTGTCCTACCTGCCGTCGAACAACGCCGAGCCGCCGCCGCACCGCCGGCCCCTGGACGCGCCGGACCGCCGCTGCGAGGAGCTGCTGCGCCTGGTGCCGGTGGACGACCGGACCCCGTACGACATCCGGACGGTCATCGACCACGTCGTCGACGACGGCGACTACCTGGAGGTCCAGGAGAACTGGGCCACCAACATCGTCTGCGTCCTGGCCCGCCTGGACGGCCACCCGGTGGGCGTCGTCGGCAACCAGCCCGCCGCCATGGCCGGGGTGCTCGACATCGACTCGGCCGAGAAGGCGGCCCGGTTCGTCCGCACGTGCGACGCCTTCAACATCCCGCTCGTGACGCTCGTGGACGTGCCGGGGTTCATGCCCGGCACCGACCAGGAGCACAACGCGATCATCCGGCGCGGCGCGAAGCTGTTGTACGCGTACTGCGAGGCGACGGTGCCGCGCGTGCAGGTGGTGCTGCGCAAGGCGTTCGGCGCCGCGTACATCGTCATGGACTCCAAGTCGATCGGCGCCGACCTGTCGTTCGCCTGGCCCTCCAACCGGATGGCCGTGACCGCCGAGCAGGTCACCAACCCCTTCGCCGCGGCCCGCCACGGGCACGTCGACGACGTCATCGACCCCGCCGACACCCGGCGGACGCTGATCAAGTCGCTGGACATGCTGCGCACCAAGCGGGTCCGCGAACCCCTGCGCAAACACGGCAACGAGCCGCTGTGAACCCGCCCCCGGACGAACTGACCGCCCTGCTGATCCTGCTCACCACGGTGCGCCGGGCCACCGACCGGCCCGCGCCGGCGACCGGACTCGGCTGGGGCGCCCGGGTCACGTGGACCCGCCCCGCGCCGGCCCCGCTCGCCCGGCGCCACACCCCCACCCGGAGATACGGAAGGAACACCTGATGACCAGTCGGAACGGCTCCGTCAGCCTCGGCACGCCCACCGGCTGCCTGGCCATGTTTCCCGGGCAGGGCTCCCAGCGAGCCGGCATGGCCGAATACCTGATCAAGGCCTACCCCTCGGCCCGGCGGTTGTTCGCCCGCGCCGACGAGATCCTGGGCCTGCCGCTGTCGCGGATCTGCGTGAGCGGCAGCGCCGAGGAGCTCGGCCGCACCGAGATCACCCAGCCCGCGATCGCCACGACCAGCCTCGCCGTGTGGCACCTGCTGCAGTCGGCGGGCTACCGGCCGGCCGCGACCACGGGCCACAGCCTCGGCGAATATCCGGCCCTGGTCGCGGCCGAGGTGCTGACCCTGGAGTCGGCCCTGGAGCTGGTGCGGCTGCGCGGCCGGCTGATGGGCGAGGTGGCCCGCGAGGTGCCCGGCGCGATGGCGGCCGTCGTGGGGCTGCCCGCCGACCAGGTGGTGGCGGCCTGCGGCGGGGCCGGGGACGCCGGCCTGGTGCAGATCGCGAACTACAACGAGCCGCTGCAGACCGTCATCTCGGGCCACGCCCACGCCGTCGAGCAGGCCGGCAAGGCCGCGCTGGAGGCCGGCGCCGACCGGGTCGTGCCGCTGGACGTGAGCGCGCCCTTCCACTGCTCGCTGATGAACGCGGTCGAGGAGGAGTTCACCGCGGCGCTGGCGGCCCAGCCGTTCGCCGACCCCGTCCTGCCGGTGATCAGCTCGGTCACCGGCACGTACGTCCGCTCGGGGGAAGAAGCCCGGGAACTGCTGCGGCGTCAGCTCACCGGGCCCGTCCGCTGGGTCGAGGTGCTGCGCACGGCGGCCCGGCACCCGGTGGGCGCCTACACCGAGATCGGCCCCGGCCGGGTGCTCAGCGGGCTGGCCCGCCGGACCCTCGGCGAGGTGCGGATCCGCTCGACCGGCGACCCGCGCCGGCTGACGGCGATCTACGGCGCGCTGGCGCCGGACCAGTGGCAGCCCGCCCTGGCCTCCTGACCACCCCATCCATCACCGCAGTTCTCACGAAGGGTAAGAGCACATGTCGTACGAGGGGAAAGACTTCGGCGCCATCGTCCAGGAGGCGGTCGCCGACGCGCTGGGCATCGATCTCGAGGAGGTCGTTCCCGAGGCCACGCTGCTGGGCGACCTCGACGCCGAGTCGATCGACCTGCTCGACGTCCTGTTCCGCATCGAGAAGGCGGCGGACGTGAAGATCAAGGTCGCGGACATGGCCGAGCTGCTGCAGGGCGGCATTCCCGACGAGGAGTTCGCCGACGAGAACGACATCATCAACGAGGTCGGCCTGGCCCAGCTCAAGAAGTCGCTGCCGCAGATCGATGTGGAGGAACTGTCCGGCAAGCTCACGGCGGACGAGGTGCTCACCCTGTTCACCGTCCAGAACCTGACGGATTTGGTGACTCAGCGTGCCGCCCTCGCCACAGCCGCAGCGTGAGCAGGGCGCGGGGCGGTCGCCGGACCGCCCCGCCCCGCCGCCGCAGGTGCGTACCGGCATCGATGTGGCCGACGTGGCCCGGGTCGAGGAGCTGATGACCTCGGTCCCCGGGCTGCAGGAACGGGTCTTCACGCCGCGCGAGCTGGCCTACTGCTATCGGCACCGGCGGGCCGGCGAGCACCTGGCCGGGCGCTGGGCCGCCAAGGAGGCCGTGCTCAAGAGCTTCGGCACCGGCATGGGCCCCCGGATGGAGTGGACGGACATCGAGGTGGTCAACGACCGCAACGGACGTCCCCGGGTGCACCTGTACGGCGAGGTCGAGGCGGTCGCCCGGTCGTTCGGCATGCACCACATCGAGATCTCCGTGAGCCACAGCGCCGGTATCGCCGTGGCCCACGCCGTCATGGTGTGCCTGCCCGGCGCATCAACCCGCTACCCGGACCTGGCAGAAGGAGACGATCGGCATGAGGTTTGACGGCCGGCAGAGGCTGCGGACGGAGGCGCCGCGATGAACCGCAGGGTGGTCGTCACCGGCGTGGGCGCCGTCACGCCGCTGGGCAACGACGCGCCGAGCACGTGGCAGGCGCTGACCGAGGGGCGCAGCGGAGTCGGTCAGCTGACCTCCATCGACACCACCGGATTCGAGGTGACCATCGCCGGCGAGGTCAAGGACTTCGACCTCGCCGAGGTGGTGCCCGGTTCGGTCGGCCTGCGGCACCTGCTGCGGCCGGGCACCTTCGGCGTCGGCGCGGCGTGGGAGGCGCTGCGCGACGCGGGTGTCGACAAGCAGACGTACGACGGCGCCGACGTGGGCGTGGCCATGGGCGGCTGCGTGGACCGGCCCGACCTGCAGTGGCTGGTCGACGTGGGCGCGCTGCGCGACGAGACCGGCCGGGCCGACGCGTTCACCCCCTATCCGCCGTCGGACGCGCTGGCCTACAGCCAGAACATCGCCGCCGCGACGATGGCCCGGATGCTCGACGCGACCGGCCCGATGCTGGGCCTGTCCACGGCCTGCTCCAGCTCCGGGCACGCCGTCGGCGAGGCCTTCCGGCTGCTGCAGGAGGGCGACGCGACGCTGATGCTGGCGGGCGGCTACGACGCGCTGACGACCTGGCTCGACGTGGTCTGCTTCAACCTGCTGGGCGCGCTGACCAAGGACTTCAACGACGACCCGCAGCGGGCCAGCCGCCCCTTCGACGGCGACCGCACCGGGTTCGTGCTGGGCGAGGGCGGCGTCGTCCTCGTGCTGGAGGAGCTCGAGGCGGCCCGCGAGCGCGGGGCCACGATCCTCGCCGAGATCCTGGGCTACAGCACGAGCCTGAACGCCTGGCGGATGACTGACTCGCCGCCCGACGGCAGCGGGGCCATCGAGTCGATGCAGGGGGCGATCGCCGACGCCGGGCTCGAGCCGGCCGACATCGACTACATCGTGGCCCACGGCACCAGCACCCCGGGCAACGACCTGTCGGAGACCACCGCGATCAAGAAGGTGTTCGGCGACCACGCCGAGCGGGTGCTGATCAGCTCGCCCAAGTCGATGGCCGGCCACCTCACCGCGGCGGCCGCCTCGCTGAGCCTGCTGACCGCGATCGGGGCGATCAACCACGGGCTGGTGCCGCCGACCATCAACCAGGAGACGCCCGACCGCCGGCTCGGTCTCGACTACGTCGCGAACCAGGCGCGCGAGAAGGACGTGCGGCACGCCCTCATCAACGCGTTCGCCTTCGGCGGCACCAATGTCGGGCTGGTCGTGGGTCGTTACGAGGAGGAGCGATGACGAACTCACGGACCGACGGCGGGCGCCAGGTCGTCGTCAGCGGCATCGGCCTGCTGACCACGCTGGGCGAGGGTCCCGAGGCCAACTGGAAGGCGCTGGTGGCCGGCGAGTCCGGGATCGGCACGATCCGGGCCTACGACCCGGCGCCGCTGCAGACCCGGCTCGGCGGCGAGATCGCCGAGTTCGACGCCACCCGGTTCGCCACCAAGCGCCAGCTGCGCACCATCAACCGCGGCGACCGCCTGGCGCAAGCCGCGGCCCGGCTCGCCCTCGATGATGCCGGCCTGCCGCACAACCAGGCCGGCGGCGACGAGCTGGGGCACCGGGCCGGGCTCTATCTCGGCGGCAACAAGTCGCTCGGCCGCATGGAGCAGCTGATCGACGAGCTCAAGGTCATCCGCCGCCCGGACGGCTCGGCCGACCTGGCCCACCTGGCCCGGCACGGCGCCACCATCATGCCGCCGCTGTTCTTCGTCGAGGGCCTGCCCGCGGGTGCGGTCTTCAACATCTCGCAGACGTACGGCATCCGCGGCTCCAGCTCGTTCTTCGCGGGCTACGCGGACGCGGGCGCCACCGCGATCGGCCGGGCCATGCGGGCCGTACGCCGGGGGGACGCCGACGTGGCGCTCGCGGGCGGCTACGACGACGCCACCAGCTGGTGGTCGATGACGCTGCTGGACTCGCTCGGCATCCTGACCACCGAGAACGAGCGCGGCCAGGCGGCGTACCGGCCCTACGACCGCGACCGCAGCGGCGGGCTGCCCGGCGAGGGCGCCGCGCTGCTGGTGCTGGAGGAGAAGCAGGCCGCCCTGCGCCGCGGCGCCCGCATCTACGCCGAGCTGACCGGCTACGGCGCCGGGCACGACGCCCGTACGCCCCCGGCGGCCGACCCCGAGGGCCGCGGCCTGGCCCGCGCGGTGCGGCGCTCGCTGCAGGACGCCCGGCTGAACGCGGGCGACCTCGGCTACATCGCGTCGGACGGCGCCGGGACCCGGCTCGGGGACGCCGGCGAGAGCATCGCCCTGCGGGCCGCGCTGGGCGACGACGTGCGGTCGGTGCCGGTCAGCACGCCCAAGCCGCAGACCGGTCACCTCGTCGGCGGCGGCGGCGCGCTCAACGCCGCGGTGGCCGCGCTGGCCCTGCACCACGGCGTGCTGCCCGCGACGCTCAACCTCGACCACCCCGACCCGGTGTGCGCCCTGGACCACGTGCGCGGCGGCGCCCGGGAGGCCCGGCCGGCGCACGCGATGGCGCTGGCCCGGGGCATCGAGGGGCAGGCCGTGGCGCTGACCCTGGCCCGGCCCTCATGAACGGCGTCGTCATCGCCGCCGTGGGGGCCATCAGCCCCCTCGGCGGCTCGGCCGAGGCGTTGTGGGCCGGGGTGCGGGCGGGGCAGGTGGCCGTCGCGCCCGTGCGCCGCTTCCCCATGGACCAGTACCAGACCACTTTGGGCGGCGAGGTCACCGAGCCCCGCCGGCCCGGTTACGACTACGCTCCCGGCTCCGCGGCCCGGGACACCTCGCTCGACTACGCGCTGGCCGCCGCCGAGGAGGCCATGGCGGGCGCGGGCCTGCGGGTCGGGATCGACATCCCGGCCGAGCGCTGGGGCGTCTCGTACGGCACCTGCCACGCGGGCTGGCGCAGCGCCGAGCTCGCCCTGCGCGAGGTGCAGGACGGCGGGACGCCCGACTGGCACCGCTACACGTACGTGCCGCCCCAGGCCGGCGCGGAGGCCCTGTCGGCCGCGTTCGGGCTCAAGGGCCCGGTGCTCAGCGTCAACACGGCCTGCGCCTCCAGCGCGCACGCGCTCGCCCACGCCCTCGACGTGATCCGCACGGGCCGGGCCGACGCGATGCTCGTGGGCGGCAGCGACGCCTTCACCGAGTCGGCGTTCGCCGGGTTCAGCAGCCTGTGGTCGCTCTCCCCGGAGCCCGCGACCCCGTACGCCAAGGACCGCGCGGGCCTCAACCTGGGCGAGGGCAGCGGGATGCTCCTGCTGCTGTCGCAGGCCGCGGCCGAGCGCACCGGCGCCCCGGTCGTCGCCGAGATGCTGGGCTACGGCCTGTCCGCCGACGGCTTCCACGAGACGGCGCCGCACCCCGAGGGCGAGGGCGCGGCCCGGGCCATCCGCGCGGCCCTGTCCTCCTCGGGCCTGACCCCCGACGACGTCCGGTACGTCAACGGGCACGGCACCGGCACGCCGAAGAACGACTCGGCCGAGAGCAACGCGGTGCGGACCGCGCTGGGCGACGCGGCCGAGAAGACGGCGCTGTCCAGCACCAAGTCGATGATCGGTCACCTGCTGGGCGCGGCCGGCGCGGTCGAGGGCATCGTCACGGTGCTGGCCCTGCGCGACCAGGTGGCCCCGCCCACCGCGTCCTTCACCGAGCCGGACCCGCAGTGCGGGCTCGACCCGGTGGCCGGCGTGGGCCGCCCGATGGTGCTGGACGTCGCGCTGTCCAACAACTTCGGGTTCGCCGGGGCCAACGCCAGCATCGCCTTCGCCCGCCCCGGCGGTCCCGGCGCACCGGCCCCGGCCGCGGGCCCGGACGACATCGTGGTGACCGGGTTCGGCGCCATCACCTCGGCCGGCGAGGGAGCCGAGGCGCTCTGGGCGGCGTACGCGGCGGGACAGCGGCAGGGCGCCCCGGAGGACGGCCTGCGCCTGGCGAGGCTCGAGTTCGACCGCTCGGCCGCCGGCACCGCCCGGGCCCGCCGCCGGATGGACACGATCTCGCAGCTCGCCATCGCCGTGTGCCGGGCCGCCCTGAGCTCCGCGGGCCCGGACGACGACGCGGAGGCCGTCGCCGCGACCGGCGTGGTGCTCGGCACCGGGATCGGGCCGATGGAGAGCAGCGAACGGTTCACCGCCCCGGTGCTGGCGGCGGGTGCGCGCTCGGCCAACCCGGCCGTCTTCCCGGCCACCGTGTTCAACGGCGCGGCGGGCCAGGTCGCCATGGCGCTGGGCACCAAGGGCCCCACGTCGACGCTGACGTCCGGGCACGCGGCCGGCGCGGCCGCCCTGGCCGTCGCGTACGACCTGCTGCGGGCCGGGCGGGCCGAGCGCCTGCTGGTGCCCGCGGTGGAGGCGCTCTCCCCGGCCATGCTCGACGCCTACCGCAGTATCCCGCTGTTCGGCTCGGCCGCCGGGCGCCGGTACACGCTGGCCGAGGCCGGCCTGGCGCTCGTGCTGGAGCGCCGGTCGAGCGCCGAGCGGCGCGGCGCCCCGATCCACGCGGTGCTCCTGGGCCACGCGACAGCGTCGGACGCCCGCGGCATCGGCCGCTGGGACCCGGCCGGCGAAGGCGTGGAACGCGCCATGCGCGAGGCCCTGCGGGCCGCCGGGCTCGGGCCGGACGACATCGCGGCCGTCTGGGCCAACGCGGCCGGCCTGGCCCCCGCCGACCGGCCCGAGGAGGCCGCCCTGGCCCGGGTCTTCGGCGCCGGCCGGGTGCGGGTCGAGACCCCGAAGCGGGTGCTCGGCGAGCCGATCGGCGCCGGCGCCCACCTGTCGGCGGTGCTCGCCGTCGGTGGCTGGCAAGCGGGCGGGACACCCGGCCCGGTCCTGATCAACAGCTCGTCGCTCGGCGGCACCCACACCTCGCTCGTGCTCGCCCCCTTCCCGAGAACGGAGTCCGGACGATGACCACCGCGTACGACGTCAAGATTCTCTCCACCGGCAGTTGTCTGCCCGGCGATCCCCTCGACAACGCGACGCTGGAGAAATACGTCGGGCCGCTGCCGGACGACGTGCTCGAGGGCATCCAGGTCAAGACCCGGCACTGGATGATCGACCCGGTCACCGGCGAGCACCTGATCAACAACAGCCGGCTGGCCGAGCGGGCCTCCCGGCAGGCGCTCGAGCGGGCCGGGGTGGAGGTCGGCGAGGTCGACCTGATCGTGGTGTGCACGGCGACGCCGGAGTACACGATCCCCAACGTGGCCACCACGCTGCAGGCCTACCTGGGCCTGGAGAGCGTGGCCGCGATCGAGCTCCGCGGGGCCTGCGCGGGCTGGGTGCAGGCGCTCGACCTGGCCCGGCGGCAGCTGGCCGACGGGACCGCGCGCACCGCCCTCGTGGTGGGCAGCGACGTCGCCTCGCCGCTGCTGGCCCCGCTCTTCCTCGGCAAGGACCCGGCCCGCGTACGGATGCGGGACCGGCTCACGCTCTACACGTTCGGTGACGGTGCGGGCGCCGTGGTGCTGCGGGCCGAGCCGGCCGGATCCGCGCCCGACGAGTTCGCCTACGTCAACGCCTGCGTGGGCGGCCTGCGCAAGCCCGGCATGGAGATCATCGGCGGCGGCACCGACGTGCCGCAGGCCGAGCAGCTGCGCCGCCGCCAGCTGATCCAGATGAAGATCGACGTCACCGGCACCTCCACGTTCAGCCCGCAGGTGTTCGTCCGCGCGATCCAGGAGATGGCCCGCAAGGACGGCCGCGCACTCGGCGAGTTCGACGCGATCGTGCTGCCCGAGGGCAACGCCGACTACTTCTCCGACGAGTTCGAGGCGGCCGGGCTGTCCCCCGAGGACAACCGGGCGCTCGACGGCCGGATCGTGGAGAACCTGGCCGACGTGGGCGCCACCGGATCGGCGGCCGTGCCGCTGTCGCTCGACGCGGGCTGGACCTCGGGCCGCATCCGGCCCGGCGACCGGATCGTCCTGCTCGGCATCGAGGCCAGCCGCTACGTCTACACCGGGCTCTCGCTGACCTGGCAGGCCCCGCTTCCCGACCACTTTCAGGAGTAGGACATGGCAATCGACATCCGCACGCTGGGCAAGACCGGGCTGGACGTCTCGGAACAGGGCCTCGGCTGCATGGGCATGACGTTCGGGTACGGCGAGGCCGACGCGACCGAGGCCCGGGCCACCATCGACCGGGCCCTGGAGCTCGGCGTCACCCTGCTCGACACCGCCGACATGTACGGCCCCTACACCAACGAGGAGCTGATCGGGCGGGCCGTGGCCGGGCGTCGCGACCGGGTCGTCCTGGCCTCCAAGGTGGGCAACGAGGTCGTCGACGGCAAGCTGACGTGGCGGGTCAACGGGCGCCCCGACTACATCCGCCGGTCGATCGAGGGCACCCTGCGCCGGCTCGGCACCGACCACCTCGACCTCTACTACCTGCACCGGGTCGACCCCGAAGTCGAGGTGGAGGAGACCTTCGGCGCGCTGGCCGAGCTCGTGCAGGCCGGGCTCGTGCGGCACCTGGGCATCAGCGAGGCGGGACCGGCGACCATCCGGCGCGCCCACGCGGTGCACCCACTGACCGCCGTGCAGACCGAGTATTCGCTGTTCACTCGGGACGTCGAGGTCAACGGCGTGCTCGAGACCGTGCGCGAGCTGGGCATCGGGTTCGTGGCCTACAGCCCGCTCGGCCGCGGGTTCCTGACCGGCACGATCCGCGACACCTCCGACATCCCCGAGGGCATCGACTTCCGCCGCATCGCCCCCCGGTTCAAGGACGAGAACATCCGCCAGAACCTGCCCGTCGTCGACCAGCTGAGCGATCTCGCCGCCGTCACCGGCACCACCGTCAGCCGCCTCGCGCTGGCCTGGGTGCTCTCCCGCGGCGAGGACGTGGTGGCCATCCCCGGCACCAAGCGCCGCCGCTACCTCGAGGAGAACGTCTCCGCGAGCGACCTGACGCTCTCCCCCGACGTGCTGGCCGCGATCGACTCGATCGCCCCGTACGGCGTCACGGCCGGAAACCGATACCCCGACGCCGAGATGGCCGCCCTGAACCGCTGACCCCTCCGCCCCTACCCCGGGAGAACGCCATGTCCGCACCAACGCCTCCCCCCGTCCGCCGGGTGCTCATCGCCGGCGGCGGGCTCGGCGGCATCGCCACCGCCCTGGCCCTGCAGCAGCGGGGCATCGACTCGGTCGTCTTCGAGCGCGCCGAGCAGCTGCGCGACGGCGGCGCCGGCCTGCACATCTGGACCAACGGCATGCTCGCGCTGGCCGCCCTCGGCGTCGCCGACCGGGTCAACGCGATCGCGCCGGCGCAGACCGTGTGCCACTTCGCCACCTCGACCGGCCGGGTCATCGGCACCTACCCGGTGGGCGAGTTCGTCGAGCGCTACGGCCAGCCGACCGTCGCCATCGGCCGCTCCGACCTGCACGGCATCCTGCGCGACGCGGTGACCGTCCCGATCGTCACCGGCGCCGAGGTCACCGGCTACACCGAGCACGCGGACGGGGTCAGCCTGCACTTCGCCGACGGCACCACCGAGGAGGGCGACGTGCTGATCGGCGCCGACGGGGTGCGCTCGGCCGTACGCTCCCAGCTGCTCGGCCCGCAGCCGCCCGACTACACCGGCTACATCGCCTGGCGCGGGCACGCCAAGCTGAGCCCCGAGGAGTTCGCGCCCGGCAGCTTCCAGGCGCTGTTCGGGCCGGGCACCCGCTTCACGTACTACGACATCGCCCCCGGCGTCGTGCACTGGATGAGCGTCGCCAACGGCCCGGCCGGCGGCCGCGACGAGGGCACGCCCGAGCAGACCCTCGACATGCTGCGGGCCCGGCACGCCGGCTGGACCGATCCCGTACGGCAGATCCTCGACGCCACCGACCCGGGGAGCATCCTGCGCGGCGACGTGCTGGACCGCAAGCCCGACCCCGTCTGGGGCCAGGGCCGCGTCACCCTGCTCGGCGACTCCGCGCACGCCGTCAGCTTCAACATCGGGCAGGGCGCCTGCCTGGCCATCGAGGACGCGATCGTGCTGGCCGAGCACCTGGCCACGCCCGGCGCCGGGATCGCCACGGCGTTGCGCGCCTACGAGGCCGAGCGGCAGCAGCGCACCGCGCCCATGCAGCTGCTGGCGCACCGGATCGGCGCGATGGGCGCCCTGCAGAACCCGGCCGCCGTCTGGCTGCGCGACCGGGTGATGAAGCTGATGTGGCCGCGCACCTTCCAGATGGCCGAGAAGGAGCACGTCGCCTACGGCACCCGGTTCGCGCCGGCCCCGTTGAGAGGAGCGCAGTTGTGACCGTCACGAACGCCCAGGAGCGCAACAAGGCCACCATCAAGCGGGTCTTCGCCGAGTTCGTCAACCGGGGCGACGAGTCGCTCGTGGACGAGCTCTACCGGCCGGACATCGTCGACCACGCGGGCCTGCCGGGCGCGCCCGAGGGCGCCGAGGGCGTGAAATACACCATCGCCGGGCTGCGCGAGGCCTTCCCCGACTTCCACGTCACCATCGAGGACATCAGCGCCCACGACGACATGGTCGTCATCCACAACACGTGGCGGGGCACCCACCTGGGCGAGCTGCTCGGCATCGCGCCCACCGGCCGGACGCTGCTCTCCGTCGGCATCGTCATCTGGCGGTTCGACGAGCAAGGCCGGATCGCCGAGCGCTGGGAGCACGGCGTCTCCTCCAACATGTTCGCCGCGCTCGGCCTGCGGATGCTGGCTCCCCGCAAGGGCGGCCGGCGCACCGTCGAGGGCACCCGGTCGGTCACCCGCACGGTGCCGCTGCGTAACGGCAAGCCCACGGCCTGGCGACAGCTCAGCGCCGAGCTGCAGGGGCCGCGCCGGCGCGAGTACGAGGCCTCCCGGCGCCGGCTCGGCATCACCCACGAGGTGCTGCGGGTCGACCCGCGGCCCGACCAGGACCACGTCATCGTGCACTTCGAGACGGTGGACCCGGATCGCACCCGCAAGCGCTGGGCGGAGTCGACGCACCCGTTCGACCAGTGGCTGCGCGAGCAGGTGCTCGACATCCACGGCGAGGACCCGTGGGCCGGCCCCGCCACCTCGTACGAGTCGGCCGGCCTGGCCTGGACAGCGCCCCCGAAGCTGACCCCGAGCGACCCCGGCGGGCCCCGCTGACCGGCGCAGACCGACGGGCCCGCACCGGACGTCCCCCGGACGGTGCGGGCCCGTCTTTCCCCTCAGCGCGTCAGCGTCGTGATGGCCGGCACGAGGTCGGCCGGGCCGGGCAGGCCGGCGATCGAGCGGCCGAGCTGAACGGCCGCGGGAAGCATCCGGCCGCCGTTGACCAGCTCGGCGATGTAGAAGCGGAGCCGCAGCATGCTGGGGTCGTCGCCCAGCTCGTCCGCGGTCAGGCAGCGGCCGATGCCGGCCCGCTCAAGGCGCTCCCCGGCCCGCCGCTCCGGCTCCCCGGCCGGCAGCACCAGCTGGGAGACGCCGGACCGGGCGGCCGCGTAGACCACCCCCTCGTCGCCGCCGTGCACGACGACGACACTGCCGGACAGCGCCCGGCTCCACGGATGGTCGTCGCCGCTCAGCACGACCAGCTCGAGACCGAGGCTTTCGACGCCCTCGGCCACCCGGCGGAACAGCCGCGCCCGGGGCTCGTCCTCGGGGCGGCCGCCGGTCGGCATCCCGGTGATGCAGACGCGCGGGCCGAACGACGGCTCGTCGGCAAATCGGCCCGGCGCCTCGTACGCGTCGCACCGCACCCGCCACGCGTCCGGCTCGGGCTCGTCCCGCAGCGGCGGCGGACACGGGTCGATCCAGACGGTCGGCCGGGGCAGCAGCGGCGGCCGGTCGTACGGGAGATAGCCGATGGTGGGCACCCCGGACGCGGCCGCCAGGGCGGTCGAGCCGGGGCTCAACGGATCGTGGACGACCAGGTCGGGCCCCCAGGCCTGACTGAACTGCCACGGGTCGGCCGGCCCGGGGACCAGTCCGGCCCGGGTCACGCGATCGCGCAGCCGGGCCGGACAGCAGACGCGGACCTCGTGGCCGGCCGTGTGCAGCGCCCTGGCCAGCAGCACCATGCGCAGCAGGGACGACGTGCCGGAGCCCGCGGAGAACAGCGCTCGCACGACTCCCCCGTCCCCGGTCACCCGGTGAAGCGGTCGAGCACCCGCCCGGTCCCGGCGTCGACGTCCAGCGCCGGGTCGCTGCCGAGCACGGCCCGCTGCAGGTGCTGCAGCCGCTGCGAGGGCTCGATGCCCAGCTCCTCCACGAGGTGGGTGCGCAGGTTCTGGAAGGCGTCGAGCGCCGCCGAGGGCCGCCCGGCCCGATAGAAGGCCACCATGGACTGCGCGTGCAGCCCCTCGTGCAGCGGGTGCCGGGCGGTCAGCGCGGTGAGCTCGGTGAGCAGCCCGGCGTGCCGGCCGAGCCGCAGCTCGACGTCGATCCGCCGCTCGAGCACCCCGAGCCGGCTCTCCTCCAGCCGCATGGCCTCGATCTCCAGCAGCGGGCCGGTACGCACGTCGACCAGGGCCGGGCCGCGCCACAGGCCGAGGGCCCGCCCGAACAGCTCGGCGGCCTGCTCGTGCTCGCCCCGGTCGAAGGCGCGCTGGCCGAGGGTGGCGAGCCGGTCGTGCTCGTGCACGTCGACGTTGCCCGGCTCGGTGTGCAGCAGGTAGCCCCCGTGCCGGGTCAGCAGCAGCTCCTTGGAGCCGCCGGGCTCGCCGCCCAGCGCGGTCTCCATGCAGCGCCGGAGCTGGAGGATGTAGGTCTGCAGCGTGGTCAGCGCGCTGCGCGGCGGGTTGTCGCCCCAGATCTCCTCCATCAGCGCGGAGACCGGCAGGACCTGGTTGGCGTAGATGGCTAGCAGGGTCAGGATCTGGCGCGGTTTCGCTGCCGTGGGCAGGATCGACACGCCCCTCAGCTCGGCGTCCAAAGACCCCAGAACGTTAATTCGCATGCGGGCCCCCTTGTCTTTGTCTCGGACCTTGAAGGTCCCACCGGGGCCCACCGGCCGGACAGTGCCTCACTCCCCCCTGTCGAGTGCCTCTTTCCTGCCCTCGATATGACGGATTCATATGCCGGGCGAGGTGCTCGAGGCCGTCTCCAGCCGCGGGCGAGAGGGATGCGGCATGAAGGTCGTGGTGCGATCCCGATGAAGGAGAGATCCATGACGATGACCGCGAGCTCCACGGCGCCCGCCGAGACGACCGCCGGCCTGCGGCTGCGTCTGGCCCGGTCCGCGCAGGAACCGGACAGCGCCGTCACCCCGGACACCGAGTTCCGCCGCTGGTTCGCCGCCCAGCGGCAGTCCCGCCGCTACGACGTCCGGCGCATCCCGTTCGCCGAGCTCGCCGGGTGGCACTTCCAGGACGGCACCGGCAACCTCGTGCACCGCAGCGGGCGGTTCTTCTCGATCGAGGGCCTGCACGTGCGTACCGCCTGGAACGGGCGGGAGACGAGCTGGACGCAGCCGATCATCAACCAGCCCGAGATCGGCATCCTGGGCATCGTGGTCAAGGAGTTCGGCGGCGTCCTGCACTGCCTGATGCAGGCCAAGATGGAGCCCGGCAACATCGACACGGTGCAGTTGTCGCCGACGGTCCAGGCCACCCGCAGCAACTACACCGGGGTGCACGGCGGCTCGGCGGTGCGCCACCTGGAGTATTTCGTGCCGCCGCGCCGGGGCAGCCGGGTGCTCTTCGACTCGCTGCAGTCGGAGCAGGGCTCCTGGTTCCTGCGCAAGCGCAACCGCAACGTGGTCGTGGAGGCGTTCGGCGACGTGCCCGAGCACGAGGACTTCGTGTGGCTCACCCTCGGCCAGATCTACCGGCTGATGCACGAGGACAACGTGCTCAACATGGACGCCCGTACGGTGCTGTCGCAGCTGCCCTCGTTCGCCCTCGGCGGCGTCGCGCTGCACTCGAAGCAGGAGGTCCTCAGCCGGCTCACCGAGGTGCGGGCGCGCCGGGAATTCGTCCAGCGCTCCGTGCCGCTGGCCGACGTCCGCGACTGGCGGCGCACCGGCGACGAGATCGGGCACCGCTCCGGTCAGCACTTCTCCCTGATCGCCGCGGACATCCGGGCCGACAGCCGCGAGGTCACCCGCTGGTCCCAGCCGCTGCTCGCGCCGGCCGAGCAGGGGCTGGCCGCGTTCGTCGTACGCCGGATCGGCGGCGTGCCGCATCTGCTGGCCCACGCCCGTACGGAGGCCGGGGTGCTCAACGTGGCCGAGCTCGCGCCGACGGTGCAGTGCCAGCCGGGCCACGCGCTCTCCCTGCCCGCCGCGGACCGGCCGCGCTATCTGGACGTGGTGCTCGACGCGCCGCGGGACCGGATCCTGTTCGGCTCGGTGCAGTCCGAGGAGGGCGGCCGCTTCCACCGCGCCGACACCCGCTATCAGCTGATCGAGGTCGGCGACGAGTTCCCGGTCGAGGTGCCCGAGGAGTTCGTCTGGGTGACCGAGGAACAGCTCGGCGACCTGCTGCGGCACGGCAACTACGTCAACATCGAGGCCCGTACGCTGCTGACCGCCCTGCGCGCGAGCGGTGCGGCGGGCCGGCTGCGGTAAACGGGTCGACCGGCAGTCGAGGACTGGCACATAGCCTCACGCGATGACGCAGATCTTCGACCTTTGCGACGAGTACGTGCGGCGGGCCGCCGAGCTCGATCCGGTCGACGCCGGGTTCCTCGGCGTGAGCGTGCCCGAGCCGGGCGGCGCGGCCACCGACTTCGGTCCGGACGGCCACGCCGCCCGCCACGAGCTGATCACCTCGACCCTGACCCGGCTCGCCGGCCTGACCCCGGAGTCGCCGGACGACCGCCTGGCCGCCGAGCACCTGCGTGAACGGCTCGAGGCCCAGCGCGCCTGGCACGAGATCGGCGAGCCGCTGCGGATGGTCCGGGTGCCGTTCGGCCTGGTGAACAAGCTGCGGGTGAGCACGGAGCTGCTGCCCCGCCGCAACGAGTCCGACTGGCGTTACCTGGCCGCTCGGCTCGCCGCGGTCCCCGGGATGCTGACCGGCCTGCGGCAGAGCCTCACGCTGGGCCTCAGCCGGGGCTTGCCGGCCGCCCGCCGGCAGGCGCTGGCGCTGGCCGGCCAGGCCGAGGACACCGTCGGCGCGCACGACCGGCTGCTGGCCGAGCACGGTGACGGCCCGCTGGCCGGCGAGCTGGCCTCGGCGGCCGCCGCCGCGTACCGGAGCTATCAGGATCTGGCCCGCTACCTCCGCGAGGACTACGCCCCCAAGGCCGCCGGCGCGGACGGGGTCGGCGCCGAGCGCTATCGGGTGGAGGCCCGGCTCAGCCTCGGCATGGCGCTGGACGCCGAGGAGGCGTACCACTGGGGCTGGGACGAGCTGGCCCGGATCGAGGCCGAGATGGCCGCGGAGGCGCAGCAGGTCAAGGCGGGCGCGACGGTCGACGAGGCCATCGAGATCCTCGACGCGACCGGGAGCGTCGACGGCGAGGACGCCTACCTGGCCTGGCTGCTCGCGAAGCACGAGCAGACCATGAACGACCTCGACGGCGCCCACTTCGACATCCCGCCCCCGCTGCGCGCTCTGGCCGTGCGGCTGGCTCGCGACTCCTCCTCCGGCTCGCCGTATTACACCGAGCCGAGCGAGGACCTGAGCCGGCCGGGCGGCACCTGGTGGCCGGTGGCCGGGCGGCGGCGCTTCGCCGTGTGGAACGAGCTGACCGCGGTGTTCCACGAGGGCATCCCCGGTCACCACCTGCAGATCGGCGCGATGCGGCTGGCCGGCGACCGGGTGTCCCGGTTCACCCGGGTGTATGCCGTCGACGGCTACACCGAGGGCTGGGGCCTGTACGCCGAGCGCCTGGCCGACGAGCTCGGCTGGTTCACCGAGCCCGGCTCACGTCTCGGCATGCTGATCGGCGCGGCCCGGCGCGCGGCCCGGGTGGTGATCGACATCGGCGCGCACCTCGACCTGCCGCTGCCCGACGGCTCGCGCTGGACCTTCGACACCGCCCGGGACGTGCTGCGGGACCGCGCCCGCACCGCGGACCGCCGGCTCACGCCCGAGGTGCTGCGCTACTTCGGCTGGCCGGCCCAGGCGATCTCGTACAAGCTCGGCGAGCGGGCCTGGCTCGCCGCCCGTGAGACCGCGAGCCGCCGGCCCGGCTTCGACCTGAAGCGCTGGCACACCAAGGCTTTGGACCTCGGCCCGATGGGTCTGGACCGCCTCGCGGCCGAGCTCGGCTGAGGCCGGCACGCGCTTGCGCCCGCCACCCCTGTTCCGGGGTGGCGGGCGCAAGCGTGTCGGCGCCGGTGCTCAGGCGGCCTGGGGCGCGCCCACGCCCAGCTGCCGGAAGAGGTCGTCCATGTTCAGCTGGTCCCAGTGCTCGGCGAACAGCCCGTCCTCGACCCGCCAGATGTCGATCGACTGGAAGTTCACCGTGCGCCCGGTGGCCGGGATGCCGAGGAACGGGCCCTGGTGGGTCGCGGTGTATTCGAGCCGGCCGACCACCCGGTCGCCCTCGGCGACGACGTCGTGCACCACGACCTCGATGTCGGGGAAGGCGGTGAACACCTGGGTCCAGAAGGCGGTGTTGGCCTCGATGCCGTCGGCCACCCCCGGGTTGTGGTCGATGTGCCCGGCCGCGGTGTGCTCGGGCATGGTGCTGACGTCACGCTTGTTGATCATGTCGGCGAAGTGCTGGACGAGCTCGTGGTGGTTGTTCGACATGCTGACCTCTCGGTTGGTTCGCGGGGGGACGGTGGCTCTGAGCCTGGCCGACGGCGGTCGAGCCACCCTGGAGAACGCCTGTGCCCCGCGACTCCGGCAAAAGTCGCGGGGCACCAGGCATCGGGGGAACGCTCAGCGGACGAACTCTCCGAACCGCGCGACCGTCTCGGCGGGCTCGGGCATGGCCGCGATCTCCCGGGCGACCCCGCGGGCCGCCTCGCGGTAGGAGTCGTCGGTGAGCAAGGCCCGCACCGCGGTCTCGACCGCCTCGGCCGACACGTCCGGGGCCGGCAGCAGGCTGCCGGCTCCGGTGGCCTGCACCGCGGCCGCGTTGCCGGGGCCGTCCCCGGGCTGCGGCAGGATCAGCTGGGGCAGGCCGGCCGCCAGCGCGGCCAGCGTCGTGCCGGCGCCGCCGTGGTGGACGACGGCGGTGGCGAGCCGCAGCGCGTCGGGCTGCGGCACCCAGGGCAGCGCGACGACCCGCTCCGGCAGCTCGCCCAGCTCGGCCGGGTCGACGACCGGGCCCGTCGCGACCAGCACCCGCACGTTCAGCGGCAGCAGGCCGTCGATCGCGGTGCGCAGCAGCTCCGCGGAGCCGAGCACGGTGCCGAGGCTGAGGTAGACCAGCGGGCCCTCGCCCTCGGTGACGTGCGCGGGCAGCTCGCCCGGCTCGGCGAAGGCGACGGGCCGCTGCGGGATCACCTCGATGCCCGAGCTCAGGAAGTCCGGGTTCTGCACCGAGGGCGGGCAGATGTCGAGGTGCGGGTTGCCCAGCGTACGGGTCTGGCCGATCTTGCCGATCACCCCGAGGTCGATCGCGGTGGCGATCAGCTCCTGCTGGAACAGCGGGTCCATGGTGGCGTCGGACGAGACCCGGCCGATGCCGTGGCTCACGGCGGGCACCCCCGCCTCGGCGGCCGCGAACGCCGCGCCCGTGTTGTTGGTCTCGTAGACGACGAGGTCGGGCCGGACGGAGCCGAGGACCGGGGCCAGGTCGGCGGCCACGCTGCGCGGCAGCACCGAGGAGAAGACCTTCACGCTCAGGTGGGCCATCACCTCGGCCGGGATGTCGCTGGCCTTGGTGGGACCGTTGGCCGCCATCGCGGCCCGGCCACCCGCGGCCTCGATGTACGCCTCGGGGACGGTGAGACCCGCGGCGACCGGCCGCAGACCCGCCTTCTCGAGGATCGGGTGGAACTGCTCGCTGGTGGCGAACCAGACCTCGTGCCCGGCCGACTGCGCCGCCTGGGCCAGCGGCACCAGGGGGAAGATGTGTCCGTAGTTTCCGAGGCTGGCGAAGAGAACCCTCATGTCGCGGACGGCCTTTCTGCCGATGACGGGATGACGGATGGGGTTGCTGACGGGTTCCCGGCTCAGCGGGCCGGTCCGACCGTCTCCGGGGTGAGCTCGGGGCTGTCCGCCGCGACGACGGGCTGCTCCCCCAGGGAGGCGGGCCGCTTGGCGAAGGACATCACGATCGCGGCCAGCACCAGGGCCGCCGAACCCACCCACAGGGCGGGCACGAAGCCGTCGACGAAGTCCTGCCCCGAGGCGTAGCCGCCGTTGTGGGTGAAGACGCTGGCCAGGGCGGCCACGCCGAGCGCCGCGCCCAGTTCCCGGGTGGCCGACGTCGAGCCCGAGGCGATGCCCTGCTCGGCGACCGCGACGGAGCTCATCGTGAGGTTGAGCAGCGGGGCGAAGAAGCAGGCGATGCCCACGCCGCCCAGGATGTAGCCGGGCAGCTGCAGGGCGTACGACGCGTCCGGGGTCATGATCAGCGCCCAGTAGGCGAACGCGGCGGCCATCAGCGAGAGCCCGAAGACCACGACGGGCCGGCCGCCGAGCTTGTCGGACAGGATGCCCGCGACCGGCGCCACCAGCAGCGGCATGGCGGTCCAGGCCAGCATCCGCACCCCCGCCTCGGTCGGCGACATGAGCTGGATGGTCTGCATGAACTGCGTGATCAGGAAGACCACGCCGTACATGCCGGCCGACATCAGCAGGCCGCCGGCGTTGACGGCGCTGAAGGCCCGGTTGCGGAACATGCTCATGGGCAGCATCGGCGCGCTGGTGCGCCGCTCCCACTGGACGAAAAGGAAGAGCAGCACGGCCCCGCCGGCCAGCGAGCCCAGCACCTGGGGGTCGGTCCAGCCGCCGTGGCCGTTGGCCCGGATCAGGCCGAAGACCAGGCCGAGGATGCCCAGGCTGACCAGCACGGTGCCCGGCAGGTCGAGGTGGTTGTTGGGGCCGCGGCTCTCGGCCAGCCGGCGCCAGGCGAGCGGGGCCAGCACCAGGGCCACCGGCACGTTGATCCAGAAGATCCACTGCCAGGACACGTGCTGCACCACGACGCCACCGATCAGCGGGCCGCCGGCGATGGCCAGGCCGTTGAGCGCGCCGTAGATGCCCAGGGCGGCGCCCCGCTTGGCGGCGGGGACGGCGCTGGTGAGCAGGGTCAGCGAGAGCGGCATGACGACGGCGGCGCCGGCGCCCTGCACCGCGCGGGCCGCGATCAGCTCGTTGATGCCCGGGGCCAGGGCGGCCGCGGCCGACGCGCCGGCGAAGACCGCCAGCCCGGCGATGAACATCCGGCGGCGGCCGAACCGGTCACCGAGGGCGGCGCCGAACATCATCAGCACGGCGAACGACAGCGTGTAGGCGTTGATCGTCCATTCCAGCTCCTCGAGGCTGCCCCCGAGCTTCTCCCTGATGGTGGGCAGCGCGGTGACGACGACCAGGTTGTCGAGGCCCGCCATGAAGGAGGCCAGACCGGTGATCAGGATTGCCATGCCCGGGGACTTCCCCGCCCCGGCCGCACCGCGGCCGGCGGCAACTGTGTCAGTACTCATTCAGGGACTTCCTTCCGACTTCGCGGGTCATCGCGCTCAAGCTAGGCAAGCCGACTCAAGCGCCGGTCGAGCCGCGACCCGGCCCGTCCGGATCACGCCCGCCTCCAGCGCTTCTCCGCCCGCACCCGATCGCGCCGCACCACCATCGGGCGAACGGATTCGGCCCGTGGGCGCCCCCACGCCCCGGCCGGATCCGCATCCATCCGCCCGCTCTGGGAGGCATTGCATGACAACGGAACCGACCGACCGGCCCCTGGTGACCGTGCTCGGCGCCACCGGCTTTGTGGGTTCGGCCGTGCTCGCCGCGCTGGCGGGACGCGACCTGCGCCTGCGCGCGGTGGCCCGGCGGCCCGCCGTCGGGCCGGCGGGGGCCCGGGCCGAGGTCGAGGTGGTCACCGCCGACCTCACCGACCGCGCCGCCCTGGCCGCCGCCGTCAAGGACGCCGACGTCGTGATCCACACGCTGCTGTGCGAGGGCGGCTGGCGCGCCGCGGCCGAACCCGACGGCGAGCGGGTCAACGTCGGGGTGATGCGCGACCTGCTGGACGTGGCCGCGAACCCCGACCGGCCGCCGCTGGTGATCTACGCGGGGGCCGCCTCACAGGTCGGCGCCC
Source organism: Paractinoplanes lichenicola (assembly GCF_016785085.1). Taxonomy (GTDB): domain Bacteria; phylum Actinomycetota; class Actinomycetes; order Mycobacteriales; family Micromonosporaceae; genus Actinoplanes; species Actinoplanes lichenicola. The sequence continues at coordinate 846,275 of NZ_JAENHO010000001.1, forward strand.
CGCCGCGGGAACCGCTGGACGGCACCGAGCCGGACCGGCCGGGCACGGTCTACGACGAGCAGAAGCTGACCGCGGAACGGCTGTTGCTCGCGGCGAGCGAGGCCGGGCTGGTCCGCGGGGTCGGCCTCCGGCTGCCCACGGTGTTCGGCGAGGGCACCGTGCCCGGCACCGCCGACCGCGGGGTGGTCGCGGCGATGGCCCGCCGGGCGCTCGACGGCCAGGAGATCACCCTGTGGCACGACGGCACCGTCCGCCGCGACCTGGTCCACATCGCCGACATCGCCGCCGCGTTCGTCGCCGCCGTGGACCACCCGGCCGAGCTGGCCGGGCGGGCCTGGCTGCTGGGCGCCGGCCGCGGCGACGCGCTGGGCGACGTCTTCCGCACGGTGGCCCGGCTCGCGGCCGCCCGGACCGGCGGGACGGCCGTCCCGGTCGTCTCGGTGCAGCCGCCCGCGCACGCCCCGCGGACCGACTTCCTGAGCGTGACCATCGACTCCACCCCGTTCCGCACGGCGACCGGCTGGCTGCCCCGGGTCCCTCTCGACGAGGGCCTGAGCCGCACGGTGACCGCCCTGTCGCACCACCGCTGACTGTCCCGGCTCCGCAGGACCGGAACGACGACACAGAAGGACGACACATGACCACTTATGTATGGGACTACCTGCCCGAGTACTACAACGAGCGCGAGGACATCCTCGACGCCGTCGACAAGGTCTTCTCCTCCGGCGCGCTGGTGCTCGCCGACAGTGTCAAGGGCTTCGAGCAGGAGTTCGCCGCGTATCACGGGGCCGGCCACTGCGTCGGTGTCGACAACGGCACCAACGCGCTCAAGCTCGCCCTGCAGGCCCTCGGGGTCGGTCCGGGCGACGAGGTGATCACGGTGTCCAACACCGCGGCCCCCACCGTCATCGCGATCGACGGCACCGGCGCCACCCCCGTCTTCGTCGACGTCAACGAGGACGACTACCTGATCGACGTCAGCCAGGTCGAGGCGGCGATCACCGAGCGGACCAAGGCGCTGCTGCCGGTGCACCTCTACGGCCAGTGCGTCGACCTGGACGCGCTCAAGGCCATCGCCGACCGGCACGGTTTGGCGATCCTGGAGGACTGCGCGCAGTCGCACGGCGCCACCCAGCGGGGCAAGCTGGCCGGCACCACCGGCGACGCCGCCGCGTTCTCGTTCTACCCGACCAAGGTGCTCGGCGCCTACGGCGACGGCGGCGCCGTGGTCACCTCGCGGGCCGACGTCGACGCCGAGCTGCGCAAGCTGCGCTACTACGGCATGGAGAAGGTCTACTACACCGTCCAGACCCCGGCCCACAACAGCCGCCTGGACGAGGTGCAGGCCGAGATCCTGCGCCGCAAGCTGACCCGGCTCGACGCCTACGTGGCCGGCCGCCGCGAGGTCGCCCGCCGCTACCAGGAGGCGCTGGGCGACACCGAGCTGGTGCTGCCCAAGGTCAACGAGGGCAACACGCACAGCTACTACGTCTACGTGGTGCGGCACCCCGAGCGCGACCGGATCATCGAGGCGCTCAAGGCGTACGACATCAGCCTCAACATCAGCTACCCGTGGCCGGTCCACACCATGACGGGCTTCGCCCACCTCGGGTACGCCGAGGGCTCGCTGCCGGTCACCGAGAAGCTCGCGGGCGAGATCTTCTCGCTGCCCATGTATCCGGCGCTGCCCTCCGGTCTGCAGGACAAGGTCATCGCCGCCCTCCGGGAGGTGCTGTGATGAAGGTTCGTGAGCTGGCCGTGGCCGGAGCGCTGGAGTTCACCCCGACCGTCTTCCCCGACGGGCGCGGGTTGTTCCTCTCGCCGTTCCAGGGCCCCGCCTACACCGAGGCCACCGGCAACACGAGCTTCCCGGTGGCGCAGACCAATCACAGCCGGTCCAAGCGTGGCGTCGTGCGCGGCGTGCACTACACGCTGACCCCGCCCGGCTGTGCCAAGTACGTCTACTGCCCGAAGGGCTCCGCCCTCGACATCGTGGTCGACATCCGGGTCGGCTCGCCGACCTTCGGCAAGTGGGACGTGGTGCTGATGGACCAGCACGACTTCCGCGCCATGTACTTCCCGGTCGGCCTGGGCCACGCGTTCGTCGCGCTGGAGGACGACACGGTGATGTCCTACATGGTCACCAGCAGCTATGTCGCCCAGAACGAGCTGGCGATCTCGGTCACCGACCCGGCGCTGGACCTGCCGATCCCGGCCGACCTCACCCCGATCTACTCGGAGCGCGACACCGTGGCGCCCACGCTGGCCCAGGCCGCGGAGCAGGGCCTGCTGCCGCTGTACGAGGTGAGCACCCGGCTCGAGCAGGAATGGAAGGAACGCTGAGATGAAGGGCATCATCCTCGCCGGCGGCAGCGGCACCCGGCTGCGCCCGCTGACCGGCGCGTTGTCCAAGCAGATCCTCCCGGTCTACGACAAGCCGATGATCTATTACCCGCTCTCGGTGCTGATGCTGGCCGGCATCCAGGACATCCTGGTGATCTCGTCCCGGGACCACTCGGACAGCTTCCGGGCCCTGCTCGGGGACGGTTCCCGGCTCGGCCTCAACATCTCCTACGCCGAGCAGGACCAGCCTCGCGGCATCGCCGAGGCCTTCCTGATCGGGGCCGACTTCATCTCCGACGACCAGGTCGCGCTGGTGCTGGGCGACAACATCTTCCACGGGCCGCGGTTCTCGGTGCTGCTCGACGACGCCGTACGGAGGCTCGACGGCGCCGCGCTGTTCGGCTACCGCGTACGGGATCCGCAGCGCTACGGGATCGGGGAGATCGACGCCGACGGCCGGCTGCTGTCGCTGGAGGAGAAGCCCCGCCACCCGCGCTCCAACCTCGCGGTCACCGGGCTCTACTTGTACGACAGCGACGTCGTCGGGATCGCCAAGAACCTCTCCCCGTCGGCGCGGGGCGAGCTGGAGATCACCGACGTCAACCTGGCCTACCTGGCCCAGGGCCGGGCCCGGCTGACCGAGCTCGGCCGCGGGTTCGCCTGGCTCGACATGGGCACCCACGACTCGCTGCTGCAGGCGGCGCAGTACGTCCAGCTGGTCGAGCAGCGGCAGGGCGAGTGGATCGCCTGCATCGAGGAGGTGGCCCTCAACCGCGGGTTCATCACCCCCGAGCAGTGCCTGCGCCTCGGCGAGGAGATGCGGGGCACCGACTACGGCGCGTACGTCACGGACGTGGCCTCACGACGGCTGCCGAAGCTGGTCCTCCGCGCCGCCTGACCCGATACCCGCCGCCTGACCCGATACCGCCGCCTGACCGAGCCCCTCGCCCGGCCCCGAAGGAGTCCGAGCATGTTCACGATCCGAGCGGCCACCCCGGCCGACGCCACGATCCTCACCGAGCTGCGCCGCGTCATGCACGACACCATCAACGGCCCGCATCCCACGGACTGGATGCCGGCCTGCGAGGAGATGACGCGGCGCCGCCTCTCCGACGATCCCACCTTCCACGCCTACCTCGCCGAGGTCGACGGGGTCGTCGCCGGCGCGGCGACCGGCGAGCTGAGGTCCCGCTTCCCCACCCCCGACTCCCCGGCGACGGTCGCGGGCTTCCTCATCGCCCTGTCCACCCTGCCCGCCTACCGCGGCCGGGGCATCGGCGGCACCCTGACCCACCATCTGACCGAGCGTTTCCTGGCGGCGGGCTGCGAGCGGGTGGGCCTGTTCGCCTCCCGGCAGGGCGCGCCGATCTATCGGGAGCTCGGCTTCGAGGACCTCAGCGACTCGATCGTGGCCATGAACCGGTTCGCCGGGCGTCCGGTGCCGGTCAACCGGTGGACCACCCCGACCCCGTCCGACCACAGTGAGGTGCCGGTTCCGTCATGACCACCACGACCCGGATCCTGGTGACCGGCGGGGCGGGCTTCATCGGCTCGCACTACGTCCGGACGCTGCTCGGGCCCGACGGCCCCGGCGATGTCACGATCACCGTGCTGGACAAGCTGACCTACGCCGGCAACCTGGCCAACCTGGACGAGGTGCGCGGGCACCCGGGCTTCACCTTCGTGCGCGGCGACATCTGCGACGCCGAACTCGTGACCCGGCTGCTGGCCGAGCACGACCAGGTGGTGCACTTCGCCGCCGAGTCGCACGTCGACCGGTCGATCGACGGCGGCGCGGAGTTCGTCCGCACCAACGTGGTCGGCACGCACACGCTGATCGACGCCGCCCACCGTACGGGCATCAAGGTCTTCGTGCACATCTCGACCGACGAGGTCTACGGCTCGATCGACGAGGGCTCCTGGCCCGAGACGGACCCGCTGCGGCCCAACTCGCCGTACTCCTCGGCCAAGGCGTCCAGCGACCTGATCGCGCTGTCGTACCACCGCACCCACGGCCTGGACGTCCGCGTCACCCGCTGCTCCAACAACTACGGGCACCACCACTTCCCCGAGAAGGTCATCCCGCTGTTCGTGACCAGCCTGCTCGATCGCAAGAAGGTCCCGCTGTACGGCGACGGCGGCAACGTCCGCGACTGGCTGCACATCGACGACCACGTGCAGGGCATCGAGCTGGTCCGCACCCGGGGCCGGGCCGGCGAGGTCTACAACATCGGCGGCGGCACCGAGCTCTCCAACAAGGAACTCACCGGGCTGCTGCTCGAGGCGTGCGGGGCCGACTGGGACACCAGCGTCGAATACGTCGAGGATCGCAAGGGCCACGACCGCCGCTACTCGGTCGACTGCACGAAGATCCGCGAGGAGCTCGGCTACCGGCCGAGAAAGAGCTTCGAGGAGGGTTTGGCCGAGACTGTCCGGTGGTACAGGGACAACCGAAGCTGGTGGGAACCCCTCAGTCGGCGACTGGTGGAGGCCGGACCCCCGGCGTGAGTGAGAACTTCACCCTCGGTCGATGAACCCGACACTGTTCGTGTGGTCCTGGCGGGCGCAAAAATTCTGGCATCGGAGAAACATTCATCCACGTCAGTGAGGAACTCTCGGATGAGCCACGCCAGGGCCACTGCCAGCCGTAATACCCCCACCTCGGCGCGTATCACCACGGCAGCCCCCACACGTCCGCTCCTCGTGATCGAAACCCTCGACCACGCCGGCGGCTCCACGATGCTGTTCACCTCCGGCACGGAAGCCACCGCGGCCCAGTTCACCTTCTGTGCCCAGGAGGGCCCCACCGACACCGCTCAGTTCACGTTCTGCGCCCAGCCGGGCCCGGCCGACAACGCCCAGTTCACATTCTGTGCGCAGCCGGGCCCGGCGGACACCCCTGCTTTCACGTTCTGCGCCCAGCCCGGCCCGGCGGAGGCCACGTTCACGTTCTGCGCGCAGCCCGGCCCGGCGGAGGCCGCATTCACCTTCTGCGCACAGCCCGGCCCGGATACCACCTCGTTCACGTTCTGCGCCACCGCGTCCACCGTGGCGGCCGAGGGCGAGGCGGTGGCGGAGTCGTGGATTTGACTTCGGGTTCCACGACGACCGCCACCCTCGACGACGCCACGCTCGTCGGTTTCCGGCGCCACCTGCGCCCGGCCACCGTCCCGGGCGAGGCGACCTACCTGGTCTCCCGCGGGGGGATGACCACCGTGCACGGCACGCTGGCCGACGTGCTGGTCCCGTTGCTCGACGGCACCCGGTCACTCGCCGAGATCCTGCACGACGCCGCGCCCGCCCTGAACGCCGAGCAGGTGCAGGCGGGGCTGCACCTGCTGCGCGAGGCCGGCCTGCTCCGCTTCGGCAGCCGCGCGCCGGGCGCCGACCCGGTCGCCGAGGCGTACTGGGACCTGGCCGGCCTGGACGGCGCCCGGGCCGTGGCGGGGCTGGCGACCACCCGGCTCCGGATCCTGCCGCTGGCCGGCGTCGACGCCGCGCCGGTGCTCGCCGCGGGCGCCGACTCCGGCCTGACCGTGACCGACGCGGACGCGGACCTCACCCTGGTGCTGTGCGACGACTACCTCTCCCCGGAGCTGGAGCGGGTCGACGCCGAGCACCGGGCGGCGGGCCGGCCGTGGCTGCTCACCCGGCTGTGCGGCTACGAGCCGTGGGTCGGCCCGTTCTTCCGGCCCGACGACGGCCCCTGCTGGACGTGCCTGGCCGCCCGGCTCAAGCGGCACCGCGGCTACGACGGTTCGCTGCAGCAGGCCCTGGGCCTCGACGGCCCGATCGGCCGGCCGGCCGCCTCGCTGTCGGCGGGTCGCGTGATGGCCACCCAGAGCGCGGTGCTCGAGGCGGCCAAGTGGCTGGCCGGCCTGCGCTACGCCGATCAGGGCTCGATCCGCACGATGGACACCCTCAACCTGCGCATCGGCGTGCACGCCGTGCCGCGCATCCCGCAGTGCCCGTCCTGCGGCGACCCCGGGCTGACCGGCCGGCGCGTGCTCGGGCCGTTCGTCCCGCGGTCGCGGCCCAAGGCCGGGCACGGCGGCAGCGGCCATCGCGCGCTCAGCCCCGATCAGCTGCTCAAACGGTACGAGCATCTGGTCAGCCCGGTCACCGGGATCGTGCCCGGGCTCGAACCCTCCCCCGGGGCGCCGGAGTTCGCCACCACCTACGTCTCGGGGCGCAACGTCGCGATGCGGGGCCGGGCCGGGCTGCGCTCGGTCAGCGGCGGCAAGGGCCTGACCGACACCGAGGCCCGCACCAGCGCGCTGTGCGAGGCGGTCGAGCGGTTCAGCGGCACCCGGCACGGCGACGAGCCGGTCGTGATCGACTCCCTGCGCGGCCTGGGCGAGGCGGCCCTGCACCCCAACACCAGCCAGCTGTACGCGGACCGGCAGTTCCGCGAGCGGGACAGGTGGAACCGCTCGGGCTCGCCCTTCCACCACGTGCCCGAGCCGTTCGACGAGAACCGGCCGGTCAAGTGGACGCCCGTGTGGTCGTTGACCGAGCAGCGGCACCGGCTCCTGCCCACGTCGATGCTCTACTTCCCGTCCGGCTCGGCCGCGCCGCAGGGCCCGTACGCCGACTCCAACGGCAACGCGGCCGGCAGCAGCCCCGAGGACGCCCTGCTGCAGGGCTTCCTGGAGCTGGTGGAGCGGGACGCCGTCGCCCTCTGGTGGTACAACCGCACCCGGCAGCCCGCGATCGACCTCGGCGCGTTCGACGAGCCGTACATCGAGCGGCTGCGCGACGGCTATCGCAAGCTGGGCCGCGAGGTGTGGGCGCTGGACCTCACCGCCGACTTCGGCATCCCCGCGATCGTGGCGCTGTCGCGGCGTACGGAGGGGTTCACCGAGGACATCGTGTTCGGCTTCGGGGCCCACCTCGACCCGGCGATCGCGCTGCGGCGCGCGCTGACCGAGATGGGGCAGCTGCTGCCGGCAGTGGGGGCGGGCCGTGCCGGCGGCGAGTACGGCATCACCGATCCGCTCCCGGTGCGCTGGTGGCGGCAGGCGACGCTGGCCAACCAGCCGTATCTGATGCCCGACCCCGCCGTCCGGCCCCGGACCCCCGGCGACTGGAGCTACACGGCCCGCCCGGACCTGCTCGATGACGTCACCGCCATGACCGAGCTGGTTCGCGGCAAGGGCCTGGAGCTGCTCGTCCTCGATCAGACCCGCCCGGACGTCGGCCTGCCGGTGGTCAAGGTGATCGTCCCGGGGCTGCGGCACTTCTGGGCCCGGTACGCGCCGGGCCGGCTCTTCGACGTGCCGGTCGAGCTGGGCCGTCTCGAACGACCCACCCCGTACGAGGAATTGAACCCGATCCCGCTCTTTGTGTGACGCGGGTAACTCTGCGTCGATTGCGGGCGGCCGACACCATGACGAAAGTGGACAGAACCGCTAAGAGTAACCCCCGAAGTATCCCGTGGCGAAACACGATCATGACGGAGCACTACTAGAGTGTCACCGGTTGCATCCGAACTGGATTGAAGACACTCGGGGGGCTCGGACCAGGGATGGAAGAAACCGATCGGCACAGGTCTCCCCCGCGTCCGAAGTGGTCTCCCCTACGGTCCGGTCCGCCACAGGACCACAGCAGCGTGGCCACAAGAACCGCCCAAGGTGTTCTTGTGGCCGCGTTGGTCTGTTATCTGGGCATCACGCTGCTGAACATCCTGTCCCAGCGGCTCAACCCGGTCCAGCTCACGTTCGCCCTGCTCTGCCTGGTGCCGGTCTTCCTGCTGCAGCTGTGGCACTCGGCGCCCCGGCGGTCCGAGGCCCGGCTGCGCACCAAGCTGCTCACCCTGACCGCCCAGGGCCTGCTGTCGTACCTGCCGCTGATCTGGTTCGGCGTGTCCTGGGGGGCCATGGCCGGGTTCTTCGCCGGCTCGGTGCTGCTGCTCCTGCCGCCCCGGGCCGGCTGGACGCTGTACGGGTTGATCACGCTGAGCCTGCTCGTGCCCGGCATCCTCAACGACATGGACGTCGTCGACCTGGTCTACATGTGCCAGACGACCGCGCTGACCGGCCTGGTGGTCTACGGGCTGAGCCGGCTGACCGGCCTGGTCGACCAGCTGCACCAGGCCCGCGCCGACCTGGCCCGGATGGCCGTCAGCAACGAGCAGCTGCGGTTCTCGCGCGACCTGCACGACCTGCTCGGCTACAGCCTCTCCGCGATCACCCTCAAGACCGAGCTGATCCACCGGCTCATCCCGTCGAACCCGTTCCGGGCCCGCGAGGAGGTCGACGAGGTGCTCGTCATCTCCCGTCAGGCCCTGGCCGACGTGCGCCGGGTCGCCCACGGCTATCGCGATCTGTCGCTGCGCTCCGAGCTCGTCTCGGCCGAGTCGATGCTGGCCGGGGCCGGGCTGGCGGTCACGGTCGACACCCACGACGCCATCGAGCAGCTGGGCCGCACGACGTCCACGGTGCTGGCCACGGTGCTGCGCGAGGGCGTGACCAACCTGCTGCGGCACTCCAAGGCGTCGTACTGCGAGATCTCGGCCCGGATCGACGGCGACCGGGTCCGGCTCACGATCGTCAACGACGGCCTGGTGCTGGGCGACGCCGGCCCGCTGGCCCACGGCGACGGTGACAGCGGCAGCGGCCTGGGCAACCTGGAGATGCGGCTGGAGCACATCGGCGGCCGGCTGCTCGTGCAGCAGCTGCCCGAGGGCTCCGTCTCGGACGTCTTCCGGCTCACCGCCGAGGCCCCGGTGCAGGAGGTGCAGCCGGCCGCCGAGCTGCCGTGACCGGCCGCCCGGCCCGGGTCAGTCGCCCGAGCCCGGCTCGGCCATGCGCCGGTGCATCTCGCCCTTGACGCTGTCCGGGGCCACCTTGGACACGGCGCCCTGCACCTTGGTCTTGACCGAACCGGCGACGACCTTGGCCTTGTCCTTCTGTAGCGCCTCGAAGCCCTGCTTGGCCACCACGGCCGGGTCGTCCTTCTGACCCGCCCCAACCTTGGTGTCGTCCATCTCGGCCCGGTGGAAGAAGTTGGTGTCGGTCGGGCCGGGCATCAGCGCGGTGACGGTCACGCCGGTGTCCTTGAGCTCGGCCCGCAGCGCCTCGGCGAAGGACTGCACGAACGACTTGGACGCGTTGTAGACGGCCTGGTATGTGCCCGGCATCATCGAGGCGATCGACGACGTGAACAGCACCTGCCCGGCGTCGCGGGCCACCATGTCGGGCAGCACCCGCTTGGCCAGGTGGACGGTCGAGGTCACGTTGACGTCGATCACGTTCAGCTCGTCGCGCAGGGTGGTCTCCCGGGTGAAGTCGCCGCCGATGCCCCGGCCCGCGTTGAGGGCGATGGCGTCCACCGGGCGGGCGGTCTCGAGGATGGCCGCGTACAGGTGCTCGACGCCCTCGAAGTGCGCGAGATCCGCGCGGACGGCCGTCACCTGGTTCTGCCCGTCGCGGCGCAGGCCGGCCGCGGCCTCCTCGATGCCTTCGTCCTCGGCGCAGACGAGCAGGTCGTAGCCGTGCTCGGCGAACTGCTTGGCCAGCTCGTAGCCGATTCCGCTGGACGCGCCGGTGACCACGGCGAAGGGGTTCTGCGTGTCTGTCATGCGACCCGGATGCCCCGCCGGGCCGCGGCCAATCGTCGGCGGCGGCGCCTTCTCGAGCACAAAACCGCGGGCCGGAGCCGGCCCGCGGTTTGAGTGACGCCGGTCAGATGAGCGGCTGCGACCCGGACGACTCGACCGGCGCGGCCACGGCGGGCGGCTTCGGCACGGGCGACTTCTTCACGGTCCGCGTGGCCGGCACCCCGGCCGGAGCGCTGACGGAAGTGGCGGCCGGGGTGGAGGCCGGGAAGTCGGACGAGGAGTCCGAGGAGTCCGACGAACCGGAGGCGGCCTGGTGGATGCGGGTGGTGGCGGCGCCGGCGCCGCTGGACAGCATCGCGGTGGCCTTGTCCTGCGCCTGCCGCACGGTGGGGTGCTCGCGCAGCTGCCGGGCGTTCGCCGAGATCTTCTCGTAAGCCTCCCGGCCGGCGCGGCTGCCCAGCACGTAACCGACCGCAAATCCGGCCGCCAGCTTCACGATCTTCATTCGATGACTCCTCAGTTGGTCGAGCAGGTCAGGCGGCATTTGGTTGCCCCTGGACAAGGACAGCGAAACGTGACGCTCCGGTTCATTCAGCCGTTCGCGGCCAGCTCACGAAAAAAGTCGGGCCGTGGTGGCAGCAGCTCCGGCCGCCCACCGCGTTCTTCGAGGGAGAGTTGCCCGCGGATCAGTCGAGGAGTGCACGCATGGTGTCGAGGAAGCGCAAGATGCTGGTCGTCGTGGCCGCCGCGCTGGCGGTGATCGTCGCCGGCATCGGGGTCGCGCAGGCGGGCGAGAAGAAGGGCCCCGCCCCGAAGGCCGCCACCTGGGCTCCCCCGCCGGCCAACGCCGGTTTCGACTATCAGATCGGCAGCCCCTATCAGCCGCCCGCGGGGGTCAAGGTGGTCAGCCGCGACTACACCGCCGCCGTCGCCCCCGGCCTCTACAACATCTGCTACGTCAACGCCTTCCAGACGCAGGCCGACGCCGCGGCCAAGCAGTGGTGGCTGACCAATCACCCGGCCGTGGTGCTGCGCGACAGCAAGGGCAAACCGGTCCTGGACCCCGACTGGAACGAATACCTGCTGGACTTCTCGACCGCGGCCAAGCGGGCCGAGCTGACCCAGGTGGTCGGCGGCTGGATGAACACCTGCGCGTCCAAGGGCTTCAAGGCGGTCGAGCCCGACAACCTCGACTCGTACAGCCGCTCGGGTGGCCGGCTCAAGAAGGCCGACGCGCTCGCCTACGCCGCCTCGCTCTCCGCGTACGCGCACGGTAAGAACCTCGCCGTGGGGCAGAAGAACACGGCCGACCTGAGCGCGGCCGAGTCCCGTACGGGCGGGTTCGACTTCGCCGTGGCCGAGGAGTGCGGCGAATGGGACGAATGTGACGCCTACACCTCCACGTACGGCAACAATGTAGTGGTGATCGAGTACACCCAGGGCGGCTTCACCAAGGCCTGCGCGCAGTTCGGCAGCCGCCTCTCGATCGTGCTGCGCGACGTCGACGTCACCGCTCCCGGCTCGGGCACGTACAAGTTCAAGACCTGTTGAGCGAGCCGGACAGCTTCGACGAGTTCGTGCAGGCCCGCGGCTGGGCGCTGCTGCGATTCGCGTACGTGCTGTCCGGCGACTCGCACCTCGCCGAGGACCTCGTGCAGGAGGTCCTGGCGAGGATGCACCGGCGCTGGGCCAAGGTCGCCGCGTTGCACAGCGCGGAGGCGTACGTGCGCAAGGCGATCCTGCGGGAGTTCCTCTCGTGGCGGCGGCGCCGGGCCTCACGCGAGACGATCCTGGCCGAGCTGCCCGAGCCGGCCGCCGGTGACGAGCCGCAGAGTCAGGTGCTGGCCCGCGACCAGATGTGGCAGCTGCTGGCCGGCCTGCCGCGCGCGCAACGGGCCGTGCTCGTGCTGCGCTTCTACTGCGATCTGCCCGACCCCGAGATCGCCGCGCTGCTCGAGTGCGGCGAGTCCACCGTACGGTCGCAGGCCTCGCGCGCCCTGGCCAAGATGCGCACCGTTATGACCGAGAAGGGGCTGGTCGGCGATGGATGACCTCGAGCAGTTGCTCGCCCGCAGCATGCACGGCGCGGCCACCGACGCCCCGCCCGACACCGAGCTGCTGAGCCGGGTGCACCAGCGTTCCGGCCGCTATCGCCGGCGTCGCCTTGCCGGGCAACTGGCCGGGCTGGCCGCGGTGCTGGCCATCGGCATACCCACGGCGACCGTGCTGACCAACCGCCCCGAGCCGAGTGTGCCGCTCCCGGCCGCGCAGGGGCTGACGTTGCGACCGGGCTTCCAAGACCCGGCCTTCCCGTACGCCCTCCCGCCCGCCGCCGGTCTGCGGGCGCCCGTGGCCACGCTGGAATCGGGGACGCCGACCGCGTTCTTCGAGGCCACCGACGTGCGCCGGCAGGCCGACACCACCGTCACCGTCACCGGGGCGAAACCGTCGATCACCGGCGGGACGACAGTGCAGGTCCGCGGTCGTACGGGCTGGTTGCGCACCACCGACGTCAAGCCGGCCAAGCAGTACGTCCTCTGCTGGCAGGAGAAGGCCGGACAGTGGCTGCAGCTGGCCACCGACGACACGTACACCCCGCCGCAGGTCGTCGCGCTGGCCGACTCGCTGACGAGCGCGGCCGTGCCCGTCCTGCCGCCGTTCACGCTCGACTGGTCCCCCGCCGGCCTGAGCCCGGACACCGTCAACGCGTCCACGATGAGCTTCGCCGACGGCGCCTTCAGCGTGGTGCTGCGCAAGGAATACGCACTGCCGTCGCCCGGCCGGCGGCTCACCCGCGACGCCGACGGGGTCCGGCTCGAGGTCGCCGTCCCCGACTGGGACGCCGTCCTGGACATCAGGGTCGGGTCAGCGCTGACCATCTCCGACGCCGACCTTCAGCGCTTCGCCGCCGGTGTGCATATCCTCAACCGCTCGAACCCGCGCTGACGCCCGCCGGTCTCCCGTCTCCCAGCGCCGGAACACTGACCACAGTCCGGCCAGGACGACGGCGAAGACAGGCAGCCAGACCAGCCGGTAGAGCGGCCACGCTCCGTCCGGCGCGTCGAGCAGGCCGGGCAGCGGGCCGGCCGCCAGCCCACCCGCGGTGACCAGCAGCAGGGCGCTCTGATGCCAGCAGAACAGCGTCATCGCGCCCAGGTTGAGCATGACCACCGGCGCCCACACCGCGGGTCGTTGCAGCCAGCCGGCCAGCCGGGGCCGCAGCAGCAGGAACACGCCGATCTGGGCCGCCGCCAGGGCCAGCGCGAACAGGGTCGGCGGGTTGAGGTTGGACCAGCCGTCGCCGGGGACGCCGACCGCGCTGGCCGGATAGCCGAGCCCCAGCACCAGCACCGCCCCGGCGACGACCCCGGCCGGGGCCAGGATCGCGCCGGCTCGTCTGTGCAGCCGGCCCTCGGCCAGCGCGATCCCCAGCAGGTAGGGCACCGCCCAGCCCACCGGCGCGACCAGGCCGTTCCACCGGGAGACGTCGCTGAGGGCCACGAGCGCCACCAGCGGCACGACGGACCACAGACCGACCTTGCGCAGCAGCGGGGTGAGCGCGGTCAGCAACACGTAGACCAGCAGGAACCACATCGGATGCGTGATCAGGGACTGGACCACGTGGCGGGTGCTCTCCGGCACCCCGGTCAGGCGGAGCAGCAGCATCGTCGGCACCCAGACCGCCGCCAGCACCGCCACCGGACGGGCCAGGCGGGTCAGCCGGGCGGTCAGCCAAGGCCGGTACGGTTTGCCGCCGAGGCTGCGCGCTGACGAGTAGCCGCCGGCGAAGAAGAACAGGCCCAGCGTCTGCAGCACCCACGTCGCCGGAACCAGCGCCGGACTGCCGGACAGGGGGCTCGCGCCCTCCCAGGCGGCGGGCCGGTCGGGGTCACTGACGACGGCCGACACCAGCCAGTGCCCGAGGATGACGCCCACGATGGCCACGGCGCGCAGGGCGTCGATCGTACGGTCGCGGTGGGCCGGGGTGGCCGCGGCGATCCGGCTCGTCCAGCTCATGCGCCCCCTCCCCGGCCCGGACCACCGATCGTGACCGGTCCCGTCAAGGGTCTACTTGGATTCGACGCTGCCGCTCGAGGTGGCCGCGCCGCTCTCCAGTGCGGCGACCGCGGCCGGCCACGCGTTGTCGCCGGGGTAGAGGGCGGAGCGCAGGTAGGCCCAGATCAGCGCGCGCAGCGTGGCCACGCGCTCCGGGTTCTCGTCGGTGGTCTCCACCGTGTCGAAGCCGGTGATGCCGCCGAAGATGTGCTCGGCGCCGTGCATGGTCAGCAGGGTCTTGGGCGCCGGTGCCCGGGTGTAGGCGTCGCTGCGGTAGCTCAGGCGGGTGGAGAAATTCTCGTTGAGGTCCTTGTCACCGGCCACCACCAGCGCGGGCGTGGTCATCGTGTCGAAGTTGACGAACCGCAGCATCCGTACGCGCTGCATCATCACGCCGTCGGTCGCCTCGTCGGAGACGCCGGGCGAGGCCAGGATGACTCCTGCCTTGACCCGCGGGTCGGACAGGTCGCCGGTCTCCGGGTCCTCGGGGTCGTCGACCCGGCTGCCCAGCAGCATGGAGGTGGTGTGCCCGCCCAGCGAGTGCCCGACGGCGGCGATCCGTTCGCGGTCCAGCCGGCCGGCGAGCCCGGGGACGGTGGCCTCGATCTCGTCGAGGTGGTCGAGGATGAAGTGCATGTCGGTGACGCGGCTGCGCCAGAACATCGGCGCCCCGGGGTGGCCGGATTCGCGCAGCCCCAGGGCCTTGTCGTCGAGGTGAGTGGGCTGGATGACGACGAATCCGTGTGCGGCGTAGAAGCCGGCCATGGGCGCGTTGCCGTGCAGGGAGGCGATGAAATTGGTCTCGCCGTGGCCGTGCGACAACAAGATGATCGGCAGCCGCGTCCCGGTCGCGGGGGCGGACACCTTGATCTCGAGCCGCGCGGGCCGGCCGGGCACGTCGAACACCACGGGGCTGTACGTGATCACCGGGCTCGCGGCGTTGACCGGGATGTTGCCGCTTTCAGAGATGGCCGTGCTCATTGTCGGACCTCCTTGATCGACTTGGTGCCGTGCTGTCTTTCCGGGCGGCCGCGCGGTCATGCCGATCATGAGTGGCCCGGTCCGTACCACCCACCGGCACCGGGCATAGTTGCCGCCATGACGAAGTTGACCTTGGGAACCGTCTTGCGGGCCTGGCGGCACCGGGCCGACCCGGCGGACCTGGGGTTGCCGGCCGCCGAGGGCGAGCGGCGCACACCGGGGCTGCGCCGCGGCGAAGTGGCCCGGCTGGCCGGGGTGTCCCCCGAGTACGTCAAGCGGCTGGAACAGGATCGGGCCCGGCCGAGCATCGACGTCGTCCGGGCGCTGGCGCGGGCGTTGCGGGCGACCCACGAGGAGTACGGCATGCTGGCCCGGCTCGCCGGTCACACCCTGCCGCCCGGTGGCACGGTGCCCCGGCAGATCACCGAGGGCGTGCAGCGGCTCGCCGACCGGCTCGGCGACGTCCCGCTCGCCGTCTACGACGCGACCTGGACGTTGCTGACCGCCAACCGGGCGTGGGCCGCCCTGCTCGGCGACCCGGCCGCGCTCACCGGTCGCGACCGCAACGTGCTGTGGCAGATCTTCACCAGCGACACCGTCCCGGTCCGGATGACCGACTGGGAGCGGCACGAGCGTTCACTGGTGGCCGACTTGCGCGACGCCGTGCACCGCTACCCGGCCGACGCGGAGCTCGACGACCTGGCCGGCGCCCTGCTCGAGGCCGGTGGACGCTTCGCCGCCCGGTGGGAGCAACCGGCAGTCGCCCGGCACGGCGGCCAGCGCAAAACCGTGTCACACCCCGTGGCCGGCGACGTGACCCTGGACTGCGACGTCCTCACCGTGCACGACGCCGACCTGCGGCTGGTCATGCTCACCGTCGCGCCGGGCACCCCGGACGCGGACAAGCTGGCCGCCCTGACCACGACCGCCGTCAACCCGTCCGGTCGGTGAACCTGACGAAGTTCACACAACCGGCTCCTAGGGTCCGTTCCTGATCATCTCAATGGACCGATCGGGAGACCTCGTGAGACGACGCACGATCCTGGGCACGGCGGTGCTCGCAGTGGCGGCCGTCGCTGCCACTGCCGTCCTGACGACGCGGGGCAACACCGCCGACGCGATCACGACGGCGGCGGTGAACGTCGTCGAATACAACCTCGGTGACAAGGCCTTTACCGACAAGCCCGACTGGGACGGTGTCGCCGAGCTGCGGGCCGTCGTGCACTACCCGAAGAAGATGCGCGGCAAGCTGCCGGTCGTGGTGCTGCTGCACGGTCAGCAGATCTCCTGCCACACCGCCGACGAGGACAACTGGACCTGGCCGTGCCCGGCCGGGGTCAAGCCGTACCCGAGCAATCGCGGCTACGACTATCTCGCACGTGCCCTGGCCCAGGACGGCTTCGTGGTTGTCGCCCCGGCCGCGAACGGTGTCAACAACTTCATGGGCGTCGCGCCCCAGCGGGCCCGGCTGATCAACAAGCATCTCGCGCTGCTGCAAACGCTCACCGACTTCACCGACCCGGCCACGGGACGTAGGGCGGACGTGGATTTCCGGGGCCACCTCGACCTGAACCGGGTCGGCACGATGGGTCACTCGGTCGGGGGCGAGGGCGTCTTCTACGAGGCCGCCGAGGCCAACCGCGGGAAGCTGCCGGCCGGCGTACGGATCCGAGGTGTTGTCGCGATCGCCGCGACCAACAGCGAGACGTTCGACACGACGGTCACCAAAGCCAAGGTGGCCGTGCTTTCGGCGGCCTGCTGGGGCTCCGCGGACCAGGCTTTCTATCGCGACGCCAAGATCCACCACGGTACCGGCGGCTTCCTGGTCAAGATCGCTAAGGCCAACCACAACTACTTCAACACCGAGTGGACCAAGGGTCCCGGCCCGGTCGACGGGGACGACACCGAGTGCCGCGGCGCGCAGGGCCGGCCGACCGCCGCGCAGCAGCAGAACCTGGCCGTAACGTATCTGCGGGCCTTCTACGCGTACGCCCTGAAGGACGACAAGCGCGGCCTGCCCGTGCTGACCGGCCAGAATCCCGTCCGCGGCGTCACCGCCGAGGTCGAGTCGTTCGGGTGAGGCTGGGCCGATCGCGCCTCAGGTCGGGAGGGTGACCTCGACGCGCAGGCCGTCCTTGCCTGTTGACGAGGCCTCGATCAGGCCGCCGTGGGCCTGGGTGATCGAGCGGGCGATGGAGAGGCCGAGGCCGGCGCCGCCGCTGTGGTCGATGCGTTTGCCGTTGCGGCGGCGGAACGGCTCGAACAGTGCCGGCACCTCCTCGGGCGGCACGTCGTCGCCGGTGTTGGTGACGATCAGCGCCGGGTTGTCGCCGACCCGTACGTCGAGCGTGCCGCCGGGGCGGTTGTACTTCAGCGCGTTCTGGATCAGGTTAGTGACCAGGCGCTCCAGCAGCACCTGTTCGCCCGGCACCGTACGGGGGTGCAGGTCGGTCGTGATGGTGACGCCGGCCTCGGCCGCGCGGCGGCGGTGCGTGTCGACCACCGCCTCGGTGATCCGGTCGAGCCGTTGCGGGGTGCGGGTGGCCAGGCCGCGGTCGCTCTCGGCCAGCACCAGCAGGCCCTCGATCAGGCGTTCGTTGCGCTCGTTGGTGGCCAGCAGCTGATCGGTGAGCAGCTCGACCTGCTCGCGGGTGAGCTCGTCGGCCATGCTGACCTCGATCAGCGCGCGCTGCACGGCGAGCGGGGTCCGCAGCTCGTGCGACGCGTCGGCGGCGAAGCGGCGCTGGGCCTCGTAGCCGACGGTGATCCGGTCCATCATCTCGTCGATCGAGCGGCCCAGCTCCGCCAGCTCGCCGGTGCCCGGGCCGGGACGCAGGCGGTAGCCGAGGTTCTGCGGCCCGACGCTGCCGATCACGCCGGCGACGTCGCGCACCGGGCGCAGGCACCAGCGCACCACCGGATAGCAGGCGGCCAGCAGCACCGCCAGCAGCAGGGCGAAGACGAAGGCGTACAGCGCGAGGTAGGGCAGGCTCGGGAAGCGGAACAGCACGGTGCAGGCCAGCGAGGTGCCGGCGTCGGGGGCCCGGTCCAGGTTCCGCTCGCACACCGAGGGCAGCAGCATGCCGACCAGGTCGAGCAGGCGGGACTGCAGCCACGGCGTGAACTGGGCCACGACCAGCACGGCCGCGCACAGCACGAGGATCCGGCGGGCCGGCGAGCGACCGGTCACGAGCCGATCCGATAACCGACCCGGCGCACGGTGTGCAGCACCGGCGGGTCGCCGAGCTTGCGGCGCAGCGTCATCACCGTCATCCGCACGGTGTTGGTGAACGGGTCGGCGTGCTCGTCCCAGGCCTGTTCGAGCAGCTCCTCGGTGCTGACCACCCGGCCCTCGGCCCGCATCAGCACCCGCAGGACGGCGAACTCCTTGGCCGACAGGTCGAGCACCTGCCCGTCGCGGGAGGCGGTGTGCCGGGTGCTGTCGAGCACGACCCCGTCGCGTTCGAGCACGGGCGCCACCGCGGCTCCGGAGCGCCGGGACAGCGCCTGCACGCGCGCGGCGAGCTCGGCGAACGCGAACGGCTTGGTCAGGTAGTCGTCGGCGCCCAGCCCCAGGCCCTCGACCCGGTCGCGGATGCCGGCCGCGGCGGTGAGCAGCAGCACCTTGGGGCCGTCGCCCGCGCCGGCCAGCTGCCGGCACACCTCGTCGCCGGTGCGGCCGGGCATGTCCCGGTCGAGCACCGCGACGTCGTAGCGGTTGACGGCGAGGCGTTCCAGGGCGCTGTCGCCGTCGTAGACCACGTCGACGGCCATGGACAGCTTGCGCAGCCCCTGGGCGACCGTGTCGGCCAGCACCTGTTCGTCGTCCGCCACCAGCACGCGCATCCCCGGTTTCCTCCCACTGCCGCCCGCCAGGCTCGCAGATCGAACATAAACGGTTCATAAAGACGCTGCTGACGGTCCGTCTACGGCCCGGCCGACACCATCGTGCCGTGGCTAGGTCTATCAGGAATCTCGTGGCTGTTCTGGCGGTCTGCGCGGCGGTCGTGCCGTTCTCGCCCGCGCCGGCCCAGGCGATCGCGTACGGCAAGAACGCCCCGGACGGCGCCTACCGGTTCTCGGTGCAGCTGGTGATGACCGGCCTGCCCGACGCGGACGGTGGCACCCGGGACAGCTCTTGTTCCGGCGCGCTGATCGCCCCGGAATGGGTGATCACGGCCGGGCACTGCTTCCGCGACGGCGACAAGCGGGTCAGCCGCACCGTGGCCGAGCGGACCACCGCGATCGTCGGCCGCACCGACCTGAGCAGCGACGACGGCCAGGAGGTGGAGGTGGTCGCCGCGTATCAGGCCGAGGGGCACGACGTCGCCCTGGCCCGGCTGGGCGAGCCGGTCACCGGGATCACACCCCTGCCCGTCAGCACGCGGGCCCCGCAACGGGGGGACGTGCTCCGGCTGACCGGGTACGGCCTGGTCGGCGACGGCGGCGGGAACGTCCCCGCGACCCGGCTGCAGACCGGGCTGTTCACCGTCACGGCGTTCGGCGACTCGTTGCTCGAGACCTCCGGACGCTGGCCCCGCACGCAGACCAGCCCGTGCCCGCACGACTCCGGCGGCCCCTACTTTCGTGAGCAGCGCGACGGCAAGGTCGCGCTGGCCGCGGTGGTCAGCTCGGGCCCCGGCTGCCCGCACGCCGGGCCCGACTTCAGCGCCCGCACCGACAACCTCGTGGGCTGGATCAACGACACCATGGACGCGCCGCCGAGCTCGTGGAACGTGCCCGGCGTGACGGGTGTGGCCGGTGTCGTGCTGGCCGCGATCGGGCTGCTCGTGCTGGCCGGCCGGCGGCGCCGGACCGGGGCGCACCGGTGAGCCTGGGCGAGGCGGTCATCGACCTGGGCGCGGTCGCCGCCAACGTGCGTACGGTGGCCGCGGTCGCCGGCACCGAGCTGATGGCCGTCGTCAAGGCGGACGGCTTCGGGCACGGCGCGGTCGAGGTGGCCCGGGCCGCGGTGGCCGCCGGCGCGACCTGGCTCGGCACGACCTCGGCCGCCGAGGCTTTGCACCTGCGGTCGGCCGGGCTCACGACGCCCGTGCTGAGCTGGCTGCACGCGCCGGACGAGGACTTCGCCCGCCTGATCGCCGCACGTGTCGACCTCGGCGTCTCCGGCTTGACCCAGCTGCACGCGGTGGCCGCGGCCGCCCGGGGGCTCGGCCTGCCGGCGCAGGTGCAGCTCAAGGCGGACACCGGGCTGTCACGCAACGGCGCCCGCCCGGAGGACTGGGCCGACCTGGTGGCCTGGGCCCGCAAATACGAGGGCGAGGACCTTTTCCGCGTACGGGGGGTCTGGTCGCATCTGGCCAACGCGGAGCGGCCCGCCGATCCCGCCGTCACCCGCCAGATCGACGCGTTCGAGGACGCCGTCCGCGTGGCCCGCGACGCCGGGCTCGACCCGCCGCTGACCCACCTGGCCAACTCGGCGGCCGCGCTCAGCCTGCCCCGCGCTCGCTTCGACCTGTGCCGGATCGGGATCGCCCTCTACGGGGCCGGACCGCCGGGGCTGCGACCGGCCATGACCCTGCGCTCGCGGGTCGTCAACGTGAAGCGGGTGCCGGCCGGAACCGGCGTATCCTACGGCCCCGACCACGTGACCGCCCGGCCGGCCACCCTGGCGCTGCTGCCGCTGGGCTACGCCGACGGGGTGCCGCGGGCGGCCGAGGGGCGGGCCGAGGTGTGGCTCGGCGGCCGGCGGTGCCCGATCGTCGGGCGGATCGCCATGGACCAGTGCGTGATCGACGCGGGCGACCTGCCGGTGCGGCCGGGCGACCCGGTCGTGCTCTTCGGGCCGGGCCCGGACAAGCCCGCCGTCACCGACTGGGCCCGCTGGGCCGGCACCAACCCGCACGAGATTCTGACCGGGATCGGCGCCCGGGTGACCCGCCGCTATCAGCTCGGAGAGGCACGGCACCGGTGAGACTGGCCCTTATCTACGGCGGACGCAGCGGCGAGCACGACGTGTCCCGCAAGTCGGCCCGCAGCATCCTCGACCATCTCGACCGGGCGGCGTACGACGTCACCGAGCTGCTGATCGGGCGGGACGGGCAGTGGCACGTCGACGGCGTTCCCGTGCCACTGGCCGTGGCGCTGCGGGCGATCCAGCACTGCGACGTGGCGTTCCCCGCGCTGCACGGCCCGTACGGGGAGGACGGCCGGTTGCAGGCGATGCTGGAGTGGCTGGACATCCCGTACGTGGGAAGTGGGGTGCTCGCCAGCGCGGCCGGCATGGACAAGGCCGTGACCAAGAAACTGCTCGCGGCCGAGGGGCTGCGCGTCGCCGACGGGGTCACCATGGCCCGCGGCGACGAAACAGTGCCGCCTGGGCTGGCGCTGCCGGTCTTCGTCAAGCCGGCCCGCGCGGGCTCCAGCCTCGGCGTCTCGCGGGTCGACGACTGGGCGGAGCTGCCCGCCGCCCTGCGCAAGGCCCGCGAGCTCGACCCCAAGGTGCTGATCGAGCAGGCGGTCACCGGCCGCGAGATCGACGTGGCGGTCCTGCAGCACCCGGACGGCCGGGTCGAGGCCGGGCCGCCCCTGGAGATCACCGTGACGCGCGGCTTCTTCGACTACGCGGCCAAGTACGACGGCGGCGCCGAGTTCCAGATCCCCGCCCGCCTCGACCAGGCCACCACCCGGCTGCTGCAGGGCCAGGCGATCCGCGCCTTCCACGCCCTGGAGTGCCGCGGCCTGCTGCGCGTCGACTTCTTCCTGCCCGCCGAAGGGGCGCCCGTCGTCAACGAGGTCAACACGTTCCCCGGCATGACGGCGGCCTCGCAATTCCCGCAGATGTGGCAGCGGGCCGGGCTGTCGTTCGCGGCCCTGCTCGACGTGCTGATCGCCACGCCCCGGCGCACCCACAGCCGACCGTGACGTCGCTTTGCCAGGCTTCACCGATATACCGATCAACTGTATATTGGCGCGCATGCGACGACCGAGCTTTCTGATCCTGTCGGCGCTGGCCCCGGCCCCGCTGCACGGCTATGCGGTGATCAAGGAGGTGGCGCGGCTGTCGGCGGACCAGAAACGCCTCGCCGCCGGCACGTTGTATGCGGCGCTCGACCGGCTCAGCGACGAAGGTCTCGTCGAGGTCGACCGTGAGGAGACTGTCGACGGCCGGCTCCGCCGCTACTACCGGCTGACCGATCAGGGCATCGCCACGCTGGCCGCCGAGGCCGAGCAGATGCGCCGCGACGCCCGCATGGTCACCCAACGGTTGAGCGCAGTCCGCCCCGCCTGACCCGGCCTCGGAAGGGATCACCATGCCCGGCGACCTCAGCATCGCGCGTCTGGAGCGCAGGTATCGGCGATGGCTGCTGGCCTACCCCCGGGCGTATCGGCACGAGCGCGGTCCGGAGATCCTCGCGACGCTGCTCGACGCGGCCGACCCGGGCCGGTCGCGGCCGGCCCCGCGCGAGGCCGCGCTGCTGCTGCGGCACGGCCTCGGCCGGCGTCTCGCCGAGTTCGGCCGCCGGGCGTTCGTGATCGCGGCGGTCGCGGCCGTGCTCGGCGGGCTCAGCGGGATCGCGCTCGGCTCGTGGCTGGCCTGGCGCGACGTGGACCCGATGGCGCCCGGCAAGGCCACCGCGATCGCCCTGGCGCCCACGGTCCTGCCGGTCCCCTTCGACAACAAGGCCAGCCAGTTCGGGCGGCAGACCTTCTGGAACCCGTACAGCAAGAACACGTTGCACGGCGGCACCGGCGTACGGGTGGGCCGCACCAGCGTGACCGGCTCGATGCCCCAGCGCACCGGCGTCGAACAGCTCGCCACCGCCGTCGCCGGGCAGATGCGCGCCCACGGCTGGCGGGACGTGCGCATCACCGTCGAGGGCGATGGGCCCAGCAGGTTCGCCGAGGTGACCGGCACGCGCACCGGCTATCTCGCCGCTGTGCAGATCGGGCAATACTCCACCGGGCTGAACCTCGACCTGATGTGGGCCGAGCCACCCGGCCACCTGCATGACACCGTCCTCGGCGGCCTGGCCGGCGCGCTGCTCGGCGCCCTGCTCGGGCTTTACACCGCCAAGCGCATGCGCCGTTACGGCCCGGGCCGGCAACGGGCCTACTCCCGGCTCTGCGTCACCACGCTGCTGCTGCTCGCCCCGGCCTGCCTCGGCAACATCCCCACTTCGACCGGTTCCCTGCTGGCCAACACCCACCGCAACGGTCACGGCCCCTCGGTCTACTGGGGCGGTTTCGTGGTCTTCGGGGCGGAGCCGCTCGCCATTCTGGCCCTGCTCCCGATCCTCGCGATCGCCGTCTGCTGCGTCTGGCCACAGCGGGCACCCGTCCGCACCCCCACCACAGCCTGAGCAGAGACGTTCAGACCCACGGCGGCACCCGGTGGCGTTCAGACGGCCAGAGGCGTCCGGTCGGTGCATCCATCAGCCGGTCGGATCGCACGCGATATGACCGCACCACGCGGGTGTTTCCCATCCGGCCCGCGTCGAAGGATGAGGCTTCATCCCGGGGATCAAGACGAGACTGCCGTCGCTTCGCGGTCGCAAGACTGTGGACACCGTCTCTTGCCGGACGCTTGCTGGGCCGAAGGAAGCTCAGGACAGCGAGGGTCATCAAGGCGAACGAGACAGCAAGAAGCGACATGAGAGCGAAGCGCATGACCCGAACGTAATCGCGGCATCTCTCCCAGTCACCGGCCGCGCATTCTGATAAGCGTGATGATCGGCCGGTACAGGTTTGCCGAGCCGAGTCGCCATCACCGCGGACGTACTAATCAGAACGGGCGAAGCACTGACCCCTGCGGAGGCGTCAGTCGGTGATGGAGGCGCGGAACGTGTAGCGGTCGCCGCGGTAGGCCTGCACGGTCAGTTCGATCGGGACGCCTTCTTGGTTGAACGTGAGCTGGGTGGCCGACAGGATCGGGACCGGGCCGGTGATCTCCAGGTGGTCGCGTTCGTCGTCGGTGGCGTTGCGGGCTTCGACCGAGTAGTCGGCATAGTGCGGTTGCTGGCGGGGTGACGCCGCTCGTAGCACCTCGTAGAGGGAGTTGCGGCTGAAGTCCGTGGTGGCCAGTTCGGGGGCGATCGCCAGGGGCAGGCGGTTGTGCTCGAGCGCGATGACCAGGTCGTTGAGGTAGCGCAGGCGGCGCATCTCGAACAGGTCGGCGCCGGCCACCGTACGCAGCAGCTCGGCCTCGCGGCTGGTGGCCGGGCGGACCTTGCTGACCAGCACACGGTTGTGGATGGCCAGGCCACGCTGGGCGGCCAGGTCGGCGAAGCCCATCACCCGGCCCGCGGTGCCCGCGCCGCGCTGCACGGGCGCGGCGGCCACGGCCCAGCCCCGGGCCGGCAGGGAGACCAGCACGCCGCGTTCACGCAGCTCACCCAGGGCGGCCCGGATCGTCACGCGCGAGACGGCGTAGCGCTCGGCCAGCTGGCGCTCGGAGGGCAGCCGCGCGCCGTCGGTGCCGTCGGCGGCCCGCAGGTCGTCGTGGATGCGCTCGGCCAGCCGCAGATAGAGCGGGAGGGCGTCCGGGCCGATCAAGGGGCTGGTCTGCACCGGCACGACGGTACCAGGGGCCCAGGAGAAACCGTTGACATACCAGTTGCATACCAGTAGCTTTCCGGAACCAGACCAGGTTGCCGGAAACACAGGGAGCACGATGAGCAGCAGCTTCACCCGGGCCGAGATCGAGCAGCAGCCGGACGTCTGGCGCGCGACCCGGAACGTCGTGGACGCCGCCCGCGCCGACGTGAACCGGGTGCTGGAAAAAACGTCGGACGAGCGCACCCGGATCGTGCTGACCGGGGCCGGCACCTCGGCGTACGCGGGGGAAGTGCTCGCACCGGAACTGGCCCGCGTCCTGAAGCGGCCGGTGGAGGCGATCGCGACCACCGACATCGTCACCGACCCGCAGGCGGTGACCGCGGGCGACCGGCCGGTGCTGCTGGTGTCGTTCGCCCGCAGCGGCAACAGCCCGGAGTCGGTCGCGGCGGCCGAGCTGATCGACCAGCTGGCCCCGGCCGCGCACCACCTGGTGATCACCTGCGACGGTGCCGGGCGGCTGGCGCGCACATTCCAGAACGCGCCCAACGCCGCCGTGGTGACGCTGCCGGCCGAGACCAACGACCGCGGCTTCGCCATGACGTCGTCGTTCACCTCGATGGTGCTCGCCGCCTACCTGTGCCTGGCCGGCGAGGCCGACGTCGACGCGCTGGCCGAGGCGGCCGCGACCGTGCTGGCCGGCGCCGACCGGATCGAGCGGACGGTGACCGCGCTCCGGCCGGGCCGCATCGTCTATCTGGGCTCGGGCAGCCTCAAGGGCCTGGCCCGCGAGGCGGCGCTCAAGACGCTCGAGCTGACCGCGGGCACGACCGTCGCGCTGGGCGAGTCGTCGCTGGGCTTCCGGCACGGGCCCAAGGCCGCCCTCACCCCGGACACGCTCGCGGTCGTCTTCGTCTCCGGCGACGACTACCGGCGCGCGTACGACCTCGACCTGGCCCGCGAGCTCAGCACCGGCCTCGGCGCCGAGCGGGTGGTGCTGGTCGACGCCGACGGCACGTGGCCCGTCCCGCGCGCACCCGGGCTCCCGGACGCGCTGTGGGCCCTCGTCGCGGTCATCACCGCCCAGCTCACCGCCTTGACCTGCTCGCTGGCGGCCGGGCTGACCCCGGACAACCCGTTCCCCGGCGGCGAGGTCAACCGCGTCGTGCAGGGAGTGGTCATTCACCCGTACGGCGAAAGGCGGTCCTGAGATGTATCTCGGTGTGGACGGCGGCGGGACCAAGACGGCCTTCTGCCTGATCGACGACGACGGCGCGATCGTGGCCTCGGCCCGCACGGCCAGCATCTACTACCTGATGAGCGGGATCGAGATCGTCGAGCCGCTGCTGGCCCAGGGCGTGGCCGACGTGTGCGCGAGCGCGGGCATCAAACCCGAGGACATCGCGTACGCGTTCTTCGGGATCCCCTGCTACGGCGAGGTCCTGCCCGACGTACCGAAGCTCGACGCTCTTCCGAAAACTGTGCTCGGCACCGACCGGTACCGCTGCGGCAACGACATGATCTGTGGCTGGGCCGGCTCGCTGGGCGCCGCCGACGGCATCAACGTGGTCGCCGGCACCGGCTCGATCGCGTACGGCGAGAACGGCGAGCGCAAGTCGCGGGCCGGTGGCTGGGGCGAGATCTTCGGCGACGAGGGCTCGGCCCACTGGGTCGCCATCCGCGGGCTCAACGCGTTCAGCAAGATGGGTGACGGGCGGCTGCCGCGCGGCCCGCTCGCCGGCATCCTGCGCGCCCGGCTCGACCTGACCGACGACCTCGAGATCGTCGACGTCGTGCTCAACCGCTGGCAGGGCGACCGAGCCAAGATCGCCGCCCTGAGCACCGCGGTCAGCGAGGCCGCCGACGCCGGCGACACCGCGAGCGCGGACATCCTGCGCGACGCCGGCCGCGAGCTCGCCGAGATGGTCGACGCCGAGGCCCGCGTCCTCGAATTCGGGACTCAGCAACTGATCCCGGTCTCCTACTCCGGCGGCATGCTCACCAGCCCGCTGCTGCTCGACTCGTTCCGCCGGTCGCTCGACGGGCGCTACGACCTGCGCGAACCACTCTTCCCCCCGGACCACGGCGCGGCCCTGTACGCCGCCCGACTGTCGAACGGACCCCGCACATGACCTCTCTGAGCACCGCCACCGGCCGTCGCACCGGCTGGATCCCGTACGCCGCTCTGCTCGTGCTCTTCTGGGGTGTCTGGGGCGCGTTCTCCAGCCAGCCGACCAGCAAATACGGCTACCCCGACGGCATGGTCTACATCATCTGGTCGATCACGATGCTGATCCCGGCCATGGCCGCGCTGCGCGGGAACACCTTCGACCGCCGGCCGGTCGCCGCCGCGTACGGGCTGATTGTGGGTCTGACCGGGGCGGGCGGGCAGCTGCTGCTGTTCAAGGCGCTGACCATCGGCCCCGCGTACATCATCTTCCCGATCATCGCCCTCTCCCCCGCCATCACCGTGATCATGGCGCTGGTCGCGCTCAAGGAACGCCTGACCCGGCTGGCCGTGATCGGTGTGGTGCTGGCCCTGGTCGCGATCGTGCTGTTCTCCGTCGCGCCCAGCGACGAGGGCGTCGACGCCGGGCCGTACCTGATCCTCGCCGTGCTGATCTGCATCGCGTGGGGTGTGCAGGCCTACTACATGCGCAAGGCCGCGCTGGCCGGGGTCAACGACGCCACCACGTTCGGCTGGATGACGATCAGCGGTCTCGTGCTGATCCCGGTCGCCCTGCTCATGATGGGCGGCTTCCCCACCGGCTTCCCGTGGCAGGCGCCCGCCCTGACCGCCGTGACCCAGGTGCTCAACGCCATCGGCGCCCTGTTCCTGGTGATGGCGATGAGCCGCGGCAAGGCGTCGGTGGTCGCGCCGATCACCAACGCGCTGGCGCCCGTGCTCACCATCGCGCTGTCGCTCGCGATCTATCAGACGCTGCCGTCGGGCTGGCAGACCGCGGGCATCGTGCTCGCGCTGGCCGGTTCGACCCTGATGGTCTACACCACCGAGAAATCCGCCGAACTGGCCGACGGATGACCCGCGTCGTCACGGTCACGCTCAACCCGGCCCTCGACATCACCTACGCGGTCCCAGCGTTGGCGGTCGGTTCCAGCGTACGGGTGGAGAACGTGCGCTCGCGGGCCGGCGGCAAGGGGGTCAACGTGGCCGCCGTGGTGCGCCAGCTGGGTGGCGACGCGGTTGTAGTCGCCCCGGGCGCCCGCACCGAGCCCGACCCGTTCCGCGACGGGCTCGACAGCCTGGGCCTGCGTCACCATTTGGTTCCGTCATTGGCCACCGTACGGCGGACCGTGGCCGTCGTGGGTGCGGACGGCCCGACGACCATCCTGTTGGAACCGGGCAGTCCCGCCCCGGCCGGAACCGCCGACGCCATTGCCGCCACGGTGGCTCTGGAACTGACCGGCGCCGACGCCTTGGTGGTGTCGGGCAGCGTTCCGCCCGGGCTGCCCGACGACCTGCCCGCCCGTCTGGCCCGGCTCGCCTCCGGCATTCCGGTCATCGTCGACGTGTCCGGCCCGGCGTTGCGGGCCGCGGTCGGCGCCGGCGCGATCCTCGTTCCCAACCTGTCCGAAATATCGGAAATAAGCGGCGGCGAGCCGGTCGTCGCCGCACGGGAGCTGGTTGGCCAGGGCGCGGCCGCCGTCGTCGTGACCCTGGGCGAGGACGGCGCGGTGGCCGTCACCCCCGGCGGCGCCTGGCACGCCCGTACGCCCGAAGTGGTCGACGGCAACCCGACCGGCGCCGGTGATGCCGCGACCGCGGCCCTCGCCCTGCGCCTGGCCGCCGGTGCTCTCAGGCCGGCCGACGCCGCCGGTGCTCTCAGGCCGACCGACGCCGCCGGTGCTCTCAGGCCGGCCGACGCCGCCGGCGTTTTCTGGCCGGCTGCCCTGGCCGACGTCGTTGCCACCTCGGCCGCCTGCGTGCTGCGCCCCGTGGCCGGCGAAATCGATCTCGACGCGCGCCGCCGCTGGCTGAGCGCCATCACCGTGGAGGAACTCACGTGAGCCTGTTGACCGATCTTCGAGGCAGCGGCCGCGCGGTCGGCGCCTTCAACGCGATCCTGCTCGAACACGCCGAAGCCATCGTGACCGGCGCCGAACAGGCCGGGCTGCCGGTCATCCTGCAGATCTCGCAGAACGCGGCGCGCTACCACGGCTCGCTGGCCCCGTTCGCCACCGCCTGCCTGAGCCTGGCTTCGGCCGCCACGGTGCCGGTGACCGTCCACCTCGACCACGCCGAGGACGAAACCCTGATCGACCAGGCCGTCGCCTTAGGCCTGCGCTCGGTGATGTTCGACGCGGCCACCCTCCCGTACGAGGAGAACGTGGCCCGCACCCGCGCGGTCGTGCAGCGCTGCCACGCCGTCGGCTGCCTGGTCGAGGCCGAACTGGGCGAGATCGGCGGCAAGGACGGCGCCCACGCCCCCGGAGTACGCACCGACCCTCTCCAGGCGGCCGCCTTCGTCGAGGCAACCGGCGTGGACTCGCTGGCCGTCGCCGTCGGCTCGTCCCACGCCATGTCCAGCCGCGACGCCCGCCTCGACGTCGACCTGATCGGCCGGCTCGCCACTGCGGTGCCGGTGCCACTGGTGCTGCACGGCTCATCCGGAGTGCCCGACACCGGGCTGCGCGAGGCCGCCGCCGTAGGCATCACGAAGGTCAACGTCGGCACCCTGCTCAACCGGGTGCTGACCGAGACTGTCCGCGATGTGCTGGCCGACCAGGACACCCTGACCGACCCTCGCAAGTACCTGAAGCCGGGGCGCGACGCCGTACGGGCCGAGGTCACCCGCCTGCTCCAGCTGCTCGACGGAGCCGGCCCCGGCGTCAGCTCTCCAGAGCGGAGAACGCAGGCCGCATAGTGGCGGACCCTGGCGCGGCCGCACTCGTCGTCGGCGGCCGCGCGCGGTTCCGCTTCGCACTACGCTTTGAGCATCCTAGGAACCTCGGTTGGTTCTGTTCTTCGTTTTCACCGTGAGTCCGGTGGCACTGATCGGGTCGCCACGCTCTGTGCATCCTAGGAACCTGGGTTGATTCGGTTCGCCTCTTTCACCATGAGTCCGGTGGCACCGATCGGGTCGCCAGTGCGGCCACGGGCACTCGGACTGTCTCGCTACGGGCTGTGAGCTGCGGCCATGTGAGGTGCGGCCATGTGAGCTGCGGTCATGTGAGCTGCGGTGATGTGAGCTGCGGTCATGTGAGCTGCGGTGATGTGAGGTGCGGTGATGTGAGCTGTCCCGCTGCCGGAGGCGCCGCGGCCGGATAGGGTTACCGCAGGTGTGCCGGGAAGTCTGGTCGGCGATCGCTTTGCCGACCCCATTTCCCCCGGAGCCGCCCGTGAATGCCCCGCGCAAGTCCGCCCCGCACCTGTTCGGCCGTGGTTCGTGGCCCGAGGCCCGCCGCGTCGCCGAGATCCTGCGCGCCGAGACCACCGGTGGCATCCTGCTGCTGGGCGCGGCCGTGGCCGCGCTCGTCTGGGCCAACTCACCCTGGTCGGGTGCCTATCACGACCTGGCCGGCATCACGATCGGCCCGCACGCGCTGCACCTCGACCTCAGCCTGGCCGGGTGGGCCGCCGACGGCCTGCTGGCGATCTTCTTCTTCGTCGCCGGGCTCGAGCTCAAGCGCGAATTCGTCGCCGGCGACCTGCGCGACCCGCGCCGGGCGGCCCTGCCGGTGGCGGCCGCGGTCGGCGGCATGGCGATCCCGGCCCTGCTCTACGTGCTGATCAACGTCACCATGAGCAGCGGCGCCCCGGTCGGCTGGGCGGTGCCGACGGCCACCGACATCGCCTTCGCGCTGGCCGTGCTGGCCGTGGTCAGCACCAGCCTGCCCGCGGCCATGCGCACCTTCCTGCTCACCCTGGCCGTCGTCGACGACCTGCTCGCCATCACCATCATCGCGGTCTTCTACACCCAGTTGCTGCACCTGATCCCGCTGCTGGTCGCGCTGGTGCCGCTGGCGGTCTTCGGCCTGCTGGTGCAGCGCCGCGTCCGCTCGTGGTGGCTGCTGCTGCCGCTGGCCGCGGTCACGTGGGCGCTGGTCCACGCGTCCGGGGTGCACGCCACCGTGGCCGGGGTCCTGCTCGCGTTCACCGTGCCGGTGCGGGGCGGGCTCGCCGAGCACTTCGAGCACCGCCTGCGGCCGCTGTCGGCCGGGTTCGCCGTGCCGGTCTTCGCCTTCTTCGCCGCGGGCGTCACCGTCTCGGGCGGCCTGGGCGCGAGCCTCGGCGACGCCGTGACCATCGGCATCATCGCCGGCCTGGTGGCGGGCAAGACGATCGGCATCACCGGGGCGACCTGGCTGGTCCAGCGGTTCACCCGGGCCCAGCTGGCGGCCGGCCTGAGCTGGTGGGACGTGCTGGGGCTGGCCCTGCTGGGCGGGATCGGCTTCACCGTGTCGCTGCTGATCGGCGACCTTGCCTTCGGCGTGGGCAGCGAACGCGACCAGCACGCGAAGCTCGGCGTCCTGCTCGGCTCGCTGATCGCCGCGCTGCTGGCCACCGTGGTGCTGCGCATCCGAGACCGGCACTACCGCCGGATCAGCGCCGAGGAGAGCGTCGACGCCGACGCCGACGGCATCCCCGACGTCTACCAGCAGGACAGCGAGCGCGCGTGACCACGTCCGGGGTCGCGCCGCTCGGTTGATGCCATGAACGTCGTGGCGGGCGACGGGGCCGGTTGTCACGGCGTTCGGGTGGCCGGCTCGGGCCAGTCCGGGAGCGTTCGGCGGGGCCGGCCAGGGTGAACAGCAGAAACCCGCCGGTGGTGGGCAGCGGGCCGAGGTGCGAGACCGCGCGGGGTGCGCACCCCACCGCCGGCACGGCGGCGCCCAGGCTGAGCAGCCCCACCGGCAACACGTTCCAGGCGCCGCTCATCGCGGCCGTCCAGGACGATCCGCCCCCGGCGAGGCGGAGCCCGGCCCAGGCTGCGGTGGCGGCCACGGTGGCCGGCGTGGCCAGGCGGGTCACCGTCCCGGCCCTGAGGTCGCGCCGCCCGGCCAGCGTCAGGGCGACCGCGGCCAGGACGGCCGTCTACCCGGGCGACGCCGCTGAGGAGGCCCCGAAAATTGCCGGGAATCCGACCCATCCGCGTCCAGTGCCGTTCCGAATAAAGGGGGTAAAGCCGCCAAAACAGGAGGAACATTCGCATGCGTACTTCCAAGATCACCGCACTGACCGCTGCCGTGCTCTTCTCGGTCTCGCTGACCGCGTGCGGGAGTGACGACTCGACGACCAGCAGCGATCAGCCCGCCGCCGCGCCCACCATGACTAGCGAGGCGCCGATGGCCAGTGCCGCGCCGGCCATGGAGAACTTCGGCAGCGGGTGCGCCGCCGTGCCGAGCGATCCCTCGAACAAGGGCAGCTTCCAGGCCATGGCCCAGGTGCCCGTGGCCACCGCCGCCTCCGGCAACCCGCTGCTGTCCACTCTGGTCTCCGCGGTCAAGCAGGCCGGGCTGGTCGACTCGCTCAACTCGGCCGACGGCATCACCGTCTTCGCGCCGACCAACGACGCCTTCAAGAAGATCCCGGCCGCCGACCTCAAGAAGGTGCTGGCCGACAAGAAGATGCTGACCGACATCCTGACCTACCACGTCGTGCCCGGGAAGCTGACCCCGGCCGACCTCTCCGGCGCCCACAAGACCCTCGAGGGCAAGGACGTGAGCGTCATGGGCTCGGGCGAGGACTTCAAGGTCGCCGGCACTGCCTCGGTCATCTGCGGCAACGTGCAGACGGCCAACGCCAACGTCTACATCATCGACTCCGTCCTCATGCCGAAGAGCTGAAGCGGAATGTCGAAGAGCTGATGCGTAACCTGCTGCGCGACGCCGCCGCAGGGGTGCTCGCCGCCGGGCTCGGGATCGCGGTCGCGGAACTGTTCGCCGCCGCGACCCGGCCCGACGCGGCGCCCCTGATCGCCGTCGGCGGCGCGATCATCGACGCCACTCCCACGGCGGTCAAAGAGTTCGCCGTACGGGAACTGGGCTCCTATGACAAGCCGGTGCTGCTCGCCTCGGTCGGCCTCGTGCTGGCCCTGTTCGCCGCGGTGCTCGGCATCCTCGGCCGCCGCCGGCGGTTCCTGGTCGCAGCGGGCGCTGTCGTGCTCGGGGCGGCCGGCGCCACCGCCGCGCTGACCCGGCCCACCGCCTCGGCCTTCTCCCCCGTACCGGCCCTGCTCGCCGCGACGATCGCCGGGGCGACGCTGTGGTGGCTGCTGCGAGCCGCCGACCCACTGGCCGGGCGGGTTGGTGGTGGCGCCGACAAGACGGGCAACCGGCGAGCCTTCCTACGCGGCGCGGTGCTTGTCGCCGGCGCCGCGGTGTTAACCGAGGCCGGCGCTCAGCTTGTCACGCGTACGGTGCGCCGTGTCAGTACGAAGCTGGCCCTGCCCGCACCGGCATCACCGGCAAAACCCGCTTCGGCGCTGGCGATCACCCCCAGCGCCGATTTCTACCGGGTCGACACCGCGCTGACCGTCCCCCGCATCGACCCCGACACATGGGAACTGCGCGTCCACGGCATGGTCGGTACCGAGCTCAGGCTCTCGCTGGACGACCTGCTGCGCCGGCCGCTGATCGAGCGCGACATCACCCTCAACTGCGTCTCCAACGAGGTCGGCGGCCCCTACATCGGCACGGCCCGCTGGCTCGGGGTGCCGCTGGCCCCGCTGCTGCACGAGGCCGGCCTGCGCCCGGAGGCCGACCAGATCGTGGCCCGCTCGGTCGAGGGCATGACGATCGGCACGCCCGTCGCCACCGCCCTCGACGGCCGCGACACGATGCTCGCGGTCGCCATGAACGGCGAGCCGTTACGACCCGAGCACGGCTTTCCCGTACGCATGCTGACCCCCGGCCTGTACGGCTACGCGGGCGCGTGCAAATGGGTCACCGAGCTCGAACTGACCACGTTCGCGGAGTTCGACGCGTACTGGGTCAAGCGCGGCTGGGCCCGCCCCGGCACCGTCCGTACGGCGTCCCGGATCGACAAGCCCCGCCCGTTCGCCCGCCCGGCCGCCGGAAAGGTGACCGTGGCCGGGGTGGCCTGGGCCCAGCGCCGCGGCATCGCCAAGGTCGAGGTCAGCGTCGACGGCGGCGCCTGGCGGGCGGCCGAGCTGCTGCCGGTCCCGTCGATCGACACGTGGGTGCAGTGGCGCTGGACGTGGAACGCCACTGCCGGGCCGCACTCGCTGGCGGTGCGGGCCACCGACGGCACCGGGCAGGTGCAGACCGAGGCCCGGGCCACGCCCTTCCCCAGCGGCGCCACCGGACGCCACACCATCACGGTCACCGTCGAGTAGATCCCGACCCATCCGCAACATCACCGGCTCCGAATCCCTCGTATGGGACGGGATCGGGATGCGGCGAAGAACGACCTGGTGGGCGGGCGATACCGGCTGCTCGAACTGGTCGGCTCAGGCGGGATGGGCCGGGTCTGGCGGGCTCAGGACGAACTGCTTCAGCGGGTGGTGGCGGTCAAGGAGATCACCGTGCCGTCGACCGCCCTGACGGCCACGCAGAGCATGCGCGAAGCGAGGGCGGCCGCCCGGCTCGATCACCCTGGCGTGATCACCGTCTTCGACGTCGTCTGGCAGGAGGAACACTCCTGGCTGGTCATGGAGTACGTGCCGGGCCGGTCGCTGCAGCAGGTGGTCGACGCTGACGGGCCGCTGTCCCCCGGCCAGGCCGCCCGGCTCGGCCTGCACGTGCTCTCCGCCCTGCGCAGCGCGCACGCCGCCGGGGTCCTGCACCGCGACGTGAAACCGGGCAACATCCTGCTCTCCACGGACGGCCGGATCGTGCTCACCGACTTCGGCCTGGCGGTCATCAGCGACCCCGAATCCGGGGCGCCGGACCCGCTGCTGGGCTCGCCGCAGTACGTGGCACCCGAACGGCTGCGCGCGCAGGAGACCGGCACCCCGGCCGACCTGTGGTCGCTGGGTGCCACCCTCTACACCGCGGTCGAGGGGCGGGCGCCGTTTCAGCGCGATGATGTCGAGGCCTCGCTGCAGGCGCTGCTCAACGACGAGCCTGACCCGCCGCGCCGGGCCGGGTCGCTGACCGCCCCGCTGCTGGCCCTGCTCAAGAAGGACCCGGAGAGCCGGCCCGACGCGGAGCAGACCGCGGGCTGGCTGGAGACGATCGCCGGCGCCCCCAAACCCATCGCCGGCACGGGGTTCGCCCCGGTCGCCCGGGGCATCGCCACGGTCACCGCCAGGCAGCGCCGCCGCCCGCGTACGGCCTTGGTGGCCGGGCTCTCGCTGGCTCTACTGGTCACCGGGGGCGGCGCCTACGCGGCCCGGTCGCATCAGACCGGGACGGCCCAGCCCGCGGCGGTGGAATCGTCCGTTCCCGTCGCGACCCCCAGCCTTCCGGCCGGTGACCTGTGCGGGGTCGGCGCCGACCGGCGGACCGTCACCCCCGAGACCACCCGCGTGCCGGCCGGACTGCCGGAGGGCTGGATCTGGTCCCGCGACCCGGCCGGTTTCGCGCTCGCCCTGCCCGCCGGGTGGCAGCGGTCGACCAGCGGCAACGAGGTCTGCTTCGGCGACCCGGCCGGGCTGCGGGCCTTCAAGGTGACCCAATCGCCTGTACGGACCCGGCAGCCGCTCGCCTATTGGCAGGCCCGCGAGAAGGACGGCGGGTTGCCCGGATATCAGCGCATCAGCATGGGCGTCCTGCTGCTCAAAAGGGGAGGCGCCGACTGGGAGTACACCTGGCGGCCCGACTCGGACACCACGCTGCGCGAACGCCGCATTTTGATCGCGACGTCGGACGACCGCTCCTACCTGCTGCGCTGGACGACCGCCGCGCCGGACTGGGCGCAGGCCCTGCCCGTACAGAAGCAGCTTGTGAATTTGTTCGCCTCCGCCCGCTGACGCCCCCCGAACCTCCGCTCGCTGAAGATCCCTGACCGTCCTCGGAAAGGAAACCGCATGAGAATGCGCCGAACCCTGTACGCCGTCCCCGCCGTGGCCGCGCTGCTGCTGGCCATCCCCACCGCGGCCCTCGCGAGCGAGAGCGTGCACGTCAAGCTGCTCGAGCTCAACAACACCAAAGCGAGCGGCGACGCCACCCTCACCGCCACCGACAACGGCGACCTGAAGATCAGCATCCGCTCGACCGGGCTGGTGCCGAACTCGCCGCACGCGCAGCATCTGCACGGATCGGCCACCGGCATGGACTTCCACTGCCCCGACATGTCGGCCGACAAGAACGGCAACGGCTACGTCAGCACCGAGGAGGGCATGCCCGTCTACGGCGACATTTTCGTCTCGCTGACCACCAAGGGCGACACGTCCAAGGCCAGCGGGCTCGCGGTCGACCGGATGCCGACCGCCGACGCGAAGGGAAACCTGAAGTACGACCGTACGATCGCGGCGGCCGACCTGCCCGAGGGCACGATCGAGCACCTCAAGGACCTGCACATCGTGCAGCACGGCGTCGACGCCAACGGCAACGGCAAGTACGACCTGGCCGGGCTCGGCGAATCCACGCTGGCCCAGGCGGCCGGGCTCAGCGGCATCCCCGAGGAGGCGACCGACCCGGCCACTTGCGGCATGGTCGCGGGCGCGGCGGTCGGCTCGGTGCCGGTCGGCGGGGTGGGCACCGGCGACGGCAGCACCCACGACCGAGCCGCCGTCTGGTACGGCACCGGCGGTCTGGCCCTGCTCGCGGCGCTCGCCGTCGTTGTCGTCAGCCGCCGCCGCTCGTACGTGCTGAGCCGCGCCCAACGATGACCCGGCCCCGCACCTTCGCCCTGGTGATCGCCGCGCTGCTGGCGATCGCCGGTGCGGCCGCGATCGCCGTCGGCCGGCACGAGCAGCCCGCCGCCGAGCCACCCCGGTCAGCGCCGCCGTCCGCCTCGACCACCAAAAGCCCGGCCACCAAAAGGCCTGAGACCGGCACCGACGAGCTCACCCGGGGCACCCTCCTGCCCACCTCAGCCCCCACCCGCGTACGCATCCCCGCGCTGCACGTCGACGAGCCGGTGACCGGCCTCGGCCAGAACCCCGACGGCTCCATGCAGGTCCCCACCGACGCCCGCACCGTAGGCTGGTACACCGAGGCACCCACCCCCGGCTCGCTAGGACCGGCCGTACTCGCCGGCCACGTCAACTACCACGGCACCGACGGCACATTCGCCCGCCTCTCCACCCTGCACCCCGGCGACCAAGTCGAAGTCACCCGGCAGGACGGCGTCACCGCGGTCTTCGCGATCACCCGCGTCGACCGCTACGCCAAGGACCGGTTCCCGGCCGACGCCGTCTACGGCGCGATCGACCACGCCGGCCTGCGCCTGATCACCTGCGGCGGCGACTTCGACGACCGCACCGGCCACTACGTCGACAACATCGTGGCCTACGCCGAGCTCCGCACCGCCGTCGGCAGGTCCAGGGCCGGGCGGTCCCAGCCGGCCAGGTCGGCGGCCGCCGCGTAGGTCGAGCGGAGGAACTCGAGCAGCACGGCGTCGGGATCGGCCGCCTCGGCCACCTTCTCGTACGGGAGCACGCATTCCTGCAAGTTCTTGTCGTAGTACGCCCCGGTGCGCTCGGCATAGCCCGGGGGTTCCGGATAGGCGTACGAGTAGAACGCGCCCTCCTCGCCCCCGCCCGGCCAGAAGCCGAAGCTCGCCAGCTCGTGGGAGTAGCCCTCCTGCATCACCCACGGCGGGCAGTTGGGGGCGCCGCCGGGGTGGTCCGGGGCCAGGCGGCCCGAGAAGCGGGTGTGGGCCAGGTCCATCGCGCCCCAGAAGAAGTGCACGGGGCTGGCCTTGCCCACGAACTCGGAGCGGAACTGCCCCAGCACCCGCTGCGCCTGCAGCAGTTGCCGCCAGAACAGTTGCACGGCCACACCGTCGTACGAGCAATGGGTCTGGTCCTCGGCGAACGGGATCGCGGACTCGACCTCGTTGGGCACCGCGTGGATCTGCGGCTCGAGACCCAGCGAGGCCAGCGCGGCCATCGTCTCGCCGTAGAAGTCGGCCACCGGCTTCGGCTCGAGCGCCACCTCGCGGGCCCGCCCGTCGCTCGTGCGCAGGTGCAGCCGATGGGCGACGAAGTCGAACTCGACGTCGAACATTCCTTCCCCGTACGGGATGGCCGACGTGCTCAGCCCGCGCGCGGTGGGGTAGAGCGTGCAGTGCCACCAGTGGTTGACCGCCGGCGCGTACGCCATCCGCACCTTCCCGACGATCTGCGTCCACATGTGCACGGTGTCGCGTGTTTCGGTCCAGCCGGCCGTCTTGAGCCGGGGCCAGGACCGGGTGATCGGGTCTGTCATCGGATCAGCTCGCCGCCTTCAGGATGACGTCGGCCACCGCGCCGGGCTGGGAGGCCGGGATCGCGTGCGACGCGCCGGCCAGCTCCACGATCGTCCGGGCGCCGGCCCGCTCGGCCATGAAACGGTGTGCGGCGAGCGGGATGTTGCGGTCCAGCTCCGGATAGACGAACCAGGACGATGGTCGGCTTCATGGCAGTGAACTCTCGACGCCGGCTCCCGCTGCCCGCAAGGCCCCTGGGAGAAGGGTCACCGGGGCCTTGACCGTGTGCCGACAACACGGTGTCTGATCGCGGACCATGAATGTCAGACGACTGCTGATCGGCGGTTTCATGACGGTCGCCTTGGCCGTCGCGGGTGCTGCCGTCCCGACTGCCGCCTCGGCTGCGCCGTCCGAGGGCCGCAAGGTCGATGCGGTGCCGACGCCCGTGCTCGACTGGGCCCCCTGCTTCACGATCGCCGAGTGCGCCACCGTACGGCTTCCGCTCGACTACGACCGGCCACGCGGTGCCACGACCGAGGTCGCCGTGCTGCGGGTCAAGGCCCGGGATCAGGCCAACAAGATCGGCAGCCTGTTCGTCAACCCGGGCGGGCCCAGCGTTGCGGCCACCCGGCTCGCCCTGGCCGCGCCGCTGTTCATGAGCGACGAGGTGCTCGACCGGTTCGACATCGTCGGCGTCGACCCGCGCGGCATCGGGCTCAGCGCGAACGTCCGCTGTTTCGCCTCGGCCGAGCAGCAGGCGCCGGTGCAGCGCAACCTCGACGTCGCGTTCCCGGTCACCAGGGCCGAGATCCGGGCGTACGTGGAGGGCTCGAAGCAGTACGGCCGGGCCTGCTCGACCACCGGCCGGCCGTTGTCGGGCGCGATGTCGACGACCGAGGTGGCCCGCGACCACGAGGTGATGCGCCGCGCGGTCGGCGACCGGAAGCTGACCTTCCTCGGCCTCAGCTACGGCAGCGTCCTCGGCCAGTACTACGCCAACATGTTCCCCGACCGGTTCCGCGCCCTCGTCGTCGACGGCGTGATCGACGCCCAGGCCTGGGTCGGCAACCCCCGCCAGATCCTCGACGAGCGGATCAACTCCTCGGGCGGCTCGGCCCGCGCCCTGACCGAGATCCTCCGGCGCTGCGACCGGGCCGGGCCCACGGCGTGCGCCTTCGCGGGCGGCAACTTCAACACCTTGGCCCGTACGCTGGAGGCCGAGCCGCTGGCGGTCGGGAAGTACACAGTCACGTACGCCGACTTCATTTACGCGGTCCTCGAAGCCATGTACCTGCCGACGGCCGCGCAGGAAGTTCCGGTTCTCGCCGCCGAGATGCGGGACGCGCTGCACGGCGACACCGCGGCCCTGCTGCGCCGGCTCGAGGCAGCCGAGGCGGGCACGCCACCCGACACCCGGCCCTACAACAACGACCTAGATGCGTTCTATGGCGTGGTCTGCTCCGACGGCCGCTTCCCGGCGCGGACCGAGCAGTGGCCCGCGGCCGTGGCGGCCCGCGAGCAGGTCAACCCGTACTTCGGCGCGGCCCTGGGCTGGAAGGACAGCGCCTGCGCGAGCAAGACCTGGACCGTACGGGATGAGGACCGCTACACCGGGCCGTTCAACCGGCGTACGGCGGCGCCGGTGCTGGTGGTCGGCAGCTTCTGGGACCCGTCGACCAACTACGCCGGGGCCGTCGCGACGAGCCGCCGGCTGCCCAACTCCCGTCTGCTGTCCAGCACCAACTTCGGCCACACCGCGTACGGGCTCGGGGCTTGTGCGACCGCCGCGACCGACCACTATCTGCTGACCGGCAAGCCCCCGGCCGACGGCACTGTCTGCACCGACGCGGCTGTCGCGAGCAAGCAACTGGCCCCGCTCGCCGTGCCGTTCCCGCGATCCGTCCTGGCGGTGCCCCGATGAGCGACACCGTCGAGGTGCACGACAATCCCGCCCAGCACCGCTACGAGATCTCGGTGGCGGGTGAGCTCGCCGGGTTCGCCGTGTACTTCCTCGAGAAGCACCGCATCGTCTTCATCCACACCGAGGTGCTGCCCGCGTACGAGGGAAGGGGTCTGGGCACTCGCCTCGCCCGCGACACGCTCGACGACGTCCGCGGGCGAGGGCTGCGGGTCCTGCCGGCGTGCCCGTTCTTCGCGAGGTTCATCGGGAGCCACCCGGAATATCAAGACCTGACCCGGGTCCGGGACAGCACCGGCCCTTGACCTGGGCCCCAGCGGGATGCGGACCGGCCGGCTGCGGACCGGCTGGCTTAGGGGTAGGCACGGAACGTGTTGGTAGAGCAGTGGATCTCGCCCTCGGAGACGTGCGCCGAGATCAGGTCGTCGACGAACGTGACTTGGTAGCCGATCTGGTTCAGGGCCGCACTTGTGGCGTCGGCGAACAGGTCGCGGCCGTTGACCAGGGGGCCGTACGGCGTGGGGGCGACATACCGTCCGGCGTTGACGACCAGGCCGTTGACGACGTTGGGGGTTTCGGCCACGCCCTGGCGCATGGCGTTGAGGGCGGCCATGGCCTTGTCGCGGGCAGGGCCGGCCGGCAACTCCTCGGCCGCGGTCTTCTCGATTGCCCAGTCCAAAGAGCGGGCCGTGAACAGCACTGGGACGCGGACGATCCGGTCCGGGGTGAGGCCGAGCTTGCCTACGTTGGCGGCGATGCGGGCGGCGGCGATGCGGTTCGTGTCGACGAACTGTTTGTCGGCGCGGAATTCGGCGATTGTGCGCTGGTCGATCCGCCCGTCGTACGGCCATTCCAGGGTGGGCAGCCCGCCGTGCAGTTTCTGGGTGCCGGGGGCCTTGGACAGCAGCGCGAGGCCGGCCGTGGGGTCGGCGACGATCGCGCGCCAGCCTCCGGCGTACGGGAGGAACTGGATGAACTCGTCGACGTGGCCGATCGTCAGCCAGCCGGTGTCCACGGTGACGATTTGCTGCGCGCCTTGGGAGCGGAAGAACGTGAGGATCTCGCGCGACGGGGTGTTGCCGACAACGATCGTGCCGTGGGGGTGGCCGGGTGTGGGCGGCATCGTTTCCAGGTTGCCCATCGAGTCGTACGTGTTCATGTCGTCGATGCCCGCGACCGGCACCCCGGGCACGTGCACGACGGCCACGTCCGGCCCGCGCAGCTCGGTGTAGGTGATCCGCGCGGCCTGGCGGTGCAGGTCGTTGACGGTCGGCACGAGCACGCGCTGGCCGTGCGGCTTGCCGTCGGGGCCGGGCATCACCTGGTAGGCGGGCTCGAACAGGTCCTGCATCCACTCGTCGCCCCCGGTGTCGATCCGGGTCAGCGGCACCCCCTCGGGCAGCACCTCGGCCGTCTCGTCGCGCCATTTCCGGCCGCTGTCGTCGCTCGCGTCGGTGGTCAGCACGCGCTGCAGCTTCGCGGTGTTGAGCTGGGTGAGCACGGGGGCTTCCTTGAGCCGTACGAGGGAACTGGTCGTTCGCCCGCCCGCGGTGACCCGCAGTGTGACCGTGGCGCCGCCGTCCCACACCGTACGGTCGCGCACCACATCGGTGCCCTCGAGGCCGAGCTGCACCCCGCGGCGCAGGTCAGCCGGACCGAGCGTGGAGGCGACCTGCCAGCCGGCCCGCTTGACGAACAGCCGGACCTTGCCGGTGGTGGTCAGCGTCGCGGTCGCGTCGGCGGGTGCGTCCGGCCATGCCCCCACCCGCAGCCGGGTCAGGTCCAGCTCGTCGGCGGCCCCGTTGACCACCGTGTCGGCGGCGTCGTTGCAGGCGGCCAGCTGCCGGTCGGCCTGGTTCTGCTCGATCCGGTGCGACCTGCGCAGCGCCAAGAACTCCGACTCCAGTTCGAGCTTGTCCTTGGCCTCCTGGAACCGCTCGTCGGCGGCCTCCTCCCGGCCCACGGCCGCGGCGGCGATCGTCCGGGCCTTGGTCCGGCACGCGTTCGCGTCGTCGTCGAGGTTGGCCAGGAAGACCGCGCTGAGGGCCTGCAGCCCGGCCACCGGCGCCGCCCCCGCGAACGCCACCAGCGGAACCCCGGCCAGCACAACCCCCGCCACCCCGGCCGACAACCAGATCATGTGTCGTCGTCTCATGGCGCCCGATGCTCACGCCCGGATGTCAGGGACCTGTTGTGCCGCCGTAGTGATCCGATCAGCGCACCCGCCGTGGATCCAGCTCGACAGGTCGCCGACGAGGAAGACGTTGGCGCCGGGCCTGATCCGGCCGAACCATCGGTCTGCTGAGCGCCGGGCGGTATCGTCGCCTATCGGCGCAGCGACACGCGGAGGGGGCTCGATGACCGTCCTGGGCGTTCTGTCCCCTTTTCTGGGCGGGTGGTATTTCGGCGGTCTGCTCGAGGGGATCGCGCGCGCCGCGGCCGACGCCGGGGCCGCGGTCGTCGCGCTGCAGACGCTCGACGCGGGCACCGACCAGATCGAGCTGACCGAACCGCCGCACCCGGCGCACCCGCTGGCCTGGGAGCACGCCGCCGGCTTCGTCGTGATCGTCAACGCCGCCAGCGGCAAATACCTGCAGGAGCTGCAGGCCACCGGCCGCCCGGTGGTCGTGGTCAGCCACGACTACCCCGAGCTGGACTGCCCGTCCGTCTTCCCCGACAACCGGGTCGGGGTCCGGGCCGCCGTCGAGCATCTGATCCGGCACGGGCACCGGCGGATCGCCTTCGCCGGCTTCATGGGCGCGAGCGACCAGCTGCAACGCCACGAGACCTACCAGCAGGCGCTGCGCGACCACGGCATCGAGCCCGATCCGGAGTTGCTCTTCGAGGCGACCGACAACCAGCAGGCCGGTGGCGAAGGGGCGGCCCGGGCGATGCTCGCGGCCGGGCTGCCGTCCACCGCGGTCGTGGCCGGCACCGACTTCAACGCGGTGGGCATCCTGCGGGTGCTGGCCGAGGCCGGCTGCCGGTTGCCGGAGGAGCAGGCCGTCGTGGGCTTCGACGACCTGTCGGACGCGTCGTTCACCGAGCCCCGCCTGACCACCGTGCGGCAGCCGCTGTTCCAGGTCGGCGTGACCGCGGCCGAGGTGCTGCTGGCCGCGATCGACGGCACCGGCGGGCCGGCCGAGCGCCACGAGGTCCCGACGGAGCTGGTGGTCCGCGAGTCCTGCGGCTGCCCGAGCCCGGTCGACGCGGAGTCGTTGCGGGCCGGCGCCAGGTCGCAATATCGGGATCGCACCCGGCTGCAGCGTTCCCTCAGCACCCAGTACGACGTCAGCCTCGACCTGCTGCGCAGCCACGAGGAGGACCCCCGGCAGCTGGGCTGGCTGCGCCGCACCTCGGTGCGGGCCGGCTGCCTCGGGCTGTGGACCCCCGGCGAGCCGGGCCTCGAGATCGCCGGCCGCTTCAACCGGTCCGAGCTCGTCTCCCCACCGCTTCCGCCGGTCACGGCGGCCGGGTTCCCCCCGGTGGGGATCCTCGAGGCGGCCCGCGCCGAGCCCGGCCTGCTGGCCTTCGTCGTGCCGGTGCGGGTCGGCGACCGGGATTGGGGCCTGCTGGCCACGGTCGACCGGGTCGACCTGCAGCCGGCCACCGGGCGGGAGACGATCAACCAGTGGGCGGCCCTGCTGACGGGTGCGCTCGACTATCAGGCCGCCATGCACACCCTGCGCGAGCAGGAGGAGCAGCTGCGGGCGAGCGCGCTGCACGACCACCTCACCGGCCTGCCCAACCGCACCTACTTCCTGCAGCTGCTGACCGCCGCGATCACGCGCGGCGCGGAGGTGGCAGTGCTCTTCGTCGACCTGAACGACTTCAAACAGATCAACGACACGTACGGGCACGCCGTCGGCGACCAGATCCTCATCGAGGCGGCCGGCCGGCTGCGGACCGAGCTCGGCGCCCTCGGCACGGCTGGCCGCTTCGGCGGCGACGAGTTCCTGGTGCTGCTGGACGCGCTGGCCGACGGTCACC
The DNA here is from genome assembly GCF_016785085.1 of Paractinoplanes lichenicola. Classification (GTDB taxonomy): domain Bacteria; phylum Actinomycetota; class Actinomycetes; order Mycobacteriales; family Micromonosporaceae; genus Actinoplanes; species Actinoplanes lichenicola. The sequence goes on from NZ_JAENHO010000001.1 coordinate 889,922, forward strand.
CGCCCGAGGCGATGGCCCGGCGGCTGCTGTCCGCGCTCAGCCGCCCCTACCGCCCCGACGGCCACCAGCTGAAGGTCTCGGCCAGCATCGGCGTCGCCCTGGCCCACGACCCGACCGGCGCCGACGCCGACGCCCTGATCCGCGAGGCCGACGCCGCCATGTATCGGGCGAAGTCGCGGCGCACCGGGGTCGAGGCGGCATCCGTAAAGGACATCAACTAAGCCGTTTACATCGATGTACATCTATGGTTGAGGAATGACCTCACGACGCGATTTCCTCAGGACGGCCGGGCTCGCGGCGGGCGGCGCCGCCATCGGCAAACCCTCCCTGGCGCGGGCCGCGGCCGTGGAGACGCTGGCGGACTACGCGAGCCACACCGCGGACGCCCGTACGGTGACCGTGACGAGCACCAGTGGGCAGCGTCTGCGGATCACCGCGTACGGGGGTCATATCGTGCGGGTGCGCTACGCCCGCGCGGGTGAGACGTTCTTCGCCGACAGCCGGTACGAAATGGTCGACCCGGCCAGTCACGGCGGGATGGGCGGCTCACTGACCGTGGCCGACGGCGCCGACGCCCTGACGATCACCACCGGGCCGGCCGACGGGATCAAGGTCGTGCTCAGCAAGAGCCCGCTGCGGGTCGCGTTCCACCGCAAGGCGGACGACGTGCTGCTGGCCGGGGAGGACGCGACGCACAGCATGACGTGGGACGGCGACAACTACAGCGTCGTCCGGCAGACCTTCGTCGCGCCGGCCGCGGGCGAGCGGTTCGTCAAGGCCGGGCACGGCTTCATGGGGCGGGCGCCGCGGGTCGACCGCACCGGCGAGATCGTCGCGCACAACTACGGCCGGGCCAGCAATCGCAGCGAGCAGTCGCCGGCCATCGTGCAGCTCTACCTGTCGTCGCGCGGGTATGCCGTGTTCGTCAACACGACCTTCGACACCACGTTCAACTTCGGCAGCGGTGGCGTCTACGAGTTCTCGGCCGACGAGCACAACACCCCGGGCGTACGGCCGCAGATGGACTACTTCGTGATCCAGGGCCCCCGGTTCGCGCAGCTGCTCGACCGCTACACCCAGCTCACCGGGCGGCCCCGGCTGCCCCCGCTGGGCATCTTCGGGCTGCAGATGTCGGACAAGAACTTCCCCGGGGTCAGCGATCAGACCTGGTGGGTCAACAAGATCACCGAGCACCGCGGCCAGGGGTTCCCGCTCGACCTGCAGGTGCACGACAACCGCTGGCGCGCGGGCAGCGGCGGGTGGAGCGGCTCGTGGTTCGAGTTCGACGCCGGACGGTGGCCCGACCCGGCCGGGTTCAAGCGGTGGGCCGACGAGCAGGGCATCAGCACGTCGCTCGACTACAACCGCAACAACTCCAACCTGATGGCCGGGTGGGTCCCGGGGCCGCCGCCCGGTTACAGCTTCCAGCCCGCGGACATCAGCGGTGTGACCGAGAACTACTCCGTGCCCGACTGGTCCAACCCGGCGACCCGGGCCTGGGTGTGGAACGTGTTCTGGACCAAGGCGCTCGACCCGGCGCTCGGCTTCCCCGGTGACGCGTTGTGGCTCGACGAACCCGACGAGCTCGGACCCATCCCGTACGGCGCCATCGCCGCGAACGGGCAGCGCTGGTCGGAGCTGCGCAACGCGTACTTCCTCTACCTGGCCAAGGCCGTCGGGCAGGAGGGGTGGGACCGGCACATCGGACCTACGCGGCGACCGTTCATCTTCAGCCGCGGGGCCACGGCCGGCCAGCAGCGTTACGGCCATCTGTGGACCGGGGACACCCAATCCACGTACGGGGAAATGCAGCAGCAGATCCGGGGCATGCTCAACGCCGGGCTCGGCGGCTTCCCGTTCGCGAACGTCGACGGGGGCGGGCACAACGGCAACCCGATCCCGCCCGACATGTATCGCAACTGGGTCGCGGCGTGGGGCGCCCTCTCCCCCATCTGGCGCCCGCACGGCTACGGCGACACCGCCACCCTGGGGCAGCGCGCGTCCCGCTGGCCCACCGACCAGCCCGCGGCCGAGAGCAACGACTTCCTCCGGTACGGCCGCCTGCGGTACACGCTGCTGCCGTACGTCTACACGATCGCCCACGCCGCGCGCGCGACCGGCATGCCGATGGCCCGCGCGATGGTCGTGGACCACCAGGACAACCCGATGGCGTACAGCCACGACCAGCAATACATGTGGGGCCCGTCGATCCTGGTCATGCCGGTGACGACCGGGACGGCCGGGGCGGTCCAGCCGGTCTGGCTGCCGGCCGGCGAGACCTGGTACAACTTCTGGAGCGAGGCCAAGTCGGTCGGCTCCGACACCAGCGAGAAGCAGTTCGTGACCCGTACGGGCGAGATCATCCTGTACGTGAAGGCGGGCGCGATCCTGCCGCGCTACCGCTACGCGCAGAGCACCCGGTTCCTCGACAAGACCCACCTCGAGCTGGACGTCTACACGGGCCGGGACGGCGTGTTCGACCTTCTCGAGGACGACGGCGTCAGCGAGAGCCCGCAGGCGGCCGTCACCGCGGTCACCTTCACCCACGCCGCCCTGACCGTGGCCGTCCGTCACCCCGCGGGGACGTATGCGGGCGCCCCCGCCGTACGCCGATACGTGGTCCGCTACCACGGCTTGTCCGCGCCGGTCGGCCTGCGCGTCGACGGCGGGCCGGCCCTGGCCGCGTTCACGAGCGAGACCGCGGCCGTGCTGGCCGGCAGCGGGCAGACGTGGGACGCCAACCGCAAGATCCTGTCGGTCGTCACCCCGCCGGTCCCGGTCGTGACCGGCGGCGGGGTCGCGGCCACGGTCCGCCCGAGCGGCGAGCCCTTCCCCGCCGTCACCGGCCCGGTCGTGCACGCCGCCGAAGACGCGGCGCTGACCGGGGTCGCCCTCGGCACCCAGCATCCGGGCTACACCGGCAACGGCTACGCCGACTTCACCAACGCCACCGGCGACTCGGTCGAGTGGACCGTCACGACGCCCACCGCCGGGACGTACGCGCTGGGCTTCCGCTACACCAACGGCACCGGCGCCGACCGTCCGCTGGCCGTCGCCGTCAACGGGACGACCGTGGCCGCGGCGCTCCGGTTCCCGGCGACCGGGGGCTGGTCGGTGTGGCGGACCGCCACCCTTTCCGCGAGCCTCCCGGCCGGGACGGTCCGGATCCGCGCCACCGCCACCGGGGCGAGCGGCGGCAACCTCGACTGCCTGACGGTCACGCCGGCCTGAGCCGTCAGACCTCCAGGTCGGCCTCGATGCGGCTCAGGCGCAGCCGGGCCAGGCCCAGGTTGGCGCGGCTCTTGCTCAGCGCCAGATAGAGGAACAGCGACCCGCCGCCGCGGGTCTGCAACGGCCGGATCAGGTGATACTGGCTGTCCATCGTGATCAGGAAGTCCTCGATCCGATCGGGCAGCCCCAGCATCTCCAGCGTGCGCTGCTTGGCCCGGACGACGTCGGTGTTGCCGGCCGCGGCCACGCTCATGTCCAGCTCGGGCGAGCCACCCAGCACGCCGAGCGTCAGCCCGCTCCCGCTGTCGACCAGCGCCACACCGAGCGCGCCGTCGATGTTCATTGCTTCCTTGAGCGATACCTCGATGCTCGCCATGTGCCCTCCCCAGGACTTTTGCCCCGCAGCCTAGTTGATCAAAGACGAGCGCCGGGCCACGGTGCGGCCCGGCGCGGCGTTCATCTCAGCCCGAAGGCCCGGGTGATCGTCTGCTCGACGCTGTTGCCGTACGAATCCCGGGCGGCCGCCCGCAGCGTGACGTGCTGCGCGGTGCGCGGTGCCCGCAGGTCCGTCGTCCAGCCGTCGCCACTCCGCTTCAGGCGCTGGCTCACCCAGGTGACGCCGTCGTCGTAGGACACGTCCAGCGCGGCCGACGTGATCGTCTTGCTGCTCGGGGCGCCGGGCAGGTGGGACGGCACGACCGTGATCCCGGCCGAGCGGGACGCCCGGTGCGCGAGGTCCGTGCCCACCCGGTAGTCGAGCTGGATCAGCGGGAGCCGGGCGGTCTTCGCGTCCGAAACAAAGTCCCAGACCGTACGGGTCCGGGCCGAGTACGGGTAGTTCGCAGAGTCCCGCTGGGTCGTCGTGACCAGGCGGTACGGCAGCCGCTGAGGCTTCAGCCCCGAGTTGCGGTCGATCCAGTTGTACGCGTTCTCCTCGACCACGGTCTTGCCCTGGGTGAGCGTCGCGGTCATCTCGCCCCCGTCCGGGAACGCGACGCCCGCGTGGTTCGCGCCGGAGTCGCCCCAGCCGGGGATCTCGGCCACGATCCGGTCGCCCTCGCGGCGCGGCAGCGTGACCGCCTCGTTGATCCGCGGGCGCTGGATCGCGCCCAGCCACGTCTCGCTGGTGCGGCTGCCCGCCTGATAGGTCGTGGCCCCGCCGAGCTGGAACGAATACAGGTCGTCCATGTCGCTCGACCACGTGACGCCGGGCTGCGCGGTCACCCAGTCGGTGCGGAACCGGTCGGAGCGCATCAGCAGGGTGGAGCCGACCTTGACCGGGGTGTCCGGGTTGTAGTCGAAGCGCCGCTCGGAGATCTCCCGCGCCGAGCTGCGCTGGAAGTCGACGTCGACGCGGGCCAGCTCACGCTCGGCGGGCCGGTAGGTGACCGACTTCGGCACCCCGGACGGCCAGTAGCGGACCAGGTCGTACAGGTAATCGGTGGTGGGGTCGGAGGCGACGCGCAGGCTCACCCTGCCCCGGCCGAGCCGGCTGATCAGGCGTTCGCCGCCGTCCTTGGTCAGCGAGACCACGGCCAGTTTCGTCTTGTGGGTGGCGTCGAAGTAGCGTCCGGGCTCGTCGTTGACCACCGCGAGCACCGCCGCCCCGGCCTTCTCGGCCGCCGCGACCTGCCCGTCCAGGTCGGACCGCCGGACCACCGCGATCTTGTCCTTGACGTTGACGGCCGCGAACTCGGCCGTGGTGCCCTTACCGGCGAAGACGGCCTCGAGCTGCTTCGTGCCGGCGGCCGGCGGCGTCGAGCCGGGCAGCAGGATCAGGTCGTCGAAGGAGTCACCGAGCGACAGCACCGGCTCGGTCTTGCGCCAGCGGGCAGTCACCGACATCTTGCCGTCGCGGGCCTTCTGGCCGGGGGTGAGCCAGATGCTGTCGTAGTAGCGGCCGAGGATGTAGGAGTCGGTGGCCTTGGCCGTGCCGCCCAGCTCGCGGTGGTAGTCGAGGCGGACCTCGGTGTCGGTCGTGGTCTTGGGCGTGATCGCCTGCACCTCGCGGGTGGCGGCGGCCTTCAGGGCCACGGTGGTGTCCTTCTCGACGACGACCGTGGGCTCGCTGAGCAGGGCCAGGCCGCGGGAGTTGGGGCCGTGGGCGCCCTCGACCTCACCCCACATCCAGACCGCGTAGCGACCCTGCGACACGAGCACGTCGATCGGGCCGCCGTCGAAGGTGACGAAGTTGTAGTAGGCGCCGGCCGGGTCGCCCTCGCGCAGCAGCATGATCGAGCCGGGCATGGGCTCGCCGCCGCGGCCGGTGGGCTTGATGGTCAAATGCCGGGGCTGGTCCTCGGTGCTGAGCCCGACGACCGTGTCGGCCACCCGCGCCCCGCCGCTGGTGGCGACGACGCTGCCGGTGAACCGGCCCTTCTCCGGTGTGCTGCCGAGGTCGGCCGAGACCGTCACCGTGGCGGTGCCACCGGCGGGCACGCTCACCTTCGCCGCGGACAGCTCGAACAGGGCCGGCCCGTCCACCTTCAGGTCCAGGTCGACCGGGGTGGCGCCGCTGTTGGTGTAGGTGATGGGCCGCTCGGTCGTGCCGGTCGGCTCGTCCTGCAACGGGTGGATGCCGAGGTAGGCCGAGGCGCTGGCGAAGACTGTCGCCTTGGTCGTCGCGGCGATGTCGAGGCGGCCGCTGCCGGCCTCGTACGGGCTGTAGTCCGGGGTCGGCTTGGCCGTGCTGACCAGCGCGTCCTTGAGCTGCCCGCCGGTCCAGCCGGGGTGTTGCGCGGCGAGCAGGACGGCCGCGCCGGCCACGTGCGGCGTGGCCATCGAGGTGCCGCTCATCGTCCGGTAGAGCCCCTCGCCCTCGGTCGAGAACTGCGAGCGGGCGGCCAGGATGTTCACGCCGGGCGCGGTGATCTCGGGCTTGAGCGCGCCGTCGGCCAGGCGCGGCCCGCGGCTGGAGAACTCGGCGAGGTGGTCGTCGGCGTCCACCGCGCCCACGGTCAGGGCGGCGTCGGCGGCGCCGGGCGACCCGACGGTCGTCTCGGTGGGCCCGCTGTTGCCGGCCGCGATGACGAACAGGGCCCCGGTCTCGGCGCTGAGCTCGTTGACGGCCACGCTCATCGGGTCGGTGCCGTCGGTCGGGTCGCCGCCGAGGCTCATGCTGATCACCTTGGCCTTGCGCTCGCGCGCGGCCCACTCCATGCCCGCGATGATCCACGAGTCCTGGCCGGAGCCGCCGTTGTCGAGCACCTTGGCGATCTCGAGGTCGGCGCCGGGGGCGACGCCGCGCTCCTGGCCGCCGGAACCGGCCCCGGTGCCGGCGATGGTCGAGGCCACGTGCGTGCCGTGGCCGTGCCCGTCGGTGACGTCCTCGCCCGGCACGAAGCTGACGCTCGCCTCGACCTGCCCGGCCAGATCCGGGTGCGCGGCGTCGATGCCGGTGTCGAGCACGGCGACGTCGACGCCCTCGCCGACGTTGCCGCCCGCCCACACGGCCGGGGCGCCGATCTGGGCCACGCTGTCGGCCAGGCTGGCCTTCACCTTGCCGTCGAGCCAGACCTTGTCGATACCGTGCGCGAACGTGCGGGCCATGCTCGTGCCGGTCAGCGACGCCCAGAAGTCGTCGCCGCGTTCCGTGGTGACCGCGCGGCCCTGGATGCTGGGCAGCGCGCGCACCTCGGTGCTGGCCGCGGGCAGCGTGTCGGCACGGCGGCCGGCGGCGGCGTTCTGATAGCCGAGGATGACCGGCAGCCGAGTGCTCGCGGCATCGCCGTAGCCCTGGCGCAGCAGGTAGGTGATGTTGAACAGCCGCTTGTCGAGCCGGCCGGCGCCGACGTACGGCAGCGCGCTGTCGGGATAGACGTACGTGTCCGGGCCGACGGTCGTGACGTGCGCGCCGACCGGCTCGCCGTCCGGGCCCGCCACCGTCGTGACGCCGGGCCGGACGGTGACCTTGTCACCGGTGATGAGGGTGATCGTCGTGCTGCTGACCGGGCTCTTCGCCGAAGGGGCGGGCTGGGCGTGGGCGGGCGCCGGCGGGGTCACTGCCAGCGTGGTCACGGCCGCGACGATGAGCGGCAGGGACCGGCCGAAAGGATGGAGCGTCAACGTAATACCTCGACTCGATCAGAGGCCTGAAGTGCCGGTGACGCTACAAGCACGGACTTCGATATCTTGGCCGATGATCTTCGGCGTTAACCAGATGGAAATCGAACGCGTAGCTGCTCGACATGAGCCCGGCTATCGTCCACTTCGGTGTCTCAGCTGACCTCGTTCTTCGCCCTGCCCACGCCCGGCCCCTTCGTCGGGCGGAGCCGGCAGCTGGTCTCGCTGCGCGCCGAACTCGCCCGGCCGTCGGCAATGGTGCTGCTCAGCGGCGAGGCCGGCGTAGGCAAGAGCCGGCTGGTGGCCGAGTCGCTCGAGGACGGCGGGCTGCCGGTGGTGGTCGCGCACTGCGACGACCTGCGCGAGCCGCAGCCGCTGGGGCCGTTGCTCGACGGGCTCCGGGTCGCGCACACCGCCGGCACGTTGCCGCCCCCACGCCCGCCGGACCCGGAGGCCGGTGTCCTGGCCCGGCTGCTGCCGTCGCTGGCCGACCGGCTCCCGCCCGCTCCCCCGGCGCTGCCCGACCCCGACGCCGAACGCGCGCGGCTCCTGCGCGCGGCGGCGGCCCTGCTGGCGTCGCTGGCCCCGGTGGCCCTCGCGCTCGAGGACCTGCAGATGGCCGATCCGGCGACCTTGCAGCTGCTCGACCACCTCGGCGCGCACCCGGTGCCGGGGCTCAAGATCCTGATCACCGTACGGGAGGGTGAGTCGCCGCCCGGGTGGCATCCCGGCCCGGCCGTACGGCGGCTGCGGGTGCCCCCGCTGACCCGCGCCGAGGCCGGCCGGCTCGGTTCCGCCCTGCTGGCCGGGTCCGACGCCGAACCCTTCGCGGCCCACCTGTACGAGCGCACGGCCGGGATCCCGTTCCTGGTCGAGGAGGTCGTGCGGTCGCTGATCACCGACGGCGCCGTCGACGCCGTCCGCCGCGATCCGGGCACCCTGGCCGACGTGGCCGTCCCCGCCCTGCTGCGCGACGTCCTGGCCGCCCGCCTGCGCAACCTCGACGAGGTCACCCGCGAGATCCTCGGCGCGGCCGCGGTGCTGGGCCTGGCCGCCGACCCCTACCCGCTCGCCGCGATCGTCCGGACCGGCGAGGCCACGGTCGCCGCGGCGCTGCAGCAGGCGCGGGCGGCCGGGCTCCTGCACCAGCGCGAGGGTCGCTTGTGGTTCCGGCACACCCTCGCCCGTCAGGTCGTGCACGAGCTCCTGCCCCCGGTCACCCGCCGCTTCCTGCATCTGCGCACGGCCCGGCTCCTCGAGGAGCAACAACCCCGGCCGTACGCGCGGCTGGCCCACCACTACCGCGAGGCCGGCAGCCCGGCCGATCACGTCCGCAACGCCGAGGCCGCCGCCGACCTGGCCACGGCTCGCGGCGACGACGGCACGGCCGCCCGCTTCCTGCTCGACGCCGTCGCGCACCCCGGCCTGCCGCGCCCGGTCCGGGTCCGGCTGGCCGCCAAGCTGAGCCGCTCGGCCATCGAGAGCGTCGCCCAGACCTCGGCCATCCCGCTCATGCGCGAGCTGATCGCCGATCGCCGGCTGCCGCCGGGCGCCCGCGGCGAGCTGGGGCTGGCCCTGGGCCGGATGCTGCGGCAGCAGGGCGAGGCCCGGGCCGGGTACGAGGAGATCGAACGCGCGGTGCCGTACCTGCGGCACCACGGGCGGCGGGCGCGGGCGCTGGCCGTGCTGTCCGCCCCCGACACCGTGGTCGACCGGCACCTGAGCGAGCATCAGGCCCGCTGCGCTCAGGCCGCGCGGGCCGCCGCCGAGTCGGGCGAGCCGTCGGCCGTGCTGGCGGTCGAGATCGCGCGGCTGTCCCTGCTGCTGGAGAGCGGCGACCCGGCCGCAGGGCGGGCCGTCACCGCCGCCGCGGCCGGGCTGGCCGGTCACCCTCGCGAACGCGCCCGTGCCTGCTTGAACTGGGCCCAGGGCGCGCTGCACGTCGGCGACACCACGCTGGCCGCGACGATGCTGGCGACCGGGCGGCGGCTGGTCGACGACGCCGACTACGAGCGGTTGCGCCCGCTGGTCGAGCTGACCACGTACGGGCTGGAGCTGGCCACCGGCGAGTGGGCCGGGCTGGAGCAGCGGCTGCTGCGCTTCCTCGACCGGCCGGACAGGTTGCCGGTGGCGATGCCGGACGCCCGGCTGTATCTGGCCCGCCTGCGGTATCGGCAGGGCGACCTCGAGGCCGCGGAGCGGGGCCTGCGCGAGGTGATCGCCGAGGCCGGCCGGGTGGGGGCGCCGTGGCCGCTGATCCCGGCCCGGACGACGCTCGCCGAGCTGCTGCTCGCGCGGGGCGACCGGGCCGCGGGCGAGGCCGAGGCCGCGACGGCTCTGGCCCTGGCGGCGGCCAAGGGGCTGCCCGCCTGGGGTCGCGAGGCCGCCCGGCTGACGGACTCCGTTAAGGTCCGCTGAGTGGATCTTTAAGGGTTCCTTAGGAAGGGCCGGGTTTGATGCGGGGCTGGATAGTTTGGGCCGCCACCCCACGTCCGAGGAGTTCACTGTGCCCGCCCACGCCGCCCGCCGTTTCCGTCCCGCTCTGGTCGCCGCCGTCGCGGTCGGGGTGATCGGTGTCAGCTACGCCGGCATCGCCGTGGCCCGGTCCTCCTCCGACGAGGCCGGAGGCAAGGGCGAGGCGCGCGTGAACGCCACGGCGCCGCTGGACGCCACGACCGAGGCGACCACCCCCGTCGAGGAACTCGCGGCCGAGGTGCCGACGTCCTCCCCTACGGCTTCGCCGTCACCGACCGCGGCCACGCCCACCCCGTCCGCGAAACCCACCACGACGGCCCGGCCGAGCACAACCGCCACCAAGCGCCCGACCAAGTCGCCGACGAAGCGGAAGACCACCGCGCCGGCGCCGACCAAGACCCGGACGACTCAGCCTCCGGCCCCCGGCGGCGGCAGCTCGGACACCGTCAGCGAGGTGATCCGCCTGGTCAACGTGGAGCGCAAGGCGGCCGGCTGCGGCAACCTGACCGGCGAGTCGCGGCTGCACCGGGCGGCCCAGAAGCACTCCGACCGGCAGGCGGCCCAGGACTCCATGTCGCACCAGCTGCCCGGCGAGGCCTCGATGGGTGACCGGGTCACCGCCGAGGGCTACCGGTGGGGCGGCGTCGCCGAGAACGTGGCGGCCGGCTACGGCTCCCCGGCCGCGGTCATGGACGGCTGGATGAACAGCCCCGGTCACAAGGCCAACATCCTGAACTGCGGCTACAAGAACATCGGGGTCGGCGTGGCCAAGTCGGGCAAGGGCACCCTCTACTGGACCCAGAACTTCGCCTCGCCGCTCTGACCCCCTGGACGGCACCGTGTAGGGTCCCAGACGTTCGTCCGGGACCGCAGGGTGAGGAACTGATGTCGACCGAGATTCAGGCCGACCGTCCCACCACCAGTGATCGCCACATCGGCGGGTGGCTGCCCGGGCCGGTCCGCCGGTTCGTTCCCCGCGAGCTGGTCGGGTTCGCGATGCTCAGCGGCTTCACGTTCGGCGTGGACCTGGCCTTGCTGTGGCTGATCCGGCACACGACGTCGCTGCCGGTGCCGGTGGCGGTCTCCCTGGCGTACGTGTCCGCGGTCGCCCTGAACTACCTGCTCAACCGCACGCTGAACTTCCGCTCGCACGCCCCGATGGGCCGCGAGTCACTGCGCTACGCCGTGGTCGCCGCCACCGACTACCTGCTGACCGTCGGACTCACCACGGGACTGGCCGCGGCCGGAGTCGAATTCTGGACGTCCCGGCTGGTCTCGGCGGTCGCCGTGGCGTTGCTGGTCTATGTCGCGGCCCGCTGGTTCGTCTTTCCCAAGCGTCAGCACTCACCCAGCTGACCGCGGAGCTTGGCCAGGGCCCGGGTGAGCAGCCGGGAGACGTGCATCTGGGAGATGCCGATCTGCTCGGCGATCTGCGACTGGGTCAGGTTGCCGTAGAAGCGCAGGTGGATGATCCGCTGCTCGCGCTCGTCGAGGGTGGCCAGGGTCGGGCCGAGCGCGATGCGCAGCTCGGCCAGCGCGAACTCGTGGTCCTCGCCGCCGAGGGTCTCGCCCAGCTCGGTGGTGCCGTCCGCGCTGACCGGGGTGGACAGGCTGGTCGCGTTGTAGGCCCGGGCGCCCTCCAGGCCCTCGAGCACCTCCTCCTCGGTGACGCCGAGGTGGGCGGCGATGTCCGTGACGGTCGGGGCCCGGCCCAGCTCGTGGCTGAGCGCCGTGTTGGCCGCGGTGATGGCCAGCCGCATCTCCTGCAGGCGGCGCGGCACCCGGATCGACCAGGTGCGGTCGCGGAAGTGGCGCTTGACCTCGCCGACGATGGTCGGGATGGCGTACCCGGCGAAGTCGACCCCGCGGTCGGCCTCGAACCGGTCGACCGCCTTGATCAGGCCGACCACGGCCACCTGGAACAGGTCGTCGGCGGGCTCGCCACGCCCGGCGTAGCGCTGGGCGAGGTGACGGGCCAGGGGGAGCCATGCCTCGATGGCCCGGTCGCGCAGGCCCGGCCGCGAGGGGTGCCCGGCCGGCAGGGCGGCCAACGCCGTGATCAGCTCGCTCGCCGCATCCGCGCTGGTCTCCTCGGTGCGGACCGAAGTGGTGATCACCGTCATGCAGGGCTCCTATTTGTCACGGTGCAAGAATTACGCCGTCTGCAGTGCCCGGTCGCGCCGAACCGAAACTCCCCCGATCGAGGGAGACTTCACGACAGTCCGGCCGAGCGGCCGGGGTTTCGGTAAGGACTGTCCGGGAGGGCCGGTTGATGTTCGACGATTCCCGCCTCGAGCACGTCGACCTCGGCGACGTCACGCTGCGGGTCCGGCACGGCGGTTCCGGCCCGCCGGTGGTGCTGCTGCACGGCCACCCGCGCACCCACACGACCTGGCACCGGGTGGCGCCCCGGCTGGCCCGGCGGCACGTCGTGGTGACACCGGACCTGCGCGGCTACGGCGGGTCGACGCTGCCCCCGGACGCGCCGGGTCACGCCCAGTCCAGCAAGCGCGCGATGGCGGGCGACGTCGTCCGGCTGATGGGCCGGCTCGGGCACGAGCGGTTCGCCGTGGCCGGGCACGACCGCGGCTCGCTGGTCGCGTTCCGCACCGCCATGGACCACCCCGAGGCGGTCACCCACCTGATCGTGATGGACGGGCTGCCGGTCATCGAGCACCTCGAGCGCACCGACGCCGTGTTCGCACGGGCCTGGTGGCACTGGTGGTTCATGGGCCAGACCGACAAGCCGGCCGAGCGGGTGATCAACGCCGACCCCGACGCCTGGTATCGCACCCCGGGGCCGGCGGAGATCGGCGCCGAGAACCACGCCGACCTGTGGCGGGCCCTGCGCAACCCGGCCGTCGTGCACGGCATGTGCGAGGACTACCGGGCCGGGCTCGGCATCGACCGCGAGCACGACGCGGCCGACCGGGCCGCCGGCCGCCGGGTCGCCTGCCCGGCCCTGCTGCTCGAGTCGGCCCACGACGACCTGGACATCCACGGCGATCCCGCGGCGATCTGGGCGCCCTGGGTGGCCGGCCCGTTCGCGCACCGGATCGTCGACAGCGGCCACCACCAGGCCGAGCAGGCCCCGGAGGAGGTGGCCGACCGGATCGGCGACTTCCTGGCCGCTCACCCCAGGTCGGCGCCCAGTCCGGGCGGAGCGGCGAGGAACGTGGAGCCCGGCAGCCCGCCGCCGGGTCGTCGCTTGCCCTGAGCCACCGCCGGATCGGTCGAGCGGAACACGCTCTCGTCCTCGTCCCAGGCGTTGCCGGTGGCCGTGGCCCGGTCGGTGAGCGTGGCCGCCTTCTTGTTGCCGACGGCGACGTTGCCGGTGAGCCGGGGCGCCGAGTCGGCCAGCGAGAACCCGTCGCCCCCGTTGCGCCAGGCGGTGTTGCGGGTCAGCCGCAGGGCGCCGGCGTTGCCCTCGTCGACGAAGCCGTGGTCGGCGTTGTCCCAGGCCGCGTTGTCGCGCAGCACGTGGGCGGCGGCGGGCGCGGGCGAGCCGCCGCCGAGCACGAACCCGCCGCCGTTGCCCCAGGCCCAGTTGCGCTCGACGGTGACCGGATCGGCGAAGTCGCCCAGGTCGAACCCGTTGTCGGCGTTGCCGAAGAAGCGGTTGCCGCGCACGACGTTGCCCGCGCCGGAGCCGAACTTCACCGCGAGGCCGACGCCGACTCGCACGTCCCGGTCCGGGTCGTGGTTGCCGAAGAAGTCGCTGTCGAGCACCTGGTTGCCGGTGGTGCCCGGGCCGCGCAGGACGAGCCCGCCGCGGACGTTGTCGTGGATCGACAGGCGGCGGAACGTGACGCCGCGACAGGACACACACGCGTACGCCTGGCTGCCCGAGTTTTTGATCTCGAGGCCCTGGACGGTCCAGTAGCCGCCGCGGTGCGTGACGGCCCACCGGTCGGCCGGGATGCGGGCGGCGTCGATGACCGGCCGCTCGTCGCGATAGTTGGTCAGCGTGATGCGGGCCCGGGCCGTGCCGGGGGTGTCGATGACGGTCTCCTCGGTCGGCCGATAGGTGCCGCCGCGCAGGGCGATGGTCTGCCCGGGGCGAACCACGGCGACCGCCTTGCCCAGCGTGGCGAAGGGCTTACCGAGGCTGCCGTCGCCGGAATCGGACCCGGTGGGGGCCACGAAGATCGCGGTGGCGGCGGCCGGGGCGGGTGCCGGGGCGGCCGGGGTCCGCGGGGCCACGGTGGCGGTCACGGCCGGCTGGACCACCGCGGGGGCCGCTTCGGGGCGGGCGGGCTCGGTGAAGACCGCGTACGCGAACCCGCCGCCGGCGAGTGCGGCCACAGTGGCCGCGGCGGCGGTGGTCTTGGTGGTCAGCATCGACAGGAACGATCCGGTCGGGGTGGGCAGGGCGACCACCGGCGCCGCACCGAGCAGCAGCTTCTCGGGCGGCACGAGCCCGCGACGCTGGAGCGAGCAGCGGGCGCACTCGCGGACGTGCCGGGCCAGCCGCTTGCGCCACAGCCCGCTCGGCTCGCCGTCCCAGCCATGGGTCAGCTCGGCCAGCCCCGGGCAGCCGGCGGCGGCCAGCGCCCGGGTGACCAGCCGGCTCTCCTCGAGGTGGACCTTCATCCGCTTGACCCGTACGGCCGTGTGGCGCGGCGTGAGGCCGAGGGCGGCCGCCAGCCCGGCGCGGGTGAGCCGCCCGGCCGCCTCCTGCCACCACAGCGTGAGCAGCCGCCGGTCGTCGCCGTCGAGCCAGCGGGCCGCCGCGGTCAGCTCGCGCCGCTGGCCCGAGAGCAGCATCTCGGTGACCGACCGGGCGGAGAAGTCGCCGGCCGGGTCGGGCACGTCGGCGGTGATCGGCTCCTGGCGCTGCGCGACCCGGCTCCGGGACCGCTGGTGGATCAGCACCTGCCGGTGGGCGACGGCGGACAGCCAGGCCCGGAACTTCTCGGGCTCACGTAGCGCCGGCAGGTCCCGCAGCACCTGGAGCACGGTCTCCTGCACCACGTCGTCGACGTCGGCGGGCCGGTCGAGGGCCCGCCCGATCACGGCGTAGAGGTACGGCAGCTCGGCGGTCACCAGTTCGTCCCGCGCGGCCCGGTCGCCGGCGCGGGCGGCCTCGATCAGGTCGAGACCGGGCCCGGCCACCGTCCTCGGCGACCGTCTCATGTGGTGAACGTTAACTTCCCCGACCCGCGTAAGCAACATTCAGATTTTCGGTAATCCACGACCGGCGAAGAACACCGCCGACATTTATTCGAACTTTCGGTAATTCGCGCCGGCTTCGCCGACAACGAGAAGACCTTGCTTAACCGGTCAATGTGTCCGCATCATTTCATCGATTAACGTCGAACTCTTAAAGGGGAACCGGATGAGACGAAGCATCGCCGCGGGAGCGTCAGTGCTAGCCGTGGCCGTGGTTTCGGCGTGGCCGCCGGCCGCCGCCGCGGCCACCCCGGTCGCGGGCGGCGTCTACACCCTCGCGTCGGCCTCCAGCGGCAAATGCGTCCAAGCCGCCGACACCGGCAACGGCGGCCTGCTGACCCAGGTCGCGTGCAGCACCACCAACACCGCACAACTGTTCACGGCGGCATCGCAGAACGGCGCGTTCGGCCTCACGAACAGCGCCAGCGGCAAGTGCCTCGACGTGCCGTACTCGTCCACCGAGACCGGCACGCAGTTGTGGCAGTGGACGTGTGGCGCCAGCGCCAATCAGACCTGGCAGCTGACCGCCTCGACCGCGGCCGCGGGAAAATACCTGGTCAAGAGCGCCGCCAACGGATTGTGCGTGAGCAACAAGGACGGCTCGACGGCCGGCAACAACCCGATCGTCCAGGAGCCGTGCGCCGACGTCGCCCGCATGCAGTGGACGTTCAACCAGGTCGGCGGCACGACCACGCCACCGGCCGGGTCGGTGGTCGTGGCCAAGGACGGCAGCGGTCAGTACACGACGGTGCAGGCCGCGATCAACGCCGTGCCGGCGAACAACACCACCCGCCGGGTCATCTCGATCAAGCCCGGCACCTATCGGGAGATCGTCACGATCCCGGCCAACAAGCCGCTGATCACGCTGCAGGGGCTCGGCACGTCGAACGCGCAGACGACCATCGTCAGCAACCGCGACGCGGGGCACTTCGGGTTGCAGGGCAGCGGCACCGTGCAGGCGTACGGGAGGGAATTGGTGGTCTCGAATCTGACGATCACCAACGATTACGACGAGAACACCTATGAGACGGGCGACCAGGCTTTGGCGCTGTATCTCGACGCCGACCGGGCCCGGTTCGACAACGTGCGGCTGCTCGGCGATCAGGACACGTTCCTGGTCGACAACAACGCCCGTACGTATTTCACGAACTCCTACATCGAGGGCACGGTCGACTTCATCTTCGGCGCCGGGATCGCGGTGTTCAGCAACAGCCGCATCCACGAGAAGCGCTCCACCGGCGGCCCGCTCACCGCGGCCAGCACCCCGGCCGAGAAGACGTACGGGTTCCTCTTCTACAAATGCACGGTCACCGGCACCGGGACGAACAACACGACGCTGGGCCGGCCTTGGCGGCAGGGCGCACAGGTGCTGTTCCGCGAGTCCAATCTGTCGAACACGATCCGCACCGCGCAGCCGTGGACCGACATGTCCACCAACACCTGGCAGAACGCCCGCTTCACCGAATACAAGAACACCGGCGCCGGAGCAGGAACCGGCAGCAACCGCCCGCAATTGAGCGACTCGCAGGCGGCCAATTACACCCCACAGAAGTATCTGGCCGGCGCCGACGGCTGGAACCCGGTCGGCTGAAAGGGATGACTATGAAACGTAAACTGCTCCTCCCCCTCGCCCTAGTGCTGGCCCTGCTGCCGATCACGCCCGCGGCCGCGGCCACCCCGATCGCGGGCGGCGTCTACACGCTCGCGTCGGCCTCCAGCGGCAAATGCGTCCAGGCCGCCGGCACCGGCAACGGCGGCCTGCTGACCCAGGTCGCGTGCAGCACCACCAACACGAGCCAACTGTTCACGGCGGCATCGCAGAACGGCGCGTTCGGCCTTACCAACAGCGCCAGCGGCAAGTGCCTCGACGTGCCGAACTCGTCCACCGCGACCGGCACCCAGCTGTGGCAGTGGACCTGCGGGGCCAGCGCGAACCAGACCTGGCAGCTGACCGCCTCGACCGCGGCCGCGGGAAAATACCTCATCAAGAGCGCCGCCAACGGGTTGTGCGTCAGCAACAAGGACGGCTCCACGGCGGGCAACAACCCGATCGTCCAGGAGCCGTGCTCGGACGTCGCCCGCATGCAGTGGACGTTCAACCAGATCAGTGGGCCGGGCACGGGCGGGCGCTGGTCCAACACCGCCGACGGGTTCTCGCAGGGCACGACCGGCGGCGCGGGCGGCACGACGGTCACCGTCACCACCTACGCGGACCTGTTGCGCTACGCGACGGCGGCCGAGGCGTACGTCATTCGCGTCTCAGGAACGATCACTGTCACCCCGTACGGGAATGAGATCGCGGTCAAGTCGAACAAGACGATCGTCGGCGTGGGCACGACCGGGCGGATCAAGAACGGCGGGTTCTTCCTCGGGGCGGGCGTGCGCAACGTGATCATCCGCAACCTGACCATCGGCGACACCGCGATGGCGTCCGACGACCCGGACGACAAGGACTTCGACTACGACGGCATCCAGATGGACACCGCGTCGAACGTCTGGATCGACCACAACACGTTCACGAACATCAACGACGGCTACATCGACAGCCGCAAGGACAGCACGAACATCACCGTCTCGTGGAACCGGCTGGGCGACCACAACAAGACGTTCGGCATCGGCTGGACCACCAACGTGACCGCGCGGATGACGATCCACCACAACTGGATCTACAACTCCAACCAGCGCAACCCGAGCGCCGACAACCTGCAGTACGCCCACCTCTACAACAACTATCTGAACAACATCACCTCGTACGGCAACTACGCGCGCGGGGCGACCAAGATGGTGATCGAGAACAGCTACTTCGACAAGGTCAAAAACCCGTACTACCCCGACACGGCCACCGGCGCCCAGCTGCGGCAGAACGGCAGCACCGTGGTCAACTCGAGCGGCCGCCAGGAGACGAGCGGCTCGGCGTTCACCCCGAGCAGCTTCTACTCGTACACCCTGGACCCGACGGCCAACGTGCCGAGCCTGGTCCGTCAGTATTCCGGGCCCCAGGCCGACATCGTGATGTGACCGCCCGCGCTGCCGGCCGGGCAATCCGGCCGGCAGCAGGGAGGTCAGGGGCGGAGGAGGGCCTTGATCGCGCGGCGCTCGTCCATCGCCCGGTAGCCCTCGGCCGCCTGGTCGAGGGGCAGGTCGAGGTCGAAGACGCGGCCCGGGTCGATCGTGCGGTCGCCGATCATCTCCATCAGGTCGGGCAGGAACCGGCGTACGGGGGCCGGGCCGCCCTGCAGGCGCACCAGCGACCAGAACATCTCCATGCCCGAGAGGCTGACGTCGTGGGTGACGCCGACGAAGCCCACGCTGCCGCCGGGCCGGGCCGACCGGATGGCCTGCTCCATCGACTGCTGGGTGCCGACCGCCTCGACGACCGAGTGCGCGCCCAGCCCGTTCGTCATCTCCTTGATCCGGGCGATGCCCTCGTCGCCGCGCTCGGTGACGATGTCGGTCGCCCCGAACTCGAGCGCCAGCTTCTGCCGGTCGGCGTGCCGGCTCATCGCGATGATCCGCTCCGCGCCGAGCTGCCGGGCGGCCAGGACGGCGAGCAGGCCGACCGCGCCGTCGCCGACGACCGCGACCGTTTTGCCCGGTCCGGCCTCGGCCGCGGTGGCGGCGAACCAGCCGGTGCCGAGCACGTCGGAGGCGGCCAGATAGCTCGGGATCAGCTCGGCCGGGGGCACCTCGGGCGTGGCCACGAGCGTGCCGTCGGCCAGCGGCACCCGCAGGAACTCGGCCTGGGCACCGAGCGCGCCCATGGGCACCCGGTGCAGGCACGCGCTCTGATAGCCGGCCCGGCAGACCTCGCACGTGTTGTCGGAGGCCCAGAACGAGCCGACGACGAACTGGCCCGGGCGCAGGGTCGAGACCTCGGAGCCGACCTCCTCGACGACGCCGACATACTCGTGGCCCATCGGGGACGGCTCGGTGACCGGCTGGATCCCCCGATAGGGCCACAGGTCGGAGCCGCACACGCAGGCCGCCGAGACCCGGATGATCGCGTCGGTCGGCGCCTCGATCCGCGGGTCGTCCCGGTTCTCGACGCGCACGTCGCCGGGGGTATGAAGCACTGCACCACGCATGACGTTCTCCCTGACTCACAGCCGTACTGACCGTTCCAGCAAAGCCCGCCGAGCGTCCCCGCGGGAGTCCCTGACGAAACGTGTACTGCCAGTACCCCCGTCAGGTGACCGGGCGGCCGAACGGCGCCCAGCGGAGGGCACGCTGCACCGCGGCCTGGACTTTCTCGGGTTCGATCTCGGTGACGACGACGCCGTAGATCATGCGGTGGACCAGCAGCACGTCGTCGACGGTGACCGCGGGGCCGACCAGGCCGGCCTGCTGGGCGCGGGGCAGGGTCGCCTCGAGGACGGCCTGCAGGCGGCGGCCGCCGGTGTAATCGGGCAGGCTGCGCCGGGCGTCGACCGCCATCTCGACGAACGCCGCCGAGTCGACCGTCAGCGCGACGAGCCGCTCCCACAGGCGGCCGAAGGCCCCCGCGTCGGGCTCGGCCCCGATCGCCTCGAGCTCGGCCAGGTTGTCCTCGAAGACCGCGAAGGCCAGGTCGAGCCGGGTCGGGAAATGCCGGTAGAGCACGCCCTGGCCGACCCCGGCCTCTTTCGCGATCGCGCTGAGCGGCACGTGATAGCCGCGCTCGGTGAACAGCCGCCACGCCGCGTCGAGGATCGCCTGCCGATTCTGCGAGGCGACGGCCGGACCCCTGTTGACGCGGCCGCCTGAGCTGGTCATGCTGGCACTCTAGCAACCGGACAACACTGTCCGGATGACCGGAGGGCGGCGCCATGACCGACGCTTTTGATCACACGTACGACGTAGTTGTCGTCGGCAGCGGCGGCGCGGGCTTCGCCACCGCGCTCGGGGCCGTCGACGCCGGGCTGAGCGTCCTGCTGGTCGAGGGCGGCGCCAAGTGGGGCGGCAGCACGGCGATGTCGGGCGGCGGCATGTGGCTGCCGGACAACCCGCTGATGCGGCGCGCGAACGTGCGCGACTCCCGCGACGAGGCGCTCGCCTACCTGGAGGCCACGGTCGGCGACGCCTCGACCCGCGAGCGCAAGGAGGCGTTCGTCGACGGGGTGGCGGATTTCGTCACCACGGCCGAGAAGCACGGCATGGTGTTCGCCCGGGCCACCGACTACCCCGACTACTACCCGGAGCTGCCCGGCGGCAAGATCGGGCGGGGCATCGAGGTCAAGCCGCTGAACGCGAAGGTGATCGGCGACTGGTGGAAGACCGTCAACGTGCCCGCGGCCATGCCGGTCAAGACCGACGACGTGTGGCTGCTCGGCCGGGCCTGGTCCACCCCGTCGGGCTTCCGGCGCGGCGCCCAGCTCGTCTTCCGCGTGGCCGGCGGTCTCGTCCGCGGGCAGCGGCTGGTCGGCATCGGCGCGGGCCTGGCCACCTCGTTCCTGCGGGCGGTGGTGCTCGAGGGCAAGGTCCCGCTGTGGCTCAACGCGCCGCTGGAGGAGTTGCTGACCGAGGACGGCCGGGTCGTCGGCGTCCGGGTCACGCGCGACGGCAAGCCGGTGACGGTCGGGGCCACCCGGGGCGTCATGCTGGCCGGCGGCGGCTTCGACCACAACACCGACTGGCGGCGCAAGCACCACGGCATCGAGGGCGCGCCCTCGGGCAACCCCGGCAACCGGGGCCGCCCGATCGAGATCGCCCAGCAGGCGGGCGCGGCCGTCGACCTGATGGACGACGCCTGGTGGGGCGCCTCGGTCGCGGCGGCCCCCGGCCACGAGCCGGCCTTCATCGTCGGCGAGCGGTCCCTGCCGTACTCGATCATCGTCGACGCCCGCGGGGACCGGTTCGCCAACGAGTCGGAGTCCTACGTCGACCTCGGCCATCACATGCTGGAGCACGACAAGGACGGCGCCTACTGGATGATCGCCGACGCCCGGCACGCCCGCCGCTACCTGCGCACGTTCGCGCTCGACCCGCGCAAGAACAAGGCCATGCGCGAGGCCGGGATCCTGGCCAAGGCGCCCACCCTGGCCGCGCTGGCCGGCCGGATCGGCGTCGAGCCGGGGCGGCTGCGGGCCACGGTCGAGCGGTTCAACGGCTTCGCCCGCTCCGGCGTCGACGGCGACTTCGGCCGCGGCAACTCGGCCTACGACCGCTACTACGGCGACCCGACCGTGCACCCCAACCCGTGCCTGGGCCCGCTCGAGAAGGGCCCGTTCACCGCGTTCAAGGTGGTCATCGGCGACCTCGGCACCAAGGGCGGCGTGCTCACCGACCCCGACGGGCGCGCGCTGCGTGAGGACGGCACGGTCATCGACGGCCTCTACGCCGCGGGCAACAACTCGGCCTCGGTGATGGGCCGCACCTATCCCGGGCCGGGCTCGACGATCGGCCCCGCGGTGGTCTTCGGGCTGCGCGCGGCCCGGCACATGGCCCGCGGCTGATCAGCGGCCACGGGCGATCAGGGCGGCCACGCCGTCGAGGATGCGCTGCAGGCCGAACTCGAAATCCTCCGGCCCGCGCGGGGTGAGCGCACCCGCCTCGAACGCGCCGGCCACGGCCGGGAACCGGGCCGGATCGACGTAGCGGCGGACCAGGTCGGCGTTGGCCGTCCACCACTGCTCGTCGGTCTGCCCGGTGCGGGCGCCGACCTCGGCCGCGTCGACCTCGTCACGGGCGGCGCCGCGGACGTAGCGGAACACGGCGTTGACGGCGCCGACGAGCTCGCGCTGGCCGAGGCCCACGTCGCCGACGGCCTGCAGCACTGACTCGAACGCGGCCAGCGAGTGCGGGCCGAGCGTCGAGCGGGTCAACGGCACGCTCAGGACCCACGGGTGGCGGTGGGACAGCGCGTATTCGGCCCGGGCGGCCACCTCGAGCTTGGCCCGCCAGCCCCCGGCCACGTTCTCGAGCGCCGGCGACTCGGCGTTGACGGCGTCGACCATCGCGGTGAGCAGCTCGCTCTTGTTGGCGACATGCCGGTACAGCGACATCGCGCCGGCGCCGAGCTCGGTCGCCACCCGGCGCATGGTGACCGCCTCCAGCCCCTCCGCGTCGGCCACCCGGACGGCCGCCTCGACGATGCGGCGCGGCGTCAGACCCGGCCGGCGCCCGGCGGACTCGTCCCACAACAGCGCCATCTGCCGGTCGATGTCTGTCCTCCTCAGGCCGTGAACGTGCCAGACCACGCTAGCCGGTTGCCTCTCGAGCCGACCGATGCGTACGTTGTACCCATGGGCGTACAACGTACCCACACGGCTCGCATCACGGCGGTCGACGCGCTTCGCGGCGTCGCGCTGCTCGGCATCCTGGTGGTCAACATCGCGTTCTTCGCGTCCGGCGACGCCTTCCACCACGCCGGCGGCCACTCCCCCACCCGCGACCTGGTCCACCTGCTGTTCGAGATGAAGTTCTACCTGCTGTTCTCGTTCCTGTTCGGCTACAGCTTCACCCTGCAGATCGACTCGGCGGCCCGGGCCGGCGCCCGCTTCGGCCCGCGCATCCTGCGCCGCTGCGCCGGGTTGTTCGCGCTCGGCGCCCTGCACGCGGTGCTGTTCTTCTACGGCGACATCCTCACCACGTACGCGGTGCTCGGTCTGGTGTTGCTCGCGGTGCACCGCATCGGCCCCCGCGCCGCCCTGTTGACCGGCGCGACCCTCACCGCCGTCGTCGGCCTGGCCATCGGCATCGCCGGCCTCACCGTCGGCTCGCTCGGCGATCCGGACGCGGCGGCGCAGGCGCGGGCCATGACCGACGCGCTCGCGGGCAGCCCCGCCTCGGTGATCGGGCTCAACCTGGCCACGCTGCCCGATCAGGCGCTGTCCGTCGCCGTGCAGGCCCCGCTCTCGCTGGCCGCGTTCCTGGCCGGGCTGGCCGCGGGCAAGACCGGTTTCCTGGTCACCGCCGATCCGGCCACCCTGCGCCGCATCCAGCTGGCCGGCTTCCCGATCAGCCTGGCCGGGGCCGCCCTGTTCACCCTCGGCGGCGGCACCACCAACCTGCTCGGACTGGCCGCCTCGATCCTGACCGCGCCGCTGCTCACCGCCGCCTACGTCGCCGCGCTGCTCAGCCTCTTCCGCACCACGCCCGGCGCACGCCTGGCCGCATGGGTCGCCCCGGCCGGACGGATGGCGCTGACCAACTACCTGAGCCAATCGGTGGTCTGCGCCCTGATCTTCACCGGGTGGGGCCTCGCGCTGGCCGGGGAACTGCCGCCGCGGGCCGTCCTGCTGACCGCCGCCGTCATCTTCGTCGCCCAGGTCCTGATCAGCCGCTGGTGGCTGCGCGATCACCGCTACGGCCCGGCCGAGCGCCTCCTGCGCCTGATCACGAACGCGGAGCGCCGCCCTGCCTCCGAGCCGGCCCCGAACGCCGCGCCGCCCGGCGCAGCACGTACACATAGGCCGGTGGGACCGCCAGGAGCGTGACGAGAGCGACCCCGTACGGCTCAGCGACGCGGGTCAACTGCGCGAGGAGTGCCGTGCTGAGCAGGAGGGCCGGGGCGCCCCGCACCAGGTGCCGGGCGGTCACCTCACCCCCACAGCTGAACCTCGTCGAGCCGGCTAAGGACGGCGACGGCCACCACCGCCTCGGGGCGCAGGGCGTCGCGCCACGAGGCCCACGGGTCGCCGGCGTCGGCCAGCCGGTGGCGTAGACCGCGACGAGCACGCCGGCCGCCAGGGTGACCAGGGAGGCGACCGCTCGTCCGAGATCCGCGGCCGTGTCGCCGGGCCGCTTGGGCGGTTCGTACGCGTGCCGGGACTCGTGGGTCTGGCTCGGCGGCACGTACGACGGATCGGGCTTCGGCAGCTCCGGCGGGCTCCACGGCTGGGCCGGCACCTCCTGTTCAGGGGTGCCCGGAATCGCGTTCCGGAGGGGGCGTCGCACCCCCCAGCCGGCTCAGAACAGCGTGTCCTGCACGCGGTCGGCCTGGACCAGGGCGGTCAGGGTGACACGGAGCCCGGCCAGCGGGGGCACCTCGGCCCCGGCCAACAGGGACAGCGCGACGCCGGACCAGACTTGCGGGCTGGCCGTGGCGGTCGGCCGGCCGCCACGCAGGACACAGACCGGGCTTTCGAGGGAAGACGGGCGCGCGGTCAGGGTAAGCCCCGACGCGAGGAGCCCGGCCCGCTCGGCCCGCCGGCAGACCCGCTCGACACACATCTCCACCAGCTCGGCCGGGGTCCAATCCGGTCGCGCGTAGCCCTGGATCGACCCCTCCGACGACAGGGTCGACCGGCGCTCGACGGGTCGCACGACGGCGTCGTCGGAGCCCTCGCGGATCGCCCGGAGCCGCCGGGCCATCGCGGTGCCGCACAAGCGCCGCAACGTCTCGTACGGAATCGCGTCGAGCCCGTCCAGACCGGTGATGCCCAGCGACTCGAGGCGCTCGACCGTGCGGGCGCCGACGCCCCAGACGTCGCGCAACGGCAGCCCGGCCCGCAACTCGGCCTCCCGGTCGGGCCCGATCACGTGCAGCCCGTCGGGTTTCGCCGCCCGCGAGGCGAGCTTGGCCATGAGCTTGGTGCGGCCGACCCCCACGCTGACCGGGATCTCGAGCTCGGCCGCCGCGCGCCGCCGCACCTCACGACCGGCCGCGACCGCCTCCTCGGTGCTGCGCGCGCCGACGTCGAGGAAGGCCTCCTCCATCGAGCCCGGCTCGACCGCGCGGGCGCACTCACGAAACAAATCGAGCAGGGCCTCGCCGGCCTCCTCGACCTCGCCCTGCGGCACGTCGACGAGGATCAGCTCGGGACACTGCCGCAGCGCCTCCTGGGTGTGCACGCCCGACCGGACGCCGCGGGCCCGGGCCGGATAGTTGGCGCTCGCGATGATCACGTGAGCGACGACGGCGACCGGCAGCCCGGCCAGCTGCGGCCGGCCCCGCAACACCACCGAGGCGAAGAACGCGTCGGCATCGGCGTGCAGCAGCGGCCCTCGACTCACCCCGGGAATAGTACACATGTTCTAAGCAAGCGATCCAGGCATCTTGATCGAGTCAGTCGATCCTCTGGCCGGTCGGCTCGGCTCTCATCGTCGGCCTGATCTTCCTCAGCGAGGGCGCGGCCCGCCGCAACGTCCTGCACTACGGGCTCGGCACCTGGATCGTCCTGGTCGCCGGCGTCTCGCTGCTGTTCGGCGGCGCCGGCTTCTCCTGGGTGCTCGCCGTGGCCGGCGGCGGCGGTTACCTCCTCGCCACCGGCCTCGAGCACCGTCGTCAGGCGAACAGGCTGATGCCGCCGTCGGCCGCGATCGCCTGACCGTTGATGTAGCCGGACTGCTCGCCGGCCAGGAAGACCAGCAGCGGCGTGACATCGTCGTACGGGGTGCCGAAATTGCGCATCGGGCTGCGGCCCTCGATCCGCTCGGCGGCCGCCCGGCCCTGGTCGGTCAGGTCGAAGCCGGGCGTGCGGGGTGGCCATCGGCGTGTTTCGCCGCGACGGCTTCGAGCAGGCGACGATCGCCGACGTCGCTGCGGCGGCCGGCGTCTCCCGCAGCACGTTCCAGCGCTACTTCCCGACCAAGGAAGACGTGCTCCGGCGGTCAGGAGCGGTAGCGGCCGCTGAGCACCCCGAGGACGTCGGCGTAGCGGCCCTCGGCCACGGCGTTGCGCTGCCATTTGACCCGCTCGACGAGGATCTGCTCGGCCTGGTCGTCGGCCTCGAGCAGGGTCATCACCTCGTCCAGGAAGTCGTCCAGGGGCATCGCCACCTCGGAGTTCTGCTGGTTCATCAGCGTGGTCCGGGTGGCCGGCGGGACCAGTTCGATCACCCGGACGCTGCTCTTGTGCAGCTGCACCCGCAGGCTCTCGGTGAAGGAGTGGATGGCGGCCTTGGTGGCGTTGTAGGTCGGCGTGGCCGGCAGCGGCACGTACGCCAGGCCCGAGCTGACGGTCATGACGGTCGCGGACGGCTGGGCCAGCAGGCCGGGCAGGAACGCGTTGATCAGCCGGATCGGCCCGAGCAGGTTGACCGCGACGGTGCGCTCGGCGACGTCCAGCGACGCCGGGTCGAGCAGGTCCTCGGGCTCCATGATGCCGGCCATGGTGATCAGGGTGTCGAGGGCCGGGTAGCGGTTGGCGAGCTCGTCACGGGCGGCGGTGATCGAAGCCGGGCCGGTGGTGTCGATGGAGACCGTGTCAATTCCGGGGTGCTCGGCGGCGATCTGCTTCAGCAGGCCGGTGCGGCGGCCACCGACGATGACGGTGTTGCCCTTGGCTTGCAGGCGCAGGGCCAGGCCGAGGCCGATGCCGGAGGTCGCGCCGGGGATGAAGATCGTGTTCATGGGATCCAGCATCGCCACGCGGAACGGGGATATGAAGGCCGCGTTTAGCCTAGGTATTCCATGCCCCGGCCAGCCTTGTTCCATTGAGGCATATCGATAGTATGGCGGGATGACGAGCGTGCGGCGCGTGGTCTCGGCAATATCCGTCGGAGTTCTGGCCCTCACTGCCTCGCCCGCCGTGGCCGCCCCGCCCGGCGAGGTCGACCCCGACACCCCGTGGCGCATGCGGCACTGGCCGCAGACCCAGCCGTGGCAGGCCGACGAGGCCGCCGCGCTCAGCAAGAAGAGCGGGCCGCAGCCGATCGATCCGCAGCGGTACGAGTTGCCCGACACGATGACGTGGGCGGATTACCAGCCGGTGCCCGGCACCGACTGGAACAACCCGGCCGTACGCGGGTCGCAGCGCAACTTCAACGGCGCGCTCGTGCTCGTCGACTACCCGAACCAGCCGTTCGTCGTCACGCAGCCCGCCAACTCCACGATCTACGGCAATCCGTCCGGCGTCGAGAAGCTCGCGCGGGCCGACGTGCCGCAGTTCTATCGCGACTTCCTCAACAAGCCGGGCGCGCTCAATCGCGGGCACACCATCCACGAGTATTGGATGGAGGACTCGAACGGGCGTTTCGGCATCGAGCTCAACGCGTACGGGGTCTATCAGATGCCGGCCGAGAGCCACGAATACGGCATCGAGGCCCAGTTCCAGCGCGGCCAGGGCTGCCCGGCCGGCGACTCCTGCAACCGCAACCTGCGCACCGACGCCCGCGCGGCCTGGATCGCGGCGGTCGGCGAGGCGGAGGCGGCCAAGTACGACTTCGTCTTCTTCCTCTCGGCCGGGCAGGACGAGTCGGCCACGTGGCAGGAGTTCGGGCCGATGAAGTTCACGACGAAGGAGGACGTGACCGACGAGTGGGGGCCGCCGGACGCGGCGCTGCCGAACTGGAACGCCACCCGCTACGTCGACTGGACCTCGTGGCAGGCGTCGGCGAACATCTGGCCCAACGCCACCCAGGGTAGCTCGCTGCAGGCCGAGAGCTCGGGCATGTCGACGTACGCTCACGAGTTCAGCCACATCCTCGGCGTCGGCGACAACTACAACAACCCGTACGGGGTCCCGGCCCGGCGTGACTACAGCGGGCCCTGGGAGATGCTCAGCCGGGGCACGTTCAACGGTCCCGGCGGTCCGCACAGCCGCTGGCTGATCCCGGGCACGGCCGGCTCGTCGATGGGCGCCCAGCACATGCTGCGCAACAAGCTCAAGCTCGGCATCGCCGGGGACGTCCTGCAGCTCTCCCGCGCCGGGCTGGCCGCTTCCGGCGTCGTGGTCACCAACGTGACCGCCCGCTCCATAAAATCAACGGGCATCAACGTGACGCTCGACGGCGGCGACCTGAGCCCGGCCTGCAACACCGCGACCGACCCGCTCTGCGACGGCGGCGGCTACGACAACTACACGCTCGAGGTCGTCGACCGGATGGGCTTCGACTCGTTCACACCCGACTCCGGGGTGCTGCTGGCCAAGACCAAGAACGCCGACGCCGCCCCCTTCATCTGGACGATCGACGCCAACCCGCAGGACATCGACAAGGTCGACTTCGTGTTGCCCGACGGCACCCCGCAAAAGATGACGATCGGCGACTACCGGCAGCTCTCCGACGCCCTCTTCCACGCCGGCACAGGCTCCGGCAGCCTTTTCGAGTACGTCGACACGCCGAACCGCCTGCACTTCTACGTCCTCGATCGGCGCCGCGACAGCAAGGGCGTTCTCTCGTACGAGGTGGCAGTCCGCTCCCTGGACGGCGCGGGCCCGTCGGTCCGGGGCGTCAAGGCTTTCCCGGCGCTCGCCTTCCCCGACCGCTCGGGCTGGGCCCGCTGCGCGATCCCCGTCCGCAACACCGGCCGAGCCACCGACGTCTTCCGCGTCACGGCCGCCGGGGCCACCCTTCCCCGTACGGTGGTCGGGGTGGCCGCCGGCAAGACGACCTCGGTCGAGGTGTGGACAAAAGACACCCGCCGCACGCCGGTGACCGTCACATCGGAAAGCAACCCGTCGGCCACGTCCACCACCACTTGCACCGCTCGGCGATAGCGACCAGGCGTCCCTTTTGCATCCGGACATAAGCGCACGGCCACCCGGTCGGTGAAGTAGCTTCGGGGCATGACAAGCGCCGCGTGGCCGAGGATTGTCGAGTGGCTGGAGCAATACGCTCCCTCGACGGCCGCGAACCTCAACCCGCCGGCGTCACCGTCCGCCGTGCGGGCGGCTATGGACAACTTTCCCTTTGCCGCTCCGGATGGGCTGATCGACCTATGGTCGACCGTCGACGGCGAGACACCGACCCGAACCGAGGCCCACGGATACCTGATCTCGCCGCTGTACCACCTCATGCCCCTGAGTGAGGCGATCTCCTACCGGGAAATGCGCCTGTCCGTGAACGGCGATTCCGAGCATCTCGACGCTCTACGCTCCGGTCCCGCCGGCACCTATTCCGTATTCTCCTATTGGCTGCCGGAATGGATTCCCATCGCCGGGACGAATGAGGGCATGTTCGTCGACTGCCGCGAGGGTCCGATGCACGGCTGCGTTTCGGAGCACTTCCACTCGGACGGGCAAGAAGGCCCGGTCTGGGGGTCGGTGGACGAGATGCTCAGGGAGACGGCCGAGAAGTTGTGGGCCATCGACATCTCGGACATCGACGACGAGGACCCCGACCCCACCGAAGGCATCTGGTATTTCCCGTGGGGCTAGCGTTTCAGGACTGGGACGGGATCACCCGGGGACCCGGATCGCGATGACGGCCATGTCGTCGCTGAACTCGACGTTCGCGGTGGCCCGGGCCAGCACGGCGTCGACCACCTCGTGGGCCGTCGGGGCCTCGAGGACGCTCAGCAGGCCGGCCAGGTCGTCCTCGGCGAAATTCGAGCCGCGGCCGGCGGTGACGCTGTTGGTGTGCAGCACGAGGGTGTCGCCCGGGGACAGCTCGAAGTCGTCGACCTTGAGCGAAAGCTTGGGCAGGATGCCGATCGGGCTGGAGGCGCGCCCGGCGGGGTGCACGGTGCCGTCGGCGCGGCGCAGCAGGCCGGCCGGGTGCCCGGCGGTGCAGATCCGCACGCTGAAACCTGTCGCGGCCGGTCGGAGCGCGACGTAGGCCACGGTCGCGAAGCCGGGGGTGCCGGACTCGTCGTACCAGCGGTGCAGGGCGGCGTCGAGCTCGGTCAGGACGATGGCGGGCGAGCTCACCCGCAGGGCGCCGGCGCGCAGCGTGTGCCGGGCCAGAGCCCCCGTACGGGCGGCGTGCGCGCCCTGACCGGTGACGTCGCCGAGGAAGATCGCCCAGCCCGTCGGGGTCGGCACGGCGTCGTAGAAGTCGCCCAGCACGTCGTCGCCGCCGAGCCGGTGCCCGGCCGCCACGTCGAGCCCGTCGATCGCCGGGAGCTCGGCCGGCAACAGGCTCTGCTGCAGCGTCAGGGCCAGGTGCCGGTATTTCTCGGCGTGGGCCCGGGCCCGTTCCGCCTCCCGGGCGGCCTCCTCGGCCGAGATGCGCAGGGCGACCTCCCCGCTGGCGGCGTGGGCCAGCACCTCGAGGGTGCGTTTCTCCTGCTCCGTCCAGGCGCGGGGCTCGTTGTCGACGACACAGAACGAGCCCAGGACGTGCCCCTCCGGCGACCGTACGGGATAACCGGCCCAGGCGATCACCCCCATCTTCTCGATCGACGGGTTGTCGCTGGTCAGCGGGTCCTCGCGGGCGTCGGTGACGATGACCGCGTCGTCGCCGGCGATCACGTACTGGCAAAACGACTCGCCGACCGGGTTCTGCCGGTCGTCGCCGGTCACGCCGATGCAGCTCTTCCAGAACGAGCGCCGCTCGTCGACCACGGTGACGAAGCCGAACGGGGCGTCGAGCAGTTCGCAGGCCAGCCGGGTGAGCCGGTCGAACGGCTCCTCGGGGGCGGTGTCCAGCAGGCCACTTCGCCGTACGGCGGCCAGGCGCTCGGGCCGCAGCAGCGGTGTCGATGGCGGGGTCACCCCGTCAGTCTACGGAGACCGCCGCCGAATCCACCGGGCCCGAACCGTGCGTAAGCGCGCGCTCAGCGGGTAGTCATGCGGCCGTGGAACAGCTGCACGTGCCCTTTACCCACCGCACAGATCTCACTGCCCTGCGTAGTACTGCCCGGTCGATGCTGATCCGACTGGACAGCCCGGTCCTCGACGACGCGTTGCTGGTGATCACGGAGCTGGTGGAGAACGTCGTGCAGCACACCGGCGACGGCGGCGAGCTCACCGTGAGCCGGCACGACGACGCCATACGGATCGAGGTCGCCGACACCAGCGCCGAGCTGCCCCGGCAATATCCGCCCGACGCCCGGCGCATCGGCGGCCGCGGGATGCTGCTCGTGGCCGCGATGACCCGGGCCTGGGGCAGTCACCCCCGCGAGGGCGGCAAGGTCGTGTGGGCCGACGTGCCCGTGGCCTGACCGCCCCGCCGCTCCAACGCGTCCAGGACTGCCACCCGCGCGGCCGGGACCTCGACGGTCACGCGCAGGACGCCGTCGGCCGGCTCGATCGTGAACGTGAAGAACGAGCAGCACTCGGTCTCGCGGGCGGTCAGGTCGCGGGCCACGGATTCGGCCGCCGGGTCGAGATCCCAGCGCAGGACCGTGGCCGACTCCCGCGCCTGGCCGAGCAGCGCGGTCGTGAACAGGTCGTCGAACTCGGCCAGCCGCATCGGCTGCTCGACGGTCGGCAGGGTGCACGCCTCGATATCGGTCATGACTCGACGGTAAGTGCGTACCCGGGTACCGATTGCAACCCCGGGTGAGGCGCGACACGCCCGGCACACCATCTGGTGTTGCTCGCGTCGAGGCTCACCCATATATGGTGTGTCCCGCAGCTGGTTCGAGCGCCGCGCTTGTGCGGTGATCGAGGCAAGAGGGAACCCGGTGTGAATCCGGGACTGCCCCGCAGCGGTGAGTGGGAACGAAAGCCGTCACACAGCACTGGGCCCGACAGCCTGGGAAGCGACGGCCAGTAGGAGCGTGCGAGACGCCCACGAGTCCGAAGACCTGCCAGCGCACCGTGCGCCGCCGTGGCGTGCGGTGGTCGAAGGCCGCGTGGGACGGCCGACGCCATCATGACGGCCGACCGTGGCCGTCGGCGTCCCCGCGTGCCTTCACTGAGGTCTCCAGGGGGACGCGAAGATGACGGTCACGCAGGACAAGACAACCGTGCCGGAGCAGCGCCGGCACGTGATGCAGGTGCGCAAGCGCAACGGCGACCTCGAGACGGTCGACGTCAACAAGATCGTCAAGGCCGTCGAGCGGTGGGTGGCCGACCTCGACGAGGTGGACCCGCTGCGGGTCGCGACCAAGACGATCAGCGGCCTGTACGACGGTGCGACCACGGCCGAGCTGGACAAACTGTCCATTCAGACGTCGGCCGAGCTGATCGGCGAGGAGCCGCAATACTCGAAGCTGGCCGCGCGCCTGCTCGCCGCGTACGTGGAGAAGGAAGTTCGCAATCAGGGGGTCGCGACCTTCAGCCAGTCGATCCGGCACGCCCACCAGCAGGGTCTGATCGGCGACGAGACGGCCGCATTCGTGGCGCGGAATGCCCGCAAGCTCGACGACGCGATCGACGTCTCGGGCGACCTGCGCTTCGAGTATTTCGGGCTGCGTACGGTGGCCGACCGCTATCTGCTGCGCCACCCGCAGGAACGTACGGTGGTCGAGACGCCGCAGTATTTCCTGCTGCGCGTCGCGTGCGGCCTGTCGCAGACTCCGGCCGAGGCGATCGGCTTCTACCGCCTGATGTCGTCACTGGCCTATCTGCCGAGCTCGCCCACATTGTTCAACTCGGGCACGCGGCACACGCAGATGTCGTCGTGCTTCCTGGTCGACTCGCCGCGCGACGAATTGGACTCCATTTACGAGCGCTATCACCAGGTCGCGAAGCTGTCCAAGTTCTCCGGCGGCATCGGCATCTCGTGGTCCCGCGTACGCGGCCGGGGCGCGCTGATCCGGGGCACGAACGGGAAGTCGAACGGCATTGTGCCGTTCCTCAAGACGCTCGACGCGGGGGTGGCGGCGGTCAATCAGGGCGGCCGGCGCAAGGGCGCGGCGTGCGTCTATCTGGAGCCGTGGCACCCGGACGTCGAGGAATTCCTGGAACTGCGCGACAACACGGGCGAGGAGTCCCGGCGTACGCACAATCTGAACCTGGCCAACTGGATCCCGGACGAGTTCATGCGGCGGGTCGAGGCCGACGGCGACTGGTCGCTGATCGACCCTTCGGACGCCCCCGATCTGCCCGACCTGTTCGGTGAGGCATTCGACGACGCGTACAGAAAGGCCGAGAAGAAGGCCGTCAAAACCGTCAAAGCCCGGGACCTGTACGGGCGGATGATGCGCACCTTGGCGCAGACGGGCAACGGCTGGATGACGTTCAAGGATCGCTCGAACGCGCTCTCCAACCAGACCGGCGCGCCCGGCAACACGATCCACCTGTCCAACCTGTGCACCGAGATTCTCGAAGTGAACAGCGACGACGAGACGGCGGTGTGCAACCTCGGCTCGATCAACCTGGGCGCGCACATCATCGCGGACGGCGTGGACTGGCCGAAGTTGCGCAAAACCGTTCGTACGGCGGTCGTCTTCCTCGACCGGGTCATCGACATCAACTTCTACCCGTCGGACCAGGCCGCGAAGTCCAATCCGCGCTGGCGGCCGATCGGGCTCGGGCTGATGGGGCTGCAGGACGCGTTCTTCCAGCTGCGGCTGCCGTTCGACTCGGACGCGGCACGCGAGCTGTCCACCCGCGTACAGGAAGAGATTTTCCTGACCGCGCTCGAGTCGTCGGCCGAGCTCGCCGAGCGTTTCGGACCCCACCCCGCGTACGGCGAGACGCGCGCGGCGGCCGGGGATCTGCACCACGAATTGTGGGGCGCCACGCCCGCGCAGACCGAGCGGTGGGCCACGCTCAAAACGCGCATCGAGGCGACCGGATTGCGCAACTCGCTGCTCGTGGCGATCGCGCCGACGGCCACCATCGCGTCGATCGCGGGCTGCTACGAGTGCATCGAGCCGCAGGTGTCCAACCTGTTCAAGCGCGAGACGATGTCGGGCGAGTTCCTGCAGATCAATTCCTATCTCGTACGGGAACTGAAGGCGCGCGGCCTGTGGACGGCGCCGATCCGGGAGCAGATCAAGCGGGCCGAGGGCTCGGTGCAGGGCATTTCCGAACTGCCAGCCGACGTACGGGAATTGTTCCGGACGGCTTGGGAGCTTCCCCAGCGTGCGCTGATCGATCTGGCCGCGGCCCGCGCGCCCTACATCGACCAGTCGCAGTCGCTCAACCTGTTCCTGAGCGCGCCGACCATCGGCAAGCTCTCCTCGATGTATCTGTACGGCTGGAAAGCCGGCCTGAAGACGTCGTATTACCTGCGTTCGCGACCCGCGACGCGCATTCAGCAGGCCACCGTGTCCGTCGCCCCGATCGCCGTCGCCGACGACGAGGCGCTCGCCTGCTCCCTGGAAAACCCCGAGTCCTGTGAGGCCTGCCAGTAATGCTGCTCGATCCCGGAATGGACCTGACCCTGCGGCCGATGAAGTATCCGGCCTTCTTCGACCGGTTCAAGGACGCCATCAAGAACACCTGGACCGTCGAGGAGGTCGACCTGCACTCCGACCTCGCCGATCTGCAGCGGCTCTCCCCCGCCGAGCAGCACCTCGTGTCGCGGCTGGTCGCCTTCTTCGCCACCGGTGACACGATCGTGGCCAACAACCTCGTGCTCAACCTCTATCAGCACGTCAACTCGCCCGAGGGCCGGCTCTATCTGTCGCGCCAGCTGTTCGAGGAGGCCGTGCACGTCCAGTTCTATCTGAACCTGCTCGACACCTACGTGCCGAACGAGCAGGAACGGTTCGAGGCATTCGCGGCGGTCGAGAACATCCCGTCGATCGCCCGCAAGGCCGAGTTCTGCTTCAAATGGATCGACTCGGTCTACTCGCTCAGGGAACTCAAGTCGCGCGAGGATCGGCGGGCGTTCCTGCTCAACGTGATCTGCTTCGCCGCGTGCATCGAGGGCCTGTTCTTCTACGGCGCCTTCGCGTACGTGTATTTCCTGCGCTCCCGCGGCCTGCTCAACGGGCTCGCCTCCGGCACCAACTGGGTCTTCCGCGACGAGAGCATGCACATGGCGTTCGCGTTCGACGTGGTCGACACCGTACGGCAGGAGGAACCCGACCTGTTCGACGCCGAGATGGAGCAGCAGGTGCGTGACATGCTCGCCGAGGCCGTCGAATGCGAGGTGCAGTTCGCCGCCGACATCCTCGAACAGGGCGTCTCCGGCATGTCCCTCGGCGACATGCGCGAATACCTGCAACACGTGGCCGACCGCCGGCTCGAAGTTCTCGGCATCGAACCGGTCTACGGCAGCAAGAACCCGTTCGCCTTCATGGAACTGCAAGACGTCCAGGAGCTCTCGAACTTCTTCGAACGCCGCGTCTCGGCCTACCAGGTCGGCGTCACCGGCACAGTCTCGTTCGACGACGACTTCTGACGACCCCGTACGATGGCGGGCGGTGCTGGTTCGCCCCGTCCGCCAGGCGGGGTGTCGTAAGAGGGAACCCGGTGCGATACCGGGACTGCCCCGCAGCGGTGAGTGGGAACGAAAGCCGTCATCAAGCACTGGACCCCGTACGGGATCTGGGAAGCGACGGCCGGTAGGCGCGAGCACGACGCCCACGAGTCCGAAGACCTGCCAGCGCCGCGCACGCCGCCCGGTGTGCGCTGCCGGCGGTTCCTCGGGAGAACCCAGGTCGCGCTTCAGCGTGCCTTCTCCTCCCGTGCCCGCCGGGCACTTCGAGGGAGGGACCCCTGATGTCTTTCGGTCAGAGCACCGTTCTCGGCTATCCGCGCATCGGCGCGAACCGTGAGCTCAAGAAGGCCGTCGAGGCCTACTGGTCGGGCACCGTCGACGCCGCCGCGCTGGAGGCCACCGCGGCCGGGCTGCGGGCCGAGGTGTGGCAGACGCTGCGCGACGCCCGGCTCGACGCCATCCCGTCCAACACGTTCTCGTACTACGACCACGTGCTTGACACCGCCGTGGCCGTCGGCGCGATCCCGGAGCGATTCGAGCGGCTCGGCCTGTCGAAACTGGACACCTATTTCGCCATGGCCCGTGGGGTCGACGCCGAGCCCGCACTCGAGCTGACCAAGTGGTTCGACACCAACTACCACTACCTGGTCCCCGAGATCGACGACGAGACCATCTTCGCGGCCGATCCGGCCAAACCCTTGCGCGAGTACGCCGAGGCACGCGACCTCGGGATCACCACGCGCCCCGTGCTGGTCGGGCCGGCCACGTTCCTGTTGCTGGCCAAGGGATCCGCGCCGTTCGAAAGGTTCGGCGAGCTGACCGACACGTACGCGGAGATTCTGGGCCGGCTGGCCGACGCCGGGGTGCCGTGGGTGCAACTGGACGAGCCCGCCTACGTCGCCGACCGTACGCCGGCGGAGATCGACGCCCTGCGCGCGGTCTACCACCGCCTCGGCGGCCTCGAGAACCGGCCGAAGATCTTCGTGGCCACCTACTTCGGCGAGCTCGGGGATGCCCTGCCCGCCCTGCTCGACACCCCGATCGAGGCACTCGGTCTGGATCTCGTCGCCGGCCCGGGCAACCTGGCCCGGTTGTCGGCGGCCGGCCCGCTCGGTGGCAAGACGATCGTGGCCGGGCTGGTCGACGGGCACAACATCTGGCGTACGGACCTGGGCGCCGCCGTGGCCACCGGCGCGGTCGTCGCCGGGCTGGCCGATCATGTCGCCGTCTCCACCTCGTGCTCGCTGCTGCACGTACCGGTCGACCTGTCCGCCGAGAAACACCTGGACCCCGACCTTCACGCCCGGCTCGCCTTCGCCCGGCAGAAGGTCGACGAGGTGGTGCTGCTCGGCAGGGCGCTGCGCGACGGCACCGCTGACCTGCCTTCGCCGCCGCCCGCGCCGCCTGCCTCGTGGCGCAATGCCGGGGTACGCGATCGGCTGGCCGCCCTGACCCCGGCCGACCGGCAGCGCGGCCCGTACGCCGAGCGGGCGGCCGCCCAGCAGGCCCGGCTCGGCCTGCCCGACCTGCCCACCACGACCATCGGCTCGTTCCCGCAGACGCCGTCGCTGCGGGCGGCCCGCGCTTCGCTGCGCGCGGGACGGCTTTCCGCGGACAGCTACGCGGACCAGATGCGGGCCGAGATCGAACACGTGATCCGGCTGCAGGAAGCCCTCGGCCTGGACGTGCTCGTGCACGGCGAACCCGAGCGCAACGACATGGTGCAGTACTTCGGCGACCAGCTCGACGGGTTCGCCACCACGGAGTCCGGCTGGGTCCAGTCGTACGGGTCGCGGTGTGTTCGTCCCCCGATCATCTTCGGTGACGTGGCCCGGCGCGGCGCGATGACCGTCGAATGGTCGGCCTTCGCCCAGTCGCTCACGCCGAAGCCGGTCAAGGGCATGCTCACCGGCCCGGTCACCATCCTGGCCTGGAGTTTCGTCCGCAACGACCAGCCCCGCGCCGAGACCGCCGACCAGGTCGCGCTGGCCCTGCGCGACGAGACCGCCGACCTCGAGGCGGCCGGCGTCAAGGTGATCCAGGTCGACGAGCCGGCCCTGCGCGAGACATTGCCGCTGCGCAAGGCGGACCAGAAGGCCTACCTGGACTGGGCGATCGGCGCGTTCCGCCTGGCCACCAGCGGCGTCGCCGCCGACACCCAGGTACACACCCACCTCTGCTACTCCGAGTTCGGCGAGGTCATCACGGCCATCGACGCCCTCGACGCCGACGTCACCAGCATCGAGGCCTCCCGCTCCAAGATGGAGGTCCTCGCCGACCTGGCCGCGATCGGCTACAGCCGCGGCGTCGGCCCCGGCGTCTGGGACATCCACTCCCCGCGCGTGCCAACGCACGACGAGGTGGTCGGCGCACTACGCCGGGCGGTCGCGGCCGTGCCGGCCCAGCGCCTGTGGGTCAACCCCGACTGCGGCCTCAAGACCCGCGGCTACGCCGAGGTCGAGGCATCCCTGCGGCACCTGGTCGCGGCCGCCGCCGAGGTCCGCGGCAGTTAGTCCTTTACTCCCCGGGTGCGCCGGCCCACTGACGGCCGGAGGGGGCCGGCGCACCCGGGAACAACGGCGCGGACACGCGGGTGGCCAGCGGCGGATTCGCCTGCCACATGCTGCCCGGCCGTCACACGGGCGCCGGCGACGGAACCGGGTGGTAGGCCGGGACGTACGGGGCCGGCCGGGTCGGCTTCAGGTGCACCTGGGTTGCGCCGAGTTCAACGTCCCGGGGCAGGGATCACCGACAGCTCCAGCATCGGCGGGACCTCGGCCACCCCGGGCCCGCCCGCGTGCACCCAGGTCACCAGATCGTTCTCGACGGCGTCGCTGAGCACCAGGCCGAACCAGACCGGTGCCGCGCCCTGGCGGCGGGCGGCCGGAGTGGGGTGCACGACCATCACGTTGGCCTCGGCACACACGTCCAGGCACTGGCTTGTCCGCACCCGGTGGGCCGGGGCGAGCACCTCGCGCAGGCGGTCCAGTTGGGCGTCGTGGTCGATCGCGGGGTGTTTCAGGGCGTTGCCGCAGCAGCAGTCGCGGCAGACGGTCAGGGTGCAGCCTTCGGGGGTCCTCACCCCGCCACGGTAGGCGCCGGTCCGCACCGAGGTCGAACCGGCCTGCGGTGCCGATAAGAATTGATTTGGAAAGATGCGCAATTGTTCATTTGAGCATTTGTGGGACCAGTGTTGAGCAGCACATATGCATTTCTTGCGATAAGCGAATTCGGGTGGCTAGCCTCGGCTCACCGCCACTGATTCGGAGAATGAAGAATGACTGACACTTTGCACGAGACGCATATCGCGCACGACCACCAGCACGGCGACGACTGCGGTCACGCCGCCGTGCCGCACGACGATCACGTCGACTACGAGCACGACGGTCACCGTCACCACGCCCACGACGGGCACTACGACGAGCACTGACCGCCCGCAGGATCGGCGGCGTCAGGGGCCGACGATGGGTTGCCAGTCGGACGTGTCGTCGCAGGTGCCGATGATCATGTTCTGCACCATCCGGTCGAGGGCCGCGTACGGGATTGCCGTGCGGTCCTTGACCGTGAGCGTGACCGCGCACGAGCCGGCGTCGATCAGCAGCTGGCTGCCGTCCTTGTTGTTGAACGGGCCACCGTTGCCTTCGATGTACCACGTCTTGTGGCCCGCGATGAGCTTCATGGGCCGCTTGGCGTA
The DNA here is from genome assembly GCF_016785085.1 of Paractinoplanes lichenicola. GTDB lineage: Bacteria > Actinomycetota > Actinomycetes > Mycobacteriales > Micromonosporaceae > Actinoplanes > Actinoplanes lichenicola. The sequence goes on from NZ_JAENHO010000001.1 coordinate 928,421, forward strand.
GTCCTCGCCCCACATCGTCATGATGCCCTCCATCGGCAGCGCGATGACGCTCAGCGGCGTGCTGTACGGCATCATGAAGAACGGGCTGGACTGGTCGGGTGCCTCGTCCGGGTTGCCGAGTCCGATCTGCGCCTCCACGCCGTGTTCCGCCACGTCCCGGCTCTCGGTGTAGGAGACGGGCAGGTCGTCGGGCACCCAGCCGAACCGTACCGGCGCCTTCGCGGTGTGCGGCGCGGTCAGCCGTACGGTCTGGGCCAGCCGCAGCAGCGACGCGCGGTCCACGCTCTCGTAGACGATCACCCATGCGCCCGACGGGTCCTGCCAGCCCACGGCCGGCCCGATCCGGTACGGCGTGCCGCCCGGTCCTGTGCTCGGCGAGTCGGTCGGGGCCGGCTCTTCGAGCTTGTCCACGTAGTGGGCCGGGTGCCCCTGCACGGTGACCTGTTCGCCGCGGCGCAGCCGGGTCGGGTCGAACGTGCCCGGGTCGTGAACCGCGACGGTGCCGCCGCCGTCCCTGCTGGAGTTCTTGAGCGACCGGGCGACGAGGAACTGCGTCTTGCCCTGCGTGCCGTGCAGCATGGTGAAGTAGGTCGGGTTCGACGCCAGTTCCAGGGTGTGCTCGTACGGCTCGCGGTAGTAGGTCATCGGGCCGGCCGGGTTGGGCGGCGGCGGCTCGGCGCTGTAGGACCGGACGACGGACGGGACGGCCATCGCGGCGGCCACGGCGACGACGGTGACTACCGCCCCGCGGATCCGGTTGCGGCGGCGCAGGCGTACGGCTCCGGCCTGGGCCTGCTCGACCAGCCCGGCAGGGTCGGGAGCGTGGCCGGCGCCCTGTTCGAGGGTGCGCTTGAGCTCGTCCAGGCTCGTCACGAGTGGATCCTTTCGCTGGTCGTGGGTTCGTCGAGTTCGATCCGGAGCGCGGCCAGGGCACGGCTGGCGTTGCTGCGCACGGTTCCGGTGCGGCAGCCGAGCACCTCCGCGATCTCGAGGTCGCTCAGGCTCTCGTAGTACCGGAGGACGATCACCGCCCGTTGCTGGCGGGGCAGCCCCATCAGCAGGCGCCACAGGTCGTCGTCGGGTTCGGGCGCTTCGGGTGCGCGTGGCGCCGCCGCGCCGTCGACCACTTCCTCGCCCAGCGGCACGGTCCACAAGCGCCGGCGTCTTCGCAGCGACAGGAACTCGTTGGTCACCATCCGCCGCACATAGCCGTACGGGTCCTGGACCGACCCGATCCGCCCCCACTTCACCAGCGCCCGCGTCAGCACCTCCTGCACGATGTCGCGGGCCTCCTCACGGTCGCCGCTGAGCAGCACCGCATATCGCAGCAGCGAGGCCAGCCTGGCCGCCGCGAACTCCTCGAAGCTCATCCGTCGCCTCCCCGTCGGTGCTCCTAGGGTTAGAACGCAAACGTCGGCGAATCTGCTGCACTGTTGCGCATCGGTGGCCGGCGATGGTTGCATGTGCCACGGCCGCCCCTCCGGCGCCGATCGGGAGGGCGTCATGCTGGCTGGGCTGGGCCGGGCGATGTATGAGCGGCGGTTCGTCGTGATCGCCGCGTGGGTCGCGGTCGCGCTGGCCGGCGCCGTGTTCGGTGGCTCCGTCTACGATCGCACGCAGTCCGTCGACACCCTGCCCGCCGATGCCCCGGCCACTGCCGCGCAGGACAGGCTGGACGCGCTGGACCCCGAGGGCGAACGGGTGGTCGCGGTCATCTCCGGGCGTGACGTCGGCGCGACCGAGCTGATCACGAGCGTCACCCGGATCGCGTACGAGATCCGCGCCCTCCCCGGCGTGGCCGAGGTCGACGATTCCTACACCACGGGCCGGCGGCAGATCTCCACCGACCAGCAGGGCTCCCTGGTCACAGTGGAGTTGAAGCCGGGCCTGAGTGACGACGAGGCGTTGCGGGTGGCCGATCAGGTCAGCGCGGCCCTGCGCCGCATCGACGCCCCCGAGATCCTCATCGGCGGCGGGCTGCTGGCCGAGCGCGAGTTCACCGATCAGGCCGTACGGGATGCCGCCGTGGGCGAATCCGTCGCGCTGGTCTGCGTGGCGTTGCTGCTGATCGTGCTGCTGGGTGGCCTGGTCGCCGGCCTGCTGCCGCTGGCGGCCGCCCTCGCCGCGGTCGCGGGCACGCTGCTCACGTTGACCGGGCTGGCCGGTCTGCTCCCGGTCAGCGAATACGCGGTCAACGTGGTCACCCTGCTCGGCATCGGCCTGGCGGTCGACTACAGCCTGCTGATGATCGCCCGGTTCCGGGAGGAGCGGGCGGCCGACCCGCGCGCGCCGCTGGCCGTCCTCATCGACCGTACGGTGGTCACCGCGGGCCGGGCGGTGCTGATCTCCGGCTCGGCCGTCGCCGCGGCGCTGGTGGGGTTGTTCGCCTTCGGTGACCCGCTGCTGGCCGCGATGGCGATGGGCGGGGCGCTGGTCGTCGTGCTGGCCACGGCGGCCGGGCTCACGCTCGTGCCCGTGCTGATCGCGCTCGCCCACCGGCGCATTCCGGCGCCCCGGCCGCCCAAGCGGACCAGCCTGCTCGTACGCCTGGCCGGGTTCGCGCAGCGCCGCCCGCGCGCGGTGGCCCTCACGGCGACGGCCGGCCTGCTGGCCCTGAGCGCCCCGCTGCTGTTCGCCGAGTTCGCCAACTCCGACGTCCGCGTGCTGCCCACGAGCAGCGAGGCCCGCCAGACGTACGAGGCCACGCAGGAGAGGTTTGCCGACCCGCCCAAGCAGCCGCTGACCGTGGTGGTCGAGGCGCCCGCGGACCGGCCGGACGTCAAGGAGCTGTTCGACCGGGTCGAGCAGCTCCCGGGAGTGTCCGATGTGTTCGTCCGGTCGGAGCTGCCGCCCGGGGTGAGCGTGGCCGACGTGGTGCCCAGCGGCGCCGCCGACGGGCCCGAGGCGCAGCGGCTGGTGGCCGAGCTGCGGTCCCTCGATGCGCCCGCTCCCCTGCTGGTGGCCGGGCCCGCGGCGGAGCTGACCGACGCCAAGCGCTCGGTGGCCGACCGGCTGCCCGTCGCGCTGGCGATCATCGTGGTGTCCACCGCGGCGCTGCTGTTCGCGCTCACCCGCTCGGTGGTCGTGCCGCTCAAGGCCATCGCGCTGAACGTGCTGACGCTGCTGGCGACCATGGGCGTGCTGGTCGCCGTCTTCCAGTGGGGCTGGGGCGCCGGCCTGCTCGGCTTCGAGTCGTGGGGCGCGCTCGACCTGACGACCCCGCTGCTGCTGTTCGTCTTCGCCTTCGGGCTGTCCATGGATTACGAGGTGTTCCTGCTGGCCCGGGTCATCCAGGAGTGGGACCGGCGGACGGCCACCGACGCCGCCGCGAGCGACCGGGCCGTGCTGGCCGGGATCGCCGCGGCCGGCCCGGTGATCACCACGGCCGCCCTGGCCATCGGGATCGTCTTCCTCGGCTTCGTGCTGGGCGACCTGATCGCGGTCAAGGAGATCGGCGTCGGGATGGCCGTGGCGGTGCTGCTCGACGTCACCGTGATCCGGGGCCTGCTGCTGCCGGCGACGATGTCGCTGCTCGGCCGGTGGAACTGGTGGCGTCCCGGCCTGACCGCCACGGCTCCGCCGGCCCAAGTCCCAGTCGCCTGAGGAAAGGCCTCAGAGCAGCTCGCGCACGGCCGCCGCCCGCTTCGGGTCCAGCGGCTCGAACACCGCCAGGGCCCGCCGCAGGTGGCGCTGCCCGTCGGCAACCCGGCCCAGCTCGAGGCAGGCCCGGCCCAGCTGCACCATCGACTCGGCCTCGAGCAGGGCGTCCCCGGCCGTACGGGCTTGGTCGGCCGCCTGCTCGGCGTAGCGGGCCGCCTCGGCCGCCCGGCTGTCGGCGTTGCAGGTCTCCGCGAGCCGCCGCAGGATCTCCGCCACGTCGCGCGGCCCGCAGAACTGCCGGGCCAGCTCGAGCGCCTCGGCGAAGTGCCCGATGGCCCGGTCGATCCGCAGGTCGAGCAGGTAGGCCTCGCCCAGGTTGCTGGCGGTCAGCGCGCGCAGGTGCCCGGCCCCGGTCAGCTCGGCGCTCAGCGTCGCGGCCTGGTGCAGCCAGCGGATCGCCTCCGCGCCGTTGCCCGCGTTGTTGTGCACGGCGCCCAGGTTGAGCAGGGCGGTCGCCGCGCCCAGCCGGTCCCCGCCGGCCAGCCGCAGCTCGTACGCCCGGCGGCAGCTCTCCGCGGCCTCCTCGTTGCGGCCCAGATGGCTGTACGGCATGGGCAGGCGCCCCCGGATCAGCGCCTCCCCCGCGGTGTCCCCGGCCCGGACGGCGGCGTCGGCGGCCACCCGGTAGAGGTCGATCCAGCGTTCCAGATGCCGGCGCCGCACCAGCCAGCCGTACAGGGCCGCGGCGATCTGCCAGCCGATCTCGGGGAAGCTCCGGCAGCCGATCAGCACGGCCGCGGTCAGGTTGTCGGCCTCCGCGTCGAGCCAGGCCATGGCCTCCTCCGCGGTGCCGAAGGTGAGCGGCGACGGCGAGGCGAAGTTGGGGCGCTCGGCCGGCCGGAGCACCCGGTCGGCGGTGTTGGCCACATCGCGATACCAGGTCAGCACGCGGCGCTGCGCGGCGTCGTGCTCGCCGGTGCCGGCCGCCTGCTCGCGGGCGGCCAGCCGCACCAGGTCGTGCATCCGGTAGCGGCTCGGCGCCGGGCGCTCCAGCAGGTGCACGCCGGCCAGCCGGTCGAGGACGGGGCGGGTGCCGGTCGGGTCGGTGCCGAGCAGGGCGGCGCACGCGGCCAGCCCCGGCGTCTGCCCCGGATGGGCCGAGAGCAGCGCGAACGAGCGACGGGCGGTGGCGTCGAGCGCTCGTACGGAGAAGCCGAGAGCCCGCCGTACGGAGATGTCGTCCTCGCCGTCGTCGAGCACCGCCAGCCGTTTGCCCTCGTCCTCGAGCTCGCGCACGATCGCCGGCAGTCGCCGCCGGCCGTCGAGCCGGGCCGCCACCACGCTCACCGCCAGCGGCAGGCCCGCACACAGGTCGACGAGGCGACCGGTGAGCCGATCGTCGTCGCGGTTGTCGAGCTCGGCGATGCGGTGCAGCAGCGTGGCCGACTCGCCGGCCGACAGCCCGGCCAGGGGCAGCCGCCGCACCCCCTGCGCGACCAGGCCGTCGAGCCGGCTGCGGCTGGTCACCAGGGCCAGGCAGCCGGGATGACCGGGCAGCAGCGGGCGCACCTGGCGGGCCGAGGCGGCGTTGTCGAGGATCAGCAGCACCCGGCGGTCGGCCAGCCGGGAGCGCAGCTGGGCCGACCGCTCGTCGACGTCGAGGGCGATCTGCTCGGGCGGGGTGGCGAGGGCGCGCAGCATGCGGTCGAGGGCGTCGGCCGGCTCGATCGGCTCGCCGTCGCCGAAGCCGCGCAGGTCGACGTAGAGCTGGCCGTCGGGGAACCGGGTGCGGGCCGACCAGGCCCAGCGCAGCGCGAGGGCGGTCTTGCCGACCCCGGCCGGGCCGACCACCGCGACCGCCGGCGCCTCGCCGTGCCACTTCTCGACGGCGGCCAGCTCGGGGTCGCGGCCGACGAAGGTGGCCGGGGCCGCCGGCAGCTGGGCGGGCCGGGGCTCGGCGTCGCCCAGCAGGCTTCGATGCCCGCGCTGCAGGGCCGGGCCGGGGTCGGCCCCGAGCTCCTCCTGCAGGTGCCGGCGGATCGTGTCGTAGTGGGCCAGCGCCTCGGCCGGGCGGCCCGCCGCGTCGAGCGCCTCCATCAGCGCCAGGGCCAGCGGCTCGTGCAGCGGGTGGCGGCCGGTCAGGTCGGTGAGCAGCGGGATCGCCGCGGCCGGGTGACCCGCGTGGCGCTCCGCCGCCGACCAGGCGATCGCCGCGTCGACGTGCTGCCGCTGCCACGCCTGGCGGGTCTGCTCGGCCCAGTCGCCGGTCAGCCCGGCCATCGGCTCGCCCTGCCACAGCTCCATCGCCTCGCGCAGCAGGGTGAGCCCGCGCTCCGGCGGGCAGTCGGGCTCGGCGGCCCGCGCGACCAGCCGGCCGAACCGGTGCACGTCGACCTGCTCGGGCTCGACCGCCAGCACGTAGCAGCCGGAGGCGAACGTCAGGGCGGCGTCGGGCTGGACGAGCCGGCGCAGCCGGGCGATGTGCGCGTGCAGCGTCTGCCGGGCCGAGGGCGGCGGCGAATCGCCCCAGACCCGGTCGATCAGCACGTCGGTGGGGGCCGGCTGCGCGCCCTCGGCGAGCAGGAAGGCCAGCACGGCCCGCTGGCGGGGATGCCCCGCGCCGAGCGGCTGCCCGTCCCGCCAGACCTCCACCGCGCCCAGCAGGGTGAACCGGAGCACTCCGCCCTGTCCGCCCTTCCGCTGACAAGCCCATCGATCGTTACCGACCGATGGTAGCCGCCGCAAGAAAACCACAAGCGCGGCGTGCGAGCCTGCTTGTCAGCGGCCCGTGGACGGCACGGGGGTCCGTCCACGGGCCGCTCACGTCAGGCCGTGCCAGCCGCGGCCCGAGAGCGCGGCGGCCACGGCGGCGATCGCGTCGTCGATGACTATTGCCCGGTCAGCGGCGGGATGACCGCGCTCGGCCCAGAGCACGCAAACCTCGTCGACGAACCCGAGATAGCCGGCCAGGGCGTAGTCGAGCGCCGGGTCGGCCGGCAACTCGAACAGCTCGCGCAGCAGCGTGACGTAGCGCCTGCGGGCGTCGCGGCGCAGCGCGATCACCTCGCTCGGCTCGTTGCCGGGTGACCGGAGTGGGGTGAGCCAGCCGACCGACCACTCGGCCACCATGTCCAGATAGACGTGCAGGCTGCACTCCAGGCGCTCGCGGCGACCGGCACCGGGGCCGAGCGCGGCGTCGGCGGCCCGTTGCCGCTCGATCAGCCGGGCCACGCCGGCCTCGGCCACCGCCAGATAGAGCCCGCTCTTGCCGGCGAAATAGCGGTGGACCAGCGCCTCGGAGGCCTCGGCCGTGCGGGCGATCTGCGCCACGGACACACCGTCGACCACTTCCGGATCGACCCGCGGCTGGGCGACGACGACGACTACGACAAGCTCGTCGGCGCGGCCCCGCGAACGGGGGTTACGGGTGCTGCTCGACGGCGTCTTCAACCACGTGGGCCGTTCGTTCCGGGCGCCCGGCCACTGGTTCACGGGCGGGGACTTCGAGGGCCACGCCGGCCTGCGCGAGCTCGATCATCGGCAACCCGAAGTGCTCGACCACACCGTACGGGTGATGAAGCACTGGCTCGAGCGGGGAGCGGCCGGGTGGCGACTCGACGCCGCGTACGCGGTCGAACCGGCCTTCTGGAAAGCCGCGACCGACCGCGTACGCGTGAGCCACCCGCAGGCCTGGTTCGTCGGCGAGGTCATCCATGGCGACTATGCCGCGTTCGTGCGGGACGGCGGCCTCGACGCGGTCACCCAGTACGAGCTGTGGAAGGCGATCTGGAGCAGCCTCAACGACGCCAACTTCTTCGAGCTGTCGTGGGCCCTCGACCGGCACGCGGCCGTCGTCGAGGCGGGGCCGCCGCTGACGTTCGTGGGCAACCACGATGTGACCCGGATCGCCACCAAGCTCGACGATCCCCGGCATCTCGGGCACGCGCTGGCCGTCCTGTTCCTGGCCGGCGGCGTCCCCAGCGTCTACTACGGCGACGAGCAGGCGTTCCGGGGCATCAAGGAGGACCGCGCGGGCGGCGACGACGACTACCGCTTCCCGATCGCCACCGACGGCCTGCGCGTCGCCGAGTCGTCGGCGCCGTCCGCCCACCCCGCCACCGTGCCCGCCCACGGCTGGGCGGTGCTGACGGGCTGACGCTCCGGTGGCGACTCTGCGTTGCCGCGCGCATGCTACCGGTGAGACATGCCTCGACGAAGTTGCGTCGGTTAGTGCGTCGTCTACGGGGCATGCGGCGGACAAGTTTCGGGCTACGCGGAGGTGGCGGCATGTCAGCAGTCGGACGGCGAACATTCCTCAAGGCAGTGGGCGCGGCCGGTGCGGCCGGATGGCTCGGCGCGTGCTCGTCCGACGACGATTCGGGCGGCGGCGCGTCCACGAGCGGCCCGCTGTCCGGCAGCGCGACGTTCACCACCTGGGCCAACGATCAGGAGGCGGCGGCGTTCAAGAAGCTCGCGGCCGACTTCAAGGCCGCCCGCGGCGCCGACATCAAGATCGAGGTGCTGCCGTACGACCAGATCCGTACGGTCGTCGACCGGCGGCTGCAGGCCAACGAGGCGCCCGATCTGTTCCGTGTCTCCTACACCGATGTCGGCAGCTACGCCGAGAACGGGGCCCTGGCCGACCTCAGCGACCACTTCGGCGACTCGTTCGGCGACGCGTTCCTGCCGGCCCTGTGGTCGGCCGTGCAGTCCGACGGCAAGCCGTTCGGGGTGCCGCACCACACCGACACCTCGGCGCTGGTCTACAACAAGGCCCACTTCGCCAAGGCCGGCATCACCTCGGTGCCGTCGTCGCTGGACCAGGCGTGGACCTGGGAGCAGTTCACCGACGTGCTGCGCAAGCTCAAGGCGGCCAACCCGGGCGTCTCGCCGTTCGCCTTCAACTATCAGCTGTTCGGCGCGTACCGCTGGTTCAACACCCTCTATCAGGCCGGCGGCACGCTGCTCGACGACGCGCTGGAGAATCCGGCCCTCGACTCGGCGCAGACCCGCAAGGCCCTGGAGTTCACCCGCAGCCTCTACACCGAGGGCCTGCACGCGCCGAGCGTCCTGGTCAAGCGGCCGACGTACCCGGACGAGATCTTCCCGACCCAGAAGATCTCGATGATCCAGGCCGGCGACTTCCTGATCCCGTCGCTCGACGCGGCCATCAAGGACAAGTTCGAGTGGGGCGTGACCTACCTGATGCGCGACGCCGGGGCGGCGACCGACCTGGGCGGCAACGCGGTCGTGGTCACCGACGGCGCGAAGAACCTCGACGTGGCCGCTGAGTTCGCCAAGTTCCTGGTGACCAAGGAGAACATGCAGGCCTTCTGCGAGAGGACCACGGTGCTGCCGGTCCGCAAGGATCTGGCCGACGCCAAGCTGGCCTACGCCGCCCGGCCCGACCTGATGCCGGTCTTCCAGCAGCAGGCCACCACCATGCCGGAGGGGCTGGTCAAGGCGGCCACCTCGCGGGCCTTCGCCGGGATCAACCAGGCCCTGGTCGACACCATGGACCAATACCTGTCCAATCCCTCGGCCGGCACCGACGACACCGTGCGGGCGCTGACCGACGGCGTACAGAAAGCTCTGAAGGCTTGAGCGCGGCGCGCGTGGCCGGCCGGCGCGCGGAGGCCTGGGCCGGCGTCGTGCTCACCAGCCCGGCCCTGCTGGTGTTCACCGTCTTCATGTTCGTGCCGATCGCGCTGACGTTCTGGTACAGCCTGCACCGCTACAGCGGCTTCGGCCGGATGCGCTGGCTCGGGCTCGAGAACTACCGCACGATCGCCGACGACCCGACGTTCTGGACCGCGCTGCGCAACACCGCCGTCTTCACGGCCGTCTCGGTGCCGCTCAGCATCGCCCTCGGGCTGGGCGCGGCCCTGCTGCTCAACCGCTGGATGCCGGCTCGGGGGCTGCTGCGGGCGCTGGTCTACGTCCCGGTGGTGATCTCCGGGGTGGCGGCCGGCGTGATCTTCCTGCGACTGTTCGACCCGGTCACCGGCATCGGCAACCAGCTGCTGACCCAGGCCGGCCTGCCCGAGATCAACTGGCAGGGCAACGGCGCCGCGGCCATGGTCTCGGTCATCGCGGTCACGACCTGGCAGGGCATCGGCTTCGGCATGGTCGTCTATCTGGCCGGCTTGCAGGGCATCCCGCGCGAGATCTACGAGGCCGCGGCGGTGGACGGGGCGGCCGGCTGGCGCCGGTTCCGCCGGATCACCTGGCCGCTGCTGGCGCCGACGACGTTCTTCCTGGTCGTCTATTCGATCATCACCAGCTTCCAGGTCTTCGACGTCGTCTACGTGCTGACCCGCGGCGGTCCCGGCACCTCGACCACGTTCCTCGTCCAATACGCCTACGACCAGGGCTTCAACCAGCGGCGGCAGGGCTACGCGGCGGCCATCGGCATGATCCTGTACGTCATCGTGCTGGCCCTCACGATCGTCCAGTGGCGGCTGCGGCAACGAAGGGACGCCTCCCTGTGACCCGGATTCGCGTCGCGCTGGCCGTGGCCGGCGTCCTCGTGCTGATGTTCCCGATCTATTGGATGCTGCGGGTCTCGGTGGCGGGCACCGACGAGCTGAGCACCCTGCCGGTCGCGCTGTGGCCGCGCGAGTGGCATCTGGAGAACTTCGTCGAGCCGTGGCGGCAATATCCGTTCCTGCGCTGGCTCGGCAATTCCGTCGTGATCGCCGTCGTCTCGGTCGTCGCCACCGTCGGCATCAACCTGTGCGCCGGCTACGCCTTCGCGAAGCTCCGCTTCCCCGGCCGCGACCTGCTGTTCCTGCTGATCATCAGCACCCTCATGGTGCCCATCCAGGTGATCATGGTGCCGCAGTTCCAGCTGGTGATCGATCTCAACCTGCTCGACAGCCTGGGCGGGGTGATCCTGCCCCGGCTGGCCGAGGCGTTCGGGCTGTTCATGGCCCGCCAGTTCTTCCTGTCCATCCCGGACGAGCTGCTCGAGGCGGCCCGCTGCGACGGCGCCGGGCACCTGCGCACGTTCCGCTCGGTCGTGCTGCCGCTGTCCGGGCCGCTGATCGCGGTCCTGGTCATCTTCACCTTCATGTGGCGCTGGAACGAGTTCGTGTGGCCGCTGATCGTGCTGACCGACAGCGACTCCTACACGCTGCCGGTCGGGCTGCAGTTCCTGATCCAGCAGTTCGGCAGCAACTTCGGGCCGCTGCTGGCCATGTCGTTCCTGTCGATCCTGCCCATGCTGGTCGTCTTCGCCGTCTTCCAGCGCTATTTCGTCGAGGGCATCGCCCGCACCGGAATCCGTTAGACGGCGACGGAATGACGGGGCGGCTCGCGGTAGAGAGGGTAGAGCGGACCGACGATGTCGTCGGCCACCGCGTACGAATACCAGACCGGGCCGCCCAGACGCTCCTCCGCCTCGGGGGTCAGCAGCACGCGGGCCGTGTGCGTGCCGGAGGGCTGGGCCTGCACGCGTACCAGGTCGAGCCCGCCGGCCAGGGAGTCGCGCACGCCGGCCTCCCCGATCCGCCCGTACGAGAGGGTCTCGACCTCCAGGCCCGGCACGACCACCTTGACGGCGACCACCCCGTCGACCTCCTTGCGGGCCACCAGCACGTCGTACCCGGCCAGGGCCTGCACCGGCGTCCGGTCGGGGGCGGCGATGCCGGCGTAGTCGACGGCGCGCGACTCGTCGGGCGCGGTGAGCTCGCGCAGGGTTTCGTGCGGCAGGTCACGCCAGGCCGTCATCGCCTCGTACGCCCGCGCCTCGCCGCGCCCCGGCGAGTCGAGCTTCGCCCAGTACGCCTCGGGGGCCACGGCCCGTACGGCTTGCGGGTCGCCGAAGAAGAAGGCCTTGCGCACGCGGGAGTTGGCGTATTCGAGCAGCGCCTTGATCAGGCTGACCTCGGCCGACGGGTGCGCCGCCTCCCCGCCCGCGGTCACCAGAATGCCCTGGCCCGGCGACGGATCGACGCCCATGGCATAGGTCGAGACGACGCCGAGCTCGTTCGCGGCGTGCTTGAGCACCGGCCGTACGCCCTGGGCGGCCAGCCGGTCGGCCAGCGTCCGCACCGCATCCGGCAGGGTCTCGGGGCGGATCACCGGCGAGCGGCGATCCAGCGCCCGGAAGCGCAGCCCGTTGGTGTGCCGCTGCAACAGTTCGAACAGCCCGTGGTGGAACGCCTGCTCGTCGTCGAGGCCGGCGCCGCGCCCGTTGGAGATCGGCGTGATCAGCCGCCGCGGGCCGCGCACCTCGGAGGGCCCGCTGGCGACGAAGTCCTCGGGCACCAGCACCGTCTCGCCGGTCGCGCGGCGGGTCATCGGGAGCCAGACCAGCGGCATCGCGGCGTCGTAGGGCGACCCGGCCGGCAGCCCCAGCGTGCGCGGGTCGGCCACCCTGTCCCGGCCCTCGGCGGCCACCAGCTCGGCATACGACCCCGTACGGGCGGCGGCGTGCCGATCGGCCAGGTCGAGCGCGGACATGACGTTCTCGGCCAGCTCGCCGAGGCCGCTCACCTCGGCCGCCTCGGGCGTCGCGCCGTAGCCGTTGCCGTGGTGCTTCAAGCGGCCGTCGACGGCGAGCGAGCAGCTCGTCACGGGGACGCCCAGCCGGTCGAGGGCCGAGATGTCGAAGCTGACCACCTCGCCGAAGCGCGACAGAACCGTACGGTATTGGCTGATCACGGTGGCGAGGAACACTCGACCACCCTACGACGGGAGGGCGCCTGAATGCCCAGCGAGCAGAGCCACCTCAAGCGCATGATCCTCAGTCAGTCGGTGGAGGGCACCGCCATCCCGATGGTGCTGTTCAGCGACGACACGCTGGCCGAGGCGGGTCCGGCCGACCAGCCCGAGGTCGTCACCCGCACCGCGGCCGGCCTCGGCATCGACCCGGACGGCCTGGAGTTGTTCTCGTTCGACGCCTACCGGTTGCAGTCCGCCCTCGGCGAGGGGCTGGCCCCGTGACCCGCTGGACGCCCGGGCACAGCGCCGCCCTGACCCGCTCGCCGATCGTGGCCCTCAACTTCCACGAGATCGACGCCGAGCACCGTGATGAGGTGCGCCGCGCCCTGCGCCACGTGGCCGGGCTCGGCCCCCGGTACGACCCCGACGAGCCCGCCGAGGACGAGGGTCCCCGGGTGTTCGTGGCCTTCTACGACGGCATGCGCGACGCCGCCCTGTTCGGCGCCGAGGAGTGCGACCGGCTCGGCCTCCGGGCGTACTTCTTCCCGCTGTTCCAGCATTACGACCCGCACCTGGCCAACGTGACCGACGACGAGTGGCGCCAGATCGCCGCCGTCCACGAGATCGGCTTCCACACCGCGAGCCACGCCACGGTCGCCGAGGTCACGCCCCTGACCGTGCGGCGCGAGGTGATCGAGCCGATCGCCCGCATCGAGGCGCTCACCGGCCGCCCGCCGCGGATCGGCGCGTGGAAGGGCGGCACCCGCTTCGACGCCGCCCTGCTCGGCAACCGCACCGCGCGCGAGCACGGCATCCGGCATCTGGTCTCGAACTGGTCGATCGAGCGGGTGCCCGCCGCCTGACGTCAACGACCATGCCGTACGTCGTTGGGTGGGTACTCACGCACGTACTCGTCGAGCCGGTCGCGGCGCAGCGCTTCGAACAGCTCGCGGCTCTGAGCCTCGTCGGGCACCATCACCGCCCCGACCCCGGACACGTTCCTGTTCTCGGCGATCGGCAGCGTCAGGAACGTCATGTCCTTGGCCCGCAGGTGCCGCAGTGTCAACGCGAGGCGCTGCACCGGCATGCGCCGGTCGACGGTCATCATGCCGGCCGCCGTACGGACCAGCTGGTCGAGCTTCTGCGGGTCGGTGAGAAGATTTTGGGCGGCGATCTTCTCGGCCAGCGCCCGCAGGTATTGCTGGTGCCGCTTCGACCGGTCGAGGTCGTCGTTGGGCAGGCCGCGGCGCTGCCGGACGTAGTACTCGGCCAGCTGGCCGTCGAGGTGCACCCGACCGGCCGGGAAGGCGACGCAGCGGCGGGACCGGCCCTGCGGGTCGTGACACGGCGCCGACGGGTACGGGCTGTTGTCGGGCAGGAAGCGATAGGCGTCGACGCTCTTCTTGTCGATGGTGACGTCGACGCCGCCGACCAGGTCGGTGAGCTTGCGGATGCCGGCGAAGTCCACGATGACCGGCCAGTCGACGGTGATCCCGCCGAACTGGTTGATCGTCTGCACGAGCCGGGGCGCGCCGCCCCACGCGTAGGCCGCGTTGACCTTGTTGCGCGACCCGCGCTCGCCGTCGGCCGTCGCGATCGGCAGATACGTGTCGCGCGGGATCGAGATCACGTACGCCTGCTCGGTCGACTTGGGGATGTGGATGAGGATGACGACGTCGCTGCGCCCGTCGCCCGGCTCGCCCTTCGTGCGGCTGTCCGACCCGATCAGCAGCAGGTTCATCGGGCCCTTGACCTTGGGCGGCTCGGTGGGGGCGCCCGCGGACCGCGACGGGGCGGGCGGCAGCAGGTCGGCCCGGTCGACCGCGTCCTCGTATCGGTTGGAGAGCGCGCGCATGCCCGTGAAAGCGGCCAGCCCTCCGGTGGCCAGCACGACGAACACGATGGAGAGCACCAACCACCAACGACGGCGCATCGCTCACACCCCCACGAAACGATAGCCGGAATCGAGGAGCACGGGCACCACGCCGCGCAGCGCCTGGACCGTCTGCGACCGGTCGCCGCCCCCGTCGTGGGTGAGCACGATCGACCGGTTGCCGACCTGGTCCAGGATCTTCGAGCGGATCCGGCCCGCACCGGGATTATCCCAGTCCCGGGGGTCCACGTCCCAGGCGATCGAGGTCTGCCCGAGCGTCGCGCACACCTGGAAGACCGTGGGCGACCAGCTCCCGTACGGGGCCCGGAAGAGCCCGGGGATCCGGCCGGTCGTCGCGGCCACCGTGTCCACCGTGCGGCCCACCTCGGTCTTCACGCGTCCGGCGGACTGCTTCTTGAGGTCCACATGCGACCAGGTGTGGGTGCCGATGGTGTGCCCGTCGGCGGCGATGGCCCGTACGAGGTCGGGGTGGGCCGCCGCCTGCTGCCCGATCACGAAGAACGTGGCCTTGACGTGGTGCTTGCGCAGCAGCTTGAGCACCTGCGGGGTGTACGCCGGATGCGGGCCGTCGTCCAGGGTGAGCGCCACGACCTTCGCGCCCCGGCCGGTCGGCACGACGTACCGCGGCTCCTTCTGCACCGGAGTGCGGGGCAGCCCGGTCGGGGTGGGTGACGGCGAAGGCGACGGCGGGGCCGACGAGGGCGGCACGGTGGCCGGCGGCAGCTCGGGCGCGTCCGGCTCCGGCTGCGGCTTGGCACAGGCGCTGAGCAGGGACAGGCCGCCGAGGGTGAGCAGCACCCGCCGGCTGCCGGTCCACCGCTGTTGTTGTATCGACATCTTTGCCTCCGGCTCCGCGAGATCGACGCTCGTTCGCGAAGTACGGAAAGTCTGGTGACGAGATGTCAGGAACTGATGAGGCGCCCGTACGCCGGAGTTTTCTCACAGTTGGTTGATCGAGGTAACCGATTCGGGGCCTCGAGACGTAGTCCACCGGTCGGAGACGGTCGATGGATCTCCGTTCCCGGGTGGAGGTGCCGGCCGTCCGTCGTGCCGAGACTGGGCCGATGTTTCGGACGCTTTCGGATCGGGCCTCGGGGCTCGTGTTTGTCGTGGTGGTTCTCGCGGTGTCGGCCGGCACCGCCCGGATCGCCGACGGGTTGATCCTCGCCTTCTCGCCGCTGCTCGTGACGGCGCTGATGATGCTGGTCGTGACGCGGGAAGGCTGGTCCCGCGCCGGGTGGCGGCGGCTCGGGCTGGGCCGGCTCGGGCTCGGCAGCTGGCCGGTCGCGGTGGCGGCGACCGCGGGGGTCAGCGCCCTGGCCGCGGTGCTGGTCGTCGTGACCGGGGCCGCGCGGTTCGCCGTGCCGCACGGCTCGTGGCTGACCGACCTGCTCGCGCTCGGTCTCACCGGGCCGGTGCTGGCCTTCGCCGAGGAGATCGGCTGGCGCGGTTACCTGCAGCCCCGGCTGCGGTCGTCGGCGGCCGTCGGCGTGGTCTGGATCGCCTGGCATCTGCCGTACATCCTGCTCACGCCGTACTACCACGCCGACGGGAACCGGCTGCTGGTGCTGGGCCTGTTCGCCGGGTCGGTGCTGGCCTTCTCGGCCCTCTTCGGGTCGCTGCGGGAGCGTACGGGCAGCGTGTGGCCGGCGGTGCTGGCTCACTTCGCGCACAACGCCACCTTCGCCTGGCTCGCGACGCACGCCCTCGAGACGAGCCACCCGACGCTGGTCAACGAATACCTGGCCGGCGACACCGGCCTGTTCGTGCTGCTCGGGACGGTGGTCGCCGCGGCGCTCATCGCCCGAGGGACTGCGCGAGGATCACGGCCTGCACGCGATCCCGAAGGTCCAGCTTGCGCAGCACCGCACCCAGATGCGTCTTCACCGTCGACTCGGCGACGTGCAGCCGGGCCGCGATCTCCGCGTTGGTGAGGCCGAGGCCCACGGCGGCCAGGATCTCGCGTTCCCGCCCGGTCAGCCGGTCGAGCGCGGGCTCGGGCGCCGCGGGCGCGGGGACGGGCCGGACGAAGGAGTCGATCAGCCGCCCGACCAGCCGTGGCGCGACCGGCGCCTCCCCGGCCGCGGCCGAGCGGATCCCGGCCAGCAGCTCGGCGGGCCCGGCGTCCTTGAGCAGATAACCGGAGGCGCCGGCGCGCAGGGCCGCCACGAGCAGGTCGTCCGCGTCGAACGTCGTCAGCATGACCACCCGGGGCGGGCCCGCCGTCGCCAGCAGGCGGCGGGTTGTCTCCACCCCGTCGAGACCGGGCATCCGGATGTCCATCAGCACCACATCGCTCTGGTGGCCGGGCGCCCGCAGCATGGTGAGCGCCGACTGCCCGTCGGCGGCCTGACCGACCACGCTCAGGTCCGGGGCGGCGTCGATGATCATCGTGAAGCCGGCCCGGACCATCTCCTGATCCTCGACGAGGAAGACCCGGATCACCGCTCCCCCACCGGCACGCTCGCCTCCACGCGGAAGCCGCCCGCCGGCAACGGCCCCGCCTCGAGCGTTCCGTGCAAGGCGTGCAGGCGCTCGCGCATCCCGGCGATGCCGACACCCGGCCCGCGGCCGATCGGGCCGCCCGCACCGTCGTCGTCGATCCGCACCCGCAGCACCCCCGCCGCCATCCCGACGGTGACGGTGGCCGCCGCGCCCACGCCGGCGTGCTTGACCACATTTGTCAGGGCTTCCCGGATCACCCGGAGCATGCTCGGCGGCATCAGAGCGAGCGTAGGACCGTCGGCGGCGACGGTCACCGGCACCCCGGCCGCCCGCACCATGTCGGCGATCCGCTCCACGTCCCCGAGGCCCACCGGAGCGCCGGAGACGGGGGCCGGGTCGCGGAGCATCTCGACCACCTCGCGGACGTCGGCCAGCGCGGACCGGGCCGTCCGGCCGATGGTCTCCAAGGCCTGCCGCGGCTCACCGAAGGCGCCCGCGTCGGCCTGCACCACCACGACGGTCAGCGAGTGCGCGACCAGGTCGTGGATCTCGCGGGCGGCGGCCAGGCGCTCGTCGCGGTGCCGGCTCTCGGCGAGCGCGCGCAGGTTCTCCGTACGGCCGCGGACCAGGTTGCCGATCAGCCACACCAGGACGACGAGCACGGCCAGCACGACACCGATGAACACGGCGTTGGCCACGTACCGGGGCGGGGTGCTCCACCGGAACCCGGCGACCAGACAGCCCGCGGTGGCCGCGACCAGCGCGGTGAGCCGGACCGCCAGCGACCGCACGTGCGCGGCGATCGTGTGGACCACGACGGCCTGGGCCAGGTTGGCCGGCAACGGGACGAGCAGCACGACCAGCTGCACGACGAAGATCGCCGTCGACCAGGCCAGGACCGTACGGGGAAAGCGACGGCGGACGGCGAGCGGAAGCACGGTCGCAGTGCCGACCACCAACCCGAGCGGACCCGCGATCAGCACGCTCGGCAGGCCGGCCACCACCCAGACCGCCCCGGCCAGCAGGCCGTCGAGCAGCACCGGCCGGGTCCGCGCGAACCGGTCGACCCGCGCCGCGAGGAAGGGCCGGTTGCTCATCACGGCATGGTAGGCGCCGGTCTAGGTGGTGCGCGTCAGGCTCAGGCGGCCCGCCGCAGCGCGATCGAGGCTCTCGTTCGTGGCTCAGGCGGCCCGCCGCAGCGCGATCGAGGCGAACAGGGCCTTGCGCAGACCGGGCAGCTCCCGGTCGACGCGGTCGTTCAGCGCGCGCACCGCGGGCTTGTGGCCCCACAGGTCACGCCACCCGAAGACGGTGCTCACATTGCCGTCCATCGCCAGCGCGGCCAGCACGGCCTCCCCGATCGGCCCGGGCTCACCCAGGACCGCCCCACGGACCCGGCCCCGCAGGTCGTCGACCGCCCCCGGGTCGGTGACACCGATCCGTTCGGTGGGCACCAGCCCCAAGACCCGGCGCCGCTCGACCGTGACCAGCCCGGCCGCCACGAGAAGGCCCCGCACCGACTCCTCGGCCGTCGGCCAGCGCTGCTCCAGCACGTCGAACCAGCCCCGGGCCCGGCCCGGCGGGACGTCACCGAGCACCCGGGCCAGGAAGGGGTCGAGCGACGCCGGCACGGCCGCGTCCGCCCGCTCGGCCTTGCCGCCGCGATCACGCAGCAAACCGGCCAGGCACAATTCGGCGACCGCGGCGCCGCGGAGCAGCGAACCCCGGACGGCCGCGCTGTCGTCGTCGAGCCGGCCCTTCTCGGGTTGATGACTCACCAGGAACAGCTGATGCGGCAACGGCAGGCTCGGCATCCCGATAGTGAAAACGTCGTTCCCACCACACAGTCCAGCCGGCTCCCGGTGAACCGAGTCACCATGGGGGCATGACGATCGGTGTCGGCATTGCCGGGTTGAGCGCGCGGGGTGGCTGGGCGGCCGGGGCACACCTGCCCGCGCTGGCGGCCGTCGAGGGGATCGAGCTGCGGGCGCTGACCGCGGGTTCGGCGGCTTCGGCTCGGGCCGCGGGTGATGCGTACGGCGTCCCGGCCTACCCGTCCGTCGACGAGCTGGCCCGCGACGAGAACGTGGACCTCGTCGTGGTGGCGGTCAAGGTGCCGCACCATCGTGAGCTCGTGTTGCCGGCGCTCGCGGCGGGGGTGCCGGTGCTCACCGAGTGGCCGCTGGCGGTCGACCTGGCCGAGGCGCGGGAGCTGGAGCGGGCCGCGGGCGGCACGCGCACTTTCGCCGGTTTGCAGGGACGTTCGTCGCCGACGTTCCGGTGGCTGGCCGACCTGGTGTCCCGGGGGTTCGTGGGCGAGGTGCTGTCCGCGACCGTCGTGGCGTCCTCGACCGAGTGGGGCACCCCGGTGTCGCCGCCGCAGGTCTACACCCTCGATCGCCGGCTCGGGGCCACGATGCTGACCATCGCCTTCGGGCACGCGATCGACACGGTGTCCATGGTCGTCGGGGAGCTGCAGGACGTGGTGGCCACGACCGCGACGCGGCGCCCACGCGTCCCGCTCGCCGGCACCGGGCAGTTCGTCGCGATGACCGCGGAGGACCAGATCGCGGTCTCCGGCACGCTGCCCGGCGGGGCCGTCCTGTCCGCCCACCACCGCGGGGGCGCGGTGACGGAGGCGGGCTTCTCGCTGACCGTCGACGGCACCGAGGGCCGGCTCGAGGTCACCGGGGCCGAGTTCCCGCACATCGGCCCGGTCGCGGTGCGGGGCGTACGAGGCCGCGGCCCGCTGGCCGAGCTGCCGCTGCCCGCCGGGTACGACAACTATCCCCAGCTGGCCGGGACGGTGCGGCACACGCTGACGCACGCCTACGCGACGATCCGCGACGACCTCCGCCACGGCACGTCCGTGGCCCCGGACTTCGCGCACGCCGTACGGCGGCACCGGCTGCTCGACGCGATCGCACGCAGTGCCGCCGAGGGACGGCGAGTTCTTCTTTCCGATCCGCGGACCCAGACGTTGCGCCGGCCGTGCGCCGGGGCGAGGTAGGCGATCCTCGTGCCGTCCGGCGAGATCGACGGGTGGGCGAAGGCCGGATCGGTGAAGAACTCCGCCACCTCGATCCGCCGTGGCTTCGCGTTCCGGTTCGACGTCGTGCTCATGCGACAATCCCTTCCGTACCGCTGGGAACTTAAGTTGGTGGAGGTGGGAAGCAGTGGCGTGGAGCACGCGAGAGCTCGCGGAACTCACCGGCACGACAGTGAACACCATCCGGCACTATCACCGGCTCGGCCTGCTTCCGGAGCCCGAACGCCGGTACAACGGCTACAAGAAGTACGGGATCCAGGATCTGGTCCGCCTGCTGCGCATCCGGCGGCTCACCGACCTGGGTGTCCCGCTGGCCCGGATCGGCGCGGACGGCGGCCCCGACCCCGAGGTGCTGCGCAAGGCCGACGAGCACCTCGCGGCCGACATCGAACGCCTGGTCAAGGCCCGCTCCGACATCGCGGCCATCCTGCGCGACGGCGCCCCGGCCGACACCCCCGCCGGCTTCGAGTCCGTGGCCTCCCGGCTCTCCGCGGCCGACAGCTCGCTCATCCACATCTATCGGCAGCTCTACGACGAGAAGGCCATGACGGACCTTCGACGCATGGTGGAGACCGCCGACGACCCGGTCAACCAGGAGTTCGACACGCTGCCCGCCGACGCCGACGAGACGACCCGGCGGGACATCGCCGAGCGGCTCGCGCCGGTGCTGGTGCGGCATCTCGTCGAATATCCGTGGCTCAACGACCCTGGACCTCACCTGTACAAGAGCGAGCAGGAAACGCGGCAGACGTTCCTCGACGCCGTGGCCGGCCTCTACAACGCCGCCCAGCTCGACGTGGTCGGCCGCGCCGCCGTCCTCGCCCAGGAGCACCTGCGGCGCGAGCAGACCTGAACGCCTCAGCCGAGAACCGCGGTGGCTTCGATCTCCACGACGAAATCCGGCGTGAACAGGGCGGCCACGCCGATGATGGACAGGGGCGGCATCGGGGCGGGCAGGCCCTCGCTCTCCTGCGCCCGGGCGATGCCGGCGAGCACCTCGTTCCACATCTCCGGCACCCAGCCGACGATGTAGAAGGTCAGCCGGGCCAGGTCGCCGACGTCGCCGCCCGCGCCCCGGACGCCGATGACGATGTTGCGCAGCGCGGCGTGGACCTGACCGGCCAGGTCCGGCGCCGCGGGCTTGAAGTCCGGGGTGACGCCGGCCTGCCCGGCCAGCAGGACCAGCCGGGAACCGGTTCCCACCGCGACCGGCGAGTAGTCGGTCTGCTCGAGCATCCCGTCGGGGTGCATCAGCTCCACGGTCATGCGATCTTCCCGTCCCTCGTCCGACGCCTGTATCGGCGAGTGAAGACCGTGTTCCCGGAACACAGTCAAGGACGGGGGCTCACGGCTGCCAGTGGCGCATCGTCTCGTCGACGACCTCGTCGAGCTCGGCGCGGCCGAGACCGTTGGCGGCCTGCACGGAGAGGCCGAACGCCACCGTCATGACGTATCGGGCCAGCCGCCGCGGATCGGCGCCGGGCGGCAGGTCGCCCTCGTCGGCGGCCCGGCCGAAGCGCTCCTCGAGCCGGTCGGCGGCGTCGTTGCGCCACTGCACCAGCAGGTCATACGCGGGACGGCTCTCGTCGCTGCACGCGAGCGCGCCCTGCACCGTCAGGCAGCCGGCGAAATCCGGGGGCGAGGTCGACGTGCGAGCGGCCCCGCGCAGGATCGCCTCGACGACGGCCCGCGCGGCCGGCAGCGCCAGAGCCGCGTCCACATAGCCGGCCGGGCCCTCCGCGTACCGGCGCAGGGCCTTGAGGAACAGCTGCTCCTTGTTGCCGAAGGCCGCGTACATGCTCGTCTTGGTGATGCCCATGGCGCCGGTCAGGTCGACCAGGCTCGCGCCCTCGTAGCCCCGGCGCCAGAACACCAGCATGGCGCGCTCCAGCGCCACGTCGACGTCGAAGCCGCGGGGCCGGCCGATGGCGGCGCGGCGGGGACCACTCATGGCACCACGCTATCCCCGGTCAGGCGATCGGCCCCTCGTACGCCATCCAGAAGTCGACGGCGGCCGCCCGCGGACGCGGCACCAGGGCGGTCTCGGTGCCGAACTCCATCGCCTGCTCGGGTGCCTGTTTCACGGTGGGCCAGGCGGGCAGGCCGGGCCCGTTCGGGTCCCCCCGGCGGACGAAATTGAGCCAGTACGCGCTCATGGTGTCGCGCAGCCGGAAGTCGGCCGGCTCGTAGTCGGGATCGCCGTCGCGGCCCAGGTTGTCGTACGCGTACATCACCTCCGCCCCGTGATAGGCGCCGAACTTCTCGAGGCCGTCCTCCGGCGGCGTACGGGTGAAGAAGTAGAGGTAGGACGTCGGCTGCAGCCGGGCCCAGCGATGCATGGCGCGGGTCATGACCCGATCGGTGTCGGCGCGCAGGCGCGAGGCGAGCACCTGCTCCGGCGTACCACCCGGGTAGAGGCTGAGGAATTGGCCGGCCTTGACGCCGTACGTCTCCCGCACTGTCTTCTCGTACGCGGTGACGTCCGTCTCGGGTGGGCTGGCCAGGGCGAGCGAGGCCTCGTCGGCGTTGCTGCCGACCAGGATGGGCACGTCGAGCTGGTCGCCGGCCGCGTAGATCCGCGCCGGTGGCCGGCTCAGCACGAGCCCGTCGATCGACGGCCGCCAGTGCGATCCGAGGGCCTCGGCCGCCTCGCGGATCCGCTCGACCGGCATGGCCCGCATCTGCTCGATCGTCGCCCCGCCCAGTCGCTCGCTGAGCCGGCGCCCGGCCTGCTCGGCCACGGCCCGGGTGTCGCTCTGATCGCCGGCGGCGGTGTCGCCGGTGGTGCCCATGCAGGCGCCGCTGCCCGCGATGATGCCGTGCACGAGCCCCTCGGCCAGCGGCGTGGCGCCCAGGTGGCAGACGCTCTCGCCGCCGGCCGACTCCCCCGCCACCGTGACCCGACCGGGATCGCCGCCGAACGCCGCGATGTTGTCCCGGATCCAGCGCAGGGCGGCCAGCTGATCCAAGATTCCGTAAGTGCCCGAGGCATTCTGCCCCGACTCCGCGGCGAGGTCCGGATGGGACAGGAAGCCGAGCACGCCCAGGCGGTAGTTCAGGGTGACGGTGATGATGTCGCCCCGGGCCGCCAAGCCCGCCCCGTCATAGAGCGGCAGGGCGCCGGAGCCGGTCGCGAAGCCACCACCCGGCACGTACACCAGCACCGGCCGTTTCGCCGCCCCGCTCGTGCTCCGCCAGATGTTCAGGGTGAGGCTGTCCTCGCTGGTCGGATAGGGGTTGAGGAAGGTCTCCTCGAGCGGGATGTCGACGATCCGGGCCAGGGCCCGGGTGCGGAACGTGGACGTGTTCTGCACGGGCACTGCGGAGAACCGGTCGGCGGCGAAGACCTCGGTGCGCCGCGACGGGGGCTGCGGCGCGCGCCAGCGCAGGTCGCCGACCGGTGGCCGCGCGTACGGGATTCCGGCGAAGACCTCGACCGTACGGTCGTCGCCGGTGACGCCGGTGACGGGCCCCTCGCGGGTGCTGACCGGCGCGGTCGGGCGCGGTTCCTCGCCGCCGGCCGCGCGGGTCCGTGGCGGCGGGTAGGCGAGGACGGCCGTGGCCGCGACCAGGGTGCCCGCCAGCAGCCAGGCCGCGGCCCGGACCAGCCACCGCCGCGGCCGCCACCGCCGCGCGGCCACGCCCAGCCCGGCCAGCAGGGTCACCACCAGGGCCCACCCCCACCACGGGCTGTGGTTGAGCCAGAGCAGGCCGGACGCGATCGCGGCGACCGGAATCAGCGGAAGCATCGGTGCAGTCGACATCGTGTCCCCGCCACACAGTCAAGACGCTTTCGCCGCGGGCTCCTCCTGACCCGTACGCTCGTTGGCCCGGTCGAGCCGCCACATGACCGGCGTGGCCGCGACGCCGTGCAGCACCACCGAGACCAGCACCACGAAGGCGATCGTCGCCCACACCAGGTCCGCGCCGGGGAAGTCGGCCTGGGTCAGCGCGTAGGACAGGTAATAGAACGACCCGATCCCGCGAATACCGAACGCCGCGATCACCCAGTGCTCGGTACGGCGTCCCGGCGCGCCCCGCAACGACAGGAAGCCGGACACCGGCCGTACGAGGAAAATGAGGGCCAGACCGGCGAGCGCGGCCGGCCAGGTGAGCGGCTCGAGCAGGCCGCCCACCACGGCCCCGCCGAACAGGAGCAGCAACAGGACGGTCAGCAACCGCTCGGTCTGCTCGGCGAAATCGTGCAGCACCTGGTGATACTCGTGCGAGCGCTCGGCGGCCCGGATCGCGCGGGCGGCCACGAACACGGCCAGGAACCCGTAGCCCTGCGCGATCTCGGCCAGGCCGTACGCGAGGAAGGTCGCGGCCAGGGCGAGGAAGCCCTCGGAGTGGTGGGCCAGGCGCAGGGCGGCCAGGCGGGCCCGGAAGAACAACCGGCCGAGCAGCTTGCCGGCGACCAGCCCGGCCACGACCCCCACGACGACCTTGTAGATCAGGTCGTGCCAGGCCCAGTCGCCGACCCAGCCGAGCCCGGCCGCGCCCGCCATCGCGATCGCCGCGTACACGAAGGGAAAGGCCAGGCCGTCGTTGAGCCCGGCCTCCGAGGTGAGCGCGAACCGCACCTCGTCCTCCGAGTCCTCCTCGTCGGTCGGCTCGCCCACCTGCACGTCCGAGGCCAGCACGGGGTCGGTCGGGGCGAGCGCCGCGCCCAGCAGCAGCGCGGTGGCCGGCACCAGCCCGGCCCACCACCAGCCCAGGAACGCCATCACCGCGATCGTCACCGGCATCGCCACCACGAGCAGCCGCCACGTCGACCGCCAGCCGGCCCGGCTGAACGGCCGGTCGATCTTCAGCCCGGCCCCCATCAGCGCGACGATGACCCCGACCTCGGTCAGATGCTCCGTGATCTTGGGATGGGCCAGCGGGTCGACGCCGGGCAGGCCGAGCGGCAGGCCGAAGAGCACCATGCCGAGGCCGACGAAGACGATCGGCATCGACAGCGGCCGCCGCTCAAGCACGCGCGGCAGGATGCCGGCCAGCAGGGCGCCGACACCGAGAACCGCAAAGATCACATCCGAGGTCTGCACAGGTCGTGACTGCCCGGCGGGGTAACGATGCATGCAGCATTTGTCACGCGATTGTCATGCTCTTTCGGCTGACAAAAGCCAAAAATGCCCCGAAACAGCGTCGTTCCGGTTGGGCCGCCCGTTGAGACCACCATGGCAAAGCTAGTGAACTTCTTCCGTACCGCGGCGATGGTGAGCCTGACCCTCACCGCGATCTCCCTCCCGGTCGCCGGCGGGTCCGCCTCCGCGGCGCCCGTCGCCCCGCCCGCTCCCCAGGCGGTGGTGAAAGCCCCGCTGCTCAGCCCCGCGGCCAAGATGCAGATGCGCCGTGACCGCACCACCGTCTGCGTCAACGCGCACGTGCAGAACGTCGGCTGGCAGGGCTGGCGGTGCTCCACCAACCGCAAGCCCGCGATCGCCGGCACCGTCGGCCGGTCGCTGCGCCTCGAGGCGCTGGCCATCTCGACCATGCGCCCCGGCGGCGTGTGCGCCCAGGCCCACGTGCAGGACCAGGGCTGGCAGCGCAGCAAGTGCACCGGCCGGGCCGGCAACGTGGCCATCGGCACCCAGGGCCGCTCGCTGCGCATGGAGGCGCTGCGGCTGAGCACCCGCACGCCGCTCTGCGCCCAGGCCCACGTGGCCACCGTCGGCTGGCAGAAGCTGGAGTGCTCCCGGCGCGCCGGGCAGATCCAGGTCGGCACCGTCGGCCGCTCCCTGAGCATCGAGGCGCTGCGCGTCCTCGCCTGACATCTCCCGCCTATCGCCCGGCCTGTCCATCTCCGTGGACAGGCCGGGTACGGGCCGGTGTGCACTGAAAACATGATCGACCGCGCCGGGCTCGCCGACCTCCTTCGCCGCCGCCGGGAGCTGCTGCGCCCGGCCGACGCCGGACTGACCGGCTCGGCGCGGCGGCGCACCCCCGGCCTGCGCCGCGAGGAGGTGGCGCAGCTGGCGAACATCTCCACCAACTACTACGCCCGGCTGGGACAGTGCCGCGGCGCGAAATTCGGCCGCACAGGTCGGCACGCTCGACGCGCTGCTCTCGAACCCGACGCCGTCGCCCTGGCCACCTCCGCGAAGCTCGCCGCCGGGGTGCGTTACTCCACCTCGAAGCTGTGCACCGTGATGTACGCGTACGAGCTGCACCGCCGCCTGCGCGCCTCCGGCAGCACGGTCTCGTCCATCGCCTACGACCCGGACGCCGTGCCCGAGACCGGCTTCCTGCGCAGCATGCCTCGCCCGGTCCAACGCCTCTCCACCAGCGCCGCCATGAAATGGTTCTCCCGGCGCATCGGCATCACCACCTCCGACGTCGCCTTCTCCGGCGCCTCGCTGGCCGCCCTCGCCGTCGCCCCCGAACACGCGCAGGCCTCCGGCCAGTACTTCCAGGCCCACGACGAAACGCTCACGGCAGTACGCGCCGTCGGCTGAGTGAGCTCAAGGCTGGTGACCTGGAGGTCCGTGCCTGCATCGCGCTGAGCTACGTCGAGTTGTCAGCCCCCGAGGCGTCGACTTTCCGGCGGCTCGGGGTGGTGCCGGGCCGGGACTTCGACCTGAGGGTCGCCGAGTCGGTCAGCGACCTGAGCCCCGACGACACCCGTACGTCGGTCGACGCGCTGGTCGATGCTCAACTGCTGGATCTCGTGCTCGGCGAGCGGTTCCGGTTCCACGACCTGATCCGGATCTTTGCGCACGAGCGCTTCCGTGCGGACGAGTCCGAGACAGGACGGCAGTCCGCGGCCCGCGGACTGGTCGCCGGCTACGCGTCCCGGGTGCGGTCCGCAGGTGACACGCTCAGTCATGGGCAACCGGCGACCGGCAACGAGATCTCGGCCGCGCCGGGTCGTCAGGTGACCAGTGGCGTAGTCACCGAGGCAGCCACCTGGATGGCGGCGGAACACCGCAACCTCACCGCGGCCGCCCGCCTCGCCCGCGAAGTCGGACCGAGCCCCACCCTCGATCTAGTCCTGCCGCTGTTGCCCGCGCTCCTGCTCACCAGCGGGCACGCCGCCGAGATCGATGAGCTGGCACAGCTCGCCGAGTCCGCCGCCGAGCAACTCAACCGATCCGCCGACGTCACAACCGCGCAGATCTACCGGGCTCAGGCCGCGCGCCGCCGTGGCCGGGCCAGGATCGCCGTGCCGCTGCTCGGGCAGGCCGCGGGCCAGGCGCTCGCCTCCCAGGACTTCCGCTCGGCGGGACAGGCCCTGCGTGTGCTCTGCGAGGTGCATCGGGAGAACGCCGACACCGATCGAGCCGCGGAGAGCGCCGTCCATGCGATCGACGCGTTCACCCGCGCCGGTGATCCGGCGGCTGCGGCCGGGCTCCTTCTCGAACTGGCGATCCTGCTGAAGGACAGACGTCGCCTGGACGAGGCGGCCGGCCTGATCGAGGTCGCAATCGAGCAGCGGGAGCGATACGCAACCGGTGACGCACCGAGCCACCGGTCGTTGGCCTGGGCTCACGAGAACTACGGCGCGATTCTCAAACGCCTCGGTCGCCTCGATGACGCGCTCCGCGAGCACGGGATCAGCAGCAGGCTGTTCCGCGAGGTCGGCCAGGCGCAGGGTCTGGCCTACAGCGCCCGCAATCTCGGCGATCTGGCCCGGCTCCAGCAACGGCACGACGACGCCATGCGGCTCTACCGGGAGAGCCTCGTCCTGTTCCGAGAAATCGGCGACGCACGTGGGCAGGCCCAGGCAACGGCGTCGATGGCCCTCGCAGCCGCCCATCTACGTGACTGGCCGACGGTCGTCGCCACCGCGTGGAGGTGGGCGGCGGGCCCGGTGCCGATCCGGGACAAGATCGCGACGCTGCAGCGGTACGCCACGCTGAGCAGGGAACAGTCGCGCGGCGACAGCCCTGCTCCGGGAGCCGTCCCACTTCCGCCCGATGTGGAGAGATATCTCGCGACGCTCAGCATCGCCGGTCCCCGGTAGGCCCGGGGCGCGTTGCGTCAGATCTTGTACGCCGTGGGACGTTCGGCGGCGGGTCCGGGTGAGCATCGGGGCATGCGCGAGGTGCTGGAGATCCGGGTGCACGGTGTGGCCAACACGTCGCCCGAGGCGATGTTGCGGGAGCGTGGGAGCGCGGATCCCGAGGTGCGGTTGTGTGCCGGGGATGAGCAGACCGGGTTCTATCGGCGGCGGGGCGACCGCGACGACGCCACGGTGGTCACGGAGGCGTACAGCTGGGGTCAGCTCACCTCGGGGTCGCGGGCCAAGAAGGACGTGCAGCGCGCCGGGTGGGCTTTGTTGTTGCCGTTCGCGCTGGTGAACGTGGCGTTGTGGGCGCGGCCGGACGTGTCGCGGTCGCGGCGGGCGCGGACTGCGGCCTATCTCGTACGGCTGTTGGCCGTGAGCCTGACCGTGGCGATGACGACCGCCGCGGCCGAGATGGCGATGGACGAGTTCGGGTGGCAGTGCCGCGACGGATGCCCCCGCGGCGTTCCTGGTACGGCGCTGCTCAGGGAGAACGAGTTCTGGCATTCCGGGCTGCGGCCGGTCGGGTTTCTGATGCTCGTCCCGGCGCTCGCGGCCACGGTCGTCTGGTTGCTGGCCCGGCGGTCCTTCTCCTACGAGGCCGAGATCCCGGCGACACCGCCGACCCCGGCCGAGCCTGCTTCGCCGTTGGAGCGGCGGTTCTTCTGGTCGGGCGACACGCAGGTCCGCCGGCTGGCCAAGCTGCATCTGGCCGCGGGGCTGGCCACCCCGGCCGGGCTCGGCACGCTCGCCGCGTGGAAGCTCGACGGGCCCGACCCGTTCGGTGTTGCCGCGGCCACGCTCACCCTGGTCACGTTCGCGGTCATTCTGTACGCCCTGGCCGAGCGCGAGATCTGGGTCAGGCAACCGGCGGTGGGCGGCGGGGCCGACGGTACGGTCGCCATCGTCACCGCGCTCCTCGCGTTCGTCGGCGCCGCTCTCTATCTCGTCGTGCCGGCCCGCGCCCACCTGCCCGGGCCGCCGGCGCCGCTGACCGGGTTCGGCGCCGTGGCCCAGGGCCTGTTCATCGGGCAGTTCGCCGTCGTGCTCCTGCTCGGCGCCCTGGTCAACAACCTGCTCCGCGGGGTGGCGGTGGTCCTGCTGGTCGCCACCGGCGTCACGCTCGGCGCCACCGGCACGGCTGACGACTGGAGCCCGCGCCGAGTCTTCCTCGCGGTCCTGCTGCTGACCACGCTGACCGCCGCGGTGGCCCTGATCGGCCGCTTCGACCGCGATCGGGAGTTCAACCGTCCGCTGTGGGCCGGCCGGTCCTCGGCGTTCTTCGGCGGTCTCGGCGTGCTCGCGGGCACGTTCTACTCCGCGGCGGGGACGTTCTGGCTGGCCGAATGGCTCAACGGGAGTCAGCGGGTGACCCGCGACGACAGTCAGGTGCACATTCCGGTTTCGCTGCTGTGGACCGCGGCCGGGTTGTTCACCTTCGCGCTGCCGCTGGTCGTGGCCGCGGGGCTGGCCACCCTTTCGGTGAACCGGCTCCGCCGTACGGCGCAGGAAGGTCTTCTGACGACGCTGCCGGACGCGCCGGGCAATGCTCACAAGCGGCGCCGGGCCTTGGATGTGGCGGCCGCGATCGCCACCAACCGGTTCATCGGCGAGAAGACCCCGATGTTCGTGGGCTGGCTGGGGGCCGTCCTGGTGCTGTGGTCGGTCGTCGGCGTGGCCGGTTCGGCGACCGGGCTGACCCCCGCCGAGCTGATCACCGACTCCGGCGTGCGACCGATTCTCGAGTGGTTCACCGACGCCGGCAGCGTGCTGACCGGCCTGCTGATGCTCGTCCTGGCCGCGGTGGTCGGCCTGGCCTACCGCAGGCCCGGCCCCCGCCGCACGCTCGGCGTGATCTGGGACCTGGCCACGTTCTGGCCGCGCGGCGCACACCCGTTCGCCCCACCCTCGTACGGGGAAAGGGTTGTGCCCCAACTGCTGACCCGCATTTGCGGAACCCCCGGACGCGCCGTCGTCCTCGCCGGGCACAGTCAGGGCTCGCTGCTGGTCGCCGCCACCGTCTTCCAACTGCCCCGCGACCGGCAGCGGGAGGTCTATCTGCTCACCTTCGGCAGCCAACTGACCCGCCTGTACGGCCGCTTGTTCCCGGCCTTCTTCGGCCCGGCCGCGCGGCACCGGCTGGCCGACGTCCTGCGCGACGACCCGGCCCACGTCCGCTGGCGCAACCTGTACCGCGAGACCGACTACCTCGGCTGGCCGATCGGCACGCCGGCCGGCCTCGACGTGCCCGTGCAGGACCCGGAGGGCCTGGCCCCGACGGGCGGCGAGGTGCTGGACCCACCGATCCGGCGGCACAGCGACTATCCGTGCTCGCTCGCCTATCAGCATGCGCGGCGGACCGCCGTACGGGCGCTCTGGGCCGAGCCGAACGGGCTGCCCGCGTCGCAACGCGTCAGTCAGCCGGCGGTGGACGGGTGAAGAAGGAGGCCCGGCACTGCCCTACGGCCGAGTGACGGCGAAGGTCGATTCTTCGACGTACGCGTCGCCGGCCTGTTCGGGGTCCAGCCACAGCTCGTCGCCTCGCAGATGCATCATCCGGTCCGGATAGTTCAGCGAGACCAGCCGTACGGTGCCGGGTTGGGGGCCGGGGCGGGGGCAGAAGGTGGCGTCGCGGCGGAACAGGTCGCGGTTCTCGTCGGTGTTGAGCAGGATCCGGAACGAGGCGTGCCGCACGTAGCGGCCGTCGGCCGAGCGCATCGACAGGCAGTCCGGGTCGGCGATGCCCGGGATCACCGTGATCACCGTGGCCGGCCCTCCGGACGTCGCGACCAGCCTCTCGCCGTTCAGGGTGACCACGCTGTCCGGGCGGGCGACCGGCCGCAGGACCGCGGACCCGAGCGCGACGAGCCGCGCCGGGCGGGACGGAGCCGCGCGAGACGAAGCCGTACGGGTGGGGGTGGGGTCCGCGGCGGAGCGGGACGCGACCGGGGCCGGCGCCGGCGCGACGGCGCCGCCGCGGGACTCCGGCCGCGTCAGATAGACGCCGCCGGACACCGTCGCGGTGACCAGCACCGCGGCCGCCACTTTGACGCCGACCGCCTGCCCCAGCCAGCCCACGGCCGAGCCGGCCCCGGCGATCGAACCACCCACGGCCGAGCCGGCCCCGGCGGTCGCACCACCCACGGCAGCGCCCATCGCCACCGGCAGCGGCACCGCGGCCGCCCCGGCCACCAGTCGTTCGAGCGGGAGCAGCTCAGGCCCGGCGGCCCCGCAGACGCCGCAGTCGCGCAGGTGGCGGGCCAGCCGTTTGCGCCACCGCGGGCCGGGCACGCCGTCCCAGCCGTCCAGCACCTCGTCCAGGCGAGGGCAGCGGGGCCGCGCCTCGAGCGCGACGACCAGGTGCCGGCACAGCTCGAGCTGCCGGCGCATCCGCTGGATGCGGACCCGCGCGTGCGCCGCGTTCACCCCCAGCGCGGCCACGACGCCGGCCCGGTCGAGCTCGCCGAGCACCTCGTGCCACCACAGCGCGGCCAGCCGCTGGTCGTCCGGGTCGAGCCAGCGCGTGGCCTCGGCCACCTGCCGGCGCTGCGCGGACAGTTCCAGCCGGAGCGCGGTGACGCCCGCGAACTCGGCGCCCGGGTCGGCGATCTGCTCGGCGTCGGTCAGCGCGGCCGCCCGTTCCCGCTCCACCTGCCAGATCCGCAGCCGCCCGCTGACCTGGTGCATGGCGATGGCGACGAGCCACGAGCGGAAGCTTTCCGGCGCGCGCAGGCCCGGCAGATCGCGGTGCGCCCGCAGCACCGTCTCCTGCACCACGTCGTCGACGTCGGCGTGCCCGCCCAGCGCGCGGCCGACGATCCGGTACAGCAGCGGAAGATGGGCCGTGATCAGGGCGTCCGCGGCGAGCCGATCACCGGAGCGGGCCGCCCGCACCAGAACGGCCGGATTTTCTGTTACGGCGTCGCCCCGGCCGGAGCCTTCCATACGGGCATGGCGCCCGGCTCCGCTGCTGTCCGCCACCCACGCCTCCACATTGCCGCCTTCGATGAATGCGCATCGATGATATCGACGACGGCCACGAAATTACATTAGTGTCGGCCCCGAGCGAATGGACGTCTCAATTGTTTTTGCGTCCGAAAACGTGCTGAAAAAGTGTTACGCCGCCCGCCGGAATTGAGTCGCGGGCACTTCGCCTTGAGTGCCCGGAAACATCCTGGCAACATCCCTTATTGAGCTGGGAGCGCTCCCAATCCCCGTTTGCGCTCCCGCTTCCCGTCCCCCGCAGAAAGGCCGTCCCTGATGAGTCCCCGCATTACTCGCCGCCGCCTGGTGCTGGCCGCGGCGGCCGCGAGCACGGTGATCGCCGCGAGCGTCGCCGTGATCGGCACCGCCGAGGCCGCCAGCACGCTCGGCGCCTCGGCGGCCCAGTCCGGCCGCTATTTCGGCGCCGCGATCGCGGCCGGCCGGCTCGGCGATTCCACCTATACCCGCATCCTCAACACGGAATTCAACTCCGTCACGCCGGAGAACGAGATGAAGTGGGACGCGACCGAGCCGCAGCAGGGCCGGTTCAGTTTCACCAACGGCGACCGCATTCTCAACCAGGGGCTGTCCAACGGCTCCAAGGTGCGCGGCCACGCGCTGCTCTGGCACGCCCAGCAGCCCGGGTGGGCCCAGTCGCTGTCCGGCACCGCCCTGCGCAATGCCGCGATCAACCACGTGACCCAGGTCGCCGCCCACTACAAGGGCAAGATCTACGCCTGGGACGTCGTCAACGAGGCGTTCGCCGACGGCGGCTCGGGGGCCCGCCGCGACTCCAACCTGCAGCGCACCGGCAACGACTGGATCGAGGCCGCCTTCCGCGCCGCGCGCGCCGCCGACCCCGCGGCCAAGCTCTGCTACAACGACTACAACACCGACGGCATCAACGCGAAGTCGACGGGCATCTACAACATGGTCCGCGACTTCAAGTCCCGGGGCGTCCCGATCGACTGCGTCGGCTTCCAGTCCCACCTGGGCACCGGCATCGACTCGTCGTATCAGGCCAACCTGCAGCGCTTCGCCGACCTGGGCGTCGACGTGCAGATCACCGAGCTCGACGTCGCCCAGGGTGGCAACCAGGCGAACATCTACGCCACCGTCACCAAGGCGTGCCTGGCCGTGTCCCGCTGCACCGGCATCACCGTGTGGGGCATCCGGGACACCGACTCGTGGCGCGGAGGCGAGAACCCGCTGCTGTTCGACGGCTCCGGCAACAAGAAGGCCGCGTACACCTCGGTGCTCAACGCCCTCAACGCCGGCGGGACCACCACGCCGCCGACCACCACCCCGCCCACCACGAACCCGCCGACCGGCGGCGCCTGCAGCGCCACCGTCACGCTCAACTCGTGGAACGGCGGCTACGTCGCCAACGTCCGGGTCACCGCGGGCTCGGCCGCCGTCAACGGCTGGACTGTGACCACGACCCTGCCGTCCGGCAGCGCGATCACCGGCGTCTGGAGCGCGACCAACACCGGCACGTCGGGCGCGGTCAGCTTCCGTAACGTCGCCTACAACGGGCAGGTCCCGGCCGGCGGCTCCACCGAATTCGGTTTCCAGGGCACCGGCACGGGCCCCGGCACCAGCCTGGCCTGCGCCGCCGCCTGACCCTCAGCCTCCCGCCGGCCCGGGGTGGCCGGGCCGGCGGGACCTCCACGCCCAGGAGTCGAAATGCCCCGTACGCGTCCCTGGATCTCGGCGGGCCTCGCGGTCGCCGTCGGCCTCGCCGGAATTGCCGTCACCACCAGCGCCCAGGCCGCCGCGGGCTGCCGGGTCACCTATGCGATCACCAATCAGTGGCAGGGCGGGTTCGGCGCCGCCGTGACCATCGACAACCTCGGCGACCCGCTCACCGGCTGGCGGCTCGGCTGGTCGTTCACCGCCGGGCAGAGCATCACCCAGCTGTGGAACGGCTCGGTCAGCCAGTCCGGCGCCGAGGTCACCGTCACCAACGCCGCCTACAACGGCAACCTGCCCACCGGGGGCAGCGCCTCCTTCGGATTCAACGCGTCGTCCGGCTCGAGCAACCCGGTCCCGGCGAGCTTCACCCTCAACGGCGTCGTCTGCACCGGTGCCACGACGCCGACGGCGACACCGACCCCGACGTCGTCCGGCCCGTCGGCCCCCAGCACGTTCACTAACCCGGTCGTGTGGCAGGACTTCGCCGACGGCGACATCATCCGGGTCGGTGACGCGTACTACTACTCCGCCTCGACCATGCACTACTCCCCCGGCGCGCCCGTGCTGCGCTCGTACGACCTGGTCAACTGGGAGTACGCGGGCCACTCGGTGCCCCGGCTCGACTTCGACTCCGGTGCCTACGACCTGTCCGGCGGCCGGGCGTACGTCAAGGGCATCTGGGCCTCGGCCTTCAACTACCGCCCGGCCACCAGCACCTACTACTGGCTGGGCTGCACCGAGTTCAACCGCACGTACGTCTACACGTCGGCCGACGCCGGCAGCGGCTGGGCCAAGAAGGCACGGCTCAACAAGTGCTATTACGACGCCGGGCTGCTGTTCGACAACAACACCCCGTACGTGGCTTATGGCAACGGCACCATCAGCGTCGCGCAGCTCTCGGCTGACCTGACCTCCGAGGTCCGTTCGCAGACCGTCTACACCACGCCGTCGAGCATCGGCACGCTCGAGGGCTCGCGGATGTACAAGCGCGGCAACTACTACTACATCTGGCTCACCCGCCCCGCCAACGGCCAGTACGTGCTCCGCTCGACCAGCCCGTGGGGCCCGTACGAGCAACGCCAGGTGCTCCTCGACCTGCCCGGCCCGATCTCCGGCGGCGGCGTGCCGCACCAGGGCGGTCTCGTGCAGACCCAGAACGGCGACTGGTGGTACATGGCCTTCACCGACGCCTATCCCGGCGGCCGCATGCCCACGCTCGCCCCGATCACGTGGAGCGGCGACGGCTGGCCCGTGCTGCAGACCGTCAACGGCCGCTGGGGCGCGAGCTACCCGCGACCCAACCTGCCGTGGCACCCGGTGGCCCCGATGACCGGCAGCGACTCGTTCACGAGCAGCACGCTCGGCCCGCAGTACGAGTGGAACCACAACCCGGACACATCGAAGTTCAGTGTGGGCAACGGATTGCGGCTGTCCACCGCGACAGTCACCAACGACCTCTACAACGCCCGCAACACGTTGACCCGCCGCGTTCAAGGCCCGTCGTCGACGGCGACCGTCCAGCTCGACTACTCGGCGATGGCCGACGGCGACCGTACGGGCCTGGCCATGCTGCGCGACCGCTCGGCGTGGATCGGCGTCCGCAAGGACAACGGCACCACCCGGGTCTCGATGACCGACGGGCTGACCATGTCGACCAGCGGGTGGGCGACGACCGGAACCGGCAGCGAGCGAGCCGGCGCATCCGTCAGCGGCGGGCGCATCTGGTTGCGGGTCAGCGCCGACATCCGGCCCGGCTCCGGGCGTACGGCGACGTTCTCGTACAGCACTGACGGCACCACGTTCACCAACCTGGGCCCGGCCTTCACGCTCAACAACGACTGGCAGTTCTTCATGGGCTACCGCTTCGGCCTGTTCAACCACGCCACCCGGGCCCTGGGCGGCTCGGTCACCGTCAACCAGTTCGGGGTGAGCACACCATGACCAAAGCCCGCAGCCTGATCGCCCTGTGCGCGCTGCTCCTGGCGGTTCTCGCCGTGCCCGGCCCGGCACGCGCCGACAACCCGATCGTCCAGACCATCTACACCGCCGACCCTGCTCCCCTGGTGCACGACGGCCGCGTCTACCTCTACACCGGTCGTGACGAGGACGGCTCGACCTACTTCACCATGAAGGAGTGGCGGGTCTGGTCGTCCGCCGACATGGTCAACTGGACCGACCACGGCTCGCCGCTCAACCTGGCCAGTTTCAGCTGGGCGAGCGACAACGCCTGGGCCGGGCAGGCCGTCGAGCGCAACGGCAAGTTCTACTGGTACGTCCCGATGAAGGTGCGCGCCACCGGGCGGATGGCCATCGGCGTCGCCGTCGCCGACAGCCCCACCGGCCCGTTCCGCGACGCGCTGGGCCGCCCGCTGGCCGACACCAACGAGATCGATCCGACCGTCTTCATCGACGACGACGGCCAGGCCTATCTCTACTGGGGCAACCCGAACCTGTGGTACGTCAAGCTCAACCCCGACATGATCTCGTTCAGCGGCAGCCCGGCCAAGATTCCGCTGACCACCGCGGGTTTCGGCACCCGCACGGGCGACGCCAACCGGCCCACCCTGTACGAGGAGGGGCCGTGGGTCTACAAACGCGGCGGCCTCTACTACCTCGTCTACGCCGCGAAGTGCTGCTCGGAATTCATTGCCTACTCCACCGCCCCGGGACCGCTCGGGCCCTGGACCTATCGCGGCACCGTCATGCCCACCCAGGGCAGCAGTTTCACCAACCATCCGGGCCTGATCGACTTCGCCGGCGGCTCGTATTTCTTCTACCACAACGGTGCCCTGCCCGGCGGTGGCGGTTATACGCGCTCGGTCGCTGTGGAGAAGTTCAGCTACCGCTCCGACGGCACCCTCCCGACGATCACCATGACCACGGCCGGCGCCCCGCAGGTCGGCCCCCTCGACCCGTACACCCGGCAGGAAGCCGAGACGATCGCCACCGAGTCCGGCGTCGAGACCGAGGCGCTGAGTACCGGCGGGCGCAGCGTGAGCTTCATCGACAACGGCGACTGGATCAAGGTCAAAGGCGTTGCTTTCGGTACGGGGGCCTCGAGCTTCACGGCCCGCGTCGCGTCAGCCACCAGCGGGGGCCGCATCGAACTGCGGCTCGGCAGCAGCACCGGCACCCTGGCCGGCACGTGCACCGTGCCCGGCACCGGCGGCTGGCAGACCTTCACCGACGTCACCTGCCCGGTGACCGCCTCCGGCACGCAGGATCTGTATCTGCGGTTCACCGGGGGCAGCGGCAGCCTCTTCAACGTCGACCGCTGGCAGTTCACCCGGGCCGGCACCTCGACACCGCCGCCGACCACCACTCCCCCGCCTGCCGGTTCGGGCTGCACGGCCGCATTCCGCGTCACCGGCACCTGGAGCGGTGGGTTCCAGGCGGAGGTCACGGTGACCGCGGGTTCTGGCGCGGTCACCGGCTGGCGGGTCGGTTGGACCCTCGCGTCCGGGCAGACCGTGAGCCAAGTCTGGAACGGCTCGCTGACCACCAGCGGCACGAGCGTGACGGTCGGCAACGCCTCGTACAACGGCGGCCTCGCCCCCGGCGCCTCGGCCACCTTCGGCCTGCTGGCCACGGGCAGCCCTTCGACGCCGGCGCTGAGCTGCGCCACCGCCTGACACGACGACAAGGAGGAAGTCATGCGACACCTCGGCCCTCGCAAAGCCGCGGCCCTGGCCGCCGTGCTGGCCGCCACGGGCATCGCCGTCGCGACCGGCCCCGCGCAGGCAGCAACCGGATGTTCGGTCCGGTACACCGTGACCTCGCAGTGGCAGGGCGGATTCGGCGCTGAAGTCGCCGTGACCAACCTGGGCGACCCCGTCACCGGGTGGACGCTGACCTGGGCGTACGGCTCGGGTCAGCAGGTCACCCAGGCCTGGAACGCGACCGTGACCCAGAGCGGCTCGCAGGTCAGCGCCCGCAACGCGAGCTACAACGGCACGATCGCCACCGGAGCCACCGTCTCCTTGGGCTTCAACGGCTCGTGGACCGGCAGCAACCCGGTGCCGACCGGCTTCGCCGTCAACGGCGTCGTCTGTGGAGGCGACACTCTCCCGACGACCCCGCCCCCGGGCAACCCAGGCTGCGGACGGGCTCCCACGCTGGCCGACGGCACCCACACGATCCAGAGCGGCGGCAAGAGCCGGAGCTTCATCCTGCGCCTGCCCCGCGGGTACGACAGCACCAACCCGTACCGGATCATCTTCGCCTTCCACTGGCGGGGCGGGTCGGCCACCGACGTCAGCTCGGGCGGGACCAGCGGCGCCGCCTGGTCCTACTACGGCCAGCAGGAGCAGTCGGACAACACCGCGATCCTGGTCGCGCCGCAGGGCCTCAACGCCGGCTGGGCCAACAGCGGTGGCGAGGACGTGACGTTCGTCGACGACATGATCCGGCGCATCGAGAGCGACCTGTGCGTCGACCCGAGGCTGCGGTTCGCGACCGGGTTCAGCTACGGCGGCGGGATGAGCTACGCCCTGGCCTGCGCCCGGCCGAATGTCTTCCGGGCGGTCGCCGTGTTCTCCGGCGCCCAGATCAGCGGCTGCAGCGGCGGCAGCCAGCCCGTCGCCTACCTCGGCATTCACGGGATCAGCGACAACGTGCTGCCGATCGCGCAGGGCCGGGCGTTGCGCGACAAGTTCGTCGCCACCAACGGCTGCACCCCGCAGAACCCCCGGGAGCCGGCCGCCGGCAGCCGGACCCACATCACCACCGCGTACGCCGGATGCCGGGCCGGCTATCCGGTCGTCTGGGCCGCGTTCGACGGCGGCCACCTGCCCGGTCACGTGGACGGCTCGACCGCCGAGAGCGGCGTCACGACGTGGACCAAGGGCGAGGTCTGGAAGTTCTTCGCACAATTCCAGGGGGAACGATGAGAACGAGAGTCGCCACCGGCGTCCTGCTGGCCTCGGCCGCCGTTTTCGTGGCGTTGCCGGCCGAGGCGTC
Organism: Paractinoplanes lichenicola; assembly: GCF_016785085.1. Lineage (GTDB taxonomy): Bacteria > Actinomycetota > Actinomycetes > Mycobacteriales > Micromonosporaceae > Actinoplanes > Actinoplanes lichenicola. The sequence continues at coordinate 966,722 of NZ_JAENHO010000001.1, forward strand.
AGCCGCGGGCTGCTCGGTCAAGTACGCCGTGTCGTCGCAGTGGCAAGGCGGGTTCAACGCCGACGTCGCCGTGACCAACCTCGGCGATCCGCTCACGAGCTGGGCCGTGACGTGGACGTACGGCGCCGGCCAGACCGTCACCCAGGCGTGGAACGCGACAGTCACCCAGTCCGGCTCGGCCGTCACGGCGCGCAACGTGGGTTACAACGGCTCGATCGGCACAGCGTCGTTCGGCTTCACCGGCGCCTGGACCGGCAGCAACCCCGCGCCGACGGCTTTCGCGCTCAACGGGGTGGCCTGCACCGGCGGTACGGCACCGGGCACGACGCCACCCACCAGCTCACCCCCGGCCGCGGCCGACATCACCGTGGACGGCGCGACGAAGTACCAGACGGTCGACGGCTTCGGCGCCGCCGTATCGATCTGGGGCGGTGCCTGGTCGACGGCGGAGACACAGACCCTCGTCGGGCTCGGTGCGGGGCAGCTGGGCCTGTCGATCGTACGGACGGGAATTTCGCCTGTCTCCGGTGAATGGCCGGCCCAGGTCAACGCGCTGAAGACGGCCAAGTCGTACGGCTCCGGGGTGAAGATCCTCGCCTCGCCGTGGACGGCCCCGGCCGCGTGGAAGACCAACAACAGCCGGATCAACGGCGGCAAGCTCAAGACCGACTACTACGACGACTACGCCAACCACCTCAACAGCTACGTGCAGTACATGCGGGGCCAGGGGGTGCCGATCGACGTCACGTCGGTGCAGAACGAGCCGGACTGGCACCCCGACTACGACTCGATGGACTGGAGCGGCACCGAGCTGCGCACCTTCGTCCGCGACCAGGGCGCCAAGGTGCAGAACACGAAGCTCATGGTGGCCGAGGCGGTGAACCTCAACTACGGCTACACCGATCCGACCCTCAACGACGCGAGCGCCCGCAACAACATCGGCTACATCGGCGGGCACCTGTACGGCACCGAGGACTCCGGCCGGCTCAAGCCGTACGCGCTGGCCGAGCAGAACAACAAGCCGGTGTGGATGACCGAGTGGAACTTCCACGAGGCCGACGGCAACGGCTCGAACATCTGGGGCAACCCGAGCAATCAGGCCGTCTGGGACGAGACGCTCGACGACATCATGCGCACGGTCCACAAGTCGATGGAGTCGAACTGGAACGCCTACGTCTGGTGGTACGGCAAGCGCTACTACTCGTTCATCGGTGACGGCGAGACCGCGTACGGCACCACGGCCGGGGTTCCGCTCAAGCGGGGCTACGCGTTCTCGCAGTTCGCCAAGTACGTGCGCCCCGGCTACCAGCGGGTCGCCCTGACCAAGAGCACCAAGGCGAACCCGCTCGAGGTGACCGCCTACTCCGGCGGCGGCAAGACGACCCTCGTGGTGCTCAACCGGTCCACCTCGGCCGTCAGCAATGCCGTGCTGCAGGCGCCGCAGAGCATCACCCGGGCCGAGCACTACCTGACCTCCCGTACGGACAACGCCGTGGCCCTGCCGACCAGCGTCAACGGCTCTCAGGTCACCGTCTCCGTCCCCGCCCGCAGCATCTCCACGGTCGTGCTGACCCACTAGGAAAGGACCCCCGATGCACCACAGGAACAGAACGGCCGGCCTCACCGCGGCCGGTATCGGCTTGCTGGCCGCGGCCGGCGCGTTCGTGGCGTTGCCCGCCGACGCCGCCGCGGCGGGCTGCTCGGTCAGCTACGCCGTGTCGTCGCAGTGGCAGGGCGGCTTCAACGCCGACGTGTCGATCACCAATCTGGGCGACCCGTTGAGCAGCTGGGCGCTGACCTGGTCGTACGGGTCCGGGCAGTCGGTGTCGCAGGCCTGGAACGCCACGGTGACCCAGTCCGGCTCCGCCGTGACCGCCCGCAACGTGGGCTACAACGGCTCGGTGGCGACCGGCGGCCAGGCGTCGTTCGGCTTCACCGGCACGTGGACCTCCAGCAATCCCGTGCCCTCGGGCTTCGCCCTCAACGGCGTCACCTGTACGGGCGGCACCACCACGCCGCCCACCACTCCACCGACCACCCCGCCCACGACGACACCGCCGCCGGCCACGTGCTCGCTGCCGTCGTCGTACCGCTGGAGCTCGACCGGCCCGCTGGCCCAGCCGAAGTCCGGCTGGGCCTCCCTCAAGGACTTCACCATCGCCCCCTACCAGGGCAAGCAGCTCGTCTACGCCACCACCCACAGCAGCAGCGCCACCGGCGGCTGGGGCTCGATGAACTTCGGCCTCGTCGACAACCTCAACCAGCTCGGCTCGGCCACCCAGAACACCATGAACCAGGGCACCGTCGCGCCGTCGCTGTTCTACTTCGCGCCCAAGAACATCTGGGTCCTGGCCCACCAGTGGGGTCCGACCTCGTTCTCCTACCGCACCTCGGCCAACCCGGCCGATGCCAATGGCTGGTCGGCCGCGCAAACGCTGTCCACCGCGAAGATCACCGACTCCGGCACCGGCGTGATCGACCAGACGATCATCGGTGACGACCAGAACATGTACCTGTTCTTCGCCGGTGACAACGGCAAGATCTACCGCCAGATCATGCCGATCGGCAACTTCCCCGGCAGCTTCGGCGCCAACTACACCACCATCATGAGCGACACCACGGAGAACATCTTCGAGGCGCCGCAGGTCTACAAGGTGCAAGGCAGCAACCAGTACCTGATGATCATCGAGGCCCGGACCAGCTCGTGGGAACGCTACTTCCGCTCGTTCACCGCGACCAGCCTCGGCGGCACCTGGACCCCGAACGCCGCCACCTACAACAACCCGTTCGCGGGCAAGGCCAACAGCGGCGCCACCTGGACCAACGACATCAGCCACGGCGAGCTGCTGCGCACCAGCGCCGACCAGACCAACACCATCGACCCCTGCAACCTGCAGCTGCTCTACCAGGGCCGCTCCCCCAGCTCGGGCGGCGATTACGGCCTGCTCCCTTACCGGCCCGGCCTTCTGACCCGCCAGCGCTGACCGGAACCGGGCACGGCCGTCGCGATCGTGGGTCGCGGCGGCCATGCCCGGCCAGGATGAATTCGCTCGGAAGGAGGACTGAACCTCTGCCGGGAGGGGCAAGGTTGCTCCCATGGATCAGCAGCTCGTCACCTCGCCGCCGCCGCCCGATGCTACCGAGCTGCATGTTTGGGTCCTCAACAGCAGCACCGAGCTGAAGCATTTGCGGGCGGCGCTGCGTGAGGCCCTGGCCCGGCAGGAGCTCACCCTGGACGACCACGGTTCGGAGATCACCGACCGGATGGTGCTGGTCGCGACCGAGCTGGCCACCAACGCCATCAAGCACGGCCGGCCGCCGACCGAGATCCGCCTCATGCGTACGGAGGAGCAGTTCATCCTCGACGTCGCCGACCGTGACCTGTCGACCGTTCCGGAGCTGGCCCACACCCGCCCGATCGACGCCGGCGGGCGCGGGCTGTTCCTCGCCATGAACATGTCGCTGCAGGTCGGCTGGTATGCCGGCGCGAGCACCAAACACATCTGGGCGGCCTTCGCCGCGCGGCCCGGGTCATGAACGAGCCGTGGCCGTGATGACGACGTTGTCGCGGTAGTGCCCCGTCTTCGTGTCGAACGGCCCGCCGCAGGTGATCAGGGTGAGCCGGACGGCGCCGTCGCGGGCGAAGTACTTCTCCAGCGGGATGGCCGTCTTGCGGTAGCGCTCACGGGCGACGACCTCGAAGGCCCGCTCCTTGCCGTCCGCGCCGGTCAGCGTCACGGGTTCGCCCGCTTTCAGGGCGCCGAGCCGGAAGAACGCCCCTTTGCCCTCGGCCGCGCTGTCCACGTGCCCGGCGATGACGATGGAGCCGGCCCGCGCCGAGAACCCGGGCCCGTACCGATACCAGCCGACCTGGTCGACGCTGGGCGGGACGGCGAAGTCGCCGGTGGCCGCGTCGATGCCCACCGCGTCGACCGTCGCGTCGAGCTGGAGAGCGGGAATGCGCAGCCGGGCCGGCTCGTCGCCGGCGTCGGCCTGGGGCGGCTTCCCGTCCTGGATCGGCACGCGGAGCGCGGGCGGGGCCGAGGACGCGAGCGTGGTCACCGCGGGGGCGCCGAAGTCGTCCGCCGGCTGTGACTGGCAGGCGACAGCCCCGGCCGTGACCGCCAGACCCAGGCCCAGGCTCAGCAGCGTGAGGGGCAGGGCGCGCCCCGGACGGGTCCGGGGCGCGCCGCGACGCGAGCTCATCGACGACCGGTGACCAGGCGGGTCAGGCCGAACAGGGCCAGCAGGATGCCGGCCGCGCCGACGCCGTACCAGGGCAGCGAGCCGTTGCCGTCGGCCTGGCCGCCGTCGCCGCTGGGCACGCCGCCGGGAGCGGAGTGCAGCCCGGTGATCGTCTGCGACACGATGTCGAGGGTCTTGTCCTCGGCCGAGCCCACCGCGTACACGATCGTGGCGGTGCCCTCCTTCAGGTCGAGGTCGGCCGGGCCGAGCACCCGGGTGTCGCTGCCGGCCAGCACCACGTCGGCCGAGACGGTGCCCGCGTCCAGGTCCGCCTTGCCCTCCTTGCCGTTGGTGACGCCCTCGAACACCGGCTTGCCGCCGGCCCGGATGTCGACGGCCGGGGCGGCCGCGGCGTGCCTGACGGTCAGCCGGGCCTTGCCCGCGGCCAGCTTGGCGGTGTCGTTGGCGAACGGGGTCAGCGCGGGCTTGCCGTCGGCGGTCAGGTGCGCGACCAGGCTGATGTTGGCGTCGCCGGGCACCTCGGCGTTGTCGACCTTGAGCAGGGCGCTGCCGATGGCGTCACCGGGCTTGGTCAGGGCGATGTCGTACTGGCCCGCGGGCAGGCTCAGCGGGCCGGCGACCTTGCCCGGCTGGAAGTCGGGGATGGTCTTCTTGCCGTTGACGTAGACGTCCACCGCCTGGCCGGGAATGCCGTGCACGACCGTGACCTGCGAGTTGGCCTTCGCGTAGGCCGGTGACGAACCGAGCGCGGCGGCGGCACCAAAGCTGAGCAGGGCAACCGCGCCGATCGCGGCCGCGCGGCGGAAGGGCAGAATGCGCATCGGATCTCCTGGAGGTGATCGTCGTTGATTCCTGACGACCGGTCCTTCGTCGCGCCGGCGCCCGGTGGATGCAGGTAAAACTAAATTTCTCCGGGTGCATCCGCGGAGGGCTCGGCGAACGAATCACCGGAGGAATCACTGTGCGCGGGAGGGAGGTCGATGAGCTCCGACGACGAGCTCGCCGAGCGGTTACGCGCCGGCGACGAGAAGGCTCTGCGGGTGGCGTACGAGCGACACGGCTCGGCTGTGCTCTATCTGGCTCAACGGGTGGTGGGCAACCGGGCCGACGCCGAGGACATCACGCAGGTGACGTTTGTGGCCGCGTGGTCGGGCCGGGACGGCTTCGATCCGCAACGCGGCACGATGCTGGCCTGGCTGCTCGGGATCGCACGGCGCAAAGCCGTGGACCGGCTGCGGTCGGTGGCACGGGACCAGCGGGCGACCGAGACCGTGCAGGCGCAACAGACGGCGCCGCCCGCCGAGGAGACACCGGAACGCATAGTCGACCGGCTCGTGGTCGCCGACGAGCTGGGCCGATTGCCCGAGGAGCAGCGACGCACACTGGAACTGGCGTTCTTCGACGATCTCACTCATCCCCAGATAGCGACCGTCACCGGGCTGCCCCTGGGCACGGTCAAGAGCCATATCCGCCGGGGAATGGCCAACCTGCGACGCCGTTGGGAGGTGGACGGTGCACCATCTGGATCCCGATCGGCTGGTCCTTCTCGCGCTCTCTGAGGAGATCGAGGAGCTGAACGAATCCGATCACCTGGCGCAGTGCGAGGGCTGCCGGCAGGAGATACAAGACCTGCGCCACGTCGCCGAGCTCGGCTCGCAGGCGCAGGAGCTGCGCGAGCTGCCGGACCCGCCGGCGCACGTCTGGCAGGCCATCGAGGCCGGCATCGCCGCGGCGCCGGCGCCGGTCGCGCCGGTGATCGACATGGCCGGACGGCGGGAGCGCCGCCAGCGGTCCCGGTGGTTGCTGCCGGCGGTCGCCGCGGCCGCGGCCGCGGTGCTGGCGGTGGCGGGCACGGTGGCCGTCGACCGGTTCACCAACCGCGCGCCGGCCGAGCCGGTGACGGCCCGCGCGACGCTGGAGCCGTTGAAGGCGGCTCCGCCCAACGCGGGCGGTGACGTACGGGTGCTGGACGACGGCCGGATGCGGGTCGACGTGCGCAACTTGCCGCTGACCACCGGCTTCCACGAGGTGTGGCTGCTCGACCCGGACGAGCCGGGCAAGATGGTGGCGGTGGGCAGCCTGTCCGACAAGCCGGACGCGGTGCTGCCGGTGCCGCCGGGCACCGACCTGAACCGGTATCGCCTGGTCGACATCAGCGACGAACCGCACGACGGCGACGCCACGCATTCGGGTCGCAGCCTGCTGCGCGGAACTCTCACGTATTAGGTGCATCCAACCGGCACCGTCCGGGCGAAGTACGGGGTGGTGGCACCGCAGCCACCATCCCGTACCCGGAAAGGACGCCCGAAGATGAGGATCACCCGAGCCGCCGCTGTCGCGACCGCCGCCATCGTCGCCTCCGCCCTCACCGCCGCTCCGGCCGCCGCGCACGGCAAGACCAAGCCCCTGGGCACCAAGTCGCTCGCGGCGGTGCTGACCGCCGACAAGAGCGGCTTCGACCGCAACGGTCATGACTACGACATCCTCGCCGCGGCCGTGCAGGCCGTCCTCAAGGCCAAGCCGGGCAGCCCGGTCAAGGTGCTGGCCGACGGCAAGACCGCCGTCACCGCTTTCCTCCCCAACGACCTGGCGTTCCGCCGTCTGGTGGCCGACATCCAGCACAGCAAGCGGCTGCCGGGCGAGAAGGCCGCGTTCACCGCCGTGGCCGGGCTGGGCATCAACACCGTCGAGTCGGTGCTGCTTTACCACGTCGTGCCCGGCGCCACGATCACCCGCAAGGCCGCCCTCAAGTCCGACGGCGCCAAGCTCAAGACGGCGGCCGGCGCCACGATCAAGGTCGACGTCTACGGCCGCTGGCACAAGCGGATCGCCCTGATCGACGCCGACCGCAGCGACCGCAACCCGCGGATCAACCGCTTCGACATCAACAAGGGCAACAAGCAGATCGCCCACGGCATCGACCGCGTCCTGCGCCCGATCGACCTGCCCTGATCACACCGTCCGGGCCGGCGGTCTGCGGCCGGCCCGGACGCTCAGCGCCTCGGAGGCGCCCAGTTCGTCACGAGCGGCGAGCTGGTCGAACCCGGCGACGGGTGGGTATGCGTACGGGCCCAAAGTGGCGATGAGAGTCGCGCCGATCACCAGGATCACCATGAGGACCGGCAGCACCGGGTCGTAGGTGCCGAGCGTGTCGTAGCCCAGCCCGAGCAGCAGCGGCCCGAACGCCGAGCCGAGGATGAACGCGGCCTGCACCGAGCCGACGAGCCGGCCGAAACTGCGCATGCCGAGATAGCGGCTGATGAGCACGGCCAGCAGGTCGCCCTCGATGCCGAAGGCGATGCCGATGAACGCCACCGCGGCGGCCGCACCGGCGTACGGCAGATCCAGGAAGAACAGGCCCACGACGGGGGCGAGCATGACGATCGGCCCCACGACGGCGCCGTGCACCCGGTCGATGATCAGGCCGCCTGCCACCCGCCCGACGAGCGAGGCCAGCCCGAACACGACCAGCAGCGAGGCGGCCTGGTCGTCGCTCAGCCCGCGGTCGGTCATCATCGGCACCAGGTGCACTTGCAGGCCGGTGACGACCACGCCGACCAGTCCCAGCCCGGCCGCGATGCCCCAGAACTGCCGCGTCCGGACCGCCTGCGCGAACGTCAGCCCGGGCAGTTCCAGGCTGACGTCGCGCCCGCCGACCCGGGTCTGCTCGACCAGGCGGCCGCGGACGTGCCGTTCGGCCCGGGCCCGCACGAACAGGGTGACCATGGTCAGCGGCACCACGACCGAGATCGAAGCCATTGCCCCGTACGCGAGACGCCAGCCGACGGCGTCGATCAGGGCGCCGGCCAGCAGCGGGGCCAGGGCCGCGCCGAGGCCGATGAACCCGGTGACCACTCCCACCGCCAGGGCCCGGCTGTTGTCGAACCAGCTCACCACCGCCCGGGTGGCCGGCACGATGCTCGCGGCCCCGAAGAGCCCCACGAAGAAGCACGGGACGAGGTAGACCACCGGGTTCGCGGGGGTCAGGCCGATCAGCGCCATCGAGACCGCGAACAGCACAAATCCCGGGACAAGCAGGTAGCGCGCGGCGAAGCGGTCGACGATCCGGGCCACCAGCAGCATGCCGATCGCCATCCCGATCGCGCCGACGGAGGCGGCCGCGGTCACGGTCGTCCGGCTGAAGCCCGTATCGGCCGAGATCGGGTCCACGAACACGCCGAGCGAGGCCAGGTACAGCTGCGGCCCGAACGCGGCCGCGACACCGGCACCGACGACCACCCACCAGGGGCTGCGGGGCCGGCTCACGCGGCCGCGCTCAGGAACGGCGTCCCGATGAGCCGGTACTGCGGGATGGCCATGCCGTCGCTGCCGCCGGTGATCACGACCCGGCGGCCGGTCAGGTCGGGCCGACTGATGTCGATGGTGATGCGCGCCATGGTGCGGCTCCTCTCGGTTGCCTCCGAGATTCGTGCACATTCCGGAACGCAGCCAGGGCCTGCCGATCCGAGGCTCCCCGATCAGCGGCGACGCACGACATCGAGAGACTCCGCAGCCACGGTTGTCGATCCGTCAGCCGAGTGACGAGCGCGCCACCGCCGCGGCCGCGCGGACCGGCCCGGCCAGCGCGCCGGCGATGACGGCGTAACCCGCGCTGGACGGGTGGAACCGGTCGGCGCTGAACAGGCCGGGGTCGACGGCGAAGCCCGCCGCCGAGGTCATCCCGATGTCCGCCACCCGCGCGCCCTCGGCCAGCGCGACCCGGCTCTGCGCGTCGTGCAGCATCCGGCTGCCGGCCTGGACGACCAGCCGCATCTGCGGCGGCACCCACGGCACCACGCTCAGATCGGGGGCCGGCGCGACCACCACCTCGGCGCCGCCCGCTCGCAGCCGCCGGACCGCAGCGGCGAGCTCAGCGGCGGCCTGCTCCGGCGGCACCAGGCGGGTCAGGTCGTTCGCCCCGATGATGATCAGCGCGAGCTGCGGGCGCCACGCGAGGCCCCGCTCCACTTGAGCCCGCAGGTCGCGGCTCTGGGCTCCGGGCACGGCGAAGACCCGTACCTCGTTGGGCAGGTCATGGGCGGTCATATCGGCCGAGAGGCGCTGCGCCACCGTGTCGGCAGCCGACGAGGCACCCTGGCCGTAGGCGATCGAGTCGCCGAAAATCGCGAACTTGAGTGTCACGCCGTGTTCAACTTCGCGGCCGCCCGGTCGCTTCCCGGGGCGATTCACGGGTACGCCTGTGCCCACCCGCCCGCAGGCCGGTTCGCACCTGACCTCGGGCGAGTGGCGCAACGGCTGAGGCCGGTGGACCACCCGGCGGCGACGTGCGAAATGCAAATCCTGCAACTCCTTGTCTTGATATCGACGCATGCCTATCGTCCGGAGGTAAGCGCTTTCCTGTCGTGGGGGTGGGCAGCGCGACGCACTCCCGATGATGGAAAGTGAGACAGGGATGAAGCGATCAGTCGCTCTGCGGTGGTCGGCCGGGGCCGCCACCGCGCTCACGGCCGCCGCGATCATGTTGACGCTGCCGGCCGCCCAGGCCCTCGCGGCCGACAACCTGAGCCTGAACGGCGGCGCCGACGGCTCCAGCAAGGCCAGCGGCACCAGCTACGGCAACGTCAAGGACGGCAACACCGGCACCTACTGGTCGCCGGCGAGCTCGACCGGCTATGTCTCGGTCAAGTGGAGCAGCGCCACGACGGTCTCGTCGGCGATCATCAAGCACGCCTCGGGCGGCGGCACGATCAGCGCCTGGCGGCTGCTCAACGCCGACAGCGGCGCCGTGCTGACCAGCGGCAGCGGCAGCCCGGGGACGATCTCGTTCGCCTCGACGTCACTGAAGAAGCTGACCCTCGACATCACCAGTGCGTCCGGCGCGCCGCGGATCGCCGAGTTCGAGACGTACGCCAGTGGGGGCGGCACGACTCCCACGACGCCGCCCACGACCGGCGGCCCCACGACGCCGCCGCCGTCCGGCAGCACGCCGACCGGCGCCTGGCCGTCCTCGGCGGGGTCGGTCAGCATCTCCGGCACGGTCAACGTCTCGGGCACCTTCGACGGGGGCATGAAGACGTACTGCTGCATCGGTGACGGCTCGCAGAGCGAGTCCCAGGACCCGATGTTCAAGATCGCCAACGGCGGCACGCTGCAGAACGTCATCCTCGGCTCCCCGGCCGGCGACGGCGTGCACTGCGAGGGCACCTGCACCATCCGCAACGTGTGGTGGAACGACATCGGTGAGGACGCCGCGACGTTCAAGGGCACCGGCGGCGGCACCAGCTACGTCATCGGCGGCGGGGCGCGCAACGGCAGCGACAAGACGTTCCAGCACAACGGCAACGGCACGGTCAGCATCTCCGGCTTCTACCTGAGCGGCTCGGGCAAGCTGTACCGTGGCTGCGGCAACTGCACGAACTCGTACACCCGCCACGTGAAGATCGACAACGTGCTGCTGAACGACATCGACATGGTCGCCGGCATCAACTCGAACTGGGGCGACACGGCGACGATCACCCGCGTGGTCCTCACCAACGCCTCGAGCGCCACGGTCTGCGGCAAGTATCAGGGCGTGGCCAAAGGCAGCGAGCCCAAGTATCTGGGCGCGGGCTGGAACGACAGCAACTGCAAGGTCAGCCAGAGCGACATCACGTACCGCTAGAACTTGATCGGTTGTGAAAGGGAGGGGCGCCGCCACGCCCCTCCCCCGATCTCGGTCAGGGACAGGTCACCGGGGTGGAGTAGCTGATGGCGCCCCACTTGCCGGTGCGGTTGTCGTAGACCTGGAAGACGTATCCGACGGAGTTGCCCTGGTGGCAGCCCGCGAAATAGGGGAAGACGGCGTAGTTGTGGCCGCCGGTCTTCACGGTGAGGCGCTGGGGATTGTTCGGGTTCCAGCCGATGCCGCCGCCGTTGATGCGGTAGCCGTCCTTGACCGTGAGCTCCACCTCGGAGCCGTGGTTGTTCTGCACGAAGACGATGCCGCCGACCTTGTGGCCGGAGAGGGTCTCGTTGCAGGCTCGGTAATGAATGCTGATGCGCACCGTCTTGGTCGCGCCGCAAGCGCTTGCCGCATCAGCGGGTGACGCGGCGGCAAGCGGAAGCGCGACGATCAGTGTGGCCGCCGGCACCATGAGGCTCCGGCGGGCGGTTCGTGCGATGGCCACCATGCGGACTCCTCAGCTCGCGTTGTTGGTTTCCCGGCCGCGCTTGACGATGTACGTGCTGCACTTCGGGGTCGCGGACCAATTGTTGATCGTCCGCCAGGGGCCGTACTGCCGGAATGTGGTCTGGCCGCTGGACGACTCGCAGTCCTGCCAGGCCCGGATCATTCCGAAGCCCGACGTGTATCTCACCGACGTCTGGGTGCTGGTGTATCGCGTCTGAATGCCGGTCGGCGCGGCCTGGGCGGCGCTCGGCACGGCCAGGAGGGCGGCGGTCGTGAATGCCGCGGCGGCGATGCCGGCAAAAGCTCGTGTCATGAACTTTCCTCTCGGGGCTGCGGCGTTGATGCCGCGCCCTAATGTGCTTGATGGCAGTCGATGGATTGTCGAAGAAATGTCGAGCGCGGGGGCGTGATGCGGTTTCAGCTGCTCGGAGAGCCGCAGGTGCACGCCGAGGGCCGTACGGCGGCGACCGGCCCGCCGAAACAGACGGCGGTCCTGGCCGCGCTGCTCCTCGACGCCAACCGGCCGCTGTCGACGGAGGTGCTGGTGGAGCGGGTCTGGGGGCTCGAGGCGCACCCCGGCGCGGCGCGCACGCTGCACACGTACGTCTCCCGCATCCGGCAGCTGCTCGAGCCGGCCGACGACCGGGTCCGGTTGCACCGTTCGCGCGGCGGCGGCTACCGGCTGGAGCTGCCCGAGGAGTCGCTCGATCTGCACAACTTCCGGCAGCTCGTCACCCGGGCGTCCGAGCTGGACCGGGCCGATCCGAAACGGCTCACGCTGCTGCGCGAGGCCATGGCGTTGTGGCGCGGTCAGCCCCTGGCCGGCGTGCCCGGTGACTGGGCCGCGCGGGCGCGCACGCTGCTGATCGACGAGCGGATCGACGCGGCCGTGCACTGGGCCGACGCCGAGATCCGCACCGGCAGCCCGGCGACGGCCCTGGGGCCCCTGACCGAGCTCGCCGATCAGCATCCGCTGGTCGAGCCGCTGGCCGCCGCGCTGATCCGCACGCTCGCGGCCACGGGTCACCCCGCCAAAGCCATAGACCAGTTCCTTTCCGTACGCCGGAGGCTGGTCGACGAATTGGGCGTCGAGCCCGGCGCCGAGCTGCGGGCGGCCCACCGGGACATCCTGCGCGAGACGCGGGACCCCGACGAGATCGTCCCGGCCCAGCTGCCGCTCGACGTGCCGGACTTCGTCGGCCGCGAAGCCGAGCTGCAGCGGCTGCACGACCTGGCCACCACCGCGGTGATCGTCGTGTCGGGCACGGCCGGCGTGGGCAAGAGCACGCTCGTTGTGCACTGGGGTCACCGGATGCGCCGGCACTTCCCCGACGGCCAGCTCTACGTCGACCTGCTCGGCTTCGACCCGGCCGGCACCGCCCTGAGCCCGGCCGACGCGCTGCGCAACCTGCTGCTGGCCCTGGCCGTGCCCGCCGCGCGCATCCCGGCCGGCCTGGACGCGCGGTCGGCGCTCTATCGCAGTGTGCTGGCCGATCGCCGGGTGCTGGTGGTGCTGGACAACGCGGCCCACGAACGCGACGTGCGCCCGCTGCTGCCCGGCGCGCCGAACTGCCTGGTCGTCGTGGCCAGCCGCAGCCAGCTGCCGGGCCTGGTCGCCGCCGCGGGGGCCCGGCCGGTCGAGCTCGGCCTGCTGCCGCCCGCGCAGGCCCGCGAGCTGCTGAGCCGCCGGCTCGGGGCCGGACGGGTCGCCGCCGAGCCGGCCGCGGTCGACCGGATCCTCGCCGCCTGCGCGCGGCTTCCCCTGGCGTTGACCGTCACCGCCGCGCGGGCGCTGCAACAACCCGGCCAGCCCCTGGCGCGACTGGCCGAGCAGCTGCACGCCGTACGGGAAAGCCTTGATGCCTTTGCCTCCGACGACGAGGCGACCGATGTGCGGGCGGTGCTGTCGTGGTCGTATCGGGCCCTGCCGGCCGAGGCGGCGCGGCTGTTCCGGCTGCTCGGCCTGCATCCGGGCCCCGACGTGACCGTGCCCGCCGTGGCCGCCCTGCTCTCCGAGCCGATCGAGATCGCCGAGCGGCAGTTGCGCGCGCTCACCCGGGCCAGCCTGCTCAGCGAGCACCGGCCGGATCGGTACGTGTCGCACGACCTGCTCCGGGCCTATGCGGCCGAGCTGGTGCAACCGGAGGAGTCGGCGGCCCCGCTCGAGCGGATGCTCGACTACTACGTGCACTCGGCGTACGCCGCCGACCGGATCCTGTATCCGACCCGGGAGGTGCCCGAGCTCACCACCGACGGCCCGGTGACCAGGCCGCCCGACCATCCCGCGGCGCTCGCCTGGTTCACCGAGGAACACCAGGTTCTCGTACGGATGGTCCGGCGCGCGCACGAGGCCGGGCTCGACAACGGGGCGTGGCTACTGGCGCGCGGCCTGACCACGTATTTCGACCTGCAGGGGCACTGGCCGGACTGGGCCCACACCCAGCAGGTCGCGCTGGCCGCGGCCACCCGCGCGAGCGATCCCGCCCGAGCGGCGTCCGCGCAGCTCAACCTGGGTCTGGCCCACGCCGAGCTCGCCCCCGACGACGCGATCCGCCACCTGCGGCTGGCCCTCGACGGCTACCGGCGGATCGGCCAGGCGAAGGGGCAGGCCCACGCGCACAACGCGCTCGCCCGGGTGCTCGGCAGCCAGGGCGACCCCCGGGCGGCGCTGCACCAGACCGAGCAGGCGGTCGAACTGTTCGGCCGGGAGGGCAACCACGGCGGGCAGGCCCGGGCGCTGAACAACCTCGGCTGGTATCACACCCAGCTCGGCGAGAACGACCGCGCGCTGGCTCGCTGCCAGGAGGCGCTGCAGCTGCACCGCCGGATCGGCGACCGGTACGGCGAGGCGAACACGCTGGACAGCCTGGGGCTGACGTTCCACCACCTCGGCGAGCACGACCGGGCGGTCGAGGAATATCGGGCGGCGCTGGAGGCCTGGCTCGAGGTCGGCGACCGCTACAACGAGGCCGGCACGCTCGGCCGGCTGGGCGACACCTACCTCGAGCTCGGCCAGGCCGGCGAGGCCCGCCGGGTGTGGGAACGGGCGCTGACCATCCTGACCGACCTCGGCCACACCGACGCCGACCAGATCCGCCACCACCTCGACGCCCTCGGCCGGCCCTGATCGGCCTACAGTCCGAGCATGACAGGACTCGGAACGGACTGGCGGATGGTCGACGGCGTCGCGACGGCGTGGTTCGAGGCGCCTTCCCTGACCGCGGCGGCGGCGCTGGCGGGCCGGTCGCCCGCGACGGTGGTCGATTTGCGCGCGACCGGCCTGCGCGTACGTCTCTCGTCGGAGGAGCACGCCGAGGCGGTCTCGGCGGCCGCGCGGGAGCTCGGGCTGGCCGCGAACCCGGCCGCGCTGCAACACGTCAGCGTCGTCCTCGAATCCCCGGACCCGGCCGCGGTACGGCAGTTCTGGCAGCGAGTGCTCGGCTACACGCCCGGCGAGGACGGCGGCCTGGCGGACCCGTTGCGGCGCGACCCCGCCCTGCGCATCCGGCCGGCGACCGAGGCCCGCCCGTTGCGGAACCGGATCCACCTCGACGTCGTACGCCCGGCCGCCGCGGTCGAGCAGGCCGGTCTGGGCGAGCCGTCGGGCCCGTACGGGGTCTGTCACCGCGACCCCGACGGCAACGAGGTCGACCTGGTGCCGGGCGACCCGCTGGGCGAGGCCGAGACGGCTGAGACGGCCGACTGGCAGACGGTGTTCGGCGCGATGGCGTGTTATCGCACCACCTCGGCGAAGCAGCAGCGCGACCTGGCCACCGCGGCTGCGGCGCTGGCCGACGAGGCGGGCTTCCCCCTGCTGATCGACCTGCGCCCCGGGCTGGTGATCCTCGACAGCGGCAAGGACCTGTGGGAGGAACCCGGCTTCCCCGGCCTCGCCGCCGGCCTGCAGGCCGCCGCCCGCGAACTCGGCGCCACCGCGGATCCGGAGCTGCCACGCTTGGCGCAACTCTTCCTCGACGCCGCCGACGTCGACGCCGTCCGCGCGTTCTGGCTCGCCGCGCTCGGCTACTCCCCCGACCGGCGCGAGGGGGTCAGCGACATCCACGATCCGCGCCGGCTCAACCCGGTGCTGGTCTTCCAGCAGCTCGACACGTCGGACACAGACCGGCGCCGGCAGCGCAACCGGATCCATGTCGAGCTCGCCGTGCCGACGGACCTCGCCCAAACGCGCCTCGCCACGATCGTCGCCGCCGGGGGCCGGCTGGTCGACGAGCCGGCGGGCCGCCTGCTGGTGGCCGACCCCGAAGGCAACGAAATAGCGATCGTCAACGACCCGCTCTCAGCCGACGGGGTCGTCCACCTCACCGGGAGCGCTCGACGGGGCTGACGACCCGAGGTGCGTCGTCTGCGCGGCGGCGATGCCCGCGACCCCGAGGGCGGCCAGCAGGAGCAGCGCCGCGGTGCCCGGGCCGTCGAGTGCCCCGTCGGTGAGGACGGCGTGGCCGACACCCAGCAGGAGCGTCAGCGATCCGAAGAAGGCGTGCAGGATCCGGGTCGCCTGGGGTGCGTACGAGCTCCACCGCCGGACGATGCCGAGGACGACCACGATCACCAGCGCCACCGTGGCCAGCACGGCCATCCGCGCCCTGGTCGGGCCGTCCGGGGAGATCGCGAACAGCACGTCCTCGGGGCTCAGCAGCCAGAGCGCCGCCACGTGGACCAGCACCAGGACGAGCGCTGCCAGCCCCAGTGCCAGGTGGCCGCGGAACGCCGCCGGCCGCGACCGGGCCAGCACCGCCAGCAGGGGCTGGAACGCGATCAGCACCGTGGCGACGGCGGCCGCGACGGCCGACACAACGAGCGCGGCCGGACCGGCGTCGAGGTGGGAGCTGGTCAACGCCAGCCACACCAGCCCGGCGACGGCGGCGCAGAGCAGGAGCGCGGCCGCTCGCGCCCTCATCGGCCGGTCACCTCGGCCGCAGGTTGAGGTCGATGGTGGCCGCGGTGTCGTCCAGGTCCACCACGTTCCGGATGAACACCGCCTCGTACGCGTCGTCGTCGTACCCGACATGGATGTTCGGCTCGCCGAACTGCGCCACCGTGGGAGCGGTCTCCACCCGGTATCGGCCCTGGGCATCGGTTCGTACGCTGGTCCGGTTGTCGCTCTCGCCGCCGGTGCGGGTGGCCAGCCAGACCTGGATGCGGACGTCCGGCAGCGGCCGGCAGTCCCCGGCCTGCCGGACCACGCCCTGAATGACGAATCCGTCGCCGAGGTCCTCGCCCGGCGGGGCATCCGGTATGTAGTTGTTGTCGCCGCCGGGGTTGGATCGGGTGGCCGGGCAGCCCTCGGCCGGAGCCGCCGTGGCGTTGCCGGGACGGCTGCCGACATTCTGCGCGCCGGTGCCCGACAGGTCGCTGGCGAACAGTGCGACCCCGACGCCCGCGACTACGAGCACCATGAAGCCGACCAGCACAATCATCCTCGTACGGTTCATGCGCCCTCCCTCTAGCGGCCAGTCTCCAGGGCGGTCAGCCAGTAGTCGACCTCCGGGCCCTCCTCGACGCCGAACCGGGCGCTGGGCACGTAGAGCCGGTCGCCGGAGCGGGCGATCGCGGTCGGCACGTCGAAGTCGGCCGAGGTCAGCCGTCTGACGACGGTGCCGCGGGTGGCGAGCCGGTCGAGGGTGACCACGGCGACCGAGTTGTTGGCGTTCTCCACGACGTACAGGGTGCGGCCCTCGCGCAGCACCCCGTCGGGGTGGATGAACGCCTGCCCGCCGAGGTCGACTTCGGTGGCCCGGCCCTCGTCCGTCACCCGGAAAAGCTCACCGGTGGTGGAGTTCACGATCAGCATCTCGCGGCCGTCGGGCGTGGTGGTGATGCCGTTGGCGTTGTACCCCAGCGTCTCCACCCATTCGCCGCTCAGCCGGATCCGCTCGACGCGCCCGTCGCGAACCCGATAGAGGGTGTCGTGCACCGAGTCCGTGAACACCGCTCCCCCGCTGGTCAGCAGCACATCGTTGATAAACGCGGGCTGCCCCTCGGGAACGAGCTGATACGAGGCGAGCACCGCGCCGGTCCGCAGGTCGACCAGCCGCGCGTCGCCGCTCACCCCGCCCGCGACCCACAACTGCTGCCGGCGGCTGTCGATCGTCAGCCCGAGCGACTGCGTCCCCGGACCCTGACTGATCACCCTGCCCCGGCCCGTCCGCAGGTCGAGGGCGTAGATGTCGCCGTCGGCGCGGGAGCCCAGGTAGGCCGTGCCGTGCTGGATCGCGATGGACTCGGGCGGGAAGCCGTCGGGCAGGTCGATGTGGTGCCTGCCGCCGGCGGCCGCGGGAGTGAGCGAGGCGGTGGTGAGCAGGGCAGTCGTGGTGACGGTGCCGAGGACGACTCGGCGCAGCAGTGTCTTCATGACTGAACCTTGCCGAGCCGGCGGGCGGATCGCCGACGCGAATGGGGGATGATCGCTATGCGCGGGCCGCATGACGACGGCGGCGGGGGCCGCGCGCAGGTCGGCGTTTCCGAAAGCGGTGATCGGGCATCACCGTCTCCCATGGAGCCCCTGCGGATGCTCAGTCCGCCCGCGTCGATTTCCGTGCTGCTCACCTGGCATGTCGGGAACGACACGGACCTGCGGACTATTCGCGACGATATCCGGCGCTTCGTCGCACGAGAGCCGGGCACGTCGACCGGCGTCGAGGGCACCAGGACGGCGCAGCACCTGGGGCTCGTGGCGACTGAGCTGGCCGGGAACGCCCTGCGTCACGGGCAACCACCGGTGGTCGTCCGGCTGTTGAGCGACGACGCCTGCTTCATCGTCGACGTCAGCGATCGCGCCGTCCGCGAGCTGCCGAGCCCGGCCCCGGCCCGTCAAGGCATCCGCGCCGGCGGGCGGGGCCTGCCGATCTGCCTGGCCCTGGCCGAGCAGGTCTGCTGGTATGCGAACGAGACCACCAAGCATGTGTGGGCGTCCTTCCCGCGGCGGTGAGACGCTGTTGTCATACCCGGGTGGTAGACACTGCGGTTGTGACAACCCCACCATTCAGCCTCTCCCATCACGAGGCACCTCCCGGTGTCCTGCGGGTGAGCTTGACCGGCGACTTCGACATGAGCGTCGGCGACATCCTCATGCGCACGTTGCTCGAGGCGGCGCGCCGGCCGGGCGTCACAGCAGTGGTCGTGGATCTCGAGCACACCCGCTTCATCGACTCGCACGTCGTGGCCGGCCTGGTCGCGGGCTATCAAGCCGCCACCGCGGCCCGGCGCGGCTTCACCGTCGTCAACGGCCACGGCACCGTGCAGGAGGTTCTCGACATCACCGGGTTGTCCGAGGTGCTCTGCCGCTGAGACCGCCGGGGCGCGCCCGGCCGCGAGCTCAGGCTCGGACCAGGCTCAGGGCCCCCACGGACTTGGACTTCTTGGCCTCGTACATGGCCAGGTCGGCCCGGTTGATCAGGTCGTCGGTGGTGTCCGCGGGCCGCGCCCGGGCCGCGCCGACGCTGACGCCGATCCGCACCTGTTCGCCGGACGCGGTGAAGGGCCGGGCAGTCAGCTCGGCGATCCGCGCGGCCACCACGTCGACCGCGTCCGCGCCCCGGCAGATCAGGACGAACTCGTCACCGCCGAAGCGGCTCACCAGGTCGTCGTCGCGAACGCAGGTACGCAGCCGGTCGGCCACCGCGATCAGCAGCTCGTCACCGGCGGCGTGGCCCAGGCGATCGTTCACGGGCTTGAAGCCGTCGAGGTCGCAGAACAACACGGCCACGTCCCGCGGACCTTCACTCAAGGCCTCCGTGAGCCGGTCCAAGCAGGCTCCCCGGTTGGCCAGGCCGGTCAGCCCGTCGCGGGTGGCCAGCCGGTGCAGCGCCCGCTCCGCATCGCGGCGCTGGGCGGCCAGCCGCGCGACCCGCACCATGACCAGCGGCACCAAGGCGGCCGAGGAGAGCGCGATGAGGACGCCGTCCGTAGGCTGGCCCAGGACTGCGCGGCCACCGCCGATCAGCGGGGTGAGCGCCAGCATCACCCCGAGAAAGGTCAGCCGGCCGGGGGTCAGGTCGTCGTTCGGAGCCCGGCCGGGCAGGGTCACCAGCGCCACCGAAGGGTGGACGGCGGCCGCGCCGACAAGGGCGTAGGCGGCCAGAAAAATATTGTTCGTCCAGTCGGGGCGGATGCTGTTCGCCTCGGTGACCAGCACGCCGGCCACGTTGCCGGCGAGGGTCAGCGCCACCCCGGCCGTGAAGAGCCGGATCGAGGCGGTGCGCCCGGCCGGGGAGACCAGCGAGACCCGCAGCATCGCCCCGAGCGTGCCGGCGATCACGATGACCGTGACGAACGTGGACATCTGCCGGCCCACGGGAACGTCCTGCCGGGTGAAGGCGGGCAGCAGCACGGCGGACCAGAGCACGCCGCCCAGGGCCACCGCCGTGATCATCGAGTCGAGGACGCCGCCGACGTCGCCGCGGCCCTGGCGCCGGACGACGGCGATCGAGGCACCGAGAAGCAGCGCGCCGCCGCCGGTGAAGAAGAGCTCGGCGACGCTTCCGTCACCGGTGACCCGGCCGCCCGTCGTGGCGATGACGATCCAGACGATGTTCCCGATGTTGTAGAGCGCCACCGAGGCCAGCATCAGCCACCACGGCGTACGGGCACCGGCCGGGGCCCGGCGCAGGGCCAGCACCACCGCGGGGACGCCCCCGAGGGTCACCGCCAGGAAGGGCCACTGCCGCAGGTCGTACGGCCACACCAGGTAGGTCGCCACCAGGATTCCGGCGACCGCGGTGTAGCAGCGCAGCAACATAGGCCCCGCATCGGCCCGCGCCCGACGTTCCTGAGCATTTTCGGCACTATTTCTTGTGGCCGGGGCCGGACCGCCGTCGTCACCGCGAGCAAGCGGGCCCACGGGGGCCGCCGCTTGCCACTACAGTGGACACTTCCGCATCCATTGCTGCCTACGGGGGCTTCCATGGCGAGTTCGGACGCTGCGGCCAGGACGATCGACACGTCGGTGCCGCACCCGGCCCGGCGCTACGACTACTGGCTGGGCGGCAAGGACAACTTCGCCGCCGACCGGGAGTCAGCCGACGCCATCGAGGCTAAGTTCCCCGGGATGCGCGCCGGGATCCGCGCCAACCGCGCCGTGCTGCGCCGGATGACGACGTATCTGGCGGCCGAGGCCGGGCTGCGCCAGTTCCTCGACATCGGCACCGGGCTGCCCACCGCGGACAACACGCACGAGGTGGCCCAGCGGATCGACCCGCACAGCCGGGTGCTCTACGTCGACAACGATCCCCTGGTCATGTCGCACGCGCGCGCCCTGCTGACCGGCAGCCCGCAAGGCGCCACCGACTACATCGAGGCCGACCTGCGCGACCCCCAGGCGATCCTGGACGCCGCCCGCGAACGGCAGGCGCTCGACCTCACCCGGCCCGTGGCGCTGATGCTGATCGCCGTGCTGCATTTCGTCCGGCCGGGCCACGGCGAGGCGCAGGCGATCGTCCGCACCCTGCTCGACGCGCTGCCCGCCGGCAGCTGTCTTGCCGTCACCCACTTCACCACCGACTTCATGCCGCCCGAGGAGAGGGTTCGCTATCAGGGGATGCTCGACTCGGGCATCAGCGACATCTGGCCGCGGGACCGGTCCGCCTTCACCGCCCTGTTCGACGGCCTGGAGCTCGTCGAGCCGGGCGTCGAGCTGATCAGCCGGTGGCGCCCCGACGCCGCCGGCGACGACACCGACCCCAGCCGGATCAGCATCTACGGCGCGGTCGGCCGCAAGCTCTGACCTGTCAGCATGACGCGCCGTAACATTTTTTCATCGGCCGGTTTTGCCATTATCGGTCAATTCCAAGTTCCGCTTTATATTTGTACACTTGAATGTCTTAGGGCTTTCTGGAAACGTCTTCGACATCGATTGTTAACGCTCACGCGCTGCAGAGTCCGGTGCCCAGAGGAGTCCTTGTGCCATTCAGCCGTCTCACCACCCTGCTCGCGGCCGCCCTGCTGCTGACCGGCACCACGTTCGTCGCCACCGCCTCACCGGCCCGGGCTCTGGACAACGGGGTCGGCCGCACGCCGCCGATGGGGTGGAACAGTTGGAACACGTTCTTCTGCAACATCAACGAGTCGCTGATCCGGGGAATGGCCGACAGCATCGTCAGCACCGGCATGCGTGAGGCCGGCTATCGGTACGTGGTGGTCGACGACTGCTGGATGAATCCGAACCGCGACTCGGGCGGCGACCTGCAAGCCGACCCGGCTCGCTTCCCCAGCGGCATGAAGGCGTTGGGCGACTATCTGCACGGCAAGGGCCTCAAGTTCGGCATCTATCAGGCGCCGCTGGACAAGACCTGCGCGCAGTACTTCGGCAGTTACCCGGGGGCGACCGGCAGCCAGGGGCACGAGACCCAGGACGCCCGGCAGTTCGCCGCCTGGGGTGTCGACTACCTGAAGTACGACTGGTGCTCCCCCACCGGCACCATCAACGAGCAGGTCACCACCTTCGCCAAGATGCGCGACGCGCTGGCCGCCACCGGGCGGCCGATCCTCTACAGCATCAACTCGAACAGCATCCACTCCAAGACCGGTCCGCAGCGCGACTGGGGCGATGTGGCCAACATCTGGCGGACCACCGAGGACATCCAGCTGGTATGGAAGACCGACCAGGTCAACGGCTATCCGATGGGCGTGCGGAACATCATCGACGTCAACGTGCCGCTGGCCGGGTACGCGAAGCCGGGTGGCTTCAACGACCCGGACATGATGGAGGTCGGCCGGGGCACGCTGACCGACACCGAGCAGCGCTCCCACTTCGCGATGTGGGCCGTCATGGCCGCTCCGCTGATCGCCGGCAACGACATCCGGTCCATGTCCGCCGCCACCCGGACGATCCTGACGAACCCCCGGCTCATCGCCGTCAACCAGGACGCCCTCGGCCGTCAGGGCGCCCAGGTCGCGGGCGACGCCAACCAGCGTGTGCTGGCCAAACGCCTGTCCGGCGGCGACGTCGCCGTGGCCCTGTTCAACCAGAGCGACGCCACCCGGACGATCTCCACCACAGCGGCGGCGATCGGGAAGACCGGAGCCACGTCGTACTCTCTCGTCGACGCCTGGACCGGCGCCACGACTGCCACGGGCGGCACGATCAGCGCGAGCGTGCCCGCCCACGGCACTGTCGTCTACCGGATCAGCGGCGGCACCACCGGCGACCCGCAGACACCGGCCACGACCGGCCTGGTCAGCGCTTCCTCCGGGCGTTGCCTGGACGTGCCGAACAGCAACACCGCCAACGGCACCCAGCCGGTGATCTGGGACTGCACCAACGCCACGAACCAGCAGTGGACCGTCTCCGGTCAGACCCTGCGGGCACTGGGCAAGTGCCTCGACTCACCGACCGGCGCGACCGCCGGCACGAAGGTGCAGGTGTGGGACTGCAACGGTGGCAGCAACCAGCAGTGGACCTTCCAGGCCAACGGCACGGTCCGCAACAATCAGTCCGGTCTCTGCCTGGACGTCAGCAACAATCAGACCGCCAACGGCACCCTGACCCTGCTGTGGACCTGCACCGGTGCCGCCAACCAGCAGTGGAGCCGGCGATGAGAGCCCGGACCGGACCGCCCGCGGCTCAGGGGTGCTGGTGGTCGACAATGGCGGCGGCCACGGCTCGCAGCTGACCCGGGTCCGGCTCGAAGGCGGCGGCGATGTCCGGGTGCAGCCCGTCCTTCGTCTCCTCCAGCAGCTCCTGCGCCACCTCGGTGACACTTTCACCGGCGTAGTGGTCCTCGACGGCGTGCGTGGCGTGCTGCAGAGCCGAGGTGAGCTGTGACTCCAGAGGCCCCTGCAGCTTGGTGGCGACCGGACCGAGGTCGGCGGGGTTCAGCTTGACGCGCGGGCTGTTCATGTCGTCTCCAGAGCGAGTGTCCGGGATGGCCGGGCGGCTTATGCCCACTCGGGTCGCCGCGCAATCCCACCGACCGGTACGACAGCGGACGCATGGGCGCCGATGACGGCTCACCAGCCTCGTTCGGCCGCGGTGACCTCGTGGGCGGCGATCGCGGTGCGCAGGTCGGCGTGGTCCGTGTGGGTCTGCCGGGCGTAGGCGCGGGCGAAGCGGAGGATGCCCTCCCGGAAGGCGCTGCCCTTGCCGATGTAGGCGGCGATCGCGGCGGGCTCGCCGCTGCGGGCGTGCGACTTGGCCAGCGCGTGCCCGCAGGCCGCGGCGAACTGGGGCAGATAGCCCGCGATCTGCTTCCCGGTGGGAATGATCTTCATGTCGCGGAACTGGCGGACGTAGTAGTCGTAGCCGTCGATGCGCATGTGGCCGAGGAAGATGTCGCTGGCCGACTGCATGAGGCGCTGGCCGACGACGACCCGCTCGCCGTGGTTGGTGAACTCGCTGGGGCCCAGGAACTCCTCGTAGACCGCCGCCGTCGCCTGCTTGGCCTGGGAGAACACCGGCTGCCGGCCGCTGTCGCCCGCGAGCAGGTGCAACCAGACGCGCATGCCGACGCTGCCCACCCCCACGATCTGCCGTACGGAATCCACGCGCTCGAACCGGTTGACGAGCCGGCGCAGGTGCGGCGAGATCGACGCCAGGTAGGTGTCGTAGAGCTGCTCGGCGGCCCGGGCCCGCTGGTCGTGGGTCATGCCGTCGTCGAAGCGCTTCATCGGGTCAAGCGAGATGCGGGGCCGCCCGCCCTCCTCGGTGACGAGTTGCCGGGCCGCCCCGTGATGGGTCCGCTTCCTCGACTGCTTCGCGATGTCGCGCGCGGCGGCCTCGGCGAACTGGGAGGTCAGGCGGCGCAACGGCACATCCGAGGTGATCCGGTCGTACCAGACGTCGAGCTCGCCCAGGCTCGCGTACCTCCGCATCGCCGTACGGTAGGTGTCGATCGCCGCGGCGGCCGCGTCCTCGGCGCACGCGTTCCCGAGCCGCTCCGCCTCCGCGAGCACGTAGACGCTGGTCGCGAGCCGCTTCAGGTCCCACTCGAACGGGCCCGGCAACGTCTCGTCGAAGTCGCGGGCGTCGAAGAGCAGCTGCCGCTCGGGCGAGGCCCACAGCCCGAAGTTGAGAATGTGGGCGTCGCCGCACATCTGCACCGTCAGACCCGAGTGCGGGGCCGCCGCGAGGTCGGCGGCCATCACGGCGGCGGCGCCGCGCAGGTAGGCCCAGGGCGAGGACGCCATCCGGGCATATCGCAGCGGCAGCAGCGCGGGATCGCGTACGGCTTCCTGCGCCCGCAGCCGATCGAGGGCCCGCACCTGCCGGACGCCGGGATCCCAGACCGCCGCCGCCCGGCGTGGGGCGCGCTTACGAGCCCGCAGCCCGTCACGGGAATCGGCGGCGACACTCTCGGACGCGCGCACCCGGACAACCGACTCGCTAGTCATGCCTCAGTGAAGACCGTGTTCTCGGAACAGGGTCAACCCTTGTCGGTGGTGAGGGCGAACGCCCGGCCGTTCTCCAGGGCGGCCAGGCGTTCGGTGAGGGACGCGTAGATGTTGGCGTACGCGTCGGAGCCCAGGGCCTGGCGCAGCGGCGGCTTGTCCTGCTCGGCCAGCGTGATGATCGCGGCCGCCACCTTCTCCGGGTCGCTGATCAGATCCTCCGGCGGGACGTCCGTCGGGCGCAGGATCGCCGGGTTGTCGCGGTAGGCGGGGTGCTCCTCGGCGGCGGGGGCGTTGGGGATGCCCGGCGTGTCGGCCATGCCGGGCTCCACCATGGTGACCGCGATGCCGAACGGCGCGACCTCGGGTGCGAACGCCTCGAAGAAGCCCTCGAGCCCCCACTTGGCGGCGTGATAGATCGAGAACCCGGGGTAGGCGATCTGCCCGCCCTGGCTGGTGACCTGCAGGAACCGGCCGCCGCCCTGCGCGCGCAGGTGTGGCACGGCGGCCCGGGCCAGGTGCATGCCCGCGACGAGGTTGGCCGCGAGCACCTGGTCGATCTGGTCGTCGGTGAGCTCCTCGGCCGTGCCGAAGATGCCGTAGCCGGCGTTGGAGAGCACGACGTCGATCCGGCCGAGCTCGGCGAAGGCCTCGTCCACGACGGCCCGCAGCCGCGCGGTGTCGGTGACGTCGAGCTCGCGGACCCACAGCCGGTCGCCGTGGGCCGCCTTGAGGTCGTCGAGCCGTGCGGGCCGGCGCAGGGTGGCCGCGACCGAGTCGCCGCGCTCCAGCAGCTGCCGGGTCACGCTGCGGCCGAAACCGCTGGCGGTGCCGGTGATGAACCACGTTGTCATGGCTTCGATGCTGCCCGGCCGGCGGCCCGGCGAGTCGCGACAATCACGAATGCTCGCATGCCGGCGGCGCATGGCTGAGCATGGACGGATGGCCGAGTTCTCGCTGAGCGGGCTGCGGGCGGTGCAGCAGGTCGCCGCGACGGGGTCGTTCACAGCCGCGGCCGACGCCCTCGGCTACACCCAGTCCGCCATCTCGCGGCAGGTCGCCGCCATGGAACAGGTCGCGGGCGCGCCGCTGTTCGAACGGCACGCCCGGGGCGTACGGCCCACGACCGTCGGCGAGGTGCTGCTGCGGCACGCCACCGTGCTGCTCGACGCGGCCGCGGCCGCCGAGCGGGAACTGGCCGCCGCCCGCGAGCGTCCGGCCGGGCGGCTCGTCGTCGGCGTCTACCCCACCGGGCATCTCGTGCTGCTGCCCCGCGCCCTCGCGCTGCTGCACCAGGAACATCCCGGCATCGAGGTCAGCCCGCACAGCAACGGGTCGCGGTCGCTGCTGCGGATGCTGCGGGCGCACCAGGTGGAGGTCGCGATCATCGTGCGCGCGCCCGGCGACGACTACGACCTCACCGGCCTGCGGCACGAACGGCTGCTGGGCGCCCGGCTGCGGGTCGCGGTGCCCGACAACCACCGGCTCGCCGGGCGGGTGTCGGTGACGCCCGACGACCTCCGCGACGAGTCCTGGATCGTGGGCGCGGCCGGCCCGGGCGACGGCCACCTCGGGGCCTGGCCCGGCATCGACCAGCCCCGAATCGCGTACGCGGTCAAGGACTGGCACGCGCGGCTCGGCATGGTGGCCGCCGGGCTCGGCATCACCCAGGTGCCCGGGTCGGTGATGTCGATGATGTCCCGGGGCATCACCGCCCTGCGGGTCGACGACGACGGCCCGCACACCCGGCACGTCCTCGCCGTGACCCCGCAGACCGGCAACCCGCTGGCGGCCACCTTCGTCGGGGTGCTGCGCCGGGTGGCCGGCGCAGACGCCCTGTGAACGGTCAGGCCGGTGGCAGCGCCCTGATCACCGTCTCGGTGACCGTGGCCGCGGCGCCCTTGGCGGTCATCCGCAGCGAGGCATAGCCGGTTCCCGTCAGGGCGGCCCGGTAGGTGCCGCCGGCCCCCGGGCGGACCGCCACCGCCTGCCACGTCGCGCCGTCGTCGTAGGACGCCGCGAGCGTCATCGACCGGGTGCCGGCCGGGGGCGTCAGGCGGACCCCGGAGGCGAGCGGCTCGATCCGTACGGTGTCGAGGGCCGGCGCCGCCGCCGGGTCGGTGAACGTCCAGTCGACGGTGGAGGCCGTGGACGAGACGGCCACGGCGGGGCGGCTGTGTTCGAGGCGCAGCCGATAACCGGCCCGGTTCCGTGGCGCCCGGAGGGTGGCCTCGCCGGCGAGGTCGGCGAACGCCACCTGCTGACCGTCGCGGAACAGGGTCGTGCGGCCGGTCGCGCCGGTGGTGGTGCCGGCGTGCCCGGCGCTGTCGCAGTCCATCGCGACCCGCACCCGCAGCCGGTCCCCGGTCCACGTGATGCCGTCGCCGGTCAGGCAGGGTGCGATGACGGGGGCGTTGTAGGCGGCCGTGTACTCGCGGCCGGCCTCGTAGCGCCGCGGCTCCCCCACGACGCGTACCTCTTCGTAGCCTTCTTCCTCCCGCCACTCGTACAGTCCGGTGCTCCACGAGACACCGCCGGCCGTGCTGAAGTAACGGTTCGCGGACGCGTCGGTGGTGAGCGCGGCGAACGTCAACGGGATCCCGGGAACGTGCACGCCCGCCATCATCTCGAGCTGGCTGCCGGTCAGCTGGTGGCCGATCTCGCCCGTCTCGGCCGCCAGGTCGCGGGCGGTGACCGTGCCGGTGAAGCCGTTCGGCGCGCGTCCCTTGAGCGGCCAGGCCAGGTGGTAGACGCCGGTGCCGGACGTGTAGGCCAGCCGCACCAGCGAGGTCAGGGCGTCGCCGTTCCCGCCGAGCTGCGCGCTGCGCAGGGTGCCGCCGTAGCTGTTGGCGGCGTAGGCGGCCCAGCCGGTCGGCGTCCGTACGCCGAACTCGACCGCCCCGGCGTCGAACCGGGCCCCGGCGTCCGGCAGCGTGGCGGTCACGGGCTTGGCCGTACGGGTGTCCACAGTGATGTCGGTGGCGGCGGTGACCGTCACCGCGGGCTGCGCGATCGCGACGCTGGTGTAGGTGCCGTCCGCCGCCTCGGCGAAGTACTGGGTGAGGATCGCGTACCGCCCGGTGGGCACGCGCAGGCTCAGATCGGGCGTCCACGGGTAGTCGAAGACGCTGTCGTGCAGGTACGGCGTGTCCAGCCCGATGACCTGGGTGTAGTGGTCCTCGGTGGGCAGCCCGTCGAGGCCGAGCACGTGCAGGTCGAGGCCGGCGCGGGCCCGTTCGCGCACCACGGCGACCGGGGTGGTGACGACCTGGTCGCCGGCCGTGGCGGTGAGCCGTCCGGTGTGGGCGCCACCGGTCACGGTGGCCGGGACAGCGACCTGGGCGGTGGCCACTCCGCCGGCGGCGA
Source organism: Paractinoplanes lichenicola (assembly GCF_016785085.1). GTDB lineage: Bacteria > Actinomycetota > Actinomycetes > Mycobacteriales > Micromonosporaceae > Actinoplanes > Actinoplanes lichenicola. The sequence continues at coordinate 994,767 of NZ_JAENHO010000001.1, forward strand.
CGGTCAGCGTGGTGGTGCTGACCGTGAACGGTGCGGTCACGCGGAGGGCGAGCTTGAGTGGCCGGGGTCCGTGGTTGCGATAGGTGACGCTCTTGGCGGCGGTCTGCGTGCCCAGGCTCAGGCTCGGCGGGTCGGCCACCACGGTCGCCTTCACCGCGCGGGCCACGTCGATCCGGCCCGCGCCCTGCGAGTACGCGCCGAGCCCGTCGGTGGGCCGGGCCGCACCCATCAGGCCGGCCTTGAGCTGCGCGGGCGTCCAATCCGGGTGCTTCTGGGCGAGGATGGCGGCGCCACCGGCCACGTGCGGCGCGGCGAACGAAGTGCCACTGCCCACCTCGTACGGGCCCGGGCCGGCGTCGACGCTGAGCGCGTGCGTGATATCGACGCCGGGGCCGGTGATCTCGGGTTTGATGCTCTCGCCGTCGAGGCCCGGTCCCCGGCTGCTGAAGTCGGCCAGCCGGTCGTCGGAGTCGACGGCCCCGACGCTGAGCGCGGCCGGGGCGTCGGCCGGCGAGTTGATGAGGTAGTCGTCGCCGTTAGCCGGGTCGTTGCCGTTGTTGCCGTCGTTGCCCGCGGCGACCACGAACAGGGTGCCGTAACGGTCGGTCAGCTCGTCGACCGCGGTCTCGAGCGGGTCGTTGCCCGGGGTGTTCGGGAAGCCCAGGCTCATGTTGACGACCTTGGCCCGCTGGGCGCCGGCGACCCAGTCCATGGCGGCGATGACCGCGGACTCGGTCACCTCGAAGTCGCCGACCTTGGCCGAGACCAGCCGGACACCCGGCGCGACGCCGCGGTAGCGCCCGTCGGACGCCGTGCCCTGCCCGGCCAGGATGGAGGCGACGGCGGTGCCGTGGCCGAGCCGGTCGTGCACGTCCTCGGTGGTGGGTGTGCCGGTCGAGAAGTCGGTCTGCGCGGCGACGACCGGGGCGAGGTCGGGATGGGTGACGTCGACCCCGGAGTCGATCACGCCGACGGTCACCCCCGCGCCGGTGAGCCCCTGCTGCCAGGCCAGGGGCGCGCCGATCTGCTGGGCCCCGGCGGCCGCGGTGAACGTGCCCTTGGCGTCGAGCCAGACCTTGCCGGCGCCGGTGCGGGCCTTCCAGTCCCGGGCCAGGTTCCGCTTCGGCGTACGGACGGCGGTGGCCCCGATCCCGGCCAGGGTGCGCACCCGGGCCCCGCTCACGGCGGCGCCACCGCTCGTGATCAGCGGCAGGTCGGCCCGCCGGTCGTCGTAGCCGGCCGCGACGAGCCCGGTGACGTCGAACAGCCGGGCGTCGAGCTTGTCCGCGCGCAGCAGCGGCAGCGCGTCGGCCGGGACGACCCGGGCGCGGCCGCCGGCCGTACTGGTCGCCATGGGGATGCCGGACCGGCCGGGCCCGGGAGTCACCGTGACGGCGCCCCCGTCGAGGGTGACCCGGTCGCCGGTGATCAGCGTGACCGTCCGCGCCGCGACGGCGGGCGTCACCTCGGCGGCGTGCGCCGCGCTCCCGGCGACGACCACGGCCGACAAGGCCAGGACCAGCGCACCGGCCGCAGCCATCGATCTTCTTCGTGATGTGAACACAACCACGAAGACGCGCCCGGGCCGGATTTTGTTGACCGCCTCAGCCGCCGTAGTGATTCCAGGACCACACGGCAGCGAACGCCACAGCGCCAAGAACCACGAGCATCATCAGAGCGAACACGGCGGGCCAGGCCCACGCGACGGGTTCCCGGTCGTTCGGTGCGACGGTCATGTTCACTCCCCTGGCTGCCGGTGCGCTGACACCTCGATTCTTCGGCGCGGCGCCCCTCGGCACATCTGCGGCCAGTCGGATCCCGACCGGCCCGACTACGACCAAGGTCGTAGGCCCGGTCATCCGCTAGGTTGGTCAGCACGCTCCAAGAAGACGCCTTTACTGGGGCGCCGGAAGTACCCTGAATCGACGAGTACCTCCTCAACGATGTAGCAGGTGTCCTCGGCCTCGACCCCGACCGTCTGACGTGCATTCTCCCCGGTCAGAGCGGCGCCCAACGCTGTCGGCAGCATCGCCTTGAAATGCCGGAAGCCGTCCATCTGCGCCAACGCCTCCACGGCCTTGGCCGGAACCGTCCCCCGAACGGGACTGTCACTCAACAGGTAGACAAGCGTCTTTGCGAAAACGACTAGCTCGAACACGTGATCAACCTGAACCTCGATCGTGTCCGGCCGAGTCTTCGACCCGAAGATGTCTGCAGCCGAAGCAACCTTACGAGGATCTACCCACATAGTTTTAGGCACAAAACAGACATTAAGTCAGCATCGAACCTGCAGTCAGAGCACGGGCTGCCATCTCACCCGGGAGAGTCCGCCCCGGGCCACACTCAGTCCGCCATGTTGGTGTTCTGCTCGCCGAAGTTCCACCTCCAGTCGAGGCGGTGACGGCCGAACGGCTTGTGGCTGCCCTTGCCCGCCGGGAGCAGCTTGATTTCGCCTTCTCGAAGATCTCCCGCACGATCCCGGCGCGGGCGGGCGCCGGCCGGCGCGGCGGCGCAGTTAGTGGCGACCGCGGCCACCGCGGCCAGGGCCGTCGCGAGTCGTGCAGTCCTCATGGGAGTTCCCTCACGCTTCGAGGGATGGGATGCCGGCCGGGCACCATCCATCATCGACTCCCCCGGCGCTCCCGTCGTCCATCGCCGGCGGGAGGTCGCTCTTCCTCCAGCGGGTGAGACACGTCTGTTCCGCACTGGCGCGGGCTGGTTACTGTACGACTACCGTCGATGACTCGTCGTCACGACGGGGTCTATGACTTCGGGGGACGTCATATGAGTCAGTCGATGCCCAGCTGGGCGCCGCCGCAGCAGCCGCGGCCGCCGGCTCCGCGCAAGAACTCCGATCGCCTGGCAGTCGCCGTGGGCAATGCCTCGTTGCTGAGCGTCGGGTACATGATGGCGCGGCGCGGTGGACTTGCCTTCTTCAGTTTGCTCGTGACCTTCGGGCTGCTCGTGATCGCCGTGCCGCGGGTGCACAGCACGACTATCGAGATCGTCGCCGTGGGCTGGTGGCTGATCATGGTTGTGCACGGCTGGTTCCTCGGCGGGGGTTACGTCGACACCCGTACGAAGGTCACGCAGCGGATCGTGGCGGTGTGCTTCGCCCTGCCCGTGCTGCTGGGTCTCGGCCTGTTGCGCGCGGACGCCGGGGAGATCGGGCAGACCGTGACCGACGCCCGGGCGAGCGGCGACTGCACGTACGCGATGGACAGCCTCGACAAGGTCTGGTTCGGGCTGCGCATCGCCAACGCTCCCCTGGCCGTGCGGGGCGACGCGACCGTCGAGGCGTGCCGGCAGTTGCGCGACGCGGGGGCCGACCTCACCACCGCCCTGAACGGCAGCCCGACCGAGCTCAACCGGGGTTTCGCGACCCTCGGGAGCGTGCTGGCCGAGCGGCCGGGGCACGAGAGGATGGTCGACACCACGCTCGACGGGTTCCTTACCGCGCTGCCGGGACCGGAGCCGTGCGGCACGGTGCAGGTCACCGAGTGGCTGGGCAAGCGGCCGGCCAGCAACAACACCCTCGACCGGTCCGCCGAGGTCGTGCCCGAGCTGGAGCCGAAGGCGCTCACCGGCTGCGCCGACTCCTACCTCGCCGACAAGAAGTGGCAGCAGGCCCGCACGACCTATCAGCAGCTGATCAAGCGATACCCGAACGACCCGGGCAAGGCCAAGGCGCAGGACGGCATCCTCAAGGCCGACATCGCCATCGAGCTGGACACGGTCCGCCAGCGGCTGCAGGGCGGCCTCGGGAGCGGCCAGCCCCCGTACTGCGGCAATCCGGCCAAATACCGGCTGGCCCGGCCGGTCAGCAAGGGCACCAACAAGACGCTGTTCTACGGCAACAGCACCCAGATCGGCCGGCTGCCGGGCTCGTGGAAGGCCACCGACGTCACCAAGGCGGTGCTGGTCGTCTGCGTCGGCCCCGACACCCGTGGGGCGGCCACGCGCACCTGCTCGTATCGCGGCCAGTTCGGCCTGGGCCGCCGCTATCCGGTGACCTTCCACAAGGTCGCGGTGCGGGTGAAGGCGTACGAGATCCGCACCGGCCGGCTGGTGTCGAACCGGGCCCTGCAGTTCGGCGGGTCCAGCTGCCCGGCCACGATCTCGTACCGGACGCCGGCGTACGGCATCGACACGGGGCCGCCGCGACACATGGACGTCAAGATCAACGCGAACGACGTGCGGGCGCAGTTCCAGAAGGTCATCACGCGCTGACGGGCCGCGCGGATCGGGCTCGAAACGAGAGGTAGGCTGACGCCCATAGATCAACGCGCCTCCACGGTGGACGCGATGATCCACTTCGGTGGGAGGAGTGGCGTGGCGGAGAACCCGGCCGGCGACGGCAGCACTGACGCGGCGAAGCTGGACGCGGACACACCGCAGACGGCCCGCATCTGGAACTACCTGCTCGGCGGCAAGGACAACTTCGCGGCCGACCGTGCCGTGGGTGACCAGATCACCGGGGCCATGCCGCATCTGGGGCCGTATGCCCGGTTGAGCCGCAAATATCTGGCGCGGGCCGTGCACTACCTCGCGACCGAGGTCGGCATCCGCCAGTTCCTCGACGTGGGCACCGGCCTGCCGACCGCCGACAACACGCACGAGGTGGCGCAGAAGGCCGCGCCCGACTCCCGCATCGTCTACGTCGACAACGACCCGCTGGTGCTGGTGCACGCGCGGGCCCTGCTGACCAGCGACCCGCGCGGCGCCACGGCCTACGTCAGCGCCGACCTGCGCGAGCCCGAGGTGATCCTGGACGAGGCGGGCAAGACCCTCGACTTCAAGCAGCCCGTCGCGCTCATGCTGATGGGCATCCTCGGCCACGTCGAGAGCGACGACGCGGCCCGGGCGATCATCGGCCGGCTCATGTCGGCCTTCCCGTCGGGCAGCTACCTGGCGATGTACGACGGCGGCGACACCGACGAGTCGGTGGTCGAGGCGACGCGGATCTGGAACGTCGCGGCCGAGCCGAAATATCACCTGCGCAGCCCCGAGCGGATCGCCGGGCTCTTCGAGGGCCTGGAGCTCGTCGAGCCGGGCGTGGTCTCGGTGACCCGGTGGAAGCCGGACGAGGAGGCCCTCGCCGCGCCCGACATCGCCCAGTTCGCGGCCGTCGGCCGCAAACCTTAACTCCATGGCGTCGGGAAACGAAGCCGGCGGCTCGGCCGTACGCCGGATCCAGCTGGGCGCCCGGCTTCGTGCCCTGCGGCTGGCCAACGGGTTGTCGCGCGAACAGGCGGGCTTCCCGATCCGCGCGTCCGAATCCAAGATCAGCCGGATGGAGCTGGGCCGGGTCGGCTTCAAGGAACGTGACGTCTCCGACCTGCTCACGCTGTACGGCGTGCACGACGAGGCCGAACGGCAGCGGCTGCTCACGCTCACCCGCGAGTCGAACCTGCCGAGCTGGTGGCACAACTACGCCGACGTGCTCGACACCTGGTTCCAGAACTACCTCGACCTCGAGCAGGCCGCCGAGCTGATCCGCACGTACGAGGTGCAGTTCGTCCCCGGCCTGCTGCAGACCGACGCGTACGCCCGGGCCGTGATCAAGCTGGGCTTCGGCAACGCCCAGCCCGAGGAGGTCGAGCGCCGCGCGGCCCTGCGAATGAACCGCAAGCGGCTGCTCGACCTGCCCGACGGCCCGCGCCTGTGGGCGGTGCTGGACGAGGCAGTGCTGCGCCGCCCGATCGGCGGCTACGAGGTGCTGCGGGCCCAGATCGAGTCGCTGATCGAGGTCTCCACCAAGCCCTCGGTCCGCCTGCAGGTCATGCCGTTCAGCTCGGGCGGCCACGCCGCGGCCGGCGGCGCCTTCAGCATCCTCCGCTTCCCCCACGAGGACCTGCCCGACATCGTCTACATCGAACACCTCACCAGCGCCGTCTACCTCGACAAACTCGCCGACGTCGACAAATACACCGAGGCCATCGGCAAGCTGTTCATCGAGGCCGATCCGCCCGAGCACACCGCCAAGACCCTCCGCGCCATCCTGGACGACCTGCCGCCCGCCTGACGATCAGGCCTCGGGGATCGGGCGGCCGAACGTTGCGAGGGTGACGTCGGCCGGTTCCGGGCCGCCGCGCTTGCCGGTTTCCAGGGCGTCGATCGCCGTCAGCTGGTCGGGGGTCAGGTCGAAGTCGAAGACGTCGAAGTTCTCGGCGATCCGCTTCGGGTTGGTCGACTTCGGGATCACCTGGCGGCCCTGCTGCAGGTGCCAGCGCAGCATCACCTGGGCCGGGGATTTCCCGTACGCCCGGGCGATGTCGCCGATCACCGGGTCCTCGAGCGTGCTGGTGTGGCCGCTGTCGCGGTAGAACGTGATGCCCCCGATCGGCGCCCACGCCTGGGTCAGGATGCCGTGCCTTTCCCCGTACGCCTGGACGTCGCGCTGCTGGAAATAGGGGTGCACCTCGATCTGGTTGACCGCGGGCACCACCGTGGCCTTGTCGAGCAGCTCGGTCAGGTGCTCGACCATGAAGTTGCTGACCCCGATGGCCCGCACCTTGCCGTCGGCCAGCAACGTCTCCAGGGCCCGGTACGCCTCCAGGGTCCGGCCGAACTCCGACGGCAGGGCCTGGTGCAGGATCAGCAGGTCGATCCGGCCGACACCCAGCTTGGCCGCGCTCTTCTCGAAGCCGTGCAGGGTCTCGTCGTAGCCGTAGTCGCTGATCCAGATCTTGGTCTCGACGAAGACCTCGGCCCCCGACTTCGCCACGGCCTCGCCGACCGGCCGTTCATTGCCGTACGCGGCCGCGGTGTCCACATGCCGGTAGCCGGTCGACAGCGCGGTCTCGACGGCGGCGGCGGTCTCGTCGGGCGGGGTCTGGAAGACGCCGAACCCGAGGACGGGCATCTCGACGCCGTTGTTGAGCGTGTAGTTGTTCACGGTGGTTCCTCTCAGCGGCGGCGGGCGGCCGGGTGCAGGGACGGGCTGACCCAGCCGTTGTCGGCCGGGTTGAGGGTGACGCCGGGCGCGACGATCTCGTCGATGCGGTCGAGCACGTCGTCGGTGAGCGCGACGTCGGCCGCGGCCAGTTGCGAGTCGAGGTGCTCCATCGTGCGCGGGCCGATGATCGCGCTGGTGATGCCCGGGTGCCGCAGCACGAACGCGATGGCCAGCTCGACCAGGCTGAGGCCGGCGTCGTCGGCCACCTTGGCCAGCGCGTCGGCCGCCTCGAGCTTGCGCTGGTTCTCGGGCAGCTTCAGGTCGAAGCGGTTGGCCAGCCGCTGCCGGGCCACCGACTGCGGCCCGTCCTGCTCCGCGCCGACGCGGTAACGGCCGGACAGCCACCCACCGGCCAGCGGGCTGTAGGACAGCACGCCCATGCCGTACTTCTGGGTCAGCGGCAGGATCTCGTTCTCGATGTTGCGGGTCAGGATCGAATACGTCGGCTGCTCGGTGACGAACCGTTCCCGCCCGCGATCCCGGGCGATGTATTGCGCGTCGACCAGCGCCGACCCGGGGAAGGTGGAGTGCCCGATGTAGCGGACCTTCCCCGCCCGTACGAGATCGGTCAGGGCGCCCAGTGTCTCGTCGAGCTCGACCCCGGGGTCGTAGCGGTGCATCTGGTAGAGGTCGAGGTGGTCGGTGCCCAGCCGGCGCAGCGAGTTCTCGACCGCGGTCATGATCCACCGGCGCGAGCCGCCGCGGTGGTTGGGGCCGTCGTCGAACGGCATGAAGAACTTGGTGGCCAGCACGACGTCGTCCCGCCGGCCCTTGAGCGCCTTCCCGACGATCTCCTCCGACTCGCCCTGCGAGTAGACGTCGGCGGTGTCGACGAAATTGACGCCCGCGTCGAGCGCCCGGTGAATGATGCGGATGCTCTCGTCGTGGTCCTTCGTGCCCCACTCGCCGAACATCATCGTGCCGAGGCACAGCTGGCTGACCTGGACGCCGGTGCGTCCCAGCGGTCGCAATTCCATGATCTCTCCTCCGGTCAGGCGGGAAGCAGGCGGATGGTCTGCGGGGCGACCTGCGCGCCCTCGGCGAAGGTGACGCAGCTCCAATCGTCGGCACGGTTCGAGAGTAGGCACGGGCCCGGGGCCGCTGGGAGGTTCTGGTGCAACCCCCCTCGCGAGCCTCGAAGGGGGTACTGACAGAGCCTCCCTGTGCTGCTCAACCCGCTATACCGTGGGACCATGGCTATCCGCGACACGGCACCCTTGCACCCGCGCACCGCGGCAGTGGCCGCCGTCATCGCCTTCGCCGCCGCCGCGTTCGTCACCTTCGACCCGTTGCGGGCCGAACCCGCGACCGGTGCGGACGGGCCGGGCGCGTCCGTCTTCGTCATCGAGGACACGACGCCGGCCTGGGACTGCCCGTGGGAGCCGCGGGCATGAACCACCGCAGCGAGATCCGCGACTTCTTGACCACGCGGCGCGCGCGCATCACGCCCGAGCGGGCTGGGCTGCCGTCCTACGGCACCACCAGGCGGGTGCCGGGGCTGCGCCGCGAGGAGGCCGCGATGCTGGCCGGGGTCAGCGTCGACTATTACACCCGCCTCGAACGCGGCAACCTGGCCGGTGTCTCCGAGAGCGTCCTCGAGTCGCTGGCCCGGGCCTTCCAGCTCGACGATGCCGAGCGCGAGCACCTCTACGACCTGGCCCGGCAGGCCAACAAGAGCCCCCGCCCGGCCCGGCGCCGCACCACCCCGGCCGTCCGCCCGGTCGTGCAGCAGCTGCTCGACGCGATGACCGGCGCCCCGGCCTACGTGCGCAACGGCCGGCTCGACATCCTCGCGGCCAACCAGCTCGGCCGGGCCGTGTTCGCGCCCCTGTTCGAGGGCCCGCCCAATCTGGCCCGGTTCATCTATCTCGACCCGGCCTCGCAGGAGTTCTACCGCGACTGGGAGCAGCTGGCCGAGGACGTGGTCGCGCTGCTGCGCGGCGAGGCCGGGCGGAACCCGTACGACCGGGGTCTGACCGATCTGATCGGCGAGCTCTCGACCCGCAGCGAGATCTTCCGCACGAGCTGGGCCGCCCACAACGTGCGGCTGCACCGCAGCGGCGTCAAGCGGCTGCGCCACCCGCTGGTCGGCGACCTCTCCCTCGCGTACGAGTCGATGGAGCTCACCGCCGACCAGAATCTGCGGCTCAACGCCTACAGCGCCGCGCCCGGCTCGGCCGACCAGGACGCGCTCAACCTGATCGCCAGCTGGGCCGCCACCACCGCGAAGGAACGCGCTTAGGCATCAGTCGCGCGCCGTGGTGGAGGGGATGACGCGCCAGGCGATCACGGCGCCGACGACGAGCAGGACGGCCCCGATCAAGGTGGTGGCCTGCATGCCCCAGGTGAAGGCGTGCCGGGCCTGGTCGAGCAGCTCACCGCCGGCCGGCAGGGCCCGGGAGGCGGAGGCGAGCGACTCGTTCACGGCGCTCCCCAGCTCGCCCGGGGTGACGTCGAGGTGGAGCCGATAAAGCGCGGTATGCAGCGAGCCCAGGATCGCGATGCCCAGGGCGATGCCCAGCTCGTACGCGGTCTCGGAGATCGCGGAGGCCGCGCCGGCCCGTTCCCGGGGCGCGACGCTGACCACGGCGTCGGTGGCCAGTGTCATGGCGATGCCGACGCCGAGCCCGGCCACGGCGGTGGCCACGCCGAGCCAGAGATAGCCGGAGGCGCCCTCGGCGAACGAGAGCAGCGCGAACCCGGCCGCTGTGACCGCGAGCCCGGCGCCGATGGCCCGGCCGGTGCCGAGCCGGGTGGTCAGCCGGCCGACGATCAGGACGACGGCGATCGACGCGAGCGTCATGGGCAGCTCGGCCAGGCCGGCCCGGAGCGGGCCGAACCCGCGTACGAGCTGCAGGTATTGCGAGAAGGTGAAGAGCAACCCGCTGAACGCGAGGATCGCGACCGTGGTGGCGGCGACGGCCCCGGAGAACGCCGGGAGCCGGAACAGCGAGATGTCGATCAGGGGGGTGGTCAGCCGCCGCTGACGCCTGACGAACAGCACGCCGGAGCCCGCGCCGAGCGCCAGGGCCAGCAGCACCGGCCCGGTGAGGCCCGCGTTGAAGACCTCCTTGACCGCGTACACGATCGGGACGATGGCGGCGATCGACAGGACGGCGGACAGCAGGTCGAACGGGCCGGCTTGGGGGTTGCGCGACTCGTCGAGCAGCCAGAACCCGCCGGCCAGGACGATCAGCATCACCGGGATGTTGATCAGGAAGACCGAGCCCCACCAGAAGTGCTCCAGCAACACCCCGCCGACCAGCGGCCCGAGCGCGGCCCCGGCGGTGGCCCCGGCCGACCAGACCGCGATAGCCCGGGTGCGCTGGCGGGGGTCGCGGAACGTGTTGCGGACGATCGACAGCGTCGACGGCATGATCGTGGCCCCGGCCACGCCGAGCAGCACGCGGGCGGCGATCAGCAGCTCGGCCGACGGGGCGAAGGCCGCGAGCGCCGACGCCGCGCCGAACGCGAAGCTGCCGATCAGCAGCAGCCGCTTGCGGCCGATCCGGTCGGCCAGGTTGCCCGTGACGATCAGCAGGCCGGCCAGCGCGAACGAGTAGACGTCGACGATCCAGAGCAGCTGCGTGGCGCTCGGGCCGAGGTCGGCGGTCATGCTCGGCACGGCCAGGGCCAGCACGGTGCCGTCCACGGCGAGCAGCACCACGGTCAGGGTCAGGACCGCCAGCGCGGCCCACTGCCGGCGGCCGGCCAGCTGAGGGTCAGTCGAGGTCAACGGCATGTCGTCGACCTTACAGACCATATGGTCGGTAGTGCCAACTGGATTATTGGTAAGCTGGGTCATATGAGCCCGACCGACACCTCAGCCGGCCCCACCCGCAACACCGAACGCACCCGGCTCGCGATCTTCGCGGCCACCGCCCGCGCGGTCGTGCGGCACGGCGCGGGCGTCTCCATCGGCAAGATTGCCGAGGAGGCCAAGGTCTCCAAGGGCGGGCTGCTGCACCACTTCCCCTCCCGGGAGGCGCTGTTCGAGGCGGTGGCCACCGACCTGATCGAGAGATTCCGGCAGGACGTGTACGCCCGGGTCGACCTGGCCGAGAACCACCCCGGCAAGCTGCTCCGCGGCTACGTGCGGGCCATGTGCGCCGACCTGGACCCGGACAGCGCCGGCAACACCGCTTGGGAGGCGCTGATCATCTTCCGCTCCTCGCCCGGGGTCGCCGAGCTGATCCACGCCGACGCCGAACGCTGGGACGTGGAGCTGACCGCGGACGGCCTCGACCCCGACCGGGTCGCTCTCGTCCAGCTCGCCGCCGACGGGCTGTCCGCCCTCGTCCTGCAGAGCGCCGAGCTCGCCCAGCGGCACCTGGTCCGCATGCGGCCGCTGCTGCTGGAGCTCACCGAGAACAACACGCGTCCCAGCTGACCGGCAGCCGTTCATTCAGGAGCGCAGGGTCTCGCTCGGGCGGCGGCCGAACATGTCGCGGTACCGCACCGAGAAGCGGCCCAGATGCGTGAACCCCCACCGGTGCGCGATGGTGGCCACCGTCTCGACGGAGGGGTCGGCCGCCCGCAGGGCGTTGTGCGCGTGGTTGAGCCGGACCCGCAGCAGGTAGCCGATCGGGGTGGTGTCCAGGTGCCGCCGGAAGCCGGCCTGCAGGGCCCGCACGCCGATGCCGGCCGCGGCCGCGATGTCCTCCAGCGTGATCGGGTCGGCGGCGTGGCCGTCCACATAGGCGATCGCGCGCCGGACCGCGGCCGGCGTGATCGGCTGCGGGCCGGCGACATAGCTGGTGGTCATGGTGGTGTTGGGGAAGACCGTGACCGCGGTGGCCGCCGCCGCTTCGATCAGGCTGGTCAGCATCAGCTCGTTGATGCCGGTCTCGCCCGGCGCGGCCAGCATCCGGATCAGATAGACGACGGTGTCGGCCCAGCGGCGCCCGGCCGCGGCGGAGATCGGGGTCACCGCGTCGAAGCGGAAGTCGGCCGCCTTGACGCCGAGCCGGGCCGCGACCCGGTCCACCGCCTCCATCGGGAGCTGGCAGACGTACTGGTCGCTGCGGTCCAGCACCAGGTCGAGCGTGGCGTCGGGCGGATACAGGATGACCTCACCGGCTTCTGCCTGACCGTGCCGGTCGCCGTCGGACACCGAATAGCGGCCGGAGAGCACGGACGAGGTCAGCAGAGTCCGGAACGGCTCGGTGTGGAAGCTCATCGTGGCCAGATATCTCGGCCGGTCGATGACCAGCCCGCCGGCCGAGATCAGGCGGGACCGGAACTCGAAGTCACGGCCGTTGCCGGTCAGCCGCGGCACGTGATCGACGTAGCGCCGGCTGATCAGATCGCGCACTTCGTCGAAGTTCCGGGACTCCGTGGCGGCGCGGATGATCGGAATCTGCTGTGCGGGCATGTCAGCCTCCTCCCGCGCGACGTTACGACCGCGAAGCCGCCATGCGAAGTCCAGTAATCCGGTCGAGCCATCGATTGATCGAGCTGATAGGTTATTGCCAAAGATTGGCAAGAACTAAGGGGTGGCGGTGACGACCGTTCTCTCGGAGACCCGGGAGCACGACGTGCTCGGAATCGGCGCCCGGCGTCGCCGCACGACGCTCCGGCTGGCCGTCTTGACCGTCGGCCTGCTGGTCACCGGGGTGATCGCGGTCGGCACGGGAGCGATCGCGATCGGCCCTGCGACAGTGGCCCGCATCCTCGCCCACCAGCTGTTCGGCGTGGGCGACGTGACCTGGACACCGCCGCAGGAGGCGATCGTCTGGCAGGTGCGGCTGCCCCGCGTGCTGCTCGGCATGCTCGTGGGCGCCGGGCTCGCCGTCTGTGGTGTGGCTCTGCAGGCCATGGTCCGCAACGTGCTGGCCGATCCCTACCTGCTGGGCATCAACTCGGGGGCGTCCAGCGGCGCCGCCGCGGCCATTCTCTTCGGGGCCGGCGCCGGTTTCGGCCAGTACGCCCTGTCGACCAGCGCCTTCCTCGGCGCGCTGGCCGCCTCGCTGCTGGTCTTCGTGATCGCCCGCAGCGGGGGCCGGGTCACCTCGATCCGCCTGCTGCTGTCCGGCGTCGCCGTCGGGTACGCGCTCTACGCCACGACCAGCTTCCTGATCTTCGCCTCGGGGTCGGCCGAGGGCTCCCGGTCGGTGATGTTCTGGCTGCTCGGCTCGCTCGGCCTGGCCCGCTGGGACGCCCTGCTCACGGTGGCCGCCCTCGTGATCGGCGGCACCACGCTCTGTCTGACCGTCGCCGGGCGCCGGCTCGACGCACTGGCCGTCGGCGACGAGACCGCCCACACGCTGGGCGTCAACCCGGACCGGTTCCGGATGCGGCTGCTCGTGATCGTCTCGTTGTGCGTGGGCGTGCTGGTCTCCGCGTCCGGCAGCATCGGCTTCGTCGGCCTGGTCATCCCGCACCTGGCCCGCCGGCTGGTCGGCGCCCCGCACGTCCGCGTCGTGCCGGTCGCCGCGCTGCTCGGCGCGATCCTGCTGGTCTGGGCCGACGTGATCGCCCGCGTCCTGCTGGCCCCGCAGGAGATCCCGATCGGCATCATCACCGCGCTGCTCGGTGCCCCGTTCCTGCTGATCCTCATCCGCCGACTGCACGCCGGAGGCACCGCATGAAGAAGATCGCCGTCCTGTCCGCCGTCCTGCTGGTGACCACCGGGTGCGGGGGCGCCGCCGACGGCGCCGCGAGCGAGGCCGCCGCGGGTTATCCGCTCACCGTGAAGAACTGTGGCGTCGACGTCACCTTCGACAAGGCGCCCGAGCGGACCGTGCTGCTCAAGAGCGCCGCCGTGCCCTACCTGCACGACCTGGGGGTGCTCGACCGGGTCACCGCCCGCGCCGGGCAGTATCCGAAGGAGTACTACGACGCGGCCACGCTGGCCGAGCTCGACAAGATCCCGCTGCTGACCGACAAGACCGACACCAGCGGGCACCTGCAGATCAGCAAGGAAGTCGTGATCAGCCAGCAGCCCGACCTGGTCTTCGGCGAGGTCGACAACCTGTCGCGCGACACCCTGTCGGCCGTCGGCATCCCGCTGCTGGAGGAGCCGGCGATGTGCCCCGACAACACGGTGGTGCCGAGCTTCGACGACATCTATGCGCAGCTGGAGACGTACGGGAAGGTCTTTGCCCGGCCCGAGCGGGCGGCCACGGCGGCCGGCGCGCTCAAGGATCGGGTCGGCAAGATCGAGAAGACCGGGAACGGGCGTACGGCGGCGGTGCTCTACCCGACCGTCGGCGGCGGGGTCACGTACGCGTACGGGTCGACCAGCATGGCCCACCCGCAGCTGGAGGCGGCCGGCTTCACGAACGTGTTCGGCGAGAGCAAGGAGCGCGTCTTCGAGGTGACCCTCGAGGAGCTGCTGGGCCGCAACCCCGACGTGCTGATCCTGCTCTACGGCGACGGGGACCCGGCGCAGGTCGAGCAGGCCGTGACCAGCCTGCCCGGTGCCGAGAAGCTCCAGGCCGTGCGGAACAAGCAGGTCATGACCCAGCTGTTCAATTTCACCGAGCCGCCGTCGCCGCTGTCGGTGGACGGTCTGGAGCGGATCGTCGAGCGGTTCCAGCAGTGATCCAGGCGTCCGAGGTGTCGTGGCGGTACGGCGCCGCGCCGGTGATCGACGGCGTCAGCGTGGCCGCGCGGCCGGGTCGCGTGCTGGGGCTGATCGGGCCGAACGGCTCCGGCAAGACCACGCTGCTGCGGCTGCTCTACGGCGCCCTGCGCAGCCCCACCGGCCGCGTCACCGTCGACGACGATCCGCTGCCGCGGCTGTCCGCGCGCGAGACCGCGCTGCGCATGGCCGTCGTCGTCCAGGAGACCGGTGGCGAGACCGCGCTCAGCGTGGCCGAGATGGTGCTGCTCGGCCGGGGCCCGCACCTGTCGACGTTCCAGCGCACCGGCCGGGCCGACCACGAGATCGCCGCCCGCTGCCTGGCCCGCGTCGGCGCCACCCACCTGGGCCCGCGCCCCTTCAGCGGGCTCTCCGGCGGCGAGCGCCAGCGGGTGCTGATCGCCCGCGCGCTGGCCCAGCAGGCCACCCACCTGCTGCTCGACGAGCCGACCAACCACCTCGACATCCGCTACCAGCACGAGGTCCTCGGGCTGGTCCGCGGCCTGGGCACCTGCTCGGTCGTCGTGCTGCACGACCTCAACCTGGCCGCCCGCTACTGCGACGACCTCGTGCTGCTGGGCGCGGGCGGCGTGGCCGCGGCCGGCCCCGTCGACGAGGTGCTCGACCCGGCGACCCTCGAACCGGTCTACGGCATCGGCATCAAGCGCCTCGACCTCGACGGCCACCTGCACCTGCTGTTCCACCCGTTCGCCCAGGAGGCCGCATGACCACTCAGGACCAGATCAACGACTACTGGACCGGCCGCGCCCCCAGCTACGCCGCATATCAGCTGCAGCCCGACCGGCTCGCCGACGACATCGCCGCGTGGTCGCGGGTGTGGGCCGGCGCGCTGCCACCCGCGCCGCTGGACGTGCTCGACGTCGGCACCGGCAGCGGCCAGGTCGCGGCGATCCTGGCCGGGCTGGGTCACCGCGTCACGGGCATCGACCTCGCCCCCGGCATGCTCGAACAGGCGCGTTCCTCGTACGGGAATGTGGATTTTCGCCTCGGTGACGCCGTCGAGCCCGACTTTCCCGAGGCCGGCCTCGACGCGGTCACCGGCCGATACGTCATGTGGACGCTGCGCGATCCCGAGGCCGCGGTCAAGAACTGGATCCGCCTGCTGCGCCCCGGCGGCACCGTCGCGGTCGTCGACAGCACCTGGTTCCCGAACGGCCCGCAGGACTTCTACGACCCGTCGGTGTGGCAGTCCCTGCCGCTCGCACAGGCCACCGACATCAACCAGACCGCCGCGGTGCTCTCCCGTGCGGGACTGGCCGACGTCACCGTCACGCCCCTGACCGCCATTTACGAACTGGACGAGAAGTACGGCGTGGCGCCCGGCCACGAGGTGCAGATGCAGTACCTCATCACCGGACGGGCCTGATGGACTTCCGGGACGCGCTGCGCGGCCGCCGGATCGTCCGCAACTACCGCACCGAGCCGATCCCGTACGAGGTGCTGGAACGCGTCGTCAAGGTGGTGCACCGCGCCCCCAGCGCCGGTTTCAGCCAGGGCCACCGCCTGGTCGTGGTCACCGACCCGGGCGCTCGGGCCGCCCTGGCCGCCGTGGCCGAGCCCTGGTATCTGGCGAACGGCTTCGAGCCGCGGCGACGTCGCCCTGGCCGGGGTGATCACGCTCGGCTATCCGGCCGACGACCCGGGGGTGCCCACGGCCAGGCTGGCCAAGCGCCGCAAGCCGCTCGACGAGCTCGTTACCTGGCGTCGCTGAGCGCTCTCGTCGCGGCCTGCGCGAAGCGCCGGCCCGGCGTCGGTTCATGAGCTGAGGGCGCCCCGGCTGGATCACCGCTCCGGAGCGCCCTCATGAGCCGGAATGACGGGTCACGGTCAATAGCGCCACAAGGCTCGTAAACGTCTGACTTCATTTTCGTGCGGGGCGGTGGGAACTAGTCGCCGCCGGGTGTCGACCA
The DNA here is from genome assembly GCF_016785085.1 of Paractinoplanes lichenicola. GTDB lineage: Bacteria > Actinomycetota > Actinomycetes > Mycobacteriales > Micromonosporaceae > Actinoplanes > Actinoplanes lichenicola. The sequence goes on from NZ_JAENHO010000001.1 coordinate 1,011,241, forward strand.
AGCAACTGCGCCATCCCCGAAATTCGACGCCTGTGAATACCCCGACGAGGAGCCCATGACCGCCACCCAAGCGCCGCCCTCCCCCGTGCCGGTTCGCCGGCGGTCGTCGCGGCACGCCTTCGGGCCGTTGTTGCTGCGGCTGCACTTCTACGCCGGGATCTTCGTCGCGCCGTTCGTGTTGCTGGCCGCGCTGACCGGGGCCGCGTACGCATTCACCCCGCAAATCGAACGAGCCGTGTACGCCGACGAGCTGACCGTCACCCCGGGCGGCACCGCCCAGCCGCTCTCTGCGCAGCTCGCGGCGGCCCGCGGCACGCATCCCGAGGGCGACATCGCCGCGGTCCGGCCCGGTTTCGGCGACACCGCCACCCAGGTCGACTTCACCGCGCCCGAGCTCGACTTCGACCACAAGCACACCGTGTACGTGAACCAGTACACCGGCGAGGTCAACGGGCAGCTCACCACGTGGTGGGTCAGCACCCCCGTACGGACCTGGTTCGACGACCTGCACACCAACCTGCAGCTCGGCGAGATCGGCTTCTACTACTCCGAGTTCGCCGCCAGCTGGCTGTGGGTCCTCGCCCTGGGCGGCGTCGCGCTGTGGTGGCGCCGGCAGCGCGGCAAGCGCATGCTGCGCCCCGACCTGTCCGCCAAGAAGGGCGTCCGGCGCACCCGTGGCTGGCACGCGTCCACCGGGCTGTGGCTGTCGGTCGGCCTGCTGTTCCTGTCGGCCACCGGCCTGACCTGGTCCAACCACGCCGGCGCGAACTTCAACGCCGCGGTCGACGCGCTCAAGGGCAGCCGGCCCGCCGTGTCGACCGAACTGACCGGCGCGGCGGCCGCTCCCGCCGGCGGCGGTCATCACGGCGGGGGAAGCGCGACCGAAGGCGGCGGCACCCCGGTCGATCCGGCCGCCATCGACCAGGTGATGCGGGTGGCCGAGGCCAACGGCATCGGCGGCAAACTCACCGTCGCCGTACCCGAGACCACCGGGACGGCGTGGACGGTCACCGAGGAGGACGCCCGCTGGCCGGTCGGCCGCGACAGCATCGCCGTCGACGCCGCCACCGGCACGGTCACCGATCGCAGCGACTTCGCCGACTGGCCGTTCATGGCCAAGCTGACCCAGTGGGGCATCTACGCCCACATGGGTGACCTGTTCGGCCTGGCCAACCAGGTCGTGCTGGCGCTGCTGGCCTTCGGCGTGATCTGCGTGATCGTCTGGGGCTACCGGATGTGGTGGCAGCGCCGCCCCACCCGCGCCGACCGCCGCGCCCCCGTCGGCGCCCCGCTCGGCGAGCGCGGCGCCTGGCAGAACCTGCCGCCGTGGGCCATCGCCGTCGGCGTGCCGGTCGTGTTCGGCCTGGCCTGGGTGCTGCCTCTGTTCGGCATTCCGCTGGCCGCCTTCATCGCCGTCGACCTCGCCCTCGCCGCCTGGCGCGGCCGCCGGCGCCCACCTACGGAGGCGCCGGTGTCCCCCGCTCCGGCCGGCCGCTGACGGTACGGCCGTCGGCGTTCGTCATCACCACGGGACGGTGTCTCCCGAGTAGTCGAGGAATTCGAGGCCGGGCCGGTCGCGCTTCGCGAGCAGGACGTCGACGACTTTCGGGATGTTGTCGTCGATGGTGAACGGCGCGTCCGGCCCGCCGATGTCGGTCTTGATCCAGCCGGGCGCCATCAGCACGAGCGCGCGAGCGGTGCCCTCGGGCTGCCGGGCGGCGTACCCGCGCATGAACATGTTCAGGGCGGCCTTGCTGCCCCGGTAGAGCGGGGGACGCGCTCGCCGGACGCGCGGCGCTCGACCGGCGGCACGGCAACGAGGCGGTCGGAGGTTGACTGTGTCGCTGCGCCATGGTTTTCACTGGCCCCGTCATCATCGGAGGGGGCGATTCAGGTGCGTAAAGCTTTGTCGGTCGTCGTGGTGGTGGCCGTTGCCGCCACTGCGGCGGTCACGGTTCGAGCGGAGTCGGAAGCGGCGGCCACGGGCGGGTTGCGGTGGGGGCCGTGTCCGGCCGAGGTCGCCGCGCCCGCGTTGGAGTGCACGACCGTACGGGTGCCGTTGGATTATCGGAAGCCGGAGGGGCGGCAGCTCGACATCGCGGTCTCGCGGCTCGTGAGCAAGAACCCCGGGCAGCGGCGGGGCGTGCTGCTGACCAATCCGGGCGGGCCGGGCGGGGCCGGGCTGAGTCATCCGGCCACGCTGGTCAACCCGATCTTCCCGGAGCCGCTGCCGCGGAGCGTCCAGGACACGTACGACGTGATCGGTTTTGATCCTCGTGGGGTGGGCCGCAGCGCGCCGGTGACCTGTGATGTGACGCCGGAGCAGATCGCGCGGCGCAACTTCCCCTATCCGAACGACGCGGCCGACGTGGTGCGGGACGCCACGATCTCGAAGGCGCTGGCCCGGCAGTGCGCGACGTCGGCGACGGCCTGGATGTTGCCCCACATCACCACGGCGAACACCGCCCGCGACATGGATCGGATCCGGCAGGCGCTGGGCGAGCCGAAGATCTCGTTCCTCGGCGCCTCGTACGGCACATATCTCGGCGCGGTCTACACGACGTTGTTCCCGAGGCGCAGCGACCGCATCGTGCTCGACAGCAACCTGGGGCCGGGCGGTTACGACCGTACGGGCTTCCGCCGGCTGGCCCTCGGTCTCGAGGACCGGTTCCCCGACTTCGCGAAGTTCGTCGCCGCGAACCCGCAGTACGGGCTGGGCACCACGCCGAAGCAGGTGCGGGCCAAGTTCTCCGAACTCGCCGCGCGGCTGGACAAGGCGCCGGCCCAGGGCATCGACGGCTCGCTGTTCCGGGGCATCACGTTCGACGCGCTCTACGTCGACGCGGGCATGCCCGGCCTGGCCGCGAAGTGGCAGGCGCTCGACACCGGCCGGCCGCTGCCGCCCGACCCGGTTCCCGCGGACGCGGACAACCTGATCTCCAGCCGCCACCACGTGGTCTGCGGTGACTCCCGCTGGCCGCGGTCGGTGCGCAGCTATCAGCGGGACGTCGCGGAATTCCGGATGCGGTATCCGCTGATCGGTGCGGCCGCCGCCAACATCACGCCGTGCGCGTTCTGGCCGTCCCCGATCGAGCCGCGGGTGCGCATCACCGACCGGGGACCGTCCAACGTGCTCATGGTGCAGAACCTGCGCGACCCCGGAACCCCGCTGGCCGGGGCCCGGGAGTTGCGGCGGGCGTTCGGCGACCGGGCCCGGATGGTCACGGCCGATCAGGGCGGCCACGGCGCGTACGGGCTGTTCGCCCGCAACACGTGCGCGAACGATGCGGTGACCGCGTTCCTGACCACCGGGCGACGGCCGGCCCGCGACCTGGCCTGCGCGGCCGAGGCGAGTTAGACCGGCACGCTCAGCCGCTGCTCGAGCCGGACCTGTTCGGTGACGTCGTAGGCGTACTTGATCACCTTTACCGGCTTGCCGGACAGGTCCAGGATCGGGTTGTAGCTGGACTGGAGCCAGACGTCGCGCCCGTCCCGGCCGAGCCGGTGGAAGCGGCCGGAGCGGAACTCGCCGGTGCGCAGCGCCGCCCACAGGCCCAGGTATTCGTCGGACTCGGCGTACTCGGGGGTGCAGAACATCGAGTGGTGCCGGCCGACGATCTCGTCCAGGGAATACCCGACCGTACGGAGGAAGTTGTCGTTGGCCGTGCGGATGCGGCCGTCCAGGTCGAACTCGATCACGGCCTGCGAGCGGTCGATCGCGGCCAGCCGCCCGGCCAGCTCGACGTTGCGCAGCTTCTCGGCCGTGACGTCGTTGGCGAACTTGACCACCTTCACCGGCTTGCCGTCGGCGTCGAGGATCGGGTTGTACGTCGCCCGGATCCACACCTCGCTGCCGTCCTTGGCGATGCGGCGGTATTCGGCGGAGTGGAACTCGCCGCGCGCCAGCATCTCCCAGAATGACTTGTACTCGGGGCGGCCCGCCTCGGCGGGGTCGACGAAGATCCGGTGGTGCCGGCCGGCGATCTCCTCCTGGCGGTAGCCCATCAGGTCGAGGAACGCGTCGTTGGCCTCGAGCACGGTGCCTGCGAGGTCGAACTCGATGACCGCCTGCGAGCGCCGGATCGCGGTGACCTTGCCCTCGAAGTCGGCGTTGCGGGTCTTGGCCTCGGTCACGTCGACGGCGAACTTGACGACCTTCCACGGCTTGCCGTCGATGCCCAGGATCGGGCTGTAGACGGCCTGCAGCCAGACGTCGCGCCCGTCCTTGCCGTAGCGGTGGAACTCACCGGAGACGAACTCGCCGGCCCCCAGCTTGCGCCAGAACTCCTGGTACGCCTGCGACTGCGCGTCCTGGTCGGAGACGAACATCCGGTGGTGCCGGCCGACGACCTCGTCGCGGGCGTAGCCGACCAGGGCGAGGAAGTTGTCGTTGGCGTCGAGGATGTGGCCGCCGAGGTCGAACTCGATGACCGCCTGGGAGCGCGTGATCGCCTGGATCTTGCCCTGCGCGTCGGCCGCGGCCCGCTTGCCCGGGGTCACGTCGAGGGCGTGCTCGACCACCTTGACGACCTGGCCGGCGCGGTTCTTGACCGGCACCCAGCTGGACCGGATCCACCGGTCGCGGCTGCCCTGCCAGACCAGCCGGAACTCGCCAGTCGAGTTGCCGCCGGAACGCAGCTGGTCCCACAACTCGGTGTATTCGGCCGACGCGGCCACCTCGGGCGAGACGAACGAGCGGTGATCGGTGCCCACGATCGCGGCCGGGTCGGCCCCCACCAGCTCGGCGAAGGCGTCGTTGGCGCGCAGGATCCGGCCCTGCGGGCTGTACTCGGCCGTGGCCGATCCGCGCTCGTACGCCTCGACCTGGCTCTGAAGCTCGGCCAGGAGCTCGTCCGTGCTACCCGTGGTGGCCGTCTGATCCGACAAGTCCGTGTCCTCCCGCTCGCGTGCTACCTGATCCGGCACCGACGCTGATCGGTTGCGAGAGGGTCGACTTGAGGAAAAGGACCGTCAGGAACAGGCCAGGCGGGCGGCCGCCCAGTCGGCGTGGTCGTTGCCGTTGCCGTCGCCGGCGTCGGTGACCTGCAGGCGGAGCGTGCGGGCGCCCGTCACGTCGACGTCGAAGCGGTGGGCGAGCCCGGCCCCCGTCAGCCGGGGCGACGTCGCCGTGCGGACGCCGTCGAGCCAGACCTCGAACACGACCGAGCCGCCGGAGCCGGTCTCGTCGTCGACTCCCGCGTCGGCCCGGAAGCGGGTGCAGGAGCCGTCGAGCGGCACGTCGACCGTCGAGACGGCGTGGGCGCCGAGACCCTTCTCGTATTCCACGCCGGCGATGGTGAGCGGGCGGCCGTCGCCGGCGGCCTGCTCGCCGTTGCTGCGGTCCTTCTCGACCGGGCCCCAGCCGTTGGCCACCGCGGTGTACGGGCGGTCGCTGAGCCAGGCGTAGCCGGGTGGCAGCGGCGTCCGGACGACGGCCGTGGCGGTCGTCGACGTGGGGAACTGGCCCCCGGCCTCCACGGTCGCCGTCAGCTGGTGCTCGCCGACGTCGGTGCCGGGCGGCGGGGTCACCGTGAAGGCCGCGGTCTCGGTGCCCGTGACGGCGCCGAGCTCGACGACGGGCGGAGTCACCGTCCAGCCCTCCGGGGCGGCCAGCCGTACGGTCGTGTCCGCCAGCCCCGCGGCGCAGCGGGAGGTCACGTCGACGCGGACCGCGGTGCCGTCGACCGTCATGGCCACCCCGGGCGGGCACGGCGCGGGCACGTCCGAGTCGGGCACGCCGCCCGCGCGGGCCTCGGCGCCGGTCAGCGGGCGCAGGACGAGCTCGTGCCGGTACGGCTGCGTCGGCGCCAGACGGTATGGGGCGAGCACCGAGTTGGGGGTCTCGCCCATGCCCGTCTCGCCCGCCTCGGCGTGCAGGGTGACCCAGCCGCGGTTGCGGACCAGGGGCAGCTGATGGTCGTACTCGGCGCGGTCGAGGTCGTCCCAGGCGGTGACGCTCGCGTCGCGCATGCCGCCGAGGAGCAGCCCGGCGCGGCCGTCGGTCAGGGCGGCCCAGCGCGTGTCGTGGTGGTTGCCGTACGCCTGCGGCCGCGAGTACCGCACGTACTGGTCGTCCACTGTGCTGCGATAGACGCCCATCGGGGAGCCGCTGTGCCGGTCGTTGTAGTTCTCCTGCGGTCCGCGGCCGTACCAGGCGAACTTCCGCATCGTGTCGGGCAGTTGCAGCGAGATGCCCACCCGTGGCAGGTACGGCAGGACGGCCGCGCGCTCATCGGGATTCACCTCGTGCCCGAGGGTGATCGTGCCGCGCTTGTCGATGCGGTAGGTCATGGTCTGCGCGAACGAGACGCCCTTGCCGGCCACGGTGCTCGTCGCCCGGATGACCACGGCGTCGGCCTCGCGCCGGCTGGTGACGCCGGTGACCGTGGTGGTGAGGTCGTCGAGCCCCAGGTCGTGCCAGATGCGGCGGTCGTCGGTGCCCCAGTCGTACGTCTCGTTGCTCGTCGGCGGCCGGTACACGTCGAGGACCGGGCCGCCGTGCAGCAGCTCGCGCCCGCCGGCCCGCATCGACGCGAGGGTGCCGTTGTCGAAGCTGTATGCGAAGCCCTGGCCCGACACCGTGAGGCGCTCGCCGTCGGTCGCCAGCGTGGGCGCGCCGGGCACCGGGACGGGCCGGATGCCGGGCACGGCCTGACCGCCTGCGGCGAACTGGTCGTGGCCGAGCACCCACTCCCCCTTGGCCGCGGAGACGTTGAGGAACCGCTCCCGGTCGAAGGGGTTGGCGGGCAGCGGGCCGGTGTCGAACTCGTACGTGGCGCCGGGGGCCAGCCGTACGGGCCGGTTGCCGCTGCGCAACGTGCGGTCCTGCTCCTTCAGCGACCAGCGCAGGGTCACTTCGAGCGCGCCGGCCTGCTGCTCGTTGTGGGCCCGCACCTTCGTACCGGTGCGGGTGAACCGGATCGGGGCCTGCGCCCACGCCATCTCGGCCGTCTCGGGCTGGACGTAGCGGTCGGAGCCGACCAGCCCGTCGGTGCCGGACAGGCTGATGCCGAGGCTGAGGAAGTCGCCGCGGCGCTGGAAGGTGTCGAAGTCGAGGGCCAGCACCGCCCGGCCGGCGGGGTCGGCGGCCAGCTCGGCCGGGGCCAGCGCCCGCGCGTAGATGCGGGCGTCGTCGATCAGGCCGCGGCCCGTGCGGATGTTGCCCAGGTCGTTGTCCTGCTGGGTCTCGGCGTTGCGGCCCAGGTTGACCTCGAACAATCCCGGATCCACGGCCCCCGTACGCGGGGTGGTGGCCACCTCGGCCCCGTCGAGCAGCAGCCGCAGCGCCGCGCCGTCGTAGACCCCCGTGACCCGGTGCCAGGATCCGTACCAGTCGGCGGGGACGTCCGCGGCCGCCGTGGACCCGCCGAGGCGGAACTCCAGCGTGTCCCGGTCGCGCATCTGCAGCCCGTACGCCTGGCCCTTGGTGAGGATCGGGAAGCTGCCGGCCCACTCCCCCGGCCGGACCCACGCGTCGAGCGTCAGCGGCCCGGTCAGGTCGAGCCGCCGGTCGCGGAAGACGTCCACGAAGTCGTCCAGGCTGGACAGCTCGACGGCCTTCCCGCGCCGGCCCGGTACGGTTCCGGGCTTGCCGACGAGGAAGGTCTGGATGCCGCTCGCCGAGTCGGGGGTGAGCACGAGCGGCTGGCGCAGGTTCTGTTCCGCCCAGTCCCAGATGAAACCGCCCTGCAGCTCCGGATACTTGCGGACCAGCGCCCAGAACTGGTCGAAGTTGCCGAGGCCGTTGCCCATCGCGTGCGCGTACTCGCCCATGACGACCGGCTTGGTGCTGCTCCGCACGCGGCTCTCCAGGCGGGCCGGCGTCGGGTAGCGCGGGCCGTCGACGTCGGCGAAGGGCGCGTCGCCGTCCGGGTTGTTCGACTGGTGGTAGAGCAGCCGGGTCGGCTCGTTGGCGTCGGCCCAGGCCGCCATGGCGTGGTGGGCGGCGCCGAGACCGGCCTCGTTGCCGGTGTCCCAGAAGATGACGCTGGGGTGGTTCTTGTCGCGCTCGACCATGGCCCGGAACCGGTCGGCGAACGCGGCCTGCCACTCGGGGCGGTCGGCCAGGCAGTTCGACGGGCAGTTCTCGTGGCTGTGCGTCTCGATGTCGACCTCGTCGTCGACCCACAGCCCTTGCCGGTTCGCCAGGTCGTAGAGGTACGGGTCGCTCGGGTAGTGCGAGGTGCGTACGGCGTTGATGTGGAGCTTCTTCATCAGTGCCACGTCGTCGCGCTGGGCCTGCCGGGTCACATGACGGCCGGTGTCGGGGTCGGTCTCGGCCCGGTTGGTGCCCTTGATCAGGATCCGCTCGCCGTTGACCAGGATCTGCCGGTCGCGCACCTCGACCTCGCGGAACCCGACCGGCTGGGCGGTGGTGTGCAGAGCCTTCCCCGTACGGTCCAGCAGTTGCAGGACGAGCGTGTAGAGGTTCGGTTCCTCGGCCGACCACTTCGCCGGGTTCTCGACCAGCGCGGTCAGGGTGTCGTCGCCGGTCATGGTGGCCACCGTGCGGCCGTTCGCGTCCAGCAGCGTCCCCCTGGTCTGCGCCCCGCCGGTCTGCTCGACGGCCACGCGCAGGGTCGCGTCGCGATAGCCGGCGTCCAGATCGGTGGTGATGTACGCGTCCTTCAGCCGGGCCTCGCCGGTGCGGTAGAGCCACACGTCGCGGAAGATGCCGGAGTAGCGCCACTGGTCGACGTCCTCGAGGTAGGCGCCGCTGCCCCACCGGTGCACCTGGACCGCGATCGTGTTGCGGCCCGGCCGCAGCCGCTCGGTGATGTCGAACTCGGCCGGGGTGTAGCCGCCCTGGTCGTAGCCGGTGTAACCGCCGTTGACCCAGACCAGATAGTTGCTCGTCACGCCCTCGAAGCGGAGGAACACCCGGCCGCCGTCCCAGCTCGCCGGCAGGTCGAAGGTCTTCACGTACGCACCGGTGGGATTGACGTCGCGCGGCACCCGCGGCGGGTCGTCCGGGGCGATGTCGGACGGGATGTTGCGGAACATCGGGTGGTCGAGGAAGTCCGACTGCCACGTGTGCGGCACGCTCGCGGTGGGCCAGCCCGCGGTGGCCGTCCCGCCCGCCCGGAAGGCGGCCGGCACGTCGTCGGGACGGTCGAAGATCTTCAGCTGCCAGGGGCCGTTCAGGCTTCGCGCGTACGGGTTGGGCAGGTCGTGCCGCGTCACGTCGGCCGCCGCGGTCCGCGCGTCGGGGTAGGGGCGCAGGTCGGCGTGCGGCTCCTCCTGGCCCTCCCCGGTCAGCTCCGGGTTCTCCAGGTAGCGGTAGACGTCCGCCACGGTCTGCGGGCCGTCCCCCACCGGCTCGGCCGCGGCCACGGGGACCGGACCGGGCACGGCGAGGATCAGGGCCAGGGCAGCACTCGAGAACCACGACATCGGGGACCCCCTCGTCTACTTATCGAAGACAATCAATTTCTTAAGGGGGTGTCAACAGCGACCTCGGGGAAGGCCGGGGACGGCCCGTCCAGCAGCGGCCGGTGACGGTGGCGCAGATGCACGTCGAGGAACGCGGCCACGTACTCGCGGGTGATCAGCAGCTGCCGCTCGGCCGGGACGGCCCCCGGGTCCAGGCCGAGCTGGGCGCCGAGCACCGGCCGGTCGGTGAACGACATGTGCCCGGTGCCGGCCACGGTCAGCCACCGCTTCCAGCCGGTCACGCCGGGCCAGTCCCGCGTCCAGCTGGCGTCGGCCGGCCGGTCCGCGCCCACCAGCAGCAGCGGCCGGTTCGTGGCGACCGGGACGAACAGGGTGCCGTCGAGGTCGGCCGCGGCGTCCACGCGGCGGTCGGTGGTGAGCAGGTGCGCGGCGCTCGCCCCGCCGATCGAGTGGCCCACTACCGCGATCCGCCGACGGTCGAGGTAGCGGGCGCCGCGCCACGCGGGCCGGGCGCCGGTCAACCGGTCGAGCAGGAACGACACGTCGGCGGCCCGGCCTCGCACCACCTTCGGCAGCACCCCGTCCAGCTCGCAGGCCAGGCACTCGGCTACCCGGCCGTCGGGGAACTCGACACCACGAGCCTCGTACGGATGGTCGACGCCGGCCACCACGTAACCGCGGGCGGCCAGATCCTCGGCCAGGCCGGTGAGCGACTCGCGGCTCAGGCTGAACCCGGGCGACAGCACCACGAGCGGCCAGCCCCGCCCGGCCGGCGGGCGAACCGGCACGTCGCGCCGCGCGTTGGTGGCCACGGTGGTCAGCACGTCCGGCGGCAGCGGCAGCCCCTCGGCGGCGACGATCCGCGACGAGACCGCGGCCGTGGTGTAGGGCGCGGCGGGGCCGTCGTCGGGCCGGGCGGGATACCACAGCGACACCATCAGCTCGCGCCGTACGTCCGGCCGCCACGGGTCGGCCCGGGCCGGGTCGGTCAGGTGCAGCGTGGTCGTGCCCACGGCGTACGGGCCTGTGGGCCGGGGCAGGCTGAGGGCGGGCGCGGCGCTCGCGGCGGCACCGATCGGCAGCGTCGCCACCAGCAGGGCCAGGGCGGCGCCGAGCACCTTGCGTACGGGGAATCCGGTCATGCGCCACACGCTAGGAACCGGCCGGCCGATCCAGAACCGCCGACAGTCAGCAGCCGGCCCCTACGAAAGTCGTGCGCTCGACTCTCGTGGCACCAGGTGCGGGTGGATCACGTGCCGCGCGACGCGTTCGCCGGTTGCGATGCGCTCGGCCAGCATCCGGAAGCCGACCCGGCCCAGCTCGACGAAGTCCATCCAGACGGTCGTCAGCGGCGGCGCGAAGTGGCGCGCGTCGGGCATGTCGTCGACCCCGGCGATCGAGTAGTCGGCCGGCGCCACCAGGCCCCGGCCCCGCAGCGCGTTCATGAAGCCCAGCGCCATCTGGTCGTTGCCGCTGAACACCGCGGTGAAGCTCGACGTGTCGACGCCGGCGCCGACGTCGTAACCGGACTGGGCGGACCAGTCTCCGCGCAGCACCGGCAGGGGTGCCGCCCGCACCTCGGCCAGCGCGTCCCGATAGCCGCGCTCCCGGTCCTGCGCCTCGATGACCTGCTCCGGACCCGCGATGTGCAGCACCCGCCGGTGCCCCAGCCCGGTCAGATGCCGCGTGGCCAGCAGGGCGGCCTCGTACGAGTCGACCGCCGCCGAGTCGGCGCTCGGCCAGGCCCGGCCGGACAGGATGACGACCGGCACGGTCTCCCAGACCCGCTCGAGGACGTCCTCGATGCCGGGGTAGGGCGAGGAGATGAGGATGCCGTCGACCCGGGCCGACAAGAACCGGTCCAGCGCCTCGTGCACCTCGCCGGGCGCGCTCGCGTCGGCCGGGTCGAACTCGACCCAGCTGGTGAACAGCGCGTAGCCGGCGTCGTGGGCCGCCTCGTTGAGGCCCTGCACGATCGACCAGGTGCCGTAGACCGAGGGCCCGGTGGTGAGCACGCCGACGGTCCGCGTCGCGTTCACGCGCAGGTTCCGCGCCGACCCGTTGAACTGGTAGTTGAGCTGGGCGATGGCCGATTCGATGCGCTCGCGCGTCTCGGCGCCCACGTAGCCCTTGCCGGTGTAGAACCGCGAGACCGTCTGGGCCGACACCCCGGCCAGCCGGCCGACGTCCACCATCTTGGGTCGCGGCGGCCGTGGCTCTGACATTCCCACCCCTTTTTCCGGTACGCCGCCCGTCGAGTATGGCTCAAGACCAATTTCTCGTTACCGACGTGTTACAAACCAGCCTCTAGGTTATCGATAACCTGTCGCCTAGGTTATCGATAACACACCTGCGGATCCCTCTCCCCTTCCACTGAATAAATATGCCAGTCCGCATCGAAATCAGGTTAGGAGCACCGGTGTCCGTTCCCTCCCGTCGCCGGGTCATCGTCAACACCGACGCCAAGAACGAGGCCGACGACCAGTACGCGATCGTCCACGCGCTGCTCTCCCCCACGCTGGACGTCCGCGGTCTGATCGCGGCCCACTTCGGCCACCGCCGCACCGACCGCAGCATGCAGGAGTCCCGCGAGGAGATCGACCGGCTGCTCGACCTGCTCGACCTGGCGGGCAAGGTGACGGTGGCCAACGGCGCGGCCGAGGCGATGCCCGACGAGACCACCCCGCAGGACAGCCCCGGCGCCCGGCTGATCATCGAGGAGAGCAAGCAGGAGGGCCCGCTCTACGTCGCCTTCCTGGGCCCGCTGACCGACATGGCCGCGGCGATCCTGCTCGACCCCGAGATCGTGCACCGCGACGTCACCGTCGTCTGGATCGGCGGCGTCGGCTACGGCGGCATCGAGACGTACCCGGGGCCGGAGTTCAACCTCGGCAACGACATCCCGTCGGCCAACGTGGTCTTCGGGTCCGGCATCACCGTCTGGCAGGTCCCGTCCAACGTGTACTCCCAGGTCTCGGTGGGCTACGCCGAGCTCGAGGAGAAGATCGGCGGCACGTCGCCGCTGGCCGACTACCTGATCGAGCAGCTCGTCGAGTTCAACGCGACCCACCACCCCGAGCCGATCGAGTCGCGCTCGCTGGGCGACTCGCCGGCGATCTCGCTGCTGCTCTACCCGCGCGGTGGCCAGTTCCGCACCGTGCCGGCCCCCCGCTTCGGGCGCGAGGGTCACTACCTGCCGGGCACCGGCAACCCCATCCGGGTCGTCGAGACCGTCGACGTCCGGTTCCTGCTCGAGGACATGTTCGCCAAGATCCGCCGCTTCGGCCGGTCGCAGCACTCCGGTCGCCCGCAAGTTCCCCCGACAAGGAGATGACGATGAACGACAACGAGCTCAGCCGGCGCCGCTTCCTCAGCCTGGGCGGTGCGGCCGCCCTCGCCGCGGGCCTGGCCGCCTGCACGGGCACCGGATCCTCCGACACCGGCTCGACCGGCGGGCCGGGCACCGGAGCCAAGACGCTGCGGCTGTTCACCTACGAGGACAACTCGACCGTCGACCTGCTCAAGGCCCAGGTCAAGGCGTTCGACCAGAAGAACGGGACCACCACGACGGTGGACTCGCTGCCCGGCTCGGGCGCGGCCGTCTATCCCGACAAGCTGCGCACCGAACTGCTGGGCGGCAAGGGCCCCGACGTGTGGCGCATCTGGGGCGGCCAGATCGGCGCGCCGTTCGTCAAGGCCAAGCAGTCGATGGACCTGAGCGCCTACTACACCAAGTTCGGGTGGGACTCGAAGCTGAGCCCGGCCGCCATCGAGGGCATGACGTTCGGCGGGGTCAAGGGCGGGGTGCCGTTCATCGGGGCCGGCATCGGCGGCTGGTACAGCAAGGCCGCGTTCAGCAAGGCCGGCATCAGCGCCCCGCCCAAGACGTACGGGGAATTGGAAGAGGTCAACGCCAAGCTCGTCGCGGCGGGCATCACCCCGGCCAGCCTGGGCGGCAAGTACGGCTGGGACATCATGCGCCTATTCGAATACCTGCTCGAGGTCTCGGCCGGCCCCGACCTGCACGACAAGCTGCTCACCGGGGCCGAGAGCTGGGACCGGCCCGAGGTCGTCACCGCGTTCACCAACTTCAAGAAGTGGCAGGACCAGAAGTGGCTGCCCGAGGGCGCGGTCGGGCTCGACCCGGCCGACGTGGAGAACTGGTACGTGCAGGGCAAGGCCGCCTACACGATGACCGGCGCCTGGACCGAGGCGCAGGGCATCCAGGCCGGCGGCAAGAAGTCCGACGACTTCGGCGTCTTCCAGCTGCCAACCGACCAGACCCCGGCCCGGCACTCCGGCTTCGTCGAGGGCTACATGGTCAACGCGAAGAGCGGCAACCCGGACATGGCGGCCGCCCTCATCGACTTCCTCGTTCAGGTCGACACCATCAAGGCGCTGAAGATCACCAACGCGGTCGTGACCGGCGCCGAGCCCGACCAGGCGACGCTGCCCCTGTCGTACGAGTGGGCGCAGGGCCCGGGCAAGCAGCCGTTCTACACCATCCAGGACCAGGCGCTGCCCAAGAAGCAGGCCGACCAGTATTTCGCCGTGCAGAGCGACGTGCTGCAGGGCAAGACCAGCCCGGCCGACGCCGCCAAGAAGATGCAGGACGTCATCAAGGCCTGGGACAAGGACTAGGCGATGGGTGTCCCGGCAAGGAGAAAGACCAGGCACGGGGGCCTGGTCGCCTGGGCGTTCGCCCTGCCCGCGCTGCTGGTCTACTTCGCCTTCCTGGTCTATCCGGCGCTGTCGTCGCTGTGGTTCAGCTTCACCGACTGGGACGGGCTCAGCGCCGGCTACAACGTGGTCGGCCTCGGCAACTACGCGGACATGGCCGCCGACCCGGTCGTCCGGCAGGCCGCGGTCAACAACCTGATCTGGGCCGTGGTCACCGTCGTCGTCCCCGTGGTCGCCGGCCTGGCGCTGGCCGTCGTGCTCAACGGCACCGTCCGCGGCAAACCCTTCCTGCGGCTCATCTTCTACACCCCCGCTGTCCTGCCGCTGGTGAGCGTCGCCTCGATCTGGGGCTGGCTCTACAACCCGCAGTACGGCGCGATCAACGCGGCGCTGCGGGCGGTCGGGCTCGACAGCCTGGCCCAGCCGTGGCTCGGCCAGGACTCGACGGCGCTCGGCGCGACGATGGTGGCCGCGATCTGGCTGCGCGTCGGCTTCCCCATGCTGCTCTACCTGGCCGCGTTGCAGAGCATCAGCCCCGACCTGTACGAGGCGGCGACCGTCGACGGCGCGGGCAAGTGGCAGCAGTTCTGGCACATCACGATGCCCGGTCTGCGGCCCGCGCACTACGTGGTCATCGCGCTGTCGGTGATCGACTCGTTCAAGGTGTTCGACCTGATCTACGCCATGACCTACGGCGGGCCGGGCACGGCCACCCAGGTCATGGGCACCTGGATGTATTTCAACGTCTTCCAGTACAACCAGGCCGGCTACGGCACCGCCATCGCCGTCGTGATCACCGTCGTGGCGATCGCGGTCAGCATTCCGTACGTCCGCTCCCAGACGAAGGAGCACGCCGTATGACCACACTCCTAGTGCCCGACACCGCCGTCTCCGCCGAGCAGCCGGTCGCCAAGAAGCGCCGCGGCGGGATCGGCGCCACCGTCGTGATGACTCTGGTCGCCCTGCTGTGGATCTCGCCCCTCGTGCTGCTGGTGATCACCGCCGTACGGCCGCTGGCCGACTTCATCTCGCACGGTCCGCTCTCCTGGCCCGGCACGTTCACCCTCGACAACTTCACCGACGCGTGGAACATCGGCAACTTCGCCACGACGTACCGGAACAGCTTGATTCTTTTGATCCTCAAGGTGCCGCTCGGCGTCTTCGTCTCCGCGATGCTCGCGTATGCCCTGGCCAAGCTGCGCATCAGGTTCGGCGCGGCCATCATGTACACGGTTTTCCTGGGCCTGACGATCCCGATCTACATCACGATCGTGCCGGTCTTCGTCATGGCCCGCAGCGCCGGGGTCACCGACAGCCTGATCGGGCTGATCGGGCCGTACCTGGCCTTCGGCATCCCGTTCGAGGTGCTGGTGCTGCAGTCGTTCATCAGGCAGATCCCCGACGAGATCATCGAGGCCGCCCGCATCGACGGCGCCGGCGCCTGGCGCATCTTCCTCACCGTCGTGCTCCCGCTCTCGGCGCCCGCCCTGGTCACCGTCTTCATCCTGGACGCGGTGGCGACCTGGAACGAGTTCCTGTTCGCGCTGATCCTGCTCAACTCGGACGCCCACAAGACGATCCCGGTCGGGTTGCTCAACTTCCAGGGCCAGTTCTCCAACAACAACACCGGCCTGGCCGCCGGCATCCTCATCGCCGTCGTGCCCATCCTCGTCGCCTACACGTTCCTGCAGCGCTGGATCGTCGGCGGCCTCACCGCCGGAGCGTCCAAGGGATGAGAGTCCACCCCTGGCGCGAGGCCGAGATCACGCTCACCGCTTCACGAGCACTTCCCGACCCGTACGGGTCCATCGACGTGTGGGCGCAGTTCACCCACACCGACGGGACCGTCCTGCGCCGACCGGCGTTCTACGACGGCGGGCAGACCTGGCGCGTCCGCTTCGCCTCGCCGGTCGGCCACGGCACCTGGCACTGGAGCACCACCGCCACCGTGGCCGACCCCGGGCTGCACGCGGTGTCCGGCCACCTCGACGTCGCTGCCGCCGACAGCACCGATCCCTTCCACCGGCACGGTTTCTGGCGCATGTCGCCCGGCGGCCGCAGCCTCGTCCACGCCGACGGCACCCCGGCGCTGCTGGTCGCCGACACGGCGTGGGCGCTGCCGTGGCGGGCCACCCCGGACGACGTACGGGTCTATGCCCGTGACCGGCAGGCCAAGGGCTTCAACGCCGTGCTGCTGATGACGGTGCAGCCCGACATGCGCGCGACCGGGCCCCGCGACCGCAGCGCCGACGAGGGCTTCGACGTCGGCTTCGAGGACCTGCCGACCGGCCGGCTCAACGAGCTGAACCCCGGCTACTTCCAATACCTCGACGGGCTGCTCGACATCCTCGCCGAGCACGGTCTGGTGCCGGTGCTGCAACCGGTCTTCCAGGGCTTCGGCTGGAAAGGCCTGGACGTGGCGGGGACGGTCGTGCCGCCCCACGAATACGCGCGCTACTGCCGTTATCTGGTGGCTCGCTACGGCGCACGCCCGGCTGTGTATCTGGTCGGCGCCGACGGGGCCGGCACCGAACCCCAGATCGAGGCGGGCGGCCGGGCGGTCCACGACAGTGACTGCTACGGGCAGCCCACCGGCATCCACTACCGCCCGCACGCCAGGGCCAACGCCCACCAGGACGCGCCCTGGCTCGACTTCCAGTGGTGCCAAACCGGCCACGGCGGCGAGCATGTGCCGGAACGGGTGGCCGACATGTGGCGCGAGACGCCGGTCAAGGCGGTGGCGAACGGCGAGCCCAGCTACGAACGCACCGGCCATCCCGACGTGGCGGCCGGTTGGTGGCAGGGGCATGAGGCGTGGAGCAACCTGTGCGCGGGCTCGACCATGGGCGTCGTCTACGGCGCGGCGAATATCTGGCAGTGGGTTCATCGCGACGGCGAACCGGGGCATGCGCCGTACTTCCTGGCGCCTAAGGGGAGTTGGCGGGATGCGCTGGACTATGAGGGTTCTGCCTACGTCGGGCTGATCGGCAAGATTCTGCGCGAGTTGCCGACCACCGACATGGTGCCGGAGTGGGAGACCTTTCTTAGCCCGCGAAGTGTGCTCGTGGCTGGGTTGCTGCACATTGTGTACCAGGAGAACGGCGCTGCGCTGCGCATGCTGCAGGAGCGCGGAACACCACCGGACTACCGCATCGTCGACCCTCGGACTGGCCGCATCACCGGCACCGGGCGCCTGCGCTCCGGCGAAACCATCGACGCCGACCCCGACCGGCAACCCCGCGTCGTCATCTTCCACGCTCCTGTCGTCGTCTTCCACGCTCCTTAGGAGGTTCCGTGTCTCTCCGAGCCATCGGTCTAGTCGTGGTGACCGCCACCAGCTTTGTGGCGTCACCGGCCCCTGCTCAGGCCGCCTCCCCGCCGCCGCGCACCATCATCACCACTGACGGCGAAGCCGACGACATGAACTCGATGATGCGGCTGCTCTACTACACCAACGAGATCGACGTCGACGGTCTGGTCTACTCGTCGTCGGTGCATCACTGGAAGGGCGACGGCAGCCACACCCTCACCCAGGCCATGGCGGCCGGCATCGTCACCAGCTTCAACGGCCAGACTGCGGGCACACCGGCGAACTCGGCCGACGCCACCACCTGGCGCTGGAACCCCGACCGGTGGATCGAGCAGCAGATCGCCCAGTACGCCAGACTCCTGCCCAACTTGCGTAAGCACGACAACCGCTACCCCTCGGCGCGCGAGCTGCGGTCCACAGTGGCCGTCGGCAATGTCAACTTCGAGAACGACTTCTCGGCCGACACCCCCGGCTCCGACCTGATCAAGGCCGCCCTGCTCGACGACGACCGGCGTGACCTGTGGCTGCAGGCGTGGGGCGGGCAGAACACCATCGCCCGGGCCCTGCTGTCGATCGAGGACCAGTACAAGAACTCCCCGCGCTGGAACGCCATCCGCGACAAGGTGACCCGCAAGGCCGTGATCGCCACCATCGGCAACCAGGACAACGCGTACGCCGACTACATCGGCCGGGCGTGGCCCGGGATCCGTGTCTACAACTGGGGCTTCACGTTCACCTCGTGGACCGGTGGCAAGGACGCCGCCGCCATCCCGGAGAGCATCAAGCCGTACTACAAACACACGTTCTGGAAGCCCAACATCAAGGTCGGCCACGGCCCCCTGCTGGCCGGCTACCACCTCATCGGCGACGGCCAGCACCTCGCCGGCGAGTCGGAGGCGCTCGGATGGCAGCCCGGCCTGGCCGGCGTCAAGTACGACTTGGCCACCTGGCGGCTGTACGACTTCGTCGGCCCGTTCGAGCGCTACGACATGATCTCCGAGGGCGACACTCCCGCCTTCCTGCCGCTGATCGACAACGGCCTCCGCTTCGGCAGCTGGGGCGGACGCTTCGCGAGCACGACCCCCAACCTCTACACCCCGCAGGGCGACCTCAATCCGGTCACGAGCCGGGCGGAACCTGCGTACTCGCTCTACCGCTGGGTGCCGGCCGCCCAGGACGACTTCGCGGCCCGCGCCGACTGGGGCGTCACCCCGGCCTACGGCAAGGCCAACCACCCCCCGGCCGTACGGATCAGCCAGCCGTCGCTGTCCGCGCGTCCCGGTCAGACCGTCATCGTCCGGGCCCGAGTCACCGACCCGGACCGCGACCGGGTGACCGCCACATGGACTGTTTACTCCGAGGCCAGCACCGTCACCACGGCCCCGACCGTCACCGCGACGACCAACGGCACGGCCCGCGTCACGGTGCCCGCCGACGCCACAGCCGGGCAGCGAATCATCCTCACCCTGACCGCGACCGATGACGGGGAGCACCGCCTTTCCCGGTACGGCCAGGTCGTGCTCACCGTCTCTTGATCCCGTCACCACCCAGGTAAGTGAGTGCTCACATCGGAACAGCGGACCGGGTGGGCACTCACAAACCAGGTAAGTAAGCACTCACATCCCCATCAACGGCCGAGAAATGCAGGCGCCGCACGCTCGCTCGTCCCAGCCGGCCAAGCTGGATACGCCCTCCAACCAGGTAAGTGAGTACTCACATCGGATGCACGCTCCGCCGAGCCCAGCGAACGCTGCCACAGCAAGTAAGTGAGCACTCACATCGGAACGCTGAAACCGCCGAGCCCAGCGACCACCACCAACACGTAAGTGAGCACTCACATCCGCTCCACGCAACACCGAACCCAGCGAACACTGCCACAACAAGTAAGTGAGCACTCACATCGGAACGCTGAAACCGCCGAGCCCAGCGACCACCACCAACACGTAAGTGAGCACTCACATCCGCTCCACGCAACACCGAACCCAGCGAACACTGCCACAACAAGTA
>NZ_JAENHO010000020.1 GCF_016785085.1 Paractinoplanes lichenicola
GAGGTATCCCACCACCTTGAGTGGGTAAGGCTCCCAAGAGACTATTGGGTTGATAGGCCGGAGATGTAAGCCAGGTAACTGGTTCAGTCGACCGGTACTAATAGGCCGAGGGCTTAACCACCCTAAACTTATGAGCGCGTCCACTGTGTGATTCACAGCAAACGAACAACCGGTTGGCAGCAGCCCGGAAGGGCCGGCTGGATAACAACCTGGATTGTTCCGCTGAATGCTGTTTCGGTGGTCATAGCGGAGGGGAAACGCCCGGTCTCATTCCGAACCCGGAAGCTAAGCCCTCCAGCGCCGATGGTACTGCACTCGGGAGGGTGTGGGAGAGTAGGACGCCGCCGGACTTAACGTCACAGCCGAGGGCCACCCCGACCGGGGTCGGCCCTCGGCTGCTTTTCTATGTCTGCCCCCGAGTACTTTTGAACGTTGAGGCGAGCCCGCCAACCCGAGGGCCGGCCGTACCGGAAGGATTGATCCGTGACTACTGGACCCCAGGACGACGGCGGCTCCGGCCCCCGCGACAACGAGCGGCAAGGCGGCCGCGGTCGCGACGGTGACCGTGGCGGTTTCCGGGGCGACCGGGACCGCGGAGACCGGGACGGCAACCGCGGCGGCGACCGTGATCGAGGCGGCTATCGCGGCGGCAGCGACCGCGGCGGTTACTCCGGTGGCGACCGAGGCGGCTTCCGGGGCGGCGACCGTGACCGCGGTGGCTACTCCGGTGGTGACCGTGGGGGCTATCGGGGTGGCGACCGTGACCGTGGCGGCTACCGGGGCGGCGGCGACCGTCCCCAGGGTGGCGGCTTCCGGGGCGGCGACCGCGACCGTGGCGGCTATTCCGGTGGCGACCGCGACCGCGGTGGTTACCAGGGCGGCTATCAGAGCGGCGAGCGCCGTGGCGTGTCGGGCGGCGGCGACCGTGACCGGGGCGGCTTCCGAGGCGGCGACCGTGACCGCGGTGGCTACTCCGGTGGCGACCGTGGCGGTTTCCGCGGCGGCGACCGTCCGCAGGGTGGCGGCTACCGCGGCAGCGGCGACCGGCCTCAGGGCGGCTATCGGGCCGGCGGCGACCGCCCGCAGACCGGCGGCTACCGCAGCGGCGGCGACCGTCCCCAGGGTGGCGGCTTCCGCGACCGCGACCGCGGTGGCTATCAGGACCGTGGCGGCGACCGCGGCGGGTTCCGGGGCGGCGACCGTGACCGTGGCGGCTTCCAGGACCGTGGCGACCGTCCGCAGGGTGGTGGCTTCCGTGGCGGCGACCGTCCGCAGGGTGGCGGCTACCGCGGCGGCAGCGACCGTCCCCAGGGTGGCGGCTACCGCGGCGACCGTCCGCAGGGCGGCGGCGGCTTCCGAGGCGGCGACCGTGACCGCGGCGGCTACCAGGACCGTGGCGACCGTCCCCAGGGCGGCGGCTTCCGAGGCGGCGACCGTGACCGTGGCGGCTACCAGAACCGGGACGACCGTCCGCAGGGCGGATATCGGGGCGACCGCGAGTCCGGCGGCCCGCGCGGCAGCTACCAGGGCGACCGGGGCGGCTTCCGCGGGGGCTATCAGGACCGGGGCGGCTATCAGGACCGCGGCGGCGACCGTGGCGGCTTCCGCGACCGCCCCCAGGGCGACCGGCCCGGCAACCGTGGCGGCAGCGGCTTCCGTGACCGTCCGCAGGGTGACCGGCCGTATCGTGACCGTCCCCAGGGTGACCGTCCGCAGGGCGGGTACCGCGGCGGCGATCGTGACCGCGGCGGCTATCAGGACCGTGGCGGCTACCAGGATCGCGGTCCGCGCCAGGGTGGCTTCCGTGACCGGGACGACCGTGGCCCCCGCGACGGCGGCTTCCGCAACCGCGACGACCGCGGTGGCTTCCGCGACCGCGACGACCGCGGCCCCCGCGACGGTGGCTTCCGTGACCGCGACGAGCGTCCGCGGGTCCGCGACGACCGGGACGAGCGCCGTCACCCGGGCCAGGACGAGCGGGACGAGGCGCAGACGTTCCACGCGCCCGAGATCCCTGAGGAGATCGAGGCGGCCGACCTCGACAAGGAGGTCCGTTCCGAGCTGCTGACGCTGTCGCGGGACGTCGCCGACAAGGTCGCCCGGCATCTCGTCGCGGCCGGCCAGGTCATCGACGAGGACTCCGAGCTCGCGCTGCAGCACGCCATCGCGGCCCGGCGGCTCGCGTCGCGGATCGCCGTCGTGCGTGAGGCCGTGGGCCTGGCGGCGTACGCGGCGGGGGACTGGACGACCGCGATCGCCGAGCTGCGCACCTACCACCGGATGACCGGGCGGCAGACGCACCTGGCCGAGCTGGCCGACTGCGAGCGTGCGCTGGGCCGCCCGGAGCGGGCGATCGACCTGTTCCGCGGGGCCGACGTCGAGAAGATGGACAAGAGCGGCGCGATCGAGCTGCTGATCGTGGCGGCCGGCGCCCGGGGCGACCTGGGCCAGCACGAGGCGGCCGTGGCGATGCTGCAGGTTCGCGAGCTGACGGCCGACGAGGACGCCGAGTGGGCGGCCCGCCTGCGCTACGCGTACGCGGATGCGCTGCTCGCCGCCGGCCGCCGCGACGAGGCGCGGGAGTGGTTCACCCGGGCCGCTACTGCCGACGACGAGGGCCTGACCGACGCGGCCGAGCGCCTGCTCGAGCTGGACGGCGTCACGATCGCGGACGAGGACCACGAGCCCTCCGGCGGCGACGCGCGCACCGGCACGACGCCCGACGAGGAGGACGGCGAGTTCGACGGCGACGACGAGCCGCGGGCCGGCCTCGACGACGACGAGGACGACGAGTTCGACGACGACGAGGACGACCTCGACGACGAGGACGACGAGCCCCGCGCGGCCCGCGACGACCTCGACGACCTCGACGATGAGGACGACGACGAGGACGACGAGCCGGTGGCCGTGGCGGACACCGACGTCAACACCGACCCGGTCGCCGTCGAGGACGTGGCCGAGGAGCTCGAGGCCGACGCCGAGGACCTCGAGGAGGAGCGGGCCGCGCGGGCGAAGGCCGACGAGCCGGCGCAGGCGGACGTGGACGAGAAGGCCGCCGGCGACGAGTTCACCAGCGAGCCCAAGGACGACCGGAAGAACACCCAGGCGTGAGCGCCGACGATCTGGCGGGCGGCTACGACCTGGTCGTCTTCGACCTCGACGGGGTCGTCTACCTGATCGACAAGCCGATCGCCGGCGCGCCCGAGGCGATCGAGCAGCTGCGCGGGCGGGGCACCGGGGTGGCGTACGCGACCAACAACGCGTCGCGGCGCTCCCCGGACGTCGCCGGCCTGCTCACCGGCATGGGTGTGCCGGCCGAGCCGGCCGAGGTGCTCACCTCGGCCGGCGCCACCGCCACCGTGCTCGCCGAGAAGCTCCCGGTCGGCGCGCCGGTGCTGGTGGTGGGCGCGGACGCGCTGCGGGCCGAGCTCACCGAGGCCGGCCTGACCCTGGTCGAGTCGGCGGACGACAAGCCGGCGGCGGTCGTGCAGGGTTACGGCCCCGAGGTGGGCTGGCGCATCCTGGCCGAGGCGTCGCTGGCCGTGCGGGGCGGCGCGATGTGGGTGGCCACGAACACCGACCGCACGCTGCCCAGCCCGCGCGGCCCGCTGCCCGGCAACGGGTCGCTGGTCGCCGTGCTGCGCACCGCCCTCGACCGCGAGCCCGACCTGGTGGTCGGCAAGCCGGAGCCGGCCCTGTTCACCACCGCGGCCTCGCTGTCGCAGGCCGAGCGGCCGCTGGTCGTCGGTGATCGGCTCGACACCGACATCCAGGGCGCCGTCACCGCGGGCATGGACAGCCTGCTGGTGCTGACCGGCGTCAGCGGCCCGGCCGACCTGCTGGCCGCCGAGCCGGCCCGGCGGCCCACGTTCGTGGCGGCCGACCTGTCTGGCCTGTTCCGCCCGGCCGCGGAGGCCGCCGTACCGTTGCGAGCGGACGAGGCCGGCGGCTGGCGGGTGTCCCGCGACGGCGACTCGGCGACCCTGGACGGCTCGGGCGACCCGGTGGTGGCGTTGCGGCTGCTCTGCGCGGTCACCTGGGACGGCGTTCCGGTGACGGCCGTCGATGGCGCGTCGGATCAGGCCCGCGACCTGCTGGCGGCCTGGAAGCTGTAGAACTGCCTCGACGCCGGGCCGTTCGAGTCCGTACGATCCGGCCATGAGCGGCGCTCCCGCCGACCCGGGCCGAAGTCAGGGCGGTGATCCCGCCGACCCGGGCCGGGCTCGCACCCTCGACGACCTGATCGAGGCCTTGCGGTCGCTGAAGGTCTGGGCCGGCGACCCGTCGTACGACGCGATCACCACCCGGGTCAACGCGGCGTGGGTGGCCGCGGGCCGTCCCGCGGGCGAGCTCACCCGCAAGTCCACGCTGGTCGACTGTTTCAAGCTGGGCCGCCGCCGGCTGAACACCGATCTGGTGCTGGCCGTCGTGCACGCGCTGCACCCGGACGAGGGATATGTGACCCAGTGGCGGCAGGCGCTGCGGGTCATCTCGGGCGAGACCGAGGCGGCCGGGCAGGTTCGCGTGCAGGATTTTCTGCCGCCGCCGCTGGCCGGGTTCACCGGGCGGGGCGCCGAGCTCGAGCGGCTGCGCCGGGCCGCGCCGGGGGAGCGGTCCGACGGCGACGCCGTGCTGATCTCGGCGGTCGAGGGCATGGCGGGCGTCGGCAAGACCCAGCTCGCCGTCCACCTCGGACACCAGTTGCGCCGGGAACGTTCGTACGAGCGGGTGTTGTTCGTGAATCTGCGCGGGTTCCACCCCGATCCGGCGCAGCCCCCGGCCGACCCGTCGGCGGTGCTGGACGGCTTCCTGCGCCTGCTCGGGGTGCCGGGCCAGCAGATTCCGCACGAGCTGGCCGACCGTCGCGCCCTCTATCGCGACCGGCTGGCCGGCACCCGCGCGCTGGTGGTGCTGGACAACGCGGCCACCACCGAGCAGGTGCGCCCGCTGCTGCCGGAGACTTCCGGGTGCCTGGCCGTGGTCACGAGCCGCCGCAGCTTGACCGGCCTGCGCCCGGCGACCCGGCTCAACCTCGACGTCTTCACTCCGGACGAGGCCGTGTCGTTCCTTTTCGACGCGGTGCCGGATGTGCCGGTCGGGCCGGACGCCGACGCCGCCGCCCGCATCGCTCGCCGGTGCGGGCATCTGCCGCTCGCGCTGGGCCTGATCGCCGCGCACATCCGGAGCACGCCGGGATGGACGCTGACCGACCACGCCGAACGGCTCGACGAGCGGCACCGCGACCGGCGCCTGGACGACGGTGTCGAGCTCGCCCTCGACCTGTCCTACCGGCACCTGCCCGCCGAGCAGCGCCGGCTGCTGCGACTGGCCGCCCTGCACCCGGGTCACGACCTCGACCCGTACGCGGTCGCGGCTCTGACCGGCGCCGACGACGGCTCGGCCCGGGCCGGCCTGGACGCGTTGCGGGCCGACCACCTGCTGCAGCAGGCCGCCCCGGGCCGGTACACGTTCCACGACCTCGTCCGGGCCTACGCGACCGTGCGGGCCGTCGAGGAGGAGCGCCCGGCCGAGCGGCGAGCCGCCCTGACCCGACTGTTCGACTACTACCTGGCGGCCGCGGGCACCGCCCTGGACGCGGTGCACCCCGGCGACGCGCACCGGCGGCCGCCGATCCCGCCGATCGGCACGCCGCTGCCCGCCCTGGCCGGGGAGGGCGCCGCCGTGGCCTGGCTCGACGCCGAACGGCCGACGCTGGTCGCCATGGCCGCGCACACCGCTGCCCAGGGCTGGCCCGGCCACGCCGTCCGGATGGCCCGGGCGCTGTTCCGCTATCTCGACGGCGGCTACTACAACGACGGATTCGTCCTGCACGAGCGGGCCGTGCACGCCGCCCGCCTGACCGCCGACGACGTGGGTGAGGCCCACGCCCTGGCCAACCTGGCCATCGCCTGCATGCGGCTGGGCCGCTACCGGCCGGCGGCCGAACACTCCCGGAAGGCCCTGGAGCTGTTCCGGCGGGCCGGAGACGCCGAGGGGCAGGCCCGCGTGGTGAGCAACCTGGGGATCATCGCGAAGCGGGCCGGCGACTATCCGGCCGCGACCGATTACCACCGGCAGGGCCTGGCGCTGTACCGGCAGGTCGGCGATCGGATCGGGGAGGCGAGCCAGCTGGGCAGCCTCGGCCTGCTGGCGCAACGGTCGGGCCGCTACGACGAGGCGGTCGAGCACTACGCGCGGGCGCTGCCGCTGTGCCGTGAGGTCGGCGACCGGATCGGCGAGGCCCACATGCTGCACGGCCTGGGCGTGGTCGAGGCCAAGGCAGGCGGGTACGGGCCGGCGGGCGAGCACCTGCGCCAGGCGCTGACTCTGCACCGGCATCTCGGCAACCGCGGCGGGGAGGGCGGCGTGCTCGACGAGCTCGGCTCGTTGCACCTGCGCATGGGCGAGCCGGCGCGGGCGGCCGAGCACCACGAGCAGGCGTTGAGCATCTTCCGCGAGCTGGGCGACACCGACAGCGAAGCGTGGGCGCGCAACGGGCTCGGCGAGGCCGCGCGGGTCACGGGCCGTCCGGCCGAGGCGGTCGCCCACCACACTGCAGCCCACGCCATCGCCGTCGAGATCGGCATGCCGGATCAGCACGCCCGCGCCCACGCCGGCCTGGGGCGGGCCCATCGGGCGCTCGGCGATCCCGGCACCGCGCGCCCGCACTACGACCGGGCGGCCGTCCTCTACGGCGAGCTGGGCTGGCCGGAGGCCGACGAACTGCGGGCCGAACTGGGCTGAGGCGCGGGTCCGAGCCGCCCGGGACGCGACGTCCGAAAGACGCCAGCGCCGGCCGGGGGCCGCGGGCGAGCATGGAGCCTCACCCGACGAGAGGCTCACGATGCACGTCGTACCCGGTCTGAAAGTTCTCTACTTCGGCACGCCCGTGGTGCTGCTCAGCACGGTCAACGAGGACGGGACGGCCAACCTGGCGCCGATGTCGTCCGCGTGGTGGCTCGGGCAGACCGCGATCCTGGGGATGGGCGACCGCAGCCGGACGGCGGCCAACCTGCTGCGCGAGCGCGAGGTGGTGCTCAACCTGCCGTCGTCGGCGCTGGCGGCCGCGGTCGACCGGATCGCCATGACGACCGGGCGGCCGGACGTGCCGGCGGGCAAGGCGGCGCAGGGCTATCGCCACGTGGCCGACAAGTTCGCGCTCGGCGGGCTCACCGAGCAGGCGTCCGACCTGGTCACGCCGCCGCGGGTGGCCGAGTGCCCGATCCAGCTCGAGGGCCGGGTCGCGGGCACGCATCGGCTCGCCTCCGGCGGCGCCACCACGTACGAGATCGAGGTCTTGCGCACGCACGTGGAGGAGGACCTGCTCGTGCCGGGCACGGTCCACATCGACCCGCTGCGCTGGGACCCGCTCGTCATGAAGTTCTGCGAGTTCTTCGGGGGCGGGGTCAACGTGCACCCGTCGCGGCTCGCGGAGGGCTGGCAGCTGCCCGCCCTCAGAGCAGCTTGCGCAGTTTCAACAGGTCGAACGGGTTCGCCTTGATCTTCACCTGGCCGCTGGTGACCGCGCGGGTGACGTCGAGCCGGCCCCCGACCAGGGCGATCAGGTCGTCGCTGTTCGCGATCAGGGCGATCTTGGCCTTGGGGTCGTCGCCGTCGGCGATGCCGGTCAGCAACCCGTCCGCAAGCCGGCCGTGGAAGGCCGTCTCGAGATCGGGCACGCGGCAGGCCAGCGAGCGGTCGAAGTCGAGCTTGCCGCGCGTCTCGGCATTCCTCTCGAGGCGTGCGGCAAGGTCGTGCAGCGCCTGCCGGCACTCGTCCACGGTGGCCATCGGACTCCTTCTTCGCGACATGCGGTCGGCGTACCGCACCGTACCTCACGATCTGGTGTCGACCGCCCGGTAGCGTGGCACCCGACGAGCCGCGAGAGGAGCGGAACATGCCGGACGCATGGCGGGCGTATCTGGAGATGGCGCTCGGACTGACCGAAGCACCGCGTAAGCGCGCCCAGAAGGTGGCGGGCGAGCTGGTGAACCGGGGCGGGGCCACGGCCACGCAGCTGCAGGGACTGGTCGACGATCTGCTGTCGGCCGGCATGGCCAATCGTGAGGCGCTCACCAACATCGTGCGCTACGAGGTCGACAAGGCGCTCGGCGTGGTCGGGCTGGCCACCGCGGAGGAGGTCACCGAGCTGACCGGCCGCGTACGGGATCTGGAACGGCAGCTGCGCGAGGCCGAGTCGCGCGCGCAGGGCGGCCCGGCGGTCGACGCGCCCAGCGAGGGTGTCGGTGGCACGCGGATCGACGAGCCGGCGCCGCTGCCGCGCAAGGCCGTGAAGAAGGCGGTGGCCAAGAAGGCCGCGCCCAACAAGATGCCGTCGGCGGGCACCGTCCCGGCCACCCCGCCGGCCAACACCGCGCCCGGCCCGACGCCGCCGGCGAAGAAGGCCGTGGCCAAGAAGGCGGTCGCCAAGAAGGCGCCGGCCAAGGCCGTGCCGCCGCCCACCGAGGTGCTGCCCGACGAGGTGAAGGCGACCGCGAAGGCGGCCCCGGCCACCAAGCGGGCCGAGGCCCAGGGCGCGGGCCCGGCCAAGAAGACGGCGGCGAAGAAGGCGCTGGCCAAGAAGGCCGCCGCGAAGAAGACGACGCCGCCCGCGCCGGCCGGCACCGCCGACGCGCCCACCGCCGGTGTTCGCGAGGCCGCGGCGGCCACCGAGCTGCCGGCCACCGGGGAGGCGTGAGCCGATGACGTTTCCCAAGCCCGGCCCGATGCCCGGCGGTTTCCGTCCCGGGCCGCCGCCGCGCCCGCCGCTGCACCCCCAGGGCGCACCCGGCGCGGGCCCGGTCAGCCTGCCCCCGGCGGTCGACGAGGCCACCGGGCGGATCGTCGAGCAGACCGGCCACCCGGCGGTCGACGAGGTGCTGCGCTCGCTGGCGAACGCCGCCCGCCTCGCCCCGGCCGAGCAGATCGCCGAATACGAGGCGGCGCACCAGGTTCTCCAGGAGACCCTGGCGAGCATCGACCGGTGAGGCGCTGATGGCCCGTCGTGCCCGTCTCGACGCCGAGCTGGTGCGGCGCAAGCTGGCCCGCTCGCGCGAGCAGGCCGCCGCGCTGGTCGAGGCCGGCCGCGTGCAGGTGCGCGGCACGGTGGCCCGCAAGGTGGCCGCGATGATCGACCCGGCCGACCCGGTGCTGGTCACCGGCGAGGACCCGGCGACCGACTACGTCTCGCGGGGCGGCCACAAGCTGGCCGGCGCGCTGGCCGCCTTCGGGTCGCGGGGGCTCGCCGTGACCGGCCGGCGCTGCCTGGACGCGGGCGCCTCGACCGGGGGCTTCACCGACGTGCTGCTGCGCGCCGGCGCCCGCCAGGTGGTCGCGGTCGACGTCGGTTACGGCCAGCTGGCCTGGCCGATCCGCACCGACGAGCGGGTCGTGGTGTTCGAGCGCACGAACGTCCGGGCGATCACGCCGGAGTCGATCGGCGGTCTCGTCGACCTGACTGTGGCGGATCTCTCGTTCATCTCGTTGCGGCTGGTGCTGCCCGCCCTCGCGGCCTGCACCGACGCCGCCGGCGACCTCGCGCTGATGGTCAAGCCGCAGTTCGAGGTGGGCAAGGAACGGGTCGGCGCGGGCGGCGTCGTCCGGGATTGGCAGTTGCGGGCCGAGGCGGTGCTCGACGTCGCGCAGGCCGCCGCCGAGCTGGGCCTAGGCGTGGCTCAGGTGGCCGCCAGCCCGTTGCCGGGGCCGAGCGGCAACGTCGAGTTCTTCGTCTGGTTCCGCCGGGACGCGCCCGCCGCCGATCGGGCGGAGATCGAAGAAGTGGTCGCCGCCGGGCCCGCGGCCAAGGTAGCTTCTGCCGGGCCGGAGCAGCCGGCCGCCCCCTTGGAGGACACATGACGCGCTCGGCCCTGCTGGTCACGCACACCGGCCGGCGGCAGAGCACCCAGCACGCCCGTACGGTGGCTCAGGATCTGCTGGCGGCCGGTTTCGAGGTGCGGGTCATCGCCGAGGAGGTGGCCGATCTCGACCTGCCGCCCGAGGTGACCACGGTGGAGGGCCCCTCGCCGTCCGCGGCCGAGGGTGTCGAGATCGTGCTGGCGATGGGCGGCGACGGCACGTTCCTGCGCGCCGCCGAGCTGGCCCGCCCGGTCAAGGCGCCGCTGCTGGGCATCAACCTGGGCAAGGTCGGCTTCCTGGCCGAGGCCGAGATCGACCACCTCGACCAGGCCGTCAAGGACGTCGTCGACGGCTCGTACAAGGTGGACGAGCGGCTGACGCTGGACGTGCGCGCGGAGTACGGCGGCCGGGTGATCGCCGAGTCGTGGGCGCTCAACGAGGTCAGCGTCGAGAAGGGGCAGCGGGCCCAGATGCTCGAGCTGCTGGTCGACGTGGACGGGCGCCCGCTCGCGCGCTACGGCTGCGACGGCGTGGTCTGCGCGACGCCGACCGGCTCCACGGCGTACGCGTTCTCGGCCGGCGGCCCGGTGGTCTGGCCCGAGGTCGAGGCGCTGCTGCTGGTCCCGATCAGCGCGCACGCCCTGTTCAGCAAGCCGCTGGTGACCGCGCCGACGTCGTCGTTCGCGCTGACCGTCGACCCTTACACCTCGTTCGCGGTGCTCTGCTGTGACGGACGCCGCACCTGGGACCTGCCGCCGGGCGCCAAGGTCACCGTCGAGCGCGGTCAGCTGCCCGTACGGCTGGTTCGCCTGCAGCCGCGGCCATTCACCGACGTGCTCGTGGCCAAGTTCGCCCTGCCGGTCGAGGGGTGGCGCGGCAGCAAGCGCTGACCGGTGGTGCAACCCGCGGTGGGCAAATGTCGGGGGGCACCGATACTGTCTGCCCTGTGCTGGAGGAACTGCGCATCACCGGGCTCGGCGTCATCGACGACACGACGCTGCGGCTGACGGCGGGCATGAACGTCATCACCGGTGAGACCGGTGCCGGAAAGACCATGGTGGTGACCGGTCTGGGCCTGCTCTTCGGCGGCCGGGCCGACGCCGGGCGGGTGCGCGCCGATCCGGGCCGGGCGGTGGTCGAGGGCCGGCTGCGCCTCGGCGGCAAGCTGGCCGGCGAGGTGTCGACCCGCGTGTCCGAGGCCGGCGGCGAGGTCGACGACGACGGCACGGTCCTGCTGAGCCGCACGGTCACTATCGAGGGCCGCTCCCGGGCGCACGTGGGCGGCCGCAGCATGCCGGTGTCGATGCTGACCGACCTCGGCGAGCGCGTGCTGGCGGTGCACGGCCAGTCCGACCAGCTGCGCCTGCTGCGCCCGGCCGAGCAGCGGGCCTCGCTCGACCGGTTCGCCGGCCCCGAGCACGAGAAGCTCCTGGAGACCTATCGCGAGGCGTACGTGCGCTGGCGGGCGGTGACCGACGACCTGGCCGACCGCCGCCGCAACGCCCGCGCCCGCTCGCAGGAGGCCGACCTGCTCAAGCTCGGCCTCGACGAGATCAGCCGGGTCGACCCCCAGCCGGGGGAGGACGACGACCTGCGGGCCGAGGTGCAGCGTCTCGAGCACGCCGAGGGCCTGCGGGTCGCCGCGTCGCTGGCCGCCCAGGCGCTGGCCGGCGGGGTCGAGGTGACCGAGGAGACGCCCGACGCCACCCAGCTGCTGGGCACGGCCCGGCGCACCCTCGAGGCGCAGGCCCAGGTCGACCCGATGCTGGGCGAGCTGGCCGGCCGCATCGAGGAGGCGGCGACCCTGGTCGGTGACGTCTCGGCCGAGCTGTCGGCCTATCTGGGCGGCCTCGACGCCGACCCGGCCCGCCTCGAGCAGATCTACGAGCGCCGCACCGAGCTGCGCGCGCTCACCCGCAAGTACGCCGATGACGTCGAGGGTGTCATCGCCTGGGCCGAGGAGGCGCGCACCAAGCTGGCCGCGCTCGACTCGTCCGACGAGCTGCTCGACGAGCTCGACAAGGAACGCCAGCGGCTCGAGGCCCAGGTGACCGAGCTGGCCACCCGCCTGACCGAGGCGCGCACCGAGGCCGCGGTCCGCTTCAGCGACGCGGTCAGCGTCGAGCTGGCCGGCCTGGCCATGCCGCACGCCCGGGTCGAGGTGGCCGTGGTGCCGCGCGCGGTCGGCAAGGACGAGCCGGCGCTCGGCCCCGACGGCGCCGACGAGGTCGAGCTGCGGCTGGTGGCCCACCCCGGCGCGCCGTCGCTGCCGCTGCAGAAGGGCGCGTCCGGCGGCGAGTTGTCCCGGGTGATGCTGGCCATCGAGGTCGTGTTCGCCGGGGCCGGCGGCCCCGAGACGCTGGTCTTCGACGAGGTCGACTCGGGGGTCGGCGGCACCGCCGCGGTCGAGATCGGCAAGCGGCTGGCCCGCCTCGCCCGCACCCATCAGGTGCTGGTGGTGACCCACCTGCCGCAGGTGGCCGCGTTCGCCGACCGGCACCTGGTCGTGGCCAAGGACACCGGCGGCGCGATCACCACCAGCGGGGTGCGCGTCGTCGAGGAGACCGAGCGGGCGCGCGAGCTGTCCCGCATGCTGGCCGGATTGCCCGATTCCGATCTGGGCATCGCGCACGCGGAGGAGTTGCTGGCCGTCGCGGGCCGCGAGAAAAGGGCCTGAGCAGGGCGTTCGGTCATGGCACCATGACTGAGAGGGACGAGCGGGGCAAATGCCCCTTTAGTGGGTGAGATCGCGCATGTCGCGTGCCAGGCGCGTGATACGGCATGTCAGGATGGCCGTGATGCGACTTCCCACCTTGCGCCGCGCGCGGAGCACCGATCCCGATGCCCTCGCCGGCACCGCACGCCTCGACCGCCGGACCAAGCGTCTGACCGGCCGGCTGCGCCCCGGCGAGATCGCCGTGATCGACCACGTCGACATCGACCGGGTGGCCGCCGACGCGCTGGTCGCCGTCGGGGTCGCCGCGGTGCTCAACGCGAAGCCGTCGATCTCGGGCCGCTATCCGAATCTCGGCCCCGAGGTGCTGATCAAAAACGGCATCGTGCTGATCGACGACCTCGGCGAGGAGATCTTCGAGCGGCTGCGCGAGGGCGACTCGGTGGTCATCGAGGGCGACAGCGTGCTGCTCGACGGCGAGCCGGTCGGCTCGGGCGTCCGGCAGGATGCCGAGACCGTGGCCCGGTCGATGGCCGACGCCCGCGAGGGCCTGTCGGTGCAGCTCGAGGCGTTCGCCGCGAACACCATGGATTACCTCAAGCAGGAGCGGGAGCTGCTGCTCGACGGCGTCGGCGTGCCCGACGTGCGCACCCAGATCGCCGGCCGGCACGTGCTGATCGTGGTCCGGGGTTACGACTACAAGGACGACCTCGACGTCCTGCGGCCCTACATCCACGAATACAAGCCGGTGCTGATCGGCGTCGACGGCGGCGCCGACGCATTGGTCGAGTCCGGCTACACGCCCGACATGATCATCGGCGACATGGATTCGGTCACCGACGACGTGCTGCGCTGCGGGGCCGAGGTCGTGGTGCACGCCTATCCGGACGGCCGCGCCCCCGGTCTCGAGCGGGTGCACAAGCTCGACGTGGCCGCGCTGACCTTCCCGGCCGCCGCCACGAGCGAAGACCTGGCCATGCTGCTCGCCGACGACAAGGGCGCGACCCTGATCGTGGCCGTGGGCACGCACGCCAACCTGGTCGAGTTCCTCGACAAGGGCCGCGGCGGCATGGCCTCGACGTTCCTGACCCGGCTCAAGGTCGGCGGCAAGCTGGTCGACGCCAAGGGGGTGAGCCGGCTCTACAAGCAGAACATCTCCGGGTCGGCCCTGCTGCTGCTCGTGCTCTCGGCGACCGCGGCGATGGCGTCCGCGGTGGCGGTGTCCACGGTCGGCAAGGCGTACCTGACCGTGGTTTCCGAGTGGTGGGACAATCTGGTCTTCCAGCTCGGCCATCTTTTCTAACGGGGCTCTCGTCGTGATCAATTTCCGGTACCACGTGGTGTCGCTCACCGCCGTCTTCCTGGCCCTGGCCATCGGCCTGGTCGTGGGCACGGCCGCGCTCAACGGTCCGGTCGCCGACAACCTCAAGAGCCAGATCACCGCGCTCAACAAGGACCTGTCGAACAAGCGCGACGAGATCAACCAGTATCGCGAGGAGATCAACCGCAGCCAGGAGTTCGCCACCGAGATCGCCCCGGCCCTGCTCGACGGCAAGCTGGCCGGGCGCAAGCTGGCCGTGGTGGCGCTGCCCGGCACGGATCAGT
Organism: Paractinoplanes lichenicola; assembly: GCF_016785085.1. Classification (GTDB taxonomy): domain Bacteria; phylum Actinomycetota; class Actinomycetes; order Mycobacteriales; family Micromonosporaceae; genus Actinoplanes; species Actinoplanes lichenicola. The sequence goes on from NZ_JAENHO010000020.1 coordinate 14,135, forward strand.
ACGCCGACAAGGTGATCCAGATGCTGGCGATCACCGGCGTCACGGTCACGGCCAAGGTCACCGTGCAGGACAAGTTCTTCGACCCCGCGGTCGAGCTCGAGCTGCTCGACCTGGCCAGCGTGACGTCGCAGCCGACGATCAGCACGGCCGACCTGCCGGTCAACAGCAACGGCGTCGAGACGGCCAGCGCGCAGCTCGCCCTGGCGCTGCTGCAGCGGCCCTCGGTCGCCGGCGCGGCCCCGGTCACGCAGCCGTCGGCGGCCGACGTGACCGCGGTCCTTACGGCGTACACCAAGGCGAGCTACATCGCGGTCGAGGACGACGCCGTCGGCGGGGCCGAGGCCACCTTGATCATCACCGGCGCCCCCGCCGTCGACAAGGACGCCGCGAAGAAGGCGCAGTCGCTGGTCAGCATGGCCGAGCAGTTCAGCGACGAGCGCCGGCTGATCGTGGCCGGGGTCGGCGTGGGCGAGGGCAACCTCATCTCGGCCGTGCGCGGCGACCCGACGCTCAACAAAAAGATCTCCACGGTGGACAACGTGAGCACGACCGACGGCCAGGTCGCCTCGGCGATGGCGACCGTCGAGCGGGTGGTCGACGACAAGACCGGCCACTACGGCCTGGCCGCGGGCGCCGCGTCGCTGGTGCCCAAGGCCGCGTCGTAGCGGCGGGTCTCTAGACTTCCTGCCCATGGCAACCCTCCGCTCGCTGGTCGCCGGCGCGGCCGTCGCCCGGGCCGCGCTCGCCTGGATCCGGCGCGACCAGCACGCCGGCGCGCTCGAGCGCACCAACTTCCACGGCCGCACGGTCACCCTGGCCGGCGGTCCGGCGCTCGCCCTCGGCGCGAGCACGGCCGCGGCGCTCGGCGCGGGCAGCGGCCGGCTGGCCGCCGCCGCGGTCACCGCCGGGGCGGTCTCGGGCGCGGTCGGCCTCTACGACGACGTCGCCGGCAACCGGCCCGAGCAGAAGGCGGCCAAGGGCTTCGCCGGGCACCTGGGCGCGCTGCGCGAGGGCCGGGTCACCAGCGGCCTGGTCAAGATCGCCGGGGTGGGCGCGGCCGGGCTGGTGGCCAGCGCGCTGATCGGCAGCACGCGGCCGAGCCGGGCCGGGCGGGCCGCCGACGTGCTGCTGGGCGCGGGTGTCATCGCCGGCCTGGCCAATGTGGTCAACCTGCTCGACCTGCGCCCCGGGCGGGCTCTCAAAGCGGGCGCGCTCATCGGCGCCCCGCTGGCCCTGGGCCGCTCGGGCGGGGTCGCGGCGGGCACGCTGGGCGCCTCGGCCGCGCTGCTCCCCGACGATCTGGGCGAAGAGATCATGCTGGGCGACTCGGGGGCCAACGCGCTGGGCGCGCTGCTCGGCGTGGCCCTGGTGGCCCGCAGCGGCCCGGCCGGGCGGCTGGCCGCGCTGACCGTGCTGGGCGCGCTCACCGCGGCCAGCGAAAAGGTCAGCTTCACCAAGGTCATCCAGGACACGCCGTGGTTGCGCCGCGTCGACGAGCTGGGCCGGCGGGGGCCGACCGGGAGCGTCAGCCGGGGCACGGTTTGACGAAGGCCCCCGCGGTCAAGATCGCCGGGGCCGCGGCGCTGATCACCGTGCTGACGGTGGTGGCGCGGCTGGCCGGGTTCGGCCGCACGTTCGTCTTCCTCAACACGGTCGGGCCCACCAACCTGGGCGACGTCTACAACGCCGCCAACACGATCCCCAACATCGTCTTCGAGCTCGTTGCCGGGGGCGCCCTGGCCAGCCTGGTCGTGCCGCTGCTGGCCGGCGCGGTGGCCAACGGGGACCGTGAGCGGGTCGACGCGGTGTCCTCGGCCCTGCTGACCTGGGTGCTGGTTCTGCTCGTGCCGCTGGCCGGGCTGGTCGCCCTGCTGGCCGGCCCGATCGCGAGCCTGCTCGACCTGCCGGCCGCTCACCAGGAGACCGCCGCGAGCATGCTGCGGGTCTTCGCACCCCAGCTCCCCCTGTACGGCGTGGGAATCGTGCTCACCGGCGTGCTCCAGGCCCACCACCGCTTCGCCTGGCCGGTGATCGCTCCGCTGCTGTCCAGCGTCACCGTGATGGGCGCCTACCTGTCCTACGCGGTGATCGACGGAACCAAGACCGGCCTGGGCGGGCTGACCCGCACCGGGGAGTTGTTCCTCTCGGTCGGCACCACGTGCGGGGTCGTGGTGCTCGCGCTGTGCCTTTTCATTCCGTTGCGGCGGCTGCGCCTGCGGCTGCGGCCGAGCCTGCGGTTCCCGGGCGACGAGGGTCGTCAGGCGGTGCGGCTGGGCTGGGCCGGCGCGGTGACGGTGGGCTCGCAGCAACTGATCACGCTGGCCGCGATCGTGCTGCTGACCGGCGACGGCGACCTCTCGCTCTACAACGCGGCGCAGACGGTCTTCCTGCTGCCCTGGGCGGTGCTGGCCGTGCCGGTGGCGACCGCCGTCTACCCGTCCCTGTCGGCCGCCGCGAGCCGGGGCGACGACGAGGCGTACCGGCAAGCTTTGTCGGGCACCGCGAGGTCGGTCATGCTGCTGGCCGGGCTCGGAGTGGCCGTGTTGATCGCCGTGGCCGGTCCGGCCGCCTTCCTGATCGCCGCCGGCCCCGCCTCGTCGGGCATCGTCGGGTTCGCGCCGGGGCTGCTCGGTTACGCCCTTTTCGCCCTGCTGTCCCGGGCTCTCTACGCCCGCGGCGCCACTTCCGCGGCGGCCTTCTCGACAGCGGTCGGCTGGGTCGTCGCGGCCGGTTCCGCGCTGGCCCTGACGGTGCTGGGGGACAACCGCCAGGTGCTGGCGCTCAGCCTGGCCAACGCGATCGGCATGTCGGTCATCGGACTCTTGCTCGTGCTGGCCGTCCGCCGGCACGCCGGAGCGGCCGCGCTGGCCGGCCTGGGCCGCACCACGCTGGTCACAGTGCTCGCGGCCGGCCTCGCCGCGCTCGCCGGGTGGGGCGTGGTGGCCGGGCTGGGCGGCCTGTTCGGCCCGACCCCCCAGGTTCTCGGCAGCATTGTGCAAGGCATATTGGGTGGGCTCGCCGTGCTGGTGGTCTTCGTGGGCGTCGTCTACCCACTGGCCCGGCACGACCTGGCGCCGCTGGCCCGCCGGCTGCGGCGCCGCTCGGCCTAGAAGGAGAATTCGTGGGCGACGACTGGCGTGGTTCGGTGGCTCTGGTGCTGGCGTCCAGCACCGGCGGGGTCGGCCAGCACGTCGCGTCGCTGGCCCGCGGCCTGGTCGCGGCCGGCTGCGACGTGCTCGTCTGCGGCCCCGCGGCCACCGACGAGCTGTTCGGCTTCACCGCCGCGGGGGCCACCTTCGCCGCCGTCGAGATCCCGGCCAGTCCCGGCCCGCAGGACGCGGGGGCCGTCCGCCAGCTGCGCAGCGCCCTGGCCGCCCGCGGGCCCGACGTCGTGCACGCCCACGGCTTCCGGGCCGGGTTCGTCGCCCAGCTCGCCCGCGCGGGCGCGCCGCTGGTCGTCACCTGGCACAACGCCGTGCTGGTCCGCGGCCTGCGCGGGCAGGTTGCGGCCCTGGTCGAGCGGGTGGTCGCCCGCAGCGCCACGCTCACCCTGGGCGCCTCGGAAGACCTCGTGGAGCGGGCGACCACGCTGGGCGCCCGCCGGGCTCGGCTCGGGGCGGTCGCCGCGCCGACCCTGCCCAACCCGCGGCGCACCCGTTCGGCCGTGCGCGCCGAGTTCCGGCTGCCGCCGCGGACCCCGCTGATCCTCTCGGTCGGCCGGCTGCACCCGCAGAAGCGCTACGACCTGCTCGTCGAGGCGTCCGCCCGCTGGCGTGAGCTCGACCCGGCGCCGGTGGTCGTGGTGGCCGGCTCCGGCCCCAGCTACATGGAGCTGGCCCAGCTCGCCTCGCAGAAACGCGCCCCGTTCCACCTGCTGGGCCGGCGCAACGACGTGGCCGACCTGCTGCTCGGGGCCGACCTGGCCGTGATCACCAGCGACTGGGAGGCCCGGCAGCTGTTCGCCCAGGAGGCGCTCGAGGCGGGCGTGCCGCTGATCAGCACGGCCGTGGGCGGGCTGCCCGGCCTGGTCGGCGACGCGGCCATGCTGATCCCGCCGGACGACGTGGACGCGCTCGACAACGCCGTCCGGGCGATGCTGGCCGACCCCGAGCTGCGGGCCGACTACGCCGCCCGGGGGCCCGAGCAGGCCGCGACCTGGCCCGGGGAGTCCGACACGGTGGCCGACGTCCTGGCCGCGTACGGGGAAGTGACGAGCTCTTGATCCTCGACCGGTTGCGCCGGCGCGCGCGCTGGCTCCCCTATCTCGCGGTGGCCCTGATCGCGGTGGCCGGGCTGGCCGGGCTGGCGATCCGGCCCGACAGCCAGACCAACCCGGGCAGCGCCGACTACGTGATCGTGGCCGGGTCGGCCGGGCTGCGCTGGGACGATCTCGACCCGCAGCGCACACCCACCCTGTGGCAGGAGGCGACGAAGGGCTCGATCGGCTGGCTGTCGGTGCGCTCGGCGATGCGGGTGACGTGTCCCTCCGACGGGTGGCTCACGCTCGGCGCCGGCAACTACGCGGCCTGGCCCCGGCACACCACCGGCAGCGTCTGCGAGCCCGCCCAGCCCGCCCTGACCAGGCCCGACGACATCGGCGCCAGCCTCACCGAACAGCGCTCGGTCGTCCAGAACAATCAAGACCGGCTCCCGTACGGGGCCGTGCCCGGCGCCCTGGCCGAGTCGGTGCGCTGCACGTACGCCTTCGGGGCGGGCGCGGCGATGGCGGCCGCGCGCCCGTTCGGCCGGGTCGACAAATACCAGCCCGAGTTCCCGGCCGACGGCGGCGGGCTGCTCTCCGAGTGCAACCTGAGCGTGGTCGACTTGGGCGCCGTGTCCGGCTCCGGCGAGCAGCGCCGCCAGCAGGTGCGGGTGGCCGACGCAACGCTGGCCCGGGTGCTGGCCGCCCGGCCGCAGCGCTCGCTGCTGATCGTGGCCGGCGTCTCGGACACCGAGCGCTCCAACCGGCTGCACGTGGCGATCGCCGAGGGCGAGGGCTGGAACGGCGGCTGGCTGACCTCGGCCGGCACCGGCCGCGAAGGTTATCTGCAACTGATCGACCTCGCCCCGACGGTGCTGACCGCGCTGGGCAAGGCCTCGCCCGACAAGCTGTTCGCCGGGCGCAGCGTCACCGTGGTCGAGGACAGGCCGGCCGACGTCACCGACGCGATGCTGGGCGTGCACAACGCCGACCAGCGCTCGGTCGCCCAGAACGCGGTGGCCGAGATCTTCTTCCGGGTCCTGGCCGGCCTCCAGATTCTGCTGTTCCTGCTGGCCATCCCGGTGATGGTGCGCGCCCGCAGGCACGCCGGCCCGCGCGGGCCCGCCCTGCCGCCGCGGCGCGTGGTGGCCGCGCTCGAGCTCGCGCTGATCGCCGCCGCGCTGGCCATCCCGGCCGCGCTGGTCGCCGACGCCACCCCGTGGTGGCGCAACTCCCACCCGGCCTGGGTCTTCGGCACCGTGACGGCCCTGTTCATCGCGATCGGCACCGCGCTCGTCCGGTTCGCCCCGCGCTGGCCGCACCGGCTCTGGCCGCTCGGCGCGACCTCGGTCATCGCCACCGTCGTGGTCGGCTTCGACCTCCTCACCGGGGCCCAGCTGCAGCTCAACGGCGTGGCCGGCTATTCGGCGGTGCACGGCGGACGCTACGCCGGGGTCGGCGGCGTCGGCCTCGGCGTCTTCGTGGCCGGGCTGCTCGTGCTGGCCGGGGCGTCGGTCAAATGGATCGACAAGCGCTGGCGCCCGGTGCTGGTGGTGCTGCTCGGCGCCGTCGGCGTGGTGATGGTCGGCAGCCCCTATCTGGGGGCCGACCCGGTCGGCGCGATCGCCCTGACCGCCGGGGTGTGCGTGGCCGCGGCGATCACCACCGGCGGCTGGCTGACCTTCCCGCGCTTCGCCTGGGCCGCGCTCTCCGGCCTCGGTGTCACGATCGCGTTCGCGCTGGTCGACGTGCGCCGCCCGGCGTCCGACCAGAGCATCCTGGGCCGGGTGCTGACCGAGCTGCTCAACGGCACCGCCGGGCCGGCCATGTCACGCAACGCCGCCGCCAACGGGCAGGCCCTGCTCGACAGCCCGCTGACGATCCTGGCCGTGGCCGGGGTGCTGATGCTGGCGTTCTGCCAGTTCTCGCCGTGGGGCGGGCTCAACCGGCTGTTCGGGCTGCACCCGGCGCTGCGGGCGGCCGGGGCCGGGGTGACCGTGGTGACGCTGCTCGCGGGCGTGCTCAACGGGTCGGCGCTGACCGTGGCCGGTGCGGCCGCGGCCACCGCGGTGCCGACCGCCGTGCTGACCGCGCTGCGGGTGCTGTTGCACGCGGCCGACCGCACCCGCCCGGAAGGGGAGACCGACGGGCCGGGTGGGCCTTTGATGCGTGATGATCCCTCTTTGGCTTCTCGCTGACGCGCGTCGCCACCAGCCCCTACGTGCGGGGGCGGCGGCAGGTGTTACGGTGGACTCCCGTGGATGGGGCTCTTCTGGACCCGGTTCGCACGTCGGTTAAACAGACGACCACGGGAGCAAGGCCTTGGCCTCTACAGTGCGCGAAACGCGGCACATCTTCGTCACCGGGGGCGTCGCCTCCTCGCTGGGCAAGGGCCTCACCGCCTCCAGCCTCGGCAACCTTTTGACCGCGCGCGGGCTCCGGGTCGTCATGCAGAAGCTCGACCCGTACCTGAACGTCGACCCCGGAACGATGAACCCGTTCCAGCACGGCGAGGTCTTCGTCACCGAGGACGGGGCCGAGACCGACCTCGACGTCGGCCACTACGAGCGGTTCCTCGACCGATCGCTGTCCGGCAAGGCGAACGTCACGACCGGCCAGGTCTATTCGGCGGTCATCGCCCGCGAGCGGCGGGGCGAATACCTGGGCGACACCGTCCAGGTCATCCCGCACATCACCAACGAGATCAAGTCGCGGATCTTCGCGATGGCCGACCCCGACGAGTCCGGCCGCCGGCCCGACGTCGTCATCACCGAGGTCGGCGGCACGGTCGGCGACATGGAGTCGCTGCCCTTCCTCGAGGCGATCCGCCAGGTGCGCCACGAGGTCGGCCGCGACCACGTGTTCTACCTGCACGTCTCGCTGGTGCCCTACCTGGCGCCCTCGGGCGAGCTCAAGACCAAGCCGACCCAGCACTCGGTGGCGGCCCTGCGCAACATCGGCATCCAGCCCGACGCGCTGGTCTGCCGGAGCGACCGCGAGATCCCCGAGAAGCTCAAGCACAAGCTGGCGCTCTACTGCGACGTCGACCGCGAGGCCGTGGTGGCCGCGCCCGACGCGCCCAGCATCTACGACATCCCCAAGGTGCTGCACGACGAGGGGCTCGACGCCTACGTCGTACGGCGTCTGGGTCTGTCCTTCCGCGACGTCAACTGGACGCAGTGGGACGACCTGCTGCACCGGGTGCACCACCCGAAGCGGACCATCACTATCGCGCTGGTCGGCAAGTATGTCGACCTGCCGGACGCGTACCTGTCGGTCAGCGAGGCCATCCGGGCCGCCGGGTTCGCCAACAACGTCAAGGTGCAGCTGCGCTGGGTGCCCAGCGACGACTGCGAGACCACGGCGGGCGCGGCGGCGGCCCTCAAGGGCGTCGACGGCATCGTGATCCCCGGCGGGTTCGGCGTCCGCGGCATCGAAGGCAAGATCAACACTTCCCGGTACGCCCGGGAGAACCAGATCCCGATCCTCGGCATCTGCCTGGGCCTGCAGTGCATGACCATCGACGCCGCGCGGCACCTGGCCGGAATGGCCGGCGCCAACTCGCTCGAGTTCGACGAGCAGGCGCCGTACCCGGTGATCTCCACGATGGCCGACCAGCAGGACATCGTGGCCGGCAAGGGCGACCTGGGCGGCACGATGCGGCTCGGCGCCTACCCGGCCGCGCTGACCGAGGGCTCGATCGTGGCCGAGGTGTACGGCTCGACCGACATCTCCGAGCGCCACCGCCACCGGTACGAGGTCAACAACGACTACCGGGCCAAGCTGGTCGACGCCGGCCTGGTCTTCTCGGGCACCTCGCCGGACGGGCGGCTCGTCGAGTTCATCGAGCTCGACCGCGCGGCCCACCCGTATTTCGTGGCCACCCAGGCCCACCCCGAGCTGAAGAGCCGGCCCACGCGCCCCCACCCGCTCTTCGACGGCCTGGCCAAGGCCGCCATCGAATACGCGGCGGCCGACGAGCTGCCGGTGGACGCGTCGTGAGCTTCTCGCATGCGGTGCAGTCCCGCGTCACCCGCTACGAGGGCCCGATCTTCTCGGTCTTCACCGACGAGGTGACGATGTCGTCCGGCGGCACCGCCCACCGCGACGTGGTGCAGAACAAGGGCGCGGTCGGCGTGGTCGCGCTCGACGAGGTCGGCCGGGTCGTGCTGATCAAGCAATACCGGCACGCCGTCGGCCGGCGCCTGTGGGAGCTGCCGGCCGGCCTGCGCGACGTCGAAGGCGAAGACCTTTCCCGTACGGCGGCGCGCGAGCTGGCCGAGGAGGCCGACCTCGAAGCCGGGCAGTATCACCTGCTCATCGACCTGTTCACGTCGCCCGGCTTCGCCGACGAGACGATCCGCATCTTCCTGGCCCGCGACCTGACGCCGGTGCACTCCAGCTTCGAGCGCACGGACGAGGAAGCCGACATCGAGGTCGCATGGATCGACCTCGACGAGGCGGTCGCGATGGTCTTCCGCGGCGAGATCACCAACGCCGCCGCCGTGGGCGGGCTGCTGGCCGCAGCCCGCGCCCGCGACGAAGGCTGGGCCACGCTCCGCCCCGCGAACTGACCCCGGGCGAACGCGGGCCGGCCGCCACCGGCCCGCGTTCGCCGCCATTTATCGGCGCACCCCCAGCCGGCGCCGATAACCATTCCTGTTTCCCTTCCGGACCGTCGTGTTTCCCCCACGACCACCCGAAAACCCTTGCCAGGAAACGTTTCTCGCCACCACCACAGTGGACTGACGGGAATCATGGTCTCCCGCGTTCCTGATCACGGCAATCTCCCTTTTCGGGTGCTGTTTCTGACCATTCGGGTGAACCATTCCGCGTTTCCTGGGGGTCGCTCACCGCCGGCCCTGGCCGCCGTTACCGCCGCGCTCGTCCGGCCCGGCCCGCCTGTCGCCGCCGGGCTCACCGCCCCTTCGCCTACCGTTTCCTCGGCCGTGCCTCTCTTGGCCGCCCGCTGCCGGAACCGTCCCACCTCGCCCGCTCTTTGCCGCCGGACACGTCCGCATGTCGCGCCGGGTTCGTCCGCTCCGCCGTCGCTGGGCTCGTCTGCCCGTCCGCGCTCGGCTCCTCCGCCTGTCGCCGCCGGGCTCACCGCGCTTGGCGGCGAGACCCGTCCGCCTCCGCGCTTCGCCGCCGAGACCGTCTTCAGCCCTCCCGTCGCCCTGTCGAGCCTGTCGCTGCCGCAAGGGCAACCACCGTCCGTCTTTGCCCCGCCGCCGGGCCGATCCGGTGCTCCCGCCCCGGATGCCCTGCCGCGTCTGCCCCTGCCGCAGGAGCCGTCGCCGTCCGTCTCTGCTCCCGCGGGCGAGGCCGACCCCCTGCCCCTCCCATCCCCGTCCTTTCCCGCGCCTGCCCCGCCCTCCCGGCCCCAAGTTGCCGGGACCGTCCGGTCCTGCCCCGCCGCCGGGACTAACCCATGCCCTCCCGCCGCCGGGATTGCTTTCGCCTTCTCGCCGGAGTCGTCCGGATCGGTGGATTGGGGCTAATTTTCAAGATTTTCTAGCAGGGCTCTGAGCTGGGGTTTTGTTGTTGCGGGGGCGTTGTTTCGGGGGTGTGGGGCGGGGAGCGGTTGAACCGGGCGGCGGTCGGGGGCCGTACTGGCCCGCAGCACCGGTGACATCGACGTCCAACGACGAGGAGTGGTCATGAGGTCCCGCAAGTACCGACGTCCCAGCGAGGGAAACCGGCGGAAGACGATCGGCGCGATCGCAGTGGCCGGCGTGGTCGTCGCCTTGGGCGTGACCGGGGTTCAGCTGGCCAACGCGAGCACCGAGACCAAGGCCGTCGACCTGGTGACGGTGGACGGTCAGCAGTTCGACGTCTCGAACTGCGCCGACGTTCAGGTCAACGCGGGCGCCGTGGTGTGCGACGGCGAGGAGTTGGCGCCCGTCGAGCAGCAGGCCCCCGGCGACGCGGCGGCCGCTTCGGCGGTGGCGCTCGAGGCAGCCTGCGACACGTTCGCGGCCGACCTGGCGGCGGCCGAGGGCGGCGCCGGTGAAGCGGGCGACGAGGCCGGTGCCGGCGACCAGGCGGGCAACGAGGCCGGCGCGGGCGGGGAAGCGGCGCCCGGTTCGCCGGCGGCCAAGGCCGAGAACAAGGCGCTGGCCAAGAAGTGGGTCAAGACCCTGCGCAAGGCGAAGGCCAAGGCCGAAGCCGAGAAGGCCGGCAAGGCGGGCGCCGCGGGCAAGGGCAAGGGCGAGGAGGCCGGCGCGGGCCAGGAGGCCGGCGCTGGTGAAGAGGCTGGGGCCGGCGAAGAGGCCGGGCAGGGCGAGGACGCCGGGGCCGGCAACGCCGCCGCCGACGCCGCGGCCAAGGCCGTGACCTCCGCTCAGCAGAGCCTGCTGCAGGCTTGCCTGACGCTGGCCGACGCCAAGGCCGTGGTGGCCGGGGCCGGCGGCGACGCGGGCCAGGGCGAGGACGCGGGCCAGGGCCAGGGCGAGGAAGCCGGCCAGGGCGGCGAGGACGCCGGTGCCGGCGAGGAAGCGGGCGCGGGCGACGAGGCCGGAGCCGGCGAAGAGGCAGGCGCGGGCGCTGAGGAGAAGGCTCCCGCAGCCAAGAAGTAGCGCCATCACGAACGGCGGCGGTGTGGGGGCGATCCCGGCCCACACCGCCGCTTTTTGTATGCCCGCCTTCCGCTTCGCCCCGCCTTCCGCTTCGCCCCGCCATTCGCCCCGCTCCGCCTTCCGCTCCGCTCCGCCTTCCGCTTCGCCCCGCCTTCCGCCCCGCTCCGCCTTCCGCTCCGCTCCGCCTTCCGCTTCGCCCCGCCTTCCGCTCCGCCTCGCCTTCCGCTCCGCCTCGCCCCGCCTTACGTCAGGGCGGAGGTTGGGCGGGCGTCGTGGGATGGGGGCGTCGTTGTTGGGGCGCCGTGGGCGAAGGAACTGGCTGTAAGTGCGGTGGAGTGGTGGCGCGGCTCCTGCGGCGAGGGGACGTGCTAATCGGGGTTTCGCTGTTCCGTGTGACGCGATGGAGGCGTCGTTGTTGGGGGCGTCGTGGGGAAAGGGGCTGGCTGTGAGTGCGGTGGGGTGGCGGTGCGGCTTCAGCGGTGAGGGGACGTATTAGTCGGGGTTTCGCTGTTCCGTGTGACGCCAGTGGAGGCGTCGTTGTTGGGGGCGTCGTGGGCGAAGGGGCTGGCTGTGAGTGCGGTGGAGTGGCGGTGCGGCTCTCGTGGCGAGGGGACGTGCTAGTCGGGGTTTCGCTGTTTCGTGTGATGCGAGCGGACATCTTGAGATGGCCGTCTCAAGGCTCTGACCTGCGGAGATGGCAGTCGGGAGCGAGCTTCGGGAATCCGCACCGTCAGTGCTAGAACCCGGCATGGCCGGGCGCCGTACCTGCTCATAGGAAGCACGTTCCATGAGTTAAGGGGATGGTGGGAATGACTAAGCGACGCGTGGGGGCGACGGGGCGCCGGGGGCGGCGTCTTGTGCTGGTCGGGATCAGTGCGGTTGTGGTGGCCGCGGGTGCGATGGTGGCGCCGTCGGCGTTCGCGGGGACTGCGGGGAGCAGCGCGGCCAGCAGTAACGGCTCGTTCTTCCAGCGGCTGCGGGAGCGGTTCGCGCAGAACGACGGTCAGAACGGCGGGCAGGCCGGGGGCGGCAACGCGGCCGGGTGTTCGGACGTCGAGCTGGTGTTCGCGCGGGGCACCGGCGAGCCGCAGGGGCTGGGCATCGTGGGACGGCCGCTGGCTCAGGCCCTGGCCGCCGAGCTTCCCGGGCGTACGGTGGGCTCTTTTGCCGTGGTTTATGCCGCCGCCTCCAATCAGCGTAGTGCCGGGCCCGGCGCGACCAACATGACCGAGCACATCGAGCAGGTCGCGCAGAATTGTCCGGAGACGCAGTTCGTGATCGGCGGGTATTCGCAGGGCGCGTCGGTGACCGACATCGCGATCGGCATCCGGGGCGCCGGCACCGCGGGCAAGGCCATCCCGGCCGACCTGCGGGGTCAGGTGGCGGCCGTCGTGGTCTACGGCAACCCGCTGGGGTTGCGGCGGCAGACGATCGCGCAGGCCGCGCCGGAGTTCGCGGACAAGGCGGTCGAGTTCTGCAACAACGGTGACCCGGTGTGCGGCGGCGGCAACAACTTCGCGGCGCACCTCGCCTACAACCGGAACGGCACCGTGGGGCGCGGCGCCGAGTTCGCGGCCGGGAAGATCGGCGGCTGACGACCGTACGGGGTCCGCGCCGCCACGCGGGCCCTGGAACACATGCTCTACCTTGACGGCGTGATGGCCGTCGCGACTGTGGCGTACTGCTTGGGGGGCCTGCTGATCGGCGGCTCCGGCATCTTCTTCCTGCTGAATCTCGGGGATCTGCGGGCGTTGCGCACCATGCGGCGGGTGCCCGTGATCCCGGCCGCGACCCAGCAGCGGAGTGGGCGGGTGGCTCTCGAGGGCCGCACCGAATACGGCCCGGCCGGTCGGCAGCGGGCACCAGTGAGCGGCGAGGATTCCGCGTGGTTCCACGTACGGCTCATTCGCGAGCCCTCGCGGCATTACGCGGGCTCGGACGATCCCGACGAGGACGTGCTGCTCGACTTCTCGTCGCCGGACGGGTTCGCCCTCGCCGATCACAGTGGACGCGTCCCGGTCGATCCGGCGATCTTCGGCTACCCGTTCATCGTCGAGCCCCGCGTGCCAGTGGTGACCACCATCGTGCACAAACGATCGGCCCCGCGCAGTTTGCCGCCGGTCGTGCCGCGCGCGATAGCCGACGATGTGCGCAAGAACGAACGTCTGACGCTCACCGAGACCCGGGTGCCGCGCGGCGTGGCGGTGTACGCGCTCGGGCGGCTCAGCGGCGGAACGCTCACCAGAAGCCGTACGGGATTGACCGTTTTCTCGACCGACAACCGTGATCAGGTGATCGCCGCGCGCCGGGACAGCATCGCGCTCGGCACGAAGATGACCGTCTGGTTCGCGGTGGCGGGCCTGCTGCTGGCGGGCGGCGGCGTGGGCTACCTGACGACGCTGGCCTGAGCACGCGGGTGACAGCGCGCGCTGTCACCCGCGTACGGGGTCAGGCCTTGGTGATCTTGATGTTGTCGACGGCCGCCTCCACGAGCGAGGCGGTCGACAGGTCGGCGGCCTCCACGCTCAGGCGGATCGTCTGGCCGGCGAACGAGGACAGGTTGGCCGAACCGGTGGCCCAGGCGGCGGCCCGGTCGGAGGCGGCCCCGGCCTGCGTGAACACGGTGGTCGTGGTGCTGCCGGAGATCACCCGGATGCGGAAGTAGTCGGCGCTGGACGAGTTGTTCAGGTGCGACAGATACCAGCTGAAGCCGAGCGTCAGCGTGCCCGTCGGCAGCGTGATCGCGGGCGAGACGATCGTCGTGGTGCCGCCGTCGACGTCGTTGGCGCCCGCGCTGGACCCGGCGGTCGCCCCGGTGACCAGGTCGTACGTGCCGCCGGCGGCGTTGCCGAGCTGCGTCGCGACGCCCGAGCTGGTGGCCGCCGGGTCGCCGCGCTCGAACCGGCCCGACGTGGCGGTGTCGGCCGTGCCCGCCGTCCAGCCGGTCGCCGTCTCGAAGTCGTCGGAGTAGACGGTCGTGCCGGTCGGCGGGGGAGTGGTGCCGCCGTCGGCCAGCGTCCAGACCGCGTACGCGATGGCGTCCGAGTTGCGGTCGAGCGCGGTGTCGTTGATGTTCGCGGTCGTGTCGCACGACGCGTGGTAGCAGGGATCGAACGTCGTGGCCGTGCCACCCCACAGCTGCACCTGCGCGGCCGTCTTGCGGCCCTCGGCGCCGGTGAAGATGCCGCCGGCCGGGATGCCGTTCGCGATGAACGGGCCGTAGTCGCTGCGCCCGTCGAAGTCGGTGCCGCGGGTGGGCACGCCGATCGACGTGAAGTAGTCGGCCAGCGTCTGCTCGATCTGCGCCGAGCCGGCCGGCCCGGGGCCCGAGCCGGTGCCGTCGGAGTTGTCACCGTCGTACAGGAAATAGCCGGGGTTGGGCGAGCCGACCATGTCGAAGTTGAGGTAGCCGGTGATTTCGCGTTTCTGCGCGGTTGTGAGCGAGTTGACGTAGGCGGTCGAGCCGCGCAGCCCGAGCTCCTCCGCGCCCCACCAGCCGAAGCGCAGGTGCCGGTCGGGCTGGAAGCCGCTGCGGGCGACGGCCAGGGCGACCTCGAGGTTGGCGGCCGAGCCGGAGCCGTTGTCGTTGATGCCGGGGCCCGCGGTGACGCTGTCGAGGTGTGCGCCGACCATCAGGGTGTCCGCGGTGTCGCCGCCGGGCCAGTCCGCGATCAGGTTGTAGCCGGTGGCGCCGTTGTACGTGAACGACTGCTGGCGCGTGGTGTAGCCGGCCGCGTCGAGCAGGTTCTTGACATACGTGACCGAGGCCAGATAGCCGGGCCGGCCGTGCGCGCGGTTGCCGCCGTTGGCCGTGGCGATGTTCTGCAGCTGCGTCAGGTGCGCCTTGACGTTGGCGACGGGGATGTCGGGCGCGGCGTCTATTTTCATGGGGGCGGCTTGGGCGGGAGCGGTGGCCAGCCCTAACGCCAGCGCGGCCACGCCGAGGACGAGGGGTGCTCGCACGAAGATCCTCCGTGAGCTCGGGGGTGTGTGCCCGGAGCATGTCAGCGGAGCCGACTCATGCAATCATCCCAATCAATACATATCAGGGGCGCCTGCCGAACGGTCCGCTCAGGGCGGCCCACTGCAGCAGCATGATCGTTTTCGCGTCGGCGATGTGGCCGTCGGCGATCGCGGCCAGGGCGTCGTCGAAGTCGAGCTCGACGGCCTCGATCTCCTCGCCCTCGTCGGCCACCCCACCACCAGGGCCCGTACGGTCGGCGGCCGTGTACGGCGCGGCGTAGAAGTGCAGGCGCTCGGTGACCGAACCCGGGCTCATCCAGACGCCGAACACGTGCTCCAGCTCGCCGACCGTGACACCCAGCTCCTCCGCCGTCTCGCGCCGGATCGCGCTGGCCGGATCGTCGTCGTCGAGCAGGCCCGCGGCGGCCTCGACGAGCATGCCGTCGGGGTGGCCGTTGACGTAGGCGGGATAGCGGAACTGCCGGGTCAGCAGCACCGTGCGGCGGGCCACGTCATACAGCAGGATCGTCGCGCCGTCGCCGCGGTCGTACGTCTCGCGCTGCTGCGTGCTCCAGCGGCCGTCTCGGTGGCGGTAGTCATACGTCGTGCGGCGGAGGACGTGCCACGCCGTCGCGAGCAGCTCGACGTCGCGGATCACCACGTCGGGGTTGCCGGTGAGATCGCGGCCCGCCTGGTCGAGGCCGGTGCGGCCGCGGTGATCGGGCAGGTCGAGGCCGGGGGTGCCGAGGTCGGTCATGGCCGGTACGCTACTCATCAAACGCGCAACAGTCGACAACAATGAGGAGAAACACGTAATGCTCCCCGCCGAGCGCCGCGACTTCCTGCTCGAGCGGCTGCACGCCGAGGGCAAGCTCGTGGTCACCGACATCGCCTTCGAGCTGGGCCTGGCCGAGGACAACATCCGCCGCGACCTGCGCGAGCTCGCCGCCGCCGGGCTGCTGCAGCGGGTTTACGGGGGAGCGCTGCCGCCGGCCCCCGCGGCCGCCGACTACGCGACCCGCACCACGGTCTCGCCCGACAGCAAACGCCGGGTCGCCGCCGCGGCCGCCGCCCTGATCCAGCCCGGCGCGACCGTGCTGCTCGACGGTGGCACGACCGCGCTGGCCGTGGTCAACGCCCTGCCACCCGATCTCGAGGCCACGATCGTCACTCACAGCGTCACTGTCGCCGCCGCGCTGGTCCCGCACCCGACGGTCGACGTGCTGGTGCTCGGCGGCCGCCTGTTCAAGCACTCGGCGGTCACCTCGGGCGCGATCACGGCCGAGGCCGCCCGCGGCGTGCACGCCGACCTGTTCCTGCTCGGCGTCACTGGCGTCCACGCGAAAGCGGGCCTGACCACCGGCGACCCTGATGAGGCGGCGATGAAACGCACCCTCGCGAGCCGCGCCGCCGAGACTTATGTGATGGCCAGCGCGGAAAAGATCAACACCGCTTCCCCGTACGTGGTCCTGCCGCTGACCGAGGTGAGCGGCGTGATCACCGACTCCGCGGACACGGACGACCTCGGCGTGCCGATCCTCGCGGCGACTTAGGGGGCGTCCTGGATGCGCCGGGCCGCCGGGTTCGGCAGGTTGGAGTCATGAGCGTCCTCACCGTTGCCGTCACCGCCGCGTCGTTGCTCGTGGCGCCGACCGTCACGCTGGAGCTGCCCGCGCCCACCGGTCCGTACGAGGTCGGTGTGGTCAACCGGCACCTCGTCGACCGGAGCCGCGCCGATCCCTGGGTGCCGGAACGCCGTCGCGAGCTCATGGTGTCCCTTTGGTATCCGGCGCTGCGCGGGACCGGCCCGGCTGCGCGCTATGTGACACCCGAGGAGTCCGCGCTCATCCTCGAGGCGCAGAACGTCACCGGCGTGCCGTCCGAGATCCTCAGCACCACCGTCACGCACTCCAGGGCCGGCGCCGTCCCGCTGCCGCACCAGAACCGGCGGCCACTGGTCGTGCTGTCGCCCGGCTTCACGTTGCCGCGCTCGTCGCTCACCGGCCTCGCCGAGGACTTGGCCAGCCGGGGTTACGTGGTCGCGGGCATCGACCACACCTACGAGTCGGCCGCGGTCACCTTCCCCGACGGCCGGATCGCCGAGTGCCTTATGTGCGGGCGCGCCGACGGTCCCAAGGTGACAGCCTCCCGCGTACGGGATGTGCAGTTCGTTCTTGACTCATTGCGCGGGGGTTATGACGCTCGCCGGGTCGCCATGGTCGGTCACTCGCTCGGCGGGTCGGCCGCGTCGGCCGCGATGGTCGCCGATCCGCGCATCGACGTGGGGGTGAACCTGGACGGGACCGTGCAGGTCGACCTGCCGGCGCGTGGACTGGACCGTCCGTTCGTGCTCATCGGCAACGCCAAGCACGGCGTGCCCGGCGACGACAAGACGTGGACCGACGCCTGGTCGCGGCTGACTGGCTGGAAACGCTGGCTGTCGGTCACCGGAACCACGCATCTTTCGTTCACCGACTTCGCGCCGCTGGGTGATCAGGCGGGGCTGCCCATTCAGCCGCTCGGGGGCACGCGGAGCATGCAGATCACCCGGGCGTACGTGGCCGCGACGCTCGACAAGCACTTGCGGGCGGCGCCTGGGCCGTTGCCGCGCTATCCCGAGGCGGTCTTCCAGAACCCGGTCAACCGCTAGCTCGCCGAGTCCCGCGCTCGCGCGTGTCTGGCCGTCAACAGAGGCCCGCCCTACCGGGGGACCCCCGCCCTCCGCCATTTTATCGGGCTGGAGCGATCTTGGGGTCGGGGCCGGGCCGCCGCTGTGGACAACCCGGAATTGTGGATAACTCAGTTGATCAGTCGGGCGGGGGCTAACTTAGGCCTCGTTCCCGGGCCATGCGCTCCACGGCGTTCTTGGCCTCCGCCAGTCCCGCACCCGTCCGCTCGCGATAGACCTTGATCGCCTGGATCTTCTCGCCCCTCATCAGGTGGGCGAGCACCTCCGGGTCCTCGGTCGTCGCGGGCTCCTCGATGCCGAGGTGATTCATGATGGTGTCCAGTTTTCGTTCGATCGCCGCCAGCCGGGCCGTCTCGTGGCTGTTGCGCTGGGCTCGGTTCGACGCCACGACCAGGCCGAAACCGACCAAGGCGATGATGATGGCGACGACGTAGGCAAAGTCCATACGGCCATCGAATCAGTTGCCCGCCACGAGGGCTCAGAGAGTGTCCGCGGGGGCTTTGAGGGCAGCCACGCAAGAGCGCAGCAGCCGGCGCAGCTGCTCCTGGTCGGCGGCCGACATCCCGGTCAGCATGGCGTCCTCGACGGCCCGCACGGCCCCGCTGGCCGTGGCCAGCTGGCGGCGGCCCTTCGGGGTCAGCGTGGTGGGCAGCACCCGTCCCGACGGCGCGCGTTCGGGCCGGGCGACCAGCCCGTCGCGTTCCAGGGCCTGCAGCAGCACGTTCATCGATTGGCGGGTCACGAACGTGCCCCGGGCCAGCTCGGAATTCGACAGCCCGGGCCGCTGGGAGAGCAGCTCCAGGCACGAGTAATGCGTGATCGTCATGCCGAGCGGCCGCAGCACCGCCTCCATCGCGCCGTGCAGGCTGCTCGACGCCATCTTCAGCAGGTAGCCCACCGATGTGTCCAGCTCGACTTGACTCATGTCAGCATACTGACATACCTTGGAGAATGTCAGCTAACTGACATCCAACGAACCAGGAGTGATCATGGCAGTCACCGGACCCGACTTCATCTCCCTGCAGGTGAGCGACATCGAGCGTTCCGCCGCCTTCTACGAGAAGCACCTGGGCCTGCGCCGCCGGCAGGGCCCGCCGCACGCCGTCGTCTTCGACACCGCGCCGATCGCCTTCGCCGTGCGCTCGCTCGTCGACGGCGCGATCGCCGAGCCCGGCCGCGGCGTGGCCCTGTGGCTGCACGCCCACGACACCCAGCAGATCCACGACGACCTGGCCGCCGCCGGGGTGCCGATCGTCTCCGAGCCCATCGACGGCCCGTTCGGCCGCACGTTCACGTTCGCCGACCCCGACGGTTACCAGGTGACCCTGCATGACCGCGCCTGAGCGGTTCTGGGTCAGCGCGGTCAGCCTCGATCACGTCGAGGCGGCCGCCGCTGGCGGGTTCACGCAGGCCGATCACGGTGCGAACACTCGCCTGCGGCGGCTGCGGCCCGGCGACCGCATCGTCTTCTATTCGCCGCGCACGACGATGCTCGGCGGCGACCCCGTACGGCGGTTCACCGCTCTCGCCACTGTCACCGGCGCCGAGCCGTATCAGGCGCCGAGCGGGCATTGGCGCCTCGCCTGTGAATTCGAGCCGGCGGCCGCGATCGAGGTCAAACCGCTCGCCGGTGAGCTGTCGTTCATTTCCGACCCCGCGCACTGGGGCCTGCCCTTTCGGCGCGGGCTGTTCACCATTCCCGAGGACGATTTTCGATTCATCGCCAGCCGAATGCGTACGGGGTGAGGTCGGCAATCGTTGATATAGCAGCATAAAAGGATGAGTTTCACCGAGTCCGAGATCGCGTATCTGTCCGGTCAGCACCTGGGCCGCCTGGCCACCCTGCGCGCCGACGGCACCCTGCAGAACAGTCCGGTCGGGTTCCGTTACAACCAGCGCACCGGCACGATCGACATCGCCGGGCAGCACATGGCCGGCAGCCGCAAGTTCCGCAACGTCGCGGCCACCGGCGAGGTCGCCTTCGTGATCGACGACGTGCCCTCGATCGAGCCGTTGCAGGTGCGCTGTCTCGAGATCCGGGGCGCCGCCGAGGCGCTCGAGGAAGCGGCCGACTCCGGTTACGGCCCCGATGCGCCGATCATCCGGATCCACCCGCGGCGGATCGTCAGCTTCGGCCTGGGCGAGCCCGACGCGGACGCCCGCACGCCGGTCGTGCAGGCCCGCAACGTATGAACGCGGACGCCCGCACGCCGGTCGTGCAGGCCCGCAACGTATGAGCAGCGCCGGCAGAAACGGCACCGCAAAGGAAGCGGACATATAAGACATCGAACGGGGTAGTCTTCGTCGGGGCGGGCCCGGCGAAGAAGGGGCCGGCCTGGGACGTCACTCAGCGTTGAGAAAGGACGGTGTCGGCTCGATGAAGGTCGGCATTCCCAGCGAGGTCAAGAACAACGAATTCCGGGTGGCCATCACCCCCGCCGGTGTGTACGAATTCCGCCGCGCCGGGCACGAGGTCTTTGTGCAGGCGGGCGCGGGCGGCGGCTCGTCGATCACCGATGGCGACTACATCGCCGCCGGCGCCACCATCCTCGGCACGGCGGACGACGTGTGGGGCACGGCCGACCTGATCCTGAAGGTCAAGGAGCCGATCGCCGAGGAGTATCCGCGCATGCGGCCCGGCCAGGTGCTCTTCACCTACCTGCACCTCGCGGCGTCCAAGGAGTGCACCGACGCGCTGCTCGACCGCAAGGTCACCGGCATCGCGTACGAGACGGTCGAACTGCCCGACCGCTCGCTGCCGCTGCTCGCCCCCATGAGCGAGGTCGCCGGCCGGCTCGCGCCGCAGGTCGGGGCGTATCACATGATGCGCTCCGGCGGTGGCCGCGGCGTGCTCATGGGCGGCGTCCCGGGGGTGTACGCGGCCAAGGTCGTCGTCATCGGCGCGGGCGTCTCCGGCATGAACGCGGCCGCGATCGCGCTCGGCATGCAGGCCGAGATCCTCGTGCTCGACCGCAACATCGCCCGGCTGCGCGCCGCCGACGCCGACTACCGGGGGCACCTGCAGACCGTCGCCTCCAACGCGTACGAGATCGAGAAGGCCGTGCTCGACGCCGACATGGTCATCGGCGCCGTGCTGATCCCCGGCGCGAAGGCCCCCAACCTGGTCTCCAACGAGCTCGTGGCCCGGATGAAGCCGGGCAGCGTGCTCGTCGACATCTCGATCGACCAGGGCGGCTGCTTCGAGGACTCGCGGCCCACGACCCACGCCGACCCCGTCTACAAGGTGCACAACTCGCTGTTCTACTGCGTCGCCAACATGCCGGGCGCGGTGCCGCACACGAGCACCTACGCACTGACGAACGTCACCCTGCCGTACGCTCTGGAACTGGCCAACCTGGGCTGGCGCGACGCGCTGCGGGCGGACCACGCGCTCGGGCTCGGCCTGAACACTCACGACGGGCACGTCACGTACGGGCCGGTCGCGGAGGCCCATGGCATGACGACACTCGACCTGGCAGAGGTGCTCAGCTGACAGCACTGACGGTGCAGCGCGTAATCCAGGCCTATCTCGACCACCTCACCGTCGAGCGTGGGCTGTCGCGCAACACCCTCGCGTCGTATCGGCGCGACCTCGAACGGTATGCGCAGGCGCTCGCCGCGGACGGGATCGACGATCTCGCCGCGGTGAGCGCCGCCCAGGTCACCGGGCATCTGGCCGCCCTGCGCGCCGACGGGCTGGCCTCCGCGTCGGCCGCCCGGGCCATCAGCGCCGTACGGGGTCTGCACAAGTTCGCCGTCCGCGAGGGGCTGGTCGGCACCGACGTCGCCGCCGAGGTCCGCCCGCCCTCGCCCGCCAAGCGGCTGCCCAAGGCGCTCGACGTCGACCAGGTCACCCGTTTACTCGCCGTGGCCGACGACACCCCGCTCGGCCTGCGCGACAAGGCCCTGCTCGAGTTTCTCTACGGCACCGGCGCGCGCATCTCCGAGGCCGTCGGCGCCGCCGTAGACGATCTGGAGCTGGGCGACGAGCCGGCCGCCATCCTGCACGGCAAGGGCGGCCGCACCCGGCTGGTGCCGGTCGGCGGGTTCGCCAAGGCCGCTCTGGACGCCTATCTCGTACGGGGGAGGCCCGCGCTCGCCGCGAACGGCCAGGGCACGCCGGCCGTCTTCCTCAACGCGCGCGGCGGACGGTTGTCCCGGCAGAGCGCGTGGACGATTCTGCACCGCGCGGCCGAGGCTGCCGGGCTGCCCGTCGAGGGACCGCACGCGGTGAGCCCGCACACGTTGCGCCACTCGTACGCCACCCATCTGCTCGACGGCGGCGCCGACGTCCGGGTCGTCCAGGAGCTGCTCGGGCACGCCTCGGTGACCACGACGCAGGTGTACACCCTGGTCACCGTGGATCGGCTGCGCGAGGTCTACGCGACCGCACACCCTCGCGCTCGTTAGAGACTGCGCACCCATAGATAGCGACACGCCGACAGCTCACGGGGGAACGACGGCGGTCGTGGCGTAGAGTCGGGCATCGGCTCCGGCTGCGCGAGTCGGAAGGGGGCGAGGGTCATGGCGGGCAACGGCGATCGGGCAGAGGCCTGGACCTCTGCGCTCCGGGAGCAGCAGGGTTCCATGGACCTGGGCGCTGACCTGGGCCCGGCCGACCCGACGGCGTACACGATGCGCCGTCCGATCCCCGAGCCGATGCCGACCGATCGGCACGGTCCGGCCCGCATCATCGCCCTGGCCAACCAGAAGGGCGGCGTCGGTAAGACCACCACGACGATCAACCTGGGCGCCGCGCTGGCCGAATACGGCCGCAAGGTGCTGCTCGTCGACTTCGACCCGCAGGGCGCCTGCTCGGTCGGCCTGGGGGTCAACCCGCACAACCTCGACCTGAGCATCTACAACCTGCTCATGCAGGACGACGTCACCGCCGAGGACGTCATCATCAAGACCGATGTGGCCGGCCTGCACCTGCTGCCCGCCAACATCGACCTCTCGGCGGCCGAGATCCAGCTGGTCAACGAGGTCGCCCGCGAGATGGCGCTGGCCCGTGTGCTGCGCTCGGTCCGCAAGGAATACGACTTCATCCTGATCGACTGCCAGCCCTCGCTGGGCCTGCTGGCGATCAACGCGCTCACGATCGCGCACGGCGTGCTCATCCCGCTCGAGTGCGAGTTCTTTTCGCTGCGCGGTGTGGCCCTGCTGCTCGACACGATCGACAAGGTGCGCGAGCGGCTCAATTTCGACCTCGAGCTCGAGGGCATCCTGGCCACCATGTACGACTCGCGCACCACCCACTGCCGCCAGGTGCTGCAGCGCGTGGTCGAGGCGTTCGGCGACAAGGTCTACCAGACCGTCATCACCAAGACCGTCAAGTTCCCCGAGTCCACCGTGGCCGGCGCGCCCATCCTGACGCTTGACCCCGCGTCGTCCGGCGCTCGCAACTATCGGCAGCTCGCCCGCGAGGTCATCGCCGCCAAGGCCGAGCGCGGCTGACCCCTTGCTCTACGCTCTCGGTGAGCCGGTGGCGTTCGTCGCCCTGGTCGTCTCGTTCCTGCTCGCGATCGTGCTGCGCGCCGTCGCCATCCGCTTGACCGCGCGCAGCCTCGGCCTGGCCGAACGCCGCGATTCGATCGCCCCGCGCCTGCGAGAGGACGTCGACCCGTTCGGCGGTGTCGCGGCCGCGATCGGCGGCATGGGCTGGGGCAAGATGCTCTCGGTGGACGAGGTGCCCCGTTATCAGGGCCGCGGCAAAGCCATCGCCGTTTTCGCGGCCGGCCCGGTCGTCTGCATCGTCGTGTCCCAGTTGCTGA
Source organism: Paractinoplanes lichenicola (assembly GCF_016785085.1). GTDB lineage: Bacteria > Actinomycetota > Actinomycetes > Mycobacteriales > Micromonosporaceae > Actinoplanes > Actinoplanes lichenicola. Next base: position 37,340 of record NZ_JAENHO010000020.1, read on the forward strand.
TGCTCACGTACGCGCTGGCCTACCCGGAGAATGTGCTGTCGATTATCGGACCGGCCGATGTGCTGCTCGGCATCGGCCTGCCGATAGCGCATCAGGTGCTGCTGTCGCTGGCCGTCGGGCTGCTCTGCTTCGGCATCCTGGCCCTGATCCCGATCCCGCCGCTCGACGGCTTCGGCATCCTCTACAACGCCGTCCGGCGGCCCGGCCAGGGGCTTCAGTGGATGCGACTGTGGTTCGAGGAGAAAAACATCGGCATTCTGGTGCTGCTGATCCTCTGCATCTTCCCGTTCGGAACGCCGTTCCTGCTGCAGATCTTGAATGTCCTCGGATTGGTGTTCGTGCGCGTCTGGGGGTAACCCCTATGACCCCGGATTCGTGCCTTAAGGGGGAAACCTGGAGGCGATCTATAGCGCACGAGGCGCACTCTGAACGCATCAGTTCATTCGCTTCGTTCGTTCCGCTTCCGGAGATGATCGAGATGCGCAGCCAATTGCTCGCCGCCCGCGCCGCCGCCCTGTTCGCCAGCGACCTTCCGGCCGGTTCCCGGCCCAGCGCCGCTCTCGTCGAGGCCACGATCGCCGCGTCCGTCCGCACCTGCGGCGGCACCCGCGGTTGTGTGGCCGCCCTCGCCGCCGCGTACGGCGACTACCCGGAGACCGCCGTCGCCCGCATGCGCTGGGCGCGGAGTGTGGTCCAGGGTGTTTATGAACCCTCGCCCGACATGGTCTTGGCCGCTTGACCTCGTGGCCATGGCAGGATCGCGGCATGGCGGATCCCGGCAAGGTCGACTTCAAGAAAACGATCGCTGCTTACCGTGCTCGTCGCGCGTTCGAGATCGTGGACGTTCCCGAGCTGCAATACCTGATGGTCGACGGGCACGGGGATCCGAACACCTCGGTCTTCACCGACGCGGTCGAGGCGCTCTATCCGATCGCGTACAAGCTGAAATTCGCCAGTAAGAAATCGCTCGGCCGGGACTATGTGGTGATGCCGCTGGAAGGCTTGTGGTGGGCCGACGACATGGCCACTTTCACCGCCGCCCGCGACAAGTCCCGCTGGGACTGGACCCTCATGATCATGGTGCCGGAGTGGATCTCAGCGGAGATGTTCGCCGAGGTCGCGCCGCCGGAGTCGCCGGTTCGCCTGGAGTCGCTGGCCGAGGGCAAATGCGTGCAGACGCTGCATGTCGGGTCCTTCGACGACGAGGCCGGCGTGCTCGACGAAATGCACAATTCCTTCATTCCCTCGTACGGGATGAAGGTGACCGGCAAGCACCATGAGATCTATCTGAGTGACCGTCGCAAAACCGAACCGGCCAAGCTCCGTACGATCCTCAGGCAGCCTGTTCTCGAGTGATCGCGTGCACGGCGACGGGCTGCTCGAAGCCCGGCACCACGGTGTCGAACTCGTGGTGCAGGCCCAGCTTCTCCATGACCCGCCGGGATCGTTCGTTCGCCACGTGCCGGATGCTGACCAGGCGATCCAGGCCGAGCTCGTCGAAGCCGAACCGCAGCGACGACGCGGCCGCCTCGGTAGCGTAACCCTGTCCCCAGTGCCGCCGGTCGACGCGCCAGCCGATCTCCACCGCGGGCAGGATCTCGGGCAGGAAGTCGGGGATCGCCAGCCCGGCCCAGCCGATCAGCGAGCCGTCCTTCTCGATCGCGAACTGGCCGAAGCCGTGCTGCTGCCAGGAGCGCATCATCCTCCGCAGGCCCGCGGCGGTCTGCTCACGATCACGCACCGAACCGTCCATGATGTAGCGCATGACCTCGGGGTCGGCGTTGATCTCGGCCAGCGTGTCGAGGTCGTCCTCTCGCCATTCGCGCAGCAGCAGGCGTTCGGTCCGGCGGATCACTTCGCGTCCTCCAGGTAGGCGTTGATCGTTGAGCGCAGCCGGTTGACGGTGGTCTCGATGAGGTCGAGCTCGGCCGGCGAATGGTCGTGGAGCACGGCGTCGAGCCGGCGGGCGAGCGGCTCGTAGTATTCGTCGGCGTCGGCCTGGATGCCCGGCGTGGAGTGCAGGGTGACGATCCGGCGATCGCTGTTCTCCCTGGTCCGGACGATGCGCCCGGCCTCCTCGAGCCGATTCAGCAGGATCGAGGTGGCGCCCGTCGTGAGCCCGATCCGCTCGGCGAGCCGGGCCGGGGTGAGCGGCCGGCCGTGCTCCTCGGCGCTGATGATCTCGACGATCGCGGCCGCGTCGGTGGCGTGCATCTGCCGGCTCCGGGCGTATTGCCGCCCCAGCTCGCTCTGAATGGCGGCAAGGTCCCGCAGGCCGTCGAGGACCCGTTGCCGCTGCTGGTCCACCGTGACATCAGTCCCTTCGATTCTTGTTGCAACTTAGCAGACCCGCAAAGTATCTTTCCCGCAAAGCTACTTCGCGAGAAAGGGGTGTGGCATGGACGGCTTCGTGACCTCCCGTGACGGCACCAAAATCGGGTACAGGCGCTGCGGTGAGGGGCCCGGTCTGGTTCTGATCCAGGGCGCGATGGGGACCGCCGACACCTATCGCGACCTCGCGGAAGCGCTGTCGACCGACTTCACCGTCTGGACACCCGATCGCCGGGGGCGGGGAATGAGCCCCAAGCCGTACGACGGAGGCCACAGCATCGCCCGGGACGTGGCGGACGTGGACGCGCTGCTGGCCGAGGCGGGCGCCGGATACGTCTTCGGCCTCAGCTCCGGCGCCGTGATCACCCTCGAAGCAGCCCGTACGCTGCCCCGAGTCACCCGGGCGGCGGTCTACGAGCCGCCGTTCTACGCCGACGGCATCTCTCACGACGGCATCCGGCAGCTGAACGCCGAGATCGAACAGGGTCGCCTGCCGGCCGCGCTCGTCAGCTCGCTCCGCACCGCCGGAACCGCCCCGGCGCCATTGCGGATGCTGCCCGGACCGGTCGCCCGCCTGCTCGCCGCGGCCGTGCTCAAGGCCGACCCGGGCATGCGCGACCTGCTCCCCGGCATCCGGTACGACTTCAACGTCGTCGGCGGTATGGACGGCAAAATGACGGATTTCGCGCACCTCGACAAGCCGATGTTGCTGCTCAGCGGCACCAAGAGCCCAGCCTTTCTCCGTACGGCGATTCGCGAGCTCGCCGGCGTGCTGCCCCGGGCCACGCACGTCGAGTTCGACGGGCTCGACCATGCCGGCCCGTGGAACAGCGGCCGGCCCGATCTGGTCGCGGCGGCGCTGCGTGAGTTCTTCCTCTGATTGCGGCGGCGCCGCCGATTACGTCCGCTCCTATCTGCAGGCGCCGTTTCTCGCCGACGAGGCCCGCCGGTTGCGCGCGCTGGAGATCGTCCGGGCGGGCGGCCGGGTCGTCGTCGGCGGGATGATCTCGGCGGACCGCTGGGAACTGCGCGACTGGCTGACCGATGAGCTGGTCCGGGAGGGTTCCGCCGGTCCCGTCAGCCTGCTCGGCCTGTGCCATGCCGACACCCTGTACGCCGATGGTCCGGAGCCCGAGGTCGAAACCGTTCCGCTCTCGCTGCGCCGTGCCCTGGAGGATTGGGTCTGTGAGCCGGCGACCCCGGATGAGGACATCGCCGCGTTCGTCGGCTGGCCGGTGGGGCGAGTGCGGGAGCTGCGGTGATCGTCCGATATGTACCCATTTAGGGTGAGTCACTTGACGCCGGGTCGGGCGTTGATCATCAGGACTCGTACGTCTTGATCATGTCGGCGATGGGAGTGACCTGTGAGGCGGGAGCAGGTTGTCGGAGGCGTGGTCTACGGTCAGTTCGTGCCTGAAGAGTCGACCCACCCGCCCGCGCCTTCCCCGGCCCCTGAGGTGTCATCCGCCTTCGGTGCTGCCGCCGGCGAGCCCGAGCGTGCCGACGCCGACGGGGTCACGGTCAACGCCGACGGGGTCACGGTCAACGGCGACGGGGTCATGCTCGACGTCGACGAGGTCACGGTCAATGCCGACGGCGTGCCGGTCGATGCCGAGGGCAACTCGGTCGACGACGGCAAGTTCCTCGTCCGGCTCGACAACTTCACCGGCCCGTTCGACCTGCTGCTGCAGCTGATCGGCAAGCACAAGCTCGACGTCACCGAGGTCGCGCTGCATCAGGTCACCGACGACTTCATCGCGTACATCCGCGCCATGGGCGACGACTGGGATCTCGACGAGGCGAGCGAGTTCCTGCTGGTCGCGGCCACCCTGCTCGACCTCAAGGCGGCCCGCCTGCTGCCCGCGGCCGACGTCGAGGACGAGGAAGACCTGGCCCTGCTCGAGGCGCGCGACCTGCTCTTCGCCCGCCTGCTGCAATACAAGGCGTACAAGGAGGCCGCGGCCCACATCATGGAGCTCGAGGGCACCGGCATGCGCCGCTGGCCCCGCATGGTGACGATGGAGCCGCGCTACGCCGAGGCGCTGCCCGACCTGGTGCTCGGCATCGGCCCCGAGCGGCTGTTCAAGCTGGCCCTCAAGCAGTTCGCCCCGAAACCGGGCCCGCCGCAGGTGTCGATCGCGCACATCCACCAGGTGCGGGTCAGCGTCCGCGAACATGCGACCCTGCTGCGCGACCGCCTGCGCCGGGCCGGGCAGGCTACGTTCAGCCTGCTGGTCGCCGACTGCGACAACACGCTCGAGGTGGTGGCTCGGTTCCTGGCTTTGCTCGAGCTCTATCGCGAGGGGCTGATCGATTTCGAGCAGCCGGTGTCGCTGGACGAGCTGACGGTCCGCTGGATCGGCGGCGACGCCCCGGATGCCGACTTCGAGATCGACGACTACGAGGGCAGCAAACCCGAGGTCGACACGGCGGCGTCCGAGCCGGGCGACGAGCCGGCGGCCGACTCCGACTCTGCCGACTACGACTCCGCCGACTCCGCCGTCGCTCTTGCCGGCGATCTTGATGATGGCGACGAGGAAGACGAGGACAGCGACCTCGACGACTTCGACTTCGAGCTGATCGAGGAGCCGCCCGGCGTGGGCGTCGGCGGCGCTGCGGATGTGCGCGGGGCTGTCGCTGATGCGGCGACGCTTGACGATCTCGATGGTGACGGCGGCGAATCCGGTTCTGGGGCCGCGCGGCTCGACCGGGACGAGGATGAGGCCGGGGGTTCCGCGGATCCAGGCAGCCGGCCCGCGAGTAGCGACGTGCCGGAATCGGGTAGTCGTGGGCTCGAGTCGGGGGATCGGGGGGTCTTCGCCCGGCTTGACGAGCGTGATGATCTTGGCGGGGAAGACGACGACGCGGAGGAACGATCGTGAGCAGCGACGAGCGGCAGGACTCACTTGCGGCGCAGGCGGCCGCCTGGGTGCCACCGTGGGAGCGTGCACCGCGGCCGCCGGATCGGGAGTTTCAGCAGAAGGCCGAGGCTGACGCGCGGGAATCGGAGCTCGCCGGGCCTGAGGACGGGGAGTCGCTCGACGAGGCCGGGCTCTCCGATGACGACGACGACTTCGACCCTGCGTTCGAGGGGCCAAACCCGGCAGCGGGTCGGGACGAGCCGGTCGTGGCGCAGGCATCGGTCGCTGACGACGGGGCCGCTGTTGAAGAGCCGGCCCTGGGGGAGCCGGGGGACGAGCGCGCGGGTGTCGACGCGGCGGTTGACGAGCCGGAGCGGGAGCCTGTCGAGGTTTCGCCAGGGCCGGAACTGCCGTTGCCTGAGTCGATCGAGCAAGCCGTCGACGCCGCGGATGCCGATGAGCCTGGCACGCCGGTGGATGCGCCGTTGCCTCCGGAGGGGGACGACGCGGGGGACGTGTTCGACGCGGCGGCCGACGACGACGTGAGCGATGACGGCGAGATGGATCTGCCGTTCGCGGACGAGGTGCCGGCGTCGAGCAACGACTACGACGACGATGACGACGTCAGCGATCTCGACGAGGACGATGACAACGTTGCTACGGCGGTCGCGGGCGGGGCGGCCGCAGTCGCGGGCGGTGACGACGAGGCGGGCTTGTCGGCGGACGGCGATGGCAGCGCCGAAAAAGTGGACAAAACGGCTGTCAGTGCGGGCGGTTCGGCAACCGAGCTGGATGTAGCGGCGGCGGGTGCGGACGTCACGGAGACCGGGCCGGATGTAACGGCGGACGGGGCAGGCAAGCCGGCGGGTAAGGCGAGGGCTCGTAAAAGCAGGGCCGGTGACGCGGGTAAGGACAGCGCGGCCCCGGCTGCGTCCGGGGGGAAGCCTGCTGCTGTGCCGGGGCAGAAGCGCCGGGCCGGCGAGCCCCTCGGGACGGGCGATGAGCCGACGACTCGTACGGAAGACGAATTTGATCTTCCGGGGTTGACTGAGGATGCGGAGCTGGCGGGGGCCCTGGAGGCGATCATGCTGGTCGTCGACGAGCCGGTGGCGGAGTTGCAGCTGGCGCAGATCCTGGAGCAGCCGACCGAGCGGATCGCGGCGATGCTCGACAATCTGTCGGCGCGATACACGGCGGCCGGGCACGGTTTTGACCTGCGCAGGGTGGCGGGTGGCTGGCGTCTCTACACGCGGCCGGAATACGCGGCGTACGTGGAGCGGTTCGTTCTCGACGGGCAGTCTGTGCGGCTGACCCAGGCGGCGCTGGAGACACTGGCCGTGGTCGCGTACAAGCAGCCGGTGACTCGTTCGCGCATCAGCGCCATCCGCGGTGTGAACTGCGACGGCGTCATGCGTACGCTTGCTACCCGCGGCCTGATCGAGGAATGCGGCACCGAGAGCGAAACCGGGGCACACCTGTATCGCACGACGGGGCTGTTCCTCGAGAAGCTCGGCCTCAACTCGGTCGATCAGCTGCCGCCGCTCGCCCCGTTCCTGCCCGACGATGTGGAAGAAGTGCTTGATGCCACAGGCTGACACCGCCGAACGCCTCCAGAAAGTCCTGGCGGCGGCCGGTGTTGGATCCCGGCGCGCCTGCGAAGACCTGATCTTCCGGCGGCGCGTCACGGTCAACGGCAAGGTCGCCAAGCTCGGCGACAAGGTCGACCCCACCACTGCCGAGATCCTCGTCGACGGGCAGCGGGTGATCACCAACACCAAGCTCGTCTACCTGGCGCTCAACAAGCCGCGCGGCGTCGTCTCCTCGCTCGACGACGAGAAGGGCCGCACCGAGCTGGCGGATTTCGTCGGCCAGTTCGACGTGCGGCTGCACCACGTGGGCCGGCTCGACGCCGACTCCGAGGGCCTGCTGCTGATCACCAACGACGGCGAGCTCACCAACAAGCTGACGCACCCGCGTTACGAGATCCAGAAGACGTACGTGGCCGAGGTCATCAACGGCCCGCTGCCCCGCAACGTCGGCCGTCAGCTGCTCGCCGGCGTCGAGCTCGAGGACGGCCCGGCCAAGGCCGACTCGTTCAAGCTGCTCGGCGCGCTCGGCAAGACCGCGCAGGTCGAGATCGTGCTGCACGAGGGCCGCAAGCACATCGTGCGCCGCATGCTCGAAGAGGTCGGCCACCCGGTCACGCGCCTGATCCGCACCGCCGTCGGCCCCGTGCGCCTCGGTGACCTGCGCCCGGGCGGCTTCCGTCACCTGTCGCCGGCCGAGATCGCGGCTCTGTTCAAGGCCGCCGGCGACTAAACCCTTTTCCGTACGCCTCGTCGGCCCCGACAAAAGCATCGGGGCCGAACCGGGGGCGCCTCGCGGCCGGGTGCCAGGAAAGGCCGTAGCGCGGGCTCCGGCCGTGGCGTTTACTCGAGCACGACCACGAGCTTGCCGACCGTATGGTTTCGCGCGAAGTCCGTCAGAGCCCGCACGGCGTCGTCGATCGGATAGGTCGCGGCGACGGTCGGCCGCAGTGACGCCACCTCGGCCATGCCACCGAACCGCCCGTCCAGGTCGAGCACCAGCTCGAACCGGATGTCGTCGCGCCCGATCATCTCGGGCCGCGGCGGCGGGAACGTGATCGTGAACAGCCGCCCACCCGGACGCATCGCCGTCGCCGCCCGCTGCAGCCGGTCGGTGGGCAGCACCAGGTTGAGCCCCAGGTCCACGTCGGCCGGGTAGGCGTCGTTGTAGCCGATCACCGTCTTGGCCCCGAGCTCGTGCAGCAGGTCGCGGTCGCCCGCGTGCCCGGTGGCGATGACGTTGGTGTGCCGGAGCAGCGGCAGGACGGTTGTCCCGACGCCGCCGGTCGCCCCGATCACCAGGACGGTCTCGCCCTCTTTGGGCTGCGCGCCGGCGATCAGGGCATGCGCGGTGAGCCCCGCCGTGGGCAGCGCGGCGGCGTCGATCGGGCTCAACTCGGCCGGCCGGTGCGCGATGAACGGCGTACCGGCCTCGAAGACCGCGTATTCGGCCATCGCCCCGCTCGTCATGGACGGGTTGGCGCCGGCCATCGCCTTGAGCGCCCGCGGCACGGCATGACCGAAGACCTCGTCACCTTCCGCGTAGCGATCGACCCCGTCCCCGACCTTGGTGACCGTGCCCGCGAAGTCGTTCCCGACCGTGTGCGGAAACGTGAGTGGCGTCTGCTCCCGGTAGGCGCCGCTCGGAATGACGATGTCACCCGGGTTGATCGAGGCGGCGGCGATGCGAACCTGGATCTGGCCGGGCCCCGGCTCGGGGACGGGCAGGTCGGCCAGGGCGTAGCTCTCGGGCGGGCCGTAATTGTGGGCGACGACTGCCTTCATGGCATTCCTCCGGGCTCTAAGCGGACCGTGCGGTCACGTTAGAGCTAAACGGACCGGGCGGTCAACTTGTTAGTCTTCGGCCCGTGACCACCGACCGTCCGCTGCGGGCCGACGCCGCCCGCAACCGCGCCTCCTTACTGGCCGCGGCGACCGCCGAGTTCGCCGAGCGGGGATTCGACGCGTCAGTGGCCGACATCGCGCGCCGCGCCGGCATCGGCAAGGGCACCGTCTTCCGGCACTTCCCGACCAAGGACGACCTGCTGGCCGCCGTCGTGCTCGACCGCATCGACGGCCTGGCCGCGCTGGCCCGCGAGCTGATCGAGGCGCCGTCGCCGGGTCCGGCGCTGCGGCAGTTGATGGAGGCCGCGGCCGGACAGCAGCGGCAGCTCGACCTGTCGTTCCTGCGCGAGGCCGGTGGCGTCAACGCCCGCCTGGACGACGCCCGCACCGACCTGTTCGCGTCGATCACCGCGCTGGTCGAGCGGGCCCAGGCCGCCGGTGCGATCCGCCCCGACATCTCGGGCCTGGACGTCATCCTGCTCATGTGCGCGCCGAACTACGTGGTCAGCTACGTGCCCGACCCCGCCCCCGACCTGTGGCGGCGCTATCTGGCGATCATTTTTGACGGCCTGAGCCCGGACGGCGCCGGGCCGCTTCCCGCTTAAGTCGTTTCAGCGACGGCGCCACGGCATGATCGTCGCCCAGACCGCCTTGCCCGCCCCGGAGGGCATCGCGCCCCACAGGGTGGCGGCCGCGTGCACGGCGTGCAGGCCGCTTCCGCGCCGGGCGAACTGCACGACGGCGCTCATCTGGGGCAGGCGCGGATCGTTGTCGCAGACGGCCAGGTGCACGCCGTTGCCGCGGCGCGAGATGACCACGGTGATCGGCGGCCGGGCGTGCTCGACCGCGTTCGTCACCAGCTCGGAGACGATCAGCCGGCACCGGTCGACCAGGTCGGGCAGCCGCCAGGCCTCGCACGCCTCGGAGACCACCGCCCGGGCCGTCGCCGCGGCCGCGGGGTCGGGGGACAGGCCGAGATCGAACCGCCCGGTCAGCCGGCGCGCGGCCGCGTCGCGAGTGGCTGCGAGGCTCGGGAAGACGTGCAGGCTCCGGAGCGCGCCGGTGCGGTGCAGCCGGACGGCGAGGCCGGTGTCGCCGGGCACGTGGAGCAACACCCGTACGGGTGGCTCGATCGCGTCGGCCGCGCGGTCGGCCCGCACCCAGGTCGCGGCGCTGTCACCGCCGCTGTCGACCAGGTGCGCGGTGTCGATGAGGAGTGCGGACGGGCGCTCGGCCAGGCATTTCTCGACGGCGCAGTCGGTCGCCCGGCGCAGCCGGCGTCCCCAGATGCCGTGCGGAGCGACGGTGACCGTGGACGACGGCGCGTTCAAGCTCACCGCGATCCCGTCACCCTGCCCCGGCTCGAAGCGTTCCCACAGAAAGGGCGGACCCATGACGGACCCAACGAGCCGGATTACGCGGAGAGAACGCCACCAAGCGCATGCATTCGCGTTTCGCCAACTGCGACAAAGCGCCCGTCTAGTCCAGCGTGCGCAGCGCCTCGACCACCGGGGCGTACAGGCGGCTCTTGATCGTCTTGAGCGTGGGGCCGGCCTTGGCGACGTGGGCGGCGGCCAGCTCGACGGCGGTGCTGACGACCTCGGACTCGGGCAGCGCCTGGTCGACGATCTGCCGGCCCGCGGCCTCGGTGCCGCCGAAGCGACGGGCCAGCACCATGGCCTCGTGCGCGGTCTGCGGGTTGAGACGCGACTGGATGAGAGCGGACATTCCCGGCGTGAACGGGATGTTGATGTCGGCCTCGGGCAGGCACCAGAAGCCGCGATCGGCGCGCATGATGCGGACGTCGTGGGCGAGCGAGAGCATGGCGCCGGCGGCGAACGTGTGGCCCTGCAGGGCGGCGACGGTCACGAAGGGCGCGGTCAGCATGCGGATGAGCAGGGCCTGCACGCGTACGCCGTAATCGGTGTACTGCTCCGGGTGGGCCATGAGCCACTCGAGGTCGAGGCCGTTCGACCAGATCTTGCCGGTCGCCTTCGTCACGAGAGCGCGCGGTTCGTCGCTTTTCTCGACCTCGTCAAGAAGGGACTCGACCTCGGTCAGCCAGTCGGGATGGAAGCGGTTCTCGCCGTCGCCGAGATCGAGGACGTAGACCGATTCGTGGCGTTCGAGCGCAGGCATGGCAGCTCCTCTGAGGTTACTGCTCGGTAACATACCCTAGTTCGTCGCTCATCGGTGCGACGGGCACAATGGGAGGGTTGGTCGGGCGGGCAAACCTTGGAGGAACGGTGGCGGAAGCAGCACGGCCGGAGAAGTGCGTGGTCGCGGTCGACGGCCCGTCCGGTTCCGGCAAGTCCACCGTGTCCCGGCGGCTGGCCGCCCAGGTCGACGGCGTCTATCTCGACACCGGCGCCATGTACAGGGCCGTGACCTGGTCGGTTCTGCAGGCCGGGGTCGACCTCAGCGACCCCGACGCCATCGCGAAGATCGCGCTCGAGACCGAGCTGTCGATCGGCACCGACCCCAAGGCGCCGAGCTTCGCGGCCAACGGCACCAACGTCGACGAGCCCATCCGCGGCGTCGAGGTCACCCAGGCCGTGTCGGCCGTCGCCGCCGTGCCCGCCGTCCGCAAGCACCTCGTCGCGCTGCAGCAGGCGATCATCGCCGGCCACCCGCGCATCATCGTCGAGGGCCGCGACATCGCCTCGGTCGTCGCGCCCGACGCCGACCTCAAGGTCTATCTGACCGCCTCCTCGGCCGCCCGGGCCGCGCGCCGCAGCGCCGAGGACTCCGCCGACGTCAAGGCGACCGAGGCCGACCTGGCCCGCCGCGACAAGCTCGACTCGACCCGCAAGACCGACCCGCTCAAGCTGGCCGACGACGCGATCGAGGTCGACACGACCGGCATCGGCATCGACGAGGTCGTCGCGTACGTCCTGAATCTTCTGAACAGCAAGGTGAAATCGTGAGTGAAGTCCCTTTGGACGTTCTGTCCGAGGACTCCGACACCGGCCCGGCCCCCGTCGTGGCCGTGGTCGGCCGCCCCAACGTGGGCAAATCCACCCTGGTCAACCGCATCATCGGCCGCCGCCAAGCGGTAGTCGAGGACGTCCCCGGCGTCACCCGCGACCGCGTCCCCTACGACGCGCAATGGAATGGTCGCCGCTTCACCGTGGTCGACACCGGCGGCTGGGAACCCGACGCCCGCGACCGCGCCGCGGCCATCGCGGCCCAGGCCGAGATCGCCGTCCAGACCGCCGACGTGGTCGTCTTCGTAGTCGACGTCTCGGTCGGCGCCACGGACGTCGACGAGGCCGCGGTCAAGATGCTGCGCCGCTCGCACAAGCCGGTCATCCTCGTCGCCAACAAAGCCGACAACAACTCGCTCGAGCTGGAGGCTGTCTCGCTCTGGTCCCTGGGCCTGGGCGAACCCCACCCGATCTCGGCCCTGCACGGCCGCGGCTCGGGCGACCTGCTCGACGACATCCTCAACGCCCTCCCCGAACCCCCGCCGATCGTCGAGGACGGCCCCCGCGGCCCCCGTCGTGTCGCGCTGGTCGGCCGCCCCAACGTCGGCAAGTCGTCCCTGCTCAACCGCGTGTCCAAGGAGGAGCGGGCAGTCGTCGACTCGGTCGCCGGCACCACCGTCGACCCGGTGGACAGCCTGGTCGAGATGGACGGCGAAACCTGGCAGTTCGTCGACACCGCAGGCCTGCGCAAACGAGTGAACCAGGCCTCCGGCACGGAGTACTACGCGTCCCTCCGCACGGCCGGCGCCGTGGAAGCGGCCGAGGTCGCCGTAGTGCTGCTCGACTCCGCCGAGACCATCTCCGAGCAGGACCAACGCGTGCTGACCCAGGTCGTCGAGGCCGGCAAGGCGTTGGTGATCGCCTTCAACAAGTGGGACCTGGTCGACGCCGACCGCCGCATCTATCTGGACAAGGAAATCGAGCGCGAACTCAAGCGCATCCCGTGGGCGATCCGCGTCAACATCTCGGCCAAGACCGGCCGGGCCGTCGACAAGCTCGCCCCTGCTCTGCGCCGCGCTTTGGCTTCGTGGGAGCAGCGGGTGCCTACTGGTGCCCTCAACCAGTGGCTCACGGCTTTGACCCAGGCCACCCCCCACCCCGTACGAGGGGGTCGCGCCCCTCGGATTTTGTTCGCCACCCAGGCTGGGGTGGCGCCGCCGCGGTTTGTGCTCTTCACTACTGGGCCGCTCGACGCCGGCTACCAGCGCTTCGTAGAGCGGAAGCTCCGCGAGGAGTTCGGCTTCGAGGGCTCACCCATCGAGGTCTCGGTCAAACCCCGCAAGAAGACAGGCCCGGGGGGTCGGGGCAAGGCCCACGGGTAGGACTTGCTAAGCTTTCCGAGTTGCCGCGCGGTGTTAGTGCCGGGCGGCGGCGGGCTGTAGCGCAGCTTGGTAGCGCACTTGACTGGGGGTCAAGGGGTCGCAGGTTCAAATCCTGTCAGCCCGACATGGAAAAAGGCCAGCTTAGCTGGCCTTTTTCATTTGCCAGCGTAACTGCCTTCCGATCTCCGTGACACGCATTTTTGCCCGAACGCGCGTACGGTTTACGCGTCTGTTGTTGATCGGCTCCTCCTTTCCTACCCGTGGCGCGGTGCTGCTTCGGGCACCGCTGTGGTCCTGCTCTCCTGGAATGTGGCGCTGAGCTGGTGAAACGTGTCCGGAGGCGCCTGGCTTTCAGGACTTAGGCGGTCGCCGTGGTTGCCGGCGTCTGTCGATGTCTACTGTGGATTATCGTGACACCTGAGTGACACGAACGCTCGTACGGTGATCTTTGCTTGGTGCTTTGGCCGGGCCGGTGAATCCATGATTGCGCTTGGCGGCGAGGTGCGGGTTGTCGGCCGTGGGAGAGTTTGTCGGTGCCGACCGTGCACGTAGAGCGATAGCGGGTGGCTATCGCAAGGGGTAGGCCGTAGCGCGGCATGCTTGCCGCCGCTGTCGTCGACGCGGCCACGGTGCCCGGTGCGTAAGCCGGGCACTGCCGCCCCGCGGATCTACCCGCGTGCCGTCGTCGCGGCGGACGCCGAGACTTGACCGTCGTTGCGACACTTCACTCGATGGATCCGCTGAGAGATTTTGGGCGCAACGACCCGTGTTGGTGTGGTGCGGCCCGCAAGTACAAGGCTTGTCACGGACGGCATCAACCGCCGTCCGTTCCCGGTCAACCGATCGTGCATCCTGACGACGCAGACCGCGTGTGGTTGTCGCCGACCACTTCAATGACCCGTGACGCCCTCCGGCGTCCCGATGCCGGTGTCCCTCTGGTCCTGCCGCTCGGGCGGCCACAGAGCCGCCCGGTCGACATCGACCCCGCCGTTCAGGTGCTGCTGGACGCGCCCCGGTACACCACGCAACCGCTTCCGGTTCTGGGTAAACAACGCTTCGAGGTTTTCGACCACACGCAGCACGACCGTGATGCCCTGGCCGACGGCGTCGCCGATATCGCCGTTGCTGTTTCTCAAGCTCTTGGCGAGCTGGACCTTCGGCCCGGGGGCCGGCCGACGATCCTCTGGAACGACGAGGTCGATGCCGCCCGGTTCGTAGGTCAGACCCTGCTGTTCGCCGATCATGTCTGCGTCCCCGACCGAGTCTTCGCCGCTCTCATCGACGACCGAGACGACGATACGGTCCGCGAAGCGATCGCCGAACAGCGCCGTCTTCGCCCGCTTATCGAAGCCGGCGTCGTCGTGCCTGTCCCCGAAGCGCTCGGCGTCGCCGCTCAAGCCGGGGCTGTCGACGCGATGACCCAACGCGACCTGCGGCGTCGCGATCTCACCGATTGGGTGCGCAGCCAGCTCATCGTCGAAGGCCCCACCGCCCGCGAGGCGATGTTCATCAACGCGATCGACGACTTCGACTCCGGGCAGATGTGGCTGCTGTCGCGGCGCACCGTCGTCAACGAGCAGCCCGACGGCCGGAACGCTTTCACCGCCGATCTCCTCGGCAACTACGACCCCGCCCACGACTACGACCCTTGGAAACAGCAGAACCTCGACAAGGCCGTCGGCGAGTACCTGCGGCATGCCAACGAACGACTCATCGCCGGTAAAGTCTTCGCTGCCGACTACCTCACCACCTCGCCCTTCCGGGCTCGGCTTCTCGCCCGCAAGGGCGCACTGCCCGATCAACCGATCCACTCTGCGGTCTGGGCTGACATCCCCATCCTGCCCGGCGCCGATCCCGCCACCGTGGCCCGCGCTGCCGCTGAGGATGAAGCCGTCGAGGATCTTCGCCAGAAGGTCCGCAACGCTCTGCGCGGCGCTCGTGACCTCGGCGCCGGCGCTGACGCCCTTACCGGGCTCGGTGACGAACTCGCCCACGCCAGCCGCAAACTTCAAGCCGCTGTCCACACCGAGCGCCGCTGGAAAGTCCTCGTCCCCGCCCTTGCCGGACTCGGCGCCATCGCCCTGGGCGCGGCGGGCCCCGCGGCCATCGTTGGTGGCGTCCTGAGCGTGGTCGGCGGGCTTGTGCCGAACTTGGCCGACAGCGCGGCGCGACGGCGCGAGGCAGCCTACCTGTTCTATCTGGCCAACCGGACCCCTCGACTCCGGCGTTGAAGCGCCCGGTCCCACGGCGACCGGGTGCCTCGGCCGCCGGCAGGCGGAGCTGGCGAGCCGTGAGGACCGTGTGCGCCCTCAGCGCCGCTGTGCAAACCCGTGGCCAGGACTGTGCTTCAGAGTCGGTCCTGTGACGGCGCGGGACGCTTGCCGTGGGAAGACCGGTTCCCGTCCGTCAGCCTGCAGCGAGCCACCAGCGGTCAACCGGCGATGGAAGTGTCGACGTCCACGTGTTGCCGGGCGG
Organism: Paractinoplanes lichenicola; assembly: GCF_016785085.1. Taxonomy (GTDB): domain Bacteria; phylum Actinomycetota; class Actinomycetes; order Mycobacteriales; family Micromonosporaceae; genus Actinoplanes; species Actinoplanes lichenicola. The sequence continues at coordinate 52,747 of NZ_JAENHO010000020.1, forward strand.
CGGGATGACTAGGCGGGCGTTGTTATCCTTGACAGTTCACTGATGACGTGTTGCTGGACGCTGGCTGGCTGGAGGTCACTACGCAACCCAGGCCGCAAGGCCGCAGCACGGGGATCGGCGTTGACATCAGTCCAGCCACGTCCTGATCCGGCTCAACCAGATCATGCCCGGCCCGGCATACCTGATCAGTCCCCTTGATCGGAAGGCGACGACGTTGTCGCGGTGACGACACCTCGGCGATCATCGATCGATGTTTATGATGTTACCGTAGGTCGATAAAAGAACTACATTTGGTAACTGCCCAGCCGACGGTGAAGGTGGACGGCGTGGCTCTGCTCGATCGATTCGACAAAGACGCGGAATCCGTGTTCGCGGAAATAATCGAACGCGCCGGACACCCGGTTCAGCTCCGCGATGTCCGCGACGTGATCGTCCGCGCGGGTGCCGATCCTGCCACCGTGAACCGCCGATGGAAGTCGACGCAGAAAAGGCTCGCCGAGCATCCACAGATCGTCCGGCCGGACAAGACTCATTACGAATGGTCGCCCGTCACAGTCACCTCGGGACAAGCGCTGACCGAGCTGACCGGCCTGGCCCTGAAATCCAGCCGCAGCTGGATCGTGCAACCGTATGTCAAGGCGATCAAGAATGTGCTGGCCGCCGTCGAGAACTCGGGTCCTAGAGCCAGGCCCGATTGGACTGAGCAGAGCACACGGGAGAAGGTCACACTGCTGGCCGACGTCGTGGCAGGCGCCGACCAGCTCGCCGCCGAGGACCAGAAGGCCCCCGAGATCGTGGCATGGCTGATGCGTGAAGCCCAGGACAATCGGCTGGACGTAATCGGTCCCGTCGGTGCCACCGTGGACTTCACCACCGAGCGGCACGAAGGAAATGCCCGCGCCGGAGAGCGCGTCAGAATCAGGCGCTGCGGATTCATCTGGACCGGAATAGGCAAACCGATCGTCGTCCTCAAGGCGCAGGCCGAACCGGTTTCCTGAGTTCGCTGGGGGACGTCATGTCCGGATCATCACATCCGAAGAAGATCGTGCAGGCCGGACCCGCGACAGTGCGCATGCTTTTCGAGGGAAATGCTTACGGTCTTGGCTATTTCCAGCGCCGCTACGCCTGGGAGAGACTCCAGGTCGAAAAACTGATGCTCGACCTGGTCAAGAAATTTGAGCGGGAATGGCAACAGAACCACCAGGTTGCCGACGCCATGACCTACGAGCCCTATTTTCTCGGCTCGGTCATCACCTATCGCCGCGCCGACGGGAAATACCTGGCCGATGGGCAACAACGGGTAGTCACCCTCCTGCTTTTGCTGATCCGGCTCTACCACCTGACGTCGTCGCGCGAGGACACCAGGGACCAGAGCGCTCACCTGCGGACGCTGATTCTCGGCGGCGACCCCGTCAGACGACAGTTCACTATCACCGACATCGGTTATCGTGCCTGCTTTAACGACCTACTTAACGGAAAGGAGTTCGGCGCGTACGGCGGCCCGGACGTCGTCCGGGTGTTCCAGGCCTACCAGGACGTCACCCAGTTCTGTCTGCAGAACCTGCCAGGCGAGGCGCTACCGAACTTCGTCACCTGGCTGCTCGAACGGGTATCACTCGTCGAACTCGACGCCGGCGACCCCGACCGCGCACTCGAGATGTTCGTGGCGATGAACGACCGCGGCGTCCGACTCACCCCACTCGACCTGCTGAAACAGTACCTGCTCAGCGACGCGCTACCCGATCCGGGCGTGCACGACGCCGGCTGGCAGTCCATGCAGGCCACCCTCGACGCCGTGGCGAAGGACGCGACGCTCGACTTCGTACGCGGCGTACTGCGAGCGCACTACTTCCACCTGCACCCCGACGACGGTGACGGCATCACCCTCGACGAGGCACCGCACGAATGGCTCGTGCGGCACGAGGACGCGATCTGGCCGCGCTACAAGACAGGCGACCACGCCACGCTCTTCACCGAGGAACTGCAGCCGCTCTACCCGTTCTACGCGGATCTGCTGCGCTGGGCCGCCGCACCGGTAGACGGTCACCTCGGCACCTGGTTCAACACCTCCAATGGCATCATCCGGCAGTTCGACCTCACGATGGCCGCCATCCGATCTGGCGACGACGAGGACGTCATGCACCGGAAGGCCACCCTGGTCGCCAACTTCCTCGACCTGTTCGTCGTCACCCGTGGCCTGGTCGCAGAGAACTACGGGCAGGCCGAGATCGACGAACTGGTCGGCGAACTGCGGCCGGCGGTGCGCGAATCCCGGACGGTGCATGACCTCGCCGTCGCCCTGGGAAAAGCCGCAGCCGAGTGGTACCCGCGTTTTGGCGGCGTGCTGACGCTGCGCTACCGCGAGCGCGGAAACAGGCCTTTCGTCGTCTATTTCCTCGCCCGGCTGACCGCCTGGTTGGAATCACGCACAGGCCGCGGCGACCGCGCCGTGCACATGCTTAGCCATATCGACGGCCGAGGCCACGAGGTCGAACATCTCTTCACCAGTAGGCACGCCGAATACCGCGACCCACTCCCCGACGGCGACGCCTACTCTCGCCAGCGCAGCCGGCTGGGCGCCCTGGTTTTGCTGGAAGGCTCGGACAATGCGAGCCTCGGTGCCCTGCGCCTTGCCGACAAGCTCAGTGCATACCGCAGCCATTACCTGCTGGCCGGCTCGCTGCACCCCGACAGCTACGGGCGTGGTGAAGTACGGTTCCGCCGGTTCCGGGAGGACGAGAACCTCGACTTCCGCGCCTACGACGAAACCGTGCCCATTCCCGAGTTCGTGGAATCCCGTAGCCGGTTGTTCAAGGCCATGGCCGAGAAGATCTGGGCGGCGGACCGGCTCGGCCTTATCCTCCCTACAGAACCGGCCGCCGCGTCAAGGGCCAGGCCGCGGAGAAGGTCGCGCGTCACCCTCGCCGAACTCATCCGAGAAGGCATGCTCGCTCCCGAGACGGGCCTTGCAGGCATGCGTAACCGAAAAATGTTCCGCGCGACGCTGCTCGGCGACGGCAGAATCCGCACCGCGAGCGGCGAACCTTTCCCTTCCCCTACCGCCGCGGCCGAAGCGGTCCTCGACGGAAAATCCGCAAACGGCTGGACCTTCTGGCGCATCGGTGAGGGGAAGGAAACTCTCGCCGAGGTGCGGACGAGATACGAGCGCCGTCGCTGACACCGGAGAAGAACCTATCGGCCCGCTCGAGCGTGAGCATCCTGCGCCTGCTGGAGACGACAGGAGTTTGCTCGCGCGCCAATACAAATTCGCGGGCGACGTCACTTATGTGGGGTGGCCGCTGCGAGCTTGGGCAGGACGTAGGTGAACTCTTTTCCGCCGCGTTCAGCGACACCGTGCTGGCGGATGAGTGCGCGGGCGCTTACGAGTTTTTTGAGGCGGTTATTTGCGTTAGGCGCGCTGATATTAAGCTGTGAGGCGGCGTTCATGGCTGTGAAGGCGCCGACCCTGCGTGCGAGTTCCTGTGCGAGTTCGAACGTTTCGGTAATGACGTTCGATGCGGCGAGCAGTGTGACGGCGCCCAATCGTTCTTCAGCGGCGATGAGGTCTCGGCGTTGGAGGCATATGTCGATGGTCTCGCGCAGTTCTTCGTGGAGCCCGGTGAGCGCAACGACTGCGGGGAGAGCGTCGCGGCCAGCGAGCGCGCTGTAGTACTCGCCGAGAAACTCGTCAGCGAAGCTGATGGTCATGGCGACGACGCCGTCGAAGTCGATGATGACGGTCTCTGTGTTCTCTGGCGTCTCGTCCTGCAGATCGCGCAAAGTGCGCTTGGCGAGGTCGCGCGTGGTCAGGAAGTCCTTGACCTTCGCGACGGGGAACGTGAACGGTGCGGCGGGTTCCGGTTTCACTTGACAGATTGAAACACGATACGCACGGCTATGGAAGGTGGACGCGCAGCGACGCCCAGGTGCCGTCCAGTTGGGTGGCCACTGAGTTGCACAGGGTGGGGCGATTGCCGTCTAGTTCGACAACCGCTACGGCGCCGCTACTGCGAAGCGTGAGACGGCCGCCTCCGCCGCGCGTGGCGTAGTGGCCAAGGTTGCCGAGTCCGTTGCCCCTCCCTCCGACTGAGTCGATTTCGCTCGAGGTCAACGCTCGCTCGAGGGCGCGTTCCAGTGCGGAGGGGCCGTCATTGATGTTTTGGTGGCGTGCGCTGGTCCTGAGGTGTTCGAGGACGCCAACGCCTGAGTCGCAGACGGCCACCTCCAGGCCTGGCCTTCCGCTCGTAGCGCCGGAGTACAGCTGAGCTGCCACGAAGGCGTCAGCGCTGCTGAGGCCGTGCGTGGTGGCATTGAGGATGAGCTCGCCCACGCTCTGGTAGACGGCGGTGCCGATGCGCATACCAAATTTCCTGATCGCCACTTGACCCAGGGCTCGCGCAACATCGTCAGCGTTACTCGGCGTCACCTTGGTGACCTCAAGCAGTGTTTCCGACCGGTCCTTCCGGTTCTGCAAGACCTGGGGGCCCTCGACCTTCGCCACCGTGCCGAGGTGTTCGGTCACGTTCATTCGGGTCAGGTACGACGCGACGTTCTGGTCGTAGGGCGGGAAGAGGGTTACTTTGCGATTCTGGTACGCCGCCCAGGTGCCCATGCTGACCATCGCGGCGAGTTCCAGCGGTCCGGCGTGCTGAAGGCACGCAGCGTCCAGCACGAGGGTGTTCTGATCGTCGACATAGTCGGCCTGCAACTCGGCGCGCAGCAGCGGTTTGCGACCAGACAGCCGAATGAGCACGACATCCAGCATCTCAGGCCGGCGACCGATCGCCAACTTCACGGCGTGATGAGCGAAGGGGTTGACAGCAAGCCTTCAGCGGTTTAAATTTTCCAAATGAAACCGCCGCCCGGCGGGATTTACCGGGCGAGAGCCCTTGTCTCTAAGGAGTGCCCGATGGTACTGCCAACGCAAACCGACGCGGACCGTCACGGCGGTCACGATCACGACCGGCCGATCACCCTCAAGGTCGACGGGGAACGGATCACGGTCCGCGTCGACCGGATTACCCCGAACGAGATCCTCGTGAGGGCGGGGATCGACCCGGCCTCTCATTACCTGGTGGAGGTCAAAGGCCGCGAGTAGACGTCCTACGAGGGGCGCGGAGACACCGCCATCCGGGTCCACGACGGAGACAAGTTTGTGTCGGTCTCGACCGGCCCGACCCCGACGTCATGACGATTACCGAGCCGAATGTGGGCGCGGCGGGCTTCGTCGCCGCTCTCACGGCCTCTGGCCTTTGCGCGAGCGAGCGAATCGCCGAAGGACGCACGTTCGCGGTCTTCCTCTACACGATCGAGGTCGGCTCCCGCGCGGGCGAGGAGATCGAGGTCGGCCTGGAGATCCCAGGCGACTGGCCGATGTCACCGCCGTCCGGCCCACATCTGCGGCCCAGCCTTGACCACCCGCACGGCGCCGTCCATCCCTCCCCGCTCGGGCCGGACTGGGCGTACTGGAGCCGACCGGCCTACCAGTGGCCAGCTGACCGGACCGTCCGCGGATATCTGCGCCACCTGCGCACCCTTGTTTCCCAGATTTAGGAGATAGACATGTCGACCATGACGAGCGCCGTGCCGGTCGATACGGCGTTCGGTGGGCCGGCGCGGACCTGGTCGGTGGTCATGACCACCGACCTCGCCGCCAGCCTGACCGAACACCTGCACCGACACGACGGCCAGGAGGATCTCTGCTTCCTGCTCTGGCGGCCCAGCACCGGCGCCACCCGCTCCACCGCGATCATCACCGAGATCGTTCCACCCGGAGACGGCGACCGTCAGGTGCACGGCAACGTCTCCTTCAACGCGCCATACTTTCTCCGCGCCGCCGCGCGCGCCTCCGAAACGGGCTGCGGCCTCGCGCTGATCCACACCCACCCCCGCGGACGCGGCTGGCAGGATCTCAGCCCCGACGACCACGCCGCTGAGGCCGGCCACGCTGGGCAGACCACCGCTATCACTGGCCTACCCTTGCTCGGCCTCACCTTCGCCAGTGACGACCACAGTTTCAGCGGCAGATTCTGGCAACGTGCCGGTCGCCGTCGATACGAGCCCGCGTGGTGCGACAACGTCCGACTTGTCGGCGACCGAATCGCGGTCACCTGGAACGACCGTGCACGACAAGTACCTCGTTCGAGTAGCCGACAGGCCCGCACCATCTCCGCCTGGGGGCCAGACGTGCAGGCCGGACTCGCTCGGCTTCACATCGGTGTCGTAGGCGCGGGCAGCGTCGGCGTACTCGTCGCCGAGGCTCTCGCTCGAGTCGGGGTCGAGCGGGTCACGCTGCTCGATTTCGACACCGTCGAAATGCTCAACCTCGACCGGCTGCTGCATGCCCGCCAGCGCGATGCCGTCCTCGCCCGGGCCAAAGTTGATGTCCTTGCTCGCGCGCTACGGCACTCCGCCACCGCCGAACGAGCGCAGATCCGCGGCCTTGACCTCTCGGTCGTCGAACCCGCAGGCCTTGCCCAGGTACTCGACTGCGACGTGGTGTTCTCGTGTGTCGACCGGCCCTGGCCACGCTCGGTACTCAACCTCGTCGCCTACGCCCACCTCATCCCGGTCATCGACGGCGGCATCCTCATCCGCGCCGGAAAACACGGCCTGAACGGCGCCGAGTGGCGCGCGCACCTTGTCGCGCCCGGCCGACGCTGTATGGAGTGCCTCGGGCAGTACGACCCGGCTCTCGTTGGCGCCGAACGTACCGGCATGCTCGACGAGCCTGCCTACATCACCGGCCTCGACCCTGACCACCCGCTACGCCGCAACGAGAACGTCTTCCCGTTCTCAATGGCTGCCGCCAGCAACGAGGTCTCGCAACTTCTCACCGCAGTTATTGCGCCGAGCGGGATCGGCGACGTCGGTGCGCACCTTCACCACTTCACTACCGGTGTGCTCGATCGTGACACTAAGAACTGCGAGCCCGGGTGTCCCTACAGCACAACCCTTCAGGCCACCGGCGACCATCACGGCCTCACTGTCACCGGCCGGCACCGAGCTGCCGAGCAGGCCCGCGTACTCCGCAACGACGCAGGGCGTCGACTCCGTGTCCGCCTCGGGCGATACCTCGACGATCACCTCACGAGGATGCTGTAGCGACTGCACTGATGCAGGGCGCTCCTACGGGGAGCAACACAGCGAGACCTATGAGCCTTGATTGGCTGTCGGCTGCAGGGCGGTGGTCGGTTCGCCGAATCGAGTAACGTCGTGGATCGACAACGGTCTGACGCCGTCGTCCAACATGGCTATCACTAGCAGGAGCGTGGTCTTGCCGTACATGTGCCGAGTCACCATTGCTGGTCCTGAAGCTGACGATGGCGGCGTTTCCACGTTGATCGATGCAGTTGCTGATGCTGTCAAGAACGGTTGGGACGCGCCGCTGGTTTACGACGACGAGTCCGACGATGAAATGGGCGATGAAGAGTCTTCTGGCGGGGAGGTCCTCGATCATCGGATCCTGGGGTATCCGGGAGGCGCGATCGTCCTGGTGGTCTTGGACTGCGACGACTTCATGCAGGCGTCGGTCGTCATTGCCGCGCTGGCGCGGCATCTCACCAGTTGGAGCCCGGCTTTACTTGAATACGCTCCGAGCGGGCTTGAGATCTCTCCACTCGACAAGCCCTATGACGAGGACAACTGGCTTCCCCCGATAGCCGACGAGGAATCCGACCCGCGACCACGCTGGCCCCTGTCGGCGCTGCTCGACGAAAACGTGAAGGAGCTGGCAGGGCAGTACTTGCTGGCCGCCGCCATCCGAGCGATCTGGCATCCCACCGAACGCGCGCATCGTGACCCGACTGACGATATCGTCGCCGGATCCGTTGAGTATCCCTGGGGAACCGTACTGTCTCGTGCGCTCGGCATTCTGCTCATCCGTGCCGCCAGGTTTGAGAGTCAGCGAGGCTCACAAGCCAAACTGATCGTCCACGGCTCGGGCGACCTCGCCCTGGCAAACGATCTACTTCAGCGGGCGCGACAGACCGGCGACGAGGACGACGACGGAGATGATTTCGACGAAGAAGAGTTAACAGACGACGCGATGCGCGGGCACGTTCTCGTCGAGGACTTCATGGAGGCGCACGACCTCCAATGGAACCGTGTCGCCGATGACGAAAGATCCGAGGAACCTGAGGCACGCAGTAACCGCCAGCTGAGGATCTTGCTGTGGGCTGGGCTTCGGGCAGCAGCCACGTTGTGCGTGCCGCTCGCCTCCCTCAGCGGGCCTTGGCAGGTCCTAGACCAGCTCGGCGACGACGAGGTTGTCTCCCTTTACGCCGAGCAGGAAGAGGAAGACAACGAGACAGCCGCGAAAGACGACGACGCCGACGTGTATTCCGCCAGCGCGGCGCATGTCCTTGTATGGCTGGCGATCCGCCATCCTGACCTGCTCGAAAGCCGAGCCGCCGGAACCCTGATCGCGGATACCGCCGACGATGTCACCGCCTTTCACCAAGTCTTCAACGCCACCATGGTGATGGCGGGCTATGAATCCCTGAAGACAGCGCTGGCGCAGCAGCGGATCCCTGCCCGCCTGCGCCCCGGCATCGACACTTACGCCGCGGCGCTGTCGGAAACCGAACGGGACGACCCCGACGAAGACGCGGATGCCTACAACGACATGCACCTGGCTTTAGAAGCGGTGCTCGCAGGCGGCCCCGGTATGGCCAAACGCATTCGGTTCCTGCTCACCGTCCTCGGGGCGGCGGTACGGACAGCCGATTCTGGCTCGCGCTCCACGGATGGAACCCCAGCGTCAACACCGCGTTCGATCACCTACTACTTGCTGATCGAGCCGTCCATGCATTCGGCAACGGTCCTGCACCGAGACAACGACGACGCCGCGATCCGCGCCGCCATGCTCGGCTTGGCCGCGCAAGTATCGCCCCTCGCGGCGGCAGGCCTGATCGCAGAGCTACCTGGATTGACCGGAGACGACCCTCGCCTAGAACCCGCCGCACTCACCAGAGCCACAACCTGGGTACAAGAGGCCGTGCAAGTCGCTCAGCAGCACGGCTACCCTGTAGACGCCATCGACAACGGCACGGGACAGGCTGCTGACGCGCAGGAAGTGATCAATGCGATCTCCGTGCATGGGTGTCTACCGCCGGAGTGGCCCGTGCACCGGGTCGTCCCCGCGGCTGCCTACGCGGCCGCCGCAATCTTGCATGCATCCGAGACTGTCGGCCGGGCTGGCGAAGTCTTCACCGAAAATTGACGTCTGCATCGTCGACAGAGCACTCCGGTCAATGTGGTTCTGGTCCTCTCCCGATCGAGTGACATCGGCGCGCCCGTGGGTTGCCGATCCTTGATCGGCTCGTTGGTCAAGGTGAAGGTTCCTCTTATCTGGGAGCCATGACTGGAGCGGAGGTGCGGGCCGTGTCCGATACCGAAGCGATTGTTCAAGACCCGGTGACAGGGCTGTTCGGGTTCCGGCTGGAGATGGGCCGTGACAACGAAGGGACTCGGGTGCAGGCCCGGCGGTCCGGCTTCACCACGGCGAAGGCGGCGAAAACTGAATATGAGCGGCTGTGCCGGCAGCGGGACGCGCAGCACCCGAAGCCACGACTGAGTGACAGTGTGCAGACCGTTTGTGAGAGCTGGGTGCTGTCCCGGGAGCAGGAGCTTGAGCCGAACACGGTATACGGCTACCGGTGGCTGTTCGGTCTGATCTACCCGTACGTGGGTGGCGTGCGCGCCGGACGGCTCAGTGCCCGGATGGTCGAGCGTGCCTATCGGGAGTTGGAAGGCTGCGGTTACTCCCGTACCACCCTGCGGACGCTGAATCTGGTGTTGTCGAAGGCGTTCGTGGAGCAGGTCGGCCGGACCTTGGGTGCGCGTATGCCGCGCGAGAGCGACAAAGAGCGACCGGTGTGGTCGCTCGACGAGGCGCGGCGTTTCGGAGACCACGTCGCGGATGACCGTCAGTATCCGTTGTGGCGACTGCTGCTGGTGGCGGGGCTACGGCGCGGTGAACTGTGCGGTCTACGCTGCGGTGACCTCGAGCCGCTGCAAGGCACCCTGACCGTGCGGCGGCAGCTGGTGGTCGAAGATCCCCGAAGCCGACTTCGGGTGAAGCCGCCGAAGTCGCACAACGGTGTACGAACGCTGGTCCTCGATCCGGGGACACTCGAATTGCTCGGGCCGCTCGCAGCGGGGCCGGCGTCGCGATATGTGTTCGCCGGCCGCTGGGGTCAGCCGATCCGCCCGGACAACCTCACCGACCGGTTCAACCAGCTGGCCGCAGCCGCGAAGGTCCGGCCGATCGGCCCGCACCAGATCCGGCACCTGATCGCATCGACGCTGCTTGACGCCGGCTACGGCGTCCACGAAGTCGCTGAGCGCCTCGGCCACGATCCGACCACCCTCATGCGCTACTACACCCGAGTCAACGCGGCCAGGCGCCTGCAGGCCACGGACCGGATCGCTGAGCTGATGACAGCATCCAAAATCTCACCGAGGCCGCCGCGGAACTGGGCTAACGGCGCCACGAGCCTTCTCCTCACGTAAGCAGATCCGTGGAGAACCGCGCCAGCTAAAGCCGCCTTTAGCCCCGCCGTGGGTTCCAGCCCTGAGCACTGCGGCGGCCCCTCCGCTCCACCATACGAATTGATCATGCGGCCGTCGGCATGTCGATGTTGCTGATCAGTCGTCGTCCTCATCCGCTTCCGCACGAAGCTGAGCGGCGTGGGTTGCTGCCCACGACTCGGCGGCCGTGAATGCTGCCTTCAAGTCCGGATCCGTCTCGGTGGCCGCTGCTTCGGCGGCGGCCACGCGAGCCTTATTGAGCTCGTCGGACACGCCGTTCGTGAAACCCCAACAGCTGAGCGTCATGGCGCCTGAGACGCCGGCAAGCACACGCACCGCCCGGTCGTCGAACTGGCGTGCCCGAATAAGGAGGCTTCTGGCCAGGTCGGGATGCTGCAAAGGCCACGTGCCGACGTCTCGCAGGGCGTTCGCCGTTCCCTCAACTGCGGCACCGTCGAACTTATCAACGGCTGCGGCTAGATGCTGCGCCTGAGCGGTCGTCATGCCGCTCCTCATGGCGATCGACACGACAATCGACACGTTGTCGCCTTCGCCTCGATGAACGCGATCGACCACCCACCTCGCCAGCGCCTCGGCTTTGCGATCGAAGGCGTCCGCGAAGCCGTCAACCTCCGTCGGCGAGCGGACGCCGTCGTCGTGCAGGGCTTGAAGGTGGTCGAGGACCAGGCGCGGACGGGTGAGCGCTATGCCCGCGGCGATTTGCTGAACGATGTAGTCGTCCCAGCCAGCTTGGTTGATCAGGTCGAGGATCGCTGAGGCATCGTCTTCGCTGAGGGTCTGACCCCAGCTGAGCCCGTCGTAGCCGCACGCGTTTTCGAGAGCAGTCGTCAGCGCGTACGGGGACGCTTCCTTGCTGAGAAGGAGGCGGGCCGTGGCGGCCGGCGCAATGGCGAGCATCTTATGGCTCCCCACCAGGAAGCGGTCTCGCAGCCCGGGCTCGGTATCTGCGATGCCCAGGCGGTGAATCTCCACGAAGGGTGCGCCGCGGTCCGTCCAGGCATACGCGGCGAAGGCGCTGCCGATGGCCAGACGCACGCCCATGCGGTAGCTGGAAGCGTCAGCCAGCCAGGCGAGTAGCCCAGCCGAGTCGAAGTCGGCCCAAGCATCCAGTAGCTGATGCAGACCCTGGTCGAGGACAGATGCAGGTCCGTCGGCGATCTCCCGAACCATGTGAGGAATGAGATCGGACCTCTGCCGGCCAAACTCGCGCCAGACTCCCCACAGGCTGGGTGGCCTTGGTGCGGCCGACTCGATCTCTACTGCGGTGGTGCGAAGTCTTCGTACCAACTCGGGAACGGTGTCGGACAAGAGCCGCGTGACGACCTGCACGACTGTCTGCTCCTGCTGCGCTGTCCGCTCCTCGATCCTGACTCGGCGCTGATCGCTGCGCTCTGCATCAATCTCGTCCTGCGGCAGTCCCGCTTCGCGAGCGACGCGCTCTGCCTCTACTGCCCGTAGCACATCGAGTGTCGGCACCGCTTGTCCGCGCCGGCTCGGGAGGCCCCGGAACGTGCTCAGGAGAACTTCTGCCAAGTCGTCGTCGCGGTTGTCGAGTGACGTCACGAGCTTCAGAGCGGCATGGCGGACACGTACAGATCGAGCGCGCTCAGCCGTCCAACCGATTTCGTGGCGAATGAGTCGGCGGATCACGGCGCTGGCGGCGGAATCGGCAGCAGTTTCCAAGGCCGTCAGCGTGGCGAGGTCATCCGCCTCCCAGGCGAGGACCTCTTCCATGCTCACTTCCCGGTTGCCCGGACCGGCCGGTTGACGGACCGCTGTGCCGAGGAGGCGAACAGCCTCCCCGGCCCGGCGCGGGTCCGTGCCGCTTGCCTGGCGGACAAGCGTTGATCGGATCGCGTCTCGGATCGGGCGTGCCCATGTCGCCGCCACGGTGTACGGGCGGAGTGAGATGCGACGGCGGCTTTCGGCGACGGTCCGGGTGCCGTCCTTCGCGAGCAACGGACGGAGCGCGAACATAGGCGTCGCGTGCTGGCGGTCGGTCGCCCGGCCGAGCTGGTTGTCGACCCATGCCACGATTCGTAAGGGAAACGACGGGTCCAGCATCTCGCTGATACTCGCGAGCCGATCTTCGATGACCCGTACGGCGTGCCCAGGGAACTGGTTCGGTGGCCGTACGTCGTCGCAGTACAGCGACCACAACGCGCCGAGGACCGTCTCGAGCGTCTCCGGTGCGTTGGCGGCGCACTGCCCGTACAGATCGGGCATGATCCAGAGAACGTCTCTCGGGCTTTCGGCTCGGGCGAGAAGCGAATCAGCGGTGGTTGTGGCATCGACAGTTGCTCGGTCCTTTTCCTGCAGCCGGATCCGAAGCTCTTCGAGCACTGTCAGGAACGGGCCTGGCAGGGTGGTCGCCAAGTTGCGAAGCCCGCGAAGTGCCCGATGCAACTCGGCGGGCTCGGCGTCGCGGAGCCGGTCCGCAACCGATGCCCAGATGGGCCTGATGACCGACGGTCCGTTCCGTCGCGTGAGCCGCCAGTCGAGCTCTGCGAGCGTGGTCACCAGCCGGTCGTCGTAAGGGCTTCCGAAAACGTTCCAGAGCTGCTGAGCGAAGCCGGTTGCGTGGCGGCCGACAGCGGCCGCGGACTCCAAGATCTCGTCGGCGAGTACGTCGGGCACTACGCGGGTCAGTCCGCTGCGCGTCACCAGAACGCCGCGGTCCTGTAGGTCCTGACATAGGCGCAGCAATGCACCCAGGTCCAAGTCGGTGAAACGGGCGATGTCTGCACGAAGTTGATCATCGGCGTCATCAACAGGCGCGAGAGCCGCATAGACGGCGAGGACTTTTCGCACGGTGCGGTTCGGCAGGCCCTCCAGTTCGCCGGTGGCAACCTCCTGATATCGCGCGAGGATCTGTTGGCGGAGGGCATCATCGGCCTTCAACGGGGCTGTCAACTGGCGGCTGCGGATCAAGTTGACGCCGATGACCGCCACGTGCGGCGAGTCGATGGCTTGGTCGGCGAAGTACTCCTGGGCCCACAGGGTCAGGTCGAGGCCGTCGGCGAGGCTGCTGACCAGCTTGCGTGCGTCGCGCCGGCTCAGTTCCTCAACCGGGATCGTCTCGACTTGAGCCGGTGCGAATCGGGCTTTGATGATTTCCGCATGCACGGCGGCGACCCCAGACGTCCGGGAACCGAGAACGATCTGCATTCCCTCTGTGAAGCGCGCGTAGTTGAGCAGAGCTGCGAGGGCGGTCGGGTCTCGGTGTGCGTCGTCCACTAGCACGACAGCCGGAGTGTGCGGAAGCTCGTCGATGGCTGCTTGGTCGAGGCTGCGTCCGGGGGAGAGGCAGACCGCCGGAACCTGAAGGTTGGCTCGCTCGAACTTCGTCAATGCCTCAGTGAGCAGACGTGTCTTGCCGCGCCCTCCGGGCCCGGCCACCACGACGACCGGGGGAAAGTCGTCCGATCGGTCGAGCGCAGATAGCAGAGCGGCGAGTTCGGCGTCGCGTCCGATGCGGGGTCCACGGTCGTTGAGCGGCGCGTCGTCTTTCATGCGATCTGCGACGAAGGTGTCGAGGCTGAGGAAGGCGTCGGCACCGGGTGTGCGAAGAAGGAACTGCCTGATCTGCCGACCCCATGTCCTGTCAAGGACGTCGCGTCGTTTGTGCAAGGGGAGGTCGTCCAGCATGCGTCCGAGGCCTCGTTGATCAAGTAGCTGCCATTTCCGGTGCTTCTTGATCTCGTTCCTGACATCGCGCGATGCCTCACCGGAGAAGACGAGGTAGTACTCGTCGGCCGGGAAGGTGCAGACTCGCACGATCTCCCGGACATCCGCCGGCGTCAGCTTGTCGTACCGTTTGCACTGCCAAGCAGCGGTCTTTCCGTCGCTGTATTCACCTTCGAAGTCGATGCCGTCTTGAGCATCGCCACGCCGGCCCCACCGCTCAACCCGGGCCACCCGACGGGCCGAGCCGGGCGAGAATCTGTTCGCACTGAGCAGGCGTTCGGTGAAGTCCTCGAACTCGTACTCGGAGAGGCTGGGCGTCGGAGGTAACAACGGATTCTTCCCAGGCAGTGGACCGCCCATGGACATCAGTCCAACTTCCCTTCGCAACGTCACGAACCTGCGCCTCCGAGTGGGAGAAGGATATCTCCTCGGCAGTGTGAGGCACGCACGCCGGAGTGCTCGAGAGATGGTCAGCGGCTGCGAGCACCTTTGCAAGATCGAACGCATGATTCATTACCACCGATAAATGGAATCGAGGCGCTTCTGTAATGGGCGGAGCCAGAAAATCGGTAACGCCGAAATCTTGACCCTTCCGGGCGTCTACACCTACAGCTCGAGCTTCGGTAGAACACTGATAAGGTTCCAGGAGAACTCGTTTGAGGGATCCCGGACAGCGAAACCGCTGGTAGGGGACCTGTGGTGGGTGCCTCAGGAGGTAGCTGGCAGCGACACCTTTACTCGGCCGGGTATACTTGTCAGCGACCTGGTAAAACGTTTGCTAGCACGTCGCTGGGCCTTTCATATGCTGGGGGTCAAGGGGTCGCAGGTTCAAATCCTGTCAGCCCGACTTTTGGAACGTCTTCGCAGGTCAAACGCCTGCGGGGGCGTTCTTTTAATTGCCATTTATCGATGTGGCGCGGTGTTGGAAACCTTTACTCGCCATGATCGTTAACCTCTCCTGCGCTGTGTTTGGGGATTTTGCCCAGCTCAGCGTAGGTCTGAGCCGGTGATGGGCAATAGTCGTAGACCCCTTGACTCGGCCACTTCCACCGGCGGCTGGCGTTATTTCCGCAGGTCAGCGGGTATGTGCAGGGCTTGGTTTGGTGCCTGGTGCGAGCACGCCGCTCGTGGACCCCTTGACTTGGGTGGGGGTTGCGCCATGGCTCTGCTGGATCTCGAGAAGCTGTGTTCGGATCTACCGGACGGCGATTGGGCCGGCTTTCTGCGGGACTGGGATCGTAGTCTGCGGGCTGCGAATCATCCGGATACGACCCGCTACAACTACCTCCTGGCGGTCGCTCAGTTGGCCAGGTTTCTTGTCGGTTGCGCCGCCGATGCCTCAAGAGATCCGACGTTGGTGACGAAGGCCCACGTCGAGTCGTTTCAGGTGTGGATGATCGAGACGCGCTCTGCGGCGACCGCGTTAAACAAGCACAAAGGACTTCAACAGTTTCTTCCGTTGCCTGGTCGAGGAGGACGAGCTCGACATCTCGCCGATGGCGCGAGTGAGGCAGCCGAAGACTCCGCAGAAGCTCGTACCGATCATGCGCGACGGCGACACGAAGAGGTTGCTCGGCAGCACCAAGGGCAATACCTTCGCGGCGCTGCGAGACGAAGCGATCATCCGCCTCTACTACAACACCGGCGCGCGGCTGTCCGAGGTTGGCAACGCCTTGTTGACTGATCTGGACATGAACACCGAGTCGGTCCTACTGCACGGCAAAGGCGCCAAGGATCGCCGAGTGCGATTCGGGCCGAAAACCTCCCGAGTGCTCGCGCGGTACCTGCGTGCTCGTGCGAAGCGCGATGGCGCGGCCGAGGTGCCGCAATTGTGGCTCGCCGAGCAGGGTGTGCGACCGCTGGCCCCGAACGGCATCAAGGCCATGCTGAAACGCCGTGGCGCTGCGGCCGGCGTGGCGAACGTGTACGCGCATCGCTGGCGCCACAACTTCGCCCACGAGTGGCACAAGGCCGGCGGCAATACCGGCGATCTGATGCTGCTCCTCGGTTGGTCGTCCGACGACATGCCACGGCGCTACGCCGCCAGCGCCGCCGCGGAGAGGGCGCAGGAGTTCCCAAGTCCAGATGGGTATCGGCGAGCGGGTCTGACTCGCCTGCTGCCATGCGCCTCGGCCAAGTGGTACTCAGCCTGGTCGCGGGGGTGCGCACGTTGGGGCTCGACCTGGCAATGGTCACGCATGGAATAGGGCTTTATGGGTGAGCGCCGGCGGTGAAGGAGGGTCGGAAGTAAATCCGGTCGTCGGGCCTCCCCGGCGCGGGGCATCATTTGCTCATGGATCGAGAACGCGCGATGGCGATGGTGGAAGGGGTCCTGAAGCATCTGATTGACGGCGCCGACGAGTGGCCGTTGAGCATGGTGGACGAGGTGTACGTGTTCGGCTCGTTCGCCCGCGGCGCACTGCAGCCCGGCGACGTCGACCTTCTGGTCGAGTTCCACGGCGACGACCCCCGCTGGGATGAATTGGTGATCGAAGGGCTCAGCTACGGCAGGGACCCGCACCGAGTCCTGCGGGCGGCGATGGTCGGCCGCAAGAGAGGAGTGCAGTTCCTGTTCAACGCCCGCCGTCGCGTGGACTTCGATCTGACATTGCTATGGCAGCGAGGTGACGACCTCGCGACCGCACTCACTCGCCTGCACGCCATCGCCGCTGATCCGAACGCCGGACGAGCTGAACGGCACGCGATGCTGCCGCAGTTCGAAGGACTCGACCACCGGATGCCACGTTCCGTCCGCGAATACCTGATCGAGGGCATCGAAGCGGGCGCGATTACCGTCGAGCGGTTGACCCTCCAGGACCGCGACATCGACCATCCGCTGGTGGATAAGCACGTGCACAGCAGGTGGAGCCCGGCCAGCCCGCTCCACCGGGCGGGACGCGCGGTGTTCGCCAACCTGCTCGAACGAGGCCTCGACCCCGCACAACTGCACCTGCATGGTCGAGACGTCGACAACATTGTCACGCCGTACTTTGCTGGCTTTTCACTGCGCTACCTGAGGTCGATGGCACGATGCCTGACCGAATTCGAAGGCAAGGAATGGCTCGAGGTCGTGAACCCGACCCGGACCAAAGACCTCGACGCTTTGCGGATCCTTCCCGGATCTCCGGCCGCACTCGAACGGTTGTCCCGCGTGCGCCTGTAGCAGCGTTCACCGCGTCATCCCTCGGCCCCCAACAGGCCGAACAAGTCTCTGAGGACTGACCGACGGCGTAGGCACCCAACCCGTCGACTCGCCCAACTACGCCGTCGGCGACTTTCCTGCCTGGGGAAATATGGCCAGTCTGGAGGATGACCGGTTACGCGCGATCATCTGGCGGACCCCGGTGGCCCGCGCATCCAATAGCGCCAGGGCACTGATCTGACCTCCGACGTTGCCAGCAGATCTAGCGAATCCGTCGGTTAGGATGCCGGTGGTTACCGGACCAATGGTCCGATCAAGATCTCATCAGATCGCCGCTCAGTTCTTGAGTAAGTCGTCCAGAAGCTGATCGATGAGACTTTCCTCGTAAGCGGCGTAGCCGGACTTGATCATCACCTCGTGCAGGTCTGGATCCCACGCGGTTGCAGGGAGGACCGCCGTATCCAGTCGGGTCCGTCCGTGCGTCGGGCTGGTCAGGCAACTCAAGTAGTCGGCTGCATTCATCCGCCAGGGGACCGCCGAGGGAATGCCGGCGAGCAGGGAGGTCACGTGTTGCAGTCCGGCCTGATCGAAGTCGGCGCGGACGGCTACCTGCCAGCCGGCGCCGGCGAGCCGCCCGATGGCATCGATTTCGAGTGCGGACGGTGTGCCCACCGTGCACAGCAGTCGCACCGGTGCGCCGTTGCTGAGGTCCGCTGCGGCGGTCACGACGGACGGGTTCTCGGTGACGAATACCCGGACGCCGGGCTGCGGGGCATCGGTCCAGGCGCAGTGGGCTAGTTCGCGCGGTGGAATGGTGACGACCGTGCCGACGGGCAGGGACCAGCCGGCCGGGTGGATGCCGAGGGCGAGCAACCCGCCGGTGAGGTCATCGCAGTCGACGCCGGCGGCGGCCCAGGCAGCACGCGGCGGCAGCCCGGCAGGGATGCGGCCGGTGGCAGTGAGGATGGCCAGGACGAGTCCGGGCAAGGTGCCGCTGTCCAGTGCGTGTGGGAAGCCAGTGATGGCGTCGGCCAACCGCCGCCGGTCGAGCCGTTTACCGGATGCCGGTAAGGCGGCGATGATTGCCGCGGCCTGGTCGACGATCTGTTCAGGGTTATTGGCGGCCAGCAGCCTTGTGGCCCAGCCGGCTCGGTGCAGCGCAGGCCAGAATTCGCGTTCGGTGTCGAGGGCATCGAGGGTGTGGTGTCGCAGGCGGTCGAGTGCGTCGCGGCGTTCGGCGTTGCCACGGATGCGTTCGCCGAGGCTGCGGCCGGCGGTGTGGGCGGCGAGCATGCCGGGCGTCAGGCGCGGGTCGTGAGCCTGCAACCGAGCGGTGAGTGCGCTCAGGTCCACTCTGATGCTTTGTCCGGCTCGGGGCGTGCGGCCGCCCAGCAGCCCGGTGACGGCGGCTCGTTGCGTGGCGTCGACCGGGGCGGTGACGGTGGCGGTGCCGGTGAGCAGGTCCTGGTCGCCGCGCCGGTCGCCGACGTCGGCGAGCCGTTGCCAGAGCCAGTCCAGGTTCTCTCCGCGCAGGGCCGTGTCGTCGATCCCGGTGCAGTCGCGGGTGCACCAGGGACATCGTGAGGTCATGCGGGGTCCTCGGGCAGCCGGTGGAGTCCGCGGACGAGCATCGGGAAGGCAACCACGGTGGTGTCGGGGCCGGCTTCGAGGTCCCAGGCATCGATGCCGTCCCACGCGCCGGGTGAGCCGTCCCACAGGTAGCTGGTGCAGATCAGGTCGAGGTCGAGTTCGGCGAGGTAGCGGGCGAGGCCTTCCCGGCCGCGTTCGTCGACCTCGGCGGGAACTTCGTCAAGGGCGGTCAGCCGCAGTCCGGTCGGTCCGAGTTGGTCGTAGTAGGCGGCGACGGCGGCGAGCATGGGGGCCAGTACGACGAGTCGGCGTTCGCCGCCGGACAGTCCGGTCTTGGAGGTCCAGCGGTGTGCTTGGCCGTCAGGGCGCACGATCTCGTAGGAGATGTCGAGCCACTGCCGGACGTCGATGGCATGGGTGAGTTGTTCGGCCATGGTCGCTCCGGGCGCTGCCGCGATGAGGGCTTGCAGGGCTTCGCCGACCTCGATCTGTTCGGCGGCGGTGAGGGTGGTGCGTGTACAGGCGAGGCGGTGCACGGTGGCTTCGGCGGCGGTGAGGTCCTTGGACAGGGAGCGGGCGATGCGGACGCCGACGCCGGAAGAAGCGGAGGCGTTGCGCATTTTGCGGTTGACGGCCTGGACCCAGTCCTCGATGTGGACCCACGCGGTTCCGATTGCCAGGGGCAGGCGGCCGATCACGAAGTCGCGTAGCGCTGATTCCTCGGCGCGGTTGAGGGCCTGCTGGGCGCGGTCGCGTTGTTGTCGGCCGGCGTCGGCGGCGTCCGGCGGGGCGTAGCCGACGCCGTCGTGAGTGAGTAGATAGGTGTCGAGGCCTTCGACGGTGTCGCCGGGGTCGAGCGTCCACAGGCCGGCCAGTTCGGTGCGGCATGTGTCGTAGCGCTCGCGGAGCAGCCGTTGACTGACGGTGCGTTTCCCGGCGACGGCAGATCCGAGCGCATCGATCGGAGCATCGTGGTCCGGCCGGACCGGCAGCAGCGCCGATACTCCGTTGACGTCGAGCAGGACCCGTAGCCGGCGCAGCGCTGCCGCCAATGGTGGCCCAGCATCGTCGATGCGCCGTTCGGCCTGTCGCTTCTCGAAGCCGAGTTCCCGGACGCGGGCTTCGGCGTCGGTGACGGCTTTCGCCGCCTCGCTCAACTGACCGTCGAGGTTGTCGCGGCGGCCTCTAGCTTCGGCGTGCTGGGCCAGGGCGGTCGCGGCGTCGAGGCCGACCGCGTGGATCAGGGCTTGATGCTCGGCGGCCAGCCGGGTGGCGCGCTCGATGATGACGGCGGCGTCGGCGTGCTGACGGTTCAGCCGTTCGTTGCGGTCCTGGTCGTCGGCGGCATTGCCGGCGAGCCGGTCCAGGCGCGGCATCACGCGTTCCTGGAGCTTTTTGGCTTTGGCGTCGAGTTCGCGGGCTCGGCGTTCGCCGTCGTCGCGCAGCTGTTGCAGCTCGAGGATGCCGATCGGCAGGTGGCGTGCGCGGGTCCGTTGTTCCCATGCGAGGCGAAGCGTGCGTGCGGTTTCGGTGAGCTGTGCCGCCAGTTCGGCTGCGTCCTCGGCGGTCCGCTGGGTTTCGGCGGCCCGGGTGGCGGCGGCGGCGCGGTTTGCCTCCGCCCGGCCGGCGGCGGTGCTTTTCGGGAAGTCGCTGAGTGCCGCCTCCACGCGACCGGCGTCGCTCCGGAGGCGTTGAGCGGTCTGGTGGTGTTCGGTGGCTTGAGCGTCGAGACCGGTCGCCTCGACGTCCAGGGCGTCGGCGCGGGCGAGGGCGGCGGCGCGCCGTTGGGCCGCGCCGACGTGCTCGGCGTTAGCCAGCTGCGGTGGCCGGCCGTGCAGGGGCCCGGCAGTGTAGCTGCCGTCGCGGCCGATGACCAGGCCGGCCGACGGTGTGCTGGTGTCGTGCAGGGCGACGCGGTGCAGCACCCGTACGGCGATCCGGGACTGGGGATGGCTAGGGTCGGTGATTAGCACGCTGGTGAGGTTTTGGGCGACAGGTTCGCCGGTCGAATCGACCTGCCACCTGTCGGTTCGTACGCCATCGGAGTGCAGCGCGGCGCCGAGCAAGCCGCTGGCGGCCAGCGCGGTCTCGACAAGAGCCCGCTCCGTGCGGTTGGCGAAGCTCGGATGCCAGTCGACAGCGTCGGCGAAGGCGTGACCGTCGGGTGCCGGACCGGCCCACTCGGGCCGGGGGACCGGAAGTAGTTTGCCTTCCCGCAGGGTGCGAGCTTCGTCGCGCAGCTGGTCGGCGGCCGTGGTCAGACGGGTCGCCTCCGCGTCGGCGAGCGTGGCGCGGTGCTTCAGATCCGCGACCGCGGCTGCGCCGACGTGCCGGATAGATTGCGTGATGCCGTCGATGCTAATGAGGATCTGGGCAGGTTCGTCGGCGCTGAGAAGGTCGGCGTCGTCGCGGTGCCATCCGGCGCCGACCAGAACTGTCAGTTCGTGATGGTCGTCGTACCAGGTGTCGATGGCATCGGTCAGGTCACGCAGCGCCTGCTGCGTTTTTGCGGTTTCGGCGGACAGCTGCCGCTGAGCGGCCTCGGCGGCGACCCGGGCGCGTGTCGCGACGGGTGCCTGCTCGGCGGCTTCGCGTTCGGCGGTATCGGTCTCGCGCCGGTCGGTCAGCGCGAGCCGGGCGTCGTTACCGCCCCGGCGGTGGCCGGCGGCGAGTTCACGCCAGAACGCGGCGAGTGTCGCAGCTCGGGCCGGCTCGGCCCGGATGATGGCGCCTGGGCCGGGGTCGACGGATGTCTCGTCAAGTGGGAAGGCCGGTCGTGGGCCACTGGTGCAGGTCAGCAGCGGATGGTCTGGGGTGGCGCGGTTGTCGATGGCGGCGGCTTCGCCGAATAGGTCGTCGAGGTCGGCGATGATTTCGGCGGCCGTTGCCCGCAGGTTTTCCGCGCGGGACCGGCTCGCGGCTACGGATTCGGCGAACTTGGATCGTTCAGCGGCTGCGGTGCGGTTCTCGGCGTCGACCCGTTTCTGCATGTCGGCGAGCCGACCGGCGGCCTGATAAGCCTCGGATTCCTCCAACGCGCCGATGAGCACGTCAAGCTCACCTGCTTGACGTTTGAGGTCCTTCTCCCCGGACACCGCATGCTCGTGGTCCCCTATCGCGGTCTGCTGGCTGCGGGCTACCCGGGCCAGGTTGCGTTCGGCGTCGCGGACCGCGCGCTGCGCTGAGGCCGCGGCGGTGTGGGCGCCGCTGACGACGTCAATGACGTGTCCGGCCCACGCCTCGGCGAAACGTTCGAGCGCGGCGGCGGCGTCGTGGTCACGTTGGAAGGCCGCCCGGGTCGCCTCGGACTCGGCGAGAGCCTCGGCGGTGGCCGTGACCACTTCATCCGATACACCGGGCAGCGCTTCCCGCAGCGCATCCGCGGCGGCCTTGGGGGACACGTCGCCGAGCAGGCTGGGGTTGCGCACCGCACGCACCCGGTTGGCGAGTTCGATCAGCGGTCGGTCGGCGGTACGCCACACATGTGTCGCGAGGTGAGCGACGTAGGAGTCCTCGTCGTCGAACACGGTTCCATCTGCTGCGGCGATGGTGTCGCCGAACTGCTCGTTCGACAGCGCCGCCCGGTTCGGACCATAAAGATCGAAGTTTTTCAGCGGTACGCCTGCAGCGGTGAACGGCATGACCCGGACCGCCGGGGATCCGCTCTCACTGAACATCAGCCGCACGCCGTAGGAGCGGACGCCGTCACCGCCCGGCGCTGCGAAGGTCAGCCAGAGATATCCGCAGCGGCGACGGTGACCGTCGGCGCCCTCGCGCATCAGCAGCGCCAGCGAGGTCGGCCGTGCTTTGCCGGCCGCCAGCCGCTGCGCGTTGAGGTCCAGTAGGTACGGCCAGAGGGCTTCCAGAGCGGTGGTCTTGCCGGTGCCGTTCGGGCCGCGCAGCAACAGTCGTCCGCTGGGTGCGGTCAGGAGCAGGTCGCCGTAGCGCCACACGTTCGACAAGCCGGCGCCGACCAGCCGCCAACGGGTGGTGAATCGCTCGGGGTGCCCGGTCGGCGCCATCAGGTCGTCGTCGAACAGCGACAGTTCGTCAGCCGGGGCCATGGGTGTCCTTGCGTGTTTGGTCGCGCCGTGGCTCGCGGGGCCGCTCCCAGCGGCCCGCCGGCGGGGCGAACCACCACATGCCGGTTTCGACACGCAGGAGGTTCACGCCGGCGAGCAGCGCCGCTACTTCGACTGCCAGCCCGGCCGGTGCGGCAACGTGTTCGGCGGCCCAGCCTTGCCCGGCGTATTTCGCGGCAAAAGTCGTCAAGTGGCGCAGCACGTCGTCGTCGGCGATGCCGCGCCAGCCGGGGCGTTCGGCGGCGACCATCCCGTCGGACTCGGCGAGGTCACAGAGCAACACCGCGGCGTGAGCGACGGTGCCACCACCGGGGAAGGGCCGGTCACCGAGCGCGTCGCGGGAGCGGAACGCGTCAGCCGGCACCACGAACGCGGCACCCTCGGCCCGGCGTTCCAAGTGCAGCCCGAAAGCCTCGGCCAGCGGCAGGCCATCGTCGCCCCGAACCCGGCGTGACAGCCAGTCGGCCTCGTCGGGGTCCAAGTCGATGGCGTAGACGGCGGTGTCATCGACGAGCTTGCGGCGCATCCGCCGCGCCGGGTCGCTCTCCCGTGCGACCTGATGCAACCAGCCCGCCGGATCGGTGACCGGGTCGGCCGTACCGAAGTTCGCGATGACGTGCACCAGACGATGGTGGTGCACCGCCAGCAGCACCGGCGGGTCATCCTCGCGCAGCAGGAGGTTGAGGTCACCGTCGAGGCTCTCCACGACGCCGCGCTGTTCCAGAAGCTTGACGGCGGCCAGGATCGCGTACCGCTGTGCCATGTCGTCGGCCGCCGAGATTTCAGCCTCGGCCGCCGCGCTGCGTGCGGCGGCGATTAGCTGTCCGATACTCACCCGCGGTGGCAGGGACTCGGCGGCGGCGACCAGCAGGAAGAACCATGAACTGCACAAGGGCGTAGGCCCGGTCGCGGCCCAGGCGTCACGGCGAACCGGGGGAGACTTCCGCAGCCGAACGAAGTCCCGCTCGACAACCAGGACCCAACCCAGCCGACCGAGCACCTCGCGGATCGCGGCCTCGTTGCGGCGTACGGCCGCGATCCCCACGTCGTCGCGGCCGGCGACCAGCCACGGCTGGACCAGGAGCTGCCGCAGCACCATCGCCGTCTCGGCAGCGGTCTCCGGGGCATCGGTCCGTCGTTGCCGCCACGCCTTCGCACCGGTCGTCATGCCGCACCCGGAATCTGCTCGAGCCTGGCCGAGGCGCGGCGCGCCGGGTCAGGACGGGTCGGCTGGGGCGCGCCGACCCACTGGCCCGGCAGGTGAAAGACGGGAACACGCCCGGGGAGGATGACCCGCCAGGTCGGCGCGGCCAGCAACCCGTTGTCGAAGCCGGTGTGAAACAGCGTGCAGGCGAGTCCATCGCGGGTGCCGGTCCGCCGGTCGTTCGTGCCGGGCACGAGCCCGGTCCGGACCGCGGTCATCAGCGCGGCCAAAGCCACCTGCGCGGCACGCACCGACAACACGCCGCCCGGCGCTCCGCTGAGGATCTCCTCGATCGCCGCCGCATGCTCGGCCATCCGCTGCTGCCGAGCCGCCTGCACCGCCGCCCGCGCGGCGGCGTCGTCGCGGGCCGCCGGGGCACGCCCGCGAGCGCCGGTGCGGCCGGTGGTCCGCAGCAACTCGGGCAGCTCGACCAACGGCCCGGAACGCCATCCCGGATTGGTGGACAGGTCGGCGTCGTCGGCTTCCCCGTACAGCTTGCGCCACGGATGATCCCCGGTGGCCGCCTGCAGTATCGCCGTGCCGTACCGGGGATCAAGGCAAGCCTTGGCCAAAAGCAATGCCCGTGCCCGGCCCGTCGCATACCCGGCTGAGCTGTGCAGACGGCGAAGGTTGGCGTGCATTCCGGGCAACGCGCGGACCAACCGCAACGCGAACCGGCTCGACCGTCCGGTGTGCGGGTCGCACCAGGCCGCCAGCCCGTCCCAGTCGGCGACCCGGCCACCCTTAGACGCGGTGAGCGCCCCGCGCTCGATCAGTGCCCGGGCCTGCGACTGAGCCACCGCGATCTCGGCGAGGACGCTGAAGTGCGGTCGCAGCAGCCGGTTCAGCACGTCGTGAGCGCGCTGGGCGCCGCGCTCCAGCTCACCGGCGACGTGGGTGGCGTAGTCGACCAGCAGTCCTTTGAGTTCCGCGGTCGCGTCGCGATCTAGGTCAAAACGGTCGGCCAGGCCGGACAGGCTGTCCTCCGCCCCGACCAGAGACGCGTCAAGATCGTCATGGGCGGTGAACAGCCGCCCGATCAGTTCCGCGGTCTTGCCGTCGTCTCGGCGGGGCAAGGCCAGTTCGTGGGCCAGTTGCTCGATTGATTCGACGATCCGAGCCAGGCTCGGTAGCGGAATTTCTCGCATCGTCGGGGTAGCGGCCAGCACCGAGGTGTAGAAGCGGTGCACTTGCCGGCCGGCCGGGGTGGCCGTCCACCGCCAGTTACGCGCCAGAATGTCGGCATGCCGCCGGATCCTCGAAGGATCCGCTCGCCCGGTGGCCGCCGTCCAGTCCTTCAGTTTGTCTAGTCGTGCCTGAACCAAGCTCTCGGGCATGACCGGCCCATCGGCAGAGACCAGGAGCGCGACCTCGGCGGGCGTCAGGTCGGTCACCGACGACTCGAGCACCGACATGATCCGGATGTAGTCGTCCGAGCCGGGCGCCACCAGGTACGCCATCGCCCGCCGAGAGTCGGTGACCTCAACCTCGAAATCCGACGAATCGTCGCCGTCCGGATCAGTGACATGTCTTGACCTGCTCGCCAAATCGGTAGGCCCTCCCCAGTTGCCTTCCCGGCACAGGACACGAGAGTATCCGCAATTTCTGCCCTCGCGTAACTGCACGCTCACCGCGTGTCCGCGCCGACCCGGCGAGTACGCACGGTTTCCGGGATTGGCGGCGATGGCTGCTTCAAGCAGCGAGAGAACCGTCCACCGGCACGGCGGCGCACCGGCACCGACCGAGGACGCCGCGCCGTGGTGGCGTCCGCCGAGCGGAGGAGTGCAATGCCTGCGTGCCGTCAGGACATCCACCAACTAGAGCGACTGGTTTGGAGGAACTACTCCGTCAGCCCGCGGATGATCGGCCGGTTCGTCGACGTTATCGCCCCCACGGACCGAGGTGAACGTATTCGGTGACGGGTGATCGCTGCCCACCGCCCGAGGTCCTGGGCCAAACACGACGTGATCACGGACCCGGCCCACAAAGACCTTGGCCGCGGCGATGCACAACCTCCTGGCCGAGGACCGTCGCCGGCCGTCAAGCCGCGACTCGACATCACGCAGGCGGGCACACTGTCGGGTTGCGGGCACTGAAACCATGCGTCCCTGACCGGATGCGCCTTAGTCGGCGCACACTTCGGCACCGAGCCCTCCTATGGATCTGCCGGACGGGAGCGACGTTCGTCACGAAGTGGTGCGGTCGGCAGCCTCAATTCGAGCTTGGACAGGTGCTGCTCATCGCCATAGCCCAGCAGATGGCCGTAGATGTCGAAGGTGGTCTTGATGGAGGCGTGACCGAGGCGACGCTGGATGGCGTAGAAGTCCCAGTCGGCGTCGATCAGGAACGCGACGTGGGAGTGACGCAGGTCGTGGAATCGCGGCCGCTGGTACAGGTATGTCGGGCAGTCGCAGGTCGACGCGGCCGTTCGGGCCGCGCGGGGCGACGACGGGGCCGGCGGATGCTCGGGGCAGCGTTGCGCCGCGGAAATCGCGGGGTACCAGAACCGCTGCCGCAGGTTGTGGGCATTCCAAGGTCCGTGGCGTGGGGCGGCGAACACCAGATCACTGCGTCGCCGTCGATGAATCAGACCCGCGAACAGCTCGGTGAGGCTGCCGGTCAAGGTGACCGACCGTCGCGACGCCTGCGTCTTCGGCTCGGCGAAACTCCCGTCGCCCTGCAGGGTTTGCTCGACGCGAACCGTCGGCAGCGGCCCGTCCAGGTGCACCGATCCCACACGCAGACCCAAAAGCTCACCCAAGCGCATCCCCGTACCCAGCGCGGCCCGGATCAGAGGGTGGATCTGCTCCGGACAGGCATCGAGCAGGATCTGCGCCTCCTCGGTCGTCAGGAAATACGCCCGGTACGGCGTCAACCGCGGCAGACCGTTACCGCGCTGTCCCAACGGCCGATCAAGCGGATTGTCCGCACGATAATGCGGAACCACGTCGCGCATCACCAGGCTCAACACCGCCCAGTGCTTGTGAACGCTCGCCGCCGCCAAATCCTTCGCAAGGCCGGCCTTCCACGGATCGAGGTGGTCGAACCGGGAGATCTGATCAACCGGTATGTCACCGAGATCGGCGATCACCCGATGGCGCAGCAGCCGGGCGTACTCGGCGTGCGTGGACGCCGCGACGTCGATCTTGAGGGTGAGCCACCGCTCGATCCAGTCGCGGAGGGTCGGTGTCGTGGATGGGGGAGGGGGTTGGATGATCATCCTGGGGTCGAGCGCGGCGTAGACCTCGCCGCTGGAGATCCGATGATGCCGGGACTCGGCGAGGGTTTTTGCTGCGAGCGCCATGTCCACCGACGGACCCCGGAAGGTGCAGCACTGCCCGCGGCCTGCTCGGCCCGCCTGCCAGCGGACGCAGAATGATTCCTTGCGTACTTCGATAGAAGCCATAGGTGAGGGTTACTCGTTCCACGGCGGCTCGGCCCTCCCTAGTCCGAGCGTCAGTCCTCGATCGACTGACGTCGTCGACACTTCATGATCCTAGGATGGTTGAGCCGTCGTGGGATCGTCACGGACGTCATCCGCGATGCTGCCTGACAGGCGAACTCGTCTGCGGCGCTGGCATCTGTGAGCTGTCTACCGGCGTCGGTTCTCGTCGTCTCGCTTCTGCTGGAGTAGCCGATTGGGGTTGCGGCGCCGTTGCTGGTCTGACCCACCGGCACGGCGCTCAAGGCTAGAGCCGAAGGTGTGGTGGCCTACCCGGAATGGGTTCTTCGTGGCCTGAACGGCACGGAAATGGCGGCCCGCCAGGCCCGTGAGAAATCGTGATGTCGAGCCTCTGCGGGGGCCCGATCATGGCACGCCATCCCTCGATAGATCGACACGAATTTATCCGCCGCACCTCTTCCGTGTTACGCCACTTTGAGTCATGGTGATATGACTCTGAGTTGTCTTCTCCCGTGGGTGGCGCAGGGCGAGCCGACGATCGTCCGTGGCGCGACCTCCTCCACGGAAGGCTGTCGCGTGGACATTGCGGTCATCCTGGACTGCTACACGGTTGAGCCGAGTGGCTTGGGCGTCCCGCCCTACCTGTCGGCGTACGTACGTCAGGCATGGTCCGCCCTGAGCCGCAACCCGGGATCTGAAGTTCACTACCTGACCATCGATGACGTTCGGTGGGAGCTCAACGGTGGTGAGCCGCTGGCGGCACCGCCCCAGTCCGACCCGCTCACGTACTCGGCGACGTCCAACCGTGGTAACGCCATCAAGCTTCTCCAAGAGGCGAGCAAGGTGGTCATCGTGGCCGGCGACGCCGTCCCGTCGGTACATCTGCACGCCCACAACGGCTCGATCGACGAGATCGTCCGGATCCTGGCCGGCGTACGAGGCCGCCGCGTGCTCCTCGGACCGATGGCCAACCACGTCTTGGCGAACACCGCTACCTACGCCGGGCTCTTCGACGCCCTCCACACGCACACCATCACCTCGAGAAACATCGTTTTAGGCAGCCGTGCCGGCGCCGACTACGCGCAACTGCGCTCCGACCGCGATTCGTTCACCGACCTGATCGGCCAGCTCGGCTGGCAGCCGGTCGGCGAAATCGAGCTCTACCGCGGCTGTACGCGCCGCCGGTACTGCAGCTTCTGCAACGAGCCGGTCAAGTCGTCCGCCGTCGTCTTCCGAGACCTCGACGACGTCCTGGAGGAGATCAGGCAACTCTATGCCGCTGGTGTCCGCCACTTCCGGCTCGGGCAGCAGACGTGCTTCTTCTCCGCCTGGAACCGTGACATCGCGACCATCGAACGCCTCCTCGCCGGGATCCGTGAGACGTGCCCCGATATTGCGGTCCTGCACATCGACAACGCCGACCCGCTCGCCGTGGCCTCACCGGCCGGTGCCCGCATCGCGGCGCTCGTGGGCGCCTACTGCACCGAAGGCAACTGCGCGCCCATGGGCATGGAGTCCTTCGACCCGACCGTGATCGAGAGGAACGCGCTCACCTGCACACCGCAGATTCTGCGGCGGGCGATCGACAACATCAACGCCGTCGGCAACCAGCGCGGCCCCGCCGGCCTGCCCGCACTGCTGCCCGGCATCAACCTCATCTACGGGCTACCCGGCGAAACGCACCGCACCCACCTGGCCAACCTCCGGGGCCTCGACGACCTGCTGGCCGCCGGAGTGATGTGCCACCGCACCAATGTTCGGCAGGCCCGCGCCTACCCCGGCACACCACTGGCGACCATGGCCGCACCGGCCCCGCCACCGTCGCAGGAACATTTCGCCTCCTGGAAGGCAGACATCGACGGCGTCTGGGACCAGCCGATGAAGCAGCGGGTCTACCCGGTAGGCCTACGGCTCCGTGGCTTGCACTCGTTCTTCGTGACCAGCCGTGGCACCTGGTTCCGACGTCTCGGTTCCTATCCGATTCAGGTCGTCGAACGCGACACCGTCATACCGCACTACACTCCGGCCGACCTGACCGTCACCGAACACGCGGCCCGCTTCATCTACGGAGTCCGCGATGCCGGCTGACGCCGCTATCGACACCTTGGCCCAGCTGAAGGACAGCCATTCACAGCTGCGGGAAACAGCCCACGTCGGCGTCCTCGTGCCCTGGGGTAACACCATCGTGGAAACCGAACTACCGCGGCTGGGCCTGGACCGGTTGGTCTTCCACTACGCCCGCCTGGTCCCGGCACGCCGATACCGCGACTCCGACAACTTCCTCGCCGAGATCGCCGCCGCAGTGCCCGACACCCTCGGCCAGTTCGCCCGCCTGACGCTGGCCGGAGCCCTGGTCGGCTGCACCTCTACCGGCTTCCTCAAACCGGAGGCGTACCGGCATACCGCGGTGCTGGACGCCTTCGAAGCGTTGCAGAACCTGCTCCGCGATCTGCAGGCGTCAACGATCGTCCTCGCCACGCCGTATCCGATCCGGCACACCCAAATCCAAGCGGCCCGGCTTCAGGAGGCCGGCTTCACCGTCCTCGACCACGCGAGCCTCAATCTCGGACTCCTGGACGACTTCACCGGCGTAACACCACATCAAATAGCAGACCTGGTTCACCGCATCGATGCACAACAACGCCGACGCGCCGACGCGCTAGTGCTTTCCTGCACCGCGTGGCCGACCATTGAAGCAACCGTGTTGCTCCAACAGGAACTCGGTATACCCGTGGTTTCATCGAATCTGGCCCTTGCCTACAACGCCGTACGTCTCGCCCGAGCCGTGGAGGCACGATGAAACCATCAAAAGCCGATGACCCATTCCATGCGCGGCTGAACCGCCTCGTAGCCCTGGCCGCCGCCCAGGGCAACATCAGAGCCGACGTCGAAGCGAACCACGACGACAACCGATGGTGGCCAGCCTGGATCACCGACTTCCGAATGCGCATGCTGATCGCCGGCTGGAGCACCCGAATCTCCTACAACATGATCAATACCTATGCCAGCGTGGTAACCACCTCGGCCCAGATCGGCTTCGACGCGCTGAAGGAAATGCCCGACGCCGAGATCGCGAAGATCATCCAACCGCTCGGCTTACCCGCCGCGCGAATCAGCTACCTACGGTCTCTGACCGCATTCCTCGACAACCGCGACAGCGACTATCTGCTGGAAGCCGACCCCACCAGCGTCATCGCCGACTTCGCCGACCAGGTCGCCCACGCCTCCTACAAAGTCGGGCAATGCTCCCTGCTCTACGCTCGCGGCTACTACTGCGGCATCATCCCTGTCGACTCCGGCATGATCACCCGGCTGGCGCCCGCCCTCGGTATGAGCCTGTCGTCCGGAGCGATCGCGCACGAGCAGATGCGCCTGCACCTTGAAGCGGCTCTGATCGCGAACAGCGACTACTACACGCGCCTGATGTACGAGCAGCACGCGGTCACGCTTCCTGCCCGCGCCATGCCGTCGTGGTGGCTGCACCTGGTACTGATCTACTTCAAACGCCGCTACCTCAACCAGCCCCACCTCAGGGTCTGCCGTCAAAGGCCGTTCTGCGACGCCGTCCTGGACTGCGCGCACAGCGACGCCATGGCGATGGCATGACCAGGCTCGGGGTGGTCGGCAACATCTCCCGCGACGCGGCCGAGCACCCCGAGCATCAGCACCACCTGCTCGGCGGCGCCGCCCTTTACATCGCTCTCGCCGCTGTTCGTGCCGCAGTGACCGCCGCACCCGTCTCCGTCATCGGTCATGACCTCGCCAAAGAGCTGCAGAGACCGGAGCCGGCCCGGCTCGATCTCTCCAGAATCGCTATCGTCGATCAGCCGTCCTGCCGCTTCCACCTGACCTACGACCAGCAGGGCACGCTGACCAGCGTCGAGGCATCCTACGGGGCGGCCGAACAACTCACCGCTCATGCTCTTGAGCACCTGAATGGCTTCGAGCACGTGCATGTCTGCTGCCGGCGTCCTCTTGACCCCGTACCCGTCCTCGCTGCTCTCGCCGAGCGCGAACAGGACTTCAGCGTCGACTTCATCACCGCCAGCGCCGCCGACATGATCGCTGCGACGGCGCGGTTTCTACCCCATGCCCGAGTCGTGTTCGCTGACGTCAGCGAATACGCGACGCTCGCCCACCTTGTGAACCTCGAAGACCTCCGCACCGTGACCGTGACCGACGGGCCTCGCCCGGCCTCCCTCTACCGCCGAGGCCGGCTGGCCGCCCGCGCCACCGTCCAGCCATCCCCAGCACTCGAGGTCACCGGTGCAGGCGACACCTTCACCGGCACGTTCCTCGCGCGGGTGCTCAACGGCGTACCAGAAGAGCTGTCCCTGCACCACGGCGCCCAAGCGGCAACCAGCCGCGTCGCCAACCTCGGGATCACCCTGCACCCCCAACCCCCGTAGGAGCACCGCTCATGTTCTACGTCGCCCACCGGCTGTTCGCAGCCCACGACCGCCACCTCGGCGCCCTGGCCGCCACCGCGCTCGCCGAACGCACCGACCCCGACAAGGTTTTCCTGCCCTTCTGCGACACCGACGAAGAAGACCTCGTCGCCGACGTCAAAGGCCGCCGCCTGTTCGACCTCGACCGGCAACGACTCGCCCGCCTCAGCGGCATGCTCGCCATCCTGCACGGACCCAGCCTCGACGACGGCGTCTGCATGGAGATCGGCTACGCCGCCGCGCTCGGCGTCCCCATCGTCGTGTTCACCACCGACTTCCAAACGTACGGGTTCTCCGAGAACGGCATCGAGTTCGCCTTCGCCGACCCGCTGATCGAGACCGTCGCCACCGACATCATTCGCGCCCACCGGCTTGGCCAAGCCGACAATCACCCCGACCGATTCCGCCGCTTCGCCGCCCGCAACACCAGGCAAATCCGCGACGGCATCGACCAAGCCGTCGCTCGGCTCCTTGAGCTCAGCAAATCTGACGGCATGACGGCAACGACCACGCCACTATCGTCCGGCACCGTGTTCGTCGAGCCGTCACCGTACGGATCCTCCGTCGAGTGGGCGGCTCTCGTGCGCCAGCACACCAGCACTGCTCAGCGACGTGACGCCCAACGGCACGCAGCCACCAACCCCTTGCAGAGCGCCCAAGCCGACTGGGCGAGCGCTATAAGCAGCCACACCCTGATCGCCGACCTGAGCGGGCCGGAAGCTCCACCAGGCGCCGCCGTCCTAGTCGGCGCCACGCTCGCCGCCGGCGGCCGCGTGTTCGCCTACTGCCCGAACACCGTCTGGACCTTCGCCCACGGTCGTGAACCCAACTGGCGCAACCTCATGATCCAGTACGCCGTGGACGAACGACTCCACCCGCTCGGCCACCCCGCAGGCAGCCGATGATGACCGACCTTCAGTGGGCAACTAACTACGACACCATCGTCTTCGAAGGCTGCGACGGCGCGGGCAAGACCACCCTCGCCCAAGCCGTCGCCCAGCAACTCAACGCCACACTCATCCACGCGGTGCTCGCGCCCCCGGGCACGGACCTTCTCACCACCTACAGCCGCCAACTCGACCGCGACGGGCGGCTGGTCTTCGACCGCTGCTTCCTCAGCGAGCTCGTGTACGGGCCGATCTACCGCGGCACCTCCCGACTCACCTACCAGCACGTGGCGGCCCTGGTCCGCCGAGTCGTCGACCGCAACGGGATCTTCGTCCACGTCACAGCGCCACCCGCCGAAATCAGACGACGCCTGGCAGCACGCGGTGAGGAAGATCCACCCGACGTCAACGAGATCGCCCTGATCTGCGAGCGCTATGAGCAGCTGTTCCGTGCCGTCACCACCATCGCCACCGTCATGCCGTGTAGCACCGTTCACCCAGACGAGGCCGCATGACACGCCGACGACGGGTTACCGAGACCGCGCCAACTCGATAAGCTGCCCCGGCCCGCAGCCCGTCGAGACCCGGAGGCCCGTCTTGGAGATCAGGTCTGCCCAGAAGCTGACCTGGGAAAACAAGCTCGCGAAGGGATTCAACACGAGCGAAGTTCCCCTAGAGTTCTGCCTGCTGCAAGGAGAGGTAGCTGAGGCATTCGACGCGTGGCGCCGCGCCCGCGAAAACCTCGGTGAAGAACTCGCGGACATCGCGATCTACGTCATGTCCCTTGCCGAAATGACCGGCGTAGATCTACAAGGAGCGGTCGAGAACAAGCTCGCGAAGAATGCCAACCGCACCTACGTGAGAGACGAAGCGTCGGGAACGCTCGTAAAGGTGGACCCCACCTGAACGAGGGCAGCCAACGGCGCACCGATCAAGAACAAAGTCGCGAGACCAGCATCTGCGTCGCGCACGGGCTGCCAGTGCGCACCCGAGGTTCCTCGTCTTTCAAGCTGGAGCTTGACAGACTCGAACATGCCTCGAACGATGCTCACCGCCGCGCCTAATACTCCAGCCGTAGATCGTTATGGGTGTTGGAGTCGTCGCTTGTAGTGGCTGATTTTGGCGCGGTGTTGGTGGCGTCGGCGCCAGGTTGACCAGGCGTCCGGGTCGGTGATGCGGCGTGCTGGTTCGATGACGTGAGCGACTAGAAGGCGGCGGATTTCGTTGCAGGTCAACGCGATCAGGCCGTCGGGTGCCGGGGTGCGGGCTTCGGTGGCGGTGGTGACAGCGAGTAGGGCGTAGGCGAGCATCGCGAAGATCGTCCAGCGGTGCCAGGGCTGCCAGCGGCGGTGCTGGTGTTCATCCAGGCCGGCCAGCCCTTGCCGGCTTGAAACGATTCCTCAACGCTCCAGCGGCGCCCGGCGACGGCGACCAGAACGCGTAAAGGCACTGGTGTGGGCGCGTAGCAGCGGTAGAAAGCCAGTTCACCGTGGCGGCGGTGACGACGGATCAGCAGCCACCGGCAGCCGCCCGCTGCCTCGAGTGGGTTCAAGGCGAGCAGAGCCCAGTCGTATATCCGGTCGCCTTTCGCGCCCGGCCCGCAGGACAACGGCTGCCACGCCTGCTGGGGCAGTGTTGCCGGGATCTGGTCGGCGCGGAAGGTGCCGGTGGCGGTGGTGATCCGCCGGTCGCAGCCGATCGCCAGGACCTAGCCGATCCGACGGTCTTCCAGTTCGCCGCGCAACTTCGGGTCAGCGCCGTAGACCTCGTCCGCGGCGACCCAGGACGCCGGGACCCCGGCATCTAACGCGCGGCCGATCATGGTGGTGGTCAGCGCCGGTTTCGTCGCGAACTCGACCTCGGCCGGCACTCCGGCCTGCTCGCAGCGTGGCCGGTCACCGGTCCAGGACTTCGGCAGGTAGAGCTCACGATCCAGTAGTGCATGCCCGTGCCGGCTGGCGTAGGTCAGATAGACGGCGACCTGCGCGTTCTCCACCCGCCCGGCAGTTCCGGTGTATTGGCGTTGCACCCCGACGGTCCGCACGCCCTTCTTGACGTCTCCGGTCTCGTCGCCGACCAGCACGGCATCCGGGTCACCCAGATGTTCGACCACGTAGTCACGCAGGTCGTCGCGTAATCCGTCGGTGTCGATGCTGGCCCGGTTCAGCAGGTGCTGCATCCCGTCCGGGCTGCTGTCGCCGGCATGCTCGGCGATGGTCCAGCAGTTCTTCCGGGGTAGATCCGCCAGCAGGCCCAAGACCAGGCCTTTCGCCCGACGGCGGGTCTCCACCCGGGCGAAACGCCCGGCGATCCGGCCCAGCAGCCCATCGACCGCCGCTCGTAACAGGACAGGTTCTATGCTGTGCCCCACGGCCACCGTGAGGTCATCTGACGTCGACACAACCGACGATGATCACGCGGTGGCCGCCCTGCATCCGGCACCGCCACGCAGAGATCACGATCTACGGCTGGAGTACTATCTCGCCTCGGAGTTTTGCCGCCAAGCCGACGGTGGGCGCACACGGCCGATGAGCCTGGCCTGGATGGGCTGGCGGCCGGGGCACCGGCCGCGGCGATAACCATTACAGTCGCAGTCGTGAGCGCAGATCAGGGTCTTGTCCGGGTGTCCGATTCGTTTGGCGTACGCCGTGCCCGAGCCGGATCGATCCTTGCGGATGACGGGACAAGCTATCAGGTCAAGTGGGATGACACCGGTGACGAAGAGCTTGTCCCACGGGGCGCCGGTGTTCACGTCGCGACGAGGGGTTCGCTGCGTTTCCTGGCTCTGTCCGACTCCCGGCTGTTCCACGCCGTCTTCGGCCAAGAGCCCCTCGCGGTGGTTCTCCGCCTGTTGGCCGAGTCGTCGGTCCCGCTGAACGTGCGAGAGATCCGGGAGCGTCTGGCCGAGCTCGGTCTGAAGAACGAGACCTGGGCCCGGCACGGGCCTCGTGCGCTGGCGGTTCTGCCCAAGTGGCCAAATGTCGTCCGACGGCAGAAGGGCGACACTCTGGCCTACGCCTGGGTGGGGGACGACCTTCCCGAACTCCCGTCAGAGGCCGAGCCCGAACCGGAGCCGGCACCTACGCCCGCGCCTGTGTCGAAGCCCGCTCCTGCTCCCGCCAAGCCGATCGCGGCTGCGACACCGGCCGAACCGGCGGTGCCGTCCGCCGAGCGCCTTCGGCGCCAGATGAGCGCGGCGCGGAGCCTCGGCGAGGTCGCTCGTCTGCTCACGCTCCCGAGAGAGTTCGTGGCTGAGTTGTCACCGGAGGTGGTCGCCTCCGCGCTCCGCCGGGTCGCCGCCGAGGATCGGCTGGTCGCGGGCTGGCTCGACGCCCTGACCGCCTCCGGGCCGATCGGTGCGCTGACCGAGGAACTGGCGACGGCCCGGGCGGCGAACGCCGCACTCCAGAGCCGGGTCGATGAGCTGGAGGAGTGGTGGACGGCCCTTGAGCAGAGCACCGATCCGGGCACCGCAGTCCATCAGCCGGGCAGCTGAGGAGCTTCTGGGCCGATCCTTGACGGGACGCAGCGCGGGGGTGAGATTGCTTGGATGAGGTTGGGGTCTTCGTGTACGGCTCGATGGCCTCCGCCGACGAGATCGGCACGATTCTTGGTCGGCCCGCGGTGGCGGGCGTCGACTACCTGCGCGCGACCCTGCATGGTTGGCGGCTCAGCTGGAACGTGTGCACCGACAATACGACGAGCCGGGAGGTTCGCTACTACGAGCCTGGCACCGGCACGCGTCCGCAGATTCAGGTGCTCTTCCTGAACGTCGAGCCGGATGGGGACGCTCAGACGTCCGGGTATGTGATGCGGGTCGAGGCGGAGCACCTGCAGAAGCTTGACGTCCGCGAGGGCAACTACAACCGGGTGCTGGTGACCGATGAGATCGCCGCCGAGGGGGGTCGGCCCGAAGTGGTGTGGACGTACGTCGGCAAGCCAGGGAGAGCGGCGAACGCCCGCGCCGGGATTGTGCGCGGCACCGCCCGGATCCGGCGTGCGTACCTCGACAAGGTGGTGGCCGCCTTCGAGGGCCGCGGCGAGAACCTGGCCAATCTCCAGGCCGCGTTGGCGAGGGCGGACGTGCCGGTCGTCGAGTTGGAGAGGCGAACCTACTCAAGGAGGTAACAACGCTGGTCCATGGCCTTGCCCGTCAACCGGCGACGCGGACCTCGATGTGGGTGAAGGTGACGCCGTACGGGCCCTTCTTGGTGTTGGGGGTGCTGACAACGCCGAGGTCGAAGGGGCCGCCGGTGAGGTCGGGCTCGTTCAGTGGCTGTTGGCCCAGCAGGATGCCGTCGTGGCCGACCCGTACGGTGTCGTTCTCGACCACTATCTGCGGGTGGAGTTGCGTGCTGCTGGCGACATTCCACTGTTGCAGCACGGTGCTGTCGCCGCTGGCTTCTTCCTCGGCGTGCAGCTGCCAGACGCTCGGGCAGACGTCGAGGCGGTAGCGGGTGGCGGGGGTGGAGGCGAACCAGATGCCGAGGCAGCTGCCGGGGCGGTCGAGGTGGCCGGTCGCCTCGACGGAGTAGATGCCCTTGACTTGTCGGTCGGGGCCGGAGCAGCGCCAGATGCCGGGGTCCTGGTTCTGGATTTTCAGGCCGTCGTTGGTGAAGCGGCAGTACGTCTGGCCGCCTTGGACCGATGAGGGCTCCCACTCGCCGTCGGTGACCAGGGGGTTGGAGATCGCGAGGATGCCGCTCGGCAGGACCAGCGTCGTGTCGGAGCCGGTGCTGCTCGGCGAAGCCGACGTCTGGTCGGAGTTGGTGTTGCGGGCGCGCAGGGCGAAACCGAGTCCGCCGGCCAGAGCCAGCACCAGGATGACGGCCGTGGCGAGAAAAGCCCTGCGCGGGCGAGCATGCCGGGCCCGGCCGACCGCAGCGCGCTGCTCGAGGACATCCCGGACCACCGCGGTCCCGTCGCCGTCCGGGCCGATCAAGGTCTGGATGAGGTCCCGGGCCGTCGGTCGCAGCTGTGGGGACGCGGACAGCGCCTGTTCCACGAGGTTGCGCAGCGGGCCGGTCAGGCCGTCCAGGGTGGGGGTGCCGCCCATGATCCGGCCGAAGACGCCGACCGCGGAGTCGGCGTCGAAAGGGGGATGGCCCTGGGCCGCGTAGGCCACCACGCAGCCCCAGGCGAACACGTCCGTGGCCGGGGTCACCGCGTCGGCTATCGCCCCGAAGCGTTCCGGCGCCATGTAGTTGATCGAGCCGACGATCTCGCCGGTCCGGGTGTGCTGGGTCGTCGGCTCCAGCGCCCGGGCGATGCCGAAGTCGATCACCTTGGGGCTGCCCGGCGCCAGCAGCACGTTCTGCGGTTTGAGGTCGCGGTGGATGACTCCGGCCTCGTGGATCGCGGCCAGGGCGGTCGCCACCCCGATGGCCAGGCCGTGCAGGTTCGCCGGGCTCAGCGGGCCCCGCCGCTGGATCTCCTCGGCCAGGGACGGCCCGTCCACGAACTCGACCACCAGGTAGGGCTGTGCGGCGTCCGGGTCGGCGTCGAGCACCTCGGCCGTGCAGAACGGCGGCACCTGCCGGGCGCGGGCGACCTCGGACCGGAACCGCGCCCGGAAGCCGTCGTTCCCGGCGAGCTGGGCGTGGATCACCTTGACCGCCACCCGGCGGCCGTCCCGGGCCCGCGCCTCGTAGACCACGCCCATGCCGCCCGCCCCGAGCCGCCGTACGAGCTCATAGGGGCCGACATGTGACGGGTCCTCCGGACGCAGCCGGCCGTCGGGTTCGCTCACGCCCGCTCCCAGTCCATCGAGGATGATGGGCGAACCCTATCGCCGACCGGCCGGCGCAGCCGGGGCGGCCGGGCGGCCGCTCAGGGCTTGTTCCGGTCAGCTGACGGTGAGCGCGGTGTCGTCGATGACGAATGACGTTTTCAGTGAGGAGTCCTCGACCCCGGTGAATTTGAGGGTGACGGTCTGTCCGGCGAAGGCGGCCAGGTTGTACGAGCGCAGGGTGTAGGCGCCGGCGTTGAGGTTGGAGAACACCTGCAGCGTGGTCGAGCCGGCCTGCACGGTCAGTTTGTCGTACTGGGTGCTGGTCGTCGTCTCGGCCGTGCTGATCTTCAGGTAGAACGACAGCGTGTAGGTGCTGCAGCCGGCGGGGAGGGCCACGGACTGGGAGAGGGTTTCCGTGCTGGTCGAGCCGTTGCCGTTGAGCCACGCGTCGCGGGTGCCGGTGCGCGGTGAGGCCTCGCCGGTGTTGGCGCCGATGACTCCGGTCGACGCGGTCCACGGGGTCGTGGCGGTCTCGAAGCCGGGATTGCCGAGCTTCTGTCCGGGGCTCGCGCAGCCGCCGGGCCCGGCGGTGCCCGTGGTGAGGGTCCAGGCGGCGTACAACTCGGCGTTCGCCCAGCGGCCCAGCGAGGTGGAGTTGATGTTCGACGGGTACGAGTCGCATGCCTTGTGGTAGCAGGGGTCGTACGCCTGACCGGCGGTGCCGCCCCACTTGGCCACCTGGGCGCTGGTCTTCTTGTAGCTCGCCCCGGTGGAGTTGATCGAGGACGGGATGCCGGCGTTGCGGAACGAGCCGTCGTCGCTGCAGCACTCGGTCGACGTCTCGGTCGGTACGTTGATCGACGTAAAGTATTCGCGCAGCTTGACGGCGACGGCGTCGGTGCCGGTCACGAAGTAGCCGCCGTTGGTGGAGGCGATCATGTCGAAGGTGCCGTACGCCTTGATCGCCGTCCGCTGGGCCGTGGTCAGCGAGTTGACGTAGAACTTGGAGCCGATCAGCCCCTGCTCCTCGCCGGCCCACCAGCCGAACCGGACGTGGTTGGTCATGGCCGGGTTGTTCGCGGCCAGGACGAGTGCGGCTTCGAGCAGGGTCGCCGTCCCGGAGCCGTCGTCGTTGATGCCCGGCCCGGCCGAGACGCTGTCGGAGTGGGCTCCGAACATGTAGGTGTTGCTGGTGTCGCCGCCCGGCCAGTCGGCGATGATGTTCTTGGCCGAGCCGCTGCAGGTGGTGCACGTCTGGACGGTGACGGTGTAGCCGGCCGCCTGCAGTTTCTGCTGCAAATAGGTCGTCGTCGCGGTGTGCCCGGCCGTGCCGGTGGCGCGGTTGCCGCCGTTGCTGCTCGCGAAGGTCTGCAGTTGTTGCAGGTGGGCGTTGACGTTGGCGACGTTCACGGCGGGCGGAGCGGCCGACAGCGTTCGTACGCTGGTCGAGGCCACCGCCGGCGCCGCGAAGAGGGCCACCGTCGCCGCGACGAGGACAGCTGTCACCGCTCTGCATCTCATGAGGGCTCCTATGATCGAGGCCAATCTATGGCCAGCCGTAGGAGAACAGGAATGCCCCACCGGGCACAAGATATCGAAGTACCTATATCGCTCAGGTGCTTCGACGCCGCAGGTGGCTGAGAAACGGCCGGAGTCGGTCGGGTTTTGCCGGCCGGGCCGGTTGAGATACGAGAATCTTTCTGGATGAGCGGGGACGGGTGGTCAAACGGGGGAGCGATGGCGCACGAGAGTTGTGCCGTCGTCGTTGGGCTGCTTGTTCCGCTCTACCGGGCTGCCAGCAGGGTGCGGATGGCCTCGGCCTCGTGCATGTCGTGTTCGGTGTAGAGGTGCAGGGCGCGCTCGAAATACTGCCTCGCGGCGGCCCGGTCGCCCTGCTGGTCGAGGGTGTGGGCGAGGCCGGTGCAGGCCCGGCCCTGTTGTTCGGCCATGCCGCTGTCGCCGGCGATGGTCAGGGCCGCCTCGAAATGGGTGATCGACGACTCCAGGTGGCCGGCCGCGCGGGTCGCCTCGCCCAGGCCGTTGAGGATGTCGGCCTCGCCGACGCGGTCGCCGGCCGCGCGTTTGAAGGCCAGGGCCCGCTCGTGGCAGTCGATGGCCGGTTCCGGTTCGCCGAGGCGGGTGTGGACCAGGCCCAGGGCGTCCAGGGCGTCCGCCTCGAAGCTGCGGTTGCCGAGCCGGCGGGCCAGGGCGAGGGCCTCCTCGCCGTGCTTGCGGGCCTCGTCGAGCCGGCCGCCGCGGGCCTCGATGTTCGCCATGTTGCTCAGGGCCTTGGCCGTGCTGTTGAGGTCGCCGACCTCCTGGTGGATCGTGAGCCCCCGGGTCAGGAAGTCGATCGCCGCCTCGAAGTTGCCGAGCGTCCCCTCGTTGTAGCCGAGGTTGTGCAGGGCGCGGGCCTCGCCGATCCGGTCGTCGGCCTCCAGATAGAGGGCGTACGCCTTCTCGTAGTGAACCTTCGCCGCCGCCGGGCCGCGGTGGTAGAACTCGAGGTTGGCCCGGTTCATCACCGTGTGGGCCTGGCCGCGGACGTCGTGGACGCTCCGGAACAACCCGGCCGACCGCTCGAGCCGATCGGCTGCGAGCTCGGTCCGGCCCAGGTTGGTGTAGGCGACGCCCTGCGCGGACAAGGCCTTGGCCTCGGCGTGGGCGTCACCGGCCGAGCGCGCGGCCACGGCGGCCCGGTCGTTCATGGCCAGCAGGTCGCGGTAGCTCGTGTAGAGCAGGTAGAAGAACAGCACTTGCGCGAGGCGGACGGTGTGGGTCGGCCAGCCGTGGTCGTGGGCGTACGCGGCGACGACCATCAGCGTGGAGTGCTCGGCGGTGAGCCAGGCCGAGGCGGCGTCCGAGTCGGGCAGCGCGGGAATCGGCGTCGCGGTGGGAGGG
Organism: Paractinoplanes lichenicola; assembly: GCF_016785085.1. Taxonomy (GTDB): domain Bacteria; phylum Actinomycetota; class Actinomycetes; order Mycobacteriales; family Micromonosporaceae; genus Actinoplanes; species Actinoplanes lichenicola. The sequence goes on from NZ_JAENHO010000020.1 coordinate 94,376, forward strand.
GCCGAGGGGCGGCGGTCGGCGCCCGTCGGATACAGGATCGTCATCGCGGCCACGGTGGTGGCCAGGTAATGGTCGAACAGGCGGGTCAGGGCCTCGCGCCGGGCGGCCGGACGCTCGTGCTCGTGGGCGAGCTCGGCCGCGTGCAGGCGGATCAGGTCGTGCTGGGTGTAGCGGTCGTCGCCCGCGAGCGTGATCAGGTGGTCGGCGTACAACTGCCGCAGGCCCGTACGGACCGTTTCCAGGTCGCCGCCGGTCAGCGCGGCGGCCGCGTGCGAGTCGAAGTCCTCCGCCGGGTGCAGCGCCACCAGCCGGAGCAGCCGCTGCTGGCCGGCGTCCAGGTTCTGATAGGACCGGTCGAGGGCGAGGGCCACGCCGTCGTCCAGCCGCCCGGTGCGGCGGCGCTCGTCGAGCCGGTCCGCGTGGTCGGCCAGGGACCAGCCCGGTTTCGCCCGCACCTGCGCCGCGACCAGGCCGAGCGCGAGCGGCAGGCGGCCGCACAGCTCGGTGATGCGTTCCGCGGCCTCGGGGTCGTCACGGACGGTCGCCGCGCCCACCTCGTCGGTCAGGAACCGCAGCGCCTCCGGCGGCCCGAAGACCTCGAGGCTCAGCGAGACGGCCGGGTCGAGCGCGTCGAGACTGCGCCGGCTGGTGACCAGCGCCGAGCAGCCCGGCGTGGTCGGCAGCAGGGGCCGCACCTGGTCGGCGTCGGCCGCGTTGTCCAGCACGACCAGCGTACGGGTGCCGGAAAGCCGCTCGTCGAAGAGCTGGCGGCAGGCCGCGAGGTCGTGCGGGATGTTGGAGCCGGGGACGCCGAGCAGTCGCAGGAAACCGTCGAGCACGGCGACCGGGTCGGCCGGCGGGTGGCTCGGGTCGGGGTCGAACCCCCGCAAACTGACAAAAAGCGTTCGCTCGTACGCGAGCAGGTGCGCCGCCCGTACGGCCAATTGGGTCTTCCCGACTCCGGCCATCCCCTGGATCGCGGCGATCCCGTCAGTGGCCAGCGCCTCGCGCAGCCGGCGCAATTCGTCCGTACGACCGGTGAACAGCGGAAGCTCCGGCGGCAAGGTGCCGTAAACGCGTACTTGGGAGGCCGCCCACCGCTGACCGGCGACGGCCTGCAACGCCTGCTGCCATTGCGCCAGGTAAAGGGGATCGGGGTGCAGCACCTGGACGATCGCCGTCACCAGCTCCGCGCTGAGCCGGCGCCGGCCGGGCCGGAAGCAGTCGCTCACGGTGGTCCGGCCGACCGGGTCGCCGTTCGGCCGCCCGGCCGCGTTGACCAGCGAGGTTATCCGCGCGTAGGACGGATCACCGGCCCAGGCCTTGAGCGCGGAGAGCTGCTCGGCCAGCTCGTCCATCGTCGTCGCCACGCCCGGGTCGGGTAGCGCGGGCGCCTCCACGGCCAGCGCCTGCGTCACGGCCCGATGCAACGTCGCCAGGCTCGGCACGCGCGCGCCGCCGGCCTTCGCCAGCATCTCCCGGTGCAGCGCGGACACGTTGCCACCCAGCTGTGCCAACCGGTCGAGCAGCGCGGCATCGACGACAAACCCTGCACGATCCAAAAGAGGCCACTCCATGATGGGCGATCGGCCTCCCACTATGCGTCACGAACCCCGATCGCGACCAGCCCGGGGGAACGTCTTGACCGTGTCGCGGCAACATGGTTTCCACTCGACCCGAGATGTTCGATCAATGGCGCAGGCGGCGGGCGATCCAGCGGGTCAGGCCCGGTGACGGCCGACCCCTGAAAAGGTTCCGCTGGTGGCAGCTGCTCACCCGGTCGCTGTTCTATCTGCCGCCCGACGCGGGGGCGGGCCGGCCCGCCGAATACGCCGTGGACGTGCACCATATGCGCTCCGAGAACGAGGGCGGCGACATCGGGGCGCACCTCTACCGCGACGGCCGGCGACAGGCCCGGTCGGTGCTGCCCGCGATCTTCACCGTGGAGGGCGGCGAGATCCAGGTCGCCGCGACGACGTTCGGCCTGCGGCGTTGCCACTTCGTCACCGGCGACGGGAGCGAGCGGCAACTCGTCCCCGATCCGCGCTCCGGCGAGGGCCGCCGCGCTCGCCTCGACCGGGAGCGTCCGCTGCTGAGCCGGGCGATCGGCGCGTTCTCGCTGCTCGTGCTGCTGGTGGCGGCGATCCTGGCCCTGCCGCAGCTGGTCGAGTCGCTCTCCCGGATCCCGCCGGTGGCCGACCGCTGGGGTGTGTTCACGTCGCCCCTCCGGCTGCCCGCGTGGTTCAACGTCGGGCTGGCGGTGGTCGCGGCGGTGGCCAGCACCGAGCGCGCGCTGCGGCTGCGGTATAACGCATGGCTTGACGACGCCTGATTCTAGGAGACATGAGATGACTCGACCGCCGCTCGCCGAGCAGTTCGACCTGCAGCCGCATCCCGAGGGTGGCTGGTTCCGCGAGACCTTCCGATCGGCCACCACGATCAACCCGGACGGATACCCGGGCCCGCGCGCCGCCGCGACGGCGATCTACTTCCTGCTCAACCCGGGGGAGAGCTCAGCCTGGCACGTGGTGCGCTCCGACGAGCTGTGGTTCTGGCACTCGGGCGGCCCGCTCGAGCTCAGCCTCGGTGGCGCCGGGGAGACGCCCGAGTTGGCGACCACCGAGGTGCTGAGCGGTGCGAACCCGCAGGTGCTGATCCCGGCCGGCGTCTGGCAGGCGGCCGTGCCCACCGGTCCGGAGGCCGTCCTGGTGAGCTGCGTGGTCTCCCCGGGGTTCGACTTCGCCGACTTCAAGCTGGACCTGCGGTGACACCGTGGCCGCGTCACATCCGTACTCGGTGAGCACGACTCCGGCCAGGAGGACGACGTTGATGACGGTGCGGATGCAGGACATCGCAGCCCTCTCGGTTTTCACTAGCTGAACAGGCACAGTCAGTGAAAACCGTGTTCATGCGACACAGTCAAGCAGCATGTCCGCGTGCAGCCGCCGCAACGACGCTCCGGGAAGCAGGCGCAGCTCGGCGGCCAGGGTCTGGCTTGCCCGCTGATAGGCCAGCAGGGCCTCGGCCCGGCGGCCCGAGCGATAGAGCGCCAGCATCAGCTGCCCGTGCACCCGTTCCCGCAGGGGATAGGTGACGGCCAGCCGGGACAGTTCGGCGACGAGCCCGGCGTGCCGTCCGGCCGCCAGGTCCGCGTCCACACGGTCGCTGAGCGCGGCGAAACGGGCCTCGTCGAGCTCGGCGCAGAGCCGGTGCCGCAGGGCGCCCGTCGCGGTGCCGGCCAGGGCCGGGCCGCGCCACAGGTCGAGGGCCGCGGCCAGCCGCGCCGACCGTTCGCCCGGCTCGCCGACCTCGCGCGCCCGCGCGACCATGGCGTGGAACCGGTGCAGGTCGACCGCGGCGGGCTGAACGTCCAGGACGTAGCCGGAGCCCTGGGCCCGCAGCAGCGGCTGCCGGACGCCGGACGCGCCGCGCAGTGCCGTCCGGATGCGCGACATCAGGGCCTGCAACGTCGCCCGCGCGCCGGCCGGCGGACCGCTCTCCCAGAGCAGGTCGACGATCCGATCGACGTCGACCACCCGGCCCGGCTCCAGCAGCAGCACGCTGAGGGCGAGGCGTTCCTTGCGGCGACGCAGCGCCACCACGTCGCCGCGGGCATCGAGGATCTGCACCGGGCCGAGCAGCCGGATCTCCATGCGGGCGACCCTAGGGAAACGCCGTATACGGGCCGTATATGCGGGCGTGGCAAGGCGGTGGCAAGGACGGGCGGTGATCGTGATCCGGCTGCCATCCACATGGGAGGAAATCGTGAAGAAAACCCGCAAGAACCTCGTACGGGCCGGGATCGCTGCCCTGTTGTCCCTGGCCGGGGTTCTGCCCTTCGCCGTGCCCGCCTCGGCTGACGTCTCCACCGCCCGCAGGACTTTCTGCGACCTCGCCGGCCGTAGGGTCCACTTCACCTTCTGGATCTACAACGAGGACCCGCTGACCTGGCAGGTCTACCGGGTGGCCTGGAACACCGACTTCACACCGTCCCGCCTGGTGATCAGCTGGCGGGACAACCTCGGGAACACGCCCGTGATCAGGGCGTGGGGCGGATCGGCGAGCACCCTGCACGACGTGGCGAGGGCCGGAGACACCGGCAACAGCGGCGTGAGCTGGGAACAGAGCACCCACTCGGTGGCGAGCACCCAGGGCGTGCTGGCCGCCGTCTATCTGAATGACGGCACCAGGTGCGTCACCCCGCTGGTACGCGTCACGCGCTGACGCCTCAGCCGCGCGGGCGGACCAGGCCGTTGTCGTACGCGAAAATGACGGCCTGGATCCGGTCGCGGGCGCCGATCTTGGCCAGCACCCGGCCGACATGCTTCTTGACGGTCGACTCGGTCAAGGTGAAGCGTTCGGCGATCTCCGTGTTGGTGGCGCCGTGGCCGATGGCCTCCAGCACCTCACGCTCGCGTTCGCTCAGGGTGGCCAGCAGCGGGTCCTCGACCGGCAGCTGGGTGGGGTCCTGCAGGTAGGCGTCCATCAGCTTGCGGGTCAGGCTCGGGGCCACCACCGAGTCGCCGCCGGCCACCGCGCGGATGCCGGCGATCAGCTCCTCGGGGCGGGCGTCCTTGAGCAGGAAGCCGCTCGCCCCGGCCCGCAGCCCGGCGTAGACGTATTCGTCCAGGTCGAACGTGGTCAGGATGAGCACGTGGGTGCGCGAGCCGGCCGCGGTGATCCGGCGGGTGGCCTCGATGCCGTCCATGCCGGGCATGCGCACGTCCATGAGCACCACGTCGGGGCGGGTCTGGTCGGCCAGGCGTACGGCCTCGGCGCCGGCGGCGGCCTCGCCGACCACCACCATGCCGGGGGTGCCGTCGAGCAGCATCTTGAAGCCCATCCGCTGCAGAGGCTGGTCGTCGGCGATCAGGACGGTGGTCATGAGGGCTCCTTGAGGACTACGTCGACGAGCCAGCCGTTCTCGGCCGGGCCGGCGGTGACCACCCCGTCGTACATCGCGGCGCGTTCCCGCATGCCGACCAGACCGTGGTTCGCGGCGGCGGGCGTGCCGCGGCCGTTGTCGCGTACGCGCACCCGCACTTCGCCCTGGGTGGCGGCCAGCGTGACCTCGGCGACGGCACCGCGCCCGGCGTGCTTGAGGGTGTTGGTGAGCGCTTCCTGAACGATGCGATAGACCGCGAGCTGGACGCCCCGGCCCAGGGTGTGCAGCTCACCCGAGGTCGAGTAGGTGACCGGGAGGCCGGCCGCCCGTACGGTCGGCAGCAAGCGGTCGAGATCGTCGATGCCGGGCTGGGGAGTCAACTGGGGATCGCCGTTCTCGTCGCGGAGCACGCCCAGCACCCGCCGCAGCTCGGCCAGGGCCTGCCGGCCGGTCTCGCCGATCAGCTGGAGCGGCTCGGCGAGGCCGGTCGTCTCGTCCCGCGACCGGGCCAGGGCGGCCCCACCGTCGGCCAGGCCCACGATCACCGACACGTGGTGACCGACGATGTCGTGCATCTCGCGGGACACCCGGGCCCGCTCGTCGGCGACGGCGAGGCGGGCCCGCTGATCACGTTCGACCTCGAGCCGGGCGTTGCGGTCCTCCAGGGCCAGCAGGTACGCCCGGCGGGTGCGCACCGCGACGCCGGAGGCGACGGCCGCGACCGTGGTGCCGATCACCAGGAACAGGGTGAGGAGCCGGTTCTCGGTGACCGGGTTGATGACGTAGATCTCGGCGATCAGCACGCCCAGGGCGATCCCGGTGGCCCAGGCCAGCGCCCGCCACGAGCTGCGGGAGGCCACCCCGAACAGCAGCACCAGCAGGACCACCCCGGCGGTCACGCTGACGTCGAGCAGGGCCTGGATCGTCTCGATGACCGCGGCGACCAGGAAGGCCGGGAACGCGTGCTTCCGCCGCCAGTACACCGTGGGCAGGAAAGCCAGCGTCGCGATCGTGGCCGAGACCGGCTTGTCGATGATGTTGGGAATGCTGATGAGCACGATGGGGACAGCGACCAGGGTGTCCATCACCCACGGGCGGCGCCGGTCGAACGCGCGCACCCGCGCCTGCCGATCCACCAGCCATCCCTGAGTGCTCATCAGATCATCATCCCGTACGGCGGTCAGGCGTCGGTCTTCTTGAGCCGGTACGCCGCGACGGCGAGGGTCAGGACGACGTAGCCGGCGAAGACCGCGAGCCCGGTCCACGGGGCCAGCGTGCCCTCGCCCTGGGTCAGGGCCATCACGGCGCTGCCGGCGTTGCTGGGCAGGTACGGGTTGATCGCGTCGGAGATCGAATCCGGCAGCAGCGCGGCCAGCCCCGGCACGATCAGCAGCAGCCCGGCCAGGATCGCGATGGCCCCGGCGCTGGAGCGGACGAGCATGCCCAGCGCGACGCCGAGCACCGCGACCAGCCCCAGGTAGAGCCCGGCGCCGATCAGGGCGCGCAGCACCCCGTCGTCGCCGAGGGCGAGGCCGCTCACCTTGTCGTTGAGCACGGCCGAGCTCACCGCGAACGCGGCGAACGCGCCGGCGGTCATCACGACGACGGCGGCCAGCCCGGCCACCAGGCTCTTCGACCACAGCACGGGCAGCCGGCGCGGCACCGCGGCCAGCGTGGCCCGGATCATCCCGGTGGTGTATTCGCTCGCGCCCAGCAGCGCGCCGAGCACGCCGACGGTCAGGGCGGCCAGGGTGCTGCCGGACAGGGCCAGGTCGACCGCCGACAGGCTGTCGCCCGAGAACGAGGCCGAGGCGATCGCGCCGAACGCGATCAGCAGCAGGACCGAGATGCCGGTCGTGATCCAGGTCGAGCGGAGGGAGGAGAACTTGGTCCATTCGGCGGCGACGACGCCACCAGCAGTGATCTTCATCGGGCGGCCTCGTATTCGACAGCGTCGCGGGTCAGGTCCATGAACGCCTCTTCCAGCGAGGCGTTCTGCGGGGTGAGCTCGAACAGCGGGATGCCGCGGGTGGCCGCGGCCAGCCCGATCTCGCGGGCGGTGGCGCCGGTGACGAACAGCTCCTCGGCGCCGGTCGAGGTGACAGTGACACCGGCGCCGGTGATCACGTTGCGCAGCGCGTCGGGGGCGGCGGTGACGACCCGGACGCCCTCGGCGGTGACGAAGTCGGCCACGGTGGTGTCGGCCAGCAGCTTGCCCCGGCCGACGATGACCAGGTGGTCGGCGATCAGCGAGACCTCGCTCATCAGGTGCGACGAGAGCATCACGGTGCGGCCCTCGGCGGCCAGGCCGGCCAGCAGGTTGCGCACCCAGAGCACACCCTCCGGGTCGAGGCCGTTGACCGGCTCGTCGAGCATCACCACGGCCGGGTCGCCGAGCAGCGCGGCCGCGATGCCGAGCCGCTGGCCCATGCCGAGGGAGAAGGCGCCGACCCGCTTGTGGGCGACGGCGCCCAGGCCGGCCAGGCCCAGCACCTCGTCGACGCGGGAACGGGAGATGCCGTGCGTGCGGGCCATCGCGAGCAGGTGGCTGACGGCGGTGCGGCCCGGGTGCACGGCCTTGGCCTCGAGCAGCACGCCGATCTCGTGCAGCGGGGCCTTCGCGGAGGCGTACGGCTTGCCGTTGACCAGCACGTCGCCGGAGTTGGGGGCGTCGAGCCCGACGATCATGCGCATGGTGGTCGACTTGCCGGCGCCGTTGGGCCCGAGGAAGCCGGTCACCTGACCGGGCTTCGCGGTGAACGACAGGTGGTCGACGACCGTATTCGCGCCGTACCGCTTGGTTACTTCGCGTACCTGAATCATGGTCTCAACGCTAGGATTCCGCGCCGCCAAGATCGTGGTACCACGGGCGGCACTTCGCGGCGGCCAGTGGTACCCAGGTATACCGGGCGGGCTCAATCGATGGTAGGCGTGGTCATCGCTTCCTGGCGGCGAGCACCGTCCACACCGCGTCGACGACGATGACGATGGTCCAGATGCGGCCGGCGCCGTAGAGGAAGGATGGGCCCTGGCCTTCGTCGGTGTCGCGGTGGCCGGTCATCAGGTCGACGCTGCCGGTGGCCAGGTCGAGCAACCAGGATTGGTCGAGGATCAGCAGCAGGATCTGGGCGGCGGCGTAGAGGAGGGCGTGCTCGGCCAGTCGGCGGTAGGGCGATTTGGGCGGCGCGGGCGGTTCAGCGTCTGGGGGAGCGGGCGCCGGACCGGGGCCAGGGTCGGTCGCGGGGCCAGGATCAGGCGTGGGGACACGGTCAGGCGCAGGACCACGGTCTGGCGCGGGGACGGCGGGGCGGTCGGGCACGGCGACCGCGCGGATCGACCAGGGCACCAGGACTGCCCCCGAGAGGATCACCGCGGCTGACAGCAGGCACGCCAGCGTCCACGGCCCCGAGTCGTACAGGAAACCGGCGGCCACCGAGCCGAGCAGGCCGCCCAGCAGGACGGCGGCCTCGTACAGGCCCATGCCGCGGCCGACCAGGGCGCCCGAAGCCTCGGCGATCACGGCCCGCTGGATCGGGATCACCGCGGCCCACGCGACCCCGCTGAGCACCCACAGGGCGGCGATCACCCACGGGTTCGGGGCCCAGGCCAGGATCGCCGCGAAGACCGCCGACGACACCGAGGCCACGGCCAGCACCCGGGTCCGGCCGTGGCGCAGCACGAACCGGTGCAGGGAGGACGGCAGCAGGCCCATAGCGACGGCGCCGGGCAGGAACACGTACGCGATCTGCACGATCTCGAGGTCGAAGCGGTGCTGCAGGTGCAGCAGGAGCAGCAGTGCGACGGCGGACTCGGCGGCCATCGTGAGCAGCACGGCCAGCAGTATCGGGCGCAGCCGGCGCAACACGCTGCCGGGCAGCGGCGGGGCGGGCGGCACGGCGCGGGCGGGCGCGGTCAGCAGCAGCGCGGCCGCGACCACGCACGCCGCCGCGCAGCCCAGGAAGACGGCCCGATAGCCGGCCGCGCCCAGCACGCTCAGGCCGGCCACGAACGCGATCCACGAGCCGGTCTCCTCGGCCGCGGTCAAGCGCGGATAGACGGCGCTGTCCTCGGCGAGCCGCTCGCCCGCCATCGCGCGCACCGCGACCCAGAGCAGCGCCCCGCCGACCCCGCCCACGGCCGCCGCGGCGTACGCGATCCCGAGGTGTCCCGCCACGGCGTAACCGGCGCACGACAACGCATAGAGCAGGGCGCCCGTCGCGGCGACCCGGCGCCGGTCGTACGTGTCGGCCAGCCGGCCCGCGATCGGCCGCGCCACCACGGACACCGCCAGCTCGGCCGCCACCAGCAGCCCGACCTGCGTGGCGCTCGCCCCGAGCGCGGCGCCGGCCCACAGCGGCAGCAGGAAGTCGAGCAGCTCCCGCGGCCCGTTGGCGAACGCCGCGGACCACATCGTCCGCTCTTCACGCAGCTTGGCCTCCACCGCGGTGACGCTACGGGCGGCTCGGCCCGCCGTCGTCGGCCAAAGGATGTACGAGGCCGGATTCGCGGGCCACGATTGCGGCCTGGACGCGGCTGCGGACGCCGAGCTTGGTCAGGATGCGGCTGACGTGGGTCTTCGTGGTGGCGGCGGTCGTGCCCAGGGCGGCCGAGATCTCCTGGTTGGAGCGGCCCAGGCCGAGCTGGGTGAGCACCTCGCGTTCGCGGTCGGTGAGGTCGGCGAGGCCCGGTGGGGAGCTGGTGCGGCCGGCGAACGCGGTGATCACCCGGCGGGTCACCTCGGGCGCGATCAGGCCCTCGCCGCGGGCCACCGTGCGGACCGCGTCGATCAGCGTGTCAGCGTCGGTGTTCTTGAGCAGGAAACCGGCCGCGCCGGCGCGCAGGGCGCCGTAGACGTATTCGTCGTGGTCGAATGTGGTCAGCACCAGCACGTCGGCCAGCCCGGCCAGCTCGCGGGTCGCGGTGATGCCGTCCATCCGGGGCATCCGCACGTCCATCAGCACCACGTCGGGCCGCAGCTCGCGCGCCCGGGCCAGGGCCGCCACGCCGTCCGCGGCCTCACCGACCACCCGCAGGCCGGGCGCCGACTCGAGAATCAGGACCAGACCGGCCCGTACGGCTTCGTTGTCGTCCACCACCAGCACCGACGTCACGCGCTCGCCTCCCCGGCGGGCAGCCCCACCCGTACGCGGAAATCACCGTCGACGGCACCCGCGTCGAACGTGCCGCCCAGCAGCGACGCGCGTTCCCGCATGCCGATCAGGCCCGACCCCGAGCCGTCGGCCGGTTGCGCCGGGTTCGCGCCGACCGGGTTGCTGACGGTGAGCGAAAGATCGTCCGGACCGTACGCGATCTCCAGCGTCACCGCGTCACCGCCGTGCTTGACCGCGTTGGTCAGGCTCTCCTGCACGATCCGGTAGGCCGCCATGTCGACGGCGATCGGCAGCGGCCGCCGTACGCCGGTGGTCGTGACCCGCACGTCGAGCCCGGTCTGCCGGATCCGGTCGGCCAGCGCGGGCACCTCGTCCAGGCCGACCTCGATGCCGGGCAGGGCGGTCTCGTCGAGGCGCAGCACCCGGATCGACTCGCGCAGCTCGGCCAGCCCGCGTACGGCATGCTCGCGGATCACGGTGAGTGCCTTCTCCCGTACGGCCGGGTCGGTCGCGGCCAGGGCCCCGGTGGAGTGGATCGCCACCACGCTCAGGTGGTTGGCCACGACGTCGTGCAGTTCACGGGCCATCCGGGTCCGCTCGGCGGCCACGGCCTGCCGGTCGTCCAGCGCCGCCAGCCGGGCCACCTGCTCGGCGTGCCGGCGGTCGGCCGCGCTGCGATCGCGCCACTCCCGCACCGACATCCCGGTGGTCACCGGCACGATCAGGATCAGGGCGACCAGCACGCCGTTGACCGCGGCATCCTGCGCGCGGCCGTCGGCCAGGTGCAGCACCGTCACCGCCACGGTCAGCATCGCGCCGGCCCACAGCAACACCCGCGGCAGCCGGCGCGGACCGTGCACACCGGCGTCGTAGAGCACCTGCGTGTAGATCAGCACGGTGGCCAGCGACGGCCCGATCACCTGATCGGTCAGCAGGGCGGCGCTGCCGAGCAGGACGCCGGTGACCGGACGCGTGCGCACCAGGCCGGCCGCCACCGCGGCCACCACCGCCCCGGCGAACAGCCGCCACCGCAGCTCGGGAGGCCCGTCGTACGCCCCGAGCGTCAGCACCGCCGCCCCGCCGATCGACAACGCGACGATCAGCAGGTCACGCTGCAATCCTCGTCGTGTTGCTGGCTCCGGCACGCTTCCTGTTATAGCCGCCCGGCGGTCAGGCCGGAACCGGGGCCGGGCGTGGCTCCGCGGTCAGCCGGTCGATCTCGCGCCACATGGCCTCGTCCGACCAGTAGCCGGTGTGCCGGCGCAGGCCCGGCATGGGCTCCCCGGCGACGTAGAAGGCGGAGGCCGGATCGGGCAGCGAGACGTCGACCTCGGTGCGACCCACCGGCCCGCCGATGTAGTCCGACGCATACGAGAAATTACGCCATTCCCGTACGCGGTCCAGCAGTTCACGGTGGACGTAGGCCGGGAACGCCCAGCCGTACAGCTTCGTCAGGGGACACCCGAACGTGACCAGGGTCGGGGCGCCGGCCGGCTGCTGGACGAGGGCCAGCGTGGCGAGCACGCTGCCCTGGCTGTGCGAGACGAGAACGACCCGGTGGCCGCTGTCGTTGAGCCAGCGGATGCGGCGCTGCAGGTCAGGAACCGCGCGCTCGGCGTAGCAGGGCGGCGCGAACGGGTGGAACGAGCGCGGCCAGAAGGTGCCCACGTCCCAGAGCACGCCCAGCCAGCGGCGGGCGTCGCGGCGGCCCCAGCCCCACCTGAGCAGGGCCACTCCCGCGACCGGAATCAGTCCGGCCACCGTCACGGCCAGGTCGTCGGCGAACTTCAGGGGTGGGAGAGTCTTGCCTTTGACTTCGAGCGGGATCAGGACGAGGACCGCGGCGACGATCGGCATGAGACCGGCCAGCAGGTAACGGATGTCGGGGGCGAAGCCGGCCAGCTTCCGGCCCCGCGCGATCGAACGGACCCATTGCATCCTGCGGTCGCGCTCCCCGGCGCAGATGCCGTCGACCGGCAAGGCGTTGCAGCGCCAGGCGGCCCCGGGCGGCGGAGGGGCCGGGGCCGCAGCGTTGCGTCCGGCGAATTCGGCCCGGACGGTCCTCGTGGCCTGCTTGTTGGCCGCCCTGCCGTACCGGATCAGCTCGACCAGCAGGAACACGAAGACGACGGCGATCGGGGCCAGGATCAGCCAGGGAAGCTGATTGCGCAGTCCCGGCAAGACCGCATCGCGCGGCAGGTCGAGCGATTTCGCGATGGTCACCAGGGAGCCGAGGCCGGCGATGTTGATGCTCAGCACGCCGAGGGCGGCCACGGTCAGGGGCGCGGCCGGCCAGCGGCGGTTGGTTCGCGGGATCTTCGCGCCTGCCGCGCCGCGCCGGATCCCGGCCAGCCGGAGCAGGCTGATCGCGACCAGCACAGGCAGCCGTCCCATGACCAGAACGACGATGAGCCAGAACGTCCCGATCGCGGCCGTACGCATGTTTCCGACATGCAGATCAGCCCCCGGATCCGACTGCCAGGCGTGCATAGCGGAGGCGCAGACCAGCAGCGAGGCCACGACGACGAGTGGCCGGACGGCCCAGTCCCCAGCCGCCTCGAGGGCGAGCACCACGATCGAGAACCCGAGCAACACGCCGGCCGCGACCGCCAGTGCGCGCCCGAACGCCCCGTCGGACACCAGGGCCAGGACGAGGGCCAGCCAGGCCAGTCCCGCACCGACGTGCAGGAGACCCAACCGCCGTACGGTGTCCGCGCCGTTGAAGAACTGGGGATCGGCGACGCCGTCGGGCAGGCCCGCGGCACTGCCGGGATAGCCCTCGCGATCCGGGTCGACCGGGGTGACCTCCTCGTAGCGCTGCCGGGCCTGGCGCGACAACAGCCACAGCACGAGCAGAACCGCCGCGACGACGGCCGCACCGACCACCACGCGCGGGCCCGGCTGCAGGCGGCCGATCGGCCCCTCCTCGCTGCGCCCGCCGAACTGGAAGGCCCAGATGTCGATGGCGCCCAGCGCGGCGATCAGCAGCAGGTTGATCGTGATGCCGAGTGCGGCCAGCCGCCCGCACGCCCGGTGCGCCGCGAACGCCCACCGGTCCGCCCGGGTCCGGGCCGAGCAGGTCCAGCCGGCCAGGTTGGCCAGCATGAAGGGGAACAGCAGGACCCACAGCACCCGGGTGCTGCTGCGCGAGGTCATCCCGCCCCAGCAGTACGCCTCGACCCGGCGCCCCCGCTGCTCGGCGTCGGCGGCGTAGAACCCGGCGATCCGGTCGCCCCAGATCTGCCGGTGGGCCGTCGTCCCGAGCAGCGCGTCCGGCGCCGCCCCGCCCACCCCGTGCACCCGCAACTCGGTAATCCTGGACTCGCTCACAGTCTCTATGTCTACGAGTTGATCTGGTTCCTCCGTCCGTTTTAGTACTTTCTGTCCACTTTAAGGGACGTCCCGGGAACGTTTCGGGGTGGTGGCTCCACTGTGCTGCGTGGGCGGCGAGCGGACCATCGGTGGCATGTTCACCAACCGAGTCAGCCGCCGTACGCTGTTCGGCGGGACAGCAGGGATCGCCGGGGCCGTTCTTCTCCCGGCCCGGAAGAGCGTCAGCCGACGGGCTCGTCGCGCTGCGGCGCGAGCTGCACAGTTACCCCGAGGCCGGCGGGCAAGAGGTGCGGACCGCCGGTGTGGTGGCGGACCGGCTGCGGGCGGCCGGGCTCGACGTCGTCACCGGGGTGGGCGGGCACGGGGTCGTGGCCACGCTGAGCGGCGCGCGAGCGGGCCGGACGGTCGCCTATCGCGCCGACATGGATGCGGTGCCGCCGGACCAGCAGATCAACGGCGTCGCCGGGCCCGCGCACTTCTGCGGGCACGACCTGCACACGACGATCGGCGTGGGCGTCGCCGAGGCCCTGGCCCGGCGGCGCCGTGACCTGGCCGGCACGGTGGTGTTCCTCTTCCAGCCGGCCGAGGAATTGCTGGCCGGGGCGGCGGCCATGCTCGCGGCCGGTGTCCTCGAGAGCACCCGCCCGGCCGAGATCCACGCCCTGCACTGCGGGCCCTGGCCGGTCGGCAAGCTGATGGTGATGCCGGGCTCGGGGATGCCGGGGGAGGACCGCGGCGTGGTCACCTTTACCGGCGCCGACGCCATGGACCGGGCCCGCCGCCTGGTCACGCGGATCACGGCGCTGCGGACGGTGACCCGCCCGACCACGCCGGCCCAGCTCGGCCGGTTCGCCGCCGACCTGCAGAAACCCCACGGCCCGTACGAGCGGTTTCTCTTCATCAGCGCGAGCCTGGCCGCCGCGGACCGGCCCGAGGTGCGCATCTCGTCGCGCTGCTGGCCGGAGAGTCGCTGGCCGGAGGTGCGCGAGACGATCCGCCGGCTGGCCGGGCCGGGCGCCGTGACCTTCCCGTCGGCCGAACCCTGGCCGGCGCTGGTCACCCCGCACCGTGAGGCGCTCGAACTGCGGCGTTTCCTCGGTCCGGCCCGCGCCGGCACGATCCACGGCGGGATCCCGTTCGCCGCCGAGGACTTCAGCCTGTTCCTGCGGCGGCTGCCGGGCACGTACTCGTTCCTGGGCGTGCGCCGTCCGCGTCGCGGCGCCGAGACGGCCTATCCGCACTGGGGCACGTTCGACCCGGACGAGCGGGCGATCGGCGTCGGCGTCCGCGCGATGACCAGCTGGCTCGCCCGTCGTGCGAGTTGATGACCGGTGGAGAAAGGGCATTTTTCTGTTTCCGCACGAGGATCGCGGTGAGTGATCGACAAATGCCGCGCCGCCGGGGTTGAGCGCCACGAAAAGTAATCTTCAGTGGACCGAACATGAAGTGTGACTCACGTCTCACTCGACTAAGAGTGATCGCGCACTGACTATAGGTGAGTCTCATGTGATCAACGGGGATTCGGTCCACTGAGGAACAGGAAACTCCATGCGCCACTTCTCGGTCCTGCAACACCTGGCCGGGCAGCTGAACCCCCTGTGCCGCGTCCTCGATCTGGATCCGGCCACCCCTCTCGACCTGCTCGCCGGCCTGCTCGGGCCGCACGGCGCCCGCTCGCTCGCGGAGCCGCCGGCCTGGGCCTCGGGCATCGCCGACGATCACTCGCCGGTGGAGTTCTCGGTCGCGTTCAACGACACCGAGCCGCCGGCCCTGCGCATCCTGGCCGAGGCGCCGGGTCTCGTGCCGGGGATCAAAGCCAACACCCAGGCCGCGTACGCCTTCCTGGCCGCCAACGCCGCCCGCTTCGGTCTCGCCACGAGCCGGCTCGACGCGGTCGGCGAGCTCTTCACCGGTCACCTCGACAGCGAGGCCCCGTTCGCGCTGTGGTGCTCGCTGGTGTTCCGGCGCGACCGCGACCCCGAGTTCAAGGTCTATCTCAACCCGGAGGCGGCCGGTGTCGGCCGCGCCCCGGGGCTGGTCGAGGAGGCGCTCGGCCGGCTCGGGCTGGGCGATTCCTACCGGACGATGCTGGCCCGCTCGATCCGCCCCGGCGAGCTCGGCCGCCGCGACCGGCTGGCGTTCTTCGCCTTGGACCTGCATGACGGCCCGCAGGCCCGGGTCAAGCTGTACGTCAGCCACTACGACGCCGACGCGGCCGACGCCGCCCGGGCCGCCACCGTCGTCCCCGGGGCCGACCCGGACGAGGTCGCCGAGTTCTGCCTCGACGCCGCCGGACCGGGCCGCTACGACCGGCGGCCGCTGGTCGGCAGCTACACGCTCGTCGGCGGGGCCGATCAGCCGGCCGGCTACAGCCTCTACGTCCCGATCCGCGACTACGTCGACGACGACCGGGAGGCCCGGGACCGGGTCGCGGCCGTGCTCGACCGGCACGGGTTCAGCCCCGAACTGCTGCACCGCTGCGTCGCCGCCGTGTCGCGCCGCCCGCTCGGGGCCGGGGTCGGGCTGATCGCGCACGTGTCGCTGCGCCTCGGGCCGCCCCGGCCGGGCGTCACCGTTTATCTGTCCGCCGAGGCGTACGCGGTCACCCCGCCGCGCTCGGTCTGGGTCCCCGCCGCCTGATCTTCGAGGAGTCTCCGTGCCGCTGCCCCCGTACCGGATCAAGGTGGTCGAACCCATCCCGTTCCTCGGCCCCGAGGAGCGGGCCGCGGCCCTGCACGCCGCCGGCTACAACCCGTTCAACCTGCGGGCCGATCAGATCACCGTCGACCTGCTCTCCGACTCGGGCACCGGCGCCACGTCGGCCGCTCAGGAGGCGGCGGCCGCGCTCGGCGACGAGTCGTACGCGGGCGCCCGGTCCTGGTTCCGGTTCCGCGACGAACTGGCCGAGCTGACCGGCTATCCGCACCTGCTGCCGGTGCACCAGGGCCGGGCGGGCGAGCGGATCCTGTTCGGGGCGCTGCTGCGGCCGGGGCAGATCTGCGTCAGCAACACTCACTTCGACACTACGCACGCCAATGTGGAGCTGGCCGGCGCCGAGCCGCGCGACCTGCCCTGCCCCGAGGCGCTCGACCTGGACAGCCCGGACCCGTTCAAGGGCAACATCGACCTGACCGCCCTGGCCGAACTGCTGAGCGGGCCGGAGGGCGGGCGGGTCGGCCTGGTGCTGATGACGATCACCAACAACGGGCTGGGCGCCCAGCCGGTCTCGATGGCCAACCTGGAGGCGGCGCACGCGCTCTGCCGCGAGCACGGCGTGCCGTTCTTCCTCGACGCGGCCCGCTTCGCCGAGAACGCGTGGCTGGTGCGCGAGCGCGAACCCGGCTATCACGACTGGACGCCCCGCGCGATCGCCCGGCAGGCGTTCGACCTGGCCGACGGGTGTGTGATCAGCCTCAAGAAGGACGGCCTGTCGAACATCGGCGGGTGCCTGGGCCTGCGCGACGACGACCTGTACGCCCGCTGCGAGGCGAACCTCATCGCGACCGAGGGCTTCTCGACGTACGGGGGGCTCTCGGGTCGTGATCTGGAGCGGCTGGCCGTCGGGCTGCGCGAGGTCGTCGAGCCGGCCTATCTGGCGGCGAGGGCCGCCGCGACCGCCCGCTTGGCCCAGCTGATCAACGACGCCGGGGTCGACACCGTGCAGCCGGCCGGCATTCACGCGCTCTACCTCAACGCGGGCCGGCTGCTGCCGCACCTGACGCCGGCCGAGTTCCCCGGGCACTCCCTGGGTTGCCGGCTCTTCCTGGACGGCGGCATCCGCTGCGCCGAGCTGGGCTCGCTCTATCTGGGCACGATGGACGAGCGGCACCGGCTGGTCACCCCGGCGCCGTTCGAGCTGGTGCGGCTGGCCATCCCGCGCCGGGTCTACGGCCAGGAACACCTCGACCACGTGGCCGAGACGCTGGCCGCGATCGCCAAGGACCCGGAACGCGTCAGCGGCTACCGGATCGTCTCCACGCCGCCGATGCTGCGCCACTTCAAGGTGCGACTGGAACCGATCCGGCCCTGACCCGCAGCCGCGCCATCGCATGCCGGACCAGGGTGATGAGCGCGAGCTTGCTGGAATCCCGGTCCCGCGCGTCGCACCAGACCAGCGGGACCCGGGAGTCCAGCTCGAGCGCCGAGCGGATCTCGTCGTCGGTGTAGGCGCACTCGCCGAAGAACCGGTTGACCGCGGTGACGAACGGGATGCCGCGCCGCTCGAAGTAGTCGACTGCGGCGAAGCTGGACTCCAGCCGGCGCGTGTCGACCAGCACGATCGCGCCGACCGCGCCCTGGGCCAGCTCGTCCCACATGAACCAGAAGCGGTCCTGCCCCGGCGTGCCGAACAGGTAGAGCACCACGTCGGGGCTGATCGTGATGCGCCCGAAGTCCAGCGCCACGGTCGTGGTGGTCTTGCCCTCCACGCCCGTGGTGTCGTCCACCCCGATGCTGGCCTCGGTCAGGATCTCCTCGGTGGTCAGCGGCGGGATCTCGCTCACCGAGGCGACCAGCGTCGTCTTGCCGGTGCCGAAGCCGCCGGCCACGACGATCTTGACGGATGTACGGTCCACGTCGACCCCCTGAAGTCCTACAGCCGTTCCAGGCCGGCGAGCACCGAGTCGAGCAGGTGCAGGTCGACGATGTTGCGCTGGGCCGGGGTGCCGGCCCCGAGATAGCCCTGTTCGATCAGCACGTCGACCATCACCTTCGTGATCGCCAGCGGCAGGTGCAGGTACGCGCCGATCTCGGCCACCGAGATCCAGTTCGCGCAGCGGCGCACGATCTCGACGTACTCCGGTTCGAGCCCGCGCGTGTCCACCGGCAGCGCGACCACCTGGGTGGCCAGGTCGAGAGTGGAGTCGCGCGGGGCGGTCCGGCCGTTGACCAGGACGTACAACGGCACGAACCGGCCCGCGGCCGATTCGTCGTCGCCGTCCCAGGTCTCAAACGTCATGAGCCGCCGCCCGGGCGCCGGTGCCCAGATAGTCGCCGATCCTGGTCACCAACCGGCTCACCTCGTACGCCACCATGCCCATGTCGACGTCCTGCTCGCAGAGGACGGCCAGGCGCGCGTTCTGCCCGGCGGCCGCGATGAACAGCGTCCGCTCGCCGTACTCGATGATGACCTGATGCACCGGGCCGCTCTCGAACCGGCGCCCGGTGCCGGCGGCCACGCTGTACATCGAGGACGCGCCCGCGGCGAGGATCTCGGCCAGCTCCTGCGCCATGAGCGACGACTTCTGGATGATCAGGCCGTCGGTCGAGAGCACCACCACGGAGACGACGCGCGGCACCTCGACCAGGTCGTCGATCATCCAGGGCAGGTCGGTCGGTGTGGTCGGATTGGTCACGCGTTCCCGCCTTGCTCAGCGTCGGTGGTGGTCTCGTCCTTGTCGGCCGTGGCGCCCTCGGCCCAGCCCCGCTGATAGCGGGCGAATCGGTTGCGGGCCTCCTCGGGCGAGCGGAGCGGGGTGACCGGCTGGTCGGTGCTCTCCTTCTCGCTCTCCAGCAGCCCGGGCGCGAGGTGCTGCTGCGGGCGCCGGTGAGGCAACGCCGGCTTGGCCGGCTTGGTGGCCTCGGCCGGGGCCTGCGCGACCGGTTTCTCCGGCGCCTTCTCGGGCTCCGGCTCGAGCACGCCCACGGCCGATCGGCTGAGCTGCGGCGCCGCGGCGGCGGGGGCGGGCTCGGTGCGCTGGGCGGCCGGGATGATCGGCACGGCCCGGGTGTCGCCTGCGCCGTCCTTCTCCCCGCCGACCAGGATGCGCTCAGGCAGCAGCACGATGGCCAGCAGACCCCCGTACGCGGAACGCCGCAGGCTGATCTGCACGCCCTCCCGCTTGGCCAGCTCGGCCACCACGTGCAGGCCGATCTGGGCGCCGTCGCGCAGCTCGGTCACATCCGGCGTCGGCGCGGTCGCCAGCATCGTGTTGGCCCGCTCGACGGCCTCGGCCGACATGCCCACCCCGGCGTCCTCGATCTCGACCGCCACGCCGTGCTGCACCCGGCTCGACGTGACCCAGACCGTCGTCTCCGGCGGCGAGAACGCCAGCGCGTTGTCGAGCAGCTCGGCCAGCAGGTGGATGACCTCGGCCACCGCGTGCCCGGCGAGCGCCACGTCGTTGGCCCGGCGCAGCGTGATCCGCTGATAGTTGCGGGCCTCGGCGAACGAGGCCAGCAGCACCCGGCGCAGCGGAACCGGGTTTTGGAAGCGGCGGCCGATCTGCCCGCCGGCCAGAATCACCAGGTTCTCCAGGAAGCGGCGGGTCTGGTTGAGCTGGTGGTGGATGTCGAACAGGCCGGTCAGCAGCTTCTCGTCGCCGACCTTCTCCTGCAGGTCCTCGACCACCTTGAGGCCGCGCTGCAGCGGGCGCTGGGGCCGCCGGGCGACACCCATCAGCATCGCCGTGCCGGCCGCGCGGGCCTTGGCCTCGTCGACCGCCGCCCCCGCCGCGGCCTGCAGCGACCGGTTGATGACCCGGGCCACCTGGCCGATCTCGTCGCCGCCGTAATCCGGGGCGGCGAACTCGGCCGCCAGGTCGACCGGCTCGCGGCGGCGCAGCCTGGTCATGACGGCGGGCAGGCGCTGGTCGACCAGGGCGTCCGCGTCGGTGCCGAGCTTGGCCAGGCGTACGGAGAGGGCCCGGTCGACCAGAACCCGGGACTGGCGGACCGCCCACCAGATCGCCGCCACCGCGATCGCGAGGGCCAGCACCGAGCCCAGCGAGGCGGTCAGCAGCTGGTTGTTGCCGGTGCGCAGGGCCTTGGCCGAGACCGCGTCGGCCTGCCGCACGGTCAGCTCGATCAGGTCGGCCGAGACCATGCCGGTGAGCTGCGACCACCGGTCGACGCCGAGGGTGAGCCGGGGCGGCACCTGCCGCACCCACGGGCCACCGGCGATGATCGACTCCTCGACCTGCGTGAGCTGCTTCCAGCTGTCGCCGGCCTGAATCTCGGCGTACCAGGCCTGCACGCTCGGTTCCAGATGCGCGGCCGAGGTGGTCAGGGCGGCGTGATAGGCGCCCACGAGCCGGACGAACTCGAGATAGTTGACCCGGGTGAGCGGGCCCGAGGCCAGGGCGCCGTCGATGATCGAGGCGGCCCGGGACATCGAGTCGCCGGCCCGGAACACCTCGGTGGCCGTGATGCCGCCCTGGGTCGCCGTCACGTCCGGCACGACCCGGGCCTGGTTGTCGAACAACTCGGTCGCCGCGTCGAGCAGCTCGTTGTAGAACGCGTACGCCGCCGCGCCGGTCATCGACTGCGAGTCGATCGCGCTGCGGGTGCCGGGCAGCCGGTCGAGATAGCCGGACAGGTCGGCCCAGCGCGTCTTGATCGACTCCGGGGCCAAGCCGAGCGCGCTGTCGGCCGCCTCCCGCAGCGCCTGCACCTGCCCGTCGGTGCGCTGCCGCCGGTCGAGCAGGGGCTCGAGACCGTTCGTGGGGCGGGCCAGGAAGGCGACGCTCAGCCGGCGTTCCTGCTGCAGCGACCCCAGCGCGGCCACGGCCGGGATCGACACCTGCCGCACCGAGTTGGCCACGGCCCGGTTGTAGAAGCCCTGAAAGACCAGGTAACCCGAGGCGGCGAACCAGATGAGCAGGGCCACCACGCTGGGCACGAGGACGAGCCGGACGACACGCCGGGAGATGGACTGCTGGCCCCGTTCGCGAGCTGCCGCCGGACCGGCCGATGTGGACGTCACCGAGAATCCCAATCGGATAGGAGTCGTTGTGCGCGCGGCAACCCGCAGCCGGCGGAACCCCCGCGCCGACCCGCCACCGGACGAGCCTGCAAACCCTAGCGTCGAGCCGGTTCCGGCACCAGACATAGCCCGCCCTGAGACGGTCCAACGTAGATCACATTTTGGTGTGCCCGCCTTGACCGGCCCGTCAGACCGCCCTCGCTCACCCTCGGGCGGCAGCCGGCCGGGTGTCCGCCGTGCGGTTGTCGCAGTCGGTCAGCTGAGACACTCGCCGGGGGCCACCGTCTGGCCCTGGAACTCTGGAGGCTTGACGTGCGGACCGCCGGAATGTTCGTCGAGCTCGGCCAGACCCGTCATCCGGGACCGCCCGAGCGCATCGCCGATCACCTCGGGGCGGGCCCGCTCGATGACGCCGACCTGGTGACGCAGTACCTCGACCACGGCTACCAGCTGATCGACATGATGGACGTCGAACGGGATGTGCTCGCACCCGATCAGCAGTTCCTCAGCGGCTCCTCGATCCTGACGGACGGCGAGTGGTTGTGGCGGCGGGACCTTTCTCACTACGTACGCCGTCACCACGTGACCCTCCCGAGGGACTTGCTCGCCGGCATCAGGGAGCGGGCCTACACGATGCCGTCGGTGGACGAGGAGAGGCTGGTCGCGCTCACCAGATACGCGGAGCACCTCGCGTTCGGGTAGCGCTCAACAGACCCAGCGGAACTTCGCCGGTGGGCCGCTTCGTTGTTCGCTACAGCGCCGGCTCGGTCAATGACTTGACCGGAGGCGGTGGGCATTTCGTCGCCGGCCTACGCGAGACCGTCGCGGGTGTCTCCGCCCCGGCCCGCCAGTAGCAGGCCGAGCAGGGCGCCGAGCACACAGAGGGCGGCTGTGATCAGGAAGATTTCGCGGTATTCAGTCTGCAGGGCGGACTTGACGGCTAACTCGTACGCGGCGAGGCGGTTCTGGTATTCGGCCGGTTCGACGCCGAACGGGAGGGGAGTGTCGAGGGTGGCGGTGAGTTCCTGGAAGCGGTGCAGGCCCCACGCGGTCAGGGCGGCCACGCCGACCAGCATGCCGACCATGCGGGCCACGACGGCGGCGGCCGAGGCGACGCCGTGGCGGTCGGGGGGTGTCACGCGGAGCACGGCCGCGGCCAGCGGGGCGATGACCAGGCCCAGGCCGAAGCCGGCGAGGGCGAGGTCGGTGTCGAGGCGGGGCAGGAAGCCCAGGTGCCGGGCGGCGAGCACGTCGGTCGGCCAGTACGCGATCAGGCCGTACGCGAAAGCGGCCGTGAGCAGGCCGAGCAGGGTGACCACGCGCTCGCCCAGGCGGGTGAGGATCGCGCCGCCGAGGACGGCGCCGAGCGGGAGGGCGATCAGGAAGCGGCTCAGCAGCAGGGTGCCGCCGAACGCGTCCTTGCCGAGCAGCGTCTGGGCGACCAGTTGGACGTCGACGAGCGTCACCATCAGGGCGGCGCCGGCGCAGAAGCTCGCGCCGAGGGCGGCCAGGAAAGGCGCCATGCGTACGCCGGAAGGGTCGAAAAGCTTGGTGCGGGCGCGGCGCTCCCACAGGGCGAAAAGCACGAGCGCGACGACGCCGGCGGCGATGGTGGGCGGGCCCCACGACGGGAGGACCGCACGCTCGGGGTCGGGGTTGTAGAGGCCGACCACCAGCAGGGCCAGGCCGGCGGCGAGCAGGATGCCGCCGAGCACGTCGATGCCGGGGCGCCGCTCGCGCGGGGCGGTCTCGTGCGGGCTGGTCTCACGTGGGGCGGTCTCGTGCGGGGCGGTCTCGTGCGGGCTGGTCTCACGTGGGGCGGTCTCGCGTGGGGCGGTCTCGCGTGGGAGGGCGGAGCGGGGGAGGGCGGAGCGGGGGAGGGCGAACCAGACGGCGACGGCGGCCGCGGCGGCCAGCGGGATGTTGATCCAGAAGATGCCGCGCCAGCCGATCAGGGCGGCCAGCGCGCCGCCGTAGAGCGGGCCGAGCACGCTGCCCAGCTCCTGCGCGGCGCCGACCGCGCCGAGGGCGATCGCGCGGCGGTGCTGTTCGGTCCAGAGGTCGCCGGCCAGGGCCATCGTCACCGGCAGCAGGGCGCCGCCGGCCAGGCCCTGCACGACGCGGCCGGTGATCAGCCAGTGCAGCGACTCGCCCGAGGCCGCGGTGACGGCCGAGCCGACGGCGAAGCCGGCCAGGCAGGCGATGATGACCGCGCGGCGGCCGAGCCGGTCGGAGAGCGAGCCCAGCAGCGGCATGCCGGCCACATAGCCGAGCAGGAAGCCGGTGACGATCGGGGTGGCCCGCTCGAGGTGATTGAGCGGGATGTGCACGTCGCGCAGGATGTCGGTCAGGACCGTGACGACCACGTACGCGTCGAGGGCCGCGAGCAGGACCGTGGCCCCGCCGACCCCGATCGCCAGGCGCCGGCGGGCTTGGACCGGGGCGCTACGGAGCACTGATCGTCACCGGTTCGTCGAACTTCTGGAACGTCACCGTGACCGTGCCGCCGGGCAGCGTGAAGGTCGACTTGAGCAGGCGCTTGTCGGCGTCGGCGATCCACAGCTTGGCCGGGATGCTGCCTGTGACGCCGGGGATGAGCCCCTTGAGGTCGGGGCCGGTGCTGGTGGCGGCGACGCGCCAGGCGTCCTTGCCGTCGACCGCCTCCTTGGCCTCGGTGGTGGCGCCGGTGGCCGAGCCGAGCACCTTGGCGATGCCGCGGCTGGGGTCGAGGATGGCCGACGGGTCGTAGACGGAGGCGGCCAGCGTGAGCGGCAAGGCCTGGAAGCCGCCGGTCGGGCCCTTCAGATAGATCTTGTCGCCGACGATCACGAACTCGAGCTCGACGGGCTGGCCCGACTGCTCGATCTGCGCGGTGCCCTTGGCGCTGCCCTCCTTGGTCAGCGTGCCCTCGGCCCGGCGCAGGCTGAGCCCGGCGATCTCGCCGTCGGCCTCGATCAGGAACTGCGTCGTCTTGATCGCCCGCATCGCCGCGGCCGAGTCTTTGACCAGGGTGTCGCCGGCCGGCAGGGTTTCCGCCGGGGGTTTGTCCGCGCTGGTCTCGGTCTTGTCGGACGTGCACGCGACCAGCGAGAAGAAAGCGGCGGACAGCGCGAGGGCGGCGCGGAGTCGGAACATAGGGCGAATGCTAGACGGGCCCGCAAATCGTGTCGTCAGCCTCTCAGGTTCACCATATATAGGGGATCAGCCGGGCCCGGGTCGCCGCGAACCGCACATAGCGGTCACCCAGGGCGGCGATCAGGGCCTTCTCCTCTATCCGGATGCGATGGAGCACGGCCAGCAGGATCAGGGCGGTGGCCCCGGCCGCGCCGAGCCAGCTGCCCGCGGCGAGGCCGGCCCCGGCGAAGATGAGGATGAGACCGGTGTAGCCCGGATGCCGCAGCACCCGGTAGGGGCCCCGGTCGACGACCTCCTGAGCCCCGCCGACCCGCAGGACGACGGTGAAGTAGCGGCCCAGGGCGGCGAACGACCACCAGCGCAGCAGCAGCCCCAGCAGGCCGATCGTCATCCCCGTGACGAAGAGCGGCCGGCCGCCGCCGGGTGCGAGCGCGCGGCCCAGCGGAACCATCACGATCGCGCCGAAGAACATCAGCCGGAAGAAGATCTCGGCCCGCGGGTCGACCCGGGCGGCCTCGCGCCGGAGCCGGAAGGCCTGCACCACCTCGCCGGCCGCGAAGGCACCGGCGCCGGTCAGAAACAGGGCGCCTCCCATGCCGCGAGTGTCTCGAAGCCGGCCCGCGGGGGCAAGCGGTCAGGCATCGAGCCTGATGATTGCCTTTGCGTGACGGAATACGTACGATCGTGTTACCGATCCGGGTGAAACGTTTCACGAAATCAGTGCGGCACGACGTGCCGTTCCTTGGCGTGCCCGGTTGGTGGCCACTCCGTCAACGAGAAGATCGGAAGGGTGCCACTTTGAAACGAGTAATCGGACTCATCGCCGCCGTCATCATGATCGTCGCCGCTGCGCCGGCTCCGGCTCGAGCGGCAGCGCCCGCGCTGTCAGCCGCCGGGCTCACCGTTGAGGGGGTCGCGGGCGCGCTCGGCCTCGACACCCCGGCGCCCCGGCTCGGCTGGCTGGTCAACTCCGCCCAGCGTGGTGTCACGCAATCCGCGTACCAGGTCCGGGTCGCCACCACCGCGGCCAAACTTTCCAAGGCCGACGTCTGGGACAGTGGCCGCACCGCGAGCGCCAATTCGACCCAGGTCCCGTACGGTGGGCCGGCCCTCGCCTCGGCGACCCGCTATCACTGGCAGGTGCGCATCTGGGACGCCGCCGGACGCGCCTCGGCCTGGAGTGCCCCGTCCTGGTGGGAGACGGGTCTGCTGCGGGCCTCGGACTGGCAGGCCAAGTGGATCGGGCGGGAACGGCCCAGCGCCGCCTGGTCCGACTACACAGTGGACGTGCGCCTGACGGTGACCCGCGACGCGGCCGGGGTCTTCTTCCGGGCCAAGAGCGTCAACGACGCGTACATGTGGCAGCTGGCCAATTTCAACAACGTGCCGACGCTGCGGCCGCACGTCCGGGTCGGCGGCACCTGGACCTTGCTCAAGGAGGTGCCGCTGACGATTGACGTCGCCGAGCCGCACGATCTGCGCATCGAGGCGGCCGGGAGCACCATCAAGACGTACGTGGACGGCTCTTTGGCCGACACGACCGTGGACACGCGTCAGACCAGCGGGACGGTCGGGTTGCGTACGTCGGGAACCGAGGCGGCAATCGTGCACTCGGTCAAAGTCGTAGCGGGCGGCAAGACCGAGGTCGACGCCGATCTGACCGGTGACACCAACCCGTTCACCGCGGGGACGCCGACTCCGCAGGGGCTCGAGGTGTCAGGCTCGCTGGAGACGCTGCTGGCCGACGGCGGCAAACCGTTGCTGCGGCACGAGTTCCGGGTCGACCGCAAAGTCAGCCGGGCCCGCGTCTACGCGACCGCGCTCGGCGCCTACGAGCTCTCGCTCAACGGTCAGCGGGTCGGCGATCACCTGCACGCGCCGGGCTGGACCGACTACGCCAAACGGATCCAGTATCAGACCTTCGACGTCACCGAGCAGCTCGTGGCGGGGGAGAACACGATCGGCGCGATGCTGGGCGACGGCTGGTATTCGGGCTCGATCGGCTGGTTCGGCGACAAGCAGTACGGCGACCGGCCCCAACTGCTCGCGCAGCTGCGCATCGACTACACCGACGGCACCTCGCAGACGATCGGCAGCGACGGCACCTGGCGGTCGGCCGACGGGCCGGTGCTGCGGGCCGACAACATCCACGGCGAGACGTACGACGCCCGGCTCGAACCGGCGGGCTGGCGCGGTTCCGGCTTCGACGACGCGGGCTGGCCGGCGGCCACGGTCGGCAGCGACGCCCCGACGCAGCGCCTGGTCGCGCAGGTCGACCCGCCGGTCAAGGTGACCCAGGAGCTCGCCGCCAAGAAGCTGACCCAGCCCAAGCCGGGCGTGTGGGTGTTCGACCTGGGCCAGAACATGGTCGGCGCGACCCGGCTGCGGGTCACCGGCGCGGCCGGGCAGACCGTACGGATCCGGCACGCCGAGGTGCTCAACCCGGACGGCACGGTCTACACCGCCAACCTGCGGACCGCCCAGGCCACCGACTACTACACCCTCGACGGCAAGGGGGCCGAGGTCTACGAGCCCCGGTTCACCTTCCACGGCTTCCGCTACGTGGAGCTGACCGGCTTCCCCGGCACCCCCACCCTGGCCACGGTGACCGGGCGGGTGATGGGCACGGCGGCCCCCTTCACCGGCGCGCTGACCACCTCCGACCCGATGGTCAACCAGCTGCAGAGCAACATCGTGTGGGGGCAGCGGGGCAACTTCCTGTCCATCCCGACCGACACCCCGGCCCGCGACGAGCGGCTCGGCTGGACGGGCGACATCAACGTGTTCGCCGAGACGGCCACCTTCAACATGGACTCGCTCAGCTTCCTGACCAAGTGGCTGGCCGACCTGCGGGACGCCCAGTCCGCCAACGGCGCCTACCCCGACGTCGCGCCCCGCAAATGCTGCGGCGACGGCGCCAGCGGGTGGGCCGACGCGGGCATCACGGTGCCGTACACGCTGTGGAAGCGTTACGGCGACACGAAGGTGCTGGCCGACCACTACGACTCGATGCGCCGCTACGTCGACTACGTGCAGGCCACCAGCAGCGGGCTGCTGCGACCGGCCGCGGGCCCGTATCTGGACTGGCTCAACCTGGAGGACCCGACCCCGGCCGGCGTCATCGGCACCGCGTACGCCGCCTACAGCACCCGGCTCTTCGCCGAGATGGCCGCCGCGCTGGGCAAGACCGCCGACGCCGAGAAATACGGCACCCGGGCCACTGCGGTGACCAACGCGTTCGCCGCGGCGTACGTGTCGGCCGACGGGCGCGTGCAGGGGGACAGCCAGACCGCGTACGTGCTGGCTCTGAGCATGAATCTGGTGCCGGCCGACCGCCGGGACGCCGCCGGTGACCGGCTCGCGGAGAAGGTCGCGTCGCGGGGATATCACCTGTCGACCGGGTTTCTCGGCACGCCGGACCTGCTGCCCGCGCTGGCCGACACCGGGCATCTCGACATCGCGTACCGGCTGCTGCTCAACCAGGACTACCCGTCGTGGGGCTACGAGATCGCGCGCGGGGCGACCACGATCTGGGAGCGCTGGGACTCGATCAAGCCCGACGGCAGCTTCGGCGACGTCGGCATGAATTCCTTCAACCATTACGCGTACGGGGCGGTGGGCGACTGGATGTACCGGACCGTCGGCGGCATCCGGCCCGACGACGCGGCGCCCGGATTCCGGCACGTCACCATCGGGCCCAAGCCGGGCGGCGGGCTCACCTCGGCCCGGGCCACCTACAAGTCCCGGTACGGGCAGTTCGTCAGCGGCTGGAAGCTCGACGCGAAGGGGCAGATGACGCTCGACGTCACCGTGCCCGGCAACACGACGGCCACGGTGGAGATCCCGGCGGCCAGCCGCTGGGCGGTGACCGAGGGTGGCAAGCCGGCCGCCGGGTTCGTCCGGATGAGCGGCACCACGGCGGTGTTCGAGGTGGGCTCGGGCACGTACAAGTTCGCGGTCGACACCGTGCGGGGTGACCTCGGCGAGGCCCGGGTCGCGGCCGAGTCGATCAAGGCCCAGGCGCCGGCCCTGGCCCTGGCGACCGCGGCAGCCGACCTCAGCTACGGCAAGGTCTCCCGCGAGGCCACCGCCACCGCCGTGCACCTGGCCCTGGCCGCGGCGGCGGAGGCCCCCGGCAATGCCAAGGTGGCCGACATCCGTACGAGGTTGTCGCGGGTCTCGGCCGCGTTGCTGGGCGTGGTCGCGTCGCTGAGCGTGCCGACCGGCACCCCCGTGCCCGGCGACGTCGTACGAGTCGAGGCGAAGCTGGAGAACAAGGGCAGCACCGTCCTCACCGACGTGCGGTTCGCCCTGCCGGGGGCGGCCCGGGTCGGCGCGGCCCCGGCCACCACGCTGCGGCCCGGCGAGACGGCGACCGCCCGCTACGACGTACGGGTCGAAGCGGACACCGCCGAGCTGGCCGGCAGCGTCAGCTATCGCCGGACGGTCGGCGTCGCCACCCTGCCCCTCCGGGCCCCGATCACGGTGGCGCCCGCGGTCGAGATCACCGGACTCACGGCGGCCGCGGAGACGGTTGTTCCCGGCCAGGCGACCAGCGTGAGCGTGGCGCTGCGGAACCGCTCGACGATCCGGGCCCAGGGCAGCGTCAAGGTCACCGGCCCAGCCGGGTGGACGATCGGCGCGGCCCAGCCGTACGACCTGGCGGCCGGACAGGAGCGCACGATCACGGTGCCGGCCACCGCGCCGGTGACTGTCACCGAGGGGACGGCCACGCTGACGGCCACCGCCGGAGGCAGCCGGAGGTCCACCGACGTACGGGTGCTTCTGGCCGTGCCGCCGCCCGGTGCGGCCGACCACGCCGACCTGGGCGACGCCGCCTCGGAACAGGCGCACAACCTCAAGGCCTCGGCCGAGTCGGGCACCAACACCGAAGCCGGCCTGACCCGGCGCTACACCTATCAGGGGATCGCCGGCGGCTTCTTCGAGTTCGACCTCGCGGTCACGCCGGGCCAGCCGTTCGTGCTGCGGGCGATCGAGACCTACGACCGGGCCCAGCTCAAGGACTACGACATTCTTGTCGACGGCGAGGTGGTCCACTCCCGGGCCTATCAGCGCACCGGGAGCGACGTGGGCGCGGTGACCTATCAGGTTCTGGTCGATCGGGCCGATCTGACCGAGGACGGGAAGGTTCGGGTCCGGTTCCAGGAGGACGCGGAGGGTCGCAACTACGACCCGTCGATCGCCGACGTCTGGTCCCTTCCGGTGACCGGCTGAGTGACATGGCCAGCCGATCGGGCCATCCCGGCCCGGTCGGCCGGCGGGTTACTGTCCGAACACCAAGCGCAATCACGGAAATCAATCGATCAAGTGATTCGGGGGGATCATGCACATCAATCTGCGTAGAGGGGCCACCGGCTTCGTCGCGATGGCCACGGCCGTGGCCCTGGTATTGGCCCAGCCGACGCCGGCCAGCGCCACCTCGCCCGACGACGTGTTCGCCAAGTTGCTGGTCAAGCAGGTGACCGGCGCCCACGCCAAGCAGCACCTGAACGCCCTGCAGTCGATCGCCACCGCCAACGGCGGCACCCGCGCGGCCGGGACGCCCGGTTACCGCGCCTCACGCGACTACGTTGCCAACAAACTGCGCAAGGCCGGTTACAAGGTCACGCTCGACCCGATCAACTTCGTGCAGAGCTGGGCCGAGAACAGCCCGCCGACGCTGACCCAGACCGCGCCGAACAGCAAGGCCTACGTCCCCAACGAGGACTTCTTCACCTTCCCGCCCTCGCCCGCCGGTGACGTCACCGCGCAGGTGCAGGCGGTCGACCTCACGTTGCCGCCCGCTCCGACGCCGAGCTCGACCAGCGGCTGCGAGACGGCCGACTTCAACGGCTTCGTGGCCGGCCGGATCGCGCTCATCCAGCGCGGCACCTGCCCGTACGCCACCAAGGTGCGCAACGCCGGGTTCGCCGGGGCCGCCGGGGTCATCATCTTCAACGAGGGGCAGCCCGGCCGCACCGACGCCTTCACTGTCGACATCGGCGAGTGGCGGGCCGGCATCCCGATGGTCTTCGCCGACTTCGCCGTGGGCAACGAGCTCGCCGCGGCGCCGGGCACCACCGTACGGCTCAAGGTCGATGCCACCCTGAAGCTCGGCACCGACCACAACGTGATCGCCGAGACGCGGCTGGGCAACCCGCGCAACGTCGTGATGGTCGGCGCGCACCTCGACAGCGTGCCCGCCGGGCCCGGCATCAACGACAACGGCTCGGGCACCGCCGCGATCCTCGAGACCGCCCTGCAGATGCGGCTCTACCCGGTGCGCAACAAGGTGCGCTTCGCGTTCTGGGCCGCCGAGGAGATCGGGCTGCTCGGCTCCGACCAGTACGTCGAGGGGCTGTCCGCCGCCGAGCGGGATCGCATCCGGCTCTACCTCAACTTCGACATGATCGCCTCGCCCAACTACGCCTACAAGCTGTACGACGGCGACAACTCCGACGGCGAGGGCTCGCCGGCCGGGCCGCCCGGCTCCGCGCAGATCGAGCGGCAGCTGGCGAACTTCTTCGACCGTCGCGGCCTCGGGCACGTCGGCACCGACTTCGACGGCCGCTCCGACTACGGCCCGTTCATCGCGGTCGGCATCCCGGCCGGCGGCATCTTCACCGGCGCCGAGGGCTTGAAGACGGCCGAGGAGCAAGCCTTGTTCGGCGGGACCGCGGGCGTGGCCTATGACGTCTGCTACCACCAGGCCTGCGACACCACCACCAACATCAACGCCACCGCGCTCGACGTCAACGCCGACGCCATCGCCGACTCGGTGGCCCGGTTCGCCTTCAACACCACCGCCATTCCCTGACGTGACGGCCGGGCCGGGGCCGAGGAGAGCACGAGCGCTGGTTGCCGAGCCTCCGCGTACAGCGGAGGTTCCCGAGTTGAACGGAAATAGAAGGAAGCGCTCGCATGGCCTCGGCCCCGGCGGTCTAAGCCGGGATCAGCTGGTGGAACCGGTCCAAAGTGTAGATCTCTGATCCTTCCGGCAGGTGCTCCGGGGCGTCGAGGCCGACGAACGTGACCGGCACGTTCGGCAGTTCGCCGTCCCAGAGCAGCACCTCGGTGTCACTCCGCCACAAGTCGGCCAGGTAGGAGACGGTCAGGTAGCGCCGCTCCAGCAGGGCCCGTACGCGGTCGGACGTGGTGAACTTGTTGTCCTCGACCCGGTTGAACATCGGCTGCCCCGCCAGATAGAGGTGCAGCCACACCGCCTGCCAGCCCCGCTCGCCCCGCGCGAACACCATCGGCAGGGCGATCCGGCCCGCGCCGCGCATCGTCGAGCGGGCCCGCACCGTACGGGCATCGAACGGGGCGCCGCGCTGACCGGCCGCCCGCGTCTGGTAGCCGAACATCGACTCGGCGACCTCGTCGAACGACTCACCGGAGTAGATGTTCACCTGCGGCACCACATAACGGCCGGGCAGCGTCAGGGGCACGTCGATGAACTCGGTGGCGCCGTCGGGCGCGTCGGTGACGTCGCCCGAACCGGGTGGGCGTGCGCAGCGTCGCGTCGCCACCGGAGACCTGACAGGCCAGGCGCAGCACGTCGGTGGTGGTGTCGACGGCGACCAGCGGCCGGCCCAGGGTCAGCCGCACTCCGTTGAGGACGGCCCGATTCTCCCGTACGGGAATGGTCTCGGGTTGGGTGCCGTCGGCGCAGGCCACCGCGAGCTCGCCGAGCAGCGTCAGGTCGGCCTCGCCGTGCGGCGTCGTGCTGCCGGCCAGGGCGAGGTAGAGCCGCGACGCCTCGGCCTCGGCCGGCTCGCCCAGGTGCAGCACGGTCAGGCGGTCACCGGCCGCGGCGACCAGCTCGTCGTGCACGGCCAGCAGTTCCGCGTACGTGTGCTGGTAGGTGCCGTAACCCGAATGAGCATCTTGTCGAGCACGCGGTCCTCCGTTCACAGTGGTCGGTGAGGGGGTCGCCGGGGGACTCGAACCCCCGATCCTTCGGTCCCACAAGATTGAGAGAAGGAAGCGCATCCATGGCCGCGCGAGCGGTGGGCGGACATGCTGATCAGCCGAATGCTCTAGCCGTTGAGCTAGCGACCCCTGCCTTCGATCATCACACGGGCCGCGCGGCCCCGCGATCGAGTTTCGGGCTGGTCAGGGCTTGGTGATCCGCACCGGGCGGCCGAGGTTGGCGAACTTGGTGACGGTGGTGAGGGAACCGTCCGGCCCGGCGTCCTGAACCGTCTTGATCGAGGTCGGGTTGCCCTCGGCGTCGGTCTCCAGCGTGTAGGTGACCCACTGCCCGCCTTGCCGAACGAGGAAGATCGGTGCGCCGAGGGGCAGGTAGGAGAGCGCGCCGGGGGTGGCTTGGAGCTGAACCACACCCTCGTAGCGGGTCGGGCCGAGTCGTCGCGCCGAGTGGAGGGCGGCGGTGAATCGGGTCAGGCCCGTGGGATCGGCCGGATCGGCGTAGCGGTTGTCGTCGACCGGCTTCAGGCGGGTGAGGTCGACGTGCTCCCAGCGGTTCGCGCTGCCACGCTTCAGGTAGCCGTCGCCGCCGATCACGATCACCTTGCGGGATCTGGCCTTCTCGCCCTCGAGGAGGTACTTCCAGCTGTGTTCGCGCGCCCGGGGGTCGTGGACTCCGGAGGCGACATATTTGTGGCCGGGGCCGTTGCCGGTCGCCGCGAAGCTGTACGTCTCGCTGGTCAGGTGGTTCAGGGCGGCCCGCACCGCGTCCATCGGCGGCACCTCGGTGGGTGACGGCACGGTGGACGGCACGGCTGACGAGGGCGCGGCGTCGATCTTTTCCGCA
This sequence comes from Paractinoplanes lichenicola, assembly GCF_016785085.1. Classification (GTDB taxonomy): domain Bacteria; phylum Actinomycetota; class Actinomycetes; order Mycobacteriales; family Micromonosporaceae; genus Actinoplanes; species Actinoplanes lichenicola. The sequence continues at coordinate 127,318 of NZ_JAENHO010000020.1, forward strand.
GGCGTGCTGCAGCCGGCGAGCAGGACTGTCACCAGCGCGGCGAGTATCGATAGGCGTCGTGGCACGCGGCCACGGTAGAGCATCACGGCCTCGGCCGTGGGTCATGTCACATTGATGCCGGTTCGGCCGGTTGCTGCCCTGAGCTGGCGGTCTAGACGATTGTCTAAAAAGGTCGGGTTGTGTCCGATCATGGGCGGTATTAGGTTTACGCGCTGCCAAGAACCTTTACAGATTGCCCGGCTTGAATGCGTGAAAAGGCCGGTGCCGAGTGCGGGAGTGATGTGCATGCGTGGCCGCCGGGTCTGCCTTGCCGTGCCCACCAATCGTGAATGTGCGGCGACCCTCACCGAGGTCGTCGCCGAGGCCGAATACGCGCGGGAGCAGTTCGGCGCCGAGGTGCACCTATTGGTTCTCGACTCCTCCGCCCACTACGCCGGGCACGCCGAGGTGTTGTCGGCCGCGACCCACGTGTGGCATCTCGACGAGGCGGCCCAGCGCGATTTCCTCGTACGGGTGATCAAGGCGGCCGGGGTGGCCAAGCCCGACCTGATGCTCGACCTGATGCTGCCCGGCGCGCTCTCCTACGGCGCCTGCACCAACCGCGCGTTCCTGATCGCGGCCGCGCTGGGCTGCGCATCGGTGCACCGCCGGGATTCGGACCTCTACTTCCAGACGTACGAGGGAGCTAAGGTCTTCCCGATCCACGCCGAACTGCTCGCCCTGGGCCGCCCCGCCCGTGCGGCCGTGGCGACCGAGGTGCGGCTCGACCCGGCGCTCGGCGACCTGCCGGTGGCGCTGGTCGGCGGGTCGTTCGTGGGTGACATGTCGGTCGACATCGAGGACATCCGCGGGCACGAAGGCTATTTCGACCTGGTCAGCCTGTGGGCGGCGCCGGGCACCGACGAGGCCGGGAAGCGGGCGCTGGTCGAGGAGTCGTTCACCGGCAGCCCGGCCTACGACGGCGAGCGATCGGTGCTCGACGTGGTCGATCCGATGCGGGTCGACATGCACAACATCGCGTTCGCCGGACTGCACGAAAGGGTGCCGCTGCCACCGGCCACCGACACTATCGGCAGCGACTATTTCCTCATTCACGTGGCCCATCGGGCCCAGCTTCCGGCCGTTGTGCACAACCGGCACATCGTCAATTTCCACACCGCCGAGCGCAAGACCGACGCCGGGTTCCTGGCCTATCAGATGCGATTCGCAAAATTCATTCTCTCGATGTATTACTTCCACTTCATCTACGAGCGGATGACCGGTGACGACCCGGCCGGCATCGCCGAGATCGCGCGGGCGAGCACCTGGCAGCCGCGCGAGCACAACGAGGCCCAGATCGACCGGGCGGAACAGGCCTATCGGCGGCTGGGCGGGCGTTTCGCCGGGGTCGCCGACCTGATCCGCGAGCGCCGCGAGCCGCTGCTGGCCGAGGCCCGCCGCGACATCGACGACTTCGTGCTGCTGCTCGAGGCGTGGCCGGCGCTGATCGCGGCGGCCCGCGGCACGGCCGTCCAGTGATCCCTGAGCACGTCCGGGCCGCCCTCGCCGAGGCGGGCGACGACCGGATCGTCTACGACCTGACCGGCATCGAGAACCAGCTCGACACGTTGCGGGCCGAGCTGCCGGGCGTCCACGTGCGGTTCGCGATGAAGGCCTGCCCGGTCGACGAGGTGCTGGCCTGCCTGGCCGACCGGGGCGCCGGCTTCGACGCGGCGGGCCCGGGGGAGATCCGCTCGGCGCTGCGCACGGGCGTCGCGCCTACGGCCGTGCACTACGGCAACACGGTGAAGTCCGACGCCGACATCGCGGCCGCGTACCGGCTCGGCATCACCACGTTCGCCACCGACTGCGTCGAGGACGTGCGGGCGATCGCGGCCGAGGCGCCGGGCGCGCGGGTGTTCTGCCGGGTGCCGACCGACGGCGCGGGGGCCCTGTGGGGGCTCACCGGCAAGTTCGGCAGCGAGGACCCGGTGGCCGTGCTGGCCGAGGCGCGGCGGCTGGGGCTGACCCCGGCCGGGTTGTCCTTGCACGTCGGGTCGCAGCAATTGACCGTACGGGCGTGGGCAGTTGCCTTTGATCTGCTCGCCGCGCTGCTCCCGCGGCTGGCCGAGCAGGGCATCGCGCTCGACCACGTGAACCTCGGCGGTGGGCTGCCCGCGGCCGGCTATCTGGCCCCCGACGGCACGCCGCTGCACCCGCCGACCGCCGCCGTGTTCGCCGCGATCCGTGAGGGCATGCGGCGATTGGCGGGCTACGGGCTCGATTACGTCGTGGAGCCCGGCCGCTATCTGGTCGCCGACCACGGCACCGTGCGGGCCCGGGTGACCCGATTGACCGTACGGAAGTCGCCGTGGCTCTATCTGAGTTGCGGGCGCTTCAACGGCCTGTACGAGGGTGACAAGGTGCGCTACCGGCTGGAGTTCCCCGGGCACGAGGGCGGCCCGCTGATGCCCGCGACCGTGGCCGGGCCCAGTTGCGACAGCGACGACACGCTGGGCGGCGGACCCGTGCCCGTGCCGGCCGGGCTGACCTCCGGCGATCCGGTCTGGATCCACGCGGCCGGCGCCTACGCGACCAGTTACACCACGATGGGGTTCAACGGCTTCGACCCGCTCGCCTGCCACGCCGTACGGGCCGAGCGGTTCCGGCCGATCGCCGAGGCGGACTGGGACGCCGTCGCCGAGCTCGAAGCGGCCGCGTACAGCAGCCACGGGCTCTCGGAGGGGCCGGCCGCCCTGCGGTCGCGGGCCGCGAACTCGACGTCTTTTGTGCTCGACACGGGGGAACGGGTCGGCGGTTATCTGATCGCGCTGCCCTACCCGCGGTTCCGCTTTCCCGACCTGAGCCGGCCCGAGCGTTCCGTGTTCGGCTCGACCAACCTGCACCTGCACGACGTCGTGGTCGACGAGAAGCTGCGCGGGCGGGGGTGGGGGCGACGCATGCTGCGGCGCCTCAAGGCGATTGCCGAGGCCCAGGCGTACGAGCGGATCTCGCTGGTCGCCGTGGACGGCCTCGCCCCCTACTGGGCCTCGCACGGCTTCGCGCCGCACCCCGGTCTGACCCCGCCCGACGGCTACGGACCCGGCGCCGTCTACATGTCCCGGAGCCTCTGATGTCGTTCCAGCGTTCCCGCGCGGCTGTGGCCGTCCTCTTCTTCACGCTCGGCTTCCAGTATTCGACGTGGGCGGCCCGGCTGCCCGCGCTCACCGACCGCCTCGGCATGAGCGCGGCCCAGGTCGGCGTGCTGCTGCTGGCGGCCGGGGTCGGCGCGCTGATCTCGTTCCCGCTCGTCGCGCGCCTGCTGACCTCGTACGGGTCGCGGCGGCTGGCGGTCGCGGCGGCGCTGGTGCTCGTGGCCGCGCTGGCCGGGCTGGCCGTCGCGCCCACGTTCGGAGTCGCCGTGGCGGTGGTGCTGGTCGACGGCATCGCGGTGGGCTGCCTCAACGTGGCCATGAACGCGCAGGGCGCCGCGCTCGAGGCGGCCTTCGAGCGCACCACGATGGCCAAGCTGCACGCGTTGTTCAGCGGCGGCATCTTCAGCGCGGCCCTGCTGGCGTCGGGGATGACCGCGGTCACCGGCTCGGTCGCGGCCCACTTCGCCGTGGCGGGCGCCCTGCTGCTGACGCTCGTGCTGACCGCCCGGTCCGCGCTGCTCACCCACGACCTGCCCGGCGACCCCGCGAAGCCGGCCGGCCGCCGGTGGCGCCTGCCCGCCGCGGTGACCGTCGGCCTGGGCCTGGCGATGCTGCTGGCCACCGTCACCGAGGGCGCGATGACCGACTGGTCGGCGCTCTATCTGCGCGAGGTCACCCGGGCCGCGGACTACCTGCTGCCGCTGGGCATCGCCGTCACCTCGGCCGCGATGGTGGTGGGCCGGCTGTTCGCCGACGGCTGGCGCGACCGCTGGGGCGACAAGCCGGTGCTGCTGGCCGGGGCGACCTTCGCCGGGCTGGGGCTGGCCGTGGCGCTGCTGACCGGTGGGGTGGTGCCGGCGCTGGTGGGCTTCGCCTGCGTGGGGCTCGGGATGGCGCCGGTGAGCCCGTGCCTCTATGTCGCCGCCGCCCGGCAGGGGCCGGCCGCGCTGACCGTGGCCGCCGCGATGGGCACGGCGGGGCTGCTGATCGGGCCCCCGGCGATCGGGTTCGTCGCCGAGGGCACCAGCCTGGTCTGGGGTATGGCGGCCGTCGTGGGGACGGCCTGGTTGGCGGCGCTGTGCGTGCTGCCGGTGCGCTTTACTTCCGGGGTTACTTCCCCCGCACCGCCTGCACCATCAGCGACACCCCCGGCAGGGACTGCACCGGCAGATAGCGCTCGCTGACGATCACGGCGCTCAGCGCGGCGTTGACGATCGGGTTCATCTTGCGCAGGTCGCTGCTGGTGGACCGCTTGCGCACGGTCGCCGCGGCCGGGCGGAGCAGCACGTTCCAGCTCCACAGCCGCTCGATGTGCAGGCCGCCGTTCTCGACCGCCGTGCGCAGGGTGTCGCGCGTGTAGCGCCGGAGGTGCCCGACCGCCACGTCGTGCGCCGACCACAGCTTCATGTCGCACGGGACGGTGATGAGCGCGCTGCCGCCCGGGCGCAGCACCCTGTTGATCTCGGCGGCGACCCGCTCGTCGTCGTCGATGTGCTCGAGCACGTCGAAGGCGAGCACGAGGTCGATCGAGCCCGACTTGATCGGAATCCGCCGGCCGTCGCCGCGCACGGTGGGCAGTTTGCGCTGCTTGGCGGCCGTCGCGCCGTCGTGCCCGTATTCGACCGCGATCGGCTTCCAGCCGTGCTGCTGCAGCACCCGGGTGTTGCCGCCACCCGCGGCGCCGATGTCGAGCGCGCGCCCGGGCGGGCCGGGCAGGCGGCGGAGGTGGCGCGCAAGGAGCGCCCGCCGTTCCCTGTACCACCAATGGCGGTCCTCGAGAGCGACTAGTTTCTGGATCTCTGCGCTGTCCACCCGTGCATTATTGGGGTGGCCGGTGGGCGCTGCAAGTTTGTCGAAAGTCAATGTCTGGTAACTGTCGCGCGGCGGGACGACCTTACCGGGAAAATGCCCTTCGAACCGGACTATCCGTGCTACTACCACCATTTCCGGGTCCGAGCCGCAGAGAATGGCTCGCGAGGGCGGATTCCTCGTTGTCGTGACTGGCGACGACAATGGCCGCGCCGTCCCGGACAGTCTCGATCAGCAGGTCGTGCACGCGGCGGCGGGTCTCCGCGTCCAGGGCGGCGGTGGGCTCGTCGAGGACGTAGACCTCCGCCTCCTGCAGGAAGGTCTGGGCCAGCAGGGTGCGCTGCCGCTGGCCGCCCGAGAGCTCGCGGAGGCGGCGGCGGGCCAGGTGAGCGATCTCCAGGCGTTCCATCATGAGCCGTACGGCGGTGTGGTCCGTCCGCGTGAGCCGGCGCCGGGTGAACCGTCCGATCCGGACGCACTCGGTGACGGTCAGCGGCAGCGCGTCGATGTCACCGGTGCGCTGCGGCAGGAGGGCCACCCTGGTTTTGGGGGCGCGGCTGACGTGACCCGCCGACGGCCGTTCCACCCCCGCCAGCAGGTGCAGCAGCGTGCTTTTGCCCGAGCCGTTGGGCCCGGTCACGGCCAGCATCGACCCGGCCTCGGCGCGCACCGTCACGTCCTGCAGCACGGGGGTGCCGCCGTACCGGAAGCTCAGGTTCTCGGCGGTCAGTAGTGCACTCATGCCCATCCTCGTATTAGTAATGGTTTTCAGTTTCATTATATGGTCTGGCCATGTCGTCGCTGGCCGAGCCGTTCACCGTCTCCTTCGTGCTGCGCGCCCTGATCGGGGGCGTGCTCCTGTCCGTCGTGTGCGCGCTGGTCGGCGTGTGGGTGATCGCCCGCGGCATGACCTTCCTGGGCGAGGCGATGAGCCACGGCATGCTGCCCGGCGTCGCGGTCGCCTCGATCCTCGGCGGCAACCTCGTCGCCGGGGCCGCGGTGAGCGCGCTCGCCATGTCGGCCGGCGTCAACGCACTACGCGGCAGCCGCGAATTCGGCCGCGACACCAGCATCGGCTTGCTGTTCGTCGGCATGCTCTCGATCGGCGTGATCGTCGTCTCGCACTCCCGCTCCTTCGCCACCGACCTGACGGCCTTCCTGTTCGGCGACGTCCTAGCCGTCGACCGCTCCGACCTACTGCTGCTGGCTCTCACCGGCGCGGCGATGGCAGCGGTGTCGACGGTGTTTCACCGGCACTTCCTGGCGCTCACCTTCGACCCGCGCAAAGCTCGGACGCTGGGGCTGCGGCCCGACCTGAGCAACGCCGTGATGATGATTTTGTTGACGGTGGCCATGGCGGTCGCCTTCAGCGTGGTCGGCACGCTGCTGGCCTTCGGCATGCTCATCGCCCCATCGGCGGCCGCCATGCTGGTCGCCCGCCGCATCCCCGCCGTAATGCTGACCAGCTTCACCTTCGGCTCACTAGCCACCGTGACCGGGCTATGGATCTCCTGGTTCGCCGCCACGGCGGCCGGCGCCACGATCGCCGCCGTGGCCGTGCTGCTGTTCTTCGCTGTGCTTGCCGCTCGCCGCCTTACGACGGCTGTGCTGCTTCGTTCTGGTCGTGCTGCCGCATGACCGCCTTGCGTCGCTTCTTTGTCGCCTCACCCTTTGCACCACCACCCTCATCACGAGAGCTCCCTCGCGACCGCACACCGCCACTGTGGAGCGCGACTGCTACCGCGATGGGCCAGCCCCGTGCTGCGCGCTTGGCTGGCGTGTTCGTGCGGTTCGACCGCTTGGGCGGCTGTGCTGTGCGTTTTACTGCGACAGGTCAGGTGGCTGTGCTGTGCGCTTGGCTGGCGTGTTCGAGCGGCTCGACCGCGCAGTGCAGCCGTCTACCGCGACCACCCGGGCGACCGCCCAGTGCGACCGTCTACCGCGACCGTCTACCGCGACCGCCTACTCCGACTGCGCAGTGCAGCCGTCTACCGCGACCGCCCTGGCGACCGCGCAGTGCGACCGTCTACCGCGACCGCCTACTCCGACCGCGCAGTGCGACCGTCTACCGCGACCGCGCGGTGCGATCGCGCTGTGCGACCGCGTGTGCGGCTACCCAGCGCATCAGCGTGGCTCGACCAAACAAGCGGACGCCTACCGCGGATACCCAGCGCGCCCGCGCAGTTCGACCGCCCAGGAGACTGCGAAGTGCGACCGCCTACCGCGACCGCCTACCGCGACCACCTACCGCGACCGCCCACCCCGACTGTGCAATGCGGCAACCCCGGGCGGCCGCCTGCCCAAAGCGACTCGCCGCCTCGTCGTCCGATGCCTCACCGCCTTGCGGCCTTCGCCTTGGCGCCCCATCCCAACCGCTCCTTTCGTGGGGAGGGGATCCCGTGGCGGGGAGGGCTTCGGTGCTTCGGGAGCGGGAGCGGGAGCGGGATCGGGATCGGGAGCGGGATCGGGATCGGGATCGGGATCGGGAGGGGGAGGGGGAGGGGGAGCAGGTGAGCGGCGCGGATGGGGGCGGGAACTGGCTTCCTGGGGCGGGTTTGGCGATGGACGTTGTGTTGGCGGGTCGGGGAGGGGTCGTGTGGACGGTGTGGGCCTGGGCCGGCTACTGCCTTATCGCGGCTGTCTCACCTCGTTGCGGCCCAAGCCCAGTCCTCGGTGGCGTAGGCGACGACGCCCTTCGCCTCGGTGCCTCACCTCAATTCCCGCACCTTCGCGGGAGGGGCTCGTCTGGTTGGGAGGACTTTGGTGCTCGGGAACAGAAGCGGGAGTTGGGGCGGAAAAGCGGCGCGGATAGGGGCGGGATTGGCTTGCTGGGGCGGGTTTGGCGATGGGCGTTGTGTTGGCGGGTCGAGGAGGGGTCGTGCGGAGATGCGGTGTGAGTTGGCGTCGTTCGGTGCGCACCGCGGCTGCCTTGCCGTGGTCGCTCCACGGCGGTGGCTTCACGGCGGTGGCTCCACGGCCGTCGCCGCACCGTGGTCGCCCCGCGGCGGTCGTCGTACATTGCCCCCACGGCGTTTGCCCTACGGCGGTCTTCGCACATTGGCCCCCACGGCGTTTGCTCCACGGCGTTGTTGCGCAGTGGCCCGCACGGCGGTCGGCGCATAGTGGTCGTCCCTGAGCGGTCACCCCGCCGCGGCGTCTTAGAGCGGCCGCCTCACCGTGGTCGCCTCATCGCGTTGCGGTCCTTCGCCTTGGTGCCTTGCCAACCCGGCATCTTCGCGGGAGAGGTCTCGTGAGGGCTGTTGTGGAGCGGGAGCCGGGGGTGGGGAGCTGCGGATGCGGTGGGCGGATCGGCCTGCCGGGGGCGGGTTTGTTGCCACGCCCGCATCGCCTGTGCCGTCGACCTCAACGCCTGGCAGCACCTGCAACGGGGGGGGGGGGGGGGGGGGGGGGGGGCGGGGGGGGGGGGGGGGGGGGGGGGGCGGGGGGGGGGGGGGGGGGGGGGGGGGGGGGGGGTTTTTTGGGGGGATTTCTTTTGGGGAAAAGGGTTTTTGGTTTTGGCGGGCGGTGGCCTTTGGGAGGGGGGGGCGGGGGGGGGGGGGGTTTTTTGGGGGGAGGGGGGGGGGGTGCCTTTTGGGGAGGGG
>NZ_JAENHO010000021.1 GCF_016785085.1 Paractinoplanes lichenicola
AACGGGGAGAGGGCGGAAAAACGGGAAAGCGGGGTGAATAGGGGAGAGGGGGCGGACGAGGGGTGGGGGGGCGGCCATGTGAGGGGGGGGGGGGGAGGGGCTGGAGGGGCTGGAGGGGCTGGAGGGGCTGGAGGGGCTGGAGGGGCTGGAGAGCAGAAGGAGCCGCAGATAATCGGCTGGCGGGCTGGCGGCCTGACGGGCAAATGGGGTGCACATCCGCGCTCGACACCGATCAGCCGCTGCGAGCAGGCGGGCCCGCCACCGTGGCAGGCGGCGAGCGGCCGAAGGCCAGGGGGTAGTCGGCGGTGGGCTAAGCGGGACGGGTGGGTGGCGTCGTTCGTGGCGGGTGGCGGATGCGGGCGGCGGTGGTGTGGAGCGGGATGGGTGGGCGGCGTTGCTTGGCGGGTGGGCGGATGTGGGCGGCGGTGGTGTGGAGCGGGATTGGTGGGTGGCGTTGCTTGGCGGGTGGGCGGATGCCGGCGGCGGTGGTGTGGAGCGGGATGGATGGGCGTCGTTCGTGGCGGGTGGGCGCATGCGGGCGGCGGTGGTGTGGAGCGGAACGGGTGGGCGGCGTTGCTCGGCGGGTGAGCGAAACGCGGGCAGCAGTAGTGCGGAGCGGGACGGGTGGGTGGCGTCGCTCTGGCGGGTGGGCGAACGCGGGAAGGCGTGGTGCGGAGCGGGGTGGATGGGTGACGTGGTTCGTGGCAAGTAAACGCTGGAAGGTGGCTCGGTTGCTGGTGTCACAGCGGACGGCGAGTGCCGTCGGTCGTGTTAGGTGACGCGGTGGGCGGGGAGCGAGATGGCGAAGAACAGGACGGGATCGTGGTCGGCGCGCCAGGGGCGGATAAACACACGGGCGGGCCAGCGGCGGCGGAGCGGCCAGGGAGCGACGGAGGCAGGTGGAAGCCGCCCAGGACCGGTCGCTCCGGGTCGCTTCCATTGCTCGCCCTGGCCGGTGGGCGGCGTTGGAGAAACCGGTGAGAGCGCCTTAACGACCGCCGGGAGTCACGGCAGCTCTAGGGGAGGGACCAGCGCTGGTTGGCGGAGCCGGTGCAGTCGGTGACTACGACGCGGCTGCCGGACTTGCGGCCGCCTGCCGGGTCGGTGAGGCAGTTGTTGTTTACTGCGCTGAGCAGGCGTTGGCCGGAGGCGCGCCACTGGGCCGGGGTTCGGCCGTCGCATGTGGTGACCTCGACGGCGCCGCCGCCGACCAGGAGGGCGCATTTGCCCATGACGCGCAGGGTGCCGTCGGTGGCCAGCGTCCATGTTTGGGCGACCGAGTTGTTGCACTCGTACGTTTGCACGAAATTGCCGTCGACTGCGACCGCGCCGTTCAGGTCGAGGCACTGGCCGTTCTGGCCGCGGATCACGGCGGTGCGGTCGCTTGACGGGGGATCGGGTGCGACCAGCTGCGGGCCGCCCGTCGGGGCCGTCTTCTCGCCGCCGCCGGGCGATGTGGGGGTGAGCGAGATCGGGGTCGGGCTGGTGGCGACGGGCGGCACCCCGGGTGCCGAGACTCCGGCGCTCGCGGACGCCGACGACGACGTCGAGGGGACGCCACTTGTGCTGCTCGTGCGGCCCGGCTGACCGGTCGACGTGCCGGAGATCGACGGCGAGACGGCCGCGCTCGTGGGCAGTGGGGCCTTTGCCGCGGGGATCTCGGCGCCGGGCTCGGTGGCGACCGATGGCCGCACGTCCTCGGAGCGCAGCGCCGCATAGCCGGCGGCGGCCGCTCCCAGCACTACGACCGTGGCAGCCGAGGCCATGACCAGCAGGCGGCGCCGGTGATTGCCGGCCGTTCCGGGCTTGGCCGCGGCGTGGCGCTTGAACGGTAGGTGCAGGATCGCCGTCGGCGCGTCCGCGCTGGTGTGCTGTGCGGCGTCCGGCGTCGAGGGCCAAGTCTGGGTGGATTCGTCGTCGTCGAGCGTGCCGGAATCGCGCAGCACGAACGGGCGCACGAGCAGGGGATCCCGCTCGCCGTTCTGGTCACCGTCCGTCACGCTTCACCCGCCGCCATCGAGTCTGCACAAGACGATCGGCCGCCCAACATACCCGCGATGATCGTGAATCCGCCGCCCCGTGAACATCCGACTTTCCGCCCGTTGTGGCAGTTCGGGCAGTGATCGATGACATTCAGTCGGCTTGGCGACAGTTGACCCGGCAGCAACTTTCCTGCTCCCTGACAGCGATCCAACTTGATCTCCAGCGAACCTACCTTTCAGCTCATCCGGGCGCGACACGGGCACCGGCCGATCAGGAAGGTCCCCATGTCGCTTCCCTCCCGCCTGCTCGCCGCGGGCGTCGCGGGCCTGGTCATGGCCGGTGCGCTGATCGCGCCGGCCGCGGCCGCGGGCACCCCGGACGTCGCCGCCGAGTCGCGAACCGTCCGCACCTCCTCGGTGGAGCGCCGTCGCGTCGACTCCGTGGCGACGCCGAAGCTGCGCTGGTATTCGTGCTACACGTGGGCGCAGTGCGCGACCGCGCAGGTGCCGCTCGACTACGACCGCCCGTACGGCCGGAAGGTCACGCTGGCCCTGCTGCGCGTCAAGGCCCGCGACCAGAAGCACAAGATCGGAAGCCTCTTCGTGAATCCGGGCGGCCCCGGCGCCTCGAGTGTCGGGCTCGCCCTGGCCGCGCCCTACTTCATGAGCGACTCGCTGCTCGAGCGCTTCGACATCGTCGGCATGGATCCGCGCGGCGTCGGCTTCAGCGACCCCGTCAACTGTTTCGGCGACCCCGGCCGCCAGCAGCCCGTCGTGGCCAAGCTCAACACCGGTTTCCCGTACGGGGTCAAGCAGGAGAAGGCTTTCCTGAAGGCGGCCGCCAAGCAGGGCCGGGCCTGCTCGACCGCAGGGCGCGAGCTTGCCGGCTCGATGTCGACCGCCGAGGTCGCGCGGGACATGGACGTCATGCGCCGGGCGGTCGGCGACAGCAAGCTCAGCTACCTGGGCTTCAGCTACGGCACCGCGGTCGGGCAGTACTACGCGAACATGTTTCCCGACCGCTTCCGCGCGATCGCCGTCGACGGCGTGATCGACCCGCGGGCGTGGGTCGGCAGCAGCCGCACGGCGGGGCAGGTGCAGGACGACCGGCTGCGCTCGGCCGACGGCGCGTGGAAGGCCCTGCAGGAGATCATGCGCCGCTGCAACGCGGCCGGCTCGGACAAGTGCGCATTTTCCGGGCAGGCGCTGCGCCGCTTCCGGATCATCGCGGACCGGCTCAAGGCCAAGCCGCTGACCGTGGGCGGCCAGAAGATCACCTACGCCGCTTTCGTCAGCATGGCGTTGAGCTCGCTCTACGACGTCGAGGCGGGCGCCGAGGTGACCGAGATGGCGGCCGCGCTCTGGCGGCTCACCACGCCTGGCGCGAAGACCACCGGCGCCGAGGTGGCCGTCGTGGCCCGGGCGCACCAGAAGGCGATCGGCCGGGCTTTCCCCTACGACAACTCGTTCGACGCCTACAACGCCGTCATGTGCACCGACGGCCGTCACCCCGCGCACGGCTCCGCCTGGGTGAAGGCGGGCGCCAAGGCCGATAAGCGAGCCCCCTACTTCGGCCGGGCCTGGGTGTGGGCGAGCGCGGCGTGCGCCCGCGACTCGTGGACTGTCCGCGACGAGGACGCCTACACCGGGCCGTTCAACCGCCTGACCAAGAACCCGGTGCTGGTCGTCGGCAGCTTCTGGGACCCGGCGACGAACTACGTCGACGCGGTCAAGTCGGCCGAGCTGATTCCGCACAGCCGCCTCCTTTCGAGCGCCAACTGGGGCCACACCGCCTACGGCACGTCGGCCTGCGTGACCAACGCGATGGATCACTACCTGCTCACGCGCGCCCTGCCGGCCCCGGGCAAGGCCTGCGTCGGCGACATCCAGCCGTTCCGGACGAAGCTGAGCGACGACCCGGACGAGACCGCCGAGGACGTCTTCACGCTGGACACCGCCAACCCGGCCGAGATCGCCGCCCACGGCCTCCCCGCCGCGGACAGCCCGAAGGTCCTCCCGCCCGTCCGCTGAGGTCACCGCGCCCGCCGGCAGTCAGCCGGCGGGCGGGGCGTCTCAGCGTTTCCAGAACGACTTGCGCTCCGGAGTGGTGTCTTCGGACTCGGCCTGGGCCGGGGTCTTGTCGCCGGCAAAGGCGGTCAGGACCTCCGTCGCCGCCGCCCATTTCTCGGCCACTCCGGCGTCGGAGCGGAGCGTCGCCACCAGGTCCTTCAGCGGGGCGAACTCGGGGTCGTCGAGCCACCCGGCCAGCACATGCAGCCGGCTGGCCAGGTCGTCCAGCAGATCGCGGCGTTCCCAGTCGGGCAGCCCGGCCGCGTCACGCAGCCGCTGGGCCTCGGTCGCGGCCAGCACGCGCACCTCGTCGATGCTCGGCGCACCCCCGAACGAGGCCTGGGCCTTGGCCCGCATCATCGCCGGGCGGGCGGCGACGCGTCCCCGCCGGAAGCCACCGTCGCCGGCCGGGCTGCCCAGCACCGCGCCGCCACCCACGCCGCCGGAACCCGTCTCGGCCGGGGCGGCGATCGACTCCAGGGTGGCCGGGGCGAACCGGCCCGGCGCGGACGGAGGCGGCGCGGGCATCGGGGCGGCCGCTCCGGCGACCATCGGCATCATGCTGGCCGCCGCCACGTCGTCCATGGCCTCCCAGCCGTCGGGGAACTCGACCGGCTGGGTCACCCGGCGCGTCTCGCCGCCCTCGTTGACCACCCGGCTGTCCACCGCCACGAACGCCGTGAACCGGCACAGCACCCCGTAGCGCAGGGAGGTCGCCACGATGCGCCGCTCGAGGCCGGGGTCGCCCGCGGCATAAGCGTCTTCCAGATCGCGCAGCCGCGCCCGGGCCCACTGGGCCTCGATCGCCGCCTCGTGCTTCTCGCGCACCGCCACGGTCGTCCGGAACTCCTGGTCGTCACGCGTGCGCCCGGTGACCACCAGCTCGCCGGCCGGGCGGCCGGTGTAGCGCCCGCTCACCACGAGCGGAACGCCGGGATAGAGCCCCGGCAGCCGGGCCGGCGACCGGTCGTCGTCGACCAGCGTCATGCCCGAGGCCGTGACGCTCAGGCCGGTGACGACCGGGGCGCCGATGCGGCGGTGGATGTGCTCCATCGCCTCGTCGAGACGGTCCTCGCTCTCGACCAGCTCGGCCCGGCCGGCCCCCAGCGCGGCGAGCCGCCCCAGGAACCCGGCGTTGACCGCGCGGTCGATCCCGATGGTGTGGATGCGGGTCGTGCCGATCAGCGGCGTGACGTCGTGGACGTTTTGATCCTCGTTGCCGACCTGGCCGTCGGTGACCAGCACGAGCACCCGGTCGCGGCCCTCGCTCGCGCGCAGCAGCTCGAGCCCCTCGCGCAGCGGGCTGAGCAGCTCGGTGCCGCCGCGGGCGCCGGCCTTGGCCAGATGCTCGACGGCGCGGAAGCGATGCCGGTCGGTCGCCTCGGCCAGCCCGGCCGGCAGGTCGTCGGGCCGGTCGACCTGGTGGTCGAACGTGAGCACGGCGAAGCGGTCGGCGGCGGTCAGCGTGTCGACCACCCGGGCCGCGGCCCGCCGGGCGGCCACCATCTTCCAGCCGCCCATGCTGCCCGAGCGGTCGAGCAGCAGCACCACGTCTTTGGGGCGGGCGGGAGTGGAGTCGGCGGGCGGCAACACCACCAGCTGGAAGACGCCCTCGGGCTCCTCGGCGGACTCGTCGGGCACGGCGATCGCGGTCTGGCCGCCGCCGGTGTAGGGCAGGCGCAGGATGAAGTCGCGGTTGGCGCGCTCGTCGGGACCGATCGTCAGGACGCCGTCGCGGTCGACCACCGTGTGCAGGCTCGATCGCACTTCGCCCAGCTCGAGGCCGGCCGGGTCGATCTCGACGGAGACCCCCAGCCGCAACGGGTTGGGGAAGCCGGGCAGCAGCACCGGGGGAGTGATGCGCGAGGCGTCGGGCACGGCGTCGGTGTCGGGCACCCAGCCGTCGCCCACCGACTTGCCGGGCAGCGGCGTGCCGGGAATGTAGCGCGGCGCCACGACCAGCGGGAACCGGAACGTGGCCTCGCCGTCCTCGAAGGGCAGCGGCCCGACCAGGCTCAGCTCGACGGTGACCCGCTCGCCGGGCACGACGTTGCCGACCCGCATCGTGAACACGTCGGGCCGCTCCTCCTCGGCGATCGACGCGCGCCGGCCGGAGGCGATCGCCTGGTCGTACGCCTCCCGGGCCGCCCCGCGTTCCTGCAGCTCGGCCGTGACCACGCGGTCGTCGCAGGTCATCGTCATGCCGGTGACCGCGGCCCGGTCGGGCAGCGGAAAGACATAGGTCGCCTCGAGCGCGTCGTCGTGCACGTTGACGAACTCGGTGGTCACGACCGTGCGCGCGACCAGGCCGCTGATGCGGGCCCGGACGTCGAGCCGGTCGAGCGGCAGGGCGCCGCGGTCGGTGCGCAGCATGCCGAAGCCGGCGTCGGGGAGGATCCGGATGCGGCTGATCTCCCCCGGCGCCATCGGGGTGACGGAAAAGGTCATGACGGACTCCCATCGATCAAGCCGTCGGCGGTGGTCAGGCCTCGGGCGGTGAGCAGGTCGAGCAAGGGGGCGGCGGCCTCGGCGACGGCGTCGCGGTCGGCATCGGAGACGGCGGCGGGAACGAGCAACAGCACACCGCCACCGAGGGCCAGGCCAGTGAATGCCTGGCTCGCCGCGACCGAACGGACGGGCGAGGGCGGGGCGGGCAGCGGGAGGTCGGCCGGCGGCGCGGGGGCCTCGGCGGGGCGGTCGGCCCAGAATCGCGAGCGCTGGGTGTGCTGCTGCCCGAACGCTTCTTCGTCGATCGTGACCATGAGGTTGGACGGAACGAGGGCTATCTCGGTGAGGCGGGCCGGGGAGATTGCGGTCAGCTCGGCCTGGATCTGGGCGATGGTGAGACCCTCGGCCTGCCGCCGTTTGACGGCGACCAGTTGCTGCAGGTGGCGCGGGCCGTAAAGAGCGGTGCGGCCGCGCATGCCGAGCGGCTTGTCGACCAGGCCGATCGTCGAATACCACCGGATGGCCCGGCGATCGGGCACATCGCGCACGCGTCCGTTCGGCGCGCCGGGGTATTCGGCCTCGAGGGCCTCACGCACCCGTTCTACCAACTCGTCCAGCGTCCACATGCCCACGACTATGACACTGTCATCGTGACACTGTCAATGAGTGTATGGTGCTGCGGCATGCGACTCGTGAGCCTGTCCCACGTGCACGACCCCGCCACCACAAACGTCTACCCCGGCGACCCGCCCTTCGAGCTCGAGACGGTCGCCACGATCGAGAACGACGGTTATTACCTGCGCTTCGTCCGCCAGGGCGAGCACACCGGCACCCACTGGGGCGCGCCCGGCCACTTCAACCAGGGCGAGCCGCTGGCCGACGAGCTCGACCTCGACGACCTGCATCTGGGGGCGGTCAAAATCGACGTACGGGAGAAGTGTGCCCGCGATCCCGACTATGCCGTGACGATCGCCGACATCGAGGCCTGGGAGGAGACGCACGGGCGCATCCCCGCCGAGTCGATGGTGATCATCTGGACGGGCTGGGACGCCAAGTGGGGCACGGCCGAGTTCACCAACGCCGGCGCCGACGGGTCGCCGCATCATCCGGGCTTCGCTGTCGAGACCGCGCGCTGGCTGATCGACACGGGCCGCCTCGGCCACCGCGGCGGCACGGGCACCGACGCGTTCAGCCCCGACGTCGGCGCCGACGCCACCTACACGGTGTCCCACCTGGTCTACCAGCGACATCGCATCAGCCTGGAGGTCCTGGCCAATCTCCAAGCGCTGCCCGAGACGGGCGTCCACATCCTCTGCGGCGGCCAGATCAACCGCGCCGGCTCGGGTTCCCCGGCGCTGATCTACGGCCTGCTGCCATGACCCCCGGAGCCGCCGGGCTGCAGGGTGCCGTTGACGACCAGCCGATACGGGGCGTAGCGCTTCTCGGATTCGGTGGGCTCGTCGTGCGAGATGACGGCCACCACCTTCGGGTACGAGGCCAGCCGCTTGAACTGGTTCACGGGGACCACCGCGGCTCGGTCGGGGGCCAGTCCGACCAGGCGTACGTGCCAGGCGTGGACGGGGGTGCGCCGCAGCGCGGTCGGGGACGTCCAGCCGGCCAGCGAGGTGCCGTCGCTGAGCTTGCGGCCGGCCAGGGTGATGGTTCCGATCCGCCAGCCGCCGTTGGCGGAGGCCGCGTCGGTCACGTAGCGCAGGCCCAGCAGCACCTTCTTGCCCGCGTACGCCTTGAGGGGATAGTTCGCCGTGACGACGCCGTTGCTGGCGCCGGTCAGGGCGGGTCCGAGCCGCCCGGGCACGGTCCGGTCGCCGGTGACGGCGTGATAGGTGCGCCCGCCGTTGATCGAGATCATCACGTACGCGTAGTCGTAGCGCTCCTCGGTGGCGTAGGAGGTCTCCAGGGAGAGCACCGGCTCGCCGGCCGGAATGGTCACCGGCTTGACCGCGTACGAGTCGAGGTTCGCGGTGTTGCCCGAGAAGAGAGTGCCGCCGGCGATCGTCCAGCCGGTCGGCAGCGGGTCGAGCGTGCTGGCGCCCCGGAACGAGACCGACTTCAGGGGCGTCGGCAGCGGCACGTAATCGGCCCCGTTCGGCGCCGCGCCCGCCATGTCGTACGCGGACCGGTTGTCCAGGTTGATCGCGGAGCGCAGCGAGGCCGCGGTGACCCGCTCGGCGGCGATGCCCGCGACCGGCCCCGCCACGCCGTCCAGCAGCGTCATCAGCTGGAAGTCGTGCAGCACGTCGTAGAGCGCCACGCCGACCGGCAGCGCCGCCTGCACCCCGGCGAGTCCCTGCCGCAGGCCGTCGCGGTGCAGCGCCGACAGCACTTCGATCCCGAATCGGTCGCGCAGATAGAGCATGAACTGATAGACGTTGCCGTAGTCGGCCAGCACCTCGCTCGGCGCGCCCTCGTCCCACAGGTTCAGCGAGTTCTGCGGGCCGCCGCAGTCACGCGGGTTGATGTTGTAGCGCGTGCGCATCGGCCCCCAGCCCTGAAAGCACATCAGGTGCGTGTCGTTGCCCGGCTCGTGCACCCCGGCCCGGCCGTCGACATAGCCGGTCAGCGTCTGCGCGAAGTCGGCCATCCCCTCGTTGAGCCAGGTCGTCTCGTGCGGGTCGGTGTAATAGGTGAGCAGGTGCTGCCATTCGTGCGCGAAGGTCGCCTCGTACATGCGGGGCCGGGCGGGCCGGCTCGTGCAGAGATCATCCGTGGGGTCGTCGGCCGGCTGCGCGCCGAGGCGGTGCTTCCAGTCGTACGCGTCGATGGTCATGACGTTGCGGTCGAAGAGCTCGTTGAGCTGCTGCGAGAAGAACCCGGCGACGTAGGTGACCGCCTTGGGGAAGGTGAAGTAGTTGGTGTCGCGGATGTTGTCGACCAGGGTGACCGTCTTGTCGCCGTCGCCGGTGAAGTCGCCGTCCATCGTCGCCGCCGCGCCGTTGCGCTCGGGCGGGGTGCCGAAGACGGCCGTCTCCTTCGGATGAATCGTGCCGTCGAACTCGCGGACCAGGTCGGCGACGTTGCGGTCGGTGACCTCGATCGAATTCTTGCGGCAGTCGGTGGCGGGGAAAGCGAGGTCCTGCGCGACCCACACCTCGATGTGTTTGCCGACCGCCTTCAGCGTGTAGTTCTTGCGATAGAGGTTGCCGGTCGTGTCGTCCAGACCAACCCATTCCCGTACGGTTCCGACCGCGGGAGTGGACTGCGCCGCCGCCCGGCCCTGCGGTCGTGCGCGCGGGCGATATTTCGGACTTGTCGGAAGGGGGCGTCCGTCGAGTGTTAGGTGCTCCCGGCTGAGCTCGCGAGTGTCGGACGCAAGATCGGCGGCTGGGGGCCGAGCGCCAGGCATGGCGAGCGCGGCGGGCTGGGTGCCGGGCTGGGTGAGCGGGGCGGGCTGGGTGAGCGCGGCGGGCTGGGCGCTGACCGGGGCGGGGAGGGCAGCGGATGCGGGCCGGGCCAGGGCGGCGGGGGTGCCGGCGAGGAGCGTGACAGCGGCAAAAGCTGCAAACCGGGCGCGGCTCATGAAAAAGGACGCTACCCGTGGCGGGCAGCGTCCCGGTGGCTATTCGAAGAGCGAGTGGTCCCGCCCTCTCTCGGCGCGGCGGCGGGCCCGGCGGCGCAGCTGCACGACGACCATGTCGATCGCGGCCACCACCGCCCAGGCCAGCAGCAGCCAGCCCGGCACCGTCCATCCGGCGCGCAGCAGCAGGATCCCAAGAACCGTGCAGACGACGAACCCGAACGCGGCCAGGATCAGCCGCAGGTTGAGCGGGCTGTACGGCTCTTCGACCGTGCCGCGCCGGCCGGGCGGTTGGGCACCGATGGGCATGCCCGCGCGTACCCTCGCCCGGCCGTGGTCAAACCCGGGGTGAGCGCCGCCCCGGGCCCGGGACGGACGCTAGTTCACCTCGCGGCGCAGCACCCGCACGACGCCGACCACCAACGGCAGCAGCACCCATACGGCGGCCGAGACGCCGACCCGGGCCCATTCGCCGCCGGTCATGCCGGCCTCGGTCATCGCCGAGGTCGTCGTGTTGATGTCGAGCCAGCGGGAGGCGTCGGCCAGGGCGCTGATCGTGCCGCCCAGGATGCCCCACACCATCGGCAGGGCCAGATACAGCACGATCGCCAGCGGCGAGTTGAGCAGCAGAGCACCGAAGGCCAGGCCCATCAGGATGAAGACGACCTGCATGGCCGCGCCCTGCCAGATGAGCGAGCCGGGGATGTCGAAGCCGCCGTCACCGCCGAGGACGCCGGCCAGCGCGGTGGCCGCGAGCGCGATCACCATCATCGCCACGGTGGAGAGCAGCGCGATCAGCACGCCCGCCGCCAGCTTGGCCACAATCACCCGTTCCCGGGCCGGCACGAGCGTGAAGGTGGTGAGCGCGGTGCGCTGCGACCATTCGGCGGTCATCGACAGGATGCCCAGCACCGGCAGCAGCACGGCCGAGGGCAGCAGGGCCAGGCCGAAGAAGCCCTCGAGGTTCTGCTCCTCGTCGGGCGCCCAGCCGATCAGGATCGCCGAGGTGCCCACGGTGGCCAGCGCGATGATGATCAGGAGCCAGAGCCCGGCCCGGGTGTCGGCCAGCTTACGCAGCTCGACGAGGGTGAGCCGGCCGAGGCCGGGGGAGCGGACCTCCGGGCGTACGGAGGGGGCTGGGGTTTCGAGAACGGCGGTCATCGGACAGCCTCCTTGACGGAATCGCCGGCGGTCAGGGTGAGGAACATCTGCTCGAGGCCACCGGAGCCGGCCGGCCTGAGCTCGAGCAGGACGAGCCCGGCGTCGGCGGCGGCGCGCCCGATCACCTCGGAGCCGGTCGGCACCACGACGGCCCCGTCGGTCGTCCGTGTGCCGGGCAGCCCGGCCCGGTCGAGCACCATCGCGAGCGCGGCGGGGTCGGCCGCCCGCACCAGGGTGCCGGTCTGGGCGAGCAGTTCGGCCTTGTCGCCCTGGGCCACGATCTTGCCGCCGCCGATCACGACCAGCCGGTCGGCGACCGCCTCGACCTCGCGCAGCAGGTGGGAGGAGAGCAGCACCGACCCGCCGCGGTCGGCGAAGTCGCGCAGCAGCCCGCGCATCCAGAAGATGCCCTCGGGGTCGAGACCGTTGGCCGGCTCGTCGAGGATCAGCACGGCCGGGTCGCCCAGCAGGGCCAGGGCCAGGCCGAGCCGCTGCCGCATGCCCAGCGAGTAGGCCCGGACCCGGCGCTTGCCCGCGACCGTGTTCAGCCCCACCCGGTCGAGCGCGCGCGGCACCTCTTTGCTGTCGATGCCCATGGTCATGGCGGCCAGCGTCAAGACCTCTTTCCCCGTACGCCCGGGGTGCTGCGCCGACGCGTCGAGCAGGACGCCCACCTCGCGGCCGGGGTTGCCGAGCCGGCGGTAGGGCACGCCGCGGACCGTGGCCGAACCCGACGTCGGCGTGGACAGGCCGCAGATCATGCGCATCGTGGTCGACTTGCCGGCGCCGTTCGGGCCCAGGAAGCCGGTCACCGTGCCGGGCTCGCAGGTGAACGACACGTCGTTGACGGCGTTGTGCGAGCCGTACCTCTTCGTGAGATTCTCGACCGTGATCATGCAGTCAAGCCTGCGGCCGCCGGGTGGGCCGGCGCTTCGGCCGGAGGTCGGTCACCCGGAACCTTGGTCTAGGACCAACACCGACTTTGGTCGGTATCCGGGGTCTCCCGCCCGCCCGTAGAGTCTCGGACGTGGGAAAACTCAGCCAGGATTACCGGTGGCTGCTGCCCTCCGCGCTCGAGGCGTCGGATTCGGGCCGCAGGTCGACCCGTGACTGGCTGATCGACGTTCTCGTCTTCCTGCTCGGCTTCGGCTTCACCGCGTACGGGACGTATGACCTGCTCCAGCCCACGCCGTCGTTCCTGGTCGAGCAGGCCGGCAACCCCGCCTGGCTGATCTGGACCGACTTCGCGTGCGCGACGGTGGCCGCGATCGGGCTGTGGTGGCGGCGCACGACACTGCTGATCCCGCTGGCGATATTCTGCGTGGTCATCTCGATCTTCACCGTGGCCGCCGGCTTCACGCTGCTCATCGTGCTCTTCACCGTCGCCGTGCACCGCAAGTTCTCGGTGCTCGCCCTCTTTTTCGTCAGCATCACTGCCACCAACGCCGTCTTCCCGTTCATCCGCCCCGAGACCGGCCGCAACTATTGGGAGACGACCGCCTGGAGCACGGTCTTCCTGGTGATCGTCTGCCTGTGGGGCATGGTGGTGCGCTCCCGCCGCCAGCTCGTCGCGTCGTATCGGGACCGCGCCGAGCGCGCCGAGGCCGAGCAGCAGCTGCGCGTGGCGCAGGCCCGGTCGACCGAGCGCAACCGCATCGCCCGCGAGATGCACGACGTGCTGGCCCACCGCATCTCGCTGCTGAGCCTGCATGCGGGCGCGCTCGAGATCAAGCCGAACGCCGCGCCCGACGAGGTGGCCAACGCGGCCGGGGTCATCCGGGCCAGCGCCCATCAGGCCCTGCAAGACCTGCGCGAGGTGATCGGCGTGCTGCGCGACGACCGGCCCGAGGGCGCGCCCGAGCCGCCGCAACCGACTCTCGGCGAGCTGCCCGCGCTGGCCGAGGAATCCCGCTCGGCGGGCGTCAAAGTCAGCCTCGACGTCGAGGTCGAGCCGGCCGCGGTGCCGGCCGGCACGGGCCGCACGGCCTATCGCATCGTGCAGGAGGGCCTGACGAATGCGCGTAAGCACGCGCCCGGCGCCGTCGTGCGGGTCAACGTGGCCGGCTCGGCGGGCGACGGCTTGGTGATCGACATCCGCAACCCGTGGCCGATCGGCGGGCCGGGCACGTCGATCCCGGGCACCGGCACGGGCCTGATCGGGCTGACCGAGCGGGCGGCGCTGGCCGGCGGCCGGCTGAGCCACGGCCGCACGCCGCAGAACGAGTTCGCTCTGACAGCATGGCTGCCATGGCCGACATAGCGGACGACAGCAAGGCGACTATGGCCGACGTAGCGGACGCTGACGGGAGTCAGCCGGTGCGGGTGCTGATCGTCGACGACGACGCGCTCGTGCGCGCCGGGCTCGGCATGATCCTGTCGGCGGCACCCGACATCATCGTGGTCGGTGAGGCGGCCGACGGCGCCGAGGTGCCCGGGGCGGTGTCGCGCCACGAGCCCGACGTCGTGCTGATGGACATCCGGATGCCGCGCGTCGACGGGCTCGCCGCCACCCAGTCGCTGCGGGCCCGCCCCGGCGCCCCCGAGGTGATCGTGCTGACCACCTTCGACGCCGACGAGTTCGTGCTGGGCGCGCTGCGGGCCGGGGCCAGCGGCTTCCTGCTCAAGGACACGCCGCCGGCCGAGATCCTCCGCGCCGTCCGCCGGGTGTCCGCGGGCGAGGCCATGCTCTCACCCACGATCACCCGGCAGCTGATCGCGCACGTCGCCGCACCGGCCCCGCCGTCGCGCACCCGCGCCACCGCCCGGCTCGACCAGCTCAGCGAGCGCGAACGCGACGTGGCGCTGGCGCTCGCGCAGGGCCGGTCCAACGCCGAGATCGCGGGTGACCTGCACATGTCGGTCGCGACCGTGAAGGCCCACGTCTCCCGCCTGCTGATCAAGCTGGAGCTCAACAACCGCGTGCAGGTGGCGATCCTGGTGCACGACGCGGGGCTGGTCTAGCGGGCCGGCACCGGCGGCCAGAGCGGCTCCTCGGCCAGGCGCTCGGATTCGCGCAGGGCCCGCAGGATGTTGCGCCCGGCCAGCTTGCCCAGGTCGTCGTCCGACCAGCCGCGCCCGGCGAGCTCGGTCAGCAGCAGCGGATAGCTCGACACGTCGCCCATGCCGTCGGGCAGCTCCGGCGTGCCGTCGTAGTCGCCGCCCAGCCCGATGTGGTCGACGCCGGCCACGTCGCGGGCGTGCTCGACCTGGTCGGCCACCTGCGCGACGGTCACCGGCGGGCGCGGGTTGGCGGCTAGCCACGACGCGAACTCCGGTTCGACCAGCCGGTCCGGGCCCGGCCAGTCGGGCAGCGTGGCCGGGTCCTCGCCGGGGCGCGGGGCCCGCGGCCACTCGGCCGGGCGCGACGGCGGGCCGAGCCGCTGCCATTCCTCGTCGGCGGCGGCCATCCAGGCTCGCGACTCGGCCGACACGAACGGCGCGACGAAGGTCAGCTGGATGACGCCGCCGTTGTCGCGCAGCCGGGTCAGCACGTCGTCGGGCACGTTGCGCGGGTGGTCGTGCAGGGCGCGTACGCCGGAGTGACTGAAGATGACGGGGGCGAACGCCGTGTCGAGCGCGGCGTGCATCGTCACCGGGGCCACGTGCGAGAGGTCCACCAGGACGCCGATCCGCTGCATCTCGCGTACGACGGCTCGCCCTTCGTCGTTGAGCCCGCCGACCCGGGACTCACGCACGGCGGAGTCGGCCCACGAGAGGTTCTCGTTGTGGGTCAGGGTCACGTAGCGCACGCCCAGCCGCGCGAAGGCTCGCAGCACCCCGAGCGAGGTGGCCAGGCTGTGCCCGCCCTCGATCCCGAGCAGCGAGGCGATCTTGCCCGCGGCCATGGCCTGCTCGACGTGGTCGGCGCTGTACGCGATCGCGAAGTCGTCCGGGTAGGCCGCGGCCATCCGGTAGACGGCGTCGATCTGCTCCATCGTCGCCACCACGGCCTCGGGCTCGCTCAGGTCGCCCGGCACGTAGACCGACCAGAACTGCCCGCCGACGCCGCCCGCGCGCAGCCGGGGGATGTCGGTCTGCAGCTCGGGCCGCTCCTGGTCCAGCCCCTCGACCCGATACCCGAAGCGTCCGCGTAGCTGCATGGGCAGGTCGTTGTGCCCGTCGATGATCAGTTCCATGGTCTCTGGCTACCCGTGCGAGGCACCGAAAAGCAAGACTTGAGGAAAACGGCCCCCGCAACCTGACCGCACCGGTACGGGCACTGGACGCGCACCTGGCGTGCCGGAATCTCTTTCACATGCCCGGCTGACAACAGCCGGACAGAGCGGGGGAGATTCAAAGTGCGTCGTTCCAAGCTGAAGAAGTACTCGGTGCTGACCGCCGTCATCGCCGGTGCCGCCGGTGTCGCGGCCGCGGGCCCGGCTCAGGCCGCCGCGGGGACCACCCTGAAGCTTGCCGCGGGCGACGACGCGTACGTCTCGAGCGCCCGTACGAATGTCGCCTTCGGTGGCGAGGCCAAGCTGGTCGCCGGGATCGCCGGCAAGGAGACCAAGACCTCGTTCCTCAAGTTCGCCGTCCCGGCGGGCACCAAGGTCGCCGGCGCGCGCCTCGTGCTGACCACGCAGGCCCCCTCGGCCAGCACGGTTGCCATCCGTCAGGTCGCCAACACCGCCTGGACCGAGGGCAAGCTCACCGCGGCCACCGCCCCGGCGCTGGGCTCGGTGCTGGGCAGCGCCGTCCCCGGCTCGACCCTGTCGTTCGACCTGGGCAAGGTCGTCAAGGGCCCCGGCACGTACGCCTTCGCCCTGTCCTCGACCGGTGCGGCCGTGCGCTTCCAGTCGGCCGAGGCCAAGACCGGCGCCCCGGTGCTCGAGGTCAAGACCGACACCGACGTGTCGCCGCCCGTGGTGTCGACGCCCAAGCCCGCCGGTGACTGTGTGACCGACGCGAAGCTGGTGCCCTCCTGTGGCGTGCTCTGGGGCGCCGCGGCCGGCGGTTTCACGACCGCGCCGCGCGACCAGGCCCTCAAGGACTGGGAGAAGCTCAGCGGCCGCACCTCCACGATCTTCCACACGTACCACAAGGGTGACGAGAACTTCCCGACCAAGGCCGAGATCGCGATGACCAGCGACGCCGCCGCCCCGCGGGTGCTGCTGACCAACTGGAAGATCGCGTACGGCTCGTCGTGGGCGAAGGTGGCCCAGGGCCAGCAGGACAAGCGCATCGACGCCTTCGCCGCGCGCGCCAAGGCGTACGGGAAGAAGTTTTTCCTGGTTCTGAACCACGAGCCCGAGAACGACGTCGTGGCCAAGGCCGGCTCCGGCATGGAGGCCAAGGACTTCGCGGCGATGTACCGCCACACGATCCTGCGGCTGCGCGCCCAGGGCGTCACCAACGTCGTCAACGTGATGGCGTACATGGGCAACGAGAAGTGGATGGCCCAGTCGTGGTGGAAGGACCTGTACCCCGGTGACGACGTCGTCGACTGGATGGGTCTCGACTCCTACGTGAGCGTCGAGCCCGGCTACTACCACGCCGGCAAGTTCAACGACCTGCTCGACCGCGCCCCGACCGGTGGCGGCCTCGGCTTCTACGACTGGTCGATCACCCAGCACGCCGCCAAGCCGATCATGGTCGCCGAGTGGGGCGCCTACCACCGCGTCGGCAAGGTCAACGACAAGTCGGCCGTCTACAACAGCGTCCTGCCCGAGCTGGCCAAGCGGCCCGGCATCAAGGCGATCGTGTACTTCGACACCAAGAAGGACGACGAGGGCGACCGCGACATCAGCATCGACAGCACCCCGGCCGCGCTGGCCGCGTTCAAGAAGCTGGCCGCCGACCCGATCTTCAAGGTCAAGCTCGGCTGACGCCTGTTACATGGCGATACGCCCGATGTCCCAGTTATCTTGAGCACAAGTTGTTCATCTTCGTAAGGCTCCCGGACGTCTGGAATTTCCGTAACGTTAACGCCCGGCGCTGGATCGCGCCCGATCGAGCAGAGGTCGAAAGGGGGTCCCACCATGGCTAAGAAGTCGAAGAAGGACAAGAAGAAAGACAAGAAGAACAAGAAGAAGAAGTGAACTGACGCTTCTTGGTTCGCGGCGGCTTCCCCGTACGGGGGGAGCCGCCGTTCCTGTTCCCCGGATCTCTCAAGTGGTCGCCCGAAAACCCGATCTTCTGGGGCGCCGGACGCGACAACCAGGGGAGGGACGCGATGTCGGGCGCCGCCCACCCCGTTCTCGTACTGCTCGTCTCGCTCGCCCTGGCCACCGTGGCCGGCTCGGGCGTGCTGGCCGGCCTGACCGCGCTGACCGCCCTCGGCGTCACCGCGATGGCCGTGTACGTCATGCGCCTGCGCCAAGCCCGTACGCGGTGGGCCTGGCTCGGACTCGGCGCGGGCGCCCTGGCCGAGGCCGTGGGCATCCTCGTCGACGGACCGCAGGGCGCCGGGCACATCGCGATGGCCACGATCATCGCCGGCACGCTGCTCATCACCCCGACCCCCGACCAGTCCCGCCTGTCCCGGCTGCGCAGCATCGTCGACGCCCTGCTGGTGGGCAGCTCGCTGCTCATGACGAGCTGGAACTTCGTCCTGGCGCCGGCCGAGGCGGACGGCAACACGTTGCTGATCGCCCTGCCCGTGGCCGATGTCGTGCTCGGCACCGTCGCGATCGCCGCCCTCGCCCGCTGGCGCCGCGGCTACCGTGGCTCGGCCACGCTCGTCCTGGTCAGCGTGGGCCTGATGCTGATCGCGCTCGGCGACAGCACCGCCGTGCGCATGCTGGCCGACAACGTCACCGGCTGGCTGTCGATGCCGGCGGCGGGTGGGCTCGCCGGCTACGGGATGCTGCTGCTGGCCGGCATTCGCGCGGCGGGCATGGGCCGGCTGACCGAGCAGGAGCCCGAACCCGACGCGGGCGTCGCGCGCCGTCCGGCCAGTCTGTTCCTCCCGTACGCGGCGGTGCTCGCGGCCGTGGCCTCCGGCACGTTCTGGCTCGCCACCGGCCACGCCAGCTCACCCGTCTTCACGTGGTGCCGGTTCGCGTCGATCGGCCTGATCATGCTGCGCGGGCTGATCCTCGTGCTCGACAACCGCCAGCTCGCCCGTCGTCTCGAGGAACGGGTCATCGGCCGTACGGCGGAAGTGGCCAACCGCGAGCAGCGCTTCCGGGCACTGGTCGAACAGAGCTCCGACTCGCTGGCAATCCTCGAGGCCGACTCGACCGTGCGCTACCAGAGCTCGTCCGTCGAGCGCATCTTCGGCTTCCCCGCGGCGGTGCTGGTCGGCCGGCGCCTCGTCGACATCGTCGGGAAACGGGCCGCGCCCCGGATCCAGGCGGCGATCGAAAACGTGCTCGGCCGCCCCGGCGGCGTCCACACGTTCACCGTGACGCTGCCCCACCAGGACGGCTCCTGGCGTTTGTCCGAGATGACCATCACCAATCTGCTCGACGACCCGTACGTGGAAGGGTTGGTCTTCAACACCCGCGACGTGAGCGACGCCCAGCAGCTGCAGGACCAGCTCCGGCACGAGGCATACCACGACGCGCTGACCGGTCTCGTCAACCGGGCCCTCTTCCGCGAGCGGCTGGCCGCGGCGTTCCAGGACGAGGTGTCGATCCTCTTCCTCGACCTGGACGGGTTCAAGGAGGTCAACGACAGTCTCGGGCACGCAGCCGGCGACCAGCTGCTGGTGCAAGTGGCGGCACGCCTGCTCGATGTGGTGCCGCCCCCGCACACGGTCGCGCGCCTCGGCGGCGACGAGTTCGCGGCCATCACCCTCACGGACGCCGCCGCGCTCGCCGTCGACATCCTCGAACGCCTCGACCAGCCGTTCATCGTCGACGGCCGGGAACTGCACGTGGGCGCGGGCATCGGCATCGCCTCGGCCGCCGACGCCACCGACATCGAACAGCTGCAACGCAACGCGGACCTGGCCATGTACAAGGCCAAGGAGGCGGGCGGCGGGGTCTACGCGGCCTACGACCCGGCCATGCACGACGCCCTCATGCAGCGGCTGTCTCTCGCCGACGACCTGCGCCTGGCCCTCGACCGTGACGAGCTGCTGCTGCACTATCAGCCGACCGTCGACCTGGCCACGGGGGAAATCATCGGCTTCGAGGCCCTCGTACGGTGGCAGCACCCCACCCGCGGCATGGTGCCCCCGCTCGAGTTCATCGGCATCGCCGAGTCGACCGGCCTGATCGTGCCGTTGGGCCGCTGGGTGCTCGCCGAGGCGTGCCGCCAGGCGGTCGCGTGGGGCCGCCCGCTCAAAATGGCCGTCAACGTGTCGGTCCGCCAGTTCGAGGCCGGCGACCTGGCTTCGACGGTGGCCGAGGTGCTGGCCGAGACCGGGATGCCGGCCGACCAACTGTGCCTCGAAATGACCGAGAGCGTGCTGCTCACCGACACCGACGAAAACCTGTCCCGCATCGTCAGCCTCAAGGCGCTCGGCGTCATGCTGGCCATGGACGACTTCGGCACGGGGTATTCGTCGCTGGCCTACCTGCGGCGCTTTCCCATGGACGTCCTGAAGATCGACCGCTCCTTCGTGGACCGGCTGGGCGCGGGCGACGCCGAGGACGAAACCCTGGTCGACACGATCATCCGGCTGGGCCGGCGTTTCGGCATGCGGACGGTGGCCGAGGGGATCGAGAACGAGGCCCAGCTCGCGGTGCTGCGGGGCATGGGATGCGACTACGCCCAGGGGTATTTCTTGTCGCGGCCCGTGCCCGCTGCTGCGGCGGGGGGTTTGCTGGAGGGCGGGTTGGCGGCTTTTGCTGTGGCTGGGCCGCGTTCTTAGCGTGCTCGTTGCGTGGCTCGCTCGCTTGCATGGCCCGCCTACTGCATGGCCCGCCCGCTACATGGCCCGCCCTCCACCGGGGGACCGCCGCCAGTGGCCATTGTCGCGGCTGCGGCCGATCTCTGCGGCGTGCCCTGTGGACAAGCGAGGATTGTGGATAAGCCTGGTTGATCTTCTGGGGTGCCACCGC
Organism: Paractinoplanes lichenicola; assembly: GCF_016785085.1. Taxonomy (GTDB): domain Bacteria; phylum Actinomycetota; class Actinomycetes; order Mycobacteriales; family Micromonosporaceae; genus Actinoplanes; species Actinoplanes lichenicola. The sequence goes on from NZ_JAENHO010000021.1 coordinate 20,148, forward strand.
CTCCCCCGCCCACCCAAGGGCAAGCGGGGACGTTACCTGGCGGGGGGACTTGGAAATGGGTTGTCCACAGGTCACTCGGGGGCGTGAATGCGCGCTATCTGGGTTTGTGGTGGTGTGACGTTGGTGATGCGCGGCGGAGCCCCGCGTCTTGGCGGGACGCGGGGCTCCTGAACTGCGATTAATCAGCCGGCTGCCTGGGTGAGGTCGTAGACCGTGGTGCCGCCTACGGTTGTGGCCGTGTAGTTGTCGGCTACCCAGGTGGCGATCTGGCTGGCTTGTGTGGACTCGCCGCCGCCTCCGCCGCCCATGCCGCCGCCCGAGATGTAGTAGTGGATTTGGCCGGCGGCCACGTAGGCCTGGAACTCGGTCAGGGTGGGGGAGGGGTCGCTGCCGTTCCAGCCGCCGAGGGCGATGACCGCGGTGCCGCTGGCGAGTTCGAGGTCGGCGGCTGACGTGGCTCCGCTTACGGCGGCGGACCACTTGGCGGTGCTGGCCCTCAGGAGGGCGGTCAGCTCGCTGTTGGTGGACTGGCCGCCCATACCGCCTCGGCCTCCGCTCGGCGGCCCACTCGCGGACGAGCCGTCAGAAGCAGCGGAGCCGCCAGAAGGCGAGCCATCAGCAGCGGCCGAGCCGCCAGAGGGCGAGCCGCCAGAGGCAGCCGAGCCGTCGGAGGCACCCGAGCCGTCAGAGGCAGCCGGGCCGTCAAAAGCAGCCGAGCCGTCCGGAGCAGCCGAGCCGGATGAGGAAGCGCCCGGCCCCCCATTGCGGTCGAAGCCCCCACCCTGCCCACCCGACGACGGCCCGGACGAAGGAATAGACCCGTTATGGGGCGACCGTAGCGGTAGCCCCCGCATAAGCGGCCCCACCAGCCCCAGCCGACAAGATCGCCACAGTCAGCGCAACCACCGCGAGCCGCCGCAACGGCACCAGCAAAACCAACGCCGCAGCCAAGCCCAGCACCAGCGAACCCCACCGCAGCACAGGCAGCCAGTCAATACGCCCCAGGAGCACCCACCCCCACACCGCCGTAGCCCCCACCATGCCCGCCAGCACCCCGCGGGCACAGAGCATCGACCGCCGCTCCCACATCGCCCGCCCACCCACGGCGACCAGCGCGGCGATCCCCGGGGCCAGCGCGACCGTGTAATACGGGTGGATCGTCCCGCTCATGAACGAGAACGTCAGCCCCGTGACGAGCGTCCACCCACCCCACATCAGGATCGAGGCGCGCAGGAAGCCGGTACGCCGCCACGTCAACGCCACCCCGGCGACCAGCGCGATCAACGCGGCCGGCAACAGCCAAGAGATCTCCAGCCCCATCGAGCTGCCGAAGAGCCGCCCGATGCCCGTAGAGCCGCCGAAAGAGGCGCCTCCGCCGCCGTTGCCCGAGCCGCCGACGATGCGGCCCAGCCCGTTGTAGCCCAGGGCCAGCTCCCACAAAGTGTTGTTGGTAGACCCCGCGATATACGGCCGAGACGAAGCCGGCCACAAAGACACCAGCGCCACATACCACCCCGCCGACACAACCAACGCCGCCCCGGCGACCAGCAGGTCACGAAGACGCCGCCCCAGCCCGGCAGGCGCCGCGAGCAGATACACCAGCGCGAACCCCGGCAGCACCAGGAACGCCTGCATCATCTTGGTGAGAAAACCGAACCCCAGCAGTACGCCGGTCAGCGCCAGCCACTTCCACGAGGCCTTCTCCACAGCCCGTACGGTCGTGTAGGCCCCCGCCGTCATCAGCAGGACGAGCAGCGCGTCGGGGTTGTCGTACCGGAACATCAGCACGGCCACGGGAGTGAGCGCCAGCGCCGCCCCCGCGACCAGCCCGGCCGCCTGCCCCGACCAGCGCTTGACCGCCGCGTACAGGAACCAGACGCTCGCCACCCCCATCAGCGCCTGCGGGGCCAGGATCGCCCAGCTGTTGACGCCGAAGAGGCGCGCGGACAGTCCCATCACCCACATCGCCGCGGGTGGCTTGTCGACCGTGATGGCGTTGCCGGCGTCGAGCGAGCCGAACAGCCACGCCTTCCAGCTCTGCGCGCCGGCCTGGGCGGCGGCCGCGTAGAAGCTGTTGCCCCAGCCGGAGGCGCTCAGGTCCCACAGGTAGAGCACCGCCGTGCCGAGCAGCAGCACCAGAACGGGCCACCGGCGATCTCCGCGAACAGCCGGCGCCGCGTGCCTGCGTACGGTCGAGGGCTTTTCCAACAAGGTCGTCATGCCGGCAAGACTCGACGCCCGGCCTGTGCCGGCCCTGTGCTGGTTCTATGAGGTCGCCTTCTCACAGAAGGCCCACAGCTCCTCCTCCCGCGCCTGGTTGTGGGACTCGGTCGACGAGGACGTCACCGTGGCCCGGTCGATGTAGCTGCCGGCGGGCCCGGGCGCAGGTCCAGCCGCCGCCGCGGCCAGTTGATCGCCGGCCCGTTGAGGCGTGTTGACGCCCGGGAACAGCGGGAACACCCGCCGGAAGAGCACGTCGCCGATCCGGTCGGCGCGGACGAGCCCGGTGCCCGGGGTGAAGGCCGGGTTCCAGGTGTACGCGTCGACGCCGCGCCGCGCGAGGGCGTGCACCAGGTAGAGGACGCCGAGCTTGCTGGTCGCGTACGCGCCCCGGCCTTTGAGCTTGGGGTTGGGCCGGGCCAGCTCGCCGGGCGTGGTCCAGGTCGGCGCCGGGACGATGCCGAGGTTGTGCCGCAGGTCGCCGAAGTGGGCGTCGCTGCCGGTGATCACCACGCGGGCCCGGGTCGTCAGCGGCAGCAGCCGCAGCAGCAGGTGGTGAGCGAGCACGTTGACCGCGAACGTCGTCTCGTACCCGTCGACGGTCGTGGTGGTGGCGGTGGTCATCTGTACGCCCGCGTTACCGATGTAGCCGTCGAGCGGCTCGGTGACCTGGGCCGCGATCTTGCGGACGCTGTCGAGCGAGGTCAGGTCGCCGCGGATCACCGTGGTGCGGGGCAGGGCGGGCTGCTCGCCCCGGGCCACCACGATCAGCCGCAGGCCCGGGTGGTCTTCGAGCAGGCGCCGGGCGGCGTGCAGGCCGATGCCGCGGCTCGCGCCGTTCATGAGAAGGGTGGTCATCTCGCCTCCAAAGCGTTTGGTACTCAGTACCATACGGTACTCGGTACCAATTTGATAGGCTGGCGGCATGACTTTGCGCGAGGCCAAGCAGCAGCGAGCCCGGGAGCAGCTCGTCGAGGCGGCCTTCGCGCTGTACGCCGAGCGCGGCTTCGCCCAGGTCTCGGTGACCGACATCGCCGAGCGGGCCCAGGTCGGCCGCACGACGTTCTTCCGCTACTTCGGCGACAAGCAGGAGGTCCTGTTCGCCGACGAGCAGCGCCTGATCGAGGAGTTCGCCGCCGATTCCGGCACGAGCGAGCCGCCGCCGCGTGATCTGCCCACCGCGCTGTCGCAGCTGTGGGAGCTCGCCTACGCCAAGCGCGACATCGTCCTCGGCGACAAGGCGATGTTCCCCGTACGGCAGAGGTTGATCGCGACGGTCCCCGAGCTGCAGGATCGCGCCGGCCGCAAGATGCAGCGGATCGCCGAGGCGCTCGAGGCGGCGCTGCTCAACCGGGGCGCCGACCCCGAGCTGGCCCTGCTCGCGGCGCAGCTCGGGATCGCCTGTTTCCGGGTGGCGCTGCAGACGGCGGGGGAGGATCCGGAAAGAGTGATGCCCACGATGGAACGCGTCGTCCACCAAGTGATCTCCACGGCGTCACCGTCGCACTGACACGATTCGTGCCAGGATGAGGACGAGAGTCCGGGTTCGAGGAAGAGACTAGGACAGATGAGCGAACACGTTTCCGACAGCGCCGAGTGGCTTGCGCTGCAGGGCCACGCCGAGAAGTTCAACGGGGTGCACCTGCGCGACCTCTTCGGCAGCGACCCGAAGCGCGGCGAGCGGCTGACCGCGCAGGTGGCCGACCTCACCGTCGACTACAGCAAGAACCTGGTCAACGACGAAGTGCTGACCGCCCTGGTGGCGCTGGGCGAGCGGGCCCGGCTGCGCGAGCGCACCGCCGCGATGTTCGCCGGCGAGCACATCAACGTCACCGAGGACAGGGCCGTGCTGCACACCGCGCTGCGCCTGCCCCGCGACGCCTCGCTGGTGGTCGACGGGCAGGATGTGGTGGCCGAGGTGCACGAGGTGCTCGACCGCATGGGCGCGTTCAGCGACCGCGTGCGCTCGGGCGAGTGGACGGGTCACACCGGCCAGCGCATCAAGACGGTGGTGAACATCGGCATCGGCGGGTCCGACCTCGGCCCCGTGATGGCGTACGAGGCCCTCAAGGACTTCAAGGCGCCCGAGATCGAGTGTCGCTTCATCTCCAACATCGACCCCACCGACCTGCACGAGAAGACGCACGACCTCGACCCGGCGACGACGCTGTTCATCGTCTGCTCGAAGACGTTCGGCACGCAGGAGACGCTGACCAACGCGACCGAGGCGCGCAACTGGCTGCTGGCCGGCCTGGGCTCCGGCGCCGGCGCGGACGCGGTGGCCAAGCACTTCGTGGCGGTCAGCACGAACGCCAAGCGGGTCGCCGACTTCGGCATCGACACCGAGAACATGTTCGGCTTCTGGGACTGGGTGGGCGGCCGTTACTCGCTGCCCTCCGCGGTCGGCCTGTCCGTCATGATCGCGGTCGGCAAGGAGCACTTCGCCGACATGCTGGCCGGCTATCGCGCCGTCGACGAGCACTTCCTCAACACGCCGCTCGAGTCGAACGTGCCGGCCCTGCTGGGCCTGCTCAACGTCTGGTACGACACGTTCCTGGGCGCCCAGTCGCACGCCGTCCTGCCGTATTCGCAATATCTGCACCGCTTCGCCGCCTATCTCCAGCAGCTCACGATGGAGAGCAACGGCAAGTCCGTACGGCTTGACGGGTCGCCCGCGCCGTTCCAGACCGGCGAGGTCTTCTGGGGCGAGCCCGGCACGAACGGTCAGCACGCGTTCTACCAGCTGATCCACCAGGGCACCAAGATGATCCCGGCCGACTTCATCGGGTTCAGCAAGCCGAACCACGACATCGGCGAGATGCACGACCTGTTCATGTCGAACTTCTTCGCGCAGACCGGCGCGCTGGCGTTCGGCCGCACGCTCGACCAGGTGCTCGCCGAGGGCACGTCGCCCGAGATCGCGCCGCACCGGGTCATGCAGGGCAACCACCCGACGACGACGATCCTGTCCGAGCGGCTGACCCCGGCCGTCCTGGGCCAGCTGATCGCGCTCTACGAGCACATCACGTTCACCCAGGGCACGGTGTGGGAGATCAACTCCTTCGACCAGTGGGGTGTCGAGCTCGGCAAGGTGATGGCCAACCAGCTGGCGCCCAAGCTGACCTCGTCGTCGGCGCCGGCCACGGACGACGACTCGTCGACCAACGCGCTGATCAAGCTGTACCGCTCGCAGCGCGGCCGCTGAAAAACGTCGTACCCGGGCTCTAGGGTCGTCGGCATGAACTCGTCGACGGCCCTGGGCCTGCGGATGACCAGCCTGCTGCTGCGCGGCAACGCTCCGGGCGACGTCGCGGGCGTGGTCGAGTGGTTCGGCGCGATGCAGGCGCAAGACGTCAACAGCGCCCTGTGGTCGCTCGGCTGCCGCCTGCCCGGCTGGTCCCTCGAGCAGGTCAACGACGCTCTGGAAGACAAAACCGTCCTGCGTACGTGGCCCATGCGCGGCACGGTCCATTTCGTGCCCGCGGCCGACGCCCACTGGATGCTCGACCTGATGGGTGTACGTGCCCTGGCCGGGGCGAACAAGCGCCGCGAGACGCTCGGCCTCGACGAGCCGACGGTCGATCGCGCCGTCGAGATCCTGGGCACGTCCCTCAAGGGTGGCGGCCGGCTCGCCCGCTCCGAGTGCCTGACCGCGCTGACCGACGGCGGCGTCGAGGTCGCCGGCCAGCGGGGTTATCACCTGCTTTGGTATGCGGCTCAGCGCGGGGTCACGGCGATCGCGCCCCACGTCGGCAAGGAGCAGACGTTCGTCCTGCTCGACGAGTGGGTGCCCGAGCCCCGCCGCCCCGCGCGCGAGGAAGCCCTCGCGATCATCGCCCTGCGCTATTTCCGCAGCCACGGCCCGGCCCCGCGTAAAGACCTGGTCGGCTGGACGGGCCTGACGATGACCGACTGCCGCGCGGGCATCGCCGCCGCCGGTGACCAATTGACCACGGTGGACGTCGACGGCGTCGAGATGATCATGGCGGCCGACGCTCCCGACCTCGGCCCGGGGGAGTGGCTGGCGCTGCCCGGCTTCGACGAATACATGCTGGGCTACAAGGACCGCTCGCTGATGACCGACGACTTCGAGGCGGTCGTCCCGGGTGGCAACGGCGTCTTCCGGTCGACGCTCGTGCAGGCGGGCCGGGTCCGTGCGACCTGGACCCGCACGCTCACCAAGAAGGGCGTCACGGTGACCGTCGACCCATTGACGACCTTCACCGCATCCGACCGCAAAGCCGCAGCCGAGGCCCTCGAGCCGTACGCGGCCTATCTCGGTTTGCCGCTGACTGTTAAGAACCCTTGATATTTAAACATGTGAACTCCATGATGTGCGTAACGCAAGTCACAGACGCGTCTAGGGAGTCGCCATGGGTGTCCGTCGGAGAGTGTTGGCGCTGGCCGTAGCGGTCGGAGTGGCGGCCGGCGGATTCGCCGTCGCCGTGGCCGGCGGGGGAGTCGCGTCCGCCGCCGTGGCCTGCTCGGCCACGGTCTGGCGCGAGGGCCCGACCTACACCGCGGGCCAGCAGGTCACCTACAACGCCCACCTCTATCAGGCGCTCGTCACGCACACCGCCTGGGCGGGCACGGGCTGGAACCCGGCCGCGACGCCGACGCTGTGGCGCGACCTCGGCTCCTGCACGGGCGGCCCGACCACCCCGCCGCCCACCACGACCCCACCGCCGACGACCCCGCCCCCGAGCACGCCGCCCCCGAGCACCCCGCCGCCCACCACGCCCCCGCCCACCGGTTGTGCCGTGCGCGGCAAGCCCGCCGGCAAGGTGCTCCAGGGCTACTGGGAGAACTGGGACGGCGCCGCCAACGGCGTGCACCCCGGCATGGGCTGGATCCCGATGAACGACAGCCGGATCACCCAGCACGGCTACAACGTGCTCATGGCCGCCTTCCCCGTGATCCGCTCCGACGGCACGGTGCTGTGGGAGAACGGCATGGACGCCGGCGTGCGGGTGCCCACCGTGGCCGAGATCTGCGCGGCCAAGCAGCAGGGCGCGACGATCCTGATGTCGATCGGCGGCGCCACTGCGGGCATCGATCTGAGCTCGGCCGCCGTGGCCGACCGGTTCGTCACCACGATCGTGCCGATCCTCAAGCAGTACAGCTTCGACGGCATCGACATCGACATCGAGACCGGCCTGACCGGCAGCGGCAACATCAACCAGCTGTCGACCTCGCAGGCCAACCTGATCCGCATCATCGACGGCGTGCTGGCCGCCATGCCCGCCAACTTCGGCCTGACCATGGCGCCCGAGACGGCATACGTCACCGGCGGCAGCGTCACGTACGGCTCGATCTGGGGCTCGTACCTGCCGATCATCAAGAAGTACCTGGACAACGGTCGCCTGTGGTGGCTCAACATGCAGTATTACAACGGCTCGATGTACGGCTGCGGCGGCGACTCGTACGGCGCCGGCACGGTTCAGGGCTTCACCGTGCAGACCCAGTGCCTGGCCAACGGGCTGACCATCCAGGGCACGACGATCCGGATCCCGTACGACAAGCAGGTCCCCGGCCTGCCCGCCCAGCCCGGCGCGGGCGGCGGCTACATGGACCCGTCGCTGGTCACCCAGGCCTACAACAGCGTGCCCGGCATCAAGGGCCTGATGACCTGGTCGATCAACTGGGACGGCTCCCGCGGCTGGACGTTCGGCGACAACGTGAAGCGCCTGCAGGGTCGTTAGGAGAGTGTCCGGGCCGGCGCGGCAACGCCGGCCCGGCCGTCAGAGCAGCCCGAGAACGATCTCGGCGGCGTCGTCGGCGCAGCCCCACGAGAGGCTGACGCCGGCGCCGCTGTGGCCGTAGTTGTGAACGAGGTGCCGGTTGCCCAGCGGTTCGTGCTCCACGCGTACCTCGGGGCGGGACGGCCGGATCCCCGTGCGGTGGCCGACGATCTCGGCGTCGGCGATGGCCGGGAAGATCAGGCTGCACCGGGCCACGATGTCGCGGGCGATCTGGTCGTCGGGCACGGCCGAGGCCTCGCCCTTCTCGGCGCTCCCGCCCAGCAGCAGCGTGTCGCCCTGGGGCAGCAGGTAGGTCATCTCGCCCAGCTCGTCGGTGTGCTCGGCGAAGAAGTCGGTCAGGCCCGGATTGCGTACGGCGACCAGCTGCCCCCGGATCGGCTGGACCTCGGGGTCGGGCACCAGCTCGCGCGCGCCCACGCCGCTGCAGTTGACCACGATCGGCGCGTCGTCGAACGCATCGCCCAGCGTCTGCAGGCGCTGCCCGAACACCAGCTCGCCGCCCGCGACGATCAGCCGCCGCTGCAGCTCGTGCAAGTAGGACGGCATGTCGATGATCGGCGCGGTGTAATGCCAGCCGCTCACGAAGCCGATCGGCAGATCCGCCGGCACGCACTCGCGATAGCCGGGCAGCCCGACCGCCCAGTCCGGCGACGGGATGGGCACGCGGGAGGCCTCGACGCCGTCGATGACCCGTACGCCCGGGAAGTGATTTTGTGCCAGCTCCACGAAGACCTCGTAGGAGCGGGCGGCCCACTGCTCGACCCTCGGATGCTTGGCGTAGATCGGGTCCCAGATCGCGCCCGCGGCGGCCGAATGGCTCTCCCAGGGCTCCTGCTCGGCGCGGATGCGCACCTTCACGCCGCTCTCGGCCAGGCGGACGCCCGTGGTCAGGCCGGACACACCGGCGCCGACGACGAGCACATCGGGTCGGTCTGAGGTCACCTTCCGAAGCTAACGGCGATCGATCCCCCGGCGCGCGGACGCGAGAATTTCTCCGGGCACTGCGGCTTTTCGCGCGCGAACCTTGTCACTCAGCACAATGGATGGTAGGCAATACCACTCACCGTTCGTGTGCGATCACCCACGGTGTTGCAATCCGCCGACCTTTGCGTTCCAATCGAACGGCTGGCGTCATGCGGCCCGGGGGACGCGCCGCTGGAGAGCGGACCCACATCGTGGTGCGTACGCTCCCCAGGTTCCCCGTGCCGTCGAAGATGGGGGTTGCCTGACGTGCTCATCGTGGGTGAGGTCCACACCGGCCTGCTGCGCGGTCGTGGCCCCATGAGGGCGAGCGACGCCGCGCTCCTGGTCGACCTGGTGGCGGGCGAGCCGGTGCTGCGGCTCGACCGTCCGCGCGCGTACGTGCGCTCGCCCGACCGTCCCGTCGGGGTCGACTGCCCGCTCGGCGCCGCCGCCTCGGCGCGGCAGGTCCGCGGCATCGGCACCGTGCTGCAGCGCGCCGCCGTCGTGGGCGGCCACATCGTGCAGGGCACGGCCTGGGCCGCCCTGACCCCCGCGACCGGCAGCGCCCGCGAACCCTGGTCGCATTACCTGGCCCGCCCCGGCGTGATCGAGGCCGTCGGACGGGCCCGCCCGGCCGAGCTGGCCGACGCGTTCGCCGCCCCGGCCCGCGATCCCGCCGCCCTCGACCTGGGCGAGATCGCCGGCCGCGCCTCCGACGTGGTGCAGAGCGCCGTCCCCGCCGACGGCCGCCCCCGCGAGCGGCTGCGCCTGCCCCGCACCCGGCTCCGGTTCGTCATCGAGCAGGCCGAGACCCCCGGCCCGCCCCGGCTCACCGTGCACGACGACCAGCTGCGGGTGCTGCGCGTGGCCCTGCCGGCCGGCATTGAGCCCCGGCGGCTGGTCGCCTTCGGCGAGGATCTGGCGCTGCACGACTGGCTGCTCACCTCGGTCAACAGCCTGGTCGAGCGGGCCGAGCTGGGCATCCTGCCGTTCGACGAGTCGCTGCGCCGGCTGCGCCCGGCCGTCCAGCACCTGCTGCACCTGTGGCTGCCCGGCCGCCGCAGCGACCTCGCCCGCGACCTGTGGGAGCAGGTCGAGCGGCGGGACGCGCTGAGCGACCAGTGGAAGCTGCTCCGCGATCGCATCCGCGACCTGGTCGCCCTGGCCGCCGTCGACGCGCGGTCGAACCAAGGGGAGCCGGCCCGGTGAGCGTTCCGGCACGCCAGGTCGGCGAGGGGTCCGGGGTGATCCGGACGGCCCTGGTCACGGTGGGCACCGGCGGCACCACGTTCCTGATCACCAACGGGCTCAACCAGCCGCAGGCGATCTGCATCATGCTGTCGATCCTGATCGGCGGCATCGTGCTGATGGTGCGCTTCCTGGTCGAGTTCGAGAAGCGCCTGGCCGCCGTCGAGAAGCTCGAGACCGACGGCATGGCCGCCATGAAGCAACTGGTCGGCGACGCCTTCTCCAAGATCAACGAGGCGACCGAGCTGTTCGGGTCGGTCGAGGCCTCGGCGCTGCAGACCGACCTGGTGACCCAGCTCGTGCGCAACTCGACGGCCATCTCGCCCGACTCGCCGCCGATCGTCTACCAGTTCGTCCAGGCGAAGATCAAGGAGACGTCGGACTTCCTCAAGCAGCTCTCCGAGGGCGGCACGGTCACCTACTACGGCGAGGACCGCGACTGGCTGCTCGGGCTGACCCGGCACGCCACCGAGAGCGTCGACGCGATCAGCCTGGCCGCCGTCGACCACGACCTGTGGAACAGCGAGATCGGCCAGCGCTACCTCGACGCCCAGCGCCGCGCGGCCCGGGCCGGCAAGCGGGTGCGGCGCATCTTCGTGCTCGACCGGCCCGAGATGGAACGCGACAGCGACCTGCTCCGGGCGTACGAGGAGCAGCGGCAGATGGCGATCGACGTGCGGCTGCTCGACCGGTCGGCCGTCCCCACCCCGCTGCAGGTCCAGCTGCGCGACCTGATCGTCTTCGACGACATCCTGGCCTACGAGACCACGCCCACCATCAGCGATCCGCAGCTCGCGCAGGTGGCCGAGACGCGGCTGGTGCTCAACGACGCGCGCGTCAAGGAGTGCTCGCAGCTGTTCCGCGAACTGTGGGAGGTCTCCCGCGAGCTGACGGCTCAGAGGAACGCGTAGCCGATCCGCCCGACGGTCTCGTCCGGCAGGTCGATCCCCTCACCCTTGGCCCGTTTGAGCACCTGCTCCGCGGCCACCGGGTCGACGGCGACGTTGCCGAGGATCGTGCGCACGGCCAGTTCGATCGGCAGGAACCGCGAATCCAGCGCCGTGAAGGTGCGATAGGCCCGCATGGGCGCGGCCTTCGGGTTGAGCTGGACGATCGGCGCCATCATCTCCCACTCGACCGGCAGCGTCTCGGGCGTGGCCGGCACCGGGTCGGCGATCGGATGGCCCAGGTGCCGCAGCAGGCCGAGCCGTTGCAGCTGCCACACCGCGGCCAGGAACGGGCACGACCACAGCCGCCCGCCGTCCGGCTGGTCGGCCCAGAGCTCGACGTCGACGAAGATCGAGTGGTTGCGGACGGCGCTCTGCCGCGGCGGCCGCCACTGCCGGGGCGCGGCCATCGCCGACGCCGACGTGCCGGGGGAGCGTTCGCCGTTGCTCAGCCAGCCGGTCACGCCGGTCGCGGGCCGCCCGTTGGCGCCCTCGGCCGGCTCGTCGACCAGGTGTTCCTGCACCAGGCGGGCCACGTCGACCTCGCCCGCCCGCGCGCAGCCCGACTCGCGGGCCACGTAGTCGATCGTCAGCCCGGCCGCCCCGGCCGCGGCCACGAGCATGGTGACGACCTCGCGCGGCGACGAGAACCGGGTGAAGTAGTCGTCGATCAGGAAACACGTGCTGATCCGCGGGCGGCCCTTGGTGATCGACTGCTCGGTCTGCCGCACGGCGGTCTCGGCCCACGGGCGTACGCGGTCGAAATGCTGCCGCAGCCGGGACTCGCCCTCGTTGAAATCCTCCATGTAGAGGTGGCCCAGCTCGAGCGACAGGTGCGACAACGCAACCGAGCGGACCGGCGCGGACGGCCCGCCAAGCTCGGTGGCCAGCTCGTCGGCGGTCGTCACAGACCGACCCACGCGTTCTCGTCGACGATCTTCTTCGACAGCTCCTCGAAGGCGGCCACCGTACGCTCGTTGGCCGTGCGGTGCAGCCACACGTCGTCGTTGGAGAGCAGCTGCTCCTGCCACTGCAGCACCGGGTCGAGCGGCACCTCGCCGATCATGTTGAGCCGGCCGACGCCCTTGCGCGCCGCGAGCTCCTGCAGCCGCTTGTTGCAGACGTCGAGCCAGGCCAGCTGCTCGGGGCGCAGGCCGGCCTGATCGGGCGCCGACGGGTCGAGCACCGCCGTACGCACGAAGCGGATCGCCTCGCGCAGCGCCTCGGGGTCGTGGCCCAGATGCCCGCCGGTCTCGATGATGCCGTGCCGGCCGTAGACCAGGCCGCTGGCCGCAATGATGTGCTGCCGGGTCCACCGGTGGAAGACCAGCCAGCGGGCCTCGACGTCGCGCAGCGCCTTGGTCTGCGTGGCGGCCAGCACGATCTCGGTCGCGTAGGACCGGCCGGCGCTCAGGTCGACCAGGATCAGGTCGTACTCCTCGTCGAGCCGCTGGAACAGCGTGACGCACCGCTCGACGACGCCGGGCTGCGAGCTGAACTCGCCGCGGCCCACGTCGCCGGGCACCAGCGTCAGCCGGCCCGCCCCGGCCGGGCGGTTGCGCAGCGCCTCCCGCTGCGAGTCGGCCCACACGTTTATCCGCCGCGGTTCGGGCGTGCCGTCGATCAGATAGCTGTGCAGGCCACCCTCCTCGACGCCGGCCAGCGCCTCGGGCAGGTCGAAGATCGCGCCGGACGTGGGGGAGCCGAAGTCGAAGTCGAGATAGCAGGCGTCGTAGCCCTGCAGCGCGTGCCGATAGGCCAGGTTGCTGCTGGTCACCGAGCGGCCCGTGCCGCCCTTGTCCGAGGTGGCGAAGAGGATCATCTCAGCTGACCCCGCTGTCGGCCCGCCGCGCCGCGGAGAGCCGGTCGAGCTTGCGCAGCACCTCCTCGGTCACCGCCACGGCCACGCCGGGCCGCTCGCGGCGCACGGCCCGCGCCCGCCGCAGCTCGGTGCCGATCCGCTCCAGCTCGACCCGCAACGTCTCGCCGCGGGTCGTCGTGCCGTTGAGCAGCTCGCGGTCGTAGAGGTGGTCGGCCTCGTTGAGCAGGTCGGCCGCGATCTGGGTGAGCAGGGAGCTGCGCAGCGGCGGGTTGTTGATCAGCCGCGCCGCCACGACCAGACAGTCGACCACGCGCTTCGTGTAATACCAGGACACCTCGCGGACCTCGTCCGGCAGGTATTTGTAGGCGCCGGCCGGCCTGTCCCACAGCCCGTGGTCGTCGCCCTCGCGCAGCACCCGTTCCTGCAGGTGCGACCAGATCGCGTCGGCCAGGTCGAGCAGGCGCGAGCGGATCGGCCCGTCGTCGACCATGTCGGCCAGGGTCAGCGCCCGCTTGAACAGCGTGGGCGAGATGTCGGCGACCGTCCAGGCCAGCCGGGGGCCGCCGTTGTCCTCGCTGCCCTCGAGCGGGAAGTGCAGGCCCGGATAGTGCACGTTGACGGCGGACTCGGGCTCCGTCGACCGGCGGGTGATGCGGCCGCGGTTGGCCAGCTCCTCGAGCACCTCGGCCACCCGGCGCAGTTCGGTGTTGGTCGGCCGGACGACCTGCATGTTCTGGATGACCACGCCGGTGACGAGCAGACTGAAGTAGTCGAACTCGATGCCATCGGTGGTGCGCCACGGCAGGTCCTCGATCGGCCAGCGGCCCGACCCGAACGTGGCGATCGCCGCCCAGTAGGAGCGGGTGAGCTCGAAGCGCAGCTGCAACGACTGCGCGAGGCGGGCCTGCTCGCTGTCGAGCAGGCCGAGCAGCCGGGTGCGTTCCGACGAGAGCGCCTGGATCGCGTCCATCGCCACGGTGGTGAAGTAGAGGTAGGGCGCGTTCTGCGCGGCGCCGGCGCGCTGCTCGCCGATCATGGCCGAGGTCTCGATCTCGGGCGCCTCCTTGACGACCCCCCAGGACCAGCCGCACTCGAAAAGCCGGTTCGGATTGTCGAGCTCGTTGCCCTCGGCGGCGCCGGAACCGATCGTGACGTCGTCCCGCAGGCGGGCGTTGATCTCGCGGAGCGCCTCGCGGAGCTCGTCGGCGACCTGATGGTTGGGCCGCCGCTCCTGGTTGACCGTGCGCAGCAGCTCACGACCGGAGTTGCTCTCGGCGGTGAAGACGTTGACCGTGAAGCTGCGCAGCAGGCCGGCCATGGCCGCCGTCAGCCGCACGTTGGCCGCCCGCTCCAGCTCGTCGACCTGCTTGAGCAGCGACGCCCGGGTGACGACCTGCCGGAAGATCTTGGTGAACCCGATCGTGGCCAGCATCAGCGTGACCGAGATCGAGAACGAGTCGACCACGTCGAGCTCGCGCTGCTCCTGCTTGATCTCGACGCCGGGGCCGTCCCCCTCGTCCTCGTCGACCGAGAAATACGAGTCGCCGGAGAAGACCGGGGTGCCGTCGGGATCGGTGTACCGGTCGATGTAGCTGCGCAGCGCCCGCAACAGCCGCTGCGGGATCTGCAGGTTGTCGCCGACCGGCCGCAACGTGTCGAGCACGTCGTTGGCGACCGCGTCGGGGCGATCGAGCCGGAACAGCGGGATCTCGGTGGCCGGGGCCATGATGCAGAGCAGCTGCTCGGCATCGCTGATCGAGTTGTTGCCGCTGCGCCCGCCCGGGAACCATTCACCGTCGTGATAGGACACCCGTGCCGTTGATCGCCAGATGTCGAGAAGCTGCTGGCGTGGCTGGATCTGCATGTGTGCGCCGTCACCTACCCGTCCGTGGGCCTGTGTTGGAGCGCTACTTCTTCCGCCCGGTCGCGACCATCATGCCGCCGTAACCCTCGCGGAGGTCGTTGCTCTCCACCATCTCAATGTCCACGTTGCGCGCAACCGGGGCAAGGGCCTTCTCGACGTCTTCCGGGCCGATCGAGCAGGCGGGGAAGAACTGTCCCTTCACGACATACCCGGAGGAGTCACGCATGAACGCGGCGGCGAACGGGGCCCCCGGCCGCAGCACCCTGACGAAGTTGCGGGCGGCGCGCTGGAACTCATCCGTCCGGGTGGTGATCGACTCCGCGACGAAGAACATGGTGCCCAGGTCGTAGCGGTCGGGGGCCATGCTGAAGACGCTGCCCTTCTCGACCACGGCCCGGTCGTGCAGCACGCCGAGCGGGTTCCTGATCGGCTGGTACTCCGGGCGGCCGGAGGCGATCTTGTCCCAGAACTCGCGCCACGAGCCGTGCGGCTCGGCCAGCTCGTGCTGGAGCCACACCCGGTTGGTGTAGGCCCGCTCGAACAAGGTCACCCGCGCGGAGTACGGCAGCATGACCATCGCGGGATACAAGTTGGCGCCCGCGCCCACATCGATCGCGTGCCGCATGGCGTTGCGCCCGGGTGCGTTGCGCTCGAAGAAGCCGGCCACGATCTCGATGATGCGGGCGTCGTCGGGCCGCAGCTCGCCATAGTTGTGACTGAAGTAAGCCTGTGAGTCGAAAGTGTCCCAGTCCACATCGCCGTTGCCCACCAGGGGCGTGACGACGTCGGCAGGCGGCGCCAGCAAACGTGGATCGCTCTCAGCCACAGGACTTTCCTTCCGACGCACAGCTGCAGACGTGATCGGCGGTCGAACGCGGGAACGTGCCGCAGTTGGCCAGTTCCTCAACTGTAAGTTGCGGTCTAGTCACTCCGCATCCTCCAGCCGTCCGCCGTTGCCGGGTTGCACATTAGGACATGTGCCCTCCCCTAGCGATACGCCGCCCGGTCACCGTTCGGATGAGTTTTCGGTCGTTTTCACCCACGACTTCCGAGCGTTACATGCCCGCCACAACATTGCCGCCCTAAATGTCCGTCATCCAGCGGGAAGTCGGCAATCCCCCTACCACCCGTGTCCGTCAATCCTCCGGGTACGCCTCCGGATCGCGCTCGAGGATCGCTCGTCTCTGGCGTTACCACCGGGGACATCCCGGTCGTGCGCTACGGCCCGGTGTTTCGCCGGGCCGGGCAGGGAACCCCGGTTCCGGCCCGCTGCGGTTGTGGGAGGCGACGAGCGTACGGGGAATGTGACCTCCGCCGCAGCGTGAGTTCTTTGATTTTGAAATAGTTGCCCGATCAAAGAGGTTGAGGGTGGCAGTACGCGGGGCTCATCGGGTCCCGGGGGCAGAGGGAGCGGGTCATGCAGTTCGGAATCTTCAGCGTCAGCGACATCACGACCGACCCGACCAACGGGCAGACGCCGACCGAGCACGAGCGCATCAAGAACATCGTGACGATCGCCAAGCACGCGGAGGAGGTCGGGCTCGACGTCTTCGCGCTCGGTGAGCATCACAACGAGCCGTTCTTCTCGTCGTCGCCGACCACCACGCTCGGCTACATCGCCGCGCAGACCGACAAGCTGCTGCTGAGCACCGCGACCACGCTGATCACCACCAACGACCCGGTGAAGATCGCCGAGGACTACGCGATGTTGCAGCACCTGTCGGGCGGCCGCGTCGACCTGATGATGGGGCGTGGCAACACCGGGCCGGTCTATCCGTGGTTCGGCAAGGACATCCGGGCCGGCATCCCGCTCGCCATCGAGAACTACGCGCTGCTGCACAAGCTGTGGCGGGAGCACGTCGTCGACTGGTCGGGCAAGTTCCGTACGCCGCTGCAGTCGTTCACGTCGACCCCGCGCCCGCTCGACGGCATCCCGCCGTTCGTCTGGCACGGCTCGATCCGCAGCCCCGAGATCGCCGAGCAGGCCGCCTTCTACGGCGACGGCTTCTTCGCCAACCACATCTTCTGGCCGAAGGAGCACACCCAGCGCATGATCGCGCTCTATCGCGAGCGGTTCGCGCACTACGGCCACGGCGACCCCGACCAGGCCATCGTCGGGCTCGGCGGGCAGGTCTTCATGCGCAAGAACAGCCAGGACGCGGTGAAGGAGTTCCGGCCGTATTTCGACAACGCGCCGGTCTACGGCCACGGCCCGTCGCTGGAGGACTTCACCAGCCAGACGCCGCTCACCGTGGGCAGCCCGGAGCAGGTCATCGAGCGCACGCTGGGCTTCCGCGAATACGTGGGTGACTACCAGCGCCAGCTGTTCCTGCTCGACCACGCGGGGCTGCCGCTCAAGACCGTGCTCGAGCAGCTCGACCTGCTCGGCGAGGAGGTCGTGCCCGTGCTGCGCAAGGAGTTCGCCTCGCTCAAGCCGGCCCACGTGCCGGACGCGCCCACCCACGCCTCGATGCTCTTGAAGGCCCAGGAGGTCACCGCATGACCCGCAAACTCGTCGTCGTCTCCGCCGGTCTGAGCCAGCCGTCGTCCACGCGGCTGCTGGCCGACCAGCTGACGGCAGCGGCTGTCAAGGACAACGACTTCGACGTCACGGTGATCGAGCTCCGCGACCTGGCCCACGACATCGCCAACCACCTGCTGACCGGCTTCCCGCCCGCCGCCCTGAAAGAGGCGCTGGACGCGGTGGCCGGCGCGGACGGCCTGATCGCGGTCACGCCGATCTTCACGGCCAGCTACAGCGGGCTGTTCAAGTCGTTCTTCGACGTGGTCGACAAGGACGCGCTGGTCGACAAGCCGGTGCTGATCGCGGCCACGGCCGGGACGGCCCGGCACTCGCTGGCCCTGGAACACGCGCTGCGGCCGATGTTCGCGTACCTGCGGGCGGTCGTGGTGCCGACGGCGGTGTTCGCGGCCACCGACGACTGGGGCGCCGACTCGTCGGACGGCTATCTGCAGTCCCGCATCACCCGGGCCGCTTCGGAACTGGTGGCCGAGGTGGGCCGTCGCGAGCCGGTCACGGTCGTGGACCCGTTCGCGCTGACCGTCGACTTCAAGGACCTCCTGTAAGACACGCGGCGGCGGGGTAGAAAGAAGCCAGCCGACTAAGGAGTCACCGTCATGGGCGAGATCGTGCTGATCCGGCACGGGCAGACCGAGTGGAGCGCGAACGGCAAACACACGTCGTACACGGACCTCGATCTGACCGCGGACGGCGAGCGCCAGGCCCGCGCCGTCGCGCCCCGCATCAAGGGCCGCGACTTCGTGGCGGTGATCTCCAGCCCCCGGCGGCGGGCGCTGCGCACGGCCGAGCTGGCCGGCCTCTCGGTCACGGAGACCACCGAAGACCTGGCCGAGTGGAACTACGGCGAGTACGAGGGCATCACCTCGGCCACGATTCATGAGACGGATCCGGACTGGTGGCTCTTCCGCGACGGGGCTCCCGGTGGCGAATCGCCTGCCCAGATCGCCGAGCGGATCGATCGGGTGCTGGAAAAGGCCCGGCCCTTGCTGGACGAGGGAGACGTGGCGCTGATCGGGCACGGCCACGCGTTGCGGGTGGTCGGGTCGCGGTGGCTCGGGCTGCCGGCCGAGTACGGCGGCCGCTTCAAGCTGGGCACGGCGACGTTGTCGATCCTCGGGTTCGACCATGGGCGCCCGGCGATCGACTCCTGGAACGCCTAGATTCCCGTACGCTCGTCGCCTCCCACAACCGCAACGGGCCGGAACCGGGGTTCCCTGCCCGGCCCGGCGAAACACCGGGCCGTAGCGCACGACCGGGATGTCCCCGGTGGTAACGCCATCAACACGCCGCGTCGACGAACGGGCCCAGATGTTCCAGCGGCTGTGGGATCAGGCCTCGGTCTGGACCGATCCCAAGGCCCGGAAAGGCGCCGTCTGAAGTTTGTGGTGTGGCTGCCTGGTGTTGATCGACGGCCGACATATTGATCGGCGTGGAACGACGGAATCTTTTCAAGGCGGCCGCGGCCGCGACGCTCGTGACGACCGCCGCCCCCGAGGTGGCCCACGCCGCGCCGGCCAAGTTCGATCAGGATGATCCGCGGTTTGCGATCGCCGTGCTGCCGGACACCCAATATCTGTTCGACGCCGACAGCTCGGACCCGGCGCCGCTCAAGGAGACCTTCAGCTATCTGCTGGAGCAGCGGGCCGAGGACAACATCGCCTTCCTGACGCACCTCGGCGACGTCACCGAGCACGGCACCGAGCAGGAGATCGTGCTGGCCGGGCAGACGTTCACGAAGATCGACGGGAAGCTGCCGTACAGCGTGCTGGCCGGCAACCACGACATCGACGGCTCGAAGGACGACCAGCGCGGCGACAGCCCTTACCTGCGCGTTTTCGGTCCGGAGCGGCAGAGCAAGTCCAAGACCTTCCTCGGTACGTCCAAGGACGGCTACAACAGCGCCCACCTGATCACCGCGGCCGGCAAGAAGTGGCTGATCCTGGCGCTCGACTGGCGCATCTCGGACAGCGGCATCGCCTGGGCCAAGTCGATCATGAACCAGCACCAGAACCCGACGGTCGTCACGACCCACGACCTCGCGTACGCCGACGACGCCGGGAAGGCGTACCTGTCGGGCAACGGCCAGCGGCTCTGGGACAACCTGATCAAGGACAACGATCAGATCTTCCTGACCCTCAACGGGCACTACTGGCCGCCCGGGCGCACGACCCTGAAGAACGCCAAGGGCAACGACGTCCACGTGCACATCACCAACTACCAGGACCGCTACTACGGCGGCGCCGGCATGATCCGGCTGTACCGCTTCGACCTGGGCCGTAACCGGATCGACGTGGAGACGTTCGCGCCCTGGTTCCTGGCCCGTGACCCCGAGAAGCGGACCCCGCTCGAGTCCGAGACGATCGAGCTGACCGGCGACGTCGACCGGTTCAGCCTGGAGTTCGACTTCGACGCCCGGTTCCCCGAGCCCAAGCCCGCGCCGCGCCCGGCGGCCCAGGTCGTCGACCGGCACACCGCCGCCTACTGGCGTTTCGACCAGGCCGGCCAGAGCGTCGCCGACGGCGCGACCGTGCGCGACCTCAGCGGCAAGGGCAACCATTTGACCGTACGGCGTCTCGCAAACAGCACCGCCGAGACGCTGACGGTCTCCGAGGAGCACCACGTCGGCGCCCCCGCCCACGCCAGCCTGCGCTTCGACGGCGGCAAGGGCCCCGACCGCGGCGCGATCCTGCAGACCGCCGGCAACGCGCCGCTGAACAGCGCGAAGTTCCTCGACGGCTACACGATCGAGGCCTTCGTCAAGCTGCCCGAGCCGTTCGTCGGCGACCACTCCTGGATGGGCATCCTGAGCTGGGAGGGCCGCGCGGGCGACGCCGGCAAGCACAGCGGCTGGTCCGACCTGGAGCCCACGTGCAGCCTGAACATCTCGGGCGAGCGGTTCCTGCAGTACGTGCTCTACTCCGAGGTCGGCGATCACAACCCGACCCACTGGAGCCACGCCCTGCCCACCGGCGTCTGGCAGCACCTGGCGGTCGTCAACGACGGCAAGCGCTCGC
The DNA here is from genome assembly GCF_016785085.1 of Paractinoplanes lichenicola. GTDB lineage: Bacteria > Actinomycetota > Actinomycetes > Mycobacteriales > Micromonosporaceae > Actinoplanes > Actinoplanes lichenicola. The sequence continues at coordinate 40,530 of NZ_JAENHO010000021.1, forward strand.
TCGTCTACGTGAACGGCTCCAAGATCGCCCGTAACCCCACCCAGCCCGCCCAGGGCATCGCCACGGTCGGCCGCCCCTTCACCCTCGGCGCGACGTCCTTCGACCTCAAATACGGCCAGGGCTTCTACGGCTGGATCGGCGACGTCCGCATCACCGCCCGCGCCCTGCGCCCGGCCCAGTTCCTGCCCGGGGGCCACTACCGCTGACCTGGTGGGCGGCCCCATGATCGAGGTATGGACGGTCGGGCCCGGGGTCTTGCGCTGCTGGTGGCGGGCGCGTTCTTCATGGAGATCCTCGACGCGACGGTGATCGCCCCGGCGGCGCCGCACATCGCGGAGGATCTCGGGGTTGAGCCGGTCAGCGTGAACGTGGCGATCACCGCCTATCTGCTCACGCTGGCCGTGCTCATCCCGATCAGCGGGTGGCTGACCGACCGGTTCGGGGCCCGCCGCGTGTTCGCCGCCGCGCTGGTCGTGTTCACGGTGGCCTCGGTGGGGTGCGCCCTCGCGGTCAGCCTGCCGATGCTGGTCGGCACCCGGGTGCTGCAGGGGGTCGGCGGCGCGCTGATGGTGCCGGTCGGCCGCCTGGTCGTGATCCGCACGACGGCCAAGACCGACCTCGTGCGCGCGATCGCCTATCTGACCTGGCCCGCGCTGGCGGCCCCGCTGATCGCCCCCGCGCTCGGGGGCGTCCTGAGCACGTACGCGTCCTGGCGGTTGATCTTTTTGATCAACGTGCCGCTCGGGATCGCCGCGCTGGTGCTGGCCCGCCGGCTCGTCCCGGATGTGCGCGCCGACCGGCCCCGCCCGCTCGACTGGCGCGGTTTCCTGCTGGTCGCTGCGAGCACGGCGGCGCTGGTGGCCGGCCTGGAGTTGATCGCCGGGCAGCGCCCCCGCTGGCCGCTCGCGATCGGCCTGCTCGTGCTGGCCACCGCGGCGCTGGCCGTCACCACGGCCTACCTCCGGCGGTCCGCCCACCCGCTCGTCGACCTGGGCATTTTCCGCGTACGCACCTACCGCGCGACGGCCGTCGGCGGCTCGCTGTTCCGCGCGATCATCACCGCCATCCCGTTCCTGCTGCCGCTGCTGTTCCAGCTCAGTTTCGGCTGGACCGCCGCCCAGGCCGGGTTCTTGGTGATCGCCTTGTTCGCCGGCAACATCGGCATCAAGCCGGCCACCACTCCATTGATGCGCCGCTTCGGCATCCGTACGGTGATGCTCGGCTCGGTGCTGGCCTCCGCCGCCTGCCTGGCCGGCATCGCCTTCCTGGAGGCCGGCACCCCGCTGGTCGTCACGCTGGCCGTCCTGCTGCTGAGCGGCGTCTTCCGGTCGACCGGCTTCACCACCTACAACACGATCGCCTTCGCCGACGTGCCCCCGCCCCGGATGACCAGCGCCAACACCCTGATGTCGACGATCCAGGAACTGGGCGCGGGGCTGGGGGTGGCTCTGGGAGCGCTGCTCCTACGCGTGGGTGACTCGTTCCGGGTCGCCTTCATCGTGCTGGCGATCCTGCTGATCTTCCCGGCGATCGAGGCGTTCCGCCTGCCCCGCAGCGCCGGCAACGTCATCACGGGACGGGCTTGAGTCGCGAACGTGGTCGGTGACCAGCTTGCGGAAGGCGCTGACCAGGCGTCCGCGGTCGCCGGCCCGGGTGGCCAGGACGACGTGGGCCGGGTCGACGCCGGCCAGGGGGACGGTGGTCAGGCCGGGGCGCAGGCGGCTCACGTATTCGCCGGCCGGGATGATGGCCACGGCCTCGCCCGCGGCGACCAGCTCGGCCTTGTCCTCGGCGTGCCGCAGGAGGGGGCCGCCGGGTGCGGGCCGCCCGCCCGGGCGGGGGTCGACCCGCCAGACCGCGTTCCACTCCGGATCGTCGGCCCGGGGCATCGGCTCGTCGGCGATGTCGTCGAGGGTGACGCTCTCCTTGCCCGCCAGCCGGTGGCCCTCCGGGACGAGCAGGACGCGCGGCTCGTCGTAGAGGACGGTCACCTGCAACCCTTCCGTACGCAACGGCAGCCGCGTCAGCGCCACGTCGACGCGATGGTCGAGCAGGGCGGGGCGGGGCTCGTTCCAGTCCAGGTGGACCGTCCGGACCTCCGCGTCGGGGTGCCGCCGGCGCAGCTCGGCGACGGCGGACGTGACGATCAAATTCATCGTACGGCCGATGGTGATGCGGCTCGGCTGGGCGGCGGCCCGGGTGCGGATCTTCGCCTGCCCGGCCGCGCGCAGCAGGGACCGGGCCAGTGGCAGGAAGATCTCGCCGGCCTCGCTGAGGGTGGTGCCGCGCGGCGACCGGTCGAGCAGGCGGGCGCCCATCTGCTGCTCGAGCCGGCCGATCTGGCGGGTCAGCGACGGCTGGGTGGTGTGCAGCGCCTCGGCGGCCCGCCCGAAGTGGCGGTGCTCGGCCACCACGGTGAACGCGTGCACCAGCCGCAGGTCGAGGTCGGCGTCGTCCGTCATCCGGCCACTCTACTGCGGTGATGCGCAAATCGTATTACCGGATACGAATCATTCATTGGCCCGCCGGCGATCACCGGGCGCAGGGTGGAAGCTCACCCACGAGAAAGCGAGGGCATCATGCCCGCACCTGCCGCCCTGATCACCGGGGGCACCACCGGGATCGGCCGGGCCACCGCCGACCTGCTGCACGAACGCGGCTACCGGGTGATGGTCACCGGCCAGAACCCCGCCACGCTGGCCGAGGCGCGCGACCACTTTCCCGGCGACGTCGCCGTGATCCGGGCCGACGCGCGGTCCCTGCCCGACACCGACCGGGTCGCCGCCGAGGCGAAGGAGCGCTTCGGCTCGCTCGACGTGCTCTTCCTCAATGCCGGGATCAGCCGCCCGGCCCCGCTCGACAAGGTCGACGAGGCCTTCTTCGACGAGGTGTTCGCGACCAACGCCAAGGGGCAGTTCTTCACCCTCCAGAAGACCCTGCCGCTGCTGGCCGATCACGCCTCGGTCATCGTCACGATCGGCGTCGGCGTCACCCTCGGCATTCCCGGCGGCAGCGTCACCGCCGGCAGCCGCGGCGCCCTGCTCTCCATGGTGCCCTCGCTGGCCCTCGAGCTCGCGCCCCGCCGCATCCGGGTCAACGCCGTCAGCCCCGGCGCCACCGACACCCCGATCTGGGCCAAGTCCGGCATGCCGGCCGAGATGCTGGCCACGGTCACCGCGTCGATGGCCGAGCGCATCCCCTTCGGGCGCCTCGGCCTCGCGTCGGAGGTCGCCGAGACGGTCGCCTTCCTGGCCTCGCCCGCCGCCGCCTACATCACCGGCCAGCACCTGGCCGTGGCCGGCGGCAGCGGTCTCGGCGCCTGAGCCGCCTCAGGCCGAGCGGAGCGTCAGCTGGGTGCCGCCGATCTCGATGACGTCGCCGGGGCGCAGGTCGACCGCGGCCACCGGGTGACCGTTGACCCGGGTGCCGTTGTGCGAGCCCAGGTCGGTCAGGGTGATGCGGTCGTCGGTGGTCTCCAGGATCAGGTGGCGGCGGGAGACTCCCGGGTCGCGCAGCCGCACGCCGGAGGAGCGGTCGCGTCCCAGCACCGTGAGGCCCGGCGACAGCGGCCACACCTGCCCCTCGGCGCTGACCAGGGTGGCCACGGCCTCGTCGCTGAAGGCGACCAGCGAGGGCGGGTCGGGCTCGAGCAGGGCGGCCACCCGGAACGTGCCGGTGTCGAGATCGTCCAGCACGAAGATCTCGACCGAGACGTCGCCGTAGACGATCCAGGCCTGGTCGGCGATCAGGGCGGCCTGGCGGACGGCCAGATCCTGCGCGAGCTGGGTGGCATGCGGCGCCCAGCGGCGGTGGTCGTACGGCGCGAGGCCGACCGTGTAGCGGTTCGGCACCAGCGTGCGGCCCTCGCCGAGCAGGGCCTTGTGCCGTTCCGCCTCGCGCCGCATGGCGTCGAGCACGTTTTCCGGGCGTACCGCGGCCTGGAGCTCGATGTCCTCGAGCCCCAGGCGTTCGGGCGCAGCGGTCACGGCGTGAGTCCAGACGAGTCGTACGGCACGGCAGGCAACGAGTATGCCAGGCGCGGCCGCCGCGATCAGGAAACTGTCGCCCGGATGTCGCCCAGACCCCGCGCGACCAGCAGTTCTCCGCCGTCGGCGAGCCGACCGCCCCAGGAATGTGACTCGGCGTCCCAGCGTCGCCACATGCGGCGATCGGTGCGGACCACGACGCGCGCCGACCGGCCCGGCTCGACCTCGACGGCCGTCCACCCCACCAGCCGTACGGGCTCGTCGGGCTCGACCGGACGCAGGTAGACCTGCACCACCTCGCGGCTCGGGTGCTTGCCGACGTTCCGCACGGTCACGGTGATCGACGGCGCGTCACCCGTCACCAGCCGCACGTCGCTGTACTCCCACTCGCCGTACCCGAGCCCGTGACCCAGCCAGAACGCCGGCTCGGGCGCCCGCCCCGCGAAATGTCCGCGATATCCGATGAAAGTGCCTTCCCCGTACGCGACCTCGCCGTCGACCGGCGTCACGGACCACGCGGGGGAGGCCTCGTCGGCGGCCGGGAACGAGGTGACCAGGCGGCCGGCCGGTTCGATGTCGCCGAGCAGGGCCGCGGCCACCGCATGCCCGCCCTCCTGCCCGGGCAGCCCGGCCCAGAGCACCGCCTCGACGTGCTCGAGCCAGGGCATGAGCACGGGGGTGGCCGCGTTGACGACCACCACCGTACGGGCGGCGACCGTGGCGACGACCTCGACCAGCGCGTCCTGGGCGCCGGGGAGCCGCAGCGTGCTCTTGTCGGCCGACTCCGTCTCCTGCTCCTCGGTCAGCCCGACGACCACGACCGCCACGTCGGCCCCGGCCGCGACCCGCGCGGCATCATCGATCACGTCGGACGCCTCCCGCGGTGCCACATTACCGACAAGTCCGAAAAGCCCCATGCCGTCGATGGCGACGGTGGCCTCCAGACGCTCGGGGGCGGTCGACGGGGTGAAGGTGCGATAGGGCGGCGTCAGGACTTCCTCGCCCATCCCGCCCGCTGACCGCAGCACAAAGGACTCGCCGCCCACAATCTGCCACTCACCAACACCGAAAACGCCCAGCTCGACCCGCCCGTCGGTGCTCGGGGCGGGGGAGCCGGCAGCGGAAGAGGTGCTGGTGGTGGGGGCGTGGACGTCGGCGAGCAGGCGGGCTGAGGTGACCGTGCCCGGGAAGTCGTCGTCCATGCCGATCATTGTTTTGGACTGGGGGCAGAAGCGTCGTTCGAGTTCGGTGCCGGTGGCGTCGTAGAGGATGACGTCGATGCCGGGGCGGCCGTTCGAGGGGGCGGTCAGGAAGCCGTCGCGGGCCGGGACCGGGCGGGTGCGCACGTCGACGCCGTCGATCACCGTGACCTGGTCGCCGAGGAGGGCGGTCAGGCCCTCGGCCACGCTGACCTGGTAGGGCGCGTTCACGGCGGCCGACCCGCCGCCCATGTCGATCGTCTCGGTCGCGTGCCGGCCGATCAGCGCCACGTTCGCCGAGCGGTTCAGGGGCAGCAGGTCGTTGTCGTTCTTGAGCACGGTGATGCCGCGCGCGGCCAGCCTCGTGAGCTGCTCCCGGCGTACGGGGGAATCGGGGTTGGGCAGGTCGACGGGCCACGCGCGGGGCTCGCCGAGCGCGCCGACCCGCTCGGCCAGCCGCAGCAGCCGGGTCACGTGGTCGTCGATCGCGGACTCGTCGACCTCGCCCGCCTCGACCGCCGCCACCAGGGCGTCGCCCCACGGCCCGTCCGGACCGGGCATGACCAGGTCGAGCCCGCCGTTCGCGGCCGGGCCGGCGGTCTTCGTGGCGAACCAGTCCGACATGATCAGCCCGGACCAGCCCCAGTCGCGCTTGACGACCTCGTTGTTGACGTAGTTCTGCTCGGTCGCGGCCACGCCGTTCACGTCGTTGTAGGCCGCCATCATCGTCCACGCGCCGGCGTCCTGCACCGCGATCTCGAACGGCAGCAGATACAGCTCGTGCAGCGTCCGCTCGTCGACCACCGAGCTCACCGTGTTGCGGTCGGTCTCGCTCTCGTTGGCGACCAGGTGCTTGAGGCAGGCCGCGACGCCGCTGTCCTGCATCCCCCGCACGTACGCGGCGGCGAGACGCCCGGTGAGCAGCGGATCCTCCGAGTACGCCTCGAACAGCCGGCCGCCCAGCGGGGAGCGGTGCAGGTTGATCGTCGGGCCCAGCACGACGTGGATCTCCTGCGCGGCGGCTTCCTCGGCGAGAAGCTTGCCTACCTCGTACGCGGTCTGCTCGTCCCACGTGGAGGCGAGCAGCGTGGCGTTGGGGAAGAGGGTCACCACCCGCCCGCCGGTGAATTTCAGCCCCCGTACGCCCGTGGGCCCGTCGGAGAAGCGCATCTCGTGCAGCCCGATCGCCGGTTCGTCGGCCAGCGTGAACGCCGTGGCGCCGGTGAGCAGGCGCACCTTGGCGCGCAGGTCGAGTGACTTGACGAGGGCGACGAGGTCGGAACTCATCTCCTCATGGTTACACGTGTAAGTTGGGATTGTCAGTACGAGGAGGCGGCGATCCCATGAGTGAGTCAACCACCAAACGGGTCACCAGCGCCGACGTCGCCCGGCTGGCCGGGGTCTCGCGGGCCACGGTCAGTTACGTCCTCAACGACACGCCCCGCCAGACTATCTCGGCCGGCACCCGCACCCGGGTGCTCGACGCGGCCGCGCGCCTGGGCTATTCCCCCTCGGCCGCCGCCCGCACCTTGCGCACCGGCCGCTCCGACGTGGTGCTCTGCCTGCTGCCCGACTGGCCGATCGGCCCCGAGGTGGGCTCGATGCTGGGCCGGCTCTCGTCCGCGCTCACCCGGCACGGCCTGACCCTGGTCGTGCACCCGGGCAACCGCGAGGAGCGCCCGATGACCGAGCTCTGGAAGGCGATCACCCCGGCCGCCGTGATCGCGTACACGGAGTTCTCCGAGGCCGACATCACCGCCATGCGCTCGGCCGGGGTCGCCATCGTCGAGGCGGTCAGCCGGCGCAAGGGCCGCTCGCTGGCCGTGCCGCAGGAGCTGGTCGGCCGCCGCCAGGCCGAGCACCTCACCCAGGCCGGGCACACCCGCCTCGGCTTCGCCTACCCCGACGACGAGCGCGTGCGGTTCTTCGCCGAGCCGCGGCTGGCCGGGGTGCGGGCCGCCTGCGCCGGTCTGCGGCTGCCCACGCCGGTCGGGCTGACCGTCCCGCTCGACCCGGCGGCCGCCGCCGAGGCCGTACGGCGGTGGCGCGCGACCGGGGTGACGGCCGTGTGCGCGTACAACGACGAGGTGGCGCTGGCGGTCCTGGCCGGCGTACGGGGGGAAGGGTTGACGGTGCCGGACGACCTCGCGGTGATCGGGGTCGACGACATCCCGCCGGCCCGCCTGGCCGACCCGCCGCTGACCACCGTGACCACGGATCAGACGGTCGTCGGGGCCCACCTGGCGGCCACCGTCGTCGCCGCGATCAGCGGGCGGGCCGCTCCCGACCTGCCCGCCGCCGACATCGTGCGGGTCGTGCGCCGGGTCTCCGCCTGATCAACCGGCATCGATCAAGTGCACAACAAACGCACAGGCAGAGCACACGGGTGACTCAGCCGGCGGGCGAATCGTGTGGGGTGTCAGAACGGTTCGCACTCAGGGGGAACGCCATGCTGGTTCAGCTCAATCGCAACACGGCGACGCACGACTTCACCGCCACGGCGACCGACCTGCCGATCAACCCCGCAACCCTTCCCCGTACGCGGGGACCGCTGCCCGCCGTGGCGTACTTCGGCCATCCGGGGCGTGTGGCCGGCCTGCCGCAGCATCTGCCCCGCGGCTGGTCCGTGCGCCGGGCCGGCGACCTCGACGACCTGCGCCCCGACGAGATCGTGCTGTTCGCCGGGGCCACCGAGCGCGAGGTCGCCACCGCCCGCCGGGTGCTGCCGGGCCGCACGATGATCGTCGCTCTGGTCGACGAGGAGGCCCCGGCCGAGCTGGTCGCCGCGGTGCTCACCGCCGGGGCCGACGCCTGCGTGCGCGGCGGGCAGCCCGCGATCCTGGCCGGGCATCTGGTCGCCTGCCGCCGGCGCGACCTGGCCGACCGCTGGTCCCGCCTCGACACCCAGGGCCGCCGGGCCTGAACCGCGCCGGCGTTGCCACAACGGGGGGTGCGGCAACGCCGACGCGGAGAATGTGTCAGGCGCTGGGCGCGGTCGTGGGTTGCAGCACCTTGCAGGTCTCGATCGCCTTCTTGGCCGTGGCGTCGGTCGTGTCGAGCTTCGACGGGTCGGTCACGCCGTTCTCCTCGAGGCAGTTCTGATAGGCGGCGTTCTGGCCGTTGCCCCGGCCGCCGGGGCGCCCCGACGGGCGGAGAGATGAGCAGGCCTCCTGCGCTTTTTGCCAGGTGGCGTCGTCGACGTCGTCCGGCTTGCCGAACATGCCGCCGCCAGGAAAGCCACGACCGCCTGGGCCGGCGCTGCCCGAGGGCCGAGGCATTGCGGAGGGGAATCCGCCCGGCGCGCCAGAGGGCCGGCCGCCCTCGCGGGGACCGCCCGACGGCATCGTGATCGTGACGCCGTTGCTCTTGAGGCAATCCGTATACGCCGTGAATGCGCCGTTCTGCCCGCCGCTGTTCGCGCCGTCGCCGTTCGTGTCCCCGGAATCGCCGCCGCAGGCCGCGGCCAGCGCCATCGCAGCCGATGCGACGAGCAGCCCCGCCGCGCGGCGGTAAGACTTGTCTCTGAACACGATGCCTTCTTTCCGCGCCCAAAGATCGCCGGACGCTGTGCCGGTTTCTGATGCCGCCCCACCCAAGCGGCCCGACCTCGCCACCGCGTCGGCGCCGCCTCGGAGTTCGCTCGAAGCCGCTGTGCGGAGCCTGTGGTCGCTCCCGGCGGAGACTGTCGCCGGCGTCTCGCGGTCGCGCCCCGGCACCTCCCGGTCGCGCCCCGGCGCCTGGCGGTCGCGCCCCAGCGTCTCGCGGTCGCGCCCCGGCACCTCCCGGCCGCGCCCCGCACCTCCCGGTCGCGCCCCGTCGGGCCCGGCCGCGGGCGCCTTCGGAAAAAGTTCCGCGGTTGATGTCGAGATCCCCGCGTCGGCTTCGTCCCCGATGCGAGACGACATCACAAGGAGCCGACGACGATGGAACAGCACGAGATCACCGAGGTCCTGACCCGCCCGCTCAGCCGGGAACTGCTGGCCCGCGACCTGACCCGGCTGGCCTACGTGGCCAAGGACGGCACCCCGCGCAGCATCCCGATCGCCTTCACCTGGAACGGCGCGCAGATCGTCCTCTGCACTACCAAGAACTCTCCGAAGCTGCCCTCGCTGCGGCACAACCCGGCGGTCGCCCTGACGATCGACACCGAGGTGCACCCGCCCAAGATCCTGCTGATCCGCGGCCGGGCCGAGCTCGACGTCGTCGACGGCATCCCCGAGGAGTTCCTGCAGATGAACGGCAGCTACAAGATGACGCCCGAGCAGCGCGTCGGGTGGGAGGCCGAGGTGCGTTCCCTGTACGACGGGATGGTGCGCATCGTCGTCACCCCGACCTGGGCCAAACTGATCGACTTCGAGACCACCCTGCCCACCGCGGTCGAGCAGCTCGTCCGCGAGCGCGCCGCGAAGCTCTGAGAGGACTGTTCCGATGGCCAAGTATCTGCTGCTCAAGCACTACCGGGGCGCCCCAGCGCCGACCAACGACGTGCCGATGGACCGGTGGACCCCGGACGAGGTCACCGCGCACGTCCGCTACATGCAGGACTGGGCCGCGAAGCTCCAGTCCACCGGTGAGTTCGTCGATGGGCAGGCGCTCTCCACGCAGGGCACGTTCGTCCGCTCCGGCGGCGCGGGCCGGCCGCCCGTCACCGACGGCCCCTTCGCCGAGACCAAGGATCTGATCGCGGGCTGGATGATCATCGACGTGGAGTCGTACGAGCGGGCCTTGGAGCTGGCCGCCGAGCTGTCGGACGCCCCCGGCGCGGGCGGCCGGCCGATCCAGGAGTGGCTCGAGGTCCGCCCGTTCATGACCGCGCCGCCCACGGTCACCGAGTGAACGACGCCCTCCTCCGCGAGCTCGTCCCCGCCGTGATCGGCATCGTCGTGCGGCGCGGGGCGGACTTCGCCGCGGCCGAGGACGCCGTGCAGGAGGCCCTGATCCGCGCGCTGGAGACGTGGCCCGACGACCCGCCCCGAGACCCCCAGGGCTGGTTGGTCGCCGCCGCCTGGCGCAAGTTCCTTGATTCCGTACGATCGGAGTCCGCCCGGCAGCGGCGGGAGCTAGCCGTCGAGGCCGAGCCCGTGCCCGGTCCAGCCGAGTCCACCGACGACTCGTTGTGGCTGTATTTCCTGTGCGCACACCCGTCGCTGTCACCCGGGACGGCCGTCGCCCTGACCCTGCGCGCGGTCGGCGGCCTCACCACCCGGCAGATCGCAGCCGCCTACCTCGTCCCCGAGGCGACCATGGCCCAGCGGATCACCCGGGCCAAACGCCAGTTAGCCGGGCAGCCGCTGGACCGCCCGGGCGAGCTAGGCACCGTGCTGCGCGTGCTCTACCTGGTGTTCAACGAGGGCTACGGCGGCGACGTCGACCCAGGGTCTGTTTCGCGGCTGGGGCGGGGCTGCGGCAGGGCCCAGATCCCGCCTGGCGGCGTCCCGGGAAAGCCCGGTTCCAACCCCGGGAGCCAGGCTTCCCCGGGCCACCACCAGACGAAATCTGGACCCGGCCTCGCACCCACCCCAGCCACGAAACAGACCCTGTCCGCCGAGGCGATCCGGCTCACCCGCCAGCTGGCCGCGGCGACCGACGCGCCCGAGGTGGCCGGCCTGCTCGCCCTGATGCTGCTGCACCACGCCCGCCGGGCCTCGCGCACCGGCCCCGGCGGCCGGCTCGTGCCGCTCGCCGAGCAGGACAGGTCGCGCTGGGACACCACGCTGATCGCCGAGGGCGTCGACATCCTGCAGGCCGCGCTGGCCCGGGACCGGCTCGGCGAATACCAGGCCCAGGCCGCGATCGCCGCCCTGCACGCCGACGCCCCCAGCGCCGCCGAGACGGACTGGGTCCAGATCGTCGAGTGGTACGACGAACTGCTCGAGCTCACCGCCAGCCCGGTGGTGCGACTCAACCGCGCGGTCGCCATCGGCGAGGCCGACGGCCCCCAAGCCGGCCTGGCCGAACTCGACAAGGTCGACCCCGCGGTGCCCCGCTACCTCGCGGTGCGCGCCTACCTGCTGGAACGAGCAGGCGACCGCGAACGAGCAGCCGACCTCTACGCCGAGGCCGCCTACGCAGCCACCAACATGCCCGAACGCGACCACCTCACCCGAGCCGCCGCCCGCCTCCGCGGCGCAACCACCTGACCGGTCGCGCCCCGGCTCCGACGCGCCACGACCTGACCCGGGTCGCGGCCCGGTCCGAGTCGGGATCACCTAATCTGGGCCGCTGCCCGGTTCCGGGGCGCGACCACCTGACCCCAATCACGCCCCGCGCCCGACGCGCAACCACCTGACCTGGGCCGCTGCCCGGCCCTGAGGCGCGACGACCTCACCCGGGTGGCGGCTCGGCTCCGAGGCAACTCCGAGGTGGGTTGAAGGCGGTCGCGAGGACCGGCGGCCACACTTCCGGGCCATGGGTGAAGCACTGGCCGGTCGTCGGCGCTGGGTCTGGGGTGCGGCGGCGGTCGTGGTGCTCGCGCTGGTGGCCTTCGGAGTGGTGCGGGCGCTGACGGCTGACGCGGTGGCCAAGCCGGTCGCGGCGGCGACGGTGGCGGTGGACCGGGGTGCGGTGACCAGTGCGGTCGCGACGACCGGGACTGTCCAGCCGGCGCAGACGCGTAGCTTGTCGTTCGCGGTGGCGGGCACGGTGGAGAGCATTTCCGTACGGGCGGGGACCACTGTCACGGCCGGGCAGGCGCTCGCCAAAGTTGACGACACGGATGCCGCCGAGGCCGTGGACGACGCGCGGGACGCCCTCGACGACGCCGAGGACGCGCTGGACGAAGCCGAGGACGCCGCGTCGGCCGCACCCACCTGCGCCGCGAACGTCCCGGCGGCCTATCCGTCGCCATCGGCCACACCCACCGCCGGTGGCACGCCGTCGGCTCGCCCCACGACCACCACGCCGACCAAGACCGCGAGCCCCACAGGTGGGGGTGGCTCGCCCGGTGGGGGTGGCGCGTCGGATGGGGGTAGTTCGCCGGGTGGAGGTGGCGCGTCGGGAGGTGGCGCGTCGGGAGGTGGCGCGACAGGGGGTGGCACGTCGGCTGGCGGGGGCGGATCGACGGGCGGCGCTCCGACCGGCGGCAACCCGACCGGGGGTGCGGAGAGCGGCGGCGCCTGCGGCACCGAGCGTGGACAGCAGAGTGGGGACGCCATTCTGAGTGCGCAGCAGCGGGTCACCCAGGCCACCACCGCGCTCGAGAAGGCCGAGGAGGCCCTGGCCGGGGCGACGATCAAGGCGCCCATCGCCGGCCGGATTCTCACCGTCGGCGGCAAGGTCGGGAGCCAGGTCACGGCAGGTAACGCATTTATAACGCTGGCCGATGTCTACGACATGCAGATCAGCGCGGCCTTCCCCGAGGCCGACGCCGACCGGCTCGCCGTCGAGCAGCCGGCCGTGGTCACGCTGGCCGACCGCGCGGGCCAGGAGTTCCAGGCCACCGTGGTGCAGGTCGACCCGGTCGGCACCAGCGACGGCACCCTGGTCCGGTTCGGCGTATTGCTGTCCTTCGATTCCTCGCCCAAGGATCTGCTGGTCGGGCAGAGTGCCTCGGTGCGCGTGACGACCGGAGCGACCGAGGAGGCGCTGCGCGTGCCGACCACCGCCGTGCACGATGTGGCGGGTGACCGGGGCACGGTGCTCCGCGACGGCGCCCGTACGGAGGTCTCGGTGGGCCTGCGTGGCGATCAATACACCGAGATCACCAAGGGCCTGGCCGAGGGCGACGAGATCGTACGGTCGTGGTGATTGTCAGCAAGTTGACAGGGACCCAGCTGACTCAGCACAAGTTCATAGGGAATTCCTAGGTGCCGTTGATACTCCTTCGGGGTGCTGACTGATTCCCGCTCCTCGATAGCTCTCGGCGAGGCCCCGGCCCGTGCCGCCCGGGTGCTGATCGTCGACGACGAGCCGAACATCTCCGAGCTGCTCAGCGCGACCCTGCGTCTCGTCGAGTTCGACGTGCGGGTGGCCGAGACCGGTCACCGGGCGCTGGTCGCGGTGCAGGAGTTCGAGCCCGACCTCGTGCTGCTCGACGTGATGCTGCCCGACCTGGACGGCTTCGAGATCGCCAAGCGGCTGCGGGCGACCGGCTCGCGGGTGCCGGTGCTGTTCCTGACCGCCCGCGACGCCCTGGAGGATCGCCTGTCCGGGCTCTCGGCCGGCGCCGACGACTACGTCACCAAGCCGTTCAGCCTGGAGGAGGTCGTGCTGCGGATCCGGGCCATCCTGCGCCGCACCCAGCCCGGCCTCCAGCCGCCCGGCGAGCGGGGTGTGCTGCGCTACGCGGATCTCGAGATGGACGAGGACGCCCACGAGGTGCGCCGGGCGGGCCGGCCGGTCGACCTCTCGCCGACCGAGTTCAACTTGCTCAAATACCTGCTGGTCAACGCGGGCCGGGTGGTCAGCAAGGCGCAGATCCTGGACCGGGTGTGGAAGTACGACTTCGGGGGCGACGGCCGCATCGTCGAGTCGTACGTGTACTACCTGCGCCGCAAGATCGACAAGACCGAGCCGCCGCTGATCCACACCGTGCGCGGCGTCGGCTACGCGTTGCGCCTGCCCCGCGGCAGCGACGACTGAGATGATCACGCTTTCACGGGGGAACTGGAAGGGCCTGCGGCGCTGGCGGCACTGGACCCTGCGCTCGCGCCTGGTGCTGGTGGTGGCCGGGCTGGCCGCGCTCGGGCTGCTCGTCGCGAACGTCGCCGGTCTGGTGCTGATCCGCAGCTATCTGCAGGAGCGCATCGACGACCAGCTGCGCATCATGGCCGGCCCGTTGTCGCAGGCCGTGCCCGAGTCCGACGAGGTGCGCCGCAGCGGGCAGGTCGACGTCTTCGCGGGCCCGCCGGGCGGCGGCGGCCACGTCAAGATCCTCGGTCCCGACCAGCTGAAATACCTGTTCGTCGGCAACGGCCTGGTGGAGGTCACGCGCATCTCCTCGGCCGGTGACGACCTGCCGGCGGTGCCCACGCTGGAGAAGGCCGCCGACTCGCCGGGCTTCCGCCAGCCGTACACGGTGGTCGCGGCGGACGGCAGCAAGTGGCGGATGATCGCCGTGCGCAACGACCGGATCGGCGGGTTCGCGGTCGGCGGCGTCTCCCTGGTCGACCTCAAGGAGACCATCAACCTGCTGATGCTGATCCTGGGCGGGGTGAGCCTGCTCGTGCTGGCGCTCCTCGGTCTCGGGGCGGCCTTCGTCGTACGGCTGGGCCTGCGCCCCCTGAACGACATGGAACGCCTGGCCACCGACATCTCCGGGGGCAACCTCAGCGGCCGCGTCACCGGCGCCGACCCGCACACCGAGCCGGGCCGGCTGGGTCTGGCCCTCAACTCGATGCTGGGCCGGATCGAGGCCGAGGTCAGCGCCCGTACGGCCTCCGAGAGCCGGATGCGCCAGTTCCTGGCCGACGCCTCGCACGAGCTGCGCACCCCGCTCACCTCGATCAAGGGCTTCGCCGAGCTGCACCGCCGCGGCGGGGTGGCGCCCGGCCCGGCCCTCGACCGCATCGAATCCGAGGCCGGCCGGATGAGCCTGCTGGTCGAGGACATGCTGATGCTGGCCCGGCTCGACCAGCAGCGCCCGCTCGCCCGCAAGCCCGTCGACCTGCTCGAGGTCGCCGTCGACACGGTCCGCGACGCGCACGCCCGCGCGCCTGAACGGGTCGTGCACCTGGTGAGCCTGAACGACGACGAGGAGACGTTCGAGCCACCGACCGTGCTGGGCGACGAGCACGCGCTGCGTCAGATCGCGACCAACCTCGTGGCCAACGCCCTGCAGCACACGCCGCCCGACACCGAGATCACCGTACGGGTGGGGCTGTCCGCGCCCCGGCCGCCCGCCCCCGGCGTCGTCGTCTCGGGCCCGCAGTCACCCACCGCCGACCGGTTCGCGCTGCTCGAGGTGAGCGACAACGGCCTCGGCATCCCCGAGGAGCACGCGCCGCGCGTCTTCGAGCGCCTCTATCGCGCCGACTCCAGCCGTTACCGCGGCAAGGGCGGCGGTTCCGGCCTGGGCCTGTCGATCGTGGCTGCCTTCGTGCACGGCCACGGCGGCTGGGTCGAGCTGGAACCCACCCCCGGCGGCGGCGCGACCTTCCGGGTGCTGCTGCCGACTTAAGGCCTGTTTCGTGGCTGGGGTGGCAGCAGCCCCGCCCCAGCCACGAAACAGGCCTTAATTCATAGGTGGCTCCGAGGTTGTGCGGAAGCTGCTCCGAGGACGGGCCGACACAGTGTCCGGCATGTCAGCGCGCCTCAACCTGCGACGTCCCGTGGTGGTGGTCAACACCGCTCTCGGCGTCGTCCTCGCGGCCGGGGGTTTCTGGGCCTACCGGACCCTCGCCGGGCCTGACGCCACCCCGGCCGCGAACGCCGCGACCCGCACGGTCGCCGTTCAGCAGGGGACCGTCACCAAGACCGTGACCGCGGACGGGACGGTGGAGAGCGCGAGCACGGCGACGGCCAGTTTCGGCACCGGCGGCACGGTAACCGCGATCAATGTGCGGGTCGGCCAGAAAGTCACCAAGGGGCAGGTGCTGGCGAAGGTCGACCCGGCCGACGCGCAGCGCTCCCTGGACGCGGCCAACGCCGACCTCGACGCCGCCCGGGACTCGCTGGAGCGGGCCGAGGACGCCGGCTCCGACACGTCCATCGCCGACAACGCCGTGCAGCAGGCCGAACTGGCCGTGGACGAGGCGGAGGCGGCGGTCGACGGCACCGTGCTGGAAGCGCCGATGGCGGGCACGGTCACCGCGGTGAACGGCACGCTGGGCAGCAGCAGCAGCGGAAGCACCCAGTCGAGCGGCGGGCAGACCGGGGGAGAGCAGTCGAGCAGCAGCAGTAGCAGCAGCGGGTTCGTCGAGATCCAGGACCTGACCAAGATGCAGATCACGGCCGCCTTCGCCGAGGCCGACGCGACCAAGCTCAAGGAGAAGCAGGCCGCGACGGTCACGTGGAACGCGCTCAGCGGCACGACGGCCACGGCCAAGGTGAGCGCTGTCGACCCCTCGGCGACGACGTCCGGCACCGTGGTGACGTACGGGGTGACGCTCTCGCTCGACAAGGTGCCGAGCGGCGCCAAAGCGGGTCAGACGGTGAGCGTCGCGGTCACCACGGGCAGCGTCGCCGACGCGGTGATGGTCAGCTCGGCCGCGATCACCACGGTCGGCAACCGGCATTCGGTCACCGTCGTGGCCGGCGGGGCCCAGCAGGTGCGGCAGGTCGAGATCGGGCTCGAGGGCGACAGCGCCACCCAGATCACCTCCGGGGTCGACGCCGGCGAGCAGGTGGTGCTGACCGCCACGACGACCACGACGGGCGCCGGGCAGCAGGGCGGCTTCCCCGGCGGCGGGGGCTTCGGCGGCAACCTCGGTGGCGGCGGCGGTCCCGGCGGCGGCGGCTTCCCGGCGGGCGGGGGCGGACGATGAGCCGGCCGGTCCTCGACGTCCGCGACCTCAAGAAGATCTATGGCGAGGGCGAGGCGACCGTGCACGCGCTGCGCGGGGTGTCGCTGACCGTCGAGCGCGGCGACTACGTGGCGATCATGGGCTCGTCCGGCTCCGGCAAGTCGACCCTGATGAACATCCTGGGCGCGCTCGACGTGCCGTCCTCGGGCGCCTACCTGCTCGACGGCGTCGACGTCAGCCGCCTGGCCGACCGGCAGCTCGCCCTCGCCCGCAACCGGCTCATCGGGTTCATCTTCCAAGCCTTCAACCTCATTCCCCGTACGTCGGCAGTGGCCAACGTGGAGCTCCCGCTCGCGTACGCCGGGGTCAAACCCCGCGAGCGCCGCCGCCGGGCGATGGCCGCGCTCGACCTCGTCGGGCTGGCCGACCGGGCGCGCCACGAGCCCAACCAGCTCTCCGGCGGCCAGCAGCAGCGGGTCGCCGTGGCCCGGGCGCTGGTCACCGAGCCCGCCCTGCTGCTGGCCGACGAGCCGACCGGCAACCTCGACACCCGCTCGACCGAGGACGTGCTCACGGTCTTCGACGAGCTCAACGCGGCCGGCCGCACGATCGTGCTGATCACGCACGAGCCCGAGGTGGGCGATCGCACGAAGCGGCTGATCCGCCTGGTCGACGGCCGGATCGTGCATGACGCCCGGCAGGCCCCGGTGACGGTATGACCTTCTACGAGATCGTCCGGTTCGCCCTGCGCGGGCTGTCGGCCAACAAGCTGCGGTCAGCCCTGACCATGCTGGGGATCCTGATCGGTGTGGCGGCGGTGATCCTGCTGGTCGCGGTGGGCAACGGCTCGGCCAAGGCGATCAGCGACCGGATCGAGGCCCTGGGCACCAACACCATCACCGTGATGAGCACCGGGCGCGGCGGCTCGACCAGCACCGCGATCACCAAGGAGATGGCGGACGCGTTGGCCGACCCGGTGCTCGCGCCGGACGTACGGTCGGTGTCGCCGGTGGTCAGCGCGGCGGCCACGGTCACGTACGAGGGCACCGACCACGACGTCAACTCGTTCGTCGGCACCACGCCGGGCTGGTTCACCGCCTCCAACACGCCGGTCGGTCGTGGGGCCGCCTTCACCGCCGACGACGAGGCCCAGGGCCGGCGGGTGGTGGTGATCGGGTCGACCGTGGCCGAGGAGCTGTTCCCCGGCGTCGACCCAATCGACCAGCAGGTGACCGTGGGCGGCGCGCTGTTCACCGTGGTCGGCGTGCTCGACGAGAAGAGCTCGACCGGCTTCCAGGACGCCAACGACACCGCGATAGCGCCGCTGACCGCCGTGCGGCAGGTGCTCACCGGCTACGGCTCGCTCACCTCGATCCTGGTCGAGGCGGCGGCCCCCGATCAGGTCGACGCCGTGCAGTCGCAGGTGTCGGCGATCCTGAACCAGAAGATGTCCGTGGCCGACGGCTCGACCACCACGCCGTACCGGATCCAGAACGCCTCGCAGCTGCTCGAGACCCAGACCGAGACAGCCGACACCTTCACCACGCTGCTCGGCGCGGTGGCCGCGATCAGCCTGCTCGTCGGCGGCATCGGGATCACCAACATCATGCTGGTCACGGTGACCGAGCGGACCCGCGAGATCGGCATCCGCAAGGCGCTGGGCGCACCCCGGCGCACGATCCTGACCCAGTTCCTGATCGAGGCCACCCTGCTCAGCGTGCTCGGCGGCGCCCTCGGGGTGGCGGCCGCGCTGATCGGCAGCAGCTTCGAGATCGTCGGGGTGAAACCGGTTATCGTGCCGAGCTCGGTCGGGCTCGCCCTGGGCGTGTCGATCGCGATCGGACTGTTCTTCGGCGGCCTGCCCGCGGGGCGCGCCGCCCGCCTGCGGCCCATCGACGCGCTGCGCTACGAGTGAGGACCCCTGCTGTGAACCCGTTGCACGACGACACCGCGGTGATCCCGACCGTGCCCACCGGCTCCGCCTCTCCCGGCTCCCCTTCTGCCGGCTCGGCCTCTTCTGGCTCGGCCTCCTCCGGCTCGCCCTCCTCCGGCCCGGACATCCCCGGGTCGCAGGATGATGGGCTCGCGGCCGAGCTGGCCCGGGCTGCCCCGCGTCGCTGGTGGAATCGGGGCACCCTGGTGCTGGCCGGGATCGTGCTGCTGGTGGGCGGGTTCGCCGGCGGCCTGCAGGCGCAGAAGCAGTGGGGGAGTGCCGACACGCCGGCCGCCGCGGGGCGGGGCTTCGGCGGCGGGCAGAACCGGGCCGGCTACGGCGGCGCGGGCGGCATGCCGAACTTCGGCGGCGGCCAGGCCCAGGGCGGCGCGCCAGGTGGGCAGGCTCAGGGCGGCGTGCCGGGCGGGGCGTCGACCGCGACTACGGCCACCACGGGCAAGGTCAAGCTGGTCAACGGCACGACGATCTATGTGGAGACGTCGGACGGTCAGGTCGTGACCGTGAAGACGGACGGCAAGACCAGCGTCTCGACGGCCACGAAGGGCAAGGTCTCCGACGTGAAGGCGGGCCAGTCGGTGACGATCCAAGGCAGCGCGGGCTCGGACGGCACGGTCACGGCGACGTCGGTGACCGCGGCGAAGTGACCGTGGCGAGGTGACCGCGGCGAGGTGACCGCGGCGGAGTGACCGCGAGAAGGTGACCGCGGCGAGGTGACGCGGTGGTCGCCGGCACAGGCGGAAGGGGCGCGGAGGCGAGGCCGCGCCCCTTTCTCATGCGAACTACTGCGGGACGGCGGCCAGGGAGGTCTTCAGCTGGGTGACCGATGTGGCGACCCGGCCGACGCTGTCGGCGAGGTCGGGGATCTGCCGGTTGGCCAGGGTGCCGGCCCGCACGTTGGCGGTGATCAGGGCGCCCATCGCGGTCAGGTCGGCGCCGCCGGTCGCGCGGCCGATGTTGTGCTGCCAGATGTCGTCGACGCAGCCTCGCACCTGCTTGGCGATCTCGGCGGAGAGCCACTTCTTGTCGTCGTCGGTCAGTGCCACGGGAATGTCCTCCAGGTGCCAGGAGGCCGTCGAGGCCTCGTGCTCGGTCTTGTAGGAAGCGGAGAAGTGCGCGTGATCGGTGTGCGGGTTGTCGCCGGTGTAGTCGGCCCGGCGCCAGTCGTTCGACGCCTCCCAGATGCGGCGGTTGAAGATGATGTAGCGCAGCCGCCGCTCGGCGCCGGAACGGCAGCGTCCCAGCAGGAACTGCACGACCTGTTCCATGCTCAGGCCGGGCAGCCGCAGGTCGGCGTCGATGTCGAGGGCGTGCACCTCGTTGACGTCGTCGGCGTCCTTGGTGCGCAGGAACGGCGAGTCCTCGTCCGGCGTGTGGTCGGACGTCGGCTCGTGCTCGGCGTCGCCGATCGTCCCCTCCGCGCCCCGGCGCCGGCCCGGTGAGAGCTCGTCGAACTCGTCCCGCAGCCGGAGCAGGCAGGGCACGACGATCCAATTCGACATGGGTCACCTCGCGTGTGTCTGTTTTCGGGTCTGCGCTGAAGAGCGGGTGAACGATCTCCCGGATACGTCGGGTCGCTGACAGAATGCGGCCATGGACGAAGCGACTGAGGAAACCCCGACCCGCGAGGCCGGCATCGGCCGGCGGGCCTTCTTCGGCCGGGCGCTGCTGCTGGCGGGTGGCGCGGCGACCGTGCTCACCCTGTCCGGCTGCCCGGGCGGCGACGACGGTGACGACGACGATGACGACGACGGCGGGGACGACGACTGAGGCCGCGCTATCGCGGTGATAGGTGACGACTGATATGACGTCGTCATATGTGAATCCATTGATGAATTGCCCCGCCGCTTCTTAGTCTGAGTCGGGCTCGGACCTGGGAGGGCGACGTGCAGTCCGACGTGAGTGCCCTGCGAGGCCGAGGCGAGCTTCTCGCGACGATCGAGAGCCGCCTCGGCGCGGGCGGCGGGGTCGCCCTGCACGGCCCGGCCGGCATCGGCAAGACAGCCCTGCTCGATGCGGCGGCCGCGGCCGCGTGCGCCCGGGGTGAGCTGGTCGTCCGGCTGCGTCCCGTGCGCTCCGAGCGATCCCTGCCGTACGCGGGTCTGGCCGACCTGATCACGCAGCTGCCGCAGCCGGCCCACGACGCCCTGCCCCGCGCCCAGCGCGCCGCTCTCGCCGCTTTGCGGCAGGGACTGGCCCCGCGCGCCGGCGCCCCCGCCCTGGCCCGCCGTCTCGTGCTGCCGCTGCTGCTCGCCCACAGCGCCCGCCGCCGGCCCGTGCTGCTCGTGCTGGACGACTGCCAGTGGCTCGACGCCGAGTCGGCCGAGCTGATCGCCTTCGCCATGCGCCGCCGGCCCGGCCCCCGCGTCCGCGTGATCGCCGCCGAGCGCCGCCCGCACGCGATCGACTCGCCGACCGGCTCGGCCTCATCGACGGGCAGCTCGGGATCGGCGGCGGACCCTCGGCTCACGGCGTCTTCCTCGTCCGGCCGGCGCCGGGCCGTGCGGCTCTGCCCGGCGCCGGCCCTGGAGCTGGCCGTTCCGCCGCTCGCGGCCGACGATCTGACCGAGCTGCTCGAGGCCCGCGGTCTGCCCTGCCGGACGGCGAGCCGGCTGCACGAGATCAGCGCGGGCAACCCCTACCTGGCGCTCGCGATCGGGGCCGCCCAGCCGCCGGGGGAGGCGTGGCGGCCGGTGCCGCTGCCCGAGGCCGCTCGTGAGCTGCTGCGCGACTGGCTGGCTGTCCTGCCCGCCGACGTGGCGCGCACCTTGCTGGTCGCCGCGCTGGCCGCCGAGCCCACGGTCACGCTGCTGCGCCGGGCGGGCCGCGAGGACGCCGTACGGGATCTGCGGGTGGCCGCCGCGGCCGGTGTCGTCGCGGTCGCCGGTGAGCGGGTCCGGTTCACCCCGCCCCTGCTGGCCACCGTGATCGCCGAGGACGCGCCGGCCGGCGACCGCGCCGAGGCGCACACCGCGCTGGCCGCCGGGGCCGTCGACCCTGTGCAGGCACTGCGCCACCAGGCTCTGTGCAGTTCGGTTCCGGACGCCGCGGTGGCCCGCTCGCTGGCCGAGGCAGCCGGGCGCGTGTCCGGCCGGCTGGCCGCCGAGCTCTATCTGCTGGCCGCCGACCGCTGCCCGGCGCCGGCTCTTCCCCCGGGCCGGCCGCCGGCCGCCGGCCGCAGCCCCGCGCCGGCCCAGCACGTCGGCCAGGAACCGCGCACGCACGCCGACCGGCGGCTCGACTGGCTGGTCGCGGCGGCCCGCGACGGGCTCGCCGGGGGAGCGGCCGCCCTGGCCGGCCGGGCCGCCGAGGCCGTGCTGGCCGCGCCCGGCGCGCCCGCCGGTCACCGGGTGCGGGCCCGCCTGGTGCTGATCGACCTGGCCGGGCAGGGGCTGGCCGAGATGGGTGAGATGTTCGCGGCCGCCCTGGCCGAGGCGGGCGACGACCCGGCCCTGAGCGCCCCGGTGCGGTTGCGCCGCACGTGGGCCGCGCTGCTCACCGGCGACCCGGACCGCGCGGCCGACGAGGCGGCGAAGACGGCCCTGGCCGCCCGCCGCGCCGGCGACCCGACCACCGAGGCGATGGCGTTGAGCGTGCTGGCCCAGATCGAGCGGCTGCGCGGCGAGCCCGGCTGGGCCGACACCCTGACCCAGGCTCTGGTGCTGCCGGCCACCCCGGCCCCGGACTGGCTGCACTACGGCCCGCGCTACGTGGCGGCCCGCTTCGCCATGATGGACGACCGGCTCGACGAGGCCCGCGCCGCGCTGCTCGGCCTGCTGGTGACGGCCGAGCAGGACCGCATCGGCGAGGCCCGGGTCGAGGTGCTGCGCAGCCTGTCCGAGGTGGCCACCCGGGCCGGGCGGTGCCGCGAGGCGCTCAGCTACGCGCACCGGGCCGTCCGCGCCGCCCAGCGGGCCGGCCTGAGCCCGGGGCCGACCTGGTACACGGCGGCGATCGCCGAGCTGGCCGGGGGCAGCCTGGCCGCGGCGGCCGGGTTCGCCCGCCGGGGCGTGCGCGCCTCCGAGCAGGAGGGCGACACCCTCTATCTGCGCCGCAACCTGCACGCGCTGGGCCAGGCCGAGTTGCGGGCGGGCGAGACCCGGGCCGGCGTGGCGGCGCTGCGGCGGCTGCGCGACCTCGACTCCGGGTTCGCCGGGGCCGACCCGATGATCGTGCGCTGGCACGGCGACCTGGCCGGCGGGCTGGCCGCGCTGGGCGAGCACAGCGAGGCGGTGGCCACGCTGGTCGCCGGGCGGGCCGCCGCCGAGCGCCTGGGCGAGAACCCGGGCCTGGCCGGCTATCTCGACCGGGCGGCCGCGGTGGTGCTCTCCGAGAGCGGCCAGGCCGACTCGGCCGTGCTGCTGTCGGCGTCGGCGGCCCAGCATTTCGAGCAGCTGCACCAGCCTATCGAGCAGGCCCACGCGCTGCTCGTGCAGGGCAGCGCCGAGCGGCGCCGCCGCCGGTACGCGGCCGCCCGCCTGGCCATCGGCGCCGCGCTGGCGATCTTCCTGGCCGCCGACGCCAAGCCGTGGGCCGAGCAGACCGAGCGCGCGCTGGCCGGCACGTCGGCCGCGGGCACCCCGATCGACCTGGGCCTGACCTCGACCGAGCTGCGCATCGCGGTGCTGGTGCGCGACGGCGCGAGCAACCGGGAGATCGCGGGCCGCCTCTATCTGAGCGTGAAGACGGTGGAGGCGACGCTGACCCGGATCTATCGCAAGCTGGGGGTGCGCTCGCGGACGCAACTCTCGTCCCGGCTGCCCACTGTGGTGTCCGAAGTCACCACTAGTGTCTGACCAGCCACTTCGCTACTCGGAGTGACCCCGGCAACAGGAATCCGGTGGCCGCCATCACTTCCGTCTCGCAAGTTTTACCTGCTTGATTTGGGTATGAAGCGCGGCTCGCGGATCGTTGTACAGGAAGGCGACGAGGCCTATCGCCATGACGATCCGTAAGGAGACGGCCATGCAGTTCACGACCACGCTTCGCGACGCACGCACCGCGCTGGCGAACCGCCGCACCATGCGCGTCGCCCACCGCCGGCTCGCCGAGGAGCTGTCGTCGTTCCGTTCCACCGCCGAGCGCGCCGAGCTCGACGAGCTCCTCAGCCGGCACACCGCCGAGGAGACCGAGCAGATCCGCGAGATCCTCTACCGCCAGGACGTGGCGCGCCAGCAGAGCAGCGGGCGCCAGACCGCCGGCCTGGGTGGATACCTGGGCTGACCCACAAGCGCACACGAAGCCGGCCCCGGAGATCGCTCCGGGGCCGGCTTTCTCGTTTCCGGGTCAGCCGCGGCGTTCCTTGTCGGAGGCGCGCAGGCTGCCGGCGTGGGCCTTGGTGTCCGGATCCTTGCGCGACTTCATCAGGCTGGCCACGGTCGTGACGGCCAGGACGCCGATGATGACGATGAGCGAGAGCGAGGTCGGGATCTCCGGCGCCGACTTGGTGATGTCCTCGTGCAGCCAGTGCAGGATCAGCTTGACGCCGATGAAGGCCAGGATGACCGACAGGCCCGCCGAGAGGTAGACCAGGCGGTCGAGCAGGCCCTTGACGAGGAAGAACAGCGCTCGCAGGCCGAGCAGGGCGAAGGCGTTGGCCGCGAAGACGATGAACGCCTCGTTGGTCACGCCGAACACGGCCGGGATGGAGTCGAGCGCGAACAGCAGGTCGGAGCTGCCGATCGCGATCAGCACGATGAACATCGGCGTGACGACCCGGCGGCCGTCCACCTTGGTGATCATCTTGCCGCCGATGTAGTCGTCGGTGACCGGCAGGAACCGCTTGCTGGCCTTGACCAGGGCGTTGTCCTCGACGTCGGGATCCTCGTCGCGATGCCGGAACAGCTGCACCGCCGTGAAGATCAGCAACAGGCCGAAGAGCAGGAACATGAACGAGAAGGCGTTGAGCAGCGTCGCGCCGAGGGCGATGAAGATGACCCGCAGAATCAGCGCGATGATGATGCCGAAGGTCAGGACCTCCTGCTGATACTTCTCGGGCACGGCGAACGTGGTCATGATGATCACGAAGACGAAGAGGTTGTCGACCGACAGGCTCTTCTCGACGATGTAGCCGGCGAAATACTGAGCGCCGAAGTCCCAGCCGGCTACCTGGCCGAAGACGATGCCGAACGCGACCGCGACGGCGATGTAGAAGACGGACCAGACTGCCGCCTCGCGGAAGCCGACGGCGTGCGGCCTGAGCACGCCGAGAGTCAGGTCGAGGGCGAGCAGGGCGACGATGACCCCGATGGTCAGCGTCCAGCCGAGCGCGTTGACCTCAAGCATGGGGAAGGAACCTCCGGGCGATAAGCGGGGGGCAACCTGTTGATCGTCCTCGGTTGACCTGGGAGCTTGCTGAAGGCGACCCTGTCTAGCTGGGATTTTAGCTTCCGAAGGGAATCGCGCCACTCGGAACGGCAGTTTCCCGCGGCCATGCTCGCCGGGGCGGCCGATCAAACGGTCGATGACTACCCTCAGTGCTGCTGCATTCTTTTCACCACTGTCCGTCATCGTTACTTGAGGCTTCGGCCGTCCCGCTCCGGCGGTACGCCAAATGCATCGACCGACGTGCATCAAACAGTTTTTTCTGATTCGCGCTCAACTCGTTTGGAAGCAAAAGATACCTGGTCAGAGACATGATGCAGAATGCATTCTCGATCTGCCCACATCGGACCAAAATTGGGTCCCAAGAGGACGTTGCGCGACGTTGACCTCGCTGGCATGCTACGCGATGTCGTTCTGGGGGACGCAGACCGTAACGTTGGTTCATAGCTGTAAGCATCACTTTCGGTAATCGCGGGGCGAGGTTAGCGCGCGTCACCCCGCGTGAGTACCGGAGTGGAGAGGAGAAGTGCCGTGACGGCATCGGCACAGCTACCCCTCGCCGACGATCTCTTCCTCACCGCGCACGACACGGTCAAGGGCAAGTGCCTGCTCTCCCCGGCGACGCTCGGCCTCGGCATGGCCGCCGCCCTCATCGGAGAGCTCGTGCTCTGGCGCCGCCTCGACGTGGTGGACGGAAAACTCCAGATCATCGACGACCGACCCACCGGCGATCCCGCCGCGAACGCCGTTCTCGACCAGCTGCTGCGCGAGGGCCACCACCGGCTCGTCCGGGACTGGATCTCGTTCCTCGCCACCGGCGTCGCGACCGACCTGGTCGAACGCCGGCTCGCCCGGGCTGCCCTCGTGCAGCGGCAGGAGAAGCGGGGCCTGTTCGGCAGCAAGGTCTCCTTCGTGCCCTCCGACTCGATGATCGCCGGCTGGCCCGCCACCCGGATCCGCACGTTCGTCGGCCGCGGCGAGCTGCTCGACATCCCCGACCTGGTCCTCACCGGGCTGATCCTGGCCACCGGTCTCGACCAGCACGTCTTCCTCACCCTCGACACCCGTGACCGCACGGCGCTGTTCGACCAGCTCAAGCGCAGGCTGCCGGCCATGCTGCTCGAGCTCGTGGGCCAGGCCGAGGCCGCGGTGGGCGACGCCGTGATGGCCCGGCGCGCCTGACCCTCCCCGAACCCTTCTCAAACCCCCTTCTCAACCCCTCCTGGAGAACGCGTGTCCGCCACCACTACCAAACCGCCCCAGAGCCAGCTCTCGACAGCTTTGGCTCGCGACCGCCTCGGCGTCGCCGCGGTGGTCTTCTTCGTCATGTCGGCCGCCGCGCCGCTCACCGTCGTCGCCGGTGTCGTGCCGACCGGCCTCGCCGTCACGGGGCTGACGAGCATCTCCATCGCCTTCGTGGCGGTCGCCGTCGTGCTCGCGATCTTCGCGGTCGGCTACGTCGCCATGGCCCGGCACATCGCCAACGCCGGCGCGTTCTACGCCTACATCTCGCAGGGCATCGGCCGCCCGCTCGGCGTCGGCGCGTCCTGGGTGGCGCTGCTCGCCTACAACATGTTCCAGATCGCCGCGTACGGCGGCTTCGGCGCGATCGCGTCCCCGCTGTTCGACAAGTGGTTCGGCCTGGACGTCTCGTGGTGGGTGCTCGCGCTCGTCGTGTGGGCGCTGACCGCCGTCCTCGGCGTCCGCGACGTCGCCGTCAACGGCAAGGTCCTGGCCACCCTGCTGGTCGCCGAGATCATCGTCGTCTTCGCGTTCAGCATCGCCGACATCTTCTCGCCGAACTTCCAGGCCTCCTCGGCCCCCGTCGACGTGACCAGCCTGGCCGGCGCCGGCTCGGGCGCGCTGCTGGCCATGGCGATCACCGGCTTCGTCGGCTTCGAGCAGTCCGTGGTGTTCAGCGAGGAGTCGCGCGACCCGCGCCGTACGGTGCCTCGCGCCACCTACATCGCCATCTCGCTGATCGCCGTGCTCTACGGCTTCGCGGCCTGGGCGATGATCTCGGGCGCCGGTGACGACGTCGTCGGCCGGGCCGGCGCCGAGGGCCCCGACCTGTTCTTCAACGTCGCCTCCGACCAGCTCGGCGGGCGCGCCGTCGACCTCGGCTACGCGCTCTTCCTGACGTCGCTGATCGCCGCGATGATCTCGTTCCACAACATCATCGCCCGCTACATGTTCTCGCTCGGCCGCGAGGGCGTGCTGCCGCGCGCCTTCGGCCGTACGGTGCCCGGAACCGGCGCCCCCAAGAACGGCTCGCTGATCCAGAGCGCGCTCGGCCTGGCCGTCATCGTCGTCTACGCCGTCGCGGGCTGGGACCCGCTGGTCAACCTGTTCTTCTGGGGCGGCAGCGGCGGCGGCATCGGCGTGCTCCTGCTGATCACGCTGACCTCGATCGCGGTCATCGGCTACTTCGTCAAGCACCCCGAGGGCGAGGACTTCTGGCACCGCCTCGGCGCGCCCGTCCTGGGCACGGTCCTGCTGCTGATCATGTCGTACCTGGCGCTGAGCAACATCGCCACGCTGTTCGGTGTCGAGGAGGGCAGCAAGCCGACCTGGGTCGTGCCGCTCGCGTTCGCCGTCCTGCTGGTCGCGGGCGTCGCCTGGGCGCTGATCCTGCGCAGCACCCGTCCCCAGGTGTACGCGGGCATCGGCCTGGGCGCCCGCAGTGCCTCCTCGACCGGCGGCTTCTCGGCCGCCCTGGCTTCCACCG
This sequence comes from Paractinoplanes lichenicola, assembly GCF_016785085.1. Taxonomy (GTDB): domain Bacteria; phylum Actinomycetota; class Actinomycetes; order Mycobacteriales; family Micromonosporaceae; genus Actinoplanes; species Actinoplanes lichenicola. The sequence goes on from NZ_JAENHO010000021.1 coordinate 68,120, forward strand.
ACGCTAAGGACCACCAGTGACGTACCCCGAGATCCGCCCGGCCCGCGACGAGGAGATCCCCGCCGTCGGCCACCTGATCAGCCACTCCTTCTTCGACCTCGACGCGAACGCCTACCTGGTGCCGCCGCTCGACGACCGGTTGAAGGTGATGGCCGACTTCTTCACGCTGCTGACCGAGCACGCCCAGAAGTACGGCCGGGTCGACGTGATCGACCTGCCCGACGGGGGCGGACTGGCCGCGACCGCGGTGTGGTTCGACTACACCCGCGAGGCGCCCGACCCCGAGGCGTACGAGGAAAGGCTGAACGCCCTGGCCGGCGAGTACATCGACCGGTTCGTCGCGCTGGACCTGCTGTTCGAGAAGCACCACCCGCACGACGCGCACTGGCACCTCGCGTTCCTGGCCGTCCACCCCGACCACCAGGAGCACGGCCTCGGCAGCAAGCTGATGGCCCGCACCCACGAGGAGCTCGACAAGGCCGGCGTCCCGGCCTATCTGGAGGCCACGAACCACAACAACGTGCGCCTCTACCACCGGGTCGGGTATGCCGACATGGACCCGTTCGAGATGCTGCTGCCCGACGGCACTCCCTTCTATCGCATGTGGCGCGCCTGACGGTGCTGTGCGGGGGCGCGGCCACCGTCCGGCCGCGCCCCGCTCACCAGCTGAACTCCGGCCCGCGTGCGGTGCCGCCCGGGAGCAGCGGCCGGGACGTGTATTCCCACGTCTGCACCAGCACCAGCCGCCGCCCGTGCGGGGGATTCAGGTCGACCGGTCCGCACGAGTGCTTCAGCGCGAAGTCGGTGAACATCAAACCCTCGCACTTGTACGGTCCGGCCAGCACCTCGTTGCTCGAGGCGTCCCGCAGGGTCAGCGCGATGTCGGCCTGCACGCCCGGCATCGCCTCCATCTGACCCACCACCCGTACGCCGCCACCCAGCGCATGACAGGGCCGCGCCAGCACCGGGTGGCCCAGATCCCAGTCGTACTGGTCGCCGCACTGCCACGGGCCGAACGTCGCCTCGGCCCGCGCGCCGCCCGGCCCGGCCGAGGCGCCCACCCCCACTCCCACGCCGACGCCCCCGCCGCCCGGCTTCGCGATTCGGGTCGGCGTGACCGTGGGCGTGGCCGCCGCCTCGGGCAGCGCCGGTGGGGGACTCGGGGCCACGGCCGCGAGCGCCGGCAGCCCGGCGGCCGCCGCCGCGGACGGGTTGCCGCTCGCCCCGGCCGCGCCGCTGGGGCCCAACCGGCTCTGCCCGCTCGGTCCTGACTTCGGCGCGGACTGCGGGGCGGCCACGGCCGGGTCGCCGCCGCTGTCACGCAGCAACTGCCACGCGTTGAAGCCGCTCACGCCGGACATGGCCAGGATTCCGGCCATCAGCGCGACCATCGCCCACGGCCGCCGCCACATCCACGAGCGGGGGCCGTTGCGCGGCCGCTTGCGGGCGGGGGTGCGGCGGACCGACGGGTGCGGCACCGCGCGCACGCCGAGGTGAGGCGTGGCGGTGAGGACTTCCTCCCGTTCCGGCTCGGGGACGGGCAGCGCGGGCACCCCGGCCGTCGCGCGGGCCAGCTCGCGCAGCGCGGCGCCCAGCTCGGCGGCGGTCGGGCGGCGGTCCGGGTCCTTGGTCAGGCACCACGTGATCAGTTCCCACACCGGGTGCGGCAGGCCGGGCGGGCGTTGCGGGGTCTCGTCGAGATGCCCGCGGAGCACCGCGAGCGGCTCTCCCGCGTACGGGGGAAAGCCTGTGACCAGCTCGAAGAGGACGACCCCGGCCGAGTAGACGTCGGACGCGGGCACCGCCTCGCCCTGGATCGCCTCGGGCGCCATGTAATGCGGCGTGCCCACGATGGCCTGCGGGGTGGTGAGACCGGCGGTGTCGAGCACCCGGGCGATGCCGAAATCGGTCAGGCGCACCGCGAGCCGGCCACCGTCGTCCTGCAGCAGGATGTTGTCGGGCTTGACGTCGCGGTGCACCACCCCCAGCTCGTGGGCCTGGGTGAGGGCGGCGGCGACCTGGGCCAGCAGGTCGGCGGCGTCGGCCGGGGCCAAAGTGCCCTCGGCGCGCAGGTGGGTGCGCAGGCTGCCGCCCGAGACGTAATCCATGACCAGGGCCAGCGACCCGCCCGCGCTGAACAGGTCGCGGACGCCGACGATGTTCTCGTGGCGCATCATCATCAGGATCGTGCGCTCCTGCACGAACCGGATGACCAGCTTGGGCTGACGCAATAGGCCCTCGTGCAGCAGCTTGACCGCGACGTCGGCGCCCGACGACCGGTCGATGCCGCGCCAGACCGTGCCGGTGGCGCCATGACCCACCGGGCAGACCAGGACGTACGAGTTGCCGACGAGGCGGCCGCTGAGATCGGCCGTGGCCGCCCCGTCGGGGATGCCGTCAGTCATGGAGGGGAGTGACCGCACGTGACGTCGAATCCTTCCGATCGGTGTCTGGCGACGACGATCGTCCGGATCGATCCGTATTGAGGCAACCTTTCGATGCCCGATCTGTCATGGATGGCGAGTCACGTCCGGAAGCCGTCACCTCACCGTGAGTGACTCGTTCCTCTCTTACTTCATCTGCACGATCTGGATCAGGTTGCCGCACGTGTCGTCGAGCACCGCGGTCCAGAGCGGGCCGAGGTCGGCCGGCTCCTGGGTGAACCGGACGCCGAGGCCGCGCAGCCGCTCGAACTCGGCGGGCACGTCCTTGACCGTGAACTGCGTGTACGGCACACCGTCGGCGACCAGGGCGGCCTTGAACGGCTTGGCGGCCGGGTGGCCCTCGGGCTCGAGCAGCAGTTCGCAGCCCTCCGGATCCTCGGGGGAGACGACGGTCAGCCAGCGCGCGTCGCCGGTCGGCACGTCGTGCTTCTTGACGAAGCCGAGCACGTCGACGTAGAACCGCTCGGCCTTGGCCTGGTCGTCCACGATGACGCTGGTGATGGTGATCCGCATCAGTTCTCCTTGTGCCATCTCTCGGTGAGACGCTGTAGGGGAGTGGTGTCGAGGTAGTGGAACTTGTAACGCCCGTCCTTGCGGCTGCTCACCAGCCCGGCCGCGGCGAGCGTGTCGAGATGCTGCGAGATCGCCTGCCGGGACGACTGCAGCTGATATTTCATGGCCAGCCGCGAACAGATCTCGAACAACGTCTGCCCGTCCCGCTCGGCCAGCTCATCCAGAATCTTGCGCCGCGTCGGATCGGCCAGCGCCTTGAACACGCTCTCCTCCGCCGCCGACTCGCTCACCCCGCCATGATAGGCAAGCCGCCACTTGCCTATCAAGAGGTCAGGAAAGGTCCAGGCGCCGCCAGGAGGGACCCGCGTATGGCGGTGGGGTTTCCTGGTCCGCCTTGATGGCGTGCCACTCCGCGGGCCATTGCGGGGGCGGGCCGGCGAGCACGGCCCGGATCGCGGTGGCGCTCTTGTCGGGCTGGTTCTCGTCCCAAGGCGCTCGTACGAAGATCTGATACTCGCCCGGTGCCTCGAGCCACACCTCGAGCTCGCCGGCGCTCCTCACGCTGACCCTGAGTCCCTCGAGTCCCGGGGGCAGGGCAAGATCGGCGAGGATGAGCCGCCCGGCCCGGCGCTCGGGCGTCTCCCAATCACGTTCGGCGTCGAGGCGGGACACCTCGGCGTCATAAGCCTCGGCGTCGAACAGCGTCGCGCGGCCGCTCCATTCCCAGCGCACTGCGTCGCCCTCGCGGCGGATCCGGGCCTCGACGGCGACGCAATCCGGGCCGCAACTCGGGCAGCAGGCGATCAAGGCGCTCGTCGGCTCGCCCGTAGCCACGAAACGATTCACCGGCACCAGCACGTGCCACGGGTCGACGCCGCCGTTGCCGTCAGCCCGGCTGATGTCGACGCCGTCGATCCGCACGATCACCCGGAGGCTCTCCACAGACAACGCCAGCACGGACTTCACGCCCATGAAACTAGCGCTGCCTTGAACTCAGCCGGCGCTGAGGTTGATCTCGAAGCTGTAGCGACTCGCGCGGTAGACGTGGCTGCCGTATTCGAGGGCGCGGCCGCCCGCGTCCCAGGCTGTGCGGGTCATGGTGAGCAGGGAGGCGCCGCGCTTTTCCTGTAGGACCTTGGCTTCGGCTGAGGTAGCAGAGCGGGCTCCGATGACCTGGGTGGCGATGCGCGGGGTTAGGCCGCCCGAGCGCAGCAGTTCGTAAAGCCCGTGGCCGGCCAGGTCGTCGCCGGTCAGGGGGAGGACGTCGAGCGGGATGGCGTTGTGCATGAGGGCCAGGGGCTCGCCGCCGGCGTAGCGGAGGCGTTCGATCCACGTGACGGGTGTGCCGGGGGCGATCTCGAGCGCCGTGGCGACCGTGTCGGAGGCGGGCATCACTTCGAGGCGCAGCACCTCCGTACGGGGGGCGCGGTCGCCGGCGACCAGGTCGTCGTAGAGGCTGGACAGCTCGACCGGGCGGCGGACCTTGGGGTGCACGACCTGGGTGCCGACGCCGCGTTTGCGGACGAGCATGCCGCGTTCGACCAGATATTGGATGGCGCGGCGGGTCGTCGGGCGGGACACCCCGAGCCGCTCGGCGAGATCCACTTCGTTCTCGATGCGGGCGCCGACGCCGATCTCGCCCTTCTCGATCAACTCTTGCAGACGCGTCGCCACCTGGAAATACAGCGGCACAGGGCTGCTCCGGTCGACCTCGACCGGACGAATACGACCTTGCAGATCGGACGGCACCGCGACCCCTCGCTCCCCGGGTTTGTCCTAACAAACTACCTCAGTTTGTCATGACAAAGTATTGACGTACGCGGGTCGAAGTTATTACATCGAAGGCAGCAAACCTAGTGTCACCCAATCGTCACTGAGCCGTAATCAAGCAGCAGGCCGGAGGCTGACGCATGCCCGCCGACGAGGTACTGACAATGGGACGCATAGGCGTCGACCTGTACCCGCAGCAGACCGGGGTGTCGCTGCGGGAGGTCCGGACCTTCGAGAAGTTCCTCGGTGGCAGCGCGTCCAATGTGGCCGTGGCCGCGGCGCGTTACGGCCGGCGCTCGGCGGTGATCACGCGGACCGGCGACGACCCGTTCGGCGAGTTCCTGCACGACGCCCTGCGCGGGTTCGGGGTGGACGATCGCTTCGTGACGCCGGTGGCCTCGCTGCCGACCCCGGTGACGTTCTGCGAGATCTTCCCGCCGGACGACTTCCCGCTCTACTTCTACCGGTTCCCCAAGGCGCCCGACCTCGAGATCCACCCGTCCGAACTGGACTACGACGCGATCCACGAGGCCGACATCTTCTGGGTCACCGGGACGGGGCTTTCCCAAGAGCCTTCCCGTACGGCCACCCTGACCGCACTCAGGCATCGCGCCAAGAAAGGCATCACCGTCTTCGACCTCGACTATCGGCCCATGTTCTGGCAGTCCCGGGAGGAAGCCCGGCACTGGTATGCGCACGCGCTGCCCTACGCCACGGTCGCCGTCGGCAATCTCGACGAGGCTGACACGGCGGTGGCCGCGCGCAAACCGGACGAGGCCGCACAAAAACTGCACGAGGCCGGCATCGAGCTGGCTGTCATCAAGCAGGGACCGGCCGGCGTCCTCGCCTCCGACGGAGCAAATCGGACAGAGGTGCCGCCGGTGCCGGTCGACGTCGTGAACGGCCTCGGCGCCGGTGACGCCTTCGGGGGCGCCCTCTGCCACGGCCTGCTGGCCGGCTGGGAGCTCGAGGCGACGATGCGCTTCGCCAACGCCGCCGGAGCCATCGTCGCCTCGCGCCTGTCCTGCGCCGACGCCATGCCGACCGAAGCCGAAGTCCGTGCCCTGATGGGGGAGTCCACGAATGCCTGATCTCGACGACCTCCTGGACATCCGCACCCGCCGCCCGGCCGCGATCGCCGCCGCCACCTCGGCCCGGCGCCGGCCCACGTCGCTGTTCGGCCCGCACGGCAAGCTGATGATCATCGCGGCCGACCACCCGGCCCGCGGCGCGTTGCGGGCCGGCGACGACCCCCTCGCGATGGCCAACCGGGCCGACCTGCTCGACCGCATCCGTACGGCGTTGTCGCGGCCCGGCGTGAACGGCGTGCTCGGCACCCCCGACATCCTCGAGGACCTGCTGCTGCTGGGCGCGCTCGACGACAAGGTCGTGATCGGCTCGATGAACCGGGGCGGGCTGGCCGGCACGTCGTTCGAGATCGACGACCGGTTCACCGCGTACGACGCCGAGAGCATCACGACGGCCGGGTTCGAGGGCGGCAAGATGCTGCTGCGGATCGACCCGGCCGACCCGGGCACGGTGACGACGCTGGAGTCGTGCGGCGCGGCGGTCAGCGAGCTGGCGGCCCGGCGGCGGATGGCGATGGTCGAGCCGTTCATCTCACACCGCGTCGACGGGCGGGTCCGCAACGAGCTGACCGCCGAGGCGATGATGCGCGCGATGACCGTGGCGGCCGGCCTGGGCACCACGTCCGCCTACACCTGGCTCAAGGTGCCGGTGGTGCGCGACATGGAACGCGTCATGGCGTCGACCACGCTGCCCGCGCTGATCCTGGGCGGGGAGGGCGAGGCGGCGTACGGGGAATGGCGTAAGGCTCTTGACCTGCCGACCGTGCAGGGGCTCGTGATCGGGCGGTCGCTGCTCTATCCGGCGGCCGGCTCGGTCAGCGACGCCGTCGACCGGGCGGTGAGTCTGCTGTGAGGCCTTTCGTGAATCCGCTGATGCCCAGCGGCAGCACCGCCGACAAGCCGTTCGACGTGGTCGTCACGCCCGAGAATGCCGGCTGGGACTACAGCGGGCTGCGCATCCTCGACCTGCCGGTGGGCGCGCGGGCCAAGTTCTCGACCGGCGACGACGAGATGCTCGTGCTGCCGCTGGCCGGGGGCTGCGACGTGACCTGCGACGACGAGCGGATGACGCTGACCGGCCGGCGCTCGGTCTTCACCCGGGTGACCGATTTCGCCTACGTGCCGCGCGACGCCACGGTGACCGTACGGGCGCCCAACGGGGGCCGATTCGCGCTGCCCTCGGCGCGGGCGACCAGACGACTGCCCTTCCGGTACGGATCCGCCGACGACGTCGCTGTCGAGTTGCGCGGCGCGGGGCAGGCCAGCCGGCAGGTCAACAACTTCTGCACGCCGGAGCGGTTCGAGGCCGACCGGCTGATCGCGTGCGAGGTGCTCACCCCGGGCGGCAACTGGTCGTCGTATCCGCCGCACAAGCACGACGAGCCGGGCGAGGGGGAGTCGTCGCTCGAGGAGATCTACTACTTCGAGGTCGCCCCGTCGCCGTCGGGCACCCCGGGCAGCGCCTATCAACGGGTGTACGGGCATCCCGACCGGCCGATCGACGTGTGCGCCGAGGTGAAGAGCGGCGACGTGGTGCTCATCCCGTACGGGTGGCACGGGCCGTCGATGGCCGCGCCCGGCTACGACCTCTACTACCTCAACGTGATGGCCGGCCCCGGCGAGCGCGAATGGCTCGTGCGCGACGACCCGGCGCACGGCTGGGTGCGGGCCGCCTGGGACGGCGTCGACGTCGACCCGCGCCTGCCCCTGACCTCCAGCAAGGAAAGGACGCGTTCGTGAGACTCACCGTAGGGCAGGCCGTGGTGCGGTTCCTGGCCAACCAGTGGACCGAGCGGGACGGGGTCGAGCGCCGGGCGATCGCGGGCTGCTTCGGGATCTTCGGGCACGGCAACGTCGCCGGTCTGGGCCAGGCCCTCTTGCAGGCCCAGCGCACCGGCGAGGCCGACTTGCCGTACCGGCTGGCCCGCAACGAGCAGGCCATGGTGCACGCGGCGGCCGGGTTCGCCCGGATGAGCAACCGGCTGCAGGCGTACGCGTGCACCGCCTCGATCGGTCCCGGCTCGACCAACATGCTGACCGGCGCGGCCCTGGCCACGGTCAACCGGCTGCCGGTGCTGCTGCTGCCGTCCGACATCTTCGCCACCCGGGTCGCGGCGCCGGTGCTGCAGGAGCTCGAGGATCCGACCGGTTACGACGTCTCGGTCAACGACGCGTTCCGCCCGCTGTCGCGCTTCTTCGACCGGGTGTGGCGTCCCGAGCAGCTGCCGTCGGCCCTGCTGGGCGCCATGCGGGTGCTGACCGACCCGGCCGAGACAGGCGCGGTCACCGTTTGTCTTCCCCAAGACCTTCAGGCCGAGGCGTACGAGTTCCCCGACGCGTTGTTCGCCAAGCGGGTCTGGCACGTCGTCCGCCCGCCGGCCGAGGCGTCCTTCGTGTCCCGGGCAGCCGCCGTTGTCAAAACAGCGCAGCGCCCGTTGATCATCGCGGGTGGCGGCGTCATCTACTCGGAGGCGTCGGGCGAGCTCGACCAGTTCGCCCGCGAGACCGGCATCCCGGTGGCCGACACCCAGGCCGGCAAGGGCGCGCTGAGCTGGGACCATCCGCAGTCGGTGGGCGGCGTCGGCTCCACCGGCAGCCCGGTCGCCAACCGCCTGGCCCGCGAGGCCGACGTGATCATCGGGGTCGGCACCCGCTACAGCGACTTCACCACCGCTTCCCGTACGGCATTCCAGCACCCGGACGTGAAGTTCGTGAACATCAACGTGGCCGGGTTCGACGCCGCCAAGCAGTCCGCGTACCCCATCGTCGCCGATGCCCGGGCCGGGTTGTCCGCGCTGCTCGGGGCATTGGACGGCTCTTCCTGGGAACTTGATCATGCGGCTGAGGTCGCGGCCTGGCAGGCCACGGTCGACCACGCCTATCACCTGGGGCACGGGCCGCTGCCGTCCCAGCCCGAGGTGATCGGGGCCGTCAACGACGCCTGCGGCGCCCGGGACGTGGTCGTGCAGGCGGCCGGCAGCCTGCCCGGCGACCTGCAAATGCTGTGGCGGGCCCGCGACCCGAAGCAGTATCACGTCGAGTACGGCTACTCGTGCATGGGCTTCGAGATCGCCGGGGCGCTCGGCATCAAGCTGGCCGACCCCAGCCGCGAGGTCTTCGCGATGGTTGGCGACGGCTCGTACCTGATGATGGCGCAGGAGATCGTTACCGCCGTGGCCGACGGCATCAAGCTCGTCATCGTCCTCATCCAGAATCACGGTTTCGCCTCGATCGGGTCGCTGTCGGAGTCGCTCGGCTCGCAGCGGTTCGGCACCAGCTACCGCTACCGCGGGGCGAGCGGCGACTACGACGGCGGACACCTGCCCGTCGACCTGGCCGCGAACGCCGAGTCGCTGGGCGCGAACGTCATCCGCTGCCGCACGATCGCCGACCTGGCCGACGGGCTCAAGCGCGCGCGGGAGGCCGATCGCCTGACCGTCGTGCACATCGAGACCGACCCGCTCGCCCCGGTGCCGTCCTCCGAATCCTGGTGGGACGTGCCGGTTCCCGCGGTTTCTTCGCTGACCTCCACTCAGGATGCGCGGACGGCTTATGACGCCGCCAAGCGTCTCCAACGCCCCTATCTGTAAGGACTGTCATGGCAACGATCGAGCATTGGATCGGCGGCGAGTTCACCTCGGGCCGTTCCTCGCGCACCGGCCCGGTTTTCAACCCGGCCACCGGGCAGAAGCAGCACGACGTCGTGCTGGCCTCTTCTGACGACGTCGACGCCGCCGTGGCCGCGGCCCGTACGGCGTTCGACGAGTGGAGCCAGGCCTCGCTGAGCAAGCGCACAAAGATCCTGTTCAACTTCCGGGAGCTGGTCAACGCCCGGGTCAAGCCGCTGGCCGAGATCGTGTCGGACGAGCACGGCAAGGTGCTCTCGGACGCGGCCGGCGAGGTGCAGCGCGGGCTCGAGGTGATCGAGTTCGCCTGCGGGATCCCGCAACTGCTCAAGGGCGAATACAGCGACCAGGCCTCGACCGGCGTCGACGTGTTCAGCTTCCGCGAGCCGCTCGGGGTGTGCGCCGGGATCACACCGTTCAACTTCCCGGCCATGGTGCCGATGTGGATGCACCCGGTGGCGATCGCCTGCGGCAACACCTTTGTGCTCAAGCCCAGCGAGCGCGACCCGTCGGCGTCGAACTTCGTGGCCCAGTTGTGGCGCGAGGCCGGGCTGCCCGACGGCGTCTTCAATGTGCTGCACGGCGACAAGACCGCGGTCGACGGCCTGCTGCGGCACCCGGACGTGGCGGCCGTCTCGTTCGTCGGCTCGACCCCGATCGCCCGCTACATCCACGACGAGGCGAGCAAGCGCGGCAAGCGGGTGCAGGCCCTCGGCGGGGCCAAGAATCACGCCATCATCCTGCCCGACGCCGACCTCGAGTTCGCCGCCCGTCACTTGACCGCGGCCGCGTTCGGCTCGGCCGGCGAGCGGTGCATGGCGATCTCGGCCGCGGTGGCCGTCGGCGCGGCCGGGGACACGCTGGTCGACCTGGTCAACCGCAAGGCGGGCGAGGTCGTGGTGGGCAACGGGCGGGACCCGGCGAGCGAGATGGGTCCCGTGGTGACGGCCGCGGCCAAGCAGCGGATCGAGGGGCTGATCGAGAGCGGCGAGCGCGAGGGCGCCAAGGTCACGGTGGACGGGCGCGGGCTGACTGTGCCGGGCTTCGAGGAGGGGTTCTTCGTCGGGCCGACCGTGATCGACCAGGTCGAGCCGTCGATGGAGGTGTATCGGGAGGAGATCTTCGGGCCGGTGCTCTCGGTCGTGCGGGCCGACACCGTCGACGCGGCCATCGAGCTGATCAACAGCAACCCGTACGGGAATGGGACTGCGATCTTCACGTCGAGCGGGGAGGCCGCGCGGCGGTTCCAGCGCGGGGTGCGGGTCGGGATGATCGGCATCAACGTGCCGATCCCGGTGCCGATGGCCTATTACAGCTTCGGCGGCTGGAAGGACTCGCTCTTCGGCGACAAGCACATCCACGGTCCCGAGGGCGTCTCGTTCTACACGCGCGGCAAGGTCGTCACGTCGCGCTGGCCGCACGTCTCCCACGCGTACGACGCCTCCCTGCACTTCCCTACGGCTAGCTGAACCGGAGTCTGTTCATGGAAATTCGTCACCTGCAACTCGGTAGCTGCCCCGACTCGTGGGGGGTGTGGTTCGCCGACGACCCACGGCAGACTCCGTGGGCGCGGTTCCTCGACGAGATGGTCGCGTCGGGCTATTCGTGGCTGGAGCTGGGCCCGTACGGGTATCTGCCGACCGATCCTGCGCAGTTGCGCGACGAACTCGGGCAGCGGGGACTCAGCGTCGCCGGTGGCACAGTGGCCGGCGCCGGTGGGCCGCACAAGGACTTCGACGCGGTTCTTTCCGCCGCTCGCGATGTCGCTGCTCTGACCGCCGCGGTGGGTGGGGAAAACGTCGTATTTGTTCCCGTGCCAGGCTATCGCGACGACGTGACCAACGCCTATCTGGAGCCGGCCGAGCTCGACCCGGACGCCTGGCAGGCCTTGGTGCGCAACAGCAACACCCTCGGCAAGATCCTGCTCGAGGAGTACGGCGTCCACATGCGGTTCCACCCGCACGCCGACTACCAGGTGGAGACGCAGGCCCAGACCGAGCGCTTCCTCGCCGACACCGACCCCCGGTACGTCTCGCTGTGCCTGGACACCGGGCATCTCGCGTACCGGAAGGCCGACGTGCCCGGGATCATCCGCAAATACCCGGACCGGATCGGCTACGTGCACATCAAGCAGATGGACCCGGTCATCGCCGAGCGCGCCGTCAAGGAGGACCTCGCGTTCGGCAAGGCCGTGGCCCAGGGCGCGAGCGTCGAGCCCCCGGCCGGCGAGCCGAACGTGCCTGCCGTGCTCGACGCCCTCAGCGAGCTCGACGCCGAGCTGTTCGTCGTCGTCGAACAGGACATGTATCCGGTCGAGTTCGACGTGCCGCTGCCGATCGCGCAGCGCACCCGCACCTATCTCAACTCCGTCGGCCTGCACTCCCGTCCCAACTCAGCAGGAGAGAAAATATGACCCCTCGGACCCGCACCTTCCGGATACTCGCCGCCGGTGCGGCGGTGATGCTGGCCGCGGCCGCGTGCAGCGGCGGCGGTCGTGAGAAGACCGAAGACTCCGGTACGTCGGGCGGCAACGCGGCCGGCAGCTCGGGCTACACGATCGCGATGATCACGCACGAGACCCCTGGCGACACCTTCTGGGACAAGATCAAAAACGGGGCGCAGCAGGCCGCCAAGGACACCGGCGTGACGCTGAAATACTCGAACGACCCGGAGGCGACCAAGCAGGCGGTCCTGATCCAGAACGCCGTCGACTCCAAGGTCAACGGCATCGCCACCACGCTGGTCACCCCGGACGCGCTGGCCGGCTCGGTCAAGGCGGCGACCGAGGCCGGGATCCCGGTGGTCGGCTTCAACTCCGGCATCGACGACTACCAGAAGCTCGGCGCGCTGATGTATTTCGGCTCCGACGAGACCCTGGCCGGCACCACCGCCGGCAAGCGGATCGGCGACGCGGGCGCCAAGCACCCCCTCTGCGTGATCCAGGCGCAGGGCTCGGTCGCCCTCGAGGCGCGCTGCGCAGGCGTCAAGAGCGCCGTCCCCGGCACCGAGAACATCCAGGTCAACGGGGCCGACGACGCCTCGGTCGTGTCGACCCTGCAGGCCAAGCTGGCCCAGGACAAGTCGATCGACTACATCGTCACGCTCGGCGCCCCGATCGCCATCGACGCCCTCAAGGCCATGGACCAGGCCGGCAGCTCGGCCAAGCTGATCACCTTCGACCTCAACGCCGAGGCCGCGCAGGACATCAAGGACAAGAAGATCGAGTTCTCGATCGACCAGCAGCCGTACGTGCAGGGCTACATGGCCGTCACGTCGCTCTACCTGAACATCAAGAACGGCAACGACATCGGCGGCGGCAAGGCCGTGCTGACCGGGCCCTCGTTCGTCGACGCGTCGAACATCGACAAGATCGTCCCGTTCACGAAGAACAACACGCGGTAGCCGGGGGTGCAGTCATGAGCCAGACACTCGAGGCGCCCGCGCCGGCGCCGTCCGAACCCTCGAATCGCGTACGGATGGGCCTGGGACAACGGCTGCTGTCGCGGCCGGAGATCGGTGCCCTCGTCGCGGCGATCATCATCTTCGTGTTCTTCCTCGCGCTGGCGCCGTCGTTCCGCTCGGCCGAGTCCTTCTTCACCGTGCTCTACCAGTCCTCGGTGATCGGCATCGTCGCGGTCGGCGTCGGCCTGCTGATGATCGGCGGCGAGTTCGACCTGTCGGCCGGCGTCATCGTCTACACGGCCGGCCTGGCCAACTCCATGTTCTGCTGGTATTTCGGCGTCAACATGTGGGTCGGCGCATTCCTGTCGCTGCTGTTCTGCTTGGCGATCGGCTTCCTCAACGGCTATCTGGTGATGCGTACCGGCATTCCCAGCTTCCTCATCACGCTGGGCACCTTCTTCGTGCTGCAGGGGGCCAACCTCGGCGTCACCAAGCTGGTCACCGGCACGGTGTCCACTCCGGACGTCAGCCAGATCGCCGGCTTCGACTCGCTGGCCAAAGTCTTCTCGTCCAACTTCAAGATCGGTTCCGTGACGGTCTGGGGCTCGGTGCTCTGGTGGGTCCTCTTCGTCGGCCTCGCCGCCTGGACCCTGCAACGCACCCGGATCGGCAACTGGATCTTCGCGGTCGGCGGCAACGCGGACAGCGCCCGTGCGGTCGGTGTGCCAGTGGTGCGTACGAAGATCGGGCTCTTCATGACGGTCTCGTTCCTGGGCTGGTTCATCGGCATGCACCAGCTCTACCGCTTCAACACGCTGCAGTCCGGCAGCGGCGTCGGCAACGAGTTCCTCTACATCATCGCCGCGGTCGTCGGTGGCACCCTGCTGACCGGCGGCTTCGGCAACGCGATCGGCGTCGCCATTGGCGCGTTCATCTTCGGCATGACCAGCCTCGGCATCGTCTATGCGGGCTGGGACCCGAACTGGTTCAAGGCCTTCCTCGGCGTCATGCTGCTGCTCGCCGTGCTGGTCAACCTTTATGTGAAACGCATGGCCACCGCCAGGAAGGTGGGTTAGGCATGACTGACACTCTGGCCTCGCATGCCGATCAGACGCTGCACAAAAGCGAGCCGCTGATCGAGATGGAGGACGTCGGGAAGTCGTACGGGGCAATTCGGGCTTTGCGGGGAATCAATCTGCGCGTCGGCGCGGGCGAGGTGACCTGCGTGCTCGGCGACAACGGCGCCGGCAAGTCCACGCTGATCAAAATCATGTCGGGCCTGCACCCGCACAACGAGGGCAGCCTGCGCGTCGACGGTAAAGAGGTGTCGTTCTCGTCGCCGCGTGAGGCGCTCGGTCACGGCATCGCCACGGTCTATCAGGACCTCGCGGTGGTGTCGCTGATGGAGGTGTGGCGCAACTTCTTCCTCGGCTCCGAGCTGACCGCCGGCCGCTATCCGCTGGCCGGGCTCAAGGTCAGGCAGATGAAGGAGATCGCCGACAACGAACTGCGGAAAATGGGCATCGTCGTCAAAGACATCAACCAGCCCATCGGTACGCTCTCCGGCGGTCAGCGGCAGTGTGTGGCGATCGCGCGGGCCGTCTATTTCGGCGCGCGTGTGCTCATTCTCGACGAGCCGACCGCGGCCCTGGGTGTCAAGCAGTCCGGCGTGGTGCTGAAGTACGTCGCCGCGGCCCGGGACGCGGGGCTGGGCGTCGTCTTCATCACGCACAACCCGCACCACGCCTATCTGGTCGGCGACCACTTCGTGATTTTGAAGCTGGGGCGGATGGCGCTCGACAAGAACCGTAACGAGGTCGGGATCGACCAGCTCACCCAGCAGATGGCGGGCGGGGACGAGCTGGCCGAGCTGTCCCACGAGTTGAAGCGGTGAATACGATGTTGCAGGTCGGGGTTATCGGCACCGGCATGATCGGACAGGATCACATTCGGCGGATGACCTCGGTGCTGGCCGGGGTCCGGGTTGTCGCGGTCTCCGACGTGGATCTTGCGATTGCCGACTCTGTTGCCGGCCCGTTGGGCGCTTCTGTGCACAAATCGGGCGAATCGCTTATTTCGGATTCATCGGTCGAGGCCGTGGTGGTCTGCTCGTGGGGGCCGACCCACGAGCAGTACGTGCTGGCGGCGATCGCGGCGGGCAAGCCCGTGTTCTGCGAGAAGCCCCTGGCCACGACGCAGGAGGCGTGCCTGCGGATCCTCGAGGCGGAGGTCGCGCACGGCAGCCGGCTCGTGCAGGTCGGCTACATGCGGCGCTACGACGCGTCGTACCGGGCGCTCAAGGCGGTGCTGCGTACGGGCGAGCTCGGGGCGCCGCTGATGATGCATTGCGCCCACCGCAACGCGAGCGTGCCCGGCTTCTACGAGAAGGAGATGGCGATCACCGACACGGCCGTCCACGAGATCGACATGGTCCGCTGGATGTTCGGCGAGGAGATCACCGCCGTACGGGTGCTCCGCCCCCGCCGCAGCGCCAACGGCGGCGACCTGCAGGACCCGCTGATGCTGCTGTTCGAGATGGAGAACGGCGCGCTGGTCGACGTGGAAACCTCGGTCAACATCCGGTACGGCTACGACATCCGCGGCGAGATCGTGGGCGAGAACGGCACGGCGGCGCTCGGCTCGCTCAGCCCCGTCCAGGTGCGGGTGGCCGGCAAGACGTCCGACCCGGTCCCGGCCGACTGGCGGGAACGCTTCCTCACCGCGTACGACGTGGAATTCCAGGAATGGATCGACTCGCTGCGCACCGTGGGGCGGCCGATCGGCCCGAGCGCCTGGGACGGCTACGCGGCCGCCGTGGTCTCCGACGCCGGGGTGGCCGCCCTCCGCACAGGCGACCGCGTCCCCGTCCTCCTGACCGAACGCCCCAAGCTGTACGCCACGGAGGTCCCCGCATGAAGATTGCGCTCGACCCCTACATGCTCCGGCGCACACCCCTGCTCGAACTGCCACGTGCCGTGGCCGACCTTGGCTATCACCACATCGAACTCTCACCCCGCGACGACTTTCTTCCGTTCTTCCTCCACCCGCGCGTGGACAAATCGGGCGTAGCGGCGTTCCGGAAGGCCCTCGCTTCCGCCGGCGTAGAAGTGGCGTCGGTGCTGCCGCTCTATAAGTGGTCCGGACCGGACGAGGACGAGCGGCAGGCCGCCGTACGGTATTGGAAGCGGGCCATCGAGATCACCGTCGATCTCGGCGTCGACGTGATGAACTCCGAGTTCAACGGCCGTCCGGAGCGGGCGGCCGAGTCGGAGGCGCAGTTCTGGCGTTCGATGGAGGAGCTGCTGCCGATCTTCGAGCGCGAGGGCGTGCGGCTCGTGCTCGAACCGCACCCCGACGACTTCCTCGAGGACGGCATCGGGGCGGTCAACCTGATCCGCGGCATCAACTCCGAGCTGGTCAGCTTCCTCTACTGCTGCCCCCACACGTTCCACCAGGGCGGCAATCTGGCCGAGATCATCCGGTACGCCGGTCCGCTGCTCACGCAGGTGCACATCGCCGACTCGTTCGACTTCCGCGCCTCGTCGGGCCTGCGCTACATCGTCAACCCGCCCGGCTCCACCGCCCGTATTCACCAGCATCTCGACATCGGACAGGGCGAGGTCGACTGGGATGGGTTCTTCGGTTCGCTCAACGAGGTCGGCTTCGACGGCATCGCCACCGTGTGCGTCTTCGCCTGGGAGGAGCGGGCCGAGGACAGCGCCCGCTACAACCTGAGCCAGATCAACCAGTATCAGCAGAGGCATTCTTAGATCAGGGGGCCGCCGGGTGGGCGGCCCCCCATCTCAGGCTTCGGTCAGCGCGACGAAGCGCTGCAGGTAGAGCGGCCAGCCCTGGTCGTCGGCGACGCCGTCGCGCAGCGATTCCCAGCCCGGGCCGTGGCGGTCGAGGTTGCGGTGTTCCAGTTCGACCCGCGTACGGTCGGGGGTCTCGGCGATGAAGCGGACCTCGACCTCGCTCGTGTTCTCCAGGTCGGTCTCGAGGGTCCACTGCACCCCGATGTCCCAGCTGAAGACCACCCGGTCCGGCGGATCGTAGGCCAGCACCCGCGCCCACGACCAGACGCGGCCGTCCTCCACGACGTCGTAGATGCGGCCACCCACGTACGGCTCGAGCACCGTCTCCTTGATCGGTGAATCCAGCAGGTTGTGATCGCGCGGCTTGATGTCGCCGAACCGCGTCGTGAACAGCTCGAACGCCCGCTCGCGCGACGCCTTCACGACGACGTGCCGCAGCACGACCTGCTCGGTTGCCTCGGTCATGACTTCCCCTCGTCCTGCTCCGGTGCCTCGGTCACGGCATTCCTCTCGTCGTCCTCGACGATCTCCTCGAAACCCTGCAGCGTCCGCTTCCAGAACATGTCGAGCTGGTCGCGGAGCGCGGAAACCCCCGCCGGGTTGAGCCGATAGACCCGCCGCGTGCCCGCCGCCTCGTCGTCCACCAGCCCCGCGTCCTTGAGCACCTTGAGGTGCTGGGACACGGCGGGCCGGCTGATCGGCAACGTGTCGGCGAGCTCGCCCACGGCCCGGGGCCGCTCGGCCAGGCACTCCACGATGGCGCGCCGGCTCGGATCCCCGAGAATCTCCCACCCGTCGGGCCTTTGGTAAGTACCCACGAACGGTAAGCTACGACTTACCAAAGCCGCCGTCAAGCGTCCCGGGGTCGACAGCGGCGACACATCTCCGGCAGCATGCCGTGCGTGGCGGGGGAAGCGTGGGCGGCGTTGACGTCGCTGGGCGGGGTCGCCCTGGGCGGCGGGCTGTCGTTTCTGGTGCAGCGCACCACTCAGCAGACGGCAGCTCGGCTGGAACAGTCCAAACAGGAGGCCGTACGGACCGAGGCGCGTCGGGCCGAGCGCCTGGCCCTGCTGGAACGCTTCATCACCGTCGCCGCGGACGCGGAACGATGCGCCTTCAGCCGCCCGCCGGATTGGGTGGAGGGCGATGAGTGGCACACGCCCACCCAGGCCGTGATGAACCGCTTCTGGGTCGAGGAACGCATGATCCGCGTCCTGTTCCCCCCGCCGGTCCACGACGCCGCGCGCGCCTACTTCCTCGTGCTCAACGGCGCCGTCTGGGAGGGCCTACCCGAAGGCCGCACCGTGGCCAACGCAATCGAGGAGCCGCATAGAGCATTCCTCGACGCCGCCCGCACCGCCCTCTGACGCCCCGCCCCCTTTTTCCGCCCACTCTTGACCTTCTACCTGGTCGCTCTCGCCCCTTCTCCCTATCCACTCTTTGCCTTCTGCCTGGTCGCCCCTCGGCGCCGTTGACGACCATCGCGGCGAACGATCCGGCACGAACCTGTCCACGTGACGGGTGATCAGCGAGTGGAGTGAGAGCTCAGGCCGTCCAGGATCAGAGTGAGAATCGGCTCTGTGCGGTCGGGGGCGGCGCGCCAGAGGGCTCCGGTGAGTTGGAGGAAGTCGGCGGGTTCGGCGTCGGGGCGGATTGTGTTGTTTTGCTTGCCGGCGTCGAGCAGGTGGGTGATCGCGGTGATGACCGGGCCGTAGGAGCGTTCGGTGATCGATGCGTGGGCGGTCGCGCTGAGGGCGCCGCCGAGGCCGTGCTTCTTGCGCATGGCGTCGACCAGATCGAGGGTCCAGAGGCGGAGTGCCTCCAGCGGGGTCTGGGCTTCGAGCAGGGCGGTGACCGTGTCGGCCAGTTTGTCGATCTCCTCTTGGTAGATGTCGAGGATGAGGGCTTCGCGGTTGGGATAGTTGCGGTAGAGGGTGCCGGGGCCGACCCCGGCCCGCTGGGCGATCTGGTTCATCGAGGTGTCGCCGTCCTCGGTGAACGCCTCGCGGGCGGCCGCGAGGATGCGAGCGCGGTTCTCGCGGGCGTCTGAGCGAACCATGTCTCCCCTGCCGGACGGGTACCTCACGACATTAGCGGAGATATCTCCGGATCACCATGACGTGCAAGTGGAGAAATCTCCGGATAGCCGTTGCGCAAGCGGAGAGGTCTCCGTTAACTTCGAGCGGAGACGACCGAACGGCTGGGAGAAGACGATGGCGAACGTATTGGTGACCGGCGGCACAGGCTACATCGCCGGCTGGTGCATGCTGGCCCTGCTCGACGCGGGGCACTCGGTCCGCACGACGGTGCGCGATCTGGCCCGCGAACCACAGCTGCGCGAATCGCTTCGACGGAGCAGCACGGGGCCCAGCGACATGCCGGGGCACGGCGGGGCCGAGAGTGCTGACAGGCTGCGGGTGTTTCGTGCCGACTTGCGGAGCGACGAGGGCTGGCGGGAGGCGGTCGACGGCTGCGACTACGTGCTGCACGTCGCCTCGCCCACGTTGACTCAGGTGCCGCGCAGCGACGACGAGATGGTTCGGCCGGCCGTCGACGGTGCCTTGCGAGTCTTGCGGGCGGCCCGGGCGGCGGGCGTGCGGCGGGTGGTGCTGACCTCCGCGATCGGCGCCATCGCGTACGGGCATGACCGGCGGGACACCCCGTTCACCGAGCGGGACTGGACGAACGTCGACGCCGACATCGCGCCGTACCAGAAATCGAAGACCCTGGCCGAGCGCGCCGCCTGGGATTACGCAGCGGGCAGCGGCCTCGAACTGGCCACGGTCAACCCCACCGCCGTGCTCGGTCCGGTGCTCGGGCCCGACTACTCGCCTTCGCTCAACGCGATCGCGCAGATGCTCGACGGTTCGATGCCGGCCCTGCTGCCGTTCGCGACCGGCTACGTCGACGTCCGTGACGTGGCCGCGCTGCACCTGCTCGCCATGACCGAGCCGGCCGCGGCGGGTGAACGGTTCATCGCCACCGCGGGGCACAGTTTGTGGTTGCGCGAGGTCGCCGCCGTGCTGCGCGACCGGCTCGGCGAGCGCGCGGCCAAGGTGCCGACCCGGGAGATGCCGCTGCTGGTGGCGCGCGGGCTGGCCAAGGTCAATCCGCAGATGCGGAACCTGCGCGCGCTGATCGGCCGCAACCTCGACGCGTCCTCGGCCAAAGCCGAACGACTGCTGGGCTGGAAGACCCGCCCGATCGAGGACACGATCGTCGACACCGCCGAGAGTCTGCTCGCCCTCCCGAGCTGACCGACGAACGGCCCGAAGAGCGGCACGAGTCAGGAGAAGGTAAGGAGCGGATAGGGAGAAGGGGCGGGATGAAGGGGTGACGAATTACGCGTTGGTCAGTTGACACACAATTGTCATGGGTAGCCGGCGGAGCCCCTGGGGATTGATGAGGCAACGTCGATTCGAGGGAGCAAGTCACATGACCGTCACCGGAATCATCACCGCGCTCATCGTGGGTCTGATCGTCGGAGCGCTGGGCCGGTTGGTCGTGCCCGGCCGGCAGAACATCCCGATCTGGCTGACGATGCTCATCGGTGTCGTCGCGGCCCTGCTGGGCACCGTGATCGCCCGTGCCGCTGGGGTCAACACCTCCGGATTCAGCGTGCTGGAACTCGTCATCCAGGTGGTCGTGGCCGCCGTGGGTGTGGCCATCGTCGCAGGCACGGCCGGCCGCCGCGGCCGCCGAGCGCTGCGCTGACCAAGAGCCGAGCGCCGCGCCGAGCAAAGAGCCGAGTGCCGCGCTAAGCAAGAGTCGAGCGCAGCGCTGCGCAAAGCCGAGCGCTGCGCTGAGCAAGAGCCGCGCACAAGCCGCAGCCGTCAGCGCTGAGCCAACTCGGTGTCGCGCTTGATCTCTCATCGGACCCCGTCCCGCCGACCCTCGCGGGGCGGGGTCCCGTGTGTCAGATGCCTGCCTTGCGGCCTGCGGCGATCAGGTTTTCGGCGGCCTGTCGCAGGCCCTCGATCTGGTCGAGCTCGGTGTCCTCATGCTCGATGTTGACGGCCATGTCGGGGTCGATGCGGTGCAACGCCTGCAGGAACGGCACCCAGAACTCGTCGCCGTGCCCGCGGCCCACGGCGACGAACTGCCACGCCGGCTCGGACGGCCACTGGTTGAGCGTGTTGCGGCCGCCGAGGTTGAGCGGGTTCTGATCCTCCGGCGTACGGGAGAAGCGGTCGTCGAGAACCCCGAAGCGGCGCGCGTTGGCCTCGTTGATGCGCGTGTCTTTCGCGGCGGCGTGGAAGACCCGGTCGCCCAGGAACTCGATGGCGGCCACCGGATCCATGCCCTGCCAGAACAGGTGGCTCGGGTCCATCTCGGCGCCCACGTGCGTGGCGTTCGTCTGCTCGATCAGGCGCAGCAACGTGGGCGGGTTGAACACCAGATTGTGCGGGTGCATCTCGATGCAGACCTTGACGTCGGCGTCGGCCGCCCGGGCCTGGATGTCGCGCCAGAACGGGACGGCGACCTGCTGCCACTGGTAGTCGAGCACGTCGAGCCACTGGCTGTCCCACGGGTTGACCACCCAGTTCGCCACCGTGGCGCCGGGTTCGCCGCCGGGCAGGCCCGACATGGTGACCACGCGCTTGACCCCGAGCTGGGCGGCCAGTTCGATGCTGCGGCGCAGGTCTTCCGCGTGACGCGGGCCGACCAGCGGGTCGGGGTTGAGCGGGTTGCCGTTGCAGTTGAGCCCGGTCAGCGTGATGCCGGCCTGGGTGTAGCGGCCCAGGTATTCCTCGCGGGCGCCCGCGCTGGCCAGCAGGTCGTCGATCGGGATGTGGGGCGCGGCGATGAAGCCACCGGTGTTGATCTCGGCACTGGTCAGGCCCATCTCGCCGAGGATCTTGAGGGTCTCGTCGAGGGGGCGGTCGTGCAGGCAGGCGGTGTAGGCACCGAGGCGCATGGGCGGGGTCCTTTCAGGATTGGGCGGCGGACACGACCGCCTCGAGG
The DNA here is from genome assembly GCF_016785085.1 of Paractinoplanes lichenicola. Lineage (GTDB taxonomy): Bacteria > Actinomycetota > Actinomycetes > Mycobacteriales > Micromonosporaceae > Actinoplanes > Actinoplanes lichenicola. Next base: position 89,743 of record NZ_JAENHO010000021.1, read on the forward strand.
ACGCGCAAGTTGTGCAGGCCGTGGGCCAGGTCGGGGCAGGGTGGCAGCCCCTTGACGCCGGCGATCTGGTCGAGGAACGCGCGGGCCTGATAGACGAAGAAGTCGTTCTGCCCGTGGCCGACGGTGGGGAAATCCATGGGCAGGCCCCGCGCGACGTACGGATGCCAGGGGCCGATGAGGACCGTGCGGGCGCCGTTGACCGCGATGTCGGGACCGCCGTCGATGATGCTGAACTCGGCCGGGCGGGTCAGGTCGAACGAGGCCGTGCCGTTCTCGCAGAAGAGGTCGACGCGCAGGGTGTTGGCGTGGCCGAACGCGACCCGCGACAGCGAGAACGTGCCGACCGCGCCGCTCGCATAGCCGGCGGTGAACGTGCAGACGTCTTCGTTCTCCACGGGGGCGCGCTCGTCGCTGAGCTGGACGCCACCGGCGTGGCCCACGGCGACCCCGATGGGCTTGGGCCGATCCTTGATCAGGGTGGCCATGGTCGTGCCGTGGACGTCGGTGGTGTCGCCGCAGAAGAACTCGGCCAGGTCGGTCATGTGGCTGCCGATGTCGGCCAGCACGCCCGAGCCCGGGCCGCCCTGATAACGCCAGCTCATCGGGCGCTGCGGGTCGAAGCCGTAGTCGCACCAGTAGTTGCCGACGAAGTGGCGGACCGGGCCGAGCGCACCCTCGACCTGCTCCTTGAGCGCATTGAGGGCGGGGGAGCGGCGGAACGTGAACCCGGTCGCGCCGACCTGGCCGGGAGCGGCGGCGGCCGCGGCCACCATCGCCTCGCCGTCGGCCACGTTCGGGGCCAGCGGCTTCTCGCAGAGCACGTGTTTGCCCGCGGCCAGCGCGGCCTCGACGATCTCGCGATGCAGGCTGTTGGCCACGGCGACGCTGACCGCGTGGACGTCGGGCGCGTCGACGACGGCGCGCCAGTCGGTCTCGGCGCGCTCGTAGCCGTAGCGCGCGGCGGCGTCGGCGGCGAACGGCTCGTGCAGGTCGGCGATCGCGACCAGGCGCGGGGCGGGCTGGTCCAGGCCGAAGACGGTGGCGGCCTGGCGATAGGCGTTGGCGTGAGCGCGGCCGACCATGCCCGCGCCGATGACTGCGACTCCGACTGTCATGGGCACCTCTTTAAAGCGCTTTAAGGACGCCTGTAATATCGATGTTGATCTCGCTGGGTGTCAAGTCGTGTGCAAGGAGTGAAATAGTGGATCAGCGACCGCGGCTGTCCGACGTGGCGGCCCGCGTCGGCGTCTCGCCCGCCTCGGTCTCGCTCGTGCTGCGCGGCGCCCCCGGCCCGAGCGCCGAGACCCGCGAGCGGGTGCTGGCCGCCGCGGCCGAGCTGGGCTATCGCGCTGATCGCACGGCCAGCCTGCTCGCCCGCCGCCGGCGCCACCTGCTGGGCGTGCTGCTCGACGTGCGCAACCCGTTCCACGCCGAGCTGGTCGAGGAGATCCAGGTCGAGGCCGATCAGGCCGGCTACGAGGTGGTGCTCTCCACGCTCACCCGGGCCCGCGACGAGGCCCGCGCCCTCGAGACCCTGCTCGACTTCCGGTGCGAGGCCCTCATCCTGCTCGGCCCCGACGCGCCCGATGCCGCCCTGGCCGCGCTGGCGGCCCAGGTGCCCTGTGTCGTGGTCGGCCGCATGGCGCGCGGGCTCGACGTCGACGTGGTGCGCCCGGCCGACGACGTGGGGGTCGACGCCGCGCTCGACCACCTGATCGATCTCGGACACACCCGGATCGCGTTCGTCGACGGTGGGCGGGGTGCGGTGGCCTCCGCCCGGCGGCGCGGATATCGGCGGGCGATGCGCCGGGCCGGGCTCGAGGCGGCGGTGCTCCACGGCGATCACACCGAGGAGGGCGGCGTACGGGTGGGCCGGCTGCTCGCCGCCGCCCCCGACCGGCCGACCGCGGTCGTCACCTCCAACGACCGGCTCGCCGTGGGCCTGATGGACGCGCTGCTCCGGGCCGGCGTCGACGTGCCCGGCGACGTCTCGGTGGTCGGCTACGACGACAGCAGCCTGGCCCGGCTGGCCCACATCGACCTGACCTCGGTCAACCAGGACGCCCCGGCCCAGGCCCGCGACGCCGTGCGGGCCGCGGTCTCGCGCCTCGACGGCGGCCGCACGACGGCGAGCGAGATGGTTCTGGTCCCCCGTCTGGTGATCCGCGGAAGCACTGCGGAAAACCTCATGGCAGCCCGCCGGCCGAGCCCGGTAGCATCATCGGCGCAGGGCACTGATGGGGACGAGTAGGACCGCACGCAGCCAGGAGAGACCCGGGGACGGTGGAAGCCCGGGGGTGTGCGCGGCCCGAAGATCACCCCGGAGCCGCCGGAGGAAAGGCCGCAGGGCCGAGTAGAACCGGCAGCAATCCACTTCGAGTGGGCCGCGGGCACGACCGCCGCGGTCAAAGAGGGTGGTACCGCGGGGTAAAACTCGTCCCTCTGTTGATGACGTATGACACGACACGTCCGACGGAGGAATGCCTTGTATCGCCCGGTGCCCGCGCAGGTCGACCTGCCCGCCCTCGACCACGACGTCCTGCGCTTCTGGCAGGACAACAAGATCTTCGCGCGCAGCCTCGAGCAGTCCGCGGGCCGCCCGGAGTGGGTCTTCTACGAGGGCCCGCCCACCGCCAACGGCATGCCCGGGGCCCACCACATCGAGGCGCGCGTCTTCAAAGACGTCTTCCCGCGCTATCGCACGATGAAGGGCTTCCACGTCGCCCGCAAGGCCGGGTGGGACTGCCACGGGCTCCCGGTCGAGCTCGCGGTGGAGAAGGAGCTCGGCTTCAGCGGCAAGCAGGACATCGAGGCGTACGGGGTGGCCGAGTTCAACGCCCGCTGCCGCGCCTCCGTCACCCGCCACACCGACGCGTTCGCCGAGCTCACCGAGCGCATGGGCTACTGGGTCGACATGGCCGACGCGTATCGCACGATGGATCCGGACTACATCGAGTCGGTCTGGTGGTCGCTGCAGCAGATCTTCGACAAGGGCCTGCTGGTCGAGGACTTCCGCGTCGCCCCCTGGTGCCCGCGCGACCAGACGACGCTCTCCGACCACGAGCTCGCCCAGGGCTACGAGACCGACGTCGACCCCGCCGTCTACGTCCGGTTCCCCCTCACCTCGGGCCCGCTCGCCGGCACCACGTCGCTGCTGGTCTGGACGACCACGCCGTGGACCTTGGTCTCGAACACGGCCGTCGCAGTCAACCCCACCGTCTCGTACGTGGTGATGACCGACGGCGACGAGCGGCTGGTGCTCGCCGAGCCGCTCGCGAGCCAGGTGCTGGGCGAGGGCTGGACGGCCACCGGCGAGACGTTCACCGGCGCCGAGCTCGAACGCTGGACGTACAAGCCGCCCTTCCAGCTGGTCGAGGTGCCCGACGCGCACATCGTCATCCTGGCGAACTACGTGACGACCGACAGCGGCACCGGCCTCGTGCACCAGTCCCCGGCCTTCGGCGCGGACGACCTCGCCAGTTGCCGGGCGTACGGGCTGCCCATGGTCAATCCGGTGCGGCGCGACGGCACGTTCGAGGCCGAGTTGCCGATGGTGGGCGGCCTCTTCTTCCGTACGGCCAATGAGCCGCTGGTCGAGGAGCTGCGGCGCACCGGCCTGCTGTTCCGCCTCGACCCGTACGAGCACCAGTATCCGCACTGCTGGCGCTGCCACACCGCGCTGATCTACTACGCCCAGCCGTCGTGGTACGTGCGCACCACCGCCGTACGGGATGCGCTGTTGCGGGAGAACGAGAAGACGACCTGGCAGCCGGAGACGGTCAAGCACGGCCGCTACGGCGACTGGCTCAACAACAACGTCGACTGGGCGCTGTCCCGCAACCGCTACTGGGGCACGCCGCTGCCCATCTGGCGCTGCCCCGAGGGCCACCTGACCTGCATCGGCTCGCTGGCCGAGCTCGGTGAGAAGGCCGGCCGCGACCTCGCCGGGCTCGACCCGCACCGGCCGTTCATCGACGAGGTGACCTTCGCCTGCCCGCAGTGCGCGGCGACGGCGACCCGCGTGCCCGAGGTCATCGACGCCTGGTACGACTCGGGTTCGATGCCGTTCGCCCAGTTCGGCTATCCGTACAAGAACAAGGAGCTCTTCGAGCAGCGCTTCCCCGCGCAGTTCATCTCCGAGGCGATCGACCAGACCCGCGGCTGGTTCTACACGCTGATGGCGGTGAACACGCTGGTCTTCGACCGTTCGTCCTACGAGACCGTCGTCTGCCTGGGCCACATCCTCGCCGAGGACGGCCGCAAGATGTCCAAGCACCTCGGCAACATCCTCGAGCCGATCCCGCTGATGGACACGCACGGCGCCGACGCGGTCCGCTGGTTCATGGCCTGCGTCGGCTCGCCCTGGTCGGCCCGCCGGGTCGGGCACAACACGCTGCAGGAGGTCGTCCGCAAGACGCTGCTGACGTATTGGAACACCGTCGCGTTCCAGGTGCTCTACGGCCGGTCCTCGGGCTGGACGCCGTCGGCCGCCGACCCCGCGCCGGCCGAGCGCACGCTGCTCGACCGCTGGGTGCTGTCCGAGCTGAACGACCTGGTTCGCAAGGTCGACGCGGCGTTCGCGGGCTTTGACACCCAGGAGGCGGGCCGGCTGCTGGCCGCGTTCGTCGACGACCTGTCCAACTGGTACGTGCGCCGCAGCCGCCGCCGGTTCTGGCGCGGTGACCCGGCCGCGCTGGCCACGCTGCACGAGGCCCTGCGCACGGTGACGCTGCTGATGGCGCCGCTGACGCCGTTCGTGACCGAGCGCGTGTGGCGCGACCTGGTCGTCGAGGTCGACCCGCAGGCGCCCGAGTCGGTGCACCTGGCCGCGTTCCCGGAGCCCGACGAGTCGCTGGTCGACCCGGCCCTGTCGACGCAGATGGCGCTGGTCCGGCGGCTGGTCGAGCTGGGCCGGGCGGCCCGCGCCGAGTCGGGCATGAAGGTGCGCCAGCCGCTGTCGCGCGCCCTCGCCTCGGCCGCCGGCTTCGACACCCTGCCGGCCGGCCTGCGCGCCGAGATCGCCGCGGAGCTCAACGTGGGCGAGGTCGGCTCGGTCGCCGGTTCCTTCGTCGACACCACCGCCAAGGCCAACTTCCGTACGCTGGGCCGGCGGTTCGGCAAGAAGGTGCAGGTGGTCGCGCAGGCCATCGCCGCGGCCGACGCCGCCGAGCTGAAGGACGCGCTGCGGGCCACGGGCACGGCGTCGCTCGAGGTCGACGGCGAGCAGATCGCGCTGGGTCCCGACGAGGTCGTCATCACCGAGACCCCGCGGGCCGGCTGGGCCGTGGCCTCCGACTCGGGCGCCACTGTGGCGCTCGACCTGTCGCTCACCCCTGAGCTGCGCCGGGCCGGCATCGCCCGCGACGCGGTCCGCCAGATCCAGGAGGCCCGCAAGGCGAGCGGCCTGGAGGTCTCCGACCGCATCGAGCTGCGCTGGTCGGCCGAGGGCGAGACGGCCCAGGCCCTGACCGAGCACGCCGCCCTGGTGGCCGACGAGGTGCTGGCCACGTCCTATGCGGAGGGCGAGGCCGGCTGGCCCGGCGCCCAGCAGTTCGCCGACGAGTCGATCGGCCTGGTGTTCGCGCTACGTAAAGCCTGACCGGGAACGGGTGGCGCCGTCAGCCGCAGCGGAGGAGGCCGGCCTTCTCCTTCGTCTGCAGGACGTGGCGGGCGGCGTCGTCCACCCGGGAGCGGAAGGACTGATCGGTTTCGGCCTTGTTGATGAGAGCGCCGGCCATCGGGGCGGCGTCGGAGGCGACGATCGTCAGCACCATGTCGCCCCCTGCGGCGACGAACCGGGTCGCGCGCTGGGCCGGGGAGACGCCGGTGACGGCCCGCGCCGCCCCGAGGTCGTCCGAGATCACCAGGCCGTCGAAGCCGATCCTCTCCCGGAGCAGGCCGGTGATGATCGGCTTCGAGAAGGCGGCGACCGCGGCGGGGTCGAGCTTCGGATAGCGCGCCGACGAGATCATCACGGCGGCCGAACCGGCGTCGATGCCCGCCTTGAACGGGGCCATGTAAGGATCGTCGACCGTCGCGACGTTGTCGGTCGCGCCCGTCGAGACGTCGGTGTTGACGCGGACGCGGCCCAGCCCCGGGAAGTGCTTGAGCGTCGTCAGCACGCCGGCGTCCTGCGAGGCGGGAACGACCGTGCGGATGGCCGCGGCCACCCGGGCCGGGTCGGAGCCGAACTCCCGGCGGAACGCCCCGATCGGCGGGTTGCCCTCGCCGATGCTCTTCGGGACGGTGTCGGCGACCGGGGCCAGGTTGAGGTTCACGCCGATGCCGGTCAGGCGGCGGGCGCTCGCGCGGGTGGTGTCGCGCAGCGTCGCCGGCGAGCCGGGGCCGAGCCGGAAGGCCGACGGCAGCCGCGGGAAGTCGGGGCCCTTGAGGGTCTGCACGCTGCCGCCCTCCTGGTCGACGGCCACGAGCATCGGCACGGCCGAGCCTTTCTGCAGGCCGGCGATGTCCGACTTGAGCTGGGCGGCGGTGTGCGTGCTGCGGCCGCGCAGGAAGGCCCCGCCGACGTGATAGCGCCGCAGCGTGTCACCGGCGCCGCTGGGCGCGTTCACCGCGACGCCGATCATGAGCAGCTGGCCGACGCGTTCGGCCAGGTCGAGCCCGTCCAGGGTCGTGGTGACGCAGTCCGCGGGCGGAGGCGCAACGGAAGCGGGTGGAGGCGCGGCGGAGGAGGGCAAAGGCGCGGCGGAGGAGGGCGCGGGCGCCGCGGAAGAGGGTGCGGGCGCGGCGGCCGGGGGATCGCCGGGGGAACAAGCGCCGAGGAGGACGACCGCGGCGACGGCCAGGCTTCGCTTCATCGGCGCCCACGCTAGCCAATCCGGGCACTCCCGCAACCCGGCGTGCCCGGCCGGGGGAGGAGTTGTGAAGATCAGGTGCGCAGGCCGTCGAAGGCCAGCACGGTCACCGCGTCGGCGATCGCCTCGGCGCCACCGGGCCGGGGCCGATACCACTCGGTGAGGGAGTTGACCATGCCGAGCAGCAGGCGCGCCGCGGTCGGCGGGTCAACATCGGGCCGTACGTCCCCCTCGGCCTGAGCCTGCTTGACGAGCTCGGTGACCAGCCCGTCGAACTCGCGCCGGCGGGCCAGGGCGTGCTGCTCGGCCTCGGTGTTGCCGCGCACGCGCAGCAGCACCGTCACGTACTCGAAGCGGTCGGACAGCACGATCACGCTGCGCCGGATCAGCTGCTCGAGTCGTTCGAGGGCGGGGACGTCGAGCGCGCGCACCTCGTCGGCCGCCTCGAACAGGCCGTCGAGTGCCCGGTCCATCGCCATCTGCAGCAGCTGCTCCTTGCTGGCGATGTGGTGATAGACGCTCGATTTGGTGATCCCGAGCGCCACCGCGAGGTCGTACATGCTCGTGTAGTCGTAGCCGCGCTCGTTGAACAGCCGCACCGCGACGGCCAGCACGGCATCCTGGTCATGACCGGGGCGTCCGCGCCGGCGGGGCGCAGCAGAAGATGCCATTGTCGCTCCCGGGGTTGATTTACCTACCGAACGGACGGTAGATAAATAGGCACGCGAGCGCAAGGGAGCGCAGGATGACCACCCCCGCCGAGTTCTACGAGACGCATGCCGAACTGCTCGACCAGGCCGTGAAGGCGACCACCGCCCGCGACTACTGGTCGGCCTTCCCCGAGTCGCCCAGCAAGTCGGTCTACGGCGAGACCGCCGCCGCCGAGGGCCAGCGCGCCTTCCAGGCCCTGCTCGGCGAGCCGTTCCCGATCGAGGTGCCCGGCGCCGAGGGCAGCGTCTCCACCGAGCGCTCGCCGTGGGGTCTCGAGCTGGGCGTCAGCTATCCCAAGGCCGACCCCCTGGCCCTGATCGCCGCGGCCCGCGCCGCCACCCCGGCCTGGCGCGCCGTCGGGCCGCAGGGCCGGGCCGGGGTCGCCGCCGAGATCATCAAGAGGATCAACGCGCGCAGCTTCGAGCTCGCGCACGCCGTGCAGCACACCACGGGCCAGGCCTTCGTCATGGCGTTCCAGGCCGGTGGCCCCCACGCGCAGGATCGCGCGCTCGAGGCGGTGGCCTACGCGCTGGCCGCCACGAGCAGCATCCCGGCCACCTCCGAGTGGAGCAAGCCTCAGCGTGGCGGCGACCCGCTGCGCCTGACCAAGACCAGCACGGTCGTCGGCCGCGGCGTCTCCCTGGTCGTCGGCTGCACCACCTTCCCGACGTGGAACAGCTATCCCGGCCTGTTCGCCAGCCTCGTCACGGGCAACCCGGTGATCGTCAAGCCGCACCCGGGCGCCGTGCTGCCGCTCGCCATCACCGTGCAGATCTGCCGCGAGGTGCTGGCCGAGGCGGGCCAGAGCCCCGACCTGGTCAGCCTGGCCGTCGAGCAGCCCGGCGACGGCATCGCGGCCACGCTGGCCACCCACCCCGACGTCCGCATCGTCGACTTCACCGGCTCGAGCGAGTTCGGCAACTGGCTCGAGGCGAACGCCCGCCAGGCCGTGGTCTACACCGAGAAGGCCGGGCTCAACACGGTCGTCGTCGACTCCACCGACGACTACAAGGGATTGCTGCGCAACCTGTCCTTCTCGCTCTCGCTCTACAGCGGCCAGATGTGCACGACCCCGCAAAACATCCTGGTCCCGGCGGCAGGCATCGAGACCGACGCCGGTCACCGCAGCGTCGAGGAGTTCGGGGCCGACCTGGCCGCGGCGCTCGACAAGCTGCTCGGCGACCCGGCGCGCGCGGCCGGCACGCTCGGCGCGATCGTCAACGACGGCGTGCTGGCCCGGCTCACCGAGGCGGCCGGCGCGAGCAGCGTCATCCACCCCACGGCCGAGGTCGCCGACGAGCAAAACCCCGGAGCCACAATCCGTACGCCGGTGGTTGTCGGCCTCGACGCCGCCGACGAGAAGGCGTACACGCGGGAGTGGTTCGGTCCGGTCTCGTTCGTGATCACCACCGAGTCGACCGAGCACAGCCTGCGCATCCTGGTCGAGACGGTGCGGGCCCACGGCGCGCTCACCGCCCTGGTCCACTCGACCAAGCCCAAGGTGCTGGCCGCGGCCCGCGAGGCGGCCCTCGACGCGGGGGTGCACCTCGCCGAAAACCTCACGGGCGGCGTGTTCGTCAATCAGACTGCCGCGTTCAGCGACCTGCACGGCTCGGGGGCCAACCCGGCCGCCACGGCCTCGCTGAGCGACGACCACTTCGTCACCGGCCGGTTCTTCACCCTGCAGTCCCGCCACCACATCTGAGCACCGGAGGATCCACGATGGCTGAGGCCTTCCTCGTCGGCGGCGTCCGCACCCCCCAGGGCAAATACGGCGGCGCGCTCGCCGGTGTGCGCCCCGACGATCTCGCCGGGCTGGTCGTCCGGCAGGCGGTGGCCCGCGCCGGGGTGCCCGCCGACGAGATCGACGAGGTCGTGCTGGGCGCGGCGAACCAGGCGGGGGAGGACAACCGCAACGTGGCCCGCATGGCGGCGCTGCTCGCGGGCCTGCCCGACACGGTCCCGGGTTACACGGTCAACCGGCTCTGCGCCAGCGGCCTGACCGCGATCGTGTCGGCGGCCAACCAGATCCGGGCCGGCGAGGCCGACCTGATCGTGGCCGGCGGCGTCGAGTCGATGACCCGGGCGCCGTGGGTGATGCAGAAGCCGGGCACCCCGTGGGCCCGTCCCGGCGAGGTGGTCGACACGTCGCTGGGCTGGCGTTTCACCAACCCGGTGTTCAAGGAGCACGACAAGGGCGCCGGTCGCGGCCCGGAGGATCGCCGGATCACGCTCAGCATGGGCGAGACGGCCGAGGAGGTGGCCGCGCTCGACGGCATCACCCGGGCCGAGAGCGACGCGTTCGCGCTGCGCAGCCACGACCGGGCGATCGCGGCGATCGACGCGGGCCGCTTCGCCGGCGAGATCGTGCCGGTCGGCGACGCGAGCACCGACGAGATCCCGCGCCGCGGTTCCACGCTGGAAAAGCTGGGCGGCCTCAAGACGGTCTTCCGAGCCGGTGGCGTCGTCACGGCCGGGTCGTCGTCCCCGCTCAGCGACGGCGCCGCCGCGCTGGTCGTGGCCAGCCGGGCCGCCGTCGAGCGCTACGGCCTGACCCCGCGCGCCCGCGTGGTCACCGCGGCCAGCGCCGGGGTGCCGCCGCAGCTCATGGGTCTGGGCCCGGTGCCCGCCACCGAGAAGGCGCTCGACCGGGTGGGCTGGGCGACGACCGACCTCGACGCGGTCGAGCTCAACGAGGCGTTCGCGGTGCAGTCCCTCGCGGTGATCCGCCGGCTCAAGCTCGACGAGGAGCGGGTCAACGCCGACGGCGGCGCGATCGCGCTCGGCCACCCGCTGGGCTGCTCGGGCGCGCGCATCACGGTCACGCTGCTGGGCCGCATGGAGCGCGAGAACGCCCGCCGCGGCCTGGCCACCCTGTGCGTCGGTGTCGGCCAGGGCGTCGCGATGCTGCTGGAACGGCCGTGACGACACTCGCCGTCGAGGAGCTCGACGACCGCGTGGTGGTGACGTTGCAGCGGCCCGAGGCCCGCAACGCCATCAACGCGGCCATGGTCGGCGAGCTGCACGACGTGTGCGCGGCCCTGGAGGCGAAGCCCCGGCTGCTGCTGATCACCGGCGCCGGGGGCACGTTCGCCGCCGGGGCCGACATCGGCGAGCTGCGCGACCGCGGCCGCGAGCAGGCCCTGCTGGGCATCAACCGGGGGGTCTTCGACCGGATCGCCAAGCTGCCGCTGCCGGTCGTGGCCGCGGTGGACGGCTACGCGCTGGGCGGGGGCGCCGAGCTGGCGTACGCGTGCGATGTGCGCCTGGCCTCGCCGGCCGCCGTCTTCGGCAATCCGGAACCGGGACTGGGCATCCTGGCCGCGGCGGGCGCCTGCTGGCGGCTGCGTGAGCTGCTCGGCGCCTCGGTCGCCAAGCAGGTGCTGCTGGCCGGGCGGCGGCTCGACGCCGACGACGCGCTGCGGTTCGGGCTGGTGGCCGAGGTGGTGCCGGCCGAGAAGCTGCTCGAGCGCGCGCATGCCGTGCTCGATCGGATGGCCCGTACGGGGGCTCTGGCTCTGCGCCTCACCAAGCTGGTCGCCGACGGGGGCGGGCACCCGCTGACCGACGACCTGGCCCAGGCGATCCTGTTCGAGTCCGACGAGAAGCGCGCGCGGATGGACGCCTTCCTCGCCGGTGGTCGGTCATGAGCGCGCCGGTGGCGGTGGTGCCGAAGCTCGTCGCCGTGATCGGCGGCGGGCGGATGGGGGCGGGGATCGCGCAGGTCTTCGCCGTCGCGGGCTCGATGGTGGGCCTGGTCGAGCGCGATCCCGCGGCGGCCGCGGCGGCCCGCGACAGGGTGGCCATGGGCCTGCTGCGGGCCGCGGAGAAGGGCGTTCTCGACGAATCCGCCGACGCGGTGCTCGAACGGCTGCGGCTGGTCGACGACGTGAGCGGGCTGAGCCCCGACACCGATCTGGTGGTCGAGGCCGTGCCGGAGGACGCCGCCCTCAAGGTCAAGGTGCTGGCGGCGGCCGAGCGGGTCCTGGGCGAGCAGACGGTGCTGGCCAGCAACACCAGTTCGCTGTCGATCACCGGCCTGGCCGACGGGCTGCGACGGCCCGAGCGCTTCGTGGGCATGCACTTCTTCAACCCGGTGCCGGCCAGCAAGCTCGTCGAGATCGTCACCAGCTCGCTCACCGGTGATGCCGCGCGCGAGGCGGCCCGCTCGTGGGTGGCCGGGCTCGGCAAGAGCGAGGTCGTCGTCCGGGATTCGCCTGGGTTCGCCACCAGCCGGCTCGGGGTGCTGCTCGGCCTCGAGGCGATCCGCATGCTCGAGGAGGGCGTGGCCGACGCCGCCTCGATCGACCGGGCGATGGAACTGGGCTATCGCCACCCGATGGGCCCGCTGCGCTCCACCGACCTGGTCGGGCTCGACGTGCGGCTGGCCATCGCCGAGCATCTGCACCGCGAGCTGGGGGAGCGTTTCGCCCCGCCGCGGCTGCTGCGCGACAAGGTGGCCCGCGGCGAGCTGGGCCGCAAGGCGGGTCAGGGCTTCTTCAGCTGGGAGGCGTCATGAGTGGTGAGCAGGCATTTACCGCGACGATCGAGAAGGATCAGCGGATCGAGCCCCGCGACTGGATGCCCGACGGCTATCGCGCGACGATGATCCGGCAGATCGCGCAGCACGCCCACTCCGAGATCATCGGGATGCAGCCCGAGGGGGCCTGGATCACCCGGGCCCCGTCGTTGCGGCGCAAGGCGATCCTGCTGGCCAAGGTGCAGGACGAGGCCGGCCACGGGCTCTATCTGTATTCGGCGGCCGAGACGCTGGGCGCCGACCGGGGCGACCTGACCCGCCGGCTCATCGAGGGCCGCCAGAAGTACTCGTCGATCTTCAACTATCCGACGCTGACGTTCGCCGACGTCGGGGTGATCGGCTGGCTCGTCGACGGGGCCGCGATCTGCAACCAGGTGCCGCTCTGCCGCAGCTCGTACGGGCCGTACGCGCGGGCGATGATCCGGATCTGCAAGGAGGAGTCGTTCCATCAGCGGCAGGGCTACGAGCTGCTGATGACGATGATGCGCGGCACCGAGGCCCAGCGCGAGATGGTGCAGGACGCGGTCAATCGCTGGTGGTGGCCGTCGCTGATGATGTTCGGCCCGCCCGACGGCGACTCGCCCAACACGGCCCGGTCGATGGCCTGGAAGATCAAGCGGCACACCAACGACGAGCTCCGGCAGCGGTTCGTCGACATGAGCGTGCCCCAGGCCGACGCGCTCGGGGTCCGGCTGCCCGACGACGACCTGCGGTGGAACGCCGACCGCGGGCACTACGACTTCGGCGCGATCGACTGGTCGGAGCTCAAGCGCGTGATCGCGGGCGACGGCCCGATGAACGCCGAGCGGATCGCCCACCGGCGGCGGGCCGACGAGGACGGCGCCTGGGTGCGGGAAGCGGCCGCGGCCCACGCGGCCAAGACACGGGAGGTGCGCGCATGAGCGGCGAGGTCCGGCACGAGTGGCCGCTGTTCGAGGTGTTCGTGCGGGCCAAGCGCGGCCTCAACCACGTGCATGTGGGGTCCCTGCGGGCCGCCGACCACGAGATGGCGGTGCATCACGCGCGCGATCTCTACACGCGGCGCAACGAGGGCGTGAGCATCTGGGTGGTGCGCTCTGACGACGTGGTGGCCTCCGGCCCGGACGAGAAGGACGCGTTCTTCGCGCCCAGCGGCGACAAGGTCTACCGCCACCCGACGTATTACGCCATTCCCGACTCGGTCCCGCACATCTGAGGCCGCCATGTCCTTCGACGATGCCTATCAGGCCCTCACCGATCACGACGACGACGCCCGCTGGGCGTACGGGACGGGTTTCGCCGACCCGCTGGCCGGGGTGCCGACCGCCCTGCCCGCGGGCGTCGACCCCGCCGACCTGGCCGCGTACTGCCTCATGCTGGGCGACGACGCGCTGATCATGTCGCACCGGCTGCAGCAGTGGGTGACCCGCGCACCCGAGCTCGAGGACGAGATGGCGCTGGCCAACATCGCGCTCGACCTGCTCGGCCAGGCCCGCCTCCTGCTGACCCGGGCGGCGGAGGCAGGGGCCGGTGACAAGAAGAACGAGGACGACCTGGCCTACCTCCGCGGGCCGGAAGACTTCCGGCACGTGCGGCTGGCCGAGCGCACCGACGCCGACTTCGCCCACCTGATCGCCCGGCTGCTCGTCTTCGCGACGTGGCGCCTGGCGCTGCTCGACCGGCTGGCCGCGAACCCCGATCCGGTGCTGGCCGCGATCGGGGCCAAGGGGGTCAAGGAGGTCGCCTACCACCGCGACTACGCGGCCGGTTGGGTCGTGCGCCTGGGCGACGGCACCGAGCTGTCACACCGGCGCATGCAGGAGGCGGTCGACGCGGTGTGGCCGCTGACCGGCGAGCTGTTCGCCGCGCACGAGGTCGAGCTGCGCGTGGGCGTCGACCCGGCCGGGCTGCGCGAGGAGTGCGACGCCGTCTTCGACGAGGTGTTGCGCGTGGCCACCCTGCGCAGCCCGGAATCGACGCCCGGCGCCACAGCGGGCCGCGACGGCGTGCACGGCGAGGAGCTGACCGAGATCCTCGACGAGCTGCAGGGCCTGGCCCGCGCGACCCCCGGCGGTGTCTGGTGATCAGCGCGGCCGAGGTGGCGGCGGCGGTCACCGACCCCGAGCTGCCCTTCCTCACGCTGGCCGACCTGGGCATCCTGCGCGAGGTGCGCGAGACCGGCGACGGCGTCGAGGTCACCATCACCCCCACCTATTCGGGCTGCCCGGCTCTGGAGGCCATCGAGTCCGACCTGCGGCGGGCGCTGCACCGCGCCGGATACGAGCGCACGAGCGTACGGACCTCGCTCGCCCCGGCGTGGACCACCGACTGGATCTCGGCCGAGGGCAAGGCCAAGCTGGCGGCGGCCGGCATCGCCCCGCCCGGCCCCGCGCCCCGGCGATCGGGGCCGATCCCGCTCACCCTCGGCATCCGGGACGACCAGGTCGCCTGCCCACGCTGTGGCGAGCCGAGCACCGAGCGGCTTGCCGCGTTCGGTGCGACCGCCTGCCGTGAGCTGCGGCGCTGCCCGGCCTGCCGGGAGCCCTTCGAGCACGTGAAGGAGATCTGACGTGCGGGACTTCCACGCGCTGCGGGTGGCCGAGGTCGAGCGGCTCTGTCCCGACGCCGTCGCCGTGACCTTCGACGTCCCCGGCGACCTGGCAAGCGTCTACGCGTTCCGGCCCGGCCAGTCGCTGACCGTGCGGCGGCCCGGCGACGATCGGGACGAACGACGGTCGTATTCGATCTGCGCCCCGGCCGGCGACCGCCCGCGCATCGGCGTCCGCGAGGTGCCCGGCGGTGTGGTCTCGGGCTGGCTCGTGCACGACGTGCGGGTCGGCGACGCGGTCGAGGTCGCCCCGCCCTCGGGCACGTTCACGCCCGACGTCGAGGCCGGCGGCCGGCACGTGATGGTCGCGGCCGGCTCGGGGATCACGCCGGTGCTGTCGATCGCGGTCTCGCTGCTGCGCAACCCGGCCGCCCAGGTCGCGGTGCTCTACGGCAACCGGCGGGCCGACACGGTGATGTTCGCCGAGGAGCTGGCCGACCTCAAGGACCGGCACCCGTCCCGGCTCGAGCTGGTGCATCTGCTCTCCCGCGAGGCGCGCGAGGTCGACCTGCTCAGCGGCCGGCTCGACGGACCGAAGCTGCGCACCCTGCTTCCGGTGCTGCTCGACGTGCCGGCCGTCGACCACTGGTGGCTGTGCGGCCCGTACGGGATGGTCATGGACGCCACCGAGGTGCTGGCCGAGGCCGGGGTGGCGCCCGAGCGGATCCACCGCGAGCTCTTCTGGGTCGACGAGGCGCCACCGGAACCCGTACGGGATGATCTTGGTCCTCGCGAGGGCAGCGAGGTGACGGTGCTGCTCGACGGCCGCTCGACCACCGTGACGGTGACGACGGGCGACACCGTGCTCGACGGCGCCCAGCGCAGCCGCCCCGACCTGCCGTTCGCCTGCAAGGGTGGGGTCTGCGGCACCTGCCGGGCCCGGGTCGTCGAGGGCGAGGTGACCATGCGGCGCAACTTCGCCCTGGAGCAAGCCGAGGTCGATGCCGGATTTGTCCTGACCTGCCAGTCGACGCCGGTGTCGGAGAAGGTGACGGTGAGCTTCGACGACTGAGGCGGCTGACGCAGCTGACGCAGCTGAAAACGACTGGCGACCGGCGGCGTGGCGACCGGCGGCGTGGCGACCGGCGGCGTGGCGACCGGTGGCGAAGCGGCTAGAGGACTTTTGTGACGCCTTCGTGGGCGATCCGCTGGTCGAGACGGGTGGCGTCGAGGTTGGCGCAGAGCACGATCGACGCGCCCACCGACAGCGGGCCCAGCAGCCAGATCAGCGGCTGCTCCTGCGACGTCGTGTCGATCAGCACCCGATCGCCGGCCCGGATGCCGTTGCGCTCGGCGAGAGCGGCCGCGATCTGCGCGTACTCCCGATAGCTGGTGCCGTCGGTCACCGCCGGCAGGTGCTCCTGGAACTGATGCCGCGGCGGGTGCACACCCAGATGGGGCCGCAGCGCACTGGTGTAGTCGCGATAGCCGTCCGGCACGTCGCCGGTCGCCTCGCCGTGCGGCGCCAGGCCGAGCACGAACTGGTGCCGGCCGCTGGGCACCTCGTCGAGCCAGTTGCCGATGCGGCGTCGCTCCACGAACGTGACGTCGAGCGGGTCACCCGCGGGAGTGAGGCCGGCCGTCGCCCAGCCGCGGATCGACAACTCGATGCCGGCCGACCACGCGCCGAGCAGCACGGCCGCGGTCTGCCAGTGCGGCGGCAGCAGCACCGCCGCGGTGTCGCCCGGTCCGAGCCCGCAACCCTCGGTGAGCAGCGCGGATGTCGCCGCCGTCCAGCCGCCGAGCTCGCCCGCGGTGAGGCCGAAACGCTCACCGGTCCGGTCGTCGTAGTAGGTGATGAGGTCGCCGGCCGTCATCCGGGCAAGGCTACGCCGCGAGGTAGAACCGGCGCTGCGCCGCGTAGCGGGTCAACAAGTGCACCGTGTGCGGCCCCGCGACGCCGTCCTCGACGAGACCGGTGCGAGCCTGAAACGCCCGTACGGCCTCGGTCAGCTCCTCGTCGCCCGCGCCGGGCAGCATGTCGAGCTCGGCGAGCAGCTCGCGCACGCACTCGGGGTCGGGCGGCGGGGGAGTGCCCAGGCCGATCACGCCGCCGACCGCGGTGCCGACCACTGAGAGGAATCCTCGTGCGGACATCTCGTGCCTCCTGCTGGATTGTGGGGGTGTCTCCAGCATCGGGCGGCGGCCTGTGAACAACATCGGACCGGCGTCTCGTAACCCTGAGCCCCGATCCGACTTTCGGCCGACCCCGCGGTGGGGCTCAGGTCGGGCAGGCCGACGTCCTGGCCAGCGTCAGCACCGTCTTCGCATCGGGAGTCGTGAATCCCTGATCGGTCATCCCGGCGATCACCGCGGTGTCCTTGCGCCCCCGCTTGAGCTCGGCGCACGTCTGCTCACCGAGCGCGGCGACCTCCTCGTCCCGTCGATCGACCACCACCTCCGGCAGCTTCTCCCGCATCAACGCGACAAACGCGTCGATGTCCCGCGCTGTGGTCCGGGTGGGTGCCTTCGCTTGCGGTTCCGTTTCCCGTACGGAGGCATGCGGTTCCCTTTCCCGTACGGAGGCTTGCGGTTCCCTTTCTCGTACGGAGGTCAGAGGCGACGGCGACTCCTCGACGATGGCCGGTGGCGGCGCCGGCGCTACCGGGGTGGGCGGCTCGGGGTCGGAGCAGCCGGTCAGCACCCCGAACAGAGCCGCGGCAGTCAGGGAAGCGGAGAAAACAGGCCGAATACGCACGCGACGACCGTAGGCGCGCCGCCCCCGCACATGCCCCGGCGCGCCCACCGACGGGTGGCGACCCGACCCGGACGAGTGAGCGGCGGCGTACAGCGAACCCACAGACGTCTCACCGGTAGCCGACAAGGTTCGGGGTCACTGTTGGCTCATCAGCCAATGAAGTGAGGCGTCGCCATGACCGACCTGATGACCCGGCCCGACCACTCCCAGGGTTACGGCCACTACGACTACGTGACGCCGCCCCCGCCGCCCGCGCCCCCGTTCGTACCGGCTTCGCCGGGTGACCGCCGGTGGCCGCGCCGTGTGGCCGGTGGGGCCGCCGTGCTCGCGTTGATCGCCGCCGGCGGCACCGCCGGGGGAGTGGTTGCCGAGCGCTACCTAGTCGACCACGCTGCCACCGCGACCACCGCCACGACGAGCTCGACCGCGGCCGCCACGGTCACCGAGGGCGACGACCTCGCCGCCGTCGTCAAGCAGGTGCAGCCGAGCGTGGTGACCGTGCTCGTCGACGGCAACCAGTCGTCGTCGCTCGGCTCGGGCGTGGTGCTCAGCTCGGACGGCCTGGTGCTGACCAACAACCACGTCATCGAGAGCGACGGCACGGTGAGCGTGCGCCTGTCGACCGGCCAGACCGTACCGGCCCGGGTGGTCGCCACCGACACTGCTCACGACCTGGCCCTGGTGCAGGCGACCGGGCTCACCGGCCTGACCCCGGTCACGTTCGGCACCGACGACAGCGTCGCCGTGGGTGACACCGTGCTGGCCTTCGGCGCGCCGCTCGGCCTCGAGAACACGGTCACGTCGGGCATCGTCTCCGCCCTCGACCGCAGCATCAGCACGGCCACCGAGTCGGCCACCGGCTCCGGCAGCGAGCAGCTGACCGGCCTGCTGCAGACCGACGCCGCCATCAACCAGGGCAACTCCGGCGGCGCGCTGGTCGACCTGTCCGGCCACGTCGTCGGCATCAACGTCGCCATCGCCACCGCCAGCGAGTCCTCGACGGGCAGCATCGGCGTCGGCTTCGCCATCCCGGCCGACACCGTCACCGCGGCCGTCAAGCAGATGCAGTCGCAGATCAACTGACCGTCCGGCTCTGCCGCCAGCGTCGCGAGGGCCGTACCGTGCGCTCGTGACTTCGGCACCCACCCCTCCACCCGCCCGGCCCACGGTGGTCACCGTCGCCTTCTGGCTCCAGGTCGCCCTGGTCGCGACCCTGGTGCTCGTGGTCGCGGTGTCGATCGCCGACACCGTCCACTACAACGGCCTGATCGACGAAGCTGTCCGCACGACCAGCACCCCCGACATGACGTCGATTAGCTGGGAACGCGAGGACAACATCGCGGGCCTGCTGTTCGTCGCCGTACCGATGTTCGTGCTGGCCGTCTGGCTCGGCGTGAGCGCGATCTTCGTGCGCCGCGGCAGCAACGTCGGCCGGGTGTTGACCTGGGTCGGGGTGGGCGCGCCGGCGCTGCTGATGCTGCTGTCCTGCTTGCTGGGCCTGCTCGGCGTCTTCGCATTCGCCATGATTGCGATCCCGTTCGAGGACCCGTCGGTCTACGAGGACGACCCGGACTTCACCGGCGACGACTTCGCCTTCTCCGACACCGTCTACAACCTGGACGACGGCGGCTGGTCCCTCGCCTACGACATCATCACCGCCGTCGGCTTCGTCCTGATCCTGCTGCTGGCGGTCGCCGTGGTGGTCCTGCTCGCGACGTCCCCGGCCGCCCGCTGGTTCCGCCGCGGCGAGCCCGAGCGCCGCCCCCTTCGGCCCGCTTTCCCGTACGCCACCCCGCCCGCCCCGTACTACCCGGCCGCAGGCCCGTACGCCCCCGCCCCGATGTATCCCCCACCCACCACCTCGTACCCATACCCATACCCCTACCCCTATCCCGCCGCCTGGGCCGCACCTTCGCCCTTCCCGCCACCGGCCGCGCCGTTCACCCCGCCCACGCCGCCGGCCTCACCCGAACCTCCGCCGGCAGTGCCTGGTTCGGTCGCGCCACCCGAGCCCAATTCCGACACTCGGCCCGACCCCGACCGCGGCACCCCGACTGACTCGGACCCGGGCACCGGCGCCTGACGCAGGTTCAGGTTCGAGCCCCGCGCCCCGAGCCCCGCGCCCCGAGCCCCGCGCCCCGAGCCCCGAGTCCCGCGCCCCGCGCCCCGAGCCCCGCGCCCCGAGTCCCGCGCCCCGCGCCCCGAGTCCCGCGCCCCGCGCCCCGAGCCCCGCGCCCCGAGTCCCGAGTCCCGCGCCCCGCGCCCCGAGCCCCGCGCCCCGAGTCCCGCGCCCCGCGCCCCGAGTCCCGCGCCCCGAGTCCCGAGTCCCGCGCCCCGAGTCCCGAGTCCCGCGCCCCGAGTCCCGAGTCCCGCGCCCCGAGTCCCGCGCCCCGCCTGCCAACCGCCGAGTGTTTGTGAGTACTCACTTACGGAGTCGTGGGGGTTGTGAGTGCTTACTTACTGGGTTGGGGCTATCGGCTGGGGGTCAGTCGCGGCTGGCCCGGTCGGCCTCGTTCCGGCGGGTCATGTTTGTGAGTACTCACTTACGGAGTCGTGGGGGTTGTGAGTGCTTACTTACTGGGTTGGGGGCTATCGGCTGGGGGTCAGTCGCGGCTGGCCTGGCCGGCCCCGTTCCGGCGGGTCATGTTTGTGAGTACTCACTTACGAAGTTGTGGGGGTTGTGAGTGCTTACTTACTGGGTTGGGGCTGTCGGCTGGGTGCCAGACGCTGCTGGCCCGGCCGGCCCCGCTCCGGCGGGTCATGTTGGTCACGTCCACCGAAGTGGTGTATGAGCTGGGCTTTCCCGGCGCGCGAGAGCGGCCATCGCAGATCCTTCGGATTGCTTGAAGATCACGAAGGAGAGACCTGCGATGGCCGCAGAACCGAGTTTGA
>NZ_JAENHO010000022.1 GCF_016785085.1 Paractinoplanes lichenicola
CTGAGCCAGGATCAAACTCTCCAACAAAAACTGTGGAAAAGCGTCCCGGCAGTTAAACAACTGCCAAAGGAATCTCCCACCGACAAACCCCATCCAAAAACGAGGCAAGCCGGCCGGGGTATTACTTGATTGGCACTGGCTTATCAAGCACCCTGTTGAGTTCTCAAAGAACAACCACACCCGGCTAACCGCTCCGGGGCACTTCTAAAACCTTACCCGCTGCTTTCCGGTCCGCCAAATCCGGGTCGAGACCCGAATTCGCCGTGCCCGAATTGCTTTGGGCACCACCATTCAGCAGAATTCTCGGCGAGCCGCGAACGGCACACCAATCAACCCTGCTGGGTTAGGTGGTTTCCTCCAGGACGGCCGCGCCGGTCCTCCGAAGAGTCCCGCTCGCTCGCCCGTCTCCCTGGCGGCTCCGAAAACATTACCCGCTGTTCCCCGAACCGCCAAATCGACCCCCCATGGTGTGCATCACCCCAGGTCAACCCCGTGGACGCCGGCCCCGTGGTGACCACTCCCAGTCGTCCCACCCGCCCAGGGAGCAACTCCCAGCCGACCCGCCCAGCGGTGAACGGGCGGGACCTGCACTCCCGTACGCGGTAACCACTCCTAGCCAGCCCGCCCACCCGGGGGTCACAACTCCTAGCCGGCCCACCCGCCCTGGGTGACGACTCCTAGCCGGCCCACCCGCCCGGGGTTAACGGCCCCTAGTCGACCCACCCCCCATGGGTGGGGCACCCACCACCAGAGCCGCCCACCCTGGGGTCTGCGGTTGTTGACTGGTAAGCGGGTGCGTGGGCGGGGAGGGTAGCGGATTTGGTGGGTGGGATGGGCGTTGTCCACAGGCACGGTTGGAGGGTCTGCGGAGTTGTCCACAGGGGTGCCCGCGATCTTGGCTGAAGGTGTGGGATGGAGGGGTCTGGCGCCAGGGCGGCGTGTGGGGGTTCGGGTGGATGGAGCTGTTCATGACTCAGGCTGACCTGGTCTTTGCTGGGGGGAACGTCTTCACGGGTGGGAGCGGCAGGAACGGCGGGAACGGGAGGGGTGGCGCGAACGGGAGCGGGGCGAGCGGGAGCGGTGCGAGCGAGGGCGGCGGGAGCGGGGCGAGTGGCGGCGGGGCGGAGCGGCAAAGGGCGAGCTGGCTGGCGGTGAAGGACGGGCGGATCCTGACGGTCGGGGGCGAGGAGCTGCGTGAGCTCATCGGCGCGGGCACCGAGGTGGTCGAGCTGGGTGGGCGGCTGCTGATCCCGGGGTTTCAGGACGCACACATCCACGCCGTGATGGGTGGGGTGGAGTTGGGGCAGTGTGATCTGACCGGGACCACCGATCGGGATGAGTATCTGCGGCGGGTGCGCGACTACGCGACGGCCAATCCGCGGGCCGAGTGGATTCTCGGGGGTGGGTGGTCGATGGAGAGTTTCGAGAACGGGATTCCGGATCGGCGGCTGCTCGACTCCGTGGTGTCGGATCGGCCGGTCTATCTGCTCAACCGCGATCACCACGCCGCCTGGGTGAACACGGTGGCGCTCGAGCGGGCCGGCATCACGGCCTCGACGCCCGACCCGGCCAGCGGGCGGATCGACCGGGAGGGCGACGGCACCCCGGTCGGCGCGCTGCAGGAGGGCGCGATGGAGCTGGTCGAGGTGCCCGACATGACGGCGTCCGAGAAGTACGAGGGGTTGATGCGGGCCCAGCAGTTGCTGCTGTCGCTGGGCATCACGGCCTGGCAGGACGCCATGCTCGCGGCCGCCAACGGATATGCCGACGTCTCCGACGCGTACGCGAAAGCCGTCCGGGACGACACGCTGATCGCGACGGTGGTCGGCGCCTTGTGGTGGGATCGGGACCTCGGTCTGGAGCAGGTCGCGCGGCTGGTCGAGCGGCGGGCGGAGCTGACGGCGGGGCGGTTGCGTTGTGACACGGTGAAGTTGATGCTCGACGGCATCGCGGAGAACTTCACGGCGGCGATGACAGAGCCGTACCGCGACGCCTGCGGGCATGCGACGGCGAACCGGGGCATGTCGTTCATCGACCCGGAGGCGCTGCCCCGCTATGTGACCGAGCTCGACAAGCTGGGCTTCCAGGCGCATTTCCACGCGCTGGGCGATCGGGCTGTGCGGGATGCCCTCAACGCGGTCGAGGCGGCCCGTTCGGCGAACGGGCCAAGTGACACCCGGCCTCACCTGGCGCATCTGCAGGTGGTGCACCCGGCCGACGTGCCGCGGTTCGCGCAGCTGGGGGCGACGGCGAACATGCAGCCGTACTGGGCGGCGCACGAGCCGCAGATGGACGAGCTGACGATCCCGTTCCTCGATCCGGCGGCGGTGAACCGGCAATACCCGTTCGGCGATCTGTTGCAGAGCGGGGCGCGGCTGGCCGGGGGCAGCGACTGGCCGGTGAGCACGCCGGATCCGTTGCAGGGCATCCACGTGGCGGTCAACCGGGCGCTGCCGGACGAGGGGCGCGAGCCGTTCCTGCCCGAGCAGCGGCTCGACCTGGCCACGGCGCTGGAGGCCTACACGGCGGGATCGGCGTACGTGAACCGGCGCGACGACACGGGACGGCTGCGACCTGGCTTCCGGGCCGACCTGGTCGTGCTCGATCGCGACCTGTTCGTGCGGCCGCGGGAGGAGATCGGGGCGGCGAAGGTCGAGCTCACCTTCGTGGACGGGAGGAGGGTGTACGGCTGACGGCGACCGTGGCGGGGCGGCGCTGGGCCGGGATGTGGGCCGTGGCCGCGCGCGGGACCAGGGCGTGCACGACGCCGAGCAGGCCGAGGACGGCGATCGCGTCGACCCAGTAGTGGTTGCCGGTCACCACCACGACCAGCAGCGTGATCGCGGGATGGGCGAGCCACAGCCAGCGCTTCCAGCCGGCGGTGGTGGTCATCAGTGCGAGGGCGACCACCACGGCCCAGCCGACGTGCAGCGACGGCATGGCCGCGTACTGGTTGGAGAGGGTGTCGCTGGAGGGGGCGCCGTAGACGGACGGGCCGAACAGGTGCCCGGTGTCGACGATGCCGACGCCGGAGAGCATCCGCGGCGGGGCGAGGGGGTAGAGAGCGTGGATGACCAGCGCGAACGCGGTCAGGGTGGCCAGGGTGCGGCGCATCCAGAGGTACGTCTCGGGCTTGCGGACATAGAGCCAGATGAGCGCGGCCGCCGTGGCCGGGAAGTGCACGTAGGCGTAGAAGCTGTTGGCTATCCGCACCCACCACTCGTGGCCGAGCAGCGTGTTCTGCAGGCCGGCCTCGCTGGGCAGGTGCAGGGCCCGCTCGAAGTGCCAGACCGCCGTCGCGTTGTTCATCGCCTCGCTGACGTGGCCGTCGACCAGCAGACGACCCATCTTGTACGCGAGGAACAGCGCGGCCACGAGAGCGAACTCCCGCAGCGCACGACGCACAGCAATGCCGTTCACGTGCACCTCCGGACGACCTCGCCGGGAGAACCGAAGCCGGTTTCCCAGGATCGTCCAGTTGTTGCACTCAGCGCAATGTTTCACACTGCGAAACGAATCACACAGCCACAACCAACGACGGACGACGCAAACTCAAAGATCAAGTGAACGGCGAAGATACCAAGGGCATGCAAAGGCGGGTGGTCAGCTCATCGACCGAGATCCCGAACGTTTCGACGATCCGGACGCCGTCCGCTCCGACGGCGAACGTGGCCACGTCGGTGTAGACCCTGCTCACACAGGCACGGCCGGTCAGCGGATAGGTGCACTCGGGCACAAGTTTCGGGGAGCCGTCCTTGGCGAACAGGCTCATCATCACGAAGACCTGCTTGGCGCCGATGGCCAGATCCATCGCCCCGCCGACGGCCGGGATGGCGTCGGGGGCGCCGGTCGACCAGTTCGCCAGGTCACCGGTCGCGGACACCTGGAACGCGCCCATGATGCAGACGTCGAGATGCCCGCCCCGCATCATGGCGAACGAGTCGGCGTGGTGGAAGTACGAGGCGCCGGGCAGCTCGGTGACCGGCTGCTTACCCGCGTTCGTCAGGTCGGGATCGATCTCGTCGCCGGTCGCGGGGCGGCCCATGCCGAGCATGCCGTTCTCGGTGTGCAGGACGACGCCGCTGTCGGGGCGCAGATAGTCGGCGACCATCGTGGGCTGGCCGATGCCCAGGTTGACGTAGGCGCCGTCCGGAATGTCCCGGGCGACGATCTCGGCCATCTGCTCGCGGGACAAGCTCACGACATCACCACCGGGCGGACGAGCGAACGAAACGGGATCACACCGACACCAGCCGATTCACGTAGATCGCCGGGGTCACGATCACCTCGGGGTCGAGCTCGCCGACGTCGACGATCGAGGAGACCTGGGCGATCGTCACGGCGGCAGCGGTCGCCATCACCGGGCCGAAGTTGCGCGCGGTCTTGCGGTAGACCAGGTTGCCCATCCGGTCAGCCACGTGCGCGCGGATCAGCGCCACGTCACCGCGGATCGGGAACTCGAGGACGTACTCGCGACCGTCGATGACCCGCGACTCCTTGCCCTCGGCCAGCGGCGTGCCGACCCCGGTCGGGCTGTAGAACGCGCCGATCCCGGCCCCGGCGGCGCGCATCCGCTCGGCCAGGTTGCCCTGCGGGACGACCTCGAGCTCGATCTTGCCCGCGCGGTACAACCCGTCGAACACCCACGAGTCGGCTTGGCGAGGGAAAGAGCAAACGACCTTCCGTACGCGGCCCGCCGCCAGCAAGGCCGCGAGCCCGGTGTCGCTGTTGCCCGCGTTGTTGCTCACGATCGTCAGGTCGCCGGCGCCGTGCGCGATCAGCGCGTCGATCAACTCGACCGGCATCCCTGCCATCCCGAACCCGCCGACCAGCACGGTGTCACCGTCCTTGACCGCCGCGACAGCCTCGGCCGCCTCCATGATCAACGCCGTCATTGATCATCCCCAAGGTCGGAAAAGGGGAAGGCAGGGAGCGAGGGGATGACAGACACGGAAGGGGTGAGGATCGACGCCGTCATTGATCATCCCCGGGGCGGGAGAAGAGGGAATCGGGAAAGGAGGGGATGACGGTCAAAGGGATGGCGGGGCGGGAGATATCGGTGGAGTCGGAATGGGGGGCCGGATCGGAGGAAGCGGCCGGGGAGCCGGGGCCGGCGGAAGGAGCGGACGAGGTGGATGGGGCGGACGGGGAGTCGGGCGATGGTGAGGTGGCCGGGTGGGAGGGGGTTGACGGGGTGTTGAGGACCTGTTGGGCAACTCGGAAGGCGGCGTTGGCGGCCGGGACGCCGCAGTAGATCGCGGTCTGCAACAACACTTCTTTGATTTCGTCGTCGGTCAGGCCGTTGGTGCGGGCTGCCCGTACGTGCATGGCCAGCTCCTCGTGGTGGCCGAGGGCGATCAGGGCCGTCAGGGTGATCATGGAGCGGCTGCGGCGGTCGAGGCCGGGGCGGGTCCAGATCTCGCCCCAGGCGTACGCGGTGATCAGGTCTTGGAAGTCGCGGGTGAAGTCGGTGGTGGCGGCGATCGCGCGGTCGACGTGGTCGTCACCCAGGACCTGGCGGCGCACGCGCAGGCCGGCGTCGCGCACCCGGTCAAGGGTGGCGGGGCCGCCGAAATGCTCGTCCAGCAGGGCCGCGACCTCGCCCGGTTTCTCGGCGGGGGCCAGGTGGGCGACATTTTCCAGTACGACGAGACGGCCGTTGCGCACCCCCGCGGCGATCCGGGCCAGGTTGTCGGGTGGGGTCGGCTGGTCGTCGGCGCCGGCGATCGCGAGCACCGGGGCCTTGATCTCGGCGAGCCGGTCGCGGACGTCGAACGCGGCCAGCGCCTCGCAGACCAGCGCGTAGCTCTCCGGGTCGGTGGCGCGCAAGGCGGTGAGCAGGCCGGCGACGATGCCGGGCGACTGCTGCGCGAAGCCGGGCGCGAACCACCGCTGCTGCGAGGCGCCGACCACGGCGGGGGTGCCGTCCGCGCGTACGGTCTCGGCTCGTTGCCGCCACCCCGTCGACTCGCCGATCTTGGCGCCGGTGCAGATCAGCGCGGCCGCCTCGACCCGGTCCGGCGCGTCGAGCAGCAGCTGCAGGCCGGTCGCGCCGCCCACTGACACGCCCGCGTAGCGGAACGGCTCGTCCGGGCGGATCTGGTCGGCGAGCGCGAGGACACCGCGGGCCAGGCCGGCGATCCCGAAGCCGCCGGGCGCGGGCCGTGAGACGCCGTGGCCGGGCAGGTCCCAGGCGACGACGTGGTGCTCGCCGCGGAGCCGTTCGGCGCAACGCCGCCACAGCGTCTCGGCCGAGGTGCCCAGGGACGGCCCGAGCAGCAGCAACGGGCGGCCGGGGGCGTCGACGATTGTGGTTGCGGTCAGCATTACTTCTCCCCCGCTCGCGCCAGCGCGGCATCGATGATCTGGTCGGTAGCCCCACGATAGGAGCCGTCAGCGCCGGCAGCTCCACGCGAGGAGGCGTCGGAGGCGACGCGCGAGGAGGAGGCAGCGCCCGAGGAGGCAGCGCCCGAAGAGGGGTCGGCGCGCGAGGAAGCGGCGGCGTGGGAGGAGGGGGCGGCGTATTTGCGTTGTTCGGCGTCGATGCCGGGGCGGGCGGCGGCGAGCGTGGCGGCCATGCGCTGGGTGTTGACTTGCAGACCGGCCAGCATCTCGGCGGTTTGCGACCCCGCGGCCACCGTACGGCGGGTGAGTGTGCGCGCCGTGGACCACTCGACGTGCCAGGCGCCGTCGGGGCGTTCGTCGATCATGTTCGCGGCCGCCGTGTGCAGGGTCGCGGCCAGCGGCGGCCCGGCCAGTGCGGCCCGGCGGACGAGGACGGCCAGGGTCGGGTTGCGCTTGTTGGGCATCGCGGACGAACCGCCGCCGGTCAGGGTCAGTTCGCCGAGCTCCGGGCGGGTCAGCAGCAGCACGTCGTTGGCTATCCGGCCCCAGGCGTCGGTGCAGGTCACGAGGGCGTCGCCGAAGCGGGTGAGCGGGGCCCGGCCGGTGTGCCAGGGCTGGTGCAGGGGCAGGCCGAGCCGGGCGGCAGTGGCGGCCACTCGGGCCACGGCCAGGTCGGGTGAGCCCTCGATCGCGACGACCGCGGCCAGGCTGCCGGCCGCCCCGCCGAGCTGGATCGGGAGGGTGGCCGCGGCCAGGGCGTCGCGGGCGTCGAGCACACCCTGCAGCCAGCTCGCGACCTTGAGCCCGAACGTGATCGGCACGGCGTGCTGGGTGAGCGTGCGCCCGGCCATGTCGGTGTGACGATGCCGGTCGGCCAGGGCGGCCAGCGTGCTGATCTGCGCCTCGACACAGCCGCGGAGGGCGGAGGATGCGTCGCGCAGGCACAGCATCAGGGCCGTGTCGAGCACGTCCTGGCTGGTCAGGCCGGCATGAAGCCGCGGGTCGGAGAAGCGCGAGCGCAGCAGGGAGAGCAGCGGGATGACCGGGTTGCCGCCCTCCTCGGCCGCCGAGCTCAGGAAGGGCAGGTCGTCCGGCCCGGCCAGTCCCGAGAGATCGACGTCGATCCAGGCCGATTCGACCCGCAACAGCGCGGCCAGCACGCTCGCGTCGGTGCAGAGGTCGCCCGCCCGCGCGTCCCCGGGCCAGAGCAGATCGCTCATGGGCGCCGATGACGGGCCGGCAAGCAACGGCCGCAGAGCCGGCGGCGACCGGCGGACAGGCGCCGGCCGGGGAGCAGACTCATCGGGCCTGCCGCGGATAGCTCAGGAACACCGTCTCACCTTCGCCCTGCAGGTGGATGTCGAAGAGCAGCCCACGCTCCTCGCGCGTGGCGATCAGCGTATCGCGGCGGCCCGGTTCCAGCCCGTCGAGCAGCGCCTCCGGTTCGTCGCCGGGCAGGTAGGCGCGGGTGAAGAGCCGGTCGGTGAGGCCGCGGGCGAACACGGTGACGGCGATGAACGGGCGCCGGCCGGGCTCGGTCACGCCCGGGATCAGCGTCGAGAACCAGTAGTGCCCGTCGCCGTCGGTCTGCGCCCGCCCCCACCCCGTGAACGTGAACCCGTCGCGGTGGAAGGAGCCGGTTCCGCGGGGCACGCGGCCCGACGGGTCGGCCTGCCAGATCTCGATCACCGAGTCGGGAACCCCGGCGCCCTCGCCGTCGAAGACCCGCCCGTGGAGACGTACGGCATCGGGGTGGGCAGTGGGAACCAGGAGATTGCCGCCCTCGAAGGGCAGGCCGAGGTGGAAGAACGGGCCGACGGTCTGGCCCGGGGCGAAGGTCACTGCTCCTCCAGGGGCGTGCGGTGGGTGCCGCTGAGCACGATGTCCCACCGGTAGCCGAGGCGATACTCGGGCGTGGTCAGCTCGTGGTCGTAGGACGCGACGAGCATCTCCCGCGCCTTGGGGTCGGTGATCGACTGATAGATCGGGTCGAGGTCGAACAGCGGGTCGCCCGGGAAGTACATCTGCGTGACCAGGCGCTGCGTGAAGTCGGTGCCGAAGAGTGAGAAGTGGATGTGCGCGGGCCGCCACGCGTTGACGTGGTTGCGCCACGGATACGCGCCCGGCTTGATCGTCTGGAACGAGTACACGCCGTCGGCGCCGGTCAGGCAGCGGCCCGCGCCGACGAAGTTGGGGTCGAGCGGGGCCGGATGCTGGTCGCGCTGGTGCCAGTAGCGGCCCGACGCGTTGGCCTGCCAAATCTCCACAAGCTGATCCCGTACGGGTCGTCCGTCGCCGTCGGTGATCCGCCCGGTGACGACCATCCGCTCCCCCAGCGGCTCACCCGCGCGCTGGATGGTCAGGTCGGCCTCGGCGTCGTCGACGTCGGCCGCCCCGAAGCAGGGCGCCCACAGCTCGACGCCCTCGGGGTCGACCAGCTGCCGGTCGCGTGTCGGATGCCGCAGCACACTGCTGCGGTAGGGCGGGTAGTCGAGCCGCGGCTGGGGTCCGCCGCTCCCGCGCAACTGATCGATCTCGCGATTGATGTCCGCCTGGGTCGTCACGTTGGCGACGCTAGACCAGGCGAAGGTCGCGAGACGATACTTGGCTTCCATCCAGCGGAAGGGCTCGGCATGGCTGCGAGCGTGACCTCACGGGCTCTCGCGTTGCTCGGGGCGTTCGACCCGGAGCATCGCAGCCTCACGTTGAGCGAGCTCAGCCGCCGTTCCGGGCTGCCCCTGGCGACCGCGCACCGGCTGGTCGGCGAGCTGCGCGAGTGGGGCGCGCTGGCCCGGCTGGCCTCGGGCGAATACGTGATCGGGCGCCGGCTGTGGGACCTCGGGCTGCTCGCGCCGGTGCAGTCGGGGCTGCGCCAGGCCGCGTCGCCGTTCCTGCACGACCTCTACGGCGCCACGCTGGCGACCGTGCATCTGGCGGTCCGCGACGGCTGCGAGGTGCTCTACGTCGATCGGCTGGCCGGGCACGTGTCGGTGCCGGTGGTGAGCAAGGTCGGCTCGCGACTTCCGCTGCACGCCACGGGGGTGGGCAAGGTCCTTCTGGCGTACGCCCCCGAACAGGTGCGGCAGGAGGCGTTCGGCCGGCTGGTGCGGATCACGGCGTACACGGTCACCCAACCGGCCCGGC
Source organism: Paractinoplanes lichenicola (assembly GCF_016785085.1). Classification (GTDB taxonomy): domain Bacteria; phylum Actinomycetota; class Actinomycetes; order Mycobacteriales; family Micromonosporaceae; genus Actinoplanes; species Actinoplanes lichenicola. The sequence goes on from NZ_JAENHO010000022.1 coordinate 9,490, forward strand.
TCGCCGAGCAGCTCCGCAAGGTCAGAACCGACGGGTACGCCACCACCGGCGAGGAGATGAGCCTGGGGGCCTGCTCGGTCGCGGTTCCCGTACGGGGTCCGGCCGACGATGTGGTGGCCGCGCTGGGCATCGTCGTGCCCGATCTGCGCCGCGAGCAGGCCCGGCTGGTGGCCGCCTTGCAGGTGGCGGCGCGCGGGATCGCCCGGACGATGGCTTCCGGTCAGTGGAAATAGGCCCTTGCCGGTGCGGCGCGGCTGCCGTTGGCTGGGCCTATGCGTACCCAGGTCGCCATCGTCGGCGCCGGCCCGGCCGGTCTGCTCCTCGCCCACCTGCTGCACCGCGGCGGCGTCGAGGCGGTGGTGATCGAGACGCGCTCGCAGGAGTACGTGGCCGCGCGGATCCGGGCCGGCATCCTGGAGAGCTCGAGTGTCGAGCTGCTCGAGTCGGTGGGGCTGGGCGACCGGCTGCGCGCCGAGGGCCACGAGCATCGCGGCATCTATCTGCAGCTGCCCGGCGAGCGGCACCACCTCGACTTCGTCGACCTGGCCGGGCGCAGCGTGTGGGTCTACGGCCAGACCGAGGTGCAGAAAGACCTGGTCGCGGCGGGGACGGCACAGGTTTTCTACGAGGTTTCCGACGTGGAGCTGCATTCCCTGCAAGAGCACCCGTACGTGACATTCGTGGACTCGTCAGGTGTGGCGCAACGGTTGGACGCGGAAGTGATCGCGGGCTGCGACGGGTCGTTCGGGCCGTCCCGGGCCGCCGCCACGCCGGACCAGCAGTTCGAGCGCGTTTATCCGTACTCGTGGCTCGGGATTTTGGCCGATGTGGCCCCGTCGACCGACGAGCTGATCTACGCGTGGCACCCGGACGGGTTCGCGCTGCACTCGATGCGCTCGGAGACCGTGAGCCGGCTCTATCTGCAGGTGCCGAACGGGACGGACACCGCCGACTGGCCCGACGACCGGATCTGGGCCGAGCTGGCGAAACGGCTCGGGCACGGGCAGGACGGCTGGAAGCTGACCCCCGGCCCGGTGACGGACAAGAGCGTGCTGCCGATGCGCAGCTACGTGCAGACCCCGATGCGGCGGGGCCGGCTGTTCCTGGCCGGGGACGCCGCGCACATCGTGCCCCCGACCGGCGCCAAGGGCCTCAACCTGGCGATCGCCGACGTGACCCTGCTGAGCCGGGCGCTGGTGGCCCTGCTGATCGACCGGGACCCGCGGCTCGCCGACAGCTATTCGGACGACGCGCTGCGCCGGGTCTGGCGCTGCACCCACTTCTCGTGGTGGATGACAACGATGCTGCACGCCTCGGGCGACCCGTTCGACGCCCAGCTGCAGCTCTCCCAGTTGCGCTGGGTCACCTCGAGCGAGGCCGGCGCCACGGGCCTGGCCGAGAACTACGCGGGCCTGCCCATCGGCTTCTGACCGGAATCAGATCCGTCCGAGATCGACCTCGACGGCGAAGGGCACGTCCGTCTTCACGACGCTGGTGAAGACCTCGCCGTCGCGATAACGGGCAGTCGCCGGGTCGAGGATGTACGTATACACGATCGGCGCACCGGTGGTGGCTTGCTCAACACGCCAATAGAACTGAACTCCCGCTTTTGCGTACTGGTCCGCCTTGTGGATCCGGTCGGTCGTCTCCGACCCCGGCGAGACGACTTCGACCAGGAGGAGCACATGCTCGGCTCGTATCGGAGTGAGTCTGATGGCATCCGCCCGATATACGGTGACGTCAGGACGACGATTGGCCAGCGGTACGTCCTGGAACCGGACATCGAAGTCTGTGTCGGCGTTCCAATCCGTCCCCCCTGCAGCGTCCAAGGCGTTCGCCAGCAGCCGGCCTAGGCGGTTGTGCAGTGCGGACGCGCTCGGACTCACGAGAACCATCCCATCCACGACTTCGATGCCCGCACACTGCTCTTCCGTCCAGGAGTCGTACTGCTCCGCCGTGACCTGCTGATGCATCCAGGCCGGCGCGACCATCTCGGCAGTCATGCACACCTCCTGAAAACGTGGTCGGCTACCGGCTTCAAGATACCGTGAACACAACCCGGCCACCGGCATCGGTCTGACTCATGCACAGATGAACATATGCGCAGTTCAATGCGGGTGGGATTCCCTCGGGTGAGGCACTGGCGGGGTGGGCCGGGGCGGGTAAGTTGGGGCGCGGCCGACCGCATTGGAGCAACCCTTGTCCTCGACCCCATCGACCGACCTCGACCCCGAGGGGATCGACTGGAGCGCACCGGCGCAGCCCCCTGAAGGTCCGCCGGAGAAGAAGCCCGAGCGCAAGATCGGGTCGCTCGAAATCCTGGCGGGGCTGCTGGTTCTGCTCGTCGTGTTTCGGGGGCCGCTGTCCGAGCTCGTCTCCGGGCCCGCGCTGCAGACCTGGACGACCGTGTTCGTGTCGGTGCTCGTGCAGGCGGCGCCGTTCCTGGCGTTCGGGGTGGCGCTCTCGGCCGTGATCGCGGTTTACGTGCCGCGGTCGTTCTGGGCCAAGGCCCTGCCCAGCCATCCCGCGCTGGCCGTGCCGACCGCGAGCCTGGCCGGGGTCGTGCTGCCCGGCTGCGAGTGCGGCAGCGTGCCGATCGCCGGCTCGCTGATCCGGCGCGGGGTCACGCCGGCCGCCGCGCTCGCGTTTCTGCTGGCCGCGCCCGCGATCAACCCGATCGTGCTGACGGCCACGGTGATCGCGTTTCCCGGGCGGCCCGAGATGGCGGTCGCCCGCGGCGTGGCCAGCCTCGTCGTGGCGGTGCTGATCGGCTGGCTCTGGCTGCGCCTCGGCAAGACCGAGTGGATCCGGCTGCCGCACCGGCCCGAGCTGGACGACCTGTCGCAGGCCCGCGCGTTCTGGGCCGCCTGCCGGCACGACGTGCTGCACGCGGGCGGGTTCCTGGTGATCGGGGCGGCCGCCGCGGCCACGATCAACGTGGTGGTGCCCGAGGCCTGGCTGACCGGCCTGGCCGCCAACGAGGTGCTCGCGATCCTCGCGCTGGCCGTGCTGGCCGTCCTGCTCTCGATCTGCAGCGAGGCCGACGCGTTCGTGGCCGCCTCGCTGAGCCAGTTCTCGCTCACGTCACGATTGGTGTTCCTGGTGGTGGGGCCGATGGTCGACCTCAAACTGATCTCGATGCAGACCGGCGTGTTCGGCCGCCGGTTCGCCTCCCGGTTCGCGCCGGCCACGTTCGTCGTCGCCGTGCTGGTCGCGACCCTCTTCGGGGCGGTGCTGCTATGACCGAGCGGAGCGAGGGCATCATCAGGCTCAGCACCCGGGTTCAGACCGGCACAAAGCGCAGCGGAGTGCCGCAATGAACAGGCTGACCCAGGGCGTCATTCTGCTGCTCTTCGGGGGTGCGATCCTGCGCGCCTCGTTCACCGATCTCTACCTGCGCTACGTCAAGGAGGGGCTGCGGCCCTTCCTGATCGCCACCGGCGTGCTGCTGGTGGCGGCGGCAGTCATGACGATCTGGTATTCGTGGCGGTTCCCGGCCGAGCACGACGACGACGGGCACGGTCACAGCGAGCACGGGCCCGGCGTCGGCTGGCTGCTCATCCTGCCGGTGCTCGGGCTGCTGCTGGTGGCGCCGCCGGCCCTCGGGTCGTACGCGGCGAATCAAGCCGGCAGCGTGGCGGCGGCCCCGGTCGGCGACTCCGACTATCCCCCGCTGCCCGAGGGCTCGACCGTCGAGCTGAGCCTGATCGACTACGCCTCGCGCGCGCTGTTCGACGAGGGCAAGAGCCTCACCGGCCGCGACCTGAAGCTGACCGGGTTCATCACCACGGCTCCGGACGGCGCCCCGATGCTGGCCCGGATGGTGCTCTCGTGCTGCGCCGCCGACGGCCGGCCGATCAAGCTCGGGCTGACCGGCCGGGCCCCGATCGACGTGCCCGCCGACACGTGGGTCCAGGTCACCGGCGTCTACACCGGGCAGCGCGGCAAGGACCCGGTCAACAACGTCGACGTGGCCTTCCTCGAGGTCAAGTCGTGGCAGGAGGTTCCCCAACCCAAGCAGCCGTACGCGTGACCGCGACGATCGAGCAGCCCGCGCCCTCGAAAGCACGGGGACGGGGACGCGGACGCTGGACGACGGCCGTCGCGCTCGCCGTGGCCCTGGCCGCCGGCACCGCGCTGCTCGTCGGCAACCCGCGCGACGACAAGCCCCCGGTCGTACCCACTCGAACCGGCGTGCAGGCCGCCTGGCCCGAGGCGAAGCGCGCCGACATGCCGGCCGGGCTCGCCGACGGCCCGCTGTTCTCGCCGACGATGTTCCTCGACGCGACCACCGCGATCGGCACGGCGCCCACCCCGGCGGGATCCGAGCAGCGGCTCCTCATCCGTACGGGGAAACAGGTCCGGGAATTGCGCCGGTTGACACTGACCGGGAACCCGCAGTTCGAGGCGTTCACGGCGAGCGACGGCCAGGTCTTCTGGGTGGAGTCGATGACCGGCAGCAAGACGAGCCTGTGGGCGGCGGCGGTCAGCGGCGGCCCGGCCCGGATGCTGCTCGCCGACATGGGGCACGCGGTGTTCTTCGGCAACCAGTACGACCTGGTGGTCGCGGACGGGCAGGTGCACTGGACGGCCGCGCCGAGCGACGCCGACAAGCAGACCGAGGTGCGGTCGGTTCCCATCGGCGGGGGCAAGGCCACCGTACGTGTCGAGCCCGGCCAGTGGTCGATGTCGGCCTGGCCGTGGCTGGTCGACGACGGCTCCACGTCGGGCGAGCCGCGGCTGCGCAACCTGGCCACCCGCCGCGACACCCCGATCGCCGGCGGCGGGGCGATGGACTTGCTGACCTGCGGCCCGGTGTGGTGCCGGTCGATGGTGATGGGCGAGGAAACGCTGGCCCGCATCGACCTGCTGCGCCCCGACGGCTCCGACCGCCGCAAGATCGCCGGTGGGGCCGCGCAGGCCGCGATCACCGACGTCGCCGTGCTGGACCGCTTCGAGATCCTCGCCGAGCCCGGCCCCGACACCGACGTGACCGGGGCGGCGGCGCTGGTCGTCTATGACATCGCCACCGGCCGCACGGTCGACGTCGCGGCCAATGCGGACGGCGCGTTCTCCCGCGGCGGCATGCTCTGGTGGTCGACCACCACGGGCGACGAGGAGATCACCTGGCACACGCTCGACCTGCGCACGGTGTAGGCCGGCGGCGCGGGCCCGCGCAAGAGGGCGCCGCCGTGGGGACGGTCCCGACGGCGGCACCCTGACCTGACCGGCGCCGGATCAGCCCGACACCGGGCGTCCGGTCAGGTCGTGGAACACGTCGCGCCGTTGAGCGTGAAGCCGGTCGGCGCGGCGTTGTTCCCGGTGTGGTTGGCCTGGAAGCCGATCGAGACCGAAGAGCCGGCCGCGATCGTGCCGTTGTAGCTCACGTTGCGGGCGGTGACGGCACCCGACGTGGGCGAGTAGGTGGCATTCCAGCCCGACGTGATCGTCTGGCCGGCGGGCAGGGTGAAGCCGAGGTTCCAGCCGTTGACCGCCGCGGTGCCGGTGTTGGCGACCGTCACCTGCGCGGTCAACCCCGTGTTCCAAGCGTTGACCGTCGTGGTCACCCGGCACGCGCCACCACCGGTCGGCGGCGGGGTGGTGGGCGGAGGCGTCGTCGGCGGGGGCGTCGTCGGGGGTGTCGAGCCGTCCAGTCCGAAGAAGGCGATCGCCAGCCGCGCCATGCCCGCAAGGGGCAGGTTGTGGCCGGTCCCGGCGACGCTGATGCCCTCGACCGGCGCCTGCACGGCCGTCGACCCATATCGCGTACGGGTCCATCCGCTCTGCGGGGTGTCGGTGAGCACCGGCGTCTGGGAGACACCGAGCACGTTCGTCCACTGCTTGATCTCCTCCCCGAAGTTCGGATATTGCAGCGTGGTGTCGTTGACGCCGTGCATCACCTGCATGCGCGGGCGCCGGCCGGTGTAGCCGGGGTAGGCCGCGCGGACGAGATCACCCCAGGCCTGCGGCGTCTTGATCGACTGGCCGGACGAGCAGGTGCTGTTCCACATCGAGCCGTCGGTCGTGGCGAAGCAGCCGAACGGCACCCCCATGAACGCCGACCCGGCCGCGAACACGTCCGGATAGTCGCCCAGCAGGACGTTGGTCATCATCGCGCCCGAGGACGCGCCGGTGACGAACGTACGGTTGACGTCGGTTCCGTAGCGCTGCTGCACGTAGCGGACCATCGACACGATGCCGGCCGGGTCGCTCGTGCTGTTGTGCGTGAGCGCGCCCGGCGTGGACACGTCGAAGCACTGGCCGGAGCGGGTGGCCGACGGGTAGATGACGATGAAGCCGTACTGGTCGGCGAGCGAGGCGAACTCCGTACCGGAATAGAAGGCCGGACCCGTACCGGTGCAGTAGTGCACGGCAACCAGCAGCGCTGGGGTCGCGGCGAGCCGATCCGGGACGTACAGGTGCATGCGGAGGTTGGTCGGGTTGGTGCCGAAGCCCGTCACCTCCTGCAGGGAGGCGGCCTGGGCGGGCGTCGCCAGGCCCAGCGCGGCGATCACCACGGCGGTGACCACGATCCAGAGGCGCCGCATGTCAGCGCGCCGTGCAGGAGGAGACCGACGGGCCGGTGCCCGTGCCCTGGAAGCCGAACTCGGTGCTGGCCCCGGCGTTGACCGAGCCGTTGTAGGCCACGTTGCTGAAGCTGCCGCCGCTGGCCTGAGCGTTCCAGCTGTTCGTGACGGCCGCGCCCGAGGGCAGGGTGACGTTGACGGTCCAGCCGCTCAACGCGGTGGCGCCCGCGGTGACCTTGACTGTGGCGACGAACCCGCCGTTCCACTGGTTCAGGGAGATCGTCGAGGTGCAGCCCGAACCGGTCGGGGGCGGGGTGGTGGTCGGCGGTGTCGTGGGCGGTGTTGTCGGCGGGGTGGTCGTCCCGCCGTTCAGAGCGGCGAGAACCGACTCGTACGCGGCCTTCTTGTTGCCGCTGCCGTCGAACAGCAGCGGGGTGCCGCTGGCCCGCCACGAGTCCGAGTCGCGGATGCCCCACACGGTGATGCCGTTGCAGCGGGTCACGGCCAGGCAGGCCCGGGTCGCGGCGGCGAACGAGGTGGCCTGGGCCGCGCCGGAACCCTCGATGTCGAGCTCGGTGATCTGCACGTCGACGCCGAGGTTGGCGAACCGCTGCAGGTTGGCCTGATAGTCGGACGGCAGCGGGGACTGCGCGTTGAAGTGGGACTGGAAGCCGACGCAGTCGATCGGGACGCCGCGCGACTTGAAATCCTGCACCATCGCGAAGACCGCGTTGCTCTTCGCGTTCTGCCCGTCGGTGTTGTAGTCGTTGTAGCAGAGCTTGGCGGCTGGGTCGGCGGCCCGCGCGGCCCGGAAGGCGGCCTCGATCCAGTCGTTGCCGGTGCGCTGCAGGTTGGAATCGCGCCGGGCGCCCGAGCTGCCGTCGGCGAACGCCTCGTTGACCACGTCCCACGAGTCGATCTGGCCCTTGTAGTGGGTCGCGACCTGGGTGACGTGGTTGAGCATGGCGCTGCGCAGGGCGGTGCCGCTCAGATTCTGCGCCCAGCCGGGCTGCTGCGAGTGCCAGGCCAAGGCGTGGCCGCGCACCTTGGCCCCGATGCTCTTGGCCCGGGCCACGATCTGGTCGGCCGAGCCGTAGCTGAACTGGCCCTGGGTGGGCTCGGTGGCGTCCCACTTCATCTCGTTCTCGGGGGTGACCGAGTTGAACTCCCGGTTGAGGATGCCCGAGTAGGTGGAGTCGCTGAGCTTGTACGCCGCGACGGCCGTGCCGAAATAGCGGCCCGAGGCGGCCGCGGACGCGCCGAGGGTGGTGGCCGCGTTCGCGGTGGAGGCGACGGTCAGGGCGCCGGCCGCGACGAGCAGGCCGAGGGAACCGGCGAGGACGTGCCGGAAGCGTTTCATGAGGTGTCCTTCGAGCTGTGATGGGGGACGGCACGGGACGGGGGCGCCGGTGGATGCGCCCCGCGAACCGCTACAGCAGAAAGTGACCCGGATCGATCGAAACGTTAACGACAAGTTCCGGAAACCACAACGCCCAATGTTGTTTCCGATTGCCGATGGGCACGCTCCCGGTCGGCCTATATATGACTAAAACGGTCAGCCTGGGTCCGAAAGTTTCGGTGCTTGAGGGCAAGACCGGTTCCCCGTACGGCCGGAGAATGTGAACGCCGCGCGGGGGCGCGGAGCGCGGTGGCGGTTGCGCGGGTCAGGCGCGGGCGGCGTTGCGGCCGTTGAGGCGTAGGTCGGCGTCGATGGCGGCCGTGGCGGCGAGCAGCGGTGGCAGCAGGCGGCGGCGCATGACGTCCACAGTGGCCCGCGCGGCGTGCACCGAGATGTTGACGGCGCCGGCCACCACCCCGGCCCGGTCGTGAATGGGGGCCGCGATCGCCCGCAGCCCCTCCTCGAGCTCCTGGTCGACGATCGCGTACCCCTGGGCCCGCACCCGGGCCAGCTCGGCCCGCAGCACCTCGGCGGTGGCGACCGTCTTGCCGGTCAGCCGGTCGAGCGTGACCCGCCCCAGGTACGCCTCGAGCTCGGCCGGGGGCAGCGCGGCCAGCAGCACGCGGCCCATCGACGTCGCGTACGCGGGAAACCGAGTGCCGAGATTGATCGACACGGCCATGATGCGGCTCGTCGGCACCCGGGCCACATAGACGATGTCGTCCCCGTCCAGAATGGACAGCGAGGAGGACTCGTGCACCTGCGACACCAGCCGCTCGAGGTGCGGCGCGGCCACGTCCGGCAGCGACAGGCTGGACAGGAACGCGTAGCCCAGCTCGAGCACCCGCGGCGTCAGGCTGAACAGCCGCCCGTCGGTGCGCACGTAGCCGAGGTCGACCAGCGTGAGCAGGAAGCGGCGGGCGGCGGCCCGGGTCAGGTTGCAGATCTTGGCCACCTCGCTGAGCGTCAGCTCGGGGCGGCGCGCGTCGAACGCCCTGATCACGGCGAGTCCACGCTCGAGCGACTGGACGTGGTCCGAGCTCATCGGCCAACCTGTGGAATCGATAAAGATCGTTGACGTGACACGGCCCACATCCTAGCGTTCTCTATGAGAACTTTCGTTCGCAATGCGCACAGCTTACCGGAGGCTACGAATGCGACGTGTCTTCACAGGGATAGCTTTAGCAGGGCTTTTGTTCACGGCCACGGCCTGCGGATCGTCGGGCGGCTCGTCCGGCGGGACCGATTCCGACGGCGTCGACCAGGTCAAGGTCGGCGTCATTCCGATCGTCGACGTGGCGCCGATCTACCTGGGCAAGGAGAAGGGGTTCTTCAAGAACCGCAAGATCGAGGTCAGCATGGAGGCCGGCCAGGGCGGCGCGGCCATCGTGCCCGGCGTGGTCAGCGGCCAGTTCCAGTTCGGCTTCAGCAACATGACCTCGCTGCTGATCGCGCAGACCAAGAACGTGCCGATCAAGACGGTCGCGGCCGGGGTCGCGTCGACGGGCGAGCAGGGCAAGGACTTCGGCGCCGTCATGGTCAAGGCGGACAGCCCGATCAAGACGGCGGCCGACCTGGCGGGCAAGAAGATCTCGGTCAACACCCTCAAGAACATCGGCGACACGACCGTACGGGAATCGGTTCGTAAAGCCGGTGGCGATCCCAAGAACATCAACTTCGTCGAGATGCCGTTCCCGAACGCGCCCGCCGCCCTGCAGGAGGGGCAGGTCGACGCGTCCTGGGTGGTCGAACCGCAGCTGTCGGAGGTCAAGGCGGCGGGCGGGCGGCTGGTGGCGTCCAACTTCGTCGACGCCGCGCCCAACCTGACCGTGGCCGCGTACTTCACGTCGGCCAAGCTCGCGGGTGAGGACGCCGACCTGGTCAAGCGATTCACCGAGGCGATCAACGAGTCGATGACGTACGCCGACGCCCACCCCGACGAGGTGCGCACGATCCTGGGGACGTACACGAAGATCGACGAGAAGACGCGCGGCGAGCTGATGCTGCCCAAGTGGCCCACCCAGATCAACCAGGCCTCGGTCGAGACGCTGGCCAAGCTGGGCACCGACGACGGCATCTTCGACGGCGCCACACCCGACGTGGCCAAGATTCTTCCGTGAAGGGACTCGCCGGCCTGGCCGGTCTTCTCCTGCTCGTCGAGGCGCTGCCGCGGCTCGGGCTGGTCGACGACGGCTATCTGCCGCCGGCCACCCGGATCGCGGCCGCCCTGGGCGACGAGGTGGTCACCGCCGAGTTCTGGCGGGCGGTCGGCGACACCCTGACCGGGTGGGCGATCGGCCTGGCCATCGCGGTCGCGGCCGGGGTGGTGATCGGCATCGTGATCGGCGCGGTGCCGGTGCTGCGGGCCGCCACCGCCTCGACTGTCGAGTTCCTGCGGCCGATCCCGTCGGTCGCGCTGATCCCGCTTGCGGTGCTGCTCTACGGCACCGACCTCGGGTCCACGCTGCTGCTCGTCGTCTACGCCGCGTTCTGGCAGGTGCTGGTCCAGGTCCTGTACGGGGTGGCCGACGTGGACCCGATCGCTGAGGAGACCGCGCGCAGTTTCCGCTTCGGCACCTGGGCCCGCATCCGCAACGTCCTCTGGCCCACTGCCCTCCCGTACGTCTTCACGGGCGTCCGCCTGGCCGCGTCGGTGGCCCTCGTGCTGGCCGTGACGGCCGAGCTCGTCATCGGCGCGCCCGGCCTGGGCAAGATGATCGCGGTCGCGCAGACCTCGGGCGCGGTGCCCGACATGTACGCCCTGATCGCGGTGACCGGCCTGCTCGGCGTCGCGATCAACCTGGCCGCCCGCCTCTTCGAGCGCCGCACCCTCGCGTGGCACCAGTCCGTACGCGGGGAGGTTCCCGCATGAAACGGATCGCGTACGTCCTGGGGCTGCCGGTCGTGCTGTTCGCGGCCTGGTTCCTGATCAGCGCGGGCAGCGAGAACTTCTACGCTCCCCCGCTGCGCGACATCCTGCAGTCGTTCGGCAAGACGTGGACGCTCGACCGCCTCGACGCCGACGTGCTGCCCAGCCTGCTGCGGCTCGCGGCCGGTTACGCCCTGGCCTCGGTGATCGGGGTGGCGCTGGGGGTCGCCATCGGCCTGAGCCGCGGGCTGCGGGCCACGGTCGAGCCGGTTCTGGAGTTCTTCCGGGCCATCCCGCCGCCGGTGCTGGTGCCGGTCATCATGCTGTTCGCCGGCATCGGGGACGGCATGAAGATCATCGTGATCGTGTTCGGCTGCGTCTGGCCGGTGCTGCTCAACACGGTCGAGGGCGTACGGGCGGTCGACAGCGTGCAGCTCGACACGGCCAAGGCGTACGGGATCGGTGGTCCCGCCCGGATCCGCGAGGTGATCCTGCCCGCGGCATCACCCCAGATCGTGGCGGGTCTGCGGCAGGCCCTGTCGATCGCGATCATCCTGATGGTGATCAGCGAGATGTTCGCCGCGAGCAACGGGCTCGGCTTCACGATCGTCCAGTTCCAGCGCAGCTTCGCGATCCCCGAGATGTGGAGCGGGATCATCCTGCTCGGCCTGCTCGGCTTCCTCCTGTCGCTGCTGTTCCGGCTCGCCGAGAGGCGGGCGCTCCGGTGGTATCACGGTCTGCGCTCCGTCGTGAGAGGTCGTTGACATGCTCTTCGTCGCGAGAGGTCGTTGACATGCTCGAGGTCCACGGATTGCGGAAGACCTATAAGTCCGGCCGGCGGGAGGTCGAGGCGTTGCGCGATCTCACGTTCACCGTCGACACCGGCGAGCTGGTCTGCCTGGTCGGGCCGTCCGGCTGCGGCAAGACCACCCTGCTGCGCTGCATCGCGGGCCTGCTCGAGCCGAGCGGCGGCAAGATCAGCCTCGACGGGCACGAGGTCAGCGGGCCGGCGCCGGGTCTCGCGATGGTCTTCCAAGAATACGGCCGCAGCCTGTTCCCGTGGATGAGCGTGCGCGACAACGTCGAGCTGCCGTTGAAACAGAAGAAGCTTCCCCGTACGCGGCGGGCCGAGCTCGTCGAGGAGGCGCTCGGTGCCGTGGGGCTGGCCGGCACCGAATCGGCGTACCCGTGGCAGCTCTCCGGGGGCATGCAGCAGCGGGTGGCGATCGCCCGAGCGGTCGCCTATGAGCCGTCGACGCTGCTGATGGACGAGCCGTTCGCCGCGGTCGACGCGCAGACCCGGGCCGACCTCGAGGATCTGGTGCGCGCGCTGTGGCGGCGGCTCGGGGTGACGGTTCTGTTCATCACGCACGACATCGACGAGGCCGTCTATCTGGGGCAGCGCGTCGTGATGCTCTCGTCCTCGCCGACGGTCGTGCAGGACGAGGTCACCGTGGACCTGCCCGCCGATCGTGATCAACTGCACACGCGGGCCGATCCGCGCTTCACCGAACTGCGCACCCACGTCTACGAGCAGATCCAGCAAGCCAAACTTTCTCAGGCGCTTTAGTAGCACTCGCGGGTCATGCTGGAGGGACCGCCTCGACAGGGAGCCGTCATGGAAATCTCCGGGATTTTCACCGCCATCGTCATCGGTCTCATCATCGGCGCGCTGGGCCGCCTCGTCCTGCCCGGCAAACAGAACATCTCCATCTGGCTGACGCTGCTCATCGGCATCATCGCCGCCCTGGTCGGCACGTTCCTGGCCGCGCTGATCGGGGTCGACGACACCCGCGGCATCGACTGGATCGAGCTGGCCCTGCAGGTCGCGCTGGCCGCCGGGGGTGTCGCGCTGGTCGCGGGCGCCCGCTCCCGCCGTTAAGTCCTTTTAGCTGGCTCCGGCCGGTCCCTTTGGCCGGCCGGAGCCGGTTCCCTTCCGCCGCCCCGAGCCGGTTCCCTTTCGCCGGCTCGATCGTTTCCGGAGTGAAGACCGGACGTTCCGGTTCTTTGCGCCTTTGCGGATCGGCGCCCGGGTGACCGTGGCATGACCACCGGTAACCGGGCATCGCTCCGTAGCACCACCCACATGGTGCACAAACGGGGGGATGTGCAAAGCTGCGCGCTACATCCGCAGCTCTCATTGTTCGGAGCCCTTCATATGGCATCGTTCCTCTCCCTTGTTGCCGGGGTCGTCGTCGGATTCGTCGCCGGGTGGTTTGTGCGCGGACTCCGGTCCCCCAAGCCCACCGCCACGGACGCGCCCGCCCCCACCACCAGCGCGACGGTTACGACCGCCGCGGCCCCGACCACCGAGGACGAGCCGAAGGCCGACACGGCCGTGAAGCCCGAGCCGGTGGCCGCTTCGCCCGCCGCCGCTTCGCCCGTCGCCGCTTCACCTGCCGCCGAGCCCACCTCCGCCGAGCCCGCCTCCGCGCACGTCGATGACGCGCCTGTTTCCGCGCATGCCGCCGACTCGCACGTCGCTGACTCGCAGGTCGTCGGCTCGCATGCCGCTGACTCGCACGTCGCTGACTCGCACGTCGCCGACGAGGCGCCTGTCGCTGTCGCGGAGCCGGTTGTCACCGAGCCCGAGGCCAAGCCCACCGTCGCGGAGGCCGTCGACGCCCCCGCCGCCGGCAGCGAGCCCGAGCCGGCCGTGGCTGTCGCCGAACCCGTCGTTACCGAGCCCGCCGCCGAGCCGGCCGCCGAGCCCGCCGCTGTTTCCGCCGCGACCGAGCCCGTCACCATCGCCGAGCCGGTCGCGGAGCCCATCCTCGAGCCGGCCGACGAGCCGGTTCCGGCCGCCAAGCCCGTCTCGGCCACGGTCGCCGTCGACGAGCCGCTCGCCGAGACCGTCACCGAGCCCATCAAGCGCGTGTCCGAGCCGGCCGCCGAGCCCGTACGCCCGGCCGAGCCGGAGCCCGTCGCGGTCGCGGCCGAGCCGACGGTCGTGTCGACGCCCGTCGCCGAGCCGACGCCGGTCTCGACCAAGCCGGCCCCGAAGCCGCGCGCGGCCCGCACCCGCACGGCCAAGCCGAAGCCGGTCGTGGCCGTGCCCGGCGCCGACGCGGCCGACGAGGTCGCCGCCGTGCCCGCGCCCGTCGCGATGGCCGAGCCGGCCGTCTCCACTCCGGACGTCGCGGCCGCGGTTCCCGGTGCGGCCGAGCCGGAGGAGATCGCCGCCGTGCCCGCGCCGGTCGCGGTGGCCGTCGTCGAGCCCGACGACCTCACCAAGATCCCCGGCATCGGCCCGAAGATGGCGATGGCCCTCGCGGCCGCCGGCATCACCACGTTCGAGAAGCTGGCCGACACCGACGTGCCCGCTCTGCGCGCCGCCGTCACCGCCTCCGGCCTGCGGCTCGCGCCGACCCTGCCGACCTGGCCCGAGCGAGCGAAGCTGCTCGCCGGCAACTGACCCCCTCGCAGGTAGCCAACCCTCGCAGCACTACCCGATGCCCGGCAGACCCCGTGCTCTGCCGGGCATCGGTGTTACAACGACCCGCCGGCTTCGGGCGGCATTCACGGCGCCCCGCCAGACCGGCCTCGGCGTTTACAGCCCTCCGACCGCCTCGGCCACCTTCGCGCGCAACTCCTCCGGCAGCGGCGAATATCCCGTCGCCGCGGCCGTGTTCTGTCCGGCGGTGCTGGAGGCGTACGTGAGGAAGCTCTTGACCAGATCCGGAGTGCCGGTCTTGCAGACGATCTCGTAGGTGACCAGCACCAGCGGATAGGCGAGCGGGTCGGCGATGCGATAGTCGAGCTCGAGCCGCAGCCCCTCGGTGCCGACGACGCGCGCGCCCGCCACCGTACGGGCCGCGGCCGCGTCGTTGAGCTCGACGAACTGGCCCGACGCGTTGCCCACGAGCGCGGTCGGCAGGTTGTGGAAGCGCGCGTACGAGGCCTCGACGTACCCGATGGCGCCGTCGGTGCGCTCGATCGCCGAGACCAGGTCGTTGCTGTTCTCGGCGGCCACACCGCCACGCGCCGGCCACGTCGAGCTCGCCTTCAGGGCCCAGTCGGTCTGCGCCGTCGAGGCGAGGAACCGGGTGAAGTTGTCGGTCGTGCCCGAGCTGCCGGCCCGGTGGACCGTGCGGATCGGCGTCTCCGGCAGGGTCGCGCCCGGGTTGTCGGCCTTGATGGCCTGGTCGTTCCAGCGCGTGATCTTGCCGGTGAAGATGCGGGCGATCGTGGCCGGGGACAGGCGCAGGTCGTCGACGCCGGCCACCGTGTAGGCGAGCGCGATCGGACCGACCACCATCGGCAGGTGCACCAGCGGGCCCTTACACCGTACGCGGGCCTGGGTCTGCTCGTCGTCGGGCGTGGGCGAGTCGGAGCCCGCGAAGTGGCCGGTGCCCGCGAAGAACGCGCGCCGGCCGTCGCCCGAACCCACGCTGGCGTACTCGATAGTCGCCTCGGCGCAGCTGACCTGGTAATCCTTGATCCAGGCGCTGACCGCGTTGGCCTGGGCCGACGAGCCCTGCGCGCTGATCGAACCCTTGCTGCAGTCGATGTAGGCCCGGTCGGGGCTGCTGGGCGAATCGCAGGCGGCGACGGCCAGCAGCAGCGCGGCGAGGCCGAGGAGCCGGGTCTTCAAGATGCTCTCCCTCATCGGTGCTCGCCTGCTTGTCGGTGCTCGCCTGCTTGGTTGCTCATCGGCACTTGCTCGCTCATCGATGCTTGATTGCTCATCGGTATTCGGCGAACCGTTTGCGGACGGCCAGCAGCACCAGCAGGATCACCAGGCCCAGCACGCCGGCCGGGATCCAGGGCCAGCCGGTGAGCAGGATCTCGACGTCGCGCAGATCCCGGTCGAAGCGGTCCTTGCGGTCGGCCGCGATGTCGGCCACGGCCGCGTCGTAGTAGGAGAAGTCGAATGCCGCGTCGCCGCGCCGGATACCGGTGAGCAGGCCGATCGCCTCGGCCTCCTGCCCCGCGTCGGCCAGCTTGACGATGCGCTCGTGCCCCGCGCGGAACGCCTGCCAGCGCTCGACGACCTGCTCGGTGTTGAACGGCGCGACGTCGGAGCCGCCCGCGACCGTCGGCAGCCCGCTGTCACCGGCCTCGAGCGCGCCGGCCTTGCGGTCGAAATCCTGCCGGTAGTAGTCGAGCCCGTTGCTGATCAAATAGCGCGAGGTGTCGGCGGCAGCGTCGTAGCTGACCGCCCGCGCCTGCGACAGGTCGAGGAACGGGATCAGCCGCTGGTCGCGCGCCTCCCCGAGCGTCCGCCCCTGCACGACCAGCACAAACGTGAGCGGGACGAGCAGCAGCACGGTCAGCAGGGTGGCCGTGATCAGGGCCGGGCTCAGGATGCGGCGGAACCGCCGGGCCAGCCATACCTGTAGCCCGATCAGCAGCACGAGCAGCGCGCCGCCGAGCAGCACGGCCAGGATCACGCCGACCGTCTGCGTCAGACCCTTTTCCCCGTACGCCTGATCGAGCCGTTCCTCGCTGGCCTCGCGCAGCCTGGTCGCGGCCGGGAGCAGGTCGAGGTGCAGCACGTTGGTGGCCTGCGTGTAATACCCGGCGGCGGACGGCCCCGCGGTCAGGGCCTGCCACACGCGCTCGCGATAGACGCCGAGGTCATGCATCAGGTCGAGCACGATCGCGCGTTCGGCCTCGCCGGTCGCCGTGGTCAGCGAGAGCTGCAGGTCGGTGTCGACCTGGCGGCCGCGCTGCTGATAGGCGCCGAGCGCGTCGATCTGGCTGCCCGCCAGCTCGGCCCGGCCCGAGGTCAACACGAGCCGCGCGACCTGGGCGTCCATGTCGCTGAGGGCGAAGTAGAGGTCGGCCGCGTTGGCGGCCTGGGGAGCGGCTTGGTCGCCGATGATGCGCACCTGCTGCTGCACGCGGGCCATGACCAGGCAGGCCGAGACGAGCAGGGCGGCGGCGACGAGAAGCGTGACGGTGACCCAGAGACGCAACCGGGCCGGGGTCTCGGGGCGGGCGGCTCGCCGGGCCAAGGACCGGGTCGCCTCCATTACTGCTGGCACGGCCCCAAAGTAATGCACGCAGGCAATTCTCTTCACGCCCGGGTGATCCAATTCCGGCCGTTTACCTGGCGTTTGTCTAATCGTTTATTTCTGCGCCAACCGTCGTAACCGTTGGTGAGGTACGCCCGCGGCGGCGAGGCGCTCGGCCACCTCCAGCCGGGCGCTGACGATCTCCACGGTCACGTGATGGTCGTCCCCCAGCTCACACGCGGCGGCGACCGACCCCACGTTCAGCGGGTCGAGCTCGCGCACCTGGGCCAGGTCGACGATCAGCCGAAACGGCCGCACGCGGCGCACCGTGTGCACCAGCACCCGCCGCAGCTCAACATCCTCGTCCGCCCCGACAACACCGCTCGGAGTGATCACGACGGCGCCGTCGTCGCGCGTCCGCACGTCCAGCACGCCCGCCACCCTCCGTCACTCTCCGTTCAACGCCCGGACCACTCTACGACGCGGATGCATCCTGCGTTATGGCCTGTCATTGATCTCACTGCACACTTGCAAAACCCACCTACGTAATCTCCCGGAAATTGCCCGCCCCGCCCGTTCAGCACCCCTGTTATGCCGCTGCCACCCGCTCTCACGCCGCCACCCGCTTTCGCGCCGCCAGCCGCCCTCGCGCCGCCACCCGCTTTCGCGCCGCCACCCGCTTTCGCGCCGCCACCCGCTTTCGCGCCGCCACCCGCTTTCGCGCCGCCAGCCGCTCTCGCGCCGCCAACCGCCCTCGCGCTGCCAACCGCTTCTGCGCAGCCACCCGCTCTCGCGCGCCGCCCGCCCCCGCGCCGCCGTCCGTCCTCGCCCTCGCGCCGCCGTCCGTCCTCGCCCTCGCGCCGCCGCCCTCGCGCCACCGCCCGGCCCCGCCGGGCGCCACTCAGCCCGGCCCCGGACCACTCAGCCGCAGCGCCTCGCTCACCATCCGCAGCTTCCCGGCCGAGAGCCGCCCGACCCGGTCAACGAGGTGATCGGCGGTCACGGTGACCTCCCAGGTGCAGAAGATCTGCCCATCCCGCGGCAGAGCGACCCGTAGCACCCCCGCTGGCGTCAGCCCTTCCTCCTCCCCGATCGGCACCTCGATGCCGGCGATCGGTTCCGCCGCAGGCCTCGAGGACCACTCGACCTGGTCGAGCTCGGCCGGATCGAGAAACACAAAACCGCGCCGCTGTTCGGGGGTCGCCGCCGGAACGATCTGCATTCCCCGGAACTCCGTCTCGCCGTCCGTCGGGTCGGAGCTCAGCAGCACGATCGGCACCGGACCGTCCACATCGGCCATCCAGATCTCGCCCCGTTCCATCCGAACCTCCTCCTCGGCGTCGGCCGGCGCGGCCCAAGGGTTCTACGCCCCGTCTTCCGTGCGCGCCCACCATGCCACGCCCAACCGGAGATCGTTCGGTTATCCACATTCTCCGGTTGTCCACAGGGCCACCCTCAGCGGACCGCCGGAATCGGTAGAATGGTTCGTGGCGGAGGCCCCCGGTGGAGGGCGGGCCCCCAGGGGTCGGTGGATCTTGGGGGCGAGGGGGCTGAACTTCTTGTTATCGTGTGTCTCGTGACTGCCGGGTCGGCCGCTTCTGGCCATTACCGAGTGGGGCACCCGGCTAGCGTTTGATCAGCGCGCGGGCCCGTGCCCCGCCGACGCTTTCTGTTTTGAGGCCAATCATTCAGCCCAGCAGAAAGCGACCCCAGTGCCGAACCCTTTCAATCAGCAGATCATCGACGAGTTTCGCGCCAACCGCGGCAAGGTGGGCGGGATGTTCGAGGGCAGCAAGCTAATCCTGCTCACGACCCGCGGCGCCCGCAGCGGCAAACAGCACACCACGCCGCTCGGCTTCCTCACCGACGAGCCCGGGCGCATCCTCGTGATCGCCTCGGCGGGCGGCGCGCCCGGCAATCCCGACTGGTTCCGTAACGTGCAGGCGCACCCGCGCGTGACCGTCGAGACCGGCGCCGAGACGTACGAGGCCGTGGCCGTTCCCCTGCCGCCGGAGGAGCGGGACCTCGCGTGGGCGCGCGCGGTCGCCGGTGACCCGGGGTGGGCCGGCTATCAGGCCAAGGTCACCCGGACGATTCCCGTGGTGGCCCTGACCCGAGCCGGCTGAACACACCTGGTCAGAGCTTGGCGAGGTAGGCGTCGAGGGCCCGGTACGACTGCTCGGCGCCCGCCTCCATACCCGACTGGATCATGCCGTCGCGGTCCTCCTTGGTGTCGAAGGTGGACGAGGACGTGACGGTGGTCTTGCCGCCCTCCTCGGTGAACACGTATTGCTCGGTGAGGATGTGGCCGGGCATGGGCTCGTATTCGAACGTCCACGTGAAGCTGTTCGGCGCGTCGATGGCCTTGATCTCGCCCCGGAAGGCGTGTTCCTGGCCGTCGGCGTGCTCGACGAAGCGCCATTTGCCGCCGACCCGGAAGTCGATGTCGACGTCGAGCGGGTTGCCGCGGCCCCACCAGTGGCGGAGGTGCTCGGGCTCGGTGTGGCAGGCGAAGACGAGCTCGCGGGGCGCGTCGAAGCTGCGGCTCATGACGAGGGTGGTGTCGGTGGGGGTCTGAACGTTGATGCTCACGGTTCCTCCTTGGTCGGGCCGGACTGCAGCCGGCCCAGGTAGTCGTCGAGCGCGTCGTACCGCTGCTCCCAGAGGCGCTGGTACTGCTCGGCCCACTGGGCGACCGCCTGCACCTGTGCGGGCACGATGCGGCACCACCGCCGCTGCGCCTCGCGGGTGCGGACGATCAGGCCCGCCGCCTCGAGCACGTTGAGGTGTTTCGAGACGGCCTGCGCGCTGATGGGGAAGTCGGCGGCGAGCTCGCCCGCGGTCGCGTCACCGGTGGCGAGGCGATCGAGGATCGCGCGCCGGGTCGGGTCGGCGAGGGCGGCGAAGACGCCGTCGAGGAAATCCGTCATGACAACCACCTGGTTTATAAACTGACAGGTTGAGAATACGCCCGCCAGGTGGCGTGTCAAGCGGTCGAGGAGTTAGACGCCAGTCGGGTAGGTCTCGAATTCGTGGGTGTCGACGTGCAACGGGTGCAGCGGACGCAGCGCACGCGTCTCGTCGAACCACAGGAACGCGTCGTAGCGGTCACCCAGCACGGACGGCACGTAGTTGCCGAGCCGCTCGTGCTCGGGGCGGTAGACGACGCCGATCGCCCGGTGCGGCACGGCGTCGATCAGCAGGTCGGGGCGCTCGGCCGGCGGCGGGAAGACGAACAGGGCCCGCGGCGGGGCGGTCGCGTGCAGGATGTCCTCGAGCGAGCCGGGCCGGCCGGGCGGCACGGGCAGCTCGGTCATGCCCGCGCCCCAGCTGCGACCGGCGATGACCGAGCCGCGGTGGCTGCCCAGCCCGATCAGCACGACCTGGCCGGCGCCGAACCGTTCGCGGGCCAGCGAGCCGATGGTCACCTCACCCAGCTCGGCCTGGTCGGTCGCGTTGGCGTCGCCGACGTGCGTGTTGTGCGCCCAGACGACGGCCTTCGAGCCCTCGCCGTAGTGATCGAGCAGCCGGGCCAGCGTCGCTTCCATGTGCCGATCCCGTACGTTCCACGAGCTCGCGCCGCCGGCCACCATCGCCCGGTAGTAGTGCTCGGCGCCCGCCACGACCTCGGCGTTCTGCCACACGGCGAGCTCGCGCCCGCGCAGCTCGATGAGCATCCGGACGACCTCGTCGGCGCAGCTCGCCTTCAGGAATTTGGTCGCCCAGGCGTAGGACTGCGGATCCTCCGAGTACGCGGCGAGGCACTGGTACGCGTCCACGGCGTGGTCGGCGGCCTCCGGGTCGTGCTCGCGCAGCCAGAGGATGACCTCGCGCAGCGACTCCCACATCGAGTAGACGTCGAGGCCGTGAAAACCCGCTTTCTCCGTACGGGTGGCGTTGTGCGACCGGAGCCAGTCCGCGAAGTCGGCGACTTCCTCGTTGGCCCACATCCAGGTCGGCCACCGTTCGTAGCCGAGCAGCGCCTCCAACGGCGTCGCCGCGGAGCCCCGTACGGCGGCGTCGACGCGCTGGCAATCCGGCCAGTCCCCCTCGACGGCGACGAACGAGAAGTCACGCTCCGCGATCAGGCGACGGGTCAGCGCGGACCGCCACGTGTAGAACTCGTGCGTCCCGTGGCTGGCCTCGCCGATCATCACGACCCGGGCGTCGCCGATCCGGTCGAGCAGGACGTCGAAGTCCCCCTCGTCGACCAGGGGCCGGGCGACCGCGGCGACCTCATCCCCGTACCGGTGCATGGGGCCGGGATACCCGTTGCGGCTGGTCCCATACGTCCGACATCCGGCGCGCCCACCGCTGACCGGGCAGCTCCACGTAACGATGCGTCACCCACGACACGGCCAGCACCACCGCCACGTACGCCACCGCCATCGCGTCGTGCCCGAGGATCGGACGCATCAGCAGTAACACCACGTAGTGGGTGAGATAAACGGAGTAGCTGATCACCCCGATCGTGGCGAGCCAGGGCGGCGTACGCCGGCGGCGGGTCAGCCGGCCGATCGCGAACGCGCCCGCGAAGACCAGGAGCGTGAGCACCGAGCGGGCCACGTAGCGCGGGGTCAGCGCGTCCAGCGAGGCCAGCTCGGCGAGCCAGTTGGCCAGCAGCCCGGCCGCCACCAGCGGGGCCACGACGGCGACCGGCCACCATCCGGTCTGCCCGGAGTCGGCGCGATAGATCGTGGTGCCGGTGAACATGACGGCCACGATGAGCAGGCCGTCCCAGGCGTGCGAGGGGCCCGAGCCGGTGACGGCCAGGGTCAGGGCCAGCCCGCCGAGCACCACTCCCCCGGCGATCGCGACCCGGCGGCGCCCGCTCAGCACGGCGGCCAGGCCCGCGACGAGCACGACAACGGCGTACGGGGTGCGGATCGCCTGGGGCGCGAGGGGCGCGGTCAGCACGGCGGCGACGGTCAGCAGCACCGCCATGAAAGCGTCGGCGCGCTGGAGCCGTACGGCGAAAAGGGCCGTGACGAGCAGGTAGAACCCCATCTCGTAGGCGAGCGTCCAGAAGACCGGGATGGCCAGGGGCTCGCCGAGCAGGAACGGGACCATCGTCGCGTGGGCCACCGCGGCGGTCGCGGGATCGGCCGGGCGATAGAGGCCGAGCGCGACCACCGCGACCGTGACGACGGCGTAGAGCGGCAGGAGCCGTCCGGCGCGGCCGATCCAGAATCGGCGCAGGTTGCCGTGCCGCTCCAGCGAGGCCGGAATGATGTAACCGCTGACCAGGAAGAACAGCATGACCCCGGCCGGCCCGGCGTGCAGCCACTCGGCGGTGACGGCGCGCGCGTCGGTCAGCACGTACCGGCTCAGGTGGGCGTAGAGCACGAGCAGGACGGCCACGGCCCGCAGCCCGTCGAGCCACGCCATCCGAGGGGTCGGCGGCATCCGGCGACCATACGCCACTCACCGCTTAATGATCAGACCAATACGTACGGTTAAAGTCCGGAATGGGGTGATCGATACGGGCTGATGTGGCGTATGTTCTCCTACCGGTCCACCGTGGACCCGGGCCCGGGGAGAATTGATGGCGGAGAACGACGTGCGGGGCGAGGATCCCGTGCTGGTGCGGCCGTACGTGAAGGCCGTGGCCGAGGCTGAGCGGGCGCCGGACGAGCAGCCGGAGAAGTGGCCCGAGACCGCCGACCTGCCGATGGACGCCGACACGCTCGTGCAGCCCGCGGTCGAGGACGAGCCTGCCCCGCCCAAGCGGTCCCGGCTGACCCTGCACCCGCTGGCCCGGCTCGGCATCTTCGCCGGCGGGGCCGCGCTGGCCCTCGGCGTGGTCGGCTATCTGATCTTCGGTCCGGCCGCCGACCCCGAGCTGCCCCGGCCCGGCACGGCGCTGCCCGCCATTCCCGGCCAGGCGCCGCTGGAGCAGCCGGCCCAGAGCGTGGGACCGGGGGCGACCGCCTCGGCCGGCGCCAGCGCCTCGGCCAGTGCTTCGGCCAGCGTCTCCGCGAGCGCGACGGTGACGCCCAGCTCGTCGTTCCAGACGCTGACCCCGTCCAGCGCGCCTCCGGCCAGCGTGCCGGCGACCGACCCCACCCTCGCCCCGCCCGCCTCGGACCGCACCGGCGCGATCACCGCCGCCAGCGGCCGCTGCCTGGCGCTGGGCAGCCTGTTCGGCTCGAACGGCAGCCCGGTGCAGGTGAACGGGTGCATGTCGGTCGCGTACCAGTCGTTCACCCTGGCCGCCGACGGCACGCTGCGGGTCGCGGGCAAGTGCGCGCAGTCGACCGGCGACGGCACCGTACGGGTGACCGACTGCGGAGACGGCGACTCGTCGCAGTGGCGCTCCGCCGGGGACGGCACGCTGGTCAACTCGGCGAGCGGCGGCTGCCTGACCGACCCCGGCCGCGGCGCCACCGCGGCGACGGTCAGCGCGTGCTCGGGTGAGCCGAGCCAGAGCTGGACGCTGCCTTAGCGGCCAGCTTGGCCCGATACATCGCGGCGTCGGCCTCGCGCAGCAGGTGGTCGGGGTCGTCGGCCTCGACCCCGCTCAGGGCCACGCCGATGCTCACGCCGACGGTGACGCGGCCGCCGTCGATCGTGTAGGGCTCGGTCAGCCGCAGCGCGATGCTGTCGCGAACCAGGCCCTCGGCGCCGTCGGCGGGCAGCCCGTCGAGCAGCACCACGAACTCGTCGCCGCCGAGCCGGGCCACCGTGTCCGACTCGCGCAGCAGCCCGGTCAGCCGCTGCGCCACCTCGATCAGCAGCACGTCGCCGGCCGCGTGCCCGAGCGAGTCGTTGACCGCCTTGAAGCCGTTGAGGTCGAGCAACAGCACGGCGAAGCGGTGCCCGGCCAGCCGGGCCGCGCGCAGGGCGGCCTGGCGCATCCGGTCGGCCAGCAGCACCCGGTTGGGCAGGCCGGTCAGCGGGTCGTGCAGGGCGGCATCGCGCAGCTGCTCCTCCTGCTCGCGCAGCGCGGCCACCATCGCGCCGCGGTCGAGCGAGGCGGCCAGCAGGGCGCCCGACTGGTTCATCATCTCGCTGCCGGGCGGGGTGCTCTGCTGGATGTGCCCGACCGCGGCCAGCATGCCCCAGTCGCGGGTCGCGCTGCGCACCGGCACCACGAACACGGCGTCGCCGGACGCGCCGTCGGCCAGCTCGAACAGCTCGGGCGGCGGGAACTCGCTGACCGGCATGGTGGCGCCGGCCAGCCCGCGCCCGGCCGGATACTCCCCCTCGACGCGCAGCTCCGTGTCGGTCGCCGGCACCGCGCCCTCGTGCCAGAGCCCGAGGCAGCCCGCGAAGGCCGTGGTGCGCTTGAGCCAGCCGAGCTCGCGGGGGTCGCGGTCGTGCGCCCCGAGCAGGTCGATGCCCAGCTCGTGCTGGATGTTGAGCGTCTCCTGGAGGCTGACGACCTGCCCGAACAGATAGCGGGTGAGATCCTCGGTGACCGGCAGGCCGCTCGGCGGGCAGCCGCACGAGTCGCGCCGCACGAAGGTCGTCGGCACCCGCCGGACGATCCGGCCCGGCCGGGGCTGCCCGGCCAGCTCGGCCAGCAGCCCGACGGCGGCCGCGCCGATCTCGTCGGCGGCCTGGCGCACGGTCGACAGGCTGGGCCGCATGTACATGGCGCCGGCCAGGTCGTCGAAGCCGACCACGGCGACGTCGGCCGGGACGCGCTGCCCGTGCTCGCCGAGCCGCCGGATCAGCCCCATCGCGTTGCGGTCGGTGCCGCAGACCACCGCGGTGGCCGGCATCCCGGCCGCGAACAGCAGGTCGGCGGCCAGCTCGCCGCCGCTCTCGTGGTTGTCGCCGGCGTCGATCAGCAGGTCGGTGGGCAGCTCGACGCCGCGCTCGGCCAGCGCGGCCTCGTAGCCCTCGCGCCGCTCCCGCACGTCGAAGTGGGCCAGATGCCCGGCGAACGCGATCCGCTCGTGCCCGTGCTCGATCAGGTGCAGCACCGCCGCGCGGACACCCGCGCTGTTGTCGGCGAACACCGCGGAGCAGCCGGGCATCTCGTGCCCTACGGTCACCACCGGGATTCCGGCGTGCAGAACCGCTTGCGCGTACGTCTCGTGGATCGCCCCGGCCAGCACGATGACCCCGGCCAGGTGGCCCCAGGCGACCGGCCGCCGATAGTCGGGCACCCCGCTGCGGTCGGCGTTGTAGGAGCCCGGGTCGAGGGTCTGCAGCGCGAGCAGGCGGTCGCCGGAGGCCACGGCGGCCTCGTTCGCCCCGGCGATGATGGTGCCGTAATAGTCGCCCCCGACGAAGGGCGACAGGACACCGTACGTGCGACCCCTCACGGCCGACATGATCTCCCGAAATCGCGCGGTCAGCGGCGCAGATGCGACATTTTGGCCGCTCCGGAGAGATATCTGCGCAGATCCTGGGTCTGTCCGGTCATCGGCCGGGCGGCCAGGATGCAGGTGTCGTCGTCGGGGTTGGTGCGGCGCAGCCGGGAGATCAGCTGCCCCAGCGGCTGGTCGGGCGAGGCCCGCACGGCCTCGTCGACGGTGGCGATGACCGAGGCCAGCCCGTCGTCGGGGCCGCGGCGGCGATGCTCGACCAGGCCGTCGGTGTAGAGCAGCAGCACGTCGCCGACCCGGAAGTCGACCCTGGCGGTCTGATACGTCGCGTCGTCGACCACACCCAGCATCGGGCCGGCCGGCCGCTCCAGGGGCGCCGTGCGGCCGCCCCGGGCCAGCAGGGGCGGCGGGTGACCGGCCTGGGCCCAGACGATCTCGTGGCGGGCCGGGTCGAAGCGGGCGACGACGGCCGTGGCCGCCATCTCGGGCGACTCGCGCTCGAGCTCGCAGGTCAGCCGGTTGAGGTGGAACAGCAGCTGACCGGGGTCGCTGGTGGTGACGGCCAGGGCGCGCAGCGCGTGCCGCAGCTGGGCCATCGCGGTGGCGGCCTGGGTGCCGTGACCGGCCACGTCGCCCACGGCCAGCAGCACCGAGCCGTCGCGCAGCTCGGCCGCGTGATACCAGTCGCCGCCGACCAGGCTCTCCTGCCCGGCCGGCAGGTAGCGCACGGCGACCTTGAGCCCGGGCAGCACGATCGGGCCCTCCGGCAGGGGCAGGATGATCCGCTGCAGGCGACCGGCCAGCTCGTGCTCGGCGGCCAGGCTGCGGCGCTGCTCGACCAGCTGCCGCTCGACCTCGGCCAGCCGCTTGGCGCCGGTCTCCTGCTCGGTGACGTCCTGCACGATGCCGTAGACGCGCAGCGGCCGCCCGTCGGCGTCACGGGTGGCGTCGGCCACCGTACGCAGGTGCTTGACCCGGCCGTTGACGCGGACGCGGGTGATCACGTCGACCCGGTCGCCGCGGTCGAGCTGGGCCTTGGCGGCGGCCCGCAACGGCCGATCCGCTTCGAGCAGAGCCTCCTCGAGGCCGGCCTCGTCGGCCGGGTCGGGCGGGCCCTGCCGCGGGTCGCGCTCGAAGATCCGGTAGAGCTGGTCGGACCAGTAGATCTCGCCGCTGATCAGATCCCACTCGCCCCAGCCGAGGTTGCCGAGCCGCTCGGTGCCGGCCAGGCGCTCGGCGATGCCGCCGGGGTGCTCGTCGTGCCGGGTCCAGTTGATCAGCAGGCCCTCGCCGAGGCGGTGCGCCCGTACGGAGTAGGTGCCGTCGCGGTGCGGGAACGGGCCCAGCGCGGCCGGCACGCCGGTGTCGAGCACGTGCTCGTAGGCGAGCCAGCGGTCGGTGCCGGGCACCTCGGGGAAGTGCTCCGCCATCCGCAACCCGATCAGCTGGGCGCCCCGCAGCCCGTTCGGCGCGACGGCGTCGGGGCTGGCGGCGGCCCAGATCAGGTCGCTCAGCCGGCCGTCGGGGCCGCGCTCGGCGCTCAGGTAGGAGGCCATGCCGGGGGCCACGTCGAGCACCCGCTGGACCATGCCGATCCACGGGGCGAACCGGCGCAGGGGCGCGCCGAGCCGGCCCGGGACGCGGTCGGTGTCGAGCCCGAGGACGACGCCGGTGTCGGGGTCGGCCACGTCGAGCATCCGGATCACGCCGGTGGCCACCTCGACCAGCCCGCGATCCTCCTCGGCGGCCATGCGCAGCAGGTGACGGTGGGCGTCGGCCAGGCGGCAGCGGGCACGACCGGCCAGCAGCCCGACCGCGCGCTCGACGGTCAGGCGCGCGGCCTCACCGGTGCCGGTGGGCACGCTGGGGCGCAGGCTCTCCACCGCCGCCGCGTACGCCTGTGTCACGCCTTGTCCTCCCCGTCCCGAGTGCCGCTTACTTGAATACGTCAGCGGAACGGGGGTCGTCATCGGCCGAACATCTCGACCGTTCGCTACCTGCGGCGTGACGTCGCCCCGGTCACCCGACCGGGGGTGACCCGATGGAGTGCGTCGAGGGTTGAACGGACAAGGGCACTTAAGGCGGAAGAAAGGCTCACAACTCGAAGAGTGACCGCATAGCCTCGGTCAGGCGGGCCATGCTCGCGCCGGTGACCATGCCGATGCGCTCCGCGCCGACCGCGGCGGGGAGCCGGCGCATCCGGTTGACCACCACGACGCCGGTGATCGGATCCTGTTCGGTGAGCGCCACCGCGTACGGAGGGAGCTCGTTGACCCCGCGCTGACGCACGATGGGCGCGCAGAAGGGCGACGCGTTGTCGCGCTCGTTGAACGAGTCGGCGGAGAGCACGAGAACTCGATAGCGCAGGTCGGTGCGGTTGCCGATGGTCCAGATCTCGCCGCGCCTCATGGACGCGTCCCGCTCGGCATGGGATAGACCCTACCGCCGCGCGATCTTAGGGCACCGCGAGGCACACCGGCGGAAAATCCCACTGTGCTGACAGCGTGGCACGGGGGTGAACCTTGATCATGACGGAGCCGTAAGAATAGGCGGCGTGGCTTGCTGCTAGGGAAGGGTGTCAATGATGTCGGAGAAGGCACAGATCGGGGTCACCGGCCTCGCGGTGATGGGACGGAACCTGGCTCGCAACTTCGCCCGGCACGGGCACACCGTGGCCGTGCACAACCGCTCCTACGGTCGCACCAAGGAGCTGGTGGAGGAGTTCGGTAGCGAGGGCAAGTTCATCCCGGCCGAGACCGCCGAGGAGTTCGTGGCCAGCCTCGAGCGGCCGCGTCGCGTGATCATCATGGTGAAGGCCGGTGGGCCCACCGACGCCGTGATCGACGAGTTCGCCCCGCTGCTCGAAGAGGGCGACATGCTCATCGACGCGGGTAACGCGCACTATCTGGACACGCGCCGGCGCGAGGCGGCCCTCAAGGAGCGCGGCCTGCACTTCGTGGGCACGGGCGTCTCCGGCGGCGAGGAGGGCGCGCTGCACGGCCCGAGCATCATGCCCGGCGGCTCCCCCGAGTCGTACGAGGCGCTCGGCCCGCTGCTGGAGGACATCTCGGCCAAGGTCGACGGCGAGCCGTGCTGCGTGCACGTCGGGCCGGACGGCGCCGGGCACTTCGTCAAGATGGTGCACAACGGCATCGAGTACGCCGACATGCAGCTCATCGCCGAGGCGTACGACCTGCTGCGTCAGGTCGGCGGGCACTCGCCGGCCGAGATCGCCGACGTGTTCCGGGGCTGGAACGAGGGCCGGCTGGGCTCCTACCTGATCGAGATCACGGCCGAGGTGCTCAAGCAGGTCGACGCCGAGACGGGCAAGCCGTTCGTCGACATCGTGGTCGACCAGGCCGAGCAGAAGGGCACCGGCCGCTGGACGGTGCAGGCCGCCCTCGACCTGGGCGTGCCGGTCAGCGGCATCGCCGAGTCGGTGTTCGCGCGGGCGCTCTCCGGCGGTCCCGACGTGCGCGCGGCGGCCAAGGACGCGGCGCTGCCCGGCCCGTCCGCGTCGTCCGGCGCCCACGGCGGCGACCTGCAGGCCGACGTCGAGCAGGCGCTGTTCGCCTCCAAGATCGTGGCCTACGCGCAGGGCTTCCAGCAGATCCAGGCGGCCAGCAAGGAATACGACTGGGCGATCGACCCGGGCGCGATGGCGAAGATCTGGCGGGACGGCTGCATCATCCGGGCCAAGTTCCTCGACTTCATCAAGCAGGCGTACGACAAGCAGCCCGAACTGGCCACCCTGCTCGTCGACAGCTACTTCCTCGACGCCGTCAGCGGCGCCCAGGACGCCTGGCGCCGGGTCGTGGCCACGGCCGCCCAGCAGGGCATCCCGGCCCCCGGCTTCGCGTCGGCGCTGGCGTACTACGACGGCCTGCGCGCCGAGCGCCTCCCCGCTGCCCTGATCCAGGGCCAGCGCGACTTCTTCGGCGCCCACACGTACCGCCGAGTCGACAAGGACGGCAGCTTCCACACCCTCTGGGCCGCCGAGGGCCGCCCCGAGACCGAGGCTTAGGCCACCACCGGGGCCGGCGTGCTCATCAGCGCGCCGGCCTCTTCGGCCGGCAACGGCTTCGACATGAAAAAGCCCTGGCCGAGGCGGTAACCCATCTCGCGCAGCCGGACCAGCTGCGCCTCGCTCTCGATACCTTCGGCGACCGCGCTGAGCTGCAGATACTCGGCCAATTGGGCCACGGCGGCGGCTACCGCGAGGCGGCCCCGGTCCTCGCCCTCGGTGATGCCGTCGACGAACGACTTGTCGAGCTTGAGGACGTCGACGGGGAACGCGCGCAGCAGGCTGAGCGACGACGAGCCGGTGCCGAAGTCGTCCAGGGCCAGCCGCACCCCCATCTCGTGCAGCGCGTGCAGCGTCTCGCGCACCTGCCGGCCGTCCGCGACCGACGACTCGGTCACCTCGAGCACCAGATTCTGCGGCAGCAGCCCGGTCTCGCTGAGCACGGCCGCGACCTCGTCGACGAAGCCCGACTCGCGCAGCTGGCGGACCGCCACGTTCACGTTGATCGCCTTGATCGCGCCGTCGCCGTGCTCGCGGTGCCAGCGGGCGAGCTGCTCGCAGGCCTCGCGCAGCACCCACGAGCCGAGCGGCACGATCAGCCCCGAGCGCTCGGCGACCGGGATGAAATCGCCCGGCGAGACGAACCCGCGGGTCGGGTGTTTCCACCGTACGAGGGCCTCGGCGCCGTGCAGGCGGCCGGTGACGATGTCGAAGACCGGCTGGTAGAGCAGGAACAGCTCGTGCCGGATGATCGCGTTGTGCAGCTCGCTGCCGAGGCGGGCGTGGTTGACGACGTCCTGGCGCATCCGCGGCTCGAACCGGGTCCAGGCCGCCTTGCCGCCCTCCTTGGCCGCGTACATGGCGATGTCGGCGTTGCGCAGCACCTCGTCGGCCGAGTCGCCGGGGCCGGCGATGGCGACGCCCAGGCTGGCGTGGGCGAGCAGCTGGTGCTCGCCGACCCGGAACGGCTCGGCCAGGGCCTGCAGGATGCGGGCCGCGGCCTCCTCGGCCGAGGTCACCTCCTCGACGTCGAGCAGCACGGCGAACTCGTCACCACCGAGCCGGGCCGACAAGACGGCGAACTCGTCCCCAGCAGACCCGGCAGTCCGGGCCGACAGCTCGCGGGCCGCGCTGGTGCCGCGCAGCCGCTGGGCCACCTGATAGAGCAGCTGGTCGCCGAGGGCCGGGCCCATCGTGTCGTTGACCATCTTGAAGTCGTCGATGTCGATGAGCAGCACGGTGGCCGGCTGGTGGGCGGCCAGCCGCTCGGTCAGCACGGCAACGAAGCGGGTGCGGTTGGCCAGCTCGGTCAGCGGGTCGGTCAGGGCCAGCCGCTGCAGCTCGGCCTGCTGCTCGCGCAGGCCGGCCAGCATCCGGTTGTTGTCGCGCAGGCCGAGCAGCACGCGGGCCGCCACCAGCACGGCGATCACGACCGAGGCGAAGATGAGGGTGCGCTGGCGGGACGTCATCTCGTGCACCGACACGTAGGTGACCAGCACGGCGGTCGCCCCGACGGCCAGGAACGGCACCGCCTCGGTGCGGGTGCGGCGGAAGGGCCGGGGCGCGGCCTCGGCGGCGGGCCGGCCCAGCACCCGGCGTTGCCGGTAGGCGGCCGCGGCGAAGGACAACGCGACGAGCGGGCTGCCCCCCACCGAGATCGTCAGGCGGGCGAAGTCGTTGCCCGCGATCAGCAGCACAGCCAGCGTGACCGCGACGATGGGGGCGGCGGTCAGCAGGCGCAGCGCGACCGGGTCGATCGGGCCGTCGGCGCGGCCGCCGGCCTTGCCGATGACGACGAGACACAGCACGCCGGCGACGCCGACCGTGCCGGCCACCGCGCGGGTGGCCAGGTCGGTGCCGGGCGGGGCCGAGCTGAGCACGACGTACCAGAAGACGATTCCGGCCGCGACGGCCACGGTGGCCCCGTCGAGCAGCACTCGCAGCCAGCTCAGCGGCGCGCGGTCGGTCACCGGCAGCCGCAGGAACGCCGTCATGGTCCAGAACATGCCGGTGAGCATCGGCACCGCCACGTACAGGGACATGCCGGCGTTGTTGTTGGCCAGGGCCAGGGCCGTGCTCGAGCTGATCAGCAGGATGACCGCGGCGTGCCCGAGCTGGCGCCAGAACGCCCGCATCACCCGGGGCAGCATGACCATCGCGCCGATGCGCTGCAGCGACCAGGCCGCGCCGATCATCGCGACCGGCCCCCAGACGTAGCCGAGCACCACGGCCTGCGGATCGCGCACCATCAGCCACACGGCGACCGTCATGGTGGCGGCCGCCGCGATCAGCAGAGGTGCGAGCCCGGTACCCGCACGCCGGGCGGCGGGTCCCACGGGACCAGTCATGCGCGTCCTAGTGGCCTGAGTCGGTAATCCCTACCGCCCTCCTGTCGGCCGCCGGACGCGAAATCTGAGCAGATCAGCCCTTCAGCGCGGCCCCCACGACGGCGCGCGCCTCCTCCTGGATGCGGGCCAGCTGGTCGGGCCCGTGGAAGGACTCGGCGTAGATCTTGTAGACGTCCTCGGTGCCGGACGGGCGGGCGGCGAACCAGCCCGACTCGGTGGCCACCTTGAGCCCGCCGATCGCCGCGCCGTTGCCGGGGGCGGTGGTGAGCACGGCGGTGATCGGCTCGCCCGCGAGCTCCTTGGCGGTGACCTGCTCGGGCGAGAGACGGCCCAGGATCGCCTTCTCCTCCCGGGTGGCGGGGGCGTCGATCCGCGCGTACGCGGGCTCGCCGAACTTGGCCGTCAGGTCGCGGTAGTGCTCGCTGGGCGTGCGCCCGGTGACGGCCAGGATCTCGGAGGCGAGCAGGTCGAGCAGGATGCCGTCCTTGTCGGTGCTCCACGGGCCGCCGTCACGGCGCAGGAACG
This sequence comes from Paractinoplanes lichenicola, assembly GCF_016785085.1. Classification (GTDB taxonomy): domain Bacteria; phylum Actinomycetota; class Actinomycetes; order Mycobacteriales; family Micromonosporaceae; genus Actinoplanes; species Actinoplanes lichenicola. Next base: position 41,421 of record NZ_JAENHO010000022.1, read on the forward strand.
AGCCGCCCGCGCTCTCCTCGCCGCCGAAGCCGATCGAGCCGTCGAGCAGGCCCGGCACGAACCACTTGAACCCCACCGGCACCTCGTCGAGGCGGCGGCCCAGGTCGGCGGCGACCCGGTCGATCATCGATGAGGAGACCAGGGTCTTGCCGATGGCGGCCCCCGCGGGCCAGTCGGTGCGGTTGGCGAACAGATATTGGATGGCCACGGCCAGGTAGTGGTTGGGGTTCATCAGGCCGGCGTCGGGGGTGACGATGCCGTGCCGGTCGGCGTCCGCGTCGTTGCCGGTGGCCAGCTGGAAGCGGTCCTTCTGCTCGATCAGCGAGGCCATCGCGTACGGCGACGAGCAGTCCATCCGGATCTTGCCGTCCCAGTCGAGCGTCATGAAGCCGAAGGTCGGGTCGACGTTCGGGTTGACCACCGTGAGGTCGAGACCGTGGCGCTCGGCGATCGCGCCCCAGTAGGCGACGCTGGCCCCGCCCAGCGGGTCGGCCCCCACGCGCAGCCCGGCCGACCGGATGGCGTCGAGGTTGATCACGGCGGGCAGATCCGACACGTACGCGTCGAGGAAGTCGTACCCGGAGACCGACTCGGACTGCCGGGCGCGGGCCGCGGGGATCCGGCGGACGCCCTCGAGCCCGGCCGCGATCAGCTCGTTGGCCCTGTCCTGGATCCACTTGGTGGCGTCGGTGTCGGCCGGGCCGCCGTTCGGCGGGTTGTATTTGAAGCCCCCGTCGGCCGGCGGGTTGTGCGACGGGGTCACCACCACGCCGTCGGCCAGGCCGCTGGAGCGTTCCCGGTTGTACGTCAGGATCGCGTGCGACACGGCCGGGGTCGGGGTGTAGCCGTCGCGGCTGTCGATCAGCGTGGTGACGTCGTTGGCCGCGAACACCTCGAGCGCCGTGATCATCGCCGGCTCGCTCAGCGCGTGCGTGTCGCGGCCCAGGAAGAGCGGGCCGTCGGTGCCCTGCGCGCGGCGATACTCGACGATCGCCTGGCTGGTGGCGGCGATGTGGTCGGAGTTGAAGGCGCTCTTGAGGCTGGAGCCGCGGTGGCCGGACGTGCCGAAGGCGACCCGCTCGCCGACGACCTGAGGGTCGGGGTGCTCGGTGTAGTAGCGCGAGATCACCCGGGGCACGTCGATCAGATCGCGCGGCTCGGCGGGTTTTCCGGCGCGGGGGTTGACGGACATGGGGTGGCCTCCCTGGGAGCGTGGAGCGTGGATCTGCCTAGGAGCGTATAGATATCCCATGCCCTCGACAGCCGCTCGGTAAGCGGTTGTCCAGCCGGTGAAACCTTTCCGTCCCGGCATCTCGGCTTCCGGGTGACTTTCGGTCACCGATTGGGCAGAAGGTATCGCAGCCCAATCTTCAGACCGGAGGTCGTCGTGCATGTGTCCGTGGTGGGGAACGCGGACGACTCGGTAGTCGTCACAATTCGCGGCAATCTTGACATCGACAACGGCACCACCCTGACCACGACGCTCGACCAGGTGCTCGACAGACCGGCGCCGCGGGTCGTCGTCGACCTCTCCGGCATCGAATTCTGCGACTCGACCGGCCTGAGCGCGCTGATCGTGGGCCATAACCGGGCGGCCGAGGGCGGGGGCTGGCTGCGGCTGGCCGCCCCCAGCGAGTTTCTGGGCCGGCTGCTCGACACGGTCGGCCTGACGCCGCGGCTCGCGGTCTATCAGACAGTGGGTGACGCGCTGGTCGGGCGGGACGCCGACTAATCTCGCGGGGTGCTGATCCTGCTGCCGCCGTCCGAGGGCAAGACGCCCGCCGCCTCCGGTGACCCGGTCGACCCGGCCTCGTTGTGGTTGCCCGCGCTGACGACGGCCCGCAAGCGGGTGCTGTCGCGCCTGGTGGCGATGAGCAAGCGGACCAGCGCCCGCGCGACGGCCGAGTCGCTGGCCGTGCTCGGCCTCTCCCCCGGCCAGGCCGACGAGGTCACCCGCAACGCGTCGCTGTATTCGGCCGCCGCCGCTCCCGCCGCCTCGGTCTACACCGGCGTGCTGTACGAGGCCCTGGACGCGCACTCGCTGGCGCCGGCCGCCCGCGCCTGGCTGGATGCGCGAGCGGTGGTGTTCTCGGGCCTGTGGGGCGTGGTGCGGCTCGACGACCGGATCCCGGCCTATCGGCTGTCGGTCGGGGTGACCTTGCCGGTGCTGGGCGGGATGACCTCGTACTGGAAGAAGGCTCTGCCCAAGGCCCTCGATCGCGAGGCGGCCGGGCGGCCCGTGCTCGACCTGCGCTCGGGAGCCTACGGCGCGATGTGGACGCCGCCCGCGGCCTCGTCGGCCACCGTCCGGGTGCTGCACGAGCGGGTGGTCGGCGGCGTGGCCAAGCGCTCGGTGGTCAGCCACTTCAACAAGGCGACCAAAGGCCGGCTCGTACGCTCCCTGGCCGAGACCGCCGCCGCGCCGACCTCGGTGGACGAGATCGTCACAGCGTTGCGCGACCTGAAATACACCGTCGAGGAGCAGCCCGCGCCCGCGGGCCGCCCTCGTCAGCTGGACATCGTGGTGGCCGACCTCTGACCTACTGCGCCGCGAGGATGTCGACTACGAAGCGCAGGTCGCCCTGCTCGTCGCCGTACGCCATGGCGGCGGGGACGTCGATCTGGATGCGGCTGCCGACCTTTTGGCCGGGGATGCCCTTGTCCCAGCCCTGGATCACGCGGCCGGTGCCGATCGGGGTGCTGAACGGCTCGCCGCGCTTCCACGACGAGTCGATGACCTCGCCCTTGGTGTAGCTGATGAGCACGTAGTTCGCCGTGACCGTCTGGCCCGCCTTGACCGCGGGGCCGCGCCCGGCCACCAGCGGGGTCACCTTGAGCTCGGTCAGCTTGCCGGTGCCGGGCTTGACGACCGGCTCCTTCGACAGCTCGGGCGGGGTGCTGACCGGCGCGGGCGCACCCGGGGCGGGCTCCGTGGGCGCGGCCTCGGTCGGCACGGCCTCGGGCGCGGCTTCGGCGGAGGCCGGGGCGGCGGCGGGCTGGGCCGCGGGCTCGTCGGAGCCGCCGCGGACGGTGACGAAGACGGTCACCAGGACGGCGATGACGGCCACCCCGGCAACGGCGCCGGCGACGGCCTGCGTGCGGCGCTTCGCCGTGTCGCCGGTGATGGGGCGGGCGGTCTCGGTGCTCATATGTCTTCGACTCTCCTGTATCGGCGTGGGCCGGAAACTTCGGACACGGTACCCGTCGCGGTGACGAACCCCACGGCAAACCTCGGCCGAACCGCTGAGGCGGATGATCGCCCGTACGGATGGTTACTGATTTCGCTCTACTGCGTCACGCATCGAAGTGCCATTGTTTAGCACTCACGCACCTTAGTTCGCTCTGTGAACCACCGGTAACGCACTTGCAGGAGGGTCGGTTGCCGTCGACCGCGGATGGTCGCCGCCGAGGCCGGACCAGCCACCGCGCCGATGCCCCGGGACGGCGGAAGAACGCCGGGCACGAGTGGAACGAATACCTCTCGTCCGCCGCCGTGATCCTCGCGGGCGTCCTCGTCGTCATCGGGTTCGGCTTCGTCGCCGCCCGCGCCCTGAACGGCCCCGACAAGGCCCCGCCGCTGGACCCGCCCGCCCCCGCGCTCGGCGACGTGCGGCTGCCCACCCCACCGAGCCAGGGCCTGATCCCGCTCGGCAGCCCCACGCCGACCCCGCCCAAGACGACCCCGCCGCCGGCCACCCGCGCCCCCTCACGCGACCAGCTCCGGATCGCGCAGGGGCCCGTACCGGCAAAGGTTGATCTGTCGGCCGAGGGCGAGAGCGACTGGGTGCACTGGGGGCTCGACGGGACGTTCTCGCTCGAACGCGACAAGGGTGGCGACTTCCGGATCCTCGAGGGCGCCCCGACCGCGCCCCGCTTCCGGCATTCGCTGAGCCAGCAGACGTTCACGTGGAGCGGCGGCGACCCGGTGGCCAGCACGACCGGCACCCGTACGGGCATCCGCACCTGCGGCCAGGGCAACGGGTTCACGCTCACCGCGCCCGCCGGCACCACCCCGCGGATCCTCAAGCTCTACGTCGGGTCGGTCTCCGCGCGCGGAAAGCTGACCGCCCGGCTGAGTACCGGCGACTCGACCGGCTCTACCGTTCTCGACAACCGTGGTGGCACGCTGCGTACCGCCGTGGTGACCGTGGCCTACCAGGCGCCGAGATCCGGCCAGCTGCGGCTCACGTGGAGCACCGACAGTGCGTACGGGAAGGGTTGCGCAGGGGTAACCCTGGAAGCGGCGACGCTTTCGTGAAGTGGTCTCATAAACACGCCAGCCGGGACCCGGCGGTAGTGAGGAACGATCAGAGGGGTTGACGTGTTCGCGGGCTGGGGATCGTGGGTCGCCCGCTTCCGGTGGCCGGTGCTGTCCGTCGCGCTCGTCGCGGTGATCAGCGCGGGCGTCTGGGGGCTCGGTGTTTTCGGCCAGCTCACCGAGGGCGGATATCAGGACCCGAACAGCGAGTCGTCGCAGGCTGCCGAGGCGGTCGAGAAGGCGTTCGGCGCGCAGGGCGGCGACCTGGTCGTTCTCTACACGCCCGACAAGGTCAAGATCGACGACGTCGAGCTGGGCAAGAAGATCCGGACGAGGCTGGCGTTGCTGCCCAAGTCGGCGGTCACCGGCACCACCTCGTACTGGCAGACGAAGTCCTCGCAGTTCGCGGCGAAGGACAAGACCAGCGGCATCGCGATCGTCACGCTGGCCGGCGCGGACGACGGCGCCAAGCTCGAGGCGTTCCGCGAGATCGACGACAAGTTCGCCGTCGAGGGCACAAAGGTGCAGCTCTCCGGCGGGGTCGTGCTCTCCGACGCCACCTCCACCCGCTCCACGCAAGACCTGGCCCGCGCCGAGATCATCTCGCTGCCGGTCGTGCTGATCCTGCTGCTGTTCCTGTTCGGCTCGCTCGTGGCGGCCTCGCTGCCCGTGCTCGTCGGCGGCGCCGCGGTGCTCGGCTCGCTCGGGGTCCTGCACGCGGTAGCCAACGTGCACGAGGTCAACTCATTCGCGGTCAACGTGGCCAGCCTGCTCGGCCTGGGCATGGCCATCGACTACGGCCTGTTCATGGTCGGCCGCTTCCGCGAGGAACAAGCCGCGGGCCGCGCACCGGCCGAGGCCGTGAGCCGCACGGTCGCGACGGCCGGGCGCACGGTCGTCTTCTCGGCGTCACTGCTGATGATCGCGCTCGCCGGTCTGCTGCTGTTCCCGCAAGGGTTCCTCAAATCCCTCGCGTACGGGGGTCTGGCCGCGGTCGGTCTGGCCGCGGTGCTCTCGCTGACCCTGCTGCCGGCGATGCTCGCGCTGCTCGGCCCGCGCGTCGACAAACTGCCGATCCGGCTGCCCGGCCGGTTCTCCGGCAAGCCGGTCCGCTCCGAGGAATCGTTCTGGGGCCGGCTGGCCGCGGCCGTGCTGCGCCGCCCCGTGCTCTTCGTGCTGCCGATCCTGGCCGGGCTGCTGATCCTGGCGGCGCCGATCGCCGGTGTCCGTTTCGGCGAGGCCGACGAGCGTACGCTGCCCGCCGGTGACCCGGCCCGCGTGGCGATCGAGACCCTCAAGGCCGGCTATCCGCAGTTCACCGGCGACGACGTGCCGATCGTGCTGCGCGGCCAGGCCGACACCTCGGCGTTCGCCGTCACGCTGCGCCAGATCGACGGCATCGCCCAGCTCGGCCCCGCCCAGCGCGCCGGCGACATCACCGTCTTCACCGCGACCCTGAAGTCGACCGACCCGTTCAGCGTCGAGGCCCGTCAGGTCGTCGACGACATCCGCTCGCTGCCCGTGCCCAACGGCGCCGAACTGCTGGTCGGCGGCACCACGGCCCGCAACGTGGACAGCCTGTCGGCCACCGCGGCCAAGCTGCCGTGGATGGTCGGCATGCTGGTCGGGGCCACCCTGATCCTGATGTTCCTGGCCTTCGGCTCGATCCTGCTGCCGATCAAGGCCGTGGTGATGAGCGCGCTCAGCCTCAGCGCCACCTTCGGCGTCCTGGTCTGGATCTTCCAGGACGGCCACGGCGCGGGCTTCCTCGGCGTGACCCCGGCCCCGCTGGAAGCCGGCATCGTCGTGCTGATGGCGGCCGTGGTGTTCGGTCTGTCCACCGACTACGAGGTGTTCCTGCTCTCGCGCATGGTGGAAGCCCGCGCCCACGGCGCCTCGACGCCCGAGGCGGTGACGGTCGGCCTGGCCCGCACCGGCCGAGTCATCAGCGCGGCGGCGCTCCTGCTGATCGTGGTGACCGGGGCGTTCGCCCTGTCGTCGGTGACCACGATGCGGTTCGTGGGCGTCGGCATGATCGTGGCCCTGTTCCTGGACGCCACCGTGGTGCGGATGCTGCTGGTGCCGGCCGTGATGGGGCTGCTGGGCAACGCCGTGTGGTGGGCCCCGGGGCCGTTGAAGCGGCTGCAGGAGCGGGCCGGGCTGGCCGAGCACGCGGGGGAGCAGCCGGCGCTGCCGTCGGGGCGGCATGCGGTTGGTGAGGTTACTGCCGTTCTGGCTCTGCCGCCGGGGCCGTCAGCAGCCAAGAAGAAGGCCGAGTGGGACCGGGAAGCGGCGGGGGTGTTGCTGCTGCCGCCTGGGATGGCGCAGGCGTTGTCGTCGCGTGAGGCCGCCACGCAGGTCATCCCGCGGGTCGAGGACGACGTCGTCGACGCCGAAATCATCGAGGACGATCCGGCCGATTCTGATGCCGCCGCCGCGGACTCCACTCCCACGCCTGCCTCCGCAGGTGACTCCGTCGCGGCCTCCGCCGACGCTGCGGACTCCACTTCCACGCCTGCCTCCGCGGGTGACTCCGTCGCTGCCTCCGCCGACGCTGCGGACTCCACTTCCACGCCTGCCGCCGCCTCAGTCAGCGACAACACCCCCGCGGGTGACTCCGCCGACGCTGCGGACTCCACATCCACGCCTGCCGCCGCCTCAGTCAGCGACAACACCCCCGCGGGTGACTCCGCCGATGCCACGGACCCCACTTTCACCCCTGCTGGCGACGGCCCCACTGCCTCAGCCGGAGACAACACCTCCGACTCGGCCCCCGCGAGCGACTCTGCCTCTGACTTCGTCGCCGCATCCTCCGAGGCCGCCGTCTCTAGCTCCTCCACCTCCGCCCCCAACCCCGCGTCCGCCTCCGCCTCTGCCACCGGCGCCCCCACTGCCACCGCCGCGCCCTCTTCCAATCTCGACCCCAAATCCGAAATTACGGAAAAGTCGGAGTTGGGCGAGGCTTCGGTCTCGGCGCCGGCTGTCGCGGCAACGCCTGTGATCGGCACGGCCACCGATCGGGACCAGCCGGGTGACACTCCGGCCGCCGATCCGAAGCCAGCTGCCGCGATCACGAATAATGAGCCGTTCGCCGCCGTCCCGGATGACGAGCCGTTCGCCGCCGTCCCGGATGACGAGCCGATCGCCGCCATCGCGGACGATGAGCCGGTCGCCGCCGTCCCGGACGATGAGCCGATCGGCGCCGTCCCGCATGACGAGCCGATCGCCGCCGTTCCGGACGACATGCCAGGTGCCGCCACCTCGGATGACACGCCAGTTGCCGCCGCTCCGGACGACGAGCCGGTCGCCGCCATCCCGGACGCCGAGCCGATTGCCGCCGTTCCTGATGGCGGGCCGGTTGCTGCGTTCGGGGAGGACGAGGCGGTCGCCGCGGTCTCGGACGATGCGCCGGCTGCTGCCGTGCCTGACGATCGGCTGGTCGACGCCGCGTCCTACCCGGCTTACGAGGAACCGGTCGCTGCTGACGAGGCCGAGGTCGTCGACGCCGAGCTGGTCGAGCCCGATCCGCCGCTGGCTGCGGCCTCGCTCAACCTGCCGGTGCCCTTCTATCCCGAGCCCGGGGTCTACCGGTCGGAGTCGGTGAGCAAATACACCGACTACTCCGCTCCGGACGACTTCTTCTTCGGGCCCTCGGCGGCGGGGACGTTCGCGAGCTCGTTGGAGCTTCCGGCCGAACCGCCGGTGCCCTACTTCGGTGACCGGCCCGATTTCGAGCCCGCCGCCAGCGTCTCGCTGCCCGAGCTCGACCTGACCCGCAGCTTCGACGCGCCCGACCTGGACGCCACCGCGATCTTCGAGGCGCCCAACCGCGAGGCCGTACGGGCCTTCGAGTCCCCGGATCCGGAGACTTCCGGCGTCATCGTCACCCCGGAGTCCGACCCGGTCTCCCGGCCCGAGCCGGCCGAGGAGCCGGTGTCCGCGGGGGACGACGCCGATCCGGCCGTCACCCGCAGCTTCGACGCCCCCGATCTCGACGCCACCCGCCGGCTCACGTTGCCCGGCCTCGAGTCGACCCGCCGGATGGCCGCGCCTGACATCGCGCGCGCCCGCCGCCTCGAGTCGTCGGCCCCGCCCGCCGAGCCGAAGACGCCGTCGAAGCCGTCCACGCCGATCATTCCGGGCACGCCCACCGCGCCGCCGGTGCCGGTCGCCTCGGCCGAGCCGGTAGCCGACCCGAGAGCCGAATCGGTGGCCGAGCCGGCAGCCAGCCCGGGCGCCGAATCGGTTGCCAAGCCGGTGGCCGAACCGCTGCCGAAGCGTCCGGTGCGGCCCGCCGAGCCGCCGTCGTCGTCGCTGATCGAGCCGCCCACCAGCGGCAGCGGCACGGCCAGCCGCCTCTCCGACCTCTTCCCGGCCCGGCGCACGTCCGAGCCCACCCCACCCCCGGTGCAGCGCCGCCCGACGATCTTCGACGAGCCCGCGCCGGTGCCCGAGGATCCGGGCCCGGCCCCGTACGACGGGCCTCTCCCCCGCCGCACCGCCCAGCCCGCGCCGCAGCGCCGAGCCGGCGACCCGCTCCCGAAGCGCCGCCCGGCCGAGTCCCTGCCGAAGCGACCGGTGACGGAACCCGCGGCGACGCGACCGGCCACCGAGCCCGCAGCGAACACGCGGCCAGTGACCGAGCCCGCAGCGAACACGCGACCGGTGACCGAGCCCGCAGCGAACACGCGACCGGTGACCGAGCCCGCAGCGAGCACGCCGCCGGTGCGGGAGCCGCTGCCCAGGCGTCAGGTCGGCGAGCAGCCCCTCCCCGTACGGAAGCAGGCCGAGCCGCCCGTGCCGCAGGCGCCCGCTGTTCCCGCGCAGCGACGCCCGGCCGACCTGGGTGACCACCTGCGCACGACGCGGCCGGCCGACCTCGGCGACCACCTGCGCGAAACCCGCCCCGCCGACCTGGCCCAATACACCCGGCGGCCCACGACGGAACGCAAGCGCCCCGAGAGCCTGGCCGAGCACAAGCCCGCTCGCCGGCCCGCGACGCTGGCCGACCAGGTGACGTCGCCGCGCCGCAAGCCGGAGGGTGACGAGCCCGCCGAGTAGGTCCGTCAGCGGAAGACGAGGCCGCCGCCGACCTCGAGCACCTGGCCGGTGATGGCGCCGGAGCCGTCCGAGACCAGCAGGCGTACGGCGGCCACCACGTCCTCGGGCACGAGCGCCCGGGGCAGGGCCTGCGTGGCCACCAGCGGCGCGTGGGCCTGCTCGTCGCGGCCCGCGGCCAGTTCGACCTCGCCCTCGGTGCGGATCGCGCCCGGCGACAGGGCGTTCACGGTGATGCCGGACGGGCCGAGCGCGCGGGCCAGCGAACGGGTGAGCCCGATCAGGGCGGCCTTGCTCGACACGTACGCGGGACCGGACGGGCCACCCAGGCGCACGGTCGGCGAGACGACGTTGACGATGCGGCCCCAGCCCCGTTCGGCCATGCCCACGCTGAGCGCCTGGGCCAGCAGCATCGGCGCGGTGACGTTGACCGCGAACGTCTGCTGCCACTCGGCCAGCGGGAGCTTCGCGAAGTCCACGTTGGAGGCTTTGGCCGCGTTGTTGACGAGCACGTCGATCGGGCCGGCCCGTTCGGCCAGGTCGCGGACGGCTCCCGGGTCGGCCAGGTCGGCGTCGAGCAGGGTGGCCTGGGCGCCGAGGTCGCGGCAGAGCCGGGCGACGCCCTCGGCCTCGTCGGCGGCGGCCAGGTGATGCAGCACGAGCTTGTGCCCGGGACGGGCCAGCCCGACGGCGATGGCCGCGCCGATGCCCCGCCGCGCCCCGGTGACCAGAATCCGCTGCCCCATGCCGGTCACCATAAGCTGTCGATCGACAAAATGGGACGTGGCCGAGCGGCCCGCTGGCGCTGGGTCGCTCGGCCACGCCGGTCCGGGGTGCTAGACGCGGGCAAGTTCGAGCTCGACCGTCTCGGGCACCGGGCGGGTCGAGAGCCAGCATCCGGCGGCGACCAGCGCGAATCCGGCGAACGTGCTGATCCCGAAGCTCTCGTTGAGCAGCGCGACCCCGAGCAGGACCGCGACAACCGGGTTCACGTACGTCACCAGACCGGCCCGGGTCGAGCCGACCTCGCCGATCAGCTGGTAGAAGGCCAGCAGGGCCAGCGCGGTGCACAGCAGGCCGAGCGCCGCCAGGGACGTCCAGGCCTCAAGCCGTACGGGGTGGGAAGGAAGTGAGAAGGCGGCGAACGGCGCGAGCGCAAGCGCGGTGATGCCGGTCGTGGCCCCGACCAGGGACTCCGCGGGCACGTCGGACAGGCGGCGCTGCACGATCATGGTGGCGACGGCGTAGCTGAGCGCCGCGACCAGCACCATCCCCGCGCCCAGCAGGCCCAGCCGGTCGCCGGAGAGGTCGAGCCCGACCAGCAGCGCCACGCCGCCGAAACCGAGCACGAGGCCGGCCACCCGGATCGGGGTGAGCCGCTCGGTGCGGGCCATGAGCAGGGCGATCGCGACCGGCTCGACCGCGATGAGCAGGCCGGTCAGCGAGGAGCTGATGTGCGTTTCCCCGTACGTGATGAGCAGGAACGGGCCGAGGATGTGCACCACGGCCAGCACCGTCACCCAGCCCATGCGGCCGCGCAGCTTGGCCAGCGAGCCGCGGGCGGCGGCGATCGGCAGCAGCACGAGCGCGGCGATCGCGACACGGCCGAACACGACCAGCATCGGCGACAGGTCCTCGAGGGCGACCTTGATCAGGAAGTAGGGGATGCCCCAGAGCACCGAGACGGTGAGGAAAAGAAGCCAGGCGCGACGATTCACACCCACGACCTTGCCCCCGTACCGTAGTAAGCGGTAGTAGTTACTTGCTGAGGTCGTCGTTAGGTGAGCTTATGATCGACGTACGTCGTGTGGCAGTGCTGCGGGAGGTCGCCCGGCTCGGCAGCTTCAACCAGGCCGCCGTGTCGCTCATGCTGACCCCGTCGGCGGTGTCGCAGCAGATCAGCGCGCTCGAACGCGAATTGGGCGGCACGGCCGTCGTGCAACGCAGCACGCGCGGGGTGACCTTGACGGCGGCGGGCCGCGTGCTGGTCGACGCGGGCGACGCCATCGCGGCCGAGTTGTCCCAGGCCGAGCGCGAGATCGCCCGTTTGGGAACGCCCGACAGCCTCACGGTGGCCACGTTCACGAGCGGCGGCCAACGCCTGCTGCCCCCGGCGCTGACCCGTTTTGCCCTCGACCGCCCCGGCGTCGAGCTGACGGTCCTCGAGAACGAGCCCGCCGACGCCCTGCCCCTGGTGCGCTCGGGCGCGGCCGACCTCGCGCTCGTCTACCATTTCGACGACCTTCCCCCCGTACGCCCCGGTGACCGCTCCGGCCTGACCTGGACACCCCTGCTCGACGACCCCATGTGGATCGTGCTCCCCGCCGCCCACCCCCTGGCCGGCCGCGAATCCCTCACGATCGCCGAACTGGCAGGCGAACGCTGGGTCCACGGCTGCCTCGAAATAGTCGACATGCTCGACCACTACGCGGCCCTGGCCGGCTACGAGATCCGAACCGCATGCCGGGGCACGGACTACGTCTTCGCCCAGTCCCTGGTGCGCGCCGAGGTCGGCATCAGCATGATCCCCCAGGTGGCATTGACGGCCGCCCAGGGCGGGCTGGCCACGGTGCCACTGGCCCCACCTTGCCCGTGCCGCTACATCGGCATCGTCACACCCCAACGCCGCCGCCCCAACCCACTGACCGACGCCCTGGTCCAGTCATTGCGGGAGACTGTCGCCGCCTTGCCTGTCCCCGCCTGACAACGCCGCGCCCCTTCTGGTCAACCGCCGCGGGCGGGCTTCATCACCGCCTTGCGCCGCTCCTGCCGTTCCGCCGGGCTCGCTGCCCTTCTGCCGCCGTTGACCACCTCCGCAGCCTCGCCCGCCACCGTCAGCTCTTGCGCCCTCGCCACCAGCCGACCCCCTCCGTTCCGCCCACACCGCACACCACCGTCGGCCTCGCTATTTCCACCACCGTCGACTCAGCTGCATGGCCGCCATATCGGTTGCCACCCCGCCCCCTGCCCCTGTCGTAGGCGACAGGCGCCCTCCTCCACGCTCACCAACCACGGTCTAACTCCCCCTACGCCGCCTACCGCCACCTGCCGAGAACATCAGCCCGTCCGACCCACTACCGCCGGCCGCGACCCCGCCTTCCGGTCACCTGCCACGAGCCCACCGCCCCCGGCCCTTCCGCTAAGACCTTCACCCCGCAGCGCCGCCCGCCACCGGGACTTAGCCCTTTATGCCGCACTCCCCGCGCCCTTACCTGCTTCCCACCGTCAGCTTTTTCGCCCTCCACCGTCGCCCTCAGCCCGCGCCCTCACTTCTCACCCCTTGACCTCACCTCTCGCGCTCAGCCCTCCCCTCGCCCCTCGCCCTCAGCCCGCGCCCTCACCCTGACGTCCGCCCTCGGTCCGCACGCCTCGCCCTAACGTCGGCCCTCAGCCAGCTCCGCTCACTCTGTCCGTCAGCACGCACCCCGTCCCTCGCCCTCAGCTCGCTGTGCTCACCTTTCGCCCTTCGCCGTCAGCCCTCACCGCTCCCTCTCGCCCGCAGTGCCCCCCGCCCCACGGCTCAGCCCGCACCCTCGCCCGAAGGTCCGCCCTCAGTCCGTACCCCCTCCCTCTCCCCCGCAGCGCACACCCCGCCACTCGCTCTCTTTTTCGCCTTCGCCCTCACCCCTCCTCGACCTCACCCCCTCGCTTTCCGCCTCACCCTTTGTTCTCCCTCACCCCTCACCGCTCCCTCTCGCCCGCAGCGCACACCCCGCCACTCGCCCCCTTCCTCGCCTTCGCCCTCACCCCTCCTCGACCTCACCCCCTCGCTTCCGCCTCACCCTTTGTTCTCCCTCACTCCTCACCTTCCTTCAGCCCTCACTATCGCCGTTATGTAATTCGCCAAGCCACGCGGAATTCGACATCACCGCACCGATCCACGTCGCGCTTCGAGCCATTCATGATCCCCGTAGAATGGCATGATCGACACTGACGTTACGCGTGTCAGCGGGCGGATAATATACGCATGGGTCAGATGTCGTTGTTCAGCCGGGCCACTATTGCTGGGATGCGGGATCGGACCAAGAGGCGTAATTATTCGCCGGGTAATGATGAGTTTCGGCGGGAGCATGAGCGGCGGCGGGCGTGGGGTTTGCAGCGGCGGCATGCGGAGAAGGTGCGGTGGGCGGAGCGGAACCCTGACAAGGTCTGGCCGTCTGGGCAGCCTCCGACTGTGAGTCCTTCTTTGCGCGATGTGCCTGCTCGGAGCCCGGTCGTGCAGCGCTCGGTGAAAACGTCCGCTGAACCTGTGCGGTCAGCCGTCAATACGTCGTCGCGACCCGTTGTGTGTAGTCGATGGTCGACTCCGTTGGGGGTGCCGCTTCCGGTTTTGCGTCTGGCTCGCGCTCGTTGCATTTTAATGAGATTGTGTGGTTGCTGCCTGCGGGTGGTTGCGGTGAAACTCGATGCCGTTTTCAGGGTTTCGGTGGGTGCAACTCATCATGCTGTGGTCAAGGTTGACAGAATGGACGGTTTGTTTGGCGCGCGGAAGTTGGGTGGCCGGGTCAATGCGATTTTGGTTGGATCTGGCCGGCGCATTGGTGTCGCTCGCTCGGGTCGCGGCAAGGGGTTCCGCGCTGTCGGTGGGCTGACGTCACCTGGCGGAGTTTGTCGGCGGTTAGTTGCCGGAGGCGTCTACGTCGACCCGAAGGGTTTGGCACGGCGTTGGCCTCCGGCCCGTGGACCGATCCATTTCTTGTGGCGCAGGCCTTCGGAGCCAGGCGCCGACCGGCCCGCGTCCGGGGGGGGTCGGCACCCCGGCAACGGCCTTGTCGACCGCGGCCAGCGGGCGGCCCCTCGCGATGGAACCCGAGGCCGCGATGGCGAGTCAACGCTGCTCCTGGCCCACCACTGCGTCCAGGCTGGAACGTCGGCGAACCGAGGTGGGTGGGCTGCACAACGACGGCCTCTGTCCGCGCTTCGCCAACTCCTGGACCCCAGCGCAGTTTGTGAGTACTTACTCACTGCCGTCTGCCGTCTGCCGTCGGCTCGGGCCGCAGCACCAGGTCGCGGGGTGACATCGTCAAGGCCGCCGCTCCACGCCCCCACTCGATCGTCGTCGTTGAACACCAGGTCGGATTCGGTGAGGCGAAGACCTCCCGACGCCCCGGGACGACTCGAGAGGGCCACCACAGACACCCTTCGGGGGGCCACCACCAACACCCTCAAGCAGCGTGACGAGCGTCGGCATACGCAGAACAGACGAGGAACCCCGTTTGTGAGTACTTACTTACTTCGGCTGGCCATGCGGGCAAGGGCAAGGCCAGTCCGTGCGGTCCCACCCCGGCGCCGGGGCCGCGGGAAGGGGCGACGAGCTCAGGCGAGCTACTGGCGAAACGGGCCGCCGAGAAGGAGCGACTAGCTCGGGCGGGCTGCTGGCGAAAAGGGCCGCTGAGAAGGGGTGGAGGGAGGGGGTGGATGTCTTCAGCGGGGGCTTGGGGGGTCGATCTGGTGGGGGGCTCAGTAAAGTTCCAGCGTTGGGTCGGGAATTTAGGGGTGGGCAGTCGGATGACGGGCGAAGCGGTAACGACCGCTGGGGTGGATGCTGAGCGGCTGGCGCTGTGTCTTGCGGTGATTGCTGAGGTGGAGGCGTTGCCGACGGAGCACCCCGATGCGGTGGCCGTGCGGCGGGCCACTGCCGCGCTCTTCAAGACGGTCAAGCACAAGCGGCGGCGGGAGCGGCGGGACGCGATTCTGGCCAACGATCGGGCGGTCACCGAGGCTACCGCTACGGGGGCGCCGGGGCGGATCGACGATGAGACGGCGGGGATTCCGCTGCGTAGTACGGCCCGGGCCGCGACGGCGGGGGTGTTGCATCAGGCGCGTGGGTGTTACGTCTGCAAGCAGCGGTTCACGCAGGTTGACGCCTTCTATCACCAGCTCTGCCCGGAGTGTGCGGTGCTGAACCACGAGCGGCGGGATGCGCGCACCGACCTGAGTGGGCGGCGGGCCCTGCTGACGGGTGGGCGGGCCAAGATCGGCATGTACATCGCGTTGCGGTTGCTTCGGGACGGGGCCGATCTGACGATCACGACGCGGTTTCCGCACGATGCGGTGCGGCGGTTCACTGCCATGCCGGACAGTTCCGAGTGGTTGCACCGGCTGCGGGTGGTCGGGCTCGACCTGCGGGATCCGGCTCAGGTGGTGGGGCTGGCCGATTCGGTGGCGGCGCGCGGGTTCCTCGACATCATCATCAATAACGCGGCGCAGACCGTACGGCGTACGCCCGGCTCTTATTCGGCCATTGCCGCTGCCGAGTCGGAGTCGTTGCCGAACGGGCCGCTTCCCGAGCTTGAGTATTTCGGGACCGCGGGGGTGTCGCCGGCGGCGGCCCTGACCACGGGGGCGCCGGTGCTGACGCCGCAGCAGGTCACCGAGATGGCGTTGACCGCGCGGTCGGTCGCGATCGACGCGGGTGGGCTGGTGCCCGACACGACGCCGACGAACAGCTGGAGCGACCGGGTGCACGAGGTCGACCCGTTGGAACTGCTCGAGGTTCAGCTGTGCAATGTGACGGCGCCGTTCGTGCTGGTCAGCCGGCTGCGGGCCGCGATGAAGCTGTCGCCGTTCCCCCGGCGGTACGTGGTGAACGTGTCGGCGATGGAGGGCATCTTCAACCGCGGCTACAAGGGGGCCGGGCACCCGCACACGAACATGGCGAAGGCCGCGCTGAACATGCTGACCCGCACGAGCGCGGTCGACATGTTCTCCGACGGGATCCTGATGACCAGCGTGGACACCGGCTGGATCACCGACGAGCGGCCGCACCCGACAAAGATGCGCCTGGCCGAGGAGGGCTTCCACGCCCCGCTCGACCTCGTGGACGGCGCGGCCCGGGTGTACGACCCGATCGTGCGCGGCGAGGCCGGCGAGGACCTGTACGGCGTCTTCCTGAAGGACTACGCGCCGGTCGCCTGGTAGGACGCGAACGAGCCACGACCCGGTGGGGGCCGTGGCTCGCCGTGCTACCGGTGTCGTCAGGCGGGGCGGTCGCCGCGGTCACGGTCACCGCCGCGGTCACGGTCACCGCCACGGTCGCCATCGCGGTCACGGTCCCCGCCACGGTCACGGTCGCCATCGCGGTCACGGTCGCCATCGCGGTCGCGGTCACGGTCGCGGTCGCGGTGGTCGCGGTCACGGTGGTCGCGGTCGCGGTCGCGGTCCCGGTCACGGTCGTGGAACCACGGGCGGCCGTGACCACGGTGCCGGTCACCCCAGCGCCAGTCGCGGTCCCAGCTGACCTCGAGCGCGTACGAGCGGATCCCGACCCGGTCGCAGTCGAAGTCGTCCCAGCGGTCGAAACGCTCGCCGATGCGGCCGGCGAGGACGCACGCGGTGTAGCTGCGGTAGTAGCCGACGACGCGGTCCCGGCGGTTGTCCTGGGAGACGCTCGACGTCTTCGACGAGCCGGCGTCGGCCGAGGAGGCCGCCATGGCCGGACCCGCACCCATGGTGACGCCCGCGAGCAGGCCGAGGCCGCTGACCGTAAGCATCCGGGTAATACGGTTCATATCACACCTTCTCTTGACAAAACGTTATGCCTCGAAAAGGACATCACGGGCACCGAACGTAACGGTGATGTTTCGGAGCGTATACCCCGATAGTGACGCAGCTCTGGACGAACGGTGGATGCCTACTCGTCGGGAAGGGCGAGGTAGGCGGGGCGCAGCACGTCGGCGATCGGCCGGCCGCCCTCGGCCAGCGGTGGCGGATCAAGCTGGTCGAGCAGCGCATCGGGCCTGCTCGCAGCGCCGGGACGGCCGCCGGCGGGCACGGCCGACGGCACTGCGGGTCCCCAGAAGTCGGCTACATCGCCAAGGTCGTCTGGGTGAGACGCCGGGGAGGACGCAGGAGCGGGAGGGGCGGACGACGTGACGGCGATGGCGCTCCGCAGCTCGCGCAGATGGGACAACAGCTCGTCGCGCCCCCGGCCGCGCCAGGCGAAGGCGCCGAACGGATCCTCCTGGAAGCTGCGGGCCAGGGCGTAACAAGTCGCGGCCAGGTGGATGCACGGCATCGGCCACCGCTCGCACGTGCAGTCCAGCGCGACCTCGTCGAGCGACAACGGCACCAGGCTCAGCCCGGCCGCCGCGAAGACGTCGCCGATCCCGGCCGGCATACGACCGTCGAGCAGCTGGGCCGTGAAGCGGGCCTCCTTCGCGAGCGACGCCTCCAGGGCCGCCCACTCGGAGGCCCCGAAGGCGCGCACGGCGATGCGGGAGCGGAAGGCCCGCGGGTCGTCCGGCCCGCGCACCTGCGCCACGACCAGGCTCGACGAGATGGTCAGGCTGCGCACGTGCCCGGCCCGCTCGTCGCGGCGGCCGCGCGCGAACGTGGGACCCATCCGCAACGACTCGAAGGTGCCCAGGAAGGCCACGGGAAGCTCAGTCAACGATGGCCTCCGGGGCGAGCGTGAGCAGGTCGCGCAGCTCGGTGGTGGACAGCGCGGTCAGCCAGCCCTCGCCGTTGCCGACCACGCGCGCGGCCAGCACGCCCTTGTCGGCCAGCAGGCGGTCGATGCGCTCCTCGAGCGTGCCCAGGCAGACCAGCGTGTGCACCCGCACATCGCGCTGCTGGCCGATGCGGAACGCCCGGTCGGTCGCCTGTTCCTCGGTGGCCGGATTCCACCAGCGGTCGATGTGCACGACGTGGTTGGCCGCTGTCAGGTTGAGCCCCGTGCCGCCGGCCTTCAGCGACAGCACGAAAACTCCCGGACGGGAGTCTGTCTGAAACTCAGACACCAGGTCGTCGCGGGCGGAGCGGGACAGGCCGCCGTGCAGGAAACGCACCGGGGCCCCGAAGCGGGCGGCCAGATGCGGCGTCAGCATCCGGCCGAACTTGGCGAACTGGGTGAAGCAGAGCACGCTCTCGCCCTGGGCCAGCGCCCCGTCGACGATCTCCTCGAGGCGTTCCAGCTTGCCGGAGCGGCCGGGCAGCGGCGAGCCGTCGCCCAGCAGCAGCGCCGGGTGCACGCAGGCCTGTTTAAGCTTGGTCATGCCGGCCAGCACGATGCCCTTGTTCCAGCGGTCGGTGCTCTCGTCGAGCCGGTTGGTCATCTCGTCGAGGATCGCCCGGTAGAGCGTGGTCTGCTCGCCGGTGAGCCCGCACAGGTGGCGTACGTGCTGCTTGTCGGGCAGGTCGCTGATCACGACGGGGTCGCTCTTGACCCGGCGCAGCAGGAACGGCCGGGTGGCCTGGCGCAGCCGCGCGGCCGCCTCCTCGTCGGCGTAGCGCTCGATCGGCACGGCGAAGCGCGCCCGGAACGTGTGGGCCGACGCGAGCACGCCCGGGTTGAGGTAGTCGAGGATCGACCACAACTCGGCCAGCCTGTTCTCCACGGGCGTGCCGGTCAGCGCGATCCGCATACGCGAGGGAAAACGACGAATCGCCCGTGCGGCCTGCCCGGCGCTGTTCTTCACGTGCTGCGCCTCGTCGAGCACGACCCTGTCCCACTGCACGGCGGCCAAAAGATCCGCATCCCGTACGGCGGTGGAGTACGTCGTCAGCACGATGTCGGCATCGGAGGCCACCGAACGGTCGTTACCGTGCAGAACGTGGACGCTGAGCGACGGCGCGAAGCGAGCGATCTCGCGCTGCCAGTTGCCCAGCACCGACAGCGGGCAGATCAGCAGGGCCGGCCCCGAGCGTCGATGCAGCAGCAGGGCCAGCAGCTGCACGGTCTTGCCGAGCCCCATGTCGTCGGCCAGGCACGCCCCCAGCCCGAGCTGGTCGAGGAAGGCCAGCCAGGAGAAACCCCTTCGCTGGTACGCCCGGAGCTCGCCCCGCAGCTCGGCCGGCGCGTCGAGCAGCTCGAGCCGGTGTTCGAGCTCGCCCGAGAGCAGGTCGGCCGCCCAGCCCGCGCCGCTGACCGTGGTGACCGGCAGCGGCAACTCCTCGGGCGGCAGCAGTTTGATCGTGCGCAGCGCGTTGCCCGCGGTCATCGTGCCGCCGCCACGGGCCAGGAAGCGCAGCCCGGCGTCGAGGCGGTCGGCGTCGAGATAGACCCAGCGACCCCGCAGCCGTACGAGGGGGACCTTGGCCTTGGCCAGGTCGGCGAGCTCCTCGCTGGTCAGCACCCGCCCGCCCAGGGCCAGCCCCCAGTCGTAGTCGACGAGGTGGGCCAGGTCGGCCGTCTGGTCGCGCAGCACCGCGGGGATCGGATCGCGGGGACGCAGGTTGAGGCCGAGCCCGAGGCCGGGTTTGTCCTGCCACCAGGCCGGCAGCAGCACGCCGTAGCCCGCCTCCTCCAGCGTGGCCGCATGGGTCAGGAAGCGGTGCGCCTCCTCGGTGTCGAGCACCATGTCGACCGGGCGGGGCACGCGCAGCGCGGCCTCGAGGTCGGGATAGAGGCGGGCGGCCCGGCCGAGGGCGCCCAGCAGCCGCTCCTGCGGGTGGTGGGTCCAGCGGCGCAGCGGTGCGTAGCTGTCGCGCCAGATGTCGGCCGCGGTGACCAGGGCGCTCGGCTCGTCGACGGCCTGCAGCAGGAACTCGAGCAGCCAGGCGTCGCGGGCCGGGACGGCGGCCGGATCGGGGTTCACCGCGTCGGGCTCGTCGGGTTCGAGCTCGGCCAGGTGGCTGAGCCGGAAACAGAGCCGGACGGCGGCGCCGGTGAGCGCGCTGGTGTGCCAGTGGTCGAGGCGGTCGGCCAGCTCGTCGACCAGGCCGGGAGCGGCCATGAAGGCGGGCTCGCCGGTGAGCGCGGCCAGCCAGCCGTCGCCCAGGCGCACCCCGGCCTCGGCCAGGCGGGTGCGGACCAGGCCGTCGACGAGGCGTTCGAGCGCGGCGGCCAGCGCGTCCTCGGCGGGCAGGCCGGCCACGTCGCCGGGGCGGGCACGCTCGGCGCGGGCGGCCGCGGGCATTCGCCGCAGCAGGTCGTCGCGGTGCAGGGCGTCGTAGCCGGTGAGCACGGGCCGCCAGCGGGCGGTCGGGCCGTGCGGGTGCACGGCGGGCAGCACCCGGCCGCGACGCACCAGGTCGGCCGCGAACTCGCAGAGCTCGATGAGCCACTCGACGGACCGGCCGAGCCGCCCCTCGAACTCGGCCGCGACATCGGCGTCGAGGAACGGCACGGTCACGGCGGGCACCGGCCAGGCCCGCAGCTTGGGGGTGCCGCGCCGGGGCGGCAGGCCGAGCTGCGGCGACGGCAGCGGCCCGGCGCTGGTGGAGGGCAGCACGAGAGTGGCCGCACGCCGTTCCCCCACGGGGAGCCGGTCGACCGGCAGGGCGAAGGGATGCCCGGACTCGGCCGTCGGCCCGCCCTCGCCCCACAGGTTGAGCGATCCGTCGCGCCCAACGAAGCCGTGCAACACCCGCACCTCGGCGGCGACGAGAGAGGCAGTGGGAAAGGTGGCGGAGGGAGCGGCGGGAGGGGTGGCAGGAGGAGCGGCGGGAGGGGTAGCGGGAAGTGCGGTGGGAGGGGTGGCTGTCATCGCAGCTCCCACTCGATCACCGGTGGGCGGACGCGGGCACAGATCGGGTCGCCGAAGCCGTCGGTCAGCGGAAGTGAGGCGGTCAGCACTCCCTCGCCGTCGTGGGCGCGGCGCAGCAGGGCGGTCGGGACGTCGCCGAACATCAGCTTGGCCCGCCGGAACATGTGGAAGTCGTCGCCGTTGACGTTGCCCCAGCTCAGGTAGAGGAACCGGGCGCCTGGTCGGCCGTGCACCCAGGGGCCGCCCACGTCGAGCAGCTCGTCGACCTCGCGCGAGGTGATCTCGAACTGCCACCTCGCCGAGGCCGCCCACGCGGGAACGAGGTCGACCACCGTGCGGTCGCGCTGAACCCCGACGTGGACGTTGGCCAGGCGCAACGCATCGGCCTGCCCACCGGCAACGGCGGCGGGCAGGTCGCGGCCCTCGATGCGGATCCTCACGCCCGAAACCCTAGCCCGAGGGTCTGACAGGAAGTCCAGCCTCGGGCCGGGGTGGGCCGGGTTATGGGTCGGGGGTGGGTTGGGGCTTGGGGGTGGGTCGAGTTCGGGGTGGGTCGGGTTCGGGGTGGGGCCGTGGGGGTGACGGTCAGCGGTCGCGGACCCAGGCGTCGAGCAGGCCGCCGAAGTGGGCCAGGAACTTCTCGTGCTCGTGCACCGGATACATGGCCCGTACGGTCTCGCGCAGCAGCGAGCGGAACTCCTCCGAGTTGACCCAGTCGTAGACGATCTCGTCGACGTTGCCCAGGTAGCGGTCGCAGAAGTCGGCGTACCGGTCCGCCTCGAAGTAGTCGTCGGCGAGCTTGCGATAGCCGGCCAGCTTCTCGGCGTACGTCAGGGAAGGGTCGTCCCCGATAGCGAAGTAGGCCGACGTGTCGGTGTCCAGCCGCGGCTTGCGACCGGTCACCACGCAGAACACCGACCAGCGCAGCAGCGCCGACATGGCCCACGGGAAGTAGTAGTGCAGCGAGGTCAGGGCGACGTCGGGGCAGGCGTTGGCGTAGTCGATGGGGTGCACGTCGGATCCGCGCACCAGCGACTCGCACGAGTTGAACTCCCAGCGGAAGAACGCGTTGACCAGCCGCGAGATGGTGACCACCTCGTCGCCCTGCTCGGCGCCGAGGAAGCCGTGGTCGACCTCGTAGCGGGCGTGCATGGGCTGTTCGGGGCGGAATTTCATCACCATCGTCTCGGGGCCGATGGTCAGCGAGCGGGCGAACACGTCGTAGTTCTCCACCGACGCCTGCAGGTGCATGAGCCGCTCCCCCGAGGCGTCGTACGCGGCGTGCAGCTCCTCCGGGTCACGGATCTTGGAGACGCCGACCCAGGCGCCCCCGTCGTACGGCTTCATGAACATCGGATAGCCGACCTGCGCGGCCGTGGCGTCGAGGTCGAACGCCTGGTTGTAGCGGGCCGCCGTGTACGCGTACCGGCTGTTGTCGAGCGGATTCTTGTACGGCACCAGGACTGTCTCGGGCACCTTGAGGCCGAGCCGCATCATCGCGCAGTAGGCCGCGTGCTTCTCCATCGACTGGAACGTGAACGGGCTGTTGAGCAGGTACACGTCGTCCATCAGCGCGATCTTCTTGAGCCACTCGCGGGGGTGGTAGTACCAGTAGGCGAGCCGGTCGATGACCAGGTCGTGGCGGGGCTTGTAGCGCAGGTTGAACGGCTCGATGGTGACCCGCTCGGAGGAGACCCGGTGCGTCTTGCCGTCCGGGCCGTTCACCGTGCCGAGCCGGCGCAGCAGGGCCTCGAAGGCCCGGGGCCAGTCGTCTTCCGTTCCGAGTAGAAGTCCGATGGTGTGTTCGACGTCCGCCACGGGTGCCTCCCTCAGGGCCAAACTCTTCTCAACAGCGATGTGAGGTGGGGGTCGAGGGCGTCCCGCCAGGCCGGCCAGTCGTGACCGCCCTCGATCTGCGCGAAGGTGACCGGGTAGCCCTGCTCGCGCAGCGCCTCGGCCATGCTCCGGTTGTTCGCCAGGTTCTCCTCGAGCCTGCCGCAGGTGATCGTCGTCGGCACGCCGGGACCGCTCGCCGATCGCAGCACGCGTCCCGTCCAGCGCACGATCGGCAGGTAGCGCCCGAAGCCCGACTCCTGCCGGTCGAAGCGCGGCTGGAAGAAGCTGCCGGACTGCAGGAACAACCCGCCGAAGAGGTCGGGATGCCGCCGCTGGCAGTGCAGCAGGGACAGCGCGCCCAGGCTGGCGCCGATCGCGACCACGGGGCGTCCGCCCGACAGGCGCTCGGTCAGCCGCGGCAAGATCTCCAGACCAAGACCGCGCGCGTACGCGGGCAGGGCCGCATACCACTCGAACCGCTCCCCGGCCGGCAGCAGCACGACGTGGCAGGGCTCGATCCGGCCCGCGCAGATCGACGCGGCGGCATACCGGCCCAGGTCGGCATGCTTGTCGTAGTCGGGGCCGTCGTGCGCGACGAGCACGCGGTCGGTGGCGTCGGCGGGCGACCAGACGCGCGCGCTGAGGTCGGCGCGCAACGCCTTCACGGTCAGGTCGACGGTCGACCACGAGCCTGCCGCGGCCGGCTGCGTCCACCAATCGGGGTCACGCCTGGCCTCCATGAAGGCACATTAACCGCCGCGTCGTGCGGCCGCGCGCCATCCGGGCGACGAGATCTCAGGGCGTGTAGGTCTG
The DNA here is from genome assembly GCF_016785085.1 of Paractinoplanes lichenicola. Classification (GTDB taxonomy): domain Bacteria; phylum Actinomycetota; class Actinomycetes; order Mycobacteriales; family Micromonosporaceae; genus Actinoplanes; species Actinoplanes lichenicola. The sequence goes on from NZ_JAENHO010000022.1 coordinate 64,815, forward strand.
GCTGGGCGACGAGGACGGCGGCAACCCGAACATCTCGGCCAGGCCGGTCACCCGCAGCTGCCGGTGCACGAACTCGCTCGGGTTGCGCAGCACGAACCGGGTGCCGGTCTCGCGGGCCGCGTTGTAGCCCGTGACCAGCGTGCCGATGCCCTGCGAGTCCATGAACGTGACGTACGTGAGGTCGACGATCAGGCTCAGCGGGCGCTCCCGCTGCAGGGTGCCGAGCAGGGTCTCGCGCAACGCCCCCACGGTCGCGGCGTCGAGGCTTCCGCGCACGTCGACGACGATCGCGCCGTCCGCCTGGCGTCGCGTCGTCATCACCGCCTCGCCCACTGCCGAACCTCCGTCACCCTGGGCTGTCCCGCCACCGTACCTCCGGTTTCCCGCTCCTCGCAGGCTGCCGCCTGTTTCCGGTGCCACAGCGGACACCCGGTGCGCGCCGGACCCCCAGGAATTTGCCCGATCTCGCTCTGCGGTTGCGGAGTGACCATCCGTATGCCCAAAGTCACATAGGCGGAAGCCGATGACGGGAGGGGTGAACATGGCCACGACATCGGGACGGCCGGGCATCTTCGCGGTGCGCGACGTCCGGTCCCTCATCACCGAGACGGCCGAGGAGGGTCAAGGTCTCAAGAAGGCGGTCGGTGCCACGCATCTGACCGCGATGGGCGTCGGCGCCATCATCGGCACCGGCATCTTCGTGGTGATCGGCGAGGGGGCCGGCATAGCCGGGCCCGCGGTCATCCTGTCGTTCGTGCTGGCCGCCGTGGCCTGCGCGTTCTCGGCACTCTCGTACGCGGAGCTGGCATCGTCGATCCCCGTCGCGGGCAGCGCGTACACCTATACGTACGCGACCCTGGGCGAGCTGGTGGCCTGGATCATCGGGTGGGACCTGATCCTGGAGTACGGCGTCTCGGTCGCGGCCATCGCGGTCGGCTGGGGCGGCAACCTGAACGCGTTCCTCGACTCGGCGTTCGGGGTGGCCCTGCCCGACGCGATCGCCAAGTCGCCCGAGGACGGCGGCGTGTTCAACCTGCCCGCCGTGTTCGTGGTCCTGGCCATCACGTTCCTGCTGATCCGCGGCGTGACCGAGAGCGCCCGGGTCAACCTGGTGATGGTCGCGGTCAAGCTGCTCGTCCTGCTGTTCTTCATCGTCGTGGCGTTCGCGAACTTCGGCACCGGCAACTTCCAGCCGTTCGCGCCCGAGGGAGTGGACGGGGTGACCGCGGCCGCGGCGGTGATCTTCTTCGCCTACATCGGCTTCGACGCGGTCTCGACCGGCAGCGAGGAGGCCAAGCAGCCCGCCCGGGACCTGCCCCTGGCCATCATCGGCTCGCTGGTCATCTGCACGATCTTCTACGTGCTGACCGCGACCGCCGCGATCGGCATCGCCTCGCCCGAGCAGCTCGAGGGCAGCGACGCGCCGCTGGCCGCCGCGCTCGACCAGGGGGCCGGGATCAGCTGGGCGGCCGCGATCCTCGCACTCGGCGCCGTCGTCGCCATCACCAGCGTGGTGCTGGTCATCATGTACGGCCAGACCCGCATCTTCTTCGCGATGTGCCGCGACGGCCTGCTCCCACAGCGCCTGGCCAAGGTCAACCAGCGGTACGGCACCCCGGCCCGGCTGACCCTGGTGCTCGGCGTGCTCATCTCGATCCTGGCCGCGCTGATCCCGCTGAGCGAGATCGTCAAGCTCGTCAACATCGGCACGCTGTTCGCCTTCGTGCTGGTCAACATCGGCGTCATCGTGCTGCGGCGCACCCGGCCCGACATGCCGCGCCCGTATAGGGTGCCGTGGTCGCCGGTGCTGCCGCTGCTGGGCATCGCGTTCGCCGTCTACCTGATGAGCGACCTGCCCTGGGACACCTGGGTCCGGTTCGTCGTCTGGCTGGTGATCGGCGTGCTCATCTATTGGCTGTACGGCTACAAGAACTCCCGCCTGCGTCGCGAGCCGAGCGGCGGCACCCCGGGATGGGCCCGTACGCCGGACGAGGGTGACCCGCAATGACCGGCCCGGTGATCACCGGAGTGGACGGGGGCACGGCCGCGGCCGACGCGCTGGCCCTGGGGCGATGGTTCGCCGAGGCGCTCGGGGCGCCGCTCGTGGTGGCCGTCGTGCACCCCGCGCCGGCCGCCCTCGGCTCGGGCCGGGTCGACGCCGAGTGGGTCGCCGACCGGCACCGCGCCGCGCAGCGGGTGCTCGACGACGCCCGCGAGACCCTGGAAGGCGTACGGGGGGAAGTGGCCTTTCGCATGGTCTCCTCGTCGTCGGCCGCGCACGGGCTGCACGACCTGGCCGAGGAGACCCGGGCGGCGATGCTGGTCATCGGGTCGGGACGGCACGCCACCAAGGAACGCCTGATGGCCGGCAGCACGGCCGAGCGTCTGCTCGCGGGCAGCGTCTGCCCGGTCGCCATCGCGCCCGCGTCGATGCCCGCCCCGCCGGTCGAGCGCCGCCGGATCGGCGTGGCCTACGTGGACACGCCGGACGGCCGGACCGCGCTGGGCGCCGCCGCCGAGATGGCCCGCCGCACCGGGGACACGCTCAAGCTCTACACCGTGGTCGCCGAGGGGGACGCCACGCTGCCGTTCCTCATCGGCGACGACGTCGAGCGGGCGTTCCTCGAGACGGCCCGGGAGACGTACGAGCAATCGCTGCGCAAGGCGGCCGGCTCGCTGCCCGGCGTGACGGCCGAGTGGGAGGTGGTGGCCGGGGACGTCGTCGACGCGCTGGCCGACCTGACCGACGTGGACGTGCTCTACTGCGGCTCGCGCGGTTACGGCCCGGCCCGGCGGGTGCTGCTCGGCGGCGTCTCGACCAGGTTGATCCGGCGCGCGTGCCGTCCCCTGGTAGTGGTGCCGCGCAGCGGTTGATCAGTCGGCGCGGTGGCGCCCGCCCCCGGCCTGCATGGCGACCGAGGTGGGCTCCTCCGCGGCGCGCTTGTCCCAGGGTGAGATCGCGGGGTGGGCGTCCTGGGCGTTCAGGTCCTGGATGGGCACGTAGACCCGGGCGTCCACCGCCTCGGCCAGCAGCAACGCGGCCACCATGGCGGTCGGGCGCTCGGCCGGGTCACGGTTGAGGCAGCGCGACACCAGATCCTCGACCTCGGGCGGCAGGCCGTCGAGCTCGGGCAGCGGCTCGGGGTCGCGATAGCGCTGGGCGTAGACGAGCTCGGTGGGCGACTCGGCCTTCCACGGCAGGTGCCCGCTGATGCATTGGTGCAGCAGCGTGCCCAGGGCGAACATGTCGCTGGCGGGCGTGGCCGGCATTCCCTCGAAGAGCTCGGGCGCCACGTAGGCCGGGGTGCCCATGACCGGCACGTCCGGCTCCGGCTGCGGGGTGTCGGCCGAGGCCGCGATGCCGAAGTCGAGCACCTTGGCCCCGGACGGCGTGAGCATGACGTTGGCCGGTTTGACGTCGCGGTGCACGATCAGCTCGGCGTGCGCGGCGGCCAGCCCCGCGGCGACCTCGGCGCAGATCCGCACGCCGATCCGCCAGTCGATCGGCCCCGCCGCGAGATGGGCGCTGAGGGTCTGCCCCTCGACCAGTTCCATCACGATGTACGGCACGTCGCGCGCGGACGGCCCCGACCGTGAGGTGCCGAAGTCGTGCACGCCGGCCACGTTCGGGTGGGCCAGCTTGGCGGCCGAGCGGGCCTCGGTGCGTACGAGGTCGATGCTCGCCGCGTCGCCCAGCGTGCCCTCCAGCGAGGGCCCCATGATCTTGATGGCCACCGGGCGGTCGAGCACCCGGTCGTGGCCGAGCCACACCTCGGACATGCCGCCGACGCCGATGCGCCGCACGAGCTGGTAGCGCCCGCCCAGCATCCGCATGTACCGAACCTCCTGGCTAGATCTTCGGTCAGCGGTACCCGTGGACCCCGGAGCAGAAACGCTGTACTCCCCCACTGTATGGAAGTACAGTCCCGTCGTGACGCGCTACGGACCGATGTACGGCCCCGATTTCACCTTCCTCGGGGTGCCCGCCTGCGACTGGCAGGACGAGCAGACCTACGCGGACGCGGACGTCGTCATCCTGGGTGCGCCCTTCGACGGCGGCACCTCCCACCGGCCCGGCGCCCGGTTCGGCCCGCAGGTCATCCGCGGCACCGACTACCTGCCCCACGACGGCTCGCGGCCGCACATGGCGATGCGGGTCGACGCGCTCAGCGGCGACCTGACCGTCAAGGACGCGGGCGATCTCGAGGTGTTCAGCGGCGAGATCCAGCGCAGCTGCGACACGATCGAGGACGCGGTGGCCTACGTGGCCTCGTACGGCGCGATCCCGCTCATCCTCGGCGGCGACCACACCGTGACGTGGCCCGACGTCGCGGGAGTGGCCCGGCACCACGGCGCCGGCCGGATCTCGGTCATCCACTTCGACGCGCACGCCGACACCGGGGACATCGAGTTCGGGTCGCTCTACGGCCACGGGCAGCCCATGCGGCGCCTGATCGAGTCGGGAGCCGTACGGGGGGACCGCTTCTTGCAGTTGGGTCTGCGCGGCTATTGGCCCGGGCCCGAGACGCTCGACTGGATGGCCGACCAGGGCATGAACTCGTTCCACATGAGCGAGATCGTCGACCGCGGCCTCGACACCGTGCTCGACCAGGCGTTCGAGATCGCCCTCGACGACTGCGACGGCGTCTTCCTCTCGGTCGACATCGACGTCTGCGACCCCAGCCACGCCCCCGGCACCGGCACCCCCGAACCCGGCGGGTTCACCGCGCGGCAGCTGCTCGACAGCGTCTCGCGGATCTGCCACGAATTACCCGTAGTAGGCATGGACATCGTCGAGGTGGCACCCCCGTTCGACCACGCCGACATCACCGCGATGCTCGGCAACCGGGTCGTGCTGGAGGCCCTCTCGGGGCTGGCTCGGCGACGCAAAGACGCAGGTGGACCCCGGTGGAACAGGGCCACGCCGCTGCTGTCGGGACGTGGCTCGCGGGTTGATCCGCCGCCCTCCGTGAGTGATCCGCAGCGCTGAGTTCGCGTCCGCAACATCGTCACAGACAGTCGCGGTTGCGCACTTGTTCCGCCCTGACCAGCCACGCAGCATGCCTTGCATGTCCCCCGACACGGCACTCTCCCCGTACCAGCAGATCGCGGCCGAGCTGCGCCATCAGATCTTCACCGGCAGCCTGACCGTCGGCGCGAAGCTCCCCTCCGAGCACACGCTCGCCGGGGAGCATCGGGTCGCCCGCACCACCGTCCAGTCGGCCCTGCGCGTGCTGCGCACCGAGGGCCTGATCTCGTCGCGCAAGGGCGCCGGCAACTTCGTCACCCCGCTCGCCGTGATCGACGCGCACCGCTGCCCGGCCCGCATCGAGCTCGACCACCAGCAGGTCGGCTGGCTGAGCCGGCTCCCGCGCCCGGCCCACGGGCTCGACCGGGTGCTGCACTGCGAGCTCGAGCATCCCCACGAGGGCGCGCACGCCGGGCTGGGCCAGCACGCGGCCGGCACTGGCTGGTGGGTGCAGTGGTCGCTGTCCGCCTCCGAGATCAACGCCATTCCGCACTGCCTGGCCGTGCGGGCCCCGTCGGAACAGGACGACAACCACTGCCTGCTCTACCGCGACCACCCCGGCCGGCACCTGTACGGCAGTGACTACAGCTGAACGGGCTTCGTATACCGTCGGCAGGGCACCACGACGCCTGCCGCCAGGTAGTCGAAGCCACCCGCGTCCGTCCAGCCCTCGCGCTCGTAGAAGTGCCGCGCCCGCGCGTTGCCCGGCACCACGGCCAGCCACGCCACCGGATGCCCACCCGCCGCGACCTGCCGCTCCGCCTCGGCCAGCAGCGCACGGGCCACGCCGCCGCCGCGGAACGCCGCGTCCACGTAGACCTGCTCGACCTCGTCGCCGGCCACCATCACGAACCCGGCCACCTCGTCGCCTGCGACCGCCACGGTGGTGTCGGCGATCCGCTGCGCGGCCCGGGTGCGGAACGTCTCGGAGGTGCGCGCCTCGACCAGGGCGTCGGGGACGTGACCCAGGTGGCCGTCGCGCCAGCCCGACTCCCAGATGCGGGCGACGGCGAGGGCGTCGTCGTCACGGGCCGGCCGCAATCGCTGTCCGGTCAACTTTCTGAGTCCTTCCTCCAGGAGGGCGGCGGAGTCCATCGTCGGGTCGCCCAGGACGGCCGGCAGGGCCAGGCCGTCGATCAGGGCGAGGATCTGCTGGGCGGTGCCTATCGGCCGGCTTCCCGAGATCTCGGCTGCCAGCAGCTCGCGCCAGCGGGTGTAGTCGGCCAGCACCTCCACGCGCAGATCGGGGTCGCGCAGGGCCCAGCGCCACGACTCGACCCAGACCCGCCACGAGACGTCGCTGCCGACGGCACCGGTCAGATGAGAGGCGATGAGCAGGAGTCGCTGCCAGGGGTCGGTCACGACGGTGAGGCGCTCGGCCACCTCGTCGAAGTCGCGCTGGGCGGAATGCCGGAAGACGGCCCGCAGCATGTCGTCGCGGCTGCCGAAGAAGTATTGCAGCGTGGAGACCCCGACACCGGTGGCCGCGGTCACGTCGGAGAAGCGCGTGGCGTCGGCGCCGCGGGCGGCCACGACGGCGCAGGCGGCGCTGAGGATCTCGGCGTGTTTGGACACCGGCGCATGTCTATCACGTCGCCGCGCAGTCACGACGGCCCACGCTCCGTGATCGCCCACCACGGACGGTGACGGCTCTCCACAGTGCTTTCTTGACGCTGCAACAGAATGGAGAGAATTAACCGCGCATTAAGTGCTTCTTCGCCGGCGCGCGAATCGGTCGCATGTAGAGCTGACCGATTGTTGCCGGGGGATTACGGTAAGAAAGCGCGAAGATATTTGCGCCGGGCCACAGATCTGACGGTGGACCGCTCGACCGCCCCCAATTTGGTCGTCGGCGAGCATACAGGTCTGACGGCTGGGGTAAAGGGGCACCCCTGCGAGGACTTTGTGGGAGCGCGCCCACTTCGGGCGGCCCGCAGGCGGGCTGCCTGCAGACTGCGGACTGCCTGCAGACTGCGGACTGCCTGCAGACTGCGGACTGCGGACTGCCTGCGGACTGCGGGCTGCCTGCGGCCCCTTGCGGTTGGTGGTGGCAAGAGCGGCTGCCCAGGCGGTGGGCGTCGGGGTCCGGCTGAGTGCCGCCCGTTGCGGTCAGCGTCGTCTTAAGCGAAACCGGCCGCAGCAGCCATCGCACATCCGCCGGCCGCCGAAGTAACCCGACAACGCACCCGGCGTGAGCGGCGGCAGAGAGCCCGACCCCCCGCCCGCCCGCCTGGGAGGCCGCTCTTAGCCAACAACGGACCGCAAGTGGCCACGCAAAGCCCAACCACCCGCCCACCCCGCCCGGGAAGCCGCTCCTAGCCAACAACGGACCGCAAGTGGCCACGCAAAGCCCAACCACCCGCCCACCCCGCCCGGGAAGCCGCTCCTAGCCAACGACCGACCGCAAGTGGCCGCAGAAAGCCCAACCACCCGCCCGCCCCGCCCGGGAAGCCGCTCCTAGCCAACGACCGACCGCAAGTGGCCGCAGAAAGCCCGACCACGACCACGGGTAGCGCCCTCGCCGCCGGGCACGGTCATGTAGGCCTCGGTTCAGGTGTAATAGAGGTCATCGTCGTCCTGGACGGAGGCGTCAAAGGGTGGATCAAGAAGGACTCGTCGAACGGGCGAAGAGGCTGATCGCGATCCCGTCCACAGCAGAGCGCCCGGACGAGCTGGCCCGAGCCCTGGATTTCGTGCTCGGCGAGCTGGGCCCCGGGTTCACCCAGCGGCGGTTCGAGTCCAACGGCAAGCTCAGTGCCCTGGTCCATCCACCAGGCGCCGAGGAGTTCCGCGTCATCCTCAACGCCCACCTGGACGTAGTCCCCGCCGCCCCCGAGCAGTTCGTCCCCCGGGTCGAGGGTGACCGCCTCTACGGCCGCGGCGCGCAGGACATGAAGGTCGCGGCCCTGATCATGGCGGACGTCTTCCGCGAGCTGGCCCCGCGCCTGGACTTCCCGATCGCCCTGCAGCTGGTCACCGACGAGGAGGTCGGCGGCGCGGACGGCACGGCCCATCAGATCGCCCAGGGCGTACGGGCCGCTTTTGTCGTGATCGGCGAGCAGAGCCGGCTGCGGATCGTCAACGAGTCGCGCGGCCTGGCTCATGTGCGACTGACCGCGAAAGGGCGGGCGGCCCACGCGGCGTACCCGTGGCTCGGGGACAACGCCCTGGTCACGGTGATGAACGCGGCGAACGAAGTCCTCAAAAGGTATCCGATTCCGGGCGACGAGGTGTGGCGCACGACGGTGAACGTCGCCCGGATCGACACGCCCAACACGGCCGTCAACCAGGTGCCGGCGGAGGCGAGCGCGTGGCTCGACATCCGCTTCCCGGCCGAGGACGAGGACTGGCAGGACGCCGAGCGGGTCAAGGCGCACCTGGAAAGCATCACCGGCGTGAACGTGCAGGTGGAAAGCCACGGTCACCCGCATTACGCCGACCCGGAAAGCGCCGACGTCAAGCTGCTGCAGAAAGCCGCCGGACCAGCGGGCACGCTGCTGGCCAAGCACGGCGCCGCCGACGGCCGGCATTACTCGGCGGTCGGCGTGGACGCGGTGATCTTCGGGCCGGGCGGTGACGGGCAGCACGGGGCGAGCGAGTATGCCGACCTGACGACGCTCACCCCGTACGGGAAGGCTTTGCGGGCTTTTCTGACGGGGCTCAGCCCTCGTTGGCCAGCAGGAGCCAGCGGACGCGGCGGACCAGCTCGGCCGGGTTGAACGGCTTGACCAGGTAGTCGTCGGCGCCGACGGTGAGGCCGAGGTCGATGTCGACCTGGCGGGAGTGGCCGCTCATCATCAGCACCGGGATCTGCGCGGTGTCGGCCGAGGAGTGCAGCTCGTAGCAGACGCTCAGGCCGTCGAGGCCGGGCATCGACACGTCGAGGATCACCATGTCGGGCAGCTCGGTGACCACCTGACGCAGGGCCGAGGCGCCGTCGTCGGCGGTGATCACCCGGTAGCCGGCCGCGACCAGCTTGCTGGTGACCAGGTCACGCACGTCCTCGTCGTCGTCGGCGACCAGGATGGTCGGCTCGGCGAGGTCGGTCACCCAGTCCGCGACGGGAACGGGGTGGCCGACGGCGGGCTCGATGAACGTGGGAACGATGGAAACCGCTGCTCCGACCATGATGTGATCTCTCCCCTTGATCCCTCGGTTGGTCTTTGTCGAACGAGGGGACCATCGGCGGCGGCCGGGAACGCTCCAGAACTTCCCCGGGTGCAGAGGAGGAGCAGACCGGGAAAAGAAAAATGGCGGAGCCGCTCCTTGTGGGAGGGACCCCGCCACCGACGGTGCGGCCGTTTACCGCTCGCACCTGGCGTCGGTTCTCAAGTTAGAGGATCGGCGTCGATCCCCGGGCATCCGGCCCCGGGAATCGTGATGACGCTAACATCCCCCACTACCTGCGGTAACGCGTCAGAACAGCTCCGTGCGCAGGTCGTGCGCGCCGTCGGACCGGGTGGCCTCGTAGTAGACCCGGCGGTGGCCGTCGGGCAGCTCGACGAGGCTCAGGTAGCGCAGGCCGTGCGGGGTGTGCGGGCTGCCGAGCGGCGGGCCGGGCTCGGCGGTGAGCTCGCCGAAGCTGCCGTCGGGCAGGCGCTTGCCCCGCGCGACACCGGTGCGCTCCTCCCAGTTCTCGCCCGCGGTCGCCCGGCCGTCGTAGGCCACGGTGATCTCGTCCCCGTCCACCTGCACCGATGACACCCGTACGCCCCGGGCGTCCCACTCCCCCGCCCGGGGTGCGAGCGCGGTGCCCCGCCACGTCCAGTGCACGCCGTCCGGGCTGGTCGCGTACTCCGTGGTCATCCGGTCGGCGTCGTCCCAGCTCTCCAGCGGGTGCACGGAGGCCCACAGATGCCACCCGTACGCGTCGTGGTGCAGCACCGGGTCCTTCACGCCGGCCGCCTCGTCGCCCGCCAGCACCACCCGCGGCTCGGCCGTGGCCAGGCCCTCGGGAGAGTCCGCCTCGAGCAGCTCGACCCGCCAGTGCTTGGTGCCGGGGGTGGCCGCGCTCACGTAGAGCCGCCAGCGGCCGTCGGTCGTGCGCACCAGGGCGGGCCGTTCGAGCGACTCGGCCCCGAACTGCTCCTTCGTCACCTCGGCGACCGTCTCGAACGTCACGCCGTCGGCCGAGCGGGCCACCACGTTGGCGATGCCGCGACCCTCGCCGATCGGCAGCCGCAGCCGGTACGCCAGGTAGACGTGGCCGTCGGCGACGATCGAGCTGGGCGCCCCCGACCAGGCGCCGGGCTCGTCACCGGGCGGCTCGACCACGACGGTGGAGTCGTCCCAGCGGGGCAGCGGCAGCGTGAAGGTTCCCGTGGTCAAGGCGGCTCCTCGTCGAGTCGGCAGTTCAGGTGGGCAGGTTAATCGGCAGGCGCACGAGTCATCGGGAGGCGCGCGGGGCGTGCCGGTCGACCGACAACCAGTCGTCGTACGACTCCCCCGTCACCTCGGTCAGCAGCGCGATGTCGTCGGCGAACATCGGGAGCAAGGCGGCGCGCTCCTCCGGCGTCGTGACCGGCCGGGCGCCGCGCTTGCGGTGCAGCAGGGTCAGCAGCGGCCCGCGGGCGGCCAGCCGCAGCGGCACCGGGAATCGATGCCCGAAGTTACCCCCGCCGCGCAGGAGAAAGCGCAGAACCTGGTTCACCCGGTTGTCCTCGACGACGTGCCGGTTCACATTCTCCCGCGGCACGGCGGTCAGCACCCCGGTCTTCACCCCGAGAAACTCGCACACACGGTCGAGGGTGGCGGCCGGCTGGTCCTTGAGCTCCTTGTAACGCATCAGCAGCACTTGCTCGCGCGGGAAGTGCTCGTACAGGTAGCGCACCTGCTCGCCGTAGCGGCCCAGGCCCACGTAGTGCCAGAACGCGGCCCAGCCGGCCGCGACCCGCTCGGGCTCGGCCCGGCAGGCGGTGAGGAAGTCGGCCTCCGGCTCGAGCCCGGCGTTCCACAGGTGGGTCCAGTTCGAGTGGGCGCGGTCGACCGGGTCGCGCAGCAGCAGGATCAGCTTCGCCGACGGGACGAGCGCCTTGATCCGCTCGTGCGAGGCGAGATCGTGCAGGTAGAACGGGGTGGCCTCGCCGAGCAACGCGCCGGCCGGGGCGGGCGTGAACAACGCCTCATAGTCGGATTGCCGCCAGACGTGTTCCTGATAAGTCTGCACGTCACCGGGGCCGCCGTGGGCGGGTGGCGGCCCGTCGGAGAGGAAGAACTTGGGCTCCTTGACCGCGGGCAGGAACAGCTCGGGGTGACCCACGAGCGCCGCGTGCAGGGCGGTCGTGCCGGCCTTGGGCACGCCGGCAATGAGGAAGTCGGGTAGCGCCATGGTCACTTAGCCTACGGGGTTAGTAGGCATTGGGCCATCCGTCTCACCTGCGCACCAGCAGCCGGCGCCACCACGTGACCCGCCGGAATCGAGGGCACGCCTCGGGGCCGCACAGAGCGCATTCGGTTCCTTGCCGGTAGTGCTCATGGGCACTGTGCGCATGCCCGCAAACACACTGGGCTTCATCAGCGTTCATCGTCTCACCAACGGTAAGGCGGCCCGGAGGCTACGGGGGCGCGGCCGAATCACCCCATCGTCGATACCTACCCCGCTCGGGGCGCCGCGATTCATCAATGGGCCGGCAACCGAACTGCACCCATACCCGTACGCTGCGTAATGTCCGCATGTGGTGAGGCGATTCACAGTCCGTAATCCGGCTTACCGGACATGACCGGTTTGCCATATCTAACTCCGCCTATGCGGCGCTTGTCGCCTTGATGGGTGACACGCCATTCCGGTACGCAAATGTCCGTTACCGCCGGTAACGATGTGACGAAAATCCTCGCCAGTTAGCCGTGTGAATACACTGCGGTCATCCGGTTGGAGAGAATGATCCTCCCAGCCGCCCCTAGGCTGTCTTTTCGGACAGTTGACGCTTGGTAGCGGCTTGCTACGTTGGTCGACAGAAGCGAAAGCCCTACGCTTCTTGCCGCCAGATTTACCGATCGAACCGCTTTGCCGCCCCGGGAAGGGACCGACATGGAGTTTTCGACGCCCACCGCGAACACGAGGGGTGACGGAGGATCGTCACCGACCGTGAGCGTGGTGATTCCGACCCTCAACGAGGAGCGCAACCTCCCGCACGTGTTCGCCAAGCTGCCGGCGAACATCGACGAGGTGGTTCTGGTCGACGGCGGCTCGAAGGACCGGACCGTCGAGGTCGCGCGTGAGCTGCGCCCCGACGTCGTCGTGGTGCACCAGACCCGTACGGGCAAGGGCAACGCGCTCGCCTGTGGCTTCGCCGCCTGCACGGGCGACATCATCGTGATGATCGACGCCGACGGCTCGACCGACCCGGCCGAGATCCCGCTGTTCGTCAAGAAGCTGACCGACGGCGCCGACTTCGTGAAGGGCAGCCGGTTCAACCACGGCGGCCACAGCCACGACATCACCAAGCTCCGCAAGCTCGGCAACGACGGGCTCAACCTGGTGGTCAACGTCCTGTTCGGGACGAAGTTCACCGACCTCTGCTACGGCTACAACGCGTTCTGGCGCACGGTCGTGCCGGTGCTCGACCTGCCCGACACCAAGCTGCCCAAGAAGACCGACGGCACCAAGCACTGGGGCGACGGCTTCGAGATCGAGACGATGATCAACATCCGGGCCGCGGTCGACGGGATGAAGGTCGGCGAGGTCGGCAGCATCGAGCACCGCCGCATCCACGGCGAGACCAACCTCAACACGTTCCGCGACGGCTTCCGCGTGCTCCGCACGATCTTCAGCGAGTACGGCCGGATGCGCAGCCAGAAGCGCAACGGCGAGCGCCGCCCGGGTGGCGTCATCGTGCACCAGCAGCCGGGCAGCCGGGCCCACGGCGTCAAGCCGGCCGCCGAGCACGCTCCCGAGCCCGAGGTGAGCCGTCAGGGCGACGAGGTCGGCGCCGTGAGCACCGACATCAAGCCCCTCAGCTAGAGCCCACTGCGACCCGTCCCCACCCCTCGCTCAGGAGACGCTTCCCGTGGAACCCACCCCCCTCGACACGACCATCGTGATCCCGACCCATACGGAGGAGCGCTGGTCCTCGCTCGTGCGGACGGTCGCCTGCGCCAAGTCGCAGGTGCCCGAGCCCGCCGAGGTCGTCGTGGTCGTCGATCACAACCCCGACCTGTTCCGCCGCATTCAGCGGGACCTGCCGGGGGTGACCGTCCTCGAGAACGCCTACGCCAAGGGCGTCTCCGGCAACCGCAACACCGGCGCCTTCCACGCGAAGACCGCCCTCGTCGCCTTCATGGACGACGACATCACGGCCGGCCCCGACTGGCTGGAGCGGCTGATCCAGCCCTTCGGCGACCCGACGGTGGTCGGCACGGGCGGGGGCATCATCCCCGCCTGGGAGGGTCCTGAGCCCCGCTGGATGCCCGCGGAGTTCCTGTGGGCGGTCGGCGGCTCGTACGCCGGCATGCCCACCGAGACCTCCCCGATCCGCAACGTGTGGTCGGCCAGCATGGTCGTGCGCCGGGAGACGTTCGACGCCGTCGGCGGCTTCCGGGTCGGCTTCGGCAAGCTGGGCGACCGCAACCGCCCCGAGGACACCGAGCTCTGCCTGCGGATGAGCGCGCACAACGGTGGCCACTGGATGTACGTGCCGGGCGCGATGATCCGGCACGAGGTGCCCGCGAACCGCTCGACGTTCCCGTGGTTCGTCAAGCGCTGCTACGCCGAGGGCCGGGGCAAGGTGCAGATGGCCGGCCTCGACGACGGCGGCAGCGACACGCTGGGCGCCGAGCGCTCCTACCTGTGGTCGCTGCCCAAGGCGGCGCTGCGCAACCTGGGCGCCGGCCTGACCGGCAAGGGCGCCGACAACTTCCTGCGCGCCGGGGGCATCGTCGCCGGCGTGGCCGCGGCGGGCTGGGGTGGCGTCGTCGAGACGATCGCCGCCAAGCGCGCCCCCAAGACCCCGAAGACGCTGGAGACCGCCCGATGAGCGCCGACCTCGGCCGCAGCGTGATCCCGGCGCAGCGCACCTCCTCCCCGGACGACGCCCTGCCCGGCATCGTCCGCGACCTCGAGCTCTCGCAGCCGCTGCCGACGATCCCGGCCGTGCAGCCCGACGGCCGCCGCGCCGAGCAGGCCTGGCTGCTGGTCCGGCTCTTCTCCGAGCCGCTGGGCGCCCTGCTGCTCGACGTCCCGCAGGCCGGCCTGCTCCCCGCCGACCTGGCCCGGGCGGTCGAGGCCGAGCTGGGCGAGGCCGTCCGCAAGCGCCTCGGCGACGGGCCGGTGCCGCTGCACGGCGTCAACCCGGCCAGCGAGCCCGAGTTCCTGGCCCGGCGCCGGGCCGTGCTGACCACCGCGCCGCACATCACCGTGGTCGTCTGCACCCGCGAGCACCCGGTCGAGCTGACCAAGTGCCTCGACAGCCTGCTGGCCATGGAATACCCCGCGTTCCGGGTGCTGGTCGTCGACAACGCGCCGGTCAGCGACGCGACCGCCGAGGTCGTGCGGGCCGCCGCCGCCCGCGGCCCGGTCGACTACATGGTCGAGCCCAAGGGCGGCCTGTCGTTCGCCCGCAACGCCGCCGTCAAGGCCGCGCCCGGCGAGATCCTGGCCTGGCTCGACGACGACGAGGTGGCCGACCCGCACTGGCTGGCCGAGGTCGCCCGCGCGCTGCACGAGCGCCCCGAGGCCGACGTGGTCTCCGGCGTGATCGTCCCGGCCGAGCTCGAGACCAAGGCGCAGATCTGGTTCGAGCAGTTCGGCGGGCACAGCAAGGGCCGCGGCTTCAAGCCGGACGAGTTCGGCCCGCACACCAAGCACATCCAGAGCCCGCTCTACCCGCTGCCGCCGTTCGGCACCGGCGCCAACATGACCTTCCGGCCCGGCGTGATCGAGCGGATCGGGTTGTTCGACACCGCGCTCGGCGCCGGCACCCCGGCCATGGGCTCCGAGGACACCCTGGCCTTCACGCAGGTGCTGCTGACCGGGGGCACGATCGTCTATCAGCCCTCCGCGATCACCCGGCACTATCACCGGCGCGACCTCGAGGGCCTGCGCAAGCAGATGGTCGGCTACGGCACGGGCCTGGTGGCCGCGTACACGAGCCTGCTGGTCTCCCGCCCGGCCCTGATCTTCCCGCTGCTGCGGCTCGTGCCCAGCGCGATGAAGGACATGACCGGCAAGGACACTGCCCGAACTGCGACCATCCGCGAAGACTTCCCTCAGGAACTGCTCTCGGCGAACCGCCGTGGCATGCTGGCGGGTCCGCGAGCCTACTTCACATCCCGGCGCGCAGCACGGGCTAAGGTACGCGCCGCACACAGTCAGGCTTAGAAACACGCGTCGCGGCCGCGTCGTGACGTACACGGAGGACGGGAACACATGCAGCAACGCTCGCCCGACATGCCGGACCGCCCGGACGCCACAGTCCGGATCGTGCTCGGCGCCGCCGGCGAGGCCCAGCCGGCCCCCGACGCGACCGCGGTGATCTCCACTGTCGACAAGGACGCGACCACCCGGCTCGAGGTCGGCGACAAGACCGTACGGATCCCGATGGGCCCCGACGACTCGTCGCAGACCCGGTTCATGCCCGCTCCCGTGATCACCACCGGTGGCTCGTCGGCGCTGGCCGAGGAGCCCGCGGCGGCCGCCGATCACGAGTCCGGCGCCGACCACCGGCCCGAGTTCGCCCTCGTCGGCATCGTCACCGGCGTGCTGGGCCTGCTCGGGCAGGTCGTGCCCGAGGGCCCCGGCCGCCTGATCCTGTTGCTCTTCCTGGCCCTGCTGGGTCCGGGCGCGGCCGTGATGTCGGTC
The DNA here is from genome assembly GCF_016785085.1 of Paractinoplanes lichenicola. GTDB lineage: Bacteria > Actinomycetota > Actinomycetes > Mycobacteriales > Micromonosporaceae > Actinoplanes > Actinoplanes lichenicola. The sequence continues at coordinate 80,639 of NZ_JAENHO010000022.1, forward strand.
GCCAACGTGCGCAACCGCCTGGTCTCGTGGGCGCTCGCCGTGGCCGGCAGCCTGGCCACGATCACGCTGCTGTCGTCGCTCACCCTGTGGCTGCGGGTCTGGGAGCCGACGGCCTGGCTGAGCGCGCTGGCCGCGGTCACGATCGTCGGCTCGGCCATCCAGTTCTTCCGGCTCACCCGGGCCAAGGTGCCGCTGATCCTGGGCCGGGTCGGCAAGCCGTACGACAAGGTGGACAACGGCCTGGCGCTGGGCGTCATCCCGTTCGTCACGCTGGCCGCCGGGGTCGGCCTGTGGGTCCTCGCGCTGGCCCAGATCTCCCCCGACCAGGTCGGCCTGTACGGCTTCAGCGCCGCCCTCGGCGTGCCCTTCGTGGTCGGCATGGTGCTGCTGTTCATCGGCTTCGCGGTCGAGCTCTTCGGCCGGGCCCGCCCGCTGGTCATGGCGGCCCACCTGATCGTCGTCCCGATCGTCATGCAGGCCACCGTCCCGCTGCTGGACGGCACGATCGAATACGCGTGGACGTACAAGCACATCGGCGTGGTCGACCTGATCCGCGAGAACGGCTCGCTGATCAGCGGCAGCGACATCTACCAGCAGTGGCCCGGCTTCTTCGCCGCGGTGGCCGGCCTGTCGCAGGTCTCCGGCGTCGACGGGCTCTCCTTCGCGGCCTGGTCCTCGCTGCTGTTCGCGCTGGTCACCTCGCTGATGACGGCGGCCCTGCTGCGCCAGTTCACCAAGGACCGCCGGGTCATCGCGCTGGCCGTGCTGCTCTTCCAGGCCTGCATGTGGGTCGACATCGGCTACTTCTCGCCGCAGGCGCTGGTCTTCGCGCTGATGCTGGCCTTCTGGGTGATCGTGACCCGCTGGCTGGTGGGCGCGCCCGAGATCAAGGGTGAGCCCAAGGGCAGGATCGGCCGGCTGCGGGCCTGGGCCGTGCGGGGCATGCCGGCCCGGATCGAGACCGACGCGCGCACCCGCCGGTTCGCCGCCCTCGGCGCCACCGGGCTGTTCGCCGCGATCATCGTGTCGCACCAGCTCACCCCGGTGCTGATGATGGTTCCGCTGTTCGCGCTGACGATCCTGGGCATCCTGCGGCCGCGCATGTTCCTGGCCGGCCTGGTGGCGATCATGCTGCTCTTCTTCGTGCCCCGCCTGGGCTCGGTGAACAGCCAGTACAGCCTGTTCAGCTTCGACCTGCTGTCCAACGCCTCGGGCAACTCGGCCAGCTGGAACACCCCGGAGCAGGAGTTCTCGGCGACGGTCTCGCGGGCCCTGGCCATCGGCGTCTGGCTGGCCGCGCTGATCGCGATCTTCCTGACCCGCAAGAAGCTGGGCCGGGTGCTGGTGCCCGCGCTGATCGGCTTCCTGCCGATGGTCACCCTGGTCGCCGGCAACTACGGCGGCGAGGCGATCTACCGGGTCTTCGCCTTCTCAATGCCGTTCGTCGGGCTGCTGATCGGCGTGCTCTGGGCCGGCAAGGGCCGGCGCGGGGTGCCCGCGATGCTCGCCTCCGGCGTGATGCTGACCGTGCTGCTGCTGGCCGGTCTGCAGGGCCTGCAGGGCCAGCTGATGGTGCACCAGGTGCGGGCGACCGACATCGAGGCCGCGCAATACTTCTACGCCAACGCCGAGCCCGGCTCCGGCCTGGTGCTGGTGGCGCCGAACTTCCCGACGAAGCTCGAGGCCAACTACGGCGACTACAACAAGGGGCACGTGTCGGTCGACATCTCGCTGATCGGCGACCCGCTGTTCACCGGCAACCTCAACGGCTCCCGGGTGCCCGACATCGAGACGTACATCCGCGACATGAACTACCCCACCAACTACCTGGTGGTCAGCGACGCGATGGACGACTACGCCGACTACTTCGGCACGGCCCAGGACGACGCGATGTCGTCGCTCGACGCGGCCCTGCGCGCCTCGGCCAACTGGCAGGTCTTCTACAACGGCCCCGGCGTGACGATCTTCAAGCTGGTCGGCGCCGCGCCCACGCAATAACCAAGCGACAAGATCAAAGACCCGCTTCCCGTACGGTCGGGAGGCGGGTCTTTTCGCATGAGTGAACGTGCTTTTCGTGCCCCGTGTCCGGATAGCCTCTGGGTGTGAAACTGAAGTTCAAGCTGGGCCGGCCGCAGATCATCGCGCTGGTGATCGCGGGCCTGGCCGTCGTGGCCCTGATCGCGAGCCGGGGCGGTGACGGCGGCGACCAGGGTCCGGGCACGCTCGACAACGCCGCCGTACGCGCCTGCGACCAGTTCGCGGCGGGTCAGGGCGCGGCGCGCAGCAACTCGGCCCGGCTCTCGCTGGCCGACAAGGTCACCGCCGAGGCGGCCAAGAGCGACAACGACCCCGTACGCACCCGGTCGATGGAGCTGGGCCGCAACGCCGACGAGGGCAACGCGGCCTGGCGTACGGCCTCGGGCAACCTCACCCGGGCCTGCCAGGAGGCGGGCTGGAGTGCCCCCTAGCGCTATCGCTTGAGCGTGGAGGCCTTGTCGAAGCCCGTACGGCTGACCCACTCGTCGTACGGGACCGAGGCCTCGGTGAAGCTGCCGTTGAGGATCGAGAAGTTGTTGTCGCCGGTCTCGTAGTTGTTCTTGTCGATCGTCATGTTGGGCGAGGCGCCGCCGTCGATCTGCAACCGGAAGATCGGCACGCTGTCGTTGCGGGTCACCGTGTTGCCGTTGATCTTCAGGCCCTCGATGCTGCCCGCGAAGTCGCTCCCGGTGGCCAGCAGGAACGTGAACTTCTTCATGTCGGCGAAGGTGTTGTTGCTGACCGTCATCCCGGCCGCGCAGCGCAGCACCATGCCGGTGTCGTTCTCGAACCCGGACTGGGTGCCGCCGATCGCCTTGTTGTCGCTGAAGACGTTGTTGGCGCAGCCCCCGCCGTTGCCGGTGCCGGTCTCCATCACGCCGTCGTTGGCCTCGAAGGTGTTGCCGGTGATGGTGACGTTGGCGGCGTCGTAGATCTCCATGCCGCCGCCGTCGATGCCGTAGTCCTCGGACGGGCCGTGGTTGCGGCGCACCGTGTTGTTGCGGAAGACCGGGCCCGGCTTGGCCGTGAGGAAGGTGGCCGACAGCCCGTACCCGCCGAAGTCGTCGCCGTCCTGCTTGGTGTTCTGGATGATCCGGTCCTGGTCGTGCACGTCGTTGCCGTCGACCAGCACGCCCCGGCCCCCGCCGGTGACGCCGATGCCGGCCCCGTTGTTGTGCACCTTCGAGCCGGTGACCCGCACGTCGTTGGAGTCGGTGACGAGGATGCCGTAGCAGCCCACCGGCAGGCCGGCCGAGTTCTCGCCGTGGCTGTCGCGCACGGTCACCCCGCGGATGGTCACCTTGCTGGTCTTGTGCACGCGGATGCCGCTGCCGTGATCGCCGTTGATGTTGACGTCGGCGTTCGGCTTGGGCACGCACTTCTGCACGGTCAGGTCGGCGATCGTGGTGCCGGTGGCCGCGACCAGGATGCCGTCGCGGACCCCGGCGACCCCCTCGACCGTCGCCTCCTCGCCGGGGGCGCTGCCGACGGTCAGGTTGGGCCGCGAGACCGTGAACGGGGCGTACGTGCCCTCCCGGACGAAGATCTTGGAACCGGCCGGCGCCACCTCGACCGCGTGCGAGATCGACTTCCACGGCTTCTCGGGGCTGCCGTCGGCGTCGTCGGAGCCGCGGGTGGAGACCCAGAGGCCGGGCCCGGCCGCCTCGACGTCGGGCGGGCCCTCGTAGAAGTAGGCCCGATAGCCGGCGGCCGCGGTGCCGCCCAGCAGCAACACCATGAGCAGCCCCAGCCAGCGGCGGCGGGTGCCGGCCGGAGCGCGGTGACTGGAGCGCTTCGACCGGTGATGCGCTCCGCTCACCCGGTGAAGACCGGGTCGTTCGACATCGCCTTGTAGGCCGCCAGCGAGGCCGCCGTCGAGTCGATCCGCCAGTTCTCCCGGGAGGACGGGTGCGTGTCGGTGTCGAACCAGACCGACGCCCCGACCGCCGGGTGCGCCTTGATCCACTCCTGCAGGTCGCCGATCCACTCCGGCTTGGTGCTGCCGCCGCGGTCGACGACCGAGACCTCGGGGATCATGATGGGCTTCCGGGAGGCGTAAGTCGCGTAGAACTCGTCGAACATGTCGCCCGGGGATTGGGTCTGGGCGAAGCCGGAAATGCCGGCCCAGTCGACGTATTCATCACCCGGATAATAGTTGCTGAAGTGGTTCCAATCCTCGCCGGGGCGCGAATTCCAGTTGGGACTCCAGACCCAGGCCACGTTGCCCGCGCCCTGCTCAGCGAAGATGCGGTGGATCCGGCGATATGCCTGGATGTAGCCCTTGGTGTCCTTGTTGTTGGCGGGTCCGCCCCATTTGTAGAAGTCGCGATTCATGTCCCACGCCCAGCGCATCAGCGTGGGCCGTTTGCGCTGCGCCATACGCTTGCCGGCCCGCGCGATGAGTTTGTCGGCCGCGCCGCCGTTGATGTCTTTGTACTCCGGGCCGCGCCACGAGATCATCAGCGTGCTCTTCGTCGACACGTAGCCCAGCGAGACCGGCAGCTGGTCGGTCCACGAGTAGTACCGGTGGACGATCCGCTCGGCCCGCCCGAGCTGCCGGCGGCGCAGATCGATCCCGGCGCTCGCGCCCATCCCCTTGAGATCCACGTACGCCCCGAGCATCACCTTGCCGTGCTCGAAGGGCACCGCTCCCCCGCCCTCGGTCACGGGCGGGGCGGCGGCCGCGTCACCGCTCGCCGAGGGCGGCGCGTGCGACACCACGGGCGCCACGGCGTCGTTCGACCTGTACGTCTCGCAGCCGGCCAACGGGACCGCGGCCAGGGCCCCGGCGCCCAGGCCGAGCAGGCTCCGGCGCCTCATGTGAGGTTGCGCCCGAACGTGCGAGCCACCTTGCGGACCACGCGCCAGCCCGGCTGCGCGAGCTGCTTGACCTTGGGGAGCAGGCCCGCCTCGCCGTGCTTGACCAGCTCGACCAGGTCGGCGCCGCTGTGGTCGGGGGTGGGCTGCAGGCGGGGCACGGCGAGCCGCTTCTCGCCCGGCGTGTGCAGCCGGCGGCCGACCTCGGTGGCGTTGTCGTAGCCGTTGGCCGCGACGAGATCCCGTACGCGGCGGCTGTTGTATCCGTGCGGGTAGGCGAACGACCGCACCTTCGTCTGCAGCCGCTGCTCGAGCTCGTCGTGGCTGCGGGTGATCTCGTCGCGCAGCTGCTCGGGCGGGAGGACGTCGAGCGGGTGGTGGATCAGGCTGTGGTTGCCGATCTCGACGCCGGCCGCGGCCACCTCGCCCAGCTCGTCCCACGTCAGCATCGGCCCGAAGTCGGGTGCCCACTGGCCGAGCCAGCCCGCCGTGCCGCCCAGGTGACCGACCGACGCGTACAGGGTGGCGCCGGTGCCGGTCTCCCGCAGGATCGGCACGCCCTCGGTCAGGAAGTCGCGGTAGCCGTCGTCGAACGTGACGGCGAGCAGCTTCTCGGTGCTGCCGGCGGCCAGCAGGTCGAGCGCCTCGGTCAGGCCGACCAGGCGGTAGCCCGCGGCGCTCAGTGCCGTCAACTGCTCCCTGAGCAGGGCGGGCGGCACGGCGAGATCGCGCATCGGGCCGCCGACGGCAGACACTGAGTGGTACATGAGTGCCGGCAGAGTGTCCCAGCCCGGCCTCGTCGTCGTCGTCACGCGGTCGTCCTCGTACGGCTTGTGGTCTGAGGTTCCACGCTAGGCGGAACCCTTGCGCAGGGTTGCGGTTTCTCCTCTTTCGTCCCTCTGCCGAAAGTCGTAGCCGAAGTCCCGCTCCGGGCAGAGGCGCGCAGGGATCCCCACCCGGAAGGGTGAAGGCTATGACATTCGATCCGTTGCGCTGCGCGGAGGCTACTTGTCAGGCGGCCGTCGTGCTAGGGGCAACCTTGGTTCCGGCCGCCTGGCCGGCCCTCGACGGCGCCCTGACCACCGTCCTGGCCGTGATGTTCGTGGTCATCTCGGCCGCGATCTATGCCCTGCACGCGGTCACGTTCGACGCGTTCCGGCTCACCCGGCACCGTGACCGGCAGATTTTCTCCACCGGCACCCATGACGAGTGAACCGTGGGATCGCCTCGCCCGTACCCCCGGTCGACGACGGTCCTTCACCACCCGGGGGCGACGGGATATGTTCCGATTGATCCAGATGCAGGCCGAGAGCGGCATTCCTCGCATAAGCGTGGCTTCCGATGGTTACGCCAGCGCCCGGACCGCGCTCACCCGATATCGCAGCGCCCCCGCCGCCTATTTCGGGGTGGGCCGCTTCGACCACGAGGGCACCCTGGCCGAGATCATCCTCGACCGGCTGTGCGGCCCGCTGGGCGATTGCCCGCGCCCGGCCACCCTCGTGCACGCGGCGACGTATTACCGGCTCTGTGAGACCTGCGCGGCCGGGCTCGACGTGCTCACCGTGCCCGAGCTGGCCCGGCTGCTCGGCATCGCCTGCCGGCTGGCCCCGGTGCCGGCCCGCGCCGGGCGCCACGCCGCCCCTGAGGAGCCCTCGCCTGCGGGCAACCGGATCGCCCGCGAGTTCGCCAACCGGGTCGACGACCCGCACTGGCGCCGCGAGCTCTGCGCCGAGCTGGTGCACACCCCGGGCGCGGTCAACGGCCTGCTCATCGGCGTGGGCGCGCTGACCCACCGCGACGTGCTCGACCTCTATCCGCGCCTGCGCTCGCTGGCCGACGAGCTGCCCTCGACCGTACGGGAGGAGTTGTCCCGGGCCACGACGCGGCCGCTCTCCCCCGCCGGGGTGGCCGGGCTGCGTCTCGGTCTAGGCACTCGGTAACGGAAAGCTGCGCACGGTCCCCTCACCCGGACAGTCCCCGCACGTCGTCACGTAGGCGACGCCGTTGCGGATGGTCAGCCCCGACGGCGCCGACAAGCCGGCCGAGGCCACCGTCGCCCGCCGGCCGTGCCGCTCGACGCGCACCAGCGCCCCGGTGCGGTCGCCGCTGAGCAGGCCGTGCTTGGCGATCTCGAGGACGTAGAGCCCGCCCGGCCCCCAGTCGAGGTCGACCACGGCGGTGAACCCGCCCGCGTACACCTGCGGCGGGTGGCCCGGCACGACCCGCCAGACCCGCGCCCGGCCCGGCGGGAACGGGAAGCCGGTCAGCTCGCCCACATAGAACGCGCCGTCCGGCCCCATGGTGACCGCGCTCGGCACCGGCGGCATCCGCACCGGCCCGCCCCGCGGCGTCCCGTCGGGCAGCCGGGCCGGCGCCGGCACGACCCGGCTCGGGAACGACGCCACGGTCGTCCGCCGGCCCCGCGGCGTGAGCCGGATCAACGCGTCCCCCTCGGTCACGTAGACCCGGCCCCGCCGATCCACCGCGGAGTCGAACGGCCCCGCCGCGACACCGGTCTCGATCGGCTCGACCGGCGCGCTCACCAGCGTGGCCGCCAGCACGGCAGCCACGATCGATCCTGTGATCATGTGCTTCCCCCGTTTGCTTCCCCCCGCACCGGTATAGGGCCTTTCCGCCGCCGGCGGGCCCTCTGAGTCGTCGATCCGACCGGTTACGGTGATCGCCATGACGCTCACGTTCGACGCGCTGGTCGCCCGCGCCCGCGGCCTGGTCGCGGGTGGCCGGCGCGCGGTGCTCGGCATCGCCGGGCCGCCCGCCGCCGGCAAGACCACGCTGGCCGAGGAGCTCGTGGCCGCGCTGGCGCCCGCGCCGCCGGACGGGCTGACCGCGGGCGCCTGGGTCGCGCACGTGCCGATGGACGGCTTCCACCTGGCCGACGTCGAGCTGGTGCGGCTGGGCCGGCGCGACAGCAAGGGCGCGCCCGACACCTTCGACCCGCTCGGCTACGCGGCCCTGCTGCGGCGGCTGCTGGCCGACGAGGACGAGATCATCTACGCCCCGGGCTTCGAGCGCGTGATCGAGCAGCCGATCGCGGGCGCCCTCCCGGTCTTCCGGGACGCCCGGCTGATCATCAGCGAGGGCAACTACCTGCTGCTCGACGACCCGGCGTGGCGCCCGCTGCGCGAGCTCTTCGCCGAGGTCTGGTACGCCGACCTCGACCAGCCGGAACGCCTGCGCCGGCTGATCGACCGGCACGTGCGCTTCGGCAAGGACGAGACCACGGCGATCGAGTGGGCCACCGGCACCGACGAGCGCAACGCCGTGAAGATCGCCGCCACCCGGGAACGAGCCGACCTGATCGTGCCGGCCGGACTTATCCACAGGGTCGGCAGCCCGCCTTCCTGAGGTGTCATAGTTCTACGCGTGTCTGTGGGTGAAGCAGTCGAGACCGAGCCGAGCCGCCGCCGGCCGGGGCGCGCGATCCGATTCGCGCTGACCATTGGCGGGGTTCTGCTGCTGCTGTTCGGCGTGCCGTGGTGGACGCTGGTCGGTGCGGGCAACGACTGGCCGACCGGGGTCTTCGTGGCCGGCACGGTCGTCTTCGCGGTCGCCCTGGTCGCGTTCCCGTTCCTGATGTTCCTGGGTCACGGCCCCCGGCACCGCGACGGCCCGTCGGTCGTGGCCGACACGACCCTCGGCGTGGTCTGGGTCCTGTTCGTCTGGTCTCTCATCGGCCAGCTGCTCGTCGTGGTCCTGGCAATCGCCGGCGTCGACGGCCCGGCCCGCTCCCGCATCGCCACCGTGGCGGTTCTGGTGATCTCGCTGGTGCTGCTCGTGTGGGGCACCGTGGAGGCCCGGCGGGTGCCGCGGGTGCGCCGCGTCGAGGTGGTGCTGCCCCGGCTCGGCGCGGGCCTCGACGGGCTGCGCCTGGTGCTGCTGACCGACACGCACTACGGCCCGATCGAGCGGTCCCGCTGGTCGCGTGGGGTCACCGAGGTGGTCAACACGCTCGACGCCGACGTGGTGGCCCACACCGGCGACATCGCCGACGGCGAGGTGGCGCAGCGCCGCAGTCAGGCCGCCCCGCTGGCCGACATCCGGGCGGCGCTGGCCCGGGTCTACGTGACCGGCAACCACGAATACTTCAGCGGCGCCCAGCGCTGGGTCGAGCACATGGCCTCGCTCGGCTGGGAGGCCCTGCACAACCGCCACGTGGTCGTCACCCGCGGCGGCGACTCCCTGGTGATCGCGGGCGTCGACGACCGTACGGCGGCGGGCTCCGGCGTCCCGGGGCATCACGCCGACCACGAGGCCGCCCTGGCCGGCGCCGACGAGTCGCTGCCCGTGCTGCTGCTGGCCCACCAGCCGCAGCAGATCCAGGGCGCCGTGGCCCACGGCGTCGACCTGCAGATCTCGGGCCACACCCACGGCGGCCAGATGTGGCCGTTCCACTACCTCGTGCGGCTCGACCAGCCGGTCCTGCAGGGCCTGTCCCGCCACTCGGAACGCACCCAGCTCTACACGAGCCGGGGCACCGGCTTCTGGGGGCCGCCGTTCCGCATCTTCGCCCCCAGCGAGATCACCCTGCTGACCCTACGAGCGGGCTGACGCGATCCGGTCGGCCGCCGCGAGCATCTGCGCGGCGACCGGCTGCAGGCCTACGGCGGTCAGCACCAAGCCCGTATTCACCCGGTCGGCCACACCCCATTCCCAGATCGCGACGGGGTCGGTGCACGAGCGGGCGGCCAGCCGATGAGCGCGGTCCCACGGGTCGCCGGCCATCAGCTCGACCGGATCCTCACGCATCAGCACGCCCAGGTCGCACTCGGGCTCGGCCCACACTCCGTCCGGGTCGACCAGCTTGAAGCCGTCGCCCGACCGCAGCGCGTTCCACTGGTGCACATCGCCATGGTTGAGCACTGCTCGCGTCGGATCGTGTGCCTTGCGGCGGCTCTCGGCAGCAGCCAACGCGTGATCCACTGCCGCTCGGGAGCAAGGGCGTCCGAGCTCCTCCCATTTGCGGGGGATGGATGCTGCGATCCACGCTGCCTGGTCGGCGCCGGACGGCACGGGCGGCGGGCCGGCGGTCGGGCTGCGCCAGACCGTGGCGGCCAGGTCGCAGAGGATGGCCAGGCGGTCGGGCTGGGGCAGGGAGAGCTCTGACATGGCGGGGCCGAGGCGTTCGAGCAGCAGGGCGCCGCGGGGTTCGTCGCAGGCCAGCAGGCGGGCGCACCCCACGCCCGCGGTCAGCCGCAGCACCGAGATCTCGTGGTGGGCGGCCTCGCCGGGGCGGGGGACGAGCAGTTTCAGGACGGCGGGGGTGCCGTCGGCCCGGGTCACCGCAAGCACGTGCGCCTCGGTGCCGTCGGGGAAGGCCGCGCCGACCGTCAGGGACCATCGTGCGGCCAGGTCGGCCACCAGCGACGGCAGGTCGGCGAGCCACTGCTGGGCGCCCGCGCCGACGGCCTTGGCCCGTACGGGGGCAGGAAGATCTTGCACAACCGCCAAGGGTGACAGGCGCCATGCCCGTCGGCCACGTAATTCCGTTGAAGACCTCCGGCCCGCGGATGAGGATGGAGGAACCCCCTCCCCGTTCAACCAGAGGACGTCATCAATGCGCCTGCTTCGCGATCTGTGGGCCACCTCGAGGCGCATGTCGGCCCTCGTGGCGGTCCTCATCCTGCTCGGTGCAGCGGGATCGGCGGGCGCGCTGGCTCTGTCGGGCCAGGTCCTCGTCAACCGGTCGATGCCCCTGTTCGGCGTGCTCGCCGCCGCGCTCGTCGCCTCGGTGCTCACCGACGTCTTCGTCGGCCTGGTCGCCGCGCGGCTGACCGCCGACTGGGCCGCCAAGATCCGCCGCGGTCTCAACCGGGTCGCCTTCGGTCAAGATCTGCCCACGCTCGAGAACACTCCGGTCGGCGAGCTGCTCGACCGGATCGACGCCGACGTCTACGAGGTCGGCTCCCAGCTGCGCGGCAGCGGGGTGCGGATCGCCCAGTCGGTGGCCGTCGCGGTCTTCTCGATCGTGACGGCCTTCTTCGTCTGGTGGCCGGCCGGCGTCGGCATGGTGATCGTGTCGGTCCTGCTCTACGTCACGATGAACAAGCCCATCCAGCGCATCTCCCCGCGCCGCATCGCCGAGGAGGAGGCCTGGTCCGACCTCGCCGCGGTGATGGAGGAGTCGATCCACGGGCAGGACGACGTACGCACCAGCCTCGCCGCGCCGTACGTGCGGCGGCTCTACGCCCAGCGCGCGGCCGAGGTGCTGCGGCGCGGGCGGCTCGTCTGGCACTCGTCGGCCCGCATCACGATGGGCGCCGGCGCGATCACCCGTACGCTCATCGCGGTTCTCGTGGTCTTCGGCGCCTGGGCCCTGATCGCGGGGCAGATCGACGGCGCCCGGCTGACCGCGGTGTGGCTGCTCGCGCTCGGCTTCGGCGGCACGCTCGAGCACGTCACCCGCATGGTGCCCGAGCTGCAGAACGCCCTCGGCGCCTGGAGCCGCGTCCAGCTGCTGCAAGACGTGCCGCAGGAGCCGACCGAGGGCCGCCCGCCGGTCGACGGCGACCTCGTCGTCCGCGACCTCACGTTCCGCTACGGCGAGTCCGACAGCGGACGCCCGCCCGCGCTCAAGGACGTCAGCCTGACCTTCGCCCGCGGCCGGTCGTACGCGTTGATCGGCCGCACCGGCTCGGGCAAGTCGACGCTGGCCAAGGTGCTGACCCGCGCGGTCGACGTGCCGCGGGGCACGGTCTTCCTGGGCGGGGCCGACCTCAACGACCTGGCCGTGGAGGGGCTGCGCCGCTGGACGGCGATCGTCCCCCAGCGTACGGAGATCCTCTCCGGCACTTTGGCCGAAAACATCGCGCTCTTCGACCCCGAGCTGCTGCCCAAGGCGCAGGGCGCGCTCGACGAGCTGGGCCTGAGCCCGTGGGCGGCCAGCCTGCCCGACGGCATCGACACCAAGCTCGGCGAGGGCGGCTACAAGCTGTCGGCCGGGCAGGAGCAGCTGGTCGCGTTCGCGCGCATCCTGGTCCGCGACCCGCACGTGGTGATCCTCGACGAGGCCACCGCCCGGATGGACCCGGTCACCGAGTCGTGGGTCCAGCGCGCGACCGATCGCCTGCTGGCCGGCCGGATCGGCGTGATCGTCGCCCACCGGCTGTCGTCGGTGCAGCGCTGCGACGAGGTGGTCGTGCTGGCCGACGGCGAGGTGCTCGAGTCGGGCCCGCTGCGCGAGTCGCGGCGCTTCGCCGAGCTGATGGCGAGCAGCGCCCTCTCCGTCCCGGCGGCGACGTCGGGCCACGGCGGGGTGCTCGTCGAGGAGGAGCGCGACTGGGACAAGGCCGCCCAGATCGAACTGGGAGCGGAGGCGCTGGCCAACAAGCTGCCCCCGGTCGACCCGCCGCCGCTGCCCGAGCAGCCGCCCGCGCGCACGATGCGCGAGATCGTCCGGCTGGCCCTCAACGACAAGCGGTACGGGCTCGGCGCGGTCTCGCTGTTCGTGGTGCTGGTGCTGCTCGGCCTGGACGGCGCGATCCTGCCGCTGCTCTGGGCCAACGTCGTCGACGGGCTGGGCGACCCGCTCTATCCGGCCATCGGCATCGCGGCCGGCCTGCTGCTGGCGATCCCGACGCTCTATTACACGGGCGCCTGGTTCCCCGAGTGGTGGGTCCGGCAGATGCTGCGGATCAGCATGCGCCTGGTGCACGGCCAGATCGGCCCGCGCCGGATCAGCAAGCACACGCCGGCCGAGGTCGTGGCCCAGGGCGGCGACACCGAGCGCGTGGTCATGCTGGCCGACAATCTGATCGACAACGCGACCAGCCTGGTGATGATCGTCGCGATGACGTGGGCGTCCGGGTCGATCGTGCCGGCGCTGTTCTTCCTCGGCACGATGGTGGTGTCCGGCCTCGCGGCGACGCTCTTCGGCCCCCGGCTGGAAAAAGCCGCCCGCCGTACGGTCGCCGCCCGCGCGGCGTTCGCCACGGCGCTGGTGTCGTCGCTGTCGGCGGCCCGCACGGTCAAGCTGGCCGGCGCGACCGAGCCGGTGCTGGCCCACCTGGCCCGGCTCGACGGCACCCGCAGCGAACTGCAGCGCCGCGAGATCGCCATCCAGGTGTGGGCGCGCTCGACGCCGTCGATCGCCAGCGGCCTGCTGCCGATCGCCGCGTGGGGGATGTACTTGTCCGGGTCGCTCTCGGCCGCGGCCACCCTCATCGCGGTGGCGACGCTGGGCGCCGCGCGCTGGTTCGCCTGGACGACGGCGTCGCTGGTCAGCCAGCTGCCGTCGGCCCGGGTGTGGACCCGCCGCACAGTCGCGATGACGGGCGTGTCGGATTACTCGTCCGACGTCTCCGGGGTCGACCTCTCGGCCGGCACGGCGCCCGCGCCCCCGACCGCGCCGCGCAACCCGCTGCGCACGCTCGAGCTGCGCCGCTTCAGCGCGGTGCACGAGAACGGCACGGTCGGCGCGCAAGACGTCGACCTGACCGTCGAGCGCGGCCAGCTCGTGCTGGTGGTCGGGCCGGTCGGCGCGGGCAAGTCGTCGCTGCTGCGCGCGCTGGCCGGCATCGTGCACCACGCGGGCGAGCTGCGCTGGAACGGCGAGGCGGTCGACGAGCCGGAGGTGTTCCTGCGGCCCAACCAGGTCGGCTACGTGGCGCAGCTGCCGCGCGTGCTCTCGGGCACGGTGGCCGACAACATCCAGCTCGGCCACGAGGTGGACGCGGCCGACGCGGTCTCGACGGCCCAGCTCGAACACGACCTGACGGCAGCCGGCGGCGGCCTGCAACTGCTGATCGGCCACAAGGGCACGCGGTTGTCGGGCGGCCAGTTGCAGCGCCTGGCGTTGGCCCGGGCCCTGGCCCCCCGCACGGAGTTGCTGATCGCCGACGACGTCTCCTCGGCGCTCGACGTGACGACCGAGCTCGAGTTGTGGCGCGCGCTGCGCTCGCACGGCGTGACGGTGGTCGGCTCGACCTCGAAACGGGCCGCATTGAGCCAGGCCGACCGGGTGGTCGTGCTGATCGCCGGCAAGGTCGAGGACCAGGGCACGTGGGAGGAACTGGAGGACCGCTGGGGCCACCTGGCGGGCTGACCCTCCCACCGAAGAAGTCGCGCGGCTGGCGGGCCGCGCGACTTTCCTGTCCGCGCAGTTCCGCGAAGCACTCACAACCGCCGACCCACCCTGACGCCCGGACGCCGACCGCCTCCCCGGTAAGTGAGTACTCACAACCTTCGCGGCCTCGTGAGTGAGTACTCACAAACATGACGGTCACGTCCGCGGGCGTGGTGTAACAGTCGGCCATCGCTGATCCGTGTGGGTTGATGTTATGCGGCGATCTCGACGGGCTGGTCGGGTTCGGTGTGTTGGCTGGTGGTGATGGGTGTGAGCCGGGC
>NZ_JAENHO010000023.1 GCF_016785085.1 Paractinoplanes lichenicola
CGAACTCGGCTACCTCAGCCCCGACGAATACGAGGCGGCCTGGCACGCCCAAACCGAGCCAGATAACCTCACCCCTGCCCCGACCGGAAGCAGGTAACCACCGCTCCGTCGAAACGGGGGGAACTCACGCCGAGTGCTGGAGATGGTCCGGTGCATCGCGCAGGACTGTCAGCACTTCCTGCAATTCGTAGCGCACCTGGGGGTGCGCCCAGACAAGGTCGACTGCACGCTGCAAACCCGTGTCCTTGGCGAGTGCCGTGTTGCTAAGACTGGCGACCAGCATGCGCAGCAGCCGTCGGTCGACCGCGGCCAGCTGCTCGACGTTGGGCGCGTCGCCTTGGAGGAAGGTGAGGTAGCCGCCCAATCGCTGATGGTCGTTGATGTGGAGCTGTCGGCCGATCGCCCGGCGGAGGGGCTTTTCGTCCGGTCCCTCCGGGAGGACCGCCAGTCCCGCTGCCTTAAGCATGGTCGACCAGGTCCGGCCGGAGGTGTCATAGATGTCGGACAGCTCGAGGCCGGTCTCGTGGAGGAACTCCGCGAGCGAAACGATTCCGCGGGCCCGGCCCATGGTGCGTAGCTCTTCAACCTTGGCGGCCCAGCGCGAGGGCACGGCCTCCCGAACGTTGCGCAGCACGATGTCCTGCGCCACCTTGTCCAGTTCCAGGTGACAGCCGGCCGGCAAGAACGGGAACTTGTCCTCGATGGCCTTCTCTAGTTCGCGTCGGGTGCCACCCAGCAGGGCTCGATAACGCCGGTCAAACCGAAACTCGCGCCGATGCTGGCCCACGAAGTCGAGGACCGTGCAGACCGTCTTTCCCTCCGAGAGCCGCAGTCCTCGACCGAGTTGTTGCAAGAAGAGGGTCGCGCTGTCGGTGGGACGCAGCATGAGCAGGGTGTCGACGGTGGGTAGGTCGACGCCCTCGTTGAACAGGTCGACCGAGAAAATGACGTGGATGCGACCGGCCCCCAAACCGGCCAGCGCCGCGTCCCGATCGGCGTCGGAGGTCCCGCCGTGCACCGCGACGGCCTCGAGCCCGATCGAGCGGAACTGCTCGGCCATATGCTGGGCGTGTGCGACGCTGACGCAGAAACCCAGACAGCGAATCGTCCGGATGTCGTCAACCCGGTCGGACAACTGTTGGTAGACCAACCTGGCCCAAGTGCCGCCGGCAACGTACTTGTCGGTGAGGGCATCGACGTCGTATCCCTGGCCTCGACGCCAGGGCACTTCGCGTAGGTCAACGCCGTCGTGAATGCCGTAGTAGGCGAACGGCGTAAGTCGCTGCTGTTCAATCGCGTCCCACAGGCGTAGTTCGGCGGCGATCCGATCGTCGAACCAGTGCAGGATCGATTGGCCGTCCGTGCGCTCGGGGGTGGCGGTCAGTCCGAGTAACTCACGCGGTTTGAGCTTGTCCAACAGTGTGGCGTAAGACTTTGCGGCCGCGTGGTGGAACTCGTCGATGACAACCACGTCGAAGTGGTCCTCGGCCAGCCGCTCGAGCCGTTCCGGGGTGAGGTTCTGAATCGAAGCAAAGACATGATCAAAGTCGCGGTGGCGTTCGCCGCTGACCCACAGTTCGCCAAAGGCGTGGTCGCGAAGCGCATGCCGGAAGGTGGCGAGGCTCTTGTGCAGGATCTCTCGACGGTGGGCGACGAACAGCAGTCGAGCCCGAGGCATGCGCTGTCGAAGGCGGGCGTAGTCCATTGCTGCCATCACCGTCTTGCCTGTGCCGGTGGCCGACACGAGGAGGTTACGGTGGTGCCCGTCGGTGCGGGCCACCTCGATCAACTCGAGGAGTCGATTCTGGAAGGGCTCGAGGCGGATCTCGAGGGGGCTGAGGATGATCTGGTCACCCCGATCCGCGCGACGCATCCGACTGAGGTATTCCTCGAACTGCGACCGCTCGTAGCGGACGAAGTCGCCACCCTCCCAGTAAGTCTCGAAGATCCCCACCATCTTCTTGATCACGTCGTCGTTTCGAGCAGCCGAGAGCCGAACGTTCCACTCTTTGCCTGAGACCTGAGCCGAGTGCGTCAGATTCGAAGAGCCAACATAAGCGGTATCGAAAGAAGTCCTGCGGTGGAAGATCCAGGACTTAGCGTGCAAACGAGTGGACGTCGTGTCGTAGGAGACGCGAATCTCGGCCCCGGCGTCGGACAGCAGGTCGAGGGCGGACGCCTCAGTTGACCCGGTATAGGTGGTGGTCAAGACGCGGAGGCGGCGACCGCGGTCCGTGTGCCGGCGCAAGGCGGACAGGAGAGGGTTGATGCCGGTCTTGCGGACGAAGGCCATCACCACGTCGATCGCGTCGGCTGACTCAATCTCCTGCATCACCTGGTGGATGAGCCGCGGTTCGCCGGGAGCGTTAGTAAGAACCGTGGTGTCGAGCAGCGGAATGAGTGGCCGGGCGGGGACGTGTACTGAGCCATCCGGCAGCAGTTCGCCGAGCGCAGACAGGATGGATCCCGGTTCGGTCGGGCGATCACCGCGAACCCCGGCACGAGGCAGCCGCTGGTCGAGCGCATCGGTCAGAAGCTGGGCGACCTCAATACCGACGGCAACGCGGTCGTCCTCGCCGATCGCCTCGAGGGCGCGCAGCACCTGTCGGGCCAGGAGTTGGGCGATGCGGTCGGCTGCATCGGCGGGGCGCAGCTTTTGCGTCCGAACCAGCTCGGAATCTATGGCCGAGATGCGGGCCAGCAAGGACTCGGTAATGACGGTCTCGTACAGGCCCGCGGAAAGGTCATCTGCCACAGCGTAAGTTTGCCGGATCAAGTGTCTCGGCCTGTCAGGTATTGGGCTATGCGAAGGCTCGCCAACTGGTCAGATAGCGTGAACCCTCAAGCCCGGCAAGCTAAGGGGAGCACGTGGAGCTGTTGCACTCGGGGAAGGTTCGTGAGGTCTACGCGGACGGGCAGGACATCCTGCTAGTAGCGTCCGACCGCGTCTCGATCTACGACGTTGTGCTTCCCACCCCGATCCCCGACAAAGGGAAGATTCTGACCCAGCTGTCTCTCTGGTGGTTCGAGCAGTTGGCCGACGTAGTCCCCAACCACGTCATCTCCAGCACCGACGTGCCCGAGGAGTGGTCCGGCCGGGCTGTGCGGTGTGAGCGGCTCGACATGGTCATGGTGGAGTGCATCGCTCGTGGCTATCTGGCGGGTTCGGGGCTCAAGGAGTACGAGCGGGACGGTGCTGTCTCCGGTGTCGAGCTGCCGCCGGGGTTGATTGAGGCCTCGGAGCTGCCGGAGCCGATTTTTACGCCGACGACCAAGGTGCCCCCGGGTGAGGGGCACGACGAGTTCATGACGTACGAGGATGTGGAAGAGGCGCTCGATAAAGAGCGGGCGGCCGAGCTCAAGCGGATCACGCTCGAGGTTTATCGGCGGGGGCAGGAGATTGCCCGGGGCAAGGGCATCATCATCGCCGACACGAAGATTGAGCTGGGGGTGGCGGCCGACGGCGGCCTGAAGCTCGGGGATGAGCTGCTGACGCCGGATTCGTCGCGGTTTTGGAGTGCTGACGAATGGAAGCCGGGGGGCACGCCGCGCTATCTGGACAAGCAGTTCTTGCGGGACTGGTCGTCGTCGCTGACCGGGTGGGATCGTACGGCTCCGGGGCCTGAGATTCCGGATGAGGTCGTGGAGGCCACCCGCAACCGGTACGTCGAGGTTTACGAGCGGCTCACCGGGGACCGCTGGATTTAAAGCGGGGAGTGGCCACCCACCACGCCGGCTGGGGCGCGTTGCCGTTGCGCTTGTTGTAGAGGCGGAACCCGTACGCGCAACAGACGGCCGCGATCAGGGTGCCGGTCCAGCCGCCGAAGATGATGCACAGCGGCGCGAGTAGCCACAGGGCTGCCGCCGCCGTTGTGTAGAGGCGCGGTTTCGGGGTGCTCAGTCTCCTCATCCGCCGGCAGAACCTGGGGTCGGTCGAGTGCAGCTGACTCACCAGGCCGTCGAACGCGGCCATCTCCTTGGGGTCAAGCACGAAAACCACCTCCGCCTGCCGGACCGCTCGACGCGGCAATAGATACCCACCGTTGTGAGGCCGTAACCCGTGACGGTGTCCACGGCAGAGCATCGGGAGATTCGCGCGGATCAGCAAACCGCCCAAGCAGCCATTATGCCGATTTATCCGGACAAGGTCGGCGCGGGGTCAAACCTGCGAGGGTCCCTCGAAAGGGGATTGGCGCATACGAAGAGTGGCCAAAGTGGAGAGTTGAAAAACAAGACCCATCAATGCATATGATTATTGCACTGACGGTGCCCTATCTTATGTCTCACTGAGCGAAGTCAGGCCCTTACCAAAGCGAAGCGGAGTGGCCGCAAAAGCAAAAAAGGCCCGGGGAATTCCCGGGCCGGACGGATGGCGAGCCGTCAGGGCGCGGCCGTCTCTTTGTCGCAGGAGCAGGAGGGGCACTGTCGCAGCCGCCACCCCAGCCCGACGCCGGCCAGCAGGCTCAGCAGGCCCGCGACGGCCGAGACGGTGACCGCGCCGGTCATGCCGCGGAGCCCCGGACCGGAAGGCTGGTGGGCGTGTAGATGCCGCGGCCGAGGTGACGCCGGTCGACGGCCGGGTCCTCGCTCGAGCGGGCGGTGACGTACGGCGCGGTGAAAGTGTCGACCCCGGTGCCGAGGTGGGCGCCGGGGCGGTAGGTGACGGTGACCGCGCGGGGGGACGCCGCCTCGATCACGCCGGCCCGCCAGCCGTCGCGGTAGACCCACACGCGGTCGGAGGGGTGGTAGCTGTCGGCGGGCGCCACATCCGCCGGGTCACGCTGGGGCGGAGCGGTGGTCGGGGCGGACGTCGGTGCCGTGGACATCGAGATGACCCTCCATGATCTCGGGGACTCGGTCGTCCAGGTGGCGGGGGAACGCCACCAAGCCGTGCGTGTCGGCCGAGAAGCCGAACTTTCCACCACGCTGTGTATGCGGGCGGTGCGTGTCTGTCAGCTATCATGCTCGCGTACAAAGGCGTTCGCAAGGCCGGATGCACGTGCATTCGTAGCGGGCAGACGCCCGGGCGAGCGTCTCGTCTGTTTCGTTGTGGACGATCTCCCCCTTAGGATGCTTTGGGACTGCGGCCGGGCAGCCCCCTAGAGACCGAAAACGAGGAGCCAGGTGAGCGCGGGCACGCAGCAGGAGGAGGCCCCGACGGGCGGCCCCACCGTTCTGCGCATTCTGCTCGGGACCCAGCTCCGCAGGCTGCGCGAGGCCAGGGGCATCTCCCGCGAGGATGCGGGCTGGGAGATCCGGGCCTCGGGCTCGAAGATCAGCCGGATGGAGCTGGGCCGGGTCAGTTTCAAGGAGCGCGACGTCAGCGACCTCCTGACCCTGTACGGCGTGGCCGAGTCGAACGAGCGTGAGGCGCTGCTCGTGCTGGCCCGCCAGGCCAACAACCCGGGCTGGTGGCAGCAGTTCAGTGACGTGATGCCGGGCTGGTTCCAGTCGTACCTGGGGCTCGAGGCGGCCTCGACGCTGATCCGGACGTACGAGATCCAGTTCGTGCCCGGTCTGCTGCAGACGCCCGACTACGCCCGCGCGGTCATCATGCTCGGCCACGCCGGGGTCACGCCCGAAGAGATGAACAAGCGGGTCGAGCTCCGCCGGCAGCGGCAGGCCATCCTCGACCGTCCCGAGGGCCCCCAGTTGTGGGCCGTCATCGACGAGGCGGTCCTGCGTCGGCCGATCGGCGGCGTCGAGATCATGAAGGCCCAGATCGAGTTCCTGATCGAGGCGGCCAAGAAGCCGAACGTGCGGCTGCAGATCATCCCGTTCCACGCCGGCGGTCATGCCGCGGCGGGCGGCCCGTTCGCGATCCTGCGCTTCCCCGAGCCCGAGCTGCCCGACGTGGTCTATGTCGAACAGCTGACGAGCGCGATCTATCTCGACAAGCGCGAGGACGTCGACCAGTACGCGATGGCGATGGAGCGGGTCTGCATCGACGCCGAGCCGCCGAACCACACGCCGGAGATTTTGGGCAAACTTCTCCACGAAGTAGGGCGTCCGGCCTGATCTTTCGCGACTCTCTGGAGCCGCGACCCAACCGGCGGTACGCTCTGCGCACTTGCCTGTCCGCATTGCGCAACGGGCAAGTGCTGGTAAGGGCTCGCCCACGTCCGCTGCCGACGACCGTGGACGAGACCGCATTACCGTCCCGGGTCCTGCCTGGCTTGAACCGCTAGGCAGGCCCATCCCTTTCCGGGGCACGCGGCCTGACTCGTCGCGTTACCCGGCCATCTCATCGTCGCGCCGCCTGTCAACTGACGGTCGTGATCGGACGGATGGCTCTCGAGTCTCGAACGGGACGCGGAGATGGGCACGTCGCGGACGAGACGGCCGGCCGTTGTCGGCCAGCGTCGCCGGCTCGATGACGGACGACTCTCGCTGATGGCTCAGGCGAGCAGGTTGTCGAAGTCACCGTCGTGGACCCCGCCGAGGAAAGCCTCGATCTCGGCGCGGGTGTAGATGAGTGCCGGACCCTCGGGGTCGCGGGAGTTGCGCATGGCAACCTCGCCGTTGGGGAGGACGGCGCACTCGACGCAGTTGCCGCTGGGGTTGCTGCGCCGGCTCTTCTGCCAGGTGACACCTTCCAGCTCGCCGGCCGGGATGCCGTTGACCGCGTACTGCATGTTGATGCTCCCTTGTTTTCCTCCGGTCGGGGATCGCCCGGAGTCAAATGATCTCCAGTGAGCAACCGCTGCCTCACAGCTGGTGCAAATGCACGTGCATCTGGCCTTGCGTACTCACGGGATTGTGAGCATGATAACGCACGTACGAAACCCATTGGTATCACTTAGGGTGACATCTTTGAGTGACGGACCGGTCGCGGAAACGGTGTTTCGCGGCCTCGACGCGAGGCTCCTTGGCGGGGGCGTCCTAGCGAGAGGTAACGAGATGACCGTTCCCAACATCGGTCCCGAGCGCTTCGACCAGGGGGATTCATTCGCTGTGGAACTGCGGATGGGCAACCCGGCGCCGCTCTGCCGGGGCGTGGCGATCACTGACGACGTCAGTGCCGCGACGGCCCGCGCAGCGGTGGTTTCACACCGGTTCGGGGGAGTCAGGCTGGCCCTTTCTCGCCCGATCACCCGCCCGGCTGACGGCCGGCCGACGATCGACGAGGGGGAGTCCGATGCCCGAAATTGATCGCGTCCGGAAGCCGAGCTTGATCACTTTCCGTGATGGATTGGGATCGCAATACGGATTGCCCGCGGTGATTATCTGCGGGCAGACTGTGATTACGGACCGTCGCCGCTAAGTGGACGGTCACCTGAGACCCGTTGCTGGACAGCAAGTTCCCGGTTTGGACCGGTTCTAAACCGGGTGAGGCAAAATTCGCGCGCGCCGCGTGTCCCGGCGCGCACGCCCTGGCTCCGGCCGGGTCGTCCGGTTCCCCCGTGCTGGACGGCTCGGCCGGTTTGGCGTTTCAGGATCAGACCCATCCCGTACGCGTCGTGACTCCCACAAACGCAAGAATGTCCGATCTCGGCCAGCAGCGCGACCCAGTCGGCCCACCGGGCCGTAGCGCGGCTGCGGGATGTTCCCGCGTCCCCCAGCACAACGCGCGCGCGCCGCGTTCGCCGCAGACACGTGACAGCGGGATGAAGCGGATTTGAAGCCGATCAGGGTTTGCGAGCCACCCCGGCCCAGTAGTAAGCCGCCTCCGGATTGTCGACCGGCTCGTCGGGGCGCCAGCTCGAAACCGGCACCAAACCCGGTTCGAGCAGCTCCCAGTCGCCGAAGAAGCGTTCGATGTCGGCTCGGGGACGGGCCACCAGTGTCATGCCGGCGTCGCGGGCCGCGTCGACTGCCTCGTTGACCTCGGTGGGCGCGAAGTCCGCCGTCGGGTGGGTGATCGCGAGCAGGCTGCCCGACGGCATCGCGTCGCGCAGGGCGGCCACCTTGGACCACGGGTCGTCGTCGTCGGCGATCAGCATCAGGATGGCGATCAGCGTGAGGCCGACCGGCTCGTCGAAGTTGAGTGTGTCGCGCAGCGTCTTGTCGGTCAGGATCGACTCGGGGTCGCGGATGTCGGCCGAGATGTATTCGCTGCGGCCCTCGTCCGTGCTGATCATCAGGGCGCGCGCGTGGACCAGGACGATCGGGTCGTTGTCCACATAGACCACGCGGGCCGAGGGGATGATCTGCTGCGCGACCTCGTGCAGGTTGGGCCGGGTCGGGATGCCCGTGCCGATGTCGAGGAACTGGTGGATCTTTTCCTTGGACACCAGGTCACGGGCCGCGCGGTGGACGAACTTCCGGTTCTCGCCGGCCATGTAGCGCATGCCGGGGATCGCCTTGATCATGGCCTCGCCGACGGCCCGGTCGACCGCGAAGTTGTCTTTGCCGCCGAGCCAGTAGTCGTAGATGCGGGCCGAGTGCGGCACGTTGATGTTGACGCCGGGCGGCGCGACCTCGGGCACCGGGGGAACCTCGTCCACGCGTCCGCCTCCTCGTCCGACCCGCACAGAGCCGTCTGTCCGTCAGTCGACCAAGCCTAACCGCCCCAGACGATCAAATTCAGACCGCTCACTGACGAGAGGAAGTCGCTGGTCAGGCGGCGGAGGCCCGATCTCGGTACGAACGGGTCCTATCCGGACCGGGCACTCCGCACACGACCTGGTTGCGGCCGCCGTGCTTCGCCGCGTACAGGTTGCGGTCGGCTGTGGACAACAGGCCGGGCTGCGTACGGGATTCGGCCTCGCTGACCCCGGCCACGCCGATGCTGACCGTGACCGGCAGCCCGTGGGTGATGCCGGCCCAGTCGTAGGCGCGGACGGCTCGGCGAATGCCGTCGATCTCGTGGCCGGCCCGGGAGGCGGGGCAGCCGGGCAGCACCATGAGGAACTCCTCGCCACCCATCCGGGCGACGAACCCGTCGGCGCTCACGACCGCCAGCTCCGTCTCGAGCAGCTTGGCCACCTGCACCAGCACCTGGTCGCCGACGTCGTGCGAGAGCTGGTCGTTGATCCGCTTGAAGTGGTCGAGGTCGACGATGGCCACGGTCAGGTCGGGGTCGGTGTCGATCAGCCGGGGCAGCTGCTCGTCGAGGTAGCGCCGGTTGCGCAGGCCGGTCAGCGGGTCGCGCCGGGCCTGCTCGCGGAAGCGCTCGGCCTCCTGCCGGGCCTCGGCCGTCTCGAACATCGCCTGCCGGGTGCGGGCCTGGGCCTCGCGCTGGCTGGACTGCAGCACCTTGTACGCCGCGAAGAAGACCTTGTGAGCCTCGTACGCCTCGGCGAACTCGCGCCGGGCGGCGTGCAGCTCGGCCTGCTCCTGGTGGGTCTGCACGAGGAAGTGGCCGAGCTCGCGGTCGGTGCAGAGCCGTCGTGACTCGTCGAGGCTGGCTTGGGCCCGCTCGTACGCCCCGAGGCCGCGCTGGGCCCGGGCCAGGTTGAGCAGGTATTCGGGCATGGCGTCGGCGTCGTGCCGGCGCATCGACCGATACTTCTCGATGGAGGCCTGCATGGTCTGCTCGGCCGCCGCGTAGTGCCCGTTGCTCATCTCGATGGCACCGATGGTGTCGAGCACCGTGGCGTCGAGCTCGTAGCCGTATTTGTCGGAGAGCGCGCGCAGCCTGTTCGCGACCTGGTCGGCCAGCTCGAAGTTGCCGGCCGCGTGCTCCGAATAGGCGTAGTTGTTGAGCACGTAGAGCAGCAGGAAGGGCCGGTCGAGCTCGACCGTGAGCCGCTCGGCCTGGGCGAACCGCTCGCGGGCGGGCTCCATCGAGCCGGCGAAGGCCAGCGAGTCGGCCAGCTTGGCCCGGTGCCAGATCCGCATGAAGTCGGTGGCGGTCTCGTCGAGCAGCTCGACGCTGCGGACGGCGTGCTCGAGGCTCTGCGCGGCGTCGCCGAGGTGGCGGTGGATGGCCGCCCAGACGAGGTGGGTGCGGGCGGTCAGCTGGCGGGCGCCGTGGTCGACCGCCCACTGGTGGATGTGCCACATGCGCTGCGCGGCCTCGGCGACGTCGCCGGCGCGCATCCGCATGTTGACCTGGCAGAGCCGGGCGCGGGTGACGAGCAGCTCGTCACCGAGCAGGCGAGCCTGCCGCTCGTAGCGCTGGGCCAGGTCGAGCGTGGGGGCGGCATCCCAGTGGATCTCGTCTTCGAGCTCGAGGAGGGCGGCGTGCAACCTCTCCGCGTCGAGCACTTCCCGGTCGTGATCCACGTGGCCAACCCCCTTTCGCTTCTGGGCCACTGATCGACAGCGTCGCCCGTCGGTTGAGGGATTCCGCCATGATCAGCGCTCTGCTTCCGAAGGTTAGCTCTCGGTAAGGCCGTGAGCCTATGGTCACAGACGTGAGCAATGTCGCCACAGAAGGTCACATAGACCACACAAGGGCGGCGCCCGCCGAAGCGGACGCCGCCCAAAAAGCTGTCAGCGGCTCAGCGCCGCAACCGGCTCCTCCTCGGTCACCGCGGCCGGGGCCACGTCGACGGTCGAGCGCAGCGCGGTCGGGCGCATGAGCAGCGCGGCCACCACGCCGATCACCGCGATCGCCGCGCTGATCAGGAAGATGTGCCCGGTCGCGTCACCGTAGGCGGCCCGCACGATGTGCTGGATCGAGTCGGGCAGGGCAGCCAGGTTGAGCGTGCTGCCGCCGCCCGTGCTGCCGGCCGGCACCCCGGCGTTGGCCAGGTCGTGAGTGATCTGGTCGCTGACCCGGCGGGCCAGCACCGCGCCCAGCACCGAGACGCCGATCGTGCCGCCGAGCGAGCGGAAGAACGCCACCGTCGAGCTGGCCGCGCCGATGTCCTTGAGTGAGACCGTGTTCTGTACCGAGAGCACGAGGTTCTGCATCGACATGCCGACGCCCGCGCCGACCAGGGCCATCGCCACACCGACGTACCAAAGCGGGGTCTCGTGGTCGAGGAAGGAGAGCATGGCGAAACCGATCACGAGCACGATCGTCCCGGCCACGATGTACGGCTTGATCCGGCCGGTCTTGGTGATCATGCGGCCCGAGACCGTCGACGAGACCAGGATGCCGGCCATCATCGGGATCGTCAGCAGGCCCGCCTCGGTGGGGCTGTAGCCGCGGCCGATCTGGAAGTACTGCCCCAGGAAGACCGCGCCGCCGAACATCGCCATGCCGACCGCGAGGCTCGCGATGATCGACAGGGCCGTGCCGCGCTGCTTGACGATGTCGAGCGGGACCACCGGCTCGGCGACCCGGGACTCGACCCAGACCGCGGCGGCCAGCAGGGCCAGGCCGGGGCCGACCATGGCCAGGGTCTGCCACGAGATCCAGGCGAAGTTGCTGTCGACGAACGAGACCCAGACGAGCAGGACACTGACGCCCGCGGCGATCAGGGCGGCGCCGAGATAGTCGATCTTGACGTTGGCCCGGCGGATGACCTCGAGGTTGAGCGTCTTCTGCAGCACGACCAGGGCGATCACGGCGATCGGGGCGCCGATGAAGAAGCACCAGCGCCAGCCGAGCCAGTCGGTGTCGACGATCAGGCCGCCCAGCAGCGGGCCGCCGACCGTGGCCAGGGCCATCACGCCGCCGAGGTAGCCGTTGTAGCGGCCGCGCTCGCGGGGCGGGATCATCGCGGCGATCGCGACCTGCACCAGGGCCTGCACGCCACCCATGCCGAGACCCTGGAACGCGCGGGCGGCGATCAGCTGACCGGCGGTCTGCGAGAAGCCGGCGATGATCGAGCCGAGGACGAACACCACGATCGAGATCTGGACCAGGAGCTTCTTGCTGTAGAGGTCGGCCAGCTTGCCCCAGATCGGGGTGGAGGCCGTGGCGGTCAGCAGGGTGGCGGTGACGACCCAGGTGTACTGCGTCTGGCTGCCGTCGAGGGCGCCGATGATCTTGGGTAGTGCCGTGGAGACGATGGTCGAGCTGGCCATCGCGACAAAGAGCACCAGCAGGAGGCCGGAGAGGGCCTCCATGATCTGGCGGTGGGACATGGCGCCCGGGCGGGTGCCGACGGTATTGGCGCTCATGCGCGCGGCCTTCTCTCTAGGAGCAAGTAGATGCTTCATACAACTATCTAGAAAGCTTGCCTATTGCGCAAGTTTGCTCTTTGAGAAGGGAATCACACGCCGGTACCCTCATGGCATGAGCACGACTGCCGAGCCCGGGCTGCGCGAGCGCAAGAAGGCCGCGACCCGGCAGGCCCTGCATGCGGCCGCGATGCGACTGGCGATCGAGCACGGCTTCGACCGCGTCACGGTGGAGGCGGTCGCCGACGAGGCCGGGGTCTCCCGGCGTACGTTCTCGAACTACTTCGGCAGCAAGGAAGAGGCGCTGCTCTATGGCGAGCGCCAGCGCATCACCCTGCTGATCGAGCAGGTGCGGGCGCGGCCGGCCGCCGAGACGACGTGGGCGGCGCTCACCGCGGCCGCCGAGCAGTTCTATCTCAAGCTGGGCGATCTCGACCCGCACTGGGTGGCCCAATCCCGTCTCGTACGGGCTCAGCCCGCGCTCGTGGCGGCGCAGGTGCAGACGTTCGCGGCGCTCGAGCGCGACCTGTCGGCCGAGATCGCCGCTCGCTCCGGGGACGACCCGGGCAGCGTACGGGTGAAGATGACCTCGGCTGTGTTCCTGGCGTCCCTGCGGGTGGGGCTGCACATCTGGCTCGACAAGCCGCCCGGGACGAACCTGTGGGAGCTGGTCTCGGCAACGCTGGCCGAGGCGCGCCGAGGGTTTGCGTAAAACGGCGCGACTCCGGGTGGGGGCCCGGAGTCGCGCCTATTTTGGGGATGGAAGAAGGCAAGTCAGGTGGGTCAGCCGGTGAAACCGGCGAAGATCTTGCTGTAGTCGAACGGCGACTGGGTCACGTTGGTGCACTGGAAGAGCGCGCCGTTGCAGGCGTTCTTGTCGCGGTTGGCCTCCCAGTAGGAGACGAACCCGATGTGGTTCTGGTTGGCGAAGGCGACCAGGTCGCGCGCGTCGGCCAGGCCGAAGACGCCCTGGTCGTCGTTGACGCCGATCATCGGGGTGACGCCGACCATCTGGAACGCGGCCGCGTCGCTGTTGCCGTAGATCGACTTGAGCTGGTCCTTCGTGGACTTGACGGCCTGGATCGCCAGGTTGCCGTAGTCCTGCCCGGCCCGGCCGTAGTCCATCGCCATGATGTTGACCAGGTCGAGGTCGACGCCCGCGTTCTTGGCCGAGCGCACCACGTTGAGGCCGTCCGCGGTCAGGCCCTCGGGCAGCACCGGCAGGGTCAGCGAGATCTTCAGGCCCGGGTTGGCCTTCTGCAGCGCGGCCAGCGCGGTCGAGCGGCGGGCGATCGTGGTCGGGTCGGCCACCGCGGCGCCCTCGATGTCGAGGTCGATGTATTTGAGGTCGTACGCCGAGACGACCGCCTGATATTCGGCCTGGAGCGCGGCGACGCTGGTGCAGGCCTGGGCGAGCTCGACGCCGGTGGCACCGCCGAACGAGACCTTCACGTCGCCGCCGCCCGCCCGTACGGCGTTGATCTGGTCGGCGAACTGCTTGGCCCGCGGGTCGAACGCGGCGAACCAGCTCGCCTTGCAGCCGGCGCTGGTGACGAAGGCCAGGCTGAAGGACTTGACGTTGCCGCTCCGGCCGAGCTGGGCGAGCGTGGTCGAGCCGTTCGAGAGCAGACCCATGTCCACGTACGGGGCCACGAGCACCCGGTTCGACGAGGCCGGCGGAGTTGTGACCGGTGGAGTGGTCGCAGGCGGGTTAGTGGTCGGCGCGGTTGTCGGCGGCTTGGTCGGCGCCGTGGTCGGCGGAACCGTGGTGGCGCCGCCGCAGGACGCGCCGTTGATCGTGCAGCTGGTCGGGGCCCCGCTGCCGTTGACGATGAAGCCGAACTCCGCCTTCGCGCCGGGAGCGATCGTCGGGGCGTACGCGGGATTCTTGGCCGTCGCGACCCCGCCCGAGGCGGTGATCGTGGTGTCCCAGAAGCTGCCCAGCTTGGCGCTCGCCGGCAGGCCGAACACGAGCTGCCAGCCGTTGACCGCCGCGCCGGTGCCGTTGGAGATCGTGTAGTGCGCCTGATACCCGGTGCCCCAGTCGCTGTCCTTGCTGAACGTGGCGGTGAGGGCGCCCGCGGCCTTCGTCGTCGGGTTGGTGGCCGCGACTGCCGCGCCGACACCGCCGGCCACGGCGACGACCGCCGCCGAGGCGTAGATGGCCAAGCGCAGACGGCTCCGTTGCATGGGTGACTCCGATCGAAGGCGATTCGAGCGAAATCAGTCTTGGCCGCGGCGCGTTAAACAGTCTTGCGAACAGCCTTAAACATCCTTAAAAACCTGCAACCCTTCCAGTACGAGGGAGAGGTAGCGCCGCCACGCGCCGGGGTCGGCCGAGGAGCGCAGCACCCCGGCGTTTGCGCGCATGAGCAGGCTGATGTCCTGCCGGGCGAAGTCGGCGCGGAGCCGGCCCGCGGCCTGGGCCCGGCGGATCACCTCGGTGGCGCCGCGCTGGGCGGTCGCGAGCAGGCCGGCCAGCCGCTCGTCGTCGTCGAACCCGCTGGTCACGAGCAGCTCGGACAGGCCTCGGTCGGTCGCCTGGATCTCGAACAGGCTCGTCAGATAGGCCGCGAAGCCGGCCCACGGGTCGGGCTCGGCCAGGGCGGACTCGGCCAGTTCGACATAGCCGGTCATCTGCCCCGCGAAGACCTCGGCGATCAGGTCGCGGCGGGTCGGGAAGCGCCGATACAGGGTGGCGTTGCCGACCCCGGCCCGGCGCGCGATCTCGTCGAGCGACGCGTCCAGGCCGTGCTCGGCGAAGACGTCGCGGGCCGCGGTGATCAGCGCGGCCCGGTTACGCTGCGCGTCCGCGCGCAGTCGATCGGCCATGGGTGACAGGGTATTACGGCACCGGGGATTCATCCCCATTTGGTGCTACGGTCGCGCCCATGCAGACCACTACCGTGCAGATCCCCGCGGCGGACGGGACGGCCGACGCCTACCTGGTGCGGCCCGACGGCGACGGCCCGTTCCCGGGCGTTCTGTTCTTCATGGACGCGTTCGGGCTGCGCCCGCGCATCGCCGAGATGGCCGAGCGGATCGCCGAACGCGGGTTCGTCGTGCTGGCGCCCAACATCCTCTACCGCGGCGGGCCGTCGCCGCTGGTCTCGCCGGAGGAGCTGGCCGACAACGAGAAGCGGGGCGCCGCGTTCGGCCGGCTCATGCCGATGATCCAGCAGCTCACCGCGGACCGGGTCGCCGCCGATACCAGCGCCTATCTGGAGACCCTGAACACCGAGGGACCGGTGCTGGCCGTCGGTTACTGCATGGGTGGCCGCAACGCGCTGGTGGCGGCCGAGCGGCACCCCGACCGGATCACGACAGTGGCCAGCTTCCACGCCGGCGGCGTCGTCACCGACCAGCCGGACAGCCCGCACCTGGGCGTCGGGTCGCTGCGCGGCGAGGTCTACTTCGCACACGCCGACAACGACCGGTCGATGACCCCCGAGCAGATCAAGACCTTCGAGAGCGCGCTCGACGAGGCCGGCGTGACCTACACGTCCGAGGTCTACGCCGGGGCGCCGCACGGGTTCACGATGTCGGACACCGCGATGTACGACCGCGAGGCCGAGCAGCGGCACTGGGTCGCCCTGTTCGCGCTGCTCGACCGATTCAAGGGTTAGTTCGCGTACAGGCCCGGGAAGAAACGGTCGGTCGCGGTCACGTCGTAGACCTGGCGCACCTCGGTGATCCGGCCGTCCGCGATGGTCAGGAACTCCACCATCCTGGCGGTGCCGAACGGCGCTCGCAGGTCGTAGACGAGCGCGGCGCCGTCGTCGGCCCGGGTCTGCCCGACCAGGGTCACGTCGTCGGCGAAGACCGCGATCCGGTGCAGCACCTGCACCAGCTCCTCGTCGTCGACCGGCGCGTCCAGGTTCCATTCGATCTCGGCGTCCGGCGCCAGCAGCTGCCGCACCGCGATCCGGTCGTCGCTGGTCCACGAGCGGGTCCAGAAGGACGCGACGTCCATCGTTTCCTCCTTCATCGGGCGACACCGGCCACGGGCTTCGCGGGCATCGGGTCGGGGAACTGCCCGTGACCGAGCAGGGCGGCGGTGGCCTGGGCGACGCGATACGCGGCCAGACCATCGCCGTACGGGTTGCCCGAGAGCGCCATCGAGTCGCGGCGCACCCGGGTCTCCAGCAGCGACGCGACCTCGCTGGTGATCGCGGCCGGGTCGGGCTGGACCAGGCGGGCACTGCCGGCGTGCAGCGCCTCGGCGTGCTGCGACTCCATGCCGATCATCAGCACCGGGCAGTATGCGGCCAGCGCCTCCTCGACCAGGTCCTCCTCGTCGGTGACGACGGCGTAGGCCTGGGTCAGCAGCGTGGCGAAGTCGAGGCCGGGCGCGGTGTCGGCGGCCCGGACGACCTCGAGGTCGGGATAGCGCCCGGCCAGGTAGCGCAGCGCGGGGGCGATCGCCTCGGCGCGCTCGGCGGGCAGGCCGAGCACGATCGTGCGGCGTTCCCGGGCCGGGGCGACGATTGTCTTGGCCGCCAGCAACTGGGCCGCATCCTGCGCGGTGCCACCGGTGAGCAGGGTGTCGCCGGCGATCACGCGCTCGTCCAGCAGGTTCATCGCGGCGAGCGGGGTGGCGGCCAGGTGCACGGTGGTGATCTGGGCCAGCATCCGCCGCTGCGACTCGAGGGCCGAGACCGAGCCGAGCTCGCCGGAGCGCCGGCCCGCGTCGATCGTCATGATCGGGACGCGCCGCCAGAACGCGGCGAGCGCGGGGGCGAGCCCGTCCCGGACGACCACGGCGGCGGGCGTGCGGACCGCCCACAGCTCGTCGAAGCGGCGCATCGTCTCGGTGTCGTCGGCGCCGGCCGGCAACGTGATTTTCGGGGTCAGGCCGAACGCCGCAAGGGTGAGGCCGACCGCGTCCGGGGCGTGACCGGTGGCCACCGGGATCGGGGTGAGGCGGCCCTGCTCGCGCATGGCCAGCGCGACCGGCGCGAGCCGCACGGCCTCGGCGGGGGAGCCGGCGACCAGGTGGACTTCGGGCAACGACATCGAGCACTCCGAGACGTACGCAGGTGGGCCGCGAAACCGGTGACGGTGACGCGCCGTAGCGGGAACGACTCGAACGCTATTTCAGTTACTCAGCGTGATTCAAGGTCTGGGCGGGCAAACTGGCCGAACGGCCTAACCCAGACATCTCAGGAGGGGCAAGCAGGGCGAAAACCGGTCATGTCGGCGCTGCGCTGCGTCGCGACGCCGACATTACTGTGAGCGACTTTCAGCCTCGGGGGCCGTCGAGCAGCGAGGGGTCGTCACGCAGCAGCGCGGCCAGGCGGCGGGCCGCCATCTCGGTCTCCTCCGGGCGCTCGACCTGCAGCGGGATCGGCTGCGGCAGGGGGGTCGGCATGCCGCGCTGCTCGGGCACCGGGCCCCGGGCCTGGGCGCTCCGCTCGGCCGCGGACGCCTCGGCGGGCGGCCGGTGCTGCTCGGGGTGGATGCGGCGGGTCGCGGCGTCGGCGGCGGACGGCGGCACGGGCGGGGGCGGCGTGGCCGCGTACGGGTGGGGGGTGTAGGTCATCGGCTGACCGTTGGAGGCCATGCCGAGGTCGCGCAGGCGTGCACCCAGATCGCGCGACGACTCGCCCGGATCGCGCGTTGGGTAGCGCGGGTCGGAGGCATCGGCGGGCGGGGAGTCGAACGAGCCGTAGCGTCGCTCGGCAGTGTCGGACTCCGCGTAATAGCGCTCGGCGGCGGGCGAGGCGGGCGAAGCCGGGTAGCGCTCGGCGGCGGGCGAGGCCGGGGAGGTCGGATAGCCGAACGTGGACGGGCCGAAGCGGTCCTGATCGTCCTGACTCATCCGCCTGGTGTCGCCGCCGACCGGATCGGCGGCGGGAGCGGGAGCGGCCGAGTAGGGCGTCGCCGAATAGGGACGCTCGGCCGTGTCGTCGGCCTCGAGGTCGAAATCGGCGTGCCGGGGCCCGGACTCGTCGGGCGCCAGGACGGCCGCGTTCTCCGCGTTGACCTGAACCTGGCCCTCGGAGAGATAGAAGTGCAGCAGGAGCGGATCGCCGGCGCCCTCGACACCCACGCTCACGCCCAGCTCCGGATGGCGCGCGACAACCGCCGCGATGGCCTCGACCAGCTCGTTCACGGCCGGCGGCGTGGCCGACGGCGCCTCACCCGAGGCACGCCGGCGCAGTTCGTCACGGCGCGCGAGCTTGTCGAGAGCGTCATCCAGTCCGCCTCGCACCTGATCGTCCCTTCGTAGGCGGGTCTCGCCGGTTACCACTCTGCCCGCTCGGAGGCCGATTTGGGAACCTCGATCTGCGCGACCCGCCGCACACCCGCCGTCAGGGGTACGAGGACTTCTGCCGAATGGCCTTGTCGAGGGCCTGATCGAGCACGACGAGCAGCGCGTCGCGCACCGACCCGCGGAAACGGGCGTCGAAGGAGAGGACCGGCACGTCCTCGCGTACGGCCAGGGCCCAGCGCACTTCATCCAGGCTGTAGCTCATTTGACCGTTGAACGTGTTGACGCCGACGACGAACGGAAGCCCGGCGCGCTCGAAGTAGTCCACGGCGGGATAACAGTCGTCGATCCGGTTGGTATCGACCACCACCAGCGCGCCCAGCGCACCCTTGATCAGGTCGTCCCACATGAACGCGAAGCGCGACTGCCCCGGCGTACCGAAGATGTAGAGCTTGAGCGTCTGGTCGATGGTCAGCACGCCGAAGTCCATCGCGATGGTCGTCGTCGTCTTCATGGTGGCCTGGCCGGGGTCGTCGATGCCGACGGCGGCCGAGGTCATCTCGGCCTCGGTGGTCAGCGGCGAGATCTCCGAGATGGCCCCCACGGTGGTGGTCTTGCCCACCCCGAAGCCGCCGGCCACGATGATCTTGACCGGGACGGGTGCCTTCTTCGGACGATCGCCGCTGCCGACCGCGGCGGTGCCGACGTGGCGGTCAGGTGATTGCTCGTAGTCCACGGATCACTCGCATGATGGTCTCAGGGTCGGGGGTCTCGTTGTCCAGCACGTGGACGTCCAGTTGGCCGGCGGCCCGCAGGTCACCGACGAGGATGCGCGTGACGCCGAGATGCAGGCGCAGCCGGGCGGAGATCTCCGCCACGGAGACGGGCTCGCCGCAGAGGCCCACGATGGCGCGCATCTCGGGGGAGAGGCGCACGGGACCGGCGGCGGGATTGACGGTCACCTGGGTTTCCATCCCGATGTCGGGATCGGCGCCGTCGGTGCGCCCGGACGTGATGACGAACGGGCGCAGGCCTGAGGTCTGCTCCGCGGCCGGCGGCTCGGCGTCCCGGGTCGCGGGACGGTAACCGCCGGCCGGGAACTGGCCGGACTGCAGGAACGGGCGGACACTCGGCCGAGCCGGGTGTGCCGGGTCGTCGGAGTCCGGATAGGTCATTGCTGAACGGCGTTCTTCAACTCGGCGATCAAGCGCGGGCTGAGGGCGCCACCGGCCCGGGTGGCGAAGAGCGTCATCTCGTACGCGAGGGTGCCGAGATTGGCCGAGCGGTCGGCGATGACACCGAGCACGGAACCGGCGCTGATCGCGGTGACCAGCAGATAGCCGTCGGCCATGTCGATGATCACGCGGTTCAGCGAACCCAGCCGATACCAGCTCGCGGCGCCGCCGGCCAGGCTCGTCAGGCCCGAGACGACCGCGGCCAGGCGCTCCGCGTTCGGCCGGTCCTTGATCGCCGACATCGCCATCAGCAGGCCGTCGGACGACACCGCGATGGCCTCGATGACCCCGGCGGTGCCGGAGGTGAAGGAATCCAGCAGCCAGTTGAAGGTCTTGGCCTCGGCGCTCAGCTGGGACTGGGCGTAGCCGTTGCCGGTGTCGGTGCTGTAGGGGGAAGTCATCGCGGTTGTCCCTCGGGTTGTGGCTGAGTTTCGTTCAGCGCGAGTGCGACTCCGTACTCGAACTGTTCCATCAGGGCTCGGGCTTCGTCCGGGTTCAGCGGCAGGCTCGGCGAGGCGGGCGGCGGGTAGTTCGGCTCGTCACGCGGCAGCGTGGCCCCGGGCACCCGGCGCGCGAGCGGGGCGTGCCCGGCCGACGGCGGCGAGGACATGTTCGTCTCGGCGACGTCCCACTGGGCCCGGTTGACCCCGGCCTCGAAGTCGTCGAACGCGGCCCGCGCGGCCACGGCGTCGAGTTGCGACGGCGGGCGGCTGGGGAGGGGCGTGCCGCTTTCCGCGGGAAGCTGGCTGCCCGGAACCCGCCGGCGCAGCGGCCCGGTGTTGCCGGTGCTCGGCTGCGACGGCTGCTCGACCGGCGGCTGCTGCGGCGCCGCCGGCTGCTGATACGCCTGGGGCGCGTACCGGTAGTCCTCTTCGCTGGTGCGCTGCTGCGGGATCGCCGGCCGGGCCGGGGGCGGCTCGACGGCCGGGGCCGACCAGGTGGCCTGCGGCGGCTCCGGCGACTGCTGGCGCCACGCGTTCGGACCGGCCGCCGGCAGCTCCGGCATCGCGGCCGGGACCCGGCCCGCGACCGGGGCATCGAAGTCGTAGGCAGGCTGCTCGAAGGCGACCGGCTCCTGGTAGGCGACCGGCTGCTGATACGGCGAGTACACCGGCTCGGCGTCGTAGACGGGCTGGCCCTCGATCGGCGCCGCGCCGCTGCGGGCCGGGGCGAACGCGTTCCACGACTGCCCCGTCTCCAGGGTCTGCGTGGCCCGGTGCAGCACGGTGGCGTCGAACGGCTGCTGGCTGCCGGGCACCCCGGAGCGGGCCGCGGAACCGGCGATGACCTGCGCGAACTCGGAGGCGAAGCCACCCTGGGCCGGGGCCGCGACCGACGGGAACGGCGGGATCTCCTGCATCGGCACGGCCGACACCCGGGCGATCAGGTGCGACGGGTTGAGGTCGACCCACGCCGTGATGCCGCCGCCGGGCGTCTCGGTCAGCGTGACCTCGATGCCGTGCCGGCGGGCGAGCCGGCCGACCACGAACAGGCCGAGCACCTCACTGGGGGCGAGGTCGAGGCGCTCACGCCGGGTGAGCCGGGCGTTCTCCTCGGCCAGCCGCTCGGGCGGCATGCCCAGGCCCTGGTCGATGATCGCCAGGCGGGCGCCCCCACGCAGCTCGTTCGCGCTGATCACGACGCGGGTGTGCGGCGGCGAGAACGCGGTGGCGTTCTCCATCAGCTCGGCCAGCAGCAGGGTCAGGTCGGCCAGCACGGCCGGCACGACCACGATCTCCTCGGGCACGTCGACGTCGACGCGCGTGTAGTCCTCGATCTCACCGAGGGCGAGCCGGACCACGTCCTGCAGCGGCAGCGGGGCCATGTGCTCGTCGGCGCCGGCGCTGCCGGAGAGCACGACGAGGCTGGATGCGTTTCGGCGCAGACGGCTGGACATGTGGTCCAGGCGGTAGAGCTCGGAGAGGCGGTCGCTGTCGGTCTCGCGGCGCTCCAGGTTGTCGATCAGGGCCAGCTGACGGCCGACCAGGTTCTGCGTACGCCGGCCGACGTGCGCGAACATCTGGGCGACGTTGCGCCGGCCGAGCACCTGACGCTCCACCAGCCGTACGGCGGTGGTCTGGACCCGGTCGAACGCGCGGGCCAGGTCGCCGATCTCGTCCTGGGCCTCGACGTCGACGGGGTCGAGGCGGATCGGGCGGACCGACTCGGCGTCGTCGTCGGCCACGCGCTCGAGCTCGGCCTCGGCGGCCCGGGCGATCCGGTCGGCCGAGACGGTGAGGCGGCGCAGCGGCCGGGCCACCGCGCGGGCCATGAACAGGCTCAGCCCGACCACGATGAGCAGCAGCAGGAACGTGCCGCCACCGATGAGGAAGGCGTCGCGGATGGCCGTGTCGCGGTTGTTGGTCACGATCGCGTCCACGTCCGCGGCCACGCGCTTCTCGACGAAGCCGCCGAGGACGAGCACGGACTGCAGCGACGGGAACAGCGTCTGGATCTTCAGGCGGCTGATCGCCTCGACCGGGTTGGTCTGCGCCTCCGCGAGGAACTGGGTGCCGACCCGGGCCGAGAACGCGTCCTGGGCGCCCAGATAGAGCCTGTACTGGCTGGGCGTGAAGAACTGCTCGCCGTTGGTGATCACCTGCTGGAGCTGCAGCAGCGACCGGCTGAACAGGCCGATCATCCCGGCGCCCTGCTCCGGGGGGAGCACGACGGCCGCGGTGAGGTAGCCGGAGGCCTGGCTGATCAGGTCGTCGCTGAGCAGCGACTGCTCGAGGGCGAACATCTGCCGGCCGACACCGGTCTTGAGGTCGGCGTTCGACGACAGCCCGAGCCCGGTGATGATCGGCGTGATGACCTTGGTGAAGTCGTCGACGATCAAGTTCGGCGCGATGGCCTCGTTGAGCACGTTCTGCCGGGTGTTCTCCAGCTTGGACGTGTTGCGCAGCGCGCGGGCCAGCTCGCGGGTCACGGCGTCGCCGCCGTCGTCCACGCGGGCCACGGCGTCGCGGGCGGTGGCGCTCTGCACGGCCAGGTCGTTCTGGCTGACCAGCTTGAACAGGAAGCCGACCGAGAGCAGGCGCTCCTCCTGCAGCTCCTGCACGGCGGTGCCGACGCGGGAGGCCAGGGCCACCTGGTCCGACGTGTTCTGCGCGTCGGTGGCGGCCTGCACGCGGTTGACGATGATCGGCACGCTCAGCGCCACGACGCCGAGCAACGGCACGAGCACCAGCAGGGCGAGCTTGCCCAGGATGCGGAGCTTACCGAAGAGCACCGGATCGCTCCCCACGTGTCGCGTCGAGGTCGCCGTAGCCGGGCGACTGGCCGTACGGGCCGGGGGCGCCGTAGGGCGGCGGTGCACCGTACGGGCCGGGGCCCGGGCCGGGCCGGTCGAGCGCGACGTCGCGGGTGGACTCGCCGATCGGGCGGTCGGCCGGGGCGGCGGCGGGCTCGGTGTCACGCCGTCGCGAGAAGGCCGGCCAGGCCAGGGCGCCGGCGACGAACAGCAGGGCCAGGGCGCCCATCACCACGGCCTCGCCGCGGCGGTAGTTCAGCGAGTCGACCCGGTCGTCGAGCAGGCGGTCCATCTCGCGCAGCGTGACGCCGGCGAGGTTGCTGAGCGCGCCCTGCAGCGTGGTCTGCGCGGTCGAGGTCGTGCCGGAGCTGGGCTGGCCACCGGTCGGGTCGGCGCCACGGATCAGCTGCTCGATGCCGCGGCGGAACGAGTCGAGGGCGTTGACCAGGCTGCTGCTGAGCGTCGCGCTCGTCGTGTTGTCGACCGCGGACTGCAGCGCCTCGGTCAGCCGCTTGACCGACTCCTGCACGGCGATGACCTCGTACGCGAATTGGCCCTGGATCTGCGCGCGGTTGGCGGCGGGCAGTGTCTGGAGCAGGTTGGCGTAGTCGCCCGTGCGGTTCACCTCGACCGTCACGCGCGGCATGTAGGTGCCGACGGCCTGCTGCAGGCTGGAGATGTCGGCGTCCGGGTCGAGGGTGAGCTTGGAGTTCCGCTGGACGGCGGAGTAGAGCGCGAGCGTCAGGTCGGTGACCTCGATGTGCGCGTTGAGCTGGTTGATCCGGCCGCTGGCGTCGGGCAGCTTGCTGATCTTGTTTTTCAGGTCGGCCCAGCGCTCCTTGGTGCGCAGGTCGTCACCGAGCTGGGCGTCCACGGCGGAGACACCGGTGACCGCGGCGGCCAGGGTCTCGGGCGGCTCGGCGACGCCCGCGATGGCCGTCGACTGGGACTCGGCAAGCGCGCTGATCAGCGGGGTCAGGGCGGTGATGTACTGCACGCCCTGCTTCTCCAGCTCAGTGTTGTCGCGCTGGTCGGCGTTGTCGGTCCAGACCCGGCCGAAGAGCACCGCTGTCGGCACTAGCACCAAGACCGTCAAAATCACCGCGATCGCGGAGCCTAAACGGGTTCGCCGGCTGTTCATTGCTTTCGTCCTCCGCCATGCACACGCGATGAGCCGTATTTTTGGCTACTTTCCGTAGCCGTCAGGCGCACGGATCCGGGCCAATCTATCCGAGAAAACCTCAAGAAACCCCTTTCCAAGGGACTCATCTCTCTCGGCTGATCGGGGGATACAAGGTGCGGTTGTCGTCGTTGTAACTAGCGCTCAGGTTCCGATACCTGGGTCCGAAGCCCCAGTCCACACCGGTTCCGGAAGACGGGAAAGTTGTCGCGGCGATGTTAACGGCAGAGTGGCCGGACGAGAAGTCGCAAGATTCCAAAACCGTGTCCGATAAGGCTGATATCGATTCAACGGCTAGTGATTGCGCGAT
Organism: Paractinoplanes lichenicola; assembly: GCF_016785085.1. Lineage (GTDB taxonomy): Bacteria > Actinomycetota > Actinomycetes > Mycobacteriales > Micromonosporaceae > Actinoplanes > Actinoplanes lichenicola. The sequence goes on from NZ_JAENHO010000023.1 coordinate 24,154, forward strand.
CACTCAGCGCAATAGGTAGCGCATAGTGGCGGTGTACTCACGCCTATTCCGGGCTTTCCCCCGACACGGATCGGGGAAAAGCCCGAAACGGGTCAGATGCGGGCGAGTGCCTTGCGGAGGGGATCAAGACCCAGGGATCCGAGGTTGAGGGCGTCCCGGTGGAACGTTTTCAAATCGAAATCCGCACCCTTGCGCTGCCGGGTCTCCTCGCGGGCCTGCAGCCAGATCCGCTCGCCGATCTTGTAGGACGGGGCCTGGCCCGGCCACCCAAGGTAACGCTTCCACTCGAACCGCAGCGTCTTCTCCTCCATGCGCGTGTGCGCCCGCATGAACTCCCAGCCCAGCTCCGGCGTCCAGCGCTCACCCGGGTGGAAGCCGAACGGGTTGTCGCGCGGGATCTCCAGCTCCAGGTGCATGCCGATGTCGACGATCACCCGGACGGCCCGCAGCGCCTGGCCGTCGAGCATGCCCAGGCGGTCGCCCGGGTCGGCGAGATAGCCCAGCTCGTCCATCAGCCGCTCGGAGTAGAGCGCCCAGCCCTCGCCGTGCCCCGAGCACCAGCAGAGCAGCCGCTGCCAGCGGTTCAGCATGTCGGCGCGCAGCAGCGCCTGGCTGACCTGCAGATGGTGGCCGGGGACACCCTCGTGATAGACGGTCGTGACCTCACGCCAGGTGGAGAACTCGGTGATGCCCTCGGGCACGGCCCACCACATGCGCCCGGGCCGGCTGAAGTCCTCGCTCGGGCCGGTGTAGTAGATGCTGCCGTCGCTGGTCGGCGTCAGCATGCACTCGATCTTGCGGGCGGGCGGCTCGATGTCGAAGTGCGTGCCGTTCAGCTCCGAGATCGCCTTGTCGGCGAGCGCCTGCATCCAGTCGCGGAACGCCTCCTTGCCCGGGATGTTGCGGGCCGGGTCGGCGTCGAGGGCGGCCACCGCCTCGTCGATCGAGGCGCCCGGGCCGGCGATCTGGGTCGCCGTCGAGCGCATCTCCTCCTCGAGGCGGAACAGCTCGGCGAAACCCCACTCGTACGTCTCCTGCAGGTCGACCTTGGCGCCCAGGAAGAACTGCGAGGCCAGCTCGTACCGCTCCAGGCCGGCGGCCTCCTTCTCGCGGCCCCGCGGGGCGAGGTCGCGCCGCAGGAACTCGGCGAAGTCGGCCGTGGCGGCGGTGGCGGCGTCGGCCCCTCGGGTCAACTCGGCGGCCAGCGCGCCACTGGCCTCGAGGCGCCCGGCCAGCCCGCGATAGAAGTCGTCGCGGTCGGGATCGGTCCAGGCATCGCACTGCTCGGCCACGGCCAGCAGCTGCGCGCGGGCGCTGACCCGGCCCGCGTCGGCCTCCTCGAGCAGGGTGCGGCGATATTGGTCGAGCGCGCGCGGCAGGTCGTTGAGCCGGATCGCGATGTTGGCGACGGCCTCCTCGCCCTCGGTCGGCATCACGTCGAAGACGCCGCGCAGGGAGTGCAGCCCGCTGCTGATCACGCTGATCTCGCTCTTGGCCACGCCGGCCTCGTCGCGGGCCAGCTCCAGCCCGACCCGCTCCAGCATCGCGTCCTTGGCGACGGCCTCGGACTCGTGCTCCGGATCGATCACATCAAGATCATTGAGCGTACGGCGGGCCAGCTCGGTCTGGGCCGCGAAGCCGTCGGGGGAGAAGTCGTCAGTCTTGGAGTCGTGCCCCGAGATGCCGGCATAGGTGGCGCCGAGGGGGCTCAGAGTGGCCCATTCATCGACATAACGGTCAGCGAGGTCATCAATTCGTCCCACTCGCCGACCCTACGTTCTTCCTGCGTGGCTCGCCGTCCACTCGAGCAGGCGTTCCATCGACCAGGTGTTGACGACGTTTTCGATCGGGACGTTGCACAGGGCGGCCCGCTCGCACCCGAAACCCAGCCAGTCGAGCTGCCCCGGCGCGTGCGCGTCGGTGTCGACACTGAACAGACAGCCCGCCTCGACCGCGACCGTCAGCATCCGCTTCGGCGGGTCCAGCCTGTCCGGCCGGCAGTTGATCTCGATGGCCTTCTCGTGCTCGAGGCAGGCGGCGATCACCTTGTCGAGGTCGAACGTGCTCGGCGGGCGGGTCCGCCCCGTACGGTGGGCCCGGTCGCCCTCGCCCTGGGACGGGACCTTGCGGCCGGTCATGTGGCCGAGGATGTCGAGATGCGGGTTGGCCAGCGCGTTGACCATGCGCTTGGTCATCCGCGGCGACTCGTCCCGCAGCTTGCTGTGCACCGAGCCGACCACCACGTCGAGCCGGGCCAGCAGCGCGTCCTCCTGGTCGAGCGAGCCGTCGTCGAGGATGTCGACCTCGATGCCGGTCAGGATGCGGAAGCCCTCGGGCAGCTGGTCGTTGAGCCGGGCCACATAGTCGAGCTGCTTCTTGAGCCGCGCCGCGGGCAGCCCCCGAGCCACCGTGAGCCGCGGCGAATGATCGGTCAGCACCAGATATTCGTGCCCCAGGTCGGCCGCGGCCAGCGCCATCTCCTCGATCGGGGAGCCGCCGTCCGACCAGTCCGAATGGCTGTGGCAGTCGCCGCGCAGGGCCTCGCGCAGCTTGCGGGCGGCGCCGTGCAGGTCGACGCCCTCGGTCGACTCGAGCCGGCGCAGATAGACCGGCTCCTCGCCCTTCAGCGACTCCTCGATGCAGCGGGCGGTGACCGAGCCGATGCCGCTGATCTGGCCCAGCGTGCCCTCGCCGGCCCGCGCGAGCAGCTCCTCCTCGTCGAGGGCGGCGACCTTCGCGGCCGCCGACCGGAACGCGCGCACCCGGTAGGTCGCCTCGTTCGCACGCTCGAGCAAAAAGGCGATGCGCCGCAGATCCGCGATCGGGTCACGAGAAGCCATGAAAGACAGCCTAGAAGCTCTCGTGGCTAACATCGCGACCATGCGGACGATCGACTGGGTGGACGGCGCCATCGAGATCATTGATCAGACGGTGCTGCCGGGGGAGCTGAAGATCCTCCGCCTGCACACCGTGGGCGAGCTGGTCGCGGCGATCCAGGCCCTGGCCGTACGGGGTGCGCCCGCCCTGGGTGTGGCCGGCGCGTTCGGGGTGGCGCTGGCGGCCCGCGTGCACGCCGACGACCCGCAGGCGCTGGCCGCGGCGGTGCACCGGATCGAGCACGCCCGCCCGACCGCGGTGAACCTGGCCCGCGGGGCCCGTCGCGCCGCCGGAGTGCTGCCGCGCGGGCCGCAGGCCGTCCTCGACGAAGCTTTCCGCGTACGCGATGAGGAGATCGCCGCCAGCTCGGCCATGGCGGCGCGGGGGGCCGACCTGCTCGTCGAGCTCTGCGGCGCCCGGCCGCGTCTGCTCACCCACTGCAACACGGGCGGGCTCGCCGCGGTGACCGTCGGCACGGCGCTCGGGGTCGTGCACGAGCTGCACCAGCGCGGCCGGCTCGGCGGGGTGATCGCCAGCGAGACCCGGCCGCTGCTGCAGGGCGCCCGGCTCACGTCGTGGGAGCTGACGCAGTGGGGCATCGAGCACCGGGTCGCGGTCGACTCGGCCGGCCCGTTCCTGATGGCCCGCGGCGAGGTCGACGCGGTGATCCTGGGCGCCGACCGCATCTGCGCCAACGGCGACGTGATCAACAAGATCGGCTCGTACGCCCATGCGCTCGGCGCCCGCCGGGCCGGCCTGCCGTTCGTGGTGGTCGCGCCCGAGTCCACCGTCGACCTGAGCACCCCGTCGGGCGACGCCGTGCCGATCGAGGACCGTGGCGCGGCCGAGATCACGCCGTGGGCGCCGGCGGCGAACCCGGCCTTCGACGTGACCCCGCACGACCTGGTGACCGCCATCGTGACCGATCGCCGGGTCATCCGCCTGGACCGCTCCGAGACCCTCTAGCCCCTCTTTGCGGGCTTCTTTGTTCACGGCCCGGGCTTCCACGGCTTCTTGGTTTACGGCCCAGGCTTCCACGGCTTCAACCAGTCGGTCTCGGGCCAGCCCTCGGCGGCGGCCATCAGCGGATAGGCGGTCGCGCCGTCGACCGACTCGCGCACGATGTCGGCGTGCCCGGTGTGCCGCGCGGTCTCCTGAACCAGGTGCAGCAGGATCCACCGCAGCGTCCAGTGCGACATGTCCTTGCTGTTCCACGGCACCGAGTGATCGATCGGAACGGCGTGATCGAGGTTGTCGAGCTCGGTGACCGTCTTCTCGGTCTGCTCGGCGACCCGGTCATAGCGAGCGAACACCTCGTCGATGCTCTCCCCCTCGGCCAGCCGGAAGTTGTTCGCATAGGCCTCGTAGTCGAGCACCTGCGGCTCGCCCCGAACCTGCCCCATCCAGCCCGCCTCGGTCGACGCGCAGTGCTTGATCAGCCCGCCGACGCTGAGCTCGCTGGCCGACGGCGTGGCCCGCAACTGCTCGTCGGTCAGCCCGTACGCCGTCAGCCGCAGCACGTAGCGCATCTGAGCGAGGTAGGCGAGCAGACCCTGCTGTTCGTTGTCGATCGAACCGACCTGACCGGGCATCGCGGACTCCTTAGGTTTTCGTAGCTCTGTCATTCACGCTAGGAGCTATTGCGGCCACTTTCCGGCCGCATTGCGGCGATCCTGTTTCCGGTCACCTCCGTGACCCAGCCGCCCGCTCGGCCCAGCTCCAGCAGGCCGGTGACCGTCGCGGCCATCTCCGCCGGCTCCCCGGGAGGGGCCGGCCAGGCCCGGCGCAACTCCCCGGCGCGGGCCACCGTGGGCGTCAGATCGCGCACCGGTTCCCTCCCGAGATCACGACGCATCTGCTCGAGCTCGCCGATCAGCCGCCCCAGCGCGCCATCGACCTCGGTCGCGTTGCCGCCGCACATCGCCACGATCAACTCGGCCCTGGTCGCCGCGACCCGGGTGCCGTCACGGAACGACCCGGCGGCCAGCGCACCCGCGAGCGGGTTGTCCCGCAGCTGAAGCGCCAACGCAGCCGCGAACAAGTGCGGCACATGGCTGACCTCGGCCACGGCCCGGTCATGCTCGCTCGCCGTCACCGGAACCACGCGGGCGCCCAGCTCCGTATAGAGCGCCGCAAGCGCAACCCAGTCCTCCAGCTCGGCCGCCGGCTCGACGGTCAGCACCCAGGAACAGCCCTCGAACAGCGTCGCCTCAGTGGCCGCGAACCCCGACGTCTCCTTGCCCGCCATCGGATGCCCCCCGACGAACCGCTTGACGCCGTGCTTGACGGCCAGCTCGCGGACCGGAGCCTTGACGGACGTCACGTCGGTGACCAGCCCCTCGAAGCCGGCCAGTTGCTCGAACACCTCACCCAGAGCCGGCAGTGGAACAGCCAGCACGACAAGCCGCGTATCCGAGGCGCCGGCCCCCTCAATCCCCGCGATCGCCTGCGCCACACTTGCCGCGACCTCGAACCCTGCGGCCGCCGCCAGCTCCCGAGTGGCCGGATCCGCGTCATATCCCACGACGCGATGCCCGCCCGCACTCAGCGCACGAAGCAGCGATCCCCCGATAAGCCCAAGCCCGACGATTGCGATGTTCACGCCCGGAACTCTCCCACAACCCCCCACCCCGGCCGCCCGCTTCATCGCCCGCCTGTGGATAACAAATCCCCCTGTGGATAACCCGTTCCCCCCGCCCGACCGGACGTAGCCTCGTCCCGAAGTCCCGGCAACCCGTGGTGATCCACCAGGCCCGCTATCTGCAAGGCCGGGCAGAGCTACGCCGTGAGGTGGCCCGCGCCCTGCGCACCGGCCGGGCTTTGCGCCGTCTCCGCTGCCGACCGGGCCAGCGCCAGTCCCGCTTCGCGCATCCCGCGGTGATGATCAGCGTTCACTGGCCATTGATGCCGGATGAGCGAGCCAGGATTTCGGCAAACCAGACCCCCACCACTGTCGACGACCAAGATCAGCCGTTTGGGCAGGGGGAGGCGGCCGGTCCGGTGTGCCGATTTGTCCGTTTCGGGTCTGCTGGGGCGGGAGTGCCGCAATTACGGTTAGCTCGTGACTTACCGGGGGAAAATGCTCGCCGCGGGGCTCGTGATGAGCGCCGCGCTGGTCGGGGCCGCGCCCGCGTCGGCGCAGGTTTCCGACGCCATGCCGAGCTTCAACGGTGCGGTGCTGACCATCGCGTACGCGAAGAATGTCGTCTACGTGGGCGGCGACTTCACGGCTGCGATCGTCAACGGCAGGCCTGTCGCTCGTGGACGGCTGGCCGCGGTCGACGCCCGCACCGGTGCGCTTCTGCCCTGGGCGCCGGCTGCTGACGGGCGGGTCAAGTCACTGGTGGTCAGCGGTTCGGCGGTCTATCTGGCCGGGGATTTCGCCACGATCGGCGGGCAGAAGCGGGACAGTCTGGCCCGCGTCGACGTTGCCAGCGGGGCGCTGAGCAGCACGTTCAAGCATGCGATGAGCGGCCGCCCGATGGCGATCGCCGCGGCGCACGGGCGGCTCTATGTGGGTGGCGGGTTCACCGCGGTCGACGGCCAGGCTCGCGGGCGGCTCGCGGCGTTCAGCCTGAGCAGCGGCAAGCTCGACGCGCGCTGGCGGCCCACCGTGGACGATCAGGTCGAGACGATCGCGGCCGGGGGCGGGCGGGTCTACGTGGGTGGCAAATTCCGCAAGGTCAACAGCCTTCCCGGGTACGAGCGTCTGGCCGCCCTCGATCCGGCGGGCGCGGCAGTCGTCACCGGCTTCAAGCCCAAACCACCGGTCATCACGTACGGGCTGGCAGTCACCGCCGATGCCGTCTACTCGGCGCACGGCGGGCAGGGCGGGCGGATCAGTCGCTACACCCCGGACGGCGTGCACAAGTGGTCGGCCACGTTCGACGGGGACGCGCAGGCGGTCACGGTGCTCGGCGACACCGTGTACGCGGGTGGCCATTTCGACCGCGCGTGCAGCACCGCCCGTACGGGGTCGCAAGGCTCTTGTGTCGACGGGGCGGACCACCGCGTGAAGCTGGCCGCATTGTCGACGGCCGACGGCCACCTGCTCGACTGGACCGCCGACGCGAACGGGGTCGAGGGGGTGCTCGCCCTGGCCAGCAGCGCCAAGCTCGGCGCGGTCGCCATGGGCGGGGCGTTCACGACGGTCGAGGGGCGTCAGCAGAAGAGGTTCGCGCAGTTCAGTTAGGACCCAAAGGCTTTACTCCCGGCAGCAGGGGGCCGCATCCATCGGGCGAGGGTGCGGCCCCTTGCGTACGCCGGAAGTCAGGCCTTGCAGTTGTGCGAGCGCTTCCACGCGGCGACCTCGGCGACCGGGCTCTTGCTGCCGCCCTTGCGCCACGAGGCCAGGTAGGAATAGGGCCAGACGACACCGCGGCGAACCTTCCAGTCGCCGACCTTGGCGCACGGCGGCGAGATGCCGTAGTGCAGGTGGCAGACATTGTTCGCGTTGCCGGTGTGGCCGACCTTGCCGAGCAGCTGGCCGGCCTTGACGCGGACGCCCTTCTTGATGCCGGGCTGCACCTTGCTCAGGTGGGAGCCGTAGAAGCGCACGCCGTCGTCGCCCAGCAGCGACACCGAGAGGCCGCCGTTGTTGGGGCCGTCGGGCGAGCCCTTCACATACACGTCTTTGAGGCTGACCTCGAGCACGACGCCGCTGGTCGTGGCGACCACCGACTCGCCGCAGTCGGCGAAGATGTCGGTCGCCTTGTATTTCGAGTGCGTGGTGTGCCAGTCGACGTTCGACGCCTTCACCGGGAAGACGTATTTCACCTTCTTGGTCGCGGTGAGCGCCGAGGCGGCGGACGCGGAGGGCGTCGCGGACGGAGTGGCGCTCGCGGACGCGCTCGGCGACGTGGCAGCCGGCAGGCTCGGCGCGACGGAGGACGGCTCCGGGGCCGCCGCGGCCGACGTGGCCGCGGGCTCGACGAACTGCGGGGTCGCGGACGCCGACCCAACGCCGGAGTTGCCGCCACAACCGGCCAGGCAGACGGCTATTACGGTCAAACCGGAGAGGGTACGGAGCAATCGCACCGGGCCATCCTGGCACGAGTAGCCCGTTCCCGCCGACCCGTGCTGGCTACGCTGGCACATGTGCGGGCCGGTCAGGCGGGCCGGCCGATGCTGGAGGTGGGCTGTGACCGACGGGCGCGAGGCCTGGCAGACGACCGCGCCGCCGCCCCACCCGGGCGCGGCCGACGGGCGTGAGGCTTGGCAGACGACCGCGCCGCCGCCTCACCCGGGCGCGGCCGATGGGCGCGAGGCCTGGGCTACGACCCCGCCGCCGCCTCATCCGGGTGCGGTTGATGGGCGGGGGGCCTGGTCGACGGCCCCGGCCCCGCCGATGCGGCCGCCGTCGGGGCTGTTTCCCGGTCCGACGCGGCCGACCTATCGCGAGGCGCATCCGGTCACCGCGGCCCCGCTGCTGGCCGGCCTGGGGGCCGGGGTGATCTGGCTGGCCTTGTTCGGCGCGCTCGCCCGTGACCTGGCCGGATATGCGTGGTGGACGCTGTGCGCGGCGGTCTGCGCGTGGGTTGTCGCCATCGTGCTGGCCCTGATCGGCGATCGCGGCACGGCCGTCGGCGTGGCCCTCGCGAGCGGCGTCGGGCTATCGATCGCCGTGGCCTTCGTCGGCGCCGAGTGGATCACCACGGAGAACTGGCCGCTGTGGTGATTGTCCGATCTTGACCGGGCTTGTCGGCGACCCGATGTGCCGTCCTCGTCGCCGTGCGCACACGGTCTTGACTTAAGGTCCGGATAAGGTTCAACCTCGGGTCCATGCCCCCCTCAGCGAATCGGCTCGACCCCGATCGTCGCCGACGCCGCCTCGAGTTGCTGGCCGCCCTCGCCAGCGCGAAAACGGCACGGGAGACGACGCAGCCGCAGCGGCTGCGCCGGGCCCGGCTGCGCGAGCTCATCGCGATGCGCCGTCGCCTGGTGAACTGACTTCCGCCACAGTCAAGGCGTGGCGCGCCGCGCCCGCCGTTCTTCCCGCTACCGTCACTCGCGAAGACATCAGTCGTGGGGGGAAAGTTGTCGACATTCGCTGCCGCCGTGGGCCGGGGCAAGAACGGCTGGACGGCGTCCGAGCTGGACCTGGGTGGGCTGGCCGACATCGACGAGGTCGTCGACGCGATGCGCGACGTGGAGCCGGACGCGGACGTCACGCTGCTCTTCGTCGAGAGCGACGACCAATATCTGGCCGTGCTGCGGCTCGACGAGGGTGAGGACCTGCGGATCTTCGGTTCCGACTCGGCCTTCGCCGACGAGTCGCGGATCGGCGCGATGCTGCTCGGCGAGATCGAGGCGCCGGCGTTGGAGCTCGACGAGCTGACCGACGGCGGGGCGGACGACGAGGACGACGACAAGCCCGCCGTCGACCCGGACGCCGATCCGGTCGGCGACGCGGAGCTGCTCAACGACCTCGGGATCAACGCGCACCGGCTGCTCACGTTGTGCGGGCGCGAGGGCACGATGCCGGCCGACGTGACGGCCGAGATCTGTGGGCGGATCGGCTGCGGCGACGAGATGGAAGAGCTGCGGGACGCGTGAGCCTGCGGGCGCGGCCGCAGCACGTGGCCTGGATGCGGCGGGCGCTCGAGGTGGCCGCCGCCACCGGGGACGACGTGCCGGTCGGGGCCGTGCTGCTCGACGCGGACGGCCGGGAGCTGGCCGCGGCGGGCAACCAGCGGGAGGCGACCGGCGATCCGACCGCGCACGCCGAGATCCTGGTGTTGCGGCGGGCCGCCGAGCAGACCGGCTCGTGGCGGCTCGACGGGAGCACGCTCGTCGTCACGCTCGAGCCCTGCACGATGTGCGCGGGGGCGCTGGTGCTGGCGCGGGTGTCGGTTCTGGTCTTCGGGGCCTGGGAGCCGAAGACCGGCGCGGTCGGGTCGCTGTGGGACGTCGTACGGGATCGCCGGCTCAACCATCGGCCCGAGGTGTATGCCGGGGTGCTCGAGGACGAGTGCGCCGCGCTCCTGCGCGACTTCTTCCGCTGAGTTCCCCGTACGGGGTGAGGGCCGCGACGCCGCACGAAGGTGGCGCCGCGGCAGCCGGCTCAGGACGCGCCGGTGATCGCGGTCTCGAGGCCGATCTTGACCATGTCGCCGAAGCCCTGCTCGCGCTGCGCCGAGTCCATCTTGGCGCCGGTCTTGATGTGGTCGCTGACGGTCAGGACGGTCAGCGCCTTGGCGCCGTAACGGGCCGCGATCGTGTAGATCGCGGCCGACTCCATCTCGACCGCGAGCACGCCGTAGTCGGCCAGCGAGTCGTAGAGGTCGGGCCGGTCGGTGTAGAACGCGTCGGCGGCCAGGATCGGGCCCACGCGGATCGCCGTGCCCTGCCGCTCGGCCACCTCGACGGCGGTGCGCAGCAGACCGAAATCGGCCACCGGCGCGTAGTCGATCAGGCCGTCGAAGCGGGACCGGTTCATGTTGGAGTCGGTGGCCGACCCGATCGCGGCGATCACGTCGCCGAGCTGGAGGTCGGGCGCCAGCGCGCCGCACGAGCCGATCCGGATGACCGACTTCACGCCGTACTCGTTGATCAACTCGTGGGTGTAGATCGACGCCGACGGCATGCCCATGCCGGAGCCCTGCACCGACACCGGGACACCCTGATAGGTGCCGGTGAAGCCGAGCATCCCGCGGACCTGGGTGTAGCACTTGGCGTCCTGCAGGAAGGTCTCGGCGATCCATTTCGCCCGCATCGGGTCGCCCGGGAGCAGGACCCGCTCGGCGATGTCGCCCGGCTGTCCGCCGATGTGCACGCTCATCGGCGCGTCTCTTCTCGCTCGTTCATGTCCCCGATCCTGCCAGGCCGGAGCAGGTGACTCCGGGTGGGCGCGGGTATTGGGGAACCCGGCGGCGAGCGCCGATCGGCATCCGGTAACGTACTTCCCGGTGGTGTGTCCGAGCGGCCTAAGGAGCACGCCTCGAAAGCGTGTGAGGGTGCAAGCCCTCCAAGGGTTCAAATCCCTTCACCACCGCCACCGACCGGCGGCTCCGCATTGACGGGGTCGCCGGTTTTGTTTTGGGCTCCGTTTGTGGTCACTCTGCGTGTCACGGAACGGGACGTCCGTTCGGGCCGGCCGTGGGTCGTACGATCGGCTCTTCTCCATGATCAGGTATCGTGCACGTAACGCCGCCGTTTCGATGTCCGGCTGCCGCATTCACAGGCAGTGTTGATGACTCACGGTGATGGTATGGGGACGGCCCTAATACGTCCGCTGTCGCGCAAGTCACGCAGCCGAAAACCACCGGATCAGACAATCCCCTTTAACCGCCTGGTGAGAAAATTTCACAAGATTGCCCTACGCCGATGCCTGGGAACTGTCCTAGATTTGACTGGTGAGAGTTGACAGTCACTGGTGGAATGGTGACGTCCGGCTTGCGCGCCGTGACGTCTACGTCCGCACCGACGGCGATCTCTGGGAAGTCGAAGCTCAGATGGGCGGACCAGAGGGCAAGTCCAAGGTGCAGCAGTGTCCAGGACGGGCTTCTGCCATGATCCTGGCCGACGCGTGGCGTGGACCACGCTGGCAGTGGCGCAAGCTTTAGCAGCGCCAGGAGCCCAGGCTGCGCCGCAGGCTTGACTTCATCGGCCAGCCGATCTTTCCAATGGGGGCCGGATCCTATTCGGGATCTGGTCCCCATTGCGTTCCCGTTTCCGGCGGACCGTTTGTCCGGTGACAATTGTTTGCGTGGATCTAGCCTGAGTTGCCATCAACAGCGCCCAGGAAGCGATTCCCATGCAGGCCTCAGTCACCGATCACCGCAGCGACATCGCCGTTCTTCACCTGCGCGGCGAACTCGACGCCGATACCGCCGTGCAGCTCCACAAGACGCTGGCCGACCTGCTGGAACGCCCGGTCCCGCGGATCGTGGTCGACCTCACCGACCTCAAATTCTGCGATTCCGTCGGGCTCAGCGCCTTCATCACCAGCAAACAGGTCATCAACGCGCGGGGTGGCTGGCTCAGCTTCGCCGGCGCCAACCCCTTCCTCACCCAGCTGATGGAGACCGTGGGCCTCAGCCGATACTTCGCCATCTTCCCCGAGGTCGACGACGCGATCGCGGCCGCGCAGCTCTGACTCTTTACAGTTGGGGGCGTGGCGGCACCCTCGACTGTGGAAAGCGACCTGCCCGGCCTGTTCCGGGACGCCGACCGGGCCGCGATCGAACGACAGGGCCGCTATCTGGCGGTCAGCCGGATCGGGCTGATCGCCGCGGTCGTCGCGTCGATCGGCAGCGCGCTCTCCATCGACGTCACCCCGTCGCTCGACCTCGGCGGCGCCATCTCCGGCCTGGCCTTCCTGGTCGGCGGCGGGCTGACGCTCTATCTCTTCCGGCGCCGGCCCGACCGCGCCTGGTACGAGAGCCGGGCCGCGGCCGAATCGATCAAGACTTTGGCCTGGCAGTTCTGCATGCGCGGCGGCTCCCTCGACCGCGACACGCCCGGCGACGAACGGCATTTCGCCCGCGAGGTCGCCGCCGTGGCAGGGGCGATGCGGCACGCCGGGCTGACCGTGACCGGCCACAACGCGGGCGTCACCGAGACCATGCGGGCGGTGCGCGAACTGCCGCTGGCCGACCGGCAGGCGATCTATCGGGCCCAGCGGATCGACGACCAGCATCGGTACTACACGCGCAAGGCCGAGGAGAACCGCCGGCGGGCCCGGCGCTGGTTCCTGTGGGCGATCGCCTTCCAGGCCGCCGGGGTGGTGCTGGCGTGGCTCAAGGCCACCAACGTGGTCGACGCCGACCTGCTGGGCATCGCCTCGACCGCGGCCGCGAGCGCTTTGGCTTGGGTGCAGACCCGCGACAGCCAGAACCTGGCCGAGTCGTACCGGGTGGCGGCGAACGAGCTGAGCCTGATCGCCGAATCCGCGCCGCCCGACGATCCGGAGGCATGGAGCCTTTACGTCGGCGACGGGGAGCGGGCCATCTCGCGGGAACACACGTTGTGGCTGGCGCGGCGCTCCTGAAAACAAGCTGAGCCGGGCCCCGGGCCCGGCTCATGCTGTTGTGGCGGAGGATACGAGATTCGAACTCGTGAGGGTGTGAACCCAACACGCTTTCCAAGCGTGCGCCCTAGGCCTCTAGGCGAATCCTCCGTCAGCCAGGATACAGATGCGTGGGCCGCGGGACGCATGGGTCCCCGCCTCGGCACGGCGAGGCAACGGCTACACTCGTCGTAGCCTCTCGTGCGGCGTGTATCTCGTGAACCTCCCCAGGGCCGGAAGGCAGCAAGGATAAGCGGGCTCTGACGGGTGCACGAGAGGTCTTTTCTTTTCTCTCCCTCACCCCAGCGGTACCTGGGTTGGTTCTTGTCGTACCCCCGGCGGACAATGGCGCGGTCGTCGAGGAGGGGCAGCAGTGGCACTCGCGCTTTACCGCAAGTACCGTCCGCGCACGTTCGCGGAGGTCATCGGCCAGGAGCACGTCACCGAGCCGTTGTCGCAGGCTCTGCGCAGCGGCCGGCTGAACCACGCTTACCTCTTCTCCGGCCCACGTGGCTGCGGCAAGACGTCGAGCGCGCGCATCCTGGCCCGCTCGCTCAACTGTGAGCAGGGCCCCACCCCCGAGCCGTGCGGGGTCTGCACGTCGTGCCGCTCGCTGGCCAACGACGGCGCCGGCTCGATCGACGTCATCGAGATCGACGCGGCCAGCCACGGTGGTGTCGACGACGCTCGCGAGCTGCGCGAGAAGGCGTTCTTCGCCCCGGCCAACAGCCGCTACAAGATCTATGTGATCGACGAGGCCCACATGGTCTCGTCGGCCGGCTTCAACGCGCTGCTCAAGCTCGTCGAGGAGCCGCCGGAGTACGTGAAGTTCATCTTCGCGACCACCGAGCCCGAGAAGGTGCTCGGCACGATCCGCTCGCGCACCCACCACTACCCGTTCCGGCTGATCCCGCCGGCCGTGCTGCGGCCCTACATCCAGCAGCTCACCGAGGCCGAGGGCGTGCAGGTCGAGCCGGCGGTGTTCCCGCTCGTGGTGCGGGCCGGCGGGGGCAGCGCGCGCGACACGCTGTCGGTGCTCGACCAGCTGATCGCCGGGGCCGGGCCCGACGGGGTCAGCTACGCGCGGGCGATCGCCCTGCTCGGCGTCACCGACGTCACCCTGCTCGACGAGATGTGCGACGCGATCGCGGCCGGCGACGGCGCGGCGGCGTACGCGACGATCGACCGGGTCGCCGAGGCCGGGCACGACCCGCGGCGGTTCGCGTCCGACCTGCTCGAGCGCTTCCGCGACCTGATCGTGCTGCAGCAGGTGCCCGACGCGGTCGCCAAGGGCCTGATCGACGGGCCGGCCGACCAGCTCGAGGCGATGGGCGCCCAGGCCACCCGGCTCGGCCCGGCGACCCTGTCGCGCTGCGCCGACATCGTGCACAACGGCCTGGTCGACATGCGCGGCACCACGGCGCCCCGGCTCCTGCTCGAGCTGATCACGGCCCGCATGCTGCTGCCCGGGGCCGAGGATTCGACCGGCGCGCTGCTGCAGCGGCTCGAGCGGATGGAACGGCGGTTCGCGCTGGGCGGGGAGCCGCTGACCCTGCCCGAAGGGGTGCCGGCGTCGGCTCCGGTCTCGGCTGCTCCGGCTGTGGCTCCTTCGGCTCCGGCCGCTGCCGCTGCCGCTGCCGCCGACGGCGGTGGTGCCGCGGGCGGCGGGGGTGCCGCGGGCGGCGGGGGCGGGCTTGCTGCGGCGCGTGCTGCTGCGGCTGCGGCTAAGAAGGGCGGCGGCGGGGGTGGGCGTCCGACCGCCGGAGGGCAGGGGTCTGGTGGCGCGGCGCCTGTTTCGGCGGTGCCGGTCTCTGCTGCTCCGGTCAGTGCTGCTCCGGTTTCGGCCGCGCCCGGTTCGTCGGCGCCTGCTTCTGCCGCGGCCGGTGGGGGAGTCTCGGCTCCCGCTAGCGCTGCGCCTGCTTCGGCCGACGGGTCGGCTGGGGCCGCCGGGCCGGATTGGAACGGCGTAGCCGATGGGGGTGCCGCTTCGGCGGCCGGCGCTGCGGTTGGCGAGCCCGAATACGACGAGCCGCCGTGGGACGACGAGCCTGAGGCGGACGAGCAATCTGCCGTTAGTGCTGCACCCGTCAGCGCTGCGCCCGTCAGCTCTGCGCCTGTCAGTGCTGCGCCGGCGGGTGCGGCGCCTAGAAGTGCCGCGCCGGTCAGTGCTGCGCCCGTCAGTGCTGCGCCCGTCAGTGCTACGCCCGTCAGTGCTACGCCCGTCAGCGCTGCGCCTGCCGGTGCGGCGGCCGCCGGCACTGTGTCTGCTGGTGCCGAGTCCGTCGGCGCTGGTGCTGCGCCTGTTAGCGCTCCGCCCGCCGCTGCTGCGGATGCGCCGGTTGCCGAGGCGGCGTCGGCGGGGCGGTCCCAAGCGGGTGCGCCGGCCGAGCCCGCGCGTGCTTCGGGTCGTCGGCGGGAGCCCGCCGGGGTGCTGCCGGACGCGCCCGAAGAGCCGGGAGCCGCCGCCGTGGAGGCGGCGGCCGTGCCGGGGCAGTTGACGGCGCAGGCGGTTCGGCAGGTGTGGGGCGAGGTGCTCGACGAGGTCAAGAAGCAGCCCCGCGGCGTGGTGCTGCGGGCGATGGTGGCCGATGCGACCGTGCGCGAGGTGGAGGGTCAGACCCTGTTCCTGACCGTGCCGTCGGCGACGCATGCCCAGCGGATCGGTCAGGAGCCGGCGCTTCCGAACGCGCTCTACGAGATTCTCGGCGGGCGCTGGGAAGTTCGGTGCGAGGTCGCCGGGCCCGGTGGCGGCGGTTCGGGTCGGGGCGGTCCGTCCGGGCCCGCGGGTGGCGGTGGTGGCGGGTCCGCGGGCCGGGGCCGCAATCAGAGCGCGCCGGGTCAGCGAGGCGAGGCCGGTGGCCAGCGGCAGGGTTCGCAGCAGGCCGCGCCGGCCCGTTCGGGTGCTGCTTCCGCCGGCACGGCCCAACCCGCGGCGGCCGGACGAGCTCCCCACACTCAGCGGCGTCAGGCGGACGCCCCGCCCGTCGGCGACGACGACTGGCCGGAGCCGGCGCGCCCGGGCGGCCACTCCTCCGCACCCGCCGCGGCGGCGGTGGAAGAAGAGGACGACGACGAGGACTGGCCGGAGGTCCGCGCGATCCCGACCAGCGCGGCTCCCCGCGACGCCGAGCCGGAGTCCGCGGTCCGGCTCGATCCGGATAGCAACGCATCCGGTGAGGCTGCGCTGCGAAGTGCCGACGCAGCGGCCGACATGGCATCGGGCGCTGAGTCGGCGGACGGATGGGTTTCGGGCGGAGACAGCGGTGCCTCCGACCACGCGGCCGACGACGGCGCGGCGGGCAGTGCGGCCGGGCTGGGTGACGCGGATCCGGCGCGTATCGGTGCGGGTCAGCACGCGTCGAGCCCAGGTACGGCAGCTCCGGAGAGTGTCGCGGCCGACCGCCCGGACGCAGGTGTCAGTGACGGCGGCGCATCGACCGTGCCTGGTGATCGCGAGGCTGGATCGAGTGAGGCTGCCGGAACTGTGGCTGGGCCCAGCAGCGCCCCGATTGGACCCGGCAATTCGGCGGCCGGGCCGGGCAGCGACGCAGCAGGAGCAACCGGTGACGTGCGGCCGGAGAGCGACACGGCGGCCGGGGAAAGCGGCTCGGGCGTTCGGGCCGCTCCCGGGAGCGCGGCCGTAGCCGCTGCGCGGGCTGCTGCGGCCCGGGCCGGCGCGCGTGCGGCCACGGCTGGTGGCGCTCCCGCGGCCATGGCTGGTGGCGCTGCCGCGGCCCCGGCGAACGGTGGACCGGCAGGTGCCAACGGCGCGGCCACTGGCGGTGCCGCGGCTGCGGGCGGTTCGGCGGCCGGTGGCGGGCGGGGCGCGGCCGGTGGTGGGCGGGGCGCGGCCGGTGGTGGGCTGGCGGCGGCGCGGGCGGCGGCCGCCGGGGCTCGGGGCCCAGCTGCGGGTGCTCGCCAGGGCGGCAAACCGGAGGGCTGGTCGGACGGCTCGCCCACCGAGGAAGCGCCCTACGATCCCGAGTTCGACGGTCCGCCGTCCGGCCGGGGTGGCGGAGGTTACGAGGGCTTCGACCCGGGTGACGAGCCGCTCGACGACGTGATCGATGAGAAGACGGCCCGCGAGAGCAGCGAACAGCAGGCCATGCGGCTGCTGCAGGAGGCCTTCGGCGCTGAGAAGATCGGCGAGAGCTGACGGCTGGATGGCTGCCGTGTCAGCTCGTGCCCGATCGCATGACTGGGCCGGCGTTCGTGGATCTGGGGGCGACGAAGCGGTCAGGGGCAGCCCCATGCAGGCCGCCGGTGGCTGGGGACGGCCCGGTGTCGCAGTGAGCTGGTCCGGCACGCCGGGTTCGGTGGTGGTGCGGTTGGGGGCGGTGACGACTCGTACGGGATGAGGGTTTGGCTCTTTACGGGGTCGGGGCGTCCAAGGTGTCCCGAGTGGCGTGGCGTGTCGTGTGCGTAGGGGGCGGCTACGCTGGGCGGCGGTTACGACGGCTCGTCGGAGATGATCGACGGGCTTGAGTGTTCAACGATGTGGAGGAGCGGCCATGCGGCCCGGTGGACAGCCGAACATGCAGCAGATCATGAAGCAGGCGCAGAAGATGCAGCAGCAGGTTGCGCAGGCTCAGGCTGAGCTGGCCGAGGCCGAGCTGACCGGCACTGCCGGCGGCGGGCTGGTGACCGTGACCGTGACGGGCCTCGGGGAATACAAGTCGGTCAAGATCGACCCGAAGGCCGTCGACCCGGAGGATGTCGAGACCCTGGAGGACCTGGTGCTGGCCGCGATCCACAACGCGGCCGAGGCGCAGCGGGCGCTCACCGAGGAAAAGATGGGTCCGGCCACCGGCGGCCTGTCCCTGCCGGGGTTCTGATCGCGTGTACGAAGGCGCCATCCAGGATCTGATCGACGAGCTGGGGCGGCTGCCGGGCGTCGGCCCGAAAAGCGCCCAGCGGATCGCCTTTCACGTCCTGTCCGCGGACCCGGCCGACGTCAACCGGCTGTCCACCGCCCTGCGCAAGGTCAAGGAGCTCGTGCGGTTCTGCACGATCTGCTTCAACGTGGCCGAGTCGGAGCAGTGCCGGGTCTGCCGTGACCCGCGGCGCACCAACGAGGTGTTGTGCGTCGTCGAGGAGCCGAAGGACGTCGTGGCGATCGAGCGGACCGGCGAGTTCCGCGGCCGCTATCACGTGCTGGGCGGGGCCATCAATCCGCTCGAGGGCATCGGCCCCGACAATCTGCGCATTCGCGAGCTGCTGCAGCGGCTCGGCACGGGTGAGGTCAAAGAGTTGATCCTCGCCACTGACCCCAACACCGAGGGTGAGGCGACCGCGACGTATCTCGCCATCATGGTGAAGCCGATGGGGATTGCCGTCACACGTCTGGCAAGCGGTTTGCCTGTTGGTGGTGACCTTGAGTATGCGGACGAGATCACTCTGGGTCGTGCCTTCGAGGGGCGCCGCGCAGTCTAGGCGTACGCAGGGTCACTGCATGATCACAACGCGATAGCATTTTGGCCCGGAATTGCTCCTCGCACGTCATCTACACGGTAGTTTCCGTTTGGTCGGGGCCGCAGGTCACGGTCACATCACGACGGGGACACGGAACCGCGCGTGTGCGGTCGGTGAACTTGACCTGAAGCACCGCAGTAGGTGAGTGTTCCTCCGATGGCGGCACACCCGCCGTCGAGTGCCTTCGTGGCGTCGGTCTGATCTGACCCATGCGACGAGGGTCGGCACTCGAGGCATGCGATAACCGATCGGTTGCCGTTCGCTGCGTGGGCCATCGTCATCCGGGTCTCGCGGGGGTTCTCCAGCCCTGCGCGCCGGGGGCCGTGGACTCATGCTCGGCCGGCCGCCGGGAGAGGACCGGCGCATAGATGTCGCTTGGCCCAGAGGCGTCGGTCACCGACGAGAAGACCGCGCCTACCGCCGACGCGGCTGACCGCCCTGGCGAGCAGGCGATCGCCGGACGATCGCTCAAGCAGATCGCGTGGCGTCGCCTCAAGAAGGACAAGGTGGCGATCGCCGGTGCGTGCGTCGTCATCTTCCTCATCGTCGTGGCGATCCTGGCCCCGCTGCTGATCAAGCTGCTCGGTCACCCGATCGACGAGTATCACAACGACGCGCTCGACACCGAGCTCGGCACCGGCCTGCCCAAGGGCGCGCTCGGCGGCATGAGCTGGGAATACCTGCTGGGCGTGGAGCCGCAGACCGGCCGTGACATCTTCAGCCGGATCATCTACGGCGCGCAGACCACGCTGACGGTCGCGTTCCTGTCGGCCTTCCTGTCGACGCTCTTCGGCACGATCTTCGGCCTGGCCGCGGGCTTCCTCGGCGGCTGGGTCGACTCGGTGATCAGCCGGATCATGGACTTCCTGCTGGCCTTCCCGCAGCTGCTGTTCGCCATCGCGCTGCTGTCGGTCCTGCCGGACGAGTTCTTCGGGCTCGGCCCCCGCTGGTCGCGGGTGGGCGTGCTGATCGGCGTCATCGGCTTCTTCGGCTGGCCGTACATCGGCCGCATCGTGCGCGGCCAGACGCTGTCGCTGCGCGAGCGCGAGTTCGTGGAGGCGTCGCGCAGCCTGGGCGCCCGCTCGGGCCGGATCCTGTTCCGGGAGCTGCTGCCCAATCTGGCCGCGCCGATCCTCGTCTACACGACGCTGATCATCCCGACCAACATCCTGACCGAGGCCGCCCTGAGCTTCCTCGGCGTCGGCATCCCGCCGCCGAACCCGTCCTGGGGCGGCATGTTGTCGGACGCGGTGCAGTTCTATCGCATCGACCCGATGTACATGATCATTCCGGGCTCCGTGATCTTCATTACCGTGCTCGCCTTCAACCTCTTCGGTGACGGCCTGCGCGACGCGCTCGACCCCAAGGCTCGCTGAGCCGGCGGGACGAAGAACCACGCAATTTCCGCGGACCGGCCGGGTTCGCTTTCGAGGAGGTAGGAACAGGTGGCACGCAAGACAAGGGTGCTGGCGGCGTCAGGCGTCGCTCTCGCACTCGGGCTGACCACCGCCGCGTGCGGTGGCGGCTCGGACGACGATGACAACGGCGGTACCGCTTCCAACGGCAAGTCGGAGTTCGGCGCCGCGATCACCAGCGTGGTCAACCCGAGCACGACCAAGGGCGGCACGCTGAACCTGTGGTCGTCGCAGGACGCAGACAGCTGGGACCCGGCGCGTGGCTACTACGCCTTCGTCTGGAACCTCAACCGCCTCTACACCCGCAAGCTGGTGGACTACGCCGCCGCTCCGGGCAAGGACGGCCTGAAGGTCGTGCCCGACCTGGCCGAGGCCGAGCCGACGATCAG
Source organism: Paractinoplanes lichenicola (assembly GCF_016785085.1). Lineage (GTDB taxonomy): Bacteria > Actinomycetota > Actinomycetes > Mycobacteriales > Micromonosporaceae > Actinoplanes > Actinoplanes lichenicola. The sequence goes on from NZ_JAENHO010000023.1 coordinate 44,316, forward strand.
CGCGGACAAGCTGACCTACACCTTCAAGCTGCGCAGCGGCCTGAAGTGGGACGACGGCGCGCCCATCACGTCCAAGGACGTCAAGTACGGCGTCGAGCGGGTCTGGGCGACCGACGTGATCTCCGGCGGCCCCTACTACCTGCCGAACGTGCTCGACCAGGGCCAGAACTACAAGGGCCCGTACAAGGACACCGCGCCCGACAAGCTGGGCCTGAAGTCGGTCACCACGCCGGACGACTCGACGATCATCTTCAAGCTGGCCAAGCCGTACTCGGACTTCCTGTACCTGCTGGCCATGCCCGGCTCCGGCCCGGTTCCGCAGAAGCGTGACACCGGCGCCCAGTACGGCCAGAAGCCCGCCGCCTCCGGCCCGTACATGTTCAAGTCGATCGCCCCCGGCAAGAGCGTGTCGTGGGTCCGGAACCCGAACTGGGACCCGGCCAGCGACCCGATCCGCAAGGCGCTGCCCGAGGCGATCAACCTGACGATCACCACCAACGCCGACGACCTGGACAACCGTCTGCTCGCCGGCACGGCGGACCTCGACGTCGGCCAGACCGGCGTGCAGGCCGCGGCCCGCACCAAGCTGCTGACCGACAACAACCTGAAGGCGAACGCCGACGCCCCCAACACGGGCTTCCTCCGCTTCGCCGACATGACGCCGGTCGCGCCGCTGAACAACATCGAGTGCCGCAAGGCGGTCATCTACGCCGCCGACCCGACCTCGATCCAGACCGCTCGCGGTGGCCCGTACGCGGGTGGCGACATCGGCACCAGCATCCTGCCGCCGAACATCGCCGGCTCGGACACGAACTACGACCCGTACAACCGCAAGCAGGGCAAGCCGCAGCTGGACAAGGCCAAGGAGGCCCTGACCAAGTGTGGCCAGCCGAACGGCTTCAACGTGAAGATCGCCGCCCGTAACAACCGGGCCGCCGAGGTCAAGACCGCCGAGGCGCTGCAGGCGTCGCTCAAGGCGGCCGGCATCACCGCCTCGATCGACCAGTACGACGGCGCGCAGGACTCGGCCATCGGTGGTTCGCCGGAGATCGTGAAGCAGCGCGGCTACGGCATCATCATCACCGGTTGGGGCGCGGACTACCCGAGTGGCGCCGGCTACATGCAGCCGCTCGCCGACAGCCGATTCATCACGAAGAACGGTAACTTCAACCGTTCGGAGATCAAGGACCCGGCGATCGACAAGCTGTTCGACGACGCCGCCGGCGAGACCGACCCGGCCAAGGCGGCCGAGATCTACAAGCAGATCAACCAGAAGGTCATGGACGGCGCGTACGTTCTGCCGTTCGTGGTCGACAAGGCGCTCAACTACCGCAACCCGCGGCTGACGAACGCGTACGTGCACGAGTCCTTCGGCATGCTGGACTTCCAGGCGCTCGGCGTCAGCGACGGTAAGTGATCTCGCTCTGCCCTTAACGGCATCGGGTAATTCGAAGGGTTGGTGAAGGCCGCCCGGAGCGGGCGGGCATCGGTTTCCGCAAGGAAGCCGGTGCCCGCCCATCCGATGGCCGAACGTCGTGCTGTCATACATCGTTCGTCGCGTGTTCAACGCGATCATCACGCTGCTGGTGGTGACTGCGGTCACGTTCGGCATCTTCTTCGCCATTCCGAAGGCGATCGGCACCGACCCGGCGTTGCTCTACATCGGCAAGCAGTCGGACCCGGCGGCCATCGAGGGCATCCGGCAGAAGATGGGGTTCGACGATCCCATCTACGTGCAGTACGGCAACTTCCTCAAGGGCATCGTGGCCGGCCGTGAATACTCCAACGGCCCGGACGTTACCGACTGCCCGGCGCCGTGCCTGGGCTATTCGTTCTCGACCGACCAGGAAGTCACCCCGCTGCTGCTGGAGGACATCCCGGTCACCCTGTCGCTCGCGCTCGGCGCGGCGGTGCTGTGGCTGATCATCGGCATCTCGTTCGGCGTGGTCTCGGCGCTCCGCAGAGGCTCGTTCGTCGACCGGGCCGCGATGACCACGGCACTGGCCGGCGTCTCCCTACCGGTCTATTTCACCGGTCTGCTCTCCTCGGCGATCTTCGTCTACGCGCTGGGCTGGCTCCCCGAGAGCAATTACAAACCGTTCACCGAGGATCCGGGTCAGTGGTTCACCAGCCTGATCCTGCCCTGGATCACGCTCGCGTTCCTGTTCGCGGCCACGTACGCCCGCCTGACGAGAGCCAACATGCTCGAGACGCTGGGCGAGGACTACGTGCGGACCGCGCGGGCCAAGGGCCTCACCGAGCGGGTGGTCATCGGCAAGCACGCCCTGCGGTCGGGCCTGACCCCGATCGTGACGATCTTCGGTCTGGACCTCGGCGCCCTGCTCGGCGGCGCCGTCCTCACCGAGAACGTCTTCAACCTGCGCGGCCTCGGCTATCAGGCGCTCAACGCGATCCGGCAGAACGACCTGCCCGTGATCCTGGGCGTGACGCTGATCGCCGCGTTCTTCATCGTCTTCGCGAACCTCATCGTCGACCTGGTCTACGGCTGGATCGACCCGCGCGTGCGACTGGCCTGAGGGAGAGTCACGTGTCCATCGGCGCCACCAACGCCCGCCCGTTCCTCGAGATCAAAGACCTCGCCGTACGGTTCGAGACCGACGACGGCATCGTCCAGGCGGTCTCGGGCTCGACGTTCAGCCTCGAGGCCGGCCAGACCCTGGGCATCGTCGGCGAGTCCGGCTCGGGCAAGAGCGTCACGTCGCTCGCCATCCTGGGCCTGCACCGCACCCGCAGCAACGCGAAGGTCAGCGGCGAGATCTGGCTCGAGGACCAGGAACTGGTCACCGCCACCGACGAGGACGTCCGCAAGCTGCGCGGCGGCAAGATGGCGATGATCTTCCAGGATCCGCTGAGCGCGATGCACCCGTACTTCACGGTCGGGTCGCAGATCGTCGAGGCGTACCGGGTGCACCACCCCGGTGTGAACAAAAAGGTCGCCCGCGAGCGCGCGATCGACATGCTGGCCCGGGTCGGCATCCCGCAGCCGGAGCGGCGCTTCAACGACTACGGTCACCAGTTCTCCGGCGGCATGCGGCAGCGCGCGATGATCGCGATGGCGCTGGTCAACGACCCCAAGCTGCTGATCGCCGACGAGCCCACCACGGCCCTCGACGTGACCGTGCAGGCGCAGATCCTCGACCTGATCCGCGACCTGCAGGAGGAGTTCCACTCCGCGGTCATCATGATCACCCACGACCTCGGCGTGGTGGCCGAGCTGGCCGACGACGTCCTGGTGATGTACGGCGGCAAGGTGATCGAGAAGGGCGCCGCGCTCGAGGTCTTCCAGAACCCGCAGCACCCGTACACGTGGGGCCTGCTGGGCTCGATGCCGCGTCTCGACCGCGAGGTGCGCGAGCGGCTCAACCCGGTCAAGGGCTCGCCGCCCAGCCTGATCAACCTGCCCGACGGCTGCGCCTTCCACCCGCGCTGCCCGTACGCGGGACGCAACGGCAACCGGTCGTTCACCGAGGTGCCCGAGCTGCGCGGCGACGCGCACAAGGTCGCCTGCCACCTGCCCTCGGAGGATCGCAACAAGATCTTCCAGGAGGAAGTGCTCCCGAACCTGTGAGCGGAGAGAAAAAGACTATGAGCGAGAACCTGCTCGAGGTCTCCGGCCTGGAGAAGCACTTCCCGATCACCAAGGGCCTGCTCAAGCGGCAGATCGGTGCGGTCCGCGCGGTCGACGGCATCGACCTGCAGGTGCGGGCGGGCGAGACGCTGGGCCTGGTCGGCGAGTCCGGCTGCGGCAAGTCGACGACCGGGCGCCTGTTCACCCGGATCCTGGAGCCGACCGGCGGCAAGGTCGTTTTCGAGGGCGAGGACATCTCGCACAAGAACGTCAGCCAGCTCCGGCCGCTGCGCCGCGACGTACAGATGATCTTCCAAGACCCGTACTCGTCGCTGAACCCGCGGCACACGGTCGGCGCGATCATCTCGGCGCCGCTGCAGATCCAGAACATCCCGACGCCGCAGGGCCTCAAGAAGGCCGTGCAGGAGCTGCTCGAGCTGGTCGGCCTCAACCCGGAGCACTACAACCGCTATCCGCACGAGTTCTCCGGCGGCCAGCGCCAGCGCATCGGCATCGCGCGGGCGCTCGCCCTGCGGCCCAAGCTGATCGTCGCCGACGAGCCGGTCTCCGCGCTCGACGTGTCGATCCAGGCCCAGGTGGTCAACCTGCTCGACGACCTGCAGCGCGAGTTCGACCTGACGTACGTGTTCATCGCGCACGACCTGTCAGTGGTGCGGCACATCTCGGACCGGGTCGCCGTGATGTATCTGGGCAAGGTCGTGGAGATCGCCGAGCGCGACGAGCTCTACAAGAACCCCCGCCACCCGTACACGGTCGCCCTGATGTCCGCGGTGCCCGTGCCCGACCCGGCCCGCCGCGACCGGGCCCAGCGCGACCGGGTGCTGCTGACCGGCGACGTGCCGAGCCCGATCAACCCGCCGTCCGGCTGCCGGTTCCGCACCCGTTGCTGGAAGGCGCAGGACATCTGCGCCACGGAGGAGCCGCCGCTGACCGTCCGGCTCGAGGACCCGCAGTCGCACCTGACCGCGTGTCACTTCCCCGTCGTCGACGACGAGACGGTGGCCGGCCGCCGGCCCGCGGCCACCCCCGCCTGACCCCGTACGCGAAAAAGGCCGTTCCACCCCGTGCGGGGCGGAACGGCCTTCGCCGTTACGCGGTCAGGAAACGCGAGAGACGCGCGCCACCAGCTGCTCGACCTCATCGATCTTGCTCTGGGTGGACTTGGCCCGGGCGGCCGCGATGGGGCCCGTGCCGATCAGCTCGCAGTTGAGCACGGTCTCGCCGGCCACCGGGTCGGCGCAGAAGTCCTCCGTGCCGCCGGCTCCGTTGAACGAGTCGGTGCCTTCGTTGCCGGCCAGGATGTCGTCGGCGTCGCCGGCCGCGAGCGCGTCGTTGCCCGGCCCGCCGAGCAGCATGTCCTCGCGGGCGGTGCCGAGCAGGCGGTCGCCGGCGTTGCCACCGATGATGACCTCGACCGTGCCGCTGATCGTGTCCTTCTCGCCGGTGCGGCCGTCGTCACCGGCGACACCGTCGGCGTCCGCGCTGACCGGCTTGGTGCGCTGGCTGTAGGTGACGATGTCCTGCGTGCCGGCGCCGCCGATGAGCGCGTCGGCATCCGCACCGGTGATGTCGGCCGACTCCAGGAGCACGTCGTCGTCGGCGCCGCCGTCCACGACGTCGTTGCCGGCCTCGCCCCACAGGCCGTCCTCGCCGTTGCCGCCGAGCAGACGGTCACCGGCGGCCCCGCCGAACAGGAAGTCGTCGCCGTCGCCACCCGAGATGGCGTCGGCGCCGCCCTCGCCGCGCAGCGTGTCGCCGCCGCCGAGGCCCCAGATCGAGTCGACGCCGTCGCCGCCGTAGACGTCGTCCTTGAGCGGACCACCGGTGATCTTGTCGTTGCCGGCCCGGCCCCAGGCGGTCATGCCCAGGCCGGAGTTGTTGATCAGGGTGTCGTTGCCGTCGCCGAGGTCGACGCGCACCCAGATCGGGGCGACCTTGAGGGCACAGTTGATTTTGGTGACGTCACCGCTGACCGCGGAGCAGCCCGTGCCCGCCTTGATGCCGTAGACGTCGTCCACGGTCACCCGGTTGCCCGAGCGGGTCAGCACCACGGTGTTGGCCTTGCCGGTGGCGGCGGTGTACGTGACGATGTTGCCCCCGACGACCTGGACGATGCCGGTCGTGGCGGCCTCGGCCGGGAGCGCGATCCAGGCGGCGCCCGCGACGGCGGCGGCACTGATCGCGGCCGCACCGGTGCGGAGGGCAATGCGCTTGTTCACGGCTGGTGTTTCCTCTCGTGAAGATCGAAGCGCAAGCATGATAGATCGATGCCCGCGCTTCCGCTGTCCCGTGGTCAGGGCCAGGTGATCAGACGCTCGCAGTTGACGACCGTCATTCCCGTACGGGAGGGGCAGGCGTCACCGGCCGCGGTGGCGTTCGGGCCGCCGTCGAGCGTGCCGCCGGTCGCCAGCACCTCGTCGTCGCCGTTCTCGCCGTAGATGCGGTTGGCCCCGAAGCCCGATTCCAGGTGGTCGTTGCCGTCGCCGCCGTAGATGACGTCGTCGCCGCTGAAGGCCGAGACGTAGTTGTCGGCCGCGTTGCCGATGATCACGTCGTTGCCGTAGCTGCCGTAGACCTTCTCCAGGTCGGCGGCGATCCAGTCGCCCTCGCCGGCCCGGCCCGCGTTGCCGTTCGAGCCCCTGAGATCGACCCGGACGCCCTGCTCGTAGTTCGCGTAGGACACCAGGTCGCGACCCGTGCCGCCGAAGATCCGGTCGGCGTACTTCGGGGCGCCGTACGGATCGTCGCCGGTCAGGTTGTCGTTGCCGGCGCCGCCGCTGAGGTAGTCCCGGCCGCGGCCGCCCTCGATGAGGTCGTTGCCGTCGCCACCCGCGATCACGTCGTCGCCCTCGCGGCCGTACAGGGCGTTGTCGTTCGGGCCGCCGATCAGCCGGTCGTTGCCGGCCCCGCCGACCACACCCTCGATCGTGCCGGTCACCGTGTCGCGCTCGCCCGCGGTGCCGTCGTCGCCGGTCGCCCCGTCGATGTCGACCGTGAGGGGCAGCTTGCGGCTCGTGTACTGCACGATGTCGAGACCCGCGCCGCCGATGAACGTGTCGGAGTCGGTGCCCGCGGCGTACTGGGTCCAGTTGTAGAACTTGTCGCCGTCGTTGCCGCCGTCCTCGAGGTCGTTGCCCGGCCCGCCGGTCAGCTGGTCCATCCCGTTGCCGCCGTAGATCCGGTCGTGGCCGCTTCCGCCGAGGAGGATGTCGTCGTGGTCGCCGCCCGAGATCGCGTCGTTGCCGGGCCCGCCGTCGATCCGGTCGCCACCAGCGTTGCCCCAGATGGCGTCGTTGCCCGGGCCGCCGAGAACGTTGTCCGAGCTGGGGCCGCTGGTGATCCGGTCGTTCCCGGCGCCGGCGTCGATCGTCGCGCCGCGCCCGCTGTTGTTGACGATCGTGTCGTTGCCGTCGCCCAGATAAACGCGGGACCAGATCACCGGGCGGCCGCCGGTGGGCGTACAGGTGACCTTGGTGCTGTCGCCCTTGACGGCCTTGCAGCCGGCGCCGGCCTTGAGGCCGTAGACGTCGTCGATAGTCATGGTGGCGCCGGTCATCGTGAGCACGACCCGGTTGGCCCGGCCGGCCGCGGCGACATATTTGACGACCTGCGACTCGACGATCGAGACGACCCCGGTCGTGGCGGCCTGGGCGGCGGGCATCGCGATCGCCCCCACGCCACCGACGGTGAGCAGGGCGAGGCCGGATCGAGCGGCCCAGCGCGTACGAGACATGGCAGTTTCCCCCGGCTACTCGACGGCTTTGCTGGTGGCGCGCAGGCTCGCCAGGGTCGAGACGAGCCTGGCCTTGGTGGCTGCGGCCGCGAGCCCAGTGTCCTCGCAGTTGAGGACGGTGTCGCTCCCGTCCGACACGCATTCGTCGTTGCCGCTCGCGCCGTTGAGCGAGTCGCGGCCCGCCTCGCCGTCGAGGAAATCGTCGTTGGCGCCGGCCGCGATCAGGTCGTTGCCCGGGCCGCCGAACAGCCCGTCCATCCGTGCCGTGCCGATCAGCCGGTCGTTGCCCTTGCCCCCGGCGATGCCCTCGACCGAGCCGCTGATGGTGTCGCCCTCGCCGGCCGAGCCGTCGTCGCCGCGTGCCCCGTCGGCGTCGGCCGAGACGGCCTTGCTGCGCTTGGCGTAGTCGAGGAGGTCGATCCCGGAGCCGCCGGTGAACGAGTCGCGGTCGGTGCCCGCGGCGAAGTCGGCGCCCGTGACCATCAAGTCGTTGCCGTCGCCGGCGTCGATGATGTCGTTGCCCTGGTCGTTGACGATCGTGTCGTCGCCCGCGCCGCCGAGCACCTTGTCGTTGCCGGTGCCGTCGGTGAGGTGGTCGTTGCCGTCACCGCCGGAGACGGCGTCGTTGCCGGCCTCGCCGCGCAGGGCGTCGGCCCCGCCGAGACCCCAGAGGGAGTCGTTGCCGGCGCCGCCGTAGACGTCGTCCTTGAGCGGGCCGCCGGTGATCTTGTCGTTGCCGGCGCGGCCCCAAGCGGTCATGCCGAGACCGGAGTTGTTGATCAGGGTGTCGTTGCCGTCGCCCAGGTCGACGCGGACCCACGCCGCGCCGGCGCAGGTGATCCGGGTGACGTCGCCCTTGACGGCGGCACAGCCGGCGCCCGCCTTGAGGCCGTGGACATCATCGACGGTGACCGTGGCGCCGGTGCGGGTGAGCACTACGGAGTTGGCCTTGCCGGCCGCGGCGGTGTAGACGACCACGTTGCCGGTCCTGGCGACGACCCCGGTGGTGGCGGCCTCGGCCGGGATCGCGATCCAGGCGGCCCCGGCGACCGCGGCCGCCCCGGCCACACCCGCTCCGGCCCGGATGGCGGTCTTGCGCTTGCTCACAGCTGGCTCTCCCTCGTGGCTCGAAGCCAGGAGAGCATAGGACGGTACGGGGGCGTTTCGCTCTCCCGTACCGCCCTGGAAGATCAACCTTCCGGACGGTTCAGGATGCCCACTACGACAGCGTGCACGGCTTCGAGGTCGGCCGGGTCCTTGAGGGTCGCCTTGGCGCCGGTCACGACATACCACTCGTCGGCGTCCTTGTATTGCACGCGCACCACGACCTCGGCGCCGGTGAGCTCCGAGCGCAGCGTCAGATCGCCGGTCACGACGCCGACCTCGTCGGTCATCACCCCGCCCTGCCCGGCCACGATGTCGGTGGTGAGCGGCGCTGCCTCTGCCGGCGCTGCCTCTGCCGGCGCCGGCTCAGCGGGCGCGGGTGCTGCCTCCGCGGCCGGGCCGGTCTCCTCCGGCTGCTCCTCGGGTGTGGTCATCAACAACTCCCCAGCATGTCCTCGAGCGCGTTCTTCTCCTTGGTGGTGACGGTCAGCTTCCACTTGGCCTTCACCGCGATCCAGTCTTGCGCATACTCGCACCAACTGCTCGATTCGGTCGGCTTCCAGGTCGACGGGTCTTGGTCGCCCTTCGAGCGGTTGGCAGCGGCCGACACCGCGATCAGCTGCGGGTCGTCGAGGTCGTTGGCGAACTGCTCGCGCCGGTCGGTCGTCCACTTCGAGGCGCCCGAGCGCCACGCGTTGGCCAGCGGCACCATGTGATCGATGTCGACCTTGTCCGGCGCGTTGAGCACCTTGCCGTCGTAGAAGCTGGTCCACGTGCCCGCGACGACGTTGCAGCCGGAGGTCTTGACGTTCTTGCCGTCCCGCTTGAGCACGGTGTCGCGCACGTCGCAGTTCGAGCCGGTGCTGCGCCAGTGCGGGAACTTCTCGCGGCTGTAACCGCTCATCGAGCCCGCGCGGGTGACGACCTTCAGTCCGTCGAGCTCGGTCTGCGACGTCGAGGCGTCCTTTGTCGAGCGGGTGTCGGTCGGGACGGGCTCGAGGGAGACGCCCTCGCAGGCCGAGAGGGTGAGCAGGGCAGCGGCGAGGATCAGGGGGGTACGTAGGCGCACCCGCTCAGCGTAAGGCTGGTGCGCCCGGCGTACCGCAGTGGATCATGCCGCTGGGTGAAAGGTCAGCGCGCGCGGTTGACGGCGCTCGTCACGGCCTTGATCGAGGCGCTCACGATGTTCTCGTCGATGCCGACGCCCCACACCGCGCGATCGCCCACCTCGACCTCGACGTACGCCGCGGCCTGGGCGTCGCCGCCCGAGGTCAGCGCGTGCTCGTTGTAGTCGAGCACCCGCGCCTTGATCCCCAGTGGCGCGATGGCCTGCACGAACGCGTCGATCGGGCCGTTGCCCACGCCGACCAGCGGCCGCCGCTGTCCACGGTGGAAGATCTCGACGTCGATCTCGACCTTGCCGTCCCGGATCGAGGTCGTGTAGTTCTCGATCGTGAAGGCCTTGGCCGTCTGGTGGTCGACCAGGTATTCGCCGGCGAAGATGTCCCACATCTCCTGCGGGCTGACCTCGCCGCCCTCCTCGTCGGTGTGGTGCTGCACGACGCCGGAGAACTCGATCTGCAGCCGCCGCGGCATGTCGAGCTTGTGCTCTTCCTTCATGATGTACGCCACGCCGCCCTTGCCGGACTGCGAGTTGACCCGGATCACGGCCTCGTAGCTGCGGCCCAGGTCCTTGGGGTCGATCGGCAGGTAGGGCACGCCCCAGGCGAACTTGTCGATCTCGACCCCGGCCGCGTCGGCGTCGGCCTGCAGGGCGGCGAAGCCCTTCTTGATCGCGTCCTGGTGCGAGCCCGAGAAGGCCGTGTAGACCAGGTCGCCCACGTACGGGTGGCGCTCGTGCACGGGCAGCTGGTTGCAGTATTCGACCGCGCGCTTGATCTCGTCGATGTCGGAGAAGTCGATCATCGGGTCGATGCCCTGCGAGAAGATGTTGAGCCCCAGGGTCACCAGGTCGACGTTGCCGGTGCGCTCGCCGTTGCCGAACAGGCAGCCCTCGATGCGGTCGGCCCCGGCCAGCAGGCCCAGCTCGGCGGCGGCCACCGCGGTGCCGCGGTCGTTGTGCGGGTGCAGCGACAGCACGACCGACTCGCGCCGGGGCAGGTGGCGGTGCATCCACTCGATCGAGTCGGCGTACACGTTGGGCGTGGCCATCTCGACCGTGGCGGGCAGGTTGATGATCAGCGGCCGGTCCGGCGTCGGGTCGATGACGTCGATCACGGCGGAGCAGATCTCCAGGGCGTACTCGAGCTCGGTGCCCGTGTAGGACTCGGGCGAGTACTCGTAGAAGATCTCGGTGTCGGGGGTGTGAATCTCGGCGTACTTCTGGCAGAGCCGCGCCCCGGTGGTCGCGATGTCGGTGATGCCGTCCTTGTCCAGGCCGAACACGACGCGGCGCTGCAGTGTGGACGTCGAGTTGTAGAAGTGCACGATGGCTCGCTTGGCCCCGCGGATCGACTCGAAGGTGCGGTCGATCAGGTGCTCCCGGCACTGCACCAGCACCTGGATGGTGACGTCGTCGGGGATCAGATCCTGCTCGATCAGCTGGCGGACGAAGTCGTAGTCGGTCTGGCTGGCCGCCGGGAACCCGACCTCGATCTCCTTGTAGCCCATCTGGACCAGCAGCATGAACATGCGCCGCTTGCGCTCGGGCGACATCGGGTCGATCAGGGCCTGGTTGCCGTCGCGCAGGTCGACCGCGCACCAGCGGGGCGCCGCCTCGACGTGCCGCGCGGGCCACTGCCGATCGGGCAGGTCAATGGCGAACTGCTTCTCGTACGGGGTGTAGCGCTCGAACGGCATCTTGCTGGAGCGCTGGGTGTCGAAAGCGGAAGTGGACATGTGGGACTGCTCCAAAGGGAGAGAAGACGAGAAGGCGGCGCGCGTCAGCCCCGCGACGAGGTGCCGGCCTGGAATGGGGCCTCGTCGCGGCAGCGAAGGAGAAGAAACGCCTGCCACATGTCGAAAATGACCCTACGTGATCAACTCGGGCGCTGCCACCCGTAAGCCCGGATCGTGGGAACGCTCAGGCCGAGGGGGTGACACCGGTCGGTTGCACGGGTACGGCCGGCGGCGCGTCCATGCCCATCGGCGGGCCGGCGGTCTCCGGCCCGGGCAGCGGCACGGTGGCCGGACCGGCGATCTGGTTGGTCACCTTGACCTCGCCGAACCCGACCCGGGCCGCGGTCAGCACGCCGTCGTCGGCGTAGCAGTAGATGCCGATGTCGACCGGGGCGGTCAGCGACGCCGAGATCGAGTCGATCGAGAAACACGTGCCCTTGGCCCCGGCCAGCGGCGGCACCTCGGTGACGGCCAGCGCCGGCTGCCGGTCGGTGAAGACGGGCAGCCACTGCCGGAAGAGCCGCTCGACCTTCGGCGAGTATTCGGCCGGCACGCGCTTGCCCGGCTTGGCGACCTTGACGCAGGTCGGGCTGATCGGGTTGGACTGCGAGCCCAGCGTGCACTGGAAGACGCCGGCCGCGGTCGAGACGATGCTGACGTCGGCCGTGCCGCCGAGCGCGCCCCCGGTGACGTCGACCCGCCAGGTGCCGTCGCGGCCGGCCGTGGCGACCACGTTGCGGGGCTGCCCGCGACCGTCGTCGAGGGTGTAGAGAGCCGCGTACGCCGTGTCCATGGCTCGCGCCGCCCGGGCCGCCAGCGCACCGCGAGCGCCCGAGAAGACCTCGGCCGACGGGGAAGCCGAGACCGAGGCCGTCGGCTCGGGGGCGCCCTCGGACTCACCCGAGCACGCCGCCACCCCGGTCAGGAGCAGGACGGCGGCCGACGCGGACAAACCACGTCGAGACATCGAGGAAGGGCGCACCGAGACATTCTCGCCTCCGCCGGCCGTATCGCCCGGCTGCGGGGCCCTTCGCGGCTTCGGCGTGTCGCGCGTGTCCGCGGGGAATTCGCCGGAATCTGGGATCGCCTGTCGGCCCCGGCCTGGGGCGCGGCTACTGTGGTGGCGATTGTCCTGACCGGCGCCGCCGGTACGAACAGCCGGAGGATTGGTTCGCCGTGGCCCTGGTGGTGCAGAAATACGGTGGTTCGTCGGTCGCGACGGCCGAGCGCATCAAGCGTGTCGCCGAGCGCATCGTCGCGGCCCGCAAGGCCGGCGACGACGTCGTGGTCGTGGTCTCGGCGATGGGCGACACCACCGACGAACTGATGGATCTCGCCAACCAGGTCAGCCCGCTGCCGCCCGGCCGCGAGCTCGACATGCTGCTCACCTCGGGCGAGCGCATCTCGATGGCGCTGCTGGCGATGGCGATCCACAACCTCGGTTACGAGGCCCGCTCCTACACGGGCTCCCAGGCCGGCGTGCTCACCACCTCGGTGCACGGCAAGGCCCGCATCATCGACGTGACCCCGGGCCGGCTGCGCGGCGCGCTCGACGAGGGCGCGATCGCGATCGTGGCCGGGTTCCAGGGCGTCTCGCAGGACACGAAGGACATCACCACGCTCGGCCGGGGCGGCTCCGACACCACGGCCGTGGCCCTGGCCGCCGCCCTGCACGCGGACGTCTGCGAGATCTACACCGACGTCGACGGCGTCTTCACCGCCGATCCGCGGATCGTGCCCGACGCGCAGCACATCAAGCAGATCACGTACGAGGAGATGCTCGAGCTCGCGGCGGGCGGAGCGAAGGTGCTCATGCTGCGATGCGTGGAGTACGCACGGCGCTTCAAGGTGCCCATCCACGTACGCTCTTCTTACTCGAACAAGCCCGGCACCCTGGTCACTGGATCGATGGAGGACCCTGACGTGGAACAAGCGCTCATCACCGGGGTCGCGCACGACCGGAGCGAAGCCAAGATCACGATCGTCGGCGTCCCCGACGAGCCGGGCGCGGCGGGCCACATCTTCAACACGGTGGCCCAGGCCGAGATCAACATCGACATGATCGTGCAGAACGTGTCGACCGAGGGCACCGGGCGCACCGACATCTCGTTCACCCTGCCCAAGGCCGACGGCCCGACCGCGATGGCCGCGCTCGACAAGATCAAAGAGCAGATCAAGTTCAAGAGCCTGCTCTTCGACGACCACGTGGGCAAGGTGTCGCTGATCGGCGCGGGCATGCGCTCGCACCCGGGCGTCGCGGCCTCCTTCTTCGCCTGCATCGGCGAGGCCGGCGTGAACATTGAGATGATCTCCACGTCCGAGATCCGGGTCTCCGTGGTCTGCCGCGACAACGACCTCGACACCGCCGTCCGCGCCGTGCACGACCAGTTCGAGCTGGGCGGCAGCGAGCAAGCAGTGGTTTACGGCGGGACCGGCCGGTAGCCCGGCCATGGCGCAGCCCACGCTCGCCGTCGTCGGGGCCACCGGCTCCGTCGGAACGGTCATGCTCGAGCTGCTCTCCTCCCGCAAGAACGTCTGGGGCGAGATCCGGCTGATCGCGTCGTCGCGGTCGGCCGGCAAGCAGCTCAGCTGCCGGGGCGAGCAGCTCACCGTGGCCGAGCTGACCCCCGAGGCGTTCGACGGGGTCGACGTCGCCATGTTCGACGTGCCCGACGAGGTGTCGCTGCAGTGGGCGCCGATCATCGCGGCCCGCGGCGTCACCGTGGTCGACAACTCGGCGGCCTTCCGGATGGACAACGAGGTTCCGCTCGTCGTGCCCGAGGTCAACCGCGAGGCCCTGCGCTACCGCCCGCGCAACATCGTCGCCAATGCGAACTGCACCGTCATGGCGATGATCATGGCGATCGCGCCGCTGCACCACGAGTACGGCCTGCGCGAGCTGGTGCTGGCGTCCTATCAGGCGGCCTCGGGGGCGGGTCAGTTCGGCGTCGACACGCTGCACGACCAGCTCAGCAAGGTGGCCGGCGACCGGATGCTGGGCTCTCGTCCGGGCAACGTGCGCCAGGCCGTCGGCGACGAGCTCGGCCCCTTCCCGGCCCCGCTCGCGCTCAACGTGGTGCCCTGGTCGGGCGCGCTCGAGCCGCTGGGCTGGTCGTCCGAGGAGCTCAAGCTGCGCAATGAGTCCCGCAAGATCCTCGCGCTGCCGGCCCTCAAGGTCTCGGCCACGTGCGTACGGGTGCCGGTTGTCACCGCCCACTCGATCGCGGTGCACGCCGTCTTCGCGGCCGAGGTCGACGCCGAGGGGGCCCGGCAGGCGCTGCGCAACGCGCCCGGCGTGATCCTGGTCGACGACCCGGAGGCGGGCGAGTTCCCGATGCCGATAGACGCGGTCGGCACCGACCCCTCGTGGGTGGGCCGCATCCGCCGCGCGATGGACGACCCGCGGGCCCTCGACCTCTTCGTCACGGGCGACAACATGCGCAAGGGCGCCGCGCTCAACACCGTGCAGATCGCCGAGCTGATCGCCGCCGAGCTGTCCAAATGACCGACATTGTCGAGGTGGTCATCACCGCGGGCGACCCCGAGTGGCTGGCCGCCTTCACCCGCCGCCTGGTCGACGACCGCCTCGCCGCCTGCGGCCACCAGATTCCCGCGATCCGCTCGATCTATCGCTGGGCGGGCGAGGTGCACGACGACGCCGAGGCCCGGGTCGCCCTGCACACCCGGGCCGAGCTGGTCGAGCGCATCGTCGAGCGGGCCAACCTCGAGCACCCGTACGACGTACCGTGTGTTCTCGCCCTGCCGGTGCTCGCGGGCAACCCCGCCTACCTCGACTGGGTCAGGCAGGAGACCACGCCTCCGCGGCAGTGACGACCTCGCGCCCGGTGTCCGCCGCCTCCTCCACGGCCAGGGCCAGCAGGTGATCCTGGGCGCCGACGGCCAGCGGATACGGGGGCGGACCGGCACCGCGCACCCAGGCCGCCATCGCGTCGAGCAGGGTCGCCGTGGCGATCTCGTCGTCGTTGAACCGGCAGCCCGCGTACGGGTTGCGATAGAGCACCCGGTCGCCCAGCATGATCGTCTCGGTGTCGAAGCCGTTGAGGTCGAGGTCGTGGCCGCTCTGCCGGCGCACGATCGCGGTGCGCGCGATCGTCTGCGGCGCGGCCAGGTGCACGACCTCGTCGTCCCGCAGCTCACCGTGCGTGCCGCGAACCAGCAACCGCCGGAAGCGCAGCAGATTGCGGGTCTGGTTGGTGGTGAAGTCGTAGACGGCCGAGCGCCCGCCGCCGAAATCCAGGGTGGCGATCGTGGTGGTGGCCGGCTTGGGCTCGGTGTCGCCGGTCCAGCCGCCGCGGCCGAGCGGGTCGAGCAGGGGCGCGACCGTGCGCACCGCGCGGACGGCGGCCGGCGCGTGCCCCACCCCCAGCAGGCCGCGGATCAGCGACATCGCGTGATACTGCTGCGTCGAGGAGACCTGCACCTGGGTCGGGGCGCCGATGATGCCCGTACGGGCCGCGGCCAGCCGGGCGGCGTGCGTCGGCATCAGCAGATATTGCTCGGCGACCTGCACCAGGCCGGACGCGCCGACCGTGGCCCAGAGCTCGCGCAGGCCCGGCCGGCCGGGGGCGGGTGGCGTCTCGGCCAGAACCGGTATCTGAAGCGCGACGGCCTCGGCGATCACGGCCGGGTTGACGACCTTCGGAACGGCGGTGACCAGGAAATCCGGGCGGGTCTCGCGGACACAGGCGGCCAGGTCGGCGAAGGCCGGCACTGGTAGCGAGCGCCGCCGCGGGTCGCGCACCACCGCCCCGACGCAGTCGACCTCGGTCAGGGCCTGCGCCACACGGTGGACGGCCGCGGCCCGGAAGCCGAACCCGACCAGCGCGAACGTGGTCATGCGGCGGGTCAGGCGCACTCGCCGGTGCGGACACCCCTAGTACGGGCTGCGCCGGCCTGGGCCACGGGGGCGGCCTCGGCGGCGGTGAGCGCGAAGCCGGTGTTTTTGTCGTCGGCCGCCGCGGCGAAGATGACGCCCAGCACCTGGCCGTTCGTGTTGATCAGGGGGCCGCCCGAGTTGCCGCTGCGGACCAGCGAGCGAATCGTGTAGATCTCGCGGGTCACGTCGCCCGAGTCGTAGATGTCGGGGCCGGTGATCCGGCCGACGTCGCGTACGCGGGCGGATTGGGCGTCGTAGGGGCCGTCCTGCGGGTAACCCAGCACGATCGCGCTCGCGCCCGTCTTGGCCTGACCCTTCACGAAGGGCATCACCGGCGCCGTCAGGCCGGGGACATAGAGGACGGCCAGGTCGCGATCGGGGTCGTAGACGACGACGGTCGCCTCGAGCCGGCGGCCGTTCACCTCGACCTCGGTGTCCCGGGTGCCCGCGACGACGTGCGCGTTGGTCATCACCCGCTCGTCGGTGTAGACGAAGCCGGAGCCCTCGATGCGGCGCGAGCAGCTCGGCGCCGTGCCCAGCACCTTGATGACCGAGCGCTTCGACTTCTGGACGATCTGCGAGCCCTTGAGCGCCGGGTCGGGCGCGGCCACCTCTTTGGCGTCGGTCGGGGTCAGGCCGCCGAAGACGTCGGGGAAGCCGCTGGTGTCGAGGGTGTCGCGCAGCGCGGCCGAGAGCGCCTGCGCCTGGTCGGGCATCAGGCTGTTGATGCCGCCCAGGATGGCGCTGTTGCGGACCTCTTTGTTGAGGCCGGGGAACGGGGTCGAACCGAGCGGCACCGCGATCAGCCAGGCCACCAGCAGCACCGCGACCAGCGAGATGGCCGCGCCGCCGGCGTCGTCGACCCGCTGCAGCGGGCGGCTCTGGATGGCCCGGCGCAGATGGGTGCCGAGCCAGCCGGCCAGCGTCTGCCCGAGCACGGCCAGCGCGAAGATCGTGACGAGCGAGACGACGAGCCGGGCCGACGGGTCGGAGAACCGGTCGGCGATCAGCGGGCCGACCTGCAGGCCGATCAGCACTCCGCTGAAGAAGCCGCCGAACGAGAGCGCGCCGATGACGAAGCCCTGGCGGTAGCCGCTGATCGCGAAGATCAGCATGAGCAGGATCAGGATGCCATCGACCACGGACCCTCACCCAGCGTAGAAATCGACCACGGACATTCACCCAGGGTAGAGGCGCTTGGCCAGGGGTGGCTCACGGCAGAACCTCGTCGGGCGCCCCACCCCGGGCCGCGGGCACCGGCGCGCTCGCGTCGGGCAGGTCGACCAGGGCCCCGGGCTCCCACGGCTTGGCCCAGCCGCCCATGTCGAGCAATGTCGAGATCACCCCTGCCGTGAAGCCCCAGACGAGAAGACCCCGGACCTGAAAGGCGGGACCGATCCAGCCGCTGGGGTGTCGCACCCGAATACGGTTCTGCGGGTCGACCAGTTCACTGATCGGCAACCGGGCCACGTGGGCGACCTCGGCCGGCTGCCGCGGGCTGACCGGATGCGGGTGCCGCCACCAGGCCAGCACCGGCGTGACGACGAACGAGCTGACCGGGATGTAGAGGTCGGGCAGCAGCGCCAGCACCTCGGCGCCGGACGGCTCGAGGCCGACCTCCTCGTTGGCCTCGCGCAGGGCGGTGGCCACGGCGTCGGCGTCCTCGGGGTCGGTGGCGCCGCCGGGGAACGCGGGCTGGCCGGCGTGGTTGCGCATGGTCGCCGCCCGCTGCAGGACGAGCAGGTCGGGGCCGTGCTCGCCCTCGCCGATCAGCACCAGCACGGCGCTGGGCCGGCCGCCGCCCACCGGGGGCCGCAGCGTCGTGAAGTCTTCGGTGCGGCAGGTCGCCACGCGGGTCAGCAGCGGGTCGAACCACTGGGGCAGGCCGTCGGGGCGGCCCAGCACCTGTCCCCGGCTCACGGGGTCACCGTCACGCCGGTGTGGGTGCGGACCAGTTCGGAGAGCTGAGGGGCCTTCAAGGGCAGCGGATGCAGCCACGCCCGGCCGGCCGAGTCGAGAAACAGGGTGATCGGCAGCCTGATTTGGCCGAGGTTGTTGAGGAGCGCGCTCTTCTCGTCGAACAGGGTCGGCAGGCGCACGCCGGCGTCGGTGGCGAAGGACGCGCCCTTGTCGCGCTGGTCGCCGGTGTCGACGCCGAGCACGGTGAGCCGGCCCGCGGCATTGTCGGCCAGGCGCTGCATCACCGGCAGCTCGTCGCGGCACGGGCCGCACCAGGAGGCCCACAGGTTGATCACCGCAGGGCCGCGCAGCTCGCGCAGCGAGATCTGGTCGTCGCCGTCGAAGCAGGGCAGCGTCAGATCGGGCAGGCTCGCCAGCGCCGAACCGCCCGCGGCGGCGGACGACGGCGGAGCCGAGGGCGGGGTGGTGGCGGAGACCGGAGCGGCCGACGGTGGCGGGGCGGTCAGGGCCTCGCAGCCGGCGAAGGGCGAGGCCACGGCCGGCTCGTCGCCGCCGCAGGCAGCGGTCGCCAGTACAAGCAGCAACGCGAGCGGCGCGGCGGACAGCCGCGGGCGGCTCACGGAACGTCCGGCGCGGCGACCGCCGCGGCCGGCACGAGGTCGGGGTCGACCCCGGCGGCGACCGCCAGCTCGCGGGCGCGCGGCCCCTTGAGCAGCTTGGCCGCCGCGGCCGCCTCGGTCGGGCCGGTGCCGTACGAAGGGCACATGGACGCCAGGGTGCAGGCCCCGCAGGCGGGCTTGCGCGCGTGACAGACCCGCCGCCCGTGGAAGATCACCCGGTGCGACAGCATGGTCCAGTCGCGCTTCTCGATCAGGTCGGCCACCAGGAACTCGATCTTGACCGGGTCCTCCTCGCTCACCCAGCCGAAGCGGTTGGTGAGGCGGCGGAAGTGGGTGTCGACCGTGATGCCGGGGACGCCGAACGCGTTGCCCAGGATGACGTTGGCCGTCTTGCGGCCGATGCCGGGCAGGGCGACCAGCTCGGCCAGCGTGGCCGGCAGCACCCCGCCGTGCTTCTCGATCAGCGCCTGACCCAGCTTGATCAGCGAGTCGGTCTTGGCCCGGAAGAAGCCCGTGGGCTTGAGCAGGGTCTCGAGCGCGGCGCGGTCGGCCCCGGCGTAGTCGGCGGCGGTCTGATACTGCTTGAACAGCGCGGGGGTGACCTGATTGACCCGGACGTCGGTGGTCTGCGCCGACAGGATCGTGGCCACGGCCAGCTCGAGCGGGTTGGTGAAGTCGAGCTCGCAATGCGCGTCGGGATGCGTCTCGGTCAGGACGCGGGCCATCTTGCGGGCCCGCCGCTTGCGCCCGATGGGCGTTTCCGCCGCGAACCGTTTTGCCGCTGCCACCGGAGTCACCGCTAAAGAGTACGTCGCCCCGCCGACAGGAATCGTCACGCGGACGGCGTGATCGAACCGTCCGCGCCGATCTTCACGCCGGTGTCGGGGAAGTCCTGCTTGCTGAGCTGGGCCACGAGCTTGCGGCCCTGCTCGTTCGACTCGTCGCGGGTCGGCAGGCCGTTGTCGTTCATGTAGGTCGAGAGCAGCTTGCCACCCCCGTACGACCCGTCCTTGCCCAGCGTGACCTGCAGGATCCCGCCGTACTTGAGGACGCCGCCGCGCGAGAGCGTGCGCCCGCCGCCGGCGAAGTTGCCCAGGCTGTACGCGATCAGCTTGCCGTTGTAGAACTCCATGCCGCGCAGCACGTGCGGCCCGTGCCCGACGACCAGGTCGGCCCCGGCGTCGACGACCGCGTGGCTGAACTTGATCGGGTCGCCCCGGTTCTCGCCGTGGAACGTCTCGGTGCCCGGCCGTACGTGCTGCTTCTCGGAGCCCTCGGCCCCCATGTGCACCTGCACGACGACCAGGTCGGCCTGGCCCTTGGCCGACTCGACGACCGAGCGGGCCTGGTCGAGGTCGATCAGGCTGTTGGCCCCGGCGTACGACGAGAAGCCGACGACCGCGATCTTGACCCCCTTGACCTCGGCCACGGTGATCTCGTCGGTGTTGCCGGTGGCCTTGATGCCGGCCTCGTCGAGCGTGGCCCGGGTGTTGCGCGCGCCCTGGGTGCCGAAGTCCTTGGCGTGGTTGTTGGCCGTGTTGACGAGGTCGAACCCGCCGTCCGAGAGGTGCTTCACGTACGCCGGTGGGGAGCGGAACGCGAAGCAGTTGGGCGACGGCGGCGACCCGCACTTGGAGGCCCCCGTGTTCTCGGTCAGCGGCTGCTCGAGGTTGCCCATCACGAGGTCGGAGGCGAGCGCCGCCTTGACCGAGTCGAAGAATCCCTCGCCGTTCGCCGGGGGCATCCGGTTTGGCGCGTTGCTCATCATGATGTCGCCGGTAGCCGACAGTGTGACGGCGCCCTCATCGACGGTGGCGGACTCGGTCGGCGGCGGCGCGGCCGGCGCCGACGAGGCGGGAGAGGAAGGAGAAGCCGGTCCCTCCCGCCATTGCGCAGCCGAGTCACCGGGGGACCGGTTCGCGAAAGCGACCCCGCCGATACCCAGCGCAGCCAGAACCGCCAGGACAATAGCGACAGTAAGGACGGGCCGCCCGAAAATGCCCGGCCTTCGATGCGGGGGGTGGGAATTCATCGACGGCGACGATACCTTCAGGTGGCGACGCGGACGAACCGTCGAAAGGCTTGTCGTCGCCTACCCTGGGCGACGAAAAATACTGCCCGTCACGGCGGGACTGGTTACCCTGCGGTATCTAGATCAAGGGGTGCCCGCCCGATTCCCGCCCGCGTGCGCCTAGACTGATCGAGCGCAGGCGTTGCGCGTGTTCGGAGGTGCGGACGATGGATGAGGTACTGGCGCGCAGCGGGATCTTCCAGGGTGTTGACCCGGAGGCCGCCGAGGCGCTCGCCAAAGAGATGGACACGGTCGAAGTCCGCAAGGGCGACGTCTTGTTCAACGAGGGCGAGGCCGGTGACAGCCTGTACATCGTGCTGTCCGGCAAGATCAAGCTGGGCCGGCGCGCGGCTGACGGCCGGCAGAACCTGGTCTCGATCATGGGCCCGTCCGACATGGTCGGCGAGCTCTCGCTGTTCGACCCCGGCCCCCGCACGGCGACCGCGACCGCGGTGACCGACGCCCGGATGGCCCGGCTCAAGAAGACGTCGCTGCGTCCGTGGCTCAACAACCGGCCCGAGATCGCCGAGCAGCTGCTGCGGGTGCTCGCCCGTCGCCTGCGTCGCACGAACGACGCGCTGGCCGACCTGATCTTCACCGACGTGCCCGGCCGGGTCGCGAAAAACCTGCTGCAGATGGCCGGCCGGTTCGGCACCCGCGACGGTGGTGTGCTGCGCGTCACGCACGACCTCACCCAGGAGGAGCTGGCCCAGCTCGTCGGGGCGT
Organism: Paractinoplanes lichenicola; assembly: GCF_016785085.1. Classification (GTDB taxonomy): domain Bacteria; phylum Actinomycetota; class Actinomycetes; order Mycobacteriales; family Micromonosporaceae; genus Actinoplanes; species Actinoplanes lichenicola. Next base: position 65,856 of record NZ_JAENHO010000023.1, read on the forward strand.
CCCGCGAGACGGTGAACAAGGCGCTGGCCGACTTCGCCTCGCGCGCCTGGCTCCGGCTGGACGGCAAGAGCGTGATCATCCTGGACCCTGAGCGCCTCGCGCGGCGCGCTCGCGTCTGACCCTCAGTAGCTTGCAGGGGCCGTCCCGATGGGGCGGCCCCTAAAACTCGTGTATTACCCCCTGAAAAGGGTACAAACCAGCAGCTTTCGCATCCGTGTCGCACCCACTCGACCACTCGTTGTGGAGGTGGTCGAGAGGCACCGGCGGATACGAGAGGGCGCGGCTTTGAACATGGTGGGGGGCGTACAGCGCATCGGGGTACCGACGTGACCGTGCTCGACACCGCCGTCGACCCGCGCACCCCCGGCTATCCGGAGGCCCGCAACGCCACCCTCGACCGGCTCGACCGGCTCGAGGCGGCGCTCGAGGAGGCCCGCGCGGGCGGCGGCGAACGGGCGGTCACCCGGCATCACGCGCGCGGCAAGCTGCTGCCCCGCGAGCGCATCGAGATGCTGCTCGACCAGGACGCCCCGTTCCTGGAGCTGTCGCCGGTCTCGGGCTGGGGCACCGAGTTCCCGGTGGGCGCGGGCGTGGTCACCGGCGTCGGGGTGGTCGAGGCCGTCGAGTGCATGATCATCGCGACCGACCCCACCGTCGAGGGAACGGCGGCCAACCCGTACGCGGTCGAGAAGATCCGCCGGGCCGCCCGGATCGCCTCGGCCGACCGTCTGCCGCTGGTCAACCTGGTCGAGTCGGCCGCCGAGAGCCCCGGGGCGGGGCCACCGCCGGGCGGCAGCATCGCGCGTGACCTGAGCCGGCTGTCCACCCGGCGCGTGCCCACCGTCTGTGTAGTCTTCGGGCCGACCAGCGGTGACACCGCGTATCTGCCGGCCCTCGCCGACTACACGATCATGGTGCGCGGGCACGCCAAGCTGCTGACCCATCCCCGCCCCCGGGCCGCCGCGAACGGCTCCGACGTCCGCGCGGCGGCGGCCCCGGCCGACCAGCTGGCCGAGGACGAGCGCGACGCCATGCGCCTGGCCCGTCAGTGCGTACGCCGGCTGAACTGGCGCAAGGCGGGCCCCCCGCCCCGCACCTTCCCGCCCGCCGAGCCCAAGTACGACGCCGAGGACCTGCTCGCGCTGGCCGGGCTGTCCACGCTGTTCGACCCGCGCGAGGTGCTGGCCCGGCTGCTCGACGGCAGCGAGTTCGACGAGTTCAAGCCGGCCGTCGGGGCCGCCCTGCTGGCCGGCTGGGGCGAGCTGCACGGCTATCCGATCGGGGTGCTGGCCGCCGCCGACGTCCCGCCGACCGCGGCCGACACCCAGAAGGCGGTGCACTTCATCCAGCTCGCGAACGCCACCGACACGTCGCTGCTGCTGCTCCAGCGCGACGAGACCGGCACCCTCGGCTCACCGGCGGTGGACGCGCTCGCGCACTCCACCGTGCCCCTGCTCGCCCTCAACACCGGACGCACCGGCGACCCCCGCTTCGCCTTCAGCTGGCCCGCCGACGGCCCGGCCGGCGGCGGGGACGACGACGGCGTCATCGACCCCCGCGACACGCGCACCGTGCTCGGCCTCTGCCTCTCCGCCGTGCACAGCGCGGTCGTCGAGGGCGCGGGGCACGGCGGCGCCTTCCGAGCCGGAAAGGTAGACCAGTGATCCGACGTCTTCTGGTGGCCGACCGTGGTGAGACCGCCCGCCGGGTGTTCGCCACCTGCCGCCTGGTCGGCATCGAGACGGTCGCCGTCTACTCCGACGCCGATTCCGACGCCCCCCACGTCGAGGAGGCGGACTACGCCGTACGCCTGGACGGCGGCACACCCCGCTCCTCGTACCTGCGCGGAGACCTGATCATCACCGCGGCCCAGCGCTCCGGGGCCAACGCGATCCACCCCGGCATCGGCGAGCTGGCCGAGGACCCCGACTTCGCCTCGGCCGTGGCCGACGCCGGGATGATCTGGGTCGGCGCCCCGGCCAAGACGCTGGGCGTGCTGCGCAGCAAGCGCGAGACCAAGGCGCTGGTGGCCGAGGCCCGGGTGCCGGTGCTGGCCAGCTTCACCGACCCGGCCGAGGTGCCCGGCTTCCCGGTGCTGATCAAGCCGGACACCGGCCACGGGGGCGCCGGCCTGCGGGTCGTACGGGACGCGGCCACCCTGGTCGAGGCGCTCGCCTCCACCCGGCGCGAGGTCGGCGGCGAGGTCTACTGCGAGCCGTACGTCGAGGACGTGCGGCACATCGAGGTGCCGATCCTGGCCGACGAGCACGGCGCGGTGATCCCGTTCGGCGAGCGCGAGTGCTCGATCCAGCGGCGCTATCAGAAGATCATCGAGGAGACGCCGTCGCCGGCCGTGGACCCGGGGCTGCGCGAGGAGCTGTGCCGCGCGGCGATCGTCACCGTGCGGGCGCTCGGCTACGTCGGGGCCGGGGCGGTCGAGTTCCTGCTCGACCCGAACGGCGACTTCTGGTTCCTCGAGCTCACCCCGACCCTGCAGGCCGAGCACGCGGTCACCGAGTGCGTCTCGGGCTACGACCTCGTACGGCTGCAGTTGCTCGTCTCGGAGGGCGGCAGCCTGCCGATGCCGGGGCCGCCGCCGATCCGGGGGCACGCGATCGAGGTGCGGCTGTGCGCGGAGGACCCGGCGTACGCCTGGCTGCCCGCGACCGGCACCCTGCACCGGTTCGCCGTGCCCGACGTGGCCGGCCGGTTCCGCCCGTTGCCCGCCCCCGGCCTGCGCCTCGACGCGGGGGTGCGGGACGGCTCGGTGATCGGCGTGCACCAGGACTCGACGCTGGCCAAGCTGATCGCCTGGGCGCCGACCCGGCAGGAGGCGGCCCGGATGCTGGCCTCGGCCCTGACCCGGGCCCAGATCCACGGCGTGGCCACCAACCGTGACCTGCTCGTGCGGGCGCTGCGGCACCACGCGTTCCGCACCGGCGACGTCGACACCGGCTTTCTCGACCGGCGGCCCGAGGTGTTCGCCCCGCTGTTGTCGGCGGTCGACGCCGTACGCCTCTCGTGCCTGGCCGCCGCTCTGGCCGGGGCGGCCGCCCGCCGGGCCGGCGCGACCGTGCTGGGCTCGATGCCGTCCGGCTGGCGCAACGTGCCGTCGGGCTCGCAGACGGCGGTCTACGACGGCCCGGCCGGCCCGGTCGAGGTCGGCTATCGGATGAACCGGCACGGCGAGCTGGCGGGCTGGTGGGTGCGCACGGTCGACCCCGAGGAGCTCGACCTGGCCGGGCTGGGGCAGGCGCCGGTGGCCGCCGACTATCCCGAGACGGTGGTCGTGCAGGCCGGCGACGAGCGGGTGGTGCTCGACGTCAACGGCATCCGGCTGACCTTCAACGTGCACCGGGTGGGCGACGTCTCGTACGTGGACAGCCCGGAGGGCTCGGTGGCGCTACGCGGCCTGTCCCGTTTCCCGCTGCCCGCGCCCGACGCGGTGGAGGGCTCGCTGATCGCGCCGCTGCCCGGGGCCGTCCGCCGGGTGCTGGTCGTGCCCGGTCAGCGGGTGCGCGCCGGGGAGCTGCTGCTCACGCTGGAAGCGATGAAGCTGGAGCACCCGGTGCACGCGCCGAGCGCCGGCGTCGTGGCCTCGCTGCCGGTGCACCCGGGCACCGAGGTCGACACCGGCGAGCTGCTAGCGGTCCTGGCTCCCGAGTAGCCCGCCGAAGGGCCACTTCTTCTTCGGGGTCTTGGCCGCGCGCGGGTTGCGGATCGTCGGGGTGTCGTCGCTCGGGCCGGGCCGGGGCGGCGGCACGTAGTTGTTGATCGGCGGGTTGAGCTGCACGTTGGTGAGCAGCTCGCGCAGCTGCTGCGCGGTCGGCCGCCGGGCCGGGTCGTTGGCCATGCCCCAGCGCAGGATGTGCGTGAGCGCGGGCGGCACCCCGGGCAGGTCGGGGATCGGCTGGTGGAACAGGTCCATCAAGGTGAGCAGGCTGGGGCTGCGGTCGCCGTCCCAGCGTGGCGGCCGGCCCCGCATCACCGCGTAGAGCGTGGCGCACAGCGCGTAGACGTCGACCGCGCCGCTCGGCTCGTCGTGGGCGAACATCTCGGGCGGCGCGTACGCCGGGGTGAGCACCTCGAGGGTCACCGAGGAGTCGCGCATCTCGCCGAGGACGGCCAGCCCGAAATCGGCCAGCACGGCCGAGTTGAACTGCGAATACAGGATGTTGGCGGGCTTCACGTCGCGGTGCAGCACCCCGTTGGCGTGCGAGTGCACCAACGCGTCGGCGATCTTGATGCCGAGGTCTTTGGTCTCGGCCGCGCCGAGCGGAGAGCGGCGCATCCGCTCGAGGTAGGACCCGTCGCACAGCTCCATGATCAAGTAAGGGTGCTGGTCGACGGTGACGCCGACGTCGAACAGGTCGACGACGTGCGGGTGCGACGACATGCGACCCGCCGCGCGCGCCTCGCGCAGGAAGCGGGCCTGGTCACGGTCGCTCTCGAGGCGGCGATTCTCCACCTTGATGGCGACCTCGCGGCCCACGGAGTCTTGCATCGCGCGATAGACGGTGGCGTAACCACCACGCGCCATCACGGACAACCCGGACATGCCAGGCACGTACGGAGCCGGTAGCGCCCCGCTCGGTGTCTCGGTCATCGCAGCCGGGTTCCTGTCATGGATTTGAAAATACGCCAGGTTCGCCGGAGATCATCCGGGCCGGTCGGACGCGTACGCGACACTCGCCGCCGGAGCCGCCTCGACACCCGTGGTCGCGAGCGCCGCCCGCAGCTCCTCGGCCGCCACCCGCTCGCTCGTCTGCTCGGTCGAATAAGCCAGCAGAACCGCCTCCTCGGCCGCCTCCCGGGCCTGCTCGCACCGGTCGGCCGCGGCCAGCACCCGGGCGTGCACCATGGCCGCCTGCACCGAGCTGCGCACGTCCTCGGCCTTCACCTCGAGGGCCCGGCCGATCCAGGTCAGCGCGGCGCCGTCCTGACCGTCGGCCAGCAGCGCGGCGGCATAGGACGCCAGGGCGTGCCGCCGCGAGAACAACAGCGACGGCGCCCCGGTGTCGGTGGCGATCGGGGCCAGCAGCCCCATCGCGGTCTTGGCGTCGCCGACCCGCAGCCGGGCCTCGGCCAGCAGCACCCGCGGGCCGACCTGGGCCGGGGCCATCGGGTTGTGCGGCTCGACGGCGGTCATCACCCGGCGGGCGTCGGCCTCGGCCGCGGTCAGGTCGCCCCGGTTGAGCGCGACGAACCCGCGCAGGGTGCCGGCCATGCCCAGCAACAGCGGATGACCCGTACGGTCGGCGTAGCCCAGCGCGTCGGACAGCAGATCGTGCGCGTGGTCGAACTCGCCCAGCCCGCGGGCTGTCGCGCCCCGCACGACCAGCGCGAGACCCCGGCCCCAGTCGTCGCCGACCGCGTTGAAGTCGCGATAGGCCCGCCGCGCCTCGCCGTCCGCCTCGGCCAGCTCGCCCAGCTCGGCGGCCGCGTACGCCTCGACGGCCCGCAGCGTGCCCACGGCCCAGGCCTCGCCGACCCGGTCGCCGAACGGCAGGAACACCCGGGCCAGGCGCCGGGACTCCTGCAGCCGGCCGGCCAGCAGCCGGGCGAACGCCGTCGTGCCGCGCAGCCACGAGCGGCCGACCGGGTCGCCCAGCTCGGCGAAGAGCCGGGCCGCCCGGCCGAGCACCGCGTCGGTGCCCGCGAAGTCGCCCCGGGTGGTGGTCACCCAGGCCAGGTTTTGCAGCGCCCAGGCCTGGCCGTGCCGGTCGCCGGCGGCCAGCGTCACCTGATAGGCCGCGGCGAACCGGCTGCTGGCCTGGCTGAGCCGGCCGGCCAGGAAGTCGGCCATGCCGAGCCGGCGCATCGCGTTGGCCCGCTCCGGCAGCAGCTCGGCCTCGGTGGCCACCTCGAGCGCCTCCTGCCAGGCGGCGACCGCACGGCCGCTGTCGCCCATCGCCTCGTGCGCCCGGCCGACCACCAGCAGGGCCTCGGCCCGGTTGACCGGCTCGTCGGCGGCGCTCTTGGCGATCTTCTCGCCGTGCGCCAGCGCCTCCTCGGCGCGGCCCAGGCGCAGCAGCGCGCGGGCGTGCACGAGCTGATCGGGCAGCGGCAGGCCCTCGCCGGCCAGGGCCGCGGCCCGCTCGGCGTATTCGATCGAGGCGGCCGGCTCGATGTTGGCCAGCGCGCGGCGGGCCAGCCGGCCGAGCGCGGAGACGCCGAGCGGGGCGACGTCGCGGACGGCCGCCTCGGGCCGCAGGCGTACGGCGTCGGCCAGCTCGACCGCGCATTCGGCGTGCGCGGCCACGAAGGCGTCGCGCTCGTTGTCGGTCAGGTTGAGCCGGGCCGTCGTGTCGTAGCCGGTGCTGCCCAGATGTTCGGGCGCGGCCCAGTTGGCCAGGTACGCGTGGCGGTCGGCCAGGTCGGCCTTGCCGATGCCGGAATACGCCGCCTCGCGCATGAGCGGGGTGGTGAACGCGTAACCGCCGCGCGAGCGGTGCAGCATGCGGCGCTGCAGCAGCTCGTCGATCGAGCGCTCGAGCTCGACCGCGGCCACCGCCCCCGGCCGCGCGTCGCTCGAGGCCCGCCGCTCGCGCAGCGCCTCGATGACACCGGTCGGCACCGCGTCGCCCACCACCGCGGCGTCGCGCAGCACCGAGCGGGGCTCGGCCGGCAGCGCGTCGATGCGGGCCGCGAGCACGGCGGCCAGGTCGCGGGAGAGCAGCTGGCGGCCGAGCGAGCCGTCGGCGAGCTGCCACTTGCCGGCCGCGTTGGCCCCCACGGCCGGGGTCAGCGCGCCCCGCTCCATCAGCAGCGTGACCATCTCGGCCAGGTAGAACGGGTTGCCCTGGGCGGTGGCGAGCAGCCGGTCGGTGTCCGGCTGCGGCAGCTTGCCGCCGTTCAGATAGGACGTGAGCAGCCGGGAGGCGTCCGCGCCGCGCAGCGGGGGCAGGGTGTGCACCTCGGCGTCGGCCAGGCGGGTCAGCGCCCCCGCCGTCCGCACCAGCTCGGGCCGGCCCAGCAGCAGCACCACGACCGGGCCGTCGAGCAGCGAGAGCGTACGGCCCAGGGCGTCCACGGTCGACGCGGTGGCGTCGTGCAGGTCGTCGACGATCACCACCAGCGGCGCCTCGGCGGCCAGGGCGGTGAGCAGCTCGGCCACGGCTGACGACAGCGCCTCGGCGTCGGCCCGCTTGCTGCTGGGCTGCCAGTCGGCGCCGGTGGCCGGGCCGACCGGGTTGGCCGGGGCCTCACCATAGCCGAGCAGGGCCAGCAGCCGGTCGATGTCGATCGGGGCCGGCTCGCCGTCGTGTCCCAGCCGGTTCGCCAGCTTGCGCAGCCGCTCCTCGACCACCGTGCGGCCGACGGTGGCCACCACGTCCTTGGGCAGACCCACCGATTTCCGTACGAGGTCGGCCAGCGGGGCGAACCGGCGGCGCTCGCCGAACGCGCGGCAGCGCACCCGCAGCACCCGGGCCCCGGTGTGCGCCGCGTAGCGCCCGTTGCCCACGTCGTAACCGGCGGCGAGCCGCTTGACCTCGCCCGCGAACCGGGACTTGCCGATGCCCGCCTCGGCCGTCATCACCATCACGCGCGCGGTGCCGGAGTCGATCGCCTCGGCCAGCCGCCCGGCCACCCGGCCGAGCTCGGTCTCGCGGCCCACGAACGGCGCCTCGTCGCCCAGGCCGGAGCGGGTGCCCGGCGCGTCGTGCAGGCCGAGCAGCTCGAACGCGGGCACCGGCTCGCGCTTGCCCTTGAGCCGCAGCGGGCGCAGCTGCCGCCAGGAGGCGACGTGCCGGGTGCCGCCGCTCGTGCGGGAGCCGGCGTAGACCGCGCCGACCGCGGCCGCGTCGGCCAGCCGGGCCGCGGTGTTCACGGTGTCGCCGATGACGGTGTATTCGATGCCCGCCTGCAGGCCGGCCACGACCTCGCCGGTGTTCAGGCCGACGCGCAGGCCCAGCGGGGCGCCGCCGCCACGCTCGTCGTCGAGCACCCGGCGCACCGCGCGCTGCATGCTGAGCGCGGCCCGGACCGCCCGCTCGGCATCGTCCTCATGGGCCACCGGGGCGCCGAAGACCGCCATGATGCCGTCGCCGGTCAGCTTGTCGACGTGACCGCCGAAGGTCTTGACCGCGCCCGCGAGGGCGGCCAGCACCCGGTCGGTGACCGCGCCGACCCGCTCGGGGTCGAGGTCCTCCGACCAGGAGGTGAAATCGGACAGGTCGCCGAACAGCACGGTGACGATGCGCCGCTCGGCCGCCGGCAGGGTGGCCGCCGCCGGCAGCGCCGCACCGCAGTTGTGGCAGAAGCGGGCGCCCGGAACGGCGACGGTTCCACACACAGGACAGGTCACAGCGGATCCAACCTGCCCGCGGGTGTTCCTGATTCCCCGATTTTGTGATTCAGATAATCCAGTTGCGCGGCGGCCGACCAGATCGCCGCGAACCGGACGCCCGGGTCGATGTCGGGGTAGACGATGTCGACGACCTGCTCGGCGGTGCGGGCGCCGGCCGCCATTGCCGCCTCCACCTGCGCCAACCGCTCGCGCCGGTGATCGAGATATGCCCGCGCGACGGCGGCCACGTCCGCGCGCACGGGCCCGTGGCCGGGCAGCATCGCCATTTCCCCGTACGCGGTGAGGCGCTCGAGACTGCCCAGATAGGCCCCCAGGTCGCCATCCGGATGGGCGACCACTGTCGTGCCACGTCCGAGGATCGTGTCGCCGGTGAACATCAGGCGGGCGTTCCCGTGCTCGACCAGAAAACACACCGAGTCGGCCGTGTGCCCAGGGGTGTCCAGCACCGAGATCTCGAGCTGAGCCGTGCCCAGGTGCTCCTCGGGGTCGAGGGGCTCGCCGGCGACGCAGTGGGCCGGGTCGGCGGCCAGCACGACCGTGCCGCCGAGCAGCTCGGAGAGGCGGGCGGCGCCCTCGACGTGGTCGTGGTGACCGTGCGTGATGAGAATGAACGCGTACGGCCCCTGGCCGGCGATCCGGGAGAGGTGGCTCTCGTCGAGCGGGCCGGGGTCGATCACCACGCCGTGGGTCTCGCCGGGCGCGCGCAGCACCCAGGTGTTCGTGCCGTCCAGGGTCATCGGACCGGGGTTGGGCGCGCGCAGCAGCGTCACCCAGCCCGGCAGCCCTTCCGGCGCAGCACCCCCCATGCGCGAAATCTTACGTCGCGCATGGGGTGTTCCGAGAGGACCGGATGTGCGATCTCAGTGCCCGCTCAGGTAACTCTTAGCAACCACCGGGCCGTCCTCAGCCCCGCCGCCACCCTTGACCCGACTGAAGGCTGAGCTGATTTTTACTGCACCTCGGCGATGATCTCCACCTCGACCGGGGAGTTGAGCGGCAGCTCAGCCACGCCGACGGCGCTGCGCGCGTGCCGCCCCTGCTCGCCGAAGACCTCGCCGAAGAGGTTCGACGCTCCGTTGATGACGGCGGGCTGACCGGTGAAGCCGGGGGCCGACGCGACGAAGCCGGTCAACTTTACGATCTTGACAACGCGGCCCAGGCCGACCAGCGACTCGATCGCGGCCAGGCCGTTGAGCGCGCACAGGCGGGCCAGCTCGGCGGCCTGCTCCTCGGTGACCTCGGCGCCAACCTTGCCGGCCTGGGGCAGCTTGCCCTCGACGAGCGGGAGCTGGCCCGAGACGTACACGTAGTTGCCGGTCTGCACGGCCGGCACGTAGGCGGCCAGCGGCGGCACCACCTTGGGCAGGGTCAGGCCCAGCTCGGCCAGCCGCGCGTACGCGTCGACGCCGCCCTCACCGCTGATCGGCGTGGTCACGACTTCGGCCGCTTGAGGTAGGCCACGAGCTGCTCCGGGTTCGGCCCGGGAACAACCTGCACCAGTTCCCAGCCGTCCTCGCCCCAGTTGTCGAGGATCTGCTTGGTCGCGTGGACCAGCAGGGGCACGGTCACGTACTCCCACTTCTGCATCGCTCGTCTACTCCCTAATCGTCGGTACCGGGTCAGCTTAGGGCCCGCGGACCGGCCCGTTTGGCTAGGCTGAGCGAGCCGCAGGGCCGATCGGTAACCGAGTGATCACGGAGGGCTGTATGACGGACCCGCACGGTGGGTTGCCGGGTCATCCCGAGCCCACGCCGATGCCCTCCCCGGAGCCCGAGCCGCCGCAGCCCATCCCGCCCCAGGAGCCCGTTCCGGCGCCCGGGCCGCCGCAGGAGTGGCCCCCGGCCGGCCCGGCCGCCGCGGCCCCGCCGCCCCGGCCGCCTGTGATCGACTTCATCGACGCCCCGCCCGACCCGCACGAGCAGCAGTGGCCGCCGCCCGGCACGTTCGCCGACGAGGCCGGTGGGCACGACAGCACCCAGGTCATCCCGCCGGTGCACGAGCCCGCGCACGCCGCCGAGGGCCAGCCCGGCGGCTGGCAGCCCCCACCCGCGACCGAGCCGTGGCACGCCCGGCACGAGGCGCCCGGCGAGTGGCAGACCACGCCGCCCGAGCATCTGGCCTATCACCACTCGGTGCCCTCCGAGACCCCGCCGCCGCCCGAGCCGATCTGGGCCGGCCCCGCGCAGCCCTATCAGGTGCCGGCCGAGCCCGGGCAGCCGAAGCGCCGCGGCGCCCTTTGGGTCTCGCTCGCGCTCGTCGGCACGCTGTTTCTCTGCGGCGGCGGCGCCGTGTCGGCCTACTTCCTGCTCCGTGACGCCGACAACCCGGGTTCGCCCGACCCGTCCACGGCAGTCAGCAAGTTTCTGACCGCCGTCTACACCAATCAGGACGCCACCGCCGCCGACGACCTGGTCTGCCGCGAGGCCCGCGACGAGACGAAGATCGCCGACCGGGTGTCGGACATCAAGGCGTACGCGGAGGGCTACACCGACCCGGTCTTCCGCTGGAACGATCCCGAGATCACCGAGAACGACGACGACCGGGCCAGGGTCGCGGTCGAGCTCACGATGTCGACCGCGGACGAGAAGACGGCGTCGCAGGAGCTCGAGTTCACCGTGATCCGCAAGACTGGCTGGCTGGTCTGCGATGTGACCGGCTGACCGTGCGCCGTACGGTTGAGGGCATGGGTGGTGAGCACGTCAACAGATGGCCGGCGCGGCTGCATGTGGTGACCGGCAAGGGCGGCACCGGCAAGACCAGCGTCGCCGCGGCCCTGGCGCTGGGGCTGGCCGCGGGTGGCCGGCGCACTCTGCTGGTCGAGGTCGAGGGCCGGCAGGGCATCGCCCAGCTCTTCGAGACCGAGCCGCTGCCCTACAAGGAGCTGCGGATCGCGAAGGTGGCCGGCGGCGGCGAGGTGCGCGCGCTCGCGGTCGACCCCGAGGAGGCCCTCCTCGAATATCTCGACATGTTCTATCACCTGGGCGCGGCCGGGCGGGCGCTGCGCAAGGTCGGCGCCATCGACTTCGCCACCACGATCGCCCCGGGCCTGCGCGACGTGCTGCTCACCGGCAAGGTCAAGGAGGCCACGACCCGGTCGGCGGACGGCCGCCGGGCGTACGACGCGGTGGTGCTCGACGCCCCGCCGACCGGCCGGATCGGCCGGTTCCTCAACGTGACGGCCGAGACGGCGAAGCTGGCCAAGATGGGCCCGATCAAGACCCAGAGCGAGGGGGTCGCGTCGCTGCTGCGCTCGCCGATCACCTCGGTGCACGTGGTCACGCTGCTCGAGGAGATGCCCGTACAGGAAACTCTGGACGCCATCGCCGAGCTGGAGACGCTGCGGATCCCGGTCGGCCGGATCGTGCTCAACGCGACCCGGCCGGCGCTGGCCACGGCCGGCAAGGTGACGAAGGCCGAGCTCAAGCGGGGCCTGGCCGAGGCCGGGCTGCCGGCCGACGCGGCCACCGTCAACGGGCTGGCCACCGAGGTCAAGGCGCATCTGACCCGGCAGGAGCTGGAGGAGACGCTGCGCACCGAGCTCGCCGAGGCGGGCCGGCCGCTGGTCGAGCTGCCGCTGCTGCCCCGCGGCGTCGATCAGGCCGGGCTCGACGAGCTGGCCGCCGCCCTGATGCGTGCGTGACCCGCCACAGTCCCGGTGTTCCCGATCCCCAACGGATTACGCTGGAGTAGTGGCTGATGTGACCGCTGAACGACTCGACGTCGACGGTCTGCTGGCCGACCCCGCGACCCGCATCGTCGTGTGCTGCGGCGCCGGCGGGGTGGGCAAGACCACGACCGCGGCCGCGGTCGGGCTGCGGGCGGCCGAGGTGCACGGGCGGCGCACCGTGGTGCTCACCATCGACCCGGCGCGCCGGCTGGCCCAGTCCATGGGCCTGAGCGAACTCGACAACACCCCGCGCCAGGTCAAGGGCATCGACGGCGACAACGGCGGCGAGCTGCACGCCATGATGCTCGACATGAAGCGCACCTTCGACGAGGTGGTGCAGCAGCACACCACGCCGCAGCGCGCCGCGGAGATCTTCGCGAACCCGTTCTACCAGGCCATGAGCTCGACCTTCGCCGGCACGCAGGAATACATGGCGATGGAGAAGCTGGGCCAGCTGCGGGCCACCGACGAGTGGGACCTGATCGTGGTCGACACCCCGCCGTCGCGCTCCGCCCTCGACTTCCTCGACGCGCCGGCCCGGCTGTCCCGGTTCCTCGACGGCCGGATGCTGCGGATGCTGCTGGCCCCGGCGCGCTCCGGCGGCCGCAGCATGTTCAGCCTGGTCACCGCGTCGTTCGGCCTCTTCTCCCGTACGGTGCAGAAGGTTCTGGGGGCCCAGCTGCTCACCGATTTGTCGGGCTTCGTGGCCGCGCTCGACTCGATGTTCGGCGGCTTCCGGCAGCGGGCCGACCAGACGTATCGGATCCTGCAGGACCCGCAGACCGCGTTCCTGCTGGTGGCGGCGCCGGAGCGGGACGCCGTGCGCGAGGCGGCGTATTTCGCGGAGCGCCTGGTGGCCGAGCGGATGCCGCTGGCCGGGCTGGTGCTCAACCGGATGCACCGCACCGACGTGCCCGCGCTGCCGGCCGACGAGAGCGAGGCCGCGGCCGACGCGCTGACCGCCTCCGGCGACTCGCCGCTGACCGCCGACGCGCTGCGCATCCACGCCGCGCTCGTCCGGCAGACCGAGCGGGAGCAGCGGGTGGCGGCCACGTTCACCGACGCGTTCCCGGCGGTGCCGGCGGTCTCGGTCACGGCGCAGCCCGCCGACGTGCATGACGTCGACGGGCTGCGGACGATCGGCTCGCTCCTGGCGTGAGCCGGCCGGGTCAGCGGGTGGGGACGAGCACCTTGTCGGCGCCCTTCTCCCGCATGGCCGCCTCGAACATCTTTCGCCAGCTCGCCACGTGCGGGTGACGGCGGAGCAGTGCGCGCCGTTCCCGTTCCGTCATGCCTCCCCAGACGCCGAACTCGATCCGGTTGTCCAGGGCATCGGCGAGGCACTCGTAGCGGACCGGGCAGCTGCGGCAGATCCTCTTCGCCACGTTCTGCTCGGCGCCCTGCACGAAGAGCGCGTCAGGGTCGCCACTCTGACACGCCGCCATGCTGGGCCAATCGCTGATCATCCCCATGTGTAAACGTCCCCCCTTGCGTTACCCCCCTGACGCCCGCAGCTCATGTCCCCCAAGCCGTGCAGACGTCGTGCGACAAGCTCGCCGGACCATCATGCTCTGTAGTCGGGCGATTACGCAACGTTGTACCTGAAATATGTACAGCCTGGTTGTTCCGGGCAAAGGCCGCCAAGCGCACGGGAGCAAGCGGGGTGCGCGTCGAGAAAATGGCCCCAAGATCTGCGCCGAGCGGGCACAATAATTCAGGGCGAAGCGTGACCTTCTCGACGGGCGGTCACGTGCTCTTGTCGCGTACCCTGCTCAGGTGACTTCCTGGATGCGCCGTCGCGATCACAACATCTTCGCGAACGCGACCTCGTTGCTGATCTGCGGTTTACTCGCCGGCGTCGTCGTCGCGGCCGCGGCCTTCCCGGCCGCCGCGATGTCGGGCCTGGCCGCCAAGGCCGGTGGCGAGACCTTCGCGCAGCTGCCCAGTGAGCTCAAGGATTTCAGCTCCCCGCAGATCACGCGGATCTACGCGTCGGACAACAAGACGCAGATCTCGCAGTTCTACGACGAGTTCCGCAGCGACGTCCCGCTCAAGGACATCGCCAAGCCGATGCGCGACGCCATGGTCGCCGCCGAGGACCGGGAGTTCTTCAACCACAACGGCGTCGACCTCAAGGGCGTCGCGCGCGCGTTCGTGAACAACAGCGGCAAGTCCGACTCCAAGCAGGGCGCCTCGACCATCACCATGCAGTACGTGCGGATGTCGCTCGCCTACTCGGCGACGAACCCGCAAGAGGTGGTCGACGCGACCAAGGACTCCCCGAAGCGCAAGATCACCGAAATGAAGTACGCGCTGCAGGTGGAGAAGGAGCTCACCAAGGACCAGATCCTCGAGCGCTACCTGAACATCGTCCCGTTCGGCAACCAGACGTACGGGGTGTTCGCCGCCAGCCAGGTCTACTTCAACAAGAAGCCCAAGGACCTCACGCCGGGCCAGGCCGCGATGCTGGCCGGCATGGTCAAGGCGCCGACCAGCTTCAACCCGGTCATCAAAGAGGGCTACGACCAGATCAAGCAGCGCCGGGACAACTACATCCTCCCGGCCATGGTCGAGATGGGCTCGCTGACCCAGGCCCAGGCCGACAAGGCGAAGAAGGAAGCGATCCCGCGTCAGGTCCGGCCGGTCGGCAACGGCTGTGTCTCGGTGGCCAACAACAACTGGGGCTTCTTCTGCGACTACTTCTACCGCTGGTGGATGAGCCAGGAGGCGTTCGGCGCGACGCCGTACGATCGGGAGCGCCGCCTCAAGAGCGGTGGCTACCGCATCACCACGACGATGAACATCGAGGCCCAGTCGGACGCGCGTAAGCGGATCGCCGACCACATCGCCGAGATGGACAAGAACGCGCTGCTGCTGGCCGCGACCGAGCCCGGCACCGGCAAGGTGCGCCTGCTCGCCGCGAACCGGAAGTACAAGCTGCCCGACCCGGCCCACCCCAACCCGCTCTCGTCGGACAAGAAGAAGGCCAAGGCGGGCGTCCGCGCGACGTATCCGAACACCACCAACCCGCTGCTCAGCGGTGGCGGCGACATCAGCGGCTACCAGGCCGGCTCGGTGTTCAAGATCTTCACGATCATCGCGGCGCTCGAGAAGGGCTACCCGCTGGCCTACCCGATCAAGGCCGAGAAGCGGTACAAGTCGGGTTACATCATCGACCGCGGCAACGACTCCGCCTGCCCCGGCACGCATTTCTGGTGCCCGAGCAACTCCGGCGGCGGCGGTGAGGGCCTCTACAACATGCATTCGGCCTTCGCGAAGTCGATCAACACGTACTTCGTGCCGCTCGAGGAGCAGGTCGGCGCGGAGAACGTGGTGGCCGTGGCCAAGCGGTTCGGCGTGCAGTTCCGGGTCGGCCAGGACGCCAAGTTCGCCAACGACCCGGTGTCGGCCAACCAGTGGGGCGCGTTCACGCTCGGTGTGTCCGCGTCGACGCCGCTCGACATGGCCAACGCGTACGCGACGCTGGCCGGCGACGGCATGTATTGCGAGCCCACCCCGGTCGAGCAGATCACCACGCAGGACGGGGACAAGCTCGACGTCGGCAAGCCGCGCTGCATCCGGGCGACGAGCAAGGACGTGGCCCGGGCGGCCCTCGACGCCGCCCGCTGCCCGGTCGGCGACTCGGCCCAGATGGGCGCCTGTAACGGCGCCACGGCGCGGCAGACCAAGTCGACCGTCAAGCACCCCGTGTTCGGCAAGACCGGCACGACCGACGCCGACAAGACGGCCGCGCTGATCGCGGGCACCACGTCGCTGGTCATCGCGGGTTACCTGGTCAACCCGGACTGGCCCGACCACCGCGACCGCATGTCGCACGACATCGTCAACCCGGCGGTCTATCAGACGCTCGGCGACTTCATGAAGGGCAAGCCGAAGGAGCAGTTCAAGGAGCCCGAAAATCGCAAGATCGCGTACGGGGACCAGCGGTCGATCCCGAGCGTGACCTGCGACTCGATCGACGACGCGCGCAGCCGCATCGAGGGCGCCGGCTTCGAGGTCTCGATCGGCAGCGAGGTCGAGTCGGACTGCCCGGTCGGCACCGCCGCCGGCACCTCGCCCGACGGCCGCACCATCAAGGGCGGCTACGTGACCATCAACCCGAGCAAGGGCAAGGCCGCGCCGCCGCCCGGCCCGGGCGGGCAGCCCTCCGGGCCGCCGAAGCCGCCGGGCCGCTGACAGAACGGGCGGGACATCCAGCTGGATGTCCCGCCCGCTGCTTTTCCAGGGTCAGGCGGCCGCTTCGAGGTCGGCCCGGGAGAGCAGGGCGCGGAGCGTGATGCCCTCGGCCGACAGCGCCTGCGCGCCGCCCTCCTGCCGGTCGATCACACAGAGCGCGTGGTCGACGTGCGCGCCGAGCTTGCGCAGCTCGCCGGTCGAGATGACAACCTGGCCGCCCGAGGTCACCACGTCCTCGACCACCAGCACCCGCCGGCCGGCGACCTCGGCCCCCTCGGCCAGCCGGGCCGTGCCGTACTTCTTGGCCTCCTTGCGGACGAAGGCGGTGGGCAGCTTGGCGTGCCGGGCCAGCGCGGTCACCACCGCGATGCCGCCCATCTCGAGACCGGCCAGCACCTCGGTGCCCTCGGGGATCAGCACGGCCATCTGCTCGGCCAGCCGGTCGAGCAGCTCCGGGTCGGCCTCGAACTGATACTTGTCGAAGTATTCGTTCGCGATGCGGCCCGAGCGGAGGGTGAACTCGCCGGTCAGCCGGCTCACGGCGCGGACCTGCCGCGCAAGGTCAGAGTCAGTCACAAGGACCAAGCCTGTCAGGCCCCGGCCGGACACCCGACGGCACCCCACACGCAACCACTCAGCAACCGACAAACCGTGCCGATCAGAGGATCATGCAGACCAACCCGCACCGGTGGTTCGGCGTGGGCCAGAGCGTCGCGCCCCGATCGCGCAAGGCGGGGGCCGAGGCGGCCGCGGAGGCGATCGGCGGGCGGGAGGCCAAGGCCGTCCTCGTCTTCGCGTCGTCCAGTCACGACCTGCCGGAGCTGCTGGCCGGGGTGCGGCTCGAGGCGGGACCGGACGCGGAGATCGTCGGCGCCACCACCATGGGCGAGCTGGGCAGCGCGGGGGTCACCGACGGCGGGGTCGCGGTGGCGGCGCTGGGCGGCGACGGCTTCACGGTGCAGGCCCGGGTCGCGCAGATCAGCCGGTCGGACCCGCGCGCGGCCGGTGCGGCGGCGGCCGAGGCGCTGCGCGGGCTGGACGACGAGAACCAGGTGCTGATCGTGCTCGCCGACGGGTTGTCGGGGCAGCCGCACGAGATCGTGCGCGGGGCCTACTCGGCGATCGGGGCCAGCGTCCCGCTGGTCGGCGGGTTCGCGGCGGACGACCGCAAGTTCGACAAGACCTTCCAGTTCTACGGCACCGAGGTGCTCAGCGGGGCCGTGGTCGGGCTCGCGCTCGGCTCGGACGGGCCGATCGGCATGGGGGTCGCGCACGGCTGGCGGCGTACGGAACCGCCGATGATCGTGACGAAGTCCAGCGGCCCGCACATCTATCAGCTCGACGGCGAGCCCGCCCTGGACGTGCTGCTGCGCCGCAACAACTTCGAGGGCTCGGCCGAGGAGTTCTTCGACCGGGGCCGCAGCCTGCAGCCGCTCGGCCTGTCCCGGCGCAGCGGCGAGGACATCCGGGTCATCCACGCCGGCGACGACGAGGCCCGTTCGGTCTGGGGCACCGCCGACGTGCCGCAGGGCGCCCTGGTCTGGCTCATGGAGGGTGACCGGCAGGCGCTGATCGACGGCGCGGCCTGGTCGTGCACCGAGGCCATGGCCCGGCTCGAGGGCATGCCCCCGCTCGGGGTGCTCGCCTTCGACTGCGGCGGGCGCCGGGCCGGGCTGATCGAGGGCGGGCTCGAGCAGGAGATGCAGGCCATGCGGACCGCCCTGAGCGACGCCCCGTTCGCCGGCTTCTACACCCACGGCGAGATCGCGCGCGTGCGCGGCGCGCTCGGCACCCACCACCTGACCCTCGTCACGCTGGCCCTGGCCTGAGCCATGCCGTCCTGGTCCTCACACCTGCTCACCGAATACTTCACCGCGGTCAACGCGGCCGCCGACGAGACCGCGGCGATCGCGAGCGCGGTGGAGCGGGCCACCGAGATGGTCGAGGCCGAGGTGGGCGCGGTCGTACGGGAGGGCCGGATCTTCGGGGCGTACGGGTTCGGACCGGTCGTGCCCGAGGCCCAGCTGCACGAGGTCGCGGCGGGGCAGCCACTGCTCGAGGTCCCGTACGTGGGGGAGTTGCACGCGGTCAGCAACCCGCTCGGCGCCGAGACCGGCGACGCGCTGATCGTGGCCCGGCTGTCCGAGCCGTTCGACCCGGCCGAACGCCAGATGCTGCAGGGCATGGGTCAGGTGCTCGGCCTGGCCCTGCGCAGCATCCGCGTGCTCGCCGCGGAACGGCACCTGCGGGCCGAGAAGGAACGGCAGGCGTCCACGGCGCAGACCCGGCAGCGGCTGGTCGAGTCGCTGCTCACGATCCAGCGGGCGATCTCGGCCCGGCGCCCGCTGCCCGAGATCCTGGACGCGGTCACCGGCGGCGCGGCCGAGCTGCTGGGCGGGGCCACGGTCACGCTGGTGCTGGCCGAGGGCGGGCCCGACCGCCGGCTGACCGTCGCCTCCAAGTGCGGCGACGGCACCACCCCGCCGGAGAGCCTGGCCCGCGCCGCGATGGCGGGCGGCGCCGTGGTCGTCCGGCCCGACGGCGCCGGCTGGATGATCGCCGCGCCCGTCCGGGTCACCGGCGAGATGGCCGGCAGCCTCGTCGCGCACCTGCCGGGCGTCGGCGGGCAGCAGACCGAGCAGCGCGACCAGCTGGCCGCGTTCGCCCAGCAGGTGAGCCTGGCGCTGACCGACGCGCGGACGGTCGAGGCGGTGCGCGAGGCGCACCACGACCCGATCACCGGGCTGCCCAACCGCGCGCTGTTCCTCAAGATCCTCAACCGGGTGCTGGCGTCCCGGGTCACCCTGGCCGACCCGACCAGCGTGCTCTTCATCGACCTGGACCGGTTCAAGGCGGTCAACGACAGCCTCGGCCACGACGCCGGCGACCAGCTGCTCGCGCTCGTCGCCCGGCGGCTGCGTGGTTGCGTACGGGCCAGCGACACCACGGCCCGGTTGGGTGGCGACGAGTTCGCCGCGCTGCTGCACGACTCCCCGCCCGAGGCGGCCGAGGTGGTGGGTGAGCGGATCGTCGCGGCCATCAAGGAGCCGTTCCGGGTGGCCGGGCGCGAGGTGTTCATCGGGGCCAGCGTGGGGATCGCGATCTCGCGCGAGGCCGAGCAGAGCTCCGAGGAGCTGCTGCACAACGCGGACGTGGCGATGTATCGGGCCAAGAAGGACGGCCCGAGCCGGGTGCTGCTCTATCAGCCGTACATGCACGCCGAGGCGCTCGACCGGCTCAGCCTGCGCGGCGACCTGCAACGGGCGCTGCGCGAGGGCGAGTTCCGGCTGCAGTATCAGCCGCTGGTCCGGCTGGCCGACGGCGACGCGGCCGGGGTCGAGGCGCTGATCCGCTGGGAGAGCCCGACCCGCGGATTCGTGTCGCCGGTCGACTTCATCCCGATCGCCGAGGAGTTCGGGCTGATCGTCGAGATAGGTCAGTGGGTGCTCGAGACCAGCGCCGTCCAGGTCGCCCGGTGGCGGCGCGACTTCCCCGACCTGGGGCTCAACGTCAACGTCTCCGGCCACCAGCTCGTCCACCCCCGGTTCGCCGACAACGTGATGCGGGCGCTGGCCATCGCCGGGCTGCCGTCGAGCGCGGTGACGCTGGAGCTGACCGAGTCGGTGCTGATGAGCGAGCCCGACCTGGGCAAGGCGGCCCTGCACCAGCTGCGCGGGCTCGGCGTACAGCTGTCGATCGACGACTTCGGCACCGGCTATTCGTCGCTGGCCTACCTGCGCGAGCTGCCGGTGGACGAGCTGAAGATCGACCGGGCGTTCATCGCGCGGGCCGAGCTGACCGCGGAGGATCTCGCCCTGGTTCGCACGATCGTCGAGCTCGCGCAGATTTTGGGGCTGCGCGTGGTGGCCGAGGGTATCGAGAACGCGGCCCAGTTGGCGGCGTTGCGCGGGCTCGGCTGTGGCTACGGGCAGGGCTATCACCTGTGCCGGCCGGTCGATCCGGAAGCCGTGCCTGAACAGTTGGCCCGAGCGCAAGTCGAGTCACCCGTTGGCGTACTTGATCACCGCTCTACCGCATGAGCCATGCTCTAGGGGTACTTTTCGGCTAAATAAGACATTTGCCCCGGAAGGAAAATAACGGTGACACCCTTCGCGTTGCTCTTCCTGCTCGCCCTAGCCGGCTCCTCGTGTTTCGCCCTCGGCCGGGCCCTCGGCCGCGGCGAGCGCTACGAGAAGGGGTACCGCGAGGGCTTCCGGGACGGCGAAACCGGCTCCCTGGCCCGCGCGGCCCGTCTGATTCAGCTGAACGACCGCCCGTCGATCGCCCCGGCCATCGAGTCGATGCTCGGGCCCTACGCGGTGCCGCAACAGCAGTTGCCGGGCCGCAACGCATCGCCGGCGGTCACCGCGGTGCCGGTGCGTCCTCAACTCGCTATCTGAAAAGGCCGTACCCCTTTTCTTGTCAATTACTGAATAGGAACATGGCCAGTGCTACTCCGGCCACCGGGCCGATGACGCCGAGGACCACCGCCAGTTTGGCCAGGCGTTCCTTGCGATAGAGGCCGACGACGCCGAGGATCACCGCGGCCGGGCCGGCGAAGATCGGGAAGGCCAGCACGGAGACGGCGGCCAGCACGAAAGCGGCGATGCTGAACGGGTTTCCGGACCTGGGCGCGGCGGCGCGCGAGGGCTGGTTGCTGATCACGTACGGCGGGGGTTCGGTGCTGTACGGGGGTGGGGCGTACTGGGCCTGCGGGGGCGGCTGCTGATACGCCGGGTAGCCGTTGACGACCGTGGCGTCCATCGCGGGCGCGGGCGGCTGGTAGGGCTGCACGGGCGGGGTGGCGGCCATGGGCTGGGCCGGCACGCTGAATGTCGCGGTGGCGTCGGTGGCCCACGTCGGCTGCTGCTGCTGGTGCTGCTGCGGTTGGCTCTGCGTTTGCTGGCTCTGCCAGTCCTGGCCGTCGCTGGTCTGCCAGGTCGCCTGCGGTGCGCCGGCCTGCCAGCCCTGGGCCTGGGCGGCTGCGGCCCAGGACGGCTCACTCATCGGGTCTGTGAAGCGGGCGTGCTCGACCGACGGCTCGGTCGACTGCCACGAGGCGTTGGGCGACGACCACGAGGGCTGTTCCGGCGCGCTGTGCTGCGGGGTGGTCCATTGGTTCGGCTGCGGGGGCGCGGCGTCCGGCGCCGGCCAGGCGGGTGGCTGCGGGGGCGGCCACGACGCGTCGGGGGCCGGCGACTGCGGCGCGGCCGGCGGGGGTGCGGCCTGATAGCCGCAGTTGCCGCACCAGCCGTTCGGCTGGACCGCGGCCGAGCCACAGTTCAAGCAGGTCATGGACGCTCTTTCCGGGGGAGGCAGGTCGACTTTTGCAATCGACCTGCAACCCGCGGACTTGAGCAGAACGGCTCAGCCCAGCTGCTTGCGCACCTCGGCCGCGACCCGTCCGCCCTCGGCCCGGCCGGCCACCGCGGCCTGCGCCGCCTTCATGGCCGGGCCCATCTGACCCTTGCCGGTGAAGCCGCCGGCCGCCAGCGCGCCCGCCACCAGCTCGGCAATCTCGTCGTCGGTCAGCTGCTGGGGCAGATAGCGCTCGATCACTTCGCCCTCGGAGCGCTCCTTGGCCGCCTGCTCGGCCCGGCCCGCGTCGGCGAACGCCGTGGCCGCCTCGCGACGCTTCTTCGACTCCTTGCTCAGCACGGCGAGCACCTCGTCGTCGGAGAGGTCGCGCGCCTCGGTCCCGGCCACTTCGGCATTGCGTACGGCGGCCAGCGCCATCCGCAGCGTCGCGGTGGTGAGCTCGTCGCGGCCCTTCATCGCGGCGTGCAGGTCATCGTTCAGGCGGTCTTTCAGCGTTCCCATGGACGGAGAAACTACCCTTGCTTTCCATGCGCAAGCGCTCCCTTTTCGCCCTCGGTTCCGCTGCGGTCGCCGCGGGCGCCGCCACGTTCGCCTACGCCTCGCTGGTCGAGCGCAACATGTTCACCCTCCGGCGGTTCGACGTGCCGGTCCTCGAGCCGGATGCCGAGCCCCTGCGCATCCTGCACATCTCGGACCTGCACATGATGCCTGACCAGCGCCGCAAGCAGAACTGGGTGGCCGCGCTGGGCGGTCTCGACCCCGACCTGGTCATCGTGACGGGCGACAACATGGCCGACCCCGAGTCGGTTCCCGGCGTGCTGCGCGCCCTCGACCCGCTGCTGCCGGTGCCCGGCGCCTTCGTCTTCGGCTCCAACGACTATCGCGGCCCGCGCCTGAAAAACCCCTTCTCGTACCTGGTGCGCCCGTCCTCGGAATACGAGGAGGACCAGCTCAAGCGGCCCAACCTGCCCACCGAGGAGCTGCGCGCGGCGCTGACCGACGCGGGCTGGGCCGACCTCAACAACGCCCGTACGGTAATCAAGGCGGGCGGCCGCTCGGTCGAGCTCGCCGGCGTCGACGACCCCCACATCAGCCGCGACGACTACCCCACGGTCGCCGGCCCGATCTCCAGCGGCGCCGACGTGCACCTGGGCGTCACCCACACCCCCGCCGCCCGAGTCCTCAACGCGATGGCCGACGACGGCTTCGACCTGCTCCTGGCCGGCCACACCCACGGCGGCCAGGTCTGCGTCCCCTTCTACGGCGCCCTGACCACCAACTGCGACCTCCCGCGGTCGATGGCCAAGGGCTTGCACCGCTGGCCCGGCTCCGACGCCTGGCTGCACGTCTCGGCCGGCCTGGGCACCCACCCCACCGCCCCCGTCCGCTTCAGCTGCCCCCCAGAGGCCTCAATCCTCACCCTGATCCCACGCTGACCTGCGGTTTTGCCGTTAGGGGGATACCGATTTCGCGTCCGCCCCGACGTCGGATAGTATTTCCAGGCAGCTCGGGGTGTGGCGCAGCTTGGTAGCGCGCTTCGTTCGGGACGAAGAGGCCGTCGGTTCAAATCCGGCCACCCCGACCAGGTCAAGGGCCGTTTCCAGTCATGGGAACGGCCCTTGGTGCATTTCCGGGCCGACTTCTACGATCCGGGCATGCCGTTCACCGACTATTTCCTGGCCCCCGACGACACGATCGCGGTCACGGCACTGACCGACGGCGGGCCAGTGTCAACTTCGCTCCCGACGGTCGAGGCCAAGAACGTCGACCCGGTCGTCAACCTCGGCAACCTGGAATCGATCCTCACAGCCCGCCCGTACGACGAAGTGCTCGCCCTGCCCCGCCAGGGCTCGACGCTCACCTCCACGGCCGAGTTCGACCAGGTCATCATCGCCGTGACCGACTCACTCCGCGACGCCCTGACCGCCGCGCCACCCACCACCCTCGACGACGCGGGCACCCACCTGGCCGCCACCGAGGAACTGGCCGGCATCGACCCGCCCGCGGTCATCGACTTCGTCCACCGTTTAGCCGGCCTGGCCCGCCAAGCCAACGGCTGGCACATGTACTGCTACTGGGCGCTGTGAGTCGGTTGGGGAGCGCCGCCGTGTGAGGTGAGCTACCTGGGCCGGGCCTGGGGATGGTGGTCGTCGAGGGCGTCAATACCGTGGCCGGGTGCGGGTGGGTGATGCGTTCGTGCTGGTGCTCGGGGGTGTCGGGGGTGGGCTGACCGGGTCCATGGCCGGGCTGGCCTCGCTGGCCAGTTATCCCGCGCTGCTGGCGGTGGGGCTGCCGCCGATCGCCGCTAACGTCACCAACACCGTGGCGTTGTTGTCGAACACCGTGGGCACCGCTGTCAGCGCGCGGCGGGAGTTGCGTGGGCATGGGCGGCGGCTGGTGCGGCTGTGTGCGGTCGCCGCGGTGGGTGGTTTGGCCGGTGCGGTTCTGTTGCTGGCCACGCCGTCGTCGGCCTTTGAGCGGATCGTGCCGGTGCTTGTCGCGCTCGGGGCGGTTCTGCTGTTGCTGCGCGATCAGCTGCGCCGCTGGGCCGGTCATCGGTCGATGCCGACGGTGGCGCTGGGCCTGGCGATCTGCCTGATCGGCGTGTACGGCGGCTATTTCGGCGCGGCTGCGGGTGTCCTCGTGCTGGCCGTTCTGTCGGTGGCCGCGACCGAGCCGTTGGCCGTGACGAACGCCATCAAGAGCATCGTTCTGGGCGCCTCCAACCTTGCGGCCGCGGTCATCTATGCCGTCGTCGCGCCGGTGAATTGGGCCGCCGCGGGTCTCATGGCCGTCGGCTGCCTGTTCGGGAGTTGGCTGGGCCCGATCCTCGTCCGCCGGATCCCGGAACGGCCCCTGCGCGTCGCGATCGCCCTGGCTGCCCTGGGCCTTGCCGTCTACCTGTGGTGGCAGGCCGGCAACTAGCGCGTGCCGCGTCGTCTCCGTTGGGCGGCCGCGTGGCCTGACCATCGGGACCCTCCAGCATTGGTGGTGAGCGCCCATTTCCGGCATCGGGCGATGTTGTGAGTGCTCACTTACCGAGACTTAGGGCCGGGGTTTGTGAGTGCTCTCTTGCTGGGTCTGGGCCGGGGTTTGTGAGTGCTCTCTTGCTGGGTCTGGGCCGGGGTTTGTGAGTGCTCTCTTGCTGGGTCTGGGCCGGGGTTTGTGAGTGCTC
>NZ_JAENHO010000024.1 GCF_016785085.1 Paractinoplanes lichenicola
CGCCACGCGTCTCACTGCTACGCGCCTCCCCGCCACGCGTCTCACTGCTACGCGCCTCCCCGCCACGCGTCTCACTGCTACGCGCCTCCCCGCCACGCGTCTCACTGCTACGCGCCTCCCCGCCACGCGTCTCACTGCTACGCGCCTCCCCGCCACGTGCCGAGCTGTCGAGGGCGGAACGGGTCGCGTCCGGCGCGGGTGTGGAGGTGTCGGGAGCGGCGGCCGCGTCGGTGACGTCGGGGACTGATTCGTCCGACGGGTTTCGCTGCAAGGCCGCGGTCAGGCGGGTCACCTCGGTGCGCCAGGCCGGGTCGCGGTTGCCGCGGGCGCGGCGCCAGGCGGTGGTCAGGTCGTCGGTGGCGGAGCGGTCGTCGTCGAGCAGGGCGACGATCTCGGCAGCCCGGCGGGAGCCGACCGCGGGAGCGCCGTCGAGCAGGGCCCGGGCCAGGCGGGGATGCAGGCCCGCGTCGGCCAGGGCACGGCCCCGGGCGGTCACACGACCGGCATCGTCGACCGCGCCCAGGTCGCGCAGCGTGGCCACGGCGGACTGCAGGGCACCGGCCGGCGGCTGGTCGGGCAGTGACAATCCGCTGCCGTCGGGGTGACCCCACAGGGCCAGGTCGAGCGCGAAGCCCGTCAGGTCGGCGGCGGCGATCTCGGGCTCGGGCTGGGGCGGGAGCCGGTCGTGCTGGGTCTGCGACCAGCAGCGATAGACCCGGCCGGGCGCCTCGCGACCGGCTCGGCCCGCGCGCTGCACGGCCGCCGCCCGCGACACCGGCACCGTGGCCAGGGCGCCCAGGCCACGGGCGTGATCCATGCGGGGGACCCGGCTGAGGCCGGCGTCGACCACCGCCCGCACGCCGGGGACGGTCAGGCTGCTCTCGGCGACCGCGGTGGCCAGCACCACCCGGCGCCGCGAACCCGGGCGCAGGGCGGCGTCTTGCACCGCGCCGGGCTGGCGGCCGTGCAGCGGGATCACCTCGGCCCCGCACCCGCCCAGCCGGTCGGCCACGGCGTCGATCTCGCGTGCGCCGGGCAGGAAGACCAGCACGTCGCCCTCACCCTCGGCCAAGGCCCGGCGGGTCGTAGCGGCCACGTGGTCGAGCAGGCGCGGATCGACCCGCAGGCCCAGCGGCGGCGTGATCGGGCCCGGCGGCGGAGTCCAGAACTCGGCGACCGGGAAGACCCGGGCCGACGCCGTGACCACCGGGGCCGCGCCCAGCACCTCGGACAGCCGGCCCGCGTCGGCCGTGGCCGAGGTGGCCAGCAGGCCCAGGTCGGGGCGGAGGGCGGCCCGCACCTCGATCAGGAAGGCCAGCGCCAGGTCGGTGTCGAGGTGGCGCTCGTGGCACTCGTCGAGGATCACGACCGCGGTGCCGGCCAGCTCGGGGTCGCGTTGCAGCCGCCGGACGAGGACGCCGGTCGTCACGACCTCGACCCGGGTGGCCCGGGAGACCTGGCGATCGCCGCGAACCGTATAACCGACCTGAGCGCCCGGCTTCTCACCCAGCAGCGCGGCCATGCGGCGGGCGGCGGCGCGGGCGGCCAGGCGGCGGGGCTCGGCCACCACGACCCGGCCCTTGAGCGCCAGCGGCACTAACGTCGTCTTGCCCGTGCCGGGCGGGGCCACCAGCACCGCCGAGCCGTCGCCGGACAACGCCGCGCGAACCCGCGGCAGGACCGGACGGATCGGAAGGTCGGGCAGAGCGTCGTCGGCGATGAGCACGCGACCATCCTGTCCCATGGGTCCGACAAAACCCCGCCGTTGTCCACAGCCCCGGAGTTATCCACAGGCCCCAGAAAACTGTCGGCCCGGCATGGCAAGGTGTGCGGCACGAAGCAACGTCGGGGAATGAGTGCATCGGGCCGCAAAGGCCTGATTGACTGATCGACATAGGAAGGGGTGCCGATGGACGCGGTCGAGGTGTTCAACTCGCTGCCCGACGCCCGCCTCGAGCAGGATCTTCTCGCCTGTCTGGCCGCCCCCGCGTGGGGTGCCAAGATCATGGCCCAGCGCCCTTATGAGCGGCGTGCCGACGTGCTCGCCGTCGCCGGCGCCGCCACGCAGGCCCTGAGCTGGCCCGAGGTGCTCACCGCCCTCGCCGCCCACCCGCGAATAGGCGAGCGTGCGGGCGGCGCCTCCAAGGAGTCCGCGTGGTCCCGCCGCGAGCAGTCGACGGCCGCGGCCAGCGCCGACGAGGTCACCAAGGCGGCGTTGATCGAGGCCAACCGGGCGTACGAGGAGAGGTTCGGTCACGTGTTTCTGATCTTCGCCAGCGGGCGTACGCAGGAGGAGATCCTCGCCGCGGCCCGCGAGCGGCTCGGCAACGACGAGGCCGCCGAGCGTGAGGTCGTCGTCCACGAGCTGCAGGCGATCGCCCTGCTGCGACTCGAGCGGGTGCTCGATGCCCTCTGACGACGGCACGGAGCCCGAGTTCCACGCGAAGATCTCGACGCACATCCTCGACACGATCAGCGGCGAGCCGGCCCGCGATGTTTATGTGCGGTTGGAGCGACGCGACGCGCAGGGGTGGGGGACGATCGCCGAGGGGCGCACGGACGACGACGGCCGCTTGCGCTATCGGGTTCCGTTGCACGAGTGGCAGGCGGGTGGCTATCGCCTGTCCTTCTACGTCGAGCCCTACCTGGGGGCCGACTGCTTCTTCCCGGAGATCACGGTCGCCTTCCACGTCCGCGACCCCGAGCGGCATTATCACGTGCCGCTGCTGCTCAGCCGTTACGGATACACGACCTATCGAGGGAGCTGAACGCGCGTGGCGATCGTGCTCGGAGAAAACCGCTACGGCAAGGCCGAGACGCGGCTGGTTCGCGTCACCCGCGACGGCGAGACGCACACGCTGGCCGATTTCAACGTCAGCATCGCCCTCTCCGGCGACCTGGCCGCGACCCACCTGACCGGCGACAACTCGGGCGTGCTGCCCACCGACACCATGAAGAACACGGTGTACGCGTTCGCCAAGGAGCACGGCGTGGGCGAGCCCGAGGAGTTCGCGTTGCGCCTGGCCCGGCATTTCGTCGAGACCCAGACGCAGATCCGCGCGGCCCGGGTCGGCATTGAGTCGCTCGCGTGGCAGCGGCTGGGGCCGCACTCGTTCAAGCGACAGGGCGACCACACGCGTACGGCGGAGGTCACCGTCACCGTCGAGCAGACCCAGGTGGTCAGCGGGATCTCCGGGATGGTGCTGCTCAACTCGACGAATTCGGAGTTCCACGGCTACCCGCGCGACAAATACACGACCCTGCCCGAGACCACCGACCGCATCCTGGCCACGGCGGTCGACGCCCGCTGGCGGCACCTGCACGACACGACCGACTGGGGCAAGTCGTTCCCGGGCGTGGTCGACGCTTTGACCAGGGCTTTTGTCTACACGCACAGCCTCTCGCTGCAGCAGACGCTGTTCGCGATGGGCAGTCAGGTGCTCACCGACCAGGCCGAGATCGCCGAGATCCGGCTCGCGCTGCCCAACAAGCACCACTACCTGGTCGACCTCTCGCCGTTCGACCTGGCCAACGACAACGAGGTCTTCATCGCCGGCGACCGGCCGTACGGGTTGATCGAGGGCACCGTGACCCGCGACGACGTCCCGCCCGCGATCACGGAGTGGTATCCGTGATCGTCATCGAGAACGTCGCCGTCGCCACGGTCGATGCCTCCGACACGTATCACGCCGACGGCCACGTGGTGATCGGCGCCGACGGCCGCATCACCGCCGTCGGTGCGGGACCAGCGCCAAACGGGCCGCCCGGCGGGGCAGGGGCGCTGGGCGGGGCAGGGACGCCGGGCGGGGCAGGGGCGCCGGGCGGGGAAGGAACGCCGGGCGAGGTCAGGCGGGTCGACGGTTCGGGCTGCCTCGTCACACCCGGGCTGATCAACACGCATCACCACCTCTACCAGTGGGCGACCCGCGGCCTGGCCGTCGACGAGACGCTGTTCGGCTGGCTGACCACGCTCTACCCGATCTGGGGCCGGCTCGACGCCGAGATCGTCGGGGCCGCGGCCGGGGCCGGGCTGGGCTGGCTGGCCCTCTCCGGCTGCACGACGTCGATGGATCACCACTACGTCTTCCCGCGCGACGGCGGCGACGTGCTCGAGGCCGAGATCGAGGCGGCCCGGCGGGTCGGCCTGCGCTTCCACCCCACGCGCGGCTCGATGGATCTCGGGCGCAAGGACGGCGGACTCCCGCCCGACAACATCGTCGAGAGCACCGAAGACGCCCTCCTGGCCACCGAGAAGGCGATCGACCGCTGGCACGACCCGTCCCCGGGAGCGATGCTGCGGATCGCGGTCGCGCCCTGTTCGCCGTTCTCGGTCACCGAGCGGCTGATGAGCGAGGCCGCCGAGCTGGCCCGGCGCAAGGGCGTCCGGCTGCACACCCACCTGGCCGAGACCGACGACGAGGAGGACTTCTGCCGCGAGCGGTTCGGCTGCACGCCGGTCGAGTATGCCGAGCGGCTCGGCTGGCTGGGCGACGACGTGTGGCTGGCCCACGGCGTGCACCTCGACGACTCGGCGATCGCGAAGCTGGGCGCCACCGGCACCGGAGTCGCACATTGCCCGAGCTCGAACGCGCGGCTCGGCGCGGGCGCGGCCCGGGTGCGCGAGCTGCTCGACCATCGCGTGCCGGTCGGCCTCGGCGTCGACGGCTCGGCCTCGCAGGAAGCGGCCCACCTGGGGGAGGAGCTGCGGCAGGCGCTCTACACGGCCCGCATCCGGGGCGGACCGGCGGCGATGAACGCGCGGGAGGCTTTGCGCCTGGCCACGATGGGCGGCGCCCGCTGCCTGGGCCGGCAGGACGAGCTGGGTTCGCTCGAACCGGGCAAGCTGGCCGACCTCGTCGTGTGGCGGCTCGACGGCCTCGGGCATGCGGGCATCGACGACAAGCTGGCCGCGCTGGTGCTCGGGCCGGCCGCGCCCGTCGAGCTGGCGCTGGTCGGCGGGCGGCCGGTCGTCGAGCGGGCCGACCTCGTGCACGCCGACGCCGAGACGCTGGCCCGGGAGGCCGTCCGCGCCCATCGGCGCCTGCTCGACAGCGACCGTTGACCCGCGGCCGCCCGCCCGGGGACGGCGAGCGCGGCTCACGGCGTACGGGGGAAGGTTGTCACGGTCTGTGGTTGATCGAACTCGTGTGGCATTTAAGGAAGACTTAAGGCGGAGACCCCGGAAAAATGTTATTGAGAATCGATATCGCGGCGACCTGCGACGCCTCGAATGGCAATTCCTAATTCTTTCTCCACGCGTTGAAAGAACGCTCTGACCTCTGCATACTCGCTCTCGAAACGGCCCCGGAACGGCAGAGACGAGAGAGCAAGACAATGCGGACTGACCCCCAACACGTCGCCCCGCCCAACCCCCGCAATCGTCGCCGCGTCACCCGCGTTGTCCTCGGCGCGGCTGTTGCGCTGGCGGTCGGGGGCAGCGGCGTCTACATCGCCACCGCGAACGCCGCCGAGACCGTCGTCCCCGGGCGGCTGCAGGCCGAGGCCTTCTCGGCCCAGTCCGGCGCGCAGACCGAGAACACGGGTGACCAGGACGGCGGCAAGAACGTCGGCTGGCTCGCGAACGGCGACTGGCTGCGCTACGACAACGTGACCGTCGGCAGCACCGTCACGGCCCGGATCGCCTCCGACAACTCCGCGGGCGGCTCGATCGAACTGCGGCTCGGCTCGCCGACCGGCACGCTGCTGACCACGATCCCGGTGACCAAGACCGGCGGCTGGCAGAAGTGGGTCACCAAGACCGCGACGGTAAAGGCGCCGACCGGCACGCAGAAGCTCGTCGCCGTCATGAAAAGCACGCACAAATCGGACTTCGTGAACGTCAACTGGTTCACGTTGGGCGGAGCCGCGACCACGCCGACCACGCCGACGACGCCGCCCACGACAAAGCCGGCCACCCCGTCGACGACCGCGCCCACCACGACGCCACCGGCCACGACCGCCGGCTGGGTCGTGATGGA
The DNA here is from genome assembly GCF_016785085.1 of Paractinoplanes lichenicola. GTDB lineage: Bacteria > Actinomycetota > Actinomycetes > Mycobacteriales > Micromonosporaceae > Actinoplanes > Actinoplanes lichenicola. The sequence continues at coordinate 5,979 of NZ_JAENHO010000024.1, forward strand.
CCAGGCCAAGTGGAAGGCCCAGCTGGCCGAGTTCAACGCCATGAAGCCCAAGGCGATCACCGGCAACCCCGTACGGGTGGCCGAGTTCAACGCCTCCTGCAAGGTCAGCCACGCCGCCGCGGACGACCCGATCGTGCTGCCGGGCCTGCCGGGCGGATCGCACATGCACTCGTTCCTCGGCAACAACGCGACGGACGCCTTCACCACGACCGACACCCTGCTGAAGAACACCGGTTCGAGCTGCAAGCCGGACGACGACCACTCGGCGTACTGGATCCCGAGCCTTTACGAGAACGGCCAGAAGGTCGAACCGCACGGCGTCACGGTCTACTACGGCTCACGCCTGCCCGACCCGACCAAGACCATGCCGCTGCCGCAGGGCTTCCGGATGGTCGTCGGCGACGCCAAGCGCCAGGTCGCCACGCCGAAGGGCGCCAACGGGCAGTTCTGGTGCGCCGGCGCCGGTGGCGAGATCGGTCGCAGCACCGACGGCAACTGGCCGGTCTGCGCCAAGACCGCCGAGCTCACCTTCCACCTGACCTTCCCGGACTGCTGGGACGGCGTGCACCTGGACAGCCCCGACCACAAGTCGCACACCGGCCCGGCCGACTCGTCCGGCAAGTGCAGCGGCAAGTTCCCGGTCGCCATCCCGTCGATCGCCTTCGTGATCGGCTACCCGACCTCGGGCTCGCCGGCCGGCTTCAAGCTCGCCTCGGGCATGGCCAGCTCGATGCACGGCGACGTCTTCGCCGCCTGGGAGGACGCGGCCCTCGGCCACCGGGTCAAGGACTGCCTGGTCCAGAAGGCCAAGTGCGACACCAACGGTAACCACTGATTGCCGGTGCGGGCGCCCACCGTCCCCAGGCCGCCCGCACCTCTAGGAAAGCGCCCATCTTCGCCGGGACCGCGGAGGTGGGCGCTTTCCTGCCGACAGCCCCCGGCTCCACTACGGTTTAACAAGCAGAGCCGCATCGAGGGGAGCCGTCGACGATGACCGAGATCCTGTCCGACGAGGCCGTGGCGTTCGTCGCCGAGCTGAACCGGCGCTTCCGTCCGCGGCGTAATGAGCTGTTGCGGGCCCGGGGGGAGCGCCGGGCCGCGATCGCCGCCGGTGGGTCGCTCGGCTTCCTGCCCGAGACGGCCGACGTGCGCGCCGCCGAGTGGACTGCCCCGCCGGCGCCGGCCGACCTGCGGGACCGGCGCGTCGAGATCACCGGCCCGACCGAGCGCAAGATGACCATCAACGCGCTCAACTCGGGGGCCAAGGTGTGGCTGGCCGACCTGGAGGACGCGAACACCCCGCACTGGTCGAACGTGGTCGACGGCCAGCAGAATCTGCACGACGCGATCCGGCGCACCATCAGCCTCGAGACACCCCAGAAGACGTACGAGCTCAAGGGTGGTCCTTACCCGACGATCGTGATGCGGCCCCGCGGCTGGCACCTCGACGAGCGCCACCTGCCGGTCGACGGCGAGCCGGCCGTGGGTGCGCTGGTCGACTTCGGGCTCTACTTCTTTCACAACGCCAAGGAGCTGCTCGAACGCGGCAGCGGGCCGTATTTCTATCTGCCCAAGATGGAGTCCCACAAGGAAGCCGAGCTCTGGAACGACGTCTTCACGTACGCGCAGGAGACGCTCGGCATCCCGGTCGGCACGATCCGGGCCACGGTGCTGATCGAGACGATCCCGGCCGCGTTCGAGATGGAGGAGATCCTGCACGCGCTGCGGCCGCACATCTCCGGGCTCAACGCCGGCCGCTGGGACTACCTGTTCAGCATCATCAAATACTTCCGCGACAACCCGTCGATGGTGCTGCCCGACCGCGCCTCGGTCACGATGACCGCGCCGTTCATGCGGGCGTACACGGAACTGCTCGTCTCCACCTGCCACCGCCGCGGCGCCTTCGCGATGGGCGGCATGGCCGCGTTCATCCCCAGCCGGCGTGACCCCGCGGTCAACGAGGTCGCGCTGGCCAAGGTCCGCGAAGACAAGGAGCGCGAGGCGGGCGACGGGTTCGACGGCTCCTGGGTCGCCCACCCCGACCTCGTACCGGTCTGTCAGGAGATCTTCGACCGGGTGCTCGGCGACAAGCCCAACCAGCTCGACCGGCTGCGCCCCGAGGTCGAGGTCACCGCCGAGCAGCTGCTCGACGTGGCGGCCACCCCCGGCGAGGTCACCGAGGACGGGCTGCGCAACGACGTCTCGGTCGGCCTGCAATACCTGGAGGCGTGGCTGCGCGGCAACGGCGCCGTGGCGATCAACAACCTGATGGAGGACGCGGCGACGGCCGAGATCTCGCGCTCGCAGCTGTGGCAGTGGATCCACAACGGCGTACGGCTGCCCGACGGCACCGAGATCACGGCCGACCTCGTGGGCCGGATCGAGGACGAGGAGCTGGCCAAGATCCGGGAGGCGATCGGCGACGAGGCGTGGGGGCAGAGCCGCTTCGACGACGCGCGCAAGCTGTTCGAGCGGGTCGCGCTGGCCGACGACTTCGCCGACTTCCTCACCACCGCCGCCTACGACTCGATCGACTGATGCGGCTCACCGGCGCTTCCCGCGACGAGGTCGGCTGATGCGGCTCACCGGCGCTTCCCGCGACGAGGTCAACTGATGCGGCTCACCGGCGCCGATTACGACGAGGTCGACGGCCGGCTCGCCGCCCACGACGCGTTCCTCGCGGCGCGCTACCCGGGCGAGCGGGCCGACCGGCAGCCCGTGCACACCGTCTACATCCCGGCCGACCGCCTCGACGGCTTCCGCGAGTGGGGCGACGAGGCGCTGCGGGCGATGGACGAGCACGACTTCCCGTGGTCGGTGCCGGGTGTCCGCGAGAAGCTGGCCCGCGAGCCGATCGAGGACTTACGGGTCGACTTCGAGGACGGATACGGCGTCCGCGACGACGACCAGGAGGACGCCGCGGTCCGCAAGGCGGCGGAGATCCTGCGCGCCGGCGACCGCCCGCCCTTCCTCGGCCTGCGCGTGAAGTCGCTCGAAGCCACCACGCGCCGCCGATCGCTGCGCACGCTCGACCTGTTCCTCTCGTCCTATCAGGACGACCAGTTCATGCTCACCCTGCCCAAGGTGAGCGGCGCCGAGCAGGTGGCCACGTTCGCCGCGCTGCTCGACAAGCTGGAGCACGCCTACGGTCTGGCCCACGGAACGCTCCGCTTCGAGATCCAGATCGAGCTGCCGTCGGCCGTGCTCGCCGCCGACGGCACCGCCACCGTCACCCGCCTGCTCACCGCCGCCGCCGGCCGCTGCACCGGCCTGCACTACGGCACGTACGACTACAGCGCCGCCGCCGGCATCGCCGCCGCGTATCAGGCGATGGACCACCCGGTCGCCGACCACGCCAAGGCCGTCATGCAGGCCGCCGCCGCCCAGACCGGCGTCCGCCTCTCCGACGGCTCCACCAACATCCTGCCCGTCGGTTCGCGCACCGAGGTGCAGGAGGCGTGGACGATCCACCACCGCCTGGTCGCCCGCTCCCTCGAACGCGGCTTCTACCAGGGCTGGGACCTCCACCCGGCCCAACTGCCGACCCGCTACGCCGCCACCTATGCCTTTTTCCGCGAGGGCCGCGACATCGCCGTCACCCGCCTGCAGCGCTACCTCGCCCGCGCCGACAGCGGCATCGCCGACGAGCCCGCCACCGCCCGCGCCCTCGCCTCCTACCTGCTCCGCGGCCTCAACTGCGGCGCCCTCGAGGATGCCGTCTTCACCCGGGAACAGCTGCTCGAGTTCCTTTAACACCAATGCCCCCGTACGAGTCGTCGGGCGGAACAACCGCACCATCGCGAACCCGGCGCGCCTCGCGGCCCCGACTTTGGTCACGGCCATAGCGCGCCCTCCGGCCGTGGCGGTGGCTCACGTGTGGGCTGCCGGTCAAGCCGCCGACCAGAACCGGGCCAGCACAGTGTTGAACGCGTCGGGTTGTCCGCGCTGCGGTTCGTGGGCCGCGCCCGGAATCCGGGTCAGCTCGGCGTCGATCCGGTCGGCGGTCGAGGTGCAGACGGCTCGCATCAAGTCGGCCATCCCCGGCAGGTCGCCAGTGGGAAGGAGATCCCAACCGCGGCAACCGTGTGCGCACAAGGCTCGACCATCACCAGCGACCGCACCAGATCGGGCCGAGCCGCAGCAGCCAGCATCGCCACCGTGCCCCCGTAGGAGTGCCCCACCAGGTGAACACCGCGCGGCCCCGCGCCCGACATCAACACGAGGAGATCAACGGCGTCGACCGCATAGTCACTGGTGATCTCCAGACCATGATCGTCGCCGACGGACGAATCGTTGGCCTGACTTCGATCCAGGTCCGGGCTGTCGCCGAAACCACGCCGGTCCGGCAGCAGAATCCGGCGGCTTCGAGCGAGCGCCCGCTGAAACTCGAACGCCCGCAACGCCCAAGAAAACGTCCCGTGCACGAGAACCGCCGGCGCCGCCGACGCCGGCCCGTCCCATTCGTTCACGTGGATCGGTCGCATTACCGCACGCTAACCAACGTCCGCGGTGCAGGCGTGCCCGGCCAGACCAACACCACCACCCGGCCTGCGGAAGTGAAGAGCCCCGCCCGATCCGGTGGCGGGGCCGCCGCGGACAGTGCGAGCATGCCGTGGTGATCGTCTGGACGCGGCCGCTGCACGTACGGTCGGAAGCGGTCGCGGTGTCGCCGGACGCGCTGATCGTGGCCGAGCGACTCACGCGTCTGGTGCGGCTCGACCCGCGCACCGGCGACCAACTGTGGGAGCAACGCGTCGAGGACTGCTGGGGAACGGTCGTCCGCGCGGGTGACCGGTGCTTGTATCTGAGCCAAACGGGCATCCTGCGCTGCTTCGATCTCGGCACCGGCGACCCGCTGTGGTCGGTCGGCGGCCTGCGGGAGCGGCGTTACGTCACCGTCAGCGGCAGCGCTGTCTTCGTCGGTGGCTGGCGCGGCTACCACCCGTTGGAGCGGCTGTCACTCGTCGACGGCTCGTCCCTGCCGTTGCCGAGCCCGGTTTCCGGCCGCCTCTCGTGGCCGGTGTCGATTCCTGGCCATCAAGCGGTTCTGGTCGCCGCCTCCGAGAAATCCGCCCTGTACGTCGTCTCCGGAACCGGCATCCGCCAGTTTGAGCACCCGCTGGAGGACTTCCGGCTGAGCCATACCGGCGACGGCGGCCGCATCACGTTCGTTGCCGGCTCCCGGACGGTCATGGATTTCACCCTGGAGTCAGGCGTCCGCTTGCTGTGGCGGAACGACCGTGACCTGGCCCCGGCCCACCGGCCGATGCTCGACGGCGACACGCTCTGGCTGGTGGACGACGCCGGGCTCGCCGTGGTCGGCCTGGCCGGCCGGACCGTCGCGCGACTGCGTCCGGGCCGGTTCCGTGCCGTCACGTTGCTGGCCGGCCGGCCGCTCGCGGTTGTGAAAGGCCGGCCAGGAGTCGTGTGGGCGGACCGGCCGGGGGATTACCGGGTGTGCCCACGCCAGGTTGACCGATTCTTCCCGGGTCACGGCGAGTTGATGCACGCCGTGGGCAAGGGCCATCTCGTCGCGTTGGACCGGTCAGGAATCGAGAAGCGGGTGGGCGGCGGTCGGTTCTAGCGTGGCCTGCGTGAACGAGACGACTGGGAGGTTCGGGATGAAGACGTGGGTTCGGCAGGCGCATCGGTGGATGGCGGCTCTTTTCACGGTGACGGTGGTCGTGACGACCGTGGCCATCACCGTGGGTGGTGAGTCACTGTTGTGGGTTTCGTATACGCCGCTGTTGCCGCTGGGCATCTTGTTCTTCTCGGGTCTCTACCTCTACGTGCTGCCCTACCGCGCGAAGCGCCGTCACTTGGCGGGCAACCCGGTCACGTAGTCGAGCGCCTCGGCCAGCCAGGAGTCGAGGGCGGCGTCGTCGAGGTGGTCGCCGGCGACGAGGAGCCAGCTTTTCATCACGCGGCCGTTGCCCTCGAACGGGCGGACGCCGGGGCGGCTCATGGCGGCCTCGACCTCGGGCACGCCGAGCCGCACGATCAGCGCGTCGCCGGTCACGCCGACGGTCATGTTGCCGTTCGTGAAGAAGGCCAGGCCGCCGAACATCTTGCGTTCGGTGACGGCCGGGTCGGTGAGGCGGTCGCGCAGGCGTTGGGCCAGCACCTCGTCGTATGCCATGGCGGAAAGCTACCGCAGCACCTGGTACGTCAGGTGGGTCACCGCGCGGCCGGCCACGATCGCCGGGTCGGAGAGGCGTACGGGGGTGTCGCCGAGCGCGTCGAAATAGCGGGTGCCCCGGCCCAGCAGCACCGGCACCAGCGACACCACGATCTCGTCGAGCACCTTGGCGGCCAGGTATTGCCGGATCAGGCTCGGGGTGGCCACGACGACGTCGCGGTCGCCGGCCGCCGCCCGGGCCGCCTCGAGCGCGACGAGGGCGTCGTCGTGGAACGTCGTGCCGGGCCGGGGCCAGCCGTCGGGCACGGAGTGGCTGACCACGAAGACGGGACAGCCGACCGGGTGCCGGCCACCCCAGCCCTGGGCCAGGTCGAAGTTGCGGCGGCCGGTGAGCAGCGCGCCGATGCGGCCGCCCGCGAAGACCGGGCGCAGGAACTCCGCGCTGGCCTCGCTGACCCGGAACTCGCCTCCACTAAATGGCATAACGACGTCGCCGTTGAAATACCAGCCGAAGAGCTCGTCGACACCGTCGTTCTCGTCGGCGACGAAACCGTCGAGGGACATGGACATTTCCGCGATGAGTTTGGTCATGCCCGGTGGTCGGAGCGGGTCAGCCGGTTTCGACATGACGGCGGAACTGGTTTTCGAGGAAACCCTCGACCGGCCGTCCGTGCAGGCGCAGCCGGGCCATGCCGCCGTCGGGATAGATGTCGAGCCGGGCCGCGGCGGCGACGCGACCGGGTCGTACGGGGAAGCGGTGTGGGGTGTCGGGACGCAGGGCGGTACGGGGCAGGATGTCGAACCACTCGACGCCGTCCTCGGTGCCGCGGACGGTGGCCCAACCGGGGGCGTTGCCCTTGAAGTGGGTGGTGTCGAGGTCGACCAGCGCGATCTCGGCCGGGGCGGCCAGCCGGACCGTCAGCCAGTCGTTGGCGTCGTCGCGGCGGCGGGACGTCTCCCAGCCGTCGCCCATGTGCTGGGCCAGGCCGGGCATCAGCATGTTCTCCGGGTGGCCGTAGAACATGTTGCTGCACTCGGTGATCCGCGCCCCGTGGGCGAGGGCGGCCACGTCGACGACCTCGGGCAGCAGCCGCGGATCGGGGACGACCGTGCCGTGCACCCGCAGCCGGGCGACGCCACCGTCCGGGAAGATCGTCAGCCGTACGTGGGTGAACCGCCGGTCGCTCGTGACGGGGAACAGGTTGCGGCTGTCGCCCGCGAGCGGGGATTTCGGCACCAGCGGCGTCCACTCGGCGGCGGCCAGCTCGGCCGGGGCCGGATAGCCCTCGGCGGCCAGCCCGTCGATCGCCGCGTGGGGCGGATAGTTGCCGGTGAAGAAGGCCGTGTCGACGTCGACGCCGCGGATCACGCCGGGCGCGCCGAGCCGGACGATCGCCACGTCGTGACCCGGCTCGCGGCGCCGGCGGGTCTCCCACCCGTCGTACACCTGGCCCTTGTGGTCGAAGGTGCGCGGCGCGAAGACCGGCGGGGCCGGAAGCACGAGGTGGTCGGCCGCCGCGAAGAACTCGTCGTCGGCGTGGACGACGCCGCCGCCGAGCGCGCGCGAGGCCAGATCGGGCAGCGTGGCGAAATCCTCCATCAGGCGTCCTTCCGCGTCAGGAACCGTCCCCGTGCCACGTCGCCGGTCACGGCGTGCCCGCGCAGCCAGGTGGTGCGCACGACACCCGAGAGCTTGCGGCCCGCGTACGGCGTCACGGGGTTTTTGTGATGCAGCCGGGCCGGCTCGACGACGAACGTCTCCTCCGGGTCGAACGCGACCAGGTCGGCGTCGGCGCCCACCTCGATGCGGCCTTTGGCGCGCAGCCCGACCAGGTCGGCCGGGCGGCGCGCCATCCAGTCGACCACGTCGGCCAGCGCGTGACCCCGGGCTCGGGCCGATGTCCAGATCACCGGCAGGCCCAGCTGCACCGACGCGATGCCGCCCCAGGCCGCCGCGAAGTCGCCGGTGTCGCGTTTCTTGAGCTCGGGCGTGCAGGGGGAGTGGTCGCTGACGACGCAGGTGATCAGCCCGTCGGCCAGGGCCTGCCAGAGCAGGTCGGCGTTGGCCGCGTCGCGGATGGGCGGGCAGCACTTGAACTCGGTCGCGCCCGCGGGGATGTGGTCGGCGTCGAGGGTCAGATAGTGCGGGCAGGTCTCGGCGGTGACCGGCAGGCCCTCGGCGCGGGCGGCCGCGATCAGTGGGAGGGCTGTGGCCGCCGAGAGATGCAGGATGTGGACCCGGCTGCCGGTCCGGCGGGCGGCGTCGACGGCCGTGGCGACCGCGGCGTGCTCGGCCTCGACCGGCCGCGACGCGAGGAACTCCGCGTAGGTCGCCTCGCCGGGCAAATCGCCCAAATAGTCAGGGTCTTCGGCATGGACAACAAATAGGACATTTCGCACGGCGATCATCGCGGCGGCCAACTGAGGCGCAGACAACGGCGGAAATTCCGGCACACCCGAATCGGCCAGGAAAGCCTTGAAACCGAAGACTCCAGCATCGTGCAGAGCCGGCAGCGAGGCGGAATTGCCGGGGATGGCCCCACCCCAGAACCCGACGTCGACGAAGGTCTGCCCCTCGGCCGCCGCCTGTTTGACCCGCAGCGCAGCGACGTCGACGGTCGGCGGCAGGCTGTTGAGCGGCATGTCGATGATCGCCGTGACGCCCCCGGCCGCCGCCGCCCGGGTGGCCGAGGCGAACCCCTCCCACTCCGTACGCCCCGGCTCGTTCACATGCACATGCGTGTCGACCAGGCCCGGCAGCAGCGCGGTCTCGCCCAGGTCGGTGTCGACCTCGGTGTCGAAGACGTCGTCGTAACCCCCGACGGCCACGATCGTGCCGCCCTCGATCGCCACGGCGGCCGCACACTCGCCGCCACCCGTGACCGCCCGTCTCGACCGCAGAACCAGCTCGACCATGGAGCCGACACTAGCGCCTGTTTCGTGGCTGTGGCGGGGCTGCGGCAGGGCCCAGATCCCGCCTGGCGGCGTCCCGCGAAAACCCGGTTCCAACCCCGGGAGCCGGGCTTCCACGGGCCACCACCAGACGAAATCTGGACCCGGCCTCGCACCCACCCCAGCCACGAAACAGACGCTAGCCGTCGCGTATGACAGAAAGGTGGCTTGGACGACTTCGACGAGCGTGCGCGAATTCCTGGACGCGGCGGGCGGTTTCCTGCGGGCCCGGCCGATCGACCACACGATGCTGCTGACCGAGGCTGCCTATCTCGAGGCCGTCCCGACCGCCCGTGACCAGCTCTACGGCTGGTGGAGCGGTGGCGGCGCCTTCCTCCGGGCGCCCGGTCATGCGCCGATCGTCTCGCTGCTGCCCGACGAGGCGTGGGGGCCGCTCGCGGCGCTGCTGCCCGGCGTGACCGAGGTCGGCGTCGACGCGCGCTCGCTGCCGGGGGCGACCGCCGCCTGGCCCGGGCTCGGTGAACGGTTCCGGGTCTCGGTCTGCCGGGCGCGATCGCAGCCGGTGCCTGCCTCGGGACGGGCCCGCAAAGCCACGCCCGACGACCGTGACCTGCTGGTCGGCTGGTATCACGAGCTGATGGCGGCCAACCCGGGCGACCCGAGCGAGCTCGCCTACGTGGTCGACTTCCCCATCACGTACGGGGGCCTGATGCTCTGGGAAACCGAAGGCGAACCCACGGCGATGGCGAGCCGCACCCCGGTCATCGGTGGCGTGACCCGGGTCGGCGCCGCTTATGGCATCGACGCTGCAGCCGCTCTGGCCGCCGTCCGCGCCGAGGCCGCCACCGTCGCGTCCGATGTCCTGACGCTCACCACAGCCGAGGATTGTGCGCCCGTGCTCCAGCGGGTCACGCTGGGGACATGGACAAGCCCGTGAACATCCAGGCCGCCCTGGCCAGTTTTGACGAGGTCTACAGCCCGCGGATCGTGACGCGGATGAACGACTACGACGTGCGGATCGCCCACGTGAAGGGGGAGCACGTCTGGCACGTCCACGAGCACACCGACGAGTTCTTCCTGGTGCTCGACGGTCGCTTCGACATCGAGCTGCGCGGCCGCGAGACGGTGACGCTCGGCCCCGGCGACGTGTTCGTGGTGCCCGCGGGGGTGGAGCACAAGCCGTCCTCGCCGGGCGGGTCGATCCTGATGTTCGAGCCGTCCGGCACCGCGACGACCGGCGACCGGCACGAGGGCGAGATCCCGGATCACGTGCACAGCACGACCGGCCAGGAGCTATGACGCCGGGGCGACCCGTCCCGCCCACTGCACGGCCTCGGCCGCGGGCAGCACCCGGTTGAGCGTGACCTCGGGCTTCATCAGGGGATAGGTGCGGCCGATGTTCCAGCTGCGCTCGTACGGCGGCGGGTCGAGCACCACCACGCGATGATCGCCGAGCAGCGGGATGTCGGCCGGCCGGCCCTCGTTCCAGATCGTCTCGCCGGTCGCGTCGGCCAGATAGAACTGCCCGTGGATCGGCTCGGGCGGCGACAGCTCGCCCTCGGTCGCCGCGGCCACCCACGACGGGTCGGGCGGGGTGCCCGGCAGCAGCCCGCGGGCCGGCGCGCCGATCAGGGTGGCGGCGAGCAGCGTGTGCAGCTGGAAGTTGTCGCCCACCCCGCTGATCGTCAGGTCGTACGCCTGCTGGGTCGGCCGGTGCAGCACCAGCAGCGGCTCGTCGTCGAGCACCTCGAGCAGGCCGTGCAGCCAGGCCGCGTCGTCGGAGTGCGGCACCATCGCGGCCGTCGCCGCCATCAGGCGCTCGCGCTGCGGCAGGGCCTGGCGGGCCGGCTTCTGTTGCAGGGGCAGCAGCAGGGCCGGAATCCAGTCCTTGACCGTGAACCAGGCCTGGGTGATCTCGCCGGCCTCCTCGACGGTCAGCCCGCCCGCCGCCTGGGCCACCCGTTCGCGCAGGTCGCGATAGTCGTCGGCGGAGGCCGGGGCGGCCACCCGGTCGCCCAGCTTGTCGGCCAGCACCCCGAACTGCGCGGCCAGCTCGAGCCCGGTCGCCAGCCGGTCGGCCAGCACCGGCAGCACCGGCGACGGGTCGGCGCCCTGCTCGATCAGCCCGGCCACCAGCGTGGCCAGCAGCCCGCCGTTGCCCAGCGCCACCTGCTCCAGGGCGGGGATCAGCGGCGTCAGGGCGGCGTCGAGCTCCGGCTGGTCGGCGTGCGCGAGACGGTCCACAATGGCGCGATAGCTGCGGGTCGAGGCCCGCGAGTCGAGTCGGATCACGGCGTCGGCCAGGCCGGTGCAGAGCTCGGGCAGGGCGGTCCCGGGGCGTCCCAACATCCGCGCATCGTATGTCACCCGGCTGTCACCGGGGACCCGCTACGGTTCCGGGTCATGACGAGAACCGTGACGCTGGTGCTGGTCGAGCCCGACGGCACCGTGCTGGGGCAGGCCGAGCCGTTCGAGGCCGACGTCCCGTGGTGGCAGGAGGTCGGCGGTTTCGGCCGCGACGTCCAGGTGCTCCGCCTGCTGGGCGCCGATCTTCCGGCGCCCCCCGGCGGCCACGTCACCTATCTGGCCGAGGTCACCGGCGGCTTTCCCGGCCAGATCAACCCCACTTCCCCGTACGAGGTGGGTCCGCACCCCCTCCGGGCCGCGTATGCGGAGGTGGGAGGTCCCGCCGCCTCGATCGAGTGGGCGACCGCGCTCGCGCCCGGCACCACCGCGCAGCAGAAACGCACCTGGAACCTGTCCGCGATCTGGCGGCTCGACGACAAGGACGGTCACCCGGTCGCCTGGCTCAAACAGGTGCCCCGGTTCTTCGCCCACGAGGCGTACGCGTTGCGGATGGTCGCCGCCGTCGCGCCGCATCTGGTTCCCGAGCTGATCGCCGACGGGGAGCACGGGCGCATGCTGCTGGCGCACGCCCCCGGCGAGGATCGGTACGGCGCCGGCCCCGAGCTGTGCGCCGAGATCGCCGCGGCGTTTCATCCGATCCAGGCCCATTTCGCGGCCGACCCGGCCCTGCTCGCCGGCATCCCCGACGCCCGTCTCGAGGTCGCGCCGTTCGCGCGGGTGGCCGAGCCGCACTACGCGACGATCCCCGGGCTGCAACGGCTCATCGACGACCTGCCCGCCCGGTTCGCCGCGATCGCCGAGTGCGGCCTGCCCGACACGCTTGTGCACGGCGATCTGCACCCGGGCAACGCCCGCACCGACGACCAGGGCCGGCTGACCATCATGGACTGGGGCGACTGCACATACGGGAATCCGGTCTTCGACATTCTGCGGCTCACCGACGGCCGCACCGGCGGTTTCGCGCCCCACGACGAGACGCTGGCGGCTTGGGCCGACCGGTGGAAACAGACCGTTCCCGGCTGCGATCCGCTGCGCGCGGCCGAGCTGATGCGACCGGTGGCGCCGCTGCGGTCCGCGCTGATCTACGCCACGTTCCTCGAGAACATCGAGCCCTCGGAGTGGCCGTATCACGCCGCCGACGTGCCGGAACGTCTCGCCGCAGCAGTGGCCGAAACGATTCCATAAGGAGCGTATCGGGGGCGTAACAGTATGGACACCGAAGTGCCCTGTTTGATCTACCCTTCCCCGCATGGTGGTGATCGAGCGGTTCGCGGAGCTTGTCGTGCGGGGTGGCATCAACGTCCAGCCGGGCCAGGGCGTGGTGTTGTATACCGATACGGCCCACCTCGAGATCGCGCGGGCCCTGACCGAGGCGGCGTACGCGGCGGGCGCCGGCTGGGTCGAGCCCATCTGGTCCGACGGCCCGATGCGCCGCTCGGCAGTGCGGCACGCCACGATCGAAAACCTTTCCGCCGTACGCCCGTGGGCCCTCGCCCGCATCGAGGAGTGGCGCGACGCCGGGGCGGCGTGGATCCGGCTGCTCGGCGAGCCCGACCCGCACCTGCTCGACGGTCTCGACCCGGCCAAGGTCGCCGCCTCCCCGGCCGAGGAGACCCAGGCCATGCGCCGGGCCGTGTTCAACGGTATGCGCTGGACGGTCGTCGGCGCGCCCAACCCGGGCTGGGCCCGTCAGGTCTTCGGCGAGCCGGACGTCGAGCGGCTGTGGAAGGCGGTCGGCACGGCCATGCGGCTCGACCTCGAGGACCCGGTCGCCGCATGGCAGGAACGGGCCGAGATGCTGGCCGAACGCGGCCGCCAGCTCGACGCGCTGGAGCTGACCGAGCTGCGCTACTCGGGCGAGGGCACCGACCTGACCGTGGGGCTGCTGCCGGACAGCCGTTGGAAGGGCGGCGGCCTGGTCGACGCCGACGGCGTGCCGTATCTGCCGAACATCCCGACCGAGGAGGTCTTCACCAGCCCCGACCGGCGCCGGGCGGAGGGCGTGATCCGGGTGACCCGGCCCGTCGTCATCGCCGGCCAGGTGATCACCGGGCTCCGCGTCACGTTCGCGGGCGGCCGGATCACCGAGGTCGCGGCCGACGACAACGCCGACGTGGTGCGGGCCCACCTCGACACCGACGAGGGCGCCCGGCGGCTGGGCGAGGTCGCGCTGGTCGACCGGGACAGCCGCATCGCCCGTACGGGGGTGGTCTTCCACAACATGCTGTTCGACGAGAACGCGGCCTGCCACGTCGCGTGGGGCCAGAGCTTCCCGTTCGCGGTCGCCGGCGGCGGCGCGATGACCGAGCAGCAGCGCGCCGACCTGGGCCTCAACATGTCGAGCGTGCACACCGACGTCGTGATCGGCGGCGAAGGAATCTCGGTTGCGGGCCGTGGCCCCCGCGGTACGGTCGAGATCATCCGCGACGACGAATGGGTGCTGTGATGCGCGTTCTCCTGCTGGGCGGCACCGGTTTCGTGGGGCGGGCCGTGACCGACCTGCTCGACGAGCCCACCCTGTTCAACCGCGGCACCGACGACAACTTGTTCCCCGGCGTCGAGCGGCGCCGCGGCGATCGCGAGACCGGTGACTACGCGTCGCTGGCGACCGGCGAGTGGGACGCGGTGGTCGACACGACCGCCTACTACCCGTGGCAGGTGCGTCAGGCGATGGACGCGCTGGGTGACCGCGTGGGGCGTTACCTGTTCGTCTCGAGTCACGCCGTCTTCGCCGGGGCGGGGCCCGACCTGCGTCCCGCCGACTACGACGCCGCGCCGCCGCTGACCAACGACAACTACGGCCCGGCCAAGGTGGCCTGCGAACAGGAGGTGGTCGCCCGGTTCGGCGCCCGGGCGACGATCGTGCGGCCGGTGAAGGTGGCCGGCCCGCACGACAACCAGAACGGCCTCACCGACTGGGTCCGCGCGGCCGTCCGGGGCGGCCGTTTCGAGCTGCCCGGCGACCCGGCGCAGCCCGTCCAGCTGGTCGACTCCCGCGACCTGGCCCGCCTGGTGCTCTCGCTGCTGACCGACGACCGCGGCGGCGCCCACACGGCGGCCGGCCCGTCCACCGACCTGGCCGGGCTGATGGCCCTGTGCGCGGCCGCCGCCGGAACCGAGGTCGAGATCGTGCCGGTGGCCGAAGAGTCGTATTTCCCGCTGGTCAAGCCGCGCGAGCTGTGGGACACCCAGAACCGCTCGCCGGCCGAGGGTCAAACGGTGACACTCCTCGAGACAACCGTTCGCGACGTTCTGTCCTGGATCGCCGGCAGCAGTACTGGGCTGTCGAAGTCCCATGGTTCCTGAGGCGCTCCGCCGCCGTCTATTCCGAAATGACGGACATTGTGCGCGCCGTCAGGATCGCCGGACGATTCGAGCAACAGGGTCAGATGAACCAAGGCATTGAGATCGCCCCGGTTCGCGGCTTCGCAGTACAGCTCAAGCGCTTCGCTCGGGTGACCGGCCCGCTCGCGCCGCCGGCCGAGGCTGCTCAAAATGACGGGGTTCCCTCGATCGGCCGCCGCGCGACCGAGACGGATGGCCCCGGGCACGTCGTCAGATGCCTCACGCCGTAGCGCCAGCCGGCTCAGAATGCCGGTGTAGCCGAGGTCGGCCGCCCGATGTGCTGCCGCTTCCGCACCTTCATGATCGCCCTCCTTCTCGCATCGCCGGGTCAGATCGGCGAGTGCGACGGCGGCACGGTCAACGGAACGTTGGCGTAGTCGCCCCACATCGCCGCGGTTGAAAGTGGGTTCGGCCGCAGCACGACGTGCGCGGCGCGGATCGCTCGTCGGAGTTCGCTCGGCCGGGGAGAGGCTCCCGCTGGTTGCGAAGACCAATGTGCCGTCAGCGGCAGCGGGGTCGCCCTGCGACGTGGCTGAAGGGCCATTGAGCCGAGCCAGCGCCCGTGCCGCACGAGCATCACCGTGGTCGGCAGCCTGCTGGTAAAGACCGGAGGCGGCGGGAAGCTTGCCGCCTCGCTCGCGTTGGAAGGCGAGAGCGGTCAGGGCTCCGGCATGGTCGTGACGACCGGCCTGTTCGTAGATTCGAGTGGCCCCGGATTTGTCACCTGCTTGTTCGCGTAGTCGTGCCATGGCGACGAGAGCGTCGACGTCGCCCAGCTCGGCGGCCGCTCGGTAAAGCAGCGCGGCGTCCCGGTAACGGCCACGGCGTTCGGCGGCTTGGCCGAATGCCTGCAGCGTGGGCACATCCTCGATGACAGACACGGCGGCATCCCAGAAACTCGACGGCGGATACACACCAAGCCGTGACGGCGTACACACCTGTTCCAGATAATCCGCCAGCCGGTATGTCGGACCGCCGTTCGCGTGCGGTTCGCCAGGACGGGGGCGCAGACTGGTCAACGGTCCACGGGCGCCGTTGCAGGGCGCCGCCAGGTAGTCGAGAACTTGCTCGAGCCAGCCGCTGCGGCCGTCCCGTGCCCATTGGTCGTCGTCGAGATATCCCGGCGCTGCCTGCTCGAGCAGCGCGAGGGGAATCGCCGGAGGGTGACCGAGGCGCCGCGCGTCGATGGCCACATCGAGAACGGCCCGGGCGGTCGGCCGTGCTTTGAGATAGCGGTCGAACAGGAGCGGTGCCCCAGCCAGATACTGAGTGATCCGGCCACCCGAGGCGTACGCGCGTGCATGGTTCAACTGAGGATCATCGCGGCCGGCCAGATCGGCCTGATCAGCGGCGGTGAAGGAGTCCGGCACGTCGATGTCGGTGCCGCCGAGCAGTTCGCGTGCCTGAGCCTGGGGGTCGGCCAGGCCTGTCTCCGGGCGGCCGGTGATTGCTGTCCAGTGGTTCGGCCACATGGTCGCCAGAACCAGAACGGGGCCAGCGTCTTTGGCTGCCAACAGGGTGCGTAGACCAGCGGCTACCCGTTCACCGAGACGTGAGTCCGGCGGAGCCAAATACAGCTGGGCCTCGTTCAGCCAGACGATGGTGCGGGCGCCGACCCGTCCGATGTCTTCGGCTGCCGCCTCAGGCCGGGTCGGGTCGAACGGGTGCCAAATCCGCCATTCTTCCCGACTGTGACTGCCGATGTATTGCACGAGCTCCCAGCAGGCGCGGGTCTTGCCGGTCGATGACTCACCTACCAGCGTGATCATCCGCCGTGCTCCGGCCAGAACTTCATCGGCGATGCGCTGAAGCCGCCGATCGTGTGACCGTTCGACATAGGCCGGCAGGATCGACTGCTGGTCACTCCCAGGGATGTCGATAGCTCGGTGAACCTCGAGTGCGATCGGGTCGCACTCGGCGACCAAATGTCCCAACGGCGGCGACCCGGATCCGTCAGCCGAGACGTCTTGTGCGTCCGGTGCCGGTCCTTGGTGTTCAGGATCCTCGGATCGACGGCGGGCGCCTCGACGTGCGGCCTTCGCGCTCGCGTGGAGCTGTCGCCAATCGACCGGACGGGCGACGAACGTCGGTCGACGCCGGGCCAGCACGGTCAAGTGAGTGATCAGGCGTCGGACGGTTGCTGGATCATTGGGCACCGACTTGCCGGTCAGCCAGTCGCTGAGTGTCTGCTTGGCCAGCTTGACCGGCGGATCCCACCGCGCCGCGGCCCTGCTCAGCGCCTCATGCGTCGGCGAGCCGGCCGCCTCGTAGAGCCATGCCAACTCCTCGGTGAATTGGGCGTCCGCCGCAATGTCCCGACCGTTCATTGTCGTCCCCAGTGACGCACCGTCCGGTCCGGACCCGAACCGGATGTCCCGGATTCGCCCCTTGAGCAGCACATTCCGTAACAGTACCGACACGTGTGGTCGATCACGAACCTTCCAACGGGCTGTGCTGAGGGCAGACCTAGCCGACCCGACCGAAGGGCTGACCGCGATGACGACCGCGACCATCCTTAACGCTATTGAGCAGGGCAGCCAAGCCGCCACAGCCGTCAGCTTGCTCTATACCGCCATCGTCGCGGTCAGCGCACTGACCGCGATCATGGCACCGACCGAGGTGCGGCGTCAGGCGGCGCGCGAGGTTCTCACGCTTCTGCTGCGCCGTCGAGACCACTGACTCGTCTCGCGTGGGCAGCCCCGTGCGAGACGATGGCGGTATGGCTTCCACTGCGGCGTACGACGAGATCGCGGACTGGTATGAGAACGACTTCCTGCCGCGGTCGCGGCCCGGTGACCCGATCGGGGGTTCAGCGGCAGCTCGGCGAGTTGCTCGGTGGGGGCAGTGGGCTCTGCCTGGAAGTGGGCTGCGGCACCGGCGTGCACGCCGAGCAGCTCCGGGGGCTGGGGTGGACGCCCGTCGGGGTGGATTTGTCGGCGGGCATGTTGGCGTACGGGAAACAGAAGCTGCCCGTGGTGAGGGCCGACGCCACTCGGTTGCCGATCCGGGATGGTGTCGTGCCCGCCGTGGTGGCGATGTTGGTGCACACCGATATGCCGGACTACCCGGGCGTGCTGCGGGAGATCGGTCGCGTGCTCCGGCCGGGTGGGGTGTTCGTCCATGTGGGGGTGCATCCGGCCTTTTGCGGCGGGTTCGCCGATCGCAGCGATCCCGCGGCCGTGGTGATCAGGCCGGGCTATCTGGACGGTCGCTGGACGAAGGATTCCTGGACGACCGAGGGGGTGCGCAACCGGGTCGGCGCGACGCACTTCCCCCTGCCCGTGCTGGTGCAGGCCGTGCTCGACGCGGGTTTGACGCTGACGGGCTGCACCGAGGGCGGCGGACCGGTGCCCACCACCCTGGGCCTGAAAGCGATCAGAGCATGAACATCATCGCGCCGACGCCCAGCAGGACGAGCAGCAGCATCGCGATGAGCAAGCCCTTCTCGGCTGAGGCGGCGGCGGAGTCGGGGGCGACGACGTCGGGTGTGGTGGCGATCGGCTCGCTGCTCATGACTGGTCCCTCCGGAGGATCTCGGCGTGCGCGCCGGGGTCGGGCGACTTAGATTCGAGGGCGTGCCAATTCCGGACTGGTTTCTCAGTGCAGAGGAGCGCGGCAACCCGGACTCCTCCATACCCAGATGGTGCGCCGGAAACGCCGCCGAACCGCTTATTCACGGCAAAACATATTTTGACCGTCTGGTTACGGAGGTGGAAAGACTCCGCGAGGGTGACCACCTGTTCTTCACCGACTGGCGGGGCGACCCGGACGAGAAGCTGCGCGACGACGGACCGACGATCGCCGAGCTGTTCAGTGCGGCGGCCCGGCGCGGGGTGGTCGTCAAGGGCCTGCTCTGGCGCTCCCACCTCGACAAACTCGCCTACAGCGAGGAGGAGAACCGCAACCTCAGCGAGGCGATCCGCGAGGCCGGCGGCGAGGTCCTGCTCGATCAGCGCGTACGCCGTGGCGGCTCGCACCACCAGAAGCTCGTCGTGCTGCGCCACCCGGGCCGCCCCGAGCTCGACGTGGCGTTCGCGGGCGGCATCGACCTGTGTCACAGCCGCCGCGACGACGAGCGGCATCTCGGTGATCCGCAGGCGGTGGCCATGGCCAAGGCGTACGGGCCGAATCCGCCCTGGCACGACGTGCAGCTCGCCCTGCGCGGGCCGGTCGTCGGGGTGCTCGACCTGACGTTCCGCGAGCGGTGGAACGAGCCCGACGACCTCGACCAGCACGGCCCGATCTCGACGATCACCGACAAGCTGCAGCACGCCGACATGAGCGCCGACAAGCTGCCGCCGCAGCCGCCCGACCCGCCCGAATGCGGGCCGCTGACGATCCAGACGTTGCGGACCTATCCGGCGATGCGCCCGAAGTACGACTTCGCGCCGAACGGGGAGCAGAGCATCGCCCGCGGCTACACCAAGGCGATCAAGCGGGCCCGGCGGCTCATCTATCTCGAGGACCAATATCTGTGGTCGACCGAGGTGGCGCAGCTGTTCGCCGACGCGTTGCGGGCCAACCCCGAGCTGCATCTGGTCGCGGTCGTGCCGCGGCATCCCGACGTGGACGGTGCGTTCGCGCTGCCGCCCAACCAGATCGGCCGCGAGAAGGCGATCCAGCTGTGCTCGATGGCCGCGCCCGACCGCGTGCACGTCTTCGACCTCGAGAACGAGGCCGGCACGCCGATCTACGTGCACGCCAAGGTCTGCGTGATCGACGACGTGTGGTGCAGCGTGGGCAGCGACAACTTCAACCGCCGGTCCTGGACGCACGACAGCGAGCTGTCCAACGCGATCCTCGACGACACGCGCGACGAGCGGCAGCCCGTCGACCCGGCGGGGCTGGGCGACGAGGCGCGGCGGTTCCCGCGGGAGCTGCGCCTGGCCCTGGCCGGCGAACACCTGTGCCGCACCGACGACGCCGACCTGATCGACCCGGCCGACTTCGTCCGCGAGATGACCGGGGCGGCCGACGCGCTGAAGAAGTGGGCCGACGGCGGCCGTACGGGGTTGCGACCGCCGGGCCGCCTGATGCCGCACTCGACCGAGCGGCTCTCGCGGTTCCAGCGCTGGTGGGCGTCCCCGGTCTACCGGCTGGCGTACGACCCGGACGGGCGGCGCTGGCGGGACAGGCTGGCTAACCGATGGTGAGGACCCGCTGGCAATCCTCCATCACGGACGGTGAGGCCAGGCGGGCCCACGTCGGGAACACCGACCGGAAGTAGTCGCCCGCCTTGGCCGCGATCTCGGCCGAGCGTTCGAAGACGTCGAGCTCGTTGACGATGCTCAGGTCGGCGAAGGCCCGCACCTGGGCCGGCGTCGGCGACTCGGCGTGACCGGTGAAGCGGCTCCACACGGTCTGGGTCTCGGGCAGCGCCCGCCACGTGCGGTCACGATCGCAGCCGCCGTACCGATAGACCAGCGCCTCCGCCTCCGGCCCGATGATCTCGCGGAGGCGCCGGCGCTCGGTCACCTCGAGCAGCGCCACGGGAAAACCGTCGGTCCCGTACGCCGCGTGGGTGAGCCCGGCGAGCCGCTCGTCCTCGCTCAGCTCGTGCGTGGCCAGGCGGGCGTGCACGCGGTCGAGATGCTCGTAGAGCGAGCCGCCGGCGTGCGGGATCGACTCGGCGCCCCTGTCCCGCAGCCACGCGCGGGCATCGTCGGCACGGCTCATGTCACAGCTCCCAGGTGTGCGGCAGCAGGATCGGGGAGTCGGGGTCGCCGCCGGGGGCCAGGCCGATCCGCCACGCGCCCATCGGCGGCCGGCCCAGCTCCAGCCAGCGGTCGACGATGGCGGCGGCTTCCTCGCCCCGGCTGCCGCTCGCGGTGATGCTCCCGTCGGGGAACACGATCGCGCCGCCCTCGCGGTCCTCGTCCAGCAGCGCCAGGCAGCTCTGCTCACGACCGGGCACGGCGGCCAGCGTGGCCCGGCGGTTCCAGACACCGGCCGCGTACCAGAGGTCCCGATAGGCGAGCGGCTCCAGCGGGGGATCGAAACGGCTTTCCCCGTACGGGTGGAGGTTCTTGAGCGCGCCCGGCGGCGCGGGTGTGGGGAACGGATGCGCGGCCGTGAGCGGACCCGCGGCGATCATGAAGCCGGCCGGGGTGACGACGCGTGCCGCGTAACCGGGGCTGATCTTGAGTACGGGATGGGTGCCGGCGTGCTCGACCGGGGCCACGATCGGGGTCTGCCAGCGCGGCGAGACACCGGCCACCCCGACGGTGACGATCACGCGGTCGACCTGCTCGTCGGGCCGGCCCGCATAACCGTCGCCGAGCTCGACCCGTACGCCGGTGACCCCGGCCCGGGCCACGGCGGCGCGGGCCCGCTCGACCACGTCCTCCTGCACGTCGATGCTGATCACCCGCGCGCCCATCGTGGCCAGCAGCGCCGCGTTGTAGCCGGTGCCGGCCCCGATCTCGAGCACGGTCATGCCGGGCCGCACGTCCAGCGTCTCGATCATCAAAGCCATCAGCGACGGCTGGCTCGACGAGCTGACCGGCGTGCGGCCGTCGACCTTGGTCACCAGCACGTCGTCGCTGTAGACGATCTCGAGGAAGTCGGGGTCGGCCGGCTTGGCCCACGTGCCGTCGCGCCGCTGGAACCCGTCGGGCACGAACACCTCACGCGGCACCTGGGCGAAGGCGGCGGCCAGCGACGGCGAGAGGATGATGCCCCCCCTGCCGGATCCGATCGACGAACCCCTTTCGCGGCCCAGCCATCCCCACACCATACGGGGGCAACCGTCCGGCAACCGGTCTGCTCTCAGGGTCGTCCGGCCCGCACCGATCGGAACTTCGTGCGCCTCACCGTCCTGCTCGCCGTCGCCGTCGCCACCCTGGGCGGCTGCGCGGGCACCGGCGCCTCGACCCGGCCCCGGCCCGCGATCAGCTCGCCCGCCCCGGCGCCCGCACCCGTCGTCGAGAACACCGGTTCGGCCTGGCCCACGATCGTCACTTCCCTGATCTCGTACGGGCAATGGCTGCTGGCCGACCCCGACCCGGCGCTCGCCGCCGTGATCGCCGCCCCCGGCTGCGCGAGCCACGACGACTTCACCGACGAGCTGGACTCCCTGGTCGCGACGGACGCCATGGTCCGCACCAGCCCCGCCGTGGTGACCTCGGTCAGCGGCCCGGCGACGCCCACGCGCGACCGGGTCGTCGTCGAGGCCACCGTGTCCCGAGCCGCCGAACCCGTAGTGGTCAAAGGCAACACCAGCCTCAGCCCGTCCGCCAAGACGATCTGGCTCGAGGACCGCGCCGAACTCCCCGCCACGACCCTGACGGTGACGTTGGTCCGCGAGGACGACAAGTGGCGCTTCTGCAAACTGGTCGACAAAACCGGCGACCCGGACGGCGAGGCCCTCACCCGAGTGCTCTGAACCCGCTCAGACCACGTGGCGGCGCGCCCTCTCGCGGGCCCGGATCGCGGCGCTCATCTGCGACTCCTCGATCCAGGCCCCGCTCACGACGGCCTCTTCGGCCACGTATTCGATGGTCGAATACCCCTTCTCGTCACCCACGCGCAGCTCGGGATTGCGGGGCGCCCCGGCGTAGGGCCCGGTGTCCGCGTACGAGACTGCCCCCGCCACCCCACCGAGCAGCCGGAACCGCCGGCGCAACCAGCCCATGAAGCCACTGCCCGGCATCGTCACCCTCCTCGTGTCGCGGGCTGTCCCAGCAAGGCACCGAGAATGCCGGTAGCGATGCCCGTCACGTCGGTGCGACCATCCGCCGCGTGCCGCAGGACCAGGCCGGCCCCGAGCGCGCCCCAAGCGGTGACAAGCTGCGGGACAGGAACCGCCGGGCGCAGCCCGAGGCGCTCACAGGCCTCGGTGAGCAGCCCGGCCAGCTCCCGATCGAGCGCGGCCTGCGCCGTCGCCAGCCGCCCGGCATGCTCGGGCCGCCCGGCCAGCGCGGCTGCGGCCTCGGCGGAGACGAGAGCCCACCGCGCCGCGTCGGGATCCTCCAGCGCCCGCCCGGGATTGAGGGCGGCCACGAGTTCCTCGCGATCCCGGGCGCCACCGACGGCCTCCGTCAGCGCTCCGGTCACAGCCGCACTGCTCGCGTCGACGAGGGCGTGCCACAGCCCTTCCTTGCCGCCGAAGTGCTTGTAGACCGCGCCCCGGGTGTAGCCCGCCTCGGCGGCCAGGTCGTCGACGGTCGCCTCCAGGAAGCCTCGCCTCAGAAACACCTCACGGCCGGCCGCCAGGAGCCGCTGGTGCGTCTGCTCCTGCCCCTGCGCCCGAGTCCTTCGAGCTTCTCGTGTCACATCCGTGCCCCTAAGAAACACTCTGTATCCAGAAACGCTATGTTACCGAAAGGGGCGGCGCAAGCGGTGTGGGTTGAGCTGGACCACCGGTTCGGTGCCGTGCGGGCGCTACGGCCCGGTGTCGCACCCGGGTCGCCGAGACTCCCGGTTCTGTCCTAGTGCTTTTGTCCGAGTCGACGTGGCGTACGGGATGGGTGTGCTCTTGAGACGACGACAGCCCGCCCCCCGAGATGATCGTGGGGCGGGCTGCGGGATGAACGGGGTCAGTCTGTGTGGGGCATGCGCTCGGCGGGGATGACGCCGAGGCGGCCCTTTTGGAAGTCCTCGAAGGCCTGCTTGAGCTCGGCCTGCGTGTTCATGACGAACGGGCCGTAGTGGGCCACCGGCTCGCGGATCGGGCGGCCGCCCATGATGAACAGCTCCATGGCCGGGATGTTCGAGTCCTGCGTGGCGTCGGCGGTGACCCGGATGGCGTCGCCCTTGCCGTGGGACGCCAGCTGGCCGATCTGGATGGGGCGGGCCTCGGTGCCGACCGTGCCCCGGCCGGCCAGCACGTAGACCAGCGCGTTGTAGTCGGGCTGCCAGGGCAGGTCGAGCCGCGCGCCGGGCTGGAGGGTGACGTGGGCCAGGTTGATCGGGGTGAACGTGGAGCCAGGACCGGCGTGACCGCCGACCTCGCCCGCGATCACCCGGATCAGGCTGCCGCCGTCGGGGGTGGTCAGCAGGCCGGCCTCGCGACCGCGGATGTCCTGATACTTCGGGGTGATCATCTTGGCCGCGCGGGGCAGGTTGACCCAGAGCTGCAGGCCGTGGAACAGGCCGCCGCTGGTCACCAGGTGTTCCGGCGGGGCCTCGATGTGCAGGATGCCCTGGCCGGCGGTCATCCACTGGGTGTCACCGTTGGCGATCGTGCCGCCGCTGCCCAGCGAGTCCTGGTGGTCCATGATCCCGTCGATCATGTAGGTCACCGTCTCGAAGCCGCGGTGCGGGTGCCACGGGGTGCCCTTCGGCTCGCCCGGCGCGTAGTCGACCTCGCCCATCTGGTCGAGGTGGATGAACGGGTCGAGCTCGTTGAGCGGGACCCCGGCGAACGCCCGCCGTACGGGGAAGCCTTCACCCTCGTAACCGCTGGGGGCGGTGGTCAGTCGGCGGACGGGACGGAAGCTCGTGGCGGCGGGGTCGAGCTGAGGCAGGCGCGGCAGGACGAGAACGTCGTCGACGGTGATGGCGGGCATGGCATGCCTTCCTGAGTGGTCGTGCCTCAGATCGTAACTCTTTCAAACTTGAAATACCACCGGATGGAAAGAGCCCGGCCTCACACTCGGAGACCGGGCCCAGGCCGTACGGGGTCAGAGGTCGAACTCGCCGTCCTTGACGCCGCCGATGAACGCCTGCCACTCGGCGTGGGTGAAGATCAGCGTGCCGCCGTCGCGGTCCTTCGTGTCTCGGAGCGCGACGATGCCGTCGAGGTTCTCGGCCACCTCGACGCAGTTGCCGTTGGCGCCGCTGCGCGTGGACTTGTGCCAGCGTGCGCGGGTCAGATCGGTCACTTGGCGCTCCTCTCTAGGCGGCATTCGCCGCATCCTTCATCAAGCTGAGGGTGTCGGCCGGGCTCAACGCCTGGGCCGCGAGTCGTTGGAAGCTGTTGCGATAGCGGGCGACCTCGGCGTCCTGCTCGAGGAACAGGCCGCCGCCTGCGTTCTCCGTATAGACGATCGCCGGGTCGGGGTCGGTGAACTCCAGGATGAGGAAGCTGCCGGGCATCCCGAGGTGGGCGCCGGAGGAGTGCGGGACGATCTGCAGGGTGACGCCGGGCCGGCCGGCGGCGCTCGAAAGATGCCGGAGCTGATCCCGCATCACCGCGCTACCGCCGACGTTACGCCTGATGACACCCTCATCGAGGATCCCCCAAACGAGTGTTTTCGAATCCTGGCGCCGCATCCGCACCTCGACGCGTTCCTCGATCGCCTCGGGTTCGGCCTCGGGCATCAGGGCGCCGATGATCGTGCGGGCGTACTCGGGGGTCTGGAGCAGGCCGGGGACGAAGGCGAGCTCGAAGACCGATTCCCGCTCCGCTTCGGCCTCGAAACTGATCAAGGCCGCGTAGCTGTCGTCGAGCTGACCCTCGAAGCGCTGGAGCCAGCCGATCTCGTCGGACTGCTTGAGCACGGCCTCCATCTCGGCCCGCCTGACCTGGTCCGTCACGCCGTACAGGTCGAGCAGGGTGCGCAGGGTGCGGCGCTGCGGGCGGGTCTGGCCCTTCTCCAGCTTGAACAGCGCGCCCTCGGAGATGCCGGTGCGCTCGTTGACCTGATCGCGGGTGAGGCCGGCGCCGGTGCGGAGCGCGAGCAGGTCCGCGGCCAGGCGACGCCGCCGCACCGTGGGGGTCTTGCGCGTGGGCATCGGCTCGGCTCCCTCTCGTCGACCGGGTCAGGGTGGCACTAAGACGGCTATCAAAAGTGCAAGTTGTACTTGTAGCATGCCCCTCAGTGCATGTCTGCCTACAATTAGTGATCTTGGAGCCGGGGATGATGCCTCGCGCGGGTGAAGTAGTGAGCCTGACTCAGGCGGCGAGCGTGCAGTTCGCGGCCCCGGTGCTCTTCCGGGTGATTCGCGTCCACGATCGTCCCACGTACGAGGGATGGGTCTGGCTCGACGGCTACGAGCTGGACGGCGCGGGCGCGGCGGTCCAGCGGCGCTCGGTCTTCGTGCAGCTCTCGGGGCTGCGGCCGCGCGGTGGCGCTAAGCCTGTCGCACCTTCGCGAACACCCGTGTGATCACGTCGAGCTCGGCCGGGTCGAGCCGGTCGATGAAGCTGTCGCGAACAGTGATCAGGTGCAGCGGGGCGGCCGTCTCGAGCGCCGTCATGCCCTCGTCGGT
Organism: Paractinoplanes lichenicola; assembly: GCF_016785085.1. GTDB lineage: Bacteria > Actinomycetota > Actinomycetes > Mycobacteriales > Micromonosporaceae > Actinoplanes > Actinoplanes lichenicola. The sequence continues at coordinate 31,897 of NZ_JAENHO010000024.1, forward strand.
GAGCACGGCCTCCTGACCGCGGCCGTCCTCGGGGCAGGGCTGCTTGCGCACCAGGCCGCGCTTGACCATCGAGCTGATCTGATAGGTGATGCGGCTGGGGGAGAAGACCAGCCGGCCGGCCAGCTCGCCCATGCGCAGCCGATGCTCGGGCGCCTCGGAGAGCACCACCAGCACGTGGTAATCATTCATGCTGAGGCCGGTCTGCGCGCGAAGCTCGTCCTCGAGGTGTGTGTGCAGGGCCCACGAGCTCTCGATGAAGGTGCGCCAGGCGGTTTGCTGGCTGTCGCTCAGGGGGTCGGCCATCCGGGAATCGTAACTCTTTCAAATCTGAAACACCAAGTGGCCCGGCTCACGAAACTTTCTCGCAACATCGCCTATCATCGGGCCCTGGGTTCGGCCGGGCCTGTGGGGGCAGCGGATGGCGTACCGGGTGGAATACGGCGGCGAATTGATCGAGTTCGCCGCGTTGGACGCTGCGCTCGACTGCGCGCGCAACGCGATCGTCAACGATCTGGGGCGGATCGACGGCTGGTCGGTCGAGCACGACGAGGAGCTCAACGACTGGTACGTGCGCGGTGTGCGCAACGGCCGGCGCATCGGGCCGACCGCGATCGTGTCGGGGCCCCGCGCGCGGCAGACCGTCTTCGAGGAGTGGGAGCGCCGGGTCGTCTTCATCGGGGAGACGCCGGCCGACGCGTTCGCGATGGCGGCCGCCTGGCTCGAGAAGCGGCCGGACATCACGACCCTGGGGGACGTCGGCTGGCATCACACCGCCGACGGCCACCAGCTGCGGGTCTATTTCCAGCCTTAGGCGGCTGCGGCGTTGACCGAGCGCTCCATGTCATCTCGTACGCGGTCGAGGTCCACGCCGCGTTCGGCCATGATCAGGGCGGCCAGGCCGTGGCCCTCGCGCAGCAGGCCCAGCATGATGTGCTCGGGCGCGATGAACTTCTGCTTGAGCCGGATCGCCTCGCGCAGCGACAACTCGAGCACCTTCTTGTTGCGGTTGGTGAAGGGGATGTGCCCGCTGCCGGCGTAGACCTTGCCGAACAGCCCCTTCTTCTTCGGCGCCGGGCGGGGCAGCCGCAGCGCCCCGGCCCCGAAGTTGGCTTCGATGGCTTCCCGTACGGCGGCCAGGTCGATCCCGATGGCCTTGAGCGCGGCCGCGTCCTCCGCGTCGGCGTCGCTCAGCACCGGGCCGTCCTGCGTGTGGCCGCCGATCCGCTCCAGGATGTCGGCCCGCACGGTGGCGGCGTCGAGCCCGGTCGAACGGGCGACCGGCCCCTCGGGATCGGCCAGCAGCGACAGCAGCACATGTTCGGTGCCGATGTGCTCGTGATGCAGCGAGCGGGCCTCGCTCTGCGCGTTGACCACAACGGAACGCGCGTCTGCGGTGAATCGCTCGAACATGTCAGTCCTCCCGTGGGTCCTGCGCCGGCATCGTGCGCGCGTGCTTCTTGTGTACGCCCTGACGGGTCACCTCGAGTGCGTCGGCGATCTCCTGCCAGGACCAGCCCTTGCGGCGGGCGTTGGCCACCTGCAGATGCTCGAGACCCTCGAGCAGGCGGCGCAAGGCCACGACCGCGCGCAGGCCGACCCGCGGATCGGCGCTGCTCGCCGCCGCGGCGAGGTCGGTTGCTTCGGTCATGCTGTCAACTTAGGTTGACTTAGCCGCCGTGTCAACCTTGGTTGACGCTGAGGGCACAAAAAAGCCGGCCCGCGAGGGCCGGCCTTCTCGTTACCGGCCGCGGCCGGTCTTTTCCTGCAGCTCTTCGATCTTTTCGGACGCCTCGGCCTTGGTCAGGCCGTCCGGAACATCCTCCTGCGCCTCGTTGGCCAGCGTATGCAGATAGGACTCCTGGGGGCCGGTGGCCGGCTCGTCGCCGGTGGTCCAGTCGGAAGGGTCCTTGACGGGGTTCGTGTCGGTCATCAGACGTTCCTCTCGTTCGAACGCCTGTTCCCTTACCCGCCGTACGTCAACTCCATGCCGATGATGTCGTTGTAAGCCACATTCAACTCGACCGGGCGATGCACCGGCGCGGTGACCGCGAACGGGGCGCCCAGCGGGTCGATCATTTCGACGTAGCTGCCCAGGCCCATCTCGACCGGCCCGGCCATCACCCGGCCGCCCAGCCCGGCGCAGCGGTCGATCGTCTCGGTCGTGTCGGCCACCTGGAACGACGGCTGCCAGCGGACGTCGTAGCGGCCGGTGATCAGGCCGGCCACCGAGTCGTGCGCCTCGGACAGCCACTCGCCGCTGCCGAACTCGTGGCTCAGGGTCCAGCCGAACGCCGCGCCGTAGAACGAGGTCGCCGCGTTCACGTCGTCGGTGAGCAGGTCGGCCCACTCCATCGTGCCCGGCTCGCCGCGCACCTGGGCCCCGGCGAACCCGGCGGCCTGCCACAGCCCGAACATCGCGCCCGACGGGTCGGCCATGATCGCGCTGCAGGCGCCCCGGCGCTCCTCGGGCCAGGTCAGCTGCCGCCCGTACGCCCGGGTGATCCGCTCGGCCGTCGCCGCGAGGTCGGGCGCGGCCAGATAGGTCAGCCAGCCCTCGGGCCGATCGGGGCGGGTGCGGCTGATGCCGGCCACCGCTTGCCCGTTCCGCAGGAATCGATCACCTTCGACCTCCCAACCGAAGAGCCCGGCGTAGAAACCCGCCGCGTCGTCCGGATCGGAAGTCGTCAGCTCGACCCAGCAGGGGGTCGATGGCGCAAAGCCTCTAATCCGCATATACCACTCCAACGTGGACGTCCCCGAATACGTAAGACTCTACGGCAATCTATACGCGCCGTCACTACCTCGGGGTTCAATGTCCGCTTTAGAGCATCTTTTCGCTACCTAAAGTGACTGCCGGTAAGTTCACTGTCACATCTGCGTTAACACCCCGGAATCTTGCCGATTTTGCAAGAAACGGATGCACGTGCATCTGCTCCGATCAATCGGTTAGTGCACGCGGAATGAGCATTTCGAACCACACAGTGGTGCCCCGAACCGTCGGATCGGTGCCCCACGAATCGCTCAATTCCTCGATCAGTCCGAGCCCGCGGCCGCGGCTGCTCATCGTGTCGGCGTGCGCCCGGATGACGCTGCCGCGGGTGCCCGTGTCGGCCACCGAGACCAGCAGCCGCTCGGCGTTGAGGTCGATGTGGACCTGCGCCGGGGTGCCCGCGTGCAGCAGCGCGTTGGTGGTCAGCTCGCTCGTGCAGAGGATCGCCGCCCCGACGACCGGCTCGGGCACCGACCACTCGCGCAGCCGCATCGTCATCCACTGCCGGACGCGGCTCGGGCCCGTCGGCTCGGCCGGCACGAGCATCGTGGCCGACCGGCTCATCGCCACCGCGTGCTCGACCGCGAGCACGGCCACGTCGTCGTCGGTCGAACCGGCGACGGCGGAGGTGGCCAGCGAGCACAGGTTGCGCGGGTCGCCGCTCGCCGCCCCCGCGGTCGCCGCCACCAGCGCGTCCAGCCCGTCGTTGAGCGGGCTGCCGCGCCGCTCGACCACGCCGTCGCTGAACATCAGGATCGAGTCGCCCGGCTCCAGCCGCACCTGACCGGTCTGCCAGCGCCCGCCCAGGCCCAGCGGCGCGCCCGGCGGCACCTTGACCAGTTCGGCCGTGGGCCGCCCGCCGCCCTGACCGGCCCGGCGCAGCACCGGCGGCGGGTGCCCGGCGCTGGACATCGTGATCGTGCCGTCGGCCGGGTCGAGCACCCCGTAGACGACGGTCACGAAGATCTCCTCGTTGCGCGACTCGGCGCCCAGCGAGCCGACCAGCCGGTCGAGCCCGGCCAGCACGCTCGGCGGCGCCGGATCGGTCAGCGCCATCGCCCGCAGCGCGGCCCGCACCTGACCCATCACCGCGGCCGCGCGCACGTCGTGCCCGGCCACGTCGCCCAGCACCATCGCCAGCCGGCCGTCGAGCAGCCGGAACGCGTCGTAGAAGTCGCCGCCGGCCGCGTTGCCGTCGACCCCCACGTCGTAGCGGGCGGCGATCCGGAACGTTTCAAGCTCGGGCAGGTGTTCGGGCAGCATGCTGCGCTGCAGAAGCTGGGCCGTGCCGTGCTGGGCCTCGAACCGGCGGGCCCGTTCGGCGGCCTGCGCGACCAGCTGGGCCGCCGCGTTGAGCAGCGCCCGCTCGGCCGGGAGCCAGTTGTGCGCCTCGCGATAGCCGATCGTCAGGGCCCCGCTCAGCAGCGGCGTGCGCAGGGGCAGCGCGGCCAGGGCCCGGATCCGCCGCTCGTGCCGGTCGGACGCCACGGCCAGCAGCGGCTCCCCGTCCGGCACGAAAGTGGGCTGACCCGACTGCGCCGCGGCCACTATCGGCGCCCGCGGGTCGTTGGGCAGCCGCTTCCACACCGGGGGCAGCCGCTCGTCGGCCTCGTCGAGCATCTCGCCACGGATCCGCCGGACATAGCGGAACGCGCCGCCGTCGTCGACCGCGAACGTGCAGTGGTCGAGGTCGAACGAGGTCATCGCGTAGCCGAGCACGACCCGGGCCACGTCGTCGATGGTGAGCGCGCCGGCCAGCTTGGCGGTCAGCTCGCCCAGATTCTGCAGGCGGCGGGTCACCTGCGTGGTCTCGGCGGCGACGGTCAGCACGCCGGTGACCTTGCCGCGCAGGTCGCGCACGACCGAGTGCCCGCGGGTGAAGAAGGCCTGCTCGGGGCGGCCGTGCGGGCCGCGGGCGACGGTCAGCGGCGTCTCGGCCTCGAGCTTCGGGCGGCCGTTGCGATAGACGTCCTCGACGGCGCCGCCGAAACCGCGCCACAGCTCACCCAGGACCTCGGCGGCGGGCTGGCCCAGGGCGGCCGGGTGCAGGGCGCCGATCAGATCCGCGTACGCGTCGTTGTAGAGCAGCAGGAAACCGTCGCCGTGGCTGTACGCCATCGGCATGGGGGAGGACAGGACGAGCTCGACGGTGGCGGCGACGGCCGGATCCCAGTGATCGCGGGGGCCGAGCTCGGTGGCGCTCCAGTCGCGCCCGTGCACGAGGTCGGCACAACCGGGCCGGACGGGCGGCGACGAGGTCTGCGCGGGCAGGGCGGGCATCACTGAGGGGCTTGCCCCGCCACCCGTCCCGACCATGCGAAAAGAGTATCCCGACTCCGCCATTCGGACGATACCGCACCGGCCAACCGTCCGATTCTTGACGGTACGACCCCCTGATCCCACTCGGGTGTTGTGCGTCAATCTCACTATAAGTAGTTGCATTTCGCCGGAACGAGCTGGTGATTTGGCTCGGTCGTCACTTACAGTGTTGATCGTGACCGATCAACGCCGTGCCGCCGTCCCTGTCGCCGTGCGGCATTCATTGATCCCTGCGCAGCGTGTTCTCGCGGATGGTGAATCGCTGATCGATCTCTCGGTGCCGCCGCCTGTGGTGGCTCGGGGTGGTCGTCGCCCGGCCGGCGCGCTGATCGTGGGGGCGGTCGCGGTCTTCCTGGCGGGTGGGGTCGGTTACGCGGTGGTGGCGGACTCGTTCTTGTCACCGCCCGCGGCCGGGGTCTCGTTGCCACCTGAGGTTTTGTCACCGTCCAGGCCCGGGGTCTCGTTGCGGCCCGACCCTGCGCCTGAGGTTTCGTCGCGGCCCGACCTCGCGCCCGACATTCCGTCGCGGCCCGACCGAGCCGGCATCCCTGAGCAGGCGGCCGACCGCGTTCGCGTTCGCGAGAGCCCTGCCGCCGACTAGAACCGCCGGACATGGCCCGCCCTCCACCGGGGGCCTCCGCCACCAACCATTCTATCGAGCCGGGCCAATCTTGACCGGTGGCCCTGATGCTCCTGTAAGTCAAGTTGTGGATAACTGGGGTGCAGGTGTGGTGGGGGTGTGGCGGTGCAGGGCGTTTTGTATGTGGGTGAATAGTTCGCGGGCTATGTAGCGTTTGAGGCAGCGTCTGATGTCGCGGTCGCTGAGGCCTTGGCTGGTTCTGCGGTCGATGTAGGCGCGGGTTTCTGGGTGGTGCCGGCTGCGGCTGAGCGCGATGGTGTGCAGGGCTTTGTTGGCTTGCCGGTCGCCGGCGCGGTTGAGGCGGTGCCGGTCGGTGCGGCCGGAACTGGCGGGTAGGGGTGCGGCGCCGCAGAGCATCGCGAACGCGGCTTCGGCGCGGAGTCGTTGCGGGTTGTCGCCGGCGGTGATCAGCAGTTGAGCGGCGGTGGCGGGGCCGACGCCGGGCCGGGCGAGTAGGTCCGGGGCGAGTTCGCGCAGGATCAACTCGAGGTCGAGGTCGGCCTCGCGGATTTCTGCGGCCAGGTTGTGGCAGCGGCGGGCCAGCCGGCGTAGTGCCAGAGCGGTTGCGGTGCAGGGTTCGGTCATGTCGAAGCCTGGTTTCAGGTCGGCCGCCGCGGCGATCAGCCGGTCGGTGGCCAGGCCGGTCAGCTGGCTGCGCAGGGGTTCGGGGGCGGTGCGGGCTATCGCGGTCAGGGCGTTTTTCGCCGCGGTCCGGGCTTTGACGGCAGTGGCGCGGGTGGTCGTGATGACTCGGAGCGTCTCGACGATCCCGGTCCGGGTCTTCGGGACAGTGGTGGCGGTGCCGGCCAGTACGGCCCGGGCTGCGGTCTCCGCGTCGATGGAGTCGCTTTTGCCGCGGCGTCGGCGGGTCTTGCGGCTGGGCCGGTCGACCTCGATCACCGAGATGCCCTGGGCGTGCAGGTGCCGGTAGAGGCCGACGCCATAGCTGCCGGTGCCCTCGACCCCGACCTGCCGGACCCGGCCGAAACTGGCCAGCCAGTCCAACAGCTGCCGGTAGCCGTCGGGATCGGTGGGAAACTGCTGGTGACCGAGGAGACGGCCGGTGGTGTCGACAGCGGCGGCGGTATGGGTGTCGGCGTGGGTGTCGACACCGCCGATCACCTCGACCAAAGTTTCTGTCATGGTGGTCTGTGCTGCCCTCTGCTGTGGTGAACGGGGTCGGCACACCACCGGGCAAGGGTGGACAGCACGTTGACGGGGCTTCTAGCCAAGCTCCTGTTAAGTCACCGTTCTTGCCCGGTGGTGGCCCCAGCGGCGGTCGACAGATCAGGGTTAAGGCAGTCACACGACGCCCGGGGAAAACAGGGTCAGACCGACACCGGTGATCCACCAAGTTCTATCGCGGACACCACGTGGACAAAGAGTCAGACCCCGCTGAGGCCAACCCAGCATCTCAACGTGGACAACGGGGAATTGTGGATAACCCCCGCCGCCGCCCGCCGGTGTGACTTACGAGCTCAGCGATGGTCAAGAGGCGCCCTGAGTCGTTGCGTTCTACGGTCGCAACGGGCCGGCAGCCCGCCGGACGACCTCACGCAGGGAGCACTCGATGACCGGGGACGGGCTGGGCCGCGGGCTCAGCGACATGTGGCGGTCGGTGCTGTTGTTCGTCCCGACCGCGCTCGCCTTCGCCGCGATCCTGCTGATCGGCTATCTGATCGCCCGGCTGCTGCGCACCGCGGCGACCCGTGCGCTGCACAAGGCCGGCCTCGACCGCGCGGCCCAGCGTGGGGCGGCGGCCCGGCTCTTCACCCGGATGAGCGCGAGCGAACTGACCGGCAAGCTCCTCTTTTACGGCATCCTGCTGTTCGCGCTGCAGGTGGCGTTCGGGCTGTGGGGTCCCAACCCGGTCAGTGACCTGCTGACCAGCTTGATCGCCTGGCTGCCGCGGCTCTTCGTGGCGATCGTGCTGATCGTCGTGGCCGCCGCCGTCGCGCGGGCCGCGCAGGATCTGATCGGCGGTGCGCTGAGCTCCCTCCCGTACGGGGGTCTGCTCGCTCGGTCCGTCTCGGTCGTGATCGTGGCGCTGGGCGTGATCGCCGCGCTCGACCAGGTGCGGATCGCCACCTCGGTCACCCAGCCGGTGCTGATCGCGGTGCTGGCCACGATCGCCGGCGTGGTGATCGTCGGGGTCGGCGGCGGCCTGATCCGACCGATGCAGCACCGCTGGGAGACGTGGCTGGAGCGGGCCGCGACCGAGTCGGCGGCGATCCGGGAGCACGCGAAAGTCAACAGCCGCCCTGAGCCGTCCGGGGAAGCCGAGGCGGACGAGACACAGGTGATCCCGCGTCAGGCCGAGAAGCAGGAGACCGAGGCCACTGTGATCACGACGGAGGCGGGGGACAGCACGATCGTGAACCCCGGTCCGAACGACACGATCGTGATCGGCAGCGGCACGGACGACGCCGAGCGCACCCAGGTGATCTCGCCCGCGGACACGACGACGACCCGTCCGCTGCCCCGCGAGGACGAGGGCCGCACCGATCGCTGACGGGTTGGCACACGAGCGCCTGTGGATAACCCGATTTCCGGCTTGACAACCGATAACGTCTGCGGCATTTCCCTGGGTGGGCGGGGGAGGCGGCGGCTGCTCCGCGATCTTGAAAGCCGGGCGATCTTGACAGGCTGACCTGAAGGGGCGGCCGCAATGGCGGCGGGGCGGGGAGCAGGCGGGGGCGGGGCGGAGAGCTGGCGGGGGCGGGGCGGAGAGCTGGCGGGCGCGGTCGCGAGAAGTTGCGGGAAATGAGGAGGGCCGGTGCCGGGAGCGGATCCCGGCACCGGCCCTTCGATGAAAGGTTTACGGCGCTTTGGCGTGTGCGGTCAGGGCTGGGGCAGGGTGCGAGCGAGGGCGCACACCGCCAGCAGGCGGCGCAGGACCCAGTCGCCGGCGGTCCAGTCGATGTCGGCGGCCGGCGGGCGCCAGCCGTGCGTGAAGGCGGCGTCGCGCACGCCCTCGGCGTAGGCGGCGAGCAGCACGGCGGTCAGCGGGCGGAGGTCGGCCGACAGGCTGTCGCGGATGCCCGCGCAGTGCTGGTCGACGATGGCCATCAGGCCGGGGTTGGCCTCGGCCGCCTCCAGACCGCCACCGACGGTCTGGTGCAGCTCGGTGAGGCTGGCGTGGGCGGAGCGGAGGGCAGCACGGGCGGCAGCGCCGGAGAACAAACCATTCATGTGGAGAAACGTTAAGGAGCGTCGGGTAGCCAACGGTTCGCCTGTTCGGTGCAGCTCGGTTGAAGCTTCCGCGGCGGGGAAATCATGGCGGCATGGACGACACCACGGTCGAGGCTCTGGGGAAGCTGAGCTCGGCGCTCGAGACGACGGACCGGGCCCGCGGGCACCTCTACTCGTTCCACCAGCTCACCGGCAAGGCCGATTTCGAGCTGGACGAGGCGGTGGCGCTGTTCCGCGAGGCCGGCCACGACAAGATCGCCGACCGGATCCAGCAGGATCTGATCGGTCGCAACGTCACGCCCGGGCATTGGACGTTCCAGCTCGTCGAGGAGTACGACGACGGCTATTGGAGCGAGTTCCGCACCGTCGAGCGGGCGGCCCGCGACGAGCTGGCCGAAGGAAAGCGCCACCTGCACGAGGCGGCGCTGAAGGAGCGGCGACGCACCCACGGCAAGCCGGGACACGAGGCCCGATAGAAAGCGGCAAGCCAGGGCGCGCGGCCAAAAAAGCGACGGGAATGGAGCGGGGTTACTCCGCCTCGACCTGCGCGGGACGGCGGCGCTGCGCGTCGTCGGCGAGGATGACGGTGGCGACGACCATGGCCACGACCACGGCGAACAGCCAGGACGCGTCGTCGATCAGGCTCGCGGCCATCGGGGCCTGGAAAGCGGCCAGCAGGAAGCCGACCCAGGCGAGACGGCGCTGATTCTCGGAGAGGAAACCGGGAGAACGCATTCGGACAGTCTGGCTCGCATCGGGCGGATCGCCGTCACCCGTTCGTACGATTCTCCGTTGTCCGATAGTGCCCCCTGCGTTGCGTCACCACCGCTCAACCATCGCCTTTCTGCTGGTCAGCGTGTTGGCGATCGCAGGCTGTGAGGCTCGCGGCACGGAACCGCCCGCGCCGGCCCAGCATGTCGTGGCCGGGCCGCTCGAGGGGCGTACGGGCGCGGTTCTGGTTGTTTCAAGAGCCGCTTCCCGCGTACGGGTGGTGCTCGCGAACATCCCAGGAATGCTCTATCGGATCACGACGGAAGCCGATGCCGGACTGACCCCGCGCGTCACCAGTCGTGGCGGTCAGGTGCGGGTGGCGCTGCTTCCCTCCGGCGGCACCGGGCCGGACGAGGTGAGCATCGTGCTCAACCGAAATGTGCGCTGGGATCTGCGGCTGCCCGCGGGCGCCGGCGAGCAGCGACTCGACCTCACCCGGGGCCGCGTCTCACGGCTCACGGTGGGTGCTTCCGGGCTGATCGAGGTGCGGCTGCCCCACCCGTACGGGACGGTGCCTTTGATCGTCACCGGTGGGGTGGGGACCTTGGCCGTCACCGCTCCGCGCGGCGTGCCGTTGCGGCTCAACCTGGCCCGGGGCGCACGCTCGGCCCTGACCCCGTGGACGGCCGACGAGGAGATCCCGCCGGCCACCACCTTCGCGCCGGCCGTGTGGCCTACGGCGCGGGACCGCTACTCGCTGCGTACGAGATCGACGGTCGGGATTCTCGCCCTGCGACGAGTGTGAGATCACGCGCCGGGACGGTCGACCTGACCGCGCCAGGCGCCGCTCTCGATGCCGCCGCGGCCCTCGATGAACTCCTTGAACCGCTTCATGTCGCCCTTGACCCGGCGGTCGACGACGCCGAGCTTGTCGCCGGCGTTCTCCACGAAGCCCTGCGGGTCGAAGTCCATCTGCACGGTGACCCGGGTGTGGGTGTCGTCGAGACGGTGGAAGGTGACCACGCCGGCCTGCTTCTCACCCTCGGTCGACCGCCAGGCCACGCGCTCGTCGGGAAGCTGCTCGGTGATCTCGGCGTCGAACTCGCGCTTGACCCCGGCGATCTCGGTCTTCCAGTGCGTGTGGGTCGGATCCAGCTGCCGGATTTCCTGCACGCCCTCCATGAAGCGCGGGAACTCCTCGAACTGGGTCCACTGGTTGTAGGCCGTACGGATCGGGACGTCAACGTCAACGGACTCAGTTACAGTGCTCATGCACTAGGGGGTGCCCGGGTCCGAGGGCGCTAAACGAGGCGCCAGCGGTGTCTTGGGATTCGTGTCGCCGGCCTGTCGCAGCCGGGCCCGCTGCACCTCGGCGTTGACCTGCACGCCGAGCAGCACGGCGATGTTCGACAGATAGATCCAGACCAGGAACGCCATGATCGCGCCGAGGCTGCCGTACGTGCGGTTGTAGGAGCCGAAGTTGGCCACGTAAAGGCCGAAGCCGAACGACGCGAGCGCCCACAGGAACAGCGCCACCGCCCCGCCCACGGTCAGCCAGCGGAACCGGGGCTGCTTGACGTTCGGGGCGATCCAGAACAGCAGCGACAGTACGAGCGTGGCCGCGGCCACCAGCACCGGCCAGCGGCCCGCGTGCCAGAGTTGCCGGGTCGTCTCGCCGGCCCCCAGCGCGTCACCGACCGCGTCGACCAGTGGGCCGCTGATGATCAGACCGGCCCCGATCGCGGCCAGCAGCACCAGCGCGACGGCGGCCAGCAGGATCTCCAGGATCTGCAGTTTCCACCAGCTCCGACCTTCCCGTACGCCGTAGATCCGGTTGGACGCCCGGGAGAACGTCGAGACGTAGCCGGACGACGACCACAGCGCGAGCAGCAGGCCGAAGCCGAGCAGCACCTTGGCCGAGTCCTGCTGGACCAGCAGCGCCTGCACGACCGGGAGCAGGTCCTGGTTGTCGACGACCGCGCCGACCCCCAGGTCGTTGAGGATGCCGACGGTCGTCGTCAGCACCGTGGAGCCGTCGGTGACCAGGTTGATCAGGGCGACGATCACGACCAGCGAGGGAATCAGGGCCGTAAAGGTTTGATACGTCATCGCGGCGGCGAAATCAGAGCAGTCGTCCTCGATGTAGCCGACGGCACTGCGCCACAGCACGGAACGCCAGTACCGCCAGCGCAACTGGCGGAGCCGGCGCGGCACAGGATGAGGGGTAGCGTCGTCGGCATCGGCCTCGGACTCACGGTCGACGGTCGGCTCGGTCATGCCGGCTCCTCAAGGTTCTTCACAGCGCAGCTACCCGAGCACGCTCAGCGACAAACGCGGGGGACTTTCATGGAGAGCGCGGACGCGATCGTCATCGGCGCCGGGCACAACGGCCTGGTCGCGGCCAACCTGCTCGCCGACGCCGGATGGTCGGTCCTCGTGCTCGAGGCGACCCCGCATCCGGGCGGGGCGGTCCGGTCGGGCTACGTGACCGCACCCGGCTACCTCAGTGATCTTTTCAGCTCGTTCTATCCCCTCGGGTACGCCTCGCCGGTGCTGAAGGGCCTGGATCTGGGCGACCACGGGCTGAGCTGGACGCACGCCCCCGAGGTGCTGACCCACCTCATGCCGGACGGGCGGGCGGCCACGCTGAGCCGCGACATCTCGCGCACGATGGAGTCGCTCGACCGGTTCGCCCCCGGCGACGGCGAGAGCTGGCAGGAGACGTACGCGGAATGGCGCTCGGTCTCCCGGACGATGCTGGACACCATCCTGACGCCGTTCCCGCCGGTCCGCGGTGGCCTGGGGGTGGCCCGCCGGCTGGGCGCGCCCCGCTCGCTCCGGCTGGCCCGCCGGCTGCTGCTGTCGGTGCGCGAGATGGGCACCGAGATGTTCCGCGGCGAGGGCGCGACCATGCTGATGGCCGGCTGCGCCCTGCACACCGACCTCTCACCCGAAGAGGCCGGCGGCGGCGTGTACGGGTGGCTGCTCGCCATGCTGGGCCAGCAGTACGGCTGGCCGGTGCCCGTGGGTGGCGCCCAGAAGATCACCGACGCCCTCGTCTCGCGGCTCGAGCAGCGCGGCGGCCGGATCCGCTACGAGACCCCGGTCTCCCAGGTCCTGATCGCGCGGGGCAAGGCGATGGGCGTCCGTTCCGCCGGTGGCGAGGCTTTCCGGGCATATCGCGCGGTGGTGGCCGACGTCCCGGCCCCGTCGATGTATCTCGACCTGGTCGGCGAGCGCTGGCTCCCGCCGCGGATGATCGAGGACCTGGCCCGCTTCCGCTGGGACGGCGCCACGGTCAAGGTCGACTGGGCCGTCCGCACAAAGATGCCCTGGAAGAACCCGGCCGCGGCGGGCGCGGGCACGGTCCACCTGGGCGCCGACCTCGACGGCCTGACCCGGTACGCGTCCCACCTGGCCACCGACTCGCTGCCGCCCGACCCGTTCCTGCTGCTGGGCCAGATGACCACGGCCGACCCGACGCACTCACCAGAGGGCACGGAGTCGCTCTGGGCGTACACCCACCTGCCGCACCGCAAGCACTGGGACCCCGACGAGATCGCGGCCCACGTCGAACGCATGGAGTCGGTGATCGAGGACCAGGCCCCCGGCTTCCGCCAGGAGGTCATCGGCCGCAACGTCTTCTCCCCGGCCGACATGGAACGCGAAAACCCGTCCCTGGTCGGCGGCGCCCTGGGCGGCGGCACAGCGGCGGCCTTCCAGCAACTCTTCCTGCGCCCGATCCCCGGCCTGGGCCGCGCCGACACCCCGGTCGACCGCCTCTTCATGGCCAGCTCCTCGGCCCACCCCGGCGGCGGCGTCCACGGTGCCCCGGGCGCCAACGCGGCCCGAGCCGCCCTGGCCCGCAACCGAACCGTCCTCGGCGACGCCTACCGCGGCCTGATCAACGCGGGCCACCGCGTCGTCTACGGCTGAGCCGCCGAGCTTCTACCGCGACCCGCAGGGCGGGCCACAGCCGCAGCCGGCGCGAGCTGTCGGTGGCGGCCAGCACCGCCGCGAGCGCCGGCCGCTCCTCGGGCGGGACGAATGTGAGCACGACCAGCAGCGGTATGACGGCGGCAAGCAATTCGACACAGATGCATAGGACAGTCACTCCGGCCACGATGGCAAAGATCGTGTACTCCATGTCAGCGCCCGCTCAGGAGGGCAGCGGCCAGAAGAAGAAGCGCGGTGGTCAGGCAGAGGAAGACGGCCAGGGCGGCGGCCGCCGCGCGGATCAGGGGTCCGATGGGCTGCACCAGGCGCTTCACCTGATCAACCGCGACGACCAGGCACAATCCGGCAAGGGCGAGGTAGAGCGCGCCATTCAGCGCCAAAGATCCGGAATGGTTTTGGAGTGTTTGTGACACGTCAGCCTCCTCGTCCGGGGGGTCGTGGGAGGCGGGGTTGCCGCTCCCTCATTCGTCAGGGTCGCGGCATCTGTACCATGACCGCCAGCGCATATGCATCTGGCGCGAATAACGGACACTACCGGCCTAATCGGCTACCTGGCAGATTGACAGGTGACCGAGCGCTACCTGGCTACGTGCTTACTATCCGTCGGCATGCACCTTGGTGGGTCAGATGCATTGTGAATACGATCTATCCCATCGTGCATGAGACAGGATGCAAAAGCTGATGAGCGAAATCGACACCGAAGTCGACGCGCCGGGGTTGCGGCTGACCGAGCTGGCCGCCTCGTGCTCCGGCGGAAGCTGCCCTACGGTCTATCTCTCTGGAAAGGGCACGATCGTGGTCCAGGGGTACGCCGTCGACGGGGCAGCGGCCGGAATCGATTTGCCGTCCGGGGAACTGCTTGTCGAGATCCCGGCCGATCTGCTGGCGGCGGCGGTGCGGAACCAGTCCTGAGTCTGGACGCCGGAGGGCCACACCGAAAGGGGGCCGGTCGTGACCGATGAGCAGTCGATCAGGAACGGTGACGCGGCGCCGGCCCCGGTCGGCGTGGTCCTCCACCAGTTGCGCATCGAGGCCGGACTGACCGGCGCGGAGCTCGGCCGGATGGTCGAGATGAGCCAGTCCAAGATTTCGCGGATCGAAACGGGTTCGACGCCGGTGGCGCCGGAGGATGCCGGTCGCCTGGCACGGGCGTTGGGCGCTCCGGCGGATGTGGTGGCTCGGTTGGTCGAGAGTGCCGAGGCGACTCAGAATCGGCTGACCGACATGCGTTCGGCCGCGGGTTCGGTCACGGCCTCCCAGCGATCGGTGGCCCGGATGGAAGCCGGGGTCCGGGAGTTCCGGGTCTTTCAGCCGGCTGTCGTCGTGGGACTCGCTCAGACCAGCGATTACGCTCGTGCCGTTCTTGTCGCTGCTCACGAGGTGCGTAAGGCGGCGATTCCGGAGGCCGACAACGTCGTCATTCCGGAAGCTCTGTCAGCGCGAGTGCGGCGGCAGGAAGTTCTCGATGATCCGGACCGTCGTTTCTTCTTCCTGCTGACCGAATCGGTGCTGGCCAGCGCTGTGGTCGCACCCGAATTCATGCTTGCTCAGATCAAGCGGCTGCGGCAGTTGGCGGTCCAGCCGAACGTCACGTTGCGGATCATTCCGGCGGCCGCGCCGTGGACGATCGCGCAGCTGCACGGCTTCGAGTTGCTCGACAGCAAGTGCGTGGTCATCGACGTCTACAACAGCTCGATCATCACCACCGGAGCGCAGGACATAGCCCTCTACCGGCATGCGTTCGACCGGCTCGACGAGAGCGCCACCTCCGACATCGATCCAATTCTGGACAAATACCGTCGGCACTACCGCAACCTGCTCGACTAGCGAACCAGGAGTCTGCCTACGACTGGCTGGCTCGGGCGATCAGGCGGTCGGCGTAGTTCTCGGCCAGGTCGGCCAGGCGGCGCAACGCCTCGACGTTGCGTTGGTGCAGGACGAGGTCGTTGATCTTGTTGCGGGCGGCCAGCAGCGGCCCGCGCTCGAACTGCTCGCTCATCGTCACGCGGGTGCCGGCGCCGGCGGGCTCGAGGCGGATGTCGACCACCGCCTCGCCCAGCGGCCACAGCCCGGCCCGCAGGCGCAGGTGCCGCCCGGGCTCCATGGCCAGGACGGTCGACGAGTCGTGCAGGGAGAGCGGCCACGGGCCGGCCTTGTGGTGCAACTCCGCACCGACCTGCGGCCAGTGTTGATCGACGTCGCGGATGTGGGCGGTTCCGACCACCCAGTCGCTGTAGGTCCACCCGTCCGCGAGCACGGCGAAGACGCTGTCCGGCGGGGCTTGAACGGTACGCTGCACAGTAGCCACGACCAGGACATACCCTGCGAAGAGACAGCGTAACGGATAGGCCGAGGTTTACGGATTCGGCGGTCGGGCACATGCCACCGCGAAACGCAGCCAGCTGGAGGGGACCACGTGCGCATTGCCATGATTTCCGAGCACGCCAGCCCCCTGGGCGACGGCGGGCAGCACGAACACGTCGCCGGCCTCTCCGCGGCGCTGGCCGAGCTGGGCAACGACGTCTGTGTCTACACCCGGCGCGACGACCCGGCGGTGGCCGAGGTGGTCACCACCCCGGGCGGCATCCGGGTCGTGCACGTTCCGGCCGGTCCGCCCCATTTTCTCCCGCCTGACCTGCTGCTGCCGCACATGGGTGAGTTCGCCAAGTGGCTCGAGCAGCATTGGCGTACGGGGCATTGGGTCCCCGAGGTCGCCCACGCCCACTTCTGGACCAGCGGGCTCGCCGCGGTCACGGCCGCCCGCCAGATCGGCATCCCCGTCGTGCAGTCGTTCCACCAGCTCGGCGAGGTCGAGGCCGGCAACAGCAAACCTTCCCGTACGGGGTATGAGCGCGCCCTGGGCCGGGCGGTCGACCGCGTGGTCGCGCAGACGCAGGACGAGGTGCAGGGCCTGGTCCGCCTGGGTGTGCCCCGCGCGCAGCTGACCGTCGTGCCCTCGGGTGTCGACAGCATCCGATTCACCCCGGAGGGCCCGGCGGTCGAGCGTGACCCCGAGCGCCCCCGCATCCTCTCCGTCGGCCGGCTGGTCGAACGCAAGGGCTTCGGCGACGTCCTCGAGGCCATGCGGTACGTGCCGACCGCCGAGGTGGTCGTGGTCGGTGGCCCCGCGGCCGATCAGCTGACCGCCGACCCGAACGCCCGCAAGCTGCGCGCGCTCGCCGAGAGGCTGCAGGTCGCCGACCGGTTCCGGCTGGTCGGGGCGGTGCCGGCCAAGGACATGCCGCGCTGGTATCGCTCGGCCGACCTGCTGGTCGCGGCGGGCTGGCAGGAGCAGTTCGAGCCGTCCGCGCTCGAGGCGATGGCCTGCGGCGTGCCGGTGATCGGCACGGCGGTCGGCGGCCTGACCGAGACCGTGGTCGACGGGCTGACCGGCGATCTGGTGCCGGCCCGCGACCCGCGCGCGCTCGGCGGGGCCCTGCGGCGGCTGGTCAACGACAAGGTCCGGCGTTTCGCGTACGCCACGGCGGCGCTCGACCGGGCCCGGCAGGCGTATTCGTGGAAGCGTGTCGCGGCTCAGGTGGGCTCGGTCTATCAGGCCGTCACGGGCCGCCGGGCCGGCGTGAGCACCGAAGAGGCCGTGGCGTCCTAATCCGGCATCCACCAGTTGGTGGATGCCCGGTCGAGCGAGCTGTTCGATTTTTTCGAGCGGCCGTGCTGTGACGCTCGATGCATGGCAGTCATCGAGGTCCAGAACCTGCGCAAGACGTACGGGGACACGGTCGCGGTGCGGGACGTCTCGTTCACTGTGGAGCCCGGCGAGATCTTCGGCATCCTCGGTCCGAACGGCGCCGGGAAGACCACCACGGTCGAGAGCGTCTCCGGGCTCCGGGCGGCCGACTCGGGCACGATCCGCGTGCTCGGCCGGGAGCCCCGCGACAAGTCCCTGCGCCGCGACGTCGGCGTCCAGCTGCAGGAGAGCCAGCTTCCGGACAAGCTCACCGTCCGTGAGGCGCTCGACCTGTACGCGTCCTTCTATCCGGAGCCGGCCGACTGGCGCGCGCTGACCCGCGAGCTCGGCCTGACCGAGAAGCTCAAGACCCCGTACGGGAAGCTCTCGGGTGGCCAGAAGCAGCGGCTCTCCATCGCGCTCGCGCTCATCGGGGGGCCGCAGATCGCGATCCTGGACGAGCTGACCACCGGGCTCGACCCGCAAGCCCGCCGCGACACGTGGGATCTGATCGAGTCGGTGCGCGCCAGCGGCGTCACGATCGTGCTGGTCACCCACTTCATGGAGGAGGCCGAGCGGCTCTGCGACCGGCTCGCGGTGATCGACCACGGCCGGGTCGTCGCGCTCGACACCCCGGCCGGCCTGGTCGCGGGGCTCGGCGCCGAACAGCGGATCCGCTTCCGGCCGTCCGCCCCGGTCGCCGACGAGCTGCTGACCGCGCTGCCCGAGGTGCACGAGGTGCGCCGCCACGGCCCGCAGCTCGAGGTCGTCGGTCGCGGCAACCTGCTGCACGCCGTCACTTCGGTGCTGGCCGTCAACGAGATCATCGCCGCCGACCTGCGGATCGAGCAGGCCAGCCTGGACGACGCGTTCGTGCAGCTGACCGGCCGCTCGACGAAGGAGTGAACCCGATGCGCGTCTTCACCAAGCTCACCCTGACCGAGATCAAGCTCTTCCTGCGCGAGCCGATGGCCGCCTTCTTCGTATTGTTCTTCCCGACCCTGCTCGTGATCATCCTGGGCAGCATCCCCGACTTCCGGAAGCCGTCGGACGACCTCGGCGGCGCCCGTGGCATCGACCTTTACGTCGGCATCGCGGTCATCCTGACCCTGGCCATGGCGGCCATCCAGGTCACCCCGGCCGTGCTCGCCCTCTATCGGGAGCGGGGCGTGCTGCGCCGGCTCGCCACCACGCCGGTGTCGCCGCTGACGATGCTGAGCGCCCAGCTGGCCTCGAACGGGCTGGCCGCGATCGTGTCGACCGCGCTGGTGCTCGTCGTCGGCCGGGTCGTCTTCGACGTGCCGCTGGCCGACAACGTCGCCGGTTTCGTCCTCGCCTTCCTGCTGACCGCGGCCGGCACGCTGGCGATCGGCCTGTTCGTCGCCGCGATCGCCCCGAGCGGCAAGGCCGGCAACGCGATCGGGACGCTGCTGTTCTTCCCGCTGATGTTCTTCGCCGGGCTGTGGCTGCCACGCGAGGCGATGCCCGGCGTGCTGCAGCGGATCGCCGACTTCACGCCGCTGGGCGCGGGGGAGCGGGCCCTGAGCGACGCCATGACGGGCAGCTGGCCCAACATGCTGTCGGCTACGGTTCTGGTGGGATACCTGGCCGTGTTCGGGTTCGCCGCGGTCCGGTTGTTCCGCTGGTCGTGACGGGGGTGCAGATGACGGAGCCGGACCGCACCGAGCGGATCATGGCGCGGTTGCCCTACATCGCGCTCGGCGCCTCGGTGATCCTGGTGGTGGCCGGGGGCACGGTCGGCGTGCCCCATCAGGGCTGGCTGATCGTCTGCGGGGCCTCCGTCGTCACCCTCTGCTGGCTCATCTGGTGGGTCACCCTGCACCCCTCATGGGAGCAGGACGAACGCAAGATGATCGTCTTCTTCCTGGGCCTGGTCACGCTGATCTACGTGCTCATCTGGGCCAGCCCGCTGTTCGGGTTCTTCGCGTGGAGCGGATACATCCTGGCCACGTACGGGCTCAAGAGCTGGCGGCGGCAGGCGGGGGCCACGCTGATCGCGATCGCCTCGGCCGTCTCCCAGATCGGCGGCGTCGACAATCTCGACGAACCGGGCATCCTTCCCGTGCTGCTCGTGGTGCTGGCGATCAACATCGGCATCGCCAACGTGATGATCTGGGTGACCATGTGGACCCACGAGCAGGGGCTCAAGCGGGCCCGCATGATCGAGGATCTGGCCGAGGCGAACGCCAAGCTCGCCGCGGCGCTCAAGGAGAACGCCGGCCTGCACGCCCAGCTGCTGGCCCAGGCCCGCGAGGCCGGCGTGCTCGACGAGCGGCAGCGGATGGCCGGCGAGATCCACGACGTGCTGGCCCAGGGCCTGACCGGCATCGTGACCCAGCTCGAGGCGACCGGCGCCGCCGCCGACCGGCCCGACGACTGGTGGCGGCACCTCGGCAACGCCAAGAGCCTGGCCCGCGACAGCCTGACCGAGGCGCGCCGATCCGTGCAGGCGCTACGCCCGCAAAACCTGGACGGCGCCGCGCTGCCCGACGCGATCGGCGACCTCGTGACCGACTGGTCGCGGGTGCACGAGGTGGCCGCGGAACTGGTCACCACGGGGACGCCCCGCACGCTCGTGCCTGAGATCGAGGCGACCCTCCTGCGTACGGCTCAGGAAGCTCTGGCCAATGTCGCCCGGCATGCCGACGCGGGACGGGTCGGGCTCACGCTGTCCTACATGGAGGATGTGGTCACGCTGGACGTCCGCGACGACGGGCACGGCTTCGACCCGCGGGCGCCGCGCGAGCTCTCCGAGACCGGCGGCTTCGGGCTGGCCGGGATGCGCGAACGGCTGGCCCGGATAGCCGGCAGCCTCGAGGTCGAGTCGGAACCGGGCGCCGGCACCGCGCTCTCGGCCTGCGTGCCGGCCATCCCGATCGGGGCCGCCGCGTGATCGGGCTGCTCATCGTCGACGACCACCCGGTGGTGCGCGACGGGCTGCGCGGCATGTTCATCGGCGACGACCGCTTCGAGGTGCTGGGCGAGGCCGGCGACGGCACCGAGGCGCTGGCCCTGCTGCCCGCGGTCGACCCCGACGTCGTGCTGATGGACCTGCGCATGCCCGGCATGGACGGCGTGACCGCGATCAAGGAGCTGCGCAAGCGGGGCTCGCGGGCCCGGGTGCTGGTGCTCACCACGTACGACACCGACGCCGACGTGCTCCCCGCGATCAAGGCGGGCGCCACCGGCTACCTGCTCAAGGACGCGTCGCGGCAGGAACTGTTCCGCGCGGTCGAGGCGGCCCACCGGGGCGAGTCGGTGCTCTCCCCGGCGATCGCCGGCCGGCTGATGGGCACCCTTCGTTCCCCCGCGACGAAGGAGCCCCTCAGCCAGCGCGAGCTCGAGGTGCTGGCGCTGATCGCGCGGGGCAACTCGAACAAGGAAGCGGCGAGCCGCCTGTTCATCAGCGAGGCCACGGTCAAGACCCACCTGCTGCACGCGTACGCGAAACTGGGCGTCCGCGACCGTGCGGCGGCCGTCGCCGTGGCCTTCGAGCGCGGCCTGCTCTAGACGGGCGCGCCCCGATAGGTGCCGAAGCTCCACAGGTTGCCCTCGGGGTCGCGGGCGATGAAGTCGCGCGAGCCGTAATCCGTGTCGTACGGCGGTTTGACGATCTCGGCGCCCGCCTTGGCCGCCCGCTCGTGCAGCGCGTCGATGTCGTCGGCCACCACGTAACAGCCGAACGTGCCCGGCTCGAGTGCCCACTTGTCGTCGTCACCGCGGCCGCTCGCCGAGCCCAGCATGATGCCGCCGCCGAGCGGCCCGGCCAGCTGCGCGTGGTCGACCCGGTCGCCGTCGCCGTAGGAGACCACCTCGGCGAAGCCGAACGCGTCGACGAGGAACCGGATCAGGGCGCGGGCGTCGGTGGCCCGCAGCGTCGGCCACACTTGCGGGGCCGGAGTCTTCGAGTCAGTCATGCGACCCATCGTGCGCGGGCTCGAGCTGCAGCGCTTGAACAAAATCGAACTGGTCGGCCAGCCACTCCGACGGGGTGCACCCGGCCAGCGACCGGAACTCGCGGACCAGATGCGACTGGTCGGCGAACCCGTACGCGGCGGCCACCTCGGCGATCGGCCGCCCCGGGCGCAGCGCCCGCCGGGCCCGGTCGAACCGCGCCACGCGGGCCGCCTCCTTGGGCCGCAGCCCCGTCTCGGCCCGGAACCGGTCGGTCAGGTGATGGCCGCTCCACCCGACCTCGGCGGCCACCGTGCGGACCGGGACGTTGCCGAGGATGCGGCCCCACGCGTACGTGATCTCGGGTCTGATCGACGTCTGCCGGCTGCGCGCGGTGAGCCACTCGTCGAGCAGCGCGAACCGGCTCGCCCAGTCCGGTGCCGCCGAGAGTCGCTCGCGGATCCGCGCGACCGCCGGCTCGCCCAGCAGCGCCGAGGCGTCGACGTCGAGGCCGGCCAGCTCGCCCGCGGGCAGCCCCAGCAGCGCCCGGCAGCCCAGCGGCCACAGCGCCACTTGCAGCCCCGACTGCCGCCCGTCGTGCGTGATCACCGCGGGCGAGAGATGCAGCCCGCCGATCAGGGCGTCGTACCGGCCCGGACGCTGGCGCGGGTCGGGGTGCGACTCCATCACCAGCGGGTCGTCAAGGGTCAGGATCATCGTGAGGCAGGGCGAGGGCAGGCCCAGATGCCGCATCGGCGGGAGACCCTGCTGCCGATAACCGGAGTAGCCCGCGACGTACGGCTTGAGGGCGGCCGTGGGGCGGCCCTGCGCGTATTCGTCGACGACCATCGGCTTCTCCGTCCGTCCTCGCCCAGCCTACGGTTCACAGCGCCCGGAAGAACTCCCTGATGTCGGCGACCAGCAACTCCGGCTCCTCCAGGGCGGCGAAGTGCCCGCCCCGGCCCTCGACGTCGGTCCACCGCACGATCGTGTGCTCCCGCTCGGCGTACCGGCGGATGCCGACGTCGTGGGCGAAGTTGAGCACCGCGGTGGGCACGCCGGAGTTCGTGGCGTTCTCGCCGAACCCGGCGTGCTGGGCGTAGCCGACGTACGCCGCCGAACCGGCCGTCCCCGTGAGCCAATAGAACATCGCGTTGGTGAGCAGCACGTCGCGGTCGAGGATCCGGTCCGGCTCGGTGACGCGGGGGTACGTCCACTCGCGGAACTTGTCCATGATCCAGGCGAGCTGGCCGGCCGGGGAGTCGACCAGGCCGTACGCCAGGGTCTGCGGCCGCGTCGATTGGATCGCGATGTAGCCGAACTCCTCGGTCATGAACGCGCCGATCCGGTCCACGCGATCGCGCTCGGCGGGGGTCAGCGACGCGTACTCGTCGTCGCTCAGCGGCAAATCCGGCATCGGGCCGGGGTCGCCGTTGACGTGCACCCCGGCCACCCGCCCGGGCGCGACCCGGGCCACCTCGGGGGCCACCGACGCGCCGATGTCGCCGCCGTGCGCGCCGTACCGGTCATAGCCGAGCCGCTGCATCAGAGTGTCCCAGGCCCGGGCGATCCGCGTGGTGTCCCAGCCGTCCCCGGGCAGCGGCGCCGGCCAGCGCGTCTCCGCGAGCCGGCGCCGCAGGTCATCGAGCTGCCGCTGCGGAACGTCGATCCGGAACTCCTCGATGTCTTCGCTCATGAGTCAATCGTCGTCCCGATAGTGGCCACTTCCCGGCCGCAATGAGATCCGGCCGCGGGGTCAGTCGGAGAGGGCCTTGGCCAGGTCGTCGCGGAAGGCGCGCTCGGTGTCGGTGACCGGCTCGCCGCCGATGCCCAGCACGCCACCGGTGGAGGCGGCGCCGACCACGCTCTCGGCGATCTCGACGAGCCAGTGCTTGTACGTCTCGGCGTCGGCCTGCTCGGCCTTGGCGACCAGCAGGGCGTTGGCCTCGGCGGCCCGGCCCAGCACGTCCTCGGCGTACGCGATGGGGTCGCTCGGCTCGATGACCGGCGGCTCCTCACCGATCTCGGGGTCGCCCACCCGCGACACGATCGCCCCGGCGACCGCCGCGACCAGGGTGCTGGCCGAGGCCCGCGCGTCCGAGATGACCTCGAGACCGGCCGCCGTCTCGGCCCGGGTCTTGCGGGGGCTGTCGGGGGTGGCGGCACTGGCGGCGGTGAGGACCGACTGGGGCAGGCCGACGAGCAGCCCCCACTCGGAGTCGGTGAAGCCCAGCATCGAGTACAGCGGATCGTCGCTCACGGTGAATCCTCACGTTCGGTGAAACCTCGTCGGGCCTCTTATACCCCACCGGCCAGCTCATCGATCACATGTCGAAGGTCTTCGAGGTGCGCGGCGAGATCGGGGTCGGGGGTCCCCGTCCAAGGTCCGTCCAGGTCGGGGCGGTGCCGGCTGACGTGCACCAGGTACGCCGCCACCTGGTCACGGGCGTTCTGAGCGGCGGTGACGGGCTCGCCGATCGCCTGCCGGGCCTGCCAGCAGAGCGTGATGCGCTCCCGCAGCCACAGCGGCGCGATCTCGGCCCGGCGGCTCGCGGCAGGCACGTCGGCCCCGGCCAGCACGGCGAGGCGGTCGGCCAGCTCACGGTGACCGTGCTTGTCGGCCATCCGCTCGAACCGGGTCCACTCCCGGCCCATCGACCCGAGCCGCTCACCCCAGCCCTCCAGCACCATCATCCGAACCGCCCGCGCCGACTCCCGTAAGTGCAGAGTCGCGGCGGCCGGATCGGTCGACTTCTGGGCCGTGTCCGCGGCGGTCAGGGCCTGGCGGCGCCACTCCGCGATGCGAGCGGTGACGACCGACGGGTGGAAGCGGGCCGACGTGAGCCAGTTCGCGAAGCCGGCCGTCAGCTCCTCGGACGGGTCGGAAGGGCGGCTCCCGTACGCCTTGTCGATACCGTGGAACCACTTGCGGTCCTCGGCGATCGTGCCCGCCAGCGCCTCGGGCCCGGCGGTCATGGCCGAGCGGATCTCGTCGGTCGTGAAGGACAGCCAGGACAGGTCGAGGCTTTGCGCCAGGCCGGAACCGGCCCACCAGTCGACCATTTCGAGCTGCCCCTGGCGTACGGGGAGGTCGGCCTCGGGGTCGTCGTAGACCGGGAGCAGATCGATGTCGGACAGCGGCCACGGTTCGCCGCGGCCCAGGCTGCCGCCGATCAGGAAACCGCGCACGCCGGGCACGCGGCCGAGCACGGTGATCGCCTCGTGCAACCGGTCTTCCTTCAGCTCCCGCCACCGCTCACTGTGCACGGCCGAAGCCTAGTCAGCGGCCGGCCGGTACTGCTCCGCCCGTTGTCGATCAGCCTGCAACGCCTGGCCGACCGGGTCACCGTGACGGCCACATAGGTCAGTCGGGCTCGAAGGACGTCACGCCGTCGGGGTGCTCGGCCAGCGTCGCGCCGTCGACCGCCCGTACGGTGATGTGGGTCAGCAGCGGAGTGACGTCCGGCGCTTGATAGCCCGGTGACACGAGCATCGTGCCGCCCTCAGGCAGGCATATCCCCAGCCGCTTCGGGGAGCCCTCGGGCGGATAGACCGCGCGTTCGGGCCGGCCCGGTCCACAAGGGAAGTCGTTGGTGCCGTTGAGCAGTTGGACGTCGAGCCACGTGCCGCCGGGCGCCGTCAGCTTCAGGGTCACGCTGTAGTGCCCGGCCCACACGGCGCTCAGCCGATATCCGGGGATCTCCGGCACGTAGAGCGGCACGCCGACCGCCTCGAACTTCTGCGCCCGCCACCGATCCTGCAGTCCCCACACCGCCAGCCCCGCCACGACGACGGTGACAGCGACGGCAGCCACCGCGTGCCGGCGCCCGAGCGACAGGTGGATCGCGAAGGCGGCCGCGCCGAGCACCAGGCCGGCCTCGATCCGGTTGCGTTCCAGACCGAGCACCAGCGGGGCGATCGCCGCCGGCAGGAACAGCAGCGGAACGAGCACATGCGTACGGGGCCAGGAGCCGAAGGTGCGGATCACCGCGATGATCCCGGCCGTCCCGATCGCCGCCAGCAGGGCCGCGCCCAGCCCGATGGCCGGGTCGAGGTCGCCGTGGTCGCGCACCTGATAGCCGGCCAGGGCGGACAGCACCAGGCCGAGCGCCACCGTGGTGACGGCCCCGCAGACCAGCCCGCTGATCGGCCGCATCAGCCGATAGTGCCCGGCCCCGGCAAGGCTCAGGCGTCGGTCAGCAGCTTGTTCTCCTTGACGACGGGCACCGAGAGCGTCTTGTAGCCCACCTCGTCGAAGAGCACCGTCATCCGGTCCTCCTCGTAGCCCATCACCGTGCCCGGGCCCCATTCGCCGTGGCGGACCTTGGCGTGCACGGGGAACGGCTCGTCGGAGGTGGCGGTCTCGACCTCCTCGGCGGTGCCCTCGGCGCAGTTGTCGCAGTGGCCGCACGGCTTGGCCAGCTCCTCGCCAAAATACGCCAGCAGGGTCTGGGTGCGGCAGGCACGGGTCTCGGCGAAGCCGCGCATCATGTCGGTGCGCGAGCGCGACACCACCTGCTGCCGCTCGTGCTCCTTGACCGCGAGAGCCGCGGCGGCGGCCGGCAGCGGCGCGAAGACCGGCACCGTCAGCTTGTTGGCCCGCCCGCTGGCCGCCGCGCCGACCTGTTCCAGCAGGCCCAGGTACGCCCCGAGCTTGCGTGGCCCGAGCCCGGTGGCCTCCTTGAGCTCGGTCTTGGTCTGCGGGCCCTTGCGCAGCGCCGCCGCCAGTTCGCGCAGTTCGACCTCGTCGGGGGCGCCCCCGGTGAAGAACCGCTGGATGGCCTCGTCCTCGGCCCGCCACAGCAGCAGGGCCTGGGCCGGCTCGCCGTCGCGGCCGGAGCGGCCGATCTCCTGGAAGTAGCTGTCCGGCGAGTCGGGCAGGGCCACGTGGGCGACCCAGCGGATGTTCGGCTTGTCGATGCCCATGCCGAACGCCGACGTGGCGACCATGATGTCGATCTTGTCGGCCGTGAAGTCCTCGTGCTTCTGCTCGCGTTCCTTGCCGGCCATGCCGCCGTGATAGAACTCGGCCGGATAGCCCGCCTCGGTGAGCTTGGCCGCCAGTTCCTCGGCCGTACGCCGGGTCGCGACATAGATGATGCCCGCGCCGGGCGCCGAGTCGAGCAGGGCGGTCAGCTTGCGCCAGCGGTAGTTCTCGTCGGGGCAGTACGCCACTTCGAGGAACAGGTTGCGCCGGTCGAGCCCGTGCACGTGGATCTCGGGCTTGTCCAGGTGCAGCCGCTCGATGATGTCGTCGCGCACCGGCGGCGAGGCCGTGGCCGTCAGGGCCAGCACGGGCGGGCGGCCGATCCCCTTGATCAGGTCGCCCAGGGCCAGGAACTCGGGCCGGAAGTCGTGTCCCCAGGCCGAGATGCAGTGCGCCTCGTCCACTGCCACCAGGCCCGGCTTGAGCGCCTTCACCTCGGCCATCCGCTCGGGATCGCTGAGCTGCTCGGGCGTGATGAAGAGGAACTCGGCGCGGCCCTCGGCGAGCTCGCGGATCGCCTCGCGCTGCTGGGCCGGCGTCTCGGCCGAGCTGACCCGGACGGCCCGGATCTTGGGATCGTCGCGCTCGTTGAGGGCGGCGATCTGGTCCTGCTGCAGGGCGAGCAGCGGCGAGATCACCACGGTGGGCCCGGGCAGCAGCACCGCCGGGATCTGATAGATCGCCGACTTGCCGGCGCCGGTCGGCAGCACCACCAGCGCGTCGCGGCGGCGCAGCACGGCCCGCATCGGCTTGAACTGGCCGGGGCGCAGCGAGGGCCACCCGAAGTGCTGGCGGGCGACCTTGCGGAGTCGGGGTCCGTAGACGGGAAGCTTCATCGAGCGGCCATTGTGCCCCACCGGCATGTCAGGCAAACGCTTACGAGAGCTTGGGGAGGATCTCTTGGGCGTACAGGTCGAACAGGCCCGCGTAGTGCGGCCCGGTGTTCGCCACGTACACCTCGTCGAAGCCCGCCTGGCGGTACTTGTCGATCATCTCGAGGTGGCCCGCCGGGTCGCTGCCGCAGACGAACGCCTCGCGCACCATGTCCTCGGTGACCAGCTGGGACGCCTGCTCGAAGTGCTTGGGCGAGGGCAGCACCTGGGAGAGCTCGCCGGGCACGCCCGCGTTCGGCCATTTCTCGTACGCGATCCGGGCGCCCTCGTCCTCGGTGGCCGCGAACGCCGCCTTGAACCCGGCCTGGGCGATCTTGGAGCCGCCGCCGTTCTCGCGGAAGCGTGACACCAGCTCGCCGT
Source organism: Paractinoplanes lichenicola (assembly GCF_016785085.1). Taxonomy (GTDB): domain Bacteria; phylum Actinomycetota; class Actinomycetes; order Mycobacteriales; family Micromonosporaceae; genus Actinoplanes; species Actinoplanes lichenicola. The sequence continues at coordinate 59,329 of NZ_JAENHO010000024.1, forward strand.
CGGGCATCGTGCTGACGTAGCCGTCGCCGAGCCGCGCCGCCGTGTCGACCGCCTTGGGCCCGAACCCGGAGATGTAGATCTCGACGGGCTGGTCGGGCAGCGTGTAGATCCGCGCGTTCTCGACCGTGTAGTGCTTGCCGTGGTGCGAATACACGTCGCCCTTCCATAGCCCACGCATCACCTCGACGGCCTCTTCGAGCATTTCCAGCCGTACGTCCAACTCGGGCCAGGCGTCGCCGAAGATGTGCTCGTTGAGCGCCTCGCCGGTGCCGATCCCGAGCCGGAACCTGCCCCCGGTCAGCACCGCGCTGGTCGCCGCGGCCTGAGCGATCACCGCCGGGTGGATCCGGACCGTCGGGCAGGTGACCGCCGTGGTGATCGGCAGCGACGTCGCCTGGCTGAGCGCCCCGATCATCGACCACACGAACGGGCTGTTGCCCTGGGCGTCGACCCACGGGTGGTAGTGGTCCGAGATCCACAGGGCGGAGAAGCCGGCCTTTTCCGCGGCGCGAGCCTGCTCGAGCAGTTCCGCGGGGCCGTACTCCTCGCAGGAGAGGAAGTATCCGATGCGCATATGCGCCGGTGTACCCCTATTTCTTGCCACCGAACATGCGGCGTATGGCCCAGATCAGGATGAGGAACGCCAAAGCCACGCCCAGCAGGCGGACGGCGTGCACCTCGGACCAGTCGACACCGGACGCGGCAAGCGTGGAGGGGGTCACCCGCGCATGGTATCGGTCCCTTTTACCCACAGCTAATAGAAAGGTTTGTTGACTGAAACACGCTCGGGGTGTGACCATTGGTCGGCACAACGGGGGGTGTGCTCTCACGAGCGCGCTTAAACGTCACCGGAGGTACGGGGGCCTATGCCGAACCATGGCGAATTGCCGGAACTGGCCGCGACGGTGCTGCAGCCGGGATTCGCCGGCACCACCGCGCCCGACTGGGTCCGGCGGTGGCTGGGTGAGGGTCTCGGCGGGGTCGCGCTGTTCGCCCGCAACGTCGAGTCGCCCGCGCAGGTCGCGGCGCTGACCGCGCAGCTGCGGGCCGAGCGCCCCGACGTGCTGGTGGCGATCGACGAGGAGGCCGGCGACGTCACCCGGTTCGAGTCGCGGCACGGCAGCTCGCGGCCCGGCAACCTGGCCCTCGGGGCGATCGACGACGTGCTGCTGACCGAGGAGGTCGCCCGCGATCTGGGCGCCGACCTGGCTAACGCGGGCATCACGCTCGACTACGCGCCCGACGCCGACGTCAACAGCAACGCGGCCAACCCCGTGATCGGCGTACGGGCCTTCGGGGCCGAGCCGCACCTGGTGGCCCGTCACTCGGCCGCCTTCGTACGGGGTCTGCAGTCGGCCGGCGTCGCCGCCTGCGCCAAGCACTTCCCGGGGCACGGCGACACCAGCGTCGACTCGCACCACGACGTGCCGCTGATCGACCGCGACCGGGCCCAGCTGGCCGAGTGCGAGCTCGTGCCGTTCCGGGCCGCGATCGAGGCCGGCGTCCAGGTGGTGATGACCGGGCATCTGCTCGTCCCGGCCTACGACGCCGAGCTGCCGGCCACCCTCAGCCACAAGATCATGACCGGGCTGCTGCGCGAGGAGCTCGGCTTCGACGGCCTGATCGTCACCGACGGCATCGAGATGCAGGCCGTACGCCGGCGCTACGGGCTGGCCGGGGCGGCCGTGAAGGCGCTCGCGGCCGGCGTCGACGCGATCTGCGTGGGCGGCGACCACGCCGACGAGCAGACCGCCGCCATGCTGCGCGACGCGATCGTGGCCGCCGTGCGCTCGGGCGAGCTCGCCGAGGAGCGGCTGCGCGCGGCCGCGGCCCGGGTCAACCTGCTGGGCGCGTGGGCCACCTCGACCCAGACCGCCACCGGTTCCCGCGCGGTCGCCGACGCGGGCCGCGAGGTCGCCGTGCTGACCCGCACCGACACCGTCGGCTACGCCGCCGCCCGCCGCGCCGTCCGGGTCACCACGACCGCGGAGGCCACGCTGCCGGTCACCGCGCCGCCGCACGTGGTCGAGTTCGCCCCGCCGCGCAACATCGCGATCGGGGCCGAGACCCCGTGGGGCGTGGGCACGCCGCTCGACGAGCTGCTGCCCGGCACCACCGCCGTCCGCCTGACCGAGGACGACCTCGGCGCCGAGCCCGCCGCCACGGTGCTCGACGGCGCCGCCGGCCGCCCGCTGGTGCTGGTGGTGCGCGACGTGCACCGGCACGCCTGGCTGGCCGCCGCGCTGACCGCCGTGCTGGCCCAGCGGCCGGACGCGATCGTGGTCGAGATGGGCGTGCCCGAGACGGTGACCGGGGCCGTGCACATCGCGACCTTCGGCGCCACCCGCGCCTGCGGCCTGGCCGCGGCCGAGCTGATCGCGGGCACCCGGGTGCCCACGCCGGCCCCGCAGCCGCTGGCGGCGTAACGAGCACGGTTGCCGGCGGTCAGGGCGGGGGGCTCGACCGCCGGCAACCGGTCAGTCCTCGATGATGTCGTCGTATTCGGGGTGCTCGGCCACGTATTTCGCGAAGAACGGGCACGCCGGATAGACCCGTGCGCCCCGCGTCCGCAGCTCGTCGAGCGTGCGCTGCGCCAGCACGTTGGCCAGGCCCTGCCCGCGGAACCGGCGGTCGATCTCGCTGTGGGTCACGACGGTGATGCCGTCGCGGACGCGGTAGACGGCCATGCCGCCCAGTTCCCCGTCGACGGTCAGCTCGAAGCGGTGCTCTGCCGGGTTGTCGCGCACATCGACGTCGCTCATCGGCCCAGCTTAGGGTCGCGCGGGCCCCGTACGCTGGAGTGGTGTTGAAACCCACCCCCCGTCTCGCCGCCCTTCTGAGCTCGGCCGCCCTCGGCCTCGCGCTCCTCGCCGGTTGCAGCAGCGACAACGTCAGCTGCGGCCTCGACCAGTGCACCGTCTCGATCGACCGGGAAACGAACGCCAGCGCGAGCTTCCTGGGGGTGGAGGCCAAGTTTGTCAGCGCCGACGCCAACACCGTCACCCTCGACGTGGCCGGTGAGCAGATCAGCCTGACCAAGGGCCAGCAGGCCATCGAGGTGGCCGGCCTGCAGGTGTCGCTCGACAGCGTGACCCAGGACCAGATCGGCCTGCAGGTCTCGCGCAACTAGCGCCTTACCACGTGCCGACGTGCCCGTCCCGGGTTTGAAAAAATCCGGGACGGGTCAATGTGGCTGCCATGACCGCCGCCTCGAATGTGAAAGGCACCGCATCGCGGGCCGCCAACAGCAAGCCGCTCGAACTTCTGGCTCGAGGTGGCTTCATCGGATACGGCATCATCCACCTGATCTTCGCGTGGATCGCCCTGCAGGTGGCGTTCCAGGGCTCGTCGCAGGAGAGCGACCAGTCCGGGGCGCTGCAGACCCTGGCCGGCAACGGCCTCGGCAAGACGTTGCTCGTCATCATCGCCGTCGGCATGATCGCCATGGCCATCTGGCAGGGCTTCGAGGCCGCCATCGGCGAGAGCGGCGAGCAGAACAACTCCGCCAAGGCCGAGCGGGTGCTCTCCGTGGCCCGCGCGATCCTCTACCTCTACCTGGCCTACTACGCCATCAAGATCCTGCAGGGCTCGAACGCCTCGATGGGCGACACCTCGCAGAGCAAGACCTCGAGCATCATGGACAACACCGGCGGCCGCTGGCTGATCGGGTTCGTCGGTCTCGTGGTGATCGGCGTGGGCGTCGGGATGGCCGTCTACGGCTTCAAGAAGAAGTTCACGAAGCACTTGAAGACCGAGGAGATGCCGGCCGGCACCCGGCAGCCCATCATCCGGCTCGGCATGGCCGGCTACATGGCCAAGGGCACCGCGTACGCCATCGCCGGCCTGCTGGTCGTGCTGGCCGCTGTGAACTACGACCCCGAGAAGGCCCGCGGCCTCGACGCCGCGCTGAAGACCCTGGCCGGTTACTCCTGGGGCGTGTGGCTGCTCGCGGTGATCGCGGTCGGCATCGCGGCCTTCGGCGTCTACTGCATCGCACAGGCCAAGTACCGGAAAGTGTGAGCTAGCACCGATCTTCTTGCGGGAAAGTTGCGGGTATCGGCGACCTGGGCAAGCTGGGTCGCTGGTACCCGCACCTTTTTCCTGCGAAGGAGAGATTAGTGCCCAGCACTGTGAAGGCCGTGCTCGTCGTCGTCGCCGCGACCGGGGCGGCGATACTGGCGGTGACGGTCCTGCACTGGCTTCTGAGCCGGCTCGGCCGCAGGTCGAAACTCGCCGCCGACCTGGCGCAGACGGCGCACCGGCCGTTCCTGGCGACCATGATCCTGTTTGCCCTGCAGCAGGCGTTGCGGGTCGTGACCGACGATTTCGCGGGCCGCGAGGGCATCCTGCACGCGCTGGTGATCCTCTTCATCGCCGCGTTCGCCTGGCTGATCGCGGCGTTCCTGCTCGCGCTGGAGGACGCGGCGCTGGCCCACTGGCGCACCGACGTGCCCGACAACCTGCGCCGCCGCCGCTTCAAGACCCAGATCGTGATGCTCCGCCGGATCACCGTGGCCACGATAGTGGTGCTCACCCTGGGCGTCGTGCTGATGACGTTCCCGGGCATCAGGGCCCTCGGCGCCAGCGTGCTCGCCTCGGCCGGCATCGTCAGCGTCATCGCCGCCCTGGCCGCGCAGAGCACGCTGGGCAACGTCTTCGCCGGCCTGCAGCTGGCCTTCAGCGACGCCGTACGGGTCGATGACGTGGTGGTCGTCGAGGGGGAGTGGGGCCGCATCGAGGAGATGACGCTGACCTACGTGGCGGTGCAGATCTGGGACGACCGGCGGCTGCTGATGCCGACCTCGTACTTCACCACCAAGCCGTTCCAGAACTGGACCCGCTCGTCCTCCGCCGTGCTCGGCACCGCCGAGGTCGACGTCGACTGGTCGACCGAGATCGAGCCGCTGCGCGCGGAGCTGCGGGCCACCTGCGAGGGCTCGGAACTGTGGGACGGCCGCGTCTGCGTGCTGCAGGTGACCGAGGCCGTGGGCGGCATGGTGCGGCTGCGGGCCCTGGTCAGCGCCAACGACGCCCCCTCGCTGTGGGACCTGCGCTGTCTCGTGCGCGAGCGCCTGGTCACGTTCATCTGGGCCAACCAGCGCACCGCGCTGCCGCGCTTCCGGGCCGACATGGCCAACGTGACGCGGCCCGTGGCCGAGAGCCTGCGCCCGGCGCCGCGGCCCGACTCGGACGACGCCCGCGTCTTCTCGGGCGGTGAGGACGCCGACGAGCGTGCCGCGACCTTCGGCGGTCCCGACGAGCAGGTGCCGGTGCCCGCGAATCGGTGACGCGTTCTGGCAGGTTCTTCGCAGGAGGATTGACTCTCTGGTGATCAGGGCATACACCGGGACACGGAAGGGAGAACACCATGGCCGATGTCCTGAACGGTCGCACTGCCCCGGGCGCCGATCAGTCCACCGCCGAGCTGGTTCAGCGCGCGAGTGAGCAAGTCAGCCGGCTCGTTCGTGACGAGATCGCATTGGCCAAGGCCGAGCTCGCCGAGAAGGGCAAGCATGCCGGCATCGGCATCGGGCTCTTCGGCACCGGCGGCGTGCTGGCCATGTACGGAGTGGGCGCGCTCATCGCCACTCTGATCATCGTTTTCGATCTGTTCCTGCCGCTGTGGCTGGCGGCGCTGATCATCACGGTCGCGCTCTTCCTGGTGGCCGGCATTCTCGCCCTGGTCGGCAAGAAGCAGGTGACCAAGGCGGTTCCCCCGGAGCCCAAGGCCGCGATCGAGAGCGTCAAGGCCGACGTCGAAGAGGTCAAGCACGCGGTCAGGGAGCGGAGTCGCGGATGAGCGAGAACAACGGATCGGCGGCCCCCAAGCCGACGGTCGAGGAGCTGCGCGCGGAGATCAAGCAGACGCGCGCGGAGCTCGGCGAGACGGTTCAGGCCCTCGCCGCCAAGGCCGACGTCAAGGCCCGGGCCAAGGAGCAGGTCGAGCAGACCAAGCTGAAGGTCAAGGCGCAGGCCGCGGAGGCCACCGAGCGCGTACGCGGGGTGGCCGCGGCCGCCGCGGGAGCGGTCTCCGGAAAGGTTCACGAGGTGGCCGACCAGGCCACTGAGAAGGTCAACCAGAACAGCACGAGCGACCTTGCCGGCCAAGCGCGGGAACAGATACGGAACAGTCCGGTTCCGATTTCCCTCGTTTTCGCGGGCGCGGTCGCGATCGTGGGCATCATTCTGATCGTGCGAGGGAGTCGACGGTGAGCGGCAAGGTTTCGAAGCTGGCCTACAAGCCGGTCGGGTTGCTGCTCGGCATCGGTGCCGGCGCGGTGGCCGGGCTTGTTTTCAAGGAAGTCTGGAAACTCACCGCAGGTGACGACGATGCGCCCAACGCGACCGACGAGGATCGGGGCTGGGGCGAGATTCTCGCCGCGGCCGCTCTGCAAGGCGCCATCTTCGCACTCGTGAAGGCGGCCGTCGATCGAGGCGGCGCCGTTGGCGTACGGAAAATGACTGGTCAATGGCCTTCGTGAAGTTAGGTTAACAGTCGTTGGTCTCCCACATCGCGAGAGCGAAGTGGGGGACCTTTTCCATATCCGCGGTCGTTTATTCGATTCTCTCTAGGGGCAGCTTTGTGACCCGATTCTCGGGTACAGTGTGCCCAGTTTTTGCGTACGTGGTTCGCTGCTTCCGCCCGATGAAGGGAAGCCGGTCATCCACCGGGGCCTCGGAGTCGAGCGGATGGGACGTCCTCTGAAAGGCCGCCTCACGGCGCCGCTGCTCGAAAACGGTCATCGGCCCGGGGCATCGCGGGGCCGGCATTTTCAGAAGGAGAGTTCAGCATGGCGCAAGGAACCGTGAAGTGGTTCAACGCAGACAAGGGCTTCGGCTTCATCACCGTCGACGGCGGGGGTGCTGACGTGTTCGTCCACTTCTCGGCCATCCAGACGAGCGGTTACCGCACTCTGGAAGAGAACCAGCGGGTCGAGTTCGAGATCGCCCAGGGCCAGAAGGGCCCGCAGGCGGAGCAGGTTCGCCCGCTCTGAGAACCCCATGCCGGTCGCGAGACCGGCCGCCGATCGCCTGGCGGAGATCGGCTCTAGCGCAGAAACCCCCGCATCCTCGACGAGGATGCGGGGGTTTTGTCTTGGACCTAGGCCGCGGCCGCCTCGGCCCGTTTCGCGCGGGATCTCGTGCGCTCGCCCAGAATGATCAAAATCAGTCCGCCGAGGGAAACGATCGGACCGATGATCGACCATATGGTCACATCGCTCATCCGGCTGTCGGTGAGAATGTCGAAACCCTGCAGTGTCCACAGAGCACCCACCACCACGGCCAGCACGCCGAGGGCCATGGGAAGCCAGCCATTAAGCTTTTTGTGGGTCATTGCCGGTTCGTTCACCATTTGTCATGCACCTGCGGGCGAATGAGCTCGTCATAGACCTCGCGAACGCCCGTCTTCGCCGCATCGGTCAGCGGCTCCAGGCCGGCCACCGCGGCATTTCCGCGGGCCTGCTCGGGATTGCGGGCGCCGGGGATGACCACCGTGACGCCGGTCTGGTCGAGCACCCAGCGCAGCGCGAACTGGGCCATCGTGAGGGCCTCGGGCACCAGCGGCCGCAGCCGCCGGACGGCCTCGAGCCCGGTCTCGAAGGGCACGCCCGAGAAGGTCTCGCCGACGTCGAACGCCTCGCCGTGCCGGTTGAAGTTGCGGTGGTCGTCGGCCGCGAACGTGGTCTGCTCGTCGTAGCGGCCGGAGAGCAGGCCGCTGGCCAGGGGCACGCGCGCGATGATGCCCACGCCCGCCTCGGCCGCGGCCGGCAGCACCCGCTCGAGCGGCTTGAGCCGGAACGCGTTGAGGATGATCTGCACGCTCGCGGTGCCCGGGCGGGCGATCGCGGCCAGCGCCTCGTCGACCTTCTCGACGCTCACGCCGTACGAGCGGATGCGCTTCTCCTCGACGAGGGTGTCGAGCGCGTCGTAGACCGCGTCGGACGAGAAGACCGGGGTGGGCGGGCAGTGCAGCTGCACCAGGTCGAGCGTGTCGACGCCGAGGTTGGCCCGGGAGCGGTCGGTCCACGCGCGGAAGTTGTCGAGCGTGTAGTTGCCGGGCTCCTGCGCCATCCGGCGGCCCATCTTGGTGGCCACGGTGAGCTGAGGTTTCGATTCAGAAAGCTGAGTTTTGATGAAGGAGCCGATGATCTGCTCGCTGCGGCCGTCGCCGTAGACGTCGGCGGTGTCGATGAAGGTGACCCCGCCGTCCACCGCGGCCTGCAGGGTCGCGTGCGCGTCGGCCTCGCTCACGTCACCCCAGTCGGCACCGAGCTGCCAGGCGCCCAGTCCCACGACGCCGACCGAGCGGCCCAACCTGCCGAATTTACGATTCTCCACGGGATCGAACCCTACTCTTCCGATGTTATCGTGCTTGCAAGACGTACGTACGGTTTGGGAGGGATGATCATGTGGGATCCGGCCGTCTACCGGCGCTTCGGCACCGAGCGCTCGCGCCCGTTCTTCGATCTGGCCGCTCGCGTCGGCGCCGAGCGGCCACGTGCCGTCACCGACCTCGGCTGCGGCCCCGGCGAGCTCACCCTGACGCTGGCCGAGCGCTGGCCCGGGGCCCGCCTGACCGGCGTCGACTCCTCGCCCGAGATGATCGAGAAGGCGGTCGCGCACGGCGGCCCGGCCGAGTTCCGGGTCGGTGACGTGCGCGAGTGGCGGCCCGAGCCCGACGTCGACGTGCTGATCACCAACGCGACCCTGCAGTGGGTGCCCGAGCATCGCGATCTGCTCGCCCGCTGGGCCCGCGAGCTGACCCCCGGCGCGTGGCTGGCCATGCAGGTGCCGGGCAACTTCGGGGCGCCCTCGCACGTGCTGCTGCGCGAGGTCGGCCGGCGCTACGGCGTGAGCGACGTGCTGCGCGAGGCCCCGGTCGGCGAGCCGGCCGGCTACGCCGCCCTGCTGACGGAGGCCGGCGCCGACGTGGACGCGTGGGAGGCCACCTACCTGCACCTGCTGCCCGTTTCCGGCGAGCATCCCGTGCTGCGCTGGATGGAGGGCACGGCGTTGCGTCCCGTCAAGGCCGCCCTGGACGACAATGCTTGGCAGTCCTTCCGGACCGACCTGGCCCGGGAGCTGTCCGGCGCCTACCCGGCGACCGGCCCGTACGTCGCGTTCCCGTTCCGCCGCATCTTCGTGGTGGCCCGGACCGCCCGCTAGAAGGGAACCCTGAGGTGACCGAGCTGACCTCGTTCATCGCCGGCCTGCCCAAGGCCGAGCTGCACGTGCACCACGTGGGGTCGGCCTCGCCGCGCATCGTGGCCGAGCTGGCCGCCCGGCACGAGGGCGCCTCCCCGGTGCCGGCCGACCCGGCCGCGCTCGCCGACTACTTCGCGTTCCGCGACTTCGCCCACTTCGTCGACGTCTACCTGACCGTGGTCGACCTGATCCGCGACGACGAGGACGTCCGCGTGCTGACCTTCGAGGTGGCCCGCGAGCTGGCCCGTCAGCAGGTCCGGTACGCCGAGCTGACCGTCACGCCGTACTCCAGCGTCAAGCGGGGCATCCCGGCCAAGGCGTTCTGCGAGGCGATCGAGGACGCCCGGCGCGGGGCCGCCGCCGAGTTCGGCATCGATCTGCGCTGGTGCTTCGACATCCCGGGCGAGGCCGGCCTGCCCGCGGCCGAGGAGACCCTGCGGATCGCCCTCGAGGAGCGGCCCGACGGCCTGATCAGTTTCGGGCTGGGCGGCCCCGAGATCGGCGTGCCGCGGCCGCAGTTCAAGCCGTATTTCGACCAGGCCCGCGCGGCCGGGTTGCGCAGCGTGCCGCACGCCGGCGAGACCACCGGCCCGCAGACCGTGTGGGACGCCGTACGGGAGCTGGGTGCGGAGCGCATCGGGCACGGGATCGCGGCCGCGCAGGACCCGGAGCTGATGGCCCACCTGGCCGAGCACCGGATCCCGCTCGAGGTCTGCCCGACCTCGAACGTGCGCACCCGCGCGGTCGCCACGATCGACGAGCACCCGCTGGCCACGCTGGTCGGCGCGGGTGTGCCGGTGAGCATCAGCTCCGACGACCCGCCGATGTTCGGCACCACCCTCGAGGAGGAGTACGCCGTGGCCGCGCGGCTGCTCGACCTCGACCAGCACGGGGTCGCCGGGCTGGCCAAGGCGGCCGTCGAGCACAGCTTCCTCGAGCCGGCCGGCAAGTCCGCCCTGCTCGCCGAGATCGACGCCTACTCGAGCCGCAGCGCGTAGAGCGGGTCCTGCCAGATCGCGAGCACGACGACGATGCCGATCGTCAGCACCGCGATCCAGCGCACCAAACGCCGTTTGTTGAATCTGGCCGGGCCCTCCTCGGGCTCGGTCGACCGCCGTTCCAGGGTGTCGCGCACAGCCTTGCCTCCCGCCTAGTCGGGTACCGCCGTCCAGCTCTGATACCGCTGGTCGTTGCCGGCCTGCAGCACGAGCACCCGGTGGGCGCCGTACCGCTGGTCGCCGACGCCGGCCGCGAGGCCGCCGTCCGTGGTGCGCAGCGTGAAGCCGTAGGGCGAGGCCTGCAGGCTCCACTTCGCCGCGCTGTTGTCGCAATCGGTCTGCACGAGCGGGGCGCCCGCGACCACCTCGCCGCCGAGCGGGCCGACACACTTGCCGGACGCCCGCGAGACCAGCGAGTACGTCTTGTTGCCGGCCGGCACCAGCTGCCACTGCTGCTGGGCGTCGTCGTCGGCCGCGCTCATCGTGATCGGCGTGCCGGTCGTCGTGCGGGCCGCGTAGAGGTTGGCCGCGCCGCCGGTCAGCGCGTTGGTCAGCGTGAACCACGAATTCTCGGCGGGCCGGGCGGCCGGGGCGGTCTCGGCCGTCGCCCGCGCCGTGTATTTCGGGCCGGACTTCACAGTCACCTGATATCTCGCGCCGGGCTTGAGGCCGATGAGCCGGGCCCGGGTCGCCTTGGTCGTCGCCACCGGCTGGTTGTCGACCCACACCTGATAGGTCGCCCGGGCCGACGCCGCGCTCCAGTTGAGCCGCACCGAGCCGCTGGTCGCGTCGCGCACCTCGACGACCGCCTGCACCGGCTCGGACTGCACGCCGTTGGCCGGCTCGGTCGGGGGCGCGGTGGTCGCCGCGACCGGCACCGACGGCACGCCGGCGTCGCCGCCCGGCGTCTCGACCGGGTCGGTGGGCTCGGTGGCCGGCACCGACTCGCTCGGCGTCGCGGTGGGCGACGGCGGGGCGTCCCCGCCGCCGTCGGCCTCGCCCGGCTCGGTCGCCGTCGGGGTGGGCTGGGCGGTCGGGGTGGGTGCGGGCGCGCTGGGGGTGACGCTGGGCGTCTCGACCGGCTGCGGCGCCCCGATGGCGTCGGGGATGTCGTCGCCGCCGTCGCTGCGGAGCAGGAACTCGCTGCGCGCGATGTTCCAGTTCTCGTCGAGATAGCTGCCCGGCTTCGGGTTGGTGTTGAAGTAGTCGTCCTTGCCGCAGTCGAGCCGCATCTCGTTCTTCTTGGGGCAGACCGTGCGCACCTGCTTGCCCGAGCGGTCGGGGCCGCAGAGCAGGTCGTACTCGTCGAGGCAGCCGCCCGCCCCGCTCGAGTTGGGCGAGTCGATCAGCGTCGCGCCCAGCGTGTGGGTCAGCTCGTGGGCGGCCATGGCCGAGCTCCAGCAGCCCGAGTCGACCCGCCCGTACGACGGGCCGCCGTTGTTGCGGTTGCCCAGGCCCGGCCGCCGGTCGGCCACGTAGGTCGCGATGCCGCAGTAGACAGTGGCGTCCGCGAAGATCAGGTATTTGCGGTCGGTGCGGTTGTAACCCAGCTTGTCCAGCGCGGCGATGTTGCCGGCGAACGAGGCCAGGGCGCCCGTCGGCAGCTGCACCTCGGACACGTCGACCCGGCACTGCGGGGTGGTCACGAAGCGCACGTGCCGCGAGCCGCCGGTCTCGGCCGCGCTCTCGTCGTAGATCTGGTCGACGCCGGCCGACCAGTTGCGGATCGAGCCCACGAACTCGCCGTAGCGGCTCGGGGTGCCGTACTCGTGGAGGTAGAGCACCTGGACCCGCTTGCCGCTGCGCCCGTCGCCCTCGCAGGCCACGTCGTGCGCGCCCATGATGAAGTCGGCGTCGCCCGGGGCCGCGTCGGGCACCAGGGCCGGGGCGTCGGCGGTGAGCGCGCTGCCGCCCTCGTCGCGAGCGATCTCGGCGTCGGTCGGCGTGGCCGCGGCGGATTCCCGTACGGGGTCCTTGGGCTCGGGGGCCTTCGCGGTCACCGGGGTGACGGCGGTGCGCACCTTGAGCCCGGCCGGCGCCTCGTCGGGGCCGTGCGTGCAGGTCTGCTTGTCCAATTCGTACGAGCCGGCGCAGAGCGACCCGGCCTTGGCCGGCTTGAGCCCCTCGTAGACCAGGCCCCGGTCGGGCCGATCGGCCGGCAGGGCGGTGAGGGCGAAGTTGCGCGAGCCGTTGCTGCCGGCGACGTTGTCGACCACGCTCGGGCCGACGACCCCGCCGATGCCCAGCAGGGCCAGGCCCAGGGCGACCGGCACCAGCCGGTGGGGCCGCCGGGAGACGGCCCGGCGGTGACCACGCAAGACCGGTGGGCGGTGCGCGGGCAAAACCACTCCTCGTCGGGCTGGGGACTGCTGTGCGGGCGCGCGGTGGGAGGTGGTCATGGGGTTACCACCCCTCACCGCGCGGGGGCCTCGCCGGCTCGCGGGTGCGGGCGACGAACCGGGAGACCGGATGGGATCGGGGGGAACCTTGCCAGCCCGGCCCGCCCGGCGGAACGCCTTTAATACAGATCTAAGCAAGAACTTGGCCCGCTTCACTCGGACCGGGCAGGCCGGCCGCCGCGCTCGCGGGCCAGCCGGCCGACCAGACCGAAACGGCTGGCCTGCTTGGGCGTCGCCTCGGCGTCGGAGAACAGCATGACCACGCTCGCGCCGCCCATGGCCGCGCGGTCGAGGCTGACCGAGCCGCCGGCGGACTGGGCCGCACGGCGGGCGATGTCGAGCCCCAGGCCGGTCGAACCCTGGTTGCTCTGGCCACGTTGCATCGCGTTCTCCGGATCGGGGATGCCGGGACCGGCGTCGTCGACACGCACGGCGACCCATCCGTCACGCCGTGAGATGCCCACCTCGAATGCCGTTCCCTGGGGGGTGTAGCGGAACACATTACCCAGAATCGCGTCGAGCGCGGCAGCCAGTTCGGCCCTCGCCACGGGTACGGGAATGCGAACACTTGCCCCCGCCACGCGGTAGTTGCGGTTCTGGTCGCCGGCCAGCGCCGACCAGAACGTCATCCGCTCGCGCACGACCTCGCTGACGTCGCACACCCCGGTCTCGGGCGCGGCCGCCACCTGGGCCGCGACCGCCTTGCGGGTCGTGTTGATGAGCTGGTTGACCTCGCCCTCGAGGGTGACGATGGCCTGCCGGATGCGCCGGATGCCGCGCCGCCGGTCGATCTCGTCGGGGCTCAGGCTGATGATCTGGGTGTCGTCCGGGTCGAGGGCCTCGGCGTCCAGCCGCAGGGCGGTCAGCGGGGTGCGCAGCCGGTGCGACAGGTCGGCGATCAGCTCGCGCTCGTTGGTGCGCGAGGTCACCAGCCGGTCGGCCATCCGGTTGAACGCGTAACCGGCCTCGGCCAGCTCGCGCGGGCCGGAGGGCTGGATGCGCACGCCGAGATCGCCGCCGCCGACCGCCATCGCGACCTGCACCAGGTTGCGCGCCGAGTTGACCGCGCCCCGGGCCAGCCGGTCGACCACGACGACGCTGCCCGCGATCAGGGCCAGCGCGATGCCGAGCAGCAACCACCAGTCGCCGGCGGTGCCCGCGCTGAGCTCGCTGTCGGGCACGAAGACCTCGACCACCGACGTACGGGTGCCGGCCGTCACCGGCTCGAGGCGCACGACGCCGCCGTCGACCTCCTGGGTCACGGTGGAACCGCTGCTCGCGGCCTGCCGGACCTCGTCCGCGGGGGCGCGGCCGCCGGTCGTCGCGCCGGGGGCGTAGACCTTGACCCGGCCCCCGCTGCCGGCCATCGCGGCGGCCAGCCCCTTGGCCCCGGCCCCGGCCGAGAGCGCGCCGACGACCTTGGCGCTCTGCCGCTCGGCGGCGCTCATCGCCTGTTCGCGGTGGTCGTTGCGCAGCTCCCAGCCGAGCGGGATCAGGAAGGCGAGGGCGGCGACGGCGGTGGTCGCGGCGGTGATGTAGGCCAGGCGGCCCCTCAGTCCGGCGCCACCAACCGGAATCCGACCCCCCGCACGGTGCGCAGGTAGCGAGGCTTCGCCGCGGACTCGCCCAGTTTCCGGCGCAGCCAGTACAGATGGACGTCGATCGTCTGGTCCTCGCCGACCGATGGCTGTCGCCATACCTCCTCCAACAGCTCACGACGGGAAACCACCCGGCCCGGGCGGGCGGCCAGATAGGCCAGCAGGTCGAACTCCTTGCGGGTGAGCGCCAGGGGCTGCTCGGCCAGGGTGGCGCTGCGCTCGCCGATGTCGACCCGCAGCTCGCCGACCTCGTGCACGGCGGGCTGGGCGGTGCGGCTGGCCCGGCCCACGCGCCGCAGCACCGTGCCGATGCGCGCGTCGAGGTGGGCGCCGGTGAACGGCTTGACCATGTAGTCGTCGGCGCCGGCCCGCAGCAACCGCACGACGGTCTGTTCGTCGTCGCGGGCGGTGGCGATGATGATCGGCACGTCCGTGATGCCGCGCAGCATGCGCAGGGCATCGGAACCGTCCAGGTCGGGCAGACCGAGGTCGAGCACGACGAGGTCGGGCGTCTCGGCGGCGACCCGCCGGAGCGCGTCCAGCGCCGTGCCGACGGCGTGCACGGCATGCCCCCGGTCGGCGAGCGATCGGAGCATGGCACCGCGCACGACGTGATCGTCCTCGACGAGCAACACCGTGGCCATGCGAAGAAGGTACTGCGACTGGCCACCAGGGCCTAACCGGTGATGCAGGGACACCCTTCGATTACCGAGAGTGTTGGAATACCATCCGTAATGCCGATGTCGTTCACTCTTTTTCCCGATACGCGCAAGGCGCTGGCCCGCGAGAGCCTGGCCGGCCTGAGCGTCGGCGACGCGCTGGGCGCCCAGCATTTCGTCTCTCCGGTCGATCCGAACGCCCCGCCGCCCGCGCCCTGGCCGTGGACCGACGACACCGAGGAGGCGTGCTGCCTCGTCGCCGTGCTCGCGGAGGGTGACTTCGACCGCGACGCGTTCGCCGACCTGCTGGGCCGTCATCACGACCCCTACCGCGGCTACGGCCCGGGCGCCGTGGTGATGCTGCGCGAGATCCGCGAGGGGCTGCCCTGGCCGATCGCCGCCGCGGCCGCCTTCGACGGGCAGGGCTCGGCCGGCAACGGCGCCGCCATGCGGGCCGCCCCGCTGGGCGCCTGGCACGCCGGCTCGCCGGCCCGCGCGGCGGCCCAGGGGGCCCGGGCCGCCGAGGTCACCCATGCGCACGCCGAGGGCATCGCCGGGGGAGTGGCGGTGACGGTGGCCGCGGCCGTGGCGGCGGCCGGCCGGCTCGACGGGGTGCGGCCCGCGCTGCTGGGGGCCGTGGCCGCGCACACCCCCGACGGGCCCGTCCGCGACGGCCTGCTCGCGGGCGCCCGGCTCACCGATCCCGGCCTGGCGGCGTACGAGCTGGGCAACGGGACCAGGGCGATGGCCCGCGACACCGTGCCGTTCGCGATCTGGGTGGCCGACCGGTTCCTGGGCGACTATCCGGGGGCGATCGCGGCCTGCCTGCGCGCGGGCGGCGACGTCGACACCACCTGTGCCATCGCCGGGGGCATCGTGGCGGCGTACACGGGAATCGACGGGATCCCGGCGAGCTGGCTGGCCGCCCGGGAACAGCTGCCCGGGTGGTTCGCGCCCCACAAATAACCGGTTCGCTACCCGGCAGCGGCTCAGCTCGGCCGCCGGTGAGCCGAATCAGCGGGCATGCTCCGGGGTACGAATCTCTTCGCCGTGGCCGGCCTGACCGTTGCCGCGGCCTGGTCCGTGCTGCATCAGACGTGGTTCGGCGCCGCCCAGGCCGCCGTCGTCATCGCCGTGCTGGTCGTGGTGGTCCGCATGCTGGCCGGGCGCGACGCCGACCTGCGCGCGCTGCGCCGCTCGGTGGCTCGCGAGCAGGTGCTCAGCGAGCTCGGCACCACGCTGATCACCACCACCGACCAGCCCGAGGTGCACCGGCTCGCCGTCGAGGCGGCGGGCACCCTGCTGGCCGACATCCCCGGCGCCCGCGCGACGATCGTCGACCTGGACGCGGGCGGCTTCCACATCACCCAGGCGGCCGGCGCGCACGCCGACACGATGCGCGGCCGCTCGGTCGGGGCCGGCGATCGGACCGCGGGCCTGGTGGCGCGGCTGCGGGCCGGCGAGGTCGTGGTCGTCACCGATCTGGCCGCGCTCGGCTACACCAACCTGGACGCGGCGACCGACCGCCACTACACGCTGCTCCCGCTGGCGACCGGCGACCGGTTCTTCGGCATGCTCTCGGTCAGCGCCGACGCCGACCTGCCGGCCGAGGTCTTCCAGGCCCTGCAGGCCCTGCGCACCCAGGTCGCACTCGCGCTGGCCAGCGTGGCCCTGACCGCCGAGCTGACCGAGCGGGCCCTGCGTGACCCGCTGACCGGCCTGGGCAACCGCGCGATGCTGCGCGAGCGGCTCGGCGGCGCCCTGGCCCGGGCCCGGCGCAGCGGCCGCCCGGTCGGCGCGCTGCTGCTCGACCTCAACGGCTTCAAGCAGGTCAACGACAGGCACGGGCACAACGTCGGCGACGAGCTGCTGCAGGCGGTGGCCGGCCGGCTGCACGAGTGCGTGCGCGCGGAGGACGTCGTCGGCCGGCTCGGCGGCGACGAGTTCGTGGTGATCGCCGAGGATCTGGCCTCGGCCCGGGACGCCGTCGTGGTGGCCGAGCGGATCGTCGAGTCGCTCGACGAGGTGATTCCGATCGGGTCGCGGCGGCTGCGCACCCCGGCCAGCGTCGGCATCGCGCTGTCGCACAGCGACGTCGAGGGGCCGGACGAGCTGCTGCGCCTGGCCGACGCCGCGATGTATCGGGCCAAGCGCCGCGGCGGTGGCGGCTACCACCTGCACGGTGTGTCGGAGGCCGCGCCCGCGCTGACGTAGGGTGCCCCTGTGAGCGATCCCGACGGCCTCGAGCGGCTCTGGACGCCGCACCGCCTCGACTACGTGACGGGCGAGGGACGCCCCGACGGCTGCCCGTTCTGCGCGGCGCCGAGCGATCCCGAGGCCGAGAGCCTGGTCGTGGCGCGCGGCGAGCTCGTGTTCGCGGTGCTCAATCTCTATCCGTACAACCCGGGCCACGTCATGGTCTGCCCCTATCGGCACGTGGCCGACTACACCGACCTCACCGACGCCGAGACGGTCGAGGTCGCCGCCTTCACCCGTACGGCGATGCGGGTGATCCGGGCGATCAGCAGCCCGCACGGCTTCAACCTGGGCATGAACCAGGGGGCCGTGGCCGGCGCGGGCATCGCCGCCCACCTGCACCAGCACATCGTGCCGCGGTGGGGTGGCGACGCGAACTTCATGTCGGTGGTGGGTCAGACCAAGGTGCTGCCGCAGCTGCTCGACGAGACCCGCCGGCTACTGCTCAAGGCGTGGCCCGCTCAATAGCCGTACGCCCTCGGCGACCTCCTCGGGCGTGGGGGCGCTGCCGGGGTCGGTGAGCCACTGCGTGACCACGCCCGACATCAGCGCCATCTGGGCCGAGCCGATCGTGCGCACGGTCCGCTCGTCGAGCTGATCCTCGGCGACGCCGGTGGCCAGCGCGGCCATGCCCCGGCGCCCGGCCTGCAGCCCGCCCGCCAGCTGGGCCCGCAGATGCGGGTTGTGCTCGGCCTGGATCATCACCTCGACGCTGGCCAGCCACAGCGCGCGGTGCGTCGTGATCGAGTGAATCACCCGCCGCCAGAAGTCCACGACCGGGTCGCCGCCCTCGCCCTCGGGCTCGGCGCCCAGCGCGCGGGCGATCTCGTCGCCCCAGTCCTCCATCGCGCCGAGCATCGCCGCGGTCATCAGCGCCTCGGTCGAGCCGTAGTGGTAGCCGATCGAGCCGAGGTTCGTCCCGGACAGGGCGACGATGTCGCGCGCCGTCGTGCGGGCGTACCCCTTCTCGTAGAGCGCGCGCTTCGCGCCGTCCAGCAGGTCTTCCCGGTGCCCCATGGGTCCTCATCCTAGGATCTATACAAACGTCTAAGACGTTTGTATAGTAGGGGCATGGACATCCTCGTGGTGGGTTCCGGCGTGGCCGGCCCGGCAGTCGCACACTTCCTCACCCGTCAGGGTCACGACGTCACCGTCGTCGAGCGGGCGCCGTCGCTGCGCTCGGGTGGCTACAAGGTCGACGTGCGGGGCGCCGCCGCCACCGTGCTGCACCGCATGGGCGTCTACGACCAGGCCAAGGCGGCCGACACCGGCATGCGCCGGATCACCTATGTCAACCGGCACGGCAAGGGCTTCGCCGAGCTGCCGGCCGACCTGATCATGGGCCGGCGCGACGACGACCTGGAGGTCATGCGGGGCGACCTGGGCCGCATCCTGCACGACGCCGCGGGCGCCGCGTTCGTCTTCGGCGACGCGATCGCCGAGCTGCACGACGGTCCGGACGCGGTCGACGTCACCTTCGCCGGCGGGCGCACCGGGCGTTACGACCTGGTGGTGGCGGCCGACGGCCTGCATTCGGCGACCCGGCGGCTGGCCTTCGGCGAGCAGCCGCTGGCCCACCTGGGTGGCTACATCTCGATCTTCACGATGCCGAACACCCTGGGCATCGACCACGAGGAGGTCATGTTCTCGGAGCCGGGCCGGCTGACCTTCGCGTACGCGAGGGGTCCGGCCGAGCCGATGCACGTCGGCATGATCTTCGCCGGGCCCGCGGGACACGAGCGGCGCGACGGCAAGCGGCTCGTCGCCGACGCGTTCGCGGGCGGCGGATGGCGTACGGGGGAATTCCTCTCGGCCATGGAAGGGGCTGACGACTTCTATTTCGACTCGCTCAGCCAGGTCGAGGCGCCGCGCTGGTCGTCCGGGCGGGTCGTGCTGCTCGGCGACGCGGCGCACTGCCCGGCCCCCTCGTCGGGCCAGGGCACCAGCCTGGCGCTGGTCGGGGCGTACGTGCTGGCCGACTCGCTCGCGTCGCACCCGGTTCCCGAGGCGTTCGCGGCGTACGAGGAGCGGATGCGGCCCTACGTGGCCAAGAACATGGAGTTCGGCCGCAAGATGGTCAAGGACATGGTGCCCGGCGGCCGGCTGGCCATCGCGTTCCGCAACTACGGGATGCGCACGCTCAAATTCCACCCGAAGAAGGAGCAGGTGATCGAGAAGGTGCTGGCCCCGCTGCGCGAGGCGGCCAACGCGGTCACTTTGTAGTGGTGTGTTCCTTCTTCACCGTGTCGGCCAGGTGGGGCGGCATCGGCTCGTGGCGGGCGTACGTGCGGGTGAACGTGCCCGCGCCCGACGAGAGCGCGCGCAGCTCGACCGCGTATCGCACCAGCTCGGTGGCGGGCACCTCGGCCCGCACCAGGCTGTGCGCCCCGTCGCCGTCGCTCTCGCTGCCCAATGGCCGGCCCCGGCGCCCGGAGAGGTCGCTCATGACCGCCCCCACGTAGGTGTCGGGCACCCGCACCACGATCTCGTCGATCGGCTCGAGCAGGGTGAGCTGCCCGCCCGCGGCCGCCTCGCGCAGCGCCAGCGCCCCGGCGGTCTGGAACGCGGCGTCCGACGAGTCGACGCTGTGGGCCTTGCCGTCGTAGAGCGTCACGCGCAGGTCGACCACCGGATAACCGGCCACCAGGCCCCGGTCGAGCTGGGCCCGCACCCCCTTCTCGACCGAGGGGATGTAGTTGTGCGGCACCGCCCCGCCGACCACCTTGTCGACGAACTCGAAGCCGGAGCCGCGCGGCAGCGGCTCGACCCGGATGTCGCACACCGCGTACTGCCCGTGGCCGCCGGACTGCTTCACGTGCCGCCCGTGCCCCTGGGCCCCGCAGCCGAAGGTCTCGCGCAGCGCCACCTTGACCGGCTCGGTGTCGAGCTCGACCCCGCCCGCGCGCAGCCGGTCGAGCACCACGTCGGCGTGCGACTCGCCCATGGTCCAGAGCACCAGCTGATGGGTGTCGGGGTTGCGCTCCAGCCGCATCGTCGGGTCGCCGGCCACGAGCCGGGCCAGATTTTTGGCCATGGCGTCCTCGTCGGAGCGCGACTTGGCGACGACCGCGATCGGCAGCAGCGGCTCGGGCATCGACCACGGCTCCATCAGCAGCGGGACGTCCTTGCCGCTGAGCGTGTCGCCGGTCTCGGCGCTGCCCGACTTGGTGATCGCGCAGATGTCGCCCGCGACGCACTGGCCCACCTCGCGCAGCTGGGCGCCGAGCGGGGAGTAGATGTGCGCGACCCGCTCGTCGGCGTCGTGGTCGGGGTGACCGCGCTCGGCCATGCCGTGCCCCGAGACGTGCAGGGTCTGCTCCGGCCGCAGGGTGCCCGAGAAGACCCGGACCAGCGAGACCCGGCCCACGTGCCGGTCGATCGTGGTCTTGACCACCTCGGCCACCAGCGGGCCGGCGGGGTCGCAGGTCAGCGGCGGGCGGGCCGAGCCGTCGACGCCGGTGACCACGGGCAGCTCGTGCTCCAGGGGCGACGGGGCGCCGCTGACCAGCCCGTCGAGCAGCGCGTCGAGCCCGACGCCGGTGCCCGCGCAGACCGGGATGACCGGATAGAAATTGCCCCGCGCGACCGCCTTCTCGAGATCCGGCAGCAGGGTGGCCGTGCTGATCAGCTCGCCGCCGAGATAGCGGTCCATCAGGGATTCGTCCTCGCTCTCGGCGATGATCCCCTCGATGAGCGCGTTCCGGTCGTCGGCGATCGGGTTCAGATGCTCCGGCTCGGCCTCGCCCTCCCGCGGCGGGTAGCCCTCGGAGTAGTCGAGCACCCGCAGCGTGACCAGGCCGATCAGGCCCACGACGGATTCGCCGTCGTCACCCAGCATCGGCTGATAGATCGGCATCACGTTCTCGCCGAACGCCTCCTGACACGTGGCCAGGGTCTCCTCGTAGTCGGCGCGGGGGTGGTCGAGCCGGGTGATCGCCACCGCCCGGGGCATGCCGACCGAGGCACACTCCTCCCACAGCGCGACAGTGGCGTCGTCGACGCCGTCGACGGCCGAGACGACGAAGAGCGCGGCGTCCGCGGCCCGCAGGCCGGCGCGCAGCTCCCCGACGAAGTCGGCGTAGCCGGGGGTGTCGAGCAGGTTGATCTTGACGTCCTGGTGGACGAGGGGCGCGCACGCCAGCGCGACCGAGCGCTGCTGGCGGATCGCGGCCGGGTCGTGATCCGACACCGTGGTGCCCTCGGTCACCGAACCGGCCCGGGAGATCGTCCCGGTGGCCGCCAGCAGGGCCTCGACCAGGGTGGTCTTGCCCGCGCCGGAGTGTCCCACCAGCACCACGTTGCGTACTCTGCCGGGCTCGGTCACCACCGGCGCCGCCGCGCCGTTGAGCCCCTTCTCCGAGGTCTTCTGAGCCATGGCTGCCGCTCCCGTCGTTTCGTGACTGTTACGACGCTGTTGTTGAATCCCACACCCGCCGGTGCGCGAAGGGCAACCCTTTGTAGTCGGCAAACGTCGCAGAAATGACGATACGGCCAAGGCCGCTCGCCGGAGTCGGGGGTGCGGGGCCCCGGCCGATATGGTGGGACGGCCATGGCAAAGATCGTTCAAGTACCTGCGCGCGCCGTCGTGTCGTACGGCGTCAACCCGACCGCCCGTTTTCTCCTGCGGATCGGCATTTCGCCCAATGCGGTCACCATCGCCGGCACCGTCGGCGTGCTGATCGGCTCCTACTTCGGCGCGATGGGTCACCTCGTCTTCGCCACGCTCTTCGTGACCGCCTGTGCGCTGACCGACGTGCTCGACGGCACGATGGCCCGCATGCGCGGCGGCTCCAGCAAGTACGGCGCCCTGCTCGACTCGTCGATGGACCGCATCGCCGACGCCGCGGTCTTCGGTGCTGTCGTCTACTACCTGCACACCGAGGGCAACCCGTACGGGGGAATGGTCGCGGCCCTGATCAGCCTGGCCGCCGGTCAGGTCGTGTCGTACGTGAAGGCGCGGGCCCAGAGCCTCGGCCTGAACGCCGACGTGGGCATCGCCGAGCGCCTCGAGCGGCTGCTCATCGTGGGCGCCGGCGGTCTGCTCGGCGGCTTCGGGCTGGAGTGGGGCCTGCCGGCCGCGCTGTGGGTGCTGGCCGCGCTCTCCATGATCACCGTGTGCCAGCGGCTGGTCCACGCGTTCCGCACCGAGCCCGCGCCGGCCCCGGCCGGGCTCGCCGCGGTGCCGGTCGACCCCACGGCTCCCGTTGGCACGAAGGACAATCCTGCGTGAAGGACCGGCTGATCGAGTTCGGCTATGCCGCCGGGTGGCGTGTCGTCCGGACGCTGCCGCTGCCTGTCGCGCGCCGGCTCTTCACGGCCGCGGCCGATCGGGCGTACGCGAGCAACGGCCCCGGCACCCAGCGCCTGCGCCGCAACCTGCGGCAGGTCAAGCCCGACATGGACGATCTGCTCGTGCGGGACGGCCTGCGGTCGTACGCGCGGTACTGGCTCGAGGCCTTCCGGCTGCCCTCCCAGAGCCGGCAGCAGTTCCTCGACGGCTTCGGCATGTCCGACGAGAACTTCGCCGACCTCAAATCGGCGATCACCGACGGCCGCGGCGTCGTGCTCGCCCTGCCGCACGTCGCCAACTGGGACGCGGCCGCCGCCTGGGTGGTCTCGAACGACTGGCGCATGGTCACGGTGGCCGAGCGGCTCAAGCCCGAGGGCGTCTTCGAGCAGTTCGTGGCGTACCGGGAAAAGCTCGGCATGGAGGTCATCCCGCTCACCGGCGGTCAGCGCGCCCCGCTCGACGTGCTGGCCGAGCGGCTCGACCAGGGCTTCGCGGTCTGCCTGCTGGGCGATCGCGACCTGTCCCGCAACGGCGTCGAGGTCGAGTTCTTCGGCGGGCGCACGCGGATGCCGGCCGGGCCCGCGATCCTGGCCATCCGCACCGGGGCGCCGATGTTCGCGGTCGACCTGTTCTTCACCGAGACGCAGACCCGCGCGGTGCTGCGCCGCATCACGCCGCCCACCGAGGGCGCGCTCGACGTGCGGGTCAAGGCCACCACCCAGATGCTGGCCGACGCCTTCGCCATCGGCATCGCGGATCACCCGCAGGACTGGCACATGCTGCAGAAACTGTGGCTGTAGGGAGTCACGACCATGCGGATCGGGATCGTCTCGCCCTACTCGTTCGACGTGCCCGGCGGCGTGCAGAACCACATCATGGACCTCTCCGAGGCGCTGATCGGGCTCGGCCACGAGGTCAGCGTGCTGGCCCCGGCCGACGAGGGCGCCGAACTCCCGCCGTACGTGGTCTCGGCCGGGCGGGCGGTCCCGCTGCCCTACAACGGGTCGGTCGCGCGCATCGCCTTCGGGCCGGTGTCGACGGCGCGGGTGCGGCGGTGGCTCAAGGCCGGGCAGTTCGACGTGCTGCACGTGCACGAGCCGATGACCTTGAGCCTGTCGCTGCTGGCCGTGCTGTCGGCGCGGGGGCCGGTGGTGGCCACGTTCCATACGGCAATGACCCGGTCGCGGGCTCTTTCCGCTGCCCAAGGCATGCTGCAGCTGGTCGTCGAGAAGATCACGGCGCGGATCGCGGTGAGTGAGCTGGCTCGCAAGGTGCAGGTGGAGCACCTTGGTGGGGGAGCGGTGGAGATCCCTAATGGGGTGGCCGTCTCGAAGTTCTCCTCCGCTGCGCCGCTGGACGGGTGGCCGGGAGAAGGCGGTGTACTTGGTTTTCTAGGGCGCTTCACCGAGCCGCGTAAGGGCTTCCCTCTTCTGCGTTCGGCTTTTGTCCAGCTCGCTCGTTCGCGGCCCGGCTTGCGGCTGCTGGTAGCGGGGCCCGGCGAATCTTCCGCCCTTTATGCCGAAATTCCGGCTTCTTTGCACGATCGAGTGACATTTCTCGGATTGGTCTCTGAAGCGGACAAAACTCGCATGTTGCGCAGTGTCGATGTCTACGTAGCGCCCAACATCGGCGGCGAGAGCTTCGGCATGATCCTCACCGAGGCGATGGCGGCCGGGACGGCGATCGCGGCCAGCGACCTCGACGCGTTCCGGCGGGTGCTCGACGGCGGCCAGGCCGGGGCACTCTTCCCCACCGGCAACGCGGATGCGCTGTGTGCGCTGCTCGACGCGCTGCTCGACGACCCCGCGCGGCGGGCGGCCCTGGCCGAGGCGGCGTCGGCGGCGGTGACGGCCTTCGACTGGCCGTCCGTCGCGCAGCGTGTTCTCGAGGTCTACGCAACGGCGATAGAGGCTACGGACGGGCGCGTCATGGACGATGAGTGGGCCGAACCACGTTCTGCCGAATGACAATCTCGGGCTTGCGGGCACTACCATTCCCGCCATGTGGTGGGTCCTGGGTGCGGTCGCGGCGGTCGTGCTGCTCGCGGCCTACCTCGGCTGGACGGCCCACCGGGTCGAACGGGTCCACCTGCGCGCGCAGTCGGCCGAACGCGCCCTCGACGCCCACCTGATGCGCCGGGCGGCGGCCGCGGCGGTCGTCGCCGAGCAGGGCGACATCGTCGAGCTCTACGCGGCGGCGCGGCTCGCCCTCGACGCCGGCGCCGACGAACGCGAGTCGGCCGAGAACGACCTGACCCGCCAGCTGCAGACGATCACGCTTTCCGGGGCGGATTCCGCCACCCGTACGCTCGTCGCCTCCAGCCGGCGGGTGGTGCTCGCCCGCCAGGTGCACACCGACCTCGTACGGGATGCTCTGACCGCCCGCCGGCGGCTGCTGGTGCGAGCTCTGCGGATGGCTCGGCGCTACCCGCTGCCGCAGTATTTCGACATCGAGGAGCCCCCGATGCCGCCGGCAATCCCCGCCCCGGCCCGCGTGCCGGCGGCCCCCCTCGAACCGGTCTGAGCTACCAGCCGCGCTCGGAGAGGCGGTGCGGCACGGGCTCGTCCTCGACGTTGATGCCGACCATGGCCTCGCCCAGCCCGCGCGACACCTTGGCCAGCACGTCCGGGTCGTCGTGGAACGTGGTGGCCTTGACGATCGCGGCCGCCCGCTGAGCCGGGTTGCCCGACTTGAAGATGCCCGAGCCGACGAACACGCCCTCGGCGCCCAGCTGCATCATCATCGCCGCGTCGGCCGGGGTCGCGATGCCGCCCGCCGTGAACAGCACCACCGGCAGCTTGCCCAGTTCGGCCACCTCGCGGACCAGTTCGTACGGGGCCTGGAGTTCCTTGGCCGCAACGAACAGCTCGTCCTCGGGCAGCGTCTGCAGCCGCCGGATCTCCTGCCGGATCTTGCGCATGTGGGTGGTCGCGTTGGAGACGTCGCCCGTGCCGGCCTCGCCCTTCGACCGGATCATGGCGGCGCCCTCGGTGATGCGGCGCAGTGCCTCACCCAGGTTGGTGGCGCCGCAGACGAACGGCACCGTGAAGTTCCACTTGTCGATGTGGTTGGCGTAGTCGGCCGGGGTCAGCACCTCGGACTCGTCGACATAGTCGACCCCGAGCGCCTGCAGCACCTGCGCCTCGACGAAGTGCCCGATGCGAGCCTTGGCCATGACCGGAATCGACACGGCGCCGATGATCCCGTCGATCATGTCGGGGTCGGACATGCGCGACACGCCACCCTGAGCCCGGATGTCGGCGGGCACCCGCTCCAGGGCCATGACCGCCACGGCCCCCGCGTCCTCAGCGATCTTCGCCTGCTCCGGCGTGACGACATCCATGATCACGCCGCCCTTGAGCATCTCCGCCATACCGCGCTTGACCCGCGCGGTCCCGACGGCGGGCTGATTCTCAGACATGGTGAAATCGGCTCCTCAGGCAGGTAGTGAGACGCCCCGGATCGTATCCACGCCACCGACCCCGACCGATGGCCAATCGCCCCCTCGGTGGCCTGCGCCCAACCCCACCGCCCCATCAGACTCACCCGCCCCACCACCCCCACTCGAGCCCGGCCCAAGCTCGCCCCACTCAGCCCGGCCCGCGCGGCCCTCGCCGGCCAGCCCCGGCCCGCGCGGCCCTCGCCGGCCAACCCCGGCCCTCGCCGGCCAACCCCGTCCGCGCGGCCCTCGCCGGCCAGCCCCGGGCAGACGGCTCGTCAGCCCGGCCAGCCCCGGGCAGACGGCTCGTCAGCCCGGCCAGCCCCGGGCAGACGGCTCGTCAGCCCGGCCAGCCCCGGGCAGACGGCTCGTCAGCCCG
>NZ_JAENHO010000025.1 GCF_016785085.1 Paractinoplanes lichenicola
CGCCTCACACCCATCACCACCGATGCTGACCAGCCAGAAACCGACCAGATCGTCGAGATCGCGGCCTAGCATCAGCACACACGGATCTGCGGTGACCGGCTCTTACACCACGCCAACGGACGTGACCCGGCGGGAGGCGGCGGGGTGGCGAGCGCGGCAGGCGGCAGGTGGCGGCGGATGGCGGGCGCGACAGGTGATGGGCGGTCGTCGGTGAGGGTGGCGGCGGCATGGGAGTGGCAGCGGCGACAGCAGTACGTGCCGGCGGTGGTGGTGATCGTGGTCGGCGGGGTGGCGGTGGGGGCTCGAGTGGGGTTCGAGGTGGATTTGGGACGTTGGGGGTCCGGCTGAGATTGGTGAGGGCTGAGAGGCTTGGGTGGGCCGGCTTTGGGAAAACGGGTCGCGCTCCGGGCGTCGGTGGTTCAGATTGAGGGCTGACCGAGCGGGCATGCCAACCTTGGCGTCCGTTTTGGATCTTGTTGAGGGTGGGGAGGAGTGGGCGCGAGCAGTGTCAAGGGGCCATTTGGCCTGATGACGGCCATTCGGGTGGCATGATTCACTGCTTCGCTACGGCGGGACGCCTCCGCAGCGCTTGACGGATTCTGGGCGACGGCGGACTATGGAGGTGTCGCCAGTCGCGCCCACTCGCGCCCGTTTCCAGTCGAGCGTGAGCGATCTGCACTCTTGAGAACCTCTCCTAGGGTGCATGATTCTGTGCTCAAGCGTGCCCTTGAGTTCAGTGTGGGTTGTGGCCTGAGCGCGCGTAGGCCGGCTTCTCCGGCAACGCTATCCATAAGAAGAAGCAGTGCTTCTCAAGGAGTCACCATGGCGAAGGCCCTCTTTGGCCACGTAGGTGCGGCGCCCGACCGGCGTCTGCTCGACGAGGTCACCCGTCTGCGTTCCAGGGTGCAGGCCCTGGAGTTCGAGGTCACCCGCCTCCGGGCGGAAAATGATCGTCTGGCTGCGGCAGCCGCAGAGGCAGACGATTTCGCGCGGCTGACCGAGCCCGCGCTGACCTGAGCTCCGCCGGCCGCCGCAGTCGGGTGATCGACGGCCAGGCGGCCACAGTCCCCCCACCGCACCAAAGACGCACCCCGAAATCGCGCGCCTCCACCTCGTGGCGGCGCGCATCTTTTTGAGCGGCGGCCGGTAAGTGTGAGCGGCGCGTATCGAGAGGCCGGCAACGAGCGGCCATCAGCGGGCGGCCAAGGCGGCGGGCGGCCAGCAGCGACCGGCGGGCGGCCAAGGCGGCGGGCGGCCAGCAGCGACCGGCGGGCGGCCAGGGCGGCGGGCGGCCAGAAGCGACCGGCGGGCGGCCAGGGCGGCGGGCGGCCAAGCAGCGAGCGGCGACCCGCGAGTAGTAGCAGGCGGTAATCACGTCCACCCCCAGGTGTTACCGTACGTGCCTTTTTGTCCGGTTTCTGTGGCCTCCGGAGCGGCGGGTACGGCCGCCGGCGCGTGCCGGGGGTAATCTGCGCCGAAGCAGACACGACTGACCCTCGGAGATCCGTGCACCTCAAGAGCCTGACGGTCAAGGGCTTCAAGTCCTTCGCCTCCGCTACGACGCTGCGGCTGGAGCCGGGCATCACCTGTGTGGTGGGCCCCAACGGCTCCGGCAAGTCCAACGTCGTCGACGCCATCGCCTGGGTGCTCGGCGAGCAGGGCGCCAAGGCGCTGCGCGGCGGCAAGATGGAGGATGTCATCTTCGCCGGCACGTCCGGCCGGGCGCCGCTGGGCCGGGCCGAGGTGACGCTCACGATCGACAACAACGACGGCGCGTTGCCGATCGAATACACCGAGGTGTCGATCACGCGGCGGATGTTCCGGGACGGCGCCAGCGAATACGAGATCAACGGCAACGCGTGCCGGCTGCTCGACATCCAGGAGCTGCTCAGCGACTCCGGCATCGGCCGCGAGATGCACATCATCGTCGGCCAGGGCCGGCTCGACGCCATGCTGCACGCCAAGCCGGAGGACCGGCGCTCCTTCATCGAGGAGGCCGCGGGGGTCCTGAAGCATCGCAAGCGTAAAGAGAAGGCGATCCGCAAGCTCGACGCGATGCAGGTGAACCTCAACCGGCTCACCGACCTCACCGCCGAGCTGCGGCGCCAGCTCAAGCCGCTCGGCAAGCAGGCCGAGGTGGCCCGGCGTGCGGCCGGCATCCAGGCCGACCTGCGTGACGCCCGGCTCCGGCTGCTCGCCGACGACCTGCACACGCTGCGCACCACCCTCGACAAGGAGATCGCCGACGAGTCGGCCATGCGCGACCGGCGCGGCCAGGTCGAGGACGAGAATCGCGAGGTCCAGCGGCATCTGGCCGACCTCGAGCTGGCCCACGCCGAGGACGCGCCGCTGCTGCAGGCCGCGCAGGACGTCTGGTACAAGCTGTCCGCCCTGCAGGAGCGCTTCCGGTCGACCGAGCAGCTGGCCACCGAGCGGCTGCGTCATCTGGCCGCGACCCCCGACGAGGAAAGGCCCGGTCGCGATCCCGACCAGCTGGTGGCCGAGTCGGAGCGGGTGCGCGAGCAGGAGGAGGAGCTGCGCGAGGCCCTCACCGACGACCAGATGCGCCTGGCCGAGGCGATCGAGCACCGCCAGGATCTGGAGCGCCAGCTCGCGGCGGCCGAGGGGGCCCTGCGTACGGCGGCCAAGGCCATCGCCGATCGGCGCGAGGGGCTGGCCAAGCTCACCGGCAACGTGAACGCGGCCCGGGCCCGCACCGAGGGCGCCACCGACGAGATCGAACGCCTCGCGGCCGCCCACACCGACGCGATGATGCGCGCCGAGGCGGCCCAGGCCGAGGTGGACGCTGTCGCGGCCGAGTCGTCCGAGGCCGACCGGGGCAATGTGGAGCTCGACGAGCGGCACGCCGAGGCGGTCGACGCGCACGATCGGGCGTCCGCCGTCGTCAAGGAGCTGTCCGACGCCGAGCGGGCCGCCGAGAAGGACGCGGCCAGCTGGAAGGCCCGCGAGGAGGCGCTCGCGCTCGGCCTCAAGCGCAAGGACGGCGCCGGGGCCCTGCTGGCCAAGGCGGGCGAGGTGCCCGGCCTGCTGGGCAGCCTGGCCTCGATGCTGACCGTCCAGCCCGGACACGAGGCCGCCCTGGCCGCCGCGCTGGGTTCGCTGGCCGACGCCGTCGCGCTCTCCGGAGTGGACGAGGCCGTCGAGGC
Organism: Paractinoplanes lichenicola; assembly: GCF_016785085.1. GTDB lineage: Bacteria > Actinomycetota > Actinomycetes > Mycobacteriales > Micromonosporaceae > Actinoplanes > Actinoplanes lichenicola. Next base: position 3,168 of record NZ_JAENHO010000025.1, read on the forward strand.
CATGCGCACCCTCAAGATCGCCGACGCCGGGCGGGCCGCGCTCGTCGTGGCGTCGCCGGCCGGTCCCGGCATGCAGGGCTCGCTGGACGCGCTGCGGCCGTCGCTGCCCGCGGGCGCGACCTGGGCCCCGGATGTCATCGGCTGCCCCGACAACCTGAGGCCGGCCCTCAACCGGGCGCTGCGGGACGTCGTCCTCGTGCCTGATCACGCCGCCGCCGTCGCGCTGATCGGCGCCAACTCGGAGCTGCGGGCCGTCACGCCGGACGGGGACGTGCTGGGGTCGTACGCGGCCGCGGGTGGCTCCGGCAAGGCGACCAGCTATCTCGAGGTGCAGGCGGCGGTCGACGAGGCCAAGGCCAGCCGGGCCACCGCCGAGGAGTCGATCGTCGAGCTCAAGGAGCAGCTCGCGGCGGCCCGGGCCGAGGTCGCCCGGCACAAGGAGACCGTCAACGTGGCGGCCGCGGCCAAGCGGGCCGCCGAGGGCGAGCGCAACGCGGCCGCGCGCCGGCTGGCCGAGCTGGGCGCCGCGGCGCGGTCGGCCAAGGCCGAGACCGAGCGTCTCGGGGCCGCGCGGCAGAAGGCCGAGTCGGCCCGCGAGGCCGACCTCATGCGGGTCGCCGAGCTGGAGGAGCGGCTCGCGCTGGCCGAGGCCACCCCGATCGACGAGGAGCCCTCGACCGACGAGCGGGACCGGCTGGCCGCCCTCGTGCCGCAGGCCCGGCAGAACGAGATGGAGGTCCGGCTCGCCGTCCGTACGGCCGAGGAGCGGGTCGCCTCGATCGCCGGCCGGGCCGACTCGCTGCTGCGCCAGGCCAACCAGGAACGTCAGGCCCGCGAACGGGCCGCCGCCCGCCGCGCCGCCCGCGCCCGGGGCGCCGAGATCGCCAAGGCCGTCGCGCTGGGCGCCGGCGCCGCGCTGGCCCGGGTGCAGACGTCGCTGGCCGCCGCCATCGAGGTCCGTGACGAGCTGGCCCAGGCCCGTACGCTGCGGGAAGCCGAGCTGCAGGAGGTGCGGGCCGGGGCCAAGCGCCTGGTCGCCGAGCTCGAGCGGCTGACCAACGAGGTGCACCGCGACGAGGTGGCCCGGGCCGAGCAGCGGCTGCGCATCGAGCAGCTCGAGGCCAAGGCGGCCGAGGACTTCTCGCTCGACGTCGACACGCTGATCACCGAGTACGGCCCGGAGCAGCCGGTGCCGCCGACCCAGGCCGAGGTGGCGCTGGCCGAGAAGGACGGCAAGCCGGAGCCGCAGCCGGTGCCGTTCCACCGGCCGACCCAGGAGAAGCGGGCCAACAAGGCGGAGCGCGACCTGGCCCTGCTGGGCAAGGTCAACCCGCTCGCGCTGGAGGAGTTCGCGGCGCTGGAGGAGCGGTTCAAGTTCCTCAGCGACCAGCTGGAGGACCTCAAGGCCACCCGCAAGGACCTGCTGACCGTGGTCAAGGACGTCGACGACCGGATCCTCGAGGTCTTCACGACGGCGTTCGAGGACACCGCCCGCGAGTTCGAGACCGTCTTCCAGGTGCTGTTCCCGGGCGGCGAGGGCCGCCTGGTGCTGACCGACCCGGAGGACATGCTGACCACGGGTGTCGAGGTCGAGGCCCGCCCGCCCGGCAAGAAGATCAAGCGGTTGTCGCTGCTCTCCGGTGGCGAGCGCTCGCTGACCGCGGTCGCGATGCTGTGCGCGATCTTCCGGGCCCGCCCCTCGCCCTTCTACATCATGGACGAGGTCGAGGCGGCCCTCGACGACGTCAACCTGGGCCGGTTGATTACGCTCTTCGAACAGCTGCGGGAGAAGAGCCAGCTGCTGATCATCACGCACCAGAAGCGCACGATGGAGGTCGCCGACGCCCTGTACGGCGTCACGATGCGCGCCGGTGTGACCCAGGTGATCAGCCAGCGGCTCAAGCACGATTCGGAGGACTAGTAACCCATGACGCGCGAGCGCGCCCAGGCCCTGCTCATCGACCTGGACGGCGTGCTGCGCCGCTGGGACCCGGCCCCGATGATCGCCGTCGAGGTCGAGCACGGCCTGAAGCCGGCCGCCCTGCTGGAAACGTCGATGTCGTGGGACATCTACCGCCCCGCGATGGCCGGCGAGATCACCGACGCCGAGTGGATGGAGCTGGTCGCCTCGCGCCTCCCGCTCGACATCGAGGTGGCGCGGGCGGCGGTCGCCCAGTGGCAGTCGTATCGGGGCGAGCCCGACCCCGAGGTGCTGGCGTTCGTGCGTGAGGTGCGCGCCGCGGGCCGCAAGGTCGGCCTGGCCACCAACGCCACCGACCGCCTGCGCGGCGACCTCGACGCCCTGGGCCTGGCGGCCGAGGTCGACGTGGTGATCAGCTCGTGGGAGATCAAGACCCACAAGCCCGCCCCCGAGTTCTTCGAGCAGGCCTGTGAGCTGATCGGCTTCCCGGCCAAGGTCGTCCTCTTCATCGACGACGACGAGCGAGCCGTACGCGGGGCGCGCGCATCAGGCCTCGCGGCGTACCGCTGGAGCGGCCCCGAGCACCTCGACTACCTGCGGAAAGCGCTGGATCTTCAGCGGGGGTAGGGGACCTCGGCCACCTCGAACAGGTTGCCGTCCTTGTCGGTGCCCTCGACCTTGGCCGTGGCGTCCATGCCGTTCAGGCGCAGGGTGCTGATCGCGTTGCCGAAGTATGGTCCGGCCAGGCGTTTCCACGTCCAGGCGGGGCGCCGCACGCCGGCCGAGCGGGCCACCCCGCGTACGGCGTGGGCGGCGGCCCGGGACCAGCTGAAGCGCATCAGCGGGCGCATGAAGGCGGGCACCTGGTTGTGCACCGGCGAGCAGGTCAGCTGCATGACCGGGGTGGCCATCTTGGAGCCGAAGTCGGCCTCGGCCACGTACGAGTGGTGGACGTCACCGGAGAGGACGCTGATCGAGGCGGGGGCCGCGTAGGCGCCGCCCGCGCCGACCCGATGCCCCGGCGAGCCGGTGCCTCCCTCGCCCAGGCGGCGGAACAGTTCGCCCAGGGCGTTGAACGAGCGGCCGAACGCGGCCCAGTGCTCGAGGTCGACGGCGCGGCGAAGCTTTTCCGCGTACGCCGCCACCCACGGCCGGCGCGACGCCGCGGTGCTCTCGTTCCACGACTCCAGGTAGTGGATCGCGGGCGGCATCAGCCAGGGCAGCGACGAGCCGACGACCAGGTGGTCGTACTCGCCGTGGGCCCGGTCGACGAACCAGTTCCACTCGGCGGCGGGCAGCATCTCGCGGCGGTCGGGGGTCAGCACGCGGCTGCACCGGTTGTCGAGCATCACCAGGCGGGTGCGGCCCACGTCGAGGGAGTAGCTCCACTGGTACGGCTGCTCGCCGCTGTCGACCGTACGGCCGAAGTCGTGCAGCAGGTCGGTGGCGTCGTCGACCGTGATCACCTTCTGGAACAGCGGGTCGGTGGCCAGCTCGTCGGGGCTCAGGTTGCCCAGGTGCTGATAGACCCAGTACGAGGCCAGGCCGCCGGTGATGCGCTCGATCCACCACGGTTTCTCGAGCATCTCTTTGTGCCACGACTCGGAGGTGTTCCAGTCGTCGATCAGCTCGTGGTCGTCGAAGATCATGACGCTCGGCACGGTGGCGAACAGCCAGCGCACCTCGGGGTCGCGCCACGACTCCAGATAGAGCTTGGTGTATTCGTCGAACGTGATGACCTGGTCGTCCGGGCCGTCGTGGTGCGAGGGGCGGCGCTTCTTGAGGAATCGCTTGACCTTGGCCGAGGTGTTGTCGGCGTACACCTGGTCGCCCAGCAGGACGATCAGGTCGGGCCGGAGCTCCGGGTTCTGCGGGTCGGTCATCAGGCGCCGGCTGTACGCGTCGAGGGCGTCGGGCGGCAGCTTGCGGCTGTTCGACGTCGGGGTCGCCTCACGACAGGAGCCGAAGATCAGGCGTACGGGGGTCTCGGCGTCCTCGGCCGGGCGGGTGCGAATCACCGACGGCGGGTAGGTCGACTCCTGCGACGGCCAGACCTGGCGATCGTCGAGGAACACCCGATACGCGCTGGCGGTGTCGGGCCGCAGCCCCTCGACCACCACGATCGCGTAGTGATGCCCGTACGCGGTGAAGGTGGGGGTGGAGCCGGCGCCGCCGCCCTCGGCCTCGACCCGCACGAACGCGGGCTCGGTCGTCTCGACCCAGATGGTGGCGCGGTCACCGATCACGCGGCGTAACAAAGGGCCTATCAGCAGGTGAGCGGTCACGGGAGAGAGCCTTCACACGAGGGGTCGAGGGATCTTCATCCTCCTGCACGTGTGATGCAAGATGCCACCCGGCGGGCGACGCCACGCGCCGCGAAGACATCTGTCAGGATTTCGGCTATGGAATACGTGGTCGCCGCTGTCATCCTGCTCGTCGTCCTGCTGGCCGGCGGGATCGGCCTGGTCGTGCCCCGCATGCGCCGCCGGGAGCTCCCGCCCGCGGAGACCGGCGGCGACACGACGACCCTGGAGCGTCCCTCCGCGGCCGAGCCGGGCGTCCAGACCCCGCCGCTCGTTGTTCCCGCGGAAGTCGACGAAGGTTTGCCGCCGCTGCTCGAGCGGGAGCCGGAGGTCGTCGAGCCGGAGCCGGAGCTCGACCGCCCGGAGCCCACGGCGGGGCGCCTAGTGCGCCTGCGGGCCCGCCTGTCGCGCTCGCAGAACATCTTCGGCCGCGGCCTGCTCAGCGTGCTCTCCCGCGATCACCTCGACGAGGACGCCTGGGAGGAGATCGAGGACAGCCTGATCAGCGCGGACGTCGGCGTCGAGGCGACCCAGGTGATCGTGGCGCGGCTGCGCGAGCGGGTCCGGGTGCTCGGCACGCGTACGGTGGCCGAGGTCCGGGAGCAGCTGACCGAGGAGCTGGTCGCCGCGCTCGACCCCGAGATGGACCGCACCCTCAAGACCACGCCGCACGACGGCCGCCCCGCGGTGATGCTGGTGGTCGGCGTGAACGGCGCCGGCAAGACCACGACCTGCGGAAAGATCGGCCGGGTGCTGATCGCCGACGGGCGCTCGGTGCTGTTCGGCGCGGCCGACACCTTCCGCGCCGCCGCGGCCGACCAGATCCAGACCTGGGGCGAGCGGGTCGGCGCCGAGACCGTACGGGGTCCGGAAGGGGGAGATCCGGCCAGCGTTGCTTTCGACGCCGTGAAGCGGGGTATCGACATCGGCGTGGACACCGTGGTGATCGACACAGCGGGCCGCCTGCAGAACAAGGTCGGCCTGATGGACGAGCTGGGCAAGGTCAAGCGGGTCGTTGAGAAGCACGGCCCGGTCGACGAGACCCTGCTCGTGCTAGACGCCACGACCGGGCAGAACGGCCTCGAGCAGGCCCGCGTGTTCACCGAGGTGGTGGACGTGACCGGCGTGGTGCTGACCAAGCTCGACGGCACCGCCAAGGGTGGCATCGTGATCGCGGTCCAGCGCAAGCTGGGCATCCCGGTCAAGCTGGTGGGTCTGGGCGAGGGCCCGGACGACCTGGCCCCGTTCGAGCCGGCCGCCTTCGTCGAGGCCCTGCTTGGCAGCGCCGCGTAGTCTCGTTGAACAGAGAACCGAGTAGCAGGGGAGGGTGTTGGTGACGCAGGAGCGGGAGATCCCGCTGCACGGCGGCAACGTCAGCACCGTCTCCAAGGTCGGCGACACCGTGCGGCGCAACGCCGGGCCGTGGACGCCGGCCGTGCACGGTTTGCTCAACCACCTCGAGCGGGTCGGTTTCACCGGCTCGCCGCACGCGCTGGGCATGGACGACAAGGGCCGCGAGGTGCTGTCGTATCTCGACGGCGAGTGCGGCGAATACCCCCTGGCCCCGCACTGGGTGACCGAGGAGGCGCTGGTCACCGTGGCCACGATGCTGCGGATGTTCCACGACGCGCAGTACGGGTTCGTGCCGCCGCCGGGTGCCGTGTGGCGCTCGTTCGGCCCGCCCCCGCCGGACACCGAGGTGATCTGCCACCACGACGCCGCGCCGCACAACGTGGTCTGGCGGCCGGACGGCACCCTCGCCCTGATCGACTTCGACCTGGCGTCGCCGGGCGCGCGGATCTACGACGTGGCCTACGCCGCGTGGACCTGGGTGCCCCTGTTCAGCGACCGCGACTCGTACACGCTGGGCTGGAAGCGGCCCAACCGCCCGCGCCGGCTGCGGCTGTTCGCCGACGCGTACGGGTTGATCCCGCGTGACCGGCACCGGCTCGTGCGCACCATCCGCAAGCGGATCGTCGATCACGTCGAGGGCATCCGCCGGATGGCCGCGTCGGGCGACCCCGCGTTCGTTCGCATTGTTCACAAGGGGCATCTCCGGCGCCCGATGCGCGACCTGAGGCTGCTCGATTACGAGCGTCACACCCTCGAATACGCGCTTCGGTGATCGGCTGGTGACAATCGGCTGCGCCGCCTGGTGCGCCGATTGTCCCAGTTCCAGCCGTTTCCCTGCCGCGCCTGTGAGGCTTTCTTCACACGTACGAAACAGTCGGTCACGCGCCGGAAATCGCGCGTAGACCGTGCGTGAAACCTCCGACCGGAAGTCTCTCGTCACGAAACCGGCCGACCGGCGACGCCGCCCGTGGCTGTTTGTGAGACACCTTCATTCCGAGAGGAGGCAGCGTGGAGATCGACACCGGCAATACCGCCTGGTTGCTCCTGTCGTCTGCGCTCGTATTGCTCATGACCCCGGGTCTGGCGCTGTTCTACGGTGGCCTCAACCGGTCCAAGGGCGTTCTGAACATGATGCTGATGAGCTTCTCAGCCATCGGCCTGATCTCGATCCTGTGGGCGGTCTACGGCTTCTCGCTCGCGTTCAGCGCGAACGGCTCCGAGAGCGTCAACAACATCATCGGTAACTGGGGCTACGCCGGAACCAGCACCAGCTGGGTCGGCGACATGTGGGGCGAGACCGGCATCCCCACGTACGTCTTCATGGCCTTCCAGATGATGTTCGCCATCATCACGGTCGCCCTGATCAGCGGGGCCGTCTCCGACCGCTTCAAGTTCGCGGGCTGGATCCTCTTCGCGTTCGGCTGGTTCACCCTGGTCTACGTCCCCGTGGCCCACTGGGTCTGGGGCGGCGGCTTCATCGGCGCGGACATCAAGGCGCTCGACTTCGCCGGTGGTACGGCGGTGCACATCAACGCCGGCGCCGCGGCGCTCGCCCTGGCCCTGATCCTCGGCAAGCGCATCGGCTGGCCGCGCGAGAACATGCGGCCGCACAACGTGCCGTTCGTCGCCCTCGGCGCCGGCCTGCTGTGGTTCGGCTGGTTCGGCTTCAACGCCGGCTCCGAGCTGACCGTCGACAGCACCACCGCCGTCGCCTTCGTCAACACCCAGCTCGCCACGGCGGCCGCGGTCGTCGGCTGGCTCGCCGTCGAGTGGATCCGGGACCGCAAGCCCACCCTGGTCGGCGGCTCCTCCGGCGCGATCGCCGGTCTGGTCGCGATCACCCCGGCCTGTGGCTTCATCGCCCCGCTGCCGGCCGTGCTGCTCGGCCTCATCGCCGGCGTCGTCTGCGCCCTGGCCGTGGGCCTGAAGTACAAGCTCGGTTACGACGACTCGCTCGATGTCGTGGGCGTGCACTTCGTCGGTGGCTGGATCGGCTCGCTGTTCATCGGCCTGTTCGCCACCACCGACGTCAACGGCGCGATCACCGACGTGCTCGGCGCCAACGAGGGCCTGTTCTACGGCGGCGGCGCGACCCAGCTGGGCCGCCAGTTCCTCGGCAGCCTGGTCGTCACGATCTACTCGTTCGCCATCGCGGCTGTTCTCGCCATCATCCTCAAGGCCGTCAAGCTCGGCCGGGTCAGCGAGGACGCCGAGGTCGGTGGCATCGACATCGCCGACCACGGCGAGTCGGGCTACGACATCACCCCGGCCGGCGGCTCCGGCGGTGGCGGCGCGTTCGCCATGGCCGGCCTCAAGCCCGGCGCGGCGGTGGACGCTGACGGTAAGGCCGACGTCAGCCAGAAGGTCGCCGGTTAGATAGCCCTATGACTGCACCGATGGAAGGACTGAGCATGAAGCTGGTGACCGCGGTCATCAAGCCGTACCAGCTCGACGCGGTGAAAGAGGCTCTGCACGCGCTCGGCGTGACCGGCCTGACCGTGAGCGAGGTACAGGGCTACGGCCGGCAGAAGGGCCACACCGAGGTGTACCGCGGCGCGGAATACACGGTGGAGTTCCTGCCCAAGATCAAGGTCGAGGTGGTGACCGACGAGATCGACGTCGAGAAGATCGTCGACGCCGTCGTCACCGCGGCCAAGACCGGCAAGATCGGCGACGGCAAGGTCTGGGTCACGTCGGTCGACGACGTGATCCGGGTCCGCACCGGCGAGCGCGGCCTCGACGCGCTCTGATCTGGCCACGATGCTGAACATGCCCAGCGAGCCGCCGGCCCCGCCGCAGGTGCCGGTCGGCGGCTCGCTGGACAAACTGCGCGAACACATCGGCGCCGCCGCCCGGCAGGATCGGGCCGCGGCGCTCGATGCTTGGCTGCGCGAGATGTTCCCGGCCCACGTGCCCGGGGTCAGCCTGGTCGCGGTGGGCGGGCTGGGCCGGCGCGACTGCGCCCCCTACAGCGACCTCGACCTCGTGCTGCTGCACAACGGCGCGGCCGGCATCGACCGGATCGCCGCCTCGCTCTGGTATCCGATCTGGGACGCCCGGCTCGGCCTCGACCACTCCGTGCGCACCCTGCCGGAGGCGCTGTCGGTCGCGCACGACGACGTCAAGGTCTCCCTCGGCCTGCTCGACGCCCGCCACGTGGCCGGCGACGCGGCCCTGACCGCCGAGCTCGTCGCCGCCGCGGACGACCAGTGGCGGCGCACCGCCGTACGGCTGCTGCCGGCGCTCAAGGAACTGACCACCACCCGCTGGGCCAGCCACGGCGAGCTCGCCTTCCTGCTCGAGGGCGACCTCAAGGAGGCGGCGGGCGGGCTGCGCGACGTGACCCTGCTGCGCGCGATCGGCCGCGCCGGGGTGGCCGACACCATGCGACCCGCCGTACGGGCCGCGAACCTGCGCCAGCTCGACACCCGGGACGCCCTGCACCTGGCCGTCGGGCGCCGCGTCGACCGGCTGGTCGCCCAGGAGCGCGCCGCCGTGGCCGACCTGCTCGACCTCGACGACGGGGACGCGCTGCTGCGCCGGGTCGCGGGCGACGCCCGTACGGTGGCCCATGCTCTCGACGACGCCTGGCGGGCCACCGACCGGCTCCGCAACGGCCGCCGCCGGGGTCTGCCGGCCGGAACGCCGAGCCGCCGCCCGGTCGCACGCGACGTGGTCGAGCAGGACGGCGAGCTCGTGCTCGCGCGCACCGCCATCGGACCCAAGCCCGACCCCAGCCTGTCGCTGCGGGTCGCCGCCGCGGCCGCGGTCGTCCAGTTGCCCATCGCCCGGGCCACGTCCGAGTGGCTGGCCGCCTTCTCGCCGCCGCTGCCCAACCCGTGGCCGCCCGCCGCCCGGGCCGCGCTCGTCTCGTTGCTCGGCTCCGGCCCCGGCCTGCTGCCCACGTGGGAGACCTGCGACCGGTACGGGCTGACCGACGCGTGGCTGCCCGAGTGGGCGCGGATGCGCAGCCTGCCCCAGCACCACCCGATCCACCGGTTCACCCTCGACCGGCACCTCGTGCAGGCCGCGTACGAGGCCACGGCGTACGCGCGGGAAGTCGACCGGCCCGACCTGCTGCTGATCGGCGCTTTCCTGCACGACGTGGGCAAGGGCCTGCCCGGGGATCACAGCGTGGTCGGCGCCCCGATCGCGGGCGAGATCGCGACCCGGATCGGGCTGCCCCCGGCCGACGCGGCGACGATCGAGAAACTCGTCCGGCTGCACCTGCTGCTGCCCGATGTGGCGACCCGCCGCGACCTGAGCGACCCGATGACGATCTCGTCGGTGGCCGAGCAGGTCGGCGACGCCACCACGCTCGACCTGCTGCACGCGCTGGCCCGCGCCGACTCGCTGGCCACCGGCCCGGCCGCCTGGTCGGACTGGAAAGGCCGGCTGATGGACGAGCTGGTCGGCCGCGTGCACACCGCGCTCGACACGGGTGAGCTGCCGGAACCGCCGGCCCCCGACCCCGAGCTGCTCGACGGCGACCTGCCCGCCGTGCACCTCGACGGGGACCGCCTGGCCGTGGCCGCGGCCGACCGCCGGGGCCTGCTCGGCGCGGTGGCGGCCTGCCTGGCCATGCACCGGCTCGACGTGGTCGGCGCGAACGCGAGCACGGTCGACGGGCGGGCCATCGTCGAGTTCTTCACCCAGCCGCGCTACGGGAGCCCGTACGACCCGGTGGCGCTCGCGGCCGACCTGCGCCGGGTGGCCGCGGGAGATGTGTCGGTGACCCAGCGGGTGCGGGCCCGGGCCATGAGCGCGCGGGGCGGCACGGCCTCGCCGCGAGTGGTGTGGCAGCGCGACGTGGCCACCGACGCGGCCGTGCTGGAGCTGCGGGCGGCCGACTCGCCGGGGCTGCTCTATCGGGTGGCGACCGCGCTCGACGACGCGGGGGCCGAGGTGCGGGCGGCCCGGATCTCGACCCTGGGCGGCGACGTGGTGGACGCGTTCTACCTGGTGGGGTCGTGGGCCGATCGGGCCGAACGCGATCGCGTAACGGCCACAGTGCTGGCCGCTGTGTAACCAACCTTCTCGTCGCCGCGTTAGCCGGGGCATGCGGCCACACCCATCCGGACTCCTCGATGATCATGTGACGGCGGCCGGGTCGCGGCTGCGGCTCGCGCTGACCGCCACCGCCGCGCGCAACCGCTCGCTGGACGCCCGCGAGCTGATGACCCGGGCCGCGCTGGGTGAGCACGGCACGCTGGACCAGCTGCTGCAGGCGGCCCGGACCGGTGATCGGCGGTGGCTGCGCCGCATCCGGCGGCGGGTCGACCCGGGGCTGGTGGCCGCGATCGCGCAGATCCTGGGGTTGCAGGAGCTGCTGCCGACCGATCGGGACGACGCGATCGCGCTGTTCGAGCTGGTGCGGCGGGCCTGCGGGGCGCGGGCGTTGTCGCCGGCCAACCAGACGCTGCACGTCCAGCTCGCGCTGGCCCATCAGGGGCCGGAACGGGCCCGGAAGTTGCTGCGGCGCTACCTGAAGATCGGGGAGTCGGCCCGGGCCGGGCTGACGGCCGACCTGCTCGTGGGCCGGCGGGGATGGGCCGACGCCTTCCAGGCGCTGATGCCGGTGCCGGGGCCCACGGGGGCGCTCTTCGACGAGCTGAGCACGGCCCCGGTGGAGCGGGTCGAGGGGTCGCATCGGGTCTCGGTGATCGTCACGGCGTACCGGCCGGATCGGGGGCTGATCACCGCGGTGCGCTCGATCCTCGCGCAGAGCTGGGCCAACACCGAGGTGATCATCGTGGACGACGCCTCGCCGCCCGAGTTCGAGCCGGTGCTGCGCGAGGCCGTGGCGCTCGGCGACCGGATCACGCTGATCACGATGCCGGAGAACTCGGGCACGTACGCGGCCCGGAACGCGGGACTCGACGCGGCCGGCGGGGAGTTCGCGACGTTCCAGGACTCCGACGACTGGTCGCATCCGCGCCGGATCGAGCTGCAGGTGCGGCCGCTGATCGAGGATCGGCGGCTGGTCGCCACGACGTCGGACGGGCTGGCGGTCACCGACGAGCTGATGTGCACGCGGCCGGGCGTGCGCAGCGGGCGGTTCAACCCGTCGTCGCTGCTGCTGCGGCGGGGCACCGTGCTGCGTACGGTGGGCTACTTCGACCGGCTGCGCAAGGCGGCCGACTCCGAATACATCGGCCGGATCCAGGCCGCCTTCGGCGCGGGACGGGTGCGGCACCTCGACTCGCTGCCGCTCGCGCTGATCCGGCTGTCGGCGGGCTCGCTGTCCCGCGCCGAGATCCGGGCCCACTGGATGCACCCGGCGCGGACCTCCTACATGTCGGCCTACCAGCGGCACCACCAGCTGATCGCGCAGCGGCGGGCCAGCGCCTACCGCCCGGCGGACGGGTCGGACCGGGCCTTCCCGGCGCCCGACCACCTGCTCGGCACCGTGCGGGATCGCGCCTACGACGTGGTGATGGTCGCCGACTGGCGCTTCCTCGAGAGCACGCAGCGGACGGCCCTGGACGAGCTGCGGGCGCTCCACTCGGCCGGTTTGCGGGTGGCGGTGCTGCAGCTCGACTCGTACCGGGCGATCCAGCTGCGCCGGCTTCCGCTCGCGACGCCCGTGCAGGATCTGGTCAACGACGGGATCGCCGACCGGATCGCGCTTGCCGACTCGGTCACCGCGGCCCTGCTCGTGGTGCGGCAGGCGGGCGTGCTCCAGTTCGCGGGGGCCACCGATTCCGGCGTACGGGCGGAGCGTGCTCTGATCGTGGCGGACCGCGCGCCCGTGCGGGCCGACGGCAGCGACCACCGGTACGACCCGGCGGTCTGCTCGGCGGTGGCGCGGGGACTGTTCGGGGCGGAGCCGTCGTGGGTGCCGCAGGACCCGGGGGTGCGGGCCGCGCTGCGTACGGTGGAGAAGCTGGAGCCGGACGACCTGCCGCTCGTGCTGGCCCCGGGCGGGTGGGTCGCCGACCGTACGGGGGCCTCGGTGGGGTCGGCCATCGTCGGCACCGATCTCTGCGACGCGGCGAACTGGCCGCCCGACGCCGCCGACAGCCTCGCCGTGTGCCGCCGGGTGCCCCAGGCCGACGTACGGGTGCGGTTGCCGGACCGGCCCGCGGGCACCTGTGACGTGCCGGTGGAGCCGACGTGGCTGGGTTATCAGACCGGTGACCTCGAACCGCGGCCGTTCCTGCACCAGCTCGACTTCTATCTGCATTTCCCGCCGCGGGAACAGGCCGAGTGGTATTCGCGGCCGGCGTTGGAGGCCGCGGCGGCCGGGTGCGTGGTGGTGATGCCCGCGCGATATCGGGGCCTCTACGGGGATGCGGCCGTGTATTGCACGCGCTCCGAAGTGGACGCTCTGGTGGCACGCTATCGGGCCGATCCGGCGCTCTTCGCCGAGCAGAGCCGGCGGGCGCGGCAAACCGTGGCGGCCGAATACGACCCGGGGCGGCTCGTCGCCTTCCTGGCCGGCGACACGTCGGTTTCCTTACTGACGATCCCGTAACGGGCCGGGTCGCCGCGCCGTTGACCCCGGTGTGCGGATCACCATGACCAGGCTGCGGCGGCTCGCCCGGGCCGTCGTGCGCCGAACGCGCGGCCTGTCCCGGTGGCAGCTCGCCGGCCTGATCGTCATCGTGCCGCTGGCCCTGGGCCTCGGACAGGTCGCCGCTGTCGTCGCCCTGGCGGCCGTGCTCTATCTGTCCCACCGGATCGGCGGCGCGAACCGGGCGAACCAGGAGGCGGTGCGTGAGCTGCGCGCGACCGTCGAACAGCTGCAGCGCCGGGTGATCGCCGCCGTCGAGAAGGAACGGCTCGCCGCGGGCGACCGGCATCAGGAAGTCACCGAGGCGATGGCGCGCACCGAGCGGCTCACCGGGCGCGGGGCCGAGCTGCTGCTGCGCGAGCAGCGCCAGGAGATCGAGGCGCTGTTCCAGCTCTTCCAGGCGGTGACACCGCGGGCGCCGATGCCCACCGCGGGGCCGGGACTGCAGCCGACCGACCTGCTCGGGCTGGTGCACGTGGCTAGCGAGCGGCGGCCGGGCCTGACGGTGGCGCTGGGCTGCGGGCCGGCGACCGTCTGGCTGGGCTATGCGCTGGCGGGCTCGGGCGGGCGGCTGGTCGCTGTCGACCATGACGCGGGCCGGGTCTCGGTCGTCCGGGGGTTGCTGGCCGAACACGGGTTGAGCTCGGTCGAGGTGCGGCAGGTGGCGCCGGCGGAACTGGAGGTCGAGGGGCGGACCGTCGACTGGTACGACGTCGAACAGCTGGACGGGCTGACCGACATCGACCTGCTGGTGGTGGACTCGGCGCTGGCACCGGTCGCGGCCGAACCGCTGGCGCCGGCGCTGCACGTGCTGGGTCGCCGCCTAGCCGTGGGAGCGGCCGTGGTGGTGGACGAGGAGCCTCGGGTGGCGCCGCGCCAGGGTGGCGGCTTCGGACTGACCGTACGGCGGCGGCTGCCCGGGCGGTGGGCCGAGCTGACGCAGGCAGTCGCCACAACTCCGGTTTAGGGCCTGTGGACAACTCGTCGAGCCGGCTCGCCGGCTGTGGACAAGTCTCTTGATCAACTCTTTGGGGCGCTAAAATCGCCACCCCCGCCCCCACCCAGTTAAAGGGCGGGCTTCGATTCGAGCCGAGTTGGAAGCTCTGCGTCTGCGGAGATCGCGTTGCGGCTCGCCGGACTCCAGGAACACGGCGTTGCTTGCGGCCGGCTCGGCGATGCGGGCGAGCGCCGCGGGCACGAGACCGGGGCGTGGCGGTTGGGTTCTGGTTGCGGCGTGTGCGGGGTCAGGCGGCGGCCGCCGGGTTATTCGGTTGGGGTGTGCATAGAAATACCGCTACCCCGCCGCGGGGGACGGCGGGGTAGCGGTACGCGGGGTGGGGGAGTGGTTCTTCCCCGCATGTCGGAGCGGCGGGGGCCGGTCCGAAATCTTTGTGGCTTGTGCCCTTAGGAATCGGTCGTGCGGGGGCCGGGTTGACGATCCGGTCGGGTGCCAAACGGTTGCCGATTCTCAGCTCTGGGAGGCCAGCCAGGCGACCCGTTCGGCGTAGAGCTCGTGGGCGTGGTGGCGGCGGACGAATTCCGAGCCCTTCCCGGCCTGTTCGCGCAGCGCGGTGCGGTTGGCGTGGAGCATTCCCACGGTGTCGGGCAGCTCCGCGGGGGTGCAATAGACCGCGGCCTCGCCGAAAGCGGGCGCATACCGATACGGCAGCACGACCACGCAGCCCGCGGCCAGGGCGGCCAGCACGTCGGGGGCCGGGTCGGCGGGTTCGTCGTCGGCGGGCAGGTGCAGGTAGAAGTCGATCTGGTAGAGGAACGAGCGCAGCGTGACGTCGCCGGGGCCGTAGACCAGCCAGCTTCGGGGCGGGCCGAAGCGGCCGAACGAGCGGGGTGCAAAGCCGCCGGTGTCGAGCAGGCGGACGTCCATGCGGGCCGAGTCGGGCAGTTCGTCGCGCAGGCGTTGCCATTCGGCTCGGCCGCCCCGGCAGTGCCGGCCGAGCACGGGGCGGTCGGCGCGCGGGCCCCGGCGGTCGAGCCGCCACTGCGCCGCGTCGAGGGTGCTGGGCAGGTCGAGTTTGGCCAGGGCGGCCTCGGCGCCGGCGAGTTTGCGGCGGCCGTCGGCTCCGGCCGGGGCCCACAGCGGGCGGCGTCCGAAGAGCCGGATCGCGGCCGTGGTGGCCTGGGGGACGACGACCGCGTCCTCGATCACGACTCGTTGCGCCCGTACGCCGCTGGGCAGGTCGGGCGCGTGCTGCAGGACGCGCGCCGAGCGGGCCACGACCAGCCGGGCCCGTACGTCGTCGGTCAGCTCGACCTGGGTCAGCTCGCCGCTGTTGATCAGCACCTGGACGGCCGGGTCGAGGTCTTGCGGGCCCTCGCGCAGGTTGGTCAGCACGTCGAGGTGCAGCAGGGCGGCCCGCAAGCCCCGTGCGGCCAGCGCCCGCAACTGCCCGGCACCGGCGGCCCCCGCGCCGCCGGCCGTGGTCCAGTCGCCCGCGATCACCGCGTCGTACGCCTTGGCCCCGGTCTCCCCGAGCAACCGCCGCGGCACAGCAAAAGCCCGCGCGGAACGAGGACCGGAAAAGGCCCGAGCCGAATGCCAGGCCGAGAACGCCGACCGATAAGACCGCCGAGCCGGGTGCACCCACCCCGGCCGAAAATCCGGGGAGGAGCCGGGCGAAGAGCGAAGCAGAGCCAGCGGCCCCCCATCCACGTGCGAAACAGCGTCCGCCCCGAAAACGGCCCGTACCCGCGACGAATACTCAGCATCACCCCCCGCCCGTACGGCGTCGAAGAACCCGACCGAGGCCAGCGCCCGCTCCCGCCGCATCATCAGCGACGACAGGTTCTCCGAACGGGTCGACGGCACCCCCGGCCGCGTCATCACCAGGTCCGGCGTCACCCGCATGCCGTTCGACGTGGTGGCGAAGATGTTCTCGTCGGCCAGCAGCGGCCCCGCCTGACGTTCCAGCCGCAGCGGATGCGACCAGTCCCCGACGTCCTGGAACGTCACGAAGTCGCCGGTCGCCGCGTCCAGCCCGGCGTTGCGGGCCACGTATTTCCCGGCGTCGGCGAGCATCCGGATCACCCGTACGCGGGGGTCCACCGCGGCCGCCGCCCGCAGCAGCGGCTCGAACTCCGAGGACGAGCCGCGATCGACGACCAGGATCTCGTGGTTGGTCCACGTCTGCCGCACGAGCGAGCGCACCGCGGTCAGCAGCGACTGGCCGGGCTGCCACGTGGTGACGATCGTGGTGATCCGCAACGGGTGACCGGTGCGCTGCACCGGGCCGGTGGCGATCCGGTCGAGGGGCGTGCCCGGGCCGTCGCCCACGTGCACCCGGGGCGCCGGCAGCAGGGTCGCGAAATCCCAGGAACCAACCCCGTTCGCGTACGGGTTGGCCAGGTCGACGGTGAGCGCGATGCGCACCGGGGCCGGCACCTCCGGGTACGCCGCGAGCAGCGCGCCGGTCAGGGCGGGTTCCCCGGTGGCGTACGCGATCTGGCAGTGCAGCCCTTGGTGTACGGGCCGGATGTCGCCGCGGGTGCGCAGCCCGTCGAGCAGGGCGAGCGCGTCGGCCTGGTCGTCGGCCCGCAGGTCCTGCAGCGCGATCACCCGGGCCAGTTCGCCCACGACCCAGGGGTCACCCGCCTCGGCGATCCGGGCCAGCGGTGCGCGCGCGGCGATCGACCGTGCCTGCAGCGCGGCGACGGCTAGAGGATGCGTGTCTTCCACAACCGGTCCAACGATCAAAGAGCCTGGGTGAATTGTCCGTATCGCCCCGTTAGTGCGCGTCGTTGACCATCGCGTGTACGACGTCGCCATCCTGTCCGACCTGCGCTACCCGGGCGGCAACGCGGCGAGCATCGTCGCCGAGGTGCGGGCCCACGTGGCGGCCGGCCTGACCACCGTGCTGATCCACGTGCCGGCCCCGGAGCTGCGGCACGCCCGCCCGTTCGAGTCGCGGATCGTGGCCTGCCTGCGCGACGGGCTGGCCGACCTCGCCGACGACGACGCCCCGATCGCGGCCAAGGTCCTGCTGATCCGCCGGCCGCGCATCTTCGCCGAGGAGCCCGCGACGGTTCCGAAGGTCGAGGCCGGGCACGTGATCGTCGCGCTCGACCAGGCGCCCGGCGACGATGTGCGGGCGCGGATCGAACGCCTCTACGGCCCGGCCGTGGTGTGGGCGCCGATCAGCGGCCAGGTGCGCGAGGACATGCTCGGGGTGGCGCCCGGGCTCGCGCTGCCCGAGACCGACTGGCACGAGATCATCGAGCTCGCCGACTGGCAGGTCGAACCGCGTCCACACTCGACGGTCCCGGTGCTGGGCCGGCACGGCGGGGCCGACTTGCCGGAGGAGCCGGGCGTCCAGGTGCGGCTGCTGGTCGAGTCAGGCGCCGAGTCCCCGCGCGAGTTCCTGGGCACGCTCGACTTCTTCGTCCACTTCCCCGATCCCGAGCGGGCCGAGGCGTCCGGCCGCACGATCCTGGAGGCCATGGCGGCCGGAGTGCCGGTCATCGCGAGCCCCCGCTTCCGGTCGGTCTTCGCCGAGGCGGCGGCCTACACGCACCCGGGCGGCGTCCGCGATCTCGCGCTGCGGCTGCACAAGGACCGGCCCGCGTACGAGGCCCTGGCCGCTCGCGCCCGCTCCTTCGTCACCGAGCAGTTCGGCAGCGCCTCGCACATCGCCCGGCTGGCGTCGCTGGGCGTGCTCACCCGCGGGGTCGTGCCCGCGCCGCGCGCCGAGCTGATTCCCAGCGCCCGGCCGGCCCGGCGGATCCTGTTCGTCGGCGACGACATCGCCCGGTTCCGGGCCATCGCCCGCCGGTTGCCGGCCGAGCTCGAGCCGATCGTCGTCGCCGGCTCGGCCGGGCTGCCCGCCGCGCACGCCGCCGGCCTGCTCACCGAATACCTGCCCGCGGCGGCCGAGCTCGGCGTGGCCGAGAACCGCTGGGCCGGGTTCGTGCGCGACCGGCTGCGGCACCTGATCGAGCTCTACGACCCGCGCGCGGTGCTGGTCGGTGGGGTGCCGCACGACGGGATCGCCGCCGCGATCGAGCAGAACGCGGGCCCGCGCTGGCTCTGGCTGCGCCCGGCGATGTGGCGGCGCGGCACCGGCGGTCAGTGGGCGGCCCGGGGCGCGCTGTTCGCGGGCATCCTCGAGCCGGGGGAGTTCGCGGCCGGCGGCGACGAGGGCTGGACCACCACCGCGCGGGCCGGGGTGAGCACGGTCGGCCCGATCACCGAGCTGCCCCTCAAGCCGCGCCGGCGCAGCGGGGGCAACGCGTTGCTGTGCCGCGGAGTCGTGGCCTCGCTGCCCGGCTTCACGGTGGCCGAGGCCCGCCCGGGGGAGCTGGGCGGCATCACGGTGGCCGTGTCCCGGGCCGACTACACGAACTTCCACGAGCTGCTCGGCGCCGCGGTGCCGACCGTGTTCGTGCCCGACCCCGACGGCGCCGACGACGAGCTGGCCCGGGCCCGGTTCGCCGCGGCGGCCGGGGTGGCGATCTGCGCGACCGACGACGACGCGGCCGCCGCGGCGCTGGAACACCTGGCCGATCCGGCGACCCGGGAGGCGCTCAGCCGGCGCTGCGCCGAGCTGTCGTTCGGCAACGGGGCCGCCGACGCCGCGGCCTGGCTGGCCGGGCACTGCCGGGAACAATCCGAGACGGGGGCCGGAAGTGTTCGATGAGCCCGACGCGGCCGACCTCGCCCTGGCCCGGTGGCAGCTGGCCACGCTGACCGGCCGGCTGCGCTGCGTCGAGGACGAGCGCGATGCCGCCGTACGCGACCGGGACCGCAATCGCGAGCTGGTGCTGGCGTTGCGCCGCAGCCGCTCGTACCGGCTCGGCCGCGCGCTGGTCGACCTGGCCCGCGACCCGATGCGGTGCTTCCCGTCGATCGCCGGTCGCGCGGCCCGGCGGCTGCGGCGGCGCGCCGTGATAGAGGCGGCCCGGCCCCGTCCGGCGGTGCCGCCCGCGGCTCCCGTGCCGGGCCGCGTCTATGTGGCGATCGGACTGTCGCGGGACGGGTCGCACGCGCTGATCCGGGCGCTGCGCCAGCGGGTGCTCGTGGACGCCGATCACCTGCCGGTGGTGGTCACCGATCAGCCGGCGCTGCGCGGCCTGCAGGTGCCGGGTGTGGTGCTCGAATACCTGCCCGACCCGGCGACCTGGTCGCGGCACGACCCCGGGGCGCGCTGGGAGGCGCTGCTGGCCGGGCGGGTCGCCCAGTTGTGCCGCGACCACCGGGCCTCGCGCGCGACCGTGATAGATCCGCGGGACCCGCCCACGCTGGCCCGGCTGCTCGAGAGCGTCACCGATCGATCGGCGGTCTCGTTGACCTGAGACATGAGCGCCCCGACGATGGATGCCCCGCCCGCCGCTCCGCGCGTGGGGATGCGCTTCGTCGTCGAGGGGCCGCCGATCGGGGCGCTGTGGCGGCGGGCGCTGCTGCGGGCCGTGCTCGTGCCGTTGCCGGTGCTGGCCCCGCTGGTCGCGCTGGCGCCGAGCCGCGATCACCGGTTCAACCTGTATTGGCACGGCGGCCTGTTCCGCGACGACCCGCTGCGGATCGTGCCGCACACCGTCGACTCGCTCCCCGGCTATCTACGGCTGGGCAACTTCCGGCTGTTCGGCCGGATGCTGGAGAAGGCGCTCGACACGGCCGCGTACGCCCTCAGCGAGGTGCTCGGCCTGCCGGTGAACGTCGGCTTCCGGCTCGTCTCGTTCGTGTCGGCGCTGCTGTTGTGCGTGGCCGCCGTGCTGCTGGCCGAGAGCGTCGTCGCCCGCGGCAAGCTGTTCCGCCGACCACCGTCCACAGTGGCTGCCGTGGTGCCGTTCGCGGTCGCCGCCGGGTTCGTCGCGGCCGGCGGGTCGAGCCCGATCGTGCTGTTCGGCGGCCTCTATCTGGCCTCGGCCGCCCTCGTGCTCGGGGTCGCCGCGGGGCTGTGCCGCATCGATCCCGACCGGCCGTTCCGGCTGTGGTGGGCGCCCCTGCTGATGCTCGGCGGCGCGGCCCTCGCGGCCTTCAACGAGATCGCTTGTCTGGCCCTGCCGCTGGCCACCGTCGCGGTGCTGGCCCGGGGCGCGTTGGTGCTCGGCCTGACGCCGGGCCGGTTGTTCACGGGGACGCCGGCCCGCGCGCTCGCGTTGGTGTGGCTGGGTTTCCTGCCGATCTTTCTCGCGGTCCGGGTCGTCATCCAGCGCTACTGCGCGGCCGGCGACTGCTACAAGGGTTCCGACGTGCGGCTCACCGCCGACACTGTGCAAGCCCTGCCCGTACGGGCCATCGACTGGCTGCCTCCGCTGATGTGGCGCGCCGCGACGGCCGGTGGCAGCCCCCGGCCCTGGCTCGGCGGAACGGTGCTGGTCGTCGCGCTGGTCGTGCTCGGACTGCTGGCCTGGCACGCGCTGCGCGACCTGCCCCGGCTGTCGCAGGTGAGCGGCCGGGCGGCCCTGGCCCTGGCCCTGACCGCGGGCACGCTGGTCGCCGTGGGGGCCGCAATGGGGTCGCTCAACGCCGACGTGCAGCAGCTCGTCACGGCCGGGAAGTGGGGCTGGGGCTGGCGGGACTCGGCGGTGACCACGACGGCGGGGGCGCTGCTCGTCGTGGCCGGGGCTCACCTCGTACGGCGGAAGTGGTTGATCGTGACGGCCGTGGTGCTGCTGGCCGGGGCGGCGGCCGGGTCGGCGGCGGCCAACAAACGTCAGCGCGACACCACGATGGCGACGCCCGCGGCCCGGCTCGCCGACCGGGTCGCCGTCGAGATGGCCGACTTCGACGCGAGCCCCGAGGGTGCGGCCCGCCGATGCGCCCTGCGGGCCGAGTTCCTCAAGCTGTACGCCGATTCCCCGTTCTCGGTGCGCCGTTTCGACGAGTCGCTCGAGGTCGCCGCCCGGCAGCGCGCGGACGTGGCTTTCTGCCCGGGCGTAACCGGCGGGTCCGGTCCGCGTTGACGTGGGCAGGTTGAAGATCAGCAGGGGAGGACCGATGCGCCGGTTGCGCAATCTGACCAGGCGTCAGGCGATTCTGGCCGTCGGCGCGTGTCTGCTCTGCGCGGCGGTCGGGGCGGCCGCGCTGACCGGCAACGTCACCGTCGCGCTGACCCTGCTCGCGGTCTTCTTCACGGTCCTGTTCGGCGGCCTGCTGCTGATCGCGCGGCGGATCTCGGGGCTGGCCCGGGCCCAGCGCCGGCAGCAGAACGACGTGCGCGCGGTGCTCGACCAGACGCAGCGGCGGCTGCTGGGTGCGATGGAGGAGCTGCTGCTGCACTCGGGCGACCGGCATCGCGAGCTGACCGGCTCGCTGGCCGGGCAGATGCGCACGCACACCCGCGACATCGAGGCCATCGTCCAGCTCTTCCAGCGGGTCACGCCGCGGGCGCCGATGCCGCCCGCGCAGGCCCCGGCCGAGCTGCTCGAGCTGCTGCACCTGATTCGCACCCGCAAGCCGCGGTTCGCGCTCGAGCTCGGCAGCGGGGTGTCGACGGTCTGGCTGGCCTACGCGCTGGAACAGGTCGGCGGCCGGCTCGTGTCGCTGCACCACGACACCGGCGCGGCCGAGAGCGCGCGGGCGGCCGTGGCCACCCACGCGCTCGTTCCGGTGGCCGAGGTGCGCGCGGCGCCGCTGCGCCCGGTGCCGATCGGGGAGAGAACCTTTGCCTGGTACGACCTGGAGTCACTGGCCGACGTGCACGACGTGGACCTGCTGGTGATCGCCGGCCCGCCCGGCACGACCGGGCCCGACGCCCGGTTCCCGGCGATGTCGCTGCTCGAGGAGCGGCTGGCCGACGCGGCGGCGGTGTTCGTGGCCGACGAGCGCGAGGTGCTGGGCCGGTGGCTGGAAACGACGGAGGGCCTCACCCGGGAAGGTGAGGCCCTGCTGTCCTATCGCCGTGTGGTGCGGCAGTTGAGCCGCTCCCAATAGCTCAGTAACCGAACTCCTGCGAGATGTACGTGGTGCCGTTCGCGGCGCGGACGACGCCGACGCCGACGGCCTTGGCGGTGCAGTTGAGCAGGTTGGCACGGTGACCCGGGCTGGCCATCCACGCCTTGACGGTGTCGGCGCCGGTGTTGTAGCCGAAGGCGATGTTCTCGCTCAGCGGGCGGATGTAGCCGGCGGCCTTGATGCGACGGTCGAAGGTCGAGTTGCCGGCGCCGACGTGGCTGAACTTGCCGGTGCGGGCCATCCAGGCGCTGTGGCCGACGGCGGCCTTGGTCAGGCTCGGGCTGGCGACGACGGCCTTGCAACCCTTGGCGGCGCGCATCTTGTTGGTGTAGGTGACGATGTCGGCCTGCATCGTCGCGGTGCTCGGCGCCGCGGTGGTGGCGGCCTGGGCTGACGAAGCGAACGCGACCAGCACAAACAGGGTGGCGGGGATCATCGCGATCAGGGCCAGACGCTTGGTGATCGAAGAGCGCATCGACTGCCTTTCGTTGATGTCCGCGTCGGCTCCTACCGCCGCGTTCAGGGTTATGTTCGGCGCCCAGGCAGTGAAGATGACCCATGTTCGGGTGCCATGGAGATGCCCTTCGGTTGCCGGTTGGTTGACTAGCCGCCCCCGGTTCCCGTGACGTTGCCATCACGGTGCGTGCCGGTGATCGTTGAGCCGAGAGACGGGCAAAACGGACACTGGGAAGGGGGAATCGCGGTGACTGCGACCGTTCACGACGTGGCGATCCTGGCCGACTTTCGCTTCGCCGGGGCGGGAGTGGCGGCCGAGGTGCTTGCGCAGCACGAGGCGGCGCTGAGCACGCTGCTGGTGCACGTGCCCCGCGACGCGCGGCCACTGCCCTTCGCTCCGCGGGTGCGCGACCTCCTGCGGGACGGCGCGGCCACGCTGGCCCGGGAGGACCAGCCCGCAGCCGTACGGCTTCTGGTCGCCCGCGGCCCCGACCTGCTGGCCCGCGCCCGCACGCGGGTGCGGGCCGAGCACACGGTCGTGGTGGTCGAGCAGGCGCCCGCGCCCGGCGACCTGCCCGAGGACGTCGACTGGGCGCCGGTCGACGACCGGGTGCGCGACGCCATGCCGCTGCTCTGCCGGCTGACCGTGCAGAACTGGCACGAGATCGTCGACGCAGCGGCCTCCTGGCAGGAGTTCCCCGAGCGGTTCCGGGCGCTCGAACGCACCTCAGGCCACCAGTCGCACCTCAGGCGGCTGGCCGGCTTCGGCATCCGCCCCCGGATCAGCGCCCCGGCCCTGCCCCGCGAGCCCGGCCCGGTGCCGCCCGCGCCGACCCGCCGCGTGCTCATGGTCGGGGCGCCGACCCGGCTGACCGCGATCGCCCGCCGCCTGCCGGCCGCCCTCGCGCCCGTGATCGCCACCGAGTACGCCTCCCCGGGCGGCGGCTTCCTGACCGAGCACATCCCGTCCCGCGAGGCTCTCGGCGCGACCGAGGCGGCGTGGAACCGGATGCTCCGCGACCGCCTGGCCCACCTCGTCGACCTGCACCGGCCCGAGATCGTGGCGGTCGACGACCTGCCGCACGAGGGCATCGTGGAGGCCGTCCGCGCCCACCCGCACGTGCTCTGGGTGTGGGTGCGGCGGGCGATGTGGCCCCGCGGCACGGGCCAGGAGTGGATCACCGAGGGCAAGGTGTTCGACCACGTCCTCGAGCCGGGCGAGTTCGCCGCCCTGGCCGACGACGGGCCGACCGTGGCCGAGCGGGCGGGCGCGCACCGGGTCGAGCCGATCACGCTGCTCGACGCGGGCGAGCTGCTCGACCCCGCGGCGGCCCGCGCCGACCTCGGGCTCGACGACCGGCCGGCCGCGCTGGTGCGGCTGAGCGACACCCGGGTCGTCGAGCGGCTGGAGGGCCACGGCTTCCAGGTGGTCGTGCGCGAGCAGGGGGTGAGCCGCTATCTGCGGGCGTTCGACCTGGTGGTCAGCTCGGCCGGCTACGACGCCTATCACGAGCAGCTGCGCTTCGGGATTCCCACGGTGCTCGTGCCGCGCCGCGACGACCCGCTCGACGACCAGCTCGGCCGGGCCCGGTACGCGGACGCGGCCGGGGTGGCGCTGGCCGTCGAGGACCCGGATTCCGAGGAGCTGGAGCGGGCGCTCGACACGGCCGCCCGCCCCGACAAACGCGCCGTGCTGCGCCGCCGTTGCGAGGAGCTGACGTTCTCCAACGGCGCGTCCGCGGCCGCGACCTGGCTCGGCGGGCTGGCCGCCCGCCACGAACGGATCGGAGGCTGACGTGCCCGAAACCGCACTGCAGACGCTCGACACCGCGCAGCGGGCGCGCTGGGAGCTGGCCGCCATGGCCGGCCGGCTGCGCATGCTGGAGGCCCGGCTGGTCGAGGAGCGGCACCGTGGCGACGAGCTGCGCCGCGACCGCGACCGCGAGCGCCGCCGGGCCGACCGGCTGCGCCGCAGCGAGTCCTACCGGATCGGCTCGGGGCTGCTCGCGCTGCTGCAGAACCCGGTCAAGGCCGCCCCGCGCCTGACCCGGTCGCTGCTGCGGCGGCTGCGCCCGGCGCCCCGCACGATCCCGCTCGCGCTCGAGCCGGTCGGCACCCCGGTCGCGGTCGCGCCGCGTCCCCCCGTCCACCTGTACGTGGTGATCGGGCTGGAGTTCGAGGCGGTGCGCGAGTTCGTGCTGACGCTGCGGCAGCGGCTGCAGGTCGACCCCGACCACAAGCCGGTCGTGATGACCGACTGCGAGTCCTTCGCCCTGCTGCGTGATCTCGGCGTGCTGCTCGAATATCTGCCCGACCGCGCGACCTGGGAGCGGCACCGGCCGGACCGCTCGTGGGAGGACGTGCTCTCCGAGCGGCTGTCCCGGTTGTATCGCGACCACGAGTCGGTCCGCACGATCATCATCGACCGCACGCAGCCCCCGACCCTGGCCGAGCTGCTGCGCTGACGCCTTTTGTAACTTTTGCCGGCGTGCCCTCGTTGGGCGAGCGTGACCGTATCGAGCCCGATGATCTCCGTGGTCGCGCCCGTCTTCAACGAGGGCGCCGGCGTGGAACGCTTCGTGGCCCGCCTGGCCGCGGTGCTCACCGGCGCCGGTCTGACGTACGAGCTGGTGCTGGTCGACGACGGCTCGGCCGACGACTCCTGGGATTTCGTCGTCGCCCAGGCGGCGCTCGACGACCGGGTCCGCGGCATCCAGCTCTCCCGCAACTTCGGCAAGGAGGCGGCGGTGCTGGCCGGGCTCGAACACGCGGCCGGCGACGCGGTGGTCGTGATCGATTCCGACCTGCAGCACCCGCCCGAGGCCATCCCCGAGATGGTGCGGCGCTGGCGGCAGGGCGCGCACGTGGTCGAGGCGGTCAAACGCAACCGTACGGGTCAGGGCGTGGTCGGCCGGGTCGGCGGGCGCGCGTTCAACAAGGCGTTCACCGGCCTGACCCGGGTCGACCTGGTCGACGCGACCGACTTCCGGCTGCTCGCCCGCCCGGCCCTGGAGGCGCTGCTGCGGCTGCCCGAGCACTCGTCGTTCTTCCGCGGCACGAGCAGCTGGATCGGCTTCCGCCGGAGCACCATCGAGATCGACATCGAGGAGCGCGCGGGCGGCCGCTCCCGCTGGACGCTCGGCTCGCTGTTCCGGCTCGCGGTCAACGGGCTCACCTCGTTCACCTCGGCCCCGCTGCACCTGGTGACGATGGTCGGGCTGGCCTTCGCCGCCTTCGCCGTGCTGCTCGGGGCGCAGACCCTGATCCGCTGGATCGGCGGCGACTCGGTGGCCGGCTTCCCCACGGTCATCCTGCTGCTGCTCGTGATGGGCACGTTCCTGCTGCTGGGCCTGGGCGTGATCGGCGAATACCTGGCACGCATCCACGAGGAGGTTCGGGGCCGCCCGCGCTATCTCGTGCAGGAGCGGGTCGAGCACCTCGCTCTCCCCGAGCAGCGGGTACGTGCGAAACGCTGAGCTCGTCCGCTACGCGATCAGCGGCGGGGCGAGCGCGGTGACCCACGTCGGCGTCGGGTTTCTGCTGGCCGGGGGGCTGGGCATCCGGGCGGTGCTCGCCTCGGCGCTCGGCTTCGGCGCGAGCGTCCTGGTCTCGTACGGGCTGCAAAGGTCTTGGGTCTTTCGCTCGACGACCGGACATCTGGTGGCGGGCCGGCGCTTCCTGACCGTGACGGCCGTGGCCCTCTGCGCGAACAGCCTGATCCTCTGGCTCGGCACCGAGGTCCTGACCGGCCCGTTCGTGCTGGTGCAGGCGGTGGCGCTGGTGACGATCCCGGTCGTCAACTACGTGCTCAACTCCCACTGGACCTTCCGCGTCCCTTGATTTCGATCATGTTTACGGGTGTCATGGTCGTGTGGCGGAGCTCACGGTCCACGACACCAACGGCATCCTCCGGCAGCCGTGGGTGCACCCCGACCGCACCAGCCGCGGCCTCGGCTGGCAGTCGCTCTACGTCTCGACCCAGAGCGAGCGGCCCTATCAGGCCAGCTTCGGCGGCGCGCCCAGCCACCTGGTGATCCTGCACCTCAACGGCCCGGTCACCGTGCGCCGCGGGCATCTCGGGCTGACCAGCTCGCGAACGGTGCCGCCGGGTGGGTTGTTCGTGCACCCGGCCGGCAAGGAGCTGACCGTCGAGCTCGGCGGGGCGCTCGACACCGTGCACGCCTACCTGAGCGACGACCTGCTCCGCGCGGCGTGCGACGACGGGCCGGTCGAGCTGGCCGAGGAGCTGGGCGCCCTCGACCCGCTGGTCGAGCACCTGATGCTGACCCTCGACCGGGTGATGCGCGAATGGGAGCCGACGGCCCGCACCTATGTGGACCACCTCGGGCACGCGCTGGCCGCCCAGCTGGGCCGGCAGCACAGCGTGCGCGGGCGGCCGGTGCCGCCGCCACGGCTCGGGCGTTGCGGGCTGACCGATCGGCAGCTCGACGCCGTACGGGAAATGGTGGAGGCCCGGCTCGGCGAGCCGCTGCCGCTGCGCGAGATGGCGGCCGTGACCGGGCTGAGCGTGAGCCAGTTCGGCCGGCAGTTCAAGGCGCGCACGGGGCTGTCGCCGCACCAGTTCCTGATCCAGCGCCGGGTCGACGCGGCCGGGCGGCTGCTGCGCGGCACGACGATCCCGATCGCCGAGGTGGCCCAGCGCTGCGGCTTCTCCCACCAGGAACATCTGACCCGCGTGCTGCGCGCACACCTGAGCACCACACCGGCCGCGATGCGCGTTTCGTGCAGTGCGTAGGTGCAGGATCCTGATCGTTCACGCGCCGACACTGGGCGGGTGGAGCCGTTCGAGTACAACGCGCATGCCTCCCGGGTGATCTTCGGAGCGGGGACTCTGGGGCGGCTGCCGGACGAGGTGGCGCGGATCGGGGCCGCGCGGGTGCTGCTGCTCGGCGGGCGCTCGGATCGCGCGGCGGAACTGCTCGGGCCGCTCGTCGTCGCGCGTTTCGAGCAGGTCGCGATGCACACTCCGGTCGAAGTGACCGAGCAGGCGCTCGCACTCGTCCGCGAACACGACGTGGACTGCCTGGTGTCGATCGGCGGCGGATCGAGCACGGGCCTGGGCAAGGCGCTCGCGGCGCGCACCGGATTGCCGCAGATCGCGGTCCCGACGACGTACGCGGGCTCGGAAATGACGCCGGTCGTGGGCGAGACCTCGGACGGGGAGAAGACGACGCGCAGCGACCCGGCCCTGGTGCCGCGGACGGTCGTCTACGACGTGGAACTGACCCTTGGGCTGCCGGTCGAACTGTCGGTGACGAGCGGGCTGAACGCGATGGCGCACGCGGTCGAGGCGCTGTACTCCCCGCAGGCCAACCCGGCGGTGGACAATTTCGCGCAGGATGCCCTTGCGCGTCTTGCGCGTTCCCTGCCGGTCATCGCCGAACGGCCGGACGACCTGGACGCGCGGGCGGACGCGCTGACGGGGGCTTGGCTGGCCGGAATCTGCCTCGGAACCGTCGGAATGGGCCTGCACCACAAGCTCTGCCATGTGCTGGGCGGGTCGTTCGGGATGCCGCACTCGCCGACGCATGCCGTGATGTTGCCGCATGTGATGGCCTACAACGCCGCGGCCGCTCCGGATGCCATGCGGCGGATCGCATCGGCCCTGGGCGCGACCGATGCCCCGGCGGCCGTTTTCGATCTGGCCGCGCGGCTGGGTGCGCCGACGTCGCTGGAAGAACTCGGAATGTCGTCGGGTGATCTGCCGCGTGCCGCTTCGCTCGCGACCGCGCAGCCGTATCCCAATCCGCGCGCCCTGACTCCGGAGGGCGTTTTGTCGGTTTTGGAGGGCGCATGGCGTGGCGATCGGCCCTCCACCGCCGGGCGGCCCGACATCGGGTGGCTGACCGATGAGGTGGTGGCCAGCTTCGCGGGGGCGGCCTCACCCCGTACGGCGCAATTGCTCGGAGATTTGGTGCGGCGACTGCACGGGTTCGTGGCGGACAACGATCTGACCGAGGACGAGTGGCAGGCCGCGATCGACTTCCTCACCCGTACGGGCCAGCTCTGCTCACCCACGCGGCAGGAGTTTGTGCTGCTCAGTGACACGCTCGGGATCTCCAGCGCGGTCGACCTGCTGACCAATTCGCGATCACCGGAGACCACGCCGTCGGCCGTGCTCGGACCCTTCTACGTCGAGGGGCCGCCCGCGGTGCCCGCCGGGACGAATCTCGCCGAGGGGCTGCCGGGCGTGCCGCTGCGGGCCGACGTACGGATCGTCGACCTCGACGGGCGGCCGGTGCCGGACGCGGTCGTCGACGTGTGGCAGTCCAATCAGGACGGCTTCTACGACGTGCAGCTGCCCGAGCTCGAGGGGCCGGTGCTGCGGGCCCGGCTGCGCAGCGACGCCGACGGGCGGTTGTGGTTCCGCTCGATCCTGCCGTCGGAGTATCCGATCCCGGACGACGGCCCGGTGGGGCAGATGCTGCGGGCCACGGGCCGGCATCCGTACCGGGCCCCGCACCTGCACTTCATGATCAGCGCGCCCGGCTTCCGGCGGCTGATCACGCAGCTCTTCGTGGCCGGCGGGCCGTATCTGGACTCCGACGCGGTCTTCGGCGTCAAAGACGACCTGATCGTCGAGTTCCCGGCGGCCGCCGACGGCACGCGCACGGTCGAGTTCACCTTCCGCATCGCACCCCAGGGGGACCACCATGGCTGACGTCGAGACCGACGTGCTGATCGTCGGGAGCGGCCCCGCCGGTGGGGCCGCCGCGCTGCTCCTGAGCACGTACGGGGTGCCGAACATCGTCGTCACCAAATACGGGCGCCTGTCGGACACGCCGCGCGCCCACATCACCAACCAGCGGACGATGGAGGTGCTGCGCGACGCCGGAATCGAGGACCAGGTGATCGCTCAGGCCACCCCGCAACGCCTGATGGGTGACACTGTCTTCTGCTCCAGCCTCGCCGGTGAGGAGCTGGGCCGGCTGCACACCTGGTACACGCATCCGGCGCGGCAGGCCGACCACGACCTGGCCTCCCCGTCCAGCATCTGCGACATGCCGCAGCACCTGATGGAACCGGTGCTCGTCGACAACGCGGTGGCCCGGGGCACGGCACTGCGCTACCAGACCGAATACCTGTCGCTGGAGCAGGACGACTCCGGCGTGACGGCGACCGTACGGGATCGGTTGCGGGGCGACGAATACCGGATCCGCGCGAAATATCTGATCGGCGCGGACGGCGGGCGCAGCAAGGTCGCCGACGACATCGGGCTGCCCATGGTCGGGCAGATGGGCGTCGCGGGCAGCATCAACATCGTCTTCGAGGCCGACCTGACCGCGTTGACGGCGCACCGGCCGAGCACGCTGTATTGGGTGCTGCAGACCGGCTCCGACGTCGGCGGCATCGGGATGGGACTGGTCCGCTGCGTCCGGCCGTGGCACGAATGGCTGATCGTCTGGGGTTACGACATCAACGGTGAGCCGCCCGACCTCACCGAGGAATACGCCCGGCGGATCGCTCACCACCTGATCGGCGACGACTCGGTGCCCGTCACCATCAAGTCGTCCTCGGCGTGGACGGTCAACCACCTGTACGCCGAGACGTACCAGAACGGGCGCGTGTTCTGCATGGGCGACGCCGTGCACCGGCACCCGCCGTCCAACGGGCTCGGCTCCAACACGTCGATCCAGGACGCCTACAACCTGGCCTGGAAGCTGCGCCTGGTGCTGAACGGGACGGCCTCGCCCGCGCTGCTCGACACGTACTCGGCCGAGCGCGCGCCGATCGGCAAACAGATCGTCGACCGGGCCAACCGCAGCATCGGCGAGACGACCCGCATCTTCGAGGCGCTCGGGCTGCTCAGCACCGACGACCCCGAGCAGCTGCGCCGCAACATGGACGCGCGCAAGCTGGCCACCCCGGCCGCCGAGAAGCAGCGCCGGGAGCTGCGCGAGGCCATCGAGTTCAAGAACTACGAGTTCAACACGCACGGCGTCGAGCTCAACCAGCGGTACGCCTCGTCCGCCGTGCTCAGCGACGGCACGCCCGCGCCCGTC
Source organism: Paractinoplanes lichenicola (assembly GCF_016785085.1). GTDB lineage: Bacteria > Actinomycetota > Actinomycetes > Mycobacteriales > Micromonosporaceae > Actinoplanes > Actinoplanes lichenicola. The sequence continues at coordinate 33,649 of NZ_JAENHO010000025.1, forward strand.
AACCCGCGCGACGACGAGCTCTACCACCAGCCGACCACGTGGCCGGGAGCCAAGGTGCCGCACGCCTGGGTCGGCCGCGGCGACCAGCGTCTGTCCACACTCGACCTGGGTGGCGGCGGCCGGTTCGTGTTGCTGACCGGGCTGGGTGGCGAGCCGTGGGTGGCCGCCGCCGCGGAGCTTTCCGTGCCGGCGATCGTCATCGGTCCCGGCGCCGACTACGAGGACATCTACGGCGACTGGGCCCGCCTCCGCGAGGTCGGCGACTCCGGCTGCGTGCTGCTGCGTCCGGACAACTACGTCTGCTTCCGAAGCGCCGACCTGCCCGCCGAACCCGGCGCGGTGCTACGTTCCGCCCTCGACCGGGTGCTTCACCCGTCGGCCGGGGTCAGCTCCCAGCCCGCGTAGCCCGATCCCGACTCGAAGCCGTCCGCCGTCCGGGCTCGCGCCTGCACCTCCAGGAAGATGTAGTCCGGCGGCAAGGTGTGCTGGAACGTGACGTTGCCGTCGGCGTCGGCCGCCACCACCTGCTCGGTCTGGCCGAAATCGAGCGAGACGACGAACTCGGCGACCTCCGGGGAGTCCGTGCGCAGCACGATGGTGACGGTCTCGCCGACCGTCGGCGGCGGCGTGCCGTCGCCCGGGAAGTCAGGCGACGAGATCTGCGGGACGGGCACCTCCACCCGCACATAGACGTTGAACGTGATCTCGGGCGAGACCACCCCGTTGCCCGTACGGCTGGTGACCGTCATGGGGTTGTCGCCGCGCCGACCCGGCGTGACCGTCGCGTGCCCGTAGCCCTGAGCGTCGGCCGGCACGGTGACCGCGGGGCCGCCGTTGAAGGTGTACGTGAACGACTGCGTGCCCGGCACCGCGCTCCAGAACCGAATGACGCGCGGCTCACCGATCGCCGCCGACGGGTTGTCGTCGTACACCCGGGGCTCGTTGTCGATCACGGTGAACTCGTACGTGGTCTCGGCCGAGCGGTTCCCGGTGCGGTCGATCGCCTGCACAGTCACGGCCTTGGCGCCGTACGAGTCCGGCGTGATCGTGACCGTGGCCCGGCCCCGCCGGTCGGCCGGCACCTCGACCAGCCCGGCCCCCGGCGCCGAATAGCGGAACTTCACCACGTCACGGTCGCCGTCGGCGGCGAAGGTGAACTTCCCGGCCACGCCGGCTCCACCCGCGCTCTGCCCGCGCGGATAGTCGGCCGAGGTGACCAGCGGCGCCTTCGGCCGAACCGTGTCGACCGTGAAGGTGCACGAGGCGCCGTGCGCGGTCAGCCTGTATTTGCCGCCGTCGACGACCGCGGACGGCAGGGTGGTGAAGGCCGTGCCGGGCCGGCTCAGCTCGGGCGCGGTCCACTCGACGCGCTGCGCCGGGCGGCCGGCCGGCCACACGGCGAAGGACGGGGTCAGCGTGCCCGAGCCGGTGAACCGGGCGGTGATCGCCGGGGTGGGGGAGCCGACCAGGATGCCGCCGGGGGCGCAGGCCACGCCGCCGACGGTCAGGGTGGGCGCCGTGGGCGCGGCCGAGGCGGCCGTGGCGGGCAGGGCGAACAGGACGGCCGCTGTCGCGACGGTCAGGGCCCGAAGTGAGTTCACAAATCCTCCGTGAAGAGCGAAGCGCGTCGATCGGACGCGATCATAGGAGGAGGGGGCGCCGCCGGTCGGCCCGGTGCTGTAGTCGTCGGCCCGCCCTAGCACTGGGTGGGGGCGGGGGTGGCAGATTTTACGCCGAATCCGAAGACGATCTTCGGGCTGTCCACAGGGGCGAAATGTCCGGTCACGGTTGTCCACAGGGCCGAGGCCAGAGTTGCGGATCGTGAGGCGGGGCCTACAGCCGATGTGCGTCGGAACCTGTCGTGGCGCCGCGCGTATCGAAGAAGCGCTTGGCCAGCGCGGCCAGCTCGTCGGCCTGATAGTCGCGGTGGTTCTGCACCAGAATCACCAGGTCGGCCGACACCACAGACCCCAGCAGATCCTCCGCCCGCGGCACGATCCACTCAGCCACGTACGGGTCGTGAAAGACGACGGAAGCGCCCAGCGATTGCAGTTGACGGGCCAGCGGTGTGGCAGGCGACTCCCGCTGATCGGCGATGTTCGGCTTGTACGTGACACCCAGCAACAGGATCGTCGCGCCGTGCACAGCCTGGCCGTCCGCGTTCAGCAAGTTCTGCGCCCGACGGGCCACATAGGACGGCATCGTCGCGTTGATCTCCTGGGCCAGTTCGACGAACCGGAACGGGTAGCCGAGCCGGCTTCGGACGTTGTGCGACAGGTAGTTCGGGTCGATCGGGATGCAGTGGCCGCCCACCCCGGGCCCCGGATAGAACGCCTGAAACCCGAACGGCTTGGTCGACGCGGCCCGGATCACGTCCCACAGGTCGATGCCGAGCTCGTGACAGAACCGGGCCATCTCGTTGACGAGCGCGATGTTCACGTGACGATAGGTGTTCTCCAACAACTTCGCGGTCTCGGCTTCGCGAGTTCCCCTCGTACGCACCACGGTGTCGATGAAACGTCCGTAGAAGCCCGCTGCCCGCAGTGTGCAGTCCGGCGTGTAGCCCCCGACCACCTTGGGGGTGTTGCGCGCCCCGAACAGCGCGTTGCCGGGATCGATCCGTTCGGGGGAGAACGCCAGGTGGAAGTCCACGCCCGCGGTCAGCCCGGACAGCTTCTCCAGCAGCGGCCGTACGACCTCGTCGGTCGTACCCGGGTAGGTGGTGGATTCGAGCACCACGAGCATGCCCGGCCGCAGGCTGCGCCCGATCGCCGAGGCGGCCCCGGTGACCGCGCTCAGGTCGGGCCCGTCCCCTTCGGCCAGGGGCGTGGGCACACAGATCACGGCGGTCCCGCAAGCGCCGATGAGCGCCTCGTCGGTGGTGGCCCGGAAGCCGCCGTCCAGCATCTCGGCGATGTCGGCGTCCGACAGGTCGTCGACGTGGGAGCGGCCGTCGTTGAGCGCGGCGACCACCCCGGCCGAGACGTCGAAGCCGAGCACGGACAACCCCGCCCGTACGGCCTGCTGAGCCAGCGGCAGCCCGACGTAGCCCAGGCCGAGCACCACCACGTCGGCGTTCATCGCACCACCTCGGGGACGGCGGCGACCCGCTTGACCTGCCGGGCGACGCGCGCCACCACCGGGCCCTCCCACCGGGACGGGAACGGCAGGTAGGCCGGCAGGAACTCGGCCAGCAACGCGGCCTGTTCGGGCACCGCGCTCGCGGAGGAGTCGGTGTCGTTGAGGCAGAACGCGTCGAGATGTCGCTTGTGCAGCAGCCGGGCCAGCTGGAACGGCGTCGCCGGGTCGGCCAGGTCGGTGTAGAGGTATTTGATCTGCCCGGGGGCGGCCCGGCCGGTCAGGTAGGCGTAGTACTGCTGCAGCGACGACAGCATGGCGATGTCGTCGGGATGCCGGAACTGGTGCGCGGCCGTCGATTCGACCTGCTCGGCGAAGCGCAGCTCGATCTCGGCCAGCACACTGCGCCGCGACGGGTGCGGGGTGTGCTTCATCTTGTGGGTCAGCACCCGGCCGAAGGCGCTCTGGATGAGCCGGCGGTTGTTCTTGCCGGCCGAGTCGGCGGGGGCGTCGGCGGTCGAGCGCGGCGCCGAGCCGACCAGCGCCCCCGAGGGGAAGAACCGGGTCAGCCCGCCGGGTGTGAAGAACAGCTCGGGCGCCACCGGCCGGCCCAGGAAGACGTCGTCGTTGAGATAGAGGAAGTGCTCGGCCAGCCCGGGGATGTGGTGCAGGCGCGACTCGATGGCCTGCGAGTTGAAGGTGGGCAGCCGCCCGGCGCCGCCGAAGATCTCGCGATGGCTGACCACGGTCAGGTCGGGGCGGGTGGTGTCGAGCCAGGGCGGCACCTGGTCGTCGGTGACCAGATAGACGTGCCGGATCCAGGGCGCGTACGCGTGCAGCGAGCGCAGCGAGTAGCGCAGCTCGTCGCGTGAGACGAACCGGGAGTCGTTGGCCGTCTGCCCGCTCGAACCGGTCACCCAGCCGTTCTCGCGCAGCGCCGCTGCCTTGCGCGCGTGCCAGGCTGGGTCGCCGCCGTCGACCCACGTGTAGACGGCGTCGATCGGGAACGCCACGCGATCCGGGCTCACCATCGTGAACACCTCGCGCGTGCGATAGCGGCGGGTCGTGCCGGGCGCGCCGAACGGGCCGAACACCGGCTCGGCCACCACGATCTCGGGCTCGTCCACCGGCACCACGTCGGCCACCGGGTTGCTGCGCGGTCCGATCAGATTCCCGCCCTCACGCCGCCAGAACTCCACTTCGCACCCGTACGCGGTACCGAGCGTGAGACGGCCCTTCGGGTCGGTGACAGGCCAGCACACCCGTACGACCTGTCCCGGCCGCACGCGGTCGAGCCGGCCCTCGCCGTGGGCGGTCATCGTGGCCAGCGCGGCCATGGCCCGGGCGCGGTCGGCGGCGTCGATGGCCACACCCGTACGGGTCAGCGAGGCCACCGGAATCCGGAACCACTCGATGCCGGCGCTGCTCAGGGTGTCCAGCACGCGGTCGAGGTTCTCCCGGCGTACGGCGGCCGGGGTGGCCTCGAGGCGACGCCGGGCCGTGAGTCGCCCCGCAGGCGTGCGGACCCGCAGAGATGGCGCGTCGCCGATCGGCTTGAGCCGGGGGCGCGGACCGAGCGGCACGATCCGGCGGGCCACCCGCAGCCGGCTCGGCGGGGGCACGAGGGGCAGGAGGCGGTGCTGCAGGTGGTGGAGCAGGCGCCGCCGCACGGGCCAGGGCGCCAGCCGGATGATCCGCACGCCGTCGTCCTTCCGCCGGGTCCGTTCGGTCACGACCCCCAACGGGCCCGCCTGCCAGAAGTTGCGGCGCGTCGTCGGCGTTACGCCTTGAATGGGTGGTATAGGGGGCATATCGGACAGCGGCTCAGGGTTACCACCGATGCGCGAGGTTGCCGTGGTGAGTCATGGTGGAGTCCGCAGCTTCGACTCGGGGAGGCCGAGATGGGTAAGGCCGTAGCGTTTCTGGTGGCACTGATCGCCGGAGTGATCGTGGTCGGCTGGGTGGTCAGCTCGTTGCTCGGGCCGGCCCTGTTCTACCTGATCGTGGGCGCGCTCGCGGTCGGCGGAGGCTATTACCTCTACACGAAGGCCAAGAAGTCGATCGCCCCCGGCACGCGCACGCAGCGCCGGATCGAGGCGGCGACCAAGACGTACCGGATGCGGAACCGGTGAGGCTCCTCCCGGGCGGCTAGGCTCTATGTAAGACCACCCGGCTGAGCTGACTAAAAGGACCACTGCGCCGTGTTTGACACTTTGAGTGACCGCCTCTCCGGCATCTTCACCAAGCTCCGGGGCAAGGGCAAGCTCACCGACGCCGACATCGACGCCACCGCTCGCGAGATCCGTCTCGCGCTGCTGGAGGCCGATGTCGCGCTGCCCGTGGTCAAGGCCTTCATCTTCAACGTCAAGGAGCGCGCCCGGGGGGCCGAGGTCTCCCAGGCGCTCAACCCGGCGCAGCAGATCATCAAGATCGTCCACGAGGAGCTCATCAACATCCTCGGCGGCGAGGGCCGGCGGCTGGTGTTCGCCAAGCAGCCGCCCACGGTGATCATGCTGGCCGGCCTCCAGGGCGCCGGCAAGACGACGCTGGCCGGCAAGCTGTCGCGCTGGCTCAAGGGCCAGGGTCACCAGCCCCTGCTGGTCGCGGCCGACCTGCAGCGCCCCAACGCGGTCAATCAGCTCCAGGTGGTCGGCGGCCGGGCGGGCGTCGACGTCTACGCGCCCGAGCCCGGCAGCGGCGTCGGCGACCCGGTCAAGGTCGCGAAGGACTCGATCGAGGTCGCCAAGCGCACGGCCAAAGACATCGTCATCGTCGACACCGCCGGCCGTCTCGGCATCGACGAGGAGATGATGCAGCAGGCCCGCGACATCCGCGACGCCGTCGAGCCCGACGAGGTCCTCTTCGTCATCGACGCCATGGTCGGTCAGGACGCGGTGCAGACCGCCGAGGCGTTCCGTGACGGCGTCGGGGTCACCGGCGTGGTGCTCTCGAAGCTCGACGGTGACGCCCGCGGTGGTGCCGCCCTCTCCGTCCGGCACGTCACGGGCGAGCCGATCCTCTTCGCCTCCACGGGCGAGAAGCTCGAGGACTTCGACCTCTTCCACCCCGACCGGATGGCCAGCCGCATCCTGGGCATGGGTGACGTTCTGACCCTCATCGAGCAGGCCGAGCAGGCCTTCGACGAGGATCAGAAGGAGAAGATGACCGGCAAGCTGCTGGCCGGCGAGACCTTCACCCTGGAAGACTTCCTCGACCAGCTCATCGCCGTGCGGCGGATGGGCCCGATCGCCAACATCCTCGGCATGATGCCGGGCATGGGCCAGATGAAGGACCAGCTGGCCGAGCTCGACGACAGCCATTTCGACCGGGTCACCGCGATCATCCGCTCGATGACCCCGGCCGAGCGCAGCAACCCCAAGATCCTCAACGGCTCCCGCCGCGCCCGCATCGCCAACGGCTCCGGCGTCACGGTGATGGACGTCAACCAGCTGCTCAACCGCTTCGCCGACGCGCAGAAGATGATGAAGCAGATGAGCGGCATGATGGGCCTGCCCGGCGGCGGCCGGCGCAAGGCCACGAAGAGCCCGAAAAACAAGCGCAAGGGCACCAAGGGCGGCAACAACCGACCCCGCACGGGCGGCGGCGGCCTGCCCGCGGGCTTCCCCGGCGGCATGCCCCAGCTCCCGCCCGGCCTCGACCCCAACGCCCTCGGCGGCGCCGGTGGTGCCGGCGGCTTCAACCTGCCGAATCTCGACTTCAACAAGCTGATGAAGCAGCAAAAAGACGACAAGGACAAGCGCTGACAACCGATTGGTGATCTAGACATGGGTACAGTAGTCTCGTGACACCCCCTGAGGAGGTCCCGATGACTGCGGCCCTACAGCTGCCGAGCCTGCTGGATGAAAAGCAGGACTGGACCGTCGACGACCTGGCGAGCCTTCCCAAGGATCTTCGCTATGAGTTGATCGACGGAAGGTTGATCTTGCCGTCCCCGACGATGCTTCATCAAGAACTGTGCTGGGAGCTGGTCCGCATGCTCCTGCCGAACTGTCCGCCTGGATACAAGCCGGTCATCGACCTGTCGTTGGAGGTCGACCGGCGAAACGAGCCTCGACCGGACGTCGTGGTGCTGCGGAAAGAATACCGCCGCCGCACTCCGGCTCCGGTCGACGGTGCGCTACTCGTCCTCGAGGTGGTTTCGCCGACCTCTCGCGTCCGTGACATGAACGCGAAATGGAAGGTCTACGCGGCTAACCGCGTGACCACCTACCTGCTGGTCGACCCGTTGTTCGAGGATGGTGTCGTGCTGACTGAGTACCGCCTCGGCGAGAACGGCCAGTACGAGACGATCACCAGTACGAGCAAGGTATTCGCCACGGATGTCCCCTATCCGATCAGCATCGACGTGCCGGCGCTGACCGCGCTCCGCGACGAGGAAGACGACCAGGCTCCGGACAATTCATGATTGGCGGCGGCATTCGCCTTACGATCGATGACGTCGAGGACTTTCCGGAGGAGTCGCGCTTCGAACTGCTCGACGGAAAAATTGTCCGTCCGCCGCCACCCTTCCCCATTCATCAGATCCACTTGGCTGATGTCATGTTTGCTCTTGACGCGCACGTGCCGAGGTCCTGCATGATCAGCCACCGGCAGGCCGTTCTGCTCGACCGTCACAACATGCCATTTGTCGACGTGGCCGCCATCCGCGTGGAAGCCGCGTTGACCTCCCCGGTGCCCGCCGTGGATGTACTGGTCGCGGTCGAGGTGCTGTCTGACTGGTCCGAGAGCACCGACCGGGCACTGAAGAAGCAGCTTTATGCGCGCGCGGCCATACCGGCCTACTGGCTCGTCGATCCTCTGGGCGATTCCGTTACAGTCACACAGTTTCGGCTTGACCGAAATGGCCACTACCGCGGGCGTCTCCACTGCGCTGACGTTGCCGTGATCGATCAGCCTTGGCCGGTCACCCTGGATCTGTCCGCGATGACCCGTACGCGGAACCGTATCCGGGCGGCTGCTCGTTCGGACGGGTGACGGGCTGATCGGGTAGGACTGTTGTATGGCGTTGCATGTGCGTGGGGCGGTTCTGCCGGACGGTGAAGTCAGGGACCTCTGGCTGGTGGGGGACACGGTCACCTACGAGCCCGTACGGGGTGCCGAGACGATCAGTGACGGCGGTTTCATCGTGCCGGGGCTGGTCGACGCGCATTGTCATCTAGGGATCGCGTTCGGAGCCAAGCCGATCACCAGCCTCGATCAGGCGCGCGAGCTGGCGGCGACCGATCGGGACGCGGGAGTTCTGGCCCTGCGCGACGCGGGCTCGCCCTATCCCTATCCCGAGCTGGAGGATGAGGACGGCATCCCCCGGCTGGCCCGGGCCGGCCGGCATGTGGCGGCGCCGCGGCGATATCTGCGTGACGTGGGTGTCGAGGTCGAGGGTGAGGCCGACGTGCGGGCCGCCGTGACCGAGCAGGCCAAGGCGGGCAACGGGTGGGTCAAGCTGGTCGGCGACTGGATCTCGCGGGACGCCGGCGACCTGGCGCCCTCGTGGGACGCGAACACCATGGCGGCGGCCGTCGAGGCGGCGCACGCGGCGGGGGCGCGGGCCGCCGTGCACACGTTCTCCGAGGAGGGCGTCGAGCTCATGGTGCGGGCCGGGGTCGACTCGGTCGAGCACGGCACGGGGTTGTCGCTCGACCTGATCGACGAGATGGCCCGGCGGGGCACGGCGCTGGTGCCCACGATGATCAACATCCGGACCTTCGGCGGGATCGCCGATCGGGCCCGGGGCAAGTTCGACACGTACGCCGACCACATGGTCGCGCTGCAGGAACGGTTCCCGTCGGTCGTCCGGGCCGCGTACGAGGCCGGGGTGCCGATCTATGTGGGCACCGATGCCGGCGGCGGGATCCGGCACGGGCTGGTCGCCGAGGAGATGCTGATTTTGCAGGAGGCCGGGCTGCCCGCCGAGGAGATCCTGGCCAGTGCCTCGTGGCGGGCCCGCGAGTGGCTGGGCTTCCCGGGGCTGGTCGAGGGCGGGCTGGCCGACCTGGTCGTCTACGAGACCGACCCGCGCGCGGACCTGCGAGTGGTCCGCGCGCCGAGCCGGATCGTGCTCAAGGGCAGGGTCGTGCGATAAGCACGGTCATCGTTTGAGCTGGTAGATCCGCACGTCCTTCGCGGTCGGACAGACGAGCCGGTCGGGGGTGTGCACGCACGGGCCGGTTCGCGCGGGCAGGGTGCCGAGCCGGCTGACCGCGCCGTAGGGGGCGTTCACGACCGATACCTCGCCCCCGGTCAGCGGCGGCATGACCACCGCATAGCCGCCGTCCAGCCACTCGAGATCCCCGTCCGCGGTGCGGAACACCTCGCGCCCGTTGCCGTCCAGCATGGCGGCCGGGCCGCCTTCGCCGCCGACCAGGATGTCGAGGCCGTAAGCGGCGATCGAACCGGTGCTCGGTCCGGGCACCGACCAGAGCACTGAGCCCCGTACAGCGTCGATCAACAGCACCCGGGTCGTCTCGCCCTCACGGTCGAGCAGGCAGACGCCCGGATCGCAGACGGCCATGCCGCCGGACGAGTGACCGAGCTCCCCTCGGAAGACCTTCTTCGAGGCGCCGGTGCCCAGGTCGGTGACGACCACCCGGTACGGATCGACGTCGCAGCACCCCGGACCGTCGTCGTACAGCTTGCCGTCGTACGCGATCAATGAGCCGGGCGGCGCGCCCTGCGGAGGCGAGACCGGCGTCGTCGTCCGCTGCACGTCGCCGCTGACGATGTCGCGCAACTCCACCTTGCCCGAGCGCCGTACGACCACCAGCCGGTTGTCGGTGTACCCGTCCTGGAGCTGCTCCTGCCCGAAGACGCGCATGCCGAGCACCTGGTCGACCTTGTCGGCGCTCGGGGCGATCGACCACAGTTCCTGTCCGGTCTTCAGCTCGTAGGCGTCGACTCGGCCCGTCTGGTCGTTCCGCTGGACCAGCACCCGCTGGTGCACGACCCATTCGCCCAGGTGGCTGCCCGTGAAGTCCCAGCGCCGGCTGCCGTCGGCCGGATCGAGCACCCAGGTCCGTCCGCCGCCCGAGCTGACCAGCACCGCGTCGTCCGTAGCGCTGACGAACGCGCCCAGGTCCTGCGAGGTCTCGAACCCCTCGACCCGCCACACGACCTCGCCCGTACGCGCGTCGGCGGCGACGACCGCGATCTTGTCCCCGACCTTCCACGCGTCGTAGACGCGGCCCTTCACGATCACCGGACTGGTCTCGTTGACCGTCCGCCCGTACGGGATCGGCTTGCCCACCATCGGCAACGGGCCGGCCGCGACAGTGGTGCTGGTGACGGTGGGCGAAGGTGTGGGCGCGACGGTCTTCTGGTCGGCCCACCGCTCGGGACTGGCCAGCACGCCGACGCCGGCGGCCACCACACACACGGCCGCAGCCGCCGCGACGATGCCGTTGCGGCTGCGCTGCCGTCCGCGCCGGCGAGCCTCGGCGGCGGTGCGGAGCGGGATCGCGTCGGCCTCGCGGGCGACCGAGGCGAAGATGTCGTCGAGATCAGTTGGCATCGTCGGCTCCGTTCGTGGCCAGGGCGGGTGTCTCGCCGAGGGCGGCCGCGAGCTGGGTCCGGCCCCTCGACAGCCACGACTTGACCGTGCCGATCGTCGCGCCGGTCTCGTGGGCGATCTCGGCCACAGACCGGTCGAGCAGGTAGTGCAGGGCCAAGGCGCGCCGGTGCACCATCGGCAACGTGCGCATCGCGCGAATCAGCAGCACCGTGTTCTCCGAGGGTGGTGGCGAGTGTTGCGGTGGTGGTTCGGCCGCGGCCCGGGCCCGTCTTACGCCGAGGCGCCGCCACCGGTCGGTCGAGAGCCGGTTGACCACGAGCCGTAACCAGGCCTCGCGGTCCTCGTAATCCACGAGCTGCCGCCAGCGCTGCCAGGCCCGCGCGTACGCCTCCTGCACGAGGTCCTGCGCGTCGCCCGGGTCACCGGTCAGCCCGTACGCGTATCTGGCCAGGCGCCGGGAGGTGTCCCGGTAGAAGTCGTCGAAGTCCGCTGTCGTTGTCATCCCCACCGCCCTTCCACCTAGGACACGACATGCCCTCCCGCAGGGTTGCGCACGGACGCGACTAGGATGTCGCCTCATGGCCCGTGTGCTCACTCCCCGTGCGGAAGACTTCCCCCGCTGGTATCAGGATCTGATCGCCAAGGCGCAGCTGGCCGACAACGGCCCGGTGCGCGGCACGATGGTGATCCGGCCGACCGGCTGGGCCATCTGGGAGCGCATGCAGGCCGACATGGACCTGCGGATCAAGGAAGAGGGCGTGCAGAACGCCTACTTCCCGCTGTTCATCCCCGAGAGCTACCTGCGCCGTGAGGCCGACCACGTCGAGGGCTTCTCGCCAGAGCTGGCCGTGGTCACCCACGCCGGCGGCAAGCAGCTGGCCGAGCCGCTGGTCGTGCGGCCCACGAGCGAGACCGTGATCGGCGAGTTCATGGCCAAGTGGGTCGACTCGTATCGTGACCTGCCGCTGCTGCTCAACCAGTGGGCCAACGTCGTGCGGTGGGAGCTGCGCCCGCGCACCTTCCTGCGCACCACCGAGTTCCTCTGGCAGGAGGGCCACGACGCGCACGCCACCGAGCAGCTCGCGCGTGAGCACGCCCGCAACATCCACCGCAACGTCTACCAGGCGTTCATGGAGGAGCTGCTGGCCATCCCGGTCATCCCGGGCCGCAAGACCAAGGGCGAGCGCTTCGCCGGCGCCACCAACACCATGACCGTCGAGGCCATGATGGGCGACACCAAGGCGCTGCAGATGGGCACCTCGCACGAGCTCGGCCAGAATTTCGCCAAGGCCTTTGACATCACGTATTCGTCGAAGGAGGGCAAGGTCGAGCACGCCTGGACGACCTCGTGGGGCACGTCGACCCGCATGGTGGGCGGCTTGATCATGGTGCACGGCGACGACAACGGGCTGCGCCTGCCGCCGCGGCTGGCCCCGATCCAGGTGCAGGTCATGGTGGTCAAGGCGGGCGAGGGTGTCGCCGAGGCGGCGGGCAAGCTCCGCGACGAGCTCAAGAGCGCCGGCGTACGGGTGAAGCTCGACGACCGGGCCGACATCCCGTTCGGCCGCCGGGCCGTCGACGCCGAGCTGCAGGGCGTCCCGATCCGCATCGAGGTCGGGCCGCGTGACCTGGCCAACGGCAGCGTCACGATCGCGCGCCGGGTCGACGGCTCGAAGACCCCGACGCCGCTCGCCGAGGTGGCAGGCGCGGTCTCCAGCGCTCTCGAGGCCGACCAGCAGCGGCTGTACGACGAGGCGCTGGCGTTCCGCGCGGCGAACACGGTCGAGGTCAAGACGCTCGACGAGGCGATCGAGGCGGCGCAGACCGGCTGGGCCCGGGTGCCGTGGTCGGCGGTCGGCGAGGAGGGCGAGAAGGCGGCCAACGGCAAGGCCGTCACGGTCCGCTGCCTGACCCGCCCCGACGGCACGATGCCCGACTCCGACGAGGAATCCGACCTGGTCGCCTATCTGGCCCGCTCGTACTGATGCGCTTCGAGCCCGGCCGGCTCATCCTGCATCGCGACACGCACCGCGGTCGTCTCGGCTTCGTCAATCCCGTACGGGTGGTGGCCGACGACGACCGCGGGCTGCTGGTCTGGCTGGCCCGCGGCTCGGCGGTCGCGCTCGAGACAACCACCGACGGCCGCGGCCCGCGCGACATGCCCTCGTTCGCCGAGTGGGAGGCGGCCCCCAAACAGGCGACGTTCGCCACCTGGCGCGGCCCGGGCGTGCTGCGCTTCTTCCCGGCGGGCGCCGCCCACTCGGTCTGGTTCTTCCGCGACGACGACGGCTTCTTCACCAGGTATTACGTCAACCTCGAAGAACACGCGGTCCGCTGGGACGACGGCGCCGTGGCCGGCTTCGACGTCGTCGACCAGGACTTGGACATCGTCGCCACCCCTGATCTCCAGTGGCAGTGGAAGGACGAGGACGAGTTCGCCGAACGCCTGGCCCACCCCGACCTCTACTGGGTCCCCGACGAGCAGGCAGTCTGGTCCGAGGGCTTCCGCGTCATCAAGATGATCGAGGCCGCCGACTTCCCGTTCGACGGCACGTGGACCGACTTCCACCCCGACCCGTCCTGGCCCACCCCGACGGAATTGCCGCCCGGCTGGGATCGTCCCGTTGTCGCCCGGGTTTGACTTTCGAGCGCAACCATTTACGCAGGTCGCCCGGGTGGGCTTCGCGTTCTGGACGCGTAGCGGCCAGCGAATCCCGCCTGGGTCCCCGCGGGAGCGACGGTCTGCAACCCCCCACCCCGCCGGGACATCGGCATTTTGCCCTTGATCGTTCCTTTTCTTGACCCGATTGGGAGTCACCCCCTCTCGTCTGGCAGAATGGTCCTCTGGTATCCGGCTCGCGTGAGGCGCCCTCTAACCCCTCCTGCGTTGCCAGTCCTCGAGACGACGGCTGCTCTGTCCCCACGGGGGAGCCCATTCTCAACCACGCAGTCATTCAGGAGCGAAGAGAACCGTGGCCGTTAAGATCCGGCTCCTGCGGATGGGCAAGATCCGCAACCCGCAGTACCGCATCGTCGTCGCCGACTCGCGCACCAAGCGCGACGGCCGCGCCATCGAGTACGTCGGCATCTACCAGCCGAAGGAACACCCCTCGGTCATCCAGGTGAAGTCCGAGCGTGTGCAGTACTGGCTGTCGGTCGGCGCGCAGCCGAGCGAGGCCGTGCAGCGCATCCTCGAGAAGACCGGCGACTGGCAGCAGTTCAAGGGCCTCCCCGCCCCGCCGCCGCTGCTCGTCAAGGAGCCGAAGCAGAGCCGCACCGAGATCTACGAGGCCGAGGCCAAGTCGGCCGCCGGTGTCGCCGAGACCCCGGCCAAGAGCACCAAGCCGGCCAAGAAGGCCGCCGCTGCTCCGGAGGCCGCCGAGGCCAAGCCGGCGCAGACCAAGGCCGTCGACCCGGCCGAGCCGAACCGTGAGGCCGTCGCCGAGACCGCAGAGGACCCGGCCGGTGCCGGCGCCGACGCGAGCTGACGGGGCGCTCCGGCCGGCGCTGGAGCACCTCGTCAAGGGCATCGTCGACAACCCGGACGACGTCCGGGTCCGGCTGGTCGACTCGCGCCGCGGCAAGCGGCTCGAGGTCCGTGTGCACCCGGAGGACCTCGGTACGGTCATCGGGCGCGGCGGACGCACGGCCAAGGCCCTGCGGCAGGTCATCGGGTCGATCGGTGGGCGCGGCATCCGCGTCGACATCGTCGACGCCTACTGAGCTTCCGAAACGGCTTCGCCGTAATGCAAAGGAAGTTTGAGTGCTCCTTGTAGTCGGCCAGATCGGCAAACCGCACGGCATCCGGGGCGAGGTCTCGGTGGTCGTGCGGACCGACGAACCGGAAGAACGTTTCGTCCCCGGGTCGGTGTTCGTGACGGAGGTCCCTCGGGTCCGCCGCGTGAGCACCGGCCCGGCGGCCGCTCCGGGGGTTCGTTTCGAGGTGCCGAAGCAGCTCACGCTCGAGACCATCCGCTGGCATCAGGGCCGCGGCATCGCGCTCTTCTCCGACATCTACGACCGCAACCTCGCCGAGGAGCTGCGCGGCGTGTTTCTGCAGGTCGACAGCGGTTCGTTGACGCCGCCGGACGATCCCGACGAGTTCCACGACCACCAGCTGGTCGGCCTGCGGGTCGAGTCGGCCGACGGCACGGTGCACGGGTCGGTGGAGCGGATCGAACACGCGCCCGCCTCGGATCTGATCGTGCTCAAGAAGGCGGCCGGGGGCACGGCGCTGATCCCCTTCGTGAGCGCGATCGTGCCCTCCGTGGACGTCGCCGGGGGCAGGATCGTGGTCGACCTGCCCGAGGGGCTGCTGGATCTGTAGTGCGCGTCGACATCATCTCGATCTTCCCGGACTACTTCGCCCCGCTCGAGCTGTCGCTGATCGGCAAGGCGCGCACGACCGGGCTGCTCGACCTGTCCGTGCACGATCTGCGCACCTGGACGTCGGACGTGCACAGAACCGTCGACGACACCCCGTACGGGGGTGGGCCGGGCATGGTCATGCGGCCCGAGCCGTGGGGGCAGGCGCTCGACGCGGTGGGCCCGGGCACGCTCGTGGTGCCGTCGCCCGTGGGGAAGCCGTTCACGCAGGCCGACGCGTACGAGCTGGCCGCGCTCGAGCATTTGATCTTCGCCTGCGGGCGGTACGAGGGCATCGACCAGCGCGTGATCGACGACGCGGCGTCCCGGATGCCCGTGCGCGAGGTCTCGCTGGGCGACTACGTGCTGTTCGGCGGCGAGGTCGCGGTCATTGTGATCATGGAAGCGATCACCCGGTTACTGCCCGGGGTGCTCGGCAACGCCGACTCGCTGACCGAGGAGTCGCACGCGGCGGGGCTGCTCGAGGCGCCGGTCTACACGAAGCCGGCCTCGTGGCGCGACCGGGAGGTGCCGGACATCCTGCGCTCCGGTGACCACGGCCGGATCGCTCGCTGGCGGCGGGATCAGAGCCTTTCCCGTACGGCGTCCCGGCGGCCCGACATGATGGCGGCGTACCCGCTCGATCATTTGGACAAAGCGGACAGGAAGGCCCTCGACGAGGGTGGATTTCAGATCACGCCTCCCTCTGTGGCAAAGTAGGGAGGTTGCCGATTTCGCCCCACGCCGTGGAGCGGAGTCGAGGATCTTCTGAACTCGAGGAAGATCAGAAGTACCCCTGCGCGCATCGAACTCCCGGTGCGCTACAGAGAACGAGGATGCAGCGATGAACACGCTGGACGCTCTCGACGCCCAGTCGCAGCGCACCGACATTCCCGCCTTCCGGGCCGGCGACACCGTCAAGGTGCACGCCCGGGTCGTCGAAGGTAACCGTTCCCGCGTCCAGGTCTTCCAGGGCGTCGTGATCGGTCGCCAGGGTGCCGGCCTCCGCGAGACCTTCAAGGTCCGGAAGATCAGCTTCGGCGTCGGTGTCGAGCGGACCTACCCGATCAACAGCCCGGCGATCGACAAGATCGAGGTCGTGAGCCGCGGTGACGTCCGTCGCGCCAAGCTCTACTACCTGCGTGAGCTCCGCGGCAAGAAGGCCAAGATCAAGGAGCTTCGGGAGAAGCAGACCGTCTGATCGTCATCGATCCGAGCACACTCGCATTACTCTTGCCGTGTGCCGGATGGGATCAGTGTGAACCCTTCCAGTACTACCGCCCGTAAGTCCCCGCGAGGGGAAATACTCGGGCGGTAGTGCTGTATCCGGGGTAGTTCGGCCGGTCGGCGGCGGGAGATGCGAAGCGTGGAACCGATGGAGGGCTACGGCCCGGCTTCTCGGCGGCGACGGGGATTGGTCCGGCGCAAAGAGATGCCACTCTGGCAAGAGCTGCCGCTGCTGCTGGTGGTGGCCTTCTGCCTGGCCGTTCTGATCCGCACCTTCCTGGTGCAGGCGTTCTACATCCCCAGCGGGTCGATGGAGAACACGCTGCTGGTCAAGGATCGCGTGCTGGTCAACAAGGTCATCTACGACATGCGCGATCCCGTCCGCGGCGAGATCGTGGTCTTCCGCGGCGACGAGAACTGGACCCCCGAGGTCACCGAGCCGGTCAGCAACACGTTCGCGGCCAAGCTCGGCCGCACGATCGGCGACCTCGTCGGCGTCAGCCGCCCGGGGGAACGCGACTTCATCAAACGGGTGATCGGCCTGCCCGGTGACAAGGTCGCCTGCTGCGACGCCAAGGGGCGGATCACCGTCAACGGCGTCGGCATCGACGAGCCGTACATCGCGGACGGTTTCAACTCCGACCTCAACCAGCCGCCCAACCCGAACCAGTGCACCAGCCGGCAGTTCACCGAGGTGATCGTCCCGGACGGTGAGATGTTCATCATGGGCGATCACCGACAGGTCTCGCAGGACGCGCGGTGCCAGGGCCCGGTGCCGATCAGCAACATCATCGGGCGGGCATTCGTCATCGTCTGGCCCAGCAACCGGTTCACCAGCCTCTCCGTGCCCGACGTGTGGAAGGCGTACGCCGCCGACCACCCGACCGCGGCCGCCCCGGCGCTCGAGCCGATGCGGAAGGACGATCCGGCCACCGAGGTTTTCGCCCTCCCGTTTCTGTTAAGTGCGGCGTTATCCGCGCGTTCCGGACTGCCGTTCGGGACCCGGCGACGTAGGCTCCCCTCGTGATTGACGAGCAGACCGAGAAGCGCAAGAGCTCCTTCTGGCGCGAGCTACCGATCCTGCTGGGCGTGGCGGTTCTGGTCGCCGTGCTGGTGCGCGCTTTCGTGCTGCAGACGTTCTACATCCCGTCGCCGTCCATGGAGCACACGCTCAACGTGCTCGACCGGGTGCTCGTCAACAAGCTGGTCTACGACTTCCGCGAGCCCCGCCGCGGCGAGATCATCGTCTTCGAGGCGCCCTCGCAGTGGCAGTCGGGCGCCGAGGGCGAAGACTTCATCAAGCGGATCATCGGCGTCCCGGGCGACCAGATCTCGTTCAAGGCTTCCGACAACAAGCTCAAGATCAACGGCGTTCTGCTCGACGAGCCGTACATCTTCAAGAACGAGGCCGGCGAGCAGGACGCGCCCGCCGATGAGGACTTCGAGGTCACCGTCCCGGCCGACCGGCTCTGGGTGATGGGCGACCACCGCTCGGCGTCAGGCGACTCGCTCGAGCACTACCAGGACAGTGACAACAACGTGATGGAGGCGACGATCCCCGAGGATTCGATCGTCGGCCGCGCGTTCACCGTGTTCTGGCCGGTCGGACGGGCCACGTGGCTCTCCGTGCCGGACGGCTTCAGCGCGATCCCCGATCCCAAGTAACCCTCGGTCGTAAGATCCACCTCCGGCGCAATAGGCTTGAGCGCGTGACCGTTGTCCAACGCCGCGCCGCCCGCGTGCTGCTCGTCGACTCGGCCGGCCGGGCCCTGCTGCTCTACGGCGGCGATCCGGCCCGGCCCGGCACGAGTTGGTGGTTCACCCCCGGCGGCGGGCTGGAAAGCGACGAGACGCCCGCTGAGGGCGCCGCCCGCGAGCTCTTGGAGGAGATCGGCCTCCAGGTCGACCCGGCCGAGCTGGGCGAGCCGGTCTTCCGCCACGTCGCCGAGTTCAGTTACGACGCCCGCGACTACCGCCAGGAGCAAGACTTCTTCGTCCTGCGGGTGCCCGAGTGGCAGGTCGACACGGCCGGCATGGACGCCGAGGAGAAGGCGACCATCACCGCGCACCGCTGGTGGTCGGCCGACGAGATCGAGGCCAGCGCCGAGTCGATCTTCCCGGTCGAGCTGCCCGAGCTGTTGCGGCGGGTTCCCTGATGCTGGCCCCACCTCGCACAGTGGTCCGCCGCGAGGGCGGGCTCTACGCGCTCGAGCGGGCCCTGCAGCGCCGCGGCTTCCGGCACGTGGCCGGCGCCGACGAGGCCGGCCGGGGCGCGTGCGCCGGGCCGCTCGTGGCCGCGGCCGCCCTGCTGCCCGAGGGCAAGCGCGGCGAGATCGACGAGCTGGCCGACTCCAAGCTGCTCACCCCGGCCGCCCGCGAGCGCGTCTACGAGCAGGTGGTCGAGCGCGCGCTGGCCTGGTCGGTGGTGATCGTGCCGGCCACCGAGGTCGACGCGCGCGGCCTGCACGTCTGCAACCTGGCCGCCATGCGCCGGGCGCTCGCCTCGCTGACCACCCCACCCGAATACGTGCTGACCGACGGCTTCCCGGTCGACGGCCTGGGCGTGCCCGGCCTCGCGGTGTGGAAGGGCGACCGGGTCGCTGCCTGCGTGGCCGCGGCCAGCGTGCTCGCCAAGGTCACCCGGGATCGCATCATGGTGGAGATGCACGACCAGTTCCCGGCGTACGGGTTCGCCGTGCACAAGGGCTACATCACCGACGAGCACAGCGCCGCGCTCAAGCAGCACGGGCCGTGCGCCGAGCACAGGTTCTCTTATGTGAACGTGGCCGCCGCCTCCGGGCGGGGCAACCGGCCGCCGCGGGCCCGCCGCCCCGTGCAGGCCCAGCCAGTACTCTTTGATGCATCCGACAGCACGTCCCTCGTGCTTCCGGAGACCCCTGGGGGTACCGTCGGCGTGGCGTCGGGCGACCAGCCTCGGACGTCGCCGTCGGTGGGGGAAGATGAGGCCATGGAGGGCGAGAAGCGATGAGCGCAGAGGATCTCGAGAAGTACGAGACCGAGATGGAGCTGCAGCTCTACCGGGAGTACCGCGACATCGTCCGCCAGTTCTCCTACGTGGTGGAGACGGAGCGCCGGTTCTACCTGGCCAATCAGGTCGACCTGCACGTGCGCAACTCCGACGGCGAGGTGTATTTCGAGGTCGAGATGCACGACGCCTGGGTCTGGGACATGTATCGCCCGGCCCGGTTCGTCAAGAACGTGCGGGTGATGACGTTCAAGGACGTGAACGTCGAGGAGCTCGAGAAGCCCGACATCTCGCTGCCCGACGAGCCCGGCTTCGGCGGCAGCTGAGTTATCCACAGGGCCGTTTTTCCCGGTCCTGATGCGGCAGATTCCTCGGCATGGTTCTGCTGCTCGCTGTTCTGTTGTTCGGGTGGCCCGTCGCGCCGCCCGACGTCACGCGCCCCTTTGATCCGCCGGCCCAGCCCTGGCTGGCCGGGCATCGCGGGGTCGATCTCGCGGGTCCGCCGCTGACCGTGGTGCGGTCGGCCGGGCCCGGCACGGTGCTCTTCGCGGGCCTGGTCGCCGGGCGCGGGGTCGTCAGCGTGGCCCACGCAGGCGGGCTGCGCACCACGTACGAGCCGGTCACCGCCACCGTCGCCGTGGGCGACTCGGTGGCCCAGGGCGACCCGATCGGGCGCCTCGAGGCCGGGCATCCGGGCTGCCCCGCGGCGGCCTGCCTGCATTGGGGGCTGCGCCGCGGGTCGCTCTATCTCGACCCGCTGGCTCTGCTCGGGCTGGGCAAGGTGCGGCTGCTGCCCGTCGGCTCCGCTGCTCGGCGGCAATAGTGGTGCGGCAGCCGCTCGTCTCAGCGGCGATAGTCGTGCAGCAGCTGGGGGAGGCGCTCGGCGAACCGGTCGTATTCTTCCGGCCGGTTGTAGACCTGGGCGCTCAGCCGCAGCAGGCCCCGGCCGCCCCACGCGTTCACCGCGGTCTCCACGGCCAGCTTGTCGGCGATGTGCTGCCGCAGCGCCTGCGCCTCGGGCGGGGTGGTGGCCAGGCCGGCCGGCAGCGGCACGATCCGCATCGCCAGGTCGGGGTCGCCGGGCCGGGGCAGCTCGGCCACGGGCACGTTCAGCGCCTCGCCGACCACCCGCTGGCCGTAGCCGGCGAGCGCCGAGTTGTGCGCCCGCACCTCCTCCCAGCCCAGGGTGCGCAGCGTGAACAGACCGGTCGGCGAGGTCAGCCAGGGCGTGTAGTCGAGCGTGCCCTGCGACTCCACGGCGTGCGGGAAGCCCTGCTCCTGATCCCACGAGACGACCAGCGGCTCCATCTTGCGGCGCCACTCGGGGGCCACCGAGAGCAGCGCCGTGCCGCGCGGGGCGAAGGCCCACTTGTGCAGGTTGCCCACCCAGAAGTCGGCCCCGATCGACGCCACGTCGACCAGCAGCATGCCGGGCACGTGCGCCGCGTCGACCATGACCGGGATCTCGTGCTCGTGCGCGGCGGCGGCGATCTCGCGTACGGGGAAGGTGGTGGCGGTGGCCGAGGCGATCTGGTCGATGATCAGCAACTTGGTGCGGCCCGGGCGCAACGCGGAACGCACCCGGCTGACCAGCTCGGCGTCGGTGGCGCCCATCGGCAGCGCGACGGTCCGCACGGTCGCGCCGGCCCGGCGGCACCGGCGACGGGCGGCCATCGCCACGGCGCCGTACGCGTGGTCGGTGAGCAGCACCTCGTCGGCCGGCTCGAGCTTGACCGACTGCAGCACCAGCGAGGCGGCCGCCGTCGTGTTCGGCACCAGCGCGCTGACCTCGGGATCGGCGCCGAGGAAGGCGGCCAGATGGCGTCGGGTATGGATGATCCGGTCGCTCAGGCCCTGGGCGAAGAAGCGCAGCGGGTTCGACTCGATCTCGTCGCGCAGGCGCTGCTGGGCCCGCTGCACCCCGATCGGCACGGCGCCGAACGAGCCGTGGTTGAGATAGGACACACCCGGGTCGAGCGAGAACAGAAGGCGGGCGCCTGGGATGGGGGCGGGCGGTTCTCCGGCGCTCACCCTTGCGATCGTACGGGGTCAGGCCCGCGGGTGCGCCTGTTTGAACGCCGCACGCAGGCGCTCCGTGGACACGTGGGTGTAGATCTGCGTGCTCGACAGCGAGGCGTGACCCAGCAGATCCTGCACCGCGCGCAGGTCGGCGCCGCCGTCGAGCAGGTGGGTGGCGGCCGAGTGGCGCAGGTCGTGCGGGCTGGTGTGGGGGAGCCCGGCCGCGCGGGCGGCGGCGGCCACGATCCGGCGCACGACCGTCTGCTGCAGGCGGCCGCCCTTGACCCCCAGGAAGAGGGCGTCGCCGCTGGTCTTGACGGCCAGCAGCGGGCGGGCGTGCTTGCGATAGGCGTCGAGGGCCTGCTGAGCCGGGATCCCGTACGGGACGGCCCGTTCCTTGGCGCCCTTGCCGAAGACCCGTACGACCCGCCTCGCCTCGTCCAGGTCGGCCTGGTCGAGACCGCAGAGCTCACTGACCCGTACGCCCGTGGCGTAGAGCAGCTCCAGCACGGCTCGGTCGCGCAGGCTCTCGGGGGTCTCCTCCTTCGCCGGCTCCACCAGCGCCGCGGCCTGGTCGGCGCGCAGCACCGTGGGCAGGGTGCGGTGAGCCTTGGGGCTGGCCAGATGCGCCCCGGGGTCGGTCGCGATCCGGGCCGAGCGGAACGCCCACGCGGTGAACGCGCGGGCCGCGGCCGCCCGGCGGGCCTGGGACGTACGGGCGGCGCCCTGCCGCATGCGGGCCGCGAGCCAGCCCCGCAGCAGCACGATGTCGAGCTCGGCCAGCGTGGTGACGCCCGAATCGGCCGCGTGGTCGAGCAGCGAGACGACGTCGCCCAGATACGCGCGTACGGTCTCGGCCGAGCGGTCGTCGACCCGGGCCAGATGGTGACCGAACTCGTCGACCGCCGTGCGCAGCTCCGGTGGCAGTCGTTCGTGCGTCTCGCGGGTTCCCACGTGTCGACGTTCTTCGTTCCGCGGGTGATCGTCAAGCTCTTGTCCGGCGTTTCTAGACTGCCCTCACCATGGCAACGATCCGCGGCATCCTCGTGCCGGCCCTGTTGGGCGTGCTCTCCGGCTGTTCCGTGCTCGGCGGGGGCTCACCGACCCCGACCCCGACCCCGGTCACCGCCCCGCCCTCGGCCAAAGCCGGGTTCGGCGGCCCCGAGCCGGCGGCCCAGTCGGTGACCGAGGAGATGTTCCAGACGCCGTCGAAGAACATCGTGTGTGCGCTGACGTCGTCGGAGGTGCGGTGCGACATCGCCAAGAAGTCGTGGGCGCCGCCCCCGGAACCGGCCGACTGCGATTTCGACTGGGGCAACGGGCTGGTCGTCACGGGCGGCAAGGTCACCTTCACCTGCGCGAGCGACACCGTCCTGGGCTCGGCCCGCATCACCCTGGAGTACGGCGAGGCCATCCGCGCCGGGACGGTCCGCTGCGACAGCGCCAGCAGCGGGCTGAAGTGCCGAGACGTGGACACCGGCCACGGCTTCACGCTGGCCACGGCGAACTACACGGTGTTCTGAGCGTTCTTGTCGTACCCCCGGTCTAGCGTCTCGGTCATGGCTAGCTGGCATGAGATCGAGAAGGATGCGCCCGCCTTCGCCGAGCGGGTGCGGGCCCTGTTCGACGCGGGCACCAACAAGACGATCGCCACCCTCCGCCGCGACGGCTCCCCCCGCATCAGCGCGAATGAGGCCAAATTTGAGAACGGCGAGCTGACGTTCGGCATGATGGCCGGCTCGATGAAACTGCATGACGTCCGCCGCGACCCCCGGCTGGCCATGCACGCGCCGACCCTGGAACCGCCGGCCGACAACCCCGAGTCCGGCCCCGGCGACGCCAAGCTGGCCGGTGTGGCCGTCGAGATCGAGCCGCCCGCCGACTGGCCCCACGGCGAGGCCGGCCTGTTCCGCATCGACATCCACGAGGTGGTGCTGACCTATGTGGGCGTCCCCGCCGACCACCTGGTGATCGAGTCCTGGCACACCGGCCGCGGCCACACCCGCAGAACCCGACTCTGACCCGCCGCTCGATGGGCTGCTACGGACGGGTGAGCTGCACCCGGTCGGCGGGGTGGACGGTCTCGGTGCCGTCGGTGCCGGTCACCACGAGCACGGGCACGCCCTCGCCGAGGCGGTATTTGCGACGCTCGGCATCCGTGGGCATGCGGGCACTGGCGCGTTCGCCGCGGGCCAGCGCGATCAGCTCCGTCGGCTCGGGCACGCGCACGAAGGTGCCCCGCGGCCGATCGACGGTCACCAGGCCCTCGGTGCGCAGCTGCCCGATCGCCTGGCGGACGGTGGTGCGACTGATGCCGTATTCCTGCGCGAGGCGCAGCTCGCTGGGCAGCGGCTCACCGGGCCCCAGCTCTCCCGATTCGATCTGATTGCGGAGCAGGTCAGCCAGTTGGCGAAAGACCGCACGGTCCGCGGAGGGATCGATCATGCACCTCAGTCTACGTGACCACGATGCTCCATCGGATTGTACGTACGAAGCCATGTAGGTATGATAATCCTGCCGCACTGAGAAGGCTGAGACTTGATCGGGCGGCAGGGCGGGCGGCGGTAAAAGCCGCGAAACGGGGTGCGTCAGCACCCACGGACGGCCCAGCCGTCGCCCGTTCTTCCGCTCCTCCGGGAGCACTCGAACACTCCGCGCCCTGCGGGCCGTCGGCGCTGCCGCCGACTCCAGCCCCACTGAGGGCCGCCCGGGCAGAGACCCTGTGCCTCGCGCTGCCTTGACCCCGGCCACGTCGTCGCCTGTGGTGCCGTCGACTCGAACTCTTCGCTTCCGACGGTCAGCCACCGCGCGGCCCCGTCAGCCGCCGCGCGGCCCCGTCCTCAGTCACCGCGCGGCCCCGTCAGCCGCCGCGCGGCCCCGTCCTCAGCCAACGCGCGACCCCGTCAGTCACCGCGCGGCCCGTCCTCAGCGCCACGCGGTGGCTGCCGGTCCGCTAAGCCACGAACCCGTCCTGATGATCCGTTCTCGGCTGGCCGTGGCGTTCCCCGCGGTAGGGGTCATCCGGATAGATGGCGGCTCTGCGGGCCCAGCCGATGAAGCGCTCAAAGAGATCCCCAGGCGCCATTTGCCCGGCAGAGATCAGGTCCCCGAGCGCGTCATACATCTGAGCGCTCAGATAGATCGTCAACACCGACGGAAAGTTCCGAGCTTCCTCGAGCAACTTCGTCCGCGCGACCCCACAGGGCCACGGATCCCCGCAGACCGAACAGTCCCACCCGGGCCGACGATTCAAGTGCACCGGCGCCGTCTTCCTCGGCGCCGCCCGCTCGTCCGACGCGGAGTTCTTACCGTCCGCGGACGCCCTCGAACTCCTGCCCGCTTTGGCCCCCGCCGAGTTCCGCACCGCCACCGAAGGCTTGGTCTCCTGGGCCTGCCGCGGCGTCCGCCCTTGGCCCGCCGACCGAGCTTGCCCCGCCCGTTCCCTCGCTTGTAGCTGGTCAGAACTTCGCGCCCCCGCGCGCTTCGCCATTTCCCCGATCCTCAGCGCCTCCCCAAGTATCCGTTCCGCTCCCGCCTCCTCCGGCGTTCGCGTCTTCCCGGACGTCCGTGCCTCCGCGGCCGTCCCGGGATCGCCGGCTCCGTCCGGCCCGGAGCCCTCAGGGACGGGCGGATCGGGTGGGTTCGGCGGCGGGTCGTTTGAAGTCATCACGGTTCCCCCAATGCACCCTGCTTCGGGTGGTGCTGCTGTCCGAGCCAACGGGCCGGATCGGAACCGCTCGCCGATCGATGCGGCGATCCAGGAGCCGCCTGGAGCTGCAGCGCCGATGGGTCGTCCCGTCGCACGTGGCCGTAGTCGACGCCCGGCCGGCGCCGCTGCCTGGTTGCTCCGCCATCCGACGGCGCAGAACACCGCATGGCCACGCGCGCGGCGAACGTCTCCCGCCTCTTGGAGCCGTCCGCGGTCGCGCGTGGGGTAAGTCAGGCCAAGCGCCCGTCGCCGATCAAGACCGGCTGGTCACTGGTGGCTCGGCCGCCGCCGGTGGACTCGGGACGGCGGCGGCCGCCCCCGATGGTGTTTTGATGACTCCGCAGACGCGTGGCCGGCCGTTTCGCCGCGTGGGCGAGCGTAAGGGCCAGCTGCAGCGCGGGCCGCTGCTGCCCGGCGGCTTCTGGGGTCTCCGCGCGGGAGAGTGGGTGCCGCCGGGCGAGCAGCTTGACAGAGCTGTGGGATCGCTCTCTGTCGTGCCCGGTCTCATGAGTTCTTCGTAGCTGTACCTCCTTTCCGTCACGGGGGCTGGTGAGGGCGGGGAAAGGTCTGGCACGGGGGCTGGTGAGGGCGGGGAGAGGTCCGGCACGGGGAGGACGCCGCGAGGAGGAAAGGGGAGCGGCGTCGCGGGGACGAGGGCGTCGACGCACGGCGCGGACAAGCCGCAGGTGCATCGTCGCCAGAACGACTGCCACATGCGTCGATGGGTGGGGTCGACCGGCACGGGCTGCGTTGTCTGGCGACGCCTAGTCATGGGAACAGTATAGGTGACATACGACTAGCTGTCTCCTAGCAACTTGATGATTGACTAATAGTCTCGCGCCTACGGTCGATCATGTGGCAGCGAAACCGATCCGGCTCATGGGGGCACACGAGATCCGCATCCGCTTGGGTGGGGTGAGCCGGCAGCGTGCGTACCAGATCACCAGCCGTGCCGACTTCCCCAAGCCCATCGCCGACCTGGCCCAGGGCAAAGTCTGGGCGGCCGACGACGTCGAGGCGTGGATGAAGGTGCACCGCCGCGATCTGGACGACTCGGAGGACTGACCCTCGGCCGAGCGCCGGCGGGACAGGAGAGAGAGCGGGCGACCGGGAGGCGCCCGCCGTTGTGCTGCGCGCAAAAAGTCATCGGTTTCTCCGGCCCAGCGCCACCCCGGTCCCGCGGCGCTCGATCAGACCGGTCAGCTCCAGCAAGGACAGCCGTCGCAACACGAGCCGCAGCGACAGCCCGGCGCGAGCGGCCAGGTCTTCCGGCGTGATGGTTCCGCGCCGCGGCACCGACTCCAGGATCAGCGCCGACTCCTCGTCGAGGTTGTCCCGCCGATGCTCGGGCCCGCGCGGCACGTCCGCCTGATACTCGCCGACCTGGCCCACCGCCTCCAGCACGTCCGCGGGCCCGGTGACCAGGGTCGCGTCGGGCCGGGAGCGCAGCAGCTCGTGGCAGCCGACCGACATCGCCGAGGTGATCGGCCCCGGCACCACCATCGCGGGCCGCCCCAGGGCCAGCACCCGTCCCATCGTCTGGATCGCCCCGCTGCGGGCCGCCGCCTCGACCAGCACCGTCCCGGCCGTCGCGGCCGCGATCACCCGGTTGCGGATCAGGAAGCGGTGCTTGTGCGGCTCCGACCCCGGCGGCCATTCGCTGATCAGCAGGCCGGTCTGGGCGATCTGCTCGAACATCGCCGTGTTGCCCATCGGATAGGGCCGGTCGACGCCACAGGCGAGCACGGCCACCGTACGCCCACCGGCCGCCAGCGCCGCCCGATGAGCGGCCGCATCGATGCCGAACGCCCCGCCCGACACCACTGTCCAGTTCTGCTCGGCCAGCCCGTACGCGATCTCGTTGGTCGCATGGATGCCGTAGCTCGACGCCGCTCTGGCCCCCACCACCGCGACCGACCGTTCGAGCGTCTCGCCCAGCGGCCAGTCCCCGCGAACCCAGAAGCACAGCGGCGGCCGCACATCGTGATTGATGCGCTGGTTGCCTTCGAGCGTCAACGTGGCCAGCGCACCCACTCGTTCCGGCCATTCGTCGTCCGACGGCACCACGATGCGTGCGCCCAGCCGCTCGGCCCGGCGCAGCGTCACCTCGGCCAGCCGCCGCGGATCGAGGTTGGCCGCCTTGGCGATCGCGGCCGCCCGCAGCGCCTTGTCGGGCACGTCACCCCGCAGCACCCGGGCCAGCGCCGTCTCGGCGCCGTCCTGCTCCACTAGCGACCACACCGTCCGATTCCCCGGCTCGGCCAGCCAGGTCAGAGCCACCCGCGCCGCCCGGTCGCCGTCGCCCGCGGCGGGGATAGGGAGCGGACGGGTCGGGGAGGAGAAGAGGTCATCCATGGCGGTCACCCATGCGTAGCTGGATCGCCTCGTTGACCTCGGCCCGGGTCGGGCGGCCCACCCCGTCCAGGTCGGCGATCGTCCACGCCAGCCGCAGCACGCGATCGAAGCCGCGGGCCGACAACAGTCCCTTGTCGAGCGAATCGCGCAGGACCGCGGTGTCCGCCGCCGGCAACCGCCACGGCGGGCGCCGCAGCACCTGCCCCGGCACGGCCGCGTTCACCCGCCAGCCGTCGCCGGCCCAGCGCGCGGCTGCCGCGGCCCGGGCCGCCGCCACCCGGGCGCCGACCTCGGCCGAGGAGGGGGCCGGGGCCGACGAGACGGTCAGCTGGGCCGCCGTCAACGGGGCCAGGGTCAGCCGGATGTCGATCCGGTCGAGCAGCGGTCCGGACAGCTTGGCCAGGTAGCGGCGCCGGACGACGCGCGGGCACGTGCAGTGCTGATCGCCGGCCGGGCTGGCGCAGGGGCACGGATTGGACGCCAGCACCAGCTGGACCTGGGCCGGGAACTCGGTCGTGCCCTGGGAGCGGGCCAGCCGCACCCGTCCGGTCTCCAGCGGCTGGCGCAGCGCCTGCAGAGTGGCGGACACGAATTCGGCCGCCTCGTCGAGGAACAACACCCCACGGTGGGCCAGCGACATCGCCCCGGGGCGGGCCAGGCCGCTCCCGCCGCCGACGATCGCCGCGGCCGAGGCCGTGTGGTGCGGCGCCTGATAGGGCGGCCGCCGGATCAGCCGCCCGTCCGGGGGCAGCACCCCGGCGATCGACTGCAACGCCGTCACCTCGAGGGCCGCCTCGTCGTCGAGCTCGGGCAGGATCGACGGCAGCCGTTCGGCCAGCATCGTCTTGCCCGCCCCGGGCGCCCCGAACATCGCCAGGTGGTGCCCGCCCGCGGCCGCCACCTCGAGCCCGTACCGCCCCATCTCCTGCCCGGCCACGTCGGCCAGGTCGGGGCCGGCGGGCGGCGGCCCCGGCTCGTACGGCGGCGGGTCGAGCAGGCCGTCCTGCCCGCGCAGGAAGGCGATGAGCCGGCGCAGGCTGTCGACGGCCCGGACGGTCACGCCGGGCACCACGGCGGCCTCGCGCGCGTTGGCCAGCGGCACGATCACCTCGGTCAGCCCGGCCCGTACGGCCGCGGCCACCATCGGGAGCACCCCGCGGACCGCCCGCACCTGGCCGTCGAGGCCCAGCTCGCCCAGCACCACGACCTTGTCGAGCGCCTCCCCGGGCAGCTCGCCCGCGCCGGTCAGCAGCGCGATCGCGATCGCGAGGTCGAATCCGCTGCCGTGCTTGGGCAGCGCGGCCGGCAGCAGGTTGACCGTGATCCGCCGGTTGGGCCACGACTGGCCCGAGTTGACCACCGCGGCCCGCACCCGGTCGCGGGCCTCGTGCAGCGCGGTGTCGGGGAGCCCGGTCAGCGTGACCACGGGCAGCCCCTGGGACAGGTCGGCCTCGACCTCGACGATGTGCCCGGTCACCCCGAGCAGGCCGACGCAGAAGACGCGGGCGTAGCCCATCAGAACGCCGCGCGGATGTGGGTGACCTGGCTGCCGCCGCGGGTCTGCGGGAGCACCTCGACCACGTCGAAGCGGATCTCGCGGGGCCGGATGCCCGCCTCGGCCAGCCAGCGGAGTGCGAGGTGCCGCAGCCTGCGCACCTTCTGCTGGGTCACCGCGGCCGCGGGCGGGCCGAACCGGTCGCTGCGGCGCGTCTTCACCTCGCAGAACACGATGTCCTCGCCGTCGCGCAGCACGAGGTCGACCTCGCCGTCGGGGCAGCGCCAGTTCCGGTCGAGGACCACGAGCCCTTGCTCCTGCAGGTGCTGGGCCGCGACGTTCTCGCCGTACACGCCCACCGCTCGCCTTTGCGTCGTCATGGCGGACAACCTGGACCGCCGGGGCTCGCCGCGCATCCGGCCCGGTCCAAGATCTGTGGACAGAGCGCAACTGTGGAAAACCTCTGTGTCACCGTCCAGGTGTGTTATAGGGCCAGCGGTGGCATTCACGCCCGTAGTCACTTAAGTTGCGACATCGTGGAAGGACGCCGTTACGCCGATGAGCCCGAGCCCAGCTGGTATTCCGGGCCGGGTCAGTACTCACGCTCGACAGAAGCCGAGGTGTCCGGTTCCATTCCGGCCGCGAACCCGTACGACTCGGGCATCCACGAGCGGCCGAGCGGCGCGTTCCGGCTCCCGGAGCAGCGCCCGGTCACCCCCTCGTACGCGGCGCCCGACCCGGTCACGTCGACCGGCAGCCACGCCCGCCCGGCCGAGCCGGAGCCCCGCGTCCCCGTACGGGGTCCGGAATACCCGACGATCCAGCCCCCGGTCGCCGCGGCCGAGCCGACGGCCCTGGTGCCGCCGGTGGTCGAGCGGCGGCAGGAGAGTGTGTATCAGTCCAAGCGCCCGGTTACGTCAGTGGTGATCGCGATCGTCACGGCCGTCCTGATGATCCCGGTCGTCCGGTTGCTGATCGACGCGACGTTCACCGGTGACCCGGCCGCCGGCGCCATCGTCCCCGCCGTTCTGCTCACGCTCGGCTTCACGCTCACCGGGATCGGGCTGTTCTCGCTGACCCGGGTGGGCTCGATCACCCGCGAGACCTGGCTGCGGCCCCCGGTGGCGTACCTCCCGGCGGGGTTGATCTTGCTGCTCGCGGCGGGCCTGGCCGCCGCGTAAGGGGCACTCCGAAGCTTGGCGTATGCTGGTTGACGGCGACCGCCTCGTGCGGTCGACCTCGCGTGCCCTCTGTCAGGTCCCCTTCGCCGGGGCCTGCGGCGACGGCCCTCCCTGGTCTCGATCATCTCGGGTCCGACTGTGGCCGGCGACCGGGCGCCAGGACGCTTGCCGCCGGTGAGCGTGACAACCAGGGATCCATAGGAGTAACCACCATGGCCGTCGTGACCATGCGCCAGCTGCTGGAGAGCGGTGTCCACTTCGGGCACCAGACCCGGCGCTGGAACCCGAAGATGAAGCGCTTCATCTTCACCGAGCGCAACGGTATCTACATCATCGACCTGCGCCAGACGCTCGACTACATCGAGAAGGCGTACAGCTTCGTGCGTGACACCGTCGCCGAGGGTGGCCACATCCTCTTCGTCGGCACCAAGAAGCAGGCGCAGGAGGCCATCGCCGAGCAGGCGACCCGCGTCGGCCAGCCGTACGTGAACCACCGCTGGCTGGGCGGCATGCTCACCAACTTCCAGACCGTTTACAAGCGGCTCCAGCGCATGAAGGAGCTCGAGGCTCTGGGTGACCTGACCGGCACCGCCGCCGGGTACACCAAGAAGGAGACCCTCCAGCTCTACCGGGAGAAGACCAAGCTCTCGAAGACCCTCGGTGGCCTCCGTGACATGACCAAGACGCCGTCGGCGATCTGGGTCGTGGACACCAAGAAGGAGCACATCGCGGTCGACGAGGCCCGCAAGCTGGGCATCCCGGTCATCGCGGTGCTGGACACCAACTGCGACCCGGACGAGGTCGACTTCCCGATCCCGGGCAACGACGACGCGATCCGGTCCGCCGAGCTGCTCACCAAGGTCATCGCCGCCGCCGTGGCCGACGGCCTGATCGCCCGCTCCGGCCGGGGCCGTGGCGGCGCCGACGAGAAGCCCGAGCCGGGCACCGTCGCCGCCGGCGAGCCGCTGCCCGAGTGGGAGCGCGACCTCTACGAGGGCGCCGAGAAGAAGGCCGACGACGCTCCGGCCGCTGAGGCTGCCGAGGCTGCCCCGGCTGCTGAGCCGGTTCCGGCCGCTGCCGCACCCGCCGAGTAAGTCACCGACGAACCTGACATCGAGAGAGAGTCATGGCTAACTACACCGCCGCGGACGTGAAGAAGCTCCGCGATCTGACCGGTGCCGGCATGATGGACTGCAAGAAGGCGCTCGAAGAGGCGTCCGGCGACTTCGACCAGGCGGTCGAGTTCCTGCGCATCAAGGGCGCGAAGGACGTCGGCAAGCGGGCCGGCCGCACCGCGGCCAACGGCATCGTCGCCCACTCGGGCGGCGCGCTGCTCGAGCTGAACTGCGAGACCGACTTCGTCGCCAAGACCCCCGACTTCGTCGCGCTGGGTCAGCAGCTGGTCGAGCTGGGCGAGCAAAACAAGGTCGCCGACGCGGCCGCCCTGCTGGCCGCCACGCTGCCGGACGGCAAGACCGTCGCGGACACGGTCCAGGAGTACTCCGCGAAGATCGGCGAGAAGATCGTCGTGAACCGCTTCGTGATCCTCGACGGCACCGTCGCGGTCTACCTGCACCGCAAGGCGCAGGACCTGCCGCCGCAGGTCGGCGTGCTGGTGGAATACACCGGCAAGTCGGACGAGGCCGCCGACGCGGACGCCCGCGGCATCGGCATGCAGGCCGCCGCCATGCGCCCGCGCTACCTCACCCGCGAGGAGGTGCCGGCCGACGTCGTCGAGTCCGAGCGCCGCATCGCCGAGGAGACGGCCAAGGAGGAGGGCAAGCCCGAGAAGGCCCTGCCCAAGATCGTGGAGGGCCGGGTGAACTCCTTCTTCAAGGACTTCGTCCTGCTCGAGCAGGCGTCGGTCGTCGACAACAAGAAGACCGTCAAGCAGATCGCGGACGAGGCCGGGCTGACCATCACCCGCTTCGTCCGGTTCGAGGTCGGCCAGGAGTAAGCGGGCCGCCGATTGAGGCAAGGGAGGCCGGGTACGCGATTCTGCGTCCGGCCTCCTTCTCCCATAAGGTCTCTGCTGAGCGTTCGAAGGGAAGGCGGGTCTCATGACATTGGTGACCGAGCAGGCAGTTCCGGTTGGCAGTTCGAACCCGCCCGCGCGGCCCCGCCGGGTCGTGCTGAAACTGTCCGGTGAGGTGTTCGGCGGCGGCGCGGTCGGCGTCGACCCCGACATCGTGCAGGGCATCGCCCGGCAGATCGCGACCGTGATCCGCCGTGGCATCCAGGTCGCCGTCGTGGTCGGCGGCGGCAACTTCTTCCGCGGCGCCGAGCTGCAGAAGCGCGGCATGGACCGCAACCGCGCCGACTACATGGGCATGCTCGGCACGGTCATGAACGGCCTGGCCCTGCAGGACTTCCTCGAGAAGGAAGGCATCGAGACGCGTGTCCAGACCGCGATCACGATGGCCCAGGTCGCCGAGCCCTACATCCCGCTGCGCGCCATCCGGCACCTCGAGAAGGGCCGCTGCGTCATCTTCGGCGCCGGCGCGGGCATGCCCTACTTCTCCACCGACACCGTCACCGCCCAGCGCGCCCTCGAGATCCACGCGGACGTCGTGCTGATGAGCAAGAACGGTGTCGACGGCGTCTACTCCGCCGACCCCCGCGTCGACCCCGACGCCAAGAAGCTCGACCGGCTCACCTTCCAAGACGTGATCCAGCAGGGCCTGCGCGTGGCCGACCAGGCCGCCTTCAGCCTCTGCGAGGAGAACGACCTGCCCATGCTGGTCTTCGGCGCCCAGGGCGACGACACCATCGTCCGCGCTGTCAGCGGCGAGAAGATCGGCACCTTGATCACCGCCTGAAACCCCCGCCAACCACCCCACCGCCGCCCTGAACCGGAATAAAGACAAGCCTTCCCACCGAAGAAAGCAAGGAGGCGAGAAGAGCCGGTGATCGACGAGACCCTCTTCGAGGCCGAAGAAAAGATGGAGAGCGCGGTCGAGCACGCCAAGGAGGAGTTCGCCGCGATTCGCACGGGGCGGGCCACCCCGGCCATGTTCTCCAAGATCGTGGTGGACTACTACGGCGCGCCCACGCCGGTGACGCAGATGGCCTCGGTCGGCGTCCCGGAGCCGCGCATGGTCATCGTCAAGCCGTACGACGCGTCGCAGCTCGGCGCGATCGAGCGGGCCATCCGCGACTCGGACCTCGGGGTCAACCCCAACAACGAGGGCACCCAGCTGCGCATCCACCTGCCGCAGATGACCGAGGAGCGGCGCCGCGACATGATCAAGGTCGCGCGCACCAAGGCGGAGGAGGGGCGGGTCGCGATCCGCAACGTCCGCCGCAAGGCCAAGGAGCAGCTCGACCGCCTGGTCAAGGACGGCGAGGCCGGCGAGGACGAGGGCCGCCGCGCCGAGAAGGAGCTCGACGACACCACGCACAAGTACGTGTCCGTCGTCGACGAGCTCGTCAAGCACAAGGAAGCCGAGTTGCTCGAGGTCTGATGTCGTACCTCGATCCGCGTGCCGGGCAGAGCGCCGGCGACGACACGAGCGTGCCGGCCTGGCACGCGGGCGAGGACGTCCCGCCGACTGAGGTTCCGACGACGGAGCAGAAGCCGCAACTGGGTCGCCGGCGGGCCAAGGGCCGGGCCGGTCGCAATCTGCCCGCCGCGATCGGCGTCGGCGTCGGCCTGGTGCTGCTGGTCCTCGGCTCCCTGGTCATCTGGCCCGATGCGTTTCTGGGGGTCATCGCGCTGGCCTCCGCGGTCGGCGTCTACGAGATGGTCCGCGCCCTGCGCGCCACGGGCGCCGACGCCCCGCTGATCCCGCTGGTCGCGGGCGCGCTCCTGATGACCGGTTTGGCCTGGTACGACGGCCCCGACGCGCTGCTGCTGGGCCTGGTTGTGACGATCGCCGCATCGGTGATCTGGCGCATAGCCGACGGGGTCGCCGCGTTCCGCCGTGACCTGGTCGCCAGCGTCATGATCTCGATCTACGTGCCGTTCCTGCTCAGCTTCGGCGTGCTGCTCCAGCTGCCCGACGCCGACGGGGACGGCCAGTGGCGAGTGCTCTGCACGCTGCTCGCCGTCGTGCTCTCCGACACCGGCGGCTACGCGGTCGGCGTCTTCTTCGGCAAGCACAAGATGGCCCCGGCGATCAGCCCCGGCAAGACCTGGGAGGGCTTCGCCGGCTCGGTCCTGTCGGCCGCGATCGGCAGCGCCGCGCTGCTGTACTTCCTGCTCGACATCCCCGTGTACTGGGGTTTGCTGTTCGGCGCGCTCCTCGCCGTGGTGGCCGTCGCCGGTGACCTGGCCGAGTCGATGCTCAAGCGCGACCTGGGCATGAAGGACATGAGCAACCTGCTGCCCGGTCACGGCGGCCTGATGGACCGGCTCGACTCGATCCTGTTCGCCGTCCCCACGGCCTACCTCCTCTTCGCGCTGATCGGGGCGAACACGTGACCGGCAGGCACACAGGCGAGCGTGCGAGACTGGGTGGGTCATGACGATTCTTCCGGTCATCCCGACCAGCCTCGACCAGCCCGACGCGGTGGCCACCAAGCGCCGACCGTCGATGCCCCCGCGCCACCTCGCCGACCTCGACCTCGCGGCCCGCCAGGCGGCCGTCAAGAGCCTCGGCGAGCCCGCCTTCCGGGCCAAGCAGATCTCCACCCACTACTTCGGCCGCCTCGTGCGCGACGTCGACGCGATGACGGATCTGCCCGCCGCGTCCCGCGCCCGGCTCACCGACGATCTGCTGCCCACCCTGCTCACCCCCGTCCGCGAGCTGGCCTGCGACGACGGCGCGACCCGCAAGACGCTGTGGCGGCTGCACGACGGCTCGCTGGTGGAAAGTGTCCTGATGGGCTACCCCGACCGGGTGACGGCCTGCGTCTCGAGCCAGGCCGGCTGCGGCATGGCCTGCCCGTTCTGCGCCACCGGCCAGCAGGGCCTGACCCGCAACCTCTCGATCGCCGAGATCGTCGACCAGGTGGTCTATCTGGCCGGCGTGGCCGCCTCGGGCGCGGTCACCGGCGCACCGCCGCGGCTCTCGCGCGTCGTCTTCATGGGCATGGGCGAGCCCCTGGCCAACTACCCCCGGGTGATCGAGGCCGTGCGCAGGCTCACCACCCCGGCGCCGGAGGGTCTCGGGCTTTCGCAACGGCACATCACCGTCTCCACCGTGGGTCTGGTGCCGGCTATCCACCGTTTGACGGCCGAAGACCTCAATGTGACCCTTGCGCTGTCCCTGCATGCCCCCGATGATGATCTGCGCGATGAGCTAGTGCCCGTCAACCAGCGCTGGAAGGTGGCCGAGGTGCTCGATGCCGCGTTCGATTACGCGGCCCGGACCGGACGCCGGATCTCGATCGAGTACGCCCTGATCAGGGACGTCAACGATCAGCCCTGGCGTGCCGACCTGCTCGGCAAGCTTCTGCGCGGCAAGCTGGCGCATGTGAATCTCATCCCGCTGAACCCGACCCCGGGCAGCAAGTGGGATGCGAGTCCGAAACCGGTCGAGCGCGAGTTCGTCCGCCGGCTGCGCGAGGCCGGGGTATCGACGACGGTCCGCGACACCCGGGGCCGGGAGATCGACGGCGCCTGTGGCCAGCTGGCCGCGGGTGAGCTCACGGAGGCGAGCGCTGGGGGCGCCGCCGCCGACGCGGAGGTGGCACAGTGACTGGGCTCAGGTCCCAGCGAGCGGAGTGGGAGACGTTGTGACGAGTCAGGGGCAACGTTTCCGGCGGCGTGCTCTGCGCCGCGGCTACAAGGTGGACGAGGTCGATGCCTTCCTCGACCGGGTCGAGGCCACCCTCCAAGGCGAGCAGGTGGGCCCGCCCGTCGGCGCGCAGGAGGTGCACGACGTGGTCTTCCGCGTGCGCTTCGGCGGCTACGACGAGTGGCAGGTCGACCTGCACCTCGACCGCGTGGAGCGCCAGCTGGCCGAGCTCGAGGACCGTGGCGGCCGGGGCGCGCCCGCGCCCGACCCGATGCGTGACTCCCTGCGCGGCGGCCTCTCCGCGGCCAAGCCCGGCCTGGGCGCGGCGATGAGCGGTGGCGGCATGGGCGGCGGCCCGGGCATGGGCGGCGGCATGGGTGGCCGGATGGCCCCGCCGACCGAGCGCCTGCCCGCCCCGCCGGTGCGCGACGACCGCTTCCAGCAGCAGCCCCCGCAGCGTGGCCAGATGCCGCCGGACCCGTACGGGCGCTATGACGAGCCGACCGGTTACGGCCAGCCGCAGCAGCCCCAGCTGCCGCAGCGGCCCGCCGCGGCGCCCCCGCCCCCGGCGTACGACCGTGATCCTCGTGACCCGCGTGGCTATGACCGCGGCGGCTACGACACGGGCAGCTTCGAGCAGCCGACCGGTGGCTTCGACGGGTTCGAGGCGGGCCGGCACGGCAAGACCGACATGACCGCCGAGATCCGTATGCCGCAGCGCGAGCAGCAGGATCCGCGCGGCGGCTACGGCGGCCCCCCGATGAGCGGCCCGCCCATGAGTGGCCCGCCGATGGGCAACGCCCCGATGAGCGGCCCGCCGATGGGCTATGGCGAGCCGCAGCAGCCCCAGCTGCCCCCGCCGATGGGTGAGCCGGGTGGCGAGCTGCACCGGGTCGACCAGCTGCGGCGCACGTTCCAGCCGCGGCGCTTCGGCAGCGGTTACGACCCCAGCCAGGTCGACCGGCTGTTCGAGGGCATCCTGCAGGCGATGACCGGCCGCGGCCCGATGCCCGTCCCGGAGAATGATCTGGACATGCTGCAGTTCGGCCTGGTGCCCGGCGGCTATTTCGAGGCCGAGGTCGACGCCGCGCTGCGCGAGGTCAAGGACATCCTGACCCGACGCCGCTGACAAAGAAGGGGCCCCGATCGAGGGCCCCTTTTTGTCGCTCGGAAGAAGTCGTGCTTACTGGTCCTCGGGCTTCAAGCCGTTGCGCCGCAGCACCGCGTCGACGATCACCGCGGCGACCAGCCCCACCGCGAAGACGACGAGCCAGATGTTCTCGGTGTTGCCCTCGTGGTTGCCCCAGAAGAACATCAGCGTGATCGCGGCCGAAATGATCGCCGCGCGTCGCGCCCGCTTCCGGTTGCCCGGCTTGAGCTGGTCGGGGGCATACACCGGTTCCTGATCGGCAGCCACGCCTGATCCTTCCTCGAAGGTCGATCTCGTCCGGGTTCAGTCTCGCACGACGGCTCCGCGCGCGGCCCACCAACCCGGACCCGGTACCTTCGATGCGGTCGGGTTCACGGATCGAGGGAGTAGAACGGTGCGGATCACAGGCACTGGACACGCGAGCATGCGGATCGACACCGCCGCGGGCAGCATTCTGTGCGATCCGTGGGTCAATCCCGCCTATTTCGGCTCATGGTTCCCGTTCCCCGACAATTCCCTGCTCGACTGGGAGACCTTGGGCGACGTCGACTACCTCTACGTGTCGCACCTGCACCGCGACCACTTCGACGCCGAGCACCTCAAGCACTTCATCAGCAAGAAGGCGACGGTGCTGCTGCCGGAGTATCCGACCAGCCAGCTCGAGGACGAGCTGCGCGAGCTGGGCTTCACCAGCTTCTTCAAGACCAAGTCGGACGAGGTGCACGAGCTCGACGGCGGCCTCAAGATCATGATCCAGGCGCTGATCAGCCCGACCGACGGCCCGATCGGCGACTCGTCGCTGTGGGTCGAGCACGACGGCGTCCGGATGCTCAATCAAAATGACGCCCGCCCGACCGACCTGACCCGGTTCAACGAGCTGGGCCACGTGCACGCCCACATGCTGCAGTTCTCCGGCGCGATCTGGTATCCGATGGTCTACGAGCTGCCCGACGCGGCCAAGACCGCCTTCGGCAAGCAGAAGCGCGACCGCCAGTTCGACCGCACGTGGCGCTACATCGACGACCTCAAGGCCGACCACGTCTTCCCGATCGCCGGCCCGCCGTGCTTCCTCGACGACTCGCTCTGGAAGTTCAACGACATCTTCGGTGACGAGGGCAACATCTTCCCCGACCAGTCGGTCTTCATCTCGGAGTACGCGAAGGTCGGCGGCACCAACGGCGTTGTCCTGCTGCCCGGCTCGGTTTCCGAATTGTCCGAGTCCTCGATCTCCACGACTCACCCGACCGACGTCGACGAGTTCTTCGCCAACAAGCAGGCCCACCTCGAGGAGATGCGCGAGCGCAAGGCCCCGGTCATCGCGGCCGAGAAGGCCTCCTGGCGCCACCCCGAGATCGACGTGCTCGGCGCCATGAAGAAGCGCATCGAACCCCTGCTCGAAGAGTCGATCTACATGGCCCAGGGCGTCGGCGGCCCGGTCCGCTTCGACCTGACCGACTCGTTCGGCCCCGACGGCAACGTCGTCGAGTCGATCGTCGTCGACTTCCCCGGCAAGCAGGTCCGCCCCTACGCCGACGAGAAGGTGCGCTACCGCTTCAAGACCGGCCGCGCCCTGATCGAGCACCTCATCCACATCGACGAGGGCGACTGGGTCAACTCGCTTTTCCTGAGCTGCCGCTTCTCCGCCGCCCGCATCGGGCAATACAACGAATACGTCTACGCGTTCTTCAAGTGCCTCTCCGAGGAGCGCCTGCAATACGCCGAGGGCTGGTACGACGAGCACGAGAAGGCCGTCGAGGCGGAAGACACGGTTCTGGGTGATTGGACCGTCCAGCGCCGCTGCCCGCATCTCAAGGCCGACCTGAGCCGCTTCGGCATTGTCGACGGCAACGTGCTGACCTGCCAGCTGCACGGCTGGAAATTCGACCTCCCCAGCGGCCGGTGCCTGACCAGCGTGGGGCATAAGATTCGGGCAGAAAAAACGGAAAAAGCATAAAGCGGCAAACTTCAAATGCCCATGTCCCAGCGGGGTGGTGGGTGGCCGTTGCTCCTGCCAATTCAAATGCAGATGTCCTCGCGGGGTGGTGGGTGGCCGTTGCTCCTGCCAAATCAAATGCAGATGTCCTCGCGGGGTGGTGGGTGGCCGTCGCTCCTGCCAAATCAAATGCAGATGTCCTCGCGGGGTGGTGGGTGGCCGTCGCTCCTGCCAAATCAAATGCAGATGTCCTCGCGGGGTGGTGGGTGCAGACCGTCGCTCCCGCGGGGACCGCGGCGGGGCGAGCAGGGCGCTGGCGCGCCCAAAACGCTCACCCCACCACGGCGACGTGAGTGAGTGGTTGCGCCCAACCCCAGAAGCGCCAGACCTCAAAGCGCAAACCGAAAGCGTCAAACCCCGAGCGCCAAGCCCCCAGCGCTAACCCAAGCGCAACTTCTCCAGCGCCAGCCCCCAGCGCTAACCCAAGCGCCAACTTTTCCAGCGCCAGCCCCCAGCGCCAACCCAAGCGCCAACTTTTCCAGCGCCAGCCCCCAGCGCCAGCCCCCAGCGCTAACCCAAGCGCCAACCCTCAGCGCCGACTCCCAAGCGCAATCCCGAGGGCGTTCCGACCCCGGAAGTATCCGACCCCGAAGGGCTTGGGGGTGGGGGTGCTGTCGTTGGGGCTCTAGTTGGGCTTGCCGCCAGCGGTGTCTGACGTTGCGGCGGGGCCGGTCGAGGTGGGAGTGCTGTCGGTGTGGCTCCAGGCGGGTTTGCCGCCGGCTGCATTGGACGTTACGTCGGGGCCGATCAGGAGGAAGTGGGCCTCGTCGCCGTCGACTCGGGGGCAGTGTTCGACGCCGCGGGGGATGACTAGTAGGTCGCCGGGGGAGAGGGGGACCTCGCCGTCGCGTAGTTGGATTGTCAGGTGGCCGGAGAGCAGGAGGAACGTCTCGTCCTGGTCGTCGTGGGAGTGCCAGTTCGTCGAGCGGGTGCCCTTGGCCACCTTGAACAGGTTGCCGTTGGCCCGGGTGAGCACCCGCTGGGACCAGAACTCCGTGAGGGTGGCCGCCTCGTCCGCTACCGCGTGTTTCGTGAGCATTGGTCGATCGTGAACCCGTGCGCGGGCCGGTGGCAGTGGTAGGAATGGCCAATGCCGCAAGGATCCTCACACCGGGTCGTGCTTGTCGTCGATGAGCAGTCCAATCCGTTCGAGGTCGGTTGTGCCTGTGAGATCTTCGGTGGTCCGCTGCGGCCCGAGATCGGCTTCCCGCTTTATGACCTGCGGGTGGTCGCCCCGCGCCGCTCGACGCCGATGCGGGACGCGTTGTTCAGCATCGGCGCGGTCGGGCGGCTCGACGAGATCGACCGGGCCGACACCGTGATCGTGCCCAACCGGCCCTATGTCGAGACGCCGTCCCGTCCGGTGCTGCTGGCCGCCCTGCGCCGAGCCCACCAGCGCGGGGCCCGCCTGGTCGGACTCTGCACGGGCGCGTTCACCCTGGCCGAGGCCGGGCTGCTCGACGGGCGCCGGGCGGCCGTCCACTGGAATCTGGCCGACGAGTTCCGGCAGCGCTTCCCCGCGGTGACGCTCGAACCCGACGTCCTGTTCGTCGACGACGGTGACGTGCTGACCTCGGCCGGCAGTGCCGCCGCGCTCGATCTCGGGCTGCACATCGTGCGGCTCGACCACGGCGCCGAGGTCGCCAACCACGTCAGCCGCCGGCTCGTCTTCGCCGCCTATCGCGACGGCGGCCAGCGCCAGTTCGTGGAGCGCCCGATGCCTCCGGCCGCCGGTCAGTCCCTGGCGCCCGCGCTGGCCTGGGCCCAGCAGCGCCTGGACGAGCCGATCACCGTCGCCGACCTGGCCCGCCGGGCCGGACTGAGCGCGGGCAGCCTGCACCGCCGCTTCCGGGCCGAGCTGGGCACCACCCCGTTGGCCTGGCTGACCGTCGAACGGGTCACCCTGGCCTGCCGCCTGATCGAGCTGGGCGACCATGGGCTGGAGACCGTGGCGCACCGCTCGGGCCTGGGCACCGGCGCCAACATGCGAGCCCTGTTCAAGCGGCATGTCGGCGTCAGCCCGGCGGACTACCGCCGCCGGTTCACCGGCTGATCGAGGCGGCCGGCCCGCAGCAACCCGGCTCAGGCGGACCGGCCCGCAGCGGACCGGCCGAAAGCGAGTCAGCCGATCGACAGGTCGCGGAGGATGCGCTTGGCGGCGTTGTGGCCGGCGGCGCCGATCACGCTGCCCGCGGGGTGGGCGCCCGCCGAACCCGCGTACAGGCCGTCGAGACCGGTGAAATAGGGCATGCGCTCGTCGAAGGCGACCGTGTTGTCGACGTGGTGGATGTGGCCGCCGGTGATGCCGAAGTGCTGCTCGATGCCGGGGGGCGTGAGCGGCATCATGTCGACGATCAGGTCGCGCGTGCCCGGCGCGTACCGCTCGCAG
Source organism: Paractinoplanes lichenicola (assembly GCF_016785085.1). GTDB lineage: Bacteria > Actinomycetota > Actinomycetes > Mycobacteriales > Micromonosporaceae > Actinoplanes > Actinoplanes lichenicola. The sequence continues at coordinate 74,802 of NZ_JAENHO010000025.1, forward strand.
ATGTCCAGCAGCCGGTCGACGTACGCGGGAAGCTCTTGATCCCACGACGAGCCCGCGGGCGTGTAGGGAACCGACTGCACGAACAGCGCCGACGAGTGGTGGCCCTCGGCGTCCTGCAGCGACGGGTCGACCGTGGTGTGCAGATACCACTCGATGGTCGGCTCCTCGGGCAGCCGGCCCGCCTGCACGTCGGCCCACATCGCGCGCAGGGCGGCCATGGGCGAGTCGGTGCCGGGCCGGCCGGCCAGACCGGCCGAACCGGGCAGCAGGTGGATCGTCGACCCGAACGGCGAGGCCGAGCCGGGCGGCAGACAGGTGAACTCGGGCAGGCCGCGCAGGGCCAGGTTGAGCTTGAGCGTGCTGCCGGGGCGTTGCACGGCGGCCATCCGGTCGGTCAGCTCGGCCGGCAGGCTCCCCGCGGGCACCAGGTCGATCAGCCGGTACGGGTCGCAGGAGCCGAGCACGACGCGGGCGCCGACCTGGTGGCCGTCGGCCAGCACGACCCCGCTCACGGCCCCGCCGTCGACAGTCACGGCCTGCACGGGGGCCTCGGTGAAGATCTGGCCCCCGGCCGCCCGGGCGGCGTCGGCGAACGTGCGGGTGACCGTGCCCATGCCGCCCTCGGCGATCATCCACGTGCCGTCCGAGCCGGGCAGGCGGCACATGTTGTGCACCAGGAAGTTGTGGCCGGTGCCGGGGTCGTCGGGGCCCGCGTTGAGGCCGGAGAGCCCGTCGGTCACGGCGTACATGCTCACCAGCAGTTCGCTCTTGAAGCCGAAGCGGGCCAGATAGTCGGCCACCGAGCCGCGGACGAGATCGATGAACGTGCTCTGCAGCTGCGGCCGGATGTAACGGTCGGCGGTCTGCTCGACGCTGCCCGGCTCCTGCAGCCAGGCCGGGGCGAGGTCGGCCCGCAGCGCGCCGATCTCGACCGCCAGCTGCTCGTCGGCGGCCGCGTCGCGCGGCGAGAAGAAGCGCTCGAGCTGCTCGCGGGTCGACGCGTGGTCGCGGCCGAACAGCAGGTAGGGCGAGCCGGCCGGGCCGGGCGTGGGCAGGAAGTAATGCGGGTCGCGGCGCAGCACGGGGATGTCGACGTCGAGCGTGCGCAGCAGCTCGGGCGGCATCAGGCCCAGCAGATAGGAGCCGGTGGAGTGGCCGAGGCCGGGCGCCTGGGGGAACGGGCGCTCGGTGCGGGCGGCTCCGCCGATCACGTCGGTGGCCTCGAGCACGACGACGTCGAGGCCGGCCCGGGCGAGCAGGATCGCGGAGACGAGGCCGTTGTGACCGGCGCCGATGATCACTACGTCGGACCGGGTGGGGAGGCCGGTGGCGGGGTGAGCGGTCATGACGCTTGAGCGTAGCGCCTGACTATGTGAACGATCGCCGTTCCTGGTAGGCGCTGGCGCTGCGGGTCGCCGCGTAACCGGCCAGCACGATCACGTGGAACAGGTAGAGCCACAGGCCCACGGCCACCATGCCGCCGATCTCGTCGAACCCGCCGAACGGTGCGCCCAGGTCGAGGGGGAACGAGCAGAAGAGCACAAAACCGTGCAGGAAGCCGGACAGGTTGGCCGCGAAGAACGACCCGACCAGCACCGTCGAGAGCCAGCGCGGACGATCCGGCGCCACGTAGCGGTAGACCCAGATCAGCACCGGGGTGAGCACCAGCCAGGCGGCCAGGAACGAGAGCACGACACCGAGCACCGAATACCAGCCGCCCCGCAGCCAGAGGCCGCTGGTCGAGGGCAGCGCGAGGAACATCGCCAGCGTCAGGGCCGGCGCCGCGGCCATCAACGGGAGCCAGGCCAGGCGGCCGCGCCAGCCGACCAGCGACTCGACGCCCGGTTCGTGGCTGCGCAGCGACACGAAGGCCCGGCGCAGGCCCTCGCCGTACAGGGTGGCGGGAAGCAGGCTGGCCAGCGCGAACAGGGGCGTCAGGTGCAGCCCGGCGTCGATCAGGGCGCTGAGGGCCTGAGGCGCCCCGATCTGGTCGGGCAGCGCCGCGATGGTGCGGCCGGTGAGCCTGCGCACCCGATCGGCGCCCGCGATCAAGCCGGTGATCCAGACTGCGAGCAGGGCGATCGGCACCACCGCGATCCCGCCGTAGAACGTGACCGCCGCCGCGTGCAGGGCGAGATCACGCCCCCGCAGCGGCCGGAACGGCATCCCTGCCACATGCGCCGTCCGGCGGACCCACCCCGTCATGGCGATCTTCATACCCAGTTGCCCGCGACCCGACGCGAGAGTGTCGTACCGGTCCGGGAAGATGGGCGGCATGCGCGACCTCGTACTGCTCGGCTCGACCGGGTCCATCGGCACCCAGGCCATCGACATCGTGCGGCGTAACCCCGACAAGTTCCGGGTCGTGGCGCTCGGCGCGGGTGGCGGAAACGTCGAGCTGCTGGCCGCCCAGGCCCTCGAGCTGGGCGTCGAGGTGGTGGGCGTGGCCCGCGCCACGGTGGTGCAGGATCTGCAGCTCGCCTTCTACGCCGAGGCGCAGCGCCGCGGCTGGGCCACCGGCGACTTCAAGCTGCCCAAGATCGTGGCCGGGCCCGACGCGATGACCGAGCTCGCCCGCGTGCCGTGCGACGTGGTGCTCAACGGCGTGGTCGGCAGCCTCGGCCTCGCCCCGACGCTGGCCGCCCTCGAGTCGGGCCGCATCCTCGCCCTGGCCAACAAGGAGTCGCTGGTCGCCGGGGGCCCGCTCGTGCGGCGCATCGCCAAGCAGGGCCAGATCGTGCCGGTCGACTCCGAGCACTCGGCGCTGGCCCAGTGCCTGCGCGGCGGCACGGCGGCCGAGGTGCGCCGGCTCGTGCTGACCGCCAGCGGGGGCGCCTTCCGGGGCCGCCGCCGCGAGGAGCTGGCGAACGTCACCGTCGACGACGCGCTCAAGCACCCGACGTGGGACATGGGCCCGGTCGTGACCATCAACACGGCCACGATGGTGAACAAGGGGCTCGAGGTGATCGAGGCGCACGAGTTGTTCGACGTGCCCTACGACGACATCGAAGTGATGGTGCACCCGCAGTCTTATCTGCACTCGATGGTCGAGTTCGCCGACGGCTCGACGCTGGCCCAGGCCAGCCCGCCCGACATGCGGCTGCCGATCGCGCTTGCGCTGGCCTGGCCCGAGCGGGTGCCGGGGGCCGCCGCGGGCGTCGACTGGCGTGAGGCGCACAACTGGGAGCTGCGCCCGCTCGACGACGAGGCGTTCCCGGCGGTGAGCCTGGCCAAGCAGGCCGGCCGCGAGGGCCACTGCCGCCCGGCGATCTACAACGCCGCGAACGAGGAGTGTGTGGCCGCGTTCGTCGCCGGTCGGCTACCTTTTCTGGGCATCGTCGACACACTGGAACGGGTGCTCGCGGCGGCTCCTCGATTTGCCGAGCCGAGTACCGTCGAGGAGGTGCTCGCGGCCGAGTCCTGGGCGCGCACCCAGGCACAGCAGATGATCGCTACTGCGGCAGAAGGAGCTTGATGCTGTACTGGCTGGGGGTGGCCGCCTTCGCGCTGGCCATCCTGATCTCTGTGAGCCTGCATGAGCTCGGCCACATGCTCACCGCCAAGGGCTTCGGCATGAAGGTGTCGCGCTACTTCGTCGGGTTCGGGCCCACCCTGTTCTCGTTCCAGCGGGGCGAGACGGAATACGGGCTCAAGGCGATCCCGCTCGGCGGCTTCTGCAAGATCGTCGGCATGACGCCGCAGGACGACGACGTCGCCCCGGAGGACCAGCCCCGCGCGATGTGGCGGTTCCCGGTCTGGAAGCGCACGATCGTCATGTCGGCCGGCTCGATCACGCATTTCCTGCTGGCCGCCGTGGCCGCGTATTTCGCCGCGATCTCGCTCGGCCTGCCCAACACGGCCTACCCGCAGACCGACGCCGACACCCTGGCCCAGAAGCCGGTCATCACGATCACCGAGTGCACGTGGGTCAACCTGCCGACCACCCAGCAGGATTGTGTGCCGGGGCAGAACGGCGCGATCGCGGGCCCGGCGTTCGCGGCCGGCCTGCGCGACGGTGACCTGATCACCCGGGTCGGCGAGACCCCGATCACTACGTACGGGCAGTTGACCGAGGCGATCCGGGCGCTGCCGGCCGGCCCGGTGCCGGTGGAGTATCAGCGCGCCGGCGCCACCGCCACGGCGAATGTCGACCTGGTGGCCGCCCAGCGCGCGCCGATCACCGACTCCGAGGGCGCGACGACTACGGTCTCGGTGGCCGGCGTCGGGTGGGACCAGCGCAGCGTGCCCACCATGATCGAATACAGCGTGGCCGACGGGTTCGGGGCGACCGCCGACTACGGCTGGTTCCTCTTCAAAAACACGTTCGAGGCCATGAAGCGGATCCCCGACAAGATCCCCGCCCTGTGGAATTCGATCACCGGCGCCGAGCGTGACCCCGAGACCCCGATCAGCGTGGTCGGCGCGAGCCGGCTCGGTGGCGAGGCCCTCGAGAACGGCGTGCCCGAGCTCTTCCTCAACATCTTCATCTCGCTCAACGTCTTCATCGGCATCTTCAACCTGCTGCCGCTGCTCCCGTTGGACGGTGGTCACATCGCGATCGCCTGGTACGAGAGAGTGCGGTCGTGGCTCTACGCTCGATTCCGTAAGCCCGACCCGGGCCGTGTCGACTACTACAAGCTGATGCCTGTCACCTACGCAGTCATCCTGATTGGCGGTGCGTTCACCCTGCTGACCGTTACCGCCGACATCATCAACCCGATCACGATCTTCAAATAGGTGATGTGAAGTGACAGCGATCAGTCTCGGAATGCCGGCCGTACCCCCGCCGCCGCTCGCGCCCCGCCGCCAGAGCCGGCAGATCATGGTGGGCAGCGTGCCGGTCGGTGGCGGCGCCCCGGTCAGCGTGCAGTCGATGACGACCACGCTGACCGCCGACGTCAACAAGACGCTGCAGCAGATCGCCGAACTCACCGCGGCGGGCTGTCAGATCGTGCGCGTCGCCGTCCCCTCGCAGGACGACGTCGAGGCGCTGCCCGCGATCGCCAAGAAGTCGCAGCTCCCGGTGATCGCCGACATCCACTTCCAGCCGAAGTACGTGTTCGCGGCGATCGACGCCGGCTGCGCGGCCGTCCGGGTCAACCCGGGCAACATCCGCCAGTTCGACGACAAGGTCAAGGAGATCGCGAAGGCGGCCTCCGACGCCGGCATCCCGATCCGCATCGGTGTCAACGCGGGCTCGCTCGACAAGCGGCTGCTGCAGAAGTACGGCAAGGCCACCGCCGAGGCGCTGGTCGAGTCGGCGCTGTGGGAATGCTCGCTGTTCGAGGAGCACGGCTTCCGCGACATCAAGATCTCGGTCAAGCACAACGACCCGGTCGTCATGATCCGGGCGTACCGCCAGCTGGCCGAGCAGTGCGACTATCCGCTGCACCTCGGCGTGACCGAGGCCGGCCCGGCGTTCCAGGGCACGATCAAGAGCTCGGTCGCCTTCGGCGCGCTGCTGGCCGAGGGCATCGGCGACACGATCCGGGTGTCGCTCTCGGCCCCGCCGGTCGAAGAGATCAAGGTCGGTCAGCAGATCCTGGAGTCGCTGGGCCTGCGCGAACGCGGTCTCGAGATCGTGTCGTGCCCGTCCTGCGGCCGGGCCCAGGTCGACGTCTACACGCTGGCCGAGCAGGTCACGGCCGGGCTCGAGGGGCTGCCGGTGCCGCTGCGGGTGGCAGTCATGGGCTGCGTCGTGAACGGTCCCGGCGAGGCCCGCGAGGCCGACCTGGGCGTGGCGTCCGGCAACGGCAAGGGTCAGATCTTCGTCAAGGGCCAGGTCATCAAGACGGTCCCCGAGTCGATCATCGTCGAGACCCTGATCGAGGAGGCCCTCCGCCTGGCCGACGAGATGGGCGCCGACCTCCCGGAGGAGCTGCGCGACCTGCTTCCTGGGCCGCAGGTCACGGTGCACTGACGCAACAGCTATTCGAGGCCCCGCCGTCCCGACGGCGGGGCTTTTCGCGTCCAGACCCGCAGCGCGACTGGCATGCCCCGCCCCCGCATGATCCGCCGTCCTGCCCGCGCCGCCGGTAGCTGGCGGCGGCCCGGTGTTGCACTCAGCCCGTCCGAAGAAGCGGGACCTGGTTATGTGCGGTTGTCGGGCGGCCGGAACTCGTACGGGAAAGCGGTTGATCTGTTAAAAGAGCACCGTCGCGAAAGACCCGGCCGAGACGAAGCCGCAGCGGGCGTAGACGCGGCGGGCGGCAGTGTTGTAGTCGTTCACGTAGAGGCTGACCGTGGGTGACACACGTCTCAAAGCGTCGCGAACCACCGTGGCCATGGCCGGGGCAGCCACCCCACGCCCGCGGAACTCCGGATCGACCCAGACACCCTGCACCTGGGTCGTGCGGTTGGTCACGATGGCCAGCTCGGCCTTGAAGATCACGCGGTCGCCGACGAACCGGGCGTAGGCACGCTTGCTCTTGACCAGCTCGACGATGCGCCGGCGATAACCGCGGCCGCCGTCGTCGAGCAGGGGGGAGACGCCGACCTCCTCCGTATACATCGCCACGGCGGCCGGGAAGAGCGCGTCGACCTCGTTGGGGCGGACCAGGCGCACCTCGGGGTCGGCGGGGATGATCGGGTCGCGGTCGGCCACCAGCAGCGGCTGGTTGGGCCGCACGTCGCGGGCGCGGCCCCAGTGACCGCCGAGCCTGTCCCAAAGGTCGAGCACGGCGTCGGAGCGGCCGATGATCGACGAGCAGATGCGCGGCTCGGCCCCCAGCATCTCGGCGAACGCGGCGGTGGCGGCGGGCGTCGTGCACACCGGCACGAGGTGGGCGCCCGACCAGATCATCGACTCGACGCGGCGGCCGGGACCGTAGCCGAAGATCCGGCCGTCGGAACGCCACCAGTTGAGCCCGTGCGCCGCCACCCGCTCGGCGATCTGAGCGCCGGCGTAGGGGTCGCGATCGAGGACCTTCTCGACCTGCGCGCGCTCGGACTCACCGAGCTGGCGAATGGGGACCGTCAGCACAGCTATCACATTGCCAGATCAGGGGCCGCCCACACCCATCGCAACCCGGTCCGCGCAAAGAAACCCTTGCCGCCGACACGTTGCCGATATATCGTCTAACTATCGACAACAGATCGGAGATAGTCATGAGGCACCAACACCCTGGCCCGCACGGCTTCCGTCACCGCGGTTTCACCTTCCCGCCCGGCTTCCCGTTCGGCGGCCCCGGCGATTTCGGTCCCGGCGGTCCGTGGGGCGGCCCCGGCCAACGCGGCGGCCGTCGCGGCGGGCGAGGCGGGCGGCCCAACGTCCGCACCGCCGTCCTGGCGCTGCTCCTCGAGCGGCCCATGCACGGCTACGAGATGATTCAGGAGCTCGACTCCCGCACCAGCGGCATCTGGCGGCCCAGCCCCGGCTCGGTCTACCCGACGCTGCAGCTGCTGGAGGACGAGGGCCTGATCGAGCCCGAGGCCGACGGCAGCCGCAAGAGCTACCGGCTGACCGAGGCCGGCCGGGCCGAGGCCACGACCGCCGCGGAGAATCCGCCGTGGGCCGGCATCGGCGACGACACGATGTCCCAGGTGCAGGATTTCCGCGACGCCGCGGTGGGCATCATGGGCGCGCTCAAGCAGGTCGGTTTCAACGGCACGCCCGAGCAGCGCCAGCGCGCCCTCGAGATCCTCAACGAGACGAAGCGCAAGCTTTACGCGATCCTCGCCGATGAGTGATCGGTTCTGGGAAAGCGCACCCCGATTGTGGGTGCGCTTTCCGCGTTTGTGGCGGCTTCCTTTCCCGTACGAGGAAGCCCAGGCCACAAACGCAACGCCGGGTCAACGCCGCCGCGGCAACGCTGGGTGCGACACCAGGCCGCACCCGGCCTCCGGCCCGGACGGTGGCTGACGACGGGACGCCCAGGGGGCCGATCCCCACTTCGGGATCGGCCCCCTGGGCGTCCGGGGGATGTCGCGGCGCTTCGCCGGGCCACGCTTCGTTCTTCGCGGCGCTTCGTCGCGCCGCTTGATACTTCGCGGCACTTCGCCGGCCGCGCTTCGTTCTTCGCGGTGCTTCGTTGGCCGCTCATTGCTTTGCGGTGCTTCGTTGGCCGCGCTTTATGCTGCACGGTGCCTTGTTGGCCGTTTCATGTTGCGCGGTGCTTTGTTGGCCGCTTCATGCTGCGCGGCGCTTTGTTGGCCGCTGGTGTTCGGTGGGGGATTGGGGCCGGGGTCAGCGGGGGAGTGCGAAGGCCAGCGGCACCGAGGCGGGCTCGGCCTGCCAGGTGCCGAAGAGGACCGCGCCCGGGTGGGAGACCGCGCGGTCCAGGATGCGGGGGATCGTCAGGGTCAGCTTGTCGGTCTCGATCACCGTGGGGTTACCCGGGTCGACGTGCGTGATCGCCGTGACCGCGCGGGCCTCGGCGAACTCGCTGATCAGGCTGGTGGTGATCGTCATGCTGGGCTGGCGCGGCTCGAGGTGGCCGTCGACCTCCATGAACTCCTGGGCCTGGCCGCTCCCGGTGAGCAGGGCCTGCGCCAGCGCCTCGGCGTAGACGACATCGCCCGTGCCGTCGTAGACCCAGCGGCGGCCCAGCACCGAATGCTCGGTCGTGCCGACCAGCCACTCGCCGGCGTCCTCGAGCTCGGCCGCCCGATAGGTCAGCGGAACCTGATAGGTCGGCCCGTCGCCCGCCTTGACCAGCATGGTCTCGATGCCGACCTCGCCCTCCGGGTCGTCGAACCGGTAGGACGCCACCCGCTCGACCGTGGCGCCCTCCGCACCCTGATACCACGAGCGGCTCGGGAGCCACGCAGCCAGCAATTCAACCTTGGTGGGACTCAAAGTCGCCTTGTGGATCAATGCCATGCGCCGCATCGTAGTTTCCCCATGCGCCCCACGGGCACCGGCAATCAGCCGGACTGTCCCGCGTTCCGTGCGGTGTGCGCGAATAGCCGCAGGTCAGCGGCCCGGGCCGGTCGGCGTGACCACCAGTCAACCAAGTCAACCCAGTCAACCCAGTCAACCCAGTCAACCCAGTCAACCCAGTCAACCCAGTCAACCCAGTCAACCCAGTCAACCCAGTCAACCCAGTCAACCCAGTCAACCCAGTCAACCCAGTCTGCGCGGACGCCCCGACCGGCGCCGTTCACGCGGGCCTGAGTTCCCCCCGTTTCGACGGAGCGGTGGTTACCTGCTTCCGGTCGGGGCAGGGGTGAGGTTATCTGGCTCGGTTTGGGCGTGCCAGGCCGCCTCGTATTCGTCGGGGCTGAGGTAGCCAAGCTCGCGTTGGATGCGGCGGGTGTTGTACCAGCCGTCGATGTACTCGAAGATCGCGTTCTCGGCCTCGTCACGGTTCCGCCACGACGTTCGGTAGACCAGTTCGATCTTCAAGGTCGACCAGAAGTTCTCCATCAGCGCGTTGTCGTAGGAGTCGCCGACCGAGCCCATCG
>NZ_JAENHO010000026.1 GCF_016785085.1 Paractinoplanes lichenicola
CGCCTCACACCCATCACCACCGATGCTGACCAGCCAGAAACCGACCAGATCGTCGAGATCGCGGCCTAGCATCAGCACACACGGATCTGCGGTGACCGGCTCTTACACCACGCCAACGGACGTGACCGCGCCGCGCTCGTTCGGAAGTGAGTGCTCACTTACCTGCTGGGGGGCGGGCAGGTCGGTTCGGCTGACGGGCGATGTGAGGACTCACTTACCTGGCCGGGCGGGTGGGTCGCCTCGGTTTACAAGCGTGGTCGGGTGCCGTGTTCGTTGGCGATGTGAGTACTCACTTACCCGGTTGGAGGTGGTCGGGCGCCGCGCTCGTTCGGAAGTGAGTGCTCACTTACCTGCTGGGGGGCGGGCAGGTCGCTTCGGCTGACGGGCGATGTGAGGACTCACTTACCCGGTCGGGCGGGTGCGTCTCGCCTTGGTCTGTGAGCGTGGTCAGGCGCCGCGCTCGTTGGCGATGTGAGTACTCACTTACCCGGTTGGAGGTAGTCGAGCGCTGCGCTCGTTGGGATGTGAGTGCTCACTTACCGGTTCAGGGTGGCGGAGCAACCTGCCAGCTTCAGAGATGTGAGTACTCACTTACTGGTCGGGACGCCTGCCGCGAGGGCGGCATGGTGGGATTCAACAAGCGAGTGCCATCCAAGGCGGCCAACGGTCCGACTCAGGACTTGATGCAGCAGCCCTTGCAGACCTTGGGCTGGGGCAGCGTGAAGGCCAGGCAGCAGGTCTTGCGCTGGACGTCGAGCTTGCCGTTGCGGCCCGGTACGAGCTCGATCAGGTCTTCGACGCCGAGGGCCCCATGCAGTTGGGCGATCGTCTCGGCGGACGGGCCGGGCAGCACGTCGGCCGAGCGGAGCACCCCGTACGCCACGCCGGAGGAGAGCGAGCCCAGCAGGGTGCGCTTGCCCAGGCGTACGCGGTCGTGAATGGCGTCGAGCAGCGGGGTCAGGTGCTGGTCGAGCAGCGAGCGCCGGAGCTCGCCGAGCAGGGCCGTCTCGTCGGGGACGACGCGTACGTGGGGCAGGCCGGAGATCGCGATCGGGTCGCCGGGCAGGACCGCGACCGGGGTGTCGGCGCGCAGGCCGATCGTGACCAGGGGGCGCGGGTCGTTGAAGTGGACGAGCACGTTGTCTGCGGTGAGCAAAGGCACGCGGCGGGCCGAGGCGTAACCGAGCACGGCCGGCAGGGCCAGCCAATACGTGTACGCCTTCCAGGCCAGCGCGGCGGCGGCGTGGGGTTGGGCGTTCCAGCGGCGGTGCGACGAGTCGAGCAGGGTGCCGAGATCGTGGCCGGCGAGGACGCTCGCGGGCGACCAACCGGAGGTGTCGTGCACCACAAGATCGGGGGCGACCCCGGGCAGTTCGGTGCTTGTGCCGAACATCGCGCGCAGGGTGGCCGTCACAGGGGCCAGGGGGTCGGCGGCGGTGACGGTGCGTGCGGCACGCGTGAGGGCGGTGGTCATCGGCGGCACCCACCACGCGGCGACGTCGACGTCCGGGTCACCGCATTCACCTCGCCAAATTCGATGAGAGTCGAAGAAAGGTCCCGCAGGCCGAAACGCCTCCGTGACGACGACCCACCGTACACCTGTAAGGCTAGCCTAACCAAGCCCCTATTTCGGACGAATACCCTGCGCAAGGGTCACCTAACCGACCGCGCGCACGTTGCCTGATTCGTCAAGGTATCTGTCGTGTACGCGCTACTAGCACCATCCGGACACGAGCGGCGACGACACTGAAATTCTCGTCCGCGAAGGGGACATCGATGATGACCACCTCGCCCGTCGAGCGGGCCGCTGACCAGTTCGTGACGGCGCTGGCGCATTGGCGGGTCGAGCGGGGCATGAGCAAGAAGCAGCTCGCCGCGCGCATGGGTTTTGACCCGTCCTACGTCAGCCACGTCGAGGGACGGCGGCACAAGCCGACCGAAGACTTCGCCCGCCGGGCCGAGGCCGTGCTCGGGGCGGGCGGCGTCATCTGGCAGCGCTTCCAGGAGTACGACGAGCTCCGCCATGCCCGCAGCACGGCCCTGCACCGCGACCCACCGGTGCCGGTGCAGTGGCTGCCGCCGGGCACCGGGCTGATCGTCGAGCGGGAGGTGGCCGAGCTCGCGTACGAGGAAGGTGTCTATCGCTGCCGGGTGCGGCGCTCCCTCTACAACGCGGGCTCCGAACCGGTGACGCGCTATCTGGTGAAGATCGCCGTGGACCGCTACCCGAACGACCCGACGGGCTCGAACCGCCACCATCGCGACAACCCGCTCACGTTCGACGAGCTGGCCCTGAGCGCGTGCGCCGGCGAGGGCACCGCGATCGAGCCGATGCAGTGGCGGATCAAGCTCGACCGGGACGCGTCCAAGGAGGTGTGGCTGCTCTTCGCCAACGAGAGCGGCCAGTTCGCGCTCTACCCGGGCGAACGGACCACCATCCAGTACGAATACACGATCAGCGTGGAGAAGTGGGGTCAGTGGTTCCAGCGAGCGGTGCGGCTGCCCACGCGTCGGCTGACCGTACGGCTCGACTTCCCGTCCTCCTTCGACCCGCAGGTGTGGGGCGTGGAGACGTCGCTGGCGGCCGAGGTGCCGGTGCGCACCCCGATGGAGCGGCACAACGACGGTGACCGGGCGGTCTTCGAGTGGTCGACCGACTCGCCCCAGCTGAACGCGCGCTATCGCCTTGAGTGGCGGTTCCGGGCGGCCGGCGCCCCGACGTGCCCGGCGCTGGCCCCGGAGAGCAACGGCAACGGCCAGCCGCGCGCGTCCGGTCAGATGCGCGGCATCGGGATCGTCCAGCGCGGCTCGGAGCTGCTGCGGCAGCGCGCCCGGCATTTCCAGCTTCCCCGCGAGGCGGCCGCCGCCCGCGAGGCGATCGCGGCGCTGCACGCGGCCCTGGGCCGGCTCGAGCAGGTGCACGACTTCACGAAGGGCGTGGGCCTGTCGGCGCCGCAGATCGGCCGGTCGGCGGCGATCGCGGTGGTGCGCCCGGCCGACCGCGACGCCGAGCCGGTGGTGCTGATCAACCCGCGGGTGGTCGGGGAGTCGAGCGACCGCGACGAGCAGTACGAGGGCTGCCTGTCGTTCTTCGACTACCGCGGGCTGGTGCGGCGGCCGCTGCTGATCGACGTTGAGCACGCCCGGTACGACGGCACCCGCGTGATCACGCGCTTCGAGCGGGCGATGGCCCGGCTGGTCGCGCACGAGATCGACCACCTCGAGGGACGGCTGTACGTGGACCGGATGAACGCGGAGTCCAACCTCGTGCCGGACTACACGCAGAGCGGGCGGCCCTGGGCGTACTAGAGAAGGCTCTTAGAAGTCGGTGAAGCTGTCGTACTTGATGCGGATCGACGGCACCTGCAGCTCGGAGAGCGTCTTCAGGGTGGCCTTGACCATCTGGCCCGAGCCCGAGACGAAGAAGTCGTGCTCGCTCCACGGGCCGTAGCGCGCCACCACCTCGGAGATGTCACCCTGCTCGCCCGGGAACGTCGGGTCGTCGCTGCACGCGGTCACCACCGACAACCACGGGTAGCGCGCGGCCAGCCGGTTGAGCTCGGCCAGGTCGTACAGGTCCTCGCGGTTGCGGGCGCCGAAGAACAGGTGCACCCAGCGGGTCCGGTTGTAGCGGGTGAGCTCCTCGAGCAGCGACTTGATCGGGGCCAGGCCGGTGCCGCCCGCGACGAACACGGTGTCGCGGGTCGAGCGGCGGTCGAGGTTCATGGTGCCCATCGGGGCGGCCAGCTTGATCATGTCGCCGACCTCGAGACGCCGTACGAGGGCGCTGGACACCCAGCCCGCGCCGACCGCCCGTACGTGGAACTCCAGGGTGTTGTCGCGGCGTGGGGCGTTCGCGACCGAGTAGGTGCGCCACAGCCGCGGCTGTATTCGCGGGCACTCGATGCTCAGGTATTGGCCGGCGCGGAACTCGAGGGGCTGCATCGGCTGCACGGTGAAGACGGCGATGTCCTGGGCCCGCCGCTCGTGCGCCACCACCTCGGCGTACCAGTAGGGCGGGTTGGTGTCGGCCTCCGCCCCGCCCAGCATCTTCGAGGCGATGGTCGCGTACGCGTCGGCCCAGGCCTGGTCGTACTCGACGCTCCACTCCTCGCCGGCGTACTGACGCATGGCCTCGATCAACGCACCCCCCACAATCTCGTAGTGCTCTGGTTCCACGTGGAACTTCCGATGATCGCGGCCGAGGGCGCGCAGGTACTCGTCGAACTTCTCCGGATCCTCGAGGGTCTGCACGGCCCGTACGATCGCGTCCAGCAGCCGCGAGCGCTGAACGTCCATGTGCACCGGAAACAGATCCCGCAGGGCCGGATTGGACAGGAACAGGCGCGCGTAGAAATAGCCGGCGACCTTCTCCTGATGCTCCTCGACGAGGCTCCAGCTCTCCTTGAGCATGCGTCCGAGGTCTCCCATGCCCTCAGCGTGGGCAGAAGAGTCGGAAAGGCGACGCACGGCTCGTGCGACTCATCTCATTTCATGCCGTGACGCTTGCCCCGATTCGTCCGTTTACGTCGAGGCCCGAAGTATCCATCGAGTGACTGCTCTTACAGTTGGCGCGTGACCCTAGAGCGCCAGCAGGCCACGCGGCCGATCCTCACCGCCGAGATCATCATCGTGCTTCTGCTGTCGCTGGGGCAGAGCGCGATCTATGCGGTGGTCTCGCTGATCGCCAAACTGACCGCCGACAAGCCCCTCTCGCAGCAGGCGGCCGTGCTCAACGCGTCGCAGTCGCCGCGGCCGTACCTCGACCTCACCTATCAACTGCTCGGCACGTTCTTCGACCTGATCCCGGTCGCGCTGGCCCTCTATCTGCTGCTGCGGGACCGCATCTCGCCCCGCACCGAGCTCGGCCTGTCGTTCGATCGGCAACGCTTCGACTGGGGCTGGGGCACGTTGCTGGCCGCCTGCATCGGGATTCCCGGGCTCCTTCTGGTGTACGTGGCCAAGCTGCTCGGCATCAACGCGGAGATCGTGCCGGCGGCCCTGCAGCCCGTGTGGTGGGCGGTGCCGGTGCTGATCCTGGCCGCCATCCAGAACGCGGTGCTGGAAGAGGTCATCGTCGTCGGCTACCTGATGACCCGCCTCAAGCAGTGGGGCATGTCCACGATCGCGATCGTGGCGACGTCGGCCGTGCTCCGCGGCTCGTACCACCTCTACCAAGGCTTCGGCGCGTTCATCGGCAACGCCGTCATGGGCGTCGTGTTCTCGCTGTTCTACCTCAAGTACAAGCGCGTGATGCCGCTGATCGTGGCGCACACGCTCCTCGACGTGGTGGCCTTCGTGGGCTACGCCCTGCTGCCGGAATCCTGGTTCACCTGGGTGTGAGCCCCTTGAAATGGGCCACGGCGCGGGCGGCCGTGGCCTGGGCGTCGGCCGCGCTGGTGAGCACGGCGCCGAGCAGGCTGGCCCCGGGGAAGTAGCGGTTGATCGCACGCAGGACCGTCCAGCTGCCGCTGCGCTGCACAAAGATGCGACCCAGCCGCCACACGGCGTCGCCCAGCCCGCTGGCGGTCGGCTCGGCGCCTAGCGTGGTCGCCAGGGCCTCCTCCGCGTCGGCCACGGTCTCGTGCACCTGGGTGATCACCAGCAGGTCGACGGCCCGGCGCGGGTCGGTCGGGTCGAGCCCATGCGCGGCCGCCAGGTGCAGCACCAACTCGGCGTCGGTCAGCGACCGGGTCGAGACCAGAGCAATTGACGCGTACGACCCCGCGAGCGCGCCGAAAAAGCTGGTGAGCGCGCCGAAGCGGGTGAACTGCCGAGTCGCCAGCCGGGCCAGCGCGCCGGGGGTGGCCGCGGGATAGGCCGAACTGGTGGCGGCGGCCCAGGCCCGGGCCCTCGGACCGATGGTGGCCACGGCGGCCAGGGCCAAAAGCTCGGGGGTGTGCACGGGATCGGCCAGCAGCTTGGCCCAGCGGTCGGTCTCGGGCTGCGGGACTGGGGGTTCGTGCGTGGCCGGCTTTATGACTTCCACGTCGACGGCGGGCGCCGGCTTGGGGCTGCTGGCCGGGGCGGGCGGACCGGCGGAGCGGGTGGGCTTCGATGCCGAGGGCGGCTCGGGTGTCGCGGGTGGCGGTGGGGTCTTTTTGGCGGGAGTGGCTTTCTTGGTCGCCTTAGGCGCAGGCGCGACCGGTGCCGCGGGCACGGTCTTGGCCGCGGCGGCGACCTTCTTGGCCGGGCGTTTCTGGGGTGGGGTGGCCTTCTTAGCCGGCGGCGGGGTCTCGGCCGGAGCCCTGCGAGCGGACGCGGGCTGGTCGGGCGACTCGGCGCCGGAGGAGCGGGTGCCACCAGGATCCGTACGAGAGGGCTCTTTGGGGTGATTTTCGGCACCCGGCGGCTGGAAGGTCACCGCGGGCGGGGCCTTCCGGGGCCGCTTCGGAGGCGTCTCACCCGGCGGCGCCTCGCCCGGCGCGTTGAACGGCGGCCGTGACGTGCGGGCGCGCGGGGGCTTGCGGCGCTCGGGCGGCGGGTTGTCCTCCATGCCGCGGAAGCCTATCCCCCATGGCAACATTTCACCTGTTGGAGAAGGGTCCGACCCGCCGGATGGCAACCTCTTTGTGCGGCGCTCGGCGGGTCCGGTATCCTCAACCGTCGGTGGCCGTCGCGGCCACCGGGGAGACTTCGCCTAGTCTGGTCTATGGCGCCGCACTGCTAATGCGGTTGGGGTTTTATAGCCCCTCCCGGGTTCGAATCCCGGAGTCTCCGCGTGCAGAGCCAGTGTGTATGCTGGCAACGCACCGAGCGCCCGTAGCTCAATGGATAGAGCATCTGACTACGGATCAGAAGGTTAGGGGTTCGAGTCCCTTCGGGCGCACAAGCATGAACGGCCTTTCACCATCGGTGAAGGGCCGTTTTGCTGTCTTCGTCGATGGTCGAGGCGCTCGCCGGATGATTACCTTGCGGCCGGCCTCAAGGTCTTCGCAAGGTTTTGGCCCGGTCCTCCGGACCACAGTGGTGGCAATTCGTTCCCACCAGCACGGAGGATTCATGAAGCGCAAGGCAATCGGCACTGCCCTGGCCGGGATGGTGGCCGCGACGGCCGCCATTTTCGGCACGAGCTCGCCGGCGATGGCCGCGCCGGTACGGTCGGACGCGTGCGGGGCCTGGGCGTGCGGCAGCGCCACGTTCACCTTCTCCGGCGACAAGCTCTCCATCAACCCGATCTCGTTGTCGGTCCGGGACCCGCTGTGCAACAACGGCAACAAGGCGTTCGTCCTGTTCGAGGTCGACTACGTCACCGGCGCCAACTGGGTCACCCCGAAGCGGCGCTACGACGACGACCCGTGTGACGGCTCGCCCGCGACCTTCTCGATGTCCAAGGCCTCCAACGGCAGGATCATCTCGCGCGCCCGGGTCATCGTCGCTGACAACGTCAACGGCAACATCTACGGAAACTGGCGCAACGCCTGACGATGTCAGAGCGGCTCGCCCGGTCACACCTTCGCCGACCGGGCGAGCCGCCGATACCGTTCCGCGGCCCGGGCCTGACCCCGCGATGACGACAACGCCGCGAGACCGCGCAGCACCAGCGCCGCCCCGCCCGGATCCTCCAAGGCCAGAAAGATCGCCAAGGCCTCGCGCAGGGTGCGTTCCGACTCCAGGCCCGTACGGGTTCGCGCCCGCGCCCGGAGCGCCAGGGCCTCGCTCCTCCGGTCCCCGTACGCCCGGAACAGCTCCAGGCTCGCGTCGAGATGACCGGCGGCCTTCCGTCTCCGGCCTCGCCCCAGCTCCGCCAGGCCGAGGCTGAGCAGCGTGTGCCCCTCCCAGACCCGGTCGCCGTGCTCGCGCAGCACCGGCACCGCCGGCTCCAGCTGCTCCACCGCCTCGGCGAAGCGCCCGTGCTGCTGGAAGGCATACCCCAGCGCGCGCCGCGTGTACGCCTGCCAGAGCGGGTCGCCCCGATCGGCGAAGGTCGCCAGGCAGCCGCGGTACAGCCGGACCGCCTCGGTCAGCTCGCCCTCGATGACGTGCTGGCTCGCCCTGCTGAGCAGTGCCGCGACGCGCCAGTCCGGGTTGCCGACCTCGTTGAACAGCGCCACGCACCGGTCCAGCGTCCGCGCCGCCGAGGCGAACTGGCCGTGGGCCCGATTGACGTTGCCGAGGGTGAGCAGCGACATCGCATGCCAGTCGAGGTCGCCGAGCCGCCGGAAGCTCTGCACCACCCGTTCCACGTTCGCCACCATGCCGGCCCACGGGTCGCTGACCCCCGGCTCGACCGTGAGCGACTCCGGCACCCCGTCTTCGTCCAACCGCGATGCCACCAGCCTGTCCCCGGCCCGGCGCGAGGAGTGCCGCGCGCTCGCCAGGGTCGCCTCCCAGTCGTCCCACTGCGACCACAGCTCGAACGACAGCGGCACGACGATGCCGGTCAGCGACCATCCCGTCTCCAGCACGGTTCCCACCGCGTCGGTGACCTGGCCCGACATCGCGGACCGCAACGCCGGCACCCAGCCCAGCGGATACTTGCGCCGCGAAGGGTGACGCGGACCGGCCGGGTCCCCGCTGACCAGCCGCTTCTCCATGCGGTCGAAGACGGTGACCCAGACGTCCAGCGCCGCGCTCCGGGCCGCCCGCCGCTCGTCCTCCGCCCCGGCGCCGCCTGGCAGCTCCCGGGCGTAGAGCGAGACCAGATCGTGCATGCGGTACCGCTGCCGGTTGGCGTGGTCGCGGTCCACCACCTCGAGCAGGTGCCAGTCGACGAGCCGTTCCAGCGTGCCTGCCATGTCCGGCTCCGCCGCATCGGCCAGCGTGGCCGGCGCCCACGCCGGAAACGTCGTCCCGTGCAACTGGCCCAGCAGCCGGAAGATCTCTTGTTCGTGCGGCTCCAGCGCGCGGTGACTCAACGCGATGCTGGCCCGGACCGTCAGGTCACCCACCGCGAGCTCGTCCAGGCGCCGTTGGTGGTCCGCCAGCCGCTCGGCCAGGTCCGCCAGCAGCCAATGGCGGCGGACGCCGAGACGTGCCCCCGCGATGCGGATCCCGAGCGGCAGCCGGCCGCACATGGTGGCGATCGTCAGTGCGGCCTCGGGCTCGGCCGTCACCCGGTCAGGTCCGGCCGTGCGGGCCAGCAGATCCAGCGACTCCCGCTCGTCGAACTCCGGCAGCCACATCCGCTCCGCCGTCAGCCCGGCCAGCGGTGTGCGGCTTGTCACCAGCACCACCGACCCGCCGTCCCACGGCAGGAGCGGCCGTATCTGACTCTCCGTCACCGCGTTGTCGAGCACCACCAGGATCCGCCGGTTCGCGAGGTGCGCTCGGTAGAGCTCGGCGGCCCCCGCCCCGTCCCGGTCGTCCAGCCCCAGCAGGCGTACGACCTGAGCCAGTGCCTCCGCCCCGGAGACTGGCCGGCCCCCGATCCCGCCGAGGTCGAGGAACACTCGCCCGTCCGGGAACCGTTCCGCGAGCCGGTGCGCGGCGTGCACCACCAGCGACGTCTTCCCGACCCCGGCCTGGCCGGTCACGACCGTCAGCGGTCCCGGCATCGCTTCAAGCTGCGCGGTCTGCCGTGACCTGCCCACGAAGTCCGGTACGTCGGGTGGGAGGCGCACCCGTCCGCCGGCGGCGACAACCGCTTCCACGCCGCCCTGCAGCACCTCACGATGGGCCTCGGTCAGATCCCGCCCCGGGTCGGCGCCCAGCTCCTCTGCCAGCAGCTCCCGGGTGGATGCGAACAACGTGAGTGCCTCCGCCCCCCGACCGGCGGCGTGCAACGCTCGCATCAGCGCGGCGGCCAGGCCCTCCATCAGCGGGTGCTCGCCCACCAGCTCGGTCAGCGGCGAGACCACACGTTCCGGCTCGCCCTCGCGCAGTTCCGCCTCCGCCCACGCGACGGCCGTCTCCGCCCGCCGCCGCAACCACCCCGACCGCGTACGCTCCACCCAGGCCCCGCCGAGGCCGGCCAGCGGTTCCCCGCGCCACAGCTCCATGGCGTGGCGCAGATCGCGTACTGGATCGTCGCCCTTGCCGGCCGCCAGCTTCTCCACAAGCAGTGCGTCGACCAGGTCCGGATCGATGTCGAGCAGGTAGCCACCGGACCGGCGCAGCAGTGCCGCTTCGGTTCCGTCAGCGCCCGCGGCGTCGGTGATCAGCCGCCGCAACCGCGCCACGTACGGATAGAGCGCCTCGCGTGCCTGCCGGGGTGGCTCCTCGCCCCAGGTTCGATCGATGAGCGTCCCGGTCGGCACCAACCGCCCGGCGTCCACGGCCAGGGCGGCGAGAACCGCACGCTGCCGAGGAGCGCCGGAATCCACGGCGTTCCGGGACCGAACCTCTACCGGGCCGAGCAGGCGAATCTTCATACGACTTCCTGAGGAGGGGCAAGAGACCGACTTTCCTCGTGCTGGAAGTAGCAAAGCGCGGCCGCGTATACGGCGCGTATATCGCGTGCAGGCGCTTGTGCTCTCGTGGGCCCGAACGCCGAGGTGCAACCCGGCCGGATGAACCGCGGCGAACACGCCGAACACCCGGCGGGCGTGATCATTACCGTGCGGGGTGTGACTACCAAGAGAGATCGTAAAGACACGAGCAGTGACTATGCGGTCGGTGGCCATCGGCGCCGCGCCGGATGGTCTGTTGCGGTGGCCCTGGTCGGGCTGCTCGCACTTGCCGCCGCCCCCGCGCACGCCACCCCGCGAACCACAAGCCAGGAGCAGACCGCGGACGCGGCCGGCGCTCGTAACCGGAGCGTTGTGCCGGGGTCGTCGGGCCTGATCGCCCTGCGCCCGGACGGGAAAGTCTTCGCCACCGTGAACAAGGCGGTCGTCCGGCAGTGGAACACGGCGACCGGGCGCCGGGGCGGGCCGAACCTGGCCGCCGGCACCGGGCCCATCTACACGATCGCGTTCAGCTCGGACGGCAAGCTGCTGGCGGTGGCCGGGCACAGCGCGGTGTCGCTGTGGGACCCGACCATCGGGCAGCGCAACGGTCCGGTGCTGACCGGGCACGTCGGGCCGGTGCGCTCGATCTCGTTCAGCTCGACCGGCCGGCTGATGGCCACCGCCGGTGACGACGGCACGGTGCGGCTCTGGAACCCGACCACCGGGGCGCTGGTGCGCACGATCGAGGCTCATTCCGGACCCGTACGCCTGGTCACGTTCAGCGCCGACGGCGAGCGCCTCGCGACGGCCGGCGCCGGGGACGACAACACCGTACGGCTGTGGCAGACCAGCACCGGCGAGCCGATCAGCGAGCCGCTGGCCGTGAACCCCGGCCCGGTGTACGCGGTGAGCTTCAGCCCCGGCGGCCGCCTGCTGGCCGCGTCCGGGGGCGGCAACGTCGTACGGCTGTGGAACGCGGCCACCGGCGCCCCCGCGGGCAGGTCGCTCACCAGCAGCGCCGGGCCCGTCTACGCCCTGACGTTCGGGCGCGGCGGCCGGCTGTTGGCCACCTCGTCCGGCGGTGACAACACCGTACAGCTGTGGAACATGGCGACCCGGCGCCCGGCCACCGAGCCCCTTGCCGGGCACACCGGGCCGGTGCGGGCCATGCGGTTCAACGCGAACGGGAAGCTCCTGGCCACCGGCGGTGACGACGGGACCGTACGGCTGTGGGACACCGCGACCGGAACCGCGAAGGGCGAGCCGCTGACCGGGCACATCGGCGCGGTCTGGGCGCTGCGGATCACTCCGGACGGCAAGCGGCTGATCACCGCCGGCGCCGACAGCAAGGTCCGGCTCTGGCGGGTCGCTCCCCAGCAGCCCGTGATCTGAGTCTGATTGAAGGCCCGCGCGCTGTTTCCGCCCAGCGCGCGGGCACCGCTCCGCCCGCTGTTTCCGCCCAGCGCGCGGGCACTGCTCCGCCCGCGTTGATAGGTTGCGAGCGTGGGTCATGTCCGGGCAGCGCTCTATCTCGACTTCGACAACGTGTTCGGCGGGCTCTATCGGCTTGATCCCGAGGCCGCCGTGCAGTTCGCCAGCGACCCGGGCGGCTGGCTGCGGCGCATGTCGGTGACCGCCACGTCCGAGGCCCCGCGACGGTGGCTCGTGCTGCGCTGCTATCTCAACCCGGCGGGCTGGGTCCACCACACCGACCAGGCCGGCGAGCAGACCCGGCTGTTCTTCTCGAAGTTCCGGCCGTGGTTCGTGCGGGCCGGTTTCGACGTGATCGACTGCCCGCGGTACAGCGGGACCAAGAACGCGGCCGACATCCGGATCGTGGTGGACGCCGTCGACGCGCTGTCGGCCGACACCCGGTACGACGAGTTCGTCATCGCGTCCGGCGACTCCGACATGACGCCCCTGCTGCAGCGGCTGCGGCGCTCCGACCGGCGCACCATGATCGTGTCCCCGGCCGACGCGGCCGAGGCGTTCACCTCGATCGCCGACCACGTGCTCGACAGCCAGCAGCTGCTGGAGCTGGTGCAGGGCGAGCCGGTCGAGCTGGACGAGGACGAGGAGTTCCCGGTCGACACCGACCAGGGCGAGGCGTACGAGACGTTCCGGGACGTGGTCTCGAGCGAGTACGCGGCCGCGACCGAGCCGCTCAACATGGCCTCGCTGGCCGCCCGACTCCGCACCCAGCTCGGGCAGTCGATCACCGACAGCAACTGGTTCGGGTTCGGCAGCTTCGCCCGCGCCGTGGCCGGTCTCAAGCTGCCCGACCTGCGGATGTCGCAGCTCTTCCTGTGGGACGAGACCCGCCACGACGCCCCGGACCCGGGCGCGACGACGACGCCCAGCCCGGCCCAGCCCGAACCCGTCGAGCGCCTGGCCGGGCAGCTCGACCTGCCGCGGCTGCCGCAGGCGTGGTGGCCGGCGATCTACGAGACCTTGGCCGCGTACGTCGAGTCGCACCGCTTCAACCTGACCCAGTGCACGAGCTGGTCCCGTGACCAGCTGCGCGACCAGGGGGTGCCGGTCAGCCGGGGCGCGGTCGCGTTCGTCGTGCGCGGGGCGGCGTTCGGCGGCTGCCCACTCTTCCGGCTGCCCCCGCCCACCGCGGCCGAGATCGGGGCCGCGTTCGTCGACAACGTGCTCAGCCGCGCCGACTCCGTCGACATGACTTTCACCGACGAGGAGACCACCACCGTACGGGGATGGCTCCTCGACAAGTAGGGCGTCGTCAGCCGGGAACCGGGGCGTCGCGCCAGGGCAACGGGTCGGGGACGCGGCGCCACCACCACCGGTCCGAGGCATCCGGCGGCAGCGGGCCGGTCTCGGCGGCCAACGCCCGGCCACCGTCGTCCTCGGTCAGCTCGACGAAGCGAGCGTCCACTTCGCCCAGCGCGCGGGCGGCCTCAGGCAGCGCCTCGACGGCAGTCGTCAGTTCGTCGCGGATCTGCAGATCTTCCCGGTAGTAGTCGGCCGGATACCAGCCGTCGGGGGGCCAGCCCTGGGCCAGGCGGGAGACCACGCTCTCCCATCCGCCGAGCCACATGGTCATGTTCCGGTCTGCTCCGGGTCCGAGTTCCTCGACGAGCCGATCCCGGACGGGGGTCGGCATCCGGTGTTCGCGGATCACCTCGGGAAGGGGCGCCACGGGCAGGCCGGGCAGCGCCGCGACGGGGTGCTCGACGGCGTCGATCTGATAAACGGTCGGCAGGTCGTCGTCGCTGTCCTCCTCGTAGATGCGGGCGCGGGTACGTCGGCCGTCCGGCCCCACCAGCCAGAACGCGCTGGGTGGGTACTGCTGTGATTCCCAGGCGACGACGGTCTTGAGGCGCGCGGCCAGCCAGCTCCCGGCGACCGACTCGGAAGGCGGGCCGGCCACGGCGACGCCGAGGTAGACGTCCAGGTACCAATGGAACTCGCCGGCGACGGGCGAGACGGTGCAGAGGACCGCCGCCTCCCAGTCGCGGTCGGCGACGGCATCCTCGAGTGCTACGTCGACCGCCTCAGGCGCGAGCGACAGCATCTCGGCGAAGGCCGTCGCGAGCGCTCCTCGATCCAGCTCCCCGAAGATCAGAAAACCGTAGTTCACGGCTCGTACGTCCCGTCGTAGATCGCTTTTGCCTTCGCCACCGCGTCCGGATTGGAGGCGAAACGCGGGGCCCTGGTGAGCTGCGGTGCCGCAGACAGATCGCCGTTGACCTGGGCTATCTCTTTGAGGGCGGCGTACTCGTTGCGGTCGAGTTTGACCATACCGGGACCGGAGTCGGGGAACATGCGGCCGCTCGGCTCCACGCCGTACGACCGGCCGTTGATCTCGTATCGCTGGGTGTCGGAGTTCCAGCGGCCCTCCCCAGCTGCGATCGCCTCCACGTCCCGGGCCCCGAGGTGCTCCTGACCACGCAGGAAAACTGAGTTCTCCGCGCTGATCTTGCCGTGCCGTGACCCGGTGACGGTGTGCCGCCGGTGCGGTGGGCTCAGATCCTTGCCCGCGCCGGCCCCGGTGACGGCGTCGGACGCGCGCCACGGCGGTCCGGCCGGGGTCGCGGGCGAGCCGGAGCCGGTAGACCGATCGCTGGTGCCGGCGCGGCCGTCCCGGGCTTTGCCGGTTGTCTGGGCCTGGGCGTCGGCGATGCTGCGGGCGTTGCCGCCGTTGCCCGAGCCGCCGCCTGGCCGGCGCCGGGGTGGGGGCGGGTCGCCGCCGTCGCCGCCGCCCGGGGTGTGGGGGCGGGACCTGGGTGGCATCGGGTCAGGGTATCGAGGGCTGTCTCGCCACAAACAATAAGGTTTCTTTGCAGAAGTATTGACCGAAGCCTTAAGTATTTGCTTTCGTCAATGTGTCGCGCGCGTCCTTCATCCCCCCGGCGCTCGAAAGGTCCGCCATGAAGAGAAAACGTCTGCTGACGCTGCTCGGCGCGCTCGTGCTGGGCGTGGTCGGCGCGGTGGTGCCCATGACGGCATCCCAAGCGGCCGCCGCGTGCGTGACCCCCTACAACAACAGTGCCGTCTACACGGGTGGCATGACCGCGTCCTACAACGGCCGCAACTGGACCGCCAAGTGGTGGACCCAGGGCGAGGCGCCGAGCACCGGTGGCTCGAACGTGTGGCAGGACAACGGCGCCTGCGACGGCAACAGCGGTGGCGGTGGCGGCGGCACTACGAACTGCAACTATCCCAACTGGGTCGCCGGGCAGTATTACGCCGCGGGTGCGATCGTCCGCTACACCAACGGGCAGTTTTACCAGGCCAGCCACGAGAACCCGGGCTACGACCCGGTGATCAGCACCTGGTACTGGTCGCCTTACAACTGCACCGGCGGGGGCGGCGGCAACAACGGTGGCGGGGGCGGCGGGTTCGTCGTCAGCGAGGCCCAGTTCAACTCGATGTTCCCGGGGCGGAACAGCTTCTACACGTACGCGGGTCTGACCGACGCCATGAAGAAGTTCCCCGCCTTCGCCACGTCGGGCAGTGACACCGTCAAGAAGCAGGAGGCCGCGGCCTTCCTCGCCAACGTCGGGCACGAGACGGGCGGGCTCGTCTACATCGACGAGATCAACCAGGCGAACTGGCCGCACTACTGCGACACCTCACAGCCGTACGGGTGCCCGGCCGGTCAGTCGGCGTACCACGGTCGCGGCCCGATCCAGCTGAGCTGGAACTTCAACTACTACGCGGCGGGCAACGCACTCGGCGTCGACCTGCTCAACAACCCGAACCTGGTCGCCACCAACTCGTCGATCTCGTGGCAGACCGGCCTCTGGTACTGGATGACCGGCACCGGTGCCGCGGGCACCACCTCGCACAACGCGATGGTCAACGGCAACGGCTTCGGCACGACGATCCGCGCCATCAACAGCATCGAGTGCAACGGCGGCAACCCAGGCCAGGTGCAGAGCCGGATCAGCCTCTACACGCGGTTCGCCGGCATCCTCGGCGTCCCCACGGGTGGCAACCTCTCCTGCTGACCCACCCACTCTCCTGCTGACCCACCCACCGATCGACGGCGCCGCCGGGAGTTCCCTGCCCCCGGCGGCGCCGCCCTCACTCAGCCGCCGCCCGGATCGTCTCGAGGTTGGCCGAGCCCTCAAGCAGCAACCACGGCTCGCTCGCCCGGATCTGCTCCGCCGCCGGCCGCGCCACGAACCGCGCCCACTCGGCCTCGAGCTCCTCGATCCGGGGGAGCGCGCCCTCCTCGCCCGAGAGCCGGCGCACCGGCTGGTCGACGGCGAGCAGCCGCAGCACGTGCCGCAGCGGGCGGGCGCCGATCACCCACAGCCGCATCGGCATGCCCCCGAAGCCGAAGCCGTGCACGACGCGGAACATGGCGCCGCCGGGCAGCGCGGCCGCGTGCAGGACCGGCTCGCGGTACGTGTTGCGTTCGGCGATCTCCAGGCCCGCCGTACGAAGGGTCTTCTCCACCCGATCGGCGGCCGAGGTGTCCGCCCCGCGCAGTGCGTAGACGCCCGGACCCATCGATGACTTCCGGAAGAACTGAGTCCACGGTCCGTTGTTCATCCGGGGATTCTGCAAGATCGACTCTTGTTGCTGCCTGTCGGCCGGTATCGGGGTTTTAGGGGTATTTGAGGCCGGTTCGGTGTTCGCTGGATGAGGCGGGAACTTCGGATCGGGAGCCTGGTGTGACGGTGGACAACAACAGTGGACGCGTGTGGCGTCTGCTCACCGACCGGCGGGTCGGCACGAAGATCATGCTCGCCGTCGTCGCGGTCACGTTGTTCAGCGTGATCGACGGGATGGTCGCGCTGCGCAGCCTCGGGGAGACCAACAATCAGGTCGGCGCGGGCTATCAGCACAGCCTGGAGCTCGAGACCGTGGGCAACCTGCGGTCGGCCGTGAACCGTACGTGGTTGGCCGTCAACGACTACCTGCTGGCCGTCGACGAGGCCGGGCGAACCAAGGCGAAGACGGCCCTGACCACGGCCGAGCAGCAGGTCGAGGAGTACGCCGGGGCGTTCGCAAAATTCTCGGTGAGCGGCGAGATGCGGACCACCGAGGACGCCTTCAAGACGGCCTGGACCGCGTACGTGGAAGTGCTCGACGCCCGCATCCTGACCAGCGCCGCCCTGCGCGACCGGACGGCGCTGCAGGCCGCCCGCATCGGGCCGCTGGCCGAGGCCATGAACGACGTGCGGACGCCGATGACCGGCCTGGCCGACCTCACCGTACGGGCCGCGGCCGCGCAGCAGCACCTCGCCGAAAGCCGCTACCAGTCGACGAAATGGCTGGTCATCGTCATCCTCATCGGCGGTGGCCTGCTCGGCATCGCGCTCGCGCTGGGCATCACCCGGCTGATCGTGCGGCCGCTGGCCCAATGCGTGAGCGCCCTCGAGCGGGTCGGGACAGGCGACCTCACCGTACGGGTCAAGGTCGGCAGCTCCGACGAGGTGGGGCGGATGGCACAGACGCTCAACCACACCGCGGCGGCGATGGCCGGAACCGTGGGCCGGGTGCATTCGAACTCCGACCTGCTGGCCTCCGCCTCCGAGCAGTTGTCGGCGGTGTCGGCCCAGCTGGCCGCCTCCGCCGAGGAGACGTCGGCCCAGGTCAGTACGGTCTCCGATTCGGCCGGTCAGGTCTCGGCGGGCGTGCAGGCGGTGGCGGCCGGCGCCGACGAGATGGGCGTGTCAATCCGGGAGATCTCGAACAGCGCGAACGAGGCCGCCGGGGTGGCCGCCGAAGCCGCCCGCACCGCCGAGTCGACGAACACCAGCGTGGCCCGGCTCGGCGAGGCGTCGGCCCAGATCGGTACGGTCGTCGCGCTGATCACGTCGATCGCCGAGCAGACGAACCTGCTCGCCCTGAACGCGACGATCGAGGCGGCCCGCGCGGGCGAGGCCGGCAAGGGGTTCGCGGTGGTCGCGGCCGAGGTCAAGGATCTGGCCCAGGAGACGGCCCGGGCCACCCAGGAGATCACCTCGCAGGTGAGCGCCATCCAGGACGAGACCGGCAACGCGGTCAACGCGATCCAGCAGATCGCCGAGGTCATCGGCACGATCAACGATTACGCCACGACAATCGCCGCGGCCGTCGAGGAGCAGACGGCCACGACGGCGGAGATCGCCCGCAGCGTGGGCCAGGCGGCGGCCGGCTCGACCAGCATCGCCGAGAACATCACCGGCGTCGCGCAGGCGGCCCACCAGGTGACGTCGGGCGCCACCGAGACCCAGCAGACCGCCTCCGAACTGGCCCGCACGGCCGCCGACCTGCAGAGCACGGTGTCGACGTACCGCCTGTGAGTCAGGTGAAGACGTGGACGAGGCCGATCACGATCGCTACCCCGACTGCGACTTTGAGCAGCCAGAAGGCGTGATCTAGCAGGAGTCGCAGCACCGGGACAGCGGTGGTCAGCACTGCGGCGAGGGTTAGGGCGCAGGCCGCCGAGTAGACGGTCAGCGCGGTGCGGGAGGCGTCCGGGGCGGGGTCCGCGCCGGAGGTGGCCGCGAAGACGACCAGAGCGATCACGAACATCAAGCACCGAGCAATATCCCGACGCGGATCGGGGCGGCGCCTGCGGACGTCAGACGGAAGAGTTCGGCCGGCTGTCAGTCGAGAGACCATAGGGTTCATCTCGGACCCCCCTGAACTTCAATGAACTTCTGTGAAGTAAGGCTACGTCGGGTGCAGTTCGTGAATCGCCGTTCAATCACCTTCTCGGCACAGTCTGAATGGCGAGTGCGTCCGTATAGCGTGCGCATCCGGCGTACCCCTAAACTTCTGCGGCACTCCCTGAAGTTCAGTGAAGGGTGGGAAATGCAGCCGGCAGAACGGCCCGAGACTCGTTTGGCGCGACGCTTACGTGCGCTCCGGTATCAGCAGTGGCCCAACTTGAAGGTCACGCAGCAGCAGGTCGCGGAGGCACTGGGCCGCGGTACGCCGCTGAGTCTGTCGCTGATCTCGTCGTGGGAGTCCACCCGTAAGCCGGTCGTGCCGCCGGCGAACCGTTTGGCCCAGTACGCGCTTTTCTTCGCGACCCGGCGCACCATCGAGTCGAATCCCGCTCGTCTGCTGGAGGAGCACGAGCTCACCGAGGACGAGCGAACCGCTCGCGACGTCATGCATGCCGATCTGCTCAGCTTGCGTTCGTTCGGGGATCCGGTGCTGGATGAGCCCGACACGTGGCCGCAGCGGCTCATGAGCGCCGGTGCGGTCGGCGACGCCCTCAGCGGTGGAACGTGGTTCTTTCCGGATCAGCGACCGATCATCATCGTCAGCGGCAGCATGTCGCCGCGGCTGCGCAGCCTGATGCCGTACGCGGACCTCAAGAATCCGGATTACGTGCGCTCCTACTCCTTGGCCGACCTGGATGCGCTCATCGAACTGCACGGGCACATCCGGGCGGTGAATCCGGCGGCCGAGGTCCGCATTCTGCGGTCGGAAGAGATGAACGAAGACGACTTCACCGCGCATCTTGTGCTCCTGGGCGGAGGAGATTTCAACTCCGTGAACCGGGACATCACGCGTCGGCTCGAATTGGCGGTCCGTCAACAGCTGCGACCGAGCGAGAAAGATACGGGCTTCTTTTCGACGGCAGATGGGACTACCTTCAAGCCCGTGCTCGACGACACGAACGGTAGCCTCATCGAGGACGTCGCGCACTTCTACCGAGGCAGGAACCCCTATAATTCCCGCCGCACCGTCACGCTCTGCAACGGGCAATACGCGCGCGGAACCTACGGCGCCGTTCGCGCGTTGACCGACGTGAGGTTTCGCGATCGGAATGAAGAATTCATTCAGCAGCGTTTCCGGAACGCACAGGCATTCAGCATCCTGATGAGGGTTCGGATCATCCCGAACGGAGCCGTGTTGACTCCCGACTGGACGCAGGCGGAGGACCGGCTGCACGAGTGGCCATCCGACGGTGAGGCGTGAGCGCGGGAGTCCAACGTTGGTCCCACCGGGGCCTGATCTCGGCGGCGGCGCCGCGCGATCTCGGCGTTCGGGTCGACGCGATCATCGTGCCGAGCGGCCGGCACGAGGCGGCTCTGCGCGAGGCCGCCCGCTTGGCCTCAGAGTTGGAGTGCCTCTTGCTGGTCCTCTCCAGCAAGAGTTCGCGGGCCCGCCGGGTCGCCGACTCTCTGGGCGGCGTCGACGCCGAAGTCATCGCCGTCGACTTCCCTCGCGAGCCGATCGCCCGCCTGCCGGCGCTCGAAACCTCGACGATCCTCAACAATTCGCGGCTGCGGCGGCGAACCGATACGAGTGCCAAACGAAACCTGGGCTTGGTGGTGGCCCGCATGGCCGGATGGGATCGCGTCGTCTTCCTCGACGACGACATCCTGGTGCCGGACGCGAACGACCTGCTGCGTGCGGCCGCCCTGCTCGACACATGCGACGCGGTCGGCCTGCGGGTCGGTGGTTTCCCCGACAACTCGGTGGTCTGCCACGCCAACCGTGACACCGGCGCCGAACAGGACACGTTCGTCGGCGGCGGCGCGATGGCGGTGGCGACGGACCGGATCGACTCCTTCTTCCCCGAGATCTACAACGAGGACTGGTTCTTCCTCACCGACGACACGACGCTGCGGCCGGTGGGACAGACTGGTATCGCCTTGCAAAAGGACTACGACCCCTACGCCAACCCTGACCGGGCCCGCGACGAGGAGTTCGGCGACGTCCTGGCCGAGGGTTTGTTCGCGCTGTTCGATGACGGCGGCAAGATCGGCGACGCGACCGAGGACTACTGGCGAGAATTCCTGGCCGCGCGACTGAGCCTGATCACCGAAATCAAGGCCCGCTGCCGGCCCGAGTCCGCCCTCGACCAGCAGATGCGTGCCTCGCTGACCGCCGCCGGCGGGCGCTTGCAATTCATCACGCCGCGAGACTGCATGGTCTACATCGGAGCCTGGCAGCGCGATCGGGAGAGATGGCGGCGCTTTGTGCGCAAGCTGCGGACGGCGGGGGGACGGCCGGGCCAGGAGATCTGGACGGTGATCGACCGGCTCGGGCTGACTCCGAACGCCATGTCGGCGGGGCGACGCCGAATGTCAACTGCGACAGCGTGAACGGCGCGGCGCCCATGAGCGAGCGCCGCGCAATCGTCTCATTGCAGCCATCCGGCCACCGTTTCGAAAGCAAGCTTCGCCGACAGGTAGAGCAGCAATAGTAACGAGGCGGCGACCACCGTCAGGACAATTTTTAAGAAGTATTTGGCGACGAGGGCGACAATGCCGGCGAAGGTAAGCAATGCGCCATAAGAATAGACCATCAATTCTATCCTCGAGCCATCGTTTCCGGGCGTCGCGGCAGTGGTGGTGAGCAGGGTCAGTAGGGCGAGTGCGACAAGGGCCACCGATCTCTTTCGCATGGATTTCTCTCTCGTTCGTGCTGGTTGACGGCTTCGTAGGCAGCTTACGAGCCTGCCGAGGCATTTAGGCCGCCACATTTTCGGGGCTCGCGGGTTAAGCGGACGACTTGACATCAGCTCCGCTGCACTTATCTGCACTGAATTCCTGGCCGCGGCGTTGTCGCGCTCCTTATGGATCACGCCCGATGCGTGCGTGACGCGGTGCGCGGACTTCAGTGCGTATTCCGCTGATGCAGTTCCGGGGCGTCAAGCCGTTCAGCCGGATGTTCAGATGGCGTTGTCTTGATCTAGGGCTCGACCCGGTTTGGCAATGTGAACTGAAGGCGCCGGGTCAGTCCGCGGGGGTCCGGGTCGCCAGTGACGGTGCCAGCAGGGCGACGGCGAGTGCCAGCGGGAGCAAGGTGAGCAGGGCCGGGCCCAGGCCGGTGGTGTGGGCCAGCCAGCCCAGGCCCAGTGGGCCGAAGATGCTGGCGCTGTAGCCGACCGCGGTCATTCCCGCGACCGCGGATGACGTGGCCGCGTTGCCGGCTGCGCTCAACGCGGCCGGGAACACCCAGCAGATGCCGACGCCCCAGCCCAGGGCGCCGATGAAGGCCCACGAGCCGGTGTCGGCGAAGACCACCAGGGTGATGCTGAGGCCGGCCGCGATCGCGCCGGAGCGGACGACGCCGGGGGCGCCGGCGTGGCGGTGGGGGCGTTCGGCGAAGAGGCGCCCGGCGGCCATGGCCGAGACGAACAGGGTGTAGCCGAGGGCGGCGCCGGTGTGGGACAGCCCGCGTTCCTGGTTGAGGAAGACGGCAAGCCAGTCGCCGGCCGCGCCCTCGACTATCGCGCCGCAGAAGATCAGGGTGCCGATGGGTAGGAGGCGGCGTAGCGGCCATCGTGGGTGGGGGCGGGATTCGTCGGGGCGGCTGTCCTTGGCGTCGCCGAAGGTGCGCAGGCTGAGCGCGCACAGCACGGCCGTGAGCACGCCGACCGTGGCCAGGTGGGGCAGCAGCGGGACGGCGAACCGGGCCGCGGCCAGGCCCAGCCCGGCGCCGGCCATGCTGCCGACGCTCCACCAGCCGTGGAAGCGGCTCATCAGGTGCTTGTCGAGCCGGCTTTCGACCGCGTGGCCCTGCACGTTCATGCCAGCGTCCCAGGCGCCGCTGCCCAGACCCATGACCAGCAGCGTCATGGCCAGGGCGGGCGCCGAGCGGCTGAGCGCGATCGCGGGCAGGGCGGCCAGCGTGACGGCGAACCCGAAGATCAGGACCCGGCGGCTGCCGAAACGGTCGCAGGCCGCGCCGGTGAGCAGCATCGCGGTCAGGGTGCCGAGGCCGAGCATCAGCAGCGCGGCGCCGAAGCGTACGAAATCGGCTTGGGTCTGCTCGAGAACCGGGGGCAGCCGCGACATCCAGGACGCCTGCGTCGCCCCGCTGAGGGCGAACACCAGACTGACGCCTCGAGCGGCCCGCACAAGTCACCCCCGTCGATGACTGTAACGGGGGTGACTACAACTCGCTGATCAGGCGAGCGCGCAGGGTAGTGCTAGCGGGCCGAGACCTCGTCGAGGGCGGCGAGCTCGTCGGCCGCCAGGTTGAGGGTGGCCGAGGCGATCAGTGCGGGGAGTTGCTCGGTCGAGCGGGCGCTGGCGATCGGGGCCGCGACGTTCTTGCGCGTACGCAACCAGGCGAGCGCGACCGTGGCCGGCTCGACGCC
Source organism: Paractinoplanes lichenicola (assembly GCF_016785085.1). Lineage (GTDB taxonomy): Bacteria > Actinomycetota > Actinomycetes > Mycobacteriales > Micromonosporaceae > Actinoplanes > Actinoplanes lichenicola. The sequence continues at coordinate 22,864 of NZ_JAENHO010000026.1, forward strand.
GTGGGTGGCGGCGATGTCGGTGAGCACCTTGACCACGGCCAGGCCGTCCTCGGTCAGATATTGCTTGGCGCCGCCGCCGCGGGGACCGCTGGCCAGGTCGGCCTCGGTGCGGTATTTGCCGGTCAGGAAGCCTGCGGCCAGGGCGTAGTACGGCAGCACGGCCAGGCCCTCGGCCTCGGCGACGGGGGCGATGTCACGCTCGTACGCGGTCCGCTCGACCAGGTTGTAGTGCGGCTGCACGGCCACGGGCAGCGCGAAACCGTTGCGGCGGGCGATCTCGAACCACTCGCGGATGCGCGCGGCGCTGTAGTTGGAGACGCCGATCGCCCGTACCTTGCCCGCCTTGACCAGGGCGTCGAACGCGCCGGCGGTCTCCTCGAGCGGGGTGTTGGCGTCGTCGTAGTGCGCGTAATAGAGGTCGATGTAGTCGGTCCGGAGCCGGCTCAGCGACGCGTCGGCCGCCGCCGCCACGTTGGCCGCGGCCAGGCCCTGGAACTGCGGGTGGGTGCTGACCTTGGTGGCCAGGACGACCCGGTCGCGGTGGCCGCGGGCGGCGAACCACGAGCCGATGATCGTCTCGGACTCGCCGCCCGAGTTGCCCGGCACCCAGGCCGAATAGCCGTCCGCGGTGTCGACGAAGTTGCCGCCGGCCTCGACGAACGCGTCGAGAACCCGGTGCGACGTGGCCTCGTCGCTGGTCCAGCCGAAGACGTTGCCGCCGAGGTTGAGCGGGAAAACCTCGATGCCGCTGCTGCCCAGAGTGCTCATGGTCGTCCTTTCCGAACCTGATCTTGTCTGACCATTCAAGTACCCTGAACCGGGAAAGATGTGCCTGCCGGTCCCAGGATCGGCGGAGTGATGGTTGAGCCGCCGGAAAAGGCGAATGCTCAGGTCATGACGACTTTCACGATGGCCGGCGGCCTCACCGTCGAACGAATGGGTTACGGCGCCATGCAGCTCGCGGGGCCCGGTGTCTTCGGCCCGCCCAAGGACCGCGCCGAGGCGATCACCGTGCTGCGGACAGCCGTGGAGTCGGGGGTCAACCACATCGACACGGCCGACTTCTACGGGCCGCACATCACCAATCAGATCATCCGAGAAGCCCTTTCCCCGTACGGGGAACAGCTCTTGATCGTCACGAAGGTGGGTGCGGTCCGGGACGACAAGGGCGGCTGGGTGCACGCGCGCGAACCCGGCCAGCTGCGCGACCAGGTGCACGACAACCTGCGCAACCTCGGGGTCGACGCCCTCGACGTGGTGAACCTGCGGGTCGGCGGGGGCGCGGACGGGCACTCGCCGGTGCCGGGGTCGATCGCCGACAAGTTCGGCGCGCTGGCCGACATGCGCCGCGAGGGGCTGATCAAGCATCTGGGCGTGAGCGTGGTGGACGCCGAGCAGGTCGCCGAGGCGCAGTCGATCGCTCCGGTCGTCACGGTGCAGAACTGGTACAACGTCGCGCACCGGGGTGACGAGAAGCTGATCGCCACGCTGGGTGAGCAGGGCATCTCGTACGTTCCGTTCTGGCCGCTGGGCGGGTTCACCCCGCTGCAGTCGGGCACGCTCGACGAGGTGGCGGCCCGGATCGGCGCGAGCCGGCAGGCGGTGGCGCTGGCCTGGCTGCTGCATCAGGCCCCGAACATCCTGCTCATCCCGGGCACGTCGTCGGTCGCCCACCTGCGCGAGAACCTCGCCGCGGGCGAGCTGACCCTCGATCAGGAGGCGCTGGACACCCTGGCCGGTGTGTCGGTGCCGGACTGAAGCAGGCGCAGGGCGTTGCGGTCGGGGGAGCCGGCCGGGGCGGTGTAGACGAACATCGTCTGCTCGGCGTCGCCCGGCATGGCCAGGGCCTGATAGGTGATGGTGAGCTCGCCGACGATCGGGTGGTGGAAGCGCTTGGTGCCGCTCGTGCGGGCCAGCACCTGATGGTCGGCCCACCAGCGGCGGAACTCCTCGCTGCGCACCGACAGCTCGCCGACCAGCGCGGAGAGCTCCGGGTCGTCGGGGTGCCGGCCGGCGTCGACCCGCAGCGTGGCCACCGTCTCGGCGGCGATGACGGCCCAGTCGGGGTGCAGGTCGCGGGCGTTCTCGTCGAGGAAGATGAACCGGGCGTAGTTGCGCTCGCGGGCCGGTAAAGCGTTGAAGTCGCAGATCAGCGCGCGGGCGGCGTGGTTGATGGCGAGCACGTCCATCCGGCGGCCCACGATGAAGGCTGGCGCGCCGGCCTCGTCGAGCGTCTCGAGCAACTGATACGTCGCCGGGGCCACCCGCTGGGGACGGCGCGGCGGGCGACGGCGGGCCTCCCGGGGCCGCGCGAGGTCGACCAGGTGGGCCCGCTCGGTGTCGTCGAGGCGCAGCGCGCGGGCGATCGCGTCGAGCACCGCCTCGGACGGGTTGAGGTTGCGGCCCTGCTCGAGGCGTACGTAGTAGTCGACGCTCACGCCGGCCAGCGCGGCCAGCTCCTCGCGCCGCAACCCGGGCACGCGGCGGGCGCCGGCCGTGTCACCCAGGCCGAACTCCTCGGGCCGCAGGCGGGCGCGGCGCGAGCGGAGGAACTCCTTGAGGTCCGCGTTGTGGGTCACGCCTCCCAGTATCGACGCCGCCGGACGCCTGTCGAAGGACCAACCTGGTACTGCCGTTCCTAGGCTGAGCCGGGCCTGTTCGGGCAGCTCACCGGGCCTTGCCGGCGGGTCTGATGGAGAGGACTTCGAGACGAGAGAGGTTCTCCCATGAGCACGATCCGTTCCGCCCAGGTCGCCGAGCCGGGCGCCGCGTTCCGCATCGTCGAGTCGGACCGTCCCGAGCCCGGCCGCGGCCAGGTGCGTGTCGCCGTCGAGGCCTGCGGGGTCTGCCGCACCGACGCGGCCTTCGTCAACGCCGCCTTCCCGGTGTCGTTCCCGCTGGTCACCGGGCATGAGATCGCCGGCCGGGTGGACGCTGTGGGCGCGGACGTCGAGGGTTGGCGCACCGGTGACCGGGTGGCGGTCGGCTGGTTCGGCGGCCACTGCGGCGTCTGCGACCCCTGCCGTTCGGGTGACTTCATCCATTGTGTACGCCTGCAGGTGCCGGGCTGGGCCTACCCGGGTGGCTACGCCGACGCGCTCGTCGTGCCCGCGAACGCCCTGGCCCGCATCCCCGACACGATCACCGCGGTCAAGGCGGCGCCGATGGGGTGTGCCGGCGTCGCCACCTTCACCTCGTTGCGCTCCAGCGCCGCCCGCCCCGGCGACCTGGTCGCGGTGCTCGGCCTCGGCGGGCTCGGCCACCTGGGGGTGCAGTTCGCGGCCAAGCTCGGCTTCGAGACGGTGGCGATCGCCCGCGGCGAGGCCCGGGAAGCCGACGCGCGGGCACTCGGCGCGCACCACTACATCGACAGCGCGACCGGTGACGTGGCCAACCGGCTGCAGGAGCTCGGAGGGGCCTCGGTCGTGCTGGCCACGGCGGGCAGCTCGGCCGCGATGACCGCCGCCCTCGACGGGCTCGCCCCGAACGGCCAGCTCGTGGTCGTCGGCGCGGACCCGGCCCCGATCGAGGTGAGCCCGTTCCAGATCATCTCGACCAGCCGTACGATTCACGGCCACCCGTCCGGCACGGCGCGCGATGTCGAGGAGACGCTGCGGTTCGCCGCGCTGACCGGCATCCGGCCACGGACGGAGACGATGCCGCTGACCGACGTGCAGGCCGCGTACGACCGGATGCTGGCCGGCGACGCGCGCTACCGCGTGGTGCTCACCCCTTAGGGCGTCACCAGGCGACGACGCCCTGCGTGGCCGGCTGCAGGGTGCCGACCTGCAGCGACTTCATGGTGATGTTGCTCTTCTCGGGCGCCGGGAAGCCGATCAGCTTGGCCGCCGGGCCGTCGGTCGAGGCCTGCAGGTTGAACGAGAGGCTGTTGCCGGCGCCGCAGGTCGCGTCGCCCTTGTCGCACGGCACCCACTTGATGCCCTGGAAGGCGCTGCTGCCGGCCTTGAGCATGATCGGGACGGCCGCGCCGGGCTGGTCGACGTCCTTGGCCGGCACGTCGACGACCTCGTCGGCGGCGTTGCGCAGCGAGATGGCGGCGCGGCCGTTCACGCCGCAGTCCGAGTCGGACTTGTTGGTGACGGCGACCAGCCCCCGCTGCGCTCCGTCGTCCCGGGCGGGCTGCAGGGTGATCTCGACCGACACGTCGTCGTTGGTGCAGGGCGCGCCGGGGGCACGCGTCGAGGCGGCGGGCGAGGCAGCCGCCGACTGGGTGGCGGCCACCGGTTCGCCCGGGGTGGATGCCGCCTCGCTGGTGCCGTTGGCGCAAGCCTGCATGCCGAGTGTGAGACCCGCGGCCACCGCGCCGAGCGTGAAGATCCGGAAAGAACGCTTTTCCATGACTTGCTCCTCATTCGTCGGTCTTGCGTGTCCACCTCCACATTGCCCGACAAGATCGAGAGCATGCCCGCCGCGCGCCCGAGTGGCATGAAATTAGGAGAATCCGGCTAGCGGTCGATCACCGTACGGGTGTCGGCGCCCGGCTGGGTGATCAGTTGCGGGACGTCGCTGTGGGGCACGCCGTGCAGGTCGAGGCCGTTGCGGGCCAGCTCGAACGACGTGCCGATCGAGCTGCCGTACGCGATGCCCTGATAAAAACCGGCCGCGAACCGGATGGCCGACTTGTCGAGCACCCCGCCGCGCATGCCGATGACACAGGGCACATGCCGGGCGATCGCCGACGCCTGGGCCTCGGTGAAGCACGCGTTCAGCACCACGCAGTCGATGCCCCTGGCGAGGATCTCGAACAGCCGGCTCAGCGCGTCCGGCGGGACGGACCGGGCCAGGCCACGGTCGTCGGTGACCTGAATACCCCGTACGGGATCGCCGTGGCCGCTGAAGTGAACGACCGCCGGCCGGTGCCGCAGCAGGGCGTATTGCAGATCCTCCAGCCGTACGGCGGTGGCCGCGCGCACCTCCAGCAGGTGACTCGCCTGCGCGTCGGCGACGGCGCGATCGATCGCCCGGTGCTCCTCGTCCAGCCGCAGCGGCTGGGTCGTGACCGGGTTGGCGCTCATCATCAGGATCACCCGGCGTTCTGCGGGCGGCGACGACGCGGGGCCCGGATTGACGACGTACTTGTTGCCGCCGTTGAGAACGTCGCCGACCTGCTTGTTGCCGAAGATGACATCGCCCATGGCCTGTTCTGACGGACGTGGCCGGCAGAGCTGGGCACTCATGTCCCCGCTTTGCCGGACGTGTCCGGCAAAGCGGGGCACTCATATCCCCGTTCTGACGGACGTGTCCGTCAGAGCTGAGCATGAGTGCTAGATACGGAAGAGTCGAGATCCGGATCAGCCAGCGGGTGCTGTGGATCGGCGCGCGTGGCATTCCGGTGCCGGGCATCACCGAGTTCGAGGCGGTGCGGGCCCGGTGGAACCGCCGCGGCATGATCTTCGACTTCCTGCGCCGGGCTGGTGCCTGGGCGGGGCTCGGCGTGGTCGCACTGGTGTTGCTGGGCTGCGTCGGCAACGCCGTCCCGGGCTGGGTCAGCGCAGCCTGCGTTCTCGTCGTGCTGTCGGTGATCGCGTTCCAGATCTACCACCTGGCCCGCCGGGTCATGGCCCCCGATCTCTGGGCGCTCACGATCTCGGCCGGGGTGACCAAGGCGGCCGTGGTCAGCGAGAACCGAGGCCAGGTCTACAACCTGAGCGCCCAGCTCGCCGCCGCGATCAACGACCCGGCCGTGGACTATCGCCTGCAGATCCAGGGCGACATCGTCTTCGGCGACAAGCAGGTCGGCGACCGCCTCGAGGGCGGCGACAAATACGTCTTCGGGGGCTGACGTGCAGGCCCTCGGCGATGCCCTCACGAGCCTGATCCTGAGCGTCGTCTCGGCGCTGCTCGTCCCGACCGTGCTGCTGCTGATCCTGCGCCGGCTGATGCCCGTGCTGGGCGACCCCCTCTGGCGCGCCTACTGCCGGCTGCTCACCTGGCTGGTCGTTCAGCCGGTGCGGCTGATCCGGCTGCTGATCCGCGAGGCGATCGGCCGCCGAGGACGCCGGCGGCCCTGAGCCCGCGCTCGAGCATGGCCGTCACGAACATCAGCAGGAACGCCCAGAAGTTGATCGTGTCGGCGAAGATCGCGCCGATCAGGGTGGCCACGAGCTGCGTAATGAAGGTCGTCAGGTTGCCCAGCACCACCTCGCCCGGCACCGGGGTGCGGCCCTCGCTGAGCTCGGGATGCCGCCGGGCGTACGCGGAAAGCAGGGTGAGGGCAGCACTCGACAGGGCCAAGGTGCCGCCGTAGATGGCCACGGTGCCCGGCGACGGCTCGTACGCGGTGATCAAGGCGGTCGGGATCGGCAGGAACACGATCGCGAGCGTCCACAATGCGCTCAGGAAGACCAGCCGCGGCCGGACCAGCGACAGGTGCTGGAAGATCCGGTGATGGGCCCACCAGATCCGGAAGATCACGCTGAAGCTGAGCAGGAACGCGCCGAACTCCAGGCGGTGCTCGCGCAGCAGCGTGCCGAGCCCGGGATGATCCTCGGAGAGCTCGGTGATGACGTCGAGCAGCGGCAGGACGAGCAGGGTCAACGCGATGGCGGCGACCGCGTCGGTGAAGAAGACGAGCCGTTCCGAGCTGGTCACCTCGCGAGGGGCGTTCACGCAGGCAGTATTCCGCGTTCTTAACGCGTTGCGGGAGCCCCTGAGATCGACCTGCCGTGGTTCTCGTTTCATGGGCTGTGCTCAATGCGGCAACGGGCCTCCGGGCAGGACCACGGCCACGCCGACCGCGGCGGCGCTCAGCAGGGTCAGCACCGGGCCTCGGCGCAGGGCGAGCATGAGCACGAGGGCGCCGGCCAGCACGCCGAGTTGCCAGGGCTCGGTCAGGGCCAGGGTCAGCGGCACCGCCGAGCCCAGGATGGCCCCGATCGCGCCCGGCCCGGCGCCGTCCAGGAAGGCGCGAATCCGTACGTCGGAGCGCAGCCGATCAAAGCGGTGGGCGCCCAGCAGGATGAAGGCGAACGAGGGCCCGAAAGCCACCACCGCCGCCAGCAACGCACCGGCGAGACCGGCTGCGGCGTAGCCGACCACCGCGACGGTGTGGACGACCGGGCCCGGCGTGATCTGGCCCAGGGCGACGGCGTTGAGGAACTCGGCGTCGGTCATCCAGTGGTAGTGGTCGACGGCGTCGGCCTGCATCAGCGGGATGATGACGAACCCACCCCCGTACGACAGGGCGCCCACCTTGAGGGCCACCCAGGCGACGCTGCCGGCCAGCCCGGCTGAGGCGATCAGCGGGAGCGCGCTGAGCGGCGGCCGGGTGGCGGGCACTCGCTGGAAGACGGTCTCGGCCACGCCGCAGGCGATCAGCAGCAGCACCAGCCAGGGCCCGATCGTGGCCGCGCCGACCGCGCCCAGCAGCAAGTACGCCACCCAGCGGCGACGGCTCGGCGCTCGCTGCCAGCCCGGCCCGATCAGGCTCCACCCGGCCTGCACGGCGACCGCAGCCACCGCGGCTCCGGCTCCGGCCCCGGCGGCCTTGACCCACAGCGGCGGGTCGCCCAGAAACAACATGGCCAGAACCAGGATCGCGATCAGGCCGGGCAGGATGAAGGCGAGCCCGCCGACCACGGCGCCGAGCCGACCCCGTACGCGCCAGGCAGTGAAGATCGCCAACTGGGTGGACGCGGGGCCCGGCAGCAGGTTGCAGGCCGCGATGGCGTCCTCGAACTCTTGCGCGTCCAGCCACTCGCGGTCGTCCACGCAGAGCTTGCGGAGCAGCGCGATGTGCGCGGGTGGCCCGCCGAACCCGACGCAACCGATTCGCCCCCACTCGCGCAGGACGGTGCCCAGCCCGACGGTCATGAGCGCACCGTGTGCGTCAGGAAGCCGATCCGCTCCTCGAGTTCGTCGGCGACCGCGTCGAACAGTGACGGTTCGCGGGCCGGGTCGGGAACGCTCCAGTGCCGGGCGCCCGGATAGCCGGGGCAGACCTCGCGCACCTTGTCGCACAGCGTGATGACCCGGTCGAAGCCCTGCCCGGCGAACTCGTCGAGGTGCTTGGACCGGGCCCGGCCCAGGTCCAGCCCGCGCGCGGCCATGACCTCGACGGCCCTGGGGTGGATGGGCTTGGGATGGCTTCCCGCGCTGAACGCCTCGAAACCGGCCCGCCGGGCCAGCGCCTCGGCCATCTGCGAGCGCGAGCTGTTACCCGTACAGAGAAATAGCACCCGTACGCCGTGTGACGACGGCACCGGCGGCGACACCCACCGTAAACCCGGATGCAGTGACCCGGCGGCCTCGGCCAGCAGTCGCCCGCACCGAGCGAGGTCGAGCCGGTAATACGTGTCGCGGCCGTCGGCGAGGCTGCGCCGGCCCTCCACAAGGGACGCCTTGCGCAGCTGGGCCAGGTGATACGAGACCAGGTTCTGCGGCTGCGCGACCTGCGCCGTCAGCTCCTGCACCCGCAGATCACCCTCGGCCAGGGCGGTCAGCAAGCGCCAGCGCAGCGGATGCCCCGCGGCCCGAAACACCTCCGGCTCCATGCCGGCACGATATATCAAATTGGTTTGATGGGCTTGTCGGAGAGGCCCCGTGAACCGCATCCCCGCAGTGATCGCCACGCTGGTCACGGCCGGCGCCGCCGCGGTCAACGGCTGGTCCGTCGGGCTGACCCTCCCGGCCGGCACCACCGTCAGCAACTCCTGGAATGTGAACCGCACCGGCACAGCGTTCAGCAACGTCGCCTACAACGGGCAGATCCCGGCGGGCGGCTACGTCGAGTTCGGCTTCCAAGCCACCGGTTCCCCCGGCAGCCTGACCCCGACCTGCACCACTGCCTGACGCGCGAACGCCGCCGCCCCCGGCTTGGCTCAGGCGGCGGCGTTCCCCTGCTGCAGGATCCGGATCGCGTTCCCCGACGGGTCGCGAATTCCCATGTCGGTGCCGTAGAAGTGGTCGGCCGGCTCCTGCGTGAAGTCGGTGAAACCCCGGCTCTTGAGGCTCTCGTACAGGCCCCGGACGTCGTCGGTGTTGAGGACGAGCCCGTTGAGCGCACCCTTGGCGACCAGCTCGCGCAGCTGCTCGGCCGTCGCCTCGTCGTGCAGCGGCGGGCCGGGCTGCTCGAGCGAGATCTCGGTGCCCCCGCCCGGCACGCGCACGGTCAGCCAGCGATAGTCGCCCTGCTGCACGTCGTTGCCCTTCTCGAGCCCGAGCAGACCGACGTAGAACTCCAGCGCCTCATCCTTGTCGAGCACGAAGATCGAGGTGACGTTCAGCTTCGTAATCATGCTGCTCAGGCTAGAGAAGCCACCCGCACGCCGCCTTATCCAAAACTGCTCGATCGTGGCCGGGTGTGGGCCCGCTGAACACAATGCGGCATCACGACCACCCCGTGCTCCCGCCGATACGCCGAGGGCGACACCCCCACGATCCCCCGAAACGTGCGGCTGAAGGTGCCCAGGCTGGTGAACCCGGTATCCGAGCAGATCTCGGTGACGCTGCGCCCGCTCTCCCGCAACAGAAACATCGCGCGTTCGATCCGCCGCCGCTGCAGATACCGATGCGGAGTCTCCCCGAACACGCCCCGAAAACACCGGCTGAAATGCGCAGTCGACATGAAGACCCCGGCCGCGATCCCCCGCACCTCCAGCGGCCCGGCATAGCCCCGATCGATGGCGTCCCGAGCCCGCAGCATCCGCCGATTGAGCTCCTCGACCTCCCGGCTCACCCCCCGATGCTAAAACCGCCCGGGTCACCCGTGACACCCGCACATCCCGCCGTTCCGGCCTGGTTGGTTGTCCGTCAGGAAGAGGGGAGGAAAACGACAAAAGATCAGGAGTACTTCTCGTGACCACACCTCGAAACTTCGGCTCGCACGGAGCCGCGAATGTCCAGCCAGGAGTGCCGAGGCCGGAGCGCCGGGCCGGCGTCCACCGCCTGCTCACCGTCGTGTTTTCGGCGGCCGCGTTGCTGCTCGCCATCGTCGCGGTGGGGTTGTCCTGGCTGTCGTACGCCCGCTCGGGTGAAGCTCTCAACCGGGCGGCGACCGCGGTGCCGGCTCAGACTTCGGCCGCTCCGACGCCGACCGCCCCCGAGGTGACCGACCCTCCGGTGCCTCCGGACGAGACCGATGAGCCGACGGCCGATCCGCCCGGGGCGGATCCCTCGATCGACGTGCCGACCGAATACAAGCCCGCCTATACAGGGCAGTCGCTCGAACTGTCGATCGGGTGCAACAGCAGCATCCCCGTCGACCTGGACGAGCCGCGAGTGCGCGGCGCCGGCCCCGACCTCGTCTACTCGCTTGCCTGCGGGAGCAACGTGGGCACCATCGCCCTGGACTCGGACGCCCAGGCCAGCGAGGTGACCTCGTCCTCGATTCCGCCGGACGAGTGCGCCGATCGCATCCGGACCAGTCCGCTGTCTCCTGAGGGGTCGGCGGTACGGCAAGGTCGCGTCTATTGCGTGATGACCTCGCCCGGTCCTGCGGCGGAGAGCGCGAAGATGGCCGTGGTCAAGATCAACGCGATTACTGGGGACGGCTCGGTCGTGCTCAGGGTGACGGCGTGGGACATCCCGAAGTGAGACTCCGGATGAGTTGACTTCTACAAGTGAATAAAAGAAGGTAAGGCTCAGCGTAGTTAGGGTTGGCTTACCTGAGGAGTTCGATGACGGCCATCTACCTGATCGGGCTCCGGGAAGGTCTGGAGATCACCCTGGTGGTCTCCATCCTCATTGCGTTCCTGGTCAAGTCCGACCGTAAGCCCCTGCTCAAGTGGGTCTGGGCCGGTGTTGTCGTCGCGGCGGGGCTGAGTGTCGGGTTTGCCGCGTTGCTCCAGTTCGGCGTCGCCCGGCTCGAATACAGGCATCAGGAGCTCTTCGAGGCCATTGCGTCGATCGTCGCCGTCACCTTCGTGACCTGGATGATCTTCTGGATGCGGCGGATGGCCCGGCAGATGGGCTCCGAGCTGCGCGGCCGCCTGGAAGACGCGATCAAGGTCGGGCCGCTGGCCATCGTCGGGGTGGCGTTCCTCGCCGTCGTACGCGAGGGGCTCGAGACCTCGATCCTGTTCTACGCCGCCGCGCAGGGGACTGCCGACAGCGCGCGTCCGCTCATCGGCATCTCGCTCGGGCTGCTGACCGCGATCGTGCTCGGGTGGCTGCTCTACCTCAGCGCCCTGCGGATCAACCTGACCAAGTTCTTCACCTGGACCGGCGCGCTGCTCGTGCTCGTCGCGGCCGGGATTCTCAAGTACGGGGTGCACGACCTGCAGGAGGCCGGCGTCCTGCCGGGGCTCAACACCACCGCGTTCGACATCAGCGGCAGCTGGCCGCCGGGGGCGTGGTACGCCGAGCTGCTGCGCGGCATGGTCAATTTCACCCCGGCGCCGACGGTTCTCGAGATCATCGCCTGGCTCGCCTACGGGATCCCCGTACTCGTGATCTTCCTCTGGCCGCACCGGCCGACCCAGCCCGCCCGTACGCAAGAACCTGCACTGAGCAAATAGGAGAACCATGCGCACCCCTCGACTGCTCGCCCTCGTCGCGGCCGCCGCGGCGACCGTCCCGCTCGCTGCCTGTGGTGGAGACGGTGACGACTCGGCTTCCGGCGCCAGCGACAAGATCACCGTCGACGCCTCGGACACCGAGTGCAAGGTGGCCGCGTCCGAGTCGGCGGCCGGCACCGTCACGTTCGCGATCGCCAACAAGGGCAACAAGGTCACCGAGTTCTACGTCTACGCCCCCGGCGACCGGGTCATGGGCGAGGTCGAGAACATCGCGCCCGGCCTGTCCCGCGAGCTCATCGTCGAGCTGGCCTCGGGCACGTACGAGACCGCCTGCAAGCCGGGCATGATCGGCAAGGGCATCCGGAACGCGTTTCAGGTCTCCGGCTCGGCCCCGGCGCTGACCGAGGACGCCAAGCTGGCCCAGGCGACCAAGGACTACCAGCGGTACGTCAAGAGCCAGACCGGCGCGCTGATCGAGCAGACGACCGCCTTCGTCACCGCGGTCAAGGCGGGCGACATCGAGAAGGCCAAGACCCTGTTCCCGATCGCCCGCACCTACTGGGAGCGGATCGAGCCGGTGGCGGAGAGCTTCGGCGACCTCGACCCCAAGATCGACGCGCGCGAGGCCGACCTCGAGGCGGGTCAGGAGTGGACCGGCTTCCACAAGATCGAGAAGGACCTGTGGGTGGCCAAGGACGTCAGCAAGTCGGGGCCGACCGCCGACCAGCTGCTCACCGACGTCAAGACGATCGTCGACAAGGCCAACACCGTGACGCTCTCGCCGGTGCAGCTCGCGAACGGGTCGAAGGGCCTGCTCGACGAGGTGGCCACCGGCAAGATCACGGGCGAGGAGGACACGTTCTCGCACACCGACCTGTGGGACTTCGCGGCCAACGTCGAGGGCTCGCAGGCGGCGATCGCGGCCCTGCGCCCGGCCCTCGAGGAAAAGGATGCGGCCCTGGTCAAGACGCTCGACGAGCGGTTCGCGGCGGTGGAGGCGGCGCTCGAGAAGCACCGCGACGGCGACGGCTGGAAGCTGCACAACACGCTCAGCCAGGCCGACCTCAAGACGCTGAGCGACGAGATCAACGCGCTCTCCGAGCCGATCAGCAAGGTCGCCGCGCTGGTCGCCGGCAAGTGAGCTGAGGAGGGCGGACGGGTGCAGCGGCGCAAGGTGATCGGGCTGGCCGGGGCCGCCGCGGTGGGAGCCGCGGGGGCCGGGGCGGTCGCGTGGCGCTCGATGGGTGACGAACCCGCGGCAAACACGCCGGTAAAGGATCAGATCGCGTTCTACGGCGAGCGGCAGGCCGGCATCATCACCCCCGCCCAGGACCGGCTGCACTTCGTCGCGTTCGACGTGATCACCAAGGACCGGGCCGCGCTGGTCGACATGCTGGAGTCGTGGACGGCCGCGGCGGCCCGGATGGCCCAGGGCAAGGAGGCGGGCACCCTGGGCGCGGTCGGCGGCCTGCCCGAGGCGCCGCCCGAGGACACCGGCGAGGCGCTCGGGCTGCCCGCGGCCGATCTGACCCTGACGATCGGCTTCGGGCCCAGCCTGTTCGACTCCCGGTTCGGCCTGCGCGCCAAGAAGCCCGCCGCGCTGGCCGACCTGCCCAAGTTCCCCGGCGACACCCTCGACCCGGCCCTGTCCGGCGGCGACATCTGCGTGCAGGCCTGCGCCAACGATCCGCAGGTGGCGGTGCACGCCATCCGCAACCTGGCCCGGATCGGCATGGGCGTGGTGAGCGTTCGCTGGTCCCAGCTCGGCTTCGGGCGTACGGCGTCCACCTCGACGACGCAGGCCACCCCGCGCAACCTGTTCGGGTTCAAGGACGGCACGGCCAACCTCAAGGCCGAGGAGACGGCGCTGCTCGACGACCACCTGTGGGTCCGCGCCGGCGACGGGCCCGACTGGATGACCGGCGGGTCGTACATGGTGACCCGCAAGATCCGGATGCTGATCGAGCCGTGGGACCGCACGTCGCTGCTCGAGCAGGAGACGATCTTCGGTCGCGACAAGGGCGAGGGTGCCCCACTGACCGGTCAGGGCGAGTTCGACGAGCCCGACTTCGCCGTACGGGGGGACGACGGCGAGCCGGTGATCGCCACGACGGCGCACGTGCGGCTGGCCCACCCGACGCAGAACGACGGCGCCCGGCTGCTGCGCCGCGGCTACAACTTCGTCGACGGCTCGGACGGTCTGGGCCGGCTCGACGCGGGGCTTTTCTTCATCGCGTACCAGCGGGATCCGCGCCGCCAGTTCGTGCCGGTGCAGACGAAGCTGGCCCGGCAGGACGAGCTCAACGAATACATCCGGCACGTGTCGAGCGGGTTGTTCGCCTGCCCGCCGGGGCTGCTCGCGGCGGACGACTTCTGGGGCCGGGCGTTGTTCGCGTGACTCATCAAAAGCACAGGATTCGTCGATAAGGTCTGCGCGTGACCACACCGACCGGGGGCAGCCGGCGTAGGCCCGGCCAGTTGGAGACCGAGATCATGACGGTCCTCGACACCACGGTGCGCCCGCTGACTCCCGGCGAGGTCCGCGAACTTCTCGAACCGGACGGATCGCTCTCTTACAGCACGGTTGTGACGACTCTCACGCGACTGTTTGAGAAGGGTGCGGTGGCCCGTCATCGGGACGGAAGGGCCTTTCGATACGGAGCCCTGAGCGCACCGGCAGGCCTGGTCGCAGACCGGATGAGCCGCCTGATGGCGGTCGAACCCGACCGAGCGACGGTATTACGCCGATTTGTCTCCACCCTGAGTGCGGACGACGAGCGTCTGCTGCGTGAACTTCTGAAAGAGGATCCCTCGACCGACTGAAACCGCGAGAGTGACTCATACCTGAGGGCATGCTGAAAGCGGGATGCTGCCGGTAACGCACCAGTGGCAGCATGGACGTTTCTGTGCGCGCGGTCCGAAGTCGCGCGTGGCCCGAGACCCGGGCAAAAGAGCTGGGGGAGTTCTCTCGTGACCGATCAAGCCGCCGCGCCTCCGGGCAAGCTCGACGCCGCGGTTCTCAAGATCGCCGGGGTGGTCGTGCTCGGCGCGATCATGTCGATCCTCGACATCACCGTCGTCAGCGTCGCCCTTCCGACCTTCCAGACCGAGTTCGACGCGACCTACGCACAGGTCGCCTGGACCATGACCGGATACACCCTGGCCCTGGCCACGGTGATCCCGCTCAGCGGCTGGGCCGCCGACCGGTTCGGCACCAAGCGTCTCTACATGTTGGCTCTGCTGCTCTTCACGGCGGGCTCGGTGCTCTGTGCCACCGCCGGCTCGATCGAGCAGCTGGTCGCGTACCGGGTGCTCCAGGGCCTCGGCGGCGGCATGCTCATGCCGATCGGCATGACGATCATGACCCGCGCGGCCGGCCCGGAGCGGATCGGCCGGCTCATGGCCGTGCTGGGTGTGCCGATGCTGCTCGGCCCGATCGGCGGCCCGATCCTGGGCGGCTGGCTGATCGAGGCCGCGAGCTGGCACTGGGTGTTCCTGATCAACCTGCCGATCGGCCTCATCGGCCTGGTCTACGCGCAGCTCGCGCTGCCCAAGGACGAGCCCCACAAGTCGGAGTCGTTCGACTTCGTCGGCATGCTGATGCTGTCGCCGGGTCTCGCCCTCTTCCTGTACGGCGTCTCGTCGCTGCCCGAGGAGGGCACGATCACGGCGACCAAGGTGTGGACGACGATGCTGATCGGCGCCGTGCTGGTCATCGCCTTCGTCTTCTACTCGTTCAAGCCGAAGCACCCGCTGCTCGACCTGCGGCTGCTGAAGAACCGCAACCTGACCGTCGCGAGCGTCTCGCTGTTCGTCTTCGTGATCGCGTTCATGGGCGCCGGCCTGCTCTTCCCGAGCTACTTCCTGCAGGTCCGCGGGGAGTCGACGCTCGACGCCGGTCTGCTGATGGCCCCGCAGGGCATCGGCGCGGTGCTGACCATGCCGATCGCGGGCATGCTGGCCGACAAGATCCCGGTCGGGCGCACGGTGCCGTTCGCGATGACGCTGATCGCCGTCGGGTTCTTCGGGTTCACCCAGGTCGGCACGGACACGTCGTATCTGTTCCTGTGCGGCTCGCTGTTCGTGATGGGTCTGGGCATGGGCGGCACGATGATGCCGATCATGACTTCGGCGCTGCGCACGCTGCAGCCGCTCGAGGTGGCCCGCGGCTCCACGCTGGTCAACATCCTGCAGCAGATCGGCGGCTCGATCGGCACCGCGATCATGTCGGTGATCCTGACCAGCCGGCTCAACGGTTCGGCCGAGGTGCCGGGCGCGGTCAACCCGCAGACCGGCGAGACGTTCACCGAGGCCGACATCGCGATCGCCAACAACCACGGCGCGAACATCCCGGCCCCTCCGGAGATCATCGAGCGGGGCCTGCAGTTCGCGGCCGACTCGTTCTCGACCACCTTCTGGGTGGGCTTCGCGCTGGTGCTGGCGACGTTCATCCCGATCGCGTTCCTGCCGCGCAAGCGCCGCGACACCCCGCCCGGGGCGCCGGGCGAGCCCGCGGTCGAGGCGCCCATCATGATGCACTGAGAATTATTCGCATTTCTTTTCGAGGCCCCGTCTCCCGATGGAGACGGGGCCTTGTTACAAAGGCGGACAATGGGCGCTGCCAAAACGATCGATAAGGGTCTGTATACCGAGCATTCACCTGCTGCAATGCTTAACCGTTACCCGAACGAGAATCGATCGTCATGCGACTTCCATAGCCTCCGGCGGATCACCTGCTTCCGGAGGAAAATCTTCCATGCATCGATATTTGCGCCGCGGCCCGTCCGCGGCGGCGCTGCGAGCGATCGGCGCCGCCGCGCTCGCGACCGCGATGGGCGTGAGCCTGGCCGGACCGGCCGTGGCCGCCGCGCCGGGCGACCCGTTCATCAGCGAGATCCACTACGACAACGCCGGCACCGACACCGGTGAGGCCATCGAGGTGCAGGCCCCGGCCGGCACCGACCTGACCGGCTGGCAAATCGTCCTCTACAACGGCAACGGCGGAGCGGCCTACAACACGGCCACGCTCAGCGGTGCCGTCCCGGCGGCCGGTGTGGTCGTCCAGACGTACCCGGCGGACGGCATCCAGAACGGCGCGCCCGACGGCGTGGCCCTGGTCAAGCCGGACGGCGCGGTCGCCGAGTTCCTCAGCTACGAGGGCGTCATGACCGCCGCCGGCGGCCCGGCCAACGGTCTGACCAGCACGGACATCGGCGTCTCGGAGATCGCCTCGACGCCCGTCGGGCATTCGCTGCAGAAGATCGACGGCACGTGGCAGGCCCCGGCCGCTTCGAGTTTCGGCAAGATCAACAGCGCGGGTACGGAGGAGCCGGAGGAGCCCGGCGAGCCGGGCACCTGCGACACGGCCGTCACCCACACGATCGCCCAGGTGCAGGGCACCGGCGCCGCCACCCCCGTGGCCAACACCAAGGTCACCGTCGAGGGTGTCGTGACCGCCGACCACCGTACGGGTGGCTACAACGGCGTCTATGTGCAGACCGCGGGCACCGGTGGGGACCGCCCGGTCGCGGCCGGCACCGCCTCGGACGCGATCTTCGTCTACTTCGGCACCACCGCGGCCAACGCGCCGACGGTCAAGATCGGCGACCGGGTGCGGGTCACCGGCACGGTCACCGAGTTCAACGGCCTCACCGAGATCACCACCGCGGCCAAGACCGACACCGCGGTCTGCGCGAGCGACGTGGCGCTGCCCGCCCCGGTCGCGCTGAGCCTGCCGCTGGACGACGCGGCCCGCGAGTCGGTCGAGTCGATGCTGGTCGCGCCCGTGGGGGCGTACACGGTCTCGGACGTCTACAACACCAACCGGTACGGCGAGATCATCCTGGCCGCCGGCAACGAGGTCGCCCCGATCCCGACCGACCTGGCCCGCCCCGGCTCGGCCGAGGCCCTGGCGATCAAGGCCGAGAACAAGGCCCGCCGGATCCTGGTCGACGACGGCCGCACGACCAACCTGGCCGAGGCCGGGCTCGCGCCCGCGTACCTGACCAAGGACGACCCCATCCGGGTCGGCGACGCCGTCGAGAAGTTCGGCCCGAGCGTGCTGAGCTTCGGCTTCAGCGAGTGGCGCCTGCAGCCGACCGACCCCGCGTCGTTGCAGACCACGTTCAAGGACAGCAACCCCCGTACGGCGGCTCCGGTCAACGTCGGCGGCGACATCCGGGTGGCCAGCTTCAACGTGCTCAACTACTTCGTCCACTTCGGTGGCGAGGCCCGCGGCGCCACGGACGCGGCCGCGCTGGCCAAGCAGCAGGCGAAGATCGTCTCGGCGATCAGCGCGCTGGACGCCGACGTCGTCGCGCTGATGGAGATCGAGAACTCGGTCCGCTTCGAGCCCGACGACCCCCAGGTGGCGCTGAAGACGCTGGTGGGCGCGCTGAACGCGAAGGACGGCGCGGGCACGTGGGACTACGTCCGCTCGCCGGCCGACCTGCCGGGCGCCGAGCAGCAGGACTTCATCACGACGGCGATCATCTTCAAGCCGGCCGCGGTCACCCCGAAGGGCGCCGCGCGCTCGGTGAACGACGAGTCGGTGTGGGCGAACGCCCGGGAGCCGATCGCGCAGACCTTCACCGCCGGTTCGGCCACCTTCACCGTGGTCGCCAACCACCTGAAGTCGAAGAGCGCGTCGACGCCGCCGAGCGGTGACAACGTGGACACCGGGGACGGGCAGGGCGCGTACAACGGGGACCGCAAGCGGCAGGCCGCCGCGCTGGCCGCGTTCGTGAAGTCGCTCGGGACCGACGACGTGCTCCTGCTGGGCGACTTCAACGCGTACAGCCAGGAGGACCCGATCCAGGTGCTGGCCGACGCGGGCTACCAGAACATCGCCGGCGCCGACGAGAAGTCGTACGTCTTCGGTGGTGAGTCGGGCTCGCTCGACCACGCGCTGGCCAGCGCCTCGCTCGCGGCGAAGGTGACCGGCGTGGACGTCTGGAACATCAACTCGGTCGAGTCGTTCGCCTACGAGTACGACGGCTACGCGCCGTTCTACGACGCCGGTCCGTACCGGGCCAGCGATCACGACCCGGTGGTCGTCGGCCTCTCCTTTGAAAAGGCCGGTCCGGTCGACCTGCAGCTGCTCAGCATCAACGACTTCCACGGCCGCCTCGAGCAGCCCACCGCCGGCAACGGTGGCGCGGCCCAGCTCGTCGGCATGGTCAACGAGCTGCGCAAGGCCAACCCGAACACGGCGTGGATCTCGGCCGGTGACAACATCGGCGCCTCCACGTTCATCTCCGCGATCGACGACGACAACCCCACGATCGACGTGCTGAACGCGGGCAAGCTGGCCGTCTCGGCGGTCGGCAATCACGAGTTCGACAAGGGCCTGGCCGATCTGCAGGGTCGCGTCGAGGACCGGGCTGACTTCCCGTACCTGGCGGCCAACGTCTACAAGAACGGCGAGCGGGTGCTGCCCGGCTACAGCGTGCAGACGCTGGGCGGGATCAAGGTCGGCTACATCGGCGTCGTCACCGAGCAGACCGCGTCGCTGGTCAGCCCGGACGGCATCGCCGGCGTCGAGTTCCGCGACCCGGTGGCCGAGGCCAACACCCTGGCCGCGCAGCTGTCCGACGGCAACGACGCCAACGGCGAGGCCGACGTGCTCGTGCTGCTGGCCCACGAGGGCGCGGCGACCGAGAACATCGGCTCGGCGGCGGCGCTGCAGGCCGACCCGGTCTTCGGCGACTTCACCCGGGTCAGCGCGGAGATCGACGCGATCTTCAGCGGGCACACCCACCAGCCGTACGCGTTCGAGGTTCCCGTGCCGGGCACCGACCGGACCCGTCCGGTGATCCAGGCCGAGGACTACGGCCTGCGGGTCGGCAAGGCGGTCCTGACCGTCGACCCGGCCACCAAGACGGTCACCGGCTCGACGGCCGAGCTGCTCAACGTGACCGGCTACCCGGCCGACGCCGCGGTCGCCGACATCGTGGCCAAGGCCAAGGTGACCGCCGAGGAGCTGGGCAAGCAGCCGCTCGGCAAGATCACGGCGGACATCAAGCGGGCCTACAGCGCCGCGGGCGCCGAGGACCGGGGCGCCGAGTCGGTGCTCGGCAACTTCATCGCCGACGTGCAGCTCGACCAGACCAGCGCGGCCGGCCGGGGTGGCGCGCAGATCGCCTTCATGAACCCGGGCGGGCTGCGGGCCGACCTGCTCTACGGCACCGACGGCACGGTCACGTACGCCAACGCGTTCTCGGTGCAGCCGTTCTCCAACGACGTGGTCACCCAGACCCTCACCGGCGCGCAGATCAAGCAGGTGCTCGAGGAGCAGTGGCAGCCGGAGGGCGCGTCCCGCCCGGTGCTGCACCTCGGCTCGTCCAAGGGCCTGACCTACTCGTACGACGTGAGCCAGCCGCGGGGCTCGAAGATCATCGCTTCGACCCTCAAGCTGAACGGCGTCGTGCTCAACCCGACTGGCACCTACCGGGTCACGTCGAACTCGTTCCTGGCCGCTGGTGGCGACAACTTCACCACGCTGGGGCAGGGCACGAACCGCGTCACCACCGGCGACAACGACCTCACCATGCTGGTCAACTACTTCGCCGCGAACACGCCGGTCACCGCCGACCCCGCGCCGCGCAGCACGCCCGGCACGGCCACCCCGCCCGACACCACGCCGCCGACCGGCACCTTCAAGCTGGGCGCGACCGCGCTCTGGGCCGGCCAGCCGGTGACGGTGACGAAGGTGGCGCTGGACGACGACGTGGCCCAGGTCGTCGTCAACTGGGGCGACGGATCCACTTCGGAGAGCCTGACCCACACGTACGCCAAGGCCGGCAACTACACGATCTCGGTGCAGCTGACCGACAAGGCCGGCAACAAGGCGGCGGCCACCATCCAGGGGACCGCGGTCGTCAAGGTCACGGCTCAGCCGAAGGGCGTCTACCTGCTCGCCCCGCAGTCGATCTGGGCCGGGCAGTCCAGCGTGCTCGCGGTGAGCAAGGTCGACGGCGCCACGAAGCTGGTCATCAACTGGGGTGACGGCGTCACGTCCGACATGTCGGCCAACGGCTCCCTGATCTCGCACGCCTACACCAAGGCCGGCACCTTCACGGTCACGGTCACGCCGCACAACGCGGCCGGGGCGGGCACGGCCGTCAAGGCCGGCACGGTCAAGGTCACGGCCGACACGTACGCCCCCGGCGTGCGCTTCGTGCCGCCGCTGATCCCGTCGTCGGCGTCCGCCTGGCGCTCGCTCAACGGCCTGGCCAGCGACACCGGGGTGGGCGTCTCGACGGTCTCGGCGACGCTGATCCAGGAGCGTTCCGGCCAGTGGCACTACTTCGACGGCGCCAAGTGGGTCAAGGCGTCCTCGCAGTCCGACGCCGCGACCAAGGCCAAGGTCCTGACCGACGCCCCGCTGCCGATCCTCGGCGTGTGGAGCATCGGGCTCAAGGGCGTCGAGAAGGGCACCCTGAAGGTCACCTACTGGGCGACCGACCGGGCCGGCAACTCCTCGGCGAAGCAGTCCTACACGGCCAAGATCACCAAGTAGTACGGCCACGAGAAAGCCCCCGTCTCCCGAGTGGGAGGCGGGGGCTTTTCCCGTACGAGGGTCAGGCCGTGAAACGGAAGTAGAGCCAGTTGCCGTAGGTCAGGGCGTTGACGGCGTCGTTGGGGGCCAGCGGCGTGCTCGGGTCGTAGGGCCGGTAGGTGGCCCGCGCCCGCAGCGGCACGTTGACCGAGGTCATGCCGGTGAGGGTGTAGTGCGACTTGCCGGCGCTGTTCACGGCGACGTGGGCCGACCGCAGCGGCCGCCACGTGTTGCCGTTCCAGAACTCCATCTGGAGGGTCTGCCGGCGGCCCGGGTAGGCGGGCATCGTGGTGGTGAAGTACGGCTTGACCGACTTGCGGAAGTACGCGTACGGGATCGTGCCGACCTTCTTCGTCGTGTACTGCCGCGAGGTGGCCAGCGCGACCGTCGTCCTCGTGTGAATGGTCGACTTCGCCTCGGTGGGCAGGTAGTTGCTGTCGCCGACGAACTTGGCCGTCACGCTGGTGGTGCGGGTCAGCTTGAACGTCGTCGAGACGATGCCCGCGCTGTTGCTGGTGGCCCGCTTGACCAGTCGCAGGGGCTGGTCGCCGCCCCACGGGTCGGCCCAGATCTCGACGACGCGGCCGGGCGCGCCGATCCTCGCGGTCAGCGTCACCGTCGAGTTGTACGGGACGGTCGCGCCGTTGCCGCTCATCGTGAGCGTGGGCTTGACCCGGGGCGCCGCGGCGGGGCTGTTCATGACCCACATCCGGAACTCGGACTTCGCGTTGCGGGTGATCGCGAACAGCCGCGGGCCGTCCGGCTGCCAGGCCACGTCGTCGATGATCTCGCCGGTCGGCGCGGCGAACGTCTGCGTCGAAGTCTCGGCGCCGCGCGGGAAGACGGCGATGTCGGTGCCGGCCCCGGAGTTGTTGTAGCCGATCGCGACCCGGCCGTCCGGGTGAACGTCGATCGACGCCGGGTTGCAGCGTCCCGCGTACGCGGGGGAACGCTCGTTGGTCGCCAGCGTCACCTTCCACGGCGTGCAGCCGTCGCCCCACCCGATCAACGTGGCGCCGTCGGCGGAGAGGGCCGCTCCGCGCACGGGCGCGTCGAGCGGGGCGATCGCCCCGGACTGCCAGGAGGCGTTGGTCTCGATCCACACGCTGCCACCGGTGCGGGCGTCGGCCGAGGTGTCGACGGCCAGCCGGCGATCGGGGTCGCCAGGCGCCGTGAGGAACAGCGGAGCGCCGTGGAGCGGGCTGGTGTCCGCGGTGATGTGGCCGGCATGCAGCGGGATGGTGCCCGTGTCGAGCACCTCGACGCTGCTGGGCCGCCCGGCCTTCGACGGGATCTCGTAGCCGAACCTGACCCCGTCGGCGACCGTGGTCATGGTGGTCGGGGTGTACGGCTCGACGAGCGGGGTGGAGCGCTGCTTGGTCAGCGTGGCCGCGTCGAAGATCGCGATCGCCCGGGACCCGGTGACCGCGGCGTAGAGCGTTCGCCCGTCCGGCGACAGGGCGAGCCCGTTGATGCCGGGCAGGCCGGTCCGGGTGGCCAGCACGGCGCCGTCATAGTTCGTGGCCACCAGCTGACCACCCGTCGCGTCGCTGATCAGCACCTGCTTGTGCATGGGGTCGACCAGAACGTCGGTGGCCGACTTGATCAGCAATTGGTTGCCGCGGGCGAGCGCGATGTCGGCCGCCGAGGATGTGCCGGTGCCGAGGGCGACAACGGTTGTCGCCGCCCCGGCCACGACCGCGGCCAGGACGGCGACGCGAAGCTTATGCATTTGCGGAGGACTCCCCCGTAGATCAACAGTCCGCACAGACTAGTGGCTGCCGATCATGGGGGGAGTCCGTCGTTCAGCGGAGACCGTTGCGGATGGCGACCTTGATCAGCAGCTCGGGATCGTCGCTGATCAGGCCGTCGACGCCCAGGTCGAGCACGCGTTGCATGGTGGGGGCGTCGTTGACCGTGTACGGCACGACTTTCAGGTCATAACGGTCCTGGAGCTTGGCCACGACCGGGCCGTGGAAGTAGGCCGGGTTCTGCCGCAGATACCAGTCGTCGTTCGCGACCGTGGCCTGCGCCGGGTCGTGCACCTGCCAGTTGGCCGAGACCGTCGACGCGCCGGCCGCCCGGACGAGCTTGCCCAGGTCGCGGTAGTGCCACCAGTCGAGGCCGCCGGTCCACGGGCTCTTGACCTTCGGGTCGTCGTAGACCGCGCGCAGCGAGCACTCGTCGGCCGGCGAGGCGCACTCGGCCGGGCCGTACTGCCAGACCAGCGCGACCGTCTCGATCCGGCGGTCGAGCCGCTGGGCCAGGCGGATCGTGCGCCAGTCGAACGACTGGATCGTCACCCGCCGCTCGAGCCCGGCCGCCTGGATCGCGCGCACCAGCTTGGTCGTGAAGACCTGGTAGGGCGCGGTGTCGTCGACGAGCGGACTGATCTTCGTCTCGATGTTCATCCGGATGTCCTTGCGCCCGCTGCCCTTGACCAGCGCGAAGAACTCCTCGATGGTCGGGATCCGGGCGCCCGGCACGGCCACCTGGCCCGGGACGACCTTCGAGCCGCAGTCGAGCGTCTTGATCTGCGCCAGCGTGAGATCGTGGACAACCTTCCCCACGTACGGGAAAAGGGGGTCTCCGGTTTTGACAGGCGCGGTGTCGACGCAGTGCGAGCCGTTGATCGTGCGGTCGTGCAGCATGACCAGGCGACCGTCGGCCGTCACCCCGGTGTCCGTCTCCAGGGTCGAGATCGCCGGGTTGGCCAGCGAGTTCGCGAACGCGGGGAGGGTGTTCTCGGGGCGCGTGGCCCGGCCGCCGCGGTGCGCCTGCACGTCGAACGGCGACGCGTACGCCTTGGGTAGCCGGTAACCCCGGGCGGCGAGCAGCGTCCGCAGCCGGTCCGGGTAGTCGGTGATCAGGCCGTCGACGCCGTCGTCGAGCAGCTTGGTCATGGTCGGCACGTCGTCCACGGTCCACGGCACGACCTTGATCCCGTACGCGTGGGCCCGCTTGACCATCTCGCGGGTGACGTAGGGCCGATAGCCGGGATCGGTGACCGTGCCGTTCTGCGGGAAGCCGTGCACGGGCGAGAACGCCGAGGCGCCGAACGATTTGATCGCCCGGATCGGGTCGCCGCCGAAGGTGTCGATGTCGATCCCGCCCAGCCACGGCGACGCGCCCGGCTGACCGGTCTGCAGGAAGTCGAAGTTGGTCAGGGCCACCAACGGCAGCCGCGGCTCGACCTGGCGCATCCGCATCAGCGCGCCCCAGTCGAAGCTCTGGATCGTGACCTGCCGCAGCAGCCCCGCCCTGCGGATCTCGGCCGCGGTGACCTGCACGAACTGCTCGCGCGGAGCGGTCTCGGTCGGCGCGCCGGCCTCTACCTTGGTCTCGACGTTGAGCTTCACGCCGTCCGCGCGGTACCGCTTGACCAGCGCGAACACCTCGCTCAGGAGCGGCATCCGGGCGCCCGGCACGGCCAGCTGACCGGGCTTGTCGGCCAGCGTCTGCGAGCCGCAGTCCAGTGTGCGGACCTGGGCCAGGGTGAGCGTGTTGACGTACTTGCCCACGTACGGGAATTCGGGGTCCCCGGCCGTGGCGGGCGCGGTGTCGGCACACTTGGTGCCCGTGACGCGGCGGTCGTGAGTGACCACCGCCCGGCCGTCCTCGGTGATCTGCACGTCGAGCTCGAGCGTGCTCACGCCGAGCTGAAGGGCGTTGCCGAACGAGGCCAGGGTGTTCTCGACGCGAAGACCGAGGCCGCCGCGGTGAGCTTGCAGGTCGAAGGTCTTGCCACCGCCGGCGACGGCGGGACTGGGGACGGCCAGAACGCCGGCCGCGAGAAGCATTGCGACAGGAATGCGCATGCGGCCAGCGTGTGTGCCGGGCGCAACGATCAGCCGACGTCTATGTGAACCGATGGCGGCCATTCACGGGAATCTCTGCCTCGCTCGCTGGGTGCCTTGCCTGCTCGGTGCCTCGCTTGCTCGCCCGCTCGGTGCCCGGGCTGCTCGGTGCCTTGCCTGCTCGGCGCCTCGCCCGCTCCGGTTTTGGGCGAGTCAGGCGACGGCGGCCATCGCCGCGTGGCGGCCGTCGCGCCACAGGAGGCCGGCCTCGCGAAAACCGGCCGACCGGGCGGCGGCGACATGCCACGAGACCGAGCCGGCGAAGTTGGCCGGCGGCCGGCTCCGAAAGACGTCGGCCCGCGACTCCATGAGCCCCGCGAACTCCGACGCCTCACCCACCTCGCCCCACCACTGCGCCCAGGCCAGCTCGGCCGCGGCCTCGCCCGGGGCCGGGTTGAGGGCGCTCATCACCGAGGGCAACCCGTCGTCGGGCATGAGGTCGGCCACCACCAACAGGCCGCCGGGGGCGAGGGCGCGCCGGCAACGACGATAAAGCGCACGAATCCGTTCGGGCCGCAGGTAATGCACAGTCATGACGGCAGTGGCCAGGTCATAGCCGCGGTCGGCCGGAAGCGCGCCATGGGAACGTGCGCCATCGGAACGTGGGCCATCGGGAAGTGCGCCATCGGGAAGTGCGCCGTTGGGAAGTGCGCCGTTGGGAAGTGCGCCGTTGGGAAGTGCGCCATCGGGAAGTGCGCCGTTGGGAAGCGCGCCACCGGAACGCGCGCCACCGGAAGGTGCGCCGTTAGGAAGCGCGTCGCCGAGAAGTGCGCCACTGCGAAGCACGTCATCGGGAACGGTGTCGCCCTCGGCGAGGAGTTTGCTGTCGTCGGCTTGGATTGAGTCGTCGTTGATCGGGAGGGCTTCCCCGAGGTCGGCGTCGATCACCGAGACGGCTGGCGGTACCCCGTCGCGGGCGAGGGCCAGCAGCACCGGGTCGATGTCAATCATGGTGACCGCGGCCTCGGGCCAGCGCGCCGACATCCGCTCGGCCAGCACGCCGGGGCCGCCGCCGAGATCGAGGACGCGCACGGGTGATCGGCCCAGGACGGCATCGGCGGCGACGGCGATCGCGGCTTCGAGGGAGGGCAGGCCCGGCACGAACCCGGTCATCACCTCGTCCCAGGCGGCCCGCCACCGGGCGGAGTCGAGCGTCGTCGTCGGCATATGGCCCATTTCGGCAGACTACAGAAAACGACATCCATTTCCAACAGCCCGCCCGCGGCGAATGGCGGTGCTCCCTGCCGACCGGGCGGTGCACGGCGGCGGATGGGCGATGGCGCACTGAGCGGCGGCGGTTGGGGGCGCGCGGTGGTGGCAGCGGGGACTGGGCGGGGCAGGGGGCGAATGGGAGGTGCGCGGTGGTGGCGGCTGACGGTGGCAGTTGGGCGCTGGGCGGCGGCCGGGAGGTGCCCGGCGGCGATTGGGCGATGCTGGGTAGCGGGTGGCGGCCCGGGGTGTGCGGTGGCGGATCGGCGATGCGGGCTGGCGGTGGATGGGCGATGCGGCTGGCGGCTGGCGGCTGGCGGGCCGGCGGTGTGCGGCGGCTGGCGGTGGCGGTTGGCGGATGGGTGATGGCGGCCGGTGGTGTGCTGCGGTAGGGGGTGCCGCGCGGTGGGTCAGTCGAGGGTGGCCAGCGCCGAGAGCAGGCGATCGACCTCGTCCGGGGTGTTGTAGACGTGCAGGCTCACGCGTACGGAGGAGGTCTTTTCGCCCTGTGTGCCCTGGCAGTGGCTGTCGGCGCGGACGAGCAGGTTGTCGGAGGCCAGGATGAAGCCGAGGTCGTTGGAGCCGATGTCGTGGTGCCGGAACGTCACGATTCCGTGCCGCTGCTGCACGGTTGAGCCGGCCGTGAGGCTGTTCTGGCAGCCCAGCACCTCGTAGCTGCGCAGGGCGGACAACCCGGCGGTGAGCCGTCCGCCCAGCGCGACGAGGTAGGCCGAGATCCGCGAGAGCCCCACGGATGTGAGCCAGTCCATCGCCGCGGCCAGGCTGACGATTCCGGCTGTGTTGGGGGAGCCGCTCCAGCCGGCCGGCTTGAAGACCGGGCCACGCTTGTTGGCGGCCCATACCGCCCCGATGCCGGGCAGGGCCATCGCCTTGTGGCCGGAGAAGACGATGAAGTCGACGTCCAGTGCCTCCGCCGAGATCGGCATGTGCCCGAAGCTCTGCGCCGCGTCCAAGCAGATGGGGATGTCGGGCCCGGCCGCGGCGCGCAGCCGGTGCACGTTCATGTCGTTGCCGTAGACGTGGTGCACGTGGGTGGCCGCGATGAAACGGGTGCGCGGTCCGATCGGCAGGCGCGCGACGTCGTAGTCGTGGGCCTCGTCGTAGGGCATCGGCCGCACGACGATCCGCACACCCTGGCGTCGCAGTAATTCGACCGCATCCAGCCAGGGCACCAGATTCGCGCTGTGGTCCGCGAACGGCACGATGATCTCGTCGCCGTCAGACAAATAGGACACAAGCCAATCCAAGGCCACCGTACGCAACCCCGCCGTGGTCCCGTCGACGAAGTGAACGCTGGACTTGTCGCCGGCAAAGAGGAAGCGCCGCACCTGGTCGCGGGCGGCTTCGATGCGGGCGGTGGTGCGGTTGGCCCAGGGGTACGTGCCTCGGGCGGCGTTGGCGTTTTCGCTGGTCAGGTAGGCCATTACCGCGTCCAGCACCGCCTGCGGCTTCTGGGAGGTGGCCGCGCTGTCCAGGTAGGCCACTCCGGGGTTGCCCATGAGCAGGGGGAACTGCGACCGTACGCCGATCTGCCAGCCGGTTTCCAAGGTGAGCGTCATCAGTCACGCACCAGCCGTGCGCCCGCGTCGCGCCAGGCGATTACGCCGCCCGCGAGTGACCGTACTTCCGGGTGACCCATGCGGAGGAGCAGTGCGGCGTATCGGGCCGACTTCTCGCCGACCGGGCACACCAGCAGCACCGGCTGGCGCCGGCCGAACGGTAGTCCACCGTGGAGCAGCTCGGCGAAGAGCTCGTCCACGATGTTGATCGAGCCGTCGATGTGCAGCGCCCGGTACGCGTGCGGGTTGCGCAGGTCGATGACCAGCCCGGGCCAGCGCGACGCCTCCTCGACGTCGACCGTCGGCGCGGCCGCGATCTCGTCGGCGGTCAGGACCCGTACGTCGTTGGTCGCCGGCGGCCGTCCGAACAGCGCCGGCCGGCGGTCGCGCAGGTAGCTCAGGTAGCTCTCGACCCGGTCGCAGACGATGAACACGGCCGTCTTGCGCGAGGTCAGCGTGGCGTCCAGGGCGCGCAGGTGGCGTACGGCTCCTTGATAGGCCCCGCCCCCGGTGGGCCCGGCCGGGGTTCCGCAGCGGCGCACCAGCGTGAGCAGCCCGTCGATGGCGTCGTCGGAGGTGATCGTCTCGAGGGTGTCGTAGACGCCGGGGTCGAACAGCCCGACCTCGTGCACCTCGTCGATCGTGCGGATGCCGGGGATGAAGTCGCTCTTGGCGGCGACCAGACCGATCACCCGTACGTCGGGGTCGTGCTGGCGCAGCGCGCGGGCCACCCCGGTCGACGAGCCGGCCGTGCCCACGCAGGCCACGAAGTAGTCGGGTGCGCGGCCGTCCAGGTCCTTGACGATCTCGGGTCCGGTGCCGTGCAGGTGGGCCTCGACGTTGCGCTCGTTGAAGTACTGATCTGTGTGCACGTAGCCGCTGCCGTTGTCGCTGAGCGTGCGGTGCATGCGTGAGAGCGGGTCCTCGGTGTCGGTCGGGTCGAGGCATTCGGCCTGGCCCGGCAGCTCGTCGAGCTCGGCCCCGAGCAGCAGCAACAGGTCCTTGATCTCGGGGACCTTCATCCGGTTGGTGACGCTCTTGAAGGGCAGCCCGTGCATCCCGGCGATCAGGGCCAGCGCCTTGGCCGTGTTGCCGCTGGACAGCTCGACCACGGTGTCCCCGCGCGCGGCCGCGCCGGCCAGCAGCGGGCGGATCATCTGCAGGGCGGCGCGATCCTTGACCGAGCCGAACGGGTTGAGCAGCTCCATCTTGGCGTACAGGTCGATGTTGACCAGGCCGTGCACCGCGGGGTCGAGACGCACCAGCGGCGTGTTGCCGATCGCCTCGGTCATGTCGTCGTATCTCATGCTGCCTCCGTGCGCTCGTGGACGGGCCAGTACTGCTCGTCGAGGCACCAGCTCCACCGGTCGCCGTCGCGGAAGAGGGCGACCTTGCGGCCGATCGGCTGGTGCAGGGCGCGAGTGGCGCTGAAGTCCATGAAGTAGCCGGCCGTGTTGACGAAGGCGAGCAGGTCGCCGGGCCGGGGCCGCGCGGGCAGGGTCACCTTGCGCCGGGTGATCAGGTCGGATTCCAGGCAGAGGTTGCCGAGCAGGAAGACCTCCGTCGGTTCGGGCGGCCGGTCGCCGGCGCCCACGAGCACGGGATCCATCAGCACCCCGTGCTCCTCGAGGCTGACGTCCCGCGCGTTCATCTCCAGCCGTACGAGAAGGTCCGCGGAGCCCGTACGCACCTCGAGCACCCGGGCCAGCACGAGCCCGCACTGGTCGAGCAGCGCCCGCCCGGGTTCGATGTCGAGGTCGATCATGCTGTCGAGCAGCAGCTCCCCCAGCGGCCGGCGCTGCGCGGGGGCGAGGGTGGTGAGCAGCTGGTCGAGATAGCCGGGCCCGGAGACCGGCCGGTACGCGGGGTAAAGCCCGAGCGCCCCGCGCAGGGTGCCGGCCTCGTTGCGCAGCCCGTATCCGTGCCCGTTCCAGGTCATCGGTGGTCGCCGGCCGAGCACCGCCTGGGCCAGCTCGGAGGTGTACCGCTCCCACTGCCCGGCCTCGGCGAGGTAGTTGACGCCGAACCCGCCGCCGATGTCGACCGACCAGACCGGAACGCCCCGGTTGCGGCATTCGTCGAGCGCGGCCAGGCAGCCCTCCAGCGCGACCGCCTTCTCGGGCAGGCCGATGGTGTCGAGGTGGTATGCGACCCCGACGAGCTCCAGCTGCTCGGCGTGCTTGTCGAGCCGGCCCAGCACCTCGGTCAGCTGATCGAACGGCACTCCGAACCGGCTGCGGCGACTGATCAGCTGCACGCCCGGCGCGGCGAACCCGGCCAGGCGCACCATCACCCGTACGCGGGGCAGGCGGTTGATCGCGACCAGGGCGGCGAGCTCGCTCAGCTCGTCGAGCGAGTCGGCGTTGACGAGCACCCCGGTGCGCGCGGCCAGCCAGAGGAACTCGCGATTCTTCGGCCCGGTGGCGATCACCCGGTCGGGGGTGAAGCCGGCGCCGAGCGCGTGCTGCAGCTCGGCCAGCGAGGCGACGTCGACGCCGGCGTCGGTGGTGGCCAGCTGGCGCAGCAATGCCGCGGAACGGTTCGCTTTGTGGGCGAAATAGATGTGACCGCGTAGCCGATGCGCTCGATAGACCGCTCGGAAAGACTCCACATTGGCGGCCAGCGCACCCGGCAGCACGATGTTGAGCGGTGAGCCGAGGCCGTCGGCCAACTGTCGCAGGAGCGCGTTCTCGGCGAGAACCGATTGGAGGATCGGTTCGATTCTGGGGACCAGCTCGAGTGGACGTGAATCGGTCACAGTACGACTCCCCGGATGGCCGTTTAAGCAGGTCAGTTCGGGCGTTGTCGAGATCTCGGCGCTGAGAGGGTTTCCTCAACGTAACCGATGCGCGGACCACTCGCCAAGGGGTGTAAATACATTCGGTGAGTGCTTCGTTACTCGTTTATATGTCAATACATTTGTCCTTGATTCGGCAACCGTCTAACTGTTGTGAGTTGTGCATATGTGCATTCATTCACGGGAAAGTCTGGGTGCCGATCACAGCCAGAAGCGCGAGCCGATCGGCGCTGTCCGTGCCGAGTGCCGGGGTGAACCAGAGCAGGCGCTGACGACCGTCCTCACTGAACAGCGACAGGCAGTTGACCTCGAGCAGCCCCAGCGCCGGGTGGTTGATGCGCTTGCGGTCGTCCCGGCGGAACGCCACGTCGTGGTCGGCCCACAGGCGGGCGAACTCGGGCGACCGGTCCAGCAGCGTCGACACCAACGTGCGTACGTCGGAATCCCGCTGATCACGACGCGCGGCGGCGGCCCGCAGGTCGGCCACGAAGGCTCGCGACTGCGTCGGATGGTCCGCCGGAGGGTAGAGCAGCCGCGCCTCGGGGTCGGTGAACCAGCGGTGCACAAAACTGGCGTCCGCCCCGCGATACGCATCATGACTGCCCAGGAGGGCCACCGCCAGCGGATTCTGCAGGAGCGTGACATGCAGATCCGTGATGACCTGGGCCGGCGTACCGGTGAGGCGGTCGAGCAGGTCGCTCATGCCCGGGTGCACGTGCGCGGCCGGGCCCGTGCGCAGCGGGACCCGGCCGGCCAGGTGGAACAGGTGGTCGCGCTCGTCCCCGGTGAGCCGCAGCGCCCGGGCCAGGGCCGCCAGCATCTGCTCCGACGGCTGCGACCCGGCCCCGCGCTCGAGCTCGATGTAGTACTCCACCGACGCCCCGGCCAACTGGGCCACTTCGTCCCGGCGCAAACCCGGCACCCGCCGGCGGGGACCGCTGGGCAGCCCCACCTCGTCCGGCCGGATCCTGTCTCGTCGCGATCGCAGGAAGGTGCCCAGCTCAGAGAGGTTCACCACCCCAGTCTGCCGCCGCGAACCCGGCCCAGGCAGGGGTTGTCATCCTCTGCCTGAATCTCCGCGGGCGGCGCAGAGTGGGGTCGTTCATTCATGCCAGGCAAGGAGACGACATGCCGTTCGCGAACTTCAAGGTGCCGGCCGGGACCATCACCCCGTCGCAGAAGCAGAAAATCATCGAAACCACCACAGACCTGTACGTCGAGATCTATGGCGAGCGGGCCCGCGCCACGACCGTCGTCCTCGTCGACGAGGTGCCCGACGGGGGCTGGGGTGTGGCCGGTCACGTCCTGACCGCCGCCATGCTTAACGGCGAGTGATCAGCTGCCGATCGGGCCCCCGTCGAGGCGCCACGTCACCACGACCGCGGGCTTGGCGTAGTCGCCGTCGGGCCAGGTCGAGGCCGGCTTGTCCATCGTCGCGCCGGTGATCTCGCCCGGGTGCTGGACGGCCACGAAGACCGAGCGGTCGTCCGACGTGATGAACGGTCCGCACGTCTCGGCGCCCGGCGGCACGGTGAGGAACTGCCGCAAGTGCCCGCGTGCAGGGCCCTCGATCGGCGTCGCGAACAGGCCGTCGTTGCTGTCCAGCGCGTTGCCGTCGGTGGCGATCCACAGGTTGCCGGCGCTGTCGAAGGCGACGTTGTCGGGACACGAGATCGGCGACACGGCGGTCTTGTCGTAGCCGGCGAAATACGTGTTCGGGTCGGCCGGGTCGCCGCACACGATCGGCAGGGACCAGGTGAAGCTCTCGCCCGTGTGGTCGCCGCCGGCCTCGACGATCTCGAGGATCTGGCCGTGCCTGTTCTCGCGTCGCGGGTTCGCCTCGTCGGGTCCGGCGTTCGTGCCCACGCCCCGGTTGGTGTTGTTGGTCAGAGCGGCATAGATCCTTCCCGTACGCAGGGAGGGCTGCACGTCCTCGGGACGGTCCATCTTGGTCGCCTTGACCGCGTCGCCGGCCAGGCGAGCGAAGGTCAGCACCTCGACGGCCGTCATGCCGGGCACGAACGACCGGTCGCCGGCGACCAGCTTGATCCACGTGCCGGTGCCGTCGAAGGCGCCGTCCGAGGGGAGCTTGCCGGTGCCGTCGATCTCGGCCGCCGGGCTGTCCCCGGTGAGCCGGGCGACGTAGAGCGTGCCCGATTCGAGGAGGGTCAGGTTGTGCCGCCGATCGCCGGGCCGGTATTTCTTGTCCGACACGAACTTGTAGAGGTATTCGAAGCGCTCGTCGTCCCCCATGTACGCGGCGACCCGGCCGTCCTTGGCCACGATGACGTTGGCGCCCTCGTGCTTGAAGCGGCCCATCGCCGTGTGCTTGCGGGGCGGCTCGTCGGGGGAGAGCGGGTCGAC
The DNA here is from genome assembly GCF_016785085.1 of Paractinoplanes lichenicola. Lineage (GTDB taxonomy): Bacteria > Actinomycetota > Actinomycetes > Mycobacteriales > Micromonosporaceae > Actinoplanes > Actinoplanes lichenicola. The sequence continues at coordinate 55,707 of NZ_JAENHO010000026.1, forward strand.
CTCGACGATCCACCCGAATCGGTTGGCCTCGTGGGGGTGCTTGGCCAGGTCGAAACGCTCCTGCGCCCGTTCCCAGCGCCGCGACGGGCTCGGGTAGCGGGTCGTTGTCGTGATCCCGTAACGGCTGAGGCGAGCCTTGTCGGCCGCGGGAACGGCGTCGCCGCCGACGAAGTACTGGTTGAAGTTCTCCTCGCCGGAGAGCACCGTGCCCCACGGGGTGACCCCGCCGGCACAGTTGTTGAGCGTGCCGGTCACGCTGACGCCGCGCGGGTCGGCCGCCGTCCGCACCAGAGGTGTCCCGGCCACGGGCCCGTCGAGGCGGAACGGGGTGGCCAGCATCGTGAAGCGCCGGTTGTACTTCAGGCGCCCGCTCTTGGCCTGACGCCACTGACCGGTGCCGGCGACCCGTTCGAGCTCCACCACCGACATGCCGTGTGCCGCCATCGCGACCTCGATCTGCCCCACGGTCATGGCCTCGAGCGTGGTGAAGCCCGGGAACATCAGCTCCTCGTTGGTGTATTCGTGGTTGGCCACCAGCAACGCGCGGTCGCGGCTGAGCGGCACGACCCCCAGGAAGTCGTTGTTGAAGCCGAACTGCCGGACCTGCCGCTGCGCGGTCTGCCGGTCGGGATCGAACGCGGGGGCGCCGGGGATGATCGGGTCGCCCCAGCGGATCACCACCGCCGAGTCGTAGCCGTTGGGCACGATGAACGTGTCGAGCGTGTTGGGCGGGATCGGCTTGAAGGTGAGCTCGCCGGCGCCGGTTGACGGGGCCGCGGGGGAGGCCGTCGCGGCGGTTGCCGGGACCGTCGCGCCGCCCAGACCGAGCACCAGGGCCCCGGCTCGTATCACACCGCGGCGGCTCATCGCCGCGTTGACGATGTCGCCGAAATACGGGTTGTCCGAGGTGTTCGGGATCGGGTGGGCGCAGGCGTTGCCACAGCGATACAGGCAGGTCATCGCGTCACGCGCGCCGCCACTGTGCCCCGGCATGGGTAACGGATCGGGCATCGTTGCCTCCTCGACGAAAGTGAACCCCAGGTAAACACAGATCCAACCCACGGTGCTGATAGATCGCCGTGAATGCTGGTCGTGCCAACCGTGAGGTTCCGGACCTTCCGCCGAGGAGCCGGGACGGCGGCCGCACCCGGCAGGTGCGGCCGCCGTGGGGAGATCAGCTGCCGATGTGGCGGCCGTCGAGGCGCCACGTGACGACGACGGCCGGCTTGGCGTAGTCGCCGTCGGGCCACGTCGAGGCGGGCTTCTCCACTGACGCGCCCGAGATCTCACCCGGGTGCTGCACCGCGACGAACACCGACCGGTCGTCCTCAGTGATGAACGGGCCGCAGGTCTCGGCGCCGCGCGGTACGGTGAGGAACTGGCGCAGGTGGCCGCGCTCGGAGCCCTCGATCGGCGTCGCGAAGAGGCCGTCGTTGGTGCCCAGGGCGTTGCCGTCGGTCGAGATCCACAGGTTGCCGGCGCTGTCGAACGCGACGTTGTCGGGGCACGAGATCGGCGAGACGGCCGTCTTGTCGTACCCGCCGAAGTAGGTGTCGGCGGCGGCCGGGTCGCCACACACGATCGGGAGCGTCCAGGTGAAGGACTCGCCGGTGTGGTCGCCCTTGTCCTCGGTGATCTCGAAGATGTGGCCGTGCTTGTTGGCGCTGCGCGGGTTGGCCTCGTCCACGCCCGGGTTGGTGCCGACGGCCCGGTTCGTGTTGTTGGTCATGGCCGCATAGATCTTCCCCGTACGCAGGGAGGGCTGGACGTCCTCGGGACGGTCCATCTTGGTCGCCTTGACCGCGTCGCCGGCCTGGCGGGTCCAGGTCAGCACGTCGGCCGCGGTCATGCCGGGCACGAACGACCGGTTGCCCGAGACCAGCTTGATCCACTTGCCGGTGCCGTCGAAGGCGCCGTCCGAGGGGAGCTTGCCGGTGCCGTCGATCTCGGCCGCCGGGCTGTCGCCGGTCACCTGCGCGACGTAGAGCGTGCCCGACTCGAGGATGCTCAGGTTGTGCTTGCGCGCGGCCGGCGAGTTGCCCTTGACGATCTTTTTGTCCGACACGAACTTGTAGAGGTAGTCGAAGCGCTCGTCGTCACCCATGTACGCCACGACGTGCCCGCTCTTGGCCACGATGACGTTGGCGCCCTCGTGCTTGAAGCGGCCCATCGCGGTGTGCTTGCGCGGCGGGGCCTCCGGGTCGAACGGGTCGACCTCGACGATCCAGCCGAAGCGGTTCGCCTCGTTGGGGTGCTTGGCCAGGTCGAACCGCTCCTGCGCCCGGTCCCACTTGCGCGAGTCGCTCGGGTAGCGCGCGGTCGTCGAGATGCCGTAACGGGCCAGCTTCGGCTTGTCGGCCTCGGCCACCCCGTCGCCGCCGACGAAGTACTGGTTGAAGTTCTCCTCGCCGGAGAGCACCGTGCCCCACGGGGTGATGCCGCCGGCGCAGTTGTTGAGCGTGCCGATGACCCACTGGCCCTTGGGGTCGGCCGCGGTCTTGACGGCGGCCGTGCCCACGACCGGGCCGGTCAGCTTGAACACCGTCTCGAGGGCGGTGATCCGCTTGTTGTAGCGCAGGCGGCGGCCCTCGGCCGGGCGCCACTCGCCGCTGCGGCCGACCCGCTCGATCTCGACCACGGACAGGCCGTGCGCGGCCATCGCGACCTTGATCTGCTCCACCGAGAGCGCGTCCAGGGTGGTGAAGCCCGGGAACATCAGGTTCTCGTTGGTGTATTCGTGGTTGACCACGAGCAGCGCGCGGTTGTCCTCGAACGGCAGCACGCCGACGAAGTCGTTGTTGTAGCCGAACTGCATCGACTGCCGCTTGGCGGTCTGCTTGCCCAGGTCGAACTCGGGGGCGCCGGGCACGACCGGATCGCCCCAGCGGATCACGACCGACGAGTCGTAGCCGTTGGGCACGACGAAGTTGTCGAGCGTGTTCGGCGGGATCGCCTTGAAGGACAGCTTGCCGGCCTTGCTGCCGCCGGACTGCGGGGCCTTCCCACCGAGCGGAACGCTGGGCACTGCGGCGGATGCCGGGACCGCCGCGGCTGCCGAGGCGCCGCTCAAACCGAGAACAAGAGCGCCGGCCGCACTGGCGCGCATGACGCCGCGCCGGCTCATCGAGGCGTTGACGACGTCGCCCAGATAGGCGTTGTCCGACTCGTTGGGAACGGGGTGATCACACGCGTTGCCACAGCGGTAAAGGCAGGTCATCGCGTCGCGGGAACCGCCGCTGTGTCCGAGCAGCGGTAACAGGCGGCGAGAGAGCTCAGGCATGCTTCTCCTCATTTCAGGGTTGCCCGCACGCTAGGGAAGCTGATTGGCGTGACCCTCACCCCAAGGTGAACGCAGCATTAACGTATTGACGGTTGAGACTGCGTATATGCACGTGTATGCATGTCCGGAAAGTGAACGGGAGACATGAATCCCGCTCGCCGTGTCGCGTTCGGCCGCCGTCCACCTGTCGCGGGTACACCGGGCGCATGGACTTTTCCATCGAGCGCGACACCGACCGGGCCGGGAAGACCACTTATCTTCTGCTCGGCGGCGTTTTCGACCGATCGGCGCACCGCGACCTGCGGCGGGCGCTCAGGGACGCGTTCTCGCGGGCCCGGCGGGGCCGGGTGGTGCTCGACATGGCCCGGGTCGACGAGCTGAGCAGTGAGTGCGTCGAGGTGCTGCTCACCGGCTACACGCACGCGCTGCGCGGCGGGCACGGTTATGAGGTCACCAACGCCCGCGGGCACGTGCGGCTGCTGCTCGAGGCGACCGGGCTCTGCCCGCGTCGCGAGGACGACACGCTTTACGCCCCGGTGTGGCTGTCAGGCGACGTGGCCGACGTGTCGTAGCCGGTGATTGGCCACGCCGGCCGCGTAGAGCCGGCTGGCGATCGATTCCGACGTGCGGTCGAGGAAGACCGCCACCTGGTGATCGTCGCCCAGGTGGCAGGCGGCGACCAGGGTGCCCAGGTTGATCGGGTCGACCTCGGGCACGTCGTGCAGGTCGAGGATCAGCCGCAGCGGGCGCAGGTGGCGAACCGCATGGACCAGCGTGCGGCGCAGTTCGACCGCGTCGTCGGCATCGAGTGTGCCGTGGGGCTGAATGACGAGCGTTCCGTCGGGGCTGGTTTCGACGTCGACCGTGCTTGCGGTCATCGCGCATACCTTCCGTTACCCGCTGTTCTCCGAGGTGTCAGGTTATGGCCTCGAAGGAGGGTCGTCGACTGCTCCGGCGAATAATTCACCAGGTCACGGCAAGGTCACGCGACCCCGGCCGTTCATCTCCCACGTTAGAACCCGACCGGTGCCGGATGCCCCGGTAAACCGCCTGAACTTTTCGTGAACTTCGATTCAAGCTGGTCAGCGGGCTGCGGCCGGTCGAGGTGATACCCCTGAAGGAGGTCGACCCCGGCGTCGGCCAGCGCGGCCGCCGTCGGCTCGTCCTCCACGCCCTCGGCCACCACCGTCAGGTCAAGTGATCGAGCGATGGCGATGACCGAGTCGATGATGGTCGCCCGTGCGGGTGAATCGTGCATGCGGACCACGAACGACCGGTCGATCTTCAATTCGTCGATCGGGAGCTCGGGCAGCAACCCCAGCGAGGTGTAGCCGGTGCCGAAGTCGTCGATCGCGACCCGGATCCCGGCCGCCCGGATCTCGGCCAGCCGGGCCGCGGCCTCGTCCGGCCGGGTCAGCACGGCCGTCTCGGTGATCTCGACGGTGAGCAGCCGGGCGGGCAGCCGCTCGAGCGCGAGCAGGGCCAGGATCGTCGGCACCGCGCGATCCTGGGCCAGATAGGCGGCCGACAGGTTCACCGACACCGGCACGTCGTGCCCGGCGCGATGCCAGACCGCGGCCTGGTGCACGGCCTCGGCGAACACCCAGTCGGTCAGCTCGAGGATGACGTCGGAGCGCTCGGCGTCGGGCAGGAAGACGCCCGGCGGCAGCATCCCCCGCTGCGGGTGCTGCCAGCGCACCAGCGCCTCGGCGCCGTGGATCTCCCGGGCGCCCGCGCTGTAGAGCGGCTGATAGTGCAGCCGCAGGTGCCCGGCCCGGATGCCGGTCCGCAGCTCGGTGAGCTGACGCAGGTCGGCCCGGTGCGTCGTGACGTTCTCGGCGGTCCAGAGCACCACGCCCGTACGGTCCCGCTTGGCCCCGCGCAGAGCGTCGGTGGCGTGGCGGAGCACGACGGCCAGGTCGCGATGGTCGGCCAGCGACACCCCGATGCTGGTCTCGACGCTGACCGGGATGCCGTTGACCGTGTACGGCCCCCGCAGCGCGTCGGTGAGGCGGCGCGCGATGGTGGTCAGCCCCTCGGCCGGCCCGGGCACGGCCAGCAGCACGACGAACTGGTCGCCCTCGAGCCGGGCGACCAGGTCCTCGGTGCGGCAGGCGGCCCGCAGCCGGGCGCCCACCCGCTGCAGCAGCATGTCGGCGCCCTGGGTGCCGAGCATGTCGTTGGCCTCCGAGAAGCGGTCCAGCCCGAGATGCAGCACGGCGGTCAGCAGGCCGTCCTCCAGCCGCTGCCGGCCCGCCGCCAGCACCGCCGCGCGGTTGGGCAGGCCGGTCAGCTGGTCGGCCCGGGCCAGCCGGGCATAGCGGCCGGCCATCGCGGTGAGCAGGCCGAGCACCGGCGCGATCCCGCAGCGGCCGTCGGGCCAGCGCACCACGACCGGCTCGTCCAGGGCGTCGACGGGGCGGGCCAGCGCGGCCTGGGCGGCCTGGTCGATGTCGGTGTCGGACGGCAGCGTGAGGGTGCCGGGGCCGTCCGGGCCGAGGACGGTCAGCGCCGAACCGAGGCCACCGCGCCCGGTGCCGACCCGGCCGACCCGGGCCCGGCTGAGCAGCTGGTGCCCGTCGGCCGACGCGACCAGGACCCCGGGCAGCAGCGGCTCGGCGCTGAGCAGCTCGGCGATCTCGGCGAACCGGACGGAGTCGGGCAGGACGTCGACCGGGATGCCGATCTCGCCCAGCTTGCGCGGCAGCCGTACGGAGGTCATGGGCGGGCCAGGTCGAAGCAGGCGCCCTCGACCACCCGCCGCCCGCTCACCTCGGCGGGGCGCAGGCGGAGCCAGAGCCGGCGTACGGCGGTGCCCTCCGGCTCGCATTCGAGCTCGCTCGTGACACCGCTCAGCGCCGCCCGGACGGCCTCGGTCAGCCGGTCGCGGTCGGCCCGGCCGAGCACCTTGCCGAACGCCCCCAGCAGGTCGCCCGAGGGGACCCCGGTGCCGAGCACGGGCACCGGGTCGCCGAACGACGCGGTCAGCAGCGGGTCGCCGGTCGGGCCGGCGATCGCGGTGAAGCGGTAGACGGCCAGGCGGCGGGTCAGGTCGTCGAGGTCGCGGCGACCGGCCTCCAGGGCCATCTCGGTGTGCCGCTCCGCGGTGCGGTCGAGCAGCATGCCGTCCCACACCGTGCTGCCGTCGCCCAGCCGGAACGGCCGGCCCACCCCGCTGATCCAGCGCCGCTCGCCGTTGCGCAGGTTGAGACTGCCCTCCCAGCGCCACGGCTCCAGCGTGAGCATCGATTCGGCGACCGAGGTCTCGTACGCCTGCTGATCCTCCGCGCTGACGAGGTCGACGATCAGGTCGGCGTCCTCGAGGAGCTGCTGGGGGTCGAAGCCGCAGATCTCGCGGGAGCCCTCGGAGACGAAGGCGAACGACCGGGCGCCGTCGAGGTCGATCCGGAACTGGAACAGCATGCCGGGCACGTTGTTGACGGTCGACCGGAAGCGGCGCTCGGTCTCGCCCAGGGCGGCCTCGGCCCGCCGCCGGTCGGTGTCGTCGATGCCGATCGAGCAGACGCCGTAGACCGAGCCGTCCGGGTCGGTGAGCGGGAACCGGGTCACCACGTACTGCCGGATCTCGTCGCCGAACGGCAGCTCCTCGAGCGCGGTGACCGCCTCGCCGCGCTCGATCGCCTGCTCGTCGTGCCGCCGCCCGGCCGCGGCCACGATCTCGGGCATCACCTCGGCGTCGCGATGACCCACCAGATCGGCCGCGATCACCTGGAACACGCGCTCGTACTCGGCGTTGACGAACAGGTATCGCCCCTCGAGGTCCTTGGCCGAGATCATCGCCGAGGTGTGCTCCAGGATCGCGTTGACCAGTGTGGTGCTGCGCCGCAGCTCCTGCTGGGCGTGATCCTGGTCGGTCTCGTCGGAGAGGAAGGCGCAGAACCCGTCGGGCAGCGGATTGATCACCAGGATCACCTGGCGCTCGGAACCGTCCCGGTGACGGGCCGGCACCTTGACCCGCATGCCGGGCCAGAACTCGTCGCTGACCAGTCGCCGGGCGAACGCGGCGGCGTGCGCCGAGCGCAGCTGCTCCGGGACGAGGGTGTCGGCGAGCGCGCGGCCCACGGCCTCCGCGCGCGACCAGCCGAAGAGCCGCTCGGCCGCGGGGTTCCACTCGCGGATGATCCCGCACCGGTCGACCTCGGCGAAGGCGAGCGAGGTGGCCCGGAGCGCGTCAGCGATCACCGTCGGGGCTTCAGCCTGCACTTTGTATTGATCGGTCGCCATGGCGGTGTGCTGAGTGTTTTGTCGGGTGGCGGCTGAGCGCCCGGCCCACCTGCACCGCGAACTGCTCGGCCAGGGTGATTCCCTGCAGCGCGAGCTCGCGGCGGCCGCCCGGCGGCGACTTGGGGAGCCGCAATCGATCCCGGATCTGCTGCACGGCCTCGAGGTGCTCGTCGAGGGCGCGCAGGACGAAGACGGACAGATCCAGTTCGGGGGAAGGCTCGGCGGTCACTCCGTCGATTCTCGGTGTTTAAACCGTCCCGGGTGGGGTAGTTGGCTCAATTGCTCCGGCCCGGACCACCCCGGATTCGTACGCGAAAACGACCGCCTGCACCCGGTCGCGCAGCCCGAGCTTCATCAGCACCCGGGCCACGTGGGTCTTGACCGTGGCCTCGCCCACCGTCAGCGCGGCGGCGATCTCGGCATTCGACAGCCCGCGGGCGACCAGCCGCAGCACCTCGGCCTCGCGCGGGGTCAGCTCACCCAGCTCGACCGGCGGCCGCGGCCCCGGCTGCCCGGCGAAGGCGGAGATGACCCGGGTCGTGATGGCCGGGTCGAGCAGCGCCTCGCCCGCCGCGACGACCCGGATCGCGGTGATCAGGTGCTCCGGCGACGACACCTTGAGCAGGAACCCGCTGGCCCCGGCCCGTAGCGCCCGATAGAGGTTCTCGTCGGTGTCGAACGTCGTCAGCATGATCACCCGAGGCGGGTGCGGCGCGGCCAGCAGCGTGCTCGTGGCGGCCAGCCCGTCCTGCCGGGGCATGGCGATGTCCATCAGCACGACGTCGGGCCGGACCCGGCGGGCCAGCGCGACCGCCTCGGCCCCGTCACCCGCCTCGCCCACGACCGCGATGTCCGGCTCGGTCTCGATCACCATGCGCAGGCCGGCCCGGACCATCCGCTGGTCGTCGGCGATCACGACGGAGATGGTCACGCGGCTGCCGCCATCGGCAGGGGCAGCCGGGCCCGTACGGCGAAACCGCCCTCGGCGCGCGGGGCGGCCGTCAGTTCGCCGCCGAACAGGGCCGCCCGCTCCCGCATGCCGATCAGCCCCTGCCCGCCGCCGCCGACCGCCGCCGGCCCGCCGTCGTTGACCACCCGCAGGCGCAGCCCGTCGTCGTGGAAGCCGACGGTGACCGTGGCCTTGGACGGTCCGGCGTGCCGCAACACGTTGGTCAGGGCCTCCTGCACGATCCGGTACGCCGACACGTCGATCGCCGGCGGCAGGGGCACCGGGTCACCCTCGCGGCGCACGGTGACCCGCAGCCCGGCCTCGCGGACCTGCGCGATCAGGTCGTCGAGCCGGTCGAGCCCGACCGGGGGCTGCGCGCTGTCGGCGCCCTCGCCGCGCAACAACCCGAGCGTACGGCGCAGCTCGCCGACCGCGTCCCGCCCGGACGACTCGATGGTGCGCAGCAGCTCGCGGTCGACCGGCAGGCCCGCGTCGAGCCGCCGGCGCACCACCCCGGCCTGGATCACCATCACGGTCACGCTGTGCGCCACCATGTCGTGCAGCTCGCGGGCGATGCGCACCCGCTCCTCCATGACCGCCTCGCGGGCGTGCTGCTCGCGAATGGCGGCCCGGGCCGAGGCGGCGTCGGCGCTGCGGCGGGCCTGCACCGACAGCACGACCCCGAGCACGTAGGGCGCGGTCGGGAAGAACAGCGCGGCCATCGGGTCGCCCGGGTCGCCGATCAGATAGACGACGACGGTCAGCGCGATCAGGCCCGCGCCGAGCAGACCGCGCCGGCTCTCGCGGGCAGGCGGCACGTACCGGCCCACCGTGTAGCTGACGATCATCGCGCCGACCAGCTGCCAGAGCCGGAAGCTGACCGTCACCTCGCCGGCGATCACGGCCCGCTCGTAGAAGAACGGCAGCGGCTCGACGACGTGCGGCACCATCGCCAGCAGCGGGGCGAACCGGCGGACCAGCACGAGGGCGGCCGAGACGGTCAGCACGACCGGCCACCACCGGCCTGGCATGCCGATCAGCAGCTCCTCGGTCAGCGCGAACAACACGAAGCCGCCGGTGAGCGCCAGATCGGTGGGTCGCAGCCGCATGAGCTGAATGTAGGGGCCGGGGACGCGCGCCGAACCCGCCTCGAGGATGACGAGGTGTCCGCCGCGCGGGGGAGACGAGTTCCTTCCGCGTACGGGTTACCGCGCGGCCCGGCGTTCCTAGCTTTGCCTGTCATGACTATGTGGCGTAAGGCAACGGCGGCCGGCCTGGTGCTGGCGCCGATCGCGCTGGCGGTGTCGACCGGCCTCGATCCGGCGCTCGGCGACGACCAGGGCTACGGGATCTATCGGCAGCACCCGGGCTTGACGCAGTGGCACTCGCTGCTGCTGCACTGGGCCTGGGTGCTCTACGTGCCCGGCCTGCTGGGACTGCTCGCGCTGGTGCGCCGGCGGGGATTCGTCCTGGCCGCGGTGGCGTGGGTGGCGACGGTGCTCGGGCTGGTGACGTTCTCGGCGCTGATGGCGGCCGATTTCGGGTTGCTCAGCCTGGAGCAGCAGCCCGGCCTCACGGACGCGCAGCTGACCGCATACGACGACCGGATCGGCGCGATGGGCTGGGCGGCGTGGGGCTGGCAGGTTCCCGGTATCGCCGGCTGGGCCCTCGCCCTGCTGGTCACGCCGCTGGCCCTGCTGCGGGCGCGGGTGATCGGCTGGTGGACCGGGGGGCTGTGGCTGGCCGGATTCGTGCTCTACCTGCTGTTCGCGATCTCGCCGGTGCCGCTGAGCCTGACCGGGCCGATCGTGCTCGTGGCGGCGGGCGTGCCGGCCGCGCGATCGGTGCTGAGCCACGTGCCGCCGCGGGACGAGCCGGACACGTTCGGCGCCTTCCGGCGTACGGCGGGAATGGTTTGTCTGGTCGCGGCCCCGCTCTCGTTCGCGGTCGGCATGGCCACGGTGCCACCGGGACTGACCGAGGCCAGCGCGTTCTTCCTGCATCTGGCGTGGGTGCTGTTCGTGCCGGCGGTGCTCGCGGTGGCCGCGCGGGGCGGACGGTTCACCCGGGTCGTGTCGGGCCTGGCGGTGCTCGGCCTGATCAACTTCAGCGCACTGATGTTCGGCGACTATCTCGACCTGGCGGCGCGTCAGGCCCTGGGTGACGCCGTGGCCGACCGGGCGCAGGAGCTGACCGGGAGCTATGCCACTTTCTCGCTGGGCTGGGTGCTGCCCGGGATGGTGCTGACGTTCCTCGGGCTGATCCTGGTCGCGGTCGGGGCGGCGATCGACGGGCTGGTGCGCTGGTGGGTGCCGGTGATCGTCGGGGCCGGGTTCGCCGGGTTCTTCCTGCTCGGGCTGGGTCCGATCGGGGTGGCCGGGCCGCTGGTGCTGGTCGCGGGCTTCGGGCTGATGGCGGCGGCCCTCCGGCGTACGGGGAACGCGGTCTTGGCTTGATCTTTGCTGGGGGAGGCCGGGCTCGGAGTGGCGGCTCCGAGCCCGGCCGGGTCGTTGGCGGTACGGTCTGAGGAACGCCGCCCACGCCCCGGAGTCCGCCTCGATGACGAGCCCCGATCCCGCCTCGAACCCGCTGTCCAAGCTCGCCACCGCGGGCGAGCGGCTCGGGTGGATCTTCAATGACCGCAACCTGTTCCGGCGCGCGTTCGACGAGCCGCCGCCGCGCCGGGCGCCCCTCGATCCCGAGCTGCGCGAACGGCTGACCCGGGCCGAGCGCGGGCGGGTCCGGCGCATCCTGATCGCGCTCGGCGGCGGGGTCGGCCTGGCCGTGCTGATCGGCTGCTGCGGCGGCATCCTGACCCGCGACAACGACGGCGCGCGGGCGCTCGTGCTGTTCATGACCGGGCTGCTGTTCCTGGCCGGCACGGCGGGGGCGATCCTGGCCGGCATCTGGCCCGCGATCACCCGCAAGTCCATCGCGGAAGCCGAGGAGAAGGCCCAAGCCGCGTACGCGGTGGAGCACTCCTCATGGGACAGCCGGCGCCAATGGCATGACCAGCAGGAGCAGAACCGGGTCGACGAGATGCCGGAGTGGTCGGCGGCCACCCCGTCGCCGGGCACGCGACGGATCGACATCGTGGGCGGGACGACGTACGGGTGGGAAGCGGTTCTGACCGTCCTCGGCGGGTCGCTGCTGGCCACCCGGGGGCGCATGGTGCTGGCCGACTTCACCGGCGAGGCGCTGCCGGGCGAGCTCGTGCGGCTGGCCGAGACGACCGGGCGGTCCGTGCGCGAGGTGGTGCTGCCGGCGCAGCTGGCCGAGTTCGATCTCGTGGCCGGGCTGGAGCCGGCCGAGCTGGTCGACGGGCTGGTCGAGGCCATGTACGGCGATGTGCCGGGTGGGGGGAATCGGGCCGAGCGGTCGCAGGACGCCCTGCTGCTGAACCAGATCGCCGCGGTGCTGGCTCCTTCTTTGACAATGGGACGGCTGCTGGCCGCGCTTCGCTCTTATTACGGACATGTCGGACTTGCGCCGGGGGAGAATGAGCGGCTCGCTGCTCTCCGTCCGGACGAGGCCCGCGTACGGCGGATCGAGGCCTTTCTGCAGCCGCTGGAGTCGATGGGCAGCACGCCCGCCACCACCGCCCCGGCCGACCTGACCTGCCTGATCGCCGAGGGCGGCACCGGCCGGGCCCAGCACGAGCTGCTCAAGGACCTGATGGTGCAGTGGCTGAGCCATCAGGTGCGCCACGAGTCGGCCCCGATCGGCTCGCTGCTGCTGCTCGGCGCGGACGAGATCGACCACCGCGCGCTCGAACGACTGAGCACGCTGTGCGAGCGCCGCGGCATCCGGCTCGTGCTGTTCTTCCAGCACCTGCGGGCCGAGACGCTGCAGACGATCGGCGGCGGCGAGGTGGCGCTGATGCGGCTGGGCAACCATCAGGAGGCGGCGCAGGCGGCCGAGTTCGTGGGGCGCGGGCACAAGTTCGTGCTGAGCCGGCTGACCCGCTCGCTCGGCGGCGAGGAGACGCACACGGTGGCCGACATGGAGGGCGGGTCCGAGACGAAGGGCGGCACCAAGGGCGAGCGCGCCTCGCGGCACGGCCTGCGCCGCTACACCAGCACGAACTGGAGCAAGACCCGCAACTGGAGCCAGACCGAGTCGACGGCCAACGGCACCAACTGGAGCAACGCGAAGTCGGAGGAGCGCGTCTACGAGTACGTGGTCGAGCCGCGCGCCCTGCAGGACCTGCCCGAATACGCGATGGTGCTGGTCAAGAGCGGCTCCGTGGTGCAGGCGGTCGAGGTCGACCCGGCCATCGTCACGCTTCCGCGGGTGTCGATGGACCCGCTCGACGCCCCGGCGCGGCCGCAGCTGCCTCCGGCGCAGTGGGGCACGATCAGCGACGCGCCGGACCGGTCGACTCGCGGACTATCAGCTCCGTAGCCAGCTCGACGTGCAGCGCGTCCAGCCGGTGGTGGTCGAGCAGGCGGATCAGCAGGCCCACGGCTATCCGGCCCATCTCGGCCAGCGGCTGGCGCACGGTGGTCAGCGCCGGTCGGGTGGCCTGGGCCAGGTCGATGTCGTCGAAGCCGCCGATCGACAGGTCCTCGGGCACGCGCAGGCCGAGCTGGGCCGCCGCGGCCACCGCACCCGAGGCCACCTTGTCGTTGAAGGCGACCAGCGCGGTCGGCCGGTCCTCGGCGTTCTTGTTCTCCAGGAGGTGCCGGGCCGCCTCGAAGCCGAACCGGACGGTGGGCTCGCCGGGGACGGCCAGCCGCGGGTCGAGCAGCATGCCGGCGTCGGCCAGGGCCGAGACGTGACCGGCTCGCCGCGCGGCACTGGCGAGCCAGTTGTCGGGACCGGCCAGCAGCCCGATCCGGCGGTGACCGAGCGCGGTCAGGTGGGCCGTGAGGCTGCGGGCGCCCGCGAAGTGGGCCGCTGAGACGGCGGCGATGTCACGCGGCACGGTTTCGCGGGGGTCGACGATCACGAACGGGAAGCCGGTCGACTGCAGCGCGACCAGCTCCTCGCCGGGCTCGGGCGGCAGCACCACGATCGCGCCGCCGATGCCGGGCCGGCCGGCCAGCGTCGGCAGCACCGGGGAGTGCTGGGCGGCCTCGCCCGCGTTGAGCACCAGCTGGCGGCCGTGCAGGTCGAGCGTCTCGGCGATCGACGAGACGATCAGTCCGAAGTAGTCGGTCAACACGTACGGGCAGCGCAGGAAGACCGCGCCGGTGCGGGCCGGTCGGCGCTTCGGGCCGCGCCCGCCCAGCTCGTCGATGGCCTGTTGCACCAGCTCACGGGTGCCGGGTGAGACGTGTTCCTGGTCGTTGAGCACCCGCGAGACCGTCGCGATCGACACGCCGGCGTGGGAGGCGATGTCGCGGACGGTCGGTCCGTGTTTCATCACCGAAGCATAAACATTGACAAGCTTCGAGGTGGAAGCGTTGTCTGTATGTATCAGAAATGTTTCAGCTTGTTACATGGGAGTGCCCGTGACTCGCTTCGGAACTGCCCTAGTTGTTGCGCTGCTTCTTGCCCCTACTCCCGCTTCGGCGTCTTCCTCGACCGCTCAGGTTTGGGTTACCACGCCCGATGGCGCACAGAAGTTGTCCACTGCGGGAAATGTCGCTTTTAAGGGCTCTATTTCGGACAAACCGACCGTCGTGGTGGATCCAAATCGTCGCTTCCAAACGATCGCCGGCTTTGGCGCCTCAATCACCGACTCGTCGGCGGCGGTGCTCTACCGGCTGTCGCCGAGCGCCCGCACCGCCGCGATGGAGTCGCTGTTCCGCGACGACAAGCTCAGCTACCTGCGGCAGCCCATCGGCGCCTCGGACTTCGTCGACGAGCCGGCCTACACGTACGACGATGTGCCCGCGGGCCAGACCGACTACGGGTTGCGGCATTTCAGCGTCGACCACGACCGCGCCCAGATTTTGCCGTTGCTGCGCCAGGCCCGCCGGCTCAACCCCGAGCTGCGAGTCATGGGCACGCCGTGGAGCCCGCCGGCCTGGATGAAGACCAACCAGTCGCTGATCGGGGGCCGGCTGATCGATTCTCCGGCGATCTATCGCGCGTACGCCGCCTACCTCGTGAAGTTCGTGCAGGCGTACCGGAAGGAAGGGGTGCCGATCGACGCGCTGACCCTGCAGAACGAGCCCCAGAACCGTACGCCCGCGGGGTATCCCGGCATGGATCTGCCCTCGTGGCAGGCGGCCGAGGTGATCGAGCGGCTGGGCCCGATGCTGCGCGCCGCCGGGGAGCGCACCAAGATCCTCGGGTACGACCACAACTGGTCGACGCACCCGAACGACGCCGCCAACACGCCGCCCGACTCGGTGGCCGACATCGACCACTATCCGCAGGAGCTGCTCTCCACGCGGGCCGCCCGCTGGGTCGACGGCACGGCGTACCACTGCTACTACGGCGAGCCGAGCGCGATGACGGCCCTGCACAAGGAGTTCCCGCGTAAGGACGTCTACTTCACCGAATGCTCGGGCAGCCAGTCGAGCGACCCGGCCAACACGTTCTCGGACACGCTCAAGTGGCACGCCCGCAACCTGATCATCGGCAACACCCGGAACTGGGCCAAGACGGTGATCAACTGGAACCTGGCCCTGGACGAGACCAACGGCCCGCACACCGGGGGCTGCGGCACCTGCACCGGCGTGCTGACCGTCGCGTCGGACGGCACGGTGACCCGCAACGCCGAGTTCTACACGCTCGGGCACGTGGCCCGCTTCGTGCGGCCGGGAGCCGTACGGGTGGCCAGCACGTCGTTCGGCACCACCGGGTGGAACGGGCGGATCATGGACGTGGCCTTCGTCAACCCGGACGGCAGCACGGTGCTGGTCGCGCACAACGAGAACGACAACCCGCAGGCGTTCGCGGTGCAGTACGGCGGGCGAACCTTCGAATACACGTTGCCGGGTGGGGCGCTGGCCACTTTTGTCTGGCGTGGACACTCGGGCGACCGGCCGCTCGATCCGGCGGGCTGGACCGCCACCGCGAATCCGCCGGGCGATGCGGCGCTGGCTGTGGACGATGATGCTTCGACGCGATGGACCACCGGCACGGGTCAGGCGGCGGGGCAGTATCTGCAGGTCGATCTGGGGCGGGTGCAGTCGGTTCGCCGGGTCGTCTTCGATACCGGGGCCGATCTTGGTGACTATCCCCGGGGGTTCACGGTTTCCGCTTCTGTTGATGGGTCTCGTTGGGATCGGGTCGCCGCTTCGCGAAAGGGACAATTCGTATCCGCTTCTTTGAGTCGGGCGCGATTTGTTCGAATTGCGCTGACCGTGCCCGCTCCGGACAACTGGTGGTCGATCGCGGACGTCAGGGCTTACCGCTGAGCTGATAGAACCGGCTCGGGTCCTCGGCCAGCGACGCCTTCACGTGCGCACTCCACTCGTCGGCCACGACCTCGAGCCGGTTCTCCTCGATCCCGTCCAGCGCTTTACCGACAACCACGGCCGGGTCCACTTTGTCCCCCTCGTAATCGGCTGACATGTCAGTGTCCGCCGAGCCCAGATGCAGCCCGGTCACCAAAGTCCCCTGAGAGTCCAGTTCCAGCCGTACGCCGTTGGTCAGGTTCCACTCGGCGGCCTTGGCGACCCCGTACGCGTTGATCCCGTCGTAGTTGAACCACGACATCGCGGACAGCACGTTGAGGATCGCGCCCCCGCCGAGTCGTGGCGCGAACGCCCGGATCATGCCGAGCGTGCCCCAGAAATGCGTGTCCAGCTCGAGCCGGATCAGGTCGAGGTCGCCGGTCACCAGATTCGCGCCGGTTTTCAAGCCGGCGTTGTTGACCAGCAGGTTCACGTCGGTGGCAACCTCCGCCGCGGCGGCGACCTCGGCGGGATCGGTGATGTCGAGACGCAGCGTCTCCACGCCGGGGATGTCGATCAGCTCGGGGCGACGGGCGGTGGCGTAGACCTTGGCCGCGCCGCGCTCGAGAAGCTGCTGGGCGAAGTGCCGGCCGAGACCGCGATTAGCCCCCGTGACCAGGGCAACTGCTCCTTGAATCCGCATACCGGCTACGCTAAAACCTGACGCTGACGTCAGAGGCAAGTGTTGCGATGGAGGTCACTATGCGTATCGGTGAGCTGGCCGACGAGGCCGGGGTCAGCGTGCGGGCGCTGCGCTACTACGAGGAGCAGGGGCTGCTCACAGCCGAACGCAGCGGCAGCGGGCAACGCCACTACGGCGACGCCGCGGCCGAACGGGTGCGGCTTATTCAGCTGCTCTACTCGGCCGGGCTGACCAGCCGCACGATCGCCGACCTGCTGCCGTGCGTCGACGCCAAGGTCAGCACGCCGGAGTCACGGGCCCGCCTGGCCGCGGAACGCGACCGGATCGACACCCAGATCGCGGAACTGACCAAGACGCGCGACCGTTTGGACGCGGTGATCGCCTTGTCGACCGCGCCGGAAAGCAACTGCGTGGTGGCCCTCGCCTGAGGGTGGTCGCGCCCGATCTGTCGGCATGCCTCGCTAGTGTCGGCTCCCCGCGCTCGCCTGAGGGTGGGGCGCCCTACCTGTCGGCATGCCTCGCTAGTGTCGGCTCCCCGCGCCCGTCGCTGCGCGGCTCGTCGTGACCTGGCCGCCCGCCGCCGGGACGAGGCTTGACCACGCCGGTGTTGCTCTGCGCGCCGCGGGGCGGGTTCCCTGGGGCTGCTCGCGCGGGGCGGGTGTCGCTGGGCTGCTCGCGCGCGGAGGGTGTCGCTGGGCTGCTCGCGCGCGCAGGGGTGTCGCTGGGCTGCTCGCGCGCAAGATCAGGTAGTAAAAAGGGCCCACCCGACCGGGGGACCCCCGCCCACCGCCATTCTATCGAGCCGGCCCGATCTTGGGCGCGGGCGAGATCCGCGCCTGTGGACAGGGCCGGATTGTGGATAACTCCGCGATCTAGCACACGCCGTGCTAAGGCGCAGCGATTTGATCAGACGGCCCCCTGACGGGCGCTTTCCGACCCAAACAGCAGTTTGTCGGCTTTCACCCGCTTTACCGTGAGCGCCGATGACTGAGACGACGACGGCCGGCGTACGCCCGGCGGCCCCCGCGGCCGTCGGCCGAGCCCTGCACTTCCGCCCCGACATCGAGGGCCTGCGCGCCGTCGCGGTTGTCCTCGTCGTGCTGTCCCACGCCGGCGTTCCGGGCGTGGTCGGCGGCTACATCGGCCTGGATGTCTTCTTCGTCATCTCCGGCTTCCTGATCACCTCGCTGATGCTGCGCGAGGTGCGCGCGACCGGCGGCCTGTCGCTGATCGACTTCTACGCCCGCCGGGCCCGGCGCCTCCTGCCCACGGCCGCGCTTGTGCTGATCACGACTTTGCTGGCGAGCTATCACTGGCTCGGCTTCCGACGCGGCGACGAGATCGCCGAGGACGTCGCCTGGTCGGCCCTGTTCGCCGCGAACTTCCGCTTCGTCGACGGCGGCATCGACCACCTGGCCTCGCAGAGCGCGGTCTCCCCGGTGCAGCATTTCTGGTCGCTGGCCGTCCTGGAGCAGTTCTCGTTCGTCTGGCCGACCGTGATCGTCCTGCTGATCTGGCTCGGCTTCCGCTGGGCCATCGGCTATTGGCTGGCCGCCGCCGTGGCCGCCTCGCTGGCCTATTCGGTCTGGTCGAGCGACACCTGGTCGTCCTTCTCCCCGGCCACCCGCGCCTGGGAGCTGGGTGCCGGATGCCTGCTGGCCCTGGTCGCGACCCGCCTCGACCGCATTCCGCACCGGGTCGCGACCGTCATGGCCGGTGTCGGCTTGTCCCTCATCGTCATCGCCGCACTCAGTTTCGACGAGACAACACCCTTCCCCGGGTACGCCGCAGGGCTGCCGGTCATCGCGACGGTGCTGGTGCTGGCCGGCCGTGGAGATTCCGTGCTCGGCCGGCGACCCCTGCTCTGGCTGGGCCGGCGGTCGTACGCGTTCTACCTGTGGCACTGGCCGGTGCTGATCATCGCCGAGCAGGCGTACGGGGGTCCACTGCCCGCCGGCACCCGGGCGCTGCTCGTGCTCGGGTCGCTCGGGCTGGCCGTGATGACGTACGCCGGCCTGGAGAACCCGATCCGGCGCAGCGCTCACCTGCGCCGCTCGCACGTGCTGACCCTGTCCCTGGCCGCCTGGCTGATCGTCGCGCCGCTCGCGGTCGTGCGCTGGAAGACCTCCCATTCGCCCGCGGCCGAGCCGGGCCGGAGCGCCGAATATCAACCCCGACTAGGAGCGCCGGCGCATGCGGAGCCTTGAATTGACCCGTACGGTCCGCCTCTCGCTGCTGGTGGCGGTGCTCTCGGTGCTGGCCGGGTGCGCCGCCGCGGTGCCGCCGCCCCCGCGCGTCGCCGAGAAGCCGCCCGCGCCCAAGGTCGAGCTGGCCACCGTGCTGGCCGCCGTGGCCAAGGCCTCGAGCGTGCGCGTGCTGCCCGCGGACCTGACGCCCTCGCTGGCCACCAGCGGCGACGACATCGGCTTCGACAATGAGCGGTGTGAGGCGGGGCCGAGGGCCGACCGGATCGATGCCTGCGTCTTCGGCGATCGGGCCGCCGCCACCGACGTCGTGCTCTACGGCGACTCGCACGCCGGGATGTGGCTCCCGGCGCTGGCCGAGATCGCCGATCGGTTGCACTGGCGGCTGCAGTTCTATGGCAAGCCGGGCTGCCCGGCGCTGCCGATCACCGTCTGGAACCAGCAGGAGCGGCGCCCCTTCGGCGAGTGCGCCCGGTTCCGTGACTTCGTGACCGGGCAGGTCGCGGTCACCCGCCCGGAGCTGGTGATCGTGACGAACGGGAGCTTCTCGCAGAAGCGCGGCCCCGACCAGCTGATCACGGCCGCCGACTGGTCCGCCGGCCTCACCCAGACCCTGCGTACGCTGCGGCGATCGGCCGGGAGCGTGGTGGTGCTGGGCACCATCCCGGTGCTCGACGCGAGCGCGCCGGAGTGTCTGGCAGCCCATCAGCGCGACATCGCGGCCTGCTCGACCCCGCGCAAGGTCGCCACCGCCCGTACGTGGAACGCCGCCGATCAGACCGCGGCCGCGGCGACCGGCTCGGGCTACATCTCCGTGCTGCCGTGGCTGTGCACGGCCACCTGCCCGGCGGTGATCGGCAACGTCACGGTCTACCGCAACCGGTTCTATCTGAGCGGCACGTACGCGCGCATGCTGAACGGCGTCCTCGAGGATGCGCTGCTGGAGCGCTTCCCCTCGAACGCCGTTCCGTAAAGCTTGATCAGCGGCGGCGGCGACGCCGGAGCAGCGTGGCCGCCGCCGCAGCGACCGCCAGCACGGCTGCGCCGGCCACGGCCATCGGCACCGGACGGCGGCCGCGGACGACACCGTCGGGATCCGTGCGACCGACGAGCTGGTCCTTCGTCACGGCCGCGTGCTCGGCGACCCGGGACGCGGTCTCGGCCGTCGACTGCTTGACGTGCGCGAGGCTGTCGGCCGCCGCGTGCGTCTTCTCGGCGGCAACCTCCTTCACCTGCGCGGCCTTCTCGGCGGCGACTTCCTTGACCTGCGCCGTCTTCTCGGCCGTGACTTCCTTGACCTGCGCCGTCTTCTCGGCCGCGGCCTCCTTGACCTGGGCGGCCTTGTCCGCGGCGGCCTGCTTCTTCTCGGTCACCGCGTTCTTGACCTGGGCCTTCACGTCGGCCTTGGCGGCCAGGGCGGACGCCGTCTCGGCGAGCTCGGCCCGGGTCTCGGCGATGTCCTCGCGCACTTCGTCGCGCGACCTGGTGTCACTCATGAGTGCCGTCCCTCCTGAAAGGCCGTCTTCACAGCCTCCACGTCACGCTTGCCGCTCTCCATCGCCTCGATCGGCTCCGGCGGCACCGCCTGCTTCACCTGGTTCTTGCCGATCAGCGCCGCGATGCCGGCCGTGGCGAACAGCGCGACCGTCACGATCAGCGCGGCCGCCCACACGGGCAGAACCAGGGCCAGCAGGGCGCCGATCGTCACGAACAGCGCGCCCAGCCCGTACAGGGCGATCACGCCCGCGCCGCCGAGCAGTCCGGCGCCGGTGCCCGCGCGCTTGCCCTTCTCGACCATCTCCATCCGGGCCAGCGTCAACTCGTCCCGGACCAGCGTCGACACCTGCTCGCTCAACTGGTTGACCAGCTGGCCGACCGGTTGTTGCTCGGTGTGCGTCGTCATCAGTGAGCTCCCTTCGTCTGAAGCTCACATACCCGTCGGCGGCCGTGATAACCGCAGCTCAGCGGCTTATGCCCCGATCTCACTCACCTGAGCGAAGGGGCGGTCGTTGTGCCAGGTGGCGTGAATGATGAAGCTGTGGCCGGTCTCGTTGAAGTAGACGGCCAGGTTGTCCGGGGTGTCCTGCACCTTCTGCACCTGCCACCCGTCGGCCGGGGTGGCGGTCACCAGCTGCACGACCGCGTCGGAGGTCATCCGGATCACCGCCTGCCCGCCCTCGACCCGGAACGACCGTACGTAGGTGCGCTTGCCGTCGTCGGCGGTGGTGACCGTCCACCCGTCCTCGGTGGTGGTCGGCGGGGTGGTGTTGTTCGCGGGCGGCTTCGGCGCGGTGGTCGTCGGCCGCGGTGGCGCGGTGGTGGCCGTCGTACGGGTCTCGGTCGGCCGCGGCCGGGTGGCCGTGCCGCGGCCGGGCGACGGCGTGGTGCTCGCCGGTGCCGGAGTCGTCGCGCTCGGTAGCGGCACCGGGAAGTCGCTCGCATCGGAGGCGGGCAGCTGCGCCAGCGCCCTGTCCTCGGGCGCGTTGGTGCGCAGCACCGGCAGCAGGGCTACCGAGGCCAGCACGATGCTTGTCGCGGTGGCGGCCAGCCACCCCGCGATCGGCGTCCACCGGGAAGATCGCACGAAGACATCGTCTCATCTGCCCCTATGGTGTACGCCATGGCAATGATCCTGCTGGTCGAGGACGACCGCATCATCACGGCGGCGTTGTCCCGCGCGCTGACCGATGCCGGTCACGTCGTGCGGCCGGTGGGGCGGGCCGCCGAGGCTCTCAAGATCGTTACCGACGAACGTCCGGACCTGGTCATCCTCGATCTCGGGCTGCCCGACATCGACGGCACCGACGCGCTGCGGATGATGCGCTCGGTGTCCGACGTGCCGGTCATCGTGGCCACCGCCCGGCGTTCCGAGGCCGACATCATCAGCCTGCTCAGCGCGGGCGCCGATGACTACGTGACCAAGCCGTTCTCGGGCGGGCACATCCTGGCCCGCATCTCGGCGGTGCTGCGGCGCTCCCGCGCGACGACCACCGAGGCGCCCAGCGCGATCACCGTGGGCGAGCTGGTGATCAGCCCCCGTCAGCGCCGGGCGGAGCTGCGGGGCGAGCCGCTCCAGCTGACCCGCCGCGAGTTCGACGTGCTGGCCTACCTGGCCGAGCGGGTGGGTCAGGTGATCAGCCGGCGCGAGCTGATGAACGAGGTCTGGAACCAGGCCCGGATCGGCGAGGAACAGACCATCGACGTGCACATCTCGTGGCTGCGCCGCAAGCTCGGCGAGACCGCGGCCCAGCCCCGCTTCCTGCACACCGTACGGGGGGTCGGGATCATGATGGTCGATCCGCGATGAGGTGGGCGCTCAACCGGCTCGCCCTCGCGATCACGTCGATGGTGGCCCTGGCCTTCCTGGTGCCGCTGGCCGTGGCGACCCGGCAGATTGCCCACGACCGGGCCGTGAGCGACGCCCGCCAGCAGGCCACCTCGCTGGTCACCGTGCTCGGCGTCGACGCCGACCCCACCCTGCTGACCAACGCGGTGGCCAGCACGACCGCGGGCAGTGAGGGCCGGCTCGCGGTGCACCTGCCCGACTTCGCCGCGATCGGGGTCTCGCACACGTCCGAGGCCCAGATCACGATCGCCTCCCAGGATCGCCGGTCGGCCCTGGCCCCCGTCGACGGCGGCGTCGTCTACCTGCAGCCGACCGTGCTCACCGACGGCCGTACGGTGATCGTCGAAGTTTTTGTGCCCGACGGCGAGCTGACCCGCGGGGTGTGGGCGGCCTGGTTCGTGCTCGGCGGGCTCGCGATCGGCCTGGTCGCCGGGTCGATCGTCTTCGCCGACCGGCTCGGCAGCAGGCTCGTGCGGGCCACCCGGGAGTTGTCCTCCTCGGCCCGCCGCCTGGGCGCCGGCGAGCTCACGACCAGGGTCGAGCCGGACGGGCCGCGCGAGCTGCGGGACGCGGCGTACGCGTTCAACACGATGGCCGACGACCTGAGCAGCCTGCTCGAGCGCGAACGGGAACTGGCCGCCGACCTGTCCCACCGGCTGCGCACCCCGCTGACCGCGCTGCGGCTGGACGCCGAGGCGATGCCGCCCGGCCCGATCGGCGAGCGCATGCGCCAGGCCTGCGACCTGCTCGACGAGGAGCTCGAGGCGATCATCAAGGGCGCCCGGCTCGGTGTGGCCGCCCGCGGCAAGGAGCAGACCGACCTGGTCGAGGTGCTGGCCGACCGGCTCGCATTCTGGTCGGTGCTGGCCGAGGATCAGGAACGGCCGTGGCAGGTCGTCGGCGGTGACGAGCCGGTGCTGCTGCCGATCCCGCGCAGCGAGCTGATCGGCGTGGTCGACGCGATGCTCGGCAACGTCTTCTCGCACACCCCCGAACGGGTCGCGTTCCGGGTCAGCGTCTCGGCCGCGGGCCTGCTCGTCGACGACGCCGGCCCGGGCATCGCCGACCCCGCCAAGGCCGTGCAGCGCGGGGTCAGCGGGGCCGGCTCGACGGGGCTCGGCCTCGACATCGTGCGCCGCGCGGCCGAACAGGCGGGCGGCGAGATGGTGATCGCCCGCAGCCCGCTCGGCGGCGCCCGCGTCGGGATCTATCTGCAGACGCCGGCCCGTCCCCGCCGGAGCCGGCGCGCGGTTTCATGATTGTTTTCGGGGCCTTTAAGGCTCCGTTATGGAAACCCTCCGTAGCTTCTCCGCCGTAACTGCCGCAACGAGACAGTACGGAGTGAGCCGACATGCGCAGGAAGATCGCCTACCCCCTGGTCGCCCTCGGAATGACAGCGGGCACAACCTTGGGAGTCGTCTCGCCGGCGTCGGCCCACGGCTACGTGTCGTCCCCGCCCAGCCGTCAGGCGCTGTGCGCGTCGGGCGCCGTCGCCAACTGCGGGCAGATCCAGTTCGAGCCGCAGAGCGTCGAGGGCCCCAAGGGCCTGAAGTCCTGCGACGGCGGGGTGGCCGGGTTCTCCGTGCTGGCCGACGAGTCGCGCAACTGGCCGGCCAAGGCGGTCGGCTCCACGGTGGACTTCAGCTGGGTGCTCACGGCCCGCCACCGCACCTCGACGTGGGAATACTTCATCGGCGGCACGCGAGTCGCCTCGATCGACGACGGCGGCGCGCAGCCGGCCGCGGTGGTCAACCACAAGATCGACCTCAGCAAGTTCCCGGGCCGCCAGAAGGTGCTGGCCGTGTGGAACATCGCCGACACCGGGAACGCCTTCTACAACTGCGTCGACCTGAACGTGGGCGGCGGCTCCTCCGGCGGCGGCAACACCCCGACTCAGCCCCCGGCCACCACCCCGCCGACCAAGGCGCCGACGACTCCGCCGACCGCCGCTCCCACCACCCCGCCGACCAAGGCGCCCACGACTCCGCCGGCCGCGCCGCCGGCCGCCGGTGGCACCTGGGCCGCCGGCACGGCCTACAAGACCGGTGACGTGGTGACCTTCAACGGCAAGAAGTTCCAGTGCCGCCAGTCGCACAGCGCGATCAACAGCTGGGAGCCGTCGGTCTACACCCTCGCGCTCTGGCTCCCGCTGTGAAGCGCCGCCTGATCGCCGTCGCCCTGGTCGCCCCCTTCCTGCTCGGCGCCTGCGGCACCGCACGCGATGCGGCCGACCCGGCCCCGGCCGGCAAGGCGACGGTGGCCACCGAGGCAGTCGCCGAGATCAAGGCCGGCGACGACCACAACGACACCGACGTCATGTTCCTGCAGATGATGATCTTCCATCAGAAGCAGGGCCTGCAGATGACGACGACGGCCGCTCAGCGGGCCAAGAGCCCCGAGCTCAAAACCTTGGCCCAGGCCATCCAGGCCACCGAGAAGGACGAGCTCGCGATGGTCGAGTCCTGGCTGAAGAGCTGGGGCAAGAGCACCGAGGTCGACAAGGCCCCCAGCCTGCACGCCGACCACGGCGGCCTACCCGGCACCGGCGCGGCCGAGATCAAGGCCCTGACCACGGTCAAGGCAGCCTCGTTCGACACCGCCTTCCTCAACCTCTTCCTCGCCCACCAGCACCAGGCGATGGAGATGTCGAAAATCGAGAAGACCGGCGGCAAGAACGAGGAAACAAAGAAGTTCGCCGAGCGCGTGCAACAGTCCCGCCAGGGCGAGATCCAGCAAATGCTCAAGCTGATGAACGGCTAAAAATTTCAAACTCCGAAAGGGCGGCCTGGCGGGGCCGCCCTTTTCGGCGTTTACGATCCATGACCATGACTTCAGTGGTCTACAACATCGCCATCGACTGCGCCGACCCGTACGCCCTAGCCACCTTCTGGAGCGCAGCCACCGGCGACCCGCTGAACGTGGACGACCACCCGGGCGACCCGGTAGCCGTGGTGACGATGAAGAACGGGGTCAACCTGTACTTCGCCCAGGTCCCCGAACCCAAGGCCGGCAAGAACGGCCTGCACCTCTGCCTACGCCCCACCGAACGCCGCGACGAAGAGGTCGACCGCCTGCTCGCCCTGGGCGCAACGCTCCACAACGACCGCCGCGACCCGGACGGCACCGGCTGGGCAGTACTGACCGACCCAGAGGGCAACGAGTTCTGCGTCCTACGGAGCACGTCAGAGCTGTAGCTCTACGGAACGACGTGCATTCGGTGATAGGCCAGATAGGTAACGTCGATGACGTGGGACGGCATGCGGCGCAGCTCGCCGATCTCCTCATCGTTGGCGCTGTATCGAACGGTCCAGCCGTGGTCGACGTAAATGGCCCCGGTGTCAAACATGACGTGATGGTTCGGGCACAGGCACAGGATGTTCCCTGCCAAGTCCGGTCCGTGGTGTGGCTTTCCCAGCCCTTGAATGTGTGCCGCTTCGGCATAGCGGCCGGCCGGAGTCTCGATGCAGATCCCACAGACCTGGCAGTTGTGCCGGTGTAGGGCCTTCACCCGCTGCGCCTTTGCGGTGCTGCGGGCGAGACGTTGAATGGTTGCTTGCGTGCGGTCGACCGGTCCACGGTGACCGGGAGCCCCAAAACCCTCGTCGTCGAGCAGCAGTTCCGGCTGATCGTCCTGGACCAGGTAGAAGCGCCATACCCGGAAACCGTCCCGTCCCGTGGCGTGCCAATAGTCAGCAACCCGAAACAGGCCGTCATAGCGGAACCCGCTCGGGGGCGAGTGGTCCGGAACGCCGCCAGCGCCGCGGATGACTCGCACCGGGTTCCCGTCAGTACTGCTGCGGGCCAAGCCGGCATTGCCCACGATGAACTCCTGATCGGCCACGTGAACGTCGCTATCGGGCAGCCGGCCACCATGCCCGGTATAGATCAGTTCGTTGCCATAATCTTCGTCGTCCGGATAACCGCCCGAGACCACGATGGATTCGGAACCGTCCTTTCCTCCGCAGATGCCGCCCTGAAGCACCCGATGGACTCCGGCATCGTAAAGGGCGCGGCGATCGGCGAACATGGATCCGGGTGGGAAGCCAGCTATCTCTCCGTAGGTCCTTTTAGCCATGGAGGAGATCGAACTTTGAATGGGAATTTACGATTGACTAGTGTGTACTCGACAACCTTACAGAGGACTAGGTCAAGAATTTACGCGACGGCAGCAGCGAACGCTGTGAAAAGGTCGCCCGACAGCGGCGTCTCAAGCCGCCACGTGATGGCCATCGGCCGCTCGCCCTCATGACTGACATAGGTCGCCGGTCCGAGGAACCAGAAAGCTCGCTCGTCGGCCCGGGCCCGCGCAAATAGCAGAATGCGACGGTTCATCGTCGCGTGGCGCTGGTAGCGCTGCCCCGTCGGGCTCGCGGCCGGCAACGTCGACTGGCTCTCCCAATGAATTAGCTCGGGACTGATGGCGTAATCCCGGTAGCGCGTGGTCGGCGAGAAATCTCCGCTGGTCTTGTCCAGGGTGAAGATCAACAGGTCCGCCCTGGCCTTCGCCGCGTCGTAGACACCTTCGCGCCAATCGGGAACCTTGGCGCCCTCTCCAGCACCGACTGCTGCCAGGATTTCGATCCTTGTGTAGCGGCCATGCACCTGAAGGGGGATGTCCGCCAACGCTGAGTTCCCCCCGGTTTGGCGGAGCTTCTCAAGCATGATCGACTGATCATGGGGAGGAATTATCCGTGGCCGCACCGAAGAAGTACCCCGACGAACTACGGGCGAGGGCTGTGCGCCTGTATCGCG
>NZ_JAENHO010000027.1 GCF_016785085.1 Paractinoplanes lichenicola
CGAACTCGGCTACCTCAGCCCCGACGAATACGAGGCGGCCTGGCACGCCCAAACCGAGCCAGATAACCTCACCCCTGCCCCGACCGGAAGCAGGTAACCACCGCTCCGTCGAAACGGGGGGAACTCAGTCCAAGTCGAAGGACACCTACCCGGCGGAGACCCCTTCTACTTCAGAGCCCGCCACAACGAGGTATGCCTGGCCGTAGGAGGCGAAGATCCCTCCGACGTGCCCCTGTGGCAACAATGCGAGCCATACCCGAACGCCAGCTACCTACCAGCGGCCGACGGCCTTCCAATCATCAAGAGACTCACCCAGGCGCACCAGGAGTCTGCGGACGACGACTGATCACCCTTTCACTCATCGCCAGAACCGCATGATCGGGCACCCCGAGCCCGGACGTTCGCATCGGGATACCCGCACGTGTGGCGTGCCGAGGGTCGACCGAGAGGTGCCAGCCGGTTGGTTTGCGGTACATTTCGCCACGTAGCAACGGTCAAGACTAGAGGTCGATGATTCAACGACGGGTCGCCGACGCCGAGAGCGGCAAGGCGTTTCCGACCCGCTGGCGGTAGGAAACCTGAAGGTCAGTCCCGCGCGGCCCGCAGCGCCCGGTAGGCCGCCAGGTAGGCGTCGACCCGCGCGGCCCGCTCTTCCCGCTGTTCGCTGCCGTGGTTGGTCCGCCGTTCCGGATAGCGCTCGTGCTGGGAGACGAACTGGCCGCAGTTGCCGCACAGCAGCCCACGCACGCACAGCCCGCAGCTGCGCTTTGCGCAGCATGCGTGGTCGTGGTCAACCGCGAGCGGCACCGGCTCGCAGCACAGCCAGTTGAAGCCGTCCGGGCAGAGTGCACACACGCCGCCCTGGGCCTTCAACATGTCCCGGTAGCGCTGGGCGGTCATTCGATGGGCGCGAATCGCACGCAGCGGCAGAGCGTCCATGCACATGTCCGACCGGGGCCACCACTTCCGCTCTACCCGGATGCCGACGTCCACACGCACCAGGCGGGTCTTCGCCGGGCAGCTGAAGTTGTGCTCGTCCTCGACCCGCTGCAGCGGCAGCTCCGCTTGGTTGCGCAGGTGCGCGCCCAAC
Source organism: Paractinoplanes lichenicola (assembly GCF_016785085.1). Lineage (GTDB taxonomy): Bacteria > Actinomycetota > Actinomycetes > Mycobacteriales > Micromonosporaceae > Actinoplanes > Actinoplanes lichenicola. The sequence goes on from NZ_JAENHO010000027.1 coordinate 1,091, forward strand.
CGCGGTGGCGGCCCTGGCGGCAACCAGCTAGGCCGCGGCCGCAGTTGGCGCATCCACTCATTGACCTGGTCTGCGCCTGCGCTCCACCCTGCGTACGCGCCTCCACTCACGCCCGAATTGTACGAAATGATCAAAACCCGCGAGGTGACGATCGCCTCGGACCCAGCAGGTCGCGACGGTGGACCTATCTGGCCTTCTTGGACGCCGTCATGAAACCTCCGTGTCGGGATGCTGCGACACCGACGCTAAGCCCACCAATGCTTGTCCGAATTCCGCGCGACGACGCCCTGATCCGAATCCCTGGAGCAAGCTTCACCGAAAACAAACAACCGCACCCTACGAAGGGCCCGACTAACCCGGATTGGTCAGGCGGCTACTCTCCGCCGTCATCCGATCAAACCGAACGCGAGCATCCGCCAGGTCAACCGCATCGAGGCCGACGCGGGCCATCGCCATGAACTTTCGATCTCTCACAGCAATCGGCCGGCGCGAGTGCACGCGGGTCGCGGCATGAGAGTGTGCTGGTTCGTCGACACCACGACGTTTCGTCTGGCAGCCGTCCGCTAGTAGCTCGCCGATTCATGATGTGGAGCAGCGTGACGCCGAGCTGGCGACGCAGGGGGCCGACAGGTTGGTTCTGTTGTTGAGAACCGAGGACGCGTTTGTCGAGAAACCGGATCGCGTGTCGGGCGGTTCGGGACTCATCACGATGCGGCCTGTAATCAGTGACGTCCCGTCTTATCGGAGTGGTTCGCGGAGATGTCTTAAGTGGACCGCATCGGGTTGCCGAACGCGGAGACCGTCGATTCGCCGGGGCGGTACCCAACAGTGTCAGCATGTACGGATGGCATCGAATGTGATCACCCTCGCTGACGGCAGGCGGCTGAACTGGCACGAGTTCGGACTCCCGAACGGGTGGCCGGTCATCTACACGGCCGGGACTCCAGTGTCCGGCCTGGGTGCAGCCGGCTACGACCAGGCAGCCCGGGCAGCCCGTCTGCGCTTGGTCTCGCCGGACAAACCCGGCTACGGCGCCTCCGATTATCATCCCCGGCGCAGCGTGGCCAGTTGGGGTGAGGATCTCGCCACGCTAGCTGATCACCTCGGCTTGGACCGGCTGGCGCTGGCCGGCGAGTCCGGCGGTGCCCCGTTCACGCTGGCCGCCGCGCGTCATCTCGCCGATCGGGTCAGTGTTGTCGGGCTGATCGCGTCGGGCGGGCCGATGAGCCGAGCCGACCGGGTAGGGATGACGGTGAATGCCCGGGTGATGAACTGGCTGGCCAGGAACGCGCCGATGCTCAACACCATCCGGGTCGCGGCGATGCGGCGGCAGGTTGTCAGCGGGGAGCGTGCTCTGCACCGCGCGACGGCGGAAGCGCCCGATGCCGCGCACGCCGCTGCCCTGCGCATCGAGTTCGAGGCCGTCGCCGACGCGCTGCGGCCAGGCGCGCGCGCCACCGTGCAAGAACTCGCCCTGATCAAGCGCCCATGGACATTCCCGCTGAGCGAGGTCAAGGTGCCGGTGCACCTGTGGCACGGCGCGCTTGACCGTAACGCGCCGATCGCCTTCGCTCGCCGTCTCGCGCGTGAACTGCCCGACGCCACCCTGCACATCAGCGACTCATCGGGGCACGATGTCGGCCCCGGCCGGGCCGGCATGATCATGGACGCGCTGGCCTCTTTCGCGAAATAGACAGCCAGTGACAGGGTTCCTTCGCCCGCCAGCATCAAGTTCCCACTCAGGGGCCAGCAGCGGGTTTGTCGTCGAGCAGCGCTTCGGCAGGAAGTGTTGCGCCCGACGGCCGCCAGATCCACATCAAGCTTCAACAGGATGTTGAAAACTCCCCGTTGAGCTGTCATGCTTTAGGCATGGCTGATCTCTTTGCTCGACCTGACTCCGCGGCACAGCGCGTCGAGCGCACTTATAGATCTCTGACGCACCTTGTCGACCGGCACGCCGACAGTCCCGGTCGCCGGTCACGCCAGGTGCATTCCGCCATGCCGGCTCCACATGAGGTAGTTCGGCTCGTGGCGGGGATGGTAAGTGGCTCGATCGTCGCGGAATCGGACGAAGACGATGTCGATGACAACGACCTGGTTGCGGCGCTGACCTTGCTGCCCAGTGTTCGGGCCGATCTCGACTCGACCGAGCTGGCCCTGCTGAAAGTTGCCCGGAGCAGGGGGATGACATGGCAGGACATCGCTTTCAGCCTGGGACTCAATACGCCCCAGGCGGCTAAGCAGAGGTATGAACGCCTCGAAACGCGTTCCGCAGGGTCCGCAAGTACCGATAATTGACCCTCGCGCCTTGCAGCTGAGCTTCAGCGGTTCGCTCGCCGCCGGCTCCGAAACGCGGCGGGCGGCGGGAACGACTGCGTCAACTGCGACGCAAAACGCAGGAGTTACGCATGGAGAACAAAGTTCCGACGCACTGTTCTCGGCAGATCCCCGCGAGCATCACGTTGGCCGGGTTGGTGTCGAGGGGGCCGCACCACGGCAAGTCGTGGATGGCTTGGGCGTGGATGCGGCGGAAGATGTCGTTCAGGGCGGCGACCGACGGGGACCGCGAAACGATTGCCGCGTGGAAGGTGGCCGCCTCGGTGGGTGGGGCGGGGCTCAACCATTCCATGATTTGCAGGTCGCCGCCACCGGGGAGCCGGTGATGGGTGAACAGATGGGGCACCTGGCGGGTAGGGGCGGCCTCGCGGTAGAGCGCCGCAATAGCGGGCCTACCGGATCGAACGGGCTTATTCGGGCGTTGGCCTTGCCGTCCGGTGAGCGCAGGGCGATGGCCCAGTCGCCGGCGCCGCACCTGGTCCAGCCTTCGGCCAGGAGCACGCGTTCGACCTCGCGATGGTCGGCGGCGGAAAAGCGGTCCATGGGAGGGAGCCTAGGGCGACCGGTTGTGGAAAACGGGCATGGGGAACGCCAAACCGGGCACCAAACTACGGCGTGTACGCCTTGCAGCCGCCCCCAGGAGACCCGCGGCCATCAGAAGATTCCCCAAGCCGGTCGGCGGTGACCTGGACGTTCCAGTGGGATGCTGTGGGTGATCCCCGATCCACTGCCGGGAGGAAGAGCCACCATGCTGCCCCTCAACGCTGAGACCCTGCGTCAACTGCCCGCCGGCCTCGCCGTCCCCTCGTACGATCGGGGCGCGCTGAGCACCGGCATCGTCCACTTCGGGGTGGGCGGTTTCCACCGCGCGCACCAGGCGATGTATCTGGATCGGCTGATGAATGAGGGTAAGGCCCTCGACTGGGCGATCTGCGGGGTCGGGGTGATGCCGGGCGACCGGCGGATGCAGCAGGTGCTCGACGCGCAGAACGGGCTCTACACGCTGGTGGTCAAGGCCCCGGACGGCACGCTCGAGGCGCGGGTGATCGGCTCGATCAAGGAATACCTGTTCGCGCCGGACGACCCGGATGCCGTGATCGAGAAGATGGCGTCGCCGGAGGTGCGGATCGTCTCGTTGACGGTCACCGAGGGCGGATACAACTTCAACGCGGTCACCGGCGAGTTCATGGCCGACAACAAGGACGTCCAGCACGATTTGGCCATGCCCAATCAGCCCCGTACGACGTTCGGGCTGATCACGGCGGCGATCGAGCGCCGGCGCGAGCGGGGGCTGCCGCCGTTCACGATCATGAGCTGCGACAACATTCAGGGTAACGGGGACGCGGCCCGGCGCAGCTTCGTCGCGTTCGCGGCGCTGCGCGGGGGCGACCTGGCGGCGTACGTGGAAAGCAGTGTGCTCTTCCCGAACAGCATGGTCGACCGGATCACGCCGGTGACGACCGACGACGACCGGGCCGAGGTGGGCAAGCACTTCGGGGTCGAGGACGGCTGGCCGGTGGTGTGCGAGCCGTTCACGCAGTGGGCGCTGGAGGACAGCTTCGGCAACGGGCGCCCGCCGTGGGAGGACGCGGGCGTGCAGGTGGTGCCGGACGTCGAGCCGTACGAGTTGATGAAGTTGCGCCTGCTCAACGCGTCGCACCAGGCGCTGTGCTACTTCGGCTACCTGTCGGGCTATCGGCTGGTGCACGACGTGGCGCGCGACCCGGCGTTCGCGAAGTTCCTGCTCGCATACATGGAGAAGGAGGCCGAGCCGACGCTGGAGCCGGTGCCCGGCATCGACCTGCGGGAGTATCAGCACCAGCTGATCGACCGGTTCTCCAACGCGCAGGTCAAGGACACGGTGGCCCGGCTGTGCGCCGAGAGCTCCGACCGGATCCCGAAGTGGCTGCTCCCGGTGATCCGGCACAACCTCGACGCGGGCGGCGACATCATCCTGTCGACGGCCGTGGTGGCCTCGTGGGCCCGCTACGACGAGGGCGTCGACGAGGAGGGCGAGCCGATCGAGATCGTCGACCGGCTGCGCGACAAGCTCAACGCGGCGGCCCTGCGCCAGCGCGAGGAGCCGCTCGCCTTCATCGAGGACCGCGAGGTGTTCGGGGACCTGATCGAAAGTGAGCGGTTCGTCTCGGCGTACAGGTCGGTGCTCTCGTCCTTGCACTCGCGCGGCGCGAAGGCCACCCTCGAGGCCCTGGTGTCAGGAAGCCTTTAGCCGCTGGGCGCGGAACCGGGCCGGCACTGCCCAGTCGACGGCCCGGTTCAAAATCTCGCGCGCCATGATCGCGACGCAGGTGCAGCCGTTGAAGAACGAGGCGATCACGTCGCTCGGGTGGTGCATGCCGCGGTAGAGGCGGGCGGTGGCCACCGCGATCGGGAACAGCACGAGCAGCCAGACCAGGCTCCGCGACCAGGTCTGGTGCAGCAGCGTGAACAGCACGAAGGCCAGCCCGACATAGAGCGCCACCGCGGCCGACGTGTGCCCGGACGGGAAGCTCGAGGTGGGCGGCGAGTCGTCCATGCGGTGCACGGCCGGGCGATCCCGGTTGATCACCATCGTGGTGAACAGGAAGATCAGGGCCTGGGCGCTGACGGCCGCGCAGAGGTAGAGCGGCTCGCGCCAGCGGCCCAGCTTCCAGCGCAGGATCGCCGCGGCCACGCCGGTCACGGCGATGATGACCGGGGTGCTGCCGATCAGGCTGGCGATCTCGCTGATCACGTTGAGCGGGGCGGTGCGATGGGCCTCGAACGACCGGTTGATGTCGTCCTCGACGGTGAACGGCCAGGCCTGTTCGGCCACGCGCGTCACCAGCAGGCCGAGTCCGACCATCACTCCGAAGAGGACGGTCACCGGCAGCAGCAGACGCTTGGCCACTTGCGCGACGATCGGGGGCATGGCGGCCCCCATACCCGGACGCGCGAAAATTTATGCCCGCACGTCGATGGGCCTGCGCACCAGGAACGCGGCCGTCGTCGCGGCCACCACCGCCAGCCCGAACAACCAGCCCCCGACCACGTCGCTGAGCCAGTGCACGCCCAGACCGATCCGGAACAGGCCGGTCAGGGCGGGCACGGCGATGCCCGCGGCCAGCAGCAGCCGACGGCGCTTCACCACGGGCCAGAGCGCCATCACGATCACCGCCGCGACCAGGGCGTTGTTGAGCGCGTGCCCCGACGGGAACGAGTAGCCGACCGCCGTGGCCACCGGGTCGAGGAACGACGGCCGCTCCCGCTCGAAGACCAGCTTGAGCAGCATGCCGAGCAGGCCGCCGGCGATCGTCGTGACGGCCACCCACCAGGCCACCGGCCGCGCCCCGCGCCGGACCAGCCAGATCACCAGCGCGAGGGCGGCCGCCCGCCACGTCCACGGGTCGAAGACCAGGCACCACCACCACATGAAGCTCGCCCAGGCCGGGTGGGCCAGCGAGAAGTCGTGCACGGGCACGCTGACGTCGTGGTCGAGCGTGTGCAGCCAGTCGACGTTGCCGACGATGAGGGCGGCGATCACGGCGAACGGCACGAGCAGCACGACGGCACCGGCGGCCGCCACCGCCAGGCGCGCCTCGAGGGCATGTTCCTGATCTCGCATCGGAGCTAGTTATACCCGCGGATTAACCGCTGATACACCTCAAGTTCACTTCTCCGGGCGCAGATCCACATGCCGTACGGTGAAATCGCCGCGGGTCACCGGAGCGAAGGGCGCCGGGGCCAGGCAGGTGCCGATTCTGGCCGCTCCCCAGGTGCCGTTCTCGTCCTGATCGCCGCTGAACGACCAGCTGTAACCGGCCCTGTCGGGTCCGCGGCTGCCGCCATCCTGCACGCTGAACCCGAGCCGCCGGCCGACCCAGTCCGCGACCAGCGGGTCGGCCCGGGTGACGATCGCCGTCACGATCGCGCCGCCCGGGTTGGTGATCAGGCAGTCCGCGGAGGCCTCGGCCGTGACCGCGATCCCGTCCTTCGCCACCCAGTGATAGATCTTGACGGTCCCCGTGGCGTCGGTCGGCAGCCCGTTCTCGGCGCCGGGCTTCGGCTCGCTGTACGGGTTTGCCCGCACATCGAACGTGAAGCGGCGAATGTCGTCGTCCGGCGAGAACGTCAGGACGAACTCGGCCGTGCCGGTGACCCGGGCCTGCCGCGGGGGCGGGCCGGCCTGGGCGCTCGACCCCGCCAGAACGGCCAGGGTCACGGCGATAGCACCCGCCCCGATCAACTTGCGCATGATGCTTCTCCCTACGGGACCGCGGTTGTCGCGGCCTCCGTCGGGATCCACGCTCGCCGATCCGGCAGCCCGCGAGATCCCCGGCGGGAGTGATCGTCCTCCCCCGGCCGAGGGAGCTAGAGGGCGGCCAGAATCTGGGACGGCTGAGGGTAGGCGGCGCCGTCGGGGCGGACGTCGGCGTGCCGCACCACGCCCGAGCGGTCGGCCACCACCACGGCCGGGAACGGCAGGATCGAGCGGCGGGCGCCGAGCAGCACGTCGGCCCCCGGGGCGTGGAAGCCCAGGTTGAACGCGTCGATCAGCTGGTGGCGGGGGTCGGCGGCGACGAAATAGCTGAGCTCGTGGCGGCGCTTGACCTCGGCCAGCCGGGCCGGGATCTGCGGGCTCACGGCGAGCAGGTGGGCGTTCATGTCGGCCAGGGCCGGGTAGAGCCGCCGCTCGTAGTCGCTCAGCGCGGCGTTGGCGGGTTCGCTCGACGCGTACGGGAAGAAGATCAGCACCAGCGAGCCGGTCAGGCGCAGGCGATCGAGGTGGATCGGGCCCAGGTCGGCCTCGAGCAGCACGGCGGACGGCAGCCGGTCGCCCGGTTTGACCAGGCGGTCCCAGATGTCGTCGCGGTCGAGCTCCGCCCCGCGGACGGGCCGGGCTGTTGCTCGCTGTGTGGCCGCAGTCATCGCGTTCACCCCGCCAAAGGCTAGTTAGCAGATAGGAGATGTAGTTTAACCGCACGCGCGCGCCGAAGGGTATGGGATGCGCGTCACGGAGCGTGCGCGACCATATCGGACGGTTCGGACGCGGGGGCCTCGACGGCCATCGGAGTGGGCCGCAACACTCTCCACGCCAGCACCGCAGCCACCGCCACCAGACCCGCGGCGACCAGAGAGACCAGGGCAAAGGCATTCCCGTACGAGGTGAGGGCCGCACTCTCGCCCGCCGCGTCCATCAGCGTCCCGCCCGGTGGCAGCCCCGGCGCCCCGGCCCGGTACGCGGCCACGACCACCGACCCGAGGACGGCGATGCCGACCGCGCCACCCAGTTCGGCCCCGGTCTCGGTGACCGCGGAGGCCATGCCCGCGCGCTCCGCCCGTACGGAGGAAACGACAAGATCGGTGGTGAGCGTGTAGACCGGCGCGAGCCCCAGACCCCCGACCACCATGCCGGTGACCAGCGCGGGCAACCCACCCCCGTACGGGGTCAGGGCCATGATCGCGTGCCCGGAGGCCAGCACGACGGCGCCCACGGCCACCACCCGCCCGGCCGGGAACCAGCGCACGAGCAGCGGCCCGGCCAGCGACGCGGCCAGGAACGCGACCACCGACGGCAACGCCCACAACCCCGCCCGCAACGGCGAAAGGCCGAGGACGACCTGCAGATATTGCACGATGGCGAGCTGGGTGCCGTAGAGCACGAAGAACGAGAGCGCATTGGCCGCCAGCGCGACGCGGACGCGGGCGTCCCGGAACATGGTCAGGTCGAGCAGCGGACGTGGGATGCGACGCTGCCGGCGCAGGAACAGCGTGCCCAGCCCGCCCGCGACGACGATCGCCAGGAACGGGACGACCTGCCAGCCCTCGGCCGCGAGGCGCTTGATCCCGTACACGAAGACGAGGACCGCGGCCAGGCTCAGGATCGCGCCGGCGAGGTCGAACCCCTTGGCCTCGGCGTCGCGGGCCTCGGGCAGCAGCGCCGGGCCGAGCGCCACGAGCAGCAGGGTCGCGGGCACGGCCAGCAGGAAGACCGACCCCCACCAGAAGTGCTCGAGCATCACGCCCCCGATCAGCGGCGCGGCCAGCCCGCCGAGCGAGAACGAGGCGCTCCAGACCCCGATCGCGATCGCCAGCTGCCGCGGGTCGGCGAACATGGCCCGGATCAGCGCCAGCGTCGACGGCATCAGCGAGGCGCCGGCCAGCCCCATCAGCACGCGGGCCGCGATGAGCAGCTCCGGACTGGTGGCAAACGCGGCCAGCAGCGACGAGAACGCGAACGCCGCCGAGCCGAACAGCAGCAGCCGGCGCCGCCCGATGCGATCACCGAGCACGCCCATCGCGATCAGGAACCCGGCCACGACGAAGACGTAGCTGTCCATGATCCAGAGCAGCTGCACCGCGGTCGGCTGCAGGTCGCGGGCCAGCTGCGGCGCGGCCATGTTGAGCACCTCGGCGTCGAGCGACACCAGCAGGCAGGGCAGAGCCAGGACGCCGAGCCCGAGCCAGTTCCGTGTGCTTGCCTTCTCTCCGGTCTCTTTGGTCACGCAATGAACCCTGCCATAGCGTTATCGGCGACGCAACGCGAAGGACGGCTTCATGGCGTTACGATGACGGGGTGCAGGTGACCGAGATGGACATGGCCGAGGTGGTGACCCTGGTCAACGAGTGGGGCACGCGGCCCTGCCGCATGGACGGCCGTGCCCCCCGCCCGGGCGCCTCACAGACCGCGCTGGCCGACTCGTTGCACCCGATTTTTGCGGCGTCCGACGCCGCTACCAGGGCATCTTTGGTCACGTCACTACTGCAAAGCACGGCCGTACGGCCGGAGCTGACCCCCTCGCTGACCGCGGCCTGGGCTGTCGACGACCCGGCCCAGGCCCCGCGGGCCGCGGCCGCCCTGGCGCTGCGGCACCACTTGGCCGAGCACCCGGGCCGGCTGGGCGTCTGCGCCGACGAGCAGTGCGAGGACGTTTATGTGGACGCCTCCCCGGCCGGCAAGCGCCGTTTCTGCTGCCTGACCTGCCAGAACCGGGCGCGGGCGGCTGCCTTTCGCCGCCGCAAGGCCCAGCAGAGATAGTCCCGTCCTCGGCGTCGACAGCTCCGAAAGCTAGATACGACACCAAGGAATGAATCCAATTCACGTAGAGTTCAATGTTTGATCAATGACGTAAAGGTGATCTTCACTGGCCGAGGTGATCACATGACTTGCATGAGGCTTCTACAGATGTCAAATCGGGTAGCCCGATCGAGGTTGGCTATTGACTTGAGGGCATAGCCATGCGGTGTGAGCTACGTTTGGGCTGCAATCGCGACCGTCTTCATCCTAGGAATGCTGGCTGGGATCGCATGGCTCGTGGTTCGACTCGCTAAAAGGCGGCATCCGAGAGTGGCGGCGAGTGTCGGATTGGGTGGCTTGCTCGCCATCGTAGTCGCGGTCGCCTCGATCGCTAACGACAGTTTCTTCAACATGCTGGAGGCTGTGGAAAATCTCGATTCGAAGCAGTCGCCGAGCCTCACCCCAATGGGCCCTGACTCTGCCGTATCCGGAGATCCCAGTTCCACGCCCTCTGGCAACTTAAGCCCGCCGGCGTCGCGGTCACCTGGCGAGTCGTCCAATGCAAGCCCGCCGACGTTGCCGTCACCTAGCGAGTCAACCAATGCAAGCCCGGCGGCGGAGGCAAGCCAGCTGCCGACGCCCACAGCGGAGAAGTCCGGACGCGCCAACCTGACTCCGGCAGCACCGAAGGCCAAGGTCGTGCGCTTCGTAGGCGTAAGTGGTGCCGGAAACCAGGTGATGGCGACCGTTGAGGTTGAATCTCCACCTGAGGCCGGGCGTCATTACATCCTTGTTGCCAGGTTTGACAAGCCGTCACGGTATGACATGAAGGTCCAGATTCCAGCGACAAAGGGGACCCACCAGCTTCAGTTTGATCTTGGAGAGGCGCCAGAAAACTCATGGCGCGACTTTGCAGCACTCGCTGTATCGAACTCGGAGATGGTGAGATGGCGGACGACGCTAGATGGCGAGTCGCTGTCTGACATGCCCGGTGGCAAGGTAGTGGCGGGCTGGCGGCCATACCGGCGTTGATGTTGCTTCAGGTCGCATCACCAGCTTCACTGGACGCCACCCTCTCAAGCCGCTGATTGAGCGCGGCACCGCGCGGCCGTGACGGTTCGTAGTCCTGCACAGATCCCGTTGCGCGTCGCATTTGCGACGTGGTCATTGCGTGTCCCGTTGCGTCGGGTTCAGCAACCAGCGGCGAAGCAGCTTGAGTCGTCGAATTGGTGCATGACCGGGCGGTGACTCGATACGTCTTGACTCGGGCCGAAGATTCCATCCAGCTGTCGTCACGTACGAGTGTCGGACGTTCGTCATCACCTGGGAGAATCGTGCGATGACTGCGTTGGACGAGATGAGCGCAGCAAGCGCAGACCTGCTCTTCGCCGCACTGGACTATGCGGTGAAAAAGGGAGTGCGTGAGTGGCGGGATTTCGCACTTCGGCTCGGGCAGAAGTTGGATGCGAACCAACAACCACTGTCGCTCGGGTTCCCTGGTCGTCTTGTCTGAATATTTCGAGCGCGGGCACCCGGTTGTCGTTCTTACCGTGCTGTCCTGCCGGAATTCGGACGGACCGCCGAAAGCCGCTGGACCGTCGGAAAGCCGGGGCCGGAACGCGTGCGGGCGCCGAGGGGTGATCACCCCTCGGCGCCCGCACGGTCACGGTGCCTCTCGTAGCTCGCGGGCGCTCTCGACGAGCGCCCGGACGACCGGCAGCTGCGCGTCCCGCGCGCGCCAGACGACCACATCGGACAGTGAGACGTCGAGGCCGGCGACCGGGCGCCACACCACCGGGGTCATCGGCGCGACCAGGTCCGCCGTCTTCTTCGCGACGAACGAAACCGCGTCGCCGACCGCCACCAGCGCCAGCATCGCCTCCAGGTTGGCGACCTCGGACATCGGGCCGAGCGTGACGTCCCGGGCGCGAGCCGCGGCCATGACGGCCGCGTGCAGGCGAGGATAGAGCGCGCGCGGCTCGAGGACGACGCGCTCGCCGACGAGATCCCGCAGCCGGATCCGCGCGCGGCCGGCAAGCTCATGGCCGGGCGCAAGGATCAGGCCGAGCCGGTCACTGGTCATCTCCAGGAAGGCCAGCGCCTCGTCGGCGGGACGTTCCGTGCCGTACGCGACGGTGATCGTGCCGTCATGCAATGCGGTCTGCTGCGCGGAGCTGCTCATCGCCACCAGCTCCAGGCCAATGCGTGGCGCGCGCTGCCGGAACCCGGCGACCAGCGAGGACAGCGCGCCCGTGAACGTGGCCCCCGGCTCGAACCCGATGGTTACGGTGCCGAGCCGGCCCTCGGCAATGCCCTTGGCCTCCTCGACCGCGGCGTCCACATTGGCGAGAATACCGCGCGCCCGCTCCGCGAACGCCGTGCCTGCGGCGGTGAGCCTGATCCCGCGGCCGTGCGGCGTGAACAGCTCGACCGCCAGCTCCGCCTCGAGGTCGTTCATCTGCCGGCTCAGCGGTGACTGCGAGACGTGCAGCCGGGTGGCGGCGCGCCGGAAGCTCTGCTCCTCGGCGATGGCTACGAAGTAGCGCAGATGGCGAAGTTCCATCCGGTCAAAACCGTTGCTTCGAAGGCATCATAGACCTGCGATCTATGTCTTGGACGTCTCGGTCAGGAGATCATACCGTCGAATCATGAACAGACCCCAGAGAGTGTTGATCTCCGGCGCCGGCATCTCCGGCCTCACCACCGCCTACTGGCTCGACCGGTACGGCTTCCGGGTAACGGTGATCGAGAAGGCGCCCGCACCGCGGCCGGGTGGTCACGCGCTCGACGTGCGCGGGCCGGGCCTCGAGGTCGCGGCGCGGATGGGCCTGCTCGGCACGCTGCACGACCGGAGCACGAAACTGACCGGCATCAGCATGGTCGACGCGGACGGCCAGGAGATCTTCCGCAGCACCGAAAGCACGCTGACCGGCGGTCAGCTGGACAGCCCCGACGTCGAGATCATGCGCGACGACCTCTGCCAGATCCTCCACGAAGCCCTGGATGACCGGATCGAACTCGTCTTCGGCGACTCGGTCACCGCGCTGACCCAGGACGAGAACGGCGTCGACGTCACGTTCGCCACCGGCGCGCCCCGGCGCTTCGATCTGGTGATCGGCGCGGACGGCGTGGGGTCCGGGGCACGGCAGATAGCCTTCGGCCCCCACGAACGGTTCGTGCACGCGTTCGGGACCGTGTACGTGGCCACGTTCAGCATGCCGAACTTCCTCGACCTGGACCGATGGGAGGTGCTCTACCAGCAGGAGGACCCGTACCTCGGCGCCATGGTGATGGGGCTGGACCGCGATGCCGCCGCGCGGGCGTACCTCGGTTTCGGCGCTCCGGAGGCCGTCGACTACGACCTGCGCGACATCGACGCCCAGAAACGCCTGCTGGCCGACCGGCTGGCCGGCGCGGGCTGGGAGATCCCCCGGATCGTCGACCACATGCTGACGGCTGGCGACTTCCACTTCTACTCCCTGAGCCAGGTCCGGATGGACGCCTGGTCCCGCGGGCGGATCACGCTGACCGGTGACGCGGGCTACGCGGTCTCGCTGGGCACCGGCCAGGCCACCACCGTCGCGATGACCGGCGCCTACGTCCTGGCCGGCGAACTCGCGGCCCACCGGGACGACCTCGCCGCCGGGCTCGCCGCCTACGAGAGCGCGCTGCGCGACTACGTCATCCGCAACCAGGAGATCGCGCTGGAGCAGGACTCGAAGCCGCAGAACGACGGGCTTCCGGACTACGGCAGCCTGACACTGCCGTTCACCCTCAAGGCGTACTCGTGACCGCACCGCGCCCCAGCCGCCTGGTGTCGGCGTTGCTGGACATCTCCACCCGCGAAGCCGAGGTCGAGCGTGTGGAGCAGGTCGGGCCGCGCTTCCGGCTGATCTCGCTCGCGGTGCACCGGCCTGCGATGGTGTCCTGGACGCCGGGCGACATGGTGCAGCTCATCGTCTCGGGCGCGGCGTTGCGCGGCCCCTGGGAGCTGCGCTCCTACACGCCGCTCGCGCGGGAACCGCTGACCATCCTTTGGTACGTCCACGGCAACGGGCCCGGCTCCGGCTGGGGCGAAACCGCGTCCGTGGGCATGGGCTGCCGGTTCGTCGGGCCGCGCCACGCGCTGACCCTGTCGAAGCCGGCCCGGCCGGTCGTCTTCTTCGGAGACGAGACCTCGTTCAGCACCGCGCTCGCGATGCGCGAGACACCGGCTGGCTATCGCGACGTGCGCTTCGTTCTCGAGGTGGACTCGGTTACGGAGTCGCGGGCCGTGCTGGACCGCTGCGGGCTCGGGGGCGCGGTCACGCTGGTCGGCCGCGAGGAGGGCGACTGGCATCTGGGTGAGGCCGAGCGCGCGGTGGCCGGCGCCCTCGGCTCTTCCCCGGCGGCCCGCGGCATCCTGACCGGAAAGGCGACGTCGATCCAGCGGATCTACAAGGCGGTGCGCGCCGCCGGGGTGCCGGGCCGCCGGGTGACCAACGTGCCGTACTGGGCGCCGGGGCGGACGGGCCTGAAAGGACACTGATCAGGCGCCGGCTCGCCCGCCGCGATGACCTACGACGCCGGGCGCGGGTGACGAACACGAACGTCGCGCCCGGCCTCACCCTCGCTTACGGGCTGCTGGCCGGCACAGCGATTCACCCGTCGGCGCAGCTGCTCGGCGCCGAGCCGGAGGCCGCGGGACCGTCCGCGCGCACAATGCTGGTGATCACGTCGATCGGGGTCGCTTCGCCCCCGACTTGTCATCCGCTACGGCCTGGTGGCCGCCGATGACGCCAACTCGGCGCCCAGACCTCCCTGCCCGATGCGGGGCCGGGGGAGCAGGACTGTCAGAACAGGGCGCTGAATCGCTGCCGGCGGGACCAGGACGACCAGCGACACTTCACCGGCATCGACACCGACTGCGGCGGACGCTGTCTCGTTGTCCTCGGCCAACGTCTGGAGCGCCGTGTCCGGGTCGTAGTTGAGGGTCAGTTCCCAGCGCCCGCGCGCACTCTCCCTCGGTCGCCGCGTGAAACTCGGTGCGGTACAGGAACGGGCCGAAGAACCGGGCGACGCCCGCCGTGTCTTGGTCGTTCGGGAAGCAGCGCGGGTCGCCGGTCACGTTGATCGCAGTCCGCGTGCCGCGGTGGTAAAAGTGGTAGGCGGTGCGAGCGTGGGCGCGGTTGAATTTCCTGTGCCAGGCGGAGAGTCTGCGCCGGTTCCGGTGGCGTTAGTACGGGGTACGGATGGGCCCACGGGCGCCTTGGTACGCCTTGTCGGCGACCGTCAGCACGTTCGCGCTGGTCAGAGCGTCGATGATGCCGTGGGTGCGGGCGGCGGTTAAGTCATGGGTCTTGCCGGGCAACGCGGCTGAGGCCCAGATGAGCCAGCCTGCCGGGTCGGCTATGACCTGCACGTTAACGCCGTGGCGGTGGTGGTTTCCCGAGTAGTAGGGCTTTTGGTCGGCGACGCGGTCGATCGGGATGAGGGTTCCGTCGAGGATCGCGAAGGACAAGCGTCTGATCATGCTCATGGCGGCGTTGAGGTCGTCGGCGGTGGTGGCGAGCAGGCCGCTCTCAGACCCAGTGCCCGGATCTGCCGATGTGAGCGCATCCAGTGATCCCGTCGAAAGGTGTCCGCTAAGACCGCCGATAGCCGTCCCGCGCTCCGCCCGGTGTAATTTCTCCCTTTCTCTACGCGGCTATCTATTGCCTTTGCTCAAAGGTTGGAAGCTGGCTGTCGACAGGTTTTCGCCTGGTCGACTTCGCCCGTTTCGACGGTGCAGGATTCTCGTAGAGCGGATCACGGTTAGCGTGGGTGGCTGTGACGACATCACCTTCGAGCCAACCGCCTGCGCCTCTTGATGACGAGTCCAGCGGGGTCAGGATTCTCAGTCCCGAGCAGTACGAGGTGCTGCGTAGGGCGCGCGAGGAACAGCAGCGGGATTTGAGCCCCGAGCAGGTTGAGGCGTTGCTGGACGGACCACATGATGTGTTGGACTAGGCGGCATGCAGATGCGTCCCGCGGAGTTGACGGCGATCCGGGCCGGTGAGGTCGATCTGGCGTTCCGGCGGTGGGAGATGCCTCGGCTCAAGGTCGGCACCCGGATGCGGACCGCGGTCGGGCTCATTGAGGTCACCTCCGTCGACCGGGTGCCGGTGAGCAGGTTGACCGCGAAGGATGCGCGGCGGGCCGGGGCGGCTTCGTTGGCGGCGCTCCGGCAGGGGCTGGATCGTGTGCACCCGGAACGGCCGGTGTATCGGATCGGGCTGCGGTACGCCGGCGCCGACCCGCGGCAAGCGTTGCGGGAGACGGTCCCCGACGAGGCCGGGCTCGACGAGATCGGCGCCTGGCTCGATCGGCTCGACCGGGCCGGGGCGTGGACCCGGGCGACGTTGCTGCTCATCGACGAGCTGCCCGCCACCCGAGCGCCCGAGCTCGCCGAGAAGATGGGCCGCGACACCCTCTCGTTCAAGCAGAACGTGCGCAAGCTGAAAGAGCGCGGCCTTACCGAATCGCTCGACATCGGCTACCGGCTGTCGGCTCGCGGCGCCGCCCTCCTGGACCACGAGGGGCATCCCCGCAAGCCCGGGAACGAGCCGGTGCCAGGCACTCCCCTGCCCCACATCGGCGCCGCCGCGACGAAGGCGCTGAATGCGCGCGGGGTGACCAGGCTGGAGCAGGTGGCCATGCTCAGCGCCGATGAGGTGCAAGCACTGCACGGCGTCGGGCCCTACGCCCTCAACCACCTGCGCACGGCGCTGGAAGAAGCCGGCTTGGCTTTCAACTCAGGTAACCAAGCTCCGGCAGCGGCGGACCCCCGAACCCACGACAGCGTCGCACCGTGTTGATGCGGCGCGGCTTCCGGCCGACGCTGTCGTGGGCCGTGGCGTGTGTCAGCGCTCTCGAGCGCTAGTTCACGGCGGTGTCAGTGATGCGTTGGGCGAGGCCCGCCAGGCATCGTTCCACTCCGTCGGTGGGGAAGTGCGGTGCGCTCGTCAAGTCCAGCCACATCGTTTCGGTGCTCATGCTCTCGAGCTTCCTCTTGGCGAGAGCACCAGGCGCCACCGTGTCGTCGTCGGCTGCCGAGACGCATAACGGAATCGATCCCAACGAGCCCGAGGCCGTGGGGGTGGCACCGGCCGACCGGCACGGCATCAGCTGCGCGGACAGGACGTCCTCGACCGCATCGATGGAGTTGACCTCGCTCGGCCCGAGGGCATTGCACAGCTCGTCCAGCTGAGCGAGGTAGGCGGGTGATATCTCGTCCTCCCCGTAACGCTGCCACAGCTGTCCGGAGAGCCGGGTGAGGGTCTCGCTGACGCCGTTGAAGACATCAGCAGCGGCTTCGTCCTGACTGTCGCCGTAGAGATAACCCAATTCGATCTCGGCGGACAGGCGATCGAACGTGGCCCCCGGCGACGTGTCGGCGGCCCGGCGCGGGTTGCCCTGGTCGGGGCGCAGATCCTTGAGGGACTGCCGGACAGCGGCGCCGCGCGCCTGGAAAAGCTCCTCGGCCGAGGCGCCCACCGGGAAAGGCCGGCTCAAGATTGCCCAGCGCAGGTCCTGGCGCAAAGAACTCCGCGAGAGGTAGGAAAGTCGAGTCGATCCGAAGGACTGACCGATGAACCCGACGTACGACAGGTCCTCCTTCTGCTCCACAGCTTCTAGCAGGGCCGCATAGGACGAGGCGTCGAATCCCCACGAGTTGCGAGACTCGTTCTGCAGCTCGCACTCGTCTCGCAGAGCAGCGGAACGCTTCGCGGCCTCGTCGAGGGTCGCCTGTCTGACCGCTTCATAGAACGACGAAAGCGAGTCCTGGCACGGCTGTGAGATCTCCTTGACGGACCACGGCTCATCCAAGGCGATCACGTTGTAGCGCTCGAAGATCGCGGGCGCTGTCGCCCTGAACATGGACAGATAGTCCGCGGCCAAGACCGGAACCCCGGGGCCGCCGAAATCCACGATCACCGTCTTCTTGGTCGGCTTCTCCGGTCTTCTGATGGTGTATCGCCACTGCTGATCCTGCACGCTCACCTGCACACAGGAAGCCCGGCTGGGGTACGCCTCGCACACGTTGCGAGGGGAACTGGAAACTGCCATTGCGGGCTGCGCGGGGCCTTCAGTTCGATCGTCACGCTGAACCAAGACGACCAGGACAACGGATAAGACAGCCGCACAGAGAAGGACGAGGGCGACACGCCCGGCACGCGCATTGCGCACCCGACGTGTCGCCCCGTTCGGGGACCTCCGAATCACCAGCCGGAGTCCTTCAGAACGTATTCGTCCTTACGCGTCGTTCCCTGCGGGCCGAGGTACTGGACGGTTGCCCACGCATAGTCCGCCCAGACGGGCACAGCAGTCTTGTTGGTGGCGTTGTAATCGCCACCGACATCCAGCCGGGCCTGACGCCCGGTCGGCTCGTGACCCTCCACGCCGATACCGATCATCTTCTGACCGGTGTCGATGTGCAGAATCGTCGTGCTGCAGGTCTGA
The DNA here is from genome assembly GCF_016785085.1 of Paractinoplanes lichenicola. GTDB lineage: Bacteria > Actinomycetota > Actinomycetes > Mycobacteriales > Micromonosporaceae > Actinoplanes > Actinoplanes lichenicola. The sequence continues at coordinate 18,906 of NZ_JAENHO010000027.1, forward strand.
ATGGGGATACCGACCGACGCGGAACCACCAGCGGCGCCTCCGCCGACGGTGTAGGTCTTCGTCTCACACTTGCTGGTCGGCCCGGGTGGAGCCCAGGAGTTGAGCTTCGAGACGTAGTTGATGTGGTTCAGGTCCTGCTTCCACGGACGCGACCTGATCGTGAAGTCGCGGATGTCGGGCTTCACCGTGCTCGAGTCGGGCCGGGTGAAAAGACCCCAGCGGTTGTAGACCCAGTGATTGGTGCCCGATTGAGCCCACTTCTCGTAACAGCTCTCGACGTGATAGTCCGTCGAGCTGTACTTGGAGTCCCAGTAGGCGTTCGCGCAACCGGTCCAGATGCTCTTGGTGTACATGTTCTTGGGGTTGATGGCGTTGTCGTAGCCCGACCCGCCACTCAATTGGGCCGGCTCGGCGCCGCGAGTCTCCTCGGTGCCGTCCGGCGCGAACTCGATGGCGAGCCCCATCGCGCCGTTCTCGTCATCCCCGACCTGCTGCATGCGGAGCTCGCTCGGCACCCTCTTCGCGCCCCACACCAGAGTGATGTCGTGACCGGGCGAGACGGGACTGGGCACGGTGGCAACGCGGACGTCGGACGACCTCAACAGCCGTCCGCTGCGTGCCTGCCTGTTCATGTAATCAGCGACGCGCGCTTTTTCCTTCGCACCGACGGAACGCTTGCCGGCCGCGTCCGTGCGGGCGCTGGTTCCAGCGGCGTTCATACCAGCCTCGTCGGCTCGGTGACTGTATTTGAGGATGTCCGCTCCCGTGATGCGGGCGGAACGGACCTCCAAGGACGGCACTTCGTCCGGCGCCGCTTGCGCGGACCCCGGCATAAAGCCGAGCGACGCAATGCCGGCGATTGACGCCACCGCGGCGGCGATTCCCCGTGATTTGTGTTTCAACGACCCTCCAGATCAAGTGGTGTCGATTTTCTATCACACTCGTCGAGGCGTCGCTGCCCCCCGGGGAGACGACGAACCTCAATGTGTGTTGCCTATTTCACACTTGATCGACAGTCCATTTCGGACCGAAAGCGAATCGACCAGAACGGATTCCACGCGCCGCCGGCGACCGGGTTACGCTCGCGTCGAAGCGCCGCTGCTCAGGCCTGGTCACCAGTCCGGGTCACATCGCCCGCCGACCTCAATGGCCATCTCAGCGTCCCGGACCGTCCGGGCTGCCGGAGCGACGGACGCCGCCTCGGGCGGCCGGGGAAGGGCCTTGCGGTGACCCGGCCAGATAGTACGGTTCTCGCATGTCAACACCCCTTCCCCCAGCGGTTCTCCAGCGCTGGTATGTTGTTGCTCCCGCAGCCTTGGCCCTCGGTGTCGTCATCGGCGCAGTGGCTGGTTCTCTATTCGAAGACGACCACACGGCCTCGCCGAGGAGCGTGACAGCAACGGTTGGATGGTCGAACGAGGAGACTCATCTGCTCTCGCTCGCCGGCGACGAAAAGGGCGATGATCAGACCTTCTATTACGTCGTCGCGGACAACTTGAACTATCCCGAGTGCCTCCGAGGAAGTGGCGGCAACCCGGTCCGCGAAGACGAAAGAAGGGTGCGGATGGAAGTTATCGATGTCGCCTACGGGGATAACTCGAGCGCGCAGAAGATTGCCGTTTCGGTCGACTGCCTGTGACGGTCGGAACGGCCTCAGCTCAGGTAGCCGAGTTCCGGCAACTGCGCCTGATAGCCCGCGATCAGCCGCCGCGCGACGGGGACCGAGTCGATCAGGGGGTGGGAGGCCATGGCCCGTACGGCGACTGCGCGCGAGCCTGTCGCCACGGCCTCGAGCACGGCCCGGTCGGTGGCCTTGATGCGCTGCACGAGGGGGACGCCCGGCGCGAACAGTGACGTCAGCAGCGGTCGCGCGCCTGAGGCGTCGACGTGGCAGGGGACCTCGACCACGGCGTCGTCGTCCAGGGCGGGCAGGGTGCCACGGTTGCGGACGTTGAGGATCAGTCGCGTGGGCCTGTCCGACGCGATCGCCGACATCAGAGCCAGCGCGACGGCCTCGTAGCCGCCGCCCTCGACGGTCTCGGCGTCGCGCTCGCCCAGGCCCTCGGCGGCCATGTAGGTCGCATCGCGGTCCCGCCGCGCCGCCTGCCAGGCTTCCAACGGGTCGCCGTCGGCCGCGATCAGGCGCGCGTACACGTCCCGCTGCTGGTGCAGCAGATATTCGCCGCGGGTTTCCGACGCCTCCAGCAACCCTTGCAGCACCGACGAATGGTCGTAGTAGTAGTGCAGGTATTCGTTGGGCACGGCCCCCAGCGCCTGCAGCCGGGCGGCCCCGAAGAGCTGCCCTTCCTCGATCGATGCGGCCAGCGACGGCGTGTTCAGCAGGCGGGGGAGCAGATCAAACCCGTTCTCCCGTACGGCGGTCAGCCAGCCGAGGTGATTCAACCCGGCGTACTCGATCTCCGCGGTGGAAGCGGAAGCACCGAGCGCCCGCACCACCCGCCGCACCATGGCCGACGGTGAGTCGCAGATGCCGATGACCCGGTCGCCCAGGAACGCTGCCATGGCCTCGGTGACCAGCCCGGCCGGGTTCGTGAAGTTGATGACCCACGCGTCGGGCGCGACGAGACTGATCCGCCGGGCGATCGCCTGGGCCACGGGCACGGTCCGGAGCCCGTACGCGATCCCGCCCGCCCCCACCGTCTCCTGCCCGAGCACCCCCTCGCCCAGGGCGACCCGCTCGTCGATCACGCGCCCCTCGAGCCCGTGCACGCGGATGGCGCTGAAGACGAACGCCGCCCCGGTCAGCGCCGCGGTCAGGTCGGTCGTCGCCTCGACGCGGGGGCCGCCCTCGAAAGCGTGCAAAACCCGCGTGATCGCCGAGAGCCGCGCCGCATCCACGTCGTGCAGCACGACCTCGTCGACCGGGGAGCCGGGCCCGAGCAGGGCGCCGTAGACGAGCGGGACGCGGAAGCCGCCCCCGCCGAGGATCACGAGCCTACGAGACATGAGCATCCGAGAGTCGGGCGATGGTCGCTCCCGCGCGGCGCACGGTGCGTTGTTCGCCGCCGGGGATCACGTCCTCCAGGAACGCGTACCGGTCGGCGAAGGAGCCCAGCAGCGAGGCCTGCCGCCACCAGTCGGCGATGTCGCCCCAGCCGGGCGCCGACAGCGAGCCGCCGAAGTGCTGCACCGACAGGCCGGCGATCAGGTTGGCGAAGGCGAGGCTCTGGGCCAGCGGCCACTCGCGCAGGCTGCCCAGGATGAACCCGGCGGTGAACACGTCGCCGGCGCCGGTGGGGTCGAGGGCGGGCACCGGCACGGCGGGCACGTGCACGGTCTCGCCGGTGCGCGAGTCGTGGGCCAGCACGCCGTCGGCGCCGCAGGTCACGACCACGACCGGGGCCAGCCCGGCCAGCCGGCGCAACGCCTCCTCAGGGGTGGCGGCACGGGTGTACTGCATGGCCTCGACCGCGTTGGGGACGAAGGCGTGGCAGTCCTCGAGCATGTCGAGCATCTCGGCCGGCCACTCGGCGCTCGGGTCCCAGCCGACGTCGGCGAACACCAGCGTGCCCGCCTCCTTGGCCTTGCGCACCCACGGCAGCCGGTCTTTGGTCAGCGAGACCGAGGCGGCCCGGCAGGTCGGGAGCTCGCCGACCAGCCCGTCGGCGCCGACCGGCAGCGGATGCCCGTGCGTGATCATGCTGCGGTCGCGGTCGTAGGCCAGCGACACGGTCACCGGGGAGTGCCCCTCGATGCGGCGGGACGCGTCGAGGTTGATCTTCTCCTGGTCGCAGAGGATCTGCGCGCAGAAATCCCCGTACGCGTCGGTGGCCAGCGCCGTGCCGAGCCCGGTGTCGAGACCGAGCCGGGCCGCGGCGACGGCCAGGTTGGCGATGCCGCCGGGGCACGAGCCCATGCCCGACGCCCACACCTCGGTGCCCGGCTCGGGCAGGCCTTCCAGACCGGTGAAGATGATGTCGAGATAGACGACACCGGGGACGAACAGGTCCAGTTCCGGAGTCATCTCGAGATCCTATGCGAGGTCAGCCGTGGTGGGGCCGCTCCGGCGAAGCGACCCCACTCACTCTGTTGTCTACCCGGCGACCCAAGATGCGTCGCCGCGGCGAGATTGGTTGTCTACCCCGCGACCCAGGATGCGTCGCCCGCGGCGAGGTCGGCCGACGCGCCGCCGGCGATCTCCACCCGCCACGGCAGGTCGGGGCCGTCCCGGTCGACGCGGATCGCCGTGCCGTCGCGCGTCACCGTGAAAACAGATTCCCCCACCCGTACGGTGGTCGTGCCCTCGGCCGGCGAGAACAGCCGCAGCGTCACACCGTCGGCGAACTCGTAGTCGGGCCGGTCGGTCCGGTTGCCGATCGGCAGCACCGCACCCGGCCGCACGAGCAGCGGCACGCTGTCGAAGCCGTGCGTCTCGTGCCGCCAGCCCGGCCCCTCGACGACCTCGCCGTTGGCGAAACGCGTCCACTGGCCGGCCGGCACGTAGTAGCTGACCTCGCCGCCCTCGCTGAACACGGGCGCGACCAGCAGATCCCCGCCGAGCAGATACTGCCGGTCGAGATGGGTCACCGCCGGGTCGTCCGGGAAGCCCAGGATCATCGGGCGCATCACGGGCAGGCCCTGCTCGTGCGCCTGCCGGGCCGCCTCGAACAGGTACGGCATCAGGCTGTACTTGAGGTGCGTGAACGAGCGCAGCACCTCGACCGACTCGTCGTCGAAGAGCCACGGCACCCGGTACGAGTGGTTGCCGTGCAGCCGGCTGTGCGAGGAGAGCAGGCCGAACGCGATCCACCGCTTGAACACGGCCGGGTCGGGCCGGCCCTCGAAGCCGCCGATGTCGTGGCTCCAGAACCCGAAGCCCGAGCTCATCAGCGACAGCCCGCCGCGCAGGCTCTCAGCCATCGACTCGTACGTGGCCGAGTTGTCGCCGCCCCAGTGCACCGGGAACTGCTGCCCGCCGACGGTGGCCGACCGCGCGAAGAGCACGGCCTCGCCCTCGCCCCGGGCCTCCTTCAAGACGTCGAAGACGACCTGGTTGTAGAGCTGCGTGTAGTAGTTGTGCATCCGTTCCGGGTCGGAGCCGTCGTGCCAGACCACATCCGTGGGCACCCGCTCGCCGAAGTCCGACTTGAACGCGTCGACGCCCATCTCGACGAGTCCCGCCAGCTTCGCCGCGTACCAGGAACGCGCTTGGGGGTTGGTGAAGTCGACCAGCGCCATGCCGGCCTGCCACTTGTCCCACTGCCAGACGTCGCCGTTGGCCTTCTTGACCAGGTAACCCTGAGCCAGGCCCTCGGCGAACATGGCCGAGCGCTGCGCGATGTACGGGTTGATCCACAGGCACGTACGCAGGCCCCGGTCGTGCAGCCGCTTGAGCATGCCCGGCGGGTCCGGGAAGATCGCCGGGTCCCACTCGAAGTCGCACCAGTGGAACTCGCGCATCCAGAACGTGTCGAAGTGGAACACGCTCAGCGGCAGGTCCCGCTCGGCCATCCCGTCGACGAAACTGGTGACGGTCTCCTCGTCGTACGGGGTGGTGAAGCTCGTCGTCAGCCACAGGCCGAAGGACCAGGCCGGGGGCAGCGCGGGCCGGCCGGTCAACGCGGTGTATTTGCGCAGCACGTCGGCCGGCGTGGGGCCGTAGACGATGAAGTAGCTCAACGTCTGCCCGGCCACGCTGAACTGGGTGCGCGACACCATCTCGCTCGCGACCTCGAACGACACCTTGCCGGGGTGGTCGACCAGCACGCCGTAGCCGCGGTTGGTCAGATAGAACGGCACGTTCTTGTACGCCAGCTCGCTGCTGGTGCCGCCGTCCTCGTTCCAGATGTCGACGCTCTGCCCGTTCTTGACCAGCGGGCCGAACCGCTCGCCGAGCCCGTAGACGGCCTCCCCCACGCCCAGGTCGAGCTGCTCGTGCACGAAATGCTCGCCGTCGGCCGTGTCGACGATGCCCATGCCCCGCCAGCCGCTGCCGGTCAGCCGCTTGCCCTCGGCCTCAAAATCAAGAGCCCACTTCTCGCCCGTACGGAACCTGGCCGTGAGCCGCCCCGAGGTGAGCTCGGTGTCCCCCACGCGCACGTCGTGCTCTTCGCTCGTGATGGCGAAGTTCGGTCCCGTGGGCGCGCCGCCGAGGAAGTGCCCGAGCGTCACCTTGATCACGTCGGGCATCGGCGCCTCGACCTTGATCGTGACCAGCGGCGTGTCCAGGGTGTCCGACCGGCTGCGTACCGGCTTGGTGGTGGCGTACGCGGTCAGGGTCTTCTCGTCGGCAGAAGTGTCCCGCAGCTGAGCCGGGTGCAGGACGGTCATGCCCTGGCGTTTGAGCCAGTACCCGTCGGTGAACTTCATGAGCGTCCTTTGCTACTTGATCGCGCCGGCAGTGATGCCGCGGGTGAGCGTGCGCTGGAAGACGAGGAAAAAGATCATGGCCGGGAGGATGCCGATCAGGCCCGAGGCGCTGGTCATCGTGGCGTCCATCAGCCGGTCGCCCTGCAGCACACCGAGGGCCACCGGCACGGTCTGGTTGTCGTTCGAGACGAGGAAGACCAGCGGCAGGAAGAACTCGTTCCAGGTCCAGATGAAGAAGAACGTGAACAGCACGCCGAGCGTGGGCCGGCTGACCGGCACGACGACGCTCCACAGGGTGCGCAGCTTGCCGGCGCCGTCGACGTCCGCCGCGTCCAGCAACTCGGTCGGGAACTCTTGATAGACCGAGGTCAGCAGGTACGTCCCGAACGCGGCCTGGATGACCGTGAAGATGATGACGATCGAGATCAGGCTGTCGTAGAGGCCGGCCTCCTTGGACAGGAAATACAGCGGGTAGACCAGCACCTCCTGCGGCAACAGGTTCGCCACCAGGAAGAAGACCAGGAACCAGACCCGGCCCTTGACCTTGCCGATGCCCAGCGCGTACGCGTTGAGGATCGACAGCAACACGCCCAGGACGGCCACCGTGAAGCTGGTGATGAAGCTGTTCCAGAGCTTCATGCCGAAGTCGACCCGGTTCCAGAAGTCGACGATGCCGTCCCAGTAGAGGCTCGAGGGCAGCGACAACGGGCCGCCGCCGGCGTAGTCGGCCGGGCTCTTCACCGCGTTGATCGTGATGATCAGCAGCGGCGCGATGACGATCAGGAGCAGCGCCAGCAGGGCCGCGAGGATGACGAACCGTACGGGATTGGCCCGCTTCTCGGCTTTCGGCGGCTCGGTCTTCGCCGTTGGTGTGCGATTTGCGGTGAGAGTCATGCTTTACGCTCCGCGCGGTTCTGCAGGCGCAGGAACACGATGGACAGCGCGATGATCAGCACGGTCAGCACCGTGGAGATCGCCGAGCCGTACCCGACCTGGGCCTTCTCGAAGAAGTTCTTGTACGCGAAGTACGACGGCACGAGCGTGGCGTTGCTCGGCCCGCCGCCGGTCAGCACGAAGATCGGACCGAAGATCTTGAGCGCCGAGATCGTGGTCGTGACCAGCACGACGTAGAACTCGGGCCGGATCAGATACACCGTGATCTTGCGGAACCGCTGCCACCAGGTCGCGCCGTCCAGGTCGGCCGCCTCGTACAGCTCGGGGTCGACGCGCTGCAGGCCGGCCATGAACATGACGATCGGATAGCCCAGCTGGACCCAGATCATGATGCCCATGACGCTGTACAGCGCCGAACCCGGCTCACCCAGCCAGTTGTGGGCCAGGCTCCCGAGACCGATCGTGTCGAGGATCTTGTTGAGCGCGCCGTACTCGGGGTGCAAAATCCAGCCCCACACGATGCCGGTGACCGCCACCGGGATCACCTGCGGCAGATAGAACCCGCTGCGGAACAGCGACGCCCAGCGGTTGCTGAACTTCTTGGCCACGTAGTCGAACAGCACCGCGGCCAGGAACAGGCCCAGCAGCGTCGGCACGACGGCCATGGCCAGGATGAGCAGCACGATGTTGCCGAACGACGACCAGAACAGCGAATCCTCGAACAGCCGGGTGTAGTTGTCGAACCCGATCCAGCGCTGGTCGCCGACGCCGTTCCACTTGGTGAAGCTGGTGTAGACGGTCATCACGAGCGGCACGACGATCACCAGGATCGACAGCAGCACACCCGGGATCAGGAAGACCCAATATCCCCTGCGCCTCATTCATTACCCCTTCCGTGTGCCGGCGAAGGGGTTGCCTCCGCCGGCATCCGGGTCACTTGCCGAGGTCGGCGAGGTTCTCGTCGTACGGCTTGGCGATCTCGGTCAGCACCTGGTCCGGGGTCTTGGAGCCGTTGATCAGGCCCTGCACGCCGGCGACCAGCACGTCGTAGTAGCCCGGGGCCGGCCAGTCGGGGTAGAAGGCCAAACCGTCCTCGGACGAGATCTTGTTGAAGTTCTCGATCAGTTCCTTGTTCTTGGCGTCGGTGATCGAGGCCGCGTCGGCCGCCACCGGCACGCCGCCGTTGTTGCCGAGCAGCGCCTGGATCTCCGGCTTCATGGTGATGTCGATGAAGTCGTACGCGAGCGCCTTGGCCTTGCTCTTCTCCGGCACGACCCAGAGGTTGCCGCTCGAGCCCGGGTGCAGCTTGTTGCCCGGGAACAGGAACGTGCCCCACTCGAAGTTCTTGATCTCGTTGACGAACCGGCCGTACCACCACGAGCCCGAGATCATGATCGGGAACTTGCCCTGGGTGAACGAGACGCCCATGTCCTCGGCCTTGATGCCTGCCGAGTTCTTGGCGATATAGCCCTTGTCGACCCACTGCTTGAAGGTGTCCGCGCCATACTTGAGCTGCGGGCCCTTGAAGTCGACCTTGTTCTTGTAGAGCTGGTAGTCGTCGACCCAGGCCCGGTCGGCCTTGCTCAGCGCGAGCGAATAGAGAATCTGCTGGGCCGGATATTCGGCGCCACCGACGGCGAGCGGGGTCACCTTGTTCTGGACGAAGGTGTCCATCACCTTGGTGAACTCGTCGAGCGTGGTCGGGACCTGCAGGTTGTACTTCTTGAACAGGTCCTTGTTGTAGTAGACCTCGACGTATTCGGCGTAGTTCGGGACCCCGTACGTCTTGCCGGAGCCCATGATGCCGTCGTCGTCGTACTTGGTGGTCGTGGCCAGGCCGGTGTTGAGCGCCTTGTCCCAGCCCCGCTTGCCCGCCTCCTCGGTGAGGTCGGTGAGCAGCCCCTGCTTGCTCAGCAGGCCCGAGGTGGCGTTGCCCTTGTTGTACTCCATGATGTCCGGCGCGCTGTCCGAGTTGAGGATCATCTGGGCGTTCTGCTGGATCTGCTCGAAGCCCTTCTCCTCGAACTTGACCTCGACACCCGGGTGGCTGGCCTTGAAGTCCTCGATGGCCTTGTTCCAGGCGATACCCATGGCGCTGTTCGGACCCTCGTAGTGCCACAGGGTCAGGGTCTTGGCGTCGGCGCCTTCTTCGGAATCGCTGCCGCCACCACCACAGGCGGTGAGAGCGAGCGAGGCAGCCATCAACAGTGCACCGGCCGAGAGACCGGCTCGCGATCGAATCATGTCGGTTCGTCCTCCGGGAGGGGTCCGTCGAAGCGCTTCGACAGGCAGTTCACGGCTCCTGCCGCACGGTTGTCGAAGCGCTTCGACGCGGGACTTTGGGAGGAAACTAGGCCCGCCCGCGCCCACATGTCAACGGTGTGACAAAGACATTTCCAAACCCGAGACCTGCGGTCGTGGTCGCCGCGCTGCCCGCGTTCGACGGCCGGCCGGGAACGCTCCCAGCCGCAGCCCCCCAGCGACTTCCACGTCACCGGTGACTCGACGACGCGCGGCCGCCCCTCGCCACCCCTCGCGGCCGGCCCTGGCCGCAGCCCTCGGCGCCGCCTCTCGACGCCCGCCCCTGGCCGCCACCCTCGCCGCCGCCTCTCGACGCCGCGCCCGGCGGCCGCCCCTGGCCGCCACCCTCGCCGCCGCCCCTCGACGCCATTCGGCTACGCCGCGGCGGTCAACGCTCGCACTGCCGCTTCAGGCTTCCTAGGAGGCTAGGTCAAACATCTTCGAGCGGCAGCTGATGGGCACACGACACGGCGCGTCGGCGAAAGGCTTCATCGAGCGCGGGCTTGGTGGCCTGCATGCGCTCGGTGGGGGCTTGGATGAATTTCTTTGGTCACGCTGGGGCGGTGGTTGCGGTGACCACTCGCGGCCGTCCGGGGCTTGCGGTGAGGGAAACTCGTCGTGCTGTGGTTGCGGTTAGATCGGGGCGAGAGGGGCCGCTCAGCCGCGGGATTGGCGCTGAGAGCTGTGGTTCGTTTTGAGCCGGACCACAGCATGATGAGTTTTACGCAGCCGGCGGCGGAAAAGCGGCATCGAGTGGTCAGCATGACCACGACCATGGGCGACCGAAGTAGCTTCAATCAAGCCCCCACCGAGCGCAACCGGGCCGCAGGGCCGCGCGCCTGATGGGGCCTTGTGCCGACGCGCTGTGGCTCGGCCCAGCGCAACCGGACAGTCCTCGGGCGCGTCCAAGCGAAGTGAGACGATTGACGATCCTTCTGCCCCTCATGGTGGCTGCGTGTGCCAATAGCCCGAGCCCAGCCACCACCCCGCTCGATCCCAGCCTCTCGCCGCCGAAAGACGCCCAGCGCACCGGCGCACCCAGCACGACGCTGAGCCCCGGGCAGGGGGCGGCCGACTGTGGCACGTTCACTCTCGGGCAGGGTGAGACGCTTCCCGATGGCGTGGCCCGTTGCTTTGTCGACGCGGCCAGTGCCGGGCATCGGGCCTGGCTCCAGGTTTCCTGGCCCACCGTCGAGGGCGACCCCATCCACGTCACCTACCTGTCCGGCGACGACGGGCACATCGAGGTTGTCACCGATTCGCGGGCGGACGGTTTCGGGCCCAAGCCGGTGACCACTGAGGACTGTCAGGGGCCCAAGCCGGCCCGGCAGGGCATCGAGTTCACCACCTGCGTCAAGAAGTGAGGATCACCAGTTCCTGGGTGGCGCGGGTCATGGCCACGTAGCGGTCGACCGCGCCTTCGATGCCGGTGCCGAACGAGTCGGGGTCGACCAGGACCACCAGGTCGAACTCCAAGCCTTTGGCCAGTTCGGGGGTCAGCGAGCGCACCCGCGGGGACGGCCACGCGAACGACGGGTCGCCGATCACGCAAGCAATACCCTCACCGGAGGCGTGTGACACGAGCCATCCACTCACGACCTCCGCGAGCTCCGACCTGGAGCCGTACCGGACGGGGGTTCCGCTGTCGCGGATGGATGTGGGGACGTTGGCGTCGGGCAGCACGGCTCGGATCACCGGCGCCGCCGCGTTCATGACCTCGGACGGCGTACGGTAGTTGATCGTCAGGGAGGCCTGGTGGATGCGCTCGATGCCCACCCTGGCCAGTCGCGAGGACCACGACTCGGTGAAGCCGTGCCGGGCCTGGGCGCGGTCGCCGACGATCGTGAAGCTGCGGGACGGGCAGCGCAGCAGCAGCATCTGCCATTCGGCGTCGGTCAGCTCCTGAGCCTCGTCCACGACGATGTGGGCGAACGGGCCGGCCAAAAGATCCACGTTGGAGTCATGCTGGGAGGAGTCGATCAGCACGTCGCGCATGTCCTGTTGCATGAACATCTGCATGAGGCCCTCGCCGTCGTCATATTCGTGCGAGGCGAGCAGGTCGTCGATCACCCGGGCGTACGAGCGGCGTTGCGAGTCGACGGCGACGGCGCGGCGGCGTTCCTCGCGGGACGTCTCGGGATCGCCCACCCGCTGGTACGCGGCGTCCAGCAGCGGCAGATCGGCGTGCGTCCACGCCCGCGGGTCGGTGCGTTGCAGCGCCCGGATCTCGTCGGTGCTCAGCCAGGGCGCGCATTTCCGCAGGTACGCCGGCACCGACCAGAGATCGGCGACGATGTCGGCGGGTTCGAGGATCGGCCACGCCCGGTTGAACGCCGCGAGCAGGTCCCGGTTGCGCAGCAGGCTCCGGCGTACGAGGTCGGAAGGCTCTTCGCCCTGATATTTGACCAGCAGGATCGTCAGGAGCTCCGCCCACACCTGGCCGCGCCCCTCGTTGTGCGGGGTGGCGGGGCCGGGCGCGTCGAAGGCCTCGGCCCAGTCGTCCGCGGTCAGCCGGATCTCGTCGTCGTCGGTCGCCACCGTCATGCCCTTGACCGGCGGCTCCTCGTAGAAGCGCACGGCCGCCTCGACCGCATGGACGATCCGGGCCGACGATTTCAGCGCAGCGACTGCCGGATCACTCTCGGGCACGGCCGTCGCGCCCTCGGGCACCAGGTCACGCACCATGCACGTTTGCACGTCCTCCTCCCCCAGGCTGGGCAGCACGTCGGAGACGTACGCCAGATAGGGCTCGTGCGGGCCGACGAAGAGCACGCCGCGCGCCTCGGTGTAGAGCAGGTACGCCGTGCGGTGCAGCGCGACGACCGTCTTGCCGGTGCCCGGACCGCCGTCGACGACCAGCGCGCCGCTCGAGCCGGCCCGGATGATCGCGTCCTGGTCGGCCTGGATCGTGCCCAGCACGTCCCGCATCCGCGCCGACCGGTTGCCGCCCAGGCTGGCGACGAACGCGGACTGGTCGTCGAGGGCGGCGTGCCCCTCGAGCCCGCCGGGGGTGAACACCTCGTCCCAGTAGTCGGTGACCTGGCCGCCGGTCCACCGGTAGCGGCGGCGGCTGGCCAGGCCCATCGGCTGGGCGTGGGTGGCGCCGAAGAACGGCTCGGCCGCGGGCGACCGCCAGTCCACGAGCAGGCGCCGCCCGTCGCTGTCGGTCAGCCCGAAACGGCCGATGTAAAGACGATCGCCGGCGTCGAAATGAAGTCGCCCGAGGCAGATGTCGAGGCTGTAGCGCCGCAGCGCCCGCAGCCGGGCCGTGAGCCGCTTGACCTCCTCGTCCCGGTCGACGGCCTGACGGCCCTTGCCCGCGGGCGCCTTGCGCACGGCCTCCAGGCGTTCCGTCAGCTCGGCAATGGTCGCGGTCAGGCTTGAGGAGATCGCCGCGAAGTGCTTGGTGTCCTCGGCGATCAGGGCCGGATCACCCTTGGCGGCGAGGTTGGCAGGCAGGTTGAACGGTTCCACGGTGAGCGATTCTCCGGGACCACCGGGGTCTTGCCGCAAGACCGGGGGTGTGGTAGACGATATAAGTGGGAGGAATGTCGGACAGGCACGAGCAACGGCTCAAGGACCTGCGACTTCTCCGCCGGGTCCGCGATCGGATCGACCGCGACTACGCCCAGCCCCTCGACGTCGAGGCCCTGGCCCGCGGGGTCAACGTCTCGGCCGGCCACCTGAGCCGCGAGTTCCGCGCCGCGTTCGGCGAGTCGCCGTACAGCTATCTGATGACCCGCCGCATCGAGCGCGCGATGGCCCTGCTGCGCCGCGGCGACCTCAGCGTCACCGACGTCTGCTTCGCGGTCGGGTGCTCGTCGCTCGGCACGTTCAGCACGCGCTTCTCCGAGCTGGTGGGCATGTCCCCCAGCGCGTACAGGCGCTTCACGGCCGAGCAGGCGCAGGCCCAGGGGCTGCCGGGATGCGTCGTCAAGCAGGTCACCCGACCGATCAGGAATCGAGAAGCGACGCCCGCGCCCGGCCTCTAGCGTTACGGGCATGGACCTCACGATTCACAACACGTTCCTTCCCGCCGACGACCCCGAGGCGTCGCTGGCGTTCTGGCGCGACACCATGGGCTTCGAGGTGCGCAACGACGTCGGCTACGGCGACATGCGCTGGATCACCGTCGGCCCGCCCGGGCAGCCCCAGACGTCGATCGTGCTGCACCCGCCGGCCGTCGACCCCGGCCTGACCGACGACGAGAAGCGCGTGATCGCCGAGCTGATGGCCAAGGGCAGTTACGCCAGCATCGCGCTGAGCAGCCAGAACGTCGACGAGGCGTTCGAGACGGTGCAGAAGAACGGCGCCGACGTGGTGCAGGAGCCGATCGACCAACCGTACGGGCTGCGCGACTGCGCCTTCCGCGATCCGGCCGGCAACATGGTGCGGATCAATCAGGCGGTCTAGCGCTGCTCTCCCGCTCGACGAGCGTGGGCGGGAGCAGGCGTACGGGCTCGGTGTGCCGGCCGTCGAGCAGCTTCATGGCCGTCTCGACCGCCAGGCCGCCGACGTCGTGGGCCGGGATGTCGACCGAGGTCAGCGGCAACGGCATGTTGAGGGCCACGTCCCGCGGGCAGACCGCCACCACCGAGACGTCCGCGGGCACCCGGCGCCCGCTCGCCTGCAGCTCCTCGAGCACGATCCGCAGCGCCTCCTCGTTGTGCACGACGAACGCCGTGGCCCCCGGCAGCTGCGCGTCGATGTCGGCCAGGCAGGCCCGCACCCCCTCGCGCCCCGGCTCGCAGGGGTGGGCGAGCGTCTGCAGGCCCAGCGCCGCCGACGTCTCGGTGAAACCGGTCAAGAACCTTTCCGCGTACGTGGTGCCGCGCTTGTAGACCGCGGGTGACGGCCCGACCAGCGCGATCCGGCGGTGCCCGTGGAACGACAGGTGCCGCAGGGTCTCGGCCGCGGCCGCCTCGAAATCGAGGTCGACGCAGACGATGCCGTCGGGGGCCTCGGGCAGCCCGATCAGCACGGACGGCTGCTTGAGCCGGCGCAGGGCCGGGATGCGGACGTCGTCGCGCTCCACGTCCATCACGATCAGCGCGTCGACCATCGTGCTGTGCGCGACGCGCTCGAGACCCGCGGTGCCCTCGTCCTTGGTCAGCAGCAGCACGTCATGGTTGTGCACGCGCGAGGCGGTGACGACGGCGGTCGCGAACTGCATGATGACCGGCACGTTGACGTCGACGCGCAGCGGCACGACCAGGGCCAGCACGCTCGTCCGGCTGCTGGCCAGGGCGCGCGCCCCCGCGTGCGGGTGGAAGCCGAGCTCGGCGATCGCGGCCTGCACGCGGGCGCGGGTCTGGGCCGAGATCGGGCGGCGGCCGCTCAGCACGTACGACACCGTGCTCGGGGACACGCCGGCCGCCCGCGCCACGTCGTTGATCGTCGCCATCCACGCTCCCTGCCTGCTGCTTCAGCCCGGATCCTACTTACTGCCCGGAGCGGGCTGACGCCGCGGCGTGCGCACGGGCGCCTCGGGCAGCAGGACGGCGTCCTCAGTCAGCAGCAGAACCCAGCCGCCGTCGCGCAGGTCGCCGGCCACCGTCACGGGCTGCGGCCGCGTCTCCTCCGTTTTCCAGCTGTCCTCCCACTTCACTTCCTCACCGGTCAGGCGGGGACGGGACAGCCGGCGCGGGGTCGACGCGACCGGCACCAGGGCCAGGCCGTCGTGCAGCAGCGCGCGGCCCTGGTCCGGGGCGGCGGTCAGCTCGACGCCGGGCAGCGGGCCGCCGCTCAGCAGCCGCCGGCGGGCCGCCCGCATGCGCTGCTCGCGGACCAGCAGCAGGAGGGCGAGGGCGAGCGCTCCCAGCCCGATGCTGAGCCAGACGGTCACGTCCTCGGGCTCGTCCACGGGACGCACCCAGTCGCCGTCGACCAGCACCGGGACGACCTGCCCGGGCTCGTACGAGCCGAGCACGTCGACCTCCACCGGCCGCGGCACCTCGAGCACGACCGTGCCCTCGGAGTTGTCGACGCTGCGCACCACCGCCTCCGCCCGTACGGCGGCCGCCTCGTGCCGCGCGACCTGGTCGGTGCGGTGGTTGTACCAGGCCAGGCCGATGGCCCCGATGACGATCAGCAGGCCGGCGATCACGGACCGCCCGCCCCACCCGGGGACGCTGTCGCGCAGCCGCTCGGTCAGCTCCGTGTCCAGGCGTACGGGCTCGGCCACCTCCGCGACGACCGCCGCCTGCCGCCGCCGCGCCGAGACGATCCAGGCGGCGACGGCCAGGCAGAGCAGGCCGTGAAGGGCGAAGGCCACGTTCGCGGCCCGCAAGTCGTCGTAGATGACGTCGAGGACGGCGAACACCACCCCGGCCGCGCAGCCGGCCAGGGGCAGCCACCACAGCAGCACCGGCGTGGCGAGCAGGATGACGATGCCCACCGCGAACGTCACGTCCGGCCCGCACACTTGCGGGTCCGCCACCGAGCAGGCCCGGTTGTCGGCGGCCACCGCCACGAGGACGGCGACCACCCACCCGAGCAACAGCCCCACCCGGGACACCCACCACGGCACCGCCGCGGCGGCCCACCTCTTGATGCTCGGACCGTCCATGGCGCAGAGCATAGGTTCTACTTCAAAGTAAATTCCGCCAGCCGCACCCCGGCGTCAAGAACCAGATAGATGTCGTGGCGGCCCGTCGTCCGGGTCAGCGGGGCCCGGACGTCCGCGTACGAGTAGACGCCGCCGGTGCCCGAGGCGGTGGCCGTGCCGAGCAGCCGGCCGGTGGGTGACCCGAGACGCACCTGAATTGTGCCGGTGCCGGAGACCCGTCCGGTGAACGACGTGACCCCCTTCAGAGCGGCGTCCTGGTAGGCAGCCCACTGGCCGTCGGCGGTGGCGCCCACGACAGTGCCGGCGGCCTTGGTCTCGTCGAGCAGCCGCACTCCCTCGTACGCGTCAAAGGTCTCGGCCCGAGTCTTCGTCAGATCCCGTGGCGGAATCGTCGAGCCCTGGACGCGCAGGACACCCCGGGCACGGATGTCGCTCGACGACGCGCCCACGAGAATGTCGTAGTCGGATTTCTCCACGATCCACCGCGACCGGGTCTGATCCCAGCGGGCCAGGTCGGAAGGCTTCAATGGCAACGTGACCGTCTTGGTCTGCCCCGCCTTCAACGCCACCCGGGCGAAACCCCGCAACTGCTTGACCGCCGTACGGTCCCGGGACGTCCGCTGGTGCGTGTAAAGCTGGACCACCTCGTCGCCGGCGGAGCGGCCGGTATTGGTCACCGCGACCGAGACCCGGCCCCCGCTGACCGACAAAGCGCCGTAGCGGAATGACGTGTAGGACAACCCATGGCCGAACGGATAAAGCGGCCGCGCTGAACTGTAAAGGTAGGTCTGCCCCGACGAGATGATGTCGTACTCCAGCAGATCACCGGAAACCGACGTCGGCCACGTCTGGGTCAGGCGCCCGGCCGGGTTGCGTGACCCGTACAAGACGTCGGCCAAGGCGTTCCCGGTCTCGGCCCCCGCGTGGGTTGTCCACAACAGAGCGGGCACCTCGGGCGGCAACGCGGACACCGGATAACTCGTCTGCAGGACCACGACCGTACGGGGATTGGCCTTCACGACGGCTTTGATAAGCGCTTCCTGTCCGGCGGCCAGTCCGATGCTCGTACGGTCGTGGGCCTCGCGGCCGTTGATCATGGGCTGGCTGCCGACCACCACCACGGCCGTGTCCGCCGTCTTCGCCGCCGTCACCGCCTCGTCGATCGCGCTGCGCAGCACTTCGCGCGTGAACCGGGCCGCCCCGGCCGCGTCGGGCGAGCCCAGCGCGAGCTTGCCGTCGGCGCCCACGGTCACATAGACGTTGGGCCCGAACCAGCTCTCCGAGGTCTCATAGCCGGCGTAGCGCAGCACCACACTGCCGTCCGCCTGCGCCTCGATCTTGAACTGCTGCTGCACGAACCAGCCGCCCGGCTGCTCGTCCACGGTCTGGAACGAGCCGTTGAGATAGCGGCCGTTGGCCACGTTGCGCAGGGTCACCACGCCCTGGCCCCAGTCGACGACGTCGAACTGGGCAAGGGCGTCCGCCGCCGCGGCAGTCACCGAGGCCGGGCCACCATCGACGGCCGTCAGGTAGCGGCCCGTGGCAGCCGATCGCAGCGCGATCCGGTCCGCCCCGTTCGCGCCGACCACGGAGGACGCCCGCGCCGCGATGCCGTCGAGCGCCGTCACCTCGTACGGGAGCTTGCCCCCGTACCAGTCGGTGTAGAGCTCGCCGGCGAGCGGCCCGACCACCGCGACTTTGCCGCCCGGTCGCAGCGGCAGCAGCTCGCGCTGGTTCTTGAGCAGCACCATCGCGTCTCCGGCGGCCTCCCGGGTCAGCTCGCGATGGGCCGGCGAGTCGATGACCGACGCGTCGATCTTCCCGTACGGGCCGCCGCCCGGATCGAACTCCCCGAGCCGGAACCGGATGCTCAGCGCGTGCCCGACCGCCTTGTCGACGTCGGCCTCGGCGAGCAGCCCCTGCGCCAGCGCCTCCTTGACCGCGGTGACGGTCGGGGCGCCGTTGGTGTCGTTGACCGTGAAGCTGTCGAGCCCGGCCTTGAGCAGCGCGGCGCTCGCCTCGGCCTGGGTCGGGAAATACGCCTGCGAGCCGGTCAGGTTGTTCGGCGCCCACGCGTCGCTCACGTTGAACAGCGGATAGTCCGACCAGCCGCGCAGCAGCCCGGCCTGATCGGGGTCCACTGTGGCCGGCCGCCCGTTGACCAGGTTGTAGGAGGCCATCACGCCGGTCGCCGCGTTCGCGATCAGCGCCGGCTTGAACGCGGCCCGGTCGTATTCGTTGAGCACCCGCGGCGGCACGTTGGACGAGGTGGTGTCGCGCCGGGTCTCGTTGTTGTAGGCCAGGTAGTGCTTGAGCGTCGGAGCCGTTTTCAGGTGCTCCGGGTCAGGACCTTGCAACCCCTTCCCGTACGCCGTGGAGATGGCCCCGGTCAGGTAGGGGTCCTCGGAGTAGCCCTCCTCGTTGCGCCCCCAGCGCGGGTCACGCAGCAGGTTGACGACCGGCGCCCACAGGTTGAGGCCCCAGACGCGCGGGTTGCGGGAGTGGAAGCCGCGGGCCTCGTCGCCGACCGCCGCGCCGACCCGCTTGATCAGGTCGGGATCCCACGTGCTGGCCAGCCCCACGGCCTGCGGGAAGCTGGTGCCGTCGGCGGTGACGACGGCGCCGCCGTTGTCGATGTCGGTCGACCAGGCGACGCCGTGCAGCGCCTCGGTGCCGGTCTTGAAGAAGCCGACCCCCAGGCGCGGGACCGCCGGCTGATATTGGTGGAGCATGGCGACCTTCTCGTCGAGCGTGAGCCGCCCGACGAGGTCGTCGACGCGCGCCTGCAGCGGCAGGGCCGGGTCGCGGAACGGGTAGGACGGTTCGGCGTGGGCCGCTCCGGGGACGACCGGAGCGGCCAGCAGTCCGGCGGCCAGGACCGCCAGAAATCGCCTTCGCATGAGCAATTCACCTCAACTGCGGAATGCGCCCCGGCGTGCCCTTCGTCGAAGCGCTTCGATATGTCGGCGGATTCGCTCACCATAGATGCTGGTAAATCAAGTGTCCATAGCCCCGAGCAGCTCCCGATACTGGTCCAGATAGAACCCGTCCTTGATCGCGGCACTCTCGGCCGCGCCCAGCACTCCCACCTCCGGCGCGTACGTCACCCCGCCCTTGGGGCCGAGTGGCAGCACGATGGCGTCGGGCTGCGGCGCGTACGTGTGCTCGGCCTCGCCACCCGCGATCAGCGAGCGGATGTTGGCCGCGACGACCCCGGCGTGCATCTGGGCCAGCCGGGCCATCTTCTGCTCGGGCAGCGCCGTGACGTCGCCGATCGCGAACAGCGTCGCGCTCCCCCGCACCCGCAGCTCCGGCGTCACCTCGATGCGGTCGCCCGAGCCGGCCAGGTAGCTCCGGTCGACCGAGGCGCCGTGGCAGACCAGCGTCAGATCGGCCGCGACGCCGTTCGCCGTCGTGCCCAGCCGCAGGTCGATGCCCAGCTCGTCGATCTGCTCGCGCAGCTGCCGCCGGAACTCGTCCGGATAGTCCCCCGGCATCAGCTCGGTCCCCCGGTCGACCACGATCACGTGCTTCTCCGGCCAGGCCGCCTTGATCTCGCCCGCGAACTCCAGCCCGACCGGACCGGCCCCGATCAGCAGCACAGTCGCGGCCGCGGCCAGCTCGCCGTGCAGTTGTCGGAAATGCGCCGGCCCCTCCTGAGCGGTCTTCGCCGGGAACGGATAGGAGGAACCGGTCGCGAGCACGACATAGTCGGCATTCAATGATTCCCCCGATTCCAGCTCGACGGTTCTTTCGGTCACCCGCACCGCCCGGTCGCGCCGCACGACGCCATTGACGAGCATTCCCCCGTACGGGAGGAAGATCTTCTCGGCCCACGCCGGGTCGATCACCGCCCGCAGCGCCGCGACGTTGTGCACAAAGGTGGCCTTGGGCTCGATCAGGGTCACCCGGGCCACGTCGTCGAGGGCCTTGGCCACGGTGATGCCGCCGTAGCCGCCACCCACCACAATCACGTTTGTCGTCATGACCCGACGCTCGCGGCTTTCGGAACGCGTAACCAGGCCGCTCCTAGGCTGGTAGCAGCGGGGACACCATAAATCGGAACCGCGGCGCTACGGTCGGACGGTGAGCGAGAACGAGCTCGGCCTGTTCCTGCGCAGCCGCCGCGAGTCGATCGACCCGGCCGCGGTGGGCCTGCCCGCGGGTTCGCGCCGCCGCACGCCCGGCCTGCGCCGCTCCGAGGTGGCGATGCTGGCCGGTGTCAGCGTCGAATACGTGACCCGCCTCGAGCAGGGCCGCGACCGCCACCCGTCGCCACCGGTGCTGGGCGCGCTGGCCGACGTGCTGCGGCTCAGCGGCAACGACCGCGTCCACCTCTACCGCCTGACCAAGGGCGCCGACGCCACCTTCCCGTGCCGCGCCGACCTGACCCCGAGCCGGGTTCTGCGGCCGACGCTGCGCGCCCTGATCGAGCGGCTCGAGCCGTCCCTGGCCGTGCTCGTCAACCACCTGGGCGACCTGGTGGCCCGCACGGCGGCGTTCGACGCGTTCGCCCAGCCGCTCGGCCTGCTCGGGACCGACCCACCCAACCTTCTCCGGTACGTCCTGACGTCGCCCCGCGCCCGCACGGTGTTCCTGGAGTGGCCCGCGGTGGCCGACCACTGGGTGGCCACGCTCAAGGAGGGCCCGTTCCGCGCCGACCCGTACGTGGCGGCGGTGGCCGACGAGCTGTCGGTGATCGCGGGCGACGACTTCACCAGCCGCGTGGCCACGGTCCCCGGCGTCCCCGCCCCCACAGGCATCCTGCGCGTGGCTCATCCGGCGCTGGGCTCGCTGACCCTGGCCTACGAATCGCTGGAGCTCCCGGCCGACGACAGCCTCCGCCTGATCGTCTACCTGCCCGCCGATCCCGCCACGACGGCGGCGCTGGAGGGGCCGGCCGCCCACCCGCCGCTGCGCCTGGTCGCCACGTAGGCGTGCGGCGCGCCCCCGGAGGAACACGCCGCGCGTCGATCAGCTTTCGCAGCTCCGGGCCACGGTCGCTCCGAGCAAAAATGCCCGTCCGCGTTCTGTCGGTGGGTGCTGCTACCTTCCGGCGCATGATCGATGAGGACCTCCGGCAGCAGGCGGCCGACCACATCCGGGAAGAGGTAGCCCGCGGGCGCTCGACCTACGCCGAGATCGTGGACGGCACGGTCGAATGGCTGGAGGACCAGGCTTCCGGAGCCGAGTTGCGCCCGCTGGCCGAGGCGATCACCCAGGACGAGTTCGCGGCCCATCTGGCCGCGCAGGCGTCGTGGCCCGAGCGCACCGACAGCGACCGGCTGACCGATGCCTTCCGGGCCCTCGACATGGCCGGCATCACCGCCCGGGAAGACTTCGCCTGCTGCCGGAATTGCGGCACCACCGAGATCCGCGACGAGGGCGCCGGCCGGGGTTACGTCTTCTATCACGAGCAGGACGCGCAGCGAGCCGTCAACGGTGGCGGCGTCTGGCTGGCGTACGGGCATGCCGGCGCCGAACCGACCGTCGAGCTGGGTGAGGAGATCGCCGCCGCCCTGCGCGCCGAGGGGCTGACCGTCGAGTGGGACGGCGAGGCCGGGCAGCGCATTCTGGTCCCGCTGCAGTGGGCCCGGCGCCGGCACGGTCGCATGGCGGCGCACCCCGGCGCGCCCGAGGAGGCGAGCCCGATCACGGTGACGCTGCACGACGGCTCGGAGCGGCCGATGGGGCCGGCCGAGATGCTCGACGTGCTGCGCCGCCTGCCCACCCGCGTCAACGCCTTCCTGGTGGCGGTCCACCCCACGGCCGGCTGCGTGCAGATGCGCTGGGAGGAGGGCCGGCTCTGGCTGGAGACGCCGGACGCCGACGCGGAGGCCTCGACGGGCAAATACGCCACCCTGGCCGAGGCCGAGCGGATGCTGACGATCCTGGCCACCGAGCATCGCAACGCCGTGCCCGGCCTCGACGGGGTCACCACTACGGCTTGGTGATCCGATAGCCGTACGGCTCGAGGATCTGGCCGTTGACCTCGACCGGCGTCGGATTGTGGTTGATCAGGGTCACCATCGGGCCGCGGGCGCACGCCTCCACGCGCGGGGGCAGGTCCTTCAGCACGGGCTTCAGGTCCAGGGCGCCCACCACGTACGAGGTGAGGGCCGCGGTGCCGGCCTCGTCGGCGATCGTGGCCAGGTGATAGGACGTGCCCGAGCCGTACGGGTGGCTGGTGAACGCGGGCGAGCCGTCACCGAAGGTCGCCAGCACCGTGGCCCCCTCGACGTGCAGCACCTCGGCCAGCACCGTCCCCTCGAAGCCCAACCCGTCACCCCGTACGGTCGCCTCGCCCGGCAGCACGCCCGCGAAGTCCAGCACCGTGGCCCCGAGCACCGGCCCGAGCTGCCGCGTGAAGCCGCCCGGCCGGAACCGGTCGTGCTCGTCCACGATGTCGGTGAACGCCGTGGTCAGCAGGGCGCCACCGGCTTCGACGAACGACACCAACGCGGCGGCCGAGGGCAGCAGGTGCAGGCTGGGCGCCACGACGAGGCGATAGCCGTCGAACGGTCCGGTGGCCCGTACGAAATCGGTCTGCACCCCGGCCTGCAGGAACGCACCGTGCCAGGCGCGCACCTGGGCGATGTAGTCGAGCGGGGCCGGGTGGTTGGGCTGGTCGAGCGCCCACCAGCTGTCCCAGTCGAGCACGATCGCGACCGCGGCCTCGCCGCCCGGGGCCGGCAGGTCGCCCAGCTCCGCCAGCTCGGCGCCCAGCCGCGAGATCTCCCGGAACGTCCGCGTGGTGGGACCGCCGTGGGGCAGCATCGCCGAGTGGTATTTCTCGGCCCCGGCCGACGACTGCCGCCACTGGAAGAACAGCACGCCGTCGGCGCCGCGCCCGACCGCCTGCATGCTCATCGCGGCCATCTGCCCGGGCGCCTTGGCCGCGTTGTTCTCCCGCCAGTTGACGTAGTTGGGCGCCTGCTCCATGAGAATCCACGGCTTGCCCGGTTTCAGCGAGCGCATCAGGTCGCGGGCGAAGGCGCCGACCTCGTACGACCGGGGGTCGCGCGGATCGGGGTAGGTGTCGTCGGCGATGACGTCGACCTCGGCGGCCCACGACCAGTAGTCGGTGGGCTGGAAGGCACTCATCATGTTGCTCGTCAACGGCTGCGTCGCCCCGGCCTCGCGGATGATCCGCTTCTCCATCCGCAGCAGGTCGAGCAGCATGTCCGAGCTGAACCGGCGGAAGTCGAGCACCTGCGACGGGTTGACGCTGTAGGGCGCGTGCCGCGGCGGCAGGATCTCGGCGAAATCGGTGTAGCGCTGCGACCAGAACATCGTGCCCCAGGCCGCGTTGAGCGCGTCGACGTCGCCGTACTTGCCGGACAGCCAGACCCGGAAGGCCGCGGCCGCCTGATCCGAGTAGTCGTAGGCGACGTGACAGCCGAGCTCGTTGTTGATGTGCCAGAGCACCACGGCCGGGTGATCCTGGTAGCGCTCCACTGTGGCCCGTACGAGGTCGGAAGCGAGCCGCCGATAGACGGGCGACGTCGGGGCGTAGTGCTGCCGGCTACCCGGCCACCGGGTCACGCCGTCCGCGTTCTCGGTCAGCACCGCCGGATACTTCGCGGTCAGCCAGGGCGGCGGCGACGCGGTGCCGGTGGCCAGGTCGACGGCGATCCCCGCCGCGTGCAGCAGGTCGATGACCTGGTCGAGCCACTCGTAGTCGAAGACACCCTCGGCGGGCTGGATCCGCGCCCACGAGAACACGCCGACGGTGGCCAGGTTGACCCCGGCCTCGCGCATCAGCCGCACGTCGTCGGCCCACACGTCCGCGGGCCACTGCTCGGGGTTGTAGTCCCCGCCGTAGAAGATCGGCATGCCCCTATCCTGCGGCGGGCCGCCGGGAACCGACAGAGGCCCTGGCTAGCGGCCTGTGTCGATCCCGCCGTAGGCTGCGGTTCAAGGCGGCATCACGGGAGGCGGACCCGGCATGACGACGGACGGCAGACCTGCGCGGCTTCTGCGGGGGTACGGCTGGTGGATCATTCTGGTGACCGTTTTGCTCACCGCCGGGGCATACGCGCTGAGCCGCCTGGAGAAACCGGCCTACCGCTCGACCGCGACCGCCGTGACCAGCCCCCGGCTCAGCCCCGACACGATCCCGGTGGCCGCCAACCCCGGCACCGAACGCGAGATCGCCCGCTCCGGCAACGTGCTCAAGACCGTCTCCGGGCAGCTCGGCATCGGCCAGGACGTGCTGACCCGGGGCCTGAAGGTCGAGGCGGTCGAGGGCGGCGGGGCCGCGATCGTCTTCACGTACGACAACCGCAACGCCACCGTCGCCCAGCAGCGCGCCCAGGCCGTGGCGGCCGAATACGTGCGCTATCGCAACAGCAGCATCGCCCAGTACGGCATCGCCGCCTCGCTGGTGTCGCCGGCGAGCCGGGCCGAGGAGCGGCACCGCCCGCTCTGGGTCTATCTGGCCCCCGGCGCCGCGCTGGGCCTGCTGCTCGGGCTGCTCTCGGCGCTGTGGCTGGCCCGCCGCCGCGACCGGCTCGGCGGGCGGGAGCACTTCGAGCGGGTGACCGGGGTGCCGGTGCTGGCCACGATCCCCCGCGCCCGCCGCTCGCACGGCCCGGGCGCCCCGCTGCCGGTGCTGCTGCGCTCCCCCGACTCGGCCGACGCCGAGTCCTACCGCTACCTGCGGGCCCGGCTCGGCCCGCGGCTGCAGGGCCCGTCGACGGTGCTGGTGGCGGGCGGCCGCGACGGCGAGGGCCGCAGCACGACGGCGGCCAACCTGGCCGTCGCCCTGGCCCAGGCCGGCCGCCGGGTCGTGCTGATCGACACCGACGTCCGCCACCCGGCCCTGCATCTGATGTTCGACCTGTCCCGCGACCGCGGGCTGACGAACGTGCTGACCGGCGAGCACTCGCTGGCCGAGACCCTGGCCGCCGGCGCGATCGTCAACCTGCGGGTGCTGGCGGCCGGGGCCGACCGCGACGGCAGCGGCGACCTGCTGGCCGCGGGCGGGCTGACCGGGCTGCTGCACGAGCTCAAGACGCAGTGCGACGTCGTCGTGCTCGACTCGCCGGCCCTGCTCAGCGTCTCCGACGGGCTCGGCCTGGCCGCCCACAGCGACCACGTGCTGCTGGTCACCGACTATCGCCGCACCACCCGGGCCGCCGCCGTGCGGGCCGCGGCCGAGCTGGAGCAGGTAGCGCCGGGGCGGGTCGCGGCCGTGCTGATCGGCGTGCCCGAGCGCGACGGTGGGCTGACCCCGCGCACCCGGGCGGGGCGCGCCCCTGCCCCGGCCCCGATTCACCACCCGGTGGCCGACCGGTTCGACGTGCTGGAGGGGCCGTCGGTCGCCCTGCCCCCGCACCCGATCGCCGCTCCTGCCCCTTCCCCGGCCCCCGCCGCGGCCCCTGCCCCATCCCCGGCCCCCGCCGCCGCTCCTGCCCCATCCCCGGCCCCGGCCCCTGCCTCCGCTGCGGCCCCTGAGCCTGAGCCTGAACCCGTCGCGAAGACGCCGAAGGCGAGGCCGGCCCGCGCCAAGGCCGCCATCCCGAAGCCGCGCGTCTACTCGTCGGCCGCCGCGGCCGAGGCCGAGGCCCGGGTGCAGGCCAAGGCGGCCGCGGAGGCCGAGGACGCCCCCGCCGAGAAGTAGCCCGCCGGCCCGGCACGCGACGGGCGAGGCGCTGGAGGACTAGGCGGCCCGGGTGGCCAGTTCCGGAACCGGCAGGTTAGGTTAGGCGTGCCTTACGTTCCGGAAGTTGCTCAGGAGGCCTCCCGTGACCCAGACCGTCGACCCGGCCACGAGCACGGTGCCGTGGCGGTTCTTCGCCACCGAGGTGCGTGCGGTGACGCGGCTCAGCCCGCATTTCGTGCGCGTCACCTTCACCGGCGACGACCTGGACACGTTCGCCGACAACGGCTTCGACCAGCGGATCAAGCTGATCCCGCCGCTGCCCGGCTCGGGCCTGGCGCACCTGCCGACGGGCGAGGACTGGTACACGGAGTGGCGTGAGCTGCCCGAGGAGCGGCGCAACCCGATCCGGACGTACACGGTGCGCGCCGTCCGCCCCGAGCTGCGCGAGGTCGACGTCGACATGGTGCTGCACGGCGTCGACGGCCCCGCCTCCCGGTTCGCCGCCGAGGCCGGTCCGGGCACCCCGGCCTACCTGATGGGTCCGAACGCTCTTTTCGACGGCCCGCACGGGGGCATCGACTTCCACCCGCCCGCGCACACCGACTGCCTGCTGCTGGGCGGCGACGAGACAGCGGTGCCGGCCATCACCGGGATCCTCGAGCGGCTGCCGGCCGACGCACGCGGTGAGGCCCTGCTCGAGGTGCCCTCGGCCGACGACGCGCTGGAGCTGGTGGCGCCTGCGGGCGTCCGCGTCACCTGGCTGGCCCGCGACAACGCCACCCACGGCGAAAAGCTCATTCCCGCCGTACGGGCGGCGACCCGCCGGCTGTTCGGCGAGGGGCACCTGGGCGGGGCCACGGAAGCCGTCGAGCTGGAGGACGTGGACGTCGACCACGACGTGCTCTGGGAGGTCCCGGAGGAGGTCGTCGACGTCAGCCGCTTCTACGCCTGGCTCGCCGGCGAGGCCGCGATGATCAAGACCTTGCGCCGCCACCTGGTCGCCGAGTGCGGCGTCGACCGCAAGCTGGTCGCGTTCATGGGCTACTGGCGCCTCGGGCGGGCCGAGGGCAACTAGACCTCTCGTCCCGTTTTCCGCCGAATTCCCCCGGACGGGCACAGCGTCGCCTAGCGTTTTCGGTGAGGCCGCGCGTGTGCGGCGGCCCGGAGAGCCGCACCCCGACGCGGCTCCACCGAGCCCGAGGGGAGAGGCGATGTGGAACACCTCGGCGCCCCAGCAGGGTCCGGTCGTCCTGCTGGTCGAGGACGACGAGGACCTGCGCGACATGACGTCCCAGATGCTCGAGCTGCGGGGCTTCCAGGTGCTGGTGGCCACCGACGCGGTCAGCGCCATCACCACGTGCCGCGTGCATGAGGGCAAGATCGACGTGCTGCTGACCGACCTGGGCCTGCCCGGGGTCTCGGGCGGCGAGCTGGCCCGCTCGGCGCACGCCGTACGGCCCGGCATGGAGACGGTCTACGTGTCAGGCATGCCGCAGGAGATCGCGATCCGGCGGGGCATCATCAAGCGCGGGGCGCCCTTCATCGCCAAGCCGTTCACGGCGGACCAGCTGGCGGGCATGTTGCGCTCGGTTCTGGCCCAGCACAACAGCAACGCGCCTGCACCCTGAAGCAACGGTTCGCTAACTCAACTCGCCGGGGTTCCCTCCGATTCTTACTGGTGCAAGGCCACGAAGAACGCGGCCGAAACAACCAGGGGGAACCGACATGCTTGCCATCACCTCTTACGTCTGCTCGTTCGTCCAGTCCCGCATGACCCGCAAGGACGACGAGGGCGCCACCGCCGTCGAGTACGGCCTGCTCGTCACGCTGATCGCGATCGCCCTGATCGCCGGCGCCACGATCTTCGGCGGCAAGATCAGCGACCTCTTCAAGACGGTCGGCAACAAGCTCGTCGTCCCGTGATGATCTGAAAGGCCGGTAGTCACGACCGTGCGATCCGCCAGTCGTTCCCTCCTTCGCCCCGGGCCGCGTGCCGAACGCAGGCCGGTCCGGGGCGAGGAGGGTGCCGCCGCGGTGGAGTTCGCCATCGTGCTGCCGTTGATGCTGGTGCTCGTGTTCGGGGTCATCGACTTCGGGCGGGCCCTGCAGCAGCAGACCCTCCTCAGCGCCGCGGTTCGGGAAGGGGCCCGGACCGGGGCGTTGAACGGCACCACGGCCACAATCCAGGCCAAAGTGCAGGGCATGGCGGGCACCACCGCCACCGTCACCAGCACCCTGTGCACCAGCAGCTCGTCCACCATCGCCGACTCGACGGTGACGGCGTCACAGCCCTTCACGGCCGTGACGCCCATTTTTGTGTTCATGAAGATGTTCGGGGTCACCTCCAGCCTCACAACCCTCACCGCCACCGGGGTGATGTCGTGCACCGGCTGACCCGGCGGCCCCTGCTGACAGCCCGGCGCGTGTGGCGCCGGGCTCTGCGTCGTCACGGCTCCGAGAACGGCGTGGTCGCCGCGATGCTGGCCGTCCTGCTCAGCACCGGCGTCTTCTTCGGCACCGGCGCCCTGGTCATCGACGTCGCCCAGCTCTCGCTGGAACGCACCGAGCTGCAGTCGAGCGCCGACGCCGCCTCGTGGGCGGTGGCGATGCGCTGCGTGCGGAACGCCGCCGACTGCACCATGGCCGCCCAGAGCACGGTGGCCCAGACCTACACCACCAAGAACATCAAGCGCGGCTCGGCCGACTCGCAGATCTGTCTCACCGGTGTCACCGGCCAGACCTGCTCGACCTGGAGCAGCACCACCGCCTGCCCCGCCACCACCGTGACCGGCGGCAAGTCGGTCGAGGTGCGCACCAGCACCAAGCTGTCGAGCGGCTCCACGCTGCTGCCGCCCACCTTCGCCGGCACGCTTTCGGGCACCACCTACACCGGCACCCGGGTCGGCGCCTGCGGCCGGGTCGCCTGGGGGCCGCCCGCCATCTCTAAGGTGTTCGCGCTCGGCATCTCGCTGTGCGACTGGCAGCGCATGACCAACAACGGCAGCACCTATTACGGTCCCCTGGTCGGGTTGCTGGGTCAGCTCGGCCTCTTCCCGTTCCTGGGGCTGCCCGCGCCGACCGCCGCCGCCGAGAGCGCGATCGCCCAGGTGCTGCCGGCCGCCGTGCTCGGGCTGCCGCTGCCCTCGTGCACGACGCCGACCGTCAACCTGTCCAAGCCGCGCGGCTGGACCTGGCTCTACGACAACAGCCTCAACCCGCCCGACGCCAACTGCGAGCTCAGCCTCAACATCGGCGACGAACCGCGCGGTTTCGTCCTGTCCGGCCTGGCCGCCGGTGCGGCCTGCCGCAACCGCCTGCAGACGCTCTACACGACGCGGCAACCGATCCTGGTGCCGATCTTCGACCAGATCGAGCAGACCCTGCTCTCGCTGGCCCCGACGTACCGGATCGCCGGTTTTGCACCGTTTGTGGTCACCGGTTACGACACCCTCATCCCCGGGGTGCTGCAGTCCGTGGCCAACCTGCTGTCGCCCGGCGGAGTCCCGTCCCTGCTGGAGAAGGCGCTGTGCACCATCTCCTCCTGCATCTACGGCTACTTCACCAGGACCGTCGTGCCCATCGACAACCCGGTCTTCGGCACCGGCTCGGACTTCGGGGCCACGGTCATCGGGCGTACGGGATGAAAGGGCCAAGGGGGTAGGACATGCGCAGGCGCATTCTCATGCTGGGCGTCGCGGCCTTGCTGGCCCTGCTGAGCGCAGTGGCGGTCGTCGCCTACGCGCGCGGCGCCGACCGGCGTGCGGTCGAGGGCAAGAAGGGCACCTGGGTGCTGCTGGCCACGGCGACCATTCCGAGCGGCACGACCGGGGCCCAGATCCGCTCCAAGCGGCTGGTGCGTCAGGTGCTGATGCCGGCCGAGACGGTGCCGTCGGGCGCGCTGACCAAGCTCGACTCGGGGCTGGACACCAGGAAGTTGAACGCCGACCTGGCGCCTGACCAGATGCTGCTGAGCCGGCAGTTCGATGTGGCCGTCAAGCCCGTGGCCTCGCCCACCCCGACGTTCAAGGTGCCCGCCGACCGGCTCGCCGTCAGCGTCCAGCTCGGCATCGCGCCGCAGGTCGCGGGCAACGTCAAGCGGGGTGACCAGGTGGTCGTCTTCCTCACCACGCCCAAGCAGGAGACCGACGAGAAACCGCAGCAAACCGCGGTGCTGCTGGCCAAGGTGACCGTCCTCAGTGTCGGCGAGAGCGCGGTGCCGAGCCAGCCCCCGATCGTCGTGCCGCAGAGCGGCGCCGCGGCCATCATGTCGACCGCGGTCCCCAGCCCCTCCGTGGGCTCCACGACCGAGCTGATCCGCTACGTCGTCACCCTCGCCGTCACCGCCGATCAGGCTGAGGCCCTGGTCAACGGCTACAACCGCGGGCTGTTGCACCTGGGGCTGCTGGGCGCCAAGGCGACCGTGACCGCCTCACCGACCGTCGTCGAGAGCGGGGCTGCCGGATGAGCCTGTACGTCTATCTGGAACCGGACCGCGACATGCTGGCCGAGCGCGGACAGGAGTTCCAGTCCGTCGGCGGCTCGCTCGTGCACAGCATGGCCGAGCTCGAGGCCCACCTGCCCCGCTACCCCGAGACGCTGCTGGTGCTCGTGGGGGCGACCGTCGACCTCGACGAGGCGCTGATGTTCACCGCCTACCAGCGGCTGCAGCGGCCCCTGATCGGGGTGGTGCTCGTGCGCAAACAGATCAACCCGGCCGAGGTCATCCGGTGCCTGCAGGCCGGCGTACGGGATGTGGTCGACGAGGCCGACTGGGACGGGATCCGGCAGGCGACCAGCCGCTCGGTCGACATCTCGAAGGCGCTCAGCACCACGATGCGCTCGGGCGCCGACGTCGCCCCGCACGGCCGGATCGTCACGATCTTCGCCGGCAAGGGCGGGTGCGGCCGCAGCTTCGTGGCCGTCAACCTGGCCGTGGCGTTGTGGGCCGGGGGCGCCCGCCGGGTGCTGCTGGTCGACCTCGACCTCCAGTTCGGCGACGTGGCGATCATGCTCAAGCTGCCGCCCGACCGGAGCATCGCGGGCGGCATCGCGATGGCGGGCCGCCTCGACGAGCCCGGCCTGCGCTCGATCGTCACCCCGTACCGGCCCGGCATCGACGCGCTGCTCGCCCCGGGCAATCCGGCGCAGGGGGAACACGTACGGCGGGAACTGGTCTTGGAGATCCTCGACGCGGCCCGCCCGCACTACGACTTCATCGTGATCGACACCCCGGCCATCGTCACCGATCAGGTGCTGGCCGCGCTCGACGTCTCGGACTGGTTCGTCCCGATCGTCACGCCCGACCTGCCGACGCTCAAGACCGTGCGGCTGACCGTCGAGATGTTCGACATGCTGGAGTATCCGCGCGACCGCAGCCTGCTCGTCTTCAACCGCGCCAACACCCAGGTCGGTCTGACCACGGCCGACGTCGAGGAGGCGATCGGCATGCCGTTCGCGTCGCTCGTGCCCTCCAGCCGGGACGTGCCGATCTCGGTCAACCAGGGCGAGCCGATCATGCTGACCGAGCCGCTGCACCCGGTCAGCCGGGCCATCCGGCAGCTGGCCGACCGCTGCGCCGGCACCGAGACCGCGCCTGAGGTCAAACGCGGCCTGTTCGGACGGTCGCTCAAGCGGAAGAAGGTCGCGCGGTGAGCCTCTCCGCCCGCCTGGGCATGTACGGCAACAAGGCCGCGGGCGGCGGCGAGGAGGAGACCCCGGAACCCGTCGAGGAGGCGCCGAGCCGGGCGTCGGCGACCACCCAGCGCTACCGGGCGGCCGGGCGGCAGGCCGCGGACCCGGTCTACGACGTCCGGCTGCGGATCCAGCGGCGGCTGGCCGACGAGCTCGGCCCGACCCTGTACGCCAGCCGCGGCAACGACGAGGCGCTCGACGCCCGGGTCCGCGAGGTGCTGTTCGAGCTGCTGGCCCGCGAGGAGACCCCGCTCTCCGGCGGCGACCGGGCCCGCATCATCAAGGAGGTCACCGACGAGGTCCTCGGTCACGGCCCGATCGAGACGCTGCTGCGCGACCCGTCGGTCACCGAGGTCATGGCCAACGGGGCCAAGAGCATCTATGTGGAGCGGTTCGGCCGGCTCGAACGCACCGAGGTCGAGTTCGACGACGACGCGCACCTGCGCCGCATCATCGACCGGATCTGCGCCCGCGTGGGCCGCCGCGTCGACGAGGCCAGCCCCATGGTGGACGCCCGCCTGCCCGACGGCAGCCGCGTCAACGCCATCGTGCCGCCGATCGCCCTGGACGGCGCGTCGCTGACGATCCGCAAGTTCTCGGCCACGCCGCTGACCGTGGGCGACCTCATCTCGTACGGGACCATGACGCGACCCGCCGCCGAGTTCCTCGAGGCCAGCGTGCGCGGCCGCCGCAACGTGCTGGTCAGCGGGGGCACCGGCTCCGGCAAGACGACGATCCTCAATGTGCTCTCCGACTTCGTGCCGACCGACGAGCGGATCGTGACCATCGAGGACGCCGCCGAGCTGCGCCTGGGCCAGGACCACGTGGTGCGCCTCGAATCGCGCCCGTCCAACGCGGAGGGACGCGGCACGATCAACACACGCGACCTGGTCAAGAACGCGCTGCGGATGCGCCCCGACCGGATCGTCGTCGGCGAGGTCCGCGACGCCGCCGCCCTCGACATGCTGCAGGCCATGAACACCGGTCACGACGGCTCGCTGACCACCCTGCACGCCAACACGCCGCGCGACGCGCTCGCCCGCCTCGAGACCATGGTGCTGATGGCCGGCATGGACCTGCCCAGCCGGGCCATCCGCGACCAGATCGCCTCCGCCGTCGACCTGGTCATCCAGATCACCCGCTTCAAGGACGGCTCGCGCAAGGTCACCCACATCACCGAGGTGGTGGGCATGGAGGGCGAGACCATCACCCTGCAAGACCTTTTCCTGTACGACCTCAGCGCCGAGACGCCGGCCCACCTGGCCCAGCTGCGCCCGACCGGCATCCGCCCCCGGTTCGTCGACGCGCTCGCCATGTACGGGGTGACGTTGCCGGCCGGGATGTTCGGCGGGAAGCCGCGGTGACCGCCGCCCGCTGGGTCGTCGCCCTGCCCGCCGCCGGGGCCACCTTCCTGCTGTTCGCCCTGATCATCGAGCGGTTCTTCGGCCGTACGCCGATGCAGCGCCGGCTGACCACGCTGAAGCACTACACCGTGGGCGAGAAGCAGGTCGCCGAGCCGGTGCTGCGCCGCCTGCAGCACGCGGCCGGCCAGTTCGTCGAACGCTC
This sequence comes from Paractinoplanes lichenicola, assembly GCF_016785085.1. Classification (GTDB taxonomy): domain Bacteria; phylum Actinomycetota; class Actinomycetes; order Mycobacteriales; family Micromonosporaceae; genus Actinoplanes; species Actinoplanes lichenicola. The sequence continues at coordinate 51,863 of NZ_JAENHO010000027.1, forward strand.
CCCCGCGCTGACGAGCCTGGCCGCGCGGGCCGAACCCAAACTGGACGCGGCCGCGACCGGGCTGGTGCCCAGCGAATGGCTGGCCATCCGGTTCCTGATCTGCGTGCTGGCCGCGCTCGTCGGCATGCTGCTGCTCCCGCTGATCCTCGGGCTGCTGGCCGGGGTCGTGTTCGGCTACCTGCTGCCCGGCGCCCTGCTCAACATGCAGATCAACCGGCGCCGCAAGGTCTTCGCGGACGAGCTGCCCGGCATGCTCCAGCTGATCCTCAGCGCGCTGCGCTCCGGCTTCACCCTGCAGCAGTCCGTCGAGGCGGCGGTCCGCGACGACGAGGGCCCGGTCGCCGAAGAATTCAGCCGGGCGCTGTCGGAGACCCGGATCAGCGGCGAGTTCGAGGACGCGCTCGCCCGCGCCGGCGAACGGGTGGAGAGCGCCGAGCTGACCTGGCTGGTGATGGCGCTGCGGCTGCAACGCGAAACCGGCGGCAGCCTGGCCGAGGTCATGCAGACCACTGCCGACACGATGCGCGAACGCGCCTACCTGCGGCGGCACGTGCGCAGCCTGTCGGCCGAGGGCCGGATGTCGGCGTACGTGCTCATCTGCCTGCCGATCTTCACGTCGATCATGCTGTTCCTCGTCCGCAAGGACTACATCATGCCGCTGTTCCAGCAGGTCCTGGGCATGGTGCTGCTCGGCGTGGCGGTCATGATGCTGGTCATCGGCGCGGTCTGGCTGCGCGCGATCACCAAGATCGAGGTGTAGCGGTGAACGGCCCGGTCCTCGTCGCGATCGCCACGCTGGCCTCGATCCTGGCCGTGGCCTTCGTCGCGGCTGCGGCCACCGTGCCCCCCAGCCGGCGGCAGCGCATGCTGCGGATCCTGCACTCGTTCGACCGCAGCCGCAACGCACCCCGGGCGGTCGCCCCACCGTTCGGCGGCCGGCTGCGCCCGCCGGTGGTGTGGGCCCTGCAGCGCCTCGGCAACCTGGTCACCCCGCCCCCGGCGCGGGCCCGGCTGCTGCGGCACCTGGACTACGCCGGCAACCCGACCGCGTGGCCGCTCGACCGGGTGATCCGCGGCCGCATGGTCGCGGGCGTGGTGCTGGGGCTGCTCTTCTACATCATCGCCCAGGGGATCGCGCTCAAATACGGGCTGCCGGGGGCCGCGCTCGGCGTGCTGATCGGCCTGCACGTGCCCGACCTGCTGGCCTACAACGCCGGGGTGAAAAGGCAGAAGGACATCACGATGTCCCTGCCCGACGTCCTCGACGCGATGGTGATCGGCGTCGAATCGGGCCTCGGCCTGGACGCGGCGATGGCCCAGGTGGCGCAATTGCTTCGCGGCCCGATGCCGGACGAGCTCAACCGGGTGCTCCAAGAGATGCGGCTGGGGGTGTCGCGGTCCATCGCGTTGCGGGCGTTGGCCAAGCGGACCACCGTCCGTGATCTGAAGACCCTGGTCACGGCGCTGGTGCAGGCGGGCGAGCTGGGCATCTCGATGGCGGGAATTCTGCGGGAACACGCCGCCGACCAACGCATGAGACGCCGCCAGCGGGCCGAGGAACAGGCCCAGAAAGTCACGGTGAAACTGCTCTTCCCCGTCCTGTTCTGCCTCTTCCCGGTAATCTTCATCATCGTCCTGGGCCCAGCCATGATCAAAATCGTCGGCAGCCTCTAACCCCGGCCCCCACACTTCGCCGCCCGCTCGCTCGCCCGCGCCCCGCAGATCGCCGCCTGCTCGCTCGCCCGCGCCCGCACTTCGCGGCGCCCGCACTTCGCCGCGCCCGCGCCCGCGCCCGCACTTCGCCGCCCCTCGCCCCACGCCCCACGCCCCACGCCCCACGCCCCACGCCCCACGCCCCACGCCCCACGCCCCACGCCCCACGCCCCACGCCCCACGCCCCACGCCCCACGCCCCAACCAGTTTGTGAGTACTCACTTACTACGGGGTCGTTCCCAGCCCGGCTAAGGGACGGACGTTTTCGGCCGATAAGTGGATGTGACATCTGTCGTGGCCGACCCCGAGCTCGACGAGGAGAGGCGGCTCGCGGTCCTGCACGAGTACTGCGTGCTTGACGCTCCCGCCGACGAGGAGCTGACCACCGTCGTACGGGTTGCCGCTCTGGTCGCCGGCGTCCCCACCGCGACCCTCAATCTGATCGACGAGAGCCGTCAGTGCCAGCTCACCACGTACGGCTTCGAGGGTGGCAACTCGGCCCGCTCGGATTCGATGTGCGCCATCCAGTTCCGGGCCGGCCGCTTCGTGCACGTGCCGGACGCCCGCGAGCACCCGCTCTACCGCGACAACCCGTGGGTCAACGGCAACATCGCCCAGGTCCGCTTCTACGCGTCGGCGCCGCTGATCACCCCCGAGGGATATGCGCTGGGCACCCTGTGCGTCTTCGACGACCAGGTCAAGGAGATGAGCGACGAGCAAAGCGGCCGCCTGATCGACCTGGCCGACGTGCTGGTCGCCCTGTTCGAGCGGCGCCGCCAGGCCCGCCTCAACGAGCGGCTCGCCGTCGAGTCCGAGCACCGGCAGCGTTTCATCACGACGGTCCTCGAGACGATCGACGTCGGGGTGGTCGTCGCCGATCACACGGGACGCGTCACTCTGCTCAACCGGGCGGCCCGCGACTGGCACGGTTTGGACGCCGACGCCTCGCTCGACCCGTCGGCGCTGCCCGAACACTATGGGCTGTTCGACGCGGAGGGCGTTTCCCGGCTGACCCCCGACCAGGTTCCGCTGCTGCGGGCGCTGCGCGAGGGCCGAATCGAAAACCTCGAGATGACCGTACGGGCTCCGGGTCGTCCCCCGATCTTGTTGAACTGCAACGGAAGCCAGCTCGTCGACGACGCCGGGGAGGTGCTGGGCGCGGTGGTCGCCATGAGCGACGTCACCGCCGATCGGGCCTACCGCCGGGAGATCGAGCGGGCCAGCGCCGAGATCGCGGCCCGGGGCGAGAAGCTGGCCGCGGCCATGGTCGAGTTGCGCCGGTCGAACGAGGAGCTCGAACAGTTCGCCGGCGCGGTCAGCCACGACCTGGTGCGCCCGATGGCGGCCGCGCACGGCTTCCTCGATCTGCTGGTCGGCGAATACACGGAGGACCTCGACGACCGGGCGACGAAGTGGTTGACCGGGGCGATGCGTTCCGTGGAGCGCATGCAGAAGTTGGTGGACGCGTTGCTCCGGTATGCGCGGGCCGGCCAGACGCCGTACCAGGCCGAGCCGGTGCAGTTGAACAACGTGGTGCTCGATGTGCTGGCCGACCTGCGCACGGCCACGGAGAGCAGCGGAGCTCAGATCTCGGCGACCGATGATCTGCCCACGATTCAGGGTGATCCGGTGTTGCTGCGGCAGCTGCTGCAAAACCTGATCGACAACGCGATGAAGTACCGCCGGCCCGACCGTCCGTGCCACATCACGATGAGCGCCGAGGCCCACCCGGACAAGTGGATCGTGCGGGTGGCCGACAACGGGATCGGTATTCCACCTTCGCAACGCGAGCGGGTGTTCGAGATGTTCGCACAGGTAGATCCGAAGCAGCAGAAGGGCTTCGGCATCGGCCTGTCCACGTGCTTACGCATTCTGGAACGCCACCACGGCAAGATCACGCTCGAGGAGACCCCGGGCGGCGGCACAACGGTCTGCCTACAACTGCCCAAATAGCAGTAGGCCCACCCCGAGTGGGGTGGGCCTACTGTTTCACGTTGAGTCCGGCGGCGTCCTACTCTCCCACACCCTCCCGAGTGCAGTACCATCGGCGCTGGAGGGCTTAGCTTCCGGGTTCGGAATGAGACCGGGCGTTTCCCC
>NZ_JAENHO010000028.1 GCF_016785085.1 Paractinoplanes lichenicola
GTAATCACCCCGCTGGAACAGGATGTCGGCGATCTTGCCCCAGGCGGTCGCCGCTGACCGGGTGTCGCCGAGCCGTTCGTAAACCGGCAGCTGAACCTCACGTCGGATGCGCAGGGCCTCATCGTAAACACCCCGCAGGAACAGGATGTCGGCGATGTTACCCCAGGTGACCGCCGCTGACCGGGTGTCGCCGAGCCGTTCGTAAACCGGCAGCTGAACCTCACGTCGGATGCGCAGGGCCTCATCGTAAACACCACGCTGGAACAGGATGTCGGCGATGTCGCCCCAGGTGACCGCCGCTGACCGGGTGTCGCCGAGCCGTTCGTAAACCGGCAGCTCAACCTCACGTCGGATGCGCAGGGCCTCATCGTAATCACCGCGCTGGAACAGGATGTCGGCGAGGGTGCCTTGGCAGGAGGCGGCTTCGCCGTCGGAGCCGGCCGCGGTGAACGTTTGGTGGGTTTGGTGCAGCAACCGTTCGGCATGGTCAAGGTCGCCACGCTGTATGAGGTAGGTGGCGTATTCGGCCATTACCCGGGCGTGTTCGAGCGGGTCGGTCTGTCGGTCATCAGTGTGAATCAGGCGACTGGCGCGGTCGAACAGGCTCACGGCGCTGTCGCCGTCTCCGCTGACCTGTGCGGCATCAGCAGCATGGCGCAGAAGTTTGATTGGGACGGGGTGACGGTGTCGGTCGAGGAGCGCGATCGCGGTCTGGCCGAGTTGGAAGGCCGTGTCGGCCGGCCCTCCCGCCAGCGCTAGCACGGCGCCGGCGGCGCAGGCAGCGGTGACCTGGGGGTTGTCGGCGCGTAAGGCGAGCCGGGTCAACTCCGCATTCACCACCGGACTTCGGGCGTTCCCGCCCCAGGCGAGGAACAGCGGGGTAACTGCAAGCTTGGCCAGGGCGGTGATCTCGTCGTCGTGCAGCGGGTCGACGCGTCCCGCCGCCAGCATATTGACCGCGGTAGCCGTCTGCTGCGGCTGGTGCGGGTCGGGGAAGGTGTCGAGCAGGCCGAGGCCACGCAACCGATCAGCCGACCCTGCGCTGCGCTGGGCCACCGCGGCGACGACCTGGCCGGGGACCGGCAGGTCGAACACCGTGAGGTCGCGTAGCAGATCGCGGTGCGCCGGGCCGGCCAGTTCGAGCAGGGTGTCCAGGGCCAGATTTTCGAGGAACGCGCGAATCGCCGTCTCTGCGGGCAGATCGCCCTTGCGGAGGTAGGCCTCCATGTCGGCGATGGCTGCCGTGGCCCGATCGGTGGTGACCTGATCGCTGAGGACCAGCCGCAATCCGATGAGGTCCTGCAGTCCGGGGTTGCCGCGGCTGACCTCGGCCGCACGCTCGGCGAGCGCCGACCTCTCGATCCGCAGATCGGGGCTGGCCTGGGCCTGCTGCCGGCTGAGTAGCTTGAGCCGGGCGACCAGCGACAGCGGCCGCAACGGGATCTGCTCCAACCGGTTCGGCAGCCCGTCGAGGGTGAACTGGTAGCGGCTGGTCAACAGCAGGCGGCTGTCGGTCACGGCCGGGTCGAAAGCCCGCAGCAGCGCCGCCAGAACGGGCGCGATCTCGGGCTCGACCCGGTGCAAGCCCTCCCGATCCGCGACGAGGACCTGCTCCAAGTCGTCGATGATCAGCAGGAGGGCCCGTTGTCCCTTATCGGCTCGGGCCAGCGGTCCGGCGAGGAGGTCGGTCACCAGCGGCTCGAAGGCCGCCGGCCGATCACGGACCTCACCGCGGCGCTGCGCGATCAGGTCGCGGGCCGCTGGGATTGTTCGTACCGCCTGCTCGATCACGTCCAGGATCGCGGTCGCCGTGTAGTCGCCGAAGACAACCGCGGGGATCAACTGCGGGGTGCGGTCGGCGAGCCGGGCCGCGAGGCTCGACTTGCCGAGCCGGCCCTGCCCGTACAGCAGCACGCCGGCCCGGTCCGGTGACCGTAAAGCTCGTAGCGCTTGTTGCAGTTCCGGCCGACGGCCGACGAACATGGACGGTGCCGCGACCGGCACGTGCTCCTTGAGGTCCAGGAACACCTTGGTGCCGTGCACCGCCGACACCAGTGAGCGTCGCTGCGCTCCGCCGACGAGCGGCCCACCGCCGGACGGACCGACCCACAACCGGGCGAGATGCCAATCCGCCCGGATCCGCTGATCGTCGGCGCCGAGCACGTGGCGGCGGGCCTCGCCGACGGCCACCGCGAGATCGGCGTGGAGGCTCAGCTGCTGGTACAGCTGCTCGGCGAACAGCGTCGCCGCCCGGTCGCCGACCGATCCGTCCCAGCCCAGCACCGCCGGGATCCCGGCCGAGATCAACGCCGTCGCCATCGAATGGGCCACCGACCCGACGGCGTCGGCGACCGCCGTTGGCCCCGAGCGATGGTCCGGTCCGGGCGGCAGGTGATCGTTCGCGTCCGCGGCCGTCGCGGTCAGGCAGGCCGATACGAACACGAGGCGCGGCGGCTTCGTCATCACCCTGATCAGGTCGGCCGCCGTGGTCGGCAGGCCGTCACCGACCTCGTCCTCCATCATCAGCGCCGGTTCACTCGGCCCGCCGGGCTGCGCCGGCCACCGGTTCACCCCGTGACAGGACAGGTGCACCACCGGCATCCCGCCCAAATCGGCCAGGCGGCGACCCAGTTGGACGGGATTTCCGGTGTCCTCGACGACCAAGTCAACCCGGGTCTCGTCGACCGCCGCCAGGATCGCTGCCTCTTCGGCCTCGAAGTCCAGTTCACGCTGCCCCCGCGGCGCCGACGCCATGAAGGCCAGCCCCAGCCGATGCTGGTCCGGGTCGGGCACCGCAGCGGGCGCACCCAACCGGCGTACGACACAGAATCGCTTGTACGCATCCAGGGCCAGGAACTCTTCACCGGGGCGGGCCAGCAACTCCCACGGTGCCCGCAACACCGCCCAGGCCACACCGGAGGGTGACTTCGGCCCGCGCACTTCGAAGACCGTCGGCGTCGAGGCGGCCTCGAGCAACCCCGTCAACTGGCCGTGGTCGCCCTCCAGCCAGGACCACAGCTGCCGGCCCAGCTCGACGAAGACGTCGTCGGCCGCGTGCGCCTGGATTCCCCGTACGTATTTGGAATTGATCTCCGTCAGCAGCGCCTGGTCCTGCGCGCTCACCAGGCGCCGGGGGCCGATCCGGTCCGCGCCGGCCACGACCTCGAAGCCCGTGCCGTCGAGCACCAGACCAGTGAACACTCCCGCCCCCTTGCCTCGGTGAGAACGGGACGGTAGCCGCCGTTTCTTGATCGATACAAGCTCACCCGCCCGCTGTCGACCCTGTGTCCGCAAGGTACAACCGAAAAGTGCACCCGTTCCGGTGTGCCGGTGATGATAGTGGAGACCACGCCGCATCGGGTGGTCCGGCGGGCAGGGAGGTCGGGATGGAGCCGTTCGACGAGGTCGACTCGCTCGTCGATGCCGTGGCACGGGTGTGGTCGCATCTGCGCCACCCGGAGGAGTCGCTCGAACGTACCGTCCTGCTCCATCTGCGCCGAGTGGAGGCGGCCCGAGCCGAAGGCGCCACCGGCGACGCCGAGGCCGTCGACCTGCTGTCGGCCCTCCAAGCCCACCCGGCCATCGCGGCGACAGTCATGGGGGAGCTCGAGGGCACGGTCACCCGCGAATTCTCGCTGCCGCCAATCCCAGGCGCCGAGAAGCACGAGCGGTACCTCGAGATTCCGATCCTGTACGCGACCGACCGCGCTCCCGCCGAACCCGGCGCGCGCGACCCGTTCACCGGTGCTCGCGGAACCCCCAGCTACGGCGTGGCCCGCGTCAGCGTCCCCGACGACCATCGCATGGGCGCCCTGGAAAAGCCCCGGCTGTGGAAACTCCAGTTCCGACCTGACCCGGCCAAACACGTCGCGCTTCTCGGCACCGACCAGCTCACCCAGGACGCCTTCACGCAGCGGGGGTCCGAGGCGGTGAGGGTCTCCGCCGCCCCGGAGGCACTGCTGTTTGTGCACGGCTACAACGTCACCTTCGCCGACGCCGCCCGGCGAGCCGCGCAGATCGCCTACGACCTGCAGTTCGACGGCCTGCCGATGCTCTACAGCTGGCCGTCGGAGGGCACCACCCTGCGCTACCCGACCGACGAGGAAAACAGCCTCTGGACCCGCCCGCACTTCGCCGACTTCCTGCGGTTGGCGCTCGGCCGGCTCGGAACCCGGCGGCTGCACCTGCTCGCGCACAGCATGGGCAACCGCGTCGTCACTCAAGGCCTCGCCGACCTCACCCCGGCCGAGTCAGCCGGCCTCGGCCACGTCGTCTTCGCCGCCCCCGACGTCGACGCCGCGATCTTCACCCAACTGGCCGCCCAGTTTCTCAAGCGCGCCAACCGCTACACCCTCTACGCCTCGTCGAATGACCTCGCCCTCAAGGCGTCCCAGAGGCTCGCACGCTACCCACGAGCCGGCCAATCGGGACCAGCCATCGTCGTCATCGACGGCCTCGACACCATCGACGCCAGCAGACTCGACACCGGCCTGATGAGCCATTCCTACTTCGGCGACCGCACCTCGATCCTGTCCGACCTGTTCTCCCTGATCCGCAACGACCTCGAACCCGCCAAACGCTTCGGCCTCACCGCCCACGAGAACGGCTACTGGGCATTCCTCCCCACCGCCAGCTAACCACTCCCGCCAACGGCCGCCCCGCCGCTCTTCACGAACTGGCCAAAGTCAGCACAGCCCTCAAGCTTTCCGCGGCCCCCGGATAGCCGAGCAATTTCCCCTTTCCTCGCGGCCGGAATGGGAATCAGGTAATCCCGTCGCCTTCTTGAAGCGCATCGTCGAATTCACCGCGCAAGTCCACGGGGACGACTTCAGCGATTGCCTGCTGAAACTCACTGTCTGACAAGTGCGACCGTTCCTGCCGGAGCAGGTCGAGGGTGTTGGTGGGCCAGGCGCCGGTGCTCGCATGCCAGGCCGCTGCCGCGTGTAGCAAGGCGGTGCAGGCAGGGTGGTGTTGATTAAGTTCGGCTAGCAATGCACCGAGCTGGTTGTAGGTGTTAGCCGCGCCGTGCCGGTCGCCGAACTCCAGCTTGATGTCAAGGGCTTGCCGGTAGTGCTGTTCAGCCTGCTCGAAGCGTCGCTGCTCGTGCGCGACCATGCCGAGCTGGTGATACGTGCGGGCCGCGCCGTGCCGGTCGCCGAACTCCAACAGGATGTCGAGGGCCTGCCGGTAATGCTGTTCAGCCTGCTCGAAGCGTCGCTGCTCGTGCGCGACCGCGCCGAGCTGGTGATACGTGCGGGCCGCGCCGTGCCGGTCGCCGAACTCCAACGAGATGTCGAGGGCCTGCCGGCAATGCTGTTCAGCCTGCTCGAAGCGTCGCCGCTCGTGCGCGACCGCGCCGAGCTGGTGATACGTGCGGGCCGCGCCGTGCCGGTCGCCGAACTCCAACAGGATGTCGAGGGCCTGCCGGTAATGCTGTTCAGCCTGCTCGAAGCGTCGCCGCTCGTGCGCGACCGCGCCGAGCTGGTGATAGGTACTGGCCGCGCCGTGCCGGTCGCCGAACTCCAACAGGATGTCGAGGGCCTGCCGGCAATGCTGTTCAGCCTGCTCAAAGAGTCGCCGCTCGTATGCGACCGCGCCGAGTTGGTGGTAGGTGTTGGCGGCGCTGTGCCGGTCGCCGAACTCCAACAGGATGTCGAGGGCCTGCCGGCAATGCTGTTCAGCCTGCTCAAAGAGTCGCCGCTCATGCGCGACGAGGCCGAGCTGGTGGTAGGTCCTGGCCGCGCCATGCCGGTCCCCGAACTCCAACAGGATGTCGAGGGCCTGCCGGTAGTGCTCTTCAGCCTGCTCAAAGAGTCGCCGCTCCTCCGCGACTCTGCCGAGTTGGTGGTAAGTGACGGCTTCCGAGCTGCGCTTGCCGAGGGCCTGTTTCATGGCGAGTTCGCTGGTGTAATGACGCGCTGCGTCGTCGAGTCGGTGTTGAATGATGGCGGTGTGGCCGGCCATGTTGTGCAGGTCCAGCAGTTCCCACTTCTCGTCAGGAGTCTCCGCAGCGGGATGGCGGGCGATGGCAATTTCGAGCAGACTCCGGCGGGTGTCATGCTGTTGAGTTTGATCCAGATACTTGTTCACGGCTCGTATGAGACGCAGGACAGGTTGTCGGGTGTGCTGGGCGTATTCGATGGCGGCGGTGAGGTTGGCGTACTCCGCCTTGACAGCGGCCTGGCCGGTCGCCCGTTGGCGCGGATCATTGTCGGTGAGCATCGCCTCGAAGGCGCCAGCAAGGCTGGTGTACAGCGCGTAGTGCCCACGATCACAGGTTTGCTCGACTGCCGGGTTGTCCCTCAGTCGAGCTCGCAGGAAGTACGGCAGGATCGGCACGATCTGCACGAAGCCGGCCATTGTCGAGTGCTCGGCGGCCAAGCCGACACGGCGCAGCTCGGCGACCGCAGCCGGCAGATCCACCCCGTCAAGATCGACTCCAGCCGGGTCAGTGCGTAGCGCCTCGACGTAGGTCTCGAGCACCGGGACCGGGATGCTGGTGGTGAACGGGGCCAGCAGCAGAATCGACGATTGCAGGGCGGGGTCGAGCTTGCCGTGGCTGTATTCGATCGCTCGTCGCGCGACCATTGTCGGGTCGGCGCTGTCGCGCCCCACCCGAAGGTCGGCCAGCACTTGCGCTGGTGGAGTGGTGGCCAGTTGTGGCATGACCACGGTCATCGGCAGCGGGTAGCCGTCCAGCAACCGGATCAGCTCGGTCAGCGCCTCCCGCTGCGCCTGGTCGGTGGCCTCGCTCAGCCATTGTGTGCCACCGTGCCGATCAAGGATGCGCTCGAGCAGGTCGGCGGCGGCCTGGGGGTCCAGGCCCGGCAGGTCATATACCCGGCCGGCGAACGTGGAGCGGGCCAGCCAGGTTTCGGCCTCCCGCGATCCGACCAGCACCAACGTGCGTCCACCCTGCAGCCCGGCCAGCAGCCGCGCCAGCCGGTCACGTTCGGCATCGGGGAGTGCATGCGGGATCGCCGCGGGGCTGGCCGTGATCGACTCGGCGTTGTCGATGATGATCAGGTGTCGTCCGGCGCGCAGCCGCTCGGTGATTAATCCCGTCTTTGCCGCCGGGGTCAGCGCCTCCCACTCGGCGAACTCGACCGCCGTCAACAGGTGCCGGGCGATCTGCCGGACGATCTGCTCCGCGGTCCACGCCCGTTCCTCGTAGGAGAACAGGAAAACCTCGTTCACCAGCCCGGTCCGCTGCCACCACCAGCCGGCGTGCGCCAGCAGCGTGGACTTGCCTGCGCCGGCCATGCCCCGCACCAGCGCCTGGCCGGCGTGCGGGTCGATCAGCAGGAGTCGCTCCAGGGCGTGCAGGTCCAAGTCACGGCCGACGAACCCGTACTCCACCGCCGGCGCCACACTCACCTGTTCGCGCCGCTGGTAGAACGCGTTCGACTCGGGCGAGGTCATCGGTCGCAGACTCAGCCGGGACTCGCGCTGGGCGAACACCACCGGGAGGATCCAGTCCTCCAGATCGAAATCCTGCTCGAAGTGCCCCCGCCGGGCCTTCGTGTCGTGCAGGGCCCGACGCGCCTCGAACGCGGCCGCTACCGGATCGTCCCCGGCCGCAAGCCTGCCGTAGAACACCGGCATCGCCTGCTTCGCGGCGCTGACCGTGACCGAATACGCCATGCCGATCGCGACCGGTGCGCCCGCCGCGACCAGATCCTGGGCCAGGCTGGCCTCGTTGCCGTGCTGCATCGCCGATTGGCAGGCGTTCAACACCGCCACCGCCACGCGATGCTCGGCCAGCAACCGCGCGACCTCCGCCGACGGCACCGGCCGGGCCACACCCGCCTCGCCGGTCTCGAAGAACAAGAAGCCCTGGCGGCCCTGTCCAGGGGCGCTCGCCGGATCGAACAGATACCGGCCGGACACCGCCCCGGCGGCGAACTCGTCCGGCGCACCGAAGCCACCATGCAGGTCGAAGTGGATCACCTGATACCAGCCCTGGCCGCGGTCCCGGGCCGCCGCGCGCAGTGTGTCGCGGAGCGCCTCCCAGGTGCCCGGCCGGACCAGATCCACCGTCACCGGCATGGTCGTCCGCCCGATCGCCTCCAGCAGCGGCTGCGAGATCAGCCGATACCCCACATCCCGGGAACCGAAGGGTCGCGCCGTCACCACCAGAATGTTCAACGTAGCGGCCGGATCCGGCAGCCGGTAATGCAACGGAACCCGTGAGTCCTGGCGGACGATGGGCATCCGCAGCGCCAGCCGCTCACCCCGGTCGTGATCACACAGCGTCTCCCAGTGCAGCCGCTGGAAACCGGCCGAGCCCCGCACCACCAGCCGATAGCCCTCGAACCCCACGTCGAACGCCCGCCGATAGCCGAACGCCGCCTCGCCCGTGAACACCTGCCGGAAGAGCGTCCGGCCGTATTCGGCAACCGCAGCGGCGGCCTGCCGTTCGAGATCCTTGTCGAGGAACGGATATCGCAGGTGCTCCTCGAAATACCAGGTCAGCAGCTTCTCGGTCGCGTCGTCGGCCACCGCCGACACGGTCACGTCGGCACCGCCCCCGTCACCGAAGTCGACCCGGACCCCGAACGACCCGTCCTCGGCCGCCGACACCTCCCGGACCTCGATGTCGATCACGACACCTCCCGCCGGGCCCGCGCCACCATGCGATCCATCGCTCCACTGTGACAGCGGGAATCCACCGCACAAAGCCACGATTCCCGGGACCCGGAAAAGCACGATTATCGGCCGCCACAAACACCCGAACGAGCGCTTGACATAGCCACAAAGCATTCTCGAATTGTGCCGATCATCGCGCCCCAAGGGGATCAGATCATCTCGAGTTACGGCGGGACATCGCGGCGTCGAGGACCACAACCTCGACTCAAGCCCCCGCGCGCGGACTCCGCTTTCGCCAGAGGGGCTCGGTGAGATCCTTGCCGCGCAGGAAGGTCACGACCGCGGGCGACGGCTTCTTGATGGTGTCGGGTGGTGGCGCGGTGAGCGGCTGCACTTTTCCGTACTCGGAGAGGTTGATCACCCAGGTGTCGGGCGAACCGGGGGTGGTGAGGGAGAATGTGGCTACCCGGTCCTGGATGTCTAGCAGGACCCGGAACGGCATCGCAGTGCCGGTGCGCGGCGGGTATTGGCGAGCCAGCATGCCGATCATGGTCTGGTCCTTGGCGATTCGGGACGTGTCCAATGTGCCGGTGATGGCGCGGTTGTCGCCCTCGACGGTCTTGATCCGGCCCAGTAGGCGCTTCACGCCGACGACGTCGGGGGCGTTCAGGTCGAGTTGAGGGGTCATCGAAGCCGGCAGCGATCCGGGTGGCATCCAGGACGTGCCGTCGAGGAACTCGCGGAGGTCACGGTAGGTCGCGGCGTCCTTGCGGATGTTGGCGTCGGGTGAGCGCGCCATCATGTCCACCACGCGGTCGAGGTCGTCCCATTGCCCGCCGGACACCGACCACTGCGAATAGGTGCCGCCCGCGGTGACTCGGGCCCGGGTCATCACGCTGACGTTTTTCTGTTTGGTCATCGACAGAGTTTCCGCGCTGCCCGTTGGGGTGTGCACGGCACCGCTCATCTCGAAGGCCGGCCCCACCACGCTGAAGGTGTAGCCGCCGGTGTCGATGCCGGTGGTCGACGCGGCCAACGCCGCCCTGGGGTCGAACGGCGTGACGCTGGCCGATGCCGAGGCCGTGGTCGTAGGTGTTGCGGCCGGCGCGGTGCAGGCGCCGGCCGGCAGACAGACGGCAACGGCAGAAGCGGCCAGGGCCAGGCGGCGTCGAATCACCGGGAGATCGTAGTGGCGTCGAGCACCGCAACCTCGATTGAGGTCGATCTTTACCATCTACGCGTGCGATTCCTTGTTGTGGTGGCGCCGCTGCTCAGTGCGGTGCAGTCGGTGGCGCCGCTCGGGCGGGCCCTGGTGGACGCGGGTCACGACGTGCTGGTAGCGACGGCCGGGGAGGCAGCGTCGGTGGAGATCGGGCTGCCGGTGACCGACGTCGCGCCGCGGTTCAGCTATCTGTCGACCGGGGTGCGGATCGCGGTGCGGCACCCGCTGATCACGCGAGCCGAGCGGAACGGAACCGCGGGCACAAGGGCCGCGGCGATCACCTTCGGCTCGGTGAACGATCAGCTCGCCGACAGCGTGGTGGCCCTCGCTGAAAGCCATCGGCCGGACGTGGTCGTGCACGATCCGCTGGCTGTCGCCGGCGCTCTGGCCGCCGCTGCGATCGCTGTGCCCGCCGTGCTGCACAACGGCTTGCTGGGCGACGGGCCGGAGTTGGTCGCGGCCACGGCCGCGCGGCTGAGCCGGGCTTTGCGCCGTCACGGGGTGGCGGCCCTGCCGCCCGCCGCGGCGACGATCGGCGTCGCGCCGCCGAGCCTGGTGGGTCCGCGGGACGCACTGCCCATGCGGTTCGTTCCGCACCACGAGGATGCCGATTTGCCCGAGTGGCTGACCCGGCCGCCGAGCCGGGCCCGCATCGCGGTGTGTCTCGGCCGCGCCGGCGGGCCCGCGATGAACCAGGTGATCGCCGCCTGCGCGACCGTCGAGGCCGACCTCGTCATGATCGAGCCCGCGGCACCGATGAGCAAGCCGGGGCCGGCCGCCGCGGTGCTGCGCCACTGCGCCGCTGTCGTCCACCCGGCCGACGCGAGCGCCGTGCTCACCGCCCTGCACGCCGGTGTGCCCCAACTGGCGTTGAACGGCAATTCCCCCCAGCGGCACAATGCCGCCCTCGTCGCCGAGCGTGGTGTCGGCCTCGCCGCCGACGACTACGCCGTTACCGCCGACCTGATCATTCGCCTGATCACCGATGCGGCCCTGTCGTCGAACGCGGCCGCCGTACGGGCCGAGATGGCCGGCATGCCCAGTCCGACGCAGCTGGTAGGACACCTTGCGAGCCTTGCCCGGAGCAAGGCTTGAGGCATGCTTGTCAACGCGGCCCGCACCGCCGAGCGGGTGCCGGCCGGTAGGCGCCTCTTCGACGCCGACGTCCGGGCGGCGGCCAAGGACGCCAACCTGAGCCACCGCACGGCGGCCGAGCTCCCGCTGACGCAGACCCGCGAGACGCTTACTGCGCCACTTTGAACAGGTCGTTCAGCTGGTCGTTGACGGTGGTCAGGGAGGACACCGGCGACTCTCCGATGTAGACGGCGTCCATGCGGGGCTGGAGCAGTGCGGTGATGTCGGCGGCGTTGGTGGTGACCGGGAACAGGAATGTGGTCTTGTCTTTGACCTGGTCGGTGAACGGGGTGACGTCGAGCTGGCGTTTGTCCTTGTTGAACGCGATCGCCTTCTCGGTGCCGGAGGGGCGGGCCGGGAAGACGATGCCGGATTCGCCGATGATGTTTTGGCATTCCTCGCCGCTCATGAACTTGACCCACTTGGCGGCGTTGTCGGGTTGCTTGGACAGCGAGGTGACCGAGTCGGCCAGGCCGTTGAACATGGACGCCCGCTTGCCGGACGGGCCGATCGGCGTGGGGGCGATGCCGACCTTGAGCTTCTGGCCCGAGGTGTCGGTCAGGTTTTGGAACGTCGAGATCTTCCAGGAGCCGTCGAGGGCGATCGCGGCCAGGCCGGATTGGATCTGCTTGTCGGGGCCGACCGGGTTGTTGCCGCCGATCTCGGCGAAGCTCGGCATGTAACCCTTGCGGGCCAGGCCGAAATACCACGTGAGCGTGTCTTGGAAGGCGGGCTGGTCGAGGTTGAAGCGGGTGCCCCACGGGTTGCGGTCGGTGACCTGCCAGCCCGCGCTGCCGGCGAACGCCGACCACTGCGTCTGGCCCCACCCGCCCCCGCCGGCGCCGTCGGAGCCCAGGCCGTACTGGGAGACGTTGTTCTTGTCGAAGCCGGGCTCGTCGCCGCGGACGCCGTTCTTGTCGACGGTCAGGTGGGCGATCATCTTCTCGAACGTGCCGCCGTCGCGCGGGTTCCATGATAGATCGGATAAATCATCAGGAGAGAACCCCGCGGCGCGCAACGCCCCGGGGTTGTAGAACATCGCGATCGTGTCCCAGTCCTTCGGCGACCCGTACCGCTTGCCGTCCTGGCCCTTCCACAGCTCGGCCAGCCCCTCCTGATAGTCCCCGTCGTTGATGTCGGCGGTCGGGGCCAGCTCGTCGAGCGGGCGCAGCACCCCCAAATCGACGAACTGGGCGAACTTGGCCAGGTGGTCGGTGAACACGTCGGGGGCGGTGTCGGCAATGAACCCGGCGGTCAGCTTCGACCAGTAGACGTCCCAGCCGTACTGGGAGATGTGGACGTTCAGCCCCGGGTTTTGCTTTGCGAACGAGTCGGCGCACTTCTGATATCCGGGTTGCTGACCCGAGTCCCACAGCCAGTATTCGATGGTGCCGCCGCCCGATTCGGTGGTGGCGTCGGCGCCGCTCCAGCCGCAGCCCGCGGCGAGCACGGCCGACATGAGGAATGCCAGTTTGAGTCTCATTTGATCCCACTGAAGCCGATGGAGTTGACGATCCGCTTGGCGAAGAAGAAGAACAGGACGAGCATCGGCAGCGCGGCCACGAGGGTCGCCGCCATCAGGCCCGACCAGTCCGGGCCGGTCTGCGGGGTCTGCGACTTGAAGACGCCGAGGGCCACGGTCAGCACCCGCGAGCGGTCGGTGTAGCTGACCATCAGCGGCCAGAAGTAGTCGTTCCACGAGGTGATGTAGGTCAGGATGGCCAGGGTGGCCAGCGGCGCCGACGACATCGGCAGGATCAGCCGGAAGAACACCCGCACCTTGGAAGCCCCTTCGACCAAAGCCGCCTCCTCGACCTCGCGCGAGATGCCGAGGAAGAACTGGCGCAGGAAGAACACCGCGAACGGCGTCATCAGCATCGTCGGCAGCGAGATGCCGAGCAGCGTGTCGACCAGCCCGAGCTGCTTGATCAGCACGAAGTTGGGCAGCAGCGTGAAGATCGCCGGGATCATCAGGCCGGCCAGGAAGAACGCGAAGACCTTCTCGCGGTGCCGCCACTGCAGGCGGGCGAAGGCGTACGCGGCCATCGCGCTGAAGAAGACCTGCCCGGCGGTGACCAGGCACGAGACGATCACCGAGTTGGCGAGGTAGTGCCAGAAGTTGATCGGCTGGCCCGCGCCGCCGGCGTCGATCGCCTCCTGACCGGTCTGCAGGCCGAAGACGCGCTCGAAGCCGCCCCACGAGGTGTCCACCGGCAGCAGGCTGTCGGAGCCCGCGTACAGGGCGTTGTTGCTACTCAAAGCCGTGCGCAGCATCCAGTAGAACGGGAACAGCGAGGCCAGGATGACCAGGATCATGAAGATCCAGGCCAGCGCGCGGCCGAAGTTGAATGAAGTGCGGGGTGATTTGTCCGATATATCAGCGGCGACAGGGACGGCAACGGGTTCGGTAGCAGTGGCCATGACATGCTCCTAGGCCAGGTCGGATTGCTCGGCACGAGTCAGGCGGTACTGCAGGAATGTGATCACGACGAGGACCACCAGGAGCGCGACCGACATGGCCGAGGCGTAGCCGAACTGGAAGCGGCCGAACGCCATGTCGTAGATGTAGTACTGCAGGACGCGGGACGAGTCGATCGGCCCGCCGCGGGTGGTGACGGCGACCGTGTCGAAGACTTGGAACGACCCGACCACGGTGATGATCAGCACGAGGGCCAGGATCGGGCGCAGCAGCGGGAGCGTGATCCGCCGGAACATGGTCAGCTCGGACGCGCCGTCGGTGCGCCCCGCCTCGTACAGGGTCTCGGGAATGGTCTGCAGACCCGCGAAGATCAGCAGGGCCGTGTAGCCGACGTGCCGCCAGACGTTGATCAGCGCGACGGTCGGAATGACCCAGTTGCTGTCGGCCAGGAACGCTATCCGGTCCATGCCGATCAGCTCGAGCACGCGGTTGCCGATGCCCAGCTGGTAGTCGAGGATCCACAGGAAGATCAGCGCGGCGACTACATTGGACACCAAGTACGGCGTCAGCACGATGCCGCGCAGCCAGGTGCGTTTGGTCAGCCGCTGCATCATCACCGCGATGGCCAGCGCGAGCGCCGTCTGGATGACGATGTTGACGATCACGTAGTAGACGGTGACGCGCAGCGAGTTCCAGAAGACCGGGTCCTGCACCATGCGGACGTAGTTGTCCAGGCCGTTGAACTCGGGCGGGGTGAGCAGGTTGAACTTGGTGAAGCTGAGGTAGATGCCGCGCAGCGTCGGCCACAGCAGAAAGACCAGGAAGCCGATCAGCGCGGGCAGGATGAACAGAATCGCTAGCTGGGTGTCGTCCTTACGTTTCCTCCGAGGTGCGTCAGCAATGGTGGCCATCGTGTCCCCTTCAAAGGGCGTCGGCGCGATAGAGCACGACTTGGTCGGGAACGACCCGGGGTGCGGCGACGCCCGCGTGCTCGAGCGCGGCGCCACTGAGAACGGCCTCGCTGCCCCACCACGGGGGCGGATGCGACACCGGGCGCAACGGCCGCAGGCGGTACGGCCGTCGCGGATCGAGGCCGCGGAAACGCAGCCGGGCCGGCGGGTCCGGATAGGGGCTCGCCATCGTCACCATCGCGATCAGCGCGACCGACCGGTCGGGCGCGACCACGCCGTGCACCAGCACGTCGTCGCCGTATCCGTCCATCCGCACCAGATCGCCCGCGAGCAGCAGCCCGCGGTTCTGTTTGAAGAACGCGATCCACTCCCCCAGCTCGGCGAGCTGCTCGTCGGTGGCCTCGGTCAGGTTCCACTCGATGCCGAGGTGCCCGAAGATCGCGGTGCCGGCCCGGAACGCCAGGTCGTGCCGGCGCCCGGTGACGTGGCTGTCGTCCGAGGCGATGTGCGAGCCCAGGAACTCGGGCGGCACGAGTTGGCCCGTCCAGCGCAGCATGTGCTGCCGGTCGTGGGGGTCGATGTTGTCGCTGACCCAGACGCGGTCGGTGCGCTCGAGGACCTCGAGGTCGACCCGGCCGCCGCCGGACGAGCACGACTCGATCTCGAGCGCCGGGTGGGCGGCGCGCAGCTCCTCGAGCAGCCGATAGAACGCGCGGGTCTGGTCGTGCACGCCCGGTACGCCGGTGGGCTGGGTGCCCGCGTCGATCAGGTCGCGGTTGTGGTCCCACTTGATGTAGTCGATGTCGTATTCGTCGAGGATCGCCAGCATCTGCGTCTTGACGTGGTCGTAGGCGCCCGGGATGCCCAGGTTGAGCACCTGCTGCCGGCGCGACTCGACCGGCCAGTCGGCCCGCGCCGCCATGATCCACTCGGGGTGCTCGCGGGCCAGGTCGGAGTCGGGGTTGACCATCTCGGGCTCGAACCACAGCCCGAACTGCAGGCCCAGCTCCTTGACCCGGTTGATCAGCGGGTGCAGCCCGCCGGGCCAGACGTCGGGCGACACCACCCAGTCGCCCAGCCCCGAGGTGTCGTCGCGGCGCGAGCCGAACCAGCCGTCGTCCAGCACGTAACGCTCGGCGCCGGCTTGCGCGGCCCGTTCGGCCAGGTCGAGCAGCTTGCCGAGCCGGTGGTCGAAATAGACGGCCTCCCACACGTTGAGCGACACCGGCCGCTCGCTGCCCACGGGCCGCTCGCGGGCGCGCAGGTGACGGTGGAAGCGCCGGGCCACCTCGTCCAGCCCGTCGCCGTGCGAGCCATAGACCCAGGGGCTCCCGTACGATTCCCCGCGCGCGAGCCGCACCTCACCCGCCAGCAGCAACTCGCCGCCGCCGAGGCGCTGCTCCCCCGACCAGACCCGCTCGGCGTAGTGGGTGTGGTTGCCGCTCCACGCGGTGTGCACCGCCCACAGCCGGCCCCGCTCGAAGCCGAAGCCGGGCTCGCCGACGTGCAGCACGTAGGCGCTGTCGGCCCCCGTCCGCCCGCGCCTGTTCTCGCGCAGGTGCAGGCCGACACCCAGCGGCGAGCGCTGCGGCACCCGCTCGAGGTTGTGCCGGCCGGCGAAGTCGAGCACCTCGGTCGCCGCCGCGGGCAGCGGGAAGGACAAGACCAGATCCTCCAGCCCGTACGGCTCCTCGCGCTGGTTGGTGACCGTCGCGCGCGCCCGCAGCAGGCCGCTGGGCAGCAGCTCGATCTCGATGAGCAGCGCGAGCCGGCCGTCCACGTCGGCCGCGTCGACCTCGAGCCGGCCGGGGCCACCACCCCCGTACGGGCGGAAGGTCTGGATCTGGAACGACGGTGACCACCCCACGCCGCCGGCCGAACCGCGCAGGCCGGGGCGGCCGGTCCAGCCGCCGCTGTGCTCGGGGATGATCGCGACCGGGGGTGGCAGATCCTGGGCGTTGCTGCCGGTGACGCCCTCGCCGACCTGCAGCAGCGTGGCGGCCTGGGTGGCGTCGAGGCCGGGCAGCTCGGGACCCCAGTATTCGATCACCGGGAGGCCGGGCCCACCGGCGTCGATCACCACCGTGACCCCGGCGGCCGACATCGTGACTACAGCGTCTCGCACGCGAGTCCCCCCAACGCCGGGGCTAAATCGATAAATCGAGATTGCTGCTGCGTTACCGGCATGTCAACCCCATCCGTTCATCGGCCTACACCCATACAGACGCCTTGAGCGAGGCGATCCGCTTACCGGATTTCGGGTGGATCATGGGGAGATGAGCGAACCGCAGCTTCTCTCGGCGTGGGCCGGCCACTGGACCGGCGACGGCACCGGGGTGACGGTGATCCTGCCGCCACCCGGCACGGTCGGTTCGGGCGAGGTGCGCGGCGGTGCGCCGGCCTTGCGCGAGTTCGAGTTGCTTGATCCCGTACGCCTCGTGGACCGGGTCGATGCCGTCGTGCTGTCCGGCGGTTCCGCGTACGGGCTGGCCGCGGGCGACGGCGTGATGCGGCTCCTGCGCGAGCGCGGGCTCGGCCTGCCCACCCCGGCCGGCGTGGTGCCGATCGTCGTGGGCCTGTCCCTGTTCGACGCCGCGGTTGTCAATCCGCCCCCGTACGCCGAAGCTGGTCGCTCGGCGGCCGAGGCGGCGCTCTCGGGCGAGCCGTTCACCGCGGGCCGGGTCGGCGCCGGCACGGGCGCGACCACCGGCAAATGGCGTGGCGAGCTCGTGCCGAGCGGTCTCGGGGTGGCCCGCGGGCAGGCCGGCGCGGCGTCGGTCGTGGCCGTGATCGCGGTCAACGCCTGGGGCGACGTCATCGGCCCCGGCGCCGAACCGGTCACCGGCGTGACCCCCGCGCCGCCGCCGTTCCCCTCGGCCAACACCACGATCGGGGTGGTGCTGACCGACGCCAAGCTCGGCAAGAAGGACTGCAACCTGCTGGCCCAGAGCGCCCACACCGGCTACGCGCGCGCCCTCGACCCGGCCCACACCAGCTACGACGGGGACGCGGTGGTCGCCCTGGCCACCGGCGAGGTGGAGGCCGACCTCGAACACCTGCGCATGGTCACGGCCCACGTCGTGGCCGAGGCGATCCGGTCGGCTAGCGCTCCGGCGTGAGACCGGTGGCCAGCAGCACCATCGCGAGGGGCAGGCGGCCGCAAAGCTCGATGATCTCGTCGACGAGCCGGCTGCCCTGAGGCTCGTCGGGCAGGGCGGCGAGGCGACGGGCGAGCAGGGCGCGGGCGGCCGCCAGATCGGGCACGTCGACCCGCATCAGGTGCGCGCCGTCGCGTACGGCCAGCTCGGACAGGCGGGAACGGCCGGTCAGCAGCACCAGGCTGCGCGCCGAGCTCGGCAGCAGCGGCCGGACCTGGGCGGCGTCGGTCACGTTGTCGAGCACGAGCAGGAGGCGCCGGCCGGCGGTCAAGCTGCGGTACAAACCGGCCTGCGCGGGCTCGGCCTCAATCGAGCGCGCGCCGAGACCGTACAGGAGGGTCTGGACGGCCTCGGCGGGTTGCTTGCCGTGCAGGTCGAGGTAGAGCTGGCCGTCGGGGAAGTCGCGGGCGACGGCGTGGGCGAAGTGCAGGGCCAACGTCGACTTGCCGACGCCGCCGGGGCCGTCGAGGGCGATCACCAGGGGGCCGGTTCGCGGGGTGGCCGCGAGACGATGCAGGGCGGCCAATTCGCCCGTACGACCGGCGAACAGCGCCAAGTCAGGCGGGAGCTGGGCCGGGACGACCCTGGTGAGGGCGCCCTCCAACGCGTTGCGCATGTCCTGCCCGGGCTCGACGCCCAGCTCGTCGGCGAGCCGGCCGCGCAGGGACCGGTAGGTGGCCATCGCCTCGGCCTGGTGCCCGGCGGCGGCCAGCGTCGTGACCAGGCTGGCGTGGACGTGCTCGTTGAGCGGGTCGAGCTGGGCCGCCCGGCGCAGCGGGGTCAGCAGCCGGGACGGGCGGTTCAGCCGGACCCCGAGGTCGGCCGCGGCCAGCACCGCGTCGACGACCTCGCCGTCGACCTCGGCGAAGATGCTGCGGGCGGTCAGGGTGTCGGCCAGTTCCGCGCCGGCTGGGCCGTGGACCAGCCGCAACGCCTCGGCGTACAGGTCGAACGCCACACCCGGCTCGTCGCGGCCGGCCTGCGATTTGGCCTCGGCGACCAGCCGGCGGAAACGGGTCAGGTCGACGGTCTCCTCGTCGGCGGTGAGGTAGTAGCCGTGGCCGTGCCTGCGCAGGTAGGACCCGGTCGCCCGCGGGGGCAGGCCGGGTTCGAGCAGCCGGCGGAGCAGCCCGACGTACTTGTGCACGATGTTGACCGCGCTCGGCGGCGGCTCGCTGTCCCAGAGCGCCTCGATCAGCTCGGTCATCCCGACCGGACGCCCCTCGCGGGCCAGCAGCAGCGCCAGCAGGCAGCGCTGCTGGTTCGGCCCGGCGTCGACCTCGACGTCGCCCCGCCACACCCGCAACGGTCCGAGGATCCGCAGGTGGATCGGCGTCGCTCCCATGCCGCCGACGGTAGACGGCGGCCGGGCCGCTCAGACTACGTCGGATGACGTAATACGACCGGTTGCTCTTCCTCCGCCACCACGGCTATCGGGTGATCGCCCACGACCGGCGCGGGCACGGCCGCTCGGCCCAGGTCAGCGAGGGCCACGACATGGACCGTTACGCGGACGACCTGGCCGCGCTGACGGCACACCTCGATCTGCGCGACGCCGTCCACGTCGGGCACTCCGCGGGCGGCGGGGAGGTGGCCCGCTATCTCGGCCGGCACGGGGAGGACCGGGTGGCCAAGGCGGTGCTGATCAGCTCGGTCACCCCGTCGCTGCGGGAGGTCCCGCGCAGTGTTCGACGGGATGCAGGCCGGGTTGGCCGCGAACCGGTCGGAGTTCTTCCGCGAGGTGGCGGCGGGGCCGTTCTACGGTTTCAACCGGCTGGGGGCCACGCCGTCCGAGGCGGTCATTCAGAACTGGTGGCGGCAGGGTATGAGTGGGGGCGCCAAGGCCCAGTACGACTGTGTCGACGCGTTCGCTCAGGAGGACTACAGCGCCGACCTGGCCAAGGTAAGCGTGCCGGTGCTGGTCATGCACGGGGACGACGACCAGATCGTGCCCTACGAGCTGAGCGCGCCGCGGGCCGTTTCCCTGCTGAAGAACGGGACCCTCAAGACGTACGCGGGGTTGCCGCACGGCATGCCCACCACCGACGCGGAGACGATCAACGCCGATCTGCTCGCCTTCATCCAGTCATGAGTACGCCGATCGTCTTTTTCGCGTGAGGGCGTGGACGGTCAGCGGATTCGGCGCAGGGTGCGGCGGCCTGCCAGTACGGCCACGCCGGCCAGCAATAGCAGGGCGGCTGCGGCCGTCAGGGCGATCGTCAGCGCCCGGGGCCAGCCTGCTAGCGGGATCGTGGGTGGAGTCAGGCCGGCCAGCGGTAGTGCCCAGCCGGTCAGCCACCAGCCCAGCATCGAGACGCCTATGCCGGCCAGCAGGGCGACCACGATCAGCACGGGATAGGTCAACAGCGTTGCCTGGCGCAGGGCCGAGCGGGTCAAGCCTTGGGCGCGCAGGGCCGACAGGTCTTCGACCCGGCGGTTGCGGTCTACGGCGGCGGCCAGAATCAGGGCGCCCGCGGCCAGGGCCGTGGCCAGGGCCGCGACGATGACGTAGAACCACAGGGCCACGGCGGGGCCCTGGGTGTCCAGTCGGGCGCGGACCTGGGCGGCCTTCTCGTCGGTGGTGATGGTCAGGCCGTGGGTGGCCAGTTGGGCTGCTACGTCGGCGGGGGCCTTGTCGGTCAGCCAGACCATGCCGCCGCTGGTGGCTGCGCCGTCGGTGGAGACGTGGTCGGCGTTGGTGAGGTCGGTCAGGACTGCTGGGGAGCCCGCGCCGGGGATGGCGGGGAGCGTCGTGGTCACGGTGACGGGGACGGGGCGGGCGTCCAGGCCCTTGACGGTGGGGAGCGCGCCCAGGCCGGAGGTGGCTACCGGCAGGGGGTAGGCGGCTG
This sequence comes from Paractinoplanes lichenicola, assembly GCF_016785085.1. Classification (GTDB taxonomy): domain Bacteria; phylum Actinomycetota; class Actinomycetes; order Mycobacteriales; family Micromonosporaceae; genus Actinoplanes; species Actinoplanes lichenicola. The sequence continues at coordinate 20,283 of NZ_JAENHO010000028.1, forward strand.
CGGTGGGCAGCAGGAACAGGCCCGCGGGCAGGCCGTTGAGCGACGTCACCTCGATGTTCAAGCCGTCGGCGGAGGCCGGGCCGATTCGGCCGCCCTCGGTGGCGCGCCAGAGCGAGGAGTCGGAGGCGGCCAGTTTGTGGATGGTGAGGTGGCCGGCCACGTCGAGGGTGTTCTGGCCGCCGTAGACGCGTAGTGAGTTCAGTGTGCAGCCCTTGGCGCAGGCGGGGACGGTTTGCCCGTACGTGTGGCGGCCGGGGCGGAGGACGCCGAGTTCCATGATTTCGTCGTTGCCGCCGTTGCGGGGGGGACAGCACCGCGCTCACGCCGACCGCTTTGCCGGGCTTGAAGTCGTGGGAGGTGATGTCGAACTCAACTTCGGCGCCGGCGATCTCGACAGGTGCGCCGGCTTTGCCACGCAGGGAGTCTGCCACCGAGGTGGGCGTGGGGGCGTTGGCGGGCCAGGCGGCCACCGTGGCCAGGCGCGAGGTGTCCACGGCGACGACGGAGGGCTGGCCGGGGTCGCGGGGCAGGCGCATCGCGGCCATGGCGAACGTGCCGGACGGGTCGACGGCGCGGACGGCGGCCAGCAGGTTTTGGCGGCCGGTGGGGCCGACCTCGAGGACCCGGGCGGCGCCGGTGCCGATCGTCGACTCGGCGACCCGGCCGCGGGCCGCCACGTCGACCGCGGAGGCCGCGTAGCCGACCACGGCGACCGCGGCCGTGATCAGGGCGAACAGGCGGACGGCGCCGGGGCGGCGGGAGATCTGCAGGGCGGCCAGGGCCAGGCCGACCCGGCCGCGGCGCAGCGAGCGGCGGCCCAGCACCGTGGCCAGCGGCACCAGCAGTCTCGCGGCGACCAGCGAACCGGCCACCAGCACGAGGGCGGCCGCCGCGGTGCCGACACCGCGCAACTCCGTGCTCAGTTGCAGCACCGCGACCACGGCCAGGATCACCACGACGACCTCGACGGCGATCGCGCGGGCGCTGTTCGGCACCGACGGGGCGCGGCGCAACAGCTCGGCGACGGGGGTGGCGATCTGGCGGCGCTCGGCCAGCAGGGCCGTGAGCACGGCCGCGGCCGCGGCGACGGGGGCCCAGCGCAGCGAGCCCAGGCCGGGGTCGGCCCCGACGCCGGGGAAGCGGTAGGCGCTGAACGCGTTGACCAGCAGCTGGCCGGCCAGGCAGCCGAGGATGGCGCCGAGCAGGATGGAGACGATGTTCTCGCCGGAGGCCAGCCACCAGCGCTGACCCCAGCGGGCACCCCTGAGGGCGACGACGGCGAGCTCGGGGCGACGCCCCTCGGTGCCGTAGCCGACGGCCAGGAAGATCGTCAGGCAGGCGAGCAGCACGAGGGCGACGGCGAGCACGGGCACGATGCGGTGGCCGGCCTCGCGCCCCTCCTCGATGCGGGTGAGCAGGGCGGGCAGCTCGCTGCGGAACTCGACGCCGCCGCCCAGCGAGGTCGCGCCGGCCTGCATCGCGGCCAAGCCCTCCCGTACGGCGGGAAGGTTGTCGACCTCGAGGGCGCCAGGACGGGGGAACGCGTCGAGACCGGCCTCGACGGCGCCCCGGTCCATCGCGTGCACCGTGGCCGACGTGACGAAGGCGGGCTGGTTGGCCCCGGCGGGCAGGCCGGACGTGGGGGCGAAGTAGTTGTGCTCGCCCCAGAAGATGTCTTGCTGGTCGGGCACCGTGTAGAGACCGGCGACCAGGAAGCGTTTCGGCGTGCCGTTGGGCGCGTAGTACGACGGCTGCCCGCGCGGCGTGACCCGGATCGCGGCCATCAGCTCGATCGAGTCGCCGGGGGCCAGCTTCAGCCGTTCGCCGGTCGCCTCGGGCAGGATCACGTCGGCCTCACCGATCAGGCACCGGCCGGCCGTGACGACCAGGTGGTCGCACACGTCCTGGCGGTAGGCGAACCTGGTCGCGTACGCGACGGACGGCTCGATGCCGATGGACGGATAGTCCACCGAATACACGTAGTCGTAGCCCGGCATGCCCAGCAGCACCGAGCCGTTCTGCTCCAGATCCGGGCCGACCCGGTCGGTGTTCGGCTTGGCCTGGCGCTGGTCGGTCTGGAAGGCGCGCACGGCGACGGTCAGCTCGTCGGGAGCCGCCGTCTCGACCTGGCCCGCGGCCACCGCCCGGTCGGCCGCGCGCAGATAGGCCGGGGCGGCCACCGCGGCCGCGACCCCGAACATGGCCAGCAGCGCCACCACGGCGGCCTGCCCGCGGCGGGCCCACACCATGGCCAGCACCAGGGCGATCATGAGAGCTCCCCGCGCAGGCGGCGGACCGACAGCCAGGCCGTCGCGCCGAACACGACCAGGCCGGCCAGCGCGGCCGCGGTCAGCGCCCACGGGCCGAGCGCGCCCGGCGGCGGAACGACCCGCCAGCCGTCCGGGAAGACCGGGGCGGTGACCGCGGCCAGCGGACGGGCGGCCAGGGCGGCGGCGAGCCCGCCGAGGAGCCCGGCCAGCGCCACCGAACCCGCTCCCGCGTACGCCGTGCCGAGTGCGACGCGGCGGGTCAGGCCCTGGGTGCGCAGCGCGCGCAGGTGCTCGAGCTGCGGTTCGCGGTCGACGGCGGCGGCCAGGCCGAGCAGGGCGGCGGCGATCAGCGCGACCACGGCCGCCGTGAACAGGCCGAACGGGGTGGTGACGACCGAGGCGTCCGCGGCCAGGTCGGCGGCGCGGGCCACGGCCGTGCGGTCGGCCAGCACGGGCAGCCCGATGGCGTCGACCACGGAGTCGGGGGCGTCGGCGGTCAGCCACACCTGCAGGATGCCGCCCTGGTCGCTGTCGCCGGCCACGCGCCGGGCCGCGTCGAGGTCGGTCAGCACCCCGTCGCGGCCGAGCACCGGCAGCACTGTCGCGGCGGCGGCGACCCGGACCGGGGTGGCCGGATCGCCGAACCGGCCCACCGCGGAGTCGTCGAAGACCCAGGTGCTCGGGGGCCGCCCGGCCAGCACGACCGGCTGCGGCAGCGGCGAGTCGGCCGCCGCGACCTTGATCGAGCCGGCCGGCACGGTCTGCAGGGTCAGGCCGCCGTCGCCCGCGGCGATGTGCACGGCCGGGGTGCTGAAGTCGCCCCGCCAGTTCCGCACGTCGGCCAGCTGGGCGGCGGTGAGCACGGTGGCCGCCGGGCCCTGCTGGGTCAGCGAGCGCACGGTGACCGAGCCGTCGTCGGAGCCCTGGGGCGTGAACAGCTCCCAGCCGACCAGCCGGCACCCGGGCGCGGTGGCACAGCGCGGCACCAAGGCCGAGGCCGTGCCCGCGCCGAGCCGGATGCCCTTGAACTCGACCCGGACCGGCTCGCCGGTGCCCTCGTGCTGCAGGATCGCGCCGAGCAGGGTCGTGGTGCTGCGGCGGCTGGTCACGGCCACGGTGAGCCGGTCACCGGTGATCAGGGGCAGCGCGGCCGGGGCGGGCGTGGCGGTCAGCGCGGTCACCGGGCCGTACTCGGGGCGCCAGGTGGCTACGGCGGCCAGCCGGTTGCTGTCCACGGCCAGCACGGGTGGGGTGCCGCCGGTGTCGACCACGGCGGCCATGGCGTAGCGGCCCTCGGGATCGGCGCGGCGCACCGCGTACAGGAGCTCTGTTCTGCTGGTGGCGGAGACCGTGAGCACCCGGGGCGCGCCCAGCTCGACGCCGGCGCGATCGGCCCGCTCGGCCCGGCCCGCCGCGAACGTGCCCAGCGTCAGCGCCATCAGCGCGACCGAGACGACCACCAGGGCGAACACGCGGTCGGTGCCGGGCTGGCGGGACACCCGTACGGCGGTCAGCCCGAGCCGGATCCGGCCCGCCCGCAGCGCCACCGCGCCCACCCGGTCGGCCGCCCGCCGCAGCAGCCGGGCCAGCAGCAGGCCCACGGCCAGCGCGACCAGGGCGGGCGCCACGATGCCGAGCCCGCTCCCACTCGTACGGGCTTGATAGACCGCGCCCGCGGCCAGCGCGATCAAGGCCAGATCGATCACCCCGGACCGCCAGTCGCGCCGGGCCGACGGCACCCGCCGCAGCAGCGCCGCGACCGGAGCCCGCTGCTGCAGGGCGTCGACCGCGAGCAGCACAAGCAGGGCAATGCCGAGCACGACGACGACCAGGCCCAGCGAGAGCAGCAGGGCCGCCCACAGCTCGACGGTCACCGGCAACGCCCCGGCCAGCGGCCAGGCGACCAGGAAGCCGGCCACCCAGCCGGCCAGGCCGCCGGCGGTCAGCGGCAGCAGATGCTGGCTGAGGGCGAGGCGCAGGATGCCGCGGGACGTGCTGCCCCGCAGCTTGAGCAGCCCGGCGTCGGCGCGGCGCTCGCGGCCGGTGTAGCGACCGGCCAGCCCGATCGCGAACCAGGCGAGCACGGCCAGCTGGCCCAGCCCGATCGCCACGCCCCGGGCCACGGCCAGGCGCTCCTCGCGAACCCGGTCGACCAGCTTGCCGGTCGGCGTGGCCAGTTGCAGCCGGGCGCCGGCAAAGCTCGGGGCCGACTCGTTGACGAGCCCGTTCAGGTCGTACGCGCCGTCGCCGCGGAGCAGGGGCAGCGGCACGTCGAGATCCCACGCGTACGTCTGGCGGATCAGCAACGGATCCCGGAACGTGTCGAGCGACGTGAACAGCGGGTCGAGCGAGCCCTGGGCGCGGAACAGCTTGTCGCTCCAATACGCGCTGCCCGGCTCGACGTGCTCGTAGACGCCGGTGACGCGGAATTCGATCGGGACGGAGCGCGAGGTGGCCGCGCGCACCCGGAACGTGTCGCCCGTCTTCAGCCCGAGCCGGCGAGCGGTGTCGGCGCTGATCACGGCGTCGTCGGCGGCGGCCGGGCACGCACCGGTCAGCCGTACGTGGTCGCAGAACCCGTCCCGGTACGCGATCGGCAGCCCGGTGGACGCCCCGGACCGGCCCGGATAGATGTACGTCGCCTCGGCCACCACGCCCAGCACCGGCGTTCCCGACGGCACAGGCAACATTCCCCGTACGGTCGTGGCGAACTTGTCGAGGGCGGCGCGCGGATCGCTGGTGCTCTCCCCCGCCTGCCGGACGAGGATCACGCGCTCCTCGACGGGCGACCGCACGACCTCGGCCCCCGCCGACTGCGAGGCCACGCTCAGCCCGTACCACGCGGCGCAGCTCGCCCCGGTCGCCAGCAGGGCGGCGAGCAGGGCCAACAGCAGCGCCGGCCCGGAACGCCGGCGGACGGCGCCCAGAGCTATGTAGTACATCCGTTCCCGCTTCCCCCGTGATGCGCGATCACTCGACACTCTGGTCCTGCGGGCGGATTTTGCCAAGCGTCGATTAGGTTGAGGCGATGAGCGTACGTTTCGGGGTGTTCGTGCCGCAGGGCTGGAAGATGGACCTGGTCGAGATCGCCGACCCGGTCGAGCAGTACGAGGCGATGACCGAGGTCGCGCGGGTCGCCGACGCCGGCCCGTGGGACGCGATCTGGCTTTACGACCACTTCCACACCGTGCCCGAGCCCACGTTGAACAGCGTCTTCGAGTGCTGGACGGCGACCTCCACGCTGGCCCGCGACACCAGCCGGGTGCGCATCGGCCAGATGGTCGGCTGCAACGGCTACCGCCAACCTTCCCTGTACGCCAAGATCGCGTCCACGGTCGACGTCGCGTCGCACGGCCGGCTGATCGCGGGGCTGGGCGCCGGCTGGTACGAGCACGAGTGGAAGGCGTACGGCTACGAGTGGAAGGACGTGCCGCAGCGGATGGGCGAGTTCCGCGAGGCCGTCGAGATCATTCACAAGATGTGGACCGAGGACCGGCCGGTCTTCCAGGGCAAGCACTACTCGATCGACGAGCCGATCAACCAGCCGCGCCGCAAGCCCGACTTCTGGCTCGGCGGTGGCGGCGAGAAGGTGACGTTGAAGCTGGTCGCACAGTACGCCGACGGCTGCAACGTGGGCGGTGGCGACCCCGAGGTCGTACGGCACAAGCTGGGCGTGCTGCGCGAGCACTGCGACCGGCTGGGCCGCGACTACGACACGATCACCAAGTCGACGACGATCGAGTTGGACCTCGAGGAGTCCACGGCCGACACCATCGCCCGGGTCGAGCGCGCGGCCGAGGCGGGCGCGGACTACGTGCTCTTCTACATCCCGCGCGTCGCCTACGACCACGCCCCGCTGCTGCGCCTGGCCGAGGAGCTGGTCCCGCAGTTCCGCTGAGTCTTCTGGAGGAAAACGATGAACTCCGAAGTGCGCCGCATTCTTGACGGTACGTCCATCGCCCACCTCGCCACCGTGCTGCCGGACGGGTCGCCGCACTGCGTGCCCGTCTGGGTCGGCACCCGCGGCGACCACGTCGCGTTCCTCACCGGCCCCGGCTCGCGCAAGGCCCGCAATCTGCACCGCGACCCCCGGGTGGCGCTGTCGATCGCGCCCGACAGCAACCCGTTCGAGCCGGTGGTCATCCGCGGCCGGGTGGTCGAATGGCTCGACGGCGACGCCGGCTGGGCCGCGGCCGACGAGATCTCGACCAAATACACCGGCGGCCCGTATCCGCGCGAGCAGGAGCGCGTGGTGGCCCTGATCGCGCCCGACGTCGAGAAGATCGGCATCGGTTGAGCGAACCTGTATAGACAAGTTAGGGTCGGCGTATGGAATCGCTGGCCCACTACGCCCGCTGGGACGGGGCCGGTCGCCCGTTCACCGTCGCGACCACGCCCCTGCCCTGGGAGCTGAACCCCGGCGAACTGCTCGTCGCGATCGACTTGGCCACAGTGTGCGGCAGCGACGTGCACACGATGAGCGGTCGGCGGCCCGGTCCGGCCCCGAGCGTGCTCGGGCACGAGCAGGTGGGCACGGTCGTCGCCGCCGGCTCCGGGGCACGGGTCGAACCCGGGCGGCGAATCATCTGGTCGGTCACCGAGTCGTGCGGGCAGTGCGACCGCTGCCGCCGCGACCTGCCGCAGAAGTGCCGGCACCTGCGCAAATTCGGGCACGAGCCGCTCGATGAGCTGCGGCCGTTGTTCGGCGGCTTCGCGACGCACGCGCTGATCGGGCCGGGCTCCGCGATCGCGGTGGTGCCGGACTCTGTGCCGGACGAAGTTGCCGCCCCGGCCGCCTGCGCCACGGCGACGGTCATGGCCACGGTCGCCGCCTCGGGCTCCGCGGGGCGGGCCCTGATCACCGGGGCCGGGATGCTCGGGTTGACCGCGACGGCCGTGCTGGCCTCGCGCGGCGCCACGGTCACCGTTGTCGACCCTGATCCCGTACGGGCGGAACAGGCTCGCCGGTTCGGAGCCGCGGAGGTATTGACAAGTGCGGCGGGCGTACGCGACATCGACGTGGCGATCGAGTTGTCGGGGGCGGCGGTGGCTGTGGAGGGGGCGCTGGCTTCGCTGGGCGTAGGCGGGACGTTGGTGCTGGCCGGGTCGGTCACGCCGGGGCCGGCCGTGGGGATCGATCCTGAACGGGTGGTCCGTAAACTGCTTACGGTCACGGGGGTGCACAATTACCGGCCGGCTGACCTGCAGGCGGGGGTGGACTTTCTGGCCGGGGCGCACGAGCGGTTTCCGTTCGCGGAGCTGGTCGAGGGGCGGCATCCGTTGGGACGGCTCGAGGAGGCCTTCCGGCCCGGCAAGGCACCCCGGCAGGCCGTCAAGCCATGATCCTCGCCCCACCCAAGATCAACCCCACTCGGGGGCCCACCCGACCGGGGGTTCCCCCACCCAGCACGATTTTAGTGGGCAAAGCTGATCATTGCGGGCCGGCGGCGGTTCGCCTGTGGACAACGCCGCGCCTGTGGACAACCCGTGGCGGTGGGCCGAAATGTGCTACGCGGCGGCAGAGCGCCGGGTGAGAGCGCCGGGTGAGAGCGCCGGGTGAGAGCGCTGGGCCAACGCTTAGGACGAGCTCGGAGGCGACGAGCACGGGCGCAGTGGGCACGGACGCGGCGCGGTGGGCACGGACGCGGCGCGGTGGGCACGGACGCGGCGCAGTGGGCACGGACGCGGCGCAGTGGGCACGGACGCGGCGCAGTGGGCACGGACGCGGCGCAGTGGGCACGGACGCGGCGCGGTGGGCACGAGCCCGGGGGCCGACAGACTCGGTCGGACGCGGCGAGCGGGCACAGCAGGCGTGGGAGCGGTGGGCAAGCACGGCGGGCGGCAAGCGTCGACGCGGTGAGTGAGCGCGGCAGGCGGACACAGCGGACGCGAGCACGATGTGCGCGGACCTGACAGGCGCGGGCGCGGCCCCCACGGTGGTAAACGAGGAGAGCGAGCCCTGCCCGCTGGCCCCGCGCGGCGTTAAGCGACCGCCGCCCGGGCGGCCTTGGAGCTGCGGGTGTTGGTCATGGTGACGGTGGCGATGTCGGGCCGGTAGCGGTCGTCGGACCATTCGATCGGGGTGCCTGTGGAGTCGGTGGTCAGGCGGCGTTCGCGCAGGAGGGGGGAGCCGACCGGGACGCCCAGCAGGCGGGAGTCGGTGGCGTCGGCCGCGATCGCGTCGAAGGTGTGGCGGGCGGCGTGCAGGTCGACGCCGCGGTCGATCAGGTAGGCGTAGATCGAGCCGGCGTCGAGGTCGGCGTCGAGCAGGGGGCGGCCGACGGATTCGACGTATGTCATGCGTTCGAGCATGGCCGGCTTGCCGTCGAGCAGGCGTAGGCGCAGCAGTTGGACCGCGAGCTGGTCGGGTTCGAGTTGCAGGGCGGCGGCCACGGGCGGTTCGGGGCGGCGCAGCGCGATCTCCTGCAGGCGCTGGCCGGGGGCGTACCCGGTGATCTCGGCGCGCAGCGTGAAGGACAGGAACGACTCGAACGGCTGGGCCGGCACGGCGTCGAGCACCACGGGGCGTTTGCCTTGCCCGCCGCCGATCAGGCCTTCCTCGCGCAGCGTGGCCAGGGCCTGGCGCACCGGGCCGCGGGACGCGTCGAACTCGCGGCACAGCTCGGCCTCGGACGGCAGCGACGCGCCGATCGGCAGGTCCCCGCCGCGGATCCGCTCGCGCAGTTTCGCGGCCAGCGTCCGGTGCAGCGGTTCCGTCACGAGATCGGACTATACAAGCCGGCTCCCGAGCCTTGAACGCGCCGGTCTGGCCAGGTGAATAGCCGATGACTTGTCAATACAAGTCTTGCTCAGCCAAAAACGTGAATGCCACCGTGACACCCGTGAATGCCACCCCAGTGGACCTGGCAATTGTCGGCGCCGGCATCGTCGGTCTGGCCCACGCCGTCGAGGCCGTGAGCCGTGGCCTGTCGGTCGTCGTGATCGAGCGGGACGAGCGGGCTGTCGGCGCCTCCGTCCGCAATTTCGGGCACGCCTGCATCACCGCCCAGGCCGGCGAGGCCCTGACGCTCGCACTGGAAGCACGCGGCACCTGGCTGCGAATGGGCCGGACGGCGGGCTTCGACGTGGCCGAGTGCGGCACGGTCGTCGCCACACGCTCGAAAGAGGAGCGGCAGGCCGTGGAAGAGCTGGCGGCCGAGCGCGGCACCGACGAAGTTGTGCTGCTCAGCGCCCAAAAACTGAAACAAGTAGCGCCGATCGCAGCAGAAAGCGGCGCCTTCTTTCCCCGTGATCTCCGCGTCGATCAACGGCGTGCGGCGGGTGCCCTCGCCGCGTGGTTGCAGAACCAGCCCGGCGTACGGGTGCAGTGGTCGAACCCCGTGCTCGGCGTCGAGCCGGGCCTCGTGCGTACGGGCCGGGGCGAGATCCGGGCCGAGCGCATCGTCGTCTGCGCCGGGCACAACCTGGACCGCCTGCTGCCCGGGATCGCCGACGAGGCCGGGCTGCAGCGCTGTGTCCTGCAGATGCTCCAGTTGCGCGCGCCCGGCCTGCGGATCGAACCGGCCGTGCTGACCGGCAGCTCGATGCTGCGCTACCCCGCCCTGGCCGCCACCGCCGGCGCCAAGGCTTTGCGCGAGCGCTGGTCGCGGGAGCGGCCCGAGATGCTCGGCGCGGTCGTCAACCACATGCTCACCCAGCTGCCGGACGGCGACCTCGTCGTCGGCGACACCCACGCGTACGCCCGCACCCACGAGCCCTTCAGCGACGAGGCGCTCGACGACCTGATGCTCGCCGAGACCCGCGACCTGCTCAAGACCGACCTCACCGTCGTACGCCGCTGGCGGGGTGTCTATGCCGGCGCCGACGGCGAGTTCCTGCGCGCACCCGTCGCGCCCGGGGTCATGGCGGTCGCCGTCACCTCGGGCATCGGCATGACCACCGCCTTCGGCCTCGCCCCCACCGTGCTCGACCTGATGGAGAACTCATGAAGATCCGCGCCATTGCCACCGTCCTTGTCGCCGCGCTCGCCCTGACCGCTTGCGGCGGCACCGGGGACGACTCCGCGAGCGACTCCCCCACCTGCCCCGGCGGCGAGATCCGGTTCGGCGTCGAGCCGTTCGAGGATCCGGCCAAGCTCACCCCGGCCGCCGAGGCGCTCGGCGCGGCCCTGCAGACCAAGCTCAACTGCCCGGTCAAGGTGCAGGTCACCGAGGACTACTCGGCCGAGGTGCTGGCCATGCAGAACGGCAAGCTCGACATCGCCATGTTCGGGCCGCTCGGCTACGTCTTCGCCAGCAAGCGGGCCAAGGCCGAGGCGATGGCGTCGTTCGCGGGCGCCGACGGCAAGCTGTCCACCTACACGGCCGGGATCTGGGTGCCCAAGGACTCCGACATCACCGGCCTCGAGCAGTTGCGCGGCCGCTCGCTGGCGCTGTCGTCGATCGGCTCGACCTCGGGCGACGCGCTGCCCCGCAAGGCCCTCAAGGACGCCGGCATCGACCAGAAGGACCTCAAGCTCAACTACGCCGGCGGGCACCCGGAGGCGCTGCTCGCGCTGACCAAGGGCGCGGTCGACGCCGCCGAGATCAATTCGCAGCAGCTGGCCACGGCGACCGAGTCGGGCACCTTCGACCAGGCCAAGTTCCGTCAGGTGTGGACCTCGGCGCCCATTCCCAACGACCCCATCACCGTACGGGGTGACATGGCCCCGGAATTCAAGAGCGCGATGAAGGACGCCCTGCTCAACCTGGACCCGGCCGCGGTCAAGGAGATCGGCGCCCTGCTCGACGTGGACCCGGCGGGCCCGCTGGTGGCGGTCGACCAGTCGACGTACCAGCCGCTGTTCGACCTGGCCGACACGCTGGGCCTGACCGAGAAGGACGTCTGATGCTCCGGCTGGCCGACATCGTCGTGCACTACGGCGACCGCGAGATCCTGCACGGTGTCGACGTCGCCGTCGGCCGGGGTGAGCTGCTGGCCGTGCTCGGTGCCAACGGCTCGGGCAAGTCGACGCTGCTCAAGGCGGCCGCGGGGCTGACCCCGGCCGCGCGCGGCAGCGTCACCGTCGACGAGAAGCCGCGCGGCATCCGGGACACCGCCCTCGTCTTCCAGAAGATCCACCTGGTCGGCCGGCGGTCGGCGCTCGACAACGTCTGCGCGGGTGCGCTGGCGCGGCTGCCGCTGCACAAGTCGCTGACCCCGGCGCTGTTCCCGCGCGACGTCCGCGAGGAGGCGATGGGCTGCCTGGAGCGGGTCGGCCTGGCCAACCGGGCCCACGACCGGGCCGGGAGCCTCTCCGGCGGGCAGCAGCAGCGGGTCGCGATCGCCCGCGCCCTGTGTCAGCGGGCGCCAGTGGTGCTGGCCGACGAGCCGGTGTCGGCGCTCGACCCGGCCGCCGCCGAGCAGGTGCTGGCGCTGCTGGCCCAACTCGCGCATGCCGAGGGGCTGGCCGTGCTGGCTGTGCTGCACCAGCCCGACCTGGCCCGGCGGCACGCCGACCGGATCGTCGGCCTGCGCGACGGCGTGGTCGTCCTCGAGGGCGACCCGAACCAGCCCGTGGACGTTCTGTATGAGAATCGGGAGCCGGAGGTGGCGACACCGTGAGCGTGCTCGAAGCGCCCCGCGCCAAGGTCCCACCCAAACCCCGCAACCCCCGTACGGTGGTCGTGGGCTGGATCATCGCGGCCGTCGTGGTCGCCGTGCACGTCATCGCCTGGCGGGCCACCGACATCTCCTTCGCCGCGCTGGCCGAGGGCTGGGCGGGGATGGCCGACTTCCTGGCCGAGGCGATCCCGCCCGACCTCTCCCCCGACCTGCTGCTCGAGAGCGCCGAGGCCTCGCTGGTCACCCTCTGGATCGGCCTGCTCGGCACCACCCTGTCGGTCCCGCTGTCGCTGATTCTGGCGCTGCTGGCCGCCCGCACGATCAGCCCGGCCGGCTGGGTCTATCAGGTCACCCGGGCGATCCTGTCGTTCCTGCGCGCCGTGCCCGACGTCGTGTTCGCGCTGATCTTCGTCACGGCCGTCGGCCTCGGCCCCTTCCCGGGCGTGCTCGCGCTGGTCGCGCACAACGTCGGGGTGATGGGCAAGCTGTGGGCGGAGACGCTCGAGGAGGCCGATCCGGGCCCGGCCACGGCGTTGCGCTCGGCCGGCGCGGGTCGCATCCAGGTCGCCGCGCACGCGCTGCTGCCCTCGGTGCTGCCGCAGCTGGTCGGGCTGCTGCTCTACCGGTTCGACGTCAACGTGCGCTCGTCGCTGGTGCTCGGCCTGGTCGGCGCGGGCGGCATCGGCTTCCTGATCAACCAGTCGATCCAGCTGTTCCAGTTCGACCAGATGCTCACGCACATCCTGGTCGTGCTGGTGCTGATCATCGCCGTGGACCGGCTGTCCGCCGTGGTCCGCCGCCGTCTCACCCCGGAGGCCGCATGATCACCCTGGCCGTTCTCGACATCGCCGGCACCACTGTCGAGGAGGGCGGCACGGTCTATCGCGTGCTGGCCGACGTCGTCGCCGAGCACGGCCCGGCCGCCCCCGACCACGAGCTGCGGCGCTGGATGGGGGCCGACAAGCGGGCCGCGCTGGCCGCGCTGACCGGTGACCCGGCGGCGACCGAGGAGCTGCACGCCCGCTTCGTGGAACGGCTCAACGCCGCGTACGCCGCGCTGCCGCCGGTGCCCGTGGCGGGGGTGCCGCAGGCGCTCGCACAGCTGCGGTCAAACGGCGTACGGGTGGCTCTGACGACCGGTTTTGATCACGCCGTGACCGATCCACTGCTGGCCGCGGTGGGCTGGCGGACCGGCGAGCACCTGGACGCGGTGGTCTGCGCCGAGGACGTCGACGCGGGCCGGCCGAGCCCCGACATGATCCGCCGGGCCATGCGGCTGACCGGTGTCACCGACCCGCTGTCGGTGGTCACCGCGGGCGACACCGTGCTCGACATCCAGGCCGGTCACGCCGCGGGCGCGGGCCTCGTGACGGGCGTGCTCAGCGGCGCGCAGACCCGTGCCGAGCTGGAGCGGGAGAAGCCGGCCGAGATCCTGGAGAGCGTGGCCGGGCTGCCCGCGCTCATTTTGTCGTACCGGAACGGAGCTGGCGGCTCAGCTCGCCCGAGCTGACCTGCAGCGCCCAGCCCTTCGACGTCGCCGTGAGCTTGGCCTTCGTGACCTTGCTCTTGGCGTCGTCGGGGCACGGCTGACCGGGCGCCGGGCCCACGGTCGTGCCCGAGATGCCGAAGCGGGGGCCGGTCACCCAGAAGCCGGTCACCTTGGCCGCGTAACCCTGGGCGTCGCGCGCCTTCTTACCGGTGACGGCCGCGTCGAACAGCTCGTAGCGGCCGAACTCGCGGTGGTGCACCAGCGCGAACGTCCGCTTGCCGCAGGTCACCGAGTAGGTGTCGTCGGTCCAGAAGTCGTGGTTGAAGACGATCCCGGCCGCCTTGGCGTTGAGCGTGGCCTCGGTCCAGCCGAACGCCTTGAGCAGGTCGGTCTTGCCGACGTAGCCCTTCTTGGTCTCCGGGTCGTACGTCACCGCCGCGTTCGCGGGCCCGCCCATCGCGATCCCGGCGGCCACGACCGCCCCAGCGACTACGACCCGCACCAGCGCACGCATGTTTCCGACCCCCTCGTGTGATCTTCCGTGACTCCTAACGATCATTACCGCTCCGACGACCCGCCCGTCGCAAAACAAGCAGGTAGGCATGGGTGCCGGGGCAGCGGGTACTGATGGGGCGCATGAAGTGGAACATCCCCACCTGGGCGTGGGTCGCCGGCATCTCCATCGGCATAGCCATCGCCATTCCGATGTTCAGCGACAACCTCATCGTGGCGCTGATGTTCGGCGTCTCCATCGGATTCGCGTTCGCGATCGCGTTCAGCGGCAGCAACAAGAAGATCGCGTCCAGCGGCAGCAGCAAGGAGAGGTCAGTCGCCGGCGACGGGCAGGGTGACCGCGAAGACGCTCCCGCCCGCGGGGACGGGAGTGGCCGACACTGAGCCCCCGTGGGCGTCGACGATGGCCTTGGTGATCGCCAGGCCGAGGCCGGTGCCCTTGGTGCCGTTGCGCACGGCGTTGCTGGCCCGGAAGAACCGGTCGAACAGCCGGTCGTACTCCTCGGCGGGCACCCCGATGCCGGTGTCGGCGACCTCGATGACCGCGTCGCCCTCCTCGCCCGCGGTCAGGTGCGCGGTCACCGAGACCGTGCCGCCGCCGGGTGTGTACTTGACCGCGTTGGCCACCAGGTTGTCGAGAACCTGACGCAGCCGTACGGGGTCGGCGTGCACCGGCAGGTGGCGCGGCACCTCGAGCCGCAGCGTCAGGCCCTTGGCGTCCGCGGCCGGCTGCTGGGCCTGCACCGCCTCGCGCACCAGCCGGGCGGCCGAGATGGGCTGCGGGTCGATGTGCAGCTGGCCGGCCTCGAGCCGGGCCAGGTCGAGCAGGTCGTCCACCAGGTGCTGCATGTGGGCCGAGCGCCGGTCGATCACCTCGGCCAGGTGCCGCTGCTCGTCGCTGAGGTGCGGGTCGTCGAGCAGGGTCTCGCTGTAGCTGCGGATCGCCCCGAGCGGGTTGCGCAGCTCGTGGCTGACCATGCCGACCATCTCCTCGCGGTTCGCGGCCAGCCGGGCCTGGGTCGCGGCCAGGCTCAGCGCGAGCTCCTCGGCCCGGCGCCGCTCCATGTGCCGGCCCAGATGCGCGCACACGCCGTCGAGCAGGTCGAGGATCTCGGGGTCGGGCTCCAGCGGCACGGCCGTGAGGAACAGCAGCACGCCGAGGATCTTCTGGTCCGAGCGCACGGGCACGCCGATCGCGCTGTGCAGCCCGGCCGCCCGCACCTGGGCCGCTTTCAGCACCGTACGGGGGTCGTCGAGCACCTCGGGGATCCACAGCTCGGTGCCGCTGTCCCAGACCCGCCCGGCGATCCCCACCCCGCGCCGCACGAGCGGGGGCCGGTCGACGACGCCGTGACCCGGCGCCGCCCAGTTGCCGACCCGCACGATCGTGCCGGACAGGTCGTCGGCCTGCCAGAACTCGCCCAGCGCCCAGCCCAGCCCGGCGCCGACCGCGGCCACCGTACGGTCGGCCGCCTCGCCCGCGCTGTGCGAGTCGGCCAGCCCCCGCGCGACGGCCAGGCGCAGCTCGCGGAACGTCTCGACGCGCCGCTGCTCGGTGATGTCGTGCATGGCGACCACCGCGCCGAGGCGGCGGCCGTCCGGGGTCTCCAGCGGGCGCGCGTTGACGTGGAAGCGGCGGGCCGGCGCCCCCTCCGGCGCGATCACCATCTCGGCCCCGTCGACCCGCTCCCCCGCGTGCGCCTTGATCAGCGGAATCTCGTCGGCGCGCAACGGCGTACGCCCGTCCGGGCCGTACATGTCGTAGGCGCGGGACCAGTCCGCGGCGGGCAGCTCCTCGCGCACCCCACGCCCGTGGATGTCGCGCAGCGCCTGGTTGAACAGGGTCAGCCGGCCGTCCTCGTCGCACGCGCCGACCCCGGTGTCGAGGCTGTCCAGCAGCGCCTGCAGAAACGCCCGCTCGTGCTCGAGCTGGCGGCGCTCGGCCTGGCGGGCGGTGATGTCGTGCAGGAACGCGTGGAACCCGCCGTCCGCCTGCATCAGGCTCATCTCGACCGGGAACTCGGCCCCGTCGCGGTTGCGGGCGACCAGCTCGACGCGCCGGCCCATGATCGTGGACGGGCCGCCGCTGTGCATCCGGGCCAGCCCGGCCGAGTGCGCCGCCACGAACCGGTCCGGGATGATCAGATCGGCCACCGGACGGGCCACCGCCTCGGCCGCGGACCAGCCGAAGATCTGCTCGGCGGCGGCGTTCCAGCCGGTCACCACCCCGTACGCGTCGATCGCGATGTGCGCGTCGGGGGCGTTGGTGAGCATCCCGCGCAGCCGGTCCGCGGTCAGGGCCAGCTCGCGCTCGCCGGTCCGCAGCGCGATCTCGGTCTCGGCCGCGGCCGCCAGGTCCTCGATGAGCAGCAGCTCGCGCGGCTCCCAGTCGCGGGGGCGGTCGTCCAGCACGCCGAACGCGCCGAGCGGGTAGCCGTCGGGACTGCGGATCGGGAAGCCCGCGTACGCGATGACGCCGTCGGCCAGCGCCGGATGCCCGCTCACCCGGTCGTCGATGCGGGCGTCGCAGATCATCAGCGGGGCGTCCGTGTCCACCACGAGCAGGCAGAACGTGCGGTTAGGCGGGGTGCCCGAGTGCCCCACGACCCGGCGCCGCTCCGAGCCGACCAGCGACACCAGGGCCCGTGACGCGCGCAGCTGGTGGGCCGCGGCCCGGGCCAGGCGGTCGAGCGAGGGATAGGTGCGGCCGTCGAGCATGCCGGTGCCGCGCAGGCGTTGCAGCCGGGCGGCGTCGGTCAGCCGGCCGTCCGCACCGGTCGCGCCCGCTGTCGGCCCCACTCTTCCCGCTTCGGCCGGGCTCCGCGGGAGCTGAGGCCGAACTCTTGTCTGCTACGGAATCAGTGGCAGGATGGCTGCCAAACATCAGTATCCTGCGTCTGGAGATCGTGTGACCGCGAAGACCGTGCTGCACAACTTCATCGGCGGCGAGGCGGCCGCGCCCGCCGACGGCCGCTACGAGGACCTGATCGACCCGGCCACCGGCGAGGTCTTCGCCTCGGCCCCGGTGTCGGGCGAGGCCGACGTCGACAAGGCGATGGGCGCCGCCTCGGCCGCGTTCGAGAAGTGGCGCAACACCACGCCCAGCGAGCGGCAGCAGGCGCTGCTCAAGTTCGCCGACGCCATCGAGGCGCGGGCCGGCGAGCTGGTCAAGGCGGAGTCGCAGAACACGGGCAAGCCGCTGGGCCTGACCGCCAGCGAGGAGCTGCCGCCGGCGGTCGACCAGATCCGGTTCTTCGCGGGCGCGGCCCGGCTGCTCGAGGGCCGGTCGGCGGGGCAATACATGCAGGGCTTCGAGAGCTACGTACGGCGTGAGCCGATCGGCGTGTGCGCGCAGGTCACGCCGTGGAACTACCCGCTGATGATGGCGGTCTGGAAGCTGGCGCCGGCGATCGCGGCCGGCAACACGGTCGTGCTCAAGCCGTCCGACACCACCCCGGTCACCACGGTGATGCTGGCCGAGATCGCCGCCGAGTTCCTGCCGCCGGGCGTGCTCAACGTCGTCGTCGGCGACCGCGACACCGGCCGGGCGCTGGTCACCCACAAGACGCCGCAGCAAGTGTCGATCACCGGTTCGGTCCGCGCGGGCATGGAGGTCGCCTCGGCCGCCTCCGCCGACCTCAAGCGCACCCACCTGGAGCTGGGCGGCAAGGCCCCGGTCGTGGTCTTCGACGACGCCGACATCGCGGCCGCGGCCGCCGCCATCGCCGAGGCGGGCTACTTCAACGCGGGCCAGGACTGCACGGCGGCCACCCGGGTCCTCGCGTCACCGCGGGTCTACTCCGACTTCGTGGCGGCGCTGAGCGAGGCCGCGAAGGGCACGAAGACCGGCGCGGCCGACGACGAGGACGTGCTCTACGGCCCCCTCAACAACGCCCGCCAGTTCGAGCGGGTGGCGGGCTTCGTCGACCGGCTGCCCGACCACGCGGTGCTCGGGGCGGGCGGCGCTCGCGTCGGCGACCGGGGTTACTTCTACTCCCCCACCGTCGTCTCCGGACTCAAGCAGACCGACGAGGTGATCCAGGACGAGATCTTCGGCCCGGTCATCACGGTCCAGCAGTTCAGCGACGAGGACGAGGCGGTGGCCTGGGCCAACGGCGTCGAATACGGCCTGGCCTCCTCGGTGTGGACCAAGGACCACGGCCGCGCGATGCGGATGACGCAGCGGCTCGACTTCGGCTGCGTGTGGGTCAACTGCCACATCCCGCTGGTGGCCGAGATGCCGCACGGCGGGTTCAAGCACTCCGGCCACGGCAAAGACCTTTCCGTGTACGGCCTGGAGGACTACACCCGCATCAAGCACGTGATGCACGCTGTTTAATGGCATCGCTCCGCTCCGCGTGGCGATTGCCTTGTAACCGGTGAGGAGGCACTCGCCGGGTTAGGGCAGTTAGCAGACGCAAGTAGAACGTGGGGGCCGCTGGCGGGCGGCCCCCGCTTCACTAACGTTCCTGCAGCTCCCAGGGCGAGCCGTATTCGACCAGCTTGTCCAGGAAGGGCACCGGGTCAAAAGCCTCGGGACCCAGTACGCCGGAGCCGGTCCACGTGCCGGTGGCGAGCAGTTCGAGGGCCACGATCGGGTTGACGGCGGTCTGCCAGACGACGGCCTGGGCGCCGTACTCGCGCATCGACCACTCGTTGTCGACCAGGTGATACAGGTAGACCTCGCGCGGGTTGCCGTCCTTGCCGGTGCCGGTCACCCACGTACCGGCGCAGGTCTTGCCCGTCATCCGGTCACCCAGCGTGGCCGGGTCGGGCAGCACGGCCGCGACGACATCACGCGGCGAAACGTCAACACCTTTTACCCGTACGGGATCCGTCTTGTCCAAACCCAGCTTGCGCAGTGTCTTGAGGACGTCGATGAACTCGGTGCCCAGCCCGTACTTGAACGTGACCTTGCGAGCCTCGACCCAGCGCGGGATCAGCAAGACCTCCTCGTGCTCGACGTGCACGCACTCGACCGGCCCGATGCCGCCCGGGAAGTCGAACACCTCGGGCTCGGCGAACGGCTCGGTCGTGTACCAGCCGCGGTCGCGCTCATAGATGACCGGCGGGTTCAGACACTCCTCGATGGTCGTCCACACCGAGAACGACGGCGCGAAGTCATAACCCTCGACGACCAGATTCGCCCCGTCCCGTACGCCGATCTCGTCGATCCGAGAGAACAGGTGCTCGGCGGCGTACTTGGCGAAGATGTCGGACAGGCCGGGCTCGACGCCGATGCCGACCAGGGCCAACCGGTCCGCCGCTTCCCACTGCCCGGCCACCGCGAACTGCTCGTCACCCAGTTTCACGCCGGTTTCCTCGTACGGGGAAACCGGGTGTGGTTTTGACAGCGACATCGCCATGTCGAGGTAGTGGGCGCCGGCGGCCGCGGCACCGTCGAAGACCGGCATGACGAAGCGCGGGTCGACGGCGTTGAAGACGTGGGTGATCTCGTGCTCGCGGCAGAGTGCGGCTACCGCTTCGGCGCTGGAGGCGTCGATCTTCGCTGCGACAAATCGGTCATCGCTCGTTTTCGCCGCCGCCGTCTCCGCCCGGCCGAGGTCGTAGTCGGCGATCACGAACAGGTCGAAGAAGTCGCGGCGGGCCGCGATCAGCGCGGCGGCGGATCCGACACCGCCCGCTCCGACGGCGAGGATGCGCATGGGGTAAGCCTCTCGTTCGAGCACTGAAACCGTGTCCCACGAGCCTTGACGGCACGGAAAAGCTTGTCAAGAGCGATCAACTCTGCGATAAACGCAGTGGTTGACGAACAGTGAGGGGGACGTTCCGGTGCGGATTCCATCGACGGCCGCAAACCGGACGAGTGATTCGATTGCCGTCGACCTGCCCGGCGGGAAGAATCGCGGCGTGACGGCGGACGTGGCACTCGACGACATCAACAAGCAGATCATCGAGCACCTGCAGCGCGACGGGCGAATGTCCTACGCGACGCTGGCGAAGACGATCGGCCTCTCCGAGGCGGCGGTCCGGCAGCGGGTGCAGCGCCTGCTCGACGGCGACCTGATGCAGATCGTGGCGGTGACCGACCCGCTCACGCTCGGCTTCGCGCGGCAGGCGATGGTCGGCCTCAAGGTGAACGGCGACCTGCGTGCCATCGCCGACGAGATCGCCCAGATCCCCGAGGTCGACTACGTGGTGATCTGCGCCGGCGGCTTCGACCTGCTCGTCGAGCTGGTCTGCACCGACGACGAGCACCTGCTCGACCTGCTCAACGAGAAGGTCCGGTCGATCAAGGGCGTGATCGCCTGCGAGACCTTCATGTATCTCAAGTTGGCCAAACAGACGTACGCGTGGGGAACTCGATGATTCCGTCCTTCTGGCTGAGCACCCTCGACCCGATCACGCCGCGGCCGCCGCTGCCGGGCGACCGGTCGTACGACGTGGCGATCGCCGGGGGCGGCTACACCGGATTGTGGACGGCCTACTACCTGTCGCAGCTCGCGCCGTCGCTGTCGATCGCGGTGCTCGAGGCGTCGTACTGCGGGTTCGGGGCATCGGGGCGCAACGGCGGGTGGGCCTCGGGGCTGTTCCCGGTAAGCGAGGCCAAACTCGCGCGCCGGTACGGCCCCTCCCAGGCGGCGGCGATGCATGCTGCACTGGCCGATGCGGTCGATGAGGTCGGGCGGGTGGGGATCGATTGCGACTACGCCAAGGGCGGGACCATCTCGCTGGCCCGCTCCCCCGCGCAGCTGCGGCGGGCTCGGCGCTCCCCCGGCTTCCTGTCCCGCTCGTCGGCTGCCGCTATCTGCAACGCCACCGACGTGCTGGGCGGGGTTTACAGCCCCGATTGCGCCGCGTTGCATCCTGCTCGCCTGGTGCGCGGCCTCTTGGCTGCGGTTTTGCAGCGCGGAGTTGCAGTTTATGAGGGCACACGCGTTTTGTCCCTTTCGCGCGGGTCGGTGGTCACCGATCACGGCACGGTCACCGCGGGCACGGTGGTGCGGGCGCTCGAGGGTTACACGGCCCAGCTCTCCGGGCATCGGCGCGCGCTGGCCCCGGTCTACTCGCTGATGATCGCGACCGAGCCGCTGCCCGCCGCCGACTGGGAACGGATCGGGCTGGCCCGGCGCGAGACGTTCACCGACGAGCGCCACATGATCATCTATGGCCAGCGTACGGCCGACGACCGGCTCGCGTTCGGCGGCCGCGGCGCGCCCTATCACTTCGGGTCACGCGTCGAGCCCTCGTACGACCAGGTGCCGTCGGTCTTCGACAGCTTGCAGGAGACCCTGGCCGACATGTTCCGGATCCGGCCCGAGATCGCGTACCGGTGGGGCGGCCCGCTCGGCATCCCGCGCGACTGGATGCCCAGCGTCGGGTTGCAGGATGGCGTCGCCTGGGCCGGCGGCTACGTGGGCGACGGGGTGGCGGCGGCCAACCTGGCCGGACGCACGCTGGCCGACCTGATCGCGGGGCGCGAGACCGAACGGACCGGGCTGCCCTGGGTGGGCCACCGCTCCCGGCGCTGGGAACCGGAGCCGATCCGCTGGCTCGGCATCAACGCGGCACTGCGAGCCACCAATCTGAGGGACACCTGGGAGAAGCATCCGGCGCCCGCCCGCTGATACGTTTCGGACACAGTCACTTCCGTTCCCGGGCAGAAGGAGCGCGATGTGGACAACCGAGTCGACTTCGCCACCGACGATCCCGAACGGGCACACGAGGTGCTCAGCCGGATCTACACCGGTTACCGGTTCCGGATGCACCACGTCCAGCGCCGGTTCAGCTATCGGCAGCAGTCCGTGCGGGCCGGGCCGATCACGCTGAGCCGGGTCCGCTACACGATGGACGTGACCGTGCAGTTCCGCACCACTGACAGTTTCATCTTCGTGGTGCTGGCCGACGGACTGCTCGAAACCCGGGACGGCCGCGACACGGCGGTCACCCGTCCCGGTGACGTGCTGCTGCACCGCCCCGGCCGCGCGCTGACCAACCTGTGCAGCGACTTCGACATGCACGGGCTGACACTCGACGCCGCCGTGGTCGCCGAGACGGCCGCCGCCCGTACGGGCACCGACCGGGCCGGCTTCCGGTTCGACGCCATGACCCCGGTGTCGCGGGACCAGGCCCTGTATTGGCGGCACACCATGGCCTACCTGTACAACCTGTTCACCGCCGACGCCGAGCCGCTGCACAACCCCCTGGCCGTCAGCGCCGCCACCGACCTGGCCGCCACGGCGGCGCTGGTCACCTTCCCCAACACGGCCATGGCCGCCCCCCACCGCCCGGCCACCGGCCCGGCCCCGCCCGCCGCGGTCCGCCGCGCGGTGTCGTTCATCGAGACCCACCTGGCCGAGCCCCTCACCGCCACCCGCATAGCCGACGCGGCCCGCATCACCCCGCGCGCGTTGCAGGCCGCCTTCCGCCGCCACCTCGACACGACGCCGATGGCCTACCTGCGCCGCACCCGCCTGGACCGCGCCCACCACGACCTGCTGGCCGCCGACCCCACCGACGGCGCCACCGTAACCGCGATCGCCCACCGCTGGGGCTACCTCGACCTAAGCCGCTTCGCCGCCGACTACCGCTCCGCCTACGGCCACTCCCCCCGCACGACACTGCTCCACTGAAAAACCACGCCGCCCCGGCCCACGCCGCCCCGCCCTCGACACCCCGGACCTCGGGCCCAACCTTCACGGCCCCAGCCCACAGGGCTCCACCCCTCGATACCCCGCCCCTCAGCGCCCCCGCCCACAGCGCCCCAGCCCCTCAGCCCCGAGCGCCCCGGCCCCAGCGCTACACCCCCAATGTCCAGCGCCGCAGCTCGCAGCCGCTACGCCCCGGCGCCCAAGCCCTTCCCCCACGACGCGCCGGACCAGGCCCACCAAGACACCGGTGTCACCCTGACAATGTCCGGCCGGCCGTCTCTCTCAGCCTGCGAAAGGACAAACACCCATGTCATCCGGGTCCATCGCCCGTGATGGAACGCCCTTCCGCCGGCAGAAGGAAACTACGGTTGCCGGCTGGGCTGGGGCTTTCGTTCGGCTGAGGTGGCGCTGGGGCTGTCTCATTGGGTGGGGGTGGCGCTGGGGCTGTCGTTCGGCCGGGTGGCGCCGGGGCTGTCGTTCGGCGTGGACCGTCTATTAGCTGGGGTGGCTCTGGGACTGTCGTCCGGCCAGGTGACGCTGGAGCTGCCGCCCGGCCAGGTGACGCTGGAGCTGCCGCCCGGCCAGGTGGCG
Organism: Paractinoplanes lichenicola; assembly: GCF_016785085.1. Lineage (GTDB taxonomy): Bacteria > Actinomycetota > Actinomycetes > Mycobacteriales > Micromonosporaceae > Actinoplanes > Actinoplanes lichenicola. Next base: position 43,322 of record NZ_JAENHO010000028.1, read on the forward strand.
CGGGGGCTGCCGTTCGGCGTGGACGCTCGTTCGGCTGGGGTGGCGCTGGACCTGCCGTTCGGCGTGAACCCCTCGTTCAACTGGGGCGGCGCTGGAGCTCGTCCGGCCGGGTTGCGCCCGGGCTGCCGTTCGGCGTGGAACCCGTTCAGCTGGGGGTGGCGCTAGGGCCGAGCCGGCTGCTGCGGCGACGGGTGGTGGCGAGGACGGCTCGGCGTCAGGGGACGGTGGTGTGGGTCAGGTTGATCAGGTTGCCGTCGGGGTCGTGGACGTGGGCTACGCGTTGGCCCCACGGCATGTCGGTCGGGGGGCCGAGCACCTGGCCGCCCGCTGCTTCGACCTTGGGGAGCAGGGCGTCGACGTCGTCGACTTCGATGCTCAGGGCGAAGCGGGGGGATGAAGGGGTGCCGGGCTCGTTGACCAGGCCGAAGCCGGAGTCGCCGAGGGTCAGGCCGATGTAGAAGGGGGCGCCCTCCGCCGGGTGGCGCATGGTTTCGACGGCGCCTAGCAGGCCCTCGTAGAAGGCGCGTTGGCGGTCGAGGTCGGCGGTGCTGAGGATGGCTTGGACGGTGGGCATGGGGTCTCCCGCGGTCTCGTGGAACGGACACGTCCCGGGTAGGACCGGGCGGGCGGCTCCAACTCATCGCTCGATCGGCAGCCACAGTTCCGTGACGGCGGTGCTGAAGTCGGCGGCGCGCTCGACGAAGGCGACCATCGACGGGCCCGGGCGCAGGCGCCACGGGTTGGAGGGGAACCAGTCCGTCGCGGTGGCGGCCCACGTCGACTGCAGCGACTCGGGGTAGGCGCCGCTGCTGCGGAACACCGCCCACTGGCCCGCCGGCACCTCGATCGTGTCGAGGCCGGGCGGGATGATCGTGGTCTGGGTGACGGCCACGCCGTGCAGGTATGTCAGCTCGGTGCCCTCGGCGGCGTCGGGGCGGACCTCGTCGGTGACGGCGAGCAGGCCCGCGGGGTCGGTGTTGCCCAGGGCCTTGAGCCGGGCGTGTTCCTCGGCGGGCAGCGCGGCGACGTGCCGCTGGATGTGCGGGTTGATTCCGGCGTGGAGGAGCGGGACCCGTACGGCGTGGCCGGTCAGCCGGAAGGCGGGGCGGTCGGCGATCCGGGTGTCCATGGGGCGGCCGCCCTCGACGGTCAGGCGAAACCTGAGCTGGGGCTGGGCGCGCAGGGGCCCACCGTCGCGGCGGACGTCGCCGGGGCTCACGCCGTGCACGGCCTTGAACGCGCGGCCGAACGCCTCGGACGAGCCGTACCCGTGCCGGACGGCGATGGTGAGCAGGTCGTCCTCGCCGCGGACGACGTCGGCCGCGGCCACTGTCATGCGGCGCCGGCGCACGTACTCCGACAACGACATCCCGGCCAGCGACGAGAACATGCGCCGCAGGTGGTATTCGGTCGTGCCGAGCTTGCGGGCCGCCGCGGCGATGTCGACCTCGCGGTCCTCGACGAGCTCGGTCAGGTGGTTCAGAGCGGCGATCATCGGTGGCCGCCGATCAGAACAGGGTGGTCGGCTGCGGCTCGGGCAGCGGCTCGAGACCGGGGACGAGCGCGGCCACCTCGGCGTGGAAGCGGCGGGCCAGGGCCGGGGCCTCGGCGTTGTCGGGCGTGTGCACGAAGACCGTCGGCGAGCGGCCCTCCCGCAGCCAGCGGGCGATCACCGGGAGCCAGCGTTGCCAGCCCTCGACCGTACGGGCGGGGTCGTCGCGGCCGAGATAGCGGATGATCGGGGAATCGGTGACGGCGTGGGGACGTACGGGCAGGCGGGGTTTCTTGGACCACGCGTCGCGCTCGGCGTCGCTGGTGGGCGGGCTCGCGAACATGACGCTCGTGTCGAACGGCACCAACTCGGCGTCGGCGGCGCTGAGAACCTGGTGGAGGGGGCCGGGGTCGTCGGCGAAAGCGGGATGGCGGACCTCGACCGCGTAGCGGAACCCGGACGGCTGGCGCCGGAGGAAATCGCCCAGCGCGGGCAGATCGGACGGCCCGAAACTCGCCGGCAGCTGGATCCACAGGGCGTGGATCCTCGGCCCGAGCGGCTCGATCGCCTCCAGGAAGATCCGCCGCGCCTCGTCCCCGCTGCTTCGGAGCCGCTCGTCGTGAGTCACCTTGCGGGGGAATTTCAGGACGAATCGGAAGTCGTCAGTGGTCTGCTCGGCCCAGGCGGTGACGGTCTCGCGGGTGGGCGTGGCGTAGAACGTCGTGTTGCCCTCGACGGCGTTGCACCATTCGGCATACGACCGCAGCTTCTCCGTGCCCGCCACCGGCCACGCCTTGTGCGTCCACTGCGCACAACCCACGTGCAGCCTCATGCCGAAAACGTACCGTTGCGTTTGGCACGATCACCGAGTGGGTGAACTCATTCTCGTCAACGGCCTGCCGGGCTCGGGCAAGACGACCCTGGCGACCGGGCTGGCCTCACTCCTCGACGCCCCACTGATCTCCAAGGACGCGCTCAAGGAGGCCGTCGCGGGGGTCGTGCCTTCGGTTCCGGGCTCCGCACTGGGGGCCGCGGCCGGCGACATGATGTGGTCCCTGGCGGCGGCCTTGCCGGGGCGCGTGGTGCTGGAGTCCTGGTGGTTCAAGCCGCGGGATCTGGCTTTCGTCGAGGCCGGCCTGCGCCTCTGCCGCCCGGACAGCGCGGTCGAGATCTGGTGCGACGTCCCGGCCGACGTCGCCCAGACCCGGTACGCGGCCCGCCGGCGCCACCAGATCCACGATGACCAGCGCCGCCTCGCCGAAGATTGGCCCCGGTGGGCGGCAGAGGCACAACCACTCGACCTGACACCGGTGGTACGCGTCAACACGCACGATCCAGTGGACCTACGCGACCTGGCAGCCCGAATCGCGGCGCTACAAGAGAGCAGTCCCGGACGGCAGCTACGGTCGAGACAAAGCAGCGGGGTTTTATCGGTCGCGGGCTTCGGTGGCGCGCCGTCATGATGTTGGGGTGAGTAGTAGGTTGCGGGCCATCGCCCGCGAGAGTGTGGAGATCGCGGAGCGCGGTGGCTACGCCGGGGTGAGTCTGGGCGATCAGGTGAGCAAGGCGGTGGCCGGCACTCGGCTTTACGGCCCGGATGACGAGATCGCCGTACCGCCGCCGGTCGATGGTGGGCCGGTCGTTGAGGTGACTAACGAGTCGACGCTGGCGGCTACCCGGCGGCTGGGTGGGGATCTTGCCTGTCTGGTCTTCGCCTCGGCGCGTAACCCGGGTGGCGGGTTCCTCAACGGGGCCAAGGCTCAGGAGGAGAGCGTGGCCCGCAGTTCGGCGCTCTACCCGGCCCTGCTCGCGGCGGGCGACTTCTACGCCTATCACCGCGCCCGGCCCGAGCTGACCTACAGCGACCGGGTGATCTATTCGCCGCGCGTGCCGGTCTTTCGCGACGATCGGGGCGAGCTCCTTCCGGCCGCCTATCCGGTTTCCTTCCTGACCGCGGCGGCCCCCAACCGCTCGGCGATCGCCCGCAATCAGCCCGAGCGGCTGCCCGAGGTTCGCGCGATCCTGGGCCGGCGGGCCCGGCGCGTGCTGCAGGTGGCCGCGGCGAACGGGCACCGGCGGCTGGTGCTGGGCGCGTGGGGGTGCGGCGTGTTCGGCAATGACCCGGTCGAGGTGGCGGACGCCTTCGCGGGGGCGTTAAGCGCTGGTCCGTGGTTCGAGCACGTGACGTTCGCTGTCCTCGACCGGGGTCCGATCTATGCGGCCTTTGCCGAGCGCTTCACCGCGTAACGCGCGTGGGTGGCGAGCGGTGAGCGGGGTTGGTGCCGCCCCACGCGCCGGCGGCGTCGTACATGCCGCGGCCGACGACGCCGGACCCGATCGTCGCGACCATCTCGTCGTAGAACTGCTTGTCGGGGCCGTGCATGGCGAAGTCGTGGCCACCCTCGTACGTCCACGGGCCGCCCATCACCCAGTAGTGCAGGCGCTCGCCGCCTCGGCCCAGCCCGTATTGCGGGCCGTCGTCGGGGCCGGTGACATAGCCGTCGACCGACGTCGTGATTGACGCGATGATCTTGCTCATGATTACTCCTTCGTCAGGCGCCAGCGCAACGACGCCGGGGGTGTAGCCGCAGTGACGCCGGGGGTGCAGCCGGAACGACGCCGGGGCCGCAGCCGGAACGGTGTCACCAGAACAGACCGGGCTCGAGGTCCGAACTCATCGCTGCCGGGTCAGTCGGTTGAGGCTCGCGCAACGATGTGCCAGGAGTCCTCGAGCGACGGCGCCGCCTCCCCCAGGGCGGCCGCCGCGCAGGCCGCCCCCTGCGCCCGTAACGACTGCGCGACGGTGGTCAGCCCGGCCGACGAAGCCAGCGCCGAGTCGTCCCACCCCGCCACCCGCGCCGACGGCAGCGCGATCTGGGCCGCGTGGGCCATCGGATCGTTCATGGCGGCCACCGCGTCGATGTCGGGCGCCTCGGCCAGCAGCTGTTCCATCATCCGCCGGGCCTCCGCCGAGTCGTTGGTGCGGCACACGCCGACCGGCACCGCGGACCAGTCGAGACCGAGCTCCACCACCGCCTCCCGGTAGCCCTCCAGCCGGTCGCGCGTCACCGGATATGCAGCCTTCATGAGCCCGGAAGCCACGAACGTGTCCCGCGCCCGGTCGACCGGGAAGCTGAGCACCGCGGGCCGCCGCGCGCCGGCGAACACGACCAGCCCCACGGCCCGCGCCGCGGCCCGGTTGTCGATGGCGAACGACCCGCCGTGGACGATCACCGGTCGCCCCGAGCCGCGCGCCGCCGTCAGCACCGGGTCGTCGTCGGTGGTGGTCCACATGACGTAACCGTCGACGGCCGCGGCCGCCACCCGATCGGGGTCGTCGGGCCCGGCCCCGGTCGGGACGATCAGCATGCCGTAGCCCCGGTCGGCGCACACCTCGGCTATCCCGGCCAGGAACTCCACCGCCTGCGGGTTGTCGAACGCGTACGTCAGGTGCTCACCCAGCACGACCCCGAGCGTGCGCGTCGCCCCGTAACGCAGGGAGCGCGCGCTCGGGTCGGGTCCGCCGTAGCCGAGCCGGGCCGCCGCCGCGAGCACGGCCTCCCGGGTCTCGGACGACACCCGCTGCGGGCGGTTGTACGTATACGAAACGGTCATCGGCGACACTCCGGCCGCGCGGGCCACGTCGGCCATGGTCACCCGTCGCCGCTGTTGCATGGCCGGATCCTATCTGTGTAGCGTTACACAATGTCCGCGTACACAGCCTTCATCGCCTTCGGCGCCTTCTGGGGAACGTGGGGCGCGGCCATCCCCCGCATCCGGGAGCAGGCCGCCCTCGACGACGCCCAGCTCGGCACGGCCCTGCTCTTCATCAGCGCCGGCGCCCTGCCCGCCATGCTGCTGACCGGCCGCGCCCTCGACCGCTGGGGCCTGCGCTGCTCGTCATACCTGCTGGTCGCGCTGGGCCTGGCCGGCGTGATCACCGCCGCCACCGGTCACGGCCTGCTCAGCCTGGCCGCCGGGCTGATCCTCGTCGGCATGACCAGCGGCGCCGCCGACGTCGCGGCCAACTCCATCGCGGGCCGGGCCGAGCAGCTCAGCGGCCGCCCGATCATCACCCGGGCCGGCGCCACCTTCTCCGTCGCCGTCGTCGGGTCCAGCCTCGGCACCGGCGCCGCCTACGCCCTCGACGCCCCGACCTGGGTCCCGTTCGCCGCCGTCCTCCTGGTCACCCTGGCCGCCGGCGCCGCGGTCCGCCTCCGCCTCCCATCCGGCGCCGTCACCTCGTTCCAGAGCGGCAACCCTTCCCCCCGTACGGCGTTGGGCCCGCTCCTGCTCCTCGGCGCGCTCGGCGCCCTGGCCTTCGCGAGCGAGAACGCGCACCAGAGCTGGAGCGCGGTCTTCATGGAGGACGTGCTCGCGGCCGCGGCCGGGCTGAGCGCGATCGCCCCGGCCGCGTTCGCCGCCGTCGTGGCGGTCACCCGCTTCGCGGTCAGCACGCTGAGCCCGGCCCACGCCCGTACGGTGGTGGTCGCCGGCTCGATCGTGGCCGCCGCCGGAGCCACGGTGCTGGCCTGGGCGCCGTCGATGCCCGTGGCCCTGGCCGGGCTGGTGCTGGCCGCCGCCGGCACCGCCGCCCTGTTCCCGACCCTGCTCAGCATCGTCTCGCGCAACGTCGACGAGTCCTCGCGCGGCCGCGCCACCTCAATCGTCACCGTCGTGTCATATCTCGGGTTCCTGCTCGGCCCGGTCTACGTGGGCTACTGGTCATCCGCCACCGGCCTGCGCGGCGCGATGCTGGCCGTCGGCGCCCTCGGCCTCACCCTGGCCGTCCTCGCCCTACCCCTGATCAAACTGAGCCGCCTGCGGGTCACGGCAGGCTGAGTGCCTCTCACGGCCGGCTGAGGGTCACGACCGGCTGAGCGCCTCTCACGGCCGGCTGAGGGTCACGACCGGCTGAGCGCTCGCCCGGCCGCCGCCACCACGACCGAGGCGAACACCCAGCCGCACACGATCAGGGCCACCGCCACCACCTTGTCCGCGCCGACCGGGTCCCAGGTCTTCTCGTGGCCCAATCGATCAGCGGGACGAGCAGGTCGAGCGAGTAGAGGAACGCGTCCCAGGACGGGTGCTCGTCCGCCTTGATCGGGCACAGCCCGGCGGCCCCGGCGCAGGACGCAGCGACGGCGAACCAGCCAGTCCCGGCCAGCAGCAGGACGGCGAAGATGGCCGCGGCCCGGCCGGGCTGATACCCGTACCCGATGGAGAGGTCTTGCACGATGCCCCAGAGCCGCCCGGGCAGCCCGCCGGTGCGGGACTCGCGGCGCAGCTTCTCGCGCAGCACCCGGCGCGCGTCACGTTCCCGGCCCGCGGCGCGATAGGCCAAAGCCAATTGCTCGTACGGCTGAGGCTCCACCGACGGCGTGGCCCGGCGCAGCACCTCCAGCCGTTCGCCGACCGGAACGTCGCGCCGCAGCTGCCGGTATGTGAAATCGGTCAGCACCGGCCGCGCGGGCCAGGCCGTCGCCGCATCGGCCAGCACCTCGACGGTCGCGTGCCGCAGGTCGACGTCGCCGGGCGGGGTCGGGCACTCCAGCAGCAGCTCGAAAGCGACGAGCCCGTCCGCCTTGAGCGACACTCCCCCGTCCTGCCCGAGCTCGGTGTCGCGCAGGACGACGGTGCCGCCGACCTTCGTGCCGCGCATCGTGACCAGGCCGTCGAAGCGGGCCCGGCCCAGCACGCAGTCGCCTCGGATCTCGGCCCGGTTGGCCTGCAGACGACCCGCCACCAGGCCCGACGCGTGGAAGCCGGCCCGCAGCTCGGCGCCCTGCAGGTTGACGGACCCGGTCACGCGGGCGTCGGCCAGCACCACGGAACCGGCAACGGTCAGGCCCCACGCGCCCAGCTCGCCGAGCTCGGCCCCGGGCAGTTCGAGCGGGCCGTCCACCGTGGCCGCGGGCAGGTTGAGCGTGCCGAAGACGCCGTCGGTGGCGTACAGGCCCTTCGTGGTCAGGCTGAACGCATGCACCAGCTCGCCGGTTGCCCGCGAGAGCACCAGCATGCCGTCGATCCGGGCCAGCCCCAGCAGCAGCGCGCCCTTCCAGGTCAGCCCGGCCGCGGTCAGGTCGCCGCCGACTCGGGCGCCGCGGGCGTCGACGGCCAGGTATTCGGGCGGGATCGAGTCGCCCGGGGTCAGGCCGAGGGGCTGGTAGCCGTCCGGGGTGACCCGGACGCCGTCGCGATCATTGTGGAGGACGCCCGCCTCGTGATAGACCGACACCAATGTAATCAGGTCGTAAGGAAGCCGAAACAAGGGAGTCCCCATGACCACGCCGATCAGTCGCCGCACCGTTCTGGCCGTGGGCGCGGGTGCCGCCGCCGGCCTCGCCCTTCCCGTCGCCGCCCACGCCCACCAGGCCGTACGGGCTCGGTTCACGCTCGACGCCGAGGTGCTCGACGGCGGCGAGCAGGTCACCTCGATCACCCTGCACACGGCCCGCCTCGGCCGTGTCGACCCGGCCAGCCTGACGACCGGCACGTTCACCGTGCACGCCAAGGCCACCAGCCCGATCCCGATCGCGCCCGGCGATCAGATCTTCAGCGAGTACGACCTGGACCGCGCGGTCACCGCGGCCCGCGTCGACCGGCACGGCGACGTCGTGCTCGACCTGGCGTACGCGGAAGGCGTCACCGGCGGCGGCACGCTCGGCTACATCGCGAGCAAGGGCCGCAACGTACGGCTGAACCTGGTTTACACGATCACTCAGCAGGCCCCGCTCGTGCTGCGCGGCGGCCGTCCCCTGACGATCACGGAGTTCCGGCAGGGCCGGCTGTCCAACCCGGAGGTCGACGCGTTCGGCTACGGCATCGCGCGCTCGGGCATGAAGTATCGCCTCTTCAAGCCGCATGCCAGGGGAAGACGGCCCTTGGTGGTCTGGCTGCACGGTGGCGGCGAGGGCGCGTCCCTGCCCGACAACTACTACGACAACGAGACCCAGTTGCGGGCCAACCGCGGGGCGATCGGTTTCGTCACGGATGAGGCGCAACGCATCTTCGGCGGCGCCTACGTCGTGGCCCCGCAGAGCCAGTCCTTCTGGATGGAGGACGGCCCCCGCTTCGCGCCGCAGATTCGCGAGATCATCCGGGACGTCGTACGGCGTCATGATGTGGACCCGTCGCGCGTCTACGTCGTCGGCTGCTCCAACGGCGGGTACATGTCGATGGAGATGACGGTCACCTACCCCGAGCTCTTCGCGGCCTCGGTCCCCATCTGCGGCGTCGTGCAGTCCCTGCAGCCCGGCGGCCCCCGCCTGATCACCGACGCCGAGCTGGCCGCCATCTCGACCCCGACCTGGCTGGTGGCCTCGCGCGACGACACGACGGTGCCGCCCGAGCCCAACACGATCCACGCCCACGATCTGATCCCGGGCTCCCTGCTGACCCTGTACGACCACGTCGTCTGGAACGGCCACCAGTTCGCGGGCCACTGGTCCTGGATCTATGTGGCCCGCAACGACCCCGCGCAGAACGGTCAGCACATCTGGCAGTGGATGGCCGCCAGGCGCCGCCGCGCGTAAAAATCAGGTGGCCGGGGAACAGCGGGCGCGTGACAACAGATGAACGTCCCGCGCCGCTGATCCGGCCGCCGAAACTGCGCACCGAACCGCAGCGCGGGGCCTCGCGGCTCGAGCTCTTCTTCGACCTGGCGTACGTGCTGGTCGTGGATCAGCTGGCCCAGTCGTTCGCGGGCAACCTCAGCGTCGGCGGCGCGTCGGTCTTCGCCGCCCTGCTCGTCGTCACCTGGTGGTCGTGGGTCACCACCACCCTGTACGCGAACCGGTTCGACACCAACGACGTCGTCTACCGGCTGGCCAAGCTGGGCGCGGCGGGCGCGGTGATCGGCATGGCCGCGGCCGCCCAGGGCGCGACCAGCAGCGAGGGCACCCAGTTCGCCCTGTGCTTCCTGGCCACCCGGGTCATCCTGCTGCTCCTGTACGCCCGGGCCTGGCGCCACGTGCCCGATGCGCGGCACACGATCGCCATCTACATCGCCGGCGCCGGCGCGTCCACGCTCTTCTGGGCGGCGTCGCTGCCCCTGCACGGCGCGCCGCGCTATGCCCTGTGGGCGGCCGGGATCCTGGTCGAGGCGGCCGCGCCGCTGGTGGCCACCCGGCTCGGCGACAAGACGCCGCTGCACCTCGACCACCTGCCCGAGCGCTTCGCCCTGTTCGTGATCCTGGTGCTGGGCGAGTCGGTGCGCTCGGTCGCCGTGGGCGTGCACGAGCAGCACTGGGCCGCCGCGTCGGTGGTGTCGGCCGTGGTCGCGTTCGCCGCGGTCGCGACCCTGTGGTGGATCTATTTCGACCTCGGCGGCGCGGCCGGCAAGAAGGAGCTGGTCGAGGACGGCGACGACGTGGAGAACGGCGTGGCCGACGCGTACATCTACGGTCACCTGCCCCTGATCGTCGGCCTGGCCATCGCCGCGGTCGGCATCGAGCAGTTCATCGTGCATCCCGCGGGCGCCCTCGACCCGTCCGGCCGCTGGGCCCTGCACGGCGGGGTCGCCCTCTATCTGGCCGGCCTGGCCGTGGTCATGTGGGGCACGTCGGGCCGCTGGCACGTGGCCTGGCCGTGGCCGACGGCGGTCATCCCGTTCGTGGCCGGGCTCGGCTTCGTCGAATCCCTCGAGCCGATTCTGGCCGTCGTCGCCGTCACTGTCCTGCTGGTCGCTACAGTGCTGGCGGGCATGTGGCAGCAACGCCACGGCGCTTTGCGAACAACCGAGGCCTGATCGGGGAACACGAATGCCCCGGCGCGGCAAGTAGGGGTATGAGATCGCCGACTGAGGCGGCCGCGGGGGCCGACGATCTGGCCGCGATGTTCGGCCGGCACGCCCGTGAGCTGCTGCGATATTGCACGAGACGGGTCGGGCCGCAGCTGGCCGAGGACGTGGTGGCTGAGACGTTCCTGGTCGCGCACGAGCGGCGGCACCGGTTCGATCCCAGTCGCGGCGAGCTGCTGCCCTGGCTGTACGGCATCGCCACGCGGCTGCTGCGACGACACGTACGGGAAGAAGTCCGTGCCCTGAAACAGGTCCCGCACGTGCCGGACGCGGGATACGACGACGCCGCCGCGCACCGGGTCGACGCGCAGCGTGACGTCGCGCGCCTGTCGGCCGTGCTGGCGAAGCTGCCGCGGCGGCAACGGGACGTGCTGATGCTCTACGCCGTGGCCGAGCTGGAGTACGCCGAGATCGCGGCCGCGCTGGAGATTCCGCTCGGGTCGGTGCAGTCGTCGCTGCACCGGGCGCGGGCCAAGGTCAAGGCGGCGATGAGCGAGGAGGACAACCGATGAGCCGTACGGATCCCGACCTGATCGCCGTCCGCGAGCTGCCGCCGGGCCTGGCCGAGCCGTCCGACGAGGCCGTCGCGCGGGTGTGGCACAAGATCGCCGCCCGGCCCGCGCCACGCCGCTCTTCCCGCCGCCTGTGGGTGCCGATCACCGCCGCGGCGGCCGTGCTGGCGCTGGTCGGGGCGGGAATCTTCTTCCTGAGACCCCGTACGGTGTCGCAGCCGGCCTTCACCACCGACCGCGAGACAGTGACCCGAGTGATCGGCGACCTGCGCGACCGCGCGGTGACGGCGGAGCCGGTTTCGGTCGGCCCGGGCCAGGTCATCTACCAGACGATCCACGTCGTCTGAGTTCCCCCCGGTTTGGCGGAGCTTCTCAAGCATGATCGACTGATCATGGGGAGGAATTATCCGTGGCCGCACCGAAGAAGTACCCCGACGAACTACGGGCGAGGGCTGTGCGCCTGTATCGCGAGTCGGATCCGAAGCCGACCATCCGGCGTCTGGCCGAGCAGTTGAACGTGCATCACGAAGCGCTCAGGAACTGGATCCGCCAGGCTGAGGCTGACGCGGGCGAACGTCATGACCGGCCGACCACCGATGTGGCCGAGGAGAACCGCCGGCTGCGTGAAGAGGTCGCTGAGCTGCGCCGGGTCAACGAGATCCTGCGTGCCGCCAGCAGTTATT
>NZ_JAENHO010000029.1 GCF_016785085.1 Paractinoplanes lichenicola
TCGCGATACAGGCGCACAGCCCTCGCCCGTAGTTCGTCGGGGTACTTCTTCGGTGCGGCCACGGATAATTCCTCCCCATGATCAGTCGATCATGCTTGAGAAGCTCCGCCAAACCGGGGGGAACTCACTTCGTCCACAGCGCGGCAGCCAGACCACCCGGCGCAAGGGGATTACCCAGGTCAGCCATGCATCCCAGCCGCGGGTGACCAAACGCCTGGCCGTCACGTGTTCCCATGCAAGGTCGGGGGATGGGGTGACCACTGAAAGCGTAAAAACGTTCTGTCTAGCTTCAGTGGGCACCCCATCCCCCGGCCGTCCAAGCGCAAGAAAATCGAGGAAACCCACCAGCTCAGGCGGCAGACGAGGAGACCGGCCGATCACGGTGGCGGGGAGCCTTAGCGGTGGAGTCGCGGACGACCAGCTCGGGGCGGAAGAGGTACTCCGAGTGCGGCGCCCCGTGGCCGTTGATCTCGTCCATCAAGGAGCGAACAGCAGCCACGGCCATGGCGGTCACGGGCTGGCGCAACGTCGTCAGCGGCGGGTCGGTGAAGGCGATCAGCGGGGAATCGTCGAAGCCGATGACTGAGACGTCGCCCGGGACGGAGAGGCCGCGGCGGCGGGCGGCTCGGATCGCGCCCAGGGCCATCAGGTCGGAGCCGCAGACCAGGCCGGTTGCGCCCATGGCCAACAGGCGGTCGGCCGCGACCTCGCCGCCTTCGACGCCGAACAGGGTCAGGGAGACGTAGTCGTCGAGGTGGGCGTCGGCGATGCCTAGTTCGCGTTTCATGGCTTGGCGGTAGCCGGCCAGTTTGCGTTGGACGGCGATGAAGCGGTTCGGGCCCGAGATCATGCCGATGCGTTTGTGGCCGAGGGCGACCAGGTGGGTGACGGCCAGGTCGCCGGCCAGGCGTTCGTCGCAGGAGACGAACGGGGCCTCGATCCCCTCGGCGTAGCCGTTCATCAAGACGATTGGCAGCGGGCGGTCGAGCAGGCGCTGGTAGCGGGCGTGGTCGGCCGTGGTGTCGGCGGACAGGCCGGAGACGAAGACGATCCCGGACACTTGGCGGTCGAGCAGCATCTCGACGTATTCGTCCTCGGTGACGCCGCCGGGGGACTGGGTGCACAGGACGGGCGTGTAGCCCTGCTGGGCCAGCGTCGACTCGATCACCTGGGCGAAGGCGGGGAAGATCGGGTTGTCGAGCTCGGGGACGACCAGGCCGACCAGGCCGGCGCTGCGCTTGCGCAGTCTCTCGGGGCGCTCGTAGCCGAGGACGTCGAGCGCGGTGAGCACCGCCTGGCGGGTCTCCTGGGAGACGCCGGGGCGGTCGTTGATGACACGCGAGACCGTCGCCTCACTGACCTGGGCCTGACGGGCGATGTCGGCCATCCGTGCACGCATGGCGACAACTCTAGTGCTGCCGCGTTTCCGGGGAGATCCTGCAAGCTCTTCCATTCGCTGCAAGCTCTTGCTAACGTCCCGGCAACGACAACGATACAGGCCGATGCCTGGCCAGGGTGCTGCTCGCTGGTTCTTCGGGATTCGCGAAACCGGCCCAGTTCGCAAGCCGATGAAAGTTGCTGCAAGATCCACCAAGCTCATACAAGGAGACGCCCATGCGCATCCGTCCCGCGGGTGTAGCCGCCGCCCTGATCTGCGCTCTGGCCCTCGCCGGGTGCGGCGGGAGCGACGACAAGAGCAGTCCCACCGATAACCCGTCCGCCAATGCGGGTGGGAAGCAGGGCGAGCTCGTCATCTGGGCCGACGACAAGCGGTCGGCCGCCCTCAAGCCGTTCGCCGACAAGTTCGGGGCCGAGAACGGCGTCACCGTCAAGGTCCAGGCGATCTCGAAGGATCAGCAGACCACCTTTGTCACCGCTTCTCAGCAGGGGAGCGGCCCCGACGTGATGGTCGGCGCGCACGACTGGATCGGCAACCTCGTGCAGAACGGCGCGATCGACCCGGTGCAGCTGGCCGCCGAGCAGACCAGCGGCCTCAACCCCAACGCGCTCAAGGCGGTCACCTTCAACGGGCAGACGTACGGGGTCCCGTACGCGATGGAGAATCTGGCCTTGATCCGCAACACGGACCTGGCTCCGGAGGCGCCCAAAACCATCGAGGCGCTGGTGGCCGACGCAAAAAGGCTGAAGGACGCCAAAAAGGTCACGGAGACGCTGTGCCTGCAGGTCGGGCAGAACGGCGACGCCTACCACCTGTATCCGCTGTATTCGAGCGCCGGCGGTTACCTGTTCGGCACCGGCGCGAACGGCGATTACGACCCCAAGGATCTGGGCGTGGGCAAGCCGGAGTCGGTCGCGGCGTTCAAGAAGATCGCCACGCTGGGGGAGAAGGGGTCGGGCGCCCTCAAGCGGTCGATCACCCCGGAGAACTCGATCGCCACTTTCACCGGCAAGAAGTGCGCGTTCCTGGTCAGCGGTCCGTGGGCGATCACCGACGTCAAAAAGGCCAAGCTCCCGTACGACATCAGCCCCGTCCCCGGTTTCGCCGGCGGGCAACCCGCGCGGCCGTTCCTGGGGGTGCAGAGCTTCTACGTCGCGTCGAAGGGCAAGAACAAGGCGCTCGCGCAGGAGTTCGTGACCAACTACGTGACCACGCCGGAGCTGGCCGTCGCGCTGTATGAGGCCGAGCCCCGGCCGCCGGCCCTGACCGCCGCGTTCGACCAGGTCAAGGGCTCCGACGCCGATCTCGAGAAGTTCGTCGAGGCGGGCAAGGACGGGCAGCCGCTGCCGGCCGTGCCCGAGATGGCGGCGATCTGGGACCCGTTCGGCAAGGCGGAGGCCTCAGTGGTGGGTGGCGCCGACCCGGCCAAGACGATCACGGCCGCGGGCAAGACGATCTCGGCCGCGATCAAGTAAATGACGGCGACGAAGCTTGGCGGGCCTGAGGTCCAGGCCCGCCCGGCCGTGGAAGAGAAGCCCGACAAAAAGGGCACGATGATCAAGATCCCGCTGCTGGGGATCACCACGGCGATTGCGATCTGGGCCGCCTTCCCGCTGGTCGACAACGAGGCCTGGATCGGCCTGGCCGTCCTGATCGCGACGACGGCGGGTCTGCTCTACCTTTACCTGACTCCGCGCCACATCCCACTCAAATACCTGGCCCCCGGCACGATCCTGCTGATCCTCTTTCAGGTTTTCCCGGTGCTCTACACGGCGAGCACGGCGTTCACCAACTTCGGTGACGGTCACCGCGGCAGCAAGCAGGAGGCCGTCACCGCCATTCAGACCGCGTCGGTCACGCAGGTGCCGGGTTCCCAGCAGTACGCCCTTACGGTGGCGACGACGGGCGATCCGGCCACCGGCCCCCTGGTCTTCCTGATCACCGACCCGGTAACCAGGCAAGTTGAAGCCGGCGACGCCGACGGGCTCAAGCAGATCGAGGCCGCCGTGAACAGCGCCGGGCGGGTCACCGCGGCCGACGGCTTCACGGTGCTCACTGTCGGGCAGGCGAGCGTCCGCAGTGCCGAGATCACCGCGCTGGCCGTGCCCACCGCGGGTGGCGCCATCCGGTCGTCGGGGCTGTCCCGGGCGTACGAGGGAAGGGCCGGCCGCGCCTATGACGAGGGCTGCGACTGCATCCGCGACACGACCACCGGCCGGACGTGGACCGCCGACGAGACCGTGGGCGCGTTCGTCGACGGCAACGGCGAGCGGCTCGCGCAGGGCTGGAAGGTCGGCGTCGGGTTCAGCAACTTCACGCGCGTGCTGTCCGAGCCTGCGATTGCCGGCCCGTTCCTCCGTACGCTGGTCTGGAACCTCGCCTTCGCCATCGCGTCGACCGGCGGCACGTTCGTGCTCGGGTTGCTGCTCGCGATGGCCCTGCACTCGCCCCGGGTCCGCGGCCGCACGGCCTATCGCGTGCTACTCGTGCTCCCGTACGCGATGCCGTCGTTCGCCATGCTGCTGGTCTGGCGCGACATGTTCAACACGGACTTCGGGCTGATCAACAACCTGCTCGGCCTGGACGTCGACTGGTTCGGGGGCAGCGCCTCGGCCCGGCTGGCGGTGATCCTCGTGCAGCTGTGGCTGGGTTATCCGTACATGTTTCTGGTCGCCACCGGCGCGTTGCAGGCCATCCCGCGCGAGCTGGCCGAGGCGTCCCGGATCGACGGCGCGAGCGCGTGGGGCGGCTTCCGGCGGATCACCCTGCCGCTGCTGATGGTCGCGCTGACCCCGCTGCTGATCTCGTCGTTCGCGTTCAACTTCAACAACTTCAACGCGATCTACCTGACCACCGAGGGCGCGCCGTTCCCGGCCGACAACCCGGCCAACGGCGCCACCGACCTGCTGATCACCTACACCTACCGGATCGCGTTCGGCGGGGGCGGCGCCCAGTACGGCTTCGCCGCGGCCATCTCGATCTTCATCTTCCTGATCGTCGCCGTGGTGTCGGCGGCCAGCTTCCGGCGCACCCGTCATCTGGAGGAGGTTCACGCATGAGTTGGCTCAAGCAGGTGGGCTGGCGGCACCTCGTCGGCGTCCTCATGCTCGTCTTCGCGCTGGCGCCGATCGTGTTCGTCGTCTCGGCCGCTTTCAACCCGCTCGGCACGCTGTCGTCGAGCGAGATCGTGCCGACCGGCGCCTCGGCCGCCAACTTCACCCGGCTGTTCGCGGACACCGAGTTCGGCCACTGGTTCCTCAACTCGATAGTGATCGCCGGGCTCTCGTCGGCCGCCTCGGTGTTCATCTCGGCCCTGGCCGCGTACGCGTTCAGCCGCCGCCGGTTCCGCGGCCGCCGGGTGGGGCTGCTCTCGGTCCTGCTGATCCAGATGTTCCCGCAGTTCCTGGCGATCGTCGCGATCTTCCTGATCTTCTCGACGGTCACCGACTACTGGCCGGCGCTCGGCTTCAACACGTGGTGGGGGCTGATCCTGCTCTACCTGGGCGGCGCGCTGGGCGTGAACACATGGCTGATGAAGGGCTTCTTCGACACCGTGCCGCGCGAGCTCGACGAGTCGGCCACGATGGACGGCGCCAGCCACCCGCAGGTGTTCTTCCGGATCCTGCTGCCGCTGGTCGCGCCGATCCTGGCCGTCACCGCGCTGCTGGCGTTCATCGGCACGATCAACGAGTTCCTGATCGCCAACGTCTTCCTCACCGACGCGGGCGCCAAGACGTTGCCGGTGGGGCTGGTCGGCATGGTGGCAGGGGAGCGCAACGCCAACTTCGGCATGTTCTGCGCGGGCACGCTGCTCACCGCGATCCCCACCGTCCTGGTGTTCCAGCTGCTGCAGCGTTACATCACCGACGGGCTCACGGCCGGGGCGGTCAAGGGATGAGGCCGCATCACGACGGCAGCGAGCTGTACGTCAGCGATCCCGCGCCGGCGCTCGGCGACACGGTCACCGTGTTCGTGCGGGTGCCGCGCGGGACCGGGGTGTCGCGCGTGCACCTGCGCTGGGTGCGCGACGGCGAGCCGGTGTTCACATCAGCAAAAGTTGATCATGTGCACCACAACGACACCTGGTGGCGAGCGGAACTGCAGGCTTGCAACCCGGTCACCCGCTACCGTTTCCTGCTCGGCACGACGAGCGGCGTGCGCTGGCTGACCGCGTACGGGGTCACGAATCACGACGTGCCCGACAGCACCGACTTCCGGCTGGTCGCGCAGCCACCCGCCCCGGCGTGGACGCGCGACGCCGTCATTTATCAGATCTTCCCCGACCGGTACGCCCGGTCGGCCGCGGCGGAGCTGCGCGAGACCCCGGACTGGGCGATCCGCGCGGACTCCTGGGACGAGCCGGTCGTGCCCGGCCCCGATGCTGTCCGCGTGCTCCACGGCGGCGACCTGGACGGCATCGCGCGGCGGCTCGACCACGTGACCGCCCTCGGCGCGAACACGATCTATCTGACCCCGTTCTTCCCGGCCCGCTCCAACCACCGCTACGACGCCTCGGGTTTCGACCGGGTCGACCCGCTGCTCGGTGGCGACCGCGGGCTCGAGCGGCTGGCGGCGGCGGCCCGCGAGCGCGGCGTGCGGCTGATCGGCGACCTGACCACCAACCACACCGGCGACGCGCATCCGTGGTTCGCCTCGCGGCCCGACTTCTACTACCCCGGCGTCTTCTGGCTCGGCGTGCCCAGCCTGCCCAAGCTGAACTGGGCAAGCGCCGGCCTGCGCGAGGAGTTCCGCGCCATCGTGCGGCGGTGGCGGGCCGAGCCGTACGGGCTCGCGGGCTGGCGGATCGACGTCGCGAACATGACCGCGCGGCACGGCGGCGACGACTGGAACCACGAGGTGGCCGCGCTGCTGCGGGAAGCCGTGGGCGACGGCCTGCTGATCGCCGAGCACGGCCACGACGCGACCGATGATCTGGACCGCGACGGCTGGCACGGCACGATGAACTACGCCGGGTTCCTGCGTCCGGTGTGGAGCTGGCTGCGCGCCGAGACCGCCCTTTCCGACAGCCTGGGCAACCCCGAGGAGCTTCCCGTACGCGATGCCGGCGCGCTGGTCGCGACCATGTCGGCGTTCGCGGCGCAGATGTCGTGGCGGTCGTGGGAGGCGTCGTGGTCGCTCCTCGGTTCCCACGACACGGCCCGCATCCGTACGGTCGTGGGCGACGCGGAGCGGCAGCACGTGGCCGCGGGGCTGTTGTTCACGCTGCCCGGCACGCCGATGGTGTTCGCCGGCGACGAGCTCGGGCTCACCGGCGGCGGCAACGAGTCGGCCCGGCAGCCGATGCCGTGGGACCGCCGCAACATCTGGGACAACAAAACGCTGGGGCGTTATCGGGACCTCATCTCGCTGCGTAAGAGTTTGCCGGCCCTCACCCGCGGCGGGCTGCGCTGGGTCCACGCCGACGGCGACGTTCTCAGCTTCCTGCGGGAGAGCGCGTCGCAGAGCGTTCTGGTGCTCGCGTCCCGCGGCGCGGCAAAAGCCAAGCTGACCGGTCTTCCGCCCGGCATCACTCTAGAAAACCTTTACGGCGGCGCCCCGCCGCTGCACATTGAATCCGATGGTTCCACCGTCATCGATATCTCTGGTCCGGCCGTTCAGGTCTGGGTCATCCCGTAGAAGGGGACATAGTGGTCTCTCGAAGTCGGCGGCTCCTGGCCGCTGCCATAACCCTGACACTGCCGTTCCTCGCGGTGCTGCCGACTGAAGTGCAGGCCGCGCCGAAAGCCGCCCCGGCCGACGCCGTCATCGCCCAGTGGGGTGCCGACAAAACGGCCGACAACGAGCAGTACTACTTCGTGCTGCCCGACCGCTTCGCCAACGGCGACAAGGCCAACGACAAGGGCGGCCTGACCGGCGACCGGCTGGCCACCGGGCTCGACCCGGCGGACAAGGGCTTCTATCACGGCGGCGACCTGGCCGGCGTGATCGACAAGCTGGACTACATCCAGGGCCTCGGCACCACCGCGATCTGGCTCGCCCCGGTCTTCAAGAACCGTCCCGTGCAGGGCAGCGGCGACGACGTGTCGGCCGGCTACCACGGCTACTGGATCACCGACTTCACCCAGGTCGACCCGCACTTCGGCACGAATGCCGAGCTCAAGAAGCTGGTCCAACTGGCCCACAAGCGCGGCATGAAGGTCTTCCTCGACATCATCGCCAACCACACGGCCGACGTTATCCGCTACGCCGAGGATAAGTACGACTACATCGACAAGGCCACGAAGCCGTACAAGGACGCGCAGGGCCGCCCGTTCGACGACCGTAAGGGCGAGTTCCCCAAGGTGTCGGCGGCCTCGTTCCCGTACACGCCGGTGTTCCCGACCGCGGCCGACAAGACCGTTAAGAAGCCGGCCTGGCTCAACGACCCCACGATGTATCACAACCGGGGCAACTCGACCTTCGCCGGCGAGAACAGCGAGTACGGCGACTTCTTCGGCCTCGACGACCTGTGGACCGAGCGGCCCGAGGTCGTCCGCGGAATGACCGACATCTACGCGTACTGGATCGCCGCCACCGGCATCGACGGCTACCGGCTCGACACCGTCAAGCACGTCGACCTCGACTTCTGGCCGCAGTTCAGCGCGGGCATCGAGAAGGCGGCGCAGCGGGCCGGCAAAAAGGACTTCTTCATGTTCGGCGAGGTCTACAGCGCCGACCAGGAGATCCAATCCACGTACGTACGCCGCGGTGGTCTGCCTGCCACGCTGGACTTCTCGTTCCAGGAGGCGGCCAAGGGCTTCGTGGCCGGCGACGGCTCGGCCCAGGCCCTGGCCGACCTGTACGCCAAGGACGACCTCTACGCCGCGCGCGACACCGGCGCCGGGCGGCTGCCGACGTTCCTGGGCAACCACGACATGGGCCGGATCGGGTCGTTCCTCAAGGGCGACGACGCCCTGCGCCGCGATCAGCTGGCGCACGAGCTGATGTTCCTGACCCGGGGGCAGCCGGTCGTCTACTCCGGCGACGAGCAGGGCTTCACGGGGCCGGGCGGCGACAAGGACGCGCGGCAGGACATGTTCGCCTCCAAGACCGCCGACTACCTCGACGACGACCTGATCGGCACCGACCGCACGCACGCCGTCGACAACTACGACACCGCACACCCGATTTACCGTACGATCGCCGCGCTGGGCGCCCTGCGCAAGGCGAACCCGGCGCTGCGCGGGGGAGTGCAGGTCACCCGGCACGCGGCCGACGGTGTCTTCGCGGCGTCCCGGCTCGACCGGGCCCAGCGAGTCGAATACGTGGTGGCGGCCAACAGCGGCACCACCGCGAAGACCGTCACGGTCGACACGTGGACGCCGTCAACTTCCTTCCGCGGCATCTACGGCTCTGCGGACAATTCGAACAGCAAGATCGACGGCAAGTTGACCATCACTGTGCCGCCGCTGTCGGCGGTTGCCTTCAAAGCGGACAAGTCGCTCCCGGCTGCGTCTGGTGGTCCCACGATCAAGTTCACGTCGCCGACCGACGCGCTGGTCCCCACTCGTACGAAACTGGCCGTGGAAACCACCGGCGACCCCCTGGCCACGACCACCTTCGCGGCGCAGATCGGCGACGGCCCCTGGCGGCTTGTCGGCTCGGGCACGAACTCGGCCTATCACGACCTGACCGGCCTCGCGGGCGGCACGACGGTTCGCTACAAGGCGGTCGTCCGCGACAGCAGGGGCCGGCTGGCTTCCGCGACCACGTCGATCAAGGTGGGCACTCCGGTCAGCACGACCAGTCCCGACTACGCCGTCGTGCACTATCAGCGGCCGGCCGGGGGCTACGACGACTACGGGCTTTACGTGTTCGGCGACGTCGATCCGTCGATGACGACCACGTATCCGGCCGGGCAGCCGTTTGCCGGCGAGGACGCGTACGGGAAATTCGCCTTTGTGAAGCTGGCCCCGAACGCCAAGAACGTGGGCTTCATCGTGGTCGGCAAGGACGGGGTGAAGGACGTCGACGCCGACCGCTTCTTCGACCCGTCGCAGCACGGCGAGATCTGGCTCAAGCAAGGCGAGGCGGGGATCACCACCACGCCGCCGTCCGTTTCACAGGACCCGAACACGGCGACCATCCACTATCGGCGGGCCGACAACAACTACGCCGGTTGGGGCCTGCATGTGTGGGACGGCGCGGCCAACCCGACCGACTGGGCGGCGCCGATCCAGCCGTCGGGCACCGACTCGTTCGGCGCCATCTACCGCGTGCCGCTGGCGGCCGGGGCGTCGGCGCTGAAATACATCATCCACAAGGGCGACGAGAAGGACCTGCCCGACGATCAGCAGCTGACGTTCGCCGAGGGCGGTCGCGAGATCTGGCTGCTGGCCGGGGTGTCGCCGCGGGTGGCGCCGGTCGTCAAGAAGACCGGCTCGGGCGGCGTGATCGACGTGACCAAGTCGTCGGCCGTCTGGCTCGATCGGGGCACGATCGCCGTCCCCGCAGGAAAGACCGACGGCAAGATCTACGACCTGGTGTACGCGCCCGGTGGCATCACGAATGACGTCTCCGGCGACCTCAAGTCGGTGCGGCTCACGCCCGGTGCGCTCACCGACGCCCAGCGCGCCCGGTTCCCGCACCTGTGGCAGTACGACGCGTTCAAGCTGCCCCGGGGCGTGAACGTCAAGGACGTGCTGCGCGGGCAGGTCGTGTTCACCGAGCGGGACGCGGCCGGCAAATTGCTGGCGGCCACCGGCGTGCAGACCGCGGGCGTGCTCGACGACGTCTACGCGGCCGCGGCTGCCGACGCCAAACTGGGGCCGGTCGGCACGACGTTGTCCGTGTGGGCGCCGACCGCGCAGAAAGTCGACCTGCAACTGCACGACACGGCCACGTCCGGGCCCGTTTCCGTGGCGATGAACCGCGACGACCGTACGGGAATCTGGTCTGTCCGCGGCCCGGCGGCCTGGAAGGGCAAGTACTACACGTATCGCGTGACGGCGTGGCAGCCCGCGGCGCAGAAGGTGGTCACGGCCGCGGTCACCGACCCGTACTCGCTGGGTCTGTCCACCGACTCGAAGCTGAGCCGGATCGTCGACCTGGCCGACCCGGCCCTCGCGCCCGCCGGATGGTCGTCGTTGCGCAAACCGGCGGCGGTGCCCGCGGCCAAGATTCAGATCTCCGAGCTGTCGGTGCGGGACTTCTCGATGGCCGACAAGACGGTCCCGGCCGCGCAGCGGGGAACGTACGCGGCCTTTACGGAGCCGAAGACCGATGGGATGAAGCACCTGACCGCGCTGGCCGACGCGGGGGTGACGCACCTGCACCTGTTGCCGGCGTTCGACTTCGCGACGATTCCGGAGAGACGGGCCGACCAGAAGACGCCGGCGTGCGACCTGCCCGCGTTGCCGCCGGACTCCGAGGAGCAGCAGAAGTGTGTGGCCGCGGTGGCCGCTGACGACGGTTACAACTGGGGCTACGACCCGCTGCACTACACGGTGCCCGAGGGTGGGTACGCGGTCGACCCCGCCGACCGTACGAAAGAGTTCCGGCAGATGGTGGCCGGGGTGAACAAGGCCGGGCTGCGCGTGGTGATGGACGTCGTCTACAACCACACGTCGGCCGCGGGCACCGATCCCAAGTCCGTGCTCGACCAGATCGTGCCGGGCTACTACCAGCGGCTGCTGGCCGACGGCACGATCGCCAACTCGACGTGCTGCGCCAACACCGCGCCCGAGAACGCGATGATGGGCAAGCTCGTCGTCGACTCGATCGTCACCTGGGCCCGGCAGTACAAGGTGGACGGCTTCCGCTTCGACCTCATGGGCCATCACCCCAAGGCGAACATCTTGGCCGTACGGGCTGCTCTTGATCGGTTGTCGTTGGCGCGCGACGGTGTCGACGGCAAGAGCATCAACCTGTACGGCGAGGGCTGGGACTTCGGCGAGGTGGCCGGGGACGCGCGCTTCGAGCAGGCCACGCAGGCGAACATGGCCGGGACTCAGATCGCGACCTTCAACGACCGGCTGCGTGACGCCGTACGGGGTGGTGGGCCTTTCGACGAGAACCCGCGGGTGCAGGGCTTCGCCACCGGGCTGCTGTCGGCTCCCAACGGGGACGCGGTCAACGGGTCGGCGGCCGAGCAAAAGGCGCGGCTGCTGCACCACCAAGACCTCATCAAGGTGGGGTTGAGTGGCAACCTGGCGTCGTACCGGTTCACGGCATCGTCGGGCGCGGTCGTCACGGGTTCGCAGGTCGACTACAACGGGTCGCCGGCCGGGTATACCGCCGCGCCGGGGGAGGCGATCACCTACGTCGACGCGCACGACAACGAGATCCTGTACGACGCGATGGCGTTCAAGCTGCCGCAGTCGACGTCGGCTCTCGAGCGAGCCCGCGCCCAATCCGTGGCCCTGGCGACAACCGCGCTCGGACAGGGGGCTGGGTTCGTCACGGCCGGGTCGGAGCGGCTGCGGTCGAAGTCGCTGGATCGGAACTCGTTCAACTCGGGGGACTGGTTCAACCAGATCATCTGGGACTGTGCCGCCGGCAACGGGTTCGGTCGTGGGTTGCCACCCGCTGCGGATAATTCGGACAAATGGGTCTTCGGGCGGCCTTTGTTGGCTGACACCGCTCTCGTGCCGGGCTGTGACGCCGTCGCGCTGGCTGACGCCCGCTATCAGGAACTGCTGAAGATCCGCGGCTCGTCGCCGGTCTTCGGCCTGCCGACCGCCGCCGAGGTGCAGAAGAGGCTGTCGTTCCCGCTCTCCGGAACGGCCGAGACCCCGGGGGTCGTCACGATGACCCTGGACGGACGGGGAATCGACCGCACCTGGAAGTCGGTGACGGTGGTCTTCAACGGCACCTCGGCGGCCACCACCCAGACCGTCGAGCCGCTGGCCGGCAAGGCGGTCGCGCTCCACCCGATCCAGCGGAGATCCGCCGACCCGCTGGTCCGCACGGCCGCGTTCGCCAAGGCGACCGGCACGTTCACGGTCCCCGCCCGTACGGTGGCCGTTTTTGTCGAAAGCTAGCCGGCGGTGACGGTCGCGAGCCTGGCCCGCAGGCTCGCGACCGGCTCCGGCCGGCCCAGGTGATAGCCCTGGGCGAAACGGCCGCCGAGCGCGATCAGCAGGTCGAGCTGCTCCTCGGTCTCGATGCCCTCGACCACCACCTTGAGCCCCAGCGTGTGGCCGAGCTGCAGGATCGCGCTGACCAGCTCCTGCTGCCGCCGGTGACCGGCCAGCCCGGTGATGAACGAGCGGTCCACCTTGAGCACGTCGACCGGGATGTCGCGGAGATAGCCCAGCGACGAGTAGCCGGTGCCGAAGTCGTCGATGGCGATGTTCACGCCCAGCTCGCGCAGCTCCTCGAGGCGGCCCGCGGTGACCTCGATGTCGCGCATCAGCACGGTCTCGGTCAGCTCCAGCACCAGCCCGTCCGGGGTGATGCCGCTGCTGGCCAGCGCGTAGGCCACCCGGTCGGTCAGATCGGGCACCTCGAGGTTGGCCGCCGACAGGTTGACGCTGACCCACGCGGGCGCGGTCGCGGGCGACGTCTCCTGCCACTCGCGCATCGTCCGGCAGGCCTCGTTGAGCACCCACCGGTCGATCTCGGTGATCAGGCCCGTCTCCTCGGCCAGCGGGATGAACGAGCCCGGCTGCTGCAGCCCCCGCTCCGGGTCCTCCCAGCGCACCAGCGCCTCCACGCCGCGCACCTCCCGGCTCGCCACGTCGACCACCGGCTGCAGGTGCAGGCGCAGCTCGCCGCGGTGCACGGCCTCGCGCAGCCGCGCCTCCTGGTCGAGCCGGTCCAGCAGCATCTCGTGCATGTGGTTCTCGAAGACCTGATAGCAGGCCTTGCCCCGGGCCTTCGCGGCATACATGGCGACGTCGGCGTTGCGCAGCACCTCGTCGGCGTCGGCGTACCCCTCGGCGGCCGGCACCACCCCGACGCTGACGCTGATCGTCGCCTTGTGGTGCTGCATCTGGAACGGCTTGTCGAGGGCGTCGACGCAGGCCTGGGCCCAGTGCTCGGGGTCGGCCGCGTTCTCCAGCAGCACCGCGAACTCGTCGCCGCCGAGCCGGGCCACGGTGTCGTGCGGGCGCAGCGCGGCGGTCAACCGCTCGGCCGCGGTGCGCAGCAGGGCGTCGCCGGTGTTGTGACCGAGGCTGTCGTTGACCTTCTTGAAGCCGTCGAGGTCGAGGTAGAGCACCGCCAGGCCGCCGTCGCCGTCCGCCCGCCCGGTGCGGGTCCGGGTCATGGCGTGCTCGACCCGGTCGTGGAACAGCTTGCGGTTGGGCAGCCCGGTCAGGCCGTCGTGCAGGGCCTGGTGACGCAGGTCGCGTTCGAGCGCGCGCTGCCGGCTGACGTCGCGCAGCACCACCACGCCGCCGATCCGCCGGCCGTCCTTCTCGAGCGCGCTGATCGTGTAGGCCACCCGCACCGACGTGCCGTCCGGCCGGTCGACGGTGACCTCGGCCTGCTCCACGTCCGGCAGCAGGGTGGCGGCCTCCAGGTCGAGCAGTCCGTCGACGCCCAGCCCGGTGATCCGGCCCGCGGCCTCGTTGGCGAACGTGATGCGGCCGTCCGCGTCGACGCCGCAGATGCCCTCGCCGGCGTTGGCCAGGATCTCGTCGGTGTACTCCCGGGCCAGGATCTCGCCGGTCGACCGGTCGAGGCGTTCGGCCATGTCGTTGAACGCGTCGCCGAGCCGGGACAACTCGTCGCGCCGGCCCAGCGCCACCCGCTGGCTGTAGTCGCCGTCGCGGATGCTCTCCACCGCCCGGGTCAGCCGCCCGATCCGCCGCACGATCGACTCGGCCGTGGCCACGCCCAGCGCCAGCACGAAGAGAATGCAGGCGATCCCGGTGATCACGATGACGGTGTTGGTCTGCCGGGAGGTATCAGCGTCCGCACGCAACACGACGGCCCCGGTCGCGGCCACCATGGCGGCCACCGTGAGGAAGCCGCCGAGCAGCTTCTGCCGTACGTTCATGCCGCCTTGTCCCGTTCCGCCCGGCGAGTTCTTCCCTTCCCTCTTCGGCAGGCCGGGTCGCCAGGTGAGGATTCTGCTTTCCCGTACGGGCTCCCACTCGCCCCCACCCGCTTTTCGCTCGGGCCTTGGCGTCGCGTTCTGCGTCACAATTGGGTGCGGAGATCGTCAGGGTGGAGCGGGAGGCGTAGTGTACGAAACAGTTTCGTTTCGCAGAGGGTGCCGGATCGGGGGTTGTCATGGCTGAGCAGGCGCGAACCGCCTCGCCGGCCGGGCGGTCCCGGCGGCTCGACGGCGAGCGTGAGCAGGCGATCCTGCGCGCCGCGTACGAGTTGCTCGGCGAGACGGGCTATCAGGGCCTGCGGGTGGACGCGGTGGCCGCCCGGGCCCAGGCCAGCAAGGCGACGCTGTATCGGCATTGGCCCACCAAGGCCGAGCTGGTCCTCGACGCCGTCCGTGCCTGCAAGGCGGCCGATGCGCCGTTGCCCGACACCGGGTCGCTCCGCGGCGACCTGCTGGCGTGGTTCGACGACATCGCCTGCATGATCAGAAGCGACGAGGGGCCGCTCCTCGCCGGATTGTTCATGGCCCTGCACACCGATCCGGAGCTCGCCGTGCATCTGCGTCAGATGCGCGAGTCGAAGATCCCGCTCGCGGAAACCATCTGCGCGCGGGGCGAGGCCCGCGGTGAGCTGCGCCCGGGTTACGACCCTCGAGTGATCGACGAGATCGTGCCGGCCGTGGTCTTCATGCGGGGCTTCGCCCTTGGGGAGCCGATCGACCAGCCGTTCCTCGACCACCTCGTCGACGACATCATCCTGCCCCTGCTCAAACGCTGACCTCTTTCCTCCATCAGCACCCGCGTCACTGACGCCGGTGGATCTCCGCATGCCCTTAACTGGGCCTTCTAGATCGTAGGGACCCTCCATGTCCATCACGACCTCCGACGCCTCCACTCCGCCGGATATATCGCCCAAACCGCGAAATCGGTGGTTGGCGCTGGCCGTCATCGCGGTCTCCCAGCTGCTGATCGTGCTCGACGCCACGATCGTCAACATCGCCCTGCCGACCGCCCAGGTCGACCTCAACATCAGCGACGCCGACCGGCAGTGGATGATCACGGCGTACGCCCTGGCCTTCGGTGGCCTGCTGCTGCTCGGCGGCCGGATCGCCGACTTCACCGGCCGCAAGCGGGCGTTCATCATCGGCCTGCTCGGCTTCGCGGGCGCGTCGGCGCTGGGCGGCCTGGCCACCAACGCCGAGACGCTGTTCGCGGCCCGCGCGCTGCAGGGCGCGTTCGGCGCGCTCATGGCCCCGGCGGCGTTGTCGCTGCTCACGGTCACGTTCACCGAATCCCGCGAACGGGCCCGGGCCTTCGGCGTCTATGGCGCGATCGCCGGTGGCGGCGGCGCGGTCGGCCTGCTGCTCGGCGGGCTGCTGACCGAGTACGCCTCGTGGCGCTGGACCCTGCTGGTCGGCACCCCGATCGCGATCGTGGCCGCGCTGGCCGCCGTCCGGTTCGTCGGCGAGAGCCGGGCCGAGGGCAACACCCGCTACGACCTGCCCGGCGCGATCACTTCCACGGGTGGTCTCGTCGCGCTGGTGTACGGCTTCACCAAGGCCAGCGAGGACGGCTGGGGCTCGCCCGTGACCGTGGCCTGGCTGGTCGCGGCGGTGCTGCTGCTGGTCTCGTTCGTCGTCATCGAGCTGCGCAGCTCGCACCCGCTGCTGCCGATGCGCGTCATCCTCGACCGCAACCGCGGGGGAGCGTACGTCTCGGCGTTGTTGATCGGCTCCGGGCTGTTCGGCATGTTCCTGTTCCTGACGTTCTACCTGCAGCTCACGCTGGGCTACTCGGCTCTGATGACCGGCGTCGCGTTCCTGCCGTTCACGCTGGGCATCATCGCCGGCGCCGGGTTCTCGGCCCAGCTGCAGACCCGGGTCGGCCCGCGGATCCTGATGTCCGGCGGCCTGCTGCTGGCCGCGATCGGCATGGTCATGCTGACCCAGATCGGCGTCGACACCGGCTTCTGGAGCCACGTTTTCCCGGCCGAGCTGGTGCTCAGCTTCGGCATGGGCGTCACCTTCGGCCCGATGTCGAACACGGCCCTGGTCGGCGTGGCCGGGCACGACGCCGGCGTGGCCAGCGCACTGATCAACACCGCCCAGCAGATCGGCGGCTCGCTGGGCACGGCCCTGCTCAACACCATCTTCACCTCGGCCGTGGCGGGCTACCTCGCCGACCACCGGGCCGAGATCACCAGCCCGGACCAGCTGCCCGCCCTGCAGCAGGTGGCCACGGTGCACAGCTACACGGTGGCCTTCTGGGTCAGCGCGGCCCTGATCGGCGTGGCCGCCCTGGTCGCGGTGATCCTGGTGCGGGCCGGACGCGAGGAGGTCGCCGAGCACGAGGGTGTTCCGGCCGGGATCTAAACCTCGAGGCTCGGCAGCCGTACGGTGACGGTGGTGCCGGTGGACTCGTGGGACGCCAGGGTGATCGACCCGTGGTGGCGTTCCACGACCACCCGGCACAGGGCCAGGCCGAGGCCCGTCCCCGGAATGCCGGTGTGCCGGGCGTTGCCGGCCCGATAGAGCCGGCGGAACAGGCGTGGCTGCTCGGCCGGGGCCACGCCGGTTCCGCTGTCGGCCACGGTCAGCACGGCCGCCTCGCCGTCCTCGTCGGCCAGGGTCACGACGACCTTGGAGTCGCGGCGGCTGAACTTGACCGCGTTCTCGATCAGCGCGTCGGCCACCTGGCGCAGCCGCTCGGCGTCGCCGGGCACGGTCAGCTCGTCCGGCAGATCGGTCTCGACGGTGATGCCCCGCTGGGCCGCGGCCGCCGCGACGGCGTCGGCCGCGGTCGCCACCACCTCGGTCAGGTCGACCGGCCGGATCGTCAGCTGGGCGTGCCCCGACTCCAGGGCGGCCAGGTCGAGCAGCTTCTCGACCAGGTCACGCAGCCGGGCATTGTTGCGCTGCACCACGTCGAGCAGCTCGCGCACCTCGCCCAGGGGCAGGTCGTCGGGGCTCTCGGCGATCAGATCCACGTACGCCCCGATCGACGTCAGCGGCGTGCGCAGCTCGTGCCCGACGAGCGCGATGTATTCGTCGGTGGCCGCGGCCAGGTGCAACGCCAGCACTTCCGAGCGCCGCTGCTCCAGGAACGCGCCGATCAGCCCGGCCAGCCCGGTCAGCAGCACACCGAGCGCGGCGTCGGGCTCCTGCCGCTCGTACGAGAAAAAGGTCAGCACGCCGACGATGCGCTCACCGCTGCGAACCGGGACCGCGCCGGCCGCCCGGAAATCGGCGCCGGCCGAGATGCTGGGCAGCACGAGCGAGTCGGCGGCGTGCAGGTCGGGCACCCAGATCAGGTCGGCCCGCTGCCAGCACGACCCGGCCAGCCCGGTGCCGCGGGCCATGCTCACCGGCACGGGCAGCGGCCGCTCCTGCGGGGCGGTGTAGACGCCGGCCGGGCGCAGCAGGTCGGTCACCTCGTCGACCAGCCACAACCGCAGATACGGCCAGCTCAGCGTCGACCCGATCGCCTCCAGGATCCGATCGGTGGCGTCCCCGGCGTGCGGATGGTCGGCGATGACCTTGAGCACCTCGTTCTCGCAGTGCTGGAACTGCCGGTTGCGGTGCGCGCCGGTCACGTCGTGCATGGCGGCCACCGCCCCGGTGACCGTGCCTTCGGCGTCGCGTACGGGCCGGGCGTTCACGGCGAACCACCGCGGGCGGTCCAGATCGTCGTGCGCGAGCAGCTCCGCCTGCTGCACATCCTCGCCGGCCAGGGCCCGCGAAAGAGCAAATTCGTGCGTACGCAGGGGGGTGCCGTCCGGATGCATCAGGACGAACTTGTGCGTGGCGTCGCCGATCGGAATGTCCCCGACTCCCGGCCCGATGAACTCCCGCATCGCCCGGTTGACCAGCACCACATGCCCGTCGGCGTCACACGCCGCCACCCCGGCGTCCAGACAATCGAGCAGCGCTTCGAAAACGGCCGGATCGTGCTCGGCCGGCACCTTGGCCACCGGCGCTGCGACCGCCGGCGGCTCGACGGGCAGATGCCCGCGCAGGGCCGCGGTCAGCTCCGGAACCCCGAACGGCTTGCCGATCACCGCCAGCGCACCCGTGTCGGCCAGCCGCGGATCGCCCGGCAACAGATAGGCCGTGACCAGCACGACGGGCGTACCGGCAATCTCGGGGTCGCGGCGAATGGCGACACACAGCTCCAGCCCGTCAAGATGCGGCATGTCGACGTCGGCGACCACGAGCGCGGGCCGATGCTCGGCGATCGCCCGGAGCGCCGCCTGCCCGTCCCCGGTCACCACAACCTCATGCCCGAGCCTGCGAATCACCTCCGCGATCACTCGTTGATGATCAGGGTTGTCCTCGGCCACAACCACGCACGCCACGTCGGCCAGGCTAGGACCGCCACCGTGGGGCCCGAGCAGCTTTGCCCGATCATTCACCGTGGAGTGACGCCGCCCTCCCCACAGCTCACCCCGTCCTGCCAACCCGCCTCCCTGCCACGCCCCTTCACACCTCGCCCATCTCCGCGCCCCACCCTCGGCCTCACGCCCGACTCCCGTGTTTTCCTCGCCCACTTCTCCCGCTGTCCGCTGTACGCCTGCCGCTTTCCGCCCCGCCCCCGCCCGCCCCGGCGGCCCGTGCGCTGCTCATCGGGGTGATCTCGCACTCTTCCCGGCGGCCCCGCCGTGCGGGCCGCGGGCCGGGGGAGTACTGAAACAGGGTGACGGACAACAAGGTCGGACTCAGATCCGAGCGCGGGCCGGTGCTGGCCGCGGTGATGCTGTCGACCGCGCTCATCGCGATCGACTCCACGATCATCGCCACCGCGGTGCCCTCGATCGTCAAGGACATCGGCGGGTTCACCGAGTTCCCGTGGCTGTTCTCGATCTATCTGCTGGCCCAGGCCGTCTCGGTGCCGATCTACGGCAAGCTCAACGACCTGTTCGGGCGCAAGCCGGTCATCCTGTGGGGCATCGGCCTGTTCCTGCTCGGCTCGATCCTGTGCGGCGCGGCCTGGAACATGCTGTCGCTGATCATCTTCCGGGTGGTCCAGGGCCTCGGCGCCGGCGCGATCATGCCGACCACGATCACGATCGTCGGCGACCTCTATTCCGTACGCGAGCGGGCCAAGGTCCAGGGCTACGTGGCCAGCGTGTGGGGCATCTCGTCGGTGGTCGGCCCGACGCTGGGCGGCGTGTTCAGCGAGTGGATCGACTGGCGCTGGATCTTCTTCGTCAACATCCCGCTCTGCCTGCTGGCCGGCGCCATGATCATGCGACGCTTCCACGAGAAGATGGAACGCGGCCGCCCGGTCATCGACTACAAGGGCGCCGCGCTGCTCACCGTCGGCCTGACGCTGGTCATCCTGGGCGTGCTCGAGGGCGGCCAGGCCTGGTCCTGGACGTCGCCGACCAGCCTGCTAGTCCTCGGCGGCGGCCTGGCGCTGCTGGTGATCTTCGGCTTCGTCGAACGCGGGGCGGCCGCCCCGGTGCTACCGCTGTGGGTCTTCCGCCGCCGCCTGCTCGTCACCAGCGGCCAGATCGCCATCGGCGTCGGCGCGATCCTGCTGGCCCTGAGCGCCTACGTGCCGATTTTCGTGCAGGACGTCCTGGGCCAGGGCCCGCTCGTGGCCGGTTTCGCCCTGGCCGCGCTCACCCTGGGCTGGCCCATCTCGGCCAGTCAAGCCGGGAAGGTCTACCTGCGCGTCGGCTTCCGGGCCTGCGCCCTGATCGGCACCACCCTGGTCCTGATCGGCACCTGCCTGCTGCTCCTGCTGGACGCGCAGTCGTCGGTCCTCACGGTCGGCGCCTACTGCCTGGTCATCGGCCTGGGCATGGGCCTGACCGCGGCCCCCACCTTGATCGCCGCCCAATCCAGCGTCGGCTGGTCCGACCGCGGCGTGGTGACGGCCAACAACATCTTCCTACGCTCTCTGGGCAGCGCCCTGGGCGCGGCGGTCTTCGGCGCGATCGCCAACGCCATCATCGGCAGCAACACGGTCGACCCGGCCCGCCTGACCACGGCCGTCCACCGCATCTTCATCGGCATGGTCCTGATCGCCATCGTGATGCTCCTGCTGGCCGCCCTGATCCCCAAATCAGCCGACGCCATCACCACCACCCCCGCCGACGACCACACCCCAGCCCCCGACGACACCACCCCCGCCAACTCCGATTCCCGCGCCGCCGCCGACGACATCCCCGCCAACTCCGATTCCCGCGCCCCCGACGACCCCGCCCCGACCTCCACCCGCTGACCCCACCCGTCGACCCGGGCCCGGCCCCTAAATGGGAGGCGGGCCTGGGCGTGGAGCGCTAACGTCCGAAAAGTCAGATCCCGTTCCCGAAGGAGGAGCAATGCGAAACGGTTTCCCGCCCCGCCTGTTGGAAGCCGTCTCCTCGAAGGATCTGACTCCGCGTGCCCTTTCTCAATCTCGGAATCGTCGCCCATGTCGACGCCGGTAAGACCAGCCTGACCGAACGCCTCCTCTATGCCGGGGGCGTGCTCGACGCTGTCGGCAGCGTGGACGCCGGCACCACCCGCACCGATTCGCTCGCCCTGGAACGCCGCCGCGGCATCACCATCAAGACCGCCGTCGCGTCGTTCCCGCTCGGCGATCGCATCGTCAACCTGATCGACACACCCGGCCACCCCGACTTCATCGCCGAGGTGGAGCGGGCCCTCCGCGTGCTCGACGGCGCCGTCCTCGTCATCTCGGCCGTCGAAGGCGTCCAAGCACAGACCCGCGTACTCCTGCGCACTCTTCGCCGCTTGCGCGTCCCCACCCTCATCTTCGTCAACAAGATCGACCGAGCCGGCGCCCGCTACGACGGCGTCCTCGACGAGATCGCCACGCGGTTGACACCCGGCATCGTGCCGGTCAGCGGCGTCCGCGCCCTAGGCACCCCCGACGCCTCGGCACACCCGCTCGGCTGCTCAGATCCGTCGTTCACCGCCCGCCTGGTCGACCTCTCCGCCGACCCGCACCTGCTGGCCCAGTGGGTCCGCGACGAAACCTCCATCCCGTACGCCACCCTGCGCGACGTCCTACGTTCGCGCACCCACGCGGCGACCGTCTCCCCGGTCTTCTTCGGCTCAGCAGTAACCGGCGCCGGCATCGACGCGCTGCTGCACGGCCTGACCGACCTGCTGCCACCCGCTCCCGGCGACCCGAACGGCCCCCTGACCGGCACAGTGTTCAAAATCGAGCGAGACCGCGCAGGATCCCGCATCGCCTACGTCCGAATGTTCAACGGCACCTTGCACGTCCGCGACCACCTACCCCAAGGCGTAGTAACAGCGATCGAAGCAGTCACCGCCCAGACACCCGCC
Source organism: Paractinoplanes lichenicola (assembly GCF_016785085.1). GTDB lineage: Bacteria > Actinomycetota > Actinomycetes > Mycobacteriales > Micromonosporaceae > Actinoplanes > Actinoplanes lichenicola. The sequence continues at coordinate 21,708 of NZ_JAENHO010000029.1, forward strand.
GCCATCCCCGAGGCCCCACCGAACCGCGCGACCCCCGCCCGCGCACATTCGAGCAATAGACACCCAACCGATCCCACGCCCTCGGTCGACACCACGCTCTCGGCCGACGCAACGGACTCGGCCGACGACAACCGCCCGAGCAGCGCGCGTTCGAGCGACGTTGCGCGTTCTGGTGGTGGGGATATGAGCGACGTTGCGCGTTCGAGCAATGTCGTGCGACAAGACGGGGGCGCGCGGTTGGCCGATTCTGAGCCGGCCGGTGCTGCGCGTCCCGGCAGTGCACCTTCGAGCGACGCTGCGGGCACAAGCGACGTTGCACGTTTGAGCGACGTTGCGCGTTCGAGCGGTAGTGCGCAGTCCGGGGATGCGCGGTTCGGCGGTGGTGCGCGTTCGAGCGATGGTGCGCAGTCCGGGGATGCGCGGTTGGGCGACGTTGCGCGTTCGAGCGATTTGGAGCAGGACGGGGAAGCGCGGCTGGGCGGTGTTGCGCGTTCGAGCGATGGTGCGCAGTCCGGGCATGCGCGGTTGGGCGGTGGTGCGCGGTTGAGCGATGGTGCGCAGTCCGGGGATGCGCGGTTGGGCGGTGGTGCGCGGTTGAGCGATGGTGCGCAGTCCGGAGATGCGCGGTTGAGCGAAGTTGCGCGTTTGGGGGATGTTCAGCGGTTGCGTGATGTTGCGCGTCTTCGGCGGGGGCGGGTGGACGGAGGGGCGCGGTCGGGTGGGGTTTCGGCGGGGGAGATTGCGAAAGTGCACGGGCTGCGCGACGTGCGGATCGGGGATGTGATCGGGGTTGGCGGGGTGGGGAACGAGGGTGAGCTCTTCGCGCCGCCGGGTCTTGAGACTGTTGTTGTTGCTGTGCGGGATTCTCAGCGGCGGTTGTTGCATGCGGCGTTGACCGAGATGGCCGAGCAGGATCCGTTGATTGATTTGCGGCGGGACGATCGGCGGGGGGAGCTGGCCGTCTCGCTCTACGGCGAAGTGCAGAAGGAAGTGCTTGAGACGACACTGGCCGAGGAGTACGGGATCGAGGTCGTTTTTCGGGAGAGCAGCGTGCTGCACGTCGAGCGGCCGGTCGGGTGCGGGCGGGCGATCGAGATCCTCGGCAAGGCCAGCAATCCGTTCCTGGCCACCGTCGAACTGGTTGTCGAACCGGGGGAGCCGGACTCCGACGTGAGCTTCGAGCTCGACGTTCCGATCGAGCAGGTGCCGATTCATCTGTTCAAGACGGAGGAGTTCTTCCGCGAGGCGCTCGAGGACACCGTGCGCCGCACGCTGGGGCAGGGGCTTTACGGGTGGCCGGTGGTCGGCATCCGGGTGCGGGTGATCCGGACCGGGTTCACCGCGCCGATGACGGGGGCCGGTGATTACCGCAAGCTGCTCCCGCTCGTGGTGATGCCGGCGCTGGTCGAGGCCGGCACCGTCGTGTGCGAGCCTGTGCACCGCTTCCGGCTCGATGGGCCGGCCGACACCCTCAGCGCCGTGCTTGGTCTGTTCGGGCGCTACATGGAGTCGTCCCTGGTGGACGGCGCCGGCTTCGTCGTCGAGGGCCGGGTCCCGGTCGCCCGTCTGCGGGAGCTGGAGCTGGCCGTTCCGGGGCTGACCCACGGGGAGGGCGTCCTGGAGACGACGTTCGACAGCTATCGCCCGGTGCCGCCGCCCTATCCGACGCGGGCTCGCTCGGACGACAACCCGCTCGACCGCCGCGAATACCTGCTCCGAGTGGAACGGCGCCTGCGCCTCTGACGGGAGTGCCGGGTCGGGCGGAGTGGTGCCGGTAAAGCTGACGGGCGTGCCGGGTTGGGCGGAGCGGTGCCGGTAAAGCTGACAGGCGTGCCGCTCGGGCGGAGCGGTGCCGGCGAAGCTGAAGGGCGTGCCGGGGCGGGCGGGGCGGACCGGCGAAGCGGGACGGGCCGTGCTGGACCCCGCGCCACGGCCGGATGGGCGCGCTTCGGCCGGGACCAATTTTCGGTGCTTACGGGCGGCAGCCGCCGAAGGCGGAGAGCGGCCTGACCTGCGTTTGTAAGAGATGACGAGGCGTACGTCTTCGTGCTTCTAACTATGTTCTTGATGGCACGTTGGTGTAAGCCATTGCCATAGTGTGTGAGACACAGTATTGTTCTGAGCATGACAACGGACGCGACGTTAGCCAGCCACTTGCAGGAGCTGCGCCGCGGCACGGTGGTCGTCGCCAGCCTCACCGTGCTGCGGACGCCGGGCTACGGCTATTCACTGCTCGAGACGCTGAGCGAGTCCGGCTTCGAGGTCGAGGCCAACACGCTCTACCCCCTGCTGCGCCGGCTCGAGAGCCAAGGGCTGCTCACCAGCTCGTGGAACACCGACGAGGCCCGGCCGCGCAAGTTCTACACGACGACCGCGCAGGGCAACGCGATTGCCGACGCCCTGCGCACCGAATGGGCCCGCCTCGACGAGGCAATCACCGACCTCTCCACCACCCCCGTGAAGGAATGATCACCATGTCTGCGAACCTCGTCGACCGTTACGTTTTCACCGCCCTGCGCCGCGTGCCCGAGCAGCAGCGCGCCGACATCGATCGTGAGTTGCGCGCCTCCATCGAGGATGCGGTGGACGCCCGCGTCGAGGCCGGTGAGGAGCGTGAGGCCGCCGTCGAGACCACGCTTCTCGAGCTGGGCGATCCCGATCGATTGGCCGACAGTTATGCCGACAGACCCAACTATCTGATCGGTCCCGAGCTTTACCCGGTGTGGCGCCGCTCGCTGATGATGCTGCTGACGGTCGTCCTGCCGATCGTTGTCATCGTGGTCGCGGTCGTGCAGGTCCTGGCCGAGGATGCGGGCTTCGGCGAGGTGATCGGCTCGGCGATCGGCACGATCATCAACGTCGGCGCGCACATGGCCTTCTGGGTCACGCTCGGCTTCTGGATCATCGAGCGCACCGGCGCGGGCAAGGACGACATCAATCGGCCGTGGACCCCCAAAGACCTTCCCCGGTACGAACCTGGAGCGCTCACCCGGGTGCAGTTCGCGGCCAACCTGGTCTGGCCGGCCGTGCTCATCCTGGCCCTGGTGCTGCAGCAGTTCACGTTCACCGAGGTGCCGCTGCTCGACCCGGCGAACTGGAACTTCTGGTGGCCCGTGCTGATCGGCCTCATCGTCCTCAAGGGGCTGTGGGTGTTCTGGGTCTATCGGCTGGGCACCTGGACGCGGCAGGTCGCGGTGGTCAACGCCATTCACGGCGTGGTGATCGGCGGCGTGATCCTCTACCTGCTGGCCGCCGACAAGTTCTTCAACCCGGCGTTCCCCGGCTTCAACGGCGTGGAGGTCGACCTCGAGGGCTGGATCTCGGTGGCCGTGATGATCACGACGGGCCTGAGTATCGCGTACGAGATCTTCGACGTGGCCCGCAAGGCCGAGCAGGCTCGCAAGGGCCTCGGCGTCAAGGTCCCCGGTACGGGCAACACGTACACCGCTAGCTGATTCCGAACGAAGCGCCTCTCGGTTCGCCGGGGGGCGTTTCGGCGCGTGTGGCCAACTCAACAACTAGCTAGCTGTACGAGGATGGCGGTTGGCGTCACCGGAACCCGTGAGCCGGATCAGGACGCCTTTTGGGCGCGCCGTCGTACTCCCCTGAGCGAACCCGACCCGGTCGAGCGGAACGTTGCGATGAGCGGTCGGGGAAGAGCGGTGGCTTTTGAGAACGGACCTACGGTGGCCGCATGCTCGAATTGATCGAACCGACGACCCGGCTGCACGCGGCCTTCCTCGACTGCCACGACGAGTGGGGTCCGGGTCTGCACGAGGACGGCTTCGGGCTGGGTGCCGACGACGACGTGCGCTCGCCCGACGGATTCGAGACGTGGCTGAAAGAGCGTTTGCGTGGTTCGCATCCGACCGGCACGCCCTGCCCGGACGGGAGGCACGCGACGATGCGCTGGATCGTGGAGGACGGACGGGTTCTGGGCGGGATCGCGTTGCGGCACAAGTTCGACATCCGCTTCGGTCACATCGGCTACGGCGTACGGCCGTCGGCTCGGCGGCGCGGGGTTGCCGGCTGGGCGCTGGGCGAGATGCTGCTGGAAGCGCGGGCGGCGCTCAACCTCGACCGCGTGCTCATCCCGTGTCTCGCGGACAACCTCGCCTCGGCCCGCACGATCGAAAGCCGCGGCGGCGTGCTCGACGAGATCTGGCAGACCGAGAACGGCCCGGTCCGCCGCTACTGGATCGATCTGGCGCCGATGCGGTGAGGGTGCCGAAGCGGAGGGTGCCGAAGCGGAGGGTGCCGAAGCGGAGGGTGCCGAAGCGGAGGGTGCCGAAGCGGAGGGTGCCGAAGCGGAGGGTGCCGAAGCGGAGGGTGCCGAAGCGGAGGGTGCCGAAACGGAGGGCGCCGAAACGGTGAGAGCGCCGAAGCGGTGAAGGTGCCGACGCGGTGAGAGTGCCGAAACGGGGAGGGCGTCGGAGCGGTGGTCAGGTGTCGAAGCGGGCCGCGGCCACCGCCAGCCACAGCTGCACCCGATCGGCCGTGCGGGCGAGCGAGCGCCCGGTCAGCCGTTCGATCTGGTCCATGCGGTAGCGAACCGTGTTGCGGTGCACGATCAGCCGGTCGGCCACCGCGGCCACCGAGCCGTCCGCGTCCAGGTAGGCCCGGAGCGTAGCCAGCAGCGACCCCGCGTGCGCGGCGTCGAAATCGCGCAGTGGCCGCAGCACGTCGCGCGCGAGGTCGCGCAGCGGCACGTCCTCGCTGGCCAGCAGCAGCCCGGAGAGGCTCATCTGCTCGCGGTCGTTGATGCCGGGCCCGCGCGTCATCGCCTCGTGCGCCTCGTAATAGCTCCACCGCAGACCGTTCATGCCGGAATACCAGCCGCCGATGCCGACGCGTACCTCGCCGCCGTAACGCACTAGGTGGGCGTGCAGCTGGCGGGCGGTCTCGCGGGCGGGGCGACCCGGTTCGAGCACGGCGAGCAGGCAGTCGTCGAGCACCGCGGTGGTCGCGCCGGTCAGCGGCGGGCTGGTCAGCAGGCCCTGGGCCGGAACGCAACCGGCCACGATCAGCGCGTGCTCGTCCTCGGGGCGGATGCCGAAGACGGACAGTCGGCGGGCGGCCTCGGGAGCGCCGATCGTGCCGCGCACCAGGTCTTCCAGCACCTGCCCGGCGAGCCGGCGTTTCCCGGCCAGCTCGGCGCGGCGGCGCGCGAGTTCCAGGCCCACGAGCGAGACCGCGTACGGCAGGACGTCAGCCGATCGCCGCGGGCGGCGGCAGCATAAGTAGGCCACCACCGTGTCTTCCACGCTGACCGGGATCGCCATCGGCAACTCGACCGGCGCCTTACCCCGTACGGAGAAAAGGATCTGCTCGACCGGCCACGCCGCGCTGGCCGGCGCCGTCGCCAGCACCTGTCCATAGAGGTCGAGCACCATCGCGGGCGCCCCCAGAATGTGGTGCAGCGACTCGACCAGCGCCCCCAGCCCGCGCCCCGACAGCAGCGCCCGGGCCAGGGTGTCGTGCTCGTCGAGCAGGTCGGCGAACCGGCCGTACTGCTCCTCGAGCACCCGGTCGGCCACGAACCGGTCGACCGCGATGAACGGTGTCGCGTACGGGATCTCGAGCACCGGCAGCCGGGCGACGCGGGCGGCCTCGAGCGTCGCACCGGGGATGGTCGCGTGGGTCAGCCCGATCCCGAAGCCGAGCCCGGCCGCCCGTCTCTCGGCCACCCGCTGCACGAATTGGCGCTGCGCCGGCGCGGTGGTCTGGCCGAGCCCGGTGGTCAGCACCAGCTCGCCGCCGCTCAGGAACGGGCGCGGATCGTCCAGCTCGGTGACCGCGCACCAGCGCACCGGCTGCTTGAGCGCGGCCGGCTCCCCGTCGACCAGGCGCAGGCTCAGGTCGGGATCGGCGAGCACATCCGCCAATCTGAGCGTCATTGAGGGACTGTACTGCCGCACAACGATGTCGCGTAAGGACTGGATCGCTGTCCATTTACCGCGATCACTGCCCGCCTCTACGGTGACGTGCAACACGTCGCGAGGGGGTGCCCGATGCTTCAGCTCACGCCCCGCATCGGCGGCCACCCGGCCAGCGCCGACGATTGGATCGAGGTGCTCAGCCCGTACGACGGGTCGGCCGTGGCCCGGGTGCCCGCGCTCGGCGCCGCGCACGTCGACGCGGCGGTCGCGGCGGCCGTCAACGCGCTCGACCGGGACGACTTCCCCCAGTTCCGGCGCGCGGAGGTGCTCGAACGCGCGGCCGAGCTGCTGGCCGAACGGGTCGAGGAGTTCGCGGTCACGATCGCCCGCGAGGCCGGCAAGCCGATCCGCGACGCCCGCGACGAGACCCGGCACTGCGTGGGCACCCTGCGCTTCTCCGCCGTCGAGGCCCGGCGGCTGGCCGGCGAGGTCGTGGCGATGGACGCGTCGGCGAGCGGATACGGACATCTCGGTTTCACGATCCGGCATCCGGCCGGGGTGGTCGCCGCGATCAGCCCGTTCACGTTTCCGCTCGACCTGGTCGCGCACAAGCTGGGCCCGGCGGTCGCCTCCGGCTGCCCGGTCGTGCTCAAACCGGCCGGCCGGGCCCCGGTCTCCGCCATCCGCCTGGTCGACCTGCTCGTCGAGGCCGGGCTGCCCGCCGACTGGATCTCGGTGGTCACCGGCACCGGCCCCGAGGCGGGGATGCCGCTGGTCAGCCACCCGGGCCCCGCGGTCGTCACATTCACCGGCAGTGTGCCCGTCGGTCGTCGCATTCAGCAGGCCGCGCTCGGCAGACGCGTGCTCCTCGAACTCGGCGCGACCGCCCCGGTCATCGTCGAACCCGACGCCGACCTGCCCCGCGCGATCACCGCGATCAGACAGGGCGCTTTCTCGTGCGTCTCCGCGCAACGAGTGCTCGTCCACGGGTCGCTCTACCGGACGGTGCTCGCGGCGCTGATCGAAGCCGCCCGTTCGCTGCGCCTGGGTGACCCGCTGGCCGAGGAGACCGAGGTCGGGCCGCCGATCTCACCCGCCGCCACCGAGCGGATCGCGCACTGGCTTCAGGAGGCGCGGGACGCGGGCGTGGCCGTGGCCGGCGGCGAGGTGCACGGCACGGTGATGACCCCCGCGGTTGTCGCCGACCCGCCGCAGCACCTCGACGTCTCTCGGCGGGAGGTGCTCGGTCCGGTGCTCACCGTGACGCCGTACGGGGATCTGACCGAGGCGATCGCGCTGGCCGGTGACGCCGGGCCGCAGGCCGCCATCTTCACCGCCGGCCTGGGAGCGGCCCTGCGTGCGGCCCGTGAGCTGCGCTTCGAGTCCGTGCTCATCAATCAGGGGCCGGCGCTGCGCACCGGCGAGCAGACCTACGCCGTACGGGAAATGACCGATCGGAAGTTTGTGGTGGTGAGCCCATGAGCGTGCCCGCGATCGCCCTGGCCGGCCTGCGCAAGTCGTTCGGCCCGGTCGAGGCCGTGGCCGGGATCGACCTCGAGATCGCCGACGGCGAGTTCTTCTCGATGCTCGGCCCCTCCGGTTCCGGCAAGACCACGGTGCTGCGCATGATCGCCGGCTTCGAGCGGCCGACGGCGGGCACGGTCGCGTTGAGCGGCCGCGACGTGACCGAGTTGGCCCCGTACGAGCGTGACGTGAACACGGTCTTCCAGGACTACGCGCTCTTCCCGCATCTGAGCGTGCTCGAGAACGTCGAGTACGGCCTGAAGGTGCGCAAAGTCCCGCGCAAGGAACGCCGGGCCCGCGCCGAGGAGGCGCTGGAATCGGTGCGCCTGCCCGGCTTCGGCGGCCGCAAGCCGAGCGCGATGTCGGGCGGTCAGCGGCAGCGCGTGGCCCTGGCCCGGGCCCTGGTCAACCGGCCCAAGGTGCTGCTGCTCGACGAGCCGCTGGGCGCCCTCGACCTCAAGCTGCGCGAGCAGATGCAGGTCGAGCTCAAGCAGATCCAGCGCGACGTCGGCATCACGTTCGTCTTCGTCACCCACGATCAGGACGAGGCGCTGACCATGAGCGATCGGGTGGCCGTGTTCGACGCCGGCCGGATCGCCCAGGTCGGTACGCCCGAGGAGGTCTACGAGCACCCGGCGACCCCGTTCGTGGCGGGTTTCGTCGGAACGTCCAACTTGCTCAGCGGTTCGGCCGCGCATCAGATCCTGGGCCGCGAAGGCACTTTCTCCGTACGGCCGGAGAAGATCGCGCTGGCCGAGGAAGGCGCACCGGGCACCGTGGCCGAGGTCATCTACGCCGGCCCGGTGACCCGCTACCTGGTCGACCTGGACGCGGGGGCCCGGATGGTCGTGATGGAGCAGAACCGGCGTACGGGGAAATCGCACCGCGGGGAAAGAGTCCGGCTCACCTGGCAGGCCGAGCACGTGATCGAGATCGGAGCGAACCATGCGTCATAAATTGCTGATGTCGGCCCTGGCGGCGGGTGTGCTCGTGCTCGCCGGATGCGGAGGGGACGGCGACGACGGCGGCGGCAGCGGCCCCGGCGGCCTGAGCGTCCCCAAGGTCGACAAGCTGGCCGCGCTGGGTCAGGGCGAGGGCGCGGTCAACGTCATCGCCTGGGCCGGCTACGTCGAGGACGGCTCGACCGACCCCAAGGTCGACTGGGTGTCCGGCTTCGAGAAGGAGACCGGCTGCCAGGTCAACACCAAGGTCGCGGGCACCTCCGACGAGATGGTCACGCTGATGAAGACCGGCGAGTACGACGTGGTCTCGGCCTCCGGCGACGCGTCGCTGCGGCTGATCTACGGCGGCGACGTCGCCCCGGTCAACACCGACCTGATCGCGAACTACTCCGACGTCTTCGAGGGCCTCAAGAACAAGCAGTGGAACTCGGTCGACAACCAGCCGTACGGGGTGCCGCACGGCCGCGGCGCCAACCTGCTGATGTATCGCACCGACACCGTCAAACCCGCACCGACCTCGTGGGGCGCCGTCTTCGACGCGAACTCGCCGTACCAGGGCAAGATCACCGCGTACGACTCCCCGATCTACATCGCCGACGCCGCGCTCTACCTGATGAAGACCAAGCCCGACCTCGGCATCAAAAATCCGTACGCGCTCGACGAGACCCAGTTCAAGGCCGCGACCGACCTGCTGACCGAGCAGAACAAGCTGATCGGCGAGTACTGGTCGGATTACACCAAGGAGGTGCAGGCCTTCAAGAGCGGCGACTCCGTGCTCGGCACCACCTGGCAGGTGATCGCCAACCTGGCCACGGCCGACAAGGCGCCGGTCGAGGCGATCCTGCCTGCTGAGGGCGCCACCGGCTGGTCCGACACGTGGATGATCTCGTCGAAGGCCAAGCACCCGAACTGCGGCTACCTGTGGATGAACCACATCATCTCGCCCAAGGCCAACGCCGGGGTGGCCGAGTGGTTCGGCGAGGCTCCCGCCAACAAGCTGTCCTGCGCCGAGACCGCCGACAAGAACCACTGCACGACGTTCCACGCCGAGGACGAGGCCTATTTCGACCAGGTCTGGTATTGGACGACCCCGCTGGCCCAGTGCGTCGACGGGCGCACCGACGTGACCTGCAAGGACTACGCGGCCTGGACCCAGGCGTGGACAACGATCAAGGGCTAGGGCGCCGGCGGTGGCAGCTGGCCGCCCTGCTCTCGGCACCCATGCTCTGGCTCGGCGTCGCGTATCTGGGCGCGCTGGCCGTGCTGCTGGTGTCCGCGTTCTGGACGGTCAACGGCTTCACCGGCGAGGTGGTCCGGGAGTTCTCGCTGCAGAACTTCCGGACCATCGTCACCGAGGAGGTCTATCGCAACGTCACCCTGCGCAGCCTCGGGGTGGCGGTGGCAGTCACGGCGATCTGCGTGGTGCTGGCGCTGCCGATGGCGTTCTACATGGCCAAGGTCGCTTCCCCACGTACGAGGCATTGGCTGGTCATCGCCATCCTCACCCCGCTCTGGGCGTCCTATCTCGTCAAGGCGTACGCGTGGCGGGTGTTGCTGGCCAACGACGGCCCGCTCGACTCGCTGATCGGCACGCCCGGCTACGGACTGTTCGCCGTCGTGATCGTCCTGTCCTACCTGTGGCTGCCCTACATGATCCTGCCGATCTACGCCGGGCTCGAACGGCTGCCCGACTCGCTGCTCGAGGCCTCGGCCGACCTGGGCGCGCGGGGCGGCCGGACGTTCCGCGGCGTCGTCCTGCCGATCCTGGTGCCTTCGATCTTCGCCGGCTCGATCTTCACGTTCTCGCTGTCGCTGGGCGACTACATCACCGTGCAGATCGTCGGCGGCAAGAGCCAGCTGATCGGCAACCTGGTCTACGCCAACGTCGGCGCGGCCAACAACCTCCCGTTCGCGGCCGCCATCGCCTGCGTGCCCGTGCTGATCATGGTTGTTTATCTGACCGCCGTACGCCGTTCGGGCGCGCTGGAGGAGCTGTGACACGGTGGGTGCTGCGGTCGGTGATGGCGCTCGGCCTGTTCTTCATCTACGCGCCGCTGCTGCTCGTGCTGGTCAACTCCTTCAACGGCGACCGTACGTTCGGCTGGCCGCCCCACGATTTCACCACCCAGTGGTGGTCGGCGGCGTGGCACAACGGCGGCGCCCGCGACGCCCTGTGGACGTCGGTCAAGGCCGGCCTCGGCGCCACCGCGATCGCCCTCGTGCTGGGCACGATGGTCGCCTTCGCCGTGCAGCGCTTCCAGTTCTTCGGCCGTGACACCGTCTCGCTGCTGATCGTGCTGCCGATCGCCCTGCCCGGCATCGTCACCGGCATCGCCCTGGACAGCGCGTGGCGCTCGGTGATCGCCCCGCTCGGCCTGGGCAAGGGCCTGTTCTCGGTGATCGTCGGGCACGCCACGTTCTGCGTGGTCACCGTCTACAACAACGTGCTGGCCCGGCTGCGCCGCAGCGGCGTCTCGTTCGAGGAGGCGTCGGCCGACCTCGGCGCGTCCCCCGCCCAGACGTTCCGCTACATCACGTTCCCGATGATCCGCTCCGCCCTGCTGGCCGGCGGCCTGCTGGCGTTCGCCCTCTCCTTCGACGAGATCATCGTCACCACGTTCACGGCGGGCCCCGGCATCCAGACCCTGCCCATCTGGATCTTCAACAACCTCTTCCGCCCCAACCAGGCCCCGGTGGTCAACGTGGTCGCGGCCGTCCTCATCGTCCTCTCCGTCCTCCCGGTCTGGCTGGCCCAACGCGTCGCCGGCCCGGAGGCGGGAGCAAGCCGGACGTAGCCGGCTCGAAGGGCCCTGGAACCGGGGCGGGAAATATTCAGGGCGATCACGTGAACCGCGCGGATCCGCTCCCGCCGGGCCCAGGACAACACTGATTCTCGTGCCGCACAGGGGGTGGGGCACGGGGAGGTGACCATGTCTCTGCGGACCGATCTCTACGCCGATATCACCGGGTTTCTGACCGCCAAGTGCGATGCCGACCCGGATCAGCTCTCGGTGGAATCCGATCTGTACTACGACATCGGCATCGATTCGCTCGATCTCGTCGCCATGGCCCAGACCCTGCAGGGCTCGTACGGCATCTCGATGGACGACGAGCGCATCGGCGGGCTCCGCACCGTCGGTGACGTCCTGGAGTTCGCCCTGTCCAAGATCGAGACGACGAAGGTAGCCGCCTAGCTCGTCGTACGGGGGAGAGAAGCTATGCCTGCCTACATCACCGCCATGGGACGGTTCCTGCCCGGCGAGCCGGTGCCGAACGAGGAGATCGAGGACTACCTCGGCAGCGTCGGCCGCGCGACCTCCGAGCTGCGCGAGCAGATCCTGGCCAACTGCGGGATCAAGTCGCGGCACTACGCCATCGACAAGCAGCACAAGACGTTGTTCTCCAACACCGACATGGCGGTCGCGGCGATCCGTCAGGCGGTGGACCGCTCGGACATCACCCTCGACGACATCGACCTGATCGCGGCGGCCACCGCCGTACCGGATCTGGTCGCCCCCGGCATCGCCAGCGGCATCCACGGCGAGCTGGGCAGCCCGCCCTGCGAGATCGTCACCACGCACGGCATCTGCAGCTCCGGGATGATGGCCCTCAAGAACGCCTACCTGCAGGTGGCGGCGGGCGAGAAGAGGAACGCGATCGCCTCGGCCTCCGAGCTGGCGTCGCGGTTCATGCGCAGCGACCGGTTCGCCGACGTCCGGCCGGTCTCCGACGACGGCGCGATCGCCATGGAGATGGCCTTCCTGCGCTACATGCTCTCGGACGGCGCGGGCGCCGCGGTCGTGCGGGACCGGCCGGCCACCGGCGGGGTCAGCCTGCGGATCGACTGGATCACCCTCACCTCGTACGCCAACACCGAGAAGACCTGCATGTACATGGGCTCGGCGGACAACTCGGCCGAGCGGACGTGGTGGGACTACCCCTCGGCGGGCGAGGCGGCGGCCGACGGCGCGCTGGCCCTGCGCCAGAATCTGGGGCTGCTGCCGCACCTCGTACGGGTCGGGGTGAAGGAATATCAGCGGCTGCTCGACGAGGGCCGTTTCGACCCCGACGAGCTGGCCTGGTTCCCCGCGCACTACTCCAGCGAGCGGATGAAATCCATGGTGCTCAAGGAGATCGAGCGCAAGCAGGTCCGCGGGCCGTCGGTCGAGAAGTGGTTCAGCAACCTGCCCCGGGTCGGCAACATGGGCTCGGCCAGCATCTTCGTGATCCTCGAGGAGATGCTCGCCGAGAAGCTGATCTCGCCCGGCGACAAGCTGCTGGTGATGGTGCCCGAGTCCGGCCGGTTCGCGGTGTCGTTCGCGCACCTGACGGCCGTCGCCCCCGGGGAGGCCTGACGTCATGGGCGCAGCGCCCCGCGTGACGGTCTACTGGTTCTCGCAGACCGGTCAGCTCCTGGAATCCGTCTCCGCCGTCACCGACCCGCTGGAGAAGGCGGGCTGGGACATCCGCAAGGTCGAGATCACGCCGCGGATGCCCTACCCCTTCCCCTGGCCCGTACGCCGGTTCTTCGGTGTTTTCCCCGCCTCGGTCGACCCGGCCGCGGCCCCCGAGATCACCGCCCGGCCACCGGTGCCCGTGGACGACGACGCCGACCTGATCGTCTTCGCCTTCCCCGTCTGGTATCTGGCCCCCGCCCTGCCCATGCGGGCGCTCGTCGGCGCCGAGCCGCGGGCGTTCGCCGGGCGGCCCGTCGTCGGCCTCGTCGCGTGCCGCAACATGTGGTATTCGGCCGCCCTCGAGGTGCGGCGGCTGCTCGAGGCCGCGGGCGGGCACTACCTGGGCACGATCGCCGCCGTCGACACCGCCTCGGCCGGGATCACCTTCGTCACCACGCTGCGCTGGCTGCTCGCCGGCAAGCGGGAGGCGTCCTGGGGGTTCCCCCGCGCCGGCGTGCCCGACCCGGAGCTCGATCGGCTGGCCGACCTGGGCGAGCTGCTGGCCGAGACCGACGCCTCGGCCGAGCAGGTCCGCACCGTCCTGGCCGCCCAGGACGCGGCCCCGGTCAATCCGCCGCTGGCCGCGGCCGACCTGCTCGCCGGCCGGGCCTTCCGGTTCTGGGGCCGGGGCATCCGGCGGCGCGGCCCGGCGCAGCGCAAGGCGCTCATGGGGGTGTTCGTGCTCTGGCTGTCCGGCGCCATCTTCGCCGGCCTGCCCGTCGTCGTGATCACCCGGCTCCTGTTCCGGTCCGGTTTCGACGCCGCGGTCGCCCGGCGCCTGACCTCGGTCGTCGCCCGTCTCGCGGAGGTGCCCGAATGACCACCACGACCGATGTCGTGATCGTCGGGGCCGGCCCCACCGGACTCGCCCTGGCACACTTCCTGGCCGGGCACGGCGTCCGCACGATCATCCTGGAGCGCCGCCCCACCCCGTCCGGGCACCCCCGGGCCACCGTGATCAACACGCGGACCATGGAGCTGCTGCGGCACCTGGGTGTCGACGCCGAGGTGCGCCGGGCCGGTGTGCCGCTGGAGAACACGGCCCGGATCACCTGGTGTACCCAGCTGGCCGGCACCGAGCTGGCCGGGCTCGACATCATCGGCTCGGCGGCCGCCCTGATGGAGCGGGCCGGCAACAGCCCGGTCCTGCCCGTCATCTGCTCGCAGAACCGGGTCGAGGCGCTGCTGGTCGACCGGCTTCCGGAGAGCGCGCGACTGATCCGCGGCGGCACGGCCGACGAGCTGACCACGACCGAGCACGGTGTCCGGGTGCGGACCCAGGATCAGGAAACGGTCGAGGCCCGCTACGCCGTGCTGGCCGAGGGGCTGCACGGCTCACTGCGCGAGACGGTGGGCCTCAAGCGCACCGAGGCCACGCCGCTGGGCCGGCTGCTCGACATCCACTTCAGCGCCGACCTCACGCCGTGGACGGCCGGTCGCGAGAGCGCGCTCTACTGGGTGCTCAACGACACCGTACGGGGCGTCCTGATCACCGTGGACCCCAAGCGCGGCGAGTGGCTCCTCGAGATCCCCGCGCTCACCCCGGACGAGGAGCACACCTACTTCGAGCAGGAAGTCGATCACCGCAAGCTGATCGAGGCGGCCGTCGGTGAGGCGGGCGACGCCATCAAGGACCTGCAGATCCATTCCGTACGGACGTGGGTGATGGGCTCGACCGGGCTCGAGTCGTGGCGCAGCGCCGACGGCCGGGTGCTCGCGGCCGGGGACGCCGCCCACACGTTCCCGCCCACCGGCGGCTTCGGCATGAACACCGGCATCCAGGACGCCCACAACCTGGCCTGGAAGCTGGCCGCGGTGCTGGGCGGCGGTGCCTCCGACGCGCTGCTCGACTCGTACGAGCGGGAGCGGCGCCCGGTCGCCGAGTTCAACGCCTGGCACAGCGAGCACAACGCCCGGCAGAAGCGGGGGCTGCTGCAGTCCGAGGCCGACCCGGCCGAGTTCGCCCGCACGATCGACCAGCATCGGCCGCACTTCGACTTCGAGGGGCAGACGCTGGGCTTCACCTACGAGCCGGCCCCGGGCGAGCCGGTGGTCCGCGACATCGTGACCTATCACCCGACCGCCCAGCCGGGCCACCGGGCGCCGCACGCCTGGCTCGACCGCGACGGCGAGCGGATCTCCGCCACCGACCTCGCCCGCGACGGGTTCGCCCTGCTCACCGGGCCCGGCGGAGCGGTCTGGGAGCAGGTGGGGCGGGAGATCGCCGGCCTGCCGCTGACCGTCGCCGTGATCGGCGCCGGCGGATCCGGCCCGCGCGACGTCACCGGGGTCTTCGCCAGTGCCTACGACCTGCGCGGCGCGGAGGCGGTGCTCGTGCGCCCCGACGGCCACGTGCACGCCCGGCTGCCGGGAGCGGACCCCCACCAGGAGCTCCGGCAAGCCGCCGGCCGAATCACCAGAAGCGAAGCGGAAGGACCGTCATGACCGCCGAAGTGAACCAGGACGAACTCGCCTCCTTCCGCGCCGCTCTGGCCGCGCTGCCCCGCGCGGAGCTGACGACGTGGCTGACCACCGCCGACGGCGAGGCCCTGCTGCGCACGGTCTTCGAGCAGATGCCCGAGCGCTACACCGGGGGCCTGCTGGGCGGCCCGCAGACGGCCCGCTGGGTGGTCGAGCGGCCGCCGGCCGGCACCATCGTGTACGACCTCGTGCTGACCGAGGACGACTGCGACGTGCGCGACACCGGCCTGTGGGGCGCCCCCACGGTCACCCTGACCCTCGACGCGGTCAGCTTCGTCGAGATGGCGTCGGCCACCGCCCAGGGCATGGACCTGCTGTTCCAGGGCCGGCTGCACATCGACGGCGACGTGCGGCTGGCGATGCGGCTGGAGACGCTGTTCGGGCTGGGTGAGCCGGGGTGAGCCGGCACCGGGTGGCCGTCACCGGCATCGGCATGGTCAACCCGCTCGGCGTCGGCACCGAGACGGTCTGGTCGCGGCTGCTGGCCGGCACCTCAGGCGTCGGCCCGATCCGCGGCTTCGACGCCGACCGGCTGCCGGTGCGGATCGCCGCCGAGGTGACCGAGTTCGACCCGACCGCCTGGCTTTCCCGCAAGGAGGCCGGCCGCCTGGACCGGTTCTGCCACTTCGCGGTGGCCGCGGCCGAGCTCGCCGTGGAGCGCGCGGGTCTCGACGGCATCGACCGCGAGGGCGCCGCCACGGTGATCGGCAGCGCCATCGGCGGCGCCGGCACCATGCTGACCGGGGTGCTCAAGGACGCGACGGCGCCCCGGCTGGTCTCGCCGTTCTTCGTACCCAGCTCGATCATCAACATGGGCGCGGGCACGGTGGCCCAGCGCTTCGGCTTCCGCGGCCCCGGCGTCGCGCCCGTCACCGCCTGCGCCTCCTCGGCCGACGCGATCGGGCAGGCCTACCGGCTGGTCCGCGACGGCTACGCCTCGGCCGCGCTGGCCGGCGGCTCCGAGGCCTGCCTGATCTCGCCGCTGATCGCCGGCTTCGCCAACATGCGGGCGCTGTCCCGCCGCAACGACGAACCCCAGCGCGCGTCCCGCCCGTTCACCGCCGACCGGGACGGCTTCGTCATGGGGGAGGGCGCCACCATGCTGCTGCTGGAGACCGTGGAGTCGGCCGAGCAGCGGGGCGCGCACATCTACGCCGAGCTCTGCGGGTACGGCCAGACCAGCGACGCCTATCACGTGACCGCCCCCGACCCCAGCGGGCAGGGCGCGGCCCGGGCCATGCTCGCCGCGCTGCGCGAGGCCGGCCTCAAGCCCGGCGAGATCGACCACATCAACGCGCACGGCACCTCGACCCCGTTCTCGGACGCCGCCGAGACCAAGGCGATCAGGTCCGCGTTCGGCCGGCACAGCGAGAACCTGGCCGTCAGCTCGACCAAGTCGATGACCGGCCACCTGCTCGGCGCGTCCGGCGCGACCGAGACGGCGTTCTGCGCCCTGGCCATCGACCGCGGCGTCATCCCGCCCACGATCAACCAGGACGCGGCCGACCCCGAGTGCGACCTCGACTACGTGCCGAACACCGCCCGCCCGTACGACGTCCGCGCGGCGATCTCCAACTCCTTCGCCTTCGGCGGGCAGAACGTCGCGCTCGCCCTCCAACGCTTCGACCGGGAGTGACCATGTCCATGCAGCTCACCGCGCCGCCAGGACCGGCCGGGCGGCTCCGGGCCCTGCTCGCCATGTCCGGGAACCCGTTGCACTACGTGACCGGGCTGCGTGACCGCTACGGCCCCGTCGTGCGCATCCCGATCGCCTCGCGCGACCTCTATCTGGTCAGCAGCCCCGAGGCGGTCCAGGAGGTGCTGGTCACCTCGCACCGCAACTTCCGCAAGGACGTGATGCGGGCCGGGCGCGGCAAGTGGGCCGCCCCGCTCGAGGTGATCTTCGGCAACGGCCTGGTCACCAGCGACGGCCAGTTCCACCGGCAGCAGCGCCGGCTGATCCAGCCGATGTTCCACCGCGAGCGCATCGCCGGCTACGGGCGGGCCTTCGCCGAGCTCTCCGACGACATCCAGGCCGGCTGGCGCGACGGGGACCGGCTCGACATGCAGGCCGAGATGACCGAGCTGACCCTGGCCATCGTCGCCCGTACGCTCTTCGACGTCGCCCTCGACAGCGACGTGGCCCGCACGATCAGCACCGGCATCCCGCGCGACGAGGGCCCGATGCGCTGGGACTCGCTGCCCTTCGCCAGGCACCTGGCCAAGCTGCCGCTGCCCGGCAACAAGCGCTTCTTCGCGGCCCGCGACGACCTCGACGCCATCATCTATCGGCTCATGGCGGAGCGCCGGCGCGGCGACGGCCAAGGCGCCGACCTGCTCTCCCTGCTGCTCGCGGCGCGCGACGCCGACACCGGCGAGCCGATGGACGACCGCCAGGTCCGCGACGAGACCGTCACCCTGCTGATGGCCGGTCACGAGACCATGGCCAGCGCCCTCACCTGGTCGTATCACCTGCTCGGGGGCAACCCCGGGGCGCGCCGGCGGATGCACGAGGAGATCGACGAGGTGCTCGGCGACCGGCTGCCCACGGTCGAGGACCTGCCCCGCCTGGTCTGGACCGACGCCGTGCTGTCCGAGGCGATGCGGCTCTACCCGCCGGTCATGGGGGCCGCCCGCCGGTCGCTCGCGGACTTCGAGGTCGAGGGCCATCGCATCCCCAAGGACAGCTTCGTCGGCATCATCCCGTGGGTCGTCCACCGCGATCCCCGCTGGTGGCCGCAGCCCGAGCGGTTCGCCCCGCAGCGCTGGATCGAGGGCGACCCGGCCGACGAGCTCTCCGGTCACGCCGTGCGGCCCGGCCGCCCGCGCCTGGCCTACCTGCCCTTCGGCGGCGGCCCGCGCCAGTGCATCGGCAACACGTTCTCGCGGATGGAGGGCGTGATGGCCCTGGCCACCATCGGCCGGCACTGGGAGTTCGAGCCCGTCGAAGGTTTCACGGTCGACCCGCTGGCCCGGATCACGATCCGGCCGCGCAACGGTCTGCCGATGTCCGCCCGGCGGCGCTGAGGCGTCCCGGATCCATCGGTCGAAGAGCATCACCGAAGAAGGGGGAACCTGTCATGTCGAACCACACCCAGCTCGCCCTCGACAAGGAAGAGCTGCGCTACCTCATCGCCGACGTCCTCGAGTTCGAGGTCGAGGAGGTCACCGACGACGCCGACTTCATCCGCGACCTCGACGTCGACTCGCTGATGGCGCTGGCGATCGTCATCCGGCTGGAGAACCAGTACGGCGTCAAGCTGCAGGAGCGCGACTTCAAGCAGGTCCGGTCCATCCCCGAGGTGATGGAGCTGATCATGGACAAGCGCGCCGTCCAGGCCGCCTCCTGACGGGCCCCGCCGCCGGATGAGGCTCGGACTTAACCTGCGCTACCTCGGCCCGCTGGGCGCCGGGGCCCGGCCGCGGGACTCCCTTCGCTACGTGCGGGAGGCCGAGCGGCTGGGCTACTCGGTGGCCTGGACGGCCGAGGTGTTCAGCTCGGACGCGGTCTCGCTGCTGGGCTGGCTGGCCGCGCAGACCTCGCGCATCGAGCTGGGCACGGCGGCGATGCAGATCCCCGCCCGCACGCCCGCCATGACGGCGATGACCGCCGCCACCCTCGACCTGCTCTCCGAGGGCCGGTTCCGGCTCGGGCTCGGCGTGTCCGGGCCACAGGTGGCCGAGGGCTGGCACGGCGTCCCGTTCGCCCGGCCGCTGGCCCGCACCCGGGAATACGTCGACGTCGTCCGGATGGCCCTGCGGCGCGAGACCGTCGCCTACGCGGGGGAGCACTACCGGCTGCCGCTGCCGGACGGCCCCGGCAAGGCCATCCAGCTCGGCATGCGGCCCCGCCGGAAGGACGTGCCGATCTATCTGGCCGCGGTCGGGCCGGCCAGCCTGCGGTTGGCGGGCGAGATCGCGGACGGCTGGCTGTCCGTGTTCTTCCAGCCCGAGTTCGGCGCCGAGTCGCTGGCCGAACTGCGCGCGGGCCGGGAGCGTACGGGGGCCGATCTGAAGGGTTTCGACGTGGTGGCGGCGGTGCCCGTGGCGACCGGGGACGATCTCGCCGGGGTCCGGGCCTTCACCACCCACTACGTCGGCGGGATGGGCTCGCGGCGGCACAACTACTACACCGGGCTGATGGCTCGCACCGGCTTCCCCGACGAGGCCGAGCGAGTGCAGCGGCTCTATCTGGACGGGGAGATGCGGGCCGCGATCGGCGCCCTGCCGCAGGAGTTCCTCGACCGTACGGCGTTGCTGGGGCCCGCCGACCGCATCGCCGAGCGGCTGCAGGCGTACGCGGAGGCCGGGGTCACCACCCTGTCGGCGATGATCTTCCCGGAGCACGTCGACCAGGGCCTCGCGACCCTCCGCACGCTGGCCGAGGCACTGGACAAAGCGGGCGTGGGCTAGGTCCTGTTTCGCAGCTGGGGCGGGGCTGCGGCAGGGCCCAGATCCCGCCTGGCGGCGTCCCGGGAAAGCCCGGTTCCAACACCGGGAGCCAGGCTTCCCCGGGCCACCACCAGACGGAATCTGGACCCGGCCTCGCACCCACCCCAGCTACGAAACAGGACCTAGGCGAGGGCCTGGCCCGCCGACTGGGTCTCGGTCGGCTGCGGCGCGGCGTGGTGGGTCAGGATCGCGCCCGTCATGAACACCCCGCCCACGGCCACCGCGCCCAGGATGCCCAGCGAGATCTGCTGCTCCAGGTTCTGGTGACGGTCGTAATCGGCCTGCGAGACCACGCTCGTACGCCCGTTGTCGGACCGGACGTATTGCCCGTCGCGCATCTCGACGTCGCCGTCCAGCCCGGCGAAGGCCACCACCACGGTCAGCCAGAAACCGAAGAACAGGACGCCGGCCAGCATGCTCGCCCAGTGCGGCACGTGCGGCGGCACCCACGAGGTCAGATTCCAGCGCATCCGCGGCCGGGTCGTCCGATAGAGCCAGCGGTTGCCGATGATCCCGGCGATCACCCCCGGCACGGCCAGCACGGCCGCCACGGCCACGGCGACGGCGGTCGGCACGAGGCGCACACCGGCCAGCAGAGCGGCGACGAGCACGGCCGACCAGAGCAGGCCGGCGGAGCACATCGCGCTCGACACGATCAACCACCGCTGCGGAATCATCACCGGAAACGCTAGCGGCCCGTACGCCTCAGCGTGGCGATTCCCGGCGAAGGGGCGCCCGGCGATACGCGCTCACCGTCGGGTCGCCGCGGATCCAGAAGCGCCACGCCACGTCGTGGGCCGCCGTCACCCCGACCCGCGGCCCGGCCTCGATCACCGGCTCGGCCTCGGTGGCGGCGGGTGGCAGCAGGGTCAGCGGGCCCGTCCCGTCGAGCACCGACGACCCGTTGGCGCCGCGGTCGAGCGCCAGCACCTGCATCAGCTTGGCCGGGCCGGCGGCCAGGTCGGCGTCGCCGCGCGCGGCCGGGCGGCGCTCCCGGGCGTACGGGAGGCCCTCGACGACCTCGCCCGCGCGCAGCAGCACGGCCGCCGCGCGACCCACCTCGCCGCAGACGATGTTGGCGCAGAAGTGCATGCCGTAGATCTGATAGACGTAGAGGTGCCCGGCCGCCCCGAACATCACCGCGTTGCGGTTGGTCATGCCGCGGTGCGCGTGCGAGGCCGGATCCTCCCCGAGCCCGCTGTACGCCTCCACCTCGGTCAGCCGAACGGTGACGTCATTCGCCCTGAGCCGCCGGCCGAGCAGCTGACGGGCAGCCAGGTCAACCTCGCTTGCGGGCAGGTCGAGCCAATTTTCCTCCACCCGGACAGCCAAGCACACCCGGAATTGACGTCGTTCTGGGAGATGATGGGGCGGTGGGGGTGAGGGGATGCGTCCCGATCCGGACCAGCTCCAGCAGTGGGTGCTGCACGACCGCGTGCCGGCGGCCGAGATCGGCACCCGGCTCGGTCTCAGCCGGGCCGCGGTCTACGGCTGGCTGCGCCGCTACGGCGTGGTCACGGGGGTCGCCTTCCTGCCCCAGGATCGCCTGATCGGGTTGTGGCGGGCCGGCATGCTGGCCTCGCGCATCGCCACCGAGACCGGCCTGGCGCCCGACGCCGTCCGCGAACGCCTGGTCACGGCGGCCGTGCTCGTCCCCGACCGCAGCTACTTCGTGGTCGGCTCGCCGGAGGATCCGCTGCCCGAGCATCTGCTGCGCGACTGGGTGGTGCGCGAGGGCTTCACCGCGGCCCAGGTCGCCACGCTGACCGGCACGACGGCCCGCCAGGTGCGCTATCGGCTCGACCGCTATCGGCTGTCGACCGGCCGCCCCGGGCCCGCGCCCCGCCTGCGCCGCCGGCTCACCCGCGAGCGGCTGGTCACGCTCTACGAGGAGCAGACGCTGAGCTGCCCGCAGATCGCGCGCGAGGCCGGGGTGAGCGCCGAGGCGGTCCGCGAGCTGCTGGTCGAATACGGGATCGAGCGCCGCCGTAGCGGCAGCCGGAGCCGCCCGCCGCTCGACCCGGCCGCGCTCCACGACTACAAGCTGGGCGCGGTCACGCTGGAGCAGCTGGCCCTGCGGCTCGGCTATGTCACGCCGGCGGGCAACCCGGCCGTACGCCGCCTTCGGGCCGCGCTGCAGGAGGCGAAGGCGCCGGCGCCGGTGGTCCCGGCCCAGCGCCCGCATCCGTATCAGGCGACCATCGACCGGGCCAAGGAGGCGTGCGCCCGGTCGGCCGAGCTGCTCGCCACCGTCCGCGCGACGATGGCCCGGCTGCAGAACGCCTAGCTAGGCTTGCGGGCCACCGCGCCGAAGATCGAGGCCTCGACCGGGGTCGGGTGCTCGGTCGCGTCGGGGTCGGGCCGCCAGTCGCCGACCGGCGCGATCCCCGGCGACACCAGCTCGAGCCCGTCGAGGAACGACGCGAACTCCTCCCGCGTACGGGGGTGGACGTCGGAGCGGCCCGTGCGCAGCGACTCGTCCCACGCCGCCTTGAGCTCGGGCGTCAGCAGGTCGGTGGTCGCCAGCGACAGCACGAGGTGGCTGCCCGCGGGCAAAGCGCCGACGAGAGTGCGCACGATCTCCTGCGACTGCTTCTGGTCGGGCAGGAAGTGGAGGACGGCGACGAGGATGAGCCCGATCGGCTTCGTGAAGTCGAGGATCCCGGCCGACTCGAGGATCCGCTCCGGGTTGCGCAGGTCCTCCTCGAGGTAGGTCGTCTCGCCCTCGGGCGTGCTGGTCAGCAGGGCCCGCGCGTGGGCCATCACCATCGGGTCGTTGTCGACGTAGACGATCCGCGACTCCGGCGCCACGCGCTGTGCCACCTGGTGGGTGTTGTCGGCGGTGGGCAGCCCGGTGCCGATGTCGAGGAACTGGCGCACGCCGGCCTCGGCCGCCACGTGGCGCACCGCCCGCCGCAGGAAGGCCCGGTTGGCCCGGGCCGCGATGCGGGCCGCGGGGTAGGACTTGGCCAGCAGGTCACCGGACTCGCGGTCGGCGGCGAAGTTGTCCTTGCCGCCGAGCCAGTAGTTGTACCGGCGAGCCGGGTGAGCCACGCCCGTGTCGAACCCTTCGTTCATGGCAGCAATCCTAATTGGATCTTGTCAGCGGTAAAGAGTGACTTTCGGCCATCCTTAGATCTCGGTGAGCCGAACCTTAAGGGCTGCTTAGGGCGGCCGATCACGGCCGGTGCGCGACGCATAGTGAGGCCGCGCTGTCCCCCTATGCCCGAGGTGAGTTCTGCCGTGCCGCTGTCCGCCGCCGCCCGTTTCCGTTACACCCTGGTGGCCGGGACCACCGCCGTGGTGATCGGAAGCGGCTTCACCTTCGTCGGGCTCACCCGCGACGCCGGGGCCGACACCTCGGTCAGCAAGGCCGCCGCCGAGCAGCAGACCCTGCGCGTCGACCCCACTACGGCCGCACCCGCGCCGCCCACCGCGGCCCCTTCGTTGCCGCCCTCGGCCAGGCCCACGACCACGGCGCCCAAGGCCACGCCTTCGAAGAAGAAGACCACGAAGCCGAAGCCGAAGCCGAAGGTGCCGACGACCGCCCCCGACACCAGCGGCTCGGTGCTCGACCAGGTGCTGGCCCACATCAACGCCGCCCGCAAGGACGAGGGCCTCAAGCCGTTCACCCTCGACGCCAAGCTGTCCAAGGCCGCCGCGCTGCACAACCAGGTGATGATCCAGGGCTGCGGGCTGTCGCATCAGTGCTCCGGCGAGGGCGGCATCGGCGACCGGTTCAGCGCGCAGGGCGTAAAATGGTCGGGCGCGGCCGAGAACATCGGCTACGGCTCGAGCGGCGCCGGCGACTCGGCCCAGGTCGAAGCGGCCAACGGCCTCACCGACAGCATGCTGGCCGAGACGCCGCCCAACGACGGCCACCGCAAGAACCTGCTCAACCCCGGCCTCGCCCGGATCGGCCTGAGCATCGTCCGCGACGGCAAGGGCGTCACCTGGATGACCCAGGACTTCGTCAACTGATCCGGACCTGCCTCTTCGTCAACTGATCCGGACCCGCCTCTTCGTCAACTCATCCGGACCTGCCTAGAGTGCAGCCGTGGCCAAGATTCTTAAATCCCTTCTCAACCGCGTACGGCGTTCCGCGCCGGCCCCGGCGCCCGTCCCCGCGCCCCCGCGTCAGCGCAGCCCGCGGCACGTTCCCACCGGTGACCGCGGCCGTCGCATCGAATACGCGCCGAACCTCGACGGCGACGCCGACCCGGGCGAGATCGTCTGGACCTGGGTGCCCTACGAGGACGACCCGGCCCAGGGCAAGGACCGCCCGGTGCTGGTCGTCGGGCGCGACGGCCACGACGTGCTGGCCCTCATGCTCTCGTCGCAGAGCGAGCGCGACGGTCAGCGCAACTGGCTCGCGCTCGGCCCGGGGGAGTGGGACCGCGAAGCCCGGCCGAGCTGGATCCGCCTCGATCGGGTGATCGAAGTTGATCACGACGGCATCCGCCGCGAGGGCGCGATCCTCGACCGCCCCAAGTTCGACAAGGTCGCCGCCCGGCTACGCGAGGAGTACGGCTGGCGCTGACGCGCGACCGCTCAGTGGACAACCCCACGCGCTCTCCGGATAGCGTTGGGGGCATGGATAAGGACGTAATGGTCGGTTTCGGCGGCAAGCAGGCCTGGCTTGCCGTCCGCGCCGACGGCTCGGTCGACGCTCCGAGCGTGATCGCCGCGCTCGGGCTGCGCGACCTCGGCGCGGTGCCGTGGCGCGACGGCATCGACCTGGCCCACCTCACCGACGACCGGGTCGCCGTCACCCCGCCCCTGCCCGGCGCGCGCGACCAGCAGTGGGTGCTCGCCACCGGGCGCCATCTCATCCGGCCCGGCACCACGGTCGACGTCGTCGAGCTGTCCGGCACGCTCGGCACCGAGGTGCAGTTCTTCGCCACCCACCGGGTCACCGAGCTGCACCGCTGGCAACGGGCCGCCGAGGGTGAGCTGATCCGCGCTTTCGGGTATGTGGGGCAGACCGGTGACGTCACGTCGTGGCACGGCGAGCCCGACCCGGCCGAACGCGACGCCGGCCTGCCCGGCGTCCTGACCGACGAGACGACCGTCCTGGTGGGTGAAAAGGACGTGCTCGCCGTGGCCCACGCCTGGAGCATTGATCCCACCACTCTGACCGGGCGCCCGGCGCCGGGACCGCTGCGCATCGGCGCGGCCGACTGAAGAGGGGCACGATGCGCAAGTTCGTGATCATGGGAGTGCAGGGCAGCGGCAAGGGCACCCAGAGCGAACTGCTCTGCGCCGACCTCGACCTGGTGCACATCTCCGTCGGCGACATCTTCCGGTGGAACGTGCAGAACCACACGAAACTGGGCGCGCAGGTCCGGCGCACGATGGCCGCCGGCGAGCTGGTCGGCGACGACCTGGTCGAGTCGGTCGTCCAGGACAGGCTCGACCGCCACGACTGGAACTACGGGTTCGTCGTCGACGGCTTCCCCCGCAACGGCCGGCAGGCCGAGTTCTTCATGGAGAGCTACGACATCGACGGCGTGATCCACCTCGAGCTGCCCGAGGACGAGGTGCGCCGGCGCGTGCTCAGCCGACGGCTGTGCCCGAACTGCGGCATGGACTACAACCTGATCGCCGACCGCCCCGAGGTCGAGGGCCGCTGCGACATCTGCGGCCACGAGCTGGTGACCAGGGCCGACGACACCCCCGAGGCGCTCGAGGCCCGCCTGCGCGACTATCACGAGAAGACCCGCCCGGTGCTCGAGCTGTTCGGCCGCAAGGAGGTCGTGCACGACATCGACGCCCGCCCCGGGGCCGACGAGGTGCAGCAGGCCATCCGCGACGCGCTGGCCCTGCCGCCCTACAAGCCCGCGCCCGACTCCCCGTCCGCGCCCTCGACCCGGCCGCGACCCGATGCGGTGAGTCAGACCTCGTGACCGCGCTTGCGCAGCTCGGCCTCGACCGCGTCGCAGACGGCCTCGACCACGGCGAACCGCGCGTAGTGCTTGTCGTTGCCCGGGATCACGTGCCACGGCGCCCACGTCGGGTCGGTGCGCTCCAGCATCTCCTCGATCGCGGCCTCGTACGCCGGGCGCTTCTCCCGGTTGCGCCAGTCCTCCTCGGTCAGCTTCCACTGCCGTAGGGGATCGCCCGACCTGTCCTCGAAGCGGCGCAGCTGCTCGTCCTGGTCGACGTGCATCCAGAACTTGACGATGATCATGCCCTCGGCGACCAGCGTCCGCTCGAACTCGACGATCTCGTTGTACGCCCGGGACCACTGCTCCTTGGTCGCGAACCCCTCGACCCGCTCGACCAGCACCCGCCCGTACCAGGAGCGGTCGAAGACGGCCATGCCACCCCAGCCGGGCAGCTTGGGCCAGAAGCGCCACAGGAAGTGATGCCGCTTCTCGTCGTACGTGGGGGCGGCGAACTGCGAGACGCGCACGAACCGCGGGTCGAGCGGGGCGACCAGCCGCTTGATCGCGCCACCCTTGCCGGAGGCGTCCCAGCCCTCGAACACGCAGGTCAGCGGGGGGCCGATCTTCTGCTCGCCGATCTGGCCGCCCAGGATCAGGCGCAACCTCAGCAGCCGCTGCTGCGCCTCCTCGAGACGTGCGACGGCCTTCTTCTTCGAGATCTCGATCGGCGGAACACCGCTACCCAGGCGACTCATCCGTACAGCATGTCCCTCCTCCGGGGGTTTCGCACCGCCCAAACCCGGTGTCCTGCCCGGCCGGGCGTGCGGGACAATCGGCGGGTGACTCTCGTAGACGACCTGACATGGCGTGGACTGATCCAGGATTCGACCGACCCGGCCGCCCTGGCCGAAGCACTCTCCGGCGATCCGATCACGTTCTATGTGGGCTTCGACCCCACGGCCGCGTCGCTGCACGTCGGTCACCTCATGCAGGTCATCACGGCCAGCCGTCTGCAGCGGGCCGGGCATCGTCCGCTGCTGCTCGTCGGCGGTGCGACCGGCCAGATCGGCGACCCACGGGAGTCGGCCGAGCGCACGCTCAACCCGCCCGAGGTGATCGAGGGCTGGGTCCAGCGCATCCGTGATCAGCTCGCGCCCTTCGTGACGTACGAGGGAACGAACGCCGCCACTCTGGTCAACAACCTCGACTGGACCGGCCCGACCTCGGTGATCGAATTCCTGCGCGACGTCGGCAAGCACTTCCCGGTCAACAAGATGCTGGCCCGCGACGTGGTGCGCAACCGGCTCGAGAGCGGCATCAGCTTCACCGAGTTCAGCTACCAGCTGCTCCAGGCCAACGACTTCTTCCAGCTGCACCAGCGGCACGGCTGCGCGCTGCAGTTCGGCGGCTCCGACCAGTGGGGCAACATCACCGCCGGCGTCGACTTCGTGCGGCGCCGCGGGGCGGGCCCGGTGCACGCGTTCACCACTCCGCTGGTGCTCAAGGCCGACGGCACCAAGTTCGGCAAGAGCGAGGGCGGCGCGATCTGGCTCGACCCCGAGATGACCACGCCGTACGCGTTCTACCAGTTCTGGATCAACTCGGACGACCGCGACGTCAACAACTACCTGCGGTTCTTCAGCTTCAAGAGCCGTGAGGAGCTGGAGGAGCTGGAGAAGGCGACGGCCGACCGCCCCCAGGCCAGGCTGGCCCAGCGCGCCCTGGCCGAAGAGATCACCGCCCTGGTGCACGGCCCCTCCGAGGCGGCTCAGGCTGTGGCGGCCAGCCAGGCGTTGTTCGGGCGAGGATCCCTCGACGAGCTCTCGGCCGACACACTGCGCGCCGCTCTGGGTGAGGCAGGCCTTTTCCCCGTACGGGGTGAGATGCCCAATTTCACGACGCTGCTCAAGGAGTCGGGGCTGGTCGCGAGCGCCAATGAGGCCCGGCGCACGATCACCGAGGGCGGGGCGTACGTGAACAACGAGCGCATCACCGACGGCGAGGCCGTGCCCACGACCGACTCCCTGCTGCACGGCCAGTTCCTCGTGCTGCGCCGGGGCAAGCGCACCTTCGCCGGCGTCGAATACACGGCGTAACAACAAGATTTTTCGCCGGGCAGTGTCGGATGCGGCCGGCGCCGTTCGTAGGTAAGTGAAGGCGGACATCGGGTCGGCCGAGCCGAAGGAGTGACCATGCCGCAGTACCTCATCTACTTCAACCAGCAATGGGTGGGTGACCACAGCGAGGAGTGGTTCCGCTCGCGCGGGCCGCTGGCCAACGCCGTCGTAGAAGAGATCAAGGCGGCCGGGGCGTATCTCTACGCCGGCGGAGTGGTCGAGGACGGCCCGATCTTCAGCGCCGACGCCACCAGCGGCGAACTGCTGTTCACCGACGGGCCCTACGCCGAGACCAAGGAATTCCTCGGCGGGCTCACGGTCGTGGACGTGCCCGACGACGAGACCGCCCGGATGTGGGCGGGCAAGATCGCCGAGGCGTGTGGCTGGCCCCAAGAGGTGCGCCAGCTCTGGTAGCGGCGTGGTTTCAGCTTGATCGGCTCCCTGTGACGTGGCTCGCAGGGGGCCGATTTGGCGTCCGGGTAGGGGTGCCTGTAACGTTTTCCGAGCCGCCAGGAAGACGGGCGAGCGAGCGGAGCTCTTCGGAGAGCCGGCGCGGCCGTCCTGGAGGACCTCGGAAAATGCCTCGGCAATAGCTGGTGTAGATTTCTGCGGGCTCGAGCAGTTCTGGAAGGTCATTTCCGGCAGGTAAAGCGGATTTGACGACAAGGAAAAGCCCGAGTAAAGTTGAGCGAGTGCCCCGGAGCGGTTAGCCGGGTGTGGTTGTTCTTTGAGAACTCAACAGGGTGCTTGATAAGCCAGTGCCAATTAAGTAATACCCCGGCCGGCTTGTTCGTTCTTCGGGACGAAGAGGTTTGGTGGGAGATTCCTTTGGCAGTTGTTTAACTGCCGGGACGCTTTTCCACAGTTTTTGTTGGAGAGTTTGATCCTGGCTCAGGACGAACGCTGGCGGCGTGCTTAACACATGCAAGTCGAGCGGAA
>NZ_JAENHO010000002.1 GCF_016785085.1 Paractinoplanes lichenicola
CGCGATACAGGCGCACAGCCCTCGCCCGTAGTTCGTCGGGGTACTTCTTCGGTGCGGCCACGGATAATTCCTCCCCATGATCAGTCGATCATGCTTGAGAAGCTCCGCCAAACCGGGGGGAACTCAGGCCGGCACCCGGTCAGCGGCTCAGCCCGGTCAGCGGGCCTACACCGGGTCAGCGGCCCAGCCCGGTCAGCACGGCGAGGATCGCGGCGGCGTCACCGGAGTCGAGGACCGGGGTCGGGAGCAGCGCCATCGCGGGAACGGTGATGCCCGCGGCCACGTACGCCTCGACCTTGGCCCGGCACTCGGCGGGAGAGCCGTGCACGATCAGGTCGTCGACGACGGAGTCGGGGATCGCCGCCAGCGCCGCCTTGCGATCACCGGACGACCACGCCTGCCACATGGGGGTCAGGACGTCGCCGCGGCCCAGCCAGCGGTGAAACTCGGCGTACGCGGGCACGGTCAGATAGGCGGCGATCATGCGACGGCCCACCCGGCGGGCGTGCTCGGCGTCGTCGGTCGGGCAGACGAAGATCCGGGCGGCCACGTCGAAGCCGGGCTTGTCGGTCTTGACCTCGGCCAGGGCGGTCGTCACGTCGGCCGGGGAGAGCCAGTTGAGGATCACGCCGTCGGCCTCGGCGGCGGCCAGCCGGAGCATGCCCGGGCGCAGCGCGGCCAGCAGGATCTGCGGCGGGACCGCCGGGGGCCGTTCGAGCCGGAACCGGCGTACGGCGAAGGTTTCGAACTGCTGGTCGACGAGCTCGCCGGCGAGCGCCGCCCGCAGGAAGCGCAGCATGTCGCGGCTGCGCTGGAACGGCTGCGTGAATTCGGCCGCGTTCCAGTCGCCGACCACCACCGGGGACGACGCCCCGATCCCGAGCTGGAACCGCCCCGGGGCGGCCTCGGCCAGCGCGGCCGCGGTCATCGCGAGCAGGCCGGGGCCGCGCGTGAAGACGGGCGCGATCGCCGTGCCCAGCCGGAACCGCGGAGCCCAGGCGGCGGCCAGCGTCAGCGGGGTGAACGCGTCCGAGCCGGCCACCTCCGACGTCCACAGGTCGGTGAAGCCGGCATCGCCCAGCGCGGCGAAGGCCTCGGCGTGATCGGAGAGCGGGATCCCGCCCAGGGGAACGGTCATGCCCCATCGCATCGACATGCCCACGATCCTGCCCTGGCGCGACAGTGAGGTCCACCACCGCACGGTGGGAACGATCAATGCCAGGAGTATGTTTTTAAACTGACCAGTCAGTCTAAGTTCTTGGAGGGCCCGGCCATGTCGGTGCTCATCGCGCGCGGGGCGGGCGTTCGCCGTCGCCGTCACCAATGGCTCTTCCGCGACCTCGACGTGGCAGTCTCGCCCGGCGAGACGGTCGCGGTGGTCGGCCCGCCCGGCAGCGGCCGCACGACGATGCTGCTGGCGCTGACCCGCCGCTTTCGTCTGACCGCCGGCCGGGTCGAGATCGACGGCCGGGCCTCGCTGGGCTACGTGCCCGACGTCTCGGCCCCCGAACCTGTCTTCACCGTCACCGAACACATCCGCGAATGCCTGACCCTGCTCGGTCGCCCCTCGGCCGCTTCGGTCCCACTGCACGGCCTCGACCCGCACAAGCAAGGTCAGGACCTTTCCCCGTACGAGAAACAGGTCCTCGGCCTGATCCTCGCCGAGCTCGCCGCCCCGTCCGTAATCGCCCTCGACGGCTTCGACGAGGGCCTGAACGCCCCCGAGCAGGCAGCCCTATGGCAGTTGATCTCGAAGTCCACAGCCCGCGGCGCAGCAGTAATCGTGACCGCCCGCGAAGTAGACGAGACCACCTTCACCACAGTGATCCACCTCCACCCAGATAACGCCCAACCTCACAAATCGCCGGACGGAGAACCGGCGGAGGTCGCCGCAGCACCGTTTGCGGCCAGCCCTCCCGCCCCAACTGTGGACAACCAATCAGCCGCAGCCCCAGCTGTGGACGGCAAACCGGAACCGACGCGGGTTGTGGACGGCGAAGCCGCCGAAACACGGGTTGCGGACGGCGATACGGGGATGGCGCGGCTTGTGGACGGCGAAGTCGCCGGAACGCGGGTTGTGGATGGCGATGCGCGGACGGGGCCGGTTGTGGATGGCGATGTGCGGGTGGCGCGGGTTGTGGACGGCGATGGGTTGATGGGGCTGGCTGTGGATGGCGATGCGCGGACGGGGCCGGTTGTGGATGGCGATGTGCGGGCGGCGCGGGTTGTGGACGGCGATGGGTTGATGGGGCTGGCTGTGGATGGCGATGCGCGGACGGGGCCGGTTGTGGATGGCGATGTGCGGGCGGCGCGGGTTGTGGACGGCGACGGGTTGATGGGGCTGGCTGTGGATGGCGATGCCCGGACGGGGCCGGTTGTGGACGGCGACGAGCGGACGGCACCGGTTGTGGACGCCGGAGTTGCCGTAGCGCGGCCTGTGGACAGTGAAACCGCAACGCCGCCTGTGGAAAGCGCCGTTAGAGCGCGGCCAAATGTGGATAGCGCCGTCAAGTCAACTGCGGTTGTGGATAGCGGCTCCGAGTCGGGTCCGACGGTGGACGGGATCGATGCGGCTCAGCTTGTGGGTGACGGCGCCACGGGTGTGCATGACGAAGTCGGGCTGAGCGCAGGTGTGGATGACGCGGCTGAGTTGGCGCCGGGTGTGGATGCCGGAAGTGAAGTACTGCCGGCTGTGGATGGGCGTCGCGGGGCGGTGCTGGCTGTGGATGACGAGCGCGCTGCAGCGGCTGCAAACGGCGCACGCAAGTCGGCTGCGGGTGTGGAAGACGCGGCTGAACCGGCCCCAGGGGTGGACGGCGAAGTTGAAGCACCGCCGGCTGTGGACGGGCGTCGCGGGGCCGTGCTGGATGTGGATGACGGGCGCGGTGGTGCGGCGGCTGTGGACGGCGAGCGTAGGTCGGCGGTCGGTGTGGATGGCATGGGTGGACCGGTTGGGCCTGTGGACGGCGTGCGCGGGTCGGGTGCAGCTCTAAATGACGTGGGTGGACCGGTTGGGTCTGTGGACGGCGTGCGCGGGTCGGATGCGGCTGTAGATGACGTGGGTGGATCGGTTGGGTCTGTGGACGGCGTGCGCGGGTCGGATGCAGCTGTGGATGACGCGGGCGGACCAGTTCGGCCTGTGGACGGCGGGCGCGGGTCGGCTGTGGGTGTGGATGACGCGGGTGGGCCGGCGGCTGTGGATGGCGGGCGCGGGTTTGTGGGGGCTGTGGATGACGTACGCGATGCGGTTGTGGATGAGGGTGGGGTTGGGCGATGAGGGGGCTGTCCATACTGACGTTGGCCGGGCTTGAGTTGCGGCGGTTCTTGCGGGGGCGGCTGACTCGGGCGGCAGTGGTCACGTTGGCTGTTGTTCCGTTGCTCTACGGGGCGCTCTACCTCTACGCGTTCTGGGATCCCTACGGGCGGCTCAATCACATTCCGGCGGCGCTTGTTCTTGAGGATGCAGCTGTCACCGCTAGTGATGGCACCAAGGTGCATGCGGGCAAGGATCTGGGCGACGAGCTCATCGAGCGGGAGATCTTCGACTGGCATGTGGTGGGGGAGGAGCAAGCCGAGGAAGGGCTGGCTGACGGTAGCTATCAGTTGATGCTTCGGATCCCCAGGGACTTCTCGCGGGATCTTGTCAGCCCGCCCGATCAGGACGAGCAACCGCGGGCGGCGACGCTTACCGCGGTCAGTGATGACGCCACCAACTATCTGAGCGGTGTCTTTGCGCGCAGCGCGTTCGAGGAGGTCAGGGCGGCTGCGGCGGCCAGCGCGTCGGCCGGCTATTTCGACAAGATGTTGATCGGGTTCACCGACCTCAAGCAACAGACTCAGCAGGCCGCGGACGGGGCCGGCAAGCTGCGGGACGGGGCGACCAGCGCCGAGTCGGGGGCCGATCGGCTGGCCGGTGGGCTGGATGATGCCGAGGGCGGTGCGACGCAGCTGAAGAACGGGCTGGGAACGGCGGCCACGAAGACCGGCGACCTGGCGACCGGGCTCGAGCAGCTCAACGCGGGCGCACAGCAGTTGGCGACCGGTACCCGGCAGGCGGCGACCGGGGGACGCCGGCTCGCGAACGCCGTCGACGCCGCCGCGGACAAGGCCGAACCGCTGCTGCGTGACAACGCCCAGCGCATCGAGGACGCAGCCGACCTGGTCGCGCGAGGGGCCGACACCCTGGCCGCGAACATCCGGAGCGTCGACGACGCGGCGCGAAGGGCTGTGGAAGACGCGCAAAACCTCAAGGACTATGTGGACGGCCTTCCCGACGACACCGAGGGCGTGACCGAGGCCCGGGCCCTGGCCGCCCGGCTGGTCGGCGAGGCCAAGCGGGTGCGAAGCAGCCTCGACCTAAACGACCTGCGGGCCGACCTCAGGCAGGTCTCGGCCACGGCGAAGCAGATCGCCGCCGTGGCGCCGCACCTCGCGGATGACGTGCGGGCCGCCCGGAGCAAGGTCGACCAGCTGGCCACGGGGCTGGACCGGCTGGCCACGGGCGCGGGGCAGTTGCAGACCGGCACCGCGCAGGCCGAGCAGGGCGCGAAGACCCTGCAGGGCGGCCTCTATCGGCTGTCCTCCGGCGCGCGCGAGCTCAGTGGTGGGCTGTCCACGCTGGCCGGCGGCGGGCATCGGCTGGCCGACGGGCTGGGCGACCTGCAGGGCGGCGCCCAGCAACTGGCCGACGGGCTGGCCGACGGCGCGGACAAGATCCCGGGTTACGGTGACGATCCGAGCCACCGGGCCGACGTGCTGGCCGACCCGGTCTCGCTCGATCGCAGCGTCCGGCACCCCGCGGCCACGTACGGGGTCGGCTTCGCCCCCTACTTCCTGGCGCTCGCGCTCTGGGTCGGCGCGATGATCACGTTCATGGTGCTGCGTCCGCTCAACCGTCGTTATCTGGTCAGCGAGGCGCCCACGTACCGGGTCGTGCTGGCCGGTCTGCTGCCCGCGGTGGCGATCGGGCTCGTGCAGGCGACGCTGCTGTTTGTCGTGGTGCATTTCGGGCTCGGGCTCGATCCGGTGCACCCGGCGGCCACGTGGGGGCTGCTCGCGCTGACCGCGGCCGTGTTCGCCGCGATCATGCAGCTGCTCGGTGCGGCGTTCGGCGCCCCGGGGCGGATCCTCGCCCTCGCGCTGCTGATGCTGCAGCTCACGTCCTCGGGTGGCACCTATCCGGTGGAAACGTCGCCCGGGTTCTTCCAGGCGATTCACCCGCTGCTGCCGATGACGTACGTCGTGCAGGCCGCGCGGCACCTCATCGACGGCGGCCCGGGGGACACCGTCGTGCGGGGGGTCGCGGTGCTGGTGGCGTACGGGCTGGGGGCCTTGACCTTGACGTTGCTGGCGGCCCGGCGCAAACGGCGGATGACCATGAGCGACCTGCACCCGGCCTTGGCGTTCTGAGAAACAGCTCTGAAACACTATGACGGTGACGACGGACGGGCGGACGCGGCGGCGCGAGGACACCCGGCAGCGGCTCTTCGAGGCGGCCGTGGAGCTGATCGCCGAGCAGGGGTTCTCGGCCACGACGGTGGATGACATCGCGCTGCGGGCCCAGGTCGCCAAGGGCACGGTCTATTACAACTTCAAGTCGAAGACCGACCTGTTCGAGGAGCTGCTGCGGCACGGCATCGGGCTGCTGACCGGCGAGTTCCGGGCCGCGGTGGAGGGGCTGCCCCCGCGCGAGGCGGTGGCCGCCCTGATCCGCAGCCAGCTGGAGTACATCCGGCGGTATCGGGCGTTCGCGCAGCTGCTGCTGTCGGAGATGTGGCGGACCAACCGGGAGTGGCAGCAGACCCTGGTGCTGCTGCGCGAGCAGGCCATCGGCGTGATCGCCGAGACGGTGCAGGCCGGCGTCGACTCGGGTGACCTGCCGGCCGACCTCGACGTCCGGGTGGCGAGCTCGGCGCTGTTCGGCGTCGGGCTGGTGGTGGCCGTCGACTGGCTGGTCTTCACGCCGGAGCGACCCCTCGAACAGGTCGAGGAGTCGCTCCTGGCAATTGTTAGAAGAGTGGGAACTACGACGTAGCGTTCGAGCGCCAGGCCGTGGCCCACGAGGTGCGGCCGTTGGTGCGCAGCAGCGAACCCTCGTAGATCCGCGTGCCGATGGCCAGCAGCACGGCCGCCGTCACCGCCATCAGGCCGAGCGAGACGAGCGGTTCCCACAGCGCCGCCTCGTCCTTGAAGATCCGGGTCGGCATCGCCACCGGCGCCGAGATCGGCACGTACGACAGGATCCGCAGCACCAGCTCGTTCTCGCCGAAGAAGATGACCGCGAAGAACGGCAGCATGACCGCCATCTGTACCGGCTGCGACGAGCTGCTCAGCTCCTCGGGCCGCGACGCCATCGCGCCCACGCCGGCCCACAGCGCGGCCAGCATTACGAAGCCGACCACGAAGAACGCGACGAACCAGCCGATCGTCGGCTCCAGCAGGCGCAGCACTCCGCTGTCGAGCCCGGCCAGCCGCGAGCCGACCAGCGTCACGATCGCGATCAGGCCCACTTGCACGAAGGCCAGCAGCGAGAGCGCGGCCACCTTGCCGGCCAGCAGGGCCCGGGTCGGGACGCTGGCCACCAGGATCTCGACGATCCGGGTCTGCTTCTCCTCGGTCACGCTCTGCGCGATCTGCAGGCCGAACAGGAACGACGTGAAGAAGAAGACGAACGCCAGCGCGAACGGGACGATGTAGGCCAGGAACGGGTCCACGGCGTCGGCGTCCAGGAGGCGTACGGGGGGAGCCGTGCTCAACGCCCGCACCACGTCGTTGGGCGCCTCCGACATGCCGAGCACCTCCGGCCCGGAGACGACCGCGGCGTCCACGTCACCGTCGCGCAGCAGTTTCTCGGCGGCCGCGTCGTCGCCGACCACCCGCACCTCGAGGTCGGCCTGCTGCAGCGCCGTGGCCGTGGCCTGGTCGGCTACCGCGACGGAGGTCGGTCCGCCCGAGAAGAGGCTCGGCAGCACCGTGACGGCGATCGAGAAGAGCAGGAAGAACGCGGTGCTGAAGAGGAACGTCTTGTCGCGCAGCTTGACCTTGATCTCGCGGGCGGCGACCACCTTGGCGGCGGCGTAGGTGCTCATCGGACGACCTCTCGGAAGATCTCGGTCAGGGTCGGGACGACGGGGCCGAAGGATCGCACCGGCCCCCGCTCCAGCGCGGCCAGCAGCACCTTCTGGTCGTCGAAGCCGTCCTGCAGGCGGAAGACGGCCCGCGGCCCGTCAAGGTCGATCAGCGTCACCCCGGGCTGGTCGCGCAGCCAGCCGGCGTCGGTGTCGACCTGCAGCTGATAGCGCGGCTCGGCGTGCTGGGCGCGCAGCGTGGCACGGTCGCCGGCGGCCCGGATCCCGCCGTCCGCGATGATCACGAGGTCGTCGCACAGCCGCTCGACCAGCTCCAGCTGGTGGCTCGAGAACAGCACCGGGGCCCCGGTCGCGGCCCGGTCGCGCAGCACCTCGACCATCGTCTCGACGGCGATCGGGTCGAGGCCCGAGAACGGCTCGTCGAGCACCAGCACCTCGGGGTCGTGCACCAGCGCGGCGGCCACCTGCGCGCGCTGCTGGTTGCCGAGCGACAGCTTCTCCAGCTTCTCGCCGGCCCGTTCGCCCAGCCCGAGGCGTTCCAAGAGCTTCTTCGTACGGTCCTCGGCCGCGCTGCTGCTCAGGCCGTGCAGCCGGCCGAGGTAGACGATCTGGTCGTGCACGGTCATCTTCGGGTAGAGGCCGCGCTCCTCGGGCATGTATCCGAACCGCTGGCGGACCTCGCGGGTCAGCGGCGTGCCGCCCAGGGTCACCTCGCCGGTGTCGGCGGCCAGGACGCCCAGGATGATCCGCATGGTGGTGGTCTTGCCGGCGCCGTTCGCGCCGACGAACCCGGTCAGCTTGCCGCCGCCGACGGCGAACGAGACGTTCTTGAGAACTGCCCGGTCACCGAAGCTGCGGCTGACGGAACTCACGTTCAGCACGGTGGTCATGCCACTCGACGCTAGGCATCGCGGCCCGGAAATACGTCCGGCTCGAGCATGATCATCAAAGTCATCCGCAAGGAGGACTACCCGCCGGGGCGGACGACTCCGAGCTCGTACGCCATCACCACGGCCTGGGTGCGGTCGCGGGCCCCGAGCTTGGTCAGCACCCGGCTCACATGGGTCTTGACCGTGGTCTCGCCCAGGTGCAGGGAGGCCGCGATCTCGGCGTTGGTGGCGCCCCCGGCCAGCTCGACCAGCACCTCGTGCTCGCGCGGGGTCAGCTCGTCGAGGCGGGCGGCCGGCTCGGCCCGCGGCGCTCCCGGCCGGGCGAACGCCGAGATGACGCGGCGGGTGATCTCGGGGGCCAGCAGGGCGTCGCCCCGCGCGATCACCCGTACGGCCTCGACCAGCGTCTCCGGCGAGCTGTTCTTGAGCAGGAACCCGCTCGCGCCCGCCTCGAGCGCCGCGAACAGGTAGTCGTCGCGGTCGAACGTGGTCAGGATCAGCACGCTCGGCCCGCCCCCGGTGGCGACGATGCGGCGGGTCGCCTCCAGGCCGTCCAGCACCGGCATCTCGACGTCCATCAGCACGACGTCGGGCGCGTGCCGGGCGGACGCCTCGACCGCCTGGGCGCCGTCCTCGGCCTCGCCGACCACCTCGATGTCGTCCTCCATGCCGAGGATCACGCGGAAGCCCGTACGCACGAGCCGGTGGTCGTCCGCGAGGAGGACCCGGATCATGACGCCACCTTCTCTTGGCTCTCGCGGGGGGCCGGGATCGCCAGCGGGAGTCGCGATCGCACCCGGAAGCCGCCGGTGTCGCCCGTACGGTTGGCCGCCTCGACGGTGCCGCCGAGCAGCGCCGCCCGTTCCCGCATGCCGACCAGCCCCATGCCGCCGGTCGTGCGGGTCGCGCCCCGCCCGTCGTCGGCCACGTCGATCTCCAGCTCCCGGGTCAGATAGCGGATCCGGACGTCGATCGTGGACGCCCCGGCGTGCTTGAGCGCGTTGGTCACTGCCTCCTGCACGATCCGGTATGCGGTCTGCGACGTCGACGCGGGCAGGTCGGTGGCCGTCCCGTAGACCGCGAAGTGCGGCGTCAGCCCGGCGTCGCTGACCCGGTCGAGCAGCTCCTCGACGCGCTCGACCCCGGGGCTGGGCGCGGTCACCGGCTCGTCGGCCGTGCGCAGCGCGCCCAGCATGCGCTGGAGCTCGTCCACCGCCGTACGGGCGCTTTCTTCGACGGCGGTGAGCGAGTCACGCGCGGTGTCGGCGTGGCGATCCATCGCCCGGCGCGCGGCGGCGGCCTGGATGCCCATGACCGACACGTGGTGGGCCACGACGTCGTGCAGCTCGCGGGCGATGCGCAGGCGCTCGGAGACGACCGCCTGGGCCTCGGCCGCGACCTTGGCCTGGCGCAGCTCCTCGGCCTGGTCGACCAGCACGGCCTCGCGGCGGGCGGCCAGCCAGGCGATCTCGCCGAAGAAGTAGGAGAAGCCGAACACCACGACGTTCATCAGCACCTGGCTGACCAGGGCCGAGAGCAGCGGGGGCAGCTCGCCCGTGCCGTCGGGGAAGGCGTCCTCGCCGATGCCGTCGTACGAGATGAGCCAGGTGATGGCGAGCCAGCCGAACATCGCGCCGATGACGCCGACGCGCAGCCAGCGTGAGCGCGTGTGATCCGGGGACCATGCGCCCGCGGCATAGATCGCGGCGAAGATCGCGCCCGAGGCGAACTGGATCTCCTGCGCCTCGCGGACCTGGCCGGCGATGAACACCACGGCCGTGACGATCATGAGGACGTCCGGGTGGCTGCGCCGCCAGACGAGCGGGAACGTGACCGCGAAGGCGAAGGCGAGATGCTCGAAGGCGCTGCGTTCGACACCCCACACGATCTGGCCCACGCTGCGGGCGAGCATCACGTAGAGCAGGGCGGCGGCCACCACGACGAGCCCGATGACGAGGTCGATGCGGCGCTGGCGCGGGGTCGGCCCCGGTCGCCGCCAGTCGTCGAGGCTGGTCATGGCACTGAGCCTGCCACACGGGCCCAGCCTCGACGGATGGCGAGTTCGCGGATGTCAGCTTGCGCTGTAGTACTGCGTCTTCGCGATGTCCGGGTGGGTTTGCGTAGGGATGTCGGCGTCGTCGTCGGGAGTCAGCGTGCCGCCGAGTTCGAGGATCTGGCGGTGGGCCGCGGCCAGGCGGTCCTCGAGCGTGACGATGCGGCAGGCCGCGGTGAGGAGGTAGCCCTCGTCGAGGAGCTGGCGCACTCGCTGGGCCAGCTGCAACTGGTGACGGGAGTAGCGACGGTGGCCGCCGTGGGAGCGTTCGGGCTCGATCAGGCCCGCGGCGCCCAGGCTGCGGAGGAAAGCGGGGGTCACGCCGATCATGTCGGCGGCGCGGCCCATCGTGTACGCCGGGAAGTCGGCGTCGTCGAAGGTCGTGCTCATCGTGCCCTTCCGGGGGGTCTTGCGGCTTGTGCCGGGATCTCCGAACACAATCCAAGGCCCCGGCGGGTAACCGGGGCCCTGGCTTTTCAATTCTGGTGCCGGCCGTCGCCGGCGCATTCGGCAGTCCGCCTGCGTGCCGCTAGCGGACCACCTGAGTGATGGGCATCGGCTGCGATCACCTCTTGTCGGGTCGGGGACGTTGCGATTGCGCGTTGCTGCGGTATCTCGTCCTCCTTAGCCAACTCAGGGTCTGCGATTGCGTGCCGGCTGTGCGTGGCCGACTCCAGAAACTGTATTCCGATCACGGCCGGATTTCTAGTACCGGAGCTACAGATTTTTTGGACAAATCGTCGGAGTGATCCATGTTGCCGCAGGTCAATCAGGGGGAGTGGGGCGGCGGCGCGGGACGGGCGCACGGCGTGGCGATGCCACGTGAGAGAGAGGTGACCGCGTCCCGCGCCGCCGCGGGCAGGGGCGCCAGTGGGGCTGCCCCGGGTGTTCGCGAAGCCTGCCGAGGGCTCGCGCGCCGTGATGATCGGCGTCAGAACACCGGCCGGGATCGAGTCGTTCGATGCCCTGTCATGGCTACGAGTGTGCCGGGCCGGATCGGGGCACGGCAACGCATTTAACTCTGCGCATTGACGGCGGTAACACAGCGGGTAGATCATCACGGCACGCCGTGGCCTCGGTCACAGCAACCCTTCGGTAAGGGAGCCGCACATGAGCGTCAACCCCGCACCCAGCACCGACGAAGAACGCCTTGCCCAACTCGGCTACCAGCAGGAACTGCATCGCCGACTGTCCGGCTTCTCGAACTTCGCGGTCTCCTTCTCGATCATCTCCATTCTGGCCGGTGCGATCACCTCGTACGGCATCGCCATGGCGGCCGGCGGCCCGATCGCCATCACCCTGGGCTGGCTGTTCGTCGGCATCATGGTGACCTTCGTGGCCCTGGCCATGGCCGAGGTCTGCTCGGCCTATCCGACCGCCGGCGCGCTCTACTGGTGGGCGGCGGCGCTGGCCAAACGCAACAAGGCCGCCTGGGCCTGGTTCGTCGGCTGGTTCAACTTCCTGGGCGAGGTCGCCGTCACCGCCGCCATCGACTTCGGCGCGGCCATCACGACGTCGGCGTTCCTCAGCCTGACCTTCGACATGGAGGTCACGACCGGGCGGACGTTCCTGATCTTCCTGGTCATCATCGTCGTGCACGGCCTGCTCAACACGTTCGGCGTCAACCTGGTGCGGGTCCTCTCGGACGTCAGCGCCTGGTGGCACCTGGTCGGCGTGGCGGTCATCGTGGGCGTGCTGGCGATCGTGCCGGACACCCACAAGCCCATCTCCGAGGTGTTCACCGAGGTGCACAACGCCACCGGCTTCACGTTCGCCGGGGCCGGCGTGTACGCGGTGCTGATCGGCCTGCTGATGGCGCAGTACACGTACACCGGCTACGACGCCTCGGCCCACGTGGCGGAGGAGACGCACGACGCCGCCCGGGCCGCCCCGCGCGGGATCGTGATGTCGGTGGTCGTCTCGGTGATCGCCGGCTTCGTGCTGCTGTTCGCGATCACCTGGTCGATCCAGGACTACGAGGCGCAGCGGACCACCGACCTGGGCCTGCCGCCCGCGCAGATCTTCATCGACGCCGCCGGGCACAACACGGGCACGTTCCTGCTCTTCATCTGCATGGTCGCGCAGTGGTTCTGCGGCATGGCCTCGGTGACCGCGAACTCGCGGATGTCGTACGCCTTCGCCCGCGACGGCGCGCTGCCCGGCTCGCGGCTGTGGAAGCAGGTCAATCCCCGTACGGGCACGCCGACCAACTCGATCTGGCTCTGCGTGACCCTGTCCACGCTGCTGGTGCTGCCGTCGCTGTGGAACACGACGGCCTACCTGGCGGCCACCTCGGTCGCCGTCATCGGCCTCTACATCGCGTACGTCATGCCGGTCTTCCTGCGTCGCGTGAACCCGGAGTTCGAGCGGGGCCCGTGGCACCTGGGCAAGTGGAGCGCGGCCGTGGGCTGGATCGCGATCGTCTGGGTCGTGATCATCTGCGTGCTGTTCGTGCTGCCGACGGCCAGCCCGATCACCGCGGCCAACTTCAACTACACGATCGTCGCCGTCGCGGTGGTGCTGGCGTTCGCCACGATCTGGTGGTTCGCGGGCGCCCGCAAGTGGTTCACCGGGCCGAAGCAGAACCTGATCGAGAAGGCCCACCACGGCGAACAGACGATGCCGACCGAGAACTGATCAAGAATGGGGCCGGGCGTTCTTTTCAGCGCCCGGCCCCTGAGGCAACGAGGAGACCGACCGCATGGATCTCGAGGAACTGGACGTCTCCGTCGACAACGGCAGCATCGACACCGTGCTGCTGGCGCTGACCGACATGCAGGGCCGGCTGCAGGGCAAGCGCCTGCACGGCCGCTACTTCATGGACGAGGTGGTCAGCGGGGGCAGCGAGGGGTGCAACTATCTGCTCGCGGTGGACGTCGACATGAACACCGTCGACGGGTACGAGTCGTCGTCGTGGGCCAGTGGGTACGGCGATTTCGTCATGAAACCCGACTTCACGACGCTGCGGCCGGTGCCCTGGCAGCCGGGGACGGCGATGGTGCTGGCCGACCTCGAGACCACGAGCGGCGAACCCGTGTACGCCTCGCCCCGGCAGATCCTCAAGCGCCAGCTCGACCGGCTGGCCGAGCACGGTCTCACCGCGTACGCGGGAACCGAACTTGAATTTGTGCTCTATCGGGACACCTATGAGCAGGCCTTCGACAAGGGCTATCGCGACCTGATCCCGGCGAACCAGTACAACGTGGACTACTCGCTGCTGGGGACCGCGCGGGTCGAGCCGCTGCTGCGCCGGATCCGCAACGACATGTACGGCGCGGGGCTGGTGCCGGAGAGCGCCAAGGGCGAGTGCAACTTCGGGCAGCACGAGATCGCCTTCCGCTACGCCGACGCGCTGACCGCCGCCGACCACCACGTGATCTACAAGAACGGGGCCAAGGAGATCGCCGCCCAGGAGGGCATGGCGCTGACCTTCATGGCCAAGCCCAACGAGCGGGAGGGCAACTCCTGCCACATCCACTTCTCGCTGCGCGGGCGCGACGGCAAGTCGGCGATGCTGGGCGACGGCCCGGCCCACTTGAGCGAGACCGGGCAGCGGGTGCTGGCCGGGCTGCTGGCCACGATGCGCGAGTTCAGCCTGCTGTTCGCGCCCAACATCAACTCGTACAAGCGCTACCAGGCCGGCTCGTTCGCGCCGACCGCGCTGCGCTGGGGCGTCGACAACCGTACGTGTGCGTTGCGGATCGCCGGCCACGGTCCGGGCATGCGCGTCGAAAATAGGGTGCCGGGCGGCGACGTGAACCCCTATCTGGCGATCGCCGCCCTGGTCGCGGGCGCGCTGCACGGCCTGGAGAACGGGCTCGAGCTGGAGCCGGAGACGCCGGGCAACGCGTACGACGACGCGACCGCCGACCGGGTGCCGACCACCCTGCGTGAGGCCCAGCAGCTGTGGCTGGGCAGCGACGTGGCGCGGGCGGCGTTCGGGGCCGACGTGGTCGGGCACTACGCGAACATGGCCCAGGTCGAGCTGACGGCGTTCGACGCGGCGGTTACCGACTGGGAGCTGCGCCGCGGCTTCGAGCGAATGTGACACCGTCCGCTACCCCACCGCCGCCCTAAACCGGACTGAAGGCGAGACTTCGCTAGTGACAGATGTGATCAACCCCGCGACGGGCGAGGTCTTCACGACCGTGCCGTCGCTGGATCTGGCGGCGACCGACGCCGCCATCGAAACCGCGCAGCGGGCGTTCCCGGCCTGGCGGGCCGTGGCGCCGGGCGACCGGGCCCGGCTGCTGCGCCGCTTCGCCGCCGTGGTCGACCAGCATCTCGAGGAGCTGGCCGAGCTGGAGGTGCGCAACGCCGGGCACACCATCGGCAACGCCCGCTGGGAGGCGGGCAACGTCCGCGACGTGCTCGACTACTACGCCGGGGCGCCCGAGCGGCTCAGCGGCCGGCAGATCCCGGTGGCCGGCGGTCTCGACGTGACGTTCCACGAGCCGCTGGGCGTGGTCGGCATCATCGTGCCGTGGAACTTCCCGATGCCGATCGCGGGCTGGGGGTTCGCCCCGGCGCTGGCGGCCGGCAACACCGTCGTGCTCAAGCCGGCCGAGCTCACTCCGCTTACCGCGATCCGGCTCGGCGAGCTGGCGCTTGCGGCCGAGCTGCCGGAGGGCGTGTTCACGATCGTCCCCGGCAAGGGCTCGGTCGTCGGGCAGCGGTTCGTGACCCATCCGGCCGTCCGCAAGGTCTGCTTCACCGGCTCGACCGAGGTCGGCAAGTCGATCATGGCGGGCGCGGCCGACCAGGTGAAGCGGGTGACGCTGGAGCTGGGCGGCAAGAGCGCCAACATCGTCTTCGCCGACGCCGACCTCGAGCGGGCGGCCGCCTCGGCGCCGGGCTCGGTCTTCGACAACGCCGGTCAGGACTGCTGCGCCCGCTCGCGGCTG
The DNA here is from genome assembly GCF_016785085.1 of Paractinoplanes lichenicola. Classification (GTDB taxonomy): domain Bacteria; phylum Actinomycetota; class Actinomycetes; order Mycobacteriales; family Micromonosporaceae; genus Actinoplanes; species Actinoplanes lichenicola. The sequence continues at coordinate 14,936 of NZ_JAENHO010000002.1, forward strand.
CTGGTGCAGGAGTCCGTCTACGACAAGTTCCTGGCCCTGCTCGAGCCCGCGGTCCGGGCGTTCCGGGTGACCGATCCGGCGCAGGCCGACGCCGAGATGGGCCCGCTGATCTCGGCGGCGCACAAAAAGACCGTGACCTCGTACGTGGAAGGGTCCGACGTCGCCTTCCGGGGAAGCGCGCCGGAGAGCGGCGGCTGGTGGTTCCCGCCGACCGTGCTGCTGGCCCACTCGACCGAGGACCGGCACTGGCGCGAGGAGGTCTTCGGGCCGGTGCTCTCGGTGCTGCCGTTCAAGGACGAGGAAGACGCCGTACGCCTGGCCAACGACACCGAATACGGGCTGTCGGGCTCGCTCTGGACCCGCGACCTGGGCCGGGCGCTGCGGGTCTCGCGGGCCGTGGAGACCGGCGCGCTGAGCGTCAACAGTCATTCGTCGGTGCGCTACTGGACCCCGTTCGGCGGGATGAAACAGTCCGGACTCGGCCGTGAGCTGGGCCCGGATGCGCTTTTGTCCTTCACGGACGTCAAGAACGTGTTCCTGGCGATGGGAGATTAAGTGGAGCGTTTGCAGGATCGGGTCGCCGTCATCACCGGCGCCGGCAGCGGGATCGGCCTGGCCACGGCGCGGCGGTTCGCCGCCGAGGGGGCGAAAGTCGTCGCCGTGGACATCTCGGAAGAAGCGGGCAGTGCGGTCGCGAAGGAGACCGGCGGCGAGTTCGTCGCCTGCGACGTGTCCGACGAGGAGCAGGTCAAGGCCCTGTTCGAGGGGGTCGCCGAGCGCCACGGCCGGGTCGACATCGCCTTCAACAACGCCGGCATCTCGCCGCCGGACGACGATTCGATCCTGGTCACCGGCATCGAGGCCTGGGAACGGGTCCTCAAGGTCAACACGACGAGCGTGTTCTTCTGCTGCAAGTACGCCATCCCGCACATGCAGCGGCAGGGCAAGGGCTCGATCATCAACACCGCGTCGTTCGTGGCGCTGCTCGGCGCCGCGACCTCGCAGATCGCCTACACCGCGAGCAAGGGCGGGGTACTGGCGATGACCCGCGAGCTGGGTGTGCAGTTCGCCCGCGAGGGCATCCGGATCAACGCGCTCTGCCCCGGCCCGGTCGCCACCCCGCTGCTCATGGAGCTGTTCGCCAAGGATCCCGAGCGGGCCGCCCGACGCCTGGTGCACGTGCCGATGGGCCGGTTCGCCGAGCCGGCCGAGATCGCGGCCGCGGTGGCCTTCCTGGCCAGCGACGACGCCTCCTTCATGACCGCCTCGCAGTTCGTGGTCGACGGCGGAATCACGGGAGCCTATGTAACTCCGCTTTGAGTGTTTAACAGTCCGTTTTCACGGGCATCGGCCCTGTACACCCTTTTCGCAGGGTGCAGGGGTCGAATCCCCGCCCACGCTGGTCGATCCCGGTGCGGGTGGGACAGAGGGACCCGGGCGCGGCGCCGCCTCCGATGACGGGGGCGACGCCGCGCACCCCTATCACCCGATCAGTGGTTGCCGGGAAACATGATCTGGTTACGGTGGGGTGATGCGTCCGATCATCGGCATCACGACCTATGTGGATCAGGCCACCTGGGGCGTCTGGCGGGACCTGCCGACCACTTTCGTGCCGCACGACTACGTCGAGGCGGTCACCCAGGCGGGTGGCCGGCCGGTGCTGATCCCGCCCCACGAGGACGTCGACGTGCTGCGCGTGCTCGACGGCCTGGTGCTGGCAGGCGGGCCCGACGTGAGCCCCGAGCTCTACGGCGCCGAGCCCGAGCCGCTGACCGTGACCCGCCCCGATCGGGACAGGGCGGAAATTTTGCTCGTCCGCCGGGCGTTGGACATGGATGTGCCCGTGCTCGGCGTGTGCCGGGGCATGCAGCTTCTGGTGGTCGCCGCCGGGGGCACCCTGCATCAGCATTTGCCCGACGTGCTGGGCCACGAGCGGCACCGCCCGGCCCCCGCGGTCTACGGCGAGCACGACGCGTCGTTCGTCCCCGGCAGCCGGATCGCCGGCCTGATGGGCGACGACCTCGCAATCCGGTGTTTCCACCACCAAGGGGTGGCCGATGCCGGAAAACTCACAGTCACCGGACGCGCCGAGGACGGCCTTCCCGAGGCCGTCGAGGATCCGGGACACAAGTTCGTCCTCGGGGTGCAGTGGCACCCCGAGGTGGTACGCGACGAGCGGCTCTTCGGGGCGCTCGTCGCGGCGGCAGCCAAGTAGGGACGAAGCAACAAGGAGGAAAGCACCGCATGCGCAGGCCCCTGATCGGCATGACCTCGTACGCAGAGCAAGTGCAGTACAACGGCAACGACGTCATGGCGGGCATGCTCCCGATGACGTACGTGCGGGCCGTGCACGCGGTGGGCGGGCGAGCCGTGCTGATCACCCCGGACGACCCCGGCGAGGACGTGATCGAGTCGCTCGACGGCATCGTCTTCTGCGGCGGCAACGACATCGACCCGGCGTACTGGGGGGCCGAGCGGCACCCGACCACCGAGGTCGACAAGGAGCGCGACGAGTCCGAGATCCGCCTGATGCGGGCCGCGCTCGCCGCCGACCTGCCGCTGCTGGGTGTCTGCCGCGGCCTGCAGGTGATGGCGGTCGTCGGCGGCGGCACGCTGCACCAGCACCTGCCCGACGTGATCGGCCACGACCGGCACCGGGCCGCCAAGGGCACCGACCCGCTGGCCGCGGGCGCCTCGGCGTACGGGCGGCACGACGTGATCATCGAGCACGACTCGATCGCGCACCGGATCCTGGGCGCCCACGCGACGGTGAACTCGTTCCACCACCAGGCCGTCGACGACCCGGGCTCGTTCACCGCGACCGGCTGGTGCCCCGACGACCGGGTCATCGAGATCATCGAGGATCCGGCCTACTCGTTCGCGCTGGGAGTGCAGTGGCATCCCGAGCGCACCGCCGACCTCCGGGTGTTCGCCGCCCTGATCGAGGCGGCCGCCCGGCGCTCCGGACTGCAGCCGGAAGCCTTCGCCGCATAGTCACCGGGCGAGCCGGGCACCCCACGCGGTGTTACCGTGCTCATCCGTACCGGCAACACGGTTGGGGAGGAGCCATGGGCGCTAGCTCGGACGGCGTCCTCCCGAGCCAGCTCCGGGTGGCCTTCGAGCGGGGCGGCGAGATGGGCCGCCGGATGGCCGCGCTCGACTGGTCGGCCAGCCCGCTCGGGCCGCCGGCCGGATGGGCCCCCGAGCTGCGCAACGCGGTGGCGACGATGCTCGCCTCCCGGGCCCAGATGATCATCTTTTGGGGCCCGGAGTACTGCTCGCTCTACAACGACGCCTACATCGCCACGATGGGCACCAAGCACCCCGCCTTCCTGGGCCGGCCCGGTCACGAGATGTGGGCCGAGGCCTGGTCCGTGCTCGAGACCCTGTTCGACGGCGTGGTGGGCAGCGGCGAGGCGTTCTGGGCGGCCGACCACCCGTTCATGCTCGAGCGGCACGGCTTCCTCGAAGAGACCTACTTCGACATCTCGTACGATCCGATCCGCACCGCCGCGGGCACGGTCGACGGCATCTTCTGCATCGTCACCGACACCACCGGCCGGGTGCTGGGCGAACGACGGGTCGGCACGCTCAGCGCCCTGGGCTCACGCCTGGCCGGCTCACCCGATCAGGCGTCGCTGGCGGCCGAGGTGGCGGCGGTGTTCGCGGAGAACGCGGCCGACGTCCCGTACGCCGAGCTGATCCTCGACGACGACGCGGCCTCGGCGCATCCGCTCGTGCGGCGGGTGATCCAGACCGGTCGTCCGGCCTCGGCCGCCCTGTCCGAGCTGACCGGCGCGCCGTCCGCGGACGCCGACGAGGCGCTCGTGCTGCCGGTCACCGTCGGCATGGCCCGGGCCGGGGCGCTGGTGATCGGGGTGAGCCGCTTTCTGGCCCTGGGCGGGGGCTATCGCGACTTCCTCGAGCTGGCCGCCGCGCAGATCTCCCGGGCCGTGGGCAACCTGCGGGCGTACGAGCAGGAACGGGCCCGGGCCGTCGAGCTGGCCGCCCTCGACCGCGCCAAGACCAACTTCTTCTCGAACGTGAGTCACGAGTTCCGCACCCCGCTGACCCTGATCCTGGGCCCGCTCGAGGATCTGCTGGACGACCCGGAGCTGCCCGGCGAGCAGCGCGAGCGCCTGCAGCCCATGCGCCGCAACGCCCTGCGCCTGCTCAAGCTGGTCAACACGGTGCTCGACTTCTCGCGCCTGGAATCGGGGCGGCTGCGCGCGGCGTACCGGCCGACCGATCTGGCCGACTACACCGCGCGGCTGGCCAGCACGTTCCGCTCGGCCGCCGAGCGGGCCGGCCTCGAGCTGGTGGTGGACGCGCCGCCGCTGCCCGGCCCGGTGCACGTCGACCGCGAGATGTGGGAGAAGATCGTCCTCAACCTGCTCTCCAACGCGGTCAAGTTCACCCCGCACGGGCGCATCGAGGTGCGCATCCGGGCCGTCGACCGGGGCGCCGAGCTGATCGTGCGCGACACCGGCATCGGCATCCCGGCCGACCAGCTGCCGCTGTTGTTCGACCGCTTCCACCGGGTCACCGGCATCTGGTCGCGCAGCCACGAGGGCACCGGCATCGGCCTCGCCCTGGTGCGCGAGCTGGCCGAGCTGCACGGCGGGTCGGCCGGGGTCGAGAGCGAGCCCGGCGAGGGCAGCGTCTTCACCGTCACGGTCCCGTTCGGCACCGCGCATCTGCCGGCCGACCGGATCACCGAGGGCGGCGATCGCATCGTTCCCGAGATCGACGCCCGCCCGTACGTCGAGGAGGCCGAGCACTGGTGGGCCGGTGACCAGGCGTCCGGGCCGTTGCCCGGGCCCGCCCCGGCCGACCGGCCCCGCGGCCGCATCCTGCTCGTCGACGACAACGCCGACCTGCGCGACCATCTGAGCCGGCTGCTGCGCCCGTCGTGGGAGGTGACCACCGCGGTCGACGGCCGGGCCGCGCTCGAGCTGGCCGGCCGGGAGCAGTTCGACCTGGTGCTGACCGACGTGATGATGCCCCGGCTCGACGGGTTCGGCCTGATCGCGGCCCTGCGCGCCGGCGAGCGGACCCGGGACGTGCCGATCGTCGTGCTCTCGGCCCGGGCCGGCGAGGAGGCGTCCAGCGAGGGCCTCGCCGCCGGCGCCGACGACTACCTGGTCAAGCCGTTCTCGGCCCGCGACCTGACCGCCCGGGTGCGGGCCAACCTCGATCTCGGGCAGGCCCGCCGGCGGGTCCTCGACCGGCTGCGCGAGCTCGTCGACACGGCGGCCGCGGTCAACTCCGTACGCACCACGGCCGAGGTGCTCGACGTGGCCGCCCAGCACGTGCGCGACATGGCCTCGGCGGGCCGGGTGGTCGTCACCGTCCCCGGCGCGCGGGCCGAGGTGGACGCGGGGGCCGACCCGCTCTCGGCGCCCGACGTGGCGCTGCCGCTGACCGACACCTCCGGGGCGACCGTAGGCGAGCTGCGGGTCTGGGCGTCGCCGCAGGGCACCCCGGAACCGGCCGTGCTGGCCCAGCTGGCCCGGCTCATCGGGCTGCGGCTCGAAAATGCGCGGCTCTACGAGGCCGAGCACCGGATCGCGACCACGCTGCAGCACAGCCTGCTGCCGCAGTCGCTGCCCCAGCTGCCCGGGGCCGTCGTGGCCAGCCGCTACCTGCCCGGCAGCAGCGAGGCCGAGGTCGGCGGCGACTGGTACGACGTGATCGCCGCCCAGGACGAGCAGCTGTTCCTGGTGATCGGCGACGTGGTCGGCAAGGGCGTGCAGGCGGCGGCCGGCATGGGCCAGCTCCGCAACGCGCTCCGGGCGTACATCCTGGAGGGTTTCGACTGCGGCGACGCGCTGACCCGGCTCAACCGGCTCGTCGACAACCTCGGCCGGCGTCAGTTCGCGACAGTCGTGTGCGTCCGGTTCGACCCGCGGGAAGGCCGGCTCTACTATTCGTCGGCCGGGCACCCGCCGCCCGTCGTGGTGCCGCCGGGCGAGCTCGGCTCGTTCCTCTACAATTCGGCGCTCGGACCACCGATCGGGGCGCTCAGCGATGTCGACTATCCGACCCTCTCGGCCCCGATGCCGACCGGCGGGCGCCTGCTGCTCTACACCGACGGCCTGGTCGAGGACAGACGCACCGGGATCGACGCCGGGCTGGCCGAGTTGACCGCCGACGCCGCCAAGCCCGCCGAGAACGTGGAGGACCTGCTGGACACGCTGCTGGCCAAGGCGGCCAAACGGACCCGGCGCGACGACATCGCGCTGCTCGCGCTGGAGGCGACCGAGCCGCGCGAGTTCGTGCTGCGGCTGCCGGCCGAGCCGGCCCAGCTCAGCGTGGTGCGCCGCCGGCTCGACGAGTTCCTGACAGCGCACGCCGTGCCCGAGGCCGACGCGTTCGACCTGTCGGTGGCGGTGTCCGAGGCGGCGGCCAACGCGATCGAGCACCCGATCGAGCCGGCCGAGCCGTTCATCACCGTCGAGGCGTCGGTGGCCGAGGGGGCGGTGACCATCGTGGTGCGCGACAGCGGCAGCTGGCGGCCCAGCGAGTCGGGCGGGTTCCGCGGCCGCGGGCTGGCTCTGATCGGCGCGCTCTCGGAGCTGTCGGTGCTGCGCTCGCCGGAGGGCACGTCGGTGACGCTGCGGCGGCCCTTCAGCCCCTGAGCCACGGCTGCGTGGACAGCCCGCTGATCTCCAGCACCCGGCGCACCTGAGGCGAGGCCAGGACGGTCAGCCCCTCGCCGAACCGCTCGGCCAGCCGCAGCAGCGCGTGGATTGCCGCCGAGTCGAAGAAGGTGACGTTCCGCAGGTCGAGCGTGGCGGCCGCGGTGCCCTCCCGGGTGGCCGCCTCGAACATCGCGCCGGCGGTCGACATGTCGACCTCGCCGCCGATCGTGACGACGACCCGTCCCGACTCCACCACCGCCGAGGCCGTGAAGTTCTGGTCCGCCCGCTCTTGATCCACGCTGACACGATTGCACAGGGGCTCAGCACCGGCAAGAACCGCCCGTTCGGCCTCAACAGAGCCGTTATGGTGCGGCCGTCACCACACCTGCGGGGCCCGCGCCCGGCGATAGGCTGGGCCTATGACCGTTCGCGCCCCACTGGCGCCGGGAAAGCAATCGCCCTGGCGGGCGGTCCCGGCGCAGATCGTCCGCCCTGAGTACGTCGGGAAGAAGCGCCCGAAAGAGTGGCGCGGCTCGCACGTGCAGACCGCCGAGACCATCGACAAGATGCGGATCGCGGGGCGGCTGGCGGCGCAGGCCACCCAGCTCGCGGGGGAGCACTGCAAGCCCGGCGTCACCACCGACGAGATCGACCGGGTGGTGCACGAGTTCCTCTGCGACCACGGGGCCTACCCGTCCACCCTGGGCTACAAGGGCTTCCCCAAGTCGTGCTGCACGTCGCTCAACGAGGTCATCTGTCACGGCATCCCCGACTCGACCGTGCTCGAGGACGGCGACATCATCAACGTCGACGTCACCGCCTATCTCAACGGGGTGCACGGCGACACCGACGCCACCTTCTGCGTGGGCGAGACCAGCGAGGAGGCGCGGCTGCTGGTCGAGCGCACCCACGAGGCGATGATGCGGGGCATCAAGGCCGTCGCGCCGGGCCGCCCGATCAACGTCATCGGCCGGGTCATCGAGTCGTACGCGAAGCGCTTCGGCTACGGCGTGGTCCGCGACTTCACCGGTCACGGCATCGGCGAGACGTTCCACTCCGGGCTCTACATCCCGCACTACGACAACCCGCGCCTCGACACGGTGATGGAGCCGGGCATGACCTTCACCATCGAGCCGATGATCACCCTGGGCACCCACGAGTACGACATGTGGAAGGACGGCTGGACGGTCGTCACCAAGGACCGCAGGTGGACGGCCCAGTTCGAGCACACGCTGGTGGTCACCGACGAGGGCGCCGAGATTTTGACCCTGCCGTGACGCAGGTCGCCGAGCATCACCACGCCGACGTCTCCGGCGGCTGGTTGCGGGCGGCCACGTTCGGCGCCATGGACGGCCTGGTCACCAACATCGCGCTGATCGCCGGCGTGGGCGGTGGCGGGGCCGATCGTCCCACGCTCGTCCTCACCGGGGTGGCCGGCCTGGTCGCGGGCGCGATCTCGATGGCCATCGGCGAATACACCAGCGTCCGCACGCAGAACGAGCAGGTCGCGGCCGAGCTGGCCAAGGAGCTGCGCGAGCTGCGGCGCAACCCCGAGGGCGAGGCCGACGAGCTGGTCGCGATCTGGGTCGCCCGTGGGCTGCCCGAGCCGCTGGCCCGCGAGGTCGCCGACGTGCTCAAGCAGCATCCCGACCAGGCGCTGCGGGTGCACGCCCAGGAGGAGCTGGGGGTGGTGCCCGACGAGCTGCCCAGCCCGTGGACGGCGGCCGGGTCCTCGTTCGTGTGCTTCGCCGTGGGCGCGCTGATCCCGCTGCTCACCTATCTGCTGGGTTTCGACAGCTTGTGGCTCGCGCTGGCGGTCGGTGGGATCGGCCTGTTCGCGGCGGGCGCGGTGGTCGGCCGGTTCACGGCCCGTCCGTGGTGGCTCGGCGGCCTGCGGCAACTCGTCCTGGGGGCGCTGGCCGCCCTGGCCACGTACGGGATCGGGGTCCTGATCGGCGTCTGACTACTCGAACAGGTCCTTCAGCGTGCCGTCGACCGGGCGGCCCCGCGCGGTCAGGTCGTCGGCCTGCGCGTCCAGGATCTTGCTCAGCTCCTGCACGTCGGCGCCGGCCAGCCCGGTGCGCTTGACGGCGTCGGCCGGGTTGCGGAAATACGTGCGGCTGAGCAGCCCCGCGACCAGGGCGGCGTGCAGGCGGGCGTCGGCCATCATGACGAGCGCGGCGTCGGTGTCGTAATACTCGGCCAGCCGTACGGCCCGGCTGTGCGCGGCCGAGGCGAGCTCCCAGTTGTGCCGGGCCAGGCCGCTGAACTCGAGCGGCCGGGCCTCGGCCAGCCGGCCCAGGTGGGCGTCGCGGTGCCGGGCGAACAGGCCGCGCGGGTCGTGCAACGGGCGGCCGGTGACGAACCGCTCCGCCTCCAGCGGCCACCGCGGGGTCAGCTCGCGCGCCCGGCGCAGGCCCTCCTCGGCCGTCGTGACCTGCAGGTCGACCAGGATGCCGTCCACCTTGCGCAGGGCCGGCCGGGGCCCGGCGCCGCTCCGATAGGTGAGGACGACCAGGTTGACGTCGCTGCCGTCGTGGTCGTCGCCGTGCGCCAGCGACCCGTGCACGCCGATCGCCTCCACCTCGGCCGACCAGCGGCGCTCGATCATGTCGCGCAGCCGGGTGGCGAGGCGTCCTCGCGGCGACGTGAAGTCGATCTCGTCCTGCACCCCGTCATTCTCGGGCATCCATGCGTACGCGAAAGGTCTACAGCGCGTAGCTGGAGAAGGGACATCAACCCCTATTCGGGACGTCCCGGGAAGGGCAGGGTCACCGGGCTTACCGCGGCCAGCCGGCGCCAGCGGGTCGCCCGGACGGCGGCCTCGGTCATCGCGGCCAGTGCGGTGGTGCGGTCGGCGCCGGTGGTCGCGGGCAGCAGCGGCCGCCACGCCTGGGCCACGCCGTCCTCGACGTGGATGGCCAGCTTGAGGGCGCTCGCCCGGTCGGTCACCGCGAACGGCAGCGCGTAACCCGCGGGCGACGGCGCCGCACTGGCCCCGAGCTGGGCCAGCTTGGCCACGACGTAGTCGCGGCGGCCGCGGTGGGCCTGCTCGGCGGCGCGGGCCTCGGTCACGTCGCCCCGGCCGCCCAGATGCACCCCGAGCACCCCGTACGCATAGATGGCGGCCTCCTCGGCGGCCAGCGCGGCGCCCAGTTGCGGGCTCATTCTCGTCCCCCGCTCATCGCAGCGCCTCGGCGTGGGTGGCCCGGCAGGCGGCGATCGAGCCGACCAGGGCCGCCCGCTCGGCCGGGGCCGCCTGGCACGCCGCGACCGCGGACTTCTGCGCCGCCTGCTCGGCCGTGCGCAGCGTGGCGATCGTCTCGGCCGGGGCGCCGGTCGCCGCGCTCGCGCTCGGCCCGGCCGACGGCGGGGTCGCGCCGATCAGGCGGGCCAGCTCGGCCACGTGCGTGCGATGGTCGTCGGCCAGGGGAGTGAGCCGGGCGGCCAGGCCGGGCTGGAAGAGGATCGCCCGGTCGTAGGCCGCGGCCAGCGCCACCGCCTCGTCGAGCAGCGGCTGCAGCGGGTCGGGCGGCGCGGGCGGCGCCGGTTCGTCGTCGAAGAGCCCGCAGGCGCCCAGCGAGGCGGTCGCCAGGCCCGCCGCCGCGACCCCCAGCACGCGCCGGCGGCCATACCCCGTGATGCTCATCCGCACCGAGCCAGTCAACACTATGGAGTACGCGCCGTGACCTGCGGATGGCGCGGATTCGGTGCGGCGGCGAACCGGGCCCCCGCCGCGCGCGTTACGCTCTGTCCGAGCCGCGGGGCTTTCCAGCCCGGCGGCATACAGTCGTTTGTCCGATTTCAAGGAGAGGTCGAGCCCCGATGACGCAGCGTGGTCGCGCCGGCGCCCGGCCCGGTCAGGGTCCCGGGGCTCGCCGCCGCCGCGAGGACGAACAGCCCCGCGTGCCCGCCGCGCCCCGGATCGACCTGACCGCCGCCCGCGCCCGCGTGCGCGAGGTGATCGAGCCGGTCGTCGCCCAGACGGGTTACGACCTGGAGGACGTGGCCGTCGCGCGGGCCGGCCGCCGCCACGTGGTGCGCGTACTGGTCGACACCGACGGCGGCATCAGCCTCGACGACGTGGCGATCGTCGCCCGCGAGATCTCGAACGCGCTCGACACCGCCGACGAGAACGGCGGCGAGGTGCTCGCCGGCGAGTATCAGCTCGAGGTCGGCTCGCCCGGCGTCGACCGCCCGCTGACCCTGCCCCGGCACTGGCGGCGCAACCGCGGCCGGCTGGTCGCGGTCAACGGGCTGACCGGCCGGGTGGTCGACACCGACGACGCGGGCATCGTGCTCGACGTCGACGGCACGCCCCGCGAGCTGCGCTTCGACGAGCTCGGGCCGGGCAAGGTGCAGATCGAGTTCAAACGGCTGGACGAGGCCGACTTCGGCGACGAAGACGACGACGATGATGACGACGAAGGGGAGGGCGAGGAATGAACATCGACCTCGCGGCGCTGCGCGCCCTGGAGCGCGAGCGGGAGATCCCGTTCGACACGATTCTGGCGGCCATCGAGACGGCCCTGCTGACGGCCTACCGGCACACCGAGGGCGCGCAGAGCCACGCCCGCGTCGAGATCGACCGCAAGACCGGGGTCGCCTCGGTGCTGGCCCAGGAGCTCGACGAGGACGGCACCGTCGTGCGCGAGGTGGACGACACCCCGCACGACTTCGGCCGGATCGCCGCGATGACCGCCAAGCAGGTGATCCTCCAGCGGCTGCGTGAGGCCACCGACGAGCAGCACTTCGGTGAGTACGCGGGCCGCGACGGCGACCTGGTCACCGGCATCGTGCAGGCCGACGCCGCGCGGGCCGAGAAGGGCATCGTGATCGTCGACCTCGGCAAGATCGAGGCGGTGCTCCCGCAGTCCGAGCAGGTCCCCGGCGAGTCGTACGAGCACGGGTCGCGGATCCGGGCGATCGTTGTGCACGTGGCCAAGGGCTTCCGCGGCCCCCAGGTCACCCTCTCGCGATCGCACCCGGCCCTGGTCAAGAAGCTGTTCGCCCTCGAGGTGCCCGAGATCGCCGACGGCGTGGTCGAGATCGCCGCGATCGCGCGTGAGGCAGGTCACCGCACCAAGATCGCGGTCCACTCGACGGTCGCCGGCGTCAACGCCAAGGGCGCCTGCATCGGCCCGATGGGCCAGCGGGTCCGGGCCGTGATGAGCGAGCTGCACGGCGAGAAGATCGACATCATCGACTGGTCGGAGGATCCGGCCCAGTTCGTCGGCAACGCCCTCTCGCCGGCAAAGGCCCTGCGTGTCGAGGTGGTGGACGCCGCCACCCGGACGGCCCGGGTGACCGTGCCCGATTTCCAGCTGTCGCTGGCGATCGGCCGGGAGGGGCAGAACGCCCGGCTCGCCGCCCGCCTGACCGGGTGGCGGATCGACATCCGGCCGGACAACGAACCGACCGGCCCTTCCGACCGCTCAGCCCCGGCCGATCGTGATGCGGCCGAGGCGGGAAGCTGACCGGATACGCGTCCGGGACGCACGAGGAGTAGACTTTCACATGGTCGGCCCGACGCGTACCTGTGTCGGTTGTCGCAAGCGCGCGCCGGCCACCGATTTGATTCGGTTCGTCGCGGCCGGTTCCGGGGATGATCTCCGGCTCCAGCCCGATCCGAACCGCCGACTGCCGGGCCGGGGAGCGCATCTGCATCCTGATCCGGCTTGCTTCGCGCTGGCGGAGCGGCGCCGTGCCTTCGGGCGGGCGCTGCGTCTCCCCGGTGTTGCTGACACCGGAATGCTTGCCGAGCACATCCGGGTGGCCGTCACGCCACTCGGAACGACCGATGGCACGGCCGCCGTGGCCGAGTCACGACCCAGCAAGGTAGGACGACCCAGATGAGCACACGATGAAGTCCCTGAAATGAACAGGCTTCTAGTGCACGAGTGAGGTCGTTGCGGGTGCGCTCGCACGACCTCGAAGTGAGGAGTGCAGTGCCAGGAAAGGCCCGCGTACACGAGCTCGCGAAGGAGCTCGGGGTCGACAGCAAGACCGTTCTCGCCAAGCTCAAGGAGATGGGCGAGTTCGTCAAGTCCGCATCAAGCACGGTCGAGGCCCCGGTGGCCCGGCGGCTGCGTGGTGCCCTCGAGGCAGGTTCCGCCCCGGCGGCCCCGGCCCCGGCGGCGCCCAGTGCCCCCGCGCCCACCTCCGCCCGTCCGGTCCCGCCCAGCGTGCGGCCCCAGCCGCCGCGCAAGCCGGCTGCCCCGGCCGCGGGAGCGCCCAGCGCCCCCACGTCCCCGGCGCCGTCGCCCGGTTCCTTCGCGCGTCCCAAGCCGCCGGCCGGCCGTCCGGGCCCCACGCCCGGTCCGGTCGCCAAGCCGGCGAGCGCCCACGACATCGAGGTCGCGGCGGCCGAGGCTCGTGCCTCGGCGCTCAAGGCCGAGCAGGAGGCCGCGGTCAAGGCCGCACAGGCCGCCCGCACCCGCGACGCCGAGCGTCGCTCCCAGCAGCCGCCGTCCGACGGCGGCTCGCGTCCCCGCACTCCGGGCCCCGGCTCGGTCCCGCCGCGTCCGGGTTCCCCGGCCGCCGGTCGGCCCGCGGCTCCCGGTGCTCCGGGCAACGGCCCGCGTCCCGGCCCCGCCGGTGGCGCCCCGCGCCCGCCGCAGCGTGGTCCCGGTAACAACCCGTTCGGTGTGTCCGGCGGCGGTGGGTCCCGGCCCACGCCCAACGCGATGCCCCGGCCCAACCAGCCCGGCATGCCGCCGCGGCCGAGCCCGGCGTCGATGCCGCCGCGGCCCAGCCCCGCGTCCATGCCCGCGCAGCGCCCGGCCGGTCCCGGTCGTGGCGGTCCCGGCGGCGGCGCCGGTCGTCCCGGTGGTCCCGGCGGCGGCCGTGGCGGTCCCGGTGGTGGCGGCGGTGGCGGTGGCTACCGCGGCGGTCCCGGTGGCGGCGGCGGTGGCGGTGGCTACCGCGGCGGTCCCGGTGGCGGCGGCGGTGGCGGTGGCTACCGTGGTGGCCCCGGTGGCGGCGGCGCCGGTGGCGGCTTCCGTCCCGGTGGCGGCGGCGGTGCTCCGGCCGGTGCCGGTGCCCCGGGTCGTCCCGGTGGTGGCGGTCGTGGCCGTGGCGGCGGTGCCGCGGGTGCCTTCGGGCGTCCGGGTGGCCGGCCGACCCGCGGTCGCAAGTCGAAGAAGCAGCGGCGTCAAGAGTTCGACAACCTGTCGGCTCCGCAGATGAGCTCGGGCGCTCCGCGTGGTCAGGGCCAGGAGATCCGGCTCTCCCGCGGCGCGTCGCTCTCCGACTTCGCCGACAAGATCAACGCGAACCCCGGTTCGCTGGTCCAGGAGATGTTCAACCTGGGCGAGATGGTCACCGCGACGCAGTCCTGCTCGGACGACACGCTCCAGCTGCTCGGTGAGCACCTGGGCTTCGACGTGCAGATCGTCAGCCCCGAGGACGAGGACCGTGAGCTGCTCGCGCAGTTCAACATCAACCTCGACGCCGAGGTGGCCGAGGACAGGCTCGTCAGCCGTTCGCCGGTCGTGACCGTCATGGGTCACGTCGACCACGGTAAGACGAAGCTGCTCGACGCGATCCGCAAGACCAACGTGGTCGCCGGCGAGGCGGGTGGCATCACCCAGCACATCGGCGCCTACCAGGTGCACTACCCGCACAACGGCGAGGACCGCGCGGTCACCTTCCTCGACACCCCGGGTCACGAGGCGTTCACCGCCATGCGTGCCCGTGGTGCCCAGGTCACCGACATCGTGATCCTCGTGGTCGCGGCCGACGACGGCGTCATGCCGCAGACGGTCGAGGCGTTGAACCACGCCAAGGCGGCCGAGGTGCCGATCGTGGTCGCGGTCAACAAGGTCGACAAGCCCGACGCCAACCCCGAGAAGGTGCGTCAGCAGCTGGCCGACTACGGCCTGCTGGCCGAGGAGTACGGCGGCGACACGATGTTCGTGAACGTGGCCGCCAAGCCCGGGATCGGCATCGACGAGCTGCTCGAGGCCGTCCTGCTCACCGCCGACGCGTCGCTGGAGCTGACCGCTCCGGTCGACGGGCCGGCCCAGGGCGCCGTCGTCGAGTCCCACCTCGACAAGGGCCGCGGTGCGGTCGCGACGGTGCTGGTGCAGAAGGGCACGCTGCGGGCCGGCGACTCGATCGTGGCGGGCGGCGCGCACGGCCGCGTCCGCGCCATGCTCGACGAGAACGGCAACACCGTGGCCGAGGCCCTGCCGGCGCGTCCGGTGCTGGTACTCGGTCTGACCTCGGTGCCCGGCGCGGGTGACACCTTCCTGGCCGGCGAGGACGACCGCACGGTCCGGCAGATCGCGGAGCAGCGGCAGGCCCGCCGTCGCGCCGCGAGCTTCGCCAACTCGCAGACCAAGGCCACCCTCGAGACGCTCATGGAGCAGCTCAAGGAGGGCGAGAAGACCTCGCTCACCCTGGTCATCAAGGGCGACTCGTCCGGTTCGGTCGAGGCCCTCGAGGACGCGCTGTTCAAGATCGAGATTCCGGACGAGATCCAGCTCAAGGTCATCCACCGCGGCGTCGGTGCGATCACCGAGAGCGACGTGAACCTGGCGTCGGCTTCCTCGGAGGCCACCGCCACGATCATCGGCTTCAACGTCCGGGCCTCGAACAAGGTCAAGGAGATGGCCGACCGGGCGAACGTGGAGATCCGCTACTACAGCGTGATCTACCAGGCCATCGAGGAGATCGAGGCCGCGCTCAAGGGTCTGCTCAAGCCGGAGTACGAGGAGGTCGAGCAGGGCACGGCGGAGATCCGCGAGGTCTTCCGCTCGTCCAAGATCGGTCTCATCGCCGGCTGTCTGGTCCGGACGGGTCTCATCCGCCGCAACGCCAAGGCCCGCATCCTGCGGGAGGGCACCGTGGTGGCCGACAACGTCACGATCAGCTCGCTGCGCCGCTTCAAGGACGACGCCACCGAGGTCCGCGAGGGCTTCGAGTGTGGTCTGACGCTCAGCGGCTTCGGCACCCCGCAGGTCGGCGACGTGATCGAGACCTTCGAGATGCGCGAGAAGCCCCGCTCGTAAAGGGTCAGTAGCAACGGTCAAGGCCCCCAGTGCTTCGGCGCTGGGGGCCTTGCTGTCCAATGACTGCCATGTCCCGGTACGCCCTGCTGCTCGCGCCCTCCGCCAATCGCGTCTACGCCGATCAGGCCGCCCGCCTAGCCGTCGCCGAGCTGGCCGGGTTCGCGCCGGTGCTCGCCGGTGGCCTCGACGACATCGACGTCATCACGCTCGGCGGCGTCGAATATCTGGCCTTCACCGGCGACCTGACGGTTCGCGACGTCGCCTACCTGTCGAACCTCTCCGCGGCGTACGCGCTGTTCGAGCGGACCGACGACGATCACCTGCGGCCGGTGATGATGACCCCGCTGGCCCGGTACGACAGCGACCTCATCACGATCCCGAAATACGTGGGCAAGACCAACGAGCAGTTCA
The DNA here is from genome assembly GCF_016785085.1 of Paractinoplanes lichenicola. GTDB lineage: Bacteria > Actinomycetota > Actinomycetes > Mycobacteriales > Micromonosporaceae > Actinoplanes > Actinoplanes lichenicola. The sequence goes on from NZ_JAENHO010000002.1 coordinate 31,005, forward strand.
CCAAGCTCGTGCTCAACCTGACGATCCTGGCCTCGGCGTCGGCCCCCAAGATGCTCGACGGCCACCTCACCGTGCTCGACCCGCTGTGCGGCCGCGGCACGACCCTCAACCAGGCGCTGATGTACGGCTACGACGGCGTCGGGGTCGAGCTGGACGGCAAGGACTTAGAGGCGTACAAGCTGTTCCTGCAGACCTGGCTCAAGCGCAAGCGCCTCAAACACACCGCCGACCTCGTTCCCGTACGGCGTCAGGGCCGCCGCGCCGCCCGCCGGCTCGAGGTGACGATGGCCGCCAGCAAGGACGACCACAAGGCCGGGGCCGTGCAGAAGCTCGTCGTGCTGCAGGCCGACACCACCCAGCTCGACGGCCTGCTGCGCGGGAACGTGGCCGACGTGCTGGTGGCCGACCTGCCGTACGGGGTGGCGCACGGCTCCTACGACGACGAGGGCGGCCTCTCCCGGCGCCCGCTCGACCTGCTGGAGCGCGCGGTGCCGCAGTGGCTGCCGCTGCTGCGCCCGGGCGGCGCGATCGGCCTGTCGTGGAACACCAAGGTCGCCAAGCGCGAGCTGGCCGAGGACATCCTGCAGGCGAACGGGCTGGAAATCGTGCCCCAGCTCCCCCTCGTGCACCGCGTGGACCAGGGCATCGAGCGTGATGTGGTGATCGCCCGCCGAAATTGAGCCGCGAACTGTCGCACCCCGGCAGTAACCTTCCCGCTGATGTATACCGAGACCGCAGTGTTCGACCTGCTGCTGCCCGGCGATTCACGATCGCTGAAGCAGAAGCGCTCCTACGTTCGCCCGATCCTCGCGATGCTGAAGAAATACGAGGTCAGCGCAGCCGAGGTGGGCTTTCACGACCTGCACGCCCGGGCCCAGCTCGGCGTGGCGGTGGTGGCCGCCGAGCCCGCACAGGCGCGGGCCGTCATCGACACCTGCGAGAACCAGGTGGCCGGTCGCCCCGAGGTCGAGTTGCTGTCGGTGAAGCGCCGGCTGTACGGCGACGACGACTGACTCAGACGTTCGGCCCGGCGGCCGCGTGGGTAGGCTTCAGCAGTTGGGCGGGGGCGGTTGCGAACCCGCGGGATCACAGTCGGAGGTGGGCGATATGTCGGACCCGGCCAAGACGCGTCGGCATGCCGAGCGCGTACGGGAACTGGTGGCGTCGCTGGTACGTGAGATCAAGGATCCCCGGCTCGGCATGGTGACCATCACGGACGCGCGGATCACCGGCGATCTGCGCGAGGCGACGGTCTATTACACGGTGCTCGGCGACACCACCGAGCAGGCGGGCACCCAGGCGGCGCTGGAGAGCGCCAAGGGCATGCTGCGCAGCCGCGTGGGCCACGCCCTGGGCCTGCGGCACTCGCCGAGCCTGGCGTTCGTGCTCGACAACGTGCAGGACCACGCCAAGGAGATGGAGGACCTGCTGGCCGAGGCGCGACAGCGCGACCAGGAGGTCCAGCGGCTGGCCGCGGGCAAGAAGTACGCCGGCGACCCCGACCCCTACAAGAGCGAGGACGACGAGGACGACGAGGACGCCACCGAGCGGGTGGGCGCCCGCGAGGACCAGAGTTGACCTCCTCCTCCGTGACGCGGCCCGGCGTTGAGCCGGGCCGCTCGTCTTCCGCGATCACCACGGCGGCGTGGGACGCGGCCGTCGCGGCGATCCGCGCGGTGCCCCTCGACGCCGAGGTGCAGCTGATCTGCCACGTGAACCCCGACGGCGACGCCCTCGGCAGCATGCTCGGGTTCGCCCTGGGCCTGCGCCGGCTGGGCTTCACCGGGCTGCGGGCCACGTTCCCCGGCGATTTCGACGTGCCGGAGCCGTATCGCGCGCTGCCCGGAGCCGAGCTGCTGGTGCCGGAGCCTCAGGCGTACGGGAAACCGCAGTTGATCTTGATCTTCGACGTGGCGGGCGAGTCGCGCCTGGGGGCCCTGGCCGGCCTGCTCGACGCGGGTATCCCGGCGATCGTGCTCGATCACCACGCCTCCAACACCGGCCTGGGCGACGTCACCCTGGTCGACCCGGCGGCCGTCGCGACCTCGGTGGTGGCCGACGAGCTGCTGACCAGGCTGGGGGTCGAGCTCGACGCCGAGATCGCCGAATGCCTGTACGTCGCGCTGGCCACCGACACCGGCTCGTTCAAGTTCGTCCGCAGCCCGTCGGTGCACGAGCTGGCGGCCCGCCTGATCGCCACCGGCATCAGCCCCGGCGACATCGCCCGGCGCATCTTCGACACCCGCCCCTTCGGGGCCATGAAGCTGGCCGGCGAGGTGCTGGGCCGCGCGATCCTCGACCCGGCGGCGGCCGGCGGGCGCGGCATGGTCTGGACGTATGCGACGACCGCCGACCTCGAACGGCACCACCAGCGGCCGTACGTGCTGGATTCGCTGATCGACCCCGTGCGCGGGGTGGCCGAGGCCGACGTGGCCGTGGTCGTCAAGGAGCTGACCGCGGGCGAGTGGTCGGTGTCGCTGCGCTCCAAGGGCGGCGTCGACGTCAGCGCGGTCGCGGTCGCCCTGGGCGGCGGCGGGCATCGGCTGGCGGCCGGCTTCACGGCGTACGGCACCCCCGACGACGTGATCGCTCAGATCGTGCCCCTGCTGGAGGCCAACCTCTCCTGATCCGTTGTTTGCCGGCGCGTCTCACTTCGGTGGGGCGCGCTTTTTCTTTCTGTCGGGTATCGGCTGCGTGTCTCGATTAGTGGGAACCACGCCTCAACAAGCGGAACTGAACGATAGTTTGGTGACCTGAACGGTGATTTGGTTTTGCGCGGCCGTGACCACAGCCCGCCGTGGAACCTCGAGCCACCCGGGTTCACCCATCCGGGTCGCGTCACCCAGCGCCAAGCGCCCGGCGATCCCGGGCCGGCCCCGATGTGACGCCCGCTCGACCGATCCCAGACAGCGTGCGCGTGGCCTCTCGTCACGCCCGCACCCACCGTGGAAGGACCACGATCATGGCTGCCAAGCCCAAGCCGCAGAACACCGACGAAGCCCGCGAGCAGGCCCGCCGCGCCCTGCAGACGTCGATGGACACTCGTCAGTAAGCACCTACTCGAATTGCAGTCCTTACGGACGGGCGGGCATCATGACTACCTATGAGCCCGTCTGCCCCTGAGGCGAGACCGCGGCCGGGTGTCTCCGCGCGCAAGATCGCCTCGCTCGCCCTGCCGGCCCTGGTCGTGCTGGCCGCCGAGCCGCTCTACGTGCTCGTCGACACCGCCGTCGTGGGTCACCTGGGCCCGGTGCCGCTCGCGGCCGTCGCCGTCAGCGGCTCCGTCATGTCGGTGGCCGCCTGGCTCGGCACGCTCATGTCCTACGGCACGACCGGTCGGGCCGCCCGTCGCTTCGGCGCCGGGGACAGGGCCGCCGCGGTCGCCGAGGGAGTGCAGGCGTCGTGGCTCGCGCTCGGCGTGGGTGTGCTGGTGGCCCTGCTCGCGCAACCGCTGGCCGGCCCGCTGGCCCGGGCCCTCTCCGGTGACCCCGAGGTCGCCGGCGCCGCCGCCGGCTGGTTGCGCATCGCCGCGCTGGGCGCCCCCGGGCTGCTGCTCGCCGCGGCCGGCAACGGCTGGATGCGCGGCGTGCAGGACACCCGCCGCCCGCTGATCTTCGTGCTGGGCGCGAACGTGCTCTCCGCGATCCTGTGCCCGGTGCTGGTCTATCCGGTCGGCTGGGGCCTGACCGGCTCCGCCGTCGCCAACGTGGTCGCGCAGACGATCTCCGGCTGCTTCTTCCTGTACGCCCTGGTCCGCGAGACCAAGCAGCTGCGCCCGAACCCGCAGATCATCCTGCTCCAGCTGCGCCTCGGGCGGGACCTGCTGATCCGCGGCGGCGCGTTCCAGGCCTGCTTCCTCTCGGCGACCGCGGTGGCGAGCCGGTTCGGCGTCGCATCCGTCGGCGCCCACCAGATCGGGCTGCAGCTCTGGTTCTTCAGCGCGCTCGCCCTCGACGCGGTCGCCATCGCGGCCCAGTCGCTGGTCGGGGCCGCGCTCGGCGGCGGCAGCGCGGAAGAGGCGACGGCCGTGGCCCGCAAGGTGACGATCGCGGGCGGGCTATCCGGGATCGCGGTCGCCCTGCTCGTGGCGGCCGGGGCGGGATCGATCCCGGGCTGGTTCACCCCCGACGAGGGCGTCCACGCCCAGGCCGCGATCATCTGGCCCTGGTTCATCGGGCTGATGCCGTTCGCCGGGGTGGTCTACGCGCTCGACGGCGTGCTGATCGGGGCCGGGGACGTCCGCTTCCTGCGCAACATCACCCTGGCCGCGGCCCTGCTGGGCTTCCTCCCGGCGATCTGGATCGCGTACTTCTTCGACCTCGGCCTGGGCGGGGTGTGGGCCGGGCTGGCGTTGCTGATCCTGATCCGCTTCGCCACGACGGTGTGGCGCTGGCGGTCGGGACGCTGGGCCGTCACCGGGGCGGCGCTCTGAACGCCTAGGGTGGGCCGGTGAATGCGGACGGACTCATCGTGGTGGACAAGCCGGCGGGGATGACCTCGCACGACGTGGTGGCGCGGATCCGGCGGCTGGCCAAGACCCGGCGCGTCGGCCACGGCGGCACGCTCGACCCGATGGCCACCGGCGTGCTGATCATCGGCGTGAACCGGGCGACGCGCCTGCTCACGTACGTGATCGGCTCGTCCAAGAGCTACGCCGCGACGATCCGCCTGGGCCAGTCGACGATCACCGACGACGCCGAGGGCGAGATCACGGCCACGTCCCCGGTCGACGGCGTCACCGACTCCGCGATCCGGGACGGGCTGGCCGGCCAGCGCGGCGAGATCGACCAGGTGCCCAGCGCCGTGAGCGCCATCAAGATCAATGGGCAGCGGGCGTACAAGCGGGTCCGCGAGGGCGAGGAGGTGTCGATCCCGGCCCGCCGGGTGACGATCTCGCAACTCGACGTGCTGGAGATCCGGCGCGATGCCGGCTTCGTCGACGTGGACATCCAGGTGACCTGCTCGTCGGGCACCTACATCCGCGCGATCGCCCGCGACCTGGGCACGCTGCTGGGCGTGGGCGGTCATCTGACGGCCCTCCGCCGTACGGCCGTGGGGGGTTTGACCTTGGAGTCGGCGCGGACGCTCCCGCAGCTCGAGGAGGTGGCGCCCGACGTGGTCACGCTGCCTGTGGCTGCGGCGGCTCGGCAGGCGTTTCCGCAGCGGGAAGCCACCGAGGAGGAGGCGCGGGTGCTCAGCCATGGGGGGCCGCTCGCGGCGGTCGGGATCTCGGGGCCGTACGCGGTGTTCTCGCCGTCGGGGGAGGTGCTGGCCATCGTGTCGGAGCGCGAGGGGCGGGCGCGGGCGGAGATTGTGCTGGCCCCGGCCTGAGAACACGAGGGGCGGGCGCTGGGAGCGCGAGGGCGGCCACGGGGAGCGCTAGGGCGGCCACGGGGAGCGCTAGGGCGGCCGCTGGGAGCGCGTGTCGCAGGCGCGGGCGCGGGCGCGGGCGGAGATCGTGCTGGGCCCCGGCCTGAGATCAGGAGGGCCAGCCGCTGTGGACAACTCGGATCGGCGCTCGAGCCGCCTGTGGACAACTCAGCCCGCAAGCTTGACAGCGGCGTAGTCTCCACCCGGTCCCCGTGGTGGGCGGGGGTTTGGGATGGCGGGACCGGCTGCGGAAACCGACAAATCGCCCACCGAAAGCGGGTGCGGGGCGACCTATACGCTGTCCCGGGAGCGAGGCTGACCGGAGGCGCGAGACATGCAGCGGTGGCGGGGGTTCGAGGCTGTGCCCGGCGGGTGGGGGCGCTCGGTCGTCACGATCGGGGTCTTCGACGGGGTGCACCGCGGCCACCAGGCGATCATCGGGCACGCCGTGAAGCGGGCCCGTGATCTGGGGCTGCAGTCAGTCGTGGTCACCTTCGACCCGCATCCGGCCGAGGTGGTGCGGCCGGGGTCGCATCCGGCCGTGCTGACCGAGCCGGTGCGCAAGGCCGAGCTGATGGAGCAGCTGGGGGTCGACGCGCTCTGCGTGGTCCCCTTCACCCCGGCGTTCTCGCGGCTCAGCCCCGACGCGTTCGGGCATGACGTGCTGGTCGAGGCGCTGCACGCGGCCGTCGTCGTGGTGGGTGACAATTTCCGGTTCGGGCACAAGGCGGCCGGTGACGTGACCGAGCTCGAGCGGCTGGGGGTGCAGTTCGGCTTCACGGTCGAGGATGCGCCGCTGGTCACCGAGGACGGGCTGGTCTTCTCGTCGACCTACATCCGCAGCTGTGTCGACGCCGGTGACGTGCGCGCGGCCGCCTCGGCGCTGGGCCGGCCGCACCGGCTGGCCGGGGTCGTCGTGCGGGGCGATCAGCGGGGGCGCGAGCTCGGCTTCCCGACGGCCAACCTGATGGTGCACCGCTACGCGGCAGTGCCGGCCGACGGCGTCTACGCGGCCTGGCTGATCCGCGGGGGCGAGCACGCCGCCCGGCTGCCCGCGAGCGTGTCGATCGGCACAAACCCCACGTTCTCGGGCCGCGAGCGCCGGGTCGAGGCGTACGTGCTCGATTTCGCCGGCGACCTGTACGGCGAGCGCGTGAGCCTCGACTTCGTGGCCCACCTGCGCGAACAACGCACGTACGACGCCATCGAGCCGCTGGTGGCCCAGATCAACGCCGACGTCGAAGAGACCCGCGCGCTGCTTCGATAGCACCCTGGTAGGGTTGAGGAGACGCTGGATGTCCAGCGACCGGTCCCGCCTGCCTGCCCGACGCCGCGGGCCGCGGAGAAACCGCTTCTCACCGGCAACACAGAATTACGGAGAACATGGCGCTCGATCAAGAGACCAAGACCAAGATCATCGACGAGTACAAGGCGAAGGACGGCGACACCGGGTCGCCCGAGGTCCAGGTCGCGATGCTTACCAAGCGGATCGCCGACCTGACCGAGCACCTCAAGACCCACAAGCACGACCACCACAGCCGTCGTGGTCTGCTGCTGCTGGTCGGCCGCCGCCGCCGCCTGCTCAACTACGTGCAGAAGAAGGACATCGCGCGCTACCGGACGCTGATCGAGCGTCTCGGCCTGCGCCGCTGATTCGACGGGGGAGTGGCCGACCTGGCCGCTCCCCCGAGCTTTAACCCACGGACCCGCGCGGTGATGCAGAGGCGAGCCACCGGTCCTCGGTAGTGGTTCCCAGGCGACAATCCTGGGCACTTCGATCGAAGACCGGCAGCCTAGAACCGCGATGTGCAGACCGCCGGGTCCTCGACGAAGGAGTACCGCACCACATGACAGAGCAGAACACCGCTCTCGGCACCGAGTTCCGCACCGCCGTCATCGACAACGGGTCGTTCGGCACTCGCGAGATCACGTTCTCCACCGGCCGCCTCGCCAAGCAGGCCGCCGGCTCGGTCATCGTCCAGCTGGGCGAGACCGTCGTCCTCTCCGCGACCACGGCCAGCAAGCAGCCGAAGGAGCACTTCGACTTCTTCCCGCTGACCGTCGACGTCGAGGAGCGGATGTATGCCGCGGGTCGCATCCCCGGCTCGTTCTTCCGCCGTGAGGGCCGGCCGAGCGAGGACGCGATCCTCACCTGCCGCCTGATCGACCGTCCGCTGCGCCCGTCGTTCACCAAGGGCCTGCGCAACGAGGTCCAGGTCGTCGAGACCGTCCTCGCGCTCGACCCGGCCCACCCGTACGACGTGGTCGCCATGAACGGCGCGTCGATGTCGACCAAGCTGTCCGGCCTGCCGTTCAGCGGCCCGATCGGCTCGACCCGCGTCGCCCACATCGACGGCCAGTGGGTCGCCTTCCCGACTATCGAGGAGCTCGAGCGGGCCACCTTCGACATGGTCGTCGCGGGCCGCACGCTGGAGGACGGCGACGTCGCGATCATGATGGTCGAGGCCGAGGCCACCCCGAACGCGGTCAAGCTGATCGCGGCCGGCGCCACCGCCCCGACCGAGGAGGTCGTGGCGAGCGGTCTCGAGGCCGCCAAGCCCGCCATCCGCGAGCTCTGCCGCGCGCAGAGCGAGCTGGCCGAGGTCGCCTCGAAGCCGGCCGTCGAGTTCCCGGTCTTCCTGGAATACCAGGACGACGTCTACTCGGCCGTCACCGAGGCCGTCCGGGCCGAGACCGCCGAGGCCCTCAAGATCGCTGCCAAGCAGGAGCGCGAGGAGGCCCTCGACCTGGTCAAGGCCAAGGCGCACGAGCTGCTCGACGAGCGCTTCGAGGGTCGCGAGAAGGAGATCAGCGCCGCCTTCCGCTCGGTCACCAAGAGCGAGGTGCGCCAGCGGGTGCTGCGCGAGCAGGTCCGCATCGACGGCCGCGGCCCGCGCGACATCCGGCCGCTGACCGCGCAGATCGGCGTGCTGCCCCGCGTGCACGGCTCGGCCCTCTTCGAGCGTGGCGAGACCCAGATCCTGGGCGTCAGCACGCTGAACATGCTGCGCATGGAGCAGGCGCTCGACACCCTGGCGCCCGAGAAGTCCAAGCGCTACATGCACAACTACAACTTCCCGCCCTACTCGACCGGTGAGACCGGCCGGGTGGGCTCGCCGAAGCGCCGCGAGATCGGTCACGGCGCGCTGGCCGAGCGGGCCCTGGTGCCCGTGCTGCCGTCGCGCGAGGAATTCCCGTACGCGATCCGTCAGGTCTCCGAGGCGCTGGGCTCCAACGGCTCGACGTCGATGGGCTCGGTCTGCGCCTCGACGCTGTCGCTGCTGAGCGCCGGTGTGCCGCTGAAGGCGCCGGTCGCCGGCATCGCGATGGGCCTGATCTCGGACGAGGTCGACGGCAAGACGCAGTACGTCGCGCTGACCGACATCCTGGGCGCGGAGGACGCGTTCGGCGACATGGACTTCAAGGTCGCCGGCACCAGCGAGTTCGTCACCGCCCTGCAGCTAGACACCAAGCTCGACGGCATCCCGTCGGACGTGCTGGCCGGTGCCCTGCAGCAGGCGCACGACGCTCGCGCCACGATCCTGGGCGTGATGGAGGCGGCGATCAGCTCGCCGGCCGAGATGTCGGAGTACGCGCCGCGCGTCACCTCCGTCAAGATCCCGGTCGACAAGATCGGCATGGTGATCGGCCCCAAGGGTCAGACGATCAACGCGATCCAGGACGAGACCGGCGCCGACATCTCGATCGAGGACGACGGCACGATCTACGTCGGCGCCACCAACGGCCCGTCGGCCGAGGCCGCGGTCGAGCGGATCAACGCGATCGCCAACCCGACGCTGCCCAAGGTCGGCGACAAGTTCCTCGGCACGGTGGTCAAGACGGCCGCGTTCGGCGCGTTCATCTCGCTGCTGCCCGGCCGCGACGGCCTGCTGCACATCAGCAAGGTCGGCGACGGCAAGCGGGTCGAGAAGGTCGAGGACTTCCTCAACGTCGGCGACAAGGTCGAGGTGTCCATCGCGGACATCGACGCCCGCGGCAAGATCTACCTCGACAAGGTTCGCCCCGAGGGCGCCGAGGCTCCGGCCGCCGCGCCGGCCGAGGGCTCCGAGGGTGGCCGCCCGCCGCGCGAGCCGCGGGGTGACCGTGGCGAGGGTGGTGGCGAGCCCCGCCGTCGCCGGTCCCGCCCGAGCGGTGACCGCGGTGGCGACCGTGGCGAGCGTCGCGACTAATCACCGGTGACAACGAGTAACCGCGGGTCGGCTGCCAAGCCGGCCCGCGTTTCTACCAAGAACCTCGCGGACGGCGCGAAGCGCACCACGCTGCCCAGCGGCCTGCGCATCGTCACCGAGGCGATCCCGACCACCCGCAGCGCCGCCCTCGGCGTCTGGGTGGGCATCGGGTCGCGCGACGAGACGCCCGGCATGTCCGGCGCCTCCCACTTCCTCGAGCACCTGCTCTTCAAGGGCACGCACAAGCGCACCGCGCTGCAGATCTCGTCCGAGATCGAGGCCGTGGGCGGCGAGACCAACGCCTTCACCACGAAGGAATACACCTGCTACTACGCGCGGGTGCTCGACGCCGACCTGCCGCTCGCGGTGGACGTGCTGGTCGACGCCGTGGCCGATTCGATCATGAACCCGGCCGACGTCGAGACCGAGCGCGGCGTGATCCTCGAAGAGATCGCGATGCACGAGGACGAGCCCGGTGACGAGGTGCACGACGTCTTCACCGAGGCGATCTTCGGCGATCACCCGCTGGGTCGGCTGATCTCGGGCACCGAGAAATCGATCACCCCGATGACCCGCAACCAGATCCACGGGTTCTACCGGCGGCGCTACACCGCCCCGAACATCGTGATCGCGGCCGCGGGCAACCTCGACCACGCCACTGTCGTGCGGCTCGTCCGCAAGGCCCTGGCCGGCACGGCGCTCGACTCCGCCCCGGCGGACCCGGCCGGCCCCCGTACGGGAGCCAAGCGCGTGCCGACCCAGAAGCCGCACACGGTCGTGCGCAACCGCGACACCGAGCAGGGCCACCTGGTGCTGGGCGGGGTCGGCATCGGCCGCCGCGACGAGCGCCGTTTCGCCCTGGGCGTGCTCAACAACGTGCTCGGCGGCGGCATGTCGAGCCGGCTGTTCCAGGAGATCCGCGAGAAGCGGGGCCTGGCCTACTCGGTCTACTCGTACGCGAGCCAGTACGCGGATGCCGGCCTGTTCGGCGTGTACGCGGGCTGTGCGCCCGGCAAGGTCGACGAGGTCCTCGACCTCACCCGCGCCGAGCTCGAACGGGTGGCGGCCAAGGGCATCGACGCCGACGAGATCGCCCGGGGCAAGGGCATGGTCAAGGGCTCGTACGTGCTGGGCCTGGAGGACACCGGGTCGCGGATGAGCCGCCTGGCCAAGTCCGAGCTGCTCCACGGCGATCTCATGTCGGTGGATGAGCTGCTGGGCCGGGTCGACGCGGTGACCTTGGACGAGGTCAACGAGATCGCGGCCCAGCTGCTGGCGCAGCCGATGTCGCTGGCCGTGGTCGGGCCCTTCGACGAATCCGCGTTCGGCACGCACCGCTAACCTTGGACCCCGTGACGACGCTGGAGACCCCGCCGCCGCCCACCCCTGCCATCACCCCCGATCAGCGGAAACGCCGGATCATCGGGATGGCGGTGTGGGCGGCGGCCTTCGCGGTGTTCGTGTGGCTGGTCGGCGTGCCGACGAGCGACCCGCTCACCGCCTTCGGCTGGCTGTGGCTGGCCACGATCGCCTGGCGCAACTATCTGCCCTGGCGCGAGCACCTGCTGTTCCTGCGCGACTGGGGCCCGGTCGTGGTGCTCCTGATCGGCTACAACGTCTCCCGGGGCGCCGCCGACAAGCTGTTCGACCCGCACGTGACGCCGCTGATCGACGCCGACGTGTGGATGTTCGGGTGGCTCACCGACGGCAAGGTCCCCACGGTCTGGCTTCAGGAGCACCTGTACGACCCCAACCACGTGCCCTGGTGGGAGGTGGTGACGACGGTCGTCTACATCTCGCACTTCCTCACCGTGCCGACCGTCGCCGTGGTGCTGTGGGTGGCCAGCCGGCAACTGTCGTACCGCTTCATCCGCCGCTGGATCACGCTGAGCGTGGCCGGGCTGATCACCTATTTCCTCTACCCCGCGGCCCCGCCGTGGTGGGCCTCGCAGTACGGCTACCTGACCGACGAGGTGGCCCGGTTCTCGTCGCGCGGCCTCGACGTGATCGGCCTGCACGGCGCCGGCAACACCCTCAACGCCCTGCAGGTGCACCAGTCCAACCCGGTCGCCGCGATGCCGTCCCTGCACACCGCGTACGCGATGATGGCCGTCGCCTTCTTCCTGCCGATGGTGCGCCGGCGATGGTGGCCACTGCTGTTCGCCTACCCCCTGGCGATGACGTTCACGCTGGTCTACACCGGCGAGCACTACATCATCGACGTGCTGGTGGGCTGGCTGTACGTCGCCGGGACGTTCGCGCTCGTCAGCCTGGCCGAGCGCTGGTGGGCCCGCCGGAAGGCTGCGATAAGTTACTCGGGTGACTCAGCAACCTGATTCGATCCGCATCGGCGTTCTCGGTGCCCGGGGCCGCATGGGCCTCGAGGTGTGCAAGGCGGTCGACGGCGCGAGCGACATGGAGCTCGTAGCCATGATCGATCAGGGTGACGAGCTGTTCCAGGCGTCCGACGCCGGCGCCCAGGTGTTCGTCGACTTCACCACGCCCGACGTCGTAATGGACAACCTGCGCTGGGCGATCGACCAGGGCATCAGCATGGTCGTCGGCACCACCGGGTTCACCGAGGAGCGGCTCGAGCAGGTGCGCGGCTGGCTCGCCGCCAAGCCCGAGGTCGGCGTGCTCATCGCCCCCAACTTCGGGCTCGGCGCGGTGCTGATGATGCAGTTCGCGGCGCGGGCCGCCCGCTATTTCGAGTCCGTCGAGGTGATCGAGCAGCATCACCCCCGCAAGCTCGACGCGCCCAGCGGCACGTCGACGCACACGGCCAAGCTGATTGCGGCGGCTAGGGCCGAGGCCGGCGTGGGCCCGATGCCCGACGCGACCAAGGAGGAGGTCGACGGGGCGCGGGGCGCCGACATCGACGGCGTGCGCGTTCATTCCGTACGGGCCTCGGGTCTGGTCGCCCACCAGGAGGTGCTGTTCGGGTCGCTCGGCGAGACGCTGACGATCCGCCACGACTCCCTCGACCGGGTGTCCTTCATGCCCGGCGTCCTGCTTGGCGTCCGCAAGATCGCCCAACACCCGGGCCTGACCGTCGGCCTGGACAGTTTTTTGGATTGATTGAGCTAGCTGGCTGAGTTTGCTGGCCTTCGCTGCCGCTCGGCGAGAATTTCGCCCCGGGGGGCCGATGACTTGGACACCGAAAACGGCCTCGCTTCGCTAGCCGTTTTCGGCGCCCAAGTCATCGACGGGCGAAATTCGACTCTGGTTGCGGTTAAACCACTCGAAGTTCGCTTGGTAATCCGGTCAAAGCGCCATCGGCGTACGCGATGTCGTAGTCGGCGATGCGGAGGCCGGTGACTGCCGGGGCGTCGGGGAGTGGGCGTAGGCGGATGATGCCGTTGGGGACGTCGGGGTCGAGGCCGAGCAGGGACTGCACGATCAGGACTGAGGCGGCGGCCGACCACGCCTGGGGGTGACACGACGCCGGGTACGGCATGGGGCGGCCGATGTCGGTGCGGGCGTCCCCGGCGTACAGCTCCGGGAGCCGGAAGCCGAACGCCTCGGCCGCGCTGAGCAGGCCGTCGACGAGGCGGGCGGCCTCGGCCGCGAAACCGCCCCGGGCCAGCCCCGCCGCCGCGATCGCGGTGTCGTGGGCCCAGACCGAGCCGCAGTGGTACGACAGCGGCGCGAACCCGCCGTCGGCGGCCGACATCGTGCGCAGGCCGTAGCCGCCGGACATGTCCTCCGCGCCGAGCGCCGCGGCCACCCGGGCCTCCTCGTCGCCGGTCAGCAGGCCGGTGCCCAGCAGGTGGCCGATGTTGCTGGTCAGCGCGTCGACCGGCCGCTTGCCACGGTCGAGCGCCAGCGCGGGGTAGCGGCCACCGTCCACCCAGAACGCCTGGCGGAACCGGTCGCTCAGCGCGGCGGCGTACGTGCGCCAACGGTCGCCGCCGGGGCGGCCGAACGCGTCGAGCAGGGCGGCGCCGTCGAGGGCGGCCCGATACGCGTAGCCCTGCACCTCGGCCAGCGCGATCGGCGGGTCGGCGAGGCGGCCGTCGTGGAAGCGGACCGCGTCGTGCGAGTCCTTCCAGCCCTGGTTGGCCAGCCCGCGCCCGGTCGGGTCGAGGTATTCGAGGAAGCCGTCGCCGTCCGGGTCGGCGTGCTCGTCGAGCCAGCCCAGCGCGGCCTCGAGCGCGGGCAGCAGCGCCTCGATCTCAGCCGGGTCGTGGCCCCAGCGCCAGGCGTCGTGCAGCAGGCTGACCCAGAGCAGGGTGGCGTCGATCGTGCCGTAGTAGACCGCGGGCAGCCGCCCCTCGACCTGCACGTCCGAGCGGCGCAGCTCGTGCATGATCTTGCCGGGCGCCTCGCCGGTCTCCGGGTCGAGCTTCGTGCCCTGGCGGCGGGCCAGCACCCGCAGCGTGCCGAGCGCCAGGTCGGTGCCGAGCGGCAGCATCATCCGGGCCGCCCACAGGCTGTCGCGGCCGAAGAGCGTGAGATACCAGGGCACGCCGGCGCCGAGGAACGTGTCGCCGTCGTCGATCGCGGTGGTCAGGCGCAGGGCGGCCAGGTCGTCGAGGGACTGGTCGACGAGGCGGGCCAGCCGGCGGTCGGGGCCGGTGATCGTGGGGCGGGCGAAGGTGCCGCGGGGGCCGGGGAACATCACGGCGTGCGGGTCGTCCACGTCGAGGGACCAACGGACGACCACGCTGCCACCGGGTGCGATTGTCACCGTCCTACGCAGGTCACCTGAGATCCGTACGGGGAAGTCGCCTTGGGCCTGCGAGAGTCCGATATTTCCTGACTTAACCTGCTCGATCGGCGCGAGATCGCTGGCGGTATCGATCGCCAACGTGGTCGTAACCGGCGAGATCGCGGTGGAGGAAATCGTGACCTCCTCGTCGAGGCCACCAGCGCGAACCCGCCGTACGCGATCAATGCGGACGGTCGGATCGGGACCGGGATCGCCGAGCCAGCGGGCCAGCGAGACGAACCGCGTGGCGCCCGGCCCGGCCTGCGCGTGACCGATCGGCTCGGGCTCGCGACCGTCGAGCCGCAGCACGGCCAGCGAGAGCACCCGGCGGTCGGCATGGAACACCCCGTGCACGCCGGTGGCCCGGATCTGACCGTCGGGCCCGGAGAGCGCCGAGGTCGGCGCGGCCAGGGTGGGCACCAGATCGTGCAGAAGCGGCTGGAGAGACAAGGTCGAACTCCCGGGTTGACAGCGGGCCGGGGTGGAGGCAAAGTGCGAAACAACCCCGTAACTTGATCGATCCAATCCTGCCCTATCAGAATTTGATCGTTCAAGACCCAGGAAGGTATTCAAGGGTGCAGAAGGTGACGATCGCGACGGTGGCCCGCCGGGCCGGCGTCTCCCGCCAGACCGTGTCCAATGTGATCAACACGCCGGACGTGGTGCGCGAGGAGACCCGGGAGCGGGTCCGCGAGGCGATCGAGGAGCTCGGCTATCGGGTCAACCAGGCCGCCCGGCAGATGCGCACGGGCCGGTCGCGCCTGATCGCGGTGCGCATCGAGCCCGCCCGCGACGGCATCAACGGCTCGGTGCTCGACCGCTTCCTGCACGGCCTGACCGACGCCGCCGGGCTCGCGGGCTATCGCGTGATGCTCTACACGGCGGGCGGCGACGCCGACGAGATCGCCACCTATGACGAGCTGCTGAACGCGTACGACCTGGACGCGTTCGTCCTGACCAGCACGCACCACGGCGATCCGCGCACGTCGTGGCTGGCCGCCCGGGACGTGCCGTTCGTGACCTTCGGCCGGCCGTGGGGCGCGCCGGACACCCACTCGTGGGTCGACGTCGACAATGCCGCGGGCACGGCCGCCGCCACCTCGCATCTGCTGTCCGCGGGCCACCGGCGTATCGGATTCCTGGGCTGGCCCGCCGGCTCGGGGGTGGGTGACGCCCGGCGCGAGGGGTGGCATCGGGCGGCCGGTCTCTCAGCGCTGTCAGCGACTTCCTCGGATGGCGTCGAGCCGGGCGCGGCGGCGGCTAAGTCCCTTTTGTCTCGACCGGAGGCTCCAACCGCCCTTGTCTGCGCCAGCGACTCCCTCGCCCTCGGCGCCCTCCAAGCCGCCCGCGAACTGGGCCGCGACTGCGCGGTGGTCGGCTTCGACGACACCGCCGTCGCCCAGGCGATCGGGCTGACCAGCGTTAGCCAGCCCCTCGCCGAGGCGGCCGCCCGCTGCATGGGCCTGCTCACCGAGTTGCTGGACGGCCGCGCGCCGTCCCTCCCGACGACCGTCCTGCTCCCTCCGTCCCTGGTCGTCCGTCAGACGGCCTGACTCCCCTGGAGACCCCTGATGAGAAGCAAACTCTGCGGCGCCGCCCTCGCCGCCGTGCTCGTCGTGACGAGTGCGTGCGGCAGCGGCTTCGACGACAACGGATCGACCACCACGCAGGAGAGCACCGGCCCGGCCGACCTCAAGATCATGATCGCCTCGTCCGGTGACGCCGAGACCAAGGCGGTGACGGCGGCGGCCACGGCGTGGGCCTCGAGCAGCGGCAACAAGGCGACCATCACCCCGGCCCAGGACATCGTGCAGCAGCTCGGCCAGGCCCTCGCGGGCAGCACGCCGCCCGACGTCTTCTACGTCGACGCGGCCCGGTTCGCCGACTACGCGAGCGTCGGGGCCCTGGAGCCGTACGCGCAGGGGCTGGACGGGGTGGACGCGTTCCTGCCGAATCTGCGGCAGAGCTTCACGTACGAGGACAAGCTGTACTGCGTACCGAAGGACACCTCGACCCTCGCCCTGCAGATCAACACCGACCTGTGGGCCAAGGCCGGGCTGACCGACGCCGACATCCCCACCACCTGGGAGCAGCTGCGCTCGACGGCCGAGAAGATCAAGGCCAAGGGCGTCACCCCGCTCGCGATCGGCGACACCCGCGACCGCATCGGGGCCTTCCTCGTGCAGGCGGGCGGCTATTGGGTGAGCGCGGACGGCAAGCAGGCGACCGGCGACACCCCGCAGAACGTCGAGGCCCTCACATACGTACAGGGTCTGTTGAAGGATGGTCTGGCGAAGTATCCGAAGGCCATGGACGCGGGCTGGGCGGGCGAGGCCTTCGGCAAGGGCAAGGCCGCGATGGCGATCGAGGGCAACTGGATCAAGGGTGCGCTGAAAGCCGACTTCCCGGCCATCAAATACACGGTCAAGGAGCTGCCCGCCGGGCCCAAGGGCAAGGGCACGCTCAGCTTCACCCAGTGCTGGGGCATCGCCGCCAAGAGCAAGTTCAAGTCGCAGGCGGTCGCCTTCGTGCAGGCCATGACCGGCGCCGACCAGCAGCTCAGCTTTAGCAAGGCGTTCGGCGTGATGCCCTCCCGGCAGGACGCGCAGGCCACCTATCAGCAGCAGAACCCGGACGACGCCGCGTTCGTGGCGGGCGCGCAATACGCGCAGGGCCCGGTCAACGCGCCCAAGATGGACAGTGTGCTGGCCGACCTCGACGCCGGGCTGCAGGGCCTGCAGAACGGCAACCCGGCGACGGTGCTGCAACGCTTCGACAAGAACGCCAAGACGGCCCTCGGCGGCTGACCTTGTTTGCCAGAAAGGGCATCCGCGGCAACGAGCAGCCGGCCGGCTGGCTGTTCGTCGCGCCCGCCCTCATCATCCTCGGCCTGTTCATGCTGCTGCCGATCCTGATGGCGCTGTGGGTCAGCCTGACCAGATGGAACGGCCAGGGCAGCCCGTTCACCGGCGACGTGCCCTTCGCCGGGCTCGGCAACTACACCCGGCTGTTCACCGACGAGGGGCTGGCCCGGCAGGATTTCATGACCAGCATCCGGAACAACGCTTACTACGTGTTCCTGGTGGTGCCGATCCAGACCGTCCTCGCGCTCGGGCTCGCGTTGATCGTCAACAACCGCCTGCTCAAGGGCAAAGGCTTCTTCCGTACGGCGTTCTACTTCCCGTCCGTCACCAGCTCGGTGGCGATCAGCGTGGTGTTCCTGTTCATGTTCGCCAACGGCGGGGCGATCAACGCGATCCTGAGCGTCTTCGGCATCCAAGGGCCGCAGTGGTTCTCGGATCCGCGTGGACTGCTCCATCTGCTTTTCGAGCGTTTGGGCGTCTCGCCTTTCCTCACCGATTCCGGGCTTTTCGGTCTGTCCTGGTGGGACTGGCTGTCGGGGCCCAGCGTGGCCATGTGCGCGATCATCTCGCTGGTCGTGTGGACGACGTCCGGCACGTTCATGGTGATGTTCCTGGCCGCCCTGCAGAACGTGCCGGTGCAGCTCGAAGAGGCGGGCCGGATCGACGGCGCGAACCGCTGGCAACTGCTGCGCCATGTGATCCTGCCGCAGCTGCGCCCGACCACCTTCCTGGTGATCACACTGGGTTTGATCGGCACGTGGCAGGTGTTCGACCAGATCTACGTGATGAGCCAGGGCAACCCGGCCAAGACCACGCTGACCCCGGCGTTCCTGTCCTACCGCACGGCGTTCCGCGACTTCGACTACGGCTCGGGCGCGGCCATCTCGTTCGTGCTGTTCCTGATCATCGTGCTGCTCACGCTGCTGCAGCGGCGGCTCACCCGGGAGCGTGACTCGTGATCCGTACGCTGGCCTCACGGTTCCTGGGCTACGCGATCCTGATCTTCTTCGCGCTGGTCTTCCTCTACCCGTTCGTCATCCAGATCGCGAACTCGTTCAAAACCGAGTCGAACGCGGCCGACAACCCGCTCTCGCCGATCCCCTCACCCGTCGTCACCGATTCCCTCGTACGGATTTTCGAGGGCACCGGCTTTCCCACCTGGCTCGGCAACTCGGTGCTGGTCACCGTCGTCGTGACGATCGGGCGCGTGCTGTTCGCCTCGATGGCCGGCTACGCCCTGTCGCGCCTGCGGTTCCGTGGTCGCAAAGCCCTCTTCGCCGGGCTGCTCGCGCTGATGGCCGTGCCGCCGGTCGTGCTGCTCATCCCGAAATTCCTCGTGCTCAACCAGCTCGGCATGTACAACAGCTACTCCGGTTTGATCGTGCCGCTGCTGGCCGACGCCACCGGCATCTTCGTGATGAAACAGTTCTTCGACTCGGTGCCGGTCAGCGTGGAAGAGGCGGCCCGCATCGACGGGGCGGGGGCGTTCCGCATGTTCTGGTCGGTGGTGCTGCCGATGGCTAAGCCGGCGCTGATCACGCTGACCATCCTGTCGTTCACGGGGTCGTGGAACGAGTTTCCGCACACGCTGGTCTCGGTGCAGGACCCGGGGCTGTTCACGCTGCCGCGCGGGCTGGCCGACCTGGTGAGCGGGTCGCTGGGGGCGGGCACGCAATATCCGCTCAAACTGGGAGCGGCCCTGCTGGCCACCATCCCCGTGGCGATCATCTTCGTGATCTTCCAACGCTATTTCGTACGCGACGCCGCCGCCGGCGCCGACAAGGGCTGACCCGGTCGTCGCCGCAACGTCCACCAGTTGGCTCGGCCCAGGGCGGCGACCAGCGCCGGGGCCAGCACGCCACGCACGATCGTGGCGTCGATGACAATGCCGAGCGCGAGCGCGGTGGCCAGCATCTTCACCTCGGTGGTGGGCACCTGCACCAGCGAGATGAAGGCCAGGAACAGGATCAGCGCGGCCGAGGTGACCAGCCGGCCGGTGCGGGCCAGGCCGTGCACGGTCGCCGCATCGGTCGCATGGCCGTTGTCGTGCTCCTCGCGGATTCGGGACAGCAGAAAGACCTCGTAGTCCATGGACAATCCGAACACCGAGCGGCCCGCCGTGGCCATCGACCGGTGCACGGCCTCGGCCGGATCCGCGCCGCGGCCGAGTTCCTCGCGCCACCGCGTGACGATCAGCAGGGCGTAGTCGATGGCCACGCCCAGGCCGATCAACGCCAGCAGGACTGCACGATGAACGAGATGTCGGTCAGTCCGGTCAGCCCCCAGACGAACAGCAAGGTCGTCAGGATCGACCCGGCCGCGATCAGCAGCGGCAGCAGGGCCAGCGCCGAGCCGAACACCAGGAGCAGCACGATCAGCGCCCCGGCGGCGGTCTCGATCAGCACATCGGCGCCCTGGTCGCCACCACCTTCGGCCGCGAGCGCGTCTTTGCCGGTCACCGTCACCGAGTGCGCCGCCGCCACCCGCCCCAGCGCGGGGAGGGCCTGGACGTACGGTTCCGGGCCGGGAACGATCCGGGGGTAGACCACGACCACCGCGGCCCGTCCGTCCGCCGATCGCAGTGCCTTCTCATCGGCGTACGACAGAACGCTCGCGCCGGGCAGGGCCTGCTCGACCGCCGCGACCAACCGGCCGGCCCGTTCCGCCGAGGGCCGGCGATCGACCAGCAGAACCGGAAGAGCGTCCCCGCCCGACCCGAACCGTTCCTTGATCACCTGATTGGTCTCGAAACCGGGCTGGCCGGGCAGGGAGAAGCGGTGAGCGTCGAACAAACGTGGCCGGGACCGGCGCCCGACGACATCGTGGCGTGGACCCTCGTGCAGGCCAGTCATCGCGTCGCCCGGCGCTTCCGGTCGGCGTTCGGCCGGCTCGGGCTCTCACCCACGCAGTTCGGCGTCCTGCTCGAGCTCGACCTGCACCCCGGCTCATCGAACGGCGAAGTCGCGCGGGCGGTGCTGGTGACCCCGCAGTCGATGAGTGACCTGCTGAACTCGCTGCAACGTCTCGGCTACGTCGAACGGGACGGGTCGGCCGGCCAGGGCCATCGGGTTCCGGCCCGGTTGACCGCGGCCGGCCGGCAGGTTCTGCGCGAGTGCGCGACAGCGGTCATGGGGGTGGAGGAATCCCTCGGGCTGACCCGGGAACAGGCCGGACAGCTCAATTCGCTGCTGCACGCCGTCTCGGCACGGCCGGACGACCCGGCCGACCCCGCTGATCAGGACCCGAACCGATAAGTTGTGCTCCTGTGAACCAGCTTTCCGTCCGCGGCCGCCGGGTCCGGGTGCTCGCCACCCTGCTCGCGGGGGTCCTGCTGCTCGCCGGCACCCTGTGGGGCACCGACGACGACTTCCCGTTCGGCCCCTTCCGGATGTATTCGACGGCCCCCGACCCCAACGGTGACGCCCGCGACACCCGCGTCGAGGGCGTCGACGCCGAGGGCCGCACGGTCGCGATCACCGAGGGCAACAGCGGCATCCGCCGGGCCGAGATCGAGGGTCAGCAGCAGGCGTACGTGGATGATCCGTCCCGCTTGAGCCGGGTCGCCTCGGCGTACGCGGAGCACACGCCGGGCGCGGCGCCGCTGAGCGCGGTGCGCATCGTGGTGCGCTGGCACGGCATCGAGCACGCCCGCCCCACCGGCACGTGGCGGGACGAGGTCGTGGCCGAATGGAAGCGCCCATGAGGTGGCTGTTCGCGCCGGTGCCGCTCGGTCGGATCGCGGCCTTCCGCACGCTGGTCTACGTCTTCGTCGCCCTCGATTTGACCGTCTTCACGCCCTGGGTGCGGTCACACGCCAACACTCCCGGCGAGCTCTACGAGCCGCTGCTGATCGGCCGGATCCTCCCGTTGCCGACGCCGACGCACTTCCTCGTGTGGGCCGTCTTCTGGGCCTTGATCGTGCTCTCGCTGGCCGCCGCCACCGGGCGGGCACCGCGCGTTCTGGGCTGGGCGGTGTTCGCGCTCTACCTGGAGTGGATGGTCATCGCGATGAGCTACGGCAAGGTCGACCACGACCGGGTCGGTCTGCTCGTGGCGCTGGCCGTGCTGCCGACGATCGGCAGGGCCCGCTTCGGCGACAAGACGCTCTCGGAGGCCGCCGGGTGGGCCTTGCGGGTCACCCAGATCGCCGTGATCTGCACGTATTTCCTGGCCGCGTGGGCCAAGCTGCGGTTCGGCGGCATCGACTGGGTGACCAGCGCGGTGCTGGCCCAGGCGATCATCCGCCGGGGCACGTGGCTGGCCGACCACATCGCGGTGGTCCCCGGCCTGCTGATCGCGGCCCAGGTCGGCATCATCCTGTTCGAGCTGCTGAGCCCGCTGATCTTCGTGGTGCCGCAGCGGTTCCGCTGGATGGGCGTGGCGTTCTTCTACTCGTTCCACGTCATGACGTTCTCGATGATCACGATCTCGTTCGCCCCGCACCTCGTGGCGATGGCGAGCTTCCTGCCGCTGGAGAAGGTGCGCCCGATCGAGTGGGTGCGCCGCCGCCTCGGCCGCCCGAGCGGGAGGGCTCAGGCGTCCTTGGGGTAGAGGAGGTCGCGCTGGGCCTGGGGGAGCGAGCAGGCCGCCGTGCCGCCCGGCAGCAGGTGGCGGTGACCCGAGATCCAGCGATACGCCGGCCACGCCGCCAGCCGGATCGGACCCAGCTGCATCGCGCCGCCCGCCAGCTGCCAGCCGCGGCCCGCGTCGTTCAGCATCAGGGCGATCGCGTCGGGGCCCGCGGCCGTCGTGCCGTCGGGGCCGACCCACTGCACGGCCTCCTCGCACTGCTCGACCGTGAGGCCGAGCGCGTCGAGGTCGGCGAACTGCCACGGGATCACCCGGGCGTGGGTCGGGATGCGCGTCTCGATGAACTCGGCGCACGTCGTACAGAAGGAGCAGTCGCCGTCGTAGACGAAGGTCGGCGTGGTCACCCGGCTATTCTCCGCTCACGGCCACGTGCAGCCGCAGCTGGGGGACGAGCATGTCGTCCACGTCGAGCGCCCGGCCCGCGCCGTCGGGCTCCCAGCCGGCCGAGGTCAGGAACTTCTGCATCGCCTTGTCCTGCTCGTACGCCCAGGCCACCGCGTACGTGAAGTGGTCGTCGCGCCAGTGGGCGACCGCGGCCGAGAGCAAGCGGCTGCCGTGCCCGCGCCGGCCCCAGCGCGGCTCGACCAGCAGGTCGGTGATCGCGGCGACCGTCTCGGGCAGCTCCGGCTCCTCGGGGGCCAGGGCCTGCTCGTCGGCCGGGCCGAACGCCGCGAAGCCGACCGTGCTCGACGCCGCCTCACCCTGCTCGACCGCGACCAGCACGCGATGCCGCTCGGTCGGCGGGCGCTCGATCGCCTCGGTCCAACCCCGGCCCAGGTACGCCTCGTCGAGGTTCGCGAGCACGTGGGCGGGGAACATGCGCCGATACGCCGAGCGCCACGTGGACAGCTGGATGCGGGCGATCTCCGCCGCGTCCTCGGGGCGGGCGGGACGGACGAAGCCGATTGCCATGTGGGGAGCCTACAGAGGCGTCGCGTACCGCAGCTCGGGCAGTTCGACCATCGAACCGCGCGGCGTCCACATCTTGCGGGCGCCGTCCGGGGTCAGGCCCATCCGCTCGTAGAAGCCGCGGGCCGCGTGGTTCTCCTCGAGCACCCACAGCCGCATGCTCGGGAAACCAGCCGCGCTCAGTCCGGCCCGGGCCGCCTCGAGCAGCCGGCGGCCGATGCCGTGGCCGGCGTGGGTGGCGAGCACGTAGATGCCGTACAGCTCGCCCTCGGCGGGATCCGAGCGGTCGGGTCCAAAAGTGACGAAGGCGACGATGCGGCCGTCCTCGATAGCGATCAGGTGCTCGGCGTCCGGGTACGGGTTGCTTCGGCGGCGGGCCGCGAACGCCGCCGGGTCCAGCGCGTCGAGGTGCTCAGCCGGGACAATTCCCTCGTACGCGGTCTGCCAGGTCTTGACGTGCATGGCCGCGACCTCGTCGTAGTCGGCCTCGGTGATCCGCCGGAGCTCGGTCATCCCGCGATTTTGTCGTACCCCTGGTCTAGCGTGCTCATCGATGGCTCTCCCAGACTCTCTCTCCGTCGCGCAGGCCCGCCGGGTGACGCTGGCCGCGCAGGGTTTCGCCGACGCCAAGCCGGGCGGCGCGACCGACCTGCGTCACCTTCGCCGGGTGCTGCGCCGGGTCCACCTGATCCAGATGGATTCGGTCAATGTGCTGCAGCGGGCCCACTTCATGCCGCTCTACAGCAGGCTCGGGCCCTATCCGGTCGAGCTGCTCGAGCGGGCGGCCTATCGCAAGCCGCGCGACCTGTTCGAGTTCTGGGGTCACGAGGCGTCGCTGATCACCACCGACCTGCAGCCGCTGTTCCGCTGGCGGATGGCCCGCGCGGCCGAGATGGCCTGGGGCGGCATGCGCCGGGTCGCGCAGGAGCAGCCCGAGCTGGTCGCCCGCGTGCTCGGCGTGGTGCGCGACCGCGGCCCGATCACGGCGGCGGAGATCGAGCACGACGAGCCCCGCCGCAAGGACAACTGGGGCTGGAACTGGTCGGCCGTCAAGCAGGCCCTCGAGTGGCTCTTCTACACCGGGCAGATCACCGCGGCCGAGCGCACGACGTCGTTCGCCCGGCGTTACGACCTGCCCGAGCGGGTGCTGCCCCAGGCCGTGCTCAACGCGCCGACCCCCGCCCCGGCCGACGCCTTCCGGGCCCTGGTCGAGCTCTCGGCCCGCGCGCTCGGGGTGGCCGCCGAGCCCGAGCTGCGCGATTACTTCCGCCTCCCGGTCGACGGCTTCAAGCAGGCCGTGGCCGAGCTGGTCGACGATCAGGTGCTGCGCCCGGTGACCGTCCCCGGGTGGAAGCAGCCGACCTATCTGCATCACGAGGCGAAGCTGCCCCGCTGGGTGCGCGCGGCCACGCTGGTCAGCCCCTTCGACCCGCTGATCTGGGAGCGGGGGCGCACCGAGCGGCTGTTCGGCATGAATTACCGCATCGAGATCTACGTGCCGGCCGCGCAGCGCCTCTACGGGTATTACGTGCTGCCGTTCCTGCTCGGCGATCAGCTGGCGGCCCGGGTCGATCTCAAGGCCGACCGCAAGACGGGCCGGCTGCTGATCCCGGCCGCCTGGCTCGAGCCCGGGGCCGAGCAGGAGGAGACTGCCACCGCCCTCGCCGCCGAGCTGCAGCGCCTGGCCGCCTGGTTGAGCCTCGACGAGATCGCCCCGCCCGAGCGCGGCGACCTGGCGGGCCCGCTGACCTCGGCCCTGAAGTTGATCACGGCAAGAGGGACGGCGGGTTGATCACGGTAGAGAGGCGGCGAGTTGTTCACGGGTAGAGGGGCGGCGAGTTGATCACGCAAAGGCCGCGAGTCGATCATGGGTGGAGGGGCGGGGCGGAGCGGGCGATGAGCGGCGATCTTGGGGGAGTGAGCAGCGGCCGGCCGGGTGTACCGTGGCGGGCATGACCACCGCCACCGAGCGCCCGTGGCTGGATGACCAGCCGGTGCAGGGTCCGCCGGTGCCGCCGGAGTGGCTGGCCTATTACGCGCAGCAGCAGGCCGCGAGGGAGCCCGACCGGGTTACCCGTTTCGTGCAGAAAATCTGGACCAGGTCGCCGATCTGGGCCGCCCCCGTGGCACTGCTGGTCTGCATGGGCGGCGCGGTCGGCTACACCCTGGCCACCCACCCGGCCGAGGCCGGCGCCGGTGACGCCCCCACCTGCCTGCTCAAATACACCACCGGCTTCGTCTGCCCGGGCTGCGGCGGCACCCGCGCCGCGTGGTATCTGCTGCATGGCGACCTCCCCGCCGCCGCCCGCCACCACGCCCTCTTCACCTTCGCGGTCCCGTTCCTCCTTTATCTGTACGTGGCCTGGGCCGCGAAGCGCCTCTTCAAGTGGAACCTGCCGCAGCTCAATCTCAGCCCGGCCGTCCTGATCACGTTTGTCGCTGTGTGGGCGGTCTGGAGCGTGCTGCGCAACCTGCCCTGGGCCCCGTTCACCGCGCTCTACGTCTGACCGGGCCGTCCTATAGGTTGTGGGTATGACGCACGACCCGCGACCCTTCGGACGGCTGCTGACCGCGATGGTCACCCCGTTCGCCCCGGACGGCTCCCTCGACGTCGAGGGCGCGGCGAAACTGGCCACCTATCTCGTGGACGAGCAGCGCAACGATGCTCTCGTCGTCAGCGGCACCACGGGCGAGTCGCCGACCACCACCGACGCCGAGAAGGAAATCCTGCTGCGGGCCGTGGTCGACGCGGTCGGCGACCGGGCCCGGGTCGTCGCGGGCGTGGGCACCAACAACACCGCCCACACCGTCGAGCTGGCGCACGCCGCGGAGAAGGCCGGGGCCCACGGCCTGCTGGTCGTGACGCCGTATTACAACAAGCCGCCGCAGGCGGGCGTGGCCAGGCATTTCCTCACCGTCGCGGACGCGGTGGGCCTGCCGGTGATGGTCTACGACATCCCGCATCGCGCCGGCACGGCGATCGCGACCGACACGATGTGCCGCATCGCCGAGCACGACCGCATCGTGGCGGTCAAGGACGCCAAGGGCGACCTCGTCGCCAGCTCAGAGGTGCTCAGCCGCACCGGCCTGGCCTATTACTCCGGCGACGACGCGGCCACCTTGCCGCTGCTGTCGATCGGCGGGGCCGGTCTGGTCGGCACGTCCACCCACTTCACCGGCGTGCTCGCCAAAGACATGATCGAGGCGTTCGAGCGCGGCGACAACGCCGCCGCTCTGGCCCTGCACCGGCAGGCCATGCCGCTGTTCACCGGCATCTTCCGCTCTCCGGGCACCATGCTGGTCAAGGCGGGCCTCAACGCTCAGGGCCGCCCGGCGGGCCCGGTCCGCTCGCCGCTGGTCGACGCGACCGGCGCCGAGCTCGACCAGCTGCGCCAGGACGCCGCCGCCGCCGGCATCGCCCTGTAAAAGGGGCGGCCGGCCTCACCGACGAAAGACAGATAAACCGCATGAGCCAAGCCCACGTGGAACTCGATCCGCCGCCGCCGCTGCCGGAGGGCGCCCTGCGCGTCATCCCGATGGGTGGCCTCGGCGCCATCGGCCGCAACATGACCGTCCTCGAGTTCGACGGGAAGCTGCTGGTCATTGACTGCGGCGTGCTCTTCCCCGACGTGGAGCAGCCGGGCGTCGACCTGATCCTGCCCGACTTCTCCCCGATCCTCGACCGGCTCGACGACGTCCAGGCGATCGTGCTCACGCACGGCCACGAGGACCACATCGGCGCCGTGCCCTATCTGCTGGCCCACAAGGCCGACATCCCGCTGGTCGGCTCCGAGTTCACGCTCGCGCTGGTCGAGGCCAAGCTGGCCGAGCGCCGCCTCGATCCGTACACGCTGACCGTGCGCGAGGGCCAGGTCGAGCGGCTCGGGCCGTTCGAGTGCGAGTTCTTCGCGGTCAACCACTCGATTCCCGACGCGCTGGCCGTCGCCGTGCGCACCCCGGCCGGCCTGATCCTGCACACCGGCGACTTCAAGATGGACCAGGTGCCGCTCGACGGCCGCATCACCGACCTGGCCGGGTTCGCGCGGCTCGGTGCCGAGGGCGTCGACCTGCTGCTCTCCGACTCGACGAACGCCGAGGTGCCCGGGTTCGTGGCGCCCGAGCGCGACATCGGCCCGGTGCTCAGCTCGATCTTCGGCAAGGCCCGCGGCCGCATCATCGTGGCCAGCTTCGCCTCCCACGTGCACCGCGTGCAGCAGGTCATGGACGCCGCCTGGGAATACGAGCGCAAGGTCGCGCTGATCGGCCGCTCGATGGTCCGCAACATGGGCATCGCCCGTGACCTGGGTCTGCTCAACATCCCGGACGGCCTGCTGGTCAACCTCGACGAGGCGACCAACATGCCGGCCGACGAGATCGTCTTCATGTCGACCGGCTCGCAGGGTGAGCCGATGAGCGCGCTGGGCCGCATGGCCACCGGCGACCACCGGCACATCACCATCGAGCCCGGCGACACGGTCGTGCTGGCCAGCTCGCTGGTGCCGGGCAACGAGACCTCGGTCTACCGGGTGATCAACCGGCTGTCCCGGGCCGGCGCCACGGTCGTGCACAAAGAGACGGCCAAGGTGCACGTCTCGGGTCACGCTCCGGCCGGCGAGCTGCGCTACCTGCTCAACGTCGTCCGCCCGAGCAACCTCATGCCGGTGCACGGCGAGTGGCGGCATCTGCGCGCCCACGCCCAGCTCGGCGTCGAGACCGGTGTCGCGCCCGACCGGGTCGTGCTCTGCGAGGACGGCGACGTGGTCGACCTCGTCGAGGGTCACGCCCGGCATGTCGGCCGCGTGCAGAACAGATACGTCTACGTCGACGGGCTCGCGGTCGGCGACGTCAGCGAGTCGCTGCTGACCGAGCGGCGGATCCTGGGCGACGGCGGCTTCATCTCGGCCACGGTGGTGATCGACTCGGTGACCGGCAAGGTGGTCGGCGAGCCGAACATCTCGGCCAAGGGCTTCAGCGAGGACCCGGAGGCGTTCAACCCGGTGATTCCGTTGCTGACCGCCGCGCTGCACCGCTCGGCCGAGGACGGCATCACCGACACGCACCAGTTGCAGCAGGTTGTGCGGCGTACGGTCGGCCGCTGGGTCAACGACGCGTACCGCCGGCGCCCGATGATCGTGCCGACCGTCGTAGAAGTCTGATTCGATTTAAACCTTTCGCTGCCGTCTCCCGTACTTCTAGTCACCGGTGCCGCCCCCACGGCACCCGTTGGCGAGGGGAGTACCTCAGATGCAGCGCAGACGGATCGCCGTGGCGGCGGCGGTCGTGGTCGCGGCCGGGGCAGCGGTGGCTTTCACCCTGCCGTCCATGGCCGGCACCACGCCGTCGAGCAAGGCCGCCAAGCCCAGCCCGGGTGGCGTGGCGCCGCAGATTCTGGCGGCGATGAAGCGTGACCTGGGTCTGGATGGCGATCAGGCGACGGCCCGCTTGCAGCGGTCGAAGTGGGCGAGCGGCGTGAGCGCCAAGCTGTCGGCCCAGACGGGCGCCGATTTCGGCGGCGCCTGGCTGGCGGCCGACGGCAACACGCTCAAGATCGCCGTGACCGACCCGGCGGCGCAGGAGGCAGTGCGTGCCGCCGGCGCCGAGCCGGTGCTCGTCAAGCGCAGTGAGCAGGCGCTCGTCAAGGCCAAGGAGAGCCTCGACTCGGTGCGGTCCGAGGCCGCGGGCATCACCGGGTGGTATGTCGACGTCTCGACCAACAAGCTGGTCGTCGTGGCCAAGCCCGGCGAGCAGGCGGCCGCGAAGAAGCTGGCCCGCGCGGCCGGCGTCGCGGCCGGGTCGTATGCGGTCGTGGTCAGCACCGCGAGCCCGAAGCCGCTGTTCGACGTGCGCGGCGCCGACCCCTACTTCATCGCGGTCGACGGCGGCACGGCCCGCTGCTCGATCGGCTTCTCGGTCGAGGGCGGCTTCGTCACGGCCGGGCACTGCGGCGAGGTCGGCACCACCACGACCGGCTTCAACCAGCAGGCGCAGGGCGTCGTGCGGGCCTCGACCTTCCCGGGCGACGCCGACATGGGCTTCGTCGAGGTCAACGGCGACTGGACCCCGCGCGCGGTGGTCAACGACTTCGAGGGCAACGAGCTGCCCGTGGCCGGCAACACCGAGGCCCCGGTGGGCGCGGCGGTCTGCCGCTCCGGCTCCACGACCGGCACCTTCTGCGGCACGATCCTGGCCAAGAACCAGACCGTGGTCTACCCGGAGGGCGCGGTCACCGGTCTGACCCGCACCGACGTCTGCGCCGAGGGCGGCGACTCCGGCGGCCCGTGGCTCAGCGGTGACCAGGCCCAGGGCATGACCTCGGGCGGCTCCGGCGACTGCACGGTCGGCGGCGAGACGTTCTTCCAGCCGATCAACGAGATCCTGGCCGCCGAGGACCTGACGCTGGTGACCAGCGGCGGCGGCGACAACGCGGGCGCGGGCAACGGTGGCGGCGAGGCCGCCCCGCCGGCCGAGTCGGCCGGCGCCTGTGACGACCAGGCCGTGCAGCGCTCGGGCACCCTGCCCCGCGCACGCACCGCGCAGGCCCAGCCCGACGGCGCCGCCTTCCGGGCGAACGCCGGCCGGCAGACCGCCTGCCTGACGGCGGCCGACGGCGCCGACTTCGACCTGTTCCTGCAGCGCCTGACCAACCGGGGCTTCCGCACGGTGGCCAGCGACACGGGCGAGGGCGACAAGTCGATCTCGTTCAACGGCCGCTCCGGCACGTACCGGTACGTCGTTGTTGCCACCTCCGGCAACGGCACGTACGACCTGGGGTTCAGCACCCCGTGACGCGCCCGGCCACCAACCCTGCCTAGGTGGCGAAGCGCACTGATGCCGGGGAGCCGTGATGGCTCCCCGGCATCACACGTTTCTCAGGACTGCTGGCGCAGCTCGGCGACCTCGGTGGCGAGCTGCACGCTGGTGGCGATCGCGGCGATCATCACCTGGTCGAGCTGCTCGGGGGTCACGCCCTTCTCCCAGTCGGCGATCACCTCGCCGACCACGAGCACCGTCCCGTCGTCGTTGACGTGCACGTAGGCCTTGGGGAAGAGCTGGTCGTGGTTCCACGAGTTGCAGAACTCGTAGAGCCGGGGGACCGCGTCCATGTCGAACAGGTGCTGCACCATCGTCCGGACCTGCAGCACCTCCTGCTGCTGGCCGATCCGGAAGAAATAGACCAGGTTGCCCTGGAAATTGCCCCCGATGTCGCCGTCGGCGTCCTCGAAGTACTTGAAGTCGCGCGCGTCGAGCGCGTCCGTGATCATTTCCTTGGTGAACGGCTGCACTCGACGACCCTACGTCGGTGCGCCTTCCGGATTCATGAGCATCGCGGCGTTACGGTGTTCGCATGGCGGGCCGAACCTCTCCGGCGAGCCGGGGTCGCGCCGCGTCCACGCCGCGCGGCGCCGCGACCAGTCGTGCCCGGCAGCCGGCGGCACGCCAGCCGGCTCGCAAGCCGGCCAAGGCCACCAAGTCCGCTCGCCCCGCCGCCCGTCGCTCGGCGGCCCGCGCCCGGCCCAGCATGGGCTCGGCGATCGCCACCGGCATGGGCCGCGGCCTGGGCGCCGTCTGGATGGGCCTGGCCCACAGCGTCGGCTGGGCCGCCCGCGGCGTCGGCCGGCAGGCCGCCACGGCCAAGGAGATCGATCCCGAGCATCGCCGCGACGGCGCCGGTCTGCTCATGCTCGGCCTGGCCATCCTGGTCGGGGTGGCGGTCTGGGCCAACAGTGCCGGCCCGGTCGGACAGTGGCTGGCCGACTCGACCCACCTGTTCCTCGGCGGGCTCGCCGTCTTCCTTCCGCTGCTGCTGCTCTACGGCGCGATCCGGCTGATGCGCAAGCCGGCCGACCCCGAGCATCGCGGCCGCTCGGTCGTCGGCTGGACGGCCCTGGTCATCGCCACCGCGGCGCTGCTGCACATCAGCGAGCGGCCCACCGACGACGTCGGCATCACCAAGGCGGGCGGCCTGCTCGGCTACGCCTTCGGTGCGCTGCTCGAGCGCGCGGTCACCGCCTGGGTGGCCGTGCCGCTGCTGGTGCTGCTCTTCGTCTTCGGCCTGCTGGTGATCACGGCCACGCCGATCAACAAGATCCCCGAGCGGATCATGCTGCTGGTCGACGTGCTGATGGGCCGCTCGACCGAGCGCGCGCCGCTGCCCACGCCCGAGCTGCCCGACGACTACGACCCCGACGACGACAACGACGAGGAGGAGCCGGCCAAGAAGCGCCGCCCCTCACGTCGCCGGCAGGGCTCGCTGTCCGACATCGGGCTGGCCGAGCCGGAGCCCGAGCCCGCCGCCGAGGACGACTTCCTGGTGCACGACACGGTGGTCGTGCCCAAGGTGCCCGCCTCGCGCAAGAAGCCCGAGCCGCCGGAGCACTCCGAGCCGCTGCCGACCCGGGCCGAGCAGCTCGAGATCAGCTCGGTGCCGGGCGACTACCGCCTGCCGCCGCCGTCGCTGCTCGGCAAGGGCGCGCCGCCGAAGTCGCGGAGCCGGGCCAACGACGAGATCATGGCCGCCCTGAGCGGGGTGTTCGAGCAGTTCAACGTCGACGCGATGGTCACCGGCTTCACCCGGGGCCCGACGGTCACCCGCTACGAGGTCGAGATCGGGCCGGGCACCAAGGTCGAGCGCATCACGCAGCTCTCGCGCAACATCGCGTACGCGGTGAAGTCGCCCGATGTCCGGATCCTGAGCCCGATCCCCGGCAAGAGCGCCGTCGGCGTCGAGATCCCCAACACCGACCCCGAGAACGTGTCGCTCGGCGACGTGCTGCGCTCCCGGGCCTCGACCGCCGATCACCACCCGATGCTGGTCGCGCTGGGCAAGGACATCGAGGGCGGCTTCGTGGTGGCCAACCTGGCCAAGATGCCGCACATCCTGATCGCGGGCGCGACCGGCGCCGGCAAGAGCTCCTGCCTCAACTCGCTGCTCGTGTCGCTGCTGACCCGGTCGACCCCCGACGAGGTCCGCCTGCTGCTGGTCGACCCGAAGCGGGTGGAGATGACCGCGTACGAGGGGATTCCGCACCTCGTCACGCCGATCATCACGAACCCGAAGAAGGCCGCCGACGCGCTCGAGTGGGTCGTCCGCGAGATGGACATGCGCTACGACGACCTCGCGGCCAACGGCGTACGGCACATCGACGACTTCAACCGCAAGGTGCGCAGCGGCGAGATCGTCGCGCCGCCCGGCAGCGAGCGCGTGATGAAGCCGTACCCCTATCTGCTCGTCATCATCGACGAGCTGGCCGACCTGATGATGGTCGCGCCGCGCGACGTGGAGGACTCGGTCGTCCGCATCACCCAGCTCGCCCGGGCCGCCGGCATCCACCTC
The DNA here is from genome assembly GCF_016785085.1 of Paractinoplanes lichenicola. GTDB lineage: Bacteria > Actinomycetota > Actinomycetes > Mycobacteriales > Micromonosporaceae > Actinoplanes > Actinoplanes lichenicola. The sequence goes on from NZ_JAENHO010000002.1 coordinate 62,973, forward strand.
GTGCTGGCCACCCAGCGCCCGTCGGTCGACGTGGTCACCGGCCTGATCAAGGCGAACGTGCCGTCGCGGCTCGCGTTCGCCACCTCGTCGCTGGCCGACAGCCGGGTCATCCTCGACCAGCCGGGCGCCGAGAAGCTGCTGGGCCGCGGCGACGGCCTGTTCCTGCCGATGGGCGCCTCCAAGCCGACCCGTATCCAGGGCGCCTGGGTCGACGAGAAGGAAATCGCCGCGGTCGTCAAGTTCTGCAAGGACCAGCGCGAGCCGGAGTTCCGCGAGGACGTCACCGAGGCCCCGGCCAGCAAGAAGAAGCAGATCGACGAGGAGATCGGCGACGACCTCGAGGTGCTGATCCAGGCCATCGAGCTGGTCGTGACCTCGCAGTTCGGCTCGACGTCGATGCTGCAGCGCAAGCTGCGGGTCGGGTTCGCCAAGGCCGGCCGCCTGATGGACCTGATGGAGACGCGCGGCATCGTCGGCCCGTCCGAGGGCTCGAAGGCTCGCGACGTGCTGATCAAGCCCGACGAGCTGGAAGAGACCTTGGCGACGCTTCGACTGGACGAGTGAGCTTCTCCAGTTCGATCTCGAATGAGTCCCGCCGGAAGGCTTCACGCATCAGATAGACGAGGACCGTGAGCAGGGCGGCCAGCATCAGTAGGGCGGCGACCGTGGGCAGCACGGGGACGACGCGGCCGAACAGGTAGGGCTGGTAGGACAGCAGTGAGGATGCCTGCACCAGCAGCGGGACGAACCAGAGGCGTGGGATGAAGACCGCGAGCAGCACCGTCGTCACGTCGGCCAGGAAGAAATAGCGTTCGTGCATGCCGGGCAGCAGGAACGGCACGAGGATCGAGAACAGCGCGGCCACCACGACGATCCGTTCGGTGGTCAGCTCGACCGAGCGCGCGATCAGCACATAGATGACCCCGATGACGACCGCCGCGGTGAACAGATAGCCCAACGTACGCAGGCTGTCTTCCCGGGCGCCGCCGGTGACCAGGGCGAACACGTTAGGCGCGCGCAGGCTCAGCTCGGGCACGTTGACGGCCTGCCGGTTCATCGAATAGATCGTGAGCAGCTCGACCGGGTCGCGGCCGAAGACGATCGCCGGGAGGTCGAGCAGCAGATACGCGGCGGGGGCGGCCAGGAGCGTACGCCAGGGAATTTTGCCGGCCAGGGCGAGCAGCAGCAGGAGCGGGAAGATGAACACGCCCTGCGGTTTGAGGGCCAGCGCGACGCCGCACAGGGCGACACCCCACCAGGGCTTGCCCCGCAGCAGGTAATAGACGCCGCCCAGGGCGGGCGCGGCCCAGATCGAGTCGATCTGGCCCCACCACGACGCGTTGAGCACGACTGTCGGCAGCATCACGACGACCAGCGCGGCGGCCGTCGGGATGCGGCTGTTCGGGTAGCGCAGCGCGACGATGCGGTAGGCGAAGAACGCCAGCACGACGTCGAAGACGACCCACATCGCCTTGATCTTGAACAGCAGCGGGCCGGGCAGCAGATGGGTGAACGCCAGCAGATAGAGGAACGGCGCGTTGTAGTTGCCGACGTCGGCCCCCAGCGCGCGCCACTCGCCGGCCCGGCCCAGCTGGTGATACCACTGGAAGAAGATGTTCATGTCGTTCGTCTTCTCGCCGAAGCCGGCCCCGCGGGCCAGGATCGCGAGCACGACGAGCGCGCCGATGAGCAGCCACTCCGCGTGCCGGGCGGGCCTGTTTGAAGTCTGCATGGTGACCTGGGGTACGGCCCGGGCCCCCGATCGGATCAGTGCGCGGATGAACGAGGCGGGGAACCCGGCTAACCTTGCCTGGTGTCGGTAACTCCTTCTCCCCGCCGTGTCGCCCTGCTCACCCTCGGCTGTGCCCGTAACGAGGTCGACTCGGAAGAGCTCGCGGCCCGCCTCGACGCGGGCGGATGGCAGGTGAGCACCGACGCCGACGGGGCCGATGTGGTGGTCGTCAACACCTGCGGTTTCGTCGAGAAGGCGAAGCAGGACTCGATCGAGACGCTGCTCGCCGCGGCCGACACGGGCGCCAAGGTGGTCGCCGCCGGCTGCATGGCCGAGCGCTACGGCAAGGAGCTCGCCGACAGCCTGCCCGAGGCGTCCGCCGTGGTCAGCTTCGACGACTACACCGACATCGCGGCCCGCCTCGACGGGGTGCTGGCGGGCGAGACGTTCGACGCGCACACCCCGCGCGACCGGCGCGAGCTGCTGCCGATCACCCCCGTGCAGCGCCAGTCGGCCAAGGTCGTCATCCCCGGGCACGCCACCGTCGACGAGCACACCCCGGCCCACCTGCGCACGGTGCTGCGCCGCCGGCTCGACAACGGGCCGGTCGCGAGCCTCAAGCTGGCCAGCGGCTGCGACCGCAAGTGCGCGTTCTGCGCGATCCCGTCCTTCCGCGGCGCCTTCGTCTCCCGCGACCCTCAGGAGCTGCTGGCCGAGGCCGAGTGGCTGGCCAAGTCCGGCGTGCGCGAGCTGGTGCTGGTGAGCGAGAACAGCACCTCGTACGGGAAAGATCTTGGTGATCCACGTCTGCTCGAGAAGCTGTTGCCGCAGCTCGCGCGGGTCGACGGCATCGTGCGCGTGCGGGCCAGCTATCTGCAGCCCGCCGAGACCCGGCCCGGCCTGGTCGAGACGATCGCCACCACGCCCGGCGTCGCGCCCTACTTCGACCTGTCGTTCCAGCACTCCAGCGAGCCCCTGCTGCGCCGGATGCGGCGTTTCGGCTCGACCGACCGGTTCCTCGACCTGCTCGCCTCGGCCCGCGAGCTGGCCCCGGCGGCCGGCGCGCGCAGCAACTTCATCGTCGGCTTCCCCGGCGAGACCAAGGCCGACGTCGACGAGCTGGTGCGCTTCCTGTCCGAGGCCCGGCTCGACGCGATCGGCGTCTTCGACTACAGCGACGAGGACGGCACCGAGGCGGCCGGGCTCGACAAAAAGGTCAAGGAAGACACGATCAAGCGCCGGTACGACCGGATCGTCACGCTGGCCGACGAGCTCTGCAACCAGCGGGCCGAGGAGCGTCTCGGCTCGATCGTCGAGGTGCTGGTCGACACGGTCGAGGGCGGCGAGGTCGAGGGCCGCGCCGAGCACCAGGCGCCCGAGGTCGACGGCTCCACCATGCTCGTCCCCGGCAGCGGCGGGGCCGACCTGGCCGCGCTGCGCCCCGGCGACTTCGTGCGGGCCAGGGTCACCGCGACCGAGGGCGTCGACCTGGTCGCCGTGCCGGTCGAGATGATCTCCGCGGCGCCGGTGTCCCCGCGGTGACCGAGGAGCCGGTCCCGGTGACCGCTCCGCGTACGGTCTCGCCGTACAACCCGGCGAACATCCTCACCGTGCTGCGGATCGTGCTGGTCCCGGTGTTCCTCGCGCTGGTCGTCTCGTCGCAGCTCACCGGCACCGGCGCGCGCATCGTCACGTGCCTGGTCTTCTGCGTGGCCTCGGCGACCGACTTCGTGGACGGCTGGATCGCCCGGCGCTGGTCGCTGGTCACCTCGTTCGGCAAGGTCGCCGACCCGATCGCCGACAAGGCGCTCACCGGCACGGCGTTGGTGCTGCTCTCGGTCTACGACCGGCTGCCCTGGTGGGTGACCGTGCTGATCCTGGTGCGCGAGTGGGGCATCACCGCGCTCCGGTTCTGGGTCATCCGGTACGGCATCATCCCGGCCAGCCGCGGCGGCAAGCTCAAGACCGTGCTGCAGATCGCCGCGATCGCGTGGTATCTGTGGCCCGTCCCCACGCCGTTCGACATCGTCGGCCCGTGGCTGATGGGAGCGGCCACCCTCGTGACCGTCGTGACCGGTGTGGACTATGTGGTCGAGGCGCTGCGGCTGCGGCGCGATGCCCGGCGCGGGACAGGTTCGGGAGCCTAGACTTTTCGCTGTGGGAACTGAGATCGCGGCCCAGGTGGCCGTCCGCAGGCTGAAGGAACGCCGTGAGACGTTCGCCACCGCCGAGTCGCTGACCGGGGGTCTGGTCGCCGCGACCGTGGTCGAGATCGAGGGCGTGAGCAAGGTCTATCTCGGCGGCGTGGTGGTCTACGCGACCGAGATGAAACACGTCCTGGCCGGCGTACCGGAAAGGCTGCTGGCCGAGCGGGGCGCGGTCGACTCGGAGGTGGCGACGGCGCTGGCCGAGGGTGTGCGCGAGCGCTGCGGCGCCACCTGGGGCGTGGCCACGACCGGGGTGGCGGGTCCCGAGCCGCAGGACGGCAAGCCGGTGGGCCTGGTCTACGTGGCCGTCGCGGGCCCGAGCGGCGCTCAAGTGCGTGAGCTCAGACTCGACGGAGACCGGGCGGCAATCCGCACCGAAAGTGTGACGAGAGCGCTACTCCTGCTCGCAGACTGTCTCAAGGACGCCCCAGCGGTGGTCTGAGCTGGGGAATGTCCCAGTGATCAGGGTGGTTACGTGAAGGCCCCGCTGTCGGGCCGCCCCCAGAATTCGGCGGGGCGGGATGTCGGTATCGTCGGCAGCGGGTACGGTTGCGGGAAGCCTCCGGCGTGTGCCGGCGGCCCCGCCGCAGGAGGAGGTGCCATGGTCCTGCTACGCCGGGTCATCGGCGACGCACTACGGGCGCGCCGGCAGGGGCAGCACCGCACGCTGCGCGAGGTGTCCACCGCCGCGAACGTCAGCCTGGGATACCTGTCCGAGATCGAGCGCGGTCAGAAGGAAGCGTCCAGCGAGCTGCTCGCCGCCATCTGCGACGCGCTCGGCGCCCGTCTCTCCGAGCTCCTCATCGAGGTCAGCGACACGCTGTCCCTCGCCGAGGACATGGACGGGGTGCTCGTGCCGGTCGACGACAACAAGAAGACCGTCACCAGCGACGGCAGTGTGTCGGTCAAGGTCCGTCAGGATTCGCCGCTCAAGGCGACTCTGCACGCCACTCGAAAGCAGCATCGCGACGTCGTGTACGCCGCCTGAGAGATCATTTGAATCGGGCCGGGTCCGCTCTTTATTGGAGCGGATCCGGCCCGTTTCCTATTTGTGCCCTGTGAGGTTGCTGTGGCTCCTCGGGGACGGCCCCTCGGGATCGACCCCGACCGGGGATAGCGCGTAGCCTCGAAGCCTGGGGGACACCCTGAGATCCCCCGGAGGTCACGTGACGTCGGTGGCGTCGAGCTGACACGATGGCATGACCACACCAGGTAACTCGCCATCGCGACAGCTCCTCGATCTGCGTCGGTGGCGGACCCGACTGAGCGACATTGAGGGGATACCGCGAGATGGCGAATCCGTTCGTCAAGGGCTGGCGATACATGATGGCGCTCTTCGGCGCGAAGATTGATGAATACGCCGACCCCAAGGTCCAGATCCAGCAGGCCATCGAGGACGCACAGCGCCAGCACCAGGCCCTCGTGCAGCAGGCTGCGGCGGTGATCGGCAACCAGCGTCAGCTGGAGATGAAGCTGTCCCGGCAGATGTCCGAGGTCGAGAAGCTGCAGGGCATGGCGCGGCAGGCGCTCGTCCTGGCCGACCGGGCCCGCGCCGGCGGCGACGAGTCCGAGGCCCAGAAGTACGAGTCCACCGCCCAGACGCTCGCGACCCAGCTGGTCTCGGGCGAGCAGTCGATGGAAGACCTCAAGACGCTGCACGACCAGGCGCTCTCGGCGGCGGGCCAGGCCCGCAAGGCCGTCGAGAACAACGCCATGGTGCTGCAGCAGCGCATCGCCGAGCGCTCGCGTCTGCTGAGCCAGCTCGAGCAGGCCAAAATGCAGGAGACCGTGGCCAAGTCGCTCGAGTCGATGTCGTCGCTGGCCGCGCCGGGCAACACCCCGTCGCTCGACGAGGTGCGCGACAAGATCGAGCGCCGCTACGCCGACGCGATGGGCCGCGCCGAGCTGGCCGGCAACTCGGTCGAGGGCCGCATGCTCGAGGTGCAGAAGTCCAGCCTCGACATGGCCGGTTCGTCCCGGCTCGAGCAGATCCGCGCCAGCATGGCGGGCGACAAGCTCGGCGCCGCTCCGGCGCAGCCCGCGGTCGAGCAGGCCGGTCCGTCGGCCGACCCGGCCAGCGTCGCCCGGCTCGACGAGATCCGGGCCAGCATGAATCAGAAGCGCGGCGACACGACCGCCGCCGGCTGAGTTAGATCCACGGGGAGGGCGACGGTGGACGAGCGGACCAGATACTTCCGGCGACTCAAGCGGCTGCGCGGTTCGGCGCGGCGGTGGAGCGTGCTGGGAGGCGGGCTGGCCGCGGCCACCGCCGTCCTCACTCCCTATGCGGGGATCGGCTGGGCCGACGCGATCTGGGCCGGTGCCGCCGGCTCGTCGATCGCGCTGGCCTGGTGGCGGCACAGCGACCATCGTGAGCTGGCCGCCACCCCGGCGCCGCCCCCGCCCCCGCCGGTGCTGCCCGGGGCCAAGCTGACCGCGGCCCTCGAGCGGTTCCCGGCCGGGCGCACGGTGATGAACGAGGTGCGCCGGCAGAAGAACCGCTACGCCCTGCGCGGCTCCGAGATCACCCAGGCGTGGGACAGGCTCGACCGGGCCTCGGCCACCCTGACCGCGCTGGCCGGCCGGCTGCACGGCCCCGGCGAGGGCGCCCTGCTCGAGGCGGCCGTGGCCGAGGAGTGGCTGCGCGATCTCGGCCAGCGGGTGGCCAGCGTCGAACGGGCCCTGCCGCTGACCCCGCCCGACCAGCGCGCGGCCCTGGTCGAGTCGCACGGGTCGCTGGCCACGCAGTTCACCGAGGGCGTCGACGCGTACGAGCGGCTGGTCGCGGCGGCCGCGAGTTACGTCGCCGAGGACGGCCACCCGGTCGCCGAGGGCGCGCATCCGGCCCTGGGCAGCCTCATCGACGCGACCGACCGGCTGCGCGGCTTCGCCGAGGGCCTGTCCGAGCTCAAGCGGACCCCCACCACGGTGTTCAAGCAGGCCGCGGCTGACAACGCGGGCACCAGTACGTGATCCGTTCGCCCTTCTCGTCCTTCTGGATCGCGCTTCCGCACCGCCGGCACGGCTTCGCGCGCCGCCCGTAGACATAGCTGGTCTCGCCGCGCCGCAGCGAGCCGGTCGTGGTCTGCGTCCAGCGCCCGCGGTTCGAGGCGACCAGCTTCTGCGCCAGCGTGACGGTCCCGGTCAGGTCGGCCACCTGCGACACCGGCGTCCACGGCCACAGTCCACGCAGGAACAGGGTCTCGGCCTTGTAGAGGTTGCCGACCCCGGCCAGGTTGCGCTGGTCGAGCAGGGCCTCGGCGATGGTCGTGTCAGGGTGCTCGGCGATCCGGCGTACGGCCTCGTCGGCATCCCAGTCGGCGCCCAGCAGGTCGGGCCCGAGATGCCCGACGTGCCGTTCCTCCTCGGCCGTCGGATAGAGCGCTAGCTCGTGCAGGTGATAGCCGACGGCGACCGACCGCTGGGTGCGCAGCACGACGCGGATCAGGTATGCCGGGCGGCCCGTCCAGCGTTCCCCCGGCGCGTACGCCCGCCAGGCGCCCTCCATGCGCAGGTGTGAGTGCAGCGTGAGCGGCGTCTGACCGTCGCGGGTCAGCCGCAGCAGCAGATGCTTGCCGCGGCTGGCCGACTCGGCGACCAGCCATCCGCTGAGGTCGGTGGTGGCGAGCTGCGGCACCCGGAAGTCGGAGCCGGTCAGCACGTCACCCTGCAGCGCCTTCTCGATCACGCGCGCGGTGTTCCAGACGGTATCGCCCTCGGGCATGGCCTAAGTGTTCCCGCTTTTCGGTCCGAGCAACGCGAGCAGGGCCGACTCGTCCTGATCATCGTTGCCCTCGGCCGCCTCGAGCTCGGTCTGCGGGATCGCCGCGGCCAGGGCGGCGGCCCGGATCGGGTCGGCCAGGTCGGGGTCGAGGCCGCGGCGGCCGGCGGCTCGGCGCACGGCCACCAACAGGCGCGCGGCCTCGGCGACCCGTCCGGTCAGGACCATCGCGTACGCCCCGGTGTGCAACCCGGCCAGCACGTTGCCGACGTCGTCCTCGGCGTCGAAAAGATCAAGAGCTTCCCGTACGACGGAGAGCGCCGCCCCGGGCTGGGCGGGCCTCGCGAGCAGCGCCCGGGCCAGCAGCAGCCCGCACATGGCGGCCGTCCAGCCCTGGCCGCGCGCGATCGCCTGCTCGCGGGCCGCGGCCAGCACCCGGCGGCCCTCGTCGAGCTCGCCCGCACCGGCCAGGGCGGCGCCGAGCGACATCTCGGCCGCGGGCCGGATCCACTCCTCGCCGAGCGTGGTCGACCGCGCGATGGAGCGACGGGCGGGCGCGATCGCCCGCTCGAAGTCGCCGCGGAACGACCAGTAGAGCGACTCGTAGTAGGCGGCCTGCGTGGCCAGGATCGCGCCGTCGTGGTCCGGTCCGTCGCCCAGCAGGTCGAGGCCTTCGTAGAGGTCGTCGGTCGCGCCCTGGTCGCCCGACATGTAGCGCAGCATCGAGGCGCCCAGGTGGGCCCGGGCCCGGTCGGTCGCCGGCGCGTCCGGGGCGGCGGCCAGCGCGGCGCGCAGCAGCGGCAGCCCCTCCGCGACCAGCCCGCCGCGGAACCAGAGCCACTCCAGCAGGCCGGCCGTGCGCAGCGCCGCGGCGGGGCGGACGCCGAGGTCGTGCACGATGCCGGCCCGCAGGTTGGCGAGCTCGCGGTTGAGCAGGCGGACGGAGTGGGCCGAGCGGTCGCCGCGCAGCAGGGGCGCGTGCCGCTCGACCAGCCGGCGCACCCAGGCCGCGTGCCGCTCCCGGCTGTCCTCCCGGTCGGGGTCGTGCTGCCGGCAGTACGCCCGGACGATCTCCAGCAGCCGGTAGCGGGCCGGCGTGACCGTCGTGTCGGCCACCACCACCGAGCGGGCCACCAGCGACGACAGGGCGTCCAGGTCGTCCTCGACGGCCGACAGCGGGAAGCCGCCCTCGAACGGCCACAGCCGCAGCAGCATCGCCCGGTCGTCCGCCCCGAGCAGGTCGACGCTCCAGGCCACGGCGGCCTCGAGCGTCTCGTGCGGAGCGAGCGCGCCGCGCGGCACCGGGCCCAGCGCCGGGAACCGGTCGTGCAGCATGTCCAGCAGCTCGGCCAGGCCCAGCACGCGAGCCCGGGCGGCCGCCAGCTCCAGGGCCAGCGGGATGCCGTCGAGGGCCGCGGCCAGGCGGGTCAGCGTCGCCGACTCCTCGGGGCCGGGGCGCCAGCCGGGGCGTACGGCGGTGATCCGGTCGGTCAGCAGCGCGATCGCGTCGGCCGCGGGCAGCGGCGCCACCGGGAGCAGCCGCTCGCCGTCGACCGCGAGCGGCTCCCGGCTCGTGGCCAGCACCCGCAGGCGGGGACAGCGGGCAAGCAGGCCGAGGGTCAGCTCCGCGGCCGCCGCCACGACGTGCTCGCAGTTGTCGAGCAGCAGCAGGCCGGGCCGATCGCCCAGCGCGGTGGCGATCGCGTCGGTCGTGGCGCCGCGCACCCCGGCGGCCGCGGCGACGGCCGCGGGCACCAGGGCCGGCTCGGTCACGTCGGCCAGGCGCACGAACCAGGGGTCACGCGCGGCCGCGTATTCGATGGCCAGCCGGGTCTTGCCCGCTCCACCCGGGCCGACCAGCGTGACCAGGCGCGCGGAAGCGAGCAGCTCGCTCAGGGCGGCCAGCTCGGCGGCGCGTCCGAAGAAATGCGAGAGCGGCCGTACGGCGGGAGCGGGCCGGGACGCCAGCAGCAGCCCCGGATCCTGGGCGAGCAGGCGGCCCTCGAGCTCCTGCAGCGCCGGGCCGGGATCGATGCCCAGGTCGTCGGCGAGCCGCTTACGCACGCGGCGCAGCGCGGCCAACGAGTCGGCCTGCCGGCCACCGCGATAGAGCGCGAGGATGAGCAGCTCCCAGCGGCGCTCGCGATAGGGCTGAGCGGTGACGGCCGCCTCCAGGTCGCCGGTCACGCCGGGTGCGTCGCCCGCGGTCAGACGCGCGGCCAGGCGCTCCTCCTCGGCCACGGCGCGCAGCTCCTCGAGCGCCGGGCGGGCGTAGGTGTGCGGCAGGTCGGCGTAGGCGTCACCCCGCCAGCGGGCCAGGGCCGAGTCGAACAGGCGCAACGCCTCGCCCGGGCGCTCGTCGGCCAGCAGCTCGCGACCGCGCCGCACATCGGCCGCGAACCGGGCCGCGTCGGTGTCGTCGACGGCGAGCCGATAACCCTCGCCGGCCCGGGCCAGGGCCGGGCGGCCCAGCGTGCGACGCAGCCGGGAGACGTTCGCCTGCAGGGAGGACGTCGGGCTGGCGGGCGCCTCGTCACCCCAGATCGCCTCGGCCAGCGTGGGCTCCGCGACCGGCCGGCCCTCGGCGGCGAGCAACGCGGTGACGAGCCGCCGCGGCAGCGGACCGCCGAGGTCGGCGACCACGCCGTCCACCTCGATCTCGGTGGACCCGAGCACCTTGCCGATCAGCACGGGTCAGAGCATAGGAGTGCAGGCCGCTTGCAGGCAGTCTGCAAGTAGACGTTGCGACCGTTGACGCATGACTTCGGCTGCCACCATCGAACGCACCGACACCTGGGACATGGTCGTCGTCCACCGGGTGTTCCGGCGCGAGTTCCGCATTCTGCCCGCCCTGGTGCGCGCGGTCGCGCCCGGCGACACGACCCGCGCCGAGGTGCTCGGCGCCCACCTGGCCAACCTCGCGCTCGGGCTGCACCACCATCACAGTGCCGAGGACGACCTGGTCTGGCCGCTCCTGCTGCGGCGCGCGCAGCTGCACGCCGCGCTGATCCACCGCATGGAGGCGCAGCACCACCGCCTGCACGAGCCGCTCGAAAAGATCACCGAGATCCTGCCGCGGTGGCGGGACAGCGCGCTCGCCGCCGACCGGGACGGGCTGGCCGACGTGATCGCGCAGGCGGCGGTCGCCCTCGACGAGCACCTGGCCGACGAGGAGCGCGAGATCCTGCCGCTGATCGAGGAGCACCTCACCCCGGCCGAGTGGAAGGCGGTCGGTGACCGGGGCAAGGAGGTGCTGCCCAAGGGCAAGATGGCGCTCGTCTTTCTGGGCTCGCTCCTCGAGGAGGCCTCGCCGGCGGAACGGCGCCGCTTCCTCGGCGAACTGCCCTGGCCCGTACGGCTGCTGTGGCGGCTCGCCGGGGAACGGACCTACGCCGCGTCGCGCGACCGGATCCGCGCCTACTGACGGGTGGCGATCTTGACGACGTCGCCCGGGGTGACCGACAGCACGACGACGGCGCGGCCGTTGTTGACGGCGATCGCCACGTGACCCGCCGAGTCGGTGAAGACGAGCAGGTCGCCCTGGTCGACGTCGGCGAACGTGCTGCCCAGACGGGCGCTGACCGTGCCGTTGAGCACCAGGTCGTTGCCCAGGCCGCGCAGCATGTCGCCGCCGGCGGCCAGCTGGACGTTGCCGAACCGGTCGACGGTCAGCACCTCGGCCTCGATCCAGCCGTCGCCGGACGTGACGATCGGGTCGGGCAGGCGTACGAGGGAAGCTTTGTCGATCTCGGGGCCGGCCTCGGCGGGCTTGCTCCCGAGGGCGAGCCGGGCCGCCGCCGGGGCGAAGACGTCACGCCCGTGGAAAGTGCTGGAGACGGGGACGTCACCGCGGATCTCGTGGGCCGCGTCGATGCCCCCCAGCGCCTCGGCGGCCCAGATCAGCAGGCCGTTGTCGGGGCCGACGAGCAGGCCGCCCGGCGTGGTGAGCACGACGCCCCGGCGGGAGGTGCCCACGCCGGGATCGACCACGGCGACATGCACGCTCGGCGGCAGATGCGGCGCCGTCTGCGCCAGCACGGCCGCGCCGCGGGCCACATCGGCCGGGGGCACGTGGTGCGTGACGTCGATGACGCGCACATCAGGCGCGATGCGGGCGATCGACCCGTGGCACGCCGCGACGAAGCCGTCGAACGTTCCGTAGTCGGTGGTGAGGCTGATCCATGCATACCCGGCCATGGTGGGAAACGTTACTGCCTTGCTACGGATCGTGTGTGGCAGGTTCCACAGGGCGCGCCGGGGGTGATCTGGCAGGGTTGGGTCATGCGTCTCGTGATCTTCACCGAGCCCCAGCAGGGGGCAAGCCACGACGATCTGCGCAAGGTCGCGCAGACCGCCGAGGCCAGCGGCTACGACGGGTTCTTCCGCTCCGACCACTACCTCACGATGGGCGGCGACGGGCTGCCCGGGCCCAGCGACGCGTGGCTGACCCTGGCCGCGCTGGCGGTGCAGACCTCCCGCATCCGGCTCGGCACGCTCGTCACCTCGGCCACCTTCCGGCTGCCGGGCCCGCTGGCCATCGCGGTCGCCCAGGCCGACCAGATCAGCGGCGGCCGCATCGAGTTCGGGCTCGGCGGCGGGTGGTTCGAGGCCGAGCACACCGCGTACGGCATCCCGTTCCCGCCGGTCGGCGAGCGCTTCGACCGGCTCGAGGAGCAGCTCGAGATCATCACCGGGCTGTGGTCGACGCCGCTCGGCCGCACGTACGACTTCCAGGGCAAGCACTACCAGCTCAACGACTCGCCGGCCCTGCCCAAGCCGGCCCAGGCGCCGCGCCCGCCGGTGATCGTCGGCGGCCACGGCAAGAAGCGGACCCCGGCGCTGGCCGCCCGCTTCGCCGACGAGTTCAACGTCCCGTTCTCCAAGGTCGCCGACATCGCGCCGATGTACGAGCGGGTGCGCGCGGCCTCGACGGCCATCGGGCGGACGACGCCGCCCGCGTTCTCGGCCGCGGCGGTGCTCTGCGTGGGCCGCGACGACGCCGAGGTCAAGCGGCGGGCCGCGGCGATCGGTCGCGAGGTCGACGAGATGCGCGAGAACGGGGGCGTGGTCGGCACGCCCGACCAGGCCGCCGAGATCATTCGGGCTTATGCCTCGGCGGGCGCCTCGCGCATGTTCCTGCAGGTGCTCGACCTGGGCGACCTCGACCACATCGAGCTGGTCGCCTCCGCGGTGGCGCCGCAGCTCTGACCTCTTCCTCCTCAGAATCTCGCGCGGTTGCGGCCGGCCCAGGCGCGGAACGGGGCCGGCCGGCGACCGAGAACCTGTTCGGCTTCGCCGGTGACGATCGCGTTGTGGCCGTCGCGGACGAAACGGGCGCCGTCCGCGAAGACGCCGACCCCCTCCGGTGGCGTGTCGTTCGCGGTGGCCTCCACCCCGAGAATCTCGCCGAGCACCGCCACCTGCTCGGGCACTGTGATCAGCTCGGGCCCGGTCAGCGTGTAGGTCCGTCCATGATGGTCGTCGCCGGTCAGCGCCTCGGCGGCGACCTCGGCGATGTCGGCCGGATCGATCACACCCTGCTTGCCGTCACCCCAGAAGTTCGCGACCGGCCGACCCGCCTTGATGCCGGGCACCCAGGCCAGCGAGTTCGACGCGAACGTGGTCGGCCGCAGGATCGTCCACCGCAGCCCGCTCGTCCGGACCGCCTCCTCGCCGGGCTGATGCCAGCCGCCCAGCCGGTCGTCGTCGGTCCCGATGGCCGACAGCTTGACCACCCGGCCGATCCCCGCGTCGAGGGCGGCCCGCAGATTGCGCCGGTCGTGCTCCGGAATCTCCGGCCCCGGCGGCGCGACCAGATAGATCGCGTCGGCCGGAACGATCCCGGTCGTGACGGTCAAGCCCTTCCTCGGCGCGACGCGGGCCGGATCGCGGGTGACCGCGGTGACGGTGTGATGGCGGGCGAGCAGCGTCTCGACCAGGGCGGAGCCGGTGGTGCCGGTGGCACCGAGAACGAGAATCATGCCGCCCACCGTGCCGCGTACTTGGGCCCGGCGTATTGGAAGTTTCGGCACTCCCCGGCCGCACGCCGGCGGGCTAGCGTGGACCCGTGCTAGCCGACCCCGAGGTGATCGCCAGCCTGACCGAGGGCACGACGGCGGTCCAGCTCCCCGACCCCGCCACGGCGCTCGCGTTCCGCACCACGACAACCGGCCAAAGCGACCTGTACGTGGTGGGGCCGCGCACCCGGGGCCGCTACCACCCGGTCAAGGGCGTCCCCGTCTGCGTACGGCTGCGCCTGCGCCCCGGCGTGGCCCGAGCCGTGCTAGGCGTGCCGGTTCACGCCCTGGTCGACAAGACGCTGCCCCTGACCGACCTCTGGGGGCCGGCCGCCGCCGAACTGACCGAGTCGCTCTTCGCGGCGGGCGACGACACCCCACAGGTGCTCACCCTGATGCAGGCCGCCGTCGCGGGCCGCATCCGCGGATCGGCCCCTGCCCGGGGCTTCAGCACTCTGCCGATCATCGACCGGACTTCGGCAATGAGCGCAGGCGGTCTGCTGGTGGCGGCCGTGCGGGCGATGTCCACTGTGCCCCGCCTGACCGACGTGGCCGCCGGCCTGGGTGTCAGCGAACGCCACCTCCGCAACCTTTTCGCCCGCGAAACCGGCCTCTCACCCAAGCACTACGCCCGCATCACCCGCGTGCGCCGCGTTCTCGACCAGGCCGACGCCACCCATACATGGGCCGCCGTGGCCGACGACGCCGGCTTCTTCGATCAGGCCCACATGATCAGCGACTTCCGCTCGTTCATGGGCGTGACCCCCGCCGCCTACGCAGCCGGCCGTCTCCCGCCCACGACACCCTGCGCCGACCTGAGCCGCGTGCCGGATTCCACACACTCGTAGGGAGTCAGCCCCGCAGGCGCAACCCCCTCGGCGTGGCGCGGAAGCCGGCCGCGGTCAGCGCGTCGCGCAGCGGGGAGGAGTGGACCGACTCGCCGTCGGCGCGCTCGACCGACATGGCGCCCAGCGCGCCCGACCGCACCGCGGCGGCCAGGGCCTGGCCGGCCGCGATCAGGGCCTCGGGATCGTCCACGAAGGACAGCAGGGTGCGGCCGCCGCGTTCGACGTAGAGGACGACCTCGCCGGAGACCAGCACGACCAGGGCGCCCGCCTTGCGGCCCGCGCGATGGCCCGCCTTGGCGACCGGCTCGCCGTCGCCGCTGTCGATGATGCGCTCGGGCCAGGGCAGCGCCGCGCCGTAAGGGTTGGCGGGGTCGGTCGACGCCAGCACCACGGCCGTGGCCCCGGTGCGCTTGGCCAGCTCGGCCGGCTCGGCCAAGGCCCGCAGGCGATCGACCGCGCCGGGCACGGCGAACTGCGCCGCCCCCAGGCCCTCGACGAAATAGCCCCGGCGGGCCGCGCCCCGCTCTTCCAGCGCGCCGAGCACCGGATAGACCCCGGCGAAGCCGCCGACCGGGCCCTCCGACATGACCGCGCCCCGGGTGACCACGCCGTGCCGTTCGAGCAGCAGGTCGGCCAGGGCGGCGGCGCGACGGGTGGGGTCGAGGTCGCGGTCGGGCAGGCGGGACCAGCGACCGGCCATCATGAGCGGACCGCTGCGGGCCGGCATCACCGGGCGGCCGGGGCGGCGATATCTCGTACGGGCGGGGGCTGCTTTTGACTTGTGGGCGCCGCTGCCGCCGAGCAGGGCCCGCAGCGGGGCGAGCGTGTCGTTCGTGAGGTGACCGGCCCAGACCAGATCCCACACGACGGCGGCCAGGGCGGTGTCGTCGGTGGCGCCGACCCGGTCGGAGAGCGAGCGGAAGAACAGCGCCTGCCCGTCGCCGAGCGCGTCGAGCACTGACTGGTGCAGCGGTGTCGCCGCGAACTCGTCGTCGGGCGGCGGCAGCAGCAGGGGAGCGGCGTCGGCGTAGGCCAGCGTGATCCACCCGTCGTTGTTGCCGATCGACCCGGAACCGGCCCAGAGCACGTCACCGCCGCTGCTCATCTCGTCGAGCATGGGCGGCGCGTAGTCGGCCACGCGCGCCGGCAGCACCAGCCGCTCCCAGGCCGAGGCGGGCACGGCGATGCCCTGCAGCTGCTCGATCGAGGCGGCCAGCGCGTCGATCCCGCGGGCGTTGCCGCCGATCTGGTGCCAGCGCGGCAAGAAGGCGGCCAGCACGCGCGGCGGCACCGGCTCGATCTCGCGGCGCAGGGCGGCCAGCGACCGGCGCCGCAGCATGCGCAGCACCTCGGCGTCGCACCACTCGTTGCCCGCGCCGCCGGGGGAGAACTCGCCCTGCGCCACCCGGCCGGTCGCCGAGAGCCGCTTGAGGGCCTGCTCGACCACGAAGACGCCGAGCCCGAACCGGGCCGCGCAGGTGGTCGCGGCGAACGGGCCGTGCGTGCGCGCGTAACGAGCCACCAGATCGCCGAGGGGGTCGGCGACCGACGACAGATAGGCCTCGGGCAGGCCGACCGGCAGGGCCACGCCGAGCGCGTCACGATAACGGCCGGCGTCGTCGATGCCGATCCAGCGCTCCTCGCCGGCCACCCGGATGCGGATCGCCCGGCGATTCTGCTCCAAGGTGGACAGCCAGGACTCCTCGACGCCGCGCACGGCCAGCTCGGTCGGGGAGAGGTCACCCAGCAGCCGGAGCAGCTCGGCCGCGTCTTCGGCGTCGCGCGGCTGGCGTTGCGTGGTCAGCCACTGCAGCTGCGCCTCGGTCTCGCCGACCACCTCGGGGTCGAGCAGCTCGCGCAGGTCGACCCGGCCCAGCAGCTCGCCGAGCAGGGTGGAGTCGAGGGCCAGGGCGGCCGCGCGCCGCTCGGCGAGCGGGGCGTCGCCCTCGTAGAGGAAGGCCCCGACATAGCCGAACAGCAGGGACCGGGCGAACGGCGAGGGCCGCGGGGTCTCGACCTCGACCAGGCGCACCTTGCGGCCGGCCAGCTCGCGCATCAGGCCGGTCAGGCCGGGCAGGTCGAACACGTCCTGCAGGCATTCGCGGGCGGCCTCGAGCGTGACCGGGAAATCGGCGAACTCGCGGGCCACGTCGAGCAGCTGGGCCGAGCGCTGCCGCTGCTGCCAGAGCGGCTGGCGGCGGCGCGGGTCGCGGCGGGGCAGCAGCAGCGACCGGGCCGCGCACTCGCGGAACCGGGAGGCGAACAGCGCCGACGTGCCCACCGACTCCTCGACCAGCTGCGTGATCTCCTCGGGGTCGAACGCGACCAGGTCGGCGCCGGGCGGTTCCTCGGCCGTGTCGGGCAGGCGCACCACGATGCCGTCGTCGGAGGGCATGACCTGGCCGTCCACGCCGTAGCGCTCCGAGAGCCGGCGCGCGATGGCCAGCGCCCAGGGCGCGTTGACCTTGGCTCCGAGCACACAGTGGACGGTCATGCGCCAGTCGCCCAGCTCGTCGCGGAAGCGCTCGACCACCACAGTACGGTCGTCGGGCAGGTTGCGGGTCGCCTCGCGCTGCTCGCGCAGATAGGCCACCAGGTTGCCCGCGGCCCACTCGTCGAGCCCGGACTCGCGCAGCGTGGCAGTCGCCTTCTCGTCATCGGCCCGGGTCAGCGCGCGCAGCTGGGCGCCGATCGCGCGGCCCAGCTCGATCGGCCGGCCGGGGGAGTCACCCTTCCAGAACGGCATGCGGGCCGGGGCGCCGGGCGCGGGAGAGACCAGCACCCGGTCGGGCGTGATGTCCTCGATGCGCCACGACGTCGAGCCGAGCAGGAACACGTCGCCCACCCGGGACTCGTAGACCATCTCCTCGTCGAGCTCGCCGACCCGGGACGCGCGCTCGGAACCGGCCAGGAAGACGCCGAACATGCCCCGGTCGGGAATCGTGCCGCCGCTGGTGACGGCGAGCCGCTGGGCGCCGGGCCGGCCGGTCAGCTCGTCGGTGCCGCGATCCCACACCAGGCGGGGGCGCAGCTCGGCGAAGGCCGTCGACGGATAGCGCCCGGAGAGCATGTCGAGCACCGCGTGCAGCGCCGACTCGGGCAGCTCGGCGAACGGCGCGGCCCGGCGCACCAGTGCGGCCATCTCGTCGACCTGCCACGCGTCGAGCGAGACCATCGCCACGATCTGCTGGGCCAGCACGTCGAGCGGGTTGCGCGGATAACGCAGCTCCTCGATCGCGCCGGCGCTCATCCGGTCGGCCACCACGGCGCACGAGACGAGGTCGCCCCGATGCTTGGGGAAGACCACCCCCCGCGAGACCGCGCCGACCTGGTGACCGGCCCGGCCGATGCGCTGCAGCCCGGCCGCGACCGACGGCGGCGCCTCGATCTGCACCACGAGGTCGACCGCGCCCATGTCGATGCCGAGCTCGAGGCTGGAGGTGGCGACCACGGCGGGCAGGAGGCCGGATTTCAGCGCCTCCTCGATCTGTTTGCGCTCCTCGCGCGAGACGCTGCCGTGGTGGGCCCGGGCGACCACCGGGGGCGCGCCGCCCGACTGGCCGGCCTGGGCCATGACCTGGGCCGGGGGCTTCGCCGGCTCGGTCAGCTCGACCCCGGCGCGCTCGGCGGCCAGCTCGTTGATGCGCGCGCAGAGCCGCTCGGCGCCGCGACGGGAGTTGGTGAAGACGATCGTCGAGCGGTGGCCCTGGATGAGATCGAGCACCCTCTCCTCGACGGCGGGCCAGATCGACGGCGAGTTGCGGCCCGCGCCCGGATCGTCGGGGTCGACCTCGGGCGCCTCGTCGAGGCGGGTCATGTCTTCGACCGGGACCTCGACCGAGACCTCGATCGTCTTGGCGCTGGGCGGCTGGACGATCTCGACGTCGTGCGCCCCGCCGAGGAACCGGGCCGTCTCGTCGATCGGCCGCACGGTGGCGGACAGGCCGATGCGCTGGGCCGGGCGGCCGAGCAGCGCGTCGAGCCGCTCGAGGGAGAGCGCCAGATGCGCGCCGCGCTTGGTCGCCGCGACCGCGTGCACCTCGTCGACGATCACCGTCTCGACCCCGCGCAGCGAATCGCGCGCGGCCGACGTGAGCAGCAGGAACAGCGACTCGGGGGTGGTGATCAGGATGTCGGGCGGGGTGCGGGCGAAAAGTCGCCTCTCGTCGGCCGGAGTGTCCCCCGTACGCATGGAGACCGTGATGTCGGGCGGGGCGAGCCCGAGCCGCCCGGCCGCCTGGCGGATGCCCGTGAGCGGGGCCCGCAGGTTGCGCTCGACGTCGACCGCCAGCGCCTTGAGCGGGCTCACGTAGAGCACCCGGCAGCGGCGCTTCGGATCCTCGGGCATGGGCTCGCGGGCCAGCCGGTCGAGCGACCAGAGGAACGAGGCCAGCGTTTTGCCGGAGCCGGTGGGCGCGACGACGAGGGCGTTGCGCCCCGCGCCGACCGCCCGCCAGGCGCCCGCCTGCGCCGCGGTGGGCGCGGCGAACGCTGCCGTGAACCACTCGCGGGTGGCGGGGCCGAACTGCTCCAGGACTTCTTGCATGAACCCATGCTCCCTCGGGGGTACGACAAAAACAGAACCGCCGCGAAATGGTCATCCGGGCATGGGCGGGACGTCCGGGCAGCGAAATTTCCTGACCTCGCGCACCATGGTGCGATCGAGTGGCGCTGGATATACATGGGCGCCACTGAAAGGAGGCTCCATGATCCTCCCGATCCGTCCCCTGCGGCGCCTCGCGGCCGGCGCCGCGACGCTGACGCTCGTGCTGCTCGGCGCGGCCCCGGCCCACGCCGCCGAGGGCAGTGGGTATGTGCGGCTGGCACACCTGTCACCCGACACCCCCGCGGTCGACGTCTATCTGCGGTCGACCTCCGGCGCGGTCGAGCCGCAGACGTTCCGCGCGGTGGCCTACGGCGACATGTCCCGTTATCTGCGCCTGCCCGCCGGGGCCTATCAGGTCGCCATGCGCAGGGTCGGCGCTCCCGCGAGCGAGCAGCCGGTGATCACGACCGAGGTCGGCGTGCAGAACAAAGGCGCCTACACGGTCGCGGGGGTGGGCCGCTTCGCCGACCTGGGCCTGCGCGTGCTCAAGGACGACCTGCGCCTGCCCGACCCCGGCAAGTCGAAGGTGCGCATCATCCAGGCCTCGGTCAAGGCTCCCGTGCTCGACGTGGCGGGCAAGAACGGCGCGAAGATCGCGGACGGCGTCCAGTTCGCCACCACGACGGCCTACCGCGAGGTCAACCCCGGCCGGTGGAGCGTCCGAGTCGTGCCCGCGGGCGGCGGCGGTGCCGAAGAGCTGCCCTGCACACTGGGCGCGGGCAGCGTCTATTCGCTGATCGTGCTCGACGACGACGCGGGCGGCCTCAAACCGGAACTGCACGTCGACGCCGAACGCCAAGGCACTGTCCCGCTGGGCAGCGTTGCCACCGGCGCCGGCGGCACGGCCCCCGCCGCCCCGATCACGGGCACCCTGACCGCGGCCGCGGCCGCCGCCCTGATCGCCGCGGCGTCGGTGCTCGCCCTCCGCCGCCGGTCGCGCACGGCCTGAGGCCCCGGTGAAAGCCGACGACTCCGACACCCCGCTGATCATCGAACTGCCGGGCCGCCGAGCACGGAGCGCACCAGCTACCCCGCACGCCCCCGTCACAGCACCCCAGCGCGACGCCTCGCCGCAGCGCGACGCCCCGCCCCTGCGCGACGCCCCGCCCCAGCGCGACGCCCCGCCCCTGCGCGACGCCCCGCCCCAGCATGAGACGGCAGCCCGGCTGGTGGCCCTGCCGCAGCGTGAGGCGCCGGCTCAGAGGGAGGCTCTGGCCCAGCCCGAAACGCCGGTCCGTCCGTCGTCGGCCGACTACGAGGCGATCCCCGTCCCGATCGTGCCACCGCTCGCCGAGGGCGAGATCAGCTGGATCGCCCGCGGCCAGGCCAAAGTCGTCAAGCCCGGAACGATAAGGGCCCGAGCCCTCGTGCCCGGCGCCCTCTCGATCCCGCGCCCCAAACCGAGCCGGAAACTGAGGTTGGGCCAGGCCGCCGCCCCCTTCCCCCGCCGCGTCTTCCCGCACGCCCAGCCGGAACCCCCGTCCGCCCCTCAGGAGGAGATCGCGGAGACGGGAAGCGCGCGAGACGAGGTTGCGGAGAAGGGGAACGCGCGGGAGGGGATCGCTGAGAGGGGCAGCGGGCGGGAGGAAGTCGCGGACAGGGCGAACGAGCGAGAGGGGATCGCGGAGAGGAGCAGCGCGTGGCAGGAAACCGCCGAGAGGGGTAACGCGCTCGACGAGGCGAAGAGAGGGAACGCGCGGGACGAGGTTGCGAAGAACGCGCCGGTCGGCGTCGCGGGGGGTGGGAGCGCGCGGGAAGTGAGCGCGCGAGACGAGGACCCGGCGGAGCCGGTCACGATCGTCGCGCCGGCCATTCGGGCGGCCAGCCCCGATCATCCCGTGTCCATGAGCACTCCTTCCGCCGTACGGGGAAACGCCTTTGTCCCTGACGGCACGAGTCTTCCGCCCGTCGCCGCGCCTGAACAGCTACGAAAGGACCGCCCTGGACCAGTACCAAAGAGGGGGTTGGCGCTGCCGATGACGGCCGCTGCCATCGCTGCCGTGGTCGCCGCGGGCGGATACCTCGCTGTCACCGGCCGCACCCCCGCCGAACTGGGCCGATGGGCCGGAGTCGGGGTCGGGGCCAGCCCTGCGATTGAAAGCGCCGCCACGCCCGAAAAAACGGCGGAAAGAAGCGCCGAGGCCGGACGTCCCGCCGGCGACCCCTTCGGCAGCGTCGCTGCCGCCCCCAGCGGCGCCCCCACCAGGCTCCGCATAGGCGCGATCAAGGTCGACACTCCACTCGAGACCCTGGAGATCGGCCGCGACGGCGCCCTGCAACCCCCGGTCAAGTTCGCCCAGGCCGGCTGGTACGCCGCCGGCACCGCCCCCGGCGACACCGGCCCCGCGGTCATAGCCGGCCACGTCGACTCCAAGGACGGCCCCGCCGTCTTCTACCGCCTGCGCGAGCTCACCCCCGGCGATCGCCTCGACGTGGTCCGCGGGGGCGAGCTCGTGACTTTCACCGTCACGGCAATCCGCTGGTATCCGAAGTCCGAATTCCCGACGGAGGAGGTGTACGGCCCCACCCCGGACCGCCAGCTGCGCCTCATCACGTGCGGCGGCGTCTTCGATCGATCGCTGCGCTCCTACCGCGACAACCTCGTGGTCTACGCGGTGGCCGGGTGAATAGTCGTTCCGCTGTCCGGAGGGCCGTGTCTATGGTGGAGATCGGGTCGACGGGTGGGGGCGGGATGGCGGTCGCACGCATGCTCGTCGCCGGTCGGTATCGCCTGGGCGAACCGGTCGGCTCGGGCGGCATGGGCCGGGTCTGGCGTGCCCGCGACGAGATGCTCGACCGTGACGTGGCAGTCAAGGAGTTCGTCCCGCCCGAGTGGATGAGCGACGAGGAGCGCGCCCGCCTGCGCGATCGCACCCTGCGCGAGGCCCGCAGCGCCGGCCGGCTCAACCATCCGCACGTGGTCCGCATCTATGACGTCGTGCACGCCGACGGCCTCCCGTGGATCGTCATGGAGTATGTGCCGTCGCGTTCGTTGCACCAGGTCATCCACGAGGACGGCCCGTTCTCGCCGGCCACCGCCGCGCGCATCGGGGTGGCCCTGCTCGACGCGTTGCGCGCCGCCCACGCGGCCGGGGTGCTGCATCGCGACGTGAAGCCGCACAACGTGCTGATCGGCCACGACGGTCGCGTGGTGCTGACCGATTTCGGCCTGGCCACGTTTGTCGACGACGGCGCCGTCACCGGTCCCGGCCTGGTTGTCGGCTCCCCGCAGTACGTGTCGCCCGAGCGCGCCCGCGACGGCACTTCGCTGCCCGAGTCCGACCTGTGGTCGCTGGGCGCCACGCTCTACGCCGCCGTCGAGGGCCGCTCCCCGTACGCGCGCGAGAACGCCATGGCCACCCTGATGGCGCTGGCCACCGAGGAGCCGGACCCGCCCGCCCGGGCCGGGATGCTCGGTCCCGTGCTGACCGGGTTGCTGCGCCGCCACCCGCGCGACCGGCTCACCGCGGCCGAGACCGAGCGCCGCCTCCGCATGATCGTCGCCTCCACCCCGGTGCCGCCCAAGGTGCCGTCGCCGCGGCGGGTGCGGGCCATCATCTCGGCCGAAGTTGATCAGTCGGCCGAGGTGCGGGCGCACAGTCCTGTCGAGCTGCCTTTCGAGGAGAGGCAGCCGCCGGCCCGCCCGAGCCTGGTCGCGGCCGGTCTCGCGCTGGTCGCCGTGCTCGGCGTGGGCGGCATCCTGGCCGGCTATCTGGTCAGGGACGAGACCGAGGCGTCGCCTGCGGCGCCGGCGAGCGCGAAGCCGGTGGCCGCCGGTTTCTCGGCCCTGGCCTGCGACCGCCCGGCGCCGCCCGGCCTGCCCGTGCTTCCGCTCAAGGGCGCGTCGCGCGGCGTCAGCGGCTGGTCCCTGTTCCCCGGCTGGTCATATTTCACCAACAACTCCGGCATCCACATGCCCGTGCCGGACGGCTGGTCGTGGCAGCGGATCGGCACCACGTACTGCTTCCGGGACCCGGTCGGCGACACCGTGCTGAGCCTCGACACCGGGCGCAACCCGGCCGGCGACCCGGTCGAGGCGTGCCGCGCCGAGGCGACCCGGCTGGTGCGAGCGGGTGCCCTGCCCGGCTACGAGGAGCTGGCGCTGGAACCGACACCACTGCTGAACAAGACCGCGGACTGGGAATACCGGTTCGAACGGGACGGGGTGCTCATGCACGCCCAGACCCGCTGGTTCGTCAAGGCGGGCCGCGGCTTCGCGATCAGCTGGGTCACCCGCGACTTCGACTGGACCGGCGACCTGGCAAAGATCAACATGGTCCTGACCACCTTTTACGCCCAGCGGCCGGGCGGCTGACTCACAGCAATCCTTCAGCGTCGGTTGCTAGGGTCTGCGGTCATGAGTGGCAGTAGACAGCCGGGCTCGGCCCGGCGTCCCGTCAGATTCCCCCGGCCGTGTTGATCGTCACCGGCCTTCTCCTGGTGCTTGTGGTGACCGCCGTCACCGGCTATTTCGTCGCGCAAGAGTTCGGCTATGTCGCAGCCGACCGTGGCAAGCTTCGCGCCGATGCCGAGAACGGCGATCAGGCCGCCGCCCGAGCTCTCAAGGTCACCGAGCGTCTCTCCTTCGTTCTCTCCGGGGCACAACTCGGCATCACCGTGACCGCGCTCCTCGTGGGTTACGTGGCCGAGCCGTTCATCGGCGAGGGCCTGTCCGCGCTGCTCGACGGGGCCGGCGTGCCGACCGCGGTCAGCATGCCGATCTCGGTCGCCGCGGCCCTGCTCATCGCCACCATCGTGCAGATGGTGTTCGGCGAGCTGGCCCCGAAGAACCTCGCGATCGCCCGCGCCGAGACCCTGGCCAAGGTGCTCAGCCGTTCGACGCTGATGTATCTCACGGTGTTCGGCCCGATCATCCGGCTCTTCGACCGCACGGCCGCGGGCCTGCTGCGCCGCATCGGCATCGAGCCGATCGAGGAGCTGCCCGAGGGCGCGACCGAGGAGGATCTCGAGCAGATCATCCGCGAGTCGCGGGCCAACGGCGGGCTCGACGCCGACCTGTCCCTGCTGCTCGACCGCGGTCTCGACTTCCGCGGGCGCACGGCGGCCGAGGCGATGATTCCGCGCGTCGACGTCCACACCGTTCCCGCCACTGCCACGGCGGCCGATGTCGTCGCCCTCCTCGACACCCACAGATCCCGTTTCCCCGTACGGGGTGACGTGGTCGACGAAATCGTCGGTGTCGTCAGCATCGCCGACATCCTGGCCATCGCCCCCGCCGACCGTGCCACGACGACCGTCACGTCCGTGATGTCGGCCCCCGTGCTGGTGCCGTCGTCGTTGCGCCTGCCGACCGTGCTCGAGCGGCTGCGCTCGGCCCACCGCCAGCTCGCCTGTGTGGTCGACGAGTTCGGCGGCTTCGCCGGCATCATCACGCTCGAAGACATCGCCGAGGAGCTGGTCGGCCAGATCCGCGACGAGGACGACGAGGCCGAGCCCGCCCCGGAGCGTCAGCCCGACGGCTCCTGGCTCGTCCCGGCCCGCTGGCGGATCGATGAGATCACCGACGCCACGGGCGTCGACCTGCCGCTGGGCGACGACTACGAGACGGTCTCCGGCCTGGTGCTGGCCCGGCTCGGGCGCGTGGCCAAGGCCGGCGACTCGGTCACCCTCAACGGCGGGTCCCTTTCCGTACGGGTGGAAAGCGTCGACCGGCACGTTCCTCACACGGTTCGGATCTCACGATGAACGCCCTCTGGGTCACGTTGCTGCTGATCGGCAACGCCTTCTTCGTCGCCGCCGAGTTCGCCCTCGTGGCGAGCAAGCGGCACCGCCTCGAACAATCCGCCGCCTCGGGCAGCCGAGCCGCCAAGGCCGCGCTCGACGGCACCAAGGAGCTGTCGGTCATGCTGGCCGGCGCCCAGCTCGGCATCACGCTGTGCTCGCTGGGCCTGGGCGCGCTGGCCGAGCCCTCGCTGGAGCACCTGTTCGGCCCGGCGCTGCACGCCCTCGGCCTGCCCGACGTGGCCAGCCACGTCATCGCGTTCCTGCTGGCGCTGATCATCGTCACGTTCCTGCACCTGGTGATCGGCGAGATGATGCCGAAGTCGTGGGCGATCACCCACCCGGAGCGCTCGGCCATCCTGCTGGCGCTGCCCTTCCGGATGTACGCCCGGATCGTCGGCCCGGCCCTGCGCGTGCTCAACGCGCTGGCCAACCTGGCCCTCAAGCCGTTCGGGGTGCACCCGCAGGATCAGCTGGCCCAGGCCCACGGCCCGGCCGAGATGCGCATCCTGCTCGACCGCTCGCGGGCCGAGGGCCTGATCGAGGCCGAGCAGAGTGAGCTGCTGACCAGCGTCCTGGCCCTGGCCTCCCTGCCCGTACGCGACGTCATGCTGCCCACGGCGCAGCTGGTGTCGGTGCCGGAGGCGGCCTCGGTGGCCGACATCGAGCTGGCCTCGCTGACCAGCGGCCGCGCCCGGATCGCCGTGACCGGCGCCGACGAGCAGGTGGTCGGGGTCGTGCACGTCCGCGAGGCCGTCCGGGCCAGCGCGACGGGCCGGGCCGCCACCGCCGGCGAGCTGATGGAGCCCGCCTTCCTGCTCGACGCCGGGGTCAACGTGGTCGAGGCGGTCGAGGCCCTGCGCGCCGGTCGCACCCAGCTCGCCATCGTGACCGGCGACGAGTCGGCTCAGGTCGGGTTCGTCGCCCTGGAAGACCTGCTCGAGCAGGTCATCGGCCGGTTCGACGACGAGACCGACGCTTTGCCGGCCACGGCGGGCGCCTGAGCTGTTTGTTTCAAGCCACCCCAGTGTTGATTCAAGGAGGAATGACCCGGTGGTTTTCAAGAAGATGATGCGCGCCTTCGGCGTCGGCGGGCCGACCGTCGACACCGTGCTGGCCAACCCGAACACGCGGCCCGGTCTGGCCCTGGAGGGCCAGGTGCGGATCGCCGGCGGCGACCACGACGTCACCATCGAGGGAATCGTGCTCGGCCTGGTGACCCGGGTCGAGTCCGAGCACGGCGAGAATCTCATCGAGTTCCACCGGCTGCCGGTCGCCGGGGCCTTCCAGCTGCGCAAGGGCGAGAACAGGGACCTGCCGTTCTCGTTCCCGATGCCGTGGGAGACGCCGATCACGGACGTCTACGGCCAGCGGCTGCACGGCATGACGATGGGGCTGCGGACGGAGCTGTCCGTGGCCAAGGCCGTCGACAAGGGCGACCTCGACCACGTGTCGGTGCACCCGCTGCCGTCGCAGGAGCGGATCCTCGACGCGTTCGCGCGGCTGGGCTTCCGGTTCAAGAACGCCGACCTGGAGCACGGCGCGATCTACGGCGTACGCATGACGCTGCCCTTCTACCAGGAGATCGAGTTCTACCCGCCGCCGCAGTACGCCGGCGCGATCAACGAGGTCGAGGTCACCTTCATCGCCGACCCGGAGGGCGTCGAGGTGGTGCTCGAGTTCGACAAGCGGGGCGGCTTCCTGCAGCCCGGCCACGACGCGTACGGCCGTTTCCGCGTCTCGCACGCCGACGCCGACACAACCGACTGGGCCGCCGTCGTGGAGCAGTGGGTCTCCGAGGCGGCGGGCCGCTACCAGGGCCTCCGCTCGGCCGGCGGCTTCGGCCACGGTGCACCCGGTTATGGCGGGCCCGGCTACGGCGGCCACGGCGCGCCCGGCTATGGCGCGCCCGGCTATGGCGCGCCCGGCTATGGCGCGCCCGGCTACGGGCACGGCGGCGGCTACGGGCACCACGGCCACTACGCCGGCCACGGCGGTCACGGCCGCGGCGGCATGGGCATGGGCGCGATGGCCGCGGGCGTGGCCGGCGGTGTCGTCGGCGGCATGATCCTCGGCGAGGTCATGGACGAGGCTTTCGAGGGCGACGACGACGGCGGCGGCGACGAGGAGTGACTCTCCCCGGCCGTGCGCTCCCATTTGGGGCGGAACGCACGGCCCGCCCGCGGGCGGCCCAGCGACGGCCGGGCCGCCCGCGGCACCCCGCCTGACAGCACCCGCCCGGCCTCGCCGTCCTCCGGCTGACAGCACCCGCCTGGCCCCGCTGGCTCCCGCGCGACAGCACCCGCCCGGCCCTGCCGGCTCCCGCGCGACAGCACCCGCCCGGCCCTGCCGGCTCCCGCGCGACAGCACCCGCCCGGCCCTGCCGGCCCCCGCGCACCCGGCCGGGCCCGCGCGACAACGCCCGCCCGCGGCCCGCGCGACAACACCAGCCCGGGCCCGCGCGACAGCACTCGCCCGCGGCCTGCCCGCGTTCGTGAGTCCCCGGGGGATCAGCCGACGCTGGCGGTGGCCAGTTTGATGCTGAAGCCGACGAACAGGGCGCCCACCCCGGCGGCGGCGCCCGCGGCCAGGCGGCGACGGCGCTGGAACTGGCCGGCCAGGAACCGGCCGCCGAAGATCAGGGCGGACAGGTAGAGCGCGCTGAACAGCTGGACCACCGCGCCCAGCACCAGGAACGACAGGGCCGGGTGGGCATAGCCCGGCTCGACGAACTGGATGAAGAACGACACGAAGAACAGGATCGCCTTCGGGTTGAGCAGGCTGATCACGGCGGCCCGCCGGAACGGGCTGCGCGCCTCGGCCGGCTCCTCGAGCTGCGGCGCCGCGCCCGGCTCGCCGCGGTCGCGCCACTTGCGCCAGCCGCCGCGCACGATGCCGAACCCCACCCACAACAGGTAGGCCGCGCCCGCATATTTGATGACCAGGAACAACGGCGGATAGGTGCGCAGCAGCGAGGCCACCCCGGCCGCCGACAGCACCATCAGCACGGTGTCGCCGAGGAACACCCCGGCGGCGGCCCGATAGCCCGCCCGCACGCCGAGCCGGGCGCCGACCGACAACACGAAGATCGAGTTGGGCCCGGGCAGCAGGATGATCGCCAGCGTGCCGACGACATAAGTCCAGAAGTCGGTAATCCCCAGCATCACGCCTCCCTATGCGGCCGCGTGGGCGGGGGACCCACCCGCGGCCAGCAGTCTCCGCAGCCGAGGGCCGGCCACAGGCCAGTCGTCGACGGTCATGCCGAACACTACGGTGTCGCGCCACGACCCGTCCGGCCGCTGTTTGTGCCGCCTGAGCACCCCCTCGCGGACCGCCCCGAGCCGGGCGATCGCCCGCTGGGAGCGCTCGTTGCGATTGTCGGCATACCAGAACACGCGCTCGGCCCCGAGCGTGTCGAAGGCGTGCTCGAGCAGCAGCAGCTTGGCCTCCGTGTTGACCCCCGTGCGCCACCACCGCTTGCCCACGGCGGTGTGCCCGATCGCCAGGGCGCGCCGGCCGGGATCGACGTCGTGATAGCTGGTCATGCCGATGACCCGGCCGTCGGCCGGATCGACCTGGGCCCAGCAGATCCGGCTGCCCGTCCAGCGGTCGCGCAGGAGCTCAGCCAGATAGTCGCGCATGGCCGCGACCGTCTGCGGGCGGCGGACCGGCAGGTGCTCCCACACCTCGTCGTCGCCGAGCGCCTCGACCAGCCCGGTCGCGTGGCCGAGCCTCAGCGGCTCGAGGCGCACGTGCTGCCCGGTGAGCGGCACCGGCGCGGCCCAGGGTAGCCCGGCCCCGGGCAGATAGGCCGGCAGGTCGGCCTCGACGCCGGCGTCGGGCTCCGGTGGGCCGAACACACGGCGCACGGGCAGCACCCCGGCCCAGTGCGGCAGCGGGAGGTCGCCGGGGTCGTCGATCACGCCGCCGCGCCGGGCCCGGGCCGAGACCTCGACCAGCGGCAGCGCGAGCACGCTGGTCTGCGCGGCCTCCTTCGCGTCGGCCGGGCGGCTGTCGGTGGACCGGCCCGCGCCGACCTTGTCGACCAGGGCCGCCATCGCCGCCAGTTTCTCCTGAGGGTCGGTGACCAGCCGGGCCTCGCCGTGCACGACGACGGACCGATAGTTGGCGCTGTGGTGCAGGTGGGAGCGGGCGTAGACCAGCCCGTCGAGCAGGGTGACGCTGACCGCGACCGGCACCGCGCCGCCGCGCGCCGACAGGCCCATCCGGCCGCCCGACGACCCGTGCAGATAGAGCGTCTCGCCGACGCGGACGTGCAGGGTCGGCAGCACCCGCGGCTCACCGTCGGCGACGAAACCCACCGTGCAGTCGTAGGCCTCGTCGAGGATCTCGTGGGCCAGGGCGCGGTCGTAGTGCATGCGGTCGCGATAGCGGGTGGCGGTCGTGCGGCTCGTCCGCGTATAGGTGTCGGACATCGGCCCTCCCTGCTTGCGTAACTCTTTGTGCTAGTACAGAATCCTTTGTGTGTCAGCACAGTATCAGGTCGAGGGTGACAGCGCCGCCTCGATTTCCGCCAGCATCGAGACCGGGGTCCGCCGAGGCGTGTGGGAGGTCAACATGGTTTTGCCGCCCGTCCGCGTGCTAGCCGACTTCTTGCATGTCAGCCCGGCTACGGTGTCGAAGGCGTATCAGGAGCTGCGGCAGCGCGGCGTGGTCGAGACCGAGGGCCGCCGCGGCACCCGCATCCGGTCGCGTCCGCCCGTTGCCGGCCCCCGCTCCGCGCTGCGCCTGCCCGTGCCCGCGGGCGTGCTCGACCTTTCCTCCGGCGAGCCCGACATCGAGCTGCTGCCGTCTTTGGGCCGGGCGCTGCGGGCGGTCGCCGAGACCAACGGCCCGCCCCAGGGTTATGCGTCGGCCGCCGCCATGCCCGAGCTGATCGAGGCGGCCCGGCCGCGGCTGATCGCCGGGGGCATCCCGGCCGACGACACCGAGATCACCGTCACCGCCGGCACCCTCGATGCCGTCGAGCGCCTGCTCACGGCCCATCTGCGCCCGGGTGACGCGGTCGCCGTGGAGGATCCGGGCTGGGCCAACCTGCTCGACCTGGTGGCCGCGCTCGGCCTGCGCCCGGTGCCGGTGACCGTCGATGACGAGGGGCCCGAGCCGGCGTCCATGGCCGCCGCCCTGCAGTCCGGCGCGCGGGCCGCGGTGATCACCGTGCGCGCGCAGAATCCGACCGGCGCCGCCGTCAGCGAGGCGCGTGCCGAGTCGCTGCGCGCCCTGTTCGCGGGCAGCCCGGGCGTCCTGGTGATCGAGGACGATCACGCCGCCGAGCTGGCCGAGCATCCACCCCATTGCATCGGCCCGGTCACCGGCGCGTGGGCCCTCACGCGCTCGGCCTCCAAGCCCTTCGGCCCCGATCTGCGCGTCGCCGTGCTCGCGGGCGACGAGGCCACCATCGCGCGGGTCGTCGGGCGCATGCGCATCGGTTCGGGCTGGGTCTCCACGGTGCTGCAGCGCCTGCTCCTGCATCTCTGGGCGGACGACGAGGTCACCGCCGTGATCGCCGAGGCCGCCCGGGCGTACGGCAGGCGTCGTGTCGCCCTGATCGAGGCGCTGGCGGCCAGGGGAGTCGCCGCCGAGGGGGCCACCGGCATCAACGTCTGGGTCCCGGTGCCCGACGAGACCCGCACGGTGGGCGTGCTGCGCGAGGCCGGTTACGCCGTGGCCCCGGGTTCGCTGTTCCGGCAGTCGGCACCCCCGGGCGTACGGATCTCCATCGGCCCCCTGCCCGAGGAGCAGACCCCCGCGCTGGCCGACGCCGTGGCCCTGGCCGTCAGCCCGCCCTCGCTCTCCGCGCCGACTCGTTAGGGTGCCCGGATGCTTCTTCGGCCCCAGTTCGGGTAGAACCTTCTCCATGCCTAGGACCGAAGCGCCGGTCGGCGCGCAGCAGTGGGTGCCGCCCGAGCCGCGGAGCATCGAGCAGCTGAAGTCGGCCGCCGGCGGGTGTGAGGGCTGTGAGCTGCACGCCGACGCCACGCAGACGGTCTTCGGCCGGGGCGCGGCCGACGCCCGCGTCGTGCTCGTCGGCGAGCAGCCGGGCGACGTGGAGGATCAGAAGGGCCTGCCCTTCGTCGGCCCGGCCGGCCGGCTGCTGCGCGAGGCGGTCGACGACGCCGGTCTCGACGCGAGCGACGTCTACATCACGAACGCGGTGAAGCACTTCAGGTTCGAGCGGCGGGGCAACCGGCGCATCCACCAAAATCCGGGCCCGGCGCACATCACCGCCTGCCGGCCCTGGCTGGTGGCCGAGTTCTCGCTGCTCAAGCCCGAGCTCGTGGTGATTCTGGGCGCCACCGCCGGGCGCGCGCTGCTCGGCCCGTCGTTCCGGGTCACTCAGCAGCGCGGCCGCCTGATGCCGTGGCCCGCCTCGGCCCAGCATCCCGGCGACTTTCCGGTCGCCGAGATCCATGCGCTCGCCACGATCCACCCGTCGGCGGTGCTGCGCGCCGACAACCGCGAGGTCGCGTACGGGGGCCTGGTCGACGATCTCAAGATCGCGGCCGCGGCCGTGAGCTGAGCAGCTGCTCGAGGCCGTCGAGGATGCGGTCCAGGCCGAACCGGAAGGACCGCTCCGAGTCGCGTACGGCGTTGTATTCCTCGCCCGCGGCGACGCCGACCCGGCCCGAGATCGGATAGGCGTCCGGTGGCATCAGGCGGTCCAGCACCGGCGCGTTGACCGCCCACCACTCGGCGTCCGAGATGCCGGACTGCTCGGCCGCGCGCAGGGCGTTGACGTCGGCCCGCGCCGAGGCCGCCGTGAAGTCGCTGATCAGCGTGATGGTCTGGTCCATCTCGAGATCGGTGAAGCCGGCGCCCTCGATCGCCGCCAGCTGCCACTCATACCGGTCGGAGCCGTTGGGCCCGATCCACGGGCGGCTCGGGTCGACCTGCAGCAGCCACGGATGCCGATGGAACTCGTTCCACATCTGCCGCGCCACCACGACGAGCCGCTCGCGCCAGCCGCCCTCGTGCGGCGGCAGGTCGGGCTCGCCCATCACCTCGTCGACCATCAGGCCGATGAGCTCGTCGCGACTCGGCACATACGTGTAGATCGACATCAGCTTGAGCCCGAGCCGGTCGGCCACCTTGCGCATCGAGAACGCCGGTAGGCCCTCCTCGTCGGCCACCGCGATGCCGGCCGCGAGCACCTCGTCGACGCTGAACCGCTGCTTGGGCCCGCGCGAACCCTGCGGAGTCCCCAGCTTCCGCCGCCACAGCAGGGTCAGCGTGCGGTCGACGTCCTGATTTTCCATGTGCGGAGATTACCCCGTGGGGTGTACGGTGTTCGGCGCACCCAAATACCGTAAGGCATACGGAGTTAGGAGCAGCGGTGAACCTGGTGGCGGATGGACTGCGCAAAAGGTACGGCGACGTGCAGGCGCTGGACGGTTTCGACCTGGAGGTGCCACCCGGAGTGATCCACGGCCTGCTGGGCCCCAACGGCGCCGGCAAGACCACGGCGGTCAAGGCGCTGGCCACTCTCATCGATGTCGACGAGGGCGTGGCAAAAGTCGCAGGATTTGACGTACGCACCCAGGCCGCGCAGGTGCGTAAGCGGATCGGCCTGATCGGGCAGAACGCGGCGGTCGACGAGATCCTCGGCGGCCGGCAAAACCTCGTGATGTTCGGCCGGCTCTACGGTCTGAGCACGGTGGACGCCCGGGCCGCGGCCGACCGGCTGCTCGCCATGTTCGGGCTCACCGAGGCCGCGGAGCGGGCGGTCTCGACCTACAGCGGGGGAATGCGGCGGCGCCTCGACATCGCCGCCGGCTTCATCCTCACCCCGGCCGTGCTCTTCCTCGACGAACCCACCACCGGGCTCGACCCGCGCGGCCGCAACGAGGTCTGGGCCGCGGTCCGCGAGGTCGCCGCGGCCGGCACCACGGTGCTGCTGACCACGCAATATCTCGACGAGGCGGACCAGCTGGCCGCGCGGATCTCGGTCATGAACCACGGCCGGGTCGTGGCCGACGACACCCCCGGCGTGCTCAAGCGCGAGATCGGCGGCGACCGCGTGACGCTCACGATCGCCCCCGGCGAGCCGCTCGACGAGCTGGCCGAGCGGCTCGGCACGGCCGTCGGGATCCCGGCCGTGATCGACGCCGACACGCGCAGCCTGACGTTCGAGGTGGGCTCGGGGGTGACCGGGCTGTCCCGCCTCGTCCGGGCGCTCGACGAGTTCGGCGTCACGCCGGAGGATCTGGTGCTGCGCCGGCCCACCCTCGACGAGGTCTTCCTCACCTTGACCGACACTCCCCGGGAGGCCGTGAAATGACCGCCGTACGCGCGGGGTGGATCCTCACGCAGCGCAACCTCGCCCACTGGGTCCGTCAGCCGTGGGCGCCGATCTTCGGCCTGATGTTCTCGATCATGCTGTTGCTGGTCTTCGGTTTCCTGTTCGGCGGCGCCATCACCGTGCCCGGCGGCGGCGACTACATCACGTTCCTGCTGCCCGGCATGCTGGCGCTGAGCATGATGTTCGGCGTCGAGAGCACGGCCACCGCGATGGCGGCCGACGCCCGCAAGGGCATCACCGACCGATTCCGCTCGCTGCCGATCGGCAGTGCCTCGGTCGCGCTGGGACGGGTCGGCGCGGACATGGCCAACTCGACCGTCGAGCTGCTGGTGCTGCTGGCCGGCGGCCTGCTGATCGGCTGGCGGATCACTTCGGACCCGGGGCCGGCCGTGCTGGCCGTCCTGCTGCTGTTGCTCTTCCGGTTCGCCATGCTGTGGATCGGCATCTTCGTCGGCCTGAGCTTCCGCGGCGACGGCGCGACGATGGCGGTCCAGGTTCTGGTGTGGCCGATCGGCTTCCTGTCGACCGCGATCGTGTCGGCCGAGACGATGCCGGGCTGGCTGGGTGCGATCGCCGCGTGGAACCCGCTCTCGGCGACGGCGTCGGCGGTGCGTGAGCTCTTCGGCAACCCGACCGGCATCACCTCCGGACCGCTGGCCGACTCGGCGGTGTGGCTCGCGCTGGGCTGGCCGTTGCTGCTCACGGCGGTCTTCCTGCCGCTGTCGGCACGGGCGTACCGGCGGCTGCGCGCCTGACCCCCGGCTGTTCTGTCCGGCCGGCCCGGCTCCGCTCCCTGCTGCCGGGCCGGGCCGGTCAGCTCCCGCCCCTCCCTCCTGCCGAGCCTGTCCCCTCCCTCCCGCGGGGCCGGGCCGGTCAGCTCCCTTCCCTTCCTCCCGCGGGGCTGGGGTCGGTCAGGGGAATGGGTAGGCTCGTGGTGTGCGGTTGACAGATTTCTGGACGCGGCTGGAGGAGGCCTTCGGCCCCGTTTACGCGCGCAGCATGGCGGCGGACCATTCTTTTGCCGGCCTCGGCGACCGGACGATCGACAAAGCAATTGCGGACGGTATCGAAACGGCTACTATCTGGCGCGCGGTTGTCGCCGCTTACCCCGATCGGGTGCCTTCCCGCCTGCGCTGACCCATTTTTAGTACACCCGTTCTGGCGTGTCACTCGTTCGTCGTACACGTGTTCGGCTATTGTCCACAGCGGCTCAGTTATCCACAGGCCACGGCAGGCCGGTCGATTTTTGTCATACCCACCGCCTACCTTGTTGCCGTGGTGAACAGAAGCGCATCGGCGAAGACGCCCGCGAAATCGAGTACAGGGGTGGCGGACATGGTGGCAGGACCCGACCGGGACAAGGCGCTCGATCTGGCGCTGGCGCAGATCGACAAGCAGTTCGGCAAGGGCTCGGTGATGCGGCTGGGGGAGCGGCCGGTCGTGCAGACCGCCATCATCCCCACCGGCTCCATCGCCCTCGACGTGGCGCTCGGCGTCGGCGGCCTGCCGCGGGGCCGGGTCATCGAGGTCTACGGCCCCGAGTCCAGTGGTAAGACGACCGTCGCGCTGCACGCGGTGGCCAGCGCCCAGCGCAACGGCGGCATCGCGGCGTTCATCGACGCCGAGCACGCGCTCGACCCGGAGTACGCGAAGGCGCTCGGCGTCGACACCGACGCGCTGCTGGTCTCCCAGCCCGACACGGGTGAGCAGGCTCTCGAGATCGCCGACATGCTGATCCGGTCGGGCGCGCTCGACATCATCGTCATCGACTCGGTGGCCGCGCTCGTGCCGCGCGCCGAGATCGAGGGCGAGATGGGCGACAGCCACGTCGGTCTGCAGGCCCGCCTCATGAGCCAGGCGCTCCGCAAGATCACCGGTGTGCTCAACAACTCGGGCACCACCGCGATCTTCATCAACCAGCTCCGCGAGAAGATCGGCGTCATGTTCGGCTCGCCCGAGACGACGACCGGTGGTCGCGCGCTGAAGTTCTACTCCTCGGTGCGCCTCGACGTGCGTCGCATCGAGAGCCTGAAGGACGGCACCGACGTGATCGGCAACCGCACCCGCGTCAAGGTGGTGAAGAACAAGGTGGCCGCGCCGTTCAAGCAGGCCGAGTTCGACATCATGTACGGCAAGGGCATCTCGCGCGAGGGCTCGCTGATCGACGTCGGCGTCGAGCAGAGCATCATCCGCAAGTCCGGCGCGTGGTACACGTACGACGGTGACCAGCTGGGCCAGGGCAAGGAGAAGGCGCGCGAGTTCCTCAAGGAGAACCCCGACGTCGCCGCCGAGATCGAGAAGAAGATCCTCGAGAAGCTCGGCGTCGGTCAGACCACCGGCGACGCCGCGGGCGGCCCCGAGCTTCCCCCGGTCGACTTCTGATCGGTAGGCACTGATCATGCCGGCCCGACGGGGTGCGCGCTCCGGGCGCGGGTGGGATGCTCTCCCACCCCGCCCAGCCCGCGCCTACGATGAGCACCCGCCCGGCGAGCCCCCGCCCGGCGACGACCCGGAACGCGGCAACGTTCCGACCCGTCGCCGTCGGGCCTCGCCGGGCGGAATCCCCTACCGCGACGACCTGACCATCAACCCCGAACCGGGCCGATACAACCTCGTCCCCCGGGGCGATCCCGGCCGGCGCCACCCGGCCGATGACGGCGAGCCCGGCCGTTACGACGCGGCCGACGATGGTGAGCCCGGCGGTTACGACGCGGCCGACGATGGTGAGCCGGGCGGTTACGACTCGGCCGGCGACGGCGATTCCGGCCGCTATGACGCGGCCGGCGCCTCGGCGTGGGGTCCGGGTGGGCGGCGTCGCGGCGGGCGTTCCAGGGGCGGGCGCTCCACCGACAACCGTGGTGGGCGTTCCACCGACGACGGTGGTGGGCGTTCTGTCGAGGACGGTGCTGGGCGTTCCGCCGGTGGTCGGGGCAGGTCTGCCGGCCGGGGTGGGCAGCCCGAGCAGACCGAGGGCGAACGGGCCCGCGAGATCTGCCTGCGCCAGCTCGCCGTGCGGCCGCGCACCCGGGCCGAGCTGGCCAAGGTGCTGGCCCGCAAGGAGATCTCGGAAGAGGTGATCGCCGAGGTTCTCGACCGTTACGACGAGGTCGGGATCATCGACGATGCCGCGTTCGCCCGGGCGTGGGTGTCCAGCCGGCATCACGGCCGTGGGCTGGCCCGCCGCGCGCTCGCCAACGAGCTGCGGCAGCGGGGCGTCGACGCCGAGGTCGCGAGCGAGGCCCTCGAGTCCGTCGACGACGAGGACGAGGCGGCCACCGCCCGTGCCCTGGTCGACCGCAAGCTGCGCACGGCCACCGGCGCGCCCGACGCGGTCTTCCGGCGGCTGGTCGGCATGCTGGCCCGCAAGGGCTACCCGGCCGGCGTGGCCATCCGGGCCGTGAAGGACGCCCTGGCCGACCGGGATGCCGAGGCCGCCGAGTTCGCCGACCAGCTGGACGCGGACGCCCTGGCCACCGACGCCGACCCCACCGCCTGACCACCACCGCCTTCCCACCCGGCGTCGCCGTAGCCGGCCGATCTCGGTCGGGTGAAAACGGTCTATATAGGTAACGATCTGTGTTCGGAAGTCCACATATCGCTGGGTGTGGATGGCGCAGGGGTTCTGATCTGGGCTACGTTGCTGGCCGGATCGCGGGGGATCTCTGTTTTGGCGTGTTCCCCGCAGTACGAAACGGGGAGGGACATGCGGATCAACCAGCTTGCACGCCATCGAGGTGTGCGCATGGTCGGGCGCCTCGGTGTTCTGGCCGGGGCGGTCGGCGTCGCGGCGCTCGCCGGTGGGCACGCCGCGAGCGCGGCGACCACTCAGGCCGCCGCGCGCGGGGTCGTCATCGTGGCCGAGGACCCGAAGAGCACCGACGCGACCGCCGGCACCGCGGCCGACGAGGAGACTCCGGGCGACGACGAGACCCCGGGCACCCCGGGCGGTGGCGAGACCCCGCCGGGTGACGGTGGGGGGACCCCGCCCGGTGGCGGCGGCGAAAACCCGCCTGGCGACGGCGGCGAGACTCCGCCGGGTGACGGAGGCGAGACCCCGCCCGGTAATGGTGGCGAGACCCCGCCCGGTAACGGTGGCGAGACCCCGCCCGGCAATGGCGGCGAGACCCCGCCCGGCAATGGCGGCGAGACCCCGCCCGGCAATGGCGGCGAGACCCCGCCCGGCAACGGTGGCGAGACCCCGCCCGGCAACGGTGGCGAGACTCCGCCGGGTGACGACGGGCCGGGGGAGACTCCGCCCACCGACGACACCGGCGCGGGTGGCGGCACCGGCGGCGACGACGAGGACGCCGGCGTCGATGACGAGGCCGACGACGACAACGGCGGCGGTGGCGGTGGCGGGGGCAACGGTGGCGGCGGCGGCCTTCCGGTCAC
The DNA here is from genome assembly GCF_016785085.1 of Paractinoplanes lichenicola. GTDB lineage: Bacteria > Actinomycetota > Actinomycetes > Mycobacteriales > Micromonosporaceae > Actinoplanes > Actinoplanes lichenicola. Next base: position 100,558 of record NZ_JAENHO010000002.1, read on the forward strand.
CGGGCTCAACGTGGCCGGGATGGCCGGCCTCGGCGGCGCCGTCATGGTCGGCGGCGTGGTTCTGGTTCTGCTGACGCGGCGTCGTCCGGAGACCCAGGCCTGACAGCACGCGATCGCATCCGGCCGTGGCGCACCCGCCGCGGCCGGATCCGTCGTTCCCGGAGCTCCAAAACGTGATCGAATTCCCAGGTCGCGGGCCTGCGGCCGGACATCGGCGTTCGCCACTGGTTGGTAATATGCGACGTTGTGACCGAGTCTTCGCAGGGCAGCATGCGGGGCTATGGTCCCTTCCCGGAGGGTGCCGAGCCGACCGCGCCGATCGGCATGCAGCAGCCCGCCGCCCCCGTCCCGCACCAGCCGGCCGGAGCCCCCGTCGAGCCCGCATCGGCGGCGAGCGGCCCGGCCCCTGAGGGCCCGACGAGCGGCGGCCCCTATCCAGGCACCCCGTCCGGCCCGCCCTACCCGACCAGCGGCGGCGCCCCGTCAAGCGGCCCACCGTCGAGCGGCACCCCCATGAGCGGCCCGCCATCGACTGGCATCCCCATGAGCGGCGCCCCTATGAGCGGCCAGCCGTCGAGCGGCATCCCCGCGAGCGGCCCACCGTCGAGCGGCGCCCCGACCGGCGGCACCGCGAGTTACGGTCCCTTCCAAGCCGCCCCCGACCCCTTCGGCGAGAAGCAGGAAGGCTGGACCGAAACCCCGTACGGCTTCAACGCCCCACCCGGCCGCCGCATCGAGCCCTCGCCCCCGCCCGAGCGCAACCGCCTGGTCATAGGCATCCTCGCCGGCCTGGTGACGGGTCTCCTCCTGTTCGGCACGGGTGGCTATTTCGCCGGCCGCGCCACCGCCCCCAAGGCCCCCGTCGCCGCCCCCACCTCCTCGGCCGAGCCCACCCCGAGCGGCCAGCTGGGCGCGTTCGAGCAGAGCCAGGCGACGATCAATCAGGCCGAGTTCACCGGCACCGGCCTGACCGCGCTCTCCGAGGGCTTCCTTCCTTACCTCTCGGCGTGCGCCCGCCCCAAGGCCAACGCGGGCGAGAAGGTCCGGGTCCGCTGCACGCTCGACGGCATGAGCGCGATCTTCGTCGAATACAACTCGGTCGCCGATCGGGACAAGGCGTGGGTCAAGGCGCTGGGGCAGGCCGTCGACGCGCGCACCCTCACTCCGGGTGTCGCCCCGGCGGTCGAGCAGGCCACTCCGTCGGGTCGCGTCACCGGCAACTACTTGGAGTACGCATACCGTCTCACGGAGAGTGGCGCCACGCGGACGGTCAGCGGGATCTGGTGGGACGACGCGCAGACGCCGGTCGCCGGCTACCTCTTGGCGTACTGGAAAGACGGTTTGGGTGAGAAGTGGGACCCGATGCGCGATCTCTGGTCCCGGTACGCCTGAATTGCCCGTCGGTATCGTGAGCTGGGCGTAAGCAAGTCTGTGCCCTAAGTCCCATCCGCTGCCGAATCATGGATCCTTGACCGAAGTGCCATCCGCGACCTAGCCTCGCGTTACACAAGGTTTGTTCGACCATCGCATGCAACACGCACAACATAGATCGCATTACATTACGGCATCACTTGTAGCCTGCAAGCAGCCAGCAATTTTGGCCCCGGCGCCCGCACCGCACGCGCCGTGAGGTCCGATATATGGGCGGTCGGCGCCGTTGCACCCCTGGTGGGTGGCGGTCCGATGACGCCTGCGGTCGTTTGCCTTGGTCGGGCATCCCGTCAAATGGTCCGCGCGCTGACAACGCGCCGGGCGGCGAAGGGAGACGCGGCGAGATGACCGCCCTGGACTGGGTGCTGGTGGTGGCGATCGTCGTCCTGGCGACCTCGGTGGTGGCCGGCATGGTGCTCGGCGCCCGTGCGCTGCGCCAGCTGCACAAGGTCCGGGCGGACGACCACGGGCAGGGCCAGGCGGTCGACGACGCGCTGGCCAAGGTCGAGGACGCGAACGCCAAGGTCGAGGACGCCAACGCCAAGGTCGACGACGCGAACGCCAAGGCCGCTTCCGTCAAGGCCGAGGCCGCCGCGGCCAAGGCCGAGGCCGGGGCCGCCCGCGCCGAGGCCCGCCGGGTTCTCGAGGCCGCACACAGCGAGGCCGACACGATCCTCGAGCACGCCCACCGCCAGGCCGAGGCCGACGCCGAGCAGGTTCGCACGGCCGCCCGCCGCCAGGGTGAGCGGGAGGTCGCGCTGCTCAACACGACCGCCAAGGAGCAGGCGGCCGAGGTCGAGCGGCGCACCGCCCGCATCGACGAGCGCGAGCGCCTGCACGCCGACGAGGTCGAGCGCCTGGTCGAGCGGGAGCGCCGCCTCGCCACCATGGATGCCGATCTTGTCAGCCGCGAGGCCGCCCTGGCCGATCGCGAGGCCGCCCTGGCCGGCGTCGAGGAGTCGAAGCGCCGCGAACTGGAGCGGATCGCCGGCCTGACCGCCGAGGTGGCCCGCACCGAGCTCGTCGAGGGCATCGAGGCGCAGGCCAAGCGCGAGGCCGCGATCCTGGTGCGCGACATCGAGAGCGAGGCCAAGAACACGGCCGACACCCGGGCCCGGCACATCGTGGTCGACGCCATCCAGCGGATCGCCAGCGAGCAGACCTCGGAGAGCGTGGTCAGCGTGCTGCATCTGCCGAGCGACGAGATGAAGGGCCGGATCATCGGGCGCGAGGGCCGCAACATCCGCGCGTTCGAGTCGGTCACCGGCGTCAATCTGATCATCGACGACACCCCCGAGGCGGTGCTGCTCTCCTGCTTCGACCCCGTACGCCGGGAGGTCGGTCGCCTCACCCTCGAGAAGCTGGTGCTGGACGGGCGGATCCACCCGCACCGCATCGAGGAGGTCTACGACAGCGCCAAGAACGAGGTCGACGTCCTCTGCGACCGGGCCGCCGAGGAGGCGCTGGTCGACGTCGGCATCACCAACCTGCACCCCGAGCTGTCCAAGCTGCTGGGCCGCCTGCGGTATCGCACCAGCTACGGTCAGAACGTGCTCAAGCACCTCGTCGAGACCGCCCACATCGCCGGCATCATGGCCGCCGAGCTGGGCCTGGACGTGCCGACGATGAAGCGGGCGGCGTTCCTGCACGACATCGGCAAGGCGCTCACCCACGAGGTCGAGGGCAGCCACGCGCTGATCGGCGCCGACCTGGCCCGCAAGTACGGCGAGTCCGAGGACGTGGTGCACGCGATCGAGGCGCATCACAACGAGGTGCAGCCCCAGACCATCGAGGCCGTGCTGACCCAGGCCGCGGATGCCTGCTCGGGCGGCCGGCCGGGGGCCCGGCGGGAGAGCCTCGAGGCGTACGTGAAGCGGCTCGAGCGCATCGAGGAGATCGCCGCGAGCAAGACCGGCGTCGAGAAGGTGTTCGCGATGCAGGCCGGGCGCGAGATCAGGGTGATGGTGCGCCCGGACGACATCGACGACATCGGCGCCGCGGTGCTGGCCCGCGACGTGGCGAAGCAGATCGAGGAGGAGCTGACCTACCCGGGGCAGATCCGGGTCACGGTCGTCCGGGAATCACGAGTCACCGAGCTCGCTCGTTAGCCCCAGCTGCTCACGCAGGATGTCGGCGTGGCCGCAGTGCTGGGCCAGCTCGCGCAGCAGGTGCAGGTAGACCCAGCGCAGCGGAAGCGGCCCGCGCCGATTGCCGGTGAGAAGATCGTCCAGCCCCAGCCCGGCCACGGTTTGCCGCGACGACGAGCAGGCCGCCACATAAGCCGATCGCACACTGGCAATTGTGTCCGAATCATCCAGGATGAATGACTCATCCGGATCGTCGGGAATGCCGATGTCGGCGCGCGACCGCCCGGTCACGGCCTCGTCGAACCACACCTTCTCGACGAAGGTCGCGTGCTTGACCAGGCCCAGCAGGGTGGTGCGGGACGGCACGAGCGACCGCCGCACCTGCTCCTCGGTCAGATCGTCGAGGCAGTCGTGCAGGGCCCGGCGGTGCTCGTCGAGGAAGGCCTCGAACTGGGCTCGCAACGGCTGGTGGAGGACGTCGTCCGTGGAGATCATGACGTCAGCCTGTCAAGCGTGGCGGCCCCGGGGCAAACCGGGACCACCACGCGGACTCAGGCGACGCCTCCGCCGAGGCCCGGCTCGGCCGTCACCTGCTGGGTCGCGGCCCCCGGGGATCGCGGGGCCCGGCCCTTGCGGCGGGTGCGCCGGCTGAGCCAGCCCGCGAAGGAGGTGAGGATCGAGTTGACGATGATGTAGATGATCGCGGCCACGATCGCGGCCTGCAGCACGTTGCCGTAGTTGGCCGACAGGTTGTTGACGCCGAGCTGGATGAGCTCGCTGTACGAGATGATGTAGCCCAGCGCGGTGTCCTTCACCAGCACGACGAGCTGGCTGACGATCACCGGGAGCATCGCGCGGGCCGCCTGCGGGATCAGGATCTCGCTCATCACCTGGCTCTTGCGCATGCCGATCGCGTATGCGGCCTCGCTCTGCCCCCGCGGCACCGAGTGGACGCCGGCCCGGAACGCCTCGGCCAGCACCGACCCGTTGTAGAGGGTCAGGCCGATGACCACGGCCCAGAAGATCGACATCGGCTGCTCGGTGAGGAACGGCACCCCGAAGAAGATGAAGAACATCATCAGCAGCAGGGGCACGGCCCGGAAGAACTCGACGACCGCGCCCGCGGGCCACCGCACCCACCAGTGGTCGGAGAGCCGTCCCACGGCGAAGATGATGCCGAACGCCAGCGACAGCACCATCGCCACCGCGGCCGCCTTCAGCGTGTTGAGCAGGCCCGGGAGGATGTAGTCGGTCCAGGTGCTGCTCTCCGTGAAGGGCTTCCAGAGCACGGAGTCCCACTGGCCCTTGGCGTCGAAGCGCGAATAGACCCAGTAGAGCAGCCCCAGCAGGGCGATGCCGAAGACGATCGTCAGGACGAGGTTGCGCGCCTTGGCCTTGGGCCCCGGGTGGTCGTAAAGAACCGCATCCGTGCTCATCGCTTTACCGCCAGACGATTCGCCAGCCAGCCGAACGCGTAGCCGGTGGGGATGAGGACGATGGCGAACGTGCCCGCGAAGACCAGGAAGATCGGGATGACGTTGTCGCCGTTCTCGTTGATCAGCTGCTTCATCGCGCTCGACGACTCCATCAGGCCGATCGTGCCGACGATGGTCGTGTTCTTGCAGAGGGCGATGAGGATGCTGCCCAGCGGCGCGATGACCGCCCGGCCGGCCTGCGGCAGGATGACGATCGTCAGGGTCTGCAGGAACGTCATGCCGATCGCCCGGGCCGCCTCGGCCTGGCCCGGCGGCACCGTGTTGATACCGGAGCGGATGGCCTCGCAGACGAACGCCGCGGTGTAGACCGCCACGCCGATCACGCCGAGCCAGAAGTTGTTGAGGTCGATGTCGTCGGCGAGCGAGAGGCCCAGCGTCGAGAAGAGACCGAAGTAGCAGAAGAAGATGATCAGCGTGAGGGGGGTGTTCCGGAAGATGTTGACCCAGGCGGTGCCGAAGCCACGCAGCACCGGAACCGGCGAGACCCGCATCGCGGCGAGCAGCACACCCAGCACCAGAGCGCCGGCGCCGCCGGCCACGGTGAGCTTCAGGATCCAGAGGAACCCGGTGATGTACACGTCCCGGTTCAGCGGGTCGGAGAAGACGTCCATCGGCACCTTCGGCTAGTGAGGTGGAACAAAAGGCGGCGGGGCCGGTCGCCCGGCCCCGCCGACTAGAAGTGGATCAGCTGCAGTTGGAGAGCGCCGCGGTGTCGAGCTCCGGCGCCGGGGTGCCGCTCTTGCCCAGGGTGTCGTCCCAGGCCTTCTTGTACGACCCGTCGGTCGCGGCCGCCTTCAGGATGTCGTTGATCTTGTTGCAGCCCGCGGAGTCGTCCTTCTTGAGGCCGATGCCGTACGGCTCCTCGCTGAACGGCTTGCCGACCACCTTGAACTTGCCGGCGTACTGGTCCTGCGCGGCGTACCCGGCGAGGATGATGTCGTCGGTGGTGACCGCGTCGACCTGACCGCCGGCCAGCGCCGTCACGCACTTCGAGTACGAGTCGAACTGCTGGAGCTTGGCGTCCTTGTAGTCGGTCTGGATCCGCTTGGCCGGGGTCGAGCCGCTCACCGAGCAGACCCGCTTGCCGGCCAGCGCCTCGGGGCCGGTGATGGTCGAGGCGGTCGGGACGAGCAGGTCCTGGCCGGCCTTGTAGTACGGCCCGGCGAAGTTGACGACCTTCTTGCGCTCGTCGTTGATCGTGTACGTCGCCACGACCAGGTCAACCTGGCCCTGCTGGATGTACGGCTCACGGTTCGAGGAGACCGTGGTCTTCCACTCGATGCCGGAATCCGGAACGCCCAGGCCCTTGGCGATGATCTTGCCGATCTCGATGTCGAAGCCGGCGTAGGTGCTGCCGGTCTGCAGGCCGAGGCCGGGCTGGTCGGCCTTGACGCCGATGACGAGCTTGCCGCTGGCGGCCTTGCCCTCGATGCCCTTGGCGCTGCTGCCGCTGCCGGTGCCCTCGTCGTCCCCGCCGCACGCGGCCACGGCCAGCGCCATGGTGAGCGCTCCGAGCGTGGCGGCCAATCGGGTGATGCGCATGGTGTCGCTCCTCGAATTCTGTTTCTGTCTTCTGGACCTAGTGCGTGAGGATTTTGGAGAGGAAGTCCTTGGCGCGGTCGCTCTTCGGGTTGGCGAAGAACTCGGCCGGGGGAGCGGACTCAACGAGCTGACCGTCGGCCATGAAGACCACGCGGTTGGCGGCGTGGCGGGCGAAGCCCATCTCGTGCGTGACGACCACCATCGTCATGCCCTCCTTGGCGAGCGAGGTCATGACCTCGAGCACCTCGCCGACCATCTCGGGGTCGAGGGCGCTGGTGGGCTCGTCGAACAGCATCGCTTTGGGCTGCATGGCCAGGGCGCGGGCGATGGCCACGCGCTGCTGCTGGCCGCCGGAGAGCTGGGCCGGGTATTTCTCCGCCTGGTTGCCGATGCCGACCCGGTCGAGCAGGGACATGGCACGGTCACGGACGACGGCCGGCTTCTCCTTGCGCACCTTCAGCGGGCCGAGCATGACGTTCTGCAGGATCGTCTTGTGCGCGAACAGGTTGAAGGACTGGAACACCATGCCGACCTCGCTGCGCAGCCGCGCGAGCGGGCGGCCCTCGGCGGGCAGCGCCTGGCCGTCGAAGGTGATGGTGCCGTCGTTGATCGGCTCGAGCCGGTTGATGGAGCGACAAAGCGTGGATTTACCGGAACCCGACGGTCCGATCACGACTACGACTTCGCCCTTGGCGACGGTGAGACTCACGTCGTTGAGCACGTGCAGCGGACCGAACCACTTGTTCACTTTGTCGAGGACGATGAGAGCCTCGTCGGACACTGCTGGACCACCGTCCCTGTTCTGGCGGATCACCCGGATGGGCACACTCTATGGGGGCTGTTGTATCGGTTCACACCGAGAATGGTCACGGAGCGGTAACACAGGAAGTGCGAGGCGCGACCTTTGTCCACCATGTTCGGTATGGCTGACATGGATCCGACAGGCGGCCTTTGGAACTGGGCCGCCTCATCGTCCCTATCCGAGGAGCGGGTCCACAGCGCGCTCGCGGGCGCGCTGGAGCGCTCAGTCGTGCCGCTCGGCCCGGAGCCGGCCGGTGGCGCCATGTTGTGCGACGTCTATCACGTCGGGGGCGACTTCCCGACGCTGATCGATGTCTACCTGGCCCCGGAGGACCTCGCCGAGGCCACCGCGGCCAGCGCGGTCGCGGTGCGGCTCGAGGTCGAGATCATCCTTCCGGACGACACCCTCGACCCGACGAGGTACGTGCTGGCCCGGCCCGACGGCAGCCTCGGGCTGGTGCACGTCGACGAGGTCGAGACCGACGACGGCCCGGAGCGGCGCAACGTGCGTTCGTGCGACGGCGGACCCACTGGTTGCGAGCGCCCTGCCGCCTGAATCGACTACGGCGTACCCTGGTCAATTGCCATGACTACAGAGACTGTGGGCGCCACGCGCACGTACGACGTGCGCACGTACGGCTGCCAGATGAACGTGCACGACAGCGAGCGCATCTCCGGTCTGATGGAGGACGCGGGCTACGTGCGCGCCGCCGACCCCGAGTCGGCCGACGTCGTGGTGTTCAACACCTGTGCCGTACGGGAAAATGCCGACAACCGCCTCTACGGCAACCTCGGCCACCTGCGCCCGACCAAGGTCAAGAATCCGGACATGCAGATCGCGGTCGGCGGCTGCCTGGCCCAGAAGGACCGCGGCGACATCGTCAAGAAGGCGCCCTGGGTCGACGTCGTCTTCGGCACCCACAACATCGGCTCGCTGCCCGCGCTGCTCGAACGCGCCCGGCACAACCAGGAGGCCGAGGTCGAGATCCTCGAGTCGCTCGAGGTGTTCCCGTCGACGCTGCCCACCAAGCGCGAATCGACGTACGCGGGCTGGGTCTCGATCTCCGTGGGCTGCAACAACACCTGCACGTTCTGCATCGTGCCGTCGCTGCGTGGCAAGGAGAAGGACCGCCGCCCCGGCGAAATCCTGGCCGACGTCGAAGCCCTGACGAAAGAGGGCGTCCTCGAGGTCACGCTGCTCGGGCAGAACGTCAACTCGTACGGGGTGGAGTTCGGCGACCGTCTGGCGTTCGGCAAGCTGCTGCGCTCGACCGGTCAGATCGAGGGGCTGGAGCGGGTGCGTTTCACCAGCCCCCACCCCAAGGACTTCACCGACGACGTGATCGCCGCGATGGCCGAGACGCCGAACGTCTGCCACTCGCTGCACATGCCGCTGCAGTCCGGCTCCGACCGGGTGCTCAAGGCCATGCGCCGCAGCTACCGCCAGGAGAAATACCTCGGCATCATCGACAAGGTGCGGGCCGCGATGCCCGACGCCGCGATCACCACCGACATCATCGTCGGCTTCCCCGGCGAGACCGACGAGGATTTCGAGCAGACCCTCGAGGTCGTGCGGCGGGCCCGGTTCTCCAGCGCCTTCACGTTCCAGTATTCGAAGCGCCCCGGCACCCCCGCCGCGATCATGGAGGAGCAGCTGCCCAAGGCCGTCGTGCAGGAGCGCTACGAGCGGCTGATCGCGCTGCTCGAGGAGACCACGTGGGCCGAGAACAAGCGGCTCGTCGGCGAGAAGGTCGAGGTGCTCGTCGCGGTCGGCGAGGGGCGCAAGGACGAGCGTACGGGCCGGATGAGCGGCCGGGCCCGGGACGGCCGGCTGGTGCACTTCGCGACCGGCGGCCTCGCCCCGCGCCCCGGCGACATCGTCGAGACCGTGGTGACGTACGCGGCGCCGCACCACCTCAACGCCGACGGCGAGCCGCTCAGCCACCGCCGCACCCGCGCGGGCGACGCCTTCGAGGCCGGCCGCACGCCGAAGCTCAAGGGTGTCTCGCTCGGCCTGCCGTCGCTCGGGGTTCCGGCCCCGCTGCCGGCGGCCGAGGGCTGCTCGCTCTGATCCGCTCCAGCAGCGCCCTCGTCGCGGGCGGGTCGGGCGCCGCCCCGGCCACCGCGACGAGCACCCGCCGCACCCGTCCGGGCAACCTCACCACCCGTACGCGGTCGTTGCGATGGGCCGTCAGCGCGAGCGCGGGCAGCGTGGTGACCCCGAGGTTGCGCGCCACCAGCTGCTGCGCCGCCACGTAGTCGTCGGTGGTGAACCGGATGTCGGGCGTGAACCCCTCGGCCGCGCACGCCCGCAGCAGCTCGTCGCGGCACCGCTCACACCCGCCGATCCAGCGTCGCTCGCGATGGTCGGCGAGCCGGTCACCCGGCCAGTCCTCGGGTGCGACCAGGTAGGTCTCGTCCTCGAAGAGCTGCTCGGTGCGCAGGCCGGCCACGTCGGGACCGTCGTCATGCGTGAAGATCACCGCCACGTCCACCTCGCCCCGGCGCAGCAGCCCGATCGCCTCGGGCGGCTCGGCCTCACGGAAGCGCAGGTCGACTCCGGGATGCTCGGCGTCGAAGGCGGCCGCCGCGGCGGGCACGAAGGTGCCGAGGGCCGAGGGGAAAGCCGCCAGCCGGACGCGTCCCGCCCGCAGCCCCGAGTGCGCGGCCAGCTCCTCCTCGGCCGCGTCGAGGCGGCCCAGGATCTCCTCGGCCCGATCGGCCAGCAGCCGTCCCGCCTCGGTCAGCCGGATCCCGCGACCCACCCGCTGCACCAGCCGGCTGCCGGTCTCGGCCTCGAGCCGGGCGAGGTGGTGGCTGACCGAGGGCTGGGCGTAATGCAGCGCCTCGGCGGCGGCGGTGACGCTTTTGTGCCGGGCCACGGCGACCAGCACGCGCAGGCGGGTGACGTCGAGCATCAGGCCAACCTATCGATCCCGTCTATGAGTTTCCTCGGCAGGTGGCATTGGACCGATCAGTGATGCCGGGGCGACGATCAAAGGCATGTTCTCGTACGCCGATGTGCGCGCCGCCGTCCCCACAGTCACCCGCCACCTGCCGCCCACCCCGATGTGGTCGTACCCGGTGCTGAACGCCGCCGTCGGCGCGACCGTGCACGTCAAGCACGAGAACACGCAGCCGGTCGGCGCCTTCAAGGCCCGCGGCGCGCTCAACCTGCTCGCCTCGACGCCCGGTCGTGGCATGGTCACCTATTCGACCGGCAATCACGCGCAGTCGATGGCCTGGGCCGGCCACCTCTTCGACACCCCGTGCACGATCGTCATGCCCGAGGGCGCCAACCCGGCCAAGGTCGCCGCGGTGCGGGCCTGGGGCGCCACGGTCGTCCTGACCGGCGCGCGGCTGGCCGATGCCGAAGCCCACGCCACCGAGCTCGCCGCGAAGACCGGTCACCGCCTGGTCAGCCCGGGCGACACCCCGGAGCTGCTGGCCGGCGTGGGCACGCTCTACGAGGAGATCCTGACCGCGCGCCCGGGCCTGGAAGCGATCGTCGTGCCCGTCGGCAGCGGCACGGGCGCGGCCGCCGCCGCGATCGTCGCCGAGGCGCTGGCGCCGCGCTGCGAGGTGATCGCCGTGCAGTCCGCGGCCTCGCCCGCGGCCCACGACTCGTGGCGCTCGGGCACCCCGTGCGTCCGCCCCAACGAGACCCGCGTCGAGGGCCTGGCCACCGGCCGCGGCTACGACCTGCCGCAGCAGATCCTGCGCAAGCACCTGACCGACTTCGTGCTGGTCTCCGACGACCGCATCGCCGAGGCCCAACGCCTGCTCGCCACGACCGCCCACACCCTGGCCGAGGGCGCCGGCGCGGCCGCGTTGGCCGCCCTGCTGGAATTCCCGGACCGCTTCGCCGGCCGCGAGGTGGCCGTCGTCTGCTCGGGCGGCAACGCTTCGCCGGCCGAGCTGGAAAGGCTAGGTCAGGGCGCCGGCCGCTAGATCCTCCAGCGCGGTGCTGACCAGATCCTTGTGCCCGTCGAGCTGCTTCTGCGTGGTGACCGGCGACTGCAGCAGGATCGTGGCCTGGACCTTGGCGTTGCCCGTCCACAGGGTGGCCTCCAGCGCACCCTCGCCGGACGCGTAGACCTGCGCGGGGCTGGGAAAATACCTCAACCTCGCAAACGGCTCGTCGTTGGCGCGGGCCGCCTCCCGCTGCTCGCGGGCCTCGTCGACGGCCGCGGCGCGAAGGTCGTCGTTCTTGCCGACCTGCACGTGCGCGATCACCGCGGGCGGCTTCTCGGCCGAACCGTAGGCGCAGGTGAGCGTCGTGACGTGGGGCAGGTCGGCCGTCTGGGGCGGGCCCGACGGTGCCGCCGCGGCCAGTTCGGGAGCAGTCCAGGCCGGGCACTTCTCGGCCCAGAGCGTCCACACCGTCTCGCCCGCATCGATCTCCGCGCAGCCGCCGGCCAGCGCCAGCACGGCCACAACCCCGGCCCACCGTACGTTCCCCGCCATCGATCTCCTCCGCTCGATCAGCGGAGAGGATCGCACACGCCGAGCGGGCACGCCGCCCCCTGAGAGCGATGTGTCACGTGCCGGGCGAAGCGGGACCGGAGAACCGGGGGCCCCTCGGAAGGTTGAGGAGCCGCCGGAACTCGTACGGGATGGGTTCAGGAAGCCTGCTCGGCGAGGGCCAGGAACTGCTTCTTCGAGTTGAGCGCCTGCTCCGCTTCCTTGACCCGCTTGGCGTCGCCGGCGGCCTTGGCTCGTTCGAGGCGCTGCTCGGCCTCGGCCACCTGCTCGCGCATCTGCTGCAGCAGCGGGTTGTCCTGCGGGGTGGTCTTGCGCCAGGCCGAGTCCATCGCCACGCGGATGCGCTCCTCGGCGGCCCGCCAGCGACGGTCGAGCGAGGCGGCCGACTCGCGCGGCACCCGGCCCGCGTCGTGCCAGGCGGCCTGCGCGTCACGCATCTTGTTCTGCGCGCCCCGCGGGTCGGCGTCGACGTCGAGCGCCTCCACCTCGGCCAGGATCGCCTGCTTCTTGTCGAGGTTGCCCTTGTATTCGGCGTCGCGGGCCGAGAAGACCTCGCTGCGGCGGGTGAAGAAGGCGTCCTGAGCGGCCCGGAAGCGTTCCCAGAGGCGCTGCTCGGCCTCCTTGGCGGCCCGCGGCGCGGCCTTCCACTCGGACATGAGCTCCTTGAGCCGGTTGGCCGTCGTCGACCACTCGGTCGACTCGGCCAGGCTCTCGGCCTCGGTGACCAGGTCTTCCTTGGCCGTCTGGGCCTGCTTGCGCTGGCCGTCGAGGGTGGCGAAGTGGGCGCCGCGGCGGCGGGTGAAGCCGTCGCGGGCCGTGGCGAACCGCTTCCACAGCTCGCCGTCGGTCTTCTTGTCGACGCCGCGGATCGTCTTCCACTCGTCGAGGATCTCCTTGAGGCGGTCGCCGGCCGACTTCCAGCCGGTCGACTCGGCGGCGATCTTCTCCGCCTCCTCGACCAGGGCAGTCTTGCGGGCGACGGCCTCGGCGCGCGCCGTCTCGCGGGCGGCCCGGGCCTCGCCGGCCTTCTCCTCGGCCAGGGTGGTCAGGCGGTCGAGCCGGTTGCCGAGCCCCTCGATGTCGCCCACCACGTGCGCCTCGTCGAGCTGCTGGCGCAGGCGCTTGACGCTCGTCAGCGAATGCGAGGCGTCGGCGGCGCCGGACTTGAGGCGGGCCTCGACGAGCTCGACCTCGGTCACGAGGTCGGCGAAGCGCCGCGCGAAGTGGGCCAAGCCTTCCTCGGGGGTGCCCGCCTGCCAGGAGCCGACCACCCGGTCGCCCTCAGCGGTCTTCACGTACACGGTGCCGTCGGCATCCACGCGCCCGAAGGCCGTCCAGTCGTTCATGACCCATCCTCGTCTTCCCGGCGTCTCCGATCTCACCTGATCGGTGACCACCGCCACAGCGCAGTCGAACGCCTAGCTTCTCTACGGCATTCTTTCTCGCGCATTGTCACAGGTCCAACCCGGTTACGGGGAAGCGCCCGCCGATGACCGTGGCCAAACCTTGTCCTACCGTTGCTCCGTGCCGTTCGCAGGAGCTCCCCGCGTGATCACCGTCGTCGGGCCGACGGCGGCGGGCAAGTCGGCTCTCAGCATCGCTCTCGCGCACGAACTGGGCGGCGAAGTGGTCAACGCGGACTCGATGCAGCTATACCGCGGCATGGACATCGGCACCGCGAAACTCACCCCGGCCGAGCGCGACGGGGTTCCGCACCATCTGCTCGACATCTGGGACGTGACCTTTCCGGCGGCCGTCGCCGAATATCAGGGGCTGGCCCGCGCGGCGATCGACGACATCCTGACCCGGGGCCGGGTGCCGCTGCTGGTGGGCGGGTCGGGGCTCTATGTGCGGGCGGTGCTGGAGGAGTTCGAGTTCCCGGGCACCGACCCTGAGATCCGGGCGCGGCTCGAGGCGGAGCTGGCTGTGGCCGGGCCCTCACCTCTCTATGCGCGGCTGCACGACCAGGATCCGGTGGCGGCCGAGAAGATCCTTCCCTCGAACGGGCGACGCATCGTGCGCGCGCTGGAGGTCATTGAGCTGACCGGGCAGCCGTTCACCGCGGCCCTGCCGGCGCCGACACCGCATTACCCGTCGGTGCAGATCGGGGTCGACCGGCCGACCGACGTGCTCGACGAGCGGATCGCGCTGCGGGTCGACCTGATGTGGGCGGCCGGGCTGCTCGACGAGGTCCGTTCGCTTCTTCCGCAAGGCCTTCGAGACGGCCGTACGGCCTCCCGCGCGCTCGGCTATCAACAGGCGCTCGCGCAGCTCGACGGTCTCGCCGCGGAGGAAGAGGCCAAGGCGGACACCGTACGGGGGACTCGCCGGTTCGTGCGGAGGCAGCGCTCGTGGTTCCGGCGCGACCCGTCGATCACCTGGCTCGACGGGGGCTCGCCGACGCTGTTGGCGGATGCCCTGGCCCTTACGGAATGATGGTTCGGTGCATTTCTCCAAGGGCCACGGAACCGGCAACGACTTTGTGATCGTCGAGGACGTCGACGGCGCGCTCGATCTTTCCGCCACGCAGGTCGCCGACCTGTGTCACCGGCGGTTCGGCATCGGTGCCGACGGTGTGCTGCGGGTGGTGCGCGCGGCCAAGGATCCGGCCGGCGCGGCGATGGCCGGTGACGCCGAGTGGTTCATGGACTATCGCAACAGCGACGGCTCGATCGCCGAGATGTGCGGGAACGGGGTCCGGGTCTTCACCCGCTACCTGGTCGCCCACGGCCTTGTGTCCGACCTTTCGGATATTCCGGTCGCCACCCGGGCCGGCGTGGTGCACGCGGTGGTCGAGGGTGACCAGATCCGGGTGCACATGAAAAGCCCTTCCCTGTACGCGGCGGGCACCGCGACCACCGGCCCGCTGACGTTCCCCGGCGTGGCCGTCGACTGCGGCAACCCGCACCTGGTCTGCCAGCTGCACGACGGCCTGGCCCTCGACTCGCTCGACCTGCACGTGGCCCCCGGCTTCGACAAGACGCTGTTCCCCTCGGGCGTCAACGTCGAGTTCGTCGTGCCCGCGCCCGCGCTGCCCGAGGCCGACCTGCACGTGGCCATGCGCGTCTACGAGCGAGGCTCGGGCGAGACGCTCTCGTGCGGCTCGGGCGCGCTGGCTGTGGGTGCGGTCGCGCTGCGTGACGCGGGCCTGGCCATGGGCACGGTCGCGGTCGACCTGCCCGGCGGGCGGCTGACGGTGACGCACGACAGCGAGGATCGCTGGTGGCTGGCGGGTCCCGCGGTGCTGGTGGCGACGGGTGAGCTGCTCTGATGCACAACGTGGCGCACCGGGGCTACTCAGCGGTCGCCCCCGAGAACACGCTGCCCGCCTTCGCCGCGGCCGTCCTCGGCGGCGCCACGCTGATCGAGTTCGACGTGCGCACCACGGCCGACGACGTCCCCGTGGTGATCCACGACCGCACGCTCGACCGCACGACCTCGGGCTCGGGTCACGTCTGGGATTCCCCGTACGAGTCGGTAGCCGCCCTCGACGCCGGCTCGTGGTTCTCGCCCGCGTACGCCGGGGTGCGCGTCCCCACGCTGGCCGCGGTGCTGGAGCTGCTGACCGAGGCCGACCTGCTCCTGGAGATCAAGCCGCCCGCCACGCTGCCCCAGGTCAAGACGATCCTCGAGCTGGTCGGGGCGGCCGGGGCGCGCGACCGCACGATCGTGCAGAGCTTCGACCCCGAGATCGTCCGACTGGTCCGCGAGGTCGACCCGGTCGTCCGCCGGGGCCTGCTGCGCCTGCGCTTCGAGGCCGACACGCTCGACCTGGCCGACGAGCTGGAAGTGGTGTGCGTCAACCCGTCGACCGCCGACGTGCTGGGCGACCCGCGGACGGTGGCCGCGCTGACCGCCCGCGGCATCGACGTGATGGCGTGGACGGCCAACGACATGGCCGAGTGGGCGCCCTTGTCCGAGTCCGGGATCGCCGGGCTGATCACCGACCGGGTGGCCGAGCTGACCGGTTGGATCGCCGCGCGCTGAAAGAGCGTCGGTCAGTCTTCAGCCGGTCGTCGCGACGGCCTTGGCCACTGATCAAGGCCGCCGCAAAACCACGGGACTGGTCCTAACTCGTACGAAATGGTTTTAGAAGGTCTCTTCCGGCGCCTGTTCGAGGTCGGCCTCCGGCAGAGCACTCGCGTTGTGCGATCCGGAAGAGGGCCCCTTGACCGCGGCGCGGATGGCGGCGGCCACGGCCGGAGTGACCTTCGGGTCGAAGACGCTCGGGATGATGACGGTGGGGTTGAGCTTGTCCTCGCCCACCACGTCGGCGATCGCGCGCGCCGCGGCCAGCGCCATCTCCTCGGTGAACTCCTCGGCGCTGACGTCGAGCATGCCGCGGAAGACGCCGGGGAACGCCAGCACGTTGTTGATCTGGTTGGGCTGGTCGGACCGGCCGGTGGCGACGACCGCGGCGTGCCGGCGGGCCTCGCGCGGGTCGACCTCGGGGTCGGGGTTGGCCAGCGCGAAGACGATCGACTTCTCGGCCATCTTGGCCACGTCGTCACCGGTGAGCAGGTTGGGCGCGCTCACGCCGATGAACACGTCGGCGCCGACGATCGCGCCGGGCAGGTCACCCGAATAGTTGTCCTTGTTGGTGTTCTCGGCCAGCCACTGCCAGGTCTCCGACATGTCGGCCATCCCGCGGTGCAGGGCGCCCTTCCGGTCGTACGCGATGATGTCGCCCACGCCCTGGCGCAGCAGCAGCTTCATGATCGCCGTGCCCGCCGCGCCCGCGCCCGACACCACGACCCGGACGTCCTCGAGTCGCTTGCCGACCACCCGCAGCGCGTTGGTCAGCGCCGCGAGCACGCAGATGGCCGTGCCGTGCTGGTCGTCGTGGAAGACCGGAATGTCGAGCTGCTCGCGGAGCCGCGCCTCGATCTCGAAACAGCGCGGCGCGGCGATGTCCTCGAGGTTGATGCCGCCGTAGGCCGGCGCGATCGCTTTCACGATGCGCACAATCTCGTCGGTGTCCTGGGTGTCGAGCACGACCGGCCAGGCGTCCACGCCGCCGAACCGCTTGAACAGCGCGGCCTTGCCCTCCATGACCGGCATGGCCGCGGCCGGGCCGATGTTGCCCAGGCCCAGCACGGCCGAGCCGTCGCTGACCACGGCGACCGTGTTGCGCTTGATGGTCAGGCGGCGGGCGTCGGCCGGGTTCTCGGCGATCGCCATGCAGACGCGGGCGACACCCGGCGTGTAGGCCCGGGAGAGCTCGTCACGGGTGCGCAGCGCGACCTTCGACTGCACCTCGATCTTGCCACCCAGGTGCAGCAGGAAGGTGCGGTCGGAGACCTTGCGGACGTCGACGCCGTCCTGCTCCTCGAGCTGCTTGACGACCTGGTCGGCGTGGCTGGAGTCGGCCGTGTCGCAGGTGAGGTCGACGAGCACGCGAGTGGGGTCCGAGTCGACCACGTCGAGGGCCGTCACGATCGCGCCGGCCTCGCCGACACAGGTGGTGAGACGGCCGATGGACGAGGCGTCCGCGGTCACTGCTATCCGGATCGTGATCGAGAATCCTGCGCTCGGCAGGCGGGTCGTCACCACGGTGTTCCCTCCGACATTGGTGGGTGCGTCACCGTAATCTTGCTCCTGTGGAATATCGGATTCCATCCGGGTAGTTATAGGAGAGCCCAGCACTCACGTCCTCCTCCCCACCCGCCGCCCTACCTGAATTAAACAACGCTTCAATCAAACGCCCGGCCACGTTAAGTGGATGCGCCGAGAACGGTCACGTGCCACGATCGGGGCCGAGGAGGTCACCTTTTGCGAAACACTTACCAGGCACCCGTACTGGAACTTGACGAGCCGGACGACGTCACGACCGGCGACCTCGAGCTCGAGGAGCGGCACTCGCTGCGGCGGGTTGCCGGTCTCTCCACCGAGCTCACCGACATCACCGAGGTCGAGTATCGGCAGCTGCGGCTCGAGCGGGTCGTTCTGGTCGGCGTCTGGACCGAGGGCAGCGTCTCCGATGCCGACAACTCGCTGACCGAGCTGGCCGCGCTGGCCGAGACCGCCGGTTCGCAGGTGCTCGAGGGCCTGATCCAGCGGCGCTCCCGTCCCGACACCGCCACCTTCATCGGTCGCGGCAAGGTCGACGAGCTGCGCGACGCGGTGGTCGCCACCGGCGCCGACACGGTCATCTGCGACGGCGAGCTCTCCCCGAGCCAGCTGCGCAACCTCGAGCAGCAGGTCAAGGTCAAGGTCGTCGACCGTACGGCGCTGATCCTCGACATCTTCGCCCAGCACGCGAAGAGCAAAGAGGGTAAGGCCCAGGTCGAGCTGGCCCAGCTGCAATACCTGCTGCCGCGGCTGCGGGGCTGGGGTGAGTCGCTGTCCCGGCAGGGTGGTGGCGCCGGCGGTGGCTCGGGCGGTGGTGGCGTCGGGACGCGTGGTCCCGGTGAGACCAAGCTCGAGACCGATCGCCGCCGCATCAACCAGCGCATCGCGAAGCTGCGCCGGGAGATCAAGGCCATGCGCACCGTACGGCAGACCAAGCGCTCGCGCCGTGCGAGCAGCGGCGTCCCGGCCGTGGCGATCGCCGGCTACACCAACGCGGGCAAGTCCAGCCTGCTCAACCGGCTGACCCAGGCCGGCGTGCTGGTGGAGGACGCGCTGTTCGCCACGCTCGACCCGACCACCCGGCGCACCTCGGCCGAGGACGGGCGCGTCTACACGCTGTCCGACACGGTCGGCTTCGTCCGGCACCTGCCGCACCAGATCGTGGAAGCGTTCCGCTCCACGCTCGAGGAAGTCTCGTACGCCGACCTGGTCGTGCACGTCGTCGACGGCGCCCACCCCGACCCCGAGGGTCAGGTCAGCGCGGTCCGCGAGGTGCTGGCCGAGGTGAGCGCCGACGCGATCCCCGAGCTGCTGGTGATCAACAAGATGGACGCCGCCGACGAGGAGACGGTGCTGCGCCTCAAGCGCGCGTGGCCCGACGCCGTGTTCGTGTCGGCCAAGTCCGGCGCGGGCATCGCCGAGCTGCACCAGGCGATCGCCGAGAAGCTGCCGCGCCCGGCGATCGACATGCGCGTCCTGCTGCCGTACGACCGTGGTGACCTGGTGGCCCGGATCCACCGCACCGGTCAGGTGCTGCAGACCCAGCACGTCGAGGCCGGCACCGAGCTGCGGGTCCGCGTCGGCGAGGCGCTGGCGGCCGATCTGGCCAACTTCGTGATCTAGCCGACAACGCCGGCCGGTCCTCTCGACCGGCCGGCTTTGCCGAGTTCGCGGCTAAACCGACATAACGCATTCACGAGATCCAGGCGTAACACCGGTCCTGGAAAGCTCATGCGACACTGATCGGATGCGGCGTCTCGTGTTCCCGGTGATCGTGGCCTCCGGGCTGGTGATGATCGGCTCGTCCGCGGCGTTTGCCGACGATCCGATCCCCACGGTCAGCGTGCCCTCCGTGGCTGGCAAGAAGATGTGCCAGATCAAGGACAAGCGGATCAACGAGGCGTCCGGGCTGGTGGCCACCAAGACGGGCTACGTCGTGATCAACGACAGCACCGGCGAGAACGCCAACAAGCGCATCTTCTTCCTCGACACCAAGTGCGAGGTCACCAACGCCGTCAAATACAGCGGCAAGGGCCAGCTCGATCCGGAAGACCTGATCCTTTCGCCCGACGGCAAGACGCTGTGGGTCGCCGACATCGGCGACAACAACTTCGACAACGACAAGAGCCGGCCCACGATCGGCCTCTGGTCGCTGCCGGCCACCGGCAAGGGCGAGCCGGTGCTGCACCGGCTCTCCTACCCCGAGGGCGACAAGCACGACGCCGAGGCGATGTTGCTCAACGGCGACGGCACCCCGCTGATCGTCACCAAGGAGATCGGCAAGCCGGCCGGGGTCTACCAGCCGACCGCCGCGCTCAAGTCGAACAACGAGGAAGGCGTGCCGATGCGGCGCGTCGCCGAGATCCAGCCCTCCGCGACGCAGACCGCCGGCGGGCCGTACGCGCGGATCGGCAACAAGACGATCAGCGGCGGCGCGGTGGCGCCCGGCGGCGGCAAGGTCGCCCTGCGGACTTACACCGACGCGCTCGAGTGGGACGTCAAGAACGGTGACGTGCTCGCCGCGATCAAGGGCCGGCCCCGCACGACCGGGCTGCCCAACGAGACGCTGGGCGAGGCGATCGCCTACAGCCCCGACGGCAAGTTCTTCTACACGACGTCGGACATGAGCGGCGAGACCGAAACGCCGAACTACATCCTGCGTTACACGCCGGCCACCACGGTCGCCAGCGCGGCCAAGGACGCGGGCGAGGACGAGGGCGGCGCCTGGTATGCGAACCTCGAGCTCAGCGACATCACCTACGCCGTGGGCGGGGTCGGCCTGCTCGGGCTGATCCTCGTGGGCGTGGGCGCGATGGGGATCGTCAAGCACCGCAAGCGGGTGGCCGCCGCGCCGGCCGCCGACGACGACGGTGACGACGACGGCTTCAAGAACCCGCTCGCGGGCGAGCCCGAGACCGAGCTGATCGGGGTCGGCGGGGCGCCGCAGCGGTCCGGGGTCTATGGCGGCGCGCGGTCGGGGCCGGTCAACGGCAAGCCGGCCGGGCCCAAGTCCGGTGTCTACGGCGGCAACCCCCATGGGCAGCGGCCTGGTGGGCCCGGCGGCCCTGGTGCCAAGCCGCAAGGACGACCCGCCAACGGGCAGCAGCAGCCGGCGCGGGCCGGGGTCTACGGCGGCCCGCAGGGTGGTCAGCCTCCGCGTGGCCCGCAAGGTCAGCCGCCCCGTGGTCCTCAGGGCCAGCCGCCTCGGGGCCCGCAGGGTCAGCCGCCGCGTGGTCCTCAGGGCCAGCCGCCTCGGGGCCCGCAGGGTCAGCCTCCCCGTGGCCCGCAGGGTCAGCCGCCTCGCGGTCCCCAGGGCCAGCCTCCGCGTGGGCCGCAGGGTCAACCGCCGCGTGGGCCGCAGGGTCAACCGCCGCGTGGGCCGCAGGGCCAGCCGCCGCGGGGTGGCCAGCAACCTCCCCGCGGCCAGCAACCGCCGCGCGGTCAGCAGCCTCCGCCGCGTGGTGGCGGTGGCGGTGGCGTCTACGGCGGTCGCAACGACTTCCAGCAGCAGCGTCCCGAGGGCCGTTTCGACGGATACGGCCCCCGGCGCTGATCTTCTGCCGCTTCGTCAGACCCGGCGCAGCACGGCCACGACGCGGCCCATGATGGTCGCGTCGTCGCCCGGGATCGGGTCGAACGCGGGGTTGGCCGGCATCAGCCAGACGTGCCCGTCGCGCTGTCGATAGCTCTTCACCGTGGCCTCGCCGTCGATCATGGCGGCCACGATGTCGCCCGCGTTCGCCGTCGGCTGCTGCCGCACGACGACCCAGTCGCCGTTGCAGATCGCCGCGTCGATCATCGAGTCGCCCTTGACCTCGAGCATGAAGACCTCGCCCTCGCCGACCAGCTCGCGCGGCAGCGGGAAGAACTCCTCGACGGCCTGCTCGGCCAGGATCGGGCCACCGGCGGCGATCCGCCCGACCAGCGGCACGTACGCCGGCTGGGGGCGCGCCGAGCGCAGGCCCTCCTCGTCGACCATCTCGTTGGGGGAGCGGACGTCGACGGCGCGCGGCCGGTTGGGGTCGCGCCGCAGGAAGCCCTTGGTCTCCAGCGCCTTCAGCTGATAGGCCACGCTTGACGGCGAGACCAGGCCGACCGCCTCGCCGATCTCCCGCACGCTGGGCGGATAGCCGTAACGCTCCACCCAGTCGCGGATGAACTCGAGAATGCGCTTCTGCCGGGCGGTCAGGTCGGCGGTGACCGGCTCGGGGAACTGGCTGACCACCGGGGTGACCGAGCGCAGTTGCGGCGCGTCGGCGGCACGCCCGCGGCTCGGTGTGCGGCGGCGCAGCGCCGCTCCGCTGTCTGGCTTGGTCTGATGTTGCCGGCTGCTCGTCCGGTCGTCGGTCGACACGTCCGCCCTCCCTGTCGGCCAGTGCCCCGTGGGGTGGGGCACGTGGTGCGTCCTGCGTTCGCGGAGCCGGCTCGCACCGTGGGGATGGCGCTCGCCCGGCTGACCCTCTTGAGGGAAGACCGTAATGGCGCGGTACGACATATTCAAACATCTGTACGACATTCCTCCGGCGTGTCGCCCGGAAGTGCTCGACTTCCGTACGCGTGTTCTGATAGACCGTCGTACGGGCGTTCGATCGAACGCTCGTACGAAGATCGCCTCTCGGTGGAGGGAACGTCATGGTGGCGAACCAGGTGCGGCACGTGGAGCCTCCGCTGCGACTCACCCGTCGCGGCCGCGTCGTCGTCCTCGGCCTCCTGGTCGTGCTGGCCTCGCTGGCCAGTGCCGTGTTGTTCACCACCGCGTCCCGGGCCGAGCAGTCTCCCGCCGGTCCGCCGCCGACGATCGTGGTCCGCTCGGGCGACACGCTGTGGGACATCGCGGCCCGCTCGATGCCGAGCCGTGACGGCCAGGCCGCCGTCGACGAATTGCGCCGGCTCAACGGCCTGTCGGGCTACGGCGTGGCCGCCGGCGATGTTTTGATCTTGCCGCGGGCCGTCTGATCTCAGCGGTCCGTGACCGCCGGTCCACCGCTCGTGTTGAGTCGCAAAATACGGCGCGCCGACCCGCCGGTGAACTTGCGCCGGTGTCCGCCGCGGCATAGCGTCTACCCCAACATCTAGTAGTTACAAGGGTGTAAGTCATCCACTGGTTGGGGTTCACCTCCACCGTTCATCTACCGGCCGTAACGGCGTCAGCTGGTGAGTAACCGGCGAACCGCCGTGTTTTTGCGTGCCTGCGGGCGATCGTGGAGGGTGCTGAAGGGGGTCCGAGGTGCGCTGCCCGTACTGTCGCCACGCCGATTCACGGGTGGTCGACTCGCGCGAGGCCGACGACGGTCAGCTGATCCGTCGCCGTCGATCGTGCCCCGAGTGCGGCAAGCGGTTCACCACGGTCGAGGAGGCGATCCTCGCCGTCGTGAAGCGCAGCGGTGTCACCGAGCCGTTCAGCCGGGCAAAGATCATGAGCGGGGTTCGCAAGGCCTGCCAGGGCCGGCCCGTCGACGAGGACTCGATCGCGCTGCTCGCGCAGAAGGTCGAGGAGACCGTCCGGGCCAAGGGCGCGGCCGAGGTGCCCAGCCACGAAGTGGGCCTGGCCATCCTCGCTCCGCTGCGAGAGCTCGACCAGGTGGCTTATCTCCGGTTCGCCAGCGTCTACAAGTCCTTCGACTCGCTCGACGAGTTCGAGAGGGAGATCACGGCGCTGCGCGAGGCGACGATCGCCCGCGAGGCCGGGGTGCGACACCCCGTGGCCCCGCGGTCCGGCGGTCGCGCACCACGGGCTTGACGGCAGTAGCGGCATTTTTTCGAGGGGGAGCAGTATGGCCGGGGACGGCATCACAGCAGGTCGGCAGCGCAGCCGTGCGAACGGCGTGAGCGCGGCCGGCGGGGGGCTGCGGGTCGAGCGGGTCTGGACGACCGAGGGAGTCCACCCGTACGACGAGGTCGAGTGGGAGCGCCGCGACGTCGTCATGACGAACTGGCGGGACGGCTCGATCAACTTCGAGCAGAAGGGCGTCGAGTTCCCGACCGCGTGGAGTGTCAACGCGGCGAACATCGTCACCACCAAGTACTTCCGGGGCGCCGTGGGCACGGCCGACCGCGAGTGGTCGCTCAAGCAGCTGATCGACCGGGTCGTCTCGACGTACCGCAAGGCGGGCGAGAAGAACGGCTACTTCGCCACCAAGGCCGACGCCGAGCTGTTCGATCACGAGCTCACCTGGATGCTGATGCACCAGGTGTTCAGCTTCAACTCGCCGGTCTGGTTCAACGTCGGCACCAAGTCGCCGCAGCAGGTCAGCGCGTGCTTCATCCTCTCGGTCGACGACTCGATGGACTCGATTCTCGACTGGTACAAGGAGGAGGGCCTGATCTTCAAGGGCGGTTCGGGCTCCGGCGTGAACCTGTCCCGCATCCGCTCCTCCAAGGAGCTGCTGTCGTCCGGGGGGACCGCCAGTGGCCCGGTGAGCTTCATGCGCGGCGCCGACGCCAGCGCCGGCACGATCAAGTCCGGTGGCGCCACCCGCCGGGCCGCCAAGATGGTCATCCTCGACGTCGATCACCCCGACATCGAGGAGTTCGTGCGCACCAAGGCGCGTGAGGAAGACAAGATCCGCGCGCTGCGCGACGCCGGGTTCGACATGGACCTCGGCGGCGACGACATCGTCTCCGTGCAGTATCAGAACGCCAACAACTCGGTCCGCGTCTCGGACGAGTTCATGCGGGCGTACGAGGAGGGCACTGAGTTCGGCCTGCGCGGCCGGCTCGACGGCGAGGTCATCGAGAAGGTCGACGCCAAGAAGCTCTTCCGCGACATCGCCCAGGCCGCTTGGGAGTGCGCCGACCCCGGCCTGCAGTACGACGACATCATCAACGACTGGCACACCAACCCCGAGACCGGCCGGATCACCGCGTCCAACCCGTGCTCGGAATACATGTCGCTGGACGACTCGTCCTGCAACCTGGCCTCGCTCAACCTCATGAAGTTCCTCAAGGCCGACGGCGGCTTCGAGACCGAGAAGTTCGTGAAGAGCGTCGAGTTCATCATCACCGCGATGGAGATCTCGATCTCGTTCGCCGACTTCCCGACCGAGAAGATCGGCATCACCACCCGCGCCTACCGTCAGCTCGGCATCGGCTACGCGAACATCGGCGCCCTGCTGATGGCCTCCGGCCTGCCGTACGACTCGGAGGCGGGCCGCAGCGTCGCCGCCGCGATCACCTCGGTGATGACCGGCACGGCGTATCGTCGCTCGGCCGAGCTGGCCGGAGTCGTCGGGCCGTACGAGGGTTACGCCCGCAACGCCGACGCCCACAAGCGGGTCATGCGCAAGCACGCCGCGGCCAGCGACGACATCCGCCCGGCGCACCCGATCGCCGCCGAGCTGGCCCGCGAGGCCGGCAAGCAGTGGCAGGACGGCCTCAAGATCGGCGAGAAGAACGGCTGGCGCAACGCCCAGGCGTCGGTGCTCGCCCCGACCGGCACCATCGGCCTGATGATGGACTGCGACACCACCGGCATCGAGCCCGACCTGGCCCTGGTCAAGTTCAAGAAGCTCGTCGGCGGCGGCTCGATGCAGATCGTCAACCAGACGGTCCCGCGCGCCCTGCGCAGCCTCGGCTACCCCGAGGAGCAGGTCGAGGCGATCGTCGAGCACATCTCCGACCACGGCAACGTCGTCGACGCGCCGGGCCTCAAGCCCGAGCACTACCCGGTCTTCGACTGCGCCATGGGCGAGCGCGTGATCTCGCCGCTCGGCCACGTGCGCATGATGGCCGCCGTGCAGCCGTTCATCTCGGGCGCCATCTCCAAGACGGTCAACATGCCCGAGACGGCGACCGTCGAGGAGATCGAGGAGATCCACTACCAGGGCTGGAAGCTCGGCCTGAAGGCGCTCGCGATCTACCGCGACAACTGCAAGGTCGGCCAGCCGCTCTCCGCGGCCGGCAAGAAGTCCGGCACCGCCTCGACCGAGACCGCCGCCACCGAGGCCCCCGCGGCCGAGGTCGAGAAGGTCGTCGAGAAGGTCATCGAATACCGCCCGGTCCGCAAGCGGCTGCCCAAGAAGCGCCCGTCCGAGACGGTCTCCTTCTCGGTCGGCGGGGCCGAGGGCTACCTCACCGCGTCGTCCTACCCGGACGACGGCCTCGGCGAGGTCTTCCTCAAGATGTCGAAGCAGGGTTCGACCCTGGCCGGGGTCATGGACGCCTTCTCCGTCGCGATCTCGATAGGCCTGCAGTACGGCGTCCCGCTGGAGACGTACGTCAGCAAGTTCACCAACATGCGCTTCGAGCCGGCCGGCATGACCGACGACCCGGACGTGCGCATGGCAGCGTCGGTGATGGACTACATCTTCCGTCGCCTGGCGCTCGACTTCCTGCCGTACGACACCCGCGCCGACCTGGGCATCTTCACCGCCAAGGAGCGTGCCGCCCAGGTCCAGGCCGAGGCAGCGGCCGAGGCCGCCGCGGTCGACCAGGTCGTGACCACCCTGGCCGCCTCCGCCCCGGTCTCCGCCCCGGTCGGCGGGGCCACCGCCCCGGCCGACGCCGTGATCCCGACGGCGGAGCCGGAAAAGGCCGCGCCGTCCTCGGCCGGCTCCTCCACCGAGCTGCTCGAGGTCGTCACCGGCCACTCGGCCGACGCGCCGCTCTGCTTCACCTGCGGCACCAAGATGCGCCGCGCCGGCAGCTGCTACGTCTGCGAAGGCTGCGGCTCCACCTCCGGCTGCAGCTGACACCGGGGTTGGCATCGATGCCTCCCACCCGTTTCCGGGTGGGAGGCATCGGCTTTCCGGCGTCCGGCACACTCGGGCCATGAACGAGATCTCCCACCCGCTTCGCTGGCTGTTGGGTTGACGAAGCCGTCATGGGAGAACCGGACGTCGAGCTCGCGGCGCGCGCCGATTTCGAGGGGCTGTTCGTCGATGTCACTCTGGATGGCGCTGGCCCGCACACACCTGGCGAGGGCGAAGGTCGACCTCGATCGCATCCTCCAGTGGCTGGCCGACGACCAGATCGAGGTCGAGCTCCAGTGACCGGGTCATTCCGCTACCGTGTGCCGATGCGTCTCCTCTCCGGCCTGGCTCAAGCTCTGGTGGTCTGGGCAGCGGCGCTGACGGTCGTCTGGCTGATCCGTAACGTCGCCGTGTTGTGGGCGGCCCTCGCGACGGCCCTGGTAGCGGTGATCCTGCTCGGCCAGTGGCACAGCCGCCGCTCGCGCCCCGACACCGCAGTCGGCGCCTACACCGGGGCCGTGCTGTGGCCCGTGCTCTTCGGCGCCGCCCTCATCGGGATCAACATCGTCGCCAACAGTTCGAGTTACGAATAGCTGACGAGTTCCT
This sequence comes from Paractinoplanes lichenicola, assembly GCF_016785085.1. Classification (GTDB taxonomy): domain Bacteria; phylum Actinomycetota; class Actinomycetes; order Mycobacteriales; family Micromonosporaceae; genus Actinoplanes; species Actinoplanes lichenicola. Next base: position 127,267 of record NZ_JAENHO010000002.1, read on the forward strand.
CCAGGGCGGCCCGCGACGGCAAGTGGGTCAGCAGATGCCGGACGTTGCGGTCGGCGAAGCGGGCGTCCTCGTCGCCGGTGGCTTCGAGCGCAAGTTCCACCTGCCCGGCCACGTAGTTCTGCAGCCCGATCGCCGTCCCGCGGAAGTCGGCCAAGGTCAGCGGCCGTGTCGACCCGTAACCCTCGAGCAGGGCCCGCGCCCCGGCCTCGTTCACGCCGCCGTTCGGGTCGACGGCCCAGTTCGCCAGGGCCGCCGCCAGTTCCCATTCCGGTGGCAGCCCGGCCGCGTGCTCCCACCCGCTCACCACGAGAGTTTTCGACACCCGTACGTTCCCCGGGTTGAAGTTGTTGTGACACAGCACCGGTTCCGTGGTCGCGGCATGACAGTCCCCGATGGACTCCAGCTCGGCCAGCGCGGGCAGCGCCGCGGTCAGCACCGGGGCCCAGGCCGCCCCCTTGGCCGTGGCCGGCCCGGCCAGCTCGGCCCAGCCCCGGGTCGAGAGCCGCCGGTCGTTCCAGGGGCAGATCTCCGCCGCCGGGAACCGCAGCCCGTGCACGATCGCCAGCAGCGCCCCGACCTCGCGGGTGATGGTCGCGCTGACCGGCGCGGCGAGGGGCGGCCCGGACCGCACCGATTCGTAGACCCGCCAGCGGTGCCCGCCGATCTCTTCGACGACCCGGCCGTCGAGGCTGCGCACCGGCCGGGGCAGCGTGACCCCGGCCCGCAGCGCGGCCTCCTGGAAGCGGGTGTTCTCCTCGCCGTCGGTGACCGGATAGACGTCGTCGACGGTGCGGACCGCCCAGCGGCCCTGACCGGTCTCGAGCAGCCAGCGCCGGCCCATCTCGTCCGGCCGGGCCAGCGACCGCATCGCGACCACCGCGCCCAGCCCGTACCGGTCCGCGAGCTGCTCGGCGAGTGCCTGACCGGCTTCGACGGCGCCGCCGCGGCCACGGTCGACCTCGGCCTTGAGGTCGGCCCAGGTGCGGAAGCCGTATTGCCGGGCCAGTGCCGTCTGTGCGTCGGCCAGGGTCGCCTCGGGGCGCGTGTCGCGCAGGCCGGCCAGCAGATCTTTGGCCTGGCGGCGCAGGTGGTCGAGGTGGGGGTTGTCGGGCAGGGTCTTCATCGGAGCACCTCGCTCAGCGCCCGGACCCGCACGGGCGGTCAGAGCGTCGGCAGCCGTCGCCCAACCGAATCTCGTGGGGTGGCTTCAAGCCTTCCGGCGGGTCTCGGCGCGCTCCCCGGCACGCGTCCGAAGGTTAACCCGATCTCCACGAGGCCCGCCAGGTTTAACGTGTAAGTTCGGGGCGTGAGCGCCACCGAGTTCGATCGTCCCCGCCTCGAACTGGCCAAGGTGGCAGTCGGCTTCACCTTTGCCACAAACGGCCTCGCGTACGCGGGATGGCTGGCCCGGGCCCCCGCGGTCCGCGACGGTCTCGACCTCTCGGCGGCCGGCTTCGGGCTGCTCCTGCTGTGCCTGTCGGTGGCCGCGATCAGCGCCATCCCGCTGGCCGGCCCGCTCGTGCAGCGCTTCGGCCCGGCCAGGGCGGTGCTGATCGGCAGCACGTCGATGGTGCTCGGGCTCACCGGCCTGGCCACCGGCACCCTCGTCGGCTCGGTGCCGCTGGCCGGGCTGGGCCTGGTGCTGACCGGCATGGGCAACAGCACGTGGGACGTCGCCATGAACGTCGAGGGGGCCGACGTCGAGCGCCGCCTGGGCCGCACGATCATGCCCCGCTTCCACGCCGGCTTCAGCCTGGGCACGGTGCTCGGCGCGGCCTTCAGCGCCGTCGCGGCCGCGGTCGACCTGCCGATCTGGGCTCAGCTTTACATCACCGCGGCGCTGGCGGCGGCGGTCACGGCCCCGACCGTACGCAAATTCCTGCCCTACCACCCGCTGCCCGCCGGTGAGAAGCCCGCGATGAGCGTGGGCCAGGCCTGGCGGGAGCCCCGGACCGTGCTGATCGGCCTGGTCATGCTCGGCTTCGGCTTCACGGAGGGCACGGCCAACGACTGGCTGGCCATCGGCCTGGTCGACGGCTATCGGGCCGACGACACGATCGCCGCCATCGCGTTCGGGAGTTTCGTCACCGCGATGACGCTGGGCCGGCTCTTCGGCGGCTACGCGATCGAGCGTTGGGGCCGCGTCCTCACCCTGCGCCTCACCGCGGCGTCGGCCGCCCTCGGTCTGCTGCTGGTCGTCTCCGAGATCGCCGTCCCGTTCGCGATCGCGGGCGCGTTGCTCTGGGGCGCGGGCGCGTCGCTGGGTTTCCCGATCGGCATGAGCTCGGCCGCCGACGATCCGGCCCGCGCCGCCATCCGCGTCTCGGTGGCTGGCTCGGTCGGCTACGGCGCTTTCCTGGCCGGCCCGCCCCTGATCGGCCTGCTCGCCGAGCACGTGGGCGTCCTCCGGGCGATGCTGTGCGTCTTCGGCGCCCTGGCCCTGGGCCTGCTCGCCTCGGGCGCCACCCGGCCCATCGAGCCGGCCCCGGACGGGGTGGCGGGAAAGTCCGGGGACTGACAGCCTCGGTCCATGGCGTACGACAAGTCCGCGGTGATCAAGTCAAACGTAGAAGCCACGCCCGTACGGGTGTGGTCCGCACTGACCGACGCCGAGGCGCTCACCGCTTGGTATTGGCCGGCCTCGATGCACCCGCGCGCCCACTCCGACCCGGTCGTCGGCGGCCGTTTCGGCATCGACGCGGGCGACATGGGCTTCGCGGGGGAGTATCTCGAGCTCGACCCGCCCCGCCGCCTGGTGCAGTCGTGGCGCTGGGCCGGCGACGACCGGGACAGCCGGGTGACGATCGAGCTCACCCCGTCCGGCGCCGGCACCGATCTGCTGATCGTCCACGACCAGGTCGACGACGAGACCGCCGAGATGTACAGGGCTGGCTGGGAGAGCTGCCTGACCCGGCTGCCCGTCTATCTCTTGGCTACTTCGAGCGCAGAAAATCGGTGATCAGCCCGGCCAGCACGGCCGGCTGCTCGATCACCATCGCGTGCGAGGCGTCGGCCAGCTGGATGTATCGCGGGTGCCCGGCCGCGCGCACCTGGTCGAGCAGATAGCGCCGGTGCGCCTCGTAGAGCTCGGCGAACGGCTCCTGCTCGGGCAGGTTGCGGGTGGCCAGCACGACCAGCTCCGGGCACGACGTCGCGGCGTACACCGGGCCAAGATCAAGTTCGTTCATCAGCGTACGCAATTGGGTCGTCACCGCGGCCGAGGGGCGCATCGACGTCTCGCCGTTCTCGTGCGCGAGGTTGCGCCGGAAGCCCTCGATCCACACCTTCTCGTTGGCCCCCATGTCGCGCGCCGCCGCCTGCTGCCGCTCGACCAGGTCGGCCAGCTGATCCGCCTCGATCACCTGACCGGCCAGGGCCGCCATCCGGTCGAAGATCCCGTGCAGCCGGGCCAGCTCGGCGGCCGCCTTCTCCGGGTCCAGCCCCGGCAGCTGCGCCGGCGTGACCGGCGGCGGATTCCCGTCGAGGCTCACCACGCCCGGCGCCTCCGGATGCCGCTGACCCCACAGCGCGGCCAGCATCCCGCCGAGCGAGTGCCCCACCACGGCGGGCCGTTCGATCTCCATCTGTACGCACACCGCCGCGAGGTCGCCCAGCGCGGTGTCCCACGTCCACGAGCCCTCGCCCGAGCGCCCGTGCCCCCGCAGGTCCACGGTGATCACCCGGTGGTTCGGCCGCAGGGCGCGCGCCAGCGTGGTCATCATGGCCAGGTTGCCCCCGGCGCCGTGCAGCAACAGCAGCGGCGGCTGGTCCCCACCGAAGTCGCGGACCGCGAGCGGCACGTCGCCCGCGTCGATCAGCCGATCATTGATCATCAGAGTCTCCAGGCGAGTCGGAAGTGTCGGAAGAGTCGGAGGGCGCGGAGCGCAGCCGATCCCGTACGGCCACCGACGGCACTCCGCCGTCCGGGTGCCGGGGCAGCCGCCCGCGTTTCACCAGGTCGTGCACGCCTTGCCGGGTGATCCCGAGCATCGCGCCCGCGGTGGCATACGAGATCGACTCGAACCACGGATGCCCGACCCGCCGGGCCACCACCCGTCCGAGCGGCGAGCCCCACCACGCGGCCGGCGGGTCGAACGGCCCGTCACCGGGATAGAGGGTCGCGATCAGCCGGGCCGAGGCCATCGTCGCGGCCGTGTCGTCGCCGTCGCGCAGGGTCGACGCCCACCCGCGGGCGCGCAGCCGCACTAGCCGCCGCAGCGCGTCGACCGCGTCGTCCCCCTCGAGCAGCACCTCGAGCGGATCGAGCAGCCGCACGTCGAGGAGCCGCACGATCTGCTCGACGAGTGGGTCGTCCCGGGTCATGCCGCCATGTTCTCGGTCCTTGACGCGCGGTGTCAAGTGGCGTGAAGTCCGAAGTGCCCGCCGGTGTCGTCACTGTCCGCACATCGACCATCTCGGACGCGGCCTTCCGCTCACCCTTCCAAGACCAGTACGGTGTGCCCCGAATCTCTCGGGAAGGGATCCACTAGTGCGTGCGCTCGTCGTCGGAGTGGCTCTGCTGCTCGTCCTGACCGGCTGCGACGACAGCGAGGACAAGGCGGCCGCGGCCCCGCCACCGGCCACCGTCGTCACGCAGCCCGCGGCCTCGGCCGGTGGCGCCTGCATCCTCTGGGACTACGCCTTCATCCAGGAGAAGATCGGCGTCGCCTTCGACGTGGCCGCCTCCGACCAGGTCGCCACCACGTCGACCTGCGTCGTGCAGACCGCGGCGGCCGGCTATCCCGACCTCACCCTGTCGGTCGTGGAGAGCACCAAGGCCGGCCCGGCGCAGTTTCTCAGCGACCTGAAGCCGGCCGGCTCGACCACGCTCAAGGGGCTCGGCCAGGCGGCGTACCGGCTTTACACCCCACCCGCGGCGGGACGCGGCCCGATCATCGAGATCGGCTGGCTCAGCAAGGCGAAGCAGTTGCAGACGCTGCGCTTCACCTTCGCCGCGGACGCGACAGCCGCCGCCGTGACCGCGATGAACCCGAAGCTCATCGCCCTCGCCGAAGCGATGGACACGACGAACGGCTGACGTCCGTCTTGCCGTCCCGGCCTCAGTGGGCCGCGACGAACACCCGTGACGCGACCTCGCGAGGCAGGCGGATCTTGTCACCCGAGCGGTCTATGGTCACCCCGTCGCGCTCCTGGGCCACCGTCACCGTCGTGCCGGGGTCGATGCCCGCGGCGTGCAACTGACGCAGCACGTCGGCGTTGGTCTGCACGCTCTCGCAGATGCGCTGCACCACGACACTGCCGGTGAGCCCGGGGAACGCCAGATTGCGCTCGCCGGGGACCTCGGCGTGCTCGGCGCCGTCGCCAAAAGCGTCAAGACCGGGAATCGGATTCCCGTACGGAGATCTGGTCGGCTTGTTGAGCAGCTCGTAGACCTTCTTCTCGACCGAGTCGCTCATCACGTGCTCCCAGCGGCAGGCCTCCTCGTGGGCCTCCTCGTAGGGCATGCCGATGACGTTGACCAGCAGCAACTCGGCCAGCCGGTGCTTGCGCATGACGGCCACCGCGGTCGAGCGGCCGTCGTCGGTCAGCACCAGGTGCCGGTCGTTCTCGATGGTCAGCAGGCCGTCACGCTCCATGCGGGCGACCGTCTGGCTGACCGTGGGACCGCTCTGGTGGAGCCGCTCGGCGATGCGTGCCCGCAGCGGCGGCACACCCTCCTCCTCGAGCTCGAGGATGGTGCGCAAATACATCTCGGTGGTGTCGATCAGGTCGTGGTTGTGCAGTGACGCCTTCATGCTCCGACCTCCCAGCGGCCTCGGCGGACCGCCGGCCTCGCCCCGAACCAGGACGCAGCCGGGCTGATGACGAATTCATTCACAGTGCGGCCCTCCCAGCAGCGATAATACCTCGTTGCCGGGGGTTGACAGCCGCCCCGAGCAGGTGCAGGAAGCGTACCTGACCATCCGGGCAAGTGCCGCGAACGGAAAGCGTCGGTGGGGCGTGGCAGAGTGACCGTCATGGTGGATGCGACGACCACGGTGGTGTGGGATCGAGCTCTGCTCGACTACGACATGGGCGATCACCCGCTCAACCCGGTGCGGGTCGAGCTGACCATGGCGCTCGCCCGCGAGCTGGGCGTCCTCGACCGCCCCGGGGTCCGCATGCTCACCCCCGAGCCGGCCACCGAGGCCGACCTGACCAGGGTGCATCGCGCCGATTACCTCGAGGCCGTCCGGCACGCGCCGCTCGACCCGTTCTTCCGCGGCTGGGGTCTCAACACCGACGACAACCCGGTCTTCGACGGCATGCACGAGGCCTCCGCGCGCATCTGCGGCGCGACGATCGCGGCCGCCGAGGCCGTCTGGCACGGCACGACGACACGCGCGGTCAACGTGTCGGGTGGTTTACATCACGCTCTCGCCGCGCGGGCCGCCGGCTTCTGTGTCTACAACGATCCCGCGGTCGCCATCGCCCGCCTGCTCGACCAGGGCGCCCAGCGGGTGGCCTATGTGGATGTCGACGTGCACCACGGCGACGGCGTACAGGCCGCCTTCTACAACGACCCTCGCGTTCTGACGATCAGCCTGCACGAGTCGCCGCTCACGCTCTTCCCCGGCACGGGCTTCGCCGAGGAGACGGGCGGCCCGGGCGCCGAGGGCCTGGCGGTCAACGTGCCGCTCCCCCCGGGCACGGGCGACGCGGCCTGGCTGCGGGCCTTCCACGCGATCGTGCCCTCGGTGCTCCGCGCGTTCGCCCCCGAGATCATCTTCAGCCAGTGCGGCGCCGACGCCCATCGCCTCGACCCCCTGGCCGACCTGCGGCTCTCGGTCGACGGCCAGCGCGCGGCCTATCTGGCGATGCGCGACCTGGCCGACGAGCTGTGCGACGGCCGCTGGGTCGCGATGGGTGGCGGGGGTTACGCGCTGGTCGAGGTCGTGCCCCGCGCCTGGACCCACCTGCTGGCCGCGGTCACCGGCGCCCCGATCGACCCCGCGACCCCGACCCCCGCGCCCTGGCGCAAGCTCGCCGCCGAGCGTTGCCCGCGGGCGGTCGTCCCCGAGACGATGACCGACGGCACCGAACCGCCGGTCGAGCGCTGGCAACCCGGCACCACCCCCGACCCGGTCGACCGCGCGATCCTCGCCACTCGCACGGCCGTCTTCCCGCTGCACGGCCTCGACCCGCACGACGCGCGCGACTGAACGTTTCTCACCACCGTACGGAGAGGAGGAGGGGCATGGACATCAGCGCCGACGTCCTGCTCTCCGACGGCACCGCCGTCCACCTGCGACAGATCCGCCCGACCGACGCTCCCGCCATCGTCGAGTTCCACTCACGCATGAGCGACCGCACCCGCTACCTGCGCTATTTCTCCCCCTACCCACGCATTCCCGAGCGCGACCTCGAGCGGTTCGTCAACGTCGACCACCACGACCGCGAGGCCTTCGTCATCGTCGCCGGCCCGCGCATCATGGCGGTCGGCCGTTACGAGCGGCTCGGCCCCGACTCGCCCGAGGCCGAGGTCGCCTTCGTGGTGGAGGACGCGCATCAGGGCCGCGGCATCGGCTCGGTCCTGCTCGAGCATCTGGCCGAGGCGGCCCGGGCCAACGGCCTGACCCGGTTCGTCGCCGAGGTGCTCCCCGAGAACGCCGGCATGCTCCGCGTCTTCAGCGACTTCGGCTATCAGGTGCAGCGCAAATACGCCGACGGCGTCGTGCACCTGAGCTTCCCGATCGCCCCCACCGAGAAGTCCCGCGAGGTGCAGGAGTCGCGCGAGAAGCTGACCGAGGCCCGCTCGATCGCCCGCCTGCTGTCCCCACGCGGGGTCGCGGTCTACGGCGCCAGCGCGAGCGGCCAGGGCATCGGCGCGGCCATGCTCGGCCACCTGCGCGACGGCGGGTTCGCCGGCCCGATCGTGCCGGTGCACCGCAGCGCCGAGCGGGTGGCGGGCCTGCGGGCCTACCGGTCGGCCACCGAGGCCGGCGTCGACGTCGACCTGGCCCTGATCGCCGTGCCGCCCGAGGGGGTCGACGCCGCGGTGGCCGACGCGGCCGCGTGCGGCGTGGGCGGGCTGGTGGTGGTCTCCGCGGGGTTCGCCGAGACCGGTCCCGAGGGCGCGTCCGCGCAGCGGGCCCTGATCGAGGGCGCCCACGCCGCCGGGATGCGCGTGGTCGGCCCCAACAGCATGGGAGTGGCGAACACCGACCCCGCCGTACGGTTGAACGCCACGCTCGCCCCACGCCTGCCGGCCGCCGGCCGGGTCGGGTTCTTCAGCCAGAGCGGTGCGCTCGGTGTCGCCCTGCTGGCCGAGGCCGACCGCCGTGGCCTGGGCCTGTCCAGCTTCGTCTCGGCGGGCAACCGGGCCGACGTCTCCGGCAACGACCTCCTGCAGTATTGGCAGGACGACCCCGGCACCGACGTCGTCATGCTCTATCTCGAGACGTTCGGCAACCCGCGCAAGTTCGCCCGCCTGGCCCGCCGCATGAGCCGGGTCAAACCGGTGGTCGCCGTCTCGTCGGCCACCCGCCCGCCCGGCCTGGCCGGTGACCTGCCCGGCCCCGACGTGCACGCGGTCACCGCGCTGTTCGCCCGCTCGGGCGTGATCCGGGTCGACACCGTGCAGGAGATGTTCGACGTCGGCCTGCTGCTGGCCCACCAGCCCCTGCCCACCGGCCGCCGGGTGGCCGTGGTCGGCAACTCCTCCGCCCTGTCCGAGCTGGCCGTGGCCGCCTGCCGGGCCAACGGCCTGACCGTCGCCGAGGGCTATCCGCTCGACATCAGCCCGCAGGCCGGCGCCCACGACTTCGCCGACGCGCTGGCCGACGCGGCCGTCGACGACCGCGCCGACGCCCTGGTCGTGGTGTTCGCGCCGCCCCTGCCCGGCCAGCTCGCCGACGAGGACGCCGACTTCGCCGCGGCCCTGGGCAGCGTGGCCCTGGCCGGTGAGAAGCCGACGGTCGCCACGTTCCTGCTGGGCAGCCTGCCCCCGCGCGTCCCGGCCTATCCCTCGGTCGAGGAAGCCGTGCGCGCCCTGGGCCGGGTGGCGACGTATTCGGAGTGGCTGCGCCGCCCGCCGGGCCGGCTGCCCGTGCTCGACGACGTCGACGTCGCGGCGGCCCACGTCGACGGCCCGCCGTCCGAGCTGCTCGCCGCCTACGGCATCGACGTGGTGCCGTCCACGCTCGCGGCCGGCGTCGACGAGGCGATCGCGGCCGCGTCGGCCCTGGGCTATCCGGTGGCGCTCAAGGCGGCCGGCGGCGCCCTGCGGCATCGCATCGACCTCGGCGCGGTCCGGCTCGCGCTCGCCGACGAGGATGACGTGCGCACGGCGTACGGGGAATTGTCCGCCGCCTTCGGCCCCGACGTGCTGGTCCAGACGATGGTCCCGGCCGGGGTGGCCTGCCGCATCGAGGTGATGGAGGATCCGGCGTTCGGCCCGGTCGTCGGGTTCGGGCTCGGTGGTGTCGCCAGTGAGCTGCTGGGCGACCTGGCCTGGCGGGCCGCCCCGCTGACCGACCGGGCGGCCGAGGCCCTGGTCGTCGAGCCGCGGGCGGCCCCGCTGCTGCACGGTTATCGCGGCTCGGCCCCGGTCGACCGCGAGGCGCTGATCGACCTGCTGCTGCGGGTGGGCCGTCTCGCCGACGACCATCCCCGCCTGCGAGGCCTGTCGCTCAACCCGGTGCTGGCCCGCCCCGACGGCTTCTCGGTGCTGCATGTCGCCACCGAGATCGGCGACCCCGCCCTGCGCCCCGACACCGGCCCCCGCCGCCTCCGCAGCCCCTGACTCGCCCGCCGCCCGCCGCCGCAGCCCCTGACGCGCCCGCCGCCCGCCGCCCGCCGCCGCCCCTGACTCGCCCGCCCTCGGCCGCCCCCGTGGCCCCTGACGCGCGACCGCCCGGTCGAGCCGTGAGGCCCGCCGGGCGGTCGGAGTTTGTCGCGTGCCTCAGCCGGCGTAGGCCTCGAGGCGGGAGGCGCGCTCCGGGTCGCGGAGCTTGAGCATGGTGACCTTCTCGATCTGGCGGATGCGCTCGCGGCTCAGGCCGAACTCGCGGCCGACCTCGTCGAGGGTGCGCTGGCGGCCGTCGTCGAGGCCGAAGCGCAGCCGGATGACGGCCGACTCGCGCTCGCTCAGGGTGGCCAGCACGATCTCGACCTCGCTGCGCAGCTCGCCCTGGCCGGCACCGGCGCCGGGCTGGTTCTGGTCGACCGCGGCCACGAAGTCGCCGAGCGCGCTCTCCCCGTCCTCACCGACCGCCTGGTCGAGGCTGACCGGCTCCCGGTCGTACGAGATGAGCTCGATGACCTGGAACTCGGGCACACCCATGGCCTGGGCGATCTCGGCGATGCTGGGCTCGCGGCCGAGCGTCGCGGCCAGGTCGCGGCGGCTGCGGACCATGCGGTTGACCTGCTCGACCATGTGCACCGGGATGCGGATGGTGCGGGCCTGGTCGGCCATGGCGCGGGTGATGGCCTGCCGGATCCACCAGGTTGCGTACGTGGAGAACTTGTAGCCCTTGGTGTAGTCGAACTTCTCGACCGCGCGGATCAGACCCAGGTTGCCCTCCTGGATCAGGTCGAGGAAGGCCATGCCCCGCCCGGTGTAGCGCTTCGCGATGCTCACGACGAGCCGCAGGTTGGCCTCGAGCAGGTGGTTCTTGGCGGCCTTGCCCTCCGCGACGATGATCTGCAGGAGGAGAGCCAGGTCGTCGCCCGCCTCCGGAAGCTTCTCCTCCGCGTACAGGCCGGCCTCGATGCGCTTGGAGAGCTCGACCTCTTCGACCGCGGTCAGCAGCCGGGTGCGGCCGATGCCGTTCAAGTAGGCACGAACCAGGTCGGCGGAAACGCCACGCTCGTCCGTCGCGTCCAGGTCGGTCAGAAGCTCGACACCATCGGTCATGCTGTTCTCAACGGCAACCGCCGCCTTGGACTCCGACGCCTTCATCTGCAGGACCACCTTTCAGTCCCCTCCCCGCTGAATAACCGTCTCGTGCGTTCCCAGCCCTTGCGTGCCGGTGATCGATAGCTTGGCCTGGAGCGCGTTAAGCCGAGGTGAGGCAAGCGTCCAGGTGGCATGAATCAGGGAGAACCCTGACGTCGCCAAGCCGACAAGTGACCGGATTGCCGGTACTCGTCGCGTGTTGCGCGCCGATACTGTTCCCCAAACGCCCTCGAGGAGGAGATGGTTCAGTGGTCTTCAAAAAACTGATGCAGGCAATGGGTGTCGGCGGCCCGTCGGTCGAAACGGTGCTGGCCAACCCCAATTGCCGGCCCGGCGGAATTCTTGAGGGCCAGGTCCACGTCATGGGTGGAGACCACGCCGTCGACGTCGAATATGTGGCAATTGGGCTGATGACCCGGGTCGAAGTCGAGAGTGGCGACAGCGAATACAACACGAATCAGGAGTTTCACCGGCAGCGATTGACCGGTTCGTTCCGGCTTGACCCCGGTGCCCGTTATGACGTGCCGTTCCGCTTCGATGTGCCTTGGGAAACGCCGATCACCGAGGTCTATGGGCAGCGCCTGCACGGCATGACCATGGGCCTGGCCACCGAGCTCGAGGTCGCGCGGGCCGTCGACAAGTCCGACCTCGACGCCGTCATGGTGCACCCGCTGCCCGCTCAGGAGCGCATTCTGGACGCGCTGCTGCGGCTCGGCTTCCGCTTCAGCAAGGCCGACGTCGAGCGCGGCCGGGTCTACGGCGTCCAGCAGCACCTGCCGTTCTACCAGGAGATCGAGTTCTACCCGCCGTCGGCGTACGCGAGCGGCATCAACCAGCTCGAACTCACGTTCATCGCCACCCCGCACCAGCTCCAGGTCGTCCTGGAGATCGACAAGCGGGGCGGGGTGTTCACCGAGGGCCGCGACGCGTTCGGCCGCTTCGACGTCGACTACGCGACCGTCGACCAGGTGGACTGGGCCGGTCAGCTCGACAACTGGCTGCGGCAGTCGGCGCAGCGGCGCGGCCTGTTCTTCTGATCCACCGCTGAGCGTGGGGCTCCTACAACTCGAGCAGAATTGTGCGGGGCCCCACGTTCACGCTCTCGACCAGCATGTGCGCGCGGAACCGACCGGTCTCGACCGTCGCGCCGCGAGAGCGCAAAGCTTCCACGTACGCCGTGACGAGCGGCTCGGCGACCTCAGCCGGCGCGGCGGCGTTCCAGGTGGGGCGGCGCCCCTTGCGCGCGTCGCCGTAGAGCGTGAACTGGCTGACCACCAGCAGCGGGGCGGTTCTGTCGGCGGCTGACGCCTCGTCGTCCAAAATGCGCAGCTCGTACGTCTTACGGGCCAGTTCGGCGGCCTTGGCCGGGGTGTCGTCATGGGTCACCCCGACCAGCACGAGCAACCCGTCCTCGATCTTGCCGACGACCTCGTCGTCCACCGTCACACTCGCCCGGCTGACCGTCTGCACCAGTGCTCGCATTACCTGACCCCTCGTACGCGTGCCGCCGCCACGGGCAGCAGGCCGACCTCGTCCGCGGACATCGTGCTCTGCCGTGACCGCATCGCCACCGCCTCGTCCAACTTCCGAAGCGGATCGCCGGGCGCGAGTTCGAGGAAAAGGTCGAGCATGTCGCCGACCCGTTCGTGGATCGGGTGCTCGATCGCCCCGGTCGCCACCTGCGCGAGGATCAACGCCGTGAACGCGGTGTCCAGGTCGGGCTCGCCGTCCCGGGCGTTCCGCCAGTCGATCACCACGGGCCCGCCTGCCGTGATGACCACGTTCTCGGGGTGCAGGTCGAGGTGCAGAACCGACTGCTCGTCCCCGGAGATCGAGGGCAGCGAGTGCAGCCGGGTCAGCAGGTCGGCGAGGATAGCGGCCCCGTCCTCCATCAGCATGCTCCCGGCCAGCAACACGGTCGCCATCGTCGGCCCGTCGAGCCGCTCGAGCACCAGGTCGGCCCCGCCGGCCGCGTGCACCTGGGGCACCGGAAAACCGTGGTCGCCCACATGCCGCATGACCAGCGCCTCGGGCCCGGTGTCGCCGCCGTCCCGATACCGCCGGAGCACCGTGCCGTCCGCAAGCGCATAAACGTCGGCTTCCCGCCCGAACGCGAACGGCTCGCCCAACTCCTCAGGCACCGAAACACCAGTCACGCCGGTGACGCTAGCCCACACCCCGGGCCACGGGTGACCCTGCGCTACTCAGTGTCTGCTGTGTTCGCGACCGCGTGTGGCCGCCGCCCGCGGTCGCGTCGCGCGGACGGGCGGCCGCGCGGTCAGTCGACGGCGTTGCTGCTGGAGTCGCTGGTGTAGCTGTCCACCGGCGTCTCCATCGCGCCCGTGGTGGCGTCACCGGTCGTGGTGTTGGCGACGCCCGGCCCGGAGCGCGGCTGCGTCCGGAAGCTGTTCGGCCCCGCCGTCCCACCGGTCGTGGTCATCACACCGTGCTCCGGATGCGGCCCGCCGTCGCGAAGCTGATCGGTGTCGGTGCCCGCGGCGAGCGTGCTGGACAGACCGGGGTCGTCGTCACCCTTCTCGGGGCGGTACGTCTCAGGCTCGTCAAGAGCCCCCGGGGCGTAGTCGCTCCCCAGAATCTCCCGCTCGATGTTCTCCTGCGAGTCGCTCATAACTCTGCCCTCCCGACAGTTCGGCGGCACCCAACGTGCCCCGCCCGGCACGAGGTAAACCGAGGTGACGTGGCGCACGGTCATCATGCTCGCTCCCGGACGACGCCGGAACCCGCCAACTGCGCCCGGGCGGGAAGCACGCTGCCCACCAGTGCCAGCAGCAGGCACGCTCCCACCGCGGCTCCCGCAATCGTCCACGGCACGGTCAGCGCCACGGACGTGCCCGTCTGCTCCCGGAACCCCGCCGCCGTGCCCCACAGCGCCAGCAGGGCGGCCGCTCCGCCGAGCACCGAGCCGATCAGAACCACCAGCACCGACTCGCCGGCCACGGTCACCAGCACCTGACGTGGCGTCGCGCCGGCCAGCCGCAGCAGCCGATAGTCGTTCGCCCGCCGCCCGGTCGCCATGAAGAGCGTGTTCGCCACGGCCAGCGCCCCATAGCCCACGGACACCCCGATCAGCAGCAGCGTGAAAATCCACACCAGACGATCCTCCTCCGAGCCGAACTCCCGCGCGTACGTGCCGACGTCGACGAACCGCCCCCCGACCGGCGCCGCCGAGGCCGCTCCGGAGGTCACCGGAAGGGCCGAGGCCAGCGCGGACGGATCGTGCCTACGCACCACCTCACGAGCGAGCACAATCTCGCCGGGAGCTCGGTCGTCCGGCACCACCGCCGCCACGCGCAGCCGCAGCCGCTCCCCATCCACGAACCCGAGGTCAACCGACTGCCCGACCCCGCTACCCAACTGCGCGGCCCGCGACTGATTGAGGACAACGCTCCCCGAATCAGGCGGCCCACCACCTCCGCCGGGACCGCTGGCACTGTCCGGCTCGTCGACCCCGCCCGGGCTGCCCGCGCTGTCCGGGTGAATCGTGCGGCTCGGGTCACCCAGGCTGCCCGTGCTCCCCGGCCTACCCGTGCTCCCTGGGCTGCCCGTGCTGCCCGGGCCACCCGGGCTCCCTGAGCTGGCTGTGCTGCGCGGGCCACCTGGGCCGCCCGTACTTTCTGGGCCGGCTCTGCCGTTGTGGCTGGGGCTGTCCAGCGCACCTGGGTCGGGGGCCACGCCGGTGGCGGTCAAGGCGGTGCCGTTCACGTAGACGGTGGTTTGCAGCGTCGCCGTGGGTGCCGCCGAGTCGGGCAGACCGGGTGTCCCGTCGGGGACGAGCATCGTGCCGGCCTGGGCCGCGTCGGCTCGTCGATCGGCGTAGGCCCGCTCGGCGGTTTGCGTGTTGCCCGCGATGAAAACCGCGAAGGCGACCGTGAGCAGAACCGGCGCCGCCGTCGAGGCAGTGCGCCGCGAACCGGTCAGCGCGCTCTCCCGGATCACGGTTGCGAGCGCGTTCCCGGCCGGTCGCAGGATCACCCGCACGATCAGCAGCACCACCGCCGGCGCGAGCAGCGTGGCCGCGACGACCAGCGCCATCGCGGCCAGCAACGCGTAGGTCCCGAGATCGGCCAGGTCATCGGTCATCACGGTCGCTGCCGCGGCGCCCAGCCCGACCACTGCGCACCCCAGACCGGCGACCCAGCGAACTCGCGTCATCGGCCGCATCTCGACGTCGGCACTGCGCAGCGCGTCGAGCGGTCGCACACGGGAGGCCCGCCGCGCGGCGGTCAGCCCACCGGCGATCGCCACTACCGGTCCGATCAGGACGCCGGCGAGCAGCGGCCAAAGCTGCACCCGCGCCTGGAACGACTCGGGCTCGAACCCCGCGTCGACCAGCACGCCGCCGACCCACGGCGAGAGCACCCGGCCGAGCACCGCCCCGGTCGCCCCCGCGGCCAGGCCGACCAACGCCGCCTCGCGCAACACGGTGAACCTGACCTGCCGAGGTGTTGCGCCGACCGCCCGCAACAGGCCGATCTCGCGGCGACGCTGATGGACGGACAGGGCCAGGGTGGACGCGATCACGAAGACGCACGAGAACACGGAGAGCGCCGTCATCCCGCTCAGCACCTGCATGCCGATCCACCTCGTGCGGGCGTCGTCCCGTGGCTCGAGGTCGCCCAGCGTCGAGCCGTGCAGCACCCGCGCGCCGCCCGCGGCCACTCGAACGGCCCGAGGATCGGGATTTCCGGTCAACCCGATCACCCGTACGCCGGGGGCCAGCCGGGCGGCCTCGGCATCCGCGACATACAGGCGGGGCGCGTCGATCAACCCGGTGACCGTCCACATCGCCGGACCGGTGGCGGTCAGGATCGTCACGGTTCCGCCGGCAGGAACGCCGAGATCGCGGTCGAGGACGACCTCGCGGGCCGCGCCGGCGGGACGCCCCGCCACCAGCCTGTCGCCGGCGAGAGCGCCGCTGGCCCACCCGTGCCCCTCCTGGATCTCGGCGACCGGACGCCCCGACACCACCGGCTGCGCGTAGAACTGTCGATCCGCGACCGCCGCCTCGACGCCCGGAACAGCGGACAGCCGGTCGGCCAGCGCCTCGGCCTCACCGGACGACCACGGTCTCGTCTCGGGGAACGGGTCGGCCGGGGTGGTGACGCCGGGACTCTGCACGGCGACCGTCACCGCGGCGAACCGATCCGGCCGCTCGGACACGGCCGAGGTCAGCAGCGTGAGGGTCAGCGTGACCACCGCCGCGCCGAAGAGAACCGCGACGAACGCCCCCAACCGGTCTCGTGCCAACATGTCGCTCCGTCGGAGCCGGCTCAGCGCTTCGGCCCAGGGGCCGCGCGTCACCATGTCGCCTCGGCTCGGGTCATGCGGGCCGCGATCGCCTCGGCCGAGGCGCCGTCGAGCCGGTCGACGAGCCGGCCGTCGGTGAGCAGCAGCACCGAGTCGGCCACGGCGGCGGCCACCGGGTCGTGCGTCACCATCACGATCGTCTGGCCCCGGACGGTTGCCAGCTCCCGCAGCAGCTCGAGGACGCGCCGGGACGTCTGATTGTCGAGTGCGCCGGTCGGCTCGTCGGCGAAGATCACGGCGGGCTTGGTGACCATGGCCCGGGCGATCGCGACCCGTTGCTGCTGGCCGCCAGAGAGCTCGACCGGGCGATGCCGGGCCCGATCGGCGAGGCCGACGTCGCCGAGCGCGGCGGCCACGTCGGCCGGGCTGAGGCGGCGGCCTGCGAGCCGGGCGGGCAGAGCGACATTCTGCGCGGCGGTCAGCGACGAGATCAGGTTGAAGGCCTGGAACACGAAGCCGATCCGCTCGCGGCGCAGCACCGTCAGGCCGGTCTCGTCGAGCTCGCCCAGGTGGACCCCGTCGACCGTCACCTCGCCGGACGTCGGACGGTCGAGACCGGCCACGCAATGCAGCAGTGTGGACTTGCCGGAGCCGGACGGGCCCATCACCGCCGTGAAGGTGCCCGCGGCGAGGTCGACGGTGACGCCGTCGAGCGCGGTCACCCGGCTCGGGCCGGCGTCGTACTCCCTTCGGAGCTCTCTGATCGAAACCATCGGTGTCGTCATGGCGGAAAGCTTCTCGACTTCCGGATCGGATGTCGTCAACCCGTGGTTCGGCGGAATCGCGGCGAAAAATCGAACCGTGGGTTGACGCGCCGGGTCGTCGCGGCTCGTTAACGTCGCTCGCGTGACTGCCGCATCGCCTTCCTTCCTCATCCGGAGGCTCAGCCGCGGTCAGCTGCTCGCCATCGACGCGCTGCTGGCCGTGGCGGCCGTCGTCCTCGGCTTGTTCGCGGCCGGCGACACGTCGTCGGCCGCTCAGGCGACCTGGGTCGAGCCGGCTTGGCTGACCGCGTTGATCGGGCTCGCGCTCGGGGTGCCCGTCGCGTTCCGTCGGCTGTGGCCGGTCGCCATGACGGCGGTGGTCCTGGTCGTCGGAGCATTCGCCGTCGTCTCCGGCGCGATCCCGAGTTACGCGGGCGCGGCGCCGATCGTGTCCATAGGCCTGGTCCTCTACACCGTCGGGGTCGAGCTGCCGCGCCGGCGATCGGTGCCCGTCGTCGTGCTGAGCGTTCTGATCCTGGTGGTGTCGTTCGCCGTCGCGGAGGGCTCTTCGTTCGAGCTGCTGGTCGTGGCTTGGATGGTGGCCGCGTTCTGGGCGGTCGGCCGCACGGTGCGCGAGCGTCGCGCGCATGCGGCCTCCCGAGCGGAGCAGGCCACGGCCCTCGCCGTCGAGCAGGAGCGACTTCGCCTGGCCCGCGAGCTGCACGACATCGTCGCGCACAGCATGAGCATGATCGCGATCAAGGCCGCCGTAGCCGACCACGTGGGCGACGACCGTCCGGAGGAGATGCGGGCCGCGTTGCGGGTGATCGGGACGACGAGCCGGCAGACGCTGGGAGAGATCAGGCGAGCGCTCGCCCTGGTCCGCACGGAGGCTGCCTTGCAACCCGCGCCGACCCTGGCCGACCTGCCCGACCTGGCCGACAACGCGCGGTCGACGGGGCTGGCGGTCGATCTCGAGGTCCACGTGGAGGAGGAGCTGCCGAGCGATGTGGCGCTTTCCGCTTACCGGTTGGCCCAGGAGGCGCTGACAAATGTGGTCAAGCATTCCGGCGCGGCCACCTGCCGGGTCGAGGTGACGGGCGAACCGGGCGAGGTGAGCATCCGGGTCACCGATGACGGCGCGGGTGCCGGCTCGATTGGGCTGCCCGGCAGCGCCGCGGGTGACGCGCGGCAGGGAGCGCTGTCCGGGCGTGACGAGCCGATCGGGCAGGGGCTCATCGGCATGCGAGAGCGGGCCGCGCAGTTCGGCGGCGAGTTCAGAGCCGGCCCGAGACCAGGCCGCGGCTGGGAAGTCGCGGCGACACTGCGCTTCGGCTCGTGAAAAGGCGACCACGTGCTGAGCGCCATGAAGATGTTCGGAGCGTTGTGAGCGGGGCCAGGGACGCGGCAAGTGGAGACGGCGTCGATGACATGGGCGAAAAGGCCGAAATTCGGGTGGTGATCGCGGATGATCATGCGTTGGTGCGGGGGAGCTTTCGGCTGCTGATCGATCACACGCCGGGGCTCACCTGTGTGGGGGAGGCGAGCACGGGGCGGCAGGCGGTCGAGGTGGCTCGGCGGGAGCGACCCGACGTGCTGTTGATGGACGTGCGAATGCCCAAGATGAACGGCGTCGAGGCCACGCGGGAGATCTGCCAGGGCCCCCACGCGCTGGACACCAAGGTGATCGTGCTGACCACGTTCGACCTCGACGAATACGTGGTCGGCGGGTTCCGGGCGGGCGCCAGCGGCTTCCTGATCAAAGACGTGCCGCCGCACGAGCTGATCGACGGGATCCGGACGGTCGTGGCGGGCGACCGGCTGCTCGCGCCCGGGCCGTTGCGCCGGTTGATCGAGGCCCATGTCGCGACACCCGACCGGCCGGTCACTCCGCTGCCGCAGATCACCGGGCGGGAGCGCGAGGTGCTGGTGCTCGTGGCCCAGGGGTTCTCGAACGATCAGATCGCGTCGCGGCTCGGGGTCTCGATGTCCACGGTCAAGACGCACATCAACCGGCTGCTCACCAAGCTCGACGGCCGCGACCGCACCCACCTGGTGATCGCCGCCTACGAGAGCGGCCTGCGATGACCGCCGGAGCGGCCCGGCCCGAGGTTGGTGACAGAAGGGCCGGACCTGCGAGGATGAGCGCCATGACGCTTTCGCTGCCGATCGACGCCGAGGCCAACCAGCTGCTGTCCACCGACCCGCTGGCGTTGCTGATCGGCATGGTGCTCGATCAGCAGATCCCGCTCGAGAAGGCGTTCAGCTCGCCGTTCGTGCTGGCCCAGCGGCTCGGGCACGCGCCGACGGCGGTCGAACTGGCGGAGTTCGACCCCGAGGCGCTCATCGCGATCTTCGCCAAGCCGCCGGCGTTGCACCGGTTCCCCAAGGCGATGGCGGCGCGGGTGCAGGATGTCTGCCGGGCCCTCGTCGATCGGTACGACGGCGCGGCGGTCAACTTGTGGACCGGCGTC
Source organism: Paractinoplanes lichenicola (assembly GCF_016785085.1). GTDB lineage: Bacteria > Actinomycetota > Actinomycetes > Mycobacteriales > Micromonosporaceae > Actinoplanes > Actinoplanes lichenicola. The sequence goes on from NZ_JAENHO010000002.1 coordinate 146,673, forward strand.
GACGACGGCGGGGAGCTGCTCAAGCGGGTGGCGTCGCTGCCGGGGTTCGGCAAGCAGAAGTCGCAGATCTTCGTGGCGCTGCTCGGCAAGCAGTACGGCGTGCAGCCGGCCGGCTGGCGTGCGGCCGCCGGTGGGTACGGCGAGGAGGGCTCGTTCAAGTCGGTGGCCGACATCGTCGACGACCAGTCGCTGGGCAAGGTGCGCGCCTACAAGAAAGAAATGAAGGCCGCCGCCAAGGCTTGACCGGGTGGTTCGGCGGTTGGTCGGGGGCACGCTGGGCGCACCGGCAAGAACGGTGCAAGTATGAGGGGTCGATCGGAGACCCATCGTGAAGAAGCAGCCGGACCGAGCGGTTCTGATCACGAACGCTGAGCGCAGCCCGGATGATCAGTTCCGCAGCCGGCAGATCCGCTACGTGACGATGATGGGCATCCGCGCCGCCTGCGTGGTCATCGGCGCGATCCTGGTCAGTGCCCGGCCGCCGTTGTTGCCGCTCTGGCTGATCCTCTGCGCCGCGGGCATGGTGTTCCTGCCGTGGGCGGCCGTGCTCATCGCCAACGACCGCCCCGCCAAGACCAAGGCCGAGCGCGCCGCCTCGGCCGCCGCCCGCGAGGCGCCGCCGCAGACGATGCTCCCGCAGCATTCCGCCGAGCAGACCGAATACCTGACCATCGATCTCGAGCCGACCGAGACCGGCGAGCGCTGGATCCCCACCGAGCCCCGCGGCCGCGAAAAAAGCTAGGCCGAGCCCTGCGGCCGCGAAAAAGGTTAGGCCAGCCCCGCGGCCGCGAATAAGGCGGGCCGAGCGAAGGGCCAGAGCGGGCGAGAAGGCCAGGGCGAGCGAGAAGGCCACAGCGAGCGAGAAGGCCAGGGCGAGCGAGAGGGCTAGGGTCGGGCGCCGATCCGAGCGACCGCCGCCGCCCCGAGCATGGCCCCGGCTCGGAGGGCCGCCTCGGGGGAGTGGCCGTCCCGCCACGCCGCCAGCAGACCGGCGGCAAAAGCGTCGCCCGCCCCGGTGGGGTCCAGCATGGGGACGCGGTCGGGGGTCGCCGAGTGCAGACCGCCGTCCTGCGCGGCCCAGGTCGCCCCGTCGCCGCCCTGTTTGACGACCACATTGCGTACGTGGGCTGTGAGGTTTTTTGCCTGCTCGGCGGCGGAGCCCGGACCGGCCAGCACGTCGGCCTCGTCGGCGTTGCACAGCAGCAGGTCACACCCATGAACCCAGGTCAGGAAGGCCTCGGCCCCGACCGAGCGCAACGGGGCCGCCGAGGCCGCGTCGACGCTGGTCGTCAGGCCACGCTCGGCGGCTGCGGCCAGCGCCGCGAGACCGGCCGCGCGGGAGCCGTCGTGCAGCAGCGGATAGCCGGAGAGATGCAGGTGCGTGGCGTCGGGGGTGTCGAGGACGGCCGCCCGTACGTCGTCCGGTGCCAGCAGCAGCGACGCGCCGCGGTCGGTGATCATCGTGCGTTCCTCGGGCCCGGCCAGCACCACGATGCTGCCGGTGACCGCCCCGGGGCAGGTCCGCACCGCGCAGCGCACGCCGGTCCCGGCCAGCTCGGCCACCCGCTCGCGGCCCGCCGGGTCGTCGCCCACGGCGGCGACCAGCGTGACCGGCCGTCCCGCGTGCGCGAGCCAGGCCGCCGTGTTCGCGGCCTGGCCACCGCCGCCCACGGTGATCGCGGCGGCGGTGTCCGAGCCCGGTTGGATCGGGCCGCCGTGGGCCACCAGGACGTCGGTGACCAGGTCACCCACGACGATGATCACGCAGAGACGCTGAAGCCGAGCGGGGCCGTCGCCGACGTGGCGGTGGCGACCGCGATCTTGGCGGCGAGCTCGGCGTTACGCAGGATGATCCGCACGTTCACCTCGAGGCTCTGCCCGTCGGTGCTCTCGTGGAAGTGGCTGAGCAGGAACGGCGTGACCGCCTTGCCGGTGATCCCGCCCCGGGCGAGCAGCGACAGCCCCTCGGAAAGCGTGCGGTCGTGCAGATCGGGATCGAGCTGCTGGTCGACGGGCAGCGGGTTGGCCAGGATCAGCGCCCCGGCGCCCACGTTCTGGTCGGCCCGGGCGCGGATCACGTCGGCCACCTGCTCGGGCGAGTCGAGCTCCCAGTCGACGTCGAAGCCGCCGTCGGTGATGAAGAAGCCCGGGAAGCGCTTGGTGCGATAGCCGGCGACGGCCACGCCGAGGGTCTCCAGCCGCTCCAGCGTCGCGCCCACGTCCAGGATCGACTTCACGCCGGCGCAGACCACGACGATCGGCGTGTGGGCCAGCGTGGTGAGGTCGGCCGACTCGTCGAAAGTGAGGTTCGCCTCGCGGTGCACGCCGCCCAGGCCGCCCGTCGCGAACACGCCGATGCCCGCGGCGGCCGCGACGGCACTGGTCGCGGCGACCGTGGTGGCGCCGTCCGCGCGCCGGGCGGCGGCCACGGCGAGGTCGCGGACCGAGAGCTTCGCCACTCCCTCGGCCAGGGCCAGGTGCTCGATCTGGGCGTCGTCCAGACCCACGACGAGCTCGCCGCCGATCATGCCGATCGTGGCGGGCACGGCACCCTGATCCCGTACGGTCTGCTCGATCTCGTGCGCCACCCGCAGGTTGTCCGGGTGCGGAAGCCCGTGCGAGATGATCGTGCTCTCCAGCGCGACCACCGGCCGGCCGTCCCGGCGGGCACGGGTCACGTGCTCGCCGTATCGAATTGCGAAGTCAGTCACGACAGCTACCGTACGGTGCCGCGAAGCCCGCGGACGCCACCCGGCCAAAGCCGAACACCAGGTCATTGGACCGGTCCGGTCCGAGGTGTCACACTTGCGGGTTGGAGCTTTCGTTAGGCCGCCGAGGGCCGGGGGGACCGGCGGTTCGACCCGAGATTGTGAACGAAGGGCAGATGTCGTGAGCACGGAGATCCTGGAGCGTCCAGAGACCAAGGATGCCGATACCGGGCCGGAAATGTTCCACTACGTGCGCAAGGAGAAGATCGCCGAGAGCGCGGTCATGGGCACGTACGTTGTGGCGCTGTGCGGTGAGAAGTTTCCGGTGACCAAGTCGCCGAAGCCGGGCTCCCCGGTGTGCCCGCAGTGCAAGGAGATCTACGAATCGATGCAGCACTGACCAGTGCTGACGGACTGCTCGTCGCGGATCTGATCGGCGTCGCGGTCTTCGCTGCCTCGGGCGCCTCGGCCGGCGTCGCGAAGCGGCTGGACCTGTTCGGCGTCGCCTTCGTCGGGTTCATCGCGGCGCTCGGCGGCGGCATCCTGCGCGATCTCGTGATCGGGGCGGTGCCGCCGCTGGCCTTCGCCGACTGGCGCTATTCGATGACGGCGATCGCCGCGTCGCTTGCCGTCTTCTGGCTGCACCCCGGGCTGGCGCGCTGGCGCCGGCCCGTTTTGCTGCTCGACGCGGCGGGGCTCGGGCTCTTCACCGTCACCGGCACGCTCAAGGCGCTCGACGCGGGCGTGCCGGCCGTCGGCGCCTGCCTGATCGGCATGCTCACCGCGATCGGCGGCGGCCTCGCGCGCGACCTGCTGACCGGCGAGATTCCGGTGGTCCTCCAGCGTGACATCTATGCCGTTGCGGCCCTGGGCGGCGCGATTCTTGTCACGATCCTGCGCAGCGCCGACGTCGCCGACGCGCTCACGATGGCCGTGTCGGCCCTGCTCATCACGGGTGTGCGGCTGACCGCGCTGTATCGCCGCTGGTCGGCTCCGGTGGCTGCGCCGTAACCCGCGGGCGGCCGCCTTCGCGGCTATGCTGGTTGCCGCCTCCGGTCCAGTGCCGGGGGTGTTTTCTTTCAGGGAAGGATCGTCGCAGCTTGAGCCCGCCACTGCCGGATCTGGAAACCTTCCCGCCGCTTCGTGACTGGCAGCGCAAGGCTCTCGTGGGCTATCTGCGCCGCCGCGGCGACGACTACATGGCGGTGGCGACCCCCGGCGCGGGTAAGACCACCTTCGCCCTGCGGATCGCCGCCGAGCTGCTCGCCGACCGTACGGTCGAAGCCGTCACCGTGGTCTGCCCGACCGAGCATCTGAAGGTGCAGTGGGCCTCCGCCGCGGCCCGGGTCGGCATCCAGCTCGACCACGAGTTCCGCAACTCCGACGTCCACTCGTCGCGCGACTTCCACGGCGCTGTGCTCACCTACGCGCAGGTCGGCATGGCCCCGGCCGTGCACCGCCGCCGCACGATGACCCGCCCGACCCTGGTGATCCTCGACGAGATCCACCACGCCGGTGACTCGCGGAGCTGGGGTGACGGTGTCAAAAACGCCTTCGAGCCCGCCGTACGCCGGCTGATGCTCACCGGTACGCCGTTCCGCTCGGACGAGAACCCGATCCCCTTCGTCTCCTACGAGCGGGGCGAGGACGGGCTGCAGCGTTCCCGGGCCGACTCCGTCTACGGCTATTCCGACGCGCTGAAGGACGGCGTCGTGCGGCCGGTGCTCTTCATGGCCTACTCCGGCGAGACCCGGTGGCGCACGAACGCCGGGGACGAGCTCGCCGCCCGCCTCGGCGAGCCGATGACCAAGGATCTGATCGCGCAGGCCTGGCGGACGGCGCTCGACCACCGCGGCGACTGGATGCCCCAGGTCTTGCGGGCCGCCAACGCCCGGCTGACCAAGCTGCGCGAGCACGGCATGACCGACGCGGGCGGCCTGATCATCGCCAGCGACCAGCAGACCGCGCGCGCCTACGCCAAGCTGATCGGCGAGATCAGCGGCGAGCAGGCCACGGTCGTGCTCTCCGACGACGAGGGCGCGTCGAAGCGGATCGCCATCTTCGCCGCCTCGCAAGAGCGCTGGATGGTCGCGGTGCGGATGGTGTCGGAGGGGGTCGACATCCCGCGGCTGGCGGTCGGCGTCTATGCCACCAGCGCCTCGACCCCGCTCTATTTCGCCCAGGCGATCGGCCGCTTCGTGCGGGCGCGGCGCAAGGGCGAGACCGCGACCGTCTTCCTGCCCAGCGTGCCGCACCTGCTCGGGCTGGCCAGCGAGATGGAGGCGCAGCGCGACCACGTGCTGGGCCTGCCCAAGCAGAAGGACGGCCTGGACGACGACCTGCTCGAGCGCGCGCAACGCGAGGAGAAGGCGGAGGGCGACCTCGAGAAGCAGTTCGAGGCCCTGGGCGCCACGGCCGAGCTGGACCAGGTGATCTATGACGGCACCTCTTTCGGCATGGGCGCGATGACGGGCACGGCCGAGGAGGAGGAATATCTCGGCCTGCCCGGGCTGCTCACCGCCGACCAGGTGTCGGTGCTGCTGAACAAGCGGCAGGCCGACCAGATGGCGGCCCAGAAGAAGCGCAAGGCGGCCGAGCCCCCGGCGCCGGCCCAGCGGGAGGCGCCCGTGCCGATGACGGCGGGGGAGCGCCGCAACAGCCTGCGCCGCCAGCTGAACACGCTGGTGGCGGCGCATCACCACCGCACTAATCTGCCGCACGGCAAGATCCACGCGGAGCTGCGCCGGCTCTGCGGGGGGCCGCCGAGCGCGCAGGCCACCATCGAACAGCTCGAGGAGCGCATTGCGACGATCCAGACCCTGTGACGCCCGTACGAGCGGACGTCGTCACGCGAGAAGTCATGTGAAGGAGTCTTGACGTTAAGTCCACTTGACGTCAAGAGGACTTCACACAATGATGGATGCATGACGACGACAATTCTCGACCGGGTCGTGCACTGGAATCTCGATCTCAGCGGTGATCTCTACGGCGACGAGCGCGAGCGTTACCGGTGGTATGAGGGCATCTCGGCCGCGGCGTCGATGCAGTGGATGGTCGTGCCGTGGGTTGCCGCGATCATGGTGTGGCCGCTGGGCCGTTCGTCGGTCATCCCGCTCGCGGTCGTGCTCGTCGCCATGTTCGTGCCGATCGCGATCTGCGGGTGGTATGTGCGCAGTCGCCGGGTCGACACCGTCCCGCGCTCGTGGGGCCCGAAGCGGGTCGTGCTGAGCCTGATCGGCGGCCTGCCCTACGCGGTGTTCCTCGTCGGGGCGCTGCGGGCCTACGACCCCGACGGCTATACGTGGATCGGCGCGGCCGCCGGCGGCGTCATCGGCGGCGTGGGCGGGCTCGTCGGCCAGGTCGTGCAGAGCCGGCGGCGCCGGCAGCTCGAGGCGGCCTCCGCCGCGGACGACGACTGATGGCGCCTCCCGCGGGGCCGGTGCGAGCGCCCGAGGCCGGCGGGGCCGCCGGGGTGCGCATCAGGGCGGCTCGCAAGGAGGCCGGGCTGACCCAGCAGGGCCTGTCGAGCGCCGTGCAGGTCAGCCGCCAGACGATCATCGCGATGGAGACGGGCGACTACGCGCCCTCGGTCTATCTGGCACTGAAGGTCGCCAAGGCCCTCAGTACAACCGTGGAGCACCTGTGGGACACCGGCGCTGAGGGGAGCGGGGCCGGCTGACTCAATCGCCCCAGCCGTCGACTGAGCCGCGGAACGGGCCGACGCTGTGGGCGCTGAGGCGGGTTGCTGGGTGCGGGCCGGTAGCGGTGCGGGACAGGCCGCTGGGTGTTGGCGCGGGCCGGCGGCGATGCCGAGCGGGCCGTTGGGAGCGGTAGCGGCGCAGGGCGGGCCAGGGCGGCGTATGGCGGGCCAAGGGCGGCGCGGGCCAGGGCGGCGCGGGCCAGGGCGGCGGCGTATGGCGGGCAAGGGCGGCGCGGGGCAGGCCCGGGGGCGGCGCGAGGCAGGCCAGGGCGGCGCGGGGCGCAGGGCGAGCCAGGGCGGCGCGCGCAGGGCGAGCAAGGTGGCGCAGGGCGGGCCGGGGGCAGCGGCCGTGGGCCAGGGCGGCGGGCGTGGCCAGAGGCCAGAGGCCAGAGGCCAGAGGCCAGGGGCGGGCGCGGGCGAGGCTGTGCGGCGAGCCGCGGGTGACGGCCGGCGCGGCGGCTGGATGGGGGTGGGCGCTGGGGTAGCGACGTAAAGGGGTGGGGACGTGAAAAGGGGCGCCCCACACCGTGGGCGCCCCTTCATCAAGTCTTGCTCGGGGGGTTGGGGACTCTTCAGTTGGAGTTAGACATCATGTCCGCGCCGCGCCAGGTGAACTCCGGGTCCGCCGTGAACTGCACTGCGATCTTCACCAGGTCCTCGGCGTACCGGTTGGCGTGGTGTCCGCAGAACACCAGCTCACTTCCACCAGCCAGGGTCAAACGGAGCTTTCCGGCTGCATTGCAGCGGTCGCACCGTTCATCGGCTGCGGTGCCGGCCAAGCTTCCCGCCGGCGGCGTGAGAGTCGGGGTCATCGCCTTCCTCCTCTGTTCGAACCGATGAACACGTTCCTCGGCTACTGCTCACATCGTGCAACACCCTGCACCGTTGCGGCCTTCCCACAGTGCCCCGGGGGGACCGAGGTCACACCGTGTTGGGCTAAGTGTGCCGTGATCCAAGGGTGCCACGTCAACGATCACTTCTGCACAACGGTCTGATCACCACCCGATGTTGTACGGGTGGTGACCATTCGGGCACGCTTTGTTGACCGAATGCCCCTAGTCCAGGTAGTCGCGGAGAACCTGGGAGCGGGACGGGTGTCGCAATTTCGACATCGTCTTGGACTCGATCTGCCGGATGCGCTCACGGGTGACCCCGTAGACCTGGCCGATCTCGTCCAGCGTGCGCGGCTGGCCGTCGGTCAGGCCGAACCGCAGCCGCACCACGCCCGCCTCGCGCTCGGAGAGCGTCTGGAGAACCTGCTGCAGCTGATCCTGGAGGAGCGAGAACGACACCGCGTCGACCGCGACGACCGCCTCGGAGTCCTCGATGAAGTCGCCGAGCTGGCTGTCGCCCTCGTCGCCGATCGTCTGGTCGAGCGAGATCGGCTCCCGGGCGTACTGCTGGATCTCGAGGACCTTCTCCGGGGTGATGTCCATTTCCTTGGCCAGCTCCTCCGGCGTGGGCTCGCGGCCCAGATCCTGGAGCAGCTCGCGCTGGATGCGACCGAGCTTGTTGATGACCTCGACCATGTGCACCGGGATGCGGATGGTGCGGGCCTGGTCGGCCATGGCGCGGGTGATGGCCTGCCGGATCCACCAGGTGGCGTACGTGGAGAACTTGTAGCCCTTGGTGTAGTCGAACTTCTCGACCGCGCGGATCAGACCCAGGTTGCCCTCCTGGATCAGGTCGAGGAAGGCCATGCCGCGGCCGGTGTAGCGCTTGGCCAGCGACACGACCAGGCGGAGGTTGGCCTCGAGCAGGTGGTTCTTGGCCCGCTCGCCGTCCCGCCCGATCCAGCGCAGGTCGCGCTCCATGTTGCGCTCGAGCTTCTCCTCGCCCTCGTCGCAGGCGCGCAGGCGCTCGGCGGCGTAGAGGCCGGCCTCGATCCGCTTGGCCAGTTCGACCTCCTGCTCGGCGTTGAGCAGGGGGACCTTGCCGATCTGCTTGAGGTAGGCGCGGACCGAGTCGGCCGAGGCGGTGAGCTCGGCGTCGCGACGCGCCTGCTTGAGCGCCTCGGACTCCTCGTCGTCCCACTCGAAGTCGCCGTCGGTGGCCGAGCTGGCGGCGTCGGTCGCGGCCGCCGCGACCATGGCCGGCGGCTCCTCGACGACGACGTCCTCGATCTCGGCGGCGAGCTCCTCGGGATCGATCTCGCCCTCGGCGGGACCCTCCTCGCCCGGCTTGGCGGCCTTGGCCGGACCGGCGGCCGCCTTCTTGGCCGGGGCGGCCTTGGTGGCGGCCTTCTTGGCCGGAGCCTTCTTGGCGGGGCCGGCCGCTTCGTCGCCGGCCTGCTTGGGAGCGGGGGCCGCCTTGCGGGCGGGGACGGCGGCCTTGGCGGTGGTGGCCTTGGAGGCCGGGGTGGCGGCCCGGGCGGCCGCGACCTTGCGGCGGGTCCCCGTGGTGCCGTCCACGGCCACGGTGATACCCGCGTCCATGAGACCGCGGAGGATCTTCTTGGCCTGAGCCGGATTCACCTGGGCGGACTCGAGCGTGCGCGCGACCTCGGCCGACGTGAGCTGCCCACCAGCGCCCTGGGCATGGGTGATGAGGGCCTCGGTGAGAGAGCGAACGTCGGCACCGTTCTGGTGGGCTTCTGTCACGAAAGACCTTCCGGAGGCGAGGTTGTGCAACGGCCATGAGCCCAGCGCAGCGCACGGCGAGGAGGCTGGCCGGTGTTGGTGTGAGGACCCCCGGGACACGGACGATCGGTGCTCGGTGTCCGTGAAGCGGTGGGCAGGGGTGAATTGTAGCGCCGTCGAGCGAGATCCTCCCGTCGCAGCACGCCGCAGGGGGCCGCCGACCTCGCCGGAGACGCCAGGCGCGAGAATGGTATCGGCGGAAAGGGCAGAGACGTGAGCGAGTTTTCGGCCGATGCGGGCCTTGGCGGAGCGGCTACCAACGCCGGGAAAAATCCCGGTAACGATTTTGACGCGGAACCCGGCGCGCTGCTGGAACTGGCCGTCGGGGTGGCTCGGGACGCCGCCGCGACCGCCCGGCGGATGCGGGCCGAGGCGATCGGCGACGTCGAGACCAAGAGCACCGCGACCGACGTGGTGACGGCCGCCGACAAGGCCGTCGAGCGGCAGGTGATCGAGGCGCTGCGCGCGGCCCGCCCGGGCGACGGGGTGCTGGGCGAGGAGTACGGCAGCACCGAGGAGGCCGCGACGGGGCCCGTCCGCTGGATCCTCGACCCGATCGACGGCACGGTGAACTACCTGTACGGGCTTCCGCAGTACGCGGTCTCGCTGGCGGCCGAGGTCGGCGGCACGGTGGTCGCCGGTGTGGTCGTGAACGCGGCCACCGGCGACGAGTGGACGGCCACGCTGGGCGGCGGGGCCTGGCGGGGCGGGCGGCGGCTGCACTGCTCGGCGCCCGCCGGGCTCGGCCAGGCGCTGGTCGGCACGGGCTTCAGCTACGACGCCCGGCGGCGCGAGCACCAGGGCCGGGTCGTGGCCGGCTTGATCACCCGGGTGCGTGACATCCGCCGGTTCGGCGCGGCGGCTCTGGATCTCTGCGCGGTCGCCGAGGGCATGCTCGACGGCTATTACGAGAAGGGCCTCAACCCCTGGGACTGGGCCGCCGGGGGCCTGATCGCCACCGAGGCCGGCGCGGTCGTCTCCGGCCTGAACGGCGCCGCGCCCGGCCTCGACCTGCTCGTGGCGGCCGCCCCGGCCGTCTTCAACGACCTGCACGACGTCCTGGCCAACCTCGACGCGTCGGGCGGCCCGTAAACCAGGGAAAGGCGCCAGGAGGCCCGTGAGCGCCGCGCGGGCCCCGAGCCTTTCACCCGTACGGGCTAGGAGTCTTTGTCCTTCTCGACGGGCTTGAGGCAGGCGCCCGGCGGCAGCGTGGGCTCGCCCACCTCGACCAGCGACTGGTTGACCTCGGTGGTGGTGGCCAGCTGGCGGAACTCGTTGCCGACCACGATGTCGATGACCTGGCCCTTGCGCTTGGCGCTGTACGACATCTTGGACTGGGCCAGGAAGTACGCCCGGAGCAGCTGGGCCTTGCCCACGGCGTCGGGACCGTAGCGGATCTCGGCGACGCCCTTGTACTTCGTCTTGCTCTCGGCCGGCTTCTGGGTGGTGAAGCGCCGGTTTTTGAACTCGTTGGTGACGCTGTCGGCCAGTCCGGCCTGGTCGGTACCGTTGTAGACCTTGACCGAGACCTCGGCCGGGTCGTCGGGCAGCCGGAGGTCGACCATCGGCGCGCCGGCCGGGCAGTCGTCGCCCGCGTTGGTGCCGCCCTGCGTGTCCCGCACCAGCGCCACGACGACGAACACCACCGCGGCTACGGCGAGCACGCCGACGACGATCAGCGCTCGTACGCGCGCAAAGCTCATGGGGTTGGCTCCAGGGCGGTTCTGATGGGGCACAGGCGGGGTGTTGTGGCCACCGGGCAACGGGCGGACCTGTCGAGAGGTTAGCGTCTGTGCGCCAGGCATGCGGAAACAGGGAATACTTCCGGCGCGTTGACGATGATCCAGAGGCTGATACCCCTACTTTGATGTCGCCTCGGTCACATCGGGAACAATGGGCCGCCCGGGCGCGTACAACAGTGCCGCGACAGCGGTAAGGTTCCGCGCTCACCGGGGGAGTTTCACGTGTTAGGGGCAGTGTCAGAAATCGTCCGGCGGAACCGGGAACCGAAACAGGGTCACGGGCGTTACTAACGCCAAGTGACACATCGATACAGGAGAGTGAAGACCGATGGCCACCGACTACGACGCTCCGCGTCGCGATGAGGTCGACCTCGGCGAGGACAGCCTCGAGGAGCTCAAGGCCCGCCGCGCCGACTCGCAGTCGGGTTCAGTGGACGTCGACGAGGTCGAGGTGGCGGAGAGCTTCGAGCTGCCCGGCGCCGACCTGGCCGACGAGGAGCTCACCGTCAAGGTGCTGCCGATGCAGACCGACGAGTTCCGCTGTTCTCGCTGTTTCCTCGTTCACCACCGCAGCCAGCTGGCCGCGGAGCGGAACGGGGAGCTGATCTGCCGCGAGTGTGCCTGACCGGGCACCTCGCAGCAGCGCACCACAACCCGGCCGCGGCACGCGGTCGGGCGTCAGGCCGTTGCCGGGTTTGACCCGGGGTCGACACCGGGCATCACCATGAAGAGATGAGCCCGGGGGCCACAACGGGAGGACGACGATGAGCGGACCGGACCACACCGCCGAGACGGGCGCACCGCCTGCCCTGGAGCAGACACCTGCCAAGAACCAGGAGCTGGCCGCGGTCGATGCCGAGCTCGGAGAGACGGTTGCGGCGCTCACCGCCGACGACCTGGAACCGGCCGGCCGCCGGCAACTTCTCGGCCGGCTCGTCGCGGACATCCGGCGCCGTGGGCTGGGCCAGATGTTCAAGCCCAAGGCCGCGGTGCGCTGGATGGCCGACGTGGTGGCCGACGTGGCCCCGCACGTCCCCGTCCGCGACCTGGAGACCCTGCGCCGGCATTTCCCCGGCCTGACCGACGACGACCTGGCCGACCGGCTGATCCGCAACGCCGCGCGATCGACGGCCGGGGTGGGCGCCGCCGGGGGTGGGGTCGCCTCCGTGCAGTGGGTCGCGCCGCCGACCCTGCTGTCCGCGCCGATCCTGCTCGGCGCCGAGACGGTCGCCGTGGTGGCGATCGAGCTCAAGCTGATCGGCGAGCTGCACGAGATCTACGGGCAGCCGGTCGAGGGCACCCTCGGCCAGCGGGCCGCGGGCCTGGTGCAGGCCTGGACGCAGCAGCGCGGGGTCAACCCGCTGGTGCCCGGCGTCGGCGTGGCCTCGGTGCTCGGCACGGCCGCCCGCCGCGAGCTGCAGACGACGCTGCTCAAGCGCTTCGGGCGCAATCTGACCACCCTGGGGCCGATGCTGACCGGCGCCGCCGTGGCGGGCTATCTGAACCGCCGGGCCACCCGCAACCTCGGCGAGCACGTGCAGAAGGACCTGCGCAAGACCCAGCGCAAGGGGCTCGGCGGGACGCACCGCAAGGAGATCGAGGGCTAGCCGCGCGCCTTGAGCAGGGCGGTCGCCAGCTCGACGGGGTGCCGGGTGCTGACGATCCAGTACGGCGTGGGGTCGTCGGGGTCGTCGAGCAGCACCTGCACGGCCGGGCCGATCCACGGGCGCTGGATGACGAACGCGAGCGGGTGGGCGCCCACGCCGAGCGCCTCGCGCTTGCCCTCGGAGTCGAGCGCGACCACGTCCTTGACGAACTCGACGGGCAGCCGGGCGTCGTCGACCTGGAACTCGCCGCCGGTCACGGCGACCCGGATCCGGCTGGTCCAGATCATGCCGGCCACCGTGAGCGGGATCAGCACGGCGAACGGCACCCAGCCGGGCAGGCCGTGGAAGCCGAGCAGGATCTCGAACGCGAGGATCGCCACGACGAGCAGCGAGACCGGCCAGATCCACCACGTAAGTGTCAACCGCTCGGAATAGGCGGGGGTCGCGGTGGTGCGCGCGGGGGACTCCGGTGTCACCCTGGAAGGGTACGGCGCGCCTCCGCGACCGGGCACGGCAGGATGGCAGGGTGAGTGCCGCCCGCAGCCGCGCCAGTGAGGACTGATCTTGACCGATGTAGTGATCCCGATCCGCCTGCTCGACCCCGACCTGCCGCTCCCGGCGTACGCGCACCCCGGTGACGCGGGCGCCGACCTGGTCGCCGCCGAGGACGCCGAGCTGGCGCCGGGGCAGCGGGTCAAGGTGCGTACGGGCATCGCGGTGGCCATCCCGCAGGGGTACGTCGGCCTCGTGCACCCGCGTTCCGGGCTGGCCGCGCGCCTGGGTGTGACGGTGCTCAACGCGCCCGGTACGGTCGACGCCGGTTATCGCGGCGAGATTCTGGTGATTCTCGTGAACCACGACCCGGTGAACACCGTCAAGATCGCTCGGGGCGACCGCATCGCCCAGCTGGTCGTCCAGCGGGTCGAGCGGGCCTCGTTCCACGTGGTCGACGAGCTCGGCGACACCGCTCGTGGCGCCGGTGGGCACGGGTCCACCGGCGGGCACAGCGCGCTGCCCACGCAGCAGCAGGTTTAGGACGGAAGGTGCCAACGATGTTCTCCCGTAAGCGCGGCGGCCCGAAGCACGTACGTGCGACCGACGCGCCGCCCTCCGAGGCGCTCCAGCAGAGCATGACGGCGAGCGACGAGCCGCCGCCGCCCGACCACGGGCCGTGGGATTCGTCCTACGCCCCCGACGACGTGCAACGACTCGACCTGGGCAGCCTGCTGATCCCGGCCGTCGACGGCGTCGAGGTGCGGGTGCAGGCCAACCCCGACGGCGTGGTCGAGCAGATCGTCCTGGTCGACGGCGAGAGCGCGCTGCAGCTGGGCGTGTTCGCGGCGCCGCGCACCGAGGGCATCTGGGACGAGGTCCGCGAGGAGATCGCCCAGGCCATGAAGGGTGACGGCGTGTCGCCGCGCGAGGTCGACGGGGCGTACGGCATCGAGCTGGCGGCCCGGGTGAACACCCCCGAGGGCCCGGCCGACGTGCGGTTCGTGGGGGTCGACGGGCCGCGCTGGATGGTCCGCGCGCTCTTCCAGGGCGCCGCCGCGGCCGACCGCGCGCGTGAGGGCCGGCTCGGCGAGGTGCTGACCGGCCTGGTGGTCGTGCGCGACAACGAGGCCCGCCCGGTCCGTGAGGCGCTGCCGCTGCGGCTGCCCAAGGAGATGACCGAGCAGGCGCAGCAGGAGCAGCAGGAGCAGGCCACCGGCACCAACGGCAGTTCGCCCGTCTAGCGCCTCGTGACAGAGGTCACCGGGGGCGTACCGTGTAGGAGCGGCACGGCGATCGAGGCCGTGCCGCTCACCACGGCCGGGGCTGAGGAGAAGGTCATGAGCACCGACGAGCGCACCGGCCTGCGCCGGTTCTTCGACCGGTTGACCGCCACCGATTCCGAGCTCGACGCGCGGGACCTGCAGCGCGAGAGCGCCAAGTGCGGCGCGATCCCGGCCGGGCAGTGCACCCGCGGGCAGGTCGTCTCGGTGTCGGGACGGCTGCGCACGGTGGCATACACTCCCCGCACGAACCTGCCGACGCTCGAGGCCGACCTGTGGGACGGCAGCGACGTCGTGACGCTGGTGTTCCTCGGCCGCCGGTCGATCGCCGGCATCGAGCCGGGGCGCCAGCTCACGGCGCGGGGCCGCATCGCGATCCGCGATGACCGTAAGGTGATCTACAACCCGTACTACGAGCTGGAGGCGCCCCGGTGACACCCGGCAGCGAGCCGCGTCACGCCGCGCACGAGAACGTGGAGGAGCGGCTCGCCGAGGAGGTCGTCGAGGAGCTAAATCTCCACGAGGTCCTCGGCGCGACGCCGGACGCGAAGAAGAAGGACGAGGACGAAGAGCCGTTCCCGTCCATGAGCGAGCAGATCTCCGAGCAGCTCGGCGGCGTCCGCGGGCTGATCGAGTCGAGCCTCCCGGTGTTCGCGTTCGTCATCCTCAACGTCGTGCTCGGCGACGCCGTGGTGGGGCTCGAGAAGCGCACGGCGCTCTACTGGGCGATCGGCGGCGCGGTGTTCGCCGCGCTGGCCATCGGCGCCTTCCGCCTGATCCGCAAGGAGCCCGTCCGGCATGCCGTGAACGGCCTGTTCGGCATCGCGGTGGGCGCCTTCCTGGCCTATCGCTCGGGCAACGCCGAGGATTTCTACCTGCCCGGCATCCTGCTCACGTTCGGCCAGGCCGCGGTCCTGCTGATCTCGGTCTTCGTGCGCAAGCCGATCATCGGGTACGTCTGGGGCGTGATGGCCAACAAGGGCCAGCAGAACTGGTTCGGCAACGAGCGCCTGTTCAAGACGTTCCAGTGGCTCACCCTCGTCTGGGTGGTCTCCCTGAGCGTCCGCGCCGGCATCCAGTTCGTCCTGTGGCAGATGGGCGAGGCGAACGCCCTGGGCATCGTGCGCATTCTGATCAGCTGGCCGATCTACGCCGCCACGTTCGCCTTCACCGCGTGGGCCATCCATCGGGTGACCAGCGAGCAGAAGACTGAGGCCGAAGCCGCCTAGCCGAGCTCGCGGCCGTCGGCCCCCAGCACCACGGCACGGATCTGATCCTCCACCTCGGCGGTGCAGACGAAGATCAGCTCGTCACCGGCCTCGAGCGGGTCGTCGGCCGTGGGCACCATGACCCGCTTGCCGCGCAGGATCGCCACCAGCGCCGAGTCGCGGGGGAGCGGCACGTCGCGCACGGGCTGTCCCTCGTACGGGGCATTCTTGGGCAGGGTGATCTCGACCAGGTTGGCCTCGCCCTGGCGGAACGTCATCAGCCGGACCAGGTCGCCGACGGTGACCGCCTCCTCGACCAGGGCGGCCATCAGGCGGGGCTTGCTGACCGAGACGTCGACGCCCCACTGCTCGGTGAACAGCCACTCGTTCTCGGCGCGGTTGACCCGGGCCACCACGCGGGGCACGGCGAACTCGGTCTTGGCCAGCAGCGAGACCACCAGGTTGACCTTGTCGTCGCCGGTGGCCGCCACCACGACGTCGCAGCCGGCCACGTCGGCCTCCTCGAGGCTGCTCAGCTCGCAGGCGTCGGCCAGCACCCAGTCGGCCTCGGGCACCCGCTCGGGCCGCAGCTGCTTGGGCTGGCGCTCGATCAGCATGACCCGGTGCCCGTTGCCGATCAGCTCCTGCGCGATCGAGCGGCCCACGTTGCCGGCCCCGGCGATGGCGATCCGCATGCTCATTGTCCTTCCCTGGTCGCGCCCGAGGCGATGTCGAGCACGGCGCCCACCGTCTCGTCGGTGACCAGCATGAAGACCTGGTCGCCGTCCTGGAACACGGTGGACGGGGTGCCCAGCGTGCCCATGCCGAAGCGCATCAGATAAGCCACCCGGGCCCCCGTACGCTCCTCGAGCGACTTGAGCGTGCGCCCGACCCAGTCGCGGTGCAACGGGGCCTCGACGATCGAGACCACGCTGGTCGGGTCGCGGAACACCTCGACCGTGCCCTCGGGCACCAGGTGGCGCACCATGCGGTCGGCCGCCCAGCGGATCGTCGCGACGGTCGGGATGCCGAGCCGCTCGTAGACCTGGGCCCGCTTCTGGTCGTAGATGCGGGCCACGACCCGGGAGACGCCGAACGTCTCGCGGGCCAGCCGGGCCGAGATGATGTTGGAGTTGTCGCCGCTGGAGACGGCCGCGAACGCGTCGGCCCGCTCGATGCCGGCCGAGCGCAGCACGTCGCGGTCGAAGCCGATGCCGGTCACCGTGGTGCCGGTGAAGTCGGAGCCCAGCCTGCGGAAGGCGTCCGAATTCTGGTCGATGACGGCCACCGAGTGGCCGCGCTCTGAGAGGTTGTGAGCCAGCGTCGAACCGAGCCGGCCGCACCCCATGATCACCACGTGCACGTGTCGCGTCCTCCCGCATGGTGCTACTCAGTGAGAGATTGCCATGCCCTCGCCAGCAGTGGCGGGCGGGGCGGCCGTACGCTTTGCCATCGTGGCCAGTACGACCTCCCTCGCGAAACGGCTCCTGCTGGGCCGGCCGTTCCGCTCCGACAAGCTGCAGCACACGCTGCTGCCGAAGCGGATCGCGCTGCCGGTCTTCGCCAGCGACGCCCTGTCGAGCGTGGCCTACGCGCCGGACGAGATCCTGCTGACCCTCTCGATCGCCGGCGCGGGCGCCTTCTGGATCTCCCCGTGGATCACGCTGGCCGTCGCCGTGGTGATGGTGACCGTGGTCGCCAGCTACCGGCAGAACGTGCACGCCTACCCGTCCGGCGGCGGCGACTACGAGGTGGCGACGGTCAACCTCGGTCCGCGGGCCGGGCTGGGGGTCGGCAGCGCGCTGCTGGTCGACTACATCCTGACCGTGGCCGTGTCGACCTCCTCCGGCGTCAACAACCTGGGCTCGGTCGTGCCGTTCGTGGCCGAGCACAAGGTGGCCTTCGCCATCGGCGCGATCGCCCTGCTCACCGCGCTCAACCTGCGGGGGTTGCGCGAGTCGGGCACCGCGTTCGCCGTACCGGTGTACGCCTTCATCTTCGTCACCGTCGGCATGATCCTCATCGGGCTGTTCCGGGTCTTCGTGCTCGGTCAGGACCTGCTGGCGCCGAGCGCGGGCCTGGTCATCACGGCCGAGGACGACCACCTCACCAGCTTCGGCTTCGTCTATCTGCTGTTGCGGACCTTCTCGTCGGGCTGTGCCGCGCTGACCGGTGTCGAGGCCATCTCGAACGGCGTGCCCGCGTTCAAGCCGCCGAAGAGCCGCAACGCCGCGACCACGCTGATGCTGCTGGGCGGGCTCTCGATCATCATGCTGGTCGGCATGGTGCTGCTGGCCCGCGCGACCCACCTGCAGTACGTCGAGAGCGAGGCGCTGCAGATCGTCTCCGGGCCGCCGAACTATGTGCAGAAGACGGTCACCGCGCAGCTGGCCGAGACGGTCTTCGGCGCGGGCTCGATCATGATGTACGTGGTCGGCGCGGTCACCGCCCTGATCCTGTTCCTGGCCGCGAACACCGCGTTCAACGGCTTCCCGGTGCTCGGCTCGATCCTGGCCCAGGACCGTTATCTGCCCCGCCAGCTGCACACCCGCGGCGACCGGCTGGCCTTCAGCAACGGCATCATCTTCCTCGCCATCGCGGCCAGCCTGCTGGTGGTGGCCTTCCAGGCCGAGACGACCCGGCTGATCCAGCTCTACATCGTGGGCGTCTTCGTGTCGTTCACTCTGTCGCAGGGCGGCATGATCCGGCACTGGAACCGGCTGCTGCGCACCCAGCGCGATCCCGAGCGGCGCCGCCGGATGATCCGCTCGCGGGCCATCAACACGTTCGGCATGGGCCTGACCGGGACCGTGCTGATCATCGTGCTGATCACGAAGTTCCTGCTCGGCGCGTGGATCGCGATCGCCTTCATGATCGTCATCTACGGGCTCATGCTGGCCATCCGCAAGCACTACACACGGGTCTCGCAGGAGCTGCAGCCGACCGACGAGCGGCCCGTGCTGCCCTCCCGCAACCACGCGATCGTGCTGGTCAGCAAGGTGCACATGCCGACCTTGCGCGCGGTCGCGTACGCCCAGGCGACCCGGCCCGACACGCTCACCGCGGTCACGGTCAACGTGGACGACAAGGACACCCGGGCGATCCAGGAGGAGTGGGAGCGCCGGCAGATCCCGGTGCCGCTGACCGTCGTCGACTCGCCCTACCGCGAGATCACCGGCCCGATCATCGACTTCGTCAAGGGCGTACGGCGGGGGTCGCCGCGCGACGTGGTGACGGTCTTCGTGCCCGAATACGTCGTCGGCCGCTGGTGGGAGAACCTGCTGCACAACCAGAGCGCGCTGCGCATCAAGGGCCGCCTGCTGTTCGAGCCGGGCGTGATGGTGACCAGCGTGCCGTGGCAGCTGCGCTCCAGCCAGGACCGTAACCTGGACCGATTCGACCAGAGCCTGACCCGGGTGCCCGCGCGCGGCCCGCGGGTCCGCCCCCCGGCCGAGCCCGCGCCGCCGGCCGACGACACCAGCGAGGCACGCTCGTGAACGAACTGCGGGAGGGCGACCTCGTCGAGCTCACCGTCGGGGCCCCGGCCCACGGCGGGCACTGCGTGGCCCGGGTCGGCGGCGAGCACGGCCAGGTCGTCTTCGTCCGGCACGCGCTGCCCGGCGAGCGGATCACGGCCGAGATCACCGAGCTGCACAAGGGCTTCGCGCGGGGCGAGGCGGTCACGATCCACGAGCCGTCGCCCGACCGGGTCGAGCCGCCCTGCCCGTACGCGCACCCCGGTGGCTGCGGCGGCTGCGATCTGCAACACGCGTCGGGTGACGCTCAGCGACGCTGGAAGGCGTCGGTGGTCGAGGAGCAACTGCGGCGGCTGGCCAAGCTGTCCTACCCCGTACGGGTCGAGGAGCTGCCCGGCGGCCTGCTCGGCTGGCGCAGCCGGGTGCGCTACGCCGTCGACGCGGCGGGCCGGGCCGGGCTGCTCAAGCACCGCTCGCACGAGGTGGTGGCGATCGACCGCTGCCGGATCGCGCACCCCGGCATCCAGGGCCTCGACCTGCTGCAACTGGAGTGGCCGGAGGCCGACGCGCTGGAGGCGGTCGCGACCACCGGCGGCGACGTGGCCGTGCTGGCCCGGCCGGCGGGCTCGGGCGGGCTGCTGCCGCCGGACGACCCGGCCGAGGGCACGACGCTGGGCGGGGGCGGCCGGGTGCGGCTGTCCGGCCCGGCCGAGGTGACCGAGCGGGCGGCCGGTCGCGAGTGGCGGCTGCCGGCCGAGGGGTTCTGGCAGGTGCATCCGGCGGCGGCCGAGACGCTCGTGGCCACGGTGGTCGAGCTGCTGCGCCCGGCCGAGGGCGAGACCGTGTGGGACCTGTACGGCGGGGCCGGGCTGTTCGCCGGGGCGATCGCCGAGCACACCCACGGGCGTACGACGGTGGTCGAGTCGTCGCCCGTCGGCGCGGCCGCGGCCCGCGAGAACGTGACCGCCGAGGTCGTCGAGGCCCGGGTCGAGGCCGCGCTGGCCCGGCGCCGGGTCACCGGCCCGGTCGACCTGGTCGTGCTCGACCCGCCGCGGGCCGGGGCCGGGGCCAAGGTGGTGCGCTCGGTGGTCGCGGCCGGACCGCGGGCGGTGGCCTATGTGGCCTGCGACCCGGCCGCGCTGGCCCGCGACATCGCCACGTTCCGTGAGCTGGGCTGGCGGCTGGTCACGTTGCGTGCCTTCGACTGCTTCCCGATGACCCAGCATGTGGAGTGCGTCGCGCTGTTGGAACCCTGACAGCCGGGATCGCCGGGCATCAATAGACTCCGATCGCTTCCACATGATCGGAGAGAAGTCGTGTCCCTCGGACGTCGTTCCCTGCTCGCCGCCGGCGCCACCGCGCTCGCCGCGACCATCGTCCCCACCGCGGCCCAGGCCGCCCCGCCGCCGCCCGCGACCGGCGACGAGGCGCTGGCCGAGCTGCTGCGCGGCAACCGCCGCTTCGTCACCGGCCACCTGCGTCACCCGCATCAGAACGTCGCCGCGATCCACCGGCTGGCCGCGGCCCAGGACCCGTTCGTCATCACGCTGGGCTGCGCGGACTCCCGCGTGCCGTCGGAACTGCTCTTCGACCAGGGGCTCGGTGACATCTTCGACAACCGGGTGGCCGGCAACATCGTCGACGACCTGCTGCTGGGCAGCATCGAATACGCCGTCGAGCACTTCGACCCGCCGCTGCTGCTGGTGCTCGGGCACGAGCGCTGCGGCGCGATCTCGGCCACGGTCGACATCCTGCGCAGCGGCGGCGAGGCGCCGGGCCACATCGCCGCCATCGTCGACGCGCTGACCCCGATCGTCGAGCCGGTGCTGAGCCTGCCCGGCGACCCGGTCGAGAACGGCGTCGTCGCGAACGTGCGGGCCCAGGTCGCGGCGCTCACCGCGACCAGCCCGATCGTCCGCGAGAAGGTCGAGGCCGGCCACCTGCGCGTGGCCGGCGCGCGCTACGACCTGGACACCGGCAAGGTCACCCTGCTGTAGACCCGGGTGCCGGCCGGGTCACCCCGCGGTGGCGACGGCGCGCTCGGCGGCGGTGATCGCGTTGCGGAACAGCATCGCCACCGTCGTCGGGCCGACGCCGCCCACGCGCGGGGTGATCGCCCCGGCGACCGCGGCGCACTCCTCGGCCACGTCGGGCAGCAGGCGCTTGCCCTCGTAGCGGACGCCCGCGCCGATCACCGTCGCGCCCGGACGGACGTGCTCGGGCTGGATGATGCCGGGCACGCCGGCCGCGGCGATCAGGATCTCGGCCCGCTTGGTGTAGCGCTCCCAGTCCGGCACGCCGGTGTGCACCACGGTGACGGCGGCGTTGGCGGTCGGCCGCTTCTGGGCCAGCAGCATGGCCAGCGGGCGGCCCAGCGTGGCGCCCCGGCCCAGGATGACGACCTCGCGCCCGGCGACCGGGATCTCGTAGTGGGCCAGCAGCGCCTCGATGCCGGCCGGGGTGCAGGGCAGCGGGCCGGGCAGGCCGACGGCGAGGCGGCCCATGTTGAGCGGGTGCATGCCGTCGACGTCCTTGTCGGGGTCGAGGGTCATCAGCGCCGCGTCGTAGTCGAGATGGGCCGGGATCGGGTATTGGATGAGCACGCCGTGCACGCTCGTGTCCGCGTTCAGCTCGGCCACCACCTCGAGCAGCTGCTCCTGGGTGATGTCGCCGGAGAGGTGCCGGTGCGGCGAGTCGAAGCCGAGCTCGGCCGCCTGGCGCTGTTTGATGCGGATGTAGCCGGCGCTGGCGTCGTCGTCGCCGACGAGCACGGTGGCCAGGCTGGGCGTCACACCCTGGGCCTTGAGCTTGGCGGCGCGCTCGGAGACGTCGGCCAGGACGGCCTCGGCCACGGGCTTGCCGGGCAGGAGGCGAGCTTCGGAAGACATGACGACCACCTTGTCGTACGGGGGCCCAGGCGGTCGACTCCCCGCGCCAGGCTCCCCGATGGTGGATCCATCCCCGGTGCCGCCAGTCGCCGTGACCACCAAGGATGCCCGACGCGTTCCGGACCGCCCCGGGCGGGTTGTTACTGTGCGGTAGATCACGTGTGAGCGCAGGTCACGGTGATGCGTCGGTTGTGTGTAGGACCCGAGGAGGGCCCAACGGCTGGGATGCGCGGTCGCGACACGCCGATAGACTTTGCGCCCATGAGCGAATCCCTCCCCGCCCCTGACGGCATCCTGGCGACCGTCACCGACCCCGGTGATCTCAAGCGCCTCAGCACCGAGCAGCTGACTCTGCTGGCGGCGGAGATTCGTGACTTCCTGGTGGCCAAGGTGTCGCGCACCGGCGGCCACCTCGGCCCCAACCTCGGGGTGGTCGAGACCACCCTGGCCCTGCACCGCGTCTTCGACTCGCCCCGCGACCGGATCCTCTTCGACACCGGCCACCAGGCGTACGTGCACAAGATCGTCACCGGCCGGCAGGACGGCTTCGACCTGCTCCGCCAGCGTGGCGGCCTGACCGGCTATCCGAGCCGGGCCGAGAGCGAGCACGACTTCATCGAGAACTCGCACGCCTCGACCGCCCTGTCGTACGCGGACGGCATGTCCAAGGCGTTCGCCCTGCGCGGCGAGGACCGGCACGTCGTGGCCGTGGTCGGCGACGGCGCGCTCACCGGCGGCATGTGCTGGGAGGCGCTCAACAACATCGCCGCGGCGAAGAACCGCCTGGTCATCGTCGTCAACGACAACGGCCGGTCGTACGCGCCGACGATCGGCGGCCTGGCCGACCACCTCTCCACGCTGCGGCTCAACCCCGGCTACGAGAAGGTGCTCGACCTGGTCAAGGACGCGCTGGGCTCGACCCCGGTGGTCGGCAAGCCGGTCTACGAGGTGCTGCACGCGGTCAAGCGCGGCATCAAGGACGCGGTCAGCCCGCAGCCCATGTTCGAGGATCTCGGCATCAAATACCTGGGCCCGGTCGACGGCCACGACGTGCAGGCCATGGAGTCGGCGCTGCGCCGGGCCAAGGGCTTCAACGCGCCGGTCATCGTGCACGCGGTCACCCGCAAGGGCTACGGCTATCGCCCGGCCGAGCAGGACGAGGCCGACTGCCTGCACAGCCCGAGCAGCTTCGACGTCGAGACCGGCAAGTCGCTCGCCGCGGCCAAGCTCAAGTGGACCAGCGTCTTCGCCGACGAGCTGGTCAAGATCGCCGACGAGCGCCCCGACGTGGTGGGCATCACCGCCGCCATGGCCGAGCCGACCGGCATCGCCGCGCTGGCCAAGAAATACCCCGAGCGCTCGTACGACGTGGGCATCGCCGAGCAGCACGCGGTGACGAGCGCGGCCGGCCTCGCGATGGGCGGCCTGCACCCGGTCGTGGCCGTCTACGCCACGTTCCTCAACCGCGCGTTCGACCAGGTGCTGCTCGACGTGGCGATGCACGAGCTGCCGGTCACGTTCGTGCTCGACCGGGCCGGTGTCACCGGTCCCGACGGCCCGAGCCACTACGGCATCTGGGACATGAGCGTCTTCGGCGTCGTGCCCGGCCTGCGGATCGCCGCCCCGCGCGACGAGGCGACCCTGCGCGAGGAGCTGCGCGAGGCCCTGGCCGTCGACGACGGCCCGACGCTGGTGCGCTTCCCGACCGGCGCCGTGCCGGCCGCGCTGCCCGCCCTGCGCCGGGTCGGCCAGGTCGACGTGCTGCGCGAGGACGAGCGCAAGGACGTGCTGGTGGTCGCGATCGGCTCGTTCGCCGGGCTCGGCCTCGACGTCGCCGAGCGGCTGGCCGAGCAGGGCTTCGGGGTCACCGTGGCCGACCCGCGCTGGGTGCGCCCGGTGCCGATCGAGCTGACCGGCCTGGCCGCCCAGCACCGCCTGGTGGTCACCCTGGAGGACGGCATGCGCGCCGGTGGCGTGGGCGACGCGGTGGCCAGCGCCCTGCGCGACGCGTCGGTCGAGGTGCCGCTGCGCGACTTCGGCGTGCCGGCCGGGTTCCACCCGCACGGCACCCGCGCCGAGCTGCTGGCCGAGCTCGGCCTCACGGCGCAGGACGTGGCCCGCGACGTCACCGAGTGGGTGGCCAAGCTCGACGCGCAGCCCGCCGACGCGGAAATTCGCCGATAGGGTCGCGAAACGGACGGCGGTTGGGCATTTCCGTTATCTGCTCGTTATTTTTGGAGCATGACGGTTCAGGGCAACACGGTGATCATCGATCTGGGCCTGGAACGGGGTGAACCCGATTCGTACGACTCGCCGCAGCGCTCGACGTTCCCGGGCTGGTTCCCGGCCGCCGTTCTCGCCGTGCTCGTCCTGCTCACCGCCGGGGCGTCGGCCGCGCCCGCGAAGCCGCCGTTCACCGAGGTGTTCAGCCTCAGGATGGGCCCGGCCGACCCGTACGCGCTGACCGAGGACGGCCGCCTGCTGGCCCAGTCGTACGGCACCCTCGGGGCGTACGACCTGAGCGACGGCGAGACGCAGTGGGCGGCCGGGCAGGAGATCCCCGTCTATCGGCTGCGCCTGGGCTCGGGCCTGATCCTGATGCGCCCGTGGAACATGGGCACGCGTGACCCCGGCACCACTGCCGTCTCGGTCGCCGACGGCGATGCCCGGTGGAGCCGGACCGGCCAGGTCATGACCCTGGCCGGATCGTCGACCCTGCTCTCGGTGGTCCCCGTGCGCGGCTTCGGCAGCAGCGCCAACCGGCGGATCAACGGCCCGGTCGACGCCATCGACCCGGAGACGGGACGCACCCTCTGGACGGTCAACGTGCCGTCGAGCGCCACCCTGGTCGCGCTGCCCGGGGCGGGCGACTCCGGCACCCGCATGCTGCTCGTGCACGACGACCGCACCATGGCCGTGCACGACCTCGTGACCGGCGAGCGGCTGATGGCGGCGAACGTGCCGGCCGCCGACTACGACCAGGACAACCCGGTGGTGGTCAACGGGACGATCCTGCTGCGGCACCCCGGGATGCCGAGCATGGAGTTCTCGGCGTACGACCCGATCACGTTGCGCAACCTGTGGACCAAGTCGGCCGACGGGTCGTACGAGATCGAGACCTGTGGGGTGCTGGCCTGCCTGACCGGGCCCAGCGGGATGCGGGCGATCGACCCCGCGACCGGCGACACCGTCTGGGAGCGGCCCGAGTGGCGCGGGCTCCAGCAGTTCGGCACCCAGCTGGTCGCGTACGGGTCGGCGGAGACCACCCGGCCGCTCGGCCTGATCGACCCGGACACCGGGACCCTCGAGGTCGACCTCACCGGATGGCGCCCGGTCAGCGGAACGGCCACCGAACACCACCTGCTCGTCACCAGGGCGACCGAACCCGGAGGCCGTACGATGGTCGCCGTTGCCCAGCCGGGCCGGCACACTCCTCGACTGCTCGGCGCGCTGCCGGCCGGCACGGGCGACTGCCAGGCGGCCGACGAGCGCCTGGTCTGCCGCACGATGTACGGCCAGCTCGTGGTCTGGGCGTACGGCCTGAAGGGGTAACCGTTGGCACTGATCGAGCTGGACCTCACCGCCCAGCCCGAGCCGACGCTCACCCCGCCACCGCCCGCCCACCGCTATCGCCTGCCCGGCCTGCTGCTGGTGGTCGTGCTGGCCCTCGCCACCGGTGGCGCCGCGCCCGCCCTGCCGGTGCTCTGGCGCTATCTCGGTGCCGTGCCCTCGCCGGGTGGCCCGGAGGCGCCGTTCCAGCTCGCCGGGGGCCGCGTCTACACGGTCGCCGCGTCGGGCACGGAGCGCGTCACCACGGCCTGGAGCCTGGAGAGCAAGCCCCGTGAGCTGTGGCAGGTGAGCTTCCCGGCCCGGGTCTCCGGCCCCGACGAGATCAGCTGGGGCACGGTCGACGCCGAGCAGGCCGGTGACGTGGTGCTGTTCGGCGACGGCCCGGAGACGACGATCGTGGACGCGGAGACCGGGGCGACCCGGTGGACCTCGCCGGTCGCCGTGACGCCGCTGCCGGGCAGCCGGGTCGGCATCACCCAGCGGCACGACTTCCGGCCCGACACCGTCTACGACCAGGCCTCGGGCGAGCCCGGCATGCTGTATTTCTCGGCCACCGGCGAGCCGCACACCGAGCCGCCGCTGCGCACCCACGTCAGCGGGGTCGACCTGGCCGACGGGCGGGAGCTGTGGACGCTGACCGTGGCCGGCTCGGTCAACGTGGCGGTGCCGCCCGGCGACGAGGCGGCCGCGCTGCTGCTCTCCTCCGACCGGTTGCGCCGCATCGACGGCACCACCGGCGCGGTCGTGCGGAGCCGGGAGCTGCCCCGGGTGGGCGGGATCGCCCCGGCCAGCGGCGAGCTGGTCGACGGGCTGATGATGGTCTACTACGGCCGCCGGGGTGTCGTCTCGCGGGAGGTCGCGTACGCCCCCGACACCCTCGAGCAGCGCTGGCAGCGGCGGGTGCCGTCGATGATGCGCGACCCGGCCAACTGCACCGGCATGCACTGCTCGGGCGGCCGGCAGACCCTCGACGTGCTCGACCCGCAGACGGGCGAGGCCCGCTGGCGGGCGCCGGACGACGTCGACCTGGCCAAGTACGGCGGGTACGTGGTCGAGGTCGGCATCGAGTCGGGCATGCCGGTGCGGCTGGTCGACCCGGCCACCGGCGCCACCCGCGTCGACCTGACCGGCTGGCGGGCCGAGGTGGTGGGCGAGTCCGGGCAGCCGATCGTGCTGCGCCGCAGCCTCGACGCCGGGGCCAGCGCGTTCGGCGTGGTGGTGGCCCGGCGCGACGAGATCCAGCCGCTCGGCGTGACCGGCGGCCCGGTCAGCGACTGCAGCTCCGACGCGCGGCACGTGGTCTGCCGCACCGACGGCGGGTTACGAATCTGGGCCTATCGGGCCTGATCTATCACCGAGGGTCATCGGCGGCGCACAATGAGCGGGGGTGCGCCGTGGCCAACGGAGTGATCGAGCTCGGCGAGGTGACCCGCGAGACGCCCGTCGTCGTCATGACCGACCGGCTGGTGCCGCGCCGGGCCCTGCTGGTGTTGCTGTCGATCGTCCTCGTCGCGACCACCGCCGCCGCGGCCCCGCTGCCCACCCTGGTCCGGCCGGTCATCGTGCCGGCCCGGCTCGGCGACACGATGTTTCTCGACGGCCGGCGGATGCTGCTGGTCAGCGGCTCGGCGGCGCTCGTCTCGCAGGTCAGCCACCGGGTCGTGCGCGCCTACGACCTGCCCGGCACCCGGCTGCTCAGCACCACCACGGTCACCGTCTCCGGCGGCATCAACCAGGTCGTGGCGGCCGGCGACACGATGGTGGTGTCGTACCAGGTGGACGCGAGCGGCACCTGGGCCACGGTGGCGGTGGCCGAGGGCACCGAGATGACCCGCTGGCGGCGTACGGCCCGGCTGATCGCCGTCTCCGAGGCCGACGGCCAGGCGCTGCTGGGCACCGACGAGGCGGTCTACGCCATCGACCTGCGCAGCGGCGCCACCCGGTGGAAGCTGCCGCGGCCACCGGCCGGCTACATCGCCGAGACCGGCTGGGACAGCGAGAACTATCCGCGCTGGCTGGTGCTGACCGACTCGGGCCGGCTGGAGAGCCGCGACCCGCACACCGGGGCGCTGCTGGCGAGCCGCACCGTCGCGCCGGGGCCGGGCCGCGCCAACGTCTGGCCGGTCGACGACCTGGTCATGGCCGACGACGGCAGTCCCGGGTTCGCCGCCTATCGGCTGCCCGGCCTGATCCCGCTCTGGCACACCGGCGCCGACCTGTCGGGCATCTGGATGCAGGCCGCCTGCGGAAAGCTGATCTGCACGTTCCGGCAGCAGCGGGGCCTCACGGCGATCGACCCGGCCGACGGGCGTGAGCTGTGGGAGAACCCCGACTGGGCGTACGCCGAGCCGGTCGGGCCCTATCTGCTGGCCACCCGGGCCGAGCGCGGCGTCGACGACCCCGGGCTGTGGGTGATCGACCCGGCCACCGGGCGGCCCCGGGGCGACTTCGGCCGGTGGGAGTTCCTGGCCGCGACCGGGGACGGGCGCTTCTACGGCAAGCTCGACGTGCCGGGGGCGTACCTGGTGCACTACGGCATCCTCGACCCGCGGACGCTCTCGGTGCGCCTGCTGGGCACGGCGGCCGACGTCTCCAACAGTTGCCAGGCCGTGGCCGGCCAGCTCATCTGCCGGCTGGTCGACGCCTCGGTCGCCCTCTGGCCACTTCGGTAGCCTTCTGCTTACAGCCTCTTCACACCCGGTCGGCGAGGCTGGGCCCGGCGGTTCGACGGAGGTCTGCGGTGCGCGTGCTGGTTGTGGAAGACGAGCGGAATCTCTGCGATGCGATCGCCCGGGGCCTCCGGCGCAAGGGGATGGCGGTCGACGTCGCCTACGACGGCCTGCAGGGCCACGAGATGGCCTACGTGACCCGCTACGACGTCGTCGTGCTCGATCGTGACCTGCCCGGCATGCACGGCGACGAGATCTGCGCGGCCCTGGTCGAGTCGGGCGCGCTGACCCGGGTGCTGATGCTCACCGCCAGCGGCACGGTCGCCGACCGGGTCGAGGGCCTGCAGCTTGGCGCCGACGACTACCTGGCCAAGCCGTTCGCCTTCGAGGAGCTGGTGGCCCGGGTGCAGGCGCTGGGCCGGCGGGCCACCCCGGCCGCCCCGCCCGTGCTCACGGTGGGCAACCTGGTGCTCGACCAGACCCGCCGGGTCGTCACCCGCGGCGGCACCCCGATCGAGCTCACCAACAAGGAGTTCGGCGTGCTCGAGGAGCTGCTCAAGGCGCGCGGCGGCGTGGTGTCGAGCGAGGAGCTGCTGGAACGGGTGTGGGATGCCAACACCGACCCGTTCACCACGACCGTCCGGGTGACGGTCATGACGCTGCGCAAGAAGGTCGGCGATCCGCCGCTGATCGAGACCGTCGTCGGCGCGGGCTATCGGGTGCCCGAACCGGTCGTCCTGTCATGACGGTCTACCTCGGCCGCAACAAGCGCCCGCCCGGCCTCCCGCGGCCCACCCTGCGGCTGCGGCTGACCCTGCTCAACGGCATCCTGCTGGTCGGCGCGGGGGCGATCCTCGTGCTGCTGGCGTGGCTGCTGGTCGGCGACGTGATGCACCCCGCCGTGGGGCTGCAGGCGGGCTCGACGGTGACGCTGGCCGACGGGCGTACGGTCGACGCCGCCCAGTGGCAGGAGGCGCTGGTCGACCAGGCCGCGCGCGAGATGCTGGTCAAGGGCCTGGTGGCCCTGTTCGCGATCGGCATCATCGGCATCGCCGGGGCGTACGCGGTGGCCGGCCGGGCCCTGCGCCCCCTGCACACGGTCACCCAGACCGCCCGCCGCCTCGGCGAGGAGACGCTCGACCAGCGCATCCGCTACTCCGGGGCGGACGACGAGGTGGCCGAGCTGGCCCGCACGTTCGACGCGATGCTCGACCGGCTGGCCGGCGCGTTCGAGTCGCAGAAGCGGTTCGTCGCGAACGCCTCCCACGAGCTGCGCACGCCGCTGGCGGTGATGCGCACCGAGATCGACGTGACGCTGACCGACGACGAGGCCGACGTGGCCGAATACCGGCGGATGGCCAAGGTCGTGCGCAACGCCTCCGAGCGGGCCAACGGGCTGGTCGACGCGCTGCTCGTGCTGGCCCGCTCCGAGGCCCAGTCGGGGCGGCGGCTGGTGCGCAAGGTGCCGGCCGACATGGCGATGAGCGTGACGAACGCGTTGTCGGCGGTGAAGGCCGAGGCCGAACGGCTCAAGCTCGACGTGACGACCGACTTGCAGCCGGCCCCGGTGGTGGGCGACCCGTCGCTGCTCGACCGGCTCGCGGGCAACCTGATCGAGAATGCCATCCGCTACAACCACCTGCTGGGCCGGCTCTGGCTGCGCACCGAGACAGTCAACGGCCAGGCCCGGCTGGTGGTCGGCAACACCGGTTACGAGGTGGAGCCGGGGGACGTGCCGGGGCTGTTCGAGCCGTTCCGGCGAGGGGGCTGGGAGCGTACGGGGTCTCGGGGGTCTGGTCTGGGATTGTCGATCGTGCGGGCGGTGTGTGACGCGCACGGCGGGACGGTCTCGGCGGTGGCCCAGGCGGGGGGTGGGCTGGAAGTGACGGTGTCGCTGCCCACGGCCGACGCGACCCCGGTGGTCGCCGCGTCGGCCTCGGTGCCCCGGGCCAAGCTCGCCTGAGCCGCGCTACGCGGCCTCGCGGCGGATCGTGCGCCAGCGGGACTCGCTGATGCCCAGCTCGGCGGCGATCTCGGCCTCGTTGAGGTCGGGGCGGGCGGCCTTGATCTGGGCGGCCAGGGCGATCGTCTCGGCCGGGGTGCGGCGGGCCTTGGCCGTCGGGTCGGCGGGGGCGGTGACCGCGCGGCCGCTGGGGGTTGAGCGTTGCGCGGGGACGGCTCGGCCGTTGGCTGCCGCAGGTGCGCTCGGCCGATTTTCACGCGGCGGACCGCTCGGCCGGGCCGGAGCGGTGACCCGGCTCGGGGTACGGGGTGCGGGCTGTGGCAAGGCGGCCGCGACCTCGGCCAGAGCGGCAGCGGTGGCCGGTCCGAGCGGGCCCGACGAACGTCCCGGGCCGTTGACCCGAGCCTGCGCCGCCGCGAGCGGACTGGGGATGAGGCCCGGAACGGGGTCGCCTGGGAACTCGAGGGAAACCGGGTCGGGCAGTGGCTGGCTCAACGGCTGCGGCTGCGGCTGCGGCTGCGGTTGCGGCTGTGGCGCCGGCTGCGGGAGCGGCTGTGGCGCCGCCGCCGGTTCGGCTGCGGCCTTCTCCAGCGTCGAGATGCGCCCGCCCAGCTCGACCAGGCAGATGCTGGCCACCACGATCAGCCCGTCGACCGAGAGCGGCAGCAGATAGGGCGAGGCCCCCGTCTCGCCGTACCGGGCCGCGACGCCCACCATGTGCCAGTACGAGACCCAGGCCGCGATGCCCGCGATGATCGCCGTGGCCACCAGCCGCAGCACGGCCAGATAGCGCCGGTGCACCGGCACGCGGGAGATCAGCTCGACCGTGAGCAGCAGGGCCAGCGGCGGCCAGGCGGCGATGGCCTGGCTGATCGGATTGTCCAGGGCGTGCAGGACGTTGGCGACCACGGAGGCGGCCACGCCGAGCAGCAGCGTGGCTCGCACGGCCCATCGGACGCGACGCAGTTGCTCCAGGACCACCGGAAGTCTCCTCAGCCTTCGGACAGGTTCGGCCAACCATCCTGAACGCTGGTGGTTACGCGAACGCCTCCGGACGGGAACCGTGATCGGTCCGTTCCGGAGGCGTTGCGACTATGTGATCGTGGCGTGCGGCGTGTCGCCTTGACGCGTCTAGTTCTTCTTTTCGATCTGGGCCCGGAGCTTGGGGAACTCGGCCTTGGCCCCGCTCACCGACTCGTAGTACCAGATGACCATGCCCACGCTGCCCTCGTCGGCCCAGGTGCAGATGGCCATGTCGATGCCCGAGGTCTCGGAGCTGCCGCACTTGGCCGCGCCACCCAGCGCCCCGGTCGGCGCATTCGTGATGTTCTCGATCTTCAGGCCGCCGATGCCGGCGCCGTAGAAGGTCTGCTCGAGCTCGACCTTCGGGTTCGCGATGGGCGCCTCGGCCGCGGCCACGATGACGATGTTCTGGTCGGCGACGTCGCCGTAGAGCGCGCCCACCGAGTTCGTCGCGCCCGGCACCGAGGCCAGGCCGTTCTTGAGCTGGTCGGCGATCGCCTTGAACTGGGCCGAGGTCAGCTTCTTGCGGCCGCCCAGCGTGGCCGGCTCCGAGATCGAGACGGTGGCCGACGGCGGCTCGGGCGTCGGCTCCTCGGTCGGCTCGGTGGTCGGGGCCGTCGTCGGCGCGGTCGTGCTGAGGTTGCCGATCGCGTTGTCGAGGTCCTCGGCCTTGTCGCGGGTGGCCATGACGATCGCGGTGATGCCACCGACGCAGAGCACCAGCACGATCGCGACCGAGACCAGGATGATCGGCAGCGTGCGGGACTTCTTCTGCGGCGGCTGCGGCGGCGGGAAGCCACCGGCGGGCTGACCGTACGGCGGCTGCTGGCCGTACTGCGGGGGCTGCTGGCCGTACTCCGGCTGCTGCCCGTACTGCGGCTGTTGCCCGTACTGGGGTTGCTGCTGCTGGCCGTACTGCGGCTGCTGCCCGTACGAAGGCTGGCCGTAGTCGGGCTGACCCGACGACGGGTAGGGCGTCGTCGGCGGGTAGTTCGGCTGGCCGTACTGCGGCTGTCCCGGATACGGCGGCTGACCCTGGTTCGGCTGCCCTGACGAGGGGTCGTTGGGGTACGGCTGGCCGGGGTACGGGGGCTGCGACATCAAGCGCTCCATCATTCGGGTACCGCGCGAGCCTAGCGTCACCGGGCGAATCCGCACGTCAACCGTTCTGGGTGGCGGGACGATCCATGTGGGCAAAAGAGACGCCCCGCACCTTTCCCGGTGCGGGGCGTCGTTCTTTGTCAGGCCGGCAGGCTCGCCACACCCTGGGGCAGGAACCGCTTGCCGGTCACCCGCTCCGAGGTGCCGCTGCGGTCCAGATACGGCGTCACACCACCCAGGTGGAACGGGTAGCCGGCGCCGAGGATCATGCACAGGTCGATGTCCTGCGCCTCCGCCACCACGCCCTCGTCGAGCATGATCCGGATCTCCTCGGCCAGCGCGTCCAGGGCCTTCTGGCGCACCTCGTCCGCGCTCAGCGGGGCCGACCCGCCGGCCACCAGCTTGGCCACCTCGGGGTTGATCTCGTCGTCGACCATGACCGGCAGGCCGGCGTCGACGATCTTCTTGAGGTTCTCGGACTCGGCGAACCGGTCGGGGAACGCCCCGTGCAGCGTCTCGCCCACGTGGAAGGCCACGGCCGGCCCGACGAGCTGCAGCAGCGCGATCGGGCGCATCGGCAGGCCCAGCGGGTCCATCGCCTCGTTCACCACGTCGAGCGGGGTGCCGGCGTCGATGGCCTGGAAGATCTCGCTGGTGACCCGGGTCAGCAGCCGGTTGACCACGAACGCCGGGGCGTCCTTGACCAGCACCGACGACTTCTTCAGCTCCTTGCCGACCGCGAACGCCGTGGCCAGCGTGGCGTCGTCGGTCCGCTCACCCTTGATGATCTCGAGGAGCGGCAGCACGGCGACCGGGTTGAAGAAGTGGAAGCCGACGACCCGCTCGGGATGCTCGAGGTCGGCCGCCATCGCCGACACCGACAGCGAGCTGGTGTTCGTGGCCAGCACGGCCTCGGGCGAGACGATCTTCTCGATCTCGGCCCAGATCTGCTTCTTGAGCTCGAGGTTCTCGAAGACGGCCTCGATCACGAAGTCGGCGTCGGCGAACACCGACTTGTCGACCGCGCCGCTGACCAGGCCGCGCAGCTTGGCCGCGGTGCCCTCGTCGAGGCGGCGCTTGCCGACCAGCTTGTCGATCTGGTCGTGCACGTAGCCCACGCCCTTGTCGACGCGGGCCTGGTCGATGTCGGTCAGCACGACCGGCACCTGCAGGCGGCGCGCGAACAGCAGGGCCAGCTGGGACGCCATCAGGCCGGCGCCGACGACGCCGACCTTGGTGACCTTGCGGGCGAGCGACTTGTCGGGCACGCCGACCGGGCGCTTGGCCCGCCGCTGCACCAGGTCGAACGCGTACAGGCTGGCCCTTGACTCGTCACCCATGATCAGGTCGGCCAGGACCTGCGTCTCGGCCGCCGTGCCGTCCTCGAACGTCGCGTCCTTGGCCAGGGCCAGCAGCTCGAGGGCCTTGTTGGCCGACGGGACCGCGCCGTGCAGCTTCTCGTCGAGCTGCTGCTTGGCGAAGAAGAGCACGCCCTCCCACATGTCCTTGTCGACCTCGGGCCGCTCGACGGTCACGTCGCCCGCGACCACGCCGGCCGCCCACTCGAGCGAGCGCTCCAGGAAGTCGGCCGGCTCGAACAGCTCGTCGGCCAGGCCGAGCTCGCGGGCCTGCTGGGGCCGCAGCACCTTCTGGGTGAGCGGGTTCTGCAGGATGACCTGGGCCGCACCGGGCACGCCGATCAGGTTGGGCAGCAGCTGGCTGCCGCCCCAGCCGGGCACCAGGCCGATCGCGACCTCGGGCAGGCCGAGGGCCGCGGCGCCGCCCGAGACCGTGCGGTAGTGACAGTGCAGCGCCACCTCGAGGCCGCCACCGAGGGCGGCGCCGTTGATGAACGCGAAGGTCGGAATGTCGGAGTTCTTGAGCCGCGCGAAGACCCGGTGGCCCAGCTCGCCCAGCTCGACGGCCTGCTCGCGGGAGGTCAGGAACGGAATGCCGGTGATGTCCGCGCCGACGCAGAAGATGTACGGCTTGCCGGTGATCGCGATGAACGCCGGCCCGGCCTCGGTCGCCGCCGTGATCGCCTCGTCAAGGCTTCTCAACCCCGCGGGCCCGAAGCTGTTCGGCTTCTTGTGGTCGAAGCCGTTGTCCAGCGTGATGACTGCCGCCTTGTGGGCGCCCACTTGGACAAAACGGACGAGCGCCTTGGTGACGACCTCGTTCGGGTGCTCGATCACTTCGCCGCTCCGTCCCAGTTCGGGTTCTCCCAGATCACGGTGCCGCCCATGCCGATGCCGATGCACATGGCGGTGAGGCCGTAACGGACCTCGGGGTGCTCGGCGAAATGCCGCGCGAGCTGCGTCATCAGGCGCACGCCGGAGGAGGCGAGCGGGTGGCCGATGGCGATCGCGCCGCCCCACGGGTTGACCCGCGGGTCGTCGTCGGCGATGCCGTAGTGGTCGAGGAACGCCAGCACCTGCACGGCGAACGCCTCGTTCAGCTCGAACAGGCCGATGTCGTCGATCGTGAGGCCGGCCTTCTTGAGCGCCTTCTCGGTCGACGGGATCGGGCCGTAGCCCATGATCTCGGGCTCGACGCCCACAAAGCCGTACGAGACCATCCGCATCGCGACCGGCAGCCCCAGCTCGCGCGCCGTCTCCTCGCTCGCGAGCAGCGCCGCCGTGGCCCCGTCGTTGAGACCGGCCGCGTTGCCCGCGGTCACCCGGCCGTGCGGGCGGAACGGGGTCTTGAGCGTGGCCAGCTTCTCCATCGACGTCTCGCGCGGCGCCTCGTCGGCCGTGGCCAGGCCCCAGCCCTGCTCGGCGCTGCGCAGCGCCACCGGCACCATGTCGGGCTGCAGCTTGCCGTCGGCGTACGCCTTGGCCGTCTTGAGCTGCGAATTGAGCCCGTAACGGTCGGTGCGCTCCTTGGTGATGCCCGGCAGGCGGTCGTGCAGATTCTCCGCCGTCGAACCCATCACCAGCGCCGACGGGTCGACCAGCTTCTCAGCGATGATCCGCGGGTTGGGGTCGACGCCCTCGCCCATCGGGTGGCGGCCCATGTGCTCGACGCCGCCGGCGATCGCCACGTCGTAGGCGCCCATCGCGATGCCGCCGGCCACGTTGGTCACCGCGGTCATCGCGCCCGCGCACATGCGGTCGATCGCGTAACCCGGGACGGTCTTGGGCAGCCCCGACAACAGGGCGGCGGTGCGGCCGATGGTCAGGCCCTGATCGCCGATCTGGGTGGTGGCCGCGATGGCGACCTCGTCGACCCTCTCCGGCGGGAGCTGGGGATTGCGGCGCATCAGCTCACGGATGCAGCGGATGACCAGGTCGTCGGCGCGGGTCTCGGCGTACATGCCGCCCGCCTTGCCGAACGGGGTGCGGACGCCGTCGACGAAGACGACCTCGCGTACTTCACGGGGCACAAGGACCTCCAATGGCGGTGGGGGGAATGCTACTCGTCAGTAACTAGGGGGTGCCAGCGGCTTCGACAAACTTCACAAAGATGTCCACGATCGCCTGCCCTGGTGGCTCTGCGGCCCCTCTTCAACCAAGATCAAGAGCTTTATGTCCCGGCGGGGTGGTGGGTGCGGACCGTCGCTCCCGCGGGGACCGCGGCGGGTTTCGCTGGCCGCTGACGCGTCCAGAACGCGAAACCCACCACGGCGACGTGCGCGAGTGGTTGCGCCCAACAACCGGATCCGACTTGTTGCGCGTTCGGCGGCGCGTTGATGCTGGGTGCGCTCGTCCAGCCGGTGCGCGCCGCGCTCGTCGTTGCTGCTCAGGGGCCGATCATCCGGCGTTGGGGTCGGTGGAACGGGTGAATCAAGTGATCTCGATGCGGGCGTACGTTCACGCCATGAAGAAGCCGATCAGGTGCCGCCTGAGGTGGCACAAGTGGGTACAACGGACCAATCCCGAAGGGGCTCACTACTTGCAGTGCGCCCGCTGCGGGTCGGACGGCGCCCCGGCCAAAATCCACTGGAGCGCCGGCGGCATGTGATCGCGGCTCCGCGCACCTGTCGTGCCCGTCAGGGGAGTCAGGCGGGGCGCTTGGCGTGGGAAAGCGGGCCGGCGCTGGTGGCGCGCGGCCCGCTTTGTGGTGGTGGGTGGGTCAGGTGGTGGGGGCCGGGGCGGGCAGGGCCTCGGCCAGTTGGTCGGCCAGCAGGGTTACCTGCCAGTTGCGGGCGCCGAAGCCGCGCAGCGTGTCGCCGACCGTTTGGGGCGTCACCTCGTCGGGCGGGGACCAGGCCAGGCGGCGGACGAAGTCGGGGCTGATCAGGTTTTCCGGCGGCAGGTTGTGCGACTCGGCGGTGGCCACCACGATCGCCCGGCAGCGGGCCAGGCGGGCGGCCGCCACGGGGTCGCGCTCGGCCCAGCGGTGCGGCGGGGGCGGACCCTCGACCGGCTGGTTGACCGGCAGCGCGTCGTCGGGCAGGGCGCGGGCCTCGTCGAGCGCGTCGAGCCAGACCCGGGCCAGGCGGCGCACCGAGCGGCCGCCGAAACCGGCGATGGCGAGCAGGGTGCGCTCGTCCTTCGGGTCGGCCTCGGCGGCGGCGACGATCGCGGAGTCGGGCAGCACCCGGCCGGGCGCGGAATCCCGGCGGGCGGCCACGCCGTCGCGGGCGTACCAGAGCGCGCGAACCCGCGACTGCGCGCGAGCCCCGCGTACGCGGTGTATTCCCGACGTGCGGCGCCACGGGTCGGGACGCACCCGCGGCGGCCGGTCGGCGCTCGCGACCAGGGCCGCGAACTCCTCGGCGGCCCACGCCGTCTTGCCCTGCCGGTCGAGCTCGGCGGCCAGGTGGTCGCGCAGGTCGGTCAGCAGCTCGACGTCGAGCGCGGCGTAGGTCAGCCACGACTCGGGCAGCGGCCGGGTCGACCAGTCGGCGGCCGAATGGTGCTTCTCGAGCGAGAAGCCCAGCAGTTGCTCGGTGAGGGCGGCCAGGCCGACCCGCTCGAATCCGGCCAGCCGGGCCGCGAGCTCGGTGTCGAACAGGCGGCGCGGCTTCATCCCGATCTCGGCGAGACACGCGAGGTCCTGGCTGGCCGCGTGCAGCACCCACTCGCTCTCGGCCAGCGCGGCGTCGAGCGTGCGCAGGTCGTCGAGCGGCAGCGGGTCGATCAGCACCGTTCCGGCCCCGGCCCGGCGCAGCTGCACGAGATACGCCCGCTGGGTGTAGCGATACCCGGAGGCGCGCTCGGCGTCGACGGCGACCGGGCCGGAACCCGCGGCCATGCGGGCCACGACCTCGGCGAGCTCGTCGTCGGACTCGACCGGTCGGGGGGTGCCCTCACGGGGCGCGGTCAAGGGCACGGGCTCGGGACCGCCAGACGTCGGGTCGGGCGAGTCGGCGTGCGGTCGTCCGTCCCTTTCGGGCTCCGGCGTGTCCCGACGGCGCAGGGGTGCTTCGTCGGTCACATCCGTAACCGTACGGGGACCCCACCCCGCCTGCTTGCAGCCGGGTCCCGGCGCGCCGTTTCTCGATCGACATCGGGCCGTTCGAAAGACCGGATCCGGCTGATCCGAAGGGCGGTTTCCTCCGTACTACTTCCCGCAGCGCCGATACCCGGGAGGCCGCGCCGGATGACCATGACCTACGAACCGTTCACCCCCGCGGGCTCTGGTGAGCAGCGCCGATACGACGGACGGCGCCGCGCCGACGACCCGCAGGAGCAGTGGACGGCGCCCGAGGGGCAGTGGGCCGGCGCGCCGGAGGATCAGTGGGCGGAGCCCGAGGAGCAGTGGGCGGCGGCGCCGCAGACGCGCCCGGCCGATCCGTGGGGCGCTCCGGCCGACCCGTGGGGCCAGCCGGGTCAGGGTCAGCCCGGCCAGTGGACCGAGCCGGCGCCGCGCCAGCAGCGGGCCCGCGTCGAGGAGCAGCGCTGGGACACCCCGGCGCCGATCCCGCAGCAACGCCACACGGGAGAGCAGCAGCGCTTCACCGGAGAGCAGCAGCAGCACACGGGAGAGCAGCAGCGCTTCACCGGGGAGCAGCAGCGCTACGCGGGGGAGCAGCAGGCCTGGCCCGCGGCCCCCGGCCGTACGGGGGAACCTGAGTCGATCTCGCAGCGCTCGGCCTCGACCGGCAACCGGATCAAGCCGCTCGTGATCGGCGCCGTGGTCCTGCTGCTCCTGGTGGCGGGCTGGCAGGCGTACCGGATCGAAGGAATGAGCCGGCACAACCAGGATCTGGCCACCGTGCTCTCGGCCGAGCAGGACCGCACCGACCGGCTCGAGAAGGAGCTGGCCGGCGTGTTCGACCCCGAGGGGGTCTCGTCGGGCGTGCTGCCGAGCGTGTTCCGGGTGCGCGCGGGCAGCTTCACCGGCACGGCGTTCTCGGTCGGCAAGAAGGCCGGCGCCAACCAGGCCAACCTGATCACGAATTATCACGTGGTCGCCGAGACCTGGACCGACGGCGGCCGCCGGGTGTCGCTCGAGCGCGGCAGCACCCGCATCAACGCGACGATCGTCAAGGTCGACAAGGGCAAGGACCTGGCGCTGCTGCGCGCGGCCCAGACGATCGCCCCGCTCGGCGCGGCGCCGGCGCAGGTCAAGCCGGGTCAGCAGGTCGTGGTCGTGGGCGCGCCGCTCGGGCTCGACGACTCGGTCACCACCGGCGTGATCAGCGCCTACCGGCCGAACGACGCCGACGGCCCGACGATCCAGTTCGACGCCCCGATCAACCCCGGCAACTCGGGCGGCCCGGTGGTCAACTCGAGCAAGCAGGTGGTCGGCGTGGCCACGGCCAAGGCCAAGGACGCCGAGGGCATCGGCCTGGCCATCCCGATCAAAACCGCCTGCCAGACGCTAGCTGTTTGTTAAGAGAAAGACCTGGCTGAGCTTGCTGGCCTTCGCTGCCCGCTCGGCGAGAATTTCGCCCCTGGGGGCCGATGACTTGGACACCGAAAACAGCCTCGCTTCGCTAGCCGTTTTCGGCGCCCAAGTCATCGACGGGCGAAATTCGGGGTGGGTGCGGTTAACCAACGGTGGTGGGGGTCAAACCGTGGTGGTTGCGGTTAACCCACGCGTTGGGCGCGGTCGCCGAGGGCGGTTACGCCGGGTGGGGGGAGGCCTGCGGTTGAGGCGAGCATGGAGCACCAGCCCTGCAGGTGGGCGCCGAAGTCGGTGCCGGTGGGGGTCCAGGAGGCGCGGACCTCGAGGTCGGCCGTCGGGGCCGGGCCGGCCAGCTCGCCGAAGCGGGTGGACGTCGTCTGGGTGATCGTGCCGCCGATCGCCGTGTACGCCGCCGCGTGCTGGTCGAGGGCGTCGGTCAGCCACGTCCAGGCGACGGCGGAGAGCATCGGATCGCCCGCCAGGTCGTCCTCGAGCTCGGCCGTGACCAGCGTGACCAGGCGGATGTCGCCGTGCCAGGCCTCGTGCCCGGCCGGGTCGTGCAGCAGGATCAGCCGGCCGCCGGCCACCTCGTCGCCGGAGCGCAGGACGGTCGCGCTGATCGCGAAGGCGAACGGCGCGAGCCGCTGCGGCGCGGCGATCTCCTCGAGCAGGATCTCGGGCCGAGGCGCCGGTGCCCGCAGAGCGTCGACCGCGCGGGCGAACGCCGGAGGGACAGCGGAGGGGGACGCCATGGGGGAAGACTATGCCGCCCCGCGGTGTCAGTCGCCGATCGGCGCGCCGAGCGTGTCGTGGGACGATGGCGCGGTGACTTCAGTCTTGAACGATTCGCCTTTTGTGCGGGCGTGCCGCGGCGAGGCCGTGCCGCACACCCCGGTCTGGTTCATGCGGCAGGCGGGCCGGTCGCTGCCCGAATATCGCAAGATCCGGGCGGGCGTCGGGATGCTGGAGTCCTGCCGGCGGCCCGAGCTGGTCACCGAGATCACCCTCCAGCCCGTACGGCGGCATCAGGTCGACGCGGCCATCCTGTTCAGCGACATCGTGGTGCCGATCGCGGCGGCCGGCATCGATCTCGACATCGTCGCCGGCACCGGGCCGGTGGTGGCCGAGCCGATCCGCGCCGAGTCCGACCTGGCCCGGCTGCGCGCGATCACCTCGGGTGACGTCGATTTCGTGGCGCAGTCGGTCAAGCTGCTCGTGCAGGAGCTCGGCGCGACACCGCTGATCGGGTTCGCCGGGGCGCCGTTCACGCTGGCCAGCTATCTCATCGAGGGCGGCCCGTCGCGCACCTACCTCAAGACCAAGGCGATGATGTACGGCGCCCCGAAGCTCTGGGACGCGCTGCTGTCCCGCCTGGCCGACATCACGCTGACCTTCCTGCGTACGCAGATCGACGCCGGGGTCAGCGCGGTCCAGCTGTTCGACTCGTGGGCCGGGGCGCTCAGCGAGGCCGACTATCGCGAGCACGTGCTGCCGCATTCGGCCCGCGTGCTGGGCGGCCTGGCCGGCGCCGGCGTGCCGCGCATCCACTTCGGCGTGGGCACGGCCGTGCTGCTGCGGGCCATGGGCGAGGCCGGGGCCGACGTCGTGGGAGTCGACTGGCGCACCCCGCTCGACCAGGCGACCCGCATCGTCGGGCCCGATCACGCCGTACAGGGAAATCTTGATCCTGCGCTGCTCTTCGCGGGCTGGGACGTGGTGCGGCGCGAGGCCGACCGCGTGCTCGAGCAGGGCCGGGCCGCGCCGGGGCACGTCTTCAACCTCGGGCACGGCGTGATGCCCGAGACCGACCCCGACATGCTCACCCGGCTGGTCGCTCATGTGCATGAGGCGAGCGCGCGCTAGGGCCAAAAGTACTGGCGGATCCAATTCACACCCGCAGACCCCAGCCGTACGGGTCGGGGCGAGTGGTGGAAGGCTTGTTCTCGTGCGAAAGCGGGTGGCGGTCATCGGGGGCGGCATCGCCGGTCTGGCGGCCGCCGTGCGACTGCGCGACCTGGCGCCCGACTCCGAGATCATCGTGTACGAGCAGAGCGGCGCCCTCGGCGGCAAGCTGCGCACCGGCGAGCTGGCCGGCGTGACCGTCGAGCGCGGCGCCGAGTCGTTCCTGATGACCGGCTCCGACGGCGCCGAGTCGGCCGCCGTGGGCCTGGTCAAGCGGC
The DNA here is from genome assembly GCF_016785085.1 of Paractinoplanes lichenicola. Lineage (GTDB taxonomy): Bacteria > Actinomycetota > Actinomycetes > Mycobacteriales > Micromonosporaceae > Actinoplanes > Actinoplanes lichenicola. The sequence goes on from NZ_JAENHO010000002.1 coordinate 187,723, forward strand.
TGGGCCTGCAGGAAGCACTGGTGCATCCGCGCCGGGTGCCCGCGGCGCTGGCGTTCGGTGGCCGGCTCGCCCCGATGCCGGCCGGCACGCTCGTGGGTGTGCCGAGCGACCCGGCCGCGCTGGGCGATCTGGCCCACGCCGAGCCCGGCCACGACGCCGACGGCGGGCGGCCGCTGCTCGGCGAGGGTGACGACGTCGCGGTCGGCGAGCTGGTCCGCGAGCGTTACGGCGCCGAGGTCGTCGACCGGCTGGTCGACCCGATGCTCGGCGGCGTCTACGCGGGCCGCGCCGACCGGCTCTCCCTCGAGGTGACGATGCCGCAGCTCGCGGCGGCGGCCCGGGTCGAGCACACGCTGAGCGGGGCCGTGCGGGCGGCGCAGGCGGCGAGCAAGCGCGTGCCCGGTCAACCGGTGTTCGGCGCGCTCGAGGGCGGGCTGAGCCGCCTCGTGGGTGCGGCCGCCACGGCCAGCGGCGCCCGGATCAGCCTCGGCCTGCCGGTCCGTGAGCTCGCCCGCACGGCGCACGGCTGGCGCCTGCTGCTGGGCCCGGTGCCGGCGCCGCAGACCGACGACGTCGACGCGATCGTGCTCGCGGTGCAGGCCAAGCCGTCCGCGCGGCTGCTGGCCCCGGTCGCCCCCGGCGTGGCCGAGGCGATCGGCGGGCTGGGCTACGCGAGCGTGGCGCTGGTCGCCCTCGCGCTGCCACCCGGCACCTCGCTGCCCGACTTGAGCGGGTTCCTGGTTCCGCCGAGCGAGGGCACGCTGGTCAAGGCGGCCACCTTCGTCACCCGCAAGTGGGAGCGCCCCGCGGGCGGCCCGGTGATCGTGCGGGTGTCGCTGGGCCGGGCCGGCGAGGAGGAAAGACTTCAGTTCGACGACGCGGTGCTGGCCGAGCGGGCCCGGCACGAGCTGGGCGAGCTGATCGGCGCGGCCCTGCCGGCCCCGGTCGCCACGTGGGTGCAGCGCTGGGGCGGCGGCCTGCCGCAATACGCCCCCGGGCATCGGGAGCGGCTGGCCGCGGCGCGGGCCGGGCTGCCGCCGGGGCTGGCGCTGGCCGGCGCGGCGTTCGACGGGGTCGGGATCCCGGCCTGCGTCGCCAGCGGCGAGCGGGCCGCCGAAGACGTGTGCAAGGCGATGGAGGACGCAGCATGAGCGAGCAGACGCAGTCGAACGCGGCGCGGATCAACGAGCTGAACGCGACGATCCGCTACACGATGTGGTCGGTGTTCCGGGCCGAGACCCCGTTGCCGGCGTTGCGCGAGGAGCTGGCGAGCGAGGTCGACAGCCTGTTCGAGCAGCTCGCGGCCAAGGACGTGACGATCCGGGGCACGTACGACGTGGCCGGCCTGCGCGCCGACGCCGACGTGATGATCTGGTGGCACTCGGCCTCGCCCGACGCGTTGCAGGAGGCGTATTCGCTGTTCCGGCGTACGGGATTGGGCCGGCACCTGGCCCCCGTGTGGTCGCAGATGGCCCTGCACCGGCCGGCCGAGTTCAACAAGAGCCACCTGCCCGCGTTCCTGGCCGGCGAGGAAGCCCGCCCCTACATCTGCGTCTACCCGTTCGTCCGGTCGTACGAGTGGTATCTGCTGCCCGACGAGGAGCGCCGCCACATGCTCGCCGAGCACGGCCGGATGGCCCGGGGGTATCCCGACGTGCGGGCCAACACGGTGGCGTCGTTCGCGCTCGGCGACTACGAGTGGATGCTGGCCTTCGAGGCCGACGAACTGCACCGCATCGTCGACCTGATGCGCGACCTGCGCGCCTCGACCGCCCGCCGGCACGTGCGCGAGGAGGTCCCGTTCTACACGGGCCGCCGGCGCTCGATGAGCGAGCTGGTCGCCGCCCTGCCGTGAGCCCGGCCAGGCCTCACTGATCGGCGGGCCGGCGCATCGGGATGTGCGGGATGCCGTCTTCGATGTATTCGGGGCCGGTTTGCTCGTATCCGTACTTGGCGTAGAACTTCACCAAATGGGCCTGGGCGTCGAGCACGCTCGGGCGGTGGCCGATGACGGTCAAGGCCTCGTCCATCAGGCGGCCCGCCAGGCCGGCTCCGCGGGCGGTCGCGGCGGTGACGACCCGGCCGATCCGCTCGACGTCGCCGTCGTTGAGGATGCGCAGGTAGGCGCGGATCTCGGCGTCGCGCTCGAACCACACGTGGCGGGTGCCGGGCTCGGTGTCGCGGCCGTCCAGGTCGCCGTAGACGCAGTCTTGTTCGACCACGAAGACGTCCGCGCGGAGCTTGAGGATCGCGTACAGGGTGGTGGTGTCGAGATCGCGGAAGCTGGCCGTACGGAGATCGTCAGTCGGTTGCGGATGCATGCCGAAAGAGTATGCGGCGCGCCGTCACCCGTATCGTGGCGTGCCGTTATAGGGATGGAAGCCCGAGCTGTGGAGGTCTTGATGATCAAGAGGAACAAACTCTTCGGCAACAAGACGCGGGTGACCTTCTGCCTGCCCGTCAACCAGCCGGCCGGGCCGGTGAGCGTGGTCGGCACGTTCAACGGCTGGCAGCCGGGCGCGCACGAGCTCAAGCCGCGCCGCGACGGCACCCGTACGGTCAGCGTGACCGTGCCGCCGGGCAGCTACCACTTCCGTTATCTGGCCACCGACGGCCACTGGTTCGACGACGAGAACGCGGACGCGCTCGGCCCGCACGGCGGCGAAATCCGCGTTTAGTCGTTTCGGCGCGCCCTCCTCGGGGACTTGCTTGACTTGGCAAGCATTCTCCGAGAGAGGACTTCACCGTGCCTGACGTGCGACTTTCGATCATTTACTACTCGTCCACCGGGACGCTCCACAAGATGGCCGAGCGGCTCCGCGAGGCGGGCGAGAAGGCCGGGGCCGAGGTGCGCCTGCGCCAGGTGGCCGAGCTCGCCCCGGCCGAGGCGATCGCCGCCAACGCGGCCTGGAGCCAGCACTTCGACCGCACCAAGAACGAGCCCAAGGCCACCGCCGACGACGTGACCTGGGCCGACGCCGTGCTCTTCGGGTCGCCCACGCGCTACGGCAACGTGGCCAGCCAGCTCAAGCAGTTCCTCGACACCCTCGGCCCGCAGTGGTCGCAGGGGCTGCTCGCCGACAAGGCGTACGCGGGCTTCACCGCGACCATGACCGCGCACGGCGGCCAGGAGTCGACGCTGCTCGCCCTCTACAACACGATCCACCACTTCGGCGGCATCGTCGTGGCGCCCGGATACACCGACCCGCTCAAGTTCGCCGACGGGAACCCGTACGGCGTCTCGCATGTGACGGGCGGGAACAACGACAACCCGTTGGGCGACGCAGAGTACGCCGCACTGGACCATCTGGCGCAGCGCATCGTTCGCGTCGCGTCGAAGCTGAAAAGCGAATAAAACTACTCATCTTTCGCTAATCTGACTGCATGACCACGTACGAGACTTTGGACCTGCAATCGCGGGTCGCCCGGTACGAGACGGCTCTCGAGGAGCTGCGCACGGCCCACCACGACGTCCGGGCCGTGCTGCAGGACCAGGTGCTCTACGAGCGCTGGCAGCAGATCGGGACCGAGCTCGGGTTCATCGGCAGCGCGAGCGTCCAGCAGCACGACCTGTCGGCGCTCAACCAGCAGATTCCTCAGATGTCGGAGTCCTGGGCCAGCTGAGGGCGCCGACGAGGCCCGGTGCCGGCCGCACCGGGGCACGCCGCGCGACTCGGCCCACACGTTGTGCCGGGCCGGGCCGCGCGGCGGGTAGGTTGGCTGCCATGCCCGTCGACACCCAGTACGAGGACCTGTTGCAGCGGGTCCTGACCACCGGCACACCCAAGAGCGACCGCACCGGCACCGGCACGGTGAGCCTGTTCGGTGAGCGCCTGCGTTACGACCTGTCGGCCGGCTTCCCGCTGATCACCACGAAGCGCGTGCACTTCAAGTCGGTGGCCGTCGAGCTGCTGTGGTTCCTGCGCGGCGAGAGCAACGTCGCGTGGCTGCGCGAGCAGGGCGTGACGATCTGGGACGAGTGGGCGTCGGAGTCGGGCGAACTCGGCCCGGTCTACGGCGTGCAGTGGCGCTCCTGGCCCACGCCCGACGGCGGCCACGTCGACCAGATCAGCGGCGTGCTCGAGACGCTGCGGCGCGACCCCGACTCCCGCCGCATGATCGTCTCGGCGTGGAACGTGGCCGACCTGCCCGAAATGGCGCTGTCGCCGTGCCACGCGATGTTCCAGTTCTACGTGGCCGACGGCAAGCTGTCGTGCCAGCTCTACCAGCGCAGTGCCGACCTCTTCCTCGGCGTGCCGTTCAACATCGCGAGCTACGCGCTCCTGACCCACATGATCGCCGAGCAGGTCGGCCTGGCGCCTGGCGACTTCATCTGGGTGGGTGGCGATTGTCACATCTACAACAACCACGTGGAGCAGGTGACCGAGCAGCTCTCCCGGGAGGCGTACGAGTTCCCGCGGCTCGAGATCGCGCCGGCGTCCTCGCTCTTCGACTACAAGTTCGAGGACTTCACGGTCGCCGACTACAAGCACCACCCGGCGCTGCGGGCCCCGGTGGCCGTGTGACGATCCACATGATCTGGGCCGAGGCGCACCACCGGGTCGTCGGCGCGGACGGTGCGATCCCGTGGCGGCTGCCCGAGGATTCGGCGATGTTCCGGCAGCGTACGGCGGGCGCGACGATGGTCATGGGCCGCGCCACGTGGGATTCGCTGCCCGAGCGGTTCCGGCCGTTGCCCGGCCGGCGCAACGTGGTGCTGACGCGCGACCCGCAGTGGACGGCCCCGGGCGCCGAGGTGGTGCACTCGGTCGACGAGGCTCTCGCGTACGGGGAGATCTGGGTCATGGGGGGCGAGGCGGTCTATCGCGCGTTCCTGCCGCTGGCCGATCACATCCTGCGCACTCGCCTCGACCTGGACGTCGCGGGCGACACCTTCGCACCGGATCCGGGCGAAGGATGGGTCGTCAGGGAGTCGACGGGCTGGCAAACTTCGGGGGGCGGGCTCCGCTTCGTCGTCGAGGAATTGGTTCGCGCCGAGCAAACGACCCCACCTCGTAAGGTCGGTGCAACAAGGACGGGCTAGTCTCTTCGGCCGACGAGAGGGCCGAATCGCGTTCATGATTTATGGGGCGAATCGGCTTTAACGCCAGAGCTGACAGGGAGAAGAGCTACCCATGCCGCAAAGCCTCGTGCCGCCGGTGACGCTGTCGGTGGTCACGCCGATGTACAACGAGCGCGAGGCGGTCGACCACTTCGTCGGCCGGCTGCGGCCGGTTCTCGACACGCTCGGCGTACCGTACGAGGTTGTCGCCGTCGACGACGGAAGCACGGACGCCACCGTCTCCCGCCTGCTGCAGCTGCGGGCCGACTGGGCCGAGCTGCGCATCGTCTCGCTGCGCCGCAACGTCGGCCACCAGACGGCCCTGCGCGCCGGGCTGCGGGCCGCCCGCGGCGACTACGTGATCAGCATCGACGCCGACCTGCAGGACCCGCCCGAGGTGATCGGCGAGATGCTGGCCAAGGCGCTCACCGAGAAGGTCGACGTCGTCTACGGCGTTCGCAGCGACCGCAGCACCGACACGGTGTTCAAGCGCAACACGGCCGGGCTCTACTACTGGATGATGCGGCGGATGGTCGGCCCCTGGGTCAGTGACCAGGCCGGCGACTTCCGCCTGATGAGCCGCGCGGTCGTCGACGTGCTCAACGAGCTGGCCGAGCCCCGCCCGGTCTACCGCCTCGTGGTGCCGTCGCTCGGCTTCTCCAGCGCCGAAGTGCCGTACGTGCGGGAGGAGCGGGTCGCCGGCAACACGAAATACCCGCTGTCCCGCATGATCCGGCTGACGTTCGACAGCGTCACCGGGTTCTCGGCGGCCCCGCTCAAGATCGCGACCTGGCTCGGCCTGCTCAGCTTCCTGCTGTGCGTGGTGCTGATCGTGACCGGGCTGGTCGCCTGGGGCGCGGGCGGCGTGGTGCCGGGCTGGACGTCGCTCTACATCGCGGTGCTGCTGCTCGGCGGCATCCAGCTGATCTGCCTGGGGCTGCTCGGCGAATACGTCGGGCGCATCTACATGGCGACCCAGAGCCGGCCGCCGTTCCTGGTCTCCTTCGACACGGCCACGACGGCGCCCGACTCGGTGGAGTCCCTCGACGCGGTCACCGTGGTCGCCGATACTCGGCCGGCCGCTTAGATCTTCGGTCACCGTGGTCGCCGGTACGCGGTCGGCCGCTTAGATCTTCGGTCACCGTCGTCGCCGGTACGCGGTCGGCCGCTTAGATCTTCACGAGGAGCTCGACCAGACGGTCCAGCTCCTCGCCGGGGTCGGCGGCCAGGCCCATGTGCACCGGGCCGGCCCGCAAAATCGTGCTGCGCGGGGCGACCAGCCAGCGGAACCGCTCACCCAGGCTGATGTCGCCCGCGGCGCCCGACCCGCCGCAGGTGGCGTCCCACGAGGCGAGCGCGGCCCGGATGGCCGGCACGTCGGCCCTCGGATCGAGGGCGCGCAGCCGATCCTCGCGCAGCTCGGTGCGGGCGGACAGGAAGTCGCGGCGCTGGCAGTAGAGGATCACGCCCACGTTGATCAGCTCGCCGCGTTCGATGCGCGGGACGGCCTGGATCACGGCGTACTCGTACGGGATTCTCACGGCAGCCACGCCTCCGGGCGCTCGGCGCGGGCGGTGAGATGGGCCAGGTATTTCTCCCGGCTGCCCTCGTCGTCCAGCCACTCGTCCGGGACCTCGGCGATGACCGCTTCGAGCAGTTCCGGCGTGAGACGGGCGGCCAGCGCCGGGCCTTCAGTGGCGAGTTCGGTCGCGTACGGCTTCAGAACGTGGTCGTCCCACTTGTACGGACGGTGAACCACGGCGTCGGCGCGGGGCCAGTTGTGATGGAAATAGAGCGTCGCCCCGTGGTCGATCAGCCAGAGGGCGCCGTGCCACATGAGCAGGTTCGGGTTGCGCCAGCTGCGGTCGACGTTCTCGACGAACGCGTCGAAGGCCACCACCCGCGAGGCCAGCACCGGGTCGACGGGGTGCACGACCGGGTCGTACCCGAGGGCGCCGGGCAGGAAGTCCATGCCCAGGTTGGCCCCGGCGCTGGCCTTGATCAGCTCCTGGACCTCCTCGTCGGGCTCGGCCCGGGCTACGATCGGGTCGAGGTGGACGACGGTCAGCTCGGGGACGGGCAGGCCGAGCCGCCGGGCCAGCTGCCCCGAGATCACCTCGGCCACCAGGGCCCGGGGGCCCTGACCGGCGCCGCGGAATTTCACCACGTACGTGCCGAGGTCGTCGGCCTCGACCACGCCGGGCAGGGAACCGCCCTCACGGAGTGGGGTGACGTAGCGGATGGCAGTTACCTGACGTAGCACTCCGCCACCCTAGCCCTTGAGTTATGTCAGCCGGTGGGGCCTTGCTTGCGCAGCTCGTCGACCTTGGTCATCGCCTGGCGCAGGTCGGTGAGCCACTGGTCGGAGTGCTGCCCGACCAGCTTGACGCACCAGGCCAGCGCCTCGGACCGCGACCGGGCCACGCCCGCGTCGACCAGCGTGTCGAGGATCTGGCGCTCGGGCTGCCGGAGCCGCGTCATGACCGGCGCGGCCAGGTGGGTGAACAACTCGTTGGTGTCGCCGGCCCGCACACCCCAGGCGACCTTGCGCTGATAGCGGTATTCGATCTGCCTGGCGACCCGCATCCGGCCCTCGCGCGTGTCCTCCCGGAACTGGTTGATCCGCCCGGCCTGCGCGGCGGCCTTGTCGGCGTCGGTGGCCTCGGGCCCCAGCTCGGGCTCGGCCAGCCGCCCCCAAATGATGATCTCGTCCCGGTCGATGACGATCTCGGGCCGCTCGACGAACCAGCCGTCCGGAATGGCCCCGGTGACCCAGCCCGGCGCATCCTCGGCGTTCGGCGGCTCGCTTCGTCCGGGCGGTGCGGTGCGGAATCGCATGTCAGTCCTCCCCCTGTGCATGGTGCAACGCTAATTACATGATTACACCGTTGCGCGAGCAACGACCACCCTGTGGATAGCGCGGTGGCGCCTGTGGACAACCGAAAACCCCGCAACGCCCGCTGTGGAAAACTGGACCTGTCGGTTTGCCTCCCCGGCCTTAGGGTGGGGGTCCCCCAAGGTCGGGTGGGTAGGGCTGGTGGGCCGGCTGATCTTGGGGCCGTCCCCGGCTTGCAGGTCGGCGGCGCTATCCGGGGCTCTTCCGGGTGGAGGCGGGCGGTTTCCCTGACGAGCGGGCCGGGGCGGGCCTAGCGTCGGTGCATGGACTATCAGGTTTCGGTTAAATGCGAACAACTTGCCGAGTGGTTCATGCGGGTCAAAGGCCTGGCCGACGCCCACCACGGCCACGCGACCGGCGACCACCTGAAGGCGATCGCCGACGAGATCCGCGAGGCGGTGCCCACCGAGTGGTGGGTCACCCAGCCCCAACCCCTGGACAACCGAGTACGCAACTAGGGGCCCTCCACGGCCGGGTTGGGCGAGCAGCTGGGTTTGATTTTGGGTTTTGAGCGCGACCACTCACGCACGTCGCCGTGGTGGGTTTCGCGTTATGGACGCGTCAGCGGCCAGCGAAAGCCGCCGCGGTCCCCGCGGGAGCGACGGCCCGTACCCACCACCTGGCTAGGACATCGGCTTCTGAACGCTTTTCCGCGGGAGCGACGCCCTATCACCCGGCTAGGACATCGGCTTCTGAACGCTTTTCCGCGGGAGCGACGCCCTATCACCCGGCTAGGACATCGGCTTCTCAATGCTTTTCCGCGGGAGCGACTCCCCATCACCCCGCCGGGACATCTGATTTTGGTGTTTCGGCAGTGGCCTACGACGACTTCGCGTTCGTCGATTGGCTTATGGTCGGTGCATGCCGAAAGCCGCTGCGGAAGAGATCGAGATTGCCGGCCATCAGGTGCGGCTGACCAGCCCTGACAAGATCATGTTCCCGGGGCGGGGTTACACCAAGCGGGACGTCTTCGAGTATTACCGGGCGGTCGGCGACGGGATTGTGCGCGCTCTGCACAATCGCCCGACCACGTTGCAGCGGTTTCCGGACGGCATCGGGGGCGAGGCCTTCTTCCAGAAGCGCATCCCGCAGCGGGGTGTGCCGGAGTGGATCCAGACGGCTCAGATCAAGTTCCCGAGCATGCGTACGGCGGTGGAGCTGTGCCCGGCCGACCTGGCGCATGTGGCCTGGGCCGCGCAGATGGGCACCGTCGTCTTCCACCCGTGGCCGGTGCGCGGGGACGCCCCGGACAACCCGGATGAGCTGCGCATCGACCTCGACCCGCAGCCGGGCACGTCGTTCGCGGACGTGGTGAGCACGGCCGGGGTGCTGCGCGAGGTGCTCGACGACCTGGGGTGGGTGGGGTTCCCGAAGACGTCGGGCGGGCGGGGCGCGCACGTCTATGTGCGGATCGCGCCGCGGTGGTCGTTCGTCGACGTGCGGCGGGCCGCCATCGCGCTGGCCCGGGAGGCCGAGCGGCGGCGGCCCGAGCTGATCACCACGGCCTGGTGGAAGGAGGAGCGCGGCGAGCGGGTGTTCCTCGACTTCAACCAGATGGCGCGGGACCGGACGATCACGTGCGCGTATTCGCTGCGGGCCAACGAGCGGGCCACGGCGTCGGCCCCGGTGACCTGGGACGAGCTGCCGGATGTGGAGCCGGACGACTTCGACCTGCGGACGTTGCCGAAGCGGTTCGCCGAGATCGGGGATCCGCACGCGGCGATCGACGACGTGACGCACGACCTGACGCCGCTGCTGGAGTGGGTGGAGCGCGACGAGAAGAACGGACTGGGCGACATGCCCTATCCGCCCGACCACCCGAAGATGCCGGGGGAGCCGCCGCGCGTGCAGCCGAGCAAGATGAACCACGCCAACTGGAAGTCAGAGGGCTAGCTTCATGCCCTCGTGGCTGGCCTCGAAGCCGAGCCGCTCGTAGAAGCGGTGCGCGTCGCCGCGGCGCTTGTCGGTGGTGAGCTGGGCGACGCGGCAGCCGCGCTCGCGGCCCCGGTCGAGGGCGAAGACCATGAACGTACGGCCGAGGCCGTCGCCGCGGCGGTCGGTGCGCACCCGTACGGCCTCGATCGTCATGCGGCGGGTGCCGTTGCGGCTCAGCCCGGGGGTGAACGTGAGCTGGCACGTCGCGACGACCTCGCCGTCGTCGTCGGCCACCAGCAGCTCGTTGTTCGGGTCGGCGTCGATCTCGTCGAAGGCGGCCCAGATCGCGGCGTCGACCTCCTCGGCGACCGGCGCGTCACCGAAACCGCGGGCGCGGCTGATGTCGTCGTCGGCCAGCAGCGCGAGGATGGCCGGGACATCGGCTCGGACGGCGGTGCGGAACTCTATCGCGGCAGTCTATTAATGTCCGAGCGGACCTACGCCGAGGCGGGCCGCTCGGGCACGATGACGCCATGCATGTGCTGCTCACGCCGCTGAAGCGGATCTACCGCGGGATCGTGTGGCTGGCCAACTCGCCGGGCACGCTGATCCTCGCGTACACCATCCTGATCGTCGTCTGCGGCGTGCTCTACCACTTCTTCGAGACCGGCCAGTCGATCGGCGACTCGATCTGGTGGGCCGTCGTCACCGCGTCGACCGTCGGCTACGGCGACATCTCGCCGAAGTCGTGGGAGGCGCGGGTGCTGGCCGGGCTGCTCATCTCGATCATGGTGCTGGTGGTGATCCCGCTGATCACGGCGCACTTCGCCAGCAAGCTGATCGTCGACTCCGACGCGTTTCACCACGAGGAGCAGGAGGAACTCAAAAACAACCTGCGCCGCGTACGGGCTTTGCTGGAGGCGATCGCCGAGCGCGAGAACATCACTTTGCCGGACAGCGCAGGCCCTCCTGCGGCACCTTCAGATCGATGAGGTAGGCGTCCACGGCGTTGACGATGCACGGCGTGCTCGGGTAGGCCGTGTGGCCCTCGCCCTCCCACGTCAGCACGTGCCCCACGCCCAGCATCGAGGCCAGGTCGGCAGTGTTCTCGTACGGCGTGGCGGGGTCGCCGGTCGTGCCGACGACGACGATCGGCGGGGCGTTGGTGGCCGCGCCGACCGGATAGGGGTCGCGCTTGCCCTCCCACACCGCGCAGGGCAGCATGCCGACCGCGAGGGGGGCGCCGAACAGCGGATATTTCGTGCGCCACTCGCCCTGCAGCCGGCGCACCTCGTCGAGGCTGGGCGCGTCCTCGGTGTCGGCGCAGTTCACCGCGAGGTTGGCGTCGAACAGATTGCTGTACGTCCCGTCGGGCTTGCGCTCGGCGTATTGGTCGGCCAGCGCGAGCACGCTCCGCGGGTTGCCCCCCTTGAGCTGGGAGATCGCGCCGGCCAGCTTGGCCCAGCCCGACTCCGTGTAGAGCGACGAGATCACCGCGACGAAGATCCAGCCGCTGGTGGCCTGCCGCCCGTCGGCCGCGGCGACCGGCTTGGTGGCCGCGGCGGTGATCGCGTCGGTGACCGCCTTGCGCGCGTCGGGCGCGATCGGGCACTTGTCGGGGGTCGCCTTGCACCAGTTGGTGAAGTTGGTGAACGCGCGCTCGAAGCCCTTGGCCTGGGTCTCGGAGCCCTCGACGAAGTTCTGTTTCGGGTCGACCGCGCCGTCGAGCACCATGGCCCGCACGTTCTGCGGGAAGAGCTGGGCGTAGGTGGCGCCGAGGAGCGTGCCGTACGAGAAACCGAGGTAGGTCAGCTTGTCGTCGCCGACGGCCTGGCGCAGCGAATCCATGTCGCGGGCGGCCTGCTCGGTCGAGAAGAGCGGCAGCTGGTCGCTGTATTTCGAGGCGCAGCTGGTGGCGATCCGCTTGTTGAGCTCGACCAGCTGGTTGAACTGCTCGAGGCCGACCGGGTCGGGCGGGGCGGCGAAGCTCGCGTCCTGATCGGTAGGGCTGATGCACTTGACCGGGGCGGACCGGCCGACGCCGCGCGGGTCGAAGCCGATGATGTCGAACTTCTCGGTGACCTTGGCCGGCAGGCCGCCGAACGCCTCGCCGAACGACAGGTAGACCGCGGTGTCGATGCCGGAGCCGCCGGGGCCGCCCGGGTTGATCAGCAGCGAGCCGGTGCGGCCGGACTGCTTCGACGACCGGATGCGGATCATCGAGATGGCATAGGTCTCGCCGCTGCTCGCGTCGTTCCAGTCGCGCGGGACGTCGACGTCGGCGCAGTCATAGGTCATGCCGGGGGCGCCCTGGCCGACGAGACCCTCGGGCACGTCGGGGCAGGGGCGCCAGTCGGCGGTGCCTGTGCGGCCGCTCGGATTCTGTGTGGACGCCGGGGCCGGGCGCGCCTCGCCGGAGCCGTTCGGCGCATACGAAGGGACTGTGCACCCTGCGGAAACGGCCAGAATCGTGGCTAGGACGGCGACTACCAGGCGGGAGCGGCGCTGCACGATGCTGACCTTTCGACGGCGGGTTGCTGCCACGAGGCTATCCGGTGTGTCTGACAGTTCGTGGGTCAGCGGCTCGTCAGCACCTCGGCCAGGTTGAACTGAACCGGCCGTTCCAGCTGCTCGTAGGTGCATGTGTGCGGGTCACGGTCGGGCCGCCACCGTTCGAATTGGGCGGTGTGCCGGAACCGGATGCCCTCCATGTAGTCGTAGCGGACCTCGACGACCCGCTCGGGCCGCAGCGGCGTGAACGACAGGTCCTTGCCGGCGTTCCAGCGGCTCACCTCGTTCTTGCGCGGGGTGCGCTCGCCCTCCATGTGGGCGGCCCAGTTCCACGGGTGGCCCTCGAACTCGGTGACCAGCGGCTGCAGCTCCGCGAAGAGCTCCTCGCGCACCTTCATCGGGAACGAGCCGATCACCCCGACGCTGACCAGCACGTCGCGCTCGTCGTAGAGCCCCAGCAGCAGCGAGCCGATCCGGTTGTCGGCCGACTTGTGCACCCGATAGCCGGCGACCACGCAGTCGGCGGTGCGCTTGTGCTTGATCTTGGTCATCACCCGCTTGTCGGGCTGATAGGTCAGGTCGCGCTGCTTGGCGATCAGCCCGTCGAGGCCGGCCCCCTCGAACTCGGCGAACCAGCGGGTGGCCGTCTCGAGATCGTCGGTGGCCGGGGTGACGTAGACCGGGGGCTTGGCGTCCTTGAGAGCCTCGGCCAGCCGGTCGCGGCGCACGCTGAACGGCTGCTCGGTCAGATCCTCGTCGCCGATCGCGAGCAGGTCGAACGCCACGAAGCTGGCCGGGGTCTGCTCGCTGAGCAGCTTGACCCGGCTCGCGGCGGGGTGGATGCGCTGCTGCAGGGCCTCGAAGTCGAGCGTGTTGCGCTCGGTGTCGGCCACGATGATCTCGCCGTCGATCACCGCCCGCTCCGGGAAGTTGGCCCGGATGGCCTCCACGACCTCGGGGAAGTAGCGGGTCATCGGCTTCTCGTTGCGGCTGCCGATCTCGATCTCGTCGCCGTCGCGAAAGATGATCGACCGGAACCCGTCCCACTTGGGCTCGTAGACCTGGCCGGGCGGGATCTCGGCGACGGGCTTGGCCAGCATCGGCTTGACCGGCGGATTGATCGGCAGCTCCATGCCGCCCAGTGTGCCCGTTCCCGGCGTTTCGCGTTGTCCACAGGGCCGATCGGGGTTCCGGTCGGCCCTGTGCGGCGTCAGGACTGCTTGGGGTCGAGCTTGATGCTCAGGCTGTTGACGCAGTGGCGGGTGTTCTTGGCCGTCAGGTGCTCGCCGCGGAAGACGTGGCCCAGGTGGGAGTCGCAGTTGGCGCAGCGGATCTCGGTGCGGACCATGCCGTGGCTGTAGTCGTCGATCTCCTTGATCGCACCCGGGATGGCGTCGTCGAAGGACGGCCAGCCGCAGTTGGAGTCGAACTTGTCGCTGCTGGGGTAGAGGGCGGCGCCGCAGGCCCGGCAGTCGTACATGCCCTCGGTCTTGGTGCTGACGTATTCGCCGGACCACGGGGCCTCCGTGCCGGCCTGACGAAGGACGCGGAACTCGTCGGGGGAGAGGCGGACGCGCCACTCCTCTTCGGTTGTGGGCAGGGTGGACTCGTTTGTTGCCATGCCTCAAAGGTACGACGCACTGGGGGTGCGGCCGGAGTGGTCGACGTCACCGTTGAACCAGGGCATGGACGATGCGTCGCCGGCCACCTTCAGGCCCACCTGGCACCAGGCCCTCGGGCGGGGGCTCTACCTCGGCTCGATCTCCGCGGCCGGGCTCATGCTCCTCGCCGCCATGCTGACCCTGACCGGGTTCGTCGAGCCGCCCGAGGCCACGACCTGGTTCGGGCTGACCGTGGTGCCGCCGTCGGGCGGGGCGCTGGTCGGCGTGCTGGTGGGCCGGGTGACGGGCACCCAGATCAGCGCTCGCGGCATCCGTACGCTCTCCGTCTTCACCGACGGCGTCGCGCCCTGGGACGAGGTCGTCGACGTGCGCGCGGAGCGGCGCGGGGCGCGGACCGTGGTGTCGGTCTATCTCGACTCCGGCGCGAGTGTGCAGCTCCAGGCCCCGTACAGCGGCGAGCTGTTCGCGGCCGACCCGCGCTTCGAGGGAAAAATGTACGCTTTGTCCCATCTGTGGCGGAGTCACCGTTTCGGTGGTCTTCCGGGATGATGACCCGCCGGGGGGCCTTAACGGGTAAATCGGGCATTTGCCGCTAAGCTCCCCTCGGACCTGGAAACACCGGAACAGGAATGGATAACTCCTCATGAGCACAATTCGCCGGATCATCGCCGTCGGCCTGCCCGCCGTCGGCCTGACCGCCGCTCTCGCGCTGGGTGTTGCCCCGGCCCTGGCCACCGCGGCCACCGTCGACCCGGCCGCCATGCCGGTCGTCGCCGCCACCGGCTACGGCACCCCGGACGCCACCGACGAGGCGCCGACCCGCGGGCAGGGTGGGTACGGCACGCCGGGCGCCACGAGCCCGACCGGGAACGCGGCCGAGACGCCGGACACCCCGGACACCGACACCCCGGACACCCCGGACACGCCCGACACCGACACCCCGACCCGGGGCAACACCGGTTACGGCCCGACGCCGACCGCCAGCGTCGACACGGTTCCGCCGGGCGTCAGCCCGACCACCAGCAGCCCGGGCGTGGCCCCGGCCACCACGACCCCCGGCGGCGGCGTCAGCCCGGCCGGTGCGCTCCCGGTGACCGGCACGCCGATGGCCGCCATCGTCTCCATGGGTGGCCTGCTGGTCGCGGCCGGCATCGCGTCGGTCTGGTACACGCGTCGCCGGCGCACCGCCTGACGTAGCACTGCATTAACGAAAGGCCGCCCGGTCACCGGGCGGCCTTCGTTTTTGTGTCTTTGGGCTTTTGGGCGTGACCACTCACTCAGGTCGCCCGGGTGGCTTTCGCGTTCTGGACGCGCCAGCGGCCAGCGAAAGACGCGCGGGTCCCCGCGGGAGCGACGGTCCGTACCCACCACCCCGCCGGGACCTCTTGATCTCTTTAAAGCACGAACGCATCGGTCCATAATTGTCGTGACTTGCCGGACAGCGCCTGCATCAAGCCCACCGCCTGGTTGTCGGTGAGGCCGGCCACGAAGTCGACCACCGCCCGGCCACGCGCCCGGTCCATGCGCTCGGGAGTGCCGTCGGGCAGCTCGGCCTCGGCCAGTTCGACCAGGTCACGAAGCCGGCTGGGGATGCGCTCCTCCTCGTCGGGGTCGATCAGCCAGGCCATCAGGGCCTCGACCAGCGACGCGACCAGGCGCCCCTGGCCCCGCTGATGCAGCGCGAGGTCGGGGCGGGCCAGCACGAACCTGTTCTGCACGAACTTGAGGATCTGCACCTCGTGCCACTGGGCTGTGGCGAGTTGCACATGGCCGGAGCGGATGGCCGGGTCGGCGATCGTCTCGACCGACTCCACCAGGCGCCGCGTCCACGTGGCCGAGAACGCCGCGACCTGGGCCTCCGCCTCCAGCGAGCCGTCGAACGGGCGGGCCAGCAGGCCGTCGACCAGCTCGGCCCGCACGAGCTCGACGGCGGCCGCGAAGGCCTCGTCGTCGGCCATCCAGCCGTCCTTGCGGTGCAGCTGGCGGCGCAGCGACTCGATGGCGCCGCCGGCCCGGTTGAGATCCGTCCCGGTGCCCCAGCGCTGCCAGGCCATCAGCTCGGTGGCCACCGCGCCCTGCTGCAGCACGCCGACCCGGTGCACGTCCTCCAGGTCGTGGATCGCGTACGCGATGTCGTCGGCGGTGTCCATGACCGAGGCCTCGACGGTCTGCTGCCAGTCGGCGACCCGGCCTGCGAAGGGTGACCGGGCGGCCCGCATGTCGGCGGCCTCGGTCGAGTAGGCGCCGAACTTGATCGAGCCGCCGTCGGGGTCGTCGGGCGGCGGGGCGGCCCCACGCGGCGCCGGGTCGAGCAGGCGGGCCTCGCCGCGGCGGGTCCACGGATATTTCAGAATCGCGGCCCGTACGGCGTTGGTCAGGTTGAGCCCGATCGTGGCCTGCCCGCGGATCTCGGTGCTGGTGACGATCCGGTACGACTGGGCGTTGCCCTCGAAGCCGTCGCGCAGCTTGAGCCGCTGCCGGGCGACCCGGTCGAGCACGCGCTCGCCGAGGTGACCGAAGGGCGGGTGGCCGAGGTCGTGGGCCAGGGCGGCCGCCTCGACCACGTCGGGGTCGCAGCCGCCCAGCTTGTCGGCCAGGCCCTGGTCGACCCGCTCGGCGATGGCCCGGGCCACCTGCGCGACCTTGAGGCTGTGGGTCATCCGGTTGTGCACCAGCAGGCCGGCGCCCCCGGGACTGATCACCTGGGTGACGCCGGCGAGCCGGGCGAAGAAGGGGGACGCGACGATCCGGTCACGGTCGACGCGGAACGGGCTGGCGGCGAGGTCGCCGGGGGCGACCAGTTTGTCGCCGAAGAGGCGCTGAGCCCGAGGATCGTCCATCCGCCCTACGCTACCGGGACTGCAGCGCGTCCAACGCGACGGACATGGCCGCGACCAGGCGACGGTCGACCCGCGGGTCGTGGATCGTCACGACGTAGCGGTCGCGCAGGCCCCACTTCTTGACCACCGAGAACACCGGGCGGTCGCCCAGCACGAAGTCGAAGTGGTAGGGCAGCCACGAGAGCGCCTCGACGAAGCGGCGCAGCACAGCGACCCACACGTTGGTCTCGCGGCCGATCATCTCGCCGAAGCCGGGCTGCTCGAGGTGCCACGTGGAGCGGAGCAGCGACTCCTTGAAGTTCTTGCGGAACAGCCCGATCGGCGTGCCCTGGGCGTCGGTGATGTCGTACGTGGCGCCCAGGTCCATCACCTGACGGGCCTTGAAGCCGAGCACGGGGGTGCTCTTTGTGTCGTCGGTGTAGAGCGTGACCTGCTCCTTGAACGCCATGCGCTTCTGCTGCGCGAAGGCGAGGATGCCGGCCTCGCTGCCGTCGGGGGCGGCGGCGTGGATCTCGTATTGGTTGACCATCATGCGGATGCGCTGCCGCACGATGAGCTGCTGCTGGCTCTGAAGGATGTCGACGTTCACGGTCGAGGAGTGTGTCACAAAAGGCATCCGGTGGCGGGACCGTTGCCCGGCCCGTCAGACTGGTCGAATGGCGAAGCGAGGACGTACGGGATCATTGATTGCGCTGGCCCTGGGTGCGGCGGCGGTGTGGGTGGCGCGTGACATCCCGCGCCAGATGGGTGCCAAGGCCCGCGGCGAGCGGCTGGCCCGCATGCAGGCCTCGCCCCAGTTCGCGGAGGGCAAGTTCCACAACACCGTGCCCGCCACGATGCTGGCCGCCTCGTCGATGCCCAAGATCTTCGCCGCCACCCTGCGCGACCGGGAGCGCCGCCACCCGCGCCTGCCGATCCCGCTGGTCACTCCGGCCCCCGGCGCCACGGCCGACGGCTTGCACGTCACGTGGTACGGGCACTCGTCGGCGCTGGTCGAGATCGAGGGCAAGCGGGTGCTGCTCGACCCGGTGTGGAGCGAGCGGTGCTCACCGTCGCGGCTCTCCGGCCCCCGCCGCCTGCACGAGCCGCCGGTCGCGCTGCGCGACCTGCCCCCGCTCGACGCCGTGCTGATCTCGCACGACCACTACGACCACCTCGACATGGAGACCATTCAAAACCTGGTCGACCTGCAGGCCGCGCCGTTCCTGGTGCCGCTGGGCGTGGGCGCGCACCTCGAGCGCTGGGGCGTGCCGGCCACCCGCATCGTCGAGATGGACTGGAACGACAAGCACAAGGTGGCCGGCATCGAGTTCATCTCGACCGCCGCCCGGCACTTCAGCGGTCGCGGGCTCGGCCGTGACGGCACGCTCTGGACGAGCTGGGTCATCAACGGGCCCACCCGCAAGGTCTTCTACTCGGGCGACACGGGCTACTTCCCCGGGTTCGCCGAGATCGGCGAGCAGCACGGCCCGTTCGACGTCTCGCTGGTGCAGGTGGGCGCGTACAGCGAGTCGTGGCCCGACATCCACATGTTCCCCGAGGACGGCGTGGCCACCACCGTCGACGTCGGCGCCGGGCTGATGATCCCGGTCCACTGGGCGACGTTCAACCTGGCCCTGCACGACTGGGCCGAGCCGGTCGAGCGCACCTGGAGCGAGGCCAAGGCCCGAGGCGTACGGCTGGCCGTGCCGCGGCCCGGCGAGCGCGTCGACGTCGACAACCCGCCCGCGGTGGACGGCTGGTGGCAGCAGATCGCGTAGCGGCCGCGCTCCTGGTCCTCGGCAACGGGCTCGCCGCAGGTGAGCTGTCCCCCGGTTCGCTGGCCCGGGTGCGCGCGGCCGTCGCCCACCCGCCGGTCGAGCGGATCATCCTGGCCGGCGGCTGGGAGCAGGCCCGATCCGGCGCTCCCGAGCCGCCGGAAGGGTGCCGTGAGGGTGATCTGATGCGTCAGGTCGCCCTCGACGCGGGGGTCGACGCGGGGCTGCTGCGGATGGAGTGCCGGTCGCGCAGCACGCTGGAAAATCTGCTCAACGTGGTGGCGGACGGGCTGCTGGACGGGCTGTCGCTGGGCCCGTCGCGGCCGTTGGGTCTGGTCACGCACGCCTGGCACCTCCCCCGGGCGCGTTATCTGGCGCTCAAGGTGCTGGGGTTGCCGCCGCGGGCGCTGGTCGACGTGCCGGTGCCCGGCCGTGGGTCCCTCGTGGAGCAGGGATTGTTCACGGCGTCGCGGCTTTGGTTCTTCGGCGTGAAAGATCCGGCTGTGCTGCTGCGGCGCGAGCGCCGGATGGTAACGATGCTGCGACGCGGGGTATAGCTGCGCGCATGGTGCTGCTGCTGCCGGTTTATCAACCGTCGCCCGACCGGCTCCGGGCCCTGGCCGCCGAGTTCGAGCAGGTCGTCGTGGTGGACGACGGGAGTTCCGAGCCCGTCTCCGTGCCCGGGTGCGTGGTGCTGCGGCATCCCGTCAACCGCGGCAAAGGGGCCGCCTTGAAAACCGGTTTCGCGTACGTGGCCCAGGCGTACCCGGGCGAGCCGGTGATCTGCGCCGACGCCGACGGGCAGCACTCGGCGGCGGACATCCGGCGGGTGCTGGCGGCCGTGGAAGCGACCGACCGGCTGGTGCTGGGCGTGCGCCGGGTGCGGCGGATGCCGGCCCGCAGCCGGATCGGGAACGCGGTGACCCGGTCGGTGTTCCGGGCGGCGACCGGGCGGTGGGTGCGGGACACGCAGACGGGGCTGCGCGGGGTGCCGGGCGGGTTGCTGGAGTGGCTCGGCGAGGTGCCGGGGGAGCGGTTCGAATACGAGATGAACGTGCTGCTGCGGGCGGCTCGGGACGGGCATCCGATCGAGCAGGTGCCGGTGGAGACGACCTATCTGGACGGGAACGCGTCCTCACACTTCGGGTCGGTGCGGGACGCTGTGCGGGTTTATCGGTCGTTGCTGCGGTTCGTCGTGCTCGATCGGTGAGGGGCTGCGGCCGAACGCCGTTGTCCGACCGCAGTTTCCCGCCCTAGTTGATCACTGTTCCTGAACAGGGCCCACCCTTCCAAGGGGGCCCCCACCCTCGTCGCGGTCTGCCCCGGGTTGGCGGCATCGGCGAATGATGGCGCAGATCGCCGATGATCGCTTCGTGGCCTGTGGATAACCCCGGATTGTGGATAACCGCCGGGGTCAGTTTCCGGCGTCGTAGGCTGCCGCGAACATGACAGCCAGGATCACGAGGAGGACGGTCATGAATTGCGCGGTGGGGACCCAGGCGTGGGGCTGGGTGTGACGGGCGGCCCGCCTCTGCCGCCGGGTGGCCCGCCAGGCGGACGGATTGTGACCGTGGCGGTAGCCGACGACGATGACGGTGGCCGCAGTCAGAACGGATACGACGCCTACTGCGGAGCCCTGGTGGAACGTCATGGCGAACCCCCTGGAGATGCGTAGCGGTGCCGGATGGAAAGGCCAGTGTGGTGGCGGTCCGGCGGTGCAATCCAGGGGATATGCGGGCAGATACGGGCCTAAGGGGCGGTCGCCGGTCCTGGCGGGGACGAAGGCGGCTGTCGGCTATCCGACTGGCTCGGCCGCTCTCGTCGGTGGCTTCCCGGGCACGCCTTTGGCGTTCGACGTCACCGGCGATCCCGCCTTCCCCGAGAAGGCGGGGCGATGAGTGCCGGTTCCGGTGGGGCGATGAGTGCTGGTTCTCGTGGGGCGATGAGTGTCGGTTCCGGTGGGGCCGTGAGTGTCGGTGGCTGGCCGAGGGCTCGGTGCAGGCAGGGTAGGGCGAGGAACGGGGCGAGCGTGACGGCCAGGTAGAGAGCGCCCGCCGCGAGCAGGGCGGTGCGCAGGCCGGCGGCGTCGATCGAGAGGCCGCCCAGCAGGCCGCCGAGGGGGATGCCGGCGAAGGAGAGGGCGCCGATCGCGCCGAGGACGCGGCCGCGCAGGTGGGCGGGGATGCGTTCGTAGCCGACCGCCATCAGGATCGGGTTGAGGGTGGAAGCGGCCAGGCCGGCCCCGAACGCTACGGCCAGGACGAGCCACTGGTGGTCGGTGAGGGCGAGGGCGAAGAGCTTGGGGGAGCCGGCGAGCAGGGAGCAGATCGCGAACGTGGCGACGCGGGGGAGGCGTAAGGCCAGGACCGAGTAGGTGGCCGCGCCGAGTACGGCGCCCAGGCCGAAGACGCCGCCGATCCAGCCGAGCGCGGCGGGGCCGGCGCCGGTGTCGCGGACCCAGACGGGGAGGAAGACGGTCATGTAGGCCTGGTCGACGAGGTTGGTGACGAAGAGCATCGCGGTCACGGCTATGACCAGGCGGTCTCGGCGGAGGAAGGCGAATCCGGCGGCCAGACCGGTCTGTCCGGCGTTGCTGGGCGGGGTGGCGGCTCTGGGCGGGGCGACGGTTGCCGGCGGGGCGACGGTCGCGGGCGCGGGCGGGGTGGCGGCTTCGGGCGGGGTGACGGGTCCGGATGGGGTGGCGGCTTCTGGCGGAGTGGCGGCTTCTGACGCGGCGGGGGCGGTGGGGACACGGACTGTGGCGGCCACGATGAGGGCGCAGAAGGCGAACGACGCCGCGTCGATGGTCAGGACCAGGGCGGGGCCGAGGGTGGTGACGAGGATGCCGCCGAGGGGGAGGCCGACCAGCAGGGCGGCGCGGGCGAAGCCCTCGACGAGGGCCGTGGCGCGGGCCATGGGCGTACGGGAAGCCTCGATCACCTGGGGCAGGAGGGCGCGTTTGGCTACGTTGCCGCAGCCGCCGATCGTGCCGGCCAGCGCGACCGTGGTGACCAGGCGGGCGAAGGTCAGCTGGCCGGTCAGGTGGAGCAGCGGGATCAGGCCGACCACGAACGCGCTGGCGACGTCGGCGGTGATGGCGACGCGGCGTGGTCCGATGTGGTCGACCAAGGCGCCGCCGACGATGCCGGCCAGCACGAACGGCAGCGTCTGGGCCAGGGCGACTATGCCGACCCGGGTGGCCGAGCCGGTCGTGACCAGCACCAGCCAGGGGACGGCGACGGTCGCGATGTGACTGCCGGCCAGTGAGACCGCCTCGGCCGCGAGCAGGCCGGCCAAGGGGCGTTTCATTCGGCGGGCCGGTCGAGCATGGGGAGGATCTGCCACTGGACGCTGACGCGGGTGGCGTCGGCGGGGGCCGCGGCGGCGTATTCGTCGACCAAGGCTTTGACGCGGGCCCGCAGCTCGACGGCCTGGGCGGCGGAGAGGCGGGGCTGCTCGGTGGCCAGGAAAAACGCGTCCTGCCACGGTTCCGGCAGGCTGGGGAGGTCGCCGATGGTGGCCTCGACCCGCTGGAAGTCGGCCGCGGCGACGGCCCGCAGATAGCCCTCGGCCTGGTCGAAAGCCTCGCGGCTGGTGGCCGGGTCGAGGTCCGTACGGGCGTGGGTCGCCTGCCACCAGCGCTCACGGCCGGTGCGGTCGCCGGCGTCCTCGACGAAGCCGTAGGCGGCCAGTTGGCGCAGGTGGTAGCTGGTGGCGCCGCTCGACTGGCCCAGCTGGCCGGCGAGTTTGCTGGCCGTCGAGGGGCCGTGCTCGCGCAGCAGGTTGAGCATTCGGACGCGGAGCGGGTGCGCCAGGCCGCGCAGCGTTCTCGGGTCCAGGCGGCTGCCCTCATCACTCTTCATACATGCAAAGCTATCTTTGCAAAGTAATCTTTGCAACCCTGGCAATGAGGGGGTTGAAGTGCGGGTGAGGGCGGGCGAGGGGCGAGCCAGGCAGGTGGCGAGCAAGAAGCCGGGCACAACGCGGCGGCGGTGGGCGAGGAAGGGGTAGCGGCAAGCGGGGTCAGGAGAGGGCGGGCGGCGGCGAGTGGGGGTTAGGAGAGGGGGGAGGGCTTGCGGGGGACGCAGATTTTGGCGGCGCCGGGGGCGACCTTGGCGGAGAACGACTTTGTCTTGGTGCGGGCGCCGCCGTCGAGTTCGTATTCCATTTTGGATTGGAGTTTGACGTCGACGCGGCGAGCGCGGGTGGTGCGGACGAAGGGGGAGCTGTCGCTGCGGCCGACGGCCATCGTGCCCAGGGCTCGGGCCCACTGCAGGGCGCCCTGGGCCGTGGCCACGCCGACGTCGAGCCAGCCGTCGTCGGGCTTGGCGTCGTCGAAGGCGCGGATGCCGCCGGTGATCGTGCCGACGTTGCCGATCAGGACGCAGCTGGCCTCGTCGTCGAACCACTTCGTGCCGTCGATTTTGATGGTTGCCGTGGCGGGGGCCTCGTTGACGTGGCGGACGCCGGCCCAGACGTAGGCGAGCTTGCCCAGGCGGTCCTTGAGGTTGCGGTCGGCGTCGCTGATCATCGCGCCGTCGAAGCCGACGCCTGCCATCACGCCGAAGTATTCGCCCTCGAAGCGGCCTAGGTCGATGCGGTGCGGCGTGCCGTGCAGGGCGATCTCGACGGCCTCGGGCAGGTCGGCCGGGATGCCCAGGTTGGTCGCCAGCAGGTTGCCGGTGCCGGCCGGGATGATGCCGACCGGGGTCTTGGCGCCCAGCCGGCCGACGACGTCGAGCGACCGCTGCACCATGCCGTCGCCGCCCCACACGATCAGGCGGTCGACTTTGGACTCGAGCGCCTTCTTCACCGCCGCCGGGGCCTTCTTGCTCTTCGGCACCTCGTGCCAGAGCAGGTCGTCGATGCCGGCGTCGGTCAGGCGGCGGCGCAACTCGTCCAGGCCGCCGCCCAACGTCTTCTTCTGGTGCGCTACTACAGCGATCGTGCGGGGGGTTCGCATGCGGTGCGAACTACCCGAAGCGCCGGATTCGTAATCAGCTGACCGTCTCGCGCATGCGCTGCTCGGCCGCCGCGCTGCGGATCACCATGAGCCGCAGCTCGAGCTCGTCGGACACCATGGAGGCGAGGTGTTCCAGGGCCTGGAGCTGCCGTTTCGACGCCTCGCGGGGGCGGTTGTCGATCACGTTGACGGTGCCGAGGCGATACCCGTCGTGGGTGCGGATCGGTGCGGCGGCGTAGAAGCGCAGGCCCAGGTCGCCGCGGACGAGCGGGTGCTCGAGCGTACGGGGGTCGACGGCCGCGTTGTTGATCACGTAGACGTCGTCCTGGGCGATGACCGACGCGCACAGCCCCGGCTCCTTGCCCACCTCCCGTACGCCGGACAGGCCCTGACACGCGGCCAGCCACACCCTGTCCTGCTCGACGAGCGACACGGTCGCGATCGGCGTGTCGAAGATGGCGCCCGCCACGTACGCGATCCGGTCGTACGCGTCCTCGACCGGCTGGTCGACCAGCCGGTAACGCCGGACGGCCTCGAGGCGCGCCTGCTCCTCCGGACCGACGGTGTCCAGATATTCGTACGCGTTCGACGACACGGGGTTGCTGTTGGTCATGGCCGGTGATCCCCCTCACAGTGGCAACGGTGCATGGAAGCCTAGAAAGGGCATCCGTGTCCCGCAATGCTCTCGATGGGCGAATTGAGTTCTCAGGCAAGCCTCAGCCGCGGATGTCGCACAACCAGTCGGTTGCTGGGTACTCATCTGCACGTGACAGCACCCACCGCCGCCGTGATCGGTCAACTCGCCCGCGACCTGGTTCTCACCGTAGACCGGCTGCCCGATCCCGGCAGTTCGGCCGCCGCGGGTGAGCGCCGCGAGCAACTCGGCGGCAAGGGCGCGAACCAGGCGGTCGCCCTCGCTCAACTCGGCGTGCGTCCGTCGTTGATCGCGGTGGCGGGCGACGACGCGACCGGCGACGCCCTGCTCGCCCAGGCGGTCGCGGACGGCATCGACGTACGCGCGGTCGTGCGCCGCCGCGGCGAGGCGACCGGGGTGATCGTCGAGATCCTCGAGTCCGGTGGCGACTACCGCTACATCGAGCACCTGCCGCCGCCCGTGCTGCTCGCCGAGGCCGACATCCTGCGCGCCCGCGACACGATCGCGCAGTCCGACGCCGTGCTCGTGCAACTTCAGCAACCCGCCGCGGCGGCGCTGGCCGCGGCCCGCATCGGTCACGAGGCCGGGCGGCTGGTCGTCCTCGACGGCGAGATCAAGGACAAGACCCTGCTCCCGTACGCCGATGTGGTGCGCGCCGACGAGGAGGAGTCCGGCGACCTGGGGGAGGACCTGCTCGACCACGGCCCGAAACTGCTCGCGATCGCGCAGTCCGACGGCAACCTGTTCCTGTGGAAGGGCGGCCGGTTGAAGATCCCGCTGGGGGACGTGGCGGCGGTCGACACCACCGGCGGCGGGGACTCGTTCGTGGCCGCGCTGACCGCCGCGCTGCTGGCCGGCGAGTCCTACGAGGAGGCGGCGCAGCGGGCCACGGCCGCCTCCGGGTCCACCGTGCAGCATGTCGGCGGCCGTCCGGAGCTGGGCCGATGAGCCGGATCGGACCGGCCGAGCCGTGGGTCGTACGGGAAATCGGTCTGCCCTCGGACGACGCCGGGCACAGGCAGGCGGAATCGTTGTTCGCGCTGGCCAACGGGCACATCGGGCTGCGCGGCAACCTGGACGAGCCGCAGCCGAGCGGGATGCCGGGCACGTTTCTGAACTCGCTCTACGAGGTGCGCGACCTGACCTATCCGGAAGCCGGGTTCGCGTTCCCCGAGCGTACGGAAACCGTGGTGAACGCCCCCAACGGCAAGCCGATCAACCTGACCGTCGGCGGCGAGACGTTCGATCTGCGCACCGGGGAAGTGCGCCGGCATGAGCGAGTGCTCGATCTGCGCGCGGGCACGCTCACCCGCGAGGTCGAATGGGTGTCACCCGGCGGGGTCGAGGTGCGGTTGCGCAGCGTACGGGTGGTGTCGTTCGAGCGTCCGTCGGTGGCCGCGATCCGCTACTCCGTCGAGGCCGACGCCGAGCTGCGCGTCGACTCCGACGTGGCCGTCGACGAGGCGCAGCCCCCGCCGCGCGACGACCCCCGGGCCAGCGCCGTGATCGAGGACGCCTTCGTGCCCGTCTTCCACGACCGTGACCTGCTCGTGCATCGCACCCGCCGCAGCGGCATCACGGTCGCCGTGGCCGTGACGCACCTCGGGCCCGAGGGCGAGATCGTCACCGGTCCCGACCGGCTGCGCTGGACGACCACCGCGCACGGCTCGATCGCGTTCGACAAGATCTTCGCGTACGGGTGGGACGGGCTCGACCAGCGCGACAAGGCGCGCGCCGACCGGGACGCCGCCGCCCGCGCCGGTTTCGACGAGCTGCTGGCCGAGCAGCGCCGCTATCTGGACGACTTCTGGGCGTACGCGGACATCGAGCTGGACGGCGACGAACTGGTGCAGCAGGGTGCGCGCTTCGGGCTGTTCCACGTGCTGCAGGCGGGCGCGCAGGCCGGGCCGCACCCGATCCCGTCGAAGGGGCTGACCGGCAACGGGTACGACGGGCACACGCTCTGGGACAACGAGTCGTACGTGCTGCCGGTGCTCACCTACACGCATCCGGCCTGCGTCGGCCAGGCCCTGCGCTGGCGGCACAGCACGCTCGACCAGGCCCGCGAGCGCGCCCGGGAGCTCAAGCTCGACGGCGCGGCGTTCCCGTGGCGGACGATCAGCGGGCCCGAGTGCTCCGGCTATTGGCCGGCCGGGACGGCGGCGCTGCACATCAACGCCGACATCGCGGACGCGGTGCTGCGCTACCACGCGGCCTCCGGCGACGACGTGTTCATGCGCGAGGCCGGCGACGAGCTGATCGCCGAGACCGCGAAACTGTGGCGCAAGGTGGCCTACCTGGACGAGGAGGGCGTCGCGCACATCGCCGGGGTGACCGGGCCGGACGAATACACGGCGCTGATGGACGACAACGTCTTCACCAACCTGATGGCCCGGCGCAACCTGCGCGCGGCGGCCCTCGACGAGGTGTCCGGGCACATCGCCGAGCGGCTGGCCGTCCCGTACGACGAGCGGCGGCAGGTGCACGAGCAGTCGGCGGGCTTCACGCGGCTCGACGAGTGGAAGTCCTTCGCGGACGAGGACTATCCGCTGATGCTGCACCACCACTACCTCAACCTGTATCGCAAGCAGGTGGTCAAGCAGGCCGACCTCGTGCTCGCGATGGTGCTGTGCGGCGACGAGTTCACCCTGGACGAGAAGCGGCGCAACTTCGAGTACTACGAGGCCCGTACGGTGCGGGACTCGTCGCTCTCGGCGCCCGTGCAGGCGGTGCTCGCGGCCGAGCTGGGCCATCTGTCGCTCGCCCACGACTATCTGGCCGAGGCCGCCCTGCTGGATCTGCGCGCGGGGGGCGAGTCCGGCGGCGACGGGCTGCACATCGCGGCCTGCGCCGGGGCGTGGATCGCGGTGGTGATGGGCTTCGGCGGGCTGCGGGACACGGGCGGGCGGTTGTCGCTCTCGCCCCGCATCCCGCCGCGGCTGAACCGGCTGCGGTTCCGGCTGCGCTGGCGGGGAGCCGGCCTCAGCGTGACGGTGACGCCCGAGAAGGTGACCTATCAGGTCTCGTCGGGCGGGATCGAATTCCGCCACTACGGCGACGTCGTCTCGCTCAACGAGGGCGAAGAGGTGACCTTCAAGCTCGACCCGATCGACGACCGGCCGGCGCCACCGACGCCGCGCCCGCCCGGCCGAGCCGAGTGACCGCCGCGCTCAGCGGCCTTAGTGGTGGCCGTCGCCTGACTCCTCGGCCCAGACTCGCCAGTTCTCCAGGTCGCCGTAGAGACCGGGGGTGAGCCAGCCGGGGGCCGAGCGGCGGAAGACGCCGGGATCCATCGAGCCCGCGCCCTCGGGCAGCGCGCCGACCAGGTGGGGGACCAGCTCGCTCAGGTTGGCCCAGTGCACCAGGTCGGGGTGGGCGGGCCAGGCGCCGATGACCACGCCCGCGGGAACGCCCCGGCGGGCCAGGGCCTCGAGGGTCAGGGCGGTGTGGTTGAGCGTGCCCAGGCCGGCCCGGGCCACCACGATCGTGCTCAGGCCCAGCGTGGTGGCCAGGTCGGCGACCGTCCAGGACTCGCCGGAGGGGCGCACGCCCATCGGGACGAGCAGGCCGCCGGCGCCCTCGACGAGCACCAGGTCGTGCTTGTCGGCCTCGGCGCGGATGGCGTCGACCACCTCGTAGAGCTCGAGCGGGGGCATCTCGGCCACCGTGGCGGCAGCCAGGGGGGCCATGGGCTCGGGATATTCGGCCAGGGTGCGGGTGGTGTCGGGCGCGGCCAGGCGGGTGATCACGTCGATGTCGGTCGGCGCGCCGGTGTTGATGCCGGTCTGGCCGGGCTTGATGACGGCCACCGTGAGGCCCGAGGCCTGGGCGGCGGCGGCCACGGCGGCCGTGACTATGGTCTTGCCGACCTCGGTGTCGGTGCCGGTGACCAGCACGATGCCGCGCCACTCGCCCTTCGCGGAGCGGCGGGGGGAGGGCTGAGCCTGGGCGGCCAGCTCGGCCGAGACCTCGGCACCGATCGCCTCGGCACTGGGCAGGTCGTCGAGCCCGGGGGCGGCGGGCGCCGGCGAGACCGGCACCGGCACGTCGGGCAGCGGCACGTCGGGCAGCGGATGGCCGGGTGAGGGGGCCGGTGAGATCGGCGTGGGGAGCGGGGGCTCCGGTGTGGACGGCACGCCGGGCGCGGGCGAGACGGGCACGACCGGCTCGGGCTCGACCGCCGGGGCGGTGCCGGCCGGCGGGGTGGTCTCGGCGGCGCGCTGGGCGGGCAGCGGGGTGGCGACCGAGGCCGGGACGGTCAGCGCGTCCAGTTCGACCGGTGCGAGCACACGCTCGGGATCGACGGCCCGGGTCGGGGGTGTGAAGCCGCCGCCCCGCGCTGTCCAGACCACGGTGGCGGCCGGCAGGCGGGTCAGCAGGGCGGTCAGGCTGATCGAGGTGGGGGTCACGGCGAGCACTCCACGATGACGTCGAGGGCACGGGCGAAATCGGCGTCGGAGACCCCGGCGTTGAGGGTCAGGCGCAGCCGGGAGGAGCCGTCGGGGGTGGACGGCGGGCGGAAGCAGCCGACGGCCACGCCGCGGTCGCGGCAGTCGTCGGCCCAGCCCAGGGCGGCCTCGGGGCCGGGAGCAAGCACCGAGAGCACGCCGGCGGCGGGCGGGGACACCTCGAAGCCGGCCGCGCTCAGCCGGGCGACCGTCTGGGCCGCTCGGGAAGTGAGCAGCGCGCGCCGGTCGTCGGCGGCCCGGGCGAGGCGCAGCGCCTCGTGCACCCCGGCGGCCACGGCGGGCGGCAGCGCGGTGTCGTAGATGAACGTGCGGCCGGTGTCGATCAGGTGGCGGGTGAACGCCGCGGGCCCGGCGACCACGCCGCCGGCGCCGCCCAGCGACTTGGACAGCGTCGCGGTGACGACCACATCGGAGCGGCCCGCCAGCCCGGCCGCGACCACGCCGCCGGCGCCGGCCGGGCCCAGCAGACCGAGCGCGTGGGCGTCGTCGATCAGCAGCAGGGCGCCGCGGGCCGAGGTCACCTCGTGCAGCTCGGCCAGGGGCGCGAGGTCGCCGTCGACCGAGAACACCGACTCGGTCACCACCAGGGCGCGGCCAGGATGCTCATCGAGCAGGGCGGCGACCGCGGCCGGCGAGTTGTGGGGGGCGACGACCGTACGGGTGCCTGAGATCTTGCAGCCGTCGATCAGCGAGGCGTGGTTGTACGCGTCGGAGACGATCAGGTCACACACGGATGTGAGGCTGCGCACGGCGGCCAGGTTGGCCAGATAGCCCGACGAGAACACCAGCGCCGACTCCGCGCCCAGCCAGGCGGCCAGGTCGGACTCGAGCTCGGCGTGCGCCACCGACGAGCCGCGGACCAGGCGGGAACCGGTGGCCCCCAACCCGTACGCCTGGAGGCTCTGAGCCGAGGCCTCGATCACCGCCGGATGGGTGGCCAGGCCGAGATAGTCGTTGCCGGCCAGATCGACGACGGGGTCGCCGGCCGGTCGCGGCCGCAGCCGACGGGTCAGCCCTGCCTTGGCCCTGCTCGAGGCCAGGCTCTCCAGGGCGTCCAACCAGCCCGCCAAAACACCTCCACGGATCACGAGAAGGGGAAACTACCACCCGCCTCCGACAGTCCGGCTGGACCCAAGTGCTTGTTGTTATGGTGCGGACATGTCAGAGATCCTCGACCGGGCCCGCTCTCAAGTGCTCAACGACGGTGTCGGCCTCGACGAGGCGCAGATTCTCGAAGTGCTGCGGCTCCCCGACGACGCGCTGCCCGAGCTGCTGCAGCTCGCCCACGACGTCCGCATGAAGTGGTGCGGCCCCGAGGTCGAGGTCGAGGGCATCGTCTCGCTCAAGACCGGCGGCTGCCCGGAGGACTGCCACTTCTGCTCGCAGTCGGGTCTGTTCGCCTCGCCCGTACGCTCGGTCTGGCTCGACATCCCGTCGCTGGTCGAGGCGGCCAAGCAGACCGCGGCCACCGGCGCCACGGAGTTCTGCATCGTGGCCGCCGTGCGCGGGCCCGACCAGCGCCTGATGACGCAGATGCGCGAGGGCGTCAAGGCGATCAAGGCCGAGGTCGACATCCAGGTCGCGGCCAGCCTCGGCATGCTCACCCAGGAGCAGGTCGACGACCTGGTCGACATGGGCGTGCATCGCTACAACCACAACCTCGAGACCTGCCAGTCGCACTTCCCCCACGTGGTGACCACGCACACATGGGAGGAGCGCTGGGGCACGCTCAAGATGGTGCGCGACTCGGGCATGGAGGTCTGCTGCGGCGGCATCCTGGGCCTGGGCGAGACGCTGGAGCAGCGGGCCGAGTTCGCGGCCCAGCTGGCCGAGCTCGACCCGCACGAGGTCCCGATGAATTTCCTCAACCCGCGCCCGGGCACGCCGCTGGGCGACCAGCCGGTGGTCGAGGGCAAGGACGCGTTGCGGGCCATCGCGGCCTTCCGGCTGGCCATGCCGCGCACGATCCTGCGCTTCGCCGGCGGCCGCGAGATCACCCTGGGCGACCTGGGCACGCGCGACGGGCTGCTGGGCGGCATCAACGCGGTGATCGTCGGCAACTACCTGACGACGCTGGGCCGCCCCGCCACCAGCGACCTGGAGCTGCTGCAGGATCTGAAAATGCCGGTCAAGGCACTCTCGGCGACGATCTGAGATGTTTTGTGACCGCTGCGGCAACCAGGCCGCCGAGGGGGATCACACGGCGTGCGCGGCGGCTCGTGAGCTGGAGCCGCCGCGCTTCTGCCCCGAGTGCCGCCGGCGCATGAAGGTGCAGGTCGTGCCGACCGGCTGGACCGCGTCGTGTGTCGAGCACGGCACCCGTACGGCCTAGAAGGTCGCCGGAGTCTCCTCGCCCACCGGTCGCGCGCCGGGCACGGGCAGCGTCACGGTGGCCATCGCGCCGTCGCGGTCGGCCGTGCCCGCGCCCAGCCGCCGCAGCGTGCGCAGCATCGCCACGTTGTCGGCCGCCGTGTGCGCGAGCAGGGCCGCGATCTGGGCCCGCTCGGCGTGCGCGAGCAGCCGGCGCAGCAGGGCCGTGCCGATGCCGCGGCGCTGCCAGTCGTCCTCGACCAGCATCGCGACCTCGGCCAGGTCACCCTCGGCGAGCAGGTTGCCCATCGCCACCACTCGCTCGCCGGCCAGCGCGATCAGCGTGCGCCCGGTGCCGGTCGGCTCGAGCAGGCGGGCCAGCCGGGCCTCGCCCGGGGCGCCCCCACCCAGGTAACGGCGCTGCAGGGAGGCCGCGGAGCAGCGCTCGTGCAGACCCCGTACGGCGTCCAGGTCGTGACTCGTGGCGGCCCGGATCACCAGCTCGGCGCCGTCGGGCAGCAGCAGCGTGATCTGCTCGTCCTGCCGGCGCAGCATCGAGCCGGACAGCTCGACCAGGGCCTGGGCCCGTGCGTATTCCGCCGGGGTGAACGCCGGCAGCCGCCGCAGCACCTCGAACGAGCCGCCGGCCGGGTCGGCCAGGGTCATCCGGGCCGCTTCGTAGCCGGGGCGGCCGGCGAGCGGCTCCGGCCGCCAGCGCACCTCGGTCGCGTCGAGCAGGGCGACCAGCGCCTCGCCCAGCGCGTCGGACTCGTGCACGAGCCGCCCGGCCAGCGCCAGCGCCCGTGTGGGCTGGTCGACCAGGCCCTGGGCCTCGGCCCGGGACACATAGGCATCCCGGCCGCGGCCCTTGGCGATCGCGGCGAGCAGTTCGGCCTCGCTCATCGAGTCGGGCGCGTCGACCAGGAAGTCGTCGACCGCGCCGGCCTCGGTGGTGTGCACCTGGACGGCGAGGATGTTGACCGACCGCAGCGCGAGGCTCGCGGTCAGGACGGAGAGATAGCCCGGCCGGTCGTCAACCGTTGCCCGGATCCGCCACAGCGCCATGTCCGGCACCCCTTTCGGCGAGTCACGTTCAGCTCTGTTCCGGGGTCAATTCTCCTCCGCGGCTGTTAACCGGACATTGCTTGAGCTGGGAATTCGGGGAGAGTCCGGTCACAGGGCCGACGGCACGGCGGCGTCGAGCCGGTCGCCCAGGATGACCGCGGCCGCGCGCACCAGCTGGGCCACCCGGTCCACCTCGGTGATGTGGAAGGCGGCGGCGGGCAGGTCCTCCTCGTCCGTACGGGCCACGACGAGCACCAGCCCGGCCCGGCCGAACGGGGCGATCGCGTACCGCGTGTTGTCGGGCGCGGTGAGCGGCCGGGCCCGCAGCGGGGTGATCTCGGGCAGCTGCAGCGGGGCCGGGGCGCGCCAGCTCGCGTACGCGATCGTCGGCTCGGCGCCGAAGCTGAGGCCGGGCTCGGCGGGCAGCGGCCGGGGCGCGCCGGAGCGGGCGGCCCAGTCGGCCGGCACGAACGCCGCGGCGGCCCAGTCGGCGGCCAGCAGGCCGGGCACGGCGTCGACCAGCGTGGCCAGCCCGTCGGCCGGGTTCGCGGCCACCTGGGCCAGCAGCTCGGCGTCGTGACCGCCCGAGACGGGGGCGCCGATCGCCTTCCACACGCCGTCGACCTGCACGCCGGGAATGGCGGCGAGACCGGCCAGCAGCCGCTCCACGCGGGAGGCGCCCGGCCAGACGACCGTGAAGTCGTCGACGGCCCGGCCGCCGAGGCGTTCCAGCACCACCACCTGCACGATGTCGGCCCCGGCGACGCCCAGCGTGCGAGCCACCTGACCGAGGGCGCCGGGGCGATCGGGCAGTGTGACTCGAACCCGCAGCAACATGCGACTCCTCCCGTCGGCAAGACGGCACGGTTATGCCATCCCCGTAGGCGACCAGCCTGCCAATTCGGCGTTTCGCCCGGGTTGCGGAGCCGTGTCCTCCGGCGACAAAAATCCCGGGGTAGGGTCGGGTCGTGATCTGTCAGGCCTGCCGGGACAGGCGACATGACGACTGCCGCGGCGGCTCGTGGTGCGACTGCCAGCACCGCGCGCCCGAGCCGATCCCGCCGGTGACCGGGCCGCCCGGCCCATGACGACGTTCCCCGCGTGGCCGTCGAACCGGGACGGGCTGGTCGAGCTCTATCCGCGTAATCCGGGGCCGACGCTGCGGATGAACTTCATCGCCAGCGCCGACGGGGCGGTGACCGTCGACGGGCTCTCGGGCGGGCTGCACGGGCCCGGCGACAAAGAGATCTTCGACTCGCTCCGGATGGTCTGCGACGCCTTGATCGTCGCCGCGGGCACGGTCCGGGCCGAGAACTACGACGCGCTGCGGCTGACCGAGGACGCGCGGGCCTGGCGGGTGGCTAACGGCCTGCCCGAGTTCCCGCTCATGGTGATCGTCTCGCGCTCGCTGACCTTCGACCTCGACCAGCTCGTCTTCTCCGACGCCCCGATCCGCCCGATCGTGATCACCACGGGGCCGGCCCGCAGCCTGGGTGACGCCGCCGAGGTCGTCGCCGTGACAGACCTGGCCCAGGCCGTACGGGAATTGCACGCGCGCGGCGCCACGCAGTTGCTCTGCGAGGGCGGCCCCAGCCTGTTCGGGTCGATGATCTCGGAGGACCTGGTCGACGAGCTCTGCCTGACGGTGTCGCCGCTGCTCGTCGGTGGTGGCCCCGGCCGCATCTCGACCGGCGCCACCACCACCCCCCGCGGCATGTCCCTGCGTCACGTGCTGACGCTCGAGGACATGCTCTTTCTCCGGTACGTCCGTCAGGGCAGCTGACCGGCCCGGTCGACGATCGCGATCCGCAGCTGGGCCGTGAAGTTGATGACGGCGCCCTTCTTCACGTCGGGCAGCTCGCCCACGACCACGCTGCGCTCGCCGAGGAACTTGTACGTCTTCTCGTCGAAGATCAGGTCCTGCCGGAAGAAGGCGTCGGCCCGGGAGACCGCGACGCCGCGCCGCCCGGCGAAGTCGGTCCGCGGCACCGTCTTGGTGCCCGGGATCGTGGCCGCGGCCTCGAAGAGCGCGGCCAGCGCGGCCGGCGGCAGATACTGCTCGCGCAGGGTCTCGCTGACCTTGGTGAACGCGATCTGGTCGACCGGGATGCCCTTCGGGTTGGGCTTGGCGTCCTGGTAGAGGAACGCGCGCATCGCCTTGGCGTCGGTCGGCAGCTTGTCCCGATAGGCGGGGAAGCCCGCGTCCAGCGGGGTGTCGCCGTCCTTCTCGCGCAGCAGGCCGGTCCGGGTGCCGTCGACCGATTGCCAGACCTGGCGGCGCCGCTCCGACGGTGCCGTCTCCCCGTCCGCCCCGACCCCGGCCCGGCGCCCGGTGCCGGCGTAGCGCGACTCGACGTAGACGAACTGGTCGGGCCGGGCCTTCAGCACCGGTTCGCGGCGGGCCTCGGCGGCGGCCAGGCGCAGCACTCGCACGGCGTCGGAGGCGGTGGCCGGGGCCGGGCCTTGACCGGGTTGTCCGGCCGGCTCGGAGGGGAGCGTGAGCACGCCGGCCACTCCGACGGCCACGGCCAGCGCCGCCGCGGGCGCCAGTCGCCAGACCCATCTCGTACGGGGCCGGGGTGGCTCGGCCCGGAACATGGCGGCCCGGGCACTGGCCAGGACGTCGGGCGCGGGCGGGGGCACGTCGGCGCGGAACTTCTCCATCAGGTCGAGGTCATTCATCGTCGATCCCGTTCGTTTCGTTCAGGTGAGGAAGGGCGGCGCGCAGGCGTTTGCGGGCGCTGTGCAGCCGGGAGCGGACGGTGCCGAGCGGGATGCCCAGCGCCTCGGCGACCTCCGGATAGCTGAGCTGGGCCTGGCTGATCAGGGTCAGCACGTCGCGCTCGCCCGCGTTGAGCCGCGCGAGCGCTCCGGCCAGGGCGCGCACCTGCTCGGAGGCGTCGACCCGGGCCGACACGCGGTCGTCGTGACCGGCCAGGGCCAGATCGATGCCCGTACGGGCCAGCGCGTGATACTGCCGGGTCTCGGCCCGCTGGTGGCCGCGCAGCAGGTTGGCCGCGATGCCGTAGAGCCAGGGCAGCGCGTCCGGCCGGCCGGTGTCGTACCCGGCTCGGCTCCGGAAGGCGGTGAGGAAGGTCTCGGCGGTCAGGTCGTCGGCGAGCGTGGTGCCGGCCCGGCGCGACAGATAGCGGTGGATGGTGGTGGCATGCCGGTCGAAGACCGATCCGAACGCCTCGGGCCGGCTGGCGGAGAGCTGGATCAGGTCGCCGTCGGTGAGCTCGGCCCGCGTGGCCGTCGGTCTCATGCGCGCCCTTTCCGGTCGGTGGGAGTTCCGTCACCCCGTCTTTGACCGATCGGCTCACATCGGTTCGTTCCCGGGCGCGCCTCCACCCGTACGTCAAGATCTTGTGGATAACTCTGTGTATGAGCACTAGTTCTTGTGGACAACTCGTGCCAACCCACGCCTGGTGCGCGTTCTGTCGTACCCCTGGTGCACGATGAGCGGCGTGTCTGACGATTCTTCCCCCGTCGGGCGGGTGCTTGGTACGGCCGATGCGACCCCGCTCCAGTTCTGGACGGCCGTGACCCCGGGCAGCTATCTCCAGCTCGACGACGTAGTGGTGACTAAGCGTGACCTTCCGGACCGCGAACCGGTGACGATCGCCGGGGTGGTGACCCAGGTGCGGGCGCGGCACGAGGGCGCCCAGTTCGACTCGGACGTCTTCGCCATCGCCGACGGCACGCTGCCGGCCCTGGTGCAGGAGGCCGCCGAGATCACCACCACCCGCGTCGACCCCGAGCTCTACGTCCCGCCCGCGCCCGGCGCGATCGTGCACCGCGCGACCGGCGAGGCCCGCGACGCCGCGCTGCACTTCGACCGGATGGAACGGCGGATCCCGATGGGCACCGGCCGCGACGGCGTGCCCGTGTTCCTCAACGCCGACTTCCTCGACGGCACCCGCGGCGCCCACGTCTCGATCTCCGGCATCTCCGGCGTGGCCACCAAGACCAGCTTCGCGACGTTCCTGCTCTACTCGGTGTTCCGCTCGGGTGCGCTCGGCGCCGACGGCACCAACGCCCGCGCGCTGATCTTCAACGTCAAGGGCGAGGATCTGCTCTTCCTCGACCACCCGAACACCAAGCTCGACGAGAGCACCCGCGCGGCCTACAAGCTGCTCGAGCTGCCGGCCACGCCCTTCTCCGACGTACGGGTCTATGCGCCGCCCCGGGCCGGTGACTCGTCGGGCGCCCCCGATGTCAGCAGCCGCCTGACCGGTGTCGACACGTTCTACTGGACGCTCGAGGAGTTCGCCTCGCTGCGCCTGCTGCCCTACGTCTTCGCCGACGCCGACGACGAGCGCCAGCAATACACGATGGTCGTGCACTCCGTCACGGCTCACCTGCACCGCCACTCCGTCCCGGCCGAGGGCGGCATCAGCATCGACGGCAAGCGCCTGGGGTCGTACGGGGATCTGGTCGATCACATCGTCGAGCAGCTCACCGACGACGAGACCCGCTCGACGTGGGCCGGCAGCGCGGTCAACATGGGCACGGTCAACGCCTTCGCCCGGCGCCTGATCGGCAGCAAGCGCGACCTGGCCCGGCTGATCCGCGGCGACCTCGCCCAGCGCCGCCCGCACCAGATCAAGACCGCCGACTCGGCCCAGGTCACCGTGGTCGACCTGCACAACCTGCCCGACCGCGCGCAGCGGTTCGTGGTCGGCGTGACGCTCAAGACCGAGTTCGAGGAGAAGGAGAAGGCCGGCACCGGCCGCCCGCTGCTCTTCGTGGTGCTCGACGAGCTCAACAAGTACGCGCCGCGCGAGGGCACCTCGCCGATCAAGGAGGTGCTGCTCGACATCGCCGAGCGCGGCCGTTCGCTCGGGGTCATCCTGATCGGCGCCCAGCAGACGGCGAGCGAGGTCGAGCGGCGGATCGTGACGAACTCGGCCATCCGCGTGGTCGGCCGGCTCGACCCGGCCGAGGCCGCCCGGCCCGAATACGGCTTCCTGCCCCCGGCCATGCGGCAGCGCGCGCTGCTGGCCCGGCCCGGCACGATGTTCGTCAACCAGCCCGACATCCCGGTCCCGCTCTGCGTGGAGTTCCCGTTCCCGGCCTGGGCCACCCGCAAGTCGGAGTCGGGGCCGCCGCCCTCCGAGACGATGAAGTCGATCGTGCAGGGGGCCGATCCGTTCGCCGTCGTAGGCAGCCGCGCCGGCTCGTCCGACGACGACATTCCGTTCTAAGGTTCCGCGATGCGCATTTTGCACACGTCCGACTGGCACGTCGGCAAGGTCCTCAAGGGACGCAACCGGCACGAGGAGCACATCCGCGTGCTGGCCCAGGTGGTCGACACGGCCCGGGCCGAGCGTCCCGACCTCGTCGTCATCGCCGGTGACCTCTACGACACCGCGGCCCCGACGGCCGACGCGACGCGGGTCGTCACCCGGGCGCTGACCGCGCTGCGCAACACCGGCGCCCAGGTCGTGGCGATCGGCGGCAACCACGACAACGGCCCGGCGCTCGACGCGCTGCGCCCGTGGGCCGAGGCGGCCGGCATCACGCTGCGCGGCGCGGTCAAGGAGAAGGCCGACGAGCTGCTGATCAAGGGCGAGACCGCCGGCGGCGAGAAGTGGCAGCTCGTCACGCTGCCGTTCCTCTCCCAGCGCTACGCGATCCGGGCCGCCGAGATGTACGACCTGACCGCGGCCGAGGCCACCCAGACGTACGCGGATCACATCGCCCGCCTGATCGAGAAGCTGTCCGAGGGCTTCAGCGATCCCGGCGTGGTCAACCTGCTGACCGCCCACCTGACCATCGTCGGGGCGTCGGCCGGCGGCGGCGAGCGCGAGGCGCACACGATCATGGGATACGCCGTGCCGGCCACGGTCTTCCCGCGCAACGCGCACTACGTGGCGCTCGGCCACCTGCACCGCGCCCAGCAGGTGATCTCGCCGTGCCCGACGCGATACAGCGGCAGCCCGCTGGCGATCGACTTCGGCGAGGAGGAGAACGTCTCGTCGGTCGCGATCGTGGACGTGAGCGTCGACAAGGCGGCCCGGGTGCGCGACGTGCCGATCACCGGGGCGGTCGCCCTGCGGACGGTGCGCGGCACGCTCGAACAGCTCTCAACGGTGAACCTTCCGGATGCCTGGCTCCGTGTCCTCGTGCGCGAGAAGCCGCGGGTCGGTCTCCGCGAGGACGTGCAGGAGCTCCTGCCCAACGCCCTCGAGGTGCGGATCGACCCCGAGATGATGCCCAACCGGGTGGGGGAGCGAATGGCACAGCG
The DNA here is from genome assembly GCF_016785085.1 of Paractinoplanes lichenicola. GTDB lineage: Bacteria > Actinomycetota > Actinomycetes > Mycobacteriales > Micromonosporaceae > Actinoplanes > Actinoplanes lichenicola. The sequence continues at coordinate 225,998 of NZ_JAENHO010000002.1, forward strand.
GGCCGGGCGGTCGCCACGCGAGCTCTTCGGCGATTACTTGGACAGTCGTGAGAACGCCGAGGACGGCGTCCGCGAACTCTTCGACGAGCTGTACGACGAGGTGAGCACTCACTCATGAGCGAACGAAGTGAGCGCGGTTGGCTCAGCGCCCTGGCCTCTGATCCGGCGGAACGAAGTGGAGACGGATCTTGAGGCCCATCAGGTTGGACATGGCAGGGTTCACCGTCTTCCGGGACGAGACCTCCGTCGACTTCACCGACGCCGACTACTTCGCGCTGGTCGGGCCGACCGGCTCGGGCAAGTCGACGGTCCTCGACGCGATCACGTTCGCGCTCTACGGCACGGTCCCGCGCTGGGGCGGCGCCCGCGGCATCGTCAACGCGCTCGCCCCGTCGGCCACCGAGGCCCGGGTGCGGCTGGTCTTCGAGTCGGCCGGCGACCGTTACGTGGCCACCCGCGTGGTGCGCCGCGACGGCCGGGGCAACGTCAAGACCGCCGGCGCCGGCCTGCAGCTGATGCCGCCCGGGTTCGACGTCACCAAGCTCGACACCGGCATGGACCTCGACGACCTGGGCGAGGTGCTGGCGGGCACCCCGGCCGAGATGGACACGGCCGTGCTCGAGGCCGTCGGCCTGCCGTTCGAGCAGTTCACCAGCTGCGTCGTGCTGCCGCAGGGCCAGTTCGCCGACTTCCTGCACGCCAAGCCGGCCACCCGCCAGCAGATCCTGGTCAACCTGCTCGGCCTGCACATCTATGAAGAGGTGCAGACCAAGGCGACCGGCCGCGCGCAGACCGCCGAGGGCAAGCTGGCCGTGGTCGACCAGAGCCTGGCCGGGCTGACCGACGCCACCGACGAGGCGGTCGAGGCGGCCGGTCAGCACGTCACCCGCATGCGCGAGTTCACCGCCGCCGTCGAGTCGGCCATGCCGGGTCTGCGCGCCCGGCGCACGGCCGAGGCCGAGGCCGCCGCCACCCGCGACGCGCTCGACGCCGACCTGCGGCTGCTCTCCTCCGTGCGGACGCCGCAAGCAAGCGTGGAGACCGCCGGCGTGACCGCGGCCGCCCGCGCGGCCGCCGCCGAGGCCGCGGACGAGGTGCGCGGGGCCGAGGAGAAGGAAGACAAGATCCGCGGCGAGCTCGCCGCGGCCGGCGACGCCGGCTCGCTCAGCCTGATGCTCGACCGGCACGCCGAGCTGGAACGGCTCACCGGCCAGGCCGACTGGTTCGCGGGCGAGGTGTCGGTGGCCGAGGTCGAGCACCGCGACGCCGCGACCGCCGCCGAGATCGCCCACAGCGCCCACCTCGGCGCGGCCCAGCTGCTCGAACAGGCCCGGCTCGACTATGTGGAGGCCCAGCGCATCGACCGGGCGTCCGCCCTGCGCGCACACCTGGCGGCGGGCGACCACTGCCCGGTGTGCGAGCAGACCGTGACGACCGTGCCCGCCGTGCCCGAGGAGTCCTCGGTGCGGGCGGCCGAGACCACCGGCAAGGCCGCCCGGGCCGCCGCCGAGGTCGCCGAGGCCGCCTGGCAGCAGCGCGACGCCGTGGCCCGCAAGCTCGAGAGCAACCTCGAACGCAAGCGCGCCCAGCACGAGCACCACCTGTCGCGGATGGCCGAGGCGCGGGCCGCGGTGGCCGAGTCGCCGGGGGCGGACGCGCTGCGCCGCCAGCTGGCCGAGATCGAGAAGCTGCAGAAGCACCTCGACCGGGCGGGCACGGCCGTGCGCACGGCCCGTTCCGCGCAGCGGCAGGCCCAGGCCGCGGTGGTCGCCGCCGAGGAGCGTCAGCGCTCCGCGTGGCGCGAGTTCGACGGCGTACGGGATCGGGTCGCCCGGTTCTCCCCGCCGCCGGCCGACCGCGACGATCTCGCCGGCGCGTGGTCGACGCTGGCCGGCTGGGCCACCGAGCAGGCGGCCGAGCGTGCCACCGCCCGGGCCGCGGCCGAGGCTGCCGTGGCCGACGCCCACCAGTCCACGGTCGCCGTGCTGCAGCAGATCTCGGCGCTGTTCACCGCGGCCGGGGTCGCCGTGCCCCAGCCCGACGAGTCGGCCCTGATCCGGGCGGCCGCGGTGGCGGTCGAACGGGCCGAGGCGACCTGGCGGCGGCTGGCCGACCGGCGCGACCAGGTCGGCGAGCTCACCGAGCAGCGGATGGCCCTGCAGCGCGAGATGCGGGTGGCCAAGTCGCTGGCCGGGCACCTGCGGGCCAACAACTTCGAGCGCTGGCTGCTCGAGGAGGCGCTCGACATGCTGGTCGACGGCGCGTCGCGGATCCTGCGCGAGCTCACCGGCGGGCAGTACGACCTGATCCACGACAAGGGCGAGTTCTACGTGATCGACCACCACGACGCCGGGCTGCGGCGCGGGGTGCGCACGCTCTCCGGGGGCGAGACGTTCCAGGCCTCGCTCTCGCTCGCGCTGGCCCTCTCCGAGCAGCTCGCGGGCATGTCGACCACGGCCGCCAGCCTCGAGTCAATCGTGCTCGACGAGGGCTTCGGCACGCTCGACGCGGCCACCCTCGACGTGGTGGCGGCGACCCTGGAAAACCTGGCCGCCCGGGGCGATCGCATGGTCGGCGTGGTCACCCACGTCAACGCGCTGGCCGAGCGGGTGCCGGTGCGGTTCGAGGTGCACAAGGACGCGCGGACGGCGCACGTGACGAGGGTGGGCCTTTGACCAGGATGTTCGTGGACGCGTGGGACCCGTCGTACGGGTCGTCCTTCGAGGGCGGCGCCGAGGGCGGGGACGGGCCGGCCTCGCCCAGCAGCGCCCAGGTCGACACCGACGTCGAGGTGCCCGCGGCCGAGTGGGCGCCTATCGACGCGTCCCCCGCGGTGCGCTGCCCCGACGTGGTGTTCCTGGTCGACGGGGTGCGGCGCAACGACGCCGGGCTGTGGACGGCTGAGGAGGACGGCACGTCGTACGCGGGGCTGGCCGCCTCGTACGCGGCCGGGGTGGTGCGCTGCGACCTGGCCCGCGGGGCCGCCGAGCTGGTGGGTGCGCGCGTCGGCCGGGGGTTGTTCACCGCCAGCCCGTCGGCCGAGGACGTGCAGGCCGGCTCGGTGCGTTACGAGGTGCACCGCATCCACGGCACGGGCGAGGCGAGCAAGCTGCCCGCGGCCGTGCAGGCGCCGCTGACCGCGCTCGAGATCGACATCTCGTCGGCCGCGCGCGAGATGGGCGCCTCCCTGGCCGCCGACGACCTGCTGGTCGTGGACGGGCCGCTGCGCAACCGGCGTCAGCTGCCGCGCACGATCGGCTACGTCAAGACGCAGCAGAAGCAGTATCTGCCGGCCTCGCTGACCACGGTCGTGACGTCGTTGCGGCCCGGGCAGCGGACCCCGGTCTTCCACCTGGGCACGGTGTGGGGCGGCTGGTCGTGGTATCTGCGGCTGCCCGGCGCGTCGGGGGCGCCGTGGTCGGGGATCGTGCGGGTCGAGTGCTCGCCCGACCTGGCCCCGGAGCAGGCGATCGAGCTGGCCGACGTCTCGGTGGCGACGCTGCCGCGGTTCGCGTCGTCGGCGTACAAGGACCCGCGGGCGCCGCAGAATCTGGTGCCGATCGCCGGGCTGGAGCGCCGGCTGCGGGGCATGCTGGGCGACTCGCGGGTGCTGCATCGGGCGTTGACGCTGGCTACCGCCCGGTCGCGATGAGCTTGGCGACCAGATCCCGTACGCGGTCGGGATCAGTTGGTTCTTTTTCGCTGAAGACCAGGTGAGCCGCGCCGACCACACCGAGCGCCGACATCTCCGGATTCATCCGCCTTTCCGCGTTCAGGTAGGCGGCGATCACGGCCGTGGCCTCGGCCAGGATGGGCACTCCGAAGGACCGGTGCAGGCGCGTCCGTAGTTCGCCGCGCCCGATGACGAGCGAGATGAGGCCGAGCCCGACCCGGTCGAAGACGCCGAAGAGGAAGTCGGCGATGTTCTCGGCGACGTCACCCGTGCCGGCGTGCTCGATCATGGTGGCGCCCCAGGCCTCGAGGCCGGCGACGCGGCGGCGCACGAGCTCGGCCAGGAACTCGTCGAAGTCGGCGAAGTGCCGATGCAGCACACCCTTGGCCACCTCGGCCTCGGCGGTGACGGCGCGGCTGGTCAGCGCGGCATGACCATCGCGCACGAGAACGCGCTCGGCGGCGTCGAACAACTGCTGGCGTACGTCGCGCAGCGCCACTCCGGTCGGCACGGGTCCAGCCTCGCACATGGCGTAGTGGGCGCTTGCCCATTAGAGTGGGCGCATGCCCACTCCGCATCGTGAACGCCGGATCGCCGAGTCCTTCGGGGTTGATGCCGCCCGCTACGACCGGAGCCGGCCTCGCTACCCGGACGCCCTGATCGAACGGATCGTGTCTCGCAGCCCGGGGCGGTCGGTTCTCGACGTCGGCATCGGCACCGGGATTCTGGCCCGGCAGCTGCGGGCGGCCGGCTGTGAAGTGCTCGGGGTCGAACCCGATCCGCGGATGGCCGCCTACGCCCGGGGGGAGGGGTTCGAGGTCGACGAGGGGCGGTTCGAGGACTGGTCGCCGGGCGGGCGGGTCTTCGACGCTGTCGTGGCCGGGCAGACGTGGCACTGGGTCGACCCCTCGGCCGGAGCCGTCGCCACCGCCTCGGTGTTGCGGCCGGGTGGGCGGGTGGCGTTGCTGTGGAACGCGGCGGAGCCCGTGGGGGCGGTCGGTGCGGGCTTCGCCGACGTCTTCGAGCGGCTCATGCCGGGGAGCCCGTTGGCCGGGGTGCGCGGGGTCTCGGCGGCTGTGGGGTATGGGGCGCTGCTTGACCGGGCCGATGAGGGGCTACGCGCCTCGGGCGGGTTTGGGGCCGTGGAGCGGTGGAGCGATGAGTGGTCGCGGGTCTATACGCGGGACGAGTGGCTTGATCAGTTGCCTACCCAGGGGTTGTTCACCAGGATGCCGGCGGGGCAGTTGGCCGAGGTGCTGGGGGCGATCGGAGCTGTTGTTGATGCGGTGGGTGGGAGCTTCCGGATGCACTTCACGACGCTTACCACTACTGCGGTCAGGCGGTTCCAGGTCTGATCGGCGGCCGGCCTTGTCGTCGGCACGGTTTCTGGGGAGCTTCTGACCCGCTCGGTCGGTTCGTGGTTGGCCTGGCCCCGGTGGGCGCGTGGCTCGCCCGGTCGGCCTCATGATCGGCTCGACCCGCAACCAGCCCTAACCCGCCCGACCTAGGGGGACCCCCACCCTAATTCGAGACGCCGGCCGGAGCGCGCGGCTGTCCACATTTTACGGCAGCGGCGAATCGGCGGCGTCGAGTTATCCACAGGCTGTGGCGGTGGGGCTATGCGGGGCGGCCGGTTGGGAGATCCGACAGAACGGTCTAACCGGGATCGTTGAGACAGGGAACACGTGAACAGGCCGGATGGAGGGCGGATGTCCTCCGAACGGGCTAGCAAACGCTCCTGGGAGCGCTCCCAGTATGCGAGACGGAGACGCTCCGCACAAGGTTGCCTACTCAGCGGTAGCGCCGCACGAGCGGTGCGTCCCGGCTGCTCAGAAGGGCGTTTCATGGGACGCGTGTGGCTGAGTATTATTCGGCTGCCCTGGCCGGAATATCGGTGCAGATCGATGAAATTTGCTCCGCATTCCATGTGCCTCGTGACCCCCCACACGAGACCGGAGGACCGTTTGAGACCGCTCCCCGAAATTTTCCCGTCCGCGTTGATCCCGATGGCGGTCCCCAGCCGTATCTCAGGCGACGGGGAAAACTCCGGGCGGAGGTATCAATGCATGCGGTGGCCGAGCATCGGCTGGCGCCGGGCGGGGTGCGCCTGATGACACAGCAGCGTTCCGATGGACGGTGGCAGTCACTCGACGGAGGCCGTAGTGCGGGCGATGGTGGTTCGGTGATTCCCCGGCAGGCGCCGCGGCACGAGGCCGCGACCCCGGCGGGGGCGAGTCACGAAGACACTTTGGTCAAGATGCTCTACGAGGAGCACGCCGGCCCCCTGCTGATGTTCGTCCTGCGGTTGACCGGCGGCGACCGGCAGCGCGCGGAAGACATCGTGCAGGAGACCCTGCTCCGGGCCTGGCGCAACGCGCACCGGCTCGGCGCGCAGGGGCAGCAGTCGCTGCGGCCGTGGCTGGTGACCGTGGCTCGGCGGATCGCGATCGACGATCACCGCAGCGCGAGCGCCCGGCCCGCCGAGACGTACGACCGCGAGCTGGAGAGCTTCCCCAGCCAGGCCGACGACACCGACCGCGTGCTGCAGTCGATGACGGTCTCCGACGCGCTGCGCGAGCTCAGCCAGTCGCACCGCGAGATCCTCATCGAGACGTACTTCCGGGGCCGCACGGTGCCGGAAGCGGCGGAGAAGCTCAACCTTCCGTTGGGCACCGCCAAGTCACGGGTGTATTACGCTCTGCGTGCGTTGCGGACGGCGTTGCAGCAACGGGGGGTGACCGAATGACACAGGAAGATCACTTCGACGTCGCGTCGTATGCCTTGGGTGTGCTCGACGAACACGACGCCGCTCGCTTCGAGGACCACCTCATCGAGTGCTCGAAGTGCGCATACGAGTTGGAGTCGTTCGTCGAGGTCGCCGACCTGCTGGCCGACGTCGACGCGAACTCCGTGGTCGTCGCCGAGGAGACCCGGCGCGACGGGTTCATGCTGCAGAAGGTGATCGGCGAGGTCAGCCACGAGCGGCAGCGGGCGAACAGCCGGCGGCTCTACAGCCTGGCCGCCGCGGTCGTCGTCTTCGCCATGCTGTCGATCGGCGCGTTCTTCGTGGGCGGCCAGGTCTTCGGCGGCGAGACGAACGATCCGGCGACGACGAACACGGCGCAGCGTGGCGAGGGTCAGCTCGACCCCCTGCCCAACGCGCAGGGCGGCCCCGGCATCGGCGGGCCCGACCTCGCGGGCGAGCGGTTCGACGGTTCCGACCCGCGCTCGGGCGTTCAGGCTTCGGTGGCTTTCGAGACGAAGACGTTCGGCACGCAGGTGTCGTTCTCGATCTCCAACATCACCGGTCCGAAGGTCTGCCGGCTGGTGGCCGTGCACACCGACGGCACGACCGAGCCGCTGTCGACGTGGACGGTGGGGGAGAACGGCTGGGGCACGGCCAAGAACTCCGAGCCGCTGCTGCTGCAGGCGGTCACGGCCACCCCGCGCGACGAGATCGCTCACGTGCAGGTGCAGGAGATCGGCGCCAACGGTGCCGGCGAGACCCTGGTGCGCGTTCCGTAACGAGTCCAGTACGGAAAAGGACCCCGGCCAAACGGCCGGGGTCCTTTCCTTTTCCTTAGGGAAGCAGGTCCGGCGAGGTCTCGCCAAAAACTCGGAAATTGATGGGAACTTTCTTCAACCGCCACGACCCCGCCCGCGTACTACAGCCCGGAAACGCCAGACGAAGAAACAAGCCTGGAGGGCACGTGGTACCGGAGAAGCGAAAGTTGATGGTCGTCGGCGCCGCAATCGCCGCGGCGTTCGCAGTGACCGGCTGCGCCCCGCAGGGGTACGACGGAGGCGACTACGGCAACGCCGCTGAGCCGGCCGCCGAGAACGTCGCCGCCACCGCCGGCCCCGAGGCCGACCCCGCCGCGACGAGCGACCCGGCCGCCCAGGCCGACCCGAACGCGACCGAGGGCCCCGGCGATCCGAACGCCGCCCCCGAGCTCAGCGACGACGAGGCGACGAACTCCCTGACCGGCAGCAAGGTCGCGCGGATGGGCAAGGTCGTCGTCAACGACGAGGGCTTCGTGCTCTACCGCTTCGACAACGACGGCAACAACCCGGCCAAGTCGAACTGCGTCGGCGACTGCGCCGAGATCTGGCCGCCGTCGCTCACCAACGACGGCAAGCCGAAGCTCAAGGGCGTCGACTCGAAGCTCGTGGGCACGGTCACCCGGGCCGACGGCAGCAAGCAGCTGACGCTCAAGGGCTGGCCGCTCTACACCTACATCGGCGACAAGAAGCCGGGCAACTGGAAGGGCCAGAACGTCAACGGCACCTGGTTCGTGATCCAGCCCGACGGCGCCAAGAACCTCACCTGCCTGCCGAAGGTGTCGAAGCCCGTCGCGCCGCCCGCCAACGATTCCGCGGGTGACGGCGCCGGTTCGAGTGACGATTCCGGCACCGGCAGTGACTACAGCTACTGATCAGCCCCGCGCTTAATAAGTCCTTCATTAAATCGCTGACTCGGAGGTAGAGGAAAAATGCTTACCACTCGCACATCGCGCCGGACGACGCGTTGGTTGGTGGGCATTTCCACGGCGGCCTTGGCCTTTGTGCTCGCGCCGGTGAGCCCGGTTCAGGCGGCTCCCGGCGACCCGATTCCGGTGCCCAGCTCGAACGGGCTGAGCGACAAGGGCGTCGGCGCGATCAGCGACGCCGACAAGGACTTCGTCATCAAGGTGCGCCTGGCCGGCCTGTGGGAGATCCCCGCCGGCAACATGGCGGTCGAGAAGTCGAACGACCAGCGGGTCGTCAAGATCGGTCAGTCGATCGCGGCGCAGCACGTCGTGCTCGACAAGCTCGACCGCGAGGTGGCCAAGAAGCTCAACATCGACCTGCCGAGCAAGCCGAACGACGACCAGCAGTTCTGGCTGCAGGAGATGAAGGACGCGAACGCGACGACGTTCGACCAGATCTTCATCGACCGGCTTCGGGCCGCGCACGGCAAGATCTTCCCGGCCATCGCCACGATCCGTTCCACCACGCGTAACGACTCCGTGCGCAAGCTCGCTCAGGAGGCCAACCAGTTCGTCATGACCCACATGACGCTGCTGGAGTCGAGCAACATCGTCGACTACGCGGCTCTTCCCACAGCTCCCGCCCCCGCGAACCCCGGCAGTGGACCGGTCCCGGTGGACGGGCAGATGCTCGCGGCAGCCAGCAGCAGCGGCGGCATTCCGGGCGTCAGCACCACCGTGATCCTGCTTGTCCTCGCCGCCGCTCTCGTGGCCGGCGTCATCACGTCCATGCGCATCTTCCGGGCTCGGTAGCCCCAGCCGAGTTCAGTCGCGTAACAGAAAGGTGTCACCCCCATGCGAAGGTCCAAGTACCGGCGCGCATCCAGGAGCAACAACTGGTTCAGTGGCAAGCGCCGCATCATCGCGGTAGCAGCCACGCTGGTGGCCTTCGGCGGCATCGTGACCGTCACCCAGGTCTCCAACGCAAGCACCGACCGGACTCAGCGCAAGGCGCTGGCCGCATGCGACAGGGTGCAGGCGCCCAACCGCACGAACCTTTCGACGGAGACGCGCCGCGGCACGTATTCCACGAACGGTGGCAAGGTCACCCAGCACCCGGACGACGGCGCCGGTGACACCGTGTCGACCCAGACGCTGCGCACGCGCTGCCGCAACTGGGTGATGAACAACGTCGGCAACAACGGTGGCAACCAGACGACGCCGCCGACCGAGGCCGCGACCCAGCCCGCCGCCGACCCGAGCGCGGGTGGCGAGCAGGGCGGCGACCAGGGCGCCGGCAACGGCGACAACGGTCAGGGCAACGGCGAAGAGGGTGCCGGCAACGGCGACAACGGCCAGGGCAATGGCGGCGACAACGGCCAGGGCAATGGCGGCGACAACGGCCAGGGCAACGGCGAAGAGGGCAACAACGGTGGCGAGCAGGGCGGCGACCAGGGCAACGGTGGCGAGCAGGGCGGCGACCAGGGCAACGGTGGCGACCAGGGCAACGGTGGCGACCAGGGTGGTGACCAGGGCAACGGTGGCGAGACCACCCCGCCTCCGGGCGCCGGGCTGGGCGTGCTGACCAACAGCTGTGACACCAGCAACCTGACCCCGCACAACGGCTTCCAGGAAGGCAGCCGCTGCGTCTCGACCGAGTTCGGTGAGGTCGGCGAGGCCAACGCCAACCCGAGCCTGCTGATCACGAACGCGCCCACTCGGGTCGCCCCGAACACCCCGTTCACGATCACCGTGAGCACCCGCAACTTGATCCGTGACCGGTTCCTCGCGGCCGGCCAGGGTGGCTACTACGTGGAGTCCTCGGTTCTGGCCAACGGCCTGGTCCGCGGTCACTTCCACACCGCTTGCCGCATGCTGCCCAACCTCAACGAGGCCCCCGCGCCCGACCCGGTCCCCGCGTTCTTCGTGGCGACCGAGGACAGCCGCGGCGGCGCGCAGCCCGACTCGGTGCAGATCCAGGTGCCGGGCCTGCCCGACGCCGGCACCGCGCAGTGCGCCTCGTGGGCCGGTGACGGCTCGCACCGCATCCCGATGATGGTCCGGGCCAACCAGACGCCCGCCTTCGACGTGGTGAAGATCCAGGTCGGCAACCGCCGCGGTGGCGGTCGCAACTGATGAAGAACTAGGAGCCACGCCGTTCATCCCGGAGGCGAACCTGGACGGGACGGGGTCACCGACATGATCCCGTCCCCGACAGGGCCCCCCATCAAATCCGGGTAGTCGTCCTTCCCCCTGACGGACGACCAGCAGCGGCAGCTCCACGGCGGTCCGGACCACTCGGGTGTCCGGTTCGCCCTTCCGATGGCCCTGACCGGGAGCGCGGTCAGGGCCATCGGCCTGCCCACCGAAAGGCGGCGGGGAGTGGGCAGAGGCTCGCGAAGGTGGCACAGTATTCCGGTGAGTTCGACCCGCAGGCTGTCCCCGCCCGAGCGCTACCAGTTCGGCGCCTCGGTCCGGTCGCTGCTGGTCCCCAAGCACGACCCGTGCGGCCGCTTCACCGGCGACGACTTCTGGCTGGCCGTGCGCACCCCCGACGGCCCGGCCACGCTGCACCTGTGCCGCGACGGCGACGGCCTGCTGGCCACGGGCTACGGTCCGGCCGCGGGCTGGGTGCTCGACCGCGCCGACGCGATCGCCGGCCTGCGCGACGACCTCAGCGCTTTCCCGGCCCTCGCCGCGGCCCATCCGCTCGTCGCGCGCCTGGCCAAGACCTTCGCGGGCGTACGGATGCCAGCCACCGGACTGGTCTTCCGAAGCGTGCTGCGGGCGATCCTCGAGCAGAAGGTCACCGGCAAGGAGGCCCACCGGGCGTACCGGATGATCTGCACCCAGCTCAGCGAGCCCGCCCCGGGGCCGGTCGAGCTGATGTTGCCGCCCGACCCCGCGGTGATCGCCGAGACGCCGTATTGGGTGTTCCACCCGTTCGGGATGGAGCAGCGCCGCACCCAGGCCCTGCAGCGGGCCGCCGTGGTCGCCGCCCGCCTGGAGCGTTGCGCCGACGCCACCGAGGCCACGGCCCGGCTGGTCGCGCTGCCCGGCATCGGCCCGTGGACGGCGGCCGAGGTCGTCCGGGTCGCGTACGGGGATCCGGACGCGGTGAGCGTGGGCGACTTCCACATCCCGAACACGGTGGCGTGGGCGCTGGCGGGGGAGGCGCGCGGCACCGACGAGCGGATGCTGGAGCTGCTCACGCCGTTCGCGGGTCACCGGGGGCGGGTCTGCGACCTGTTCGGCCACGGCGGCATCGGCGCCCCGAAGTTCGGCCCTCGCATGACGATCCGCTCGTTCGCCCGCTTCTGAACGCCGCGCGGGGAAGAGACCGCGTGGGGAGAGCCTGCGTGTGAAAGGCCGCGTGGGGAGAGCCGGCGTGAGGGGGAGGCCGCGCGGGGAGAGCCGGCGTGGGGGAGAGGCCGCGTTAGGGAGAGCCGCGCAAGAGGAAGGGCGCGCCAGAAGCGGGTTCAGCCCCAGCTGGTCAGGTCGAGGGTGCGGGCCAGTTCGTCGGCCAGTGCGAGCAGGTCGGTCAGCAGGGGGTTCTCGTGGCCGGGCCGCCACGCCACCACCGTCGTTGCGCGTTGGTCCTCGAGCGGCACGAATGCGACCCCGCCACCGCGGATGCTGCGCGCCGACTGGGCCAGCCATGTCACCCCGACGCCGGCGGCGACCAGGCCCAGCAGGTTCGGTACGCCGGCCGCCCGCTGGACGATCCGCGGGGTGAACCCGGCCGCGGCGAAGTCACGGTCGTACTTCTCGTGCCACGGCGGCCACGACGCGCGCGGGGTGAACACCCAGTCCTCGTCGGCCAGGTCGGGCAGGCGCAGCGACGGGCGGGTGGCCAGCCGGTGGGCCGAGGGCAGCACGATGCAGACCGGCTCGGTGACCAGTTCGCGCGTCGCCAGGTCGGCGACCAGCGGGGGCCGGGTGAACCCCGCGTCGAATCGCCCGTCCCGCAGTCCTTCGACCAGGGCCGCGATCGGCACGTTGTGGGTGGTCAGCGAGGCGTCGGGGAACCGGGATCGAACGGCTCGCACGATCGGCGGGAGCATGTAGTTGGCCGTCGACTCGAGGAACGCGAGATGAAGCCCACCCCGTACGGAGGAAATCGCCTTTTCCATCTGCTCCAAAACGAGACGGGCGGAGGGCAGGAACGCCGCACCGGCCGCGGTCAGCCGGGCGCCGCGGGTGTCGCGGTCGAACAGCCGCACCCCGAGCATCCGCTCCAGCGCCGCGACCTGCTGCGACAGCGACTGCTGGGCAATGTGCAGCTGCTGCGCGGCCCGGCTGAAGCTCGACTGCTCGGCGACCGCGACGAAGTAGCGCAGGTGGCGCAGCTCGACACTCACAGTCTGGGACTGTAGCGGCGGCAGGGAACCGGTGTTGGTGCGCCGGGGGCGGGCGAGCCAGCGTGGAGCGCATGAAGAATTGGCTCATCACCGGTTGCTCCTCCGGATTCGGCCGGGCCCTGGCCGAGGCCGCCCTCGCCGCGGGCGACCAGGTCGTCGCCACCGCCCGCCGCCCCGAGACCCTCGACGGGCTGGGCGCCACCCGTACGGCCGCTCTCGACGTCACCGACGAACAGCAGGTCGAGCGGGTGGTCGCCGAGGCCGTGCGCGACCTGGGCCGGCTCGACGTGGTGGTCAACAACGCCGGGCACGGCAGTGTGGGCGCGGTCGAGGAGCTCACGATGTCCGAGCTCCGCGCGATCATGGACGTGATGTTCTTCGGCGCGGTCGCCGTCACCAAGGCCGCCCTGCCCCATTTGCGGGCCCAGAAATCCGGCACCTTCGTGCAGATCAGCTCGATGGGCGGCCAGGTCACCATGCCGGGGTTCGGGGCCTATTGCGCGGCCAAGTTCGCGCTCGAGGGCCTCTCCGAGTCGCTGGCGGCCGAGGTCGTGCCGTTCGGCGTACGGGTCCTGATCGTCGAGCCGGGGGCGTTCCGCACCGGGTTCGGGGGCGGCGGCATGCACCGCTCGCGCACCATCGACGCGTACGGGGTTTCGACCTCGCAGACCCGCGCCGCCGTCGACGGCATGGACGGCTCGCAGCCCGGCGACCCGGCCAAGGCGGCCGCGGCGATCGTCGCGGCCGTCAACGACCCGGACGCGCCGCTGCACCTGGCGCTGGGGCACGACGCGGTGGACGCCATCGCGGCGGCCCAGGCGAGCCGGGCGGCCGACCTGCGGGCGTGGGAGAAGGTCAGCCGCGGGACCGCTGGCGACTGGTCTCGTACAGGATGACGGTGGCCGCCGTGGCCGCGTTGAGCGAGCTGGCCGCGCCCGTGATCGGGATGCGGACCAGCACGTCGGCGGCCTCGCGCCAGGCCGCGCTGAGCCCGCTGGTCTCGTTGCCGATCAGCAGCGCGGTCGGGCCGGTCAGGTCGTGGTCGGCCACGTCGACGGCCCCGTGCTCGTCGGTGCCGACCAGCTGAACCCCGCCCTTCGCGGCCCAGTCGAGCAGCCGGTCGTGGCGGTCGAGCTGGAGGACCGGCAGCGCGAAGAGTGAACCTGTGCTGGCCCGTACGGCCTTGGGGTCGTACGGGTCGGCGGCGTGCCCGGTGACCACCACGGCGGCGGCGCCGAACGCGTCGGCCGAGCGGATCAGCGTGCCGATGTTGCCCGGCGTCGACGGCCGATCGAAGACGACCACGAGGTCCGCCTCCGGCAAATCAGAGAAAGAAGGCAGTCCCACGACCGCGATGAGCTCCGCCGACTCCTTGTCCGCCAGCTCGGCCACCAGCGCCGGGTCCATCGCGACGGGCCGGGCGCCCGTACGGTCGAGCATGTCGCGCGCCCACGCCGACAGTGACTGCCGGTCCGGATAGATCAGGTCGCGGATCTCCCAGCCGTACTCGACGGCCAGCGTGATCGGGCGCACGCCGTGGACCAGGAACTCGCCGGCCCGGTGCCGCTTGGTGCGGTTGGTGAGCAGCGCCTGCCACTGCTGGAAGCTCGCGTTGCGGGTGCTGACCCGGACTGCCCTCGACACCGCAGCGACGATACCGGGTCACAATGGCTGTGCGAGGAGGTGTACTCCATGCAAACTGGCGGCGTGGCTTTCACCCTGACGATCGACTGTGGCGGCGGCGGCATCAAGGGTTCCGTGCTCGACGAGGCGGGCACGATGCGGGCCCAGCCGTTGCGCGTCCCGACTCCGTACCCGCTGCCCCCCGAGCTCTTCGTCAAGACGTTGACGCAGCTCGGCGAGCGGCTGCCCGCGCACGACCGGGTCACCGTGGGCATGCCGGGCATGCTGCGCCACGGCGTCGTCGTCGCGACCCCGCACTACATCACCCGCTCCGGCCCCCGTACGAAGATCGACCCCGAGCTGCAGGAGGCGTGGTTCGGTTTCGACGCCCGCACCGCGCTCGAGGACGCGTTCGGCCGGCCCACGCTGGTGCTCAACGACGCCGAGGTGCACGGGGCCGGGGTGGTCGCGGGCACCGGCTGCGAGCTGGTGCTGACCCTCGGCACGGGCCTGGGCTGCGCGCTCTTCGACGGGGGCGCGCTCGCGCCGCATCTGGAGATGAGCCAGGCCCCCGTACGGTGGGGAATGTCCTACGACACGTATATCGGGGAGCACGAGCGTCGTCGGCTCGGGGACGCGCTCTGGTCGCGGCGGGTGCGCAACGTGGTCGAGGGGCTGCGGCCCGTCTTCCTGTGGGACAGGCTGTATCTCGGCGGCGGCAACTCGCGGCTGATCACCGCCGCCCAGCTGGCCCGGATGGGAGACGAGGTGGTGGTCGTGCCGAACACGGCCGGCATCGTCGGCGGCGTGCGCGCCTGGACCCTGAACGCGCGCTGACATGCGACCCGCGGCGATCCTGCTCGACTTCGGCGGCGTGCTGGCCGACGCGCCCCCGCAGCGGACGGCGCCGCCCGGGCTCGTGCTGCGCATCTTCAACCTGACCCGGGGCGCGCTGACGCCGGGCGAGATCCAGCGCGCGCTCACCACGGGCGCCGAGGCCTACGCGGCGTGGCGCGACGAGGACTGGCCGGACGAGCTGAGCCAGGCCGAGGTGTGGGAGCGGTTCATCCTGCCCGGCTGGCCGCCCGCGGCCCAGGTCCCCGTCCGCGGCGCCGTGCGCAAGCTGAGTTACGAGTGGGCCTATCGGGACAGCTGGGCGGTGCGGCCCGGCATCGTCGAGGCATTGCACTGCGCCGCGGACGCCGGTGTGGCGCTCGCCGTCGTCTCGAACACCCTCGCGGGCGCCGCCCACCGCGACTTCCTCGACAAGTCGCACCTGGGCGAGCTGTTCGCGGTGCAGGTCTACAGCGACGAGGCCGGCGTCCGCAAACCCAACCCGCAGATGATCTGGAACGCCACCGACGCGCTGGGCGTCGACCCGGCCGCCTGCTGGTTCGTCGGCGACACCCCGCGGCGCGACATCGTCTGCGGCCGCCGCGCGGGCATCGGCCGGGCGATCCTCATGCCGTCGCCGCGCACCGCCGCCGAGCCCGGTGGCCCGGATCCCGACGACACAGTCGAGGATGGTTTCGCCCTCCGCGCCCTGCTCAACCGTTCAACAGGCTGACCAGCCCCCGCGGCGCGCCGGCCCCGAAGATCAGCTCGATCGTCTCGCGCGCGGCGACGGCCTCGCTCTCGGCGCGGGCGAACATCCTTTCCTCGTACGTCGCCAGGGCCGTCCCCGGATCCGCGGCGATCGCCTGACCGAGCTCGCCCCCGTCGAGCATCGCGAGGTTGGCGCCCTCGCCGCCGGGCACGGTCACGTGGGCCGCGTCGCCGAGCAGCGTGACCCCGGGCGTACGGGCCCAGCGGTGGCGATCGAGAAGCTGGTGGATGCTGCGCAGGACGGGTGGGGTGTCGCTGCCGGCGATCAGCGCGACGAGCTCGGGCGCCCAGCCCGTGAACTCGGCGGCGACGCGCTCCCGGGTGAGGGCGGCGCGGGTGAACCACTCGACCGGGCGGCTGAGCACGACGTACGTGTGAATGACGTTCCCGGCCTCTCGATGGGCCAGGAAGCCCTGGCCGGGCTCGAGGGCGTACAGGGCGCCGGCCCCGACCGCCGCGGCCGCTCGCGGATGCCGCCGGTCGACGTCGTGCAGGTAGGTATCGACGTAGCTCATCCCCCCTCCTGGGATTGGACCGGCGGTCCATTGACTCCACTATTGGACCGTCGGTCCAACTCTGTCAAGATGGTGTTCATGACACCTCGGCGCACCGACGCGTTGTCCCGCGAGCGCATCGTCGAGGCGGCCGTACGGATCCTCGACGAGCAGGGCGAGGGCGGGCTGACGTTGCGGGCGGTCACCGATCGCCTGGCGACCGGTCGCGGCGCGATCTATCACCACGTCGCGAACAAGGACGAGCTGCTCGCCGCCGCCGCCGACGACGTCGTCCGGTTGGGCGACGCGCCGATCCGGGAGCTGGCGCTGGCCGTCTTCGACGCGATCGACGCGCACCCCTGGCTGGGGGCGCAGCTCGCCCGGGACCCGGCCCAGCCCGCCGTCCTGCGGATCTGGAAGGGCGTCGGGACCCAGTTGCACCGGCTCGGGCTGACCGGGACGGCGCTCGGCGACGCGGGGGCGGCCCTGGTCAACTACGTGCTCGGCGCGGCGGCCGCCCGGCGCGCCCCCGACGAGGCGGCGCGGAAGGACTACCTGGAGGCGCTGGCCGCGCAGTGGGCCGGGAGCGACCCCGATCCGGTGGTGCAGGAGGCGGCGGCGCTGCTGAGCGAGCACGACGACCGCGCGCAGTTCCTGGCCGGCGTGGACATCTTCCTGCGCGGGATCAGCGGTTGATCAGCTGCCAGACCTTCGTGTGCCGGGTCGGGACGCTCTCGAGCGAGACCGGGACCGGGATGTCGTACGCGGCCCGCTCGATCAGGCCGGAATCGGGCAGGTAGGCCCGGCCGGGGTCGCCCACCAGCACCAGCGAGCCGCGGCCGGCCGCGCGGCGCAGGAAGGGCAGCACCCGGGCGGCCATCTCGCGGCTGTAGAAGACGTCGCCGGCCAGGATCACCCCGTAGTCGTCGTCGCGGTCGAGGATGTCCTCCTCCAGCGCGATCACGTCGACGTCGTTGGCGGCCGCGTTCGCGGTGGCGGCGGCCAGCGAATACGGATCGATGTCGTTGGCCGTCACCGGGTGTGCCCCGGCGACGGCGGCGGCCACCGCGACCAGGCCCGAGCCCGTCGCGAAGTCGAGCACCGAGCGCCCCGCGACCAGGTCGCGGTGGTCGAGCACGTGCCGGGCCAGGGCCTGCCCGCCGGCCCAGGCGAACGCCCAGAACGGCGGCGGCTGGGCCACCCCCGCCGCCTCGGTCTTCTCCCACAGCGCGATCGGCTCGTCCGCCTGGAAGAGCGTGATCTCGGGGACGAACGGGACGGGCGCGGGGGTGGTGTTGCCGCGAATGAACTCCAGTAGCACCAGCCGATTGTCCCTGGTTCCTCAACCACGGCCACGGCGGACCGATCAGACGGCGCACGTCCCCTGCGGAAAAAGGAACACACATGCCGGCTCGCTGGGCCGCCGCCCTCTTCGGCGGCTGGATGGCGGTGCTCGCGGTGCTCTTCGTGCTGGTGCCGACCGGCGCGCAGACCCCCGTACGCCTGCTCGCGGGAGTCACCGCCGTGGTCGTGGTGACGCTCGGCGTCCGCCGCAACCGGCCCGTCCACCGCTTCCCCTGGCGCATGCTGACCACCGCGCTCGTGCTCTCGGTGCTGGGCACGGCGATGTTCCGCGCCCCCGACTGGGCCCATGTGCGGCTGCCCGGCCTCGACAACGTCGGCTCGGTGCTGGTGCTCGCGAGCTATCCGGTGCTCGCCTTCATGCTCGTGGCCTTCCTGCGGCGCCGCGCCGGCGACCCCCGCGACCGGGCCGCGCTGCTCGACTCGCTGACCGTCACGGCCGGGGTCGCGCTGCTGTCGTGGAGCTTCGTGATCGGCCCCAACCTGCAGGGCGCGGCCGCGCAGACCTGGCAGCAGGTGGCGTTCCCACTGGGCGACCTGCTGCTGGTCGGCATGCTGGCCCGGCTGCTGGTCAGCGGGGCCACCGCGTGGGCGGGCCGGGTGCTCGGGGCCGGGCTGGCGGTCATGCTGATCAGCGACGTCGGCTACGAGATGTCGTTGCTCGGCGGGCCTGCCTACATCGTCGGCCTGGGCCGGTTCGCGCTCTACACCGCGGCGGGCCTGGCCGCGCTGCACCCGTCGATGGCCGAGCTCGACCGCCCGGCCGGCCTGCCCGTGGCCCAGCTCGGCCGGGGCCGGCTGGTGCTGCTCGGGATCGCCTCGATGACCGCGCCCGTCGTGCTGCTGGTGCGCATGGTGCGCGACGGCGAGGTGCCCGACCTGACCGTCGTGGCCGCCCTCAGCGCCCTCACCTTCCTGCTCGTGCTGGTGCGGATGGCCGACATCATGGCCGGTCACCGGCGGGCGCTGGGTCGCGAGCGGGCATTGCGCGAGGCCTCGGCGGCCCTCGTCTCGGCCGCCGACACCGATCAGGTCTCCGACGCCGTACGGACGGCGGTGGCGCACCTGCTGCCCCCGGACACCCCGCACGCGGTGGTGCTCGCCGTGACGATCGTTCAGGACGGGCCGCAGTCGTCCGAGGCGGCGGCGGACCGGTCGACCGGGACCGCCGCGCGGATCATGGCGACGCGCGACGTCGACTGGGCGGTCTCGGTGCGGCTGACCAACTTCCCGATGACCCTGCGCTGCCCGCTGGTGCTGGCCGACCGGCCGACCGGCGACCCGCTGCTGGGCGTGCTGCACGTGGCCGCGCCCGCCCCCGAGCTGCCCGGCCTGCTGCGCGCGATCGAGGTGCTGGCCACCCAGGCCGCCCTGGCCCTCGAGCGGATCGGGCTGAGCCAGGAGGTGATCCGCCGCAACAGCGAGACCTACTTCCGGACGCTCGTGCAGAAGACCTCCGACGTGATCCTGATCGTCGACGAGGAGGACCGGGTCCGGTACGCCAGCCCGTCCGCGGCCGGCGTGCTCGGCGACGACCCGACCGGGTTCCCGCTGCCCGCGGTGATGCACCCGGCCGAGCGTGCCCGGCTGACCGAGGTGCTGGCCGCCCTGCGTACGGGGGAAGGTCCGCACGAGGGTCTCGATTTTCGCGCCCTCGCCGATGTGGTGCTCGAGATGCACGGGCAGGACCTGCGGGCCGACCCGACCGTGGCCGCGCTCGTGATCACCCTGCGCGACGTGACCGAGCGGCGGCGGCTCGAGGCCGAGCTGACCCACCGGGTGTTCCACGACGCGATGACCGGGCTGGCCAACCGCGTGCTCTTCCACGACCGGCTCGGCCACGCCCTGGCCCGCGGCGCCCGCGACGGCTCGGTGGTCGGGGTCCTCTTCATCGACCTGGACGACTTCAAGAAGGTCAACGACACGCTCGGGCACGCGGCCGGCGACCAGCTGCTGATCGGCGTGGCCGACCGGATCGCGGGCGCGCTGCGGGCCGACGACACCGCGGCCCGGCTCGGCGGCGACGAGTTCGCCGCCCTGGTCGAGAACGTGCAGGATCCGGGGGCGGTCGAGGAGACGGCTCAGCGCATCCTGACCGCGCTGGCCGAGCCGATCGCCATGGCCGACGGCTCGGAGCTGACCGCCGTGGCCAGCATCGGCATCACGACCACGCCCGAGGCCGACACCGCCGACGAGCTGCTGCGCCAGGCCGACCTCGCCCTGTACGTGGCCAAGGGCGCCGGCAAGAACCAGTGGCGCCCCTATCAGGCCCACCTGCACGACTCGATGGTGGAGCGGCTGGAACTGCGCTCGGCCCTCGGCCACGCGGTGCACGAGGGACACTTCCTGCTCGCGTACCAGCCGGTGGTGGATCTGCGGACGGACGAGGCGGTCGGCTTCGAGGCGCTGGTGCGCTGGCACCACCCGACCCGCGGGGTGATCGCGCCGGCCGAGTTCCTCGAGGTCGCCGAGGAGAGCGGCCTGGTCGTGCCGATGGGCCGCTGGGTGCTCGACCAGGCGCTGCACACGGTGGCGCAGTGGTGGCGCACGCTGCCCCGCAGCCGCCGGCCTTACGTCAGCGTCAACGTGTCGGCCCGCCAGTTCCGCGACGGCGCCTTCGTCGAGCAGGTCAAGCAGTCCCTGGCGTACGCGGGGGTGCCGCCGCAGGCGTTGATGCTCGAGCTCTCGGAGAACCTGCTGGCCGCCGAGCACGACGCGATCTGGGCCGACCTGGCCGCCCTGCGCGAGCTCGGCGTCGGCATCGCGATCGACGACTTCGGCACCGGCCACTCGGCGCCGGGCGACCTGCGCCGCCGCCCGCTCGACGTGGTGAAGATCGACAAGACGTTCCTGGACGACACGGCGCTGGTCACCGGTCTGGTCGCGCTGGCCCAGTCGCTCGGGCTGACCGTGATCGCCGAGGGCATCGAGGACGTCGCCCACCGCGACATGCTGCTGCGGATGGGCTGCCCGCTGGGTCAGGGCTATCTGCTCTCGAGCCCGCTCGACGGCACGGAAGCCCTGAGCCGCATGACCGGCAGCGTCGGGCTCCCGCTGGTCGCCTAGTAGGGGTTGCCGGTGCCCGGCAGGCGTCCTTTGAGCAGGCCGCCGAGCCGGCCCGGCAGGTCGGGGTGGCCGGCCAGCGGCGGGCCGGCGTCGTCGTGGGCCCGATCGGCCATGCCCGCGACCAGCTCCTTCAGGGCGCTGACGGCATCGCGGCGCGGGCTCCAGCCCAGCTCGGTGGCGGCCCGGTCGCACGACATCAGCGGCGCCCGCAGGCCCAGGTGCACCCAGCCCGAGTCGACCGGCTGCAGGCGCAGCCACCAGCTCGCGGCGGCCGCGCCGGTCAGGGCGAAACCGGGCACCGGCAGCTGGACGCCGTGGAACGTGCGCGCGGCCACGGCGGGATCGAGGACGGGGCCGGCGGCGATGTTGAACGCGCCGTGGGCGTCGGAGAGCACCGCCCGGGCGTACGCGTCGGCGACGTCGTCGGCGTGCACCGCCTGCATGCGCAGCCCCGGATGGGACGGCACCACGGGCAGCCACTGCGGGCGCAGCAGCCACGCCGGCAGCAGCGGGCCCGCGAAGTAGCGGGAGATCTCGGTGCCGACCGCGCGCTGGAAGATCAGCCCCGGGCGCAGCCGGACGACCCGCAGCTGGGGGTGGTCGGACTCGACCTGGTCGAGCATCCACTCGACGAGCGCCTTGTGCCGGCTGTACGAGGACTGCAGCACCCCGGCGCGCGGCCAGTTCTCCCGGACGAAGGCGTCCTTGGGGCCCGGGGAGTAGGTGCCGACCGACGACGCGTGGACCAGCGCCGGCACCCCCGCCCGCAGCACCGCCTTGACCACCGCCCGGCTGCCCAGCACGTTCGTACGGTAAAGCAGCTTTTGATCGTGGCTCGGCTGGATCTGCCAGGCCAGGTGCACCACCGCGTCGGCCCCGGCGAAGACCTCGGCCAGCCTGTCCTCGGCCGGCGACGAGCCGATGTCCACCGAGTGCCAGGTGGCGTTGGCATACACCCCGGTGGGCGACGGCAACCGGCGCGCCACCCCCACGATCTCGACGCCCGGCTCGGCGCTCAGACGGCGCAGGAGGGCGGTTCCGGCGTTCCCCGTGGCTCCGACGATCACGACACGCATGCCTATCGCCTACCCGGGGCGCGGCGGTTGAACCACTTCGGCTCGGGTACGCGGCGGCCATGGATCTCGTCGTGAACGGTGACCGGCACACCCTGGAAATGGATCCGCGCACGACGCTGCTGGACGCGCTGCGCGAACACCTCGGGCTGACCGGCGCCAAGAAGGGCTGCGACCACGGGCAGTGCGGCGCGTGCACGGTGCTGCTGGAGGGGCGGCGAGTCAACAGCTGCCTGATTCTGGCCGTCACGCTGGACGGCGCGTCGGTGACCACGGTCGAGGGGCTGGCTCACCCCGTACAGGAGAAGTTCTTGGAGCACGACGGGTTCCAGTGCGGCTATTGCACGCCGGGGCAGATCTGCTCGTCCGTGGGGATGCTCGACGAGGCTCTTTCCGACGACGATCCTCCCGAGCTTTCCGACGCCGAGATTCGCGAACGGATGAGCGGCAACCTGTGCCGGTGCGGGGCCTATCCGAACATCGTCCGCGCGATCCGGGAGGTGGCGGCCCGGTGAAGACGTTCACCTATCGCACCGCGACCGCGCTCGACGACGGCCTCGAACCGGGCGCGACCTTCCTGGCCGGCGGCACCAACCTGGTCGACCTGATGAAGCTCGGCGTGGCCACCCCCGAGGTGCTGGTCGACGTGACCAAGCTGCCGCTGGACGAGGTGACCGACTTGCCGGACGGCGGCCTGCGGATCGGGGCGGGCGTGCGCAACAGCGACCTCGCCGCCCATCCCCGGGTGCGGCGCGACTATCCGGTGCTCAGCCAGGCCGTGCTGGCCGGGGCGTCGGGGCAGCTGCGCAACATGGCCACCACCGGCGGAAATCTGCTGCAGCGGACGCGGTGCCGCTACTTCATGGACGCGACCATGCCGTGCAACAAGCACTCGCCGGGGTCGGGGTGCCCGGCCCGTTCCGGTGATCATCGGAACCTGGCGATTCTGGGCGGGTCCTCGTCGTGTATCGCTACTCATCCGTCCGACATGGCTGTTGCTCTGACCGCTCTTGATGCCGTGGTGCAAGTCAGTGGACCGGCGGGAGCGCGCTCGTTTCCGCTTGGCGATTTGTATCTTTTGCCCGGGGAGACGCCTCATCGTGAATTTACTCTCGAGCATGGTGAGCTGATCACTGCGGTGGACCTGCCGGGTGGCTCCGGTTCGAGCGCTTATCGCAAAGTGCGTGACAGAGCCTCGTACGCCTTCGCGGTGGGCTCGGTCGCCGCGGTGCTCACCGTCGCCGAGGGCACGGTGACCGACGTACGGCTGGCTTTTGGTGCTGTGGCCCCCAAACCGTGGCGGGCGCATGCGGCCGAGGAGGCGCTGCGAGGCCGGCCCGCGACCCGCGAGTCGTTCCTGGCCGCCGCGGACGCCGAACTGGCCGCGGCCGAACCGCTGCGCGACAACGCCTTCAAGATCACGCTGATCCGCAACCTCGTCGCCTCGGTGCTGGAGGGCCTGTCATGACCGCCACCTCGGAACGGGCCGTCGGGCAGCCGCTGCGCCGCATCGAGGGGCCGGACAAGGTCACCGGCGCCGCCCGCTACGCCGCGGAATACCAGGTAGGCGACGATCTCGCGTACGGGTGGGTCGCGCAGTCGCCGGTGGCCGGCGGCACCCTGACCGGGGTGACCGTCGACCCGCTGGTGGAGGCGGACGACGTGCTCGCCGTCCTCTGGCACGGCAACGCGCCGCGGCTCGCCGAGGGCGACGACCCCGAGCTGGCCGTCCTGCAGTCCGACCGGATCAGCTATCGCGGGCAGGCGCTGGCCCTCGTGGTGGCCCGTACGCTGGAGGCCGCCCGGGCAGCGGCGGCGTCGTTGCAGCTTTCGATAGATCCGTCGCCGGCCGACACTGTGCTGTCTTTCGCGCGTGACGACCTCTACACCCCGGAAAAGGTCAACCCGGACTTCCCCAGCGAGACCTCCACCGGCGATGTGTCCGCCGCCTTCGACGCCGCGCCGGTGCGGGTCGACGTCACCTACAGCACGCCCGCGCTGCACAACAGCCCGATGGAACCGCACGCCACGACGGCGCTGTGGGAAGGCGACGAGCTGGTCCTGTACGACTCGAACCAGCACCCGCCGGGCGTCGCGGCCACCCTGGCCACGCTGTTCGAGCTGCCGCCCGAGCGCGTCCACGTGATCACCGAGCACGTCGGCGGCGGCTTCGGCTCGAAGGGCACCGCTCGCCCCAACGCCGTGCTCGCCGCGATGGCGGCCCGGGTCACCGGCCGTCCCGTGCGCCTGGCCCTGCCCCGGCAGGCGCTGTTCAGCATGGTCGGCCACCGCACCCCGACCATCCAGCAGCTGCGACTGGGCGCCACGCCCGACGGCAAGCTGACCGCGATCGACCACCTGGCCGTCGCGCACACCTCCCGCCTGTTCGAGTTCGCCGAGCAGACCGCGGTGACCACCCGGCACCTGTACGAGGCCCCGGCCGTGCGCACCGGCCACCGGCTGGCCCGCCTCGACATGCCGACGCCGCGCTGGATGCGGGCCCCCGGCGAGGCGCCCGGCATGGTCGGGCTGGAATGCGCGATGGACGAGCTGGCCATCGCTCTTTCCTTGGACCCGATCGAGCTTCGCGTTCGCAACGCTTCTTCCTCGTTGCTCACCGACTGTCTGCGGCACGGCGCCGACCGGTTCGGCTGGCACGACCGCGACCCCCGCCCCCGGCAGCGACGCGACGGCGACTGGTGGATCGGCACCGGCGTCGCCTCGGCCACCTACCCGGCGATGGTCCAGCCGTCCACGGCCCGGGCCCGGCGGTTGTCCACCGGCGACTACGAGGTCTCGATCGCCGCCGCCGACCTGGGAACCGGCGCCCGTACGGTGCTGACCCAGATCGCGGCCGACGCGCTCGACGTTCCCCACGACCGGGTGCGCGTACGCATCGGCGACAGCACCCTGCCCTTCGCGTCGGTGGCCGGCGGCTCCTCGGGCACCGCCTCCTGGGGCTGGGCCGTCACCGGCGCGTGCCGTGCCCTGCGCGACTCGGGCGGGTCCGACGAGGCCACGTTCGACAGCTCCGACCTCGTCGAACAGCTGAACCAGGAGGGCAAGCACGCCTACGGCGCCCACTTCGCTGAGGTACGCGTCGACGCCGTCACCGGGGAAGTGCGGGTGACCCGGCTCTACGGCCTCTACGCCGCCGGCCGCATCCTCAACCCGCGCACGGCCCGCAGCCAGTTCATCGGCGGCATGACCATGGGGATGGGCATGGCGCTGCACGAGGAAGGCGTGCTCGACCCCAATGTGGGCACCTGGGTAAACCACGACCTGGCCGAATACCACGTGCCCACCCACGCCGACATCGAATCGATCACGGCCGAGTGGCTCGACGACGCCGGCGAGGGCCAAAACCCGATGGGCAGCAAGGGAATCGGCGAGATCGGCATCGTGGGCTCCCCGGCCGCCATCGTCAACGCGGTCTGGCACGCAACGGGCGTACGGGTGCGCGACCTGCCGGTACGCCTGGACAAACTGCTGCCGCACTTGTAGATCGTCTGGTTACTGGTCCCTATTAAAGGCCCGCCCACCGGGGGACCTCCACCCTAACCAGACGCCGGGCGTGAGAGCCGGGTTATCCACAGGGGCTGGGTTATCCACAGGGCGGCGGATTTGTGGTGGCGCGGGGATCGGGCGGTTGCCACGATGCCTGCGTGACCGACGAACCTCTGTTGCGGCGTGTGCGAAGTCTATGGGTCGAGCTGGCCGGGGCGCCGGTCGGGTTTCGGGCGGGGGCGGTCGACGTGGTCGTCTCGCCGCGGTCGCTGTTGTGTCCGCCGGGGTGGTGCGGGGTTGTCGAGATCGGCGACGGCAGCATCGCGACAGCGCCCGATGAGGAGGCGGCGGCCGCCTTGCGGCGGGTGCTGTCCACTGGCGATCCGTTGCGAGACCTGCCGTCGCATCGGGTGTTGGGGCCGGCGAGCCTTGCCTACTGCGACGCGGAGCGCTTCCGACCGGCCGGAAGCGGCGGCGAACTCGTCGGGCCGGCGGGGCGCGGCGCGGGGCTTGTCGGGCCGGCCGGCGAGCCTGTCGGGCTACCAGGAGGTGGCGACGAACTTGTCGGGGCGGGCGGAGGGCTTGTCGGGAACGGCGGGGCGCTTCTTCAGCCGGCTGACGAGGACGGGAACGGCGGGGCGCTTCTTCAGCCGGCTGACGAGGACGGGAACGGCGGGGCGCTTCTTCAGCCAGCTGACGAGGACGGGAACGGTGGGGTGCTTCTCCAGCCGGCTGACGACGACGGGGAGAGCTCCCGGTCGGGCGATCGCGACGAGGTCGAGGCGGTCTCGGCGGGGCATCCGGCGGTAACGGCGCTGCGGGCGGGGGTCAGCGTCGAGGAGGACGGGGAGGCGGGGCTCGAGGACATCACGTCGGCGGCCTTCGTCGTACGGGGGAAGGCTGTTGCGGGTTATGAGCTGTGGCCGCAAGGGACGGCGCATCTGAGTGTGCTTACGGCTGTCGCCTGGCGAGGGCGGGGGTGGGGCCGGCGGGTGGCTTCGGCGGCGACGGCGGACGCGTTGGCGAACGGGTTGTTGCCGCAATGGCGGGCCCGGCCGGAGGCGTCGCGCCGGGTGGCGAGGGCGCTGGGATTCGCCGAACTTGGTAAGCAGGTGAGCATTCGTTTATGACGTGGATTGGACGAGCCGCCCCGGCACCGGAGAATCGGCGACGAGGCGGCTCGGGTTCGGGGGATTCAGCGGGTCATGCGGTGGTGCAAGGGGAACCGTTGAGTGAGAAGGCGGACGGCGCCGCGGTTGAGCCGGTGTGGGTGGCCTGGAATCCGAACGAGGCGCTGGCGCCGGGGGCTATTGCGCCGTTCCAGGCGATGTTGCGGGCGGTCACCGCGCCACTCGAACCGGTCAATGCCGCGTTCCAGGAACTGGTGATCGACTGGCCGGCCGGCAGTGTGAAGGCGAGCGCCCAGCCGTTCAAGGCGGTCGATCCGGTATTGGCCACGGTCACATTGGCGGTGAGGCCGGTATTCCACGTGTTGGTGGCGTAGGTGATGCGGCAGGAAGACGTCCCGGTGGGCGGCGTCGTGGTCGGCGGATTACTCGGAGTGGTTCCGCCGTTGCCGTTCACCGCGGCGCTGAAATCGGTTACCGCCAGGCCCGCGCCGCCGATCCAGGGCTCGAATCCGGCCTGAATACTTGTCAAATACCAACTATTTGTGATGGCGCCCCGATTTTGCACGTCTCGGATGAAGTCGAGGACGCTGAAGCTCCAGCTGCTGATGGCCGACGGGGCGACGTAGGAGACGACGGCATTCGAGCCGTTGCTGCCCTGCCAGACCTGCCACGTGCGGCCGCCGATCGTGGCATTGCCGACGATCGAGCCGATCGGCTGGATCGAACCCTGCCGGTTGAACCAGATCATGATCTCTTGCTGGCTCACGCCGTCGGTCTTGGGCGACGGGTCCAGCCAGATGTCGTACGCGGCGTCGTAGGTCGCCCCCGACACGTATTGATAACTGATGCTGCTCGTCGCGCTCGCGATGTCGCTGACCCGGATCGGCAGGTTCGTTCCGGGCGAGCACTTGGTGTAGTGACAGCCGAGGTAGACGGCCGGATAGGAGACCGGGGCGCCGCTCGTGCTGCCGGTGCCCTGCTGGCTGGTGATGGCGAATCCGGTGCTGGTCACGTTGATGCACTGCTGGGCCGAGGTGCCCCAGCGGTTGTTCATCACGACGTAGCGGCCACCGATCGTGGTGCTGCCGTACTGCTCGCAGATCTGGGTGTCGGCCGCGGCCGGGCCGGCGACGGCGAGGGAGGTCAGGGCGGCCGCCGCGAGCAGGCCGGAGGCCAGGGCGGCGCGGAGAAGACGTCGCATTTCGTCAGCTCCTAGGGGAGGGGGATCCCGCGGGGACGGGTCTGTGGGAGCGCTCCCACGTCACGTTACAGGACATTCACGAGGGTGAAAAGAGTCTGTGCCGGGGGTAGCGCGACGGGCCACCCGAGGGGCGTAACCGGCGGCAGAATTGCGACATGCGGAAGGGGCAATTTGCACTAGGACTTATCGCAAGCCAGAATGAAAGCGTATCGACATTCCACGGCGCAGCCGTACGCGCAAAGTCGTGGCTCAAATGACATCGTGGTAGGAGCGGGGCACACCATGGCCAAGCAGGTAATAACCCTTCTGACCGACGACATCGACGGTGGCGAGGCGGATCGCACTGTCGAGTTCGGACTGGACGGTGTGAACTACACGATCGACCTCTCGGAGAAGAACGCCGGCAAGCTTCGCAAGGCGCTCGACCCGTTCCTGGGCGCGGCGACCCGCGTGGGCCGCACCGCGGTCGTGTCGCCGACCCGCCGTGTCGCCCCGGCGAGCACGGGCCGGGCCAGCCGCGACCAGAATCAGGCGATTCGCGAGTGGGCGAACAAGAACGGCTACGAGGTCTCCGAGCGCGGGCGCATCCCGAGCCACATCGTGGAGGCGTACCACAGCAAGCGATAGGTTGACCCAGCAAGCGCTGAAATGACGGCGTCGCCCCTCCACGGCGGCGCCGTTTTCTTCGACAATGGGGTGCGGCCATGCCGGTGGTAATCGTGACGGGCGCGTCGAGCGGAATCGGGCGGGTCACCGCGGAACGACTTGCCGGCAACGGCGTCACGGTGGTGCTGGCGGCCCGTCGCGCGGACAAAATCGCGGCCCTCGCCGAGCAATTGCCGAACGCCGTCGCGGTGCCCACCGACGTACGGGATTCCGCGGCCTTGGCGAATCTCGTCGAGCGGGCCGTGGCGGTCACCGGACGGATCGACGGGCTGGTGAACAACGCGGGCGTGGGCGGGGTGGCGTCGGTGCTCTCCGAGGACGCCGCCGTCGACGGCATGATCCAGGTCAACCTGCTGGCCCCGATCCGGCTGATGCGCGCGGTCGTGCCGATCATGCGCGAGCAGGGCAGCGGCGCGATCGTGAACATCGGCTCGGTCGCGGGCGAGGTCGGCATGAGCGGCGTCTACTCGGCCACCAAGTTCGCGCTGCGGGGCATGACGGATTCCGTACGGCGGGAGCTCGCGGGAACCGGGATCGGCGTCACCCTGATCGAACCCGGCTACATCGCCGGCGACGCCAACAAGAACCGCTCGGGGCTGCCCGGGCCCGAGATCGTCGCCGCGGCGGTGGAGAGCGCCCTGCGCCGCCCGCGCCGCCGCGTGATCGTCCCGGCCAAATATCGCGCCGCCGTGCTGGCCGCCAACGTGTTCCCGGGCATCGCCGACCGCATGTACGCCGGCAAGGCCGCGGGCAAGGGCGACGTCAAGGGCAGGCTCTGATCGTGCGTCAACGCGGCCGGCCGGGGTATGCGGATGGCATGACCGATCCGAGCAGCGCCGAGCCCTGGGCCACCGGGGCGGATGAGGCCGGGGAGACCGGCGGGGACTACGAGTACGACGAGGCGCACGGCGGCGGGGACGAGCCGACCGTGCCCGAGCATCTGTCCGACGAACTGCCGCCGTTGAAAGAGGCGCCCGAGTAGGGCGGCTCAGAGCACCCGGGCCCGGTGATCCCGCATGATGTCGTGGCGGTCGCAGGCCGCACCGGGCTCGCCGGGGCACAGCACCCACAGTTCGGACGCGCCGGCCTGATAGAAGCGCCATGGCTGGTCGCCGGTGACGTCCGAGCGGGTCAGCACGCGGCCGCCGCGCGACTCCGGGCCGGGGTAATGCTGCAGCGTCTCGTCGAGATCCTCGAGCGGCACCTCGCGGGCCTCGCCCACCGCGTACACGGCCCGGCCGTGATACGGCGGAACTGACGAGTCGAAGACCGTGAGGGCGACCGCGGGGCGATCGAGCAGGTTGAGCGAGTGCTGGGCGTCGGCCGCCGAGACCCAGAAGAACTCCCAGCTTTCGGCCACGGACACCCACGAGAAGTAAACCGGGCTGGTCCACGGCTGCCCGGCCGCCGAGACCGTGCCCAGCGTCAGGAAGCGGTTGATGCCGAGCACTTCACGGGCGTGCTCGACCAGGCTCGCGTCGGGTTCGGTGGGGTCCGTCATGCGGCCCAGCCTAGGGTGCGGGGCGCAGTGCCGCAGGGGCGTGCGCGGGCACGGCGGGGTGGGCGGGCGCGATCGGGGGCAGCCGCACATATTCCGAACCCAGCGGCGGGCGCGGGTCGGCCGAACCCTTGTTGGGCCACAGCGACAATGCCCGTTCGGCGAGTGCCGTGATGGTCAGCGACGGGTTCACGCCGAGGTTGGCGGGCACGGCCGAGCCGTCGATGACGTGCAGACCCTCGTACCCGAAAACGCGGTGATAGGCGTCGATCACGCCGGACGCGGGCGAATCGCCGATCGTCGCGCCGCCCAGGATGTGTGCGGTCATCGGGATGTTGAAGATGTCGCCCACGCCGCCGCCCGGGAAGCCGCCGATTCGCGTCGCGATCCGCCGGACGGCGTCATGGCCGACGGGGATCCACGTCGGATTCGGCGCGCCGTGCCCGGGACCGGTGGTCAGGCGGCCGCGGCGGGTGCGGCGCACGGTGAGCGAGTTGTCGGCCGTCTGCATGACGAGCGCGATGATCGTGCGTTCGCTCCAGCGCCGCACCGAGAGCGAGCGGACCAACACGTACGGGTGGCGCAGTGCCTGCCCCAGGAAGCGCACGGGTCGGGGCAGCCGGCCGCCGCCGTCGACGAGCATGGTGGTGAGCAGGCCCATCGCGTTGCTGCCGGGGCCGTAGCGCACGGGTTCGATGTGCGTGGTCTCGTCGGGATGGAACGACGAGGTGATCGCCACGCCGCGCGAGAACGGCTCGGCCGGGACGTCGGCCGTCTGCGCTCCGAGCAGCGCTTCCGAGTTCGTACGGGTCAGTGAGCCGAGCTGTGGGGACAAGTCGGGCAGGATCTTCTTGTCGCGCATGGCGTGCAGCAGGCGCTGAGTGCCGAGGGCGCCGGCGGCCAGGATGACGTCGCGGGCCGTGAAGGCGCCGTCGTTGAGGACCCAGCCGTCGCCGCCGCGCCGCAGCGAGGTGACCTCTATGGACGGATGCACGACCGCCCCGGCCCGCTCGGCCAGGTAGAGGTAATTGACGTCGAGCGCGTTCTTCGCCCCGATCCTGCAGCCGATCATGCAATTCCCGCACTCGATACACCCCGTACGGGCGGGGCCGGCGCCACCGAAGAACGGGTCGGCGACCTCTTTGCCGGGCTCGCCGAAGAAGACCCCCACCGGCGTACGGCGGAAGGTCGCACCCACCCCCATGTCCTCCGCGACCTGACGGATCACCACGTCGGACGGCGTCATCGAGGGCTGCTCGGTCACGCCGAGCATGCGCGAAGCCTGGTCGTAGTGCGGCGCCAGCTCGTCGGCCCAGTCGGTGATGGCGGCCCAGCGCCGGTCGTCGAAGAACGTGCGGGGCGGGCGATAGAGGGTGTTCGCGTAGACCAGCGAGCCACCGCCGACACCAGCCGCAGAGAGCACCACGATGTCTTTGAGCAGGGTGATCCGCTGGATGCCGCGCAGGCCCAGCTTCGGCGCCCAGAGGAAGTTGCGCAGGTCCCACGACGTTTTCGGCAGCGTCTCGGGAGTGAACCGCCGGCCCGCCTCGAGCACGCCGACCCGGTAGCCCTTCTCGGCCAGCCGCAGGGCGCTCACACTGCCACCGAAGCCGCTACCCACGATCACGACGTCGTAGTCCGCCATTGCCTCACTCTGCCACTACTCACCGGTAACCGTCACTGGTCCGGAGTCAGCCCGCCCCGAGTGCGGCGGCTTTCTTTTCTTTTTCTTTGCTTTCTCCTCTTGCGGGAGCGCTCCCACTAGAGTCGCCGCGGAATGACGAGGGGATGGGGCGATGGGCGAGAGTTCGGCACAACCCGGTACGCCGGTGCGGCATCGGCGGCCGGCTCGGCGGTCGGTGCTGATGGCTGCGCTGGCCGGGGTGCTTGTCGCCGCCGTCGCCTTTCCGGCCGGGGCGTGGGCGTTGGGCTGGTGGAGCGGTCCTTCGAAGTCGCCGGAAGCCGCCGCCGGGTCCGCCGCGCCCACGTCCCTGGGGGACTCTCCCGGGTTTCCCGCCGCCCGAACGTCAGCGGCCCCGTCGTCAGCAGCCCAGCCGTCCGCGGCCCCGTCGCAGTCGGCTGCACGTTCGGCCGCCAGTTCAGCCACGGCGACCGGCCCCTGTGGACGGAAGTCCGGCACCAGAATCACGCAGGTCAGCCTCGGGTCCAAAGTCGTAGGCTACGGCGGGGAGGGTGACACCGAGAAGTTGCCGATGGCGATCGCGGCCACCCCCGGCGGTGGTTCCTGGCTGGCCTGGCTCGGCACCGACGGCCAAGTACACCTGGGCAGGCTGGGCTGCGACGACAAGCTGATCGGCAAGCCGACCACGTTCACCGGCATCGACCTGCAGGACGTGCAGGCCGACGCCAACGGCGGGGTGCTGTTGCTGACCCGCAAGGGCACCTGTGGCACCGGGCCGCTGTGCGGGGGCGAGTCGAGCCCGTGCAACACGATGCACATGGTGCGCTTCAACAATGCGGGCAAGCTCGTCTGGGAACGCCAGGTCACCAACCTGACCGGTGGCCGGGACGGCTATGACGACGGGGCCCGGTTCGTCTGGTGGTATCAGCATCACGGGCGGCTCGCGTCGGACGGCGGCAACTACGCGGCGTACTTCGGGGTCGCGATCACCGTCAAGAACGGCAGCTGCGTCGACATCCACCAGGGCGACCGCATGCAGGTGGTCACCGCGGGCGGCAAGACCAGAAGCGGGGGATTCGAGGTCGGCTGCAGCCACGCCTGGACGCCGCGCATCGTGTGGGATCCCCGGGTCAAGAAATTCGTGACCGTCTGCGCCACCGACAACAACTGCCGCATCGCCCAGCCCGCGCCCTACCGTACGGTCGCCAAGGGCACCTGCGACGGCACGCTCTTCGGCGGCGATGTCGTGCTGGCCAAGTCGAGCGGCTACTGGACGGCGTGGAGCCAGGGCGGCAAGGTGCGCCTGTCGCACTTCAAGGGCGGCTCGGCGGCCACCAAGTCGATCACCACGGCGGCCTCGTCGAAGCATCCGCACCTGGTCGCGTACGGGAAAGGTCGCATGCTTCTGACCTGGCAGTCGGGCTCGTCGATGCGCGCGCAGGTGCACGACGCGGGCACGGGCGCGACGGTCGGCCAGCCGTTCACGATTGCCGTCAAGGACCATGACTACCAGGCCTTCAAGCCGTACGCGGACGGCAGCGCGGCCTACCCGGCGGCCGGCCCGGCCAGCTCGTCCATCAAGATCGCCCGCGTAGTGCCCTAGAGGTCCAGGATCGTCGCCGCCTGCTCGCGCATCTCGACCTTGCGGACCTTGCCGGTGACGGTCATCGGGAAGCCGTCGACCACGTGGACGTAGCGCGGGATCTTGTAGTGGCTGAGCTTGCCCGCGCTGTACGCCCGCACGTCGTCGGCGGTCAGTGGGGTGGTGCCGGGTCGCATGACGATCCAGGCCATCAGCTCCTCGCCGTACTTGGGGTCGGGCACGCCGATCACCTGCACGTCGGCGATGTCGGGATGGGTGTAGAGGAACTCCTCGACCTCGCGCGGGTAGACGTTCTCGCCGCCGCGGATGACCAGGTCCTTGATCCGGCCGACGATGTTGACGTAGCCCTCGGCGTCCATCGTGGCCAGGTCGCCGGTGTGCATCCAGCGGGCGGTGTCGATCGCCTCGGCCGTCGCGTCGGGCTGGTCCCAGTAGCCGAGCATCACCGAATAGCCGCGGGTGCAGAGCTCGCCCGGTTCGCCGTGCGGCAGGGGCCGGCCGGTGTCGGGGTCGACGACCTTGGACTCGAGGTGCGGCATCACGCGGCCGACGGTCTCGGTGCGGCGGGCCAGATTGTCGTCGGGGCGGGTCATGGTCGAGACCGGCGACGTCTCGGTCATGCCGTAGCAGATCGCGACCTCGCTCATGTTCATCTCGGCGACGACCCGCTTCATCACCTCGACCGGGCACGGCGAGCCGGCCATGATTCCCGTACGCAGGGTGGACAGGTCGTAGCCGGCGAAGTCGGGCAGGCCGAGCTCGGCGATGAACATGGTCGGCACCCCGTACAGGGAAGTGACTTTCTCCTGCCCGACGGCCGCGAGCGTGGCCGCGGGGTCGAAGCCGGGCGCGGGCAGCACGATGCAGGCGCCGTGCGAGGTGGCCGCGAGGTTGCCCATCACCATGCCGAAGCAGTGATAGAGCGGGACCGGCAGGCACACGCGGTCGTGCTCGGTGTAGTTGATCAGCTCGCCGACGAAGTAACCATTGTTGAGGATATTGTGGTGCGAGAGGGTGGCACCCTTGGGGAAGCCGGTCGTGCCCGAGGTGTACTGGATGTTGATCGGGTCGTCGAACGCCAACGCTATTCCGGACAAGTCGTATTTGTCCCCGCGGTTGCTGAGCTCGCTGAAGCTCTCTTCACCGATGTAGACCGCGTCGGCGAACCCGATCTCGTCGATCATCGCGCGATAGTTGCTGGTCTTGAACTCTGTCGCGCTGATGAGCAGTCTGAGCCCCGACTGCTCGACCACGAAGCGCAGTTCATGCGTCCGGTACGCCGGATTGACGTTGACCAGAATGGCGCCGATCTTGGCCGTCGCGTACTGCGTGATCACCCACTCGGCACAGTTCGGGGCCCAGATCCCGACCCGGTCGCCCTTCTCGATGCCGCGCGCGAGCAGCCCCCGAGCCAGCCGGTTCACGTCCTCGTCGAACTCCGCATACGTCCACCGCCGGCCCGACGCCACCTCGACCAGCGCCTCCCGATCCCCGAACCGCGCGACCGTACGGTCGAGGTTGGCGCCGATGGTCTCACCGAGCAGGGGCAGGTCCGACACACCCGAGGCATAGGACGTCATGTGGGCAGCATCACCCAGGACCCCGTACGCGGGCTAGTGTCTTGCCGTGGGAATGCGTCGAGTGATCGTCTCGGGTGACGGAGTGTCGGTGGCCACGGTCGAGGCGCCGGAAGCCGGGCCGGGCGAGGTGCTGGTGCGGACGGCCGTCGCCGGGGTCTGCGGGTCGGACACGCATGCGCTGGCCGGGCTGCATCCGTTCATCGTGCTGCCGTACGCGCCGGGGCACGAGGTGTGCGGCACGGTCGAGGCGGTCGGGCCGTCGGTAACCGGAGTGACAGTGGGTCAGCGGGTCACGCTCGAGCCGTTCCTGCCTTGTTGGGAATGCAAGCAGTGCCTGGCCGGGCGGCAGAACATCTGCGAGCGGCTGCGCTTCTTCGGGTGTGCCCACGACCAGGGCGGCATGGCCGACTGGTTCACGATCGACCAGCGGCGGCTGCACGTGATCCCGGACGGGCTGACGTGGGAGCAGGCGGCGTTCATCGAGCCGCTGGGCACTCCCGTGCACGCCGTGGGGCTGGCCGGCGGCGTACGGGACAGGGCCGTGGCGATTCTCGGGGCGGGCACCATCGGGATCCTGACCCTGCAGGTGGCGCGGGCCTACGGGGCGCGGCGGGTGGTGGTGACCGCGCGGTCGGCGGCGTCCCGGCAGCGGGCGCTCGACTTCGGGGCCGATGCCGCGATCGACGCCACCTCGCCGACGTGCGCCGACGACGTGCGGGAGGCGCTGGGCGAGAGCGCCGACGTGGTGTTCGACTGCGTCGCCGAGCAGTCGACGACCGATCAGGCGCTGGGCATGGTGATGAAGGGCGGGACGGTCGTCGTGGTGGGGGTGCCGCCGGCCGACGTACGGATTCCGCTGCCGCTGATTCAGGACGCGCAGCTGCGGATTCAGGGCAGCGCCACGTATCTGCCGGCCGACTTCGCCGAGTCGATGCGGCTGCTGAGCGCGGGCGAGGTGGACGTGTCCCGGATGATCACGGCGACTTATCCGCTGGACGAGGCGGCCGCCGGGTTTGCCGAGGCCGCTTCGGGGCGCCACCTGAAGGTCCTGCTGACCGCTCAAGATCGCCCCCACTAGGCCCACCCCGCCCACCCAGGGGGCTGGCCGAAAACGGGCCTGAGCCGTCCGTCAAGACGTGCTCGAAGACTACGACGCCGACGGGGGCGGAATCGGGTTGTCCACAGGCCGACGACTGTGATGTGACGAACACGTCGGCGGCGGCGAGAGGTGGTAGTGACCGGGCCGCCGGTAGCGGGGGACGGCCCGGTGTCGCACTCAGCGTTTCCGAAGAAGCGGGACTTGCCGGAACTCGTACGGGAAATGTTTCAGCGGCGGTAAATGGTGAACGAGTAGCCGACTTGATCGATCGGGGTGCTGGTGTCGATCAGTTGTTTGAGGCGGTTGCGGGCCAGCGCGACCCGGGAGTCGGAGACGACGAGCAGGCCGCGGACCTCGTCGATCGGCACGGTGAGCGGGTTGCGGCCGTCGATGTCGTAATAGGCCGGCGCGCCCGAGCCCTTGTAGACGAGCCAGACCGGTTGACCGGGATATTTGTCCTTCAGATGCCGGGAGAGGCGGGGCAGATCCTGGCCCCAGTCGACATTTGAGTCGTGCAAGACCTCGTGGGTGCGGGAAGTGCCACCGAAGGCCTCGTTCGAGTAGGGCAGGTAATACGGGAACGTCAGCAGCGAGCTCACCGCGACGAAGCCGGCCAGCGCGGTCGCCGGGGCCCACGTCCATCGCCACCGGAGCAGCACGATCGTGCCGGCCACGACGGCCAGCATCATCGGCATGAAGATGACGTAACGCGTGCCGTAGTTGCGCGACCCGGTCATCGCGACCAGCATCAGCACCCCGGCCGGCACGAGCAGATAGAGCGCGGCGATCCACTTCTTGATCAGCAGCGTGACCGTGCCCGCGAGCCAGAGCAGCAGCATGCCGATCGGCGTCTTGATCAGCAAGGCGGCCGGCAAGTAATACCAGAGCGAGCCCTTGTACGCCTCGCCGAACAGGAACCCGTTGGTGACCTTCTGCTCGAGCCGGAACTGAATCATGATCCCGTCCCGGTACGACGGGGGGAGCGGCAGCAGGTCGGCCACTTGGGCCTTGAGGCCGCTCGGGTTCAGGTAGCTCGGGGTGGTCCAGCGCAGCCGCGGGTCGACGATCAAGTAGACGAGCCAGACGACGGCGACGGCGATCAGGCCCACCCCGATCGCCGCGAGCACGCGTTTGCCGAGCTCGCGCCACGTTTTCATCGGGCCCGGGTTGATGACGGCGGGGGCGAGCAAGGTCAAGAGCAGCGCCAGCGGTACGGCCGGGAGCGTGCTCATCCGGGTGGCGAGCGCGGCACCCAGGGCCAGGCCGGCGAGCGGCAGGTAGCGGCGCGGGTGTTCGCGGGCCCGCCACAGCATCCAGAACGTGACCAGGACGAACCCCGCGGCCGGCACGTCGAGCGTGGCCAGCGAGCCGTGCGCGATGATGTCGGGCGAGAAGGCGTACAGGGCCAGGGCGATCAGACCGGCCCAGCGCCCGGCGAGATCACGCGCGAAGAACAGGACGGCCAGGCCGAACAGCAGCGTGAGCACGATGATCGGCAGCCGCGCGGCCAGCATCAGCTCGAACGGGTTGTTGCCGCTCTCATAGAGCAGGTGCCGGCCCAGGTTCGTCTGATTTCCCCGGTACGCCGGGTCGAGCGTGGCGCCGGTGAAGGCGAGCCCGGCCGCGATGAACAGCTTGGCCAGCGGCGGATGCTCCGGGTTGTAGAGCACCTGATGCTGGTCGAGGTAGAACTGCGCCGTGCCGATGTAGACCGGCTCGTCGATCGTCGGCGACTGCTGCACGGCGGTGGTGAGCATGGCGAACGCCATCTGCCCCAGCAACAGCACCACGGCGAGCGGATAGAGCCAACGCCGCAGCAGCATCGCGCCACATTAGCCCGGCGACGCTGCAAGATCACATCAGCCGCGGAATTCGCCCGCCGGGATCGTGGCCGGGTCGGCGTTCTTGGTCGCCTCGGCCAGGCGCAGCTCGACCCGGCGGATCTTGCCCGAGATCGTCTTGGGCAGGTCGGCGAACTCGAGGCGGCGGATCCGTGCGTACGGCGGCATGTGCTCCCGCGCGTGGGCGAAGATCGCGTCGGCCGTGGCGGCGCCGGGCTCCCAGCCCTCGGCCAGCACGACGTACGCCTTGGGCACATTCAGGCGTACGGGGTCGGGGGAGGGCACCACCGCCGCCTCGACCACCGCCTCGTGCTCGATCAGCACGCTCTCCAGCTCGAACGGGGAGATGCGATAGTCGGACGCCTTGAACACGTCGTCGGTGCGGCCCACGTACGTGATGTAGCCGTCCTCGTCACGCGAGGCGACGTCGCCGGTGTGGTAGAAGCCGCCGGCCATCCGCTCGGCCGTGAGCCCGGGATCGCCGTGATAGCCGACCATCAGCCCGGTCGGACGCGGGTCGAGCGCGACGCAGATCTCGCCCTCGTCGGCCTCCTCGCCAGTGGTCGGGTCGATCAGCGCGATCCGGTAACCCGGCACCGGGCGGCCCATCGAGCCCGGCTTGACCGGCTGGCCGGGCGAGTTGGCGATCTGCACGGTCGTCTCGGTCTGGCCGAAACCGTCGCGGATCGTCACGCCCCAGGCCTTGCTGACCTGGTCGATGACCTCGGGGTTGAGCGGCTCGCCGGCGCCCACGACGATGCGCGGGGGAGTGGCCAGCGCCGACAGGTCGGACTGGATCAGCATGCGCCACACCGTCGGCGGCGCGCAGAAGCTGGTCACGCCGCACCGCTGCATCTCGGCCAGCAGCCGGCCCGCGTCGAACCGCGTGTAGTTGTAGATGAACACGCAAGCCTCGGCGTTCCACGGCGCGAAGACGTTGCTCCAGGCGTGCTTGGCCCAGCCCGGCGACGAGATGTTGAGGTGCACGTCGCCCGGGCGCAGACCGATCCAATACATGGTCGAGAGATGCCCGACCGGGTACGAGGCGTGGGTGTGCTCGACCAGCTTGGGCCGCGCGGTCGTGCCCGAGGTGAAGTAGAGCAGGAGGGTGTCGCTCGCCTTGCTCTTCCCGTCTGCGACAAACCCGACATTTCCCTCGTACGCGTCTTGCAGGTGTCGCCAGTCCTCGACGGGCTCGCCCACCGCGATGCGGGTGACCTCGGGGTGGACGTCGGCGAACTTGCTCGCGGCCGAGGACGCGGCGATGACGTGCTGGGCGCCGCCGCGGGCCACCCGCTCCGCCGAGTCGGCCGGGCCCAGCAGCGGCGTCGCCGGGATGAGGACCGCGCCCAGCTTGATGGCGGCCAGGATCGTGTCCCACAGCTCGACCTGGTTGCCCAGCATGACGACGATGCGGTCACCCCGGCGCACCCCCTGGGCCTGCAGCCACGTGGCCACCTGACCCGACCGGTGCGCCATCTCGGCGAACGAGAACCGCTGCTCCGAGCCGTCCTCCTCGACGATCCAGAGCGCGGGCTTGTCGTTGCCCTCGGCGATCACGTCGAACCAGTCGAGCGCCCAGTTGAAGTCGCTGTCGCCCAGGTCGGGCCAGCGGAACTGCTCGACCGCGGTGTCGTAGTCGTCGCCGTGGGCCAGCAGGAAATCGCGCGCCGCCTGGAAACTAGTCATCTGGTCCTCCCGGCTCAGATGCTAATCGTCCCCGTCGCCACCAGGCCACGTCCCAGATCACCCGTGACGGTCGCCATGTCGAGCGGGCCGCCGTCGTCCTCGACCGGGCCGGCCAGCGCCAGGTGGGTGGCGTTCTCCCAGTACGCGGAGGTGCCGTAGACGAGCACGCAGGCGTCGGCGGGCAGGCCGATCTGCCCCGCGCGCACCGGCTCCGCGTTGACCTCGGGGCTGACCTCGAAGCTCAAATGCGGCCAGCGGCTCTCACTCGCGCCCGGGAAGATCGTCGAGAACGCCACTCGGCCGTCCTCGTCGGCCACCTGAACGCCGCGCAGGAAGTTCTGATCCTCGAGCCCCGGCGAATACAGCGAGTAGGCGCCGTGCCGGTCGGCGTGCCACAGATAGAGGGCGTGCCCCGCCAGCGGCCGCCCGTCCGCCGCGCTGACCAGCCGCAGCCGCACCGAGAGCCGGACGCCGCGAGCGACCCCCGACGCCTTGCCGAAGCTGCGCCGGAGGTCGTCGCGAACAATGCCCGACCGGGTGAGGACGTCCTTGTCCGCACCCGCCAGGGTCGCGACGGTGACGCCGTTGACCAGGCCCATCATGCGGCGGCGGCGCAGCACCGGGAAGTCCACGGCGAGCCCAACGCCGTGTTGCTGCTGCACGTCCGCTTTCACCTGCGTGGTCATCCGGCCCCCTCGTCGACGATCAGGCTCCATTACGTGGCTTGATGGTTGCGGGGCTCGGTCGCGTCCGGTTGCAGTCCGGGTGCAGCGTCCCCGGGGGCGTCGTATCGTCGGGTGGGCTCGAACCACCGGCTTCCGCCTTATGAGGGCGGCGCTCTGCCACTGAGCTACGACGACGTGCTTTCCGGCCTTACTGTGCTGGGCATGCTGCGATCACGTACCGAGGACATGTGGTGGGGCATGGCCGTCGAGGCCCCCGACCCGCCGGCGCTGGCCCGGTTCTATGCGGAGCTGGTCGGCTGGGCCGTGGTGCACGAGGAGCCGGGCACCACCGTGCTGGCCACCCGGCCCGACGGCTCGAACTTCGTCGTCTTTCAACAGGCCGACGGATATGAGCCGCCGGTCTGGCCGCCGCTCGACGGGCGGCAGCGTCCGATGATGCACTTCGATTTTCAGGTCGGCGACCTCGATTCCGCGGTGGCCGAGGCCGAGGCCCTGGGGGCCACGGTCGCCGAGCATCAGCCGCAGTCGCACGTAAAAGTGCTGCTGGACCCGGCCGGGCACCCGTTCTGCCTGGTGCGCGACGACGGCTGATTGGGGCGGCGGTCGTACGTTGGCGGGGTAGCGCAAGTATTCCCCGCCGGCGAGCCTGAGCCGGCGCGTACGCCGCCGCCCCTTATTCAATTGTCGCCGGGGAAGCACGGGCGGCAGGATTCGAACCCGCATCTGACGGCTTTGGAGGCCGGCGCTCTCCCGATTGAGCTACACCCATAGGACCAATTCCGGAACCGGATGATCCGGCACCGCTGATCGAGAAGTCATCCGTGATCTCGTCGAAGAGACGGGCCCATTCGGAACCGTCCACAAGACCAGCGAGCGCAGCCTAGAGGCGCAACGGCGCACGCATGGTCAGGCCGACGGGACTGCTGCGGCGTCAGAACGCCCGGGCCGGCATGGAATGCCGTCGACGCGGGGCGGACCGCCACATCTCCGCGGCACTCACACACAGGCGAAGAACAATGGCGTCAAGCCATTTCATCTCGATCCCCTTTCGTGTGGCGCTCTTGCGGACCCACTGAACATAGGACCCATCGCCCGAGCCCCGCAATCGTTTTTCGAGCCGCCGTTTCCGCCGAGCCCGGCGACCCCCGTGAGCCGCCGGGCGCCAACGGGTCAGCCCACGGACCAGCCGTCGCCGTATTCGACGAACAGGGGGTCGGTGCGCAGGGTCACCGGGCGTTCGACCAGCACGCACCGGTTGTCGCCGGGCCACCACCAGCCGCCCGAGCGGGTCAGGGCCGTCCAGTCCTCGAACTCGCGACTCTCCCGTACGGGAACGAGGTTGGTCTTTCGCAGGACGTCGGCAAACGCGATCCAGCACGCGTCCTGGTGGCCGTACCAGCCGACCGGGACCGGGCCCAGCGCCGCCCGGATCGGCAGATAGCTCTCGGACAGGCGGCGGAAAACCTCTTCCCGTACGCCCTGAACCAGCACCTCGTGGAACGGCAGTCCCGCCTCGAGGGCCTGCTCTGGGCGCATGCGGGGCCAGCGTTCGCCCTTCTTGCGCTTGGGCGGGGGCCGGTCGGCGGGCGGCTCGGTGAAGTCGGCCTCGAGGGCTGTCCGCAACCGGGACAGGCCGGCCGCGATGTCGCTGGCCACCGGGCGTACGCCGAACTCGGTCAGCAGATCCTCGTGGGCCGGGAGCCCGTCGAGCAACCGAAGCGCGGCTCGGGGTGACGTGACCCAGACGAACTCGGGACGCCGCCGGCGATGCCGGGCGTAGATCGAGGCGATCGCATCTTCGGTGACGGTGTGGTCGACCGGCTTGGTGGAGAACCCGACCTCAAGCCACTCCTGGCGGATCCGCACCGCCTGGGACCACAGTTCTGAACGGAGCGCGGCCTGTCGCCGCGCGGTCGCGATCAAAGCGCGAGGGCGCACGCGCCCTTCCGGGAGAAGGTCATCATGCACCCATGATGACCTTCTCCCAGCGGGTTGTGCAACCCGTTATTTGGGGGCGCCCAGATCGTCCAAGGCCTTCGCGGAGCCGCGGTGGAGCGGCACCGGATCGGTCTTGCGGGCCTGCTCGAGGGTGATCTCCTTGGCCGCCGCGTTGGCCTGTTCGAGCTGCGGCTTGCGGTCGAACAGGGTCTTGGTCAGGGTGCACGCGACGTTGGCGTCGAGGTCGTCCTTCACGAGCAGCACGTTGGGGACGACGATCGTCTTGGTGTCGGCGGCCAGCTTGTAGGTGGCGGCGGGGATGGACCCCTCCTCGTACACCTCGTTGATTTTTTGCAGCTCCGGCAGCAGCGGCGTGATGTCGAGGAACTCGACCTGGCCGCCGGCGGTGGTGAGCAGGTCGGTGATGCCGGGCGTGGGCAGGCCGCCCGACCAGAACAGCGCGTCGATCGAGCCTTCCTTCATGCCGTCGACGGTCTTGGTCAGGTCGAGCTTCTGCGCGCTGACGTCCTTCGCGGGGTCGAGCCCGGCCGCGGTCAGCAGGCGGTTGGCGATGACCTCGGTGCCCGATTTCGGGGAGCCGGTCGAGACGCGCTTGCCCTTCATGCCGGCCACGTCCTTGATGCCGGCCGCCTTGCGCACGATCACCTGCGTGTAGTTGGTGTGGATGCGGGCCAGCGCGGCGATCGGCTGCTTGCTGTCGAAGCTGCCGGTGCCGTTGATCGCGTCGGCGGCGGTGTCGGCCAGCGAGAACGCGACGCCGTACGTGCCCGCGACGAGCTGCTGGATGTTCTGCACCGACGCCCCGGTCTCGGCCGCCGTGGCCTTGACCTTGCCGCCGGCGGCGCCGATCTGCTCGGCGTACGCGTTGCCGAGTGCGAAGTAGACACCGGTCGCGTTGCCGGTGGCGATGCCGATCCGGGTCTCGTTGGCGACGTCGCAGGTCACCTCCCCGCCGGCGTCGGTCGAGGCGGCGTCCTGCCGTCCGCCGCAGGCCGTCAGCGCTCCGGCCAGGGCGAGCGCGGCGCCCATTGCTGCCATGCGTCTCATGTCAACCCCGTTCCTGTCTCGTTGCGGCGTTTCCCCATTGCCGACCAACCGGCGGCCGCGGCCAGCAGCAAGATGCCGAGGCCGATCGTGAGCGGCTCCAGATAGAGCAGAAGCAGTCCGGCCAGGGCGGCCAGCACCCGGGCGCCCGTGCCCGCGCGCCCCACGCCCAGCACCCAGCCCCCGGTGGCGACGGCCAGGCCCGCCACGCCCAGCATCGCGGCCAGCGAGGCCCAGACGATGTCGAGGAACGGCCCGCGCGCGAGCAGATAGGACCCGGACGGCGTGAGGACGAACGCGATCGGCGCCAGGAACGCCGGGAGGGCGTACTTGAGCGCCTGCCACATCGTCGGAATCGTGCGCCCGCCGGTGATCGCGCTCGCGCCCACCGCGGCCAGGGCCGTCGGCGGGGTGACTTCGCTGAGCACCGAGTAGTAGAAGACGAACATGGCCGCGGCCGGTGCGGGCACCCCGAGGGCGAGCAGCGCCGGCCCGATGATGACCCAGCCGATGATGAAGCTCGCCGTGACCGGCACCGCGAGGCCCAGGATGGACAGCGCGATCGCGGCCAGGATCACGGTCAGGGCCAGCACGACGGTCGGGTTGTCGGTGACCGCCTGCGCACCCCGTACGAGCAATGACGCGAGCTGGGCGCCCAGCCCGGTCTTGGTCGTGGTGGCGGTGATGATGCCCGCGGCGGCGCAGACCGCGACCACCGGCAGCACCCCGCGCACCCCGGCGCTCAACGCGGTGAACAGCCGCTGCGGGGTCAGCCAGGAGCGGCGGTCGA
The DNA here is from genome assembly GCF_016785085.1 of Paractinoplanes lichenicola. GTDB lineage: Bacteria > Actinomycetota > Actinomycetes > Mycobacteriales > Micromonosporaceae > Actinoplanes > Actinoplanes lichenicola. The sequence continues at coordinate 269,659 of NZ_JAENHO010000002.1, forward strand.
GGAACGACAGGGCGAAGGCCAGCAGCGTGGCGTAGACGACCGCGCGCGTCGCGCTCTGCCCCAGGGCCAGCAGCACGACGATCAGCACCAGCGACGAGAAGTGATAGCCGAACCGGCCCAGCAGGCGCAGCGTGCTGACCTGCGGCGTCTCCAAGGAACGGACCCGGAACCGGCGGACGTCGATCTCGACCGCGAGCAGGATGCCCAGGTAGTAGAGGACCGTCGGGATCATCGCCCAGCCCAGGACGGTCAGGTACGACACGTCGAGGTATTCGGCGACGATGAACGCGGCCGCGCCCAGGGTGGGCGGCGACAGGATGGCCCCGACCCCGGCCGCGGCCAGCATGCCGCCCGCCTGCTCGGCCGGATAGCCCGCGCGGCGCAGCATCGGCCAGGTGACCGCGCCGACGCTGACCGCCGTGGCCGTGCCCGAGCCGGAGACCGTGCCGAGCAGGAAGCCCGCGGCCACCGCCGTACGCCCGGCGGCGCTGCGCGACTTGCGGAACGCGGCCACGGACAGGTCGACGAAGAACCGGCTGGCCCCGGAAAGATCGAGCACGGCGCCGTAGATGGTGAACAGCACGATGTACGTCGCGGCGACGTCGAGCGGGGTGCCGTAGAACCCGCTGCCCGAGTTGTAGAGCGCGTCGACGATCTGCGAGAAGTCGAGTCCCGCGTGGGCGATCGGCCAGCTCTGCGGGAGCAGTCCGCCGTAATACCCGTACGCCAGGAAAGCGAGACAGACCACGGGCAGCGCCCACCCGGTGGTGCGCCGGCACGCCTCGACCACCAGCACCAGCAGGACGGCCCCGAACACGATGTCGGCCGGCTCGAGCAGGCCCTGCCGGTCGAGGAACCCGTCGTAGCCACCGCCGAACGGGCTGATCGGGTAAAGACAGACGACCAGCGCCGCCGCGGCCAGCACCCAGTCGGCGACCGTGGGGCTGTCGCTCTTCCTCTTGAAGATCCGGGACCGGTACGCCAGGAAGACCAGCGGGAGCGTGCCGGCCAGAAAGATGATCAGGTAGTACTGGCTGCCGCGGGCGAGCGGGCGGAACACCTGCCACAGCACGAGCACCGCCACCGCGAAGGCGACTATCGCGACGGCCAGGCCGATCCGGCCCTTGAGCTCGCGGGCGGGCAGCTCCTCGTCGTCGTAGTGCAAGGCGTCCAACGTGGACGCCTCGGACCGCTCCCGAACTTCGGAAGATCGATCTTCACCCATGAAACGGACAGTACCGGCTGGGGCGGCGCTTGGTAACCGCACGACTCATAACGGATTAACAGCAAGTCACGTAACGAATCCCCTGGTAACGCCATGATCGCCGCCATAGGTAGTGCTGGCCCCCCACCGCCCGACCACCCACCCAGGGGGGCGTTGGCTGGGGACACTACGCGGTTGTCAAGCGGGGCGGCCGCGTTGTCCACAGGTGCTGAATCGGGGTTGCGAGATATCCACAAGCGTTGCCGCGGGGTAGCAGTGTCGAGTCGTCCGGAGCTTGATGTTGAACTTCTTGGTTCAGTTTCGTATGGTGAACCATGTGGTTCAGCAAGAGGAATTGGATCGGGTGTTCGGCTCGCTGGCCGACGCCACCCGCCGCGGTGTGCTGATCCGGCTGGGCGAGGGGCCGGCCACGATCGGGGAGCTCGCCGAGCCGGCCGGCATCACGCTGACCGGGATGAAGAAGCACGTCCAGGTGCTCGAGGACGCCGGCCTGGTGGTCACCGAGAAGGTGGGCCGCAGCCGGCAGTGCCGCCTGGCCCCGGCGCCGCTCGACCCGGCGATGACCTGGATCAGCTTCTACCAGCGACTGTGGGCTCGCCGCCTCGACGGCCTGGACGCCTACTTCACCCTGCGCCGTGGCGCGCAGCCGACCGACGAGAGAGGGCACCACGATGACGCTTGACCTGCGAGTCACCCGGCAGCTCCCGGCGACGCCCGAGGAGGTGTTCGACGCGTACACCGACGCCGAGAAGCAGAAGATCTGGTTCAGCATTCTTGACGAGGAGCCGGGCATCGTCGAGATCGACGTGGATCTGCGGGTGGGGGGGTAAGCAGACCGCCGTCTGGGGACCCGACAAAGACACGCTGTTCCGCGAGACGCAGACGTTCCTCGAGATCGACCGCCCGCGCCGGCTGGTGACCGAGTCGACCGGGTCGGGGCCGGACGGCCTGGAGATGACCACGCGGGTCGAGGTCACCTTCGAGGCGCAGGGCGACGGCACGCTCATGACCGTCGTGCAGAGCGGCTTCCCCGTGCCCGAGGTCCGCGACTTCTTCGTCGCCGAGGTCTGGCAGGGTGCGTTCGCCCGCATCGAGGCCTACCTCAAGCGGGCCCGAACCGATGCGTAGAGCGCCGATGGTCATCGCGGCCGTGGTCGTCATGGCCGCCGTCGTCAACTTGCTCGTCTTCGTTGTGGGGCGGGCCCTGGGCGGCAGCTTCGAGTTCACGTCGAACGGCGTCGTCAACCAGGTCGACGCGCTGACGGTCGTCGGCTTCAGCGCCGTGCCCCTGCTGATCGGTCTTGTGGTGGTCGTCCTGCTGGTCCGCTTCGGCGACTGGGTCACGCGGACGGCGACGATCGTCGCGCCCGTGCTGGCGGTGGTCACGATCCTCGTCATGACCCTGCCGGCCGACCTCGACGGGGCGAGCACGATCGCCCTGTCCCTGTGCCACGTGACCCTCGCCCCGATCAGCGTCGCTGCTGTCAGGGCACTCGGGCGCCTCCCGCGAATCCGAGCGGGTGAGAGTTCGGGGCCGGCCGAACTGAGGGGGGCTCAGAATGGGGTATGAGCTCGGCTTCTGATCTGGCGGCGCTGGCGGGGTTGCTGGCCGACGAGACGCGGGCGGCCATGTGTCTGGCGTTGCTCGACGGGCGGGCGTGGACGGCGGGGGAGTTGGCCGGCCACGCCGGGGTGGCGCCGTCCACGGCCACCGAGCATCTGCATCGGCTGGTCAAGGGCGGGTTGCTGACCGAGCGGAAGCAGGGGCGCCACCGATACGTGCAGCTGGCCGACCCGGCGGCCGCCCAGCTGGTCGAGGATCTGGCCGCTCGCCTCGAGCCCGAGACCCCGCGGGGCGGCCTGCGGGCGGTGACCGCGTCGGCGGCCCTGCGGCGGGGGCGCACGTGTTACGACCACCTCGCGGGGCGGCTCGGGGTGGCGGTCACGGACGCGATGACGGCCGGGAAGATGCTGGATCAGGACGGCGGGTTCGCTCTCACGGCGTACGGGAAGGAATGGCTCGTCTCGACGCTCGGGGTGTCGCTCGAAGCGGGACGCCGGCCGCTCGCGCGCGCCTGTCTGGATTGGACTGAGCGGCGGCATCATCTGGCCGGAGTGGCCGGGGCGAGGCTGTGCGAGGCCTTCCTGGAGCGGCGCTGGGTGACCAGAATCGGTACGGGCCGCGCGGTCCGCGTCACCCCCGACGGCACCCGCGCGCTGCGTTCGCTGCTCAAGACGGAGGTTGTCTGAGGCCGGCGGTCAGCAGGTCGACGGCGGCCATCAAGCCGGCGTAGGGCGCGTCCCGCCAGTCGCCGGAGTGCGGCACGAGGCGGGTCGAGTGCGGATAGCGGGCCGCGAAGTCGGGGATCGCGGTGGCCCGGGCGACCCACGCGGCCTCGTCGGCGGGCGTCAAACGGCGGTAGGCGGCCGCCGTCTGGGCCGTGGCGCGGGTGGTGGCGTAGAGCATCGTGACGGCCGGCGCCCGTGACTCCGCCGGGACCTCGGAGCGGTCGAGGATCGCGAGCAGCGCCTCCATCCAGTCCTGCTCGTGGGGGCCCTGGCTGCCCTGCGCCCACGAGCGCTCGGTGAGCCAGGGATGCGCCAGATAGACCTCGAACAGCGCCGTAGCCCAGTCCCGCAGCGTCGTCGGAACTTCAGCGGGCAGCGCGCTCGCGTGGTCCTGCATCAGCGCGAGCAGGTTCTCCTTGTCGCCCACGTACGGATAGAGGGCCATCGCCGTCTTGTCGAAGCGCGCCGCCACCGCCCGGGTGGTGACGGCGTCGAGCCCGGAGGCGTCGGCCAGGGCGATGGCCGCATCGAGGATGGCGTCCAGGTCGAGCTGCTGGCGGGGGCCGCGTCTGGGGGTGGGCAGCGTCGTCCCGCGATGCCGCCAGAGCCGCCGAAGGTGATCGTCCATAACTCCTGACAGTGTATAGTGTTTTGCATGCCTACCGCGCGACTTCACGACGGATCCATGATCGATGTCAAGGTCCAAGGCAGCGGCCCGGCCGTGCTCACCCCGGTCAGCACCCGGCTGATCGAGGGCGAGCAGGCCGACACCATGCGGGCCTGGGGCGCCGACCCCCACCTCGGGCACACCCTGGCGACCGGCCTGGCCGAGGCCGGCTTCACGGTGATCACCGCCGACTACGAGGGCCATCTCAACGAGCACCCGGCCCCGCTCACCCTCACCGCCGACGCCGTGGCGGCCGACCTGCTGGCCATCGCCGACGCGGCCGGCGCCGAGTGGTTCGCCTACTACGGCTATTCCTGGACGGCCCTCGCCGGCCTGCAGCTGGCCATCCGCACCGACCGGCTCACCGCCCTGGCCATGGGTGGTTTCCCGCCGCTCGACGGGCCGTACGAGGCGATGCTGGCCGTCACCAACACCGCCCACCGCATGGCCGGCGACCCGCCGCCCCCGCCGTCGGGTGAGGCCGTGCCGGGCGACTGGGATTCGGTGGCCTTCACCCAGACGCCCGACCAGACCCGGCAGTTCGTCACGCTCTACAAGTCGCTCCGGCAGTTCGACGACTCGCAGGTGCGGCTCGACATCCCCCGGCTCGCGTTCGCCGGCGAGAACGACAACATCCAGTACGGCCCGGCCTGGGACAACGCCTACGTTGCGCTCGCCGAGCCACTAATGAAGCGCAAAACGGACATCCTACAGCGAGGGTGGGATGTTCGACTTGTCCAAGACGCCGATCACATGGTGGCGATGCAGGCGGCAGCCGTGCTCCCGATCCTGGTCCCCTTCCTCAGGTCGTCACTTTGAGCCAGCCCCCGTCGACGTAGTAGGTCGACCCGACCGAATAGGCGGCCCGCGACGAGCACAGGAACACGAAGAAGTCGGCGACCTCCTCGGGCGTGGCGAACCGCCCGATCGGCGCGTTGTCGTCGGCGATTTTCTGCAGGTACTGCTCCCACGTCTGCTCGGTGCCATCGGTGAGCGACTTGGCGGTCTTGATCCAGTCCCCGGTCATCACCAGGCCGGGGTTCACCGCGTTGACCCGGATGTTGTCGCCGATCAGCTCGTTGGCCAGGCACTTCGAGAACATGACGAGCGCGGCCTTGGTGGTGTTGTAGATCGGCTCGTAGCCCAGCGGCTGGGTGGCGCAGATCGACGCGTTGTGCAGGATCACGCCCCCGCCGCGGGCCTTCATCTGCGGCGCGATCGAGCGGGCGAGCCGGACGGCCGCCATCACGTGCAGCTCCCAATAGTGCTGCCATCGCGAGTCGGGAGCCTCCAGGATCGTCTCCTCGCTCCCGGTGCCGGCGTTGTTGATCAGGATGTCGGCCCCGCCGAACTCGGCCCGCACGGCGGCCGCCACGCGGTCCGCGGCGTCGGGTTCGACCAGGTCGGCGGGGACGGTCAGGACCCGTACGCCCGCAAGTGAGCCGGCCACCTCGTCGAGTCGAGCGGGGTTTCGGCCGACCAGCGCGACGTGCGCCCCCTCGGCGGCCAGTCCCCGGGCGATCGCCGCGCCGATGCCGGCGCTGCCCCCGGTGATGACGGCCACCTTGTCTGTGAGGTGCAGATCCATCCTGTTCTCCGTTCGCACGATCGGGTAATGCCAGCACAGTCGCACGATGAGGGGGCCGGGGTGTTCGGGAGAAACAAGACAGTCGCCGACCAGTTGGTCGAGGTGCTGGTGCAGGCGGGCGTGGAGCGGATCTACGGCATCGTGGGGGACAGCCTCAACGCGCTGTCCGACGCGATCCGCCGCAACGACGCCATCGAGTGGGTGCACGTGCACAACGAGGAGTCGGCGGCGTTCATGGCGGCTGCCGAGGCCCAGGTCACCGGCAAGCTGGCCGTCTGCGCGGGCAGCTGCGGGCCGGGCAACACCCATCTGATCCAGGGGGTGTTCGACGCGCACCGCTCGGCCGCCCCGGTGCTGGCCATCGCCTCGCACATCGTCTCGACCGAGATCGGCACCGGCTTCTTCCAGGAGACCGACCCCAAGCGCCTGTTCGAGCAGGCCAGCCACTGGACCGAGCTGGTGTCGTCGCCTGAGCAGATGCCGCGGATGGCCCGGATCGGCATCCAGCAGGCGGTCGGCCTGCGCGGCGCGGCCGTGCTGGTGCTGCCGGGCGACGTGCTCGAGGCGGACGCGGCCCACGAGACCGGAACCGGGCGTCCGGTGGCCGGGCCGGTGCTGGGCGCGCCGCCCGCCGACGTGATCGAGGAGCTGGCCGCGCGGATCAACGCGGCCGGGACGGTGGCGATCTTCGGGGGCGTCGGCGCGGCCGGGGCGCGGGCCGAGGTGCTCGAGCTGGCCGAGCTGGTGGGCGCCCCGATCGGGCACTCGCTGCGTGGCAAGGAGGGGCTGTAGTTCCTGCCCCAGAAGAACACGATCCAGATCGACATCGACCCGTCGCGCCTGGGCCGGCGTACGGCGTTGGAACTCGGCGTGGCCGGCGATGTGGGCGCCACGCTGCGGGCGGTCCTGCCCAAGCTGGAACGCAAGGATCACAAGTTCCTCGGCAAGATGCTGAAGAAGCACGTGGACGAGCTCGAGCGCGTGGTGGGGGCGTACACGAAGAAGGTCGAGGATCTGGTGCCGATCCACCCCGAGTACGTGGCCTCGGTGCTCGACGAGGAGGCCGCCGCCGACGCCATCTTCACCGCCGACACCGGCATGTGCACGAGCTGGGCCGCCCGCTACATCACGCCGAACGGGCGCCGCCGGGTGCTGGGCTCGTTCGTGCACGGGACGATGGCCAACGCGCTGCCGCATGCGCTCGGTGCCTCGAAGGTCGACCCGTCGCGGCAGGTCGTGTCGATGAGCGGCGACGGCGGGCTGGCCATGCTGCTCGGCGAGCTGCTCACCGCCAAGCTGCACAACCTGCCGGTCAAGGTGGTCGTGTTCAACAACTCCAGCCTCGGCATGGTGCGCCTCGAGATGCTGGTGGCCGGCGACCCGCCGTTCGAGACCGACCACGAGCACGTCGACTTCGCGGCGATCGCCCGGGCGGCCGGGTTGCACGCCGTACGGGTGGAGAAGCCGGCCGACGTACGGGGTGCTCTGCGCGACGTGCTCGACCACGACGGTCCGGCCCTGCTCGACGTGGTCACCGACCCGGACGCGCTGGAGATCCCGCCGCACATCACCAAGGAGGAGGCGGCCGGGTTCGCGCTCGCCGCCGGACGGTCGGTCATGTCCGGCGGCGTGGGTCAGATGCTGCACCTGGCGCGCACGAACCTGCGCAACATCCCCCGTTAAGCGGCAGCGCGGAGGTCGGCGCCCACGTCGTGCAGGTGGACGAGCGCTTGCCGGTACGAATCGGTCAGGCTGGTCATCTCGTACGGGACCCCGATCTCCGCGCAGTACTGCTGCACGATCGGCTGCGCCTTGGGCAGGTTCGGGGTCGGCATGGCCGGGAACAGGTGGTGCTCGATCTGATAGTTGAGCCCGCCCAGGGCCGCGTCGACGAACCGGCCGCCGCGCACGTTGCGTGAGGTCAGCACCTGCTTGCGGAGGAAGTCCTCGGTGCCGTCGGGGTGCGGCATGCCCTTGTGGTTGGGCGCGAACGTCATCCCCAGGTAAACCCCGAAGATCGCCTGGTGGACGACGAGGAACACGAGCGCCTGCAGCGGGTTGAGCACGATGAACAAAGCGCCCACGTACGCGATCAGGTGCACCCCGATCAGCGCGGCCTCCAGCGGGTTCTTCTGCTCGTTGATCCACCGCAGGCTGTCCCGCTTGAGCGAGAGCCCGAGCAGCGTGAGCAGCGGGAAGAAGAAGTACGCCTGATAGCGCGTGAGGAACCCCTTGCCCTGGGCCGCCTCGCGCGACCAGACCAGCACGCCCGGCCCGACGTCCGGGTCCAGATCGTCGTGGTTCGGGTTGGCGTGGTGCTTGGTGTGCTTGTCCATCCAGTAGCCGTACGACATGCCGATCGCCAGGTTGCCCGCGATCAGCCCGGCCCGCCGGCTCGGCTTGTTGGTGCGGAACACCTGCCGGTGGGCCAGGTCGTGGGCGACCAGCGCGGTCTGCGCGAACACCACCGCCAGGAAGGGCGCCACCGCCAGCGTCCACCACGAGGCGCCGATCAGGAAGAACGCGCCCCAGCCCCAGATCAGCGCGCCGGCGACCAGCGAGAGCCGGAGGGCGTAGTAGCCCGGCCGCCGACGCAGCAGTCCCGCCTGGTTGATCCGCCGCCCCAGTTCCGCGAAGTCGCTTCCGGCCGTGCGCGGCCGCTCTGCCATCGTCGTCATGCCTCAAGCACACCGTGGGGACCCCCGCAAGGTCATTGGTGCAGGGCCCCCAGGTGTTGGTAGGGCTAGCACTACTGAGTTGGCGACCGCGGTGCTTCAGGATGGGGAGCGTGGAGACAAGAGACTGGATTCGTGACGGGCTGCGAGCGATGGCGGCCGGGCTGTTCTCGATCGTGCTCGCGGTCCTGAACATCCCGCTCTTCGTGCTCTTTGTGGTGTCGCTGGTGCTGACCCCGGTGCTCGGGATCGGGCTGGTCGCCCTGCCCGCCGTGACCGTCCTGATCCGGGCCAAGGCCAACCTGGCCCGCCGGATCGCCGGCTGGCACGGGGTGAGCATCCCCCGGCCGTACAGGCCGAAGCCGGAGGGCGTGCGGGCGATCGGGTGGAAGCGCTACCACTGGGTGATCACCGACCCGGCCACCTGGCGCGACTTCGCCTGGCTGCTGCCCGGCGCGATCGGCGGGCTGGTGCTCGGCATCCTCACGCTGGCCCTGCCGGCGTACGGCGTCGAGGGGATCGTCCTGCTCCCGCTCTGGATCTATCTGGCTGAGGGCTGGTCCGGCTACGGCGTGAACTGGCCCATCCAGAGCATCGGCGAAGGTTTTCTCTCGCTCCCGCAGGGCCTGATGTTCCTCGCGCTCGGCCTGGTCGTCGCGCCGTATCCGCGCCGTTTCGAGGGGCTCTGGGCCAAGCTGTTCCTGGCCCCGACCCGCGCCGCCGAGCTGCGCCTGCGGGTCACCCAGCTCACCGTCACCCGGGCCGACACGGTCGACGCCCAGGCCGCCGAGCTGCGCCGGATCGAGCGCGACCTGCACGACGGCGCCCAGGCCCGGCTGGTCTCGCTCGGCATGACGATCGGCCTGGCCGAGGAGCTGGTCGAACGCGACCCCGAGACCGCCCGCAAGCTGCTCGCCGAGGCGCGCGAGAACAGCTCCACGGCCCTGGTCGAGCTGCGCCACCTCGTACGGGGAATTCACCCGCCCGTGCTGGCCGAGCGTGGGCTCGACGGCGCGGTGCGGGCGCTCGCGCTGACGTCGCGCATCCCGACCACTGTGGATTCCGACGTCGAGGGGCGGCTCGAGACGCCGGTCGAGTCGGCGGCGTATTTCGCGGTCGCCGAGGCGCTGGCCAACGTGCAGCGGCACAGCGCCGCCACGTTCGCCTACGTGAGCATGCACCGCGTCGGCGACCTGCTGCGGCTCGAGGTCGGCGACGACGGGCAGGGCGGCGCCGACATGGCCAAGGGCACCGGGCTGGCCGGAATGGAGCGACGCCTCGCCGCCTTCGATGGCACGATGTCCGTGTCCAGCCCGCCGGGTGGGCCGACCATCGTGACCATGGAGCTGCCGTGCGCGTCGTCATCGCCGAGGACCATGCTCTCCTCCGGGACGGACTGACCCGGATCCTGGAGGCGTTCGACCACGAGGTCGTCGCGGTGGCCGGCCGCGGGCCCGACGTGCTGCCCACGCTGCTCGAATGCAAGCCCGACGTGGCCGTGCTCGACGTGCGCCTGCCGCCCACGTTCACCGACGAGGGGCTGCAGGCCGCGATCGCCGTACGGCGTGAGGTTCCCGGCCTGCCCATCCTGGTGCTCTCGCAGCACGTCGAACCCCTGTACGCCCGGGAGCTGCTCTCCGACCGCCGCGGCGGCGTCGGCTACCTGCTCAAGGACCGCGTCTCGGACGTGGCCCAGTTCGTCGACGCCGTGCAGCAGGTGGCCGGCGGCGGCACGGTCATGGATCCCGAGGTGGTGGCCCGCCTGCTCGACCGCTCGCGCCCGCTCGACGTGCTGACCGCGCGCGAGCGGGAGGTGCTGGGCGAGATGGCGTCGGGGCGGTCCAACGCGGCCATCGCGGGCAAGCTGTTCGTCACCGAGAAGGCCGTGAGCAAGCACATCAACAACATCTTCACCAAGCTCGGCCTGCCGGTCTCCGAAGACGACAACCGCCGGGTCTTGGCCGTGCTCGCTTATTTGGACAGCTGAGGCAGCACTTCGCCGGCGATCAGGTCGATGTGGTCGAGATCGTCCATCTCGACGATCCGCAGGTGCACGCGGGTGGCGCCGATCTCGCGCATCTCGCCGATCCGCTGCACCAGCTGGTCGGGCGAGCCCATTACCGGATCCTCCGGCGGCAGCACGCTCTTGACGTGCAGGGGAGCGGCCCGGCGCCGCGCCTCGACGTCGCTGCGGCCGATCGCCACCACGATGCCCGCCGACAGGGTCAGCGGCTTCTCGCGGCCCAGCTTCTCGGACACCTGACGCACCCGGTCGAACGCCGCCGCGGTCTCGGCCACCGTCTTGAACGGCATGTTGAACTCGTCGGCGAACCGGACCGCCAGCTCCGGCGTACGGCGTGGGCCCTTGCCCCCGACGATGATCGGCGGGTGCGGCCGCTGCACCGGGAGCGGCAACGCGTGCGCGTCCACCAGGTGGTAATGCTTGCCCTCGTACGAGTAGGTCTCGCCCTCGGCCGTGCCCCACAAGCCGGTCAGGATCTCGAGCTGCTCCTCGAGCCGGTCGAAGCGCTCGCCGACCGGGGGGAACGGAATCCCGTACGCGGTGTGCTCGCGCTCGACCCAGCCGGCGCCCATGCCCAGCTCGACGCGGCCGCCGCTCATCTGGTCGACCTGCGCCACGATGATCGACAAAGGACCCGGAAGACGGAATGTGGCCGAATTCACCAACGTGCCCAGACGCAGCCTTTTCGTCTCGCGGGCGAGGCCGGCCAGCGTGACCCAGGCGTCGGTCGGGCCCGGTAGCCCAGGGTCAGGGGTCAGCGCCCGATAGTGGTCGGCCCGGAGAAGCCCCTCGTAACCTGCGTCTTCCGCATGCCGGGCGAACCTCGATTGGGTGTCATAAGAGGCACCCCGATGGGGCTCGATGAACAGACAGACGCGCATCATCGACCCCAATAGACGCTGTTAGGACGCATAGCGGCTCATCATGATCCATCGTGAGAGATACGTCTACTTCGGCGTTTGAGACGAACTTGTCATCGATGCATGTGCCAGTTTGCCCTACGATCCCCGGTCGGGGCACCCCTGTCCCACGTTCGACCCCTTAGGCCTCGGCGCGCCATTTGCCTCGATGCCCTTCTGGAAGGATCACGGTGCACAGAAGGACCCTCGTTCGTTCCGTTGTCGCCGGCGCACTCGCACTCACCATGAGCGCGGCCGCCGGGTGCAGCGACGACTCGGCTGACGGCGACGGTGGCAGCGGCGCCTCGCTCGAAAAGATCACTTACCTGACCTCGTTCGGCACGTTCGGCCGCGACTCATATGCGTACGTCGCCCTCGAGAAGGGCTACTTCAAGGACGCCGGCTTCGACGTCACGATCAACCCGGGCCAGGGCTCCGGCAAGAACATCGCGGCCATCGTGGCCGGTCAGGCCCAGTTCACGCCGATCGACCTGACCGGTGGTCTGATCGCGGCCGGCGGCAAGGACAAGGTCACCGGCTTCACCGCGGTGAGCGCCATCCAGCAGCGCACGATGGCCGCGATCATCGCGCTCGACGGCAACGGCATCAACACGCCGAAGGACCTCGAGGGCAAGACCATCGCCGACCAGCCCGGCTCGGTGGTCAAGACCCTCTTCCCGACGTACGCCAAGCTGGCCAACGTCGACGACAGTAAGGTCAAGTTCGTCAACGGCGAGGCGCAGACGCTGATCGGCACGCTCGCGTCGGGCCGGGTGCAGGGCATCGGCCAGTTCGTCGTGGGCAAGCCGACCGTCGAGACGGTGGCCAAGGGCAAGAAGGCCGTCGTGCTGCCCTACAGCGACGTCCTCCAGGACCTGTACGGCAACGTGCTGATCACGTCGTCCAAGTACGCGCAGGACAACCCGGAGAAGGTCAAGAAGTTCACCGAGGCGCTGCTCAAGGGTCTCAACGACGCCATCACGAACCCGAACGAGGCCGGCACGATCACGCAGAAGTACGTGCAGACGGCCAAGCCGGAGGGCGTCGCCGCCGAGCTCACCCTGATGGGCCCGTACGTGAAGTCGGCCGCCGCCGGCATCCCGGTCGGCGCGCTCGACGCCGAGCGGGTCGCCCGCTCGATCGCGATCCTGCAGGGCTCCGGCCAGATCGACCCGGGCCTCAAGCCCGAGCAGGTCATCAACTTCGATCTGACCCCCAAGGCCTGATCGTTCTCTAGTGTGACGGGGGTGCGCCGGCGACGGCGTGCCCCCGCCCGTTTCGAGGAGCACCGGTGCAAGACACCATGACGCCCCCGTCGGAGGCCACAGTGGCCCGTCCCACCCGCCCGGCCCGGCGGATCTCGCTGTCGGCGGTGGCTTGGCCGGTGCTGGGCATCGTCGTGACCATCGCGGTCTGGTGGGCGGTCGTCGAGATCTTCGACATCCAGTCGATCATCCTGCCCTCGCCGGCCGCCGTCGCCGAGAGCTTCGGCACCTATCCCGACCTGCTGCTCAGCACCACCTGGGATACCGTACGGGTCACGTTGATCGGCTTCGCCCTGTCGATCGTGATCGGCGTCGCGCTGGGCACCGCCCTGGCCGCCTGGAAGCCGTTCGAGCGCGCGTTCGGCCCGCTGCTGGTCGCCCTCAACGCCGTCCCCAAGGTCGCGGTGGCCCCGCTGATGATCGCCTGGTTCGGCTTCGGCACCACGCCGGTGCTGGCGATGGCGTTCCTGCTCTGCTTCTTCCCGATCGTCCTGTCCACGGCGACCGGCCTCACCAGCACCCCGGCCGACCTGGTCGAGCTGACCAAGTCGCTCGACGCCACCCGGGTGCAGACCTTCCTGCGCGTACGGGTCCCGGCCGCCCTGCCCCAGATCTTCGTCGGCCTCAAACTGGCCATGCCCCTGGCCGTCATCGGCGTAGCCGTGGGCGAGATGCAATCCGGCGGCGTCGACGAGGGCCTCGGCACGATCATCGTGCAGACCGCGGGCCAGGGCGACACCGCGACGGCCTTCGCCGCCCTGACCCTGATGGCCGTGGTCAGCATCATCCTGTACTACGCGATCGTGGCCATCGAACGCATGGCCCTGCCCTGGGTCCGCGGCACGACCGCCTAGAGCCCCGCGCGGCGGTAGTACCGCAGCATGCCCACGCCTCCGGTGCTTCCCGCATCCGCGTCAGCCGTGCGCGCCTCGTCCATCACCCGCCAAAGATCGCACCGCCACGCAATCGTGTCGACGAGTTACCTTGGACCGCGTGTGGCGGGCGTGGCAGGCCGAGTTCGACCGGCAGGGGCTACCGTTCCGGCCGACAACTCTCGGGGATGTCGACCCGGCCCAGGCCGCGACTGTCGAGTTCGGTGAGCGGGCCGCCGACTTGCGGACGATCTCCTACCCTTTCCGTCTTTCGCTGCGGACCGGTCGCATGAACCTGCTTCACGGCCTGCCTCCGGATCTGGCCACGGCAACCGGCGTCGCCGGCCGGTGGCTGCGCGGCGAACGCCCCGGGAGGATCGCGGCGGCGTGGCCGTTCCTGGGCTCGGTGGCCCAGGCCGAGGCCCGCGAGCGCGGCGACCGGCGCGAGGCGAAGTGGCTGTGGATGTATGAGAACCAGTGCGACCGCCTGATCGAGAACCGGCTGGCGGCCTTCGTCGCCCTGGCCTTCCACGAGCCCCGCTTGCGGGCGCTGTTCCCGTTCACCAGCCACTTCGTCCTGCGCTTCGAAGGCGTGCCGATCGCCGTCGAGCCCGCCGCCCACCCGGGCCGCTATCTGGTGCACGTGCCGGGCCGCCGGGCTCACGACGAGACCGACGCCGCGACCGCGCTCCGGTTGGTGTTGAACGCGCTACCGGCGGCCGCGAACGAAGGCGCCGGCGACACCGAGGGTGACCCGACGGCCCGGGGCGGCGTCGGTCAGCCGCTCGGTGAAAGATAGCGCCGTGCAACCGGGCGACAACCTGTGCCGGCGACTGCTGATGCTGGCCGCGCGGCTGGAGGTCGAGCAGATCGACCCGTACGACGTGGTCATGCTCGCCTGTGACTTTTTGGCCGAAGGTCTGTCGGGGGAGGCTACCGTCGAACTGGCGGTGCAGTCACCGGCGTGTCTGCCCGTGCAGCATGCGGAAGTGCTGCTCCGGGGCATGCTCGACGAGTGGCGGGTCGTGGCGCCGAGCCCGCCCGAGAGCGCCGCCCTCGTGGCGGTCGACCTGAGCCGGCGGATCCTGGACGGCACGATCCCGGCCGAGACCGGCGGTCATCGGTTGCTGGGGGCGCTGGCCCGAACTGACGACGAAGCAAGCACCGACCGGCTGCTCCGGCTGCTCGACCGCCTGGAGGACGACCTCCGGGGCCGCGCGGACGACGAGTTCCGGGCCGGCCTCGAAGTGCTCGCCCACGAGATCGCCGCCTCAGCCGTCGAGTAGGGCGCGCAACCGGAGGGTGTCGGCGACCGTCCAGCCCGGTGGCGGGGCCAGCGCGGCCCACCCGTCGACGGCTCCCGACTTGTAGACGTGGCCGTGCCCGATCGGGGCCTTGTTCGCGAAGAGCAAGTCGACAGTGGTCTGCCAGAACGTGATGACCGGATACCAGTGCATGTCGGGGGTGACGTCGGGGCCGCGGGTGCCCTTGAGCCACTCCGGTTTGTGCCAGAGCAGGCTCGGGCTCCACCAGACGACCGGGTCCGACGAGTTCTGCATGTAGACGACCTTGCGCGGCGGCCCGGCCAGGTCGCGCAGCTCGTGGGATTCCGACGAGAACTCGACCGGCAGGCCGGGATAGGACGGGTCCCACACCGGCGACCCGGGGGCGCGGCCCGCGGTCAGCTCGCGGTGCACCGGGTTGGCGAAGGTCGGGCCCTCGAGCAGGATCCCGTCGGCCCCGTCGACCATCGCGGCCGCCGTGCCGAAGGTCTTCTCGGTGCCGTACGTGCCCAGGCTCTCCCCGAAGATCAGCAGCTTGGGCCGGTCGGTCTCGGGCATCGCGGCCCACCGGGACCGGACGGCGGTGATCAGGGCCGAGGCGGCGTCGACCACCGTGGTGCGGTCGACCGCGAACGAGATCCAGCTCGGCAGGTAGCTGTACTGCATGGACACCAGCGCGGTGTCGCCGGAATACATGTATTCGAGCGAGCTCGGCACGTCGTTGTCGACCCAGCCGGTGCCGGTGGGCGTGAACACCGCGATCACCGAGCGGTCCCAGGCATCCGTACGGTCCATCTCGCGCACGACCAGCGCCGCGCGGTCCTGCACCGTGTCGGCCGACGAGAGCCCGGCGTAGATGCGGATCGGGTCGAGCGCCGTACGGCCGGAGAACTCGGCGAGCGAGCCGATCGGGGGCGCCTTGGTCACGAAGTTGCGGCCCTGGCGGCCGAGCGAGTCCCAGGTCACCAGTGAGCCCCGGCTGCCCGAGCGCAGGGCGGAGGCCGGCTGCACGACGCCGTTGCCCGTCCCGCTGTCGGTGATCGCGGCGGACCGGTCGGCGCTGGTGACGAGGTTGCCGACCAGCAGGCCGTCGAACGCGGTGTAGCTGAGCACGGTCACCACGACGAAACCCGCGCAGTACGCCGCCGATTCGGGCACCAGCCGGCCGAAGAGGCGGGCGAAGCCGTGCGCGGCCAGGCGCAGGCAGCGGGCCAGCAGCAGCAGGACGCCGAAGGCCAGGATGCTGATGCCGACCGTGCGCATCAGGTCGTACTCCTGCTGGGGCGGCATGCCCAGGCGCAGCCGCAGTTCGCGCTGCCAGCGGGTGCCGAGCCAGAGGGAGAGCAGGATCAGCGGCGGGACCAGCACCAGCAGCACGCGCCAGGCGATCTTCTCAACCCGGCGCGACGGCGACCAGCGCAGGCGCACCACCGCCCCGACGGCCGTCCCCCCGGCGTACCCGAAGGTGGCGGTCAGGCCCGCGACGACGCCTTGCAGAAACCAGGGCCTCGGCAGCAGGGACGGCGTGTAGGTGAGGCAGTAGAAGACGGCGCACAGCCCGGCCCCGGTCACGCTGAGGCCGCAGCGGACGACGCGGCGGCTGCTCACGACGGTCGGGGCGGTCACGACCTCGCGCACGCGCCGCTGGGCGGGGATCAAAGGAGCGGCAATCAGTTTGCGCATGCGCACCCCCTGCTCGCCACCGGCGGTTACGTTGACCCGATGGCAGGATCTTCCGTTCGCTCCCGGGCCGCAACCGCGTTCGAGGCCCTGCTCCCATTTTTGACCGCCGACGCCACCGATCGGCTGGGCCGTTCGGAGGGCCTTGCCTTTCTTGCCCGATTCGAGACGTCGCTGCTCGACATCTACGAGTCGTTGGAGCTCGTCTACGGCTCGGTGCCGCTGAACGACCTGGTGAGGACGGCTCTGGACGCGGCCGCCGAGCGCCCGGCCGGGCTGCGCGAGCTCGACCGGCGGCGGGAGATCGATCCGCGCTGGTATCAGCGGGCGCGGCAGGTCGGGTACGTCTGCTACGCGGACCGGTTCGCCGGGTCCCTTCGTGCGGTAGCCGACAACTTGGACTATCTGGACGAGCTGGGAGTTACCTACCTGCACCTGATGCCGCTGCTCCGGCCGCGCGACGGGGAGAACGACGGCGGGTACGCGGTGGCCGACTACCGCGCGGTCGACCCGCGGCTGGGCACGATGGACGATCTGAGCGCGCTGGCCGACCGGCTGCACGAGCGAGACATGAGCCTCTGCGTCGACCTCGTGCTCAACCACACGGCCAAGGAGCACCCCTGGGCCGAGGCCTGGCGGGCCGGCGATCCCGCGTACGGGGATTTCTACCTGTCCTTCCCCGACCGCGAGATGCCCGACGCGTACGAGCGGACCATCGTGCCGGTCTTCCCCGACCGCGCCCCGGGCAGCTTCACGCTCTTCGACGGCGAATGGGTCTGGACCACGTTCTGGAGCTACCAGTGGGATCTCAACTGGGCCAGCCCGAACGTCTTCCGGGCCATGCTCGAGACGATCCTGTGGCTGGCCAACCGGGGTGTCGACGTCTTCCGCCTCGACGCCGTCCCGTTCCTGTGGAAGCGGCTCGGCACGACCTGCCTCAACGAGCCCGAGGTGCACCGGATCGTGCAGGCGCTGCACGCGCTCGTCCGGATCGCCGCCCCCGGCGTGATCTTCAAGGCCGAGGCGATCGTGGCCCCGGACGACCTCGTGCCCTATCTCGGCGGGCACGACCGCTACCGCCCCGAGTGCGAGCTGGCCTATCACAACCAGCTCATGGTCATGCTCTGGAGCAGCCTGGCGACCAAGGACGCGCGGCTCATGACGCAGTCGCTGGCCCGGATGAAGCCGATCCCGGCCGAGGCGACCTGGGTCAGCTACGTGCGCGGGCACGACGACATCGGCTGGGCGATCAGCGCCGAGGACGCGTCGGCGGTCGGCTGGGACTGGTGGAACCACCGCAATTTTCTCAACTCGTTCTTCTCCGGCAAGTTCCCTTCCTCGTACGCCCGGGGCGCGCTCTTTCAGGAGAATCCGGACACGGGGGACGCGCGGATCTCGGGCTCGGCGGCGTCGCTGTGCGGGATCACCGAGGACCCGGCGAGCTGGCCGATGGGCGTACGGCGGCTGCTTCTGCTGCATGCCGTGGCGTTCGCGTACGGGGGCATCCCGCTGATCTACATGGGCGACGAGCTCGGCCTGCGCAACGACGACGCCTACCTTCGGGACGAGGCGCTGCGGGACGACAACCGCTGGATGCACCGCCCGCACATGGATTGGGCGGCCGCGGCCCGCCGGCACGACCCGGCGACGCTCGAGGGCCGGGTGTTCGCCGGGCTGCGCGAGCTGATCGTCGCCCGTAAGGATCTGCTGGCCCTGCGCGGCGGGGGCGAGACCGCGACGGTCGGGGTCGACAACGGCCACGTGTTCGCCTGGCGGCGCCGGCATCCGCGCAGCGGCACGTTCGTGGGGCTGGCCAACTTCAGCGAGCAGCCGCAGACCGTCGAGGCGGCGGCGATCGGGCACTACGGCTGGCTGGAGACCGCGCTGAGCAGCGACGGCCCTCTCGCCGTACGGGAAGGTCGTGCGCTTTTGCCTGGTTTGGGCTTTGTCTGGCTGATCGAACGCTGAGTTTTCTTACGTTCCGGCCCTTTCTGCCGATCTCAACCGGCGAGGAGGGGCGAATTCATGCGGCTGCGCAACTGGATCGCCGTGGTGGTCGGCGTCGTGCTGCTGGCCGCCGCGGGCGGGATCGGTTTCTGGGTCAACCACTCGGCGCTCCAGGCCGCGGATGACGTGCACAAGGCCGACTCGCGGGCGCTCGCCGTCAACAACGCGACGCTCGTCGGGCAGCTGCAGATGCTCTCCGCGGGCGAGCTGGGCACTTTCCTCGGTGACAACGCCCTGAACCTGAGCCCCGGCAGCACCACCGACCGGGCCGCGCTGGTCGCCTTCGCCGCCAAGAGCAGCACATTCTCGTACGGGGCCCTGCTGATGACCGCCGACGGCAAGATGCTGACCAGCTCGCGCGCCTCCGGGTTACCCGCCGCGGACAACGCCGGCTGGACACCCCTGTTCGCCATGCTCGAATCGGGTCAGCGGGCCGGCTTCTCCTCGATCATGGTGGTCGACGGCGTCTACCTCGAGGCCGTCGGCGTGCCCGTACGGATGGCCGGCCGCCCCGCCTCGGTGCTGATCGGCCTCAACAACGTCGCCACCACCGCGCTGCAGCAGTACACCGTGACGCTGAGCTCGGCCGTGCACCTGACCGCGGTCGCCGACAGCACCGGCACGATCGCCGCCACCAGCCAGGAGAAGCTGCTCGGAACCCAGATCGACCCGGCCGTACGGCATGCCGTGGCCGCGGGCGACCAGGAGTTTGTCGAGTACAGCACCGTGGCCGGCACCGAGATGATCGCGATCGTCGTGCGCGGCCTGCCCGGCGGCTGGTCGTACGCGCGGATCCAGACCAAGAAGTCGTTCGACGGCGCCGTGCACACCAAGAGCCAGACGCTCAACATGACGCTGGGCGCGATGCTGCTGATCGGCGTGCTCGCGATGGGTGTGCTCGGCTACCGCACCCAGATCCAGCGCCGCCGGGCCGACGAGCGCTTCCAGGCCCTCTTCCAGCACGCCCCCGACCTGGTCTCGGTGCTCGACGCCGACGGCAAGATCGAGTATTCGAGTCCCAGCGCGGCCGCCGTGCTCGGGTTCGCGGAGGGCCAGCTGGTCGGCAGCAGCGTGTTCGACATCGTGCACTCCGACCACCGCGACTACATGCGCGAGCAGTTCGGCGTGCTGCTCTCGCGGCGCGACGCCGTGCTGCGCCTGCAGTGCCGGGTGCGCTCGGGCAACGGCGAGTACCGCTGGTTCGAGTTCACCGCGTCCAACCAGATGCACAACCCGTCGCTGCACGGCGTGGTCATCAACGCCCGGGACATCTCCGAGAACCGCGCGTTCCAGGAGCGCCTGGCCCACGAGGCCCAGCACGACGCGCTCACCGGGCTGCCCAACCGCCGCCGCATGCAGGACGCGCTCGGCGCCTCCCTGCGCGAGCAGCCGGTGGCCGTGCTCTTCGTCGACCTCGACGGGTTCAAGCCGGTCAACGACGCCCACGGTCACGAGGCCGGCGACGAGCTGCTGCGTCAGGTGGCCGAGCGGCTCAGCGCCTGCATCCGCGAGCGCGACGTGCTGGCCCGGGTCGGCGGCGACGAGTTCGTCATCCTGATGCCCGGGGTGATGGCGCCGGCCGACACCGCGGCCATGAGCGAGCGCATCCGGTACGCCCTCGGCCAGCCCTTCCTCATCGGCGGCAACCAGGTGCGGATAGGGGCCAGCGTGGGGGAGCACCTCGCGGCCGGGGCGACCGATCCCGACGAGGCGCTGCGGGCGGCCGACCACGCCATGTATTCGGTCAAGAGGTCACGACAGGGTTATCCACAGCCGCGGGCGGGGAGACACCGCGCGGCGGACTGAACGGGCACACTAGGGACCTGACCCCTCCTTCGTGAGAACGGCGGTGCCGGCTGTGTCCAAGATCCTTTCGCGTCGCGACCTCGACTTCCTGCTCTACGAGTGGCTCGACGTCGAGGCGCTCACGGCCAACGAGAGGTTCGCCGACCACTCCCGCGACACTTTCGACGCGTTCCTCGACGTCTCGGCCCAGATCGCCGAGCGCGACTTCGCGCCGCACAACCGGCGCTCCGACCTCGAGGAGCCCACCTTCGACGGCGTCCGGGTGTCGGTCATCCCCGAGGTCGCCGCGGCGCTCAAGGTCTTCAACGAGACCGGGCTGCTCAGCGCGACGATGGACGATTCCGTCGGCGGGCTCCAGCTGCCGCACGTCGTGGCCCGGGCCTGCTTCGTCTGGTTCCAGGCGGCCAACCTCGCCACCTCGTCGTATTCGCTGCTCACGGCGGGCAACGCGAGCTTGCTGCTGCGGTACGGCTCCCCTGAGCAAATTGACCGTTTTGTCCGGCCGATGCTGGAGGGACGCTTCACCGGCACGATGTGCTTGTCGGAGCCGCAGGCCGGGTCGGCGCTGGCCGATGTGACAACTCGGGCGACTCGCGCCGCTGATGGGACATATCGGGTAAACGGGTCGAAAATGTGGATTTCGGGCGGCGATCACGAGCTGAGCGAGACGATCGTGCACCTCGTGCTGGCCCGGGCGGCCGGTGCCCCGGCCGGGGTCAAGGGGCTGTCGCTGTTCATCGTGCCCAAGCACCACATCGAGGCCGACGGCACGGTCGGCGAGCGCAACAGGGTGGCCCTGGCCGGGCTCAACCACAAGATGGGCTATCGCGGCACGACCAACGCCGTGCTCTCCTTCGAGGACGCCACCGGCTATCTGGTGGGCGAGGAGGGCAAGGGCCTGGCCTACATGTTCCACATGATGAACGAGGCCCGGATCGGCGTCGGCTCGGGCGCGGTGGCGCTGGGCTACACGGGCTACCTGCACGCCCTCGACTACGCCCGGGAACGCACGCAGGGCCGCCCGGTGGCCGACAAGGACCCGTCGGCGCCGGCCGTGCCGATCGTGCGGCACCCCGACGTGCGGCGCATGCTGCTCGCCTCGAAGGCGTACGTGGAGGGTGGCCTGGCCCTGATCCTGTTCGCCTCGAAGCTGCTCGACGAGCCCTCCGACGAGAACGACCTGCTGCTCGACGTGCTCACGCCGATCGTCAAGGCGTGGCCGTCGCAGTGGTGCCGGCTGGCCAACGACCATGCGATCCAGGTGCACGGCGGCTACGGCTACACCCGCGAATATCCGGTCGAGCAGTTCTACCGCGACAACCGGCTCAACTCGATCCACGAGGGTACCGACGGCATCCAGGGCCTCGACCTGCTCGGCCGCAAGGTGATCATGCGGGGCGGGGCGGGGTTGCAGCTGCTGATCGGGCGGATCGTCACCACCGCCGTGGCCGCCCCGGCCGAGCTGGGCCAGCCGGTGATCGCCCTGTGCGACCGCCTGGCCACGACCACCCGCAAGCTGTGGGCCGCGGGCGACCCGACCACGGCGCTGGCCAACTCGACGGCGTACCTGGAGGCCACCGGTCACCTCGTGATCGCCTGGCTGTGGCTCTCGCAGCTCAACGCGGCGGCCGGCCGGGAGGGCCCGTTCTACGACGGCAAGCGCCTGGCCGCGCGCTACTTCATCACCCACGAGCTGCCGCGCATCGGCCCCCTGCTCGACCTGCTCGACTCGGGCGACACCCTGCTGGCCGACCTCGACGACGCGGTTCTCGGTTAGCGCCTGTTTCGCGGCTGGGGCGGGGCTGCGGCAGGGCCCAGATCCCGCCTGGCGGCGTCCCGCGAAAGCCCGGTTCCAACACCGGGAGCCGGGCTTCCACGGGCCACCACCAGACGAAATCTGGACCCGGCCTCGCTCCCACCCCAGCCGCGAAACAGGCGCTACTTTGATCTCATGGCCTCTTCGAGCAAGAGCCCGGCCACCGAGGTGGAGGTCGGCGACCTCACCGTGCGGGTGTCGAACCCGGACCGCGTCTACTTCCCCGAGCTCGGGCTGACCAAGCTCGACCTGGTCAACTACTACCTCGCGGTCGGTGACGGCATCGTGCGGGCGCTGCGCGAGCGCCCGTGCATGCTGCACCGCTTCCCGGACGGGCTGGCCGGCGACAAGGTGCACCAGAAGCGGGTGCCGCACGGCGCGCCGCCGTGGCTCGAGACGGTGCGGGTGAAGTTCCCGCGCTACAACCGGCACGCCGACGAGCTCTGCGTGACCAAGCCGGCCGACGTCATCTGGGCCGTGCAGATGTCGACGGTCGAGTTCCACCCCTGGAACTCGCGCCGCGCCGACACCGAGAAGCCCGACGAGTGGCGCATCGACCTCGACCCGATGCCCGACTGCCCGTACGACCGGGTCCGGCAGGTGGCCGCCGTCGCCCGTACGGTGCTCGACGACCTCGGCATCGCCGGCTACCCGAAGACGTCGGGCGGCCGTGGCCTGCACATCTATGTGCGGATCGAGCCGAACTGGGGCTTCGGCGACGTGCGGCGGGCCGCGCTCGCCTTCGCCCGCGAGGTCGAGCGCCGGGCCCCCGACGACGTGACGACCACCTGGTGGCGCAAGGATCGCGACCCGTCGAAGCTGTTCGTCGACTACAACCAGAACGCGCGCGACCACACGATCGCCAGCGCCTACTCGGTGCGCGGCGTGCCCACGGCCACGGTCTCGACCCCGGTCACGTGGGCGGAGATCCCCGACGCCGACCCGCGCGACTTCACGATCCAGACCGTCCCGGCCCGCTTCGCCGAGCTGGGCGACCTGCACGCCACGATCGACGACAAGGCCCACTCGCTCGAGCAGCTGCTCGAATGGGCCGAGCGCGACGAGAAGGCCGGCCTCGAGGGCCCGGCGGACGCCGAGTCAGCGTCGTAGCCAGGGCTGGAGCAGCCGGGTCACCCGCGGCAACACCAGATAGGTCATGACCGGGGTCAGGCAGAGCGTGCTGATCAGCGTGCGCAGCACGACGTTGAGGTCGACGAGCAGGTGGTTGAGGCTCACCGCGGCCAGCAGGCTCACCGGGAAGAAGCCGAGCCAGATCGTCACGGCCTGCTTCCAGCGCGGCGGCGGCTTCGGCCCGGTCTCACTCGTCTCGTGGCCCTGCGGGGGATCGAACCAACCCTCGATTCCCGTACGCCGTTCCGTGCGCGTGTGCTCGACGAAGCCCTCGGCCGACGACAGCCACCAGCGCCGCTGCGGGGATTCCTCCCAGTTGCGCAGCGACTCCTCGTCGGCGAAGCGGTAGAGCATGTGCCACTCGTCGGAGCGCTGGTCGGGCCGCACCCAGCCGGTGCCGAGGAAGCCGGGGAAATCCTCGGCCAGCGTGGTGCCCGCGTTCACCCAGGCGGACATCTCGGCGTTACGGGACGGATCGGCGCGGCGGGTGATCGCGACGGTGACGGCGGGAGACTGCATGTCTCACATTGTGGTATCCCGGGGTTTCCGGCACGCCGCGCTTCCGGTTTCCGTGCCGTGGCCCACACGGTAGGTTCCGGCACATGACCTTGCAGCGAAAGTTGTCGATGGCAGTGGCCGCGGTCGCCCTGCTCGCCCTGACCCCGTCGCCCGCCCAGGCCGGCGGCGACCTCGGCTGGAAGCTCACCCCCACCGGCACCGAGGCCCGGTTCCGCGGCCTGGCCCCGGTCAGCGGCTCGACCGCCTGGGTCGCCGGGTCGGCCGGCACGATCCTGCGCACCGTCGACGGCGGCCGCACCTGGGCGTCCGTCGGCCCCGCGGCGGCGGCCGGGCTCGAGTTCCGCGACATCGAGGCGTTCGACGCCCGGCACGCCGTGGCCCTGACGATCGGCAACGGCCCCGACTCCCGCCTGTACGCCACCTCGGACGGCGGCCGCACCTGGACGGAGACGTTCCGCAACGAGGACCCGGCCGCCTTCTACGACTGCCTGACGTTCCTCGACCGGCGGCACGGGCTGGCCCTCTCCGACCCGGTCGACGGCAAGTTCCGCATCCTGGCCACCCGCGACGGCGGCCGCAGCTGGGCGGTGCGGCCCACCACCGGCATGCCCGCCGCGCTGACCGGCGAGTTCGCGTTCGCCGCCAGCGGCACCTGCGTGGTCTCGGCGGGCGGCAAGGCCCTGTTCGCCACCGGCGGCGGCGCGACGGCCCGGGTCTTCACGTCCCGCGACCTCGGCCGCACCTGGTCGGTCACGAACACTCCCGTGCCGAGCGGCCCCAGCGCCGGCATCTACAGCCTGGCCGCACGCCCCGGCGGCGCCACGATCGCGGTCGGCGGCGACTACGTGACCCCCACGGCGGCCCCTGACGGCGCCGCCTACCTGCACGGCCGCACGTGGAAGGTCGCGGCGAAGGCCCCCGGCGAATACCGCTCCGGCTCGGCCTGGCGCGGCCACACGGCGCTCGCGGTCGGCCCCACCGGCAGCGACCTGTCCTACGACGGCGGCCGCACCTGGAAGCGCTTCGACACCGGCAGCTTCGACGCCGTCGACTGCACCCCCGGCGGCGCGTGCTGGGCCTCCGGCGAAAAGGGCCGCGTCGCCAAGCTGACCCGCTAGGCCGGTTCGTCGCTCCGGTGCGACCCCTCCCGGCGTCGCACCGGAGCCCCGGCCCGGATCGCCCGCGGGATCTCGGCCATCCGGTCGACCCGCTCGATCAAGGCGGCCTGCTCTTCGGCCGAGGCCGACGTGTCCAGTTCGACCCCGTACGCGATCCCTGTCGAGGCCCAGCTCTCCGAGTCGAACCCACCCGATGCCGTCACCCGCACCCCGCCGAGCCGCAGCCCCAACTCGGCCGCCTCGCGATAGAGGTCGTTCAGCACACACCCGGCCGCGGCGAGATGCAACAGATGAGCCCCGGTGAACTCCGCCCCGACGCTGACCCCGCCCTCGGTCCACCGATGCGGAAACCGCACGCCACCCTCGACCCGGAACGACCCGGCCCCCACCACCACCGCGAACCCGTCCACCGTCGCCCCCCTCGCAGCTCAGCCCGGCCCCGAAGCAAACGATCATGCCCCGTGCGGCCCGTGTAACCCACCCCAACCGGGGGCCTCCGCCCTGCCCAGAATTGTGTCGCCTTCCGCCGATCTTGGGAGCGGCGCCTGTGGACAACCGCGGACTGTGGATAACTCCGGCGTGCGGCACAAACTGTGCTACGAGCGGGACGCCGATCGGGGCGAGGCGGGCGAGGCGCTGAGGCGCTGCTGGGCGGCGGGCTGATGCCGGTTTCGGCCGACATGCGGGGTGTAGTTCGCCGGTGGAAGCGCTCATCAGCAAGCCGATCCGGCGCACCAGTGCGTGATCAAGCGCTGGGTCGCGCGCTGACCGGCCCGGCCGCTGGGTGAGGGCCTGGATGCGGCCGGGCGGGGTGGGGCTGAGATCCGGGTCGCTCTGCGGGGTGGGCTTCGGTAAGGATGGGGGATGCGGGTTTTTCGGGACGGGTTCGGGGTTCCGCATCTGCGGGCCGACTCGGTGGATGAGCTGGCCTATTTGCAGGGGCGGGTGACCGCGGCCGATCGGGGGGCTCAGATCGAGGTCGAGCGCCGCCGCTCCGAGGGGTTGCTGGCCGAGCGGGAGGGCCCCGACGCGCTGGGCTGGGACAGGTTCGCCCGGCGGGCCCGCATCGACGACACCGCGCGCCGCGCGTTCGCCAAGCTCGATTCCCGTACGAAGGCCTGGCTGCGGGCCTATGCCGACGGTGTCAAAGCCGGCGGGATCACCTGGCATCCGTGGTCGTCGCTGGGGGTCTTTCTGGCCCGGCACATCATGTTCGCGAGTTTTCCCAGCAAGCTGTGGAACTCGCATGTCGAGCGCACACTGGGCCCGCACGCCGTCGCCTGGTTCCTCGCCGACGGTGACAAGGACGGCAGCAACGCGTGGCTCAAAGAGGGCGAGATCGCCGGCGACCCGCATCGGCTGATCGAGCTGCCCGGCGTCTATCAGCAGGTCCGCCTGGCCTGCCCCGAGTTCGACGTGGCCGGGCTGACCTTCGCGGGCGTCCCGGGCGTGCAGCATTTCGGGCACACCGGCGGCGTCGCCTGGGCCGTGACCAACGCGATGGCCGACTATCAGGATCTGTTCGTCGAGGAGCTGCGCCGCACGCCGACGGGGGTCGAGGCGCGGGGTCCCCACGGGTGGGAGCGCGTCGCGGTGCACACCGAGACCATTCCCGTACGAGGGGGAGGCAGCGAGCTGGTCGAGGTGATCGAGACGGCGCGCGGGCCGATGATCGACGACGCCCTGAGCCTGCGCACGCCGACCCGGGCCGAGTTCGATCTCGGGTTCTCGGCGCTGTTGCCGCTGCTGCACGCGTCCACCGTGGACGACGTGGCGGCCGCCCTCGAGCGCTGGTCGGAGCCGGTCAACAGCATCCTCACGGCCGACACCACGGGACGCGCGCTGCAGCTCACGGTGGGCCGGGTGCCGGTTCGCCTTGCGCGCAACGGGCGGGTGCCGGTGCCGGCGTGGGATCAGACGTACGCATGGCGGCCGGGCTATGTGCCGATGACCCGGGTGGAGCTGACGGGCGTGACCGTGAACGCCAACGATCGGCGGCCGGACACGGAGGCGTACGGGAACGCTTTTGCCTCGAAGGCCCGCGCGCACCGGATCCGGGAGCTGATCGACGAGGGGGTGCCGTCGGCGCGGATCCACATGGACACGCCGATGCCCGCGGGCAGCGTCGAAGCCGGTCGGCTCGCGGCGTGGCGGTTCGAGGTCGCGCGGCGGCTGCACGAGCATCCGGCGCTCAAGCCGCTCATGCAGCCGCACGGGTTCGATCCGCTCTTCGACGGCTGGACCGATCCGCGGGCCAAGATCGGCGGGATGCTGGACGCCGTGCTGGCCGGGCTCGGGCTGACCGCCGAGGAACTGGTCGATCCGGCGTCGATCGAGTCGGGCCCGTGGGGCGAGCGGCACCTTCTCGAGCCCGTACGGCTTCCCGGGCTGACCGCCGGGATCCCGCGCACCGAGCTGGGCGGCGAACGCGACTCCGTGCTCTGCCTCAACAGCGTGCCGGGCGTGACCGATCGGTGCTCGCGCGGCCCGGTCGCCCGCTACGTGTGGGACATCGCCGATCGGCAACGCAGCCGCTGGGTCGTGCCGTTCGGGGCGTCCGGCGATCCGGCCTCGCCGCACTTCGCCGACCAGCTCCCGCTGTGGCAGCGCGGCGACCTGATTCCGCTGGTCACGGACTGGTCCGCGCTGATCGAGGAGACGCTAGTCTGACGTTCATGAAGTTGCGTGCGGAGCTGCAGCGTACGGGCGGGAATACCACCGGTTTCGAGGTGCCCGACGAGTTCGTGGCCGGGCTCGGTGGCGGTGGCCGGCCCAAGGTGGTCGTGGTGGTGAACGGCTTCACGTTCCGCTCGACGATCGCGAAGATGGGCGGCAGCTACTGGCTGGGCGTCAGCGCGGAGCGGCGCGAGGCGGCCGGCGTGAGCGGCGGGGAGACGTACGACCTCGACGTCGAGCTGGACACCGCGCCGCGCGAGATCGAGGTGCCCGACGACCTGCGGGCCGCCCTCGACGCCGAACCCGCCGCGCGCGATTTCTGGGCGACGCTGTCGTTCTCCAACCAGCGCTACCACGTCGACCAGCTCACCGGGGCGAAGACGGCCGAGACCCGCGAGCGGCGACTGGCCAAATCCGTCGCCCTGCTCGCCTCGGGCAAGGCCCGCTAACCGGCCGGCCGGTAGGCCACCTCGTTGTCGAGCAGGCGCGTCCACTCCGGTCGCCACGGCACGGCCCGGCTGCCCATCTCGTCCAGCAGGTTGGTGCGCCACGGGCCGGAGACGCCGTCGTCGGACCACCACTTCGGCCACGAGTCGTACCGGCGCTCGACGAGGATCTCGGTCGGGGTCGTCTGCACGCGGATGAACAGCCACCGCCCGTACCGGGGGTCGGACTCGGCCCGCCGCAGCCCGCGCAGCAGATCGCTGACCTCCTGGAAGGCGCCGAACCGGCGCTCGCCCGGGCGGTCGGCCGGCGGGTGCTTGCCGGCCTGCACGCTCAGGCTGGTGGCGTCGGCGTAGGCGAGCACCGTGCAGCGGCCGTCCTGTTGCGGCGCGCGGTCGCGCATCCACGCGGCCAGCGACTCGAGCTCGGCCGTCTCCGGTGGTTCGGGCCGGTTGAGCTCGCTAGCCTCGTGCATGGCGGCCCACACCATCCGGTCGTGCTCGCCCTGGCTGAGCCGTCGCACGCGGCGCATCGGCGGGCGCTCCCCGGCCGGGATGCGCGGCGGGCGGGTGCCCGCGGTGATGCCGCCCCGGCCCGACGCGAACAGCGCGGCCCGCAGGTCGAGGGCGGGATCGGTGAGCCGGCCCAGCAGCCGCTCGAACGACGCGCCGCTGACCTCGCCGCGGATGGCCGCGGTCAGCAGATCCTCGCCCGCGCCGCGCACGTCGTCGCGCTCGGCCGGCGAGGCCAGCTCGTGCCGGCCCCACTCGGTGATGATCTCGGCCAGCTCCTGCAGCGTGTTCTCGTTGCTGAGCACCGGGCCGACGGTCTGCACCAGGCCGTCGCCCAGCCCGTCCCGATAGCGGGTGCGCGACCAGCGGCCCTCGGCGTGCCACACCACGAAGCCCAGCCGGTCGGCCTCGGCCAGCGCGGTCAGGTCGTCCCAGGGCAGCCACTCGGGCGCGCCGGTGAGCAGGTCGATCGGCGGGTCGGCCTCGGCGGTGGCGCTGTGGTCACGGTCGTAGCCGAACAGCACCGCGCGGGCGCCCTCGACCAGCGCGAGGCGGGCCCAGCTGCCGCCGTGGTCGTCGTGGTGCGCCCCGCGGTCGTCGACGAACCACACGTCGGCATACCCGATGCCGGTCAGCGCGGCGGACAGCGTCGCCCAGCGGGTCCAGAGCAGTCCCGGGG
This sequence comes from Paractinoplanes lichenicola, assembly GCF_016785085.1. Lineage (GTDB taxonomy): Bacteria > Actinomycetota > Actinomycetes > Mycobacteriales > Micromonosporaceae > Actinoplanes > Actinoplanes lichenicola. Next base: position 298,833 of record NZ_JAENHO010000002.1, read on the forward strand.
CGGGCAGGTCGACATCGGTGCGCATCCGTCCACTGTGCCAAACGCCGCCGGGGCGATCACACCCCCCTACGGCCCCGGACGCGGGCCTTCCGCGAAAAGGCCCATCACCACCCGTGACGCCGAACCGAAGGTCTCGGGCTGAATCGCCGGTTTTGCGATATCGCTCATGATCACTGAGCGTGCATCGACTCTCTACAATGCCGAGGGTCGCGGCACCGCCGCCGCGACTCCACCAGCAGAAGGGTCGTCCGTATGCCACGAACGCACCGACTACTGACCATCGCGCTCGCCGGCGCACTGGTGACCGGCTCGGCTTTCGCCGGTGCCGCTCCCGCCGCGGCCGGACGCGCTCAATCAGAAGCTCGGCTTGTCGACGCTGTGCCTACGCCGAAGCTCGACTGGTACAAGTGTTACGGGATCGCCGAGTGCGCCACCGTCCGGCTGCCGCTCGACTATCGCCAGCCCAAGGGCAAGACCACCGAGATCGCCGTGCTGCGGGTCAAGGCCAAGAATCAGGCCAAGCGCATCGGCAGCCTGTTCGTCAACCCGGGCGGGCCCGGCGGCTCCGCGACGCAGTTCGCGCTCGCCTCGCCCGACTTCCTCAGCGACGCCCTGACCGAGCGCTTCGACGTCGTCGGCGTCGACCCGCGCGGCATCGGCGCCAGCGAGCAGGTCAAGTGCTTCCCCTCGGTGCGGGCGCAGGCCGAGGTGCTCAACCTGCTGAACGTGCCGTTCCCCGTCACCGCCGCCGAGGAACGCGACTACGTGGCCGGCTCCAAGAAGCTCGGCCAGGCCTGCTCGACCACGGGCCGGCCGCTCACCGCCCACGCGTCCACCGCCGAGGTCGCGCGCGACATGGACGTCGTGCGCCGCGCCGTCGGCGACAAGAAGCTCAGCTACCTGGGCTTCAGCTACGGCAGCGCGCTGGGTCAGTATTACGCCAACATGTTCCCGGACCGCTTCCGGGCCCTGGTCGTCGACGGCGTGCTCGACCCGACGGCGTGGGTCGGCAACACCCGGCAGATCCTCGACCAGCGGCTGCGCTCCAGCGACGGGGCGTACAAGGCGCTGCACGAGATCCTGGTCCGCTGCGACAAGGCGGGCGAGAGCAAGTGCGTCTTCGCCGAGGGCGATCCGGTCAAGCACTTCGACCAGATCGCCGAGCGGCTCAAGACCGACCCGCTCGACTTCCCCGACGGGGCCGGCGGCACGATCCAGGTGACGTACGCGATCTTCATCAGCGCCGTGCTCAGCACGCTCTACAGCACCGAGGCGGGGGCCGGGGTCACGCAGCTGGCCGCCGAGATCGCCACGGCGCAGGAGGGCGGCACGACCGCGCCGCTGCTCGCGCGGGTCAACGCGGCCAAGGCCTCCCGGGCGTACGACTTCCCGTACGAGAACGGCTTCGAGGCCGGCGCCACGGTGATCTGCACCGACGGCAGGCACCCGGCCGACGCGTCCTCGTGGCCGGCCCTCGTCGACCGCCGCGAGCGCGAGGCCAAGTATTTCGGCCGCTCGTGGGGCTGGATCGACAGCCAGTGTGCGAACAAGACCTGGACCGTCCAGGACAAGAACGCGTACACCGGGCCCTTCACCAAGCGCACCGCGAACAAGTTCCTGATCGTCGGCAACTTCTGGGACCCGGCGACCAACTACCGCGGCGCCGTGTCGTCGCGGGCGCTGGCGCCGAACGCGAGCCTGCTCTCCAGCAACAACTGGGGTCACACCGCGTACGGCTCCGGGGTCTGCGCGACCACGACGATCGACAACTATCTGCTGACCGGCCAGGCCCCGCAGGACGGTAAGACCTGCACCGACGCCGCTCAGCCGTTCACCGAGCCGCTGCCCGCGGCCTCGGCCACCACGAAGGCGGCCACCGCCAAGCAGCGGCCGCCCGTCGCGACGATCCGTCCCGACTCGATTCTGATCGCGGACTGACCGGCGGGGCTTCCGCCAGGCCGCCCTAGGTGTGGCGGAAGCCCCCGTCCGAAGGCTTCCAGTCGGCGCTGTCACGCGTGTCCACAGTGTGGCCCGTGACGGCGGCGGCGAGGATCATCAGGAAGAACAGTGCGATTGCGATAGCCATGACTTAGAGCTTCGTCCCGCTCGCTCATGGTCGACAGTGGCAGTGATGCCATACATCTTCAAAATCCTGCCAAGCGGCCGTATGCTCCGTCACATGCTGCGCAACGTGGCCGTGATCGCCCTGCCCGAGGTGGCCGTCTTCGAGCTCGGCGTGCTCTGCGAGCTCTTCGGATACGACCGCACGGCCGACGGGCTGCCGAGTTACGACTTCGCCGTCTGCTCGATCGACGGCGGGCCGGTCCCGAGCCGGGCCGGGTTCGACATCGCCGTCCGCCACGACCTTTCCCGTACGGGCGAGGCCGACCTGGTCGTGGTGGCCCCGTTCGACAACCCCGAGTTCGCGCCGCCCGAACCGGTCCTCGACGCGCTGCGCCGGGCCCATGAGCGCGGCGCCTGGGTGATGAGCGTGTGCACCGGCGCGTTCGCGCTGGGCGCGGCCGGCCTGCTCGACGGCCGCCGCTGCACCACCCACTGGCTGCACACGGCCCGCCTGACCCGGCTCTATCCGGCCGCGATCGTCGACCCCGACGTGCTCTACGTGCAGGACGGCCGCGTGCTGACCAGCGCCGGCACGGCCGCCAGCATCGACGCCGGGCTGCACCTGATCCGCCAGGAGCACAGCACGGCCGTGGCCCGGATGCTGGCCCGGCGGATGGTCGTGCCGCCGCACCGCGAGGGCGGCCAGGCGCAATACATCGAGACCCCGCTCCAGGCCGTCGAGTGCGCGACCCTGCAGCCCGTGCTGACCGCGGTGCTGGCCTCACTCGACCAGCCGCACACCGTCGACACGATGGCCGGCCTGGCACACATGGCCCCGCGCACGTTCGCCCGCAAGTTCCGCGACGAGACGGGCGCCACGCCGCACGACTGGCTGATCAGCCAGCGCATGCTGCTCGCCCGCAACCTGCTCGAGGAGTCCGGGCTGGGCATCGACGCGATCGCGGCCCGGGTCGGGTTCGGCAGCGCGGCGACCCTGCGGCATCACTTCGCGCAGCGGCTGGCCACGACCCCGCAGGCATACCGGGGGACGTTCCGATCGTCACAGCCGGTGTGAGCCGGGCGGTCGCCGGGCATCTCGACGGTCATGGCGAAGACTCCTGGTCCCACCGTGTTCGTGCTCTTCGGGGCGACCGGCGACCTGGCCCGGCGGATGGTGCTCCCGGCCTTCTACACGCTCGCGATCGAGGGGCTGCTCCCTAAGGACTGGGTGCTGATCGGGAACGGCCGCGGCGACGTCAGTCATGAGGACTTTCGTGGTCACGTACGGGAAGCTCTCGAGGAATTTGGCCCGAAGCCGTCGAAGGGGCCGTGGAAGGAGTTCGCCTCACGGCTCCACTTCGCCGGCGGCGGGTTCAATTCCGACGATCCGGGCAGCCTGCTCGACGTGATCGACTCCGCCCACGAGAGGCTGGGGCGCTCGTCTCAGTTGGTGCACTATCTGGCAATTCCGCCGGTGGCCTTCGAGGAGACGACCAAGGCGCTGGGGGAGCACGGGCTGGCCAAGGGGTCGCGCGTCGTCTTCGAGAAGCCGTTCGGCACGTCGCCGTCGACGTTCCGCTCGCTCAACCGGCTCGTGCACCGGGTGCTCGACGAGGAGCAGGTGTATCGGATCGACCACTTCCTCGGCAAGGAGGCGACGCAGAACCTGCACGTCGCCCGGTTCGCCAACGAGGCGTTCGCGGCCCTGTGGAACCGCGACCACATCGAGAGCGTGCAGATCGACGTGCCCGAGACGCTCGGGGTCGAGCAGCGGGCCGGGTTCTACGACGCCACCGGCGCGGTGCTCGACATGCTGGTCACGCACCTGTTCCAGGTGGCCGCCGAGGTCGCCATGGAGCCACCGGCCAGCCTCGGGTCGGCCGACCTGCAGGCCGCGCGCGAGCGGGTGATCCGGGCGTTCCGGCCGCTCGACCCGGCCGACGTCGTGCTCGGGCAGCACGCGGGCTACAAGCAGATCAAGGGCATCGAGCGCGGCTCGGCCACCGACACGTACGTGGCGGCCAAGCTGTGGATCGACAACGCGCGCTGGCGCGGGGTGCCGTTCCTGCTGCGTACGGGGAAACGGATGGCCGAGAGCCGCCAGGTGGTGAGCCTCGTGCTGCGGACCCCTGAGCGGCCCCTGCCCGGGCTGCCGCCGCAGGCCAACGTGCTCTCGTTCGACCTGGCCGGCAACGGCACGATCGACCTGTCGATGCTCGTCAAGCAGCCCGGCGTGGCCCTCGACCTGGAGCCGGCCACGGTGCGCCTGCCGCTGGACAACCTGCCCAACGGCGAGCCCCTGCCCCCGTACGCCCGGCTGATCCACGACGTGCTGCTGGGCGACCGCGCACTGTTCACCCGGCCCGACGGGCTCAGCGCGACCTGGAAGGCGGTCGGGCCGCTGCTCGACGACCGGCCCAAGCCCGCCTCGTACGCGCAGGGGTCGTGGGGGCCGGCCGCCGCCCGCAAGCTGGCCGCGCCGCACCGGTGGCTGCTAGGTCAGTAGATCTTGAAGGGGATGCCGTCGGGGTCGACGGGCTCGCCTTCGACCAGGCTCGCGCCCAGGGTGAGCAGCCGGTCGAGGTCGCCGTCGATCCCGAACAGCATGCGTTCGTTGTCGGTGCGCGGCGCCACCGGCGGGCCGCCGAACCCGATCTTCGTGCCGCCCGTGGGTGACTGGATCGCCGTCTCCTCGTCCTGATCCCAGACCAGCGGCCAGCCCAGGGCGGCGCTCCAGAAGAGGCCCGTCGCCCGTGACCCGTCGCAGGCCAGCTCGCCGAGGAATCCGGTGTTCGCGAGGTATTTGTTGCCCGCCTCGATCACGCAGAACTCGTTGCCCTCGGGATCGGCCAGCACGATGTGACCCTCCTCCGGCTTCTGCCCGACGTCGAGGTGCGCGCCGCCCAGCTCGAGGGCGCGGGCGACGGTCCGCCGCTGATGCTCCTCGGTCTCGCTCGTGAGATGCAGGTGGACCCGGTTGAGGCCGGTTTTGGGCCGGTCGGTGGGGAAGAAGCGGATCGGGATGCTTTCCTGCCCCTCTGTGAGCGTGGACCAGAACCGTTCGAGTCGCCGAGGATCCTGGGCGGCGTAGAGAAGCGAAAGCATCCCCGCTTTCTACGGCGGCGTTCCGCGGTTCGCACCTCAATTTCCGGGAATGTCGTTAGCTTGGTGAACGACATCGCTACCTTCGACCGCAAGCTGATCGCGCCCATGGTGCTGGGCTCGATCCTCAACCCGATCAACTCGTCGATGATCGCGGTCGCCCTGGTGCCCATCGGTGTCGCCCTGCACGCCCGGCCCGCGCAGACCGCCTGGCTGGTCACCGGCCTCTACCTGGCCACCGCCACCGGCCAGCCGATCGTCGGCAAGCTCGTCGACCGCTACGGCCCCCGGCGCCTCTATCTGGCCGGCAGCGCGCTGGTCGGCCTGGCCGGCGTCATCGGCCTGCTCGCTCCGACCCTCGGCGTGCTGGTCGTCGCGCGGGTGCTGCTCGGCCTCGGCACCTGCGCCGGTTTCCCCGCGGCGATGTACCTGATCCGCCGTACGGGTGCGGAGAACCCGCGCGGCGTGCTGACCACCCTGTCGGTCGCCGCCCAGACCACCGTGGTGATCGGCCCCAGCCTGGGCGGCCTGCTCATCGGCGTGGCCGGGTGGCGGGCCATCTTCGCGGTCAACATTCCGCTCGCCGTCGCGTGCGTGATTCTTGCCCTCGTACGCCTCCCCGCCGCGCCCCCGGCCCCGGCCCGGGAGCCGCTCGACCTGCTCGGCATAGCCCTGTTCATCGGCATGCTGACCGCGCTGATGCTGGTCACGACGAGCCCGTGGCTGCTCGCCGTCGCGGTCGTCCTCGGCGCGGCCTTCGCGCTCCGCGAGCTGCGCACCTCGGCACCGTTTCTCGACCTGCGGGTCTTCGGCGGCAACGGGCCGCTGATCGCCACCTACGTCCGCGCGCTGCTGGCCCAGACCGCGGCCTACGCCTACCTCTACGGCTTCACCCAGTGGCTCGAGGCCGGCCGCGGCCTGACCGCCACCCACGCCGGCCTGATCCTGCTGCCGATGTCGCTGCTGGCCATCGGCGTGTCGACCCTGAGCGGCCGGCGCGAGGGCTTCCGGGCCAAGCTGCTGATCGGCGCGGGTGGCCAACTGGTCGTCAGCCTGCTGATGCTCCTGCTCAACGGCGACTCCCCGCTGTGGCTGCCGGTGCTGCTGTCGGTGCTGTGCAGCCTGCCCCAGGGGCTCAACTCGCTGGCCAACCAGAACGCCGTCTACTACCAGGCCGACCCGGCGCGCATCGGGGCGTCCTCCGGCCTGCTCCGCACGTTCTCCTACCTGGGCGCCATGGTCTCGTCGGCCGCGACCGGGGTGTTCTTCGTGGGCGGGGCCGACACCGCGGGCCTGCACGACCTGGCCGTCTTCCTGACCGTCGTCGCCGCCCTGCTGCTCGTCATGGTGGTGGCGGACCGCTCACTGGGCCGGCTGGGCCGCGATCTTGAAGTGGGTCGATGAAATAGGGTCGCTCTCCGTGACCGTGAAACAGCTGCTGGATCTGGCGCGAGGCATCGGCGTCGAGCGCGGCGTCGACCTGATCCTGCAGGCCCTGCACGCGCGCTGGACCGGCTCGGATCCCCTCCCGCCGGCGGCCGGGGAGTCCGACGCCTACGCGGCCATCGTCGCCGCGGTCGACCGGGTCGAGACCGATGACATCCCGGACACGTTCGAGGCGGTCCTGACCGGGCTGACCACCAGCTCGAAGCTCGTCGGCGAGTTCCACACGCCGAGATCGGTCGCCCAGCTGATGGCGGCCCTCGTGGTCCGGGCCGGCGCGGTCGTCTACGACCCCGTCTGCGGTACGGGAAGCACGCTGCTGGCGGCGCACGAGCAGGCCGAGGGCGTGGAACTGGTCGGCACCGACATCGTCGAGCGCGCGGCCAGTCGCACGGAGCTGCGCTTGCAGGTGCACGGCCTGCACGCGCGGATCACCGCGGCCGACGCGTTCGAGGTCGCGGAGCACGAGTCCGCATTCGCCGACGTGGTGCTGGCCCAGCCGCCGTGGGGCGTGCGGCTCAACGACCGGCAGAAAGCCCGAGTCGTGCAGTCGTGGGGCTGGGACGTGGCCAAGGGCGACATGCCCTGGCTCTACCTCGCCTTCGAGGCGCTGCGGGACGGCGGGCACGCCGCCGTGGTCATGCCCCAGAACAGCATGTGGGGTCATCGTGCGGCGGCGTACTCGGAGTTGTTCGACCGGGACGCCGTCGAGGCGATCATCGCCGTCCCGGGCGGCGTGTTCCGCAACATCAGCATCAAGACCGCGATCTGGGTGCTCCGGCGGACCGGCGCGGCGGCCTCGCGCGGCCGGGTGCTCCTGGTCGACGCCGAGACCCTCGTCCGGTCCGCGGGCCGGCGCGATCTGGAATTCCCGGCCGAGGCCGTCGACCAGCTGGCCGGCCTGGTGCGTCATTTCCGGAGCACCGGCCGGGTCGAAGCGGCCGGCCATGTCGCTCGGGTGCTCGCCCGGGCCGAGCTCGATCCCGCGCTCGGGCTGGTGCCCCAGGCCTATCTGGCCGAGCCGCCCGAGGCCGCCGTCACCCACCCCACCCCGGACCGGAGCCTGCTCACCGAGGTCCGGCTGGCCAACTTCAAGTCGTTCGGGGCGGACACCCGCGTGCCCCTGGCCCCGCTCACCCTGGTCTACGGGGCGAACTCGGCCGGCAAGTCGAGCGTCCTGCAGGCCCTGCTGCTGCTGAAGCAGTCGATCGGGCAGCGCGGGCTGGTGACCCAGGGCCCCGTCGCCGACGTCGGCGGCTTCGCCGGTGTCGTGCACCGCCACACCGGCGAGAGCGTCGGGCTGGGCTTCACCTACGGCGCCCTGCCGTCGTGGATCCCGCCCGGCGGCACGGCCGATCCCGCCCGCCTGCGCGACATCCTCTGGACCTTCGGGGAGGACGGCCGGGGCACCCTCCGCCGCACCCGGTTCGGCGTCGATGATCTCGCGCTTTCGTTCTCCAGGAGCGATCCCGAGGACGCCGGCAGCCTGGTCGTCGAGCTGGGGGAAGCCTGGCCGGCGGTCGCCGGTGGCGGGCTGTTGTACCCGTTCGAGACGCGCGGCACCGAGCACGAGCAGGAGGCGAGGCGGGTCGCCGGCGCCTTGCGGAGGAGGGGAGTCACGGAGCTGGCGCTGCGCTCCGACGGGCTCCTGCCGACCACGGAAACGATGCTGGACCGGCGGGCCGTGGCGGGGCTGGCCGAGCCCGACCGCCGGCGCCTGGAGGCGTACGCCGCCCGGCTGGGCCGGCTCGCCGGCGGCGTGTCCACCGAGATCCGCGCGCTGCTGGACAGCGTGGTCTGGCTGGGGCCGCTGCGGTCGGCGCCGCGCCGGTTCTACGACCGGTCCTCCGAAGCCGGGTCCTCCGGCGACGGAGGGCACGTCGCCATGTTCCTGTTCGACAACGCCACGGCCGCGGACCAGGTGAACGAGTGGCTGGAGCGGATGGGGGTGCCGTATTCACTGGCGGTGCTCCCGCTGGGCACCGGAGGCGGGCTCAGCGTCGTCGGGGACCTCGTGGCCGTGGTGCTCACCGACCGCCGGACCGGTGTCGGCATCACCCCCGCCGACGTCGGGTTCGGGATCAGCCAAATCCTGCCGATCATCGTGGAGTCGCTGGCCCGGCAAGAGTCGATCATCCTGGTCGAACAGCCGGAGACCCACCTGCATCCGCGTCTGCAGGCCGAGCTGGCCGACCTGTTCATCGAGGCGACCCGGCCCGGCGGGCGGGGCAACCAGCTGATCGTGGAGACCCACAGCGAGCACCTGATCCTGCGCACCCAGCGGCGGATCCGGGAAGGCGCTGTCGACGCGGCCCACGTCTCGGTCGTCTACGTCGACCAGGACGAGCGGGGCCGGACGACGGCACGCCGGTTGCGCCTCAACGACAAGGGCGACTTCCTCGACGACTGGCCCCACGGCTTCTTCGACGAGCGCCTCGACGAGCTCTTCGGCGGTCTCTGATGTACGTCCGGGTCGCGATCGCCGCGAACGCCTTCGACGGCGGCACCCTGTCGGGCGAGGGCGCGGACGACCTCCACCGGGCCGCCGCCGAGAACATAGCGAAACACGGACGGATCGTGGTCGGCAGCGATCAGGAGGCGAAGGAGCTCGTCGGGGCGATTCTGCGGCACGGGAAGCTCTCGCCGAGCGCCCGCGCCGTGTGGCAGGCAGTCCTGGTCGAGCTGCGCAAACAGAACCGATGGACCATTCGTACGCCGGCGGCGGCCGCGCTCGCGTCGATCAGCGCGCCCGACGACCTGCGCCGGCACTGGGGCTCGGACACGGACGTCGCCGTCGTCGCCCCCGAGACGCGTACGGTCCTGAACGCGGTCGCCGCCCCCGACGTGGCGACCGCCGAGACCTTCGTCCACAGTCCCGCCCTGCGCCGGATCCGCGACCTGGCCGAGGACGCGACCGCCGAATACGGCAGCCCCCGCGAGCAGTTCTGGACCGACGTGCTGAAACCCTTGGCCACCGGCGCCCTCCAGGTCACGCTGCTCGACCGCTACCTGTTCAAGGCGTTGTGGGACCTGGACGCGGGAAGGCACTGGACGAGACGCTGGCGCGGCGAACACCTGAGCTGGCTGCTGGAGCGCATTCAGGCCGTGTCGTCCCCGGGCGCGGAGATCAGGCTCGTGGGTATGGCCGACAAGTCGTACCCCGAGCACGATGCGGAGAGCACCGCGGCGGCCCTCCGGGCGATCTGGGCACCCCGCGGTGTCCGGGCGACGGTGACGCTGGCGACGCCGGCCAAGGTGTCCGACTTCCCGCACGACCGGCACATCCGCTTCAGCACCGGCGGGGCGGTGACGCTGGGCGCCGGATTCGATCGCCTCCAGCCGGAGCGGATCGCCGACGAGGACGGCCTGAGCTGGCACTACCGCTCCAGCCCGCGCGCGATCAACGTCCTGCGGGTCCGGGAGGAACGCGCGTTCGCCCTGCGGCACACCGAGGCGGCACTCAACTGATCGCGGCCACCGCCGCCGCGACGGTCGGCACCTCGTGGGCCGTCGCCGGTGTGACCGGGCGATTCACCATGACGACCGGGATGCCCCGTTCCCGGGCCGCCGCCAGCTTGGCGTCCGGGCCGCCGCTGTCCTTGGTGACCAGCACGTCGATGCGGTGCGCGGCCAGCAGTCGCCGTTCGCCCTCGAGCGTGAAGGGTCCCCGGTCGAGCAGCACCTCGAGCCGTTCCGGCATCGGGGGCGCCGGGGGTTCCACCGAGCGGGCCAGGAACCAGGCGTCCACCTCGGCGAACGCGGCGATTCCCTGGCGGCCGGTGGTGAGGAAGACGCGCCGGCCCAGCCGGGGGAGGAGGATGGCGGCTTCGTCCAGATCCCGTACGCGGTGCCACACGTCCCCGTCCTGCTCGGTCCAGCCGGGCCGCCGCAGCACGATCAGTGGCAGCCCCACCAGGACGGCCGCAGCCGCCGCGTGAGCGCTGATTCGGGCGGCGAACGGGTGGGTCGCGTCCACAAGCACGTCGATGCGTTCGGTCCGCAGATAGTCGGCCAGCCCGGAAGCGCCGCCGAAACCGCCGATGCGAACCGAACCCGCCGGCAGCAGGGGCGACGAGGTGCGCCCGGCCAGCGAGCTGATGACGGTCATGCCGGGTAGCGCGGCCGCCAGGGCCCGGGCCTCGCTGGTGCCGCCGAGGATGAGGACGCGGTCAGGCATCGCGGCAACGGGCCGCCGAATACAGGTGGCTGTCGGGGAACTGGCTCGCGGTCAGCGCGGGCCCCACGACGATCACGGCCGTGCGACGGATCCCGGCCGCGGTGACCTGGGCGGCGATGTCCCCCAGGGTGCCGCGCAGGATGACCTCGTCGGGGCGGCTGGCCCGGGCCACCACGGCCACCGGGCAGTCCGCGCCGTAGGCCGGGATCAGCTCGGCGGTCACGGCGTCGATCCGCTGGACGGCCAGGTGCAGCACCATGGTCGACCCGCTGGCCGACAAGGTGGCGAGATCCTCCCCGGCGGGCATGGCGGTGGCGCGCTCGGCGGTCCGGGTCAGGATCACCGTCTGGGCCACCCCGGGCACGGTGAACTCGCGGGCCAGCGAGGCGGCCGCGGCGGCGAAGGCCGGGACCCCGGGCGTCACGTCGTACGGGATGCCGGCCTCGTCGAGGCGGCGCATCTGCTCGGCCACGGCGCTGAACACCGACGGGTCGCCCGAGTGCAGGCGGGCCACGTCGTGACCGGCCGCGTGGGCGGCGGCCAGCTCGGCGATGATCTCGTCGAGGGTCAGCGGCCATGTGTCGACCTTGCGGCAGCCCGGCGGGCACGACTCGAGCAGCTCGGCCGGCACGAGGCTGCCCGCATAGAGGCACACCGGCGACGACGAGATCAACCGCTGCCCCCGTACGGTGATCAGGTCGGCCGCGCCGGGCCCGGCGCCGATGAAGTGGACCGTCATCGCGTCACCGACCAGATCGTCACCGGCATCATGGGTCTCCATCCCGTGAAGCCGCCCACCGGCGAGCCCCGGCTCACCGACAAGCGGATCAGCTCGCCGCCCAGCTTGGCGTGGGCCGCGGCCACCACTGCCTCGGATTCCAGCGTCACCGCGTTGGCCACCAGCCGGCCACCGGGGCGCAGCGCGGCCAGGCACGCGTCGAGCACGCCCGGGTGTGTCAGGCCCCCGCCGATGAACACGACGTCGGGGGTGTCCAAACCATCCAGAGCAGCGGGCGCCTGCCCAGTCACCACTCTCAAGCCGGGCACGCCGAGAGTTGACGCATTTGTCCGAATTGTCATTGAGCGTGCCGCGGAAGACTCGACGGCAACGGCCCGGCAAGAGGGGTGACTACGCATCCACTCGATCCCGATCGACCCCGACCCCGCACCCACGTCCCACAGCAGCTCACCCGGCACCGGCGCCAGCACGGCCAGCGTCACGGCCCGCACCTCGCGCTTGGTCAGCTGCCCGTCCGTCTCGTACGAGGAATCGGCCAGCCCCGGCACGAGCGACGTCGGCGGCCCGTCCCCGCAGTCGATCGCGACCACGTTCAGCGGGTCGCCCGGCGGGTGCTCCCACGACCCCGCGACCCCGGTCACGACCTCCTCCGCGGGCCCGCCCAGCTGCGACAACACCGTGATCGCGGCGGAGCCGTAGCCGGCCTCGCGCACCAGCGCGGCCACCTGGGCCGGGGTCGAGGCGTCCCGCGACAGCACGAGCAGGCGCCGCCCGGGGTTCAAGGCCCGCCGTACGGTCGCCGGGTCGGCCGTGACCAGGCTCAGCACCTCGGTCGTGGCGAGCGGCCAGCCCAGGCGGGCGGCGGCCAGCGCGACCGACGAGGGGTGCGGGAGGATCTTGATCCGCGAGGTCAGCCGCGCGAGCGTCGCCCCGATGCCGTAAAACATCGGATCGCCGCTGGCCAGCACGGTGACGTCGCCCCGGAGCAGGGTGCTCAGGCCGGGGAGCAGCGGCGACGGCAGTGGAACCCGGCGCGCGGTCACGGAGTCGGGCAGCAGCGACAATTGCCGCGAACTGCCGATGATCACCTGTGCCGCGGCGAGCGCGTCCTGCGACGTACGGGGAAGGCCGGGCCAGCCGCCGGCGCCGATGCCGACCACCGTGACCAGGCCGGGGTCCTCGGCATTCACGCTGCATTCACACGCCGAACCTATCGCGCGGGGCAGTCGCGAGAATTTCCGCGTCCGGTTGAGCGAAGCCGAGGCCAGGTGCGTACAACACCCCGACGGCTTGCCGAGACCGGGTCGTCACGTCAGCCGCAGGGGGTGGCCGACGCCGAAGACGACCGCTGAACGGGTGAGGACCATGGCGCAGGGACCGCCGACGTTCGAGACCTTTCGAGATCAGCGCCGCCAGGCCGACGAGGACGCGCAATACTTCGCCGATCTGCGCGCCGCGCCCGACGACGAGGAGCAGTGGCCCGCTCAGCGACGCTCCGACCCGTGGGGCGAGCAGGACGACGACCGCGGCTTGTCCGACGGCTGGGGTGTCCGCGAGGTCGACGAGGCGCGTGATCCCTGGCCCGACGACCCCTATCGCGACGATCCTTATCGCCGCAGCGACCTGGTCGTCGAGTCGAACACCGACCCGACCGGCTGGAAGGCCTCCGGCCCGGCCCAGCCGCCCATCCCCGACGACCGCCCGCCGGCCGAGGCCATCTCGGGCAACCGCCTGCTCACGGTCCTGCTGTTCTTCGGCGGGCTGGCCACCAGCGTCTCGCTCTGGCTGTTCGAGACCGAGGCCGGCGCGGTCAGCGACACTGCCAGCCTGATGCTCGCGGCCGGGCGCATCACCGGCCTCATCGGCGGCTATCTGCTGTTCATCCAGCTGATCATGATGAGCCGGGTCAGCTGGCTCGAGGAGTGGGTGGGCGCCCGCGACCTGCTGCGCTGGCATCGCTGGCTGGGCACCTCGCTGTGCGTCTTCGTGCTGGCCCACGCCGTCTTCATCATCTACGGCTACGCGCTGACCGCCGAGACGGGCGTCGTCGAGCAGGGCATCACGATCATCACGACGCTGCCCGAGATGCTCAGCGCCACCGCGGCGACGATCATCCTCGTGGTCATCAGCCTGATCTCGATGCGGGCCGCCAAGACCAAGCTGCCGTACGAGTTGTGGCACCTGATCCACCTGACCGGCTATCTGGTGCTGGTCCTCGGCTACGGCCACCAGGTCGCGACGGGGGCCAACCTGAGCGGCCCGTTCGCCTCGATCTTCTGGCCGGCCCTGACCGCGCTGGTGATCTCGGCGCTGGTCTGGGGCCGCCTGGTCGAGCCGGTGTGGCTCAACCTGCGGCACAAGTTCGAGGTGGCCGAGGTCGTCTCCGAGGGCGGCAACACGTTCTCGATCTACATCGACGGCAAAAACCTGCAGCGTCTGCCCGCGCAGGCCGGCCAGTTCATGCGCTGGCGGTTCCTGACCCGCAACGGCTGGTGGCAGTCGCACCCGTTCTCGCTCTCGGCCGCGCCGAATTCCCAGTGGCTGCGCCTGACCGTGACCGCGGTCGGCGGCCACACCCGCAAGCTGGCCGACATGAAGCCGGGCACGCCGATCTGGGCCGAGGGCCCGTTCGGCACCTTCACCGCGCAGCGCCGCACCCGCCGCCGCGCCCTGCTGATCGCCGGTGGCAGCGGCATCGCGCCGATCCGGGCCCTGCTCGAAGACATGCCGGCCGACACGATCGTGATCTACCGCGCCAGCCGCCCCGACGAGCTGGTGTTCCGCGGTGAGCTCGAGGAGCTCGCCGAGCAGCGGGACGCCTGGGTGCGTTACATCGTGGGCGGCCGCAACGACCCCGGCCCGCGCCGGCTGTTCACGCCGGAGGGCCTGCTCGGCCTGGTGCCCGACGTGAGCCGCCGCGACGTCTACCTCTGCGGCCCGCCCGGGCTCGTCGAGGCCGCGGTGGGCACCCTGCGCGATCTGGACGTCCCGGACAGCCAGCTGCACCTCGACCCGTTCGAGTTCTGACAAGGAGTTTGCCCCCATGCGACGTAGTACCGCAGCCGCCGTCGGCACCCTGACCGGCGCCGCCCTGATCATCGGGGTGCGACTGAGCGTGACGCCGCCCGAGGCCCCGGTCGCCCAGGCGCCGGTCTCCAACCTGGAGAACAGCACGTCGGCGCCGTCCAAGAAGCCGGCCGCCAAGCCCACCACCAAGCCGGCCGGCGACGGTGGCGCGGCGAAGGAGGAGGAGAAGGAAGAGGCGAAGGCGCCCGAGAAGCCCAAGAGCGGCCTCAAGGACGGCGTGTTCAAGGGCAACGCGGCCGCCAACCCGTACGGGAAGATCCAGGTCACCATCAAGGTCGAGGGCGGCGAGATCACCGCGGCCGAGGCGACGTATCCGACCGCCAACGACAGCGGCACGATCAACCCGCCCGCGATCGACGCCCTCAAGCAGTCGACGCTCCAAGCCCAGAAGGCCGCCGACGTCCAGGCCGTCTCCGGGGCCACCTACACCAGCGAGTCCTATGTCAAGTCACTGCAGGCAGCGCTGGACGCCGCAAAGGCGTAAGGTCACGCTCTGTGCGCCATGTCGAACATGTGATGGGAACGACGGTCAGCATCGAGCTGGCCGATGAACGGCCGGATCTCATCGACGCCGTGTGTGCCTGGCTGCACGAGGTCGACGGGCGGTTCAGCACCTACAAGGCGGACAGCGAGGTGTCCCGCTTCGGCCGCGGCGAGCTGCGGCTGGAGGACAGCTCGGCCGACCTGCGGCACGTGCTGGAGGCCTGCGCCGACCTGTGGCGCGCTACGGACGGTTACTTCGACGCGTACGCCGCGGGGTCGCTCGACCCGTCCGGCTACGTCAAGGGCTGGTCGGTCGAGGTGGCGTCGCACCGGCTGGCCGCGGCCGGCTCCCACGACCACTACATCAACGCCGGCGGCGACATCCGCATGCGCGGCTACCATCCCGAGGGCGGCCCCTGGCGGGTCGGCATCCGCCACCCGTGGGAGGCCGACAAGGTCAGCTGGGTCCTCGCCCTGACCGACGGCGCGGTAGCCACCTCAGGCACCTACGAACGCGGCGACCACGTGATCAACCCCCGAACGGGCCAGGCCGCCAAGGGCCTGCGCTCGGTCACGGTCGTCGGCCCCGACCTGTCGATCGCCGACGCCTACGCCACGGCCGCGCTCGCGATGGGCGAGGCCGGCATCGCCTGGCTGGCCAAGCGCGCCGCCGACGGCTACGACTCCGCAGTCGTCACCGACGACGGCCGCGCCTTCAGCTCAGCCAACCTCCCCGCCGCCGTCTAGCTACGGAACCCAGCTGCGCCGAGCGGATCGATGAGGCTCATCGACTTACTTGGCGTTATCGGGATCATTAGCGCATAGCGGCCCATTGCCTTAGATCATTTTCAGGCACCCTAAATTCAGCCATCCCCGCTAGTAAGGTGCTGAGCGCTGAGAACGGCGAAACTACCGCAACGGCGGCCGCGATCAGTCCCCACCGATCGGCTCTGATGCAAGGCGGACGTGACTGAAGTGCTTGATCTATTGGCGACAGCGGGCGCCGCCGCCGGCCTGGCGGCAGGGGCGAGCGCCGCTGTCCTGCTGGTTCGATGGCTTCTCGTCGTCGCCGTGACCGTGTGGTCCATGCGTACCGACGACGACAAGAAGCGCCTGCATGCCCTCAGCCTGCTCGCGTTCTTGTGCCCGCGACGGGGACGAGAACTTGCTGCGGAACACGAGTCGGCTGGAACGGAGTCGAAGGCCGCCGCCCCCGAGACCGTCGTCAGCACCACCTGAACACGCGTATTGGTCCTCTTCAGACAGTGGCCGCCCAGCGGGTCAGGTGGGGGTCGGCGAGGGTGGTGAACGTGGCGTCGGTGTCGAGGGTGGTGCCGGGCAGGGACGGGATGCCGACGACGAACATGCCGGCCGTGCGGGCGGACGTGACCCCCGTACGGGAATCCTCGAACGCGACCGCGGCCGACGGGTGGGCCTGCAGGGCCGCGCACGCCGCGAGGTAGAGGTCGGGCGCGGGTTTCGGGTGTTCCACGTCGTCGGCGGTGACCACCACGGTGAACAGGTCGTCGAGCTTGGCCGAGGTCAGGGCGGCGTCGACGAAAGCGCGCGGGCTGTTGCTGGCCACGGCGATCGGCACGCGGTCGCGCAGTTTCGCCACCATGTCACGGGCTCCCGGCAGCGCGTCGGCGCCCGCGGCGAGTTCGACCGCGACCAGGTCGTGCAGTCGCTGCGCGAGCGCGGCCGCCTCACCCGTACGGGAGAAGTAAGCGGCCATGGCCCGGCCCGCGTCGGCGAGCGTGCGACCGATCAGAAGCTGCTTCTGTTCGAGGCCGAAAGGGTGCCCGTTCTCGGCGAACAACGCGGTCTCGGCGCGCGTCCAGGCGGTTTCGGTGTCGACGAGCAAACCGTCGCAGTCGAACACGACGGCCTCGACGTTCGCGGGCAGGTTCACACCGCCGATCTTGTCAGGGCGGCGCCAGGGGGTTTTCCTCCGGCCGCAGAGGGGTGGCAGCCGCCTTCTGCGCGGCGGGCGGCGTTCATAGCGTCAGTTCATGACGAATCGCCGTACGTTCTTAGCTGCTTCGTTGCTGGTCGGGGGTGTTGCGATCGCGCCCGCGACAGCCGCGTACGCCACATCACAGGGCCGGCTGACGCTGCCGCCGCCCACCGGTGAGTATCCGGTCGGGACGGTGGACCTGCACCTGATCGACCGTTCCCGGCCCAACCCGTGGCCGGCCGGTCCGCCCTATCGCGAACTGATGGTCAGCCTCTGGTATCCGGCCGCCCGCACCACCCATTTTCCCCGTACGCCGCACATGTTGCCCGGAGCGGCGGCCCATTTCGGCAGTGCCGCCGGCGCCGGTTCCACCCTGTACGGCATCCCGGCCGGGGCGATCGATTTCGCGGCGACCCGGACCAGCGGTCACCGCGGCGCCCCGATCGCGCGGCATCGCCGGCCCTTCCCGGTGGTGTTGTATTCACCCGGCGCCGGCGACCCGCGCACCTGGGAGACGACCGTGGTGCAGGATCTGGCCAGCCGGGGATACGTGGTGGTGACCATCGACCACACCTACGACGCCTCCGAGGTGCAGTTCCCCGACGGTCGCGTCGTCGAGGGCCTGCTCAACCAGTTGTTCGAGGAGGCGCAGCAGCCCGAGGACTTCCAGCGGCTGGCGAGCACGATCTTCGACGCGCGGCTCGCCGACACCCGCTTCGTGCTCGACCGGCTCGCCGCCCTCAACCGCGGCTCGTCGGCTTTCTCCGGCGCCCTCGACCTTTCCCGTACGGGCATGTTCGGCGTCTCCGCGGGCGGCCTCACCGCCTTGCGGGCCATGGGCGAGGACTCCCGCATCAGGGCCGCCATCGACATCGGCGGCAGCATCGAGTCACCGCTCATCCCGGACGTTCTCGCATTGTGGCCGGTGGCACGGCACGGCCTCGCCCAGCCGTTCATGTTCATGGGTTATCCCGGCACCGACCACCATCAGACCCCGTCCTGGCAGCTGTTGTGGCAGAACAGCACCGGCTGGCGAGTCGACCTGCAGCTGAAGGGGGCGAGCGGCGAGGACTCCTACAAGGACGCCGTGCCGCTCATCCCGCAGATCGCCCGGCAGCTCGGCCTGCCCGACAGCTTCGTCACCCGGATCATCGGCAGCATCGACCCGGCCCGGGCCGTCGACACCGAGCGGAAGCTGGTGGCCGCGTTCTTCGACAAGTGGCTGCGCGGCCGGGACGGTCACGAGCTCGACGGGCCGTCGCCCCGGTTCCCCGACGTCACTTTCGTGTCCTGAGCCGAGAGTCCCAGGCCTCCCACAGGCGAGCATAGGTGCCCCGTGACCGCGGCGAGCTGCAGGCGGGCGAGCGCGAGACCGTCCTTTGAACGCGGCTGGTACAGCCTGCTGCACCAGCAGAAGTAGGGCTCACGGGATCGATCTTGATGAGCGCGCTCAATAGCGTTTGTCCCATGACAGCGAAGACTAATTTCCGAAGCCTCACCATCGGTCTGACTGCCGCTGCTGTGCTCGCCGGCGGTGTCGGAGTCGCCCACGCGGACGTCATCGGCAACACCCGAGGCGGGGCTGTTCAATCTGCTCAATCTGCCGCCGCCGCGCCTTCGCCGGGCTGGCAGGGCATCACCCGCGAGCAGGTCCGCATCGATTTCGGCCGCGGCTGGGTCACCGACGCCGAGCTGACGTACCCCAGTCACACGCGGGGCCGGCTGCCGTTGGTCGTGTTCCTGCACGGCAGCGGGCACAACGACATGAACCAGACGCTGCCCGAGGGCAAGGGCGCCACGTTCGTCCCGCTCGCCCAGGCCGCGAGCCGCGAGGGCTACGCGACCCTGCGCTTCAACAAGCGCGGCGTGACCGGCATCGGGCCGGTGGAGAGCACTGACCCCGCTCAGCTCAACCCCAAGAACCCGTACGACCTGATCCAGCGCGACGCCGCCGCGGCCATCCGCTTCGGGGCCGCCTCGGCGCGGATCGACCCGTCGAAGATCGTCCTGCTCGGCCACAGCGAGGGTACGAACGTGGCCGCCAACCTTGCCGCCGACCCGAAGAAGTACGGCATCCCGAAGCCGGCCGGGGTGGTCGCGATGGGTGTCGTCGGCGAGGACATCAAGACCCTGCTGACCCTGCAACTGTTCGGCCGTTCGCTGCTGCAGCTGCACGACGAGTTCGACGTCGACGGCGACGGCCGGCTCACCGTGCGCGAAGCGACCGACGGCCTCGTCGGTCAGCCGAAGGAGGTGGCCGACCAGTTCCGTTCCGTGCTGCTCGACGGTTCCAAGGTGAAGGCGAGCACCGACACCAACCACGACGGCCAGATCGCCATCGACGCCGAGGCGGGCGCGGTGCTCCGCAGGGCCAGCGGCATCGACAACTACCCGGACACGCCGGGCCTGGAGACGCTGAAGGACTACGTCACCGACATCGCCCGCTTCCCGACGGTGACCGAGGCCCTGCCCAAGTTCACCGGCCCCACCCTGCTGCTCAACGGCGAGAACGACCTGCAGACCCCGGCCCGGGTCGCCCTGGCCGCCGACGCCGCCGTGGCCGCGGCCGGCAACCAGGACCACCAGGTGATCGTCTACCCCGGCATGGCCCACACCATGAACATCACCCCGAAGTTCCGCCCCGAGTTCGGCGACCCCGACCACCAGGTCGTCACCGACATCCGCACCTGGCTCCGCGCCCACCGCTGACCCCGGTCGTTGTCGTTCCGCCCGTCCGCGACCGTGCGGACGGGCGGAAATGCGTTTCTGAAGAATGCGTGCGCTCCGTAGGATCTCCGCAGATCAAGGGGGATGACACGGTGGGCGACTTCCAGCAGTTCGTGACGGATGTGAATGCGCGTCTGTCCGCGATGTCCAAGGACGAGTTGTACGTCGTCGGCGACGGTCTCGACCGCGACTCGCTCTGGCTGACCTTCCTCGAGTCGTTCCCCGCCGGCACCAATCTCCGGTTCCGGGAGCGGACCGAGTACGACTGCTCGACCTGCCGCGGGTTCGTCAAGAATCTCGGCAACGTCGTCGAGATCCACAATGGACACGTCCGTACGGTCTGGTCCGGGGTGTCGGCCGCCGACCCGGTCTTCTCCGTGGTCGCCGCCGCGCTGGACGAGTTCGTCGGCACGCTGCCGTTGTCCGGCGTCTTCCGGTCCACCGAGGCGCAGTACGGGGCGAAGACGACCCGCTCGCTGCACGACGGCCAGGTCGAGGTGTGGCACCACCTGCACGGCCAGGTGGCGAAGCGGCATCGCACCCAGGACGTCGGTGCGGCCCGGGGCGCGTTCGACACCGCGGTGCAGGTGTTCCAGCGGGGCCTGGCCGAGCTGACCCCGGACGCGCTGGACACGGTCGCCGACCTCATCGACTCCAACGCCCTTTACCGCGGTACGGAGCATCTCCGGGCGGTGACCGAGTTCCGATATCTGCGGAATCAGTGGACGCAGGCCACCGACAAGCGGGCCTTCGTGTACGCCTTCGCCTCGAACCCGGCGGCCCGGTTCCGCAACACGGTGATCGGCACCCTCGTCCAGGATCTCTCCGCGGGCGTCGGCCTGGAGCAGGCGGTCCGGTCGTTCGAGACGAAGGTGGCGCCGCAGAACTACCGGCGCCCGACGGCGTTGATCACCCCCGCCATGGTCAAGGCCGCCATGAAGACCATCGACGAGCTGGGTCTCGAGGAGTCGTTGCAGCGGCGGTTCGCCCGGCTGTCCGACATCTCGGTCAACAACGTGTTGTGGGTCGACAACGACACCCAGACGCGGATGAAGGACGGCATCGAGGGGCTGCTCATGCGGGCGGCCACCAAGCCGGCCGGTGCGGGCCTTCGTGACGCGGAGCCGGAGCGGATTCCGGTGGTCGCGTTCATGAAGGACGTCCTGCCCGGTGCCGCGGCCATCGACCTCTGGGTCGCCAACAGCCACGAACCGCACTTCGTCAGCCTCACCACCGGCCGGCACCCGGATGCCCCGCGGCTGTTCACGTGGGACAACGACTTCGCCTGGTCGTACGGCGGCAACGTCACCGACTCGATCAAGGAGAAGGTCAAGCGGGCCGGTGGCAACGTGACCGGCAAGCTGCGGGTGAGCCTGTCCTGGTTCAACCATGACGACCTCGACCTGCACGTGTTCGAGCCCAACGGCGACCACATCTGGTACAAGGACAAGCGCGACAAGCTCGACGTCGACATGAACGCGGGCGGACGGTTCACCCGCGAGCCGGTCGAGAACGTCACCTGGGCCGGCAAGATCGCCGACGGCGAGTACCGGATCGAGGTCAACCAGTTCAACAAGCGGGAGAGCGCCCACGCCGGCTTCGTGATCGAGACCGAGAGCAACGGCAAGCTGGAGCATTACAGCCACGAGCGGGCGGTCGGCCACAAGGAGACAGTCGAGGTGGGCCGGATGACGGTCGCCGGCGAGGTGATCACCGCTTTCCGGCCGGGGAAGGACATGCGGGCGGGCAGCGCCGGTCAGGAGCTGTGGGGCATCACCACCGAGCAGTTCGTGCCGGTGTCCACCATCATGTATTCGCCGAACTACTTCGACGACAACGAGGTCGGCAACCGCCACTACTTCTTCATGCTGAAGGGGTGCGTGAACGACCAGCCGGCCCGGGGCATCTACAACGAGTTCCTCCGCGGCGACCTGCAGCCGCACCGCAAGGTGTTCGAGGTGCTCGGCGACCGCACCAAGTGCGAGCCGTCGGAGGATCAGCTCTCCGGTGTCGGCTTCAGCTCCACGGTCCGCAACTCCGTGGTCGCCAAGGTGACGATGACCGGCGGCCGGCGCCGCCTGATCAGCATCCAGTTCTGAGACGTGAGAGAGGCATCGTGACCATCTTCGAGAAGGCCACCCGCGAGAAGTTCCGCTATCCGTCGGCCAAGGGCCTGCTGACCACGGAACAGCTGTGGGAGCTGCCGCTGACCGCCAAGTCCGGCTTCAGCCTCGACGACGTGGCCAAGGCCGTCAACGCCGAGCTCAAGGCCGTCGACACCGAGTCGTTCGTGGCCACCGAGGCCAACCCGGCCAAGGCGATCCTGGAGACCAAGCTGGAGGTCGTCAAGCGCGTCATCGCCGTCCGCCTCGCGGAGGACCAGGCGGCGAAGGCGGCGGCGGCCAAGAAGCTCGAGAAGGAGAAGCTGATCGCCGTCCTGGGCCGCAAGCAGGACGCGGTCCTGGAAAACCTGACCGAGGCCGAGCTGCTGGCCCGGATCAACAACCTGTAGCCGACCGCCTATGCCCTAGCGGGCCAGGCGGTCCAGCAACTCGCCGAGCAACGTGCGCTCGCCCGGGGTGAGGCCGGCCGGGTCGTGGTCGACCAGCGCCCGCAACGTCAGCGCGGCGCTGGCCCGGGTCGCCGGGGCGTCGGCGGAGGGTGTGTGCAGGACCCCGGCCAGCGCGGCCTCGCGCACCCGCTCGGACAGTCCGAAGTCCGGCTCCGGCTGACTGATCAGGGTGAGCGTGACGCCGATGTTGGCGGCGAACAGCTGCTCGGCCGCGTCCTCCGCCGGCACCTTGAGCAGGCCCTGGGTGGCCGCGGCGGTGAACCGCTCCCGCAACGCGGCGTGCGCCGGAGCGGTGACGGCGCAGGGCTTCCCCGGCTCGGCCCGGCCGTAGAGCAACCCGTAGAACGACGGGTGCTCCAGCCCGAACCGCACGTGCTTGTCCCAGCCCTCGCGCAGGTCGCCCAGCGGATCGCCGGAACTCTCGACCGCCGTGTACTGGGTGAAGCCGTGATTCGCCACGGCGTCGATCAGGCCCTGCTTGCTGCCGAAGTGGTGATACAGCGTCGGGGCCTGCACCCCGGCGCGTTCGCACACCGCCCTGGTGGACACCGTGGCGCCGCTCTCCAACAACTCCGCCGCTGCCAGCAATAGGCGATCCCGTGCGTTCTGCATGCTTGCTACAGTACACGCTATAGCGCTACATTGCGCTCTATAGCGAAGGGAGAAGTCCATGAGGACTTGGTTCATCACGGGGGCCACGCCCGGCGGGTTCGGCCTGGTCTACGCCGAGGCGGCGCTGCGCCAGGGCGATCAGGTCGCGGTGACCGCGCGCCGCCCCGCCGAACTGCGGGAATGGGCCGAACCGTACGGCGACCGGGTGCTGGTTCTCCCGCTCGACGTCACCGATGCCGAGCAGGTGCGTACGGCGGTGAAGGCGGCGGAGGAACAGTTCGGCCGCATCGACGTGCTGGTCAACAACGCGGGCCGTGGCTGGTTCGGCTCGGTCGAGGGGTCGCCCGACGAGACGATCCGCCGCACGTTCGACCTCAACCTGTTCGCCGTGGCCGACGTGATCCGCGCGGTCCTGCCCGGCATGCGGGCCCGCGGCGAGGGCTGGATCGTCACCATGTCGTCGGTGGCCGGCCTCGTCGGCGCACAGGGCTTCGGCTACTACACGGCGGCGAAGTTCGCGCTCGAAGGACTGTCGGAGACCCTGCGCCAGGAGGTCGAGCCGTTCGGTATCCGCGTGCTCGTCGTGGAGCCGGGAGCCTTCCGCACCCGGGCCTACGCCGGCTTCCAGAACGAGCCCGTCAACGAGACCGTCGACGCCTACGTGCCGATGGTCGAGAGCGTCAAGGCGGCATTCGTGGACCAGAACGGCAACCAGGCCGGCGATCCCGTACGCGGGGTGCAGGCCGTGATCACCGCGATGAACGCACCCGTGCCACCGCAACGGCTCGTGCTCGGCAACTCCGGTTACGACGTCGTCGTCGCGACGCACGAGAACGCACTGGCGGAGCTACGCGCGAACGAGAAGCTTTCGCGCAGCGCGGACTTCGACGACATCGCCCTGCCCAAGGCCGTCGAGAAGTTCGTCGCGGCCACCAACGCGCACGACACGGACGCGCTGGCCGCGGTCTTCAGCGACAGTGCCGCCGTACGGGATGACGGGAAAACCTGGACCGGCGAGGCCGAGATCCGCGACTGGATCCGGGGACACCTGATCGATCCCCGGATCGTGCTCACGCCGGCCTCGTTCGCGGGCGACCGGCTGGTGGCCTCCGGGGACGGTGACTTCCCGGGCGGCCCGTTGTCCTTCGCGTTCGTCTTCGGCATCAAGAACGACCAGATCACCGACCTCGCGATCGAACCCGTCCGAGCCGCCGGGTCGTAGGTTGGTGCCGTGATTCGGATCGAGTTGGACCGTTCGGCCACGGCGTCGATGAGGATCGGGGTCAGCCAGTTCTCCGAGCTCGTCGGCGCGGTCGAGCTGCTGAGCCGGGGCCGCTCGGCGGTGCCGTGGCCGTATTCGCAATGGGCGCGACATGCGGGTGCCGTGCTGGACTCGACGGCGGCCGATGCGCCGCTCCGGGTCTATGGCCGGCTGCTGGCCGTGCGGGCCCGGCAACGGACGCCGGACGTGTTCCACCCGCTGGCGGACTCCCCGGCGCCCAGCGTCGAGGAGGAGCTCGAGGTGCTGTGCGCGACGCCCCGGTCGACGATCGACGCGCAGTTCGCCGAGCACTTCCCGGCCGGGGCACCGGATTGGCTGGCCGGCTATCAGCGGGACCCGGCTCGATCGTTCACGCTGCTGGCCGAGAGCCTGTTCGATTTCTGGCAGCGGGCGCTGCGGCCGTTCTGGTCACGGATGCGCTCGGCACTCGACGAGGAGATCCTCCGCCGCGGCCGGGTCATCGCGACGGCCGGGCCGGAGGCTGTTCTCAGCGACCTGCACGGCGGGACGCGGTGGGCACGGCCGGTGCTGAGCCTGCCCAAGGCGAAGGAGTCCCGGCTGGCCGCCGACGGCCGCCGGTTGCTGCTGGTGCCGATGCTGTTCGCCGATCAACGAGTCGGCTGCTCGACCGACGACGCCGCGGTCCTGCGACTGACGTACCAGTGTCGCGGTGCGGCGGCGCTCGCGTCCGAACCGGACCGCCGAGACGTACGGGGTCCGGATCGGATGGGCGCCCTGCTCGGTTCGCGCCGCGCGTTGATCCTGCGGGCGTTGACGACGCCGGCGACGACGTCCGGGCTCGCCTCCGGGCTCGGATTGCCCGCCAGCACGGTGTCCGAGCAGCTGGCGGCCCTGCACGGCGCCGGTGTCGTGCGCAAGGTCCGGGCCGGTCGGCAGGTGTTCTACGCCCTCGAACCGGCCGGGCGGGCGTTGTTGGAGGTGTTCGAGCAGCCGGGCCACGATTCGGCCACGGCGAATCGTTTCACCGCCTGACCCCCGCGCGCCTAGCGTCGCTCCGACAGCAGACGCACTGCGAGAGGCCTCATGCCGTGACCACAGCGGACCAGCAGACCTGGACGTCCGTAGACAAGTATTTCGACGCCGCCCTGATCGGCTCCGACCCCGTCATCGTCGAGGTCGAGCGGGCCAGTGAGAAGGCGGGGCTGCCCCCGATCAGCGTGTCGGCGGCCCAAGGCAAATTCCTGCACCTCCTGATCCGTGGCGCCCGGGCCCAGCGGATCCTGGAGGTCGGCACTCTCGGCGGCCACAGCGCCGTCTGGATGGCTCGGGCGATCCGGTCACCCGGACGCATCATCACCTTCGAGTTGGATCCCCTGCACGCCGAGGTCGCCCGGGCCGCCGTCGATCAGGCCGGCGTCGGAGATCTCGTGGAGATCCGGGTCGGGCCGGCAGCCGACGGCCTGGCGGCGCTCGTCGACGAGTACCCGGAACCGTTCGACTTCGTCTTCATCGATGCGGACAAGGCGTCCAACGCGATCTACCTGGACTACGCGGTTCGGCTCGGCCACCCGGGCACCGTCATCGTGGTCGACAACGTCGTACGCGAAGGCCGTGTCCTGCACGCCACCGACGAGGGATCGGAAGGGGTACGCCGGCTCGTCGACATGCTGGCCAACCGCAACGACGTCGAGGCGGTGGCCATCCAGACAGTCGGCGAAAGAGGCTACGACGGCTTCATCCTCGCCGTCGTAGGCTCCTAGGGCATACGAAAGGGCCCTGGTCATCATGACTAGGGCCCGTCGTGGTGGAGCGGATCGTCAGCCGGCGGTCACGGGTGCCGGCACGTACGGGCGGGCGTCGTGCAGCGAGCCGGTGGTCGAGCGGAACAGCGCCGGAAAGTCGGCGGTGGCGGTGCCGACCCTGACGTGGCCCAGGGTCGAGACGATCTGCGCGTACGGCTGCGGGGCCGCCGACGACTGGAAGCCGATGGTGACGATCTCGGTCGCACCGGCGGGGACGCTGACCGCGAGCCCGCAGTTGACGATCGTGCGGTTGTCGTCGGTGTAGTCGAAGATGCACCCGTCGGCGCCGTCGAAGCTGTTGAAGTCGAAGGTGTTCGCGACAGGCTCGGTGATGGAGATGCCGCTGTTCAACGGCTGCTCGGAGTTGTTCTTGATCGCGATGTCGATGCTGCCCGTGTGATCACCCTGCGCCCGCGGGTTGAAGATCAACGGCCCGACCGTGACGGTCGGCTGGGCGACCGCGGCCGGTGCGGCCTGGGCGGCGAGCGCGCCACCGAGCAGGGCGGCGGTGATGGCAAGCGCGATGGCGCCCGCACGCAGAGGGGTACGCAAAACTTCTCTCCTCGTGTCGACTCCCGTTCGGCCGGGACAAAGTGACGCCGGCCGATCGACTCAGCGGACAGATTAGCAGCGATCATCGTCCATGTTCGCTCTGGTGCAAGCCGCCCCTTTGCTTTGGCGCGAGCCGCCCCTTTGTTTTGGCGTGAGCCGCCCCGAGCGCCCGCTGACCGGCGGGTCAGGCCCGGGCCGCCGCGACGATCGCGGCCAGGAGGAAGGGGACCAGGCCGACGAGCCAGACCGTGCGCTGCCTGGTCGCCTCGCGCGACTCCAGCACCCGCACGGCGATCGCGGCGATGATGAGGGCGAGCACACCCCAGCCCATGCCGCCCTCCAGAGACGCGGCTTCCGGCCTGGTCACCACCTCGGGCGGGCCGTTGCCGCGGCCCGAGTGGCTGGGGGCCGGCATCCACAGGATGGACACCGCGAGGATCGAACAGAGCACCGCATAGCCGGCCACGTACCAGTCTGGGTGGCCCTTCGGCTCCCGATCCCCGGTCCAGAAGTATTTGAACAGCTGCCAGCAGCCCAGCGGCACAGCAACCAGCAGGACACCGACGACCGCCATCGCCCGGTTGTCGCACCCGGTCAGCGAACAGGCGCTGCTGACCGTCGCGTCGCGGACGGCTTGCGCGTTCGAGGCGGGGCCGAAGTAGAGAATGCCGGCCAACGCCAACGCGCCGAAAGTGATCCCGAGCAGCGAGAGGATCGCCCAGCTGCCGTTCCAGGCCTTGTGCATCTTCGACATCGATCAAGAAGCTTACGAGACCAGATATCCGGACCCAGCAAGCGGCGTGGTCGCGCTGGGTCTACTTGGGCGCTTTCGATGTTCACTTGAGCGCATTCGATGTTTGCTTGGGCGCTTTCGATGTTTACTTGGGCGCTTTCGCTCAGCATCGATCTTTGCGCCGGTGTAATCCGCGGCACCCGCGCCGACAAGTACCCGCTGTCCGAGTGAGCTACTTGCGGAGGTGCCATGCAAGATCCCGAGGCACGGGTAACGGAACTCTTCCGGCGACATGCCGACGACATCCACGCGTACGCCTCGTGGCGGGTCGGCCGCCAGGACGCCTCAGACGTGGTGGGCGAGGTCTTCCTCGTCGCTTGGCGGTCGCTCGACCGGATCCGGGCGGGTGAGGAGCGGGCGTGGCTCTTCGGCGTCGCCCGCAAAGTGGTGCTGTCCCGGCACCGGCAGAGCGCCGCGTCGACGGCGGTCGAGGGCCGGATCGCCCGGGAGCCGGTCGGCGCCGGCCGGCTCGACGACGACGTCGCCCTGCGCGACCAGGTGCACCGGGCGCTGGCGGCACTGCGCGAGGCGGACCGCGAGGTGCTGATCACCGGAATCTGGTTCGACCTGAGCCCGGCGGAGGCCGCCAAGGTGCTGGACGTCTCCCGGCCCACCTATCTGGTGCGCCTGCACCGCGCCCGCAAACGGTTCCGGGCGGCCTACGAGTCGACCGCGCCGAAGCCCGCCCGCAACCCGTTGGCAGTGTGAGGAGACCTCATGAACATCGATGAAATGGTCCGGGCGGCACGCCCCGAGCCACCCGCCGGATGGGCGCAGAGCAGCGACGGCCAGCGCGTCCTGGACGACGTCCTGACGACCCGCCGCGCGGCGACGGTGCGGTCGCGCCCCGCCGCCCGCCGGCTCGTGCTGGCCGCCCTGGTTCCGGTGGCCGCGGCCGCCGTGGCCGGCGTGCTGGTCCTCGGCCAGTCCGGTCAGCCGGCGCCCTTCCCGACCGGCACGAACGGACCCGCGCCGGAGGCCGCGCCGAAGACTGCCCGCGAACTCCTCCTGGTCGCCGCCGAGCGGTCCGCCACCGCCGCCGCCGACGGGCGGTACTGGCTGGTCGTCCGAGAACACGGCGAGCTCCGTCAGCTCGGTCCCGCGAAACGGCCGTACCACATGCTGCTCCGTCTCCAGGACGAGCAGTGGCAGCCGACCCGAGCCGCCGACACCAGCCTGGTGTTCTTCCAGCGGCTCGCCGCCACCCCGGTCACCGCCGCGGACCGGGCCGCCTGGCAGGCCGACGGTTCCCCCACCCGATGGACCGACGGCGGTGTGGCCGTCGAGGGCGCGGCCGGCCCGCGGACGCGCCGCCACATCGACCAGCCGAACCGGAGCCGGACCTATCCGCTCGGCGGCACGTCACTGACCGCCGCGCAGCTCGAGGCCCTGCCGACCGATCCGGCGGCGCTGCGCAGCTGGCTGCTGAAGCTCTTCAAGGACGTCGGCATCTCCGAGCCGGTCGACTACGCGCTCTTCTGGAGCGGGCGGCACCTCGTCTTCGACCTGCCTGTCTCGCCCGGGGTGCGGGCCGCCGCATACCGGATGCTCGCCGACGTCAAGGGCGTCACCCTGCTCGGCCCGGCCACCGACCGGCATGGCCGCCCCGGCCTGGCGATCACCTACACACGCGTCGGCGACAACGGCAAGACCGGCCAGACCTCGCTGATCATCGACCCCCGCACCGGCCAGGCGCTGGCCGAGGAGGACCGGACGGCCGGCGAACTGACCCGCTACACAATCCTGCTACGGACCGGCTACACCAACGAGGTGCCGGTGCGGTAGCCCGGGGTCACGGCCCCGCCGTGGCAGAGTTGGGCCCGATCAGTAGCTCGAGAAGTCCTGGACGCTCACGCCTCATCTACCATTTTCGACTTGCCTGCTCGTTCGCCGGAACGGACCTCCGCAGAGAGGTGGTCGGTTCTTGAGGGCTCGGCTCTTGAGCAGAAGTGACGAGAGGCCGCGGTCCGCACTTCACACAGCCTCTGCATCTCGTGGGTCATGCTCGGCCGATCAACCGCAAACCTGCAGGTGATCCGTCGATAGACCTGAACAAGGCGAAAGGCGTAGCAAACCCGGGCCTGCGAGCGATGGCGGATCTTCGATCGCGGTTTGGGGAATTCTCAGGCACCCTCGTCGAGGGGCCGCCACGGGTCGATCACCTCAACGCCGGAGGGCGCGAAGTCGGCTCCGTTACGAGTGACGACCGGCATGCCGTGTACGAGTGCGGTCGCTGCGATGAGCGAGTCACGAACAGGCCGTGGATCGGGAACGTGCAAAGTGGCGCTGCGTCGGGCAACCGCGGTGTCGACCGAGAGAATCCGCTCGGCGAATGCGGGCAGCACCTGCGCTTCCAGCCAACGACGCAGGATCATGCCTTGCGCCGGATCGCGTCGTTCAGCCAGGAGAACCCCGATCTCCAACTCCTGAACGGTGATCGCCGACACGAACATACTGCTGGCCGCAGCACCGGCCGCCCATGCGACAACATTCTTGTCGGCCCGGCCGGCCTTGGCCTTCCGCAACTCGGAGACGACGTTCGTATCCAGCAGGAACATCAGCTCAGATCCGCGGGCCGGGCCAGGTCACGGGACGCGGTGGTCTCGAACTCGATGTCAGCCTCATCCGGAGACAGGCCGAGCAGGTCAACGATGCTCTCTCGCCCGCCGGTCAGCTGCTCATAATCCTCGAACGTCAGCAGCACGTGTGCCGGCCGCCCCCGGTCGGTGATGAAAACCGGACCGCTGCGAGCTGCGTTCTTGGCCCGGCCCGTGTCCTGATTGAACTCGCGACTTGACAATCTGGTGACCGTCACTGCCCCCACCCCCGAATCCGTGTAGCAATGTTACTACTCGACTGACGCAAGCGACACTCCCAACCTGTTCGCGCCCGCTCCCACAATGCCCGGACAACGAGCCGCGTCCCCGCCCCTCAAACTCACCGGCCAGCAAAGCATTCTCCAGCTCAGGCAGCCCGCGAAGGGCAAGGGCAGCAGCAAAGTGCCGAGAGCTAGCGAAGTTGAGGGCCGCGGAGCCGCAGGGTGGCGTAGCCGCTTCCAGCCCAGCCCCGGCTAAAGGGTGAGAGCGGCAAGGGGTGCGGGTGGCGAAGCCCCCGCTGTTGAGGGCCGCGGAGCCGGCGCAGGGTGGCGTAGCCGCTTCCAGTCCAGCCCCGGCTAGAGGGTGAGAGCGGCAAGGGGTGCGGGTGGCGAAGCCCTTGCTGTTGAGGGCCGCGGAGCCGGCGCAGGGTGGCGTAGCCATTTCCAGCCCAGCCGCGGCCAAAGGGTGAGAGCGGCAGAGGGGGTGCGGGTGGCGAAGCCCCCGCTTTGGCGCGACGAAGTCGCGCCGGAAAGAACAAGGCGGCAGGGTCTGCGCTTTCCGCAGACACACTGCCGCCTCCGACTTGTGGGCGATACTGGGATCGAACCAGTGACCTCTTCCGTGTCAAGGAAGCGCGCTCCCGCTGCGCCAATCGCCCTTTGGGGTACAGCATACTGCCGAGGTGGAGACGGGATTTGAACCCGTGTAGACGGCTTTGCAGGCCGTTGCCTCGCCTCTCGGCCACTCCACCGAGCAGGCCCAGCACGACTGCGAAGGCCCATCCGAGCGGACGACGGGATTCGAACCCGCGACCCTCACCTTGGCAAGGTGATGCGCTACCAGCTGCGCTACGTCCGCATGTCGCTTCGCTCCACCCTGTGTTGCGGGCTTGCCCGGCGACGGAAGAAACATTAGCGGGTCACCAGGGGCCTTGCCAAACCGGGGTACCCCGGCGAGTCGTGGGGCGGGGTTCACCAGGGCGTTCCGAGTTATCCACAGGCCGGAAATCCGGCAGGCGGCGGAGGGTCCTCCCGGTGTTGGATGGGCCCATGAAGTTCCGACAGATCAGCGCGGCGGAGCGCACGGCGACCATGTTCCCCCTCCAGTCGTACGCGTTCTCGGCCTCGCCCTGGCCCGAGGACGACGAGGTGGTGTACGCGCGCCGCATGAGGTTCTTCGAGACGGCGATCAACATGGTCGCCGAGGAGGACGGGGTGACGCTGGCCTGCGCGGCGGCGTTGCGGATGCGGCAGAACGTGCGGGGCACGGTGCATCCGATGGCGGGCATCGCCTCGGTCGCGTCGCATCCGTCGGCGCGGCGGCGGGGGCTGGTGCGCGGGGTGCTCGAGCGGCTGCTGCGGCAGGCTCGCGAGGAGGGGCACACGGTCAGCGCGTTGTATCCGTTCCGCCCGAGCTTCTATGCCCGGTTCGGGTATGTCGGGACGCCTCGCCACCGCATCGCGACGTTTGCCCCCGAAGGGCTTTCTCACCTGACCCGCACCGAGCTGCCCGGTGAGGTCGAGCGGCTGCCCATGCGGGAGGGGTTCGACGAGTGGCGGGCCTTGCATCACCGGCTGCTTCCCGAGCGGCACGGGTTCGCGATCTACGACGAGACCCGGGCGGCCGAGTTCCGGGAGGACAAGCGGTGGCTGGCGATCGCGCGGGCCGGCGGCGAGGTGGTCGGGGCCGTGGATTACCGGGTGAAGGCGTACGGGGCGGATCTTCATGGTTCTGATCTGCTGACCACGGGGCCGCTGGGGCGGGCGCTGCTGCTGCAGTTCTTCGCGCGGCACGTCGACCAGATCGCGCGCGTGCACGTGCGGGTGGGCACCGACGAAGTGCCAGAGCTGTGGGGCACCGACTTCCAGGTCACCAGCGAGGGGCGAGTCGACTTTCCGACGCACGGCGGGGCGATGGTGCGCGTGCTCGACATGCCGGCGCTGAGCGGCACGGCGGTCGGGGACGGTGACGTGACGATCGAGATCCCGGACGACGAGCTCGTGGGTGGGTCGTGGCGCCTGGTCGGCGAGGGCGGGCGGCTCACGGTGACCAAGGGGACGGCCGATCCGGCGGCGACGCTCTCGGTGGGTGGGTTCAGCGGCCTGCTGTACGGGGTGCTCGACCCGATCGAGGTGATCACGCGTGGGCTGGGGCGGGCCGACGGGGCGGCCATAAGTGCGTTGACCAGAATGTTCCCGCGCAAGATGCCGTACATCTTCTCGGATTTCTGACGGACGCCGGGGTCAGCGCGGCAGCGGGGAGGAGGGCGATAATCACGGCATGAGAAAGGACTCGATCCTGTCGTACAAGTCCGAGGGCTCCGTGCTGAGCATCTATTCCAAGGGGTCGGTGCTGTCGATCGGCTCCACCGGGTCGGCGCTGTCCATCGGGTCGATCGGGTCCTTCGGCTCGGTCGGGTCGATCGCCTCGTTCGTGTCGGTCGGGTCGATCCTGTCCGCGGTCTCGATCGGGTCGCTGCTGGCCTGGCGGGCGCGGCGGGCGGTCATGGCCAGCGGGGCGCACGGGGGACAGGGCGGCCGGGGCGGACACCGGCACGGCCACGGCGGACGCGGCGGGCACGGGCACGGCGGGCGGGCGCGGGCGTAAGCACGGCTGAGGCCGCCCCACCCCCGGCGGGGTGAGACGACCTCGGGTTGTGGGCCAGGCTCCGACCGCGGCCCGCGCAGGCCGGGCGCCGGGCGGGCAGTGCGGCGGGTGCGTCAGCGGGTCGGGACGTCCAGGTATGAGCCGCCCGTGATGGTGATCTGCTGGCCGGGGGCGTTGGCGTCGTAGTAGAGCGGGTCCACCGTGTCGACGACCAGGGTCAGCGAGTGACCGGCGGGCACGTCGTAGGCGGCCGCCGAGAGGGCCAGGTCGACCTGGTTGGTGCCCGACCACGTGACGGGGCTGTGGGTGATCAGGCGGGCCGTGCCGAGGCTGTCCAGGTCGTACAGGTAGGCCACGGCCGAACCCTGGGACTGGGTCACGTCGAGGTGCAGCCGTGGAATCCCCCGGATCTTGAGGGCCGTGCCGGGACGGGCGGCGGCCCAGACGCCGGCGCGGCCGCGGTCGACCGTCGGGAGCCAGATCGACGGGCGCTGGTTGGTGAAGGCCGAAACACCGTTGGTCAGCAGGACGACCCCGCCGTTGGCGATCGTGTCCTTGTCGGTGGGCAGCGCCTTCGACCAGCCGGCAGTGGGCGCGCCGCCGAGCAGGCCGGTGCCGTCGAGCGTGCGGATGCGGCCCAGTCCGTAGCGGGTCGTCGACGTGCTCAGGGCCGACCAGTCGGCGTACGACTCGGTGGCCGCGTTGTCGGGCCGCACGAGCACCGGCGGCTGGGTGCCGGGCGCGCCGCCGGCCAGGTGCTCGTCGAACCACGCCCGTACGCCGGTCCAGACGTCGTTCTCGAAGCCGAAGACGCCGCCCAGCTCGGCGATCGCGTGGTCGCCGGGCCGCAGTTCGAGGCGCTTGGGGCCGGTGAGCTGCCGATAGAAGTCGACCAGCTGGTTGGGCGGGAAGAACGAGTCGCCCCACGCGTTGGCGATCAGCACGGCGGGGGCGTTGGCGTTGATCCGGTCGAGGTAGGTCGCCGGGGAACGGACGCGGGCCCAGGCCATCACCTCGGCGACGTCGCGGTTGGCCTTGAAGTCGGCCAGCTTGCCGCTCAGCTCAGGGCCGGCGTTGCCGAGCAGCTCGGCCGCCAGCTCCAGCAGCCCGGCCGACTGGCGATGCCGGGTCGAGTCGCTGAACAGCGAATACACCAGGTCGGTCCAGCCGCTCATCATGGCCACGACGCGGATGCGCTTGTCGAACGCGGCGCCCAGCAAAGAGATTCCGGCCCCGTACGAGATCCCGGCCGCGCCGACGCGAGCGGGGTCGGCGGACGTGTTCGCGAGCGTCCAGTCGACCACCTTGGACAGGTCGGCCATGTCCTTGGGGCCGGCCGTGTCGATCTCCCCGCCGGACGCCCACCAGCCGCGCGGCGTGTACGAGACGACGACGAACCCGCCCTCGGCCAGCTTCTTGGCCTGCGCCAGGTATTCGAGGTCGTTGAGGCCCCAGCTCGCGGGAAGGATCACGGCGGGGTAGCGACCGGCGGCGGCCGGGGCGATCACGTTGGCCTTGAGCGTGACCCCGGCGCCCGAAATGTCCACGAACTTGTAGCCGGTGGTGGCGACCGCCGCCTTGGCGGGGAGAGCAGCAGGCGGGGCGGCGGGAAGTCCGGCAGGCGGGGCGGCGGGAAGTCCGGCAGGCGGGGCGGCGGGAAGTGCGGCGGCGAGTGCGACGGGTGCGGCGGCGAGCGCAGCGGGCGGGGCAACGGCGGTGAGGGACGCGGCCGAGGCCGGGGCAGGAAGGACGCCGGGGAGGACGAGGCCGGCGGACAGGGCGACGCTGAGCAGGATCTTGCGACGGGGCTCCATGCGCTCTCCTCATGCAGAGCAAGGGCGGCGAGCCCCGGCGTGCGGACGTGGTGGCACGTCCGTACGGGGAAGGGGTTCACCTGTGGGAGGGGCTGGAGCGCTCCAGTTTCGGCAGCGTAAGAGCCGGTTCCGAGAAATTGAACTTCATGACATTATCGTTACTAGCCAGTAACGTAGGTCACTTCGGGGAGCAGAAGCCCAGGCAGGAGGGGCGGCCGGATGCTGTACGGGGTTCAGACGCCGCGGCGCCGTGATGCTCAGCGGAACCGGGATGCCATCGTGCGGGCCGCCTGCGATTTGATGACCAGTGAGCGCGCCGCCGTGGGGATGCCGGAGATTGCCCGCCGCGCCGGTGT
Source organism: Paractinoplanes lichenicola (assembly GCF_016785085.1). Classification (GTDB taxonomy): domain Bacteria; phylum Actinomycetota; class Actinomycetes; order Mycobacteriales; family Micromonosporaceae; genus Actinoplanes; species Actinoplanes lichenicola. Next base: position 333,779 of record NZ_JAENHO010000002.1, read on the forward strand.
CGGGCAGGCGACGCTCTATCGGCACTTTCCCGATCGGTACGCCCTCACCTCGGCCGTGATCGCCTTTCAGGTTGAGCGGCTCGAGGCCTGTGTTGAGGCGGCCGGGCAGCAGCCGGCGGCCTTCCGCGCGGTGCTCGATGGCGTGCTGCGGGCCCAGGTGAGCATGCGTCCCCTCGTCCGGCTGGCCCGCCGCCTCGAGCCCGCCGTGCAGGGCCGCTATCTGCGCCGCATTGTGGCGCTGTTGGCCGAGCCGTTGAGAAGGGCGCAGGAGCACGGGCACGTACGCCGTGATCTCGAACCCGGTGACCTCGTGCTGATCTTCACCATGGTCGAGGGCGTGCTCGAGGGCACCCTGGACGGCGAGGTCGAGGCCCGCGCCGCCGCCGATCGCACTATCGACCTGGCCCTGGACGGTGTGTTCAGAAGCTAGCTGTGCCAGGAGCGCCACAGGGCCGCGTACGGGCCGCCCGCCGCGACCAGGGCGTCGTGCGTGCCGGCTTCGATGATCCGGCCGTCCTCCATCACGACCACCCGGTCGGCGTCGTGGGCCGTCTGCAGGCGGTGGGCGATCGCGATCACCGTACGTTCGTGCAGCACCGCGGCCAGGGCGCGTTCGGCCGTACGGGCGGCGGTCGGGTCGAGCAGCGCGGTGGCCTCGTCGAGGATGACCGTGTGCGGGTCGGCCAGCACCACCCGGGCCAGGGCCAGCTGCTGGGCCTGGGCCCCGTCGGGCGGGTGCTCGCCCAGGTCGCGGTCGAGGTCGTCGGCCCAGTCGGCCCCGACCGTCTTGAGGGCCCGCCGCAGCTCGTCGTCGGGGGCCGCGATCATCAGGTTGTCGCGCAGGGACTCGCGGAAGACGTGGTGTTCCTGCGTGACCAGCACGACCTGGCGGCGCAGCTCGTCGGGCGGCAGGTCGGCCACCGGCACCCCGCCCACGGCCACCGAGCCGGACGCCGGCCGGTCCACCCCGGCGATCAGGCGGCCCAGCGTCGACTTGCCCGCGCCGGAAAGGCCGACGATCGCGAGCCGTTCCCCGGGCCGTACGGTCAAGGTCACGTCGTGCAGGACGTCGCGGCCCTCGTCGTACGCGTAACGCACGCCGGAGATCTCGATGCGGTCACCGTCGGGCAGCGTCGTCGACGCCGGGGGCCCGGCGGGCACCGCGGAGAGCCCCTCGATGCGGGCGAACGACGCGCTGCTGCTCTGCAACGACTCGATCCATATCAGGATCATGTCGAGCGGGCCGACCAGCTGGCGCAGATAGAGCACGGCGGCGCCGACCGTGCCCAGCGACACGTGCCCGTCGAAGTAGAGGAACCCGCCGACCAGCAGCACCAGGACGCTCGGGACCGCGTACGAGATCTCCACCGACGGGAAGAAGACGCTGCGCAGGCCCAGGGTGGCCAGCCGGGTGCGCCGGGTCTCGTCGATCGCCCGGCGGCCCGCGTCGAGGCGCCGCTCGGCCAGGCCGAACGCCTCGACCGTACGGGCGCCTGAGGTTGTCGCGGCCAGCTCGTCGGCCAGGCGGGAGTTGGCCTCGCCCTCCTTGAGATAAGCGGGGCGGGCGACGCGCAGATACCACCGGGTGGCGAACCAGATGCCGGACAGGCCGAGGACGCCGACGATGCCGAGCAGCGGGTTGAGCAGCAGGACGGCGATCACGATGAAGATGATCTGGACGACGCCGATGAGGATGTTGGGCAGGATGTCGCGCAGCGTGTTGGCGACCGCGTCGACGTCGGTGGTGCCGCGCGCGGCGAGATCGCCGGCCGGGACGCGTTCGATCACGGCGGCGGGCAGGCCGAGCGAGCGGCGCAGGAAGCCCTCGCGGATCCGGGCGGCGGTGCGCTCGCCGAAGCGGTAGGCGATGCCGAGCGACTGGCGGGCCAGCAGGGTCTGGGCGATCGCGCAGGCCAGCACGCCCAGGGCCAGCCGGTCGACGGCCGCGACGCCGCCACCCTCGGCGACCGTGTCGATGATGCGGCCCAGCAGCCACGGGCCGCCCAGGCCGGCCAGGGCGGCCAGCACGTTGAGGACGGTCACGGCGGTCATCGAGCGCCGGTCGGCGGCGATCAGGCGCAGCGTGGCCCGGGCGACCTGCCGCTGATCGGCGACGGGAAGCGACGTGCTCACATGTCCTCCCCGAAGACGCGGGTTACCAGGGCCTGATAGCCGGGGCAGGAGGCGAGCAGCTCGCGGTGGGTGCCGGTGGCGGCGACCCGGCCCTCGACCAGGTAGTGCACGACGTCGGCCTGGTCGAGCAGCACCGGCGAGGTGGTGGCCACGACCGTGCCGCGGCCCCGGCGAGTGGCGGTGAGGCGCTCGGCGATGGCGGCCTCGGTGTGCGCGTCGACGGCCGAGGTCGGCTCGGCGGCCAGCAGCATCTCGGGGTCGGCGTGCACGGCCCGGGCCAGTCGCACCCGTTGCCGCTGGCCGCCCGAGATGTTGCGGCCGGACCACTCGATCGGCCGGCCGAGGTCGGACGCCACGTCGTGGGCCACGGCGGTGCGGATCGCGGCGCGCACCCGCTCGTCGTCGGCGTCGTCGCGGCCGGCGACCACGTCGCGCAGCTGACCGGCGAACAGGTCGGCGTCGGGCTCGGCGACCAGGATGCGGGCGCGGATCTCGGGCTGGGCGATCTGCGCCAGCGGCCGGTCGCCCCAGGTCGCGGTGGTCGGCCCGTACGCCCCGAGGCGGTCGATCACCTCGGCCGCGTCGGCCGGGCGGGCGCCGGCCAGGGCGGTCAGGCGGCCGGGCTCGGCGACCACACCGGACTCCGGGTCACGCAGCGGGGCCGGACCGGCCGGACCGGGGGCGCCGGAGAGATCGTCCTCGGGCAGGCGCAGGAAGTCGACCACGCGGCGGGCCGCGACCAGGCCCCGGGTGACGTCGAACGAGCAGAAGATCAGCACGTTGACCGGGATGACCAGCATGGCGGTGTAGCCGTAGACGCCGACCAGCTCGCCGACGGTCAGGCCGCCGGAGGCCGCGAGCCGGGCCGCCAGCCAGACGATCACGGCCAGGAACACGACCGGGAGCCCGTCGCCGAGCGCGCCGATCCAGCTGAACGGGCCACCGACGCGATACCCCTGGTCACGCAGGCGCGCGGACTGTTCGTCGTACCGGGAAAGGTGTGTCTGCTTGCCGCCGAGGCCGTTGAGGATGCGCAGGCCGCCGAGCACGTCGACCAGCCGGGTGTTGAGCTCGCCCTGCTGCTCGCGATAGGTGAGCCCGGCCCGCTGACCGCGCTGCAGCAGGGGGCCGACGAAGACCGCGAGCACCGGTACGCCGATCAGCACGACGACGGCGAGCGTGGGTGCCGTACGGAAGAGGATCGTCGCCACCACCGAGATGGCCAGGGTGGACGCGACGCCGACGCCGCCGACGTTCATCGCGCGGCCGATCGTCCACACGTCGGAGATGCCGATCGTGACGACCTCACCCGCGGTGATCCGCCGGGGCAGCGCCGAGCCGAGCCGGGTCGCGTGGGTCATCACGAGGTCGGCCGTCTGCAGCGCGGCCGCCATCCGCAGCTTCGTCATGCTGCGGTGCCGCATGATCCCGAGGCCCGCGCTGGCCGCGCCGACGACCAGGACGGTCGCCGCCCAGCCGATCAGCGTGCCGCGATCCTGACGGGCCAGGCCGTGATCGATGGCCTGCGAGAGCAGCCACGGGGTGGTGGCCAGGCTGAGGAACCAGAGCGAGCCGAACAGCGCCCCCATCGCCACTCGACGCTTGTTCGTGCGTCCCAACCACCAGAGAAAGCGCGCCGGTCCCCGTAAGTCCACGCCGTCATGCTGCCTCAAACCGGTCGATGGCCGCCGCCCAGTTTCACCCGGTTGTGGATAACCGCACGGACGGACCGGCCGGTTCGTCCGTGCGGCAGCAGTCGGTCTAAACTGGGCGGTATCAGGCGGCGGCCGCGATCAGATGAGCACGTTGACCGTCTTGGTGTCGCACCGAGTACAACGGCAGCCCGGTGTCCGGCCACCACCGGATCCAGAAGTCGAAGGCGACCCGCTTGTCGTGGACTGCGCAGTGCATCCGGCGCGGCCCTGGTCAGGAGCCGACGTGGACGCCGGGGCGGCGGGCCTGGTCGGGCTCGTGTTTGCGGATGATCTCGCGGGTGACGGGGGCGGTGTCGCCGCGGCCGAGCAGGAAGTAGCGGATCATGTGGACCAGTGGGCTGCCCTCGGCCCAGGCGAAGTAGCAGTGCGGGCGTACGCCGGTGGCGTCGCGCAGCGCGAGCAGGATCGCGGCGATGGCGTTGGGGGCGGCCGGGGCCTCGGTGCGCAGGATGCGGTAGCCGTCGACGTCGATGCCCCGGACGAGCAGGGTGTTGCTGAACTCGGAGGGGTCGACGACGTCGATCTCGAGGAACAGGATGTCGTTGGCGCCCGGCACCGGGTTGTCGCCGCGCTGCTCGCGTTCCTTGAACCGGTATTCGGCCGCGTCGCCGGTCTGGCGGCGGTGGGCGACCAGGTCGAGGGCGCCGTCGAGCTCGATCGACTCGGTGATGAAGCGGCGGGCGGTCTCGTCGAACTCGATGCTGTCGACGCGTAGCTCGGTGGTGCGGCTGACCCGGGAGATCAGCGAGACGATGATGATGCCCGCGATGAACAGGCCGGAGATGGCGATGCCGTCCGGCTTCTCGATGATGTTCTCGACCAGCGCGTAGCCCAGGATCAGGGTGAGCAGGGCGAAGCCGACGGTGGCGCCGCGTTTGCGGTGGCGGAAGGCCCAGGCGGTGACGGCGAAGGCGCCGGAGACCATCATGGCCAGGATGCCGGTGGCGTAGGCGCCGGCCTGGGCGTTGACGTCGGCGTCGAAGGCGATCGTGATGATGACGGTGATCGCGGTGTAGACGAGCACGACCGGGCGCACGGCCCGGCCCCACTCGGGCGCCATGCCGTAGCCGGGCAGGTAGCGGGGCACGATGTTGACCAGGCCGGCCATCGCCGACGCGCCGGCGAACCAGAGGATCAGGATGGTGCTGATGTCGTACGCGGTGCCGACCACCTCGCCCAGTTGCTCGTGGGCCAGCCAGGCCAGCGCGCGGCCGGTGGCCTCGCCGCCCGGGCCGAACTCGTCGGCCGGGATGAGCACGGTGGTGACGAAGCTGGCCGAGAGCAGGTAGACGCTCATGATGACCGCCGCGGTGGTGAGCAACCGGCGGCTGTTGCGGACGCGTTCCTCCAGGTTTTTGGCGGCGACCAGCGGCATCATGCTGACCCCGGTCTCGAAGCCGGAAAGCCCGAGCACGAGCAGGGGGAAGGCCACGAAGGCGGGCTGGAACAGGTTGCCGGTGTCGCCGAGCGCGGACGTCCAGGCCGACCAGGCGGTGCCGTCGGTGACGACCTCGACCAGGCCGGCCCCGATGACCAGCGCGTTGAGGCCGAGGAAGAGCGCGACCAGCGGGATGGCGACGCTGACGGCCTCGCTGAAGCCGAGCAGGAAGACGAACCCGAGCAGCAGGAGCAGCCCGACGGTGAGGGCGACCTCGTGGCCGTGCAGGAACGAGGGGAAGAACGGATTTTCCACCACGTGCACGCTGGCGTCCGCGGCCGACAGCGTGATCGTGATCAGCCACGACGTGGCGACGAAACCGAGCAGCACCAGCACGAACAGCTTGCCCTGCCAGAACGGCAGCAACCGCTCGAGCATGGCCACCGAACCGGCGCCGTGCGGGCTCTCCCGGGTCACCCGCCGATACATCGGCAGCACCCCGAACAGGGTGAGCGCGACGATCAGCAGGGTGGCCAGCGGGGAGACGGCCCCGGCGGCGGCGACGGCGATCGCCGGCACGTAGGCCAGGCTGGAGAAGTAGTCCACCCCGGTCAGGCACATGACCTTCCACCAGGAGTGCTGCTCCGTGTGGCCCTCGCCGGCCGCGGGCCCGACCGGCTGCACCCGGTGACGCAGCAACCACCCCGCGACCCCCTTCGACGGCGGAGTCTCGTGAGCCGGCGAGGCCATGACGGCGGGCACGGCGAACTCGGGTGGGGCCTGTTGCTCACTCACCGGACCAGAGTCCACGCCCGGGCCCGTCGCCGCCCGGGCCCGGGCGTTAATAACGCGTCAAAATTCGGCGGATCAGGTCGGCCGGGTGGCCCCCGGCAGGTCCTCCCGGTCGGTGGACAGGACGAGGACGCCGATCGCGATCGCCGCCGCCGCGATCGCGCAGGCAGGGATCAGCCAGGCCGGGACGCCGTCGAGGTGCGAGTCGGGTAGCAGCGCCGCATGCAGGGTGTAGACCAGCCCGGTGCCGGAGAGATGCTGACCGAGCATGACGGCGTTGACGATGAGGGCCCACACCGGCGGGGCGGCGACGGTCATCGCCACCCCGGTGAACACCGCGGCCAGCGGCCGGGACCTGATCCGGTAGGCGAACGCGGCGGTCAGCAGCCAGCCGGTCAGCGCGCCGAGCAGCCCGCCGGCGATCGTCAGGGGCAGGTAGACGGCGCCCCGTCCGACGACCACGCTGCCGGTGAGACCGCCGATCCAGGCGGTGCCGGTTTTGTCGGCCAGGAAGTCGGTCGCGGTGCCGCTGAGGACGAGGCCGTCGCGTTCGGCCAGCACGGTCGCGGACGAGGAATCGAAGGTGCAGATGTCGTCAGTGGTGCAGGTGATCGACGCCGGGCGCGGGTCGGCGGTGAACTCGGTGATCGTCCAGCCGGCCGCGATCAGGCCGGTGCGGGCATCTTCGACGGTCCAGCTTGGCTGCTGCGCCTTCGGTGCCAGCGTGAAGTTGAGGGAATCGGCTCGGCCCGACCAGCTGGTTCGGTGGGAGAAGCTCGCCATCGGGTTGCTGACCGCGGGGTTCACCAGGTGCATGACCTCGGACCGGGCCGGCAGGCCGGGAGAGCCGAGCCAACTGCCGGCGGCCGCGCCGAACATGCCGAGCGCCAGGGTCACCAGCAACGCGCCGACCACTGTGAACGGACGGCCCGAGGGGAGCCGGAACCGTTCGCGCACCCCGCTGGCGATCAGGTGCCAGGCGTCGGAGCGGCTCGGCTCACCCAGCTCCAGCATCGTGGTGATCATCTCGGTGCCGCGCCGGCGCCGGAAGCGTCCCGGGTAGGCGAGCAAGAGAAGGCGGTAGCGGCGCACCTGCCGTGCCTCGTCGCTCACGCCGTGCCCCCTGCGGGCCGCAGGCGCAGCTGCTTCCGGGCCGCCTCCGTGTGCCGCTGCAGCCGATCGATCTCGGCCCCGAGCGCGGCGGCGCCCTCCGTGGTGAGCCGGTAATAGCGGCGCAGCCGGCCCTCCACCGCCTCCTCGTGATCCACCTCGATCAGCCCCTGCTCGGTGAGCCGCTCGAGCGCCCCGTAGAGCGTGCCCGGCCGCAGCTTCACCTCACCGGCGGAGAGGTCGGCCACCACCTGAACGATGCCGTAGCCATGGCGGGGTTGCTCGGCCAGGCCCGCGAGGATGAGCAACGTCGGTATCTGCATGGCCGCTGACCGTACGCCGGCCGATATGTATCGTCAACCGATGTATTGATGTCGGCTCCGTTCCAGGGGCCGGAGCCGACGACCCGTTCCTCAGCCCCAATACCAGCGCTGGACCCCCGCCTTCGAGTCGCACTTGGCCACGAACACCTTGTAGTCAGGCGCTTCCACCAGGCACTGACCGGACAGCCTATTGATCATGATGTGGCCTCCGTCCGGGGCCGACGATGGCACCCAGATCTGCTTGTTCGGGATGGGCCTGCTGCAGACTTCCGCATACACCTGGCTGCCTGCGCCGTTCGGCGCCGACAGGCACCACCCACTGCGCGCGTTGACCAGCCAATAGGCGTTGGTGTCCACGGTTACGAACGTCCACTGCTGGTTGCCGAAATAGTGGCATTCGTACCAGGCGGATGCGGTGGTGGTCGGTTGGTTGCCGTTGTAGTGCTGATCCAGGCAGTCGCCGGAGGCGCCGTTCCAGACAAAAACCGCGGCCGGTGCCGCTGCTGCGGCCGGCGTGGCCGGCGACAGCAGCACCACGGCCGCCATCAGCAAGATCGCCGCTACCGCTTTGAACTTGGAGTACATCGAGGTCCTCCCCCTCGTCGCTGTTGGCTGTGCCGTCTCTGTCTAGCGACGCGGCAGTTGTCTGGTCCCTGCTCACCGCGGTCAGACAAACAACTCTGGACAACTCAGCGACAATGGACGATGGATGGCGCGGCATGACGGGGGAGGTCATGGATGCCGAGGCCCGAGCGACCCCTGGACGACGACGGCGGCCCGGTCGCTCAACTGGCCACCGCCTTGCGGCACCTGCGGGAGAGGGCCGGCAAGCCGGGTTATCGGCAGATGGCCGCGCGGGCGAACTATTCGGTGGCGACGCTGTCGGCGGCCGCGTCGGGCCGGAAGCTGCCGACGCTGGAGGTGACCCTGGCCTACGCGGCCGCCTGTGATGGTGACCCGGTGGAGTGGGAGCGGCTCTGGCGGGAGGCCGAGCGCCTGAGCGTGCGGGCCGCCCAGGACGAATCGACGGCGTACGGGCACGAAAGATCGCCGTATCCGGGACTGGCGATGTTTCAACCGGCGGACGCGGAGTTGTTCTTCGGGCGTGCCGCCCTGGTGGACGAGTTGGTGAGCAGGCTCGGCCGGAGTCGTTTCCTGGTGATTTTCGGTTCTTCCGGCGCCGGCAAGTCGTCGGTGGTGCGGGCCGGGCTGGTTCCAGCCTTCGCCGGCCCGGCGATGGTGCTGACGCCGGGCGAGCATCCGCTGGCGGAGCTGGCGGTGCACCTGGCCCGGTATGCCGGTGTATCAGCCGGCGGACTGCTGAGTGAGTTACGTGCGGATCCTGTACGAGCGCAACTGCTGGTTCGGCAGGGCGCTCCGGAGGCCGACCTTCTCGTGGTGGTGGATCAGTTCGAGGAGACCTTCGCGGCCTGCGCCGATCCGGCCGAACGGGCGGACTTCGTCACCGCGTTGCTAGCGATGTGCCGGGAACCGGACGGTCGTGCCCGTGTGGTGCTGGCCGTACGGGCCGACCACTACGCCCGCTTCACCGAGCATCCGCAGCTGCTGGCGGCGATGTCGGACGCGCACATGTTGATCGGCGGGATGAATCCGGCGGAGCTGCGGGAGGCGGTGACCGGACCGGCCGAGCGGCACGGCGCCCGGGTGGAGGGTGCGCTGGTGGCCACTGTCGTAGCCGAGGTCAACGGCTCGCCCGGCGCGCTGCCCCTCGCGGCGCACGCGCTGCGTGAGGCATGGCATCGCCGTCAGGGTGCGATGGTGACGCTGGCCGGCTATCAGGCGGCCGGCGGCATGGCGGGCGCGGTGGCGCACACCGCGGAGCGGGCGTACGCGCGATTGTCCGCGGCGGAACGACAAGTTGCCCGGCAGGTACTGGTGCGAATGGTCGACGTGGGGCCGGATGAGGTAATCACTCGACGGCGTCTCAGCCAGGCCGAGCTGGGCGCGATCGAGCGGGCGCCGGAAGTGATCGAGGTATTCGCGGCCGCCCGGCTGGTCAGCATGGACCGGGACTGTGTGGAGCTCGTGCACGAGGCGCTGATCCAAGCCTGGCCCCGGTTGCGCGGCTGGGTCGAGGAGGGCCGTGCCGGTCTGCGGCTGCATCGGCGGCTCACCGAGGCGGCCGTCGCGTGGGAGTCCCACGATCGCGATGAGGGCGCGCTGTACCGCGGCTCGCTCCTGTCCACGGTCGCGGAGGCGGCCGATACGAAGGTCATCGAGCCGGCCGGTACGGAGCGGGAGTTCCTCGAGGCCAGCCGGACATCGGCCGCCCGGGAGGAGCGCAGACGGGAACGCCGTACGCGCTGGCTGTTCACCCGGATCACCGTGGCCATGACGGTTGTCGTCACGCTCGCGGTCGGCGCGATCGTGTCCGCTCGCCGCGCCACAGCCGAGCGGGACCGGGCGACGGCGTGGGAGCTGGCGGCGGCCGCGCGAACCGAGCGCGAGAACGATCCCGAACTGGCGCTGTTGCTCGCGTCCCGGGCGTACGGACTCCATCCGGATGATCAGACCGAGTCGGTGCTGCGACAGGCCACGGCCGACGCCCAGGAGACTGCCACGATCGACGTGTCCGTCGCCCTGGCCGGGGCGCCCTCAGCGCCGAGTTCCTCGGCCGTGAGCGCGGACGGTCGCAGTTTCGCAATCGCGGACTTGAGCGGCGATCAGATCCACTGGTGGCGAACGGCAACGGACGAGAAGCCCGCCGTTGTGGAATGCCGGGCGCGGGATGTCACCTTGAGCAGCGACGGGAGCTTGCTCGCCGCCGACTGTGGTGAAAACGAGATCCGTGTCTGGCGGATGGGTGATCGACGACCGGCCGCCCGGTTCGGTGGGGCCGGGCCCGTGGCGATCAACCGGGACGGCACCTTGATCGCGATGTCCGACCGGGCGGGCGGTGTGCTGCTGTGGGATCCGGTAAACGAGCGGGCAGTACGCACGTTGACGGGCCGGGCGACTCAGCTCCGCTTCAGCCCCGACGGGCGGGAGTTGGCCGTGGCCGACGACGACGGCGCTATCCGGATCTGGCCTCCCGCCGGCCATGACGACCCGGTCGGAAAGGCCACGGCGATGAACTTCAGCCCCGACGGCAAGCTGATCGCCGGCATCGGCACTGACGACGTTCTGCGCGTGTGGAACACCGACGGGAGCGGCGAGGCCCTGACCTTCGACCATCCCGGCGGCGCAAGCCAACTCGCTTTCAGCGCCGACGGGCGGCGGCTCATCACCTTGCACGGCGCGAATGTCCGCTCGACCCCGTGCGAGGTGTGCGGCCCGATCGATGACGTGCTCGCGCTCTCCAAGCAGCTCACTACCCGGGATCTCACGCCGGAGGAGCGTGCGAGATATCTGCACGAGGACGGCGGAGGCCGGCCAGGACGAGGGTGATGACGCCGTCCGCGTCGGCTTGGTAGGTGGGGTGGTCGTAGGCGGCGCAGATGCCCTGGACGGCCATCATGACGGCGCCGGCGCCCACGTCGGCGCGGATGGTGCCGGCGGTGACCGCGGCGGTCAGCAGGTCGGTGATGACCTCGCCCAGGGCCTGCGCGCCCTCGGCGAGCGCGCCCGAGCGGGTGGCCATCAGCGTCGCCAGGGTGCGGGCCAGGCCCTCGTGCGAGTGCAGGTGGGCGACGAGGCCGCGCAGGAAGGACTCCAGGGCCTCGTCGGCCGGGAGGGTGGCTTGCAGCTCGCGGGCGCGGTCGCAGAGGGCGGCGAGCTCCTCGCGATAGACCGCCTCGGCCAGGGCCTCCCGGGTGGGGAAGTGGCGATAGAGGGTGCCGGTGCCGACGCCGGCCAGCTTGGCGAAGTCGTCGAAGCGCAGGTCGAAGCGGCCGTCGGCGAAGAGCTCGCGGGCCTTGGCGATCAGGGCGTCGCGGTTGCGGCGGGCGTCGGCGCGCAAGGGTTTGGCGTCGGTCACGGGGTCCTCACGTTGACAAGTGGAGACTGTCTCCATATTTTGGAAGTGGAGATGATCTCCAAATCTTAGGGCATGGGGTGCGGCGTGAGGATTCTGCTGTTCGGCCGGGGTGTGATCGGCGCGATGTACGGGTGGGCCCTGGAGCAAGCCGGGCACCACGTCGAGTTCTTCGTGCGGCCGGGGCGCTCGGCGGCGTACGGGGAAGCGGTTGATCTTGATCTGCTGGACGCGCGGCGGCGGCCGTGGGGCAAGCGGGTCGCCCAGACATGGCCGGTGCGCTGTCGCGAGACGCTGGAACCGGATCACGACTTCGATCTGATCGTGCTCAGCGTGCAGCATTACCGCTTCGCGGAGGCCGTGGAGTTTCTGGGGCCGCGGGTGGGCAACGCCACGGTGCTCGTCTTCAACAACCTGTGGGTCGAGCCGCTGACCGCGGTCGAGGGCCTCCCGATCGAGCAGGTGGCCTGGGGCTTTCCCGGGGCGGGCGGCGGTTTCGGCGAGGACGGCGTGCTGCGTGGGGCGCTGCTGCCCGTCGTTTTCCTCGGCACTATCGACAGGCCGTTGACCGAGCGCGATCGGGCCGTACGCGAGGTGTTCCGCGGGGCGGGTTTCCGGATCCAGGAGAGCGCCGACTTCCGGGGCTGGCTGGCGGTTCACTTCGTGCAGAACGCCGGCCTGCACACGCAGAGCCTGCGGCTGGGCTCGCTGGCCGGGATGACGACCAGGGACGTACGGGCGGCGATCCTCGCCATTCGTGAGCTGTTCCCGCTGCTCGAGGCGCGCGGCGTCGATCTGCGGCGGCACCGCGGCGAGCTGCTGCCCTTCACGGCGCCCCTCCGGCTGGCGGCCCCGGCCCTGGCCTGGGCGTTCAACCACTTCCCGCCGATGCGCCGGGTGACTCAGGCGCACGCCAATCCGGAGGAGCTGCGCGCGGTCTGCCGCGACACCCTGGCCGAGGCGCGCCGGCGGGGCGTGCCGGTGCCCCGGCTGGAAGCGGCAGAGCCGTATTTCACTAGTGAGAAGGCCGCCTAGCGGGCTGAGAGTTCGACCTGTCGTCGAGCGTTTTCATGGCGCCGATCGTCGCCGCCGCCTGTTGTCCAAGGTGTTGCCGCATTGTTGACACTCGATACGCTGAGGCCGTCGGGGGAGGTGCGGTGGAGTTTCGGCTGCTCGGGCCGGTCGAGATCGAAGTGGACGGTCGCTGGCTCGACGTCGGCCGGCCGCAACGGCGCGCCGTCCTCGCGGCCCTGCTGGTCGACGCCGGGCGGCTGGTGACGCCGGAGACCCTGATCGACCGGGTGTGGGGCGAGGCGTCGCCGCCGGGCGCGCGCCGCGTGCTGCACGCCCACCTCAGCCACCTCCGCCGGATGATCCCGGCGCCGCTGGTCCACCGCTCCGGCGGCTACCTGCTGGAGGTCGACCCCGACACGGTCGACCTGCACCGATTCCGGCGGCTGGCCGCGGATCCGGGCCGGGTCGAGCGGCTGCGGGAGGCGCTGCGGTTGTGGCAGGGCACCCCGCTGGCCGGGCTGCCGGGCGAGTGGGCGGCCCGGATGCGCCAGTCGTGGGCCCGGGAGCGGGTCGACGCGACGATCGTCTGGGCCGGCGCCGAGCTGCGGATCGGCCGGGCCGAGGCGACCCTCGGGCCGCTGACCGAGCTTGCCGAGGAGCATCCGCTGCTGGAACCGCTCGCGGCCGCGCTGCTGCGGGCGCTGCAGGCGGCCAACCGGTCGGCGACGGCGCTGGAGCACTACGCCGCCCTGCGGGAACGCCTGGCCGACGAGCTCGGGTCGGACCCGAGTCCCGAGGTGCTGGCCGTCCACCAGGCCTTGCTTCAAGGCGGCACCGTCGGCCCCGCGCAACTGCCGCCCGATCTGAGCGGTTTCGTCGGCCGGGCCGCGGAGATCGCCCGGCTCGACGCCGCGGCGGGCCCGGTCGTCGCCATCTGGGGCACCGCCGGCGTGGGGAAGTCGGCGCTGGCCGTGCGCTGGGCCACGGCCGCCCGCGGCCGGTTCCCCGACGGGCAGTTGTACGTCAACCTGCGGGGTTTCGATCCCGATGACGTGGTCGCGTCAACCGCCGACGTGGTGCAGGGCTTCCTCGAGGGGCTCGGCGTGCGGCCGGCGCAGATCCCGGCCGGGCTGGACGCGAAGATCGGCCTGTATCGCAGCCTGCTCGACGGGCGGCGGATCCTCGTCCTGCTGGACAACGCCCGGGACGCCGAGCAGGTGCGACCGCTGCTCCCGGCCGCCGCGAACTGCCTGGCCGTCGTCACGAGCCGGATCGACCTGACCGGCCTGGTGGTCTCCGACGGCGCCACCGGCGTTCCGCTCGACACGTTCACCGAGACCGAGGCGCGCGAGCTTTTCCGCAGCCGTCTGGGTGCCGTACGGGCCGACGCCGAACCCGCCGCGGTCACGGCGCTCATCGCCGCCTGCGCCCGTCTGCCCCTCGCGCTCGCCGTCGTCGCCGCCCGCGCCGCGGCCCGGCCCCGCCAGCAGCTGGCCGTGCTCGCGGCGCAGCTCGGCGACTCCGCGCTGACCGCCCTGGCCGGCGGCGACCCCCGCACCGATCCGCGCACGGTGTTCTCCTGGTCCTACCGCGCCCTCACGCCCGCCGCCGCCCGCATGTTCCGGCTGCTCGGCCTGCACCCGGTGCCCGAGCTGGCCATCGCGGCCGCGGCCAGCCTGGCCGGAGTCTCAATGGGTCACGCCGGTCCGCTGATGGCCGAACTGGCCGAGGCCAACCTGACCGCCGAGCCGCGACCGGGCCGCTGGACCGTCCACGACTTGCTGCACTCGTACGCCATGAGCCTGGTGGCCGGGGATCCGGCGGAGGAGCGGAACGCCGCGTACCGCCGGATGTTCGACCATTACCTGTACGTCGGGGACGCCGCCGCGCTGCTGCTGAACCCGCGGCGCGACACCGTCGAACCGGCCCCGCCCGCCGCCGGAGCCGTCGTGGCCGCCCCGCCCGACGCCGAGGCGGCCCGGGAGTGGTTCGCGACCGAACACGGGACAGTGGCCCTCGCGGTCTCCCTCGCCGCCGCCGAGGGCTTCGACACGCACGCCTGGCAGCTGGCACGCAGTTTGACCACATATCTGAACCATCACTCCCGCTGGACGGACATGACCGACCTGCACACCGTCGGCCTGGCCGCGGCCCGCCGCGCCGGCGACCGGCAGGGGCAGATCCACACCCTGCGCGACCTGGGCCTGGCCGGCACCCGCCAGGGCCGGTCGGCGGAGGCGTACGGGCAGTTCACCGAGGCCCTGGAGCTGTGTGCCGAGGATCAGGACGACCTGAAGTGGGGGCACACCCACCTCGACCTGGCCGAACTGGTCGGTGGGCAGGGCCGCTGGCAGGAGGCGATCGACCACATCGAGCTGGCGGCCACCGTCTACGAGATCGACAAGGACGGCGGCAACATCCCCGGGATGCTCGGCTCGTGCTACGCCCAGCTCGGCGACTACGACCAGGCCCTGATGCACTGCCAGGAGGCGCTGGCCCTGGCCAAGAAGATCGGCGACGGGTGGACCCAGGCCGCCACCTGGGATTCGCTCGGCTTCATCCACCATCAGCTGGGCGACTACGGGCAGGCGCGGGAGTGCTACACGAACGCGCTGACCCTCGTCCGGGAGACCGGCGACCGCTACCGCGAGGCCGACGTGCTCGACCACCTCGCGCCGTCCCTCGAGGCCGCCGGCGATCTCGACGCCGCCCGTGATGCCCGTCACCAGGCCGAGGAAATCCGCCGCCAAACCGTCTGATCCGGAACAGGTCGCACATCGTGGGCGCGGGGACGGATCGATGGGCGTGGCATAATCCCCGCTCGATGACGACGAATATTCACGTCGGTAACGACGTGACTACGCAGCTCGCACGGCCCGAGCCGGCCCTGTCGCCGCGGCGGCTCACCGGCTGGGTCGTCGCCGCCCTGGCCGCGGCCGCGGCTTTCGGCGTGAGTCTCTGGTCCGCGCTCAACAACGACGTGACCTACGCCCTCGGCGGCATGGAGACGGCCGGCAAGACCGGGGTCAGCGTGTGGGACGTGTTCGTGGCCCGCCCGGTCGCGTATCGCCTGTTGCTGGCCCTGCTGGACGCGCCCGTGACGGAGGCGCCGCTGCGGGTCGCGCACGCGGTCATCCGGTTCGAGACCGCGCTGCTCGTCGTCGGCGTCGCCGTCGTGCTGTTCTTCGGGATGAAGCGCTACTTGGACGTGCGGGCGGCCGCCGCCGTGTCCGCGGCCGCCGGCCTGGCGTTGATCATCGCGCCGCAGTGGCACTTCCTCGAGCCGGACTGGGTGGCCGCGATGTTCGCGGTGCTCGCGGTCGGCGCGGCCTGCGCACCCCGCCGGGTCTGGCTCGGCGCCCTCCTCGGCGGCTTCGCGGCCTTCCTGGCCATCGCGGTCAAGCTGGCCACCGTGCCGATCACCCTGCTGGCCCTGGTGCTGGTCGGCGTGCTCAGCCTGCGCCGCGCGGCCTGGGCCGGCGTGGCCGCCGCCGGTTCCACGGTGATCTGGTACGTGGCGACCAAGCACTTCCTGCCGTGGGAGTGGACGTGGCTCGACGACCAGGCCAACCTGGTCGCGGATTCGCCGATCCACCACGGGCTGCGCTGGGAGGACTTCCACCTGCTGCTCGTCGGGCTGGGTGACGTGGCCCTGCTGAGCCCGGTCGTGGCCGTGGCCCCGGCCGCCGCGGCCGCCCTGATCCGCCGCCTCCCGCCCGGCCGCCCCCGCTGGATCGGCGCGGCGGTCGCCGTGGTCGCCGGTGGGCTGTCGGTGGCCTCCGCCTACGGCCAGGGCGAGTTCTACATGTATCACTACGCGATCGTTCCGGTGCTCGCCGCCGCGGTCTGGGGCGTCGCCTTCGCCCTGTGCCCCGGCGCCCGTACGCCGTTGTTCGCGACCACGGTGCTCTTCGCCGTGGCGAGCTTCGTGCTGCTGGCCCAGTCGCCCGAGTGGCGCCTCGCCCACGTGACGCCGGTCTCGCTGAGCTACCTGGCGGTCGCCGTGCTCGCCGCCGTCGCCACCTGGATGCTGGAGCGCAGGGCCACGCCGCTCGTCCCGCCCCAGGCCGGCGCGGTCGCCCTGACCGCCGCGCTGGTGCTGGCCACCCTGCCCAACGCGCCCCTGGCGTTCAGCGGCTACAACTACGCCCGGTTCAACGAGAGCCCGTCCGCCCCCGGCTACGCCGCCCTGCGCGAGCGGATCGGCCCCGACACCCCGGTCTTCTACCTGGCCTTCGGCTCGATCAACTACCTGCTGCGCAACCCGTCCACGTGCCGCTACCCGTCACCGCAGTGGGTGCAGCGCGGCGCGCACTTCAAGCAAGTGCGAACCTTCCCTTCGTACGTGGACAACCTGCGCTGCCTGACCGAGGACGACCGGGCTCGTTACATGGTGCTGCAGCCGGGCTGGTTCCCGTGGAAGCGGGCCAGCCCCGAGGTCCGCACCCTCATCTCGAGCCGCTTCGACTGCTCACCCGAATCCCGCGTCCCGGCCCCCGACGGCCTGGTCGTCTGCCCCGCCCGCTCGTGACGGCCCTGGTCCTGCTGCACGGGGTGGGCGAGACCCACACGATGTGGGATCCCCAGCGCGAGGAGCTGGGCCGGCGTTTCCAGCTGCTGCTGCCCGACCTGCCGGGCTACGGCGACTCACCCGGTCCGTTCTCGCTCGACGCGGCGGTCGATGCCCTGCACGCCCTCGACCGCCCGGGCCCCGTCCATGTGTGCGGCCTGTCGGCGGGCGCCATGGTCGCGCTGCGCTGGGCGGCGCGGCATCCCGAGGATGTGGCCGGCCTGATCCTCTCCGGCGTTCAGGTGCGCCCGCCCCGGGCCTTGCTGGGCTTGCAGGCGGCAGTCATGCGCCTGATCCCGGCGCGGGTCTTCGAGGCGGACGGCGGCGTGACCAAGAAGCACCTGCTGCACGCGATGGCAGAGCTGGCACGCGCCGACCTGCGGCCCGATCTGGGGCTGGTGAAGGCGCGGACGCTGGTGGTGTGCGGCGCCAAGGACAGACTCAACCTGGCCGCGTCCCGGGCGGCCGCGGCCGGGATCCGGCAGGCCGAACTGCGGATCGTGCCGGAGGCGAAGCACCTCTGGAATCAGGATCTGCCCGAGCTGTTCAACCGCACCGTCACGGAGTGGGTTCAGGGCAAATGACAACGGCCCGCCGGGTTGTCCGGCGGGCCGTTCTCGTTGGCGGAGTTACGGCAGGTCGGGCAGGTATGCCACGTGCGCCCGGCCGTCCTTCGTGAGCCAGCTGACCAGGTTGGTCGGCTTGGCGGCCGTGGTGAAGGAGCTCTGTGCGGATTCCCACGTGCCCGCCGCGGTCCGGACGCGATGGGTCACCGTCGTGCCGGCGCCCGCCGTGTCGATGACCATCGAGCCGTCAGCGCCGCCCGCGGCGGAGACCGAGGTCGGGCCGCCGTTGTTGTCGAGCAGGGTGTATTGCCCCCAGACGTCGGTGCTGCTCATCGTGCGGTCGTAGACGCCGAAGCCGGGATAGACCGTCACCGAGTGCACGGTGTTGTCGGGCATGCCGACCGCCGCCACGTCGGTCAGGTTGCCCTGCTGATCGAAGCGGGTGTACGGACCCCACGTCCCGGCGGCGGAGCGGCTGCGGCTGTAGACGCCGTACCCGGGCAGCAGGGTCAGCACGTGGGTGCGGCCGTCCGGGGTGGCGGTCGAGGCGATCCGGCTGATCTGGGTGCTGGCGTCGAAGTTGGTCGCCGCCGACCAGACCCCCTCGGCGCTGCGGGTGCGGTTGTAGACCCCGTACGCGGGAAGCAAGGTCTGCAACTGGATGGTGCCGTCCGGCAGGGCCGCCGCCGCGAGGTCGGTGATCTGGGTGCTGAAGTCGATCTGGACGGCGTCACCCTGCCAGACCCCGCTCGCGCTGCGGGTGCGATACCAGACGCCGCTGCCCGCGACCATGTTGAAGACGTGCACGACCCCGTCCGGCGTACGGGTGATGGCGCTGGTGGTGATGGCCGGGTTGCTGTCGATCATCGACGGCGTCTTCGACCAGGCGCCGTCGGTCCCGCGGACCCGGTCCCACAGCGCGTCCTGGAATTCGGCGATCGGCCAGATGACCGTGTCCCACGTCTGCACCTGCGAGATCTGCCCCTTGAAGGAGTCGCCGTGGGTGCCCGCCGACTTCTGCGTGTCGCCGATGCGGAAGCTCTTGGCGGCCGACCACGGGGTGGTGGTGCGGGTGGTCGACGAGATCCGCTTCTCGTCGACGTAGAGCGTCATCTTCTTGGTCGACGCCTTGTAGGTCACCGTCAGATGGGTCCAGACGCCGAGCTTGGCGGTGTTGGGCGCCGAGACGGCGATGTCCCACGTGGCGCCGGCGTACGGCTCGTCGGCCCGCTGCATGCCGAAACGCCACGAGTTGTCGATCGCGGACGGCCACACCTTGAAACCGGTGCCGTTGACGCCGTCCTGCGAGACCACGATGCCCTCGTACGCGTCGGGTTTGGCCCACACCGAGACGGAGAAGTCGGCGTTGGTGGTGACAGCCTTGGCCGAGGTGGAGATCACGGTGCCGGCCGTGCCGGGGAACTCGGCGGCCGGGTCGAACAGGTCGCCCGAGGCCCACTCCGTGCCGCCGCCCCCGCTGGCGTGCAGCGTGCCGGAGGTGTCCTTGGCCCCCGCGGCGCCGATGGCGCCGGTCTCGGCGTCGTCGAGCTTCCAGGTGTGTGTCGGCGGGGTGAAGACCTGCCACGGCTGGGCCGAGAGGCTTCCGGTGCCGCCGTTCAGGTTGCCGACCAGCGAGCCGGTGACCTCACCGTTCTCGTTGACCGTCCAGAGATCGGCTGTCCCGTCGCCGTTGAAGTCGGCGGCACGCAGGGTCTGCTTCTGGCCGGTCTTGAAGTTCTCCGACAGCAGGTACTGGTCGAAGGTGAGGCCGGTGCCACCCGCCCACAGCACGTCGTTCCAGAGGTAGAGCTTGCCCGTGGTGGCCTGCCAGAGGAACAGGGCGGTACCCGTCGTGGTCTGGGCACTGGTCAGGGTCCAGGTGTTCCAGTCCGTGCCCC
Source organism: Paractinoplanes lichenicola (assembly GCF_016785085.1). Lineage (GTDB taxonomy): Bacteria > Actinomycetota > Actinomycetes > Mycobacteriales > Micromonosporaceae > Actinoplanes > Actinoplanes lichenicola. Next base: position 353,212 of record NZ_JAENHO010000002.1, read on the forward strand.
CGGTGGGAGTCAGCTGGCTGAGCTTGGCCGACTGGTTGAACTGACCGGTTGCGCCCAGGGCGGGGTGGTAGGTCAGGCGGTACCCGTCGGGATCCTGCAGCACCCCGAGCAGGTCCGGGCCGAGCCACTCCGCGGTGTGGGCTCCGGCGTTGACGAGCTGGAGCAGGCTGCTGCCCTCGGGGTCCTCGTTGAGGAAGATCGGCTCGATGGTCTGGCTGTTGCTGTCCAGTTCGGACTGGATCACCGAGCCGTCGCCGTTGCCCCGCAGGATCACCGCGGTGCCCTTCGAGTCGCTGCGGCCCACGACGCCGGTGGGGTAGAAGGCCAGCAGGTCCTGCAGGCCGGTGCCGCCGAAGTGCCCGGTGATGACGTCGGCGGTGTTGAAGTCGGCCGGTACGTCGTTCTGACCGGCGCCGTGCGCGCCCAAGTTCGCCGCGATCGGCGCGATCTGGCCGGTGCCACGGCCGGTGGAGGTCCACACGCCGGCCGGCAGCTTGTTCTTGCCGCCGACCACGGTCAGGTCGGCCAGGTTGTCACCGGTGAGGTCGCCGTCGGCGGCCACGGCGGCCGGGTCGGCGTTGAAGATCTCCTGGGTGGCCGCACCGACGTTGCCGCCGGCGCTGAGGCTGGTGACGCTCAGCGTGTTGGTGAACCGGGTCGGCTTGAGGTTCTTGATCTCGGCGGTGCCGTTGGTCGCGGCCACCGTGGCGTACGGGCCGCCGTTGAGCTGGTAGAGGTAGCTGGTCGGCACCGGCGTGACGACCTTGCCGTTCTCGTCGACCGGCGGCTTGATCCCGATGGTCAGCGGCACGGCGATCTGCGGGGTCACGCCCTCCGGCATCGCGATGATCGGGTTGCCGGGCCGGGACGCGTCGAACTTGAAGCGGCAGGTCGCGGACGGATCGCTCCACGCTTTGTAGTCGGTCGCCCGGACGTTCCACTCGAAGGTCGCGATACTGGTGCCGGCCGCGGCCTTCAGCGTCTTCATCGGAATCTTGAGGACCGCCGTGGAACCGGAGGAATACCAGAGCAGGTCCGGGTTCGACCGCGCGAGCACGGTGCCCGAGGCGCCCTGCTTCCAGAGTTTGAACTCCACGCCGAGCGCGTTCTTGTTGCGGTCGGAGACCGGGGCGTACAGGGTGACGTCGGTCTGCCCGACGATCGTGGGAGAGGTGGCGCCGCACGAGGTGGCCGGCGAGGTCTTCATGCCGGTCGGCTTGTTCGGCTGGTGGTTGTAGGTGATGGCCAGCGTCGGGCTGGTCTGGAGGAACTCCTTCCAGCCGTTGGTGTCCGACTCGCTCGCGGCGGCCAGCGCGAACGTCTGGACGGTCTTGTTCGCCGCGACGGCGGCTTCGATCGCGGGCTTCACGTTGAACGGCACGCCGTCGGCCGGGCAGGAGGAGTTGTAGCCGTTGGCCACGGTCGCGTAGGCGACGACCGAGCCGAGGTTGTTCACCCAGGCGTTCCAGAAGGCGTTGGCCTGGGTCAGCACCGGGGTCGGGGCGTGCAGGTTGACCCGGGTGGGAGTGCACGAGTACGCCCAGGTCTGCGTGATCTTGAAGGTGGCGGTGTTGATGTCCGCGTCGCGCAGGGTGGCGATGGGGAGCACGTAGTTGATGAACGTCCGCGACTTGATCTCACCGGAGTTGCCGACCTGCATGCGGCCCCGGGGGTCGGGAGTGGAGTTCCAGTATTTGGTCTGCGGGAAGTCGGCCGGCAGGGTCGCCCAGCCGTAGCGCGCGCCCGCCGCCGGTGACCACGCGAAGGTCGGGTCGAGATAGACCGGGTATCTCGTGGCCGCGCCGGTGAGCAGGCTCTTGTCCGGAGTGAGGGTGATCTTGCCCGGCTTCACGGCGGCGGCCAGGCGGGCCTTGCGGGCCGACGAGCCGGGCCCGCGGGTGGTGGACGTGGTGGCTCGCGCCCCGGCGGCGGCCTTGGCCGGGGGAGCGGAGTCCCACATCATCGGCGCCGGCGCGGTGAGCACCGGGCTGCCCCAGCGGTCGTTGCCGACGAGGTTGCCGTGGGCGTCCGCCTCGAGCGTGAGCCCCTTGGTCCTGGTGCCGAACGACAGCTCGGCCAGGGCCGGGTTCTTCGCCGCGGCGGCGTCGCGGACGACGAAGACTTCGGCGAAGCCGCCGGTGGCGAGGGCCGTGACCTGCAGATCGACGCCGGGCAGGACCGCGCCGTAGGTGGCGGTGGCGCCGTCGACGGCCGGTTCGGGCAGCGTTACCGGGGCGGTGAAGGCGGCGTTGACGCTCGCGTCGCCGACGGTGGCCATCGGCCCGGTGCCGCCGCCGGAGAGCCGCAGCGGCGTCAGGGCGACCTTGGGCGACCAGGTGCCGTCGGCGTTGCGGGCGAGCGTGGCGTCGAGCTCGCGCCAGGTGTCCCCGACCCGCTTGCGGGCCGGCACCGCCGACTGCTCCAGCGTGACCGTCCCGTCCGGGTTGGCCGTGCTCTTGGACGTGGCCGTGGTGGCGCCGGTCGCCTCGACCGGCTTGCGGGTGCGGCGGGCCTCGGTCAGCGCCCCCTCGACCGAACCGGTGTCGTCGGCGGCGGCCGGGGCGGGCGTGGGGGCGGGCGGCTCGGCGGCCGCGGGCGACGCCACGGATATGCCCGCCAGCAGACCGAAAATGGTCAGAGCGGGCAAAATGCTAGATCTCTTCATGTACGCGGACCGCCCCCGTGAGCATCTCAATGCTGATCGTGTGGGGCGCAGCTTAAGGCCGTCCCGGCCATCGATGTCCATCCCGCGTGCGGACAGTCATACATCTAAATATTTCTGTTATCAGATCTTCATCAAGCGTTGTATCCATCCGGTTCGGAATCTGTCAGTGTCCGTTCGCGACCACTCGATCATGGGTCGCCGGGCGTGCTGTGCCCGAACGGGGAGGAAGAGATCCATGCGGCGTTCCGCGCTGTCGTTTTTCCTGTCGATGACGTGTCTGGTGAGCGTGGCGGTGTCGGTGCCCGCGTACGCCGCCGAGCCGGTGACGGAGCTGCCGAAGCCCTCGCCCGGACGGTCGGTGGCCACCAAGCCCATCCCGTACCGCTTCGCGGCCCCGCACGACGACTCCCGGACCGCCTACAAGCCGGCCGCCACGGCCCTGCCCAAGGCCGCCTCCGCGTCGGTCGGCCTCTCCACGGCACAGAAGAAGGCCCCCGGCACACCGGTCTGGACGCGGGCCGTCAGCGGCTTCGGCGCCGACGCGCAGGCCGAGGTGCGGGTCGTCGACCAGGCCGCGGCGGAGCAGGCCGGGGTGGCCGGCGTGCTGCTCGCGGTCACCGCCCGCGACCAGCGGTCCGGCCGGGCGCGGGTCGGCGTCGACTACGCGGGCTTCGCCCAGGCGTACGGCGGGAACTACGGCTCCCGGCTCCGGCTGGTGCAGCTGCCGTCCTGCGCGCTGACCACGCCCGGCCTCGCCGCCTGCCAGACCCGTACGCCGCTGGCCTCGGCAAACGACCCGGCCGCGAAGTCGGTCTCGGCCGAGGTGGCCCTCGCGGCCGGCGCGCCGGTCGTCGTGGCCGCGGTGACCGACCCCGCCACCGAGGGCGGCAAGGACTCGGGCGGCAGCTACGCGGCGAGCGACCTCAAGCCGTCCGGTTCCTGGGCCGGGGGCAGCAGCACCGGCTCGTTCACCTACAACTACCCGATCAGCATGCCGCCCGCCCCGAGCGGCCTGGTCCCGTCGGTGGGTCTCTCGTACGACTCGAGCTCCGTGGACGGGCAGACCGTCTCGACGCAGGCCCAGGCGTCCTGGGTCGGCGACGGCTGGGGCACCCCGAGCTCGTACGTCGAGCAGACGTTCGTCTCCTGCTCGGACAACCCGGGCGGCAAGGCGGCGCCGGAGAAGACCGCCGACCTCTGCTACGACGGCCCGATCATGACGCTGTCGCTCAACGGCAGCACGCAGCGGCTGATCTGGGACGAGGACAAGAAGGTCTGGAAGGCCGAGGACGACAAGGGCGAGGTGATCAAGCGGAGCACCGGGTTCGACAACGGCACCACGGCCGACGACAAGAACTACTGGACCGTCGTCACCCGCGACGGCACCGAATACATGTTCGGCCGCAACCGGCTGCCGGGCTGGACCACGGGCAAGCCGGTCACCAAGTCGGTCGACACGGTGCCGGTGTACTCGCCGCACGCGGGCGACCCCTGCTACGACGAGACGTTCAAGGACGCGCAGTGCACGACGGCCCGGCGCTGGAACCTCGACTACGTCGTGGACGTCAGCGGCAACGCCATGTCGTACTACTACGACCAGAAGACCAACTTCTACGGCCGGCACAAGGGCGACACCGACACTGAGTACGTCCGTGACAGCTACCTCGACCGGATCGACTACGGCTTCCGCGACAACGGCGCCTACGGCACGGTGCCCAACCAGGTCAAGTTCGAGACCGCCGGCCGGTGCGTCCAGACGACCTGCGCGGCGCTGAGCTCCACCACCAAGGCGAGCTACCCGGACGTGCCGTTCGACCTGATCTGCGAGGCGGGCAAGAACTGCACGCCCCAGGCGCCGTCGTTCTTCTCGACCGAGCGCCTGACTCAGATCGTCACCAAGCAGTACGACGTCGCCGCGGCCAAGCACCTGCCGGTCGACACGTACAACCTCGGGCAGACCATCCCGACGACGGAGGACGGCACCTCGCCCACCCTGTGGCTGTCGTCGGTGACCCGCACCGGGCACGAGGGCAACGCCTCGATCGCCCTGCCCGCGATGACGTTCGCCAGCACCCGGCTGCCCAACCGGTCGGTCGCCACCGACGGGTTCCCGGAGTTCTACCGGCACCGCCTTACCTCGATCACCACCGAGACCGGCTCGGTCATCTCGGCCGCGTACGAGCTGCCCAAGCCGTGCACGTCGGTGGGCAGCCTCAACCCGGCCACCAACACCAGCTCCTGCTACCCGGTGCGGTGGACCCCGGACGGGCTGATCGAGCCGAAGCTGGACTGGTTCAACAAGTACGCGGTGACCCGGGTGACCCAGACCGACCCGACCGGCGGCGCCGCGGCCACGGCGACCAGCTACCAGTACGACGGCGGGGCGGCCTGGCACTTCGACGACAACGAGGTGGTCAAGGCCAAGTACCGCACGTACGGCCAGTTCCGCGGCTACGGCAAGGTCACCACGTACGAGGGCGACGGGGTCAACGACCGCCGTACGAAGTCCGAGTCGGTCTTCTACCGCGGCATGTCGAAGAACAACAACAGCACAGTGCTCAACCTGGAGGACTCGCTCGGCGGGCAGCACGAGGACCAGAACGAGCTGGCCGGACGGGTCCTGGAGACGCGCACCTACCAGGGTGAGGGCGGGGCCCTGGACAACACGGCCATCACCTCGTACTGGGTCTCCGGCGCGACCGCGACCCGAGCCCGTACGGGATTGCCCGCCCTGACCGCCAACTGGGTCACCCCGGTGCTCAACGTCAGCCGGCAGCGGGTCACCAGCGCGACCGGGACGACGTGGCGGACCCACGCGGTCGACACCAGCTACGACACCGCGCTCGGATCGCCGACCCTGGGCTCGGTCAAGCACGTCTACAGCCACACCGTGCCGGCCGACGCCAAGTACGACCGGTGCACCACCAACACCTACGCCCCGGCCAACTCGACGGCGAACCTCGTCGACCTGGTGTCGCAGATCGAGACCGTGGCCGTTCCGTGCGGCGGCTACACCGCGGGCTCGCCGGTCTCCGAGCCGGGATCGGTCAACACCCTCAGCGCCCCGGCCTCGGTCTCCCGCCCGGCCCAGGTGGTCTCGCTGACTCGCAAGTTCTACGACGACTACACCTGGTCGGAAGCCTTCCCGCAGACGGCCCTGGTGAGTCGTGGCCTGGTCACGATGGAGCGGCAGGCCAAGGACTACGTGAACGGCGCGTACACCTGGCAGAGCCTCGGCCGCACCCACTACGACGCGGTCGGGCGGGCCGACGACAAGTACGACGGCAAGGGCAACAAGACCCACACCGACTACACGGCCAACGCGGTTGGCCTGGTCACCGGCATGTCGGTCGCGCAGCCGCTCGGCCACACCACCTCGTCGACCGCCAACCCACGCCGTGGCCTGACCCTGACCAGCACCGACATCAACGACGTGGTCTCGACCCAGGCGTACGACGCCCTCGGCCGGACGACCAGCGTGTGGCTGAACAACCGCACCACCGCGCAGAACGCCAACTACAAGTTCGGCTACACGGTGTCCAAGACGGGCATCAGCGCCACCACGACTGAGCGGACCAACAACAGCAACGCTTACCTGAAGTCGGTCACGCTCTACGACGCGCTGCTGCGGCCCCGCCAGACCCAGACCGAGACTCCTCAGAGCGGTCGGCTGGTCAACGACACCTTCTACGACACCCACGGCTGGGTGACGAAGGAGTACGAGGGCTACTGGGACGACAACGTCGAGCCCACGGTGGGCAACGTCGTCGACCCGTACGACCCGAACGTCGACATTCCGGTGCCCAGCCAGAACTACACCACGTACGACGGTCTGGGACGCGTCGTGCTGGTCGAGCGGATGAAGGACAACGAGACCGTCTCGAAGACGTTCACGGTCCACAACGGCGACAGCACGACGATCTTCCCGCCCACCGGTGGCACCGTCACCACCACCGTGGCCGACCCGCTGGGCCGCACGACGACCATGAGGGAGTACACCACCCGGCCGTCGATGAACACGCCCTCGGACTACTTCACCGGAACCTTCAGCGTCTCCGGCGGAACGTCTCTGGCCACGACGTACGAGTTCGACTCGCGAGGCCTGCAGGGCAAGGTCGTCGACGCCAAGGGCAACCCCTGGACGACGAAGTTCAACCTGCTCGGTCAGATCGTCGAGAAGACCGACGCGGACGCCGGCACGACCAAGGACATGCGGTACGACGACAACGGCAACCTGACCCAGTCGACGGATGCCCGCGGCAAGACCACTTCGTTCCAGTTCGACGCCCTGAACCGGCCGACCGCCAGCTTCGCCGGAACGACCCAGCTCACCAAGTCTGTCTACGACAACTCGGACAACGCCGTACCCGGTATGACGTTCCCCAAGGGCCAGCTGACCACGAGCATCGCCTACTCCGGCGGGCTCGAGTACAAGACGCAGGCGGCGAACTTCAACGTCTTCGGTTCATCGCTGGGCGAGACGGTGAGCATTCCGGCGCCGAGCGCGCTGGCCGGTGACTACGTATTCAGCCACTCGTACTACCCGAACAACGGGCTGCTCTTCCGCGATACCTTCCCGGCCAAGAGCGGCCTGCCCGCCGAGACCGTCGCGTATTCGTACGACAAGTTCGACCAGGTCCAGGTGATGACCGGGCTGAACCCGTACCTGCAGTCGACGACGGAGGACGCGTACGGCCGGATCAACCAGACGGTGATCGGGACGGGCACCAACCAGGCCGCGGTCGACAACCTCTACGACGAGCACACCGGCCTGCTCAAGAAGCAGACCACTACCCGTAAACCTACGGCGCCGTCAGGCATCGACCAGCAGGAGTTCACGTACGACAAGGCCGGCAACCTGCTCACGCAGACCAGCACCAGGCTCGCCGCGAACAACATCGGTGAGACCCAGTGCTTCGCCTACGACGAGCTGCGCCGGCTCACCGAGGCGTGGACCGGAACCGACAAGTGTGCGACCGCGCCCACCACGAGCAACCGGGCGATGGTCGGCAACACGATCGGCGGCGCCAGCGCCTACTGGACCAGCTGGCGCTTCGACGACCTCGGCAACCGGACGAGCGAGGTCAAGCACGCGCTGACCGGCACCAACGACACCTCGACGACCTACAAGTACAACGAGAACGGAGCCGGGCAACCACACACGCTGACGTCCACCGCCACCACCGGTGCCACCACCGGCAGCGCCACCTACAAGTACGACGTGGCCGGCAACATGACGGTCCGCAACGCCGGCAACGGCAACCAGACCCTCACCTGGACCGACGACGGCAAGCTGAGCAGCGTCACCAACGCGTCCGGCACCAGCAAGAGCATCTACAACGCGAACGGCGACCTGCTGCTGCAGGACGACCCGACCACGACCACGCTTTACCTCGGCACCCAGCAACACGTGCTCACCAAGGCCACCGGCGCCGTCACCGGCACCCGCTATCAGGCACTGCCGGGCGCGGGCTCGGTGGTCCGGACCGGGTCCGGTACGGCGTACACGTTCGCCTTGGCCAACACGCAGGGCACCCCGACGCTGTACCTGAACAACACCGCGCAGACGCCCACGTGGCGGCAGTACACCCCGTACGGCGGTCCGCGCGGCGCGACCATCACAGCGCCCGACAACCGTGGCTTCCTCAACAAGCCGCTGAACGCGAGCACGGGCCTGACCAATGTCGGCGCCCGTGAGTACGACCCGGTCATCGGCCGCTTCATCTCAGTCGATCCGATTCAGGACTTGCAGAACCCGCAGCAGTGGAACGGGTACGCGTACTCCAGCAACAACCCGACGACGTTCAGCGACTCGAGCGGCCTGATGCTCATGGCCCCGACCGAGGGTGGGGGCGGGGGTGGCTACTACACGCCCCCGGCTGACAACGGCGGTGGCGGCGGTGGCGGCGGTGGCGGCGGTGGCGGTGGCGGCGGCGGCGCCAGCGACTCGGGCGACCACGGCAGCAACAACGACGACGGCGGCGGCAACTTCTTCAAGAAGGCCTGGAAGAAGACCAAGAAGGTCATCACCGACCACCCGCAGATCACCGGTTTCGTCGCCGGCGCGATCACCGGCGCCGTCTGCCTGGGCGCCGGTGGCATCGCCGCCGGACCCGCCGGCCTGGCCGGCTGCGGCGCCATCGCGGGCGCGGTGGGCTCGATCGCCACCGACTGGGCCGCCGGCACCAGCACGAAAGACATGCTCAAGAATGCCGCGGGGGCGGCGGCCATCGGCGGCGCGGCCGGCGTCATGATTCCCAATGCGGGCGGCATGGTCCGCAATGCCGGCGGCATGGTCCGCAGCGCGAAGGCCTTCCTTACCGGCGGAGCGGGCCAGACGACCCGCCAGGCCGAAACTCAGGTTGCCAAAACCGTCTTGAGCCGGGACTCGGCTGAGGCAGGCGCGAGCCGGGCCACGAGTTGTGTCCACAGCTTCGCGCCCAGCACTCCCGTCCTGCTGGCCAGTGGGTCCACCAAACCGATAGCGGACGTCGAGGTCGGCGACAAGGTCGTATCAACAGATCCCGTCACCGGAACGACTTCGGCGAAGCCGGTCGAGGCGCTGCACGTCAATCAGGACAGAGACCTGACCGACCTGACCATCCGCGGTGAGGACGGCGAGCAGGTCACTCTGAGCACCACCCAGCACCATCCGTTCTGGAGCCGAAGCCGCCAGGCGTGGGTCAACGCTTCCGAGCTGCACGACGGGGAACGTCTCGGCCGGCTCGACGGCACGCCCGTTCTCGTTGTCTCCGTCGAGAACTTCGCCGGCGACCGGGCGATGCGCGACCTCACAGTCGCCGAGATTCACACCTACTATGTGGTCGCCGGTGCGAATCCGATCCTCGTCCACAACTGCGGTGACAGGCCCGCTCCGTCCATGTCGGACACCGCGATCGGGCCGGAAACGGCCAGTGGCCAGGGGCCGGTAACGCTTCCTCGAATGGTCTACGACTCGAGTCGCATGCCCGATATCTCTGCGAACATCCGCGCCGCGCATGCCTCCGGGCACCCGATGGTATTGCATCGTCAAATGGGCGCCGCCGCTATCGACGCGAATCGCGCCGCGGCGACTCGAGGATTTCGCGGGAGGCCACTGAGCCCCGATGAATACCCGTTTGCGTCCTCCATGGAGGGCGGTTCCGGGGCGAGAATTGCGGCAGTGCCTATTCAGGAACAGAGGCGGCAGGGCGGGATGATGAATGGCTTCTATCGTAAGAATAAAATTGGCCATGGTGACGCCTACGAGGTTGTAGTACAGTAGCCCCGCCGTGATTTTGGTTAAGTGGAGGCAGCATGGAAGTCATCTCGTTGGAGGTGCCGCCGCTGTACGGCCAGGTCGAGGCCGGAGACAGGGATGCCATCGAAGTGCCCGAATGGGAGACCGGCGATGAGACCGCAGTCTCCAACGAGTCGATGGTCTTCATTGCCACGCAGTCGGACGCCGACGGGGCGGTCACGATTCGTGTGGTGTCCGACGAAAACGACGGCCATGACGGTGTGGAAGTATTTTCCGGCGAGATCTCGTTGCCGAGCGGTGTGCTGAGGGTTGGAAATTCGATTGCCGACCGGACAGCTGATGTAGACCTGGCTCCGCGCCGAAGCGTTTCGGCTCGGATCTTCGTTGAGCCGCGGGAACTGCCGAACAGGATTTTGATCTCGATTTCCTAGGGCGGCAGGACAACGACGGCGCCGCTGGGGCGGCGCCGTCGTCATGGGATCGGTTACTGCTTGAGGGCCTGGGCGGCGGGGTGCCAGGTGGAGCGGTCCTTGACGTCGGCCACCTTAATGGACCGGGCGATTTTCTTCAGCTCCGCCTCGGGCAGGTTGGCGCCGGTCTCCTGGTTGCTGACCTGCACCTGGACCTTGCCGTCGGCGCTCCACACGTTGCAGAAACCGTTGGGGTAGCAGGCCGTCTGGCCGGCCTTCGCCTTCTGATTCGAGTTGCTGCTCGGCGTGACGTAGATGCTGAAGCTGCCGGGGATGCCGGCCTCGGTGGCCTGGTCGAACGGCGCCGACAGGCCCGTCGGAGCCGGGGCCGGCTTCGCGTACGTGGCGCCGCCGTAGTCGCCGCCGCGGGCGCTGGCGATGCCGTCGAGGCCGGGCATGGCGCCCGTGCCGGTCTGCACCGGCTGGAAGCCCGCGGGCACGTAGCCGACGGTGAACGGCAGGGTGGCCGGCTTGGCCGTGCCCGGCTTGAGGCCTTCGACCAGCGCGCCCAGGTCGGCGAAGGACGGCGACGACTCGCGGCTGGAGATCGAGGTCACCGACGCCCACGCGTTGGCGGTGTACTCCCAGGCGAGCAGCTTGTTGCGCGGGTCGGCGGCGTTCGTCGGGTCGAGGCCCGCGGTCAGCATCGCCTGTACGGCCCGCTGCCCGTTCACGGTGGTGCTCTTGCCGTTCCTGATCCCCGCCGGGTCGAAGGCGCCCGGCCGGTACACGGTCAGATACGCGTAGAGCGTCGGCTTCGCGTTCTTCTTCCGCTCCAGCAGCTGCTCCTGCGTGAGCTCCTCGCCGCTGTCGGTGGACGGCTTGTCGTTCGACTCCGCGCCGTCCATGTAGACCGAGGCGATCTGGTAGGCCGTCGAGGCCACGATCGGGTCCTGGACCTGGAACTTGCCGGCCTTGAAGCCCTGGAACGTGAAGGTGAACGGCGGCGCGTCGGTCCACGTGGCCGCCTTGACCGGCGGCGCGGCGGGGGCGTCGGCATTCGGGGTCTGCTGGTCGGTGCCCGGCGACGGCAGCGCGAACGCGCCCGCCACCACGACCGCGACCACCCCGGCCGCGCCGGCCGAGGCGAACCCGGCCCGGCGGCGCTGCTGCTGCCGGCGGCCGGCCCGGACGATGTCGTCCGCGCTGCGTGACAGCGGCGGCTCGTCGGCCGTCACCGTGTCCACGAACTCATGCAACTGCATTGTTCCACTCCTCTATCGCTTCCCCGGTGAGATTGATCCGTTCGGCGGCGAGCAGCTCGCGGAGCTTGGCCAGGCCCCGCGAACTTTGACTCTTCGCCGTTCCGACGTTGCAGTCGAGCACCCCGGCCGTCTCCTCGAGGCTCAGGCCGAGGTAGTGCCGCAGGAACACGGCGGCCCGCTGCCGCGGCGGCACCGTGCCGAGCGCGTCGCGCAGCCGCAGCCGCACGTCGGACGTGCCGGCGGGGTCACCGTGCGCGACCTCCGGCATGGCGTCACCGGCGGCACGCTCGCGCCGCCAGGGCTTGCGGGTCTCGTCGATCGCGGCCCTGTACACCATCGTCTTGGCGTACAGGTCGGGCCGCTCCAGCTTGCGCCAGCGCGGGTAGAGCTTCGCCAGCACGTTGGCCACGGCATCCTCCGCCGTGTGCCAGTCGCCGCAGGTCAGGTACGCCAGCTTCCGCAGTTGGGGCAGCTGGAACGTCACGAACTCGCGGAACGCCTGCTCGTCTTCGGCTTTCAACTCGACTGCCTCCTTTGTGGCGGAGGTAGAACGGTCCCGCCGGTCCCAGGAGTTGCACGAGGGTCAAAAGTAGTTGCCTGGTTACCCCGAGCACACCAGGCCGGGGAACAAGGGCGGTGCGGTCGGCGCTGCACCAGGGGTGATCAACTCGGGGGTTCGGGTCTCGCTGCTGGATCGGTCGCGCATCAGGGCCGGTGAGGCCGAATCGAGCGCGTTGACCGGCACGGTGGCCCGGGCCGCGCGGGCCGAGCGGCTGGGCTACGGGCGGTTCTGGGTGGCCGAGCATCACAGCGTGCCCGGGATCGCCGGCGCGGCCCCCGCGGTGCTGCTGGCCGCCGTCGCCGGGGCGACCAGCACGATCCGGATCGGCTCGGCCGGGGTCATGCTGCCCCATCACCAGCCGCTCGTGGTGGCCGAGCAGTTCGCCACCCTGACCGCGTTCGCGCCGGGGCGAGTGGATCTGGGGCTGGGGCGTTCCCCGGGTTTCACCCCGCCCGTACGCCGGGCCCTGCGCGAGACCGAGCGGGACTTCGCCGCCGACCTCGCCGAGCTGCGCGGGTTCCTCGACGGCACGGGGGAGATCAGCGTGCATCCGCACCCGGCGGGTCCGGTGCCGATGTATGTGCTGGCGACCGGTAGCGGACTGCAGATCGCGGCCGGGCTCGGGCTGCCGGTGATCGTGGGCGGGCCGCTGCTCGGCGTGGGTGGCGACCCGGCACCCGGGCTGGAGGCGCTGGCCGGTTATCGGCGTGCCTTCCGGCCGTCGCCCCAGCAGCCGGCGCCGTGGGTCGCGATCAGCCTCGACGTGCTGGTCGCCGACACCGCTGCCGAGGCCGCCGACCTGCTGTTGCCCGAGGCGTGGGCGATGGCCCGCAGCCGCACGACGGGGGAGTTCCCGCCCCTGGAGCCGGTGGCCGCGATCAAGACCGCCCGCCGGACCTCGCGCGAGCAGCAGAACCTGGACCGGACCGTAGCCTCGGCCGTCGCGGGCACGGCGGCCGAGGTGGAGCGGCGCCTGGCCGAGCTGCTCGACCGTACGGGGGCAGCCGAGCTGGTCGCCTCCAGCAGCACCTTCGACCGGGCCGCGCTGAGCGCCTCGGACGCGGCGCTGGCCGCCCTGTTCGACCGCCCTTGAGGCCGCCCCGAAAGCCGCCCGAAGGCCGCCCGAAGGCCGCCCGAAGGCCGCCCCGAGCCCGGTCGGAAAGCCGGCGTTAGTCAGGGTGAGCTCAGGGTTGACGGCTGCGCTTGCACCTGCCAAAAATAGTTGGCATGAGCCATGGCGCATTGTCGGAGCCCGATGGGGACCGGCTGGTCGAGGTGCTGGCCGCGCTGGCCAGCCCGCACCGGCTGCGCGTGCTCGCCGCGCTGGCCGGCGGCCGTGTCTACGTCTCGCAGCTCGCCCGCGACCTCGGCATCAGCCGTGCCCTGCTGCAGGTGCACCTCAAAAAGCTGGAGAAGGCCGGGCTGGTCACCGCCCATCTGGAGCTCTCCGAGGACGGCAAGGCGCTCAAGTTCTACGAGGCCGCGCCCTTCTCGCTGCACCTCACCCCCGGCTCGGTGGCGGTCGCCGCCGCAACGCTGAGCACCACCGAAAGGACATAGCGCCATGGACTTCACCGCCCCGGTCTTCCTCGTCGTGGTCGCCGCCGTGCTCATCGCGGCCATCTGGTCGGCCGCTGTGCGCTCGCGCGCGTCGGCCTCGGGTGACCTGCAGCGGCAGTACGCCGAGCAGGCCACCGAGACGCAGCGGCTGCTGACCGAGATGAGCGCGCAGCTGACCGAGCTCAACCAGCGCACCGCCGACCTGCAACGCATCCTCAAGGACGCGGAATGAGAGTCACGCTGCTCAACGTGCCCAATGCCATCACCGCCGTACGCACGGCCGCCTCGGTCGCGCTGGCGGTGGCGGCCCTGCATCAGCGCAGTCCTCACCTGCTCGTCGCCGCCTACCTGATCTATTGGGCGGGCGACATCCTCGACGGTCTGGCCGCCCGCAGCCTGGGGCAGGAGACCCGGTCCGGTGCCGTCTTCGACATCGTCGCCGACCGCGCCTGCACCTCGGCCTGCGCCGCCGCGCTGGTCGTGCTGAGCCCTGGCACCGCCGTGCCGATCGCGGTGTTCCTCGTCCAGTTCATGGTCATCGACCAGTTGCTGAGCCTGATGTTCCTGCGCTGGCCGCTGCTGAGCCCGAACTACTTCGCCGCCGTCGACCGCCGCATCTACCGATGGAACTGGTCCCCGCCGGCGAAGGCGCTGAACACCGCGGCCGTGGTCGGGCTGGCCCTGTGGGCGCCGGTCGCCGTGGCTGTCACCTTCGCCGTCGCGGTCGCCTCGGTGAAAATCGTCTCGCTGGTCGCCGCGGCCCGGCTGCCCGTGGGTGTGCTGCGCCCCCAGCCATGATCGCCGTGCTCGCGGCGGCCGCGGTCGGGCTGCTGTCGGCTTTTCTCCCGTTCACGCCGGCCGAGCCCTATTTGATCGCGGCGGCGGCCACCACCGGCGCCCCGGGCGTGGCGCTCGGCGTGGCCGCGGCGGTGGGCCAGACGGCCGGCAAAGTGCTGATCTTCCTGGCCGCGCGCGGCGTCGTCCGTTCGCCGTGGCTGCGGCGCCGGTCGGAGAAACGTACGGGGAAGGAACCGGGGAAAGTGGGCCGGCTGCTCGCCCGGCTCATCGCGATCATGGACCGCCCTCGGCAGGCGATCGGGATGCTGCTGGCCGGCGCGGTGACCGGCATTCCACCCCTGCTGGCGGTCAGCGTCTATCTGGGCCGTACGCCGATGCGCCCGGCCGTCTTCGCGGCGGTGTGCCTGCTGGGCCGGGCGATCCGCTTCGTGACGATCGCCCTGGCCCCGCACCTGGCCGGCTACTGACCGCTCGCAAGAGCGCGCCGCACCTGGCCGGCTACTGACCGCCGCAAAAGCGTGCCGCACCTCGGTTACTGAGGGGTCAGGACGAAACGGCCGAAGACCTCGCCCTCATCCATCCGCCGGTGCGCCTCGGCCGCCTTGGTCAGCGGCAGGATCCCGTGCACCACCGGCCGCAGCTCGCCCCGGACGGCCGCCGGGAACTGGGCCTCCCGGACGGTGTGGCGGGCGGACTCGGGCACGGTGTTCAGGCTGAACGTGGCGAACGAGCGGGACCGCTGGAACGAGGCGAGCAGCCGCATGCCGAAGTCCTCGGGCGGATAACCGCCGACGACACCGACCGCGACCAGACGCCCGTTGTCGGCCAGTTTGTCGAGGAACGACGGCAGGCCCGGCCCGGCGACGATGTCGAGGATCACGTCGAACTCATCGGCGGCGGCGGCGGAACGGTCCAGCACCTCGGTCGCGCCCAGCTCGCGCAGGCGCTCGCCCCGCGCCGGCGACGACGTGGTCACCGCGATCCGGCCCGCGGTCGCCGCGGCGAGCTGCACGGCCATGATGCCGAGGCTGCCGGCCGCGCCCCGGACCAGCAGCGACTCGCCCGGTGCGAAGTGCCCGTGGGCGAGCGCGAAGTGAGCCACCGGCCCGGCCCCGCCCAGCGTCACCGCGTCGACCGGCGAGAGACCCTCGGGCAGCGCGGTGAAGGCGTCGGCCACCGCGTATTCGGCGTACGCGCCCCCGACCCCGGTGAACGCCCACACGACGCGGCCGATCCACGCGGCGTCGACGCCCTCGCCGACGGCGACCACCCGGCCCGCCACCTCGCTGCCCGGCACGAGACCCTCGCGGAAGCCGTAGCTGCCCAGCGTGCCGCGCCGGACCACGGCGTCGACCCCGCCCACGCCGATGGCCTCGACCTCGACCAGCACCTGACCGGCGGCGGGCTTCGGCTCCGGGGCGTCGATCACCGCCAGGCCGCTGGGGTCGCCGAACTTCTGGATGCTGACTGCTCTCATGCCGCGAACGTAACGGACGCCCCCGTCCACTTGGCTAAAGTGAGAGCCCATGACCGGCCGTTTGTCTCAGAACCTGCGTTCGGATGCCCAGGACAACCGGGATCGGCTGCTCGAGGCGGCCCGGGCCGCGTTCTCCGAGCATGGCCTCGACGTGCCGATGCGCGAGATCGCCCGCCGGGCCGAGGTCGGGCCGGCCACCCTCTATCGCCGGTTCCCGACCAAGCAGGCGCTCGTCGACGAGGCGTTCACCGACGAGCTGCGGGCCTGCGCCGCGATCGTGCGCGACGGCTGCGCCGACCCCGACCCGTGGCGCGGGTTGTGCTCGATCGTCACCGGCATCACCGAGCTCAACACGCACAACCAGGGATTCGTCGACGCGTTCGTCTCGTCGTACCCGGGCGCCGCCGACTTCGCGGCCCACCGCGCGAGCATGCTGCGGCCGCTGACGCTGCTGTGCCGCCGCGCGCAGGAGGCCGGCTCGCTGCGCGCCGACTTCGTGCTGGACGACCTGATCCTCGTGCTGATGGCCGGCCGTGGCCTGTGGGCCGCCCCACCCGCCGTACGGACGAAGGCCGCCCGGCGCTTCGCGGCGCTGACCCTCGACGCCCTGCGCGCCTCACCCACGACAACCACCCTGCCCCCGCCGGCCGGGCTCACGCCGGGAATCCTGGCTCAGCCCACCTCGTAGTCGAACCGGAGGTGGTGGGTGCCGTCGTCGTCGACCGTCAGGACGCCCGTGCCGCTGATGCCGGTCAGGTCGCCGGTGCCGCTGCCGGGCACGATCAGCAGGAACTCGGCCTGCCGGTCCTGCCCGGTCGTGGCGGCCGAGTGCACGAAGTTGAAGGCGCCCGACCGGCCCGCGACGCTGCCCTCGAAGGACTCCATGGCCACGTACGTGCCCGTGCCGCTGACGGGGTCGAAGGCGGCGGTGAACAGGGTCTCGGAGCGGCCGTCGATCTCGCCCGTGAAGGTCTTGCGCATCGTGGCCACGCCGACCGGCAGGGCGGTCTTGATCTCGCCGGCCGGCACCGGGGCCGGGGTGAAGTCGGCTACCTCAAATGTTGCGGTTGCTTGCATGCCCAGCACCGTACGACCAGAGACTGACAACTACCGTCAGCATTTGGTGGTGCTGACCTTCTTCCACACGCAGGTGTCCATCGTCGCGCCGGAGGGGCTGCGCAGCGTGGCCGTGTCGCCGGTGTTGTTCCAGATGTAGTTGCCCGAGTTCCAATAGAAGTGGCCCGTCGGGGAGCCCTGCGTGCCCTTGCCGGTGTGCACGACGAACGAGCCCTTCGCGGGCAGCGTGATATTGCCGAACGTGATCACTTTGCCGGCCGCGTCCTTGACCGACCAGTTCCGCAGACCGACCGGCTTGGCCAGCTGATTGGTCAGGCGGAAGTATTCCTGATTGAGGCTCGCATTGGTCCGGTTGTCGGTGCCCGGCGAGTCGACGTAAACGTACGTGAAAAGCACCGGCTTGGTGGCCGCCGAGGCGGGCGCGGCGCCGAATCCGAGAACGGCGGCGACTACGGCCAGAGGCGCTAGAAGCTTTCGCATGATGAACTTTGTAACGACCCACCCGCCCGGAAGCCTTCGGGCGATCGGTCGTCCCGTGTCACCGTGCGGACGACATTTGTGACGGTGTCGTCGAGAAACCGATCTGATTCATGGCGTCTCTCCCCGAAGAGGTGTGTGCCCTGCGAGATCAGGTTCGGCGACGCGGCGATCGGCGGCGCGAAAGCTTGCGGGCCGCCGATCGGCCACTGAGGATGGGTGGGTGACGGCCGCCGAGATCCACACCCCGTGCGACGCCGGCGACGTGCCGCTGCCCGGGGTGTGCGGGTATCCGGGGCACATCAACCGGGTCATGGACAAGCGCTACCAGCGCCGATGCCGGGTTCAGCGGCTGCGCCCGGGCGGGCAGCTGTGGTTCGGCGCGCAGCGGCCCGACGGCGGTCGCAACTGGTTGCAGGTCGGCCGGGCCGAGCCCGAGCTGCCGTCCGCGGTCAGCAAGGTGGTCGGGCGGATCTGGTTCACCTCGCTCACCGAGGGCTCCCGGGTGCTGGTCGAGAACCTGTCCACCAACAACACGCTGGAGCTGCGCTCACCCCGGCTGCCACGGCCGGTCACGCTGCATCCCGCGGTCCGCTCCGACCCCGGCGATCAACGGTCGGAGCTGCTCGGCACGCCGATGGTGGCGGTGCAGACGGCGAGCACGACGCTGACGATCTCGAACCTGAGCACCGGCTTCGTGGTGTGGATCGAGGCGCCGATCCGCCCGCTGCCCGCGGCCGGCACAGACTTCACCTTCGACCCCCGTACGCCGCTGGGCCCGCGCGAGCAGCAGGAGCTCGACGACGCCGCGCTGCGGATCCAGCTGGCCGACCGCGAAAACTTTCCGCTGCTCAGGACGTTTCTCGAGAGCGATCCCGTACGGGCGAGGCTGAGCGCGAGCCCCAGCCTGCGGGCGTTCGTCGAGCGCAAGGGAATCGAGGACTGGCAGTTCTACGTACGGCGGGAACTGACGAATGTGGCCGAGGGCCGGCCGACCCACGAGATCCACCGCGTGATCCTGGAGGGCATCGGCGCCCCGCCCGCGCATGATCCGAAGTGGTACACCAGCCTGGTCGCCGAGCATCTCGAGCCGGACCGGCCGATCAACGCGCGCCCCGGCGGCACGGGCGGCCTGACCGAGCTGATCGCCGTGGTCAAGGGGCTCTGGGCGTTCCGCCGCTACCAGCTCGAGAAATACCTCGAGGAGCGGGACTGACGCGGAACGCCATCCCCCGGGAGCCGGATGCCGCTGACGCCCGCGGCGGGCCAAGCTGGGACCTCGCCCGGCGGGAGGGGGATCATGCTGGGGTTGCCGGAACCCATCGGTGAACCCGATCCGCCGGCGGACGAGTGGGTGTGGCCGCTGGCCGCCGACGGCCGCACGAGGTTGCGGCGGCTCGGCCCGGACGGGCGCTATCGGCTGGTCGGCACGTTCCGGGGCGGCGGTCAGGCGTACGTCTGGTATGCGGTGGACGAGGAGCGCGACCTGCCCGTCGCGATCAAGATCCTGCGGGCGGACGGTCCCTTCGGCGCCGGCCGGATCCCGGAGCGCCGCATGATCCGCGAGGCCCGCATCATGGGCTCGCTCCCCGCCCACCCGAACGTGATGCCCACGCTCGGCAGCGGACCACCGCATCTGGTGCGGCCCGACTCGGACGACCTGCGGCCCGGCCCCGGCGACTCCCGCGACCCGTGGCTGGTCATGCCGCTGACCCCGCACCACCGGCTCAACGACCTGATCGCCGACGGGCCGCCCCCGCTCGACTACTGGCTGCGGCTGGCCCGCGGTTACGCGTCCGGGCTGGCCCACCTGCACGACCTGGGGATCGTTCACCGTGACCTGTCGCCGGGCAACGTGCTGCTGACCGCGGCCGGCCCGGTGATCACCGACTTCGGGGTCTCGTGGGCGCCGCGCTGGATCGACGACGGCATCGAGCAGACGATGAGCACCGGCCTGACCCGGCAGGGGGTCAACGGCACCCCGGACTGGCACGCGCCCGAGGTGATCAGCTCGCCGCTGCACGAGCGCCCCGACCGCCGCCCGTCGGCCGACGTCTTCAGCTGGGGACTGTTCGTGGCCGGGGCCTCGGCCGGGCGGCACCCGTGGTCGAAGACGCTGGGCAGCGTCGCGCTGGAGGATTTCGAGCGGACCCGGATGCGGCACGGCGTCCCGGCCTACCCGGTGCCCGGCCCGCTGGCCGAGGCGGGCGACTGGGCCGGGCTGGTGCTCGACGCGCTGGCCCCCGACCCGGCCGACCGCCCGACCGCGGCCGAACTGGTGACCGCGCTCGACGAGCAGCGCTCGCGGTGGCGCCGGCGTCCGCGTGCGGTTCGCCGCAAGCCGGCCCTGGACGACGACGCGACCGCCGCGGCCGAGGTGCTCCACGAGGCGTTGCGGGAACGCTGGCGCTCCGACCCGGTGTGGGTCCGGGTGGGTTCGGGCCGCCGGCTGCCGATCGGCTGGGCGCCGGGCGCGGCCGACGAGAACGCGGCGCCACGGCTGATCGACACGTGGCAGCGCGACGCCGGCAGCGGCCGGATGGTGGTGCTGGGCGCGGCCGGCTCGGGCAAGTCCGAGCTGCTCGTCGGCGTCTTTCGCGAGCTGCTGACCGGCTGGCGGAAGGGCGAGCCGGTGCCGCTGCTGATCCCGCTCGCCTCCTGGGATCCGGCGCTGACCGACCTGCGCACGTGGCTGATCGAGTGGCTGCACGTCAACCATCGCTTCCTCGACGGTCAAGCCCAAGGTCCCGTACGCAAGTCGAAGGCGGCCAAGCTCCTCGACGACCAGCACCTCGCCCTGATCCTCGACGGGCTGGACGAGGTTCTCGACAAAGCCGGGGCCCGTACGGTCGTCGACCAGCTGAACAACCTGGACGGCCCGGCCCAGCTGCTGGTCAGTTGCCGCGACGCTCACCGGGAGCTGTTCCCTGGCGGCGCCACGATCGCCCTCGGCCCGCAGGACCTCGAGACCGTCACCGCCTATCTGCGCGGCGGGGCGGCCGGCGAGCAGCGGTGGGACCCGGTCGTGGCGAGCCTGCCGCACCGGCCCGACCTGGCCGGTGTGCTCCGCACGCCGCTGATGGTGATGCTGGCCGACTCGCTCGCGCACCCCCGGGAGCTGCTCGACCGGCACGGCACCGAGGAGATCACGCACCACCTGCTTCAAGAATTCGTCCCGGCGCGCTACACCGAGGAGCCGACCCCGTACGAGGCTCCGGAGGCGCGACGCTGGCTCGGCTACCTCGCGCGCATGGTCGCCGACACCGGCGAGCTGCGCTGGTGGGAGCTGCGGGTCACGTCGCTGCCGAGCTCCCGGGCGCTGCTGCACACCCTCACGCTGCTCGCCGTGATCACCTGGACCGCGCTCTCGGCCGGGGTCATGAACACGTGGGTGTTCGGCAGCACGGTCACCGGCACCACCGACGCGATCCGGATCGCCGCCGCCGCGGTGGTCTGCTACGCGGCCCTCTATCGCATCATCGGCAGCTATCCGGCCGCGGTGCTGGCGGTCGTGGGCGCCTACATCACCGGCACGTTGAGCGGCTCGTACGACCTGGCCCTGGGCTCCGGGCTGGCCGCCGGCTTCTCGTGGCGCCCGCTGCGGGTGCGCGCACCCGGCCGCGGCGGCGACCTCGCGCGGGCGTTCCAGGTCGGCCTGGCCGCGATGGTGGTGACTGCGGCCATCCGTACGCTCTCCCTCTTCGTCCCCCTCGACGACGCGCTGGTGGTCGGGTTCGGCGCGGGCACGTTCGACGGTTTCGCCCTGCGCTGGGACGAGGACGTCAACGGCTGGCTGGCCACCGGTCTCGTCGCGGGCCTGCTGACGTGGATCGGCATCCAGGTGACCCGCGGCGGCCCGGCCCCCGCCTCGTCCCGTTGGTGGGCCCGGCCCGCTTTCCACGGGCTGGTCGCCGCGGTGCTGGTCGGGGCGATCAACTCGTGGGCCGACGGGGCCCGGCCCGGCATCGACCAGCCGTGGCTGCTCGGCCCCGGCGACGGCCTGGCCGCCGGGATCGCCGTGTGGTGGGTTTCCTCCTGGTCCTCGCCCCGGCTTCATCGCCGCTCGACCCGATTCGCGGCGGCGGGCCTGCTGGGCGGCCTGACGACCGGGCTCAACCTGCTCGGCTATGCGGGTCGCACCGATGTGGACGCCGACGTCGTCCGCGCGCTGGGCGAGGGCGCGGCGGTCGCCCTGCTGGTGTTGCTGGCCCTGCGCGAGCGGCGGCCCGGCCCGCAACGGCGCTCGCTGCGGCAGATCCTCCCGCCGGTGCTGCTGGCCGGGCTGGCCGGTCTGGTGCTCGGCCTGGCCCACGTGCAGTCGGCCGGGGCGTCCCGCGGCGCCGCGTTCGGGGTCGCCGTCACGCTGGCCGCGCTGTTCTTCCTGGCCCGCGACACCGTACGGTCGGGGCCCGGCCGCATCGACCCGATCGAGGCCGGGGTGGCCGGGCTGACCGTGGTCGGGCTCGTGGCCGGTTTCGCCTACGCCCTGCTGTTCGGGCTGGTCTGCGGCCTGGCGTCGCGGGTGTCGACCGACATCTCCCAGCGCAAACTGCCGTCGCTGCGGATCAGCGCCCCCTGGACCCAGATCGCCGGCGGCGCGCTGCTCGGCACGATGGCCGCCTTCGCCGCGGCGACCAGCGGCTTCCCCGCGTACTCGCTGGCCGTCATCGGCCTCTCGGGCGGCGTGGCCGGGGCGTACGCGTTCGGCATCCGCGGCGACGACCCCAGCAACCGGCTCGCGGCATCCCCGGCCACCCTGTTTCGCCAGGACCGCCGGGTGTTCCTGCGCATGACCGCCGTGATCGCGGTCGCGATCGGCATCGCCGTCGGCTTCCGCGCGGCCGCCGGAGGACAGTCCGCCTTGGCCGCGCTGACCGGGGCGATCGCCACCCTCGCCACGTACGGCCTGACCGCGGGCCTGGTGATCGCGGCCTCCTCCACCCGCTACGGCGTCTTCGTCATCCGCAACGCATGGCTAGCCGCCGGCGACGACCTCCCGTGGCGCCTGATGCCCTTCCTCGACGACGCCCACCGCCACCGCCAGGTCCTACGAGCAGCCGGCTCGGCCTACCAGTTCCGCCACGAACTACTACGCGAACAAATAGCCGCAACCGACCCGTGACCGCCGGTTGCGATGGCGTCGCCCGGCGGCAGGATCATGCGCGGGTCCAGGCGCCGTTGTTGCGCATCGAGCGGACGACCGCCTCGGCCACCGCGCCCGCGACCAGGCCGTCCCGAGCGGTGGCGAGACGATCGTCGTCGCCGTCGACCCAGGCCTGCAACTCGAGCCGGTACGCGTCGGCGAAGCGTGGGCGCCAGTCCGCGGCGTAGGAGCGTGACCTCGCGAGGGCGGAGTCGGTCACCACCCGTACGGGCTCGGCCAGCGTGAGTGTGCCGCCCGGCCCGACCACCTCGCAGCGGATGTCGTAGCCGTAACCCGCGTTGAGGAACAACTCGACCGTCAGCAGGGTGCCGCCCTCGGTCCGCAACAAAATCAACTGCGGGTCCTGTACGCCGCCCGGCTGCGCGCTGCGCCCCGGCGCCTGCCAGCTGACCTCGGCGATCGGCGAGCCGAGCAGCCACGGCAGGACGTCGAAGTCGTGCACGGCCGAGTTGCCGATCATCGACTCCGTCGTGGCCCCCGGATAGGACCCGACCGTACGGGCCACGGCGTGCACGATCAGCGGCGTCCCGATCGCCCCGGCCCGGATCCTCGCCCGCAGCTCGGCATAGCCCGGATCGAACCGCCGCATGAACCCCACCCGGACCAGCCCGGCCCGGTCACCGAGATCGTCAAGCAACCGCGCCGACTCGGCGTAGGTCGGAGTCAGCGGCTTCTCACACAGCACGGGCTTGCCGGCCGCCACACACGCCCTAACCAGCCCGGCATGCGTCGAGTCATGCGCGGCGACGACGACGGCCTCGACCTCGGAATCCCCGATCAGCGCGGCCGCGTCACCGGTGGCCTGGCAGCCCAGTTCGCGCGCCACGGTCTCGGCCCGAGCGACATCGAGGTCGGCCACCAGCACGACGCGGGCTCCGGAGACATATCGCTGCAGGGTGGTCGCATGATCGGCCCCCATGTTGCCCACCCCGACAACCCCGATCCCACGGGTCATGCGGACCTCCCCAGGCTGACAGTAGGTCAGATTGTAATGACGATAAGTCAAATGGCTAGGCGTCTCTGCCTTGTCCACAGGGGTCTGGGTTATCCACAGGGTGCCGGGCGAAGATCCGCAGTTTTTGCCATAGTTCTTTCGGCTGTGGCGGCGGCGGGGGGAGGGGAGGGCCCCTCAGCGGCTTGCGATCTTGCGGCCCAGATAGGCGGCGAGTCTGGTGGAGGGGCCGGCGTCGGGCGGTGCCGGGACGGGCGGGCCATAGGTGAGGCCGTCGCGGAGTTCGGGCGGGACGAGGCGGGTGGCGATCTGCAGGGCGGCCGTGGACAGGTCGGCATTCAGCGGAGTCTGGTCGTCCAAGGCTCGCCCCAGGTCCCAGGCGTGTGCGGTCAGGTCCAGCACCAGGGCGGACAGCGCGGTTGAGGCGAGCCGGGAAGCGCCGGCCGCGGCGTCGAAGTCGCGGCCGAGCGAGGCGAGGGTGACTGACGCCGGGCCGGTGCCGCGGACGACGCCGAGGATGTGCCCCAGCAGCGTGCGGACGTTCCAGCCGGGGCACGGGGTCGGCCGGTCGAGGTCGCGAGGTTCGAGGCGGGCGATCAGGCGGCGGTGGGTGTCCAGAGCCGTGGTCAGCAGGGCGCGGAGGCGGGCCGGGGAGGGGTCGTACGGCGGGGTTGGCAGGGAGAACAGGGTGCGGGCGTTGTCTTCCAGGAAGGCGCGGAACGTCGTCCCGGGCAGGCGCCGGGCCAGGCGGAGCAGGGAGTTGTTGTAGTTCTCGGTCAGCTCGATGTTGGGTGGGCGGCGGACGAAGTGGGTGGGACCGTCGGTGGCCGCGTCGGAGCCGAAGAGGACCCGGGCCGGGCCGAGGGTGTCGAGCAGGCGTTCCACCTCGCGGGAGGCGCACCACGACGTCTCCAGGTGCAGGTTGGGCAGGCGTACGGCGTGCTTGGCGGCTCTTCGGCGGCCCTCGGGCGGGCCGAGGAACGTGTGGTAGAGCACGAACTGCACGGTGGGGAACCGGGCGGCCAGCCGGGCGATGCGGTCGGGGTCGGCCAGGCCGGGGGCGCTGTGGACGGTGACGGGGACGCGCATCTCGGCCGCCACCGTCAGGTACGGGTCGAGGGCCTCGGTGTCGGCCGGGAAGTTGTCGTACGCCGGATGTAACTTGAGTCCGGCGGCGCCAGCGGCGAGCTCTCGGCGTACGGCGTCGGGGTCGGGTCCGAAGGGGCGCACCCAGACTAGCCGGGTCAGCCAGGGTGCCGCGGCCGCCGCGATCTCGACGAAGTCGTTGTCGCCCCACGAGACGACCGCGTGGGTCATACCGCCGGAGCGGGCGGCCGTGACCAGGCTGTCGAAGCCGAGCTGGCCGGCGCCGGGCGCGCGGGCGTGCACGTGGGCGTCCACCGGGTCGAGGGCGGTCCACAGGCGATAGTCGGCGTCGTGGTTGTTGTCGCACCGGCCGGCCGAGCGAACCACGCATTCGAGCGTCAGCCGGCCCGCGGTGGGCACGGAGGCGACCCAGGAATCGGGTCCGAGACGTTCCATCGGCACGTCGACCGGCTCCGACCAGCCGTCGTGCCCGACATGCAGCACGAGGTCGCGGCCGTCGCGGGCCAGCGGGCCGGTGTAGAGCACACGGTCGCGCGAGCCGGGCGGGTCGAGCCAGCGCAGCGGCCGCCCGAAGCGGTTCACAGCTGCAGGGTCCGGCCGTCGGCGAGCCAGGATTCGTGGTCCTCCGACGGGTCCGGGCGACCGTTACTGATCAGGTGGTAGCCGTATTCGACCGTGTCTCCGGCGACGCCCCACACCGCGCCACGGAAGGTGTGCGGCAGCGGCTGGGCGCGGACGAACTCGTACAGGTCGCCGGCCGCCGGGGCCGAGTCGAACGCCGCGAAGGGCAGCCCGTCCATCACGGCGCTCGTGTAGTTGGGCACCTCCCGCGAGCTCCAGACGACCCCGACCGAGGTGCACAAACCCTCCCGATCCTCGTACGAGACCTCCCGCGCGACGATGTCCTCGGTGAAGACCGGCGACGCCGTACGGTCGGAGGCCGTCACCACGAAGAAGAAGTGATGCAACGAGAGGCTGTCGTCGCGCGGCACCTCGAGCACGGCCGAGCGCACCGGCCCGCCCGAGGCGACCACCTGATCGGCCGCCGACCAGTCGGGCGGCGTGCCCCGCGGCGACGTCGTCCAGTGCACCTGCACCATCGCGATGCCCGGCCCGGGGTCGACCCACGTCTTGCGCAGTCCGAAAATGCTCATAGGTGGTGGACCCAGCAGTTGTCCCCGCCCGGCGCCGACGAGCCCTGCGGACCCAGCCACGTCTCGTTCTTCTCGTCGGGCGGATACATGCGGCCGATGTGGTATTGCTGCACGAGCGTCGCCCCGCGCGGCCCCCACATGCGCGAACGGAACCGGTGCGGCAGGTCCAGCCCGTACAGCAGGTGGTATTTCTCGTGGTGGAAGCGCTCCTTGTCCCCGTACGTGTAATAGTTCGTCGCCACGAACTCGGAGTCGCCGGGCACGCGCGGGTCCTCCATCGGGCTGTAGACGGGCGCCGACCAGTCCCCGACCGACCAATAGATGCAGATGTTCGTGACCCAGCCGTTGGGGTCGGCGTATTCGAGGTCGCGGTAGACGATGTCCTCGGTGAACAGGTCGGTCGTCCAGCGATGACCGTGCTGGAAGATCTCGAAGTAGTAGTGGAACCGGTATTCGGGGGTCGACCAGCCGTGCTCGACGTCGCGGACCGTGCGCGGCATGCGCAGCACCTTGAGCCGTTGCCGGGGATGACCGCCGAGGTCCTGCAGCACGCGGGCCTCGTGCCCCCAGCTCCAGTCCGGCCACTGCCCGGGCGGCGTCGCGGTGTAGTGGATCAGCACCTGCTCGACGCCGTCCTCCTGGTCGGTCCAGCCCTTCGGGTAATACCAGCTCATCAGCCGATCACCTCGTACGTGCGGACGCTCGGCACGCCCATCAGCAGCGGTGGCAGCGCGCGATAGAAGTCGCCGGTGGCCGGCAGGTCGAGGTAGCGCTGCATGTCCTCGGCGCTGGCCCAGCTCGACACGGCCATCAGGTTGGGCCCGCTGCGCAGCGACTGCACGAAGACGATGCCGCGCGCGTTGGCGACCACGTCGCGCTGCTGCCGGACGAGCAGGTCGGCCACCTGATCGATCGTGCCCGGCCGCGCGATCGCCTCGAGGATCCGGAAGACGGCCATCACCGCTCCCGGTGGTCGACGAGTCGCTGGATCTTGCCGGCCGACCGCCCCAGCGTCTCGGGCTCGACCACCACCACCTCGACCGACGTGCCGACCGTGTCCTTGACCGTACGGGCCACGTCGGCCCCGGCCGGGTCGCGCCGATCCGGCGGGCAGTCCGGTCGCGCCTCCACCTGCACGGTGAGATGGTCCATCCGCCCGCGCGTGGTGAGCACCAGCTGGAAATGGGGCGCGAGTCCCGGCGTACGGAGAATGATCTCTTCGATCTGCGTGGGGAAGAGGTTCACGCCGCGCAGGATGATCATGTCGTCGGTGCGGCCGGTGATCTTCTCCATGCGGCGCATCCCGGGGCGGGCCGTGCCCGGCTGCAGGCGGGTCAAATCACGCGTGCGATAGCGGATGACCGGCATCGCCTGCTTGGTCAGCGAGGTGAACACCAGCTCGCCCGGCTCGCCGTCGGGCAGCACCGCGCCGGTCTCCGGGTCGAGCACCTCGGGATAGAAGTGGTCCTCCCAGATGTGCAGCCCGTCCTTGGTCTCGACGCATTCCTGCGCGACGCCGGGCCCCATCACCTCGGACAGCCCGTAGATGTCGACGGCGTCGATTCCCGCGCGTTCCTCCATCTCGACGCGCATCTGCTCGGTCCACGGCTCGGCGCCGAAGATGCCGATCTCGAGGCTGGACTTGCGTGGATCGAGGCCCTGCTTCTCGAACTCGTCGATCACCGTGAGCATGTACGACGGCGTCACCATGATGATCCGCGGCCGGAAGTCGGTGATCAGCTGCACCTGCCGCGGCGTCATCCCGCCCGACACCGGAATGACCGTGCACCCGAGCCGCTCGGCGCCGTAGTGCGCGCCCAGCCCACCGGTGAACAGCCCATACCCGTACGCGTTGTGCAGCCGATCGCCGGGCCGCCCGCCGGCCGCGCGGATCGAGCGGGCCATCACCGTCGCCCAGACGTCCAGGTCGTGCTCGGTGTAGCCGACCACCGTGGGCCGCCCGGTCGTGCCCGAGGACGCGTGAATGCGCCGCACCTCGCCCTCCGGAACGGCGAACATGCCGAACGGGTAGTTGTCGCGCAGGTCGGCCTTGCTCGTGGTCGGGAACCGGGCCAGGTCGGCCAGCTCGCGGCAGTCGTCCGGATGCACCCCGGCGGCGTCGAACGCGCGCCGATAGTGCGCGACATTGTCGTACGCGTGCCGCAGGGTCCATTTCAGTCGCTCGAGCTGGACCGTTCGCAGTTCGTCCACGCTCAGACGTTCGGCCTCGTCGAGCATCGCGGCCTCCGTTGGCTGTCTAACGCTCAGTAATCACCTGATCGGCGCACAGCCAACAACAGTCCTTTCGGGTGACGGTTGTCAAGACACCGGAGTCGGTTTTGGAATCTCCGCGAGGTAATACGCCGCCGCCGTGCGGAAGTCGTCGTCGACCGGTAGGGCCGCGTCCCGCAGTGCCCGCTGCCAGGCCGCCGCCTTCGCCACCCGTCCGACGTGACACGCCAGCACGGCCGATCGGCGCAACTTCTCCGGCGGGCCCAGATCGGACCACACGTCGATATAGGCGTCCCGCAATGCGGCAAGCTCGGCCGGCGTCGTCTCGAAGAAGAACTGCGCCGATTGCAACGCGACGAGAAGACAGCCGAACGGGTGCGCGACGGCCGCATCGCCCCAGTCGAAGAAACGGTTCCCCGGAAAGACATTGTCATCGTGCAGGTCGTCATGCTGCAGCGAGGCCGGCACACCGTCCGCCGCCAATTCCGCACACCATTCCCCGTACGTCGTGACGTCGACCCCGCCGTCCACGGTGATCTCGGTCAGCATCGCGCGGAGCCGCTCGGGCAGCACCTGCGGGCGCATGTCGGGCACGCCCAGGGCCGTCATGGCCTGCGCCTTCGGGGCCAGGGTGCGTTGCAGTTCCCCGTACGCCCGGAGCATCTCCCGCCACCCGCGCAGTCGCGCCTCCCGGTCGCCGGGAAGCGCCTCCCGCAGGGTGGGCCCGAGATCCGCGGTGAGCAGCCAGCCGCGCGACGCGTCGACAGCGAGCGGCGTCAATACGGAATCGGGTGCCCATTGCGCAAGCGCGCCCACGAGCCCGGCCTCGTACGCGCAATCGGTGATATTCGCCTTGAACCACCGGAAGCCCGCCGCGGTCGGCGCCTTGTGCGTCACCGACCACGGCCGGACGCGGGTCTGCTCGATCTCACCGGTGACCGGAGTGCCGAGCCCGTCGAGAGTCGCGCGGATCCAGGAATGGGCGGACTCCCGCCACTGCGGGTCCTGCCAGTCGTTCGCACGCATGAATCCGGACTTTAGGCCGTACGCCATCATGGGGCGATGTCTCAGGGTCTGTCCTATGCCGACGCGGTCCGCATTCTCGGCGGTTCCGGTCCGCTCGCCAAGGCCGTCGACAATCTGCTCGGCGGCGTGCTCTCGGTGGCCACGGCGGGCGGCAGCGACCTGGCGATCAGCCTGTTCGACGCGAAGACCGAGGTGGTGCGGCTGGGCACCCTGGTCTCGACCACCCTGAGCGATTCCGTACGCGGGCTGGGCCGGTATGAGCGCAGTGAGCGTCTGCAGGCCGCGCATGCCGTGCTGGTGGTGGCCGCTTTCTTCGAGTCGCTCGAGGAGTGCCTGGCCGCGGCGGGCGTGGAGAGTGTCGACTTCAGCCGGGACGACCAGTTGCGCTTCGCGGGCGACCTGGCCGTGGGCGACCTGGTCGGCCGGGTGCTGTCCACGGCCGTCCCGTTGCCGGCGCCCGACGTGCCGTACGCGGGTCTGCTCGACCGGCTGCGCTCCTGGTTCATCGACTCGGCCATCATCATGCGGCGTCACCTCACGGGTTTCGCCGCATGGGAGCGGGCCGACGACCGCAAGCGAGGAACCGCCACCAGCCTGCTCGCCAACCGGCTGCCCGACCTGGCCGTCGCCCGCTACGACGAGGCGCACCGGCGCCTGGCCGAGGAGATCCCCGAGTTCGCGATCTGGTCCGAGCGCCTGGCGGCCCGGGCGGCCACCCGCGGGCTCGAACGCCTCGAATCCGTGCTGCTCGAGGCCACGTCGGGGCGTGACCCGAGCCGCCACCGGGCCGCGCTGGCCCGCGCTTATCGGGCCGACCTCGACCGTCCGGTGTTCGGCAGCTCGGTGTTCGGCAGCGGGTCCGACGGACTGCGGTTGCCCGCGCTCGGGGCCGCCTACCTGGACCCGATCTTTCGCATGCGGGTGGCCGGACCGGGTGCCCGCCCGGCCGACGACCACTGGTGGACGGCCGCCCAGACCAGCACCGACATCGCCGGCTTCCTCGCCTCCTACCTGATGACGACCCGGGCCGCCGAGGCCCCCATGCTGCTGCTCGGCCAGCCCGGCGCCGGCAAGTCGTCGCTGACCCGGATCCTCGCCGCCCGCCTGCCCGCGGCCGACTTCTTCGTGTGCCGGGTCGCCCTGCGCGAGGTGCCGGCCGAGGCCGAGGTGCAGGACCAGATCGAACTGGCCCTGCGCGCCGCGATCGGCGAGACCGTCTCGTGGGCGTCGCTGGTGGCGTCGGCCGACGGCGCGCTGCCGGTCGTGCTGCTCGACGGCTTCGACGAGCTGCTGCAGGCCACCGGTCTGCACCACTCCGACTATCTGCAGCGGGTGGCCGCCTTCCAGCAACGCGAGGCGGCCCTGGGCCGGCCGGTCGCCATCATGGTCACCAGTCGCGTGGCGGTGGCCGACCGTGCGCGTTTGCCGGTCGGCGCACTGGCCGTGCGCTTGGAACCGTTCGATGATGCGCAGATCGAGCGCTGGTTGAGCGTTTGGAACACGTCGGTTGCGCGACCGCTCACTCTGGACGTGTTACGCCCGTTGCGACACCTCGCCGAGCAGCCGCTGCTACTGCTGATGCTCGCCCTCTACGACGCCACCGGCGACGCTTTGCGCGGTGACGCCGCGGTGCTCGAGGGCGGGCAGCTTTATGAGCGTTTGCTGGCGTCCTTTGCCGCGCGCGAGGTGCGCCGGCTGCACGCGGGGCAGCCCGACGCGCAGCTGCCGGCCCTGGTCGAGCAGGAGTTGCTGCGCCTGTCGGTGGTCGCGTTCGCCATGTTTCACCGCCTGCGCCTGTGGGTCACCGAACGCGAGCTCGACGCCGACCTGGCCGGGCTCGGCCTCACCCCGTCCCGCCCCGGCCGCACCGAGGCCTTCCGCACCCCGCTCACCGCCGGGCAGGAAATGGTCGGCCGCTTCTTCTTCATCCAGCGCGCCCAGGCCGTCCAAGACGATCAAACCCTGCAGACGTACGAGTTCCTGCACGCCACATTCGGCGAATACCTCGTCGCCCGCTTCGTCGTGCAGGCCGTCCGCGACACCGAGGCGCGCGAACGGGCGAGCACCCTGGCCCTGCGCCTCGGCCCGGCCCAGGACGACGACCTGCTGCGCTCCCTGCTCGGCTTCACGGCGCTCACCGCGCGGGCCACGATCCTGCCGTTCATCGCCGAACAGCTCGCCGGCCCCGACCGCGAGCGCCTGCGCGCGTGGCTGATCGAGCGCACCTCGCTGGCGGTGACCCGGCCGACGTACGCGGAAAGCAGTTACCGCCCGATCGACAAGCGGGCCGACCACTGGATGGCGACGTACTCGTTCAACCTGCTCCTGCTCACTTTGGCCTGCGGCGGACAACTTCGCGCATCCGACCTGCACACCCTGACCAACGACCCCGCCTACTGGATGCGCGCCTCGGCCCTGCAGTGGCGCGCCGCCATCCCCGGCGACATGTACATGGACGCCCTCGAGGTCCTCAAGGTCACCCGCGGCTGGCACGAGGGCAAGCGCGACATCACCCTGGAACTGGCACTCGACTGGACCGCCGACCCACCCGCCCCGATGGACGTCGCCTGGTTCAACGACCACGCCCCCGGCACCGACCACCCGAACATCTATCGCTCAGACTTCGGTGTGCACACGCTGCTCAGGTCGATGCACCTGAGCAACTCCCTCGGCGACAGCACACTGCTGCACACTTTGGAGCCCCTGCTCGCCCTGATGCCCGACGCGCTGACGACCTTCGTCGCAACGGACGGAATCGAACAATCCCTCGCGCGCACCGTGGTCGAGACCTGGCTCGCCTCGGCCGCCGACGACGACCCACCGGAGACCAGGATCGCGCGATACGAGCACCTTCGCGCAGCCATCGCCGAGGCCGGCTGGTCACGACCGGACATCCCCGCCGTGCTGGCCCTGCTCGCCCAGGCGCTGCTGGCCGACACCGACCGCCTGCCCCGCGACCTGGTCGTCGAGCTCACGAAGTCGGTGATCCTCGGCCTCCCGGACACCCCGCCGCGAACCGCCGAACTGGCCGCCCGCTGCCTGCTCAGCCCGCAAACAGCCACCATGCTCGCGACGGCTCCCGTGCTGGCCGGAATCGTCGCCGCCCACATGGAAACGCTGAGCCGCGAAACATTGGCCGAAGCCCTCAACGCCATCCTCGCCCACGGCGACGTCAACGGCATCCGCATCCACGACCTGGTCAACCAGCTGGACACCGTCGCCGACGGCCGCCGCCGAACCGCAGTCGAACGCCACGACCCCACCCTGGCCGAACGGCTCGACGCCTTCCGCTGACCGCTTCTATCGGCCGTGTGTGCGCTTGCTGACGACTTTGGCTGGCCGTGTGTGCGCGTTGCTGACCGCGTTGATCGGCCGTGTGTGCGCGTTTGCTGAT
This sequence comes from Paractinoplanes lichenicola, assembly GCF_016785085.1. Classification (GTDB taxonomy): domain Bacteria; phylum Actinomycetota; class Actinomycetes; order Mycobacteriales; family Micromonosporaceae; genus Actinoplanes; species Actinoplanes lichenicola. Next base: position 385,772 of record NZ_JAENHO010000002.1, read on the forward strand.
CACTTTGGCTGGCCGCTTGTGCGCGTTGCTGATCGCGTTGATCGGCCGCTTGTGCGCGTTGCTGCGCACTTCGATCGGCCGTGTGTGCGCGTTTGCCGCGCACTTTGATCGCTTCTCGGCCGTCTGTCGCTCGTTCGGGTGGCTGGCCGATCGGTGGATGGTTGTCCGCGCCCGCTTTAGCCATCTTCGTCCGGTGGCGAGTTTTCGATGGTCCTGGCTGCGCCGCCGCCGTGAGGCGTCGAGCGGGTATCTGGAGAGGGTGGCCCGGCGACTCCGCGAAGGCCCGAGCGACGTGCTCGCCAGGCGAACGGCACCGCGACGGGAGGCGACCGGCAACGGCTTGACCGCGGCCCAGGCCTGGGCAATCAGGGGGCGCGCGCTCGAGGCGTTCAGAAAGCTGAGCCTGGCACCCGACGATGCCGACCGGATTGCCGACGCGGTCATGGCTGTCCTCGGGCCGGCCACTGCCGGCCGCCCACCGAACTCGGAGCATGTGCGCCGGCTCGTCGAGCAGTCGGGACTTGCGGGGCGTGACCTGGACAGCGCCTCGGACGCGTTCGATCACGTGTTCACGCTCATGGGTCCACCACCCGAGGGGATCGGCCGACGGCCGACTGCTCCGGTTCCGGTCACTCCGGGAGGCGTGCAATGACGTCGTCGTGGTCGACCTTGGATCCGTAGGAGAAGGCGGCCCAGTGGACGCAGTCCGCGCCCGAACTGGCGGCTGACGTGATCATGATGGCCAAGGACTATCAGCAGTTCCGGATGGGCGAGGAACGGCTGGCGGCCGAACACAAGCGGACCATGGACCATCGGGTCTGGCTCACTTTGCTGATCGCCATCGGCAGCAACTCGCTCTGCCTCGCGGCGCTGGTTGTGCTCTCGCTGACCGTGCGCGGAGACAGCCTCGTGCCGTTCGTGACGATCACGGCCTCGGGCGTCGTGCTCGCCGCGATCTCCGTAAGCGCCGCGCTGGTCATGCGCCGGCAGTCAGCTGCACCTGCCACCTGAGGACCGCCGAGGCCAACCGGAATGGCCGCCGCAGACCCGCCTCGCGCCCGAGACCACCCCACCCCGCCCCGCTGGAGACCCCGCGCCCCGCCCGAGACCACCCCGCCCCGCCGGAGACCACCGCGCTTCGCCCGAGACCACCCCGCCCCGCCGGAGACCCGGTCAACCACCGGAGACCACCGCGCTTCGCCCGAGACCACCCCGCCCCGCCGGAGACCCGGTCAACCACCGGAGACCACCGCGCCCTGCCCGAGACCACCGCGCCCTGCCCGAGACCACCGCGCCCCGCTGGTGACCTGCGAACCCGCCGGGCTGGTTGGTCGCGGCAGGGGTGCGGCTTGACCATCGATCTAATGCTGAGGACGTTGTATGGGACTGGACAACAAGGATTTGATTCGGCTCTTTCTTGCGCTCAAGGAGCAAGTAAAGGGGGCCGCGGGGGAGTCCGGGGAGTCGGCCGTTGACGTGAGTTATGGGCATCAGTTCAATGCGCTTGCCGTGGCGGCGCGGGAGCGGGCCAGTATTCAGATTCCGGCGGCGCGGGTGTTGGAGCCGCCGCGGGTAGCTGACCTGGTTAGTCAGATCAACTTTGCTACGACTGTGCTGGGGCTGGATGAGAGGGCGGTCGAGGGCAAAGAAGAGGTCTCGGCGAAGCCGCGCATTTTCATCGGCTGCTCTGTCGAGGGGCTGACCTACGCGAAGTTGATTCAGTTGCAGCTGGCCTCGGCTACGCACACGACGATCTGGAATCAGGGCGTGTTCGGGTTGTCCAAGGGCACGCTCGAGACGCTCGTGGCGCAGTGCCGGTCGTACGACTATGCGGTTCTGGTGCTCACCCCGGACGACATGCGCGTCAAGCGGGAGCAGCCGGGGCAGGTGCCGCGGGACAACGTCGTCTTCGAGCTGGGGTTGTTCATGGGGGCGCTCGGCCGGGAGCGGGTGTTCATGGTCGTTCAGGAAGGCACCGAGCTGCCGACCGACATGGCCGGCATCACCCCGGCGACGTTCGACGCGACCGACAGCACCAACCTGGTGTCGGCGCTCGGGCCGGTGACCACCATGCTCGAGATTTCGATGGGCCTCATCCGCTGACGGCCGTCTCGTAGGACAGCTCGATGATCGAACGCAGCGCGGCCTGGTCGGCCCGGTCGACGCGCTTGAGATACAGGCAACCCTTGCCGAGCGTGTGGGGTCCGAGCCGAGCAAACATTTCCCCGTACGCCGTCAGGTCGCCGGTCAGATAGAGCACCGTCTGCGCCTTGCGGGGTGAGAAGCCGATCGCCGCGACGTCGCCCTCGCGGCCCGAGTCGTAGCGGTAGTGCCGCGAGCCGAAACCGATGATGCTGCTGCCCCACATCGCCGGCGGTTCGCCCGTGACCTCGCCCATGAGAGCGACCAGCAGACGCGCGTCGCCGCGGCGCTGCTCGTCACCGATCGCGGTCAGAAAAGCCTCGACGTCATCGTTGGTCACGCGGATCAGGATCGCACGGAAAGCGAGGACCAGGATCGCACGGAAGCGAGGACCAGGATCGCGCGGAAGCGAGGATCGGGATCGTACGGAAAGCGAGGATCGGATCAAGACGGCAAGGCCGCCGGGAGCAGGGCAGGAGCAGGTCGGTAGCGGTGTCCGCCGGGACGAGCACGCGGGGCTTTCCGCGACCTACCGTGAGGATCACCCCCTCGAAAGGACCCCCTGCATGAGCTCTCGCCTGCGCCTGACCACCGCCGTCGCGGCCGTGGCCCTGGCCACCCTGTCCGTGCCCGGCGCCGCCCTGGCCTCCTCGGGCAAGGACAGCGATCGTGACGGCATGCCCGACAAATATGAGCGGGCGAACGGGCTCAACCCGCGCAAGAACGACGCGCGCGGCGACAAGGACAAGGACGGGCTGCGCAACCTGGCCGAGTTCCGGGCCGGCACCAACCCGTCGAAGGCCGACTCGGATTCCGACGGCATTCGGGACGGCGACGACAAACGACCCAGGGTCAAGGACGATGCCCGGGTCCGGTTCACGGTCACCTCGTACGACGCGACGACCGGGGCGCTCGTGGTGGCGTACGGGAAAGGGTCGTCCTTGACTGTGACCGTCACCGACGGGACCGCGCTGGAGTGGCGGGGGCACCGGAAGGGTTGCACCTCGCCGGCGACCGTGGCCGACCTGGTCAGCGGGGCCGGCATCGACAAGCTGAAGCTCGCGCGCCCGGCCTCCGACGATGACGGCAAGCACGACGGCAAGGACGACAGCGGCAAGCACGACGGCAAGGACGACGGCGGCAAGCACGACGGCAAGGACGACGACGGCAAGGACGACGGCGGCAAGCAGGACGGCACGGACGACGGCGGCAAGCACGACGGGAAGGACGACGGCGGCAAGCACGACGGCTCGGACGACTCGGGGCATCACGCGCGTGTCGCCACGCTTCCGGGTGATGACAGCCCGGCCGCGGCCGACAAAACCGCCGTGGCCGAGCGGATCGGCCTGGTCTGCGCCGCGGGCTCGTAACCCGCGCCCTCTAGGCTCGGCGGCATGACCCGCATCCTGCTGATCTCGGGCAGCACCCGCGCGGACAGCCTGCAGACCGCCGCCCTGCGCACTGCCGCTCGTTTCGCTCCGGACGACATCAACGCCGGCCTGTTCGAGGGTCTGCGCGGCGTCCCGGCCTTCGTGCCCGGCGAGACGGACCCGCACGACACGGTGGTGCTGCTGCGCCATCAGGTGCGCATCGCCGACGCCGTGCTGATCAGCACCCCGGAGTATGCGGGCACGCTGCCCGGCAGCCTCAAGAACCTGCTCGACTGGCTCATCGAGGACAACCTGCTCGACGGCAAGCCGGTGGCCTGGCTGTCGGTCTCGGGCGAGGGCGAGGACTTCGGCGCCCGCGCCACGCTCGAGACCGTGCTCAGCCACACGAACGCCAAGGTGCTGCGCGCGGCCTGCATCCGGGTCCCGATCGACCCGAGCACGATCGACGAGTCGGGCCTGATCACCGACGCGCTTCTGCTGCAGGCCCTGCAGGACGCGCTGCAGGCATTGGTCCGCGTCCTCTCCATGAGCGAGAACAAGCCCCGCCCGGCGTGGCAGCACTACTCGACAGTCCTCCCAGTGATCGAGCGCCGCGACAAGTCCTCCCTCCCGGACTGGCAGGCGGGCTGAACGAAAGTCAGGCGCCTTTGCGGCTGGCTATCGCCTCCAGGAAGATCTCGCCGATCTTGGCGGGGTCGGTGGCGATGAAGACCCCGCCCGAGCCGGCCGCCTCGACGATGTCTTCCAGTTCCTTGCGGTCGATCGCCGTGCCCATGCCGATGATGATCATGCGGACCGGGCGTTGCGGGTTGCGGAGCTTGGTCATGCGGGTGACCAGCTCGTCGATCGTCAGGCCGCCGGGGTTGTCGTTGCGGCCGTCGGTGTAGATGACCACCGAATTCGACACCCCGGCCCGCCAGCCCTGCTGGACCCGCTGGTAGGCGGCCAGCGCGGTGTCGAACAGGCCCGTGTCGCCGCCGGGCCGGGGGACGATCCGGCCGATCGCGGCCTCCATCTCGGCCCGGTGGGTGGCGCACGGGGAGATCGGCACGTTCTCGACCCACGGGCGGGTGCCGGCCATGTTGGTCGAGAACGTCCAGTTGCCCACCGACCAGCGGTCGTCGAGCAGGCCCAGGCCCTGCCGCGCGACTCCCTGCGTGACCTGCGCGCGGGTCAGGCCGCCGGCCGTCGGCACCTTGGCGTTCATCGAGCCGGAGACGTCGAAGACGGCCAGCATCCGGCCAGGCTGCGTGATCGCCGTCCAGCTGCCGAGCAGTTGCGTGATCGCCTTGGCGTCGAGCGTGGCCGGCGGCGGCAGGGCCGGGGGCGCGCCGGGCGGGGCCGCGAAGCCGGGACCGGTCGTGCCGCCGGGGCTGCGGATCCCCGCCTTGGCCAGCTCGGCCGAGAACAGGCCGGTGCTCAGAGCGGTGCGCAGCGTCGCCGCGGCGGCCGCCTTGCGGGGGTCGATGCCGGGCATGACCGCGTACGGGTAATCAAGCACCACCGACGCGGGCGGGTAGACGGCCGTCAGCGGGGTGGCCGGCCCGCTCCGGTTGTAGGCGATCACGTCGGCCTCGGACAGCGGGGCCATGCCGATCGGGTCGTCGCTCTGGAACTCCTGCAGCACGTCGTCGCGGATGCTGGAGCGGTTCTCGGCCAGCGCCCGCATCGCGCCCACCCGGAGCCGCGCGTCCCGGCCCGCCGCACCGGCCACGACGATCAGCCCGGCCAGCCCGGTCGCGTCCCGTCCGGGGTCGGCGACCGCGGGTCGCAGGGTCTTGTCGGTGGCGATCCGCTGGGCCAGCCCCTGGGCCGTCAGCTTGCTGCCGGGCGGCGCGGCCAGCACGAGCGGGCTCTCGGCCACCGAGCCGAGCGCCGACGGCACGAAGCCGGGCGCCTCCGACGCGAGCCGCAGCAGCCAGGTGGCCGAGTCGGGGATCCAGACGTCGGCCGTCGTGTCCTGCTTCCTGGTCAGCCCGGCGACCAGGTTGACGCCGTGCTTCTGCCCGACCGCGGCCGCCATCGCCGTCGGGTCGACGGCCGTCACGGCGACGGTCACGCAGGCCCCGTTGCTGGTCCACGTGTCGGCCGCCGTACGCACGGCGGGCGCGATCTCGGGCGCCGCGGCGACGTCGAGGGCGATGGTCTCGGGACACTCGTCGGTGGACAGTCGCCGATATCCGGCCCATCCGCCCGCCGCGACGAGCACGGCGGCCGCGGCGACGACGGCGACGATTCCTGAGCGCTGGAGCTGACGATGACGGCCAGGCATCGAGACATCATGATCTGATCGCCGGTCCGGGACCATGGCCGTTCGGCTGATTTCTTCACCAGGAATGCACATAGACCGTTGTTGATCATAAAGAGCATCTTGCCCACCGATGTCCTTGCCCGCTGTGCAAACGCACAGCAGAATGGCCGGTAACGGGGGAGGATGCAACGATGCGATCTCTGGACGCGACCGATGCGCGCATTCTGCTGGCGCTCGACGCCGATCCCGACGCCACCGTGGTCGCCCTGGCCGAGCGGCTGTCCATGTCGCGCAACACCGTGCAGGCCCGGCTGCGCCGCATGCGCGAGTCGGGCGCGCTGGGGGCCTATTCGCGCCGCCTCGAGCCGGCCGCGCTGGGTTATCCGCTGATGGCGTTCATGACGTTGTCGCTCAGTCAGCGCGAGGGTGACCTGGCGGCGCGGCAGATCGTCCGGATCCCCGAGGTGGTCGAGATCCTCGCCACGACGGGCGACGGCGACCTGCTCGTCCGGATCGTCGCCGAGGACACCGCCGACCTTTATCGGATCACCAACCTGGTCGTGGCCGCCCCGGGCGTGGTGCGCACGTCGACGTCGATCGTGCTGCACGAGGTGGCGCCCAACAGCGTCGACGGGCTGCTCCGCCGGCACACAGCGGAGTCGCGCTGACGAAAGATCCGTGACTGAGCGTCACCGAGTTGCGGCAGGAATTTGATGTTGCTACGAAAAAAGAGCCGCTGCGCACTTGACTGGCCACGTTAAAGATCAATTATGGAACGGTAGCGCTATTCGCCGTTGTTCAAGGGCGTGCACCAGGGGTAATGCGCACGATGCTTAGTACTCCGGGGCCTGAACAATGTGCCGAATCGAGGGACGAATCTACTGTGGCCACTGCAAGTTGCACGCCAAAACGGGCACTCGACGCGTCCGGTAGATGAATTGGCACATTCAATCCGTCGACACGCATTGTTCTGTCCGGGTGACCCTTCGTACGCTGATGGTCAACAATCATCGATCAAGATGAGTGCGAGAAGCGGGCCGACCTGGCGGCGGCCTGCGGGGGAGCCGAGCATGCTGATCAAAGTCATCGACCGGATCACCGACGCCACCCTCCACGAGACAATGTGGAAGATGTACACGGATGCGTTCGAGGAGCTGAATCACCTGGCGGTTCAGCGTCATCTGATGTTCCGGTCCGAGTTCGACGAGGTAATGGCGGACACCCGGGTCGACAAGTATCTTGCCCTCGATGACGACGGCACCATCTGCGGCGTGGCGACCTACACGAATGATCTGGAAGCCGTGCCCCTGATCGCCCCTCAGTACTTCGAGCGGCATTGGCCCGAGCACTATGCCGCTCACAAGATCTGGTACATCGGGTTCGTCGCGGTGAGCCCGCACGCGCAGGGCCGCGAGGCGTTCGCCCAGCTGGTCGAGCAGATGTACATGGTGGCCTCGGCCCAGAACGGACTTGTTTGTCTGGACATCTGCAACCACAACGACGAGGTGCGGCGGATGTCCCGGGTGTTCCGGATGATGGTGAGCCGGCTCTCGGACAACATGAAGTTCACCCGGATCGACCAGCAGTCGTACTGGCTCTACGAATTCCCGTCGGCCGCCTGACGGCTTCCCGGCCGCGAAAACGCGGCAGGCCGCCGATTCATCGACGGTCTGCCGCGGAGCTGGGGGGAAACCTTCAGGCCATAGGCGACCTCCGGATCGAAGTGGATGTCGGTTTCTCGGCGGCCGCGGCCGCCGGTTCTTTCCGTCCGGCGGGCGCGACGTCTCGCGCCTGCCGGAGGAAGCTAGTAGGGATATCCGCTTCCGCTGCGGGCACCGACCGGGTCGGCGTGCATTGCCCGCAGCATCGACGTGCTATCGGGGACGACACTCACCCGCCCCTCGGAGCCGCGGCCGATCGCCGCGTAGACCTCCGGGCGGGCGGCCCGCATGATCAGGGCCCAGACGAAGCCGACCAGGGCGACCGCCAGATAGAGCGCGGGAATGAGCCACTGGAACGGTGAATTGCCGTCCACCTGGAGCAACTCGCCGAAGCCGATGCATGTCGCCGCCAGCACGACGGTCAGCAGCAGGAAGGCCGCGGCCGGGGCGATATAGGCCTTCCAGACGCTCTCCCCGCGCTTGTTGCGCATGAAGAAGGCCAGCACGGCCGCCGACGCCGCCCACATGAGGATCAGGACGCCGAGCCCGCCGATCGTGGTCAGCCAGGCGAAGACGAAGACGAGCGGATCGGAGCCGACCAGGGCGTACAGGCTGAGCACGATGATGGCCAGCACGCTCTGGGTGATGGAGCCGAGCAGCGGAGCTCCCGTACGCGGGTGGGTGCGCCCCCACGCGGCCGGGAGCACGCCCTCACGCCCGAGGGCGAACTGATAGCGCGACACCGCCGCGTGGAAGGCCAGCAGCGCCGCGAACACGCTCGTCAGGAAGAGCACGTAGCCGAGGTCGATCAGGAAGCTCGGCAGGTGCGGCCCGACGAGCTGGAAGACCAGGTCGGTCTGATGCTCGGCGGCCCGCGCGGCGATCTGGTCGGGGCCGGTGTTGACCGACATCGCCCAGGCCGAGACCGCGCACAGGACGCCGGCCAGGATGACCGCGATGTGGGTGGCCCGCGCGATCGTCCGCTTGGGGTCCTTGGCCTCCTCGGAGAGCACCACGGTGGCCTCGAAGCCGACGAAGCCGGCGATCGCCAGCACCATCAGGATGCCGATGACCGGGGTGGCCAGCGGCGCCGGGGAGAACTGGGAGAAGGTGATGTGCCCGTCGGCCGGGTTGCCGATCATCACGAGGTCGTAGATCAGCACGACGGCGATCTCGAGCACGAGCAGGACCGCCAGCACCTTGCCGCTCAGGTCGACCCAGAGCAGGCCGAGGATCGCCACCGCGAACCAGGCCACGATCGCGCAGGCGTACCAGGGCACCGTGAAGCCGAACGCGGCCAGGATGCCGCTGGCGACCGAGCCGAACAGGCCGAACAGGCCTATCTGCATAAGGGAGTAGGCGGGCAGGGCCACGAAGGCTGCCCCTACGCCGATGACACGGCCTAACCCATGACTGATGTATGAGTAGAACGCGCCGGTGTTGACGATGTGCCGGCTCATGGCGACGAAGCCGACGGTGAACAGGGAGAGCAGCCCCGCCGTGACCAGATAGGCGATCGGCACCGCGGTGCTGCCGATGATCGCGTAGATGGTCGTGATCGAACCGATGATCACGGTCAGTGGGGCCGCGCCCGCGACTCCGAAGAACACCACCGACGGGACGCCCAGCCTGTTCTTGGCCAGCGCCTTCGAGACGATGTCCGGTTCTTCGGGTTCCATACGTGCCACCAGCAGCCTCCCGGCCCAATGTTCAGAGTTGTTGCGCCCGAGGTGATGGCGCCCGATGCCGCTCACCGGCGGCCAACAGTGACGACCGAGCCCACGGAGGCTTCGGTGTATTCGACGAGCTCCCGCAGGTCGGCCGGGAGTGATCCGACGGCGCTGGGCAGCGATTGGAACGCGTGCCGGTGCGCCTCGAAGTCGTAGAGCACGTGCCGGGTCAGGCCGGTGGCGGCCACCAGCCCGATCAGCACCCGATCGGTGATGCTCATGCCCATCCCGCGCACCAGCATGTTGGCCAGGCGTGCGGGCGCCCAGGCGGCGGCGTTGCGCTGGGCCGCGCTGTTGGGCATATAGAGAGTCTCGGTGGACAGCAGCCGCCGCTTGGTGACCGTCTCGACCGCGCCGAGGCGGGTGAGCCGTTCGCCGACCCGGATGGCCGCGTCCTGCGAGAGGAAGGCCAGCCAGATCCGGACGTCCCGGTGTTGCGGCTGGGCGACCAGCAGGTCGAGGACATCGTGCGCGAGCGCGTCCGACGGAGGATGCCGGTCCAGGATCAGCAGATCGCCGTCGGAGATGCCGATCCGCCCTTCCAGGATGAGCTCGCCTAGTAGTGCGGCGGCCAGGCCAAGGCCGGTCGCACGTGGATGGAGTCTGGACCGGCCGGTGCGGTCCTCGTGTGCGATCAGGAAGTACTGGTCAGCCAACACGCCGCCACGCCCCTTAGACAACGTCTTGATGGTCTTTGGTCGGGTTGGCAGTGACCACCATGGCCGCGATGATCACTGTCGGTAGAAAACGCTGTGACTCGATGTCCGCGCATCATGTACCCGCCGGAAGGGCATATACAAGAAGGCTAGTACTTTTTGTTTGGTACGCCGTGTTTGGATCATGAAGGCCTGGGCCGTACTATCGGTCTCATCAGGACCGAGGGAGTCCAGGTGTCCGTAGATGAAGGGCCAACCCTGCGCCGCCGCCGTCTGGGTGCGGAACTTAAACGGTGTCGCGAAGCGGCAGGGCTGACGCAAGAGAACGTCTCCAGGCATTTCGAGTGGCACGCCGCGAAAGTCACGCGCATCGAAACGGCGCGTGTGGCGGTGACCCCGCGAGATGTGAAAGACCTGCTGACGCTGTACGGCGTCGGTGATCAGGATTATCGCGAGGCGCTGGTCGAACTGGCCCGGCTGTCGCGCGAGCGAACGTGGTGGACCGACTACCGGGACATCATGCGTCCCGGCAACTTCGTGGGCCTGGAGGCGGCCGCCGCCTCGATGCGGGCCTGGGAGCCGATCATCGTGCCCGGGCTGCTGCAGACGGAGGCGTACATGCGTGCGCTCATCCGGACCGGCCGCTCGAACGAGTCACCACAGCAGACGGACCGCCGCGTCTCGCTGCGACTCACCCGTCAGGTGCGGCTGCGCGGCGAGCGGCCGCTCGAACTGACCGCCATCATCGACGAATCGGTGGTGCGCCGGGTAGTAGGCGGTGACGACGTGATGAACGAACAGCTTCGGCATCTGATCGAGGTTGCTCAATTACCCAATGTGATGCTGCAGATTCTCCCCTTCAGTGCCGGCGAACACACGTTCCTCGGCGGTTCAGCAGCGCTTTTGGAGTTTCGGGAGACCACCCATTTGGATGTTGTCTATCTTGAAGGTCTTGCGGGAGACTACTACGAAGAGCAACCGGCCGAGGTTGTTCGCTACCGGCAGGAGTTCGAGCGTTTGAGTGCTCGGGCGCTCGACCACCGGATGACCATCAAGATGATTGAGAGCCTGCTCGTCGCGTAGTGCTCTCGCGAGACAACCGCATAAATGAAGGGGGGTGCTTGAGTTGCTCACGCACCAGCAAAACGCTGCCGTTCTCACCGGCGCGGTCTGGAAGAAGGCCAGCCGCAGCAACGGCAACGGCGGAAACAACTGTGTCGAGGTCGCTTTCCTCGACCAGGGCGTCGCCGTCCGGGACAGCAAGGACCGCTCCGGTCCTGCGCTGATGTTCACGACTGCGGAGTGGGCCGCCTTCGTCGGGTCGGCCAAGGACGGCGAGTTCGACCTCGACGCCTGACCAGAACTCTATCGATAAGCACGCGCCGTTGGGAAGTGCTCACTGAAAGTTCGCTTTCCGAAGACGGGTGTCTATCCAGGGTGCCGTGGCTCCGATCACCGGGAGTTGCGGCACCCGCACTCAGAATCACCATTCTCACCCATTACGGTGACGTTTGTGCGACGCGTTCCCACCATTTCGCGGCCACCAGTTCGGCGACCAGGGTTTCGGTCATCAGGCGTACGTCAGGAACGTCGTCGTGCCGAAAGCGAACCGTTCCCGCGGCGCCCGGCACATCGGCGCCGACCGATACCACGGTGGACTTTCGCGAACGCATCCACTCGAGCGCCTGCTCGTCGTAACGTGAACCCGGAAATAGCAGCGCACGATAGCGCAGCGTCTTCGTCAGATAGACGTCCACATGCGCCCAGTCGCCCGTCTCGCAGCCGTCGGCCGCCCGGCGCGGCCCCTCCCGCACCATGAGCGCCGACTGCAGCGCCGACGAGATCCGGTCCACCGGCGCGAGCGCGTAGACCCCGTCCCCGCCGTCCAGCAGCTCGTCGACCCGGGGCAGCCACGCGTCCCGGCGCTCGAGCAGATCCGCCGTGGCCTCGGCGGTGCGCTCGATGAGCCGTACGGTGGGCTCGGTCTTCGCCTCGGACAGGTGCCGGGTCAGCGCGTCGAGCAGCAGCAACGTGTGCTGGAAGGAACGGCAGGCCACGCCGCCGGTCTCGGGGCCCGCGTGCATCGGGACGACGGTGGTCGCGCCGCGGGCCAGCGGCGAGTCGAGCACGTTGGTGACGGCCACGTAGTCGCGCCCCTCGACCGCGTCGAGCGTCTCCCGGCTCGTGCCCGACGCCGAGATAGCGATCAGCGGGCCCGGCAGCGCGGGCAGGACGTCCGAGGCGTACTCGGCCGACGCGTCGACGCCGCGCAGCCGCAACCGGCGGGCCGCGACCAGGGCGGCGTACCGGGAACTGCCCATGCCTACGAAGGTCACCCGTCCGGGGTGGCCCAGCGCGGCCCACGGATCGGCATCAGCGAGGTGCCGGGCCAGCGTGTGCAGGGCGGCCGGCTTGGCCTCGAGGTCGGCCAGGAACAGAGCGGGATGCAATCGGATCACCCGTACCAGGAACGCAGGACACCCAGCGGCGCGTATCGCCAGCGGGGGAGGAACCGGGCCGCGTAGACCAGCTCGCGGCACTCCTGCTCGACCTCGAACGGCCGCACCAGGCCGACATCGAGCAGCTCACCCAGGCCCCGGGTCAAGAGCGTTTCCCGGTACGCCGTGAGCAGGTCATCGGCCGTGCGGCGGCCCCAGGCGACCAGCTCGGCGCGGTGCCGGCCCGCCGTGCGCCGGTTCGCGATCTCGGCCACGTGCAGCACGCTCGTCCGCAGCTGGGCCACGTCGCGGGCGACCGGTTCGGGGCGCGCGGCCAGTGTCGGGTTTCCGTCGAAGTCGATGACCGCGTAGCCGTCGCGCCAGCGCAGGATCTGCCCGACGTGCAGGTCGCCGTGCAGGTGGATGGCCTTTCCCGGGCGCGATCGGGCGGGTGAGTCGAGGTCGGCGGCCAGCCGGGAGCGGATCGAGGCCAACCAGTCATCGGCGACCTCCGGCAGCCCCGCCACTTGGGTTTCTGCGGCGCTGGTGGCCAGCGCCTCCTCCAACAGCTCGGCCCACCCGTCGGCCGGTGGCGCGGGCACGACCGGCTCCGGCAGCAGCGCGGACGGGGTGGCCAGGGCCGCGTGCAGCTCGGCGGCGAGAACGCCCAGGTCACGGCCGAAGTTCGCGGGCGGACCGCCGTCCAGCTGGGCCAGCAGGTCGTCGACGCACCAGTCCCAGCCGTCCAGGCCACCGGGGAGGAATCCGGTTACCAGCGCGACCAGATTGTCGCCGTCGAAGAGGGCCGCGTGCGGGGTGGGCATGCTGGTGAAACCGTTGGCGGCCAGGTGGGCCAGCAGCGGGGTGGACCGGTCGGGGGCGGGAGTACGCATCCACTTGACGACCACTTGCTCGTCGACCACCACCGACTCGTTGGTCTGATCGACAGTGATCGGGCGTTCGGTCAGTGAAATGTTAGATTCCACTGGGACGAAATGCCGCAGCGCGGGGTCGCGGTCGAGGGCACGTCGGACGAGGTCGGCGGACCGGCCGGGCGAAGGGGCCGCGGTCACGCCGCGACCTCCAATGGACAACCGGTCGCCTGCCGGGCGTACGAGAGAATGAGCTCCTCGGCCTGCGCGGCGTCGAGCGTGGGGTGGCGGGCGACGATCCGATACCCGTACGCGTCCTCGAGCGCGACCAGGTTGCGGCCGATCGTCTGCGAATCCGTGGCCAGCGCGAACACGCCCCGGGCGGCGCCCTGCTCGAGGATCGTCTGATACATCGACACCTGGCGGTCGAACAGCGTGGTGAGCAGGGCCGCGTAGACCCGGTTGCGCCCGGCCGAGCCGCCCAGCTCGCACAGCAGCCGTACGTCGGCGTCGTCGGCGTCGGTGGGCAGGCCCGACCGGATCGTCACGACCAGCTTCTCGATCGGGTCGGTGAGCCCGCCGATCCGGCGCATCCGCTCGGCGTAGAAGCGCTCCATGCCGGCCTGGTTCGCCTCGAGCAGCAGGTCGCTGAGGTCGGGATAGTGGTAGAGCACGGCGCCGGACGTCAGCCCGGCCTCCTCGGCGACCTGGTTGAGCAGCACCCCGCCCGGCCCGTGCTGGATCATCGCGCGGCGGGCCGCCTCGACGAGGTCCGCCCGGCGCTCGCTGCGCTTCTTCCGGGTTGCCAACGTGTTTCCGTTTCACTTGATCGTCAACTGTCGCCGACAACCATAGGCTCAGGGTATTGACCTTCCGCAAGAGCACTTGTTGAATTGCCGTTCAACAACGGCTGGGGAGGTCGGCAATGCCTCTGACGGTTCTGTTCCTGCCCGAGAGCGCGTACGGGCCGACCAACAACTGCATCGGGATCGGTGATGTGCTGCGCCGCCGGGGTCACCGCGTGGTCTTCGCGGCCGAGGCCTCCTGGGCGGGCAAGCTGACCGCGCTGGGGTTCGAGGAAGACCTCGTGCACCTGGCCCCCGAGCCGGACACCCCGCAGGACGCCGGGCAGTTCTGGAAGGACTTCATCCGCGACACCGCGCCCGAATTCCGCAAGCCGACGATCGAGCAGCTCGACACGTGGGTCAAGCCGGTCTGGCAGGAGCTGATCGACGGCGCCAAGTTCTGCCAGCCGACGCTCACCGAGATCATCGCCCGGGTCCGGCCCGACGTGATCGTCGAGGACAACGTGGTCGCGTTCCCGGCGCTCAACACGGCCGGGGTGCCGTTCGTACGGATCGTGTCGTGCAACCCGCTCGAGGTGAAGGGCCCGGACATCGCGCCGGTGTTCAGCGGGTATGCGGCCGACGACCGTACGGGATGGGAGGAATTTCGCGCCGAGTACGACCGGACCCACCGGGCGATGTGGGCGGAGTTCAACGCGTGGGTCGTCGAGCAGGGTGCCCCCGCGCTGCCCGACCTCGAGTTCATCCACGAGGGAGAGCTCAACCTGTACGTGTATCCGTCGGCGCTGGACTACACGTCGGCGCGGCCGCTCGGGGACACGTGGCAGCGGCTCGAATCCTCCGTACGGGAGACCGACTCCGGCTTTTCTTTGCCGGCCGGCTTCTCCTCCACCGCCGGCAAAATCATCTACTTCAGCCTGGGGTCGCTCGGGTCGGCCGATGTGGAGCTGATGCGCCGGGTGATCGCCGCGCTGGCCGAGACCGAGCACAAGTACATCGTGTCGAAGGGGCCGCTGCACGCCGAGTTCGAGCTGGCCGACAACATGATCGGCGCCGAGTTCCTGCCGCAGACGAGCATCCTGCCGCTGGTCGACCTGGTGATCACGCACGGCGGCAACAACACGACATGCACTTCGGCAAGCCGATGATCGTGCTGCCGCTGTTCTGGGACCAGTACGACAACGCGCAACGAGTCGACGAAACCGGCTTCGGCGTGCGGTTGGACCCGTACAGGTTCACGCCTGACGACATGCGCGCGGCGATCGACCGGCTGCTGAACGACGCCGGTTTGGCCTCCCGGCTCGCCTCGGTCAGCGTGTCGATCCGATCGGCCGACGGGTTGCGAGTGGCCGCGGACGCCATCGAGAAAATCGGGGCGGCTGGCGTCGAGGCCGGCTCTTCCGGGCAGGCCGGCGCATGACCGCGCTCATCAATCCCGCCACTGGATCTAACATTTCAGATGTCAGTGATTCCGAGCTGCCCGAGGTCGGGAAGGTCGTGGCCGCCGCTCGTGCCGCGTTTCAGGATTGGCGGGACGCTACGCCGGCCGAGCGGGCCCGCGTGCTGCTGCGAGTGGCCGACCTCGTGGAGCGGGACGCCGAGGAGCTGACCCGGCTCGAGGTCGAGGAGACGGGCAAGCCGCTGCCGGTGATGCGCGACGGCGAACTGCCGTTCGGCGTCGACAACCTGCGGTTCTTCGCCGGGGCGGCACGATCGCTCGACGGCACAGGCGCGGGCACGCTGTCCGCCGGATACACGTCGATGCTGATCCGGCGGCCGATCGGGGTCGTGGGCAGCATCGCGCCGTGGAACTTCCCGCTGGTCATGGCCGTCTGGAAGATCGGGCCGGCCGTGGCCGCGGGCAACGCCGTGGTGATCAAACCGGCGCCGCAGACGCCCCGCAGCACGCTCGCCCTCGTCAAGCTGTTCGAGGAGGCGGGGGCGCCGGCCGGGCTGGTCGGCGCGGTGACCGGTGGCGCCGCGGTCGGCTCGGCGCTCGTACGGGACCCGGGTGTCGACATGGTCAGCGTGACCGGCTCGACGGCGACCGGGCGCGAGGTCATGCGGGGCGCGGTGGACGGGCTGAAACGCGTACATCTGGAACTTGGGGGTAAGGCGCCGGCGATCGTCTTCGCGGATGCGGATCTGTCGGAGATGGCGGCCGGGGTGGCGATGGGGGCCACCTACAACACGGGGCAGGACTGCACGGCGGCCACCCGGGTCTATGTCGAGCGGTCGGTCTATGCGGAGGCGGTCGAGGCGCTGGAGGCTGCGCTGACCCGGGTGCGAACCGGGGACCCGTGGGACTCGGCTACGGATATCGGGCCGCTGATCTCCGCTGCGCACCGGGAGCGGGTGTCGGGGTTCGTGTCGCGGGCCGTGGCCGACGGGGCTCGGGTGGCCGTCGGGGGTCGAGCGCTGGACGGGCCGGGGTTCTACTTCCCGCCGACGCTCGTGCTCGACGCCGACCAGCGCAGCGAGATCGTGCAGGATGAGATCTTCGGGCCGGTGGTGGTCGTGGTGCCGTTCTCGTCGGAGGACGACGGCGTGCGGCTGGCCAACGACGTGCGTTACGGGCTGGCCTCGTCGATCTGGACCCGCGACGTGGGGCGGGCGCTGCGGGTGGCGCATCGGCTCGACGTGGGCGTGACTTGGATCAACGACCATCTTCCGATCGCGTCCGAGGCGCCGCACGGCGGGGTCAAGGGGTCCGGCTTCGGCAAGGACATGAGCCAGGAGGCGGTCGGCGAGTATTCGGTGACCCGCCACCTGATGATCAAGCATGCGGCGCCCGCGGAGCGCGATTCGTTCCGCCCGGCCTGATCCCGTTCCAGCCGGGGGCGTGAGTTCCCGCCGGTGCGTGAGTTCCGGTCGGCGGCATGCGTTCCAACCGGCCGTTTGATGCCGATTTAGTCACCGGCTCACTACTGATCGAAGTCGAGAAGTCACTCGCGACGCCAGAAGGCCGAAATGCCGCGCAGTAGGAGCTGTGCGGCATTTCGGCTGTGGATAAGCCTGTGTCCTGTGGATAACCGGCCGTCCCCTCAGGTCCGGCCACTAGCCTGGCTGCGGGGTCGCCCCCCGTGGTGTGGCGGGGGACGGGCAGTAGGCGGACGATCTTGACAGGTCAGACGCGGCCGAAGTCCTGGGTCCAGTACGGGGTGCCGTTCGACGTCATGGCCAGGCCGACGCCGACCGCGATGCTCGAGCAGTTCAGGATGTTCTTGCGGTGGCCCGAGCTGTTCATCCAGCCCGTCACGACCTGCTGCGGCGTGCGGTAGCCGTAGGCGATGTTCTCGGCCGAGGCGCCGTTGCGCGGGTAGCCGGCGCGCACCTCGCGGGTGACGAAGTTGCTGCCGTCCGAGCCGGTGTGGTCGAAGAAGCGCTGCTTGACCATGTCCTCGCTGTGCGCGCGGGCGGCCTTGACCAGGCGGTCGTCGATTCGCAGGGCCTTGCAGCCGCGGGCGGTGCGCTCGGCGTTGGTCAGCTTCACAACCTCGTTCTCGTACGCGACCTGGTCGACGGCCGCGGCCTTCTTCGGCGCCTCGGCGGACGTGGCCGCGAAGGCGGGGGCGCTGAAGAGGGTCGGGACGGCGATGAGGGCGGCGGTGACGATGGCCTTGCGGACGAGACGCTTCAAGTTCGGGCTCCTTCTGTCGTTCGGCTGCTGTCAGCAATACCGATCGGGGAGCGCGCGCCCGGATGAAGGAAGGGACCCGGAAGGCAACGGCGGGCAACCCAGCCGCACCCGAGCGACGCGGGGCCCGGCTGCGTCAAGCCGAGCCCCGCGTCAGGGGAAGGTAGGTCAGACGGTCAGGGTCCAGGTGTTGATGTAGCCGGTGTCCTGGGAGTAGACGTCCTGCACCCGCAGCTGCCAGGTGCCGTTGGCCTGCTCGCTCGACAGGTTCTTCGTGTACGTCGTGTTGACGTTGTCGGCGCTGTCGGAGGACGACGTCGCCTTCAGGTTGTAGACCGTGCCGTCCGGGGCCACCAGGTCGACCCGCAGGTCACCCCGGTAGGTGTGGACGATGTTGACCGCGATCGTCGAGGTCGCCGAGGCGGCCCGGGCGCAGTTGCTGATCGCGATGCTGCTGCTGATCGCCGAGCCGGCGTCCGGGATCGTCACGTCGGTGGCGTTGGTGCCGGTGCAGCTGCCGCTCGGGGGCGGGGTGGTGGTCGGCGGCGGGGTGGTGCCGCCGCCGGTGCAGGTCGGGTCGCCCGACTGGGCCGGCACGCTGACCGCGTCCCAGGCCGCCTTGACCGTGTTGAACTCGGTGCAGCTGTTCGGGAAGAGGTTCTTGGCCGCGGTCAGGGTCCAGGTGCGGTACTTCAGGTACGACGAGGTCGACGTCTTCATCAGCATCGCGTTGTACATGATCTTCATGGCGTTCTGGATGCCGAGACCGGTGATCGCGCCCGAGCCGCTGCAGCGGGTGCTGGTGGGCTGCCCGTTGGTCGGGTTGGTGCCCTCGGCCATCAGATAGAACCAGTGGTTGCCGGGGCCGGCCGCCGCGTGCACCTCGGAGCCCGGGGTGCTGCTGGAGTAGCAGTTGCTGTCGCCCGCGAGCGACGGGTTGTACATGTACCGGATCGGGCCGCTGCCGACCAGGTTGACCTCCTCGCCGACCTGGTAGTCGGGGGCGTCGTTGGGGTTGTTGATGAACCACTCGGTGGCCGCGCCGATCGTGTCGGCGACGAACTCCTGGGTGCCCGAGCGCGAGATCCCGCCCGGGGTGGTGTCGTCGATGCCGTGGCCCAGCTCGTGCCCGACCACGTCGGCCGAGGCGATCCACTGGCCGGCCGTGTTCTTGCCGATCTGCACCTGGGTGCCGTCGTAGTACGCGTTCTGGTCGTTGAGGCCGACGCGGATCGGCCAGGCGCCGCCGCTGCCGTTCTGGCCGTTGCGGCCCAGCCACGACGAGAGCATCGCGTACTGCTTCTGCGCGACGTAGAACGCGTCGACGCAGCCCGTCTCACGGTCGGTGCCGCTGCCGTTGCCCCACACGTTGTCCGGGCCGCTGAACGTCGTGTTGCCGGAGGCGTTCTGGCAGCGGATCGTGGTGTGGCTCGGGTCCTGCAGCAGGTAGCTCGAGCCGGACTGGGTGGTGTCGATCGAGACCGAGCCGTTGATCCAGCCGGTGCCCGTGCCGGTGACGTCGATGACCCGTTCCGTCGTCCGCAGCACCTTGCCGCTCGTGGCGTCGACGTCGACGGTCAGCCGGCTCGGGCCCTCGGCGTTCGTGCCGGCGACCGTGGTCTGCCAGGCGAGGGTGGCCGCCTTGCCCTCCTCGGCCAGCACAACCAGCTTGGTCGCCTCGGTGCTGGTCACCGTCTTGAGCTGGGCCTTGGCCGTCGCGGCGGCCGCGCTGTCGGCGATCTTGGCGACGGTGGAGAGCTCGCCGACCGGGGCGCTCTGCGCGACCGAGGTGGCCTTGGTCTGCCCGGCCGCGTCGGTGACCACGACGAAGTCGCCGCCCTCGACCGGCAGGCCCTTGTAGGTGCGCTTGTAGGGCACGTAGTTGAGGCCGGACGACTGGATGACCTTCTGCTGCTGGAAGGTCTCGTTCGCGCCTGCGTGCAGGATCGCCGGGCGGCTCGCGACGAGGGCGTCCGCCTTGTCGGCGGCGAGGGCGGCCACGGCCGACGGGTCCTGCGGCGCGGCGGCGGCGGGGCCGGTCGCCGCGACCATGGCGGAGGCGGCCACGGTTCCGGCCGCCAGCGCGATGATCAGAGGGGTTCGACGTTTCACGCGGGTACTCCTTTCCCGCCCGGGGGTTGAGGGCGGGCTCAAGGTCCGATGCTGAGACGGTAGGCATCGACGCTCGTCACCGAATCAGGGAAAACCCTTGCGCGTACGACGGGGGGAGTACGCGCGGTGTCGACTGTGGGTCGACGACGGGGGCGTACCGGCCGCGCGAGCATGTCGGCATGACTGAGCGAGAGTTCCGCTTCGGGGTCGTCGCGGGCCGGGCGGCCACCGGCGACGAGTGGGCCGCGACCGCCCGCCGGGCCGAGGGGCTGGGGTACGACACCCTGCTCGTGCCCGACACGCTGCACACCCTGTCGCCGTTCGCCGCCCTGGCCGCGGCGGCCGTCGTCACCACCCGGCTGCGTGTCGGCACCTATGTGCTGAGCGCGCCGAACCGTACGCCCGGGCTCGTCGCCTGGGAGGCCGAGACGCTCCAGCTGATCAGCGGCGGGCGCTTCGAGCTGGGTCTCGGCGGCGGGCGGCCGGGGGCCGAGCGCGACGCCGAGGCGCTGGGCGGCGATTTCGGCACGCCGGCCGAGCGCCTGGCCCGGGTGGGGGCGACCATCGACGCCGTACGGGGGTTGGCCAAGCCGCCGTCCGTGCTGGTGGCGGCCAGTCGCCCGCGGATGTTGCGGCTGGCCGCCGAGCGGGCCGACACCGTCGCGCTGGGCCTCCCGCCGCGGACCACCGAGCCCGAGCTGGCCCGTACGGTGGAGGCCTTGCGGGCCGCCGCAGGAGAGCGTTTCGCCCGTCTCGAGCTGCACCTCAACGTGGCCGCCGTGGCCCCGGCGCCGGGTGACGTGCCGCCCTGGCTGAGCCGGATGGTCGGCGGCGACCCGGTCGAGATGGCCTCCGCCGGTGGTATCGCCTTCCTCACCGGCTCGCCCGAGCGGATCGCCGACCTGCTGTGCCGGCGCCGCGAGGAGTTCGACGTCTCCTATGTGGGCGTGAGCGGGCTCTTCATGGAGGAGTTCGCGCCCGTCATCGCTTTGCTGCGCGCATGATTCAACAACATGAACCGCGATTCAAGTGAGCGCTGAGTAATCTCACGAATCCGTAAAGTGACATTGTTGACCTGGCAGGCGGGTAATACGTGGGGCATCATGGCCGGACAGCGTCCCTTGAGGAGTGTGTGATGACCTCACAACTCGAGCTCGCGGCCCGTACGGCGTTCGCCCAGGTGCTCACCGCCTGGCGCACCCGCCGCGGCCTCTCCAAGAAGCAGCTCGCCGCGTCGATGGGTTACCACCCGTCATACATCAGCCACGTGGAGAGCCTGCGCCACCACCCGACCCTCGAATTCGCCTGCCGCGCCGAGGCGGTCCTGGCGAGCGGGGGTGAGATCATCTCGCGGTACGAGCAGTGCCGGCAGGCCGCCGGCGAGCCCGCGCCCACCCCGGTGCTCCGCAACGACTACGAGCCCAGCCCGATGCTGCCGGCCACGCTCGTGATCGAGGAGGAGAACGCCACCCTGGCCTACGCCGACGGGTGGTATTCGTGCCGGGTCGAGCGGGTCGTGCGCAACGTCGGCGACCGGCCCGTCACCTGCTATCCGGTGCGCGTCGACGTCGACCGCTACCCCGACCAGCCCGGCGTGTCCCGGCGGCTCTACGCCGAGAGCCCGCTGCAGCTCTCCGACCTGGGCTTCGAGGCCCACGCGGGCGACGAGCGACCCGAGGCGATGGACGTGCGGGTGACCCGCTCGTCGGATGCGTACGTCAAGATGGTGCTGATCTTCGGCAACGCGCGGGCGCGGTTCCCGCTCTATCCGGGCGAGCGCACGCGGGTGACGTATTCGTATCGCGTGCCCGCCAGCCTGTGGGGCCAGTGGTTCCAGCGCGACATCCGGTTCCCGACCCGGGCGCTGACGATGTCGTTGCGGCTGCCGGCCGAGATCGCCGCCGAGGTCAGCGCGGAAACCCTGTCGTACGCGGGCATCAAGGGCTTCTCCCCGACAGCGTCGCCGGGGGAGAACGGCACGATCGTCTACACGCTGCGGCTGCGCGAGCTGCTGCTGACCAGTCAGATCCGGCTGCGGTGGCGCTTTGCCGAGCGCGCGCCGGCCGGGTGGACGGATCGGGCCGCGTAGCCGGTCACGGGTCGCGCCACGGTCGGCCGGTGCCCTGATATTCCGAGAGCGGGATGACATCCGTACCGGTGGGCATGCGGTCGGTGTAGAGGCGGCCCTCGAGGTGATCGACCTCGTGCTGCACGTGCCGGGCCAGGCCGCCGCCGAACCGGGTGGTCTCGACAACGCCGTCGAGCCGCCGGTGCTCAACCGTGACGCAGGCCGCCCGCTCGACCTCGCCGCGCACGTCGAAGAAGCTCAGGCACCCCTCGAACAGGGTCTCGCCCTCGCCCGACCGGTCGACGATCCGCGGGTTCAACAAGACCAATTCCCCGTTCCCCGTACGGATGACCGTCGCGGCCCGGTCGATGCCGATCTGCGGCGCGGCCATGCCCATGCCCTTCGCGAACCGGTGCGCCGCGGCCACCCGGTCCATCGCGGCCCTGATTCTGGTGATCGTCTCGCGTGCCTCGGCGGCCTCGCGGGGCAGCTCGAAGGGGCGGGCGCGCGCTCGCAGTGCCGGGTTGTCCGCCTGCACGATGCCGAGCGCGATCATGCGTTGGGCGGGGGTCGAAGTGGTGGACTCTGGTTCGGGGCTCCTGCGCTGCGCGGGGACGGGGTGTTCCGTGGTCATGCGCCTCCTTCTGCTGGGTGGGGACTGACGCCGCGGACGGCCCACGCCGACGCGGTGAGGGGAATGGTCCCGTCGGTCTCGACCGGCAGCCGGGACCGGATGCGTTCGCGGATCTCGGCCTGGTCCCGATCGGGCAGCGTGACCAGATAGGCGGGCGCGGCGCCCTGGCCGCCCAGGAACGGCCGCCAGAAGTCGTCGAAGCCGGCGAACACGGTGGGGACCTCGATCGCCCGGGTGGTGATCTCGGTCAGTCCGGCCTCGGCCCAGGCCGCGCGGAGGGCGGGCTCGTGGCAGATCGGGAAGCGGGGACCCTCGTCCCGCTGGGCGGCGGCCGGCACGACCTCGGCGGCGGCGTTCCAGAAGTAGCGCATCATCCGCATGCCGGTCGTGTAGTCCCAGACGTACGAGGCGACGACCGCGCCGGGTTTGGCGACTCGTGCGAATTCGGCGATGGCCCGCTCGGGACCGGGGACGAAGTTGAGCGCCAGTCCGCTGACCACGGCATCGAAGCTGGCGTCGCGGAACGGCAGGGCGGCCGCGTCACCGGCGACGGGGGTGGCGGCGGCGGGGATGGAGCGCAGGAAGCCCCGCGAGCGATCGACCCCGGTCACCCGGGCCGGGCCGGTCGTCAGGATGGCCGACGTGAGGGCGCCCGTGCCGCAGCCCGCGTCGAGCCAGCGGCGGCCGTCCGGCACTCCCAGCCGGCGGACGAAATCGGCGGCCACGAGGCGGCTCCACCGGCCGACATAGGCCTCGTAGGAGTCGCCGACCTCCCACACATCCGCACTCATAACCACACTCTGCACCACGACCCATAGATCGTCATGCCTGAGAGCAATCAAACTTGTGCGGAACGTAATGAATGAATCGGCTACACCTGACGGTCGCGGCCCGCGAACCAGCCGGCCACGATCTGCGGGACGATCAGGCACAGCACCAGCGTCAGCGGCGCCCGCCAGCCGTCGGTGGCGTCGTGCAGGGCCCCGACCAGGAAGGGGCCCGGGATGGCGATGATGTAGCCGACGCTCTGCGCGAACGCGGACAGCTTGACCACCCGGCCCGGGGTGCGGCCGCGCAGCGCGATCAGCGTCAGCACCAGCGGGAACGCCGTGTTGACGATGCCCAGGAACGTCGCCCACAGCCAGGGCGCGGCGGCCGGATCCCACCACAGCCCGCCATAGCCGGCCAGGCCGAAGACGCCCAGCCCGACGGCGATCCAGCTCTGGCTGCGCACCCGCCCGGCCAGCGCGGACAGCCCGAACCCGAGCGGCACCCCGAGGAACGACGTGAGGGCGAACAGCAGCCCCGCCTGCTCGGCCGAGATCCCGGCGTCACGGTAGATCTGCGGGAGCCAGCCGATGATCACGTACGCCGAGGTCGACTGCATGCCGAAGTAGACCGCGAGCGCCCACGCGACCGGGTGGCGCGAGACCCGTACGAGCTCGTCGCTCTTGACCTCGGCCGGCGGGGCGAACGGCTCGCGGGCCAGCGGCAGCCATGACGGCACGGCCAGCACGGCCACGACCGCCCAGCAGGCCAGCCCGATCCGCCAGTCGCCGCCGAACGCGTGCTCGGTGAGCGGCACGGTGGCCGCCGCGGCGGTGGTGGCCCCGACGTTGAGCGCGACCGTGTAGAGGCCCGTGGTCGAGCCCACCTTGTCGGGGAAGCGATCCTTGACGACCGACGGCAGCAGCACGTTGACGACCGCGATGCCGGCCAAAGCGACCAGGCTGAGCAGCAGAAACAGGGCGGTGCCGGGCGCGAACGGGCGGATCGCGAGGCCGGCCGCCAGCACCACCAGGCCGACCAGGATCACCCGCGACGAGCCGAACCGCCGGGCCAGCCGGGGCGCGCTCAGCCCGACCGCGGCGAAACACACCACCGGCACCGAGGTCAGCAGCCCGGCGATCGTCGAGCTCATGCCGAGACCGCCGCGGATCTCGTCGAGCACCGGGCCGACGCTCGTCACCGCCAGGCGCAGGTTGACCGCGGCCAGCAGCAGCGCGACCAGCGCGATCATGCGCCCGCGACGCTTAACGGTCAGGTCTTCTCCGGCAGCCACCACTTACACATCATCGACCCCGGGAAGATCGGGCTCACGACCGGTCCTGCTCCTGTTCCACCTGCTGGTTCCACTCGCGCTTGGACGACTGCCAGCCGTCCTCGTTCATGCCGCGCCGCCAATAGCCCGAGATCGACAGCTGGGCCATCGGGATGCCGCGCTCGTTCTTCAGGAAACGGCGCAGATCCCGTACGAAGTTCGCCTCACCGTGCACGAACGCGTGCACCTGGCCCTCGGGAAAAACGGTTCCCCGTACGGCCTCGACCAGCGGCTCGCCGACCGGCCGACCGGCCCGGTGCAGCCA
The DNA here is from genome assembly GCF_016785085.1 of Paractinoplanes lichenicola. Classification (GTDB taxonomy): domain Bacteria; phylum Actinomycetota; class Actinomycetes; order Mycobacteriales; family Micromonosporaceae; genus Actinoplanes; species Actinoplanes lichenicola. The sequence continues at coordinate 410,536 of NZ_JAENHO010000002.1, forward strand.
GGTCAGCTCCAGGTCGCCGGGGCACTCGAGCTTCTGCTCCTCGTCCGGGCCGTCGATTTCCACGTACGCCCGGACGCGCGCGCCGGCGGGCATGCCCTCGAGCGCGGCGGCGATGGCCGGCAGCGCGCTCTCGTCACCGGCGAGCAGGTGCCAGTCGGCCTGCGGGCTGGGGGAATAGCCCCCGCCCGGGCCCATGAAGCGGACCACGTCGCCCGGCTTGGCCGCGGCCGCCCAGGGGCCGGCGATGCCCTCGTCGCCGTGCACCACGAAGTCGACCCACATCTCGGGGATCTCGGGGAGCCACTTGCGCACGGTGTAGGTGCGGACGACCGGCCAGTCCTCGGCGGGGAGGGTCTCACGGATCGCGCCCATGTCGAACGGCTCGGGATAGGCGACGCCCGGCTTCGGGAAGAACATCTTGACGTAGTGATCCGTGTGGGCGCCCGCCTCGATGCCACGCAGGGCGTCGCCGCTCAGGACGATGCGGATCATGTGCGGGGTGAGCTGCTCCACCCGGGTGACGACCGCCTCGGTCGCCGCTCGTGCCGGCCTGTTAGCCATGCTTCGTCCTCTGCTTCCGGGTTCGCGTAATCGCCGGTAAGGCTACCCTCACTTTCGCGGATACGAGTTCCCGACGAGGAAAGGGCGGCCCGCGCGATGCGGACCGCCCTCCTCGTTGTGGCTCTTACTCCCAGGTGCTGCCCGGGAGCCGCCGGCGCCGGGTCAGCGCCATGATGATCAGGCCGATCATCAGCAGGACCGCCGCTCCGCCGACCACCGCGACCGTGTTGTTGCCGGTCAGGGCGAGCAGGCCGCCGTCGTCCTTCTTCGGGGCGTCCGCCTGCACCTGGGCCACCTGGTCGGCCACCGGGGCCTTGTTGCCCGAGTTGAACTGGCCGTCCTCGTAGGTGTAGTCGGTGCCGGCCGCGGGCGCCGCGCTGCTGGTGGTCGCGCGGGGCTTGGGGGCCTTGGTCGCCGGGACGTCGTTGTCGTTGTCGTCCGACTCGTTGTTGCCGCCGCTGTTGTTGCCGCCGGTGTTGCCCGTGTTGCCGCCGCCGGTGTTGGCCGGGGGCTGCTGGGTCGCCGGGGGCTTGGTGGCGGTGGGCTTGGTCGGCTGAGTGGCCGGCTTGGTCGGGTCGGGGGTGAAGTCGTCCTTCACCGTCGGCGCCGTGGTCGGGGTCTTGGTGGGGGGCTTGGTCGGCGTCACGGTGCTGTTCGGGTTGCCCGGCGTGCCGCCGTTGTTGCCACCACCGTTGTTGCCGCCGTTGTTGCCGCCGTTGTTGCCGCCGTTGTTGTTGCCGCCGTTGTTGCCGCCGCCGTTGTTGCCGCCGCCGTTGTTCCCGCCGCCGTTGTTCCCGCCGTTGTTGCCCCCGTTGTTGCCGCCGCCGTTGTTGCCGCCGCCGTTGTTGCCGCCTCCGTTGTTGCCGCCGCCGGCGTTGCCGACGGTGATGCGCACGGAGTCGATCGCGGGCGTCTGGTTGGCGCGCACCATCATCGGGGTGCGGTGGGAGCCGTCGCCGGCCCAGGAGGAACACTGGGCGATGCCGTCGGTCGGCATGCCCGGCACCTGGATGACCACTTCGTCGGGGGTGGCGTTGCCCTTGCTGTCCTCGGTCGCGACGAAGAACGCCGGAACCGGGTCGGGCGCGGGAGCCTCGTTGGTGTTCGGCAGCATGCGGCACGCGGTGTGGAAGTGGCCGCGGACGAGACCGTCCTTGAGGACCGAGCTCTCCACGTAGTAGCCACCCTTGCCGGCCGCGAGGAACCGGTCGCGGATCAGGTTGCGGGTGCTGATCGTCAGGCTGAACGGCGTGTTCGCCGCGATGCGCTCGGGCGCGTCGGTGATCAGCAGGCTCGGATTGTCCTTGGCCTCGCCGACCTCACCGAACTCGGTGGACACACACTTGCTGCCCTCCTGGAAGCCGGTGTGCGGAGCCAGGTTGCTGTCGATACACGTGTCGGTGAGGATCACCTGTCCGTTGACGACCTTGCCGGCCCCGCTGCCCTCGGGCCGATCGTTCTCGGCGGCGCCGGAGATCTGGGCGAAGCCCACGGCCGCACCCAGGGCGGCGATCACCGCACCGACCGCGAACAGCCGTCGGTTGCGTCCCGACGGCGTGGCGGCCGCGCGGCGGTAAGCAGACCTACGCATGCGTGATACCTCATCTTCGAAGAATCCACCCGGCCCACATTCCGACCGGCTCCCAGACGGTAAGAGCCACCCCGCCGGAATGCAATTCCGGGAGCGAACTTGATGAATTCTTAGCCCAAACTTAAAGAAAAAATATGGGCCACCCCTCGAACCCCAGACATCATCCGAACGGCTGATGTCCCGGGTTCAACCAAGATCGCAAAAACTTCGCTGACCTGCGACTTTTTCTCGGACCGCTCGGAGGGCCACCGGTGGCGCCCCGAGGTCACGTCGTCACAGAAGAATGTAAAGCACGTCCGGCCCGATGCACCTTAGAGCAACCTGGGAAAACCATTCCAGCCCGTTTCCAAGCCCTTTCCCAGCGTATTCACCCGACCCGCTCCACCGCACCACCCCACCGCCGCGACTCACCGGCCGCAGGTCGCCGCTCGCCCGCCGCCCGCCCGCTGAGTGCCACAAGCCGCCACCTTGCCGCCGCGACTCGCCGGCCGTACGTCGTCGCCCGCCCGCTGCGCGCCACAAGCCGCCACCCCACCGCCTGCCGGGTGAGGCACATCTCAGCGGTCTCACTGCGGCGCTGTGGATAACTCAGGGCCTCGCTCGGCGATCAAGGCGCCCCTGTGGACAACGCGGACCGCCGCATCCCGAAAATCGCTACCTTGGGCCCGCCCCCAGGTCGGGTGGGGCGTAAACAGAGCGGGGGTGGGGTTTGACGGGCCAGAGGCCGCGGCCTGTGGGGCGTAAACAGAGCGGGGGTGGGGTTAAGCGGGCCAGAGGCCGCGGGACTGGTAGACGTCCTTGAGGACGGTCAGGCGGTCGGTCATGATGCCGTCGACGCCGAGGTCGAGCAGGCGGTTCATCTCGGCCGGGTCGTCGATCGTCCAGACGTGGACCTGCAGGCCCAGGCGGTGGGCGAGCTTGACGAAGCGGCGGTCGACCACGGTGAAACGGCCGTGCCGGGGTGGCACCTGCACGGCGGCGACCGAGGCGGGGAGGCGTACGGGGGTGCCGGTCAGTGAGGCCAGCCGCAGCAGGGCCGCCGAGCGCAGGCCGAGGGAGGTGGCGACGGCCGGGCCGGCCAGGGAGCGCACCTGGGCCAGGCGGCGGTTGCTGAACGAGGCGAGCAGCACGCGGTCCGCGGCGTTCGAGGAGCGCACGCATTCGACGGTGGGGGCCACTCCGGGGTCGGCCTTGATGTCGATGTTGAAGCGGATCTCGGGCCACGCCGCCAGGATCTCGTCGAGGCGGGGGACCAGGGCGGCGCCGCCGATGCGCACGGATCGCAGGTCGGCCCACGTCAGCGACTCGATGGCGCCGGCGCCGTCGGTCACCCGGTCGAGGGTGGCGTCGTGGAAGACGACCGGGATGCCGTCGGCGGTGGCGTGCACGTCCGTCTCGACGTAGCGGTAGCCGAGCTTCACGGCGCGCTCGAAGGCCTCGGCCGTGTTCTCGTCGCCGTCGGCCGCGCCGCCGCGGTGGGCGAAGGCCAGGGGCGTCGGCGCGTCCAGGTAGGGGAAGGGCACGGGCCGATCCTAGGAGTCGCGATCTTCTCGGAAGTGGGCGAGCGGGGGGCTGCTTTGTTGCACTGAGGTAAAAGTCCGCTGTTGACATTGACCATCGACGTTGGACCTGATGATTCTTTGGGGGCGCGGGGAGACCGGGAAAGCAGAGGTGACTGATCCTGGAAACCAGAGAATTCGACGTGGTCATCGTCGGCGGCGGCACCGCCGGGTCGGTTGTCGCGTCGCGCCTTTCCGCCGATCCTGACGTGAGCGTCTGCGTGCTCGAGGGCGGGCCCTCCGACGTCGGTGACCAGCGGATACTCCAGCTGCGAAACTGGATCAACCTGCTCGAGTCCGAGTTCGACTACGACTATCCGATCGTGCCGCAGCCCCGGGGCAACTCGCATCTGCGGCAAGCGCGAGCCCGCGTCCTGGGCGGCTGCTCCTCGCACAACACCATGATCAGTTTTCTGCCGCCGCCCGAGGATTTCGCGGACTGGGTGGCGGCGGGGGCGGCCGGATGGTCGTACGAGGAAATGGTGCCGCTGTGGAAACGGCTCGCGATCAATATCGTGCCGGTCGCGCCGCAGCATCGGAACCCGCTGGCCGAGGACTTCGTCGCCGCCTGCCACACCGCGCTGGGGGTGCCGATCCACGACGACTTCAACGCGGCCCCGTTCGCCGACGGCGCCGGCTTCTTCCCGGTCGGCTACCACCCGGAGACGGGCGTGCGGTCGTCGGCCTCGGTCGCCTACCTGCACCCGCACTTGGACCGCCCCAACCTCACGATCCTGACCAATCATTGGGCCTACCATCTCGATCCGGAAGCCGGTATATCCGTAAATATCGGGCAGGGCTGGCGGGATGGCGGGGCGTGGGGCGTTGAGGGGAGTAGCGGCGCGGGGAGTGGTGGCGCAGGGCAGAGCGGCGCGGGGCAGAGCGGCGCAGGGCAGAGCGGCGCGGGGCAGGATGGCGCGGAGAGTGGTGGCGCGGGGCAGAGCGGCGCCGGGCAGAGCGGCGCGGGGAATGGTGAGCGGGTTCTGATTCGGGCTCGGCATGAGTACGTGTTGTGCGCCGGCGCGGTGGATACGCCTCGGTTGCTGCTGCACTCGGGGTTCGGGCCGGCCCGGCAGCTCGAACGGCTGGGGATCAAGGTGAAGGCCGACCTGCCCGGGGTCGGGGAGAATTTGCTCGATCATCCGGAGTCGTTGATTTTGTGGGAGGCGAGCCGGGAGATTCCGCCGATGTCGGCCATGGACTCGGATGCGGGCCTGTTCGTGCGGCGGGATCCTGGGGCTGAGCGGCCCGATCTGATGTTTCACCTGTATCAGATCCCGTTCACCTTCAATACCGAGCGGCTCGGGTATGACGTGCCGCGCCACGGGTTCGGGATGACGCCCAACGTGCCGCGGCCGCGCAGTGCCGGGCGGCTCACGCTGGCCGACAGTGACCCGGGGACCAAGCCGCTGCTCGACTTCCGGTATTTCACGGATCCCGAGGGCTATGACGAGCGGACGATCGTCGACGGGCTGCGGCTGGCCCGGGAGGTGGCCGCGACCGAGCCCTTCGCGAAGTGGATCGCGCGCGAGATCGCGCCGGGGCCCGCGTTGCGGTCCGATGAGGAGCTTTCCTCGTACGGGCGGGCCGCGCACCACACGGTCTATCACCCCGCCGGCACGTGCCGCATGGGGTCGCCGGGCGATGAGCTGAGCGTCGTCGATCCGGAGCTGCGGTTGAAGGGCGTTCCCCACGTACGCCTGGCCGACGCCTCGATTTTTCCGCTGATGCCCTCGGTGAACCCGATGGTGACCGTCCTGATGATCGGCGAGCGGGCGGCCGACCTGATCAGCGCCGAGTTGAACCGAGCGTAGGGGGTGGCGGGGATGGCACCGATGATCGCGGTAACGGATCTGTGGAAGGTGTTCGGTCCCCGGGCCGACCGGATCGTCGGCACGCCCCTGGCCGAGCTGTCCCGGGCCGACCTGCGTGCCCGTACGGGCTGTCTGGTCGCCGTACGGGAGGTCAGCTTCGACGTCGAGCCGGGCGAGGTGTTCGTCGTGATGGGGCTGTCCGGCAGCGGCAAGTCGACGCTGGTGCGGTGCCTGACCCGGCTGATCGAACCGACCAGCGGCGAGATCAGTATCGGCGGCGAATCGGTGCGTGCCATGAACGCGAAGCGGCTGCGCGACCTGCGGCGGCGGCAGGTGGCCATGGTGTTCCAGCATTTCGGGCTGCTGCCGCATCGGCAGGTGCTCGACAACGTGGCGTACGGGCTGGAGATTCAGGGCGTCGGGCGGGCCGAGCGGCATCGCCAGGCGGCCGAGGTGCTGGCCCTGGTCGGCCTGGACGGGCACGAGCAGCAATACCCGGATCAGCTCTCCGGCGGCATGCAGCAGCGGGTCGGGCTGGCCCGGGCGCTGGCCGCCGACCCCGAGGTGCTGCTGTTCGACGAGCCGTTCAGCGCGCTCGACCCGCTGATCCGGCGGGACATGCAGGCCGAGGTGCGCCGGCTGCACGCCGAGGTCGGCAAGACGCTGGTGTTCATCACGCACGACCTGGCCGAGGCGCTGACCCTGGGCGACCGGATCGCGGTGCTCCGCGACGGCGAGCTCGTGCAGGTGGGCACGCCCGAGGAGCTGGTCGGCGCGCCGGCCGACTCCTATGTGGCCGACTTCGTGCGTGATGTTCCGCGTTCTGACGTGCTGACGCTGCGCTGGATCATGCGGGAGGCCGGGCCGGAGGAGCTCTGCGAGGACGAGCCGCTCAGCCATCGCACAGTGATCCGCGACGCCGTGCATCGGGTGCTGCGGGCCGAGCGGCCGATCGCGGTCGTCGACGGTACCCGCCGGCTCGGCGTGATCGACCGCGACCGGTTGCTGCCCGCGCTGGTCAGCCACCACCGCCAGGTGCCGGCATGACCGGGCGCGGCGGAAAAGGGGAGCCGGGAGGGGTGTCGTGACCGCGACGGTGCCGCCGCCGGCGCTTCAGGGTGGGCGGGTGCTGCCGCCGGCGACCGATGCGGCGGGGGCTCCGCGGCGCCGGGGTGCGGGCGGCAGGCGTACGGCGGCCGCGGTCTTGATCGTCTTGACGGCGGCGGCCTATCTGCTGTTCCGCACGGACGGGGCGGCCGATGGCAACGGCGCGGCCGCCCGGTTCTTCGACGGCGTGCGCGACTGGGTCGACGCCAACCGCGACACCAGCCCATTTTTCCTGTACGGCGTGAATTACGTGCGCCTGGGTGTGCGGCTGCTGGTCGACGTGGTGCAGGCGGCGCTCTACGGGCTCGGGTTCGCCGGGCTGGTCACGGCGGTCAGCGCGATCGGCCTGGTGCTGGCGGGATGGCGTACGGGCTTGTTGGCTCTGCTCGGTTTTCTCTCGTTCGGCGTGCTCGGGTTGTGGGACGAGAGCGTCGACACGTTGGTGCTGACGCTGTCCGCGGTGCTGCTCAGCGTGCTGATCGGCGTGCCGCTGGGTGTGCTCGCGGCCCGGGTGCGGTGGGTCGGCGCGACGCTGCGGCCGGTGCTCGACGTCATGCAGATCATGCCGACTTTCGCGTACTTGGCCCCGATGACGCTGCTGTTCCTGATCGGCGAGCCGGCCGCGGTGATCGCCACGATGATCTACGCGGTGCCGGCCACGATCCGGATCACCGCGCTCGGCATCAGCGAGGTGCCGGCGACCGCGGTCGAGGCGGCGACGGCGCTCGGCTCGACCCGTTGGCAGCTGCTGACCAAGGTGCGGCTGCCGATGGCCCGGACGACCCTGGTGCTCGCGGTCAACCAGACGATCATGCTGGCGCTGTCCATGGTGGTGATCACCGCCCTGATCGACGCGCCGGGCCTGGGCCAGAACATCGTCAACGCGTTGCAGCGGGTCAACGTCGGCGCGGCCTTCGACGCCGGCGTCGCGATCGTGATCCTGGCCGTCGTGCTCGACCGCATCACCACGAACGCCGCCCGCCAGGCAGGGGCGCATCGGACGCGGCGACAGCGGCAATGGAGGTGGGCGGGCGCGGGTGCCGCTCTGGTCGCCGTCGTGGCGACATCCTTCATTGCGATAGATCCCGGCAACTTGCCGCAGTGGAGTGCCGCCGGCCCGGTCAATGAGGTCGTCGGGTGGATCGAGTTGCACTGGTACGACGTGACCGAGGGGCTCAAGAACGGGATCAGCGCCGGTGTCCTCGATCCCCTGGAGACGCTGCTCGTGACCACCCCCTGGTGGCTGTTCGTGCTGGCCGTGGCCGCCTTCGGCACGCTGGTCAGCGGGTGGCGGGCCGCCCTGATCGCCGCGCTGGCCGCGGCCGGGATCGCCGGGCTGGGGCTCTGGCAGCATTCGATGCAGACCCTGGCCACCGTGCTCGTCGCGATCGCCCTCACGCTGGTGGTCGGCGTGGCCGTCGGCGTTTTCTGCGCCCGGCATGACCGGCTGGCCACTGCGATCCGCCCGGTGCTCGACGCCGCTCAGACCATGCCCTCGTTCGTCTATCTGCTGCCCGCGGTCGCGCTTTTCGGGGCCAGCCGGTTCACCGCGATCGTGGCCGCGGTCATCTTCGCCGTCCCGCCGGTCGTGCGGCTGGTCGAGCGGGGCGTCCGCGACGTGCCCGCGACCGTCGTCGAGGCCGCCGTCTCGGCCGGTTCGACCCCGCGGCAGCTGCTCTGGAAGGTGCAGCTGCCGATGGCCCGGGGCGGCCTGCTGCTCGCGGCCAACCAGGGGATCGTCATGGTGCTGGCCATGGTCGTGGTGGGCGGCCTGGTCGGCGCGGGCGCCCTCGGCTACGACGTCGTCGCCGGCTTCTCCCAGCGCGAGCTGTTCGGCCAGGGGCTCGCGGCCGGCCTCGCCATCGTCCTGCTCGGCATTCTGCTCGATCGCCTGACCCAGGGTTTTCACAACTCGAAGGGACCACGCAGATGAGAACCTTCCGTACGACCGTAGCCGCGGCCCTCATAGTCAGCCTGACCGCGTGTGGCGGCGCCACCTCGGGGGCCGGGGAGGACGAGCCCAGCGCCGGCGCCAAGGGCACGGTCAACCTGGCCGTCAACCCGTGGGTCGGCTACGAGGCGAACGCCGCGGTCATCGCCTATCTGCTCGAGAAGAAGATGGGCTACACCGTCGACAAGAAGGAGCTCAAGGAGGAGATCGCCTGGCAGGGCTTCGAGACCGGCGAGGTCGACGTGATCGTCGAGAACTGGGGGCACCCGGATCTCAAGAAGACCTACATCGAGGACAAGAAGGTCGCCGTCGAGGTCGGGCCGACCGGCAACGAGGGCATCATCGGCTGGTACGTGCCGGAGTGGATGACCCAGCAGTATCCGGACATCACCGACTACAAGAGCCTCAACAAATACGCGAATCTGTTCAAGACCTCGGAGTCCAAGGGCAAGGGGCAGTTCCTGGCCGGCGACCCGTCCTTCGTCACCAACGACGAGGCCCTGGTCACCAACCTGAAGCTGAACTACACCGTCGTCTACTCGGGCAGCGAGGCCGCCATCATCAAGGCCGCCCAGCAGGCCACGGCGCAGAAGAAGCCGCTGCTCTTCTACTTCTACGAGCCGCAGTGGCTGTTCGCCAAAGAGAAGTACGTACGGGTGAAGCTGCCCGCCTACACCGAGGGCTGCGACAAGGACCTGAAGAAGGTCGCCTGCGACTATCCCGACTACAAGCTCGACAAGATCGCCAGCAAGAAGTTCGCCGACACCGGCGGCGCCGCGTATCAGTTCGTCAAGAACTTCACGTGGACCAACGACGACCAGAACCTCGTCTCGGACTACCTCACCAACCAGGGCATGTCGGCCGACCAGGCCGCCGAGAAGTGGGTGAACGAGCACGAGGCGACCTGGAAGCCCTGGATCCCGGCGTGACCGGCCCCCAGGTCGTGATCATCGGGGCCGGCGTGGTCGGCTGCGCCCTGGCCGACGAGCTCACCGCGCGCGGCTGGACCGATGTGACAGTGCTCGAGCAGGGCCCGCTCTTCGTGACGGGCGGGTCCAGCTCGCACGCGCCGGGGCTGGTGTTCCAGACCAACCCCTCGCGCACGATGTCGCGGCTCGCCAAGTACACCGTCGAGAAGCTGGCCGGGCTCGGCTGTTTCGAGCAGGTCGGCAGCCTGGAGGTCGCGACCACGCCCGAGCGCCTGGCCGAGCTGCACCGGCGGTTCGGCTTCGGGCAGTCGTGGGGGATCGGCTCGCGGGTGCTCGACCCGGTGGCCTGCACCGAGCTGGTGCCGCTGCTCGACAAGGATCGGATCCTGGGCGGGCTGCACGTGCCCACCGACGGGCTGGCGCTGGCGGTGCAGGCCGGAGAAAGACAGGCCGAAAAAGCCCAACAGCGCGGTGCCCGATTTATCGGACATGCGCGCGTCATCAAGATCATCGAAGCGGACGGCAGGGTGGCCGGGGTCTGGACAGAGAACTCGTCCTACCCGGCCGACATCGTCGTGAGCTGCGCCGGCTTCTGGGGCCCGAAGATCGGCGAACTGGCGCGAACGACGATCCCGCTGCTCCCGATGGCCCACCAATTCGTGCGTACGACGAATGTGGGCGCCCCCGAGACGATGCCGATCGTCCGGCACCAGGACAAAGATCTCTACTTCCGCTCGTACGGGGGAGGGTTGGGCATCGGCTCCTATCTGCACGAGCCGATGCCGGTGAGCCTGGACGAGCTGGCCGAGGGTGAGCACCCGTCGATGCTCCCGTTCACCCCCGACACTTTTCGCGAATCTTGGGAGGCCGCCCGCGACCTTCTGCCCGGACTGAAGAATGCCGAACGGACGGACGGCTTCAACGGCGTCTTCTCGTTCACCGCCGACGGCTTCCCGCTGCTCGGCGAGTCGCGCACGCTGCCCGGCTTCTGGGTGGCCGAGGCGATCTGGGTGACCCACTCGGCCGGGGCCGCCCGCGCGGTCGCCGAGTGGCTGGTCGCCGGGCGCCCGAGCGTCGACCTGCACGAATGCGACCTCAACCGGTTCGACCCGGCCCAGCTGGCCCCGGCCTACACCCGCGAGCGGGCGATCCGCAGCTTCGTCGAGGTCTACGACATCATTCACCCGCTCGACCCGCCGAGCGTCCGGAATGTCCGCACCACCGCCTTCCACGCCCGTCACGCCGAGCTCGGAGCGGTCTTCGGCGAGGCCGCGGGCTGGGAGCGACCACTCTGGTACGAGGCCAACGCCGCGCCGGAGAAAACGATTACGAGGGACGAGTGGTCGAGCCGCCACTGGTCCCCGATCGCCGAGACCGAGGCGAAAGCGACCCGCGAGAACGTCGCCCTCTACGACATGACCTCGCTCATGCGCCTCGAAGTGACCGGCCCGGTCGCCTGGCTGCAGGGGATGACCAGCAACAACGTCGGCAAACCGCCCGGCTCGGTGACCTACACGCTGCTGCTCGACACCGACGGCGGCGTCCGCAGCGACATCACGGTGGCCCGGCTCGGCCCCGAGCGGTTCCAGGTCGGCGTCAACGGCCCGATCGACCTGCACTGGCTGCGCGACCACGCGCCCGCGGGCGTGCAGATCCGCGACATCACCGGCGGCACCTGCGGGCTCGGCGTCTGGGGCCCGCGCGCCCGCGACTTGGTCGCCCCGCTGACCGACATCGACGTCTCGCCCGGCGCGTTCCGCTACTTCCAGGCCCGCGAGGGTTACCTGGGCACGGTCCCGGTCACGATGCTGCGCCTGTCGTACGTCGGCGAGCTCGGCTGGGAGATCTACGCGCGGGCCGATCACGGCCTGCGGCTGTGGGACACGCTGTGGGCCGCCGGACGCGACCACGGCCTGATCGCGGCGGGCCGGGCCGCCTTCACCAGTCTGCGGCTCGAGAAGGGCTACCGGCTGTGGGGCACCGACATGACCGGGGAGGACAACCCGTACGAGGCCGGTCTGGGTTTTGCCGTGCGCCGCGACCAGGGTGACTTCGTCGGACGGGAGGCGCTGCCCGAGGGCCCGCCGGGGCGGCTGCTCACCTGCCTGCGGCTCGACCACGCCGAAGTTGTGCCGATGGGCCGCGAGCCGGTGTATGCAGGGGGAGACCCGGTCGGCTTCGTCACCAGCGCGGCCTTCGGGCACACGGTCGGCTTCCCGATCGCGTACGCCTGGCTGCCGGCCGCCCTCGCGACGCCCGGCACGCAGGTCGCGATCGGCTGTTTCGACCGGCGGCTGGGCGCCACCGTCGTCGCCGAGCCGCTGTTCGACCCCACGCACGAACGGCTGCGCGCCTGAGAAGAACGCCTGGAGGCATTCATGTCCGCGTACGACGTCATCGTGGCCGGTCTCGGCGGGATGGGCAGTGCCGCCGTGAATCAGCTCGCGGCCCGCGGGCAACGGGTGCTGGGCCTGGAGAAGTACGGCCCGGCGCACGACCGCGGGGCCAGCCACGGCGGCTCACGGGTGACCCGGCAGTCCTACTTCGAAGGCCCCGAGTACGTGCCCCTGCTGCTCCGCGCGTACGACCTGTTCGACCAGCTCGCCGTGGACTCCGGCCGCGACGTGATCACGCTGACCGGCGGCCTGATGATCGGGCGGCCCGACAGCCGTACGGTCGCGGGCAGCCGGGCCAGCGCCGAGCAGTGGGGGCTGGTGCACGAGATCCTCGACGCGCCCGAGATCCGCAGGCGCTACCCGACGCTGGCCCCCAAGGACGACGAGATCGCGCTGTTCGAGGCCAAGGCCGGTTTCGTCAGGCCCGAGGCCACCGTGGCCGCCAACCTGCAGCTGGCCGAGAAGCGCGGCGCCGATCTGCGCTTCCACGAGCCGATGGCGAGCTGGGCGCCCGAGGGCGAGGGCGTCCGGGTGACCACGGCCCAGGGCAGCTACACGGCGGGCCAGCTCGTGATCGCGCCCGGCCCGTGGGCCCCCGAGCTGCTGGCCGACCTGGGCATCGAGTTCCGCATCGAGCGCCAGGTGCAGTACTGGTTCCAGCCCCGCGGCGGGGTCGAGCCGTTCCTTCCCGAGCGGCAGCCGATCTATGTCTGGGAGGACGCCGGCGGCGGGCAGATCTACGGCTTCCCGGCGATCGACGGTCCCGAGGGCGGCGCCAAGATCGCGTTCTTCCGCCGCGGCACCATCACCACGCCCGACACGCTTGACACCGAGGTGCACGACAGCGAGATCGCCGAGATGGCCCGCTACTGCGGCGAGCGGCTGCCCGACCTGCCGGGCGCGTTCCTGCGCGGCGAGCCCTGCATGTACAGCACCACCCCGGACGAGCACTTCGTCATCGCGCGGCACCCGGCGCACGAGTCGGTCACCGTGGCCTGCGGCTTCTCCGGTCACGGCTTCAAGTTCGTCACCGTGGTCGGCGAGATCCTGGCCGACCTGGCCACCTGCGGGTCGACCGCCCACCCGATCGGCCTGTTCGACCCCCGGCGGTTCTCGATCCCCCTGGAGTGAGCCATGACCTCGTCGCTGATCCCGACGCTCGCCGGCCACCACTACACCGACCCGTCGATCTTCGCGCGCGAGCAGGAGCTCATTTTCGAGCGCATGTGGTTCTGCGTCGTGCGCTCGGCCGACGTGGGCACCCCCGGAGCCTTCCGTACGGTCGAGGTCGGCCGGGAGAGCGTGCTGGTGACCCGGTCCGGCGACGGGGTGGCGCGGGCGTTCCTCAACGTGTGCCGGCATCGCGGGGCGCGGCTGTGCGCCGAGGAGTCGGGCTCGGTCAAGCGGACCTTCAAGTGCATGTATCACGCCTGGGCGTACGGGCTGGACGGCCGGCTGGTGGCGGCGCCCAACCTGGTCAAGATGCCGGACGTCGACCGGGTCGAGTACGGCCTGCGCACGGTGCACGTGCGGGAGTGGCTGGGCTACGTCTGGGTGTGCCTGGCCGACGCGCCGCCGTCGTTCGACCAAGACGTGATGGGAGCGTGCGCCGAGCGGCTCGGTGACCTCGCCTCGATCGACCGCTACCGCCTGCCCGAGCTGCGGGTGGGCCGCCGGATCCGGTACGACGTGGCGGCCAACTGGAAGCTGATCATCGAGAACTTCATGGAGTGCTACCACTGCTCGACGATCCACCCCGAGCTCGTGCACGTGCTGCCCGAGTTCGCCGGGGGCTACGCCGCGCAGTACTACGTGGGGCACGGCGCCGAGTTCGGCCGCGACGTCGAGGGGTTCACGGTCGACGGCAGCCCCGGCGTGACCACGATCGGCACGATCGCCGCCGAGCAGGACCGCCGCTACTACGCGATCACGATCAAGCCGCAGGTCTTCGTCAACCTGGTGCCCGACCACGCCATCGTCCACCGGATGTTCCCGCTGGCCGCCGACCGCACGATCGTCGAGTGCGACTGGTTGTTCCTGCCCGAGGTGGTCGCGTCGGGGGCCGACCTGAGCCGCTCGGTCGAGCTGTTCGACCGGGTCAACCGGCAGGACTTCGAGGCCTGCGAGCGCTGCCAGCCGTCGATGAGCTCCCGGGCGTACGCGCAAGGGGGTGTGCTCGTGCCCAGCGAGCATCACATCGGGGCGTTCCATCAGTGGGTAACGGACCGAATGCATCCTATCCGGAGCAAATAGTCTCGACTCGGTCACGCGGCTCTGCGCGCTGTCCTACCTTAGGCGACGTCCTAGTGGGGCAAATTATCCGAAATGGAGCGCAGAACCGTGTCTTCTTCACGTTCCTCGCGTCTGGCCCGCGGCGGGCTCATCGCCGCCCTGACCCTCTCGATAGCCACGGCGGGGGCACCCGCGTTCGGCGCCGACAATGATCCGCTGATCGACTACCCGACCTTCAAAGGCGCGGCCAAGAGCCTCGACCGCAACGGGGCAGCCGACCTGATCCTGTCGTCGGGCGACAAGGTGCGGCAGAAGATCCTGCGGCTGACCCCGGGCGGTTACCGGCAGTCCGGGTCGGCCTGGTCGACCACCCAGCTCGACGTCACCGAGTCGTTCGAGTCGACCTTCAAGGTCTACCTGCATCACTTCCGGCCGGGCGCCGACGGCATCGCGTTCGTCGTGCAGACCGAGGGCCCGCGGGCGCTCGGCGGCTGGGGTGGCGGCCTGGGCTACCGCGGGATCAAGCCGAGCCTGGCCGTCGAGTTCGACATCTATCAGAACTCGTACGACTCGAGCCGCAACCACCTCGCCGTGGTGCTCGGCGGCAACCCGGACTACCAGGCCGCCACGGCCGAGGCGCCGATCGCGCTGTACGGCCGGCCGTTCACCGCCCGGGTCGTCTACAACGCCGAGGAAGAGCTGCTGCGCGTCTACGTCAAGGCGCTGAAGCCCGGCTCCCGGGAGCGGCTGGTGCTCGAGCACGAGATCGACCTGGCCGGGCACGTCGGCAGCGACGCGGCCTGGGTCGGCTTCACCGGCTCGACCGGAACCGGCCTGTCGAAGCAGGACATCTACTCCTGGAACCTCCAGGGGTCGGAAGCCTGACCAGGTAATTCGCCGGTGCCGGCCGATCCGCGGCCGGTGCCGGCGGCACTTGTCGTCCCCACCGAGTCTTGGAGAAGAAGTATGTCGACGGTCCCCTACATTCGCCCTGAGGCCGGAGCGGGAACCGAGCTGCCGCCCCCGGTGCTCGCGACCGCGGGTGAGCCGCTGGTCAGCATCATCATCCCGGCGCTGAACGAGGCCCTCAACCTCCCGCACGTGATGGCCGCGCTGCCCCAGGTCGACGAGGTCATCCTGGTCGACGGCGGCTCGACCGACGACACGGTCGACGTCGCCCGCCGCCTGATGCCCGGCGTCCGCATCGTGCAGCAGAACCGCCGCGGCAAGGGCAACGCGCTGGCCTGCGGGTTCGCCGCCGCCACGGGCGACATCATCGTCATGATCGACGCCGACGGGTCGACCGACCCCAAGGAGATCCCGAGCTTCATCGCGGCGCTGCGGGCCGGCGCCGACTTCGCCAAGGGCTCCCGCTTCTCGGGCAGCGGCGGCAGCGCCGACATCACCCGGCTGCGCCGCCTGGGCAACCTCGGCCTGAGCCTGATGGTCAACATCCTCTTCCGTACGCGGTACAGCGACCTCTGCTACGGCTACAACGCCTTCTGGGCCCGCCATCTCGACGTCTTCGGCCTCGACAGCACGACCCCGGCCGACGGCCGCCTGTGGGGCGACGGCTTCGAGATCGAGACCCTGCTCAACCTGCGTGCGGCCCGGGCCCGGCTGCGCATCGTCGAGGTGCCCAGCTTCGAGCAGCAGCGCATCCACGGCGAGAGCAACCTCAACGCGTTCACCGACGGCATGCGGGTGCTGCGCACCATCGCCCGCGAGTGGCCGCGCCGGCGCTCGGCCGCCGCCCGCGCGCCGGAGCGGACCCGGTGAGGATCGGCGTCGTCACGAGCGCCTACCACCCCGAGGTCGGCGGTGTGGAGACCCATGTCCGCCGGCTGTGCGCCGCGCTGGTGGCCACCGGCGACGAGGTCGAGGTGCTGACCCAGCACGCCGTCGGCTCGGTCGAGACGATCGACGGCGTCGTGGTCCGCCGCTTCCCGCTCACCGTCTCGGCCGCCAACTACCGGTTCTCGGTGGCGCTGTGGAAATGGCTGCGCCGCAACGCGGGCCGCTACGACGTGCTGCACGCGCACAGCTATCACGCCCTGGCCGCGCTGCCGGCCGCGCTGACCAACCGCACCCCGCTGGTCTTCACGCCGCACTATCACGGCACCGGGCACAGCCGGCTGCGCGCCGCCCTGCACCCGATCTATCGCCCGCTCGGCCGCCGGGTGCTGGCCCGCTCGAGCCGGATCATCTGCGTCACCCGGGCCGAGCGGGAGCTGCTGATCGGCCACTTCCCCGAGGCGCGGGGCCGCATGGTGGTCGTGCCCAACGGCACCGACCCGGCCCCCGACCTGGTGGCCGGGCCCGAGCCCGGCCGCAGCATCCTCTGCGTCGGCCGGCTCGAGCGCTACAAGCGGGTCGACCGGGTGATCCGGGCCATGACCCAGCTGCCCGCCGACCACCGGCTCGACGTGGTGGGCGCCGGGCCCGCCGCCGAGGAGTGGGAACAGCTCGCCGCCCGTCTCGGCCTGGGGCCGGACCGGGTCGTCTTCCACGGCCGCCTGCCCGACGGCGCCTTCCACGCCCGGATGGCGTCGGCCGCGGCCGTGGTCTCGGCCTCGGCCCACGAGGCGTTCGGCATGGCGGTGGCCGACGCGCTGACCGCCGGCATCCCGACCGTCGCGTCCTTCATCCCGGCCCACCGCGAGCTGGCCGCGATGACCGCCCCCGGCGCCCCGCTCTGGCTGGTCAACCCGGACGACGAGGTCGCGCTGGCCGACGCGCTGCAGGTCGCGGCGGCCACCGACCGGGACGAGCAGGGCCGCAACGCGCTGCCCACGTGGAGCGACGTCGTGCTGGCGACCCGGGAGATCTACACGAGCGTGGCCCCGCCGGTCCACGTCATCCAGCAGGCCAAGGCCGGTGCCGGAGCCGGCGACCGATGACGCTGACCCAGCCGGCAGTCGAGGAGGGCCTCGCCCGGGCCGTCGCGAGCCCGCCCGAGACGCCCGCCCCGGCGTCCCGGCGGCCCGCCCTGGCCTGCACGGCCACCCTGGTCGTGACCGGGCTGGCCGGGTCCGCGCTGCTCGTGGCGGCCAACCGGGCCGCCGAGTGGGACACCGGCGACCAGTTCGGGCTGTTCTGGCTGGGCCTGCTGGTCTTCACCCTGCCCGCGGTGGCCTGGCTGGTGCGCCACGGCTCGAGCGCCCGGCTGCGCGTGGCAGTGCTGACCGCGTACGCGGGCTTCACCTACCTGCCCAAACTGCTGCGCACGCCGGACGGGCCGCTCTATCACGACGAGTTCGCGCACTGGCGGCAGGCGCACCAGATCCTCCTCGACGGCCGGCTCTTCGAGCAGAACCCGATCGTCAAGGTCGTCGGCGACTTCCCCGGCCTGCACTCGACGGTCGCCTCGATCTCGGCGCTGACCGGCGTCTCGATCTGGCACGGGGCGCTGTTCGTGCTGATCACCGCGCACCTGCTCGTCGTGCTGGGCGTGGCCGTGCTGGCCGAGGAGATCTGGCAGGACGGCCGGGTCGCCGCGGTGGCCGCCGTCCTCTACAGCCTGAACAGCTCGTTCCTGTTCTTCGACACCCAGTTCGGCTACGAGTCGCTGGCCATCCCGCTGCTGGTGTGGACGCTGGTCGCGCTGCACCGGGCGATGCGCGGGCCGGCCGGACGGGCCCGCCTCGGCTGGTCCGCGGTCACGCTGGTGCTTTCGGCCGCGACGATCGCCACCCACCACCTGACCGCCCTCGGCCTGCTCGGCGTCATGCTGATCCTCTGCGCCGTGGCCACCGCGCGGGCGTTGCGCCGCAGCCACCCGCGCGCGGTCACCTGGACCGCCTGGGTGCTGACCGGCTCGGCCGCCGTGCTCGTGGTGACCTACCTGGCCGTGGTCGCGCCCCGCACGGCCGGCTACCTCGACCCCTATCTGGCCAAGGCGCTCGACCAGGTCGCCGGCATGGCCGGGAGCAGCGGCTCGGGCAAGCGCACCCTGTTCCGCGAGTCGATCGCGCCCTGGTGGGAGCGGTACGCCGCGTTCGGCGCGCAGGGGCTGGCCGGGGCGGCGATGGCCGCGGCCCTGTGGCGGCTGCGTTATCGGCGTACGGGCGACGCGGTCTCCCGTACGGGGGCGCTCGCCATGCTGGTGCTCGGCTCGCTCTACTTCCCGGCCGCCCTGCTCATCCTCACCCCGTCCGGCGCCGAGGGTGCCCGCCGCTCGTGGGCGTTCAGCTATCTCGGGATCGCCGTGGTGGTGGCCCCGGTCGTGGTGGCCCTGCTCGACCACGCGACCCGCCGGACGGCCCGCGTCGCCGTCGCCGTGGCCCTGCTCGCGGCCTGCACGGTCGGGCTGGTCGGCAACACCGCGGCCGGCATGAACCCGTCCTACCGGTTCCCCGGCCCGCCCGTCTTCGGCTCGGACACCCGCTCGTCCACCCCCGAGGTGGCCGCCGCCTCCGCCTGGCTGCACGAGACCCAGGGCCGGGACCTGCGGATCGTCGCCGACCGCTACTCCGGGCTCATCTTCGGCTCGTACGGGGAGCAGCGGCCGGTCACCGGGTCGCAGTCGTTCCGCACGTACGACCTGTATCTGGCCCAGCCCGACCAGGACATCCCGCC
The DNA here is from genome assembly GCF_016785085.1 of Paractinoplanes lichenicola. Lineage (GTDB taxonomy): Bacteria > Actinomycetota > Actinomycetes > Mycobacteriales > Micromonosporaceae > Actinoplanes > Actinoplanes lichenicola. The sequence continues at coordinate 429,254 of NZ_JAENHO010000002.1, forward strand.
GCGCCTGATCGAGCAGCTGAGCTCCTGGAAGTTCGGCTATCTCATCGTCGACCGGCGGATGGCGCGGGAGGTGCCCGAGATCCAGATCTACTTCGAGACCAACGAGCCCGTCCCGCACGACGGCCGGCCCGCGTTCACGCTGGGTCAGCTCACCAAGTTCGACCGGACGCCGTGGACCATCAAGATCTACGACAGCGGCAACATCGCGATCTACCGGTTCGACTTCTCCTCGTACAGGGCCCGCCGGTGACCACTGTCCGCCTGGTGGCGGCCGTCTACGCCGCCCTGCTCCTGCTGGCCTTCGTCGCCGGGCTGCCCTGGCTGCCGGCGGCCGTCTGCCTGGCCGCCCTGGCCGCGATCGGCGAGCTCTGGCTGCGCGCGCTGACCGGCGAGGGCATGCCCCCGGTGCACCGGATCGGCCTGGCCACCGCGGCCGGGCTGGTCAGCCTGCCCCTGGTGACCCTCACGCTGCACGTCGGCGGCATCCCGATCGGCCCCCGCTCGGTCGCGATCGGCCTCGCCGGGCTGGTCACCCTGCTCGGCGCGGTCGTGCTGGTGCGCGAGCGGGCCACCGGCGCCGCGGCCGATCCGCGGCTGCCCCGCATGATCGGCGCGGTCGTGCTGCCCGCCTCGCTCACGCTGATCGCCGGGTTCCTCGCCCTGCAGGCGTACGACCGGCTGCCGCACCCGCCGCAGCCGGGCTACATGAGCGTCGCGCTCACCGGGTGGGCGGCCGAGATCGACCGGCCGGTCGCCATCCCGGCCCACGGCCTGCACGTCCGGTTGCGGGTGAGCAGCGCCGGGCTGCCGGCCGCGACCGCGCCGCTGCGGGTGCGGGTCGGGGCGCGGCTCGTCGCGGGCCGTCCGCTGGCCGTCGCGCCCGACGCCACCGATGCCGTCGAGGTCTTCGTGCCCGCCCCGCCCGACGGCTGCCTGCACCGCATCGAGATCAGCCTGGGCACGACCAGCACCGTCTTCTACGGCCGGGGACCTGCGAAATGCTGAGGACCGTCTCGCGCGACTCCCTGGCCCGCAACAGCGTGCTGATCATGGCGAGCACGGTCGGCACGGCGGGGCTCGGCTACCTCTACTGGCTGCTGGCGGCGCGTCAGCTGGCCCAGCCGGCGATCGGCACGGCCACCGCGCTGATCTCCGTCTCGACCGTGGTCAGCATGGTGTCCAACCTGGGCCTCGGGCACATGTTCATCCAGCGGCTGCCCGGCACCGGCGTACTGGAATGGTCGCGGATCGTCGGCGCCGGGCTGCTCACCGGGTGCGGGGCGACCGCGGCCGTCTCGTTCGCGGCGGCCGGGGTGCTGCCCTCGATCGCCGGGAACTTCGCCTTCCTGCGCAGCTCGTCCGGCGTCGCCGCGCTGGTCGTCACGTCGGTCGCGCTGACCGCCACGACGCTGCTCGACAACGTCTTCGTCGCCCACCGGGCCAGCCACGGCATGTTCACCCGCAACCTGGCCCTGGCCGCCGGCAAGCTGGCCACGCTGGGCCTGCTGACCTGGGCCGGCTACGGCGGGGCGGGCGTCGTGCTGCTGGCCTGGACGCTGCCGTCGCTCGCGGTCACGGCGTACACGATGACCACGATGCTGGGCCGGCTGCGGCCCGGGGCCCGGCTCACCGCGGCCGGGATCGGCGCCGAGCTGCGGCACGTGCAGGGCTCGCTGAGCGGCCACCACCTGATCAACCTGGCCCAGGCCGGGCCCACCGCGCTGCTGCCGGTGCTGGTCACCGCCCGGCTCGGGGCGGAGGCCAACGCCCAGTTCTACGTGGCCTGGATGACCGCGTCGGTGCTGTTCATGGTGTCGCCCGCGGTCGCCTCCGCGCTCTACGCCGAGCGCACCAACGCGGCCGCGGCCGGCCTGCCCCGGGCCTCGGTCGTGGTGCTGGCCGTGACCGGGCTGCCGGCGCTGGTGCTGTTCTTCGCCGGCGAGCGGATCCTCGGGCTGTTCAGCGCGGGCTACGCCGCCGAGGGCGCGCTGCTGCTCAAGATCCTCGTGCTGGCCGCGCTGCCCGACGCGATCACCAACCTGGCCGTCGCGCACTGGCGCTCGCTCGGTGAGTTCCGCCGCTGCCTGCGGCTCAACCTGCTGATGGCCACCGTCTGCGTGACCCTGACCTGGCTCTGGCTGCCCGGCACCGGCATCGAGGCCGCGGGCATCGCCTGGCTCGTCGGCCAGACCGCGGGCGCCCTCGTCGTCGCGCTTCGTTCCGTCCGTTCCTGGCGAAAGGCCCCCACTGCATGAAGATTCTGCACCTGTCCAACCTGTACGCGCCCGTGATCGGCGGGCTCGAGCGCAGCATCGCCACCAGCAGCGAGGAGCTGGTGCGGCGCGGGCACGAGGTCACCGTGCTCACGCTGGCGACACCGCTCGCCGCCCACGACGAACAGATCCGGGGCGTACGGGTGAAACGCGTGCGCAGCGTGGCCAACACCCTGCTGCCGGGCATGAACGCGGACGCGGGCAAGCCGTTCCACCCGACCACGGCCGACCCGCTGACCACCGCGGCGATCCGGCGGGTGCTCCGCGACGGCGAATACGACGTGGTGCACAGCCACGACTGGATGATGTACAGCTACCTGCCCCTGCGCTACGGCCGCGGCGGCCTGCCGCACGTGCACACGGCCCACGACTTCGGCTTCACGTGCGTCAAGAAGACCTTTGCCCGCAACGGCCGTACGTGTTCCGGGCCGCGGCTCGGTCAGTGTGTGCCGTGCGCGACCCCGCAGTACGGACGGCCGAAGTCGGCGCTGCTCACGAGCGCGCTGCGGGCCCAGCGGCACCGGGGGATCGACGCGCTGACCGCGATCTCGCCGGCCGTCGCCGAGGGGGTCAGCCGGGGCCGGCTCCCGGGTGACTTGCCGGTCCAGGTGATCACGTCGCTGGTGCCGGACGGGCTGGACGAGCTGGCCCGCAACACGCCCCGCCCGGCCTGGCTGCCCGACCGGCCGTACCTGCTCTTCGTGGGCGCGCTCGGGCCGCACAAGGGAATCGACGTGCTCTTCGAGGCGTACCGGCGCCTTTTGCCGGATGGCGACGCCCCCACGCTGGTCTGCGTCGGGACGCCCCGCGACGACACCCCGCCCATCCCCGACGGCGTGATCGTGCGCCACAACGTGCCGCACCCCGAGGTGATGGCGGCCTGGCACGGCGCGGCGGCGGGCGTGGTGCCCTCGGTCATGGAGCCGATGGGCCAGGTCGCGGTCGAGGCCCTGCTGGCCGGCACCCCGCTGATCGCCACCGCGGCGGGCGGCCTGGCCGACATGATCCGCGACGGCGAGAGCGGCCTGCAGGTGCCCGTGGGCGACGCGGACGCGCTCGTAACCGCGATCCGGCGGCTGCTCACCGACCCCGGCCTGACCGCGCGGCTGCGCACGGCCGGCCACCGCCGCGGGCTCGACTACACCGCCGCCCGCGTCGTCCCGCAGATCGAGGAGGTCTACCGTGCCTGCATCGCCACCGCCTCTTGACGGCCGCACCCGAATCGTTGTCGTCGGCTCGGGCTGGCGCTTCCTCTCCGGCATCAGCTACTACACCTGCCGGCTGAGCAACGCGTTGGCCGAGCGCTACGAGGTCGGCGCGATCCTCATGCGGCAACTGCTGCCCACGCGGCTCTATCCCGGGCGGGCGCGCGTCGGTCAGCAGCTCAATGCCCTCTCGTACGATCCCCGGGTCGAGGTCTTCGACGGGATCGACTGGTGGGGCGTGCCCAGCCTGATCCGCGCGGTGCGATTCCTGCGCTCGTTCCGACCCGAAGTGCTCGTGCTGCAGTGGTGGACCGGCGCGGTGCTGCACTCGTATCTGGTGCTCTGCCTGGCCGCCCGCGCGCTCGGGATCCGGGTGGTCGTCGAGTTCCACGAGGTGCAGGACACGGGCGAGGCCCAGCACAAATGGGCCGGCCTCTATTGCCGCAAACTCATCAAGCTCCTGCTTTCCCGCACCGACGGCGTCATCGTCCACTCCGCCTTCGACCGCGTCGCAGTCCGCTCCACATACGACCTCACCGGCGTGCCGGACGAGATCGCGCTCCACGGCCCGTTCGACCACCACGACAGCTCGGCGGTCCCACCGGCCCGCCGCGCCGCCGATCCCACACCCACTCCCACCCCTCAGCCCACCGCGGCCGCTCCCGCGCCCACTCCCTCCTCCGCGCCCGCCTTCCCGTCCGCTCCCGCGCCCACTCCCTCCTCCGCGCCCGCTTTCTCCACCGCTCCCACGCCCACTCCCTCCTCCGTTTCCGCGCCCGCCGCCCCTTCTCCCCATGATCAAGTTCGCCTGCTTTTCTTCGGGACTATCCGCCCGTACAAGGGGCTCGAAGATCTTGTTGAGGTTTTTGGCCGGCTGCCGTCGCACTACACGCTCACCGTTGTGGGGGAGACGTGGGAGGGGTGGACTCTGCCCGCGGCGATGATCGCGGACTCGCCTGCCGCCGATCGGATCACCTTCGTCAACCGCTATGTGGCCGACTCCGAGGTGGACGGGTTCTTCGCCGCCGCCGATGTGGTCGTGCTGCCCTATCGGCGTAGCTCGGCCAGCGGGCCGCTGCACATCGCGATGAGTCACGGTCTGCCGGTCGTCGTCACCTCGGTGGGCGGGCTCGTCGAGGCGGCCTCCGAGTACTCCGGCACGACGTTCGTGGCCGCCGGGTCGCCGTCGGCGCTGGGCTCCGCGATCGTCTCCGCGAGCGCGAACGCCGGAAGGCGGCACCCCGACCCCTCCTCGTGGGAGAAATCGGTGGCCGCCTTCACTCGCTTGTTCGCCCGGATGGGCGTGCCCGTCGCGGTCGCTCCCGACCTGTCCGCTTCAGCTCAGGACGCGGAGATCACCGCGTCGTCGAACCAGACCGTGCCGGTGTTCTCGCCCGACTTGAGGTGAACCTGCATGCTGGCCGAGCCGGCCGGGGCCGCCCCGTCGACGACCAGCTTGGTCCAGCCGGTGGTGCCGACCGGCAGCCACGTCGAGGTGGCGCCGCCGAGCCACTTGTCGTTCGCGTCGAACCAGCTCAGCGCGATGTTGGTGGTGCCCGTGGCCGCGTTGCCGCGGGCCCACACCTCGCCGTGCCACTTCTGACCGGGCTTGACCGGCACGATCGGGGCGACCCGGTAGGACGGCGAACCCGCCGCGGTCTTGCCGGTGTTGGTCATGCTGACCGACCACTTGCCCGTACGGGCCATGCTCTGGGTCTTGACGGCCAGGCCCAGCTCGGGCATGTAGGCGCGCCACGGGGTCAGGTTGAGGCCGGCCTCGAAGCTCGGGTCCATCAGGCTCGCGGGCATGTTCGTGTTGGTCCAGCCCGCCTTGACCACGGCGGCGGCCGGCTTGGCGGAGCCGTCGAGGCGGTAGAGGCCGTAGCTGTACTGGGCCGGGATGCGGGAAACGGCCGAGGACGGGATGGCGCCCTGGGCGAAGTCGTTCAGGGTCCACGGCGCCACCGACTGCACGCCGGCGACCTCGGCCGCCTCGAACACGCGGGCCAGGAACGCGGCCTGCTCACCCTCGGTGTTCTGCAGGGTGTTGAGGCCCGTCTCGCCGATCACCATCGGGTACGGCGCGACAGTGGCCTGCGCGTTCTTGATGATCGCGAGGGCGCGCTCGGAGTTGCCGTACAGGTGGAAGTCGTAGTAGTCGATCGGGGTCGAGGACATCGCGGACTTGATCTTCGCCATGCCCGGGGCGCCCGAGGTGCCGTCCACCGAGAAGGTCAGCGGCATGGTCGGGAACGACGAGCGCATCGCCGGGACCATCTTCTTGGCCCAGCCGACGGCCGCCGAGTCGCCCGCGTTGAACTCGTTCTGCAGCTCGACGGAGATCACGCGCTTGTCGTCCTTGTACGGCTTGAGCAGCGTGTTCGCCCAGTTGACGCTGTTGGCGACCTCCTCGTACCCGTCCCACCAGTCGAACAGGGTGAACTTGACGGTCATGCCGCGGGCCGAGGCCATGTTCACGAACTGGGCCAGGCGCTGCTGGTAGGCGTCGTACGGCTTGGGCCAGCCGAACGTGGTCGGGAAGATGATGATCCGCACGTTGTCGGCGCCGAGCGCGTCGGCCTTGGCCAGGTCCGCGTCGACCTTGGCGGGGTCCCAGTTCATCCACATCTTCGACCAGCCCGCGCCGGACGGGTAGTAGTTGAGCGACTTGGCGGTCTTCACCGCGGCCATGCGGGAGGCCAGGGTCGGCACGGCCGGGGCCTCGGCGGCCTTCACCGTCGTCTTGGCCGTGGTGGTCTTCGCCGCGGTGGTGGTCTTGGTCGCGGTGGTGGTCTTGGTCGTGGTCGCCTTGGCCGGCGTGGCGGTCTTCACGGCGGGCTTCGACGCCTTGCTGGCGGCGGCGGTGGCCGGGGCGTGCGGGAGCGCGAGGCCCATGAGCAGAGCGGAGGCCAGGACGGCGGCGCAGCGGCGAGGCGAGAACACGACTTGTCGTTGCCCTTCGTTATGAAACGCGGAAGTTTTTTCGGGAGCGCCACCTCTATCGGTCGGATGGTTTTGCCGTAGCTGGGTTTGCGAATTGCATTGGCGTTGCTACGGGTTGCGGACAGGCTGCAGCGGCCGGGCACCCTGGTCGGGCCCGGCGGCGGCGGTGTTATACGGCTTTTATTGAGCGGTGGGATATGTCCTGGGGGTGTAAACCGAGGTGCTGCCGTCGCCGCGGGGGACGGCCCGGGTCTGCGAGCTACCGATGATCAACAGGCAGCGCATGTCGATCGAGGCCGGGTCGAGCTCGCCCAGCGTGGTGACCCGTACGGATTCCTGCGGGCCGCCGACGTCGCGGCCGACCACCACCGGGGTGGCCGGGTCACGGTGCTCGAGCAGCAGGGCCCGGGCGTTGACCAGTTGCTCGCGGCGCGACTTGGAGGCCGGGTTGTAGATCGCGATCACGAAGTCGGCCCTTGCCGCGGAGGCGAGCCGGTCGGCGATGACCGACCACGGCTTGAGCCGGTCGGAGAGCGACATGATGCAGAAGTCGTGCCCGAGCGGGGCGCCGGCCCGGCTTGCCACGGCCTGCGCGGCGGTCAGCCCCGGCACGACCCGCACCGGGACGGCCTTCCACTGCGGGTCCTCGCTGACCTCGAGCACGGCCGCCGCCATGGCGAACACCCCCGGATCACCCGACGACACGACGGCCACATTCCGCCCCCGCTTGGCCAGATCGAGCGCGAACGCGGCCCGCTCGGCCTCGACCCGGTTGTCGGACGGGTGCTTACGCTGGTGCTTCCCGGTTCCGACGCGGTCGAGATAGGGCTGATACCCGATCAGATCGTCCGCCGCGGCCAGCACCCCGCGCGCCTCGGCGGTGAGCCACATCGGATCCCCCGGCCCCAGCCCGACGACAGTGACGCTGCCGCGCCGCCCGTCCTGCTCCGTGCCCGCACCCTCGGCCGCGCTGCCTTCCCCTACTACCGTCTCGGCCTTCTCGGCCTTCTCGGCGGCGCCTTCTCCCTCTCCCTCCACGAACGCGGTCGCTGCCGGGCTGGGCAGCAGCGCGAGCGAGAAGTACGGGACGGAGTCGGGGTCGACCTCGTCCAGGCGGGCATGACGTTCACGGTCGGTGGTGGCCCGCTCGACGTACCAGGCGTCGTCGAGGCGACCGGCCTTCGTCAAAGCCTCCCGTACGCCGTCGAAGGTGCGCCCGAGTTTCATAACGGCTGCGGAATCGGTCGCCGCCAGACGGGCTGCGAGCTCGGCCGGGGGCAGAGTGCCGGGAAGCACGGTCAGGATCTCGTCGCGCTCCATCAGCGGGCGGCCCAGCACGGCCGAGGCGGCGCTGACCGACGTGACGCCGGGGACGACCTCGGTGTCGTACCGGTGGGCCAGGCGTTTGTGCATGTGCATGTAGGAGCCGTAGAAGAACGGGTCGCCCTCGGCCAGCACCACCACGTCACGGCCGGCGTCGAGATGCGCGGCCAGGCGGTCGGCGGCCTCGGCGTAGAACTCGTCGATCGCGCCCTGGTAGCCGCCCGGGTGGTCGGTGGTCTCGGTCGTGACCGGGTAGATCAGCGGCTCCTCGATCTGCCCCTCACGGAGCAGGCCGGCCGCGATCGCGCGCGCGTTGCTGCGGCCGTGGCGGGCCGCGTGATAGGCCACGACGGCGGCCGACTCGATCAGGCGGGCCGCCTTCAGCGTGATCAGCTCGGGGTCGCCGGGGCCGACGCCGACCCCATAGAGCTTGCCGGTCACTCCGCCTCCGAAGCCAGGGCGTTGACGGCGGCGGCCGTGATGGCGCTGCCACCCCGGCGGCCGCGGACGATCAGGTGCTCGAGGTCGGTGGCGGCCAGCGCGTCCTTGGACTCGGCGGCGCCGATGAAGCCGACCGGGATGCCGAGGATCGCGGCCGGTCGCGGGGCCCCGGCGGCGATCATCTCGAGCAGCCGGAACAGGGCCGTCGGGGCGTTGCCGATCGCGACGACCGAGCCCGCCAGCCGGTCGCCCCACAGGTCGAGCGCGGCGGCGCTGCGGGTGGTGCCCAGGCTCTCGGCGAGGGCGGGCACCGACGGGTCGCGCAGCGTGCAGACGACCTCGTTGGCGGCCGGCAGGCGCTTGCGGGTGATGCCGGAGGCGACCATCTCGGCGTCGCACAGAATCGGGGCGCCCGCCAGCAACGCCTTGCGCGCGACGACGGCCACCTGCGGCGAATACCCGATGTCGCGCACCAGGTCGACCATGCCGCAGGCGTGGATCATGCGAACCGCGACCTGCGCCACCTCGGCGGGCAGCCCGCTCAGGTCGGCTTCGGCCCGGATCGTGGCGAAGGAACGCCGATAGATCTCGGCGCCGTCCCTCTCGTACTCCATCAGTTCCTCCTCGCGGCGGCGACGGCGTGGGCCGTGTCGCCGGTGAACGTCTCCCCGTCCGGTTGCCGGGTCACGGCGTAACCGGCCGGGGTGGCCTCGACCCGCACATGTGCCCCGGACGGGCTCCCACACCCGCGGGGGCAGCCGATCCAGTGCACAGGCAGACCGTCGGAATACGTGCTCGTGCTATCGGCATCGGCCCGCACGTCGGCCAGGGATTTGGCACACCCGGGTCGCCCGGCACAGGCGGTCACCCCGGCCCACCGCGTGGTCGGCTCCACCGGAAGCCCCACCTCATCGAGCGCCCGCGCCCACCGCCGCGCCGCCTCGGCCGTCAGATCGGGCACAACCACCCCACGCCAGGGCGTCACCACGAGCCGCCGCGCAGTCGCGAGCAGCCGCAACGCCTCCCCGCCGAGCCGCCCCAGCGGCACCAGCGCCCCCACCGCGATGAGCCCGTCGACCTGCGGCACGACTCCGACGACGGTTGGGGCCTCGTCGCCGGTCGCGGTGCGGACAAGTGTGGCTGCGGCGAGACCTAGGGCCGATGCCGTCCGCGCGGCGACCAGGGCTGGGCCGTCGGGCAGCTCGTGCAGGCGCCACGCGGGCCGGGCGGTCTCGGCGCGGAGGGCCAGGAACGCGTTGGCGGCCGTCAGCAGGGTGGGGACCACGGCGTCGGCCGGGACGTGGAGGCCGAAGTCGTGGCCGGCGAACAGAATTGTGAACGAGTCGTTGGTGGGGATCGCCGACAGGTCGGGGAAGAGGGGGACCTGGCCGAGGGCGAAGAGGAAGCGGCCGGGGAGGGCGGCCAGGGCCGGATCGGCGCACAGCGACTCGTCGAGGGCGGCGACCAAGGTGCGGAGGGTGGCGTCGGCCAGGGGTGGGGCGGCGATGTTGCGTACGGTCTCGTGGGTCTCGGACGGCAGCAAGCCGGCGGCCGACAGGCGGGTCGCGAGGGCCGTGGGGTCGGCGTTGGTCAGGGCTCTGAGCTGCAGGTTGGCCCGGGACGTGAGCTCCAGGTGGCCGTCGCCGAATTCTGCTGCCAGCGTGGCCAGGGAGGTCAGCTGGGTGCCCGTGAGCAGGCCGCCGGGGAGCCGCACGCGGGCCAGCGGGCCGTCGGCGGCCTGGTGCAGGCGCAGGGCGCCGGGGCACGCGTCGACGTCGGAGTTACGGGCAGGCACGGCCCGGATCCTACGTTCGACCCCCGACCGGGGCGCATCCTCGGGTCGGGATCGTCACACAGCGGCACCCTCCTTGACGGCGAGTATCGGGGCCGGGAAGGGTGGGAGGTCACGAGCGGCGACGCCGCGGAGGAAGCCGGTGTGAGTCCGGCGCGGTCCCGCCACTGTCACCAGGCCGGCAACGATCTGGGAGCCAGGAACTCCGGTCGCCGTGATCTCTACTACCCGGGGCGCGGACCCCGAGGGGAGCTTTGCGTGTTCCTGCTGCTGTCGACCTCCGACACCGACCTGCTCAGCGCCCGTGCCAGCGGCTCGCCGTGGCGGCTGGCCAACCCGGCCCGTACGGGTGTGGAAGATCTGCCCGCCCTGCTCGAGGACGTGACGCTGGTCGTCGTGCGGATCCTCGGCGGGCGCCGCGCCTGGGAGGAGGGGCTCGACGCGCTGCTCGCGGGGCCCGTGCCGGTGGTGGTGCTGGGCGGCGAGCAGGCGCCGGACGCCGACCTGATGAAGCTGTCGACGGTGCCGGCCGGGGTGGCCGCCGAGGCGCATCTCTATCTGGCCCAGGGCGGGTCGGACAACCTGACCGCGGCGCACAACTTCCTCTCCGACACGGTGCTGCTGACCGGGCACGGCTTCGCGCCGCCGCAGGCCGCGCCCGACTGGGGGCCGCTGCCCCGCGAGACGACGGCGACCGGGCCGACCGTGGCGGTGCTCTATTACCGCGCTCACCACATGGCCGGCAACACGGCGTTCGTCGAGGCCCTGTGCCGCGCGGTCGAGGCCAAGGGCGGCCGGCCGTTGCCTTTGTTCACTTCTTCCCTCCGTACGGCGTCGGAAGAGCTCTTGACCGAGCTGCGCAAGGCGGATGCGCTCGTGGTGACCGTGCTCGCCGCGGGGGGAACGCGACCCGCGACCGCGAGCGCCGGCGGTGACGACGAGGCCTGGGACGTCGGGGTGCTGGCCGACCTCGACGTGCCGATCCTGCAGGGGCTGTGCCTGACCAGCAGCCGCGCGGCCTGGGAGGCGAGCGACGACGGCCTGTCCCCGCTCGACGCGGCGACGCAGGTGGCGATCCCCGAGTTCGACGGGCGGATCATCACGGTGCCGTTCTCGTTCAAGGAGATCGACCCGGACGGGCTGTCGGTCTACGTCGCCGACGAGGAGCGGGCGGCGCGGGTGGCGGGCATCGCGGTCGCGCACGCCCGGCTGCGGCACGTCCCGCCGGCCGAGCGCCGCATCGTGCTGATGTTGTCGGCCTATCCGACCAAGCATTCGCGGATCGGCAACGCGGTCGGGCTCGACACCCCGGCCTCGACCGTCGCGCTGATCGAGGCGATGCGCGGGCGGGGCTACCAGGTCGGTTCCTTCTCCGAATACGACGGTGACGGCCTCATCCACGCCCTGATCGCGGCGGGCGGGCAGGATCCCGACTGGCTCACCGAGGAACAGCTCAGCGAGAACAAGGTCAGAATCTCCGGTTCCGCGTACGCGACGTGGTTCGCGACCCTGCCCGGCGACCTGCGCGAGTCGGTCGAGCAGCACTGGGGGCCGCCGCCGGGCGAGCTCTACACCGACAAGGGCGACATCGTGCTGGCCGCCCTGCGCGACGAGAACGTCGTGGTCATGGTGCAGCCGCCGCGCGGGTTCGGCGCCAACCCGGTGGCGATCTATCACGACCCCGATCTGCCGCCGTCGCATCACTATCTGGCTGCGTACCGGTGGCTGGCCGACGATTTCGGCGCGCACGCGGTCGTGCACGTCGGCAAGCACGGCAACCTGGAGTGGCTGCCGGGCAAGAACGTGGGCATGTCGGCCTCGGACGGCACGGACGCGGCCCTGGGCGACCTCCCGCTGATCTATCCGTTCCTGGTCAACGACCCCGGCGAGGGCACCCAGGCCAAGCGGCGGGCGCACGCGACCCTGGTCGATCACCTGATCCCGCCGATGGCCCGGGCCGAGTCGTACGGGGATATCGCCCGCCTGGAGCAGCTGCTCGACGAGCACGCGAACATCGCCGCGCTCGACCCGGCCAAGCTGCCCGCGATCCGGGCCCAGATCTGGACGCTGATCCAGGCCGCCCGGATGGACCACGACCTGGGCATGGAGAGCCGCCCCGGCGACGAGGAGTTCGACGAGTTCATCCTGCACGTCGACGGGTGGCTGTGCGAGGTCAAGGACGTGCAGATCCGCGACGGGCTGCACGTGCTGGGCGCGGCGCCGGCGGGGGAGGCCCGGGTCAACCTGGTGCTGGCAATGCTGCGGGCCCGGCAGATGTGGGCGGGCCAGGTGGCGGCGCTGCCGGGGCTGCGCGAGGCGCTGGGCCTGGCCGAGGACGCGTCGACCGTGGAGACCGACCGCGTCGAATCGATCGCGCGCGGCTTGGTGATCGCGATGGAGGAGAACGGATGGCCGACGGATCCGGCGGCCATCGAAGTCATCGCCGAGCCCTTCCTTGACTCCACCCCCTCCTCCACCCCTCCACTTCCCGACATTTCTGAAATGTCGGGAATGAGGGGTGCGAAAGCTGCCGGCGGGGCGGGTGCGACGGCTGCGGGCGGGGCGGGCGCGGCGGGCGCGGGTGTTGCGGACGTTGGGCGGGTTCGGGACGTGCTTGCGTTCGCGGCCACCGAGGTTGTGCCGCGGCTCGAGCGCACCACCGACGAGCTGAGCAATCTGTTGCACGCGCTCGACGGTGGCTACGTGCCGGCCGGCCCCAGCGGCTCCCCGCTGCGGGGCCTGATCAACGTCTTGCCGACCGGCCGCAACTTCTATTCCGTCGACCCCAAGGCGATCCCGAGCGCGCTGGCCTGGGAGACCGGTCAGGCCATGGCCGAGTCGCTGCTTACGCGTTACAAGACGGACTACGGCGACTGGCCCCGCTCGGTCGGGCTCTCGGCCTGGGGCACCAGCGCCATGCGCACGGCCGGCGACGACATCGCCGAGATTCTCGCGCTGATCGGCGTACGCCCGATCTGGGACCCCGCCTCGCGCCGCGTCACCGGCCTCGAGCCGATCGCCCGCGAGGAGCTGGGCCGCCCCCGGATCGACGTCACCGTGCGCATCTCGGGCTTCTTCCGCGACGCGTTCCCGCACGTCGTGGCCATGATGGACGACGCCTTCCGGATGGTCGCCGAGCTCGACGAGCCGGACAACTTCGTCCGCGCGCACGCCCTGGCCGACCGGGACGACCACGGCGACTGGCGGCGGGCCACCACGCGCATCTTCGGGTCGCGGCCGGGGGCGTACGGGGCCGGGATTCTGCCTTTGATCGACAGCCGGAACTGGCGCACCGACAAGGATCTGGCCGAGGTGTACGCCGTGTGGGGCGGTTTCGCGTACGGCCGTGATCTGGACGGTGTGCCCGCCCGGCCCGACATGGAGAACGCGTACAAGCGGATCGACGTGGCGGCCAAGAACATCGACACCCGCGAGCACGACATCGCCGACTCCGACGACTACTTCCAGTATCACGGCGGCATGATCGCCACGGTGCGCGCGCTGACCGGCAAGGCCCCCGCGGCGTACGTGGGCGACTCGACCAACCCGGACGCCACCCGCACCCGCAGCCTGACCGAGGAGACCGCGCGGATCTTCCGGGCCCGGGTCGTCAACCCGCGCTGGATCGCCGCGATGCGCCGGCACGGCTACAAGGGAGCCTTCGAGCTGGCCGCGACCGTCGACTACCTGTTCGGTTTCGACGCCACGGCCGGCGTGGTCACCGACTACATGTACGAGCAGCTGGCCACCACGTACGCCCTGGACCCGGAGAACCAGAAGTTCTTCCAGCAGTCCAACCCGTGGGCCCTGCACAGCGTCACCGAACGCCTGCTGGAGGCGGCCGAGCGCAAACTCTGGGAGTCGCCTGACCCCGAGACGTTGAACGCGCTGCAGCAGCTCTACCTGGAGACCGAGGGCGACCTCGAGGACAACTGACCCGGCTTTTCGACGCCCCCGACGGTTCCGGAACCGTCGGGGGCGTTTTGCTGTTCACCTGCGGGAATGTTGAGAAAGCGCTTCCCGAGTCGTTTACCAGGCATTGACAGGGGCGGAGACCCCGGTTCAGAGTGACGTCACAAAGAGCGCTTTCACAAGCCGGTCCCCAGGTGGAAACCGCTCGGACACATCCCCGAAAAGCAGGAGTCCTCCATGACATCCCCGGTCCTGGACGGGCTCGGGACGCCTCGCAGCAGGCTGTCCCCGGCCCGGATTCTCACGCTCGGCGCGGCCCTCGTCGGGCTGATCGCCGCCTTCTTCGTCGTCACCACGCAGACCGCGCAGGCCGCCGAAGTGGTCGTCTCGCAGGGCAAGCCGGCCACCGCCAGCTCGACCGAAGTGGCCGGCGCCTACCAGCCCGGCGAGGCCGTCGACGGCAACGCCGGCACCCGCTGGGCCAGCTCGTTCTCGGCCAGCCAGTGGTGGCAGGTCGACCTCGGCGCGGCCACGGCGGTCAGCCGGATCGCCATCAACTGGGAGGGGGCCTACGCCAAGGCCTTCAATATCCAGTTCTCGACCAACGGCACCAGCTACACCCAGGCGTACGCCACCACGACCGGCGCCGGTGGGCAGCAGAGCATCGCGGTCACCGGCACCGCCCGGTACGTGCGGATCAACCTGACCGAGCGCGCACTGCCGATCTACGGCTACTCGTTCTGGGAGTTCCAGGTCTTCTCGGGCGGCCCGACCACCCCGCCGACGACGCCCCCGACCACCCCGCCGACCGGTGGCACCCGGCTGCTCTCCTACAACAAGCCCGCGGCCGCCTCCACCTGGCAGAACGACGTCAACTGCAACCCGTGCAGCCCGGACAAGGCGTTCGACAACGACCCGGCCAGCCGCTGGGCGACCAGCTCGACCAACGGCTGGGTCGACCCGGGCTGGATCTCGGTCGACCTGGGCGCCACGGCCACCATCTCGCAGGTGGTGCTGCAGTGGGACCCGGCGTACGGGAAGAGCTATCAGATCCAGGTGTCCAACGACAACGCGAACTGGACGCCGATCTACAGCACGACCAACGGTGACGGGCTCAAGGACGTCATCAACGCGACCGGTACCGGCCGGTACGTGCGGATGTACGGCACGGTCCGTAGTAGTACATATGGCTACTCGCTGTGGGAGTTCAGCGTCTACGGCACCGGTGGCGCCCCGGTGAACCCGCCGGCCCAGCCCGCCGACCCAACGTTCCCGGCCACCCGCCTGGTCTTCGAGGACAACTTCAACGAGGGCGCCGGCACGAAGCCGAGCACGGCCAAGTGGACGTACGACCCGGGCGTCCCGCAGAACGGCGAGATCCAGTACTACACGCCGAACAGCGAGAACGCGCAGACCGACGGGCAGGGCAACCTGGTCATCGAGGCCCGCCGGCAGGATTATCAGGGCCGGCAGTACACGTCGGGCCGGATGAACACGGGCAGCAAGTTCAGCGCCCAGTACGGCCGGTTCGAGGCCCGGATCAAGGTGCCGAAGGGCAACGGCCTGTGGCCGGCGTTCTGGATGATGGGCGAGGACTTCCTGAGTGGACGCCCGTGGCCCTACAACGGCGAGATCGACATCATGGAGGTCCTGGGCCGCAACACCAGCGAGATGTACACCACGCTGCACGCCCCGGCCTACAACGGCGGCGGCGGATACGGCCAGAAGAACGCGGCCGGGGTGGACCTCTCGCAGGACTTCCACGTGTACGCGGCCGAGTGGGACAGCAAGGGCATCCGGTTCTTCCTGGACGGCCGGCAGGTCTTCAACGCCGACAAGGCCACCGTGGAGAACACCCGCGGTCCCTGGATCTTCGACCACAAGTTCTACCTGATCCTCAACCTGGCAGTCGGCGGCGACTTCCCCGGCCCGATCGACGCCAGCACCCCGTTCCCGTCCCGCATGCTCGTCGACTACGTGCGCGTCTACCAGTGATCGTCCGGCCGGGGGTGCGAGCCCCCGGCCTTCCCCCAAGGACGGCATCATGCGTAAGAAGGTCATATTCGCCGCGGCCCTGCTCGTCTCGTCCCTGCTGGTCGTCGCGACCAAGGCGAGCGCCGCCGACACCCTCATCTCGCAAGGCAAGACCGCCACCGCCAGCTCGTCCGAGTCGGCCGCCTTCCCGGCGTCCAACGCGGTCGACGGCAACCTCGGCACCCGCTGGTCGAGCGCCTTCAGCGACCCCCAGTGGCTGCAGGTCGACCTGGGCGCGAGCGCGACCATCTCGTCGGTCGTGCTGAACTGGGAGGCCGCGTACGCCCGTAGCTTCAGCCTCAAGACGTCGGCCAACGGCTCCTCGTGGACGACTGTCTACAACACCACCAACGGCACGGGCGGCCGGCAGGCGCTGACGGTCACCGGCACCGGGCGTTACGTCCGGCTCGAGACCACCGTACGGGCCACGCAGTGGGGTGTCTCGCTGACGGAGTTCCAGGTGTACGGCAGCGGGGGCGGCGGCACCACGCCGACGATCCCGCCCGGGGCCGTGCGGGTGGCCGAGTTCCTGGCCGACTGCCCGTTCAGCCACCGGCTGCCGGACGACCCGATCATCTTCCCGGGGCTGCCGGGCGCGTCGCACATGCACAGCTTCTTCGGCAGCACCGTGACGAACGCGTACAGCACCACCCAGGACCTGCTCAACGCGAACTCGAACTGCAACCCGTCGATCGACAAGTCGTCGTACTGGATTCCGACCTTCTACAACGGCAACACCCCGGTCGAGCCGACCACCGGCATCTTCTACTACCTGGGTGAGGGGGTGCGCGACGACCTGATCGCGCAGACCCAGCCGTTCCCGCTCGGCCTGCGGATCGTGGCCGGCAACGCCAAGGCGACCGGGCCGAACGACAACACGATCTCGCGCTGGTCGTGCCTGCACGCGGGTGACGCGGGCTCGTCGCACGACTTCGTCACCTGTCCGCCGGGCACGATGCTGGAGTCGTACCTCGACTTCCCGCACTGCTGGGACGGCGTCAACCTGGACTCGCCGGATCACAAGAGCCACATGGCGTACCCGGTGAACAACGCCTGCCCGGCCAGCCACCCGGTCGTCGTGCCGAAGCTGCGGCAGGTCATGCGGTATCCGGTCAACGGCAACCCGGCGAACTTCCGGCTGGCCTCGGGGCCGGGTTACACGATGCACGGCGACTTCTTCAACGCCTGGCCGGTCGACGAGCTGGCCCGGCGGGTGAACGACTGCATCCGTCCGATCATCAAGTGCGGCACGGACGGACGTCCCTGATGACCACGGGTGTCGCCGGCGGAGCAACGGACGGCGG
The DNA here is from genome assembly GCF_016785085.1 of Paractinoplanes lichenicola. Classification (GTDB taxonomy): domain Bacteria; phylum Actinomycetota; class Actinomycetes; order Mycobacteriales; family Micromonosporaceae; genus Actinoplanes; species Actinoplanes lichenicola. Next base: position 446,481 of record NZ_JAENHO010000002.1, read on the forward strand.
CGGCACCCGTCACCAGGAGAACCACAGCGCTGCTATAACGGACCGCATGACAACCCGGCCCGCGCGTGGTGGGCAACACCCGACGATGGATCAGGTCGCGGAGGCGGCCGGGGTGTCGCGCGCGACCGTCTCTCGCGTGATCAACGGCGCCCCGAGCGTGGATTCCAAGATCCGTGAGATGGTGCAGCGGGCGATCGCCGAGACCGGTTACGTGCCCAACGTCGCCGCCCGCAGCCTGGTGACCCGCCGCTCCGACTCGGTCGCGCTGGTGATCAGCGAGCCCGACCGCCCCGACAACAACTCGTTCCTCAACCGGATCTTCACGGATCCGTACTTCGGGCGGATCACGGCGGGCGCGACCGGGGCGCTGCGCCCGCACGACGTGCACCTGGTGGTCATCCCGACCGACTCCACCGACCACCACCAGGTCATCCGCTATCTGCGCCAGGGGCACGTCGACGGCGTGCTGCTGATCAGCAGCCACGAGCAGGACACGCTGCCCCGCCAGGTGCACGAACTGGGCATCCCGGCCGTGGTGTCGGCCCGGCCCACCTCGCCCATCGCGGTCAGCTACGTCGACGTCGACCAGCGGCTGGGCGCCCGGCTGGCGGCCGACCGGCTGCTGTCGCTGGGCCGCACCCGGCTGGCCACGATCAGCGGCCCGCTCGACATCCCGAGCGGCCTCGACCGGCTGGAGGGCTTCCGGGCGCATCTGGCGGGCCGGGAGGTGCCGGCGGTGGAGGGCGACTTCACCCGGGCCGGCGGCGAGACCGCGGCGCGGCGGCTGCTCGCGCAGCATCCGCGGATCGACGGGCTCTTCGTGGCGAACGACCTGATGGCCGAGGGCGCCCTGCGCGCGGTGCAGGATCTGGGCCGCCGGGTGCCGGACGACATCGCCGTGGTCGGCTTCGACGACAGCAGCGCCGCGCTCGACTGCCGGCCGCTGCTGACCACCGTGCGTCAGCCGGTCGAGGAGATGGCGGCCGAGATGGCCGAGGTGCTGATGGCCCACATCGCGTCGCCGGGGCGGTTGCCGCGCTCGGTCACGTTCCAGCCGACCTTGGTCATCCGGGAGTCGGCTTAGGCCTGTTTCATGACTGGGGCGGCAGCGAGGCCGGGTCCAGATTTCGTCTGGTGGTGGCCCGTGGAAGCCCGGCTCCCGGTGTTGGAACCGGGCTTTCGCGGGACGCCGCCAGGCGGGATCTGGGCCCTGCCGCAGCCCCGTCCCAGTCATGAAACAGGCCTTAGTCTCGGGGGCATGGACATTCTTGTCGCCGGCGGCCACGGTCAGGTCGCTCTTCGTCTGCTCAAGCTGCTCGCCGCCGAGGGCCACACCGCCCGCGGCCTGATCCGCAAGCCCGCCCACGCCGCCGACCTGCAGGCCGTCGGGGCCGTGCCGGTGATCGGCGACCTCGAGAACGACGAGTCGCTTGCCCCGTACGTCAAGGGCGCCGACGCCGTGGTCTTCGCGGCCGGGGCCGGCCCGGGCAGCGGCCCCGCGCGCAAGCGGACCGTCGACCTCGGTGGTGCGATCAAGCTGGCCGACGCGGCCGTCGAGGAGGGTGTCCGCCGCTATGTGATGGTGTCGTCGATCGGCGCTCAGGATCCCGCGGCGGGCGGCGAGGCCATGCGCGCCTATCTGGAGGCCAAGGGCGAGGCCGACGCGTACGTCACGGCCCGCGCCGGCCTCGACTGGACGATCGTGCGGCCGGGCGGCCTGACCGACGAGCCCGGCACCGGCCTGGTCACCGTCTCGCGGGAGCTGGGCGGCCGGGCCTCGGTGACCCGCGACGACGTGGCGGCGGTGATCGCGGCCTGCCTGACGACGCCATCGACTATCGGAGTGACCTTCGAGCTGTTCGGCGGCTCGACCCCCATCGATGAGGCACTGCGCGCGTTGTGATTGGTGGCTAACGTAGCGTCCATGGGGAGCGAGTCGACCGCCGGGGCGCTGCTGGCCGCCGGAAACGAGGCGATGCTCGAGGCGGCGTACCGCACCGGCGACTTCCTTTCCGCGTGGCAGCTGCTGGAGGGGGCGCGCCGCCGGGCCTGCGACGAGCAGAGCCGCGTCGAGGAGGCGGCCGCCCTGACCCGGCTGGGCATGCTGGCGCACTTCGCGGCGATCGGCGGCGACCTGGCCCGGGCCGACTGGGCCACCGAGGAGCAGCTGTTCACCGCGGCGCTGCGCATCCAGCGCGAGGTGGGCGACCCGGCCGGCGCCGCCGAGTCGCTGTTCGGCCTGGGCCTGGTGCACCAGGTGCTGCGGGGCGACTGGACGACCGCGATGCCCTATTACACCGAGGCGCTGGCGCTGGCCGAGAGCTACGCCGACGAGATGGTGCGCTCCGAGGTGCACCGGCACATCGGCTTCTTCCACGTCTTCGTCTCCGGCGACGTCGAGCGCGGCCTGCGGCACCTGCGCATGTCCCAGGTGCTGCGCGAGCGCTACGGCGACCCGCGGCGGGTGGCCACCGGCACGCTCGCGCTGGGCGAGGCCGAGCTGGCCGCGGGCAACCTGGCCGAGGCCCTGCGGCTGCTGCGCGAGGCCGTCGATCAGGCCCGCAAGGCCGACCTCTCGGACCAGCGCATCGGCTGGGCCGAGCACGCCCTCGGAGATGCGGAGCGCGCAGCCGCATAGGCGCTCAGTATCTGGCGGCCCAGCGCATCGGCTGGGCTGAGCACGCCCTCGGAGATGCGGAGCGCGCAGCCGCATAGGCGCTCAAAATCCGGGCATGCGGCGCCCCGTGAAATTCCGAAGTTTGCTGGTCAGCGTGGCCTTGCTGGGCGCCGCGGCCGGTTGCGCCACGGTCGGTGAACAGGCCGAGGCGGCCTCCGGCATTGCCGTACGGCTGCTTGCAGTGGTCGACGCGGGCGACGGCGAGGCGGCGTGTGCCCTGCTGGCCCCGGCGACGCTGCGGACGGTGGCCGAGGACGAGCCGTGCCCGCAGGCGATCCTCGAGAAGAGCCTGCCCCGCCCGGGAACCGTGGTCGAGACCTCGGTCTACGGGCAGTGGGCCCAGGTCAAGCTGGACGACGACACGGTCTTCCTGGGCGCGTTCCCGGGTGGCTGGCGCGTGGTCGCGGCCGGGTGCACCCCGCAGGCGAGCCGCCCGTACGACTGCTCCGTCGAGGGGGACTGAGATGCGCTCGATGTTCGTCGTGCTGCTGCTCGTGGTCGCGGCCGGTCTCGTCTACTTCACGGCGCTGGGGGTGCTGCACCGGTGAGACGATTCGTGCGCGAGAACTCCATCGGCCTGGTGTTCGGGCTGCTGTTCCTGATCGTGCTGGTCGGGCAGGCGTACGCGGGCCTGGCGGTCTTCAACGAGGCCCAGCGCGCCTCCGGGCTGCCCGACGTCGCGTTCTGGCGCTACGTGACCTCGGCCAGCTTCGGCGTCGACGTGGCCGAGAACTGGCAGTCCGAGTATCTGCAGTTCTTCCTGTTCATCGTGCTGACGGTGTGGCTGCTGCAGAGGGGCTCGCCCGAGTCGAAGTCGCTGCACAAGCCCGGCCGCGAGACCGACGAGGAGCAGAAGATCGGCCCGTACGCCGATGAGAAGTCGCCCGAGTGGGCCCGCGTGGGTGGGTGGCGCACGTCGGTGTTCGCCAACTCGCTGGGCCTCGTGATGGGCTTGATCTTCCTGGGTTCGTGGCTCGCGCAGTCGGTGGCCGGGGTCGCCGCCTTCAACGAGGAGCAGCTCAGCGAGCGCCAGGACCCGGTCTCGTGGGGGCAGTACGTGCTCGGCGCGGACTTCTGGAACCGGACCCTGCAGAACTGGCAGTCGGAGCTGCTGGCCGTGGCGTCGATGGCGATCCTGGCCATCTTCCTCCGGCAGCGCGGGTCGTCGCAGTCCAAGCCGGTCGGCTCGGCGCACGAGGCCACCGGGGTCGAGGGCTGAGCTACAGGTCCTTGACCAGCTGCTCGGAGGAGACGTCGAGGCCGAGCGCGTCGGCGAACCGCTCGGGGCCGGGCGCGGCGACCCAGAGACCCATCCGGGGCACGTCGTGGCGGGCGTACTCGGCCTCGGCCGCCTCGAGCAGGGCCCGGCCCAGACCGCGGCCGCGGAACGGTTCGTCGATCGTCAGGTAGTGGACCGCGCCGGTGCCGGGGCGGTGCGGGCCGGGCAGCGAGAACCAGATCCAGCCGACCGGGCGGCCGCCGCTGACCGCGTGGCGCAGATGGACGCCGGGGCTGTCCACCCCCTGCGGCGCCAGCACCTGGGCCACCTCGGCGGCGCGGGTGGGCGGGGCGAGCGGGTCGCGGGTCAGCGCGACCGGGTCGCGCTCGAGCACCTCGGCCAGCCGGGCCTCGTATTCGGGCCGGCTCATCGGCACGAGGCCGACCGGCGCCGTCCGGGCGGTGACGGGCCGGGTGCGCAGCTGGGCCAGCATGCGATAGCCGAGCCGGCGATAGAGCCGCCGGGCGCCGGTGTTGACGCCGAACACGTGCAGGCCGACCCGGTGCACGCCGCGCTCGAGCAGGTCGGCCTGGCCGGCTCGCAGCATCGCGCTGCCGTAGCCGCGGTTGCGCCTGTCCTCGCGCACCGAGACCTCGGCGATCCAGGCCATGGTGGCGTACGGGATCCCGGGCAGCGAGATCCACAGGAAGCCGACCTCGTCGTCGCCGTCCATGCCCTTGCGCAGCAGCTGGCCCGCGGTGTGCACGCCCGCCGGGAGCAGCTCGTCGGTCTGCCGCACGGCCTCCGCGTACGCCTCGGCCGGGCCGACGCCGTAGTTCTGGACCATGGCGTCGGCGAAGAGCGCGATCATGGACGGCCGTCGCTGGACGAGCTCCTCCTGGGTCAGGTCGACAAGCACCACAGCCATGCCGTGCACCCTGCCATGTTTTGTCCAGCATCAGTCGGATGTCCGACGGATCGATCGCTGTCAGTTCTGTCGGGTCGGCGACGAATGTTAATTTGGCGACCAGATATACCGTGCAACTGCTGGTCCAGGGGGCGGCCTTGACCGAGCATCCCGACGCGTACCCGTTTTTCCATCGTGTGGTCGGGATCGACCTCGGCACCAGCTCGTGTGCGGTCTCGGTCTGGGACGGCGCCCAGCTGCTGATGGTCCGCGGCCCGACCGGCGCGGCCACCATGCCCGCCGCGGTCCGGCAGGACAGGTCGGGCCAGGTGATCGCGGGCGCGCCGCCCGCCGAGGACGCGGAGAACGTGATCGCCGGCATCAAGCGGCGGCTCGGCACCGGCGAGAACGTGCGCTTCCGCGGCCGGGCGTATCAGCCCCGCGAGATCTGCGCGTTCCTGCTGATCGAGCTCAAGCGGCAGGCCGAGGCGTTCGTCGGCGAGGCCATCCACGACGCCGTGATCACCGTGTCGGCCGCGGCCGGGGAGGCCCAGCGGCGGGCGCTGCGCGAGGCGGCCGGGCTGGCCCAGCTCAACGTGCGGCGGCTGGTCGAGGATCCGGTGGCGGCCGCGATGGCGCTCGGCGTGGGGGCCCGCCCCGGCACGTACGCGATCTACGACCTGGGCGGCGGCACGTTCGACGCCTCGGTCGTGCGGGTGGCCGACGGCACGGTCGACGTGCTGGGCACGTCGGGCGACCAGCGGCTCGGCGGCGACGACTTCGACGAGCTGATCGTCGCCTACGCCCTGCGGCAGATCCGCGAGCGGCACCACGTCGACCTGAGCCTGGACCCGGCCATCCGGCAGCGGATCCGGTGGGAGGCCGAGATCCGCAAGCGTGAACTGTCGATCACCGACACCACCACGCTCGAGCTGCCGGTGCTCACGGCCACGGTCAGCGCCAGCGTGCCGCTGAGCCGCCGCGCGTTCGAGGCGATGATCGAGCCGGACGTGCAGCGCTCGCTCGACCTGCTGACCGAGGCGATCGCGGCGGCCCGGGCGGCGCACGGCGTGGGCTGGGGCGACATCGACGAGGTGGTGCTGGCGGGCGGCTCGACCCGGATCCCGGCCATCCGCGACCGGCTGGCCGGCTATTTCGGCTGGGGCGCGGCCCGCATCCGCGTCGACCTCGACCCCGACGAGATGGTCGCGCGGGGGGCCGGCTTGGTGGCTCGCGACTACGAGCCGGCGTCGCTGTTCGAGGGCTCGCCGGTCGGGCTGCTCAGCGCCAGCCTGCGGCTGCGGGCCGAGCTGGCCGGGCCCGAGACCCCGGCGGCGGCCGAGGAGCCGGCCGAGACGCCCGACCCGCCCGGGCCGCCGGGACCGCCGGCCGAGACCCCGGCCGACTTCCGCCGGGTCGCCGAGGCCACCTACATGCTGTTGCTGCAGGACGGCGACCTGGGCGCGCTGGGCGCGGCCTACGGCGCCTTCATCGCCGCCGTGCTGGCCGCGGCCCCGGACGCCCGCCTGGCCGAGCTGGGCCAGGAGTTGAGCGCCGAGCTGGAAAGGTCGTCCGGCTAGGCTCCGGGCATGCTGATCAGTACGGGTGCCCCGGTGGCGGGGGCGTGGGCCGGGCCGGCGACGCTGGGCGAGTTCGCCGAGCGGGCCGAGCGGCTCGGTTATCACGGCCTCTGGTCGTTCCAGCGGCTGCTGGTCGGCGTCGACCAGCCGATGCTGCCGGTCTATCACAGCGTGCTCGACCCGCTGCTCGCGCTGACCTGGGCCGCCGCCCGCACCAGCACGATCCGGCTGGGCGTGGCGGTGATCAACATCCCGTACGTGGCCCCGGCGTACCTGGCCAAGCAGGCGGCCACGCTCGACGTGCTCTCCGGCGGCCGATTCGACCTCGGCCTGGGCACCGGCTGGTCGCAGCCCGAGTTCGAGGCCACCGGCTCCGACCCGAACCCGCGGGGCCCGCGCCTGCGGGAGTATCTCGAGGTGCTGCGGACATTGTGGAACGACCCGGTGGCGTCGTTCGACGGCCAGCACTATCGCGTGCCGCGGAGCACGGCGGCCCCGCGACCCGTGCAGCCGGGCGGCCCGCCGGTGCTGCTCGGGGGCACTGCCGACGTCGCCCTGCGCCGGGCCGGGCGGCTCGCGGCGGGCTGGGTCAGCAGCAGCCGGCTCGGCTTCGACGACATCTCCCGGGGCGCCCAGGTCGTGCGGCGGGCGGCCGAGGAGGCGGGCCGCGACCCCGACGCCGTACGGATCGTCGTGCGCGCGGTCGTGCGTCCCGGCCTGCGCGACGACGCCGTCCCGCTGTCCGGGGACTGGGATCAGATCCGGGCTGGCGCCGACCGCTACGCCGAGGCGGGCGTCACGGAGCTGTTCTACGACCTCAACTGGGACCCGCTGATCGGGGCGCCCGACGCCGACCCCGCGGTGGCCCGGGAGCGGGCCGGCGAGATCCTCGCGGCCCTGGCCCCGCGCCCCTGACGATCACTCTGCGTCGCCTCGTTGATCGCGGCTTGCGGCCACCCGTTCACGGGGTGTCGCCGCAGCGAACGCGGGGGGTGGCGGACGCTGCCACGGGCTCGCGCGAGGTCGCTGCGCGTCGCCCGGAGGTAGCTCGTTGTCGATGAGTCGGGCCCATGCGGGAAGACGCGCTTCGAAGTCTTATATAGCGCCGAATGGAGGGGTCATTCGTTATCGAAATGGCGGCCGTCTTCCTATGGCGCCCTTTCCCGGCCCTACGCGGCGTAGTCCCGGCGACACGCCGAGGGCGGGGAGATCACCGTCGAACCGCGTCCCGGAACGCGGGATGGCCGTCGATACGGCCCCGGAGTGACGTGACAACCGAAGATCTTGCGCTACCTGGGCACATGCACCGGAGGAAACCACGGCGGTCGTTCGCCAAGATCGACCCCGCCGCGAAACGGGAACGAAACAGCGGCCTGCTGTGTCGTGTACGCGACTTCGATAACTTTGCGCAACAGTACGATTGCCCTCTGGCTTTCCATATCGGACAACAGGGGCAAAGATGATCGTCGTTACGGGTGATTTATCCGCGAGAGTGGCGCTTCGCGCCCTACCGCAGTGGGACTCGTTGTGAGGTTGAGCGTCCAACGCTTTCAGCGGGCTGTTATTCATTCGATGCGTCAACTCATTTCCTACGAGCCAGTTCCGGGCTACCTTTCCCAGCGCAGCATCCGAATACCTCTCACGCACGACGCATGTGAGGTGTGTCGTCCGATGGAGGTGACCGACGCGTGGAACCGCTGATCGAGGAAGCCGAGCTTGCCCGGGCCGGCTCCCCGACCGATGCCATGGCGAGCCCGGCCGTCGACCCCGAGAAGAAGGTCGACACCCGGCGTAAGTCGCCGACGCAGATCGCCCTCGCGCGGCTGCGCAAGGACAAGGTCGCGGTGATCTGCGCGAGCATCTTCGCGTTCTTCGTGCTGATCGCGATCTTCGCGCCGCTGCTGGCCAAGCTCGAGGGGCAGGACCCGACGACCCTGCACCAGGATCTGATCGACCAGTACGGGTATCCGACGATCCCGCCGAACGGCGAGCACTGGTTCGGCGTCGAGCCGCGCCTGGGCCGCGACCTGTTCGCCCGCTTCGTCTACGGCGCGCGGCCGTCCCTGATCGTCGCGGGCACGGTGACGATCCTGACCACGATCATCGGTGTCACCATCGGCCTGCTGGCCGGCTTCGTGGGCGGCTGGCTCGACCGGATCGTCTCCTGGGTCATCGACTTCGTGCTGAGCCTGCCCTACCTGCTCTTCGCGATCGCCGTGCCGGCCGTGCTGCTGACCCTCTTCGTCGGCACCGCCGAGAACGCCGCCGCGCAGGACGTCGCCAACGCGCGCTTCTTCTCCCTGATCATTGTGCTCTCCTTCTTCGGCTGGGCCAGCCTCGCGCGACTGATCCGCGGCGAGGTCCTCTCCCTGCGCGAGCGAGAGTTCATCTCCGCGGCCAAGGTGCTCGGCGTGCCGACCCGCAAGATCCTCTTCAAGGAGCTGCTGCCGAACCTGGTGGCACCCATCGTCATCTCGGTCTCGATGGCTCTACCGAGCTACATCGTCGTCGAGGCGGGCCTCACCTTCCTCGGCGTCGGCCTCACGGAGCCGACGCCGTCCTGGGGCCTGACGATCGCCGCAGCCCAGAACTACTACCGGGCCGACCCGCTTTACCTGTGGATCCCGGTTCTGGCCATCACGATCCTGGTGCTCTCGCTGAGCCTGCTCGGCGACTCGATTCGTGACGCATTCGATCCCCGCACCCGACGGTGACGTGGTGACGCCCCGTATGAGAAGAGGAGAAATGGCAAGGCGATTTAACGTTGCCGTGGCGGCCACCGCCGCCCTGGCGCTCGGCCTGGCTGGCTGCAGCAGTCCTTCGTCGAACAACGACTCGAGCGGTGGCGACACCGACTCGGGCAAGATCTCGACGCAGTCCAACGCGACCGACCCCAACGCCAAGGGCCCGGCCAAGGAGATCGAGGGCGCGCGCCCGGGTGGCGTGCTCACCGTGCAGGCGCAGACCACGCCGAACACGTTCGACCCGACGGACATCTACTACGTCGACTCGAACCAGATCGGCAAGCTGCTCTTCCGTACGCCGACCCAGTTCGACATCCGCGACGGCAAGCCGACCCTGGTTCCGGACCTCACCGACCTGGGCACCCCGTCGGCCGACAAGCTGACGTGGACCTTCAAGATGCAGCCGGGCATCAAGTACGAGGACGGCACCGAGGTCAAGGTCGAGGACCTGGCCTACGCGATCAAGCGGTCCTTCGCCCACGACGTCTTCGTCAACGGCCCGGCCTACCAGCTGAGCTACTTCAAGGACGGCGACAAGTACAAGGGCCCGTACAAGGACGGCGAGACCTACTCCGGCGTGGAGACCCAGGGCACCGACACCCTGATCATCCACCTGAAGACGCCGTTCCAGGACCTGCCGTTCTACATGACCTTCCCGATGTTCACGCCGATCCCCAAGGCGAAGGACACCCGGCAGGAGTACAAGAACAAGCCGCTGGCCACGGGTCCGTACAAGTTCAAGACCTACCAGGCCGGCACCTCGCTGGTGCTCGAGAAGAACACCAACTGGGACCCGAACACCGACGCCGCCCGTCACCAGTACCTGGACGGCTTCAACTTCCAGTGGGGCGGCGACGCGGTCAAGTCGCAGCAGGCGGTGCTGAACAGCAACGGCCAGGACGCCAACGCGATCAACTACGACGTCCTCGACGCGTCGCTGATCCCGCAGATCACCGGCGAGAAGAAGGCGCAGCTGGTCCAGGGCGAGAGCCCCTGCACGATCGTCTGGCAGCTGGACAGCCGGAAGATCCCGCTGGAGATCCGCAAGGCCGTCGCCAAGGCGTACCCGAACGACCAGATCTGGAAGGCCTCGGGCCTCAACGACTACGTCGCGGAGCCGGCCAGCACGGTGATGCCGCCGTCGGTCCCGGGCTACGAGAAGTACGCCCCCGTCGCCGACCTCACCGGCACCGGCGCCGGTGACCCGGCCGCCGCCAAGGCGATGCTGGAGGCCGCGGGCAAGGTGGGCTTCGAGCTCAGCTACTACTACGACAACACCAAGCCGCTCGCGCAGCAGGTCAGCCAGATCAAGGCCGACGCGCTGACCAAGGCCGGCTTCAAGGTCAAGCCGATCGGCGTCTCGACCGCCGACCTGCGGACCAAGAAGGGCGACTACGACGCCCCGGTGAACATGGGCCAGAGCCCGGCCGGTTGGTGCTCGGACTGGCCCGCCGGTGGCTCGTGGTTCCCGGTGCTGTTCCGCTCGCAGAGCATCGCCGAGGGGCAGAGCTGGGGCATGCTCAGCGACGCCGCCCTCGACAAGGAGATCAACGACGTCGCGAACCTCCCCGCCGAGGAGTCGACCTCGAAGTGGGCCGCGCTGGACAAGAAGATCATGGAGCAGTACATCGCGCTCCCGACCTACTACGACAAGCTGGCGGTCGTCCAGGGCACCAACGTCGGCACCACCACGGGTGACCCGACGATGGGCATGCCGAACTTCAGCAACATGTACCTGAAGAGCTGAAGCAGCAGTAACTAGCTGAAACCCGGGGTGGTCCGGTCCGCTCAACCGGCGGACGGGACCACCCCGGGCGTGAAAATGGCCTCTCGGCGTGTCGGGCGACCGGCACCGCACACCGAGATCAGAGAATCCGGGACATCCACCCGGCGCCGTGCGGAAAGAGGAGCAAGCGGTGCTGCTGTACATCCTGAAACGCGTCCTGAGCGCGATCTCCGTCGTGATCGTGACGCTGGTGGCCAGCTTCGCGTTGTTCTTCCTGGCGCCCACCGATCCGGCCGGCGTCATCTGCGGTCCGCGCTGCACGCCCGAGCGGCTGGCCGACATCGAGGACAGTCTCAATCTCGACGAGCCCGCGGTCAGCCAGATCGCCAGCTACATGAAGGGCATCGTCGTCGGCCGCGAGTACAACACCGGCGGCACCGTCCGCGAGTGCTCGGCGCCCTGCCTCGGCTACTCGTACACGCTCGGCCAGCCCGTGACCAAGCTGCTGGCCGCGGCCCTGCCGGTCACCGTCTCGATCGTCGTCGGCGGCGCGGTCGTCTACCTCCTCGTCGGCATCCTGACCGGCACGATCGCGGCACAAGTCAGAGGCACCTCGCTCGACAAGCTGGTGGTCGGCTCGACGCTGATCGTGCAGTCGATCCCGTACTTCGTCTTCGCCCTGCTCGTCGCGCTCTACGCGACGTTCCTGCCCGACTCGGGCTATCACCCGTTCCTCGACAATCCCCTGACGTGGGCCAGCGGCCTGCTCGCGGCCTGGCTCTGTGTCGGCCTGACGAACGCCGCCGCCTACACCCGCTACTCCCGGGCCTCCATGATCGAGGCGCTCGGCCAGGACTTCGTGCGCACCGCCGCCTCCAAGGGCATCAGCCGGCGCCGCGTGGTCTACCGGCACGGCCTGCGCGCCGGCCTCACCCCGGTCGTCACCATCTTCGGCATCGACCTGGCGTTCCAGCTCACCGGCGCGATCTTCACCGAGAGCATCTTCAACCTGCCCGGCCTGGGTCAGCTCACCCTGCGCGCCTTCGGCCAGTACGACCTGCCCGTGCTCATGGGCGGCGTCCTGGTCGGCTCGGTGGTACTAGTGGTGATGAACCTCGTCGTCGACATCGCCTACACGTTCCTCGACCCGCGGGTGCGTCTCGGATGATCCCGGTCCGCAGCCCTCTATCCCCACTCCGCAGCACGAAGGCGGCAGCATGAGCGACCAGAGCACCCAGGCCCCGCACACGGTGGCCCGCGTTCCCCGCAACCCCGCGGCGAACGAGGAGGCCTACCTCGAGGTCACCGACCTGCAGGTGCAGTTCCCGACCGCGGACGGCCTGGTCCGGGCCGTGCAGGGGCTCAGCTATTCGGTTCCGCTGCGCCGCACGCTGGCGATCGTCGGCGAGTCCGGCTCCGGCAAGAGCGTCTCCAGCATGGCCGTCATGGGCCTGCACGACCGCAAGGTCGCCCGCATCTCCGGTTCGATCAAGGTGGGCGGCCGCGAGATCGTCAACATGAGCGACAAGGAGCTCGAGGGCTACCGCGGGGGCGACGCCGCGATGATCTTCCAGGATCCGCAGTCCTCACTCCACCCGTACTTCACGATCGGCGACCAGATCACCGAGTCGTACCGGGCGCACAACAACGTGAGCAAGCGCAAGGCCAAGGACCGCGCGATCGAGATGCTGGGCCGGGTCGGCATCCCCAACCCGCGCCGCCGCGTCGACCAGTATCCGCACGAGTTCTCCGGCGGCATGCGGCAGCGCGCGATGATCGCGATGGCGCTGGTCAACGACCCCAAGCTGCTGATCGCGGACGAGCCGACGACGGCCCTCGACGTGACCGTGCAGGCCCAGATCCTCGACCTGATCTCCGACCTGCAGCGCGACTTCGGCTCCGCGGTCGTCTTCATCACCCACGACCTCGGGGTGGTGGCCGAGATCGCCGACGACATCCTGGTCATGTACGCCGGCACCGCGGTCGAGCACGGCCCGGTCAACAAGATCCTCGGCGAACCCCTGCACCCGTACGCGTGGGGTTTGCTCGAAAGCATCCCGGCGCTGACCGGCGAGCCGCAGCCGCTGCACCCGATTCCCGGGTCGCCGCCGAGCCTGCTGGCCGTGCCGACCGGCTGCCCGTTCCACCCGCGCTGCGAGTTCAAGGACCGCGTGCCCGGCGACCTCTGCACCACCCTCAAGCCCGACCTGATCCCGCGGACCGCCGATCTGGGCCGCACCTCGCGGTGCCATCTGAAGGAACCCGACCAGGTGTTCCAGACCGAAATTCTGCCCCGGCTGCCGTAAGAGGGATCGATCATGAGCACAACCACCACGCCCGCCAAGTCCGGGGTCCGCTCGGTCGAGGGCGCGCCGCTGCTCCAGCTCGACGGCGTCAAGATGCACTTCAAGACCAAGGGCGACGGGTTCTTCGCCCGCGGCACGAAGTGGGTGCAGGCCGTCGACGGCGTCGACCTGACCATCTCGCCCGGCGAGACCGTCGGCCTGGTCGGCGAGTCGGGCTGCGGCAAGTCCACGACCGCGCGCCTGATCACGCGGCTGCTCGAGCCCACCGGGGGCCAGATCCGCTACCAGGGCGTCGACATCGCGCACATGAACGAGCGGCAGCTCCGGCCGTATCGGCGCGAGATCCAGCTGATCTTCCAGGATCCGTACTCGTCGCTGAACCCGCGGCACACCGTGGGCACGATCGTCGGCACGGCGCTGCGCACCCACGACATGGTGGCCAAGAGCGGCGAGCTCAAGCGGGTGCAGGAGCTGCTCGAGGTCGTCGGCCTCAACCCGGAGCACTACAACCGCTACCCGCACGAGTTCTCCGGCGGTCAGCGCCAGCGCATCGGCATCGCCCGCGCGCTCGCCGCCCGCCCCAAGATCATCGTGGCCGACGAGCCGGTCTCCGCGCTCGACGTGTCGATCCAGGCCCAGGTCATGAACCTGCTGGAGAACCTGCGCAAGGAGCTCGGCATCGCGTTCGTGTTCATCGCGCACGACCTCGGCGTGGTGCGGCACTTCTGCGACCGGATCGCGGTGATGTATCTCGGCCGCGTCGTCGAGGAGGGTCCGCGCGACTCGCTCTACGAGAAGCCGCAGCACCCCTACACGCAGGCGCTGCTGTCGGCCGTGCCGGACATCGGCGTGGTCCGCGGCGTGCCCCCGAAGAACCGGATCCGCCTGGTCGGCGACGTGCCCAGCCCGGTCGACCCGCCGTCGGGCTGCCGGTTCCGCACCCGCTGCTGGAAGGCGCAGGACATCTGCGCCACCGACGACCCGGCGCTGATCGAGCGGGCCCCGGCCCAGCGGGTGGCCTGCCACTTCGCCGAGCCGCCGGCCGAGTCGATCCTCGCCGAGACGGCCTGACCCTGGTGGCTTCGCCGAACCCGTCCGTCTATCGCACCAAGGCCTACCGGGTCCGGCAGCGCTCGCTCGTCGCGCTGGCCGGGCTCGGGCTGGTCGCCGTGGGCTACGGCCTCGGCCGCTGGCAGGACACGCCGGCCCCGGCCGCGGCCGTGCCTCCCGTGGTGGTGAATGAGCCGTCGGACGCTCCGTCGTCGTCGCCGGCGCCCACCACCGAGCCGCCGGCGCCGACCGTCTATCCGAAGCTCGAGGCCGAGGCGGCGGACGGCAACCAGGGCATCCAGTCGCAGGAGACCGAGGACGAGGGCGGCGGGCAGAACGTCGGGTGGATCGCCAACGGCGACCAGCTGCGGTTCGACGACGTCGACTTCGGACCGGTCGCGGCGACCAAGCTCGACGTGCGGGTTGCGGGCGACGCCGAGGGCGGCAAGATGGAGATCCGGCTCGACGGCCCCGATCAGGCGCCGATCGGGACGCTCAACGTCACCCGTACGGGCGGGTGGCAGAACTGGCGGACCGACCAGGTCGACATCACGCCGACGACCGGCAAGCACACGGTCTTCCTGGTCTTCGTCCGCGAGGACGGCAACGAGTTCCTCAACATCAACTGGCTGCGCTTCGTCCATTAGAAAAGCCGCGCTCATCGCGCGGCTTCTCTGCTCAAACAGCGGCCAGGACCGATTCCCGCACAACCGGGATGTGCAGCGTCACGACTCCGTCGTCGCATCGGGCCTCGAGGCGATCGGTGTCCAGATTCTCCGACTCGCGCAGGTCGACCTCGCGGGTCACGGGGGCGCTGACCGGCTGACCGGCCTCGCCCTCGGCCGCGCGCCGCTCGGCCCGAATCGTCAGGACGCCGTCGTCCACCGTGATGTCGATACCGGCCCGGTCGATGCCCGGCAGGTCGATGTCGACGTAGAAGGTCCCGTCGATCCGGTACGCGGCGAGGCGCGCCCCGGAGCTGCGGGTGCTGTCGAACACGCGGCACGTGAGCTGGTCGAGCTCGCGGACCGTCGCGCCGTGAGGCGACATGGTGGTTCCTCCAGGCGGAGTTCTTCTCTGCTGGACGCGGGCGGGGTGGGCCCGGTCCGGTTATGACCAACGGAGATTCTGGCCCCCCGATTCCCGGATGGACATGACCGGCGTCACGATGCGCCCTAATACTTCGTTACGATCCGTTGTCGTCGGGGCGGCGCCGTCGACACCGAGCGTGACGGCTGTCTCCCTCGCCGTCAGCCGCCGAGGTGCCGCAGGACGGCCAGCACCCGGCGGTTGTCGCCGTCCGAGGGCGGCAGGCCGAGCTTGGCGAAGATGTTGGCCACGTGCTTCTCGACCACGCCGGGGGTGATGACCAGGGCCGTCGCGATGCCGGCGTTGGAGCGTCCCTCGGCCATCAGGGCGAGCACCTCGCGCTCGCGCGGGGTCAGCTCGGCGACGCCCGTGCCGGCGCGCATCAGGTGACCGACGACCTCCGGGTCGAGCGCGGTGCCGCCCGAGGCCACCCGGATCAGCGCGTCGGTGAAGTCGGCCACGTCGGCCACCCGGTCCTTGAGCAGATAGCCGACGCCGGCCGGGCGGTCGGCCAGCAGCCGGGTCGCGTAGCGGGTCTCCACGTATTGCGAGAACACCAGCACGCCGACGCCGGGGTGGTCGCGCCGGATGTCGATCGCCGCCCGCAGGCCCTCGTCGGTGTGCGTCGGCGGCATCCGGATGTCGACCACGGCCACGTCCGGCCGGTCCGCGTCGACGGCGGCCCGCAGCGCCTCCGCGTCGGCCACCGCCGCGCACACCTCGAAACCGCGGTCGGTGAGCAGCCGGACCAGGCCCTCGCGCATCATCGCGGCGTCCTCCGCGATCACCACCCGCATGTCGTCGCCTCCGTTTCACACCTGCGTGGGCAGTTCGATCTCGACCCGGGTCGGGCCGCCGGCCGGGCTGTGCACCCGCATCCGGCCGTCCACGACCTCGATGCGGCGGGCCAGGCCGGACAGGCCGGGGCCGGCCGGCGCGGCCCCGCCCACCCCGTCGTCCGTCACGGTCAGGGTCAGCCCGGAGCCGGCCCCGGCGACGCCGAGCGTGATGCGCGCCGCCCGGCTGTGCTTGGCCGCGTTTGCCAGCAGCTCGGCGGCGCAGAAGTAGGCGATGGTCTCGATCGCCGGGGACGGGCGGACGGGCAGCTCGACGCTCACCGCGACCGGGATCGCGCTGCCCGTGGCCAGCGTGGCCAGCGCGTCGCCGAGGCCGTTGTCGAGCACCGGCGGGTGGATCCCGCGCACCAGGTCGCGCAGGTCGGCCAGGGCGTCCTTGGCCCCGCGGTGGGCCAGCGCGACCAGCTCGCGGGCCTGGGCCAGGTCGGGCGGCGGGCCGTCGGCGCCGAGCTTCTCGGTCGCCATCCCGAGGTTCATCGCCAGCGTGGCCAGTCTGATCTGGGCGCCGTCGTGCAGGTCGCGCTCGAGCCGGCGCATCATGGCGGCCGCGTCGTCGATCGCGCGGGCCCGGCTGGCCCGCAGCTCGCGGACGCGCTCGGCCAGCCCGCGCGGGCTCAGCAGCCACCGCATCGCGGCCACGTCGAGCGCGGCGCCGGCCCGCATCAGCCACGGCGCGACCAGCAGCATGGCCAGGCCGGCGGCGGCGATGACGAACGTGCCGGGGAACGTCCCCGCGTCGAGGAAGCCGAACGGCGTCAGGGCCCGCACCGGGTCGAGGGTGGTGCCGGGCGGGTGGTTGCGGAACAACGGCCACCACACCGGGTAGCTCAGGTTGACCACGCCGAACACGTAACAGAAGGCGCCGTAGCCCTGGGGAATGGCCAGCGGCACCTTGAGCAGGCAGTAGCCGACACCGCGCCAGCCCGGCCGGGGCGACGGGGAGTCCACCCGCTCGCCGAGCAGCCGGTCGGCCAGCCGGCGGTGGGCGGCGGCCATCGCGCGCGCGGCCGGGACGGCCAGCACGGCCAGCAGCGCGAGGGTCAGCGGGAACAGCACCAGGAAGACCGGGGCCACGACGGGCGCGGGCTGCCGGGCCAGGGCGCCGGTGGCCCACAGGATCAGGGCCGCGGCACCCGGCACGAGCGCGGGCACGGCCAGCACCGCGACCGCACTGACCACGCCGGCGACACAGAACACCAGCCGGCGCAGGGCGAGCGGGGTGAACGGGGCGCGCAGCGCGGTCATCGGCCCATTGTCGGCGCTCACGCGTCGCGGCGCCGCAACAGGACGCCGCCAAGCAGCACCGCCACCGCCGCGTACCCGCACATCAGCAGCACGCTGACCCCGCCCGAGAACAGGCCCGGGGTCGGCGTGGTCACCGCGACCGCGTTGAGCAGCATCAGCAGCGGCATGAAACGACCGATCGCGATGCCGCTCTCGCCGAACAGGCCGACCACGAAGATCGGGACGAACACGAGGGCGAACAGCGTGCCGATCGCGGCCCCCGAGTGCCGCAGCAGCGTGCCCAGGCCGACGCCGATCAGCGCCGTCGCGCCCAGATAGGCGCCGGTCAGCAGCACCGCCCGCAGGATCGCCCAGTCGCCGAGCGAGGCGGCCGGGATGGCGGTGCCGCGGATCGCCAGCTGCCCGGCCAGGTAGCCGGCGAAGCTCGCGGCCAGCCCCACGGTCAGGGCCGCGGCCCCGCCGACCAGGGCCTTCGCGGCCAGCACGGTGCGGCGCCGGGGGACGGCGGCCAGCGTCGAGCGGATCATGCCGGTGCCGTACTCGCCGGTCACCATCAGGACGCCGAGCGCGCCCAGCAGCAGCTGGGCCAGGATCGCCCCGGCCAGGCTGTTGTTGAAGATCTGGGCGACGGTGGCGACCGGGGCGTGCGACCGGTAGCCGAGCCCCACCCCGGCCCCGGCCGCGGCCATCGCGACCACCGAGGCGATCGCCAGCCACCACGTCGACCGCACGCTGCGCAGTTTGATCCATTCCATTCGGGTCGCGCTTCTCATGCCGCTTCCGCTCCTCGGTAGTCGGTCGTTTCGGACGTCAGCCGGAAGAAGGCGTCCTCCAGGGTGTCGCCGCCGGCCGCGAGCTCGGCCACGGTCGTCTCGGCCAGCAGCCGGCCGCGGCCGATCACCACCAGCCGGTCGGCGGTCAGGGCCATCTCGGCGATCAGGTGGCTCGAGACGAACACCGTCCGGCCCTCGGCCGCGAGCCCGCGCAGCAGGTCCCGGATCCAGCGGATGCCCTCCGGGTCCAGCCCGTTGACCGGCTCGTCGAGCAGCAGCACCCCCGGGTCGCCGAGCAGCGCCACCGCGACGCCGAGCCGCTGCCGCATGCCGAGCGAGTACGTGCCCGTGCGCCGTCCCGCCGCCCCGGTCAGGCCGACGATGCGCAGCACCTCTTCCACCCTCGTACGGGGAAGGTCGTTGCTCGCGGCCAAGGCGCTCAGATGGGCCCGGGCGCTGCGGCCGGGATGGAACGCGCCCGCGTCGAGCAGTGCCCCGACGCGGGTCAGCGGCCGGTCCAGCGCCCCGTAGCGGACGCCGTCGATGAGCGCCTCGCCGCCGTCCGGGGCGTCGAGACCGAGGATCATGCGCATTGTCGTCGACTTGCCCGACCCGTTGGGGCCCAGGAAGCCGGTCACCACGCCCGGCCGCACCCGGAAGCTCAGCCCGTCGACGGCGACTTGGCGGCCGTAGCGTTTGGTCAGTTCGCGTAGTTCGATCACGCATCTGACGCTAGGCAGCGTCGCACGAGGTCAGAAGCCGGAAACCACCCGGGGGTTTTCCTCCACGCCATTCGAACGTGTGTTCTATAGTGGCGCGGTGGCAATCCTGCATGCCGACCTCGACGCGTTCTACGCCTCGGTGGAGCAGCGTGACGACCCGAGCCTGCGGGGGCGTCCGGTGCTGGTCGGCGGGGGTGTCGTGCTCGCCGCGAGCTACGAGGCCAAAGCCCTGGGCGTCCGCACCCCGATGGGCATCGGTCAGGCCCGCGCGCTCTGCCCCCATGCCGTCGTGGTGCCGCCGCGCATGAAGGCGTACACGACGGCCAGCAAGGCGGTGTTCGAGATCTTCCGCGACACCACCCCGCTGGTCGAGGGCATCTCGATCGACGAGGCGTTCCTCGACGTGGGCGGCCTGCTGCGGGTCAGCGGCACCCCGCGCGAGATCGCCGCCCGGCTCCGGGCCGAGGTGCGGGCCCAGGTCGGGCTGCCCATCACGGTCGGGATCGCGGGCACCAAGTTTTTGGCCAAGGTGGCGAGCGCGGTCGGCAAGCCGGACGGGCTGCTCGAGGTGCCGGCCGGGGGCGAGCTCGCGTTCCTGCACCCGCTGCCCGTCGAGCGGCTGTGGGGGGTGGGCCCGGTCACCTCGGCCAAGCTGCGCGAGCGCCGGGTCAACACGGTCGGCGACGTCGCCCGGATCGGCGAGGCGGCCCTGGTGTCGATGCTGGGCCCGGGCTACGGCCGCCATCTCTACGCGCTTTCCCACAATCAAGACCCCCGGCGCGTACGGGTGGGGCACCGCCGCGGCTCGATCGGGGCGCAGTGCGCGCTGGGTCGCCGGCCGCGGCCGTTCGCCGAGATCGAGGCCACTCTCGACGCGCTGGTCGACCGGGTGACCCGGCGCATGCGCGGCGCCCAGCGGGCCGGTCGCACGGTCACCCTGCGGCTGCGCTTCGACGACTTCGGCCGGGCCACCCGATCGCGGTCGCTGCTCAAGGCGACCATGCAGACCCGGCTGATCCAGTCGACCGCGCGCGACCTGCTGACCGAGGCGGGCGAGCTGATCGGCGCGCGGGGGCTGACCCTGGTGGGGGTGGCGGTCAGCAACCTCGACGGGGACGGTCATGTGCAGCCGTCATTGTTCGACGACGCCGAGGACGATCGGCTCGATGTGGCGATGGACGCCGTACGGGATCGCTTCGGCTCCTCGCTTCTGACCCGGGCGGCGACGATCGGGCGTGAACTGGGGCCGTCGGTTCCGATCCTCCCCGACTGACCCCGGCTCCGGACGCGTGCGGCGTACTGGTGCGGGTGCTTCGCGGTGCCGCCGGGCCGGTGCGGCACACTGGTGCGGGTGCGGAAGATCTATCTGATCGGGATCGGCGCGGGCGACCCGGACCACCTGACCCTGCAGGCGGCCAAGGCCATCGGGCGTACGGACGTCTTCTTCCTGCTCGACAAGGGCGAACTCAAGGCCAGCCTGGTCGACCTGCGGGAGCGGATCGTGCGCGGCTACTCGAAGCCGAGCCGGCGCATGGTCACCGGCCGCGACCCCGACCGCGACCGCACCCCGGCCGACTACGAAGGCACCGTCGACGACTGGCGTAGCCGCCGCTCCCAGGTGATCGAGGAGATGCTGGTCGAGCACCTCAAGGAGGACGAGACCGGCTCGTTCCTCGTCTGGGGCGACCCCACCCTGTACGACTCGTCGCTCGCGATCCTCGAGGAGGTGCTGGCCCGGGGCGCGATCGACTTCGAGTACGAGGTGATCCCCGGCATCAGCAGCGTCTCGGCGCTCGCGGCCAAGCACCGGGTGCCGCTCAACCGGGTCGGCCGGCCGTATCAGGTGACGACCGGCCGCCGGCTCGCCGAGGGCTGGCCCGAGGGCGTCGACGACGTGGTCGTCATGCTCGACGCCCAGCAGGCCTTCACCGCTTATCCCGACGTGGACATCTTCTGGGGCGCCTACGTCGGCACCGAGGACGAGATCCTGCGGTCGGGCCGGGTGTCCGAAGTGGCCGACGAGATCGTCAAGACCCGTACGGACGCCCGGACCGAACACGGCTGGATCATGGACACCTACCTGCTGCGCAGGCCCCAAGATCAGTAGTTGACGGTGACCCCGGCGGCCTTGCAGGCGGCCGTGAGGTCGGTGCCGCTCTTCTCGAAGCCGGGGGCGTCGAGCGCGGCCTCCGGGTTGGCGCCGGCCTTGGCCGCGTTCGCGCCGGCCTCGGTGGCCAGGGTCGCGAAGGTCTTCACGGCCTTGCCGACCTCGGACTCGCTCGACCCGGCGGCGGTGGTCAGCTGGTCGGCCAGGCTGACCAGGATCTTCTGGTAGCCCGCGCCGTCGAGCTCGCCCTGGGTCTTCTGCATCTGGCTGATCAGCTCGGCCTTCATGGCCTTGTCGGCCTTGCCGGCGGCGGTGCAGATCGTCTTGTCGTCCGGCGCGTCACCGGCCGCCGGGGCGGCGGCCTCGGTCGTGGCGGCCGGGGCGGCGCTGGTGGCCGTCGTGGCCGGGGTGGTGCTCGAAGCCTCGGTGGCGTCGTCGCCGGCACAGGCGGCCAGGGACATCATCGAGGCGCCGACGAGAGCAGTGAGAACAGTGCGAAAGCGAAGCATGGAACTGGACCCCCGTACGAAATGTGGTGTTGGCGCGGGACTGTAGCGGGGGGATAGAGCGAGATCAAATCAACGCCTACACTCTCGATCCCGTGAGACAACTAGCTCTGGCCGGCCTCGGCGCCGCCGCACTCGCCCTGGCGGCCTGCGACAGCGGCAACGAGCCGGTCTGGACCCCGCCCGCCGCCACCGCCCCGTCCGCCGCCGCTCCCGCGCCGGGGTCCGATCTCGAGGCGACCCGGGTCGGTGCCGCGGGCAGCGGTTGCGAGCTGCCCGTGACGTTCGGCGTGGCCGAGTCGTGGAAGCCCAAAGCGGTGGCGCCGATGAAGGCCGACGACCCGCTGGCCGAGCTGACCCGGCGGGGCCCGATGACGATGAAGTGCGAGATCGACGCCAAGCCGGCGGGCAACATCGGCTTCCTCCGGGTCTACACCGGAAAGACGGGCGACCTCGAGGCGAACCTGACCGCCTTCGCCGGCGCCACCGCGCAGGAGAAGCGGTTCCGGGCCGTGAAGGTCGGCGACCGGGAGGGGCTCGAGGTGGTCTACAAGGCCAAGAACCCGCTCGAGGACGTGCTCGACCCCGAGCGGGCCTTCGCCGTGGCGACCGATGCCGGGCTGGTCGTGGTGGCCCTCGACAGCCTCGACAGCGGGGAGTACGAGGAGATGCTGCCGGCCTACGAACTGGCCAAGAGCAGCCTCACCGCGACTTCGTGAGCTCTCGTGGACGGCTCGCGGTGGCTAGCACGTAGAGGGCCACCGCGGGCACCACGAACAGGCCGGCGACCGAGATGCCGGCCCCGATCGCCCGGCGCTGCGCCACGAACCCGGCCGGCGGGCCACCCGCGACCTGCCCGAGCGCGTCGGCCTGCGACACGATCGAGAAGACCGTGGCCCGCGACTCCGGGGCGGTGGCCGAGACGAGCCAGACGTTGAGGATCGGGCCGGCCGTGTCGCGCAGGAGGCGTACGGCCAGATAGAGCCCGACCGCCGACCACCAGTGACCGGCGAGGCCGAGCCCGATCATGCCGGCCGCGGTGAGCGCCTGCACGACGGCGAGCACCCGCCCGACCCGCTGCGGCCGCACCACGTCGATCCACCGCCCGGCCAGCCCCGTGACGACGATCGAGCCGAGGGCGGCCACGATCGCGAGCCCGCCGAAGACCAGCTCGACCGGGTGCCCGCCGACGAACGGGATCAGGAACGGCTGGCTCAGGCGGTCGAAGCCCTCGCTGCTCATGCCGGCGAACAGCGTGCCGCCGAGGATCGCGACGAGCACCACGTTGCCTCTGACGGCGGATAGCTGGCTGGACACTTTTTCGCGTTTCGTGGCCGGACTCCAGCGGTCCTCCGTCATCAGCGCGATCAGCAGGACGGCCAGGGCCAACGTGACGACCGCGCCGACGACGATGGGCAGGGCCGGTTCGATCGCCGTCAGGCCGACCGCGGCCACGATGCCGGCCAGCGCACCCGCCTGCGAGACCTGGCCGCCGCGGACGAAGGCCCGGGTCACCCGCTCCGGTTCGATCTCGTCGGCGGCCCAGGCCTCCTCGGCGCCGTCGACGCAGACCGCCCCGATCGCCCAGACGACATTGGCGACGAGGATGGCGGCGTACGAGGGAAAAAGGCCCCAGACCAGCAGGCCCACGCCCATCAGCAGATAGCCGGCGATGACCGACAACCGCCGGCTGTACCGATCGGCGATCACCCCCGTCGGCACCTGCGCGACGAAACAGACGGCCTCCATCAGCGTGCCCACCAGCACAAGCTGAAGCGGCGACAGCCCGACGACGGTCGCCTGATAGATCAGGTTGAGAGTGAAGGCGGTGCGGGACGCAAACGACCCGACGCCGGAAACGAGCAGATAAAGCCGATAGGCGGACATGCAGAAGCGCTCCGGGATCGCGAATGACCCGGTGCCGTGAGGTGTGGCGCCGCTACTACAGGGTCATCAGCCCGGCAGACGACACAGGGCACCGGAAAAGCCGACGATGCCGCGCGCAGTTGTCATGCCCGAGATGATCGACGCTTGCGACCTCCGCGGTCAACCGAATTCGCGTGGCCGCTGACATGTCGTGCTGCGTGGCCGCTCGCCGGTTTTGCTGCGTGGCCGCTGACCTGTCGCGCTGCGTGGCCGCTCGCCGGTTCTGCTGCGTGGCCGTCCACCTGTCCCGCGGCGTAACCCGCCCTCCCCGGGGGCCCCCGTCCCGGACCAATTTTACGCCGAATGGCTTGCAGGAACTTGCATTGTCCACAGGGGCGATTTGTCCCTCGGACTTATCCACAGGGCCGTCAGCCGTGGGCGACTCGGCGGAAAATATGGGGCGCGGTGGTCAGGCCGGCCCACAAGGTCAGCGTGAGCACACCGAGGATCAGGGCGGCCCCGCTCGCGGCCACGCCGATGGCGGGGGCGGCGACGAGCATGGGAAGGAGGCGGACGGAGATGGCACCACCAAGTGCGCGCACCGAGGCGCTGTAGGCGAGGTCGCGGGTCACGGATTCGGGCTTGGCGCCGGCGGCCACGCGCGCGTCCATGTCGCCCTCGAAGGCGGTCTGGCTCAGGCCCGCGGCGAACTGGGCCACGACGACCATGAAGGCGTGCGCGGGGGCGAGGATCCAGCCCGCGAGCATGCCCAGGCCCCACAGCGACCAGCGCAGCACGGCGGGCAGTCGCAGCCGGCCGATGACGGCGACCGCGCGGGTGGCGAGCAGGGTGCCGATGCAGAAGGCGATCGCGGAGACGGCCACCCAGCGTTCGCCGTGCAGTTCGGAGGTGACCGGGATCGCCAGGAGGGTGGGGCCGGAGGCGAGCAGCATGATGCCGGCGCCGGCCAGCAGCAGCCGGGGCTGGGGGAGACGCCAGGGCGCGGGGGTCGCGGGGGGAGTGGCCGCGTGACGCCAACGCGCCGGGGCCGAATCACGACCGGCGATAGGGGAGGGGGCGATGCGAGCCCGGCGGGCGATCAGCACCGTCGGCAGCAGCGAGCCCAGATAGACGACGTAAACGGCCGTGAGCAGCCAGCCCGTCGGATGTCCCAGGGTGCCCGTCGGCAGCATGGCGGCCAGGGCGGTCCCGGCCGCTTCGACGCCGGCGATCGCGACCGCGTAGCGGGTCATCGAGCGTGGCGAGGCGTCCACTGCCGACACCTCGGCGCGCATGCCCGCGAAGCCGGCCCACGCCGCGACGTGTTGCAGGGCCACGAGCAGCGCGACCAGCCAGGAGGGCCAGCCGGCGATCAGGCCGTTGAGGGTGCCGAAGCGCAGCAGCACCTCGATGCCGGCGGCGCCGCGGAGCAGGGTGCGGCCGTCGAGGTGGCGGGACAGCCAGCCGGTGACGGGGGCGGAGAGCACGACGCCCACGAGCATGGCCGCGTTGAGGAGGGCGGCTTCCGCGAGCCCACCGCGGGCGGTCGCGATGAGCACGATGAAGGTCCAGCCGAGGGCCATGCCGAACGAGTCGACGATGCCCGAGAAGAGGAGTTCGCGCAGGCGGCCGGCGCGACGCATGCCACCAGGACCGGCCCTGCGGCGGCCCCGGCGGAACATGACGGCTTCAGCCACGCGACCGGCCGGCCCCGACAAAGCCGGCGTGGGCAGAGAGATCGGCCCCGACAAAGCCGGCGTGGGCGGAGAGATCTGCGCCGCCGACGAAGAGCGGAGTGGGCGGGGCGAAGCCGTTGAAATTCGAGGCGTATGCCAGCGTGTACCCGCCGGTGCTGCCCAGATAGAGCACGTCCCCCACGGTCAAAGCGGCCGGCAGCAGAACCCCGTACGCGATGGTGTCGGTGCTGTCGCAGGAAGGCCCCGTGATCGTGTACGGAATCAGGTCGCCCGACGACGTGGTCCGGATGGGGAAGTCCCAGCCGCCGGGGGTCTGCAGCACCTCCATCAGCCCGTTGTAGGCGCCGACCTCGAGGAAGAGCCAGTTCTCCTCGCCGCGGCGTTCGTGGCCGATCACGGTTGCGGCCAGCACGCCCGACTCGGCCACCAGGTGCCGGCCGGGCTCGGCGACGATCAGCGGCGGCCGGTACGGCAGGGCGTCGAGCGCCTCCATCGTCGCGGCGCCGATCTCGGCGATGGCAGGCACGTCCGACGTGTATCGGGCCGGGAAGCCGCCGCCCAGGTCGAGCATCTCGAGGTCGATGTCGTCGTGGCGCAGCCGGTCCATCAGCTTGCCCGCGGCGTCGACGGCCTCGGCCCACGCGTCCGGGCGGGTGCACTGCGATCCGACGTGGAAGGTGATCCCGTACGGCTTGAGGTCGAGCCGCTTGGCCAGCAGCAGCAGGTCGTACGCGTCCTCGAGGTCGGTGCCGAACTTGCGGGACAGCGGGAAGACGCTGGCCTCGTCGTCGACGCGCAGGCGGACGTAGACGGCCGCGCCGGGCGCGTGCTCGGCGATCTTGGCGAGCTCCCCGGGGGAGTCGAAGCTGAAGCGCCACAGCCCGGCGGCGTGCGCGGCCGCGATGTGCTGGGGCGGCTTGACCGGGTTGCTGTAGAGCACGTCGGCCGGGTCGACGCCGATCGTCTCGAGCATGCGCAGTTCGCCGATCGACGCGATCTCGAAGCCGGCGCCCTCGGCGTGCAGCGTGCGCAGGATCTCGGGGGACGGGTTGCACTTCATCGCGTAGTGGACCTGGACGCCGGGCAGTGCCGCCCGGAACGCCGCGTGCCGGTCGGCCACCGTGCCCAGGTCCGTCACCAGGTACGGCGTCGGCATGTCGATCGCCTTGAGCATGGCCGGGCTCAGGGCGGCGGGCCACGAGGAAAAAGGGCTCGAGGAATCAAGCACGGGCGGAAGCGCCTTCCAGGAACAGTCGGCCGGCTTCGGTGGCCGGGACG
This sequence comes from Paractinoplanes lichenicola, assembly GCF_016785085.1. Lineage (GTDB taxonomy): Bacteria > Actinomycetota > Actinomycetes > Mycobacteriales > Micromonosporaceae > Actinoplanes > Actinoplanes lichenicola. The sequence continues at coordinate 472,830 of NZ_JAENHO010000002.1, forward strand.
GGGCGGGAGAAGTAGTAGCCCTGCGCGAAGTGGCAGCCCATCTCGCGCAGCGCGGCGAGCTGGCCGAACTCCTCGATCCCCTCGGCCACGGTGTCCATGCCGAGGCTCTTGCCGAGCTGGACGATCGTGTCGGCGAGCGCGGTGTCGTCGGTCAGGGCGCCGAGCCGCTCCACGAACGAGCGGTCGATCTTGAGGGTGTCGACCGGGAAGCGGCGCAGGTAGGCCAGCGACGAATACCCGGTGCCGAAGTCGTCGATGGCCAGCGTGACGCCGAGCGCCTTGAGGCGGACGAGCTGTTCGAGGTTGTCGTCGGTGTCGGTCATCAGCACGCTCTCGGTCATCTCGAGGCAGAGCTGGTTGGCCGGCATGCCGGTCTCGGCCAGGATGCCCGAGACGACGTCGACCAGGTCGACCCGGTCGAACTGGCGGACCGAGACGTTGACGGCCATCTTGACGGGGCGCCCGCCGCCGGCCTTGCTCCACGCGACGGCCTGGCGGCACGCCTCGCGCAGCACCCATCGGCCCAGCGGCACGATGAGCCCGGTGGCCTCGGCGATCGGGATGAACTCGGCCGGCGGGATCAGCCCGCGGGTCGGGTGCTCCCAGCGGGCCAGCGCCTCGAAGCCGATGACCTCGCTGCTGGCCAGGTCGATGGTCGGCTGGTAGTGCAGGTGCAGCTGCTTGCGCTCCAGGGCCAGGCGCAGGTCGGCCTCGAGCTCGAGCCGTTCGACCAGGCCCGACAGCATCTCGGGGTCGTAGCTGGCGTAGCCGCTGCCGCCGGCCGACTTCGCCTTGTACATGGCCAGGTCGGCGTTGCGCATGAGCTGTTCGGCGCCGTCGGTCTCGCCCGCGTCGAGCAGCCCGGCCGCGGCCAGGCCGATGCTGGCCTGCACGTGGATGTTGCGGCTCTCGCTGGCGAACGGCTCCTCGAGCACGTCGATGATGCGCCGCGCGACCTGCTCGGCGTCGGTGCCGTCGGCCGGGGCCTGGATGAGCACGGCGAATTCGTCACCGCCGAACCGGGCCACCAGGTCGTTCTCCCGTACGGAGGCCCGCAGCCGGTCGGCCACCTGCACGAGCAGCTGGTCGCCGGCCAGGTGGCCGAGGCTGTCGTTGACCTCCTTGAACCCGTCGAGGTCGAGGAAGAGCACGGTGACCTCGTCGTCGGCGGGCTTGCCGCGCAGCGCCTCGCCGACCCGCTCGCGGAACAGCGCGCGGTTGGCCAGCTGGGTCAGCGCGTCGTGGTAGGCCTCGTGCACGAGCTGGTCCTGCAGTTCCTTGCGCTCGCTGATGTCGCGGGTGTTGAGCACCAGGCCGGCCACGCTGGGGTCGCTCAGCAGGTTGGTGATGGTCATCTCGGCCTGGCGCAGCCGTCCGTCGCGGTGCTGGACGGTCAGCTCGAGCACGGTGGTGGCGTACGGGCGCCCGGCGACCTGGCGCAGCGCCTGGGCCAGGCGGATGCCCGACTCGGGGTCGATCAGCTTGGTCAGGCGGCGGCCGGTGAGGGCCCGCGCCGGATAGCCGAAGACGCGCTGGGCGGATTCGCTCTGGTAGAGCACGTCGGCCTCGGGGCTGACCACCGTGACCACGTCGGAGCTGTGCTGCACGAGGGCGTGGAACCGCTGCTCGCTGGCGAACAGCTCGGCCGTACGGGCGGCGACGCGGGCCTCGAGCGTACGGGTGAGGTTGCGGTTCTCGCGGAGGGTCAGCAGCTGCCGGCCGACGATGAGCAGGATCAGGGCCGACCGGGTGTACGCGACGAACAGGTTGGTGTGGCCGGTGGTGGCGTACCAGACGACCGACGTGAACAGGGCCGCGAGCACCGCCACGTACGGGAGCAGGATGCCGACCGGCTGCTGGCTGTCCTCGTCCTCGACGTCCTCGGCCCGCTTGACCGGCATCAGCGCCGCCAGCAGGATCAGCGAGAACCCGGTGAACCAGCCGATGTCGGTGACGCCGCCCGCGGTGTACGCGTCGAGCAGGTTGAGGTAGGCGTAGCCGATGTCGGAGACCGCGAACGCCACGATCCCGACGCCGACGACCGCCAGCTGGTTGAACGTGCGGCCGCTGCGGCGCTGCTGGGCCAGCATGTAGAGCACCATGGTCACGATGACGACGTCGCCCAGCGGGTAGGCCAGGCTGACGTAGAGGGCCAGGCCGGCCCGGCCGTCCTCGAGCAGCGGGACGACGACGAAGATCCAGGCCATCAGCACGAGCGAGGCCGCGATCATCAGCCCGTCCAGCACGCTGCGGATCCGGCCGGCCAGTGCCTGGGTGCGGCTCGGCAGCACGAGCAGGCCGATCGGGGTCAGCACGACCATGCCGAGATAGCCGAGGTCGGCGTTCGAGGGCAGCGGCACTTCCCGCCCGACGATGCTGTACCAGCAGGCCACGCTCTGGCCCAGGCCCCAGCTCAGCACGCCCAGCCCGATCAGGCTCCAGCCCCAGCGCATGCGGCCGGTGAAGCGGCGGGAGCGGCGCAGGCAGGCGACGGCGGCGACGAGCGCGGCCAGGCACAGGCCGAAGTTGGAGACGGCCACGGCCATGCCGGCGCCGGTGCTCAGGATGACCGCGAAGGCGACGACGACCGCGCCGACGGCACCGCACAAGCGGTACCAGTCGGCCGCGCGGGTGCTGGTTGCCATCACGTCTCCCCAGATAGGCGGTCCAGCGGAAGATCGGGATCGGCGGGCCGGGCTTGAGAGGTTCGGCCGGGCAGCCGGTTGCGAATCGGGTGCAGAACTTATTGACGTACGTCTCTGTCTGGTGACAACGTTGTCAAGGCCCGATCACGCCGGTCACGAGAGGCTCATCCATGCACTTGTTGCTCAGCGCGGCGCTAGTCACCTCGGTGCTCGCGGCGCCGGCGCCGGTGGACGCCCAGCCCGTCGACCTCGTCCGCCCCTTCGTGGGCACCGAGAACTTCGGCAACACGTTCCCCGGGGCCAGCGCGCCCTTCGGCATGGTGCAGGTCAGCCCCGACACCGGCGGGCAGGGCGGCTACGACTACCGGCAGAGCACGATCTACGGGTTCAGCCAGACGCACCTCTCCGGCGTCGGCTGCGGGGTGGCCGGCGAGCTGCCGATGATGCCGACGACGGGCGCGATCACCAGCGTCGACCCGAACGTCTACAAGTCGCCGTACAGCCACGACGACGAGGAGGCCTCGCCCGGCTATTACCGGGTCGGGCTGGCCAAGTACGACGTCGAGGCCGAGCTCACCGCGACCGCGCGCACCGGCTGGCAGCGTTACACGTTCCCGGCCACCGGCGCGGCCAACGTGCTGTTCAACACGGGCAAGGCCAACCAGTCGGTGTTCGACTCCGAGATCCACGTCGTCGACGACCGCACGATCGAGGGGCGCGTCGAGGCCGGCAACTTCTGCGCCGGCAAGGACGATCACACGGTCTACTTCACCGCCTCCTTCGATCGGCCGTTTTCCGCGTACGGGACCTGGCGCGGGTCGGCGATCAGTGCCGGAACCCGGGATGCGGCCGGGGCCGGGTCGAACGGCGCCTACGTCACGTTCGACGCCACGGCCGACCGGGATGTCGTGGTCAAAGTCGGTCTCTCCTACACGGGTATGGCGGGGGCACGAGCGAACCTGGCCGCGGAGACCTCGTCGTCCTTCGACTTCGACGCGGCCCGCTCCGCTCTGCGCGAGTCCTGGGTCGCGGCGTTAGGCAAGATCAACATCGGCGGCGGTACGGAGGAGCGGCGCGCGGCGTTCTACACGGCGCTCTACCACTCGCTGCTGCACCCCAACGTGGCCGGCGACGTCGACGGCTCGTACGTGGGCTTCGACCGGACCGTGCACAAGGCCGAGGGCTACACGCCGTATCAGAACTTCTCGCTGTGGGACACGTATCGCCCGCAGAACCAGCTGCTCGAACTGCTCACTCCCGACGTCGCCCGGGACGTCGCGCTGAGCGTGCTGGCGATCGGCCGCGACGGCGGCTGGCTGCCCCGCTGGGCCCTCGCGAACAGCGAGACGAACATCATGACCGGCGACCCGGTGACGCCCTTCCTCGTCGAGGCGTGGTCCAAGGGCCTGCTCAAGGGCCACGAGAGCACCGCGTACGAGTTGTTGCGCAAGAACGCGCTGAGCGAGCCGCCGGCCGACTCGCCGTACAACGGGCGTACGGGCAGCAAGTACTACAACGCCCGCGGCTACGTCCCGTCCGGGTTGAAACTCGGCACCGACTGCGTGCACAAGGGCGGCGACAACGACTGCGTGCACCCGGCCTCGGCCACGCTCGAATACTCGGCCGCCGACGCGTCGCTCGCGCTGATGGCCCGGGGGCTGGGCAAGACCGAGGACGCGCGGCTGTTCGCGGCCCGCGGGCAGTGGTATCGCAACCTGTGGGACGGCTCGATCAAGCAGTTCCGGCCGCGCACCACCGAGGGCACCTGGCTCACCCCGTACGACCCGGTGGCCGCGGCCCAGCAGTTCCACGAGGGCGGGGCGTATCAGTATCAGTGGCTGGTGCCGCAGGACCCGGCGGGACTGGTGCAGCTGATGGGCGGACGGGCGGCCACCGCGCGCCGGCTCGACAGCTTCTTCGCGTACGAGAAGCTCTTGAAGGACCCGGCGGGAACCGCGCGCACCGACTGGATCGCCAGCCCGTACGACTACTACGCCAAGCCGACGTACAACCCGAACAACGAGCCCGACCTGCTCGCGCCGTACATGTATCACTGGGCCGGCGCGCCCGCCAGGACCGCGACCGTGGTCCGCGCGGCGATGACCCTCTTCACGACCGGGCCCGACGGCATGACTGGCAACGACGACCTGGGCACGATGAGCGCCTGGTACGTCTTCTCGTCGCTCGGCCTCTATCCGACCATGAGCGGCGCCAACTTCCTGGCCGTGTCGTCGCCGCAGTTCCCGTCGGCCGCCGTCAAGCTCGGTAACCGCACTCTGACCATCACGGCGCCCGGCGCGTCCGATCAAAACCGGTACATCCAGCGCGTACGGGTCAATGGCTCCTCGCTCACGAAGAACTGGGTGCCGTGGTCGGCGGTCGGCTCGGGCGGGACGATCGCGCACACGCTCGGCACCTCCCCGTCGTCGTGGGGCACCGCGGCCGCGGCCGAGCCCCCGTCGGTCAACCAGGCGCCGCTCGACAACCGCACCGCACTGTCGGCCGCGATCCGCCCGGCCTCGGCCGCCGTCCCGCCCGGCGGCAGCGCCACGCTCACTGTCGACATCGTCGGCCAGGCCCCCGGCACGCTGCGGCCCCGGGTCACGGCGACCGCACCGGCCGGGTGGCGCGCGGTCGTCAAACAGCCCGGCCCGATCGTGTCGCGGCACCTGCCGGTCTCGGCCACGGCGACCGTCACCGTGACGGCCCCGGCCTCGATCGCGGTGGGCACCTATCCGCTGACGGTCGACGTCTCGGGCGTCGCGAGAACCGCCAACTTGATCGTCACGAACCCGTCCGCCTGCTCCTCCGCCGTTCAGGGGCAGTGCGCGGTGGTGCTCGCGCCGACCCGGGACGGCACCGCCACCGTGGCTGCCTCCGACTCGGGCAACTTCGACGGCGGCGGCTGGAGCTACGACGCCGACCTCATGCCCGCGGCCGGCCCGGTCACCTGGTCGGGCGTGACGTACGACGCGCCCGACCCCACGGGCACGGCGGCCAACTTCACGGCCGCCACGGGCCAGACGCTGCTGCTGCCGGCCGGCTCCCACACGTCGGCCAACCTGGTGCTGACCAGCCACAACGGGCCAGTCGGGAGCTCGGTGACGCTTGGGTACACCGACGGCACCTACGCCTCCGTGCCGGTAACTGTGGCCGACTGGTGCGGCACGGCGGCCGCGGGCACCACCGCTCTGCTGGCCCTGCCCCACCGCATCAAGGCCGGCCAGGGTGTCGACGGCCCGCCGGTCTCGCTCTTCGAGGCGCGGCTGCCCCTGGCGGACGGCAAGCAGCTCCGCTCGATCACCCTGCCCGACGACGCCCGCGTCTACCTCTACGCGCTGACGCTGGCCTGATTCGTCAGCGGCTCGGCCCCGCCGAACGAGACGCTCAACAGACCCTTCCCCGTACGCACCTGATAGCGGCTGCGCCCGCGCTTCTCGACGGTTCCGGTCAGCCCGGCGTACTTGCCCTCGACGGTCAGCCGGACCCGGTCACCGACGGCGGCGAGGGCCGGCCGCGGCGTGGGCCGGCGCTCGAGGAGCCGGGTCAGCTCGGCGGCGTAGCGCGGGTCCATCGCCGCCGGCCGGCCCCGGTGCGTCCACTCGTAGCGGGCGGACAGGTCGAACGTCTTCGAGCACTCGGGGCACGACCGCACCCGGACCGGCCGCCGGTGCGCGGTCGTGCGATGACCCGCGGCACACACCCCGACCCAGGTCCCGTCGACCTTGGGCGTGTCGGCCGGCAGGCACCGCCCGCCCGTGTAGCCGATGCGCCGGGCGATGCCGCGCCACACCCGGTCGTGCCCGTGCCCGGCGCCGGCCAGCGCGTGCGCGATCTCGTGCAGGATCGTCTGCCGCACCTGCTCGGGCTCGTACAACCGCATCAGCGGCCCCGACAACGCGATCTCCCGCCGGTCCGAGCGGCACGACCCGGCGCGGGTCTTGGCCCTGTCGAACACCAGCCGCCACCCGCTCAGCCGATGATCGGCCATCAGCCCCGTGGCGAGCTCGCGGACGTCCCCCAGCTCCAACCGTGCTACCCCTTCGCAGAGCTCCTCGCGCCGGCCTGGCGCACCATCTCGTCGCGGGCGGAATCGGCCCCGAGCTCCCGCACCTCCTGCGCGCACCGGCAGGCCTCGGCGATCTTGGCGGCCCACTTCAGCGCCTCGTCGCGCGAGCTTACGTCGACCACGACGAAACCGCCGATGACCTCCTTGGTCTCGGGGTAGGGGCCGTCGCTGACCATGCCGTCCGGGGTCACGATGCTCGCCCGCTGACTGTTCAGGCCGCCGCCGAACACGAACACGCCGGCGTCCGCGGCCTCCTGGCACGCCGCCTTGGCGGCCTCGCCCACCGCGGGCAGGTCCTCGGCGGTGATGTGATCCATCGCGCCCTCGTTGAACGAGATCAGGTATTGCGCCATCGCATGACTCCCTCGTCGTGACTACCTCTTGCTTGTGCTACGAACGACCGCCCCCGGATCCGACACCTCGCGCCGGGCGCTCGTAAAGAAATTCGGTGCCGTCCTCCTCGTCCCACTGCTCGCCGACGTGCACAAAGCCGAACCCGGCGATGGTGGCCAGCGAGGCCTCGTTGTCGGGCCGGATGCTGGCCCGCACGGTCACGGCCGCCGGCTCGGCCGCGGCCCAGCGCAGCAGCTCGGTCACCATCGCCCGCGCATAACCCCGCCGGCGATGCGCGGGGTCGGTGCTGTATCCGATCTCCACCATGCCGTCGTCGTCGGGCGGCCCGTGGAAACCGCCGGCGCCCACCACCACGTCGTCAGGGACGGAAACCGCGGCCCGTACGACCCAGTCGGCGGCCGGGGGATCCTGGGCGATCTGGTCGAGCCGCAGCCGCCACAGCCACGTCACCTCGTCGGACAGGAACCATTCGGTCAGCCCGGCCCCGGACAGGTCGCGGGCCGTGGCCAGATCGCCGTCGAGCAGGGCCGTGAGAGTGGCCGGCGCGAGGCGCACAAAACGAATCATCGCCGCCGATCCTAGGGGCCGCGCCGCTCCCGCATCGGCCGGTGGTCGTCGTCGTGGGCATAGCTGACGTCGATGTCGGGCAGCTCGTTCTGCAGCTCGTACGCCAGACGCAGCCCGTCGGCGACCCAGCGCCGCTCCGCCTCGGGGCTCGGGAACTCGAAATCGGTCAGGGCGGTCCGCTGATATTGCCCGTTCCACGAGCGCAGCCGGACCGCCAATTCCGCGCTCAGACCCAGGTCGTCCAGGTCAGCCGGCCCTCGATGCTCCCGATCGGTGTCCCACAGCCCGTCACCGTCGTGCTCGGCCATGACCCGCAGGGCCAAGGGTCGATACGGCTCATCCATACCGCGATGATGCCTCACCCGGGGCTCGGGAGCCGGAGACTGCACGAACGACCCGGCATCGTACTGTCCGTCAGTGACGGTGGTGGAGCAGCTTCAGGTTATCGACGAGCTTACGGCCCTCTACCACGCACTGCCTGAGGACGATCCCGATCGGCTGGCCGTTTCGCTCCAGCTGAGCCTGGCGCACCTCGTCCGGTATCGCCAGGATCAGCACCTACCCGCGCTGGACGCATCGATCGCGTACGGAGGAAACGTCCTGCATCGACTCTCGCCGGGTCACCCCTCCTGGCTCGGCCTGATGCAGCATCTGGCGGGCACCCTGCTGACGCGCCACGAGAAGACAGCGGATCCGGCCGATCTCGACGAGGCGATCGGCGCGGCCCGGGCGGCGCTCGCCGTAGCTCCGAACGCCGCGCTGTTCGTCATCCTCTGCACGGCGTTGCTGACCCGTCGCAGGCCAGGTGATCTCGACGTCGCGGTCCGCTGTGGGCGGGCGGCCCTCGACGCGGGGAAGGCGGTATCGGGATCGAGCGGGTGGACGGTCGATCTGGCCCATGCCCTCGAGGAGCGCTTCCATCAGCGCGGCGGCGATCGGGACCTGGGCCAGGCGGTCGAGTTGCTGGATCGGGTGGACGATTCAGGGCGCGACGGCCGGTACTGGCACGTCCGGGGCTCAGTCCTGCTCAGCCGGGCGCAGGTGGCCGTCGACCATGCCGACGTGGGGCACGCCATCACGGCGTTTCGCGCCGCCGATCGCCTCGCCTGCAACGACCCGATGAAACGCGCGGACTCCCTCGGCGGGCTCGGCGGCGCGCTGGTCCTGCGCTTCGAAAGGTGTGGCCAGGAGGTCGATCTCGATGAGGCGGTCGAGGCTCAGCGCCAGGCCGTCCGGTTGGCCGAGTCGCGACCGGAGGCGGTGGCCCATCACCGATCGGGCTGCGCGCTCGCCCTGATGCGCCGTCACGAGCACACCGGGAACCGCGAGGATCTCAGCGAGGCGGTTGAGCTGGCCCGTGCGGCGGCAGCCTTTCCCCAGCCTGATGACGCCGTAGCGACAGCGGTAGCCTCGACCACGCTGCAGATCATCCTCCAGAGCCGGTACGACCTGTTGGCCGACACCTCAGACCTGCGAGAATCCATTGCGGTTGGGCGTCGGCTCTTGAAACTGCTCCCGCCCGGTTCGCCGCAACGAGTGACCTGCCTGTTCAACCTCGCCATGTCGCTGCGGGAGTCCTACGACCGCGACGGCGAGCCGGAGGAGATCGCCGAGTCGATCAGCCTGCTGACGACGTGCCTTGCTGAGTGTGGGGAAGACTTCCCCGAGCGGGCGGTTGTCCTCGGCGACCTCAGCCGGTCCTACTGCCTCCGATACCGGCGCTCCGGCGCCCCGGCCGACCTGGACCGGGCGGTCGAGTTCAGCGGCGCCGCTGTGGCTCTCTCCCGCGACGGCAGGCTTGTCGAGGGGCACCTCAGTGTGATGCTCGAATCCCTCCGGCGCGGGCACCGCGATGTCGGACTCGATGAGTTGGTGTCGGTGGCCGAAAGGGCGCTCGCCGAGGCAGCACCAGGCCCTCGCGGATCGGTGGCTTTGTTCAACGCCGCGGTAGGGTGCTGGCAACGGTTCCTGCACCGGGGAGATACCCGCGATGCGGCACTCGCGCAGAGGCGGTATCGCGACGTCGCCATCGCGGCGCCGGAGTCCGGACCGGTCGGCCTGCGGGTGCGGGCAGCACGAGGGTGGCAAACGGCGTCAATGGCGCGCGCCGACCTGGCCGAAGCTGTGGCCGCCTCCGCCGCGATCGTCGCGCTGCTGCCCCTTCTGGCGTGGCACGGCATCGGCGGCGCCGACCGCCGGAGGCTCCTGACGACGATGTTCGGCGCCGCTTCCGACTCGGCCGGGTGCGCGATCGAGGCCGGCCGGCCGGCCGTCGCGGTCGAGCACTTGGAGGAGGGCCGCACCATCCTCTGGTCCCAGGTCCTCGACATCCGTGGCGATCTCAGCCAGTTACACAAGAGCCATCCCGGCCTGGCCGACCGGCTCGACGAGGTCAGGTCCGCGTTGGACGCGGCCGGCCGGTCCGCGTTGGCCCCGTCCGGCCGGTCACACCAGACAGCCGAGGATGTCGACGGCCGTATGGCGCTGGCCCGTGAGTGGGATGACCTCGTCGCGCGGGTTCGCGCGCGGCCCGGTTTCGCCGGCTTTCTGCGGCCGCCGCGTCTTGAGGCGCTGTTGCCGGCCGCCGCGGACGGGCCGGTGGTCATCCTGAATGTCAGCCAGTGGCGATGTGATGCCCTCATAGTCCGGACCTCCGGTGTGGAGGTCGTCGAACTGCCCTTGCTCACGGCGGACATCGTTACCGAGCGGGTACAGGCATACCTTGAGATCGTCAGGGGGTGGCAGGGCCGGGACCTGGCATCGGCCGCCGAGGCCGACGCGAAAGACGACGCGTTGGGCGACAGCCTCAGATGGATGTGGGACAGTTTCGCTGCCCCGGTGCTCGACCACCTCGGCTATGTCGCGCCACCCGTTCCGGGCAGCGACTGGCCGCGGATCTGGTGGTGTCCGACCGGCCTGCTCGCGCTGCTGCCGATCCACGCTGCCGGTTACCACAGCACGCCGGGGAAGGCCGTGCTCGACCGGGTGGTTTCCTCGTACACCCCGACTCTGCGTGCTTTGCTGGCGGCCCGCGAGGGACGGGCAGGCGGTGGCCGCTTGCTCTTCGTCGGCATGCCCGACACACCCGGCCAGGCCGACCTGCCGAACGTCAATCGGGAGGAGGAGTCGATCGTCAGGCTGTTCGCCGACCGGTGCACCCGGTTGGTCGGCCCGGCAGCCGAACGTGAAGCAGTCATGAAAGCGCTGCTGGAGCACGATAGTGTCCACTTCGCGTGTCACGGCGAACAGAGCCTCGGCGACCCGTCGCTGGGCAGGCTGTTTCTGCAGGACGGCGACCTCACAGTCACGGATTTCGCCTCGCGGCGGTTTCACGGCGAGTTCGCTTACCTGTCCGGCTGCAAGACGGCCGTCGGCGGTTTCACCCTGCCGGACGAGGCGATCAGCTTGGCCGCGGCGCTGTACTACATGGGATACCGGCATGTCATCGCAACGTTGTGGTCGGTACGGGATGATCATGCCGCGCAGGTCGCGGAGGACGTTTACCTTGCGCTGGTGCGCGACGGCGTCCTCCAGCCGGGAGGCGCGGCGCGGGCGCTGCACGACGCGGTCCGACGCCTACGCGAGGCCCTCCGAAACCGGCCCGGCGTGTGGACCCCGTTCACGCATACCGGACCCTGAGCGGGGGCCACCTGCCGCGAACGCCTGGCAGCAAGAACTGACCAGTCGATTACGGCAGCAGCATGCGACCTCAAGCCGGGTTCATGTCAAGTCGAGGAACTCCTCGAAGCGGGCCTCCCCGGCCCCTGACGAAAGTTACTCGATGGCGTCCCAGCGTTCGAGGTCGCGCAGCCAGGCGTTGGCGTTGCCGTCCGAGGGGGCCCGCCAGTCGCCGCGGGGCGATAGCGACCCACCCGCCGAGACCTTGGGCCCGTTGGGCATCGCCGAACGCTTGAACTGGGCGAACGCGAAGAACCGGCGGCAGAACGTCTCGAGCCACTGCCGGATCTCGGGCAGGTCGTAGGCCACCCGCTTCGGCGCCGGGAAGTTCGGGGGCCAGGCGCCGGCCTCGGCGTCGTGCCACGCGTGCCAGGCCAGGAAGCCGATCTTCGACGGGCGCATGCCGTAGCGGAGCACGTGGAACAGCGCGAAGTCGTGCAGGGCGTACGGGCCGATGGTGCTCTCGGTCGACTGGAGCTCGGCCCCCGGCACCAGCTCGGGGCTGATCTCGGTGTTGAGCACGTCGCCCAGCACCGCGCCGACCTCGGCGTCGAAGATCTGCTCCGAGACCACCCAGCGGATCAGGTGCTGCATCAGCGTCTTGGGCACGCCGCCGTTGACGTTGTAGTGGCTCATCTGGTCGCCCACGCCGTACGTGCACCAGCCCAGCGCCAGCTCCGACAGGTCACCCGTGCCCAGCACGATGCCGCCGCGCTGGTTGGCCAGCCGGAACAGGTAGTCGGTGCGCAGTCCGGCCTGCACGTTCTCGAACGTCACGTCGTAGACGGGCTCGCCCGACGCGAACGGGTGCCCCATCTCGGTCAGCATCAGCTTGGCCGTCGCCGTGATGTCGAGCTCGGCCGCGGTCACGCCCAGCGAACGCATCAGCCGGTGGGCGTTGCTCTTCGTGTTGTCGCTGGTGGCGAAGCCGGGCATGGTGAACCCGAGGATGTCGCTGCGGGGCCGCCCGGCCCGGTCCATCGCGCGCGCGGCCACGATCAGCGCGTGCGTCGAGTCGAGCCCGCCCGAGATGCCGATCACGACCTTGGGGTTGCCGATCGCCGACAGGCGCTGCTGCAGACCCGCGACCTGGATGTTGTACGCCTCGTAGCAGTCCTGCGCGAGCCGGGCCACGTCGGCCGGCACGAACGGGTAGCGCTCGACCCGCCGCCGCAGCCCCAGATCGCCGGCCGGGGCGTCGAGCCGGAACCGTACGGACCGGAACTCGCCGGTCCGATCGGCGTGAGTGCGCCGGTTGTCGTCGAACGATCCCATCCGCAGCCGCTCCTGGCGCAGCAGGTCGAGGTCGACGTCGGCGATCGCCATCCGGTCGTCGAGCGGGAACCGGTCGGTCTCGGCCAGCAGCACCCCGTTCTCGTAGACCATCGTCTGCCCGTCCCACGACAGGTCGGTCGTCGACTCGCCCAGGCCCGCGGCGGCATACACGTACGCGGCCAGGCAGCGCGACGACGCCGACTTGCACAGCAGCCGCCTGTCCTCGGCCCGGCCCACGGTGATCGGGCTGCCCGACAGGTTGAGCAGCACCGTCGCGCCGGCCAGGGCGGCCTCGGCGCTGGGCGGAATCGGCACCCACATGTCCTCGCACACCTCGGCGTGCACCACCAGCCCCGGCACGTCCTCCGCCGCGAACAGCAGATCGGTGCCGAACGGAATGTCGCCCCCGAAGCCGTTGTAGAAACCGCCGCGCTCGTCGTCGCCCGCCGCGATCTGCCGCTTCTCGTAGAACTCGCGATAGTTCGGCAGATACGACTTCGGCGCGATCCCCAGAATCCGCCCGCGGTGAATGACGACCGCGCAGTTGTAAATGCGGTTCCGGTGCAGCAGCGGCGCCCCCACCACCAGCATCGGCAGCAGGCCGGCCGACCCCTCGACCACCGTGCGCAGACCGGCCAGCACGTCGTCGAGCAGCACGTCCTGCATCAGCAGGTCCTCGATCGAATAGCCGCACAACCCCAGCTCGGGAAAGAGCGCGACGGCCACCCCCTGCTCCGAGCATTCGCGGGCCAGGCGCAGAATCGCCGCCGCATTGGCCGCGGGATCCCCCACGACAGCGTGATTGGTGCACGCGGCCACGCGCGCGAACCCGTGCTGATAAATCGACCGAAAGTTCACCACCCCATCATGGTCAAGCGCCCGCCGTCTGTCCCCGCAACTTCAACCCCTTTTCCCGTACGAATCGTCACGTCGACAAAAGCATCGGGGCGGAACCGGGGGTGACTGCGAGCTTGAGCGACGCTCAAGGCCGTAGCGCACGACCGGGATGTTCCCGGTGGTCGCGCTTCAGTCGAGACAAAACTCGTTGCCCTCGGGGTCCTGCATGTTCTGGCATGACTCGTTGACCCCGTCGGCGACCAGCAGTGTGCCCCGCTTCGCCCCGAGCGCCTCGAGTCGCACGCATTCGGCCTCGAGCGCGTCCAGCCGTTCCTGACCCACCAGCCCGGTGCCGACCCGCACGTCGAGATGCACCCGGTTCTTCACGGCTTTGCCCTCGGGCACCCGCTGAAAGAACAGCCGCGGCCGGACGCCGTCGGGGTCGACGCAGGCGAACGCCGACTCCGTCGACACCGTGGCTTCGTACCCCAGCACCTCGCACCAGAAGGAGCCGACCCGCTCGGGTTCGGCGCAGTCGAACGTGACTTGAAAGTCCTTGGACGTCATGGGCTCACCGTAGCCACACTGGGATCATGGATGTCGACGCCTTTGTCCGGGACGGGTTCGTCAAGCTCGAGCAGGCCGTGCCCGCCGACGTGGTCGACGCCTGCGTGCGCCTGCTGTGGGAGCGGATCGACCCCGAACCCGACGACCCCCGCACCTGGACCGAGCCGGTGCACTGGGTCGGCAACATGGGGCAGCCGCCGTTCGAGCAGGCGATGAACATGCCCGTGCTGGTCGACGCCATGAACACCGTGATCGGGCCGGGCCGCTGGCATCCGCGCAACGAGATGGGCGCCTTCCCCCTACGATTCCCGCACGCCGACGAGCCCGACGACGCCGGCTGGCACATCGAGGGCGCCTACATGCCCCCCGGCGAGACCTCGTACTGGACCAACGTCCACTCGAGCTACCGAGCTTTGCTGCTGCTGTTTCTCTTCACCGACGTCGACGAGCACACCGCCCCCACCCGCATCCGCGCCGGCTCGCATATGGACGTCCCGCGCGTCCTCCTCCCGTACGGGGAAACGGGCGCCTCGGGCGAGGTCCTGTCCCCTTTGGTGGCCGCCGCGTCGGCCCACCGCCCCACCGTCCTGGGCACCGGCCGCGCGGGCGACGTGTTCGTCTGCCACCCGTTCCTGGTCCACGCGGCCCAGCCGAACCACGGCACCCGCCCCCGCTTCCTGTCCCAGCCGTGCATCTCCCCCACCGACAACCACATGCTCAAGCCGTACGAGGGAAGCGACAGCCCCATCGCCCGCACCATCCGCCAAGCCCTGAACGGCGCATAACGGCTGACCGTGCTCTACGTCAGGTGCCCGCGACACCGCCGACCGCGGGGCCGACGCCGGGGTGAACCTGGACGTCACGTTCTTCCCGCTCCGACCAGGCCGGTGCCCGAAGCCCGGCGCCGGCGACAGCCGCCGGGCTACGGGATGGCGGGGTCAGGCTGTGGGCAGGCCGCCGACCTGGGTGTTGACCCAGGTGCGGATGGAGGGCAGGTCGCCGTAGATGCTGGGGGCCGTGGCGCAGGTGGAGCTGCTGTTGCCGGCCCGGCTGGTGACGCCGATCAGGTTCCAGCGGCCGTTGACCGTGCGCACCTGCGGGCCGCCCGAGTCGCCGTAGCAGGCGCCGGCCACGCCGCCCGTGTTGTTGGTGCAGATCTCGTACGGGCCGTTGATGCCCGCGCAGCGGCTGTCGGCCACGATCGACGTGTCGAGCTGGTGGGCCACGGTCGGCGAGGAGCCGCAGCCGCGCGGCGCGCACGTCTGGCCCCAGCCGATGATGCGGGTGGCCGTGCCGACCGCGCCCGAGGTCGCCGGGATCGGGGCCGGGGCGTAGCTGACCGACGAGGCCAGCTCGAACAGCTTGACGTCGATGCTCGGGTGGCTGACCGCGCGGCGCACCGACACGACAGTCCCGCCGCTGCTGCGGTTGATGCTGCCCACCCGTACGGAGGCCGGTGTCGGGCAGTGCTTGGCGGTGACCACCCAGTTCGCCTTGATCAGCGAGCCGGTGCAGCCGGAGGTGTAGACCATGAACGGGTAGTTCTCGGTGGCCTGCTGACCGCCGACGACCGACGGCCCCACGGGGTCGGCCGCGGCGACGGCCGGGGCGGCGGAGAGCAGACCCGCGGCGAGCACGCTCGCGGCGGTGAGCAGGGTCCGGGCGAGGAGGCGCATGGATGACGTCCTGTCTTGGCCGGTGGGGGTGACGACGGGCCGGCGGCCCGGCCAAACAGTAACCTTGAATAGACAAGCGTCGATACATGTTAGTTGGGGCCTATCACAAGGTGATGTCCAGGCAGCCCAGGAACGCCGGTGAGATTCACCTGCTCCTGACTGCTGCCTGGAACGATCCGTGCTGTGCCTGCGCCGCGGACGGCGATGACCACTGGACTCTCGAGCTGGTACGCCAGTGGTGGGCCGACCGATGGGCTCAACCAGTTACAGCGCCGCTGGTCGGACGGCTCAGGGGCGCCCGCCATCGCCGTCCTTGGTCGAATCGCTTTGCGGATGTTCGTGGCCGGCTTTGACGCGCCACGCCGGTTGATCCAGCAGCCGAGCATGATTCGTTCGCAGACGGATTACTTCTGGGACCGCTCTGCTGGCGTCGACCGCGGCCCATTTCGGGTTTCAGGTGACGGTCACGGCAGTGGTGTATCCGCCTCTGGCGAGGGTCCCCCCGGCGCAATGGCGGGTCGCGCACGATGCTCATTCTCGGGCGATCACCAAGCTTGTCGTCATCGTCTACGGCGCGTTGGTCGTGACCGGGGCTTGGGCGCTGCGGTCAAGCCTGAGCGCCTGGACGGTGGTGGCGCTGGCGGCGACCGCGGTTGCGTTCACCGTCACCGCGGCCGCGGCGGCGCCCGCTCATGCCCGGCTGGGCGCGGCGCATGATCCGGGCCGGATTGCCACCCTCCTGCGCGTCGACCGCATCCGCGCGGGGGCGTCAGCTGTCGCGTTGGTGGCAGCGGCCGCCGCGGTGTGATGAGTGCCCGAGCAGCGCGCGGCGGAATGCGGTGCCAATGTCGCGCAGGCCTTGATGGATCGAGTTTGCGCCGCCTGGGGTCCTCGTGGATCGCGTCGACGCGCAGGACGCCCCATTTGCGGTCGGGGTAGCGGCGCTGAACTCAGCTCGGCGCTACAGCGACGAACGGATCCGAGACTGGATCCGTTCGTCTTGCTGTGGCGGGTAGTCAGGCGACCGGTGCCTGCTCAAGTGCCGCCGCGAGAGACTCGGCATTCTTACGGTCGACCCGCGGGAAGGTCAGCGACACACCCTCGCCGGCCGCGAAACCCAGGCGCAGCAGGCTGACCACACCGAACTTCGTCTCGGCCAACGTCACCTGGTCACGCGGGACCTCGCCGAGCAGCTTCTTGCCCGGACCGCCGAGAAAGGTCTGCGGCAGGAACAGCACCCGCCGGTCGGTCACCACCACGAATTGCTTACGGTTCTTCGTGAGCGCCGCTGCGAGTGCCCCGCCGGCCTCCAGCGCGATGCCCTGCTTGACGACCGTTCCCAGCCGGCTGGCCGAGAACTTACCCACCACGGCCCGTGCGGCCGCCACAGGCTGCTCGCCCGTCTGCAGGTACGACGCGACGTACTCGAAAGCTCGGGCTTCCAACTTCTGCTGCACGAGATCCCCATCCAAGATCGAACCGTCTGACATCGCAAGAGCGCCAGATCCGGTGAAGATCATACGAACGACCATCGATACCTGCGCACCCGGAGGACGCGACTACCCCGCCGCCGCGGGGCCGGCCACGCGCGCCTCGCTGCAGATCCGGGCGTCGATTTTCACGGTCCTCGCGACTACTCGAACCTCGGCCGCGCTTTTCAAAGAAACCGCATTATTTTCACCTCCATTACATCACCTCAATGCCTGTTTCGGAATGGCATGATCCACAACTGGTGGACCATGTTATGGGCGCGGGATAATTGTCGACATGCCGCACCAGCAGCTTTCACTATTCACCCGGCCGGTGACTGCTGCTCTGCTGGATCGCACCAAAGCACGTAACTATTCGCCGTCGCGCGACGAGTTCCGTCGTGATCACGCGCGTCGGCGGCGGTGGGGACTCGCCCGTCGTCACGGGTTGAAGTCGTGCCGGTTGCAGGGCTGCTCCCGGCGGTGCGGGGAACTGGGCTTGCACGATCAGGTCGAGGTGGTGCCGCCGTTGATCTGGCCCGAGGGTGCCAGCTGTGTGCGGCCGTCAGCGGTAGCACCGGGCGGTGCAGTCGCCGCCCGAGACGATCAGCCGGCCGGCACCCCGCAGCCGGCCGCCCGCCAGCCGGTGATCAATGGTCAGCAATCGGCTCCGTCCCAGCTGGAACGTGCAGCTCGGACCGGGCCTGCACCGCAAGCCGTGTCCGGCCCGCAGACCGTGTCCGCGCCGCAGGCAACCGACTCCGCATCGAAGGACGTGCCCGGAGCGCAGGCCGTGACCGCATCGCTGGCCGAGCCGGCAGGCCGAGACCACGGCAGCTGCACGCCGGCACACCCGAACAAGGTCACCTCAACCCACCACGATCGGG
The DNA here is from genome assembly GCF_016785085.1 of Paractinoplanes lichenicola. Taxonomy (GTDB): domain Bacteria; phylum Actinomycetota; class Actinomycetes; order Mycobacteriales; family Micromonosporaceae; genus Actinoplanes; species Actinoplanes lichenicola. Next base: position 490,854 of record NZ_JAENHO010000002.1, read on the forward strand.
GCCACTGGCCCCGACCGAGCTACCGCACCCGAACCGCAGCGGAAACTACCCGACCACGTCAGGCCAACCGAACCCGGCCACCTCCACAACCGGCCACCACAGCGACTCGACCCCCGCAACACAACGGCCGACGGGGGTGGGCCCGCCCCGTCAAACGCCCAGCCGCCAAAACAAGACAATGCCGAGCGTGAACACGTTCACCCGCACTTACGCAGCACCTCAGGCATCTGAATGACACTATCGCCCGACATCCAAGAAAGATCGGCAGTGCGTCACCGAAACCGCTGCCGGATCACCGGTGCCACGGCCCCAGCAGCACGGCCTCAAGCAAGGGTTCGCCTCTCGAAATACAGAAAACGAAGCGGAACAGCCGGCACGGCCATAACCCGGCGCCCCTCACATCGGCTGATCCGCGTTCGCGTCCCCGAGCGATTCAAGCCCGTCTGCATGCACCGTGTGCGGGCTGGCGGGCGGCTGCCGGCATCCACCGGGTGGACGTTTCTCACCGTTTTAGGAGTGTCATCCAACCGGGTTGTCGAGTGGGGTGATGGAGGCTGGCCGTCGAGACAGGCCGGTCGGTTTTGAAAAGGTCGTGATCGGCATCTCGGGCGGGCTCGACTCGACGCACGCGCTGATCGTGGCCGCGCGCGCGATGGCCAGCGTCTGGCCCCGAACTTCCCGGCACCGAAACGGGTGGCCTACGACCTGCCCGAGATCCGCCGCCGGTGGCTCGAGACGTTCTGTCGCCGGTTCTTCGCGTTCGCCTAGTTCAAGCGTTCGGCGATGCCCAACGGGCCAAAGGTCTCGGCCGGCGGCTCGCTCTCCCCGCGCGGCGACTGGCGGGCCCCCTCGGACGGCAACGCCAACGCCTGGCTGCGCGACCTCGAACGCTGGGACGCCATGGACGCCTGGAAGTAACGGCCCTGAACCACTACCTCGGTGACCAACGGCCGCTACGTCACCTGGGCGCAGATGACGTACTTCGCGGCGCCCCTGACGATCACGCTCGCCTGCTTCGCGGTGGCCGCCGTGACCACGCTGGTGGCCTGGCTGCTTCGATGGAGGTCATGACGAGCTTTCCGGCCCAGGCCGCGCGGGTCCGCGACACCGACCGGCCGCTCGACCGCCGGCTGCTGGCGTTGCGCGAGTGCGTGTTGCATTTCTCCCCGTACGGGTTCGGCCCGACCTGGCATTACCTGATCCGCGCGGCGCGCATCCCGGTGTGGCTGGAGACCGACCCGGATGCGTTGCTGCGGGCCCTAGCGCTGCTGGAGCCGGCCCGCACCCGGTGGCTGGCCGACACCCGGTCGTACGAGGCCCGTCGCCGCAGCGAAAAGGCGGCCGGTCGGCGTCAGCCGCGCCCGGGAGAGATGCCGCTCCACAAGGCCTACTTCCCGCCGCTGGAGCCGCTGCCCGAGCGGCGCTGGAACCTGATCTGGTATCGGCTGGTGCCCCGCGATGGGACCATCGGCGGCGGCGACATCCACGAGTTCCGGGCCGAATACACCCCGACCAGCGCCGACGGCCGTTTCGGGGACTATCAGCTCTACATCCGAGGAACCCCGCTCGGCAACGCGACCACCACCGCCCTGGCCCCGCACCTGGTCAACCTGCGAGCACTGCGCCGCATCGCCGAGGACCCGGCCCGGCGCCGCAAGGCGCCCCTGATCCTCGGCGACACCTTCGACCACGTGCACGTCACGCTGGCGGCCACCGACCAGGACCTGATCTTCGAGTTCGCGTCGAACCGCCGGGACGACTGGGCGCCGCCGCCGCGATGGACGCCGCCGCGCGGCCGTCCGATGCGTTTGCCGGTGCGCCGGACCGAGGTCATCAGCGCCTGCCGGGCCGCGGAAGCCAGTTTCGAGGCGTGGTTGACCTGAACCCGGCTTGAGGTCGCATGCTAGTAGTGCACGCGGTCAGCTTCGGCGGTCCCGAGGTGTTGCTGCCCGGCGAGGCGCCGGACCCGGTGGCCGGGCCCTGGTGCTTCTGACAGACTCGCCGGCGTGATCGACTGGCCCGGTTTCCTCGTCGCCGCGACCCTGGTGTCGCTCATCCCGGGCGCCAACCAGCTGCTCGGCCTGCGCAACGCCGTCCGCTACGGCACGGCCCGCGCGCTGACCGGGGTGCTGGCCCGGCTGGCCGCCTTCGTCGTGCTGATCGGTCTGGTCGTGGCGGGGCTGGGGGCCGTGCTGGCCACCTCCGCGGCCGCCCTCGAAATCGTCAAGTGGATCGGCGTGGTCTACCTGGCCTGGCTCGGCATCACCAGCCTGCGCAGCGCCCGCCGGGACCCCGGCCCGTCCGCCCCCGACCGCCCCGCCGTCATGGTCAACGAGTTCGTCGTGGCCATCAGCAACCCCAAGGCCCTGTTGCTCTTCGCCGCATTACTGCCCCAGTTCACCGACACGTCCGCGCCCGGCGCGGGCCTGCGCCTGGCCCTGCTCGGCGTCGCCTACCTGGGCATCGAACTGCTCGTCGGCCTGGGCTATATCGCCGTCGGCCGCGCTCTCGGCGCCACCGGCATTCCCGCCCGCACGCAACGCCGCGTCGACCTCGGCGCCGGCATCACGTTCCTCGGCCTGGCCGGGTTGCTCGCCCTAGACGACGTCACCTCTTGAGGGTGAACGCCTTGCTGGTCATGGTCGCCTTCTCCTTGCCCACCTTGCAGGTGACGCGGGCCTTGTATGTGCCCTTCTTCAGATCCACGTACTTGTACCAATCCGTGTAAACACCGTTCTGCTCGTCATGGATGAGCTTCCCAAGCGTGCGTACGGTCTTGCCGCCCTTGACGATCGTCGATGTGCAGGACATCCGGTCCGCCGTCGAATAGCTCTCCACCGACAGCGAGATGTCCGACCCGTAGTTGGTGACCTCGAAGTCCGTGGCGAAGTTGTGGACCGGCCCGTAAACGTGCGAGAAGGAATGCGTCGTCGTCGCCTGTGCGGCCTGTGCGGGAGCGCCGAGGCCGAGCACGACGCCACTGGCGGTAAGGGCAAGAGTCATGCCGGCGATGCTTTTGCGAACCATGGCCCACGTTTCGGCAGGCCGAACCCGGAACAGAAGCCTTTCGCCGGCCGGGTGCGTGCCGATCAGACGCACAGCCAGCCGGGAAGAAAGGTCGGACAATGAATCGCACCGCAGTCAAGAACCTCGGGTTCTGCGCCGCCGCGATCGGCGTGTTCGGTTTCGCGCCATCGGCCGAGGCGGCCGCCCCGCCCGTCCGGCAACTCGTGGCCGAGACCTACACGATCGACAAAGGCAACTGCCGAAACGGCTACTTCAGCGTCTACTTCAACGCCCCGCTGCGCAACGTCGTCGAGTTCGACCTGGAGGTCAGGACCTCCCGCGGCACCATCACGAAGACGGTGCACAGCTACCAGAACTACGTCTCGATCACCCCCGGCTGCGTCTCCAAGGGCTTCGTCCAAGACGTCAAACGCAAGAAGCTGACCGCGACGGTGTACGCCTACACGACGTCAGGCGCCTACGCCGGAAAGCGCAGCGTCAAAATCAAGCTGATCGACTCCTACAACTGCTGAGCCCGGCTCGGCGGCCTGAGGCGTGTTGCGGTGGGCGGTCCTGGTCGCTGTCCGGCGGCCGGGGTCTGTGGGTGTCTAGATTAGGGGGATGGGGAACCCGTGGGACGAGGAGTTCGCGCCGTCGGTGGCGGCCGCGAATGTGTTGCGGTGGGCGTATGAGAACGGCGCCGTGACGCTTGGGGAGGCGTACGACATGCTCGAGCAGTTCGAGCTCAGCAACGACGTGCCCGAGGTTCTCGGAGAGGATGACACGGTTGAGGGCGTACGGGAGGAACTTGAACTTGGTCTTGAAGCTCCCGGCCCCGACACCCCGCTGGCCACGCTGATCTAACCCGGCAGGTCGAGGGCCACGCCGAGCCAGCGGGCCAGGTCGTGCAGTTCGGCGTGCACGGCGGCGGTCACCGCGGGGGAGAAGGGGGCGTCCTCGTGGATCGCGTCGACGCGCAGCACACCCCGTTTGCGGTCGGTGGTGGCGTCGAGCTTTCCGATCAGGCGGTCGTGATGCAGGATCGGCATCGCCCAGTAGCCCCAGCGGCGCTTGGCGGGCGGCTTGTACATCTCGAGGTTGTAGTCGAACTCGAACAGGTCGAGCATGCGCTTGCGGTCGAAGATCAGGCGATCGAGCGGGGAGAGCAGCGCCGTCCGGCCTTCGAAAGGGCCCTCCAGGAACGCCGGGTCGACGCGCCACGAGCCGCGGACGCCCTCGATGCGAGCCTCGATGCCGGCGTCGACGCGGCGCGCTATGCCCAGCGAGTGGAGCAGCCGGGCCGCGCGAATGCGCAGCGCCTCCTCCAGGGGCACCACCTCGGCCGGGTAGACGCGGTGGGCCAGATCCCACATGCGGTCGCGGCCGTCGCGGTCGGCCAGCGCGATCTCGCCCCGCACGACCAGGCATTCCAGCATCATGCCGACGTTGCGGTTGTTGTTCCACCCGGACGAACCCCACCGCACTGCTGACGTATCCGGAATATCCGATTGCGGGACGGGCCCGTCGCGGTCCAGCAAGTCCAAAATGTCCCGCCGAAAACGATCGTTGGCGTCGACCCAATGCTGCGCCGCGGGCATCCCGAACTGTGAATCCGGCGCCGAGCGCTCGGACATTTCAGCACGAAATAGCGAAATGTCCGAGAAGGGGCGGATCATTCCGCGAAGCTCGACGTAAGACCGATCGGCTAGCCCATCAGCGAGCGCCGAAGCCTGATAACGCGACCCCAACCGGCTCCACAAAGCAAGATCGGCATGAGGAGCCACCGCAGCGGTCTGGTCGTACTGCAGGAACGTCAAGCGCGCGAGGGCGGAAGAAATCGAGGAGGGCCGGGGCAAAGTCAAAAGCTGCGCCCGTACGGCGATCCGCCGCGCCTCGGCCCGCGTCAGCGAGACGGTCACATGACCCATCCGTACAGGTGCTCGACTTTGATCCGGACCACGAGCCGGCCGTCGGCGACCATCGCGCGCCGATACTCGTCCCAGTCGGGGTGCTCCTGGCCGCGGATCAGCCGATAGATCTCGATCAGCTCCTCGACGACCTCGTCCTCGAGCCCCCAGGCGACCTGGGTGAGCTCGGCCGTGCCCTCGGCCACGGCGTAGCCCTGCTCGCCCGAGACCTTGATGCTCACCCGGGAGTCGCGGCGCAGATTGTGCACCTTGGCCAGCGACGTGCGGGTGGAGAAGCGGATCAGGCCGGGCAGGGCGATGTAGCTGACGTCGGACAGCTGCGGCCGCCCGTCCTTCTTGATGGTCGCGACGGTGCCCAAGTTGCCCGCCGCGATCACACCCCAGAGCTTCTCGTCTGACATGGTTACTACGTTACTAGGAAGGGGCGGCGGGGTGTGCCCCGCCGCCCCTTTTGTCACAGCTTCGCGCACTGCCCCAGTCGGAGGCCCGAGCCCGCGTTCTTGAGCCCGTTGTTGACCGGCGCCGGGTTGTTGCCCGTGCAGGTCAGTGCTCCGTTGATCGTGTTGCCGGCGACCACCGTGGCGGTCTTGCCGGTGGTCAGCGTGACGATCCCGCGGACCGTGGAGCCCTCGATCGACACCGGACCCGAGTTGGTGGCGGTGACGAAGCCGGTCACGTTGGTGCCGAGCAGCGAGATCGTCCCCGCGCCGGTGGCCGTGAGGGCCGCTTTCAGGGTCGCCCCCGTGGCATAGAGCGACGCCCCATTCCGTACGGTGACCAGGCCCTTGACTGTCGATCCGGGCGCCAGGCAAGTGACGCCCGAGCTGACCGTGAGCGCCCCCGACACCTCGTCCGAGATGGTCGTCGTGCAGGCCGGCGCGGGCTTGCCGAGCAGCTCGACCTCGGCCAGCGTGCCCTCGAACTCGATCGAGTAGTGCTTGTACCGCCCCGGCGACGCGATCTTGAAGGGCCGGGTCTGCAGCCGCCAATCAAATTTCTCCGAAGAGCGTGTATCGATCGTCGTCCAGGTCGTGCCGTCGTACGAGCCCCGCACGGTCCACGATGACGGGTCGGTGCCGGCCGTGGCCCCGGACGTCAGCGTGTAATACGTGGCCTGCTCGCCGGCGCTCGCGAACTCGTAGCTGAACGGCCCGCTGCCCTGCGTCGTGCTGGCGTCGTCGACCAGCGTGGGCGTGGTGGCGGTGCCCTTGCCGGGACCGGTCAGGTCGCGCAGCGGGTTGGCCGGCGCGCTGCCCTGGGTGATCGACGGCGGCGGCGAGTCGGCGCCCCACGACGACGGGTTCGGCCCCATCTTGAAGTCCAGCACCGCGCCGTCGGCCAGCTTTTCATGGGGGATCGACGTTGATTTATAAGAAGCCCCGTTGATCTTCAGATCCTGCACGTAGACGTTCGAATCGCTGTTGGCGGGCGCGTTGATGACGATCTTCTTGCCGTTCTCCAGGTTGACCGTGGCCTTCTTGAAGAGCGGAGACCCGACCGCGTACGCCGGTGAGCCCATCTGCAGCGGGTAGAAGCCGAGCGCCGAGAACACCTGCCACGCCGACATCTCGCCGTTGTCCTCGTCGCCGGGGTAGCCCTGGCCGATCTCGCTGCCCAGATACAACCGGGACAGCGCCTCCCGCGCGAGCTTCTGCGCCTTCGCGGGCTGCCCGGCGTAGTCGTACATGTAGATGATGTGGTGCGACGGCTGGTTGCTGTGGCCGTACTGGCCCATCCGCACGTCGCGCGCCTCGAGCATCTCGTGGATCGTTCCCCCGTACGAGCCGGGGAAGGTCGCCGTCTCGGGCGTCGCGAAGAACTTGTCGAGCTTGTCGGCCAGCCCCTTCTTCCCGCCGTACAGGTTGGCCAGGCCCTGACCGTCCTGCGGCACGTGGAACGCCATGTTCCACCCGTTCGTCTCGGTATAGTCGTAGCCCCAGACGCGCGGGTCGTACTGCTCCGGCGTCTGCCGCCACACGCCCGCCGAGCTCTTGCCCTGGAAGAAGCCGACCGACTTGTCGAACATGTTGACGTAGTTGAGCGCCCGGTTGCGGAAGTACTCGGCCTCCTCGGCGTACCGCTTCTCGCCGGTCTTCTCGGCCAGCGCCGCGGCCATGTTGGCGATGCCGAAGTCGTTGATGTAGCCGTCCATGGCCCAGCTCATCGCCTCGCCGGTGACGTCGCTCGGCGTGTAGCCCTTGAAGATCGAGCTCGCCAGGCCCTTGCGCCCGACGTTCTGGTTGGGCGGCGTCACCGTGGCGTTCTTGACCGCCGCGGCGTAGGCCTCCTCCACGTCAAAACCTTTGACCCCTTTCCGGTACGCGTCGGCGAACGCGACGTCCGAGCTGGTGCCCACCATGAGGTTGGCATAGCCCGGCGACGACCAGCGCGAGATCCACCCGCCGTCCCGGTACTGCTGGACGAACCCGTCGACCATCTCGCCCGCCATCTTGGGCGTCAGCAGCGAATACGCGGGCCAGGTCGTGCGATACGTGTCCCAGAACCCGTTGTTGACGTAGACCTTGCCGGCCTTGACCGGCGCCCCGGTCTCGGTGGGCGTGCTGGCCGGGCTGGTCACCGCCGACTGCACGGTGTGCTTGTAGACCGGCGCGTCGTTGGTGCCCGTGTTCTCGAACGCCGAGTTCGGGTAGAGGAACAACCGGTACAGGTTGGAGTAGAGCGTGACCAGCTGGTCCTCGGTTGCGCCCTCCACCTCGATCGTCTTCATCTTCGCGTCCCACAGCTTCTGGGCGTTGTCGCGCACGGACTCGATCGTCGCGTCGGTCCCGATCTCCAGGTCGAGGTTGTGCTTGGCCTGGGCCACGCTGATCAGCGACGTGGCGATCCGCATCTGCACGGTCTTGTCGGCGAAGCTGACGTAGCCCGTCGACGGCCGGTTGCCCGCGGCCAGCGAGCCGCTCGCGGTCACCTGCTTGTCGAACGTGGCGTAGACGAACATCCGGGTCCAGCCGGCCGAGAGCCCGCCGCTGTTGACGTCGGTCCAGCCGCTGATCGCGTTGTTCGCCGCGTCGATGGTCAGCCCGGCGTTGTTGTTGACGTTGTCCAGGATCAGGTTGCCTTGATTCTGCGGGAACTCGAACTTGAACAGCGCGGCGTGGTCGGTCGGCGCGAACTCCGTCTTGAGCCCGTTGTCGAACGTGACCCCGTAGTAGTACGGCTTGGCCACCTCGTTGTCGTGGCTGAACGGCAGCGCCCGCGCGGCGCGGGCCGGGTTGAGCGCCGTCGACGGCATCACCTGGAACGTCTGCCGGTCACCCATCCACGGGCTGGGCTCGTGGCTGGCCGAGAACGCCTGGATCGTCGGCTTGTTGTCGGCGTTGTTCTGCCGCGACCACTGGTAGAGCCAGCTGGTCGAGCCGGCGTCGGTCACCGGCGTCCAGAAGTTGAAGCCGTGCGGGACGGCGGTGGCGGGAAAGTTGTTGCCCCGCGAGAAGTCGCCTGACGACTGTGTGCCCCGGCGCGTGTCGGCGTACGCGGAAAGGTTGGCCTTGGGCTGGGCCGGCGCGACGTCGCCGATCGCGATGTCGTCGAACCACGTGCGGAAGCTGGTGGGGCCGCTCGGCTTGTCGTAGCCGACGAGGACGCGGTCGATGGTCTTGCCCTTGGCGACCTGGCCGATCCTGCTTTTCTTGAGGTTCCACTGACTCGTGTAGAGGGTCTTGCTCTTGCCCTGCTCGGCCGGGCTCAGTTCGATGCCGTGCTGGTCCTTAGCCGACAATTCGGACAAATATGACCCGTCTGTGAAGGCCAGATCGACTGCCGCGTACGTGGCGGGGTTGCTCAGGTCGGTCCGGTTGAACTCGGGGAAGACCAGGTAGGACAATTCGGAATTGTCGGTTACCGCGATGTTGACGTCGAAGACCTTGTTGTACGCGTAGCCCCGGCCCTCGGCGGTGTGGCGGCCGGCGATCTGGAAGGCTTTGAGGCCCGTGTAACCCGCGTTGGCCTTGGCCGTCGGCGAGCTGGCCGGGCCGTTGCCGAGCCGGCTCTGCATCGGGCCGGTCGGCGGGGGTGTGGTGTTCGCGTCGGCCAGCTCGAGGTCGGCCAGCTGCGTCAGGTTGCCGCTGCCGTGCGCGCTGATGCTCAGGCGATAGATCTTGAAGCTGCCCGGGCTCGAGACCTCGTACGTCTTGGTCTGGAACCGATCGTCGAACGTCTGCCCGGTCTGCGTGTCGACAGTCGTCCAGCTCTGCCCGTCGGCCGAGCCCTCGAGCGTCCAGTCCTTCGGGTCCCGCTCGGGGGAGTCGTTGGCGCTGGTCAGGGCGTATTTGACGACCTCTTTGGGGGCGTCCAGCGTGTATTGGGCCCAGCTCGTCGGCGTGTCGACCAGCCACTTGGTCGCGGCGTCACCGTCGTTGAGATTGTTGGCGCCCTCGTTGCCGTTCGGCTGGGCGTTGACGGCGATGGCCGTGACGTTGCCCCGCAGGCTGCCCGGCATGCCGACGGTCACGGTGCCGTCGACGCCGCTCGCCCGCTCGGTCGTATCGGTCCAGTCGGGCTGCGGCTGCCCCGCCTCGAACGAGGACGCGAAATCCGGCGCCGCGGCCTGAGCCGGCGCTCCCATCAGCATCGATCCCATCATCGTCAGGGGCACTGCCGCGACTATCCACCGTGGTCGGCGCATCCGACCTCCTCCGATCAATCCACGTAACGTGCGCGACACATCGTTACTGGTAAATCAACCAATGAGCAAGACCGGATCGCACACAATCGCGCAACGGCTGACATCGATGTCAGTGGAGCCCTTGTGTCCCGTTCTGCCTCCCGATATGGTCACTTCGGGCGCCCGTGTCTCCGAGTTCCCATGTTCAAACGTGTTCGATTCCAGGGGGTCCCGACGGACGTCGCCGTGGTCCACTCCTGCCGCCGCGACGGCCGCGGTGGCAGCCCCACCGCGGTCGTCTGCCGATCCGACGCCCCGTCCGACCTGTCGTCGCTGAGCCATCTGCCCGCGCGGGCCGGAGCCTCCCACGCGGTGGTGGTCGACGGTCCACCCGAGGGCCCGGTCACCCTGAGGTTCTTCACCGCCACCGGTGAACTGCCCGCCTGCGGCCACGGCACGGTCGCCGCCCTGGCCTTCCTGGCCGCCCGGGCCGGAAAACGCGACCACACCGTGCCCCTGCGCATCGGCAGTCGGTCTTTGACGGGCTATGTCACCGACGGCACGATGGCAACCTTCCTCGAGAGCCGCATCGTCCTGCGGCTCCCCACCGACCCCGAACTGGCCGGCGTGCTGCCGGCGCTGGGCCTCCCGGGCCTGCCCGTGGGCGTGCTGGCCGCCTCTACCGGCCGCTGGCGCCTGCTGGTGCCGATCAACTCCCGGGCCGCCCTGACCCGGCTGACCCCCGACCCCGGCCACCTGCGCGAAGTGTGCGACCGGCTGAACTTGCTCGGCTGCTACGTGCATTCCCCGCCGGACGCCGAGGGCCGCCTGGCCGCCCGCATGTTCGCCCCCGCCATCGGCATCCCCGAGGACGTGGCCAACGCCAACAGCACCGCCTGCCTGGCCGCCGCCCTGGCCGGCCGCACGATCGCCGTCGACATGGGCGACACGGTGGGCGCCCCCTCCACCATCCTCGCGTCAGCTCGCCCCGGCGGGGCCGTCGAGGTGGGCGGCGAAGCCACGATCACCGGCAAACTCCGCCTCGACTGATCACCGACCGTCCTCCGCTTCCCGGCCTGCCGGGTGAGCAGACGGGGCTGCCGGGCGGGCGTTCGCTGCTCGATGACGAGAAGCCGGTTCGGCTGACCCGTTCCAGGAGGTTGCCGAGTAGCGTGAGACTCGCCGTCGACTCAGGAGGGTCAATCGTTGCCGATCGAGAAGATTCTCACCGCGGCGATCACGCCTCTGGCCAAGCTCCTGTGGAAGCAGCTGACCGAGACCCGCCCAGGCGCCGGTCTGGTCGGGACGGCGCCGCCGCGCCTCGACAGCCGACTGCCCGGCACAAAGCCCAAAAAGGAACTCGAAGAGACCGACATCGGAAAGCTGGCTTCGAAGCTCGAGGATCGACTGACCGAGCTGCGTGCGGCCGAGTTCTCGAGTTTGGGAGAGGCTGACGTCGCAGCAGCAACATCGGCTGTGGCCGCGGCCTTCGTAGCCATCACGCCACTCGACGCGACCACACTGTTCGACCTGGACCTCGACCCGCAGCGGCTCAGCGCCTTGGTGCGGGAGAGTCCTGCTGCGAAGTCACGCCGTGCCCAGATGGGTGACGAGGGTCGTCTCTACGACCAACTGCTCGACAACGTGAGTATCCAAATCGTCGAGTTCTTCACATCTCGGCCACAGTTCGCGCTGCGTTCCCAGGTTGAGACGGTCCGGAAACTGGCGGCGGCCCGCTCCGATATCGCCGGCCTGGCGGACAAGGTCACTACCACTGCCGATCAGTATCTGACTTTTGAGCGGCGGTATCGCGAGACAGTGGCGCGCCGGCTCAATCGCGTCTATTTCTACGGCCTGGAGAGCCCCCAGTTCTCGCCCGAGCTCAACAGACACCACCCGCTGGACACGGCGTATGTGTCTTTGCGGCTCGCACCGACTCGTCGCGTTTCCGCCGGAGTGCTGGCGGCTGGCGGCCTTGACCCGCAGGGCGTTCTCACCAGCAATCGCCGCTTGATCATCACGGGCCCGGCGGGCGCCGGAAAGACCACAATCCTGCAATGGCTTGCGTTGACGTCCGTCGGGGCTCTGGACGGTGCAGCCGCCTCCGACCTGGGTGGCGTCATTCCCTTCTTTCTACCGATCCGGAGATTCCGCGAAGACCGCGCGCTTCCTGCCCCCGAGCATTTCTTGGGGCCGATCGCCGGGCACATCGCAGGCGACATGCCGCCCGGGTGGGTCCACGACTGCCTGCGTACCGGGCGCGCTGCCGTCCTCGTCGACGGTATCGACGAAATACCTCGAGCGCGCCGAAGGGCCGCGCTTGAATGGTTGGAGACCCTGGTCGACGAGTACGGCTTGTCGCGCTTCATCGTGACCTCTCGTCCGGCAGCGCTCGACACCGCCTGGGCCGGCCTGGACCAGTTCGCGGCCTACGAGATCATGCCGATGACGTTGGCCGAGAGCACCACCATGATCGAGCGGTGGATGGAGACAGTTGGCCTCTCACGCTCTTCCCGGTCCGCGGTCAAGCGCTTGGTCGAGCACCTTCCGAGCGATCCCGGCTTGGCCCAACTGGTGCGCAATCCCGCACTCTGCGTCCTGGTGGCGCGATTGCTGATCCTCGATGGAGGCGTTCCGAGCAGCCTGGTGAGGCTGTGTGAACGCAGCCTCAGGCTATTCCTCGGCACCGACTCTCTAGCGAGCCGGGACGTTGTGCGGGGTATCGACCCCGTCGAGTACGGCATCAGGCTCTCGCCGGAACAACAGGCTCGTGTGATAGCTGCTCTCGCCTGGTGGATGATACGCAACGGTCTCGACAGTGTGTCCGCCGAGGCAGTCACGCGGCACCTCCGGAACGACTACGGAGACCGGTCTGAACAGTTCCTCCATTTCCTCCTCGTGCGTTCAGGAATTCTGACCGAGACTGACCCTTCAGCGGTCACCTTCTCGAACGAGACGCTACGCAATTACCTGGGTGCGGTCGGTGCCCTCGATTCCGGTGACGCCCCGATGCTGGCGAATCAAGCAGCCGACGGACGCTGGGACGAGGTGACCTCGCTGGCGATAGCCGTCGAAGTACGCCGGCACGGCCAGTCGCCACTCGCCGCCGCCCTGGTCGAGCAGGCGAAGACGGGCCCCGGCGTTCGCCAAGACTTGTTCCGCCTGGTCGGCAGCGGACTGGCGGCCGTCGATGGCGACTCTCAATTGAAGAGAAAGCTGCTACAGGTACTGCTTCCCGTCGATGACGTCGCGCAGGCCGGTGATCTCGCCCTGTGCGGGCCGGCCCTGCTCCCGCTGCTTGACGAGCAAGTGAGCCACACCGAGCAACAAGTAGCGGCTGTGGTGCGGACGGCATCATTGATAGGAGGCGCCTTCGCGTTGAAGCTGATCAAGAAGCACGCACGCGATCCCCGAACCACCGTGGTGGCGGAGTTGGTCAGGGCCTGGGAACGTTTCGACGTGGCGGAGTACGCCTCGCACATCCTGCGGGACGCCGCAGTTCACAACGTTACGGTTGCCGTGGACCAGCCCGAGTGTCTCGAGCAGCTTTCTCAGATCAACTTGCTTCGCCGCTTGCGCTGCACCGGCGCTCTCCCAGATCTCTCCGCGCTGGGCCGAGTCCATGGGTTAAAGACTCTCGAGATCGCCGATAACCCCGCCTTCCGCGACGGCGGCCAGCTGACGCTGCCGCCGATTCTGGCCGAACTCAGTTTGGAAGGCTGTTCGGAGATCCGGGATCTCTCTTGGCTGTCAGGCGCCAGGCTGCGCCGGCTGGGCATTCGACGCTGCCGCGTCGAGCTGGCCACGTTGGCGGGGTCGCCCGCTCTCGAGACCTTCGAGCTTGAGCTCGGCCCAGACCAAGCCGACCTTGCCGACCTCTCGTCAGCAGTACCGTTGACGCGGCTCATCAGCACCGCTCCGGGCATGAGCCTGCTTCCCCTGGCGCAGCACCGAAAGCTCGAGTACCTGGTTGTGGCCGGTTGGCCGACAGAGAGCGAGTTCAGCGTCCTGGCGAGCCTTCCGCATCTCCGTACGTTGAAGATCAACGGTGCTGTGATCGACGACTTCGCGCCCCTCGCGAGCTTGTCCGGACTGGCCGAACTCGACCTCGCCTTCTTCACTGCCCCCGCCGACAGCTCCCCGCTGCGAAGGCTGACCGCGCTGAAGTCACTTCGGTTGGACCATCAAGGGATCGGGTTGCTGCCTTTCGCGCCCCCGATCACGGCCGCTCGGCTGGAGATAGTCCGCGCCGTCGTGTGACCTGGCCATCCGGCTTTTGAACTGAGACGCCAAGTCAGTCCGACTGCACGGCGGCGGTGAAGCGGGCCGCCACCTCTGCCACGGCCTCGCGCAGTTCAGGGCACTCCACGACCGTGAAGGGGAACGGCACGGCGGGCAGCCACTCCTGGGCGTACATGCGGGTGTTGGTCGTGCTGCCGATCAGCACGCACTCCGTAGCACCGGATGGCTCGAGGCGGCCCATCGTCGGCCGGATCCAGGGTGCGACCTGGTCGAACGGGGCGTGGAAGACGATCCGGGTCGGATACTTCCAGCCCGAGGCCAGGTTCTCTTCGAGTGCCGCCACCGGGTCGAGGTCGTCCGGCGGGATGAACTTCTGCGGGAGCTGCCGGGCGGCGCGGATCCGGTCGATCCGGTACGTGCGGATGGCGTCGGCCCGATGCGAATGGCACAGCAGATACCACCGGCCGAACCGCACCACCACGGCCCACGGGTCCACTTCGGCGTCCCATTGATCGCCGCTCTCGTTGGCGTACGTGACGGTGACCCGATGATGGTCGGCCACGGCGGCGACCAGCGCGCTCATGACGGCCGGGTCGGCGCGGGCGGCCTTGCGGTCGGGGGCGGCCGACGCGTACGCCCGGAGCGCCGCCGCCTGCCGTCCGATGCTCTCGGGCAGCGCTCGGATCACCTTGCTCAGCGCCGCCCCGACCAGGTCGTCGGCGTCGATCGCGGCCGGCTGGCCGTCCAGCACGGCCATCACCAGCCCGAGGGCCTGCTCCTCGGTGAACACGACGGGTGGCAGCCGGGTGCCGCGGCCGAGGCGATAACCCCCGTACGGGCCCCGGACCGAGTCGACGGGGATGCCCGCCTCGCGGAGGATCCCCACGTAGCGGCGCGCGGCCCGCTCGGTGACGCCCAGCTGGTCGGCGAGCTGCTCGGCGGTGGTGCCCGGACGGGCCTGCAGGATCTCGAGCGTGCGCAGGGCGCGGGAGGTGGGGCTCGAAGGATTCTCCACGGGCCGAACGCTACCGGAAGAGAAACGTCCGGAATGGGTCCTAGATTGGGCCGCATGACTGACGAACAAATCGTGCTCCTCGGCGGCCTCTGGCTCACCCCCTCGACGTGGGACGGCGTCGTCGCCGAACTGACCGGGCGGGGCCGCCGCGCGGTGCCGGTCGACCTGAGCGGGGCCACGCTCGACGACCAGGTCAACGCGGCCCTCGCCGTGGTCGACGCGGCCGAGGGGGCCTCGGTCGTGGTCGGGCATTCGGCCGCCTGCGCGCTGGCCTGGCTGGTCGCCGACGCGCGGCCCACCAAGGTGGCCAAGGTCGTGATGATCGGCGGCTTCCCGAAGGCCGACGGCGAGAGCTACGCCGACTTCTTCCCGCCCGAGAACGGCGTGATGGCGTTCCCGGGCTGGGAGCCGTTCGAGGGCGCCGACTCGGCCGACCTCACCCCGGCCGCCCGCGCGGACTTCTCGGCCAAGGCCGTCCCGGTGCCCGAGGGCGTCTCCAAGGCGATCGTGCACCTGTCCGACGAGCGCCGCTTCGACGTGCCGGTCGTGCTGGTGTGCCCCGAGTTCAGCCCGGCCGAGGCCCGCGAGTGGATCGACTCGGGCGACCTCCCCGAGCTGGCCAAGGCCAAACACATCGAGCTGGTCGACATCGACTCGGGCCACTGGCCCCAGCTCACCAAGCCGGCCGAACTGGCCCGCATCCTGGCCGACGCCTGAGAAAGGTCGACGCCTGAAAAAGGTCGGCGCCTGAGAAAGGTCGGCGCCTGAGAAAGACGGCCAAGGCATACTCCGAATGGTGTAGCCGGTAGTCGGGAGGCGTCGATGGAAGTGTCAGCGGCGGGACGACGTGCCGGCCCCGTCGCCGGCCATAGCGTCCGGGGCATGAACAGATATCTCGCTCCGGCGTTGACCCTTGTCGGCGTTCCGGCCGGGCTTGCGATCACCGGTGGCAACGTCGACACGACCATGACGCTCTCGTTGGCCGGCTGGCTCGCGGTCTTCGCCTGCTTCGTCAGCCGGTTCCCCCGTACGGTCCTCGTGCTCTCGCTCTTGACTGTGGCGGGGATGCGCGGCGCCGGCCTCGTCGGGGCGGGCTGGGTGTGGCCGGCCACCGCCGCGTTCGTGGCTGTCGTGCTGGCCGGTGGGCTCCGGTTCGCCGTCGTCGCGGGCGGGCTGGCCCTGGCGTACGGGATCGGCTGGGACGCCTTCGTCAACCAGGACCACGACGGCAACTGGGCGCTCGCGCACGTCGGCGGCGACGCCCTGTGGCTGGCCGCCGTGCTGGCCGCGGCCAACGCGTTCCTCAGCACCCGCCGCTGGCAGCGGGAGTTGGCGCTGCGCCTCGAGCAGGAACAGCAGCAGCGCGAGCTCGACACCCTGCGGCGCCGGGCCGAGGAGCGGGTCGGCATCGCCCGCGACCTGCACGACGTCGTGTCCCATACGCTGGCCGTGGTGGGCGTGCACCTCAACGTCGCGCTCGACGCGTTCGACAACGATCCCGACGAGGCCCGCTCGTCGCTCCGGCTGGCTCAGGACGTACGGGGAAAGGCCATGTCTGATCTGAAGTCGCTGGTCGACGTGTTGCGCGACGGGCAGCTGGCGGAACCGGTGGAGGGCCTGGACGGGATCGAGCGGCTCGCCGACCAGGTGCGGGGGGCCGGGCTGACGGTGACGCTGAACGAGTTCGGGGAGCGGGCCGACGTGCCGGCCGCGGTGGCCACGGCGATCTATCGCGTGGTGCAGGAGGCGCTGACCAACACCGTGCGGCACGCGATGGCGCAGCGGGTGACGATCACCCTGCGGTACGCGCCGGCCAGCGTCCTCGTCGACGTGCAGGACGACGGCACGGCCCCGGAGCTGGTGATCGACGGCAACGGGATCGCGGGCATGCGCGAGCGGGTGGCCGCGCTGGGCGGGGCGCTCACGGCGGGCGCGGGCAAGAGCGGTTTCACCGTACGGGCGACGATCCCCTACGGCGGCCGCGAGTGATCTCAGTGCTTCTCGCCGACGACCAGCACCTCGTACGGGCCGGGTTTCGCAGTCTGCTCCGGCGCGACAAGGGGATCCAGGTCGTCGGCGAGGCGTCGACGGGTGACGAGGCCGTCCGTACGGCGTCCGCGCTGTCTCCTGACGTGATCCTGATGGACATTCGCATGCCCGGGATGGACGGGATCACTGCCACCCGCACGATCCTGGCGTCGGGCCTGCCGACCCGCGTGATCATCCTGACGACGTTCGAGACCGACGATTACGTGTTCGCCGCGCTCGCCGCCGGGGCCAGCGGGTTCCTGACCAAGGAGATCGGGCCGGACGGCCTGCGGCAGGCGGTGCGGGTCGTGGCGGCCGGGGACGCGCTGCTCTCGCCGAGCGTGACGCGGCGGGTGGTGGGGCAGTTCGCGCATCGCCCGGTGGCCGCCGCCGCTTCTGGTCAGAGCCGGCTCGCCGTGCTGACCGAGCGCGAGCGGGAGGTCGTACGGCTGGTGGCGGCCGGGCTGTCCAACGACGAGATCGCCCGCGAGCTGGTGATCAGCCCGTTGACGGCGAAGACCCACATCACCCGGGCGATCGCGAAATTGGGCGTACGGGATCGGGTCCAGCTCGTGATTATCGCGTTCGAGGACGGGCTGGCCGGACCGCTATCGTGACCGTTATGCGACGGATCCTGGTGTACGGGGTGACCGGTTCCGGCAAGTCGACGCTGGCCGCCCGGGTCGGCGCCCGGCTGGGCCTGCCCTACCACTCGATCGACGACCTGATGTGGCGGCCCGGCTGGGTCCCGCTCGCCGTGGACGAGCAGCGCGACGTCATCGAGAAGCTGCTGGCCGGCGACGAGTGGGTGATCGACGCCGCGTACGGCTATTGGCACGACCTGGCCCTGCAACGCGCCGACCTGATCGTCGGCCTCGACCTGCCCCGCTGGCGCTCCGGAAGCCAGCTGCTGCGCCGCACGGTCACCCGGATCGTCCGCAAGACCCCCACGTGCAACGGCAACTACGAGACGTGGCGCGCATCCTTCTTCGACCGCGAATCGATCCTGCTCTTCCACATCACGTCGTTCCCGCGCAAACGCAAGCGGATGCGCCTGTGGCACGCCAGCCCCGACTTCCCCGAGACGGTGCTGCTGCGTTCCCCGGCCGAGGTCGAGAAGTGGCTGGCCGGTCTTTCATCCTGACCGGCACCCCCGGCTCGGGCAAGACGGCGTTGCTGCGCCGGCTCGAGGTCGCGGGCCACGCCGTCGTCGAGGAGGCCGCCACCGACGTCATCGCCCTGCAGCAGGCCCTGGGCGTCGACGAGCCCTGGCGCGATCCGGCTTTCCTCGACCGGATCGTCGCGCTGCAACGTGCGCGGCAGCTCGCCGCCGGCCCGGGCCTGGTCTTCTTCGACCGTTCGCCGGTGTGCACCCTCGCGCTGAGCCGTCACCTCGGCCTGCCCGCGCCGCCCAGGCTGCTCGCCGAGCTCGACCGGATCCGGGCATGCGTCTACGAGCCGACCGTCTTCTTCGTACGCAACCTGGGTTTCGTCGAGCCCACGGCCGCCCGCCGCATCTCGTACGAGGACGCGCTGTCCTTCGAGCGGCTGCACGAGGAGGCCTACCTGGCCGCCGGCTTCACGCTCGTCGACGTGCCCGCGGCGCCACTGGAGGAACGTGCGGCGCTCGTTCGGGGATTTGTTGTCGGACCCTGACGCTACTGTCGCTTCATGTCCGCTCCCGGTGACGTGCCGCCCGAGATCCTGAGCCGCTTACGCCCGATCTGCCGTGCGCTGCCGGAGGCGTACGAGGAACCGGCTTGGATCGGTCTTCGCTGGCGCATCCGTCAGCGCACGGTGGCCCACGTCTACACGGCCGACCCGGAGCGGCAGCTCGCCTATCCGCGCGACTGGGTCACCGACGAGCCCCCGGTCCTGATGACGTTCCGCGTGCCGCCCGACGACCTGCTCGGCCTGACCGGCAGCGGCTTCCCGTTCTTCCGGGCCGGCTGGGGTCACAACGTCGCCGGCATGTTCCTGAACTCCGACACCGACTGGACCGAGGTGGCCGAAGTGCTGACCGACAGCTATTGCGAGATGGCCCCCAAGTTCCTCGCCGCCCGCGCAGGGCTGGTCCGATGAGGACCGACATGCCGGCGTCGTGGGACGAGCGAGGCACCCTGACCGCGATGCTCGACTACGCCCGCGCCACCGTACGGGCCAAGTGCGAGGGCTTGTCCGAGGACGATGCTCGCCGCGCCCCGCTGCCGACATCCCCGCTGACGACCATCGCCGGCCTGGTCAGCCACGTCCGCTGGGTCGAGTATTCGTGGTTCGACGTCGTCTTCCTGGGCCAGGAGGATCGCGGCCCCTGGACAGACGACGACCCGGACCGAGAAATGCGAATCGCCCTCGACGCACCACTCGCCGAACTCCTCGACGACTATGACGCCCAGTCGGAGCGCTACCGTCAACTCGTCGCCGAGACGGACCTCGACGACCGCTCCCAAAAGACAATGAGCACCGGCGAGACCGTGACGATGCGCTTCATACTCCTGCACCTCATCGAGGAAACAGCCCGCCACAACGGCCACATAGACATCCTCCGCGAACTAGCCGACGGCGTCACCGGCACCTGAATCTCCCCGCGCCGAATCCACGGTGGCGCGTCGAACTCAAGCTCCTCGGCGATCGCAGCCAGGTGCGCCGCAACCGCAGTCCGCAAATCACCCACCGCCAGCCCGAACCGGAGCTCATCGTTGCGGGCGGCTCTACAGAGCAGGGAAAGTCGCTGACTGCGAACGGGGTCTCCTCTGAACGAACGATCCCAGTCCGGCAGTGGACCTCTGTACGGTGACGCGGTCCTTGCCGCCGGTCCGGGGAGACGACGTGAAGAAGTATCTGCCTCTGCTCGCCGTGGTCGCGGGCGTGCTGCTCTCGCCCGGGGTGGCGATCGCGAATCCGCCCGGCGTGGAGCCCCGGTTCGCCGCGCTGAGTGAGCTCGGCGGCGATGGTAAGCCCGTGTCCGTGCCGGTCCGGGCGGGTGGCACCGCTGCGATCACGGTCGGGGTCGCGTTCCTGGCCAACGCCCCGGCCAGTGGGGTCACCGTCAACGTGCGAGCGCTGTCCGATGTCGATCTTCCGCGGACGTTCGGGAACTGCGTGTACTCCGTCGTCGGGAGCACGAAGCAAGCCTGGTGCGACATCGAGCAGCGCATCGAGTTCGGCACGGGATATTCGCTCGCCGGGTTCGAGGTCGGGGCCGTGCCCGGCGCCCGGGCCGACCAGCTGCCGGGCGTCTTCTTCGAGTGGCACCCGCTCGGCACCAGGCCGCCGGTCAAGGGCTTGCCGGGCACGCCCGACCCGGTCCGAGGCACCGGCCCGGCGCTGACCTTGGCGAAGAACAGCAAGCTCGTCGTGACCGCCGCCCCGTCCAACGGTATGGCCTACGTGCACTTGGACGGCGCCGCCGTGCCGCCTCCGACCCCTCGGGCCACCCCGACCGTTCCCGACTCCACGCGAGCGCCGGGCATGCCGCCGTTCACCCCGCCGCCCCTCGACGACGATCCGGCCCTCACGCCGCCGACCACCGCCCCCACTTCGGCCCCCACCGCTCCGCCCTCGTCGCCGTCGGCCACACCGACACCCTCGCCTACCGCGGCCGTGACCACCGAACCGCCGCCCCCGTCCGGCACCGGCGGTGGGCTGGCGCAGACCGGCTCCAAGACCGCCCTGTTTGCCGGGGCCGGTGCCGCCATCCTGATCGCCGGGCTGGTTGTCGCGCTCATCGCCCGTCGACGCCGCCCGAGTTTCATCGCGTAGCGGAGCCTAGGGTTTGCGGCCGACAGCACCGTACTGGTCGATGTCGGGGACGTCGGTCTCCGGGTGCCAGCGGGTCACCGGAACCAGCCCGGGGCCGACCAGTTCCAGGCCTTCGAAGAGCCGGGCCAGGCGGTCCGGCCCGCGCAGGTGGTAGGGCAGGGCCGCGGATTCGTTCCAGATGCGGGCGGCCTCGACGACCTCGGGGGTGGTGTCGGTGCTGTCGCAGATGGCCAGGTAGCTGCCGGACGGAACCGCGGCCATCGCCGTACGGGTCAGGTTTTGCGCTGTTGCGTCGTCTTCGATGTGGCCGAGGACGCCCATGAACAGCACTGCCACCGGCTGGTCGAAGTCGAGCGTGCGCCCCGCTTCACGTATGACGTGCGCCAGGTCTTCGAGGCCGGCCTCGAGATAGACCGTCTCGCCTTTGGGGTGGCTGGTCAGCAGGGCGCGACCGTGCGAGACGACCAGCGGGTCGTTGTCGACGTAGACGATGCGGCTTTCCGGCGCCACGGACTGGGCGACTTCGTGGGTGTTGTCGGCGGTGGGCAGGCCCGCGCCGAGGTCGAGGAACTGCCGGATGCCGGCCTCGCCGGCCAGCCACCGCACCACGCGGGTGAGGTAGGCGCGGCTGAGCCGGGCGTTCTCGGCCAGCGCGGGCTGGCCGACCAGGACCTGATCGCCTACCGCCCGGTCGACGGCGAAGTTGTCCGTGCCGCCGAGCAGGTAGTTCCAGATCCGTGCGGTGTGCGGAACAGAAGGTTCGTCACTGACCACGCCGACAGCCTAAACGAAAAGAGTCCGATTAGGACGGACCGGATCACCAGTTGTCGAGGCCAACGATCCGGTTGTGGCTGACGAACTCGGTCACCGCGAAGCGCACCTCGGTCAGGAACTGTTCGAGTGAGTCGGCCACCGGCTTGAAGTCTCCCTCCAGGGAGGCGCCGATCGATCGCTGGACGCGGCCGGTTCCGTCGATGACGAATTGAGTGCCGCCGCCCGTCGAGCCGATCAGCAGGCCGTGGGGGTATGCGCCGGCGGCGCGGTGGATGAAGATGCCGTTCGCGACATCCGGCAGCCTCACCTCGGCTACGACCCGAGAGAAGCCGGTCAACGGTGTCGGAGCCTCAGGGTGTGCCTCGGGCTCGAGGTCGTCGTCGGCGGCCCACCGTACGAGGTTGGCGCCGGGCGGGTAGCCGTAGCTCGCCTCGAACGTCGCCATCAGGCTGCTCGCGGCGGCGTCGATGTCGCCGGCCCACTGCCGCACCCATGCTTCCCAGTCAGTCATGCTCAGCCGGCTTCCCGGCGGGCCTTGGCTCGGCGTTTGCCCTCGTGCATGGCCTGCACCCGGGCGACCGGAATCGTCCGCCCCTCCTCGATCAGCCCCTCGTCGAGGGACTGCGGCGCAGGCATCTCCGCCGCCCACGGGTCCTTCTCGCCCAGCCGCGCGAGTGCCGTGTGCACCGTGAAGTCGCTCGGCTTGATGTCGTCGAGCTCGTCCCAGGCCACGGGGAACGAGACGGGCACCCCCGGCCGTACGCGTGGGCTGTAAGCCGCCACCACGGTCGCGCCGCCTGAGCGGGTGGCGTCCAGGAAGACCTTGCCGTGGCGGTCGTCGCGGATGAACGCCGTCGTCGCCAACTCGGGGTCGAGGCGTTCGGCTCGGGCGGCCACGGCCCGGGTTGCCGCGGCCACCTGTTCGGGGTCGGACTTGCCGTCGAGGGGCACGAACACGTGCACACCCTTGGCGCCGCTGGTCTTCACCGCCCCTGACATGCCCGCGCCGGCCAGGGCCTCGCGGACGAGCCGGGCCGCCTTGACCGCCAGCTCGAACGCGCCGCCCTCGGGCGGGTCCAGGTCCATGATCAGGTGGGTCGGGTGGTGCGAGTCGGCGAGCATCAGGGCGGGGTGATATTCGATCGCGCGCTGGTTGCCGAACCACAGCAGCGTACGGCGGTCGTTGCAGAGGCCGTACGTCACCTCGCGGTGGGACGAGTCGGCCCACACCTTCGTACGCGGAACCCAGTCGGGCGTGTATTTCGGCAGGTTCTTCTGCATGAACTTGTCCTGCCCGCGCAGCAGCCTGATCACCGACAGCGGCCGGTCGTGCAGCACCGGCAGGATCCGGTCGCGCACCGCGTCCAGATAGTCGACCAGGTCACGCTTGGTCGCCCCGGCGTCCTCGAACAGCTCCTGGTCGAGGTTGGTCAGCTTGACGCCGTCGCGCTCCTCGGGCTTCTCCGCCATGCGCCCATCGTGCCCGAGTCAGCCGAGCTGGGCGACCCAGACCGCGGGCAAGACCATCAGGAGCGTGAGGACCACGTACGCCGCACCGAGGCCGAACCGGCGGCCATGGGTGGCGACGACGGCGGCCGTGAAGGGCATCAGCAGGGTCAGCGACGCGGCGATCGAGATCACCTCGGTCTCGCGCTGGCGGCCCGTCACGGCGTACCCGATCAGAATGGGAACGATGACCGCCCAGCCGACCAGGATGGCGGTGCACCGCAGGCCGACCTTGGTGTGACGCTCGTCGTCGGAGAAGTCCTTTTCCAGGGCGTACGCCATGCGATCGGTGAAGCTCACACCGCCGAGCCTAGTGGTGATCATGGGCCCGCGTCTTTAACGCCAAGGGTGAATTGACCGAATAGAGATGAGCCCCCGGCACACCGTTCGGTATGCCGGGGGCCTCCGGGGCGGCTCTAGCTTTTGACCGAGCCCGCCATCAGGCCACCGATGAACCAGCGGCCCAGCAGCACATAGACGACCAGCGTCGGCAGCGACGTGATCAGCGCGCCGGCCATCGACGCCGCGTAGTCGGGCGACTGGGCGCCGGCCAGCGCGTTCAGCGCGATCGTGATCGGCCCGTTCCTGGTGTTCGACAGGAAGATGGCGAACAGGTAGTCGTTCCAGGCCGACGTGAACTGCCAGATGACCGTCACCACGAAGCCGGGGATCGAGATCGGCAGGATGATCCGGCCGAACGTGCGCAGCAGGCCCGCGCCGTCGACCCGGGCCGCCTCGATCAGCTCCTCGGGAACCGTGGTGGCGTAGTAGTTCCGGAAGATCAGCGTGCAGATCGGGATGCCGTAGACGCAGTGCACGAAGACCAGCGTCGTGATGCCCGGCGGGATGCCCAGGGTGGTGACGATCTCGCGCAGCGGGATCATGACGGCCTGGTACGGGATGAACATGCCGAACAGGATCAGCGTGAACACCACGTCGGCGCCGGGGAAGCGCCAGCGCGACAGCACGAAGCCGTTCGCCGCGCCGATCAGCGACGAGATGACCGCGACCGGGATGGCCAGCTGGAACGTGCGGAAGAAGGCGGGCTGCAGGGCGGTCCAGGCCTTCTCCCACGACGCCAGGGTCCACGTCTCGGGCAGGCTCCACTGGCTGGCCACGCCGATGTCCGAGCCCGACTTGAAGCTGGTCACGATCAGCACGTACATCGGCATCAGCACGACGATCAGGAAGATCAGCGCGAGGGCGTACTTGACGATCGCCCCGGGACCACCGCGACGCTTCGGCTTGCGTACGGGGGCCAGGGTCTCGATGCTGGGCGGCGGGGGAGCTTCCACAGACGTCGACGTCATGCGTTCTTCTCCTGCCGGTTCGTGTAGATCAGGTAAGGCACGATGACCACGGCCACCAGCAGCAGCAGGATGATCGAGATGGCCGCCGCCTTGGCGTAGTCGCTGGTCAGCAGCGTCTGCCAGACGTAGATCGCGGGCACCTCGGTGAGCCACTGCGGGCCCGAGACGCTCATGATCAGGTCGAACATCTTCATCGACATGTGCCCGAGGATGATCAGCGCGGACAGCGCCACCGGGGTCAGCTGCGGGAAGATGACGTTGCGATAGAGCCGGTACGTCGACGCGCCGTCCATCGCGGCGGCCTCGCGCAGCTCCTGCGGGATGCCCCGGAAGCCGGCCAGGAACAGCGCCATCACATAGCCCGACAGCTGCCAGATCGCCGGGATCGCCATCGCCGCCATGCCCCAGTCGGGGTTGGTCCACCAGGTGTTCTGCAGGAAATCAAGACCGAGCCCACCCAGTACGGAGTTGAGGCCGCCCGCGCTGTCGCCCTTGTTCGGGTTCATCAGCCAGCGCCACACCACACCCGACGCGACGAACGACACCGCCATCGGGAACAGATACACCGTACGGAAGAAGCCTTCGGCCTTGACGCCGCGCTCGAGGATGAACGCCCAGAGCAGGCCGAAGAACATGGCCCCGACCAGGAACACGACCGTGAAGATCAGCAGGTTCTTGAGCGAGTGCGTGAACCGGTCGTTGATGTCGTTGGTGAACAGTTTCGTGTAGTTCTCGAGCCCGACGAAGCCTTTTGAGCCCAGGGCGTTGTGCTCGTCGGAGACCGAGACCTTGGTCGTCCAGGCGATCAGGCCGTAGACGAAGATCGCGAGCAGGATCAGTGAGGGGGAGAGCAGCAGCAGGCCCGGTCCCCAGTGCCGGAGTTTGCGCATCCGGGCTCCTTGGTGTCAACGCTGAAAATGGGGACGGCCATTCGCCGCCCCCACCTTCAGCTGGTGCTTACTTCTTGACGAACTCGGAAGCGGCAGTGGCCATGGCCTTCTGCAGCTCGGCGACGTCCTGGTTGGTGGAGAACTTGCCGAGGGCCGAGTTGGCCGCACCCTGCCAGCCCTGCGAGCAGGCCGAGCCGTGCGCACAGGACGGAACCTGCTTGAACGACTTCCAGTCGGCCATGGCGGCCTGCTGGTACTTCGGGTAGTCGGCCGGCTTGGCGTCCGTACGGGCCGGGATCGAGCCCTTCGTGGTGTTGAACGCCTTCTGACCGGCGTCCGAGCCGACGGTCTTCAGCCAGCACTTGGTGCCCTCGGCGTTCTTCGCGCCCTTGGGCAGCACGAACGAGTCGGCCAGCCACTGGAACGTGTCGCCGTTGCCCGGGAACGTGAACCAGGCGTAGTCGGTGAACTTCTTGGCGTCCAGGTCGGCCGCCTCCCAGTCACCCATCAGCTGGTACGCCGCCTTGCCGTCCATGACGAGCTTCTCGGCGTCGGTCCAGTCGAGCGCGTCACGGTCCTTGTTGGTGTACGTGAGCAGCGTCTTGAAGTCGTTGATGGCCTTGGTGACACCGGCGTCGTTCCAGTCGGTGGCGCCGGTCCACAGGCCGGTGAACTTGTCCGCGCCCAGGTCCGTGATCAGCACCGACTCGAACAGCATCAGCTGCGTCCAGTCCTTGCCGACCGCGAGCGGGGCCGCGATGCCCTTCGCCTTGACCTTGTCGAGGTCGGCGATGAAGGCGGCCATGTCGGCCGGGTCCTTGGTGATGCCGGCGTCGGCCAGGACCTTCTTGTTGGTCCAGACGACGTTGGCCCGGTGGATGTTCGCGGGCACCGAGTAGATCTTGCCCTCGACCGTCAGGTTGTCGATCAGGCCCTGCGGGAACGCCTGCTTGAGGCCCCAGCTATCGTAGTCGGCGCTGAGGTCCTCGATCTGGCCGGCGTTGATGTAATCCTGCAGCTCCGCGCCCGCGTGGGCCTGGAACGTGTCCGGCGGGTCGCTCTGCTGCAGGCGGGACGCGAGCACGCTCTTCGCGTTCGCGCCGGCGCCACCGGCCACCGCGCCGTTCTCGAAGGTCTGCCCGGCGCAGTCGGTGCCGAACTGCTTGACCAGGCCGTCGAGGCCGGCCTTCTCGCCGCCGTCGGCCCACCAGGTGAAGACCTCTACCTTGGTCGAACCGGAGCCGCCGCCGCTGCTGTCGTCACTGGACCCACAGGCCGTGGCGGTCAGGAGCGCGGCGACACCGACAGCTGCCACAGCAGCCCGTCGAGTGAAGCGCATGGTTATCTCCCATCGAAGTATTGACATCGTTGTCACACGATGGGGAGTACCGTGCCGTCTCAACCGAACACGTGTCAACGCCTGTTTCCGTGTCGTTACGTGCGCACTCTGTTGTTACCTGAGCGGAAGATCGCTGACCTGCACATTCATCGACGATTTTCCCTGCTTCGGCGATCGTCGAAGTGCCGTGGTCAACCCGGGTGACGGACAAAACGGTCACCTCCCGTACGCCGCGGGTTTGATCTCTCCGTCGCTTGTGTTCGGTTGTGGTGAGTCTCGGGGTGATCGCTGAGCGTTATTGCTTGTCTTGCCTCGCCTTTTCGCCGCGGCCGCTCGCCTTTCAGCGCGGCGGTCGCTCGCCTCTCTCAGCGTGGCGGTCGCTCGCCCGAGCCGCGGGCAATGATAGAGGTAGAAATCACGATGGTTCGGGCGGGGCCGGAATGCCCGCTGATGCGCTCGTACGCGAGCCGCGCCGCCTCCCGCCCGAGCGCGGTCATGTCATGCGCGACAACAGTCGTCCCGAGCACGTCGGCCAGGTCGAAGTCGTCGAACCCGACCAGCGCCGGCGGATCGGCCAGTCCCCGCATGCCCCGCAGCGCACCCGTCGTGAGCCGGTTGTTGGTCGTGAAGATCGCGGTCGGCGCCGGGTCGAGCGCGAGCAACTCGCGCACCGTGCGCTCGGCATGCCGTACGTCATGCACGTCCGTGCGCAGATAGGGCTCCCAGGCCCGATTGCCGGCGGCCCGCATCGCCCCGACAAAACCGTCGATCCGGGCCCGCTGCGGCGCCATCCGCGCCAGGTCGGCCACGATCGCGATCCGCTTGTGCCCCGCCGCCAGCAGATGCTCACCGGCCGAGCGCGCCCCACCCGCGTTGTCGATCAGCACCGCGTCGGCGGCCAGCCCGTCCGGCGGCCGGTCGAGAAAGACGAACGGCACGCCGCGATTGCCCTCGATGGCCAGATACTCGTGATCGTCCGCACTGGGCACAACCAGCAGAGCCCGTACGCGTCTTTCCAGGAACGCGTCGACGAGGCTGCGCTCGAGCATCGCGTCCTCGTCGTTGTTCGCGGTGATCAGCAGGAGCCCGTGCTGCCGCAGCTCCCGCTCGATGCCGCTGGCCACCGCCGAGTAGAACGGGTTGGTCAGATCGCCGCTGACCAGCCCGACCAGCGCCGAGGTGGCCCCGCGGCGCAACTCGCGGGCGATCCCGTTGAGCCGATAGCCCAGCAGATCGGCCGCATCTCGCACCCGCCGCCCGGTCGAGGGCGCGACATTAGGCTCCTGATTGAGGGCGCGGGAGGCGGTCTTGAGGCTGACCCCGGCCAAGGCGGCAACCTGAGTCAACGTGGGCCGGCGAACGGTCACATCGTCGGCGGGCATAACGCTCCGAGCACTCTCAGCAACGGGACGCCCCAGTATGACATCGACGCCGATGCGCCCCACCGCGGTACGCACCGGGCCGCTCGGTTATCGGTCGCGGCGCTCGTTGCTCCCGGTTGGCGCCCACACGCTCGACTTCGACCGGTCCACGTCGCGCGTTGTCCACAGGGCCGTTCGATGCGTCGGCCTCGCCTGTGGATAACTAGGCCCTCCCGGCTTGACAAGCCGTAAGGTCAAGCCCCGGTCTCCCCGTGGTGGGCGGGGGTTAGGGATGGCCGACTCCGCAAGATTTATTTGTCGGAGGAGTTGTCCGGGCGCGGGGGCGGCCGTGCCCCGGCCGCCGGTGGGCGCGGATTGAGCCGGGGCGGGGCACGGCCGCTGATCGGGGAACCCGCGGGTTCGTGAGGATCAGCGAATCACCGCGGCCTAGGTTGGAGCTGTCAGCGGCCTGTGTGGATCTTGGGTGAGGGGTAGCCATGGTGACGGTGGGGCTGGTCAGCGCGGGGTTCATGGGGGCCGGGCTGGGGCGGGCGCTGATCGGGGGTGGCGCTCGGGTCGTCACGACCCTGGACGGGCGATCGGCGCGGACGGCTCGGCTGGCGACGGAGGCCGGGCTCGAACTGCTGCCCACTCTCGCGGACGTGGTCGCCGCGGCCGACGTTGTGCTGTCGGTGACGCCGCCGGGAGCCGCGGTGGACACCGCTCGGGCGGTCGCGGCCGCAGCCAGACAGGCCGGTCGGCTTCCCGGCGTCGAATCCGAGGCCGGTGGTGGGCTTGTGGTGGCGGATTTGAATGCGGTTTCGCCGGCGACCATGGAACGGGTCGGGGCGGAGCTGGTGGGGCTGCGGGTGGTGGACGGGTCGATCTCGGGGCCGCCGCCCAGTGTCAAGGCGGGGGCGCGGATTTATCTCTCGGGGGCGGCCGCGCGGGTTGTGGCGGGGCTGCCGTGGGACGGGCAGGTGGAGACCGTCGTGGTGGGGGAGCGGGTCGGGGCGGCCAGTGCGGTCAAGATGTGCACCGGAAGTGTCTACAAGGGGTTGACCGCGCTCGTGACCCAGGCGATGCGGACTGCGGGGGCTCAGGGCGTGCTGGATTTCGTGGTGGCGGATCTGGAGCGGAACGGGCTGGGCGACAGCGACGGCGTGGCGCGGTCGGCCACCAAGGCCCACCGGTTCGTCGACGAGATGCGCGAGGTGGCCGCCACCCAGGAAGCGGCCGGATTGAGCCCGGCCCTGTTCAGCGCGATCGCGGAGGTGTACGCCGGCATCGCGCGTACGGAGTTGGCGGTAGGCGATCCGGAGCGCGAGCGGGAACTTACGGCGGCCGAGGTCGTCGCGCGGCTGCGGGAATAGGGCCAGGCGGGTTAAGAGCGGTCAGGCCAGGCGGGGTAGGTAGGCGTTCCAGACCTTTTTCGGGACGACCATGCGCCACGCCTCGAGCACCAGCTCGGTCATCTGCTCCTCGTCGAGCTGGGCCGGCCAGGCCTGCACCCAGTTGAAGCGCATGTCGGACTCGCGAGGCAGGTGGAACGTCGCCGGGTCGGAGGCGACGAGGGCGGCCCTCTCCTCCTTGGGATAGCCGAAGCCCATGACTGTCTCGTCGCGGGAGAACGCCACATAGACGATCGCGCCGACGCGGAACTTCACGCGGTCGTGGATCAGATGCTCGGAGCTGCGCGGAAGGTCGGCTGCGACCCGCCGGACGTCCTCGACGGTGACCATGCGAAGACGGTACGGCGGGGGTACGACAGAAACCGCCGTCAGGAGCGACGAGGCTTCGGCACGCCGAGATTGGTCGTCGGCTCGTCCGGCAGGGCGGTGCTGTTGGGGACCTTCGCGCGGAACACCCGGTCGGGCGGGAGCCGATAGGTGGTGGCCTGCACGAGCTCGTCGGGGACGGTGTGCTTGCCCACCGAACGCGGCTCGTCCTCCGGCTCGTCCTGATCGCCGGCCGCCCGGGAGACATAACCTCCCGTACGGGAGAGATTGGCGGGGCTGCCCGGCTCCGGGTTGACGGATCGAGAGTGGGGCGCGGGCTCGGGCAGGTGCCGAGTGGGTTCGGCGGGCGTGGGGCGACCGGCCTCGGCCAGGCGTACGGGGTCGGTGTCGGGAAGAGGCGGGGGCGCGGCGGGGTCAGTGTCGGGAAGAGGCGGGGGCGCGGGGAGGTCGGGGTGCCGCGGAACGGGGAACGGCTGGTAGTTCACGCCGCCGACCGCGCCCGGTTCGGCCACTGTGTTGGGTGGGGGCGGCGGCGGGGCCGGAAAGCCGAGCGCCATCCCGTGCCGGGTGGACTCCGCGGAGCTGCGCTGACGCGGGCGCCGGTCGGTGGGGTCCGAGGCCGGTGGCTCCGAAGGAACATGGGCAGCCGCCTGGGGAGCAGTGGCCGGGGCGACGCCCTGATGCCGGACGGCCCGCCCGGGATCAGCGTCGGGTGACCGCTTGGGCACCGTGGTCCGCACGGCCAGGCTGAAGACCCGGTTCGAGGCGGTCTCGTAGCCGTCCCGGTAGGCCTCGTCGCGATCCTGCTTCAGCTGGCGGCGCTGGTGGACGCGCCCGGCCGCATATCCACAGCAGGCGACGAACAGGGCCAGCAGGATGAAAATCAGCACAGAGTCGCCCGGCGCGGTCATGGCCCAATTGTTGCGCTTTCAATAGACCGGGAGCTATGGCCCGTTTGACGTACCCCGATCGTATTAACCGGAGGGCGCGAGGGCGGCCACGCACGCCCGGACCTCGTCGACGAACAACTCGGGCTGCTCGAAGGCGGCGAAGTGCCCACCCCGGGCCGGCTCGTTCCAGTAGCGGATGTCGGTGAAGCGGCGCTCGGCCCAGCGGCGTGACGGGCGCGGATTCTCGCGCGGGAAGATCGAGCAGCCCACCGGCACCGATACGACGGGGGCCGCGCTGCCGTCGCCCCGGAAGACGGCCTGAACTTCGGGAAAGCTCTCCCAATACATGCGTGCGGCCGACGCCCCCGCGCCGGGCAGCCAATACATCATCAGGTTGTCGAGCAATTGATCACGGGTGAGCGGGTCGCCGTCCGTCCAGGCGTGGAACTTCTCGATGATCCAGGCGCACAGCGCGGCGGGGGAGTCGACCAGGCCGTACCCGATGGTCTGGGGCCTGGTGGACTGCACGAACGAATACCCGTCGCCCTGCTGGGCCGCGGCGAGATCGTCCAGGGCGGACTGCTCGGCCGGCGTGAGCGAGTCGAACGTCGCCGGGTCGGGCGCGACCAGCGGCGGCACCAGGTGCAGCCCGATGATCCGCGACGGGTGCCGGAGCCCCAGCGCGGTGCTGACGCTCGTGCCCCAGTCGTGGCCCTGGGCGACAAATCGGGAGTAGCCGAGCCGGGACATCAGCTCGGCCCAGGCGTCGGCCACCCGCGACACGCCCCAACCGGCCTCGGCGGGCGCGTCGCTGAAGCCGTAACCGGGCAGCGACGGCACCACCACGTGGAACGACTGCGACAGCGGCCCGATCACGTCGAAGAACTCGACGATCGAGCCCGGCCACCCGTGCGTGAGCAGCAGCGGCACGGCATCGGCGCGCGCTGACCGGACGTGCACGAAGTGGATGCCCAACCCGTCGATCACCGTACGGAATTGGGGGTGCCGATTGAGTCGATCGCGAGCGGCGTCGAAGTCGTAGCCCGAGGCCCAGTACGCGCACAGGCCCGAAATATCCGACAACGGGGAGCCCTGAGTCCACCCCGGCAGGGGCGAGGACGACGGCCATCTCGTACGGGAAAGGCGGTCTCGCAAATCGGTGACGTCGGCGGCAGTGATCGGGACGGAAAACGGAGCGATCACGCCCCACCGACGATCTTTCCCGAGGCGACCGCCTCCTGCAGGCCCCGCGCGGCCAGCCGGTCGGCCCGCTCGTTCTCCGGGTGCCCGGCGTGCCCCTTCACCCAATGCCACTGCACGTCATGACGCTTGACGGCCGCGTCGAGACGCTGCCACAGGTCGACGTTCTTGACCGGCTGCTTGGCCGACGTCTGCCAGCCGTTGGCCGACCAGCGTGGCAGCCACTTCGTGATGCCGTCGCGCACATAGATGCTGTCGGTGTAGAGCTTGACCGTCATCGGCTCCCGGTTGAGCGTCTCGAGCGCCCGGATCGGGGCCATCAGCTCCATCCGGTTGTTCGTGGTCGACTCCGCGGTGCCGCCGCACAGATCCTTCTCCTTGGCGCCGTAGCGCAGCACGGCGCCCCAGCCACCCGGGCCGGGGTTGGGGACGCACGCCCCGTCGGTGTAGATCTCCACCACGGTCATGTGAGCACCTTAACGGCGCGGCCCCGCCCACAGCCGGGGAGGAACGGACGCCACGTAAAGTGGTTGACCGTGACGGACGAGGCGGTCGAGGTACGCGACATCGTCGTGCGCTACGGCGACACGACCGCGGTCGACGGTGTCTCGCTCACCGTCCCGCGCGGCCGGGTGCTCTCCCTGCTCGGGCACAACGGGGCCGGCAAGACGAGCCTGCTGCAGGTCTGCGAGGGCTTCCGCCGGGCCGACGGCGGCACGGCCCGGGTGCTGGGCCTCGACCCGATCGACGATCACGACGCGTTGATGCCCCGGCTCGGCATCATGCTGCAGTCGGGCGGCGTCTATCCGTGGGCGACGGCGGGCGAGATCCTGCGCCTGTTCGCCTCGTTCGCGGCCACCCCGCTCGACGTCGACATGCTGCTCGACCGTCTCGGCCTGCGCAAATTCGAGCGTACGAGGTGGCGCCGGCTCTCCGGGGGCGAGCAGCAGCGCCTCTCGCTGGCCATCGCGCTGGTGGGCCGGCCCGAGCTGGTCTTCCTCGACGAGCCGACCGCGGGCATGGACACCGAGGCCCGCCACACCACCTGGCAGCTGATCGAGGAACTGCGCGCCGACGGCGTGTCCGTGCTGCTCACGACGCATCTGCTCGACGAGGCCGAGCGCCTGGCCGACGCGGTCGTGATCATGCGCGCGGGCGTGGTCGCCGCGACCGGCTCGCCCGCCGAGCTCACCGCGGCCGCCGGCATCGACCTGCTCGAGGTGCGCGCCGACCCGGGCCTGGTGCCCGCGGGCCGGCTGGCCGACTTCAAGGTCACCGAATCCACGCCGGGCGAGTATTCGATCAGCGGTGCCCTCGACGCGACGGCGATCTCCGAAGTGGTCGGCTGGTTCGCCGGCGCCGGCGCGCAGGTCACCGCGGTCAACACGCGACGCCGAACTCTCGAAGACGTCTACCTTAAGCTGACAAAAGCCGATAGATCGGGCGGCTCAGGGGTCGACGTTGTCAAGGTGCGCGGCGGCCATGCGGAGAGCAGCGACCAGACGACCGGGGAGCGGGTTCACCGATGAGCGGCACTTTCGCCCCGGCTCCCGGGCGGGCTCCCGTGCGCAGCGTCGTGGCCAGCCAGATCCGGATGGAGCTGACGTTGACGGCGCGGCGCGGGGAGGCCGTTGTGCTGGCCCTGGCCGTGCCGCTGCTGGTGATGCTCGGGGCCGGGCTGACCGAGGTCACCAACGTGCCCGGCGACGACCGGCTGGCCTTCGTCGTGCCCGGCGTGCTGGCGTTGACCGTGCTGTCCACCGCGTTCACCGGGCAGGCGATCACCACCGGTTATGAGCGCAGCTATGGGGTGCTCAAGCGGCTCGGCGCGTCCCCGCTGAGCCGGCCCGGCCTGCTCTTCGCAAAGACGGCCGCGGTGCTCGGGCTGATCGCCGGGCAGTTGATCGTGCTGGCCGCGGTGGGGGCGGCCGTGGGCTGGCGGCCGCATCTCGAGGCGCTGCTGCCCGCGCTCGGGGTCACCGTGCTGGCCACCGCGGCGTACAGCGGGCTGGCTCTGCTCATGGCGAGCCTGCTGCGGCCCGAGGCCACCACTGGCGCGGCCACGCTGATCTATGTGCTGATGCTGGCGGCCGGCGGCATCATGTTCGCCGCCCCCGATCTGGGCACGGCGGGCTGGTTCTTGTTGCCGCTGGCCGCGCACGCGGAGGCGCTGCGGGCCACCCTGTCGCACGGCGAGAGTGTGCCGCTCGCGATCTGGCTCAGCCTGGCGGCGTGGGCCGTCGTCATGGTGACGGCCGCCGCCAAGAAGTTCCGCTGGGAATAGTGACGGCCGCCGCCAAGAAGTTCCGCTGGGCATGACCTTCTAAAAACAGGCTGTCCACCGATCGGTTGACAGCGATTGACGACCGCACGGTCGTCCCCGCCGCGACGGAAAACCAGCAGGATCGATGGCATGACAGCCATTGAGGTGCGCGGCCTGCGCAAGGCCTACAAGGGCCACGAGGTGGTCCGCGGCATCGATCTAGAAGTGGCCCGCGGCGAGGTGTTCGCCCTGCTCGGCCCGAACGGCGCCGGCAAGACCACCACCACCGAGATCCTCGAGGGGCACCGCAGGCGCGACGGCGGCGAGGTGCGGGTGCTCGACGCCGACCCGGGGACGGCCGGGTCGGACTGGCGGGCCCGGATCGGCATCGTGCTGCAGGACACCGACGACGCCGCCGACCTGACCGTGACCGAGATGGTCAAGCACCTGGCCGGGTTCTATCCCGAGCCGCGGCCGGTGGCCGAGGTGATCGGCCTGGTCGGGCTCGAGGAGAAGAGCAAGAGCCGGATCCGTACGCTCTCCGGCGGTCAGCGCCGCCGGCTGGATGTCGCGCGCTCGGCATCGTCGGCCGGCCCGAGCTGCTGTTCCTCGACGAGCCGACCACCGGCTTCGACCCCGAGGCGCGCCGCCAGTTCTGGGATCTGATCCGTGAGCTGGCCGCCGAGGGCACCACGATCCTGCTCACCACCCACTACCTGGAGGAGGCCGAGGCGCTGGCCGACCGGCTGGCCGTGTTGTCGGGCGGCCGGATCGTCGCCGAGGGCACCCCGGCCGGGCTGGGCGGGCGGGCCTCGGCCGGTTCGCGGGTGACCTGGCTCGAGAACGGCGTGCAGCACAGCGAGCAGGTGACCGACCCGGCGCCGCTGCTGCGCAAGCTGCTCGCGGCCGAGGTCGACCTGGCCACGCTGACGATCACCCGCCCGTCGCTCGAGGACACCTACCTGAATTTGATCGGAGCGAACCGATGAGCACTGTCGCCCTGGGGGTCAGCCGCGGCCACGTCGAGCTGCTCCAGTTCTTCCGCGACCGTACGGCCATGGTCTTCACGTTCGCGTTCCCGGCCCTGCTGCTGCTCCTGTTCGGCACGATCTTCTCGGACTCGTACGACCAGCCGGGCGTGAGCGCCGCCCACGTCTTCTCGGCCAGCATGATCGCGTACGGGGTGCTGACCACCGCGTTTGTCACCATGGGCGCGGGGCTGGCCATGGACCGCGAGGACGGCACGCTCAAGCGCCTGCACGGCACGCCGATCAGCGCCACCTCGTACGTACTGGGAAAGCTCCTTCTGGTCCTGATCCTGGCGGTCGCCGAGGCGGTGCTGATGATCGCGGTGGGCGCCCTGGTCTTCGGCATGTCGCTGCCCGACGCGTCGCACTGGCTGACGTTCGCCTGGATCTTCGTGCTCTCGGTGATCTCGTCGTCGCTGCTCGGCATGGCGGTCAGCGCG
Organism: Paractinoplanes lichenicola; assembly: GCF_016785085.1. Classification (GTDB taxonomy): domain Bacteria; phylum Actinomycetota; class Actinomycetes; order Mycobacteriales; family Micromonosporaceae; genus Actinoplanes; species Actinoplanes lichenicola. The sequence continues at coordinate 526,199 of NZ_JAENHO010000002.1, forward strand.
ATCGTCAAGCATGCCCGCACGGCCGGCGCGATCCTCAACGTGCCGGTGGTGGTGCTGCAGTTCATCTCGGGCGTCTTCATCTATCCGGTCATTCAGCTGCCGTCGTGGCTGATCACGGTCGCGTCGTTCTTCCCGGTGAAGTGGATGGCCCAGGGCTTCCGGTACGTCTTCCTGCCCGACGGCATGCGCGTCAACGAGCCGGCCGGCCAGTGGGAGCTGGGTCGCATCGCCTTGGTGCTCGGCGCCTGGTGTGTGATCGGATTGGTGCTGTGCCTGACGACGTTCCGGTGGAGCCGGTCCGACCGGTGAAATCCGACGACCAGGTCCCGTATCCGGCCTTCTGGGATCTCTACACGGCGGTGATCGCGGTCGCGGTGGTGGTCGTGATCGCCGTCGGCGAGTCGCCCTGGCCGGCCAAGCTCGGCGCGGCCGGGGCGATCGCCGCGATGGCCGTGCTGCACGCCGTCTTCGGGCGGCGCCTGGTGCGGGCCGACCGGCCGAGCGGCCGCCTGCTCGCCGCGCAGCTCGTCCTGTTCGCCACGGCCGTCACGCTGGTGCCGGAGTCGAACTGGCTGCTCTTCGGCCTGATCCCGTTGATCTTCCAGCTGGCCGGGCTGCGCACGGCGATGGTCGGGGTGGTGCTGGCCAACACCGCGCTGCCCGTCTCCGATCTGATCCTGCGCCCCGAGGCGTTCGGCCCCGACCTGGTCATCGCGACGATCTCGGCCGCGGCGGGCATCTGGCTCGGCTTCTGGATCATCCGGGTGATCGAGCAGAGCCAGGAGCGGCACCGGCTCAACCAGGAGCTGGAGGCCAGCCGGGCCGAGGTCGCGCGGCTCTCCCGCGAGGCCGGCGTCACGGCCGAGCGGTCCCGGCTCGCGGCCGAGATCCACGACACGCTGGCCCAGGGCTTCACCAGCATCATCACACTCCTGCAGGCGGCCGACCCCGAGCTCAAGGACGAGAAGATCGCGCTGGCCGTGCGGACCGCCCGCGAGAACCTGGCCGAGTCGCGGTCGCTCGTGGCGGCCCTGTCGCCCTCGCCCCTGGCCTCGGGGTCACTTCCTTCCGCCGTACGGCGTCAGGTCGATCGCTTCGCCGAGGAGTCGGGCGTCCGGGCCGGCCTGCGCGTGACCGGCGACGAGCGGGAACTGCCGACGGCGGCCGAGGTCGTGCTGCTGCGGGCCGCGCAGGAGGCGCTGACCAACGTACGGCGGCACGCGTCGGCCCGGGAGGCGGCCGTGCTGCTCGCGTACGGTCCCGGCTCGGTCCGGCTGGTCGTGCGGGACGACGGCTGCGGGTTCGAGCCCGGGGCGGCCGACGGCTACGGGCTGTCCGGCATGCGGGCGCGGGCCAAGCAGGTCAGCGGGGCGGTCACCGTGCGAAGCGACCCCGACACCGGCACGACAGTCGAAGTGGAGGTGCCGGCGTGATCCGGATCCTGCTGGTGGACGACCACCCCGTCGTGCGGCACGGGCTGCGCGGCATGCTCGAGGCTGAACCCGACCTGACCGTGATCGGCGAGGCGTCGTCGGGCGCCGAGGGGGTCGAGCGGGCGGTGGCCCTGCGGCCCGACGTGGTGCTGATGGACCTGCGGATGCCGGGCGGCGACGGGGTGGCGGCGACCGAGCAGATCGTGGCCAAGACCTCCGGCGTACGGGTCATGGTGCTAACCACGTACGAGGCGGACCGGGACATCCTGCGCGCGATCGAGGCCGGCGCCGGTGGCTACCTGCTCAAGGACGCGTCGCCGACCGAGCTGGCCGACGCCGTGCGGGCCGCCGCCCGGGGGGAGACCGTGCTCGCCCCGAGCGTGGCGTCGTCGCTGGTCAAGCAGGTGCGCAAACCCGCGCCGCCGGCCCTGTCGGCGCGTGAGACCGAGGTGCTGCGGCTGGTGGCCCGGGGCCTGACGAACGCCGACATCGGCAAGGAGCTGTTCATCTCCGAGGCCACCGTCAAGACCCACCTGCTGCGCACGTTCAACAAGCTCGACGTGGCCGACCGTACGGCCGCCGTCACCACCGCCATGGAGCACGGCCTGATCTGAGGCCGCGACTCTCACAGGAACCGCCAAGGCCGCCCACAGGGCAGGGCCAAGGGGAACGCGCACCGTAGTTGAGGTGTCCACCAGTCGGGGACCGCAACGAACGGAGGCACGGATGGAACGGGAGTCCGGCCGGCGCAGCGCCGTGCTGCTCACCGGCGTCCTGGTGGCGGCCAGTGTCGCGGGGACCGCCGCCGTGGCCGCGGCGGCATACGCGTCCTCGTCGGTCACCACGACCGACGACTCGGCCAATTCGTCATCGTCATCGTCCTCGTCTTCCTCGTCGACCGAGGACTGGCCGTCCCTGTCCGGCGACAGCTCGTCGTCCGGCGGGCAGTCCGCGACCTCCGGGGGTTCGTGACATGCCGCTCATCGAGGCATTGCCCGTCGGCGTTGATACGGCCCAGTGGAATGTCTGGGGGACCGTCGCCCGGGTGGTCGTCACCGACCCCGAGCGCTTGAGTTCGGCCGCCGCTGTTCTCAAGGCCGAGCTGGCCGCCGTCGACCGGGCCTGCAGCCGGTTCCGCGACGACTCCGAGCTGCGGCGAGCCTGCACCGGCCGGCCCGTCACGGTCAGCCCGCTGCTGGCCGAGCTGGTCGCCGCGGCGCTGACCGCGGCCCGCGAGACCGGCGGCGACGTCGACCCGACCGTGGGGGCGGCGCTGTGCGGCCTCGGCTACGACCGGGACTTCGCGGCGCTGACCGGGCGCGAGGTGGCGCCAGCGGTCCGCGTCTTCACGGCCCCCGACTGGCGGTCCGTGCGGCTCGAGGACCGCGAGCTGACCGTGCCGGCCGGGGTGCTGCTCGACCTGGGGGCCACGGCCAAGGCGGTCACCGCCGACCGGGCCGCCGCCCGGATCGCGGCCGAGCTCGGCGTGGGCGTGCTGGTCGCGCTGGGCGGAGACATCGCGACCGCCGGCGACGGGCCCGACGGCGGCTGGCGCGTGCTGGTGCGGGACCGTCCGGAAGACCCTTCCTGCACCGTACGGCTTCCGGCGGGCGCGGCTATGGCCACGTCGAGCACGGCATCGCGTACGTGGGGCCGGCCTGGCGAACTGCTGCACCACATCGTCGACCCGCGCACCGGCCGGCCCGCGCCGCGCGTGTGGCGTACGGTCTCGGTCGCCGCTTTTTCCTGCTTGCGGGCCAACACCCTGAGCACGGCCGCGATCGTCCGCGGTCACGACGCCCCGGCCCTGCTCGGCGGCGCACCCAGCCGGCTCGTCACCCCGGCCCTCGACGTGCTGCGGCTCGGCGGGTGGCCGGCGTCTTTTGCGGGTCTGTCATGACCGACGCCCTGTGGTATTTCGCGCGGGGCAGCGGCGTGGTCTCGCTCGTGCTGCTGACCGTGGTGGTCGCGCTGGGCATCGGCGCCCGCAGCGGCCGTACGGCGTTCGGCCTGCCCCGCTTCGCCGTGAACCTGCTGCACCGCAACGCCGCCCTGCTGGCCGTGGTGTTCCTGGCCGGGCACGTGGTCAGCCTGCTCTTCGACCCGTACGCCCAGCTGCGCGTCTTCGACCTGGTGCTGCCGTTCGCGGGCAACTACCGCCCGGTCTGGCAGGGCCTGGGCACGCTGGCGTTCGACCTGCTGCTCGCCATCGTGATCACCAGCCTGCTCCGCAAGCGGCTCGGCGCCCGGGTCTGGCGGATCGTGCACTGGCTGGCCTACCTGTGCTGGCCGGTCGCGCTGCTGCACGGCCTCGGCACCGGCTCCGACAACGGCACGGTCTGGCTCTGGACGATCTCGGCCCTGTGCACGCTGCTCGTCGTGGCCGCCGTGGGCTGGCGCCTGGCCCCGTCCTTCTCCCGCTTCCCCGAACGAGCGCGACGGCACATCAACCCACGCCTGCTCCCCGCCCCCACCCCAGCCCTGACCCAGCCCGGCACCCCATCCCAGCCCGGCACTCCGCCCCAGCCCGGCACTCCGCCCCAGCCCGGCACTCCGCCGCCGGCCCATTTCGGCGCTCGGGCGTCGGCTCAGCCCGGCTCGTACGAGGAGGTTCGATGACCAGCGTCGCGGAGGCACCACCCGGCAGCTCGGTGGAGTCCAGGCTGCTTGCCGACCCCGCCGGGACCCGGCTCGACGTCCACCTGACCCAGCACGGCCGCCTGCCCGCCGCCGACCTCACCCAGGTGATCGGCATGGCCCGCGACGCCGGGCTGACCGGTCGCGGCGGCGCCGGCTTCCCGTTGTGGCGCAAGCTCGCCGCCGTCGCGGCCACCAACCGGCCCGCCGTGGTGATCGCGAACGGCGCCGAGGGCGAGCCGGCCAGCGGCAAGGACAAGGCCCTGCTCGCGTACGCGCCGAACTTGGTTCTCGACGGCCTCCAGTTGGTCGCGGCCGGAGCCCGGAGCGCTGTTCTCTATGTGCCCGCCTCGGCCCACCCCGCACTGGCCCGCCTGCTCGACCAGCGCCGGTCGGCCGGGCTCGATCGGGTGCCGGTCCGGCTGGTCGCGGCGCCCGACGCGTTCGTCGCGGGGGAGGAGAGCGCGGTGGCGTCGGCCGTAGCGGGCCAGGGTGCGGTCCCGGCCGACAAGCTGGTGCGGATCACCGACGCGGGGACCCTGGTGCAGAACGTCGAGACACTCGCGCACCTGGCGATGATCGCGCGCTACGGGCCCGGCTGGTTCCGCGCGGCCGGCACCTATGACGAGCCGGGCACCTTTCTGGCCACGGTCAGTGGCGCGGTCGCGTCACCGGGCGTGGTCGAGGCCGGTTACGGGGTGGCGCTGGGTGACCTGATCGCGGCCGCGGGTGGGGCCACGGCGCCACTCGCCGCGGTGCTCGTCGGTGGGTATCACGGCGCCTGGGTGCCGGCCGACCCTCGCCTGCCGGTCAGTCGCGCGGCTCTTACGCCGTACGGGGGCAGTCCCGGCGCCGGCGTGATCATGGCGCTGCCGGTCGGCGCGTGCGGGCTCGTCGAGACGGCCCGGATCGCCGGTTATCTGGCCGAGCAGAGCGCCGGCCAATGCGGGCCGTGCGTCAACGGTCTGCCCAGGCTCGCGAGCACGCTCTCCGACCTGGCCGCACGCCGAGCCCGACCGGGCCTGCCGGCCGAGGTCGAGCGGTTGGCCCGCCTGGTCACCGGTCGCGGCGCCTGCCGCCACCCGGACGGCACGGCCCGCCTGATCCACAGCGCCATGCGCGCCTTCCACGCCGACGCCACCGCGCATCTGGCCGGACAATGCCTGGCCGAGAGGAGCCACCGATGAGCCACGCCGAGACGACGAGGATCGGCCGCGGGCAAGAGCCGGCAAGCCGCCGCTTGCACGTCGACTGGACGGCGTGTGACGGGCGCGGCCTGTGCGCCGAGTTGCTGCCCGAGTTGCTCACTGAGGACGACTGGGGCTTTCCGGTGGCCCGGGGTGACATGACGGTGCCGCCGGCCCTGGAGCCGGCGGCACGTCAAGCGGTGGACCGTTGCCCGGCCCTGGCCTTGCGACTGGTCAGCGAACGCCCAGCGCCCGCTTCATCGTGAAGAACAGGTCGGTCTGGTTGGTCACGCCGAGCACGTTGGCCGCCTGCGGGCCGCCCGCGGCGATCCGCACCTCGGTGCCGGTGTGCTGCTGCGAGCCGGTGATCTCGGCCGTGGCGTAGCTGATCGTCATGTTCGCGTTGTCGTGCGTGATCAGCGTGGCCGTGTAGCCGAGGGTCGCCTCCTCGACGATCTGGCTGGTGTGGCCGTGGTCGGCGGTGACGACGACCAGGGTGTCGGGGTTGCGCTTCTGGTATTCGAGCACCTTCTTGATCGCGGCGTCGAAGGCCACGGTCTCACCGATCTGGCCGCACGGGTTGGCCGCGTGGTCCTGCTTGTCGATCGAGGCGCCCTCGATCTGCAGGAAGAAGCCCTGGCGGCTGTGCTTGGTCTGCTTGTCCAGCACGTCGATCGCCTTGGTGGCCATGTCGACCAGGTGCGGCTGCGTCGCCGTACGGGCGGTGTTGACCTCACACTTGGCGGGCGTGGTGCCCGTCCGCGTCGGCTTCGGGCCGACCCACTCGAGGTCCATGTTGTTCTTGGCGAACGCGCCCAGGATCGGCTTGTCGCCCTTGGCCGCGGCCAGCCCGGCGGCGTCGGTCACGACGTGGTAGCCGTTGGCCTGGGCCTGCTGGGTGACGGTCTTGCCCTTGTACTGCCCGGCCTTGACGGTCTGGTCGAAGTACTGCTTGCCGCCGCCGAGCAGCAGGTCGGGCTTGGTCTGCACGAGCTGCTCGGCGATCGAGCCGGCGCCGCCGTTGACCTTGTCGTTGACCGCGCAGGTGGCCATCGCGTCGGGGCCCTTGCAGTCGCGGTTGATCACGTGCGAGCCGAGCACGGCCGGGGTCGCGTCCTGCAGCTCGGCCGTGGTGACGTCGCCCGTGCGGTAGCCGGCCTTCTTGGCCAGCTCGAGGATGGTCGGCTGCGGCTTGCCGTCCGGGGTCACCGAGATCGCGCCGTTGTAGGTCTTGCGGCCGGTGGCCCAGCCGCTGCCCGAGGCGGCCGAGTCGGTCACGTACTCGGGCTTGCTCGGGTCGTCCTTCTGCACCGCGTACGTGGTGTAGGCGCCGGTCAGCGGCAGCTTGTCCATCGCCAGGCGGCCGTTCGCGCCGACCTGGTAGTTGCGGGCGATGGTGATCTCGCTGTCGCCCATGCCGTCACCGATGAGCAGGATGACGTTGCGAGCCTGACCACCCTTGATCGCCTGCCGGGCGGCCTGGGTGTTGTCGTGGTGGCCGTCGCCGGCCAGGGCGGCCGACGGAATCGCGACGACCGCGGCCGCCACCAGCGCCAGGGTCTTCTTGGAACGCAGAGCATTCATTAATGCGCACTCCAATATGCGTGGAAGCTTGGTCAACCTCACGCCATCAGTCTCGTCCGGCTTTCCGGTGGCCAACAGGTTACGAACAAGCCAACTCGGGCCGGATGTGATGTTCGGGATGAACGGACAACAACCACGCGCTGTCAGTTCCCTGAGATCGCCGCGACGCGTAAGTGGAGAGGCATCCCCATTTGATCATGCCGTCTAAGCTCGTGCGGTGCTGAGGATCGTGCGGCTCGTGCTCGCGGTGGCGATCACGGCTACCGCCGCCCTGGGCGCGGCCCGCCTGACCGCACCGGCCGGCGGCGGCATCTCCCCGCAGCTGGCCTTCCTCCGCGCCGAGCTGGAATCGGGCGCGGCCGAGCAGGCGCAGGAGCTCTTCCCCGAGGGCTATTTCTTCCTGTACGCCCTGTACGGTCTGACGGCGGTCGACGAGGGCCGGGCCGACGACGCGCGCTGGGCCCTGACCCACCTCGAGTCGGACGCGGGCCGGGCCCCCTTCGGCGGCGACATGCCCCTGCGGTACGGCGTCTTCTACCGCGGCTGGGTCAACTGGCTGCGCGGCGGCATCGTTTCCTTGTCGCGCGACCCCGCCGAGGTGCGGAGGTTCGAGCAGGACTCGGCCGAGATCGCCGCCGCCTTCGACGGGTCCCCCACGCCCTACCTGGTCTCCTATCCCGGCCAGGCGTGGCCGGTCGACTCGACGGTGGCCATGGCGTCGCTCCGCCTGCACGACAAACTGCTCACCCCCAAATACGACGTCACGACGATCGTCTGGCTGGCCAACGTGCGGGCGAGCCTCGACCCCGCCACCCAGCTGATCCCGCACACGGCCGACGCCGACACGGGCGAGCCCACCTCCGGGGCCCAAGGCACCTCGCAAAGCATGATCAACCGCTTCCTGCCCGAGATCGACGCCGACTTCGCCACCCAGCAATACACCCGATTCCGTACGTGGTTCCTCGACGCCCCGCTGGGCCTCGGCCCCGCCGTACGGGAGTATCCGGTCGGCTTCGACGGCCCCGCCAACGTCGACTCGGGCCCGCTCGTCCTCGGCATCAGCCTCTCCGCCACCGCCGTCACCATCGGCGCCGCCCGCGTCCACGGCGATGCTTCCCTGGCCACGGGCCTGTCCCAGTTCGGCGAGGTGGCCGGCCTACCGCTCTCCACCCCCTGGACCAAGCGGTACGCCCTCGGCCTGGCCCCGATCGGCGACGCGTTCCTGGCCTGGTCCAAGTCCGCCCGGTTGTGGGTCGCCACCCCGCCCGCGGAACCGCCGTCCCGCCACATCTCCATGTGGTGGCGCCTGCCGCTGCTCACGCTGTTCCTGGCCGTGGGCACCGCGCCGTGGCTGCTGCGGGCCGCCCTCCGACGCCGACGGCTTACGGTCTCCGCCTGACCAGACCGGTCTGTTTGCCGGCGTCCGGGCTGGTCGAATGCATGCTGCGGCACCCCTCGGCTTAGAGCGTTTGGCCGATTTAAGCCGAAAAAACCGTTCCGCCGGTAACGAGGCGATAGGCCGGTTAGATTACGGAAGGCGAGAAGCCGGATCTTTCTCGGTTTTCGCTGCTCGGCCGGCCCAAGCCGGTTTCCCCGAGCCCCGCCATCGGTGCGGTACCCGAACAGGCAAACCCGCCGCGAGGCGGAGACGCAAAGCCAGGGGCCTCCCCCGACGGAGGCAGCCCAGCCGCCGAAGGAGAACAGAAGGACATGGCCTATTCAGAAGCCCATGCGGCGACGAGCGGCTCCGTTCCGTTCGCGCTGTTTGGCAAAAAGCCCGTGCGGATGGTGCTTTCTGCCGCCGTCGCAGCTGCCATCGGCGTTGCGCCCGCACTCGTGTATTCCTCGCCGGCGATGGCCGACCCGGGTGACCTTGTGCTCACGCCCCAGTCGACCACGGTCGCTGAGAACGGCATTCTCACAATCGACTACAAGTACAACGGGGCGGCAGTCAACGCCAGTCCCGCTTCGTACTCGATCAGCGCTGTTCCGTCGGTCAGCGCGAACCACGCCAGCTCCACGGACTTCGCACTCACCAGCGCCGCCACTATCTCGGTCGACACCACCCACACCACTGGCACCATCACGGTGAAGGCGGCGGCTGACCAGATCTACGAGGGTGACGAGACCTTCGTGGTCAAGGCGGTCAACGGGAGTGACGACACCGCGACGACGGCGGATCTGACGATCACCGACGGTGACGCGCCGTCCTTCACTCTGACGACGCCGGCGTCGACGACGCCGGCTCAGGAAGCCGCGGCCGGCTCGCTGACCCCGGCCAAGGCGACGGTCACGGCGGCGCTGCCCACGGGTTGGACGGCCGAGAAGGCCTACACGGTCAACCTGACCACTCTCGACGGCACCGCTAAGGTCGCGACCGACTACACGGCGCTGGCGAACAAGGTCGTGACGATCCCGGTCGGCGGCACTTTTAAGGCCGAAGATGTGACGATCACGAGCGACGGCCTGAAGGACAGTGCGCTCGTCGAGGACTTGACGGTGCTGGGCACCGGTCCTGCGAGCAATGTTCTGCCGCAGCAGGTGAAGGTCCAGATCAAGGACGACCCGAAGGATGCGGTCGACCCCGTTCTGAGCATTGCCAAGGCCGCTGACGCCAAGGAAGGCACGAGCGCCAGCTTCAAGGTCACCGCCGACCACGGCTCCGACACCGAGATCAAGGCCTGGTGGTCGTCGCTGACCACCACGCCGATGACCGGCCACGGCACCGCGACTGCCGGCACGGACTTCGACTACGACGCCGACGCGACCAAGCGGTTCGTCACCGTTCCCGCCGCCACGGCGCCGAATCCGGCGGCAGGCACGGTGGCCGCCAATATCCTGATCCCGCTCAAGAAGGACGACGTCTACGAGCAGCCCGAGGACTTCACCATCGGGCTGGACAAGGCGACGGGTGCCACGGTCGGCACCCCGGCGTCCGCCATGGGCACGATCATCGACGAGAAGGACCTGACCACCGGTGTCACGCCGGTCAGCATCGACGAGGGCAACAACGGCCGCAAGCCGGCGACCTTCACCGCGACGCTGAGCCAGGCCGCTTCCACCCCGGTCACCGTGATGTGGAAGACGACCCCCGGCACCGCGACGGCCAACGTCGACTACATGCCGACCAGCGGCACGGTCACCTTCCCGGCCGGCTCCACCAAGCAGACGTTCACCGTCGACATCAACGGTGACCTGATGGACGAGCCGGACGAGACCTTCAGCATCGCCACCTCGTCGGAATTCGTCGGCTACAGCCCCTCGACGGCCCTGATCACGATCAAGGACGACGACGCCGCCCCGACGTTCAAGTTCGACAGCGTGACGATGGACGAGGGGAACATGCCGCACGCGGTCCTGCTCCCGGTCAAGCTGAGCAACCCCAGCTCCCAGGCGATCTCGTTCGACGTCACGGACACGACGGGTTCCGGCGCCGGTGCGGCCTCGGACACCTTCAACGTGAACACCATCGGCTCCGGTGACTACAGCCTGCTGACCGAGGGCAACGCGACGGTGAACATCCAGGCCGGCGAGACCGAGGGTTACGTCGTTGTTCTGGTGAACGGCGACAAGATCCACGAGAAGGCGGAGTGGGCGAAGTTCACCGCCACGCCGTCGGCCGGCACTATCGCCAACCTGGCGACGGGCGCCGCGGCCACGACGTCGACGCTGACCCTGTCGAACGATGACAAGGCGCCGGACCTCGAGATCAACAATGTGACCGGCAAGGAAGGCGAGACGGTCCAGGTGACCGGTGTCGTCAGCGGCTGGGCCGACGACGACATCAAGCTGACCGTCGTCTTCGCCGGCGGCGCGTCGGACGGCAAGCGGGCCGCGAGTGCGGACGACTTCACCAACCCGGGTGCCACCCCGTGGACCATCGCCAAGGGCACGGTCGAGGGCACTGTCATCGACGTGGCCAAGGTTCCGCTGCTCGTGACGCCCGGCGCTGAGCCGGCCGAGACCATCCGGGTCACCGGTTATGGCGAGGGCAACGTCGGCACCGTGACCGAGGGTGTCATCACCATCGCGGCCCACGGCACCGCGCCGGAGGAGCCGGGTGAGCCCGGTGAGGCTCCCAAGCCGACCATCATGGCGAAGCCCACGAAGGTTGTCGGCCCGTCCAAGGTCGAGGTCGAGGGCACTGTTGCCCCCGGCAAGCAGGTCCAGCTGTGGAGCGCGACCGTCGGTGGCGGCGCCCTCAAGTGGGTCAAGAACGTGACCGCTGACGAGGACGGCTACTACTGGTTCGAGCAGAACATCACCTGGGGCACGCGCTTCGCGACGCTCTCGCAGGGCGTGAAGTCCAACGAGATCGCCGTGTGGGTGCAGCAGGACCCGGTGTTCGTGGTCTCGACCTCGACCAAGGGTCAGCTGAACCTGGGCGTCAAGGGCATGCCTTGGGGAGCCGGTCAGACCGCTGCCGTCCAGCAGTGGGTGAACGGCGCCTGGGTGACCAAGTGGAGCGGCAAGACGGGCGCCGACGGTGTCTGGCGCGGTTCGCCCAAGTTCAAGTCGGGCACCTCGGTCGTCCTGCGGGCGTGGGTTGGCGGCGAGCCTGGCAAGGGCACCCTGCCGGCCTTCACCGACCAGATCAAGTCGACCGTTAAGTAAGTAAAGAACGAAGACGGGGGCAGCCACTCGGCCGCCCCCGTCGCCTTTTGTTCAGAGCTCAGTCGACCTCGGCCACCGCCTGCGCGAACTGCGCCGAGTACAACCGCGCGTAGGCCCCACCGGCCGCGATCAGCGACTCGTGGGTGCCCTGTTCGACGATGGACCCGTTCTCCATCACCAGGATCACGTCGGCGTCGCGGATCGTCGACAAGCGGTGGGCGATCACGAACGACGTGCGGTTCTCGCGCAGCGTCGCCATCGCCCGTTGGATCAGCACCTCCGTACGGGTGTCGACCGAGCTCGTGGCCTCGTCGAGGATCAGGATCGACGGCTCGGCCAGGAATGCGCGGGCGATCGTGATCAGCTGCTTCTGGCCGGCGCTGACGTTCGAGCCCTCCTCGTCGATCACCGTGTCGTAGCCGTCGGGCAGTGTGCGGCAGAACGCGTCGACGTGGGCCGCCTCGGCCGCCGCCTGCACCGCGGTCATGTCGAACGAGTCGGCCCCGTACGCGATGTTCTCCGCGATCGTGCCGCCGAACAGCCACGTGTCCTGCAGCACCATCCCGATCTCCTCGCGCAGCTGTTCGCGCGGCATCGTGGCGATGTCGACCCCGTCGAGCAGGATCCGCCCCGAGTCGACGTCGTAGAAGCGCATCAGCAGGTTGACCAGCGTGGTCTTGCCCGCACCGGTCGGCCCGACGATGGCCACGGTCTGACCGGGCGCGACGGACAGCGACAGGCCGGAGATGAGCGGCTTGTCGGGAACATAGCGGAACGAGACGTCGTCGAAGACGATCTCACCCCGTACGGGAGGAAGGTCCTTGACTGCGGGATCGGGCGACTGCTCGGGCGCGTCGAGCAGGGCGAACACCCGCTCGGCGGAGGCGACACCCGACTGGATCAGGTTGGCCATCGAGGCGACCTGGGTCAGCGGCTGGCTGAACTGCCGCGAATACTGGATGAAGGCCTGCACCTCGCCCAGCGACAACGACCCCGAGGCCACCCGCAGGCCACCGACCACGGCCACCAGCACGTAGTTCAGGTTGCTGATGAACATCATGGCCGGCTGGATCAGGCCGCTGATGAACTGGGCGCGGAACGACGACGCGTACAGCTTATCGTTGTGCTCCTGGAAGACGGCCGAGGCCTCGTCCTGCCGGCCGAACACCTTGACCAGCGAGTGCCCGGTGAACATCTCCTCGATGTGCCCGTTGAGCCGGCCCGTGGTGGCCCATTGCGCGACGAAGTTGGGCTGCGAGCGCTTGCCGACGGCGGTGGTCACGAAGAACGACACCGGCACCGTGACCAGCGCGATCAGGGCGAGCAGGGGAGAGATCCAGAACATCGCCCCGAGCACCCCGACGATCATCAGCAGCGACGTGATGAGCTGCGCGAACGTCTGTTGCAGGGTCTGCGCGATGTTGTCGGTGTCGTTGGTGGCCCGGCTCAGCACCTCGCCGCGGGGCTGCTGGTCGAAATACGACAGGGGCAGCCGGGACAGCTTCGCCTCGACCTCCTGCCGCAGGTGATAGACCGCCCGCTGCACCACGGTGGCGGTGATCCGGCCCTGCAGGATGCCGAACAGCCAGGCGAACACGTAGACGATCGCGACCCAGGCCAGCACCCGGGCCAGCTGGTCGAAGTCGATGCCCCGGCCCGGCGTGAAGTCGAGCGCCGAGAGCAGGTCGGCCTGGGTGTTCTCGCCCCGGGCGCGGAGGGCCCCGATCACATCGTTCTTGGTTTCCCCGGGCGAGAACATCTGCCCGATCACGCCGCGGAAGATCACGTCGGTGGCGTGGCCGAGCAGGTAGGGGCCGATCACGGACAGGGCGACGCTGACCGCGCCGGCCAGCATCACGAAGCCGACCAGCACCCGCTGCGGTTTGAGCCGGCGCAGCAACCGCAGGGTCGAGCCCTTGAAGTCCTGCAGTTTCTCGGTCGGGGCGGGCCCGGCCATCATCCGGACGGCGGGCGGTCCACCCACCGGCGGTCCGGGTCGACGAGGCGCGGTCATGCGGTGGCCTCCTGAGCCGTGAGCTGCGAAAGAACGATTTCCCGGTACGTGGCGTTGGTGTCCATGAGCTCGGCATGAGTGCCGGTGCCGGCCACCCGGCCGTCGTCGAGCACCACGATCCGGTCGGCGTCGCGGATCGTGCTGACCCGCTGGGCCACGATCACCACGGTGGCGTCGGCGATGTGGTCGGTCAGCGCGGCCCGCAGCGCGGCGTCGGTGGCGTAGTCGAGCGCCGAGAACGAGTCGTCGAACAGGTAGATCTCGGGCCGGTGCACGAGCACCCGGGCGATCGCGAGCCGTTGCCGCTGGCCGCCCGACACGTTCGTGCCGCCCTGGGCGATCGGGGCGTCGAGCCCGCCCTCCATGCGCTCGACGAAGTCACGGGCCTGGGCCACCTCGAGCGCCTGCCACAGCTCCTCGTCGGTCGCGTCGGGGTTGCCGTACCGCAGGTTGGAAGCCACCGTGCCGGTGAACAGGTAGGGCCGCTGCGGCACCAGGCCGACCAGCCGGGACAGCAGGCCCGGGTCGAGCTCGCGCACGTCGACGCCGTCCACCAGCACCTGGCCGCCGGTCGCGTCGAACAGCCGCGGCACCAGGTTGAGCAGCGTGGTCTTGCCGCTGCCGGTGCTGCCGATGATCGCGGTGACCTCGCGCGGCCGGGCCGTCAGGCCGATCCCGCACAGCACCGGCGACTCGGCGCCGGGGTAGTGGAAGTCGACGTCGCGCAGGTCGAGCCGGCCGTGCTGGGTGACCTCGGTGACGGGCCGGGCCGGCGGGGCGACGCTCGACTCCGTGTCCAGCACCTCCTCGATCCGCTCGGCGCAGACCTCGGCCCGCGGGATCATCACGAACATGAAGGTCGCCATCATGATCGACATGAGGATCTGCATGAGGTAGCTGAGGAACGCGGTGAGCGCGCCGATCTGCATCGCGCCGGAGTCGATGCGGTGGCCGCCGAACCAGAGCACGGCGACGCTGGACAGGTTCACGATCAGCATCACGCTCGGGAACATCAGCGCCATCAGCTTGCCGGCCTTGAGCGACACGTCGGTCAGCTCGTCGTTCGAGACCTCGTAGCGCTCCTGCTCGCGCTCGTCGCGGACGAACGCGCGGATCACCCGGATGCCGGTGATCTGCTCGCGCATGACCTGGTTGACCCGGTCGATCCGCTTCTGCATCGAGCGGAACAGCGGCCGCATCCGCACGATGATCAGCGCCACCACGGTGACCAGGATCGGGACGATGACCAGCAGCAGGCCCGAGAGCGGCACGTCCTGCCGCAGGGCCAGCACGATGCCGCCGACGCACATGATCGGCGCCGAGACCATCAGCGTGAAGGTCATCAGCACGAGCATCTGGATCTGCTGGACGTCGTTCGTGGTGCGGGTGATCAGCGAGGGGGCGCCGAACTGCCCGACCTCGCGGGCCGAGAACTCCTGCACCCGCGAGAAGATCGAGCCCCGCACGTCGCGTCCGACCGCCATGGCCGTACGGGCGCCGAAGTAGACCGCGACGATCTGGGTGGCGATCTGGCCCACGGTCACGGCGAGCATCCAGCCGCCGATCTGCATGACGTAGCCCGTGTCGCCCTTGACCACGCCGTTGTCGATGATGTCGGCGTTGAGCGTGGGCAGATAGAGCGTGGCCAGGGTCTGCAGGAACTGGAAGAGCACGACGAGCGTGATGTCTCGCCGGTAGGGCGGTAGATGTTTCCTGAGTAGCTGGATGAGCACTAGTGGGTCCCCCGTCGGATGAGCAGTCCGTCGAGCAGCAGGGATACCGTGTCCTCGCCGCTGAAGTTGTCCGGGTCGCCGAACGGCCCGTACGTGTTGGCGCCGCAGAAGAGCAGCAGCAGTGAGGCCACCGCCGCCGGTGGCCGGCGCAGTTCCTCCGCGCCCGGCGTGATGACCTCGGTGAGCGCCGTGTGCAGCCGCTCCCGGTTCGCGACCATGTGGGCCGGTGCGTCGCCGGTCATCACCAGCTTGCGCGCGGCCGTCATGATCTGTGCGTTCTCCGCGAACCGGGCGTGCAGCAGTTCGGCCGCCCGCACGAGCCGGTCGCGCAGCGGGGCCGACCGGTCGATCGCGGCCAGCGCGTCGACAGTCGGCTGGGCGTCCAGCGCCTTGATCACCGAGCACACGACCAGCGACGTCTTCGTCTCGAAGACCCCGAAGATCGTGCCCTCGGCGACGCCGGCGGCCTGGGCGATCTGCCGGGTGCTGACGTCGACCCCGTGCTCGTGCAGCAACGGGATCGTGGCGGCGATCAAGGCCTCGCGCCGCTCCTCGGGCGCGAGCGCGGGCACACGCCGTCGTTTGTTCTCCACGTCCGACCACTCTAATGAGCGAGCACTCACTCAGCCACTGACATTTGTCATGACCCCCGAAAGACTCAGGTTGCAGAACGGTGAGCCGATCGAGGCGCCCGTGCGGAATGTCGAGATGGACGATCACACTGCCGAGTACTGGGCGCGCCAGCTGCGCATCGGGGCCGGCATCGCGGCCGTGGTCACCGCGATCGGCGGCGCCCGCATCGCGATGGGCTGGGACCCGCTGGACCGGTGGTGGCTGATCCCGGTGGCGCTGGCCGTACTGGCCCAGCTGGCCCTGTTCTCGCTGCCGTGGAGCCGGCTGGTGCGCGACGGGCGCACCAAACGCTGGCTGGTGGCCTGGTGGTTCGGCGAGCTGCCGGTGATGCTGCTGTTCGGCTGGGTCGACCCCGACGGCTGGATGCTCTATCTGCCCGCCGCGGTGCTGCTGCTGGTCACGGCGGCCGCCCTCTGGTCACCCCGCTTCGTCATCGGCCTCGGCGTGATGGCGATCGGTGGCTACGCCGTCCTGCTCCCGGTCCGCGCGGGTACCACCGCCGGCACCACCTTCGTGCTCGTCGCGATGATGGCCTGCGTGGTCGGCCTGACCGCGATCTACGCGAAGAGCCGGCGCTGGCTCGACGACCGCCGCCAGGCCACCGAGCACCGCGCCGAGACGATGCTGGCCGCCTCGGCCGACGCGGTGATCGCCATCGGGCCGGACACCACGATCCGGTACGCCAACGAGTCCGTCGGGCAGCTCCTCGGCTTCGAGGCCGCCGCGATGGTCGGCAACCGGCTCAACGAGCTGCTGCCCGACGAGCGCCGGGTCCTGGCCGGCACGTTCCTGGACGATCTGCTGGCCCTGCCGACCGGGCAGAGCAGGCGGGCCGAGTCGCAGCTGCGCAACGCGGAGGGCGAGTGGGTCTACCTCGACGTGCTCGCCACCAACTGGATGGACGACCCGGACATCGAGGCCGTCGTGGTGAGCCTGCGCGACATCGGCGCCCGCCGCGCGCTCGAGGACAAGCTGCACCTGCAGGCGTACACGGACTCGCTGACCGGCATGCCCAACCGCGCCCTGTTCCGGCGGCGGCTGGAGGAGGCCGTGTCGGCCCCCGGCGGCAACCCGGTCACCGTGCTGCTGCTCGACCTCGACGACTTCAAGCTGGTGAACGACAACCTGGGGCACAGCGCGGGCGACGACCTGCTCTCGACGATCGCCGGTCGGCTGCGCCGGCACGTACGCCCCTCCGACGTGCTCGCTCGCCTCGGCGGCGACGAGTTCGCGATCCTCATGCACGACCTCGAACCGGGTGACGCCGCCGCGCTGGCCGAGCGGCTGGTCCGCACGATCCGCGAACCGATCCGCCTGGCCAGCCGCGACGTCACCTGCTCACTGAGCATCGGCATCGCCACCTCGACCGCGTACGGGGAGAACGGCTCCTCGGCCGACCACCTGCTGGGCAACGCCGACCTGGCGATGTACGCCGCCAAGCGGGCCGGCCGCAACGGCTACGCCGTCTTCGACCCGACCATGACGATGTCGGTGCTGGAGGAGGCGCAGCTGCGCAGCGACCTGGAGCACGGCCTCGAGCACGACGAGTTCCTGGTGCTCTATCAGCCGGTGGTCGACATGCAGACCCAGCGCGTCACCTCGGTCGAGGCGCTGGTGCGCTGGCAGCACCCGCGCGACGGGCTGCTCGGCCCCTATCACTTCATCGCCGCCGCCGAGGCCAACGGCCTGATCGTGCCGCTCGGCCGGTGGGTGCTGCGGGAGGCCTGCACCCAGCTCGCCCGTTGGCGGGCCGAGTCGCCGGCCGCGGCCGACCTCAAGATCAACGTCAACCTCTCGGCCCGGCAGTTCCAGTACGCGGGCCTGGTCGACGACGTCGCCGCCGCGCTCGCGGACGCCGGGGTCGACGCCGCCTCGCTCACCCTCGAGATCACCGAGTCGATGCTGATGGAGGACATCGAGACCGCCAAGCGCACCCTGCACGCGCTGCGCGGGCTGGGCGTACGCCTGGCCATCGACGACTTCGGCACCGGCTACTCGTCGCTCAGCTATCTCAAGCAGCTCCCGGTCGACGTCATCAAGATCGACAAGACGTTCGTCGACGACGTGCACATCGACGACGACGACGTGGCCCTGGTCGACGCCGTGGCCGGCCTCGGGCAGGCGCTCAAGATGCAGACCGTGGCCGAGGGTATCGAGACCGACGAGCAGTGGTCGACGCTGCGCAGCATCGGCATCGACCACGGGCAGGGCTACCTGTTCGGCAAGCCCGCGGCCCCGGCCGAGATCAACGCCCTGCTGGCCGGGGTGAGCGCCATCTCCGCCCACGGCTGAACCGCGAGCCCTCACCCAGCGTGTACCTGATGGCAGGTGTGTAATCCAGCGGTGAGGAAGTTCCCAGTGTCGGTCAACAAGCACGTACGCCGGATCGGCGGCGCGGTGGTCACCACCCTCGCCGCGCTCCTCGTCTTTCTCGCGCTGGTGGTCCCCGACCAGATCACCCGGCTCCCACCCGGCAACTTCTGGGGCACGGCGCTGGTCCGGGTGCCGATCGAGGGCCTGCTCGTGGCGGCCCTGCTGCTCGTGCTGCCGGCCCGGGCCCGCCGCGTCACGGCCACCGTGTTCGGCGTCCTGCTGGGCGCGCTGACCGTTCTGAAGATCATCGACATCGCGTTCTTCGCCGTGCTGGCCCGCGCGTTCGACCCGGTGCTCGACTGGATGCTGTTCAAGGACGGCTTCAACTTCCTCACCGACTCGGTGGGCAAGGGCGGCGCGATCGGGGTGGCCGCGGGCGGCGTCCTGCTGGCCGCGCTGACCCTGGTCGCGATGACCTTCTCCGTACGGCGTCTGGCCCGGCTGCTGCCCACGCATCCGCGCCTGGTCCGGGGCGGCGTGGTCACCCTCTCCGCGGCCTGGGTCACGCTCGCCGTCATGAGCTTCCAGCTCGTCGGCGGCATCCCGGTGGCCAGCCAGACCGCGACCGACCTGGCCCGCGACACGGTGCTGGCGGTCCCGCAAGACATCGAGGACCGCAAGAGCTTCGCCCGCGAGGTGCAGGACGACGACTTCCGCGACCTGCCGCAGGATCAGCTGCTGAGCGCGCTGCGCGGCAAGGACGTGATCATCGGGTTCGTCGAGAGCTACGGCCGCGACGCCGTCGAAAATCCCGCCTTCAACCAGCCCGTCGCCGACAAGCTGCGCACCGGGCAGCAGGAGCTCGCGGCCAAGGGCTTCCACGGCCGCAGCGGCTATCTGACCTCGCCCACGTTCGGCGGCGGCAGCTGGCTCGCGCACTCGACGTTCCTGTCCGGCCTCTGGGTCGACAACCAGAACCGCTACCGCAATCTGGTGGCCACCGACCGGCTCACGCTGACCTCGGCCTTCGGCAAAGCCGGCTTCCGTACGGTCGGGTTCGAGCCCGGCGTCACGTTCGCCTGGCCCGAGGGGCAGTTCTACGGCTACCAGCAGATCTACGACTCGCACACGCTGGGCTACCACGGCCCGATGCTGAGCTGGTCGACGATGCCCGACCAGTACGTGATGAAGAAGGTCCACGACTACGAGTTCGGCAAGGCCAAGCGCCCGCCGCTGCTGGCCGAGGTGACGCTGACCTCCAGCCACACCCCGTGGACGCCGGTGCCGACCATGCTCCCGTGGGACAAGATCGGCGACGGCTCGGTCTACGGCCCCGAGGTGGCGGCCGCCGAGAGCCCGCAGCAGCTCTTCGCCGACGGCAAGAAGGTCAAGCAGGCGTACGCCGGGTCGATCGCCTACTCGATCGACAGCCTCATCTCGTACGTGCGGGATTTCGGCGACGACAATCTGGTGCTCGTGCTGCTCGGTGACCACCAGCCGGCCTCGGTCGTGGTCGGCACCAACTCGACCAAGGACGTGCCGATCTCGATCGTCGCCAAGGACCCGAAGGTGCTCGACCGGATCGGCTCCTGGGGCTGGACCGACGGGCTCACTCCCGCGCCCGACGCGCCACTGTGGCCGATGAACGAGTTCCGCGACAAGTTCCTCACCGCGTACAGCCCGCAGGGCGAGCCGCATTGATCGGTTTCTTGACAACAAATCGACACGGATCTACTCGCGCGTAACTGACGTTCCGTAACCATCATCCGCTTAGATACCCGTCGGAGGCCGCGAGGGGGCGGCCCTCGAGGGTAAGCGGGGAACCGAAGTGGAAGAGCCGAGGCGACCGTCCCGAGCGGACAGTCTGAGGCTGACGAAAATGCCGGATGTGCGGCCGCGTGGGGGCGCGGCACCGCCACCCGCGACCGCGCCGCCGGCGCCGCCGCCGGCCCGGCGCCGGTCACGTAAGGGCTGGTGGGCGGCCAGTGGGCTGATCACCGCGGTGCTGCTGGCGGGCGGTCTCTACGTCGCCTATCGCGCGACGACGGAGAAGGCCGTGCCCGCGCCCAGCGTGCCGTCGCTGGCCGTGCCGACCGCCTCCGCCGTCGCGACCGAGGCGGTGCTGCCGCCGTCGGCACCGCCGAGCCGGGCCGTGGCGGCGCCGGTCACGAGTGTGCCCAAGTCATCACCCAAAGTGACAGCGGCCGCGAAGGCGAACCCGTCCGGGGCCAACCTCGCGCTGACCGGGGTCGTGGCCGCCAGCAGCATCGAGGCCCCGCATTTCGGGGCCGCCGAGGCCGTCGACGGCGACCCGGCGTCGCGCTGGTCGAGCGGCTTCGCCGAGCCGCAGTGGCTGCGGGTCGACCTGCGCGAGCGGCGCACGCTGACCGAGGTCAAGCTGGTCTGGGAGCACGCGCACGCGACCGCCTACCGGGTCGAGGTCTCGCTCGACGGCAAGACCTGGCGGCGGATCTTCGCCACGACCGCCGGCGCGGGCGGCACGGTCACGGTCGACGCGGGCGGAACCGTCGCGCGGTTCGTGCGGATGTACGGCACCAAGCGGTCCAACCAGTACGGCTTCTCGCTGTGGGAGTTCGAGGTTCGCTGAATCCTGAAATGAGGCGCTCCCCGCAGGGAGCCTGCGGGGAGCGCCTTGACGGTCGACTGGGACCTAGTCGACCGTCGGAGGAAGGTTCCTGGCCGCCTTCAGCGCCGCGGCGGCGCCGGAGTACGGGTTGTAGCTGTAACTGCGGTCGAGCGAGCCGGGCACCTTGAAGTACGAGGCAACCAGCTTCGCCGGATCAGTTGCGATCTCACCTCGTGCCGGCACGTCGTTGCCGTCGTCCCAGCCCCACGGCGCGTTGGCCGAGTTCGTGCCGCAGCTCCACGTGCCCTGGCCGCAGCCGCCCGACGTGTCACCCGCGAAGGTGCCGAGGTTGGCGAACAGGTTCGTGTTGTTGCGCTGGGCCCACAGGCCGCCGCTCGCGAAGATGTCGATCAGCTGATACTTGACGTCGCGGTCGTTCGAGCTGCTGGGCGCCTCGGAGGTGCTCGCCGTCGGGTAGTAGATGACGCCGTCGCCGTCGATGTCGTACTGCGGCCACGCCTTGAGCCCGTGCCCGCCGCGCTCCTGGGCGGTCACCGGGTGCTGGAACGAGTCGTGCGGCGACGCCTTGAGCTGCAGCGTGCCGTCGATGGTCTCGCTGCCGTTGGTCCAGTCGCTGCCGCTCGGGATGTACGAGTAGAAGTCGCTGTGGGCCACCGTGACCGCGCCCTTGAGCGTGCCGTAGGTCGAGCCGTCCTTCTGCACGACCTCGAGCACGCCCTCGCCGTCGTTCTCGTGCTCGGTCTCGAAGAACGGGTGGTCGATCCAGTCGCGCGGGTGGAAGAAGAAGTACGTCAGGTAGTAGTGCGTGCTGGTCTCGAGCACCGAATAATAGACAGCCGCCGAAGTGTTCGAGCCGGCGTTGTCCCAGTTGTCCCGGCCGTTCAGATTGCCGTCGAAGTCGTACCGGGTAATGAAGTCGCTCTTGCCGCCCAGCGCGTGCGTGCCGGTCGAGTCCACGTCCTGATAGTGGATCGGCGCCCAGCGCAGCGCGAGCTCGGCCCGGCTGGGGGCGGCCTGCGCGGGTGTCGTGGCGACGACCGCCGCCGAGCCCGTGGCCACCAGCAGGCCGGCCAGCCCGGCCGCGATCCTGCGAACCATCCCCATGTGCCCTCCTCGTCATGCATTGATGATCGTAAATCTATGCGGGGCGGGTGGACACGGGGAGTCCGGAAAATGGCGTGCCGGCAGCGGTTACGCTGTGGCCGTGTTCAAGGTCGATCTGGGCAAGGGCGCTGAGTTACGGCAGCTGGTTCCGTGGCAGGCCGAGCAGTTCCTGGCCCACATGGAACGGGCGCGGGCCACGGTCGACCCGTGGATCCCGTGGGCCAGCCGCAGCACCGACCTCGACTCGGCCCGCCGGACCCTGCAGCGGTACGCCGACCTCGAATCGCGCGGCGAGGGCCGGATCCTCGGCATCTGGCTCGACGGTCTGCTCGTCGGCGGCGTGATGATGTTCGACCTCGACGACGCCTCCGGCGTGTGCGAGATCGGCTGCTGGCTCGAACCCGCCGGCACCGGCCGCGGCCTGATCACCAAGTCGGCCGCCCTGCTGATCGAATGGCTGATCCGCGACCGCGGCGTCTACCGGGTCGAATGGCACTGCCGCCCCGACAACGTCGCCAGCTCCAACGTGGCCCGCCGCCTGGGCCTCAAGCACGAGGCCACCCTGCGGGCGAACTTCGTGTGGAAGGGCGTCCGCTACGACACCGAGATCTGGGCCGTCCTGGCCCCGGAATGGCCCGGCGTAGAGGACTGACCGTGCAGCCTTCGCTGACCACCCGCTTCGAGAACGGCCACGATGTGCCGCTTCTCGTGTGGCGACTACCCTTCCCCGTACGATCGATCTCGTCAGCAGTCCTGGGCGGCGGCATCGGCGAATGCACGTGGCTGATCAACGCCACGGTCCCGATGTCCTACGACCGCGACGACCCAGCCGACCACCTGACCACCATCGCCGCCGACCTCAACCTGCACGGCCCCGGCGTAGGCCTGCTGACCGGAGTCGACGTAGCCGACGTGGTAGCCGTGTCCGACGGGGGAGTGCGCCTCTGGGCAACGGTCGGCCTCGGCGCCCCGATCCAGGCGGCCGCCGAACACCCCGCCTCCCAGCACGCCAGTCCCCAACGCCCGACACCGCAGCACTCCACCTCCCGCCAGTCCGCCTCCTCGCACTCCGCGCCGGAGCAGCCGAGCTTCCGCCAGTCCGCCTCCGGGCATTCCGCGCCGGAGCAGCAGAGCTTCCGCCAGTCCGCCTCCCCGCACTCCACGTCAGAGCACCCCAGCTCCCAGCAACCCGCCTCCCTGCCACAGCACCCCAGCTCCCAGGGATCCACCTCCCCGCACTCCACGCCGCAGGGTCCAACCCATGCGGACATTTCGTATTTGTCGGATGGGAGGACGGGTGGGGAGAGCGGCGAGCGTCTTGGAATGAGGGCGGGCGGGGTGAGCGGTGAGCGTCTTGGGATCGGGACGGGTGGGGTGAGCGGTGAGCGTCTTGGGGCCGGGGCGGGTGGGGACAGCGGTGAGCGTCCCGGTGTCGAGGCGGGTGGGGTGAGCGCTTATCAGCCCGGCATGGGAGCGGGCACGGCACGACCGGCAGTGGGGACTGTCAACATTGTGGCTTGGGTGCCTGTGCGGCTCAGTGATGGTGCGCTCGTCAATGCCGTGGCGACCGTGACTGAGGCCAAGGCGCAGGCGATTCGGGCGCTGGGGCTGGAGGCGACCGGGACGGCCACCGATGCCGT
Source organism: Paractinoplanes lichenicola (assembly GCF_016785085.1). GTDB lineage: Bacteria > Actinomycetota > Actinomycetes > Mycobacteriales > Micromonosporaceae > Actinoplanes > Actinoplanes lichenicola. Next base: position 549,699 of record NZ_JAENHO010000002.1, read on the forward strand.
CTGCGTGTTGTGTCCCGTTGACGGGCCGGTCGCCGCCTATGCCGGGCCGCGGTCGACGTGGGGTGCGCCGCTGGCCCGGGCCGTCTATGCCGCGGTGCTCGACGGGGGAGCGGTCAACTTGGCCGGCACCCAGTCGTGGTCCGATCGCGTCAGTGGTACGTGAGTTCGCCGGCCTCGATGGCGGCGGTCACGGTGTTTTCCGGTGGGGCCAGCGGGCAGAGGTAGGCGTCGTTGTAGGCGCACGACGGGTTGTAGAGGTAGTTGAAGTCGAGCCGCACCCGGGAACCGCCCAGGGTTTGCAGGCCGCGGCCGTGGGTGCCTTTGACCGTGTCGGTGAGGTAGCGGCCGCCGCCGTACGCGCCCTTGCCGCAGGTGGCGTCGCGGACCGGCAGGAACAGGCCGCCGCCGTACGCCTTGATCCACCAGAGCGAGAGTTCCCCGTACGGCGTCTCGATGATGCCCACGCGGTTGTAGTGGACCACGCCGTCGGGGCCGCCCGTGTCGATGTCGATCTCGCCGTCGGCCGGGCGCACGTCGGCCTCGACGATCACGCTGTCGTTGGGCGGGAAGTAGCGCAGGCCGGTGAACGAGGACGGCTCGGCGATGGCCGACTGCGGATGGGTCGCGAACAGCTTGTCGCGCTCGGCCCGGAACTCGGTCAGGCTTGTGCCGGCCAGATACATCCGGGCCACGGCCGCGCGGTAGTCGGTCAGATCGAGAGCGTCCATGCCCCCACTATGCCCCGGACGATCAGGCTTCATAGGCGCGTACCTCGGTCGCCTTGACGCTGGCCCAGATCTCGCGGCCGGGCTCGAGGCCCAGGTGAACGGCTGCGGCGGGGGTGACGTCGGCCGCCGCGGGCAGGGGCCCGCCGAGGTCGATGCGAAGTGAGTCACCCTGCCGCGAGACGGTCGTCACGGTCGCGGGCCAGGTGTTGCGGGGGCTGCCGTCGGGGCGGGTGGGATAGAGCGCGACGGCCGAGGGCGGGAAGGCCACGAAGACCTCGCCCTGCTGTTCGGCCCCGGTCACCAGCGTGAAGCCGTCGGGCAGGGTCACCGTGGTGCCGTCGGCGTGGCCGCGATAAAGGTTGAGGCCGACCAGTCGGGCCACGTAGTCGGTGCGGGGCTGAGCGGTGATCGTGGCGGCGTCGCCGGTCTGCACGACCCGGCCGTCCTCGATGATCACCAGCCGGTCGGCCAGCATCAGCGCGTCCAGCGGGTCGTGGGTGACCAGCACCGTCGCGCCGGGGAAGGCGGCCAGATGCCCCCGCAGCTGGGCCCGGGTCTCCAACCTCGTACGGGCGTCGAGCGCGGCCAGCGGCTCGTCGAGCAGCAGCATCCGCGGCTCGGAGGCCAGCGCCCGGGCCAGCGCCACCCGCTGGGCCTGCCCGCCGGAGAGCTGGCGCGGCTTCTTGCGTACGTGCTCGGTCAGGCCGACCCGGGTCAGCCACTCCTGGGCCCGCCGGCGCGCCTCGGCCCGCGGCACCCGGCGGCACCGGGGACCGAAGGCGACGTTGTCGAGCGCGCTCAGATGCGGGAAGAGCAGGTAGTCCTGGAACACGACGCCGATGCGCCGCTGTTCGGGGGCGAGCCCGTCCAGCCGTACGCCGTCAAGGGTGATCCGGCCGCCGTCGAGCGGCAGCAGGCCGGCCAGCGCGCGCAGGGTCGTGGTCTTGCCGGCGCCGTTGGGGCCCAGCAACGCGACGACCTCGCCCGGCTCGGCGGTCAGGTCGACGTCGAGCGTGAACCCGTCCCGCTTGATCACGAGCTGCGCTGCCAAGCTCATGCGGCGACCCACTTGTCGCGGAGCGCGGCCAGGATGCCGACCGAGACGACGAGGAGGATCAGGCTCAGGACGATCGCCGCGTCCACGTCCTGCTCCAGCGCCAGATAGACGGCGAGCGGCATGGTCTGCGTACGGCCGGGGAAGTTGCCCGCGAAAGTGATGGTCGCGCCGAACTCGCCCAGCGCCCGGGCCCAGCAGAGCACGGCGCCCGCGGCCACCCCGGGCGCGATCAACGGCAGCGTGACCCGGCGAAAAGTGGTCCAGCGGGAGGCGCCGAGCGTGGCCGCCGCCTCCTCGAACCGCACGTCGGCGCCGCGCAACGCCCCCTCCACGGCGATCACCAGGAACGGCATCGCCACGAACGCCTCGGCCACGACCACGCCCGTGGTGGTGAACGGCAGGCTCAGCCCGAACGTCTGGTCGAGCCACTCGCCGACCAGCCCCCGCCGCCCGAACACCAGCAGCAGCGCCACCCCGCCGACCACCGGGGGCAGCACCAGCGGCACGGTCACCAGCGCGCGCACGAACCGCCGGCCCGGGAACTCCAGGCGGGCCAGCACCCAGGCCAGTGGTACGCCCAGGATCAGGCACACCAGCGTGGCCAGGCTCGCGGTGAGCAGCGACAGACGCAGCGCGGCGAGGATGCCCGGCTCGGTCAGGCGTTCCGGCAGCGTCGTCCACGGGGCCCGGATCAGCAGCCCGGCCAGGGGCAGGATCAGGAACGCGAGGCCGAACGCGGCCGGAATCGCCAGGGCCAGCGGGGCTCTCCGGCGGTTCAGGGCTTCTGGAACCCTGCGTCGGTGAGGATCTTGAGCGACGGCTCCGACTGGACGAAGGTCACGAACGACTCCGCGGCCGACGGGTTCGGCGCGTCGTTGAGCGCGACGATCGGGTAGTCGTTGATCGCGCCGGCCGACTCCGGGAACTCGACGCCGTCGACGTCGGCGCTCGCCGCCTTGGCGTCCGTGCGGTAGACCAATGCCGCGTCGACCTCGCCCAGCTTCACCTTGGACAGTGCGGCCTTCACGTCCTGCTCCAGCGTCACCGGCTTGACGTCCACGCCGGCCGCCTCGATCGCCTTCTTCGCGGCCGAGCCGCACGGCACCTGCTCGGCGCAGAGCGCGACCTTCAGATCCGGGTTCTTGAGGTCGGCCAGCGTCTTGATGCCCTTGGGGTTGCCCTTGGCGGTGGCGATGACGAGCTGGTTCTTGACGAAGACGACCGGGTCGCCCTTGGCGTCACCCGCGTCGACGACCGTCTTCATGGTGGCCGGGCTGGCCGCCGCGAACACGTCGGCGGGCGCGCCCGAGGTGATCTGCTGGGCCAGGCCGGAGCTGCCCCCGTACGAGATCGTGACCTTGATGTTGGGGTTCTGCGTCTCGAAGTCCGTCTTGATCTTGTCGAACGACTCGGTCAGGGAGGCCGCGGCCATGACGATCAGCTCACCGGTGCCCGCGCTGGCGCTCGAACCGGCCGCGGGCGAGTTGTCGTCGGAGTTGCCGCATGCCGCGGACGTGAGCACCGCGAGCAGCGCCACACCGGTCAGGATTCGTCTCATCTGTCGTCTCCTCGTTCCACGACCACCGTGGTCGACTTGATGACGGCGACCGCCGTCGAACCCACCTCGAGACCCAGGTCGTCGACGGCCTCGCGGCTCATCAGCGACACCACCCGGAACGGGCCGGCCTGAATGTCCACCTGCGCCATCACCTCGTCGCGCACGACCGCCGTCACGATGCCGCGGAGCCGGTTGCGCGCCGAGGAACGGCTGGCGCCCGGGTCGGGCTCGTCGGCCAGCGACCGGGCGAACGCGGCCAGATCGGCCCCCGCGATGTGCCGGTGCCCGTGGTCGTCGCGCCCGGCGTTCAACCGGCCCGAGTCGACCCAGCGCCGGACCGTGTCCACGCTCACGCCGAGCAGGTCGGCCGCCTCGCCGATGCGATAGGTCGTCACAGCCGTCACTCTAGGGCCGCAGTTGCGAGGCGTCCTACCTCGTACGGCTCGCAGATGCGGAACCGTTGCACAGCTCACACACCCGGCGGCATGCTGATGGCGTGCCCGAACGCATTGCCGAGGTCACCGCCTTCCTGGCCGAGGTGCTCGCGCCCCGCGCGCCGCTCACCGTCATCGTCGACGGCGGTGATCACGGCGCCGCCGCGCAGTTCGCCTCCCGGCTGGCCGCCGCGTTCCCGCCCTCGGCCCGGGCGTGGAACGTCGACGCCGTGATGGGCCTGAGCGGCCCGTCCGGGGGAGTGCTGGACTCGGCCCTCAACGTGCTCGAACCGGCAGCCGACCGCGTCATCGTCTATCTGCGCGCCAGCCGCCGGGCCCACGCCGGCGAGGGCGAGCGCCGGGCCCAGGTGGTGATCGATCACCACGATCCCCAGTGGCCGGTCATCAGGCACGTCCACCCGCGACTGGCCGACCCCGACCGCTGGCACCTGTCGGAGAGCCGGGCCTTCTTCGCCACCCGGGCCGCGAGCTGGGACGACAAATTCGGCGACGACCTGCCCGCGTACGCGAGAGCGGTGGAATCGGCCTCGCCCGCGCCCGGCGACCTGGCCCTCGACGTCGGCTGCGGCACCGGCCGGGCCCTGCCCGCGCTGGCCGCCGCCGTCGGCCCGACCGGCCGGGTGATCGGCCTCGACTGCACCTCCGCGATGCTGGCCGAGGCCCACGCCAAGGGCCGGGACGAGGCCGCCACCCTGCTCCAGGCCGACGCCCGCTGTCTGCCGCTCGCCGACGCGGTGGCCGACGTGGTCTTCGCCGCCGGCCTCGTGCACCACCTGCCCGACCCCGAGGCGGGCCTGGCCGGGCTGGCCCGGGTCGCTCGGCCCGGTGGTCGCCTGGTCCTCTTCCACCCCACGGGGCGAGCCACGCTGGCCGCCCGGCACGGCCGCAAGCTGACCCCGTCCGACATCCTCAACGAGGACAACCTGACCCCGGCCCTGGTCGCCACGGGCTGGTCGCTCACCCGCTACGAGGACGAGGACGACCACTTCCTGGCCGTGGCGGTTCGCGCCACTGGGTGATCAGCAGGCGCCGGGCTTGGGGTGGAGCATCGGGCTCTTCATGGCCTCGGCCAGCGCCTGCAGCACGTGCTCGAAGCTGGCGCGGCCGGCGGCTGGCAGGTCGTTGAGGAGGTCGGGCACGGAGGCGTCGATGTCGGCGTAGAGGGCCTCGACCGTCTTCTGCCCGAAGGGCGTCGTGCTGACGACGACGGCCCGGCGATCGCGGCCCGGAGAGTCTCGCTGGACCAGGCCCAGCTTCTCGGCCCGGATGACGAGACCGGTGAGGCCGGGGCGCTCCATGCCCATCAGCGGGGCCAGCTCCCTCATGCCGCAGGGCTGGTCCTTGATCATGCACAACAGCTGCGCCTGCGCGGGCGTGAGGTCGTGCTCGGCGCAGATCTGCGCATAGCGTCGCTGGATCAGGACCGACAGGCCGACCATCGTGATGCCGAAGCCGGTCATCGTTGCGCTCCTCACACTCTCCGTGCTGCCGACCATCTTAATCCTTGCAAACCTTCGCGCCGCGAAGTAGTTTCCTTCGCGACGCGAAGTTTCGCGCCGCGAAGAACATCTGGGGAGCAGTCGTGAGCAGCGCATTCGATTCGCATGATCTCGCCGGCACCAAGCTGGCCAACCGCATCGCGATGGCGCCGATGACCCGCAGCCGGGCGTACGGTCCCGGGTTGAGCCCGACCGAGCTGACCGCGGAGTACTACGCGCAGCGGGCCGGGGCCGGCCTGATCATCACCGAGGGCACGCAGCCGTCGGTGGCCGGGCAGGGCTACACCAGCACCCCCGGGCTGCACTCGGCGGAGCAGGTCGCGGGCTGGCGGCGGGTGACCGACGCCGTCCACGCCCGGGGCGGGGTGATCTTCGCCCAGTTGATGCACGCGGGCCGGATCGGGCACCCGAGCCTGCTGCCCGGCGACCTGACCCCGGTCGGCCCGTCCGCGGTGCGCCCGGCCGGGCAGGCGTTCACCGACACGGGCCTGCAGGACATGCAGACGCCACGCGAGCTGACCGAGGCCGAGATCGCCGAGACGATCGCCGACTTCGCGGCCGCCGCCCGCAACGCGATCGAGGCCGGGTTCGACGGCGTGGAGATCCACGGCGCGAACGGCTACCTCGTGCACCAGTTCCTGTCGTCGAACGCGAACCTCCGTACGGACGGCTGGGGTGGCTCGATCGAGGGCCGGATCCGCTTCGGCGTCGAGGTCGCGCGGGCGGTCGCGGCGGCCGTCGGCGGGCACCGGGTCGGCTTCCGGGCGTCCCCCGGCAACGTCGCCAACGACATCGCCGAACAGGAGACGGAGGAGCTCTACAGCGCGCTGGTCGCCGGCCTCGCCCCGCTGGGCCTCGCGTACCTGCACCTGCTGGAGAGCGCCGACCGCGACCTGACCCGGCGGCTGCGCGCGGAGTGGCCGGGCACACTGATCCTCAACCCGTTCACCCACCCCGAACCGACCGGCCCCGAGGCCCTCACGCTGATCGAGGACGGGCTGGCCGACGTCATCAGCTTCGGCGCGCTGTTCCTGGCCAACCCGGACCTGCCAGCCCGCCTCGCCGCCGGGGGCCCGTTCAACACCGCCGACCGAAACACCTTCTTCGGCGGCGACCACCGCGGCTACACGGACTACCCCGCGGCGGCGTCCGCGGGAGCCTTGTAAGCCAGCGACACCGTGAGCATCGAGTTTTCGTCCGCCGTGGCGTAGAACATCTGGCGGCCGTTCGCGTCGGGCTCGGTGCCCGCGCCGGCGAAGATGCCTGCGCCTTCGCGGCTGTCGCGGCAGTTCGACCGGGTGTCGTCGGGCGGGGTTGACGGCACCACCCGCACCGCCCACGCCGCCAGCGCGTCGCACGCCTCGGGCGTCATTGTCGTCGTCCAGGTCGCGGTGAAGGCGCCGCTGTCGCGGTTGATGCCGATCAGGACGCCGTCGCGCGACTCGGTCTCGCCGGTCTGGCCGTCCTGCGGCAGCATCGAGACGGGTTCGGTGCTGGTCCAGCCCTGCGGGCCGCCGATGTCGAGCGCCCGGTCGAGGGCGGCCTCGGTGGCCGCGGTGCGCGGGTCGGTCTCGCGGGGCCACAACCACACGGCCAGCCCGGCCGCGACGACCAGCACCACCGCGGCGACGATGAAGCCGGCGCCCCGGCGGCGAACCGCGTCTATCGACATGAGTCCATCGTGAACGCCCGGCGCAAGGCTTATCCCGCAGCTGCGCTACGGCCGTTCGTCTCGCCCAGATCGCAGGCACCCTCGGTTCGGGTCAATGCGTTTGTCGCAGTTGTCGATTCGTACGGGCTAATCGGCGGAAGCGAAGGCAGCTAGCTCGGCCAACGCCAGTGCCGACGGCGAACCCGGCTCGGCGTGCAGCATCAGGGTCTCGAGGCCGTCGGTGCCCAGCACGGCGAACTTGTCGATCAGCAGCTCGATGTCGCCGACGCGGGGGTGGCGGATCACGAAGGTGCCGCCACTCGCGGTGCGGACGTCGTGGCGGGCCCAGAGGCGGCGGAAGCGGTCGCTTTCGACCGAGAGCTCGCCGATCAGCGCGTGCAGCCGCTGGTCGTCGGCGTCGGCCTGGGCGCGCAGGTGGGCGACGGCGGCGGCCGTGTATTGCTCCCAGTCGGGGTGATGGGCGCGGGTTTCGAGATCGGTGAAGAGCATGCGCAGGCGGTTGACGCCCGGCACCATGTCGGGCGAAAGCTCGCGGGCCAGCGCGTTCGCGGCCACCACGTCGCTGTATTTGTTGAACACCAGCGCCGGCACGTTGATCGTGCGCAGCAGCGTCTCGATGCTCGCGGGAACCTGCTGGCTCGCCGGACGCCGGGGGGAGCGAGGGCCGGCCAAGGCCAGCAGGTAGGCCGTGCTTTCGGCGTCGAGCTGCAACACCCGGGCCAGCGCCTCGACGACCTGGGCCGACGGGTTGCGGTCGCGGCCACGCTCGAGGCGCAGGTAATACTCGGCGCTGATGCCGGCCAGCAGGGCGACCTCCTCGCGGCGCAGGCCGGGCACGCGACGCAGGCCGGTGCCGGGCGGCAGGCCCACCTCGGCCGGGGTCACCAGTTCCCGCCGCGCGCGCAGGAAATCGCCGAGGACGTTGTCCATGCTTACGAAGGTATCCCTCCGACTACCCCCTATCAGCGGGGGACTCCCTGGTCGGCATCTGCCTGACCAGGATCGACGGCATGAAGACATGGTTCATCACGGGAGTCAGCAGTGGGTTCGGGCGAGAGATGGCGACGCGGTTGCTGTCGCGCGGGGATCGGGTGGCGGGCACCATCCGGCGGGCGGGGTCGGCCGGCGATCTGCGCGACCGGCTCTGGCTGCGGCAGCTCGATGTGACAGACCTTCCCCTCGTACGCGAGGTGGTGGACGCGGCGTTCGCCGAGCTCGGCCGGATCGACGTCGTGGTCATGAACGCGGGTTACGGGCTGTTCGGGGCGGCCGAGGAGGTCAGCGACGAGCAGGTGCGCCATCAGCTCGACACCAATCTGCTCGGCTCGATCCAGACCGCCCGGGCCGCCCTGCCCCACCTGCGGGCCCAGGGCGGCGGGCGGCTGATCCAGCTCTCGTCGGTGGCCGGGCTGACCGCCTTTCCGGGGGCGTCGATCTATCACGCGAGCAAGTGGGGCGTCGAGGGCTTCATCGAGGCCCTGGCGGGCGAGGTGGCGCCGTTCGGGATCGGGGTGACCCTGGTCGAGCCGGGCGGCGCGCGCACCGAGTTCGCCCGGGGCAGCCTGCGGACCGGCACCCCGTTGAGCGCGTACGACAACACGCCCGCCGCCTTCGTGCGCGGCCTGCGGGACGGGTCGGTCGAGATTCCGGGCGACCCGGGCGAATACGCGGCTCGGGTGATCGCGAGCGCCGACGTCGAGCCGGCGCCGCTGCGGCTGGTGCTGGGCGACGACTCGTACGCGGGTGTGACCGCCGCACTGCGCAACAGGCTGGCCGGCGTGGAAGCCTAGGATGGCTGGATGAGCGATGAGATCACGGCCGACCAGCTGCGTCAGGAACTCAAGGACGTCGAGGCGGAGATTGCCGAGCTGCGCCGCGTCGGGGGTGACGCCCAAGCGCGTCGCGGGCAGGACACCGACACCTCCGAGGGATATATCGAGCCGGAGGAGATCGCGACCACGCTGACCGGGATCGCCGAGAACGACGCGATCATCGACACGCTGGAGCAGCGGCGCGAGCGCATCCAGGAAAAGATCAAGAACCTCGGGTGAAGTCGAGGACGGCGTGGGCCAGGCGTTCGGGAGCCTCGAGCGCGACGTAGTGGCCCACGCCGTCCAGCTCCACCTCGGTGACCTTCGCGGCCACCTGCCTCATGGTGGCGATGGTGAATGCGTTCACCGCCAGCACGGGCATCTCCAGGGCCGGCAGGGCCCGCAGCTCGTCGCCCTCGCGCAGCATCGAGCGGTAGAGACCGGCGGCCCCACGCCAGCCGCCGGGGCGTGAATAGCTGCGGGCGAACTCCTCGACGTCGCCCGGCAGCAGATACTTCAAGAACTCGCGCTCGTGACCGGCCAGCAGCATCTCGGGCACGCCGGGCGCGGCCAGCACGCCGATGTGCCACGCGCCGCCGTGCGTGAAGTCGGCCAGCGCCTCCAGCCCGTAGCCGGCCAGGCCCATTTCGACCGCGATCAGGCTGCGGACGTCCTCGGGGTGGGTGGCGGCCAGCCGGTAGACCGCGCCGCCGGCGATGTCCTGGCCCGCGAGGTGCACCGGGCCGACCCCCAGGTGGCCGATCAGCTGGTGCAGATCCTCGGCGGCGGTGGCGCTGTCGTTGTCGCCCGGGTCGGAGTCGCCGAAGCCGCGCAGGTCGACGGCGAAGACGCGATGGTGCTCGGCGAGCAAGGGGATCACGTCGTGGAAGGCGTACGAGGTCTCGGGGAAGCCGTGGACCAGCAGGATCGGCTCTCCCTCGGTGCCCGCTTCCAGGTAGTGCAGCGTCGTGCCGTTGATCTTGCCCTTCATGACCTCTCCTTTTCGACAGTCTGACTGTCTTTCTCGATCCCAAGATAGACAGCTAGCCTGTCGATTGCCAAGAGCTGCCGTAATCTGATGCGCATGTCACGTTCCGGTGCCGACCTCGCCCTGCTGCTCCTCGGCGGCTTCCGTACGCTCGTCGACTCCGCGACCGCGGAACTGGCCTCGCGCGGCTACGAGGACGTCCGACCGGTGCACGACTTCGCCATGCGCTCGATCGCGGCCGGCGCCGACACGGCCTCGGAACTGGGCCGCCGCCTCACGATCACGAAGCAGTCGGCGGCCCGCACGATCGCGGTGCTGCAGGAGCGGGGCTGGGTGGCGACCGGGCCCGACCCGCGCGACGCCCGCCGCAAACGCCTCGAGGTCACGCCGCTGGGCTTCGAGATCATGCGTACAGGCGAGGCCATCTTCGAGCGGCTCCGCGACGACTGGGCCGCCAAGATCGGGGAGGCCGAGCTGGCGGCGCTGGAGCAGCACCTCGTCGCCCTGGCCGGCCCGCAACCCGTACGCTTCGACTCCCCGGGCTGGCTGGCTCAGGACCTCGGCTGAACCAGGCCGCCGGCGGACTCCTCGATACGAGGGTCGCCGCTGATCAATGTGGTCGCCGGGTGCTCATGTTTGTGCCGGCTGCCGCGCTGACCGGTCTCGCCGACGCCGGCCGCGCCCCGCTCCCGGCCGCCGCGGTGGGAGTGCTGGTCATAGCGATCTACCGTGCCGAGATCGGCGCCTTCGGCCGGCCCGACTAATTCGATGACGTGACGTGCCGACTCACCCGCACACCCACCCGAACCCCACGCACACCCACCCGAGCCCTGCCAAGATCGCCACCCCAACTGATCAAGAACAGGGCCCGCCCTAACCAAGGGGGACCCCCGCCCTCGAACTCTATTTTCGCAGGTCGGGGCGATCTTTGCGGGTGGGCCTGTGGATAACTTTGCATTGTGGACAACCGGTGGATCATGTTGCAGCGTCGTTAGTATCGGGTCGCTGTCCGCACCTACGGCGGCGATCCGGGCCGGCACGGCCGGGGCGCCATCGGCGGGCGGCGCGTCAACCGGCACGGCGACGTGCACGGCCCGGTGCTGCTTCTCGAAAGGCCTCAAAACCATGCGTCTGCTCGTTCTCGGTGGCACCCGGTTCGTCGGCCGGGCTGTGGTCGACGCCGCGCTCGCCGCCGGTCATGAGGTGACCCTGTTCAACCGCGGCCGCACCGCTCCGCATCTTTATCCCGAGGCGGAGACGGTTGTCGGTGACCGCACGGCCGACCTGTTCGCGCTGAGCGGCCGCGTCTTCGACACAGTCGTCGACTGCGCGGGTTATCAGCCCGAGGTTGTCGGCAGGTCGGTGGCCGCGCTCGAGGGCAGCGTGGGGCGTTACGTCTTCGTCTCGTCGGTTTCCGTGTACGCCGATCAGAGCGTCCCGGCCGACGAGAGCTCCCCGGTGCTCGACGAAGACTCGTACGGGGGCCGCAAGGCGCGCTGCGAGCGGGTGGTCCTCGACGGGTTCGGCGAGCGGGCCCTGCTCGCCCGGCCGGGGCTGATCGTGGGGCCGCACGACCCGACGGAGAGGTTTCCGCACTGGCCCCGGCGGATGGCGCGCGGCGGTCAGGTGCTTGTGCCGGGGGCGCCGGAGGATCCGATGCAGTTGATCGACGTACGGGATCTGGGTGGCTGGCTTGTCGCGACGGAGGCGGCCGGGGTCTGCAACGTCGTGGGGCGGCCCTGCACGATGCGCGAGCTGGTCGAGGCCTGCCCGGTGACCGTGCCGGCCGAGCTGCTGTGGGTGTCGAGCGAGGCGTTGCTGGATGCGGGGGTCGACCCGTGGATGGGCGTGCCGATGTGGATCGGCGACCCGGCGGCGGCCGCGGCCAACCTGGTGGACGGGGAGCTGGCGCGCAAGCACGGGCTGGTGACGCGGCCGCTGCGGGAGACGGCAGTGGACGTGCTGGCGTGGGACGTCGCGCGCGGCGGGCCGGTGGACGACCCGTTCCCGGCCGAGGCCGAGGAGGCGCTGATCAAGAGGGTCAGTTGAGGGGGAGGTTGAGCATGTCGAGGCCGGTGACCGGGTGGAAGCCGGCCGCGGCGTAGAGGGTCAGGGCCGGTTCGTTGTCGGTCTCGGTCTGCAGGGAGACGCGCCGGGCGCCGGCCGTTCGGGCCGCGGTGACCACGTGGGCCAGCAGGGCGCGGGCCACGCCGCGGCGCCGGGCCCGGGGCGGCACGAAGAGGTCGCGCACCAGCCAGGCCGTGCCCAGGGTGAGCGACGCGGGCAGCACGGCGGTGGTGACGAAGCCCCGTACGGTCTCGGAGTCGAGCGCCGCCGCAACCGCGAACCGGCCCGACGTGACCTGCTCGGTCAGCCAGGCCTGCGTGTCGTGCGGGGCGGACGGGAAGCCGTAGTGCACCCGATATTCGTCGAACAGCGCGGCCACGGGCGCGAAGAGCGAATCCGAGGAGTCGACCCAGGTGATCACAGCTCCTCCAGTTCGGCCTCGAGCAGCTTCGTCACGTGGTCGTGCCGTCCGCCGGTCAGCGGCATGCCCCGGCTCGGCTGCTCGGCCAGCATCAGCACGTAGAGGTGCACGCGGTAGAGCGCGATCCGCGTCTGCTCCTCGGGCGTGAAGTCGGTGACGCCGTAACCGGCGGCGAACGGGTGTGCGGGCGTGATCCGCTGGAACAGGGCCGGGGAGACGAAGTCGAGCAGCGGGTCGCCGTACAGGTAGCGCTCGCCGTCGACCAGGCCGCTCAGCGACCCGTCCGGCGCGACCAGCACGTTGCCGTCCCACAGGTCGAAGTGCAGCAGCGCGGGCCGGGTGACCGTGGCCAGCAGGCGGTGATGCCGGGCGACCAGCCCGTCCAGCGGAGGCAGGGGCACGTTCCACTCGGCGGCGTCGGCCCGTAGCGAATCCAGGATCGCGGCGAAGGCAGTGGGCCAGTCGGCGGCCGAGGGCCGGTCGCCGGTGTAGCCGAAGTGCGGGCCGGTGATCTCGTGCACGCGGGCGATGGCCGCCCCGAGCTGACGCCGCGCCAGAACGGAGTCGCCCTCGGTCAGCGGACGGCCGGGCAGCAGCGTCGAGATGATCCAGTCTGAGGAGGGGCGCACCTCCGGGTCGCGAGCCAGGGAGAAGGAGGAGGCGAGCACCTCCGGCACGGGGGCCCGGCCGCGAACCAGGCCGTAGTACTCGACCTCGGCCGGGAGCAGTCCCGCCTCGTACGAGAGCAAGCGGGCCGCCGGCGGCGGCCCCACCTTGATCACCACTTCGCGTCCGTCGGTCAGCGTGGCTCGCCAGACTGCGGCGAACCCGCCCCCACTGAGTTCGACGGCGGGCGAAGACAAAGCGGGCGAAGACAGGGCGGGCGAAGACGAGGCGGGCGAGGACACCCCGAGGCCGAGACCGTCACGGACGATCTCGGCGATGTCGTCGGCGTCGACCGAGGGCTGAGTCGGGCTGCGCATGCGGCGAAGACTAGATCGTCAGCGGCCGCAGCACTGCCCCTTCGGAGCGCTCGGCAAAGGTGCGGTAGTGGCGCAGGGCCAGGAAGAGCCAGCCCAGGCTGAGGACGGCCAGGATCACGTACGCGACCGGATTCGAGAAGGTGTCCCAGCAGGTGTGCAGCACCACCGCGCCGGCGAAGGTGGCGAGGAACGCGAGCACGCGCCGGGTGTTCGGGGCCGCGATCAGGGCCCACAGCGCGCCCGCGGTGAGACCGGTCCAGGCGGTGTGGCCGGCGGGAGCGGTCAGGCCCCTGACGAACAGGGTTTGCTCGACGCTGCCGACGTTGCCGCCCGACGCGAGCAGGGCCGTGAAGCCGTAGCCCATGGTCTCCAGCGCCGCGAAGCCCATGCCGGACGCGACGCCGATGATCAGGCCGTCGGAGGGCAGCCGGCGCTCGTGCCGCGACATGATCGTGAGCAGCAGGATCAGCGGCACGATCAGTTTGGCCGACTCCTCGATGACCGCGACCAGCACCATCGGCAGCACGCCGAGCCCGCGCAGGGTGTCGTACTCGAGCGTGCCGGCCACCACGATGCCGATCACCCCGCCGAAGAACGCGGCGATCGCCAGCGCCGAGGCGGGCACCTGCCATTTCCCCGTACGGGCCTGGGCGAACGTGAGGAACGAGAGCGGGACGACGGTCGCGCCGAGCAGGATCAGGGCCGGCACGAAGTTGGGGTTCTGTGTGTGGACCAGGGTCCGCAGCACCACGGCGTACAGAGCAAGACCGATGACCAGGACGCCGAGCCAGGCCCACCGGCGGGGGTTGTGTTCACGCATGGCGCGCTTCTACCCCACCGGCGGGCCGGATTACTCAGTGTGCGACGGCCATCACGGGTTCGGCCGACTCGTCGACTGGAAGGCGGCCGGGCCGGACGACCACCCAGAGCACCGCGACCGAGGCGATCATCGTGCCCGCCACCACGATCGCCATGGCCAGGGCGCTGTTGCCGAGCACGCCGACCAGCGGCGCCGCGAGCGCGCCCACCCCGAACTGCACCGCACCCAGCAGCGCGGCCGCTGTTCCGGCGGCCTCACCGTGCCGCGACAGGGCCAGCGCGGGAGCGTTCGGCATGGCCAGGCCGACGGTGGCCAGCACCAGCCACAGCGGGATCAGCACGCCGGCCAGCCCGCCGAAGCCGGTGATCGCGAAGAGCAGGAAGATCGCGCCGAACACCGCCCCCGCGACCAGCGCGCCACCCAGGATCTGCACGGGCTGCCAGCGGCGGAGCAGGCGCACGTTGAACTGCGTGGCGCCGATCAGCCCGACCGCACCGCCGGCGAAGACGTACGCGAACTGCTGCTCGCTCATCCCGTACTCCTCCTGAAACACGAAGGAGCTGCCGGAGACGTACGCGAAGAGGGCCGAGAACGCGAGGGCGGCGACCAGGATCAGGCCCACGTACGCCCGGTCGGTGAACAACCGCCCGTAGTCGCGCAGGGTGCCGGTCACGCCGCCGTTGCGCCGCCGCTCGACGGGCAGCGTCTCGGGCAGGAACAGCGCGGTCGCCGTCATGATGGCGATCGCGGCCACGGTCAGCACGACGAAGACGCCGCGCCACGAGGTCCAGTTGAGCACCACGCCGCCGATGGTGGGCGCGAGGATCGGGGCCACGCCGACGACCAGCATCAGGCGCGAGAACAGCTTGGCCGCGGCGAGCCCGCTGAACAGGTCACGGACGATCGCCATGGCGACGACCGAGGCGGCCGCGGCGCCCAGGCCCTGCAGCACCCGCAGGGTGCCGAGCACGGCCAGGTTGGGCGCCACGACGCAGAGGACGGAGGCCAGCACGTGCACGCCGACGCCGGCCAGCAGCGGCAGGCGGCGCCCGATGGCATCGGAGAGCGGACCGACCAGCAGCTGCCCGAGGGCGAGGCCGAGCAGGGTGCCGGTCAGCGTCAGCTGCACGGCGGCCTCGGTGCTCTGCAGGTCGGTGGTGATCGTCGGGAGCGCCGGGAGGTACATGTCGATCGTCAGCGGCCCGAGCGCGGTGAGAAAACCCAGCACGAGGACGATGCGGAGGCGGCGTCCTGCGGGCAGGAGTTCACCAGGGGAGAGTTCAGCGCGCATATTCGGCGACAAGTCGCCGGCGGCCGGGTTTGTTCCGGGTCGTAATGGTGATCACAACCTGGCCGAATCGCGGAAATCGGCTTGACTACCTGCGAAAACGATCAGTGACGGGACCCACGTGTGGTCTGGGCCGCGATCGGTTGTGACCACGACACAACCGGAGAAAAGTGGACGCGGAAAGCGCAAGACAGCGAGCGAAAGGCGACCCCGTGCCCCTGCGTCCCTCAGCAAGGGCTTGGGCGGTCTGGGCCGTCGGCCTCGCCGCATACATCGTCGCAGTGCTGCACCGCACCTCGCTCGGCGTGGCCGGGCTGGACGCGCAGCACCGCTTCGGCATCGGAGCCGGAGCCCTGGCCTCGTTCGCCGTGCTGCAACTGCTCGTCTACGCCGGCCTCCAGGTGCCGGTCGGGCTGCTGCTCGATCGGTTCGGCTCGCTGCGGCTGGTGGTCAGCGGCGGTGTGCTGATGGCGGCCGGTCAGGCGATCATGGCGACCACCGATCACGTCGGCGGCGCCGTGCTGGCCCGCGTCCTGGTCGGCGCGGGCGACGCGATGACCTTCATCAGCGTGTTGCGCCTGGTGCCGCAGTGGTTCCCGGCCAAGCGGGTGCCGGTGCTGACCCAGGTCACCGGTCTCGCCGGGCAGGCCGGGCAGGTGCTCTCGGCCGTGCCGCTGGCTGCCCTGCTGGCCGGGCCGGGCTGGAGCACCGCGTTCCTCGCCACCGCGGGCGCCGGGGTCTTCGTCGCGGTGGCCGCTTTCCTGGCGCTGCACGACACCCCGGAACGGCGGATCAACACCGGCGCCGCGATCACCCTGCGGCAGGTCGGGCACGACCTGAGCGGCGCGTGGCGGCACCCGGGCACCCGGCTCGGGCTGTGGACGCACTTCACCACCCAGTTCACCGGCACGGTCTTCGCGCTGATGTGGGGCTTCCCGTTCCTGATCGCCGGGCAGGGCCTGCCCCAGGAGACGGCGAGCGCCCTGCTCACCCTGTTCGTGCTGGTCGGCATGGCGGCCGGCCCGCTGGTCGGGCTGCTCGTGCAACGGCATCCGCTGCGCCGGTCGTGGCTGGTGCTGGGGGTGATCGCGGCCAACGCGGGCGGCTGGGGCCTGGTGCTGGCCTGGCCCGGCCACGCGCCGATGCCGGTGCTGGTGGTGCTGATCGTGGCGCTGGGTCTGGGTGGCCCGGGCTCGATGATCGGCTTCGACTACGCCCGCACGTTCAACCCGCCGAGCCGCCTCGGCACGGCCACCGGGGTCGTCAACGTCGGCGGCTTCGTCGCGTCGCTGCTGTCGATCGAACTGATCGGCCTGATCCTCGACGCGCGCACCGGCGGCGGCACGACGTATGACATCACCGACTTCAAAGTGGCCATGTCGGTGCAATACATATTCATGATCGTCGGGGTGGCCGGAATTCTGCGAACGCGCAGGCTGGCCCGGCGGCGCATGGCCGAGGAGGGCATCGTCGTGCGTCCGCTGCGCGAGGTCTGGGCCGATCGCCGGGGTTTAGCGATCGAGCGTAGGGAGAAGGCCAAGGCCTGACAGTCACCACAAGAGGGCAGAGGCAAGGAGGACATGACCGAGCACGCACCGGCCAAGATCTTGTCCGGCATCGACATCCCCAAGACCATCGCAGGAACCCTGGCCGCGGTCTCCGCCGCGGTTGTCGGTTCCTTCCTAGGCGTCGCCGGCACTCTCATCGGCGCGGCCGTGGCCAGCATCATCGGCTCGGTCGGAACGGAGCTCTATCACCGGTTCATGACCCGGGGCAGCGAAAAGATCAAGACGTTCGTGACCGCGCCCGCCGCCGTCGGCACCCCGCCGGTCGCGGCCGCCGAGGAGGAGTTGCCCTCCGAGGAGCCCGTCGCCGAGCGGCGGCCGGTCAAGATGCGCTGGGGCCGGATCACGGCCGCCGCCGGCCTGCTGTTCGTGCTGGCCATGGGCAGCCTGACGGTGTACGAGCTGATCGCCCAGCGTTCGATCGCGGACGCGGTCGGACACCGGACCAGCTCCAGCACGACCCTGGGATCCGCGTTCAAGGGCGACAACGGCTCGGACTCGGACGAGAAGCCCGCCCCGGCGACGTCCACGCAGCCGACGGCCGACCCGACCGGGGAACCGACCGGCGAGCCGACCGGCACCGGCACGCCGACCGGCACGCCGACGGCGCCCGCCGAGTCGCCCGAGCCGCAGCAGACCGACGGCACGGAGACCGGCACGCCCACCGAAGCGCCGGCGGACGAGCAGACTCAGGACGGCACGACGCAGGACGGTACGACGCAGGACGGCACGACGCAGAACAACGGCGACGTGCAGAACCAGCAGGTCCAGCCGAACGGAGCGGAGTAGGCAGATGGACGCCAAGGGCGTACTGACCGAGGCCTTCGGGCGTCTCCCCGAGCTCGTGGAGACGGCCGTCAAGGGGCTCACCCCCGAGCAGCTGCGGTGGCAGCCCGCCGACGGGGCGAACTCGATCGGCTGGCTGGTCTGGCACCTGACCCGGGTGCAGGACGACCACGTGGCCGAGGTGATGGATGTCGAGCAGATCTACGCCGCCGGTGATTGGGCGGCGAGGTTCGGCCTGAAGGACGCGACCGAGACCGGCTACGGCCACGGCGCGTCCGAGGTGGCGGCGGTGGCTCCGGAGAGCGCCCAGGTGCTGCTCGACTATTACCAGGCGGTCCACGACCGTACGGTGGCCTGGCTCGCCGGGCTCTCCGAGGCGGACCTGGACAGGGTGGTCGACGACAACTGGGACCCGCCCGTCACGCTCGGCGTGCGGCTGATCAGCGTCTATGACGACGACGCGCAGCACGCGGGTCAGGCCGCGTACGTCCGCGGGCTTTTGTGATTCTCAGGGGGCGGGGGCAACCCGCCCCCTGAGCACTAAGCGGAGGACGGCTCGGTCAGCGGCAGCCGTACGAGGAACTTGGTGTCGCCCGGCTTCGAGTCGAGCTTGATGTCGCCACCGTGCCCGTTGACCACGATCCGGTACGAGATGTCCAGGCCCAGGCCCGTGCCCTCGCCCACCGGCTTGGTCGTGAAGAACGGCTCGAAGACGCGCTTCTTGAGCTCCTCGGGCACGCCCGGACCGGTGTCGCCGATCGACACGACCACGTGGTCGTCCTCGCGATACGTCTTGATCGTCACCGTGCCGGCGCCGTGCATGGCCTGCACCGCGTTGTCGATCAGGTTGGTCCACACCTGGTTGAGCTCGGCCGGGTGGGCCGGCACCTGCGGGAGCGTACGGTCGTAGTCCTTCACGACCTTGACCCCGTCACCGATCTTGTGGGTCAGCATCACCAGCGTGCTGTCGAGGCCGGTGTGCACGTCGATCCACTGGTGGGCCGCCCGGTCCATCTGCGAATACTGCTTCGCCGCGGACACCAGCGACGACACCCGGCCGGTGGCGTCCTCGATATCGGTCATCAGCTGCTCGGTCTCCAGCGCGTACCCGATCCAGTGGATCGCCTGGTCGAGCAGCTTCTGCGTGCCGACCCGCTCCTCGATCAGGGTGAGGCACTCGATGTCGATGCCGCCCTGGGCGAAGACGGGCGCCAGGTCCCAGCCGCCGGTGACGTTGCGCTCGTCCATCCAGTCGCCGAGCTCGTCCTCGCGGTCGGCCGTCTCCATCGCGGTCAGCGGCTTCGCCTTGGCCGCCCGCTCGATCACGTCCTCCTGCAGCTCGACCAGCGCGACCAGGCGCTCCGGGTCGACCTTGCCCGCGGCCAGCATGGCCAGCTTGTGCCGCATGCCGGCAACCCGCTGACGCAGCGCGGCGGTGGCCCGGGAGGCGGCCGCGGCCGGGTTGTTGAGCTCGTGCATGAGACCGGCCGAGAGCGCGCCGAGCGCCGTCAGCCGCTGCCGCTCGCTGACCGCGGCCTGGGTGTTGCGCATGCCGATCGTCAAGCCCTCGAGCAGGTGGATCGCCATCGGGAACCACTCGCGCATCATCCAGCCGAAGTCGTTGGCGGACAGCACGAAGAAGTCGCTGTCGTCGAGCGCACGCAGGCTCATCATGTAGTTGCGCTGAACGCCGTCGTCGCGCAGATAGGCGTTGGTGGCGCCCATGTAGACGCCGCGCTGCTCGGTGCGATTGGTCCGCACCTCGTCCTGGCCGACCTTGCGGGTGAGCTCGATCGTGCCGGTGAGCAGCACGAAGAACTGGTCGGCGGGGTCGCCCTCGCGGATCACCGTGCCGCCGGCCGGCATGTGCATCGTGCAGCCGTGCTCCGAGATCCAGGCCAGCTGGTCGTCGGTCAGCTTCTCGAACAGGAAGAGGGTGCGCAGCTCGTCCGGGCTGAGCTGTCCCGGCTCACAGGGAACGAGCCGGACCTCGTCGGTTGTGTCACTCATGGCTTACCGCGCCTCCAGGTAACGATGGACCAGCGTGACGGCCATCGCGCCCTCGCCGACCGCCGAGGCCACTCGCTTCACGGAGTTGGCCCGGACGTCGCCGGCGGCGAAAATGCCGGGAACACTGCACTCCAAGTAGAACGGATCCCGCTCCCGATCCCATCCCTTCGGACGGGTGCCATTTGAGAGAAGATCCGGCCCGGTGTAGACGAAGCCCTTCTCGTCGCGGGCGACCGCGTTGCCCAGCCAGTCCGTACGCGGTTCGGCGCCGATGAAGACGAACAGGTAACCGCATTCGACCGTGGTGCTCTGGCCCTCTTTGCTGTCGCAGATCGTGATCGCCTGCAGGTGCCCGTCGCCCTGCGCCCCGATCACTTCACATCGCGTACGGACCTTGATGTTGTCGATCTTGTTGAGCTGCTGGATCAGGTAGTACGACATCGAGGCCTCGAGCGAGTCGCCCCGCACCAGCAGCGTGACCGTCCGGGCGTACCGGGAGAAGAACAGCGCCGCCTGCCCGGCCGAGTTCGCCCCGCCCACGATGTAGACGTCGGTGCCGGCGCAGGACGGGCCCTCGGTCGACGCCGAGCCGTAGTAGACGCCCGAGCCGGTCAGCTCGGCGATCCCGTCGGCCACCAGCGGCCGGTACGCCACACCGGTGGCCAGCACGATCGAGTGGGCCGAGATCTCGCCGCCGTCGGCGAAGCTCAACGTGCGGGCCGAGCCGTCCTGCCGCAGGCCCGTCACGTCGCGCGTGGTCAGCACCTCGGCCGAGAACTTGCCGGCCTGCCGGCGGGCCCGGTCGGTCAGCTGGGCGCCCGAGATGCCGTCGGGGAAGCCCAGATAGTTTTCGATGCGCGAGCTCTGGCCGGCCTGGCCACCGACCGCGCGCCGCTCGACCAGCAGCGTCTTGAGGCCCTCGGAGGCGCCGTAGACCGCGGCGCCGAGCCCGGCCGGGCCGCCGCCCACGATGATCAGGTCGTAGAAATCGCGGCCGGGCGCGGTCGACAGCCCGACCGCCTCGGCCACCTCGGTCGTGCTGGGCTGCGCGAACGTGCGCCCGTCGGCCGTCACCACCAGCGGGATCGACTCGGGACCGACCCCGGCCGCCTCGAGCAGGCGCCGGCCCTCGGACTCGTCGGCGCCGAGCCACCTGTACGGCACCAGGTTGCGGGCGAGGAAGTCGCGGATCTCGTACGACGGCTCGCTCCAGCGGTGGCCGACGACCCGGATGTCCTCCATCTCGCGGTCGCCGGTGGCCTGCCAGGCGTCGAGCAGCGCGTCGATGACCGGGTAGAGCTTCTCCTCCGGCGGGTCCCACGGCTTGAGCAGATAGTGGTCGACGTCGACCACGTTGATGGCCTGGATCGCGGCGTCGGTGTCGGCGTACGCCGTCAGCAGCGCCCGCCGCGCGTTGGGGAACAGGTCCATCGCCTGCTCCAGGAATTCGATGCCGTTGGTCTGGGGCATCCGGTAGTCGGCGAGCATGACGGCCACGCGGCCGCCGCGCAGCTTGAGCTCCTTGAGGGCGTCGAGGGCCTCGGTGGCCGACGACGCGCGCAGGATGCGGTACTGGTCGCCGTAACGACGGCGCAGGTCGCGGGCGATGGCCCGGGAGACCGCGGGGTCGTCGTCGACGGTCAGGATCGCGGGGTGGCCCATGGCAGTTACCTCAGCTATCCGCAGTCGGGGTGGCCAGCAGGTCGGCGAACTCGGGGTGACGGTCGAGATATCCGGTGACGAAGGGGCAGGACGCAACGACGGGGGTGGCGCGGCTGCGGGCGTCCTCGAGGGCGGCCGAGGCGAGCCGGCCGGCCAGGCCCCGGCCCGAGAACGACTGCTCGACCTCGGTGTGCAGCAGCTCGATCTGGTCGCCGTGGCGGCGGTAGTGCAGCACGCCGGCCACCTCGCCGCCGATCAGCAGCTCGTAGCGCCGCCGCTCGAAGGCGTCGACCACCACGGCGTCGGCCGCGTCGGGCACGCCGACCTGGGCGCTGCCCTCGACGCGCAGCTTGCGCCGGGCCCGCTCGTAGAAGCTCGTGTTGCCGAGGCGGATCACCTGGGCGGCCGACGGGATCGGCTCGATGGACAGCTTGTCGCCCGGCCCCGCGTAGCCCTCGATGATGCCGTCGACCTCGATCGCGAGCCGGCCGCTGGTCGGCAGCACGTCGAGGTCGAGCTGCTCCTGCATGGCCAGCACGAGCGGGCGGTTGAACGACGAGTGCGCGGCCGAGGCGGTGACGATCAGGCCCTCGACGTTGGGCGAGACGATCGGGCCGCCGGCCGAGAAGCTGTACGCCGTCGAGCCGGTCGGGGTGGCCACGACCACGGCGTCGGCCGCGTAGCTGACGAAATTCTTGCCCTCGAGGCAGATGCCGATCGCGGCCAGCCCCTCGCCGGGCACGCGCACCATGGCGATGTCGTTGAAGGCGGAGACGTCCTTGCCGTCGGGCAGCACGGTCCGCACCGCCGTACGGGCTTCGATGGTGAACTTGTGCTCGTCGATCGCGGTGAGCGCGTCGGGCAGGTCGGGCAGGTCGACCTCGGCCAGGAAGCCCAGGCGGCCCACGTTGACGCCCAGCACCGGGGTCTTGCGGCCCTCGACGAGGCGCATGGTGCGCAGCATCGTGCCGTCGCCGCCCAGGCTGACCAGCAGGCCCGCCCGCTCGGCCATCTCTTCCGCGGTGACCGCGACGGCCTCGCAGTCGATCCGGTCGATCTCGTCGTGCAGGCCCAGCACGGTGACGTTGCGGCGCTCGGCCCAGTTCACGATCGCGTCTATCGCCGATCCGCAGTCGCGCCGCGGGTGCAGCACCAGGCCTACGACCTTGACCATGCCCATGCCGGATTACCGCCCGTTCTCGTAGTTCAAGAAGACAGCCTTGCACGTCCGGAGCCGGATCGGCGAGGGCAGGGGACGGAGCACACGCTGTTCATTCGGGCAGGTTTCCTTCTTGTTTCTTGACAGCGTTGTCATACATAGACAGCCTCCGATTTATCCCCGGTTTTCCCCGGCGCTCCGAGAGGATCCCCATGCGCCCACGTTCACGCTTGCTGGCGATAGCCGCGGCAGTCGTCACGGCGGCCACCCTGAGCCCCCTCCCCGCTGCTCAGGCCGCCCCCGCCCCTGCTCCGTCCGCCGACATCGACCCGGGCATGCTCAGTGCGATGCGCCGGGACCTGAAGCTCACCGACGCCCAGATCGAGACCCGGCTGCGGACCGAGGCGGCGGCCCCGGTGGTCGAGAAGCGGCTCAAGGCCAAGCTCGGCTCCGCCTTCGCGGGGGCGTGGATTCCTTCCGGCGCTTCCCGGCTCACGGTCGCGGTCACCTCGTCGTCCGCCATTGATGCCGTACGGGCTGAGGGGGCCGACGCCCGGCTCGTCGGTGCTTCCGCTTCCGACCTCACCCTTCTGCGCGACAAGCTGGACAAAAAGGCCTCTTCCGCGCGGGCGTCGGGCGTACGGGGTTGGTACGTCGACACCCCCAACAACCGGGTCGTCGTCATGGCCGCCCCCGGCTCCACGGCCGCGGCTCGCGCCTTCGGCGGTGACTCGGTCACGGTCGTCACCGCCGAGCAACCCCGCCCCCTGTACGACACCCGCGGCGGCGACCAGTACGTGATCAACGGCAACACGCTGTGCTCGGTCGGCTTCTCGGTCGCGGGCGGCTTCGTCACGGCCGGCCACTGCGGCGGCACCGGCAGCCCGACCCTCGGCTATAACAACGTCGCCCAGGGCACCTTCGCCGGCTCCTCGTTCCCGGGCAACGACTACGCCTGGGTCCGTACGAACGGCAACTGGACCTCGCAGCCGTGGGTCAACAACTACGCCGGCGGCAACGTGACCGTGGCCGGCTCGCAGGACGCGGCCATCGGCAGCTCGATCTGCCGCTCGGGCCGCACGTCGGGCTGGCGCTGCGGCACCCTGCTCGGCCGCAACGAGACGATCGTCTACTCCCAGGGCGCGGTCTCCGGCCTGTCCCGCAGCAACGCGTGCGCCGAGCCGGGCGACTCCGGCGGCTCGTGGATCTCGGGCAACCAGGCCCAGGGCGTCACCTCGGGCGGCTCGGGCAACTGCTCGAGCGGCGGCACGATGTGGTTCCAGCCGGTCAACGAGATCCTCCAGGTCTACGGCCTGTCCCTGACCACCACCGGCGGCGGCTCGGGCGGCTCGTCGATCATCAGCAGCCTCAACAACAAGTGCATCGACGTGCCCAACGGCAACTTCTCCGATGGCGTACAGCTGCAGATGTGGGGTTGCAACAACACCGCCGCGCAGAAGTTCAATTTCGTCAACGGCACCCTGCAGACGTCGAACAACAAGTGCGTCGACGTGGCCTGGGGCTCGACCGCCAACGGCGCGATCATCCAGATCGTCACGTGCAGCGGCAACCCGGCCCAGCAGTGGGTCCTCTCGGCCGCCGGCGACCTGGTCAACCCCCAGGCCAACAAGTGCATCGACATCGACGCCTGGAACCCCAACGACGGCGCGAAGCTGCTGCTCTGGGAATGCCACGGCGGAGCCAACCAGAAGTGGCGCCGCGGCTGAGCCTTTCTTCCGGCATCGCGGCCATTCCGTGGCCGCGATGCCGGGCACCTTCGTAGCCATGACACTCGACCGTTCCGGATCCCGCATCGACCACCTCAACCTGGCCGTCCCGTCGCTGGCCGAGGCAGTGGCCTTCTACGAACCGGTGCTGGCCGCCATCGGCATCACGAAGATGCTGAAAATCCCCCCGAACGCCACCCCCAACCAGCCCACCGCCATGACCGGTTTCGGCCTGGCCAACGTAAAGCCCTACTTCTGGCTGATCGACGGCGGCACGGTAGGCACCAACATGCACGTAGCCTTCACAGTCGACACCCGCGACGACGTGAACACGTTCTACGAGGCGGCCCTCAAGGCGGGCGCCACACCAACACTGGAGCCCGCAGTCCATCCCGAGTATCACGACGACTATTACGGCGCCTTCGTCCTCGACCCCCACGGCATCAACCTCGAAGCCGTCTGCCACCACCCGCTCGGGTAGCACATCTCCAGAGATCAACCGCGTTATCCACATTTCCGGGCTGTCCACAGCGACGCCCCGCCTCGCCTCCGAAGATCGCCCCCGCCCGGTAAAATGGGTGCTGGGCGGGGGTCCCCCTTGGTTAGGGCGGGCACTGTTCCGGCTCGGTAGGGGGCGAAGATCGCGGTTCACGCGTGAGTAAATCCGAAGGTGTGCCGCCCATCCGGAGCAGGGCCGGGCCGCCTCGGCTGCGGCGGGTTGGGGTCGGTGGTCGGGCAGGTCGGCAGGGGCATAAGGGCAGCTCGTCCGGGCTTAAGGGGTTCCCGGATGATCTTTAAGGTCGTTTTAAGGGCGACGCTTCGAGCATGGGTGGGTCCGCTACTACGGAGGCCTGTCCCACCATGCGTCACAAGCGAACGATGCGTCACCGAACGCTCATCCTCTCCTCGGTCGCCGCCGCGGCTGTGGTGGGGGTTACCACCTGGATCGCCCTGCCTGCTTCGGCCGCTGCGCCTACTGCCACGTTGCGTACGGTCTCGGACTGGGGTTCGGGGTGGCAGAGCGAGGTGACCATCAAGAACACCGGCGGCGACATGAAGTCGTGGAAGGTGGAGTTCGATCTGCCGGCCGGGGGGTCGATCGGCAGCTACTGGGACACCGACCTGGCCCTCAGCGGCAACCACCTGACCTTCAGCAACCGGTCGTGGAACGGGGTCGTGCCGGCGGACGCCAGTGTCACGTTCGGTTTTGTCGGGGCGGGTGGCAAGCCGGCCAACTGCAAGCTCAACGGCATGCCGTGCGGGGGCGGCGGTGACGTGATCACCACAACCGCCCCGACGGTGGCGCCGACGACCCAGGTGCCGACGAAGCCGCCGGCGACGCAGCCGACCCAGCCGCCGGCCACGACCAAGCCGGCCGAGAACCCCACGAGCGTGCCGCCGAAGAGCGACATCCTGCCGGTCAAGGTAACCAACGACACGGGCCGCGGCGAGAACGTCTTCCTCTACATGCTGGGGACGAACCTGACGACCGGCAAGCTCGGCTATGTCAACGCGGCCGGCGCGTTCACCAACTGGTCGGGCGGCGGCTCGGTGCCCGTACCGGCTCCGGACGTCTCGATCCCCGGGCCGGCCAACGGCTCCAGCGTCACCGTGAAGATGCCGAAGAACCTCTCCGGCCGCCTCTACATGTCGTTCGGGCAGAAGCTCGACTTCCGGCTGACCACCGACGGCCTGGTGCAGCCCGCGCCGTGGGCCGGCGGTGACCCGAACCGCGACATCCTGTTCGACTGGAGCGAGTTCACCTTCAACGACGGCGGCCTGTTCATCAACAGCTCGCAGGTCGACATGTTCTCGGTGCCGCACGCCATCGACGTGACCGGCGGCGACGGCAAGACCCTGAAGACCGGTGAGGTCAAGCCGGGCGGCCGGCAGCGGGTCATCGACGCGATCAAGGCGTCGCCCGACTTCGCCAAGAGCGTGGTGACCCGGGGCGACGGCACGGTGCTGCGGGTGCTGGCGCCGGGCAAGGCGGCCGACGCGGGCCTGATGAGCCCGACCTTCCTCGACTCGTACATCACGAAGTCGTGGAACACCTACACCGGGAAGAACCTGACCGTCGTCCCGTTCAGCGACCAGCCGGACAAGAAGTTCTTCGGCCGCACCTCGGGCAACGTCATGAACTTCACGGACAGCACCGGCAAGACGGTGGCGTCGTTCACCAAGCCCTCGACCGCGAACGTGTGGGGCTGCGACGGTGCCCTGGGCGCCCCGAACGACCTGGTCGTCGGCCCGATCGCCCGCACCCTGTGCGCCGCGCTGACCCGCAACACGCTGGACAAGCGGGACGTGCAGCCGAGCGGCACGGCGGCCGACTTCTATCAGGGCGAAAGCGCCAACGTGTACGGCAAGGTCATCCACGACAACATGGTCGACGGCCGGGCGTACGCGTTCGCCTTCGACGACGTGCAGGCGCAGGAGTCGCTGGTGCACAGCGGCGACCCGCGGCTCGCGGGCATCACCTTGACCCGCTTCTAGGTCCTGTTTCGTAGTGGGGGTGGGAGCGAGGCCGGGTCCAGATTTCGTCTGGTGGTGGCCCGGGGAAGCCTGGCTCCCGGTGTTGGAACCTGGCTTTCACGGGACGCCGCCAGGCGGGATCTGGGCCCTGCCGCAGCCCCGCCCCCACTACGAAACAGGGCCTAAGGGTCAGGGCACCGAGACGGGAGCGCCGGCCGGCCGCAGCGGGAGGGGACCGCAGCGGTGGCCGGCGCTCCTCGCGTATTTCAGTGAGCGGCGGCGGTGCGGGGCAGGGCGAGCATCGCCAGGGCGGCCAGCACGTACGCGACCACCTGCCACGGCATGACTTGGGCGAGCCCGT
Organism: Paractinoplanes lichenicola; assembly: GCF_016785085.1. Taxonomy (GTDB): domain Bacteria; phylum Actinomycetota; class Actinomycetes; order Mycobacteriales; family Micromonosporaceae; genus Actinoplanes; species Actinoplanes lichenicola. The sequence continues at coordinate 576,791 of NZ_JAENHO010000002.1, forward strand.
GCCCGAACGCGGGCGGGGTCCCGAGGGCGTCGAAGAAGACGGTGCCGAGCACGGCGATCCCGGCCGCCCCGCCGATCTGGATGACGGTGGACAGCACCCCGCCCGCCGCGCCGGCCTGGTGCCCCGGCACGCCGGCCAGCACGACGTTGACCAGGATCGGGGCGGCCAGGCCGAGGCCGAGCCCGCCGAGGAACAGCGCGCCGGCCAGGGGCCAGTAGCCGGGCGTGCCGCCGTCGCGGACCAGCAGCCACAGCAGGGCCTGGGACGCGGCGAGCGTCAGGGAACCGGTGACCAGCAAGGCCCGGCCGGCCCTGGCCGCGAGCGCCACCCCGGCGCCGGAGGTGAGCATCGACCCGATCGCGTACGGGAGGATCACCAGGCCGGTCTGCCAGGCCGAGCGGCCCGTCCCGGACTGCAGATAGATCGACAGGACCAGGAAGAACGACGCCAGCGCGCCGAAGAAGAGCACCGACGCCGCCAGCCCGGCCGTGAACGGACGTACGGTCAGCAGCGCCGGGTCGAGAATGCCCCGGCCCGCGAGGCCCCGCTCGTAGGCCACGAACCCGGCCAGCAGGCCCAGCCCGGCCAGCAGCAGCGCCCACCCCCACCAGGGCCAGCCCCAGTCCCGCCCCTGCACCAGCGGCAGCAGCACCAGCACGACCGCGACGGCGGACAGCAACGCCCCGGCCGCGTCGAGACGGGCCGGCGCGGGCGAGGTCGACTCGGGCAGCACCCGCAGGCCCAGAATCAGGGCGACGAGGGCGACGGGGATGTTGATCCAGAAGATGGTGCGCCAGCCCAGGCCCCCGAGGTCGGCGTCGACCAGCGCGCCCCCGAGCAGCGGACCGGCGACCGCGGCCAGTCCCTGCACGGCCCCGTACGCCCCGAACGCCTTGGCCATCGCGGCCGGCGCGAACGAGGACCGGATGATCCCGAAGACCTGCGGCACCAGGAACCCGCCGGCCAGGCCTTGCAGCGCGCGCAGGGCGATCAGCGCGCCCGCCGACGGGGCCAGCGCGCACGCCGCGGAGGCGACGGCGAAGCCGATCAGGGCGACGAGGAAGACCCGGCGCCGCCCGTACGCGTCGCCGACCCGCCCGCCCGTGATCAGCCCGGAGCCCAGGGCCAGCGTGTACGCGGCGACGGTCCACTGAAGCTGGGCCTCGCCGGCGCTCAGGTCGGCGGCGATGTCGGGGGCGGCGACCGTGACGATGGTGACGTCGAGCAGATCCATGAACGAGGCGAACAGGACGACCAGCAGGGCGATCGACGCTCGCCGGCCCTCGACGGTGGTGGAGAGGTGAGTGCTCATGGCGGGCAGAGTGGCAACCGTGGCGGTCACCGGCTGACCGCCAGGTCTGGAATCGTGGCCCCCGTGGCCGATACCTCCGCACGCATCCTGCGCCTGCTGTCGTTGCTCGAGGCGCGCGTCGAGTGGCCCGGGGCCGAGCTGGCAGCGCGGCTGGAGGTGTCGGCCCGGACCCTGCGGCGCGACGTCGACACCCTTCGCGAGCTCGGCTATCCGGTCAACGCCGTGATGGGAGCGGGCGGCGGTTATCGGCTCGGCGCCGGGGGACGGCTGCCGGCTCTGGTGCTGGACGACGACCAGGCGATCGCGATCGCGTTGGCACTGCAGACCGCGCCGGCCACCGTCTCCGGGATCGACGACGCCGTGGCCCGGGCGCTCACGACCCTGCGGCAGGTCATGCCGGCCCGGCTGCGGGCGGCCAGCGAGGCGTTCCAGGTGACCTCGCTCCGCAACTACTGGGAGTTCTCGGCCGCGCCCGTCGACGTGGTCACGCTCCGGGCCGTCGGCGCCGCCATCCGTACGGCCCGGGTGTTGAGCTTCGACTACCGCGACCCCGACGGCGCCGTTCCCGATCCGGGCCGTCCCGGGTTTCAGGCGCCCCGGGAGGTCGAGCCGCACCACCTGGTCGTCTGGGCCGGCCGCTGGTATCTGATCGCCCGCGACCTTCCCGGCCATGCCTGGCACACCTACCGGGTCGACCGGATCCGGCCCCGCACCCCGGGCGGCGGCGCGGTCTTCACGCCGCAACCGCTCACCCGCGACGACCTGACCCGCCTGGTCGTGCAGAACCCGGACCGGGGCGACACCCCCGGCCGCTGGCAGTGCGTCGGGTCGGCCGTCCTCGACGTGCCCGCCCCGGTCGTCGCCCGCTGGGCCCCGGGCGGCTCCGTCGTCGAGCCCGTCGACGAGCGGCGCAGCCGGCTCACCATCGGCGGGTGGTCCTGGACCGGGATCGCGGGGCTGTTCATCACGTTCGACAGCGACCTGAGCGACGTCGAGCCCTCGGAACTGCGGGACGCGATGGGGCGGGTAGCGGAGCGGCTCAGGCAGTGAGCGGCTGCAGATGCGTCGTCAGCCAGTCGACCGTCTCGCGCATGTAGTCGGCTCGCGAGGAGCGGTGCAGCAGTTCGTGGCCCTCGCCCGGGAACAGCAGGTAGCGGTGCGGGATGCCGCGTTCGGCCAGGGCCCGTACGACCTGCTCGGCCTCGATGACCGGGACGTTGCTGTCGTTCTCGCCGTGCACGACCATCAGCGGCGTACGCAATCGGTCGATGCGGGTGATGGGGGAGAGGTCGGCCAGCAACGCCTCGTCGGTCACCGGGTCGCCGTACTTGGAGACGGCCGCCGCGGCGATCCAGGGCTCGGTGTGCTCGTAGAACGTGGCGAAGTTGGACATGCCGCAGACGTCGATGCCGACCGCGAACATGTCGGGGAACGTCGTCAGCGCGGCCAGCGTCAGGTAGCCCCCGTACGACCGCCCCATGATGCCCAGTCGTGAAATATCGGCAATGTCCGAACTGGTGAGGTGGTGAACACAGGACTGCACGTCCTGGATAGCGGCGTAGCGCAGGGCCAGATTGTCGGCGTTCACAAACGTACGACCGAAGCCCGAAGACCCCCGTACGTTGGGCGCGAACACGGCGATGCCCCGGTCGACCAGCGACTGGAAGAGCGGCCCGTGCCCCGGCCGCTCCTGCGCCTCCGGCCCGCCGTGGAACCACAGCACGGTCGGGAAGGGCCCTTCCCCCACGGGCCGGAACAGCCACCCCGTCAGCGTCAGCCCGTCGTGCGCCGGGAACGTCTCGAGCGTGGGCGTCACCGCGCCGGGCGCCGGCGGCTCGGCCGACACCGGCGCCACCCCGATCGCCGCCGACGACACCCAGACGCCGTGGGGCTGGCCCGGGCCCTCGGCCGTGAAGCTCAGCGTCGACCCGTCGAAGGACCAGGCCGGGCCGCTGATCACCGAGCCCGGCTGCGGGGTCAGCGTGCGCCGGGCGCCCGAGTCGAGGTCGAGCAGGGCCACCGACGACAGGCCCCCGCGCAGGTTCCACAAGACCGCCGCTGTACGCCCGTCGGCCGTGATCGTGAACGACTCGACCTCGTCGGTCTCGGACGCGGCCAGCACCTCCACGCCGCCCTTGGCCACGCGGATCAGCACCGGCAGCTCGCCGGACTCGCTGCGGGCGTACACGGTCTCGCCGTCCGGCCCGAAGACCGCCTGCTCGCCCGCGGTGACGAACTCGTCGACGCCGGTCAGCAGGTCGCGCACCACGATGTGGCGGTCGCCGCGCGGGCCGACCCGCAGCAGCGCCCGGTCGCGGGCCGGCGAGACGTCGCACAGCGAGATCAGCTCGCCGCGGGCGACGATCGAGCGGGAACCGTCGGACGGGTCGATCAGCAGGGCGGTCGTCAGGTTCTCGGTCAGCGCCAGCAGCGAGCGGCCGGGCAGCCAGCGCATGTTGTCGGCCGTGTCGGCGCCGAAGCCGGCCACCTGGTGCAGCTCCGAGCCGTCCGGCCGGACCAGCCACACCTCGTGCCGGGGCGCGCCGCCGGGGGCGACGTGGCAGGCCAGCCAGCCGCCGCCGGTCGACCACTGCACGGTCGCGACGGGGGCCTCGCCCGTGTCGACCAGGAACGTCAGGTCGCTGCCGACCGGCTGCACCCACACCTGGGGGCGGCCGCTGCGGTCGGAGACGTAGGCGGCGTGCCGGCCGTCCGGCGACAGGGCCGGCGACCAGCTGCCCGAGACCTCGGAAGGGAAGGTGCCCGCATCTATGTTCGTCCAGCCCATCGGCAAAACGGTTACGTCGACACGGTTGAACTGACCGGTCATACGGGTCCTCCCTCGCTAGCTAGATTCCCTTGTCCTGCAACCACATCTCCAGCAACGCGAGTTGCCACAGCTGGTTCGCGCCGAGCGTCGTGCGCGGCGTGTTGGGGTCGGCCAGCAGGAAGTCAACGTATTCCGGCCGGAACAACCCCCGGTCGCGCGCGGCTTGCGCCGAGAGCGCGTCGCGGACCTTGTCGAGCATCGGGCCCTCGAGGTGCCGAATCCCGGGAACGGGGAAATATCCCTTGGTCCGGTCGATCACCTCGTCGGGCACGACCCCGCGGGCCGCCTCCTTCAGAACCCCCTTGCCGCCGTGCGCCAGTTTCAGGGCCGGCGGGCAGGCCGCGGCCAGTTCCACCAACTCGTGATCGAGGAACGGTACGCGAGCCTCGAGGCCCCACGCCATAGTCATGTTGTCGACCCGTTTGACCGGATCGTCGACCAGCATCACCTGCGAGTCGAGCCGCAGCGCCGCGTCGACCGCCGTCTCGGCCCCGGGCCGGCCGAAGCTCGCGGCGACGAACTCCCGGCAGACGTCCGTCTCGACCAGCCAGTCGGGGTTGAGCTGCTGGGCCAGGCGGCTGTGCGGGCGGTCGAAGAACTCCTTCGCGTACGCGTCCGCGGCCACCGAGTAGGGCACGTCCGCGAGCGGCGGATACCAGCTGTAGCCGGCCAGGATCTCGTCCGCGCCCTGACCCGATTGTACGACCTTGACCGACTTTGACACGTCCTCGCTGAGCAGGTTGAACGCGATGCAGTCGTGCGACACCATCGGCTCGCTCATCGCCGCGACCGTACGGTCAACGGCCGGCAGGAACCTGTCCTTCCCGATCCGGATCTGATGATGCGTGGTGTCGAACTGTTTGGCCACGATGTCCGAATAGGCGAACTCGTCGCCCTGCTCGCCGCCGCCCGCCTCGAACCCGATGCTGAACGTGGTGAGCCCGCGCTGCCCCTGCTCGGCCAGCAGCGCCACGATGTAGCTGGAGTCGATGCCGCCCGAGAGCAGCACGCCCACCGGCACGTCGGCCACCATCCGGCGCTCGACCGCGAGCTTGAGCTTCTCGTGGATCAGCTCGGGCCACTCGGCGTCGGCGATCTCGGGCCGCCGGGAGTGCGAGGCCTCCCAGTAGACGTGCTCGGTCGACGTGCCGTCGGTACGGATGATCCGTACGGTCGCCGGCGGCAGCTTCCGGACGCCGTTGATGATGGTCCGCGGCGCGGGCACGACCGAGTGGAACGTCATGTAGTGCTGCAGGGCGACCCGGTCGATCGACTTGTCGACGTCGCCCGCGGCCAGCAGGGCGGGCAGCGTCGAGGCGAAGCGCAGGCGGCCGGGCGACTCGGCCAGATAGAGCGGCTTGATGCCGAGGCGGTCGCGGGCCAGCATGACCGTGCCGGTGCCGTGCTCGACGATCGCGAAGGCGAACATGCCGAGGAAGCGCTTCACGCAGTCGGCGCCCCAGCGGTGGTACGCCTTGATGATCACTTCGGTGTCCGAGGTGGAGAAGAACGTGTAGCCGTGGCCCCGGAGCTCCTCGCGCAGCTGCTGATAGTTGTAGATGCAGCCGTTGAACACCAGGGACAGGCCCAGCTCGTCGTCGATCATCGGCTGGTGACCGGCCTCCGACAGGTCGATGATCTTGAGCCGGCGGTGACCGAGCGCGACCGGGCCGCGTGCCCAGAGGCCCTCACCGTCCGGACCGCGCGACTGAAGGCACGGCAGCATCCGGCGGACGGCTTCCTCATCCGCCAGGTGCCCGTCGTGCCGCAGTTCGCCCGCGATTCCGCACATGATTGTTGAACCTCCCTGTTGTCGATTTCGATCAGGTGACGGCGCCGTAACGCGCCTGTCACCCCAGCAACCAGGTGTCCTTCGAGCCGCCCCCGCGCGACGAGTTGACGATCATCGAGCCGGCCGGGGCGACCCGGGTCAGGGCGGCCGGGGCGACCACCGACTCGGTGCCGGTGAAGACGAAGGCGCGCAGGTCGACGTGCCGGGGCGCGAGCTGGTGCCCGTCGAAGACCGGGTGCGTCGAGAGCTGCACGACCTCCTGCGCCACCCACCGGTGCGGGGCGGTGCGGATCTGCCGGCGTACGGCGGAAAGGTCCTCCGGAGTCGCATGGGGGCCGATCACGATGCGGTCGCCGCCGTAGCCGTCGACCGGCTTGCAGACGAGCTGGTCGAGCCGGTCGAGCACCTCGGCGCGCTGCTCGGGAATCCCGCACAGATACGTCGGCACGTCGGCCAGCAGCGGCTTCTCGCCCAGGTAGTACTCGATCAGCTTGGGCACGTAGGCGTACACGGCCTTGTCGTCGCCGATGCCGTTGCCCAGCGCGTTGGCCAGCACCACCGTGTCGGCGTGAAGCGCGGTGATCAGGCTGGGGCCGAGCGGCATCCCGTCCGCGCCGGGCGAGTGCACCAGGCTGTCCTCGCCCATCCGCAGATAGATCACGTCGACCGGGTAGCGCTTGCCGTCGCGCAGCCGGAACACCCGGCCCTCGTCGACGAACAGCTCGGTGCTGCGGACGATCGGGACGTGCATCTCCTCGGCCAGCATCTTGTGCTCGAACCAGGCCGAGTCGTCCGGCCCCTGGCTCAGCACCACGATCCGCGGGTCGTCGCCGGCGGCCGGGCGGGCCGACTCGGTCAGCGCGCGCAGGAGCAGCTCGGGCGTGCGCTCGACCGAGATCAGGGTGTCCGGCAGGGGCAGCTCGGGCAGCACGGCGTGGGTCAGCCGGCGGTTCTGCATGGCGTACGCGATGCCCGACGGCACCCGCAGGTTGTCCTCGAGCACGCACCACTGCCCGTCCGCGTCACGCACCAGGTCGACCCCGGCCACCTGCGCGCGCACCCCGGCGTGGTCGACCAGGGCGCCGCTCGGCCGCAGCTCGGGCGACCCGTCGATCACCCAGTCGGGCACGACGCCGTCACGCACGACCGCCCGCTCGCCGTACACGTCCTGAATGAACAGGTCGAGCGCGCGCACCCGCTGCACCAGTCCGCCCCGCAGGCTCGCCCAGTCGGCGGCGGGCACGATCCGCGGCACCAGGTCGAACGGGAACAGCCGGGTCGCGGCCTCCCCGGCCACGCTGAAGGTGATGCCCCGCTGCCGCTGCTCGTCGTCCCGCGCGTCCTCGCGGCGGCGCAGACCGGCCGAGCCGAGCGCCGTCAGGACATTCAAGATTCCCCCGTACGAATCCTCGACGTCCCCGCCGGGGAAGGCCTCGTCGCCGGTGCGGGCGTACGGGAACAGGCCCGCCGGCACCGACTGGCCCTCGGGCCCGATGCCGGTCGCGCCGCCCCGGGTGTCGGCCACCAGCAGGTCGACCACGTCGGAGATCCGGCCGCGGCGGGTCATGGCCCGGCGCTGCCGCGCGGCCGAGCTGCCCCGGCTGAGCGCCCGCACCGACAGGTCGAACACCTGCTCCCAGTCGCCCAGCTCCTCGAGCTGCGGGCGCAGGTCGCCGACCAGCCGCTCGACGGCGACCGGGGCCGGCATCGGCTCGGGCGTGCCGCGTACGAGATCGAGCAGGTCACCCTCGAGGCCCGAGCGCGCGGCCCGCCACATCGCGGCGCGGTGCAGCGGCGGCTTGGACGGCGTGAACGGGCGGCCGGCCCGGTAGTCCTGCTGGGCCCGCCGCACGAGCCCGCGGAACAGACCCGCCAGCAGCACGACCGTGTCGACGTCGGGGCTGGAGTCGGTGACCCGCAACTCCACCGTGGGCAGGTGCGCCGACGGGCGTACGTCGAAATAGACCATCTTGGGGTCGGTGATGGTGCCCGAGGCCAGCAGGTCGGCGACCAGCTCGTCGTAGTCGGCGGCGCTGTTGAGCACGCCCGGGTCGCCCGCGGTCGGCCAGCGCAGCCAGACCAGCGACCGCACGCTGGCATACCCCGAGTCCTCACCCATCCAGTACGGGGAACTGGTGCTCAGCGCGAGCAGGGTGGGCAGCGCCGACGCGACCCGCTGGGCCACGGCCACTGCCTCGTCCCGGTCGGGCACCCCGACGTGCACCTGGGCGCCGCAGATCAGCTGTTCGCGGGCGAGCAGCTGATAGTCGTCGAGCATCCGCCGATAGCGCGAGGTGGGCGTCACCGGGAGTGACTCCAGATCGACCAGCGGAACCGTGCCCGCGGCGACCAGACCCAGGCCCAGCGACTCGGCCACCGTGATCGCCGTGCGCCGCCGCTCGACGATCGCGTCGCGCAGGCCGTCCAGCGTGACTGCCACCGGCGTGTTGGTCTCGACCACCGACCGGTGCAGCTCGGCCGAGAAGTGCTCGGGGTTGAGCTGGTCGAGGATCTCCTGCGCCCGCGGGACGAGTTCCCTGGTCACGAGGTCGACGACGTGCAATTCCTCCTCGGCGCCGAGGTCGAGACCGTCATTGCTCGTCGTGTTGCCCGACGTGACGCTCAGAGACTCCGTCATGGGACCGCCCTTCCTATGGCCCGAACTCTTGCCTGGTCGGAGCCTCGCCATCACATGTGCCGATCCTGTTCCGTGCCCGTTTCGTGCTGAGGGCATGCATGACTGTGACGACATGGCAGGCGGTGGCCGGGGTTGATGCGCACACCCTGTAACCTCGGGCCGAACTCTCACCGGGAGGTAGTTTGATGAGCAATGTCGTCGTGGTGACCGGATCGGCCGGCCTTATCGGCTCCGAGTCGGTGCGGCACTTCGCCGCCCTCGGCATGGACGTCGTCGGCATCGACAACGACATGCGCAGCTACTTCTTCGGCAAGGACGGGTCCACCCGGTGGAACCTGGACCGCCTGACCTCCGAGGTCGGCGACCGGTACACCCACCACGAGATCGACATCCGCGACCGGGACGGCCTGGCCGCCCTGTTCGCCAAGCTCGGCAAGAACATCGGCCTGGTAATCCACGCGGCGGCCCAGCCGTCGCACGACTGGGCGGCCAAGGAGCCGTTCACCGACTTCGACGTCAACGCGGTCGGCACGCTCAACATGCTCGAGGCGGCCCGCGCGCATGCGCCGAGCGCCCCGTTCATCTTCACCTCGACCAACAAGGTCTACGGCGACACGCCCAACCGGCTCCCGCTGATCGAGCAGGAGACGCGGTACGAGCTGCCCGCGGATCACCAGTGGCACGGCGGTATCGACGAGGAGATGTCGATCGACCAGACCCTGCACTCGGTGTTCGGCGCGTCCAAGGTGGCGGCCGACGTGCTGGTTCAGGAGTACGGGCGCTACTTCGACATGCCGACTGCGGTGTTCCGCGGCGGCACGCTGACCGGCCCGGGCCACTCGGCGGCCGAGCTGCACGGCTTCCTGGCGTACGTGATGCGCTGCGTGATGGAGCAGCGTCTCTATCACATCTACGGGTACAAGGGAAAAATGGTGCGCGACGCCATCCACTCCCACGACCTGGTGTCGGCGTTCGAGGCGTTCTACCGCGCGCCGCGGGTCGCCGAGGTCTACAACATGGGCGGCGGCCGGTTCTCCAACTGCAGCCACATCGAGGCCTTCGCGATCGCCTCGGAGATCACCGGTCTCGAGGCCCGCACCGACTACGTCGACCAGGCCCGCACCGGTGACCACCAGTGGTGGATCAGCAGCACGGCCCGCTTCGAGCAGCACTACCCGGAGTGGAAGCTGACGTACGACGTCCCGGCCATCCTGCGTGAGATGTACGAGGCGAACCAGGACGTCTGGAAGGCCTGAGCCGTCCTGGCTGGGAGTGTCCGGGCAACTCGCTGTGGCTTCGCTGAGGGCGAGAGCGTCGTAACAACGGGTTAATCCGTGCTCGGTAGATTCCCGACATGTCCGTCTTGAAGGCATTGAGACATGATGTCCCGGCCTCGATCGTGGTCTTCCTGATCGCGATCCCGCTCTCGCTCGGCATCGCCGCCGCCTCCGGGGCGCCGCTGATGGCCGGCCTCATCGCCGCGGTGGTCGGCGGCGTAGTAGTCGGCCTGTTCGGTGGCGCGCCGCTGCAGGTCAGCGGGCCCGCCGCGGGGCTCACCGTGATCGTCGCCGGGACCATCGCCACCTACGGCTTCGCCGCCACCGCCGCCATCGTGGCGCTCGCCGGTGGCGTCCAGATCGTGCTCGGCCTGGCCCGCCTGGGCCGCGCCGCGCTCGCCCTCTCGCCCGCCGTCGTGCACGGCATGCTGGCCGGCATCGGGCTGGTCATCGCGCTCAGCCAGGTGCACGTGCTGCTCGGCGGCGACGCCCAGGGCGAGGCCTGGAAGAACCTGCGCGACCTGCCCGCGCAGATCGTCGGCAGCCACAGCCACTCCACGCTGATCGGGCTGCTCACCATCGGCGTGCTGCTGCTCTGGCCGCGGCTGGTGAAGACCTCGCTGCTGCCCGCCGCCCTGGCCGCGGTCGTGATCGCCACCGGGGCGGCCGCCGCGATGGGCTCGGATGCCAAGCGGGTCGACCTGCCCGACGCGCCGCTGGCCGAGCTCGCCCTGCCGCGCTGGCCCGACGCCGGCCCGGGCCAGATCGCCGTCGCGGTGCTGACCATCGCCCTGGTCGCCAGCATCGAGTCGCTGCTCTCGGCGGTGGCGGTCGACCGCATGCACGACGGTCCCCGGGCGAACCTCAACCGGGAACTGGTGGCCCAGGGCGCCGCCAACGCCACCTCCGGCCTGCTCGGCGGCCTGCCGGTCACCGGCGTGATCGTCCGCAGCTCGACGAACGTGGCCGCCGGGGCCAAGACCCGCAACTCGGCGATCCTGCACGGCCTCTGGATCGCGCTGTTCGTGCTGCTCTGTGCGCCCCTGCTGGAGACGATCCCGATGGCCGCCCTGGCCGCGGTGCTCGTCGTGGTCGGGTTGCGGCTGATCAGCCTGGCCCAGATCCGCACCTACGCACGGCATCGCGAACTCCCGACGTACGTGGTCACCGCGGTCGGGGTCGTCGCGACGGACCTGCTGACCGGGGTCGGGATGGGGCTGGCGGCGGCCGTGCTGATGATGCTGTGGCGGCTGGTGCGCTGCGAGATCCGAGTCGTGCCGGGCGACGACAGCACCTGGACGGTGACGATCAGCGGCACGCTCGCCTTCGTCGGGTCGGGGCGGGTCGCGCGGGCGCTGGCCGGCATCCCCGAGGGCGGGACGGTGGCCGTGCACCTGCACCTGGACTACCTCGACCACGGCGCCTTCCAGGTGATTCAGGACTGGCGGGAGGCGTACGGGAAAAGCGGGGGAACGGTCACGGTGCGCGAGACGCACGACGGGTGGTTCCAGCGCGCGACCAGTGGCCGGCTCGGCGAGGGCAAGACCGCGCCGCCGCGCCGCTTCGGGTCGTGGACGCAATGGCAGGATCGGGACCGTCAGCGGCGCGACGCCATGGAGGCGGGGATCCGCGAGTTCGAGCGCAGCGTGGCGCCCCTCGTGCGGCCGCATCTGGCCGGGCTCGCGCGCGACGGGCAGCAGCCCGAGCAGCTGTTCATCACGTGCGCCGACTCGCGCCTGGTGCCCAACCTGATCACCACGAGTGGGCCGGGTGACCTGTTCTGCCTGCGCAACGTGGGCAACATCGTTCCCCCGTACGGGTCGGGGGACACCTCGGTCGGCGCGAGCATCGAATTCGCCGTGAACGTGTTGAAGGTCAGCACGATCACGGTGTGCGGCCATTCCGGCTGCGGCGCGGTGCAGGCACTGATGAAGGGCGCCGCGACGATCGACGGCTCGCTGGGCGCGTGGCTGCGGCTGTCGGGCGCCGACTTCGCCGAGTGCGACGGCGAGGAGCACTGCGTCACCGCCAACGTGGCCCAGCAGCTGGTCAACCTGCGGACCTATCCGGTGGTCCGGGAGGCCGAGGCGGCCGGGCGGCTGACGCTGACCGGGCTCTACTTCGACCTGGCGGAGGCCCGCATGTACGCCGTCGACCCGGCTCGGCGGGTGCGCGAGCCGATCCCGGTGGACGCCTAGCGTCGTGCTACGCCTGGTGCCGCACTACGCCTGTAGTCGCGCCACGCCCGGGCCGCGCAGATCCGGCAGCGCGGCCCGGCGGCCGGTGACGGCCATGGCCAGCGCCTCGAGCGGACCCTCGATCAGGTCGCCGGTCCGGCCGTCGCTCCAGCCGCTGCCGGGGTCGCGCAGGTGCAGGCCGTCGAGCCGGCCCGGCGGCACCAGGCCCGGGGCGGCGCCGGGGGAGACCAGATAGTCGAGCAGCAGGCGCCAATGCTCGGCCGGCACGTCGGCGGTCAGGCCGAGCGGGCGCGCGATGTCGCGCAGGTGCACGCAGGTCTCGGCGAACGGGCCCATCGGCCCGACGCGGGGCGGGTCGACCCGGTCGTTCGCGTGCTCCCGGAGCAGGGCGATCAGCTCGGCCCGGGGGCGGCGCGCCAGCTTGCGGGTGAAGTGGTCGACAGTTCGGGCGGTGTCACCCCGATAGCGGATCGAGACCACAAAGAATTTCCCGTACGTGACCAGCATCGGCTGCACGAAGTGCGCGGCCAGATGCCGTACGGTCCAGCCCGCGCACAGGGTCGGCGCCGCCCACTGCTCGTCATCGAGGCTCGCCAGCAGGTCCGCGATCATGAGCCGGTTGGCCGTGGTGAGCTCGTAGATCATCGGTTGCTCCCGGCTTTCATGGGCCGCCCGGTCCTTCATCGGTCGCTCCCCGCTTTCATGGGTCGCCCGGCTCTTCATCGGTCGCTCCCCGCTTTTATGGGTCGCCCGGCTCTTCATCGGTCGCTCCCTGCGGCTCTTTGCCGGACGTCCCGGTTCAGGCTGCGGAGCACCTTGATCGCGGTGGCGATCTCGGCTTCGGTGCAGTCGGTCGCCATCCGGCCGAGGCGGGCGAGCTCGTCGCGCCTGATCCGCTCGAACCGCTCGGCGCCGGCCGGGCTGAGGGCGATGAGCACGGACCGCCGGTGGGAGGGGTTGTCGCGCACCTCGACCAGCCCGAGCCGACCGAGATCGTTGACGTGCCGCTGAATGCCCTGCCGGGCCAGGTCGAGCGTGTCGCCGATCGCGGGCACGGTGGCCGGGCCGCCCTCGGCGAGCACCTCCAGCACCGCGCGCATGCCCACGGTCAGCCCGTCGGCCGCCAGGTCCGCCTCGACCACGCGGGCCGAGTTGAGCACGAGCGGTCGGACGTTCCTTAAGACCTCGTACAGCTGGGCGCCGCGCGTCTCCAACATGACAACAATGTTGTCATGTCTCCAGCAGCTTGGCCAGTGGGGTCGCCGGGTGACCGGTCAGGTCCGCGACGGCGGTGGTGACCGCGGCCAGCTCGCCCGCCGCGATCGCGGTGTACGTGCTGACCCAGGCATCGACCTGCCACTCCGGGGCGCCGAAGGACGAGCGGGACGCGTACGCCTCGGGAATGCTCTCGTCGTGAAAGCGCACCTCCCGGCCGGTGACCGCGCTGATCGTCGCGGCCACATCGCCCAGGCTGAGCGCCTCCGGCCCGGTGAGGTCGTACGTCTTGCCCGCATGCTCGCCCGGCTCCCGGAGGACGGCAGTGATCGCGTCGGCGATGTCGTCCTGGGCCACCACGGCCGCCCGCCCGTCACCCGCGGGCCCGCGGATCACGCCGTCCTCCCCGACCAGGAACCGCAGGAAGTCGGCGTACAGGTTGTCGCGTAGGAACGTGAACGTCAGGCCGCTGTCGCGGATGTGCTGCTCGGTGGCCCAATGATCGCGGGCCAGCGTGAAAGTCGCGTCCGGCGCGGCCCCCACGAACGACGTGTAGACGAGATGCCCGACACCCGCCGCGGCCGCCGCGTCGACAAAGCTGCGATGCTCCCCGACCCGGTCCGGCGTCTCGGCCGCCGACACCATCAGCACCGTGCCGGCCCCTTCGAGCGCCTTGGCGACCGCGGGCCCGTCCCGATATTCCGCCACGGCGACCTCGGCCCCGGCGATCTCCGGCGCGCGACTCGCATCCCTGACGAGCAGCCGCATCGGGCGGCCCAGCCGGCGTGCGACCCGACCACCGAGGCGCCCGCTGGCCCCCGAAACCACGATCAAACCCATTCCCCTTTTGTACGCCACCTTTGTTCGCTACCGGCCGACCCGTGCGAGGTAGTCCGATCGGACAGACCCCCTTGTAAAGGCGGTGTTGGCCGGTCACATCGGTCATATGACCGAGATAATCCGCATGTCGCCTTCGCCCCGTCTTCGCAAAGGACTTTGATGACCGTTCCGGGCCGATCCTCCGCCTTCCGCAACTATGTCTTCGCCGCCATGGCCGTCGCGGCCGTGATTTCGACCGCCGCCCCGGCCACGACATCCGCGCTCGCGGCTCCCGCGGTTCTGGCGGCTGCTGCCGCTCCTGCCGCTCCGGCGGCCGCTGCGGTTGCGGCGGCTCCGGCGGGACCGGTGGTTGCTGCTGGTCCGGTGGTTCTTGCGGCTCCGGCGGTTCTTGCGGCTCCGAAGAACACGATTCCCGGGTCGGGTTCTTACGTGGTCGGCAAGGATTTCGCGGCCGGGGTTTACCGGTCGGTCGGTAACAGTTCCTGCTACTGGCAGCGGGCCACCAACGCGACCGGCGCCATGAGCAGCATCATCGCCAACGACATCGGCGGCGGGCAGCGGCTCGTCTACGTCAAGCCCACCGACAAGGTCTTCAAGACCAGCGGCTGCAAGACGTGGACCCGCGTCACCGCGGCGGCGATGAGCGTGAAGTCGACGAAGACGACCATCGCGGGCAACGGCGTCTACTTCGTCGGTTCGGACTTCCTGCCCGGCACGTACCGCTCCGCCGCCAACGTCGACTTCTGCTACTGGGAGCGGGCCCGCTCGGCCGACGGCGCCTCCACCAGCACGATCGCCAACGAGTTTGCCAAGGGCCAACTGCTGGTCACCATCACCCCCGGCGGCGTCTTCCAGAGCAGCGGCTGCAACACCTGGACGCGCGTCTAACTCCCCAAATAGCGCAGGATCGCCAGCACCCGTCGGCTGTATCCGGCCGTGTCGGCCAGCCCGAGCTTGTCGAAGATCGCGTTGACGTGCTTCTCGACCGCGCTCTGCGAAACATGCAACCGCTCAGCAATCGCGGCGTTGGTATAACCCTGAGCCATGTGCCGCAACACATCATGCTCGCGCGGACTCAGCCGGCTCAACGGGTTGGCGTGACTGGTGCGCGACATCAACTGCTGCACAACCTCAGGATCCAACGCGGTCGACCCGGCGGCCACCCGCTCGAGCGCGTCGAGGAAGTCTTCGACCTGCGCCACCCTGTCCTTGAGCAGATAGCCCACGCCGTCGGACCGGTCGGACAACAACTGCGTGGCGTACCGCTTCTCCACATACTGCGACAGCACCAACACGGCAATCCCGGGCCACCGCCGCCGAATCTCGATCGCCGCCCGCAACCCGTCATCGCTGTTGGTCGGCGGCATCCGCACATCGGTCACCACCGCGTCGGGCTGCTGCTCCGCAACGGCCGCCACAAGCTGCTCAGCATCGGCCGCCGCCGCGACGATCTCATGCCCCTCATCGGCCAGCAGCCGCACAAGTCCCTCCCGCAGCAACGTCGAATCCTCGGCCAAAACGATCCGCATCGCGCCGTCAGCCCTCCCCACCCGGAGACAGCCCCGGGGTCGCCTGCGTGGGTCGGGTGTGGGCCGCCGGCCCAGGTGTGGTGGCCGTTGGGGAGGCCGCCGCGGGTTGGGTGGGGGCCGGGGGTTGGGACTGGATCGCCGGCCCGGGTGTGGCCGCCGGTGGCAGAGGTGTGGCGGGGATCGTGTGCGGCACTGGCCCGGCTGCGGGCGTCGGTTGGGGAGGCGTCGTGGGGTAGGGCGTTGGGCGGGATGTGGCGGCCGGTTGGGGCGCTGCAGCGGGTGGTGGGTGTGGCGCTGGGTGGGATGGGGGCGGCGTTGTGGGGGCTTGGGGGAGGGTGACCTGGATTGTGGTGCCGCCGCCGGTGGGGCTGTGCAGGGTGAAGTGGCCGTCGAGGGCGGCTACGCGGCGGGACAGGCCCTGGAGGCCGCTGCCGGTGGGGTCGGCGCCGCCTTGGCCGTCGTCGCGGATGTGCATCTCGAACTCCGTTGCGGAGGCGTCGATCTCGATGTCGATGACCGTAGCGCCCGAGTGTTTGGCGGCGTTCGTGATGGCCTCGCAGGCGACGAAGTAGAGCACGGTTTCCACCTGTGGGGGCGGGCGCTCGTCGAGGCGGTAGGCGATGCGGACCGGGACCGCGGAGCGCTGGGCGACCATGGTCAGGGCGTCGTCGAGGGTGCCGTGGTCGAGCGCCGACGGGTAGACCCGCCAGGCGACCTCGCGTAGCTCGTCGAGTGCGCGCTGGGCGTCGTCGTGGGCCTGGGCCAGCAGGGTGGCCGCCTGGTCGGCGTCGCGGCTGCGGCGGGCCCGGCCCAGCAGCATGCCCAGGGCCACCAGCCGCTGCTGCAGGCCGTCGTGCAGGTCGCGTTCGATGCGGCGGCGTTCCGCGTCGACGGCCGCCATGACGCCGGCCCGGGTGGCGGTCAGCTCGGTGATCCGCTGTTCGAGCGCGTCGCGGGAACCCGTCTCGAGCAGGCGGTGCGCCAGCCAGCGGTCGAGCCGGAGCACGCTCCCGACGGCCTGGATGTTGAGCGCAAGCAGGGCCGAGCCGATGAGTGCCTGACCCAGCAGGTCGAGCACGCCCATCTGCCCGGTGGCGAAGGCTCGCACCACGATGACCACCAGCACGAGTCCGGTCAGGAACAGCGACACCGTGATCGTGCCGAGGAACGCGGGCCACAGCCGCGCCGCCAGATAGGCCACCACCCGGCGTTCGTCGGGCGTGTGCACCGGCGGCAAGGACAGCCGCCGTCGCTCCCAGGCCGCGATCTCGCGAGCGTGCCCGGCCACGACCGCCCGCCCCGGCGAGACCCAGACCAGCCCGGCCACGATCAGGAACAGGCCCTCGGCGGCGCCGCTCAGGGCGCCCAGGGTCACCGCGGCCAGCGGGTTCCAAGCTCTGCGCACCAGGGGGCGGAGTCGGGCGTAGGGCGGCATCCCGGTCACCGTACGCGACGGTGGCGGGTTAGCCGGACGGTGATGAAGACGGCGGCGGCGACAAGGCAGAGGACGATGACCAGCTTTTGGAAGATCGAGGCGTAGGACTCGACGGCGTGCCAGTTCGCGCCCAGGGAGTAGCCGGCCAGGATGAAGGCGGTGTTCCAGATCAGGCTGCCGATCGTGGTGCAGAGCAGGAACATGGGCAGCGGCATGCGTTCGACGCCGGCGGGGATCGAGATCAGGCTGCGGAA
Organism: Paractinoplanes lichenicola; assembly: GCF_016785085.1. GTDB lineage: Bacteria > Actinomycetota > Actinomycetes > Mycobacteriales > Micromonosporaceae > Actinoplanes > Actinoplanes lichenicola. The sequence continues at coordinate 594,111 of NZ_JAENHO010000002.1, forward strand.
GATGGGGATCATGCGGCCGAACAGGACCGTCTTGGGGCCGTGGCGAGCGAACCAGGCCTCGGTGCGGTCTATGTCGGTCAGCTTGATCATGGGCAGGCGGGCGGCGATGGCGCGGAGGCGGTCACGGCCCAGCAGGACGCCGGCGTAATAGAGGGCGACGGCGCCGACGACCGAGCCGATGGTCGTCCACACGATGGCGCCGACGAGGCTCATGCGGCCCTGGCCCGCGGTGAAGCCGGCCAGCGGCAGGATCACCTCGCTGGGGATCGGCGGGAACAGGTTTTCGAGGGCGACGGCCAGGCCGGCTCCGGGGCCGCCGAGCTTTTCCACCAGGCCGGTGACGAGGCCGGTGAGGCCGCCTTCGTCCGCGGCGGCGGCGTAGGTCGAGGTCATGGCAACGACGCTAGGGATCAGCGGACCGCCGGACCATGAGGGCAGCCGCCGACCTCACTGCGGAAAACCACACCCCCGACCGGAGGGGGAAGCACCGCGGCGAGAGGCGGAGGGGGCGCTGGGGACGGAGGGGTGGAACGTGAAAGGGATTGCAGGGTGGCCCGTATTGATCCGTCGTCGCGGGCTATCCGTATTCAAGGGGGACGGATTAAGGGCCACCGAAAGGGATCGATGTCTGGGCAGAAGGTCAGCCACCGCGTCGTCAATCATGATCAGGTGGTGGCGGCGGGGCGGGAGCATTTTCTGCAGCGTTCCACATTGGATATGGCAGCGCTGGCCGGCGAGATGGCGATCAGCCGGGCGACTCTCTATCGGGTCGCGGGCAGCCGGGACGCCCTGCTCGACGACGTGTTGTGCGAGCTCACCGAGGCCATGTTCCTGCAGGCCCGGGCCGCCCGCGAACACCATGGATTCGACGGCGTGGTGGAGGTTTCGCGGCATTTCGGCGAGCAATTACGCTCGCCGGTTCTCGAGCGGTTTCTGCGGCTGGAGCCGGAGGCCGCGTCGCGGGTTTTGTTCACTCCGGCCGGGGGTGTGCATCGGCGCGCGGTGGCTATTCAGGCCGAGATCTTCCGGGAGGCCGGCCTGACCAATATCGATCATCTCGCTTATCTCTACGTGCGGATGGTGGGGGCTTTCTTGTACGCGGAGTTCTTCACCGGCCGCCACGCGGATTTCGACGAGTTGGTGCCGGCGCTGCGCGCGCTATTGGAGCCCGCGGCCTGAGACGGCGCCCATCTCGGTGCGTACGGCGTAAAGCTCGGGAAAGAACGTCAGGTCCAGCGCCGCCTTGAGGAAGCTCACGCCGCTGGAGCCGCCGGTGCCACGTTTGAAGCCGATGGTCCGCTCGACCGTCTTGAGATGGCGGAACCGCCAGAGCTGGAAGTTCTCCTCGATGTCGACCAGCTCCTCGCAGGCCTCGTACGCCTCCCAGTGCGTTTCCGGATCGCTGTAGATGCGCACGAAGACCGGCACCAGATCCTCGTGATAGCGCCACGGCAGCCGCACGTCGCGCTGCAGCAATTCGACCGGCACGTCGTGGCCGTGGCGGTGCAGATAGCGCAGGAACTCGTCGTAGACGCTGGGGGTGCCGAGGGCCTCGGTCAGCATCTCGAGGGCGCTCGGATCGTCGGAGAACAGCGCCAGCATCCGCTCGTCCTTGTTGCCGAGCAGGAACTCGACCGCGCGGTACTGATACGACTGGAATCCCGACGACGTGCCCAGGAAGCTGCGGAACTCGGCGTATTCGCTCGGGGTGAGCGTGGCCAGCACCGACCATTGTTCGGTCAGTGTGCGCTGGATGTGTTTGACGCGGGCCAGGCCCTTGAGCGCCGGCCGCAGCTCGTCCTTGGCGATCCGGCGGGTGACCTCGCGCAGTTCGTGCAGCACCAGCTTGAGCCACAGCTCGGAGGTCTGGTGCTGCAGGATGAACAGCAGCTCGTCGTGGTGTTCGGGCTCGCTGACGGGGTGCTGCGCGCTCAGCAGCTCGTCGAGGTGCAGATAACGCCCGTACGAGAGGTTGACCTTGAAGTCGCGGACGACGGAGTCCTCGATCGGCCGGTGCTCGGAGCTCACGGTTGCCTCCAGGGGTCTCACCCTGAAGGGAAACACACGATCTAGATGTTCGCGAGCGATCCGTCGGCCAGGATCGGCCCCCAATACGCCCACTTGCCGTCGTGCCGCACGAACCGGCTGCGCTCGACCATGTCGCCGTTCTTGCCGTGATCGCGGTAGTGCGCGCGGAACTCGACGACGCCCTCGTTGTCGAACATGCCCCCACCGGTCGACTCGATGATCTCGAGCCCCACCCAGCGCAGCCGCGAGTCGGGTTCGATCTGCTCGGGCCGGGTCTTCGGGTGCCAGCTGCTGAGCACGTACGCGTCGTCGTCGAGCGCGAAGGCGGAGTAGCGCGACCGCATCAGCGCCTCGGCCGTGGCGGGCGGCTCGCCGTGGTGGGCCGGCCCGCAACATTCCTCGTACGCAAGCCCGCGCCCGCAGGGACAGTGCTTGGTCTTCTGCGCCATGAGGCCCATTTTGTCAGCCCGCCTGTTGCTCGTTGACGATCCTCTCCCACCTTCGCACGTCGTCCCGCCCGCGTTGGGCCAGTTGCGGGTCGTCGTCACCGGCCAGCATCCGCCCGGCCCGCAGCGCGCTCGCCGGATCCCAGTTCCGCACGATCCGGTACGCACCCCGCCGTACCTCGAGCCGCGGGTCGTCCAGCAGCCGCCAGAGCCGGTCGGCCGGCAGTCGCCGCTGATAGGGGCGCAGCGCCGACGCGGCCTCGCGGATCACCCCGGGCACCGGATCCTGCAGCAAAGGCACAACCCCTTCCACCGGTACGGCGTCCAGGGCGGCGAGCGCCTGCACGGCGGCGGCCCGGATCCGCGCGTCGTCGTGGCCGAGCAGCGGCGCGAGCACCGCCTCGTCGGAGTAGCCGCCGGTCTCGCCCAGCCCCGCGATCGCCCCGGGCGTGGGCCGGGTGGTGACGGCGGCGCGATAGTGGGCGGCCGGTTGGGGCAGCCGGGTGCGGGCGATCGCACGCACGAACGGCGCTGGGTCGTCGGCGGCCGCGGCGACATCGGCGTCGTGGCCGAGCCGGGCCAGTTCGGTCAGCGCGGCCGCGCGCACCTGGACGAACCGCGAGCGGGCGATCGTCCGCAGGGTCTCCAGGTCACCGAGCCGGGCCGCGGTGGCGGCGAGCGCGTCGGCGGCGAGGGTGCGAACCATCGTGTCGGGCTCGTGCAGGGCGAAGCGCACCAGGTCGCGGTGCTCCCAGCGGCCGAGCTCGGTGCCGGCCGCGAAGACCAGCCGGCGTACGGCCGGGACCTTGGAGCCGAGCATCGTGGTCTCGACCCGGTCGAACGCGGCCACCGTGGCCGCCCGGACCTGTCGCGTGGCCCAGTCGGCGCGGTAGCGGTCCGCGATGTGCATGGCCATCGGCACGGCCGGTCGCAGGAACGTCTCGGGCCGCTCGGCGAGCATGGTCGCCACGATCGCGCGGGCCGGGTCGCGCACCTGGGCCACCCAGTCGGCGCAGCGCAGCACGAGGAACGGCATCAGCTCGGGCCGCGGGCCGGCCGCCATCTCGTGGACCGCCTGCTCCCGGATCCGGCCGTCGCGCTCCAGGCTGGCCAGGGCGGGCGGGATCGGGCGGCTGTGCCACGGGTCGCGCCGGCGACGTTCCTCGAGCCACGCGGTGATCCGGGGGCGCTCGATCAGCGCGACCAGGTGGGTCTCGCCGCGCACGAGCGACCGGTAGAGCACGTCGAGGGCGTCGCCGCCGTTCCGCATGGCTTGCTCGAGTGGGGTGGGGGCGGTCACCAGCACATCCTGCCGGGTGCCCGGAGGTCCCGTCTTCTCGTTTTCGGCTGCGGAGTGCAAGCGGCTGCAAGGCTCAACGTGACAGCGAGACGAGACTGCAAGCCACGGTTCGGAAATTGCAGGGATCTGCCGTAGGGTTGCCGAATGACCAAACGTCTGGCCGAGGTGGCCAAGAAGGCGGGCGTCAGCGAGGCGACCGTCAGCCGCGTGCTCAACGGGCGCAGCGGTGTGAGCGAGGCGACCCGGGCCTCGGTGCTGACCGCGCTCGATGTGCTGGGCTACGAGCGCCCGACCAAGCTGCGCGGCGAACGCGGTCGGCTGGTCGGTCTCGTGCTGCCCGAGCTGCAAAATCCGATCTTCCCGGCGCTGGCCGAGGTGGTGACCGCGTCGCTGGCCCAGCGCGGCTTCACCCCGCTGCTGGCGGCCCGCACGATCGGCGGCGTGCCCGAGCGCGACTACATCGAGATGCTGCTCGACCATCAGGTCTCCGGGGTGGTCTTCGCCGGCGGTTCCTACGCGCTGGCCGAGGCCGAGCACGGGCACTATCGCGCGCTGACCGATCGCCGCATGCCGGTCGTCATGGTCAACGCGGGCGTCGCCGACCTGGGGTTCCCGCACATCTCGACCGACGACGCGGTGGCCGTCGAGCAGGCGTACGGGCATCTGCGCTCGCTGGGCCACGCCCGGATCGGCATGGTCATGGGCCCCGAGGATCACGTGCCGTCGCGGCGCAAGCTGGCCGCCCTCGAGGGCAAGGAGTTCTGGGTCGAGCGGACCAACTTCTCGATGGAGAGCGCCCGGCTGGCCGCGGCCAAGCTGATCGACCGTGGCGTGACCGGCATGATCTGCGCCTCCGACGTGCTCGCGCTGGGCTCGATCCGGGCCGCGCGCCGGCTCGGGCTCGACGTGCCGTCCGACGTCTCGGTGGTCGGCTTCGACGATTCGGCGCTGATGACCTGCACCGATCCGCCGCTGACGACCGTGCGGCAGCCGATCGAGATGATGGGCCAGGCGGCCGTCGACCTGCTCGTCAACCAGATCGAGGGCAGCGGCGTCGAGCCTGACGAACTTCTTTTCGAACCGGAGCTCGTCGTCCGGGGATCGACCGCACCGGCGCCCGCGAGGGGCTGACCAGCAACTTTATTTACCGAAGGGCGGGCCGATCGGCCCGCCCTTTGTCGTGCGCGCCCGTCCAGCGTGGAGTCGAGTTTTTTCTTCCTTCAGTCGGCTTCTTGCGGCGACCCGTTTGACTTTGTATCGTCACCTCCACGAAACATGACTAGAGACTCACGTCACATAACCGTTCCCGAAGGGATCGACTGATGTCCGTACCGCAGTACCGGAAGGCGGCGGCGTTCGCGCTCGCGGCCGGCCTGGGGTTCAGCCTGGTGGCGTGCTCGACCAAGAGCAGCGACGACTCCGGGACCGACGCCAGTGGCAAGGTGACCATCACTGTCGACTGCCAGCCGGTCGGCGCGCAGAAGGAACTGCTCGCGAACTGGAACGCCGACGTCGCGGAGTTCGAGAAGCAGAACCCCGACATCTCGATCAAGAGCGTCAGCGTCGGCGAGCAGTGCAACAACCCGCCGGACTTCACCGCCCGCCTGGCCGGCGGCACGATGACCGACGTCTTCTACGGCTACATGACCGACCTGCAGCAGGTGCTCGACTCCGGGCAGGCGGCCGACATCACGTCCGCGGTCAGCAAGGACACCATCCCGACCTGGGACAGCGTCGACCCGGCGCTCAAGGAGGTCTTCACCGACGAGGGCAAGCTCTACGCGATCCCGGTGAAGAACTACTCGATGGGCCTGGTCTACAACAAGGCGCTCTTCAAGAAGGCGGGCCTGGACGCGGAGAACCCGCCCAAGACCTGGGCCGAGGTGCGCTCGGCGGCCAAGAAGATCGCCGGCCTGGGCGGCGGCGTGGCAGGCTTCTCGGAATACAGCGCGGGCAACACCGGCGGCTGGCACTTCACCGCCGAGATCTACTCGCAGGGCGGCAAGGTGCTCAGCGAGGACGGCAAGAAGGCCGCCTTCAACGACGCCGCCGGCAAGCAGGTGCTGCAGAACCTCAAGGACATGCGGTACGGCGACAACAGCATGGGCAGCCGCCAGCTGCTGCAGTGGGGCGACCTGCTGACCAATGCCGGCGCGGGCAAGGTCGGCATGTTCATCGGCGCGCCCGACGCCACCCAGGCCATCGTCAGCCAGTTCCAGGGCAAGTACGAGGACTGGGCGATGGGCCCGATGCCCGGCCAGGACGGCGCGGCCAAGGGCACGCTGGGCGGCGGCGAGGGCTACTTCTTCAAGAAGGGCCTGTCCGAGGCGCAGGTCAAGGCCGGTCTGAAGTGGATCGCCTACCAGAAGCTGACGCCGGGCAAGGGCCAGCTCGACTACGTGCGGGCCAAGCCGCAGAACTACCCGGTCGGCCTGCCCCAGCCGCTGCTGTTCAGCAACGGCAGCGAGGCCCAGAAGCAGGAGCTCGACCTGCGCAAGGCCAACGCGAACGTGGACACGGCCAACTTCAAGGTGTTCGAGGACAACCCGGTCGCGATCGTCGGGGAGCCGCGCAACGCCCAGGCCATCTACGCGGTGCTCGACTCGGCGATGTCGGGGGTGCTGACCAACCCCAACGCCAACATCGACTCACTGCTCAAGACGGCCGAGGAGAAGGTCAACCAGCTCCAGGCCGCCGGTAGCTGATCAACGGGGGCGCGGGAGCCGGCGACGGCTCCCGCGCTGTCAGAAGGAGTTCGCTTTGGCGATCATGACCGCACCGGGCACCGCTACCAAGCCGGCGCCCGCCCCGCCGCGTACGGTCTCGAAAAAGGGCCGCAAGGTCAGGGACAACCTCACCGGCCACGCGTTCCTGCTCGGCGCGGTCTTCTGCTTCGCGCTGTTCATGTGGTTCCCGATGATCCGCGGCATCGTGATGAGCTTCCAGCGCACCCGGCGCGGCGAGACCACCTGGGTCGGCTGGGACAACTACAGCCGGATCATCGCCGACCCCAGCTTCTGGACCGCTTGGAAGAACACGTTCCTGTTCACGGCGCTGGCCCTGGTCGTCGGGTACGTGCTGCCGTTCTTCGTGGCGATCCTGCTCAACGAGCTGCGGCACGCCAAGGGCTACCTGCGGATCCTGGTCTACCTGCCGGTGATGCTGCCCCCGGCCTCGGCGCTGTTCCTGTTCAAGTACTACGCGTACGACCCCAGCGAGGCCGGCCTGTTCAACGCGATCCTCAAGGCGCTGCACCTGCCCACGTCGGAGTGGATGCAGTCGCCGACTATGACGATCCCGGCCATGGTGATCGCGTCGACCTGGATGAACCTGGGCAGCGCGGTGCTGATCTATCTGGCGTCGCTGCAGAACATCCCGGGCGAGCTGTACGAGGCGGCCGAGCTGGACGGCGCGGGAGTGTGGCGGCGGATCTGGAACGTGACGATCCCGCAGACCCGGCTCATCCTCGCGCTGCTGGCCATGCTGCAGATCGTCGCCACCATGCAGCTGTTCATCGAGCCGCTGATCCTGGCCAACGGGGCCGGCACGCAGGACTCGGCGACCTCGGTGGCCTACCTGATCTATCAGCACGGCTTCTTCCAGAACGACCTCAACGGCGCGGCCGCCCTCGGCGTGATCATGCTCGTCGTGCTGGCCGCCTTCTCCGCCGTCTACGTGCGACTGACGACGAAACAGGACTAGGACGATGACCCGAACCCTCATCTCGCAGGCGCAACTTCAGCGGGGCCGCGGCCGCTTCCTCTACTGGACCGTGCTCACCGTCGTGGTCGCGGGCTTCACCCTGGTCTTCCTCGGGCCGCTCTACTGGATGGTGACCGGCGCGCTCAAGACCGGCCAGGAGATCGCGCAGACGCCGCCCACGCTGTGGCCGCACGACCCGCAGCTGCAGAACTACGCCGATGCGTGGAACAACTTGGACCTGGCCAAGCTGCTGTTCAACACGTTCTACTACGCGGCCGGCGCGGTCTTCTTCCAGCTGGTGTTCGACACCGCGGCCGCGTACGCGTTGTCGAAGCTGCGGCCCGTGCTGGGCAACGTGATCCTCGGGCTGATGCTGGCCACGCTGATGATCCCGGCCATGGTGCTGATCGTCCCGCAGTACGTGACGGCCATCGACCTGCCGTTCATTCACGTCAACCTGCTCGACTCGCCGTGGGCCATCTGGCTGCCGCTGGTCGCCAACGCGTTCAACATCTTTCTGCTCAAGCGGTTCTTCGACTCGATCCCGGAGGACCTGATCGCGGCGGCCCAGGTCGACGGCGCCTCGCCGCTGCGCACGCTGTGGTCGATCATCCTGCCGATGTCGCGGCCGATCCTCGGCGTGGTCTCGATCTTTGCGGTGACCGCCGTCTGGAAGGACTTCCTCTGGCCCAAGCTGGTCATGCCGTCGCCCGAGACCCGCACGCTCAGCGTGGGCATCTATGCCTTCTCCGGCGGGACGCCGATGAACGTCGTCATCGCCGCCTCGGTCATCGCCGCGATCCCGACGGTGATCATCTTCCTGATCTTCCAGCGCAACATCATGTCGGGCCTGACAACCGGCAGCCTCAAAGGCTAAGAAAACACATGATATCGGGCGAGCCTGTCAAGGTTCGTCGAGCCCAGCGTGCACAGAAAGCGGGTTTCCAGTGTCCGAAAACGACTCCCAGTGGTGGCGCGACGCGGTGATCTACCAGGTCTATCCGCGCAGCTACGCCGACGCGAACGGCGACGGCGTGGGCGACATCGCGGGCATCCGGGCCCGGCTGGGACACCTGCGCGACCTCGGCGTCGACGCGATCTGGATGAGCCCGTGGTATCCGTCGCCCATGGCCGACGCCGGCTACGACGTGGCCGACTTCCGCGACATCGACCCCGCCTTCGGCACGCTGGCCGAGGCCGAGGCGCTCGTCGAGGAGGCGCACGAGGCCGGCATCCGCATGATCGTCGACATCGTGCCCAACCACATCAGCAGCGAGCACCCGTGGTTCAAGGCGGCCCTGGCCAGCCCGGACGCCCCCGAGCGGGACTACTTCTGGTTCCGGCCGGGCCGCGGCGAGCACGGCGACGAGATGCCGACCGACTGGCGCGGGGAGTTCGGGGGCACGACCTGGACCCGTACGGGGGACGGGTCTTGGTATTTGCATCTGTTCACGCCCGAGCAGCCCGACCTCAACTGGGACCACCCCGACGTGCGGGCCGAGTTCGAGAGCATTCTGCGGTTCTGGTTCGACCGGGGCGTCGACGGCATCCGGATCGACTCGGCCGCGCTGCTGCTCAAGGACCCGGAGCTGCCCGAGGTGCTCGACGACAACCCCCACCCGTTCCACGACCTCGACGGCGTGCACGAGGTCTACCGCTCGTGGCGGCGAGTTGCCGACTCGTACGGGGGTGACCGCGCGCTGATCGGCGAGGTGTGGATGCCCGAGGTCGAGCGGTTCGCCAACTACCTGCGGCCCGACGAGCTGCACGCGGCGTTCAACTTCGACTTCCTCGGCTGCGCCTGGGACCCGCGGCTGATGCGCGAATGCGTCGATCGCACGCTCGACGCGCACGCCGTCGTAGGAGCCCCGACGACCTGGGTGCTGTCCAACCACGACGTCACCCGGCACGTCACCCGTTACGGCCGCGAGGACACCACCTTCAGCTTCGACAACAACCTCGACGGCACCCCGGTCGACCTCGAGCTGGGCACCCGCCGGGCCCGCGCGGCCGCCCTGCTCTCGCTGTCGCTGCCCGGCGCCACCTACATCTATCAGGGCGAGGAGCTCGGGCTCTGGGAGAACGAGAACATCCCGCCGGAGCAGTTCCAGGACCCGATGTGGGGCCGCCGCGGGCACAGCCGCGACGGCTGCCGGGTGCCGCTGCCGTGGACCGGCGACGAGGCGCCGTTCGGCTTCACCACCGCCACCCCGTGGCTGCCCCAGCCGGCGGAGTGGAAGGACCGTACGGCCCAGGCGCAGACCGGCGACCCCAGCTCGATGCTCGAGCTCTACCGCTCGGCGATCGCGCTGCGGCGTACGGAATCCTTCGCCGACTTCTCCTGGCTCGAGCTCGGCCGCGACGTGCTCGCGTTCTGCCGCGGCCAGGCCTTCGCCTGCGTCGTCAACATGTCGGGCGCCCCCATCGCCCTGCCCGCCCACCAGTCCGTGCTGCTCGCCAGTGGCCCTCTCGACGGTGACCGCCTCCCCCCGGACACCGCCGTCTGGCTGCGCATGACCTCGTAACACCCCGGGGGCTGGCCACCTGAGAAAGGGATCCCCATGGCCAACCGCAAATTACTGGTGTGCGTGCTCGCTGCCCTCACAGCGGGCGCCGCCATCGCCGTCAACGCACCGTCGGCGCAGGCCGCCGGTCTCTCCCCGTTCGACATCGCCGGCCGGGGCGCGACCGTGCCGTTCGTCGAGCTGGAGGCGGAGAAGGCCGCGCACAACGGCACCTCGACCGGCACCGACCGGACGTACGGGAAGTTGTCTTCGGAGGCGTCGGGCCGCGAGGCCGTGACCCTCGACGCGGCCGGCGAATACGTCGAGTTCACGCTGACCAAGCCGGCCAACGCGGTGACGTTCCGCTACAGCATCCCGGACAGCGCCAACGGTTCCGGCCGGGATGCCACGATCGACCTCCGTACGGGCTCCGCGCTGATCAAATCGGTGCCGGTGACCTCGAAATACAGCTGGTACTACGGGTATTACCCGTTCACCAACAACCCGGGCGACCCGCTGCCGCACCACTTCTACGACGAGGCGCGGGCGCTGTTCGGCACGACCTATCAGGCCGGTACGAAGATTCGCCTGCAGGTGTCGTCGACCGCGCAATCGCCGTCCTTCACGATCGACCTGGCCGACTTCGAGCTCGTCCCCGACCCGATCGCCAAGCCGTCCGGGGCCATCGACGTGGTAGCCGACTACGGCGCCGACCCGAGCGGCGCGACCGACTCGACGGCGAAGTTCCAGGCCGCCGTCAACGCGGGGGCGTCGTCGGGCCGGGTCGTCTACGTGCCCCGCGGAAACTTCACGCTTTACAGCCACGTGATCGTCGACCGGGTCACGCTGGCCGGGGCAGGACCCTGGTACAGCGTGCTCGGCGGGCGGCACCCGACCCAGCGCAACCTCGCGGCCGGCCTCTACGGCAAATACGTGGGGGAAGGCGGGCCGAGCCAGAACGTCGTCGTCCGCGATCTCGCTGTCATCGGTGACATCCGCGAACGGGTCGACGAGCACCAGGTAAACGCGTTCGGCGGCGCGATGTCGAACTCGACGATCGACAACGTGTGGATGCAGCACACCAAGGTCGGCGCGTGGATGGACGGGCCGATGGACCGGTTCACGATCAGGAACAGCCGGATCCTGGATCAGACCGCGGACGGCGTGAACTTCCACATCGGCGTCACCAACTCGACGGTCACCAACACCTTCGTACGCAACACCGGGGACGACGCGTTGGCGATGTGGGCCGAGAACGTGCCCAACGTCGGCAACTCGTTCACCCGCAACACGATCGTCGCCCCCATTCTGGCCAACCACCTGGTCTCGTACGGGGGCCGGGACATCGTGATGACCGACAACGTGGTCAGCGAATCGGTCAGCAACGGCGGCGGCATCCACGTGGGCAACCGATACCCGGGTGTGAACGGGGCGACTGCAGTCGCGGGGACGTGGACGTTGGCTCGGAACACGCTCATTCGGGCCGGGAACTCCGATTACAATTGGAATTTTGGGATCGGGGCGCTGTGGTTCTGGGGTGATTCGGCGCCGATCACCGGGGCGACCATCAACGTCACCGATACCGACATCCTCGACAGCTCGTACGCGGGGATTCAGTGGATCGGGAATCAGACGAGCGGGCTCAATCTCAGCAACGTGAACATCGCGGGGGCGGGGACGTTCGCTTTGCAGGCCCAGGCTCCGGCGTCGGCTCGATTCACCAACGTACGGGCTTCGGGGATCGCGCAGCCGCAGACCGTTTACAACTGCGCGGGGGCAGGGCTGCAGATCGCCGACGGGGGTGGGAACTCCGGGTGGTCCACGGCCAACTCGTATTGCGGGCCTTGGCCGGCGCCGCAGTGGAACAACGGGTCGACCACTCCGCCGACAACGCCGCCTACCACTCCTCCCACCACTCCTCCCGCTGGAAATTTGGCGGCCGGACGCCCGGTGACTGCCACCTCCCAGGTCGACGTCTATGTGCCCGCCAATGCGACCGATGGCAACCCCAACTCGTACTGGGAAAGCAGTAATGGCTCTTTTCCCCAGTCGATCACCGTTGACCTAGGGGCTTCACGAACCGTCGGTCGTCTTGTCCTCAAACTGCCGCCGGCCGCGGCCTGGGCCACCCGGACCCAGACGCTGTCCGTTCTCGGCAGCACCGACGGAAGCTCCTTCACGACGCTCAAGTCCAGTTCCGGATACGTCTTCAATCCGGCGAGCGCCAACACCGCCACCGTCACCCTCCCCGCGTCGACCGCGCGCTATGTGCGGCTGACGTTCACCGGTAACACCGGCTGGCCCGCCGGTCAGCTCTCCGAGTTCGAGGTCCATTCCTCCTGAGCCCGTCCCGCTCTGCCTCTCTCGAAACTCAATTTCTGAAAGAAGGGTGCGCTCCCGCATGTCCAGATTCAGATTCAGGCTCATAGCCGCAGCGGTCGCCGCGACCGTGGTCGCCGCTTTAGTGCACGCTCCGGCAGCGCTGGCCGCCGGTCCCAACCTGGCCGCCGGCAAGACCTTCAGCGCCAGCAGCTTCACCGACGTCTACCCGGCCGGCAACGCGGGTGACGGCAACGCCAACACGTACTGGGAAAGCAACAACAACGCGTTCCCGCAGTGGATCCAGGTCGACCTGGGCACCGCGCAGCAGGTCAACCAGGTCGTCCTCAAGCTGCCGCCGGCCACCGCCTGGGCCACCCGCACCCAGACGCTCAGCATCCAGGGCAGCACCGACGGCGGCTCGTTCGCGACGCTCAAGGCGAGCGCGGGCTACCAGTTCAACCCGGCCAGCGCCAACACCGTGACCATCGACTTCACCGCGGCCAGTGCCCGATTCGTACGGGTGAACGTCACCGGGAACACGGGATGGCCCGCCGGGCAGCTCTCCGAGGTCGAGGTCTACGGCCCCGTCTCGGGTGGCGACACCCAGGCGCCCAGCGTGCCCGGCAACCTGGCCTTCACGCAGCCGGGCGGGGACCAGATCCGGCTCACCTGGTCGGGCTCGACCGACAACGTGGGCGTCACCGGCTACGACGTGTTCGCCAACGGCGTGCTGCGCACCAGCGTCGCCGGCAACGTGCTGACGTACACGGACACCCAGCCCGCCTCGGCCACCGTCACCTATCAGGTGCGGGCCAAGGACGCCGCGGGCAACACGTCGGCGCTGAGCAACGCCGTGACCCGCAACGGCACCACGCAGCCGGGCAGCAACCTGGCCCAGGGCAAGCCGATCGAGGCGTCGTCGACCGTCCACACGTTCGTGGCCACCAACGCGAACGACGGCAGCCTGACGACGTACTGGGAAGGTGGCTCCTATCCGGCCACGCTGACCGTCAAGCTGGGGGCCAACGCGTCCGTGTCGTCGGTCGTCGTGAAGCTCAACCCGGACAGCTCGTGGGGCGCACGGCAGCAGACGTTCTCGATCCTCGGGCGGGACCAGGGCGCGAGCGCCTACACGACGATCGCCGGCTCGAACACGTACAGCTTCAACCCGGCCTCGGGCAACACGGTGACCATTCCGGTCAGCGCGACCACCGCCGACGTACGGCTGTCGTTCACCGCCAACACCGGCGCGCCCAGCGGCCAGGTGGCCGAGCTGCAGGTCATCGGCACCCCGGCCCCCAACCCGGACCTGACCGTCACCGCCACCTCGGCGTCGCCGGCGGCTCCGGTCGAGACGGACTCGATCACCCTCTCGGCGACCGTGCGCAACGCCGGCGGGCTCGCTTCGCCCGCCTCCAACGTCAACTTCTATCTGGGTACGACGAAGGTCGGCACCGCCAATGTGGCCGCGCTCGCCGCGGGCGCCTCGGCCACCGTCTCGGCCAATATCGGCGCTCGCGACGCGGGTTCCTACTCCGTGATCGCGAAGGTCGACGAGGCCGGCACGGTCATCGAGTCCAACGAGGCCAACAACAGCTTCACCGGTTCGCTGACGGTCACCCCGGTCAGCAGCTCCGACCTGATCGCGTCGGCGGTCAGCTGGTCGCCGGGCAACCCGACGGCCGGCAACACGGTCACGTTCTCGGTCACGCTGAAGAACCAGGGCTCGGCGGCGTCGGCCGGGGGCGCACACGGCGTCACGCTCACCGTGCTGAACGGCTCGTCGGTCGTACGGACCCTGACCGGCTCCTGGAGCGGCACGCTGGCCGCCGGCGCGTCGTCGCCGGCGATCAACCTGGGCACGTGGACGGCGGCCAACGGGCGCTACACCGTACGGACGGTGATTGCCAACGACGCCAACGAGCTGCCCGTGAAGCAGGCCAACAACACGAGCGAGAAGCCGTTCTTCGTCGGCCGCGGCGCGAACATGCCGTACGACATGTACGAGGCCGAGGACGGCACGACCGGCGGCGGCGCGGCGATCGTCGGGCCCAACCGTACGGTCGGCGACCTCGCCGGTGAGGCCTCCGGGCGGCGCGCGGTCACGCTCAACCAGACCGGGGCGTACGTGCAGTGGACGACCCGGGCGGCGACCAACACGATCGTGGCGCGCTTCTCCATCCCGGACGGCACCACCAGCTCGATCAACGTGTACGTCAACGGGGCTTTGAACAAGACATTGCCGCTCACCTCCAAGTACGCCTGGCTCTACGGCGACGAGGCCGCGCCGCAGAACTCGGGGTCCGGGCCGCGGCACATCTACGACGAGGCTTCTGCTCTTCTGACAGGCTCGTTCCCGGCGGGTTCGGTCATTAAATTGCAGAAGGATTCTTCTAACGGCGGCAACATCGCGATCGACTTCATCAACACCGAACAGGTCGCACCTAAAGCCAACCCCGACAGTGCACGTTATGTCGTCCCGAGTGGCTTTGATCAGCAGTCGGTGCAGGCGGCCCTGGACGCCGCCCGGCAGGACACGTCGAAGCTCGGCGTCTACCTCCCGGCCGGTGACTACCAGACGTCGTCCAAGTTCCAGGTGTACGGCAAGTCGGTGCGCGTGGTCGGGGCCGGTCCCTGGTACACCCGGTTCTTCACGCCGTCGGCGCAGACCGAGACGGACGCCGGGTTCCGGGCCGACAGCACCGCCAACGGGTCGACGTTCGCCGACTTCGCGTTCTTCGGCAACTACACGATCCGCATCGACGGCCCCGGCAAGGTGTTCGACTTCGCCAACGTCAGCGGCATCACGATCGACAACATCTGGACCGAGCACGTGGTCTGCCTCTACTGGGGCGCCAACACCGACAACATGGTGATCAAGAACAGCCGGATCCGGAACACGTTCGCCGACGGCGTCAACATGACCAACGGCAGCACCGGCAACCTGGTCGACAACAACGACGCCCGGGCCACCGGCGACGACAGCTTCGCGCTGTTCTCGGCGATCGACGCGGGCGGGGCCGACGAGATCAACAACACGTACTCGAACCTGACCACCACGCTGACCTGGCGGGCCGCGGGCATCGCGGTCTACGGCGGGTACGCCAACACGTTCAAGAACATCTACATCGCGGACACCCTGGTCTACTCGGGCATCACGATCAGCTCGCTCGACTTCGGCTACCCGATGAACGGGTTCGGCGCCAACCCGCCGACGGTCTTCGACAACATCTCGATCGTGCGGGCCGGCGGCCACTTCTGGGGCGCGCAGACCTTCCCGGCGATCTGGATGTTCAGCGCGTCGAAGGTCTTCCAGGGCATCCGGGTCTCGAACGTCGACATCATCGACCCGACCTACTCCGGAATCATGTTCCAGACCCAGTACATCGGCGGCCAGCCGGTGAACCCGATCAAGGACAGCATCTTCACCAACGTTACGATCAGCGGCGCCCGCAAGAGCGGTGACCAGTTCGACGCCAAGTCCGGCTTCGGCATCTGGGCCAACCCGCTGCCCGAGGCCGGTCAGGGCCCCGCGGTGGGGTCCGCGACCTTCACCAACCTGCAGTTCAGCAACAACTTCCGGGACATCGAGAACCCGACGTCCACTTTCACGATCACCCGGAACTGATTTTGTGCTGAAGGGGCCCGCGTTGTGCACGCGGGCCCCTTCCTGGTGTCGTTCGCGTAGATTCGGCCATGTGGAACGCATTGTCCTGCCCGACGGCCGCATCCTCGAATACCTGGTCGAGGGGCCGCCCGGCGGCCTCCCGCTGGTGCTGCACCACGGCACCCCCTCCGGCGCGATCCGCTACGCGCCGATCTTCGACTCGGCCCTGCGGCACGGCCTGCGCATCGTGCTGGCCAGCCGCCCCGGCTACGGCGGCTCGACGCCGCACCCCGGCCGCCGGGTGGCCGACGTCGCCGCCGACACGGCCGCCCTGCTCGACGGGCTGTCGGCGGGGCATTTCGTCACGGTCGGCTGGTCGGGCGGCGGCCCGCACGCGCTGGCCTGCGCCGCCCTGCTGCCCGGCCGCTGCGTCGGGGCCTCGGTGATCGCCGGCGTCGCCCCGTACGAGGCGCCCGGGCTGAACTGGCTGGACGGCATGGGCGAGGAGAACATCGCCGAGTTCCAGGCCGCGGCCAAGGGCGTACAGGCGCTGGACGGTTTTTTGACGGGAATGGCCGACGGGTTGGCCCGCGTCACCGCCGACGACGTGGTCGAGGCCTTCGGCGACCTGTTGTCCGAGGTGGATAAGCGGGCCCTGACCGGCGGCTTCGCCACGTATCTGGCCGACTCGACCCGCTACTCGGTCTCGGCCGGCATCGCGGGCTGGCGCGAGGACGACCTGGCCTTCCTGGCCGACTGGGGCTTCCCGCTGAGCGACATCAGGGTGCCGGTGGCGATCTGGCAGGGCGAGCAGGACCGGATGGTGCCGCCCGCCCATGGGCACTGGCTGGCGGGGCATGTGCCGGGGGCCGAGGTGCATTTGCTGGCGCATGAGGGGCATTTGTCGCTGATCGCCGGCATCGACGAGGTGGTCGACAACCTGCTGGCCCACGTGACCGTCTGAGCCGCGGCCCGCTGGGGCCCGCCGCGTGCCGCCCGTGAATCAGGTGCCCGTCCGCTGCGTGCCGTCCGTCGCACCGGCGATCAGGGCTCGCCCGCCGCATGCCACCCGTCGCACCCGCGATCAGGGCTCGCCCGCCGCGTGCCGCCCGTCTCGCCGGCGATCAGGTGCCCGCCCGCTGCGTATCGCCCGTCGTACCCGCGACCACGGACCCGCCTGCCGCTTCTTGTACCCCAAGATCAGGTCAACCCCAGGGGCCCACCCGACCGGGGGACCCCCGCCCTCGGCCATTTTAGTGAGTTGGGGCGATCTTGGGGGTTGTGGCGGTGCCGGGCTGTGGACGGAGCGGGATTGTGGATAACCCGCCTGGCGGGCCCCGATGTGCTAGGCCTCGACCGGGGACAGCTCGGGCAGGACCTCGGCGGGGCGCTCGGGCTCGGCCCGGCGGGCGGCCGGCACGAGCAGGGCGACCAGGAAGGCGGCCGCGGCCACGAAGGTCAGCACCAGGAACGACGTCGTATAGCCGGACTCGGCGGGCAGACCTTGTGCACCAGGGTGGCTGGTGATGATCGAGCTGACCAGGGCCGTGCCCAGGGAGGCGCCGATCGTACGGATGTTGGTGTTCATGCCGCTGGCCACGCCCGTCTGGTGGCGGGGGACGCTCTGCACGATCAGGTTGACCAGCGACGAGTAGACCAGGCCGAGCCCGATGCCGAAGACGCCGCCGGCCACCGCCACCTGCCACTGTTCGGCGTGGCGGAGGGCGAGGGACAGGGTGGCCAGGGTGCTCAGGCCGGCGCCCCACAGCAGTTGGGCCTTGCTGCTCGCCCAGCGGGTGAGCGGGCCGCTCAGCGAGCCGAAGACGGCCATCGTGACCAGCATCGGCAGCATCAGCAGGCCGGCCCCGGTGACCGTGGCGCCGAAGCCGTAGCCGGAGGCGGCCGGGATCTGCATGAGCTGGGGGAGGAAGGCGAACACGCCGAACATCGCGGCCCCGAAGAGCAGGGCGACCAGGTTGGCGGTCCAGACCGCGGGCAGCCGCATCATGCGCATGTCGATCAGCGGCTCTTGCGAGCGGAGCTCGGCGAACAGCCAGGCGGCGAGCAGCACGGCCGCGGCGGCGAGGAGCCCGAGCGTACGGGCGGAGGTCCAGCCCCAGGCGGCGGCCTTGCTCAGCGGCAGCAGCAGGGCCACGAGCCAGCCCGACAGCAGCGCCGCGGAGAGCCAGTTGACGCGGCCGGGGGTGCGTACGGGGGATTTGGGCACGAGCCGCCAGGCCAGCAGGCCGACCACGATGACCACCGCCATCGGCAGCCAGAACAGCCAGCGCCAGCTCAGCGCGCCGACGATCGGGCCGGCCAGCACGATGCCGAGGCCGCCGCCGGTGGCGATGACCGCGGCCAGCACGCCGATCGCGGAGGTGACCCGCGCGGGCGGGAACTCGTCGCGGAGGATGCCGAACGAGACGGGGAAGATCGCGCCGCCGAGGCCCTGGATGACGCGGGCCACGATGAGCACGGTGACATTGGGGGCGAGCGCGGCGAGCAGGCAGCCGGCGGCGATGGCGGCCAGCGCGACCAGCAGCGCGCGGTCCTTGCCGGTCAGGTCGGCGATGCGGCCCATCAGCGGGGTGGCGACCGAGGCGGACAGCAACCAGGCGGTGAGCACCCAGGTGACCGTGCCGGTGGTGGTGTGCAGATCCTGCTGGATCGTCGGGAGGATCGGCGTGACCAGCGACTGCATGAGCGAGAAGGCCGCCGCGGCGGCGGCCAGAACCGCGAAGGTCGTTCGCGGGCTGCTCTGATAAAGTCGAGGCATGCCTCCACATTAGCGGAGGGGTGCCTCCGGTACGCAATGTGGGGTGGGTCTCATGGCGATTGCTGTACGCCGTCCGCAGCGGGCGGACGCGCGCCGCAATTTCGACGCGCTGCTCGCGGCGGCCCGGGACGCCTTCGCCGAGAACGGCACCGAGGCGTCGCTGGAGGACATCGCGCGCCGCGCCGGGGTTGGGATCGGGACGCTCTACCGGAATTTCCCCACGCGGCAAGATCTGTTCGAGGCCGTCTACGTCGACGAGGTGGACCAGCTCGCGGCCGTGGCGGCGGCGGTGGCCGACCTGCCGCCCTGGGAGGCGTTGACGACCTGGCTCGACCGATTCGTCGACTATGTCGGGACAAAGCGGGCGTTGGTAGAGGCTCTGAACCGCGACTCGGAGATGTTCCGGGCGTGCCGGGCCACCATGTACGAGGCGGGCGAGCCCCTGTTCGAGCGCGCGAAGGACGCCGGCGAGGTGCGGGCCGACGCCAGCTTCGACGACATGCTGCGCATGGTCTCCGGGGTGACCTCGGGCGCGTTCGTCGACACCGCCCAGCGGGACCGGGTGCTCGGCTTCGCGCTGAGCGGCCTGAAAAAGGGCTAGAGCCGGACGGCCTGCCCGCTGCGCGCACTCTCCCGCGCGGCGTCGAGCACAGTCATATTCCGTACGACGTCGGAAGGCTCGACCGGCAGCGCCCCCTCACCCCGTACGGCCGCCGCGAACGCCGGGTAGTAAAGATCCCACCGGCCACGCTCACTGCGTACGGAAGTGCCGTCGTCGCCCCGATAGATGCGGCCCCACGCGCTTTCCGGCTCGACGCCCCACTCGTCGCCCAGCTCGGCGGGGGAGCGGCCCGCCTTGAGCGCCGCCTCCTGCCCGTCGATGCCCGCGACGATGAAGGCGCCGGTCGTGCCCGCCACCCGATAACGCGGCCCCGGGGCGCCCTGCCGCCAGCTGCCCCACAGGTGCGACTCGACGCCGTTGACGTGATGCAGCGCGAGGAAGAAGTCGTCGTCGAGCTCGCCGCTGCCGCGAACCTCCGCGTACGCCCGGACGGCCGGGCCGTTGAGCAGCAGCGCCTGGTCGACCAGGTGCGAGCCGAAGTCGAGCAGGGTGCCGCCGCCGGCCGGGCCGGGCTTGCGCTCGGGGGACCAGCGCTCGAAGCGGGACTCGAACCGCCGTACGGTGCCGAACTGGCCGTCGTCGATCAGGCGCCGGAGCGTACGGAAATCGGAGTCGTACCGCCGGTTTTGATAGACGCTGAGCAGCACGCCCTTGGCCTTGGCCGCGGCCACGACCTCTTTCGCCACGTCGGCGGTCAGCGTGAACGGCTTGTCGACGACCACGTGCAGCCCCAGCTCGATCGCCTCGAGCGCGAGGTCGGCGTGCGTGGTGACCGGAGTGGAGATCGCCACCGCCTCGGCCCCGGCCGCCTTGAGCGCGCCGATCGAGTCGAACGCGGCCCGCCCGGGCAGGTTGGCCGCCAGCTCCTTGCGGCGCTCCTCGTTGGTGGTGACCACGCCGAGAAACTCGATGTTCGCCGCGGCGGCGATCAGCGGGGCATGAAAGATGCGCCCACCCGAGCCGTACCCGACCAGCCCGAACTTCACCGAGTCACTCATTCCCGAAAGCCTGCCACATTCCCCGGACAACGCGGCCACCGGCCGCGACTGTAGACCTGAGTGCGGGCTGTGATCCTCTCTTGTCGGATGAGTGACCGGTGCTCTCCTCGGCGGCTTCTGATGCGTCAACATTTGCCGCATGAAGCCCGCGCAGATGGAACGTACGCCGTTCGCCGACCTCGATCGGCAGCCTCGTGAGATGACCGCGATGTTGCTGGCCGCGCTCGAGGCGATGGGCCGGCATCCGGAGATCCGCCGGGTCCGGCGTACGGCGATGGACGCGCTGCGCCCCGCCCCGGGCTGGCGGGTGCTCGACGCGGGTTCCGGCGCGGGCGACGTGGCCCGCTGGATGGCCGGCGAGGTCGGCCCGGACGGCGAGGTGATCGCCCTCGACTACTCGGCGGCCACCATCGCGGCCGCGATCGAGCGGCACGACGGCAGCAACGTGCGCTACACGACGGGTGACGTGTCGGCGATCGACCTGCCCGCGGACAGCGTCGACGGGGTCTGGTGCGAGCGGGTCCTGCAGCACGTCGACGACGCCGACCTGGCGATCGCCGAGCTGGTGCGGGTGACCCGGACCGGCGGGCGGATCTGCCTGATCGACACCGACTGGAGCTCGCTGGCCTTCGACGGGGTGCCGTCGCGCCTGGCCCGCACGGTGGTGGCCGACATGCACGGCCGGCTCACCCCGCGCCAGGTCGACATGGGTCGCACGCTGCGCCGGCGGCTGGTCGGTCAGGGCCTGCGCCGGCTCAGCGCGACCCCGGTGACCTGCCTGTTCGGCGACCCGGCGTCGGCCGCGGTGGTGCTGCCGATGGTCAATCCGATGGTGCCCGAGCAGGCCTGGATGACGGCCCCGGGCGTACGGGAGAAGTGGTTCTCGCACGTCGAGGAGGCGGGCGCGCGGGGCGACTTCCTCGCCGTGCTCACCATCTGGGCCGTCACCGGCACGGTGGCCTAGGAAGCAACGCGCCGCCAGTACTGCTTCTTCTTGTCGTCGCGCACCACGAACCCCAGGCGGCCCAGCTCTTCGCGCAGCTCCCGCACATCCTCGTCGTCGCCCGAGCTCAGGGCCTTCTGCCGGGCCGTGAAGACGGCGTTGGCCGCGTCCGGCACGTCGGGCAGGTGCGGAACCCAGCGCCGGTACGCCTCCAGGTAGGGATCCTGCTCGGCCCAGGCCACGCCGTGCGCCGTGAACGCCGCGCTCAGCTTCTTCTTCGACAGGTGGCACGGTTCCCGGCCCAGTTCCCGGCCCGTACGCCCGAGCAGCACGAGCTGGTCGCGGTCGGGGAAGGCCACCGCGATCTCGCCCCGGGGCACCGCCCGCCGGCGACCGGGCCGGGTCAGCACGACCTCCATCGTCGTGATCCGCACGGTCAGCGACTCGGCGTCGACCAGGGCCGCGAAGATCAACCCGATGATCAGCCCCAGGCCGAGCGCGACCACCAGGTCCCACGGCTCGGGCAGCCGCCGCACGAGGTTGAGCGGCCCGCCGAACGGCAGCCAGTCGATCAGCAGCAGGATGCCCCACAGCAGCGCGGCGCCGGCGAGCGGCAGGCAGAGCCACACGAGCACCCGCGACCAGAGCGGGGTCGGCACGGTTGTTTCCTGTTCCAGCACGTCTGGGAGTCTTCCCGGCCCGGCGGGCGGCCGATACCGACTCGGGTCGACGTGGCGTAGACCAAAGTCGACTGCCCGCCGGAGCGCGCCGCCGGTAGCGTCGGAGCATGCGGAGATGGCTGCTGGACGCGGCGGTGGCGGTGGCGGCCACCGGGCTCGGCGTCTTCTTCCTGACCCACAACCTGTCGGAGGAGGGCGGGGCGCCGCTCGCGCTCGAGGTGACCCTGGGGGCGCTGAGCGCGGCCGCGCTGGTGCTCTTCCGGCGCACCCGTCCCGTCACGGTCGCCCTGGTCATGCTGCCGCTGGCCATCCTGTTCGCGATGCCGATGGGCGCCCTGCCGTTCGCCCTGTTCGCGGTGGGTCTCTATCGGCGGGCCTGGGTCGTCCTGAGCCTGACCGCGCTGCACGCCACGCTGGTCGCCGTCATCTATCGGGCCGCCCTGGGCGCCACCGAGGTCTATTACGAGACCGTCCTGTTCCTGCTGTTGCTGCACGTCAGCGCGGTCGCGGCGGCGATGCTGACCCGCTCGCACCGGCAGCTCGTCGCGTCGTGGGCCGACCGGGCCCGGCAGGCCGAGGAGGGGCAGCGGCTGCGGGTCGAGCAGGC
This sequence comes from Paractinoplanes lichenicola, assembly GCF_016785085.1. Classification (GTDB taxonomy): domain Bacteria; phylum Actinomycetota; class Actinomycetes; order Mycobacteriales; family Micromonosporaceae; genus Actinoplanes; species Actinoplanes lichenicola. The sequence goes on from NZ_JAENHO010000002.1 coordinate 616,649, forward strand.
CCGGCTGGCCGAGCGGGAGCGGCTGGCCCGCGAGATGCACGACGTGCTGGCCCACCGCATCTCGCTGCTCGCCGTGCACGCCGGCGCCTTGGAGGTGCGGAAGGAGTCCTCACCCGAGGAGCAGCGGGCGGCCGGGGTGATCCGTGAGTGCGCGCACGACGCCCTGGAGGACCTGCGCTCGGTGATCCACGTGCTGCGGGCGCCCTCGGAGGACCAGCCCCAGCCGACCCTGGGTGACGTGCCCGCGCTGGTCGAGCAGTCGCGGGTGGCCGGGGCCGAGGTCGGGCTGACCGTCGAGGGCGAGCAGGACGTGCCCGCGAGCGTGGGCCGGCACGCGTACCGGATCGTGCAGGAGGCGCTGACCAACGCGCGCAAACACGCACCCGGCGCCCCCGTACGGGTGGCCATCAGCAGCAGCGCTCAGCACGGGCTCGAAGTGGCGGTGCGGAACGCCTTGAAGAGCAGCGGGCCGGGCCTGCCGGGCGCGGGGGCGGGCCTCACCGGGCTGCGCGAGCGGGTCACGCTCGTCGGCGGGCGCATCGAGCACGGCCCGACGGCGGCCGGCGAGTTCCATCTGAGAGCCTGGCTGCCGTGGCCACCGTGAAGGTTCTGCTTGTCGATGACGACGCCCTCGTACGGGCGGGGTTGACCATGATGCTCGAGGCGTTCGACGACCTCGAGGTGGTCGGGGCGATCGCCGACGGCACCGAGGTGGCCTCGGCCGTCAACTCGCACCGGCCCGACGTCGTGCTGATGGACATCCGGATGCCCGGCCTGGACGGGCTCAGCGCCACCGAGTCGCTGCGCGAGCGCAAGGACCCGCCCCAGGTCATCGTGCTGACGACGTTCGACACCGACGAGCACGTGCTGCGGGCGCTGCGGGCCGGGGCGGGCGGCTTCCTGCTCAAGCACACCCCGCCCCGCGAGATCGCCGACGCCGTGCGCCGGGTCGCGGCCGGCGAGCCGATGATGTCGCCCGAGGTGCTGCGCAAGATGATCGGCCTGGTCTCGGGCGTGGGAGTCGACCCGAGCCGGGACAAGGCGCGCACGGCCCTCGGCAAGCTCAGCCCGAGCGAGCAGGATGTCGCCCGGCTGATCGCCGAGGGCCGCACGAACCAGGAGATCGCGGCGGAGCTGCTGATGAGCACCGCGACCGTGAAGGCGTACGTGTCGCGGATCTTTACGAAGCTGTCGCTGACGAACCGGGTGCAGATCGCCCTGCTTGTCCACGACGCCCGGTGACCTTGCGGCCGAGCGGCACCATCCGGGCCAGCAGGTCGTCCAGCGGCATGCTGGCGAACCCGATCCGCACGTCGCTGGCCCCGTACGGCATCCAGAACCGCCCGTCGTGCACGAGCCCGCCGCACGAGTAGAGCACGTTCGGCACGTAGCCCTCGCGCTCGATCTCGTCCGGGAAGAGCAGGCCCTCGGGCAGGTCGGCCAGCACCTTGGACGGGTCCTCCAGGTCGAGCAGCATCGCGCCGATCGCGTAGCGCCGCATCGGGCCGACGCCGTGGGTGAGCACGAGCCAGCCGGCCTCGGTCTCGATCGGCGAGCCGCAGTTGCCGACCTGGATCAGATCCCAGCCCCGGTGCGGCATGAGCAGCGGCGCCGACAGCTGCCAGCGGTGCTGCTCGTCGCGGATGGCCAGGCCCAGCGTCTCGCCGTCGTTGCGGCAGAGCGCCATCTTCTGGCCGTTGATGTAGCGCGGGAACAGCGCCACGCCCTTGTTGCGCGCGGCCGGCCCGCTCATCCGGGTCACCTCGAAGTGCCGCAGGTCGCGCGTGAAGATCACCCGCCCGGAGATCTGCCGCCCGTCGTACGCGGTGTAGGTGGCCTGGTAGACCTTGCGGCCGTCGGGGTCGGTGACCCGCACGAACCGGGCGTCCTCCATGCCGTTGCTCTCGGCCGGGGTCGCGGGCCACATGACCCGCTGGTGCAGCGGCACCGCGCACGGGAACTGCAGCGCGTAGTCCTCGGAGACGATGTGCCGGATCCGGTCGATCGTCTCCTGCGAGTGCGGCCGGGCCAGCAGCTCGCCCGGCACGTGCGAGATGACGTCCTCGAACTCGACGTCGGTGAACCGCTCGGGCAGCACCGAGATCACGTACGAGGACGCCTCGTTGTCGATCTCGGCGTCGATCAGCGCCGCCGCCAGCTGGTTCTTCCAGTGCGTGGCGTCGACCCGCTGGCCCACCATGAGCGGGCCGTCGCGGTCCTCCATGCGCAGCTGGTCGCCGGGCCCGAGCACGGCCGAGCAGAACCCGATGGACGAGATGTGCCCCTCGCCGATCTGCCGCAGGCTGATCGCCACCCGCAGCTCGCCCGGCTCGAGACCGGCCTGGTCGGGGTGCTCGACCATCGACGGGTTGCACAGCGCGGCGGCCTCGATGGCGAACTCGTGGCTGAAGTACGCGCCGATCAGCGTGCGCGCGGTCGGCGACAGCTCGATCTCGGGCGGCACCCGGTGCTGCACCAGGTCGTAGTGGTGCTGGAACGTGCCCAGCAGGTCGTGGTGGCGGCCGCCGAAGCGGGTCAGCACGTCGTCGAGCATGCGGCTGATCTCGTCCTCGTCGAGCTGCATGATGCGCTCGATCAGGCGGCCGGCCCTGTTCTTGACGGTGTGCGAGTCCTCGCCCGGGACGAACAGCTTGATGACGACGCGCCGGCCGTCCGGCTGCATGACGACGTCGTGCCTGGTGATCGTGTCTTGTTTGCTCATGGTTGCGGTCACGCTAGGCCGCCTGACGGTCGGGTCGCGCTCCGGGTCGCCAACGTGCGGGCGTGCTGCAGCGTGGAGACGAGCGCGAGGGTGGATTCGGCTCCTTGATTCACATTAGGGCCACTTACCGTCAGTCCGTCATAACATCCGCCGGTTAGGGGGTCGTACATCGGCTTCTGCCCGTCGTTGTCGCCCAGGAACCAGGCGACCGACCGGAACAGCTGCTCGTCCCAGCGGTCGTCGCCGGTGACCGCGGCCGCCGTGGCGCAGGCGTCGGCGGTCGCGGCGGCCTCGATCGGCTGCTGGTCGTAGCGGTGCTTGGGCACGCCGGGCCGCCACCCGCCGACCGGCACGACCGACAGGTGCCCGTCGTGGTCCTGCTCGCGGCAGAGCCAGGCCAGCATCTTGAGCCCGGCCCGCAGCAGCGGCTCGTCGCCGAGCAGGTCGCCCGCCGCGATCAGCACCTCGGCCAGGGCCGGGTTGGAGTACGTGAGCTCGGGCTCGGGCCAGACCCAGTCCGGTTTGGCGGAGGGCAGGCCGATCACCGTGGCCGCGTCGCCCAGCAGCTCGGCCGCCGCGGCCGACCGCGGGTCCGCGCGCAGCACCTCGGCCGCGCCCAGCCCGGCGAACGCCATGGCCCGGGCCCACGGCGACCGCGTCCGGCAGCCGATCAGGAACGCGTTGAGCGCCTCCCGCCGGATCCACGGCACGGCCGACCGGCCGGCCGCGGTGCCCAGGCCCCACAGGGCGCGCCCCCACCAGTCACCCGTCGAGGGGTCGTCCTCCCACTCCCGCCCGTACGAGAACCGGTTGCGAAAGCCGCCGTCGGACCCCGCGGCGTGGGTCAGGAAGGCCAGGTAGCGCTCGGCCAGCCCGACCAGCTGGGCCGTCGGGCGGGGCTCGCGGCAGATCAGCAGCAGCCCGCGCGAGACGTCGTCGACGCAGTAGCCGTGCTCGCGCCGCACGATCGCGTTGCGGGCGTGCTCGAGCAGCCCGGTGTCGTCGGACAGCCGGACGACGTGACTCCAGTCGGGCAGCGGTGCGTCGGCGAGCTGGATCGGGGGCGGGACGAGGCGGAGCCCGTTCGTCGTCACGCGGGCACCGACGCGGCCAGCGGCGTACGGGCGGTGAGCAGCCGGGCGGCCAGCGACTGGTAGCGGGCGGCGACGGCCGGCCAGCGCAGGGTCGGGCCGCCGGCCAGCCCGGTCAGGCCGAGCGAAAGGCCGGGCTCGGCCAGCGCGTGCCGGATCGCCGAGGCCATCGCCTCCGGGTCCTGATGCGGCACCAGCAGGCCGGGCCCGTCGGCCAGCAGCTCCACGGCGTGCGGGAACTCGGTCGCCACGACCGGGATGCCGGCCGCCACGGCCTCGATCAGCACCCCCGAGGTGACCTGCTCGGTGGAGTCGTAGGGCAGCACCACCACGTCGGCCGAGCGGATCAGCCGGGACAACGCGTCCTCCTCCAGGTACGCGTCCTCCCAGCGCACGGCGCCTGTCACCCCGAGCGCGGCGGCCAGGTCCTTGAGCGAGTCGCGATAGACGTCGCCGAACTGCTCGAGCACCTTCGGGTGGGTGCGGCCGGCGACCGTGTAGACCGGGGCCGGGTCCAGGTCGCCGAGCAGCGCGAGCGCCCGTACGGCCCACTCGATGCCCTTGCCCGGCCCGAGCAGCCCCCAGGTCAGCAGGTTGGGCCGGTCGTGGTCCTCGCGCGGCACGGCGCCACGGCTGGCCGCGCCGTGCGGGATCACCGAGATCTTGCGCGGGTCGACGTCGTAGCCGTCGCTCAGCCGCTGCCGGGCGGTGTCGGTCATCGTGACGACCGCGTCGGCCGTCGCGGCGATCCGCTCGAGCACCTGGCGCTGCAGCGGGTCGGGCGAGCTGAGCACGGTGTGCAGCACCACGATCGACGGCACAGTGAGCGCGCGCAGCAGGGGCAGCACCTCGTTGCCGGCGTCGCCGGGATAGATCCCGTACTCGTGCTGGATGATCGCCACGTCGTAGCGGTTGAGCACGGCGGCCGCGGTCTGCCACCCGCCGGGGGCGTCGGTGTGCCAGGTGTGCACGGTTCGCGGCGCGGCCCGGTCGAGCTCGATTCCGCCGCTGACGCTGTCCTTGGCCAGCAGGCGGACGACTCCCGAGCCGGCGCCATTGGCCAAGTGCGTGGCCAGTGCCGCATTGAAGGTCGCCAAACCGCATTGGGTCGGCGGGTATGTGCTCAGGAAACCGTACGACGCGGGCATGACTAGGCCTTTCTCGCGGCTCAGGGCACGCGGACAGGCTGACGGCGGCCGCGTACAAACGGCAATGCGAAGCTTCGCGAAATTGCTCGGTTTAACGTGCAATTCACAAAGTGACGTTAACAAGAACCGCTATTCAGCCGACGATTTTCCGGTAAATCTCCAGGTAGTTCTCAACCATCCGGTCGCGGGAGAACCGTTCCCGGGCCCGCCGCGCGCAGCCCGCCCGGTCGATCCCGCGCACCCGGCCGACCGCTGCGACCGCCTCGTCCACGTCCTCGACGAGATGCCCGGTTACGCCCTCGTCGACCACTTCGGGCATCGAGCCTTTCCGGTACGCGATCACGGGTGTCCCGCACGCCATCGACTCCACCACCGACAACCCGAACGGCTCGGCGAACCGGATGGGATGCAGCAGCGCCAGCCCGGAGCCGAGAATCGCGCCGCGCTTGTCCGGCCCGACCGAGCCCCGATAGACCACGCGGTCCCCGTCGATCCGGGGCTCGATCAGCTCCTCGAAATAAGCCCGGTCCTGCACGATCCCGCACATCACCAGCCGGCGGCCGGCCCGCGCGGCGATCTCGATGGCCAGATCCGTGCCCTTGTCGGGGTGGATGCGGCCGAAGAGGATCAGGTCTTCTCCTGCGGTTTCCCGTGCGGGCAGCCCGTCCAGGTCGATGCCGTGGTGCACGGTGCCGAGGTAGTCGAGGTCGGGGGAGCGGTCGCTGTCCGAGATCGACACGAAGTGCGAACGGCCCCGCCGGTACGCGGGCAGGATGTTCGACCCGGAGAAGCCGTGGATGGTCGTCACCATCGGCGCACGGCACGACTGCGAGAACGCCAGCGGCAGCCAGTCCAGGTGGTTGTGCACGAGGTCGAACTCGCCCGAGCGGGCCAGCGCGTGCCCGACGTGCAGCGCCTCCCAGACCCGGCCGTCCAGTTCGTCGCTCTCCTCGTACCCGGTCGGCGCGACCCCGTCCAGGGTGGCCTTGGTGATCGAGTCGAGGGTGGCGAACAGCGTCACGTCGATGCCGCGTTCCACCAGCCCCTCGGTGATCAGGCTGGTCACGAGCTCCCACGGGCCGTAATGGAGAGGCGGGGTGCGCCACGCGATCGGGCCGAGCATGGCCACCTTCATGACAAATGCCTCATTCCGGTAGTTAACACGTGCTTAGTATGCCCACCGGTTTGACCGGGCGTTCTCGTGTTAGAGAAGACCCATGACGGATCTCTGGTGGAAGAGCGCGGTTGTTTACCAGATCTACCCGCGAAGCTTCGCGGACGCCGACGGCGACGGCATGGGCGATCTGCGGGGAGTCATCGACCACCTGGACCATCTGGCCGAGCTCGGGGTCGACGTCATCTGGCTGTCCCCGATCTATCCGTCGCCGCAGGACGACAACGGCTACGACATCAGCGACTACCAGAACATCGAGCCGGTCTTCGGCACCCTCGAGATCTTCGACGAGCTGCTGGCCGGGGTGCACGCCCGCGGCATGAAGCTGGTCATGGACCTGGTCGTCAACCACTCCTCCGACGAGCACCCGTGGTTCGTCGAGAGCCGCTCGAGCAAGGACAACCCGAAGCGCGACTGGTATTGGTGGCAGCCCGCCCGCGAGGGCCTCGAGGCGGGCACGCCCGGGGCCGAGCCGACCAACTGGGGCTCGGTGTTCGGCGGCTCGGCCTGGGAGCTCGACGAAAAGACCGGCGAGTACTACCTGCACCTGTTCTCGAAGAAGCAGCCCGACCTCAACTGGGAGAACCCGGCGGTCCGCGAGGCCGTCTACGCGATGATGAACTGGTGGCTCGACCGGGGCATCGACGGCTTCCGGATGGACGTCATCAACATGATCTCCAAGGTGCTGCCGCTGCCCGACGGCCGGGTGACGGCCGGTTCCTCGTACGGGGACGGCTCGGCCGGTTTCATCAACGGCCCCCGGCTGCACGAGTTCCTGCAGGAGATGCACGCCAAGGTCTTCGCCGGCCGCGACGCGATGCTGACCGTGGGCGAGATGCCCGGCGTGACTGTCGACGAGGCGATCCTGTTCACCGACCCCGACCGGCACGAGGTCGACATGGTGTTCCAGTTCGACCACGTCTGGGCCGACCGCGGCGACGACCCCTGGCTGCTGATGCCGCTGCAGCTGACGAACCTGAAGGCGATCTTCAACCGGTGGCAGGCCGGGCTGGCCGAGGTGGGCTGGAACAGCCTCTACTGGAACAACCACGACCAGCCGCGCGCGGTCTCCCGCTACGGCGACGACTCGGCCGCTTATCGGGTGGCGTCGGCCAAGATGCTCGGCACGGTGCTGCATCTGCACCGCGGCACGCCGTACGTCTATCAGGGCGAAGAGCTGGGAATGACCAACTTTCCCTTCCGGACGATCGCCGACTTCCGCGACATCGAGGCGCTCGGGCAATACACCCAGGCGGTCGACCAGGAGGGCCGCTCGCCCGAGGACGTGCTGACCGTGCTGCGCGCCCGGGGCCGCGACAACGCCCGTACGCCGATGCAGTGGGACACGTCGGAGCACGCCGGCTTCACCACGGGGACGCCGTGGCTGGCCGTCAACCCGAACTACCCCGAGATCAACGCCGAGGCCGCCCGGGCCGACCCCGACTCGGTCTTCCACTACTACCGCAAGCTGATCGAGCTGCGGCACACCGAGCCGGCGGTCGTCGACGGCGACTTCACAATGGTGCTGCCCAACCACGAGCAGCTGTACGCCTTCACCCGCCGCCTCGGCGACACGGAACTGCTGGTGATCGGCAACTTCTCCGGCGCCACGGTGCGGGCCGAACTGGACGACGACTGGTCGGGCGCCGAACTGCTGCTCACCAACCTGTCCACGGCCCCCGAGAATCTGACCCTGGAGCCGTGGCAGGCCGTTATCTACAAGCGCGTCACGCGGTGAGCACGGGCCAGGCGTAGGCGAGCAGGGCGAACGCTGCGCCCAGCAGGGCCAGGCTGATGCCGCGGGTCGTGATCGGCAGCGCCGCGAGCACGAGCAGGATGATCGCGATGATATAGAGAACGCCCTGGGTGGACATGGAAACTCCTCGATAGTGGGGGTAGCGGCGCACCTTCTACCCCCACGTCGAGGACGACTAAACCATGCTCAGTTCCAGGACCGAGCCCGGGCGGATCGTCGTCTCGGTCGGCGTCAGCGCGGTGGCCCAGCTGGGCGGCTCACCGGTGCCGTAGTTGCGCAGGAAGCGCGGATGGGCGCCGCCGCTCACCTGTACCCGTACGCGGTGGCCGGGCCGGAACACGTGAGCGGCGTGACCCAGATCGACGACGTGCCGGGCGTCGGCGGTGATCCGGGTCAGGCCGTCGCAGATGTTGCGCGAGACGCCTTCCGGGTCGACGTCGCACAGCCGGACGAACAGGTCGCCGCTGGCCGCGGTGGTCGACGCGTCCAGCTCTGCCCGCACCGGGCCCATCAGCGTCAGCGACTCCTCCAGCGGCTCGCCGGTGAAGAGCAGCACGTCTTTCCGGCTCTCCAGCGGCGCGTTGTCGACCTGGCCCTGCGTGGGTGACTGCAGCGCGCCACCGATCGACGGGGTCGGGTCGGCCGGGTCGTATAGGAACTTCCAGCCCCGCTCGGCTCTGAGCTGGTCGAACGGCAGGGTCGTCGGGTGGGCGTCCGGCGGCGGCCAGTCGGGCAGGTCGCGCCACTCGTTCACGCCGCCCACGTGCACCCGCACCCGATAGGCCGGAGGCTCGCGGCGCAGCCGGCGCATCGCCTGGGCGAACACCTCGGGCCAGTCGCGCTCCAGGAAGTTCGTGTGCGTCCACGGGCCGATCAGCAGGTCGACGTCGCGCCCGGCGGCCCGCATCCGGGTGTACTGCTCGATCACCTGGCCCGGCGACAGATCCCACCAGCCGGTGAGCAGGCTGGTCGGCACGTCCATGGCCCCGGCCACCCTGACCAGGTCGGTCTCGGCCCAATGCCCGGGCTCGGGGTGGGTGAGCCACTCCTCGAGCGCCGGCCGCCGGCCCCCGATCGCCGACGGATAGGCGTCGAGGAGCGGCAGACCCTCGGTGGCCCGGCGCATCCGGAACTTCAGCCGCAGGGCGCCGCACAGCATGTCCCACGAGGTGACCTCGCCCTGCACCAGGCCCAGCCCGCCGACCAGCGCCCGTTCCAGGGTGAACGCGCCGCTGCCCCAGAAGAAGTCGTACGGGTCGGTGTGGCCGACCTGCATCACGGCGCCGCGCCACTCGGGCGGGGCGTCGACGGCCAGGGCGGCCTGCGTGTATGCCATGTAGCTGGCGCCCACGGTGAACAGGTCGCCGGTGAACCAGCTCTGCTTGCGCAGCCACTCGACGGCGGCCCGGCTGTCGGCGACCTCGTTGTTCCAGGTGTGGAACACGCCGCCCGAGCCGCCGGTGCCGCGGCTGCTCTGCATCAGCACGTGGAAGCCCTGCTCGGCGAAGCGCACGCCGTAGAACAGGTTCCAGGGGAAACCGCTTCGCACGTACGGGGCCCGGATGAGCACGGCCGGGCAGGGCTCGCTGGTGACCGGGGCGTAGTGGTCGGTCAGCAGCGGGCTGCCGTCGGCGGCGGGCACCGGCACGGCGGTCTCACGGCGGACCTCGTACGGGGCTTTCGGGCCCCGGCGGGCGATGAGTCGGAGGGAAAGTGGCAGTCTTCGCATGGCTACCCCCGCATTTCTCGTACGTCGTACCGAAAATAGTAGCAGGAGGTTCGGATGCCCCGCGGACGCCCGCCGTCGCACACCCGTGAGCAGGTCGTGGAGGCCGCGATCAGGATCGCCGACACCGAGGGGCTGGCCGCGGTCACGATGCGCCGGATCGCCCAGGACCTCGGGGCGGGGGCGATGTCGCTCTACACGTACGTGCCCGACAAGGACCGGCTGCTCGACCTGATGGTCGACCGGATCGGCGCCGCGCTCGAGCTGCCCGAGATCACGGGCGACTGGCGTACGGACCTGATCGCGGTGGCCGGCGCCCAGCGGCGGCTGATGCTGGCGCACCCGTGGCTGCCCGCGGCCCTGCCCAACCGGCGGCTGACCGGGCGCAACATGCTCGCGTACCTGGAGAAGGGGCTGGCCGCCCTCGCGCCGACGGGCCTCGACGGGCCGACCAAGATGGAGATCGTCGCGCTCATGACCGGCTTCGTGGCCTCGTTCGTCACGGCCGAGACGGCCCCGGTGACGCCGCAGGAGGAGCAGGTCGCGCTGATCGGCGAGGCGGTGGCCAGCGGGGACTTCCCGGAACTGGCGGCGGCCCTGGCCGAAGGGGGCCAGGGCCGCGAGCCCGGTTTCGACCGGATCGCCGATTGGACGTTGACGGGCCTGGTCACCCAGGCCCTCGATCACTAACTCTTCAGGCAGATGTCGAACGGGTGGCCCTCCGGGTCGAGCAGCACCCGCCAGCGGTCCGGCTGGGGCTGTTCGTCCGGCTTGGTCGCGCCCAGCGCCAGCGCCTGCTCCTCGCCCTTGGTCAGATCGTCGACATAGAAGTCCAGGTGGTAGCGCTTGGGCGCCTTCTCCTGGGGCCAGCCGGGCGCCGAATAACCCGGCACCCGGCCGAAGCCCAGGCTGGTCGAGCCGTCGCCGATCATCGCGTATTCGTCCTGGGCGTGCAGGACCTCCCAGCCCAGCACCGCGGCGTAGAAGCGGGCCTGCGCGGCGGGGTCGGACGCGTCCAGATTGATCATCGCCAGTGTTGCGAATCCACTCATGGACGCGATCCTTCCCCCAGAGGCTGACATCTGCTGTCAGTTACTTCAGGTAGACCAACCCGTCGAGCGCGACCCCCGGGCGGCCCGGCGTGCCCTCGACCACCACCCGTACGGTGTGCTCGCCGCCGCCCGCCCACGAACGCGACCAGGCGATCCGGCGCGGCTCCGAGCTCGCCGACCGCAGGTCGACCATGCCTTGCGGCCGCCCGTCGAGGAACACCCCGACTCGGCCCGCACCCGGACCCCGGCTGAACACCAGCGCCGCCGACGTGCCGGTGAACGTGAAGCTCGCGCTGGCCCCACGGGTGCTGCCGGCCACGGCCGTGCCGCCGAGATAACCCCCGTTGCGCAGCGTGCGCCAGCTGCCCCGCCGCTGGGCCGACACTTCCGAGACCACCCACGGCGTACGGGTGATGGTGGCGCTCGTGGCGTTGCCAGCCCGGTCCAGGGCCCGCACCGTGAACGGCGTGGCCCGGTTCGGCGGCGCGGCCACATCCCGGCTGCGGGCCGCCGTGCCCAGGTTGATCGCCAGCGGCCGGGTCAGGCCGACCGAGCCCAGCGCGACGCCGTCGCCCACGTTCCAGCGCAGTTGCAGCGGCACGGCCCCGGAGCTGATCGTGCCCGGCCGCAGGGCGAGGACCGGCTTCGCGGCGAACACCGGCGCGTCCGCGTCGACGATGACCCGGCTGCTCACCGTGGTCGAGCGGCCCGACAGGTGCACGGCCCGCACAGACAAGGTGTGACTGCCCGGCGTGAGGCGCAGCCGGGTCGTGCGGTGAGCGCCCGGCGTGGCGACGCGCAACACGCCGTCGACCCAGATCTCAAACCGGTTGATCAACGCGGTCGGCGTGCTGCTCGTCCAGACCGGCTGGATCAGGCCCTTGCTGAAATACCGCCGGGCCGACAGCGCGGTGCCACCGATCCGCAGCACGTGCACCCCCGCCGGTGCGGCCCCCGCGATCGCCCGGATCGACGGCAGCTGCGCGTAGAGGGCGTTGCCCGGGCACGCGGTCAGGCCGCCGTCCCGATGCCCGGCGATGCGCCACAGGTTGGCCCGCTGCCCCTTGGGGAAGCGCGGTCCGCCGCCGGAGGTGAGCACGACCCGGCCGTTCGGAGCATTCCCGTACGCCCCCAGCTTGTACGCCGCCACGGCGGCGATCACGGTGCGAACCCTCGGCGTGACCCGGACCCCGCCATAGTTGCCGATCACCGCGATCGAACTGGCGTCGGCGTTGAAGCCCACGGTGTGCGCCCCCAAGACGGTTCGCCCCACCCCGCCGCGGCGCCCCTCAAAAACGGTCCCACACTTGTCGACGAGGAAGTTGTAGCCGACGTCGTCCCACCCGCGGCTACGCACCTGATAGGCCTGAATCCCCCGCACAATGCTCGCCGACTGCGCACAGCTGTAGCCGTTGCCGGTCGCCGTGTGATGCACGAAGAACACCTGAGTCGGGCCGGTGTATTCAGCCTCGCCCTTCACGATCGCCTCGTTGGCCCGCCACCCCCCACGGGTAACCATCCTGGGCACCGGCCGCGCCGGCAACGGAACCTTCACAGCCCGCCGCCCGAGCCCGCCCAATGTCGCGCGCTCGCCCACCGCGCGCCCGCCGTCGTTCGTTGCGCGCGTGGGGTCGCTCGCTGCGCGGCTGCCGTCGTTTGTTGCGCGCGTGGGGTTGCTGACTGCGTGCGCGCCGTCGTTTGCTGCGTGCGCGGCGTCGTTTGTTGCGCGTTCGCTGTCGTTCCTTGCGTCCTGGCTCACCCCGGCGGTCGCCGCTTGTTCGCGGGTGGCGTCGTTCGGTGCTCGTTTGTGCGCGTTGTTGTCCGTCGGTTGTGCGTGAGCGGCGTCGGTTGGTGCTTGTTCGCGCGCGGGCTCATCCTGCGCTTCCGGGTTGATCAGGTCGAGGCGGAGGCCTTGGGGGCCGCGGGCGCCGATCACGCGCGCCTCGACGGCGTCCGAGGGGCCGACCCACAGGGGGTCGGAGGCGCCGCGCAGGTCGTCGGGGGCGTGGCCGTCGGTCTCGAGCGCCTGCCACGGGGTCCACCGGGCCGAGCCGATTGCCCGCGTGCGCAATTGCACGAGGCCGTCGACCTCGGTTCGCGGGTCGGCCCAGGTGGCGCCGACCAGGCTGAACGGTGTGGTCGTTGTGGCCGGCACAACCGACGAGAACCCGGCGCCTGCTGCGCCCCCGGCATCCTGCGCAAACCCGGCGCCTGCTGCGCGCTCGACGTTCCGCGTGGATCCGGCGCCTGCTGCGCCTCCGGCGTGCCGCGCGAGCCCGGCGGCGCGGGCGAAACCGGCGGGGGCTGGGCGGGCGGTGGCGGTGGCGAAGGTGAGTGTTTGCAGCGGTGGTGCGAAGGACTGCGATGGCTCGACCGCGCGGGCCGGGATGGGGCCGGTGGCTGCGGTCAGGGCCAGCAGACCCGAGGCAGCAAGAAGTTTCGTCCGATTCCGGTGCACGTGTCCCCCCGTGGTCCTGGTTCATCGGCCAAGTGACACCTTGCGGGTTCGCGGCCTTGCTCGTCCCGGGAATCCGGAAACTATCTCGGACTAATCAGGCGAAAATCGGCGCATCCCGGCCGAACGTTGGGCGTGTCTGACTTTTAAAGAGCCGCCCTCAGCGGCCGATGGAAGGGCGTGACCAGATCCGACGCCGGCGCTCCGGCGCTGACCGGCGTGGGCCGGCGCAATCTGTTCGCCCTCTACCTGGCGATCGCCTTGCCGCTGCTCGGGCTGCAGATGTTCGGGCCGGTGGCCGCGCAGGAGCTGGCCACGGCCGGGATCATGGTGGTCGGGCTGGCCGCCCTGCACGTCGGGCCGCGGCGCAACGGGCTGCCGGTCGGGGAGCGCCGCTCGTGGCGGTTCATGCGCGCCGGGGCCTACCTGTTCGTCGCGACCTCGCTGATCCGGCTGGTCCTGCCGGGCGCGGACGGGGTGACGATCAGCACGGCGATGCTCGTCCCGGACGTGCTCTGCCTGGGGGCGTACGGGTGCGTGGGTTATGCCCTGACGGTCATGTTGCGCCGGCGGCGGGCGGGCGAGGACGACCCCGCCCGGATCGACGCGCTGCTGGTGGGCCTGGCCGGGGCGTTCGTCGTCTGGTCGTTCGTGATCGCGCCCGCCCTGGTCGACTCGGGGATGAGCCCGCTGCGCATCGTCGACGCGCTGTTCCCGGTGATCGACGTCGTGCTGCTCGTGCTGGTCGCCCAGCTGCTGCTGGCCGGCGGCGCCCGGCAGCCCGCGCTCTGGCTGCTGGTGGTCGCGGCGACGGCCATGTTCGTCGGCGACGTCTACTTCACGCTGCGAAACGCGCAGCTCGTGGACATCTCGCCGCGCGTCATCGACACACTTTTCATGCTCATGTTCGTCGCCTTGGCCACCGCCCCGATGCACAAGTCGATGCGCTCGCTCACCGAGCCGCAGCGCATCGTCGTACGGGATCTGAGCCGGCGGCGGCTGCTCGTGATCGGCCTGGTCGTCTCGGTGCCGACCGCGGTGACCTCGATGATGCCCGCGGGCAACACCGTGAACGACGTCGTCCGTACGGTCCTGAGCGTTCTGCTCACTTTGGCCGTGCTGGCGCGGGTGGTGCGCTCGAACAACTCCCGGGCCCGCGCGGAACGGGCCAGCCGCCGCCGTGCGACCCACGACGCGCTCACCGACCTGCCCAACCGTGAGCTGCTGGCCGAGACGGTGAGCTCCTGGGGCGACCGGGCGGCCGAGGAGAACCTCGAGATCAGCCTGCTCTTCCTCGACCTCGACCGGTTCAAGCACGTCAACGACCGCTGGGGGCACCAGGTCGGCGACGAGCTGCTGTGCGCGGTCGCCGCCCGGCTGACGGCCCAGGTGCGTACGCAGGATCTGGTCTGCCGGATCGGCGGCGACGAGTTCGTGATCGCGCTGGCCAGCCCCTCGCACCTGCGGCTGGCCGAGTCGCTGGCCGAGCGTCTGCTGGAGGAATTCGCCCGCCCGTTCCGGCTGTCGGTGGGCGACGTCGTCGTGTCGGCCTCGATCGGCCTGGCGAAGTCGCACGGCGGCGCGCACGCGCTCGAGCTGATCCGCGACGCAGATACCGCGATGTACAAGGCCAAGGGCTCGGGCCGCAATGCCGTCGCCCTGTTCGACACGTCGCTGCGCGACCAGGTGCGCGATCGGGTCAACCTCGAGCAGGCCCTGCGCGGCGCGGCCGAGCGGGGCGAGCTGGCTGTGCACTTCCAGCCGATCGTCGACGTGGCCACCGGCGAGCTGGACGGCTTCGAGGCGCTGATGCGCTGGCAGTCGCCGGCGCTCGGGTTCGTCAGCCCGATGGAGTTCATCCCGGTCGCCGAGGAGACCGGCATGATCGTCGAGATGGGCGAGTGGCTGCTGCGCGAATCCGCTCGTCAGCTGGTCGAGTGGTCGTTGCAACGCGGTGCCGGCGCGCGCCCGCTGCACGTCTCGGTCAACGTGGCCGTCCGCCAGCTGCGCGACGGCTCGCTGGTCCGCATCGTCGACGAGGTGCTGCGCGAGACCGCCCTGCCGCCGTCGGCGCTGTGGCTGGAGATCACCGAGTCCGGCGTCATGGAGAACATCGAGGGCACCCTGCTCACGCTGAACGCCCTGCACGCGCTGGGCGTCACGCTGTGCATCGACGACTTCGGCACGGGCTATTCGTCGCTCAGCTACCTGCAGCGCCTGCCGGTCGGCATCGTGAAGATCGACCGCTCGTTCGTGTCGCGCATCGGCGACGGCACGAACGAGCCCATCGTCCGCGCGGTGCTGGCGATGACCCACGCGATGGGGCACCGGGTGGTGGCCGAGGGCGTGGAGACCGCCGAGCAGCGCGACTGGCTGCGCAACCAGGGCTGCGACCTGATTCAGGGCTGGTACTACGCCAAGGCCGACCGCCCCGAGAACCTGACCAAGTGGATCAGCCCGCAGGTGCCGGCCTGACCTGTCCCTCGACCTCCTCCTACGCGGTCAGGTACCCCTCCGCGGCCAGGTGCGCGAACAGGGCTCGGTTGAACGCGTTCGTCTCGGGCAGGTCGAGCGGGTCGAAGAACCGGAGAGCGGTGGTCTCGGGATCCGACACGTCGAGCCGCCCCGACCACGACTCGGCCCGATAGATCAGCGAGATCACCTGGCACTGGTCGCCGTTGGGATAGACCAGGAAGCACTCCGGGCCCGATCGCGCCGAGAGCAGGGTCAGCTCGCCGGCGACCAGGCCGGTCTCCTCACGCAGTTCCCGGCGGGCGGCGTCTTCGAGCCGCTCGCCCGGTTCCACGGCGCCGCCGGGCAGGCACCAGGTGTGGTCATCGGAGCGTCTCTGCAACAGGATTCGCCGCTCGTCGTCCCGGACGAGCACACCGGCCGCCGCGACTTGCAGCGTCTCGTGACCGACCAGTGCGCGCATGCGCTCCACGTAGGACTCGCTCATGGTCCGCAGGATAAGGGGCGGCCGAGCCGGGCGGGTCAGGAGTGGTGCGGTGCCAGGGCGGCGTAGTCCGGCAAGGTGATCGCGTCGGACTTGGCGAACTGCTTGGCCAGCAGCTGTTTCATCGGCCAGCGGCCCATCGACCTCATCGACAGGGCCCGCATCCGGATCATCAGCCGGTTGCCCGGGGCGAAGGCCGCCATGCCTCCCGGGGGCAGCTCGGTACCGTCGGCCACGTACGCGGCCATTGTGGACTGGTAGGCGGTGAACGCGGCCGCCGGGTCGGCCGCCGCCGCCAGCTCGCCGGCCAGCACGTAGGCGCCGACCAGGGACATGCTCGTGCCCAGGCCGGCCAGCGGGGAGCCGCAGTAGCCGGCGTCGCCGAGCAGGACCACCCGGCCGCGCGACCAGCGGTCCACCCGCACCTGGTCGATGGAGTCGAAGAAGAAGTCGCCGGCCTCGGGCAGCGCGGCCAGGAGCGACGGCACCCGCCAGCCGACCCCGGCGAAACGCTCGGCGAGCAGCCGCTGCCGGCTCGCGCGGTCGAGCCGGCCCAGGCGTTCGGGCGTACGGAAGCTCAGGCTGGCCTTGGCCGTCCCGCCGCGTTCGGGGCGCAGGCCGGCCACCCGGCCGCCGGGCGCGTTGAACATCAGGAACCAGTGGTCGAGGTCGCCCGGGTCGGGCACGGTGAAGTACGTGCCGTAGCCGCCCAGGGGGCGTACGAAATCGGACTCGGGACCGAAGGCGAGCGCGCGTACCCCGGAGTGGACGCCGTCGGCGCCGACGACGATGTCGAACCGCTCGGTGCCGCCGCTCGCGAACGTCACGTCGACGCCGTCGTCGTCCTGCCGCAGGGCCGTGATCTGGTTGCCGTAGCGGTATTCGGTCGTGGCCGCCGTCGCCTCGAGCAGGATGCCGGCCAGGTCGCCCCGGGAGATCTCGATCTCGGCGACGATGCCCTCGCCGCCGAACAGGCCGGCCGGCATCGACGCCAGGCGACGGTCGCGGGCGTCGACCAGCGCGATGCCCCGCTCGTCGACCCGCTGGGCCCGCACGGCCGGCATCAGGCCCATCCGCTCGACGACCGTACGGGCGGTGCCGCGGACGTCGACCGCGTGGCCGCCGGGGCGGGGGCCGGGCGCCCGTTCGACGATCGTCACGTCGGCGCCCGCGCGGTGCAGCCACCAAGCCAGGGCCGGTCCGGCGATGCCGCCGCCGGAGATGAGAACGCGCAAACTGCGTACTGTGTACTCGCATGTACTAGGACGCTAGAAGCGGTCCGTCCCGAGCGCAAAGTGCCCTAGTACGCTGCCGGTCATGGCGAGCGAGCGTACTAGTACGGAGGCGCCCTACCGGCGGATCGTGGCCGAGATCCGCCGCCGCATCGAGTCCGGCCGGTTGCAGCCGGGCGATCGGGTGCCGTCGGCGCGGGCGATCACGCGCGAGTGGGGCGTCGCGATCGCCACGGCCACGAAAGTGCACGCCGCGCTGCGCGAATCGGGGCTGACCATTCCGCGGCCCGGGGTGGGCACAGTCGTCGCCGGGCCGGTGCCGCGCCGCGAACACGAGCTCAGCCGCGATCGGATCGTGCGGGTCGCCATGACGATCGCCGACGAGCGTGGCATGGCCGAGCTGACCATGCGCCGGCTCGCGGCCGAGCTCGGAGTGGCCACGATGTCGCTCTACCGGCACGTGCCGGGGCGGGAGGAACTCGTACTGGGAATGATCGACGTGGCTCTCGGGGCGGTCCGGCTGCCGCCGAAGCACCCGGCGGATTGGCGTGTCGCGCTCGAGTTGTGCGCGCGTGAGCAGTGGGCGGTCTTCCAGCGCCACCCGTGGCTGGGCCCGTCGATGTCGCTGACCCGCCCGCAGCTCGCGCCGAACGGGGTGCTGCTCACCGAGTGGGTGCTGAGCGCCTTCGACCGCACGACGCTGACCGGTAGTGAGCGCATGTACATCCAGATCCTGCTGTTCACGTTCGTCCGCGGGCTCTCGACCGCCCTGGAGATCGAGAACGAGGCGATCCGCGAGACCGGCATGACCAACGAACAGTGGCTGCAGACGCAGTCCGGCCTGCTCGCCTCCATGATCGACTCGGGCGCGATCAACCACTTCCGCGAACTGACCGAGCACGGTTTCGATTTCGGGCTCGATCAGCTCTTCGAGTTCGGCCTGGCCCGCCTGCTCGACGGCATTTCCTTGTTCGTGGAGGCGCGCGCCTAAGAGACGTTTGTGGAGGCGCGCGCCTAAGAGACGATCAGGACGACTTTGCCGTGGCTGTGCCGGGACTCGACGGCCTTGTGGGCCTCGACCACCTCGGCCAGCGGGAACGCCTGCACGGGCATGCGCACCTTGCCCTGGGCGGCCAGGTCGATCACGTGCGCGAGCCGCTTCGGGTCGCGGCCGGCTCGGACCACGCGAGTGCCGTGTTCGGCGGCGGCCTTGTCGTCGACGATCGTCCCGATGCGTTCGGGGGCGATGCCCAGTTGCACGGATTGAGCGATCGCCTCCGCCCCGGCGCAGTCCAGCGCGACCGTCGGTTGCAGTCCGAGGTTGCGCACTTCGCTCACCAGCCCGGGGCCGTACGTGACCGGAACAGCACCCTGCCGCCGTACGCGGTCGTGGTTCTCGAGGCTGGCCGAGCCGATCACCGTGGCGCCGGCCAGACGCGCGAGCTGCGTGGCGACCGTGCCGACACTGCCCGCGGCGGCGTGCACCAGCAGCACGTCACCCTCGCCGACGCCGAGTTCGAGCAGGGCGCCGCTGGCCGTCTGGCCCGCCGCCACCAGCGCCGCCGCGGTCGGGAAGTCGACGTCGCGGGGCTTGCGGACCACGTTCTCGGCCGCCACGACCACCAGTTCCGCGTTGCCGTCGAGCATTGTCGACCCGAGCACGGGGTCACCCACGGCCGGCTCCCGTACGCCCTCACCCAGCGCGTCGATCACCCCGGCGTACTCCTGACCGATCGTCTGCGGAAACTCCACCTTGGCCCACGGCATGTTCCCCTCCCGCACGGCCACGTCGAAGGGCTGAACACCCGCGGCCAGCACCCGCACGCGCACCTGGCCCGGACCGGGCTGCGGATCGGGAATGTGCACCACATGCAAGACATCGGCCGACCCGAACTTGTCGAACACAGCAGCTCTCATGAACGAACTCTGCAAGCTGAACCGGAGTTGAAGTCAAGTCGACGGTGTGCTGTCCCGGATGGCCGGATAGGTCAGCTTTGGTCGCCGCGCGGTCACGATCGGACGGCGCGGCGCGACCGCCGGGCGCGGCGTCGCTACCGTTAGCGCGTGTCTAACGTCCCGTGGTGGGGGCTGCCCCTCATCGCAGCGCTGTTCGCCCTGGCCGGAGCGGCCGCGGTCCAGCTCACGTCCGCCCGTAACGACTACCTGCTCAGCCGCCGCCGGCGCACCCGGAGGTGGTACGAGGAACGGAAGGCGGCATATGTCGCGTTGCTCGCCGTTTTTGAGCGCGACACCTTCCGCCTGCGCGCGGCGTACGACGCGGGGGAGAAGCCGGTGTCCGCGCTCGTCTACCTGGACGAGGTGGGCGCGCCCCTGATGCAGGTGCGGCTGCTCGCGTCGGGCCCGGTGCGCAGCGCCGCCCTGGCCGTGCACCTGCTGCTGCAGAAGCTGCACGGCGAGATGAACCCGGCCGCCGTCATCGGGGTGCAGCCGGAGATTCATTTCCGTGAGTTGCTGACTCAGGTCCCGCTCGTCGTGCAGCAGTTCGAGGCGGCCATCCGCGAGGAGCTGGGTATCGACACGAACCCGCCGGCCCCGCCCCCGGCGTCGAACGGGCGGAGCCGGGGTCTGCTGAGACGTCCCGCACGCTCGGAGCCTCTGGAGGGTTTGGCCGAGATCGGGCAGGATCGCAAGGTGTGACCGAACAGAGCGTTCCCCTCGACGCCGTGTCCGCCGCCGTGGTCAACAGCGGGATCGTCGCCATCCTGCGCGCTCCCACGGCCGACTATTTCGCCGCCGTCGCCGAAGTGCTGGCCGGCAACGGCATCACCGCGCTCGAGGTGACGCTCACCTCCCGCGGCGCCATCGAGGCGCTGGCCGGCCTGCGCCGCCAGTTGCCCGCCGCGGTGGCGATCGGCGCCGGCACCGTGCTGACTGCCGACGACGCGAAGGCTGCGGCCGACGCGGGGGCCGAGTTCCTGGTCTCCCCGGTGCTCGACGCCGAGCTTGTCCGCGGCACCGAGCTGCCGTTCTATCCCGGCACGTCCACCCCGACCGAGATGTACAACGCGCACCTGGCCGGCGCCCCGCTGGTCAAGGTCTTCCCCGCGGCCGGCCTCGGCCCCGGCTGGCTGCGTGACGTGCGCGGCCCGCTGCCCCAGATCAACGTCATGCCGACCGGCGGCGTCAAGATCGAGGACATCGCCGACTGGCTGTTCGCCGGGGCCAAGGCGGTCGGCGTCGGCGGCCCGCTCGTCGGCGACGCCGTCACCGGGGGCAGCCTGACCGCCCTGGCCAACCGCGCCCGCCACGCGGTGAGCGCGGTCAAGTTCGCCCGCTCATGACCGGGTTGCTGACGTTCGGCGAGACGATGGGGCTGGTCGCCGCCGACGGCATCGGGCCCCTGGGGCACGCCAAGAGCTTCTCGTTCGGCATCGGCGGCGCCGAGAGTAACGTCGCGATGGGCGTGGCCCGGCTGGGCGGCGAGGCGACGTGGCTGGGCCGGGTCGGGCCCGACGCCACGGGCACGCTGATCGCGTCGAGGATAGCCGCGGCCGGCGTACGCACCCTGGCTGTCACCGACGAGTCGTTCACCGGCCTGATGGTGCGGCACCGCCGCTCCGGCGAGTTCGCCCAGGTCGACTATCACCGGGCGGGCAGCGCGGGCTCGCGGCTCTCCCCGGCCGACGTGCCGGCGGCCGAGCTCCAGGGCGCTTCGATCGTGCACGTCACCGGCATCACGCCGGCGCTGAGCGAGACGGCCCGCGCGGCCGTGTTCCAGTCGATCGAGACGGCCCGCGCGGCCGGCGTCGCCGTGTCGGTCGACGTCAACTTCCGGGCCAAGCTGTGGAGCCGGTTCGACGCCGCGCCCGTGCTGCGTGACCTGGTCTCGCGGGCCGACATCGTCTTCGCCTCGCCGGAGGAGGCGGCGCTGTTCGTCGACACCGGCGACGTGCCGGCCAACCTGGCCAAGCTGGGCCCGGCCGAGGTGATCGTGAAGGACGGCGGCCGGGGCTGCACGGCCCTGATCGAGGGTGCGCGGCTGAGCAAGCCCGCGCTGTCAGTCACGGTGGTCGACCCGGTCGGCGCCGGGGACGCGTTCGTGGCCGGTTATCTCGCCGACCGGCTGGCCGGGGCCGCCCCCGAGGAACGGCTGACCACGGCCATCGCCACCGGCGCCTTCGCGGTGACCGTGCCGGGCGACTGTGAGGGCGCCCCGACGCGCGCCGAGCTGGCCGCGCTGAGCGGGGACGACGTACGGCGTTAGAGCCGGGCCTGGCGCTTACGCTCGCGCTGCTCGCGGGTGTAGGCCTTGCGCCGCTCGAGGTCGCGCTTCCACTGCTCGCGGGCGCCCTCGTCGCATCCCTGCACGGCGCCCTTGGTCTGGGCCGGGCCGATCAGCGACCGGAACCACCAGTCGTCGAACGTCTCGTGGAACCACTGGCGAACCTTCATGTCAGCGCCCTCTCCGTTCGTTGCCGTGCCAATAATTTGTACCCCAACTATCGGCACGGCACCAAACGGATGTGAGCTAATCCCGCGCTTTGTCCCGGGCCACCCATACGAGTTCCACGAGACCACCGGCGTATTCCTGTGACTCGGCGTGCGCCTCGTCGAACGGCGGCTGGAACCCGACCCCCTCCCACTGCTGGGTCGCGTCGTTCCACCGGTCGTTGCCCACCTCGAAGTCCCAGGCGTCGACCCCCAGCTCGTAGTACAGCTGGTCGGCCGAGTTGCCCGCCGCCGAGTACAGCACGTCGGCCACCGGCCCGGTGTACGACGGCCACGTCACCGTCCCGCGCTCGGCCGAGATCGCGCCCACGATCCGCCGCGCGCTGTCGAGGAAGAACTTCGACTCGTCGATCGACGGCCGGGGCAGCGTGACCCGCCCGTCGGCCCGATAAGCCCCCGGCGGCCACATGAAGTATCCGCCGTAGCTGTGCACGTTCATCGCCAGCCCGATGTTCGGATGCGCCTTGGCCAGGGCGATCACGTTGCCGCTCTCGGCCTCGGACAGCTCGGCCGTGCCCGCGTACGTGCCCGAGAGGCAGTTGGCGCTGGCCCCGACATAGCCGTCGAAATACGACCCGACGGTGTAGTTGCGGTTGAGGTCGACGCCCCACGAGTCGCGGTTGCGCGGGTCGCGAGCCGTGCCCGTGCAGTGGTTGACGAGGTTCTTGCGCTGGAAGTTGTAGTCGTTGAAGGAGTAGTTCGCGCCGTCCGGGTTGACCGTCGGGACCACGAACACGTCCACGGCGTCGACCAGCTCCCGGGTGGCCGCGTCGGTCGCGTAGTTGGCCAGCAGCCGCTCGGCGAACTCCAGCGTCACCAGGGGCGTGGCCCACTCGCGGGCGTGCTCCTGCGAGTACGCCAGCACGCCCGGCTTCGACCCGTCGCGGACCTTGCCGATGCGCAGCGCCTGCACGGTCCACGGCGCGCGGGGGACCTCCGTGCCCTTGAGCCCGTCGTCAAGCCGTACGGGGCCCGCGACGGGCATCGGCACCCCGGCCGAGCCCTCCTCCACGAACGCCCGGAACTGTTGCGGATAACGCGCCGTGATGAAGGCGGCCACGTCGTCAGTCGTGCTGATCACCTTGCCGCCCGCATCGGTGGCCAGCCGAACGGTCAAGACCCGGTCCCGGTACGTCGCGGACAGCGGACGGTTGGGCAGGCCCGGGTCGACCGTCCGCACCTGCACGCCGTTCATGGCCTGGGACCCGAACCGCACCGACTCCACGACCACGGCGGCCGCGGCCGGATTGCCCAGGTAGCCCACCGCCGTACGGCGATAGCCTTGGGTCTTGTTGGGCAGGTTGATCACGTCGACCAGCGCCGGGTACTGCCGGGCCAGCCGCCTGATCCGCGCCTGCACGTCGACCGGCGTCATGTACGCGTCGACGAAGTCCTTCTGATAGCCGCTCGGCGGGGCCGGCGGGGTCGCCCCCGGCCAGGCCGCCGGCGTGACCGCGCGCGACGTCCCGCCCAGGCTGGAGGTGGCCGTGACCTGGACGGGCTTGGCCGGGACGGGCCGCGGCAGCGTGAAGTGATACTGGTATTCGCCCGAGTCCTCGAATCGGACGAGCGGGAACGACCCGGTCGCGCCGTCGGCCGTCCGCCAGGTGACCGTGATCTCGACGTCCGGGTCGGCGGTGGCGGTCGTGGCCACCTGGGTCTGCAGGAACGTCTTGCCGCCGGTGGTCCACCAGTACGCCTGGAGGAACTGCAGCGTGTCGGCCTGGAGCGCCTGCCGCTGGGCCGCGACCCGGGGCGCCTGCGACGACCGCTGGATGACCTGCACCGGCACGGCCCCGCGGCCGGTCAGCGTGGCCAGCTGGGCCTGGTCGACGACGAGGTCGGCCAGCACCACGCCCTGCTGGGTGCGGGGCCGGGCGGCCAGGTCGGCGCCCTCGGCGACGAGCCGTTGCAGCGCGGCCTCGTCGGGCAGCCGGAAGCGGACGAGCGCGGCTTCCCCGGCGGCCAGGGTCAGCGCCGGTTCGTCCGGCGCGGCCTGGGCCGGCAGCGCGGCCGGCGTGATGGTTAACGCGAGAGCGGCGGCGACCGCCACCCATCGAGCTCGAGACGACATCGAACCCCCTGCTTCATTGAAGGATGTCGCTCCCCACCCCATCCGTCGCATAGGTGTTTGTCAATGAAGCTAGAGTTTCCCCTCATGTCGGACCTGAGAGAGTTCCGCCGCGTGTGCCACGAGGGGGCCCGCCTGACCGGCGGCCGGGTGACCGAGTTCCGGGTCTCCGACCGGGTGACCCCGAACTTCCACCAGGGGATCGTCGACTACGGCGACCGGACCGTGGCCGTCGTCATCGCCCGGGACACCGGGGCCGTAGCCGTGGCCGAGCCGCGTAGCCTCGACGGGGACTGGGGCCCCCTGACGTTCGTCGACCTTCCCGATCTGATCGGGGCGCTGGCCTTCGCGGGGGAGTTCCGGGTGCTGACGCCGGAGGAGCTGGCCGCCCCGCTCGATCCGGCGCGGTGGCCGGAGCTGAGCGCGTACGACATCAGGTCGTGGAAGCCGGAGTCGACGGGTGCGGCCCTGTTCAACTTCTGGGACTGAGAGGGAAACGGTGACCACCGAGTTCGAGGGCGTGCGGGAGCACCTGAAGCCGGACGAGACCCTGCGCGCGGCCGTGTGGGCGAGCCGGGCCGACGGGCTGACGGCGGCCGGGCTGTCCAAGGCCGAGTTGTCGCCGTTCCGGTTCCGTCGGCCCGTGCCCAACCGGCCCGGCGACCGTCGCGGCGTGCACGGCATCCCGACCAGCCTCGCCGTCGGCCTCGACGAGCACATCCGCACGGTCAGCGACCCTCGCGTGCTGGCCCTGACCGATCAGCGGCTGCTGGTGCTGGCCAAGCAGAAGACCTGGTTCCGGCCCTCCACCCCGCTGCGCCTGCGCTGGGAGTGCCCCCGTACGGAGCTCAAGTCCTCGGCCGGCCAGGGCAACGGCCGCCTGCGGCTCGACTTCGCCGACGGGTCCGCCGTCACCCTGATCACCCCGGCCGCCGGCCTGCGCTCATTCCTGCAGGGCTGACAGCCGCGCGGCGAGGAAATCGCGCTCGGCCTGATTGTCGGTCAGGGCCAAGGCTTCCCCGTACGCGGTGATCGCCTCGGCGGCGCGGCCGAGCCGGCTCAGGAAGTCGGCCCGGGCCGCCGCCAGGTAGGGATAGGTGGCCAGGGCGGGCTCGGCGGTCAGCGGTTTCAGCTCGGCCAGTCCCGCCGCGGGGCCGTCGCGGAAGCCGATCGCCACCGCCCGGTTCAGCGCCACGACGGGGGAGCCGTCGGTCAGCCGGAGCAGCACGGCGTAGAGGCCGGCGATCTCGGACCAGTCGGTCTGCTCCCACGACGGGGCCTCGGCGTGCACGGCGGCGATCGCGGCCTCGACCGAGTAGCGGGACGGCGGGTGACGGCGCAGCGAGTCGGTCAGCAGGGCCACACCCTCGGTGATGCGATCGCGATTCCAGAGCGTGCGGTCCTGCTCGGACAGCAGTAACAGACGGCCATCGGGCGCGACCCGGGCCGCCGAGCGGGCGTCGTTCACCAGCAGCAGGGCCAGCAGGGCGGTCACCGGCGCCGCGCGCGGCATCAGCAGGTGCAGCGTGCGGGCCAGCTCGAGCGCGCTGGCGGTCAGGTCGGCCCGGGTCAGCGACGGGCCGGTCGGGGCCGTGTGACCGGTCGTGAACAGCAGGTGCACCACCTCGAGGACCGGTTCGAGCCGCTCGGCCAGGGCCTCCGGCGGCGGCACCCGATACGGGATCCGGGCCGTCGCGATCTTCTTCTTGGCCCGGGTCAGGCGGGCCGCCATCGTCGCCTCCGAGATCAGGAAGGCCCGCGCCACCTCGGCCGTCGACAGGCCGCAGACGAGCCGGGCGGTCAGCGCCACCTGATGCTCGCGGGACAGCGCCGGGTGGCAGCAGGTGAAGACCAGCCGCAGCCGATCATCCCGATCCTGCTCGTCGGTCAGCAGCAAGGGGAGCCGCCGTTGGAGCGCCGCCTCCCGCCGCAGCAGGTCGATCGCGCGGTTCCGGGCCACCCGGGTCAGCCAGGCGCCGGGCCGGTCCGGGATCCCGTCCCGGCCCCACGTCTCCAAGGCCTGCGCGTACGCGTCCTGCGTGCACTCCTCGGCCAGGTCGAGATCGCGCGTGACCCGCACGGTCGTCGCGAGCACCTGGGCCCAGTCGCGGCGGTGGGCCTGGGCCAGGGCGTCCGCGACGGCGGTCATCCGTGATCGACGACGGGCCGGATCTCGACCCCGCTGTGCCCGGCCCGCACCTCGGGCAGCAGCTTGGCCAGGGCCAGCACCTCGTCCAGGTCGTCCGCCTCGAGCAGGTAGAACCCGCCCAGCGCCTCCTTGGTCTCGAGGAACGGCCCGTCCAGGGTGGCGGACCCGCGCAGCGTCGTCGCGTTCGGCGACGGCTCCAGCTCCTGCCCGCCGAGCACCCGGTCACCGGCCGCCCGGCGGAACTCCTCGTGCGCGGCGTCGTGCTCGCGCCGCTGCTCCGCGGTCAGCGCCTCCCACTGGGCCGAGTCGCCATAGATGAGCAGGGTGTACTTCGCCATGATCAAAGCCTTCCGTCGTGGGTCGATCTCACCTCACCGACGAACGGCGCGGCCCGGGAATCGACAGTCTCAGGAAACCGCCGGCTCGATGGTCAGCGTGCCCGCGTCCGCGTCGAGCATCGCGGGCGTGCCGACCGGAATTGCCCCTTGACCGATCGGCAGACCACCCAGAATCGGTACGCCCAGTGGTGCCAGCCGGTCACGCAACACGTCGAGCACATTGCCCGGCCCGCACTCGGTGTAACGACCCACGGCCACCCCCCGTACGCCCTTGAGCCGCCCCGTGCGGATCAGCATGGTCAGCTGCCGATCGATCTGGCCCGGCCGCAGCCCGTACGCCTCCAGCAGCAGTATCGCCCCGTGCAGGCTGGGCAGCACCCACCCGGCGGCGGTGGCGATCTGCTCCTGGTCGCCCCCGAGCAGCACCCCGGACGCCCGCCCGCTCGTGGTCAGCTCGCCCGTGTGCGAGTCGGGCTCGGCCCGCACGACCACCGGCTCGGTGCCGAAGGCGGCCGCCACGAACGACTGACCGGGCTCGCCGTAGACGCCGGCCAGCCCGGCCCGCTCCCAGAACGCCAGGTGCAGGATGGTGCACTCGCGATAGCCGACCAGCAGCGTCGGCAGGTGGGCCGCGGTGGTGTAGTCCAGGTCGTCCGCGATGCGATGCGCCCACGGGTCGGCGCCGACCGCGATGATCGCCTTGACCGACAGGTCATGCAGGGCCCGGTCGATGTCCTGGACGCGATCCCCGTCGTCCAGGGCGTCCAGCACGTGCGTGCCCACCGAGACCTCGAGACCCTGGTTCTTGAGCCACTGGGTCGTCCGCTCGACCTCCGCCTGCTCGGGCGCGCCCGTCGGCGCCACCACCCGCACGTGGTCGCCGGCCCGCAGCCGCGGCGGCCGGACGACATCGACATACTCGTATGCACTCTGCACTCCGGCATTATCGCGTCGCTTTTGCCGCGCCGCCTCGGACGACCGACCGGATCGTTCCGCCTCGGGACGCGATGGTGCCTGTTCCGGCCTCGATGAAAGGCGAAGTCTTGACGGCATGACTACCGCGCTCCTCGTCATCGACGTTCAGGAATCGTTCCGGCAGCGACCGCTCTGGTCGACCCTCGACAACCCCGCGCTGATCGCCAACGTGGCCCGCCTCGTCGACGCGGCGCGGACGGCCGGCGACCGGGTCGTCTGGGTGCTGCACGCCGAGCCCGGCACCGGCAACCTGTTCGACCCCGCCTCGGGGCACGTGCGGGTGGTCGACGAGCTCAAGCCGGCCCCGGACGAGCACGTCGTCGTCAAGACCTCGCACAACGCCTTCAGCACGACGAATCTGCAGCAATACCTGACCTCGTACGGGGTCACCGCGGTCACGACGTGCGGGCTGCGCACCGAGCAGTGCGTCGAGACCACCACCCGGGTCGCGTCCGATTTCGGCTACGAGGTCACGTTCGTCACCGATGCGACCGGCACGTTCCCGATCCCGCACTGGACGGCCCCGGCCGAGCAGACCGTCGCGGATCTGCTGGCCGACCCGCGTACGCTGGCCGCCGCGGACGTGGTGTCCCGCACCGAATACGCGCTGGCCGGCCGGTTCGCCGCCGTGCGTACGGTGGACGACTATCTGGGAGAGTGACCGGATCGTGCGCCGGGTGGTGTTCGTCCTGACCCCGCGCCTGCACCTGCTCGACCTGGCCGGGCCGGCCCAGGTGTTCTCCACCGCGCCCGGCTATCGGCTCGACTACGTGGCCGAGACCGAGGCCGTGCCGTCCTGGCAGGGCGTGACACTGCAAGCCGCCGTCGAGTGGCCCGCGCTCACCGCCGACGACCTGGTGCTGGTGCCGGGCTGGCGGGACGGGTACGAGCCGGTCGGCCCGGCCCTGCTCGAGCGGATCGCGGCCCACCACGCGGCCGGGGGCACGGTCGCCAGCGTCTGCTCGGGCGCCGAGGCGCTGGCCCGGGCCGGGCTGCTCGACGGGCGGCGCTGCACCACCCACCACGACCTGCAGGATCGGCTGGCCCGCGAATATCCGCGGGCCTCCGTCGTACGGGATGTGCTGTTCGTCAGTGACGGCCGGGTGGTGACGTCGGCCGGGATCGCCAGCGGCATCGACCTCGCCCTGCACCTGGTGGCCCAGCGGCACGGCCCGGCGGTGGCGGCCCGGGTCGCGCGCGAGATGGTCGTCTACGCGCGCCGCAACGGCGACGAGCAACAAGCGTCGGCCATGCTGCGCCACCGCGCGCATCTGAGCGACGTCGTGCATCGTGTGCAGGACAGGATCGACGCCCAGTTCACCAGGCCGCTGCCGCTGGGCGCCCTGGCCTCCGGCGCGGGCGTCAGCGAACGCACCCTGACCCGCCTCTTCGAGACCGCCACCGGCCGCACGCCGCTGCGCTATCAGCAGCAACTCCGTGTCGAACGCGCCGAATACCTGATCGGCCACGGCGCCACGGTCGAGTCGGCGGCCCGCGCGGTCGGCTTCAGCGACGCCCGCATGCTCCGCCGCCTGCGAGCCCGCGCCTAAGCTGCTCATGTGTTGCGCGCCGTATTGCTCGATCTGGACGACACGCTCATCGATCACCACGGGGCGGTGCGGGCGGCGCTCGACCGCTGGCTGCCCGAGTTCGGTGTCGCGTCGACTTCGGACACTTACGCGCTCTGGGACGAGGTGCAGGAACGGCACATGGTGGCCTGGCGCGAGCGTCGCGTGACGTTCGCCGAGCAACGACGACGCCGGCTGCGCGACTTCCTGCCGCAGATCCAAGTCCCGTACGAGGAAAGCGCGCTGGACGACATCTTCGAGGGCTACCTGCGGGCGTACGAGGCCTCTTGGCGCCGTTTCCCCGACGTGGACGATGCGCTGGTCGCACTCGCGGCCGCGGGCCTGGCCACCGCCGTGCTCACCAACGGCACGGTCGCGCAACAACGCGCGAAACTCGTCAAGGCCGGGCTCGAAGGCCGGGTCGGCCCGCTGTTCACGGTTGAGGATCTGGGCGTGGCCAAGCCGTCGCCCGACGCGTTCCGGCTGGCCTGCGAGCGCCTCGGCCTCGAACCGGCCCGGGTCGTCAGCGTCGGCGACCGGCACGACCTCGACGTGCTGCCCGCCCGCGCGGCCGGCCTGCGCGCCATCCACCTCGACCGCCACGACGCCGGCCCGCACGACGAGCCCGACCGCCTGACCACGCTGGCCGGCCTGGCCCCGGCGCTGTCCCGCTAAAGCTTGTTCAGGCAGTACGTGTCGGTATTGCTCAGGGCGTCCTCGAGCGACCCCTCGGGATAGCGAAAAATCTGGATGTCGTAGCCGGCGCAGACCGTGGGGCCGATCTCCTTGACGACGTGGGTCGGCTTGGGATCGCCGCCGCCTTTGCAGGGCAACTCCCCGAGGAACTTGTCGCCCTGCACCCGGACGCAGTCGCCGACGAGCACGCCTTGGCCGCCGCCGCCAGGGTCGCCCGGGTGGGGTGGTTTCAGGTTGCGGACGGTCCCGAGCGACCGCGCATAGAAGACACGCTATCTGTGGAGCGCCACCGCGCGGCCGGGGCGCGATCTTGTCAGTAGGGTGCGGCCTTATGAAGGTGAGCGAGGAAGACGTACGGATCCCCGGGGCCGGACACGAGATCCGGGCCAAGGTGCTGACTCCGGTCGGCGGCGGCAACCGGCCGGGGGTGGTGCTCTATTCCGACATCTTCCAGCTGACCGAGTCGACGCTGCGCACATGTCGCCGGCTGGCCGCGGCCGGGCTGATCGTCTGCGTGCCCGAGATCTATCCGCGCGGCGAGCTGGCCGGGGTGGCCCTCGAGTTCGACGACGCGGGCAAGCAGGCCGGGCTGGCCGGTGCCGCGTCGATGACGACCGCCGAGTTCGACGAGGATCGGGTGTCCGTCCTCGACTACTTTGCCGAGCGCCCCGACGTCACCACCGTGCACGCCGCGGGTTACTGCCTGGGCGGGCATCTGGCCTTCCGGGCCGCGTTCGACGAGCGGGTCGCCTCCACCGTCTGCTTCTATCCGACCGGCCTGCACAACGGCGCACTCGGCGCCGACCACTCCGACGCGCTGGCTCGCGCGGCCGACATCCGGGGCCAGCTGATGATCATCTTTGGGTCGCGGGACCCGCACGTCCCCGCCGCCGCGCGCGCCCAGATCGTCTCCGCGCTCTACGAGGCGGGCCACGAGGATCTGGAACTGCACGTCTACGCCGGCGGGGAGCACGCGTTCATGCGCGATGTCGGCCCCCGCTACGACCCCGAGCTCACCGACCGCGGGCTCGACGAGGCCGTCTCGTTCCTGCGCGGGCGCTCGCTTCAATAGCCGGCCTCTCCGTCCGAGTCGGGTTTCCCCGTACGAGGTCGTCGTGCACCCGCCAGCGGGCGGTGATCGCCTCCCGCTCGGCGGCGGCGTCGCCCGACTCGAGGCGCTCGCGCAGCAGCCGCATCGCGAGCCGCCGGTTCAGGCTGAACTGCCGCTCGGTGTCGACCACGACGACCAGCCCGGACGGCCGGTGGGTGGCCCGGACGGCCGTGCTCGCCTTGTTGCGATGCTGGCCGCCCGGCCCGCCCGTGCGCGTGGCGACGACGTCCACGTCCGCCTCGTCGAACGTCGTGCGGGCCGCCTCCATCGAGCACGGCTGCGAGATGACGTACCAGTTCTTGCGGCCGGTCCCCGTACGGAAGGGGCTGGGGGCCTGCCAGCACAGCGTGCCCGTCCAGCCCTGCGCGAAATCGGCCGCGCCCTCGCCGTCGATCTCGACCACCACGGACCGTTGCATCTCCGTCTTACCGATCGTGAGACCGCCCGCGGCCGCCTCCGTTTCGAGCCGCCGGACGAGCTCGGCCAGCGCCCAGTCGCACTCCCGCGGCCCGCGCCCGGCCGAGATCAGCAGGTGCACGCTCATCAGCGGTCCCGCGTCTTGTAGGTGACCAGCGGGATCGTGACCGCGACGGGCGTGGCCAGCTCGTGCGCGACCAGGTCGCCGATCACCTGCTCGATGCGCTTGTAGGCCGTCGGCGCCTCCTCGAACAGCAGCTGCCGATCGCCGCAGACGACCAGCGACCCCACCGCCGTACGCCGGAGCTCGGTCACCGTGTGTTTGGCCTTGTTGCGCCGCAGCGCGTCGGAACGTGACATCTTGCGGCCGGCCCCGTGCGCGACCGAGAAGTTCGCCTCGGCCCCCGCATGCCCCGCGACCAGGTAGGACGGCGTGCCCCGGGTGCCCGCGACCAGCACGTCGTTGCCGATGCCCCGGGCCGCGCCCTTGCGGTGCAGGTAAAGACCGTCGCGCACCTCGACGAAGTTGTGACACTCGTCGACGATCGGCTCGGCCGTGGCCGCCCCGAGCGCGTGCGCGACCCGCTCGGCCATGAGCCGCCGGTTCAGCGACCCCCACCGTACGGCTTGGTCGTGGGCCTCGAGATAGGCGGCGGGATCGGCGGCCGGGCCCGCGCCGTGCACCTCGGTGTGCGCCCGCAGGATGCTCTCGCCCAGCCCGCGCGACCCGCTGTGCACGATCAGCACCAGATCGCCCTTGCCGACGCGGCCCTCCTGCATGACCTCGTCGACCCGGGCCAGCTCGACGAAGTGGTTGCCGCGGCCGACCGTGCCCAGGCTCTCCGGGTGATCGGCGGGGATCTCGTCCGGCCACAACTCATCGTCGGGGGTCAGCGCCCGGTCGAGGTCGGGGAAACGGGCGGCCAGCCGTTCGAGGTTGGGCCGCTTGAGCTTGATGGGGAAGACGGCGATGCCGCAGCCGATGTCCGACCCCACGAGGAACGGATAGAGGACTGACGAAAGCATGGCGGCGCCGATCGGGGCGCCCTTGCCGGGGTGCAGGTCGGGCATGCCGGCGACGTGCCGCATGCCGTCGAGGGCGGCGACGCGGTGGCACTGGTCGACCGCGTCGGACTCGATCCAGCTTTGGGAAGAGGCGAAGACTCGCACAGACAAGGCGGATGCTCCGGAGATGACGATGGGGCGGACACACCTCGAAAGAGGCGCCGAGGAAAGGCTGGGTTTGGTCCGTCAGTACGTCATGCCGGAATCGTCGCGAACCCTGAGCCGCGAGGCAACCGATTTACCGGACTAGGCTGACCGGATGCGTCGAGTAGTGGTGATCGGGGCGACGGGACAGACCGGCAGCTATCTCGTGCCCCGGCTGGTGCACGCGGGCCACGAGGTGATCGCGGTCAGCCGCGGCGACCGCACGCCCCACCAGGAGCGCCCCGAGTGGCAGGCCGTGCAGCGGGTCACCGCCGACCGCCGCGCCGAGGACACCGCCGGCACGTTCGGCGAGCGGATCGCCGCCCTGCGCCCCGACGCGGTGATCGACATGATCTGCTTTACGCCCGGCTCGGCCCGTCAGCTCGTCGAGGCGCTGCGCCCGGCCCGCCCGCTGCTGCTGCACTGCGGCAGCATCTGGGTGCACGGCCCGGCCCAGCGGGCGCCGCTGACCGAGGACGAACCGCGCACCCCGTACGGCGACTACGGCATCGGCAAGGCCGCGATCGAGGAACTGCTGCACCGCGAAACCCTCTCCGGCGGCGTCCCCAGCGTCGTGCTGCACCCCGGTCACATCAGCGGCCCCGGCCGCCGCGCCATCAACCCGGCCGGCAACATGGACGCCGACGTGTGGCGCCGCCTGGCCGTGGGGGAGCCGGTCGCCCTGCCCGCGCTGGGCATGGGCATCCTCAACCACGTGCATGCCGACGACGTGGCCCAGGCCTTCCAACGCGCCCTGACCCGGCCCGCGGCCATCGGCTCCAGCTTCCACGTGGTCGCCGAACAAGCCATGACGTCCCGCGGCCTGGCCGCCGGCGTGGCCGCGTGGTTCGGCCGCACCCCGTCGCTGGACTTCGTCGACTGGCCCGAATTCGCCGAACGCGCGGGCAAGGAAAACGCCGACGTCACCCGCGAACACATCGAACGCGGCATCGCGGCCAGCATCGACCGCGCCCGTACGATCCTCGGCTACGCCCCGCGCTACACCTCCCTGGAAGCCATGCACGGCAGCCTGCTGTGGATGGTCGCCCATAACCAGGCCGACGTGGGCGGCCAGCAGTTCTGAACCCACGGCTCGGAGCCCGCCCCCCCCGCAGCCACCGAATGATGAGTCGCAGCGCCACCGGCGGCCTGCAGTTGTCACCGTCACCACCGCTACCGGCCACCCCCGCAACGCGTTTCGCCTCGGGAGTCGGAAATGTCGTTCGGGTCAGGGTCGGGATCATGGGCCCGCGGCGGACTAGGCTCGATCTATGGCGTGGGTCACGGCCGGGCTGGTGCTCGCCGCTGGGGCGGGGCGACGCTACGGCATGCCCAAGGCCCTGATCCCCTATCCCGACAAGCTGCTGGTCGAGCGGGCCGCCGACACTCTCCGTGAGGCCGGCGCGTCACCGGCCGTCGTGGTGCTTGGAGCGGAAGCGCAGCGGGTAATCAATGCCGTGCCCGCCCTGCCCCGAGTCGTCATCAACCCCGACTGGTCCTCCGGCATGGGTTCGTCGCTGCGCGCCGGCCTGCAGGCCCTCGACGAGTCGGTCGACGCCGCGGTGATCGTGCTGGTCGACATGCCGGGCATCACCCCCGAGGCCGTACGCCGGGTGGTCGCCCACGCCGCCCCCGACGCCCTGGTCATGGGCGGTTATCAGGGCCGGCGCGGGCATCCCGTCCTGCTGGGCCGCGACCATTGGCCGGGCGTCATCGAGTCCGCCGTCGGTGATCAGGGCGCCCGGGGCTATCTCAAGACCCACCCCGTACGGGTGGTGCCGGTCGACGACGTGGCCGACGATCTCGATCTCGACGTTCCGGAGCTGAACCCTCATGCGTGACGTGCTGGACAAGCTGCTGGACTGGTGGGAGGCCGGTGAGCCGGTGGGGCTGGCGACCGTCACGGCGACCTGGTCGAGCGCGCCCCGCCAGCCGGGCGCGGCCATGGTTGTCGGGCCCGGCGGCGAGGTTGTGGGCAGCGTCTCCGGCGGGTGTGTCGAGGGCGCGGTCTACGAGCAGTGCCTCGAGGCGATCGAGAGCGGCGAGGCCCGCACGGTCCGGTACGGCATCAGCGACGACGACGCGTTCGAGGTGGGCCTGACCTGCGGCGGCATCATCGAGCTGCTGATCGAGAGGGTCGACCGGCAGTCGTTCCCGCAGCTGCCCGAGCTGGCCGCGGCGATCGGGACAAGCCGGCCGGTTGCGCTGCTGACCCGGCTCGACGACGCGGCGCACCTGCTGGTCACCCCGGACGAGCGCACCGGCACGCTGGGCGGCGACCGGGTCGACGACGCCGTCACCGACGACGGGCGCGGGCTGCTGGCCGCGGGGCGTACGGGTGTGCTCCACTACGGACCGTCGGGGGAGCGCCGGGGTGAGGGACTCTCCGTGCTGGTCGCCTCGTTCGCACCGCCGGCCCGGATGCTCGTCTTCGGCGCCACCGACCACGCCGCGGCGACCGCCCGGATCGGCTCGTTCCTGGGCTATCACGTGACCGTCTGCGACGCGCGGCCCGTCTTCGCGACCGCCCGGCGCTTCCCGTCGGCCGACGAGGTCGTCGTCGACTGGCCGCACCGTTATCTCAACGCCGAGGTCGAGGCGGGCCGGATCGACGAGCGGACCGTCCTCTGTGTGCTGACCCACGACCCCAAGTTCGACGTGCCGGTGCTGGAGGTCGCGCTGCGGCTGCCGGTCGCCTACGTCGGGGCGATGGGTTCGCGGCGCACGCACGACGACCGCAACAAGCGCCTGCAGGAGGCCGGCCTCACCGACGACGACCTGGCCCGGCTGGCCTCCCCGGTCGGCCTCGACCTGGGCGCGCGCACCCCGGAGGAGACCGCGGTCAGCATCGCCGCCGAGATCGTGGCCCTGCGCTGGGGCGGATCCGGCGCCCGGCTGACCGCGACCGCCGGGCGCATTCACCCCGAGTAGGCGTATTCCAGCAGCACCACACCCGCGACGAAAGCCTTCGCCCGTACGGGTTGCAGCCGCAGCTCGTGCTCCTCGAACAGCCGAATGCCGTGCCCCTGCACCACCGGATAGACGAAGAGCCGGTAAAGGTCCACCAACCCCGTCGGAACCAACGACCGTACGAGGGTCGTGCTCCCCGTGACGGTGATGTCCTTCCCGTCGGTGGCTTTCAGGGCCGCGATCTCCTCTTCCAGGGGCCCGCTCAGGATCGTCGTGTTCTGCCAGTCCGCCTTGTCCAGACTGCTCGACACCACGTATTTGGCCACCTGGTCCAGATAGTCCGAGACCGGCCCCTGCTGATGCGGCCAGAAACCGGCGAATTCCTCGTACGTCACCCGGCCCAGCACCAGCGCGTCGGAGTCGGCACTGTTCTGATTGTTGACGACGGTCAGTTCGTCGTCCGGCACCATCGGATCGAACCAGTCACCCATCGGCGAGATGAACCCGTCGAGGGTGATGTTCTCCGTCACCACGAGTCTGCGCATACTTTGCATCTACCCTCGTCGCGCTGTCCACAACGTCGCCGACCGCCGCAACACGAACCCGGGCCGCTCGACCATCTGCTCCAGCAGCCGGGCGTGCATCTCGGCCCGCCGGAACGCCGTCAGGTTGTCGATGAACCGCCCCGACCCGTGCGACCGGCTCCACCGCCAATAGGTCTCGCCGTCGGGCACCGGAATGGCGACCTCCAGGGTGGCCGCCGTGAGATCCTCGAGCCCCGGAAAGCCGTCCTCGAAATCGAAGTCGTTCCCCTGACGGCCGTGCCCGCTCTGCTGATAGCGGCGGTACTCCGCATACAACTCGACCAGCGGGTCGTCCCACGGATCCGGGCTGCCGTCCGCCCGCCCCGGAACGGTGAAGGCCAGCCGCCCGCCCGGCCGAGTCACCCGCAGCGCCTCCCGCAACGTCGCCTCGGGATCGGTCACGATATGAATCGCGAACCCGCACACGACAAGGTTGAAACTGTCATCGGGAAACCCGAGCCGGCTCACATCCATGACAGTCGCCGGCACCCCAGGATGAGCCGCCTGCAACAACGCAACCATCCGCGGCGCCGCATCCACGGCGGTGACATCCGCTCCCCGCGCGAGCAAAGCCTCGGTCAGCGCCCCGCGCCCCGCAGCCAGATCAAGCGCCCGTACGCCCACCGGCGGCGCGAGCTGCTCAACAGCAAGCCCGGCAAACCCCGAGAAGAACGGCAACACTTCGTCATAACGCTCCGCCACCCCATCGAAGTGGGCGATCACCGCATCCATCACCGCGCAAGCCTCGCACGCCCACCCACCGCCGCCGGAGTTATCCACAATCAGCCGGTTCCCGCACCCGCCTGTGGATAACCACCCGTTCCCGTCACACCCCAGGCGTAAGGTCTGCCCTGCCCTGCCCTGCCCTGCCCCGGGTGGGTGGGGGTTTGGGATGGCCGTACCGCGCGCGAACCCTACCCGGGATGGGTATGACGACGTGATCACCGTGGCTTCGTCGTATCCGGAGCCGTCGGCAGCGCCGCGACTCGGCAGCGCCGCAACTCGGGCAGCGCCGCACTCGGCAACGCCGCACTCGGCAACGCCAGTAATCCGCAACTCGACAGCCGTGATCCGCGACGAGGTCAAGCGGCGTCTACGGCGCCTAATGGTTGGCGGTGTGTTGGGGGCGGAGCTATCGTCGGCCGTCGCGTGCTGAGTGTCGTGTTTGGAGCTGCGATGAGCTTGAGCGTTGAGGACCGGCTGGAGATTCACGAGGTGATCGCCCTGCACGGTCATCTGAGCGACGCCGGCGCCTACGAGCGGTTCAACGAGGTGTTCACCCCTGACCTGGAGGTCGACGCGAGTGCCCTGGGCCGCGCGCCGCTGCCGGCGTCGGACCCGTCCCGGCCGCGGCTCGACATCTATATCGCGGCTTCGCACCGCCTCGGCCCCGACGGCCCGATCGCCCATCACGTCACCAACGTCATCGTCCGCGCCGAGGGTGACGGCGCCCGGGCCTGGTCGAAGGGGTTCGCGTTGACCAAGGACGGCTCGTCGGCCAGCTTCACATACGAGGACAGGCTCGTCCGCACCCCGCTGGGCTGGCGCATCGCACACCGAACGGTCACACCCCGCCGAGAGGCCGGCCGCGGCGTCGAACCTGCCGCAAGCGGGTCGAAACCAGCAGGGTGGCCGAAACAAGCAGGCGGCCCGAAACAAGCAGGGTGGCAGGAACAAGCAGGGTGGCAGGAACAAGCAGGCGGGCCGAAACAAGGGTGACAACGACGCCTACGCTGCGCCCGTGAGTTCAAGGGTGTCCAAGCGGCGATGGCTTGTCGGCGCGGTGCTGGTGTTGGTGCTCCTGGTCAGCGCACCCTGGATCTGGACGACCACAGCGGCCATAGGGCATGTGTACGACGTGGCCGACGCGCCGGCGGCCGACGTGGTGATTGTGCTGGGGACGACGGTCGGTGCCGGTGGGCAGCCCGAGTCGCGGCTGGCCGGGCGCCTGCAGACCGCCGCCGACCTGGTCTCCACGGGCCGGGCCCGGGTGGTGCTCGTCTCGGGCGACGGTGGCGGCGACTCCGGCGACGAACCGGCGGCGATGACGGCCTATCTGACCGGCCCGCTCGGGGTGGACCCGGCCCGCGTGGTGGCCGACCCGAACGGCCTGGACACCTACGATTCTTGCCTCCGGGCCCGTGACGTCTTCGGGGTGCGGCGCGCGCTCGTCGTCACCCAGGCGTATCACCTGTCCCGCGCGGTGACGCTCTGCCGCAGCCTGGGCCTCGACGTGGACGGCGTCAAGGCGAAGTGCGACGGCTGCGGCCGGGCCCTGCTCGCCGAGAAGTCGGTGCGCGACTACTTCGCCAGCGGCAAGGCCGCCTGGGACGCCGTACGGCAACGGCCCCCAGCGGTCACGTCACCACCGAGCCCGGCGATCCAGGACGCCCTGGCTCGGAGCTGACCGCCGCGCGCACCAGGTCGGTCAGCGCGGTGAAGGGGTTGTCGTGGGGTCCCCTGGTAGCGGTCAGCCGAGGCGCAGGCGTCGCTCGTTGATCTCCCACGTCATCACGTAGAGGCGGATCATCTGGGCCAGGCTCTCGCCCGACGTGAACGTGAGCACCACGTGCTGCCCGGGGTCGCCGTGCGGGGCCTCCCGGACGGTCAGGATCGTCCCGGTCACCTC
The DNA here is from genome assembly GCF_016785085.1 of Paractinoplanes lichenicola. Classification (GTDB taxonomy): domain Bacteria; phylum Actinomycetota; class Actinomycetes; order Mycobacteriales; family Micromonosporaceae; genus Actinoplanes; species Actinoplanes lichenicola. The sequence goes on from NZ_JAENHO010000002.1 coordinate 655,088, forward strand.
GACCTCGTTCTCCGGCCCGAGCGAGACGGTGGCGCGCAACTCGTCGCCGGGGGCCAGGTCGGCCGGCTCGTCGATCCAGCAGCGCAGGCCGCCCTCGCTGATGTCGAGCAGAGCACCCTCCATCGAGTGCTCCTCGGTCGCCAGCCGGACCGCGGCACCGCCCCCGCCGCGTACGTACTCCCGGCGGTTGCTCTGCCGGGGCGCCGCGGTCGGGGTCAGCCGCCAGCGGAACGGCGACTCGTCGGAGAGCGCGACCAGGCGGGTCGGGAGCACGATGCGGGTCCGCGGGGTGGCCCAGAAGATCTCGAACTCCTGACCGGGCGTGAACCCGGCCGGGCCGGCCGTCTCGAGCGGGGCGGCGACCGTGAACGTCTCGCCGTCGACCGATTCGAGCCGGGACCGGAAGTTCACACCCTCGCCGAGGACGAGGAACAGCGCCGTGCCGACGTCGGGCAGGTCGGTGGCGGCGGAGACCACAACAGTCATGGGAAGAGCACCTCGCGGCTGGGGGAAGATCCGGTCGAGGGAGCTGATCGGCTTCGGGTGCGGGAACGTGAGAGTTTCGGTAGCAAAATGGTTCGCGCCCGGTGATTACTATGCTGGCTCGTGGCAGCGTGTCCCGAGCTGGCCGTCGTCACCCGACGGCTCTTCGGGGCAACCCCGAGGGAGTTTGCTTGACCATCGCAGCGCATCGCCGGCGCGCCGCAGCGCTTCGCGCAGGGCGGCGCAGGCACGACCGGGATTCGTCGGGGCACGCTGCCACCGGCACCGTCGCCGACGCGCTGCTCACCACGGACTGGCACCCGGCGAAGATGCAGGCGGCCGTACGCCGGGTGACCGTGGGCCCCAAGGGCTGGACGCGCCGGCTGGTCGAGGCCGTGTCGCGCGTTTATCCGCGCGCGCCCTACGACCGGCCCCGCGAGTTCCGCCAGTTCCTGGCGGCGTGGGACGGCATTCCGGGCCGCGTGGTCGTCCGCCACCGGCTGGTCAGCGCGACCCGGGTCGTACGGATGCGCTGGAACGCCCCGGAAATCGGCGACCTGGCCGACCTGGCCGCCTTCCTCGAGCTCGACGGCGACGCGCTCGACTGGTTCGCCGACCGCCGCGAGCTCAACCGGCACGCCCGCGAGGAGCGACTCCGCCACTACCGCTACCTGTGGCTGCCGCACCGGCTGATCGAGGCGCCCAAACCCCGCCTGCGCGAGCACCAGCGCCGGGTTCTCGCGCGGATCCTGGGGCGGGTGCCCGTGCACGATCGGGTTCACGGCTTCGTCCCCGGCCGGGGCACCCACACCTTCGCCCGTACGCACACCGGCCGTGACCTGCTCATCAGCATGGACCTGCGGGCCTTCTTCACGAGCATCACGGCGGCCCGGATCTACGGCCTGTTCCGCGGCATCGGCTATCCCGAGCCGGTCGCGCACGCCCTGACCGCGCTCACCACCACCCGTACGCCGGCCGCCGTCCTGCGCGCCGCCCCCGACCCGCACCTGGCCGCCCTGCTCCGCCAGCCCCACCTGCCGCAGGGCGCTCCGACGTCGCCCGCGCTGGCCAACCTGTGCGCGTACCGGCTCGACCGGCGGCTGAGCGGCCTGGCCGACCGGTTCGGCCTGACCTACGGCCGCTACGCCGACGACCTGGCCTTCTCGGGCACGCTGAGCGCCCCGCGCGTCGATCGCCTCGTCGCGCTGACCGGCCGGATCGCGTACGAGGAAGGTTTTCGGCTGCACCCGCACAAGACGCGCGTCCGCACCCGGTCCCAGCGCCAGGCCCTGACCGGCCTGGTCGTCAACGAGCGCCCGGCCGTGCCTCGCGAGGACTACGACCGGCTGCGCGCGACCCTGCACAACGCGGCCACCCACGGCCTGGCCGAGGCCAACCGCGACGGCCACGCCGACTTTGCCGCGCACCTGGCCGGCCGGGTCGCCTGGATGTCCCACCGCCACCCGACCCGGGCCGCCAAGCTGCACCGCCTGCTCGAAAGCGCCCTCAACGCGGGGTGAGGTGGACCCGTTCGCCCTGGGCGCCGAAGAGGGTGAGCAGCTCGGCGGGCTGGGCGCCGGCGCTGCCCAGCCAGTGCGGGATGCGGGTGTCGAACTCGGCGGCCTCGTCCGGGCCCAGCTCGTACTCCTGATCGCCCAGCACGAACCGGATCCGGCCGTTGAGCACGTAGAACCACTCGTACCCGTCGTGCGTGCGCAGCTCGGTCGGGTAGGTCCCGCCGGCCGGGGGATAGATCACCTTGTACGCCTGCACGCCACCCGGGCGGCGGGTCAGCGGCACGACCGTCAGGCCGGAACGGCGTACGGGCTTGAGGTGAATGCGGGGATCACCGGTCGGCGGCGCGGCGACCAAGTCGTCAAGCGGCACGCCGTGCGCCCGCGCGAGCGGCAGCAACTGCTCGAGGGTCGGGCGCAGCTTGCCGGTCTCGAGCCGCGACAGCGTGCTCGCGGTCAGGCCGGTCTCGGCGGCCAGCGCGGCCAGCGAGATGTCCCGCGACCGGCGCAGCGCCCGCAGCCGGGGCCCGACACCGGCCAGCACATCGTCGGTCACACCTGCGATTTTGCGGATCCGCAACGTTTCTTGCAAGCCGCGAACGGCGAAGATCAAGCTGGGCGGCATGGCGACGGAGAAGAGTGTGCTGCTGGACGTGCTCGACGGGCTGCGGGATTCGATCGCGGGCAAGCTCGACGGCGTGCCCGAGCCCGAGGTCCGTACGGCCGGGGTGGCCTCGGGCACCAACCTGCTCGGGCTGATCAAACACCTGACGTACGTGGAACGCTTCTACTTCCTGGGCGAGCCGATCACCAACATGAACCGCACCCTGCGGCCCACCGCCAAGGAGACAGTCGACGGGATCCTGGCCGGCTATCGCGAGACGATCGAGGAGACCAACAAGGTCATCGCCGGCTGGACCGACCTGGGCGAGCCCGCGCCCCGCCCTAAGGGCCGCAACGTGCCGCTCTCCCGGCGCTGGGTGCTGGTGCACATGATCGAGGAGACCGGTCGTCACGCCGGTCACGCCGACATCATCCGGGAGCGGATCGACGGCGCTACCGGCTGACCAATCCCCGTACGGCGGCCAGGCCCAACGCCGTACGGGGGTGATAGGCCGTGGTCCACAGGCCGCCGTGGGCCGCCGACACCGCCTCGTCCGCGGCCGTCGTCGGGGCGGCCGCGCGCGGCTTGCGGAGCTGGTGCACCAGCAGCAGGGCCATCAGCCGGTTCGCCGTGGCCGGCTCGAAGATCTCCACGTCGAACAGGTGGGCGCCCGCGTAGGCCGCGGCCAGCAGGCGGTTGCTGGTGACCGAACGGGTGCGGGTCGGCGGGGCCACGGCGAAGCTGACCACCCCCTCGCGCCGGGCGACCGCGGCCCGCCAGCGCTGGATCCGCTTGGCCAGCGCGTAGTTCGGACCCTGCTGCGGGACCAGGCTGTCGTTGATCGCGTCGCCGTCGTAGTTGGGTTGCAGCAGCCGCCCGCCCGAGAGCGCGCCGGTGAGCCGGGCCGTTCGCGAGCGTTTCCTGTAGCGCTCCTGGGACAGCTCAACCGCGCCCGGCGTGGCGGCGAAGACATCGGTCGGGGTGGCCAGGAAGGCCAGGGCCACATCCTCGCGGCGCTCGCGCAGGTGCACGGCCAGCGCGTCGACGGCCACCGAGAGCTTCGCGTACGCCGCCCCCGGCGCGTAGACGTAGTTGCCCAGCACGAGCCGGCCGTCGACGCCCTCCAGCCACTGCGCGACAGCGCCCAGCTCCTCCAGCAGGTCGGCGCCGGGGTCACGGCCCGGGAGCACTGGCGCGATCAGGCGGCCCGCGCTCGGCACCGCCGCGACCCGCTCCCACACCCTCGGCAGGTCGACCGCGACGACCGTCCCGCCCCAGGCCAGCACGGCCGGCAGCGGGCCCATCTCGGCCGCCGCGCCCAGCACGACGAGCCGCTGATCCGACAGGTCGAGCCAATCCGGGTTGTTGACGACCTCCCGTACGGCGTCGGCGCACGACTGCTCGATCACGCCGGCGGCGACCCACGCGTCGAGCCGCTGGATGAGTGCGGCGCCGCGCAGCGACTCCCCGCGATAGGGCAGCACGACCTCGGTCTCGCGCGGCGCCTCCCCGTCGATCGTGACCGTCTCGAACGGTTGCGCCGGCGGGGCGATCTCGACCGGCATCCGCTCGCGCACGGAGGCCAGACCGGCTGCGGCGATGTCGTACCCGCCCTTTTCCGCCGTGCTCTTTTCCGCCGCCGAGATCAGCGAGCAGAACGGGCGCAGGTAGCCGCGGCGCCAATCCTGAACGGCGAGGGTGGCGTCGGCGGCGGCCGGGTCGGCCACGCGCAGGGCATCGGCCACCACGTGGCGGCCGAAGGAAGCGCTGCTGCGACGGCCGGCATCGTCGGCGGGGAAGTCGATCACGGCGAGACAGTATCTCCTACCTGGGTAGGACGCAGCCTCGGACCGGCGGCCGCGAGAGGGGCCCGCGGACTGACGAAACGGCCCCCGAACCACGCGACGCTGCGGTCATGAGATGGCACCGACCCCTGCTGGTCCTCACCGCCGCCACGGCCCTGCTGACCCTGGTCACCGTCGTCGGAGTCCTCGCCGACGACCGGACCCTGCTCGGCGCCCCGGTCTGGCTCAAGCCGTTCAAGTTCGCGGTCTCGTTCGCCGTCTACGCCGCCACGCTGGCGTGGATGCTGGCCGTCCTGCCGCGGCGCAGCCGCTTCGCCGAATGGGCCGGCACGGCGATCGTGGCCGTCTCGGTCATCGAGGTCGCGATCATCACCCTCCAGGCCGCCCGCGGCCACCGCAGCCACTTCAACGACACCACCCCGTTCGACGAGACCCTCTGGTCGATCATGGGCGCCTCGATCATGGTGCTCTTCGTGGCGCACCTGGCCATCGGCGTCGTCGCCCTGTTCCAGCGCATAGCCAACCGCGTTTCCGCGTACGCGATCCGCCTCGGACTCTTCCTGTCACTGCTCGGCATGGCGGCCGCGGTGCCGATGGTGCTCCCCATGCAGGATCCGGGGCTCGAGGGCATCTCGGGGGCGCATGCCGTGGGGGTGCCGGACGGGGGGCCGGGGCTGCCCGTCACGGGGTGGAGCACTACTGGCGGCGACCTGCGGATCGGGCACTTCGTGGGGATGCACGGGCTGCAGTTCCTGCCGCTGCTGGCCCTGCTGCTGACCCGGCGCACGCGGCTGGGGGAGAAGGTCGGCGCTCGGCTGATTTTGGTCAGTGGTCTCGCGTACGCGGGCGTGGTTGTGCTTCTGACTTGGCAGGCGTTGCGCGGTCAGCCGTTGCTGCGGCCCGACTCGGTGACGCTGGTCGCGTTGGGCGGGTTGATCGCAGCTACGGCCGTGGCCGTTCTGGTTGTGCTGCGGTCGGGCCGGGCGGACGTGATCGAGATCGGCGGGGGTGACATCCCCGAGCCCGGCCGCTCCGGCGTGATCGAGCGCGGCCGGTCCGGCGTCATCGAGCGCGGCGGGTCCGGCGTGTTCGAGCCCGGCCGGTCAGCCGTCGCCGAGACCGACCCGCCCGCCGTGATCAAGTCCGGCCCGAACACATGATCAACTGCTACTGGAGTGGACATAGGCCCACCCTCCCGGGGGCCTCCCCGTCGTGATTATGCCGGGGAATGCTGATCTTTGGCGGGGCGAGGTGGGCAGCCTGTGGATAACTCCGGGCCTGTGGATAACTCGGAAGTGCTCGTGGCCGGACCGCCTAGTCTGAGCGCCATGGGCTGGCTAGGGCGTCTCTTCGACAAGCGGGACACATGGGCGCGCATGATCCTGCTCGACCTCACCGGCCTGAGCTATCTGCTCTTCACCCCCGACGGCCACCACGTCACCTCGATGAAGCAGTGGATCCTGGCGGTCGTCGCGTTCGTCTCGCTTCCGCTGCTCGGCCGGCGGCCGGTGACCAACCTGCTGGTGCAGACCGGCCTGCTGATCCTGGCGTTCGTGCTGATCGAGGACGCCACGATCAACGCGGTCGGCAGCAGCTGGGCGCTCGGCGAGCTGGTCGTCTGGGCCGCGAGCGTCCGCACCTACGCGATCGGCGCGGGGCTGCTCACCGCCGTCCATCTGGCGTTCGACGTGATCCCGGGCGACGAGCGGATCAACGACGGCATCTTCAGCCTGGTCATCCCGATCGGGCTGCCGATGCTGCTCGGGCTGGTCGTGCGCACGTCACGCGAGCTGAGCCACCAGGCCGAGCAGCGCGCGGCGATGGAGAATCGCGCGGCCCGGGCCGACGAGCGCAGCGCGATCGCCCGCGAGCTGCACGACGTGGTGGCCCATCACGTGGCGTCGATGGTGCTGCGGGTCGGCGTCGCGCGGCACGTGATTCCCGGCATCGACCCGCGGGTGGGCGAGGTGCTCGACGACGTGCACGGCACCGGCACGGCCGTGCTGGCCGACCTGCGGCGGCTGGTGGCGGTGCTGCGCGACGACGGCCAGGTGCATGATGCGGCGATCACCGCGATCGTGCCGGGTTCGCTGCCGGCGGCCCTGGGCACGGCCGTCGACACCGCGCGGCGGGCCGGGCTGACGGTCGAGGCCGACGTCGACGACGAGGTGGGGACAATTGATTCCGTACGCGGCCTGGCCGTGCTCCGCCTGACCCAGGAGGCACTCACCAATGTGGCCAAGCACGCCGGACCGTCGGCCCACGCGCGGCTGCGGGTGGCCGTCGAGGAGGGCGACGTGATCTGGGAGGTCGCCGACGACGGCGGCCAGGGGCCCGCACCCAAGCCCCCGGGCGGCGGTCACGGCCTCACGGGCATGCGCGAGCGGGTCGAGGTGCTGGGCGGCGAGCTGACCGCCGGACCGTCGGGCCGGGGCTGGCGGGTCGCCACAGTGCTGCCCGCCCACACGGGAGCCGCGGCGTGAGCGGGGGCGGCGCGTGATCCGGGTCTTGCTGGTCGACGATCAGCAGCTGATTCGGGCCGGGCTGCGGATGTTGTGCGACGCCGAACCCGATCTCGAGGTCGTGGGCGAGGCCGGCGACGGGCGGGAGGCGATCACCCTGGCCGCCCGGCTCGCGCCCGACGTGATCGTCATGGATCTGCGGATGCCGGGTGTCGACGGGATCAGCGCCACCAGCCGGGTGCTGGCCGAGCGACCGGCCACCCGGGTGCTGGTCCTCACCACGTTCGGCGACGACGACCATCTCTATCCGGCGCTCAACGCGGGGGCGTGCGGGTTCCTGCTCAAGGACGCGCCGCCGGCCGAGCTGCTCGAGGGGATCCGGCGGGCCGCGGCGGGTGACAGCCCGTTCAGCCGGGACGTGCTGCAACGGCTGGTGAGACGCGCCACCGACGTGGGTGCCGAGCAGCGGCGGCGGCCGGTTCAGGGGCTGACCGCGCGCGAGCAGGACGTGCTCGACCTGGTGGGGGAGGGGCTGTCCAACACCGAGATCGCCGAGCGGTTGCATATCGGGATCACCACGGTCAAGACGCACATCACCGCGCTGATGACCAAGACCGGGAGCCCCAACCGCGTACGGCTGGCTCTGCTCGCGCATCAGAACGGCCCTTAGGCATGGGAAAAGCCGGAGCCCCGTGGCGGCGGGACTCCGGCTTTGTCTCCTCTACGCTATCGCGATTCGCCCCTCGCGTCCCGCGATCGGGCGTGTCAGCCTTGGCGGCACTTCGCGTGGCGCTTGAGGGTCAGCCGTGGCGGCCGTTCCAGCGGGGGTTCTTCCGGTTGATCACGACCTGACGGCCGCGCCGACGGGTGACCACGCTGCCGGGCTTGGCCTTCAGCGAACGCAACGAGTTCCGGACCTTCATGATGGGTTCCTCTCTTGAAGCCGTACCGGTCAACGCTCGTGGCAAGGCCGGTATTTCCGTGGTGCGAGCCGGGTCTTTTCCTCACCTGACCAGGGCGTACGCCGATGAGGCGGCCATGCGAATGCGCACCCTTGCCACCGCGGCCGCCACCGCCGCCGTCGTCATCTCCGGCACTGCCGTCCCGGCGCTGGCCGCCCTGCCCGAGGGGACGGTTGTCGGCGCGGGCGCGCCCGGCGCCATCCCCGGCCGCTACATCGTGACGCTGAACGAGCCGGCCCCCGGCCAGGCGTCGACGATGTCGGCCGACGGTGGCACGACGTACGTCGCCGACATGAGCGCGACCCAGGCCCGTCGCCTGGCCGCCGACCCGGACGTGCGCTACGTCGAGCAGGACCGCATTCTCACGATCCAGGGCACCCAGAAGAACCCGCCGTGGGGCCTCGACCGCATCGACCAGCGGGCCGTCAAGGCCTCCAAGTCGTACACGCCGACCGACGACGGCAGCGCGGTGCACGCGTACGTGCTCGACACGGGCATCCGGATCACGCACGCCGACTTCGGCGGCCGGGCCACCTACGGCTACGACGCGATCACCCAGACCTCGAACGCGGGCGACTGCAACGGCCACGGTACGCACGTGGCGGGCACGATCGGCGGCCAGGTCTTCGGCGTGGCCAAGAAGGTGCAGCTGGTTGCCGTACGGGTGCTCAACTGCAAGGGCGAGGGCACGCTGTCGCAGGTGATCAGCGGCGTGAACTGGGTGACCGCGCACGCCGTGAAGCCGGCCGTGGCCAACATGAGCATGGGCGGGTCGTACAGCGCCTCGCTCAACGCGGCCGTCCAGCGCTCGATCAACTCCGGGGTCACGTACGTCGTGGCGGCCGGCAACGAGAACGCCAGCGCGGGCAAGATGAGCCCGGCCGGCCTGCGCGCCGCGATCACCGTCGGCGCCAGCGACGCGGCCGACCGCCGGGCGTCGTTCTCCAACTTCGGCCCGGTGCTCGACCTGTTCGCGCCCGGCGTCAACATCCGCTCGGACTTCTACGGCAGCGACTACAGCACGGCCGTGGCCAGCGGCACCTCGATGGCGTCCCCGCACGTCGCCGGGGCGGCCGCCCTGGCCCTGGACGCGTCGCCGACGATGACCCCGGCTCAGGTCGCGGCCTACCTGGTCAAGAACGCTACCGCCGGCAAGGTCAAGGACCTCAAGGGCTCGCCCAACAAGCTGCTGTTCGTGCCGGCCCCGCCCGCCGCGCCGGTCATCACGAGCTCGGCGCTGACCGTGACCGCCGGGCAGGCGTACGCGGGCAAGCTGGCCCTCAAGACCGCGCGCCGGGGTGCGTGGAGCGTCGTCGCGGGCCGCCTGCCCACGGGCATGACGCTGTGGCCGAGCGGCTCGATCACCGGCAAGCCGGTCGCGCCGGGCACCGCCACCGTGACGGTTCGTTTCACCGACTACGTGCCGCAGTCGGCCACCCGCACGCTGACCGTGTCGGTTCGCAAGACCGCCCCGGTGATCTCGACGAACGGCCTGCCGGACGGGTCGGCGGGCGCCTACTACTCGGAGAAGCTGGCCGTCGCGGACGGGCGCTCGGGCACCTGGACGCTCGCCGAGGGCGCGCTGCCGTCGGGGCTGTCGCTGTCGGAGAGCGGCCTGATCGAGGGCTGGCCGGCGAGCTCGGCCACCTTCACGGTCGCGTTCACCGACGCCTGGGGCACCCGCACCACGAAGACCCTGACGATCAACGTCGCCTGATCGCTGCCCGGCTCGACCGGCCCTGGTTTGTGAGTACTCACTCACAGGCCAGGGCCGTCGCCATGCCCGGGATGTGAGTACTCACTTACCAGCGGCGGCCGGGTGCATTGGGGTCGGACTTGCGCTTGTTTGTGAGTACTCACTCACAGGACGGCGGCCGGACGCGGTGAGCCCGGCAGTGGGGTCGGTGCTGCGCTTGTTTGTGAGTACTCACTCACACGACGACGGCCGGACGCGGTGGGGCCGGGCGGCGAGGCGGGCGCGGTGGGCCGGGTTGGCGGGAACGGCTCGTCCCGCTCGGTGACCGGGGGCACGGCATCACCGAGCGGGACGAGTCTTTTCGTGCGTTGTTGCCGGCCCAAGATCGGGCAGGGCGAAAGCTACGGACGATGGCTAAGAGGGCCCTGTCACGAACCTGTGGACTCCCTGAAGGTGGCCGCGTACTTCTCCGCGATCGCCGCCGTTTCGGGCAGGTCGCTCTCGACAACCGGCAGGCCCGGGGCGACGTCGGCGCCCAGCTCGGTCAGCAGCTGCCGCAGCAGCGCCTCGGCCGCGGCGGCCTGGGGGGCCACGCCGGCGGTCACGACCGGCACGGCCCGCTTGCCGGCCAGCGCCTGCGCCGGCAGCTGGTCGAGCAGCACCTTGAGGATGCCGGTGTAGCTGCCCTTGTAGGTGGGCGTGGCGACCACCAGCACGTCGGCCTCGCGCAGGGTCGTGACGGCGGCCGCGGTCGCCTCGTCGCCCGGGGTGAGCAGGCCGGGGCCGAGATCGCCGACCTCGATGGTGGTGAACGTGCCGCCGGACAGGGCCGTGCCCACGGCGGCGGCCAGGGCCGAGGTGCGGGAGCCGGAGCGGGGGTTGCCGGACACGACGACGTACTGAGTCATGGCTCTCCTTCGAGGCGAATCACCGGTGAGGCTATTAACCTACCTCGCACATAGGAGATATATTAATCCGGCTGTCACCGGAGGGAGAACCCCATGTCCGTGCTCGCCGTCGCCCACCCCGCCGTTCCACGTCGCCGGCTCCACCCCGTGCCCGACCTCGACGACTCACCCGTCACCGTGACCATCAGCGTCTCCGGCTCCGGGGCGGGACGAGAGCGGGTCGTGGCCGCGCTGCGCGACCTCGTCGACGCCGCGGGCCAGGCGGTGCGGGTGACCCTGTCCGATCCCGGCGGGGCGGAGGGTTTGAGACTCGATCCCGGCGCCCGTACCGCCATGCGGGACGGCAAGCCGCTCGACCTCAGCCGCCTCGAGTACGACCTGCTGCTGTTCCTCGCGCGTCACCCGCGCCAGGTGTTCAGCCGCAGCCAGCTGCTCGCGCAGGTGTGGGGGCACACGCACACCACCAACCGCACGGTCGACGTGCACGTCAGCCGGCTGCGCACCAAGCTCTCGGACCCGGAGGTCGTCACGACCGTCTACGGGCTCGGCTACCGCCTGGCCGACGACTCCGGCGTGACGGTGGTCGAGCGGTGACGACGGTCGCCGTCGTGGGAGGTGGCTGTGCCGGCGTGCTGGCCACCCGGGAGCTGCTCAGCAACACCGACGACCGGGTCGTGCTGATCGAGCCGGACGAGCCGGGCGGGGGCTTGGCCTACGGGGCGGCCCGGCCGTGGCATCTGCTCAACTCGCGGGCCGGGGCGATGAGTGCCGACTCCCGCGATCCCGGACATTTCGCCAGGTGGGCGGGCTGCTCGCCGGACGAGTTCCGGCCGAGGGTGGATTATGGGCGCTATCTGAGGGATGTTTTGTCGGACATCTCGGGACCGCGCCTCACCATCCGGCGCTCTCGGGCCGCCGGGTTGTCGGCGACCGGCGTCGTGCTGGCCGACGGGGCGGAAGTGAAAGCCGAGCGGGTCGTGGTGGCCACCGGCAGCCCGGCCCCGGCCCAGCCCGCGGCCCGGCCCGACCACCCCGATTACGTCGCCGACCCGTGGGCCAAGGGCGCGCTCGAGGCGATCCCGTCGGATGTGCCGGTGCTGCTCGTCGGGGCCGGGCTGACCGCGATCGACGTGGCGCTCACGCTCACCGAGGGCGACCGGGACGCGCCGATCACCGCGGTCAGCCGCCGGGGCCAGTTGCCGCTGACCCACACCGAGGTGGCCGCGCCGCCGGTCGGGCCGGCGCTCGACGACTGCGCGACGCTGCGCGACGTCGTACGGGCGGTGCGGGCCGAGGCGGCGCGGGCGGGGGACTGGCGTGCCGTGGTCGACGGCCTCCGCCCGTACCTGGATCAGCTCTGGACCGCGTTCACGCCGGCCGAGCAGGACGCGTTCCTGCGGCATCTGGCCCGCCCGTGGGAGTGTCACCGGCACCGGATGGCGCCCTCGGTCGGCGCCCGCGTGGCCACCCTGCGCGAGGAGGGCCGGCTCGAGGTGCGGGCCGGTGGCGTCCGCTCGATGACCGCCCCGCCCGCCGGTGGCCTGCTGGTCGAGCTGGAGGCGGGCGTGCAGTGGTTCGGCGCGGTCGTGAACTGTGCCGGTCCCGGCCGGCTGCCCGCCGCGGCCGGGTCGTTCGTGGGCGGCCTGCTCGCCGCCGGTCAGGCCCGGGTCGGCCCGCACGGGCTGGGGCTCGACATCGACGCGTCGGGCCGGCTGATCGCCGCCGACGGCCGGGTGCAGGAGGACCGGTGGCTGATCGGGCCGCTGCGCCGCGGGGCGCTGTGGGAGACGACCGCCGTGCCCGAGATCCGGGCTCAGGCCCATAACCTCGCCATCCCGGTTTAGTAATACGATTCGCGGTATGTGGGCGTGTTTGCGCAGCTCAGGGTGGTTGTGAACGGGGTTGTGGCAACAATTGCCGACTCTTGAACGTGCATTGAGAAGTGTCAATACTCCGAGGGCAAGTGGTGCGCCGGTTCCGGCGCATCCCCCACCCCCTGGGAGGAACCCCGTGCTCAACCGGAAGCTGCGCCGGCCGATCGTCGGCCTTGCTGCCTGCATGCTCGTCGGCACCGGACTTGCCGCGTCACCCGCCTCGGCCGCCCCTGCCGGAGACCCCTCGTTCGCCCCGTCGGCCCTGGCCACCAAGCTGGACGCCCAGTTCGGCGTCAACACGGCCGGGTCGTACATCGACGACGCCGGCAAGGTTGTCGTCAACGTCACCGACGCCGCGACCGCCAAGTCGGTGAAGGCCGCGGGCGCAACCCCGCGCTTCGTCACCCGTACGGGTGCTCAGCTCGCCTCGGCCGACAACGCGCTGAAGAGCTCGCTCAAGACCCCCGGCACCGCGTTCGCCGTCGACCCGATCAGCAACCAGGTCGTCGTCGAGGTGGACAGCACGGTCACCGGCGCCTCGCTGGCCGCCGTCGAGGCCACCGTGGCCAAGCTCGGCGACAGCGCCCGCATCGAGAAGACCGCCGGCACGCTGAGCGTCAAGATCAGCGGTGGCGACGCCATCTATGCCGGTGGCGGCCGCTGCTCGCTGGGCTTCAACGTGCGCAACAGCGCCGGCACCAACTACTTCCTGACCGCCGGTCACTGCACCAACATCGGCTCGACCTGGACGAACGGCTCGACCACGCTGGGCACCCGGTCCGGCACGAGCTTCCCGGGTAACGACTACGGCATCGTCCGCTACACCAACACGACGATCACCAAGACCGGTGGCGTCGGCTCGCAGGACATCACCTCGGCCGGCACCCCGGCCGTCAACTCCACGGTCTACCGCCGCGGCTCGACCACGGGTCTGCGTTCGGGCCGGGTCACCGCCCTCAACAGCACGGTCAACTACGCCGAGGGCTCCGTCTCCGGCCTCATCCGCACCACGGTCTGCGCCGAGCCCGGCGACAGCGGCGGCTCGCTCTACTCCGGCACGACCGCCCTCGGCCTGACCTCCGGCGGCAGCGGCAACTGCTCCTCCGGCGGCACCACGTACTTCCAGCCGGTCGTCGAGGCGCTGAACGTCTACGGCGTCAACGTGTTCTGATCGCATCCCGGAAAGAGCCCCGCCGTGAGGCGGGGCTCTTTTTTGCTGCCCGGCGACCCTTCAACTGAACGACCTCGCAGCCGATCTTGCGGGCACTTGAGTGGCGGTGCGCCATTCACGACCCCCCGAGGAGCTGTGGTGCTTCGTTCCGGCAAGCGCGCGGCGGCCGAGAAGGCCGAGGCCGACCTGGCGGAGGCTCGCGCCGACGTCCAGGCGGTCACCGCGATCATGAGGGCGATGGAGGGCGCGACCTCTCCGCAGCAGGCCATCGGCGAGGCCCTGGATCTGGTGCGCGGCCTGCTGGGCTGGGCCTACGGTTCCTACTGGCAGCTCGACGCGGGCGACAAGGTGCTGCGGTTCGCCCAGGAGAGCGGCAGCGTCAACGAGGACTTCCGCCGGGTGACGCTCGAGGCCTCCTTCGCCGAGGGCGTGGGCCTCTCCGGACGCGCCTGGCGCAGCCGCGACCTGGTCTTCGTGACCAACATCGCCGACGTCACCGACTGCGTCCGCGCCCCCGTCGCCGCCCGCTCGGGTGTGCACAGTGGGGTCTGCTTCCCGCTGATCGAGGACAACCAGGTCGTCGGGACCATGGACTTCTTCGCCACCGAGGAGCTGCACCTCTCCGAGGCCCGGCTCTCCGTGCTGCGGGCGGTCGGCCAGCTCGTCTCGGGCGCCCTGGCCCGGCTGCACGAGGCGGTCCGGCAGGAGAAGGCCGCGCAGGACGTCGACGCGGTCTCCGAGGTCATCCGCGCGCTCACGCAGACGACCAGCCGCGACGACTCCCTGCGATCCGCCCTCGAGATCATCCGCAAGGACTTCGACTGGCAGTACGGCTCGTTCTGGCAGCTCGACGAGAACGACGGCGTGCTGCGGTTCGCGCTCGAGTCGGGCGACGCCGGCGCCGAGTTCCGCCGCGTGACGATGTCCGCGTCCTTCGCCAAGGGCGTCGGGCTCTCCGGCCGGGCCTGGGCCCGCGGTGACCTCGTCTTCGTCGAGGACCTGGGCGAGCTGACCGACTGCGTACGCCGTCCGGCCGCCCAGGCCGCGGGGGTCAAGTCGGGCGTCTGCCTGCCGATCAGGGTCGGCGGCCAGATCGTCGGCACGATGGACTTCTTTGCCACCCGGACGCTGCTCATGTCGGCGAGCCGGGAGAGCGCGCTGCGCAATACGGCCTTCCTGGTCGGGCAGGCGCTCGAGCGGTTCACCTCGACCGAACAGCTGCACAACGCCGGCCGCGAGCTGCTCGACTCGATCGCCGAGGTCGAGCGCAACGTCACCTCGGCCGCGACAGTCGCCGAGCAGGGCGAGCGGCTGACCGTCGAGGCCAACCAGCAGGTGGCCGCGCTCGGCCAGGCCAGCGCCGAGATCAACGCGGTGGTGCGGAGCATCCAGTCCATCGCGGCTCAAACCAAGCTGCTGGCCCTCAACGCGACAATCGAGGCGGCCCGGGCGGGCGAGTCGGGCAAGGGCTTCGCCGTCGTCGCCGGCGAGGTCAAGGAACTGTCCACCGAGACCGAACGGGCCACCGACGAGGTCAGCGACAAAGTCAACGCCATTCAGGCCCGCGTCGACGCGGTGACGGCCTCCCTGGCCGAGATCCACACCGCCGTCGAGGAGATCAACCAGACCCAGCGACTCATCAGCGGCGTGCTCACCGAGCAGGTCGCGACCACCGGCGCCATCCTCAACTGATTTCGGAGCCCCCCACTCATGTTTTCTGACCAGACCCCCGCCTGGGAAAAGCTGCTCGAAGGCAACCGCCGCTGGCTCGAGGACCGCAGCACGGGCGCCGGCAACCGTGGCGCCGTACGCCGTGCGGAGCTCAGCCAGTCGCAGGCCCCGTTCGCGCTGGTGGTCGGCTGCTCGGACTCCCGGGTGCCGGCCGAGATCCTGTTCGACCAGGGCCTCGGCGACCTGTTCGTCGTGCGGACGGCCGGACACGTCGTCGACGCGGCCACGCTCGGCTCGGTCGAGTACGCCGTCGCCCACCTCGGCGTCTCCCTGATCGTCGTGCTCGGCCACGAGGGCTGCGGCGCCGTGGCCGCGGGCACCGGCGTGGTCGACAACGCGGCAGTCCCGGCCGGCTACGTCCGCGACATCGCCGAGCGCATCGCCCCCGACGTGCTGCGGGCCCGCCTCGACGGCGCCACCACCCCCAGCGAGATCAGCGCCCGGCACTCGGTCTACACGCTCGACCTGCTGCGCGAGCGTTCGTCCGTCGTGGACAACGCGCTCCGCGACGGCACGGTCGGCGCGGTGGCGGCCCAGTACTGCCTGAGCACCGGCGCCGTCACCGAGATCCGCGCGGCGGTGCCCGTAGCGGCCTGACCCCTCAGTCCCCCCGCAGTCGGCCGTCCCGGTTCCCCCACCGGGACGGCCGGTCTGTTTCCGGGGTAGGGCTAGCCCTACCCTCGATCGACCGGCTCACCGGATCGGCCCGCGCCCCGGCCGCGCATAGCGTCAGGTCATGACCACGACGCAGCTCGAAATGCCCCTGGCCGTCCGGCTCTGGCCCCGGGTGGCCGCCGACACCCGCTACGTGCTGACCGGCCTCCCGCTGGCCGTGGCCTCCTTCACGGTCTGCCTGACCCTCCTCACCGCCGGCCTGACCCTGGCCGTGGTCTGGATCGGGATTCCCCTGCTGGTCCTCACGATGACCCAGGCCCGCGCCTTCGCCGCCGGGGAACGTTCCCGGCTCGCGGCCCTCGGCGACCACCTGCCCACACCCTCGTACGGCGGGAGCCGACGCGTGCTCGCCATGCTGACCGACCCGCAGTCGTGGCAGGACGTGATGCACGCGACCCTGCGCTGGATCCCCAGCACGATCTCGACCTCGCTCGTGCTCACGTGGTGGGCCGGCGTGCTCGGCGGCGCCACGTACGCCCTGTGGGGCTGGGCGTTGCCCGACGGCCCCGACGACACGGACCTCCCGCAGCTGCTCGGCCTGGGCGACTCCTACCTCACGGCCACCGGCTTCTACCTGATCGTGGCCCTCGTCGCCGCGGCCACCCTCCCGCTCGTCACCCACTTCGCGGCCCGCCTGGAGGCCGGCTTCGCCCGCGCCCTGCTCTGATCGCGAACTCCGGGCAGAATCGGGCCATGGTGGACCATCCGCGGCTGCACCCGCCGGAGCGGGAGACGTTGGAGCAGTTTCTCGAGCAGCACCGCGGGATGACGCTGGCGGCGCTCGACGGGCTCGGCGACGAGGTGGCGGCCGCTCGTCTGCTGCCCGACACTGCCATGACCATCGGCGGCATCGTGAAGCACCTCGCGCACATGGAGGATCTCTGGTTCACGCGCACGCTGCTCGGGGATGCGTGGCCGTCGCCGTGGGAGGCGGTGGGTGATGACGAGAGCTGGGCCTGGGAGTCGGCGCGGGACGACTCGGTCGCGGAGTTGCGGGAGCTCTATTCGGCGGCCTGCGAGCGCAGCCGGGCCGCGGTGGCGCGGTTCGGCGATCTGGACGCGCGGGCGGCGCTGCCGTCGTTCGGGAAGGCGCCGGTCAGCCTGCGCTGGATGATCGTGCAGATGATCCGCGAGACCGCCCAGCATCGCGGCCACCTCGACCTGATGCTGGACGTCGTGCGCCGCGGTTAGCGCTGTTCCTCGACGCGCTCCTCGCCGCGGCGGCGCAGCATCTTGAGGCCGGGCAGGCCGGCGATCGCCAGGTGCAGATCCTCGGTCACCTCGAGCAGTTTGTGCAGGTCGGGGCCGACCTGGTCGAGCTTGCCGAGCAGCGGCATCACGTCGTCGACCAGGTGGGCCCGCAGCGCCGGCAGCTGGTCGACCATCCGGATCGCCGCGGTGACTTCCTCGGGCGAGAGCTCGTTGACGAATCGTTGCGCTATCGGGGCACCCTTCAAGAGCGTTTCCGAGTACGCCTCCAGCAGCCGGGCGGCTTCCTGAGCGGCGGCCGCGGCCTGCTCGACGACACCCTCGGCGGCGTCCGAGATGCCGACGGCGCGCAGCACCACCGTGCCGGCCCGCTCGCTCACCTCTTCCGCCCCGCCCACGACGACCCCGGCCCGCGAGCTGATCTCCTCGGCGCTGCCCACGACGACCCCGGCGCGGGAGCTGATGTCTTCGGCGGTGCCGACGACCGCCCCGGCGCGGGAGCTGATCTCTTCGGCGGTGCCGACGACCGCCCCGGCGCGGGAGCTGATCTCTTCGGCGTGGCCGACCACGACGTCGGCGCGGGCGCTGATCGCCACCGCCTGGCCCACGACGTCGGAGGCGGCCGCGGCGATCGCGCGGGCCTCGGTGACCGTCGCCTCGGCCGCCTCGACGACCGCGCCGACCCGGTGGATCAGCCCCTCGGCCTCGTCGGCGAGCATCGTGACGCGGCTCACCAGCAGCTCGGTCTGGCCGAGCACGCTGATCACCCGGACGGGGACGGTGGCCACCGCGGCCGCGGTCTCGACCGCCTGACCCACGGCGTAACGGGCTAGCTCGGCGAGCGCGGACGGTGACACCAACGGGAAGCGCATGCCTCCATCATGCGGCAGAACGTCACGTCCGGCCGGTAGTCACCCGCGGTGAGCGCGAGTCACCCGTACGTCGATAGTCTCTGTCAATCTCGTATGCGAAGCACGCTAGGACGCACATGAACCGGCGCGACACGGCACTATGGCAGGCGTGCGACGTACGCGGAATTGGATCTTGGCCATCGCGACGGTGGGGCTCCTCGGGGGTGCGGGGTTGGTCGGCGTGGGCATGATGCGCGACGACTCCGGCGCCGGCCCGATCGGCACCTTCAGCGACGCGGCCAACGCGGCGAACGCGGCCCCCGCCTCGACCGGCCCGGCCCGCGTACGGGCGCAGGTGGCGCCGGTGCCCAGCGGCCCGTCGCAGGCCGAGCTGGCCGCGCAGGAGCGTGCCAAGCGGGTCAAGGCCCTCGACGCCGCGCTCAAGAAGTACGCCGCGAGCGCCCCCGAGTTCTCGGTGGCCGTGCTCGACCGCCGCACCGGGCAGCGCTATTCGTTCCGGGGCACCGAGAAGTACGAGACCGCCAGCGTCGTCAAGGTGCAGGTGCTCGCGTGCCTGCTGCTCAAGGCCCAGGACGCCGGCCGCGACCTCACGGCAACCGAGTTGTCCCTGGCCAAGCGGATGATCCGGCTCAGCGACAACGATGCCACGACGTCCCTTTTCGCCAAGCTCGGCCGGGCCGGTGGCGTCGGCGCGTGCAACAAGCGGCTCGGGCTGACCGAGACCAAGGTCAACAGCGCCTGGGGCCTGACCCGCACGACGGTGAACGACCAGGTCAAGCTGCTGTCCGAGCTGGTCGACACGTCGGGCCCGCTCGACGTCGGCTCGCGCAAGCTGGCCTACACGCTGATGAGCACGGTCGACGACAGCCAGGACTGGGGCGTGCCCGCCGTCGCCAAGGCCGGCGAGAAGTTCACGGTCAAGAACGGCTGGCTGGCCCGCTCGACCGAGAACTACCGCTGGATCATCAACTCGGTCGGCCGGGTCACGGGCCCGCGGACCGACATCTCGATCGCCGTCCTGTCGCACGACAACGGCACGATGTCGGGCGGCATCACCTCGGTGCAGAAGGTCGCCAAGCTCACCCGGCAGCACCTGAAGTATTAGGGGCCTCGGCCGTGGCCCGGGCCTCGCGGCGCTTCGAGATCCACGAGATCGTCTGGTTCACGATCAGGATGACCAGGACGGCGGCGACCACGCCCTCCCACGGCTCGGGGAAGATCGAGCCGCCGGCCACCCCGATGGCGGCGTAGACGGTCGACCACAGCGCGCAGGCCGGGGCGTTGGCCACCACGAAGGTGCGCCACGGCATGCCCAGGAAGGCCGCCGCCAGCAGCACCGGCACCCGGCCGCCGGGGATCAGGCGGGAGACCAGCAGCACCGGGATCTGGCTTTTGTGGAGCTTCTCCTTCACCGCCGCCAGGTGCTCCTCGTCGCGCAGCCAGCGCAGGCGCCGGGCCAGCTTCTCGCCGCCGAACCGGCACATCGCGTACATCACCAGATCGCCCACGTACGCCCCGGCGGCGCCGGCCGCGATCACGAAGACGATGGTGAGCGGGTGGTGCTCGTGGAAGGCCAGCGCGGCCGCACCGCTGACGGCGGCCCCGGTCGGCACGATCGGCAGGATGGCGCCGAACGCCACCACCGCGAACAACCAGGCCAGCGCGCCCAGGGTGGCGATCACGCGGTGGGGCCGATCGTCAGGCTCTCGCCGGGCGCCAGCACCCGCACCACGGAGTCGGGGGCGGCGCGCTCGGCCTTGCGGGCGAAGGTGACCCCGGGCTCGCGGAACATGTGCGAGCGGACCCGGCTCAGGCCCATCGGCCACAGCGTGCCGTAGTGCACCGGCACCGCCCACGACGCCTTCGCGCGGCGCAGGGCCTCGGCGCCCGCCTCCGCGTCGAGGTGGCCGTGCGAGCCGAGCGTGGGGCCCCAGCCGCCGACCGGAATCAGGGCCAGGTCGAGCGGGGCGAGGTCGCTCATCTCGTCGAACAGGCCGGTGTCGCCCGCATACCACGTGCGGGAGGCGCCCTCGACGACGAACCCGATGGCGATCGCGCGCTCCCGCGACCAGGGGCCGCGGCCGCCGTCGTGGGCGGCGGGCACGGCCCTGACCCGTACGGACCCCGCGGTTGTCTCTTCCCCGGGGGCGAGCTCGATCGTGCGGGCGGCCGCCTCGGCGCCCAGGCAACGGGCCACGAACGGCGCGGCGCCGCGCGGGACGATCAGCTGGGGACGGCCGCCGAGCTTGCGCAGCGACGCCACGTGGAAGTGGTCGGCGTGCAGGTGGGAGAGCAGCACCGCGTCGGGCACGCCGGGCAGCTCAGGCGTGGGACCGGTCATGCGTTTGAGGTGGGCCACCCGATCGGTGAGCACCGGGTCGGTGAGCAGGGTGGTGCCCGAGTCCTCCAGCCAGACGGTGCTGTGGCCCCACCAGGTGACCGTTGTCATGCTCACGAGCTAAAGGTACAGAGCCGCTGGGGAGTTTCAGTCGTTACCTCAGCCGGGCAAACTGTGCCGCGTGACGGGACCCCGCAGCGCAGTTGTCGTAAACCCCACCAAAGTGCCCGATATGGAGCTTCTCCATCGGATCGTCGACGAGGGTGTCGACAGCGTCGGCTGGCCCCGCCCGGCCTGGTACGAGACGACGCCCGACGATCCCGGCGAGGGCCAGGCCAAGCAGGCCGTGGAGGACGGCGCCGAGCTGGTGTTCGCCTGCGGCGGCGACGGCACGGTGATGGCCGTGGTGACCGCGCTGGCCGGCACCGAGACGACGATGGCCGTGCTCCCGGCCGGCACGGGCAACCTGCTCGCGGCCAACCTGGGCCTCGGCACCGACGCGGCCACCGGCGTGCAGGTCGCCATCGAGGGCGGGCGCCGCCGCATCGACGTGGGCGTCTGCGACGGCAAGTGCTTCGTGGTGATGGCCGGCATGGGGTTCGACGCCCAGATGCTCGAGGGCACGTCAGAGCAGGCCAAGAAGCGGATCGGCTGGCTCGCGTACGTGGGCGGGGCGCTCAAGCACCTGCGGGACAGGCCGATGCGGGCCCGGATCGTGCTGGACGACCGGCCGCCGATGCCGCGCCGCCCCCGTACGGTGATCGTCGGCAACGTGGGCCGGCTGCAGGGCGGGGTGCGGCTGCTGACCGAGGCCGACCCGGCCGACGGGCAGCTCGACGTGGCCGTGCTGAGCCCCAACAACCTGGCCCACTGGGTGTCGCTGGCCTGGGGCGTGGTCCGCCGCCGCGACCGGGTGCCGCTGATGGAGACGTACACGGCCTCCAAGATCGAGATCCATTCCCGCAGCACGCAGCCCCGCCAGCTCGACGGCGACCTGATCGAGCCCGGCCGCACCCTCAAGATCTCCGTACGGCCCAAGGCCCTGCTGCTCAGCGTGCCGCGGCCCGCCGGCGACGACGACCTCGCGTACGACGTGAGCGCCGCGGCCGAGGCGGCCGAGGACATCCGTGAGGCGGCCCGTGAGTAGTACGGAGCCGGTCCCCGAGACGCGGGACATGCGGGGGGAGGAGCTCTCGGCCGACGACGCCGTGCACGCGCTCTACCACTACGGCCGCTGGCCGCTGGTGCGCGACGCGTTCATCCGGTTCCGCTACGGCGACGGCTTCAGTCATGCCCGCGCCTTCGCCTTCCAGCTCTGCCTGGCCATCGTGCCGTTCCTCATCGCCCTGGCCGGTCTCGCGGCCGACCTGGGCGCCGAGGACGGCGGGCGGGTCGTGGCCGAGACGATCCTCGAGCTGACCCCGGGCGCGAGCGATCCGCTGGTGGGCGAGCTGCTCGAGGACAGTGAGAGCAGCAGCGACGCCGGTGAGGTGGCGCTGACCCTCGGTCTGATCACCGGCCTGGTCGCGCTGATGACCGCGATGGCCCAGATCGAGCGGGGTGCCAACCGCATCTACGGCGTCGAGCGGGACCGGCCGGCGCTGTTCAAATACCTCTGGGCCGGGCTGCTCGCGGTGTGCGCGGGCATTCCCGCCCTGTTCGGGTTCCTGCTGCTCGTGGGGGGCCGAGCCTTCGGCGACGCGGGGGCCCGGCATTGGCCGTGGGCCGGCGACGTGCGGGTGGCCTGGGATTTCGTACGGTGGCCGCTGAGCCTGCTGCTGATCATCTTCGCGGTCGGCCTGCTGTTCAAATACTCGCCCCGCCGCCGTCAGCCCGGCTACTCCTGGCTGCTGTTCGGGGCCGTGGTCGCGACCGCGCTGTGGTGGCTGGCCAGCCTGCTGCTCGCCGGGTACGTGCGCTTCGGCAGCAACTTCGGCGCCACGTACGGGCCGCTGACCGCGATCATGGCGCTGCTGCTCTGGGCCAACCTCACCGGCATCGCGTTGTTCCTCGGCATCGCGTTCGCGGCTCAGCTCGAGGCGGCCCGGGTCGGGGTCGAGCGGCCCGCGCTGCAGGACAAATGGGAACCGAGCCCCGACGAGCCCAAGGCGAAGAGCGGTAAGCCCCGGCCGCGGCGACCGGCCCGCATCGGGCGCGGTGTACGGGAGAAGCGCTCCGGGTAAAGCCCGCTATGTGACCGACGACAATCATGTGGTGGAACGCGCCGGATGGGCGCCGGTAAGGCATTTCGCCGGGCGTAGCGTGGCCGGCCTGGCCGCGGTGGTGCTCGCGGGCCTCGGGTTCGGCCTGTTGCTGCTGCTCGTGCGGGGCAACTGGACCCCGCTGCGCGAGCTCGACCAGTCGATCGCCGAGGGCATGAACAACCTGGTCGCGCCGCATCCGGCGGTCGTCAAGGTGATCACCACGATCACCTCGCTGGGTGGCCGGGGCGTGCTGATCCCGCTGGTCACGATGGTGGTGCTGTGGCTGCTGATCCGCCGCCGCCCGCGCCTGGCGATCTATCTGGCGGTCACCGGCCTCGGCGCGATGATCCTCGACCCGTCGCTCAAGGCCCTGGTCGGCCGGCTGCGCCCGGTGGTCGCCGACCCGGTCGCGTTCGGCGGCGGCAACAGCTTCCCGAGCGGGCACACGCTGGGCGCGACGATCGTCTGGGGCTCGCTGGCCCTGGTGCTGCTCTCGGCCACCCGCGGGCGCTGGAAGGGCGCGATCCTGGCCGTCGCGGCCCTGATCATCGTGACCGTCGGGCTGACCCGCATCGCCCTGAGCGTGCACTTCCTCTCCGACGTGCTCGCCGGGTGGCTGCTCGGCCTGGCCTGGATCAGCATCACCGCGTACGCGTTCCGGGTGTGGCGCCGCGAGGCCGGGCACCCCGTCCCGCCCGTCACCGACGGCCTCGAGCCGGAGGCCTCCGCCGACCTCGAGCCCGCCCCGGCCGAGGAGAAGGTGCTGCCCCACCCGTGGGCCAAGGGCGCCGAGATCCTGGTCGGCTGGGTGTTCACGTTCGGCGTCCTCTACTTCGTCGGGTACGCCTTCACGAACTGGACGAATGACACCGCGTTCGGCTCGTGGGACGAGGGCGTGAACCGGTGGCTGCAGACGTTCCGCACCGAGCGGCTCGACTACCTGAGCTGGCTCGCCTCCAAGGCCGGCGACACCCACGCGATCCTGATGATCTGCCTGGTCGTCTGCCCGCTGGCGCTGGCCCTGTGGCGGCAGTGGCGGCCGATCGTGTTCATCGTGCTGACCATGGCCGGCGAGCTCACCCTGTTCCTGACCAGCGCGGCCGCCGTCGGGCGCCCGCGGCCCCCGGTCGAGCAGCTGGACGGCCAGATGCCGACCTCGTCGTTCCCGTCGGGCCACATCGCGGCCACGATGTGCGTCTGGGTCGCCATCGCGGTCGTCGTCATGCCCCGCGTACGGCAGTGGTGGCGCTATGTCTTCCTGGCCCTCGCGGTGCTCATGCCGGCGCTGGTGGCGGTGTCCCGGATGTATCGCGGCATGCACCACCCGACCGACGTGCTCGGGGCGGCGCTGCTGACGGCGTGCTGGGTCGGTGCGCTCTACTTGATCGTGCGGCCGAACGAGCGGGCCGTGACCGTCAGCGAGGCGGCGCTCGTCGTGCGGCAGCAGCAGGAGCAGAGGCCGGTGGCCGTATGAGGTTCATGACCTGGAACATCAAGACCGGCGGCAAGGGCCGGCTCGACGCGATCGCCACGGTGATCAAGCGGGAGCGGCCCGACCTGCTGGCCCTGCAGGAGCTGCGCGACTTCGACCGCGACGACGGCCGGATCATGACCGGCCTGGCCAACGCGGTGGGCATGGTGCCGCACCTGGCCCGCTCGTTCCTCGGGCAGCCGGTCGCCGTGCTCGTCCGGCCGCCCCTGCAGGTCACCGACCGCGCGGCCGTACGGTTCCGCCTGCACCACGCGGCCGCGATCGTGACGGTGGCGACCCCGGCCGGCCCGCTTCGCGTGGTGAGCACTCACCTGAATCCGTTCTCGCCGTACCGCCGGATGCGCGAGGCGGTCTGGCTGGCCGCACGGTACAACCCGGACAAGCTGCCCACTGTCCTGGCCGGCGACCTGAACGGCCTCGACCCGGGCACCGACCACACCGAGACGCTCGCCCCGCAGCCCGGCTTCCTGCGCGCCCGTCACCTGGCCGCGGACGGCACGGCCGACACCCGGGCGCTGGCCGCCTTCGGTGCCGCCGGCTATGTCGACCTGTGGAAACGGGTTGGCTCGGGCTCGCCGCTGACGGTGCCGACCACGCGCGGGGGCGGCCGCGAGTTCAGCCGCATGCGCCTCGACTACGTGCTGGCCAGCCCCCGGATCGCCGACGCCGCGTCCGATATGACGGTGATCCGCGGGGACGAGACCGAGTTCGCCTCAGATCACTACCCCGTACGGGTGGAAATGTCGCTCTAGATCGATTTGATTGGAGCGGCCTGATCGCTATCATCAGCGACGGCCGCACTCGAAGCAGTTCAGTGAGGGAGTGCGCGTAAACCGGAGGCGTTCGATGGCAAATCAGCGCTTCGCGGTGATTGTGGGTGTCAACGACGCCTACACCCGCCTGCGCTTCGCCGAACGAGACGCCGAGGCCGTCCACGAGCTGCTCGAGCTCGAGGGCTTCGACGCGCGGCTGTTCACGGGCCCGCGTGTCACAGCGAGTGACGTCAAGGCTGCGCTCCGGCAATTCGCGACCCGGGCCGACAAAACAGACCTGCTTGTTGTCTATTTCGCGGGTCAGGCGATCACCCCGATGTGGAGTCGCGGCTCCGAGACCTATTTGGTCACTCCCGATCTGGACGAATCCGCCCTTTCCGAAAAGCCCGACTCGGGCCTGCGGATGGCGTTTCTCGAACGGGACGTGCTCGAGTTCTTCGCCGGCGCCGCCGTGCTCGTCGTCGACGCGGCCGGCCCGTCCGGCTTCCTCGGCCCGCGGAGCCACCGGTACGGCGCCCTGGTGTCCTGCGCCGAGGACGCGGCGGAACGCGAGACCCCGGTCATCGGTCACGGCGTGCTCACCGCGCACGTGCTGGCCACGCTGCGCCGGCAGCAACGCGTCACGTTCGGGGGGCTGGCTGCGGCCGTACGGGAACAGGGTTTGTCGCCGCTGGTCACGGGCCCGTCGTGGACCGAGGACGTCGTGCTCGTCGGGTCCGCCGGTGATCCCGCGCCGGCCGTGCTGCCGCTGGCCAACCCGCTCGACGCCGCCACCGGCGAGATCGGGCAGCTGATCCGCAGGCTGTCGCAGCACGCGCGGATGCCCCGGCACGCCGCCCCCCGCTCGACCGGCACCCGCGCCGACGCCGGGCTGGCCGCCCCCTCGCGGGTCGAATACGTGCGCGCGGCCACCAAGGCCCACTCGACGGCGCTGCTCGAATACACCGCGGGCGGATTCCAGCCGATCGACTCGAGCAAGCGGTTCGACCTCGACGCGATCCGCCCGATGCTGCGCTTCCCGCCCGGCGCCGACTGGTTCGGCCACACCGTCCACGACGATCACCGCACCGTGCTCTGCGTGCCGCTGCGGCACGCCGAGGGCCGGTCCCTGCTGCTGGCCCTGGTCGACCCCGCGCCCGAGCTGCTGGGCCTCGGTCAGCCCGTGGCCAAGATCCTCGAAACCGTCTGGCGTACGGATTTCGCGGCCGCCCCCGACGAGGCCGAGATCGAGGTGCTGACCGCCCTGCGCGAGGCGTTCGGCCGGCTGCCCCGCGCGCTGTTCGAGCACTGCTTCGAGCTCTATCGCCGGGTCCTCGAGTCCTACAGCGTGGTGTTCCAGCCGGTCGTCACGCTGGGCAAGACCGCCCGGCGGATCGAGGTGCACAGCTACGAGGCGCTGGCCCGGCGCTCGGCGGCCGACTCGCGGGCCCCGGTCGCGATGCTGCGCCTGGCCGAGGTGTGGGGCGACCGGTTCGTGGTCGAGCGCGACAAGGTGATCCTGCGGATGGCCCTGCACACGTACGCCCGGGCGCACGCCGAGGGCCCGTGGGCCTCCCCGAAACCGCTGTCGATCAACGTCGCCGTCCGCTCGCTGCTCAGCGACGCGTACGTCGAGGTGTTGCGGACGGCGATCGCCGAGCTGGGCCTCGACCCGGCCGCGATCACGCTGGAGATCTCGGAGCAGGACCCGATCGAGCCCCGCCGCGGCGAGCAGTGGGCCGAGGCGCCGCACGCGTACTTCCACAACCGGCTGGCCGCGATCGCCCGCGACGTCGGGGTGGCGTTCGCCGTCGACGACTTCGGCGAGGGCTACGCGTCGCTGTCGCGGATGGCCGAGCTGCCGCTGACCCAGATCAAGGTGGACCGGGCGATCCTGCACCACCCGCTGGCCGCCAAGGAGCTGTCGCTGGTGATGGACACCGCCCGGCACGCCAGCCACGCGCCGCGGGTCGTCATCGTCGAGGGCGTCGACGACGAGTCCCCGCTGACCCTGCGCGAGATCTACGAGCAGCGGATCCGGCACGTGCAGGGCTGGATCACCCAGCAGCCGGCCCGGCCCACGCTGAGCCCGATCGAGCCCGAAGTGTGCGAGCGCATCGCTGCCCTCGTGCGGGGCGACGACGAGCATCGCGGCACCCTGATGACCCGCCCGCGGCCGGCTTCCTCGCCGTCGGGCGAGTTACCTATGCAGCGGGGCGCTTAGGCAGCTTCCAGTCCGGGCGCGGGAAGTGGCACGTGTAGCCGTCGGGGATGCGCTCCAGATAATCCTGGTGCTCCGGCTCGGCCTCCCAGAACGGCCCGGCCGCGGTGACCTCGGTGACGACCTTGCCCGGCCACAGCCCCGACGCCTCGACGTCGGCGATCGTGTCCTCGGCGACCCGCTTCTGCTCGTCGTCGGTGTAGAAGATCGCCGACCGGTAGCTGGTGCCGATGTCGTTGCCCTGCCGGTTGAGCGTGGTCGGGTCGTGGATCTGGAAGAAGAACTCGAGCAGATCCCGGTACGACGTCAGGGCCGGGTCGTACGTGATCTCGATGGCCTCGGCGTGGCCGTCGTGGTTGTAGTAGGTCGCGTTCTCGACCCGGCCCCCGGTGTAGCCGACCCTGGTCGTGATCACCCCGGGCCGGCGGCGGATCAGATCCTGCATCCCCCAGAAGCAGCCCCCGGCCAGAATCGCCTTCTCCTCAGCCATGCCGATCACTCCCGTCGTAGTTCGCTCCCACCGGACCGTGCAGACGATCCCGGCGGCCTAGCGGTTGTACCTTTCCCGGCGCACGGTCGGGCGCTTGCCGCGGATCGTGCTCTTCTGCAGTGACTGGATCACCCGGTCGGCCTCGCCCTCGGGCACCTCGACCAGCGCGAAGCGGTCGGTGATCTGGATCGCCCCGACGTCGCGGGCCGGCAGGCCGGACTCGTTGGTGATGGCGCCGACCAGATCCTGCGGGCGCAGGCCGGCCCGGCGGCCGATGCCGACGAACAGCCGGGTGGTGTCGTCGTTGTTCCCCCGCGGGCGGCGCTCGT
Organism: Paractinoplanes lichenicola; assembly: GCF_016785085.1. Classification (GTDB taxonomy): domain Bacteria; phylum Actinomycetota; class Actinomycetes; order Mycobacteriales; family Micromonosporaceae; genus Actinoplanes; species Actinoplanes lichenicola. The sequence goes on from NZ_JAENHO010000002.1 coordinate 682,880, forward strand.
TGGGGAAGCGGCCCCCGCCCGGCTTGGTGCGGTCGCGCTGCTCGCGCTCGCGCGGGGGCATCGCGGCCGGGATCTCGGGCTCGTCGACGTCGCCGCCGTTCGCGTCGTTGAGCAGCTTCAGGCCGGCCAGCGCCACCTGCTCGATGTCGGCGTCGTCGACGAGCCGCTCGAGGATCGGCCGGAACCGCTCGAGGTCGTCGTCCTCCAGCGTCTCCCGCACGGTCGTGCGCAGCAGCTCCAGGCGGCGCGCCCGCAGGTCGGTGACGGTGGGCAGCTTCTCCATGGTGATGCGCTGCCCGGTCAGGCGCTCGATCGCCTTGATCATCCGCTGCTCGCGCGGCTCGGCCAGGGTGATGGCGGCGCCCTCGCGCCCGGCCCGGCCGACCCGGCCGATGCGGTGCACGTACGCCTCGGGGGCCGAGGGCACGTTGTAGTTGATGACGTGGGTCAGCAGGTCGACGTCGAGCCCGCGGGCCGCCACGTCGGTGGCCACCAGCAGCTCGGTGCTGCCGCCGCGGAGCCGGCCCATCACCCGGTCGCGCTGATCCTGGCTCATGCCGCCGTGCAGCGCCTCGGCCCGATAACCCCGGCCGTTGAGGCTCTGGGTGACCTCGTCGACCTCCTCGCGGGTGCGGCAGAACACGATCGCCGCCTGCGGCGCCTCGACGTCGAGCACGCGGCCGAGCGCGGCCGTCTTGTGGGCGCGGGCGATCAGGAAGGCGCTCTGGCGCACCTTGGGCAGGGTGTCGGCCGTGGCGGTGTCGCGGCCCATCCGGATGCGCAGCGGGTCGCGCAGGTGGCGGCGGGCGATGGCGTCGATGCGCGGCGGCATGGTCGCCGAGAAGAGCACGGTCTGCCGGGTGTCGGGCGTCTCGGCCAGGATGGCCTCGATGTCCTCGGCGAAGCCCATGTCGAGCATCTCGTCGGCCTCGTCGAGCACGACCGCGCCCACCTCGCCGAGCTGCAGGGTGCCCCGCTCGATGTGGTCGAGGACCCGGCCCGGCGTGCCCACCACGATGTCGACGCCGCGCCGCAGCACCTGCAGCTGACGGGTGATCGGCTGCCCGCCGTAGACGGGGAGGACCTGCACGCCGAGCTCGCGCCCGTAGCGGTGGACCGCCTGCGACACCTGCTCGGCCAGCTCGCGGGTCGGCACCAGCACCAGCGACGCCGGCCCGTCCTGCGCCCCGGCCTCGAGGCCCTGCAGCAGCGGCAGCGCGAAGGCGGCCGTCTTGCCCGTGCCCGTCGCGGCCTGGCCGACCAGATCCTTGCCCTCGACCAGGGGCGGGATGGCCTCGCGCTGGATCGGGGTGGGCTCCTCGTAGCCCAGACCAGCCAGCGCGCGCAGCAGCTCCGGCCGCAGCCCTAGCGCGGCGAAGTCGGCAACGGCCTCCAACTGGTCTTCATCCATCCCACCAGGATACGAACCGTCCTCGGCGCCGCTGCGCCCGGCAGCCGTTATCTTTTCGTTACCTTCGGTCTGAAATCGGGACTCCTCGTGGGGCGTGTTCGTGGCACATCCCTACTGAAGGAGACCCCCCATGCGTTCCATCGCCTTTGGAGCTGCCGCCGTCTTCGGTGCCCTCAGCCTCACCGCCTGCGCCAACAGCGCCGCTCCGGCCGCTCAGCCCGCTACTACGCCTGTCGCGTCTTCCGCCACCTCGCCCGTCGCCAGCGTGGCGTCGCCGGCCGCCAAGCCTTCTTCGGCGGCGTCGCCGGCCAAGCCTTCGGTGGCGACCTCCGACGTCAGTCAGCTGGTCAAGCTCGGCATCACGATCAACAAGGGCGTGCTGATCGACGTGGCCGACGACGGGGTCGACCGGTGGCTGTCGGTCGGCAAGAACGGCGTCGACTTCACCGGCACCGCGCGGACCGACAACACGATGATGTCGCTCAAGGCGGCCCCCGTACGCGGGAAGAACAAGGTGCTGATCAAGCCGCCCTTCTACAACGAGGACCTGGGCCCGGGCTACTGCGTCGCCGACACCAAAGGTGCCGCGCTGAAGCTGGAGACCTGTAAGACCGGCCGTACGCAGCAGGTCTTCACGATCGTCCCGGCGGGCGACTCCGGGCAATTCGAGCTTCACGGGGCGTACGGGGTCATTCGGGTCGACAATGGCAAGATCACGACGAACGGCCGGGGCCGGGTGGGCCTGCAGACCATCAAGTACGCCGGCTGACCCACGGAGCTTCCCTTCCCCATGCGTGACGCCGAGGACTTCGACTCCTTCTACGCGTTGTCCTCGCGTCGCGTCCTGGCCCACGTGGCCATGATGGTCGGCAGCCGGGCCGAGGCCGAGGACGCCGTGGCCGAGGCGTACCTGCGAGCCTGGAACCGCTGGCACAAGATCAGCAAGTACGAGAACCCCGAGGCCTGGGTACGCCAGGTCGCCTACCGCCAAGCGGTGAGCACCTGGCGCAAGGCCGTCAACCGGATCCAGGCCCACTGGCGCGAGACGACCGACCAGACCGTCGACGAGCTCGGCCCGGACCACGTCGCGATCGTCGCGGCCCTCCGCAAGATCCCGGCCGACCAGCGCCGGGTGATCGTGCTGCACCACGTGGCCGGGCTGACCGTGGCCGAGATCCATTCCGAGCTCGGCATCCCGGCCGGCACGATCACCACCTGGCTGGCCCGCGGACGCCGGGCCCTGGCCGCTCACCTGAACGACAGCGACACTTTCGAGATGGGCCAGGAGCGCCGCGATGTCTGACGACCGGATCCGGGAAGGACTCGACGCCTACGCGGAACATCTGCAACGGACCACCGGCCCCGCCCCGGCCGCCGAGATCCGCCGCCGCGGCGACCGGCGCCGGCGCAACCGGGCGGTCGGCGCCGCCTTCGCCGCCGTGCTGATCGCGGCGGCCGGCCTCGGCACGGTGCTCAACCGCGGGGGCGGTGATCCCGATCGGACTCCTCAACCGGCGGCCCCGAGCGTGACGCCGTCGTTCTCGTGGCCGCCCCCACTCCCGTCCCGGCCCTCCAGCGACGTGACCTCGACCATCACCGTGCGCGGCGTCGACCTGAACGCCAGGGTCGTGATCGACGTGCCCGACGACGGCCTGGACCGGTGGATGCAGGTAGGAGTGGGTGGCGTGGTCGACTTCTCCGGATCCGCCAAGGACGAGACCACCAGCATGATCATCTTCCCGGCCCCGGTCGACACTCCGAACCGGGTGGTGGTCACCCCGGCCGCCCGCCCCGGCTATTGCGTCGCGGCCACCAGCGGGGTGCGACTGACCCTGCAACCGTGCGAGAACGCGGCCCCGGCCCAGACCTGGACGATCGCTCCGGAAGGCGACTCCGGCGCTTTCTCCCTGACCGGCCCGAACGGCGGCCTGAAGGTCGGCGACGGTGGCCTCGCCACGGACGGCCGCGGCGTCCTCCAGACGATCCGGTTCTGACTCACGGCACGACGACCAGCCGGCGACCCCGCAGGTCGGTGCACTGCCAGGCGGTCTCGATGTCGCTCAGCGGGACCCTCAGCACGTCGAAGGTCAGCCGCCCGGCCCGCGTCCAGTCCACCACCTGCCCGTACGCCTCCTGCATGGTCCCGGCGTCGAGCCCCTTGGCCGCCCCGCAGATCTCGACCCCGGAGGTGCGCAGGCTCTCCGCGGCGACAGTGAGCGTGCCACCCGCGGATTCCCCGATCTGGATCAGCCGGGTCGGTTTCCCGAAGGCGAACGTCCGCGGGACCAGCGATCGCAGCAGGATCTCGGTGGGCCGCCCCCACAGGTAGTCGAGCACGACGTCGTATCCGTCGCCCTTGGCATCCACGTAGGCCTGCGCGAGCGCCTCGTCCGCCACGGCAGTGTTGATCACCACGTCGGCGCCCAGACTCCGTACCTCCCGCAACTGATCGTCGTCACGGCCGGTCGCGACGATGCGTCCGGCGCCGAGCAGCCGGGCCACCTGCACCGCGAGCCGTCCCGCGACCCCGGTGGCCCCCTGCACCAGCACGGTCTCGCCCGGCATGAAGCCGCCCGCGGTCCTGATCGACATGCCGGTGATCGCCGTGCCCAACACGGTCGCGACCGCCGGGTCCAGGCCTTCCACGATCGGCACGGACGCCCCCACGGGCACGACGGTCCTCTCGGCCAGCGCGCCGTAGGGCAGACGCGGGTTGCCGAACCCGACCAGCGTGCCGTCCGGAAGCGTGCCCACGCCGTCGAAGCCCGGAATCGCCGGCAGTCGCGCGGTGTATCCCCCGCTCGCGTAGTGGGTGCCGGCCGCGATGCGCTTGTCGACGGTCTCGACCGCCACCGCCTTGACGTCGATGACCACCTCGTCGTCCCCGGCGACGGGATCGGGGAAGTCCTCGTAGCGGGGGATGCCACCGATCTCGTGCAGCACCGCGGCTTTCATCACGACTCCCGGCCGAAGAGCGCCGCGATCCGGCGCTGCCAGCCCGGCAGGAACCGGGGCGGACGGTTGTGGTGCGGCGGCGCGGGGTGCGCGGCGAGCCCATGGCCTTGGTGCCCGACCGGCCGTTCGGCGTGCGCTGGCACGCCGGGAATCAGATGAGTCACTCGGTGCAGGAGCTTCATTCCTTGTCCCTCTCTATCAGTGATAGAGAGAATCTAGCACTGATAGAGTGCCGGTGGAGGTACCGATTTTGGCGCTTGATCGACAGCGGATCGTCGACGAGGCCGTCGCCCTGCTCGACGCCGAGGGCTTCGACGGCGTGACGACCCGCAAACTCGCCGCCCGGCTCGGCGTGCAGTCGCCGACGCTCTACTGGCACGTGCCCAACAAGGCCGCCCTGGTCACCGCGATCGCCGACGCGATCCTCGACCAGGAGTTCGCCGCCGTGGCCCCGCCCGAGCCCGATCAGCCCTGGCCCGAGTGGCTGGGCGCCCTCGCCGAGCGGCTGCGCCGAGCCCTGCTGGCCCACCCGGACGGCGCCCGGGTCGTCTCCGCCGCCCAGCTGTCCCGCACCGTGGCCGCGCTCTCCGAGCTGGCCATGAGCACGCTGGTGGCCCGCGGCATCCCGCTCCGGCAGGCCCGCGTGATCGTCCTGACCGTCGAACGCTTCACCGTCGGCCACGTCCTCGAGGAGCAGGCCCCGCGCCCGGAGGGGGCCGCCCTCGAAGGCTTCGACCTGCCCACCTTCACCGAACAACACCCGACCGTGGTCGCCGCCATCACCGACTACTTCCAGCCCGGCCGCACAGTCGACGACCTCTTCCGCGACTGCCTACAGGTAGTCATCGAGGGCGCCGTGGCCACGGCCGGCCGCTCTTGACTGGTTGCCTACGGCTGTCCGAGGAAAGGCCGACCATTGTGACCGTCGACCGTGTCGACCTGCCCGAGTTCCGCTCGCTCACCTGGCGTGACGTCGACCCCGCGACCCGCCCCGATTTCGACCCGGCGGGTGTGGCCGCGTTGGTGCGGTCGCTGCCCCCGGCGGCCGACGTCCCGCCGCCCGGCACCGACTGGCGGCTCGCCGACTTCTGGTGGGACCGGATGACGGCGGCCCTGGTCGAGCGTCTCGGCCCGTGGGCCGTGGGCTGGCAACACACGGTGGAGTTGGAGGACTACCAGGATCGTGGCGTCATTCCGATCTGGAGGGACGTCTGGCTGACCATCACGACGCCCGCCGAGACCCTTGACCGCCTGGCCCGCGCCCTCGTGGCCTGGCACGAACTCACCGTCGAACTGGCCACCGACGCGCGCGGCCGGTTCGCCGCCATGGCCCCGGCCGACCCCGGCCGTACGGGGGATCCGGTGGCCTGGCGCGCGGTGAAGGCACCCGGCATCGGCCGCTGGCACCCCGAGCACTTCACCCAGCAGATCCCCCACCCGACCTCGCTGACGTGGGCCGATGTCGATCCGCGGGCGCGGAGCTTCGACCCGGCGACGGTCGCCGCAGTGGTGGCCCCGCTGGTGACGGCACCGCCGGCGCAGGAAGCGGATTGGCGTCTGCGGGACTTGTGGCTGGAGAGCATCGCGATCGGCCTGATGGACCGCTATGGAACGTGGACGCTCGGCTGGCGCTGGGGGATCGGCGAGGCCGACTTCGACGGCGGCCCGGTCGCCAACTGGTGCTGCTACTCGGATTCGGTCACCACCCCGGAAGCGACCGCCGCCGTCGTCACCGCCGCCCTGATCGAATGGCACGACTGGCTGGTGGAGATCGCCGACTGCTTCGACCGTTACCTGCCGCTGGCCCCGGACGACCTCGACGGCTGGGAGCGAGCGGTCGCCCACCTGGTGACCGCGGTCGGAGAGCGTGCGCAGTACGAGTCCGCCTGGTACCGCTGCTGCACAACGGTGCTCGGCTGGTTCCTCGAGGCGGCCGGCGTCGCCCCCGCCGAACGCGGCCGGCTGCTCGATCACGCGATCGGCGGCCGATTCGCCAGCTGGGCCGAGCCGGACAGCCAGCTGGTCGAGTCGGTGGCCGGGCGCCTGGCCGGAAAGGTGGCCGGTGTCCTTCCCTGACCAGCTGACGGCCTGGCAGCAGATCCGCGAGCAGGTGCCGTGGCGCACCGTCGTCCCTCACCTGACCAGCCCGATCCACGCCGTACGGGACGGGTTCGCCACCCACCCCAGGCTCGGCTCGCTGCCCACCGAGGTCCGCCGGACGGCGACCACGGGCGCGGCTCTCACCCCCGCCGTGACGGCCCGCTGGAACGCCCTGCTGCGCGGCCTGCCCGAGGTCACCTTCCGCCGCGGCCCGGCCTTCGCCAAGAACGGCCGGGACCGGTACGGCCTGCACGCCGACACCGAGCAGCGGTACGCATCGTGCCTGCACGACGCGGCCGACCCCACCCTCCCGGCAGCGTCCCGGGCCGCCCGGGCGTACCTCGACGTCGCGTTCTTCCACCCGTACGACGACGGCAACGCCCGCCTGGCCGCCCTGGTCCTGCACTATGTGTTGCTGCAAGCCGCCATCGAACTGGACGAGGTCCGCCCCATCCTGACCGTCGTTCGCCGAGCCGACGACCCCGACGGAGCAGCGGGCCTGGCCCGCCTGGTGCACGGCATCGCCCAGGCGACACACCGCAGGTGGGCACGCTCATCACGTCCTCGTCGGCTGTTCATCGGATTGTGAGCTCGACCCGGGCGTCATGACTGCCGCCCTGGTCGTCGAAAACGATGGTCCACCTTCCGGTGGCGTCGCCTGAGTCCCACCGCCACGACCAGGTGAATCGACCCGAGCCGTCCGGCGTCTTGCGATATTCCTGCGGATACCTCCGGCCGTCTGGCTGGATCGCGGTGATCAGCACCGACCCGGCCGGTGTGAAGCCCGATGCCGTGCCTTGGAAGTGCGTGTTCCGATCGCCGGCCTTGGGAGAGACCTCGACCTCGGGCCGGGCGGCCGTCGGTGCCGGTTCTTTCCCTTGAATGATGAATTCCGCATACGCCGGCTTGCCGGTCTTCATGTCCTTGAACGTGACCCGCCATTTGCCGTCGGGATCACCGCTCTCCCACTTCCAGCTCCACTCCAGATGTCCGGCCGAGTCGGCCGTCATGGAGTGCAGGCCCCGATACCTGCTGCCGTCCGGTTTGGTCGCCGTAACCTCGACGCCACCGTTCGGCGAGAAGCCTTCTCCGGCGCCGGTGAATGCCGTTGAGTGGGTGCCCGATAACGGATTCACCGTGACCTCGGGTGAGCGGAAGTAGTAAACGAAAGCATCGATTCCCAGGGTCGCGAAGACGAATGCCCACAACCCGGCGCCCGCGAATCCGAGGACGGCCCCGCCGACCCGCGCGCGTCGCGATCCATACAGGAGCGGAAGCGCCCCCAGAAGCAGGGCGGCACCGGCGAAGGCCAGAAACTTGCCGCCGCTGTCGGCGGGCAGGCTGATAAATATGCCGGCCAGAGCCAGCAGGATCCCGATGCCGGTCGACACCGGATGCGCTCGGATCAGATGCAGTATCGATCGCATTGCCGATCTATTGTCCTTTCAGCGCCAGGCCGTGCACTGATCACGCGTGTACTCGGCATCCGGGTTCATTTCGTAGGTGACGAAGCACCCCCGGACGTAGGACCGGAAGGACCACATCGGAGTCCAGTGCTGGCCTGCCCGGGGATTGGACCCGAGTTGGGCGGAGTCACCCGACACCTCCAGAACGAAGCCGCAATCGCGCCACGGCGGCATGCAGTCGCCGCCGGTGACACGCGCCCAGGCGGCGTCGCAAGCCGACGATCGGCGAAGCTCCATCAATGCGCCCTGCAACCATTCATTAGTGCCGCTGTAGTGAAAGGAATCGATGTTGCCGGCATCGGCGCCGCAGGGCGTCTCTGCCGGGTCGATTCCATTGCAGGCAGAGCCGCGGCATTCGGTGGCGGCTGATGCCGGAGCGGCCGCGGCGACGGTGAAAGCGGTGGCGGCGACGGTCAGGGCGAGCGAAAGGTGTAGCGGCTTCTTGAATCGACGAGTCTTCATCAGTTCCTCCGCTGATCGGGCGACCTGCGAGCGAAGGCTACTCAGGCCGCCGACGGTCCCGTAGATCAATTGCAAGGCCGGCCTATTGCTGCAATCGGGCGACATGATTGCCTTGATCTTGTATGTCCCGCTACATTGCCGCCCGTGTCGGTCAGAACGGTCAGACGCCGGATCGGTTGGTTACTGAAGGTCAATCGGAAGCTCGGCGCCGACGAGGAGCTTCGGATCGCCAAGAACTTCGCACGTGCCTGGCCTGGCGGTGGCCATACGCCGGACGCCCCGACCGTGTCGCGCTGGGAGAGTGGTAAGACGGCCATCTCGACAGCGACGGTGAATCGGTACGAAGGTCTCCTCGGGCTGGAGCTCGGATGCCTGACGGCTCTCAAACACGCGATCGAGCGAGCTGCCGGCACGGCGAGCGGGCCGGGCGCCACGGCCGTCGACGATGACAAGCGTTTGCACGAACTACTGGAGCGCTCGGCCGGCAAGGATGAGATGGGCGGCCCAAGTTGGATCGAGCTGTCGGATCATGTCCGGGCGGCGCCAGATCTGAGGCTCCACCCGCCGCGCCTCTGGGACGCGGTCAGCGATCGGCTGCTGGGCGAACTGGTGGTTGCGGAGCACTGCGGTTGGTTGCAACGGCAGGAGGCGCTGAGTCGGTTGCTGGAACACCGGTGGGCCGGTGCATCGGCGATCGGGGCGTGCATCGATCTCGCCGAAGACAGCACGCCGGTCGTGATCGAGCCGCTCTCCCTGCTGGATTCCTCGCCTGATCTCGTCGCCGGCCGATACATCCGCCAAGCCGTCGAGTCACCGGCTTCGGATCGAGCGCTCGTCGGGGCCTTGCTCGCGGCGTCTCGAAAGATCCGGCGCCGCCATTTCACACACGAGGACTCAAGCCGGATCGGCCGGGCTGTCACTAGCCTGCTGAACGACTCAACCCTCGACGAGGGACTACGACGACTCGCGTCTGAAGTTGAGTCGGAACTCCGGGCCGGCGGGGCGACGCGGGCCGACGCGGCTTCCGTCTGGGCGACCAGTTCCCGGCCTCGCCGGATCTCGACGCGTGCCTGTGCCCGCGTGTCGCCCGCCGGGCCGAGTACGGACGAGATGCTGACCGAGCTGGTCGGACAGGCGCTTTACGACCCGAACCCGGACGATCGGATGCTGGCTGCCATGTTCATCGCCGGCACTCCGGTCCGCGCTGCCGTCGCTTCCTGCCTGCTCGTCGAGATTGAGGAGGACTTGCGGCGACGGCGGCACTGCGACCTAGGCGTCCTGTTGCGGACGATGACGCTGCTGCGGTCGGGAAACCATCGGCCGGTGCTCCACCGGATCCTGACCGATCCCCACGCCGAGGAGAGCGCTCGGCTGGCCGCAGCCTGGGCCTTGCCGCACTGCGCGGAGGGCCCGGCCGTGACACCGTGGTCGAAAATCCTCGAAGTGCAGACGCGCCTTGCGCGGCGCCCTTCGATGATCGGCGCCTCGGTTCTGCATGGTGTCGTGTACGGGGCCGGAACCGACGGCGACGAAGCGACGCTACGACGAGTACGCGCCGACAGCGACTTGCCCACGATCGTCAGGTCGACGGCCCGATGGCTGCTGACCGCGCGGCTTCCCGTCCGATCGCTGCGGCACAGTGGTCATCTCTGAGGGCCGGAGAACTCGGGGCGAGGTGTCAGCGTTTGGTGCAGACCGGGGCCGAGCGGTCGATGTTGTTGGTGGCGTAGGCGATCGCGATTGTGAAGCAGTAGTTCGACGACTCGTTGAGGCCGTAGACCACGTAGTCGGTGCTGCCCGCGGGCAACTGCTGGAACGGCTTCTGCGGCTGCCCGGCGCGGCCGCCCGAGACCAGGATCGGGCCTTCCGAATTGCGGGGGTATGTCCACTGCAGCAGGACGCTGTCGCGGTTGTCGCGGAGTTTGACGCCGGTGGGGGCGCCGGGGTCGGCGGTCGGCGGGCGGCTGGTGGCCGCGGTCGAGGGCGGTGGCGGAGCCGCGGAGGAGGCGGCGGGCGGTGTAGTCGCGGTGGCCGCCGGGCCCTCGGCTCCGTCGGCGTCGGGGAGGGTGAGGGCCACGACGGCGACCGCGGCGGCCACGCCCGCGACGAGCACGGCGGCGAGCACGAAGGGCTGGCGCCGGCGTGGGCCGGGGGCGGGCTCCGTGCGTACGGGAAGGCGCCTTTCGGTGTTCGGGGGCAGCGTGTACGTCGAGGCGGGGGCCGAGCCGACCGGCTGGGGACGGCCGTCGGGGCCGTAGTCGGGGGCGCGGCGGCCGGGCATCGGCGGGGGAGTGTCGGCGCGGGCGTGGCGGCCCTGCAGGTCACCGGGCTCCTGGTGCACGTCGGCCAGATAGAGCGGCTGCTGATAGACCGTGCCGTTGGGATCGGTCGGGCGGTTGTCGGCCGGCGGCTGGGCGGGGTCGTCGGGCGGGAACTCCTCGGGGTCGGGCACGGTGGGGCGCCGCGGGAAGGGCACTGTCCGCACGCCGGGGGCGCCGACCGTGGTCACGCCGGGGCCGTCGGACTGCTCGACCCGCCCGCAGACGTGCTTGCCCGACGCGGAGCCCGCCACCAGCGCGGCCACCTGGCGTACGAGGGGGTGGTCGAAGGGCAGATAGCGGGCGCACAGCTCCTGCGCCTTGGCCAGATGCTCGCGGGCCTGCTCGTCGCGGCCGCACTCGCGCTCCATCGCGCCGAGGCGGGCCAGCATCTTGATGCCGGCCGGGGACGCGTCGCCGTAGCGCTTGCTGTGCCGCCGCCAGGCCGCCGTGAGCCGGGAGCGGGCGGCCGTGCAGTGACCCGCCGCGTGCTCGGCCGTGGCCAGGTCGGCCTCGGCCGCCAGCACCCGTGGGGAGTCGGCGCCCTCGAGCTCGGTCAGGTCGCCCACGAGCTGGCGATAGACCTGGGCGGCCCGGCCGAAGTGGCCGACCCGCTGCAGGACGGCCGCGTGCGTGGCGGCGGCGCCGATCGTGCGGTCGTGCTGGGGGCCGTGCAGGCGTTCCTCGGCGGCGTGGGCATAGCCGGCCCAGAGCCGGGCGCCGTGGGCGTCGCCGAGGGCGATCAGGATGCGTGCGTGCAGGGCCGCGGCCAGCGCGAGGTCGGCGTCGGCCTGCCGGGGGTCGGTGGCGGCGGCCGGGTCGAGCACGTTGTCCAGCACGCGCCGGGCCCCCGCGAGGTCGCCGGCAGACGACAACGTCTGGGCGCGCGCGGTGAGTTCGGCGAGCGGTGGAGGGGCCACGTGTCCCATAGTGCTCATGTGACCACTGTAGGTACAAGTGCAAGGTTGCGATCACTTCGCTGGTCGGACACTGTAGAACTCGCATATGTCCTACGACGCGATCACCCAGATCAAGCAGGAACTCCTGGTCCGCTATCTCGAGGCCTGGGCTCCGGCCGCCCTGCACCGTGCCCGGCGTGTGATTTACGTCCATGCCTCCGCGGGCGCGACGGCCGAGGCGGCGATGCGGGTTCTGGCCGAGCAGTCCGACCTCGTACGGGGTCGCGAGCTCACGATGCTGGCCATCGGCGACGAGCTGGGGGAGGCCGGCGCGCGGCTGTCGGCGATCGCCGAGCAGTCGGGCGCGGGGGCCGGGCTGGCCGTGCACACAATTCCCGGTGGAACGGACAAAACGCTGCCCGTGGGCCTCAAGGCGATCGGGGCCCAACGCGTACCCCTGCTGGGGTTCCTGGACGCGGGTGACGCTCCCGCGCCCGCCACCGTGGCCGCGCTGACCGCGGGCAAGCCGGCCGAGATGCTGCTGGTTCTGCCGCCTGAGACCAAAACCGATCCCTACCGTACGGGGTGGCCCCTGTTCACCCAGGTCGAGCTGGCCGTCTCGGACGAACCGGGTGAGCTGCTGGTCTTCGGCGCGACGGCCGGGAAGAGCCTCGAGGGCTTCAAGGAGGCCCTGTGGTCGGTCGACGAGTTCGCCGGCGTCCGCTATCGCGACCCGGGTGACCCGGACCGGCACCTGATCGACATCTCGCTGACCCCGCACCCCGGGCCGCTCCGCCGCGAGATGCTGGCCTATTTGGAGCGTACGGGATCTCGTACGGTGACCGAATTGCGGACCTTTGCCCTGACCGAGACGGTGTATCGAGCCGCCGACGCCACACGGGTGCTGCACACGCTGGTCGACGCGGGGACTGTCACCCGCGAGCCGTCACACGGGCGGCTCGGCGGGGACGTCGTCATCTCTTATTAGGAACGGCCATTAGGAGCGGCTCTTGTCCTGCTTCCAGCTGAACGGGCCGGGCAGGTCGACGCGGTGCGCCTTGGCGCGTGAGTTCCAGGACCAGCGGCCGATCTTGAGACTCCACGAGGAATAGCCGTTCTCGGTGAAGTTCAGGATCAACGGGCCGATCTTCTTACGCTTGCGGAAAACGAGGCCCATCGGTACGTCCCTCCAAGGTTTGTCGGATGGGCGTTCGATTCCCCATCGCGTAAATCGGCAAACGTCAGCGCGGTTGCCACGCGTCGGGGCGGGTAGTCAGCTTGCGGACGTGCGCCGGCATGCGGCCGCTGATCAGCTCGGCCAGGTTGACCTCGTCGACCACCTCGCGCACCGCGGCCCGCACGGCGACCCAGAGATTGGGCAGGTTTTCCGCGGCGCCGGTGTAGCGAGTCTCCTCCGGACGGAGGCCGCGCACCCCGGCCAGCGGCCCGTCGACCGCGCGCAGGATCTGACCGATCGTCACGTCGCGGGGCGACTGTGACAATGTGTAGCCACCCTCGGCGCCACGCTGGGCTCGCACGACGCCGGCGCGGCGCAGGTCGGCCAGCACCGCCTCGAGGAACTTGCGGGGCATTTCCTGATCCTGGGCGATGGCTTGGGCGGACATCAATGCCGGGTAAGCCCTAGCCAAGCTCAGGGCGGCCCGGACCGCGTAGTCGCCGCGCGCGGAGATCTGCACGCATCCATCATGCCCCTTCGGCGCCACCGACTCGCACATACCCCACGGTTTTATGGGAATTACGCTCAGTCAGATGATCGTCGCTGTGCGGGAATGACGCCGCGGGGCTCGGCCGAGGCCTCCGCGCGGAACTGGCCGGGGCTCATGCCGACCTCGCGATGGAAGAAGCGGCCGAAGTTGGTCGGCTCGGGAAAACCCAGGTGACGGCCGACCTCGGCGACCGACAGGGGCGTGCACGCGAGCAGGCGGCGGGCCTCCAGCGAGACCCGGTCGTCGACAACCTGCTTGGCCGTGCGGCCCGTGACGGAAAGACAAGCCCGGGTGAGCGTACGCACGGAGCACCCGAGCTCCTCCGCGTAATCCTCGACGCGGCGGCTGTGCGGGTGGCCGGCCTCGAGCAGGCCCCGGAACCGGGAGTAGGTGCGGCTCTCGGGGCCGGGCGGCGCGTCCGAGCTGAGCAGGGCCAGCCGCAACAGCAGCACGTGCAGCTGGTGACGCAGCAGGTCGGCGGCGATCGAGCTCGGCGCGTGCCGCTCGTGATCGACCGCGAGCTGGGTGAACTCGCTGATCACCGCGTCCTCGTCCTCGCCGCGCAGCTGCCAGCGGTTCTGCGGCGGAACGTCGTCCTTCAGGAGCGCGGGCTCGAACGTGACCACGGCGGCGATCAGCCCGTTGCGCCCGACGCGCAGGGCCTGGCCGGGGCGGATCCAGAGCAGGGTGCCGGGCCGGCACGCGTGCCCGAAGAAGTCGACCTCGACCGTGCCGTGCCCGGCCGTGGCCAGCACCAGCACGTGATACGGCAGGCGGACCGGCGGCTGGGCGGAAGTGGCGTCCAGCGCGCAGGTGCCGACGCCCGCCCACCCGGGCGGCCGGAACGTGATCGCGGTCTGCTGCCGCGCTGCTGTGCTGGACATCGCGCCACGACGGTAACCGGCGTTGACCAGCGATGCACGAGGCAAAACGCGTCCGGGCCCCGGCTGTCGTCTTTACGCCTCATCGGACGCCATTTCTGCGCCGAATGTCTGGTTATTTATATATCGGGCGGTTTATGCAAAAGGCGACCCGTACGGACCGGCAGTGTCCGTACGGGTCGCCTGTCGCATTTCCCGCGCTATCGGCCCGCCAGCAACCGATTCACCGCCGCGTCGACGTCCAGATGTTCGGATTCTCGGCCGCGCGGCACCACCACATAGGTGCGACGGAGGAATCGGACAAGGACGCTGCGAGGCACCTCGAACAGTGCGTTGCCGTCAGGCGACGACAACGCGAGGGCCACGAAGTCGCCCCGCGGCGTGGCCCACGGCCACACCCGGACGTCCCCGATACCCGCAGGCTCATCGAGCCCGGTCACGAGCAGTTCCCGCGCAAAGGACCAGCTCACGGCTTCCCCACCGGCTGATTCTGCGTGGAACAACACGTGGACCGCATAAGGGTCGGCTGGGTCGTAGCGCAGACTGGCGCGCACGGGCAGAGCCGTGGCGTCAGGCGCTACGAGCCGCAGCGAGGTCTCGACCTCGACGGTCGTTGGACGAATGGTACTCATGGACGAACTCCCCCCGGCACCGCTGCGAGGCTGGTGAACCCCGCGTTTCCCATACTCAGGTGATCCCTGTCGTTACGCTCCGCCATACGCTGATCTCACCCAGTAGTGGGAAGACGGTTCCGAAAACCCTTTCGCACAAGACAAAAAGCGATATCTTGTACTGTTCTGCCCCAAGTACTCGGTTCCGCCCGGCGTCGGGTGGTCCAGCAGTTGACTTACTCCGGTAACGTCCATTTCTCCCGGGTGGTGACGGGGCTCCGGAACACTGGGGGATGAAATGACTACGAAACCCGACCAAGACCGGGCCCCGACGGGTGTGCTGGAGAAGATCCGAGCCAACCCCACCGGACGGCTCGCCCTGAAAATCTCCGTCGCAGTCCTCGGCGCCATCGTCGTCGCCGTCGGCATCGTGGCGATCCCGCTCCCCGGCCCCGGCTGGGCCATCGTGATCGCCGGCCTCGCGATCTGGGCCATCGAATTCGCGTGGGCCAAACACCTGCTCGAGTTCACGAAAAAACACGTGCTCGCGTGGACGCACTGGATCGGCCGCCAGTCATGGCCCGTGAAAGGCCTCGTCGGCCTGGCCACGTTCCTGTTCGTGAGCGCGGTCGTCTACACCACGTTCCGCCTGAGCTTCGGCATCGACCTGATCGAAAAAGGACGCGACTGGCTGTCCTGACCCCCTGTTCGCCGCCCGGGGGTCACATCTAGTACAGTCATGACGCGTTGAGGGCGATTAGCTCAGCGGGAGAGCGCTCCGTTCACACCGGAGAGGTCACTGGTTCGATCCCAGTATCGCCCACGAGTCGGGGGCGGCAGTGTGCCTGCATAATGCGCAGGCCTTGCCGCCTCGTTCCTTCCGGCGCGACTTCGTCGCGCCAAAGCGGGGGCTTCGCCACCCGCACCCCCTCTGCCGCTCCCGCCCTTTGATGGTGGGTGGGCTGGAAGTGGCTTCGCCACCCGCGGCTTGGGTCTTTGGCTTCGCCTTGGGGGCTATCTGTTGGGCTCAGGGCCCTTGCCCCTTGCCCCTTGCCCCTTGCTCCTTGCCCTCGCGTGTCGGGGGCTCGCGTCTGCCTTTCCTCCTCTTCCTTCTTCAAGCGTGCGCGCGTTCGCTTCTGCAGGTCCCGAGTCGACTGCGTAACTGCGTGCCGCCAGTGGCGTAGCGCCTCTGGCGGCGGGCGCTGCAGGACGGCGTCGAGCACCTCGAAGAGGTTCCATCCGGATTGCGCGTCATAAGGAACGACCTGTTCGAGGCCGATCGGATCGCCGACGGCGCAAGAAGCGTCAAGTTGTGATGGCCGCCAACCGGTACGGTCCGAGGGTGTCGTCCGGTGTGGGGGAGATGCTTCGGCTGCTGGCTACGGTCAACGCGCGGCTGGGCGAAGATGTGTCGCTGTCGGTGCTGGCCAAGCTGGCGCACCGGTCGCGGTTCGATCTGCATCGGCGGTTCGGGCGGCTCGTGGGGGAGACGCCGAAGGCGTACACGACCCGGGTGCGGATCGCGCGGGCCGCGGGCGACGTGGTGGCCGGCGGCCGGCGGGTCTCGGTGATCGCGGCCGACCACGGGTTCGCCAGTCATGAGGTCTTCAGCCGCACCTTCAAGCGCCACCTCGGTCGCAGTCCGCTGCGTTACCGGGCCCGCGGTCTGCACGTCGCCGGTCGCAAGGTGGCGGCCACGCACGCCCGCACCGTGGGGTCGGCGGCGCCGTGCCTCAGTCTTTACCGGATCAGCCTCAACGAGAGGAAAGTCGTCGTGCCGCTCGAGATCTCCCTCCGGGAAACGCCTGTCATCCATGCCCTGGTGGTGCGGAACCGGATCACGCGGGACGAGATCGCCGCCGCGTTGTCCGCGAGCCTGCCCAAGGTCTTCGAGTACGCCCAGCGGGAGGGGCTGGCCATCGCGGGGCCGCCGTTCGCCCGCTATCCCGAGGTGGGCATGGGCTCGCTGGTCATCGAGGGCGGCATCACCATCGCCGGGCCGCCGCCGGCCGCGCCGGGGGAGGGGATCGAGGCGATCGTCATTCCCGCCGGGCAGGCCGTGGTGGCGATCCACCGGGGGCCGTACGACGGCCTGCCCGAGTCCTATCAGGAGATCGAGAAATGGATGCGGGACAAGGGGCTGACCGCGGCCGGTGCGCCGTGGGAGACATACCTGACCGATCCGGGGGAGCGGCCCGACCCCGCGACGTGGGAGACCGAGATCGCCCAGCCGGTGCTCAGCGGAAGCTGAACAGCGGGGGCAGGACCAGCACCACAGTCCAGAACCAGACCGCGTACGCGGGAAGGTAGTTGGTCTGCCAGCGCTCGATCGAGGCGAACCCGCCGCGCCGGCGGACGAACCGCAGCAGCAGCCACGCCGACCAGGCCAGATTGACCAGCAGCACGATGTTCTCGCCGAGCGCGGCCACGTTGTTGGGCGTGGTGCCGTATTCGGCGATGCGGCCGGTCATCGTGTAGAGCACCAGCGCGTCGATCACCAGCGCGCTCACCACGAGGCCGAGCTGCAGCACGTCGAACGGGCCGGGCGGGGCCTGCGGGTCGCGGGCCGACAGCGAATACAGCAGCAGGCCCAGCACCACCGCGAGCAGCAGGTCGAACATCACCAGCGTCTCGCGGTCGATCTCGATGCCCCGGCCGTTCCAGCCGACGGTGACGAGGAAGGCCAGCAGCGCCACGGTGAACAGCGGGGTGAACAGGCGGGTCAGCACCGGCGCGATGTTCTCGATGACCCCCTGCTTGACCTCCACGAGCCAGCCGGCGACGACCGTCGCGGCCACGAAACCGCACGGCACCACCCAGTTGCCGATCACAGTGTCCGGCTCGACGCCGATCGCGTCGAAGATGCCGTACAGGAAGGCAATGAGGACCCCGCCGCCGAGACCCATCAACACGAGATAGACGAACCATTCGCCGGTGAAACGGATGAAGTCCATCCGGCGGCGGGCCGAGCGCAGGTCGTCGGAGACGTAGGCCAGCCCGACCACCAGCCACAGGGCGATCGGCAGGTGCGTCATGATCAGGGTCGCGGACTGGGAGTCGCTGTCCACCGGATAGGCGTTGGCCCCGGCCACACCGACCGCGAACAGGGCCACCAGGGCCCCGATCACGCCGGCGCCGGGCCGTCGCCGCCACACCAGGAACGCGGCCAGCCAGGGCAGCGCGAACAGGGCCAGGTTGGGGGCGTAGAACGAGCCGTCGTCGTCGTAACTCAGGCCGAAAAGCGCAGGGATCTTGATCGAGACGGCGGCGCCGAACGCGCACACGAGCATGGCGACGACGTCGCGGCGAGAAGTGCTGTCCCGTCCGGGGTCACCGGTGAACACCAGCTGCTTCCACAGCCGTTCGGAATGCTCGCGGGCGAACTCGCGGGACAGGTCGTCGAGCCCGCCCATCCGCTTGACCGCGATCAGGAACGCCTCGTCGGGGGCCAGCCCCCGTTCCACGAGCGTGTCGACCGAGTCGCGCAGGTGATCCTCCAGCTCGTCGGCGTCCGACTCGACCAGCTCGGGGCGGCGCCGCACGTACGCGCGCCACTGGGCGAACTGAGCCTCAAGCTCGTCGTTGCCGTTGGTGACGGTCACGCGTTGCCCTCCAAGGCGATGAACGGCGGCCAGACCTGGTGCAGCGCCTCGACGACGGTGCGCCATTGACGTTGCTGGTCGGCCAGCTCGGCCCGGCCCTGCCGGGTGATCCGGTAGTACTTGCGGCGGCGTTCCCCGGGCACCGACTGCCAGCTCGCCTCGACGTGGCCGAGCCGCTCCAGCCGGTGCAGCAGGGGATAGAGGAAGCCCTCGGTCCAGTCCAGCTCGCCGCCGGACAGATCACTGATCCGGCGCAGGATGGCATACCCGTAGCTCTCGCCCTCGGCGAGGATGCCGAGCACGATCGGTGTCGCCGAGGCGGCCACCAGATCCTTGGTCACCCGCATGCGCGGCCCTCCATACCTAGAAGTACGAGGCATAGTAGTTCTAGGTATGGACGCGCGCAACGGCCAGGGGACGATGGCGAAGCTCGTGTAGCGGCATCGCAGCGAACCGTCGGTCCGCAGCCCGCACGTCATCTCGCGGCCGCGGTCGGTTCCCGCGCGCGGCCGAGCACGGAGGCGAGCAGCGCAACGGCAAGCGGCAGGCGCCTCCCACGCCCGTGCACGGCTCACCCCCGGCCGGCGTCGACGTTGCCTTCCCGACCAGGCTGTCGACCGGCGGGCCCCGGTCCGGAAAAGGCGGCTACTCCTCGGCGTCCCCGGCGTCGTCGTCCTCGAAGATCTCGTCCATGACCTCGCCGGCCAGGTAACCCGCGGCCAGACCGCCGACGACGCCGGCGGCCACCCCGCCCATGCCCGGACCTCGCCGCCCGGAATGTCCGGAATATCCAGGCTGACCGCCATAGCCGGGCTGGCCACCGTATCCGGGCTGGGGATAGCCGGGCTGGCCACCAAAGCCGGGCTGAGCCCCGAAGCCGGGCTGGGCGCCGAAGCCGGGCGCCGCCTGGCGGTGTTCGAGCGCCTGGCGGACCCACCCGTCCACCTGCTGCGCCCAGTCGACGGTGTCGGCGTCGGTGTGGGCCACGGTGTAGCGCCCGTACGAGTCGTGGCCGCCGCCGTACATGCCGCCGCGCTTGTCGAACTCCAGCACCACCTCGACCGCGTGCGGGCTGGTGACGAAGGTGAGCTCGACCTCCCGTACGAGGCGCGCGTACTGCTGGGCCGGGTAGTACTCGATCTCCTGATGGAACGGCAGCGTCTGGGCCACGCCGTTGATCCGCCCGTGCTCCAGGTCGGCGCTCTTGAACACAAAGCCGAGCTGCGCGAACGCGTCGAGGATGCGCTGCTGCACGGGCAGCGGGTGCACCCGGACGGCGTCGAGGTCGCCCTTGTCCACCGCGCGGGCGATCGCCACCTCGGTCCGTACGCCCATCACCATGCCGTGCAGGGCCTGCCCGTACACCGTCGTGATCGGCGTCTCCCACGGCAGCACCAGCTGGAACGGCAACGCCCGGCGTTCGTTCGCGGCCAGGCGCAGGGGCCCGCTGACCACCAGCCGGTGGAACTCGCCGGTGGCGGTGCGCTCGCCGGGCCCGCTGCCGGCCTCCATCCGGGTCACCAGGCTCAGCGTGATGTGCTCGATGGCGGCGTCGCTGCCGCCCCCGACCAGCTCCACCCGGCCGGTCAGGGCCGCTCCCGGGGTGCCGTCGGGGCTCTGGAGCACCGTGTCGACGCTCACGCCGCCGACCCCGAGCGCGCCCAGCATTTTCTTGAAGACCACGTCACCACTCCCGATGGCTCGATTTTCGCGATCGGGCAGGAAAGTAATGAACCCGGCTGAAAGCGCGCTGTGAGTTCCGCCCTCCAGAGTGAACGGAGGTCTTCTTCTCACCTTTTTCTCGCCTTCTCCTTTACTTCTCCTTTCCCTTTTCCAAGGTGACTTCCAGCAATTGCCGGGAATGGCGAAGGCCCCGCCGGCGACGGTGCCGGCGGGGCCTTGCGGAGAGTGGGCCGGTCAGCGGCGGCGCCCGTAGAGACCGGCCACCAGGCTGACGCCCACGGCGGCCAGCGCGACCTGGATCAGCAGCTCGATCCAGTCGATGCCGCTGGTGTCGTCGACGCCCAGAGCTGCGGCGATGAACGTGCCGACGATGGCCGCGAGCACGCCGACGACGATGGTCAGCCAGATCGGGATGTTCTGCTTGCCGGGCACGACCAGGCGGCCCAGGGCGCCGATGATCAGGCCGATGACGATCGCGGTGATAATACCGGTTACTTCCACTTCAGCTCCTCAGTGCGGGGTTGCCGACCCATTTCCCGAAGCGGGGGGAAGTCCAAACCTCAAGTAGTATTCCGGGTCGGCGAGAAACAATTCACAAAGCGAGGAGTTGAGTTACCGCAGTGAGCGGTTTTGGATGGCAGATCGTACTTGTGGTGGTGCTGGTGCTGCTGAACGCGATCTTCGCGGGCAGCGAGATGGCGCTGGTGTCGCTGCGGGAGAGCCAGCTGCAGCGCCTCGAGCGCGAGAGCCGGAGCGGGCGCACCCTGGCCCGGCTGGCCCGTGACCCCAACCGGTTCCTGGCCACGATCCAGATCGGCATCACGCTGGCCGGCTTCCTGGCGTCGGCGTCGGCCGCCGTCTCGCTGGCGCAGCCGCTGGTCGAGCCGCTCGGCTTCCTCGGCGGCGCGGCCGAGCCGGCCTCGATCGTCCTGGTCACGATCGTGCTGACGTTCTTCACCCTGGTGATCGGCGAGCTCGCCCCCAAGCGCATCGCCATGCAGCGCGCGGAGGCGTGGGCGCTGGTGGTGGCCCGGCCGCTCGACGTGCTGTCCAGCTTCTCGCGCCCGGCGGTGTGGCTGCTGGGCCGCACGACCGACGTCGTCGTGCGGCTGACGGGCAACAACCCGGACGCCGGCCGCGAGGAGGTCAGCCCCGAGGAGATCCGCGACATGGTCCAGGCGCAGCAGGAGTTCTCGGCCGAGCAGCGCACGATCATCGCCGGCGCCTTCGAGATCGCCGACCGTATCCTGCGGGAGATCCTGGTGCCGCGGCGCGAGGTGCTGGCGCTGCCGGCCGACACACCCGTACGGGAGGCGCTCGGCAAGCTGGTCGCGGGCGGTCACTCCCGCGCGCCGGTGGTCGGCCCGGCCGGGCTCGACGATGTGCTGGGCGTGGTGCACCTGCGGGATCTGGTGGACGCGACCGGGACGGTGGGGGAGCACAAGTACGCGGCGCTGTTCCTGCCCGAGACGCTCAAGGTCTCCGACGCCATGCTGCAGATGCGCACCCAGCGGCAGCAGCTGGCCCTGGTGGTCGACGAGCGCGGCGCCATCGACGGCATCGTCACCATGGAGGACCTGGTCGAGGAGGTCGTCGGCGAGATCTACGACGAGACCGACCGGGACGTGCAGTCGGTGGTGCACGAGGACGACGGCGCGATGCTGCTGCCCGGCATCTTCCCGATCCACGACCTGCCCGACATCGGCGTCGACGTGGAGCACCTGCAGGACGGCGACTACACGACGGTCGCGGGTCTGGTGCTGTCGCGGCTCGGGCACATCCCGACCGCGCCCGGCGAGGTCGTCACGCTCGATGTCTATCGGGCCGAGATCACCCAGGTCACCGGGCGCGCGATTACCCAGGTCCGGCTGCGTAAGGCCGCCGAGGCGGTGCCGGCCTCAAGCGGGGAAGGTGACGACGGCGTCGAGGCCGGTGGGCGTGGCGGCGTCTAGCCGGACGTCGCCGCCGCCGGCCCGGGCCAGCTTGACCACCAGGGCGAGGCCGAGGCCGGTGCCGCCGCGGGGTGCCCCGGGAGCGCGCCAGAAGGGCTCGAGCGCCTTCTCCCGCTGATCGTCCGGCAGGCCCGGCCCGGCGTCGACGACGTGCAGCGCGACCAAACCTTCCCCCGTACGGGCCGCGGTCAGCCGGACGGTGCTGCCCGCGGGCGCGGCGTTGAGCGCGTTGGAGACGAGGTTGTCGAGGATCTGCTCGATGGCGCCCGGCATCGCGCTCGCCCGCAGGGGCCCGGCGGCGTCGACGGCGATGGTGACGTCGCGTTCGGCGGCGAGCGGCCGCCAGATCGCCGCGCGGGCCGCGGCCTCGGCGGCCACGTCGACGACGACCGGCGTCTCGTCCCGCCGCTCGATCATGGTCAGGTCGAGCAGGGAGTTGACCAGCTTGTCGAGCCGTTCGGTCTCGCTGAGCGCGGCCTCCAGACCCTGCAGGCCGGCCGGGGAGAGCTCCGGCTCCAGGTTCTCCAGCCGCAGGCGCAGCGCGGCCAGCGGCCCCTTCAGCTGGTGCGAGGCGTGGTCGGCGAAGGCCCCGCGCGCGGCCAGCGCGGCGTGCAGGCGGTGCGCGGTGCGGTTGAACGTCTCGGTCAGCCGCCGCAGCTCCGGTGGCCCGCCGGCGATCCGGACGGCGGCCGGCCCGGTGTCCTCGGCGAGTTGCTGGGTGGCCTGTTCGAGGGCCTTGACCGGGCGGACGATCCAGCGGGCCAGCCCCAGCGCGACGGCGGCGCTGCCCGCCAGGACGAGCAGGCAGACCGCGGCCAGCAGCGCCCAGACCCGGCGGATCTGCTCGGTGACCGGGGCCATCGGCACGCTCAGCCGCACGGCACCGGACGTCGGCTTGCCGGGGTGGTACGACACCGACACCGACATCATGCGGACGCCGCCGATGTCGCTGATGCGGTGACCGATCCGGCCGCCCTCGCCGAGCGCCGGCAGGACGTCGGCCGTGTCGGTGATCTGCGGCATCGTGCTGTAGGTGAGCCTGCCGGTGACGTCGAAGAGCTCGACCTGCCCGCCCCAGCGCTGCGCGGCCGCGGTGGCGATGTCCTCGACCTGGTCGCCGTCGTCCTCGCTGAGCTCGGCGTCGACGTAGGCGGCGACGATCTCCGCCTCGCGTTCCAGCTGCCGGAACGCCTGCTGTTGCTCGCTGCGGTGATACAGGTAGCCCAGCGGCACCGCGAGTCCGATCAGGACGGCCAGCACGAGCGACAGATAGGTGAGGACGAGACGGCGGGTCATGTCACGACGAGCCGGAACCCCACGCCGCGGCGGGTCTCGATCCAGTCCGGCCGGCCCAGCTTGCGCCGCAGCGACGCGATGTGGAAGTCGAGGGTCTTGCTGCGGCTGTCGGTGGTGGCCCAGATCTGCTCGAGCAGCTTCTGCCGCAGGACCATGGTGCCGGGCCGGGCGGCGAGCATCTCCAGCAGGTCGTACTCCTTGGGCGCGAGCGTCACCGGCCGGCCGTCGACGCTGACCTCCCGGGTCGCCCGGTCGATGCTGAGCGGACCCAGGGTCTGGGCGTCGGACGGCGGCGGGGCGGCCCGGGTGGCCCGGGAGCGGCGGTCGACGGCCCGGATCCGCGCGACCAGCTCGCGCAGGCTGAACGGCTTGGCCAGGTAGTCGTCGGCGCCGCCCTCGAGCCCGCGGACCAGGTCGGCCTCGGCGCGACGCGAGGTCAGCATGATGATCGGGACGTCGCGGGTGCGGTTGAGCTCCCAGCAGACGTCGACGCCGTCGATGTCGGGCAGGCCCAGGTCGAGCAGCACCAGGTCGGCCGGGGCCGCGGCCAGCGCGGCGGCGCCGGTCGTGACGTGCTCGGCGTCGATGCCGAAGCGCGCGAGCCCCTGCACGAGCGGCACCGCGATCGAGTCGTCGTCCTCGACCAGAAGCACCCGCATGCCTTCAAGGCTGCCACAACCCAGTTTTGGATCTCCCGGGACACGGTCGGTCACGGAGTGTTACCTATCGGTTAACTCCGGTAACAGGGTCGTTCACACTATTGACAGCATAGTCAGACAACACAAAACTGTCGTTCACCAACTTGCCGAGTCATCAGACAACTCAGCAAGTCGTGGACAACACGAAAGTGAGCCAGAGCTTTGCTGAACTTCGACGAAGACCGCTTCGTGGCCATCCAGGCGGCCGCGGTCGCCCTGGCCGAGCCGATCGACACCCTCATCGGCCGGCTGCTCGACGAGGGGGCCAAGAACCTCTTCTTCCTCGGCGCCGGCGGTGCGGGCGTCCTCATGCAGCCGGCCGCGCAGCTGATGCAGCGCGAGTCGGACTTCCCCACGTTCCTCGAGAACGCGGCGGAGCTGCTGGCCGTGGACTCGAAGAACCTGGGCCCGCAGTCGATCGTCGTCATCCCCTCGCTGTCGGGCACGACGAAGGAAGCCCTCGCGATCAACGACCTGGCCCGCAAGAAGGGCGCCACGGTCATCGCGCTGACCGGCAACGACGAGTCACCGCTGGCGCAGGCGGCCGACCACAACTTCACCGTACGGGCGGCCGACGACACCTCGTCCGAGTCGTTCTACCTGCAGTCGCTGCTGGTCGTGTTGTCGATCCAGCAGCACCGCGGCGAGCGGGACGACTACGCCACGCTGGTCGGTGAGCTGCGGACGTTGCCGGGTCACCTGCTCGAGGCCAAGCGCGCCTTCGAGGGGCGCGCGGCCGAGCTGGCCAAGCAGTTCGCCGAGGAGCGCTACCACATCTTCACCGGGGCCGGCCCGTCGTGGACCGAGTCGTGGTATTTCGCCACCTGCATCCTCGAGGAGATGCAGTGGGTCCGGACGCGTCCGGTGCACGCCTCGGACTTCTTCCACGGCACGTTGGAGCTGGTCGAGAAGGGCGTCAGCGTCTTCCTGCTGAAGGGCGAGGGCCCCACGCGGGAGCTGGCCGAGCGGGTCGAGCGCTTCGTCCCGAGCGTGACCGACACGTTCACCGTCCTCGACACGGCCGACTTCGCCATGCCCGGCCTCGGCGCCGGCACGCGGGCCCTCGTGAGCCACGTCGTGCACGCCACCGTCCTCGAGCGCTTCAGCGAGCACCTCGCGACGGTCCGCAACCACCCCCTGACCACCCGCCGGTACTACCGCCGCATCGACTACTGACCAGATAAGGAACCCCCCACATGGTGAATCGGAAGGTCCTTGCCGCCTGCAGCGCGGCGCTTCTCACGCTGGGCCTCGCGGCCTGCTCGTCGGACAGCGGCTCCGCCGCCGGTGGCGACGACAAGAAGGTGTCGGTCACGCTGATCATCAAGACCCAGGGCACCTCGTTCTTCAAGAAGATGGCCGACGGCGCCACGAAGGCCTCGCAGGACCTCGGCGTGAACCTGACCGTCGCCGCCGGCAAGGTGGACGGCGACGAGGACACCCAGATCCAGGCCATCGAGAACGCGATCTCCCGCGGTGACCAGGGCATCCTGATCACCCCGAACGGGCCCGGGGTCTTCGACGCGATCGCCAAGGCGCGCGACGCCGGCGTGAAGGTCATCGCCCTCGACACGGTGCCCGACCCGGCCTCCCTGGTCGACACGACCTACGCCACCGACAACTTCGAGGCGGGCCGGCTGGTCGGCGAGTGGACGGCGAAGAAGCTCGACGGCAAGGACGCCACGATCGCCCTGCTCGACCTGTTCGGCGACAAGGTGCTGACCGTGGACTACGACCGTGACCAGGGGTTCCTGACCGGCATGGGCATCGACGTGGCGGACCCCAAGGTCAACGGCGACGAGGCCAAGACCGGCAACTACACCGGGGGCAAGGGCGGCAAGTACACGATCGTCGGCAACCTGCCCACCGAGGGCACCGAGGACGGCGGCCGCACGTCGACCGAGACGCTGCTCAGCAAGAACCCGAACATCAACGTCATCTACGGCATCAACGAGCCGGCCTCGTACGGGGGTTATCAGGCGCTGAAAGCCGCGGGCAAGACCGACGGGCTGATCACGGTCTCGATCGACGGCGCCTGCGACGGCGTGAACTACGTCAAGGACGGCATCCTGCAGGCCACCGCCCAGCAGTACCCGCTCAAGATGGCCGAGCAGGGCGTCAAGGCCATCCACGACCTGGTGGCCAACGGCGTCGAACCGAAGTCGGACGAGGGCAAGGACTTCGTCAGCACCGGCGTCAGCCTGGTGACCGAGGAGCCGATGGACGGCGTGACCAGCATCGACACGGCCGAGGGCCTGAAGGACTGTTTCTGACGGCTGACGGGCGGGGGCGTGCGAGCGCTCCCGCCCGGCTCAGTTCTGGAGAATTTGGATGACGGACTTATCCTCGGCCTTCGCCGACCGCTCGACACCGCTCTCCCGCGTGCGCGACCTGCTGCACCGGTATCCGGCCATCAGCCCCGCCGTCGTGCTCGTCGTCGCGGTGCTCGTGTTCGGACTGCTCAACGACCGCTTCCTGGCCCCGGCCAACCTGTCCCTGATCACCCAGCAGGTCGCCGTCGTCGGCACCCTGGCGATCGCGCAGACCCTCGTCATCCTGACCGCCGGGATCGACCTCTCGGTCGGCGCCGCCATGATCCTGGCGGCCATGGTGATGGCCCAGTCGGCCTCCTCCTCGGGTGTGCCGCCGGTGCTGGCCCTCGTGCTCGGCCTGGCCGCCGGTATTGCTGCCGGCGCCCTGAACGGGCTGCTCGTGACCCGCCTCAAGCTCCCGCCGTTCATCGTGACGCTGGGCACGCTGAGCATCTTCACCGCGCTGACGCTGCTCTACACCGACGGCAACACGGTGCGCGGCTCGCAGCTGTCCAGCACCCTCACCTTCACCGGCGACACCCTCTCGGTGCTCGGCATCAAGATCAGTGTCGGCGTGCTCATCATGCTCGCCCTCTACGTCCTCATCGCGTACGTCCTGAAGCGGACCGCCTGGGGCCGGCACGTCTACGCCGTCGGGGACGACAAGGAGGCCGCCCGGCTCTCGGGTGTCCGCGTGAACCGGGTGCTGGCCTCGGTCTACCTCGTGGCCGGGGCGATCATCGCGATCACCGCATGGATCCAGATCGGGCGCACCAACGCGGCCAGCCCGAACTCCGGCCTCGACCTCAACCTGGACTCGATCACGGCGGTCGTCATCGGCGGCACGAGCCTGTTCGGCGGCCGCGGCGTCATCTGGGGCACGCTGCTGGGCGCCCTGATCGTCGGCGTGTTCCGCAACGGCCTGGCCCTGGCCGGCCTCGACGTCCTCTATCAGACCCTGACGGTCGGCGTTCTCGTGATCGTGGCCGTGGCGGTCGACCAGTGGATCCGGAAGGCGAAGTCATGACCCCCGTTCTCGAGGCGAAAAACCTGGTCAAGACGTACGGGCGGGTGGTCGGCCTGGACGGCGTCGGGCTCCAGCTGCTGCCGGGCGAGATCCTGGCCGTGATCGGCGACAACGGGGCCGGCAAGTCCACGCTGATCAAATGCCTGACCGGCGCCGAGATCCCGACGTCGGGCGAGCTGTTCGTCAACGGCGAGCCGGTCAGCTTCAAGCGCCCGCAGGACGCGCGGGCGGCCGGGCTGGAGACGGTCTATCAGACGCTGGCCGTCTCCCCGGCCCTCGACGTGGCGGCCAACCTGTTCCTCGGCCGCGAGGTGCGGCGCAAGGGCGTGCTGGGCTCGGTGTTCCGCTCGCTCGACGTCAAGGGCATGCGCGAGCGGGCCCGGGCCGAGCTGACCGAGCTGGGCATCTCGACCCTGCAGGACGTGACCGTGCCGGTCGAGAACCTTTCCGGCGGCCAGCGGCAGGCCGTCGCGGTGGCCCGGGCCGCGGCCTTCGGGTCCAAGGTGGTCGTGCTGGACGAGCCGACCGCGGCGCTCGGCGTGCGCGAGTCCAACCAGGTGCTCCAGCTGATCCGCACCCTGCGCGACCGCGGCGTGGCGGTCATCCTGATCAGCCACAACATGCCGCAGGTGTTCGAGGTGGCCGACCGCATCCACATCCAGCGTCTCGGCAAGTGCGCCGGGACGATCACCCCGCAAAGCCACTCGATGACCGACGCCGTCGCGATCATGACGGGAGCGCAGACCCTATGAGCACCTGGGTGGCCGTCGTCGGCGACAACTGCGTGGACCGCTATCGGGGCGGCGAGGAGCGCGACTACAGCGGGGGCAACGCCTTCAACGTGGCGGTTCAGCTGGCCCGGGCCGGCATTTCCGTACGCTACTTCGGCGCGGTGGGCCCCGACCCGCTCGCCGCGGTCATCCGGTCGGGGCTCGAGGTCAACGGGATCCCGACCGGCGACCTGACCGTGCTCGACGGGCCCACCGCGGTCACCGAGATCAGTGTGGCCGCGAACGGCGACCGCACCTTCGACCGGGAGGACTTCGGCGTCACCGCCGAGTACTTCCCGGCCGGCGCCGAGGTCGAGCGGATCGCCGGGGCGAGCTGGGTCCACATCGGCATGCTGCCCGAGGCCACCCGGCTGCGGAAGGCGCTGGCCGGGCGGGTCACCGTCAGCCAGGACTGCGCGGTCGCCGCCGGGGTGACCGACCTCGACGTCGCGTTCCTGTCGGCCGGCGAGAGCGGTGACGCCCGCGAGCTCGCCGCGGGCACGGCCGCCGCCGGAGTGGGCGTGGTCGTCGCGACCCGCGGCGCCGAGGGCTCGCTCGGCCTCAGCGAGGGCCGCTGGTATGAGCAGGAGGCCCTGCCGGCCGATGTGGTCGACACGACCGGCGCCGGGGACAGCTTCATCGCCGGTTTCATCGCGGCCCGGCTTGGCGGCGGAGCGCTGCCCGAGGCGCTCGCCACGGGCGCCCGTTTCGCCGCCGCCACCTGTGCGTACCGCTCGGGCTGGCCGCACCTGCCACTCGACAAGGAGTCACGATGACCGACCTGGACGGCACCCTGGCCGCGATCGATGCCGCGATCACGGCCGGCGCCGCCGACGCCCAGCAGCTGCTCGTCGACCTGGTCGCCGTGCGCAGCGTCAACCCGCGGCAGCCCGGCGTCGACGGCGCGGACTACGAGGGCGGGGAGCGCCGGGCCAACCAGATCCTGGCCGAGGCGCTGGGCCCGCTGGGCTTCGACCTCAACTGGGTCGAGGTGGCCGAGGGCCGGCCCAACCTGGTCGCCGTGCGGCCCGGCGCCGGCGGCGGCCGTTCCCTCGCGCTCAACGGGCACATCGACACCGTCGCCCCGCAGCGCGGCCGCTTCGACGACCCGTGGACGGCGGTCGTCGAGGACGGCTATCTCTACGGGCTCGGCGCCACCGACATGAAGGCCGGGCACGCGGCCATGTGGCTCGCCGCCAAGGCCCTGCGCGACGCCGGGGTCACGCTCGACGGCGACCTGCACATCCACTCCGTGGTCGGCGAGGAGACGATGAGCCACGAGATCGGCACCACCGCCGTGCTCGAGGCCGGCTTCCGGGTGGACGGCGCGCTCGTGCCCGAGCCGACCTCGCCCGAGCCGCGGGTGCTGGACGTCTCCAACGTCGCCGCCGGCAACTACCTGTTCTCGCTGACCGTCCGGGGCAAGTCGGCGCACTGGGCCGCCCGCAACCTGGCCATCCGGGCCGGCGGCACCGGCGACGCGATCGGCGTCAACGCCATCGACAAGGCGTTCTACGTCTATCAGGCGATGCGCCAGCTCGAGGAGCAGTGGGCCTTCAGCAAGAGCCACCCGGCCTTCCCGCCCGGCGCGTTCATCATCCATCCCGGGGTGCTGCGGGCGGACGTCGGCGTCGAGGCGGCCCCGTTCTTCCCCGACCGGGCGCGCATCGACTACCTGCTGTCGTTCCCGCCCGGCAACACGTCCGAGCAGATCCGGCGGGAGATCGAGCACCACATCCGTACGGCGTCGGACCTTGACCCTTGGCTGCGGGAACACCCGGTCGAGTTCACCTGGACCGACACGTGGCCGCCGGCCTACACCGACCCGGACAGCGAGTTCACCCGGCAGATGTTGGCCGCCCGCAACGGTCTGACGGGCATCGACGCGTTGGCCGCGCCCGTCACCGCCGCCGCACAATCGGACGCCAACTTCTATGAGGCGCAGGGGATCCCGGCCCTGGTCTGCGGGCCCGGCGACGTCCGGCGGGCGCACGCGGCCGACGAACGCGTGCGGCTGGAGAACATCGCCGTCTCCGCCGCGTTCATCGCCCGCGCCGCGCTGAACTGGTGCCGGCGAACGTCGCCGTCATCGCCCGCGCCGCGTTGAACTGGTGCCCGCGGCCGTAAAGTGACCCCTGCCCTCCATCCCCAGTCGCTCTCTGCCGAGGAGAGAACCGTGACCGCCAAGATGGCTCCCCAGCTGAAGGAAGACATCCGTCAGCTCATCGCGCAGGACGGGCTGGGGCCGGGTGACCAGTTGCCGACCGAGCCCGAGCTGTCGGAGCGGTTCGGCGTCTCCCGCAACAAGGTCCGCGAGGCGCTGAAGCTGCTGGAGCAGGACGGGATGGTGACCGCCATCCAGGGCCGGGGCCGGTTCGTCTCGGCGCTGGGGTCGCTGCCGATCGAGCGGCCGGTCAACATCTACGAGAGCATCACCGAGCTGCTGCAGGGCCTGGGCTACACGGTGACCAATGTGGTGCTCAGCGTGGAGGAGGCCGTCGCCGATGCCCGGGTCGCCCGCGAGCTCCAGCTGGAGGAGGGCGACCCGGTCATCCGGCTGGTGCGGCTGCGGCTCGGCGACGACCAGCCGATGGTCTTCAGCATCAACATCATCCGGCGTGACGCGCTGCCCGGCCCGCTGGAGTTCCGCAACTGGGGCGCCTCGATCACCAAGATCCTGGAGGGGCACGGGCATCACGTCGTCTCGTCGATCGCCCGCCTGTCGGCCGCGAACCTGCCGCCCGAGCATTCCAAGACCTACGACCTGGCCCAGTACGACCCGTGGCTGCTGGTCGAGGAGACGTGCGTGTCCCGCGAGGGCGAGCGGGTGCTGTACGCCATCGACTACCACCGCAGCAGCGAGATCGCCTTCAACGTGGTCCGCCGCCGCTGATCCTGGTCAGTGGGGATAGGCGCGGGGGATGCGGGTCGTGACCTCGTTGCGGTAGGCCTCGATCCGGGAG
Source organism: Paractinoplanes lichenicola (assembly GCF_016785085.1). Taxonomy (GTDB): domain Bacteria; phylum Actinomycetota; class Actinomycetes; order Mycobacteriales; family Micromonosporaceae; genus Actinoplanes; species Actinoplanes lichenicola. The sequence goes on from NZ_JAENHO010000002.1 coordinate 714,013, forward strand.
ATCACCTGGCGGCGGCCCACGGTGTTCTCGATGCGGTCGAGGTAGAGGCAGCGGGCGGCCAGCTTGTCGAGGTTGACTGTGAAATAGACGGTCATCAGCGGGTTGACGAAGAGTGCGCTGCCGGTGGTGCGCCGGGTGAACTGGACGTCGCCGAACTCGCCGGCCAGGGCCGCGGCTATCTGGCCGTTGACGATGCTGGGGCGGTCGGGGGTGGCGGCGGCCGCGTCGGCCACGGCGGCGCGGTAGAGGCGGGCCTCGCGGGAGGAGCCGGGAATCGACAGCGCGCCCAGATAGCCGCCCTCCCGGTCGAGCGCGGCCAGATTCTCCAGCACCTCGACGCTCTGCACCCCGTGATACGCGTCGATGCCGAACCCGAGGCAGGTCACCAGCTTGATCGGCAGGTCGATCCCGGCCACGGCGCCCACGCTGGTCAAATCCTCGACGGGGGTGCCGATCCCGTTCTCGTCGCCGCGCATGAGGATGTCGGTGCCGCCGTCGACGAGCACGATCGCGTCGATGTCGTGCAGGGCGACCAGATGCCCGTACGCCTCCCGCAACGTCTGCACGCCGAGCGGCGGAAACGCGTACACGGTCGAGGGAAGGTCTTGCGACGCCAGCCACTTGGCCAGCACGCCCTCGGGGAAATACCAGTCCGGACTGGCCGACGCGGGGGTCACCGCCACGATCTGCTCGGTGAGCCACGACTCGCGGTCGACCAGTTCGAGCTCGGAGAACGACAGGTTGGCCAGGTGCACCTCGACGCCGGCCTCCCACAGGGCCAGGGCCAGCGGCAACCCGGCATACACGTCGAAGCCGCCACCGGCCCCGGCGATCAGCACCCGGCGGGCGGGGGCCAGCGCGGCGAACAGCGGCGGGGTGCTCAACGAGAACGTCACCGGTCAATGATCAACCACGGGCGCCATACGTCGATCGGTTGAATCCATGGCGAGCTGACGGACTACGGGCGGGGGTGGCCCGGCCGAAGACTCGAGCCATGACACTCACCGTGGCACCAAGAACAGATCGGTTGCTGGCCCCGGATCTCGCCCGCGGGCTCATGCTGGCGCTCATCGCGCTGGCCAACTCCGTCGTCTATCTCTACGGCCGCCCGTACGGGGTGCGCCAGCACATCGTCGAGTCCGGGCTCGCCGACCGGATCGTCAGCGTCCTCACCGTGACGCTGGTCGACGCGCGCGCCTACCCCTTGTTCGCGGCCCTTTTCGCGTACGGGGTCGTGCAGCTCCTCCAGACGAAGGGCCGAGCGTACGTCCGCCGCCGCAGCCTGTGGTTGATCGCGTTCGGTTTCGCCCACGCCCTGCTGCTGTTCCCGGGCGACATCCTCGGCCTGTACGGGCTGGCCGGGCTCGTGCTGCTAGGCCGTGTTTCGTGGCTGGAGCGGGGCTGCGGCAGGGCCCAGATCCCGCCTGGCGGCGTCCCGGAAAAGCCCGGTTCCAACACCGGGAGCCAGGCTTCCCCGGGCCACCACCAGACGAAATCTGGACCCGGCCTCGCTCCCACCCCAGCCACGAAACACGGCCTAGGCCTGACCGCCGTCAGCGACCGCAAGCTGCTGCTCGCCGCGGCCGGCTGGCTGGTCGTGGTCGCGCTGGTGCAGGGCATGGCGTACGCGATGCCGTCGGACGGCGGCCGCTCGTTCTTCTGGTCGTTCGAGCAGACCGACCCGCTGCGGGCCATGCTGCTGCGCCCGGCCGAGTGGCTGATGACCCCGTTCGGCGTGCTCGGCGTGGGCAGCGCCATCCTGGTCGGCACGTGGGCCGCCCGCCGCGGGATCCTGGCCGACCCGGCCGCCCATCGCCCGCTGCTGGTCCGGACGGCGGTGCTCGGCCTGACCACGGCGATCGCGGGCGGGTTGCCGGCCGGGCTCGCGGTCGGGCACTTCTGGACGACGTCGTCGTTGTGGGCCGTGAACGCCCTGCACGCGGTCACCGGCATCGCGGGCGGCCTGGGCTACGCGGCGCTGATCGGGCTGCTGGCCGTCCGCGTCGGGCGCCGGCCGGGTCCGGTCGTGCGGGCGCTCGCGGCGTGCGGGCAACGGTCGCTGAGCTGCTATCTGTTCCAGTCCGTGGTGTTCGTCGCGCTGCTCATGCCGTACGGGCTGGGTCTGGGCCGGACCTTGGGCACGGGGACGGTCGCTCTGCTGGCGCTGGTGACGTGGGCCGTCTCGGTCGGGCCGGCCGAACTGCTGCGCCGGGCCGGACGGCAAGGGCCGGCCGAGATTCTGCTGCGCCGGCTCACCCGCGGAACAGGCAGGATGGCGGCGTGAGGGCAGTGGCGGAGCACCGATGGAACCAGGTTTGGGCGCTGCTCCCGTACGGGCTGCTCGTGACCGCGTACGGGATCTCGCTTTTCTCCGGTGCCCCGGCCGGCTATCACCTGGTCACGCTGGCGCTGACGGCCGGTTTCGCGACGTGGGGGTGGTCGCGGCCAACGTGCCCTGGCTGATCGCCTCGCACGCCAACTTCGGCTCGGTGCTGATCAACTTGTTCGTCGTGACGCCGCTGGCCGCGCTGTTCGGCACGATGATCCGGGTGATGGAGCGCGAGGCGATCCGGCGTCGCGAGGTCAACAGCGAGCTGGTCGCCATGGCCGCCGAGAACGCGCGGCTGAGCCGTGAGGCGGGTGTGGCCGAGGAGCGGGCCCGGCTGGCGCGCGAGATCCACGACACCGTGGCCCAGGGCCTGACCGGCATCGTCACCCAGCTCGAGGCGATCGGCGAGCTGCCGGAGGAGCAGGCGCGGCGGCTCGGCCAGGCGCAAGAGCTGGCCCGTACGAGCCTGGCCGAGGTGCGCCGCTCGATCGACGCGCTGCGCCCGGGGCCGTTGCAGGATCAACGGCTGGCTGACGCCGTACGGGAAACTGTGTCGAACTGGAGTGAGCGGCACGACGTGCCGGCGAGCTTCACGATGACCGGGACGCCGCTGCCGGTGCACTCGGAGGTCGAGGTGACGCTGCTCCGCGCGGCGCAGGAGGCGCTGGCCAACGTGGGCAAGCACGCGCGGGCCAAGCGGGCCGACGTCACCCTGTCCTACATGGAGGACATCATCGTGCTGGACGTGCGCGACGACGGGATCGGCTTCGAGCCACGCCCGGGGGCCGGGTTCGGGCTGGTCGCGCTGCGCGAACGGGTCGCCGCGCTGGCCGGGTCGGTGGCCGTCGAGTCGGCGCCCGGCCACGGCACGACGGTCAACGTGACCCTGCCCGCGATCGAGGTGGCGTGATGACGGTGCGGCTCGTTGTGGTCGACGATCACCCCGTCGTCCGGGACGGGTTGCGCGGCATGCTCGGCACCCAGCCCGACTTCGCGATCGTGGGCGAGGCCGCCGGGGGCGCCGAGGCGCTGACCGTGGTCGCGGCCGAACGCCCCGACGTCGTGCTGACCGACCTGCGCATGCCCGAGCCCAGCGGCGGCACGCTGATCCGGCTGCTGCTCGAACGCGTGCCGACCGTCCGGGTGCTGGTGCTGACCACGCACGACACCGACTCCGACGTGCTGCCCGCGGTCGAGGCGGGCGCGATCGGCTATCTGCTCAAGGACGCGCCGCGCGAGGAGCTGTTCCGCGCCGTCCGGGCCGCCGCGCGGGGCGAGACGGTGCTGTCGCCCTCGGTCGCCGCGGTGCTGCTTTCCCGCGTACGGCCCCGCAAGCCCACGCCGACCGGGCAGCTCAGCGCCCGCGAGCGCGAGATCGTGGCGCTGGTCGCCCAGGGCCGCACCAACCGCGAGGTGGCGGCGGCGCTCTACATCAGCGAGGCCACCGTCAAGACCCACCTGCTGCGCATCTACGCCAAGCTCGAGGTGCCCGACCGCGCGGCCGCCGTGTCAGCCGCCCACCGCCTCGGCATTCTGTAGGGCCGCCAGCTCGGCCTCGATCTGCTCGGCGTCGGGCGCGCCCAGCTCGACATACAGCGCCAGCGCCTGCCGGAGATGCTCGGCCTCGCCGGTGGCCCGGCCCAGTCCGGCGTGGGCCAGCGCCTGCTGACCGCGCACGCCCAGCTCGGTCGCGAGCACCAGCGCGGCCGTGTGGTGGGCGATCGCGTCGGCGGGCCGGTCCGCGGCCAGCGTGGCCTCGCCCAGCCCGTTGAGCACGTGAACCTCGCCGTCCTGGTCGCCGTTCTCGCGGACGATGACGAGCGCCTCCTCGTGGAAGCCGACCGCCTCGGCGGCCCGGCCCAGCCGGGTGTGCAGCAGCCCCAGCGAATCGAGCACGGTGGCCTCGCCGGCCCGGCTGCCGAGCCGCCGGAACAGCTCCAGGGCCCGGCGCAGGTGCTCGCCGGCCGGCCCGAGCTCGCCCGCCTTCATCTCGCCGAAGCCGAGCGAGTTGAGCACGAACGCCTCGGCGTGCAGGTTGCCGGCCCGCTCGGCCAGCGCCAGCGCCTCCCGGGAGTAGGCGATCGCCTCCGGGTAGCGGCCCGCCCGTTCCATGGCGCCGCCGAGACCGTTCAACGTCATGGCTTCCCCGGAACGGTCCCCGGCCCGCCGGAACAGCGTCAGGGTCTCCTGCCAGAGGCTCACCGCCTCGTCGAGCCGCCCCGCCCGTTCCGCCAGCGTGCCCAGGTTGGTCAGGGCCAGCGCCTGCCCGCCCGGCTCGTCCAGCTCGCGGAACAGCCCGACCGCCTGGCGCAGGCACGTGACCCCGCGCGCGATGCTGCCCATCCGCAGGTGGGCGATGCCGATCCCGACCAGGGCATGGGCCTGACCGCCGAGGTCGCCGCTGTCGTTCGCGGCCCGCAGCGCGTGGCCGTGCACGATCAGGGCGTCGGCGTTGCTGCTGCCCTGGAAGTAGCGGTAGAGCACCTGGGCCAGGCGGGTGACGTGGCCGGGCCCGGCCTGCGCGGCGACGGCCAGCAGGGTGGTCCGCTCGGTGTCCAGCCAGTCGGTCGCGGCCTCGCGGCCGGAGAGGTCGGGGGCGGGCAGGCCGGTCGGCGGGATCGCCGGGCGACGGTGGGCCTCGGCCGGGTGAAGCGTCGACATCGCGGCGGCCGCCGTGGCCAGGTAGTGGTCGTACAGGCGGGTCAGGGCCGCGCGGCGGGCGGCCGGCGGGTCCTGGTCGTGGGCGCGGCCGGTGGCGTACGCGCGGACGAGGTCGTGGAACGAGTAGCGGCCGGGCGCGGTCTCCTGCAGCAGGTGGTCGTCGCGGAGGGCTTCGAGGTCGTTTTCCGAGTCGCCGGTCAGGGCGGCCACCGCGTACGCGTCGAAATCCTGGCCCGGGTGCAGGGCGGCCAAGCGCAGCACACGCTGGCGGTCGGCGGGCAGGGCGCGGTAGGAGAGGTCTAGGGCGTGTTCGACGCCGGAGTCGAGGCGGCGGTCGCGGTGCCGTTCGTCGAGGCGGTCGGCGTGGTCGGCCAGCGTCCAACCCGGAGTGTTGCGGATGTGGGCGGCGATCAGGCTGAGCGCGAGGGGGAGGTAGCCGCAGCGCTCGGCGATCCTCTTGGCCGGGCCCTCTGCTATGTCAGGCAACGCGCCGGCCAGGTAGGTGAGTGCCTCGTCGGGGGTGAAGGCGTCGACGGCGAGCCGGATCGCCGGGGCGAGCTCGGTCAGGCTGCGGCGGCTGGTGATCAGAGTCAGGCAGTCTTTTGTTCGCGGCAGCAGCGGGCGGACCTGTTCGGCGTCGGCCGCGTTGTCGAGGACGATCAGGGCGCGGGTGCCGGCGATCCGGTGACGGAAGGCCTCGGCTCGCGCTTCCAGCCCGTACGGGATCTGGTGGCCGGGGACCCCGAGCAGGCGCAGGAAGCCGTCGAGCACGGCGGACGGGTCGGCGGGCGGCTGGGTGTCGTCGGGGTGGAAGCCGCGCAGGTTGACGAAGAGCACCCGGTCGACCTCGTTGTCGCGCAGCAGCAGATGCCCCGCCCGGACGGCCAGCTGCGTCTTGCCGATGCCGGCCATGCCCTCGATCGCCGAGATCACCACGGCGTCGCCCTCGCGCGCGGCCAGCCGCAGCCGGTCGAGCTCGCGGACCCGCCCGGTGAACGTGGCCAGATCCTGCGGCAGCTCGTCGAGCACCCGAACCTGGGCCACAGCCTCCGACTCGCCGGTAACGACGCGCAACGCCTGCCGCCACTGATTCACGTACGCCGGGTCGGGGTGCAACGCCTCGACGACGGCCAGCACGAGGTCGGTGTTGAAGCGCCGCCGTCCCGACACGAAGCAGTTGGCCACCGTGGACCGCCGGGCCAGCTCGCTCGCCGGCCGCCCCGCCGCCCGCCAGGCCGCATTGACCCGCTCGGTGATCGCGTCGTACGAGGGGTCGCCGGCCCACACCTTCAGCCGGCGCAGCCGCTCGACCAGATCGTCGAGCGAGACGGAAGCGGACGGATCGGGTAAGTCGGTGAACGGCACACCCGAGGCTAACCGACCAGCGTCGATACGCTGACCGCGGTCAGTCCGCTCGCGCTGAGCAACTCGTCAGTGGTCGCGACCACCCCGCGCCGCTTCTCGGTGCCCTCGTGCAGCACGACGATCGAGCCTGCTCGCACCGAGGCGGCCAGCCCACCGGCGATCGCGCCGTCCCCGGGCCCGCCGGTGTTACCCGCGACGAGCGTCCCCAGCACGGCCCTTAACCCCTGCTCAGCCGCCGTCCTGAGCATCTGCGGCTTGTAGAAGCCGGATCCTGGGCGAAACCACCGGACCGGCCCGTACGCCTCGAGCAGCCGGCTCGTCTCGGCCAGCTCCCGCTCGAACTGCTCGTCGGGCACCAGCACCGACCGCTCGTCGCGCATCAGGTGGTTGGCCACCTCGTGCCCCTCGGCCACGATCTGCTCGACCACCCGCGGATTGGCCCGGACCCGCTCACCGACCAGGAAGAACGTCGCCTTCGCCCCATGCTCCCGCAACACCTCGAGCAGCCCCGGCGTCGTCTCCGGATGCGGCCCGTCGTCAAAGGTCAGCGCGAACACGGGTCTTTCCGTCTCGATGTACCACAGCACATCACCGGGAAGGGCCCGCGACAGGAGCCGGGTCGCCGGCTCCCGCCACCGCAAGAACACGTTGTCCATGAGTCATCGTAGGTCAGACGCGGGGGAGGAGGACCTTGGCGATCTTCTTGGCGTCGGCCAGGTTCTGGTCGTCGGAGCCGCCGCGGGAGTAGATGTCGAGCTGGACGGTGCCGTACAGGACGTACAGGTGGCCGGAGAGCAGGAACGCGTCCTCGCCGACCCCGTCGACCGGGGTGGCCTCGGCGATCATCACGTCGAAGTCGGCGGCGGTCGTGCGGCTCAGGAAGACCGCCAGCTGGCCGTCCTCCTGCTGCCACTGGCAGAAGCGGGTGGCCTCGCCGGGCTCGGCGCCGTCCTCGTCGATCTGGGTGATCGTGCGGCCGGTCAGCGACGTGACCTCCTGCTTGGAGAGCAGCCGGCACACGTCGGGGATGTCGCCCGAATCCTTGACCGACCCGAAACCGGAGTCGGCGGTCGGCTTGTTCCCGGCCGGGGTCGTCGCCTGGGCCGGAGCGGGCGTGCCGTTGACGGCGTCCTCGATGATGCCGCAGCCTCCGGTCAGGGAGACGGCGACGAGGGCGGCCAGGGCGACGAGGCGGTGCTTCACGAGGTCTCCTCAAGAGAAGTGCTGTTGGAGAAGACTTTGCGTGACCCCGCCAAAGAATCCCTAAAGAAGCTCCGCCACCGCCGCCACCAGGGAAGTCTCTGACGCTGAGCGGTAGGCGCGGGCCACCTGAACGGGTGACAGCGCGGCCCGGGCGGCGGCCTCGGCGGCGTCGCGGTCGGCGATCTCGTCGGGGGTGAAGCTGGGCGCGCCCAGGGCCGACCGTTCCCGCTCGGCCAGCACGAGCAACCGCAGCCCGTTTTCGGCCGCCGACTCCAGCACGTCGAGCTGGGCCAGCCCCTCGATCGCGTCCAGCTGCCCCTCGGCGATGCCCAGCTCGGTGTAGAGGGCGAGCGCCTCGCGCATGGCGGCACGGGCCGGCTCGTACCGCCCCCGCCGCCGATCGGTCGTCGACAGGTTGCTCAGCGCGGCCGCCTCGCCCCGCCGGTCGTTGAGGGCGCGAAAACCGGCCAGCCCCTTCGTGAACAGCTCCTCGGCCTCGTCCAGGCGGCCCATGCAGCGCAGCGTCCCGGCCGTGTTGTTCGAGGCCGCCGCGACCATCCGGGCGTCCGCGGCCCGCTCGGCCAGCTCCAGCGCCTCCCGCCCGAACGCCAGCGACGCCGGATAGTCCTCCTGGGCCTGGGCGGTGATCAGCAGGTTGTTCAACGCGGCGATCATGCCGGCCCGGTCGCCGAGCGCGCGGAACGTCGCCAGCCCCTCCTCGCCCAGCCGGCGCGCCCGGTCGAGGTCGCCCGAGTTGCGGGCCAGGGCGGCCGCCGCGCGCAGGGCCTTGGCCCGCAGCGCCGACGGTTCGGTCGAGGCCGCCAGCGCGCGGTCGAGCCAGCCCAGCCCCTCGGCCATCCGCCCGGCGACCCACCAGTACCACCACATCGCGGCCACGATCTCGAGCCCCTGCGCCGGTTCACCTTCGCGCAGCGCCCAGTCGGCGGCGGCCACGATCGTGTCGTGGTCGGCGCCGATCGTGGTCAGCCAGGCGGTGTGCGCGGGCCCGTCCACGGGCGGCGGCGTGGCCAGCTTCGTCGTCCAAAAACCAACCAGGTTCCCGTACGCCGAAGCGCGCTCGACCGGCCCGAGGCGCTCGCGGGCGTACTCGCGGATGGTCTCGATCAGGCGGTAGCGTCCGTCCCGCCACTCGACCATGGACCGGTCGACCAGCTGGGTGAGCGGGTCGAGCGGATCCCCGCCCGCCACCTCGGCCGCGGCCGCCAGCTCGAAGCCGCCCGCGAAGACCCCCAACCGGCGCAGCAACTCCTGCTGGGGGACGTCGAGCAGCTCGTAGCCCCAGTCGATGGCCGCCCGCATGGTCTGGTGCCGGGCCACCGGCGAGCGGCCGGTGAGCAGGTCGAGCTGCCGGTCGAGCCGCGACACGATCTCGGACAGCGGCACGGCGCGCAGCCGGGCCGCGGCCAGTTCGATGGCGAGCGGCAGGCCGTCGAGCCGGCGGCACAGCTCGGCCGCCACCGCCTGTTCGGCCGGGGCCAGCCCGGTGCCGCCGCGCGCCGCGGCCACGCGATCGGCCAGGAGCCGTACGGCATCGGCCTGGGGATCCGTCGCACCCGGGGCGGGGATGGCCAGCCCGCCCAGCGTGAAGATCACCTCGCCGCTGAGCCCGAGCTGTTCCCGGCTGGTGGCCACCAGGCGCAGCCCTGGGCAGTCCGCGAGCAGCGTGTACGCCAGCTTGGCCGCCTCGGCCAGCACGTGCTCGCAGTTGTCGAGCACCAGCAGCACCCGGCCGCCGAGCTGCCGCGTCACCGTCTCGAGAATCGGGGTGCCCGGCTCCTCGCGGATGCCCGCCGCCGCGGCCAGGCGCAGCTCGAGCGGGCCGTCCCGATGCTCGGCCAGCTCGACCACGTGCACCGCCTCGTGGTCGGCGGCCACCTCGCGGGCCAGTTCGACGCTGAGCCGGGTCTTGCCGGCGCCACCCGGCCCCACGATCGTCAGCAGCCGCGACCGGCCCAGCAGCTCGATCACCCGGTCGAGCTCGGCCCGGCGCCCGATGAACCGGTTGCGCTGGGCGGGCACGCCGGGCGCGGGACGGTCCAGCGTCGGATCCTGCCGGCGTACGGCGGCGGCCAGCGCGTCGAGCTCCGGGCCCGGGTGGGCGCCCAGGTCGGCCAGGGCCGCGGCCGTCCGGTCGTACGCGGAGAGCGCCTCCCCGGCCCGCCCCGAGCGGTAAAGCGCCGTCATCAGCAGCCGGACCAGGCCCTCGGCGGTGGGCTGGGCGGCCACCCACCCGGCCAGCTCGGTCGCCGCCGCCACATGCCGGCCGTCGGCCAGGGCCCGGCGCGCCCACTCCTGCCGGGCGCCGAGCCGCAACTCCGCGAGCCGGGCCGAGGCCGCCGCGACGGACGGCCCGGCGGCCACCCCCTCGTACGGCTCCCCGCGCCACAAATCCAGGTCACGCGACCGCTCGAACTCGGCCGCGTCGAACTCCGCCCCGGCCAGGTCGAGCCGGTAACCGCCCGCGCCCGTGCCGACCCGGTCGCCGACAACCTTGCGCAGCGCCGAGACGTGCATCTGCAGCGTCGCCGTGGCCGTCGACGGCGCGCCGTCCGGCCACAGCTCGGCCAGCAGGCGCTCCACCGTCACCGGTTTGCCGCGGGCCGCCAGCAGCACGGCCAGCAACGCCCGCGGTTTCGGCGGCACCGCCACCTCGCTCTTGTCGCTCAAAACCCGTACCGGCCCCAGAACCTCGAACCGCACCCGCGCCTCTTTGGTGGTTTTTTGGCGGCGCCGGTCAGGCTTCCCGCACAGGTCGGACAGGGAGTGAAAACATGCTAAGTGCACTGCGGACCAGCGCCGTCGTAATGTCCACGATCGTGTTGGCGACACTGACCGCTTGTGGGATGGAGGAATCACCCATCCCGGCCGAGGCGGACAATGGCGGCGACTTCTCGCTCGGCCCGAAGGTCACCATGACCTTCGACCTCGGTGGGGCTCTCTCGGGCAAGCAGACCGCCCTGGCCCCGTCCCTCAACGGGAAGTTCCTGAAAGACTGCGCCGAATACTCCCGCGGCACAAAACGCGAGGACGGCTCCACGATCTTCGCCATGGCCGGCCTGCTCGACGGCAACGTCGCGGACCACAAGGTCACCGTCGAACTGTGGATCGACGACTACGCCGGCCCCGGCGACTACCCGAAGGACCAACTGGTGGCCCCCGGCTCCCGCCCCAGCATCGCCATCGACAACAAGATCTACGGCACCTGGCCCGACTCCACGTCGAGCGCAGTCAAGACCGACGGCAAGGGCGGCGGCACGTGGACCTTCAAGAAGCTCGCCACCACCGGTGAGGGCGGCCTGCCCGGCGACGCCGTCACCGGCACGATCAAGTGGACCTGCCAGAACCCGTGACCGCTCAGCGGGGCCGCCGCTTGTAGGCGTCGAGTCCCTCGAACACCCCGGATTCGAGCCAGGCGCTGCCTGTCGTGTCCGGTTCACAGCCGGCCGCCCTGAGCCGGTTCGCGAGCGACTGTTTCGTCAGCGGGCTGTCGGTCAAGGGAATTCCACGGTCATGAATCTCCGGCGGCAGCTCCGGGCTGCCCGCGACGACCAGGAGGTGCTGGCGCCGGGCCAGAGTCAGGGCCAGCAGAGCCTGAACGAGGAACCCCTGGTCGGTGTCCGTTCGCCCGCCCTCGATCACCTCCCCGGACGTCGCCACCACGATGGTGACCCGGGCCAGCCGCATACCGGCGACCATGATGTCCATGGATCCCGGAGTGAGCGTGACGTCGGGGTCGATGCATTCGTCGCGCTCCACCGGGCTGAGACCGATCGACCGCAGGAAGTCGTGCATTCTGCTCTGAACCTGCGGATCCGACGTGCAGACCAGCACCCGCCGCCGAAAAGGGTCATCGGCGGTCGCGGGCGCCGCAGCCGTCGCCGGTATCGAGGGCGCGGACGGCGGCCCGACGGGTGCTGCGGACAGCGGGAAGGGCGGCCGGCTGGCCGACGGCGGCAGGCTGGGGCTCCCGTCCGACCAGGTCCACGAGTTGAGTTCGGTGGATCGGTCGGCGGGCGCGAGCACCAGCAGCGACCGTGGGTTTTCCCGCTCGACCGGCTGGTAGGTGACGAGGTGGTCGCCGGCCCGGGTGCCGGCTGTCCACCAGCGGTCCGGCAGTTGCACGGGCAGACCGTCAGCCAGCGATCGCGCCAAGGTCGCGTCCAGTTCGCCGGGAGTGCCGTCCGCGACCTCGGCTTGATAGAGGTGGATGCATGCAAGGTCGCTGGGCCAGGGCGCGGCGACCGTGACCCAGCTGTTGAGCAGGTCTGACCAATCCAAGCGGGACGGATCCGGCTGCGACAAGATGAATGACAGGGTGAGCAGGTCGTCCACGCGCCGCGCGACTGCTTGGAAGCCGGCCCCACCGCGTTGTTGTGCGGCCAGGACGAGCCCGGCAGGGCTGGTCGGGCCCGGGACCGTCGCCGGCAGATGCAACGGAATGCCGGGCAGAGGATTCTTCATCGCGAGCGAGAACTGGCAGTCTTCCCAGATCCGGCGGGCCTCGGCGTAGGCCCGTTCGGACTTCGGGCCGGTGAGCGGGCAGAAGGCGTGCACCACCAGTCCTGGATTGACCACCCGCATCGAGGTCATCGTCTCCCGGCGTCGACGAAGGGCCGTTCGATCACCCCGGCAGGGTGCCCGTGATCACACTGTAACCAGGCCGATACACCCGAGCCTCCCTCGAATTTACGACGCGTTCCGGCTACGGAGGGGGCTTCGGCTCGGCGCTTCCGCGGCGGCATCCTTCCGGCCCATGCTCGGCCTGGCCGGAAGGGGTGGCCGATCTGCCGATCCGGCCCCTTCCCCGCGGACGGCGGCGTTAGCATTCTGTGACGGAACGCTTCATCACGGTCTGCTGTGGGGAAGCCGTAGTGGCGCGCAAGAACCAAGCCGGCCGTCCGCTACGATCCCCGGGGCCGTGCGGCTGGATGCGGCATACCTCGTACGAAGGTGAAGCAGATGGGCCAGGACTCACCGGAAGTCGAAACCCGGCTCCTCGATCTCAGTGACCTGAGCTTCGGCGAGCTGGCCGAGCAGGACCCGGAAGCCTTTCGCCGACCGCTGCTGGACTTCCTGCGCCGCATCGATCAGCCGAGCCAGAGCATCAGCGGCTACAACCCGCAACGCCTCGACTGATCCGAGGCGGCGTCACCCGCACGGCTGGCGGATGAGACTTGCCGCGCGATCGGTGCTCGCCCTGCACGTGCATATGCAAGAATCGCCGCGGCCTACTCCTCCTGCCGCCAGGAGACACCGCGTTGACTCTCGAACGTCAGGTCGCCACCGTTCCGGGGCGAACCTCTACTCGCTTGCATCGCGTAACGGCGTCTGACTTCGAGGAACTGACTCACGGGCGAGGCACCGCCGCGACCGTGCAGCGGCTGGCGGTGACCGAACGCAGCGCGCGGATGGTCGTCCTTTACGGACTTCTGCACACGCTGTTCAACGAGGGGCATGACGCCGGACCTCTTGCGTCGCCGGAATCGGCATGGCAGCTTCTGACCGCGGCCGAGAAGGCAGATCCCGTGGCGGCCGAGCAGGTCCTGATGTATCCACTTTCGGGTATCTGGGCCGCTCACCTCTACCGACGGCTGCGGAAGATCGTCCCCGAGGACGCGCCACTGTGGCTCGACATCGGCTATCTGCACGCGATGGCCGCTACCGGAGCGATCAGAGCCGGCATCGACTTCTCCATGGACATCCCTGTCCGTGACGGCGTGGCGGTGTTGCCCGGCCTCGGTTACGCAACGTTCGCCGGGCTCGACGCGGTGCCGGCGCACGTCGAAGCCGTCGCGGGGACGGTGACGGTGACCGTCGGGGATCAACGCGTGCTGGTCGCGCCCGGCGAGACCGGCTGGCACCCTGCCGTGCTCTGTGTGGCCGAGACCGCGGGAACGCGCCTCGAATTCGTCCTGGACGACGTCCATCCGTACCGGAACTTGCGAAACTATTCCGCCGCCGAGCCATTGTCCGCCGAGGACGTGAGCGCCTGGCGCTCGCTCACGGTCGATGCCTGGGCAGTCCTCGTCGAACAGGACCGGACGGCCGCCGAATCGGTCGCGGCGTCGCTGGCATTAGTGGCTCCCATCCCGAAGGCCAAACGACACCGGCCGCTCAGTGCCTCGTGCGACGAGGCGTTCGCCGCCGTAGTCGCGTCCATGCCGGAGGACGCGGAGCAGCTCGCCTCGACCATGGTGCATGAGACGCAGCACGTCCGGCTCGGAGCCGCCCTGCACCTGTTCCGGTTCGTGGAGGAGAAGACCGGCTCCCGGGTCTACGCGCCGTGGCGGGACGATCCGCGACCGCTGGCCGGCCTGATTCAGGGCATTTACGCATTTATCGGTATCACTGGATTCTTCCGTGGCCGCGATCATGCGGTGGCGCGATACGAGTTCGCGCTGTGGCGCTATCAGCTGCACCGGGTGCTCGCCGGCATCGACGGGCATCCCGGGCTCACGCCGCTGGGCCGGCAGCTCGTGCGAAATCTGGCCCAGCCGGTGGAACAGTGGATGACGGAGCCCGTCGAGCCGGCAATCCGGGCCCGGGCCGAAGCCGCGGCCGCGGACCATTACGGTCAATGGCGCTGTCATCATCTCCCCGTGCCGCCGGAGGCGGTCGACGACCTCGCCGAGGCCTGGCGGGCCGGGCTGCCGTGCGTGATCCCGCCGGAGTTCCCCGACCGCGAGCCGGTCGTCGACCGTGAAGTCGGACGCCTCGACAGCCGCGCCGTTCTCGCCCGGGTCCGGCTCGGCCGGCCGCAGGAGTTCGAGGACATCCGGGCGGTTCCCGCCGATGTCGCCGAGCACGTCCCGGGTGCGCTCGCAGGCGACGTGCATCTCGTCGCGGGAGAGTACGACGAGGCGCGGACCTTCTACGAGGCGTACCTCGACGAGAACCCCGGAGACGCACGCGCCTGGTTGGGCCTCGGCCTGTCCATGGCGGCGCTCGGCGAGGAGCCGGCGTTCCTTCTCGGCCGCCCCGAGGTGGTGCGCGCTGTCGCGCTGCGCATTGCCGCGCGGGGTGAGGGGGCGTCGGCGCGGTCCCTCGTCCGTTGGTTCGAGCGTCGCTGAGTGGTATCGAGCTCGCACTATCGGTAGTCTTCGAACTCTCCCGGTTACCCTTCGGTGGAACTCCGTCTCTTCCCGTCGAGGGGTGTCTCGGGCCCATGAGAGGAGAGACCGGTGCGGGCTTGCCTGAGTAAAGACCGTTGACGCCGGAGATCCCCGAACCCGGTCCACGGCCCCAGGGCGCACAGGACGTCCGGTCGGGCGTCAGGATGCGCATCGTGGCTCTGCTGAACGAGAGCGGTGGCCTCAGCGACTCCGGGGACCGTGACCGGCTCATCGCCGCCGTGACGGCACGTCATTACGGTGACCTGCGCGTAGAGCCCGGCGCCGGCACTGCAGAGCATCTGACGCACATCGTCCGCGACTGTGCGGCCGCCGAGTGTCTCGGTCATCTGGTCGATGTGCTGGAGCAGGATTCTCGTCTTCGCTCGCCGGCCTTGCTGACCTTGCGCCAGCTCTACGACGAGTGGAACGCGGCCGTCGTTTTCGACGATGACGACTGGTGGTCGCTCCGGGCCGAACTGGCGACGGTGACTCTGACCAATCTGCACGACCTCTATCGACGCGCGACGCCGTTCGGGTTCAGTTCGCCGCCGCCCCACTGTGACGATGCCTGGCGCATGTTCGTCTACCTGGCCGGGCTCAACGAGAGCGACGAACGGGTACCACCCTGCACGATCTTCCTGTGGTCGATCGCCGACCTGCTTCCGGCCGGGGAGCAGGGTCCGAACCCGCTGCGGCGCCTGCTCGACCGGCTCGTGCGGCGGTGGGACATCGTCGGGCCGTTTCAGCGCGCCGTTTACAGCCTGCCCCGGGTGCCGGTCGATCAACGCTGGGACCCCACCCTGCTCATCGCCATCGACTTCGACCGTCCCGACCTCTTCTCGGTCGTCTCCTGGACCCAGTGGTCGCGGACCGACCGCTTCAAGCGCGGGATCGGGCGGGTCGTGCCCCAGGCCGGCCTCGAAGCCGCCGTGCAGGAAATCGTGGCCACAGCGGAGAGAAGCTGGCTGGGAGGCGATGACGGGCAGCTGCGGCTCGAATTCCTGCTGCCCTTCGAATTGCTGAACCTGCCCGTCGAAAGATGGCGCAAGGAACACGATCCGGTCGACGGCCCGGTTCCTCTCTACATGCACTACCCGGTGGTGGTGCGCAGTCTGGACCGGATTCGCAAAGGCGGCCGGAGGGCGTGGAACAAGCGGTGGCACAGCCTGCGCCGATCCCCGCACGGCGTCGACTGGCTGGCCAGCCGAGGGGCGGACCACCGGCTGGAGGAGGAGATCCAGCGCGAGGAGCGGATCGTGACGATGATCCTCAGTGAACCCCCGCCGGGGCGTCAGGACGGCGCCGCCAGGGAGATTCGGATCGCCATCCGCACCGGGGTGCCGATTGTCATCTGGCATCGCACCGAGCCGCCGTCGCGATCTTTTCTGAGGCTGGTCGAGAACCTCATTTTCGACGGTGGCATGGCAGAACTGCCGGATCGTGCATCGCAGTTGAGGATCACCGCATCGATGAATGAGGATGGTGGCGGGGTCGGTCAGGACCTCGTCCTGCTCTGGGACGATCCCTCCCGCTTGCCGGGGGAGTTCGTGGTGACCGCGGGGGAGGAGTAGCGGCAGTGGCCGAATCGTCGCCGTCAGCCGGTCAGGGGCCGACTTTGCCCGAGGCGCCGTCCGGCGATGTCACGACGATCGAACAGCAGACTGTGCACCTGCCGGGTGGCGACGCGCAGTGGCCCGTGGTCGTCAGCTATCCGGGGGACGGCACAGTTGCCGCGGCCTTGCGGCCGTTGGCGGAGCTGGGCGTGTCGCGCGACGACTGGGACTTCGAGGTTCTCGTCGATGATCACCATTCGATGCAGTTGTGGACCGAGGCCATCGACGCCTTCGCCGACGAGATCGTCCGGCTGGAGATCTTCCGCAGGGTGCGCCGCTGGCGCCTGCGGGTGCCGTCGACCACCGCCGAACCGCCCCGCCTCGCTCGCCTGACCGACCAGGAGCCCACCCGCGCGGCCCAGGTCCTGGTCGAGCCCGGCCGGCCCCGGCTCCTCCTGATCTGCACCGACGGCGCCGCACCCGGCTGGCGTCGGGGAACCCTGACCGAGGCGTTGCGGGCCTGGGGCGAGACGCATCTGGTGGCGGCAGTTCACATGCTGCCGCAGCAGCTGTGGGGGCGCTCGGGGGTGATCGGGCTGCGGACCAGCCTTGAGCCGCTCGGGGACGCGCACGCGAATGCCGGGCTGCGGCTGCATGCCGACGCCACCCCGACCGACCTCGGCGAACAGGAGGCGGCCGTACCGTCGCTGATCGTTCCGGTGATCGAGCTCGACGGCCCGTGGCTCTACGAACTGGCCCGGTTGATCTCGTCGCCGGAGGCCGAGCCGGTCGCGGTTCCCTGTCTCTTCCTGTCCGACCCGGCGGCCGGGCCGCCGGTGCACCGAGGCGATCCGGCACCGGCTTCGCCCGGCCGGACTGTCGCCCTCTTCCGGGCCGAAGCGTCACCGCAAGCCGTCAGCCTGGCGCGCCTGCTCGCGGCGGCGCCGCTGAATATCTCGATCATGCGGCTCGTCCAGGCGAGGCTGCTGCCCGGTTCCCGGCCCGAGCACTTGGCCGAGCTGGTGGTGGCGGGCCTCCTCGGGCCGGTCGCGGCCAACCCGGCGGTGGACGATCTCGGCCTGGTCACGCACGAGTTCGTGGCCGGGGCCCGGGTCGCCCTGCTGCGCGCGTCCGATCAGCAGACCACGAGGCAGGTGCTGCACCTCCTCGATCAATATCTGGGCGACCGGGTGCCGTTGATCCGGCTGGTGGCCTCCGCGGTCCGTTCCCCCTCGCACACCACGATCACGTCGATCTCGCCCGGTGAGCGCCGGCTGGCGCAGGTCCAGGCCGTCGTCCTGCGCGCGCTCTCCGGCCCGCACCTCGCGCTCGCCGGCGAGATCGAGCGAAACCTCGTCCCGCCTTCCCCGGCGCCGTTCACGCCACCGACACCCCCGGAGGTCACCGTGCAAGCGAACCAGGGTGCCGAGTCCCCCTTCCCCAAGCCGACAGTGGACGTCGCGCCGAAGGCACCCGGCTCGGCCGCGCGGGTGCCAGTGATCTTCGGCCGGCTGCCACCTCGGAACCCGAACTTCACCGGCCGGCTGGAGCTGCTCGAGCAGCTACGGACGCGGCTTGCCGCCGGAACGACGGCGGTGCTGCCGGAGGCGCTGCACGGCATGGGTGGCGTGGGGAAGACCCAGGTAGTCATCGAGTACGTCTACCAGCACCAGGCCGAGTACGAAGTCATCTGGTGGATCTCCGCCGAGCAGACGTCCCAGATCGTCGCGGGAATGGTGGAGCTGGCACAGCGGCTCGAACTGCCGGTCGAGGCCGAGGCCGCCGCCGCCGTTCCCGCAGTACGTGATGCGCTGCGGAGAGGCACCCCGTACTCCAACTGGCTGCTGATCTTCGACAACGCCGACAGCCCGGAAGAGGTGACCGAGTTCTTCCCCAAGGGCGGCCCGGGCCGCATCCTGGTCACGTCCCGCAACTCTCGGTGGGGAGCGGTTGCCCGAAGCCTCGAGGTCGACGTCTTCGAGCGCGCCGAGAGCATCAGCCTGCTGCGATTGCGCACCGACCGGCCGGGGCAGGTGGGCAAACGCTCGGTGCTGAGCGATGACGACGCGAACAAGCTCTCGGAGGTGCTGGGCGATCTGCCGCTCGCCATCGAGCAGGCCGGCGCGTGGCTGGCGGAGACCGGGATGCCGGCCCACGAATACCTCGAGCTGTTCGACAGCAAGACGACCGAGCTCATGGAAATGTCGACGCCGGTGCCGTTCTATCAGATCCCGGTCGCGGCGGCCTGGAACGTGTCGCTCGACCATCTGGCCCGCAACCGGCCCGCCGCCCTCCGGCTCCTGCAGCTCTGTGCGTTCCTTGCCCCCGAGCCGATCTCGCGCGGGCTGCTGCTCGGGCCCAGCGCGGCGCAGATCGAGGAGGAGGCCGACTCGGCGCTGCGCGATCCCATCCAGTTCGGCCGCTCCATCCGCGAGATCAGCCGGTATGCGCTGGCCCGGATCGACCACGTCAACAACAACATCCAGCTGCACCGGCTGGTGCAGGCGGTTCTCGTTCAACGTATGGATGAGCAGGAACGCCGGAAGATGCGCGGACGGGCTCATCGGCTGCTCGCGGTGAACGACCCGAACCAGCCCGAGATCCGATCCTCGTGGCCTCGCTACGCCGAGCTCTATCCGCACCTTCGCGCTTCCGGCGCGATCGTCGACGCGGAGGAGCCGTTCGTACGTCAGCTTGTGATCAACGAAGCCAAGTATCACGCCCGGTGGGGTGACCTCAAGGAGAGCCTGTCCATCTCCCAGGACGCGTACGAATCCTGGGCGCCGCCGGAGGGGGCCGCCGAACCGCCGCAGCGGCTCGAGATCGGTCGTTGGCTGGGTTACGTGTTGTTCGCGCTGGGGCGTTACGAGGAGGCGGCCTCGCTGAACTCCGTCCTCCTGGAAACGCATCGCGAGCAGCTCGGCGAGGAGTACGAGGCGACCTTCGACGCGATCCAGGCGGTGGCCGCCGACCTGCGGGTCCAGGGCAAGTTCCAGGAGGCCGTCGACCTGTCCCGCGAGGTCTACGCCAAGTGTGGCCGCGGACTCGGCGAACACGACCCGATCACGCTGAACGCCGGGCACAACCTCGCGGTCAGTCTTCGGCTGGCCGGGCTGTTCGAGGAGGCGCGCGAGCTCGATGTCGAGATCTACAACGGCAAGGTCCGGACATTCGGCGCCGGGCATGTGGACACGCTCGTCGCCATGCGTGGTGTCCTGATCGATCGGCGGCAGCTCGGCGACTACATGGAGTCGCGCGACGAGTTCGAGCTGCTGGCCCAGACGTTCGTCGACACACTCGGCAACCGCGACCCGCAGACGCTGGAGACCTATCGGAGCCTGTCGGTGACCCGCCGCAAGGCCGGCGACCATCAAGGCGCGCTTGACCTGTCGCGGGACGCACTGGACAGGTATCAGATAGCGCTGGGGGCGGACAACCCCAGCACGCTCGCGGCCGCCCTGAACCTGTCGCTCGACCTGCGCCAGGCCGGCCAACTCGACGAGGCCGAGCAGATCGCCGAGGAGAACTTCCGGCGGTTCCGGCTGACGCTCGGCAAGGAACATCCGCACGCGCTCTCCGCCGGTGGCAACCTGGCGATCATCCTGCGGTTGCGGGGCAACCTGACTGACTCACGCGGGCTCAACGAGGCGACCGCACGCCGTCTGCGCGACCGGCTGGGCGACTCGCACATCCTGACGCTGGGTTGTACAACCAATCTGGCCAGCGATCTCTTCGCCTCTCGCGAATACCAGGCGGCTCACGACCTCGACACCGAGAACCTCGCGCGCTACCGCAATGTTCTCGCCGAGGATCATCCGTCCACGCTGGCCGCGGCTCTGAACCTGGCGATCGACCTCAAAGTGCTGGGCCGGTTGGACGAGGCGACGGAGCTGAGGCAGGACACCGTCGAGCGCTACCAACGGACCCTCGGCGCCGACCACCCCGCCACATTTGCCGCTGAACAGTGGACTCGGGCCAACTGTGACATGGATCCGATGCCGCTGTGAGGCCTATGTTCGAGGGGTGGGTGCCGGGGCGGGCGAGGACGTGGTCGCGGACGTGTATCGCGACCTCGGGCTGGCGGCCGTGTTGCGGCGATTGTTGCGGCATACCGCGCGGCTGACCGGGGCGGCCGCCGGCAGTGTGTCGCTCGTGGACGCCGGGGCCGGGCATTACACCAAGGCCGCCGAGCACGGGGCGTTGTGCCGGCTCGGTGACACGTTCCCGCTCGACGAGGGGGCGACCGGCTGGGCCTTCAGCCGCCGGCGGCCGGGGGTCGTCGAGGAGTACGGGCGGCTGCGGGGCGGCCATCTGGCCGGGTCCGATCCGGTGCGGCGGGGGCCGGCGGCCGCGGTGCCGATCTGGTGGCGCGGTGACGTGATCGCGGTCAGTGTGACCTTCGCGCCGCGGGCCGGGGTGTTCTCGGCGCGGGACGTCGACGACCTCGAGGTGCTGACGCAGACGGTGGCGGCCGCGATCGTGCGGGCCGATCGGCTGCCGGGGTCGCCGTTGACCGCGCGGGAGGACGACGTGCTCGAGCTGATGCGGCAGGGGCTGACCTATCGCGAGATCGCCACCGGGCTCGGCCTGTCACCCAAGACCGTCGAGAAGCACGTCGGGGCGATCATGCGGAAGACCGGCACGTCGAACCGGACGGCGGCGGTCGTGACGGCCCTCGACAGCGGCTGGCTGGGCCTGGGGGAAACACCCCATACCGCGTACGAGTGATCGTGGCTTGACTGGGCGCATGCCCGTCGTCGCCATGAAGGAGATCCTCGACCGTGCCCTGACCGGCTGGTACGGGGTGGCGGCCTTCAACATCGTCAACGACCTGAGCATCGAGGCCGTCCTGGCGGCGGCCGTCGAGGAACACGCCCCGGTCATCCTGCAAACCTCCGTCAAGACCGTCAAGCAGTACGGAACCGCCCAGCTCAAGGGCATTTTCGACGCCCTCGTACGCGGTGTCGAGGTGCCGGTCACGCTGCACCTCGACCACTGCCCCGACCGTACGGTGATCTCGGATTGCCTGGCCGCGGGCTGGAACTCGGTGCTGTTCGACGCGCACGAGCTCGACGTGACCGAGAACCTCAAGCAGACGACTGAGGTGGTGGCCGAGGCACGCCGTACGGGAGCGCATGTCGAGGGCGAGATCGAGGGCATCCAGGGGGTCGAGGACGACCTGGGCTCGGACGACGCGTCGACGGTCCAGTCGCTCGAGGTGGCCGTCGACTTCATCCGGCGTACGGGGGTGGACTGTTTCGCCCCGGCCATCGGCAACGCGCACGGGCAATACAAGCAGGCGCCGGCCCTGAACGTGCGGCGGGTGACCGACCTGGTCGCGGCGACCGGCATCCCGATGGCCCTGCACGGCGGCACCGGGCTGGCCGACGAGCAGTTCACCGACCTCATCGCCCGCGGCTGCGCCAAGGTCAACATCTCGACGGCGCTCAAGGAGAGCTTCCTGCGGTCGAGTCTGGAGTCGTTGCGGGTGGCCGAGGAGCGGAACAAGTGGGACCCGCCGACACTGTTCCGGGCCCAGCGGGCGGCCGTGGTCGACATGGCCAAGCAGCACATCCGGCTCTTCGGGGGATCGGGGCGGGCCTGGTGACCGCGCTCGTCTTCGACTGCGACGGGGTGCTGGCCGACACCGAACGCCACGGCCACCTGCCCGCCTTCAACGCCACCTTCGAGCGGTTCGGGCTGCCGGTGCGGTGGACCGAGCGGGAGTACGGCGAGAAGCTCAAGATCGGCGGGGGCAAGGAGCGGATGGCGAGCCTGTTCGCCGACCCGGCCTTCGCGGCGGCCGTGGGAGATGCCGACCGTACGGAATTGCTGCTGGCCTGGCACAAGGCGAAGACGGCCGCGTTCAAGCAGCTCGTCGCCGACGGCCGCGTCCCGCCCCGGCCCGGCATCGCGCGGATCATCCACGCGGCCCTCGACGCGGGCTGGGTCGTGGCCGTGGCGTCGACGTCGGCCGAGGAATCCGTCCGGGCCGTGCTCGAGAAGGCGGTCGGCCCGAACAGCATTCCCGTCTTCGCGGGTGACGTGGTGCCGGCCAAGAAGCCCGACCCGGCGATCTACGACCTGACGGTGGCCCGCCTCGGACTGGACCGCGCGCGGACGCTCGTGATCGAGGACTCGCGCAACGGGCTGCTGGCCGCGACCGGCGCCGGGCTGCGCTGCCTGGTCACCGTCAACGACTACACCCGCGGCGAGAGCTTCGACGAGAGCGTGCTGGTGGTCTCGGAACTGGGCGACCCCGGCCGTACGCCGATCGAGGTGCTGGCCAACCGGGGCGCGGCCCGGCCCGGCGACTACGTGACGCTCGACGACATGCGCGCCTGTCTGGAGGAGCCCCGATGAGCCTGGCCAGCACGGAACTGGTGGTCCGCACTATCGCCGAGACCGCGATCGGGAACGAGAAGTACTTCGGCGACCTCGACTCGGTGGTCGGCGACGGCGACTTCGGCTACTCACTGGCCCGCGGGTTCGAGAAGCTGCTGGAGGGCTGGGACGACCTCGACCGCAGCAGCCCGGGCGCGTTCCTCAAACGTACGGGAATGGTCATCGCCTCCCGGATCGGCGGCACGTCGGGACCGCTCTGGGGCACCGCGTTCATGCGGGCCGGCGGGGCCGCGGGCGACTCCGCCGACCTCACCGGCGACCAGGTGGTGGCGATGCTGCGGGCGGCGATCGAGGGCATCAAGGCGCGCGGGCAGTCCGATGTGGGCGACAAGACGCTGCTGGACGCGCTGGTGCCGTTCACCAACGCTCTTTCCGGAGGTCCCCTGGCCGAGGCCGCGTCAGCCGCCCGCAAAGCGGCCGACGCCACCAGCGAGATGGTCGCCAAGCGGGGACGTGCTGCGTACACCGGCGAACGCAGCAGGGGATCGGTCGACGCCGGAGCGATGGCGGTGGCTGTCATCGCCGAACGGATCAGCGAGATCTGGCCTGGAGAAGGAGCTTCGTCGTGAAAAAGTTCGTCAACGATCCCAAGAACTTCGTGCCCGAGATGCTCGAGGGGATCGCCCTCGCCAACCCGGACACACTGAAATACGTCCCCGCCTACAACCTGATCATGCGGGCCGCCGCGCCCAGCGAGAACAAGGTCTCGATCGTGCAGGGCTCCGGTTCCGGGCACGAACCCGCGCACGTGATGGTGGTCGGCAAGGGCATGCTCGACGCGGCCTGCCCCGGTGACGTGTTCGCGGCGCCGCCGATGGACTACGTCTACGAGACGGCGAAGCTGCTGGCCTCGCCCAAGGGTGTGCTGCTGCTGGTCAACAACTACACCGGCGACCGGATGGCCTTCGACATGGGTAAGGAGATGGCCGACGCCGACGGCATCCGCTGCGAGATCCTGACCGTCAACGACGACGTCGCCGTGCAGGACTCGCTCTACACGGTCGGCCGGCGCGGCGTGGCCGGCAACTTCTTCGTCATCAAGGCGGTCGGGGCGGCGAGCGAGCAGGGCGCCGACCTCGACGAGCTGCTCCGCATCGGCCGCAAGGTCAACGACGTCACCCGTACGATGGGGGTCGCGCTGACCGCGTGCACGCCGCCCGCGAAGGGCTCCCCGCTGTTCGACCTGGGCGGCGACGAGATGGAGTTCGGCGTCGGCATCCACGGCGAACCGGGCCGCGAACGCCGCAAGCTGGCCGCGGCCGACCAGATCGTCGACGACCTGCTCGACGCCGTCGTGCCCGACCTGCCCTAC
Organism: Paractinoplanes lichenicola; assembly: GCF_016785085.1. Lineage (GTDB taxonomy): Bacteria > Actinomycetota > Actinomycetes > Mycobacteriales > Micromonosporaceae > Actinoplanes > Actinoplanes lichenicola. Next base: position 737,974 of record NZ_JAENHO010000002.1, read on the forward strand.
CGCTCGGGCGACCGGGTCGCCCTGATGATCAACGGGCTCGGTGGCACGCCGATCAGCGAGCTCTACATCCTGTTCCGCCGGGCCAGCCAGCGCCTGACCGCCCAAGGCATCACGGTCGGCCGCAGCTACGTCGGCGAATACTGCACGTCCCTCGACATGGCCGGCGCCTCCCTGACCCTGGTCCGCCTCGACGACGAGATCTCATCCCTGCTCGAAGCCCCGGCCGAGGCCGCGGTTGGTGCTGGTCAGCGGCGGCACCCGGGGCCCTGCCGATGGGCCGGCTCGCGCAGGGAGACGAGATCGCCGACTTCGTGGTGTTCCTGCTGTCGCCCCGCAGCGGTGTGGTGACCGGGTCGGTGCTCGACTGTGATCAGCAGGTAGCCGGGGGAACGGACTGACGGGTCACCGGCGTCGGGACGGGCCGAAGAGCAGCATGGCGACGAGGCTCATCATCACCAGGGCGACCAGGAGAAAGATCAGCGCTGTCGTCGTGTCCACCGAGACATCTTTACGGACGGTGCCGCCTCTTGTTCGGCCTGTGACAGCTGGCGAATAAATCGGCGAAAGCCGCCGAACCGATCGAACTAGGACATGCGGGCCAGCCAGCGCATGACCTCGAGGGCGTGGGAGGCCGGGTCGCGGATCGGGTGGAAGACGTGTTCCACGACGTCGTCGGTGACGATCAGGGTCAGGCGGTCGTAGAGGGTGCCCTCGGCCAGGGTGGGCAGGCCGAGGGCGGCCGCCAGGGTCAGCCGCGGGTCGGGGATCAGTGGGTAGGGCAGCTGCAGGCGGTGCACGAGCTCGCGCTGATAGCCGGTCGACTGGGCCGAGAGGCCGTAGACGCGGGCGGCCCCGGCGGCCAGGATCTCGGCGTGGTGGTCGCGCAGCCACAGCGCCTGGTCGCGAGCCCCGTGCACCTCGAGGAGGCTGCGGGGCAGGTCGACGCCGGGGCGGCCGGTCAGGGGGTAGACGAACACCACCGTACGGCCGGTGCCGAGCGCCGACAGGTCGACCGGGCGGCCGTCGGTGGCGTAGAAGCTCAGCGGCGGCAGCGCGCGGCCGGCCAGTGAGCCCGGGTCGGCATCTAAGAAAGGTGCGGTGGTGATGACCTGGCGGGCGGCCTCGTCGATGCGAGCGTCGAGCGCATCCCGCTGTGCGGTCAGTTCGCCGATCCGGGACTGCAGGCCGGTCACCGTGCTGCGGAACGTGGCCAGCGCGGCCGCGCACACGTCCTGCCCGGCGGCGATCGACTCCACGAACGGGCGGGTCTCCTCGACCGACAGGCCCAGCGCCATCAGCTCGCGGATCTGCGCGACCTGCCGCTCGGCGACCGGCTCGTACTCGCGGTAGCCGTTGCTCAGCCGCCGCGGCACGACCAGGCCGGCCGCCTCGTAGTAGCGCAGCGCCCGGACCGTCGTCCCGGTGCGGCGCGCCAGTTCACCCACCCGCATGCCGCGACCCTAAACCCGTACCCCAAGGTACGGGTCAAGTCAGAACTCGACCGGCGGCGCGTTGTGCGGCGTGATGACCTGCACGGCCGACGGGTTGGTGCGCACCGGGCCGGGCAGCGCGCCGTGGGCCTGCAGCACGGCGTGGCAGGCCCGGCGCAGGTCCGTACGCAGGTCGTGGTGCAGGACGGCGGAGAGCTTGCGCTCGCGGAGCAGCATCGTGTTCTCCCGGTCGAGGTCGTGGGCGATGAAGACCCCGTACGGGTGGCCCTGGAACGCCTCGACCACGGCCGTGTTGCCGCCCGCACCGGCGTAGAGGGAGTAGATCGCCCGGATGTCCGGATGCTGCTCGCGGGCCGCGCGCAGGGCGGTTGCCTCGTCGACGGACTCGACGACGGGCCGGCGGATCTCGGCCCGGAACCCGGCGGCCCGGTCGTCCTCGCCGCGGAACGACTCGTGCGCGCGCACGACCAGCACCGAACCCGGCCGGTCGCCCAGCCACTGCTCGATCAGATAGGCGGCGGTCGCCCCGGCCGCGTGGTTGTCGATGCCCGCGTACGCGATCCGCGGGCTCGCCGGCAGGTCGGTCACCAGCGTCACCAGCGGCACCGCCAACGCGCGGGTCGCGGCCACGATCTCGGGCGTGTCCGGGGCTTTCAAGACCACCCCGTGCGATCCCGTACGTCCTAACCGCGCGAGCGTCCCCACGACGTCGCCGCCGTCGTGGAAGCGGACCCGGACGATCGCCGGACGCAGCCCCGGCAGCTCGGCCTCCATCGCCGCCCGGATCGCCGCCGAGAACCGGGCCGGCGCCCGCACGACCACGTCGACGAGGAACGTGCGGCCGCCGAGGCGCACCTGGTCGCGCTGCCGGTCCAGGTCCTCGATGGCCCGGCGCACCTCGCGGACCGTGCTCTCGCGCACCCCGCCCCGGCGGTGCAGCACCCGATCCACGGTGGCCTCGCTCAGCCCGGCCTGGACGGCGATCTCGCGGATCCGGTACGGGTGCCTCATGCGTTCACGATGAGGGCCTTTTGAGGGGTTCTCAAGGGCCCGGCGGCTCGCGCCGGACCCTAGCGTGAACGGCATGACAACCTGGTTCACCGCCGCGGACTGCCGCCTGGAGGACTTCCGGGCCGTCTGCGAGCAGAAGACGGAACTGACCGACTACCCGCACGCGACCGACGTCGTCGACAACGTGCTGATCTATCCGGGCGACCTGGCCGGCACCCGCGAGATCCAGGGCGAGCTGATCCGGGCGCTGCGCGACGGCCCCGGCATCGTGGTCTTCACCTCGGCCTTCGCGCCCGCCGTGGTCGACCGGGCCACCGCCGTGTTCGCCGATCTGATCGAGGAGCAAAAGGCTTCCGGCGTACGCGGTGGGGACCACTTCGCGCAGCCCGGCGCCAACGACCGCGTGTGGGGCGCGATCGACAAGTTCGCGCTGCGTGACCCGCGGGCCTTCGCCGAGTACTACGACAACGACACCCTCGCGCTGGTCTGCGAGGCCTGGCTGGGCACCGGCTATCAGGTGACGTCGCAGGTCAACGTGGTCAACCCGGGCGGCCAGGCGCAGGTCGCGCACCGCGACTACCACCTCGGGTTCATGTCGCAGGAGCAGGCGCTGCGCTACCCGGCGCACATCCACACGCTGTCACCGGCGCTGACGTTGCAGGGCGCGGTGGCCCACGTCGACATGCCGGTCGAGACGGGCCCGACGCTCTATCTGCCGCACTCGCAGAAGTACCCGCCGGGCTACATCGCGTTCCACCAGCCTTCCTTCACCGGCTATTTCGACCAGCACCACGTGCAACTGCCGTTGAGCAAGGGCGACGCCGCGTTCTTCAATCCGGCCTTGTTCCACGGCGCCGGCACCAACAGATCCTCCGCCGTACGCCGGATGGCCAACCTGCTGCAGGTCTCGTCGGGCTTCGGCCGGGCCATGGAAACCGTCGACCGTACGGCGATGGTGTCCGCGCTCTACCCCGTGCTGCTCGACCACGCCGGCTCGGTCGACAACGTGATCGCCGCGTCGGCCGAGGGCTACGCCTTCCCCGCGAACCTCGACCGTGACCAGCCGATCGACGGCCTGGCCCCGCGTACGCAGGCCGACCTGGTGCGCCAGGCAGTCGCCGAACGTTGGGACCAGGATCGCTTCGAGAGCGAGCTGAGGGGGTAGTGGACCCGGCTTTCCGCGTCGGCACGGGCGGCCCGAGCGGGGCTGGGTGAACGATCCGAACGGCTGCTTCTTCGCCGGCGGCCGCTATCACGTGTTCTTCCAGCACAACCCGGACGCGCCCGTGCACGACGCGATCAAGTGGGGCCACATGAGCTCGGCCGACCTGGTCTCCTGGCGCCAGGAGCCGATCGCGCTGGCCAACCGGCCGGGCCGGCCCGATGCGTACGGGTGCTGGAGCGGTTGTGTCGTCGACGACGGGGGAGTGCCGACGGCCATCTACAGTGGTGTGTCCGACGACTCCTATCGCTCCGTCGTGCTGCTGGCCCGCGGCGACCGCTCGATGCGCACGTGGGAGCAGACGTCGACCCCGGTGGCCGGCCAGCCGGACGACCCGGCCATCAGTCACGCCCGCGACCCGTACGTCTTCGAGGCGTTCGGCCACCGGTACGCGCTTCAGGGCGCGGGCCACACCGCCGGGCAGCCGTGCGTCCTGGTCTACGACTGCGACGACCTCACTTCCTGGCACGAGCTGGGCGTCCTGCTGCCCGGCGACGACCCGGTGGCGGCCATGATCGCTCCGGCCAACATCTGGGAATGCCCCAACCTGATCCGCTTCGGCGACCGCTGGGTGCTGCTGCTTTCCCTGTTGCACCACGGCAGGCCGGCCGGCGTCCGCTATCTGGTCGGCGACCTGACGCTGCCCGGCCCCCGCTTCCGACCCGTCGCGGGCGGCCTGCTCGACCGCGGCCCGTGCTTCTACGCCCCGCACGTTCTCTCCCGGCCCGACCGTACGTTCATGTGGGCCTGGGCGTGGGAACGGGACCCGCCGCCCGGCGCGCCCTGGGCCGGCAGCCTGACCTATTGCCGGGAGCTGACCCTGGCCGGGGATGTGCTGATCTCTCGTCCCGCCCGTGAGCTGCCACCGGGCACACCGCTCGAGCCCGGGCCCACCGCTCTCTGGCTCGACGACACGCTGGTGGCCGAGTTCGACGTCCCGGCGTCTCCCCTGGTGCCGCCACAACTGTTTCTGGACGGGTCGATGGTCGAGATCTTCGACGGCACCGCGACGCCGTGCACGACCCGGGCCTATCCCACTGGAACCAGCCGCTGGCAGATCCGCCGGTGAGCGTCTCCCGTCCGCCGTTCGGGCGTCGCCCGGAAAAGTGTCAGCCCCCGATGGCACAATCCGCGGCACGTTCGCCGATGGGGGAGTGCCGATGGGCTGGGTGCCGGCCGGGACCGACTACGAGATCAGTGTCGACCAGGGCAAAGTGGTCGCGCGCAAGGGTGCTGGGGGCAAACCGCTCAAGAGCCTGCCCAAGGCGCTGAAGGACCACGAAGCGGTCGTCGGCCTGCGGCAGCTCGTCGAGTGGCTGCGCCGCCACGATGCGTCGTGCCGGGGCGAGGTGGAGCGGTGGATGGTCCGGTCGCTGCCGGTGCCGGCCGGGGTCATCGCCCAGGTCTGGGCCGACGAGACGTGGCGGGCCGTCCTGCACGACGCCGTGGTCGTCCCGCTGACCGCCGACGGCGAGTGGGATGTCGCGGCCGCGGGCCTGCTGCGTGACGCCGACCCGGCCACCGGGCTGGGCGTGGTCGACCTCGACGGCGAGTCCGCCCGGATCACCGCCACCGCCGTGGCCATCCCCCACCCCGTACGGCTTCCCGACCTCGACGACCTGCGGGAGTTCGCCGCCGACCTCGGTGTCGAGCAGGGCCTGCTGCAGCTCTTCCGCGAGATCTGGCGCCCCGGGACGGAGGCCGAGCGGCGCGCCGAACTGCGGCGCTACGCCGGGGCCCGTTACAAGGAGCTGCGCCACGTGCAGTCGCGGGCCACCTCGGCCGGTTATCGCGTGCAGGGCGGCACGGCCGTGTGCCGGGTCTGGGAGGGCGGCACGACAGTCGTCGCCTCGGTCTGGATCGGTGACGGCGATCCCGGCGTCGAGGCGTCGACCTCCGAGCTGAGCTTCGCCGACGCGTCCGGCGATCCGATCGCCGCCGCCGACGTTCCGCCGGTGGCCTGGTCCGAGGGCATGCGGATGGCCGCCACGCTGCACGCCGGGCGCGTGGCCGACGAGGAGGGTGACCGATGAGCGAGCCACTGCTGGAGGCCGGGGCGATCCTGGCCGGCGAACCGTCCGGGGGCGGGCTCGACACCGTCACCGCCCGCGCCTACACCCACCCGGTGCTCGACGACCGCACGGTCGTCCGGCTGGTCGGCGCCACTGTCGGCCCGGCCGAGGACATCTCGATGGAGTTCCTCGGCTTCGCCCCGGCCGCCGCGCCCGTCCCCGTCGGCCACGCCCGGCGGCAGGCGCTCGGCTTCCCGGCCTGGGCCCTCGTGCACGACCCGGCCAACGGCCGTCACGCCCTGGCCCTGGTCAAAGAGATGGAGCGGCTGGCCCGCACGGCCCGCAGCAAGCCCGGCAACGCCAAGGACGGCTACGACGGCCTGGCCCAGCGCCTCGGCGCCGCCGCCCCGCAGTTCCTGCCGACCTTCTGGGAGCAGGCCGGCCGCGCCTTCGTGGCCGCCGAGAACGCCCGGATGGCCGGCACCTGCTTCACCGAGGCCCGCCGCGCCGAGCAGGTGCACGGGCTGGTCATCGACGAGGACAGGGTGCGCGACGTGCACCTCGAGTTCGCCTTCGCCGGTGCGCTGACGGCCGCCATGCTGGCCGAGTACGGGCGCGGCGTCACCGGCCGCCGCGACCCCGCCGAGGCGTACGAGCTGGTGCGCACTCTTGCCCTGCGCCGGGTCGCCGGTGGTCTGCCGCCGCACGCGTCGATGGCGGCCGACCTGGCCCGGCTGGCCAAGGCGGCCGGGCTCGACGCCGAGCAGCAGGCCGACGAGGTCGTCACCCAGCTGCTGACCTATCCCGCGATGGCCCGTTCGCATCCGTCGGTGTGGAAGGCGTATCGCAAGAGCCTCGTCCGGCTGGCGAAGCGCGACGCCGCCGTCCGGTTCCGCCTGCTCGAGATCTTCCCCGACCCGCCGGGCTGGGACACCGACATCACCGAGCAGTGGCTCGAGCTGCTGGAGGCCGCCGGCACGGCCGACGAGCTGACCGGCGCCGGCACGTGGGACGGCCGCTCCGCCCGCTGGCTCGAACGGTTCCTCGCGTCCCGCGGCTCCGGCTATCGCGGCGTCAAGCGCAACGCCCGGCTGCTCGGGCTGGTCGAGCGCATGATCCCGCGGCTGCTGACCGAGGGGGAGGTCGAGCTCGCGCCCCACCGTTACCGGGTCGAGCTCGACGTGCTCGACCTGTGCCTGGCCGGCGGCGTGCCGGTCGCCATCCCCGAGGGTCACTTCCGGGGCGGGCTCGACCTCGACGAATGGGCTCGCGACCAGCTGCCGGGCCGTCGTGACCTGGCCGCGCTGGCCGCCGACCCGCGCCTGCGGCCGCTGCTCAAACTGGGGGTGCGGGCCGCGATCGCCCGGCTCCGCGAGGGCAGCGCGCTCACCAGTCCCGCTCTTCCCGTCCGTACGGTGGAGCAGGTGCTCGCCGTGGCCGGTGTGCGCGAGGTGCTCGCCGAGATCGTGCGCGAGCAGACCAGCCGGGCCGCCGCGGGCACCGTCGCCGGGCTCGACGTCTCGCTGAGCGAGCTGGCCGCGCTGTGGTCGCCGACCGGCATGGCGCTGGTGCCCGACGGCTTCCGCGAGCTGACCGAGGTCGACATGGCCACGGTCGTCGCGCGCACCCTGCGGGCCGGCCTGCCCGCCGAGTTCGTCTGGCCGGCGTACGAGGCGGCCGCGAGCGAGAAGAAAAACTTGCGGATCGGCGAGTCCTGGCCCGAGATCGTGCTCTACGACGACCAATCGGCCCACGTGGTCACGCCCGGCGGCCAGGTCACCGAGCACGTCTATCGCATCCCGCCCCAGGGCGACCGGCACGCCCGCGCGCACTATCCGCACACCGCCTGCTTCTCCGTCGACGGCGACCTGGTCGTCGCGTGGACGACCGAGGACGGCTCGGCCGCCTACTGGGCGTCGCGCCCCGACGATCGGCACGAGCACAACTGGACCCCGCACCGGCGGGGCTGGGGAGTGCCCGCCCAACCGCTGCCTTTGCCCGGCGGCGGGCTCACCACCGGCGTGGGTCCGGTGCACGCGGGTGACGTGCGCGGCCCCGCCGAGATCTTCCCGCTGGCGAGCGACGGCCAGGCGTTCTGGCGGTGCGAGCAGGAGGAAGGCGCCTGGCGGTGGCGCGAGTTCGATCCCCGTACGGGGGAGCTGGGCCGTTACAGCGTTCCCGCGTTCCTGGCCGGGCTCGCGCCGGGCGAGGAGCTGGCGGCCGAGCGCTGCCAGGTGCGCCCGGCCGTGCCCGAGTTCGCCGCGTCGCCGCTCGGCGTGCGGGACGGGCAGATCGGCTGGCGCTCGGCCACGGCCGGGGGCGTACGGGTGGGGGTGGGCATCGACGGCCGTCGCGTGACCCTGACCGAGGAGACGCTCTATCGGGTCGGGCGCACCGACCTCGACCGGCTCTCGGGTGCGGTGACGATGCCGGGCTCGGCCGAGGTGCTGCCGGTGACCCAGCTCGACGGCTATCCCCACGCGCGCACCCGGATCTGGACGGCCGACGGCGAGCACCTGCTGGCCGAGCACAACGAGGGCTCCTCCACCCTGCCCCCGCTGGCCTGGTGGCACGCGTTGCGCACCCGCGACGAGGCCGGCTCGGCCGCCCTGCGCAAGCTCGACGACGAGACCGCGGCCCGGCTGCTCACGGTCGACGCCGACGTCACCGGCACGACCGCGGTCAACAAGGCCGTCACGGCCAACCTGGTGGCCCACCTGCCGGCGGTCACCGACGTCGCGCTCCGGGCCCGGCTGGCCGAGGTGATCTCGCGGGCCGTGCGCATGCGCCGCCGCCTGGCCGAGATCCCCGAGCATCTCGACACCGTGCCCGAGGCCGCCCCCGCGTCGCTGTCGGTCACCGACGACGCCCTCGACCAGGCGTGGGACGGTCTCACCTCAGGCCACCGGGTCTATTACGGCAACGGCTCGGGGCGGCATCAGACCCTCGAGCAGGTCCGCCTGGTCGGCGCCCTGCTGCGCGACGGCGCGGGGCGCGGCGAGATCCCCGCGGTCGGCTCCGCCTGGACGGGGCTGCTGGCCGGGCTGGGCGGGGTCGCGCTGCGGGCCGCCGCCGCGTCGACGCTGCCGGCGGATCGCGAGGCGCTCGCCGTCTTCCTGGGCGAACTGGCCGGCACCCCGCTGGCCGGCGACGGCCCGCCGGCCCGGCTGGTGCAGCTGACCCAGCCCCGCGCGAGCGCGAGCGAAGTGGAGGTCCGGCGTGACGGCGAGCGGCTCACCGTCCTCTTCCCGCCGCAGCAGAACTATCACCAGGGCCGGCGGCGCTGGGAGCGGGACGCGGTCCAGGTCTCGCCCGACGGCGTCTTCACGCTGCCCGAGGGCGTCAACCTGCGCCGGGAGTTCCCGGTCGGCGGCCGGCTGACGGGCGAGCGGCTGCGCACGTTCCTCACCCTGCTGGCCGAGCGCGGCCCCGCGCCGTGGCGTCCGGAGGCGGCCGACGCCCTGACCACGGCGACCGGCATGACCCGGGGCGAGGCCGTTCTGCTGCTGGCCGGGCTGCCCGGCATCACCGCCTGGGAGGCCAACTTCCTGACCGCCGAGCAGCGGACGACCCTGGGCCTGAGCGCCGCGCACGCCAAGGTGGCCCGGGCCTCGCTGAGCGAGCTGACCGCCCGGCAACGGCTGGCGCTGCTCGACGCCGCGATGCCGGCCGACCCGGCCGGCCTGTGGTCGCACGGCCCCGACGTGACCGCGCTCGCCGAGCAGTGGATCGCGCTGCGGGGCCGCCAGATCCCCGTACCGGAAGATCTGGTGGCCGACTTCGCCCGAGTGGTCGACGACTCGGTGGCGGCGGCCGTGCTGCAGGCGATCGCCGGGCCCCAGGCGGGTGACTGGCTCAGCACGGACGGCCGCAGCGAGGCCGAGGGATATTGGCAACTGATGACCCGGGCCGACGAGGGCACGCCGTTCGCCGAGCCATATCTGAAGGCGGTGGCGGTCGCGTTGCCCTGGCTGGCATACAGGCTGCGCTGGGAGGATCCGCTGCGGGCGGCCCTGCCCGAGGCGTTGCGGCTGGCCCGGGCGCGAATCGCCAACCCGGCCCTGCTCGTCGGCAACGGCTACTTCGACAACGCCCGGACGCCGGAGGTCGGCCCGGCGCTGTATGTGCACAGCCCGCACGGCACGTACGCCAGCTGCCACGTCGCCCCGGCCAAGCTGACCGGCGCCGACGATCCGGCGCTCGGCTTCGTCGACGACGAGACCGCCACGGCCCTGCGCGTGCTGCTCTCCGACTGGGTCGACGTGCTCGTGTCCACACCGGAGGGTGCGACCGGCGATCCGCGCGATCCCCGGGTGAGCGCGCCGCAGGTGGTCGCCGAGGTCGCCGAGCGGCACGGGCTCGACACCGACACCGCGGCGTATTACTTGCAGGTGCTCACCCTGCCCGACCCGACCGACAAGGCCGTGCAGGGCTTCAACGGCTGGAAGCTGGCCGCGGTCCGCAAGGCGCAGCAGGCCCTCGTCGCGGCCGAGCTTCTCGTGCAGGCCAAACGGGAACGGGCCGGACGGCCGGTGTTCCTGCCCGGCGGCTGGCAGGCGACCCGCGCGCCGCGGCTGCCGGTGGAGAGCTGGAAGGAGCAGTTCCTGATCGGTGTGGGCAAGGCGCAGACGGTCGCGCAGCCGCTGCCTGACCTGTTCGCCGCGGCCTGGGCCCGGGTCACCGCCGGCGACGTGCCCCGCTATCGCGACCTCGAGGAGAAGCCGTGACCGCCCGCCAGATCGACCCGCCCGAGCTGCGCTACGCCGACGAGCTGGCCTTCCTCGCCGCCGCCGACGAGGGCCCGCGCCCGCCCGGCTGGCGGCTCACCCCGCGGGCCGTGGTCACGTTCGTGGCCGGCTCGGGCGGCGCGCCGGTCAACGGCCGGGTCATCGAGCCCAAGTTCGTCGGCGAGCGCGCCCTGGTCGAGCGGTGCGTCGTCACGCTGGCCGGGGAGCGCGGGCTGCTGCTGGTGGGCGAGCCCGGCACGGCCAAGTCGATGCTGTCCGAGCTGCTCGCCGCGGCCGTCTGCGGCACGAGCGCGCTGGCCGTGCAGGGCACCGCGGGCACGAGCGAGGACCAGCTCCGGTACGGCTGGAACTACGCGCTGCTGCTGGCCCAGGGGCCCTCGCCCGAGTCGCTGGTGCCGTCGCCGATCCTCACCGCCATGCGCACCGCGGCCGTCGCCCGCGTCGAGGAGATCACCCGCTGCCTGCCCGAGGTGCAGGACGCCCTGGTTTCGATCATGTCGGAGCGCCGGATCAGCGTGCCCGAGCTCGGCACCACGGACTTCGCGGTGCCCGGGTTCTGCCTGATCGCCACGGCCAACCTGCGCGACCGCGGCGTCTCCGAGATGTCGGCCGCGCTCAAACGCCGCTTCAACTTCGAGGTGGTGCCGCCGATCGCCGACCTCGACGCCGAGGTGGCGCTGGTGACCCGCCAGGCCCGCTCCGCCGTCGAACGCGGCGGGGCCACCTTCGGCATCGACGAGGCGGTGCTCGAGACGCTGGTGACGGCGTTCCGCGATTTGCGTACGGGCAGCAGCGCCGAAGGCTGGGAGGTGGAACGCCCGTCGTCGGTGATGAGCACGGCCGAGGCGGTCGCGGTGGCCGCCTCGATCGGGCTGTCCACGGCGTACCTGCCCGGCCCCGACCCGCTGTCGCTGCTGCCCGGCCACCTGCTCGGCGTGGTCCGCAAGGACGACCCGGCCGACGCCGAACGCCTGCTGGCCTACTGGGACGGCGCCCTGCGCCGGCGGGCCGAGGCGGGTTCGCGCATGTGGCGCCAACTGTGGGAACACCGGGACGTGCTACGTGACTGACCCCCGGTCGCAGCTCGCCGCGCCGACCGATTCCCGGTCGCAGACAGCCGCGCCGACCGACCCTCGGTCGCAGATAGCCGCGCTGGCCGACGACCCCCGCGTCCAGCTGATCGGCGTCCGCCATCACTCCCCGGTGCTGGCGGCCGCCGTGCCGGCCCTGCTCGACGCCTTCGCCCCGGCGACGGTGCTGGTCGAGCTCCCGGCCGAGATGCAACCATGGCTGCGCTGGCTGGCCGACCCCGCGCTGTCGGCTCCGGTCGCGCTGGCCGCGGCCACTGTGGACGGGCCGGTCGCGTTCTACCCGTTCGCCGACTTCAGCCCCGAACTGGCCGCCCTGCGGTGGGCTTTCGAGCACGGCATCCCCGCCATCTGCTGCGATCTGCCTTTGACGGACCCCGCCCGCCAGGACGACTACGCGGCTGCCCTTCCCGCTCCGGCCGGTGTGCCGTCGCTCGATCCCTCGGCTCAGCCGTCGCCCGGGCCAACGTCTGCCGGGCCAGGCGAGCGAACGGTGGGGCCGTCTTCCGCCCTGACGGACCGACCGCCGTCGGGTGGGCCGTTGTCGGCTCCGGCGTTGGGGCCGACGCTCGGCGAGACCGTGCAGGCGACCCTGTCGGGGCGCGCCGGTGACGATCTGTGGGACCGATGGGTCGAGGCCGCCGCGCCGGGGAACTCGCCCGAGTCGGTGCGCCGAGCCGCGCTGGCCGTCGGCTGGGCGCTACGCCACGACGCCTCCCGTGCGAACATCGACGACCTCGACTTGGCTCGCGAAGCCTGGATGAGAGGCCACCTCGCCCTGACGCAGGGCCGAGTCTCCGTCGTCATCGGCGCTTTCCACGCCCCCGCGCTCCTGGACGGCCCGATCCCGCCCTCGTTCTCCGCCCACTGGTCCAGCCACACCGCCGCCACCCGTGAGGCCGCGTCGGGCGCTAGTTCCGCGACCGGCAAGTCCGCGATGAGTGGCTCGGCGCCCGTCGACGTTGCGTCCGGTGGCTCTGCTGCCGTTGGCCCTGCGCCCGACGACTCTGCGCCCGACGACTCTGCGCCCGTCGACTCTGCGCCCGACGACTCTGCGCCCGTCGACGTTGCGTCCGGTGGCTCTGCTGCCGTTGGCGCCGTGCCCGGCGACATGGCGCTCGGCGACGCCATGCCCGGCGACACGGCGCTTGGCGACGCCATGCCCGGCAGTTCTGCGGCCGCTGATTCTGGGTCCGGCGACTCCGCGTCTGGCGACGTCGCGCCCGCTGGCCCTTTGCTTGCTCGTCCGGGCGCAGGCTCGGGGACTGCTGGGCCTGTTGTTTCGCTTGTGCCCTATACGTTTGATCTGCTTGATGCGCGGTCCGGCTATCCGGCCGGGATTCGGGATCCGCGGTGGCAGCAAGCCGTTTTCGAGTGTGGAGCTGAGCCGGAGGGAGTTCGGCGGGCGGCCGACCGGTTCGCCGTCGAGGTGGCTCGGGAGTTGCGCGGGCAGGGGCAACCGGCCGGGCCCGGCGAGGCGGCCGAAGTGGCTCGGCTGGCCGGGGATCTGGCGTCGCTGCGGTCGTTGCCCGCGCCCGGTCGTGGTGAGCTTGTCGAGGCGTTGCAGACCGTGCTCGCGCAGGGCGCTCCCGTGGGCGTGGGCCGTGGAGTGGCGAAGGCCATGGAGACCGTCCTGATCGGACGGCAGCGGGGTCGCCTGCCCAAGGGGGCGCCCGTCACGGGGTTGCGGCCGGCCGTGGAGCGCGATCTGAAGCGGCTCAAGCTCGCCGGTCCCGGGGACAAGTGGCAACGCGTCCGGCTCGATCCGATGCGGTCGCCCACCGACCGGGAACGGGATCACACGATCCGGCGGCTCAACGCGTGCGGCGCCTTCTACGGCAGTGCGGGCACGGCGGGGCCGGTGCCGGGCGGCGAGACGCTGACCACCACGTGGCGGGTGGAGTGGACGCCCACGGCCGACGCCGCGCTGGCCATTGCCGGGTTGCACGGCGTGACGCTCGCGCAGGCGGCCGAGGGGGTGCTGGCGAGCCGTCGCCGCCGCGAGCAACGCGATGGCGGGCCGACCGCCGAGCAGGCCCTGGACGGGCTCGAGGAGGCGGCCGCGTGCGGGCTGCCGGGGCTGGCCTGCGAGCGGTTGTCCGACGTACGGGAAATGGTGGGTTCGCTCGATCAGATCGTGGCGGCGCTGCGGCTGCTCGGGCGGCTCCAACGCGGTCATCTCGGTGAGCCGCTCGCGGGCGTGCCCGAGGCGCGCGACACGTTGCACGCCTCGGCGGTGGCGGCGATCGGTGGGCTGACCGGTTCGCAACGCGTGGAGGACGCGCGGGCCCTGCTCGACCTGGTGCAGTCGGCCGACGAGTCCGGTCGCCGGCTCCGGCTCGGCCACGCGATCAAGACGCTGGCCCGCGACGGCTCACCCCTGATGCGCGGCGCCGCGGCGGCCGTCGGGGTGCTGCTGGGGCACGAGGAGCCACAAGCTTTCGGCGTACGCCTGGGGTCGTGGGCCGACCTGCCCGGCGCCGAGGCCACCGACCGCCTCCGCGGCGCCCTGAGCGTGGCCGGTGCCCTGTTGCAGTCGCCCGGCGAGGCGTTGACGCCCCTGCTGACCGTCATCGAGGACATGCCCGACGACACCTTCGTACGCCGATTGCCCGCCCTGCGCGGCGGCTTCGACGCCCTGTCCCCGGCCGACCGCGACCGCCTACTGCAAACGGTGACCACCGAACACGGCGAGTTCTCGACCGAACTGCCCACCGACGCCACCACGCTGGCCGCCTGGCTCGCCGCCGACCGTGCGGGCGCCGCCGCGATCCGGGGCATGACCGCTTCAACGGGCACTCCATCCGCAACTGCAGCGATCCCGGCTCCCTCAACGCCTCCGAACCCTGCAGCCACGAATCCGGCGGCTTCGAGTCTTGTGCCGCCTGCAAATCCGGAGACGGCTCCGGACCTTGCCACGCCCGCGAATCCCGTCCCACCCGCGAATTCCGACCATTCTGGGGCCGCCTTTTCGTCCTTTGTGGATGACGGCGCGACGGCGATCGGGGCGGTGGAGCGGTGGCGGCTGTTGCTCGGGCGGGAGAGTGAGCGGCTGTCGCAGCGGCAACGGCGGCTGGCGACGGCGCTCGACGAGCTCTACGGGGCCGGGCGCGGCGAGGGTGCGTACACGGTCGGTGGTGGGGGTGGGCAGGAGGCCGCCTACCCCGAGGTGCGGGACTGGCTGACCGATGTGGAGGCGCTGTTCGGGGCCGATGTGCGCGACGAGGTGCTGGCCCGGGCGGCCGAGAAGGGGCGGCTCGACGCCTTGATGGCGGCCGACCCTGACCGCGTACGGGCGTCGGTTGATCTGTTGCATGCGGTGCTCTCGCTGGCCGGTGGGCTGCCCGAGGCCCGGTTGGCCAAGCTGCGGCCGTTGGTCGCCCGGCTCACCGATGAGCTGACCGCGCGGCTGGCCCGGCGGATCCGGCCCGCGCTGACCGGCATCGGGACGCCGCGGCCCACGCTGCGGCCGACGGGGCGGCTCGACCTGGCGGCGACGGTGCGGCGCAACCTGCACACCGTACGGGCCGACGACGCCGGGCGGCCGCGGATCGTTCCGGAGCGGCCGGTGTTCCGCAGCCGCGGGCGGCGCAGCGTCGACTGGCAGGTGATTCTGCTGGTCGACGTGTCGGGGTCGATGGAGGAGTCGACGATCTGGGCCGCGCTCACGGCGTCGGTGCTGGCCGGGGTGCCCGCGCTGCGGACGCACTTCGTCACGTTCTCGACCGAGGTGATCGACCTGACCGACCGCGTGACCGACCCGCTGTCGCTGCTGCTGGGAATCCGCGTCGGCGGCGGCACGCACATCGCCGCGGCGCTGCGGTACGCCCGGCAGATGAGCATCGTGCCCGCGCGCACGATGGTCGTGACGATCAGCGACTTCGAGGAGGGCTTCCCGATCGGTGACCTGCTCGGCGCCACCCGGGCCCTGGTCGACGACGGCATGACCCTGCTCGGCTGCGCCAGCCTCGACGACCGGGGCCGGCCGCGCTACAGCACCGGCGTGGCGGGGCAGCTCGTCGCGGCGGGGATGCCGGTGGCCGCGCTGAGCCCGCTCGAGCTGGCCGGCTGGATCGGGGACCGGGTCCGATGAGCCTGCCCCCGGTCGACCCGGCCGTCACCGCCGCGGCCGTCGCCGCCCTGCCCGCCCGGCTCAAGGGTCGCCTCGACGCCGCCGTCGAACAGGCGTCGGCCTGGCCCACCGACACGACCGGCACCACCGTGACGGTCCACCCCGACGACAAGACCACGGTCACACTGACGATCCCGGTGCTCACGGAGGCCGACGCCGTCTGCAGCTGCCTGCTGTTTCCCCGCTGCCTGCACCGCGCCGCAGTCCTCAGCGCCGCCCCCATCCTCACCGACGAGCCGGAGCCGTCCACAAATGCCGGTCCGGAGCCGTCCGCAAATGCCGGACTGAAGCTGTCGACGGATGCCGGGCTGGAGTCAGCCGTGGATGGCGGGCTGGAGTCGCCCATCGCGCGGGCGGGGACAGGCGCAGACCCGGATCTGACCGCCGATTCGCAGCCAGGAGCAGATGGCGAGTCGAAGCCGTCCGCTGATGCCGAGCCGCTGCCTCCCGCCGTTTTCGAGCCGGAGCCGGAGCCGGAGCCGGGGTCGGAGCCGGGGCTTGCGCCGGGGCCGAGGTCGAGTGCGGGGCTGAAGCGGGAGTCGGGGTCGGAGCCGGGGCTTGCGCCGGGGCCGAGGTCGAGTGCGGGGCTGAAGCGGGAGTCGGGGTCGGAGCCGGGGCCGAGGTCGAGTGCGGGGCTGAAGCGGGAGTCGGGGTCGGAGCCGGGGCTTGCGCCGGGGCCGAGGTCAAATCCGGGGCTTGCGCCGGGGCCGAGGTTGAATCCGGGGCTAAAGCCGGAGCTGGAGCCGGTCGCCGCCGGTGCCGGTGCGGGGAAACAGCGTGGCTCCGATGCCGAACCGGCGCGTAAGTCCGACGCCCAGCCCGATCCCGGTGCCGCGGCCACGGCGATCGTCCCCGGCCAAGCCGGCCCCGTACCGGCCGCGGCCACCGGGCATCCGCAAGTCAGCGCCGCCCAGCGTCAAGCCGCTCACCACCTATGGTCGGCTGCGGCCGAGATGCTGGCCGGAGGCGTCCCCGGTGGCGGGGCGGTCATGCAGGCCTCGCTGCTCCGCGCCGCCCACCAGGCTCGCTCGACCGGCCTGCACACCGCCGCCGCGGCGACCGTGCGTGTGGTCGAACATCTGCGGGCCGCCCGGCGTGAGGATCCGGCGTTCCGGCGCGCCGAGCTGGCCGACGACCTGCGTGAGCTCCTCGGCACGTGTCATCGCCTGGCCACCGGTGATGGCCGGGCCGTAGGGGTGGCTCGACGCGACTACCAACCGGTCGGCGACCTGCGGCTCTTCGGGCTTTTCGCCGAGCCCGTACGAGCGGCGACCGGCCACGCCGGCGCGGTGACTTACCTGGCCGACTCCCAGGGCCGCGTCTGGGTGGTGTCCGACGTCAAGCCGGCCGAGCCGTCAGTCGCGCTCACGGCCACGCGGGCCTCGGTCGACCTGGGCGAGGTGCGCCTCAGCCACCACAACCTGTCACGAGCCGGGCTGCGCGCGATCAATGCCCACGCCTCGGCGGCCGGGCGGCTCAGTCACGGCCGGGCTCGCCAGGCAGTCTCCGCGCCGGGCGCAGGCTGGTTCGAGGAGCCGCTCGACGCTCTTTGGCGCGTCCCGCTGGCCTATCAAGTCGACCGCTGGCTGACCGCAGCCGCGCTGCCCGCCCAGGAACGGCCCGCCGCACACGACCTGGCGTACGTCAATGGTGTGATTATCGGCACCGACCGCCGGGGGATGTTGATCAAGGTCATAGGCGCAGGCACGGCAGCCGAAGGTGCCGAGGGGAGAGGCACGGCCATCGCCGTCGAAGCGCCGCACGAAGATCCCGCCCTGCCTTACGTAGGCAACCTGCGACTGCTCGCCACGCAAGCCCAAGGCCACCCCGTACGGATCATCGGGCGTTTCACCGGCCCGGCCCGGATCGATGCCCTGGCCGTCGCCGCGGCCTGGCTCCCGCCGTCGTACGGAGGCCACGCCGACCTCGGCGCCCAACGCTTGACCAGGGCGGATGTCCCCGGTCCGACCCCGTGCGACCCACCTCCGCCACCCCGTCCGGCGCCCCCGCTGCACCTGGTTCGGCACCAGCTGGAACGGGTCGTGGCCACCGGCCGCGCGGCCCTCCTGTCGGGTGCCGAGCAGGACGCCCGACGCCTGGCCGCCGCCCACCTGACGACCGCCGCCGCCGTGGTCGAGGCGCTCGCGGCGGCGGGCGTACGGCGTACGCGGGATGTCTTCGGCCGACTTGATCCGCACGATTCCGAGCACTTGGCTCAGGCCTGGCTGACCGCTGCCGTCTATGAGCGGGCAGCCTCCGCCGAGTCGACGAGGGTTGCCTGGTCCTGACGTTGGGTAGGATTGCCGCTTGCCTGCCGTTAGGTAAAGTCCAGGGGCTGGCAAGGTGAACGCGAAGTTAACGAGCTGGACATGACGGAAAGAGAGGGAACGTTTCCCATGGTCGATCCGGGGAATGCGGGTCGCCCTATCGGACCACGATCGACACGGGTGTGCAGTGACTGAAGCATTGATGACCAGGGGTTTCTGGCAGCCTCCGCTGACCGGCCAGGTGCCCAAGGTCGAGCTCAAGGTGGCCGTCGCCGATGGCGACCTGCGCAAGCTCGGGGCCGATCTCAAGAGTGGTCTGACGCGGAAGGTCTACTTCCTCGACACCGTCGATCTCGCCCTGCAGCAGCACGGCCTGATCGTCCGGATCCGCAGCAACAAGGGCCGCTGCGCCGACGCCGTGGTCAAGCTGCGGCCGGTGCTGCCCAAGGCGCTGCCGGGCTGGCTGCGGCGCGACGACGGGTTCGCCGTCGAGATCGACGCGCTGCCCGACAACTACGCCTGCTCGGGCACGCTCAAGCGGCGCCTCGGGCGGCACGACGTCGAGCGCACGGTCCGGGCCGGCAAGCCCCTGGCCCGGCTGCTCTCGAACCGGCAGAAGCGCCTGCTCACCGCGTACGCCAATGTGCCGTTGAACACCCTGCTCACGTTCGGCCCGGTGGTCGTGCGGCGGTGCCGGCTCCAGCTGGCGGCGCTCGACCACCCGCTGGTCGCCGAGCAGTGGACGTTCCCCGACAAGACTGTGATCGCCGAGCTGTCGACGCGCTGCCCGTCGGAGCGGGCGCCCGAGATCGCCGACGAGACGTCCAGCGCGCTCCGGGCGTACGGGATCGTCCCCGACGACCAGCCGCAGGTGACCAAGACCGAGGCCACGCTGCGCCACTTCACACCTCGATTCGAGACCCCATGATCACCGTACGGTCGCGGGGCAGGCTGAAGTATTCCGCCGCGTCGGCCGTGATGTAGGAGGTGGCGATGAACAGCCGTTTGCGCCACGGAGCCATCGTGCGTGAGCTGCCGCGGGTGAGCTCGATCTTCGACAGGAAGTAGGACGCGTCGCCGACCGAGATCGGGCCCTCGGTCTGCTCGGCCTGCAGCGTCCGCAGCAGGGCCGGCACGTCGGGCGTCTCCATGTATCCGTAGCGCGCGCTCACGTGGGTCATGCCGTCGCCCGCGTAGCCCAGGTCGTCGACGGCGATGCGCTGGTCGTCGGGGAGCCGCGGCACCGGCACGGTCTCGATCGACAGGATGATCACGTGGTCGTGCCGCACGTGGTTGTGCTCGACGTTGGCCCGCAGCGCGAGCGGGGCGGTCTGCTTGCCGCGGTTCAGGAAGATCGCCGTGCCCGGCACCCGGGTCAGGGCCGGCGTGCGGGTCTGCATGTCGTCGACGAACTCACGCAGCGAACCCTCGGCCTTGTCACGCTCCGCGGTGACGATCTGCCGGCCGCGCTGCCACGTGGTCATCACCGTGAACGCGATCACCCCGATCAGCAGCGGCAGCCACGCGCCGTGCACGAGCTTGGTCAGGTTGGCGCTGACGAACAGCAGGTCGGTGGCGAGCAGCAGGCCGCCCCCGCCGATCACCAGCCACTTCGGGGCGTGCCAGCGGACCCGCGCGAAATACAGGAACAACAGCGTGGTGATGGTGATCGTGCCGACCACGGCCATCCCGTACGCATAAGCGAGCGCCGCCGAGCTGCGGAACGCGAAGACCAGCACCAGCACCGCGACCATGAGCAGCCAATTGATCCACGGTACGTAGATCTGGCCGACCGTCGACTCCGAGGTGTGCGCGATGCGCAGTCGCGGAAGGTAGCCGAGCTGGCCGGCCTGTGACGCCACGGAGTAGGCGCCGGTGATGACGGCCTGCGCGGCGATCACGGTGGCCGCCGTGGCCAGGATGACCAGGGGCAGCCGGGCCGCGTCGGGCACGAGCAGGAAGAACGGGCTGGTCAGCTTGCCCGGGTCGTCGAGCAGCAGGGCGCCCTGGCCCAGGTAGCTCAGCGTGCAGGCGGGCAGCACCAGCGCGAGCCACCCGGCCACGATCGCCTTGCGCCCGAAGTGGCCCATGTCGGCGTACAGGGCCTCGGCGCCGGTCACCGAGAGCACGATCGCGGCCAGCGCGAAGAACGCGATGTGGAAGTTGCCGGCCAGGAAGCCGATCGCGAAGGTGGGGGAGAGGGCCTCGAGGATGCGGGGCTCGTCGACGATGCCCCACACGCCGGCCGCGCCGATCACCGTGAACCAGGCGATCATGATGGGGCCGAAGAGCCGCCCGACGGCCGCCGTGCCGTGCCGCTGGAACGCGAACAGGATCACGATGATCACGGCGGTGATCGGCACGACCAGCTCTTCGAGGCCGGGGCGCACGGTTTCGAGCCCCTCGATCGCGGACAGCACCGAGATGGCCGGGGTGATCATGCTGTCGCCGAAGAACAGCGAGGCGCCGAAGATGCCCAGCGCGGCCAGGATGACCGCGCTGCGCCGGCGGTGGTCGGACCCCCAGCGGCGCAGCAGCGTGATGAGGGCCATGATGCCGCCCTCACCGTCGTTGTTGACCCGCATCACTAGCGAGATGTACGTCAGCGTCACGATGATCATGACGGACCAGAAGATCGTCGACACGACGCCCAGGATGTTGCCGTCGCTGATCGGCACGGGGTGCGGGTCGGCCGGGTTGAAGATCGTCTGCAGGGTGTAGATCGGGCTCGTCCCGATGTCGCCGAACACGACCCCGAGTGCGCCGACGACGACGGCCGCCTTCAGCTTCGAGTGGTCGTGATGGTCATGGTGGTCGTGCTGGACCTGCGGGGCCGCCGGTTCGCTCACCGGCTCATTCTGCGCTCGTCGTGCCCGCTTGGGAGGTCCTATCCGGCGTGTCCGCCGCCACGGGCTTCGAGTACCACACGACCACGCTCGGAAGCGGGGAAACGGCCGATCATGGCCTCCAGTTCCGCCGCCGGGACGTTGGCGCCGAACGCCTCGGTGCCCGGCTCCAGCCGTACGCCCCGGGCCAGCGGACCGGCCACCACGGGGTCGAACCCGAGGTCGTCGACGAGCGCCGAGACCGCGGCCACGTCCTCCGGGTCGTCCCCGGCCACCGCGATCGCCTTGCGGCCGGGCGTGCCGGCGGGCCGCGCGCCCTCCTCGAGGTCGTGATAGCCCATGTGGTTGAACGCCTTGACCACGCGCGACTCGGGCAGGAAGGCCTGCACGATCTCGCTCGACGACGTGCGCGGGTCGGTCAGGTCGTCACGGATGCCGTCGACCTCCCACCAGTAGTTCATGGCGTCGACGACGAGCTTGCCGCGCAGCTGCTCGACCGGCAGCGTCCGGTGCTTGCCCAGCGGCAGGGCCAGCACCACGACGTCGGCCCGGGCCGCCGCGTCGGCCGAGGTGGTGGGCTCGGCCCCCGGCACGAGCACGCTGATGATCAGACCGATCTTCGAGGCGTCGCCCGAGCCGGAGATGAGCACCTTGTGCCCGGCCGCCATCGCGAGCCGGGCCAGCACGGTGCCGACCTTGCCCGCGCCGAGGATGCCGATCGTCGCCATGTCAGCCCGCCGCCAGGATTTCACGCGTCATCGGCAGCACCTTAGTGCCGAACAGCTCGACGGCGCGCAGCCGGGCACTGGCCGGGGTCGACCCGGCGCTGTAGATCAGGTCGAACCGGCCGACGTCGAGCGCCTTGATCGCGCGGGCCATCTTGCGGGCCACGGTCTCGGGCGAGCCGATGTAGAGCGAGCCGTGCTCGACCTCGTAGTCGAACTCCTGCTTGCGCAGCGGCGGCCAGCCCCGCAGGGCGCCGATCCGGTCCCGCATGACCTTGTAGCGCGGGTAGAACAACTCCTTGGCCTGCTCGTCGGTGTCCGCGATGAACCCCGGCGAGTGCATCCCGACCGGGTGCGCGACCGTGCCGAGCTGGTCGGCGGCCCGGCGATACAGATCCACGTACGGGGTGAAGCGGTCGGGCGTTCCGCCGATGATCGCGAGCATCAGGGGCAGGCCGTAACGCGCCGTACGGACCACGGACTGCGGGGAGCCGCCCACGCCGACCCACGTCGTCAGCCGGCCGGAATCGGTCTTGGGGAACACGTCGGCGTCGACCAGCGGCGCCCGGGTCGTGCCGCTCCAGGTCACCGGCTTCTCGTCGAGCAGCTGCACGAAGAGCTCGATCTTCTCCTCGAACAGCTTGTCGTAGTCGGCCATGTCATAGCCGAACAGCGGGAACGACTCGGTGAACGACCCGCGGCCCAGGATGACCTCGGCCCGGCCGTTCGAGAGCGCGTCGACGGTGGCGAAGCGCTGGAACACCCGTACGGGGTCGTCGGAGCTCAGCACCGTGACACCGGAGGCCAGGCGGATGCGCTCGGTCTTGCCCGCGATGCCCGCGAGCACGGTCTCGGGGCTGGAGATCGCATACTCCGGGCGGTGGTGCTCGCCCAGCGCGATCACGTCGACGCCCAGCTCGTCGGCCAGCACGGCCTCGTCGACGACCTGGCGGATGGCGGCGCCGTGCGAGAGCAGGGTGCCGTTGTCGTCCTCCGGCCGGTCGCCGAAGGTGTCGAGCCCGAACGTGAGTTCCGTCATCATGACCCTCTCAAGCTGATTGACGTGTCAATTATGCCCGCTACTATTGACACGTCAATCACAGGAGGTGGAGTTGTGAGCGCAACCACGCGGCGGTTCCCCACCCAGGAGGAACTGCGGGTCTGGCGCGACTTCCTCGAGACCGGCGACCTCGTCCGGGCCGAGCTGACGGCCCGGCTGCAGCAGTCGTCCGGGCTCTCGCCGGGGGATTACGCCGTGCTGCTCGCGCTGAGCGAAGCCGTCGGGCAGCGGCTGCGGTCGTCCGAGCTGGCGGCCACGATCGGCTGGGAACGCAGCCGCCTGTCACACCACCTCGGCCGGATGGAGAAGCGCGGGCTGATCCGCCGCGAGGAGTGCCTCACCGACAACCGTGGCCACGAGGTAGTGCTGGCGCCGGAGGGGCTCGCCGCTTTCCAGGAGGCCACCCGCCCGCATCTGCGCGACATCCGCGAGCTCTTCGTCGACGCCCTGACACCTGACCAGCTCGCCGCGGCGGGGCAGATCGCGGCCGCCCTGCGAGCCCACCTCGTACGGGGGTAGAAAGGTCTGCATGGCTCGCATCGCGGTAACCGGTGGCAGTGGCAAACTCGGCCGCGCCGTCGTCAAGGATCTGCTCGACCACGGCCACCAGGTCGTCAACCTCGACGTGGCGCCGGGGAGCGATCCACGGGCTCTGTGGACGAGGGCCGATTTGTCCGATTTCGGCCAGGCCGTCTCCGTGCTGACCGCCGTCGACGACCGCTACGACAAGATCGACGCCGTGGTCCACCTGGCCGCGATCCCCGCCCCCGGCCTCCTCCCCAACGCGGCGACCTTCCACAACAACATCACGGTGACATACAACGTCTTCGCCGCCGCCCGCACAGCCGGCATCAAGACCATCGTCTGGGCGTCCAGCGAGACCGTGCTCGGCCTGCCCTTCGAGGACACCCCACCGCCGTACCTGCCGGCCGACGAGGACTATCCGGCCCGCCCCAACTCGTCGTACTCGCTGGCCAAGCACCTCGAGGAGCAGATGGCCGCCCAGTTCTGCCGCTGGGACCCGACGCTGACGATGATCGGCCTACGCTTCTCCAACGTCATGGAGCCCGCCGACTACAAAACCTTCCCCACGTACGACACTGACCCCCACCAACGCAGCTGGAACGCGTGGGGCTACATCGACGCCCGCGACGGCGCCCAAGCAGTCCGACTCTCCCTCGCGTACGGGAAACCCGGTGTTGAAGTTTTCGTGATCGCCAACGCCGACACCGTGATGACCCGCCCCAGCACCGCACTGGCCGCCGAGGTCTTCCCCGACCTCCCCCTCAAAAAAGACCTCACCGAACACGAAACCCTCCTCTCCATCGACAAAGCCCGCCGCCTACTCGGCTACACCCCCGAATTCTCCTGGCGCGACGCTGTCGGGGGCACGACAGACTGACCTCCACTTATTGCCGCTCGCTTCGTCCGGGAGTAAACCGATCGCACGGACCTCCACCGGAGGTGCCTGACGAAGCGAGGCGGCATGGGCCGGCGCGCAGTTGGGTCCGAGCCTGTTTGCTGGCAGTGGCCCGAGTTCCGGGTCATCGGACGAGTTGTCGGTGAGACGTGCGCATATGCCACGCGCAGGTTCACTGAGGCGATGGAATGGTGGCAGCGCGGGCGATGTGCGATTTGCGGCGACCTTCTGGACAAGAAAGTCTCGTCGGACTGCGTGACCGTCGGCGGGCATGCCTGCTGTCGGTGCGGGCATGCCCCGGTCTGGCCCTCTGGAACTTCTGCTTGTGAATGCTGCGAAGGTTCAGGGTGGTTGGATGATTTCAATGCGCTTTGTGATCAGTGCAGAGGATCGGGGCGCCTGCCGCTACCGGTCTCGGAAGTCATCAGTCAGCTCGGCGCGTCGATCCAGGACGTCCAGTCACTCCTTTCGGAAATCCCCCCGTTGAAGGGGCGGGAGGATTACCTGAGCCTCGCGCACCGGTGCTGCGCAAAGGACTGGTTGACGGCAGCTAAGCCCCCGAGTGCGCTTGGCGCTCGTACGGGATCTTCTCGCCGGCCTCGATCGCGATCGGGAGTTTGTTCTCGGTGGGTGGCAGGGGGCAGGTCGCGAAGTCTGTGTAGGCGCAGGGCAGGTTGGTGGCGCGGTTGAAGTCGAGGGTGACCGTGCCGTCGGGGGCCGGCGCGGGGATTGCCAGGCTGCGGTTGGCCGCGTACGTGGTGACGCCCGAGGTTTCGTCGGTGAAGAGGGCGAAGAACGAGCCCGGCGTGCGGCCGTTGAACAGGGTCAGGGAGAGCGGGGTGCCCTGGGCCTCGAACTCGACCACGCCGGGGGACTCGTAGACGTGCTCCAGACCCTCGACGGCGGCGCCCACGGTGATGTCGCGTGGGGTGTCGAACGGGACGTAGCGGCCGGTCAGTTGCCACTTGCTGGTGGGCTCGTATGTGGGGGTGCCGCGGAACTCGGTGCGTAGCGCGTTGCCGGGGTGGCGGGGGCGGACGATGTCGAAGCCGCCGCGTTTGGCTACCTCGATGATGGCCTCGCCGGCCGTGGCGTTGAGGCCGCCGCGCTCGGGGAGGACGCCGAACTCGTGGCGGCCGGTTACCTCGGCGCCGTCGACGGTCAGCGATTCGCCGGGGGTGAGGGTGACGACGGGGCCGGCCGGGCCGGTGCTCCACTCGCCGGGGGCGTCGGGGAAGCGCTGCGGGGTCGCGGTGAGGAAGTTGAGGCTGGTGACGGCCAGGAAACCGTGCGGGTCGGCGAGGGTGCGCTCGTGCTCGGCGTGCCACTCGGCCCAAAGCTGCTCGTCCATGCGCCCAGCCTATGCCTACTTGACCGGTAGGACTTGAGTGATGCTAGCCTCTTTCCCAGGTCATGAGTGCCAGCGTGGAGCCCCGGCTTGCTGGCCGGCAACCCTTCCGTTCGCGATGGGGTGCCCCGGGTGAGGACCAGGTCTGCGCCCGGCCGGGCGTGGGCAAGCGCGAGCCTCCGGAGGCGTGGCCATGGTGGTCCTTTCAGCTGACGCAGTCGATCGTCTTGATGTCGTCGGTGCCGACCTGACCGTGGACGGGCGGCGGTTCGTTCACCTCGACTACGCGGCCTCGGCGCCCTGTGTGCGGGCCGCGGCCGACGCCGTACGGGATCTGCTTCCGTACTACGGCAGCGTGCACCGCGGCGCGGGTCTGCGATCGCAGCGGTCGACGCTCGCCTACGAGCGGGCGCGCGACATCGTGGCAGAGTTCGTCGGCGCCCGCGACGGCGACACCGTCATCTTCACGCGCAACACGACAGACTCGCTCAACCTGCTGGCCCGCGCGCTGCCCGCGGGCACCACGACGATCGTGTTCGACGGTGAGCACCACGCCAACCTGCTGCCCTGGCCGTCGCCCGTGCGCCTGCCGGCGCCGGCCGACCCCGACGAGGCAGTCCAGGAGGTGCGTTCCGCTTTCGAGTCCGTACGTGGCCCCGCGCTGCTCGCCGTGACCGGCGCGAGCAATGTGACGGGCGAGATCTGGCCGGTCCGCGCGCTGGCTGACGTCGCTCACTCGTACGGGGGAAGGGTCTTGCTCGATGCCGCGCAGCTCGCGCCGCACCGGCCGGTGAACCTGAGCGAGCTGGGCGCCGACTATGTCGCCTTCTCCGGGCACAAGCTGTACGCGCCGTTCGGGGCGGGCGTGCTGGCCGGGCGCGGCGACTGGCTCGACGCGGCCGAACCGTACCTGCGCGGCGGCGGCGCGAGCCTGTCCGTCGGCGACCACGACGTCACCTGGGCGACCGGCCCCGCGCGGCACGAGGGCGGCACCCCCAACCTGGTCGGGGCGGTCGCGCTGGCCGCCGTCTGCGAGGCGTTGATGCAGGCCGACCGCGCGAAGCTGGACGAGCATGAGCGTGCACTGCTCGCTGCGCTCCCCGCAGGTGTCACCCTCTTCGGCGGACGGCAGCCGCGCGTCGGCATCGTCTCGTACGCCCTGCCCGACCCGGTCGCCGTCGCCGACCGGCTCGGTCGCGAGCACGGCATCGGCGTACGGGCGGGAATGTTCTGTGCCCACCCGCTGGTGCGGCGCCTCGGCGGCGACGGCGACTGCGGCACCGGCGGCCTGCTCCGCGTCAGCTTCGGCCTCGGCACCACCCACGACGACATCGACCGTTTGTGCGGCATTCTTTTCCCATGACTCAACCGCGCGCCGTGGCCGTCGTGATCTCCGAGGGCCGGGTCTTGCTGATCAAGCGATACCTGCAGCGGCCCCGCCCGTGTGTGATGTGCCCGCGTGGCGCCCTGGCCTGCGCGGGTCACCACTACGCCGTGCTGCCGGGCGGGAGTGTCGAGCGTGGAGAGTCGTTCGAGGAGGCGGCCCTGCGCGAGCTGACCGAGGAGACCACGCTGACCGCCCGCATCGAGCGGCAACTGTGGTCGGGCCGGCACGTCAAACGGCGGGCCGTCTACTTCCTCATGACCGACGTCGAGGGTACCCCCGTCCTGTCCGGCCCCGAGGCGGTCGAGAACGGCCCGCTCAACAGCTTCGAGCTGCTGTGGGCCACCCCGGCCGACTTCGAGCCGCTCAACCTGTTCCCACCCAGCGTCCGAGCCCCCTTGGCGGAATTGCTGTGACGGCCAGCTTCCTGGCCGGGCTGCTCGACCGGTCGGCCGCCCGCATCGCGGAGTTGTCGGCCGACGCGCGGTTCTTCAACCGCCAGGAGATCGCCACCATCGCCGACGTCTGGGACAACAACACGATGTCGTTGTTCCACGCGCTGCCCGACCCGGCGCGAGCGCGAGCGGCTCTTGCCTGGATGGGGCACGGGCGCCCAGCCCGTCGCTTGTGGATGGCCGGACAACCCGAACTTCTCTCCGAAACCGATCAGGCCGGAATCGTCCCTGGCGAGTTGCCCGATGTGCGGGTCGGCTGTTTGCGGGTCGAACAGGCCGGGCCGGCACTCCGCGGCCATCTGAAACTGTCCCGAGCCGGCGTCACGGTGCTGGAACTGAGCCTGGATGACGTTCACGACGCGCGATTCGACAGCGAGGACACCGTCGGCGCGGCCGTGAGTCTTGACGACGGGGTCGAGGTGCGGCTCGGCTCGTCCGGGCCGCGCAGCCCGTTCTGGAAACGCAAGCGGGTCTTCCGGGGGCTCGCCGCCGACTGGGGAAAGGCCATATTTCGGCAGCAGCGACCGGCGGCCTCGCTGGATGACCATGTGACGCTGGCGTCCTTCGGCGGTCCCGATTCGCCGGTTCTTGTCAATTCCGCGGTGCGCAACGCCTCCGGCGGCTGGGAGGCTCGAGCGGCGGAACTGCCCCCTACCGGCCGTTTCCGCTTGACGGTCGAAGAGCGGCGGATCAGGGTCGGCCGCTGACGAACTGAGGGAAGGGAATCCGCCACTGTGGATTCGCGCTGCGAGACGCCGCCTGGCCGTTGACTGCCGTTGAAGGGGCGTGCCATAGTTGACTCGCGCCTAGGGGTCGTTTGACTAGGTGCAGGCGCGGTCATCCCGGGGAGGGGGTGGCTGTCGTGCAATGGCGAGCGGTCCGGCAGCTGCTGATGCCGGACCGTTCATCACGGAAGCACCGCGGCCAGGCCGTCGGCGCGGGGGTCGCTTCCGGCGTCCAGCAGGCCGTTGCGCAGGCGGGAGAGCTGAACGTGGCCGGCGTCGTCGTGCAAGGCCGGGACGGTCGAGACCCGCAGGTCCGAAGTGCCGGGTGGCTCGGCCAGGCCCGGTTCGAGGATCAGGTGGTCGCCGCGGATGATCCAGCGGGGGCGGGTCACCAGGGCGCCGGGGTCGGGGGCCGAGAGCACGTCGGGGGCCAGCTGGGCCAGGATCCACGGCTGAGCGCGGCCGCCCTGGCAGCCCAGCGCGATCACACTGTCCTCGGTGGTGGCGATGGCCGGGCAAAGTGTGTGCGGCGGGCGCAGGCCGGGTCCGAGGTGGGCGGGGTGGGCCGGGTCGAGGCTGAACGACGAGCCCCGGTTGTGCAGCACCACCCCGGTCGCCGGGTCGAGCAGGCCCGCGCCGAAGCTCTCGAAGACGCTCTGGATCAGCGTGACGGCGTTGCCCTCGTCGTCGACGGCGGTCACCGCGACGGTGTCACCGGCGGGCTCGGGCGCCTCGGCAGCGGAGGGCACGACCGACGGCGTACGGAGAAGGAGTCTGTCGACGGGGATCGGGCCGCCGCGGGGGTCGCCGAGGAAGGCGTCGCGGGCGGCCTGGGCGCGGAGGCTGTCGGCAACCAGCGACGACGAGCCCACGATCGCCAGGAACGTCGCGCCCTGCACCGGCGGCGGCGCGGCATGCCAGGTGGTTTCCCCGATCACCGTACGCAGGGGTTCGCCGACCTCCGCCGCGTGTGCCGCGAAGTCCTCGCCGTCGAGCGGGCTGCCCAGGGCCCGCACCCCGGCGACGATCGGCCCCGCATAGAACGATCGCCAGTCCCGCCCGATCCCGGTGAGCGTCTCGGCCAGGGCCGGCTGCACGAGCCGGGGCCGCAGCATGATCGCGGACAGCCCGGGGTCGGCGCGGATGACGTCGATCCGCCGCTCGACGGCCGTGCGCAAGCCCGGCGCCAGGTCGACGCCCTCGGTCGCGAGCCGCACCGCAGGCTCGAGCAGCCGGTCGAGGGGCAGCCGCGCCCCGAGCCCGTGCACGGCGGCCCATCCCGCGACCACGCCGGGCACAGTCACCGTCTGCGGGCCGCTCTGGGGCATGTGGTCGCCCAGCGCGGCCACGTCCACCGCGCGCGCCGCGGCGCCGATCGAGACCACCGCCCGTACGGGGGAATGGGCGGGACGCACCATCGCGACCATGTCCCCGCCCACCGAGCACTGGTGCGGGTAGGCGACGGTGAGCGCGCCGGCCGCCGCCAGGGCCGCGTCGAAGGCGTTGCCCCCGGCCGCGACCACCTCGCGCGCGGCGTCGACGGCGGCCGGGTGGGGTGCGGCGATCGCAACAGGCATACCGGCGACCCTACGACGCGTGAACCGGATCGGGTGACCACGCCGTTTAGGAGGCATGGACGACATGACCAGCATCGACGCGCCCGAGGTGCGGGCGATGGGGCAGGCGGTCGACGGGGTCGGCGAACGGCTCGTCGCCGTGGCCGGGCAGATTCAGAGCTGGGAGTACGCGGGCCAGGGGGCCGTCGCCGGGGCGATCATGTGTGACGTGCGGCTGGCCGACGCGGCGCGGTCGTGGGAGGTCACCGTGGACGGGCTCGGGCAGCTGGTGCGCGAGCTCGGGCACGACCTGCGGGCCGCGGCAGGGGATTTCGTCGAGGTCGACCAGCGGATCGCCGACCGGATCCGGTCGGTCGGGAAGCCGTGGGAGTGAACCGATGACGATCACGTTGACGGGGCTGCTCGACGCCGACACCGGGCGGCTGCTGAGCATCGCCCGCCGCTGGGACCAGCTGGCCCTCGCGCTCGACGCGGCAGTCGAGGACCTCGGGCCGGCCGCCCGCGACCTGCCCCATCACTGGCCGGCCGGGCCCAGCTCGCAGGCCGCCCAGGACAAGCTGGCCGACATCCGCGTGCAGGTCGGCACCGGGCACACCAACTGCGCGATCATCGCCGACATCATCCGGGACTACGCGTGGGCGATCGAGGACCACCGGCGGCTGCTGCGCGGGCTGGTGGCCGAGGCCGAGCAGCGGGGCCTGCGGGTCGACCTGCGCTCGGGCACGATCACCGCGCCCCTGGAGGCCGGCGCGGGTCAGGCCACCGTCGACTCCTACGTGGCCCAGATCGGCGAGATCCTGGCCCGGGTCAACCAGGACGACCAGGTGATCGCCGAGCGGATGACCGCCTACACCTATCGCGACACCGTCATCCCGGACACCGAACGGCCCGAGTACGACGAGACGGCCGTGCTCGCCCTGGCCGGGTCCACGAAGGCGAGTCAGTCGTCGTGGTGGCAGTCCCAGCATCCGCTCGTGCAGGACCGGGCGATCGTCGAGCACCCCGAGATCGTCGGCGCCGCCGTGGGGCTGCCGGCCAAGGATCGCGACTCGGCCAACCGCCTGCTGCTGCGCCGCGACCGGGAGGCCCTGCTCGCCTCGCGGGAGGCCCACCAGAATCTGCACGACGGCGCGATGACCCAGGCCCAGCTCAACCTCGACCGCCGGCTGGCCGCGCTCGACGACCTCGAACGCCGCGCTCAGGGCCGGCGGATCCTGAGCTACCCGCCCGGCGCCGGTACGCCCACCCGTTAGGGGATTACGCAGGCGGAGAAGCCGGGGGAATTTCCGGGCGACTAGCATCGTCAAGGTTGTCGCCAGTTTCATCGCCGAAGGAGATCACCGTGTCCGCACCCCGTACTTCCGCTGTGGCCGACCCCCTAGTCGTCCCGGCCGGGACTACGGCCGCCGATGCGGTGGCCGCGGCCGGCCTCCCCACGTCGGGCCCCAAGGCGGTCGTGGTCGTGCGCGACGCCGAGGGCCGCCTGCGTGACCTCGACTGGCAGCCCCAGGCCGACGCCGACGTGACCCCGGTCGCGATCGACGAGCCCGACGGGTTGAACGTCCTGCGCCACTCGGCCGCACACGTGCTGGCCCAGGCCGTGCAGGACGTCTTCCCCGAGGCCAAGCTGGGCATCGGCCCGCCGATCGTGGACGGCTTCTACTACGACTTCGACGTGCCCAAGCCGTTCCAGCCCGAAGACCTGACGAAGCTCGAGAAGCGGATGCAGGAGATCGTCAAGGCCGGGCAGAGCTTCCGCCGCCGGGAGTACTCCTCGCTCGACGAGGCCAAGACCGAGCTCGCCCACGAGCCGTACAAGCTGGAACTGGTCGACATCAAGGGTGACGTCGACGACGCCGAGCTGAGCGTGGTCGGGGCGGGCGACCTGACCCACTACGACAACCTCGACAAGGACGGCAAGCGCGTCTGGGGCGACCTCTGCCGCGGCCCGCATCTGCCCAGCACCCGGTTCATCCCGGCGTTCAAGCTGATGCGCTCGGCGGCGGCGTACTGGCGTGGTTCGGAAAAGAACCCGCAGCTCCAGCGCATCTACGGCACCGCGTGGCCGTCCCGCGACGAGCTCAAGGCCTATCTGAACCGCCTCGCCGAGGCCGAGCGCCGCGACCACCGCAAGCTGGGCACCGAGCTCGACCTGTTCTCGTTCCCCGACGAGATCGGCTCGGGCCTGGTCGTCTTCCACCCCAAGGGCGGCATCATCAAGCGCGAGATGGAGGACTACGTCCGCGCCCGTCACATCGAGGAAGGCTTCCAGTACGTCGGCACGCCGCACATCAGCAAGGAGGGGCTGTTCCACACCTCCGGGCACCTGCCGTACTACAAGGACACCATGTTCCCGCCCATGGAGCTGGAGGGCGCGGACTACTACCTCAAGGCCATGAACTGCCCGATGCACAACCTGATCTTCAGGTCGCGTGGGCGGTCCTACCGTGAGCTGCCGCTGCGGTTCTTCGAGTTCGGCACGGTCTACCGCTACGAGAAGTCGGGCGTCGTGCACGGCCTGACCCGCGTACGGGGTCTGACCCAGGACGATTCCCACTCGTACGTGACGGCCGAGCAGGCCCCGGGCGAGATCAAGCACCTGCTGCAGTTCGTCCGGTCGCTGCTCGACGACTTCGGCCTCGACGACTATTACCTCGAGCTCTCGACCCGCGACCCCAAGAGCGACAAGTTCATCGGTACGGATGAGCAGTGGGCCGTGGCGACCAAGGTGCTGGAGGACGCGGCCACCGAGTCCGGCCTCGAACTCGTGCTCGACCCGGGCGGCGCGGCGTTCTACGGCCCGAAGATCAGCGTGCAGGCCAAGGACGCGATCGGCCGTACGTGGCAGATGTCGACGATCCAGTACGACTTCAACCAGCCGGCCCGCTTCGGGCTCGAGTTCCAGGCGGCCGACGGCACCCGCCAGGAGCCGGTCATGATCCACTCGGCCAAGTTCGGGTCGATCGAGCGGTTCTTCGGCGTGCTGGTCGAGCACTACGCGGGCGCGTTCCCGGCCTGGCTGGCGCCCGTGCAGGTGGTGGGCATCCCGATCCGCGACGACCACGCCACGTATTTGGAGGAGTTCGTCGCCAAGCTGCGGAGAGCCGGCGTGCGGGCCGAGGTCGACCACTCGTCGGACCGGATGCAGAAGAAGATCCGTACGGCGCAGCAGCAGAAGATCCCGGTCATGGCGATCGCCGGCGACGACGACGTCAACGGCGGCACGGTCAGCTTCCGCTACCGCGACGGGTCGCAGCGCAACGGCGTCTCGCTGGACGAGGCCGTGGCCCACGTCGCCGAGATCGTCAAATCCCGTACGAACGTGAGCCCGTCGGCGGCCTGAAGTCTTACGCGGCGGCTTCCTCGAGCACTGCTTCGGCGCGCTCGGGGGAGCCCTCGGCCAGGCCGCGGTTGATCGTGCCGCGCGAGGCCAGCCACATGCCCGCGCCGGCCACGAAGACCAGGCACTCGGTGACGGTCAGGGCCCAGATGATGCCGGGCAGGCCGTACCAGAGGTTGCCCAGCAGCACGATCGGGATGAAGAGCACGCCCTGGGCCATGCCCATCACGATCGCCGGCTTGGCCAGCCCGGCCGCCTGGAACATCGACGTGATCAGGCCGGTGAACCCGTTGGCGACCGTCGCCACGAGCTGAGCGACCAGGATCGTGACGCCGATCGTGAGCACCGCGTGGTCCGCCGAGAACGCGCCCAGCACCTGCTCGCGGAAGAGGAACACGCCGCCGCAGAAGACGAGCATGACCGCGCCGACCGTGACCGCGGAGGCCCGCAGCGCCGCGTTGAGCCGGGCCCGGTCGCCCTTGCCGTACGCGTAGGCCAGCAGCGGCAGCACGCCCATCGTGACACCCATGATCAGGAACTCGGGCACCTGCGCGATCCGGACCGCGACCCCCATGGCGGCGAGCGGACCATCCCCGTACGCGGAAGCCAGGTTGTTGAGGACGAGAACGGTCACGATCATGAACGCGGACTGCAGCAACTCGCCGACCCCGACGCCGAAAACCGGCTGGACGACGGTCTTGCCGAGGGTGAACCAGCGTGGGGCCAGGCTGACGTGCTCGCTGTTGCGGGTCAGCCAGAAGGCGAAGTAGGCGACCATGACGGCGTTGGCCAGCCCGGTGCCGAGCGCCGCGCCGGCCACGCCCCAGTGGAAGACCAGGATGAAGAAGACGTCGAAGACGACGTTGGCGACCGTGGAGAGGATCAGGCCGATCATCGCCTGACGGGCGGCGCCCTCGGCCCGGACGAGCTGCTCGAGGCAGAACGCGGCGGCCAGCACGGGCACGAAGGCCAGCATGACGGCCACGTACTCGCGGGTGGCGGGGACGGCGGCGGAATCCGCACCGAGCAACGTCACCAGCGGGTGCAACAACAGCAGCCCGGCCCCGGCGACGACGGCCCCGGTGATCACCGAACCCCAGACGGCGAACGACGACACGTGCTTGATCTCGCCGGCCTTGGCCGGGTCGTGCTCCGCGCCGCCGAGCAGGCGGGAGATGAGCGCCCCGCCGCCGACCCCGAACACGCCGCCGATCGCCATGACCAGGCCCAGCAGCGGGGTGCCGAAGGTGATCGCGGCCAGCAGCGCGGTGTCGTGCTGCGAGCCGACGAAGCCGGCGTTGATGACGTTGTAAACAGCCCCGACGATCATCGCGGCGGCCATGGGCACGCAGAGGTGCACGAGCGCGCGCAGGATGGGGGCGCTGGCGAGATACCAGCGGTTGGTGCCGTCGGCGTCGGGCTTCGCGGTGGGATCCAGGGTGGTGGCGCTCATGTCAGCCTCTTTCGGAAATATCCGGGCAGCGCTGAGTCGCGGTTGCGGCGCGGGTTCGTGTCCGGAGCAGATGGGGTCGCGGCGGCGGGATGCCGGGGCGGGGTGATGCCGGGTGGCCCGGTGCAGGAGCCGGTGCAGCGGCTCGGCCGCGGGCGGTCCGGTGCCGGTCGCTTGCATTGGCGCTTATGTCGGCCGTTTGTGTCGGCCTGCGGTGTTGGGCGTGCGGTGCTCTGGGTGTGGTGGGTTTGGGCGTGCTAGGGCGTGCTAGGGCGTGCTGGGGCGCGCGGCGGTTGGGTGCCGTCGCGGTGCGGGGTGGAGCGGAAGTTCTAGCGGGTGGGCCGCGGCAGTTCGGCGGTGATCTTTTCAAGCAGGGTCTGCAGGGTGGCCCGCTCGTCGTCGTCGAGCGGGGCCAGGATCGTCTCGTCGGCGCCGCTCATCGCAGCCTCGAACCCGGCGATCAGCTCGGCCCCCGCCGCCGTAGCGAAGACGCGCTTGCTGCGTTCATTGCCGGGCTCCGTACGGCGCTCGACAAGCCCGCGGCGTTCGAGCCCCTGCAGAAGGCTCGACACACTAGCGGCACTGGTGCGGGTGATCTCGGCGATGTCCCGCTGGATCGCCCCCGGGTTCTGGGCCAGATACCCGAGCGCGAAGCTCTGCTCGAAGCTGAGCTCCCGCTCGCGCACCCAGTCCTCGGCCGCCTTGCGCTGAGCCCACCCGATCCAGCGGAGCAGCTCGAGCGAGGTCGTGAACCTGGGTTCTTCCATGCTTAGAAAGCTAACCGTTAGAACTCTAACTGTCAACGCCCTAACTGAATCTCGTCAAGATGCACCTGGCCGCCGGACAGAATGCCGAACAAGCCCGTGACGCCCTGCTGCCACCGTGCCGCCTGCCAAGCATCTGGAACGCTCTTCGATCCCGGACCAACGCGCCGAGATGGCGCTGCACCACCAACTCTGTCGCGCCGCAGATACGCGGTTTATCTCTGCAGCCCGCACAGCCCCGAACGCCTGACCGCCGTAGCGGCGCAAGTGAACCGCCGACCACGCATGACATTGAGCTGACACATCCGCCGGAAGCCGTTGAGATCGTCAGTCCAAGATCAACGATCACCCCACAGGCCCACCCTCGGCGGTTTCAAGGGGTCGTTGCAACACGGTAGGTGTCGAGGAGTTCAGCCAGGCGTTCGGCCGGGGTGTCCCGGTCGAGGGTCATGCGGGGGCGCCGGTTGAGTTGGGCGGCGACGGCGGCCAGGTGGTCGGGGTGGTGCTGGGCGAGGTCGGTGCCTTTGGGGAAGTACTGGCGGAGCAGGCCGTTGGTGTTCTCGTTCGATCCGCGTTGCCAGGGGCTGTGTGGGTCGCAGAATTAGACGGGCATGCCGCTGGCGGTGCTGAACTGGTGGTGCGGGGCCATTTCGGCGCCTTGGTCCCAGGTCAGTGACCGTTTCAGGTGGGCGGGCAGGGTGGTGAGTGGGCGGAGGCGCAGTGCCTGTGGATAACCCGGGCGCTGTGGATAACGGCCGGACGTCGGCGGGATTGTGCTATTGGGCGGCGACCCACGTAGCGATCTGGGCCCGGCGGGAGACGCCGAGCTTGGAGCGGATGTGCTCGACGTGGGCGGCGGCGGTCTTGGGCGCGATGGTCAGCGCCGCGGCGATCTCGCGGTTCGTCATGCCGTCGGCGACGAGCCGGGCGACCTCGAGTTCTCGCGTGGAGAGGGGCGAGACGGCCGGTGTGGCCGGCCGCCCGGGCGCGGCCGGGGCGCCGGCGGTGGCGTAGGCGTGTTCCGCCGCCGCGCGGAACCGGGCCGCGTCGGCCGGGCGGCGCGCACGGGTGGCGCAGCGGGCCTGGTCGAGCAGGATCGCCGTGCCCTCCCAGAAGCGGTGGCGGCCCGACCAGAACGAGTCCGCGGCGGCCAGGGTCAGCCGCGCCTTGCCGGTCTGGCCCTCGTGCAACTGGATCAGCCCGAGGGCGTGGTCGAGGGCGCCCAGCGTGCCGGGGATCGAGCGCAGCAGCAGCCGCTCCGATGTGCGGCCGAGCCAGTCGCGGGCGGCCGTCACGCCCGAGGCGGCCAGATGCGCCCGGACACCCGTGACGACGTACGGGAAAAGGTATGCCGCATCGTTGACCAGTGCCGACGCCGCGTAACCCTGCTCGCAGCGGGCCACAGCGGTGGCGAAGTCACCCTGGGCCAGAGCGGTCTCGGCCAGCCCCCACCACGCGGGCGAGAGCCGCTGCAGCTCGCCCATGCCCGAGGCCAGGTTTTCGGCGGCTTCCAGGTGAGAGACCGCTTCCCCGTACGATCCCCGCCCCATCGCCACATAGCCGAGGACGTGCCGGGCCGTGATCTCGGTGGTGATCCCGCCCGCGCCGTCGGCCAGCGCCTGGCGGGCGGTCGTGGCGGCGGTCGTCCAGTCGCCGGTCGCCCACTGCACGTGGGCCAGGTGGGCCGCCATGTAGTGCCGGTCGTTGAACTGCTCGACCCGCTCGGCGTACGCGATCCCCTCGGTCAGCGTCGCGGTCGCCTCCGCGTATTCGACCAGCACCGACATCGACGTGCCGAGCATCCGGTAGGCCCGCGCCGCCACGGCCTCGAGCCGCAGGGCGGACGCCGTGGTGATCGCGTCGCGCAGCAGCGCCGTGCCCTCCTCGGTGCGGCCCGCGAACAGCAGCACCGACCCGACCGTGGCGTCCAGATGGCAGCGTGTCCCGTCGCCGGCGCTCAGCGCGCGGGCCCGTTCGCCGTCCACGAGCGCCTCGTCCAGGCGACGGGCCAGCATGAAAGCGGCGGCCAGTTCGGCGTGGATCTCGGCCCGCGTGGCCGGCTGCCCGGCGGCCAGGGGGAGCGCCGCCCGCAACGCCTCGGTGCGCGTCGGCAGGTCGGCTCCGAGCAAGTGGCGCACGGCCACCCAGTCGGGGACCAGCGCCGCCGCCCCCGCGTCATCACCCAATTCCCGCCGTACGTCGTACGCCTCCGAGAAGCACGCGGCGGCCTCCTCGTTCTCGTCGATCGAGGCCAGCTCGCACGCCAGCGCGGCCAGCAGCCCGGCCCGGTCGGCGTCGGGCAGCCGGGCCGGCCAGGTGCGCCGGGCCCGGCGGTAGAGCTCGGCCGCCTCCCGGTGGGCCGACATCGCGGTCGCCTTCCGCGCCGCCGCCCGGGCGTGCCGGAACGCCTCGTCGAACCGTCCCGCCCGCTCGAAGTGGTCGCTGGCCAGGGCGTCGGGCAGGTCGGCGGCGGCCAGTTACGCTCGGACAACCGTGACCACATAACGGGGGCCTGGAGATGAGTTACGACAGAGGCGGCGAGTCGCCGAACTTTCATCGGCTGAGCGTGTACTTTGCGAGCCTTGAGTGGTCGAACGGTGAAGCGGGCATTCAGATACCGCTTCTATCCGAGTCCCGGACAGGCGTGCGAGCTTGCCCGGACATTTGGTTGCGTGCGGCTTGTTTACAATATGGCTTTGCAGGCTCGCACTGAGGCGTGGACCCTTCGCCGGGAACGGGTGGACTACAACGCCACTTCGGCCTTGTTGACTGGCTGGAAGAAAACCGAGCAACTGGCGTTTCTCAACGAAGTGTCATCTGTGCCGTTGCAACAGGTGCTGCGGCATCTGCAAGATGCGTTCACGAACTTCTTTGCCGAAAGGGCCAAGTATCCGAGGTTCAAGAGCAAGAAGAGATCGCGTCGTTCGGCGGAGTACACAAACAGAGCGTTCCGCTGGCGCGACGGCAAGCTGACCCTGGCAAAGATGCGCGAGCCGCTCGACATCGTTTGGTCGCGGTCCCTTCCCGATGGTGCGTCGCCATCCACGGTGACGGTGTCGCAGGACGCTGCGGGCCGCTGGTTTGTGTCGTTGCTGTGCGACGACGTGATCGAGCAGGCATCTGCCGCAAATGTGGCAGTCGGCATTGACGCCGGCCTCGACAGCCTTCTGACGCTATCGACCGGGGAGAAGGTCACCAACCCGCGGCACGAACGTGCTGACCGCGTCAGGCTGGCCTGGGCGCAGCGGAACTTGGCGAAGAAGGAGAGCGGCTCCGCGAACCGGACGAAAGCCCGGATCAAGGTGGCCCGCGTTCATGCTCGAATCGCTGATCGTCGGCGGGACTACCTGCACAAGTTGACTACTCGGCTCATTCGTGAGAACCAAACGATTGTGATCGAGGATCTGACCGTGCTTAACATGGTCAAAAACCACACGCTGGCTCGTTCTGTCTCTGACGCGGCCTGGCGGCAATTCCGCGTGATGCTTGAGTACAAGGCCAAGTGGCACGGTCGGGACCTGATCGTGATCGACCGTTGGTTCCCGTCCTCGAAACTATGTTCGGCGTATGGGCGGCTTGCTGACAAGATGCCGCTGAACGTAAGGTCGTGGACCTGTCATTGCGGCGCACACCATGACCGCGACGTCAACGCGGCGATAAATATCAAGGCCGCCGGGCTGGCGGGCTCTGCCTGTGGAGGCGGTGTAAGGCCTCAACGGACCAACGTCCGGATGGGGCAGTCGCCCGTGAAGCAGGAACCCTCTGGGGTGACCCAGGGATTCCTCGCCGAGAAGCGCGGGGAGAAAGCCAAGGACGTACACAGCGGATTCCACGGCGTCACCCCGGAGCAGCTGGCCGACGCGCACGACGCCGACCTCAAGATCGAGGGGGAGGAGGGCGTGCACTTCGAGCGGGCCTGGCTCGACCCCGAGCAGGGCAAGGTCTTCTGCCTGAGCACCGCGCCCAGCAAGGAGGCCGTCATGCGCATCCACGAGCGCGCGGGCCACCCGACGACCGAGGTCTACGAGCTCACCACGGAGGTCTAGGCGGGCTGGGCCGCCTGCTCGAGGGCAGGCGGCCTTTCCGGCGTACGGGAGATGCGCAGCCAGACGACGAAGCCCCAGACCACGAACGCGGCGTAGACGGCGTACAGGATGGCCGACGGGTAATAGCCGAAGTGCAGCAGCTCGGGGACGCCCACGAGGTCGACGGCGATCCAGCAGAGCCAGAACTCGACCCAGCCGCGGGCCATCGCGTACGTGGCCAGCATCGAGCCGACGAAGATCCACGAGTCGGCCAGGTAATACCACCACGGGACGGGGAAACCGGCGCCCACCGTACGGAACACGAAGAAGCAGAGCACCACGGCGGTCAGGGCCAGCGAGCCGTAGAACAGGCGCTGGCGGGCCGTCGCCCAGTGCGGCGAGACCGCAGTCCCGTGCGTACGGCGGCGGTTGCTGTTCCACTGCCACCAGCCGTAGACGCTGGCGATGAGGAAGAACACCTGCCGGGCGGCCTGGCCGTAGAGCGGGGTGCCTTGGTCGTTGCCGACCGCCTGGCCCATGAAGACCGTGAACAGCAGCACGTTGCCGACGATGCCGACCGGCCACGCCCACGCCGAGCGGCGCAGGCCGAACAATGCGGAGCCGAGCCCGAAGGCGTTGCCGACGATCTCGCGGTAGTAGATCGCCTGATCGGCGGTCACCTGCCACTTGGCGGTGTAGAACGCGGTCAGCAGTTGGTCGAGCCAGGTCACGGCTCAGCCTAGGCCGACGGGAGGCATAGTGGGTACGTGACCTCCCCCTCCTGCCCGACCGCGACCCGTCTCTACGAGAAGGGGACGGTGCTCGCGCGGGATTTCGGCTACGACGAGGTGACCGGCCTGCTCGAGCAGCACCCCGACGCGGTGCTGTGGCTCGACCTGTTCGCCCCCGAGCCCGGCGACCTGGAGCTGGTGGCCCAGCAGTTCGACCTGCACCCGCTGGCCGTCGAGGACGCGATGACCGATCACGAGCGGCCCAAGCTCGACCGCTACCCCCATCACGTCTTCCTCAACGTGTACGCCGTCGACATCGCCACCAAGGATTCCGAGACCCGCTTCGGCAAGACCGAGATCAGCGCCTTCGTCACGCCGCGGGCCCTGATCACGGTGCGCAAGTCGCCCAGCGACACGTCGAAGTTCGTCGACCGGTGGGACGCGGCGAGCGACCTGGGCGCGGCCGACGGGGTCGGCTTCCTGCTCTACGGCCTGCTCGACGTGGTCGTCGACGGGCAGTACGCGGCCACCCAGGGCCTCGACACGGCGATGGACCAGGTCGAGGACGCGCTGCTCGAGGAGGGCGGGGCGCCCCGGGCCGTCCGGATGAAGGGCATCCACCAGCGCAAGCTGCTGGCCGCGCTGCGCCGGGCCGTCGCGCCCATGCCCGAGCTGGTCGGCCAGGCCATGCGCACCGACCTGGGCCTGGTCGACGCCAACCTGAAGCCGTACTACCGCGACGTCGAGGACCACGCCCAGCACACCCTGGACGAGGTCGAGCACCTGCGCGACCGGATCGACCAGCTGCTGCAGGCGGACACGGCCGAGCAGGGCAACGTGCTCAACGACACCACCCGCAAGCTGGCCGCTTGGGCCGCGATCGTCGCCGTGCCGACCGCGTTGACCGGCTACTTCGGCCAGAACGTGCCCTATCCGGGATACGAGAAGTGGTGGGGCTTCCTGGTCAGCTCGGCGCTGATCGTGGCGGGCTCGGTCGCCCTCTACTACTTCCTCAAAAGGCGCGGCTGGCTGTAATCCACAGGGCCCCCCGCGCGTGCTCCCGGTGGCGTAACCTCCGGGGGATCCCAGCGGGGGGAGGGTCGATGTTCGCGCTCATCTGGGGTGCCGTGCGGACGCGGACCGCCCAGGTTCTCACCGTGCTGGTGCTGACCGCGCTGGCCGCCGCCGTGGCCGCCGCCGGCCCCTGGTTCGCCCATGCGAGCATCAACGCCGCCGCCGCGGCCGACGTGGCCGCCGCCCCGGCCGACCAGCGCACCGTCTCGGTGCGTCAGATCGTCAAGAGCAACGGCGCCCCGCAGACCGCCATCGACGAGGTCAGGGCGTCGATGCAGACCCAGTTGCCGCTGCCCGCGGCCGACCCGGTGATCGGCCTGCAGCTCCCGCTCGTCGTCGACGTCAGCGGCACCTTCCCGGCCATGGGCATCGCCTACCGCGACGACGCCTGCGCGCACCTGACCCTCGACGGCGCCTGCCCGCGGGCCCGCGGCGAGGTGGCCGTCAGCTCGTCCGCCGCGCAGCAGATCGGCCTGCGCGTCGGCGATCCGCTGGAGCTGGCGCCCAGCCCCGGCAGCAAGCCGATCCGGCTCGAGGTGGTGGCCCTCTTCAGCTATCGGGAGCCCAACGGTCCTTATTGGAACAACTCGCTGTTCGAGGCGGACGGCGGGCTCGACCCCGCGTTCACCGCACTCGACACGTTCGCCGACCGGATGCTGTGGGAGCCCACGGCCACGTTCGACGTGACGATCCCGGACGAGCTGCTGCGCGGCGACGACGGCTTCCGGCTCGGCTCCGTGCTGCGCCAGGCGGAATACAAGCTCGGCGCGTCAGGTCTGCGGGTGGTCAACGCCAGCGGCCCGCTGCTGACCGCGATCGCCCGCGACCGCGAGGAGATCCGGCTCGGCGTGGTCATCGCGATGACCCAGACGCTGGTGCTGACCTGGTTCGCGATCGGCCTGGCGGGCCGTTACACCGGCCGCGACCGGCGCGGCGACATCGCCCTGCTCAAGCTGCGCGGCAGCACCCGGTTCGCGATGCTGCGCCTGGCCTGGGGCCAGCATCTGCTGCCGCTGACCGCGGGCGCGGTGCTCGGCTTGCCGCTGGGCTACCTACTGGCGCGGTGGCTGGCCGGCCCGGTCGAGCCGCCGGCCCAGCGGCTCGAGGCGCTGCTGCTCTCGGTCGCGGCGGCCGGGGCCGTGCTGCTCGGCGGCCTGCTCGTGCTGGCCGCGGTCGAGGCCGTGGTGCTGCGCCGGCCGGTGGCCGACCTGCTGCGCCAGGTGGGCTCGGGCCGCGGCGACTGGCGGTCCGGCCTGGCCGACCTGCTGCTGCTCGCGGTGGCGGTGGCCGCCGTCTATCAGGCCCGGTCGAGCGCGCCCGACAGCGGTCTCGCGCTGGCCGCCCCGGCCCTCGTCGCCCTGGCCGTGGCGCTGCTGCTGGCCCGGCTGCTGGGCCGCGTCGCCGACCGGGGCGGCAGCGCGGCCGTGCGCGCCGGGCGGCTGCGGCTCGGCCTGACCGCGGTGCAGGTCAGCCGGCAGCCCGGCAGCGACCGCGTGTTCGCGCTGGTCGTGGTGGCGGTCGCGCTGCTCGCCACCACGTTCGGGCTGTGGCGGGGCGACGGCGAGCACCGGTTCGAGCGCAGCCGGGCCGAGCTGGGCGCCGAGCGGGTGCTGTCGGTGCAGGCGCCCAACCGCACGGCGCTGCTCAACGCCGTACGCCGGGCCGACCCGGCCGGCGACCAGGCGATGGCCGTGGTGGTCGACCGCGACAGCACCCCGCCGGTCGTCGCCGTCGACAGCTCCCGCCTGGCCGCGGTGGCGTATTGGCGCGACGAGTACGGCCCGGTCGACCTGATCGCCAAGGCCACCGCCGAGAGTCCCGGCCCGCGGCCGCTGCCCGCCGTCACCGGCGACCGGGTCACCGTTCAGGTGCGCTACGACGGCACGAAGCCCGCCGTGCTCGGCCTGGTGCTGCAGAACGAGGGCACCGGCGCGCCCACCCAGGTGGCGTTCGGCCGGCTCAGCCAGGGCGAACAGACCCGTACGGCGCCGGTCAGCGGCTGTGCTGAGGCGCCCGGCTGCCGCATCCTGCGCTGGCAGTTCGACGCCCCGCCGGGTGGCGTGGGCATCGGCGGCTCGTCGGTCACCGTGCGTTCGCTGACCCAGCCCGGCCCGGCGCCCGCGATCCTCGGCCCCGAGCAGCTCGGCGACATCGCCCGCTGGCGGCCCGGCACGGTCGGCGTCGCCCCCGACGTGGCCGCCCGCGCCGGCACGCTGCGCATCACGGCCGACCTCAACACCACCAAGTCGACCGACATCGGTTTCGAGGTGTGGGCGGTCGACAGCGCCCTCCCGCCGCCGATCGTGCTGGCCGGCCCGGCCCCCGAGTCGTGGCGCTTCGACGAGCCCGGCCTGCCCACCCTGGGGGCCGCTCCGATTCCCGTACGCCTCGACGGCGCGGCCGGGGTGCTGCCAGTCGTCGGCCGCGCGGGCGTGCTGGTCGACCTCGAGACGGCTCGCCGCATCGCCGGGGACACCAACCCGGCCGGCGAGTTCCAGGTGTGGCTCGCGCCCGGCGCCGGGCTGTCGGTCGTGACCGCGCTGCGCGAGGCCGGCCTGGTGATCG
This sequence comes from Paractinoplanes lichenicola, assembly GCF_016785085.1. Taxonomy (GTDB): domain Bacteria; phylum Actinomycetota; class Actinomycetes; order Mycobacteriales; family Micromonosporaceae; genus Actinoplanes; species Actinoplanes lichenicola. Next base: position 781,394 of record NZ_JAENHO010000002.1, read on the forward strand.
GCGACGAGCGGGTGGCCGCCGACCGCGCCGCCGCCCTGGCCGAGCAGGCCCCGTCCGCGGTGGCCCGGTTCGCGCTGATCGCGGGCGTCGTCGGGCTGCTGCTGGCGGCCGCGGCGGTCGGCGTGGCCGGGGCCGTCGACCGGCGCCAGCGCCTCGGGCAGCTGCGGGCGTTGCGGCTGCAGGGCCTGCCCGTGCCGGTCGCGGTCGGCACGGCGTACGCGGGCACTCTGGTCTTGATCGGGACGGGCCTGGCGGCCGGGCTGCTGGCCGCGGCGATCGCGAACCCGCTGGCCCGGGTGGCCGTGGCCGGCTTCACCGACGGCTGGGCGGTGCTGCCCGCGCCGGGCGCCCTGGGCTGGGTCGCGCTCTCGGTGACCGGGCTGGTCGCCCTCGTCGTGCTGGGGCTGGTCGGCTGGCTCTCGGTGCTCCCCCTGATCCGCGGCCTGCGTGCCGGCGAGACGGGGGCGGGCCGATGATCCGCGGCCTGCATGCGGGTGAGACGGGGGCGGGCCGATGATCCGCGGCCTGCGCGCGAGCGAGCCGGGAGCCGGCCGATGATCTCGCTGGTGCTCGCCATGGTCTGGACCCGCCGTGGCCAGGCCGTCACGCTCGCCCTGCTGGCCCTGTTCGCGGTGGCCTCCGCGGTCGCGTCGCCGGCCTATCTGACCGCTGTCGACCGGGCCATCGCGGCCGGCCAGATCGACACGTCGGTGGCCGCCGAGCGCACCCTGAGCATCACCGGCCGGGTCGACAACCGCATCCAGGACGAGGGCACGCCCGACTTCGCCAACATCGGCGCGGCCCTGATCGAGCTGCCCGGCTTCAGCTACGTCTACGCCTCGGCCTTCCCGACCGTCGGCCTCGAGCCGGACGTCGAGAACGACACGCAGCTGGTCTACCGGCAGGACGTCTGCGCGCACGTGCGGATCGTCAGCGGCCGCTGCCTGGTCGGCGAGGGCGACGTGATCGTCGGGGTGCGGACGGCGAAGCGGGCCGGGCTGGCCGCGGGCGACCCGGTCACGATGACGTACGCGGCCTTCCTCGACGACCCGCGCGAGCCCCGCTGGGAGCCGGAGGGCCTGCCCAAGCGGCTCACCGTCGCCGGCACGTACGAGGTGGAGAACCCGGCCGACGTCTACTGGGGATCGCACGGCTACTTCGACGCGGTGCCCGGGCGCGGCCCCGACGAGCCGGTCTTCACCGGCGCCGTCACCGTGGCCGCGACCGACCACGGCATGACCGACCTGTCGATCGACGGCGCCGCCGGTCCCGCCGCGCTCGACGTCGACAGGCTCGGCGAGCTGCGGGCCGGCCTGCTCGCGCTGACCCGGAAGTCCACCGAGATCGGGCCCAACCTGCAGGTCGACTCGGGCATCCCGGCCCTGCTCGACCGGATCGACTCCGGCCGCTCGTCGGCGCACCTGCTGGTGCCGGTGGTCGCCGTCCCGCTCGTGCTGCTGGCCTGCTTCAGCATCTTTCTGGCCGTCGGCTACGGCACCCAGGGCCGGCAGCCCGAGCTGGCCGTGGTGGCTCTGCGCGGGTCCCGCTGGTGGACGCGGTGGTGGCTGGCCACCGGCGAGAGCCTCGCGGCGATTTTGGCCGGCGCCGTCGCGGGCTGCCTGGCCGGACAGCTGCTGGTCAACGTGGTGGCGGCGGCCCGGTTCCCGGGCGTGGGGGTCGACCCCGGTTTCGCCTCCCTGCGGTACGCCCCGCTCGCCGCGGCGGCCGCCCTCGGCGCGGCGGTCCTGGCCCAGCGGCGGCAGTTGCTCAGCCCGGTCGCGTTCCTGCTGCGCCGCAACCCGCCCCAGCTCAACGGCGCCCGCGCCCTGGCCGTCGAGGCCGTCGTCGTGCTGCTGGCCGTCGTCTGCGCCGTGCAGCTGGCCGTCACGGACGGCTCGCTCACCGGCGTCGGCCTGCTCGCCCCGGCGTTCGTCATGCTGGCCCTGTCGCTGCTGGCCGCGCGGGCCCTGCTGCCGCTGGTCACCCGGTACGCCACCGGCGCGCTGCGGGCCGGCCGGCTCGGCCCCGCCCTCGCCGCCTTCCAGCTCTCCCGCCGCCCCGGCGCCCAGCGCCTGTTCGCGCTGCTGGTCGCCACGGTCGCCGTGGCCGGCTACGCCACCTGCGCGATCGACGTCGCCGCGCGCGGCCGGGTCGTGCAGGCCGAGCTGGGCGTGGGCGCGCAGCGGGTGCTCGAGGTGTCGCCGGTCTTCCGCAGCCAGCTGCTGCACGCCGTGCGCGAGGTCGACCCCGAGGGCAAGTTCGCCATGGCCACCTCGCGGCTGCGCAACAGCAGCGGCACCGAGCCGCTGGGCCTGGCGGCCGACACCACCCGGCTCGCCGCCGTCGCGACCTGGCCCGGCGGCGCCCCCTCGGTCGAGCAGGTCGTGCGGCGCCTGCGGCCCGACGCGCCGGCCCCGATGGTGATCGGCGGGCCCGAGCTGGTCGTCGAGGCCACCACGTCCGGGGTCGTCAAGGGCAAGGAGCTGCGGATCAACGTGGCCGTGTCGTCGCTGACCGACCTCGGCGAGACGGTGGTGCGCCTGGGCGACCTGCGCGAGGGCCGCGCCCGCTACGCCGAACGGGTGGACCTCTGCGAGGACGGCTGCCGGATCAACGGCCTGCAGTTCGCGCTCAACGACAACGTGATCGGCGTGACCGGCGGGCTCACCGTCCACAGCATCGGCAGCGACCAGCCGTCCCAGGTCGCGCTGGCCGCCGACCGCTGGCGGATGCCCAAGAACGGCCGGGTCAGCGCGGCCCCCGACGGCCTGCGCATCGACGTCGACGCGCCGAACGGGCTGCCCGACGGCGCCTGGGTCCACCCCGTCGCCACGCCCTACCCGCTGCCGGTCGCGATGGCCGGCGACGACCCGATCGACGGCGGCCTGACCGGCATCGACGGCTACCCGATCGACGTGACCAAGCGGGACGACCTGCCCGCCGTGCCCCGCGCGGGCGAGGTGGCCAGCCTGGTCGACCTCGAATACGCCGACCGGCTCGCCATCGACGCCGCCCCGGCGCTGGCGCCCGAGGTCTGGCTCAACGACCAGGCCCCGCCCGACATCGAGCAGCGGCTCACCAAGGCCGGCCTGACCGTCGTCGGCGACAGCCGGGCCGAGCGGGTGCACCGCCAGCTCGACGAGCAGGGGCCGGCGCTGGCGCTCTGGTTCCACGTGATCGCGGGCGGCCTGGCCGTGCTGCTCGGCGCGTTCGCCCTCGTGCTGGCGGCCGCCGTCGACCGGGCCCGCCGCGTCGAGGACCTGTCGGCGCTGCGCACCCAGGGCCTGCCCGGCCCGACGATGAGCCGGGCGACGCTGTGGACCTATCCGGCGCTGGTCACCATCGCCGCCGCCGTGGGCGTGCTGACCGCGCTGGCCGGCTGGGCCGCCACCGGCTGGGCGCTGCCGCTGGCCGGCGTGGCCCCCGTCCCGCTGCCCCTGCCGGGCTGGCCACGCATACTCACGTTGGCCGGCGTGACCGTCCTCGTCCTGCTCGTGCTGGCCGCCGTGGCCCTGGCCACCGGCCGCGACCTCCGCCGCCGCATCAAACCGTAGGAGCCGACTCGTGAAAACACTGAGCGTCGTGGACGCCGACCTCGCCTGGGACAGCGACCTCACGGTGCTGCGCGGCGTCACCGTCGAGGCCCGGCCCGGCCAGATCCTGGCCGTCACCGGCACCTCCGGCGCCGGCAAGACCACGCTGCTGAGCGCGATGGCCGGCCTGCTCACCCCGGCCCGGGGCGAGGTGCTGGTCGACGGCGAGCGGCTGACCGGCCGCGACCAGGCGGTCAAGCTCGGCGTGGTGCTGATCCCGCAGGACAACGGCCTGGCCGCGATCCTCACCGCCGCCGAGAACATCTCGGTCGCGGTCATCGCCACCGGCGGCACGGCGGCCGAGGCCCGCCGGCGCACGGCCGAGGCGCTCGAGCCGCTGGGCCTGTCGGGTCAGGCCAACCAGCTCATCGAGGAGCTCTCGGGCGGGCAGCAGCAGCGCACGGCGATCGCCCGGGGCCTGGCCCTGCGGGGCGACGTGCTGCTGGCCGACGAGATCACCAGCGAGCTCGACGCGGCCAACCGCCAGCGGGTCATGGAGCTGCTGCGGGCCGAGGCCGACCGGGGCGCCACGGTCATCTTCGCCACCCACGACCCCGAGGCCGCCGCGGCCTGCGACCGCGAGCTGCACCTGATCGACGGCGCCACCGACTGGGTGCGCACCTAGCGCCTGTTTCGTAGCTGGGGCGGGGCTGCGGCAGGGCCCAGATCCCGCCTGGCGGCGTCCCGGGGAAGCCAGGTTCCAACACCGGGAGCCAGGCTCCCCCGGGCCACCACCAGACGAAATCTGGACCCGGCCTCGCTGCCACCCCAGCTACGAAACAGGCGCTAGCACCCGCGCGGCGGCCGGCGGCCGGATCACGCGCGCGCTGACAAACGGCTAGAGGACCTGCTCGGTGCCGCCCGGCACCAGGGTGACCTCGCCGTCGATGTGCTGCACCGTGAAGAGCGTGCCGGGCGGATAGCTGCCCAGCACCTCGGGCGGCAGCTGCACCGTGCCGTCGCCCGCGACCACCGCGAAATCCTGCCCGTCGCGGCCCTCGGCGCCGACCCGGCCGTCGCGGATCGTCACCGCGCGGCCCAGCCGGGCGCCGACCTCGTTGTCGTGGGTGACGACCACGATCGTGGTCTGCCGCTCGGCGTTGACCGTCTCCATCGCCGCCAGCACCTCGTCGCGGCCCGCGGTGTCGAGCCGGCTGGTCGGCTCGTCGACGAGCAGCAGGCCGGGGCCCGTGGCGATGCCCACGGCGAGGGCGGCCCGCTGCCGGCCGCCCGGGGTCAGGTCGCTCAGCCGCTGGCGGCCCTGCCCGGGCAGGCCGACCAGGTCGAGGATGCGGTCGGGGTCGTCGAGCTGGATGCCGCGGGTGTGGGCCGCACGGCGCTGCGCCAGCCAGATGTTGCGATGCAGCGACGCGTACGGGAGGAGGTTTCTCGCCGCACCCTGCAGGACCACGCCGATCTCGGTGCCGCGCAGGCGGGAGATCTCGCCGTCGGAGAGCTTGCCCATGTCGTACGTGCCGATGTTGATCCGGCCCGCCGAGGGGCGCATCAGACCCGCCAGCAGCGCGATCAGAGTGGACTTGCCGGAGCCGGACGGGCCCACGAGCGCCAGCGTCTCACCCGGCGCGATCGAGAGGTCGACACCGGCGAGGGCCACCACATCGCCCGCTTCGGCCCGATAGATGTGCACCACCCGGCGGCACGCCACGGCAAGACCGTTCATGCTTGTCACGCTAGCGCTCCGGCCCGCCCGGTGGTGACCCGTACGGGGGCGGCATTTTAAGGTAAGGCACGTGCGCGACATTGCCGTTTTCTCCGGATCCGCCCATCCCGACCTCGCCGCCGAGATTTGCGATCACCTCGGGGTGCCGTTGCTTCCCACCCGTACGTCCCGGTTCGCCAACGACTGCATCGAGGTGCAGCTGCAGGCCAACTGCCGCGAGCGGGACGTCTTCCTGATCCAGCCGCTGGTGCCACCCGTACAGGAGAATTTGGTCGAACTGCTCTTCATGCTCGACGCCGCCCGGGGCGCCTCGGCCGGCCGCATAACGGTTGTCCTGCCCCATTACGCGTACGCCCGCAGCGACAAGAAGGACGCCCCGCGCATCTCGATCGGGGGACGCCTGGTCGCCGACCTGCTCACCACCGCCGGCGCCGACCGGGTGCTGGCCATGACCCTGCACTCGCCGCAGGTGCACGGCTTCTTCAACATCCCCGTCGACCACCTGCATGCGTTGCAGGAGCTGGCCCGCCACTTCCGGGGCTACGACCTGAGCAACACCGTCGTCGTGTCACCCGACCTGGGCAACGCCAAGGAGGCGGCGGCGTTCGCCCGGCTGCTCGGCGTCGACGTGGCGGCCGGGGCCAAGCAGCGCTACGCCGACGACAAGGTCGTGATCAGCACGATCATCGGCGAGGTGGCCGACCGCGACGTGATCGTGCTGGACGACGAGATCGCCAAGGGCAGCACGGTGTTCGAGCTGCTCGACCGGCTGCGCGAGCGCAACGTCCGCAGCGTCCGGGTCGCCTGCACGCACGGGCTGTTCGCGGCGAACGCGGTGCAGCGGCTCTCCGACGAGAAGGAGATCGAGGAGATCGTCTGCACGAACACGGTGCCGATCCCGGTGGGCGGCCGCACCGACAAGCTGACCATCCTGTCGGTCGCGCCGGCGCTGGCCGAGGCGATGCGCCGGATCCACAACGGCGAGTCGGTCAGCGCCCTGTTCGCATGAACTTTCTCGACGCGCTGCTCGCCCTGCGACGACAGAGCCGATTCGCATGAGGGTTCTCGACGCGCTGCTGGCCATGCAGCGGCAGAGCTGGGAGCAGGGGGTCGCCGCGCAGGCGGTCCTCGACCTGGGCCGGGCCGACCTGGCCCGGCTCATGGCCGAGTCGGCGGTGGCCCGGCAGGCCCCGGACGGGCGGCTCGGCGGCCCGGACGACAACGCGGTCAACGGCGCGGCGTGCGGGGAGGCGGTCGTCAAGGCCGGCTTCGCGGACGCCGCCCGGCGGCAGCTGGACTGGTTGCTGCACGCCGCGCCGCGTGCCACGGACGGCACTCTTTTCCACGTCCTTGCTACGCAGTCGATCTGGGCCGACACGGTCTACATGGTCGTGCCGTTTCTGGCCCTGTCGGGTGAGCTCGACGAGGCGGTGCGGCAGGTCAACGGGCACCGGCGGGCGTTGTGCCGGGACGGCGTCTACTCGGCGATCTCGCCCGGCCGCCCCGCGCGTTGGGGCGGCGGGAACGGCTGGGTGGTGGCGGGCATCGCCCGGGCCGTACGGCTGGCGCCCGAGCTGCGGTCCACCGAGCTGCCGGGGCACGCGCGCGAGGTGCTCGACGCGTGCCTGGAGTTCCGGCGACCCGACGGGTTGTTCCACGACGTGCTCGACGACCCGGCGACGTTCCGCGAGACCAACGCCGCGCAGATGTTCGCCTACGCGGCCCTCGCGGGGGTCGCCGACGGGTGGCTGCCTTCCCCGTACGAGGGAGTGGGCCGCTCGCTGCTCGCCGCGGCCGAGCGGGAGGTCGACGCGTACGGGCTGGTTCGCGGGGCCTGCGGCGCGCCCACTTTCGACCGGCCCGGGACCTCGGCCGAGGCTCAGGCCTTCCACCTGCTGGCCACGGCTCAGCTTCCGCCCCGCAGCGCTTCCCGAGCCGTACGGGGCTGACGGCCCAGCAGGTCGCCGAGCAGCGGGTCGACGCCGGCGAAGAAACCGGCCCGCGCGGCCTGATAGAAACCCAGCAGGAACTGCGTCCGGGGGTCGGACTGCCGGGCGGCGACCCAGTCCGCCTCGTCCATCAGCTGGACTGTGATGGTGCGTCCGGCCAGTTCGGACGCGACATCGGCCAGCTCGGCGAAGGTGGGGGCGGCGGGCGCGGTCAGGGTGACCGGTCCCTCGTACGCCCCGTCGGAGGCGAGGATGACGGCGGCTGCCTCGGCGGCGTCCTCGCGGGCCGTCCACGACACCGGTCCGTCGCCGGGCACGGCGATCACGCCCGTCTCCTGCCACGGGCCGGCCAGCCACTGCAGGCTGTGGGCGTAGAACCCGTTGCGCAGCGACACCCAGGCCGTCCCCGAGGCGGCCAGCAGCTGCTCGGTGGCGAAGTGGGTGCGGCCCGGGGCGAACGGATTGTCCGGCGCGGCGGCCTGGTGGCTGGTGTAGAGGATCCGCTTCACGCCCGCGCCGACCGCGGCCTCGATGGCCGTGCGGTGCAGGGCGGTCGCGTCCGCGCCGGGGTCGTTGGAGGAGACGAGCAGCAGCTGATCCGCGCCCGCGAACGCCGCCGGCAGGGAAGCGGGCTCGGCGTAGTCCCCGCGCCGGACCGCGACGCCGCGCCGGGCGAACCGCTCGGCCTTGGCGATGTCGCGCGTGACGACCGTGATCTCGCCGGCGGGCAGGCGTTCGAGCAGGTGGTCGACCGTGGCGCCGTTGAGGGCGCCGGTGGCTCCGGTGACGGTAATCATTGATTCGCCTTTCGTGTTACCGGTGGAAACACGACGACCGTAGCAGCCGTTATCGGCGATAGCAACTACGTGTTATCGTTGGTTCGTGAGCGATGGGGTCAGGGGCCGGGCAATCGTCGAAGCCGCCGCGGCGCTGCTGCGCACGGAGGGGCCCGGCGCGGTGACGACCCGGGGGGTGGCCGAGCGGGCCGGCGTCCAGGCGCCGACGATCTATCGCCTCTTCGGCGACAAGGACGGGTTGCTCGAGGCGGTGGCCGAGCACGTGATGGCCGAGTTCGTCTCGGCCAAGGTCGCGGGGGTGGCGGCGGCCGCCGCGGCGGATGTCGACCCGCTCGACGACCTGCGCGCGAGCTGGCGCCGGCAGCTCGAGTTCGGGCTGGCCAATCCGGCCGTCTTCCGGCTGCTCAGCGATCCGGGGCGGGTGCAGGGGTCACCGGCGGCGCGCCGGGGCCGGCAGGTTCTCGAGACCCGGGTGCATCGGCTGGCGCTGGTGGGGCGGCTCCGGGTGCCCGAGCCGCAGGCGGTCGATCTCATTCAGGCCGCCGGGGTCGGAACCATCCAGACGCTGCTGGCGACGCCGCCGGAGCAGCGTGATGCCGCGCTGGGCGACATGATGCTCGAGGTCGTGCTCGCGCGCATTCTGACCGACGCGCCGGTCGGCCGGCAGGGCGGGCCGGTTGCGGCGGCCGTCGCTCTGCGGGCTCTCGCGCCGCGACTCGGGATGCTCAGCGAGGCCGAGCGGGTCTTGCTGGGGGAGTGGCTCGACCGCATCGCCGCGGCCGGGTGACTTCTCGGGCAACAGTTTGATACGGGGGACGGGGAGGGCAGACACACCGTCCCCCGCAGCCCTGTTGTTTTGATCCGCCGGTCGTTGCCGGGCTCCTTTCGCCGGGGGTCCGTTTGGGAGCGCTCCCATCAGATTTTAACGGCTCGGTGAGCCCGGCGCCAGAGGTCAGGTGGTGGCGGTGCAGGTCACCGTGGGCGTGGCCGCTGTCCCGTTGCCGATGAAGCCGAAGCTCGTGGTGCCGCCCGCGGACAACGCCCCGTTGTAGGTGGCGTTCTTCGCGACCAGCGTGTTGCCGCTGGCGGTGACGGTCGAGTTCCACGACTGCTGCACCGTGGTCGCGCTGCCGTAGGCCAGGTTGACCGTCCAGCTCTTGATCGCGGCCGTGCCCGCGGTCACCTTGACCTCGGCCTGGTAGCCGCCCGACCACTGACTGGTCAGCGCGTACGTCGCCGAGCAGGCGCCGGAGGCCGGCGGGGTCGTCGTCGGCGGCGTGGTCGGCGGGGTGGTCGGGGGAGTCGTCGGCGGGGTGGTGGGCGGCGTCGTCGGGGGCGTGGTCGTCGTGCCGCCGAAGTTCACGTCGCTGCAGAAGTAGTACGACTGGTCGAGGTGGCTGGCCTGCCAGATCGTGTAAACCATGGCCCGCCCGCTGCGACCCGACAACGACACCGGGATGTCGATCTCGACGCCGTCGCTGCGCTGCGTCCACTGCGCCGCCGGGGTGTTGCCGATCTCCGACACCTTCGTCAGGTCCGACCACTTCAGGGCCGTGGTCACCGGGTTGAAGCCGGGCTTGGTCACATAGACCCAGATGTAGTCGGCGCCGTGCCGCGCGCCGTCGAACAGCTTGACGTTGAAGCTGTTGCCGACGTTGGTCGCCTTCCAGTCACCGACGACGTCCATGGCGTTGTAGCGGCCGCTCTCGGTGTGCCCGGCGCTGCACAGCTGCCCGTCCGGGATGGCGCCCTGGTGGTTGCCGGCCACGCCCTCGCGGAACAGGCCGTTCCAGTTCCACATCGCGTTCGGGTTGGCCTGCCAGGCCTGCCAGCACATCGGGTCCTCGGTGGCCATGGTGGGATCCTGGAACTTGCTGCCCCAGCGCTCGTAGCAGCCGTAGTTGCGCGAGGCCGGGCCGGTGACGTTGCCGTGCGCGTTCGCCGGGGAGACGGGCGCGAAGAGGACGGTCAGGCCGGCGAGGAGAGCGCCGGCGACCGCGCTGAAGAGAACTCTGCGTTTCATGAGGGCATGTGCTCCGCATGGTCGGTGGCCCGGTGGACAGGCCAGGGGGATCCGGGGGGAGCTGCCCTCAACTCCCGAATCGCAATACACCGGCGGGTGCCGTAACACGGTCGCTGGTTTATTTACGATTGTCAATAGATCTCCGCCGCCCGCCCGCCCGCCGCCGCCCGCCGCCCGCCGCCCGCCGCCCGCCGCCCGCCGCCGCCCGCCGCCCGCCGCGGCCCGCGCCGCCTGCCGCCCTCCGTCGACGGGCCGGTCTTGTCGGCCGAAAGGCGTACATCTATCGACGGGTGCCTACCGCAACTGAAGTAGGCAAGTTACTGCCGATGGCGGATGTGTCCGGGCTCCTCAGCGACAAGGCTTATGCCCATGATTCCTGCGTGGTCCGTCGTCGTCGCCGTGGCGCTGTGCGTGCTGTCGGCAGTGGCCTACGCGTGCGGGGCCCTGCTGCAGCAGCAGGTCGCTCAGGCTCCGATGCGCGCGCTGCTCCGCACCCCGCGCTGGTGGCTCGGCATGAGCGCCAACGGCGTCGGGGCGGTGCTGCACGTGGTCGCCCTGCGCTACGGCTCGCTGACCCTCGTGCAGGCCCTCGGCGCGCTGACGCTGGTGGCGGCGGTGCCGCTGGCCGCCGCCGCGGCCCGGCGCCGGATCACCCGGGCCGAGCTGACGGGCACGGCGCTGACCACCGGCGCCCTGGTGGCCCTGCTCGCCGTCACCGGCTCGTCGAGCCAGGCGCTCACTCTGCGCGCCGGCGTCGGCGTGCTGCTCGCCGCCGGCGTGATCATGGCCTGGGCCGCGCTGCAGCCCCGGCTCCCCGGCCTCGCCGCCGCGGCGGTGGGCGGCATGGCCTTCGGCGTGGCGTCGGCCCTCACCCAGGCGATCACGCTGCGCCTCGACGCCGGCGTGCCCACTCTCGCCGCGGGGGTGGCCGCGGTCGTGGGGCTCAACGTGGCCGCGGTCTGGTTCACCCAACGGTCGTATCGCTCCGGTCTCGCCGCGCCCCTGGCCGTCGGCACGGTGGCCAACCCGGTGACGGCCGCCGTGATCGGCGTGGCCCTGCTCGGCCAGACCTTCCAGGGTGGCGCGCTCGGCGTTGTCGTCCTGCTGGCCTCGGCCGCCGCCCTGGCCACCGGCGTCTGCCTGCTGGCCCAGGCCCAATCCATGCCCGCCCAGCCCACTCCGCAGCCCCGCTCGGCGGCGCCCGTCGGGCAGCACCGCACGGCGGCGATTGTTCCGCTGCGGCCGTCGCTCTTGCTGCCGCCGTCCGTGCGGCTGCGTGACCGAGCGTTCCGTCCGGAGCCCGCCGCGCCCGGGCCGTTGATATCGGTCGCTGCCCGGGCGGCGTGACGGGCACACTCGTGCGATGGAATCTCTCCGCCACGCGGCCGATCTCATCGCCGGGGCCGAACGTCTCGTCGTCTTCACCGGGGCCGGCATGTCGGCCGAGAGCGGCGTGCCCACGTTCCGCGACGCGCTGACCGGCTTGTGGGCTCGCTACGACGCCCAGGCGCTGGCCACCCCCGAGGCCTTCGAGCGCGACCCGGCCCTGGTCTGGGGCTGGTACGAGTGGCGCCGCGAACTGGTCGAACGCGTCGACCCCAACCCCGGCCACGACGCGGTCGCCCGCCTCGACTGCACCCTGATCACCCAGAACGTCGACCAGCTGCACGAGCGGGCCGGCTCCAAGAACGTGCTTCACCTGCACGGCAGCCTGTTCGAGCCCCGCTGCTCGGCCTGCGGCAAGCCGGCCGACCTACTGGCCGAGCCGGTCGGCACGGCCGTGTCTGGCGATGGCCCGCGCACGGACGAGCCGGTCGGCACGGCCGTGTCCGGCGACGGCCCGCGCACGCCGCCGTCCTGCGAGAACTGCGGCTCGCCCGTACGGCCGGGGGTGGTCTGGTTCGGGGAGGCCCTGCCGGCTGACACGTTGGAGAAGGCGGTCGAGGCCGCCGCCAACGCCGACGTGCTGATCACCGTGGGGACGGCCGGCGTCGTCTATCCCGCGGCCGAGATTCCGCAGGTGACGGCGAAGCTCGGCGGTACCGTGATTCAGGTCAATCCGCAGCCCACGCCGCTCGATGCTGTCTGCGCGCTCAACCTGCGGGGCACCGCCGCGGAGGTGCTTCCGCAGATCATCAGTTGAATGGTTGCAAACCTGGCGAACCGGCACCACGCACCCCTTGAGACGCGGATCATGTCGGCATGGGTGTCATGGCTTACCCCCTCCGGTACGCGCTCGCCGATCTCGCCCTGGCGCTCAGCCGGGTCTCGCACGATCCGGCCGCCGTGCAGTCGACCGCCGCCCGTGCCGCCGCCGACATGATCGGTGACGGCGCGGGGGTGCAGCTCCTGCGCGACGACGGCCGCTACGACTCGATCACCTATCACCACATCGACGACGAGCGGTCGGCGTCCATGTCGCGGGTGCTCGACCACGTCGACCAGCTCCCCGACGACGACTTCTCGACCGCGCTGGCGGCCAGCCGACGACCCCTCGTGCTGGCCGGCGACGGCGTCGAGCCGCTGGCGGGGGAGGAACACGAGATCCACTCGGCGGTCCTGTGCCCCGTGATCGTCGACAACACGTACGCGGGCTATCTGGTCTTGACCCGGGAGACGCCCGGCTCGTTCTACTCGACGGCCGAGGTCGAGCTGGCCCGCGACATCGCCGGCGAGCTCGCCCTGGCCTGTTCGAGCGCGCGGGCCCTGGAACGGCTGCGGGCCAGCGAGGAGCGCTACCGCCGGGTCCTCGAGACGATCCCCGAGGGGGTGCTCCAGCTCGATGACGACGGCGTGGTGACGTACGCGAATGAACCGATCGGCGTGGTGCTCGGGATGCCGCGCTCGCAACTGGTCGGCGTCTCGCTGCGGGGTTTCCTCAACGACCAGGGCCAGAAGGAGCTGAACCGCCGGATCAACGAGTGCCGGGAGGGTCGCTCCACGGTCGGCGGCACCCGGCTGATGCGGGCCGACGGCTCGCAGCGCACGGTCCGGATCAGCATGATGCCGCTGATGGGGGATCACGGCGAGTTCACCGGTGTGGTCTGCATGGTCACCGACACCACCGACCACATCGACGCCCGCGGGCTCAAGCGCCAGCTCGATCATCTGCGCCGGCTCGACAGCCTGGGCCAGCTCATCGGCGGCATCTCGCACGACTTCAACAACCTGCTGACCGTCGTGGGCGGCTCGGCCGAGATGATCACGGCGTCGGCCGAGCAGGACAGCCAGCACCATCGCCTGGCCACCGACATCCTCGAGGCCGTCGGCACCGGGCGCTCGCTGACCCACCAGCTGCTCGCGTTCGGCCGCAGCGACGGCAACCGGCCCGAGATCATCCCGATTCCCGACCTGCTGACCGATGTCCAATCCCTGTTTTCCCGTACGCTCGGCGAGCACATCGGTCTCGACCTGGCCTTCGGTCCCGACGTCTGGGCGGTGCGGGCCGAGCGCGGCCCGCTGGAGCAGGCCCTGGTCAACCTGGCCGCCAACGCCCGCGACGCGATGCTGCACGGCGGCATGCTGCGGGTGGCCGCCATGAACGAGGTGGTCGAGCCGGGCAAGGGCCCCGAGGGCATGCCCGCCGGCAAGCTCGTGCATATCGTCATCACCGACACCGGCGTGGGCATGACCGACGAGGTGCGCCAGCGCGCGCTCGAGCCGTTCTTCACCACCCGACCCACGGCGGCGGGCCTGGGCCTGGCTACCACGGCCGGCATCGTGCAGGGCATCGGCGGCCACATCGAACTCGAGTCCGAGCCGCGGATGGGCACCACGGTCCACCTCTATCTGCCCGCGGCCGAGGAGAAGCCCGCCTCGGCCACGGGTCGCCAGGGCGCGCCCACCGTGATCGGCCGGGTGCTGATCGTCGAGGACCAGCCCGAGGTGGCGCAGCTGGTGCAGCGCCTGATCGAGCCGGCCGGGTACGCCATCACGGTCGCCACCGACACGCTGCAGGCCGTGAGCCTGGTGGCCGCGGGTCAGCACCCCGACCTGCTGATCACCGACGTCGTGATGCCCACGATGACCGGCCCCGAGCTGGCCAACGCGCTGCGCACCCACCGGCCCGACCTGCCCGTGCTCTACATGTCGGGTTACACGGCGGCGTCGCTCGGGCCGCAGCTGCACCTCGACGACAACAGCATGCTGATCGAGAAGCCGTTCACCAGGTCGACCCTGCTCGCGGCGATCCGCACGCTCGCCGGCACCCAGCCGTCCAGTGCTCCGAACGACACCGCCACGGCCAAGTAACGGGAAACGCGCGACTCCGACCGAAGGTGCGAAACCGGGCGTAAAGGCTTGCCATTCGATCCGGACAAAAAGCAATATTCCGGGGCACTGTCCGCTTCGGAAGGACCTTCGAGTGACCCAGGATCGCACGTCGGATCGGTCGAGCGCCGGAGTACGCGCCGACACGTACGGCACGTCGACCATGGACCTGAGCGGGCGGTGCGTCGGCAGCTCGTACATGCTCCAGCGCCCGATCGGGCAGGGCGCCACCGGCACGGTGTGGGAGGCGCTGGACCAGGCCTCCGGCGTACGGGTGGCCGTGAAGCTGCTGCACGAGAGCCTGCTGCGGCAGCCCAAGCTGGTCACCCGGTTCGTGCAGGAGCGCACGATCCTGCGCATGCTGCGGCACCGCAACGTGGTGCGGGTGCGCGACCTGTTCAGCGTGGGCGAGACCCTCGGTCTGGTGATGGATCTGGTCAGCGGGGGGAGCCTGCGCGACCTGCTGCGCGAGCAGCACACCGTGCCCGCGGGCGAGGCGGCCCGGCTCACCGCCCAGGTCGCGTCGGCGCTGGCCGAGGCGCACGACCTGGGCGTGGTGCACCGCGACCTCAAGCCGGACAACATCTTGCTGGCCGTCGAGAACGGCCGTCTCGACACCCGGCTGACCGACTTCGGCGTCGCCCGCATCCTCAACACGCCCAGCATGACCACGCCCAACGCGGTCTTCGGCACCCCGCACTACATGTCGCCCGAGGCCTTCCACGGCGCCATGGCCAGCCCCGCCACCGACGTCTACGCGCTCGGCGTGCTCCTCTACGAGCTGATCAACGGCCACCCGCCGTACCTGAGCGACTCGATCCCCGACCTGATGCGCCGCCACCTCGAGGGCAACCCCGTACGCCGCCCCGGCATCCCCGGCCCGATCTGGGACGTGATCATGGCGTGCATGGAGCAGAAGCCCCGGCTCCGCCCCACGGCCGCCGAGCTGGTGGCCGACCTATCCGACGCCGCCCGCCGTTTTGCCGACATCCCGGCCCTGCCCCGGCCGTCGGCGGAGTCGCTGCTCGACCAGCCGTCCCGCCGCCCCGAGCCGATCCTGCAGCCCGCGATCGAGCCCGTACGCTCGGAGCCGTTGCTGCCCCCGCCGCCCGTCTCGATCGTGCCCGCCCCGCGCCGCCCGGCCCCGTCCCGCCGCAACGCCGTGCCGAGCTGGCGCTGGGCCCGCCCCGGGTCCCTGATCGCCGCGGCGATGGTGGCCTCCGCCGTCGCCACCACGGCCTGGCACATGGGCCGGGCCCGGGAGGCGCCCTTCGAGCTCGCCGTCCCCGCCGTGGTCATCGCCTCCGCCTCACCCGCCCCCGCATCCTCGTCCTCGTCCCGCCCCGCGGCGACCAAGCGCCGGGCTGCCGCCGGTCCCGCGCGCAGCGTGGCCCGCAAGACCCGCCCGGCCCCGCCGCCGGTGACCACTCCCGCCGTACGGAAGAGGCCTGTCGCCCCGACCCCGGTGAAGCGCACGCCGACCCGGTCACCGCACCTTGAGGCCAAGCCGTACGGCCCGTGGGAATGCAGCACGGGCTGGGCAGTCGACATGAGGACGAGGGACGGGCTGATCGCCAAACCCTGCCGCATGACCGGCCGTGACATCCGCTACCAGGCCTCCCTGACCGGTCGTGCCGGCGGACGGGGCCGCATCACGGTCGCCCTGCGCGAGAACGGCACCGGCCGCACCGTCGGCGGCACCAAGACCTGCGACAACCTGGACTTCAACGGCGACCGCATCGCCACCCGCAGCTGCGGCCCGACCGCCGCCAGACCCACCCGCGGACGCACGTACGCCGTGGTCGTCTCGTACAGCTACATCCGCGAGGGCCGCACCCTGGCCGGCGAATCCCGCGGCGAATCCTTCACCTGGTAGCCGTCGGGCGCGCAGGCCGTCCAGCAGGCGGCCCCCGGCGGTGCGGGCTGCGGCCGGTCCGACGCTCAGCTCGTCGTGGCGGCGAGCCGGGCGGCCTCGGCCTCAACGTCCGACTGCCAGGGCGTGTGTGGTTTGTGCAGGCGCAGCGAGACGAGGCCGTGCAGGCCGGCCCATAGCCGTTCGGCCTCGCGGGCGCCGCCCAGCAGGTCCGCGGGTGACGGGGCCGTGGTCAACGTAGCCAGCTTCGTCGGCTACCAGCCCGGCCCCGGCATGGCGGTGTACGCGGCCACCAAGGCGTACGTCCTGAATTTCACCGAAGCCCTCGCCCACGAGCTGCGGGACCGGCCGGTGAAGGTGCTCACGCTGTCGCCCGCATCCACCCGTACGGAGTTCTACACCGTCTCCGGCACCAGCGAGCGGAACGCCCGTTTCGAGACCCCGCGGCAGGTGGTGGCCACCGCGTTGCGCGCTCTCGACGCCACCCGGACCCCGGCCCGCGTCGTCTCCGGCCGTACGAATCGCCTGGCCCTGGCCCTGCTGCGCCGGCTCCCGCGCCCGGTGATGCTGTCGGTCATGGCCGGCGCCAACCAGCGCGCCGGGCACGCCTGAGGCCGCGGAAATACATTCGCGGGGTTCGGCGTTCTGGCCTACCGTGATCCACATGTTCGCACTCGGTCTGCAGCTGCCCCTCGCGGCGGCTCCCGTGTGCGTTCTTCCGCTCAGCGGCGCCGATACGCGAATCTGACCCTTCCCCACCAGCAGCAGAACCGTAGGGGAAGGGTGGTCCGATCCTGCGCGGTTCTGGCGCGTCCCTGCTTGGCAACAGGCGCGCAACCCACATTGCCCTTACATCCAGTGAGGACTGAGAAAACCATGGCCAAGAGCCAGTTCGTTCGTACGAAGCCGCACGTCAACATCGGGACGATGGGGCACGTCGACCACGGGAAGACGACCCTGACCGCCGCCATCACGAAGGTTCTCGCCGACCGCGACCCGGCCTCCAACCGGTACGTGGCGTTCGAGGGCATCGACAAGGCCCCGGAGGAGGCGGCCCGCGGCATCACCATCACCATCGCGCACGTCGAGTACGAGACGCCCAACCGGCACTACGCGCACGTCGACATGCCGGGCCACGCCGACTACGTGAAGAACATGATCACGGGTGCGGCCCAGGTCGACGGGGCGATCCTCGTCGTCAGCGCGCAGGACGGCTCGATGCCGCAGACCCGCGAGCACGTGCTGCTGGCCCAGCGGGTCGGCGTGCCGCACCTGGTGGTGGCGCTCAACAAGAGCGACGCCGTCGACGACCCGGAGCTGCTCGACCTGGTCGAGCTCGAGGTCCGCGAGCTGCTGAGCGAGTACGGGTTCCCCGGTGACGAGGTTCCCGTCGTGCGGGTCAGCGCGCTCAAGGCCCTCGAGGGCGACCCGCGGTGGGTGAAGTCGATCGTCGACCTGCTCGACGCGGTCGACGAGTACGTGCCGATCCCGCCGCGCGAGCTGGGGGAGCCGTTCCTGATGCCGATCGAGAACGTGCTCACGATCAGCGGGCGCGGCACCGTGGTCACCGGCAAGATCGACCGCGGCACGTTGCGCGTCGGCGACCCGGTCGAGGTCGTCGGGCTCGGGCCGACCATCGCCACGGTGGCGACCGGGCTCGAGACGTTCGGCAAGTCGCTCGAGACGGCCGAGGCCGGTGACAACGCGGCGATCCTGCTCCGCGGCATCAAGCGTGAGCAGGTGCAGCGCGGTCAGGTCGTGGCGATCCCGGGTTCGGTGACGCCGCACCAGAAGTTCGAGGCGCGGATGTACGCCCTGACGAAGGAGGAGGGTGGCCGGCACACACCGTTCGAGGCGAACTACCGGCCGCAGTTCTACTTCCACACCACCGACGTGTCCGGCGGCATGGACCTCGGCGACGTCGACCTGGTCATGCCGGGCGACACGCTCGACAAGGTCACGGTGACGCTCGGCAAGCCGGTCGCGCTCGAGGTGGGCGCCGGTTTCGCCGTACGCGAGGGGAACCGTACGGTCGCCGCGGGCACCGTCACGGCGCTGCTCGACTGAGGTGACTGAGGGGTGGTCGGCCGCACAGCCGGCCACCCCTCACTGCTTGGGCCGGGGAACGAGCACGACCAGCAGGAGCAGCGGGATGACCACGATCATGGTGGTGGCCAGCCCGATCCGGCCGGCGACCCAGCCGATCAGGGCCGGGCCGAGCAGAATCCCGGTGTACGTGAACGTGGTCAGCCGCGAGACCAGCGCGGCGGTCGAGGCGCCGGGCAGCCGGCCGACGGCGCTGAAGGTCAGCGGCACCAGCACCGAGGAGCCCAGCCCGGCCACGGCGAACCCGGCGACGGCCACACCCGGGTGCGGGATCAGGACGGCCACCGCGAACCCGGCGGCCGCGATCAGCGCGGCGGTCCGGAAAAGCCCCGGGCGGCCGCTGAGCCGATCCCCGGCCAGCCGCCCCAGGGCCTGCGCGCCGGTGTAGGCGGTGATCCCCACCGCGGCCAGGCTCAGCGAGGCGTTCCGTTCCTCGTACAGGAAAATGCCGCCCCAGCCGAGCGCCGCGCCCTCGCAGATCATCAGCGCCGTGGCGGTCAGGCCGAGCAGGATCAGGGGACGGCTCCAGCCCGCCCGCACCGAGACCGGGGCGTCCGGCTCCGTTTCGGCGCGCCCGTTGTCCGGCAGCCACCGGGCGGTCACGATGCCGGCGAACAGCAGTACGGCAGCGGCCGTACACAGGTGGACAGCCAGGGAGACGCCGAAGTGGGCCAGTGCGGCTGTGGACAACGACGCGATGACCGCACTGATGCTCCACGCGGCGTGGCAGCCGTTGAGGATCGGGCGGCCGGCCTCGCGTTCGACGGCCACCGCGCTCGCGTTCATCGCCGCGTCGGTGGCGCCGTGCACCCCGCCGAGCACTGCCGCGCCGGCCAGATACCACTGCGGGCCGGGGGCGACCGCCAGGCCGGCCAGCAGCAGGGGCATGACCGCGAGGGCGAGGCGGAGGATCGTACGGGTGCCGATCTTTGCCGCCAGGGGGCCGACGGCTTGCATGCAGGCGAGCGCGGACAGTGCGAACAGCAGCCCGGACAGGCCGAACAGGGCGTCGCTCATGTCGTGGGCGGCCTTGAACGACGGGGCGCGCACGATATATGTGGACAACGTCAGGCCGTTGAGGAAGAAAACGGCAGTGACGGCCCATCGGCGGTCGATTCGGGTGTCAATCACGCGGGCCTCCCGGTCCGAAGACGTAATACATGTCTCCGACGAACGGCGGGACCCCGATCCGGACCGGCGCGCGATCTAAAGTTGCCGCGTGATGCTGCCGCTGCCCGAGGGCGAGTTCGACGCGTACCTGTTCGACTGTGACGGCACGATCGCCGACTCGATGCCGATTCACTATCTGGCCTGGCAGCGGGCACTTTCGGAGTACGGCGCCAAATTCGGAGAAGAACTGTTCTACGCGTGGGGCGGCCGCACCCCGGCCTCGGTGATCGTCGACCTGAACGAGCAGCAGGGGCTGGCCATGCCGGTCGACCTCGTCAACGAGCGCCGCGAGCAGTTCTTCCAGGAGCTGCTGCCCGACGTGCAGGCGGTTCCCGAGGTTCTCGAGCACATTCTTTCCGCGTACGGGAAATTGCCGTTCGCCGTCGTGTCGGGCAGCAGCCGCGAATCGGTGACCGCCTCGCTGAATGCCCTGGGGCTCCTGGACCGGTTCGACGTCATGGTGTGCGCGGGGGATTACCTGAACGGCAAACCCGACCCGGAATGCTTCCTCGCGGCGGCTGCGTTGCTGGGGGTCGCGCCCGAGCGTTGCGTCGTGTTCGAGGACACCGATTTCGGGATGCGCGCGGCCGCGGCGGCGGGCATGGCGGCTGTGCGGGTGCCGCCGCCGTGGCAGCGGCACCCGTCCGAGGTCAGCTCAGCGTGATGTAGTCGAGGTTGAAGCCGCCGGTCTCGCAGAACACAGTGAGCAGCTGGTCCCCGGCCGTAAGGGTGACCGGCACGTGCACGGACTGGTAGGCGGCCCAGCCACCCGTGTCCGGCACCGGGACCGTGGCCAGCTTCGTGCCGGCGGCGTCGCGGAACGAGATCGCGTCGGCGGCCACCGCGCCCGTGCCGTTGGCGACGCGCAGTTCCAGGTCGTACGTTCCGGCCTGGGCGACGTCGACGCGGTAGCTCAGCCAGTTGCCCGGCGCGGTCCAGCCGATGTTCTTGCCCCCGCTGGCGCCCGCGTTGCTCTCGACGAAGTTGGCGCCGCCCTCGGTCCAGCCGTTCTGCGCGGCATACGACTCGGCTTCCACCCGTACGCCCACCGGGGCGCCCTTCGGCCTGACGGTGACCTCGACCGTGATCGTGTCGCGGGCCGCGCCGTCGGTGACGTGGAAGGTGAGGCGTTGGACGCCCGCGGTCGTCGGGTTGAGCGTGACCACACCTGTGGACGAGTCAACGTCCACACCTGTGGACAAGTCCGTTGCGTAGTAGGCCAGGCGGTCGCGGTCACGGTCGGTTGCCGTCAGGCGGAACTGGGTGGTCGCGTACTGGTCGACCGTCAGCGGCGGAACCTCGCGGAGCACTGGGGCGTGGTCCCGGCGGGGTGGGTCGGCCTTCCACTGGTAGGTGGCGTAGGCATTGGCCGGAACGGTGACCAGCTGAGTTTCGCCTCCCAGGACAATTCGGACATTCTTAGCGGCTGCCTCGGAGTTGGCCAGGATCGCGGTGAACCGGTCGCCGTCGCGGTAGACGACGTTGCTCACCCCGCCGGCCGGGGCGCTCGACTCGACGCGCACGTCACGCGGGGTCAGATAGCGCGCGAACTGGCCGAGCGGGTAGAGCTCATCCCGTACGGAGAAGGTCTTGGTCTCGGTGTTGACCTTGACGAGGCGATCGGGCCACTTGGTCGTGCGGCCGACCTCCTCCCAGTCGACGTTGTTGTCGCGCTTGTCGGTCCAGTGCAGGGTGCCGCCGGTCTGGTCGGTGGCCTGCGCCCACAGGATGTAACTGCTCGCGTCCAACCGGAAGTAGTTGAGCACCGTGGCCGGGTTGAGGTCGCTCGTCTCGGTCATGTGGACGGGCTTGCCGAACTGTTGATAAGCGTCGCGCATGACGGCCGGGTCACCCCAGTACGGGTGGAACGCGATCGCGTCGGCCGCCCGGCGCGTGGCCGGGTCGTTGAAGATCCGGTAGTAGTTCTTGGTGGCCGTGCTGTTCGGGTCGCGCCAGTCCCAGAAGTTGAAGTCGTGCACGTAGAGCTGGGTGTTCAGCCTGTTCCGGGCGAACTCCCGCTTGATCGCGACGCTGAGCTTCTGCTGCTGCTCGACGCTGATGTCCATGGCCGGGTAGACGACGTCCATGCCCGGCTCGTTGAGCATCGTGATCGCGTCAATGTTGATTCCATGTTGACGCATTGACTGGATGTACTTGACGTAGTACCTCGCGAACACGTCGATGCAGTCGTCCCGCAGCTTGCCGACCTGATAGTGCTCGGTCGTGCTGCCCGGCTTGAGCGCCACCTCGCCGGTGAACCGGTTGTTGGTCTTCATCCAGGCCGGCGCGCTCCAGGCCGAGGCGAAGAACGTGGCCTTGGGGTTGTACTTCTGGATCAACTTGATCGTGTCGACCATGTGCAGATCAATGTCGCGCTGGATCGAGAAGTACTTCAGCTCGAAGTCCTCGGTCACCCCGGCCGGCAGTTCGTCGTACGACCAGAAGGGCAGATGCTCGATCAGGTCGGGGCTGCCGATGGTGAGCCGGAACCGATCGAACCCGGCCCCGGTCTTGGGATCGACGAGCAGCTTGACGGCCTTCTCACGCTCGGCCGGCGTCAGTTTCCACAGGTTGGAGACGCTGGTCTCGTCGATCGAGAAGCCGATGCCGCTGTAGTGCTGCCGCTCCTGCGACGGGTCGATCACCACCGTGGTGTCGGCGCGCGCACCCGGCGGGGTGGTGGGCAGCGGGGCCCAGGCGTTGGCCGCACCCGTCGAATACGAGCCGGTTACCCGGGGTTTCGCCACACCTGTCGAATGCGAGCCGGTCACCCGGGGTTTCGCCGCACCGGTCGAATGCGAGCTGTTCACCCGGGGTTTCGCCGCACCGGCGGTCGCGGGCGCCGCGGCCAGGAACGTTATCGCCGTCGACGCCAGGGCCAGCGTCGCGGTCAAGGGTCGCTTCACCAGATCTCTCCCACGGATAGATCGATCGCTATCTGTTCGGAGAGTTTATTGACGTCTTTAATCAACCCGCAACAGCCAGGAAACGCCTCGGACGGAAGCCGGTCGCTCACGACGGGCGAGCCGGCTCGTGTGGCTCGGGGCGAGCCGGGCTGGCTTTTATCGGCCCAGGGCAGGGTGTCCAGGGCTGAGCCGGGCTGGCTTATCGGCCCGGGGCGGGGTGTCCGGGGCTGAGTCGGGCTGGCTTATCGGCCCGGGGCAGGGTGTCCGGGGCCGAGCCGGGCTGGCGTACCGGCTTGGGACGGGGGTGTCCGGGGCTGAGCGGACCAGGCTCGTGTGATCCGGGGCCGAGCCTGGCTTGGCGGCTCGGGACGGGGTGTCCGCGGTTTGCTGATGACGAAGTCGCGCCCGGGGTCGCTGTGTGGCGAGCGAACCCGGGCGCGGTGGAGCGGCGCTGTGATCAGCGGGCGAGGGCGAGGCCCTGCTTGTCGGAGAACTTGCCGATGATGATCATGATGAAGTCGATCAGGGCCCAGACGCCGAAGCCGCCCAGGGTCACCAGCATGAGCAGGCCGGTGCCGATCTTGCCGACGTAGAAGCGGTGGGCGCCGATCACGCCGAGGAAGAAGCTGAGCAGAAGCGCGACGACCCAGGACTTCTGGCCGGTCGCAGCGGTGGTCGTGGCAGTCATGTCTATGTCCGTTCTGGAGTGTCAGTACGAAAAAGCTGCCGCACCATAGCGAACGTCGATATGACCACACAACACAGACGGGATACGAACTTCGGCTCGTCTCGTCGCGCTCCGGCGATTGCTACAGCCCGAGGAACTGGCTGATTTGCGGTCCCCAGGTCGACCACACTTCCGCCAGGCCGCCGGCCGTCGCGGCCGAGCCGGCGAAACCGGCGACCAAGGCTCGCAAGGCGCCACGACTCATTCGCCGGTCGGTGGGCGCATTCGCCTGGGCGGCGATCTCCTCCAGCGTTTCGAGCAGTTCCGTCCGGGCGGTCTCGTCGATCTCGGCGTCGGCCAGAATCGCCTTGCGCATGCCCTTCAAGGCTGACGAGACCTCTTGGTGGCCGGCCGTCGCCAGCTGCCCGACGTTGATGTTGATGTTGTTCAAGCTGTTCTCGACGCGTTCCGTGACGACGATATTGCCATGGCCGTTGACGACGATTCCCGCCTGCGGTTTCATGTCCCACTCCACTGCTGCCGTGATCATTCCGAGAGTCATCAATCTGGCGCACTCCATCGCCCAGGCCCCGGCCACGGGAGTGAGGACTCCATTGAGGACCGGCGAGCCGAGCGCCCCGGCATTCCTCATCGTGGCGGGAATCGCGGTGGCCGCGGAGACGACCCGCTGGGCGAAGACCTCCAGCGTCGAACTCAGCCGCCGGCCGCTTGCCTCGACGCGGGTGTTGACGAGCTCGGTCAAGCGGGAGACGTCCAACGACTGGTCGGGTTCGAGCAGGCGTTCGCTCGACCGCCAGAAGCGGTACATGAGGTAGCCGCGCTCCCAGGCCAGCTTCAGCAGGAAAGCAAGACACTCGAAGAGCGTGTGGCCGGACAGCGTGTCGTTCCCGTACAGCCGGAGGCCCGGGGTGAGACGGTGATCCCGCAGGAATTCCTCCGCGAAGAAGTAAGCATTCGCGTCGATGACGGTCCACATTTTCGTCGGCAGAAGGCTGAGCATCGCCTCGAAGCCCGCCAATTTATCGCCCAGGTGGTCGAGGCTGATCTCGAAATTCGCCAGAAACGATATGACGGCTCGGTCGGCGTCGTGCCGAAGGCCGTCCGGTGCGAATCTCAACGAATTCAATGTCGGCACCTCGTCCGGTCGATCGGTCCATAACCGTACACCGGATGCACCAATGTGGATGTCACTCGCATTCGTATTCAGTTACTTCCCGGAAATTGCGCTCCTTGTTCGGCGACGTCCTGACCTGACCCGCGCCGAGCGCTGGTATCGGCCGGCCGCCGATCCGCGCGATGGGCAATGTCGGTGATCTGCCGAGCACGCGTAGGCCGAGGAGTGGTTCCTGCGGGCGGGCCCGCACCGGCGACCCGCCCAGCTTTGGCGCGGCAGGCGGCCGCGGCCCGGCACTGGTTGAGGTCGCGATTATTTCGGGAACGTGACAAGACATCGATGACTTGCGATGATGGGAGCGCTCCCAATCCCCCCTGGGGCCGGTGGTGCGCGGTGATGACGGTGATTCGCGCCCGAGCCTGGCCGGCCGTAGTGCTTGCGATCGATGAGAGGGAAACTGTGACATCGAGATGGAGAAAGGCCGGGCTGGCGGTCCTCGCCGCCACCGTGACCTTCGCCGGGACGTACGGGGTGACGAGGTCCGCCTCGGCCGACGTCGTGGCCGAGTTGAACGCCTCGCAGCTGGTGGCCGACATGGGCGCCGGCTGGAACCTAGGCAACGCGCTGGAGGCCAGCAACAACGGCATCCCCAGCGAGACGGCCTGGGGCAACCCGGTCGTGACGCAGGCCCTGATCGACCGGGTGCGGGCCTCGGGCTTCAAGACGATCCGGATCCCGGTCTCGTATCTGGGGAACATCGGGGCCGGCCCGAACTACACGGTGAACGCCGCCTGGCTCAACCGGATCAAGGAGGTCGTGGACTACGCCCACGGCCGGGGCCTGTACGTGCTGATCAACATGCACGGGGACGGCTACAAGACGGTCACCGGGTCGTGGCTCATCTGCGACGCGGCCGACCAGACCACGATCAAGGACAAGTATCAGAAGGTCTGGCAGCAGGTCGCGACCAAGTTCCAGGGCTACAACGACCACCTGATCTTCGAGTCCATGAACGAGAACTTCGACGGCCAGTACGGCAACCCGACCCAGCCGTGCTACTCGAACATCAACGCGTACAACCAGATCTTTGTGGACACCGTACGGCGGACCGGTGGGACCAACGCGTCGCGCTGGCTGCTGACGCCGGGCTGGAACACGAACATCGACCACACCGTGGGCAGCGGCTTCGTGCTCCCGACCGACCAGTACCGGTCGTCGACCATCCCCGCCAACGAGCAGCGGATCATGATCTCCGTCCACTACTACGACCCTTGGGACTTCGCGGGCCAGGAGGACGGCACGATCACGCAGTGGGGCGCGGGGGCGACCAACCCGGCCAAGAAGTCGACGTGGGGTCAGGAAGACTTCATGGACGGCCAGCTGAAGAAGATGTACGACAAGTTCGTCACGCGCGGCTATCCGGTGTTCGTCGGCGAGTACGGCTCGATCGACAAGACGACGTACGACTCCACGAACAACCGCTACCGTGCGGACTACGCGCGCACCCTGGTGGCCACGGCCAAGAAGTACGGCGCGGCCACCGCCTACTGGGACAACGGCTGGAACGGGCAGCACGGGTTCGGGCTGTTCAATCGCAGCTCCGCCACGGTGACTCAGCAGGGCATCATCGACGCCATCATGGGCGCCGTCGGCGGCACCTCGCCCACCACGCCGCCCGTGACCACGCCCCCGGCTACGACGCCGCCCGCGACCACCCCGCCGGCCACCACGCCTCCGGCTACCACGCCGCCCGCCACTACGCCGCCCGCTGGTAACGGTGCCTGCCGGGTCAGCAGCACGGTCAACGCGTGGAACTCCGGCCTGACCAACTCCATCACCGTC
The DNA here is from genome assembly GCF_016785085.1 of Paractinoplanes lichenicola. Lineage (GTDB taxonomy): Bacteria > Actinomycetota > Actinomycetes > Mycobacteriales > Micromonosporaceae > Actinoplanes > Actinoplanes lichenicola. Next base: position 807,405 of record NZ_JAENHO010000002.1, read on the forward strand.
ACGAACACGGGCACCACCGCCGTCAACGGCTGGTCGCTGGTCTTCACCCTGGCTGCCGGGCAGAGCATCGTCGGCGGGTGGAACGCGAATTACGCGCCGGCCAGCGGCACGGTGACCGCGTCCAACGTCAGCTACAACGGGACCCTCGCGCCTGGCGCCTCGACCGGCATCGGCTATCAGGCCAACCACACCGGCAACGCCGCGGCCCCCACCGGTTTCCGGCTCAACGGCGTCGCCTGCAGCTGACCGCGTAGCCGCGTCGTCACGGACCGTACCTCGTCGCCTCGCCGAGAAAATCTGGTCGCTGGAGACTAGACTTTCTCGGTGGGGCTGGGTAACGTTGCCTCCGTTGACGCAGATATCGGGATAAAACGCCGATGAAGCAGGCCGAGCGTCAAGCAGGGCCCGGATCACTTCGTGGCTCGCTCGGCCCTCGCGGTGGAAAGGCATCACCGCGTCAAGAAGTTCGCGCAAGGCAAGACCTTGACGAAGTTCCAGGTCAAGGCAAGGCAGGACAAGACCTTGACGTTTTTCCAGGTCAGGGCATGCACGGCAAGACCTTGGCGTAAGTCCAGGCCAGGGCAACCGCAGGCAGGGCCGATGCAGGTTCGGGGCTCCGCCTGAAGCAAGTAGGTGCGGGGGCCATGAAGTCGCGTGGGCTCCGGCACCGCCCGCAAGAGTGCAGAGAAGTAGAGGAAAGGGAGGGCTGGACACCGTTGGATCGCCCGCCGCCAGGACGTAGTCCGAGTTACGCGGTGGACACCGTAGTCCCATCGAATGAGAGGTGGTCTCCGGTCACGCTTACGCGATCCTCGCACCCCATATCGCCCAGAGCGATGCGGTGCGGAAAAGAGAACCCGGCGAACCTGCCGGTAGATGGTGAATTCAACCTGTAATCCCGGGCCCCGGCGCTACCCGCGCCGGGGCCCTCGTCATGAGGACATGAATGGCCCGATCCGAAGACATGCTTGACGACGACGATTACCCCGCCTACACGATGGGCCGCGCCGCGGAGATCGTGGGCGCCTCGCAGGACTTCCTGCGTCGGCTCGACGAGGCGAAGCTGTTCACCCCGTTCCGCTCGGCCGGTGGGCACCGCCGCTACTCCCGCTATCAGCTGCGGCTCGCCGTGCGGGCCCGCGAAATGGTCGACCAGGGCACCGCCCTCGAATCCGCTTGCCGCATCATCATCCTCGAGGACCAGCTCGAAGAGGCCCTCCGCATCAACCGCGACCTCCAGGCCGGCCAGTAGCCGCCCGACCCCGCACCTCACGGTCCTTCTCCATTGGAGAGGGGCCGTTTCGCATTCCCGAGCGGGGTCGGGGAGAGTCAGAGGTCGGAGTCGCGCTCGCGGATTGCGGTGGTCAGCGACTTGAGGAACTCGGGGTTGTCGTCGGGGGCCACGAAGACCGGGCGCGAGCGCAGCGGTACGGCGACGACCGGCCGCCCCTTGACGAACCAGGCGATCGCCCCGATCGGTGAGATCAGCAGGATCGCGAACATCCACGCGGCCCACGGGGCGGTGCGGATGGCGCTCTCGTCGGCGCGGAGGCAGTCGACCAGGGCGATGAGCACCAGCGCGACGTCGAGCATCAACAGCAGAGCGATTACCTGAGCCATGGCACAAACGATCCCGGCGGAAGGCGTGATCCGGGGGTCCCGGACGGGTGCCGTTCAGGAAGGAGACGCCCAGATGGAAGGAGGCGCCCGGATGGAAGGGGGCCCGGATGGGAGGACGCACCGGGCGCCCGGATGGGAGGACGCACCGGGCGGACGCAGGCCCGGGCGGACGGAGGCGCCTGGGCGAGTGCTGCGAAGGGAAGCGGCACCCGCCCGGGCGGCCAGAACTACAGCGCGCTTACCAGGGCCGGCAGGTAGCCGTTGGTGTAGCCGCTGAGGTTGGGGTGGAAGGAGTTCTGCGGGGGCGTCACGGTGAGGCCGTGCAGGTAGGGGCTCGGCGAGCAGATGCCGTGGCCGGCGAACTCGTCGCGCACGTCGGAGAAGGTGAAGCCGGCCGCCCCGGCCCGGGCTGCGATCACCTCGTTGAGCACCTGGGCGCCCTCGTTGAGCGAGCGCCGCTTGGGCAGGCTCATGCCGGCGATCCCGCACGACGCCGACGAGGTGTCGAACAGTGTGGGATAGCCGAGGACGATCACCCGCGCGTCGGGGGCCTTGCGCTTGATGGCCGCGTACGTCGCGTCGAGCTTGGCCGGGAGTGTGGACGTGATGTCCGTACGGGCGGAATTGACCTTGGCCGCGCAGGCCGCGTCGGTGCCGACTTGGCAGCCCAGCACGGTCGAGGCGAAGCCCGCGTCGTTGCCGCCGATCGTGATGCTGATCAGGTCGGCCGTTCTGCTGAGAAACGCACCTGCAGATTCCGTACGTCGGAGGTCTCGGCCCCGCCGCAGCTGAGGTCGGTGTACGACTTGGGCTTGGTGCGCGCCGCCCACTGGCCCGGGTAGCCCTGGGCGCTGCGGAAGCACAGGATGCTCTGGCCGGGCGCGCCGACTCCCGAGGAGTAGGAGTCGCCGAGCGCGACGTAATCGATCGACGAGGCCGCGGTGGCGGGGGCGGCGAGTGTGAACGTCAACAGGGTGGTGGTGACCAGACTGGCGAACATGGGGTGGCCTCCGGTCCGGGTGGGAAAGGAAGCCGGAGCGCTCCGGTTACCGAACAGTAATTCAGGTCGCGAACTAAAGACAGACGGTGACTTTGCCGTTACAGAGTAGTAACGTGCATCGATGTGACCTGCGTCGATGGCACGCTGTGACAGAAGACTCACACGAGGGCCACAGCCGATCTTCAGGCTGTCCTCAGGCCGCGCGACTACGTTCCTCACATGGAAGAAGAACGGGCACGGCGGATAGTCGACACGCTGCGAGCGCGCAACGTCTTCGCCCATGTGAAGCTGCCGCAGGCCGGCATCACGCAGTACGGCATCCGCGTCACGCTGACCGACGGCCGCGAGGCGATCTGGGACAACGACGGCACGGCCGGTCTCGAGGCCCAGATCATGCGGAACGGCATCCTCGTCGGCTTCGTCCCCTCGATCCCCGAGTCGGAGAATTTCGGCGACGGCCAGATCGTCGAGGCGATCGCCACCGCCGATTACGACCGCCCGGTCGGCCGGTCCAGCCCCTCCTCGTCACCGCGGCCCGCGCCCAACCGGGCCCCGGCCCCCGTGTCGCTGGCTCAGCGGCTCAGGAGCGGCTTCCGAAACTAAGCAGTCCGGGCGGCTCAAAAGCGGTTTCCGCAATGAGAAGAGCTGGCCCGCAATGAGAAAGAGCTGGTCCGGAGTCAGAAAGAGCTAGTCCGGGCTGATCATGTCGATCAGGCGGTCCAGTGCCACCGGCCACAGCTCCGGCGTCAGATTCGCCAGCAGCGTCTCGGCCAGCGCGTGGGCCACCATGTCGACCTGTGCTTGCACCGCGGGATCAAGGGGCACGACGGGCGCCGGCGGTTCGGGGGAAGGGGGTTCCTCCACCGCCGGCGCCACGACGGCGACCGGCGGCCCGGCGACGGCACCCAGCGGCCCGGCGACGGCACCCGGCTGCGCCACGACGGTCCCCGGCGGCCGGGCGACGGCACCCGGCTGCGTCACGACGGCATCCTGCGCCGCGACGACGGCGACCTGCGCCGCGACCACGGCGACCGGCGCCGCGACGGCAACGGGCGGCGCGGCGGCCGGCGGCTCGAAGAAGGGCAGATCCTCCGGCGCCCCCACCAGGTGCAGATGCCCGGTGGCCCGGGTCAGCGCCGTGTAGAGCAGCCGATGCCCGCGCGGATCGTCGTCGACGATGAACCCCGGCTCGACCACGATCGCCGCGTCGAACTCGAGCCCCTTCGCCTCGTGCGGCCCCAGCAGCGTGATCGCCGGGCCGCGCTCGTCGCCGGGAGCCGCCCGCCACGGCAGCTCTTCCGCCCGCAGCAGCGTCTCCACCTCGTCACGGCAGCGGGCGGGGCAGATGATCGCGACCGAGCGCCCGTCGGCGGCGTGGTCGGCCGCCGCCGCCACCGCGACCGTCGCGCGGCCCTCCGGGTCCACCGGCGCGATCACCGGGTCGGCCGGCCCCTCCCGTACGGTGGTGGGTGGTTGCACGCTCGGCGCCGCGGTCGGCAGCAGCTCGGCCGCCAGCTCGAAGATCTGCCGGGGCACGCGATAGCCGAAGCGCAGCTCGCGATGCACGTGCGGCATCGCCGAGGGCAGGTGCGCGAGCACGTCGTGCCAGTCGTCGCGGGCCCACGGGCCGGTCGACTGGGCCATGTCGCCGACCACGGTCAGCGAGCCGTTGGCCGAGCGGCGCGAGACCGCCCGCAGCTGCATGGGTGAGAGGTCCTGCGCCTCGTCCACCACCACATGGGCGTACGCCGGCGGCTCCTGACCCGACAAATGCTCGGCCTCGTCGAGCAGCGGCAGGTCGGCCTCGCTGAACGGCGGCTCCTCGCCGTCCACCCGATACAGCGCGTTGATCTCGCGGTCGGTGAACTCGCCGCCCGCCGCCGCCGTCAGCAGCGCCCGCGAGCCGAACAGCTCGGCCAGGAACGTCGCCGCGTCGAACTCGGGCCACAGCCGGTCGGCCAGCATGTCGGCCGCCTCGAGGATCAGCTTCGGGTCCTGCGTGCCCGACACCAGCGCGGCCCGCAGCAGCCGCCGCCGGTCACCCGCGGTCGCCTCGCTCGCCTTGGCCATGACGATCACGCGCTGGATCGCCGCCGGGTCGAGGGTCACGACCTTTCCCCGTACGGCGATCAGGGCCGGCACCTTGGCCCGCTGCTCCCGGTGCTTCTCGAGCGCGCGGCCGAGCAGACCCGCCATCCGGGCCTCGCCCTTGAGCCGGGTCACGTGCGGCGCCTCGGGACGGCCGGTGGACGCCTTGGGCAGCAGCGCGTCGATCGAGCAGTGGGCGACTCCCGCGCAGCCCCACCCGTCGAGCAGCCCGCGGGTGCGCTGGGCGAACGCCGGCGACGGCCCGACCACCAGCACCTCGGGCGCGGTCAGGCCCAGGTCGGCCGGGCCGAGCAGCCAGGCCACCCGGCGCAGGGCGGTGTCGGTCTTGCCGGTGCCGGGACCGCCCTGGATGATCAGCACGCTCTCGGGCGCGGTGCGGACGAGCTCGTCCTGGTCGGCGCGGATGGTCGCGACGAAATCCGGGCCGGCCTCGGCGACGGCACCGGCCATCTCGACCAGCAAGGGGTCGTCCGGAGGACCCTCTCCGGCGGTCAACGTCAGCTGCCTTCGAGCGGCACTTCGAGCCGTACGCTGCCGCGCAGGTCGAGGAAGACCCGGTCCGGCGCGCGTACGACGGTGATCACGACGTCCTCGCAGTTCGGGCAGCGCGCCACCAGGCCCGGCGACTGGTGCCAGAGCAGCAGCGTGCCGACGGCGTCGGTGTGGGTGCAGCCCGCGCACAGGTAACGGGCCGCGGTCACGTCCACGGCGAAGATCTCGCGCAGGTCGCCGGCCATCGCGTTGCCGTCGAGCGGTGTCCCGTCCATCACGACGTACCCCCGAAGCGTTCGGTGCGGATCCGGCGCGGGTCGTGACCGAGCGCCACCAGGATGTCGGCGGCGGTCTCGACGAACGTGGTGGGACCGCAGACGTAGCAGTCCGGCTCGAAGTCCGGCGGCCAACCGTACGTGTTCAGCGCGGCCACGTCGATCCTCTTCGGGGGCGAGGGCCAGCCGTCCGGCGTCTTGCGCGTGTAGACGAAGTGAACGTCCAGCCCGGCGTCATCCCGTACGCGGCGGCGCAGCTCGTCGGCGTAGAGCACGTCCTCCGGCGTACGGACCGAATAGATGAGCCGGAACGGGTGCTTGCCGCCCGCCGTGGCCCGGGCGCGCACCATCGCCATCAGGGGCACCACGCCCGAGCCGCCGCCGATCAGCAGCACCGGCGCCGGCTGCTTGTCGCGCCAGACGAACCAGCCGCCGACCGGGCCGCGCAGCTCGATCTGCTCGCCCGGCTCGACCACGTCGGTCAGGTAGGGTGACACCTCGCCGTCGTCGAGCCGCTGGATCGTCAGCTCGACCTTGCCCTCGGGATGCGGCCAGGCCGAGGCGATCGAGTAGCTGCGCTGCGCGCGATACCCGTCCTCGGCGGTCAGCCGCACGTCGATGTGCTGGCCGGGCAGGTGACCCGGCCAGTCCGGCACGTCGAGCACGAGCGTGCGTGCCGTCGACGTCTCCCACCGGGCCTCGGCCAGCGTCGCCGCCCGCCAGGTCAGTCGCCCTGATACCGCTGCTCGTGCCATGGGTCTCCGTACATGTGGTAGCCCGCGGCCTCCCAGAAGCCGGGCTCGTCCTCGGGCATCAGCTGCAGGCCGTTGACCCACTTCGCCGATTTCCAGAAATAGAGGTGCGGAACGACCAGCCGGGCCGGGCCACCGTGCTCGGGCTGGAGATCCTCACCATCGAACTTGTACGCCACCCACGCCTTGCCGTCGAGCAGATCTTCCATCGGTACGTTGGTGGTGTACCCGCCGAAGCTGTGCACCATGGTGTAGTCGGCGGCCGACTCGACGTTCTCGAGCAGCGTGTCGAGCGAGACCCCGCGCCAGGTCGTGCCGAGCTTCGACCACTTGGTCACGCAGTGGATGTCGACCGTGACGTCCTCGGCCGGCAGCGCCTGGAACTCCGCCCAGTTCCAGCTCGTCTTCTCGCCGGTCTCCGTGGTGATGGTGAAGCGCCAGCGATCGAGCGGGATGCGCGGGGTCGGCCCGGCCGACAGCACCGGGAAGTCGTGGGTCAGGTATTGACCGGGCGGCAGGCCCGGCACCGACTCGCGGCGCCGGCCTCCGAATCCTCTGGAGATGATGCCCATGGTTGATGAGTAAACCGCATGATCATTTCCGGGGACAGCGCTCTCAGAGTCCGATCACGTCGCTTGTGGTTCCGGACACGACGACCCGGTGGTCCATACCGGGCACAAGCCCGTCGAAACGCGCCACCTTGGTCGCGGGATAGGTCAGGATCGTTGTCCACTGGCCGCCCTCCCAGCGCTGGATCTGGACGGGCACACCCTCGACGCCGATGACAAAAACGGACAGGCGGCCGGGGCCGGGACGGACCAGACGGATGGTCGGGGCGGCCGGGGTGGACGGCGTCGCGGTCGGGGTGGTTGATGCGGCCGGGCCGGGAGTGGCCGGAGCCGTCGTCTCCGCCGGCCGGCTGGGCTCGGAGGACGGCGTGCTGCTGGGCTCGGAGGACGGCGTGGTGGTGGGCTCGGAGGACGGCGTGGTGGTGGGCTCGGAGGACGGCGTGGTGGTGGGCTCGGAGGACGGCGTGGTGGTGGGCTCGGAGGACGGCGTGGTGGTGGGCTCGGACGACGGCGTGCTGGTGGGCTCGGAGGTGGGCGTGCTCGGGGTCGTGGCGGGCAGGGTGGCCAGCGCGGCGGCGGCGTCGATGCGGCCCGTGCCGAAGTCGGCGTCGCGGCCCGACGGGCCCAGGTCGATCGCCGAACTGGTGATGATCTGCTCCACCTGGTCCGGCGTGAGGCCGCGGTCGGCCCCCTTGAGCAGGGCGGCCAGGGCGGCGACGTGCGGCGCGGCCATCGACGTGCCGTTCATCCGGCCGTAGCGGTTGCCCGGGTAGGTGCTGGTGATGTCGCTGCCGGGGGCGGCCACGTCGACGTAGTCGCCCCGGTTGGAGTAGCCGGCCACGGCGTCGGCGGAGTCGGTGGCGGCGACCGCGATCACGCCCGGGTCGGCGGCCGGGTAGGCGGTGGGGCTGCCGGTGCGGCGCGCGTTGCCGGCCGCGGCGACGACCACGACACCCTTGCCGCGGGCGTACGCGACGGCATTGGTCACCGCGCCGACCTGCGACGTGGCGCTGACGGACAGGTTGATGACGTCGGCGCCGTGGTCGGCCGCGTACGCGATGCCGTTCGCGACGTCCGACATGTAGCCGTTGCCGTTCGCGTCGAGCACCCGTACGGGCAGGATCTTGGCGTCCGGGGCCATCCCGGCGATGCCCTCGCCGTTGCCGGTCAGCGCGGCGATCGTGCCGGCGACGTGGGTGCCGTGCCCGTACGGGTCGGTGGCGGTGCCCTCGGTGCCGGCGAGGAAGTCGGCGCCCGGCAGCACGTGCCCGGCCAGGTCGGGGTGCGCCGCGTCCACGCCGCTGTCGATCACGGCCACGGTCACGCCGGCCCCGGTCGAGTGCGGCCACGCGCCGTCGGCCCGCACCCGGGCGAGATCCCACTGCACGGGCAGCAACGGGTCGGTGGCGGCCGCTCGCACGGGGACGTCGGCCTCGACGCTCACTGCCCCGGGCGCGCGCTGCCCCTCGGCGATCAGGGCCGAGGCGGCGTCGTGGCTGGTGGCGGTGCGGACCGACACGACGGGGCGGCCGTCGCGGTCGATCGAGGTGCGCACCACCCGTACGGGCTGGGTCCGGGAAACGACGGCCGGGAGCAGGCGCTCGGGCTGGACGTGCAGACCGTAAGTGATCGGCTGCCACGCCGGCTCGTGCTCGGGCAGCGTGAGCGCGACCCCGCCCGCCACCGCACCGAACACCAAAAGACCCGCACCGAGCTTCTTCAACCCTGACCCGCCTTCCGATCGTCTTCGATCAGGCATTTCGGGCCGTACGGGTGCCGCGCCGGGAAGCAACGCGGTGCAGCTCGGTATCGGGGGTTTTCGGGAGGTTTGTCCGCCTAGGTGGCAGCATGGAGCCCGACCTGCCGGACAACCACGGGAACCTGCGCGCGATGACTGTGCACGACGAGAACGGCGTCTACCGCTCGGGGACGCGGGAGCGGCGCATCCAGCGGCGCAAGCAACTCGGGGTGGCGCTGGCCGGGCTGGCCGTGTTCGCGGCGGCCGGGCTGTTCGTCGTGCAGGGCATCCAGCTCGCCCAGAACACGGTCGCCCTGGAACCGCCCGTCGTGGTGACCCCGTCGCGCTCGCCCTCGCCTTCGCCGTCAGCCTCGCCCACACCCTCCCGGTCGGCGGCCCGCGCGGGCTCGACCGGCCCCGGCAAACCGAACCGGTCGGGCGCCCGGCAGGAGACGAGCCCGACGCCCACGCCGACGCCCTCGCTGCCGTCGGTCATGCCGTCGGTCTCCGGGATGGCCGCCGTGGGTCTGGTCAACCGCCACGACGAGGACGCGCCGGGCGGGACCATCCGGGTGACGTCGGCCGGCTTCGACCTCACCGGCCAGCCGGAACTGGCGCTCGTGGGTGACGCGGGCTGGGTGGCGGGGCGGGCCCGGTGCACCAAGACCGTACGCAACGATCCGGGTGCCCGGCCTCGAGTGGTGCCGTCGACGCTGGTCTGCTGGCGGGTGTCGCCGGAGCGCAGCGTCGTGACGGTGGCCGTCGCCTCGCGGGGACGGCCACCGTCACGGGAGAGCCTGGCTGTGCTCGAACGGGAGTGGGCCCGGCTCGGTTAGGCGATCTTGACGGACGCGGTGGTCAGGCCGGTCACGGCGGTCGTGGCCGGGAAGACGACCCGGACCGTCGCGCCGGACGGCAGCCCGGTCACGGTGGTCACGCCCTGAGTCGCGGTGAAGCTCTTCACGGCGACCCACTTGTTCTTCTCGTACCGCTGGACCTGGGCCTTCTGGCCGGCCGGACCGTTGACCTTGACCGACAGCTTGCGCGCGCCGGGGCTCGACACGGCGGCCGACGAGCGGACCGTGAACGAGGTGGCGGCCGAGGTCGCCGCGTTGGACGAGTCGGTGGCCAGGGCCGTCAGGCGGACCTGGAAGTGGGCGGTGGCCTTGATGGTGACGGTGAGCTTGCCGTTGGCGTCGGTGGTGAAGCGGGTCCAGCTGACGGCCGACGAGCCGGTGGCGTTGACGCCGACCTGCACCGGCTTGCCGGCCCAGGCGACGTTGCCCGCGGTCACCGTGTACGTGACCGTGGCCGCGCTGCCGTAGACGACCGACGTCGACGGGGTCGTGGCCTGGACAACCGGGGTGACCTTGGCCGCCGGCGTGGTCTTCGTCGGAGCCGGGGTGGGGCTGGTCGTGGTCTTGGTGGGCGTGGGCGTCGGGCTCGTCGTCGTCTTGCTGGGCGTCGGGGTCGGCGTCGCCGTGGTCGGGGCGGTCGTCGGGGCCGTGGTGGTCGGAGCTGTGGTGGCGGGCGCGGTGGTGGCGGGCGCGGTCGTGACGGGCGCGGTGGTGGCCGGGCTCGTGGTGGTGGGCGTGACGGCAGCCAGCGCGGCGGCGGCGTCGATCCGGCCGTAGCCGAAGTCGTTGTCGCGGCCCTTCGTGCCCAGGTCGACGGCCGAGGTCTCGAGCGCGCTCTGCACCTGGTCGGGGGTGAGCGCGGGCTGGTACGCCTTGAGCAGCGCGGCCACGGCGGCCACGTGCGGCGACGCCATCGAGGTGCCGTTCATGCTCGCGTAGCCGGTCTTGCTGCCCAGCGCGGTCGGGTAGGTGCTGAGGATGTTCGAGCCCGGGGCGGCCACGTCGACGTAGCTGCCCGCGTTCGAGTAGGAGGCGACCTTGTCGGCCGAGTCGGTCGCGGCCACGCCGATGACACCGGCGTCGGCGGCGGGGTAGCTGGTCGGGCTGCCCTGGGCCCGCTCGTTGCCGGCGGCCGCCACGACCACGACACCCTTGCTGCGGGCGTACGTGATGGCGTTGCTGACCGCCGTGACCTTCTCGGACGACCCCAGCGACATGTTGATCACGGTGGCGCCGTGGTCGGCGGCCCAGATGATGCCCTCGGCGGTGTCCGACATGTAGCCGGAGCCGTTGGCCTTCAGTACCCGTACGGGCATGATCTTGGTGTTGGGCGCGATGGCGCTGACCCCGACGCCGTTGCCCGTGACGGCGGCGATGGTCCCCGCCACGTGCGTGCCGTGCCCGTTGGGGTCGGTGGCGCCTCCGCTGGTGTTGGCCACGGCGTCGTACCCGGCGACCAGGTTGGCCGCCAGATCCGGGTGCGCGCCGTCCACGCCGGTGTCCAGCACGGCCACGACGACACCGGCGCCGGTCGACTTCTGCCACGCGTTGGCGACGGAGATCTTGCTGAAGTCCCACTGCTGGCTGCGGTACGTGTCGGTGCCGCTCGGCACCTCGGAAGCGGTGGCAATGGCGTCCAGCTCGACGCCGACGGCACCCTTGGCGCTCTGCCCGGCCTTGACGGCCTGCTCGGCGCCCGGCTTGCTGGTGGCGGTGGTGACCTTGACGACCGGCTTGCCGTCGGCGCCGACGGTCGTGGTGACCACGCGCACCGGCTGCTGCTCGGAAACGGTCGCGGGCAGCAGCGTGTCGGGCGCCGCGCTCAGGTTGTACGAGGCCGGCTGCCATTCGGTGGCGGCGGTCGTCGTGGCGGGCAGGGCGATGGCGGCGACGCCGGCGACAGCGCCGACGGCCAGCGCGCCAACCGAGTAACGGCGCAGGTGCTTCCTCATGGTCGTCCTCCCCTAGGTCAGTCGGGGAGACGAATCGGCCGGGCTCCGGCATCCACCAGACTTTTCCCCGGTGCAGATCCGTTGCCGTGCGGCCCGGATGATCGACCTCGGCGTTTTAGACCTATTTGTCCGGCAGGGTGGGACCATGGGGACTGGCCCGACCGTCGACAACGAGGGATTCTGAGATGAGCCAGCACGACGACGAAGGAGCCGGCTTCTTCCGCCGGAACCGGGGTCTGACGATCGCCGGCATCGCAGGCCTGGCCGTGCTCTCCGCCGGGGGCGCCTACCTCGTGAACCAGGGGCAGGCCGGCACACCGGGCGACGTGGCCGCGGTCGCGCCCGTCACCACGGTCGCCGCCACCACGGCGCCACCCTCCGCTCCGGAGTCGCCCTCGGTGTCGGCCACTCCTTCGAGCCCGGCCCCGGCGACTACCTCGAGCTCGGCGCGGGCCACCGCCACGGCGACCGCGTCGCCCTCGGCCACCAAGACGGACACGCGCGAGGGGGAGCAGCGGGTCAAGGCGGCCCGGGACGAGGCGGCCAAGGACGGCATCTCGTTGAAACGCCCCCTCACTGCCTCCGCCCAGCCCCGCGACACCAGCTCGCGGACCGAGGAGACCCGGACCCTGCCCAGCGGCGGGACCATGCGGGTCATCACCGGCAGGTACGACCTCAGCGGCGGGCGCGAGCTCGCGTGGGCCGGCGACAAGGGCCAGGAAGTCGACGGCGCCCACTGCACGCAGAATTTCACCTTCAGCGCCGGCAGCGCACCCGCGGTCCGGCCGACGATGCTGCTCTGCTGGCGCACCTCGGCGAAGCGCAGCGTTGTCGTGCTGACGGTGGAGAAGTCCGGCCCGCCGTCGATGGCGAAGAGCGCCGCCGTGATCGAGCAGAGCTGGCGCAAGCTCGGCTGACACCCTGTGTTTTCGCTGACGGATCGGCGGTTTTCGGCACCCCGCGCCCGAGCCGGGAGAACCCTGGTGACCGAGCCGGCCCTGACCTGCGAGGAGATGAACCATGTCCAGTGACCCGCGTCGGAACGTCCTGCGGGACAAGCGCGTCATGATCGGTGCCGCCGGTCTGGCCCTGGCCGCCTTGGCCGGAGTGGCGGTGGCGACCAATCAGCCCGACGATGCGGCGGAAAACACTGCAGCCCAAGCACCGCCACCCGCTACGACGCCCGCGGCCACCCAGTCCGGCCCCGTTGCCGGTCCTGTTGCCGGCCCCGTTACCGGTCCGGTGGCCGGCGTCGCGCCGACGAGCACGACGTCGGCGAAGCCCAAAACCGTGCTGGAGCGGGCGGCGGAGGCGCGGACGGCCAACGAGCGGATGGGCACCACGGTGCGCCGCCCGCTGCCGGTCGACGGGCGCGTCACCGACGCGCCGCAGGATCTGCGGGTGGTCAACATCGGGTCGCTGCGGGAGACGGGCAAGTCGCTGCGCGTCGTCACGGCCCGCGCCGACCTGACCGGCCGCCAGGAGCTGCGATTCGTGGCCGACGAGGGGAAGCCGGTCGGTAAGGCCCGCTGCTCGCAGAACGTGCAGACCAGCGAGGACGTCCCGGCCCGGATCCGCCCCACCCTGTTGTTCTGCTGGCGGACGAGCGCCACGAAGAGCGCCTTCACCGTCGCCGTCGTGCTCAAGGGGAAGCCGTCGGCCACCGAGAGCGTCGCGAAGCTGAACGAGGCCTACAACAAGCTGTGAGACAACGGCGGCCCGTCCGTGGGCCGCCGTTGCCCCGGGCCGGTCAGTACGGGCCGACCGTGAAGGTGGCGTCGCTGCTGATGATGGTCGCGTTGGCGTCCTGCGGCGTGGCGGTGGTCGAGCCGTCGGCCACGGCGGTCACGGTATAGGTGCCGTCGGGCACCGGGTTGCCGGAGAAGGCGCTCGTGACCGGGTCCAGGCTGCTCGTCAGGTCGAGCGTGCAGACGACCTCGTCGTTGTCGATCACGACGACGTGGAGGCACTCCTGCACGCCGCGGTTGCTGTCCGGCAGGTAGGCGTCGCGCACCAGGAAGATGTGCGCGGTGGCGTCGGTCGGCGCGGCGGCTCCGCTCTGGTCGAAGTTGAGCGCGCCGACACCGGCCGCCTGGAAGCCGAGGCTCACGGACGCGCCGCCGGGTGCCGTACGGGGTGTGACGACCGCGCCGTTGGTGAACGCGAAGTAGAGGGGCGCGTCGGCGGTCGAGCTGTCGTTGTCCTCCGGCTGCCCGTTGTTGTCCGGGTCCGTGCTGAGCACTGTGCCGCCCGGGGTGGTCACGGACAGCGTCAAGGTGTCGCCCGCCGTACGGGTCGGGGTGACCGCGGTGAAGCTGGTGCCCGTCGGCGAGACCTTGATCTCCTTGAGCGCGCTGCCGCCGACCGTCGCGGACGTGGTGCCGGAGACGAAGCCGGCGCCGTTCACCGTGATGGTCTTGCCGCCGAGCGCCGGACTGGCCGCGGGCACGATCGACGTGATCTTCGGGCGCGGGGCGAGCGTGTACGTGCCGTTGGCGATCAGCACGTTGGACACGGCGTCGTAGAGGCAGACACTCCACTTCGACGACGACTGGTTGGGCAGCAGGACCAGGCCGTCGGGGTTGACGGTGCTCGGCTGGTTGTTGCCGTCGACATCCGGATACGCGGCGGACGGCACCGTGAAGGCGAACCTGGTGCCGGACAGCCGATAGACGTCGTTCGGGTTGACGGTCAGCGCGCCGGCGGTGGTGGTGGTGCCGTTGGCGGCTATCTGAGTCACCGGCTTGGGGGCCGTCGCGCAGGTCGAGGCCCCGGTTCCGATGTATTGCAGCTGGACCACCGGGGTGGTGCCGGCGGCCAGGGGAGAGGGGTAGGCAGTGGTCGCGGCGATGGTGCCGGTGATCGCGTTGCCGCCGCCACTCGGGCCGCTGGGGGTGTTGAGGGTGATCGCGGGGGCGGCGTAGGCGGGTGCGGCGAGGACGGTCAGGGTGAGGGCGGTCGCCGCACCGGCCACTATGGCGGTGCGAGCGAGTCGGGGCGTGGGCATTCGGATCCTCCTGGAAAGGGCGATGGCCCGGAGTCGTCGACTCCGGGCCATCGCTTCGTCAGGTGATGCGATGGGTGCTGCTCAGACGGTCTAGAAGTCCGAGACCGTGAAGGTCGAACCGCTGGAGACGACCGACTTGGTGTAGTTGGCGTCGGCGTTGGTGCCGGCGGGCTGCACGTCGTTGAGACCGTTGCTCACCACAGTGACGGTGTAGGAGTCGACCGGAACCGGCCCCTGGGTGACGATGGTGAGGCTGGCGCCGGTGGCGGTGGCCGTCGCGGCCTGGGACAGCGTCGCGGCCCCGTCGTTGGCCACCGCCGTCAGCGTGGTGCCGGGCGCGATGCCAGGACCGGAGATGTAACGGCCGACGTCCTGCGTGGTGATGAACGTGCCCGCGGCGCCGGTGACGGCGGTGCTGCCGCTGGTGGTGTTGACGGCCGCCGTGCGCGGGCCACCGACAGTGATCGACAGGCTGGAGCCCGTCGCCGTCGCGTTCTGCGACAGCGTGACCGCCGTGGCGCTGGTGTAGCTGGCGATGTACGTGCCGGCGGGAATGCCCGGGCCCGTGATGGCCCGGCCGGCGTCGGTGGCGGCGAAGCCGGTGCCGGTGAGCGCGGCGCTGCCGCTCGTGGTGGCGCCGGCGTTCGTGACCTTGGAGTTGGGGCCGGCGATGGTCAGGCCGAGCGAGCAGAGCAGCTCGTTGTCGGCGATGACGATGACGTTGGTGCACTCGTCGGTCTGGCCCAGCGTCTTGCTGCTCGCGCCGGACGGGTCGTACGAGCCCCGGACCAGGTAGACGTGGCCGCCGGTGGCGTTCGGCGTGAAGCCACTGGTGTTCGGGAAGTCGATCGACATGAAGCCGACGCCGCTGATGTCGAGGTCGACCGGCGTGTTGACGTTGTTAGGCGCCGTGTTCGGCGAGACCACGATGCCGTTGGCGTAGGTGAACAGGTTCGCCTTGGTCGTGGTGGCGCCGAGCGTGTTGGCCGTACCACCGGGGGTGGTGACGGTCAGCAGCATGGGGCCGCCGGCCTTCATCGCCGGCGTCGTGGCCGTGAAGGTCTGCGCGTCGATGTACTTGATGTCGCTCAGCGCCTGGCCGCCGATGGTGGCGCTCAGGTTCGTGGACGTGAAGTTGTCACCCTTCACGGTCACCGTGGTGCCACCGAGGCTCGGGCCGCCACCGGGGCTGATGCTGGTGATCACCGGCTTGGTGCCGACGGTGTAGTTGCCCTGAGCCACCACCGCGCTGCCACCGGTACCGGTCGTGGTGCCGTTGTAGGTGCAGAGCTTGTAGTTGGTGGCCGTCGCGCCGGACGCCAGCACAACACCGGTCGGTACGGTGACGGCGATCTTCTGCGGCGTCAGGTAACGAACAGTCGCGCCCTGGTTCGTGCCGGGGGCGGTGTAGATCGCCGGGCACTGCGTCGACGTGGTCGCGGCCGCCACGAACTGCGCGTTCGTCGCAGTCGTGAACTGCGTCGGGTTCGGCGACGTCGGGTTCGTGGTGATCGTGGCGGTCACCGTGTTGCCGCCGCCGGTCGGCCCGAAGACCGAGCTCAGGGTCAGCGTGCCCACCGCGGCGTAGGCGGGGGTCATGCCCAGCGCGACGACGAGCGCGCTGGACGCTCCCGTCGCGAGCCCTGCGCGGACCATCCGCTGCCGGGCTGTGGTCGTGGACTTGCGCATGCGAGGTCCTCCTACGGTCCTAAAGGAACCGCTGGTCGGGATGTATTTGGGCCCGCGCATGACTTGATCCACGGGCCGTCTCGCCGGAAGCGTAACGTCGGCTTATGTTGCGATTTAGGTAGAACGAAGAAGTTCGTTGTATTTGCAACCGTGGTCGGTTTTGCGCCTATCACGACGCTCGTCGGCGGGCAGGTCAAAGCCAGAATGCATCGTTGACAGCGAGGGCTCTCGGCGCTAGGTTCTTCTCAGATCGAGTATTACTCAGTTTGAGAACAACAGGCGGGCGAGATGCAGAACGAAGGCGAGTTCCTGGCCGGCTACGACCCGGCGGCCTATCCGTCGATGGCGGTCACAGTGGACGTGGTGGCGCTGACCATTCGGGACGGCCGGCTCTGCGTCCTGCTGGTCGAGCGGGCCGAGCACCCCTTCGCCGGTCGCCGGGCCCTTCCGGGCGGGTTCGTCCGTGAGGAGGCGCTCGACGTGGCGGCGATGCGCGAGCTCGAGGAGGAGACCGGCGTCCAGCTCGAGCGCGTCCATCTCGAGCAGCTCAAGACGTACGGGAATCCTGGTCGTGACCCTCGTATGCGGGTGTTCTCGGTGGCCTATCTGGCGTTCGCGCCGAGCCTGCCCGAGCCGGAGTCCGGCAGCGACGCGTCAGGGGCCTACTGGGTGCCGGTCGAGGAGGCCACCGGGCTGGCCTTCGACCACGACGCGATTCTCGCCGACGGGCTCGACCGGGCCCGCTCCAAGATCGAGTACACGCCGCTGGCCACGGCGTTCGCGGGGGACGAGTTCACGATCTCGGAGCTGCGGCAGATCTACGCCGCGGTCTGGGGCGAGGAGTTGCACGCGGGCAACTTCCACCGCAAGGTGCTCTCGGTGCCCGGCTTCGTCGAGAGCACGGGCGAGACGGCGGCGCGGGGCGGCGAGCGTGGCGGGCCCAAGCCCAAGCTCTACCGGGCCGGCGACGCTCGGCTGCTGCACCCGGCGTTGTTGCGGCCCACGCGTGAGGACGACGTCCGATGAGGTTCGCGGAGGCCGTCGAGCGGATCGAGCGGGCCCGCAGTTTCGCCGAGCTGGGGGATTCGTACCGGGAGCTTGCGAAGGCAGTGCACCCGGACGCCGTGAGCCAAGCGGAAACCGCGGCCGCCACCAGGGCCTTCGCCACTCTCTCGCGGCTCTACCGCGAGCGGAACCGCCGCGTGATCGAGGGGGACATCGCCGACCTGGTGGCGGACGGGGGCACCCTGACCAAGATCCCGCGCAGCCCGGCCGACAGCGACCTGATGGAGGCCGAGGCCCGCGCCCTGACGACGCTGCGGGACAAGGGCGACCCGAAGTATCGGTACTACGCGCCGCGGCTGCGGGACAGCTACCTGCACGAGGACCGCGAGCGGAAGCGGCGCCGGGTCAACGCCATCGAGCGGCTCGACGGGTTCGTGCCGCTGAGCGAGGTGAACCGGCGGATCGATCCGCGCGACGCGGCCTGGGTGTGGCGGCGGCTGCTGGTCGGGCTCGGCTGGGCCCACCGCGCCGGCGTGATCCACGGGGCGGTCCTCGAGGAGCACGTGCTCATCCACCCCGAGAAGCACGGCCTCGCGCTCGTCGACTGGTGCTACTCGGGACCGCGAGCGAAGGCCATCGTCGCCCGGCGCCGGGATGCGTACGCGCCCGAGGTCCTCACCACCAAGACCGTCACGCCGGCCACCGACATCTACATGGCCACGGGGCTGATGACCCGCATCGCCCAAGACCTGCCGCGGCCGCTCAAAAGGTTCGCCGACGGCTGCCTGTACGACGCACCGCGCATGCGCCCCCAGGACGCCTGGCGGCTGCTCCACGAGCTCGACGAGACCCTGCACAACCTTTACGGGCCGCGGCAGTTCCGGCCCTTCCAGCTCTAGAAGGAGAAGATCATGGGAAGCGGACGCTGGTCGACCGACGTCTACACCGCCGCCGACAACTACCGCCGGGCCACCGGGGCGAGCGCCTTCGCGTACAGCGACAGCGGCGCCCGCAAGGCCCACCCGGCCCTCGACCCCAAGGGCGTGACCAAGCGGGAGAGCCGCGACAGCGACGAGCACCCCTTCAGCACGCCGATCGCGGTGCTGTTCGACGTCACCGGCTCGATGGGCGGGGTGCCGCGGGTGCTGCAGACCAAGCTGCCGCAGCTGCTGGGCCTGCTGACCCGCAAGGGCTACGTCACCGACCCGCACATCCTGTTCGGCGCGGTCGGCGACGCCACCTGCGACCGGGTGCCGCTGCAGATCGGCCAGTTCGAGTCGGACAACCGGATGGACGAGGACCTGGCCCGCATCGTGCTCGAGGGCGGGGGCGGCGGGCAGATGACCGAGTCGTACGAGCTGGCCATGTATTTCATGGCCCGGCACACCGCGCTCGACTCGTGGGAGAAGCGGGGGAAGCGGGGCTACCTGTTTCTGATCGGCGACGAGATGCCGTACAAGAAGGTCCACCCGCGTGAGGTCGAGAAGTTCATCGGCGAGCGCACCGAGCCGATCGGCACCGAGGAGCTGGTCGTCGAGCTCCAGCGGACGTTCGACGTCTACTACCTGCTGCCGACCGCGGCCGGTCACGGCGGCAACCGTGACGTGCTGAAGCGGTGGCGCGGGCTGCTGGGACAGAACGTGCTGGAGCTCGACGACCTGGACGCGGTGTGCGAGACGATCGCGCTCACGGTCGGTCTCGGTGAGGGCACCGTCGACCTCGACTCGGGGCTCGACGACTTGGTCGACGCCGGTTCTTCACACCGGGGAACCGTCGGCAAGGCCCTCGCTCCGCTGCAGCGTGGGGGCGTGGTGCGGCGGGGGACCCTGCCGGTCGGCAGCGCGGCGTCGGGGAACGAGCGGCTGTGACCGAGCACGTCGCGGTGGTCGACCTCGGCTACGGGGACGCCGGCAAGGGCACGATCGTCGACGCTCTGTGCGCGTACGGGGAGAAGCGGGCGGTGCTGCGCTTCAACGGGGGAGCGCAGGCCGCGCACAACGTGGTCACCGAGGACGGGCGGCAGCACACGTTCGCGCAGTTCGGGTCGGGCACGCTGCGTGGCGTCCCGACCCACCTGACCCGGTTCATGGTGGTCGACCCGCTCGCGCTGGCGGCCGAGGCGGCGGCCCTGGGCAACCCGTTCGAGCTGCTCACGGTGGACGGCGATGCCCTGCTCGCCACTCCGTGGCATCGTGCGGCCAATCAGCGGCGGGAACGGGCGCGCGGCGGGTCCCGTCACGGTTCGTGCGGCATGGGCGTCGGCGAGAGCATGGCGTACGCGCTGAGTCACGACGACGCCCCCCGAGTCTCGGACACCCTTTCCCGTACGAGGCTCCGCCGTCGCCTGGCCGCGCTGGAGTCCGGCCTCGGGCCCGCCGGGGTGCCGCTCGACGACGTCGTGGAGGCGTTCCTGGCGTTCGGCCGGACGGTGCCGATCGTCGGTTCCTCGTACGCGGACCGGCTGCTGAGCGAGGGGCCGTGCGTGTTCGAGGGCGCGCAGGGGGTGCTGCTCGACGAGTGGCGCGGCTGGCACCCGCACACGACCTGGTCGACGACGACGTTCGGCAACGTGGAGTCGCTGTGCTCCTCGTTCCGGCGGCTCGGCGTCGTGCGCACCTACACGACGCGGCACGGCGCCGGCCCGTTCGTGACCGAGGACGCGACGCTCGACCTGCCCGAGGGGCACAACGCGACGGGGGAGTGGCAGGGCGCCTTCCGGGTCGGGCACTTCGATGCGGTCGCCCACCGGTACGCGGTCGAGGTGGCCGGCGGCGTCGACGGGCTGGCCGTCACCCACCTCGACAGCCCGGACCGCTGCCCGGCCCTGCGGATCTGCGAGTCGTACACGGTCGACGGCGCGTCATGGTCGCGGATCGCCCCCGGGCCCGAACGTGATCTTGGCTATCAGGAGGCGCTCACGGCCCGCCTGAACCGGGCGCGGCCGGGCCGGCTGACCCGCCCGGACGACTGGGCCGGGGCGATCGAAAGTCTTCTGTCGGCCCCGGTCGAGATCGAGTCCTACGGGCCCGGATCAGCCGACAAGAAGTTCTTGAATCGCATTTCTTAGGTGCGCCTTACCTAATCAAATAAAATCGTGGTGTAGTTTCGGCATTTCCGGGAAATGGTTTATGGTCGACGTGACCGGGTTGAATAAATGGAGGCGACGATCCCATGACTCAGATGCTGGAAATGCCCCGCGTGCAGACCTGCACAGTGACGAGCTGTGGCTACAACCACGACGGCTGCACCGCCTTCGCGGTCACCATCGGCAGCGCCATCTCGGCCGAGTGCGACACCTACGTGACCGGCGACAAGGGCGGCACGGGCAAGGCGTTGGCGCAGGTGGGCGCGTGTAAGCGCTCCGACTGCACGCACAACGAGAACCTCGAGTGCAAGGCCCCCGCGATCGTGGTCGGCGAGTCCGGCGACAAAGCCGACTGCATGACGTACGAAAAGGGCTGACCATACGCTCGGTAATGCGCCCGCCGTTGCTCATCGCGACGGCGGGCGCATTTATTTAGGTAAGCCTTCCCTTTTACAGATACATACCCGTACTGGGTTCCGGCTTGGGCACCGTGACCGGCTCGCTGCCGGTCTTGAGCGCGAACAGTTCGGCCAATGTCGCCCCGCGCGCGCCGATTCCGCGCGACGTGCCCAGCCAGGCGACGGCCTCCTCGTACGGCAGGCGGCCGACCTCGATGCTGGCCAGGCAGCGCCCGGGTCGCACGACGGCCGGGTGCAGCGACGCCAGATCCTCGTTCGTGGTGATCGCGATCAGCGCGTTGCGGCCCTGACCGAGCAGGCCGTCGGTCAGGTTGAGCAGCCGCGACAGCGACTGCCCGGCGCTCGCCTTGGCCTCGCCGCTGATCAGCTCGTCGCAGTCCTCCAGCATGAGCAGGCGCCAGCGCGGCTCGTCCTCGTCGTCGCTGCCCAGCGCCACGCTCATCAGATAGGCCGGGTCGTTGAACAGCCGCTCCGGGTCGAGCACGCAGTCGACCTGGCACCACGAGCGCCACTGCTGGGCCAGCGCGCGCAACGCCGTCGTCTTGCCGGTGCCGGGCTCGCCGTGCAGCAGCAGCAGACGCCCGTTGATCGTCTTGCCGTCGAGCTCCATCAGCCGCTCGAGCGTGGCCGCGACCGGGCCGGCGTAGTTGCGCCGGATCGACTCCCACGGCGCGGCGTCGATCTCGCGGGCGGCGCGGCGCGGGCCGTGCTGTCCGAAATGCCAGAACCCGATCGGCACGTTCTCGGGCGCGGGCTCGGGGGCCTGGACGGCGTCCTTCGTGGCCGCCTCGAGGATGGCGTCGGCCAGCTCGGCGCTGACCGCGGTGACAGTGACCCGGGCCCGGCGGCTCTGCTTCCAGCGGTTCACGTGCAGCGTCCAGCCGTCACCGACCGCGAGCAGGCCCTGACCGTCCTCGTCGACCGCATCCCGTACGGTGCGCGCGCCCTCGGCGATCAGGGGCGCGTCGGCGCGGACATTCTCCAGATACTTACTGCGCCCGTACGGCTCCCGACCGGTGACGAAAGCGTCCAGCGCGAGCAGATCCACCACGTCGACCAGGCGGTCGCCGTCGTCCACCGCGCCGGCCAGCGGCAGGGCGGCCGACACGGGCGCGACCGGCGCCTGATCGACGTGCCGGCTGCCGAGCCGGTCGACGGACTGGTGGGGAGTACGCATACTCCGATGATCGTCCGTCGATGCCCGGATGGCATCCGGTTTTTCCTCAGTTCACCGGCGCGTGAGGACAAACACCGGGATGAGGCGGTCGGTCTTCTTCTGATACTCGGCGTAGTTGGGGAACGCCGCCACGGCGCGCTCCCACCAGACCGCGCGCTCGTCGCCGGTGACCTCGCGGGCCACGTAGTCGTGCTCCTCGGTCTCGTCACGCAGCTCGACGTGCGGTTGCTTGCGCAGGTTGTAGACCCACACGGGGTTCTTCGGGGCCCCGCCGAGCGAGCCGACCACCGCGTACTCACCCTCGTGCTCGACCTTCATCAGCGGCGTCTTGCGCAGCTTGCCGGTCTTGGCCCCGACCGAGGTCAGCAGCACCACCGGTTTGCCGTGCAGCTCGTTCCCGGCGGTGCCACCACTCTCTTCGATCTTGTCAGCCTGCTTGCGGGCCCAGTCAGAAGTGCTGGGCGCATACTCTCCACTCAACGGCACCCGGCCAGCCTATGCCGCCCACGTCCCCCACGCCCGCCGTCACCACAGCCCGGCCACGTTGCGCGTCAGCGCAGGCCGACGACCGCCGCGTCGGTGCCGCCTCGCCACAGCACGCCGGCCTCGGTGAAGCCGGCCACCCGCAGCGCGTCGACGTGCCACAGCGCCGGCGGCGTCCACTCCTGGCTGTGCCGGGTCCGCGGATAGATCCGTTCCCGCTCGACGGCCTTGGGCGCCAGGAACTCGTCCTCCGCCGCCTTGGCCCACCAGTCACCCCACGACGTCGCCGCGCCCGCCGCATACCGGGCCTCACGCTCGGCCCGCCCATGATCGCGCAGCCGCTCCGACAGCGTGGGCAGCGACTCCTCGGGCATGTGGTCGGCGTTCACAAAGATCCCGCCCGGCCGCAGCACCTCGCGCACCTCGCCGTAGAGCGCCGCCACCCGCTCGGCCGGCAGCCAATGCAAGGCCGTCGCGGTGAGCACGGCGTCGAAGCCCTCCTCCGGCAGCTTCGCCCGCCACCCCGGATCGCCCAGGTCCGCGTCGACCACCGTGCCCCGATCACGCAGCGACGCCGAAGCGATAGCCATCAGCACCGGATCCTGGTCGAGCACCGTGACCCGCGCTCCCGGAAAACGGGCCAGCGCACGCAACGAGATCGTGCCCGTGCCACCGGCCAGATCGAGCACCCGCGGCGCCGCCCCCTCGGTCGTGGCCGCGACCGCCTCGAGCATCGCGGCGAACCGCTCCTCACGGTCAGGCAGGAACGCCTGCTGTTGCCTGTCCCAGCTTTCCTGCCACACGCGAGGGTCGCTCAAGTAAGCACTCATACCCCACACGCTAGTTACCGCGCGGAGCCGTCACAACCCTCCGCCCACACCCGAATCCAGCCGCCATCGCCCGGCCGCCCGAGCCGCCGCAACTGCCCACTTCGGGCCGTTCCAAGCCGCGCCGGCCGCCCGCTCGCGAGTCGCTCCGAGCCGCGGCAATTGCTCGCATCCCAGGCCGACTTCGACCCGCGCCGCCCACCCGCCCGAGAGTCGCTCCGAGCCGCGGCAACTGCCCGCCCGGGCAGGTCCAAGCCGCGCCGTCCGACCACCCGCCCGCAAGCCGCTCGGAGCCGCGCCGACCGCCTGTCCTGAGCCGCTCAGACCCGCGCTAATCACCCGCCGGCGAGCCACCCGGCGTGAAACGCGTGAGCCCGCCTAAAGCACCCCTCCCGCCTTCCGCTCGTCGGCGAACCGTTCAGCGAACGCCTTCAAATCCCGGCGTTCGATAGCGGCCGCCATGAGGTCCGGGAACGCGTCCGGCGTGCAGGCGAAAGCGGGCACCCCGAGAGCCGCCAGCGCCGCCGCGTTCTCGTGGTCGTAGGCCGGCGCGCCCTCGTCGGAGAGCGCCAGCAGCACCACGACCTGCACCCCGGCCGCCGTCATCTCGGCCACCCGGCGCAGCATCTGATCGCGCACGCCACCCTCGTACAGGTCGCTGATCAGCACGAAGATGCTGTCCCGCGGCCTCGTGATCAACTGCTGGCTGTACGCGATGGCGCGGTTGATGTCGGTGCCCCCGCCCAGCTGCGTGCCGAACAGCACCTCGACCGGGTCCTTGAGCTGTTCGGTCAGGTCGACCACCGACGTGTCGAAGACGACCAGCGACGTGCGCAGCGACTTCATCGACGCCAGCACGGCCGCGAACACGCCGGAGAACACGACCGACGCCGCCATCGACCCCGACTGGTCCACGCAGAGCACCACATCCCGCTGTACGGCCGAGGTGCGCCGCCCGTAGCCGATCAGCCGCTCCGGAATGACCGTGCGGTGCTCGGCCTGGTAGTGCTTCAGGTTGGCCTGGATCGTGCGGTTCCAGTCGATGTCGGCATGCCGCGGCCGGTTGATCCGGGCGGCCCGGTTGAGCGCCCCGGTCACCGCGGCCCGGGTCTTCTGCTCGATCCGCTTCTCCAGCTGCTCGACCACCGTCCGCACGACCTGCCGGGCGGCGTCCTTGGTCTGGTCGGGCATCACCCGGTTGAGCGAGAGCAGCGTGCCGACCAGGTGCACGTCGGGCTCGACCGCGCTCAGCATCTCAGGTTCGAGCAGCAGCCGGGTCAGGTCGAGCCGCTCGATCGCGTCCTGCTGCATGACCTGCACGACCGTGCTCGGGAAGTACTCACGGATGTCGCCCAGCCAGCGCGCCACCTTCGGCGCCGACCCGCTCAGCCCGGCCGACCGGCGGCTGCTCTTCTCGCCGTCGCCGTCGCCGCCCTGGTCGTAGAGCGCCGACAACGCCGAATCCATCGCGCCGTCCCGCCCCTCGGCCTTGCCCAGCGCCTCGTCGGCCGGCCCGCCGAGCACCATCCGCCACCGCCGCAGCCGCTCCCGCCTGGCCTCGTCCCCACCGATGTCGTCGCTCATCGAACCTCCCGTCCTAGGTCCTGTTTCGTAGTGGGGGTGGGAGCGAGGCCGGGTCCAGATTTCGTCTGGTGGTGGCCCGGGGAAGCCTGGCTCCCGGTGTTGGAACCTGGCTTCACGGGACGCCGCCAGGCGGGATCTGGGCCCTGCCGCAGCCCCGCCCCCACTGCGAAACAGGGCCTAGCAGGGCACTCAGGGTGGGCAGCACCGAATCGGCGCGGGCCGGGTCGAAGCCGAGCCCGCCCGCGGTGTGCCCCGGGTCGCCCGTGCGCGGCCCGGCCACCCGTTCGCCGATCGCCCGCCGCTCGCCCGACTCGAACGCGCCGAACGTGCGGCGCAGCAACGGCAGCACGTCGTCGAACGCGTCGGGCGCGATGTCGGCCAGCCAGTCGTCGAGCACCGCCAGCAGCGCGTCGTCGTGCACGAGCAGCAGCCCGCCGCCCGACAGGAACCCCTCGACCCAGGCCGCCGCGTGCGCCGGCGCGGTGCCGACCGTCAGCGGCAGCCGCAGCCGCCGGCGCACCTCGGCCCCGTCGAGCCGGCCCGCGTCGAGCAGCAGCCGGGTCAGCCGCCCGGCCAGCAGCCCGTGCAGGTCGGCCCGCCCGGCCAGTGACTCCAGCGTCGACACCCAGCGGTCGCGCAGGTCGTCGTCGGAGAGCAGGCCGACCGCCGCGTGCACGCCGTCGATCCGGTCGCGCAGCACCTTCGCGGCCTCGTCGGAGAGCGAGCCCACGGCCGAGGGCAGCGCGGCGCAGACCCGGCCGAGCAGGCTGGTCGTCACGGTGGCGAGCCCGGCCACATCCGTACGCCGGACGTCGCCGTACCGCAGCGTGCGGGCCAGCGCCGGGATCGCCGCCATCAGGTGGTTCACGTCGGCGTCGAGCGCCGCGCGGGTGTCGAGCGCGGCCAGGACCTGCGGGTACGCCTCCGCGAGATCCGCCAGCAGGCAGGTCTCGACGAGCGCGGTCACGTCGGCCAGCGTCTCGGCCTTGTGCGCGGCCCGCACCACCTTGGCCGTGGCCGCGGCGACCACGGTGGTGCCGTACATGCTGCCCTCGACGAGGCGGACGGCGAACTCGGGCTGCCAGCGCAGGCGCCACTCCTCGCGGAAGGTGCCCGTGCCGCGCCGGGTCGACGCCGGCTCGCCCCACGGCACGCTGATCGTGCGGAGCCGATGCAGCAGGCGGCTGCGCTTGAGGTCGGTCTCTTTGCGCAGGTCGAGATCGAGGGCACGTTCCAGCGCCTCGGGCTTGAGCCGCGCGGACCGCTGCTGGGCGGCCAGGTCCTTGGCCAGCGGCACGGCCGGCATGTCGTCGGGCACCCCGCCGAGCCGTTCGCCGACGACCAGCTTGCGGGTGATCAGCTCGACGCGCAGGGGCTCGCCGTCGCACATGACCGACTCGGCCGCCTCGGTCACCTCGGACAGCCCGGCCAGGGGCCGCCCGCGCAGGGTGGCCAGCGCCTCGGCCAGGCGGGCGGCCTCGATGACGTGCGCCGACGACGTGGGCACACCCTCGGCCCGCAGCACCCCGGCCGCGTCGACCAGCCAGCGCGGCACGACCTCGTCGGCCGACGTGAACAGGTGGTGATACCAGCCCGGTGAGGTGACGCCGGCGCCGTAGCCGGACCACGACGCCAGCCGCCCGTACGTCCACGGCACCCAGGTGAAATCGACCTTGGCCTTCTTGCGCCCCTTGAGCAGCGCGTTGTCGTCCTTGACGGCGACCTTGCGGGTGAGCGCGGGCACGTGCCACGCCCCGCACACGACGGCGATGTCCTCGTGCGTCTTGCGCACCTCGCGGAGGACGCTGCGCATGTACGCCTCGCGCACGAGATCGTCCGGATCCTCCGGCGACTGCTCGCGAATCGCCGTCATCGCCTCGGCGATGGCCTCGAACGCGGGCATGCCCCGATGCTCGACGACGTCTTCCCACCAGCGCTCGGGGTCGTCGTAGCCCGCCGCGGCCGCCAGCTCCCCGATCGGATCGACCGGCCGCCTTGGCCGCTCAGGCTCGCCGCCACCCGACTCCGAGTCTGGGCTCGAGTCCGAACCCGAGTCAGGCGAAGGCCCCGCGTCCGGCAAAGGCTGGGCCAGCGGCCCGGCCGGCGCGACGTCAGCGGCGCCGGGGTCATCCGGCGGCGGCTCGGCCTGACCCGGCGCGGGCGCGGCCGCCCGCGCCTCATCGGTCAGCCGATAGGCGAACGGCAGATCGAAGAATCGCACCGGAATTCCGCGCGAAACCGCCCACCGGATCGCCTGCCACTCCGGCGAGAACACCGCGAACGGCCAGAACGCCGCCCGCCGCGGATCGTCCGAGGCATACCCCAGCAGCGCGACCGGCGGCTCCAGCCCCGAGTCGGCCACCCACCGCACCAGCGCGTCGGCCTCGGGCGGCCCCTCGATCAGCAGCACCTCGGGCGGCTGCCGTTCGAGCTCCTGCACCACCGCCCGGGCCGACCCCGGGCCGTGGTGCCGAATGCCGTAGAGACGTTCAGGCATCGCGGGCGGCCCGATAGAAGTCGCGCCAGTCGGTCCGCTCGCGCACGACGGTCTCCAGGTATTCGCGCCACACCACCCCGTCGGAGACCGGATCTTTCACGACCGCGCCGACGATGCCCGCGGCCACGTCGCCCGGGTGCAGCCGCCCGTCGCCGAAGTGCGCCGCCAGCGCCATGCCGTTCGTGATCACCGAGATGGCCTCGGCGGTCGACAGCGTGCCGGTGGGCGACTTCAGCTTGGTGCGGCCGTCCTCGGTCAGTCCGCCGCGCAGCTCGCGGAAGATCGTCACCACGCGCCGGATCTCGTCGAGCGCGGCCGGCACCTCGGGCAGGTCGAGCGACTGGCCGAGCTGGGCCACCCGCCGCGCGACGATGTCGACCTCGTCGTCGGCCGAGGCCGGCACGGGCAGCACGACCGTGTTGAACCGGCGGCGCAGCGCGCTGGAGAGCTCGTTGACCCCGCGGTCGCGGTCGTTGGCCGTGGCGATCAGGTTGAAGCCGCGCTGCGCCTGCACCTCGGTGTTGAGCTCGGGCACCGGCAGCGTCTTCTCCGACAGGATCGTGATCAGCGCGTCCTGCACGTCGGAGGGCACGCGGGTCAGCTCCTCGAGCCGGGCGATCGTGCCCGTCTGCATGGCCCGCATGATCGGGCTGGCCATCATGGCGCCCTCGGAGGGCCCCTCGGCGAGCAGGCGCGCGTAGTTCCACCCGTACCGGATCGCCTCTTCCGCCGTGCCCGCGGTGCCCTGCACGAGCAGCGTCGAGTCGCCCGAGATGGCCGCGGCGAGATGCTCGGAGACCCACGTCTTGGCCGTGCCGGGCACGCCGAGCAGCAGCAGCGCCCGGTCGGTCACGAGCGTGGACACCGCGACCTCCATGAGCCGGCGCGGTCCCACGTACTTTGGGGTGATCTTGGCGCCGTCGCCGAGCAGGTAGGTCACGACGGCCTGCGGGGAGAGTCGCCAGCCGGGCGGGCGGGGCCGGTCGTCGGCGGCGGCGAGCTGGGCCAGCTCCTCGGCGTACTGGTCCTCGGCGTGCGGGCGCAGTGCGGTCACGGGTAACTCCAAAGTCGCGGCGGTCAGGAAGCTGTGGTCAGCTCGGCGAACATCTCTTGGCGGAACGTCAGGGTGCGGGCCAGCTCGGCCACGGGCCGCACGCGGGAGGGGTCGGCCGGCTCCTGGTCGAGCTGCAACGCGAGGCGGCTCACCAGCTCGGCATAGGCCGGCGGCATGGCCAGGCCGGCCTCGCGACACAACTCGCCCAGCTGCCAGCTGTGCCGGTCGGTGCGGGCGCGATGGGCGATCGTCTCGAGCACGGCCACCGACAGCTCCTCGGGCCAGTGGCCGGGGTGGATCGCGAGCAGCCGGTTGGCCAGCCCGTCGTCGCGGCGCAGCGCGTCGGCGGCGAGCCGGCCCAGCTCCGCGGGTGGCAGCACCAGATGCAGATCCCACCGTACGGATTCCCGCAGCGCCCCGGACACGTCGGCGAGCAGCGCGCCGGCCCAGGCCGGATCCTGCTGGACGACCGCCGCCTTGGCCCAGCCGTGCAGCAGCGGCGTCTCCCAGTCGTTGCCGCGGGCCAGCCGCAGCATCGTCGCCGGGGCCGACCACGTGTCGAGCGGCGTGGCCGCCACGACCTCCTCGAGCAGCCAGGCGCTGACGCCGATGCCCCGGGCCGGGGTCGAGGCCACGCCGTCGCGGCGCAGCGCGGCGTCGAGCTCCTCGGGCGGCGTCACGACGAGCCGGTCGGCGCCGAGCAGCCGCCGCTCCCGCTGCACCAGCGTCAGGGCGCGCTCGGCCATGCGGCTGCGCAGCTGCGAGCCGGGCAGCCGGCGCAGCAGGTCGAGCGCGGCCTCGCGCACCTCCTTGCGGCGGTCGTCGAGGGCTGCCTCGAGGAACGGGTCGTCGTCGGTGGACAGGCCGGTGGCCAGCGCGCCGACGAACCGGGCGCGATCGTCGGAGGACTCCTCGGCCCAGGTGCTGATCAGCAGCTCGCGGGCCTGGGCCGGGTCGGTCTCGCG
Source organism: Paractinoplanes lichenicola (assembly GCF_016785085.1). GTDB lineage: Bacteria > Actinomycetota > Actinomycetes > Mycobacteriales > Micromonosporaceae > Actinoplanes > Actinoplanes lichenicola. Next base: position 836,561 of record NZ_JAENHO010000002.1, read on the forward strand.
GAGCCGGGTCAGGTGACCCACGCGCTCGCCGGAGCTGCCGGTGTGCCAGTCGGGCAGCATCGCCACCACTGTCGTCTCGTCGCGCAGCCAGCGCCAGTCGGCCCGCATGCCGGCCAGCCAGGCGCCCCGGCGGCCGGCCACCCGGGCCAGCGCGGGCCGGACGATCGAGTTGCGCCGGCCCGCGTCGAGCAGCGCCGGCAGGGCGGACGGGGGCACGTGACCGCCCCGCTCGGCCGCGGCGGCGAGCCACTGGCTGAGCAGCTCCTGCGCGAGCTGGGCGCCGCCGGGCACGGCCCCGCCCAGGATGCGCAGCAGGCGCGCGCCGGCCGGCGTGGGCAGCGCGGCCTCCGTCTCGCCGGGAGTGGCCGGCACCGCCTCGTGCCCGTCGCCGGGCAGCACCCCGGCGCGATGCCGGGTGAGGGCCACGGCGGCCGCCTCCAGCAGCGGGACCTCGCCCGTCCAGGGGCGGCGGTTGGTGCCGACCAGCGCCGAGGCCAGCAGCTCGGGCGGCAGCTCGGGGTGGCGGGCCGGGGCCGGGCCGGGCACCGGGGGAGCGGCCGCCACGAACTCGCCCTCGACCCAGGCCGCGAGCGGGCGCAGACCGGTCGGCGACCACTCGGCCGCCACCGTCGCCGGGCGCCCGCCGGCCGCGGCCAGCAGCCACCACGGCTCGCGATGGCCGGGGGCGAGCGGCAGGGCGGCGCCGGACTCGTCGACCAGCCAGGCGTCGCCGCTGGGGACGACGCCGGCCAGCAGCACGGGCGCGTCGAACCGCCACGGCTCGGCGGCGACGGTGGCGGTGTAGCCGGACAGGGCCGTGGCCAGCGGCACCGCGCCGCTGGGCTCGCGGAACGGCTCGGCGGCGCTGGTCTTGTCGGCGACGAGGGCGCGCAGCGGGGCCGAGCCCGGATAGAAGGCCAGCTCGCCCCGGAATTCTGTGCCGGCCACGAGGTCGGCGGCCATCGGCTGGCCGGGCGCGGCGAACGAGAGCACCAGCGCGAACCGGCCGCTCGCCTCGCCCCGCAGCCACGTGCGCCGGGTGGTCAGGGCGCCGTCGTCGGACTCGACCTGGCCCAGCACCTGCCACCGGTCGGTCACGCGCGGACCGGCCAGCACGTCGTCGGTCGCCACCGGGAAGCCGATCCGGCTGCGCACCGTGGCGGCCAGCTCGGGCGGCAGGTCGGCCAGCCGCTCGTAACCCGCGACGAGCAGCCGCAGCAGCGCCAGCTCGCCGAGCAGGCGGTCGGCCCAGTGCGGCCCGATGCCCGCGATCGAGCCGAGCCGGCGCACCGCGCCCGCGGCCGCCGGGGCCTGCGCGTCGACCAGGCGGGCGGCCATCGCCTCGAACGGCTGCGGCCCGCTGCGCTGGGCGCCGGCCAGGCCCTGCCGGATCTGGTCGTCGAGCCAGCGGCTGAGCTCGGTCATGCCGCCCGCGACCCGCTCGGCCCGCTGCTCGACCCGCTTGGCCGCGGCGGCCGGATCGGGGGCCGCGGCGGCCGTCTTGGGCTTGGCCGCCCGGGCGGCCCGCGCGGCCTGCCACTGTTTCGCGAACTCGGCGGCGGGGGCGTCGGCCACATCGGACTCGGCCCACAGCATGAGCAGGGCCAGCGAGTGCTTGCAGGGGATCTTGCGGCTGGGGCACGAGCACTTGAACGCGGGACCGGTCAGGTCGACGCAGACCTGATAGTTGCGCAACTGTCCCCAGAGGATGTCGTCGAGCCGCCCGGTCGCCGACCACGAGGCCGGGAAGGACAGCCCGCGCGCCGCCTTCACCGACGGGGCATCGGGGGCGAGAGTCTCGACCTGAGCGGCCGACCAGCGTTCAACGGGCACGGGAAAACCCTATGCGGCGGGTACGACATTTTCGCCGCCCCCGCTCACGCCCGCCGGGAGCGATGAAATGATCGGACCATGAAGGTCGTGGTCTTCGGGGCAACCGGCATGGTCGGCCAGGGTGTGCTGCGCGAATGCCTGCTCGCGCCCGACGTGGAGCAGGTGCTGGCCGTCATCCGCACGCCGACCGGCCTCACCCATCCGCGCCTGCGCGAGGTCCGCCTCGACGACTTCACAAATCTCGAGCCGATCAAGGACGAGCTGTCCGGGTTCGACGCCTGCTTCTACTGCCTGGGCGTCTCGTCGGTCGGCATGGACGAGGCGGCGTACACCCGCGTCTCCTACGACTACCCGATGGCCGCCGCGCGCACGTTCGCCGAGCTCAACCCCCAAACCACTTTCGTGTACGTCTCGGGGGCCGGCACCAACGCCGAGGGCCGCCAGATGTGGGCCCGCGTCAAGGGCCGGGCCGAGCGCGAACTTCTCGAGCTGCTGCCCAACGCGTACGCCTTCCGTCCTGCCATGATCCAGCCCACCCACGGCATCCGCTCGAAGACCCGCTGGTACAACGTGCTGTGGACGGCCACCGCGCCGCTCATGCCCCTACTCGACAGGGTGGTTCCCCGATACGTGACGACCACCGACCGGGTGGGGCAGGCCATGCTGCGGGCCGCCCGGGTCGGGTTCGCCGGGCACATCGTCGAGAACGTCGACCTCCGCTAGCGGAGGCGTCTCGAGGGCCGGAGCGCCGGTCCGCTGCCCCCAGGTGACGGCGGCGAAGGCGACGACCATGCCGATCACCTGCAGCGGCGTCAGGCGCTGGCCCAGCGCGGCCCAGCCGACGACCGTGGCCACGAGCGGGGAGAGCAGGCTGAGCAGGGCGAGCCGGGCGGCCGGCAGGCGGTCGAGGCCCCAGAACCACAGCGAGTAGCCCAGCGCGGTGCCGATCAGCGAGAGGTAGGCGTACCCGGCCAGGTTGGTCGCGGTCAGCCGGGGCGGCAGGCCCTCGACGAGCAGCATCACCGGCACCAGCACCAGCCCGCCGGCGGTCAGCTGCCAGCCGGTCGCGGTCAGCAGCGGCACGCCGGGGCGGCCCCAGCGCTTCGTCAGCACCAGGCCGAACGCCATCGAGCCGGCGCCGACCAGCCCCGCCACCAGGCCCACCGCGTCGAGCCGGGCCGAGGCTGTGAGCACCGCCAGGGCGACGCCGGCCGCACCCAGCACGGCTGCCACGACCGTACGGAGGGCCACGCGCTCGGTCAGCAGCAGCACCGTCAGCCCGGCGACGATCAGGGGCTGGACCGCCCCCAGCACCGCGGCCATGCCCCCGGGCAGCCGATACGCGGCGAGGAAGAGCATCGCGAAGAACAGGCCGATGTTGAGCGTGCCGAGCACGGCCGACCGCCACCACCACGAGCCGTACGGGAGCCGCCGGGTGAGGGCGAGCAGCAGCAGCCCGGCCGGCAGCGCGCGCAGCACCCCGCCCACCAGCGGGCGCTCCGGGGGCAGGAATTCGGTGGTGACGGCGTAGGTCGTACCCCAGACGACCGGGGTGATCGCCGTGAGCAGGAGAACCGGTGGCCGCATCTCGAACCTCTCGACGCAAAGTATCTCGACATCAAGATAAATCCGGCTGGAGTTCGACACAATGGTGGAGTGACGACAGACTCAGGCGACCGGGTGGACCTGATCATCCGGCAGTGGGCGCGGGAACGACCCGACCTCGAGACGACGGCCATGTCGGTGTTCGGGCGGATCTTCCGGCTCTCCCGGCTCGCCGGCGACCGGATGGAACAGGCCTACACCCCGTACGGGATCGGCCGCCCCGAATTCGATGTGCTGGCCACCCTGCGCCGGGCCGGCGACCCGTTTCAGCTCTCACCGGGCGAGCTGGCCGCCTCGATGATGCTCAGCACCGGCGGCACGACCGCGCGGCTCGACCGGCTCGAGCGGGCCGGCATGATCGAGCGGCTGCCCTCACCCAGCGACCGGCGCGGCGTGCTGGTCCGGCTCACCCGGCCGGGCTTCGACGTGGTCGAGCAGGCGGTCGGGGCCGGCCTCGCGGAGCAGCAGGACCTGCTGGCCCACCTCTCCCCGGAGAAGCAGCGTCAGCTCGACGCCCTGCTGCGCGAGGCGCTCAGGGGATGACGCCGTGACCCGGCGGCACCACCTCGGCCGGCTTGGGCGGCGGCGGGGGAGTGCCGTCGCCGAACGGCCGCCCGCCCAGCTTCTCGCGGCCGTGCTCGGTCAGCCAGCCGGAGAGGTCGGGGCCGGCCGGCACGATCCCGGTCGGATTGATGTCCTTGTGCACGATGTAGTAGTGCTGCTTGATGTGCACGAAGTCGGTCGTGTCGCCGAAGCCCGGGGTCTGGAACAGGTCACGGGCGTAGGCCCAGAGCACCGGCATCTCGGTCAGCTTGTTGCGGTTGCACTTGAAGTGGCCGTGATAGGCCGCGTCGAACCGGGCCAGCGTCGTGAACAAGCGCACGTCGGCCTCGGTGATCGTGTCGCCGACCAGGTAACGCTGACCGGCCAGCAGGTCCGACAGCATGTCGAGACGGGCGAAGAGCCGCTCGTACGCCGCCTCGTAGGCCTCCTGCGTGCCGGCGAACCCGGCCCGGTAGACGCCGTTGTTGACGTCCGCGAAGACGAACCGGTTGACCTTGTCGATCTGCTCCCGTAGCTCCTCCGGATAGAGCTTCGGTGCCCCCGTACGGTGAAATTTGGTCCACTCGAGCGAGAGGTCGATGGTCATCTGGGCGAAGTCGTTCGTGACGACCTGACCGGTCGGGACGTCGACGATCGCGGGCACCGTGATGCCCTTCGGATAGTCCGGGATCCGCTTGAAGTACGCCTCCTGCAGCCGCTCGATGCCCAGCACCGGGTCGCGGCCGTCCGGATCCAGGTCGAAGGTCCAGCTGCGCTCGTCGTGGGTGGGCCCGGCGATGCCCATCGACAGCACGTCCTCCAGGCCCAGCAGGCGGCGGACGATGATGGCCCGGTTGGCCCACGGGCAGGCGCGGGCGGCCACGAGCCGGTATCGGCCCGGCTCGACCGGAAAGCCGTCCCGGCCGTCGGCGGTGATCCGGGTGGTGATGTACCGCTGGTCCCGGTTGAATTCGCCCTTGGGGTTCACGTACGCCATGACCCCATCCTGCGACCTGCCGGACGGAAATGCCCGGCGAACGGGTCTGGGGCACTGAGCTGCCCGAAATCTGCCAGAGTGGGCGGGTGGCCGCCTCGATCCGAAGTTATCTCACGCAATGGACGGTGTTCGTTCCGCTCATCGCCATTGTCGCCCTCGTGTTCACGTGGGGCCGCGACCTGCCGTCGGCCGTCGTCGTGGTGGCCGCCCTCCTGCTCGGCGGCGCTGTGCTCGCCGCCGTCCACCACGCCGAGGTGGTCGCGCACAAGGTAGGCGAGCCCTTCGGCTCCCTCGTGCTGGCCGTGGCGGTCACGATCATCGAGGTCGCCCTCATCGTCACCCTGATGATCAGCGGCGGCGAGAAGACCCAATCCCTGGCCCGCGACACCGTCTTCGCCGCCGTCATGATCACCTGCAACGGCCTGCTCGGCGTCTCCTTGCTGGTCGGGGCCCTGCGCCGGCACGTCTCGGTCTTCAACGCCGAGGGCACCGGCGGCGCCTTCGCCACGGTCGCCACCCTGGCCACGCTGTGCCTGGTGCTGCCCAGCTTCACCACCAGCCGCACCGGCCCGCAGTTCTCCCCGGCCCAGCTCACGTTTGCCGCCGTCGCCTCGCTGTGCCTCTACGGCCTGTTCGTCACGGTCCAGACCCGCCGCCACCGCGACTACTTCCTGCCGATCACCACCAGCGGCAAGGTCATCGACGTCGAGGAACACCTGGACCCGCCGTCGTCCCGAACCGCCCTGGTCAGCCTGGGCACCCTGATGGTCGCCCTGATCGCCGTGGTCGGCCTGGCCAAAGGCGTCTCCCCCGCCGTCGAATCCGGAGTGGCCGCGATCGGCCTGCCCCAAGCCGTGGTCGGCGTAGTGATCGCCCTGCTGGTCCTGCTCCCCGAAACGATCGCCGCCATCCGCGCCGCCGCCCGCGACCGCGTCCAAACCAGCCTCAACCTCGCGATCGGCTCCGCCATGGCCAGCATCGGCCTGACCATCCCCGCCATCGCCATAGCCATGATCTGGCTCGACGGCCCCCTGCTCCTAGGCCTCGGCGGCACCCAAATGGTCTTGCTGGCCCTCACCGTAGGCGTCGGCACCCTCACCATCGTCCCCGGCCGAGCCAACGTCCTCCAAGGCGGAGTCCATCTGGCCCTGCTCGCCGCATTCCTCTTCATGGCAGCCAGCCCGTAAAGACCAATATCCCCGTACGAGTCGTCACCGCCCCCAAAAGCAGTAGGCCCGAACCGGGCGCGCCTCGCCCGCTGAGCGGTCCTTGCAGGCCGTAGCGCGTGCTCCGGCCGTGGCGGTGGGTCACGCACAACGCGTTCCCCGCGCCAGTTCGCGCACCCTCGCGCACCCTCGCGCACCCTCGCGCATTCTCATGTCGGTTCGCGCACCGCGCACCTTCGCGCACCTTCGCGCACCTTGGGCTGGGCTCGCGCGTCCGCGCTGGGCTCGTGCACCTTCGCGCACCTTCACGCCGGGCTCGCGCACCTTCGCGCATTCCCATGCCGGTTCGCGCACCGCGCACCTTCGCGCACCTCGCACCTTGCGCCGGGCTCGCGCACGGTCGCGCACCTTGGCCGGGCTCGCGCACCGTCGCGCACCTCGCGCCGGGCTCGCGCACCTTCGCGCACCTTGCGCTGGGCTCGCGCATTTTCACGCCAGGCTCGCGCACCTCGCGCATTCGCATGCCGGTTCGCGCACGCGCACCCTCAAGCACTCTTACGCCGGGCTCGCGCACCTTCGCGCACCTTGCGCTGGGCTCGCGTACCGTGCGCTGGGCTCGCGTACCGTGCGCCGGGCTCGCGTACCGTGCGCCGGGCTCGCGCCCTTCGCGCCGGCTTGGAGATTCCCGCGGTGGCTGACGCGTGATACGATGCCGTTCTGCCCGTGGGCGCTTTTCGCTGTGCCTGCTCCGGTGAGTTTTGTGCGGGACCGACCACCACGGCCGGAGCCCGCGCTACGGCGCGTAAGCCCTGATCAGCGGGCGAGGTGCGCCCGGTTCGGTCTTACTGCTTCTGGGGGCGGCGACGACTCGTACGGCTTCGGTGTTGATCTCGGGAGAAAGCGCGGGATCCCGACGCGCGCGAGATCCGGCCGGTGCAGGAGATTAGGCAGTCGCAGGGTAGCGGCCGTCGCGGGTGATCAGCCGACGCGGGGGATCAGGCCGTCGCGGAGGATCAGCTGACGCAGGGATCAGGCCGTCGCGGAGGATCAGCTGAAGCAGGGAGCAGCGCCGCGGGGATCAGGCCGACGCGCGCGTGATCAGGGCGGGTTCGTAGATGACTGACGACACGCGCATGGCCGGGTCTTCGATGCGGGCCAGCAGGAGGCGGGCGGCCTCGGCGGCCATGTCTTCCAGTGGGTGCCGGATCGTCGTCAGGGCGGGGGAAGCGGCCACGGCGGCGCTGCTGTCGTCGAAGCCGACCACCGCGACGTCGGCGGGCACCGACCGGCCGGCCTCGCGCAACGCGGCCAAGGCGCCCAAAGCCATCAGGTCGTTGGCCGCGAACACGCCGTCGAGCTCGGGGTTGGCCGTCAGCAACGCGCGCATCGCCGTCTCGCCGCTGTCGCGGGTGAAGTTGCCGGGCTCGGTGGGGACCCAGCCGTGGCCGCGGCGGGCCATCGAGCGGCGGAAGCCGGCGATGCGGTCGCTGCTGGCGGGGACGTCGGCCGGGCCGGAGATCATGGCGATGCGCTGGCAGCCGCGGGCCAGCAGGTGGTCGGCGGCCAGGGTGGCGCCGGTGTCGTTGGCCAGGTCGACGTAGTCGATGGGGACCGGCTCGGCGGGACGGCCGATCAGCACGGCGGGCACGCCACCCTCGGTGAGCATGCGGGGCAGCGGGTCGATCGGGGGCAGCGACAGCACGATCGCGCCGTCGGCCTGGCCGTTGCGCAGGTCGCCGACGAGGCGTTTGCGCTGGTCGTCGGTGCCGACGATCTGCAGGGCGAGCTGGACGCCCTTGCCACGCAGCACGCTCATCAGGCCGCCGACGACGCGCCCGAAGTAGGGGTCGGCGAAGAAGCGGCCCATGAACGGGTCGTCATCATGCGTCTCGGAGTCGGAGACGACCAGCGCGACCGTGCCCGTGCGCCGGGTGACCAGCGAGCGGGCCAGCCGGTTGGGCACATAACCCGTACGCCCCACGGCGTCCCACACGACCTCGTGCAGCTGCGGGTCGACGTTACGGATGCCGTTGATCACGCGGGAGACGGTGGCTCGGGAGACCCCGGCCATCCGGGCGACGTCCTCGAGGGTCGGGAGCCGCTCGGTTCGCATAGACGTCTTTATAGCACAGCTGGAGAGCGCTCTCCCTCCGCGCGACCGGCGAGGCCGGCGAAGTTCCGGAACCAGCAGAAACCCGCGTACGTATTGACGCCCTTGACATCGCGGCGTAACACTCGGAAAGCGCTCTCCCATCCCCGAAGGAGACCTGGTGAATCCCCATCGACCTAGACGCATCCTGACCGTGAGCGCGGTCGCGGCCCTCACCGTGACCGCCGTTCTCGCCGGTGTCCGAACCGCTCAGGCGGCCGACACCCTGCTCTCCCAGGGCAGACCCGTCCTCGCCTCGTCGACCGAGAACGGTGGCGCCCCGGCCGCCGCGGCCGTCGACGGCAACACCACCACCCGGTGGGGCAGTGCGTGGAGCGACCCGCAGTGGCTCCGCGTCGACCTCGGCAGCACGGCCACCGTGACCCAGGTCAAGCTCGTCTGGGAGGCCGCCTATGCGAAGGCCTTCCAGATCCAGACCTCGGCCGACGGCACCACCTGGACGAACCTCTACAGCACGACCACCGCCGCGGGCGGCACGCAGACCCTGAACGTCAACGGCTCCGGCCGCTACGTCCGCGTGTACGGAACGCAGCGGGGCACCGGCTACGGCTACTCGCTGTACGAGTTCCAGGTCTACGGCTCGTACACGACCCCGCCGCCGACCGGTGGCCCGGGCTACGTGATGGCGAACCCGCCCGTCACCGGCGTCGTGCCGTCGACGGCCGTGCCGCCGGACACCAACCCGCCGACGACCCACCACGAGTTCCAGATGAACTGCTCGGTGAGCCGCAGCAACCTCAACGACGACCCGATCGTCTTCCCCGGGCTGGCCGGCGCCTCGCACTCGCACACGTTCATGGGCAACACGACGACGAACGCCAACACGACGGTGGCCAGCCTCAAGGGCGGCAGCACGTCATGCATCACGCCCGGTGACAAGACCGGTTACTGGATGCCGACGCTGCTCAACGGCGACACCGCGGTGCAGCCCGTGGGGCGGCAGACGATCTACTACAAGTCCGGCGTCATCGACTACCGCAGCGTGCGGGCGTTCCCCGAGGGCCTGCGCTACGTGGTCGGCAGCCCGACCGCCACGCTCGAGGACTTCCGCAACCACCCGGGCGCGGTGGAGGGCTTCGAGTGCGGTGACCTCTCGTTCCAGTGGGACATCCCGGCCAACTGTGTGGCGGGCAGCCAGCTCAACGTCCGCTTCCAGGCCCCCAGCTGCTGGAACGGGCTGCACCTGGACACGCCCGACCACAAGAGCCACATGGCGTACCCGGTGCTCGGGGTCTGCCCGGCCTCCCACCCGGTGGCCGTCCCGATGATCGAGTTCAAGATGGCCTGGCCGGTCAGCGGCAACATGAGCAACGTCCGCTTCTCCAGCGGCCGCGGCTTCTCGTTCCACTACGACGTCTTCAACGCCTTCGACCCGCCGACGCTGGCCGCCCTCGTCCGCCACTGCATCAACGGCGGACTCCAGTGCGACCCGCGCGGCTTCGACCTCTACAAGCCGGACCGCGGCGCGGCGCTCAACGCGAACTACGAACTGCCGTAACCCTCCGGGAAACGGGCGTTGCCGAAGTGGCGGCGCCCGTTTTCCGGTTGTCAACAATCAGGGAGAAGTGCTCGGGATTGTGGACAAGGCCACTTCCCTCGTACGCAGAATCTGCAGCGCCAAATCACGCGTCTGTGCCTCGGCCCCCGATTTGTCCTCGCTGCGGGCGAGGCTCTGGCCCTGCACCAGATGGGCCCGGATGAGCTTGGTCACCGTCTGGTCGAAGGCCGCGCCGACGAGCTGGGAGACGCCGGTGATGTCCTCCGGGGTGACCATGCCCGGCATCGGCATGCCCTTGTGCGGATTCTCGGTGGGCAGCCCGGCCTGGGTGTGCAGCTGCCGCAAAACGTTCAGCTCGGCCTCGGTGAACGACTTGACCTGCAGCGCGAGGGCGAGCGTGGCGGGATCCTGGGTGTGTTTCGGGGTGAGGTCGAGCAGCGGGAGCAGCTCCTCGTTCATCGCGATGTTGATCTGGATCCAGGCCAGGTCGGTGCCGCCGAAGCCGGCCGCCGGGGCCTGCGCCGGGGCGTTCGCGGTGGGGGTGGCCGCGTCGCCGGACCCGGTCGCCGAGCAGCCCGTCACCCCGAGGGCGGCGACGAGAAGGAGCCGGGGAATGTATTTCACGTTCGCGAGTCTGGCCGTTTATAGGCGCGGGTGTCAACAATTCGATATTGATGGATGGCAACGGGAACGTAACAAAGACTTTGTGTTATTCGTGACCCTCGACACCGTCGTCGGCCGGCTATTGGGCGTTCTCCCACAGCCCGATCAGGTTGCCCTCGGTGTCGTGGAAGTACGCGCTGAAGCCCATCGAGCCGACCGGCTGCCGCCCGATCGCGACCCGGCCGCCCAGCTTCTCAACCGTGGCCAGCGCCTCATCGATGCTGTCGACCCCGATGGTGATGACCGGCCCGGTGATCGGCCCCTGCCGAGCCATCATGCCGCCGTTGACGCCACCGGGCTCGGCCGGACGCCCCTGCTCGTTCGTCGGTGTGGTCGTGACCATGGTGTAGCCGAACCCGGGCATCGAGTCGAGCTGCCAGCCGAACGCCTCGCTGTAGAACGCCCTGGCCCGCTCCCCGTCGTCGAACGGCACCTCAAAATGGATCACTCTGTTCATCTCGCCACCTCCTGGCTCAGACCCTAGAACCGTTCACCATCCGTCGCATTGAGGACGCCATGTTCCTTGTCCAGGGTTCGTCGCAGACCGGTCGACGCAGCCTTGGGGGCGAGGTCAGTGACCACTTTGTACGAGTTCGCCGGGGGCGACGACGCACTGCATCGCCTGGAAGAGCTGTTCTATGCCAAAGCACTTGCCGACCCCGTGCTGCGCGGCGTATTCCCTGTTCGGCAGCCCACCCACGTCGACCACCTCACGTGGTTCACCGCAGAGTCCTTCGGCGGCCCGGACAGGTTCACCACGCAGCTGAGCTTTCAGCACATCATCGACGTCCACCGCCACCTGAAGATCACCGACGAGCAGCGGGAACGGTTCGTCGCCCTCTACCTGGAGGCCTTGGCAGAAGCCGGCCTGCCCGAGAACGACGCTTTCCGCACAGCGGTCCGCGAGCACGTCGAGTTCGGTGCCCACGTCGCCCAGCAAAACTCACACGCCACCACCGACGCCGAACTGCACCCGATCCGAGCAGTCCCAGCCTGGACCTGGCCCGGCCAATCTCAGCCGGAAGAGTAGCCAGAGACAAGGCGGCGCTTGTTGCAGATGGGTTGAACAGCGAGCGGCCGCGCCTTACTCCGCCGACTTCCTGCGAACGTGGCCCTCCACCGTCGGCCGTGCGCGATCATGGCATCGGGCGCTGCCGGAGCGCGGAAAGGTGCCGAGCTCGTGGTCACTGTGCTGCTCGACGAGCCGCGTGTGTTCCTCTCGTACGGGTCGGCATCGCTGGTGTGCGGTGCCGAACCGGACGAGTTCGATCTCGACGCGCCGTGGGCCGACGAAAGCAACGGGTTATGTGGCGCCACCGTGCCGGGCTACCTACAGCTTCAGGTCGGCACGCACACCGGGTGGGTACCTTTCCGGCTCGAACTGCACGACACTGAACCGACGCTCGACCCGATGTGGGAAGAGGTCGTGGAGGTTGCCTGCACGGCGCTGTCGCAGGAGGCGTCGTTGACCGGGCTCATGGGTGACTCGCATGAATTCGCCATGCCACGAGGCGACTATCGAGTCCGCTACTGCGTTCGCGGCTTCGAGGAGGAACAGCGGCAGGACGAGCAGGCTGCAGCCGACGAGCTCGAACAGCAGGCGCGCGAGCGATGGGGTGACCGCGTGCCGAACGAGCGGCTGCGACGCACCTTGGAGTTCGGCGTCGGTCTTGCTCTCGACGCCATCCGGCCACTGCTGGACCATGCTCGAACAGGCCCAGCCACCTCGCACCAGTCTGCCGGTGCCACCCGACGGTGAATACGAGCAGTCGCCTCAGGACTGGGCCATCACCACCCTGTTCCACTCAGCCGAGGAGGACTCCCTGGTGGCCGTGCTGGAGGTGGTGGTCTGCCTCGCCTTCGTCCACGGCCGCGACGGCTACCTCCAAGCTTTCGCTGACCTGCGAAGGCAGTTCCCGAAACTGGGATGAACGATGCCGGTGGGGGGTCTTTCGCGTGACCCGATGGGGCGTACTCCCGCCAGGCTCTTGCCCCGCTGGGCGACGTCCGCGCAGGATATGCGGCGTGACAGCGGGTAGCGTCTCCGAGGATCTCGAGGGGTGGGGCAGGCACAAACTGGTCCGGATGAGGATGGCCGCCGCAGCGCACCCGGACGCGTCGGTCGAACTGCTGGCCGCGCTGACCACTGATGCCTCACGAAAGGTCCGCCGCATCGCCGCGGGGCGGCCCCGTACCCCGCCGACCGCGCTGCGGACCCGTGCCGCGGACCCGGACGCTGCCACCCGCGAGGTGTTGGCCGCTAACGTCAACACACCCATAGACGTCCTCTGCTTGCTGACGAGCGACAAGGACTTCCAGGTCCGCTACGCCGCGATGACCAACCCCGCCGCCGACGATCGTGTGTTGGAGGCGTGCTGCGCCTCGCCCCACCGAGACCTGCGGATCATCCTCGCTCAGGAGCCGCGCCTGCCTGCCGAGATCGTTGCGTTGCTCACCCGGGACAAGGTCGGGCAAGTACGCGAGTTCTTGGCCGAACGCACCGACGACCCCGCCGCCCTCGACATATTGGTCAACGACCCGAACGCCCGGGTCAGGGCCGCCGCAGCTCAGAACCGGCTCACCACCGCCGGACAGCGCGCACAACTCGTTCGCGACCCGGCGGCACCGGTGCGCGCCTCGCTCGTCAACGCCATGGCCACCCTCGGCTGGGACATCCCCGAGCAGGACCTGCTCACGCTCGCCCGCGACCGATCGGTCAACGTCCGATACTGGCTCGCCGGTCTGCCCGGATCCACCCGAGCCGTTTACGAGGTTCTCGCCCAAGATCCGGACGAGCAGATCGCCACGAACGCCCGGCAGTGGCTTACCCATCCCAGCAATCCCGCCCACCTGGGAGACACCTCCGGCCTGGCGCTCGGCCGCTTCCCCAACCCCGCACAGCTGGGCCGGCCAGCACGCAACATCAACCACCGGCTCTGGAACCAATACATGAACCGGTAGCGCAGCGTTCGCGCGAGCGAGGGCGCCGCGGCCGTGGCCGCGACGCCCCCGGGGAAGTGATGCTCAGCGGCGATAGACGCCGAATTCGTAGAGCGAGTAGCCATAGGACGTCGCCCGCGTCAGCCCGTTCATGCGGACGTAGCGGCCGGAGCCCGAGACGCTGAGCTCGTCGAACCCGCCGTCCCCGCTCGTCGTCGTGTGGATCGTCGTCCAAGTGCTGCCGTCGTTCGAGGTTTGGATCTGATAGCCGGTCGCATACGCGGCCTCCCAGGCCAGCCGCACGTGGTTGAACGACTGGACCGAGCCCAGGTCGACCTGCAGCCAGGCCGTCCCGACCCATTCGCTGGCCCACCGCGTGCCGTAGTCGCCGTCGGTGGCGTACGAGGGCAGTTGCGGCCCGTTGGTGCCGGTGGGCTGATAGGTGGAGGCGGTCGTGGTCTTGCCGCGGGAAAGGTTGGTGCCGGTCTCCGGCGGCGCGACGACGCGGATCGACTTCTGCTCGATGCCGACGTTGCCCTGCCCGTCGAAGGCGTAGACGTAGACCTTCCACACTCCGAGCTTGTCGGGCGCCTTGGCCGTGAAGGAGCCGTTGCCGTTGTCCGTGAAGGTCACGTTCGTCAGCCCGGTGCCACCCCCGGCGTACTTGTCGGAGTACATAAGGTTGTAGCGGATCAGGTCACCCTGCGGATCCGACGCGTTGACCGACACATTCAGAGACCCCCCAGCCGGTACGGCGGTCTGGTTGCTCACGGTCATGCTGGTGATCTCGGGCGGCGTGTTGGCCGGCGTCTGCCCGGTCCAGGCCCGCTTGAGCGAGTAGTAGCCGTGCCGCCGCCACCCGCCGGTCGTGGTGTTGAGCCACACCCCGCCGAAGTCGTTCTCGAGTCCGTAGTGGAACTCGGTCGCACCTAGCGCCACGGTCGGGTGCGCGTTGATCGTGGCCCAGCTGCTGGCGTACTGATCGCGCTTCTTGAGGTCGCTCGGCTCGGTCGGCACCCCGTTGACGTCGTTGGGCACCTCCCACTCGCCCTCGGGACCGGCCTCGGTGACGATGTATGGCTTCGTGTAGCCGCCGGACTGCCAGTCGGAGTAGATGTTGCCGATCGCGCCGTACGAGTTGACCGCGAGCAGGTCGAGCGCCGGGGCGTACTGCTTGTAGTAGGGCCACGCCCCGGTGTAGGCGTCGGTCGACGTCACCGGGTGGTTCGGGTCGGCCGCGTGGATGGCCACCGCGACCTCGTTGACGAACTTCGCGTAGCCGACCCGCCGGGCCTCGACCTCGGCCGCCGACAAGCCGTGGTCCTGCATGGTCAGGATGACCTCGTTGCCGACGTCCCAGAGCAGCACGCCCGGGTTGTTCTTGAGCGTGTTGACCCGGGCCACGATCTCGGCCTTGACCGAGTTCTTGTAGGCGGTGTCGTTGACGTAGTCGGCGCCCTGGTTGAGCCAGTGCCCGACAATCACCTTGATGCCCTGCCGGGAGGCCCGGTCGAGCAGCGTCGGGGTGTTCGCGTCGTCCACACCCCACGTACGGATCGTGTTGACGCCCATGTTCTTGAGGTCACGCATGTAACCGTCCGCGGCCGCCTGCGGTGGACCGTAGGTGAGGCCCTTGACCTGATATGGCGTGCCGTTGACCTGCAGCTGCCAGTTGCCCTGGCTGCCGGTCACCTTGACGACGCTGGGCTGGGTGGGCGTGGCCGGGTCAGTCATCGCCGGCGGGACGGTGCCGGTCGCCGTGCGGGCCACGCTGACCGAGTCGACGCTGAGCACGCCGCCCGAGGTCGTGTCGGCGGTCGGGGTGGTGCGGCCGGCCAGCGCGTTGGGCAGCGAGCCGCCGATGGCCAGGTCGAGCCGCAGGAAGAAGCCGTGGTGCACGGCCGCGTTCCAGGCCGCCACGCCGACCTGCGACTGACGCACGATCCAGGTCTGCCGCCCGTCGAGGTAGAAGCGGATCTCCTCGTCGGTCTTGGTGCGGTCGATGATCTGGGTGTATTCGTGATAGCCGGTCTGGCAGCCGGTGCAGGTGGCGAAGCCGGAGGAACGGCCGTTGTATTCGGCGCACACCCCGTCGGGCGCGGTGCCGCAGTGCAGGGTCTGCGCGAGCTGGCTGCGGCCGTTGACGTTCGTCATGATGTCGGTCTCGCCGACGCCCGGCCAGTTGGTGTAGTTGCCGCGATAGGCCGCGCCGGTCGCCCGGAAGCCCGGCCAGTACCCGAGCGCGTTGGCCACGTCAGGCTGCTTGAGCACGGCGGTGAACTTCGTCTGCTGCCCCGCGAGGGGCTCGAAGTCGGTGCGCTGGGTCTCGAGGCGGCCCGACGTCCAGTTGCCGTTGCCGTCCTTGATGGCCTTGATGCTCAGCCGCCCGTTGCCGTCGAGCGAGACGTTGGCGGTGCTGTTGCTGGCCGTCTCGACCTCGCCGGTGCCCCAGTTCGCGGCTCCACCGGGATACTGCGTTCCCGTACGCATGAGCCAGTTCGCCGCCGACGGCGAGGACCCGGCCGCGCCGTCGAACTTGTCCTCCCAGATCGTCGTGAAGTTGCCGGGCGGCTGGGTGGTCGGCGGCGGGTCGGTCGGCGTGGTGCCACCCGTCGAGCCGTAGACCTTGAACTCCCACAGCGAGTATCCGTAGCCGCCGTTACGCGTGGTGCCGTACAGGCGGACGTAGCGGCCGCTGCCGTTGACGGTGAGCGTCTCGGTGCCGCCCGTGCCGCCGGTCTTGGTGTAGATCGAGGTCCAGGTGTTGCCGTCGGCCGAGGTCTGGATCTGATAGCCGGTGCCGTAGGCGTTCTCCCACTGCAGCACGACCGAGCTGATGGTCGCGGTGGCGCCGAGGTCGACCCGCAGCCATTGGGGATCGGAGAACTGGCTCGACCAGCGGGTGCCCGCGTTGCCGTCGGTGGCATTGGCGGCCACGGTGTCGGCGGTCTCGTTCGATGAGGCAGTGGTGGGTTTGCCCTGCGAGAGCAGGGTGTCGGCCGCGTAGGCGCTGCTGTGCGCCGTGACGGCCAGGCCGGCCGCGACGAGGGCCGTGGTCAGGGGGATGACGAGGCGGCGCCACAGGCGTGGCGGGGAGGAAGCCGTGTTCACGGGGACTCCTGGGGATGTTGGACGCTCGGGGAAAGCGCTCTCCATGAATGGCCGCAGTGTTACGCCGGGCTTTCACGCGTGTCAATAGCGGCCCGCGAGTCGTGCCCGTCTTTACGGTGCAAAGTGGAGCAATTGTGGCGGTGCCTCCTCGTGAGAGATCAATATGGGAGAGCGGTTTCCGAGGGCGCTTCGAAAACTTCTGCGGAAGATGTGGCGAGGGATGTCGAGGGGCGGGCGGCGGCTCCGACTACACCGCGAAAGCCGAGAGCTGAAGGGGTCCGACAATGAAGTACATGGTGATGATGTTCGGTGACGGCGGCGAGATGGCGGCCACGGCCGAGCCGGCCTGGGTTCGCGACATGATGCAGTTCATGCACGACTTCAACGCCGAGCTCACCAAGACCGGCGAGCTGGTCGACGCCCGCGGGCTGGCCTTCCCGTCGACCGCCAAGACGATCAGCTACACCGACGGCCAGGTCGCGGTGACCGACGGGCCGTACGCGGAGAGCAAGGAGTCGCTGGCCGGGTTCTGGATCCTCGACCTGCCCAACGAGGAGAGGGCGATCGAACTGGCCGGGCGGGTCGCGTTCTGGTCCCGCAAGGTCGAACTGCGGGAGGTCCCCGACGGCCCCGACCTCGACGCCTGAGCCCACATCGGAACTGCCCGGCATGCGTTCCGATCGACGCGATCGGGTCGGCCAGGGGCGGCAGTTCCAGGGAACTTGCCCGGCGTGCGTTCCGATCGACGTGACCGGGCTGGCCGGGGCGCCAGCTCCAGTCGGTTCGGTCGCCCGGCCATCCCTGAACCTCGCCCACCGCGGGCTGGCCATAAGCGCCGGGCCGTCCGTGCCGGGCCGCCCGTGCCGGGCCAGCCGCGCAGGGTAACGCGCCGGGCCGGTCGTGCCGGGCCCGCTGCGCCGGGCCGCCGGCGCCTCGTTGGCGTCACCGGGGGTACTGGCGTTCGGGCGGGTCGGGCATTGGGTGGGGGCTGAGCGGTCCAGCCGGTTGGCCGTTTTGCGGAGCCGGGTGCTTGGGCGGGCTAGGTCGGGTAGCGCCGGGTCTGAGCGGGCGTCTTGGGGCATCGGGTCGGAGCGGTGCGCGTCTTGAGGTGGCGAGAGGAGCGGTGGTGAGCGAGCCCAGGGTCTTGGACGGGTTGTTGCGGGAGTTAGCG
This sequence comes from Paractinoplanes lichenicola, assembly GCF_016785085.1. Taxonomy (GTDB): domain Bacteria; phylum Actinomycetota; class Actinomycetes; order Mycobacteriales; family Micromonosporaceae; genus Actinoplanes; species Actinoplanes lichenicola. The sequence continues at coordinate 854,258 of NZ_JAENHO010000002.1, forward strand.
CCTCAGGTGCTGGGGGCGTTGGTCCGGCGGTACGGGCAGTTCGACGCGGCCGAGGACGCCACCCAGGAGGCGCTACTGGCAGCGGCGCTGCAGTGGCCCCGCGAGGGTGTGCCGGGAAACCCGCGGTCCTGGCTGATCTCGGTGGCGACCCGGCGGCTGGTGGACGAGTTTCGCAGCGACAGCGCCCGCCGGCGACGAGAAGCGGCCACCGTGCTGGCCGAGAGCCGGAGCGGGACGGCGGCCGGGCTGACGGCCGGGGCCGAGGACGGGCCGGACACCGAGGCGCGGGATCGGGACGACACCCTGGCCCTGCTGTTTCTGTGCGCGCATCCGTCGTTGTCGCCGCCGTCGCAGCTCGCGCTCACGCTGCGGGCGGTCGGCGGTCTCACCACGGGGGAGATCGCCGCCGCCTTCCTCGTCCCTGAGGCGACCATGGCGCAGCGGATCAGCCGGGCCAAGCAGAGCATTCGCAGGAGCGGGCAGGATTTTCCGCCACCCGCGCCGGGCGCCGAGCGGGCCGAGCGGTTGAGGGTCGTACGGCAGGTGCTGTATTTGATCTTCAACGAGGGGTACACGGCCAGCGGTGGGCCGGAGCTGCAGCGGGCCGAGCTGACGGGGGAGGCCGTCCGGCTGGCGCGGATGCTGCACGGGCTGGTTCCGGGCGATCACGAGACCGCCGGCCTGCTCGCGCTGATGCTGCTGACCGACGCCAGGCGGGACGCGCGCACCACGGCCGGCGGCGAGCTGGTGCCGCTCGACCAGCAGGACCGCTCGCGGTGGAGCAAAGAGAAGATCACCGAGGGGGTAGCCTTGGTCTCGGCGACACTGGGGCGCGGGCCGATCGGGCCGTATCAGGTGCAGGCCGCGATCGCCGCCCTGCACGACGAGGCGGCATCCGACGGCGAGACCGACTGGGCGCAGATCCTGGCGCTCTACGAGGTGCTGGAAAGGATCTCGCCCGGCCCGATCGTGACGCTCAACCGGGCCGTCGCCGTCGCGCGCACGCAGGGGCCGCTCGCGGGGCTGACTGTGCTGGGCGACCTGGCCGGTGACGAGCGGATGGCCGGCAATCACCGCCTGGCCGCCGTGCGCGCGCACCTGCTCGAGCAGGCCGGCTTCGCCGATCAGGCGCGCGACGAATATCTGGCCGCGGCGAAGCTGACGACGAGCGCACCCGAGCGGCGTTACCTGACCGCGCGGGCGGCGGGCCTGCAACGGTGACCCGGATCCGGGCCGGTCGGGCGCTACGGCCGTGAGCACCGACCGGGTCGCCGCGGCAGCCGCCGAAGGCGGAGAGCTACCCCGATGCGGTTGTCGGAGGCGACGTGGCGTACGTCTTCTCTTACATTGCCCGAACGTTGGAGGCCGGGCGGAAACGGCATGATGGTGCGGTGACCTCGGAAGCGAAGGGCCTCGTCCTCGTCGTGGAGGACGAGCGGCCGATTGCCGACCTGGTGCGCCTCTATCTGAGCCGCGACGGGTTCGGGGTGCACGTCGAGCACGACGGCCTGGCCGGGCTGGCCGCGGCCCGGCGGATGCGGCCGGTGGCCTGCATCGTCGACATCGCGCTGCCGGGCCTCGAGGGCACCGAGATCGTCAAGCGGATGCGTGCGGAGGGTGACTGGACGCCGGTCATCCTGCTCACGGCGCGTGACGACGAGGTCGATCGGATTCTCGGGCTGGAGCTCGGCGCCGACGACTACGTGACCAAGCCGTTCAGCCCGCGTGAGTTGGTCACCCGGGTGCGCGCCCTGCTGCGCCGTGCGGCTGGGCCACCTGATCACGACAAAGTGCAAACCCTTGGTCCCGTACGGCTTGATCAGGCGCGCCGGGAGGTGACGGTCGACGGCGTACCGGTGGCCCTGACGACGACCGAATTCGATCTGCTGCGGCATCTCCTCGCCCGTCCGGGCCGGGTCTTCACCCGCGACGAGCTGCTGGCCGCCGTGTGGGGGTACGCGCCGGCCGCGGGCACGCGCACGGTCGACGTCCACGTGGCCCAGGTGCGGGCCAAACTGGGCGCCCCGCTGATCCGCACGGTCCGCGGCGTGGGGTACACAGCCGATGCGTAAGATGCTCACCGGCCGCGGCGTGGGGGGTACACAGCCGATGCGTAAGACGCTAACCGGCCACGGCGCGGGATACACAGCCGATGCGTAAGACGCTCACCGGTCAGGTCGTGCTGGTCACGGTGGCCACCGCGGTGGTCGCGGTCCTGATCACGGCGGCGGTCGCGATTCCCGTCACGGTCCGCTCGGTCAACACGCAGCTGCGGGCCGAGCTGCAGGACAAGAGCGCCCTCGCCGTCGAACTGCTGGCCACCGAGCGGCCCACGGCCCGGGAACGGATCGTCACGTCGCTGCGGCGCGACGGCATCTCGGTCTATCTGATCCGCCGCGGCGCGGTCGACCACGCCGGGCTGCCCGACCGGGTGGTGCGGCAGGTGGCGAGCGGTGTCCTGGTCGACTCCCGGGCGATGGTCGACGGGCGCGCGGCGTTCGTCGCCGGCCGCCCGTTGTCGGGGGTGAACAGCGGTGTCGTGCTCACCCGCGAGGTCGCCTCGGGCACGGCGGCCCAGGTGCTCAGCACGGTCTGGATCGCCCTGCTGGCCGGCCTGCTCGGCGGCATCCTGGCCGGCGCGCTGCTGGCCCGGTTCATCGCCCGGCCGATCCGGCGGGCGGCGGGGGCGGCGAGCCGGCTCACGGCGGGGGACAGGTCGGTGCGCATCGCGCGCAGCGGCCCGGCCGAGGCGGCCGAACTCGCCGACGCGGTCAACCAGCTGGCCAGCGCGTTGCAGGTCAGCGAGGGCCGGGAGCGCGATTTCCTGCTGTCGGTCTCGCACGAGCTGCGGACGCCGCTGGCCACGCTGCGCGGTTACGCCGAGGCGCTGGCCGACGGGGTGGTCGGCGCGGACGACGCGGCCAAGGCCGGGGTGATCATGCTGGCCGAGGCCGAGCGGCTGGACCGGCTGATCTCCGACCTGCTCGTGCTGTCCCGGCTGGAGGCGGCCGACCTGCCGATCGACCTCGCCCCGGTCGACCTCGTCGAGCTGGTCGGGGCGGCCGGCGAGGCCTGGACGGCCCGCTGCCCCACCCTGGTGGTCGAGCTGCCGGACCGGCCGGTGATCGTGCGGACCGACGCGGGCCGGGTCCGGCAGGTGATCGACGGGCTGTGCGAGAACGCGCTGCGGATGCTGCCCGAGGGCAAGCCGCTGGTGCTGGCCGTGCGGGACAACGCCGTCGAGGTGCGCGACGGCGGCCCGGGACTGACCGATGAGGACCTGAAAGTGGCCTTCGACCGGGGTGCCCTCAATCGGCGTTATCGCGGCATCCGCAAGGTCGGCAGCGGCCTGGGCCTGGCCCTGGCCGAGCGCCTGGTCACCCGGCTCGGCGGCCGGATCACGGCCGGCCACGCCCCCGAGGGCGGGGCGATGTTCCGGGTGGAACTGCCCTATTGAAGGAACGCCCCGAGCGGCGACAGCAGCAGCTTGTTGACCCCGGCGGCCGTGTTGTCGAGGGTCGACCGCTCCCGGTCGGTGGCGGTCATGTCGTGCCGCAGGCCCCACAGTTTCTGCGCGTTGCGCCAGGCCACGTTGCGGGTGTATTCGATCGCCTCGCCCTGCCACCAGTCGTCGAGCCGGCCGTTCATCATGTCGATGAGCAGCTGCCACTTCTCCAGGTAGCCCCGGCGCAGCCCCGGGATCGACTCCGCGAAGATCTCGTTGATCTCGAGGTAGTCGTGGTGCTGCTCGCTGTCGTCGATCGGGTCGCTGCCCAGGTGGTCGAACGTGGTGACCAGCGCGAACGGCAGGTCGAAGTTGATGTGCGCGTTGACCCCGGCGCAGGCCGAGGGCAGCGGACGGCAGTCCGGCCCCGGGATGCGCTGGAACAGGCACGACCACACCTCGGGGCAGCGCGGGCTCGACCCGGTGCCGGCCCAGGCGCGCAGCGCGTCGAAATAACGCGCGGCGAACTCCACGTCGAGCCGGGACAGGAACGCCGGGTCCTTGAACTTGCCGGCGTACAGCCGCTCGAGCACACCCTCGGTGATGGTCAGATACAGCTTGTTGAAGTCGCACAGCGGGTTCTCGCCCAGCAGCGGGGGCACCCGGGTCAGGATCGTCTGCAGCTCACGCAGCTGCTCGACCACACCTGGCACGTCGTCGGGGTGGTTGCTCAGAAGATCCGCCATCTCCTGCTGCGCCGGTCCCCAGACCGACTGGTTCATCGGTTCTCCTCCACAACCTCGGCGGAGGGCCCCCTAGCACCACCCGGCGGCGGTGGCCGCCGGGTGGTGCTCCCCCGTGGCCACAGACTTCCAAAGGCGGCCTACGCAGGGATCGGTAGAACGACGTAGTTCGGCGTACGTATTCGCGCGCGAAGATAACGAAAAGGTCACGCCGCGGTGAGATAGACCCGGCTCGCCTGCACGCGGGTGCGCACTTGGAGCTTGTCGAAAATGTGGCCGACGTGGACGCCGACCGTGCGCTCGCTGATGAACAGTTGCTCGCCGATCTCGCGGTTGGTCAGGCCCTCGGCCAGGGCGGCCAGCACCTCGCGCTCGCGGGTGGTGAGCAGGCCCAGCTCGTCGTCGGGCGGCGGCGCGGGGGCGGGCATGGGCACGGTCGGCACGTCGTCGGCCAGGGCCACCCGGTGCCGCTGGGCCACCGAGACGATCTCGTTGGCGAACGGCCGGGCGCCCATCGCGGTCGCCGTCGCGTACGCCTCCCGCAGCGCGGCCGTCGCCGCCGCCTTGCGCGACCGGCGCTGCAGCGCGGCCTCGGCCTGCCGCAGCCGCGAATAGGCCGCCGGGTAGGGCTGCCGCCGGCGGTCCCACGCCTGCGCGGCCCGGGCCCACAGGTCGGGCTCGTGGCGGCCCTCGGCCCGGGCCTGCTCGGCCGCGCACAGGTCGAGATAGCCGTCGATCGTGGCCCGCACCGGCGCCGCCGCGTTGCCGGCCCCGGCCGCCATCCGCTCGACGGCCACCTTGAGCCGCCGCAGCGCGCCCGGGTCGACCGGCTGCCCGGCCGCGTGCGCCTCGGCCTCGGCGCGCAGGCCGTGCCAGGCCAGCACGCCGATCAGCACCAGGTCGTCGGAGCGGGTCTCGGTCAGGCCGCGCTGCACGGCCGCCCGGGCCTCGGCGTGCCGGGCCTGCCACATCGCCAGGCCCGCGCGCAGGGTGAGCATCGGCAGCACGTGCCGGGCCCCGCCGCCGGCCAGCAGGGTGGCCACCGCGTCGAGGTCGCGGTGGGCCGCGTCGACGTCGCCGAAGCCGACCCAGAGCTGGCAGCGCGAGAGCAGCAGCTCGACGGCGTCGGCGCCGGATGGGCGGTGCCGCATCGCGTCGTCGAGCACGGCGTCGGCCTCCGACCACTGGCCGACCCGGAACAGGCCCTTGGCCGCGATGGCCAGCAGGCGGGTCTGATAGGTGCGGCCGGCCCCGAGCGAGGCCAGCCGCTCCGCACCGCGACGGGCGACCAGCACCCCCTCCTCGATGCTGTTGAGCGGGCCGGTGAGCAGCTCGGCCAGGTGCAGATAGGCCACGCCGAGCTCGTCGGGGTGGCCGCTGCGCTCGGCGATCTCGACCGCGTGCCGGATGACCGCGAGGCCGGCGTCGGGGTCCTCGCGGAAGGCGGCGCTGAAGCCGAGCGCGGCCGATGCCCGTACGAGGTCGGCCGTGGAACCGTTGACCTCGGCCATCTCCAGGGCCTCCTGCGCGCGGGCGTTGGCGTCGGCGTAACGACCCAGGTGCAGCAGCAGCTCGGCCAGGTAGGCCGCGGCCGAGGCACGCTGCCTGGGCGAGCAGTCGGGGGAGGTCAGGACCCGCTCGTACTCCTCCTCGGCGGTGGCCGTGCGCCCGGCCGCGGCCAGGTAACGCGCGCGGCGCAGATGCAGGTCGCACGGGTTGGGCGCGTCGGGCCGCAACGCCAGCGCGTCGAGGCCGGACAGGGCGCGCAGGTGCTCGCCGCAGAGGTGGGCCGCCTCGGCCGCGTGGGCCAGCAGCTCCGTGCGCTCGGGGGCGTCGTCGCTGATCAGCTCGAGCGCGGACGACCAGTATCGATGCGCCTCGGTGAAGCCGTAGAGCTCCTCGGCCGAGCGGGCCGCGGCGACCACCGAGGGCAGGGCCCGGGCCGGTTCGCCCGCCCGCTGCCAGTGGTGGGCCAGGCGGCCGTGGTCGCCGGGCGCGTCGACCTCGAGGGCCTCGGCGAAGCGGCGGTGCCGGGCCGCGGCCTCAGCCGGCAGCACCTCGGCCGCCAGCACCTCGGCGACCAGGCGGTGACGCAGGCGATAGCCGTCGTCGGCGCTGGCCACGAACCGGTGCGCGACCGCGGCCCGGACGGCCTCGATCAGCTCGGCCTCGGGCAGCGGCACGACCCGGGCCAGCACGGCGTGCTCGACCGGCTCGACCCCGGCCGCGATCGCGTGCACGACGGCGTGCGCGTGCGGCGGCAGCTCGTCGACGCGGGACAGGAAGATCTCGCGCAGGGTGTCGGACAGCTCGACCCGGCCGTCGCGCAGGTCACGGGCCAGCTCCTCGGCCACGAACGGGTTGCCGCCGCTGCGCTTGTAGACCCGGTCGGCGTCCTCGGCCTCGACGGTGTCGCCGGCGACCGCGGTCACCAGCTCGACGGTCTGGTCGCGGTCGAGCGGTGCGAGGTCGACCACCCGTACGGACCTGAGGCGGCGCAGCTCGGCCAGCACCTTGCGCAGCGGGTGGGCGCCCTGCAGGGCCTCGGCCCGGACGGCGGCCAGCACCGCGATCTTGACGTCGCCCAGGCCCGCGAGCAGATAGAGCAGCAGCTGCCGGGTGCTGCGGTCGGCCCACTGCAGGTCGTCCAGCACGAGCAGCAGGCGCCGGTCGCCGGCCACGGTGAGCAGGTCGCGCGAGACGCGATCGAGCAGGTCACCGGCGTCGGCGGCGAGGGCCGGGCCACTGTGTCCGGACTGGCGCAACGCCTGCAGCACGGGGTGCAGCGGCAACGCGTCGCCGATGTCGAGGCAGGTGCCGGACAGCACGGAGAAACCCGCGTCACGCATGGCCCGGGCGGTCTCGCGCAGCAGCCGGCTCTTGCCGACGCCGCTCTCCCCGGTGACGAACACCGCGGAGGTTCCCCCAGGGCCCGCGTTGCGCAGGTCGGATTGGACTTGGGTCAACGTGCCGGCGCGTCCGACAAGTGGCCCGTCCTCCTCCTCGCTGGCCATGAAGGTCACCCTAGTGCCCCGCCTGCTGGAACGTTCTCGGCGGTTCGGTCGGTTCTCGGTCACATGACCGACGGGGGGACGGACTGTCGGAGATACGTCGTTCTGCGGATCCGGTAGTGGACTGCGCCTGACACCGTTCTTCCGGGGCACAGAACTGGGGGAGCGTGAAGACATGACCGCAATCGCTATGGCGGAGCAGGAGCGGCGTCAGACCGTCACCGTCCTCTTCATCGACATCGTGGGATTCACCTCACTCGTCGACGACCTGGACTGCGCGGTTGTCCGCGCCCTGCAGCGTGACTACTTCGGCATCGTGTCCGGGGTGGTCCGCGCGGGCGGCGGAGTGGTGGAGAAGTACGTCGGGGACGCGGTGATGGCGGTGTTCGGCACCGGCAGCGCGGGCTTCGGCGCGGAGGCGGCCGCTTCGGCGGTCCGGGTGGGCCTGTCGGTTCAGGAGGCGTTGAGGGGGCAACTCCTGGCCGGCAGGTTCTCCGTACGGACGCGGGTGGGGCTCGCGACCGGCGACGTCATCGTGGATCTCGAGGCGGCCCACGACGGCGGACAGGCGATGATCAGCGGCAGCGTGGTCAGCACGGCGGCCCGCCTGCAGGCGTTCGCGCCGCACGACACGGTGGTGGTGTGCCCGCAGACCCGGGCCGCGGCGGGCGACCTGATCGCCTTCCAGGAGCTGCCACCCGTACGGGTGCCGGGCAAGCCCCGCGCCCTCGACCTCTATCGGGCGCTCGAGCCGCACCGGGCCCGGACGGCCACGCGCCATCTGTACGCGGTGCCGGCGGCTGCTTGAAAGAGACACGACACGGGTACGTCAGCCCCTCGTACCCGTGTCGTAGCTCACCAGCCGTAACTTATGCCCGTATCATCCCGTTCGTGCGTGGGTCGTCCCGGCTCGGCGAACGAGAGTTGTCGGGGGGTCCCGGTAGGCTCGCCGCGTTCTGACCACCACCTGGGCCGATCGGGAGTGCCACCTCGTGACCGCGGAGATCCTGTACGGGGCCGATGACCTCACGCACCTGGAGGGGCTGGACGCCGTCCGGAAACGCCCGGGCATGTACATCGGCTCCACCGACAGCCGAGGCGTCAACCACCTCGCCAACGAGATCATCGACAACTGCACCGACGAGGGCGTCGGCGGCCACGCCACCAAGGTGGCCGTGATCCTCCACGAGGACGGCTCGGTGCAGGTCGACGACGACGGCCGGGGCATCCCCACCGCCGTCAACACCAAATCCGGCCTCAACGGCGTCGAGCTCGTCCTCACCCGCCTGCACGCCGGCGGCAAGTTCGGCGGCTCGGGCTACAAGACCTCGGGCGGCCTGCACGGCGTCGGCGCCTCCGCGGTCAACGCGCTGGCCCTGCGCTTCGACGTCACGGTCAAGCGCGACGGCAAGGTCCACGAGATCTCGTTCCAGCGCGGCGTCCCCGGCTCGTTCGACGGCCCCGGCCCGCAGGCGCGCTTCCACCCCGAATCCGGGCTGCGCGTCGTCCGCCGGATGAAGCGCGGCGAACCCACCGGCACGTCCATCCGGTATTGGTACGACGCGCGCTACTTCGAGACCGGCGCCCGGCTCGACGTCGACAACGTCCGCACCAAGCTGCGCAACACGGCCTTCCTCGTCCCCGGCGTGCTCTACTCGCTGCGCGACGAGACCGCCGAGGAGACGACGAACGAGACCTTCCACTTCCCGCACGGGCTCACCGACATGGTCGAGTTCCTCACCCACGCGGGCGACAAGCCGGTCTCCGGCGTCCTCCTGGTCAACGGCGAGGGGACATACAAGGAGAACGCCGCCGACCAGAACGGCGTGATGCAGTCCAATGTCGAGCGCCGGGCCGAGGTGGAGATCGCGTTCCGCTGGGGCACGGGCTACGAGCGCACCATCGAGTGCTTCACCAACACGATCCGTAACATGCACGGCGGCACCCACCGTAAGGGCTTCGAGCGCGCCCTGGTCCGTGCGCTCACCGAGGCCATCCGCAACACCCGCGGCCTGCTCAAGCCCAAGGAAGACCCGCCCGTCCTCGACGACCTGCTCGAAGGCATGACCGCGGTCATCCACGTACGCATCCCCGAGCCGCAGTTCACCTCGCAGACCAAGGACGAGCTCTCCACGGCCGGCATCACCCGGGTGCTCCAGGGCCTGGTCGAGGCGCACGTCAAAGAGTGGATCGACGGCCGCAAGACCAAGGCCGAGGCCCGCACGGTGCTGCAAAAGGTCGTCGACGCCGCCCGCGTCCGGCTGACCCAGAAACAGCAGAAGGACGCGGCCCGCCGCAAGACCGCCCTCGAGGGCGCCTCGATGCCCCCCAAGCTGGTCGACTGCCGCGCCACCGGCATCGCCCGCTCCGAGCTCTACATCGTCGAGGGCGACAGCGCGCTCGGCACGGCCCGCATGGCCCGCAGTTCCGAATACCAGGCGCTGCTGCCGATCCGCGGCAAGATCCTCAACGTCCAGAAGGCCTCGCTCCAGCAGGTGCTCGACAACAACGAGTGCTCGGCGATCGTGCAGGTGCTCGGGGCCGGCTCGGGCCGCACGTTCGAGCTCGGCGCGATGCGCTACGGCCGGGTCATGATCATGGCGGACGCCGACGTCGACGGCTCACACATCCGCACGCTGCTGATCACCCTGTTCGCGAAGTACATGCGCCCGGTGATCGAGCAGGGCCGCCTGTTCGCCGCCATGCCCCCGCTGCACAAGGTCGTCACCAAGGGCCGCAACTCCCAGACGATCTTCACCTACACCCAGCAGGAGATGGAGTCGACAGTCGCCCGCTTCGAGCGCGGCGGCACCCAGGTGCAGAAGCCGGTGCCCCGGTTCAAGGGCCTCGGCGAGATGGACGCCGACGAGCTCTGGGACACCACGATGAACCCGGCGACCCGTACGGTCCGCCGCATCACGCTCGACGACGCCGAACGCGCCGAGGCCACCCTCGAGCTGCTGATGGGCGAGCGCGTCGAGCCCCGCAAGAACTGGCTGATCGAGGCGGCGGGCCGCATCGACCAAGAGACGATCGACGCCTGAGAGGTCGAAGCTTCATGGCACGCCGTAAGAACACCGACAACCGCGTCGACCTGTCCGCCTTCGACCAGGCCGGCGCCCGCGTCATCGACAACCCGCTGACCACCGAGGTCGAAGACTCCTACCTCGAATACGCCTATTCGGTCATCCACTCCCGCGCCCTGCCCGACGCGCGCGACGGCCTCAAGCCCGTCCACCGCCGCATCCTGTGGTCGATGTATGAGCAAGGCCATCGCCCCGACCGGCCCTATGTGAAGTCGGCCCGTGTGGTCGGCGACTGCTTCGTCCGGGGTGCTCTCGTGGCGACCCCGGACGGACTCCAGCCGATCGAGTCCTTCGAGGTCGGCGACCTCGTGCTCGACCCGGCCGGGCAGGCCGCGCCGGTCACCGCGGTCTACGAGAACCCGGATTCGTCGCTGGTCAAGGTCACCTGGACGAACGGGCACACTATGGCCGTCACGCCCGGCCAGCGCTTCCGGGTCGTCACCGATGACTACCGAACTGAATGGGTCGACGCCAAAGAACTAACGGGCCGGCTGGTCCTCACGGCGAGCACTGTGCGTCGCGCGGCGGTCACCCCGGTCGGAGATCCCTATGCCTATGTGCGCGGGCTGGTCGTCGCCGAAGGCTTCGCGGTCGATCGGGCCCGTACTGCCGACGGCCGGGTTCGCATTCACATGTGCGACGTGGAGCCACTGGACTTCGCACACGGATGGGCGATAGAAGCCGGTGTGACCGTGTCGCGGGGAAAACGCGAGCGGGCCAAGCCATCTCACCGCGATCAGCACATCGTGACCTTCGCCCGGCATGACGGTCTTTTGGAAGCCGGCTCCCCCCTAAGTGACCAGAAATTCGTGCCGGCCGATGTTCTGGCCGACCGGGGCGCGTGGCTTTCTTTCCTGGCGGGCTTCTTCGACGGCGACGGGTATGTGCGGAAGACCCGGCGCGAAATTGTTCTGGTCAGCACGAGCGCGCGATTGATCAGCCAGTTCTACGCCATTCTGACCGATCTGGGAATCGTCGGGCACCACTGGCAGAGTGGCACCGAGGCCGATCGTAAGACCTTGTTCGGTCTCTCGGTCGGTGGCGGCGACGCGCAAGCCCTGGCGGCCGCGATGCTGCCATTCGTCCGGGTGGGCTACAAGCAGCAGGGCCTTCGGGCGATCCTTGATGTGACTTATGCCTACGGCAAGAAGCAGGGTAGTGACCGCTTGCCCGCACGTCGGCTCTTCGAGGCGTTCAGCGCGGCCCATCTCGGCGGTGGATGGTTCCGGGGCGCCGACGGCAAGGCCTTCCGGTCAGCCGTTGCCGCACGCTACGGCAAGGACAGGAACGGCGTTCCGCTGGCCGAGCGTCTTTTTCCGATGGCGCAGGCGGAACGCGAGGGCTGGATCGAGAAGCTGGATCGCATCGGTTCGCCGCTGGCCACCCGCTTGGCCGCGTTGTCCGGGTTCTCCTTCCTCGCCGTCGAATCGGTCGAGGAGATTCCGAACGATACGACCTATGACATTCAAATCGGCACCGACGAGCACGCCTTTGTAGCCGAGGGCAGCGTCGTTCACAACTGCATGGGTAAGTACCATCCACATGGCGACGTGGCGATTTATGACGCGATGGTTCGACTGGCCCAGGACTTTTCGCTGAATGCGACGTTAATTGACGGGCACGGCAATTTTGGAAGCCCTGACGATGGGCCGGCGGCAAGCCGATACACCGAGGCGCGCATGTCGCGTGAGGCGATGTTGCTGGTCGGGGAGCTGGGCGAGGGCACGGTCGACTTCAAGCCGACCTACGACGGGTCCGATCTCGAGCCCAAGGTGCTGCCCGCGGCGTTTCCCAACCTGCTGGTCAACGGCACTTCGGGCATCGCGGTCGGCATGGCGACCAACATGATTCCGCACAACCTGGGTGAGGTTGTGGCGGCCGCGCGGCATCTGATCACGAATCCGGACGCGAGCTTGGACAAGCTGATGCGCTTCGTGCCGGGGCCCGACTTGCCGACGGGTGGGCAGTTGCTCGGCCTCGATGAGGTGCGGCGGGCGTACGAGACGGGTCGCGGCGTCGTGCGCATGCGGGCCCGGGCTCAAACCGGGCCGCTCGAGGGTGGGCGGGGGCGGCAGGCGATCACCGTCACCGAGCTTCCGTACGGGGTGGGCACCGAAAAGATCATCGAGGCGATCACCGATGAGGTGAAGGGCAAGCTGATCGTGTCGGGGCCCAAGCGCGGGCAGCGGCAGGCGGCGCGGCTGCAGGGCATCGCCGACGTCAAGGACTTGACCGACCGTGAGCACGGCACGCGCCTGGTCATCGAGTGCAAGGTCGGCGTCAACCCGCAGGCTCTGCTGGCCGACCTTTATCGGCTGACCCCGCTCGAGACGTCGTTCGGCATCAACAACCTCGTGCTGGTCGACGGCCAGCCGCAGACGCTCGGGCTCAAGGCGCTGCTCGAAGTCTTCGTGCAGCACCGCTACGACGTGGTCCGCCGGCGCACCGAGTTCCGCCGCACCAAGCGGCAGGATCGCCTGCACCTGGTCGACGGCCTGTTGATCGCCCTGATCGACATCGACCGGGTGGTCGCGATCATCCGGGGCAGCGACGACGCGGCCGCGGCCAAGGCCTCGTTGATGCAGGAGTTCAGCCTGAGCGACATCCAGGCGACGTACATCCTGGACACCCCGCTGCGCCGGCTCACCCGCTTCGACCGCATCGAGCTCGAGACCGAGCAGGAGCGGCTGCGCAACGAGATCGCCGAGCTGAGCAACATCCTCGACAACTTCGACGTGCTGCAGCAGCTGGTCTCCGACGAGCTGGCCGAGGTGGCGTCCGAGTTCGGCGGCCCCCGGCGTACGACGCTGATCGACGGCGACCTCAAGGAGGTGCTGGCCGCGTCCGCGCCGGCCGGGCCGCTCGAGGTGGCCGACGACCCGTGCCAGGTGATCCTGTCGGCGACCGGTCTCATTGCCCGTACGGCGGCCGAAAGCGAGGAGGCCACCGAGGCGCGCCGCCGCTCGGGCCGGGTCAAGCACGATGCCGTCCGCGCGATCGTGCACTCGACCGCCCGTGGCCGCATTCTGCTGATCACCAACCGGGGACGCGCGTTCAAGACCGACGTGCTGCCGCTCCCGGTGCTGCCCGAGCAGGTCGGCACGGTATCGATCCGCGGGGGCATGTCGGCCTCCGAGCTGGTGCCGCTGGAGAAGGGCGAGAAGGTGGTCGGCCTGGCCCCGCTGGTGGCCGGTGACTCGCCGGGCATCGCGATGGGCACCCGGCACGGTGTGATCAAGGTGTGCGCCCCCGAATGGCCGGTGCGCTCCGACGAGTTCGAGGTGATCACGCTCAAGGATGGCGATGAGGTGCTGGAGGCCACGTGGCTCACCGGCGGCGCCGAGTCGCTCGTGTTCGTCACGTCCGACGCCTCGCTGCTGCGCTTCCCGGCCAAGACGGTGCGGCCGCAGGGGCTCAAGGGCGGCGGCATGGCCGGGGTCAACCTGTCGGCCGACGCCGAGGTGGTGTCGTTCAACGTCGTGGTGACGGCCGACAATGATCACGGCGAGCCGATGGTGGTGACGTCGACCGGCACACAGACCAAGGTGTCGCCGTTCGCGTCGTATCCCGCCAAGGGCAGGGCGACGGGCGGCGTCCGGGCGCAGCGCTTCCTCAAGGGCGAGACGCGGCTGACGGTGGCCTGGGTCGGCCCGCGACCGGTGGCCTCGAGCAACACGGGCGACCCGATCGAGCTGCCCGAGCCCGACGCCCGGCGCGACGGCTCGGGCGAGGCCGTGCTGATGGCCCCCCAGATCATCGGCCACCTGATCGAACGCGGCTGAGCGGGGCGCGGCCGGGCCCGATTCAAGGCTCGGCCGGGCCTGGGTTGCGGCGGGCCTGGGATGTGGCGGGCCTGGGGGCGGTCTGAGCGCGGAGCAGGTGGTCGCGGGTGTGGCGGGGCGCCGGTGCGGGTCAGTCTTACCAGGGCGTGTCGGGGCCGACGTCCAGCAGCTCCACGATCAGCAGCGCCCGGCGCACGGCCTCCTCGGCGGTCGCGGCGTCGGGCCACGAGTCACGCGGCTCGATGGTGAACAGCTCGTTGTCGCGCACGGTGAACGGCGGGATCTCGTCCGCCAGGAACGACTGGCGCAGCAGCGGCCGGTCCAGCCGGGGCGAGTCGCCGACGAAGACGTACGGCAGCCGCACGGCCATCGGCGGCTCGTGCAACGGCAGCCGGACGACGACGAACAACCCGCTGCCGTCGGGGCTGCTCGCGGCGTTGCCGAAGGCGCCACCCTTCCACCGCACCTGACCGAAAACGATCGGTAGTCCGCCGACCGTGCCCGCGTAGGCGAACCGAACCCGGCTGCTGCCCTTGAGATGCAGATCGGACCACGGCCATGGGCACTCGCGCGGGTCGATGGCCGTCCAACCGCTGGCGGCGGCCCAGAGCACCAGGGAGCGAAGGGTCCGCGCGCGGCCGACCGCGATTGCAGCGGTCATGCCCAAGCCCAGCGCCAGCAGCACACCGCAGCCCGCGAACGCCCGGAACCGAAACATCACAAACACGGCGAACACGGTGGGCAGGGCCCACGCCCCGGCGATCCACCACGCCCGCGTATCGATGCGCATCGCTCACAGCGTCTCAGACCGGGACGAGCCCCGGTTGCGTCCCGCCCCCATATCGACGCGTCAGGCGGGGCGGGGGTGGCGGCCCGGGTTGAGCGGCGGGGCGGGGGTGGCGGCCCGGGTTGAGCGGCGGGGCGGGGGTGGCGGCCTCGGTTGAGCGGCGGGGCGGGGGTGGCGGCCTCGGTTGAGCGGCGGCCCGGGTTAGTGGCAGGCGTGTGGCGGCCCGGGTGGAGTCGGGCGTGTGGCGGCACCCGGGTGAGTGGCGACCTGGGTGAGTGTCGGGCGGGTGGCAGCCCGGGTGAGGCGGGCGAGCGGCGGCCCGGTCGGGTCAGTCGACGGGCATCGGGCGGCGGCCCGCGAAGCCGAGGTCGGAGCGGTGATACCAGTTCAGCCCGTGCTCGCCCTCGAGCCAGCAGAGGTCGACGTCGACGCCGTCGATCTCGGACGGGAAGTCGACCAGCAGCGGGGCGAGGCTCTTGAGCACGGCCCCGGTCTGCTGCACGACGGTCATCAGGTCGTCGAGCCGCGCGGTGGCGGCCTTCCATTCCGGCATCCCGCCCAGGGGCGTCGGCGGCCCGCCGGCCCCGATCACCGCCCCGAGCTCGGCCGCGTCGGCACGCAGCGCCACGATCTCCACCAGCACGGGCTGTAGCCGTTCGAGCTCTTCCCGTGCCTCGCTAACCGTGAATAGCCCCATGTGCAGATGTTGCCAGCCCCAAGGCCAAGATCCCACTACTGCGAGATGGATTTTTCGCGCTCGGCGTGGGACCTGGGACAGAGTTGGGAGCGTGCCCAGCGACACGCCCGGTTACGGGTGCGCCGGTCGCTCGACACGCCCGGCAACGGGTGCGCCGGGCTCGACGACTCCGTAGCGGGACATGACCGCCGCCCGGCGCTCCCGGTTGACCGCCCGGACCCGCCGCCCGACGAAAAGCCCGTCGATCAGCGCCCAGACTCCCAGGCCGCCCAGCGTGAAGAGCATGGCGATCGAGCGCCCGGTGTCGCCCAGATAGAAGCGGTGCCCGCCGATGATGCCGAGGACGGCCCAGAGGGCGTACGCGATCCGGGGATCTTTGCGGACGGAAGCGAACTCATCCTCGGCGCGGAGCACACGAATGCCCTCCCACTCGGGCAGGGCCGACGAGTGGGGGTGGGGCGCGGGGTGGGGTGACGGCGCGCGGTGGGGAGATGGCGCGGGCAGCCCCGACGAGTGGGGGTGGGGCACGGGCTGGGGAGGTGGCGCGGGAAGGGTGGACGAGTGGGGGTGGGGTGACGGGGCGGGGTGGGGAGATGGCGCGGGCGGGGCCGACGAGTGGGAGTGAGACCCGGGGTGGGGAGATGGCGCGGGCAGGGCCGACGAGTGGGGGTGGGGCGCGGGCTGGGGTGACGGCGCGGGGTGGAGAGATGGCGCGGGCCGCCCCGACGAGTGCGGGTGGGGCGCGGGATGGGGAGATGGCGCGGGCAGAGCCGACGACCCGCGGGAGGCCGGTGACCCGGAGGGCAAGCTCACCGCGGCAACGATAGTCGGCGAGGGACTATAGAAGCGTGGACCTTCAGGTTGTGGAACAGGTTGCCGAGCTCACCCAGTGGGTCGGCGAGGGCGGCGTAGTGATTCTGAGCGGCGCCGGCCTGTCAACAGAGTCGGGCATCCCGGACTATCGGGGTCCTTCGGGATCGGCCCGGCGCAGCACGCCCATGACCTTCCAGGCGTTCACCCGTGATCCGATCGCCCGCCGCCGGTATTGGGCTCGCTCCCATCTGGGCTGGCGCACCATCGGTGAGGCCCGTCCCAACGACGGCCACCGTGCCGTCGCCGCCCTGCAGCAGCGTGGGCTGGTCGACGGCATCATCACCCAGAATGTCGACGGTCTGCACCAGGCGGCCGGCGCCGAGGGCGTGGTCGAGCTGCACGGCAACCTGTCCCGCATCACGTGCCTGGCCTGCGGCGACCTGACCCCGCGCGAGCTTCTCGCGGTTCGTCTCGACGCCGCCAACCCGAGGTTCGACAGCAGGGCCGTCGCGATCAATGCCGACGGTGACGCCGAGCTCGACGAGGCCGATCTTGACGGATTCATGGTCGTCGACTGTGACGGCTGCGGCGGGATGCTCAAGCCGGACGTTGTCTACTTCGGCGAGACCGTGCCCCCGGTGCGGGTCGAGCGCAGCTTCGAGCTGGTCGGCGACGCCCGTACGCTGCTGGTTCTCGGTTCTTCCCTGACGGTGATGTCGGGCCGGCGTTTCGTGTTGCGCGCGGTCAAGGAGGGCATCCGGGTCGCGATCGTCAACCGGGGCGTAACACGGGGCGAGCCGTACGCAGGGCTCAACGTGGATGCCCCATTGGGCATTGTTCTGCCGAACATCGTCGATGCCCTCGCGCCCGTTTCGCCCGCAAACGCTGGGGTTTGAGGGGCCGTTAACGAGGGTGGTCCCCGCGGGTTATGGGACTGAAACCTAAATAATTCAGTGGCCCCGTTGACGTGACTGGCCTCACTGGCGTTAACTGCCGAAACCGCTTCCGAAACCGGTTCCGAAATCCGGTCGCAACGAAGTGGTGACACGTCAGGAGGACCAGTGCCAATCACCATCGCCGATGTGGCGGCCCGGGCCAAGGTCAGCAAGACGACCGTGTCCCGAGTGCTCAACGGCAAGGGTGAGCTGGACGAATCCACTGCCGCGCGGGTCCGGGCGGTGATCGACGAGCTGGGTTATGTGCCGAGTTCGCGGGCCGTCGGGCTGGCCCGCGGGCGTACGCGGGTGGTCGGCATGCTCGTGCCCTCGCTCACCTGGCCGTGGATCGGCGACGTGCTGCAGGGCGCGGTCGACGTGCTCGAGACCGAGCGCTACGGGCTGCTGCTGTTCACCTGCAACCGCGGCGAGGAGTCGATGCGTCAGTTCGGCGCGCAGGTGTCCGCCAAGTCGTTCGACGGCCTGCTGGTCATCGAGCCCGAGGGCACCCTCGACTACATCGCCACGCTGCACCGCCGGGGCCTGCCGGTCGTGCTCATCGACGACCGCGATCAGACCTCCGGCGAGATCCCGAGTGTCGGCACCACCAACCACGACGGCGCCGGTTCCGCCGCGCGGCATCTGCTCGAGATCGGGCGTACGAGGCCGCTGGTGATCTCCGGGCCCGAGAAGTTCGGCTGCACCCAGCAACGCCACGCCGGCTTCGCCTCGGTCTTCGCCGACGGGGGCCATCCGATCGCGGAGGACCGGCTGTTCGTGGGTGACTTCACCTTCGACCGGGGCGCGGAGGCCGTGCACACCGCGCTGGCCTCCGGGGTCGAGTTCGACTCCGTCTTCGCCCACAACGACCTCGCCGCCATCGGCGCGATGCAGGCCCTGCTCGACTCCGGGCGTCGCATCCCGCAGGACGTGGCCGTGGTCGGCTTCGACGACATACCGACCGCGGCGCACACCCAGCCGCCGCTGACGACCGTGCATCAACCGCTGCGCGAGATGGGTGAGGCCGCGGCACGCACGCTGCTCGCCCACTTCGAGGGCACACCCCTGCCCAACCGCCCCACCGTCATCCCCACCACCTTCACCACTCGACCTTCCACAGTGGCCTGATCCCACACAGAACACGGGTGCCGGCGAGTCTGCCGGTGCCGCGATAGCGCACGCCCCTCTCACCCCGATTCCGTCACATTCGAGGAGTTTTGTGATGCAGCGAAGGAAACTGTTCGCGTACGCCCTGGCGGGTGTGCTCGCCACGGGCGGCCTGGCCGCGTGCGGCGACTCGCCGAACAGCAACAACGCCAACAACGCGAACAAGGCGTCGGTCGACTTCCTCAAGATCGGCATGCCGAACGGGACGCAGACCGAGAACCACAACCCGTTCGCCGGCACCTCCTCGGCGAACGCGCTCGGGTACAAGTGGATGATCTACGAGCCGCTGACCCAGTGGAACCCGGTGCGCCCGGCCGAGCCCGCCGTCCCGTGGCTGGCCAGCGGGGTCAAGTGGGCCGACGACTACAAGTCGGCCGAGGTCACGGTGCGCGACAACGCCACCTGGTCGGACGGCCAGAAGCTGACCGCCGAGGACGTGGCCTACACGTTCACCCTGCTCAAGAGCAACGAGGCGCTCAACCAGAACGCGATCCCGTTCGACCAGATCACGGTCGCCGGCAACGTCGTGAAGGTGACCTTCAAGACGCCGCAGTTCGTCAACCAGAACAAGATCATGGCGAGCACCCCGATCGTGCCCAAGCACATCTGGGAGAAGATCTCGGACCCCGCCACCGACGTCAACAAGACCCCGGTCGGCTCGGGCCCGTACACGCTGAAGTCCTTCACCCAGGCCGGCGTCACGCTGTCGGTGCGCACCGAGGGCTACTGGGGCACGGTGCCGCAGGTCAAGGAGCTGCGGTACGTCTCCTACGCCGACAACAACGCCCAGGGCACCGCGCTGGCCAACGGCGACTCGGAGTGGTCGTTCGTCTTCCTGCCCAACCCGAAGGCGACCTTCATCGACAAGGACCCGGAGCACCACAAGGTGTGGGCGCCCGGCGTGCTCGGCATCCACGGTCTCTACATCAACACCACGATCAAGCCGTTCGACGACGTCAAGCTGCGTCAGGCCATGAACATGGTGATCAACCGGACCGACATCTTCACCCAGGCCGAGGCCTCGTACTTCCACCCGGAGATCAAGAGCGTGACCGGCCTGCCGCCGGGCGCCGGTGACGCGTTCATCGCTCCGGAGTACAAGGGCAAGGAGTTCTCGAACGACATCGAGGGCGCCAAGGCGCTGCTGGCGAGCGCGGGCTACAAGCTGAACGGCAAGGTGCTCAGCGACCCGTCCGGCAAGCCCGTCAAGATCAAGCTCAGCGACCCCGCGCCGTGGTCGGACTACCAGACCTCGCTCGAGATCATCAAGAGCAACTTCGCCGAGATCGGCATCGAGGCGACGGTCGAGAAGCCCAACCAGGACGTCTGGGACAAGAACGTGCAGACCGGCGCGTTCGAGGCCTCGATGCGGTGGACGAACGGCGGCGCCACGCCGTACGACATCTACCAGACCGTCATGGACGGTGACCTGATCAAGCCGATCGGCACCGCCGCGCAGCAGGGCAACTTCGGCCGCTTCAAGAGCCCCGAGGCGACCGCCGCGCTGACCGCCTACAAGAACGCGACCAGCGACGAGGCCCGCACCACCGCGATGAACCAGATCCAGAAGGTCTTCGTCGAGCAGGCCCCGATGTTCCCGGTCGGTGCCGACAACGTGGGCGCCGCCTACAGCGACAAGAACTGGACCGGCTGGCCGACCGACGAGGACCCGTACTCGGGCGCGCAGCCGACCCAGCCGTACGTGTCTCTGATCATCGGCAAGCTCAAGCCCGCCAACTCCTGATCGCCGGCGCCGCTCCCCGTGCCGCGAGGCGCGGGGAGCGGCATTCCACCACCCCCGCACGAAGGAAGAACGCCATGACGTCGATTCAGGACGCCAAGGCGCCGGCCGGCGAGGTGGTGCTTGAGGCGATCGGCCTGACCAAGCACTTCCCCGTTCGCCGGCGACTGCGCCAATTTTTCACCCGGGAGCAGAACGCGGTCCACGCCGTCGACGACGTGAACCTCACCCTGCGCCGCGGCCAGGTGGTCGCTCTGGTCGGCGAGTCCGGCTCGGGCAAGTCCACGGTGGCCCGCCTGCTGGCCCAGCTCTACCCGCGCACCGGCGGCGACATCCGCCTGCACGGCGAGACGACGAAGGTCAAGGGCGGCGGCGCCTTCCGGGCGTACGCGGCCCGCGTCCAGATGATCTTCCAGGACCCCTTCGCGTCGCTGAACCCGGTGCACACGATCCGGTATCACCTCACCCGGTCGCTCAAGATCCACGGCAACGCGGGCAAGACCGAGGACGACCTCGAGAACGCGCTGCGCGACCTGCTCACCCGGGTCAGCCTGACGCCGGCCGAGCGTTATCTCGACAAGTTCCCGCACGAGCTCTCCGGCGGCCAGCGGCAGCGCGTCGCGATCGCCCGCGCGCTCGGCGCCGACCCGGAAGCCCTGCTGGCCGACGAGCCGGTGTCGATGCTCGACGTGTCGATCCGCCTGGGCGTGCTCAACCTGCTGCGCGACCTCAAGGAGCGCCTCAACCTGGCGATCCTCTACATCACCCACGACATCGCGTCGGCGCGCTACTTCGCCGACGAGACCCTGGTGATGTACGCGGGCCGGATGGTCGAGGGCGGCGACAGCGAGACCGTCACCCAGACCCCCGCGCACCCGTACACCCGGCTGCTGATCGACTCGGCGCCCGATCCCGACCGGCTGGCCGGCGACGTCAACCCGCTGGACGAGGATCGGGGCAACGGCGAGCCGCCGAGCCTGATCCGCCCGCCGTCCGGCTGCCGGTTCCATCCGCGCTGCCCGGCCGCCATGGCCCGCTGCAAGACCGATCTGCCCGTACGCCTGGAGATCGGCGACGTTCCCGGCCACTGGGCCGCGTGCTGGCTGTATGACGAAGCCACCGTGAAAGAGGCCGCGAAATGAAGTACTTCCTCCAAAGAATCGCGTTCTACCTGTTCACCGCGTGGGCCGCGATCACCCTGAACTTCTTCATCCCGCGTCTGGTGCCGGGTGACCCGGTGCAGTCGCTGATCGCCAAGTTCCGCGGCCAGCTCAGCACCGAGGCGATCAACTCGCTGTACGTCCTGTTCGGCCTGGACGACAACAAGGGCCTGTGGGCGCAGTACGTCGACTACTGGAAGCAGCTGTTCCAGGGCGACCTGGGCCTGTCCTTCACGTTCTTCCCGTCGCCGGTCGCGGACATCATCGGCGACGCGCTGCCGTGGACCGTCCTGCTGGTCGGCATCACCACGGTGATCAGCTTCCTGATCGGCACCGGCCTGGGCGTGTTCGCCGGGTGGCGCCGCGGTTCCTGGACCGACGGCCTGCTCCCGGTGACCACGTTCTTCTCGTCGGTGCCGTACTTCTGGCTCGGCATCATCGCGATCTACCTGCTGACCGGCCCGGACAGCTTCTTCCCGTCGTCCGGCGGCTTCGACTCGTCGCTGGTGCCGGCCTGGGACCAGTACTTCATCCCGAGCGCCCTGCAGCACAGCCTGCTGCCCGCGCTGACGATCCTGATCTCGTCGGTCAGCGGCTGGATCCTGAGCATGCGCAACATGATGGTGACGGTGTCGTCCGAGGACTACATCACCGTCGCGCACGCCAAGGGCCTCTCCGAGCGGCGGGTCGCGGTGAGCTACGCCGCCCGCAACGCGTTGCTGCCCAACATCTCCGGCTTCGCGCTGTCGCTCGGCTTCATCGTCGGCGGCACGCTGCTGGTCGAGATCGTCTTCTCGTACCCGGGCCTCGGCTTCATCCTGCTGCAGGCGCTGGGGGCCAAGGACTACCCGCTGATGCAGGGCATCTTCCTGGTCATCACGATCTCGGTGCTGGTCGCCAACCTGCTGGCCGACCTGGCTTACCTGCTCCTCGACCCGCGCACCCGCAAGGAGGGCTGAGCGATGACGATCCCTACCTCGAGCACCGCCCAGGTCATCCCCGGCCAAGGGGCGATGGCCGCACCGGAGGCCGCCAAGCCGGCGAAGGCCAAACGGCAGCGGTTCCTCTTCCTCAAGAACAAGAAGGCCGCGTTCGGCCTGATCATCCTCGGCCTCTACGTGCTGTTCGCGATCATCGGCCCCTGGATCACCCCGTACGACCCGGACGCGCGCAGCAACGACCTGGTGCAGCCGCCGTCGGCCGACCACTGGTTCGGCACCACGCACCTCGGCCAGGACGTGTTCAGCCAGGTGCTCGACGGCACCCGCCCGGTCGTGTTCGTCGGCTTCCTGGCCGGCACCATCGCCACCGTGCTGTCGGTGATCATCGGCATCACGGCCGGCTACCTGGGCGGCAAGACCGACGACACGCTGTCCGCGCTGTCCAACGTGTTCCTGGTGATCCCGGCCATCCCGCTGATGATCATCATTACGTCGATCCTGGACAACGCCAGCAACCTGCTGATCGCCCTGATCATCGGCCTCACCTCGTGGTCGTGGAACGCCCGGGTGCTGCGCGCGCAGACGCTGTCGCTGCGCCGGCGCGACTACATCGAGGCGTCCCGGGCCACCGGCGAGAAGACCTGGCGGATCATCGGCTTCGAGCTGCTGCCCAACCTGACCGCGGTGATCGCCTCCGGGTTCATCGGCACGGTCATCTTCGCCGTGCTCTCCCTGATCACGCTGGCCTTCATCGGCATCGTGTCGGCGGCCGGCTGGAACTGGGGCACGATCCTGTTCTGGGCGCAGGGGCAGCAGGCGCTGGCCCAGGGCGCGTGGTGGTGGTTCGTGCCGGCCGGTCTGGCCATCGCGTTCCTCGGCACGGCGCTCTCGCTGATCAACTTCGCGATCGACGAGTTCGTCAGCCCCCGCCTGCGCAGTGCGGGCAAGACCAAGCTCAAGACGGCCTCCGGCGGCACCGTACGGATGAGGATCGGCTTCACGCCGGTGCTGTCGAACTCGCCCGAGCCGCACACGCGAGCACAGATACACCCTGACGCCATGACCCCCGTGGCCCGAGAGGCGACCAAGTAGATGGAACCCGTCCTCGAGATCCGCAATCTCAACGTCGAGTACGGCCTGGGCGACCGGGCCGTCCGCGCGGTCCGCGACGTCAACCTGACCCTGCACCGCGGTGAGGTGCTCGGCCTGGCCGGCGAGAGCGGCTCCGGCAAGTCGACCCTCGCCTACGGCCTGACCCGCCTGCTGGCCCCGCCCGGCGTCATCACCGGGGGCGAGGTCATCTATCACCCCGAGAAGGGCGACCCGTACGACGTCCTCGGGCTGAGCGACAAGGCGTTGCGCGCGTTCCGCTGGGCCGAGACCGCGATCGTGTTCCAGGGCGCGATGAACTCGCTCAACCCGGTGCACAAGATCTCGACCCAGCTGACCGACGTGCTCAAGGCGCACGACCCCAATATGAGCGAGCACAGCCGCAACGCCCGGGCCCGCGAGATGCTCAAGCTGGTCGGCATCTCGCCCGACCGGATGGACGCGTACCCGCACCAGCTCTCCGGCGGCATGCGGCAGCGCGTCATGATCGGCATGGCGCTGATCCTGCAGCCGCAGGTCGTGATCATGGACGAGCCGACCACCGCCCTCGACGTGGTGATGCAGCGGCAGATCCTGGGCCAGCTGATCGAGCTGCGCGAGCGCCTCGGCTTCTCGGTCATCTTCATCACGCACGACCTGTCGCTGCTGGTCGAGTTCTCCAACCGGATCGCGATCATGTATGGCGGGCGGATCGTCGAGGAGGCGCCCGCGAGCACGATCTATCGGGACGCCCTGCACCCGTACTCGAAGGGTCTGCTGAGCTCTTTCCCGGCGCTGCGCGGGCCGCGCCGCGAGCTGGCCGGCATCCCCGGTTCGCCGCCCGACCTGGCCGGCATGCCCACCGGCTGCTCGTTCCACCCCCGCTGTCCCAAGGCGTTCGAGCCGTGCTCGACGCACATCCCGGTGCTCGGGCGCCCGGACAGCCCGGACGGAGCCGCACGTTCCGTCGCGTGCTGGCTGCATCCCACGGAGCAACCCGTCGGATGAAACGGGGCCGGTCACTGAAAAGTGGCCGGCCCTCTCCAATCCCCAACTGGAGTGTCATGAACCCCACCACCACCAAGGTCCCGCTCGCCACCGGCCTGCCGCCGAAGTTCCTCTGGGGCGTGGCCACCGCCTCCTACCAGATCGAGGGCGCGGTGGCCGAGGACGGCCGGACACCGTCCATCTGGGACACGTTCTCGCGGCTGGACGGCGCCGTGGCCAACGGCGACAACGGCGATGTGGCGTGCGACCACTACCACCGGATGCCGCAGGACGTGGCGCTGATGAAGAGCCTCGGCGTCGACAGCTACCGGTTCTCGGTGGCCTGGCCGCGGGTGCAGCCGGGCGGCCGCGGCCCGGTCAACCCGGCCGGTCTCGGCTTCTACGAGCGCCTGGTGGACGAGCTGCTCGAGAACGGGATCGCCCCCTGGGTGACGCTCTATCACTGGGACCTGCCGCAGGAGCTCGAGGACGCGGGCGGCTGGCCCAACCGGGACACGGCCTACCGCTTCGCCGACTACGCGATGCTGGTCTTCGACAAGCTGCAGGACCGGGTCGACACCTTCACCACCATGAACGAGCCGTGGTGCTCGGCCTGGCTCGGTTACCACATCGGTGTGCACGCGCCCGGCCGCCGGGAGTTCGACGCGTCGCTGGCCGCGACCCACCACCTGCTGCTCGGCCACGGCCTGGCCACCCAGCGCATGCGGGCCGCCGAGACCCGGCCCCACACGTACGGGATCACGCTGAACATGGGGACGGCGGACCCGGCGGCCGACACCGACCTCGATCGCGACGCGGCCCGCCGTGCCGACGGGATGGGGCTGCGGCTCTATCTGGACCCGCTGCGCAAGGGGGAGTACCCGGCCGACGTGGTCGCGGACCTGGCCGCCCGCGGTTCGGCCATGCCCGTACGGGAAAACGATCTTGAAGTTATCTCGACGCCGCTCGACGTGCTGGGCGTCAACTTCTACTTCGGACAGGACTTCTCCGGTACGGACGTCGACGGCAGCACGCGGGACGCGGACGGCGAGCCGGTCGTCCGGGCCGTGCTGCCGGGCACGACTCGTACGGCGATGGACTGGCCGATCACGCCGGAGCGCTTCACCCAGCTCCTCGTGCGGCTGCACCGCGACTACCCGGGCCTGCCGCTGATCATCACCGAGAACGGCGCCGCCTTCGACGACCGGCCGGACGCGTCGGGCTACGTCGCGGACGACGACCGTACGGAATATCTGGCCTCGCACATCGCCGCGGTGGTGGACGCGCGGGAGCAGGGGGCGGACGTGCGCGGCTACTTCGCGTGGTCGCTGCTCGACAACTTCGAGTGGGCCTACGGCTACGACAAGCGGTTCGGCATCGTGCGCGTCGACTACGAGACGCTGGAGCGTACGCCCAAGCAGAGCGCCCTGTGGTTCCGCGACTCGATCGCCGCCCTGCGCGCCTGAGAAGTCGCGGCCGGGCCCGTCGTCAGCGGCGGGCCCGGTCACCCGGACGACGCTGCCGCGGGGTGAAGGCCAGCACCGGTTCGGCCGTCTCGGCCAGGCCACCCTCGGCCAGCAGCTGCGCGACCGGCAGCGTGGCCGCGCCCATCGCGACCGCGTCGGCGCCGAGCTCGCAAATCGTGATGGTGGTCTGCCCGTACGGCCGGCGCAGCGCGTGCCGGGCCGCGGCCTCGCGGATCTCGGGCAGGAACCGCGCGCCGAACGCCGCCCCCGGATCGCCGCCGAGCACTATCCGCTCCGGACTGAACAGGTTGATCAGGTCGGCCAGCCCGGCGCCCAGATAGCCCGCCGTCTGCTCGAAGACCTGCCGCGCGGCCCCGGTCAGCGGCTCCTCACCCAGGTGGCGGTGCAAAAGCCCTTTCCCGTACGGTTCCCCGGTCGCCGCGGCCAGCCGGTGCCCGATCCGGTCGGCCCCGATGTACGCCTCCAGGCAGCCCCGCGCCCCGCACCGGCACTCGTCACCGTCGTAGATCAGGGTGGTGTGCCCCCACTCGCCGGCGTTGCTGTTCGCCCCCCGGTAGTAGCTGCGCCCGTCCATCACCACGGCCGCGCCCACCCCTGTACCGATCATGACGATGACCGCGTGCCGGGCGCCGCGGCCCGCGCCGAACCACATCTCGGCCTGCCCGTGCGTCTTGGCGCCGTTCTCCACGAAGATCGGCACCTCGGTGCCGGCCCGCAGCATCTCGCCCAGCGGCACCGAATCCCAGCCGGTGGACTGCGAGTCGACCACCCCGTCGCGATCGACCACGCCCGGCACCCCGACGCCGAAACCCAGCACGTCGGCCGGGGCGACGCCGGTCTGCTCGAGCACCTGGCCCAGGCCGGTCAGCACCCGGCCCGCGACCTGCTCGGGCTCGTCGTCGTGGTCCAGGGTCACCGCGGCCAGCCGGGTCATCTCCAGGTCGTACAGCTCGACCAGCACGCGCGTCTCGCCGACCTCGGCGCCCACCACGTAACGGAAGCCGGGGCGGACCCGCAGCAGCACGCGGGGGCGGCCGCCGTCGGAGCCGACCAGCCCGGCCTCCTCGACGATGCCTTCCTCGATCATCTCGCCGATCAGGTTGCTGACACTGGCCTGGCTCAGGGCGGTGCTCGCGGCGAGCTGCTGGCGGCTCTGCAGGCCGCCGTGGAAGAGGTCGGTGAGCAGGCTGGAGCGGTTCGCCCTGCGCACGTCACGCACCGTCGTACGCCTGGTCTCCACCCTCGCACCCCGCTTTTCGATGATCCTCCGCCAGGCCATCCAACCTCAGCCGGCCCGAAAATCGTAAGCCGACGGTATTCACGGCGGCATATCGTGCCCGAGTGACCGACTATCGCGACCTGAATCGCGCCAACTGGGACGATCGCGCCGCCGCGCATGCCGCTTCCCCCGGCTATGCCGTCGACCGTTTCGCCGCCGACCCGGCCTACCTGAGCGAGGTCGTGCGATTCGACCGGCCGCTGCTCGGCGACGTCGCGGGCCTGCGCGGTGTCCACTTGCAATGCCACATCGGCACCGACACGGTCTCGCTGGCCCGGCTCGGCGCCACGATGACCGGCCTCGATTTCTCGGCGAAGTCGCTGGACGAGGCCCGGCGCATCGCGGCATTGGCGGGGGTCGATGTGCCATTCGTGCAGGCCGATGTCTATGACGCGGTGGCCGCCGTGGGGGACGGGTACGACCTCGTCTACACCGGGGTCGGCGCCCTGTGCTGGCTGCCGGACGTGAAGCGGTGGGCGGCAACGGTTTCCGCGTTGCTCAAGCCGGGCGGGCGGCTGTTCATCCGCGAGGGCCACCCGATCCTGTGGGGTCTCGACTACGACCGTGACGACGACGTGATCGCCCTCGTCTACCCGTATTTCGAGATGCCGGAGGGCCTGATCTTCGACGAGGGCGGCACCTACGTCGAGACCGACGTCGAGTTCAAGCACAACAAGACGGTGGAGTGGAACCACGGCCTCGGCGAGATCGTGACCGCGGTGCTCGCGGCCGGGATGACGCTGACCGGCCTGGCCGAGCACACCAGCGTGCCGTGGGAGGCGCTGGAGAACGGCCGGATGCGCGACATCGGTGACGGTGAGTATCAGTTGGCCGACCGTCCTGAGCGCTTGCCCCACTCGTACACGTTGCAGGCAGTGAAGAACCCCGTTTAGAGATCAAACGGATCGGGGTATCTCCGGCGTCAATCCCCACCGCATTTCCGGCGTCAATCCCCACGGCATAGGAGGCCCCGATGCGCGCAGGCTCGATCGGCGGGCTGATTCTCATCATCTGGCTCGTGCTGGGCGGCGTGGCCGCCTACGAGCGTGGCTACTTCTCCGACACCAGCAACACCAGCTGTGCCGAGTTCGGCACGATCGCCGTCACCACCATCGCCGGCCCGCTCAACTGGGCCGGCGTCAACCCGAAGATCACGTGCGACGTCGACGTGCCCGAGCCCAGCAAGTAGGCAGCATCCGCATGGCGCCGGCCCCATGGCCGGCGCCATCGTCGTATTCGGGTGATTTGTCCCCGACCGGCCGTAACTCGGATGAGCCGTGCGCGTTCCGGGGGGAAAAGGTAAGTTGAGTCGTGTGACGGCCGTGGCGCGAGTGCTTCCCCGGGATTGGGACGGGCATCGCTTGCTGCGCTTCCTGGCCGGGCTGGCCATGCTCGCCCTGGCCTTCGCCGCTCACCTCGCCCCGGCCCCGGTCGAGGCCGCCGCGCCCGCGCCGGTGGCTGCTGTGGCCAGTGTGACGCAGGATGTTCCCGCGGCGGTCGTCGTTCCCGACGCCCCGCCGATGCCCGGCCTGCCGGTTCTGGTCGTGGTCGCGGTCACCGTCGTTCTCGCCGGCGTCGCGCTGCGGGTCCGGGCCGTCCGCGGTCCGCCCTCGGTCCGGCTCGTCTGACCGCACCGGCAGCCCCGCGCTGCCCGTGGCGTAACTGCCGCTTGCATTCCAGCGTCCCGGGAGATCCGCGTCCGCATGTGAGGTTGCGATGGAAAGCGCCGTGCAAAGCTTTTTCGTCTCCATTCCCCAGGCCGCCGTTTTGTGGCTGGTCATCCTGCTCGCCATCGCCGTGGCGGCGGTCTATGTGGCGCTGCCGCGCTCGGCCCCGCCCCAGCCGCTGACCCCGGCCCAGCGCGACAAGCTGCGCTTCGCCGACGAGGTCGCCGTGGCGGCCGATCGCGCCGCGGCCACCGCGGCCCGGTTGCGGGCCGAGTGGGCCACCGCCCAGGAGCAGGTCGACGCCGCGTTCGTGGCCTTCACCGAGGCCGACCGCCGGGCCCGCGAGACCACCCGGGCTGCCGCGTTCCCGCTGATCAGCAAGCGCCGCAAGCCGGGCGAGAACGCCGACCGGCAGCGCTATCTGCACCACGCCGCGATCGCCGCCTGCCGCAACCGGGAGCTTTCGATCGCCCAGCTCAACGACGTGCTCGCGCACCGCGGCTGGAACCCGCGGCTGCATCCGGTGGTGCAGGAGGGGTTGCTGCGCCAGGCGATCCGCGAGCACCGCCTCGCGCAGTACGAGGACGCCCAGAAGCTCGAGCAGGCTGCCTGGCACGAATCCGAGCTGGCCGCGGAGGCGCTGCGCAGCCTGCGGGCCGAGGCCGCGGCGGCGATCGTGCGGGCCGGCCGGGCCGAGGAGCCGGCCGGTGACGAGTGGTTCGCCGACCAGTGGGCGACCGGTGAGATGCCGGCCACCAAGGCCTATGCGTGAGCCTCCCCTGTGGAGACGGGACGTTCGCCCGCGACTGACAGGTTAGGCAGGTACCGTAACCGGGCAGAATGACCGCCGATACCTTATGGGCAGGGGGCCTGAGCGTGGCATCAACTCCGGCGGGCGGGCAACCGCCTGTAATCCGGATGCACCGGGCCGCGCGGGTGGAGGACGCCCTCCACGAGATCGTCGAGCGCCGGCTGCGCAACCGGGGCTGGCGGCCGGTGATCACGGCCTACACGGGCTACGGCGCGCCGGGCTGGGCGCGCGTGATGGCTCGTGTGGTGCTCACCCGCGGCACGCAGAGTCGCACGCTGGAGAAAGTCCGCGGCTGGCGCAGCTTCACCAGCTCGCCGGTCAACAACGCGGTCGTCAAGATCCAGATAGGCGACAGCATCACCGAGACCCGCACCGACCGCAGCGGTTACGTCGACACCCGGGTCAAGGGCGACCTGGAGCCGGGCTGGGGCAGCGTCCGGCTGTTCACCGAGGGCGCGGCCGCGGTCGAGGCGCCGATCCGGGTCCTCGACCCCGAGACCAGGTTCGGGCTGATCAGCGACATCGACGACACGGTCATGGTCACCGCGCTGCCGCGTCCGCTGCTCGCCGCGTGGAACACGTTCGTGCTCGACGAGCACGCGCGCATGGCCGTGCCGGGCATGGCCGTGCTCTACGAGCGGCTGATCACGGCCAACGCGGGCGCGCCGGTGTTCTACCTGTCGACCGGCGCCTGGAACGTGGCGCCGACGCTGACCCGGTTCCTGTCCCGCCATCTCTATCCGGCCGGGCCGCTGCTGCTGACCGACTGGGGGCCCACTCCCGACCGCTGGTTCCGCAGCGGCCAGGAGCACAAGCGCACCACCTTGCAGCGGCTGTCCCGGGAGTTCCCGAACATCCGCTGGCTGCTGATCGGCGACGACGGGCAGCACGACCAGGAGATCTACTCCGAGTTCGCGCACGCCCACCCGGAAAACGTGGCCGCCGTGGCCATCCGGCGCCTGTCGCCCACGCAGTCGGTGCTGGCCGGCGCCATCCCCGGCCCGTCGGGCGAGGCGGAGGCGGTCGGCTCCGGCGGCAAGACGTGGTTCACGGCGCCGGACGGGGCCGGCCTGTGGTCGCTACTCCGCGATACTGATGTCGTCTGACTCCGCGGACGCCGCCTCGGCGACCCGCTGGTGCAACCGGTCACGGATCTCATCGGGGGTGTATTGCCGGCGTTTGCGCTCGGAACGCGCCACCACGACGCCCGTCGCCGCGACGCCCGCCAGACCGGCCAACCCCACTACCTTCCACCAACGCATCACTTGAGGATAGACACGTGGACGCCGCCATCAGCCTCGATGAGGCCATCGACCTGACCCGGACCGGGGACATCTGGATCTTCCGCGGGCGCACCGGCGCCGACCGGGCCATCCAGACGCTGACCAACAGCCCGGTCAATCACGTCGGCATGTCGATCGTCGTCGAGGACATGCCGCCGCTCATGTGGCACGCCGAGCTGGGTAAGTCGCTGCCCGACCTGTGGTCCGGCACGTTCCAGCGCGGTGTCCAGCTGCACGACCTGCGCGACGCCGTGACGGTGTGGGCACACCGGTACGGGCAGCGGGGCTGGCTGCGTCAGCTCGAGCCCGGCGTGGGGAAGGAGATGGAGGACAAGGCCCTCAAGACGGTGGCCCGCCTCGACGGCACGCCGTTCCCGTCGTCGGCCCAGCTGGCGTGGCGCTGGGTGCGCGGCCGGGTCCCGCAGGTGCGGCCCCGCTGGCGCATCCGCGGCGGCAAGGGCCCGGCCACCGAGGCGGCGCTCGAGACGGCCTACTGCGCCGAGGTGGTCGCGGTGACGTACGAGGACATGGGTCTGCTGCCGCGCGGCAAACAGCCCAACTGGTACGACCCGGGCCGCTTCTGGAGCGGCGACGACCTCGACCTCAGCGACGGATTCACCCTCTCGGACGAGATCGAGGTGGACATCCCGGCCGGTTAGGGCCACGTTGTCCGCATGGGAGTGCGGTTGGTCGGGCGGGTGGCCGAGGTGGTCGCCCTCGACCGGCTGCGCGCCGCCGCCCAGCAGGGCGCGGGCGGGGTCGTGCTGCTGGTCGGCGAGCCCGGCATCGGCAAGACGGCCGTGGTCGAGGAGGCGGCGGCCCGCGCGGCCGCGGCCGGAGTGACCGTGCTGGCCGGCCGGGCCGATCCCGACGAGGGCGCACCCAGCTTCTGGCCCTGGACGACCCTGCTGCGCGACGCGCCCGCGGGGCTGTCGCCCACCCTGCTGACCCTGGCCGACGCGGGGGAGCCGGCCGCGCTTTTCCGGGCGGGCCGGGAGCCGGCCGCGGCTGCTCGTTTCCGGGCGGTCCGGGGGACGGTCGCCGCTTTGGTCGGGGCCGCGTCGGAGCACCCGCTGATGCTGGTGCTGGAAGATCTGCACTGGGCCGACGCCGCGTCTCTTTCCTTGCTGGCGGCCCTGTCCCGCGAGATCACCAGCTCCCGCATCCTGGTCGTCGGCACCACCCGTCAACTGGCCGCCGATCCGTCGGCCCCGGATCTCTCCCATGCGGAGGTGCTGGAGCTGGGGCCCTGGGACGTAGCGGCCGTCGGAGACTATCTGGCGGCCCACCTCGGCGCCGGCCTCAAGGTCCACTCCGGCTGGGCGGCGGCGGTGCATCGGCTCGGCGGCGGCAATCCGCTCTACACCAGGGAGCTGGCGCGGCTGCTGGCCCGGGAGGGACGGCTCTCGAAGCCGGCCGGAGCCGTGAACCTGCCGGACGGGCTGCGGCGGCTGATGGCCCGGCGTACGGGGCAGCTCACGCCCGCCTGCCGGGAAATGCTGGCCTTGGCCGCCGCGTACGGAGCCGAAGTCGATGTCGCTGTGCTGGAGAAGCTCGTCCCGGTTGCGACGTTGGGCGAGGCGGTCGCGGCCGGGGTGCTCGTCGACGATCCGCAGGCGCCGGCCCGGGTGCGCTTCGGGCACGAGCTCGTGCGGCAGGCCCTCTACGACGGGCTCGGGCGCGACGATCGGATCCGGGCCCACGCGGCCATCGCCGCCGCGCTCGAGGAGCGGGGCTCGCCGGCCGAGATCGCCCGGCATCGGGTGCGGGCCGCGGGCGACGGTGACTCGCGGGCCACGGCGACGGCGGCCTGCGTGACGGCGGCTCGAGCGGCGGCTCGCGGGCTCGACCACAGCGAGGCCGTGCACTGGCTGGGCCGGGCCCTCGACAACACGCCTGGCGACGCCCATCTGCGGTTGGAGCGCGCCGAGGCGGCGTACCGGGATGGGCAGTTGGATGTTGCCCTGAGCGACTGCGAGGCGGTGATCGACGAGCTGGGCGCGCCGGCCGCCCTGGTGATCCGAGGGCTCGGCGGCCCGCTCGCACCGGCCCTGCTGCGGCTCTGCGAGCGCGCGCTGGCGCAGGAGCTCGACGACGCGGATCGGGCGAAAGTCCTTTCCCAGTACGCGTTTCTGCTCGCCGAGGACCGCGACCCGGAGCGCGCCGAGCGGATGAGCCGCGAGGCGATGACCATGGCCGAGGCCTCGGGGCGGGCTGATGCGCTGGTCGCCGCCGTCCACGCGCGACACGAGACGATCGACCCCGCCGCACGGATCGACGAGACCCGGAGCCTGGCCCGGCGCAGCTGCGACCTGGCCGAGCCGAGCGGCCGGCCCGACGCCGAGCTGTGGGGCCGCACGTGGCTGCTCGACTCCTGTCTGGCCACCGGGGAGCTGGCCGAGTTCGACGCCGAGGCGAACCGGCTGGCCGCCCTCGTGGACCGCCTGGGCTGGCCGGTGGCGCGGTGGCATCTGCTGCGGGCCCGCGCCGCCCGCGCTTTCGTCGCCGGTCGTCTCACCGCCGCGCACGACCATGCGGCCGAGGCGCGTGATCTGGCCGCCCGCTCGCAGGACCGCTCCGCCCCGTACCTGTATCTGGCCTTCCTCAGTGGCCTCTCCGCGTTCACCGGCGACTACACATGGGTCGAGCCGCTGCCCCTCGGCGACGACGACATGCCGATCGCGCTGGCCCAGCTCGGGCACATCGCGATGGGCCGCGGCGACCAGGAATCGGCCCGGGACGTGCTCCGCCGCCTCCGCCCGGCCCTGCCCCGGCTGCCGGCCGACGGGCGCTGGACCTTCGTGACGATCGTCGCCGGCGAGGTGGCCGCGTGGGTGGGTGACCTCGACCTGGCGGCCGGCTGCTACATGCGCTCGCTGTCGCGGGCCGGGCTCTATCTGAACTCGATGTCGAGCTGCCACGGCGCGATCAGCCGCTCGCTGGGGACGATCGCGGCCGCCCTCGGCGATCCGGCCGCCCCGCGGCATCTGGCCGAGGCCGTCGCGATGGAGGAGCGGCTCGGCGCGCCCGCCTTCCTGGCTCAGGCCCAGATCGCGTACGCGGGGAATTTGCGCACCACGGACCCCCGCCGCTCGCGGGAGCTGGCGACGGCCGCGCTCGGCACCGCCCGCCGGCTCGGCCTGACCGCCCTGCTCGGCCCGGCGACCGCGCTCGCTCACGACGACCTCACCGCCCGCGAGCGCGAGATCGCCGCGCTGGTCGCCGAGGGATTGACGAACCGGGCGATCGCGTCGCGGCTCGTGCTCTCGGAACGCACCGTGGAGACGCACGTGCGCAACATCCTGGGCAAGCTCGGGCTGACCGGTCGCGCCGAGCTACGTGCCTCTTCTCAGTACCAGCACTGAGGCCTGCCCCGCCGCCGGTGGCGAGGCTGAACGGCATGACAACACCATTGCGCACGACCCTCCGGCCCGGCACATACACCCTCGACCCGCGGCGCTCCACGTGCCGGTTGGACGCGACCCACGTCTTCGGCCTCAAGCCCGTGGCCGCCACCGTCGACCTGCGCGGCGGCACCGTGACCGTGGCCGGCGACCTGGCCGCCTCGACGGCCTCGGCCGTGCTCGACGCGGGCACCTTCCACAGCGACGACGAGCGCCGTGATCGGGACATCATCGGCAAGCGCTTCCTCGACGCCGAGCAGCACCCGGCGATCGCCTTCCGCAGCACCGGCTGCCGCCGGGAGGAATCGGGCTGGCTGATCGACGGCATCCTGCGGGTGCGGGGCCGCGACAGCGAGGTGACGCTGCGGCTCTCGACGGCCGAATCCACTGCCGACGGTTGCCATTTCGTGGCCACGGCCACGATCGACCGAGTGGCGGCCGGCGTGGGCACCGGCCGCGCCATCATCGCCCGCACGGTGCGGCTCACGCTCGACATGTGGGCAGCGTAGGGCCTTCGGTTGGCCCTTCGAGAGTTATCCACAATGCAAGGTTGTCCACAGGCCCCCACCCCAAGATCGCGCCCGATCACTAAAATGGCCGAGGGTGGGGGTCCCCCGGTAGGGTGGGCCTGTTTTTGCTGTTAGCAGGCATGATCACGTGGGCTGCGTAAGGCGCTGGCGGTGGTTTCGTCGTGGCGGGTGCCGGTTTTGAGGCAGCCGTGCAGGACGTCGGCGAGACGGTTGGCGTGTTGGCGCGGGGCGGTGTGGTGTTCGCTGCCGCGGGCGCCGGGTGAG
Organism: Paractinoplanes lichenicola; assembly: GCF_016785085.1. Classification (GTDB taxonomy): domain Bacteria; phylum Actinomycetota; class Actinomycetes; order Mycobacteriales; family Micromonosporaceae; genus Actinoplanes; species Actinoplanes lichenicola. The sequence goes on from NZ_JAENHO010000002.1 coordinate 889,367, forward strand.
GTGGTCAGCGCGGAGACGGCTTGCTGCCCGACTGCGTCGGCGGGCGAGGCCGGCCACCGAGGCTGCTGCGGGTCGCCGTCCGGCAAAAGAAACCGGCGCCCACCCCAGGGGTGAGCGCCGGTCTCGATGATGCAAGGGGTCAGCGACCGCCGCGCCGCCCGCCCACGCGGGTGCCGGCCGAGAAGGCCGCCGCCCCGCCGCGCGACTGGCTGGTGTGGACCGGAGTGGAGCCGCTGCGGCCCTGGCCCGACGACGAGCGCGACTGCCCGGCGGCGCGCGACTGCCCGGCCGTACGAGACTGCCCAGCCGAACGGGACTGTCCAGGAGTGCGGGACTGTCCGGCGTGGCCCGCCGCCGAAGCCGACCGCTGCTGGCCGCCGCCCGAGCCGCCGCCACTGCCGCCGCGGCGACCGCGGGGCGACGACTTCTGCTCGGGTACGGTGCCGTCACCACGACCCCGCCCACGCCGCGCGCCGCCGCCGCCCTCCGTGGAGGCGGGAGCGGGCGCCGCCGGAGCGACGAACTTGCGCTCCCCGGGGGCCAGCGAAGCCAGCAGCGGGTCGCCCGGACGGGTCCGGCTCGTGGTCGGCTTGACCCCGGCCTTGCGGGTCAGGTCGCGCACCTCGGCCGTCTGGTCGTCGGTCATCAGCGTGATGACCGTGCCCTGGTTGCCGGCCCGGGCCGTGCGGCCGGAGCGGTGCAGGTAGGCCTTGTGCTCGACCGGCGGGTCGGCGTGGATGACCAGGCCGACGTCGTCGACGTGGATGCCGCGGGCCGCGATGTCGGTGGCCACCAGCGTCTCGGCGCTGCCGTCGGAGAACGCGGCCAGGTTGCGGTTGCGGGCGTTCTGGGCCAGGTTGCCGTGCAGTTCGACGGCGGGCACCCCGGCCTGGACCAGCTGGCGGGTCAGCACCTTGGCGCGGCGCTTGGTGCGGGTGAAGACCACCGTACGGCCGGGGGCCGCGAGCAGGTCGACCAGCACCGGGAAGCGGTCGTCACCCCGTACGTGCAGGACGTGGTGGGACATCTCGACCGGCGCCTCGGTGGCTGAGTCGACAGAGTGGGTCACCGGCTTGTGCAGGAAGCGCTTGACCAGCACGTCGACGCCGTTGTCGAGGGTGGCCGAGAACAGCATGCGCTGGCCGTCGCGCGGCGTCTGGTCCATGAGCCGGCGCACGACGGGCAGGAAGCCCAGGTCGGCCATGTGGTCGGCCTCGTCGAGCACGGTGATCTCGACGGCGTCGAGCGAGGCGTGGCCGTTGCGCAGGTGGTCGTCGAGCCGGCCGGGGCAGGCCACGACCACGTCGACGCCCGCCTTGAGCCCCTTGATCTGGGGGTTGGCGCCGACCCCGCCGAAGACGGTGAGGGTGCGCAGGCCGAGCTTGGCCGCCAGCGGGGCCAGCGTGGCGTCGATCTGGGTGGCCAGCTCGCGGGTGGGCGCCAGGATCAGCGCGCGCGGGCGGCCCGGGCGGCGCTGGCTGCGCGAGGCGGCCAGGCGGGCCAGGACGGGCAGCACGAACGCGTACGTCTTGCCGGAGCCGGTGCGGCCCCGGCCGAGCACGTCGCGGCCGGCCAGCGAGTCGGGCAGCGTGGCCGCCTGGATGGGGAACGGGGTGGTGATGCCGAGTTCGGCGAGGGCCGTGGTGAGCACGGCGGGCACGCCGAAATCGGTGAAGGTGGTCATGTAGCGGGAGCTCCTGAAACCTAGAGGGGTCGTCCTGCCCGGCGCGAGCTTTGTCTCAGTCGCGGCGCGTGGGGGCCGATCCGAGGGACGTCTTCGACAAGCCGTCCGTAGGCGGCCCGAGGCAAGACTGGGCGGGCCGCGTGATCAAGCATACCCGGCGTTCCGCGTGGGGGCGGCTTGGCGGGGAAGCAACCGGCTTGCACCCGTACGAGAACCATTTCGCACTTTAGCGGGATCACCTTTCTCATCAGTGCCGAGAACCCCCCTCCCGGCCTGGTTCGCGAGGAGACCCCCCACATGAGCGGTGCCACGTTTGCTGCCGACCGCCGACGCGAGAGCCGCGGCGGCGAGGACCGCCGTCGCGAGGATCGTGTTCAGGACCACATGCCGCTGGTCGGCCATCTGGTCCGCGAGATGCTGGCGCGGGTCCCGGCGCACGTCAACCGGGACGACCTGCTGTCCGCCGGCTACGCCGCCCTGGTGCACGCGGCCCGCGGTTACGACGAGAACCGCAACGTGCCGTTCGCCCGGTTCGCCGCGGCCCGCGTACGCGGTGCCCTGCTCGACGAGCTGCGCGGCCTCGACTGGGCCAGCCGTTCCGTGCGGCAGCGGGCCCGGCGCACCGACGGCGCCCGCCAGGAGCTGACCGCCGAGCTGGGCCGCCTGCCCACCGTCCGCGAGGTGGCCGACCGGCTGGGCTGCTCGGTCGAGGACATCGAGCACGCCGACGACGACGTGCAGCGCGCGGTGGTGTTCAGCCTGCAGGGCTTCGCCACGGCCGGCGCCGAGGACATGGTGACCGAGCCCAGCGCCGGTCCGGAAGAGATGCTGATCATGCGGGAGCGGCTCGGCTATCTGCGGCACGCGATCGACGCGCTGCCCGAGCGGCTGCGGGTGGTGGTGCAGGGCTACTTCTTCGAGGAGCGCCCGATGGCCCGCATCGCGGAGGAACTGGGCGTCACCGAGTCGCGGGTGTCACAGCTGCGGGCCGAGGCGCTGACCCTGCTCCGAGACGGGCTGAACACCCACCTCGACCCGGCCCTGGCCGCGCAGACCCCGGTCAAGGAGGGCTGTGTGGCCCGCCGCCGGGCGGCCTACTACGACCAGATCGAGTCGCGCGGCGACCTGCGCGCCCGGCTCGCCCTGACCGGCCCCGACGGGATGCCGGTAGCCGCGTAAAAGGTAGTGGGGGCCCGCCGCGGTTCGTGGCGGGCCCTCAACATAAAGGAAACTACTGGTTGGCGCAGGTACCGGCCTTCTTCTGGGCCGCGATCGCCTTGGCCGCGCCCAGCTTGTAGATGGCCAGGCCCTCCTTGGCCGGCTCGAGCTTCCAGGCGTCGGCCTCGTAGACCATCGTGTACGACTGCGCGGCCACGAGCTGCTTGGCGATGACGACGGCCCGGTCGGTGCCCTCCATGCGGGCGCTGGTGAGCTGGATCGCCAGGCCCTTGCGGGAGCAGGCCTGGTTGAGCTTCACGTAGTCGTCCTTGCTGATCGCCTGCTTGCCCGCGGCGGTGTACATGTCCCAGGCGCCGGCGAAGTCGCCCCCGGCGAAGCGGTCGAAGACCGTCTGGGCGGCCTGCTTGGCGCCGTCGACGGTCTTCGCCTCGGGGCCGCCCGCGGCCGCCTGAGCGGCGCCCGTGGCCGGAGCGTCGTCGTCACCGGTGCACGCGGAGGAGAAAGCGACGGTGGCGGCAGCGATGAGGGCGAGCGCGCCGAGGCGTCGGATCGGGTGGTTGTGGGTCATGCCGGGGTTAAAGGGGATCGGCCGCCGTGCGTAACGGCTCGCCGAAAACCATGACCGATAGACGACAATTTTGCGGCGAGCCGTAACCCGCCATCGATGCGCTAGTCTGGTCGTTTGTCAGAAACGAAAAAAGCACCCGCATAGGGGTGCTGACGGGCGAATGCTACCACAAAGGGGAGTGGCTTTGTCAAGCTCCGCCGCGGCCGACCTCCAAGCCGAACAGGCGTACCTCACCACCCTCTACAACCGCCTCGACGGCCTGCGCGCACAGGCCGACGAGCGTCTCAAGGCCATTCTGCTCGAGGCCGGCGGCACCCCGCAGGGCCGCGCGCAACGCGAGGCGACCCGCGCCCATTACGCCGAGCAGCTCGCGCAGATGAACGCGGTGGAGAACGCCCTCTGCTTCGGCCGGCTCGACTTCGTGGCCGACCAGCCGCGCTACATCGGCCGGATCGGACTGTCCGCCGAGGAGCACGACCGGGACCCGCTGCTCGTCGACTGGCGCGCCCCCGCCTCGCGGCCGTTCTATCTGGCCACCGCGGTGTCGCCCGACGGGGTGAAGCGCCGCCGCCATCTGCGCACCAAGGGCCGCGTGCTCAACGCCATCGACGACGAGGTGCTCGACCTCGAGGCGGGCGCGAGCGGCGGCCGCGAGGACGTGACCGGCGAGGCGGCGCTGCTGTCCGCGCTGACCGCCAGCCGTACGGGCCGGATGCGCGACATCGTCGAGACCATCCAGGCCGAGCAGGACGAGGTGATCCGGGCCGGGCTGCCGGGCGTCATGGTCGTGCAGGGCGGCCCCGGCACCGGCAAGACCGCCGTCGCGCTGCACCGCGCGGCGTACCTGCTCTACACGTACCGCGGGCAGCTGACCAAGCAGGGCGTGCTGATCCTGGGGCCGAACCCGACGTTCCTGCGCTACATCTCGCAGGTGCTGCCCTCGCTCGCCGAGACCGGGGTGCTCCTGGCCACGCTGGGTGACATGTTCCCCGGCGTACGGGCCCGGGCCGTGGAAAAGCCGGCGGCGGCCGCGCTGAAGGGGCGCACCACGATGCTCGGCGTGCTGTCCCGGGCGGTGGCCGACTGGCAGACCGTGCCCGAGACGTACGCCGAGGTGGACCACGACGGCTACCCGCTGCGGATCGAGCGCTCGGTGCTGGAGGACGCGCGCGCCGTGGCCCGCAACTCTGGCCGCCCGCACAACGTGGCCCGCGCGCTCTTCGTGACCGAGGCGATCCACGCGCTCTCCCTCGAGATCGCCGAGCGGATCGGCGCCGACCCGCTGGGCGGGGAGAATCTGCTCTCCGAGGCCGACCTGGCCGAGACCCGCCGCGAGCTGCGCGAGGACATCGACGTGCAGCAGACGCTGTTCGACTTCTGGCCGGTGCTGACCCCGCGGCGGGTGCTGCGCGAGCTGCTCAGCGACCCCGACCGGCTGGCCTCGGCGGCCGCCGAGCTGACCGAGGCCGAGCGGGCCCTGCTGCTGCGCGAGCACGACGCCCGGTGGACCCCGGCCGACGTGCCGCTGCTGGACGAGCTGGCCGAGCTGCTCGGCGTCGACGACACCCTCAAGGCGCGGCAGGCCGCCCAGGAGAGGCGCGAGGCCATCGAGTACGCGGAGGGTGTGCTCGAGATCGTCGAGGGCTCGCGGTCGCTCGACTTCGAGGACCAGGAGGAGGAGATCCTCTCCGCGACCGACGTCGTGGACGCGAGCGCGTTCGTCGAGCGGCACGAGGTGCTCGACACGCGCACCGCCGCCGAGCGAGCGGCCGCCGACCGTACGTGGGTGTTCGGGCATGTGATCGTCGACGAGGCGCAGGAGCTGTCCCCGATGGCGTGGCGGCTGCTCATGCGGCGCTGCCCGAGCCGCTCGATGACCGTGGTCGGCGACGTCGCCCAGACCTCCGAGCTGGCCGGCACCACGACGTGGGAGCAGGTCTTCGAGCCGTACGTGGCCCAGCGCTGGAACCTCGTCGAGCTGACCGTGAACTATCGGACGCCGGCCGAGGTGATGGCGGTGGCGGCCGACGTGCTGGCCGCGGTCGACCCGGCGCTCGAGCCGCCCCGGTCGGTGCGCACGAGCGGCGTCGAGCCGTGGGCGCTGCGGGTGCCGCCGGTCGCGCTTCCGGCCGAGACAATCGCGGCCGTACGGCTCGAGGCCGCCGAGGCCGGAGAGGGCCGCGTGGGGGTGCTGGTGCCCGAGGCGCGCCAGGCGGAGCTGGGCCACGCCCTCGTCGAGGCGGTGCCCGGCGCGGCCGTGGGGGAGCAGCCCGACCTGCTCAACCAGGTGGTGCTGATGACCGTCAGGCAGGCCAAGGGTCTCGAGTTCGACTCGGTGATCGTGGTCGAACCCGACGAGATCATCGCCGAGAGCCCGCGCGGCCTGTCCGACCTCTATGTGGCGGTCACCCGGGCCACCCGGCGGCTCGGGGTGCTGCACACGGCCGACCTGCCCAAGGTGCTCAGCGCGCTGGCATAGTTTTTCAGTACGGAAAGGGGCTCGGCACGGATGCCGAGCCCCTTCGCGTCAGACGGCCGCCAGCGGACCCCGGCTGTACGCGGTGTGGCCGTGCGCGTTCGTCAGCGCCAGCCGGCTGCGCACCGAGGTGTTCTGGGCGATGTTGTCGTAGTAGGAGGCGCGACGCCGGGCCACGATGCTCTCCGGGTTGTCCGGCGTCGGCGCCAGCTCGGGGCTCAGGTGCGTGTTCAGGCCGTCCTTGAGCAGCGCCAGCGCCTCGGCGCGCAGCTGCGACACGCGCGACTCGGTGACGCCCAGGTCGGCGGCGATGTCGGCCATCGGCCGCTCCTGCAGGAAGTACTCGGTGATGACGACCTGCAGGCGCTCCGGCAGCGAGCCGATCGCGTGGTGCAGGTAGCCGATCTGCTCGCGGCGCAGCAGCATGTCCTCCGGGCCCGGGGTCTTCTCGGTCACCAGGTCGTCGGCGCTGCTGGTGGTGAAGCCCTGCAGCGACAGCACGGTCGCGCGCTGCACGTCGGTGTCGGTCTGCTTGAGGTCGCTGGTGGTGGTGCCGAGCGCCTGGGCCAGCTCGTCGGCGGTGGGCGTGCGGCCCAGCGTCGTGGTCAGCGCCTGACGGGTGGTGTCGGTGGCGCGGGCCTTGGTGCGCACCGAGCGGGTCGCCCAGTCGAGGGCGCGCAGCTCGTCGAGGATGGCGCCGCGGATGCGGGTGCTGGCGAAGCGGTGGAACGGGATGCCGCGCTCCGGGTCCCAGCCGCGGGCCGCGGTGACCAGGGCGTGCAGGCCGGCGCTGGTCAGGTCGTCGCGGTGGATGTGGTTGGGGATGCGGCTGAGCATGTCGCGCACCAGGTGACCGACGAGCGGCATGTGGGTGCGGATGATCTCTTCCTGCTCGGCGGCGGACAGCACCGTGACGGAAGCGGTGTCGGCAACGATGTCGGCAGCGTTCGCGATGCTGGTCATGTGGTGTCTCCCCCGTGGTCGGCGGCCCGTTGCTCACGGGCTCGTCGGCGTTACACAGGGAGGTTCGTCAGCGGTCCGGTGCCGATTGAGTACCGCTACGGTGCGGAAAGGTTGTTGTTCAGACTGTGGGTTGGTTGAGAACTGCGGCTCGTGTCTTTGCGCCGTTGCCCGGGCCTGGCACCTTTGGCGCATGGACCTGACCGACACCGCCTGGGTGATCAACCTGATTGCCGGTGTGGCGATCGCCCTCGGCGTGGTCGGGGTGGTCGTGCCCGTCGTCCCCGGCCTGCTGCTGAGCTGGGCCGGCGTGCTGTTCTGGGCCGTCTTCGGCGAGGGCAGCGCGGCCGTGCGCTGGCTGGTGCTGGGCCTGGCGACGGCCGTGGCCCTGCTCGGCGGCCTGATCAAATACATGGTGCCGGGGCGCCGCCTCAAGAGCGCCGGCGTGCCCAACTCGGCGCTGCTGGCCGGCGGCCTGCTCGGGGTGATCGGCTTCTTCGTGATCCCGGTGCTGGGCCTGCCGCTCGGCTTCGTGCTCGGGGTCTATCTGGTCGAGCGCGTGCGGCTGGGCCCGGGCCAGGCGTGGCCCTCCACGAAATACGCGCTGCACGCGGCGGGCATGGCGATGCTGATCGAGTTCACCGCCGCGCTGGCGGTGGCCGTCGTCTGGGTCTTCGGCCTGCTCTGGTCGGGCTGGCTGCTGCCGTAAAGCGCCGCGCTGCCGCAAAGCGGCGTACTGCTGTGAAGCGCCGGACTGCCGTGAAGCGCCGCGCTGCCGTGGCGGCTAGCGGCCCGGCCGGCGCCGGCGGCGTTGAATCAGCAGCAGGATCAGCGGGGCGCCGGCCAGCAGCAGCGCCACCGAGCCGGCCGCGACCACCGACAGCACCTTGGGCGGCTCGCCGGGCGCGGCCGGCTCGGCCGCCGCGGGCGGGGCGGGCCTCAGCTGCGGGGCGGCGGTCGCCGGGGCCACGTCCTGCGGTGAGACCAGCTTGCCGACCGACTCGTCCTTGGGCAGCGAGAAGCCCCAGTCGAGCAGCGCCGCCCCCTGCTGCCAGCCCCGCAGCGGCCGGGCCTCGGCGCCGAGCAGCGTCACCACCAGCCGGCGGCCGTTGCGCTGGGCCGCCCCCACATAGCTGTGCCGGGCCACCGTCGTGAAGCCGGTCTTGCCGCCCATCGCCCCGGGATAGTTGAAGATCAGCTTGTTCTCGTTCTGGAACTGGAACCCGCCCTTCTTCAGCTGGGGCTGGGCGGGCATCTGGGCCGACTTGGTCAGCACGTAGCGGCGGAAGTCGGCGTTGGCGAAGGCGATCCGGGCGATCAGGGCCAGGTCGTACGCGCTGGTGAACTGCCCCTTGCCGTCCAGCCCGGACGGGGTGACGGCGTGGGTCTGATAGGCGCCGATCCGCTTGGCCAGCGCGTTCATCTCGTCCACGGTCTTGCGTACGCCGTCGGCGCCGCCCCCGCCGGCCAGCCGGGCCAGCGCGTTCGCGGCGTCGTTGCCCGAGTTGAGCATCAGGCCGAGCCAGAGCGTCGAGATCGGGTATTTGCCGCCGACCAGCAGGCCGACCGCCGAGCTGCCGGGCTCGATGTCGAGGTCGCTCTGGGCCACGGTGATCCGCTGGTCCGGGTTCAGCTTGTCGATCACGGTGGCCGCCAGCAGGGTCTTCTGGACGCTGGCCGGGGTGCGGAAGACGTGCGGGCCGCAGCCGCCGAGCACCTCGCCGGTGTCGAGGTCGGCCACCATCCACGTGCTCGCGGTGACCGCCGGGGGCGCCTTGGCCCCGGCCGGGATGACCAGGCCGTGCGTGGCCAGCGCGTCGCCGCCGATCGCGCTGCCGACCGGGTCGTCGGGCGGCGGCACCGGCGTGGGCGGCCGGTTCGGCGGCGGCGCCACCTTCGGCTTGGGACAGGGGATCTCCGGCGCGGCGAGAGCCGGAGCAGCGAGAACTGGGGCGGCGAGAGCGGGAGCGGCCGGGACCAGGGTGGGCAGCAGAGCGGCGGGCAGGAGCGCGGCGGCGCAGGCCCCGCTCAGGACACGGCGGATCAAGGCCAGGAGACCCCCGCCTCGAGCCGCCGGTCGAGCAGCTGCCGCAGCGGAACCGTCTCGCCGTCGCCGCCGCCCGCGCCGACGATCAGCCGGGGCATGCTCGGGGTCAGTTCGGCGCCGGTGAACCGGGCGCGCAACGACGCCGGCACGGTCAGCACGTAATACTCCCCGTCCTCGCCCACGGCGACCGACCGGTTCGACTTGAGATACCACCCCCGCACATGAGTGCGATACGTGGCGCGGCCGTCGAAGGTTCGAGCCTGGAGCGTCTGGGGTGGCAGCCGCCGCTCGGCGGCGCGGCGGACGAACTCGTCGAGCAGGGCCGCCGCCTCGCGGGCCTCGGCGACCCGGCCGGCCTCGAGCGCGGCCGCGTGGCCGGCGATGGCCTGCCGTCGCTGTTCCTGCCAGTCGCCTTCCCGCTCCATGCCAGCGAGACTAGCGCCTGTTTCGTAGCTGAGGCGAGGCTGCGGCAGGGCCCAGATCCCGCCTGGCGGCGTCCCGCGAAAGCCCGGTTCCAACCCCGGGAGCCGAGCTTCCACGGGCCACCACCAGACGAAATCTGGACCCGGCCTCGCTCCCACCCCAGCTACGAAACAGGCGCCTGCGATGCCCCGACGCCCGGCCAAGCCGAGCTTTCCGTGCTGATTCCGGTGAATGCCCGGCGGGTCATTTGAATAGCCAGTCGCCGCGCGCCGCGAAAAGAATTGCGAATTCGCGCCGGACAGTTGCGCGCGAAGGCGGTTACGAGCAACACTTGGCGCGGTTGGTCGGGCGGACTCGGGAGTCGTCATGGCGCGGCAGGTAATCACCACTCTGATCGACGATCTGGACGGAAAGAAGGCCGACCGGACGGTCGAGTTCAGTCTGGACGGGATTAACTACACGATCGACCTTTCCGAGGCCAATGCGGGGAAGCTGCGTAAGGCCCTGGATCCGTACATCAACGCGGGCACCCGGCTCGGCCGCGCGGCCGGTCGCATCCCGCCCCGGCGCGCCGGTTCCGGCCGCACGGCGGGCTCACGCGACGAAAACCGCCAGATCCGCGAGTGGGCCACCGCCAACGGGCATCAGATTTCCGAGCGCGGGCGCATTCCACAGAGCGTGACGCAGGCATACCGCGCGGCGAACGGGCACTGACCGCGGCCCGCCCGCCGTGCGTGCGAATTGCGCGCTACGAAAGGCGCAGCCGCGGCAGCCGGGACGCCACCGATTCCAGGATTTTCTCATCGCCGGCATACCAACTCGACTCGCGCGGCCAATGGGTGATCACGTCGGTGAACCCCAGCTCCCGAGCGCGGCCCACGGCGTCCTCGAACGCCTCGGCGCTGCTCAGCGAATAGACCGGTGACGAGTCCAGGTTCAGATAGCGCGGCATCGCGTCGGACGCCCGGCCGGCCGCGTCGAGCGCCGAGTCGAAGCCGGCGACGATGCGGGTGACGTTGGCCCACCAGTCGGCGGCGGTCTCGGGTGCGGCGCCGGTGACCCCGGTGGTGACCCAGCCGTCGCCGTGCCGGGCGGCCAGCTTGAGGGCGCGTGGCCCGTTGGCGGCGACCACGAACGGCGGGCGCGGCTGCTGGCACGGGCCGGGGGTGCTGCGGGCGTCGACCGCCTTGTAGTGCTCGCCCTGCCACGTCGTCGCCGGGTTGGCCAGGATCGTGCCGAGCAGGTCGAGGAACTCGGCGAACCGGTCCACCCGGACCTTGGGCGTGAGCTCCGGCTCGCCCAGCACGGCCGAGTCGAAGCCGGTGCCGCCCGCGCCCAGCCCGAGCAGCAGGCGGCCCTGCGAGATGTCGTCGAGCGCGGTGACCTCGCGGGCGAAGTGCACCGGATGACGGAAGTTGGGCGAGGCCACGTACGTGCCCAGGCGGATGCGCCGGGTGACCATGGCCGCCGCCGTCAGGGTCGGGACGGCGTCGAACCACGGCCCGTCCACCAGATCACGCCAGCCCAGGTGGTCGTACGTCCAGGCGTGGTCGAAGCCGTACTCCTCGGCGCGTTGCCAGCGTCGTCCGGCGACGGACCAGCGTTGGTCGGGGAGGATCACGATGCCGATGCGCATCGGGCGACGCTACCTCACGCCGTACGCAGGGATTCGTCCTCGGTCTTGTCGTCGCCCGCCGCCGCCACCGCGAAGGCCCGCAGCGAGCGCACCAGCTCCTGACGGTCGTCGGCCGACATCCGGCCCAGCACCTCACCGAGCGCCTGCCGGCGACGCTCGCGCAGCTCGTCGAGCAGCCGCCGGGCGGCCGGGGTCAGCAGGAGCCGCACCTCGCGCCGGTCCCGCGGGTCGGGCACCCGGCGCAGCAGGCCGGTGGCCTCGAGCCGATCGCACAGCCGGCTGGCCGACGAGGGCACGACCTCGAGCGCCTCGGCCAGCCGGCTCATGTTGGTGTGCTGGTTGCCGGCCACGATCGCCAGCACCCGCAGCTGGGCGGGCGGCACGGTGGGGCCGTGCCCGAGGCCGGCCGACTCCAGCACCGACACGAGCGCGTCGACCGTCGACTCGACGGCGACGGTCACGTCGGAGACCCGGTCCATGCGGATGTTTCCCTGTTCGTAGGACGGACGACGACTGCGCCTAGCCACTACCCGCGAGGGGGAAACTTCATGCCGTCCCGCCGAGCCAATCGAGGCAGACGATGACAGCGTCGTCCTCCTGGTCGTCACCGTCGTGATAGTCGCGCAGCGCGCGAATCACCGTACTCACCGCCTCCGACGGGGGCTGCAGGCGCGTCCGGCGCAGCGCAGTGAGCAGGCCGGATTCCCCGTACGGGGCACGGCCGCCGGGCGCCGCGGCGTGCACGCCGTCGCTCACCACGAGCAGCCGGTCGCCCGCTTCGAGCTGCACCTTCTGGGTCTCGTAGCGACTGTCGCCGAACATCCCCAACGGCAACTGTTGTTCCAAACTGACCGCGCGAACGTCGCCCTCGCGCGCGATCAGGGCCTTCGGCGAGCCGGCGTCGACCGCCTCGATGGTGCCGCCGGTCAGGTCGATCTCGAGCAGCAGCGTGGCCACGTGCGACTTGCCGCCGTGCCGCGAGTAGATCGCGTCGGAGGCGAGCTCGGCCTGCTCGACGATGCCGGCCCCGGAGCGGCGGGCGTTGCGCATGGCGTTGACCGCGATCGTGGTCAGCAGCGCGGCCTCGATGCCGTCGCCGGCGCCGTTGAGCACGGTCAGCGTGAGCCGGTCGTCGGTGACGGCCCAGTCGTAGTGGTCGCCGAACATCGCGTACGCCGGGTCGAGCTGGCCGGCCAGCCGGAACCGCTCGTCGCTGAGCGAGCGGCCGGGCAACAGATCCCACTGCAGCTCGGCGGCCATGGTCAGGCGCTGCCGGCGGACGATCTGGCGATAGCGGTCGGTGTCCTTGTCGGCGGCGCGCAGGCCCAGGGCCAGCTCGTCGGCGATGGTGGTGATCTCGGCCCGGAGCTCGCTGGTGAGCGTCTCGGTGAGCTCGATCCGCAGCACGCCGAGGCGATCGCCCCAGGTGGTCAGCGGGAGCAGCAGGCGCCGCGACCCGTTGTCGGTCACCGGCTGCTGGCTGCCGAAGCAGCGCTGCTCGAGGGAGCCGCCGGCCGGCGCCTCGGGGTCGAGGACGGGCCAGAGGGAGCTCAGGGTCAGGTCGCTGAGGAGCAGCTCCATCGCGCTGACCGGAAACCAGGTGCGCAGATGCTCGGCCACGACCTCGGGGAGGCGATCGGGTGGCGCTGCGCGTAGGAACGAGCCGACTGATGCCGGGCGGACGGACACTCGATTATCCCCTCTGTGTGAACGTATGGAGGCAATAGTTGCCGGAGAGCAAGCATGATATGCGGTTGCCCCCGGTAGGCCTGCACGAGGTGCTAGGCGAACGACTTCTCGAAATGGATCAAGCTGCCCCGCTTCGGCACGGAGTGCATGCGCACGTTCTCGCCCAGCGCCTTGATCAGGGAAAGCCCGCGGCCGCTCTCGCTGGAGGAGCTCGCCGCGCCGACCGCCTCGGGGTCGAACCCCGCGCCCGTGTCGCGCACGTCGATCGAGCAGCGGTGGTCGGCCACGTCGAGGCTCACCTCGAAGTTCTCGGCGCCGCCGGCGTGCCGCACGACGTTCGAGCACGCCTCGGTGATCGCGATCTCGAGGTCGTCCTGGGCGTCCCGATCGATCTGCAGGACGGCGAGGGCGGAGCGCAGCATCCGGCGGACGGTGGGCACGCTGCCCGCCTCGCGAGGGAGGTCCAGCTGGACTGTCATACGCATGGTCCTGTGATTCCCGCTCCACCCGGGTGCTAATCGTGGCCGTCGCCGCAGCCCCTCATCCGATCTTCGCCGAAAAACGTGTTATCCATGGACGGCTTGGGCGTCTCCCTTCCCGTGACCGATCAAGGTCACGGCCCGGAAGCCCGACGGAAGGTTGGACAATGGCGGAGCAACCCGACACCTCGGTCGTGATCGCGGCGCGCGACGGCGACCCGGTGGCGGTCGACCGGCTCGTCGCCGGCTACCTGCCGCTGGTCTACACGATCGTCGGGCGGGCCCTCGAGGGTCACGCGGACGTGGACGACGTCGTGCAGGACGTGATGCTGCGGGTGCTGCGCAACCTGGGCGACCTGCGCGAGCCCGAGGCGTTCCGGTCGTGGCTGGTGGCGATCACGGTGCGGCAGGTCCGCGAGCGGTTCCGGGCCCGGCGGGGCGCCCCCGAGGCGCTGCTGCACGAGGATGTGCGCGATCCCGGCGCCGACTTCACCGACCTCGCGATCACCCGGCTCGAGCTCAGCGGTCAGCGCCGCGAGACCGCCGAGGCGACCCGCTGGCTCGACGAGGACAACCGCGAGTTGCTCTCGCTGTGGTGGCTGGAGGCCTCGGGCGAGCTCACCCGCGACGAGATCGTCTCGGCCACCGACGTCACCCGTCAGCACGCCGCCGTGCGCATCCAGCGGATGAAGGGCCAGCTCGAGACGGCCCGGGTCGTGGTGCGGGCGATCAGCGCCAGCCCGGCCTGCCCCGACCTGCAGTTGCTCCTCACCGAGTGGGACGGGCACCCCAGCCCGCTGTGGCGCAAGCGCATCGCCCGGCACACCCGCGACTGCCGGCACTGCTCACCCTCCTGGAACGGCCTGGTCGCGGCCGAGCGGCTGCTGGCCGGCATGGCCCTCGTGCCGCTGCCCGCCGGCCTGCTGGGCAAGGGCACCCTGGCCTCCCTCACCACTTCAGGCGCGGCCACCACCAAGACGGCGCTGGCGACAAAGGTGGGCTTCAGCGTCTCGCACAAGGTGCTCATCGCGGCGTTGTCGACCACCGCCGTCGCGGGCGGCACGGCAGCTGTGGTCGTGACCCAGCAGTCCGGCCCGCCGCCGGTCACCACCGCCGCGGTCGTCGCCCCGACCACCCGTCCGGCTCCGCTCCCGACCACCGTCAGGCCGACGCCGGCCAAGCCGTCGCCGTCGCCCAGCAAGACGCCCGCGGCCAAGCCCACCACCAAGGCGCCCGCCCCGGTGATCACGGCCAAGGCGAGCAAGAAGAAGGGCGTCGGCGTCTGGGAGTTCGCCGCGGCCGAGCCGGCCCTCGACGACGTCGGCGCGGCCTGGTATTACAACTGGTCGTCGACCAACAAGAGCATGCCCGGCCCGGCCGACGTCGAGTTCGTCCCGATGATCTGGGGCAAGAACAACGTCACCGACGCCACCCTGGCCGAGGCCAAGCGCGAGGGCGACGTCCTGCTCGGCTTCAACGAGCCCGACATGGACGGCCAGGCCAAGATGACGGTCGAGGAGGCGCTGGCCGACTGGCCCAAGCTGCAGGCGACCGGCATGCGGCTGGGCAGCCCGGCCGTCGCGTTCGGCGGCGACACCAAGGGCGGCTGGCTCGACCGGTTCATGACCGGGGCCGAGCAGAAGGGCTACAAGGTCGACTTCATCACCCTGCACTGGTACGGCTCCGACTTCTCCGAGGCCGCGGTCAACCAGTTCCTCGGGTACGTCGACGCCGTGCACAAGCGCTACGGCAAGCCGGTCTGGATCACCGAGTACGGCCTGATGAACTTCGGCGGTTCCCCCAAGTACCCGACGCAGGCCCAGCTCGTGACGTTCATCAACGGCTCGACCAAGGGCCTGCAGAAGCGGTCGTTCGTCGAGCGGTACGCGTGGTTCGGGCTGCCCGCCGTGGGCGACAGCGTCGATTTCGGGCTCTACCGCGACGGCGACAGTCCGACCGAGGCGGGAAAGGCGTACAAGGCCGCGGGGTAACGTCGGCCCCATGATTCGGTTCGGGTACAAGGCCTCGGCGGAGCAGTTCCCGCCGGCGGAACTTCTCAAGTACGGCGTGCTGGCCGAGGAGCTCGGCTTCGACTCCGTTTTCGTCAGTGACCACCTGCAGCCGTGGCGGCACGACGGCGGGCACGCCCCGGCCGCGCTGCCGTGGCTGGGCGCGCTCGCCGCCCGGACCGAGCGGGTGCTGATCGGCACGAGCGTGCTCACGCCGACCTTCCGCTATCACCCGGCCGTCGTCGCGCAGGCGTTCGCCACGCTCGGCTGCCTCGCGCCCGGGCGGGCCATCCTGGGTGTCGGCTCGGGCGAGTCGCTCAACGAGGTGCCGCTCGGGCTGGCCTGGCCCGACGGCAAGGAGCGGTTCGCCCGGCTCAAGGAGGCCGTGCTGCTGATCCAGAAGCTCTGGACGGAAGACCGGGTCACCTACGAGGGCCAGTTCTACAAGACCGAGAACGCCACGATCTACGACAAGCCCGAGACGCCGGTCCCGATCTACATCGGCGCCTCCGGCCCGGCCGCCACCCGCCTCGCCGGGCGCATCTCGGACGGCTTCATCACCACCAGCGGCAAGGGCCACGCGCTCTACACCGACACGCTGCTGCCCGCCGTCCGCGAGGGCGCCGAGAAGGCCGGCCGCACCATCGACGACCTCGACCTGATGATCGAGGTGAAGGTCAGCTTCGACGACGACGCCGAGAAGGCCCGCAACGACACCCAGCACTGGGGCGCGCTGGCTCTCTCGCCCGACGAGAAGACCGGCGTCGAGGACCCGATCGAGATGCAGCGGCTCTCCGACGCCCTGCCGGTCGAGCGCACGGCGAGCCGCTGGATCTGCTCGTCCGACCCCGACGAGCACGTCGGCAAGGTGGTCGAATACCTCGACATGGGCTTCAAGCACCTGGTCTTCCACGCCCCCGGCCCCGACCAGGAGCGCTTCCTGCGCCTCTACTCGGAGAAGATCCTGCCGGAGCTGCGTAAGCGCGCGGCCTGAAAGGGCCGGGCAAGCGCGGCCGGAAAGTCAGTCGACCGAGCGGAGCCGGGCGCGGCGACCCGTCGTGCCCGTCCCCTCGCCGTTGATCACGCGCAGGTCGGGCCGCGACTGCCGCAGGCCCTCGATCCGGCGCCGCCGGGTGCCGACCTCCCGCCGTACGGGCTGGGTCGCGCCGGGCGCCAGCCGCCACGGGGTCTGCGCCGAGCGGGGCTGCACGTCGGGCCCGCCGAGCCGCTCGGGATGCCCGTCGCGCCACACCGGGGGTTGGCCGTTGCGGGGGTCGACGCGGTGGAACGGCGCCTGCACGACTGGCTGAGGGACCGGACGCCGGTCGGTCTGCGCCCAGCCTTTGGTCCCGGTGAACTGGCGCACGGTGGTGCGTTCGCGGATCAGTCGCTCGCTCGCCTGGCGCTCGGCGGCCAGGGCTTCGACGGCGCGGCGGTCGAGCGCCCGCCGCCCGGCGCCGGTCTCGTTGTTCAGCGGGGCCCGGCGGGGAAGGCCGGGGTAGGCCACGTTCCGGATCGGGGCGGGTGGGGCCCATGCCGGCCGGTCACCGCCGCGCAGTTCGTCCAGGGCGGCGCGCAACCAATGCCGCAGCCGGGGCCGGTCAGCCCGAGCCGAAGCCCGACCCGAAGCCCGAGCCGAGGACCGACCCGAAGCCCGAACCGAGGTGCGAGCCGAGGACCGCGCCGTGGCGGGAGCCGAGCCGCGGGCCGAGTCATGGTCCGAGCCGCGGGCCGGGGGACGGGCGATGCTCGGCACCTCGGCCACCCGCAGCCCGCGCGCGGCCGGACGCAGGGCCAGCAGCGCCCCGATCTCGGGCCCCTCGCCCCAGGCCGTCCCGCGGGTGCCCGGGTCGGTCAGCCCGAGCGCCGGCACGGCGTCGCGCCAGAAGGCGGCGTACCCGAAGCCGGGGTCGGTGCGGTGCAGGCCCAGCACGGTGTTGAGCAGCCAGATCAGCAGCAGGTCGGCCCAGCGGCGGAGCCGGCCGCCGGTCAGGTCGCCGCCGCCGGGGGAGTAGCGCGAGCCGAGCGCCACGTCGGCCCCCGCGACCAGCGCCCGCACGAACCGCGGGATGTCGGCCGGGTCGGTCGAGCCGTCACCGTTGAGCGTCACCACGATGTCGCCGTGGGCCGCCCGGACGCCGCACGCGATCGCGTTGCCGAGGCCGGGCCGGCTCGGGGGCACCAGCACGGCGCCCGGCCGCGCGGAGAGGTCCAGGCCCGTGCCGACCACGATCACCTCGTCGACCGGGGGCAGCGCGCGCAGGATCGACGGCAGGCCGGCGGGATCGAGGGCCGGGATAACAACGCTTACTGACGGTGACGGTGTTCGGTGGTGGCTCGTCGCTGCGGAAAGCGGCGAAGGAGGCATGGCGGTGCTCCTCAGGCTTGTTCCTGATGAAGAAAACTACCGGTCGGCAACCGAACAGCAACTCGCCGAAACGGTGGAGGACGATCAACTGCGCGGACCGTCCGAGGTCCGATAAGGCCGGTTCGTCACTACGCTGCGTACGGGAATGGGGGGTTGGGGGTAGGGTTTGATCCGTTGCGGCGAATGTCCTGGAAAAGGGGTAAGACCAGTGAAACTTGGCCTGCACATCTCCAACTTCACCTGGCCCGAGGGCGCCCCGCGGCTCGGCCCGGTGCTCGCCGACATCGCGTCCTCGGCCGACGAGGCCGGCTTCGAGCGGATCAGCGTGACGGACCACCTCTGGCAGATCGGAGTGATCGGCCCGCGGGAGTGGGACATGCTCGAGGCCTACACGGCGCTCGGCTTCGTGGCCGCTCATACGAAGAACGCGAAGCTGCTCACCCTGGTTACGGGCGTGGTCTATCGCGACCCGGGCCTGCTGGCCAAGGCGGTCACCACGCTCGACGTGCTCAGCGGCGGCCGCGCGATCCTGGGCATCGGCGCCGCCTGGAACGAGGAGGAGTCGCGCGGGCTCGGCCTGCTTTTCCCGCCGACCAAGGAGCGGTTCGAGCGCCTCGAGGAGGCCCTCAGGATCTGCAAGCAGATGTTCGCGGGCGACGAGACCGCCTTCCACGGCACGCACTACAAGCTCGACCGGCTGCTCAACAACCCCCAGCCGCTGGCCCGCCCGCATCTGCCGATCCTGGTCGGCGGCGGGGGCGAGAAGAAGACGCTGCGGCTGGTCGCGCAGTACGCCGACGCCTGCAACCTGTTCCCCGGCCCCGAGGTGCAGCACAAGCTCGACGTGCTCAAGCGGCACTGCGACGACGTCGGCCGCGACTACGACGAGATCCAGAAGACCGTGCTCTACAACTTCGACCTGGGCGAGAAGAACGAGCGCGTCGGCGAGATCATCGAGGGCCTGCGCCGGCTGCACGGCATGGGCTTCGAGGTCGGGCACGGCGGCCTGCGCAACGCCTGGGACACCAAGCAGTTCGAGGTCTTCGCATCCGAGATCGTCCCGGCCGCGGAGGGTTTCTGAGATGGCGATCGAAGCAGTCGTTTTTGATCTGGACGGCGTCATCATCGACACCGAGGAGGTCTGGGAGGAGGTCCGGCGGGGCTATGTCGCCGAGTACGGCCGCGAGTTCCTGCCCGACACCCAGGATCGGATGATGGGGATGAGCACCCCGGAATGGTCCGGTCACCTGGCGAACGACGTCGGCGTTCCCCGTACGCCCGAGCAGGTCGCCGCCGATGTGCTGGGCCGGATGGCCGAGCGCTACCGCACGTCGCTCCCGCTCATCGAGGGCTCGGTCGAGGCGGTGCGGCGGCTCGGCGAGCGTTACCCGCTCGCGCTGGCCAGCTCGTCGGCCCGCCTCCTGATCGACCAGGTGCTCGAGACGGCCGGGCTGACCGACGCCTTCCGGGTCACCCTGTCGACCGAGGAGGTGCCGCGCGGCAAGCCGGCCCCCGACGTCTATCTGACCGCCTGCGAGAAGCTCGGCTTCGCCCCGGCCGTCTGCGCCGCCGTCGAGGATTCGAGCAACGGCCTGCGCTCGGCCGGGGCGGCCGGTCTCGCGGTGATCGCCGTGCCGCACGGTGTCTATCCGCCCGCCCCGGACGCCCTGGTCTTGGCCTCGCTGGTCGTCACGAACGTGGCCGAGCTGACCCCGGAGCGGCTGGCTGGTATTCGGGCAGAGTGAGGCCCGTGCTGCGCTCGGCCGCGATCTTGAAGGTCAGGTTGAGGAACCATTCGCGGTTGTTCATGTAGTTCCGCAGCCGGATGCCGCGTGCCGTCCGGGGCGCCAGGAAACGGCCGGTCGTGTCGCCGCCCTTCTGGGTGCCCCGGGCAAAACGGCCAATTCTTTCCTCGTACGAGGTGAAGGCCGCTCGGTGGTCCCCGCCCGCCGCCGCGAGCTCGCCGGCCAGCACGTACGCCGAGACCAGCGCGGTGCCCGTGCCCTGCCCGCCGATGGTGGCCCCGCACGCGGCGTCCCCGACCAGCGCGACCCGGCCCCGGCTCCAGACCGGGTTGTCGACGCGGCAGATCTGGTCGAACCAGAAGTCGCCGCCCGCCGCCTCCAGGTGGTCGAGCAGCCGCGGGGCCAGCCACCCCATCCCCGCGTACCGGTCGCGCAGGATCGCCCGCATCGCGCCGGGGTCGTGCCGGTCGTAGTCGAGCTGGGGCGACTCGAAGGCGGCGAAGGCGGCGGCCCGGCCGGGGTGGCGCCGGTCGCCGGTCACGCTCATCATCCGGCCGGGGGTGTTGTGCAGCAGCGAGGTGCTGGTCAGCTGCCACTCGTCGGGCACGTCCCACCCGGCCACGTAATACCCGAGGTGCTTGACGAATTTCTCCTCGGGCCCGAAGGCCAGCCGCCGCACCCGTGAGTGCACGCCGTCGGCCCCGACCACCAGGTCGAACGTGCGCTCGAGCCCGCTCGCGAAGGTGACGTCGACCCCGTCGTCGTGCTCGGTGAGGGCCACGATGCTGTCGCCGAACAGGTATTCGGTGTGGCCGGCCCCGGCCGCGCACAGCACCCGGGCCAGGTCGCCGCGGTAGACCTCGAGGTCGCCGCCGGCCAGCCCGGCCGGCCACTCCATCAGCCGCTCGCCGCGCTCGTCGACGAACCGCATCGCGGTGCCGCCGGTCTCCAGCGCGCGCAGCTCGTCGATCACACCCATGCGGGTCAGCACGCCCATGTGCAGCGGCCCGCGGAAGTCGACGGCCTGCCCGCCGGTGCGCAGCTCGGGCGCGATCTCGACGATCGTCGGCGCGAAGCCGAAGCGGCCCAGCCAGTAGGCCAGCGCGGGCCCGGCGACGCTGGCCCCGGAGATGAGAACTCGCATGATGCACTCCTGTCGAGAAACTGTGTCCGACGGACTCAGTTATTACTGTGTACGGTAGACACGATTTGATGGGAGGGCAAGATGACGGTGGATTTTTTGTGGGGCGAGCGGTCCCGGCCGACGCGCGGACCCAAGCCGGCGCTGACGCTCGACCGCATCGCCGAGGTGGCGATCGGGGTCGCCGACGCCGAGGGGCTGGCCGCCGTCTCGATGCAGCGGGTCGCGGCCGAGCTCGGCTACACCAAGATGTCGCTCTACCGCTATCTGCCCGGCAAGGCCGAGCTCGTCGCGGCCATGCTGGAGCGGGTCGTCGGCGAGCCCCCCGCGCTCGACGGCAATGACTGGCGGGCCGCGCTCACCACGTGGACCGAGGCCCTGCTCGAGCGCTATCGGCAGCATGGGTGGGCGATCGAGGCGACCACGGGGGAGCGACCCGTCGGGCCGCACGAGCTCGGCTGGATGGAGAGCGCGCTGGCCGTGCTGCCGCCGGGGCTGACCGGTGGGCAGCGGATGGACACGGTGGCCGTGCTGGCCGGTCAGGTGCGCATGATCGCGGGTCAGTCCGAGGCCGCCATGGTCGCCGCGGTCACGCTGGTTCTGCGCGAGCACGCCGAGCGGTTCCCGGCGGTGGTGGCCGCGGTGACCGACCCGGGCCCCCATGACCAGGCCTTCCACTTCGGCCTGGAGCGGATCCTGGACGGGATCGAGGTCTTGATCGGCGCCAGGTAACACGTGAGACACATTCAGGTGTGAAAGATCTTCGAGTCGGGTAGTCCGCCGCTGACTTTCTCCTGGAGGTGGCCTGTGGTGCTTGCCGCGGAGAGCGGGCTGAGGCTCGATCTCGACCTGTTCGACTATCTGATCCTGATTCTCTACTTCGCCACCGTCCTGGGGGTCGGCTTCGCGGCCCGAAGAGCGATCAAGACCAGCGCCGACTTCTTCCTGTCCGGACGGTCGTTGCCCGCCTGGGTGACCGGTCTGGCCTTCGTCTCGGCCAACCTGGGCGCGCTCGAGATCCTCGGCATGGCCGCCAACGGCGCGCAGTACGGCCTGCTGACGCTGCACTACTACTGGATCGGCGCGGTGCCGGCCATGGTGTTCCTCGGCATCGTGATGATGCCGTTCTACTACGGCTCCAAGGTGCGCAGCGTTCCCGAGTTCCTGAAACGGCGCTTCAACAAGCCGACGCACATCTTCAACGCGATCAGCTTCGCCGTCGCGCAGGTGCTGATCGCCGGCGTCAACCTGTTCGCGCTCGCGCTGATCCTCGACGCGCTGCTGGGCTGGGAGCTCTGGGTCTCGATCCTTGTCGGCGCGGCGATCGTGCTGACGTACATCACGATCGGCGGCCTCTCCTCGGCGATCTACAACGAGGTGCTGCAGTTCTTCGTCATCCTGGCCGGCCTGATCCCGCTCACGATCGTCGGCCTGGTCAAGGTGGGCGGCATCGACGGCCTGTTCGACGCCGTACGCAGCGGCCCGCTCGGCGACGCCGCCCTGCACACGTGGTCGAACACCGGCAGCAGCGCCGACAACCCGCTCGGCGCGAACTGGATCGGCATCCTGTTCGGCCTCGGCTTCGTGCTCTCGTTCGGCTACTGGACGACCAACTTCGCCGAGGTGCAGCGCGCCCTCTCGGCCAAGGACATGAACGCGGCCCGCCGTACGCCGATCATCGCGGCCTTCCCGAAGCTGCTGATCCCGGCCGTGACCGTCATCCCCGGCCTGATCGCCGTGATCACGGTCAAGGGGCTGGGCGCCGACGAGGGCGACCTCACCTACAACAACGCGATCCCGCTGCTGATGCGCGACCTGCTGCCCAACGGCGTGCTCGGCATCGCGGTGACCGGTCTGCTCGCGTCGTTCATGGCCGGCATGGCCGCCAACGTCAGCGGCTTCAACACCGTCTTCACGTACGACATCTGGCAGGCCTACATCAAGAAGGGCCGCAGCGACGAGTACTACCTGCGGATCGGCCGGTACGCCACGATCGGCGGTGTCGTCATCGGCATCGGCACGGCGTTCATCGCCAGCGGCTACGGCAACATCATGGAGTACATCCAGCAGCTGTTCTCGCTGTTCAACGCGCCGCTGTTCGCCACGTTCATCGTCGGCATGTTCTGGAAGCGGATGACCCCGTGGGCCGGCTTCTGGTCCCTGGTTCTCGGCTTCCTGGCCTCGCTGGCCCTCTACGTCGCCTACCTGACCGACGCGATCGCGTTCAACTCGGCGCTGGAGCAGAGCTTCTGGGGCGCCGGGGTGGCCTTCGTGACGGCGGTCATCATCGCGGTCGCGGTCACCTTCTTCACCCCCTCGAAGCCCGACGACGAGCTGCGCGGTCTCGTCTACGGCCTCGGCGGCACGTCGGACGGCACCGCGATCGTCTCCGGCGAGAAGGTCTGGTGGCGCAACCCCGTCCTGCTCGGCACGATCGCCGTCGTGCTGGCCATCGCCCTGTACATCCCGGTCTGGTAAGGAGGTATCCCCATGGCGGAGAACAACGACCAGGTCGACCAGAAGAAGCTGTCGGCGGCGGCCCGGCTCTTCGACGTGCGGCGGGTCATCGGTGGCCTGTTCGTCGTCTACGGCGTGATCGTCACGCTGATCGGCCTGTTCGACAGCCAGGCCGAGATCGACAAGGCGGAGGGCGTCCGGATCAACCTCTGGATGGGCATCGGCATGCTCGTGCTGGGCCTGCTGTTCCTCCTGTGGCTGCGGCTCAACCCGCCCAAGCCGCCCGACCCGTCGGATCTCGGCACGGACGACGACCGGCCCCCGGCGCACTGATGTCCGAGGCGGTGTGACCCGGTAGCCATCGGGTTGCACCGCCTCCCTTCTTTTCAGTCGGGCCCGCGACGACCGATACAGCGGGGCATGGAAGCCATCGCCCCTATCAGCAACGCCCGGGCTGGCGGTTACCGCACCGCCGGCTGGCAGCAGCAGATCCGAGTCGACTACGCCGTGAACAAGGTCATGCAGACCCACCGGGGTCAGCACGAGGACCAGGTCGCCCAGGCCATTCACGACCAGCTCCGCGCCATCGGCGTGGTGCCCAACAACCGCCAGATCGCCCAGTACGCCGCGGCGATCTCGGCCCTGCCCGAGCTCCCGCCCAACAACAAGTAGTTCCCGTTCCTCAGCGAGCGGGGAAGCGCAGGATCATGTCGTCGTCGTTGCGGGGATCACCTCGGCCGTCCCGGTTCGAGGTGGTCACCCACAGCGCGCCGTCCGGGGCCACGGCCACCGTCCGCAGCCGCCCGTGCTCGCCGTTGAGCTCCGCCTTCGGCTCGCCGCCGCCGAGCGGGACCGTCCACAACCGTTCGCCGCGCAGGCCGGCCACGTAAAGCGTGTCGCCGGCCACGGCCGCGCCCGACGGCGACGCCTCGTCGGTGCCCCACTGCACGATCGGGTCGACGTATTTGGCGTCGCCCTCCTTGCCCTCGACCTCGGGCCAGCCGTAGTTCTTGCCCGGCTGGATCACGTTGACCTCGTCCCACGTGTTCTGGCCGAACTCGATGCCGTACATCTTCTTGTCCGGCCCCCAGGCCAGGCCCTGCACGTTGCGGTGCCCCAGCGACCACACCGGCGAGCCCGCGAACGGGTTGCCCGGCGCGGGCCTGCCGTCCCGGGTGATCCGCAGGATCTTGCCGTTGACGTTCCCGCGATCCTGCGCCGCGCTGCCGTTGCCGGCGTCGCCCGTGCCCACGTACAGGAAATCGTCGGGGCCGAAGGCGAGGCGCCCGCCGTTGTGGATGCGGGCCTTGTCGATGCCCTTGAAGATCACCGTGGGGCTGCCGCCGGCGAGCGTGAACCGGACGATCCGGTTGTCGCCGCTCGCGGTGAAATAGGCGTACACAAATTTGTTCTGCTCGTAATCGGGGTCGACCGCGATGCCGAGCAGGCCGCCCTCGCCGCCGGCGTCGACCCCGGCGACCGTGTAGACCTTCTTCGGGGTGCCGCCGCCGGCCGGGATCTGCCGGATGTCGCCGCGGTCGCGCTCGCTGACCAGGGCCGAGCCGTCGGGCAGGAACGCCAGCCCCCACGGCACCTCGAGGTTGGCCGCGATGATTTGCCCCTTGCCCAGGCTGATGGTCTTCGGCTTTTCCTGAGCGGGGCTCGAAGCGGCCGAGGAGGCGGGCGTCGCCGGCGCGAACGTCTCGCCGCTCGGGGCCGCGGCCTCGCCGTCGGAACAGGCGACCAGCAGGAACGCGCTGGCCGAGGCGAACACGAGACGGGCGCGGGCGGCGGGTGTCATGGCCCAACGGTGCCACGGCCCGGCGAACTTTCCCCGGTTTACCGGACTCATGATCTTCGTTCGTCCGAAGATGGGGCCGCGCGGCGCCTCGGCCGTGCGGGGCGGAGAGAAGCGCGTGCGAGCGGTCCTCATGGTGATCACCCTGCTGGCGTACGGGATCATGCCGCCCGTCCCGGCCCGCGCGGCGACGATCGCCTGGACGGTGTGCCCCGAGGACGCCAAGGTGCAGTGCGGCGAGCTCAAGGTGCCGGCCGACTGGGCCAAGCCGGCCGGTCCCACGATCACGCTGACCATGGCCCGCCGCCCCGCGACCGATCCCGCCCACCGGATCGGCGTGCTGCTGGTCAACCCGGGCGGGCCGGGCGGCTCGGCCTACGACTTCACGATCGGCGCGACCGGCTTCTTCGGCGAGGAGCTGCGCAAACGGTTCGACATCGTGGGGGTGGACCCGCGCGGGGTGGGCCGCAGCGCGCCGGTGCTCTGCTCGCGCGACCTGCTCGACGCCAAGCCGTCCCCGCTCGTCGAGACCGAGCAGCAGTACGCGGCGATGGTCACGTTCAACCGCAAGCTCGCGGCCGACTGCGCGGCCCGGACGGGGGCCCACTTCGGCCACGTCGACACGGGCAGCGTCGTGCGCGACTTCGACTCGGTGCGCGCCGCCCTGGGCGAACAAAAGATCAACTTCTATGGGGCCTCGTACGGGACCCTGATCGGCCTGCAGTACGCCGAGCGCTATCCCTCCCGGCTGCGCGGCCTGGTGCTCGACAGCGTGATGGACCACAGCGCCGACCTCGACACCTTCCTGACCCGCGAGACCGACGCCGCGCAGAACGCGTTCGGCGAGTTCGTGAAGTGGTGCGACAGCAACAAACGCTGCGTGCTGCGCGGCCAGGATCTGCTCAAGTTGTGGGCGTCGGCCATGGTCAAGGCGCGGGCCGGCCAGATGCGCAACCCGTACGACCCGTCGCTCAAGCTCAGCCTGTCCGACCTGCTCACGGCGGCGTTCACGGCGTTCTACGAGCCGCAGTGGTATTCGTTCGCCTACTACCTGCGCGACGCCACCGCCCCGGTCGCCGCCAAGCGCCGCCGGGCCGCCCCGCCCGCCGCCGACCTCGTCGACTACAGCTTCTCGCCGGTCATCTGCGAGGACTGGAACCTGCGGGTCAGCGGCTTCCCGGCCCTGCAGTGGCGGATGCGGACGCTGGCCGCCCGGGCACCGCAGATGCTCGTCTCGCCGCTCGCCCTCAGCGCCCTGACCGGCTGCGTCGGCTGGCCCTCGCCGCCCGACAACCCGCAGGCCGTGGTCACGCCGCCGCCCGGCCTGGGCCCGATCCTGCTGGTCAACTCGCGGCACGACCCGGCCACCGCGTACGCGTGGGCGCACAACGTGGCAGCCCAGCTGGGCAGCCCGACCAGCCTGCTCACGTACGACGGGTGGGGTCACGTCGCGTACAACAAGAGCCCGTGCGTCTCCGGCGTGGTCGACAAATATCTGCTCAAGCTGCGGCCGGTGGCCCCCGGCGCCCACTGCCCACCCGAGAACCCCGAGCCATTTGGAGTCGGGTGAGGCGGGCAGAATCCAGCCAGTGTTGCTCGCCCGCTATCTGTGTGTCGCGGTCTTCGCACGTCTCGCCGACGAGGGCGCCCGGGTCTCGATCCTGCTGCTGGTGCTCGAACGCACCGGCGACCCCGGGCTCGGCGGCATCCTGATCGCGGCCCTGATGGTGCCGCACGTGCTGGCCGCGCCGGTGGTGGGCGCGATCGCCGACGCCGTCCGGGGCCGCCGCCTCCTTTATGCCACGGCCTATATCGCGTACGCCGCCTGCCTGGCCGCCGCGGCCGCGATGATCGGCCGGTCCACCGTGGGCGCCGCCGCGGTGCTGGTGCTCGCCGGGTGCGTCGCCCCGCTGCTCATCGGCGGGCTCAGCAGCCTGCTGGGTCAGCTCGTGCCCGACCGGCTGGAACGCGCCTTCGGGCTCGACGTGATGTCGTACAGCGTGGCCGGGATCGCCGGTCCCGCGCTGGCCGCCGTGCTGGCCGGGCTGGCCGGCGCCGCCTGGTCGACCGTCGGGCTGGCCGCGCTCGTGCTGGCCGCGGCGGCCGTCCTGATCACGTTGCCGCTGCCGGTGGCCACCGGACGCCGCCGGCTCGCCTCGCCACTGGCCGCGTTCACGCTGATGGTGCGGCGGCCCCGGCTCGGCGCGGTGACCGCCGGAACCGTCTTCAGCATCGGCGGCTTCGGCGCGTTGCCGCTGGTGGCCGCCCTGGTCGCGGCGAGCGAGGGGCGGCCCGAACTGACCGGCGTGATCCTCTCGGCGGGCGCGGCCGGCGGCCTGATCGGCTCGCTGTTGTGCACCCGCTGGCCGATCCGCCGATGGCGGCCGGAGTCGGTGGTGGCTTTTTGTCTCGCCGCGAGCGCCCTGCCGTTCGCGATCCTGATCTTCCTGCCGGGTGGCTGGCTGGGGCTGCCGTTCTATGCGCTCGCCGGTGGGCTGGGTGTGCCGGTGTCGGTGGCGGTTTTCGCCGTACGGGATCAGGAGTCCCCGCCGGAGCTGCGCACCCAGGTCTTCTCGCTCGGCGCCGGGCTCAAGGTCACCGCGGCCGCGGCCGGGGCGGCGGCGGCCGGACTGGCCGCCGGGGCGGGCGCCGCCGTGATCCTGGCCGCGGTCGGGCTCTGCCAGCTGCTCGGCGCGGCCTCGGTGCTTCTCGTGGGCCGCGTCACCCCCACGTCTCCCGCCCCGGAGAGTATCGTTAGCCAGGCTAACTAGTCGTTCTTCGCTGCTGGAGGCGCCCTTGTCCCGCCGCGCTCCCCGGGCGTCCATCGATCCGGACGCTCGCAAGGGCTGGCTGCGCCGGGCGCTGCCGCTGGTCAAGGCCCACAAGGCACTGCTGATCACGTCGCTCACGCTGTCCTTCGCCGGCCTGATCGTGCAGGTGCAGATCCCCAACCTGGTCCGGATCGGCATCGACGAGGCCGTCGTCGAGAAAACCGCACAGCTCACCACGTACGTCTGGTGGATCGTCGGGCTGGCCCTGCTGCAAGGCCTGATCAACTTCCTGGCCCGGCTCTATCTGCTGCGCACGGCGTACGAGCTCGAATACGACCTGCGCAACATCGTCTACTCCCACCTGGCCCGCATGCCGTTCGGCTTCTACGACCGGGTGCAGACCGGCGAGCTGATGTCCCGCAGCGGCTCCGACATCCGGGCCGTACAGCTCTACCTGTCGTTCGGCCCGTCGATCCTCGTGCAGTGCCTGATCGCGGTCGTCGCGTTCGGGCTGATGCTCTCGATCAACGTGCCGCTGGCGATCGTCGCCATGATCACGATGCCGGTCATCGGGGTGCTCGGCGTCAGCATGCGCAAGGCGATCTTCCCGGTGTCGTGGATGATCCAGGCCCGGCTGGCCCAGCTGGCCACCGTGGTCGACGAGAACATCCAGGGCGTACGCATCGTGAAGGCATTCGCCGCCGAGGGCCGCCAGCTGCGGCAGCTCGCCGAGAGCGCCGACCGCATCCGCTGGGCGTACCGGCAGGACGCGCGGATCCGCAGCCGCTGGAACCCGGTGCTCGACAACCTGCCCCGCCTCGGGCTGGCGCTGGTGCTGCTGGTCGGCGGCTACATGGTGATCGAGGGCAGCACCACCGTGGGCACGATCGTCGCCTTCAACTCGTACGTGCTCATGCTCCAGCCGCCGTTCCGCCTGCTCGGCATGATGATCATGATGGGCCAGCGGGCCTCGGCCTCCGCGCGCCGCATCTACGACATCCTCGACACCCCGAGCGACGTCGTCGACCAGGCCGACCCGCTCGACGTGCCGCTGCGGGGCGACCTCGCCTTTGAGGGCGTTCGTTTCACGTACCCGAACGGGACTGTGGCCTTGAACGGGCTCGACCTGCACATCAGCCCGGGGGAGACGGTGGCCGTCGTCGGTGGCACCGGGTCCGGCAAGTCGACGCTGGGCCGGTTGATCGCCCGCTTCTACGACGTCACCGACGGGCGCGTCACGATCGACGGGCACGACGTGCGCTCGCTGGCCCTGCACTCGCTGCGGCAACAGGTGGGCATCGTGCCCGACGAGCCGTTCCTGTTCTCGCTGTCCCTGCACGACGACATCGCGTACGGGAAACCCGACGCCTCCCGGGCCGAGGTGGTCGCAGCCGCCGTGGCCGCCGGGGCCGACGAGTTCATCCGCAACCTGCCCGACGGCTACGACACGGTGGTGGGCGAACGCGGCTACACCCTGAGCGGCGGCCAACGGCAGCGCGTCGCGATCGCCCGGGCGCTGCTGGTCAACCCGCCGGTGCTCGTATTGGACGACGCCACGAGCGCCATCGACGTCACCGTGGAACAACGCATCCACGCCTCACTACGCGACCAGATGCGCGGCCGGACGACCCTGATCGTCGCCCACCGGTTGTCGACGATCGGGCTGGCCGACCGGGTCGTCCTGATGGAGGCGGGCCGCGTCATAGCCGACGGCACCCACACGTCGCTGCTGGCCACGGAACCCCGCTACGCCCAGGTCCTCGCCGCCTCCGTGGAGGTCGCCCCGTGAGCATGTTCGGAGGCGGGTTCGGGGGCTTCAACGTCGGCGGGCGGCCCACCGTCGGCGCGGCCGGGCGTAAGGGCAACGGCCTGCCGTTCGCGGGCATCCCCGACGACCTGCGCGAGGGCGTGGCCAGGCTGGAGTCGCGCGAGCCCGACCACGGCGACCCGGGCGTGGCGTTCGACCCGGTGCACGACGACGGGCCGCGGATCTCGATGAGCCGCCTGCTGATCGGGCGGCCCGGGCTGCTCCTCGCGGCGTCGCTGGCGATTCTTGTCGAGACGCTGCTGCTGCAGGCCGGGCCCTACCTCGTACAGGTGGGAATTGACCACGGCATCGCGGCCGGCAACCTGCGCGTGCTGATCATCGCCACCGCCTGCTTCGTGGCCGCCGTGCTGCTGACCGGGGTCGCCACCGCCGTCCGCATGCGCAAGAGCGGCCTGCTCGCCGCGGCCGCCACCCGTGACCTGCGCATCCGCATCTTCGCCCACCTGCAGCGGATGTCGCTCGACTACTACACGCGCGAGAAGGCCGGCGTCACGATGACCCGGATGACCTCCGACGTGGAGTCGTTGCAGAGCCTGCTGCAGGACGGCTTCGCCCAGTTCCTCATCCAGGGCCTGACGATGGTCGTCGTCACCGGGCTGCTGTTCCACTACAACTTTTTGTTAGCGTGGCTCACTTTGGCCTTGGTCGTGCCGCCGCTGACGATCGCCTCGCTGTGGTTCCGGCATGCGGCCGACAAGGGCTACAACCGCCAGCGCGACGCCATCGCCACGATGTTCGCCGACCTGTCCGAGAGCCTCAACGGCGTACGGGTGGTGACCGCACACAACCGCCAGGAGCGCAACGTCGTCGCCCACCGCGAGGTCGTCGGCGGCTATCGCGACGCGAACGACTTCACCGGCCGGATCAACGCGATCTACGGCCCCGGCACGTCGGTGATCGGGCTCATCGCGATGGCCGTCCTGCTGCTCATCGGCGGCCGCATGGTGCTGCGCGGCGACCTGACGATCGGCGAGCTGACCGCCTTCGTGCTCTACATCAACTCGTTCTTCCAGCCGGTGCAGCAGCTGGTGCAGCTCTACACGCAGTATCAGCAGGGCAAGGCGGCCATCGGCAAGATCCGCGGCCTGCTCGTCTCGGCGCCGTCGGTCGTCTTCGCACCCGATGCCGTCGTCCTGCCCCCGGTCACCGGCCGGATCGTCTTCGACGACGTGACCTTCGGCTACTCCCCGGACCGTCCCGTGCTGTCGGGCGTCGACCTCGACATCGCACCCGGCGAGACGATCGCGTGCGTGGGCCCGACCGGCGCCGGCAAGTCCACCCTGGCCAAGCTGGTGACCCGGTTCTACGACCCGACCTCGGGCAGCATTTCCATCGACGGGTACGACCTGCGGTCCGTGACCCTGGAGTCGCTGCGCACCCAGATCGGGGTCGTCCCGCAGGAGCCGTTCCTGTTCGCGGGCACGCTGCGCGACAACATCGCGTTCGCCCGCCCGTCCGCCACCGACGACGAGGTATGGGCCGCCGTCGACGCCGTCGGCCTGCGCGACCTCGTGCAGCGCTCACCGGAGGGGCTCGACACGCCGCTGCACGAGCGGGGCCAGTCGGTGTCGTCGGGGGAGCGGCAGTTGCTGGCCCTGGCCCGGGCCTTCCTGGCCGAGCCGCGCGTGGTCGTGCTCGACGAGGCCACGTCCAGCCTCGACCTGCGCTCGGAGCTACGCGTCGAGGCGGCGCTGGACGCGCTGCTCGAGGGTCGTACGGCAATTCTCGTCGCCCATCGCTTGTCGACCGCGATGCGAGCCGACCGGATCATCGTGGTCGACGACCACCACATCGTCGAAACCGGCAGCCACGACGAACTGCTGGCGGCGGGCGGCCACTACGCGGCGATGTTCGAGACGTGGGCCGCCCACTCCTGACCGCCTCACCAGGCCAGCTATCAGTTCGTCGGAGCTGCACGCTTGCCCGTTCAGCGTTCCCCGCGCCTCGGGTCAGGACCGGCCGGTCAGCTCGCGGAGGAGCTGTTCGACGCGCGTGCGGATGTCGTCGCGAATGGGGCGGACGGCGCCGAGATCCTGGCCGGCGGGGTCGTCGAGCTTCCAGTCCTCGTAGCGCCGGCCGGGGAAGAACGGGCAGGTGTCGCCGCAGCCCATGGTGATCACGACGTCGCTGGCCTCGACGGCCTCCGGCTCGAGTTTCTTGGGGTGTTCGGCGGTGATGTCGATGCCGGCCTCGGCCATGGCGGCGACGGCGACAGGGTTGATCTGGCCGGCGGGCTCGGAGCCGGCGGAGCGGACCTCGATGGTGTCGCCGGCGAGGTGGCGCAGCCAGCCGGCGGCCATTTGGGAGCGTCCGGCATTGTGGACGCAGACGAACAGGACGCTGGGCTTGGTGCTGGTCATGGTGGTGGCTCCGAGGCTCAGGCGATGGCAGGGCTGCCGTCGGGTGCTTCGGTCTCGAAGGTGGCATCGCCGGTGGCGATCCCGAGCCGATAGATCTCGAGGACGGGTTCGGCGTGCTTGTCGCGCATCGCGGCGACGGTGATCGTGTTCATCGTGGCGCGGCCTCCTGGTGAGCGTGCGGGACGACAACGTCTGCGGCCGTGGGGCCGGCGCCGGCCTACCACCAGGCGATGGCGGCGACGGCGAGCAGGCCGCCGGCGATTTGCGCGGCGAGGAACGCGGGTGCCGAGGCGGGGGCGATGCCGGCGAAGGCGCCGGCCCGGCGGGGGCAGGGTCACGCGTCGGCCGTGGCGGTCATCGCTGATGCGTCGAGCAGCTGCGAGAGCGCGGCCAGAGCGGAGGGGACGACCCGGTAGTAGACCCAGGATGCGCGTCGCTCACCGGTGATCAGCCCGGCGTCGCGCAGCACTTTGAGGTGGTGCGAGATGGTCGGCGGGGTCTGGGTGAACGCGTCGAGCAGGTCGCAGACGCAGACTTCTTGCCCGGCGCGGGCGGCGATCATCGACAGCAGTCGCAACCGGACCGGGTCGCTGAGTGCCTTGAAGGTCTGCGCGAACGCGACGGCGTCGGACTCGGTCACCGGCTCGGTGACCATCGGCGTGTTGCAACAGCCCTCTGGATTCGACACCCGTCGAGTTTGACACTCGTCGAATCCGATGGCAAGCTGCGGATTAGATGACAATCGAATCCGATGGAGGTGCCGGGATGTCTCGTGTTCAGCTCGCGTTGCGGGTCGCTGACCTGGAGGGGTCGGTGGCGTTCTATTCCAAGCTGTTCGGCGTCGAGCCGGCCAAGCGCCGTCCGGGGTATGCGAACTTCGCGATCGCCGAGCCGCCGCTCAAGCTGGTCCTGCTCGAAGGCGAGTCCGGCACTCCGACGGTGATGGATCACCTCGGCGTCGAGGTCGAGACATCCGAGGCGGTCGACGCGGCGACCACCCGGCTGACCGAGTCGGGCCTGGTCACCCTGACTGAGGGCGACACCGAGTGCTGCTATGCGCTGCAGGACAAGGTGTGGGTGCGGGGCCCTGGCCAGGAGCCGTGGGAGGTGTATGTCGTCAAGGGTGACTCGAACGTCGGTGACAAGCCGATGCCCGACGCCGTCGACTGCTGCGCGGACAGCCCGGCTGCAGCCGTTGCGGGCCCGCAGTCGCAGGTCTCGGCGGTGGCGCCGGCTTCGTCCAGCTGCTGCTGAACGTATTGACTCGGGCCGGGCCGTCGAGCAGGACGTCGACGTTCCCGGACACTCGCAGAAACTCCGCGGACGCGACAGCGGGGTACGCGGTTGTGCACTTGGGAATGTCGTACCCGTCGATTAGAATGTATGTACGAATAAGGCCTGTGAGCTGCTGATCTTCGGCGTGTCGAGAGCGCCTTTGATCTTGTGTGGCCAGTTGGGAGATCGACGTGACCGCGTCTGTCCTGAGTGTTCCCTCGACCAACCCCGTGCCCGTCATCCCGCCCTACGCGACCATGCTCGGCTTCACCCGGTATGTGACTCGCACCGGCCCGGCCAAGGCCACGTTCGTCGGCGGCCTGCGTCGCGCGCGTGAGCGCCGGTCCGGCTTCAACCCGCACGGCCAGCTCGTCAAGGCGCTCAAGGCCGACATCGCGTTCCGCACCGGCGGGAGCTACCTGTCCGGCGTGGTCGACCTGGTCAAGGAGCGGTGGAAGCCGCTCTACGAGTCGGTCAGTGCCGGCGCGAAGACCTATCTGGCCTCGCTGGGCGACCCGGCCGAGGTCAGCCTGGCCCAGACCCGCGACGCGCTGGCCTCGGTGGGCCCGCTGGTCGTAAAGATCAACCCCCACTTCGGCCTCAAGTACGAGGACGGGCGGCGTGAGGCGGTCCGCCTGCACTTCGACGAGGCCCCGCCCTCGGCCGAGCTGACGACGGCGATGCTGCATCTGATGGCCCGGCACATGGATCAGATTCTGCCCAACGCCGAACCGGTCCTGGTCGACCTCCGCCGGGGTGAGGTCCACCGGCTGGACGCCGGCTCCAAGCCGACCGACATCGAGACGTGGCTGGCCGGGGAGGCGGCTGCCTTCACGGCCATGTGGGGCACGTCCGCCGCCTGACCGCTGCCCGCGACGCCCTGCCTCTCGCTTGCAGGCGGGGCGTCGCGGACCTTCGTCACTTACCGGACATCGCGACAGGGCGTCCAGCTCCGTCGCGCCCAGCCCCCATCTCACGCAACTCCGTCGCGCCCGGCCGGACCTCGGTCAGAGCGCACCTCGCGCAGCTCCGCCCAGCCCAGCCCCCATCTCACGCAGCCCCGCCGCGTCCAGCCGGACCTTGGTCAGAGCGCACCTCGCGGGGGTCGGGTCGGTGTCGGCTACAGGTTTTTGGCCATGTTGCGGCCGGTTTCGGCGTAGCCCAGTTGTTCGTAGAGGATGCGGGCGCCCGCGTTGTGGGCGAATACGTGCAAGCCGATCCGGGTGATGGCGTTGGCGTGGCACCAGCGTTCGGCGGCTTGCATGATGGCGCGGCCGTAGCCCTGGCGGCGTAGGCCGGGTTCGACGGCGACGTTGAAGACGAAGGCGGCCGGGCCGTTGACTTTGATCCAGAGGAAGCCGATCCGGCGGGCGCCGTCGTAGGCGTGCCAGATGTGGTGGTCGGGGGTGGCGGGGCCGTCGGGCAGCAGGCGCGCGTAGGTCTCGGCAGCCTCGCGAGCGGCGTCCTGGACTGTACGGCCGGTGGCGACGACGCTCTCCGCGTAGTGCACCTCGGCCTCGGCGCGCCACGGCTCGTATTGTTCATCGGTCATGGGTTCCAGCCGCACATCCGTCACGACCGACAACGTTAGGCGGTCAGGGCGATCGTCAGGGCGCCGGCGCCGACCATGACCGCGGCCCATAGTTTGTCCATGTTGAACCAGGCGCGGCGGAGGATGTTGACGCCGACGAACTCGTAGACCAGCACCGCGCACACGGCCATGGCGGCGAACATGGCGATCGTGTGGATGCCGGCGGCGGCCACTCCCTCCAGGGCCGCCAGCGGGGTGCCGTCGAGGCCGGCGGGGGCGACATGGCCGGAGTGCCCGGTGGCCACGGGGGTGGCGGCCAGCACGGGCAGCAGCATCAGGCCGGCGCCGTGGGCCGAGGACATCAGGAACGACCAACCCGTCAGTTGGGTGTTGGACAGGCGCATGCCGGCCCAGCGGAAGTGGCGTTCGGAGAGCAGGCGCCACAGGCCGAAGGCGACCAGCACCGCGCCGCCCGCGATGCCGACGATGTTGGCCGCCACCACCGAGGACGTGGCCGAGACGACCGCGGCCACGATGGCGACCGAGGCCAGGTGGCCCAGGGCGATGGGGGGCAGCGAGGTCAGCAGCACCCGGCGGGACCGTTCCTGCATGCCCCGGGCCACGGCGAAGAGCCAGCCCATGGCCGGGTTGAGGCCGTGAAAAGCACCCAACCCGGCCAGGGCGGCCAGTTGTCCCCAGGTCACGCGGAGGGGAAGCAGTACGAGTCGGAGCTGGCGTCCCCGCCCTGCAAGCGGGTCTGGTGGACGCGCCGTCCCCGGAACTCGTCGCCGTGCGGGAAGAACCGGGGGTCCACCGCGAAACCGCCGGCCGACACGTCGATCTTGGCGAGCCAGGCCCCCACGCCGTCGGGATAGAACTGGTCGTCCCACGAGCCGTACAGGGAATTGGTGACGTAGACGCGCTTGCCGTCGCGCGACACCTCGACCATCTGCGGGCCACCGGCCAGGCGCTCGTCGGGGAAGGACGGGTGGGGCGTGCGGCGGACGATGCCGCCCAGGTGCACCGAGCCGATCTCGACCGGGTGGAACGGGTCGCTCACGTCGTACTGCTTGAGCTCGCCCGTGCCCCAGCAGGAGACGTACAGGAATTGGTCGTCCACCGAGAGGTCGATGTCGGTGACCAGCGGCGGGACGGCCCCGAAGGGTTGCAGCGCGGGCGGCAGATCCTCGGTGGCAGCGGGCTCGGCCGGGATGTCGATCACCTTGGTGACCTCGTAGCCGCCGGACGAATCGGAGCGGTGCCACATCCAGATCGACGCCGACAGGTCCTCGACGCTGACCACGACACCCACGAAGCCGTACTCGCGGGACGGATCGTGGGCGGGACGCAGCTCGAGCGTCATCTGATACTGGTCGCCGAGATCGACGGTCTGCACCAGGGTTCGCTTGGCGAGATCCCAGAAGTGCAGCCGGTGGCCGTATTTGCGGCCCAGCAGCAGCTCCGGGTTGATCCCGTCCTCGATCATGTCGGGCGTGCCCCACTCCGAGGTGACGAGCACGTCGCGGGTCAGGTGCCACCAGAAGTCGTACGCGAGGAACTGATCCCCGCGGTCCGCCTCCCATTTCCCCCGTACGTCGAAGGAAGTGTGATCAAGGACGGCGATCCCGCCCGGGCCCCCGCCGTCGGTCCCGTTGCCCAGGGCCGACACGTAGATGCCGTCGGGTCCGCAGTGGATCGTGTGGGGCCGCGAGTAGCCGGAGGCGCCGAACTCCTCGGGTGAGATCTCCTTGACGATCTTGGGTGCGCGCGGGTCGTCCTTGGTGTCGATCACGTAGATGCGCGACGACCGCAGGCCGGGCACGATCAGGTAGCGCCGTTCGACGTGCGGGTGGGGCGCGGTCGGGCAGAGCGCGCTGCTGCACGCGTTCCATCCGAAGTGGTGCAGCTCGTCGCCCGTGTGCGGCAGATCGGTCCAGCCCACGACACGGCCGTACGTCTCGGAGGAAGGTTCGGTGTCGACGACGGCGATCGCGTCGGGCTGCCGCGCGGACCGGTCGAAGGCGGCCACGTACGCCAGTTGCTCGGCCGGGGCGCCCGCCGCGTCGCGCGGGGTGGGATAGAACGTCGGGTCAGGAGTCCACCGGGTCATGCAGCTCATCCTGACCCGCTGATCAGCATGTGACCAGAGTTACAACCGCTAAGAAGTTGTCAACGAGTGGTGGCCGCGCGGAGGGGGCGATGGCGACGGGCGGGCGAGGGGCCGTGGAGGCGGGCGGGCGAGGGGCGGTGGGGCGGGCGCTCAGCGGGCTTCCATGGGCAGCCGCACGAGCACCGTCGTGCCGGGGCCGTCGTGGTCGAGCAGCTCGATGCTGCCGTGGTGTTTGCTGACTACCGCGCGGCTCAGGGTCATGCCCAGCCCGGTGCCCGGGATGGCCGTGTCGCGCGCCCGTGACGTGCGATAGAACCCGGTGAACAGCTTCTCGCGCTCGTCGTTGGAGACGCCCAGCCCGGTGTCCGAGACGGCCAGCTCGGCGGCCCGGCCCGCGGCCCGCAGCGTCACGCCGATCTGCCCGCCGTCGGGGCTGTATTTGACCGCGTTGCCGAGCAGGTTGTCGACCACCTGACGCAGGCGCTTGCGGTCGCCCGGCAGCACCAGCCGCTCGGGCAGCTCGTCGTTGATCACGAGCGGGGCGCCGGCCACGGCGGCCCGGGTCTTCTGGACGGAGTCGCGCACGACCTCGGCCAGGTCCATCGGCAGGAGCTGGATGTCGGCGTGCCCGGTGTCCAGGGCGGACAGCTCCATCAGCTCGTTGATGATGTCGCGCAGCTGATTGGTGTTGCGCTCGATCACCTCGAGCA
This sequence comes from Paractinoplanes lichenicola, assembly GCF_016785085.1. Taxonomy (GTDB): domain Bacteria; phylum Actinomycetota; class Actinomycetes; order Mycobacteriales; family Micromonosporaceae; genus Actinoplanes; species Actinoplanes lichenicola. Next base: position 926,611 of record NZ_JAENHO010000002.1, read on the forward strand.
GCCGCGGGCCGTCGGCGACCAGGCTCTTCTCGTCGGCCTCGCGCAGCAGTTCGGTGTACGCGCTGATCGACGTGAGCGGCGTGCGCAGCTCGTGCCCGACCAGCGCCAGATATTCGTTCTTGCTGCGGATCAGCTGGCGCTGCAGATCCTCGACGCGGTGCTTCTCGACGAACTGCCCGATGTGCGCGGCGATCCCCGACATCAGGGCCAGCAGCTCGTCCTCGGGGTCCTCGATCGAGTCGGCGAAGACGGTCAGCACACCAAGAGTCTCAAAGCCTTCCCGTACGGGCACAGCCAGCGCCGTGTGCAGGTCGGCCGACGCGGCAGTCTCCGGCGAGATCAGGCTCTGCGGGCGGCCCACGTCCCGGATCCACAGCGGCTTGCCCACCTGCCACGCCCGTCCGGCCAGCCCCACCCCGTACGGGAGGTCTTTGGGCACCTCGATGTCGGAACGGGAGCCTGCCGCACTCCACCGCGCGGCCGACCGGACCACCGCGGCCGGCTCGTCGACCAGCCAGAGCTCGGCGTGCACCCACTCCAGGGTGCTGACCACGGCCTCCAGCACGCGGGGGCCGGCCGCCTCGATGCTCGGCGCGTCGGCCAGGGCGGTGGTGACGGCCAGCTCGCAGGTGCGGAACCGCTCGACCCGTTTGCGGCGGGTCACGTCCTGCACGGCCTGCACCGCCCCCGCCGTGCGGCCACCCGGCCCGGGAATCGGGTGGGCGTCGACCAGGTAGTGCCGGCGGCGGTCGGGGCCGTTCAGCACGACCTCGCTGTCCACCAGATGATCACCCTTGAGCGCCCGGAACAGGCCCAGGTCGTCGCGGCGCAGCCGGTTGCCCTCGGGGTCGGTCAGCCCCTCCAGCCAGCCCTCGCCGGGATGCCCGGTCTCGCCCCAGAGCCGGCGCATCCGCTCGTTGACGAAGACGATCCGGCCCTGCTCGTCGCAGGCGATGACGCCGTCGTGCAGGCTGTCGAGCACCGCGTCGAGGAAACTGCGCTGCCGGGCCAGCTCGTAACGGGCGAGCTGCTCGGTCAGCAGCAGGCCGGCCACGTGCGCGGCTTCGGCCACCGACGCGCTGTCCTCGGGCGTCCACTGCCGGGGCTCGACGTCGGCCGCGCAGCACACCGCCAGCACGGCGCCGTTCTGATCGCGTACGGGATGGCCGAGGTAGGCCCCCCGCCGATCGCTGATCTCGGCCCGGGTGAGGTCGTTGATCACCAGTGGGGCGTCGTCGCGCAGGACGAGCGAGGCGAGCGAGCCGGCCAGCGGTCCCTCCGGCTTGTTCCAGGGCTCGGCCAGACCGTGGCTGCCGTACAGGGACAGCGTCTCGCCCCGCACGAGGTGGATCACCCCGACGGGCGCGTGCGCGGCGCGGGCCAGCAGGGCGGCCAGCTCGTCGGCGCCCCCGCCGTCGAGCGAGGCCGGATGCAGCTCGGCCACCTCGTGCAGCAGGTTCTCGTCAAGGCCACCCGGCCAGGCTTCGCGGCCGGGGTCATCTAGCCGCTTAGCCACCCGTCCAGCCTATAAGGCGCTAATTGCTTCAAAGCCCCAAATCATCAGGTACGGACCGACCCAGCCAATGGGTGCCGGCGCGACGGCTGGTGTTGGGCAGAGACCGAGCCAGCCAGAGAGTGCCAGCGCGGCGGCTGGTGTTGGGGTACGGGCTGAGCGGGCCGGTGGGTGCCGGCGCGGCGGCAGATTGAAGTACGGGCCAAGCCGACCGGCGGGTGCTGGCACAGCGGCTGGTGAGGGGTAGGGGTGCGGGCCGAGCTGGTTGCGGGTCGGGCGGTGGGTGGTCAGGAGGTTGCTGGTGGGCGTCGAGGAGGTCGCGGTTTAGCCGATGGGTGGTGAGAAGACAGCTGGTGAGAAGACGGCTGATGGGCGGCCGAGCTGGTCGCGAGTCAGGCGGTGGGTGGTGAGGCTGCTGGTGGGCGGCCGAGAGATCGCGGATCAGCCGGTGGGTGCCGGCGCGGCGGCTGATGGCGGCCGAGCTGGTCGTGGGTCACGCGGCGGGGGCTGGGTGGCGGCGGTAGCGGAGGTCGGTGATGGGGCGGCCCGCGCCGGCGCCGCGGCGTTCGAATTTTGTTTCGGGGCGGCCGGCGCGGTTGCGGTCGACCGGTTCGAGGCCGGGGTCGGCGTCGAGGGTCTCGGCCATGGCTTCGGCGTAGTCGGGCCAGTCGGTCGCGCAGTGCAGGATGCCGCCGGGGCGCAGGCGGTCGCGGAGCAGGGCCACGTTGACCGGCTGGATCAGGCGGCGCTTGTGGTGGCGGGCCTTGGGCCAGGGGTCCGGGAAGAAGACGTGGATCGCGTCCAGCCGGCCGGGCGCCAGGCGGTGCACCAACTGCATGGCGTCGCCGCGAGCCACCCGTACGTGGGAAAGGTCTTGATCTTGCAGGAGGGCCAGCAGGTTGCCGATGCCGGGCGTGTGCACCTCGATGCCCAGATAGTCACGACCCGGGTCGGACTGCGCCGTCGCGGCCAGGGTGTCGCCCATGCCGAAGCCGATCTCGAGCACCTTCGGGTTGTCGCGCCCGAACAGCTCGTCCAGGTCGAGGGGCGTGCGGTCGCCGTCGGAGATCAGCAGGCCGTGGGTCGGCCACAGCGCGGCGTGGGCGTCCTCGTGGCGGGCACTCATGCGGCCGCGGCGGGGGTGGAAGGTGCGGATCGGCGGGTGGTTCACGCCTCTTTCTAGCGCACCGGCTGCACGCTGGGCTGGCTGCCCTCGCGGAACGGCTGCCGCTGGCCCCTCGCCACGTCGACCACCACGACCCACGAGCCGCTCCGATACTGCCCGGTGACCACGGCCCGGCTCGTCGTGATGTAGGCCATCTCGCGGTCCAGGACGCCGCCGACCGTACGCTTGGCCTTGGTCCTGGTGTCGTACTCGACGACGTGCAGCGGCTGGTCGTCGGCCTTGGTCTCGCCCTTCTGATACGCCGTCCAGGCCAGCTTCGCCCCGTCCCCGCGCCAGCTCGGCACCACGGCGAAACCGCTGGTCTGCAGGCTGCCCCCGCCGTACGCGGCCACGGTCTGCTCGCCGCCGGTGGCCACCGTCCCCACGCTCAGGCAGGCGTCGTAGACGGAGTCGCAGTCGCCGCCGCGGAACGCGATCCGGGTGCCGTCGGGCGACCAGGCCACGGCGTCGTCGGTGCTCAGCCGCTCCTGCAGCGAACCTGCGCGGGAGGTCACCGGGGCCGGCTCGGCGGGCAGTTCCTCACCCCGGCAGTCGCGCGGGAACAGCACCTCGGGGGTCGCCTTGCCCGCGGTGGCGATCCGATAGACCCCCGGCCCGCCCGTGCAGGAGAGCGAGGCGAACGCGATCGACTTGCCGTCCGGCGCCCACGACGGCCCTGCCGCGGCGCGGGTGGTGAGCCGGCGCTGACCGGTGCCGTCGGCCTTCATCACCCACAGGTAGCCCGATTTGAGGAAGGCGATCGACTTGCCGTCGGGCGACCAGCGCGGGCGGGCCTGGTGTCCGCCGGTGGTCAGGCGCTTCTCGGCCGAGCCCTTGCTGACGTAGATGTCGCCGTTGCGCACGTACGCCACCAGGCTGGGCAGAGCGGGCGCCGCCGCGCTCGCGGCGACCGGGTGCAGCATCGCCCCGGCCACGATCCCCGCCACTGCGAGACACCGGACCACCTTCACGAGAAACGCCCCCCGACGCGTCTGACCTGCATATACATCGAGAGGATCGTCGCAACGGTTCTGCTCCTAAGCGATTCCCACACGCGAAACCGGGAATTTCCCCTCTTTAGTGGTTGCCCGGGGGCTGCTCCTCCGGATCCCAGTGGTGGGGGTTCCAGTCGGCGTCCGAGGCGACGGCGTTCAGCGGGGCCCGGTGGGGGCCGAGGCCACGCGGCTGCTCGACGATCGGGTCGCCGGCGGCGGGCGGGCCGGCTTCCGGCAGGTCGGCGGCCGGCCACTCGACCGGGCGGCGGCTCGGTGGGATCGGGACGGCCGCGGCCCCGTACGTCTGAGTGGCCGAGTCGGCGGCCAGGCGGTGCAGGCGGAACCAGCCCGCCAGCACGGCCAGGGTCAGGAAGGCGATCACCAGGAACTCGATGGCGCCGCCGAGGATGACGGCCAGGCCCAGCCGGCCGCCCGCCGCGCACAGGGCGAAAGCGCCGAGGAAGAACAGCGCCACGTAGAGGGCGACCACGTTCCGCGGGCGGACGTACCAGCCGGACTCGTCCCCGAATCGGTCAGCCAGCCGGCGGGTGCCCCGGCTCCAGAACATGTGGGCGACGAACACCACGATCGCCAGGGCCGACCAGATCAGGCTGATCAGCACGGAGACGCCGGCGAAGGCGGCAGCACCCGACTGGACGGCCTGGAATCGGGTGATCGTGTGCGCGACAGTGGTCAGGCCCAGCATCAGGGCCAGCAGCGCCACGACCCCCGTCAGGATCTGCCAGCCGACCGGCAGGCCCCCGGGCTCCGGATAGGCCGTCCGGCAGGTGTGCCCCTGCCCGGCATGATCCAGCCGGGCGCCACAACGCTCACACATCACGAGCACGATGATGACCTATGTCCGCTCCGGTTGTGGGCCCCTCCGCCGGGGCCGACGTAGGCTGGATCGCATGACTGCCGCCCGGGGCCGACGCGCCGGGCTGTTCGCGGTCCTGATGATGCTGCTGACGCTGGGCGCGGTCTCGCTCGTGTCGACCGCCGCCGTCGCGTCCCCGCACCTCTCCGCCGCCGCCGAGACCTCGCACGATCACCACACCGGCACGGAGTGGACTCCCACGCCCAGCCACCGGCTGCGACCGGCCGCCGACGTCTCCGGCGGCGCGATCATCCCGGCCGGCGCCCACGCCCCGGCGCCCGTCGATCTCGTTGTCACCGCAGGTGGGGACGGCCGCGGCGACGAAGCTTCGATTCTGGTCCTTCGGGTATAGCGACCGGGCCCTTCCGCGCCCCTATCCGCCCGTTTCCCGCCCGAAAGGGAAGAAGGACCCGTCGCATGCTCCCCCAGCCTCCGCGCCGCTCCACCCACGCCACCAACAGCCCGCTGAACCGTCTCGTCTACGACCGGTGGGGCGAGTTCGGCCGGCCCGTCGTCCTGCTGCACGGCCTGCTCTTCGACCGGACGATGTGGTGGCCGGTCGCCGCCGAACTGGCCGGCGACTGCACGGTCATCGCGCCCGACCTGCCCGGCCACGGCCAGTGCCCGCATCGCACCGATTACAGCCTGGAGCGGATCGCCGCCGACCTGGCCGCCCTCGTCCACGACCTGCAACTGCACCGGGCGCCGATCGTCGTCGGGCACGGCACGTCGGCCTGGCTGGCGATCGCGTTCGCCGACGCGTACGCGACCCACTGCCTGCTCACCCTGGACGAGCCCGACGACGGCCCGCTGAACACGGTCGACGACCTGGTCGAGGCGGCCGGGCTGGCCGCGGTGCCGGAGCACTACCGCCCGTTCGCCGAGCCCCGCCGTGACCCGGCGCTGCTCCGGGCGTACGCGGGCTGGACAGCGCAACCACCCACCCGCCGGCTGGCCGTCGCCGGTTCCGCCGGGGCCCGGTCAGGGCCGGCTCCCGACAACGCGTTCACCCACCTGTCCGACCCCGAGGGGTTCGCCGGGCGGTTGCGCGCCCTGCTGTGACGTCCAGGCGCGTTCGCGCAGCAGGCGCAGGCCGTTCAGCCCGACGATGACGGTCGACCCCTCGTGCCCGGCCACGCCGAGCGGGAGGGGCAGGTCGCCGAACAGGTCCCACGCGACGAGCACGGCGATGAACGAGCCCGCGATGATCAGGTTGGCCACGACCAGGTGGCGGGCCCGGCGGGACAGGGCGATGACGGCGGGCAGGGTGCCCAGGTCGTCGCGGACGATCACGGCGTCGGCGGTGGCCATTGACAGGTCGGCCCCGGCCCGGCCCATCGCCACCCCGGTGTGCGCGGCGGCGAGCGCGGGCGCGTCGTTCACACCGTCGCCGACGAACAGGAGCCCCGCCTCCCGCCGTACGTGCTCGACTTTCTCCTCGGGAAGAAGCCCGGCCCGTACGTCGTGCAGGCCGCTCGCCGCCGCCACCCGTTCCGCGGCGGCGGCGTTGTCGCCGGTCAGCAGCAGCGGAGGCCGTACGGTCAGGGCGGTCAGCGCGGCGACGACGGCGGGAGTCCGCGGGCGCAGCCGGTCGGTGAAGGCGAACGTGGCCGCGGGCCGCCCGTCGATGCTGATCAGCACCTCGGCGCCGGTGGCCCGGCCCGCCTCGACGAGGTGGCCGTCGACCACGGCCGAGATGCCGCGCCCCGGGATCGAGACGAACTGCTCGGCGTGGGACAGGGGCAGGCCCCGCTCGCGGGCGGCGGCGACGATCGCGCGGGCCAGCGGATGCTCGGACGGGTCCTCGGCGGAGGCCGCGAGCCGCAGCACCTCGTCGTCGTCGGCCCCGGCCACCAACCGGGGGCGCCCCTCGGTCAGCGTGCCGGTCTTGTCGAACGCCACCCGCTCGACCGCGCCCAGCCGCTCCATCACGACGGCCGACTTGACCAGCACGCCGTGCCGCCCGGCGTTGGCGATCGCGGACAGCAGCGGCGGCATCGTGGCCAGCACGACGGCGCACGGCGAGGCCACGATCATGAAGGTCATCGCGCGCAGCAGGGTCGGCTCGAGCGCGGCCCCGAAGGCCAGCGGGATCACGAACAACGCGACCGTGGCGACGACCATGCCGGCCGAGTAGCGCTGCTCGACCTTCTCGACGAACAACTGCGTACGGGATTTGGTCGCGCTCGCCTGCTCGACCAGCGCCACGATCCGGGCCACGACCGAGTCGGAGGCGGCCCGCCGTACGCGGACCCGCAGCGCCCCGGTGCCGTTGAGGGTGCCCGCGAACACCTCGTCGCCGGGCAGCTTGTCGATCGGCAGCGACTCCCCGGTGATCGTCGCCTGGTCGACCTCGCTCGCGCCCTCGGCCACCTCGCCGTCGGCCCCGATCCGCTCGCCCGGCCGCACGACGATCATGTCACCGGGCTCGAGCCGAGCGGTGTCGACGGTCTCCTCGCCCGCGGCCGTGACCCGGTTGGCCCGTTCGGGGGCGAGGTCGAGCAGACGACGTACGGAATCCTCGGTCTTGCGGGTGGCCACGGCCTCGAGCGCGCCCGACGTCGCGAAGATGACGATCAGCAGGGCGCCGTCGAGCACCTGGCCGATCGAGGCGGCGCCGATCGCGGCCACGACCATCAGCAGGTCGACGTCGAGCCGCCGCGCGCGCAGCGCCTTGAGGCCCGCCCAGCCCGGTGCCCAGCCCCCGGCCGCGTAACAGGCCAGGTAGAAGGGCAGCGAGGGGGCGTCCAGCAACTGCGCGACGAGGCCGGCCACGAACAGCGCGGTGGCGGCGGCCGCCCAGCGGACCTCGGTCACTTTCCCGATCAGCACGCTGGCATCGTATATGCGCAAGTGCGAAGGTAAGAAGGCAGTCAGGTGCTCGGATAGTGTGACGGGATGCACGACGAGCTGGCTGACTTCGACATGCCCGAGGACGACCAGGTGGATCTCGCGGCCGAGACGTTCCGGCTGCTGTCCGACCCGACCCGGATCAAGGTGCTGTGGGCGCTGCTGCAGGGCGAGCAGTCGGTGGCCTGCCTGGCCGAGCTGGCCGGCACCACGCCGACCGCGGTCAGCCAGCACCTGGCCAAGCTGCGCATGTCACGCCTGGTGACGGGCCGCCGGCAGGGCACGTTCATCTATTACTCGGCGGCCGACGAGCACGTGCGGCGGCTGCTCGCGCAGGCGCTGCACCACGCGGACCACATAGATCCGGCCCCGCCTCACTGAGACGGGGCCGGCGTTTTGGAGATCGTCTACTTCGGGTGGACCACTCCGGCCGCGCCGCCGCCGCGACGGACCGGCTCGGCCGAGGCGATGAAGCCGCCGCCCCGGGTGAACTCGATCGCCGTCGCGGCACCGAGCTCGGGCACGTCGGGCCCGAACGTGTGACCCAGCGCCGTCAGGGCGGGGCCATAGGTCGTACGGAAGGAAGGCTCGGCCTGGATGCCCGCGGTGTTGCGCTGCGAGGCCCGGGGTGCGGCCATCGCCGCCGGCAGGGACTGGCCCAGCACGACCCGGTTGAGCAGGATCTGCAGGACCGTCGTGATGATCGTCGCGCCGCCGGGCGAACCGAGCGCCAGGAACGGCTTGCCGTCCTGCAGCACGATCGTCGGCGACATCGAGCTGCGCGGCCGCTTGCCGGGGCCGGGCAGGTTCGGGTCGGCCGCGGGGGCCTGCGTGTTGGTGAAGTTGAAGTCGGTCAGCTCGTTGTTGAGCAGGAAGCCGCGCCCCGGCACGACCATCGCGTTGCCGCCGGTCTGCTCGATCGTGAACGTGTATTCGACGATGTTGCCCCAGCGGTCGGCGACGGTCAGGTTGGTGGTGCTCTGACCCTGCTCGGTGGGGCCGCCGACGGTGGCGGGCGTGCACCCGGTGGCGGTGATGTCACCCGGTGGGACGGGCTTGGTCAGCGCGGCGCCCGGCTTGATCTGGCACGCGCGCTGCTTGGCCCAGCCGTCGGACACCAGCTTCTGCAAGACCGAGTTCTTCGTGTACGCCCCCACGTAGCGGTTGCGGTCGGCGAAGCTCAGCGCGGACGACTCGAGGTAGTAGTGCAGCGCCTTGGTGACGTCCGCCTTGGACAGGCCGGCCGTCTCGAGGATGTTGAGGGCCTCGCTGACCGCCACGCCGCCGCTGGACGGGGTGTTCATGCCGTAGACGGTCAGGTCGCGGAACTTCGACTTGGTCGGGGCGGGATAGCGCAGCTCATAGTTCTTCAGATCGCTCAGCGTCAAAGTCCCCGGACGAATCGGGAATGTCCAACTTCCGACCGGATTGCTGGAGACCGGCGGGTTCTGGACCGTCCGGACGATGTCGCGGGCCACGGCGCCCTCGTACAGCACGTCGATGCCCTGCTTCGCGATCAGCCGATACGTGGCCGCGAGATCCGGGTTGCGTTGCGTCGAGCCGACCGCGGGCGGGGCGCCGTTGGGCAGGTAGAGCGCCTTGGTCGCGTCGAACTGGCCGAACGCGGCGGCGTTGTCGGCGATCTGCTGGCGGAACGTGGCGTCGACCGGGAAGCCCTTGTCGGCCACCCGGGCGGCCGGTTCGAGCAGGCTCGGCAGCGACTTGGTGCCCCACTTGCGGGCGGCCGACTGCCAGGTGGCGAGCGTGCCCGGGGCGCCGACCGAGAGGCCGGAGACGCGAGCCTCGGCGAACTCGTACGGCGTGTTGTCGGCCGGGTCGATGAAGTGGGTCTCCTTCATCGTGGCCGGGCCGGACTCGCGACCGTCGATCGTGGAGACGCTGCGCTTGCGGGCGTCGTAGTAGACGAAGAAGCCGCCACCGCCGATGCCGGCCGAGAACGGCTCGGTCACCCCGAGGGTGGCCGCGGCGGCGACGGCCGCGTCGACCGCGTTGCCCCCGCGGCGCAGGATGTCGAGGCCGACGGCGGTGGCCGTGGGGTCGACCGTGGAGACCGCGCCGCCGTAGCCGGTCGCGGTGGGGCCGAGCGCGGGCGCGTGACCGCCGCCGCCCGCCTGAGCCGGCGACGGCGCCACCAACAGCGCCGCGGCCAGGGATGTCACGCCAAGGACCGGCCGAATCCGCATTGATCCTCCGAGGTTTCTTCCGACAATAAATCTTGTCATGTACGGCCATCCCTAACCCCCACCCGCCACGGGGAGACCGGGGGTTGACGCTACGCCTTTGTCAAGCCGGGGCTCGGACTTATCCACAGGCGCGGGCGGGGCGGGGTGCTTTGTGGATGACGGGCAGTGTCGTTGGTCTATCCCTGCCTACCAGATCCGTCGGGAATGCGCCCCCCGAGACTCGAAACACTCACCACGGCACCGCGCTGGTGTCGTCGAAGAACCCCCCGGTCGGGCACTCCCGGCCCATCGTGGCCAGCCGCACGACGACCGCCGCCCCCTCGGCCGCGGTCCGGGTCAGCGTGAACGGCAGGCCCTTGGCGAAGTCGGTGTCGCAGGCCCCGGGCGCGATCGCGTTGACCAGGATCCCGTCGCGGGACAGCGCCTTCGCGTACTGCACGGTGAGCATGTTCAGGGCGGCCTTCGACACCGGATAGCCCACCGAGCCCGGCATCCGGCTCAGATAGTGGGTGGCGTCGTTCATCCAGGTCATCGACGAGGTGCCGCTGGACACGTTCACGATCCGCGCGGCGGGTGAGCGGCGCAGCAACGGCAGCATCGCCTCGGTCACCGCGATGACGCCGAACAGGTTCGTCTCGAACACCGCCCGCACCTCGCCGAGCTGCGCCGAGCCGGGCGTCTGGGCCGCGAACCCGCCGGAGACGCCGGCGTTGTTGACGAGCACGTCCAGACGGCCGAACCGGTCGCCGATCTCCGCGGCCGCCGCGGTCACGCCGCGCTGGTCCGTCACGTCGAGTCCGATCGGGTGCGCCTCGCCGCCCGCCGCGCGGATCTCGCCGGCCGCCTCGGCGCCCTTCCGCGGATCCCGGGCGCCGACCAGCACCGTCATCCCGAGCTCGGCGAACCGGTCCGCGACCGCCCGCCCGATTCCCTTGTTCGCCCCGGTCACCAGCGCGATTGCCACATCTTCAGTCATGTCTCCAGACGACCACCGCCCGGCGTCGCGGACCAGGATCGACCCGATCTCGATCGATACCCTGAAGATATGGACATCGAGACCCGGGAGCTTCGCTACTTCGTGGCGGTGGCCGAGGAACTGCACTTCGGGCGGGCGGCCCGCCGGCTCAACATGGCCCAGCCGCCGCTGTCCCGGGCGATCCGGCTGCTCGAGCGGCGGATGGGCGTCACGCTGCTGGAACGCACCAGCCGCGAGGTGCGCCTGACCACCGCCGGCGAGGTGCTGCTGGAAGAGGGCCGGGGTGCCTTGGAGGCGGCGGCCGCGGCGGTACGGCGTACGCAGCGGGCCGCCGCGACCACCCGGCGCCTGGTGCTGGCGCTCAAACCGGGCGGCGACGCCGGCCTGTTGCGATCGATCCTGGACCGCTACGCGGCCACCCCGGACGCGGTGCCGGTCGAGCTCGCCTTCAGCGTCGGCGAACGCGCCCAGATGGTCCGCGACGGCCGCGCCGATCTCGCGCTGCTGCACCGGCCGCAGAACGACCTGACCGGCCTCGACTGCGACGACCTGCACACCCAGGAGCAGGTCGTGGTGCTGCCGGAGGGCCATCGGCTGGCCGGCCGGGCCGCGGTGTCGATGGCCGACCTGAGCGGCGAGACGCTGCCCCGCTGGCCGGAGGCCCGTCCCGGCGTGACCGGCTATCCGATCAGCGACACGAACCAGCTGATGCAACTCATCCTGCTCGGACGGATGGTCGCGGTGCTCCCGGAGTCGATCCGTGATCGCCTGCCGCCGGGCGCGGTCTGCCGCCCGGTCACGGACGCCGTTCCGGCCACGCTCGTCATCGCCTGGCCCCGGGAATCCACATCCCGGCAGGTCGCCGCCTTCGTAGCGGCCAGTTCGCCACGCTGAAGGCCCCGGCTGTCCTCGAGCAACGGAGATCAGATGCCCCTGACGAACCCCTGGCTCGCCGAGCCGATGCCCGCCGGCCGGCTGCCCCGGGAACGCCTCGAGGAACGCATCCTCAACCTGCTGTCGGCGCAGAACATGTGCGTGCTGGCGACCACCGGCCCCGGCGGCCCGCTGGCCACCCCGGTTCGCTACTACTCGCTCGGCTTCACGGTCATGTTCACCGCCGCGCCCCGCTCGCCCAAGGTGCGCAACCTCGAGGCCGACCCGCGCGTCTCGATCGGCATCTTCGCCCCACTCACCGGCCTGGCCAGCAGCCGGGGAGCCCAGGTGTTCGGCGAGGCTCGCGTACTGCCGCCCGACCATGCCGAGCGCGAGCGCTACTGGGAGGCGTTCCGCTGGGAGAACGAGCACGCCGAGCGCGGCCGCCCGCTCACCGAGCCGCCCCGCGACACCCTGATCGTCGTCGCGGCCGCCCGCATCGTCTACACCGAGCACTGGCTGCGCCGCGAGGGTTTCGCGGCCCGCCAGTTCTGGAGGGCACAGCAGTGATTGTCCGTCCCCGTCACGCCGCCGACCTGCCTGCTTGCGCCGCGGCCCTGCGCCGGGTGCACGACGCCGACGCGTACCCGCTGAACTGGCCCGACGACCCGCAAGCGTGGCTCACCCCGGCCACGGCGGCTTGGGTGGCCGAGGACGGTGAGCTGATCGTCGGTCACGTGGCTGTCCTCGACGACGAGGTCACGCGCCTGTTCGTCGTGCCCGAGGCGCGCCGTCACGGCACCGCCGGCGCGCTGCTGGCCGAGGCGCGCACCTGGGCCGCCGCGCACCAGCGCGTCCTGACCTTGAACGTGGTGGCCACCGACCGGTCCTCGGCGATCGCGTTCTACGAGTCCACGGGCTGGCGTTACACCCGTACGACGGTTGCCGGCTGGTCCGCCCCGGACGGCGGCCCGGTCGAGCTGCGCCACTACGTCGACGTCCGGGGGGTGGCTGGATCGCCTGGCGGGACGCGTGGCGAACGACGAGACTGGCCCGATGGCCCTGATCCACGTTGATTTCTCCGCCGAGTCGCTCGACCTCGCCACCTCCATGACGGTGGTGCTGCCGCAGGAGGGCGCGACCCCGCCGCCCGTGCTCTATCTTCTGCACGGCCTCACCGACGACCACACGGCGTGGACCCGCTACACGTCGATCGAGCGGTACGCCTACGACCACAACCTGGCCGTGGTCATGCCCCAGGTGCATCGCAGCTTCTACGCCGACGAGGCGTACGGGATGAAGTTCTGGACCTTTCTCTCCGACGAGCTGCCGGGGCTGGTGCACCGGTTCTTCCGGGTCAGTGACAAGCGCGAGCAGACGTACGTGGCGGGGCTGTCGATGGGTGGCTACGGCGCCTTCAAGTGGGCGTTGCGCCGGCCCGAGCAGTTCGCCGCCGCGGTCAGCCTGTCGGGCGCGCTCGACCTGTCGTGGCTGCAGCACAAGGACGAGCGGCCGCACATCCGCGAGGTGATGGAGCGCGTCTTCGCCGGCCGCGACGTGACCGGCACCGACGACGACCTGCTGCACCTGATCGAGAACGCCGACAAGGGCGCCCTGCCCCGGCTGATGCTGCGCTGCGGCACCGGCGATCACCTGTTCGAGCAGAACGAGCGCTTCGTACACGCCTGTGCCCGCGCCGGCATCCCGCTGGACAGCGAGTTCGAGCCGGGCGGGCACGAGTGGTCGTTCTGGGACAGGCACATTCCGCGTGCCCTCGACTTCATGGTCAAGAACTAGCCCTGGTCGTTCTCCCGGCGCTGCTGCTCGGCCAGGAAACGCTCCAGCTCGGCGCCCAGCTCGTCCGCGGTGGGCAGCGGCCGGTCGCTGTCGGCCAGCAGGTTGCCCTCGCGGCCGCGCAGGAAGGCGTCGTACTGCGCCTCGAGCGAGGAGACCAGGCGCCCGGCCTGCTCGTCATCGGCGACCTGCTTGTCCACGTCCTCCCGGACGACCTTGGCCGCCTCGCGCAGCTCGCCGGTCGGCAGGGCCAGGCCCGTGGTGGCCGACACCGAGTCGAGCAGCAGCTCGGCCGCGGCCGGATAGGTCGTCTGGGCCAGATAGTGCGGCACGTGCGCGGCGAAGCCCATGGCGTCGTGGTCGTTCTCGCCCAGCCGGAACTCGAGCAGGTTGCCGACGCTCGCCGGCACCTGCACCTTCTGCAGCCAGGGCTCGCGATCGCCGAGCAGCGCCTTGTCGGTGGCGTGGGCGGTGACGCTGACCGGGCGGGTGTGCGGCACGGCCATCGGGATGGCGTTGAGCCCGACCGTCAGGCGCACGCCGAACCGCTCGACCAGGCCCGTCACGGCGGCGATGAAACGCTCCCACTGCAGGTCGGGCTCGGGCCCGGCGAGCAGCAGGAACTCGGTGCCGAGCTGGTCGCGCACGAGATGCAGGACGAGGCTGGGCTGCTCGTAGCTGACCCAGTGATCCTCGTCGAAGATCATCGGAGGGCGGCGGGACCGGTAGTCGAGCAGCTGGTCGAGATCGAACGTGGCGACGACCTGGCTGTCGAGCCGGTCCAGCAGGTTCTCGCGCGCGAGCTGGATCGCCGAGCCCGCGTCGACGAAACCGGTGAGCGCCTGGACCAGCACCGGCTCGTCCAGCTCCGGCAGGTCGTCGGCCAGCTCGTAGAGCTCGTTGGGGTCGAGCACGTCGAGGACCTCCTGAGTTCCGTTAAGGGGTAAAACCTGCGAACAACCCGGCCCGGCGATTAATTCCGGACCACCGTCGATCTTGCCAACTCGCCGTCGGTGAGGCGCGAGCGCACCTCGGCCGGCGGCAGCGGGCGGGAGAAGTGGTACCCCTGCGCGAAACGGTAGCCCAGTTGGTAAAGGGTGTCGGCCTGCGCCTCGGTCTCGACGCCCTCGGCCACGGCCTTCAGGTGCAGGCCGTCGGTGATCTGAATCATGGCGGTGGCGATCACCGCCTCCTCCGAGGCGCCGCCGATCCCGGCCACGAAGGACTTGTCGACCTTGAGGGTGTTGGCCGGCACCGTACGCAGCAGGCCCAGCGACGAGTGCCCGGTGCCGAAGTCGTCAAGCGCCACTTTCACGCCGAGCTTGACGATCTCGAGCAGCGTGTCCAGGGCCACACCGCCGTCGAAGACCGCGGTCTCGGTCACCTCGACGACCAGCCGGTCCGGGCTGACTCCCGAGAAGGAGAGCGCCTCGCGGACCTCGCCGGCGAAACCGGGTTCGCGCAGCTGCCGGGCCGACACGTTGACGCCCAGCTCGCGCGGCGCGACCCCGGGGCCGAACTCGGCGTCCCAGGCGGCCATCTGGCCCAGGGCGGTGTGCAGGATCCAGGTGCCCAGCGGCACGATCAGGCCGGTGCGCTCGGCGATCGGGATGAACAGGTCGGGCCCGATGAAGCCGCGCTCGGGGTGCGGCCAGCGGATCAGCGTCTCCAGGCCGGTCCACAGGCCGTCGGGCAGCCGCACGATCGGCTGGTAGGCCAGCGTGAACTGGCCGGCGTCGAAGGCGTGCCGCAGCTCGGCGCCGAGCTTCTGGTCGGCCTCGTGGGTGCGCTCAAGCGCCGCGTCGTACACCGCGAACTGGGCCTTGCCGTTGTCCTTGGCGTAGTACATCGCGATGTCGGCCCGGCGCAGCAGCTCCGCCGCGGTGGCGCCGGGCCACGCCTCGGCCAGCCCGGTGCTGGCCCGGGCCAGCAGCTGGTGACCGGCGACCTTCAGGGGCACCGACATCGCCTCGTCGATCCGGGACAGCAGGGCCAGCGCCTCGTCGCCGGTCAGCCCGGGCAGCAGGATGCCGAACTCGTCGCCGCCGAGCCGGGCCGGGATGTCCGACGTGCGCAGCGTCGTGCGCAGGCGGTCGGCGATCGCGGCCAGGAACGCGTCGCCGACCGCGTGCCCGAGCCGGTCGTTGATCGTCTTGAAGTCGTCGAGGTCGACCATGGCCAGGCACAGCGGCACGCCGGCGTCGAGCATCTCGTTCGCGGACTGCTCGAACAGGGCGCGGTTGGCCAGGCCGGTCAGCCCGTCGTGGGTGGCCCGGTGCTGCAGCTCGGCCTGGTAGTCGTTGAGCTGGGTGAGCTGCTGGTCGACCCGGCGCAGCAGGCGGCCGTTGTCGCGCAGGGCCGTGAACTGGCGGACGGCGACGATCGCGGTGAGCAGCGAGGCGGCCGCGGCGACCACCAGGACCGTGCGGCCGGACTCGCCGCTGACCCAGAGCAGCAGCCCGTCCGTGGCCGCCACCGCCACGTACGGGATGGAACTGACCGACCGGCGGCGCGGCGGCCGAACCGGCCCGCCCACGGCCCGGCGCTGCCGATCGGCGGCGAACGCGAGGCACAGCATCGTGGCCGGGGCGAAGATCTGCGAACCGCTGAGCCCGGGCGGCACCTCGACGAAGAGCGGGAACAACCCGCCCCCGACGGTGCCGATCGCGGCCGCGCCGGCGAACCAGCGCAGGACGCCCTGCTCGAGACCGCCCGTGCCGCTCATCGCGACCTTGATCATGGCCAGCGCCACGATCAGGCCGAGCACGGCCAGCATCAGCGTCGGGACGGTGGTGTGCTGCGACGAGCCCGAGGTGATGGCGCGGGTCGTGAAATACCAGGCGAACACCCCGACGGTCACGGTGATGGTGAGCGCGTCGAGCAGGAACCGGGCGGTGGTGCCGCGCCGGTCGAGCGGGAGCCGCATCAGCGTCCAGATCACGAGGCCGATCGCGATCGCGTAACAGATCGCGGTGGGGGTGTCGTGCTGCTGCTGGGTGGCCCGGGCCGGGTCGAGCACCGACTGCCGGGCGTCGCCGATGTTGCCCAGGGCCACGAAGAACGCCGTGGCGCCGATCGAGCGCCAGAGCCGGGCGGCCACCCGGTCGAGGCCGGGAGTGCGGGCCGTCTGCCAGCAGGCGACCACCGTGACCAGGGTGAGAGCGATGCCCGGAAGCCAGCCCCAGGCCGGGCTGAACCGCTGATGCGCGGAGTTGACCGCGTACAGCACGATGGCAGCCAGCTGCATGACCGCGCCCGCCGCCAGCAGCGGAGTAAGGCGCAGCCGGGCCACCGGGCGTTCGCTCGTCACGCTCCGGGTAATCGGTACGACAGATCTCAGCTTGAGCACTACAGGGGAAGAACACTCGCGTGCACGTGCATGTGCACGGCACAATAGAACAGGAACGTTCCCTTCCCCCCTCGGAGCGATCTGGTGACCAACTCAGCAAACCCGTCCGACGTGATCACCGACAGCGGCACCGACGCCCCTCCCGGCTCCCTCTGGCAGCGGATGAAGGCCGACCCGCAATACGCGCCGGAGCACCTCGCGCTCGAAGCGGTCCGCCGGCTCGGCCCCGAGGCCGCCGCGTGGGCCGAGCGCATGCGGGCCGACAACCCGGGCCGCACGCCCGACCAGCTGGCCGACCTGGCGATCAAGCGGTTCACCACCGTCGCCCGCATCTCGGGCGCGGTCTCCGGCGCCACCGGCCTGCCCGGCGCGGTGCTCGACGTGGGCGTCCTGGCCTGGAACCAGGCGCGCATGGTGCTGCACATCTCGGCCGCCTTCGGCCACGACCCGTGCGCCCCCGAGCGCGCGACCGACCTGCTGGTGCTCCAGCGCGTGCACAAGATGGCCCAGACGGCCCGCCTGGCGCTGGGCGTCGCGGCCGGCCGCGAACGGGCCGAGCACCTGTTCGCCGGGGCCGGCAACCGCCCGCTGAGCGGCGTGATGCTGCGGCTGGGCGTCAAGCTGGCCCAGATGGCCGGCGTCCGCGCCGCCAAGCGGATGTTCGCCAAGGTCATCCCCGGCGCGTCGATAGTGCTGGGCACCTGGGTCAACTCGGCCGCCACCAAGGATCTGGCCCGCCGTTCCCGCGAGCAGTTCAAGCAGGCGCCCGCCGAGCCCGAGAGGTCGCTGAGCCCGGGGCGCTAAGCATTCCGCCGGCGCGGACGATCGGATCCTCTGACAGCGCCGGACGGAAGGGGTTGCTCGTGGGTCGTCGTTGGCTGGGGCTTCTCGTGCTCGCGCCGCTCGTGCTGAGCGGCTGCGGCAAGGACTCCTCGTCGAAGGAGGCCGAGAAGGCAGCCGGCAAGTCGTGGGTCGTCGTCGCGAACGGCACCCCCACGCCGTCGGCGGCACCGAGCCGCGCCGTGGGCAAGTCGACCCCGTTCCCGACCGGCTTCCTGCCGCTGCCGACGACCACGCCCGCCCCCACGCCCACCGGCAGCTTCGCCTGCCCGCCGGTGAAAAATCAGATCATCAACGGCGCCGACGCCACCGCGGGCACCACCAGCGGCACGGTGACCTGGTACAACCCGGCCACGGCGGACATCGTCGAATACCGGATCACGGCGATCAGTCAGGACGCGATGCTGGGCAACCAGCGCGACATCGGCTGGACCGTCGTCACGCCCGGGGCCACCTGCGGCTACATGACGGCCACGATCGTCGGGCTCGACCGGCAGACCCGCTACGTGTTCTCGGTCGACGCCGTCTCGACCCGCTCCGACAGCGACGGGACGTACGGCAAGACCGTCGCCCGTTCCCGCGTGGTCAAGACGTCCTGAGCTTCGCCGTCGGGGTCCAGCCCCGGGACAGGGCCTTGCCGATGTCGAGCACGAGCCCGTCGGTGACCTGATCGATCGCGTACGGGGTGAGGTTGCGGGAAACCACTGCGGCCACCCGGGCCAGCGTGATCGGCACGTGTCGCACGGGCACACCCAGCACCGCGGTGATCGCCGCGTCCCGTGAGTAGGGTCGCGCGTCGGCGATGTTGTACGCCCCCGGCGGCCACTGCGCGGCGGCCAGGCAGGCGGAGGCGAGGTTCTCGACCGCGGTCAGGCTGAGCGGCACATCGGGCCCCGGCAGCCACGACCGGTTCCCCCGTACGGTCCTCCGGAGCCGCGGCAGCAGGTGCGGATCGCCGTCGCCGTAGACCGCCCGCGGCCGCAGCACGACGGCCCCCATTCGCAGCGCGAGTCCTTCCCCGGCGGCTTTCGTTCTCCCGTACGCGGTCCGCTGGTTGTCGGTCGGGTGGTCCTCGCGGACGGGTCCGTCGTAGGGCCCGGGGCGGTAGACGCTGGCGCTGCTGACCCAGACGACTCTCCGGTCGCCCGCCGCTTCCAGCAATCGTTGGGTGCCATCGACGTTGACGGCCGCGAACGTGTTGTCGTCGCCGCTGTCGCCGACGGTCGCGGCCAGGTGGATGACGAGGTCGGCGCCGGCCAGATCGGGTGCGGTCGCGGTGGCGTCCCAGAAGATGTGTTGGCCGACCGGGCCGGGGCGCCGGCCAAGACAGACGACGTCCGCACCTTGCTCCGCGGCGAGCCGGGCCACCACACCGCCACAGAACCCGCTGGCCCCGGTGACGGCGATCCTCACGGCCGGCTCTTGATCGTCAGCGACCGCCATCCCGGCAGGGCGGCCTTGCGGTCGGCGCGGGCCCGCACGACCACCGGGCGGTAGGGCGCGAGGGCGGTCAGCAGGTCGGCCAGCTGGGCTCGGGCCAGGCCGGCCCCCGGGCAGGCGTGCGGGCCGATGCCGAAGACCAATTGCGCCGTACGGGCCGGGGCCGGAACGCCGACGTCCGGATCCCTTCGGTGCGCGTCGGCCGCGTGCCGGGCGATCAGCAGCAGGCGATCGCCGCTCCTGACCGGGCAGCCGCCGATCTTGGCATCGGCCGCGGCGACCCGGGGGAGGAGCGGGGTCGGCGCGGTCACTCGCAGCAGCTCGTCGGTGAGGACGGGGTCGGCCGCGTGCTCCCACAGGTCGTCGTCGCAGGCCCAGGCCACGGCGCGGGGCATCGCCGCCACCGACGTGTTGATGGCCGCGACGGCGATCATCGACCGCAGCCCGGCCTCGTCGTGTTGCAGCGTGTCGTCGCCTCTTTGTCGCATGATCAGCTTGACCAGCCGGGCCGACGCGGTGGCCGCCGCCGTTTCGGCCCGCCGCCGGCCCGGCCCCGGCAGATGGGCGCGGGCCGCCGCGCTCGCCGCCTCCCGGGCCGCCGACGCCAGCTCGACCGGATCGACGTCGAGCCCCAGCAGCTCCGCCGCGGTAGCGCCCGCGATCTCGGCCGCCAGCGGCACCAGATCGAGCTCACCACCCGCGGCCAGCACCGGCAGCCGATCGTCGAGCACCTTCATCCAGAGTGGACGCAGCTTGGCCACGCCCACCGACCCGAGCATCGCCGCCGTGTTCCGCCGCGTACCCCGGTGGTCGTCCCCGTCCTGATCGAAGAGTGCCCCCGCACCCGCCAGTTCCCCGGCCGCGCCCCCGGTCGTTCCCGCCGCCGTGCGATCGAGCGGCACCCGGGTCAGCACGGTCCGGTAGGCCTTCGCGCCGTGCACCAGCACCGTGCTCCCGAGCCGCCGCACCGGTCGGCCCCGGGTCGCCGCCATCAACGCGAACAACACCGGATGGCTAGCCAGGTAGACCCGCCGATCCCGCCGCCGTGCCACCCCGCTCACGACTCGTCCCGCCCCGGCTTTCCGGGATCCGCCGCGTCTTTCGTTACGGGGGGATGGGGGTCGTCCTCCGCCTCTGCCGCCCGTGCGGGTTCTCCCGCCTGCCGCGGCCCGGGAGCGGCTCCCGCTTCAGCCCGCCCGCCCTGCCGCGGCACCGCCGGAAGCTCCCCTGTGGAAGATCGACTAGACCTGTCCGATTTGTCGGTCGTAGCGTGCGGAGCAGCCACCGCCTCCCCCGCCCACCCAGGGCGGGTGAGGAGCCTACGCCGTTGTGCGGGCGGGCGGGGAAGGCCTGTGGATAACGTCGCTGCCAGCAAGGATGCCGCCGCCCTGTCCGGTTTCCGCGAGCGCCCGGCCAACGGAACCCGCCCGAAGACCACGGCGTCCGGCCGAGCCGACCCCATCCGATCCAGCGGCCCCCGCAGGGCAGCCCGAACATCCGGCGCGGACACACCCTCCGCCGTCTGCACGAGGGCGACCACCCGCTCGTCCCCGTCCCCGGCCGGCACCCCCACCAGCACCGCCAGCTCGACCCCCGGCACGTGCAGCGACGGCTCGTACAACCCCGGATAGATGTTCTCGGCATCCCGCAGGATCATGTCTTTGGCCCGCCCACCGAGCACTACCGTGCGCCCGGAGACCCGCCCGATGTCCCCGGTCGCAACCCACTCGAACGGTTCCGACCCCAGATACCGGTCGGCCGCCGTCGGCCCCGCCAGCAAGACTTGCCCGTCGACGACCCGGCCCGACACCCCGGGCAGCAACTCACCGACCAGGTCGCCGTCGCCGGTGAACGCCGACTTGGCCGCCGACTCGACCGCCGCCGCCGGGAAGACCTCGGTCAGCGCGTAGACCCCCCACGCCTCGCGCGCCCCGGCCCGGCGTACGGCGGACAGCAGGTTCGCCGAAACCGGCGCTGATCCACTGTAGACGCGAGCGTCGTCGAACCGGCTGCCCGCGGCGAGCGCGGCCCGCACCTGCGGCGGGGTCAGATAGACGGCTTGCGGCCGGAGACGGCGCAGGTTGCGCTTGGTCGGCGGGGCCACGGGCGCGCCACTGGCCAGCGACGGCAGCAGGACGAAGAACGTGCCACCCAGCACCGGCCGGCCGGGCACGGGACGCACCAGGTCGCGCACCGCGGCCATGCCGGCCGAGATCGAGGCGCGCGTGTGCACGACCGCGCGCGGCTGGCTGGTCGTGCCCGACGTGAACACGACCACGGCGTCGCCTCCACCCTCGTACGGGCTGGGGAACGCACCCGTCACCCGCCGCAGAGCCGGCGCCGAACCGGGGAGCCGGCGCCCGACGGTTCTCACCGGGGCGAGCGAAGTCAACGACGGCAGGGCGAGCTGGGCCCGGCGGGCCAGGGGAGCCGCCCACGAGGCCACCGCCTGCGCCGCCGCGTCGGCCAGCACGAGACGCGGCGCGGCCAGGGTCAGCCGGGCCCGTACGACCTCGGGGCCGGCCGTCGGGTCGACCACGGCGATGCGCAACCCCAGGTGGTACGCGGCCAGCAGCGTCGCCAGGGAGCGGGCGCCGGGTCGCACGGCCAGGGCCACCGTGTCGCCGGGCTCGAGCCCCTCGGCTTTCAGGGCAACCGCATAGCCCCGTACGAGCCGGGCCAGCTCACCGCGGCGCACGCCGGGCAGGGCCGGCCGGTCGTCGTCCTCGCGCAGCCCGCCGATGAAGTCGCTCAGCATCAGCGCGGATCCGCCGTGCGCACGCCGCTGCCCCGGTCGAGATACCACTTGGCGGTGCCCACGACCCCGTACGCCTTGATCCGGCGCGTCGAGTTGGCCACCACCATGTGCCGGCTGTGCACGATGGCCGGGGTGGTGCGCCGCACCCGGTTGAGGAACGTGCGGTCGGTGGGGGAGGGCCGCCGGGGCATGCCGCCGCACGCCTCGTACAGCTCGGCCGTGATCGCCATGTTGTTGCCCGCGTGCATGCGGTACGGCGCCTTGAACTCGGGGCCGCGATGGGCGGGTCGGATCCGGCCGAAGCTCGCCGCCAGCACCACGAGCGTACGGAAAAACGCTCTTCCGAAGGGGCCGTGCTCGTCGCGCCGGGCAGTGATCCGGCCGCACGCGAGACCGGACGACTCGTGCAGGGCCGCGCGGGCCGCGGCGACCCAGCCCGGGGCGGGGAGGCAATCCGCATCCGTACGGGCGAGGTGGACGGCGCCCGCGGCGATGGCGTGCCGGAATCCGGTGTCGACCGCGCACCCCACCCCCTTCTCGCGCTCGACCACCACGTACGAGGGAAAGGGGCCGTGGAACTGCCGGGCGATGGCGGCGGTCTCGTCGGTCGAGCCGTTGTCGACCACCAGCAGCGTGAAGTCGGTGTCGGTCTGCGCGGCCAGGGCGTCGAGGGTGGCGCCGATCCGGGCGGCCTCGTTGTAGGCGGGGACGATCACCCACAACGGCGTGCTCACGAGACCTCCCACACCATCGTCATCAGGCTCACGCCGCCGCCCAGGCCGACCATCAGCACCCGATCACCGGGGTGAAGTTCCGCCCGTACGCGGGCCAGCTGCACGCCGATCGAGGCGGACGCCATGTTGCCGAGTTCGCCCACCGTGACCTCGAGCTTGTCGCGCGGGACGCCGGTGACCGCCACGAACCGGTCGAGGTAGGGCAGCGTGACCTGATGCACCAGCACCTTGGCGTAGTCGGACCAGCCCCAGCCCGTACGCTCGGCGACCCGCTCGATCAGCCCGGCGCCGATCCGCTCGAATACCGTGCGCAGCCGCGTGCCGTCGCCGGTGAAATACGTGTGCTCGACGCTGCGCGGGTGCCGGGAGCCGCCGCCGAAGATGCCGCCGACCGGCCAGTGCTCGGAGTGGGTCTCGGTGTCGACGTCGAGGATGCCGCCGGTGGCCACGGGCTGGACGAGGACGGCCGCGCCCGCGTCGCCGAACGTGTAGCCGGCGAACGCCGTACGGGCCTGGGCCAGCCCCTCGAGCCGGGGGCGCATCGCCCGCGTCGGCGTCTCGCCCGTGACGACCAGGGCCGTACGGGCGCGGCCGGCCAGGATCATCGAGCGGGCCAGGTCGATGCCGTTGAGGAAGCTGTTGCAGGCGTTGGTGACGTCCAGCGCGTGGGCCCGGCTGCCCAGCGCCGCCTGCACGACGTGCGCGGTGGCGGGCTCGGTCATGTCGCGGGTGGCGCTGGCGAACAGCAGCAGGTCGACGTCGAGCGGGTCGGTGCCGGTGTCCGCCAGCACCTTGGTCGCCGCGTCCAGGGCCAGGTCGGAGGCGTATTCGTCGTCCGCCGCGACCTGGCGCCGGACGATGCCGGTGGTGCGGCGGAACAGCCCGGCCGGCACGGGCAGGCCGTCCGCGACCCGCTGCTGCAGGTCATCGGTCAGCTCCGTCCGGGCCGGCAGGGCGTACGCGACCCCGGTGATGCCGACGTTCAAGACCTGCTCGAACCGGCCGGTTCGCGGACGAGCGACTGGTCCTCGTAGCAGTACTGCCAGCCGTCGCCGTCCTCCAGCGAGCGGATCAGCGGGTGCTTGCTCTCCTCGTAGTGCGCCGTCGCGTGCTTGTTCGTCGAGTCGTCGCAGCAAGCGACCGCCCCGCAGATCAGGCACATGCGCAGCTGCACCCAGGTGTCGCCCATCTCGACGCATTCGGCGCACTCGTCGATGTCGGTCTCGGTGATCTGGATGCGGTCGAGGTGGGTGCAGGCCGTGCTGATCGTCTCTTCCCGCACGTAGCGCCAGCGGTCGTGCAGCAGGCGGTCCGGGATGATCCGGGCCAGGAACTTCGAGTTGGCCGCCACGATCGGCGCCAGCACCGCCAGGATCAGCACGTAGAGCGCGATGAACGGGCCGACCCGCTCGTCGAGCCCGGCGCCGAGCGCCAGCGTGGCCAGGATCAGCGAGAACTCGCCGCGGCCGAGCACGGTCAGGCCGACGTTGGCCGCGCCGCGCTGATTGAGGCCGAACAGCCGGGCCGTGATCAGGCCGGCGGTGATGTTGGTGACGACGGTGATGCTGATGGCGATCAGCACCGGCCAGATCACCGAGCCGATGGCGCCGACGTCGATGCTCAGGCCGAACGCGATGAAGAAGATCGCGGCGAACACGTCGCGCAGCGGCACCGCGATGCGTTCCGCCCGTTCCCGGATCGAGGTGCGGGCCACCACCAGGCCGATCATCAGCGCGCCGATCGCGTCGGAGACGCCGATCTCGGCCGACAGGCCGGCCACCAGCACGACCAGCCCGATCATGATGATCGCGACGATCTCGTCCTCGCGGCTGTCGAGCACCTTGCCGACCCAGCGGCCGCCCCAGCGGGCCACCGCGAACAGCGCGACCAGGTAGCCGAAGCTGATGCCGATGTTGAGCACCAGCTCGCCGGCCGAACTCGCGCCCTCCAGGATCGGGCTCAGCAGGGCCAGGTAGAACGCCAGGAAAAGGTCCTCGATGACGATGATGCCGAGGATGACCGGCGTCTCGGCGTTGGCCAGCCGGCGCATCTCGATGAGCAGCTTGGTGGCGATGGCCGACGACGAGATGCCGACCGCGCCGGCGATGACGAACGCCTCCTTGGTGCCCCAGCCCATCGAGAAGCCCAGGGCCAGGCCGGCGCCGATGTTGATGCCGATGTAGGCCCCGGCCGCCCAGAACAGCCGCTTGCCGCTGCCCAGCACCTGCTCCACCGGGAACTCCAGGCCCAGGTGGAACAGCAGGATGACCAGCCCGAACAGGGCCAGCATGTCGAGGTCTTCGGGGTGGTCGAAGGCGACCGGGCCGCCGGTGCTCGGGCCGAGCAGGATGCCCGCGAGCATGAAGAAGGGGACGGTGGGCAGGCCCATGCGCCGGCCGAAACGGGCCAGCAGGCCGGCCACCAGGATCAGGGCGCCGAGCCCGATGAGGTTCGCGTGCACGTGGTCCTTTTCCGCTCAGTCCGTGAAGAAGGTGCCGGCCAGCACGGCACCGATCTTGCGCGCCTGCTCCTCGGTCAGCTCGATCACGGCGGTCGGCTCGTCGCCGCGCGAGGTGAACACGTAGAGGTGGCGCTTGCCGTCACGGGACACCACGATCGACACGCGCTCGCCGTCGCTCGAGCGGAGGTCGACGTCGTAGCGGGTGCCGAGCCCGGGAAGCTCCTGGATGTGAACGCCTTTGCCCATAACCGCAGATCCTAGGGGCTGTTGTCGGAACATGGCCAGGCACGAACGTTAGGCTCGGTGCTCGTGCGGACACTAGTCGTAGGCGCGGGGGCGACCGGCGGACATTTCGGTGGATTGCTCGCGGCGGCCGGCCGTGACGTCACCTTCCTCGTACGGCCCGGGCGCGCCGCGCAGCTGTCGGAGCACGGCCTGCGGCTCGACGAGATCACTCTCACACCCCGTACGGTCACCGCGGACACGCTCGACGGCCCGTTCGACCTGGTGCTGCTGGCCGTGAAGAGCTACCACCTGGACCAGGCGCTGGCCGACGTGGCACCCGCGGTCGGCCCCCGTACGGTCGTGATCCCGTTGCTCAACGGCATGCGCCACGTCGACCGGATGGTCGCGGCGTTCGGTTCCGAGCGGGCCTGGGGCGGCGTCTGCATGATCCACGCCGACGTGACCGCCGACGGCCGGATCGTCCGGATGACCGGATTGCAGCGGATCGCGTTCGGCCCGCTCACCGGCGGGCCCGCCGACCCGCGGGTGGCCGAGGCGCTGTCCGGGGCCGGCTTCGACGCGTTCGCGACGCCGACGGTCGTGCAGGACATGTGGGAGAAATGGGTCTTCCTGGCCAGCCTGGGCGCGGCCACGACGCTCATGCGGGCGCCGGTCGGCGACATCAACCGGGCGCCCGGCGGCACGGCCTTCGGCGCGCGGATCGCGGCCGAGGCGATGGCGATCGCGACGGCGGCCGGGCACCCGCCGCGGCCGGGGGCGGTCAAGGTGCTCCGGGACGGGCTGGCCACCGGCGAGCAGATGACCTCGTCGATGTATCGCGACATGATGCGCGGCGAGCCGGTCGAGGTCGACGCGATCCTGGGCGACTTCGTGGCCGAGGCGGCCAAGCACGACGTGCCCGTGCCGGCGCTGTCGGCCGCGTACACCAATCTCGCGATCTATTCGGCCCGGCTGCCCTAGACAGCCACCCGGGCCAGCACGTTCTCGGCCTCGCGGGCCACCCGGTGGGCGTCCTCGTCGCGCGCCTGGTCGTAGGTGGCGACCGTCGCGGCCGCGATCTGCGGCCAGGCGAAGTCGTCGTGCACCCGGCGCCGCGCCCGGCGGGCCAGGCCGCGGGCGTGCTCCCGGTCGGCCAGCACCGCGCCGACCGCGGTGGCCAGCGCGGCCGGGTCGCCGGGCCGGAACTTCACGCCCGTCACGCCGTCGTCCACGATCTCGGCCAGGCCGCCGGTCGCGGCCACCGCGACCGGGGTGCCCGCGGCCGCCGCCTCCAGGGCCACCATGCCGAACGGCTCGTAGATGCTGGGCACGACGTAGCAGTCCGAGGCGCCCATCAGGCCGGTCAGGTGGTGGCCGGTGAGGAAGCCCGCGAACGTGACGCCCTCGGTGGCCAGGGCCTCCAGGTCGGCGCGGTACGGGCCGTCGCCGGCGATCACGACGCGCAGGCCCGGGTGCCGCTCGCGCAGCGCGGGCACGGCGGCCAGCAGGTGCTGCACGCCCTTCTCGTAGACGAGCCGCCCGGCGAAGCTGACCAGCGGCCCGTCCTGGCCGGCGTAGCGGCGGCGGGCCGCGGCGACCGCGCGCGGCCGGGGCGACCAGGCCAGCATGTCGACGCCGTTCCAGACCACGTCGATCCGCCCGGCCGGCACGTCGAACAGGCGCCGGACCTCGGCCCGCATGTAGTCGGAGCAGACGATCGTGCGGGTGGCCTCGTGCGCGAGCCACCGCTCGATGTCGTCGATCGAGCGGTTGTGGGCGTGCGGCAGCCAGCCCTGGTGGCGGCCCGACTCGGTGGCGTGGATCGTGGCGACCAGCGGGATGTCGAGGTGGTCGCGCACGGTCACCGCGGCCTGGGCGACCAGCCAGTCGTGCGCGTGCACCACGTCGTAGTCGCCGGTGCGGGCGGCGCGCAGGGCCGTACGGGTCAGGGTGTGGTTGAAGCCCATCGCCCACGACAGCATGTCGCCGTCGCGCACCTCGAACCGCACCGGGTCGTCGGGGGCCCGCAGGACGCGGACGCCCTCGGCGTACTCCTCCCGCAGCGCGCCCGGCGCGTGCCGGGTGACCACGGTGACCTCGTGGCCGGCCGCCGCCAGCGTGGTGGCCAGGGCGTGCACGTGCCGGCCGAGCCCGCCCACCAGCAGCGGCGGGTACTCCCAGGACAACATCAGGATCCGGCTCACGGCTCATACCTCGAGATCACGCGGAGGAGCTCGGCGACCGATCGCGCCGAGAAGGGAAGACCGGTCGCCCGGTGCGGCGGGTCACCGTCGGCGCTCGCGCTGACCGACCCGGTGCCCCACTCGCCGAGGTGCGCCCGCAGACCGTCGAACAGGCCGTCGGACGGCACGTCGAGCGCGGCGCAGGCGTCGGCGTAGGGCCCGATCAGCCAGGGCTGCACGCCGCCGTGCTCGGGGGCGTCGCCCTGGAAGCCGTACTCGGCCGGGGCCAGCGTGCGCAGGCCGAGCGGGGTCAGCAGCGCCGCGCCGATCCGCCGCAGCGCCGCCTCACCGCCGGCCCCGCGCATCGGGGCGTGCGGCAGCGACCAGGCGAGCAGCTGATGCGGGCGCAGCGAGGGGTCGTTCTGATGGCTGCCCGCGCCGAGCGGATAGGGGGTGGCCGGGCCGTCGATCACGTCGTAGAGCCAGCCCTCGGGGGCCGGGAACCGCCGCCGGAACGACTCCTGCGCGCGGGCGTGCCGGGTGCGCAGCTCGGCGTCGTCGCCGCCGGTCTCGGCCCGCAGGTCGGCCAGGGCGGCCAGGGCGTTGACCCAGAGCGCGTTGAGGCTGACCGGTTTGCCGATGCCGGGGATCGTCACCAGGTCGTCGCCCGCGTGCTCGCCGAGGCGGGCGGTCAGCGGATCGGCCAGCTCGGCGGCCAGGTCGCTGTCGCCGGTCCGGCGTACGTGCCGGTCCACGGCGTGAACGAGCCACAGCGCTGACTCGAACTCGGCCGGGGCGCTCGCCCGCAGTAACTCGCGTCCCTCGTCGGCCCGCCCGGTGTCGAGGAAAAGGCCCTCGTACGCGATCGCGGTGTCGGTGCTTCTGCGGCCGGACCCCGGATATCCGGCGACGACATCGGGGCCGTCCGCGGCCCGCACGATGAAGGCGTCGGCCGCGAGCACGAGCGTCTCGGCCGGACCGTCGGCCTTGGCCGCGGCGACCAGTTCCCGGGCGCGGGCGCGAGCCGCGCGCACGACCGACGACGCGGGCGGCGGCACCTCGGCCAGGTCGCCGGCCCAGGCCGAGATCTCCATCACGTCGCCCGGGCTCACCCGATCGAAGTACGTGCCCGCGTGCCAGAGATCCTCGGTCGACCCGTCGTGCCGGGTGAACGCCCCCAGGTGCCATTCGCCGCCGGGCTGCCAGCCCGGCCCGTGCACCCGGTACGCGCCCTCGACGACCACGCCGCCCGCGACCGGCTCGACCCGCAGCGGCCCGTCGCCCGCGCGCCGCTCGCCGTGCAGGTCACGCCAGGTGCACATGGCGGCCAGGGCCAGCCCGACCGGGCCGGGAGCGGTGACCACCCGGTGGGTCACGGCGACCGAAGGGTGGCCGTGCCGCATCGCGACCTCGCGCTCGACGACCACGTCGCCGATCCGCCAGCGCCACCGCGGCACGCCGTCCACCAGGGCGAACGTCTCGAGGTAGCGGTGCCCCGACGGGTCCGTCACGCCGGACGCCCACTCGTGCGCATAGAGCGGGACCTTCGCGCCGGAGGGGAGCGTCACCGTCAGGTCGAGCGCGGCCAGGGCGCTCGAGCCGGCGAAGGTCAGCAGGCCGTGGGCGCGGCGGGTGCGCAGGCCCGGGACGGTGCCCGCGGCGAATCCTCCGAGGCCGTCGGCGACCAGCCATTCACGGTTCGGGGAACCGCACGACTCCGGCCCGAAGATATTTGACACGGGGCAAGAGATGCTCGTTCGGCGCGAATTCAAACCTTCATGTGTCGTAGTCCTCCCGGCGGGTATCCGCCCTTGGCGAAGACGTGGTCCATCCCATCGGTGAGAATGACCGACAACACGTTCGCTCAGGGGTTACGCCGGCGCGCGCGGGGCATGATCGTCCCGCCGCAGTGCCGGCGGCTGGGCGCATCGCAGCACGGTCGGTCGAGGGGTGGGGAGCACGACATGCAGGTTTGGCCTGGTCACCGGTACCCGTTGGGTGCCACGTACGACGGCACGGGCACGAACTTCGCGATCTTCTCCGAGGGGGCCGAGGCGGTCGAGCTGTGCCTGTTCGACCCCTCGGGCAACGAGCGCAAGGTCCAGCTGCACGAGCAGGACGCGTTCGTGTGGCATTCGTATCTGCCGGGGGTCGAGCCGGGGCAGCGGTACGGCTACCGCATGTACGGGCCGTACGACCCGTCCCGCGGGCTGCGCTACAACCCGCACAAGCTGCTGCTCGACCCGTACGCCCGGGCCGTCGACGGCGACATCGACTGGCATCCGGCGATGTACGCGTACGACATGGAGAACCCGGATCAGATGTCCGACCTCGACTCGGCGCCGTACATGGCCAAGGGCGTGGTCGTGAACCCGTACTTCGACTGGGGCAACGACCGCCGGCCGGACATTCCGTACCACCACTCGGTGATCTACGAGACCCACGTCAAGGGCCTGACCGAGCGCCACCCCGACGTGCCCAAGGACATGCGGGGCAGCTACTCGGCGATCGGCCACCCGGCGATCATCGAGCACCTCAAGAGCCTGGGCGTGACCGCGGTCGAGCTCATGCCGGTGCACCAGTTCGTGCACGACAACCGGCTGCACGACCTGGGCCTGCGCAACTACTGGGGCTACAACACGCTCGGCTTCTTCGCGCCCTACCACGGCTATTCGTCGACGGGCACGCTCGGCCAGCAGACCCAGGAGTTCCGGGGCATGGTCAAGGCGCTGCACAAGGCGGGCATGGAGGTGATCCTCGACGTCGTCTACAACCACACCGCCGAGGGCAACCACCTGGGGCCGACGATGAGCCTCAAGGGCATCGACAACCGGACGTACTACCGCCTGGTCGACGATCAGCCGCAGTTCTACATGGACTACACCGGCACGGGCAACAGCCTCAACGTGCGCAGCCCGCAGAGCCTGCAGCTGATCATGGATTCGCTGCGCTACTGGGTCACCGAGATGCACGTCGACGGCTTCCGCTTCGACCTCGCCTCGACCCTGGCTCGCGAGTTCTACGACGTCGACCGGCTCTCCACGTTCTTCGAGGTGGTGCAGCAGGACCCGGTGGTCGGCCAGGTCAAGCTGATCGC
Source organism: Paractinoplanes lichenicola (assembly GCF_016785085.1). Taxonomy (GTDB): domain Bacteria; phylum Actinomycetota; class Actinomycetes; order Mycobacteriales; family Micromonosporaceae; genus Actinoplanes; species Actinoplanes lichenicola. The sequence continues at coordinate 956,945 of NZ_JAENHO010000002.1, forward strand.
CGAGCCGTGGGACGTCGGCCCCGGCGGCTATCAGGTGGGCAACTTCCCGCCCAACTGGACCGAGTGGAACGGCAAGTATCGCGACACCGTCCGGGACTTCTGGCGCGGCGAGCCGGCCACGCTGGCCGAGTTCGCGTCGCGGATCACCGGCTCGGCCGACCTCTACCAGGACGACGGCCGCAAGCCCTTCCACTCGATCAACTTCGTGACCGCGCACGACGGGTTCACGCTCAACGACCTGGTCGCGTACAACGACAAGCACAACGATGCCAACGGCGAGGAGAACCGGGACGGCGAGAGCCACAACCGGTCGTGGAACTGCGGCATCGAGGGCCCGACCGACGACGAGAAGGTGCTCGCGCTGCGGGCCAAGCAGCGGCGCAACTTCCTGGCCACGCTGATGCTGTCGCAGGGCGTGCCGATGATCTCGCACGGCGACGAGCTCGGCCGCACCCAGCAGGGCAACAACAACGCGTACTGCCAGGACAACGAGCTGGCCTGGATCGACTGGGGCGACGCCGACGAGACGCTGCTCGAGTTCACCCGCAAGCTCACCGCCTTCCGCCACCGCCACCAGGTGTTCCAGCGCCGCCGGTTCTTCACCGGCCTGCCGGTCACCGCCCGCGGCGGCGGCGACCCGCTGCCCGACCTCGAGTGGTTCACCCCCGACGGCCGCCAGATGGCCGGCGACGACTGGGGCAACGACTTCGGCCGGGCGGTCGCGCTGTTCGTCAACGGCGAGGGCATCCGCGAGCGCGGCCAGTACGGCCAGCGGCACGTCGACAGCTCGTTCCTGCTCTTCTTCAACGCCCACGATGCCCCGATCGAGTTCGCCACTCCACCGGCTGAATACGGTGAGAAGTGGGAAAGGGTTATCGAGACGGCGGAGCCGTCCCCGGATCGCCCGTCGGTCGTCGAGGCCGGCAACAAGATCTGGGTGCCCGACAGGTCGCTCATCGTGCTCGACAGGACGGTCTGAATGCCCCCTTCCGGAACGTACCGAGTCCAGGTCCGCCCCGATTTCCCGCTGCAGGCCACCGCCGAGCTCGCCGACTACCTGGCCGACCTCGGGGTGAGCCACCTCTACACGGCGCCGCTGCTCACCTCGACTCCCGGTTCCGAGCACGGGTACGACGTCGTCGACCACTCGGCGGTCAACCCCGCGCTGGGTGGCGCCGCCGCCCTGTCCGACCTGTCCGGCGCGTTGAAGAACGCCGGCCTCGGGCTCGTGGTCGACATCGTGCCCAACCACGCCGGCGTGGGCGTTCCGCACGTCAACCCGACGTGGTGGGACGTCCTGCGGCGAGGCCAGGAGTCCGAGTTCGCCGGCTTCTACGACATCGACTGGTCGCGGGGCCGGATCCTGCTGCCGACCCTGGCCGATTCGCCCGACGCGCTGGACGACCTGCGTATCTCCGACGGCGAGCTGCGCTACTTCGACAAGCGCTACCCGATCGCCGACGGCACCGGCGAGGGCTCGCCCCGCGAGGTGCACGACCGGCAGCACTACGAGCTGGTCAACTGGACCCGCGGCGACAGCGAGCTCAACTACCGGCGGTTCTTCTCGATCACCGACCTGGCCGGGCTGCGCGTCGAGGACCCGAAGGTGTTCGACGCCACCCACGCCGAGATCCTGCGCTGGGTGCGCGAGGGCATCGTCCAGGGCATCCGCGTCGACCACCCGGACGGGCTGCGCGACCCTGGGGCCTACTTCGACCGGCTGCGCGAGGCCGCGCCCGACGCGTGGCTCGTGATCGAGAAGATCCTCGAGCCGGGCGAGGAGATGCCCGGCTGGCCGGTCGCCGGCACCACCGGCTACGACGCGCTGGCCGAGGTCGGCGGCGTCTTCGTCGACCCCGGCACCGAGGCGTTCTTCGACACCCTGCAGCACCACCTGACCGGCAGCGAGACGTCCTGGCAGGATCTGGTGCACGAGACCAAATACACGGCGGCGACCAAGCTGCTCGGGGCCGAGCTGGCCCGGATGGCCCGGCTCGTGCCCGAGGTCGAGGCCGCCCCGCGGGCCCTGGCCGAGCTGGCCGCCTGCTTCCCGGTCTACCGCTCCTATCTCCCGTACGGCTCCCGGCAGCTGGCCAAGGCCCGGGCCGAGGCCGGTCGCCGCCGCCCGCAGCTGATCCCGGTGCTCGACCAGCTGCTCGGGCGGCTGCGCAACCCGGCCGACGAGCTGGCCGCCCGGTTCCAGCAGTACACGGGCGCGGTGATGGCCAAGGGCGTCGAGGACACGGCGTTCTACCGCTGGACCAGGTTCACCGCCCGCAACGAGGTCGGCAACGACCCCACCGAGTTCGGGGTGACCCCGGACAACTTCCACGACGCCAACGAGGAGCGCCGCCGCAGCTGGCCGGACGCGATGACGTCGTTGTCCACGCACGACACCAAGCGCAGTGAAGACGTACGGGCTCGGCTTGCGGTGTTGTCGGAGGTGCCCGGCGACTGGACCGAGGTGGTGCGCCGCTGGGTGCGGATCGCCCCGCTGCCCGACCCGGCGCTCGCGCACCTCGTCTGGCAGGCGGCGGTCGGGGCCTGGCCGCTCTCGCGCGAGCGGCTGCAGGCGTACGCGCTCAAGGCGGCCAAGGAGGGTGCCGCCTCGACCAGCTGGACGCAGCCCGACGAGGGCTTCGAGACCGCCCTGCGCGAGATGGTCGACAAGATCTACGACGACCCGGCGCTGCACCGCGAGGTGGCCGACTTCGCCGCCTCGATCACGCCCCCGGGCTGGGTCAACTCGCTGGGTCAGAAGGCCGTGCAGCTGACCATGCCCGGCGTGCCTGACGTCTATCAGGGCACCGAGCTGTGGGACTTCTCGCTGGTCGACCCGGACAACCGCCGCCCGGTCGACTTCGGCGCCCGCCGCGAGCTGCTGGCCCGCATCGACGACGGCTGGCTGCCGCCGGTCGACGAGACGGGCGCGGCCAAGCTGCTCGTCACCAGCCGTGCCCTGCGCCTGCGCCGGCAGCGGCCCGAGCTGTTCGGCGGCTACCGCCCGGTCTACGCCGAGGGCCGCTGCGGCGAGCACCTGCTGGGCTTCGACCGGGGCGGCGCGGTGACGATCGCCACGCGGCTGCCGGTCGGATTGTCACGCCACGGCGGCTGGGGCGACACCGAGGTGTCACTCGACGGCCACAGCTGGACGGAAGTGTTCACGAATACCAGCTACGGCGGGAACCGCCTCTCGGTGGCCGAGCTCCTGCGTACCTATCCCGTCGCGCTCCTGGTGAAAGAGAAATGACGCTTTTTGAGGTGTGGGCACCGGAGCAGACCGTACGGCTCTCTCTCGGTGGCGAGGAGCTGGAGATGGAACGCGGCGCGGACGGATGGTGGCGGCGCGATGTGCCGTCGGCCACGCCCGGCACCGACTACGCGTACGTGCTGGAAGGCGAGAAGCGGCCCGACCCGCGGGCCCAGTGGCTGCCCGAGGGTGTGCACGGCCCCAGCCGGGTCTACGACCACGCGGCCTTCGCGTGGACCGACCAGGCGTGGACCGGCCGCCAGCTGCCCGGCTCGGTGCTCTACGAGATGCACGTCGGCACGTTCACGCCCGAGGGCACCTTCGACTCCGCCATCGAACGCCTCGACCACCTCGTCGACCTGGGTGTCGACCTGGTCGAGCTGCTGCCGGTGAACTCGTTCAACGGCGAGTACAACTGGGGTTACGACGGCGTGGCGTGGTTCGCGCCGCACGAGGCGTACGGGGGGCCCGACGGGCTCAAGCGCTTCGTCGACGCCGCCCACAACCGCGGCCTCGGCGTGGTGCTCGACGTGGTCTACAACCACTTCGGCCCCTCCGGCGCGTACGCCCCGATGTTCGCCCCCTACCTGAGCCCGGCCGGGAACAACCCGTGGGGCGACTCGGTCAACCTGGACGGACCGGGCGCCGACGAGGTGCGCCGCTACATCGTCGACAACGTGCTGATGTGGCTGCGCGACTACCACGTCGACGGGCTGCGCCTCGACGCCGTGCACGCGCTGGCCGACCACTCGGCGATCCACCTGCTCGAGCAGATGGCCGTCGAGGTCGAGTCGCTCTCGGCTCACGTCGGGCGGCCGCTGTCGCTGATCGCCGAGTCCGACCTCAACGACCCCCAGCTGATCACCCCGCGCGAGGCGGGCGGCTACGGGCTGAACGCGCAGTGGGACGACGACATCCACCACGTGCTGCACGCGCTGCTGACCGGCGAACGGCAGGGCTACTACGGCGACTTCGGCTCCCTGGAATCGCTGCAGACGGTGCTGACCGGCGCGTTCTTCCACGCCGGGACGTTCTCGAGCTTCCGCGGACGCCGGCACGGGCGGCCGGTGGACAGGACCCGTACGCCGGGTCATCGGTTTGTGGCATTCCTCCAGGACCACGACCAGATCGGCAACCGGGCCATCGGCGACCGGATCTCGGCCACACTGTCGCCGGGCCTGCTCAAGGTCGGCGCCACGCTGCTGCTGACCTCGCCGTTCACGCCGATGCTGTTCATGGGCGAGGAATGGGCGGCCAGCAGCCCCTGGCAGTTCTTCACCAGCCACCCCGAACCCGAGCTGGCCGCGGCGGTGCAGAACGGCCGGCGCCGCGAATTCGCCGCGCACGGCTGGGCCGAGGCCGAAGTGCCCGACCCGCAGGATCCGGAGACGTTCCGCCGCTCCAAGCTCGACTGGGACGAGGTGGCCAAGCCCGGCCACGCCGAGATCCTCGACCTCTACAAGCGGCTGATCGCGCTGCGCCGGGCCCGCCCCGAACTGACCGACCCGTGGCTCGACAAGGTCGAAGTCTGGCACGGCGACCAGCACCTGGTGATGCGCCGGGGGCAGACGGCGGTGGCGGTGAATTTGGCGGCGGTGCCGCAGACGGTGTCCCTGCGCGACGTGCCGTCGAAGGTTCTGCTGGCCACGGCCGAGGGCGTCGTGCTTCAGCGCGACCGCGTGGAACTGCCGGCGGAGAGCGCGGTCGTGGTCGCGTACCGCTGACCCTGAAGCGTGCTGAACGACGGAGCGGGGATGCCCGGCTGGGTGCCCCGCTCCGTCGTCTTTCCGGCGTCACAGCCCGAAGGCGCCGCCCTCGATGAGGATGAGCAGGCCGATGCCGATCAGGACGATGGGCAGCAGGATGTGTCCCCAGCGGCTGAGCGCCCTGGCGATGATCGGGCGGGTGGCGAAGAACCGCCCGGCGGCGACCCACACGGCGACCAGGAGCAGGAAGACGGTCACGTAGATGGCCATGCCGCCTGCACCGGTGGTGGCGAGAACCGGTACGTAGACACCGATGTTGTCGCCGCCGTTGGCAAAGGTGACGGCCGCGACGGCGAGGATGCCGGGAGCGTCGTTGGCCGCCTCGGTCCGGTCGTCGTCGTTGTCGTCGCGGTGCCGCCAGGCTTGGACGGCGGCCTTGATACCCAGCGCCAGCGGGAGCAGGCCGAGATAAGGCACGGCCTGCTCGGGGAGGAAGGTGGCGCCGACCGCGGCGGCCACGGCGACGGCGAGAATGCCGGCGAAGCCGAGGTACTGGCCGACGAGGATGTTGCGGGTGGTGTTCCGGTGTCCTACGCCTTGGGCGAAGAACAGGGCCAGGATCAGGATGTCGTCGATGTTGGTGACCGCGAACAAGCCCGCGGCCTGTCCGATGATGCTCAGGTTCATGATCAACCTTGGGGAAGCTGCCGATGGGGACGCGGAGGGCATGGCACAGCGCGGCCGTCGCACATCGAGGCGTTCGGCGGCTTGTATCCGTGCCGGGCGCGGTCAGCAGCGCAGGATCTTCAGGGCGTGCAGGTCGGGCTGCCACGCGAGGACGGCCCGCCCGGCCAGTCCTTCACCCAGCCGCCATCGGAACGGCTCCGCGGAAGCGAGACTGGACACGGCCGGCGTTTGCAGAGCCAATTCGGTAGCGGCCACGCGTGGCAGCATGGTGACACCGTCGGAGGCCACCTGAGGATGCCCGGCTGGATCGTGGGCGTTGCCGGCCGACCAGCCCTGCCCGCCGGCCGGCGGCGGGTGAGGTTGGTGCGCGGCAGGCAGCCGATCCGGGGTGATCAGGTAGATGGCCAAGGTCACGACGGTCAGCAGCACAACACCTGACCACCGTCGTGTCACCGGGCCTCCTACCAGCGTCTGTTGGCTGTCCAGCGAGGCACAGCATCTCATGCTGCGATCTTGGGCGGCGGATGCCCGCCGGGCGCACGGTTACCCGGGTGCGACCGACCTGCGGACTGCGTCCGGGGCGGGGGCGGCCGGGTGGGCGCCGCGCCATAGTTGGCTGAGGCGGTAGGCGAGGGCTCGCGTGCCGTGGATCGTGCCGGTGGGGTGCAGGTCCGGGGCCGTGTTGCGGATGGGGTCGAAGGCCGAAGCGGCGTCCGTACGGGCGGGAAGCGGGCCGCCGGCGAAGGTGACCCGGCCGAACGGGTGGTCGTCGGCCAGCAGGGTGATCCGGCCGGCGGTGATCGAGTCGAGGTCGTGGCCCAGTGGGGCGTCGGGGCGGGCGGACAGATAGATCTTGCGGGCGGTGCCGGTGCGGTAGGCCAGGATCGAGCCGTACAGGGTGTCGAACGTGCGGCGGGGCACCGGCAGATGCCGGGTGAGCCGGCCCTGTCCGCAGGTTGACAGCAGCAGGTCGAGGTCGCGTCCGGGGCCGTGCACACGGACGACCAGGCCGAGCACGTCGGCTCGGCCGGGTTTCGTGCCGGCGCCCTTCGAGATCCGTACGGTGACGTCGTGCCGGGCCGGACGGTCGAGCAGGCCGGCTCCCGTATGCAGGCCCCAGACGTTCAGTTCGCCGGTGAACGAACGACCGTCGGGGTGCAGGAAGCGGCGATGGCGGGACCGGACAATCCGGACGCCGAGCGCGGTCACGAGCGCGGCGCCGGCGATGACGGATGGCCTCATGCCGTTTCGCGTACCCCACGGGGGCTGGGTGAATCAGCCCTGCCGGGAATCCCGGTCGTGACATTCATGCGGCACTATTGGCCCGCCATGACTGGGGGGTTGGGCGATGACCGACATGGGTTCCGGGCGCAACGGCACGTCGAGCAGGTTCGCGTGGCCGCTGCGCCGCCGCACGCCCGCGGGGCCGGAGGGCACGGCCGAGGACATCGCGGTGCAGGACGTCGCCGAGCGGGAGGCCGTCGACCGGCGGCTGCCCCCGCCCGAGCCGGAGCCGCTGCTCGACCCGCCGCCCCGATTCCACCTGGCGATGTTCCGGCTCGCCGCGCTGGGGCTGGCCCTGGTGCTGGGGCTCGCGCTGACGCTGGTGCGAGTCTTCGGCAGCGGCCCGCCGTCGGTGGCCGACCTGCGCGCGCAGTCCGGCGTGGACACGTGGACCGTGCTGCCGATCGGGGTCAAGGACGATCAGCCCGGTACGGCGATCCGCGACGAGAACGGGGTCTGGAGCGGCTTCGACATCGACATCGCCTACATGATCGCCGAGGACCTGGGGTTCCGCCGGGACGACGTGCGCTTCTACGGGATGGAGAGCGAGGACCGGGCTCGCATGCAGGCGGTCGACCTCAAGGGCAACCGGGTGCCGGTCAAGCTCGTGATCGCCAGCTACAGCATCACCGCCGACCGGGAGGCTCGCAAGGACGTCACCTTCTCGGAGCCCTACCTGTTCACCGAGCAGTCGGTACTCACGCTGAAAGGGCACCCTAAAGTCGCCACATTCCGCGACCTCAAGGGGGAGACGGTCTGCTCGCTCTCGACCGCGACGAGCACTGGTCCGCTGCAAGACTTGAAGATCGACGTGGTCAGCCGCAACCGGATGCGGGAGTGCATCGACGACCTCCGCAAGGGCAGGGTCACCGCGGTCTCGACCGACGCGGCGATCCTGGCCGGGTTCAAAGACAGAAACCCCGGGGAGTTCGAGCACTGGGACGTCGGCTCCGACAAGACCGAGTCGTACGGGGTCAATGTCGGTGAGAACGAGGCGCTCAAGAAACTCGTCGACCTGACGCTGTACCGCTCCTACTACGACCCGGCCGACGGGCGCTGGGAGGAGGCGTATCAGAAGAATCTCCAGTCCGAGACGAAGCTGAACGGCAAGGTCCCGATCGCCATCGCCACCCAGCCCCGGCCCGCCCGGCCGGAGATCCGTGAGCTGCCGTGGGAGGAGGTGTTCCGGTGACCGACGTCTTCACCAAGGGCGCCCCGATCGCTCCCCGCCGGCGCCGGGCCCAGCTCAACTGGCTGCTGACCGTGCTGCCGGCGTTCCCGCTGGTGCTGCTCGTGCTGCGGTTGTGGTATCTGAGCCGCCAGGATCTGCCCACCATGCTGCTGCTGGTGCAGTACATCTCGCCGCTCGGCATGATCAGCGCGTTGATCATCACGCTGATCTGGACCGTCCCCGCCGTGATTCTCGTGCTGCGGCTGCTCGGCGGCATCCTGCTGGTCAGCACCCCGGACGACGCCGGCCGCTCACTGCTGTCGGTCACCGCCCTGCGGATGCCCGACTGGGTCGTGCTGCTGGCCGCGATGCTGGCCGGGTTCACGTGGCAGCTGCGGCTACTGCCCACGCTGGTCATGCTGCTCGTCGCGATCCTCGGGCTGACCGCGGCGCAGCGGTTCCGCGGCGAGCGCTGGCTGATGCTGTGGATCACGCTGGGCGTCCCGATCCTGGTCGGCGTGATCGTGCTGATCTTCGTGTGGCCCGGCCTGACCGAGGCCTGGCGCTCCGGCGAGACGTCGACGGCCCTGCTGCTGGGTGTGCCGCCGCTGCTCGGGCCGCTGCTGACCGGGCCGGTGCCACCCTGGTCGGCCCGGCTCGTCACGCACTGGCCCGCGGTCGGGGCGGCCCTCGTGGCGCCGCTGGTGATCGGCGTCGTCTTCCTGCGCGCGCCCGTGCTGCCGGACAGCGCCGTCGAGGTCGGGGCGCCCGGGGGCAGACTTGAGGTCGTACGGGGGCAGTTGATCAGTGTGGATGACACGTCGACGACTGTGTTGCAGAGCGGCGGCCAGGTAACGTTTCTCCCCAACGACCAAGTCCGTTCCAAGACCCTCTGCCCCGAGCCCGTACGCCCGCCGGAGAGCGCTGTCGAGGTCCGTGGCTGGCCCCTGTCGGACTCGGTGCTTTCGTGGATCGCACCGACACGCCGTGTGACGGAGGTCGATCCCCGGTGCCTCGGCCGTCCCCTGAACCCCAGGTGACGACCTTTTCTGGCGACGCGCCGCCGACCGCGTGCAGACAGGGTTGCGATGATCTGGGAAGCTGCACGCCATGACCTTGCATCTGCGGTGGGCCGCCGGTACCGATCAAGGGCATGTCCGGAGCAACAACGAGGACTGTTACTTCGCCGGTGACCGCCTCCTCGTCGTCGCCGACGGCATGGGTGGCATGGCCGCCGGTGACCTTGCCAGCCGCATCGCCATCGAGGCGATGACCCCGCTCGACGTGCCCATCGAGAACGACGATCAGATGGACGCGCTGCACAAGGCGCTCGAGGTGGCCAACGGCCGCATCGCCGAGCAGGTCGAGGCCGACAGCTCCCTGCAGGGCATGGGCACCACGCTGACCGCGGTCATCTTCTCGGGCACCCGCGCGGCCATGGCGCACGTCGGCGACTCCCGGGCCTACCTGCTGCGCGAGGGCCGGCTCAACCAGCTGACCAAGGACGACACGTACGTGCAGATGCTCGTCGACCAGGGCCTGATCCGCCCCGACGAGGCCGCCGGACACCCGCGCCGCTCGGTCGTCACGCGAGTGCTGCAGGGCGAGCCGGTCAGCCCGGCGTACGTGATCGTCGAACCGGAGCCGGGCGACCGCTGGATGCTGTGCAGCGACGGCCTCACCGCCGTGGTCACCAACGAGACCATCGAGCAGGAGATGCTGGCCGCCGAGGACCCGAAGTCGTGCTGCGAGCGGCTGATCGACCTGGCCCTGCGCGGTGGCGGCCCCGACAACGTCACGGTGATTGTCGCCGATCTGACTCCGAACGACTGAGCACTCTTCGTCGCACCCTTCGCTGCGGTAGGTTACAGCGGCCTTTCTCAAAGGGTGGTGATGATGACGGCGCGACTCCTTGTCACGCTGGCGATCGTCCTGGGGGTAACAGCGCTCGGTGCGCTCACCGAGCCGCGTGAATGGCGGATCTACGCGGACGCCGCGCAACTGGTCGTGGGGGCGACCGCGGCGTCGATCTGCCTCGCGGCGGCTCGGAGCCGCACCGGGCTGCAGCGCCGCTGGCGGATCATCGTCGGGGCCGGGCTCGCCGGCTGGGCGCTGAACCGGCTCTGGTGGGTCGTCCAGGACGTCGTCGTGCCCGACCGGACCCTCACGATGGTGTCCGACATCGGGTTCTTCCTGCTGCCCACGGCGCTGATCGGCGCGGTGCTGGTGGCGCCGTACACGCGGCCCCGCTCCGTGCCCACCTCGGCCCGCCGCGACCAGTTCGCCCTGATGATCGACAGCGTGCTGATCGCGGGCTCGCTGCTCGCCCTGGCCTACTCGATCGTCCCGCGCGACTGGTATCGCTGGGACGGCCAGCCCACCTCGCTGATCGTCGCGGCCGCCGCCTATCCCATCGCCGACCTCGTGCTGGCCACCATGGTCGGGCTTCTGTTGCTGACCCGGCCCGACTCGCGCGCCGCCCGCAAGCCGCTGGCGCTGGCCGGTGCGGCCATCGTCGCGCTCGGCATCACCGACACCCTGCGGTTCGTGCACCTGGCCGACGGGCCGCTGCCGCCGTGGCAGGCGGCCGGGCACCTGCTCGGCCCCGCGCTGCTGGCGGTGGCGGCCCTCAGCTCACCGTCACCCCGGGCCCAGCCGCCGGTCGACACCGGTGAGCGCGAGTGGTTGCATTTATTGCTTCCGTACGTGCCGGTGACCGCGACCGGCATCATGATCGCGATCAACAGCGGGGCCGGCAAGCCGCTCTCGCCGTTCGAGGCCTACCTCGGCTGGCTCGGCCTCGGCCTGGTCGTGGCCCGGCAGATGTTCACGATCGTCGACAACACCGTGCTGCTCGACCGCGTGCACCATCAGGCGTTCCACGACCCGCTGACCGGCCTGGCCAACCGTGCCCTGTTCACCGAGCGGCTGACCGGGGCGCTCGGCCGGCGGCCGGTGGCGGTGCTCTTCGCCGACCTCGACGACTTCAAGCTCATCAACGACAGCTTCGGCCACGGCATGGGCGACCGGGTGCTGCGCGCCATCGCCGAACGCCTGCAGCGCTGCGCCTCGCCCGACGACCTGGTGGCCCGGCTCGGCGGCGACGAGTTCGCGGTGCTGCTCGACCACAACGCGGCCGACGCCGAGGCGACCGGCCACCGCATCCTGGGCGCGCTCCGCGAGCCGTTCGAGATCGACGGCCACACGATGGGGGTCGGCGCGAGCCTCGGCCTCGTCGTCACCGAGCCCGGCGAGCCGATGACGGCGGACGCGCTGCTGCGCCGGGCCGACGCCGCGATGTATTCGAGCAAGCGCCGGGGCAAGGGCTCGATGGCCCGCTACGCCGGCACCCCCGACGGCGGGCCCAACGCCGACCTGCCCCACCTGCTGGCCGAGGCGCTGGCCTCCGGACACCCCGGCTTCGAGGTCTTCTATCAGCCGATCGTCCGCTTCACCGATGGGGCGACGGTCGCGGTCGAGGCGCTGGCCCGCTGGACGTCGCCGGAGGCGGGCCCGGTGCACCCCGACGTCTTCGTGTCGGTCGCCGAACGCACCGGCCTGGTCGCCGCCATCGACGACTTCGTGCTCGACCGGGCCTGCGTCGACGCGGCCGCGCTGGCCAGGGTCTACGGCCGCCCGATCGACATCCACGTCAACGTGTCGGCCGCCCGGCTGGGGCAGACGGGCCTGGAGGAATCGGTGGCGGGGGCCCTGACCCGCAGCGGCCTGCCCCCGTCCCGCCTGGTCCTGGAGATCACCGAGACCCGCCGCATCCAGGACATGACGATCGCGGCCGCCATGGTCGAAAGGTTGCGCTCGCACGGGGTGCGGATCGCCCTGGACGACTTCGGCAGCGGCTACAACGCCCTGGCCCAGCTGCATTCCCTGCCGATCGACATCGTGAAGCTCGACGCCACCCTCACCGACGTCGACATCGCTCCGGCCCGGGCCGAGGCGCTGTGCCGCTCGGTGCTGGCAATCTGCACCGACCTGAACATCGTCGTGGTGGCCGAGGGCATCGAGACGGCCTCGCGGGCGCACGCGCTGGCCAGGGTGGGGTGCCCCTTGGGGCAGGGGTATTTGTTCGGGCAGCCGGGGCCGCTGCACCGCTGGCAGTCCGCCTCGGCCATCCCGGCCCAGCCGACGCCGCCCTCCTCAGCGGCCCACCTAGCCTCCTAGGACGCCTCGAGGCGGGATTCCGTTCGCCGCCTCTTCGCCGGCCACTCCAGCCCGGCCACCCCATTCCAGCCCGGCCACCCCACTCCAGGCCCGGCCGCCTCACCTCAGCCTGGCCACCCGCTCAGCCTCACCACCCCGCTCAGCCCTGCCACTCCACCCCAGTGCGGCCCCTTCAGCCGGGGGCCAGCACATATCGCGTGGTTACCCCGAAGGTGACGTCTCGGAGCTCGACATAGGCGAGCTGGGGGAGCCGTGCCGCCAGGCGGCCGTGCAGATGACGGGCAACCAGCTCGAACGTCGGGCGGAAGTCGAAGATCTCGGTCCACGGGCGGGCGGCCAGCTCGGCGCAGCAGCGTTCCAGCTCGGCGGCCGCCGTGTCGGTGTCGAAGAACCAGCCGCGCTCGGTCAGCTGCTCGTCCTCGAAGGCGACCCCTGCCCGCACGATCAACTCGACGCCCTCGCCCGGACCGAGCAGCGACCGGCCCTGCCGGGCACGGACCGGGGACGGCAGGCCCTGCACCGCCCGGAACCGATGCTCGACCTCGACCACATAGCTCATCGGGACCTCGGATTGGTGCGGCGGGTGGGTTCGGCCGTGGTCGGGTCCTCCGGCCAGGAATGTCGCGGGTAGCGGCCGCGCAGCTCGGCCCTGACCTGCGGATAGCCCTGCTGCCAGAAGGAGGCCAGATCGCGCGTCACGGCGACCGGACGGCCCGCGGGGGAGAGCAGATGCAGCAGGACCGGCACGCGGCCGTCGGCCAGGCGAGGAGCGTCACGCCAGCCGAACGCCTCCTGCACCTTCACGGCCAGCACCGGCGCCGCGGCGTCGGCGTAATCGACCCGCACCCGCGAACCGCTCGGGACCGGCAAGCGCTCGGGGGCCACCTCGTCGAGCCGGCCCGCGACCGACCAGGGCAGGAGCCGGCGCAGACCCGAGGCGACGTCGACCCGGGCCAGGTCGGCGCGGCGACGGGCCCGGCCCAGCTCGATCCACTCCTCGGCCCGGGCGAGCAGGGCCTCGTCGGACATGTCGGGCCACGGCTCGCCCAGCGCGGCGTGCGCGAAGGCCAGCCTCTCCCGCAGCTCGGTGGCGCCCCGGGACCAGGTGAGCAGGCCCAGCCCCTCCCGATGCAGCCCGTCGAGCAGGGCGGCGCGCACGAGGGCGGGATCGGGGTCGGTGAGGCGGCGTTCGACCAGCGTGATCGCGCCGAGCCGCCGGACCGTGCGGGCCACCACGTCGCCGTCCACCCAGCCGATCTCGGTCGTGTCGGCCAGCAGCGTGCCCGCGGCCTCGATCGCGGTGGCCTCGTCGAGCGGCACCGCCGCCCTGATCCGCGCCGTCCGTGCGCCCGCGGCCCGATCCGCCGACGCGATGGCCAGCCACTCCACCCCGGCCAGCCCGCTGCCCGCCCCGAGCTCGGCCGCGGTGCCACCCGCCATCAAGAAAGACTGGCCACCAGCTTCCCGTACGCGGGCCACGCGCTCCGGATAGGCCAGCCCGACGACAAGCCCGGCCGCCAGGTCGTCGGACAGCCCGCCGCGCCGCTCACCGGCCCGCCCGCCCACCGCCGCCGCACCGCCAGCGCCACGCACCTCCCCGCCACGCGTCTCACTGCTACGCGCCTCCCCGCCACGCGTCTCACTGCTACGCGCCTCCCCGCCACGCGTCTCACTGCTACGCGCCTCCCCGCCACGCGTCTCACTGCTACGCGCCTCCCC